>CAWFXW010000039.1:0-21170 GCA_963819785.1 uncultured Actinomycetes bacterium | reverse complement strand
CGGACACGTACGCTGGAACGTCGTAGCGCAATGCCCTTGCGTACTCAGTGGTGACCCACATGCTGGCCACCGGGTCGATTGCCTTCTTATCGGCCAGCATGCGCGCCACCAGTTGGACGGCGGTGCCAGGGTCGAGGTTCTGGTTCCGGACATGCTGGCTCAAGTCGGCCGCGACGCCGGCTTCGGCCGCGGCGATGAGCAGGCTTCGCTCCCGGGGAAGATCCGGAAGGAGGTCGGTGACCACGTTGCCGAGCATCTGCGGATTTTCCAGGATGCGCGGGCTGTAATTGGCGACCGCCGAGTTCAGTGCCTCGTGCGCTTCGCCTCGTTCATCAAGTGGCGGCTGCGGCTGACTCATGTTCTTTTCCTTTCGATGTGCTAGCGCTCTACGCCGCGCCCGTAAGCTGGCGTGTCGCTACGACGCTTTCGGAGTGTGTGAGGGCGGTGGCTGTGTGCCACTAGCCACGCTGACGTTGGTCGGCGCACTGATGGGCGCCAGATCCGGGCCAGCCAGGAGCTGGACCTGGTAGGTGCCGTTCGGCACGGATGCAAGGCCAAGCTGGCTTGCGATGAGGCCATAGGAGAAGCAACCACTGCTGGCCTTGGCCGTACTCTGCGGAAGTCCGCCCAGCGGACCGGGCAATGCGGTCCCGTCAGGCAGGCGGATCACCATCGCGATATCGAGACCCCGGGGGAAGCCGCTGTAGCGCACCCCGAACATGACCGACGGCGCCGCCGTGGTAACTACCGGGCTGCCCGCGCATGCCTGCGCAGACGTTATCCCGACTCCTGCCGGGCCGGACTGTTCCGAACCGGTCGGCTGGACCAGCAGCGTGCTCCGATAAGGAGTGCCATTGCGCGCCGCGGCGATGAGCGGCTTCGCTTCGCCAACTGAGCGCAGGCGCCAGGACACATCACTGCCCTCGCCGGGGATCTCCAGGCTGGGTACGCCGATCAGCCGTCCCGAGTTGTCGATCGCTGCGCCGCCCGAATTGCCGTGGGCGACCCGGGCGGTAGTTTCCAGCTCAAATCGCGGGTCTGTGACATGCCCGAGCGGGTCGGGCACGAAAGTGGAGATCACCCCGCTGGTCACCGTGATCGAACTGGATCCGGAGACGCCGGGAAAACCGAGCACGGTGAGTGGTTGGGCAAGCTGTAGCGAGCCAACGTTGCCCAGCGTCAGGTAAGGCAGGTGCAGCGAGGCTGGGGTGACCGGCTGTCCGCTGCTGGTGGCGTAGATACGTATGACCGCCAGGTCCAGGTATCCGTCGACAGCTACCGGCCTGGCGCGGAAGCGGGCAACGGCGGCCGAGGACTGGCCGGCGGTGAGTTCCACGGTAAGGAACGACGGATTGGGTCCCAGCTGGTTGGCGGGAAGGCCCGCTGCCACCGCGGCGCCCGGCACCTCCGGCTCAGCGACGTGCGCGTTGGTGAGGATGAGCCCGTCGGAGCTGATCAGCGTGCCGGAGCCCCAGCCGCTGTAGGAGGTCCGCGAGCCTATGAGCAGCCGGACGGTCGCTGCCTCCGCGCGATGCAGCGCGGCGGCGGCCAGGCTATTGCCGGATGGACTGGCGCTCGGCCCGGTTTGCGGGTGGTTGGACAGCGCCAGGCCCGTTGACACGGCCGCGGCAGCGACGACACCCGCGACTACTACACCGGCGAGCATCCGGCCGCTGAGGGTCTTCCTGCGGCGGTTCCGCGCGATCTGGGCACTCGACAGCGGGGGTGTGATTCCCACCTCCTCGCCGGTCGCCGGGTCTCCGAGATGCAAGATCACCGAATGGGTGATCCGCAACGGGCTGCGCAGCCGCTTGCCGTTGATGAATGTGCCGCGCCGGGACTGATCGGTGTAGGTGGCTCCGTGCTCGTCTGAGGCGATTACGCCATGGCACCGTGACACCAGCGGGTTGGCCGAAACGAGTTCTGCCGATGGGTCACGGCCGACCCGGATCGGCATGCCCACGGGGAAGATGCGCTGCTCGCCGCCGAGCCGCGTCACCACAACTGGTGCCGCGTCGCTAGCCGCCGTCTGCCGGTCCGATGGGGCGGCGCGGGAAGCCCCGGTGCCTTCTTCGTGCGCGGGCGCCTCAGGTGGCGGGTTCCCCCTCTTCCCCATGGCGTGCGTCTCCCCTCGCTCGCCTGCGCACCCAGCCAGGTGATACGGCCTTCTGGCACCGTCTCAGCCGGGTCGCCGCTGTCTACACGTAAGGGGGATGCGGAACGAGAAAAGATACCGGGCATATCAAGCGGGATGATGATCGATGAAATGACCAGCTCAAGAACGAGTTCGATGGGCTGATCGCCACGCTGCTGACCCTGGTGCTCCTCGCTCTGGCCGGGAGCCTCGGGCCGAGGGCACACCGGATGCCGCCCGCGGCGCTGGGCCGGGTGCAGGGCCTAGACCGGGCGCCGGAGGTCACGACAATCCGCCGCGTGCCGGGCGAGCTCGTCGCCCCGGCCAGGCAGCCGAGCTGGCGATGGCACTGGCCCGCCAGCGCGACATCCTCCACGCCCTGAAATCGACGCATCTACCAGCTCAAACCTCCGTGGAGCCCTGACGGCACGGATCCCCGCCGCCTGGATACACGCCGTCTACCCAACCAGTGGGGTGTTTCCCCACGTCAACCCACAGATTCACCGACTAGGCCGCTAAATCAACCGGGGAACTCAGGCCACGCAGTGTCCTGCCCAATTAGTCACCGCGTTGGCCATGAGCGGGCTGTATACCGTGTTCCTGAATGCTACGCAACTGCATAGTGCAGCTTTCCCTCGCTTTTCGCGCCGGGAAGTGAAACCATGGATCAAGTCCATTCTTCGTGGGAGGGCAGGGGAATGGCGCGTGACGAGGACCTTGCTGGCGGCGCCACGGCATCGGATTCAGAGACGTGGTTCGCCGACTACTCCGCCCGGTTCGCGAAAACGGCGGAGGATACCGCGCGAGTCGGCGCCGCGGCGGCCGACCGCTGGGCTCGCCGATCGCTGGCGGACGGCGAGTGGACCATCGACACCGTGACGGCTGACATCATCGCCGACTGGGAAGAAATGACGCCGCTGATGGGACAGTGGCTGGATCTGTGGTTGGAAGCGCTCCAGCAGCCGATCCGGGGAGCGAGACGGCGTGACGGCTGACCGGCTCGACGGCAGCCAGGACGGATGGCGTGATCTGGTTCGTATGGCGACCCAGCGCACCGAGGAGTACGTCCAACTCTGGGAGGGCGCGGCCGCCAAGCTCAGCAACTCCTCGTACCGCTCCGAGGACCTGGTCGACGACTGGTTCAAATTCTGGGGCAAAGCCATCCGAGATATGACCGCGGGGACGGCGTTCGTGTGGACCGCCGGCATGCGAGATATGCCGGGACGACCCGCGACGCGGGACGACGGACCGGGGGATAGCAGGCGGTGACCGACTTCACTCCCGAAGAGTTGCTCGCGATGACCGAGCGAGCCCTCGAGAGGCTGGACTGGGGTCAGGTGCACGCGCTGGCCTCCGACGTTCTCGCGCTCCAGCCCGGCAACACCGAGGCCGCCATGCTCCGCGCCCTGGCAGATCGCCATGGCGGCAGCAATTCGCTTCCCGGCCGCCGTCAGGCGACGGCGCTGTTCATCGATCTCGTCGAGTCCACGCCGCTCGCCGAACGCTACGACGTCGAGGTCTATGGCAGCGTGCTGCGTGCGTTCGAGCTGGCCTGCCGACCGGTGATCGAGAGGCACGAGGGTCATTTCGTCGACGTGCAGGGCGACGCGATCATCGCTTGTTTCGGCTACCCACTAGCACACGAAGACGACGCGAGCCGGGCGGTGTCCGCCGGGCTGGACCTGCTGGCCGCGTTGCGCCCGGTCGCCGCCCGGCTGCAGGCCGAACTGGGCTTCGAGCTGCGCGCCAGGATCGGGATCGACACCGGCACGGTGGTGATCGACGGCGTTGGCGTACAAGGCCCGGCCCTGAACCGGGCCGCGCGCTTGCAAGCCCTGGCAGCCCCGGACACCGTGCTGATAAGCGCCGCGACCAGCGAACTGGTAGCCGGGTTGTTCGACATCCAGCCACTCGGGCCGCGGGAACTGAAGGGCGTTGAAGCGTCGGTCGAGGTTCACCGGGTGATCGGGCAGCGCGATCCGGCCCAGGGTGGGAGGGCGCTGCGCCCAGCGTGGCTGCCGCTCATCGGCCGCGACGCCGAACTCCGGCAGGTGCTCAGCCGGTGGAATACGGCGGCCGCGACGCCGCTGATCCTCATCACCGGCGAGCCCGGTATCGGGAAATCCAGGCTGGCCTCGGCCGTCGTCCAGAGCGTGACCGAGGCCGGTGCCCGGGTCTTCGAGGTATATTGCTCGCCGTACAGCGTGACCAGCACGCTGTTCCCGGTCCGCACCGCGATCGAGCGGTGGGCGACCATGAGCCCGGGCGGCACCGACACCGAGCGGCTGGCCAGGCTGGAGGCGGCCTTGACCGATCTCGGAGTCGACCTGGCCGAGATCGTCCCTGCCCTCGGGGTGCTGCTGGACCTGGACCTGAGCGGCCACTATCCCGTCGTCGAGCTGGCGCCGGTCCAGCTGGGGGAACTGCTGCTCGAGCGGCTCGTCGACGTGGTCCGGGCCGCGGCGTCGGACCGGCCCTTCGTGATGGTGGTCGAGGATCTCCAGTGGGCCGACCCGACCACCTTGGAGCTACTGGACCGCGTTGCCGAGGCCACGGTCCCGACGCGCCTGCTGATCCTGGGGACCGCACGGCCGGGTCTGGCCTGGGCGCAGGGCCGCGACCGGGCACTGCACATCCGCCTCGGGCCGCTGCCGGACGCCGAGGCCCGGCAGCTGGCGCTGGCGGCCGCGCCGGACCCGATATCCGTCGACGATGCGCAGAAAATCGCGGCGCGGGGTGACGGCGTGCCGCTGTTCATCGAGGAGCTCGCGCACGCGTTCAGCGGCGGCTCGGCTGTTCCCGGCAACACCGTTCCCCAGACGCTCACCCAGCTGCTGCAGGCCCGCCTGGATTCGGTCGGTCCCTCGAAGCTCGTCGCCCAGGTGGCCGCGACGATCGGTCGTGAGTTCGGCCTCCCGGTGCTCGAGGAGATCATGGTCACGCTGAGCGACGTCAGACCGGCGGGGACGGATGCCGCGTCGCTCGGCGACCATCTCAATCGCTTGCTGGACGCCCAGCTCATCGAGCCGACGGAACACGAGGGCCTGCTCCGCTTCCGCCACATGCTGGTGCGCGACGCCGCCTACCAGGCGCAGCTCATGAACGACAGGAAGGCGCGGCATCTAGCCACCGCCCGCGTGCTGGCCGCGGCGAAGGCGGCGGATCCCGCGCTCAAGGCATTCCACTTCGACCACGCCGGCCGACCGGAAGAAGCGCTCGTCTTCTACCTGCAGGCGATGGCCCGGGCCAAGTTGGCCGGCTCGTTCGCCGAGATACGCGCGCACACCAGCCGGTGCGAGTCGCTGCTTCCGGCGGTCGCCGACGAGACCGTGCGCACTCAGTTCGAGCTGGCCGTGCGGCTGAACCGGGGCCTGGCGGAGAGCTCCACGGCCGGCTACGCGGCGCCGGCGGCGGTAGAGGATTTCGGCCGGGCGCGAGACCTCTGCGACCAGCTGCGCGATGTCCCCGGGATCGGCCTCGAGCTGCTGAAAGCGCTGTTCGGGCTGTGGGGGTACTACTGCGCGAGCGCCGACTTCGACGTCGCCGCGAGCGTCTCGGCGGCGATAGGCCGGCAGCTCGACGGCACCGCCATGCATGCCGGGCGAGCAAGCCTCGACGCGTGCCGCGGGGTGGAGGCGTTCTACCGCGGGGACTTCCGGCGAGCGGGCGACCTGCTCACCCGGGCGGTCGAGGCCATCCCCGAGGACGACGTCGAACCCGCCGAGTGGCCGTTGCCCAACGATCCGCTGGCCGCGGCGTGTGCCTTTCTCGGCCCGCTGCGGTTCCTCACCGGGGACCTGGCCGCGGCGCTCCAGGCCATTGACACCGGGATGGTGCGCAGCGAGTCGCTCGCGTTCCCGGTCGGTCCCTTCAGCGTGGCGTTCGTGCGGACCTACGAGGCCCAGCTGCACCGGGCCAGGGGCGACGCGCAGGCTGCCACCGCGGCGGCCGAGGAGGTGGGCCGGATCGGCGCCCGGCATGGCTTCTTCGACTGGCAGATGGTCGGGCGGATGCATCTCGCGGCGGCCCGGGCGATGACGGACAGCTCGCCGGACGCGCTGGACGAGATGGACGAAGCGATCACCACCTGGTGCGCGGTGGGCGGCGAGGCAATGATTCCGTGGCTGCGCGTCGAGCAGGCCGCCGGCTACCTGGCCCGCGACGACGTGGACAAGGCGACGCGCTGCCTCGGCCAGGCGTTCGGCGGCCTAGCGGGCGGCCAGCGCCTGGCCTTGCCCGAGGCGCTGCGGCTGCGGGCAGAACTGCGGCTGCGGGTCGACCCGGCGGCTACCGACGGCGCCGAGGCCGACCTCCGCGAGGCGATCTCCGTCGCCCGGGCGCAAGGTACGCCCTATTCGGTGCTGCGGGCGGTGCTGAGCCGGCACCGGCTGCTGAACGGCGGTTCGGACGACCTGACGGACGGTTCGCTCGCCGAGGCGGTAGCCGCGTACGGAGACACAGCCGGCTTCCCGGAGCTCGCCCAGGCTCGGGAACTGATCGCCACCGGGAGTCGTCGTGTCAGGCTGGGCTGAGGATCACCACGGGTATCCGGCGCTCGGTGCGCGCCTGGTACGCGTCGAAGTGCTCGTAGACGGCGGTAAGGGCCGGCCACAGCCGGTTCCGCTCCTCCTCGGTAGCGTCCCTGGCCCGCACCGGTATTTCCGCGGATCCCAGTTGCACGATGGCACGGGAGTCGGCGCGGAGGTTGAGATACCACGCCGGATGCCCCGACATCCCGCCGCGCGATGCCACCACCACGATGTCGGCCCCGTCACGCAGGCAGAGAAGCGGAACGGTACGCCGCCGCATGGTACGCCGCCCGGTCGTGGTCAGCAGGCAGATCGGCGCCCCGCTCGGAACCTGCCCCGCCACCCGGCCGCCGGACAAGCGGTAGGCGACGTTGTTGACACCAGTCATCCACTGCACCGTGACCCGCCCCAGGCGCTCCTGGAAGGGTGTCATCGGCCGGCTGCGCGGATTGGCCACGGCAGCCATTTTACGGCGCTGTTATCCGGAGGGACCAGCATGACGGATGCGACCAGCGAACAGAACCCGGCGGACGAGGATAAGCGGAAGATCATTCAGGACGCGATCATGGCATTCCGCCCCGACGACTTTCCGCCCGAAACCCGGGGCAAGCCGTGGTCGTGCCTCACCACCCTGGCGACCGCCGCCACCGTCCGGCGGCTGACCAAGCACCGTCGTCTGATCGACGGGCTCCGGCGCAGCGCGGCGGACGACCGTATCGACCGCGCCGGCGTCGACGACGCGGCCCGGGTCGTCCTAGATGCCACGCTGGCGCCGGACCTGCCCGCCAGCAGACGCCAGCCGCTGGTCGCGGAGGCCAAGAGCCGGCTGGACGAGGTGGTGACGGACGAGGGCGAACCGCGCCTTCAGGGACGGCACTGGCAGCACTGGGTACACAGCACGAACCACATCTACCGGTTCACCACCCACGAGCGGACCCTGACCGCGTGCAACGACGAGCAGCGGGCCTGGAAGCTGACGCCCGACGGACGGTCCGTCTACAGTCGGCTCATCGTCGCCCAGTTCTGGAGCGAACTGCCGGCCGCCGCCTTCCGCGACTATGTCCAGCCGAAGTACTGGCCGGAGTACTGCACATTCTGGAAATCGGTAACTCCCCTTCCGCCGGATGATGGGCACGAAGTGCCGACGGCGGACGGATATGACTGGGACTTCGAAGAGACGGTCTCCATCATCACCGATGAGCTGGCCGTGCCGCTTCATATCGGATTCCGTGAACTTCCCGACCAATCCCGGGTATGGACCCGCTTCAATCTGTCGGGCCGCTATTACACCGATGATGTCAAGGTTGACGTGGATACCGGAATCGTTTCGGCGGAGTCGATACCGAATGGGCCCGCGCCCACCCTGGTGAAGGCGACCAAGTACGTGCACTGGCGCGACGACACCCAACCCGATCTGACGGCTCAGGCCTGTGACTTCGGGTGGTGTGAGCTGATGGTGGAGATGGCCCACGCGGCTGTCCAGGGCATGACGTCGCCGCTCTCGCGGGTCTCGCGAACGCGGGCGGACGCCGTGCGCACGCCGGCCGAAGGCGCCGCCAAGCAGTTCGTCGAGGCCGTCACGACTGAATGCCAGCAGGTCATCGGCGACAACCGACCCCACCTCGAGAAGCTGATAAAGCGCTTCACCGGCAAGTCCTGGGATGCCGGCTGGATCAACGACCTGCTGGACATGGGCCTGACGACGGCGGGCCACTACGGCAACCTCGCCACCGACGTCCGGCGGTTCGCCGATTCGCTGCGGGACACCCGGGCCGACGATGATGCCGCGGTGGTCGCCGCCGCCGCGGTGGCCGCCGCCGCCGCGGCGCCCGTTAACGCCCCGGCGGCAGGCGACGCCCCGGCGGCAGGCGACGAGCCCCCAGGTAACCCCCAGGAAGAAGGGAATGGTCATGGCTGATAAGGATCTGGTCCGGCTCAGGCCGGCCGACGTGGCCAGGGTCTGGGGCACGGCGTTCGGGCAGATCGTCGACCTGTGGCGGACGAGCCTGATGGGCCTCATGGAACTGGGCAGCGGTGAGCAGGCCATTTCGGCCGGC
The DNA here is from genome assembly GCA_963819785.1 of uncultured Actinomycetes bacterium. Taxonomy (GTDB): domain Bacteria; phylum Actinomycetota; class Actinomycetes; order Streptosporangiales; family Streptosporangiaceae; genus Palsa-504. The sequence continues at coordinate 12,450 of CAWFXW010000039.1, read as the reverse complement.
CAGTCCGCCCGTTTCAGAGTGCCGTCGGCCAACGGCCAGATGCCCCGCCTGACCGCACAAAATATGGTCGGCGAGACCTACCACCAGCGACTCGACGACGGGCGGGTGGACTTTACCGAGGTAAGCAGCGAGCCTGGCTATGTCACGGTGGAATGTTCGGTGAACGAAACGGGCACGCCGATCCTCGGCGACATCTACGTCGGCCAGGTCGTCAACCAGGGCCGCCGGGTTGTCGCCACGATCAGGCTGGACGCGGGCAGCTGAGGGCCCGTGCGCATCGCGATCCTGGGCGGCGGCATGGCCGGCCTCGCGGCCGCCTGGGCGCTGGCCGATCCGTCGCCGGACTCCGCGGTCGAGTCCGTCACCGTCTACCAGCGGGGATGGCGGCTGGGGGGCAAGGGGGCGAGCAGCCGGGGCAGGCATGGCCGCATCGAGGAACACGGGCTGCACGTGTGGCTTGGCTACTACGCCAACGCGTTCGGCCTGCTGCGGGAGGTGTACGACGAGCTTGACCGGCCCGGCACCGCTCCGGGCTGCCCGATCTCGTCGCTCCGTGACGCTTTCCTGCCCGCCGGGCGGGTCGGCGTCGCCGAGAACGATGACGGACGCTGGTCGCCCTGGGTGGCCACGTTCACCGGCGATGCCCCCGAGCCGGACGGCCGGGCAGCGCCGCTGACCGTCGCCGGGTTTGTCGTCAGGGCGGTCCAGCTGCTGGTCGATCTGTCCTCCGCGCTGGACCGGAACGGGCAACGGCCGGTGCCGGAGGGTGTCTTCCTCAGCGCCTCGGCCCGGCGGCCTGGGAGCGGCGGCCCGGCGCGCTATCCCTTTGCTTCCATGGCCGAGTTCGCCGAGCTGGCGCGGCAGGCCGAGTCCGCCGGGCTGGTCGCCGCGGTGACGGCGGCCGAGCTGCTCGGGGCCGCCGCCCGTCCGCTGGGACCGCTGTCGTCCGTCATCGTCGAGCACCTGGACCGGCTGCACCGCGAGTGGGCCGAACGCATCCGCCGTGACCAGGCCGCCCGGCGGTTGTGGCAGACGGCCGGGCTGGTGCTGGCCTGCGTGCGCGGCGCGGTCAGGGACGGCCTGCTCACCGACCCGGACGGCTTCGCGGCCATCGACCACCTGGATTTCCGCGAGTGGCTGGCCGGCCACGGCGCCTCGCCGGAGACGCGCGGCTCCCCGATCGTGCGCGGGCTGTACGACCTGGTGTTCGCCTACGAGGGCGGCGACCCGGAACGTCCCCGGTTCGCGGCCGGGCTCGGCCTCTTCCTGGCCTCGAAGCTGTTCTTCGAGTACCGCGGGTCCATCTTCTGGAAGATGCGGGCCGGCATGGGCGAGGTGGTGTTCGCCCCGCTGTACCAGGCGCTTCGCGGGCGCGGCGTCCGGTTCGAGTTCTTCAGCCGGGTCGACCGCCTCCACCTGTCGGCCGACCGGAGGTCGATCGCGGCGGTAACGCTGGCCCGCCAGGCCCGGCTCGCTACTGGCGTCACGGCCTACGACCCGCTGGTGACCGTGCGCGGGCTGCCGTGTTTTCCCGCCCGGCCCCGGCGGGAGCAGCTGTCCGCGGAGCCCGGCGCTGACCTGGAGTCGCACTGGTCGGATCGCCGCGGCGAGGAACCCAGGACACTGACCGCCGGCACGGACTTCAACATCGTCATCCTGGCTACGTCGCTCGGCATGGTGCCGCACATCGGCGCGGAGATCCTGGCCGACTCACCGCGATGGCGGCAGATGGTCAGCAATGTGCCAACGGTGGCCACCCAGGCGGCGCAGCTATGGTTCCGCCACGCGGACGCGGACCTCGGCGCGCCGCCCGGCTCCCCGACCATCAGCGGCTTCGCAGCGCCGTTCCAGACCTACGCGTCAATGGGTCACCTGCTGGAACACGAGGAGTGGCCAGAAGACGGCCGGCCGCAGGCCGTCGCGTACCTGTGCGGCCCGCTGGCCGACGAAGCCGCCCGGCAGCCCGGCGAGGCGGCGGCCGCGGTCCGCCGCCATACAGCCGAATTCCTCGAGCGGCACGGCGGGGACGTCTGGTCGCAAGCCGTCGACGCGACCGGAAGCTTCCGCTGGGACGTACTTGCCGGCGACGGCCGGGGCGGGAGGCAGGCACGCCTGGACGCGCAGTACCTGACGGCCAACATCGATCCGTCCGACCGCTACGTCCAGTCGCCGCCGGGCAGCACGATTCACCGCCTCCGGGCAGACGAGGCGGGTTATCGGAACCTGTTCCTGGCCGGCGACTGGACCAACTGCGGCCTCAACGCCGGATGCATCGAGGCGGCCGTGCTGAGTGGTCTGCAGGCAGCCAACGCAGTGCGGGGACGGCCGCTGCTGGCCGGGATCGCCGGCTCCTGGTACGGGCTGAGGCCGGCAGGCAGCGCCACCACGGCTCCGGCGGGCGGCGAGCGATGAACCGGGGAGACGCTGATGGCCGGGCGGGACCGCAGCGGCGGGACTCGTTCGGTCCGTTCCAGGCCCTGACCGCCCTCACCGACGTCCAGCGCCTCGGGCTCGACGCAGCGACCGAGGTCGTCAGGGGGTTCGCCGACCTCCTCGACAGCCAGCCGCCGGGCACACCGCCGGCCCCGGACCCGGCCGGTGACCGGGAGTCGGCCGGTGATCGGGAGCCGGTAAACAACGGGGAGCCGGCGAACGGCGGGGGGCAGGCGAACGGGCACGAACCAGACCTGGCTCAGCTCCGGGTCATCGTGGCGCGGGCGCTCGACCTGTACTCGGATCTGGTCCGGCGCTCGTTCGAAGGCTACGCCGACCTCATAGACCAGACGCTGCGGTCCCGCGGCGTGCAGCTGGATTCCGGCCCCGGCGGCCTCTTGACGCTCCAGGGCACCGCGGGCATCCGGGCGACCGCAACGCTGTGGATGCACAACACGACGGCGCGGCCGGCGTCGGCCGAACCACGCCTCACCGATCTCGCCTCCCACGACGGGCGGGTGGTGCCGGCCGCAGCCGGCCGCTTCCAGCCGGCGGTGCTGACGATCGGGCCCGGCGCCAGCGCATCGGCGACGGTAGAGGTGACCCTCGGCCACGCCGCGCCCGGCGTGTACCACGGCCACGTCCTGGCCCGCGGGCTGCCGGACGCCGCCCTGCCGGTCCGCCTCCTGGTACACGCCGGGAACGGTCGGCCGTGATCGGGTCCGCCGGGCCGCCCGACGTCGAGGCGATGCTCGGCCAGTACTCGAGTCTCACCCGCGACGCCATGCAGCGTTACCTGCGCGGCCGGGCACCCAGCCGGTACCTCTACGACCTCGTGCGGGACTATCCCGCCCGGGCCGGCAAGGGCATCCGCCCGTCCCTGCTGCTGGCCACCTGCCAGGCCTTCGGCGGGTCGATCGACGAGGCGCTGGGTCCCGCGGTCGCCATCGAGCTGGCCCACAACGCGTTCCTCATCCACGACGACATCGAGGACAGCAGCCTTCGGCGGCGTGGGAGGCCGACGCTGCATCGCGTGCACGGCACGCCGGTCGCCATCAACGTGGGAGATGCCCTGGCCGTGCTGGCCATGCAGCCGCTGCGGGACAGCACCTCACTCGGTACCAGGCTGTCCCAGCGGGTGACCGACGAGTTCGTGCACATGCTCACGCGCACGATCGAGGGCCAGGCGACCGAACTGGGCTGGCGGGCGGACAACGTCGTGGACCTCGCGCCCAGCGACTATCTCGAGCTGATCGGGCAGAAGACGTGCTGGTACACGACGGTGTGGCCGCTCCGGATCGGAGCGCTGATCGGCTCGGCCGGCACGGCGTCGCTGGACGCCATCACGCGTTTCGGCTTCTACCTCGGCGCCGCGTTCCAGATCCGCGATGACCTGCTCAACCTCGTCGGCGTGGAGGCCGAGTACGGCAAGGAGCTGCTCGGAGACATCCGAGAGGGGAAGCGGACGCTGATGCTCATCCATCTTCTCGGCAGCGCCTCCGCCGACGAGAGAAGGTCACTGGTCGCGTTCCTGGCTCACGCAGGAAGGCACCCCGATATTCCAGACGACGGTGCGCCCGTTATCGACGCCGAAGCGATCCTCGAGTTGATGGTGCACTACGGCAGCCTGGAGTTCGCGTTCCAATTCGGACAGGGCGTAGCTACTGCCGCCTACGAGTCCTTCCACGATGCCTTCGCCGATGTGCCGCCGTCGGCCTCGCGGGGTTTCGTCGAAGCGCTCATTCCATACATGCTGGCCCGGGTCTCCTGATGCCGTGTCGGTGGCAATACGGCGCTGCGGTCCCGGGCCCGCCGCGGGGTCAGGGCAGCTGGCACGCCATGATGCCCGAAGATGTGAGCCCGACGGCACCTAGACTTTTCCGGGGAGCGCAACCGGGCCAGCTGTCGGCTGCATGCAACGCTCGGCTTGTGCCCGATGTTTGGCAAGGCACAGGCGTCGCGGTCCTGGGGCCCGGCGGCGGGTGATCAGCACGGTTGACGAAACAGATCAGCCTGATCCAGGAAGCCCGCCTATTCGCCAGCTAACCGGGACGGTTTCCAAGCGGGCTATTAGCGGCATAGTTGAGTCATGGACTGGCCGGTTCTCGCGTCGCTGCCTCCGCAAGAGCGGCGCGAGCTGGTCGCTGGGCTTAGGCGGCGGTCCTACCATCGCGATGAGGTGATCTTTCATCAAGGCGACCCGGCCGACACTCTCCACCTGATTGCCGCTGGGCACGTCAGCGCGCGCGTAACGCTGCCCGGCGGTGAGTTCGTCGTCCTCGCGATCTTCGGGCCCGGAGAAGCCTTCGGTGAGATTGCTTTGGTCGGCAGTCCCCGCGCTCGGGGAGGTACAGTAGTCGCGCTCGAACGGTGCGAGACATTGTCACTTGGCCGGGACGACTTCCATCGTCTTCGTACGTCCTATCCCGGCGTCGACCGCTTCCTTGTTGAGCTTCTGGCCGCGCGAGTAGAAAAGCTTAACAATTGGTTGCTCGAGGCGCTGTACGTACCTGCCGAGAGGCGCGTTGTGCGTCGGCTCCTGCATTTGTGCGAACTGTACGAGGGAGACGATCAACGCATTGTGATCCCAGTGACCCAGGAAATGCTGGCCAGCCTCGCTGGAACTACTCGTCCCACAGCGAATCAGGTTCTCCGACGGCTTGTTGCCAGCGACATAGTGTCGATAAGCCGCAGCCAGATAGTGGTATTGGATCGCCAGAGCCTACACCAACGAGCGGGCTGAATTCTCCGCCAGTGACCTCAGTGCCTGCCCTGCCGCATCAGCGCACACCAGCGAGGCGCCCACGCGAGGCAGCCAACTAACGAGCCACCCACTGAGCAGGACAGCCTTAGCGCGTGATCCCATAGCTGAAGCTTCAGTTACCGAAGTTACGCAGATTGATTGTAGCGCGGCCGGTGAGCCAGGCGCCGGTCCTTTGTTGGCACGCCGACACTGACAACGTAGTGAGCCAAACAGACCTACCGGCAGACCAAACATAGTGTCGTTCTATAAACCATTCGGTCGAAAGGACCGCAACCTGCCACCTTCGGCATTTTGGTGGTGTGGAGAACGAATGCCCGTCTCAGCGGGGACTGACTTGCGGCACTAGGCACTTTGAGTCCATTAGCACGAAAGCCTGGTCCCGAGCACTACTTGAAAGGACGCGACTCCGATGCGCGATGATCCGTTTGTCGCCGACCTCGTAACGCGTGCCAGAAAGGACGATCAGCAAGCGTGGGATGTCCTCATCGAGCGGTACTCCCCGCTCATATGGTCCATCTGCCGACACTACGGGCTAAGCCGCGCCGACGCCGAGGACGTCGGGCAGCGCACCTGGCTGCAGTTCGTGAACTACCTGGGCGCGATCCGCGATCCTGCCGCGCTTCCTGGCTGGCTGGCCACCACGACCAGACGGGAATGCAACCGAGTCGTGCGTTCGGCCCGCGGACCGCAGGCGGCCGGGCAGTTGCTGGATGAGAATATCCCCGACAAGCAGACTAGGACGGCCGAGCAGGAATTGCTGGCGGCGGAGCGCCACGCCGCGCTGCGCGAGGCATTTACCTGCCTGTCTCCGCCCCGCCAGCAGCTGATGGCCATGCTGATGGCGGACCCTCCCGTGCCATATACCGAGATCAGCGCCAGGCTGGGCATCCCGGTCAGCAGCATCGGTCCCACCCGGCGTCGCTGCCTGGATCTGATTCGCCGTCACCCGGCCATCGCGGCGCTGATCAACGCCGAAGACGGGACCGCGGCGTAACACCCATGGCCAAGGCGACAAGGCCTACTCCAGCACCGCGATCCGTGGGCACCTGCGCCGCCGCCGGTCACAGCGGGCGGCCGCGGATGGAGGCGTCGAGGACCTCGGCGGTGTGCGCGACCGCGATGTCCTGGCCGCGCTCGGCCAGGGCGGAGGCGATCTGCAGCGAGCAGCCCGGGTTGGCCGAGATGAGCAGCGGCGCGCCGGTGGACTGAACCGATTCGGCCTTGCGGGCGCCAAGCTCGGCGGCGGCCGCGGGCTGCAGCAGGTTGTACACGCCCGCCGAACCGCAGCAGGTGCCCGCGTCGGGCACCTCCACCAGGGTCAGCCCGGGGATGGCCCGCAGCAGGTCGCGCGGCTGCCGGGTGATCCGCTGCGCGTGCGCCAGGTGGCAGGCGTCGTGATAGGCGGCGGTGACCGGAAGCGGGTGCCGCGGCGCCGCCGGCCCGAGCTCGGCCAGGAACTCGGCGAGGTCCTTGACCTTGCCGCTCATCTCGGCGGCGCGCTCGGCCCAGCCGCCGTCGGCCCCGCGCAGCAGCCGCTCGTACTCCTTCATGGCCGAACCGCAGCCGGCCGAGTTGACCACCACCGCGTCCACGCCGGCTTGCTCGAACGTGGCGATCGTGCGCCGGGCGAACGCCTCGGCCTCGGCCTCCCGGCCGGAGTGCAGCGACAGCGCTCCGCAGCAGCCCTGCCCGCGCGGGATGATCACGTCGCAGCCCTCGGCCGCGAGCACCCGGGCGGTCGCGGCGTTGACCCGCGGGAAGAACACCGACTGCACGCACCCGGTGAGCATGCCGACCACCGCCCGCCGGGTGCCGAGCGCCGGGACACGCCCGGGCAGCGGCCGCGTCTCCGCCGCGGACACCCCCGGCGGGGCCAGTCGCATCGCCGCGCCGAGCACCGGGGAGACCCGGCCCGGCAGGCTGCTGCGGGCCAGCCGCCGGTCCAGCCCGGTCCGCTGCGCCAACCGCAACGGCGCGGTCATCGCCCGCAGCCGCTTCGGGTAAGGGAACAGCGAGAAGATCGCGGTCCTGGCGGCCCGGTCCCGGACCGTCCTGGGGGCGCCGGCCTCGACCGGAGGAGCGGATCGAGCCTCCTCGGTCCACACCCTGGCCGCCTCGATGAGCTGGTCGTACTGCACCCCGGAGGGGCACGCGGTCATGCACGCCATGCAGCCCAGGCAGCGGTCGAAGTGCTCGACCGCCGCGGCCGAAAGCGAAGCTCCGTCCAAGATCTGGTTCACCAGGTAGATCCGGCCCCGCGGGGAGTCCATCTCCTCGGCCCACAGCTGGTAGGTCGGGCAGGCCGGCAGGCAGAACCCGCAGTGCACGCAGTCCTTCGCCACCTCGCGCAGCGCGTCCTCGTCCTGCACTAGTCACCTCCGCCTTGTTTCGGGGGGGTCTGGGGGGGTCGTCCCCCCGGGCTAGCACCGCGGCCGGGGAACATCCGCTGATCCGGGTCGAACTGATCCCTGACGGCTCGCATCAGGGCCTGGCCCGGGACCGCCCCGTCCGCGCCCGCCGCGAACACCGCCGGCGACGCGGCCAGCACGGTCACACCGCCGCGGGGACCGGCAGACCCCAGGGCGCCCGCGGCCCGCTCCCGCAGCGCGGTCACGAACCGCACCGCATCGGCGTCCGGCGTGCCCTGGTCCAGGCAGGCGTACAGCGCGCCCGCCCCGACCGGGCCGCTCACCGCGGGCCGGACCCCGGCGTCCGCGCCCGCCCCGGCGACCGCGTCCAGCACCGGGCCCAGCGCGCTCACCCAGAACGAGACCCGGACCACGATCGCGGCATCGGGCAGCGCGCCCCAGCGTGGGGGCGCCGTCTCTGCGACCGATACCGATCCGCCCGGCGCCGCCAGCAACTCGGACATCTGCTTGGCCCGTTCGGCCACCCCGGGGCCGGTGCCCTCGAGCAGCACCCCGACGCGCAGCGGCCGCTGCGACCCGCCCGGCCAGTCCAGCTCCACCGCCGACGGCACCAGCGGCGAACCCGCCGCCGCGGCCGCCGCCGCGACCGCGCCAGCCCGCTCGGCCGGGCCGAACTCCGCCGTTACCCACGCCACCGCGGCGGGCAGCGGATGCAGCCGGAAGGTCACCTCGGTGATCACGCCCAGCGTGCCCTGCGACCCGGCGAACAGCTTGCCCAGGTCGTAGCCGGCCACGTTCTTGACCACCTTGCCGCCCGAGTGCGCGACCACGCCGTCGGCACGCACCACGGTGATGCCGATCAGCAGGTCGCGCGGGGCGCCGTAGCGGAACCGCCGCGGCCCGGCGGTGCCGGTGGCGACCACCCCCCCCACCGTCGCCTCGGCCGGGACGTCGAGCGCCAGCTGCTGGCCGGCCGAACCGAGTGCCACGGAAAGCTGCCCGATCGTCGCGCCGGCCTGCACCCGCGCCACCAGGTCGCCGGCCGCGTGCTCGAGGACCTGGTCCAGCGAGCGCAGGTCTACGACCAGGTCGCAGCGGGACGGCGGAGCCCCCCAGGAAAGCCCCGTCCCGGCGCCGCGCGGCACCACCGCGAGGCCGGCCCCAGCCGCGGCCCGCAACAACGCTGCAACCTCGGCGGTCGACGACGGCGAGGCGACGAACGAGGGGGCTACGCCGGCCACGGCGTCGGCGGCGGTACCCTCGGCCAGCGCCGGGCAGGCGGCGGCAAGGGCCGGGCGGGCGGCGGGAACCGAGGTCCGTTCGGTATCCATCTAAGAAGATCTCCGCCTGTCCGGCCACCACGGCCGGATGCGGGGCCCGCCGGTGGCCCGGTACCTCGCCGCACAGCCGGGGGGTGGGGAAGATCTTGCCCGGGTTGCACAGGCTGGCCGGGTCGAACGCGCACCGGACCAGTTGCATCGTGTCCAGGTCGTCGGCGCCGAACATCTTCGGCATGTACCGGGACTTGTCCACCCCGACCCCGTGCTCGCCGGTGATCGAGCCGCCGTGCTCCAGGCACGTGTCCAGGATCGCGCCCGACACCTCCTCGGCCGCCTCGGCCTGACCGGGCACCTTGTCGTCGTAGAGCACCAGCGGGTGCAGGTTCCCGTCGCCGGCGTGGAACACGTTCGCGACGCGGATCCCGGCCTCGGCGGACAGCGAGGCGATCCGGGCCAGCACCGCGCCGAGCGAGGTCCGCGGCACCACGCCGTCCTGCACGATGTACGCCGGGCTGATCCGGCCGACCGCGGCGAACGCTGACTTGCGCCCGGCCCAGATGGCCGCCCGCTCGGCCGGGTCGTCGGCCGCCCTGATCTCCGTTGCCCCGGCCGCCTCGCACAGCGCGCGCACGGTCGACAGCTCCGACTCGACCTCCGCGGCCGGGCCGTCCAGTTCCACCAGCAGCACCGCACCCGCTCCGGCCGGGTAGTTGCAGTGCACGGCCTCTTCCGCGGCCTCGATGGACAGCGCGTCCATCATCTCGATCGCCGCGGGCACGATGCCGGCGGCGATGATGTCGGACACCGCCCGACCGCCTTCAGCCGTCGAGTCGTACGCGACCAGCAGCAGGTGCACCACCTCGGGCACCGGCATCAGCTTGACCACGATCTTGGTCACGATGCCGAGCGTGCCCTCCGAGCCGGTGAACGCGCCGAGCAGGTCGTAGCCGGCCGTCACACCCGTGCCGTCGCCGAGCCAGGTCAGCTCGCCGGACGGCGTGACGATCTCCAGGCCGGTCACGTGGTGCACGGTGAACCCGTTCTTCAGGCAGTGCGCCCCGCCGGAGTTCTCCGCCACGTTGCCGCCGATCGAGCACACCACCTGGCTGGACGGGTCGGGCGCGTAGAACAGGCCGAACGGCGCCGCGGCCTTGCTCACCGCCAGGTTGGTCACGCCGGGCTCCACCACGGCGCGCCGGCTCACCGGGTCGATCTCGATGACGGAACGCATCCGGGTCATCACGATCAGCACGCCGTCCCGGTGCGGCAGCGCGCCGCCGGACAGGCCGGTGCCGCTACCGCGGGCCACGAACGGTACCCGCGCCCCGGCGCACTCGGCCACGACCGCGGCCACCTCGGCCGCCGAACCGGGCAGCACCACCAGCGCGGGCACGCACCGGTGCGAGGTCAGCCCGTCGCACTCGTAGGTGCGCAGCTCCAGCGGATCAGTGACGACGTTGCCCGCGCCGCAGATGTCCCGCATCCGGGGCACCAGCGCCTCAATGCCCATGACCGCACCTCACCGGGATAGCCCTGTGGTGTGATTGTCTCCCTTTCCAGGCCCGGCGACCAGAAACCCAGCTAGGGCATCCGCTCGTAGGCGGGGATGGTCAGGAACTCGGCGAAGTTGTCGGCCAGCGCGACCTCGGTGAACAGCGCGACCGCCTGCCCGTACCGCTCGGCGTCGAAGGCCGCCCCGGTCGTGGCGCGGATCTTGGACAGCTCCTCGTCGATGAGCCGCTCGACCAGATCCCGCTTGACCACAACGCCGTCGTCCAGGGCGACGTCGTTGTGGATCCACTGCCAGGTCTGGGAGCGGGAGATCTCCGCGGTGGCCGCGTCTTCCATCAGGTTGAAGATGGCCACCGCGCCGCTGCCGCCGAGCCAGCTGGCCAGGTACTGCAGCGCGACGCTGATGTTGTTGCGCAGCCCGGCCTCGGTGATCACGCCCGGCGTCTTGCTCACCGCGAGCAGGTCCTCCGCGGTGACATGCACGTCCTCGCGCTGCTTGCTGATCTGATTGGGGTTGCTGCCCAGGACGCCGTCGAAGACCTCCTTGCACAGCGCGACCAGGTCGGGGTGGGCCACCCAGGAGCCGTCGAAGCCGTCGCCCGACTCGCGGGTCTTGTCCTCCCTGACCTTGGCCATGGCCTTCTCGTTGACCTCGGCATCGCGCCTGCTCGGGATGAACGCGGCCATGCCGCCGATCGCGTGCGCCCCGCGCCGGTGGCAGGTCTTGACCAGGAGCTCGGTATAGGCACGCATGAACGGGGCGGTCATCGTGACCGAGTTCCGCTCGGGCAGCACGAACTCGCGGCCGCGGGTGCGGAACTTCTTGATCACGCTGAACAGGTAGTCCCAGCGGCCCGCGTTCAGCCCGGCCGAGTGCTCCCGCAGCTCGTACAGGATCTCCTCCATCTCGAACGCCGCCGGGATCGTCTCGATCAGCACCGTGGCCCGGACGGTCCCGCGCGGGATGCCGAGGGCGTCCTGGGCCAGGTTGAACGCGTCGTTCCACAGCCGCGCCTCGAGGTGGCTCTCGTTCTTGGCCAGGTAGAAGTAGGGTCCCTTGCCCGCCTCGATCTGCTTCTGGGCGCAGGTGGCCATGTACAACGCGAAGTCGGTCAGGCTGCCCGAGGCCCGCACGCCGTCGATGAGGATGTGCTTTTCGTCCAGGTGCCAGCCACGCGGGCGGACCACGATCGTGGCCAGCTCGGCGTCGGGCCGCAGCGCGTATTCCTTGCCCTCGGCGCTGGCGAAATCGATGGTCCGGTCCAGCGCGTCCTTGAGGTTGAGGTGGCCGGTGATCATGTTCTCCCAGAGCGGGGTATTGGCGTCCTCGAAGTCGGCCAGCCAGACATTCGCCCCCGAATTGAGGGCGTTGACGGTCATTTTCTTGTCGGTCGGGCCGGTGATCTCCACCCGGCGGTCGACCAGGCCGGCCGCGGGCGGCGCGACCCGCCAGGTGAGGTCCTCGCGGACCCCGGCCGTCTCGGGCAGGAAGTCGAGCATCGCGCCACCGGAGAGTTCGGTCTGGCGGCGGCGGCGCGCGGCCAGCAGTTCGGACCGGCGCGGGCCGAGTTCGGCGTGGAGGGCGGCGATGAGGTCGATGGCCTGCGGCGTGAGGATCTCGTCGTAGCGATCGCCGTACGGGCCGGTGATCTCCACACGTTCGGTTCCCGGCATGTCTAAGCTCCCTCTCGAGTCGTGCCCTATATCTTAGGGTGGGCCTGAGGGAGAAAATAGGGCGGGTCTTTTTGGGACCCGTCCCGCTCAGGGCAGGGGTGCCTCGGGCCGGCGGCGGGCCGCTATCGGGTGGAATTCCCGGTCGGCGCGCGAAAATGGCGATCGCATTTACTCCGGGTACAGGAATTCCAGGCGTTCGCGAGGGTTATTCGCGGGTTTCCACGGACAGGGCGGCCTGCCGTGCTGGCCGAGCAGGCGGGCACGGGATTCGCTGGCTGACCGGCATCGAGGCTACCGAGAGCTCCGGCGGGATGATAAGCTTTTATACCCTGCATAATATCGCAAGCGCGCCAATAGTAAACTAAGGGAAAGTATACCAAGAAATATGACGCTTAGTCAAACCAATTCCGCGGTCACC
>CAWFXW010000038.1:0-12955 GCA_963819785.1 uncultured Actinomycetes bacterium | reverse complement strand
GCCTGCGCCGGACGGGCGACGGGGAGAGATCGGTCATCGAGGCGGTGATGATCCCCTGCAGGGCGTCGATGAGGCCGTTGGCTTCATCGGTCCAGGTCTGCCTGCTGGTGGGACGCCCCTCGGCGAGCGCGCCCTCGCGTTCGGCGCAGACGAAGACGATGAGGTGCTGCATCATGCCCCGGCGGAGTTCGGTGCTCAGGTCGGCCCGGCCGGGAAGGTACTTGTCGAGCGCCTCCCAGGTCTGCTCCAGGGAGTCCGAATGGCTGCCCTCTTCGACCACGATCGGCCGAAGGGTGGGGCTGTTCATGGCCTGGGCGCACACCCGGGCGAAGTACGAGTTCGGGCCGAGCGCCTCGAACCGGTCCGTCCACGGCCGCACCAGGCAGCCGAGCAGTTCCTCGAGTCCGGCCGAGTCGTCCAGGCCGGCCAGCATCTGCGTCCGGGAACGTTCCACCTCGGTCGTGAAGCGGCGCGTGATCGCCCGGACGAGATCGGCCTTGCTGCCGAAGTGATAGCCCGCCACCGAGCTGTTGCCCTGGCCGGCCGCCTCGGCGATGCGCCGGTTGGACGTCGCGAAGATCCCCTGCTCCGCGAACAGCCGCTCGGCGGTGTCGAGGATCAGCTCGCGCGTCGAGGCCTTGCCGGTGCCGGCGGACCCAGTGCCGCGGCCGGGTGCGGTCCGCCGTCATCCGGACGGCGCCTGGAGAGCGCCCAGCTGCGCCAGGCGGTCGAAGTTGACCGTGCTTCCCGCCGCCGAGCCGCCGTCGACCGGCATGACGATGCCGGTCACATAGGCCGACCGGTCGCTCGCCAGGTACAGCGCCGCCTCGGCGACATCGGCGGCGGTGCCTTCGCGCTGCAGCGGCCGCATGGCGGCCATCTTCTGCCGGGTCACCGCCACCGTCGCGTCCGCGTCGGCCTGTCCCGCCACCGAGCTCGCGAGCAGCGGGGTCGTGATGTTGCCCGGCGCGATGCAGTTGACCCTGATGTTGTACTCGGCGAGGGCGATCGCGGCCGACTTGCTCGCGTGGATCACGGCCGCCTTGGAGGCCCGGTAGGTGATCACCGACCGGCCCGCGGTCAGGCCGCCGATCGAGCTGACGTTGATGATCGACCCGCCGCCGGCGGTGGCCATGTGCCGGGCCGCGTGCGTGGTCCCCGCCAGCACGCCGAGCACGTTCACTCCCATCACCCGGCTGAAGTCGGCGAGGTCGTCGTCGAGGAAGCTGCGGTGCATCGTGCCGGAGACGCCGGCGTTGTTCACCATCACATGCAGTCCGCCGAACGAGTGCAGGGTGAATTCGACCAGGTCACGGACATCGTCGGGGTCGGCCACGTCGACCGCGCGGAAGACCGCCGCCGGGCCGAGTGATTCCGCCAGCTCCTTGCCCGGGCCGACGTTCTGGTCGGCGATGACCACCCGCGCCCCTTCGGCCACGAACCGCTGCGGCGATACCGCGGCCGAGGCCGCCGGCTCCGCCGGTGACGATCGCGACCCGTCCGTCTAGCTCGTTTACGTTCACGTTGCCTTCCGCCCTTCGTCACCAGGTGACCGGCAGGTGATAGACCCCGTACGCGATGCCGTCGTGCTTGAACTCGATCTTGTCGATGGTGGTGGCCAGGCTCAGGGTGGGGATGCGGCGGAAGAGCGTGCCGTACACCACCTGCAGCTCGACCCGCGCGAGCTGCTGGCCGATGCACTGGTGCAGGCCGAAGCCGAACGCATGGTGGGCCGAGGCCGGCCGGTGCAGGTCGAGAACGTCGGGGTCGGGGAAGACGCGGGGGTCGCGGTTCGCGGAGGCGAGCTCGATGAGGATGCCCTCGCCGGCCTTGATGGTCTCGCCCCCGATCTCGATGTCCTCCTTGGCGATCCGCCGCTGTGCCATGTGGACGATGCCGAGGTAGCGCAGCAGCTCTTCCACGGCCGTCGCCGCCACCTGGGGGTCGTCGGATTCCCGCAGGATGGCGAGCTGGTCGGGATGCTCGAGCAGGGCCACGGTGGCCAGCGCGATCATGTTGGCGCTGGTCTCGTGGCCGGCCACGAACAGCCCGACCCCCATGGCGGCCGCCTCTTCGACCGTGATCTCGCCGTCGGTTACCCGCTGCGCCAGGTCGGAGACCACGTCGTCGCGCGGTTCGGCCATCCGGGCTCTTACCAGGTCGGCGAGGTAGTCGTGCTGCCAGCGGAAGGACGCCATCTGGGCCTGAACGCCGACGTCCTTGTGCATCCCGATCGACGGCCTGGGCCGAGAACGTCTTCTGGTCCTCGTACGGCACGCCCATGATGGTGCAGATCATCCGGCTCGGCAGCGGCAGCGCGATCGCCTCGACCAGGTCGGTCGGCTGGGGGCCGGCCAGCATCTGGTCGATGAGGTCGTCGGTGATCTCCTGGACCACCGCGCGCATCGCGTTGACCCGCTTGAACGTGAACGGCGCGGTCATCATCCGCCGGAACCGGGTGTGCTCGGGCGGGTCGGTGTTGAACACCGACGGGGCCCGCCGCGTCGACACCTGCTCCATGCCCGCGTGCCAGTGCGGGAACCCGGGCAGCCGGTCGTTCACGCTCACCCGCGGGTCCGACAGCAGGGCCCGCTGCTCGGCGTGCCCGGTGATGATCCACGGGGTGCTGTCGTTCCAGATCCGGACCCGGGAGACCGGGTGGCTGCGCGGCCGCCTCCCGCAGCTGCGCGCGGCGGGTCGAACGGGCAGCCCGCCTCCCGGCTCATCGGGAAGAACGGGGTGCTCGGCGGTGCCGGTCGCGTCCTGAGCCTGCGAAGAGGTCATCTCGCTCCTTGTCGGGCCGGCTGAGGTCAGTCCTGGATCTGGATCGCCAGCGCCGGGCAGACCCCGGCCGCGCGCCGCACGTCGTCCTCCTCGGCGGCGTCGGGGGTGGCCTTGACCAGCACGACGACGCCGTCCTCGTCCCGCTGGTCGAAGACATCAGGAGCGGCCGCGACGCACTGGCCTGCCGCAATGCATCTGTCCTGGTCCACCGCGACTCTCATGAATGGCTCTCCTGTCCTCGGCCGCTTGACGGTGACCGTAACCCTGCTCGAGTCGCTTAAGTCAACTGACTGATTCTAAGCATCTGCGCCGGCCCGACATAAGCGCTGATGGAGCGGCGTATAGGCGAAGACGAGCGATCGTTCGGTCAGAGAGACTTTTAAATCACGTGGTTGACACCGGTCGAGCGGTTGGTGTTCCACTCACGTTCATGACCACTCATGACCGAACCGACTGCGTTCTACCCGCCGGAAGGGTTCGGAGCGCCCAAGGACCGCGTGGCCTCCGGGGCCGGCCCGGTCGGCCTGCCGCCGGGGACGCAGGTGTTCTCCGCGGACGACCACATCTCGCTGGCCGAGGACATCTTCTACGAGCGCCTGCCCGCCTCGATGCGGGAGAAGCGCGCCGCGTATCTGGTATCGCGACGGCGCCTTCGAGCTCGGCGCCATGGACACGTCGTTCCTGCCGCCCCAGTTCAGCCACGTGCTGATGCAGTACGACCCGCTGAAGGGGTCGAGCACCGCGGACCTGGACGCGCGGCTTGAGCAGCTCGCCGCCGACGGCGTCGACCGGGAACTCGCCTTCCCCAACGCGCTGCTCGCGCTGCTGCACTTTCCCGACAAGGCGCTGCGGGAGGCGTGCTTCCGCGTCTACAACGAGTACATCGCCGAGCTGCAGGAGCGGGCCAACGGACGCTTCTACGGGGTCGGGCTGATCAACTGGTGGGACGCCGACGGGGCGACCAGGACGCTCACCGAGCTGAAAGCGCTCGGCCTGAAGACGTTCCTGCTGCCCCTGAACCCGGGCAAGGACGACGACGGCCAGCCGATCGACTACGGCAGCACCGCGATGAACGGGGTCTGGGACGCGATCGAGGAGTCCGGCGTCGCCGTCTCCCACCACATCGGCGAGACCGGGCTGAGCACGCCCTGCGAGCACAACATGATGCTGGTGGCGATGATCTGCCAGGTCGCCTCGTTCCGCGAGATGTTCGGCAAGTACCTCTTCACCGGCATCCTCGACCGCCACCCGGGGCTGAAGATCGGGTGGTTCGAGGGCGGGGTCAACTGGGTCCCGGCCGCGCTGCAGGACGCCGAGCACATGCTGGCGTCCTACCAGCACATGACCACCCGCGCGGTGGAGCACGACGTCCGGTACTACTGGCGGACCCACATGTACTCCTCGTTCATGGTGGACCCGCTCGGGCTCAGCCTGATCGACCAGATCGGCGCGGACAAGATCATGTGGTCCTCGGACTTCCCGCACAACGAGAGCACCTTCGGCTACTCCCGGCGGTCGCTGTCGTCGGTCGTCGACGCGGTCGGCCCGGAGCGGGCGGAGAAGATCGTCAGCGCCAACGTGCAAGCCTTCCTCGGCATCTAACGAGGCGAGCGATGACCGTCACCGACATTCCTGACGTCCCCGACATCGCCCGCATGCGGCGGGAGACGGGGCAGAAGCTGCGCGCCGCGATGGCCCGCCACGGCGTGGACGTCCTGGTCCTGATCGGCAACAGCAAGGTCAGCTACGCCACCGGCGTGAGCTGGCCGCTGGGCGACTCGGGGCTGGCGCACGTGGACCGGCCGGTCGCGGTGGTGCTGGCCGACGACCCGGTACCGCACCTGTTCATGCCGTTCCGCGAGGGGGCCGGCCCCGGCCCGGAGCTGGCCGCCGGCCACCTGCACGACCCGGTGTACCTGGAGTACGACGAGGGCGCGGAGCTCTTCGCCGCCCAGCTGGCGGAGCTGGTGCCGGCCGGCGCGGTGATCGCCGTCGACGAGCTCACCGGGGCCATGCGGCGCATACAGCACCGCTTGTTCCCCGGCGGCCTGGTCGACGCGGGGCGGATCGTCAGCGCGGCCAAGGCGACCAAGACCGCCGACGAGCTGGCCTGCATGCGGCGGGCCCTGCGGATCACCGAGGAGGCCATCGCCGACGTCGAACGGGCGGTGGCGCCCGGCGTCCGCCAGGTGGACCTGTCCGGCCGGTTCGTCCGCCGCGCGTTCGAGCTGGGCGCGACCGCCAACGTGCTCGACCCGATCTGGCAGGTGATGCCGCCAAGCCGGGCGGAAGGCGTCTGGACCATCCACGGCGACCTGGCGCTGCCGCTGCTGACCACCGAGCGCGAGCTGGTCCGCGGCGACGTGCTGTGGGTCGACGTGAGCGTCAGCTGGGGCGGCTACTGCTCCGACTTCGGCCGCACCTGGGTCGTCGGCCAGGATCCGTCGCCGCGGCAGCGGGCGCAGTTCCGGCGGTGGACCGAGATCAGGGACGCGGTCCTCGAGGTGACCAGGGCCGGCGCGACCGGCGCCGACCTGACCAAGGCGGCGATCGAAGCCCACGGCGACGGCACCAGGCCGTGGGTCAAGCACTTCTACCTCGGGCACGGCCTGGGGGTCGACGCGGCCGAGATGCCGTTCGTCGGCACCGACCTGGGCGACCAGTTCGACCAGGGCCTGGTCCTCGAGGCAGGCAACATCCTCGTACTCGAGCCGATCGTCTGGGAAGACGGCACCGGCGGCTACCGCGCTGAGGAAGTCATGCTGATCACCGATGACGGGTACATCATGCTCTCCGACTACCCCTACACGCCCTATGGCGACTGAGATCCGGCCGGACGACCGCGCACTCCGCCTCGGGCGGCGGGAGCGCGCGCTGGCCCAGATGAAAGCCCATGACCTCGACGTTCTCGTGCTGGGACGGACCGCCAACGTGCGCTACGTGACCGGCACCCCCACCCTCTGGACGGCCGGCACGTCATCGTTCGGCCCCGCCTGCATGCTGGTGCGCTCCACCGGGTCCATCCACCTGCTCAGCACCTGGGACGAGGGGATTCCCGAGGACATCCCACGGGAGAACCTGTTCGGCCTCACCTGGAACCCGATGAACACGATCGAGGTGCTGCGGCGCGTCGAGGGCACCGCCGGGGCGCGCCGGGTGGGCACCGACGCCATGTCGCCGACCTTCGCCCAGCTGCTGCCGGTCGCCTTTCCCGCCGCCGAGCTCGTCGACGGCGAGGTGGCGATGCGGGCGGCGCGCAGGATCAAGACCGCGGAGGAGCTGGCCGTGCTGCGCCAGGCGGTCGCGGTGGCCGAGACCAGCCTGGCCAAGGCGGTCGCCGAGCTGCGGCCCGGGGCGACAGAGAAAGAGCTGGCCGGGGTGCTGCTCGAGGCCGCCGCCGCGGGCGGGGCGACCACCCCCGCGGTCCAGGACGCGGCCTGTCGTCACCAGCCGGGAGCATCCCTGGCGGCGGGCGGGCGGTGACGGCCGGGCCGCCGCCGGCGACCTGGTCGCCTTCACCGCGGGGGTCGTCGCGCACGGCTACATCGCCGAGGTCGGCCGGACCTATGCCGTCGGCCGGTGCGACGGGGCGGGCGCGGTACCGGAGGCGCTGGCCGCGCGGTGCGACCGGGTGTGGGACACGGCTGCTCGCGGCCTGCCGCCCGGGTGCCCCCGCCAGCGACCTGCTTGACGGCTACACCGGGGCCGGCGAGCCGCTGCCGCCGATGCCGGTCGCCCGCGGGCTCGGCCTCGGTTTCGACCCGCCGGTGGTGACCGGCGGGCTGCCGCGGACCGCGCGGGACGAGCGCATCGAGGCGGGCATGGTGCTCGCCCTCACCGGCTACGTGTGGGAAGCAGGCACCGGAGCGGCCTTCCGCCGCGACACCGTGCTGGTCACCAGCGACGGCCCGGAGCTGCTGACGTCCGCCCCCGGCGTCCCCATCGGCTGACCCGATCAACTTCGAGGAGTCTCCGTTGCCCGCTGCCGCATACCCGAGCCCGGAAGAGATCGTCGTCTACGAGAAGGACCCGGCCACCAAGATCGCCACCATCACCCTCAGCCGGCCCGAGCGGCTGAACGCGCCCACCAGCGCGGCCCGGCTGCGCTACGCCGAGCTGCTGCACCGGGCGAACATCGACGACGACGTGAAGGTGCTCGTCATCCGCGGCCTCGGCCAGGATTTCGGCAGCGGGGTCGACCTGCCGGAGTTCATGGAGGCGCTGAACGGCGAGGACGACGGCCCCCGGCTGGCCGAGTACCACCTCACGGCGGACGACGACGTGCGGCTGCCGCCGGCCGACTCGTTCCGCGGCGGCGCGCAGCTCACCCAGTGGTTCGCCAATCCGCGCGGCGGCTGCCGGAGCCTGCAGGAGTTCAAGAAGATCAGCATCGTCGAGGTCAAGGGCTACTGCTACGGGTGGCACTTCTACCAGGCCGGGGACGCCGACCTGGTGATCTCGTCCGACGACGCCCTGTTCGGCCACGCCTCGTTCCGCTACCAGGGCTGGGGCCCGCGCATGTGGACCTGGGTGCAGACGATGGGCCTGCGCAAGTTCCAGGAGATGGTCTTCACCGGGCGTCCGTTCACCGCGGCCGAGATGTACGACTGCAACTTCCTCAACAAGGTCGTACCGCGCGACCAGCTCGAGGCCGAGACCGAGAAGTACGCGCTGGCCTGCTCGCGCAACCGGCCGACCGACACGGTGTTCCAGCAGAAGCTCTTCTTCGAGCTGTACAAGCAGTTCCAGGGCGAGCAGCATGGGGTCGATGCTGACCGGCCTGTTCGAGTCGCTCGGGCGCTACGCCCGCCCGGACCGGACCGAGATGATGCTCGACACGGACGTATTCGAGCGCGGGCTCACCAACGCGGTCAAGGACAACGACGCGCAGTTCCCGCCCGACTTCCGGCTCAGCCGGTCTGGGCCGCGCCCGGACCGACGAGGAGCGCCCGTCATGAGCGACCCGCGTGAGCGATACGGCCGCTGGCCCGCTCGACGGCTACCTGGTCGTCGACCTGTCCAGCGGGATCGCGGGCGCGTACTGCACGCGGCTGCTGGCCGACGGCGGGGCCGCGGTGGTCAAGGTCGAGCCGCCCGAGGGTGACGCCCTGCGCCGCTGGACCGCCTCCGGGGAACTGCCACCGGACGGCCGGGACGCCCCGCTGTTCAGCTACCTCGCGGGCGGCAAGCAGAGCGTCGTCTTCGGACCGGACGGCGAACGGGCGGCCGCGGACCTCGACGAGCTGCTCGACCGCGCGCACGCGGTGGTGTGGTCGCCCGGCCCGGCCGCCGGCGTGGCCGGTGACGGCCGTCGGCGACCCCGCAGTCGCTGCTGTCCGCCCACCCGCACCTGGCGGTGGCCGCGATAACGCCGTTCGGCCTTGACGGACCGTGGCGGGACCGGCCCGCCACCGAGTTCACCCTCCAGGCCTGGTCCGGCGGGATCGTCGGCCTGGGCCGGGGCGCGCCCGACCGGGCGCCGGTGCACGTCGGCGGCCAGGTGGGGGAGTGGCTGTCCGGCGCGTACGCGGCCGTCGGCATCCAGGCCGCGCTGGCGGGCGCGCGCGAGACCGGCGCGGGGCAGCTCATCGACCTGTCGATGCTCGAAGTCGCGGTGCTGTGCCTGACCTACTATCCGGTGACCTTCTTCGAGACGCTGCACCGGCCCTGGCGGACCGAGCGCTCGCTGTTCCAGCCCGGCGTCGCCGCGGCCAAGGACGGGCTTGTCGCCCTCGGGTGCGGCACCGCACAGCAGTGGTTCGACCTGTGCGCCATGGTGGGCCACCCGGAGTGGATCGACCCCGCCGCGCCGGTCCGCATCGGCGAGCTCACCCAGCGGTACGCACCGCAGCTGCGCGACTGGATCGCCGACCGCACGGTCGCGGACATCAGGGACCTGGCCACGGCCTTCCGCATCCCCAACGCGCCGGTCAGCAGCGGCGCGACCGTCACCGAGCTTGAGCACATGCGGGAGCGGGAGGTATTCCGCCGCAACCCGGCGCGAGGGGTTCCTGCAGCCGGCCGGGCCGTACCGGCTCATCCCTGACGTGCTGCTCCCGGCGCGGCCGGCCCCGCGGACCGGCGAGCACAGCGGCACCTGGCGGGACACCGCCGCCGCGGCGCCCCAGGCACCGCGTCCGTGTGGATCCGCTGCCGGCACCGAGCTGCCGTACGCCGGCCTGCGGGTGCTCGACCTGACCGCCTTCTGGGCCGGGCCTTCCGCCACGCACATCCTGGCGATGCTCGGCGCG
The DNA here is from genome assembly GCA_963819785.1 of uncultured Actinomycetes bacterium. Taxonomy (GTDB): domain Bacteria; phylum Actinomycetota; class Actinomycetes; order Streptosporangiales; family Streptosporangiaceae; genus Palsa-504. The sequence goes on along the minus strand of CAWFXW010000038.1, from coordinate 3,920 downwards.
GAGGTGATCCACGTGGAATCCACCACCCGGCCGGACGGCGCCCGCATGATCGCCGGGATTCCGGTGACCGAGGACCAGTGGTGGGAGAAGTGCCCCATCTTCCGTGCGCTCAACACCAACAAGAAGAGCGTCACGGTTGACTTCCAGACCGAGCGCGGCCTGGAACTGCTCAAGAAGCTGATCGCCACCAGCGACGTCATCGTCGAGAACTACACGCCGCGGGTCCTCGACCAGATCGGGCTCGACTACGACGGGGTCCGGGCGCTGCGCCCGGACATCGTCATGGTGCGCATGCCGGGATTCGGCCTGACCGGCCCGATGCGTGACAACCCGGCGTTCGCCTACGTCATCGAGGACGCGGCCGGCCTCACCTGGCTGACCGGGTACCCGGACGACAACCCGGTCGAGCCGTACTCGCTCGGCGACCCGAACGCCGGCCTGCACGCGCTCAACGGCCTGCTGCTCGCCCTGGAACACCGGCGCCGCACCGGCGAGGGCGTCCTGGTGGAAGCGGCCATGGTGGAGGCGGCCATCAGCATCGCCGCCGCGCAGCCGATCGAGTACTCCGCGTTCGGCGCCCTGCTGCACCGGGACGGCAACCGGGGGCCGCTGGCGGCGCCGCAGAACCTGTACCGGTCGGCCGACACCGACGAGTTCGGCCGCCTGGACGCGTGGGTCGCCGTCGCGGTCGCCACCGATGAGCAGTGGGCCGCGCTGGCCGGCGCCCTCGGCCACCCGGCCTGGGCCGCCGACCCGGAACTGTCCACCGCGGCAGGCCGCCGGGCCCGCCACGACGTGATCGATGAGCACCTCGCGGCCTGGTGCGCGGACCGGACCAGGGACGAGATCGTCGAATCGCTGTGGGGGGCGGGGGTGCCGGTGGCGAAGGTGCTGCAGCCGCATCGCCAGGCCGAGCTGCCGCCGCTACGGGCGCGCGGCTTCTTCGAGGTGACCGAGCACCCGGTGGGGCCGCCCGCCCGGCAGAGCACCATCCCGATGCGCCTGTCCGACGGCCCGGCCCGGTTTCACCGCAGCCCCGCTCCGCTGCTCGGCGAGCACAACCACGAGGTGCTCAGCGAACTCGGAGTGGACGCGGCCGAGATCGCCGACCTCGAGGTGGCGGGGATCATCGGGCGCGCGCCGAGGATGAGATGAGGCACGATGACGCGAAATTCCCGCTCACCGCCCCACCCGTTAATCTGTCTGCGGTGGGCGGACGACCGTCGACGTCAGGCAGGAGGCCAGGGACAGCGTGAGCCAGACCGGTACGGCGGAGGGAAAGGGACAGGCCAGAACGCTCATTCTCGACGCGGCTGAATGGCTCTTCGCCGAGCACGGGATCTCTTCCGTTTCCAACCGTCAGATCGGCGCCGCCGCGGGTCAGGGAAATACGTCGGCGGTTGGGTACCATTTCGGCTCCAAGGACGAATTGATCCGTGCCCTTATTCGCCGCTTCGACGGAGAAGCCGAAGTTTTGCGCGCCGCCATGGTGAACCAGATCGGTGATTCGGCGCAGCTGCGGGAATGGGTCCGGTGCCTGGTTTTCCCCTACACAGACACCCTGGCGGCAAGAAGGCCACCGACCTGGTACGCGCGCCTCAACGCGCAGATCATGGCGGACCCGGTGCTGCGGAACATCCAGCTGGAGGAGGCCGTCTCGGCGTCGCTGCAGCAGGTCATCCGCGGCCTGGAGGCCTCGACGGCGGAGCTGCCCGGCCCCGTTTTCCGCGAGCGAGCGCTGATGGCGGGCCACATCCTCATCCAGACCTGCGCCGATTTCGAACGCGGTCTGGCGGATGCCCCGGCCAGCGGAAAGACATGGCGCAAGGTCGGCAGCGGGCTTGTTGACGCCCTCGTCGGCCTTTGGTCGGCCCCGGTCTCTCGTTATGAAAAGCGCTCCGCCCGGATTCCTGAGTAAATCGCACAGTGGAGACAGAAGCAGAGACGAGGAGGTCTCACATGTCGGAAGCACCGTCGAGCATGGTCGATCGAGTCGTCTTGATCCTCAGCGTCTTCGAGCGCTCCTCCGAAGCCCTGACCGCCGGACAGGTAAGCGTGCGCAGCGGCATCCCCCGCTCGTCGGTGCAGCGGATCTTGCAGCAGCTTGGTCAGCGCCCGCTGGCTGAAGCGTCACGACGACGGGTACGCACTCGGCCTGCGCATGTTCGAAATCGGCAGCCTGGTCACGCACCGCAGCCGGATCACGTCGGTCGCGCGGCCGATCATCCACGAACTGCGGGAACGGACCGGCCACGTGGTCCACCTCGCCGTCCTCGACCAGCAGGATGTCGTCTACCTGGACAAGGTTGGCGGTGCCTTCGGCCTTGCCTCGCCGACACGCTGCCCTCCCGGGTCGGCGGGCGCTTCCCGGCCCACTGCACCGCGGTCGGGAAGGCGCTGCTTGCCTACTCGCCCCAGGCCACCGTCACCGAGTACCTGGCGACGGGCCTGCGCCGGCGGACGCTGGCGAGCCTGGCCACGCCGGCCGCCCTCGAGGCGGCGATCGCCGCGATCCGCGGCGCGGGATACGCCGACCGAACGGGACGAAGCCGTGCCCGGGGTCGCGTGCGTCGCCGCCCCGATCCGCAGCTTCGACGAGGTTGTCGCCGCGGCTCGGTCTGCGGGCCGCGTGACCAGGTGCGCGCGAAGGAGCTGCGCCCGCTGGTCATGTGGACCGCGGCGGAGATCTCCCGGAGCCTGATGACGGCCCGCTTCCCCGCTCGCCCTGGCCGCCTAGCGGGGCCGCGCTTGCGTGCCCGCCCGCCCCCCTGGCCATGTGCCGGGCGGCGATGTAGCCGAACACCGTCGTGTTGGCGATGCTCGCCCCGGCTCCCGGGTACGTGCGCCCGAAGACGGAGGCCGCCATGTTGCCGGCCGCGTACAGCCCGGGGATCGGCCGGTTGTCGTGGTCGAGCACGCGGGCGTGCTCGTCCGCAGACCACCCCGCCCATCGTGCCCACGTCTCCCGGGTAGATCGGCACCGCGTAGAAAGGCGCCTCGGCGACCGGGCCGAGGGACGGGTTCGGCTTATGCCCGGGGTCGCCCAGGTGCTTGTTATACGCCGAGACGCCGCGCCCGAAGTCCGGGTCGGTGCCCGCGACGGCCCCCTCGTTGAAGTGGCTCACGGTGCCGGCGAGGGCCTGCGGGTCGAGGCCGGTCAGCCGCGCCAGGTCCTCGATGGTGCCTGCCGCTTGATCCAGCCGTCCGCCAGCCACTGCCGCGGCAGGCGGCCGGGTAGCACCGTGGCGATGTCACGGAACTTAGGCATGTGGTTCACCCACGGCACCGAGCGGCGGTAGGCGTCGTCGAAGATCAGCCAGCAGGGGACGCTGTTGCTGGCGTACATGGCCCGGCCGACCTCGACGTAGGAGTTGGCCTCGTTGACGAACCGCTGGCCGCGGTTGTTCACGAAGATGGCGTGCGGGTAATGCCGCGCGATCGTCAGGGTGGACCCGCCCATCTCCTTGCGCGGGGACGGGAGCCAGATCGCCTCGTCCATGTACTCGGTCTTGGCGCCGAGCGCGATCGCCGCCGCCAGTACCTCGCCGGTGTTGCCGGGGTTGCCCCACGTCCACCGGCCGTCGCTTGGCTGGGTCGCGGCGGTGTACCGAGCCGCATCTCGGGGTTGCGCTCGTACCGCCCGCCGGCCGAGCAGCACTCCGCGGCGTCCCCGGATCAGCACCGGTGTCCCGTCGCGGACGGCGCGCACGCCGACGACCCGGCCGTCCTCCACCACCAGGTCTTCGACGGCGGTGTCGAGCCAGATGGGGACGCCGCGGTCGAGCAGGATCTTCGTCATCTGGCCGGCGAAGGACTTCCCGTTGGTGAACAGGTCCTGCCCGCGCAGCCGCGACCGTACGTGCGCAAGACGACGCGCGCGGTGGTCAGGAAGGATGCGAGTGTGTGGGTGAAGCTGTTGA
>CAWFXW010000037.1:0-998926 GCA_963819785.1 uncultured Actinomycetes bacterium | reverse complement strand
GCCACGCCATGGCAGCTGAGCGACGGCTGCTCGGAGTCCAACGCCAGCGAGGCAGCGTTCGTCGAGGCGACCATCCTGGGGTCGAACGGCAGGCTTTCCGTCTATGACCCGCTGGTCATCACCCAGGGCACCACCGCTGCCGTGACGCCCACGCCGCCGGCGCTTCCCCGGGGCGCGCAGGTCATCATCAACGTCGGCTTCAACGGCAATAACCTCGTCCTCGAAGGCAACGGGGCGTTCCAGGGCCGGTGCCTCGACGCGTTCGGGACCTCGGTCATCGCGCAGACCTCGGCCTGCAACGCGGCCTCGTTCTACGCCGACGCGAACGCCCAGATCGCGCGCCGCACGCTGCGGGTGCCCGCGCTTGGCACCGGCACCGACGGGCAGGCGTGCGAGACGACGGAGAGCTTCGACCTGATCGACCAGGACCAGAGCGACAACGTCATCTCCACCTACCTGCTTAACGGCAACGGCCAGACCGCGCAGAACACGCCCGCGAACAAGAACGCGATGGCAGGCGCCGCGGCCATCAGCAACGGCAGCGACGACGCGCTGCTCGGCCACTTCGTGGACCCGGCGCTGGGCTGCACCCCGTTCACGGCACCCGACACGACCAGCCCCAACGGGACCGACGGATCACTGACGCTCAACGCGCTCAGCGCCCGCCAAAACCAGCAGGGCACCCGCGCGCTGCTGCCGGTCAACGACCCGCAGCTGATGGTGGCCGGCCAGTTCAGCATCGGCAAGACCAACACCTTCCGTATGATGACCGACCAGCCGCTCTTGGCCGCCAACACGAACAAGGACCAGAACGCGGCCACGTACTGCCAGGACATAGTCAACATCCAGCCCGTCACGCTGCAACTTGACGCGGCCAAGGAGACCGGCGCCTCTCCTGTCCCTGCGGTCGGCAATACCCTGGCCACCTTCCTCGGTGCCCGGCTGGCGGCCTCGTTCGCCAACCTGGGTTGCCAGACCTTCGGCCTGACCGATCCTGCTAACGTGACCACCGACGGCAATGGCGTCGCCACCGCCGTCACGTTCAACACCGCACAGCAAAAGGCCGCCGTTCCCGGCGGGATGCCCGCCGCCGGAACTGGCGCCGGCGCTGGCGGTGGCACCAACGGTAAGGTCCCCGTGGGCCGTAGGCACCACCGGCAGATGGCGATGCGACGCGAGCAGCTCCACCATGCTCCGCCATGCGCTGCGCCCCGCCCGGGTATTCCCGTGGCGGGGCGCGGCGTTTCCGCGCCGTTTCCGCGTCCATCGTCCGCCCAGAGGAAGCCGGATATCTCGCTATTCTTTAGACGATAAGCGCGACCCACCAATATCGTCTCGTGATACACGAGGCGACATTCCATGATCTGGTACTACAACAGCAAAGTGTTAGGTGCTGCGGCGTGGCTGCGTGATCTGAGGCTCGCGGCGCGCCCGCGACCATGGCCCGCTTGCGCTCGCGCACCGCGGCCAGGTCCACCGACACCGGACCGGTCCGCACGCCGTACTCCGCGCCGCGCCGCGCCGCACCTGATAGGCGAGGCGCGCGCTGGCGACCATCATCTTGGTCGGGGTGCATCCCGTGTTGACGCAGACGCCGCCGAGGTGATCACGCTCGACGAGCGCCACCTTCTTGCCCGCCTTCGCGAGGTCAGCGGGCAGGAAACCGTCCGCCCTGGCTGGTCCCGATCACGATGACGTCATAGCTCTCGCCTGCCACAGGGAAATCGTAACCCGACGGTTACCCCTGGCGATGGGCCGGTGCCCAGCGGGCAGGCCTCTACCGTCAGCAGGCGCCGGCCTCGAGGGACGCGGTCAGCGCGGTCAACTGGTCGCGGAGCGCGCCGGTGTCGGCAACATCCATGCCCAGGCAGGCCAGGAATGACTCCGGGACGGCGGCCAGGCGGTCGCGCAGGGCGAGCCCTTCGGCGGTGACGGTTACCAGGACCCGCCGTTCGTCTTGGGCGTCCCGGGCCGCGTCACATACCCCATGGCGGCCAGTCGTTTCAGCAGCGGGGTGAGCGTGCCGCTGTCCAGGTGCAGCCGCTCGCCAAGCTCACCGATCGAGCGGGGCAGGCCGGGGTCCTCCCACAGCACGAGCATCGTGACGTACTGCGGGTAGGTCAGGCCGGCGTCCTCGAGGAGCGGCGCATAGGAGCGAACGACCGCGCGGCTCGCCGTGTACAGGGCGAAGCAGAGCTGACGGTCGAGTCCAAGCTGCGGGTAACCGGCCATTGGTAGTCAGGGGCGCGGTGCCTGAGCAGGCCCGTTTCCCATCCCCCTTTCAATCCGTACGTGCGGTTTTTCCGCATGCGGCTTACCGATGATCTTCTGTGCATGGTTACGCTGCCCTCGGATAACGGATCGTGCCGCGGAGCCGGTAGAGCCCGTGCCCGTTGAACCATTCCTCTGTCCACACCCGGGCCTACCCGGCGTGCAGGTGCCGGCCCCGCTTCTTGACCGTTCCCGGTGCGGAAGTAGCTGCCCCACCCGCGCAGCAGCGGGTTCAGGTCCGCGATCACCTCGCGGATGTCCGCCCCGACGCGACCCGGGTGCAGCCGCAGCCCGAGGCCGCTGAGGATCTCCCCCACGGCGTCCAGGGCCGCCCGGGCCTGTGCCGCGCTGCGGCACAGCACCACGCCGTCATCGGCGTAGCGCACCAGCTCGCCCACGCCACGCGCGGACAGCTCGCGGTCCAGGACGTGCAGGTAGACGTTGGGTCAGGGTCGGCAAGATGAGCTCACGAAATGCCAACCCGGAACAACCCACCGGGCGCAACCACGTGTCCGCACCGTCGAATGGCAGCGGGTGAAGAATCAAATCGTGCTCAGGCAACTGCTTTATCCAAAAGCCGTGAGCCGACCTCGGCGATGGCTGTGAATGAACCCGGCTTGGGCTCATCTGCCGATGGCAAGGGCGAGGAGGGTATTGACCGCAGTTTCGAACGGGCGGGTACTCCGTTGAACCTGGGCGAGTAGAAGCCCTCCTTCGAGCGTGGCGAGCAGAGTAATGGCGAGGTCGTCCGGGTCAACGTCGGGCGGAAGTTTCCCCTCGGCATGAAGGGATCGCAGTCCATCGCCGATGGCGGCTGCCCACTGATCGAACCCGGACGCGATGAGCGCGCGGGCCTCGGGGTCATTCTCGGCGAGCTGGCCAACGAGCGAGCCAAGTGCGCAGCCCCCCTTTGCCTTGGTGCGCTTCGCGGCGGTGATCACCATCTTCCGCCAAGCCTCGACTCCATTCGCGCTGCCGAGGGCCTGCCGGTTGCGACTGACGATGGCGTCGGCATGGTAGTCGATGACCGCCTGCACGAGGTCGTCCTTGTCGGGGAAGTAGTGGTACAGCTGCGAGCCGCTGACTTCCGCCGCCGCCTTGACGTCGTCCAGGGTGGTGCCCGCCACCCCGCGCTCATGGATCAGGGCGGCGGCCTCCTCCACTATCCGTGCCCGGGTGCGTGCGCCCTTGGCGGTGAGCCTCGGGCGGTCACTCGTTTCGTTGACCATGCACCAATGCTAGCAGGGATTCTGAGTTTTACAACCCAGTGCCAGGCGATCAGACTGAGGCGCGCCACCCATTCTGGAGCGAGGGGACATCACATCGTATGACTGATCTAAAGGGCAAGGCAGCGCTGGTTACGGGCTCGACGAGCGGGATCGCCAGGGCTACTGCGTTGGCCCTCGCCAGCCGCGGCGCGTACGTACTGGTAGTCGGACGCGATGAACAACGAGCCAAAGACGTGGTCACCGAGATCGAAGGCGCAGCGGCGGCAGCGCAACGTTCCGGCTCACCTCGTTCGGCCCGGGACCTGGTCGAATGGGCCACTCTGGCAGGCGACGGTCACGTCGACATTCTTGTCGCCGACCTGATCGAGATCCTCGCGAGTCGGGCAGTCGCTCTCGGGCGTGGCTGACCATGACGTTACGGCCCAGGTTTCTGAGTTTGACAACCCACTTCGATACTGACAGAGTGGGCTACACGACTCACTCCTACTAGACGTCTTCAAGGAGAGACCATGAGCAAGTTCGACGCTCAATTCGCCGGCCGGCTGGACGGGCAGACCGTGCTAGTCACCGGCGCCAAGGGCGGTATCGGCCATGAGACAGCCCAAGGCATCGGGAACAGTGGGGCGACTGTGCTGGTGCACGCCCGCGGTGCCGACCAGGCCCGCCGCGCTGTCGACCTGCTGGTCGCCAACGGCAACGGCAAAGGCCGGTACCTGGCCGTGGCCGGAGACCTCGGCTCCCTGGCCGGCGTGCGGGAACTGGTCGACGCGGTGCGCGAGGCCGCGCCGAAGGGACTCAACGGACTGGTCAACAACGCCGGAGCGCCGCGTTCGCCAGCAAGGCGCTGTCCGCCGACGGGTACGAGCGGACCATCGCCATCAATCACGTCGCGCTGGCGGCACTGACCGACGGGCTGCTCGACCTGCTCCGGAAGGGAGCTGATGATTTCGCCGCGCCCTCGCGGGTGGTCAACATGACCGCCCTGATCGAGTCGCGGGGCAAGCCGGTCACCGACTGGAGCTACCCGGGTAAGTACAAGCAGATCCAGGCCTACGCCGATGCCAAACTGCTGGCCCTGATGTACACCTACGCCCAAGCTCGCCGCCATGAGGGCGAGGGCCTGACGTTCAACGCAGTCAGCCCGGGCGCGGTCAAAACCACCCTCGGCAGCAAGGCCGGCGGGCCGTTCAAGATCATTGAGGCGTTGACCAATCCGTTCGTCGGGCCTCCGGAGAAGGGGTCACGCGGCTGCGTGCGGCTGATGGCCGATCCGGAGCTCGCGACCGCGACCGGGGGCTACTACAGCTCCGCGAAGTTGAAGAAGTCCTCGAAGAAGTCCCAGGACGCCGAAGGCCAGGAACGCGTCTACGCCCAGACCGAACGGGAATTGCGCGCCCACCCCTGAGCCGGCGGTCACCTGCCGATGAGACCCGCCGGCAAAGAGCTCACGCAAGCGGTGCGGGCACTGCGTGATCCTCGCGCCTGGGGCCGGCGGGGCGTTCCTGGGCCCGTCGCCAAGCGCGCCGACGCCATCGCCGGAGCTGCCGCTCACACCCAGGGCCCAGTCCGTGACGGGGCGGCACTCGCCCCGCCCGCATCACCTATAGGAGTTGCGTCGTGGCAGACTTTCCCGCCCCAGCCGAGGGCATCGTGCTCACCCATTTCCTCGTCTCCGACGATGTCGACCGCTCGCGGGCCTTCTACACCGAGGTGCTCGGTGGCGAGGCGCTGATGGATGGCGAGCCGACGATCGTGGCGCTGGCCAACAGCTGGATCATCATCAACACCGGCGGCGGCCCCACGGACGACAAACCCTCGATCACGCTCGAGGCCCCGCACGATCTGGACCGGGTCAGCGCGTTCCTGAATATCCGTGTTGCCGACATCGCCGCCGTATACGCCGACTGGTCGGCCAAGGGCGCGCAGTTCCTCACCGAACCGATCGATCGTGGCCCGGAGATCCGCTGCTACCTGCGTGACCCCGACGGTCACCTCATCGAGGTCGGGCAGAGCCGACGCTGAGTGCCATCCCCGCCATCACTCCTAACACTTGGAGTTAGATATGCAGGACAAGTGATTGCCGTCACTAGAGCCAACTGGGGTTGGCACAGACGGTCACGCGAGGCGATCATGAGCGACTGGCCCGGGCTGGATCGGTTCCTGGCCGCCGATCCCCGCGATGTCGGCTGCGAGCAGGCACTGGAGATCCTGCACGTCTACGTCGAGATGGTCCTCGAGGACGCCCCCGGCTTGGCGTCTTACCGCTATCCCGGCGTCGCCGCGCACCTGGCTGCGTGCGGACCGTGCGACGAAGACTTTCAGGGTCTGCTCGCCGCGGCCGGAGCCACCCCGTGACCGGCGACTATCCGCCGGCGCTGCCGCCGGTAAACCACACCGCGCCGGTCCCTCGCCGGATCAGGGCGACACTGGCTGGGCAGACCGTTCTCGACACGATGTCGGCGCTGTATGTATGGGAGTGGTCGCACTACCCGCAGTACTACATCCCGCTAGCCGACATCGACCCCGCGGTGCTGGTCGACGAGCAGCACGAGCAGAAGCTCAGCCGCGGCACCGCCCGCCGCTACGCCCTACAAGTCGGCGAGATTGTCCGGCCGGCCGCGCTGCGGATCTACGGCAACGACGCCACGGTCGAGGGATTGGCCGGACGGGCGCGGTTCGAGTGGGATTCCCTGGACGCTTGGTTCGAGGAGGACGAGCAGGTCTTCGTCCACGCCCGCGACCCCTACACCCGCGTCGACGCGCTGCGGTCCACCCGCAGCGTCCGCATCGAGCTCGAAGGCGTCGTGCTGGCCGAATCGAGCTCGCCGGTGATGGTGTTCGAGACCGGGCTGCCGACCCGCTACTACCTCAACCGCACTGAAGTCGACTTCACCCACCTCGCCCCGACCAACACGTTGACCGCCTGTCCCTATAAGGGCACCACCAGCGGCTACTGGACCGCGCACCTCGGTGACACGAGCTACTCCGACATCGCCTGGACCTACGACTTCCCGACCCGCCAACTGCTGCCGATCGCCGGGCTGATCGCGTTCTACAACGAGAAAGTCGACACCTTCCTCGACGGTCGTCTCCTTGACCGGCCTGTCAACCTGCCGTCCCGATAGCTGGCACCGATGACGGATCCGATGTGCGTCTTGTACGGGGACTTGTCGGTACCGAAGCGGACGTCCCGATTGGGACGGAATACCTTGCCGTCTCCGAACTCGGGGGCCAATTCGGCAGGGATCGCCTTCATCGCAGAGAGCACGACCGTCTCGTATACGTCCTTACGGGCGGTCCAGTAGGCCTTGGAGTTGTCGGCTTCGAGACCTTCGCAGAACTCCAGGGCCTCGGCAGGCCAGCCGCGGAACATCTTCGTGTCCGTGCTCATCGGCTGGTGTAGACCCGGCCGAGGCGGCCATCTTCCGCCAGGCTTCGACTCCCTTCGGGCTGCCGAGGGTCTGCCGATTGTGCTTGACGATGGTGTCGGCTTGGTAGTCGATGACCGCCTGCACGAGTTCGTTCTTGTCGGGGAAGTAGTGGTACATCTGCGAGCCGCTGACTTCCGCCGCCACCTTGACGTCTTCCAAGGTGGTCGCCCGACCCCGCGTTCATGGATCAGGGCGGCGGCTCCCTCCACAATTTGTGCCCGGGTGCGCGTTGTGCCCGGGTGCGCGCTCCCTTGGCGGTGAGCTTCGGCCGGTCACTCGTCTCGTTGACCATGCACCAATGTTAGCAGGATTTTGAGGTTGACAACCCAGTCTGAACGTGCGATATTGAGTCAAGTAACCCAGTTTTACGAAAGAGGCCAAACAGCGAATGACTGATCTAAAAGACCGGACCGCACTTGTTACCGGGTCGACGAGCGGGATCGGCAGGGCTACGGCCATCGGCTTGGCCGCCCGCGGCGCTCACGTACTGGTAGTGGGACGCAACGAGCAACGAGCCAAAGACGTGGTCGCCGAGATCGAAGGCAGCGGAGGCAGCGCGACGTTCCGGCTCACCACGCTGGGCGACCTCGAATCGGCCCGGGAGCTAGTCGAGTGGGCCACCGAGGCAGGGGACGGTCACGTCGACATCCTCATCAACAACGCTGGCGTCGCCGTGCTCGGGCCAAGCAACGCAGCCACCGAAGCACAGTTCGACGAGACCTTCGCGCTGAACGTCAAGGTTCCGTTCTTCCTCGTCGCGTCCCTGGCGCCGGCCATGGCCGAACGCGGATGGGGCTCGGTCGTCAACGTCTCCACGATGGTCGCGAGCTTCGGGCAGGCCGGCATGGCCATGTACGGCGCCAGCCGCGCGGCTCTCGAACTGCTGACGAAGGCCTGGGCCGCCGAATACGGCCCGCGTGGTGTTCGGGTCAACGCCGTTGCCCCCGGCCCGACGCGCACCCCGCTGATGGAAGGCGTCCCCGCCGAGATGGTGAATCAGCTCGCAGCACTGGCACCAGCAGGTCGCGTAGCTGAGCCTGAGGAACTGGCTGCGGCGATCGTCTTCCTGGCCAGTGATGATGCCAGCTTCGTGCACGGCGTCACCCTCGCGGTCGACGGCGGCCGGGTCGCGACGTAACTCCCGTCGTCGGCGCCGCTTAACAGCGAAGATCTAGTGTCGCGTGATCGTGGATGCTTGACGGGCGATCGAGCCAGAGGCTCCCGTTCTCGCAGGTCATGCGCCTGTGCGAGAAGTGAGATCAGATAACGCGGCCAGCATCACGCGACACTAGGGCACCACTCATGACCAACAACTGAGGAGTATCCACATGAGCGCATACGTAGTTGTCGAATTCACGGTCAAGGACCCGGAAATGTACCGTGATAAATACGCCCCCATTGCTGGGCAGACAGCCAAAGAGCATGGAGGTGAGGTAATCGCCGCCGGTAACTGGGAAGTCCTGCACGGCGATGGCTCGCTCACGTCAGGAGCACTCGTGCGGTTTACCGACCGTGAGACGGCCCTCAGGTGGTACAACTCGCCTGAATATCAGCAGCTGATCGATGTCCGAAGTGTCGCGATGGATGCCCGTTTCAGCTTGCTCGACGGCCTCTCATTACAGACGGGCCGGAGACAACCCCAGATAAGCATGCGGCATAACGGGCGGACGGGAGTTGCCCCCTGATCGGGGGGCAACTCCCAACCGCTCCTGCGGCGGCGATACTTCACGCAGCGCAACTCCCTGCGGACGTATAGCCCGGCGAGATCTCGTCCTGCACCATCGCAGGTCCCGCCGTTGACGAGACATGGGCACAACGCTGTTCACCGGCCAGGCCTCCGCAGTCAGTGAGATCAAGCAGCTGATTGGCCTCGCCTGACGTGGCCCGGCCTCGTGTATTAGCTGGCCCTCGTTTTGGTCCGGGCGTTAGCGATCCTGCTGCCGCTTACGCCTGATCCGGCTGCGCCATGGCTCCGGGCAGGCGGATGGCTGACATGGCGACCTAAATGGCATCGTGTACCGCGCGGGGGTCTGCGACGGCCTTGTCGTAGACGTGCAGGCCCTGGAGCATGACGACCAGGAAGCGCGCCAGTTGCCCGGGCGACGCCGTGGCTGAGATCTCGCCGGCGTCGCGGGCGCCCTCAAGTGCCTGCCGCAACGTCTCCTCGACGTGGCCGATCTGCCGTAGGGCGAGATCGCGGGTAGCCGAATCGGCGGTGCGCTCAGTGATGGCGTTGACGATCAGGCAGCCGCGGGGGAGCCCGTCGGCGGGCTGGGTGAGGCTGATCATGAGGGCGCGGATGCGGGGCAGGACCGGCGCGGCGGGCTCGGCGGTCAGCTCGGCCAGGCGGGCGTTGCGCAGTTCGCAGTAGCGGCCGAGCGCGCGCAGCCACAGCTGCTCCTTGTCTCCGTAAGTGGTGTAGAGGCTGCCCCGGTTGAGGCCGAGGGCATCGACGATGTCCTGGATACTGACGGCGTCGCAGCCGCGCCGCCAGAACAGGTCGACCGCCTCGTCGATCTTCCCGTCGGGGTCAAAGGTCTTTCCGCGTGGCATGAACCCACCCTACCTCCAGTTGGAACGATCGATCCAAGTGTGCTAGGTTCGTGGTCGAGTCAATTAAAACGATCGTTCCAGATAATTGGCGGCAGGAAGGACGAGGGATGACGGCGAGAAGGATGCTGATCACCGGCGCGTCAAGGGGAATCGGGTACTCCCTGGCGGAGCGGCTGGCAGGCCTCGGCCATACGCCGGTCGGCATGGCACGGTCCGCACCCGCAGAGTTTCCCGGCGAGTTCTACGAGGTGAACCTGGCCGACCGCCGGGCGACGGACGCCACGCTGGAGAAGGTGCTCTCCGGCGGTGCGGTCGACGCCGTCGTCAACAACGTCGGGCTAGGTCGCGCGGGGATGATCGGCGCGGTGGACCTCGACGACCTGGCCGAGCTCTACGACCTGAACGTCAGGGCCGCGGTTCAGGTCACGCAGGCGGCACTGCCGTCGATGCGGGCGCGCGGGTGGGGCCGGGTCGTCAACGTCTCCAGCATGGTGACGGTGGGCCTAGTGGACCGCACGGCGTACGGGGCGGCGAAGGCCGCCCTGGAGTTCTGCTCCCGGGCCTGGGCGAACGAACTCGGCCCGGCGGGGATCACCGTCAACTCGGTCGCTCCCGGGCCGACGGAGACCGAGCTGTTCCGGCAGCACAACCCCGAAGGCTCGGAAAGCGCCGCCCGGTACCGCGCCGGGTCGCGGGTGGGCCGGATCGGCCGCCCGGAGGAGATCGCCGCCGCGATCGCGTTCCTGCTGTCAGACGAGGCCGGCTACATCACCGGCCAGACGCTGCGCGTTGACGGCGGCGGCAGCATCGGCGGGGCATGAACAGGCCAATGTCGCCGACGCGATGAGCCAAGAAACAACCCGTGAGTTCGCTGCCTGCAGTCCATGGGTCGGATCCTGTTTCCCGAGGCCGGATTGACGTATGGCTCGAGGGCGCCGGAATCGCACCCGTGCCTCCATGGCGTCGGCGTAGGTGTATGGGCGTGGGACGCCGGCATGGCACCAGGCGTGGACGCTCGCGAGAGCCAAAGGGAACGGGAGAGTCGGAACCGCGCGCTCGTCACAACAATGCGCAGCCCCTCGAAGCGGCTCCCGGCGTCAAACTGTCAGACGGCCTCACCTGCGTTAGAGACGCAACGACCTCGGCGAGCGACCACGCCCGGTCTTCCCCCCACGCACGGCGTCTCGACGAGACTCCATAGTGACCTGTAGTCAAACAACACTCTAGGGGCAGTCCAACGACTATTGATGGGAAGGCACCGACATGAAGGCTCTTGACATAGTGCTTCTACATGGTGGCTGGCACTGCAGTGCCTCCTGGGGACCATTGGTGCCGCTGCTGCTCACCGAAGGGCATCGGGTAGTGACTCCGGACCTGCCTGGACACGGCTGGCGCGCCCGCTTTCCGATGGACTACTTCACTGACGGCCAGCCCGGCCTTCATGAGCAGCCGGCAACGCTAGGCGCGACGACGCTCGAGATGGCCGCCGACGAGACCATCGGAACGCTGACCAGCCTGCGGGCCTCCGGTGAAGGCCGGTCGAGCGTTCTGGTGTCACACAGCAGCTCCGGCGCAGTTGCCAGCCGAGTCGCCGAGAAGAGGCCTGACCTCGTCGACCAGCTGGTGTACGTGGCCGGGATCGTGCCGTCGCGGCTGCGATCGAATTTCGAGGTCGGCGCCCTTCCTGAGTACGGCAGTCCCACCATGGACGGCCTCGTGGTAGGTGACCCGGCGTCCGTCGGCGCACTGCGGATCAATCCCCGATCTACTGATCCGCAGTACCGTGACCTGCTACGCAGCAAGTTCTACAGCGACCTCGCACCCGAGGAAGCAGCACCTTTCCTTGCGCTTATCTGTCCTGACCAGCCGTTGAGCCTCCTGGCGGAGCCCGTCTCCGTGACGCCGCAGCGGTGGGGATCCATTCCGCGAACCTACGTCGCGACGCTGCGGGACAACGCCATCGCGCCCGCAGTTCAGGAAATTCTGATGAACGACGCGGACACCCTGACGTCGACAAATCGGTTTCAGCGAATCCCGATCGATACGGGTCACAGTCCGTTCGCCTCCCGCCCTGCGGAGCTGGCTGGCATTCTCAACAGCCTCGGCCGCTGAACCGGTCCTCAGCCGGCGTGTTAGTACGGGAGCCCCGGGAAACGGTTATCCCCGGGATTCTCGTACTGGGCCCCCGCCCGCGAGGTCGTTCAAAACTAAGTTGACGCACGCCAATGTGATGGTGGGTGACTTTCGGTGGGTGGCCGAAGCAGGCGCGAGAGTGTCCTCACGCTCCGCCACCCGCGCCAGAGAAATCTCCAACAGACCGGTCAACTCCGCACGATGCCGGGCGCTTCGCGGTCAAAGCCGGGCCCGCCTCCGGCTGCTCTAGCCGGCGGGCGCGGCCTTGGAGTCGCGAGCGAGTCGATCCAGCGCTCGAGGCGGCGCCCCTCGCGGACCATCAGTTCGGGATCACGAAACGTGTTCGTGAGGAGCGCGATCCCCTCGTACGACGCCAGCAGGGCGAACGCCAGGTCGCGGGCATCGCGCCTGCCCATCGCCTTGAACTGCTGCTCGATCCAGGCGACCGGCATGTGCATGAGCTCTTGGCAGGCCCGGGCAAGGTCGTTGTCTTGCTTGTCGAGTTCTGAGCACAGGCTCCCTCGCGGGCAGCCGTAGAGCACCACCTGATCGGGGTGCGACACAAGCAGCCGGACGAGCGTCTTCAGCCGGGCCCTGGGGGTGCGGTGCTGCTGCTCGAGCCACGACAGGCGCTCGCGGCTTTCCCTGGCGTAGGAGTCGATCGCGGCGGCGACGAGTTCGTCTTTGGACTTGAAGTAGTAGTAGACGTTGCCGAGCGGCACGTCGGAGGCCTCCGCGATATCGGCGAGGGTCGTGGCTTCGACTCCCTGGCGGTGAATCGTCTCGCGCGCGCCGACTATCAGGCGATCTCGCTTTCCGGGCCTCTCGCTCGTCAAAGAGGCAGTCATTGCTCGTCCTTTCCTGTGCTGGTTGGTGCCCGGCGGGACCGCCCAGCTGACCCGCGCCCATCTTCGAGACGCTGGAGGGTTAGCAGAGGGATATCGCGTCGAGCATGTCGTCGATGCTGAGGGCGTCCTCGGCGTGCCCGTGGTTGTCGGTCTTGGACTGGAACTTGTCGTAGATCCAGGCTGCCTGGCCAGCGGGGAGAGTCCGCCGGGGCGAATCCGACGGTCTCCGGTTTGGTGCCCCGAAGGTGGTTGGCCCGCCGAGATCGCCGGTGTAGAGGGCGAGGGTCTCCACGGCGTGGCGCTGTTCGGGCGACAAGGTGCCGGGTACCTGCGCAGGAAAGGCGTACTGGGTGTTCAGGTGAATTCCGAGAAGCCCCTCAGGTTGCCCGCAGGATTCACGTCGCTGCCGTGGCCGCTCATATCCAGCGGATCTGGCTGGCCGGACGCGCTGATCGCTGACATGGCGACCTCGATGGCGTCGTGTACCGTGCGGGGATCGGCGACGGCCCTGTTGTAGACGTGCAGGCCCTGGAGCATGACGACCAGGAAGCGGGCGAGCTGGCGCGGGGAGGCGCTGGCTGCTATCTCGCCGGTGTCGCGGGCGCGCTCGAGGGCGGTTGTGAGTGTGTCTTCCACATTGCCAAGCTGCCGGAGGGCGAGCTCCCGGGTGGCCGTGTCGGCGGTGCGCTCGGTGATGGCGTTGACGACCAGGCAGCCGCGGGGGAGGCCCTCGGCGGGCTGAGTGAGCTCGGCCAGGAGGGCGCGGACCTGGGGCAGGACCGGCCCGGCCTGGTCCGCGTTCAGCTCGGCCAGGCGCGCCTTGCGCACGTCGCAGTAGCGGCCGAGCGCGAGCAGCCACAGCTGCTCCTTGTCCCCGTAGGTGGCGTAGAGGCTGCCCCGGTTGATGCCGAGGGCGTCGACGATGTCCTGGATGCTGACGGCGTCGCAGCCGTTCCGCCAGAACAAGTCGATCGCCTCGTCGATTTTCTCGTCGGGGTCGAAGGTCTTTCCGCGTGGCATGCCCTCATCTTACATCACTTGGAACGATCGATCCAAGTGTGCTAGGTTGGCAAACGACCCTTCTTAAACGATCGTTCCAGCTGAGTAATGCGCTGGCCGGCCAGCCGGCCGGGCTGGCGCACTCGGCCCGGCTGGCGTCGCGGGGGATCGGGCCGCACAGCAGCAAGGCCAAGACCGGGCGTAGTCCCGGTTCCTGCCAGGGAGAGACACCACCATGCAAATCAGGAGATACGCGACCGCCGGCAGCTCCGCAGCTAGGAGGGGGCCCTCGTTCTGTCCACCGTTACCCGCTCCTACGGGGGCCTGGTCGTCTTCCTGGCCCTGGCAGCGATCACGATCGTGATGGTTACCGGCAGGCGTCTGGCCGCCGCCCGCGCCAGCGCGTCCTAGAACCGGCACCAAAGGAAGCAGGAGCATGAGCGCAGCTACCTCCGGTCGGCTGCACATTTCGACCGGGCCGAACGCCTTCTCGAAGAGCGCCCGGACGAAATTGCGGCAACGCGTCTAGTGGCCGACTTTGTGCTCGTCGACCGAGCCTTGGCTCGGCTCGCCGAAATCGCGGGTCTCGACGTCCAAGACGTCGATCCTGTGAACCCAACGAGCGCACGTTCAGTCCCAACCAAAGCCAACACCCGTACGGGCGTTGAGCCGACGAAAGAGAGATAAGCATGCACATCAGGAGATTCACCACTGCCGAAGCCCCGACAGGGGTTGTTACCCAGGCGGACGACGTCCTGGACACCGCTTCGCGGGAGAGCACCGACGTAGTCAACATCTGGGGGTTCGACAAGGTCCCCGATCTGCCGTTGCGACCGGAACACGTGCTCGGCGCGTATCAGCAGTTGGGTGCGTTCGGTCCGCTTGGCGGTATCCGGGTCGATCTTTTCGTCATCCCGCCGGTCGGGGATGAGCCGCCGGACCTCGCCGAGACCGTGAGCAAGGTCGATCTCGGTACCGGAGGAGGCATGACCCCCGGCGAGGAAGGCGGCGGTATGCACCGTACCGACACCATCGACCTCGTGACGGTTATCGAAGGAGAAACCAACGTCGCCTATCCGGGCGAGGACGGTAACGAACATGAGATCACCATCAAGGTCGGCGACTTCCTCACTCACAACGGGACCTTTCACCGCTGGCACAACCGTTCCGGAAAGACGTGCACCCTCGTGCTCGTGACAATCGCCGCTGAACGCAAAGGGTCCTGACCGTCACCGCTCATTCGCGTCAGCGCGGTGAATCCCGAAGAGCTGGAAGGACAAGGGTGACTGCAACCGAGAATCGGGCGCTCACCGGCAGAGCTGCTCTCGTGACTGGTGCCGGGCGCGGTATCGGCCGCGCGATCGCGCTGGCCCTCGCATCCGAAGGCGCGCGAGTCGCGCTGCTCGCTCGCTCCGAAGCCGAACTCGATGAGGTGGCCCGGGCAATTCGCAGTGCTGGGGGGAGGCGTTGGTGCTTCCAGCAGACCTCGGCGACCGGACTGCCACCGAGCCCGCGGTCAAACGGGCACGAGACGAACTCGACGGGATCGACATCCTGGTCAATAACGCCGCGGTGGTATGGCCGCTGGAGCCCACGGCCGGTGTCGTCGCCTCACAATGGGGTGCGGCGCTCGAGATCAACTTGATGGGACCCGTCAGCCTCACTCTCGCCGTCCTCCCGGAGATGCTTGGAAGGCGGTGGGGGCGGATCGTGAATATATCTGCCCGCATCGCGGCGCAGCCAGCGCTGATGATCGGCGGGAACGCCTATGCGACCTCGAAGGCGGCGTTGGAGGCGCACACCTTGAACCTGGCCGCTGAAGTGTCTGGAACGGGTGTCACGGTGAATGCCTACCGACCAGGATCCGTTGACAGCAGCATGCAGGGATGGATACGGAGCCAACCAGCCGAGAAGGTCGGATCCGCGCTCCGCGACCGGTTCGTTCAGGCATATGAACAAGGGGCTCTCATCACACCTGAGAGATCAGCGGCCGTGCTGCTCGACCGGTTGAAGGGCGAGGCAACCGGCACGATCTGGGATGCCGACGACACGTAGTCAACTGTCTGACCCCCTCGGGAGCAGACGATACGGAGAGCCCGAGGCAGAGATACACCGGCCGGGCCCAAGCTCGGTCCGGGCGGGGTGCGAGTCAATACCGCCAACTCGGGCCCGAGCCGCACCGAACGGACCGCTCGCTTATTCATATTCCGGGTTCGAGGCATTCCGCTCGCCGAGCGGGCAATGCGACTCGACAGGCGCGAGGAACCCTCGACGCACAGCAGAAAGGAACACTAATGAAAGCAGTCCGTTTCCATGAGTACGGCAGCATCGATGTACTGCGCTACGAGGACGTCGACCGACCGCGGCCCGGTCCGGGCGAGGTGCTGGTTCAAGTCGCGGGCGCCGCATTCAACCCGATCGACACATGGTTCCGAGCGGGGATCATTCACCAGATCTACCCGGTGACGTTCCCGCACACGCTCGGTATCGATGTGGCCGGGACCGTGGTCGAGCAGGGCGAAGGCGTCGAGGTGCCAGCAGTAGGCGATGCGGTCATCGGGTTCCTGCCCATGACCGCACCGGGCGCGGCCGCCGAGTTCGTCGCTGCCCCCGCGGATGTCCTGGTACCGGCACCGGGCAACGTCCCACTGGCAGACGCCGCAGCGATCCCCGTCGCCGCGCTAACGGCCTGGCAGGCACTGTTCGAGCTCGGCGAACTCACTTCAGGGCAGCGGGTCCTCGTCAACGGCGCTGGCGGCGGCGTGGGCGGCTTCGCGGTCCAGCTCGCTAAGGGGGCCGGAGCCACCGTCATCGCCACTGCCAGCGCCCGCAGCGCCGAGACGGTCCGTTCCTTCGGCGCCGACGAGGTCATCGACTACACCACGGTGAAGATCGGCGACGCTGTGCGCGAACCGGTCGATCTCGTCGTCAACCTGGTCGCCGGCTCACGAGAAGACACCATTGCTCTCCTCGACGTCACCAAACCGGGTGGCATCCTCGTCTCGGCGACCTCGCCGGGAGGGGAGTTCCCCGAACGAGACGTGCGGGTCGTATTCATCCATGTCCGCAGCGACCCCGCCGAGTTGACTCAGATCGTCAAGCAGGTCGAGGCCGGAGCGTTGCACCTCGACATCAGCGACCGTCGCCCGCTCGCTGAGACTCCGATCGTCCACGAGCAAAGCGAATCGGGTGCCGTCCGCGGCCGTGTCGTGCTCGTCCCGGGGGAGTGAGCGCGCGTGCGCGGAGCTAATCGAGGGGTGAGCGATTCCATGGACCTCTTCAGCCCACTTCACGCGTTGGGAGAGAAGCGTTGAATGATTCCCCGCCTATCGAATCGGAGCACGGCCACCCAGGAATCGTGCTCGCCACTTTGGCCACGGCCAACGTGATGGCGTTGCTCGACCTGTTCGTGGTCAACGTCGCGTTGCATGACATCGGCGTCAGCCTCCACTACCAATCCTCGCTCTCCGACGTCGCCTGGGTGCTCAACGCCTACGCGCTCTTCTTCGGCGCGCTTCTCATCCCCGCCGGCCGCTTCGCCGACAAGTACGGCCGAAAGGCCACGTTCATGCTTGGCCTGGCCGTCTTCACCGTGGCCAGCTTGGCCTGCGCGGTAAGCCCAGACCTGTGGGTGCTCGTCGGGTTCCGGTGCGTGCAGGCGATCGGCGCCGCCATGCTCATCCCTTCAAGCCTTGGGCTGGTGCTCACGACCATCCCACCGGATCGGGTCAAGCGCGGCGTCCGACTTTGGACGGTGACCGGCGCGGCCGCCGGCTCACTCGGCCCGGTAGTCGGAGGGCTCCTGACCTCGCTCAGCTGGCGGTGGATCTTCGCCATCAACCTCCCCATCGGCATCGCCGCCATCCTCGTGACCTGGAAACTCATCCCCAACGTGCGTCACGACCGCACGACGCGCATACCGGACCTGTTCGGCAGCCTCATGATCGTCGTAACCATCGGCGCCATATCTCTGGGATTGCTCAACGGAGCCAACTGGGGATGGGGATCAGATAAGATCATCGCCAGCTGGGTCGTCGCGGCAGCAGCGGCCCTCGCCTTCGTCATGAGCACCAAGCGTGCCGCGGTGCCCGTGATCGAACCGAAAATGTTCCAAAGCCGGGTCTTCACCTCCGCCAACGTCGCCATCGTCATCGCCGCCACGATCTTCGGGATGCAACTCCTCGGCCTCAGTCTCTTCCTCCAGCAGTCGTGGCACTGGTCGGTGATCACCACCGGACTCGCGATAGCCCCGGGACCGGCCGCCATCGTCGGATCGTCATTCATCGCTCAAAGGTTGCATCAGCGGTTCCCCGTAGGGGCCGTGGTCGCCTCCGGCTTCGCCATCATCGCGGCGGGCCAGGTGCTCATGCTCCTAACTCTCCATCATGGCGTCCACAACTACGCCGGAGCCATCCTGCCCGGCTGGATACTGATCGGCATCGGATTCGGCTTCACCATACCGACCATCATCGGATCCGCCACCGTCGACCTACCGCCCGAGAAGAGCGCCACCGGCAGCGCCGTGGTCAACAGCGGTCGTCAAATCGGCGGGGTATTCGGCGCCTCGATCCTGGTGGTCATCCTCGGGAAAGCAGAAGTCACCGGAGACCCCAGCCGCTTCTACGACCTGTGGTGGGTCGCGGCCGCCCTCTGCGCGGCCGCCGCCGCCGTCTCCCTCGCACTCACGCCCAAACGCCACCCCGCCGACGCCACCGCGGGCGTACCGGCCGTCGCCGCAACCGTACCGGCAGCCGCCGCGACCGACGGTTCAGCGGAATGACTTCGAACTTCATAATCTGGTCGCGTCAGAGCTGGACTGACTGAAGCCGCGATGACCGCACGGGCATCAGGCGGACAGCTACTGGCGACCCTGCCTGCAGGCAGGGTGAAGGAGGACATCGGCAATGAACATCCCGACTACATACGCGGCGGCGGTGACAGTGCCGCTCCCAGACGATGACGTCGTCAAGGCAGTCATCGAGACCTACTTCGGTGGCGCCCATCAGCCCGACGCGACGCTGAACGTCGTCAAGATGTTCGCCGGAACGGGAGCTCACTTCGCAGGCGTGATCGATGTCGTCAAGGCGATCTTCGGGCCTGACGGCATCAACCCGAAGCACCGGCAGATGTGCATGATGCGCGTCGCCAAGGCCGTCGACGCGCCCTACGAGTGGCAGCTCCACGCGGCGATCGGCCGCAACCTAGGGCTCAGCGAAGATGAGATCGCCGCCGTCGCCTCCGAACATGCGCAGCACCTGTGCGTGCCGAAAACCTATGCAACCAGGCGATATTCATGGATCACGCCGCCAGCGCGGTCACGTCGCCGGACCTTGAACTGGTCCAGGCTGGTGACGCTGCCGGGCAGCGGGCGAAGCGGCGAGGCCTGCTTCAAGGCCCGGTGCGGACGGTGCGTGTTGTAGAAATCCTCGTACTCCCGCAGCACGATCATCAGGTGCCGCTGGTTCCAGACCAGCGTCCGGTCCAGCACCTCCCGTCGGCAGCTGCCAATCCAGCGTTCCATGACCGAGTTGCCCCGCATCGTCAACTACACCCGGTCCGCACGATCGGTACCGACGCGTCCGGGTGACGCACCCATTCCATCCCCTGTGCGGCCGTGAGTTCGAGTTCGTCGTCTACCGCCAGAACTGGGGTGAGGACCGGGTCCACCTGCACGACGAGAACGGGCAGCTGTTCTCGCTGCCAGCAGCCTGGACCGACGCGGTAGCGGCGGACCCGTTCGTGGTGATCGCGGCGGGCAGGGCACCGTTCACCACGGCTGGCCTGCTGGCACTCGCTGACCTGGCAGGCCGGCTCCGCGCGCAGCGGGACGACACCGGGGCCGTAAAGAAGATTACGCCGTGAATGTCAAGAAGATTATGCCGGGCTTGCTAACGGCACTATTGGCTTTCCTGGTCGCTGCCAGAGGCAGATACCTCGCTACCCTGCAAAATGTCGTGACACGCCGACAGAAATACATGCCTCTCTTGATAATGTGCGGCAAAATCATGCTGACATTTATCAGGATGGGGAGGCGGCATGGCCGGCCAGCAGCGCATGCAGGACCCCAAGGAGGCGGCGCTGGCCGCCACGCGGTGCCTCAACCCGCACCCGGAGCAGGTGACCGACCCGGAGTTCCTGGCCAGCGACTTCTTCGACGCCCGGGACGCGGTGCAGGTCAAGTACGAGATGGTGCGCAAGGTCCGGGCCGGCGGCACCCCGGTCACCGAGGCCGCCGCCGCGTTCGGCTACTCCCGCCCCGCGTACTACGCCGCTGCCTCCGCGCTGGAGTCCTCCGGGCTGGAAGGGCTGGTGCCCGCCAGGCCCGGGCCGCGCGGCGCCAGCAAGCTGACGGAGGAGATCCTCGCCTGGGCCGAGGAGCAGCTGGCCGCCAGCCCCGCGCTGCGCCCGGCGGGCCTGCCGGGCCTGATCGAGGACGCCTTCGGCGTGCGCGTGCACCCCCGGTCGGTCGAGCGAGCGCTGGCCCGCCGCCGGGAGCGCCACTCCAAAAGCCGCGGAACTGACCGCCCGCGAGATGCGGAAGGAGGATGACCCGTCCCTGTCCCTGCTCACATCACCTGGCCACGCGGCTGCTGAACCAGGCGCCCGCCTGGATGCCGGCCAGGACAGTGCTCCCGGCGGCGGGCTGGACGCCCGCTACGAGCAGCTCCGCCATGCCGCCCTGCACGCGCGCGGCGCGGCGTTCCCGCTCGGCCTGGGCGTGCTGGCCCGCGGCGGCGTCACCGCCTGGCGGCATGCCCTGGCCGGGCTAGCCCCCGCCGCGAGGGACACGCCCGCGTCCCCCGGCCAGCCGCCCGGCGCCCGCCCCGGCCGGGCCGCCGGGCTCCCCGTCCCGCTGGCCGCCGAGCTGGTCAGCGCCCTGGCGGCCGTCACGCTCGCCACAGCCGGCAGCGCGCCCCCGTAACCGCTCATGCTGAAGGAGACCCCGATGCTCCCTGACACCGCGGCGTCGAAGGTGACCGCCGCCCACCTGTCCCGCCGGGCCGTACCTTCTACGTCCGCCAGTCCAGCCTCAAGCAGGTCATCCGCAACACCGAGTCGGCGATCCGCCAGTACGACCTGCGCGGCAAGGCGATCGCCCTGGGCTGGGCGGCCGACCAGGTCACCGTGATCGACATCGACCAGGGCCAGTCCGGCTCCTCTGCCGCTGGCCGGGAAGGGTTCCAGCAGATGGTCGCCGAGGTGTCGCTGGGCCGGGCCGGGATCGTGCTCGGCCTGGAGTGCTCCCGGCTGGCCCGCAACAACGCCGACTGGCACCAGCTCCTGGAGATCTGCGCCATGACCGGCACCCTGATCTGCGACGAGGACGGCCTCTACGACCCGCGCGCCTTCAACGACCGCCTGGTGCTCGGGATGAAAGGGCAGATCTCGGAAGCAGAGCTCCACTTCATCCGGGCCCGGCTGCGCGGCGGGCAGCTGTCCAAGGCCCGGCGCGGCGAGCTGATCATGCCGCTGCCCATCGGATTCATCTACGACGCCGCCGGGCACGTCATCCTCGACCCCGACACCGCCACCCAGGGCGCGGTCCGGCACCTGCTCGCCATGTTCGAGGCCGCCAGCTCGGCCACCGCCGTGGTCAAGGCGTTCCGCGCCGCCGGGCTGTCCTTCCCCTGGCGGCACCAGAAGGGACCCCGCAAGGGCGAGGTCGACTGGCAGCCGCTGCGGCACTCCACCGTGCTGAACGTGCTGCACAACCCGCGCTACGCCGGCGCGTTCACCTACGGCCGGCGCCGCGAGCAGCTGCTGCCCGGCGGGAAGCGGGCCACCATAACGGTGCCCCGCGAGGAGTGGATCTCCTTCATCCCCGGCGCCCACCCCGGATACATCACCCTGGACCAGTGGGAGGCAAACACCGCCAGGCTCGCGGCCAACGCCGCCGCGCACGGCCGCGACCGCGCCGCCGGCCCGCCCCGCGAAGGCCCCGCCCTGCTCCAGGGCATCATCATCTGCGGCCGCTGCGGCGGCCGGATGACCATCCGCTACCACGCCCGCCGCGGGAAAGACCTGCCCACCTACCTCTGCCAGCGTGACGGCATCAGCAACGCCCGCCCGATCTGCGCCGCCATCCCCGGCCACACCCTCGACGAGCGCATCGGCCAGCTGCTCATCGACACGCTCACCCCGCTGGCCGTCGAGGCCGCCCTCCAGGTCTCCGCCGAACTCAGGCAAAGAGCCGCCGAAGCCGACGCGCTACGCGCCGCCCACGTCGAGCGCGCCCGCTACCACGCCGACCTGGCCCGCCGCCGCTACCTCGCCGTCGACCCCGCCAACCGGCTCGTCGCCGACACCCTCGAAGCCGACTGGAACACCGCACTGCGCGCCCTCAACGACGCCCAGGCCGCCTACGACAAAGCCCGCGAGCAGCACGACGGGCAGCTCACCGACACCCAGAAGACCCGGATCAGCCAGCTCGTCACCGACCTGCCCGGCATCTGGAACGACCCCGCCACCCCGATGCGCGAACGCAAGCGCATCGCCCGGCTCCTGCTCACCGACGTCACCGTCACCCGCACCAGCGACACCATCACCGCACACGCCCGCCTGGCCGGCGGCCAGGCCCGCACCCTCACCCTGCCAGTCCCCGAGCCAGCCTGGAAGATCCGGCAGACCAAAGCCACCACCATCACCGAAATCGACAAGCTGCTGGACCACCACACCATCGCCGAGATCGCCGCCATCCTCCGCAGCCGCGGCCTGCCCAACGGCGAGGGACGCCAGTTCACCCCCACCATGGTGGAGCGCGTCATCCGCACCTACCAGCTACCCAGCCGCCGCCAGCGGCTGCTCGATGCCGGCCTGATCCCGCTCGACCAGATGGCCCAGCTGCTCAGCGTGTCCACCGGCACCGTCAAGATCTGGTACCACGCCGGAATTGTCAGCGGGCAGCGGTATAACGACAAAGGCGAAGTCCTCTACCACCCGCCCGGCCCCAACCCGCCAGCTCGCCACCAAGGACGCCGGCACGACACCGTCCGACCTGCATGAACGCCACTTAGCCACGAATCGCTCCGAAGAGGTGCAGTATGCAGCCCGAGGTTTCGCCCGGGGCGCCCGGACCGCGGACCGGATGACCCTGACGCCCTCGGCCCGGAGAACGCCGTCGAACGCGGCGGTGAAGCTGGCGTCCCGGTCATGAAGCACGAACTTCACCCGCGTGCCGGCATCCTCCAGGTCCATGAGCAGGTTCCGGGCCTGCTGGACCGCCCACGCCTGGACCGGGTGTTCCGTGGCACCAAGGATCCAGATCCGGCGCGTGCCGTGCTCAATCGCGGCCAGGACGTAGACCTTGGTCCCGTTGAGCAGGTCGGCAGTGAAGAAGTCCAGCGCCAGAATCCCCTGCGCCTGGGACCGCAGGAACTCCGGCCACCCCGGCCCATTACGGCGCGGCACCGGGTCGATCCCGGCGCTCTTGAGAATTTGCCAGACCGTGGACGGCGCCACGATTATGCCGAGCCCAGTGAGTTCGCCGTGAATCCGGCGGTAGCCCCAGGACTCGAAATGTTGAGCTCAACATTTCCCCGGTTATGTGGAGCCGGGAATTATGTGGAGCCGGGCGATGTCGCCCTTCTGGTCGTGGTGTCGGTGTGTCGGGTTGTCAGCAGGGTCGCGGATCCGGCTCCACATAACTTTTCGGTGCTCACAGGTCTTCGAGCCATTGGATGATGTCCTTGTTGGCGTGCCAGCGGCTTTCACCTTCCGGGTCGGGAACGAGGGGTGGGCAGCGTTCGATCGCTTTGCGTTTCATCGCCATGTCGATCTCGATGTACTCACTTGTTGTCGTGATGCTGACGTGTCCGAGCCAGGACTTGATCACGTTGAGCTCGACGCCGGACTGGAGTAGGTGCAGGGCCGTCGTGTGGCGAAGGGTATGCGGGCTCACGGGCTTGGCGGCCAGCGACGCGAGGTTGCTGGCCGCCACCGCTATGTTGCGTTTGAGGATCGTCCCGACGCCGAAGCGGGTGATGCGCTTGCCGTGCGCGTTGAGGAACAGCGGCGCGTCTGGCTGGGTGCCGTCTGCCCGTTGATGGAGGTAGGCACGGAGCGCGTCCGCGGTCTCCTGCCACATCGGGCAGACGCGTTCTTTGCGTCCTTTGCCGAGGATGCGTACCTGGATAGGCGTGTCGAGGCGGAGGTCGTTGATGTTCAGCTGCACTATTTCGGTGGCGCGTGCGCCGGTGTTGTAGAGGAGGGTGAGCAGGGCCCGGTCGCGCAGCCCGAGGCGATGCCGGGCCGATGGCGCGGCTAGCAGGGTCTTGACCTCGTCCTGGTTCAGGTAGGTCATCGAGTTCGAGGTGGTCTTCTTGAGCGGGATGTCGAGGACCCGGCGGCACAGCTCGGCGTGCCGGGGGTCTTGGTCGGCGACGTAGGCGAAGAAGCGGTGGATCGCCACCAGCCGGCAGTTGCGGGTGGCTGCGCTGTTGTGCCGGTCGGACTCGAGGTAGGTCAGGAACGCCAGCACGGTGTCGGCGCCGAGATCGGCCAGCTGGAGCCGGATCACCTGCCGGCCGCGGTGACGTGCCGCGAACCGGAGGAAGAGTTTGATCGCGTCTCGGTAGGCGTAGATGGTGTTCTGGCTGACGTCGCGCTGCGCCGCGAGGTAGTCCTCGAAGAAGCCGCGGAGCAAGCCCGGAACCGGGGTTTGGGCGCTCATGACTGGTCACCGGCCGCTGGAAGCAGATCTTCGGCGAAGGCGTGGAAGCGGGTGTTCGCCTCCTGCAGGAGCGCGGTGGTGATGCGCAGGTACACTTCGGTGTCGCTGACGCAGGCGTGGCCGAGGTAGGTGCTCAGCAACGGCAGCCGGGCCATGACGTCCTGGCCGTCGCGATACCAGAGCAGCAGCCGGGTGACTGCGAAGGTTGCCCGCAGGTCATGCAGCCGGGGACCGCGGCCGTCGGGTTCCCGTAGCCCGGTTTGCACGGTGAGGTCACGGAATAGCGCCTGGACTGTTGAGGTGCTGTAGCCGGTGCCGCGGCCGGAGACGAAGAAGGCGCCGGTCAGATCGGCGGGCGCCACGGCGACGCGCCGGTCGTGGTAGCGGCGCAGCGCGTCCAGCGTGCCGGCGGAGACCGGCACGAGCCGGGATTTGCGGAACTTCGACTGGCGGATCGACAGGACACCCGCGGTGAGGTCCACGTCGGCCAGGGTGAGGTGCAGCGCTTCGGAGATCCGCAGGCCGGAGGTGGCCAGCAGCAGGATGAGCGTGTGCAGGGTGGTCGACCGGATCGGGCAGGGATGCCGGCTGGCCCAGTCCCGCAGCGCGAGCGCGCCGGCCAGCAGGGCACGCACCTCGTCTCGGGTGTAGATGTGGGGTGGCCTGGGCGGTCGGCGGCGCGGGCGAAGTGACTCGCCGGGCACGAACGTGCCGGGGCGGCGGGCCGCCAGGAAACGGCAGAAGCGGCGCAGCAGATAGTAGCGGGCGGCGCGGGTGTTCGGGGCCCGGGTCACGCAGCCCGCCAGCCACGCCCTGGCCAGGGTCTCGTCGATGGTTCCCGACGGCAGGCCTCGCTGGGCGGTGAACCGGTCCAATGCTCGCAGCTGGGTCAAGGTGGTCTTGCTGGCGGTGGCGCTGGCCTCCAAGGTGGCGGCGAACGCGGCGAACTCGCTCGCCAAAGGCCCGCCGAAGCGGCCGGTGGCCATCACGACACCTCCGCCGGGTCCAGCGCGACACGGCGGAGATCCTCGACCGCCAGCTTGGTGTAGATGAAAGTCGTGTCCGGACGGCGGTGGCCGAGCAGGTCACCGATGCCCTTCAGCGTTTCACCGCTGCGCAGCAGATGGACCGCCAGCGAGTGACGCAGGACATGCGCCCCGCGGCGGGCGGTCACGATGCCCGCCTTGTCCAGCTGGCGCCCCAGCCACGGGTTGATCTTGCTTCGCAGCGGGCCATGCGGCGGCCGGCTGGACAGGAAGACTTCCCGATGCCGCGACGGGGGGCGCTCGGCCAGCAGGTAGTCCAGCACCGCCTCCCCCACCGGCCGGGTCAGCGGCAGCGCGCGCCGGCGGCCGGTCTTCGGCGCGAAGATGACGATCTCGTCGTGCTCCCAGTCGATGTCGTTCAGCCGCAGCGCCCTGACCTCGCACCCGCGCAGGCCGTAGCTGGCGATCAGCAGCAGCATGGCGTAGTTGCGCCGGCCGTTCGGCTCGCCCAGGTCTACCGCGCCGAGCAGGCGGCGCACCTGCTCCCAGGACAAGGCGCAGGGCACGTCGGCGAGCCGGTAGCGCCGCCGCAGCGGGACCGCACCCACCAGCTGCGCGCCGCCGTGCCCGCACAGATCCAGCCACCGGTAGAAACCGGACAACGCCGTGGCGAGATGGTTCCACGCCGTGCGTCCCAGCCCAGCCCCGCGCTGGCGGCTGAACGCGAGCAGGTCGTCCGCGCTCAGCGCCGCCAGCTCAGCCGGGCTCACCGCATCGCCGCGGCTGACCAGGAAGTCGCGAAGGTAGCGTCGGTAGTTGACCACCGTCGTTTCGGCGAGCCCTCGATCCCGGCGCAGGAAACGGCAGTAGCCCTCGATCAGCTCCTGGTAGGGCGGCTCGTCCGCGACGACCGGGGGGATGTTCCCCTCCTCGCGCAGCATCACCAGCAGATGCGCCAGTCCCCGGCGGACCGGTTCTTCTCCACGGCCCACCGGGCGGCGGTAACAGCGACACCCCGGCAGATGACCGCCAAGGAAATCTGTAACGACCTCGTCATCGCGAACCTGGTCGCTACCCCGCTCTTCGTGCAGGAACCTGCCGAGGTGAACCACGGCGTGCCCGTAATCCCGGCACGTTCGCTCGGCATAGCCGCGCTCGCGCAGCCTCACCGTCAGCCGAATAGCCTCCGCCCCGAGCGGGGCCTCCTCCCAGCGCACGTCGAACAGCCCGTTCCAGAACGCTTCATGCATTGCCCACCTCCACGACTTGGGTTGGAGGTGAAGCGTCGCGCCAGCGCAGAAGTTATGTAAAGCGCTGCCGCACACCAGGCCGTGCAATCACCGACTCAGCCGCCCGGCTCCACATAATCCCCAGCTCCACATAAGACTCGTTCTCCCGCGCCAAGCGCAGCACCATCGACCGGACCTTGCGGTGCGTTGCCGGGCGCCCCGACCGGCCACGGCGCGACATGCGCGCCCACTGGCAGCGGACGATGTCACGGTGCCAGCGCAAAATGGTCCCGGGAGTGACAATCAGCCGCATCGCCGCTAGGCGCTCGACCGGCAGCGTCCCTGCGAGCAGCGCCAGCCATGCCAGGTCCGGCCACGTCAAACGCGAATGAGCGCGAGGCCGCTCGCGCTGGGCGACAGCAAGCTGATGGCGCAGCATCAAGATTTCCGCGTCTTTCCACCACGATTCCCGGCGTGACAAGCCCAGCACCGACACCGCACGGGACACGATCAGGAAGACCAGCTTCAAGCCCATAAGCCGAAGATCATCCCACCTCTGGCCGGGCCAAGACTGGCCCGGCCGATATAACGCCAGCCCCAGCCTGTCACCATCCGCGGGACATCTGCCCAGGTGGCACAGGTTTTCGGCACCCACAGTACGGCGTAGGTACGACGATCGTTTCCGCAGCCAAGTCCCACCAGAGTGGTAGTCGAAGCGCCCACGAGCCCGCCCGAGCGGCGCTGGTCCAGCCGGAACCTGCCGCTGGTGCGGCCCGTCCGTGGCGGTCCGTGAAACAGCCGACGGTGCGGACCGACCGTCGTAACTGCGCACACCGACCGTCGTAGCTGCCCAGACCGACCGGCCCAACCGCACGGACGGCCGTCCGCTATACGTCCGTGGATGGCGCAACACAACGGTCTACAGCGCAACAAGGTGACACACCACGGGACAGAGAAGAAACGGCCCGCATAGCCGAGAATCCCTAGCTAGCGGGGCGTTTTCGCAGGTGGTGGCAGGTGTTGGGTTCGAACCAACGTAGGCTGAGCCGACGGTTTTACAGACCGCTACCGGCCCAGGTAGGCGCGCTTGAGGTCCTCGTGGCTCAGCAGCTCGGCGGCCGGGCCCTCGAGCACGATCTCCCCGGTCGACAGCACGTAGCCGCGGTCGGCGATGGACAGCGCCATCGTCGCGTTCTGCTCGACCATCAGGACCGAGACACCGGAGGCGTGGATGGTCTTGATGATCTGGAAGTTCTGCTGAACCAGGGCGGGGGACAACCCCATCGACGGCTCGTCCATCAGCAGCAGCCGCGGGCGGGACATCAGGGCCCGGCCCATCGCCACCATCTGCTGCTCGCCGCCGGACAGGGTGCCCGCTAGCTGGCCGCGCCGTTCGAGCAGGCGCGGGAACAGCGCGTGCACCTTGTCGAAGTCCTCGCTGAGCGATTCCCCCTTGCGCAGCACGGCGCCGAGCTCCAGGTTCTCCCGCACCGTCAGCTGGCCGAACAGCCGCCGGTTCTCCGGCACGATGGCGATCCCGGCCGCGATGCGCTGCGGCACCGGCCACTGGGTGACATCCCGGTCGCGCAGCAGCACCCGGCCTGAGCGCGGCCGGACGATGCCCAGGATGGTCTTCAGCGTGGTCGACTTGCCCGACGCGTTCCCGCCCAGCAGGCATACCAGCTCGCCCTCGCGGACCTGCAGCGAGATGCCCTCCAGGATCCGCATCTGGCCGTAGTAGGTGGTGACCTGGTCCAGTTTCAGCAGGACCTCCGGCTCGCTCATGCCTCCTCCGCCAGGGCCTCGGGATCGCGCCCCAGGTAGGCCTCCACCACCGCCGGGTGGTTCGCGACCTGGTCGAAACTCCCCTCGGCGATCTTGACCCCGTGGTCCAGCGCGACCACCCGGTCCGAGCAGCCCGCCACCACGTGCATGTCGTGCTCGATGACCAGGATGGCGACCCCTCGTTCGTCCCGCAACCGCCCGATCAGTTCGGTGACCTCGTGTGTCTCGGTCGGGTTCATCCCGGCGGCCGGCTCGTCGAGCAGCAGCAGCCGGGGCCGGGTGGCCAGCGCGCGAGCGATCTCCAGCCGCCGCCGGTTCGCGTACGACAGCGAGTACGCGGGCTGGTCCCACCGGTACCCCGCGAGCCGCTGGCCGAAAAAGGACAGCACCTCCTCGGCCAGCGCCCGGACCTCGCGCTCCTCGCGCCGGGCCCGCGGCAGCCGCAGGATCGATTCGCCCGGGGTCGCCTTGGTACCGCCGTAGGTAGCGGCCATCACGTTCTCGAGCACAGACATGTTCATGAACAGCCGCAGGCTCTGAAAGGTCCGGGCGATCCCGCGGCGGGCGATGACGTGCGGCGCCTGCCCCGCGATCGACGTCCCGGCGAACCGCACGTCGCCACCGCTCGGCTGGTACACCCCGGTGATCACGTTGAACACCGTGGTCTTGCCGGCGCCGTTGGGCCCGATCACGCTGACAACCTCCCGGTCCGCGACCCGCAGGTCCAGCCCGGATATGGCCCGCAGGCCGCCGAAGGACAGCGAGAGCTGGTCCAGCTCCAGGACGGCCGGCGCGGCCGGTGCGGCGGGTTCGGCGGTCACGTCAGCGCCTCCACACGCCGCTGCCCGAGCAGCCCCTGCGGCCGGGCGTTCATCATCACGATCAGGATTGCGCCGATCATGAGCTGGCGGGTGATCGACGGCTCCGCGATCAGCCTGGTCTCCCATACGAACGCGGCCAGGTAGAGGGTCGGCACCAGCAGGACGGTGCGCCAGCGGCTGCCGACCTGGATGAGCGCGATCAGCATGCAGATCAGCACCACGAATCCCCAATTCCCCGCGGTCTGCGGGGCAGCCGGGACGATCACCCAGTGATGCGCGAGCCAGCCCGACTGCGAGCCGGCGGCCACGGCGCTGTTCGAGATCGCCGCCGCGATGGCGTGCGCCGCGAAGCCGAGCGCGACCGTCGCGGCCAGGATTTCCGCCAGCCTCCGCCAGGGCCGCACCCTGGCCAGCAGGGTCAGCAGGATCAGTCCGTAGAACAGGTAGCCGGCGTAGGTTGGGTTGCGCAGCAATCCGTCGTAGATCACCATCACCACCAGGGCTCCGGTGGCGGCGCCGGCGATGCTGCCCGCGCCGCCGAGGATGAGCCCGGCGTAGATCAGGATCAAGATCGGGGTGTCGAAGTCCGTCGGGAATACGCTGGCCTGCTGCGCGGCGTAGATGGTGCCGGCGAAGGCCGCCACCATGGCACCGGCCGCGAACGCCATCAGCTTGACCCGGTTGACCGGGATCGTCATCGACGCCGCGGCCAGCGGATCCTCGCGGACCGCGCGCCAGGCCCGCCCGGTGCGGGAGGTCTCGAGCAGCCGCAGCACCGCCATGATGACCACCAGGACGATCACCAGCAGGTAGTAGTAGCCGGCGTTGGTCGTCAGCTGGGCGCCGAAAGCCCTGATCGGATCGATCGTGGTGATCCCGTTCGGCCCGCCCAGCTGGGCCGAGGCCACGTTGTTGGTGAACTCGACGAAGGCCTCGCCGAAGAACAGCGTCACAATGGCCAGGTAGTCACCGATCAGCCGCCGGGACGGCACTCCGACGCCTAGCCCCAGGAACGCCGCGGCGATCACCACGGCCGGCAGCGACGCGTAGGCCGGCAGGTGGATGCCGGCACTGCCGATCTGTCCCGAGGACAGCAGCGCGAAGGCGTAGGCGCCGAAGCCGAAGAACGCGATGTAGCCGAGGTCGAGTAGCCCCGCCCAGCCGACGACGATGTTCAGCCCGACCGCCAGCAGCGCGATCACCAGCGCGTCGATGCCGACCTGGAGCTGGAAGCCGCCCAGGCCCAGCGACGGCAGCACCACGCCGATCAGTCCGGCGACGGCCAGCCGCGGCCACCAGCCGATCCGCTCGCCCGCTCGCTGGGCCTGGCCGAGCCAAGACGGCAGGTACTCGCGTCGGCCGGCCGCCTGACCACCCACTCGTCGACCCCGACCCGTGGCCCTTCGGTGCCTGGCGGGTTCTCGAGGATGTCCGGGCGCTCTTCCGGGTCTGGGGGTCCCTGCGGATCCACGCTCATCGGCGCGTCACACCTTCTGAAGCTGCGCCTGGCCGAGCAGCCCGCTCGGTCGCGTTAGCATCACGGCGATCAGCAGCCCGAACACGATCAGGTTGGAGTAGGTGGAGGAGATGTAGCCGGTCACGAACGCCTCCGCGAGGCCGATGAGCAGGCCGCCGAGCATAGCTCCTGGGATCGAGCCTATCCCGCCCACCACGGCCGCGGTGAACGCCTTGAGCCCGGCGATGAACCCGATCGTGTTCGTCACCTGGTTGAACAGCAGCCCGGCCATGACCCCGGCCACGCCCGCGAGCGCCGAGCCGAGGAAGAACGTGGCCGCGATGATGAAGTTCACGTTGACCCCCAGCATCTCGGCTGCCTCGCGGTCGCCGGCCACCGCCCGCATCTGCTTGCCCAGCCTGGTCCGGTTGACCAGCAGCCGCAAGCCGATCATCAGCGCGACGCCGAGGACAATGACCATGATCTGCACGCTGTCGATGGTGACCGAGCCGATCTGGATGCCGCTGGACAGCGAGATGAACTCCGCAGTGTTGTAGATGCGGAACTGCGCGCCGAACAGCAGCAGGGCCGCGTTCTCCAGGAAGAACGAGATGCCGATCGCGGTGATCAGCGGCGCGATCCGCGGCGCGTCGCGCAGCGGCCGGTAGGCGAACCGCTCGATCGCCACGCCGAGGCCGCCGACCAGGAGCGCCGCCAGCGCGAACATGATCACCAGCAGCAGCGGCACCGGGATGCTCACGTGCGCCGCGCCGCCGAACCACTGGATGACGAAGAAGCCGATGTACGCCCCGACCATGTACAGGTCGCCGTGCGCGAAGTTGAGCAGCTTCAGCACCCCGTACACCATGGAGAAGCCGAGCGCGATGAGCGAGTACAGCGCGCCCGTGGTGACGCCCGTCACCAGTTCCCCGAAGAAGAGCCTCATCCGGCACAGCTCCCGCCATCACGTCATGCTCCGCCGCGGGCCTCGGTGACCCGGGCCCGCGGCGGAGCGACTGCCTTTTGCTCAGCCCATCACGAACTGGGAATCAGCTGGTACTTGCCCGACGTGTTGATTTTGAACAGGAAGAACTTGCCGTTGACCAGGTCGCCGTGGGCGTCGAAGGAGATCGGCTGCCCCAGGATCGAGGTCGGCTCGTTCGTGCTCTTGATGGCGGCGAGCACGTTGGCGCGACTAGGCGTCTGTCCGGCCTGGCAGACCGATGAGATCGCCTCGTCGATCACGTGCGTGGCCGCGAATACCGGCGGGCCGAACGTGCCGAACGACCCGTACTTCGACTGGGCGGTCGCGGCGATCGACGCGTCGGCGGGAATCCCGTTGATGTCCGGGCCGAACGAGGATACAAAAGAGCCGGGGATGGTGAACGCCTTCGTGTCGTACAGGCCGTCCGTGCCGAAGATGACCGTGGTCTTGTGCTGCTGGGCCAGGTCACGGCCGAACTGCTCGGCGTTGGCCGCGACCTGCCAGGGCAGGACCACCACCGAGGTGGCGGGCGTGACCTTGGCGACCAGCGCCGAGAAGTCGGTGACCTTCTGCGAGACCGACTCGTGATCGACCTTGATCCCGGCCGCCTGGAAGACCGGCATCATGGCGCTGACCAGGCCGGTCGAGTAGGCCTCCTGGTCATCGACGATCATCAGCGACTTCGGGTGCAGGTTTTTCACGATGTAGTTCGCGTCCTGCGGGCCCTGCACGCTGTCCTTGGACACGACCCGGTAGAACGTCGGGTACTTCCCCGTGGTCAGCGCCACCGCGGTTGCCGACCCGGAGATGAACCCCATCCCGGCCCGCGCCATCGCGCCGCCAACCGCCTCGACCTCCTGGCTGCCCGCCGGGCCGACCACGGCCAAGATGCCGGTGTTCGAGATGAGCTGCTGGGTGACGGTGACCGCCATCGCGGGGTTGAGCTGGGTGTCGCCCTGGACGATCGTTATGTTCGTCTTGTTGGCCGCGTTGTCCATCGCCACCGCAAGCTCGGCGAAGTGCAGCTGCTCGGTGCCGAGGAACGCCACCGGGCCCGTGATCGGGCCCTCGAACCCGATCGAAGCGGTGCACGTAGTGCTACTGGCGCTGCTCGATCCGCCGGCGGCGGCGGTGCTGGAACTGCTACTGCTGCTATTGGTACTACTACTGCAACCGGCCACGACCAGCGAGCCAACCGCCGTCGCGACCAGGACCAGGCGTCCCTTCATCAGATACGCCTCCATTTCCCTGGTTATCTCACAATGTGGGTGGCCGCATTAGCAGAGAGCTCCCGCGCACCTCAGCATGCGTTCGAGGAAGTTCAGAGAAATGCCCTCCCCCTGGCCGAATTCGTATCGCTGATCAAACCATCGCGGTTTAGGCCAAGGCAAGAGGACTACTCTGGGACCGGGCTGGCAGTTGTGAATTCGATACCGACCAGGAGGAGCGCCTGTGGCCGGAGTGCTCAGTGCAAGCGTGGACGTTGCCGCGGTCCGGGCCCGCTTCAGCTCGCTCCAGCGGGGTTTCGCTTTCTTCGACGCTCCGGGCGGCACGCAGGTACCCGACGAGGTGGGCGACGCGATCGCGCTCGCGCTCCGGGAGGCCAGCGCCAACCTGGGCGCGGTCTACGCCACCAGCCTGCGCGTCGGGCAGATCCTGGCCGAGGCGGAGGACAAGGCCGCCCGCTTCCTGCGCTGCGACCCGAGCGAGGTGATCTTCGGGCCCAACATGACCTCGCTCAACTTTGCGCTGTCCCGGACCGCCGCCCGCGCGTTCAGCCCCGGGGATGAGATCCTCGTCTCGTGTCTGGACCATGACGCGGGCGTGGCGCCCTGGCTGGAGATCGCCCACGACCGCGACCTGGTGGTCCGGCACGTCGGACTGCACGACGACACGACGCTGGACTTCGCGGACCTGGAGGCCAAGCTCGGGCCGCGTACCAAGGTGGTCGCGTTCGCCTGGGCCTCCAATGCGGTCGGCACGGTCACCGACGCCCGCCGCGTGTGCGAGCTCGCGCACCAGGCCGGAGCGCTGGCCTGGGTTGACGCCGTGCACTACGCGGCGCACGAGCCGATCGACGTCCGGGACATCGGCGCCGACGTGCTGATCTGCTCGCCGTACAAGTTCTGCGGGCCGCACCTGGGCATGGCCTACGGGCGGACCGAGGTGATCGAGCGGTGGCGGCCCTACAAGGCCCGGCCGGCGCCCACCAGCCCGCTGGGCCGCGGCTTCGAAACCGGCACGCAGCCCTACGAACTGCTCGCGGGATTCAACGCCACCATCGACTACCTGGACTCGATCGGGGGTTTCGCCGCGATCGTCCCCTACGAGCGCTCGCTGGGCCAGCGGTTCCTCGACGGCCTGCCCGAAGAGGTCACCGTGTACGGCCGGCCGGGGATGGACGGCCGGGTGCCGACCTTCCTGGTCAACGTCGAGGGCGTGCCCGCCGCCGACGTGGCCGCACGGCTGGCCGACGAGCAGATCGGGGTCTGGGCCCACGACTCGTGGTACTCGCTCGGCTTGTACCAGCGCCTGGGTTACCGCGACAAGTCGGTCCGGATCGGCTTCATCCACTACAACACGCCGGACGAGGTGGACCGGCTGGTCGCGGCCCTGGCCGCGGTGCGGCCCCGGTTATCGGCCGGTGGTTAACCGCCGGTGGTTTAACCGTCAGCCCCGTCCAGGATCTGGGCTAGCGTGCTCAGGTTGATGTTGCCGCCCGAGACCACGCACACCACCTTGCCGGTCCCGGCCCGGCCGCTCAGCGCGGCCGCGGGTGCCAGCGCCCCCGCGCCCTCAGCGATGACCCGCACGCGCTCGGCCAGCGTCCGCACCGCGGCGGCGACCTCGGTCACCGGGATCGACAGCGCGCCGTCGACGAGCGGCTCGACCAGCGGCCACATGCTGTCCAGCACCCGCCGGCTGCCGGAGCCGTCCACGAACGACGGCCGGTAGTCGACCTCCACCGGGTGCCCGGCGGCGACCGCGGCGCTCAGCGCCGCGGCGGTGTCCGGCTCGGCGGTGAAGATCTTGGTGCCGGGCCGGAGCGCCTTGACCGCGCTGGCGATGCCGACCGTCAGCCCGCCGCCGCCGTACGGGATCACCACCGCGTCCGGGTCGGGCAGGTCTTCGAGGATCTCCAGGCCGATCGTGCCGTTGCCGGCCATGACCGCCCGGTCCTGGACAGGATGCACGAACAGCCCCTCCACCCCCTCGACGTGACTGGTGACGATGATGTTCCACCATTCGTCGTACGGGACCTTGACCACCTGGCCGCCGAGGCGCTCGATCGCGGTCAGCTTGGCCTCGGGCGCGTGGTCCGGTACGACGATCGTGGCCGGGACGCCGAGCGTGCGGGCCGTCCACGCCACGCCCTGGGCCATGTTCCCCGCGCTGGCGGTGACCAGCCCCTTGGCCCAGGCGTCGGCCGGGGCGAGCATGACCGCATTGGTCGCGCCGCGGATCTTGAACGAGTTGATGGACTGGAGGTTCTCCAGCTTGAGGTAAATCTGGGCCGGGGCCCCCTCGGCGTACAGGGGCACGAGCGGCGTCCGGATCACCGAGCCCGCGATGCGCGCCCGGGCCGCCTCGATGTCCGCCAGCGCGATCATGAGCCTGCCTCCTTCGGGACGAGGTTCGCGACTGCCTCGTCGATCGTGCCCCGCTCCCGCTCGGTGACCGGGTGCGCCAGCGCCTCGGCCACCGGGGCCAGGTGCTCCGGCCGGCCCGGGCCGATGACGACCTGGGCCACCCGGTCGTCGGCCAGCAGCCAGGCGAGCGCGAGGCCGGACATCGAGGTGCCGCGGCCGGTCGCGATGGCCCCCAGCCGGGCCAGCGCGTCGAAGGTCTGGTCGGAGACGAACTCCCGGTAGGGCTCGGGCCGCTGGGTCATCCGCGAGCCGGCCGGGAACGGCGCGCCGCGCCGGTACTTGCCGGTCAGCCAGCCGCCCGCCAGCGGGCCGAAGGCCAGGTAGGCCACGTCCCGTTCCGCGCACAAGGGCAGGACCTCCTGCTCGTCCTGCCGGGCGAGCAGGGAGTAGCTGTTCTGGACGGCCCGCGGCTCGCCGGCCGCCAGCGCCGCCGCCAGTTGCCGCGCGTCGAAGTTGCTGACCCCGTAGGCCCCGATCAGCCCGTCGGCCTGGGCGGCGGCGAAGGCCCCGAGGGTCTCGGCCAGCGGCACTCCCGGGTCGTAGTCGTGCGCCAGGTACAGGTCGACCCGGTCGACGCCCAGCCGGTCCAGGCTCGAGCGGAGCTGACGGGCGATCCGGTCCGGGTCCAGGCCATGGTCCGCGCCCGTCTGCATCGGGTTGAACGTCTTGGTCGTCAGCCGCGGCCGGACCCCGCGGGATGCGATCCAGCGGCCGATCGCCTGTTCGCTCCGGCCGCCGCCGTAGGCGTCGGCCGTGTCGAAGTGCGTGATGCCCGAAGCCCAGGCCGCGTCCATCAACTCGAACGCCTGATCCTCGGTCAGCCCTTGCCCGAAGAACGCCGGCGCCGAGCCGACTCCGCCGAAGTTCCCGCAGCCGAGCGCGATCCGCGCGACGGTGAGCCCGGGCATTGCACCTCCTGCATCAGCTGTTCCGGGCAGTCTCCCACAGCTGACCCGGCGCGTAAGGTTCGGCTGTGCGCACCCGTCCGGTCTTCGCGGCCATCTGGCACCGACGCTTATGCGTACCGCGCAGGACGTCCTCGCGGCCGCCCGCGAGCTGGCCGACGAGGTGCTGTTCCCGGACGCGATGCGGGTGGACCGGCTGGATGTGCTCCCGGCGGCGCACCTGGACGCGCTCGCCGCGGTCGGCCTGTACGGCGCGCCCGTGCCCGCCGAGGCGGGCGGGCTCGGCCTGGACCTGGTCCAGGCGGGAAGCGTGGTCGAGGAACTGGCCGGCGGTTGCCTGGCCGTCGCGTTCGTCTTGATCCAGCACTTCCGGCTGGTCATGACGCTGGCCGAGGGCGACGCGCCGGCCGCGCTCCGCGAGCGGTGGCTCGCCGCCGCCTGTCAGGGGCGGATCCGCGGCGGCATCGCGCTCACCGGGCTGATCCCGGGACCGCCTCAGCTGCGCGCGGAACCCGCCGATGGAGGCTGGCGGCTGCACGGAACGGCCCCGTGGGTGACTGGCTGGGGGCTGATCGACCTGGTCCAGGTGGTGGCGCGCGGGCCGGACGACACCGTGGTGACCCTGCTCATCGACGCCGCCGCCCAGCCCGGGCTGACCGTGACCCGGCAGCGCCTGGCCGCCGTCGACGCCGCGGTCACGGTCCGGCTCGGCTTCGACGGCGCGCTGATCCCGGCGGGGCGTTTCGTCGACCAGGTGCCGTTCGACCCGGCCGTCAGCGTGCGGCCCGCCGGGCTGCGGCTGAACGGGTCGCTCGCCCTGGGCGTGGCCCGGCGGTGTGCTCGGCTGCTCGGGCCCAGCCCGCTCGACGACGAGGTGACCAGCTGCCGGGACCGTCTCGACGCCGCGCTCGGAACCGGCCCCGAGCCGATGGCAGCAGCCCGGGCGGCCGCCTCGGAGCTGGCCCTGCGCGCGGCCGCGGCGCTGGCCGTCCGCGACGGAGGCAACTCAATCAGCGTGGACCAGCATCCGCAACGGCTCGCCCGCGAGGCGCTGTTCCTGCTGGTGTTCGGGTCGCGGCCGGGGATCAAGAACGCGCTGCTGCATCAACTCGGCGCGGCTGCTGTCCCCTCCGGGCGTCCCTGATCGTCATCAGCACGTCAGCGACCTGAAGGAGAAGGCAGATGACGACCATGGCCCGGTTCCTGGTCCTGTGGGGCACGCCGCAGGACCAGGAGTTCTTCGAGCGTCACTACCGCGAGGTCCATGTCCCGCTGGTGAAGCAGCTCCCTGGCGTGCGGCGCTACACCTTCAGCCGAGCGGCCAGGCCCGTCCGCGGCGACCTGTACTACCGGATCGCCGAACTCGACTTCGATGACATCACCGCGCTCCAGCAGGCCTTCGCCTCGCCCGAGGGCTGCGCCGCCGCCTCCGACGTGGACACCCTGGCCTCAACCGCGGGCGCCCAGGTGCGGAGCATGATCTACGAGCTGGAAGACCTCTAACGCGGCGGTCCCGGCCTGCTCGGTGATGATCTCCGCGTGTCCGGCCCGGGGCGGCCGTGCTCCAGCCCGGATTGACCAGCACCACGGGCGTTCCGTCGCCGCCGGTATCTTCCGCCCAGATCTCGCTGCCTGCGACCGGGATCATGCCGCCCGCGACCTGGATCATCAGGACCCGCCCGCGAGCTCGTCGCCGCTGTCGGCGGGCACGGTAATCGCGTTGATCCTCACCACGGTCATGCCCACGATCATGGCAGTACCCGCGGTGGTTAAAGTCCCGCGGCGCGGGTACCGGGCGCTGATGGCCTATGCGTCAACGCTGCTCGCCCGTCGTTATGTCCTTGATGAGCGAATCGGTGCGGGCGGCTACTGCGAGGTGTGGCGGGCCACCGATACCGTGCTGTCCCGTCCGGTAGCGGTCAAGCTGCTGCACGCCGGGTATGCCGCCCATGGCGAGGCCCTGGCCCGGTTCAATGCCGAGGCCCGGCACGCCGGAGCCTTGTCGCACCAGAACATCGCACGGGTCTATGACTACGGAGAGCCTGCCGAAGAGCAGTCTTACCTGGTCATGGAGCTGGTCGACGGGCCGTCCCTCGCCGACCTGCTGACCCGTGGTCCGCTCGGTCCCGCTCAGACGATGGACATGGTCGCGCAGGTGGCGGCCGGCCTGCAAGCCGCTCACGCCGTAGGGCTGATTCACCGGGACATCAAGCCGGCCAACATCTTGTTCACCTCCGGCGGGAGCGTACGAATCACCGACTTCGGCATCGCGCACGTGGTCGGCTCGACACCCGTCACGTCCACCGGGACGGTGATGGGCACACCGGGCTACATCGCCCCGGAACGGGTCGCGGGAGCTTCGGCCGGGCCGGCCAGCGACTTGTACGCCCTGGGCATCGTGGCCTTCGAATGCCTGACCGGCACCCAGCCGTTCGCCGGCGGGGCGCTGGACGTGGCCATCGCGCACCGGGACCGCCCGCTGCCGCCGCTGCCCGCGTCCGTGCCGGCCGGGGTGGCGGCGTTCGTGATGACGCTGACCGCCAAGGATCCAGCCTGGCGGCCCGCCGATGCCGGCCAGGCGGCCGATCAGGCGGCTCGCCTGCGCGACGAACTCCTGTCGCCCGGGGACAGCGCACGAGCGGCTCCGATCGCGGTACCGCCGGGAGCGCCGCCCACCGTCTCGGACGGCATGCTGGCCCCCGGCTCCCGGCCGAGCCGACGACGGCGACCCCTGACCGTAGCCGTTGTCACGCTCGCCGCACTGACCTGCTTGGTGCTGATCAGCGTCATCGGATTCGCGCCGGGCTCCCACCCAGCACGTCCGTCGTCACAAACACCGTCACAGACGCCGGCGGCCGGGTCCTCCCGGGCCGCCCAGGCGTCCACCCCGTCACCCTCCGGGGCCCCGTCACCGTCCGGGGTCGTGTCGCCGTCCCAGACGGCGTCACCGTCGGCCAGCCCGTCCGGTAGCCCGGACGGCAGCGCGGACGTCAGCGCCACTGCTTCCAGCAGCCCCGGTAAGGACCATCACAAGAAGGGCCACGGCAACGGAAACGGCAACGGCAACGGCTAGCAAGCCGTAATGCCGCGGGACCGCGCTGCGGCCTGCAGGCGCGCGGCCTGGACCGTCAGGTAACGACGCTCGGGAACGCTGGTGGCGCGGCGCGCCGCCTCCAGGTA
Organism: uncultured Actinomycetes bacterium; assembly: GCA_963819785.1. Classification (GTDB taxonomy): domain Bacteria; phylum Actinomycetota; class Actinomycetes; order Streptosporangiales; family Streptosporangiaceae; genus Palsa-504. The sequence continues at coordinate 959,796 of CAWFXW010000037.1, read as the reverse complement.
ATCCGCGGCCGCCGCGGGCTCATCACCAGCCAGTTCCCGCAGGTGTGCCCGGGTGGCCAGCAGGCGATGGTGTCGTGCCATCCTCTTGTCCGCCGCCAGCTCGGCCAGCACCTGCAGGCCCGCCTGCGGCCCGTGCACCATGCCCACCGCCACCGCGCGGTTGAGCGTGGTGAACGGGTTGGCCGCGAGCACCTCCAGCAGGTCATACAGCGACAGGATCTGCGGCCAGTCGGTGTCGGCCATGGTCTCGGCCTCGTCATGGACCGCCGCGATGGCCGCCTGCAGCTGGTACGGGCCGGCCTGCCCGCGCGGCAGGGCCGCGCTGACCAGCGCGATTCCCTCGGCGATCTGCTCCCGGTCCCACTGGCGCCGGTCCTGCTCGGCCAGCGGGACCAGCGATCCGTCCGGCAGGGTGCGGGCGGCCCGCCGCGCGTCGGTGAGCAGCATCAGCGCCAGCAGCCCGGCCACCTCGCTGTCTTCTGGCAGCAGCCGGTGCAGCCAGCGGGTGAGCCGGATGGCCTCCCGCGACAGCGCGGGCACGGTCAGCTCGTCCCCGTCGCTGGCGGTGTAGCCCTCGTTGAAGATCAGGTACAGCACGTGCAGCACCGCGCGGAGGCGCTCGGTGCGCTCCGCCGCGGCGGGCAGGCTGAAGTCCAGGCCGTTCTCCCTGATCGTCTGCTTGGCCCGGCTGATCCGCTGGGCCATCGTCGCCTCCGGCACGCCGAACGCCGCCGCGATCTGCGCCGTGGACAGGCCGCCGACCGCGCGCAGGGTCAGCGCGACCTGGCTGGGGGAGGACAATTCCGGATGGCAGCACCCGAACACCAGGGCCAGCGAGTCGTCACGGCCGGTTGGTTCGGCGTCGGCGGGCGGGCCGAGAAGTTCGGCCTGCGGGGTGGCCACCGCGATCAGTTCCTCGCGGGTCCGCCGCGACTGCTCGCTGCGCATCTGGTCCATCAGACGGCGCGAGCCGACCGTGACCAGCCAGCCGCGCGGGTGCTCCGGGATCCCGTCGGCCGGCCACTGCACGGCCGCCGCCAGCAGCGCCTCCTGGCTGGCGTCCTCACACAGGTGGAACTGCCCGTACCGGCGCACGAGCGCGCCCAGCACCTGCGGCGCGAGCTCACGCAGCAGGTCCTCGACGGCCCGGTCACTCGTCACAGATCGGGTTTGGCCTCGTGCAGCACCGGCCAGAACTCGACCGGCTCCACGTCCGCCCACGGCATGTCCGCCGCGATCTGCAGCGCCCGCTCCTCGCTCTCGACATCGAGCAGGTAGAAGCTCGCCATGTACTCCTTGGTCTCCAAGTAGGGCCCGTCGGTCACGGCCGGCAGCCCGTTCTCCCGGCGCACCAGCCTGGCCGACGCCGCGTCAGCCAGCCCGTAGGCGCCGATCAGCTCGCCGGTCGCCTGGTACTTGCGGTTGAACGCGTCCTGCTTGGCGATCGCCTCCGGCCACGCCTCGGCCGGGATCGAGGCCCACTTCTCCTGGTTCCCGTAGATCATCAGCAAGTACTTCATCGCGTACCCTCCACCGTCGCGCGCCCCGTCGGCGCGCTCTCACCACCGGGTCGGAGCCGCCGGCCTGTCCTCGACATGGCACGATCATTATCCGCTGGAGAGCTGCTGCCCATCGCCGGGCTGATCGCCTTCTACAACGAGCAGGTCGACATCACCCTGGACGGCCGCCGCCTGGACCGTCCGCACACCCACTTCTTCCCGCGTTGATTTGCGGCGCGCACGATCGTCATCTCTGCGGATCCTGACTACGGCAAGCTGGACCGATGGAGGAGACGTTGAACAAGGAATTCACCGCTACCCTGCGGCAGAGCGAGGCCAAGGGCGGCTGGACCTACCTCGTCTGGCCCGAGTCCGTGTCGTTCTTCGGCACCCGCGGCCTGGTCAAGGTGCGCGGGACCATCGACGGCCACCCGTTCCGCAGCTCGTTCATGGCCCTGGGCGACGGCACCCACAAGCTCCCGGTCAAGGCCGAGATCCGCGAGCTCATCGGCAAGCAGGCCGGCGACACCGTGACCGTGTGCCTGCTCGAGCGCCTCGGCCGCTGAACGCGCGGATCAGCGGATCAGGGGACAGGGAAGCCCGACGGGTTGATCTGCGAGGCTGAGGGACTGCCGCCGTTGGCCACGAACAGGGTCAGCGTCGCGACGGTGAAGAACGGCGCGACGACAAAGTTCACGTGGCCTTTGACCCGCCAGTAGGCCGCGCCGCGGGTGAAGCGTTCCTTGCAGACGCTGTACAGCGAGCCAGTGGTGAAGAAGACGGTGTACGAGCCGGACTTGACGTTGCGGACCGTGTAATTGGCCTTGGCCCGGACATAGACGGCGACCGCCTTGGACTTGCCGCGCACCATGACGACCACGACATCTTGGTTGATGTGATTCTTGATCGTCATCTGTCCCATGCCGCCGCGAACCCCAGAGAACAGGAACGTGCCGCTGTGCGGGCGGGACGTGGCGCATACCGTCGCGGCGGCGCCGGCCTGACTTGCCGTGGACGCCACCGCTGGCAGCGAGGGCAGGGCCACAGCGGCGGCTACGACGGCCCCCGCGAACGCGAGCCGCCAGAAGCGAAGTCGAGGTGTCATGTTTCCCCCGTCTAGAGGACCAAGCCGACCCGATAGACGCTACTCATATCAGAGCGCACCTAACGCGTCTATACCTCCCGGAGCCTGGGACCCGTCACCTCGGGACGGACAGCGACAGGCCGAATTGCGCGGCCGAATCGGTCCACCACGAGCGCATGGTCAGCCCGGCCGCGGCCAGCTCGGCCTCGATCCCGGCACGCCGGAACTTTGCCGACACCTCGGTGCGCATTTCCTCTCCCTCGGCGAAGGTCACGGTGAGCCCGATGGCGGGCAGGTGCACGGTCTGGCCGGCCAGCGAGCGCAGCCGCATCTCGATCCATTCGTTCCGCGGATCCCACACCGCCACGTGCTCGAACTCGTCGGGGTCGAAGTCCGCGCCGAGTCCGTTGTTCAGCACCGCCAGGACGTTCTTGTTGAACTGGGCGGTGATGCCGGAGTCGTCGTCGTACGCGGCGACCAGCACGGACGGATCCTTGACCAGGTCGGTGCCGAGCAGGAAGAAGTCACCCGGGCGCAGCCCGGCCCGGACCCGGGCCAGGAACGCGGCGCGCTGGGCGGGCAGCAGGTTCCCGATTGTGCTGCCCAGGAACGCGACCAGCCGGGGCGCGGGCGTGTCACCGTCGGCGGGGAACCCCAGGTGCTCCTCGAAGTCGGAGACCACGGCGCGCACGTCCAGGCCCGGGTACTCCGCGGACAGCGCGTCGCCCGCCGCGACCAGGGCCGGCTCGCTGACGTCTACCGCCAGGTAGCAGCGCAGGGTGCCCGCCGCACGCAGCGCGTCAAGCAGCAGCCTGGTCTTGTCCGAAGACCCCGAGCCGAGCTCGACCAGCGTCCGGGCCCGGGTCAGCTGGGCGATCGACGTCGCGGTGGCGTGCAGGATCTCCCGCTCCGCACGGGTCGGGTAGTACTCGCGCAGCTCGGTGATCTTGTCGAACAGCGCGCTGCCCTGGGCGTCGTAGAACCACTTGGGCGGCAGCGACTTCGGTTCCGAGGCGAGCCCGCGGCGCGCGTCGGCGCGCAGCGATTCGGCGAGGAAGCCGGGCGGCAGCCGGCGGTCAAGTGAGGTCACGAGAGAGCGATCCTTCCGTTGGAGGGGAGTTCCGCGAGCGGGCTCACGGTGGCTTGCCCGGCCGTGGCGGTCAGGACGGAGTCATCGGGGACTTCGGCCCAGCCGGGCTCGTCGTCGCCGGGTTCGGAGGCGACGACGACCGCCGGCCAGGAATGCCGGACAAACAAGGTGTCGCCGGCCGCGGAGGCGGCGATCAGCTGGCCGTCGGTGAGCAGGAAGTTGAACCGGCCGGTCAGCCCGGATGCCCGCAGCGCCCGGACGGTATCGGCCAGCGCCTCGGCGGGCGCCAGGCCCCGGTCCAGCCGGTGCCGCACCAGCGCCCACAGCAGCGCGGAGTCAACCCGGGCCTCCAGCCCGAGCAGCACGTCGGCCGGCAGCGTGGCGGCCAGCCCGGCAGCCGACGAAGGCCACCCGGCTATCACCCCGTTATGACTGAACAGCCAGGGCCCCGACGCGAACGGGGCCACCGAAGCGGGCCCCAGGGCGGTGCCCGCCGTAGCGCAGCGCACCGCCGCCAGGACCGCCGCGGACCTCGTCACCCGGGCTACGTCCGCGAACGACTCGTCGCCCCAGATCGGCTCGGCCCGCCGGTACCTGACCGGGTCCGGGTCGCCGGGCGCGTACCAGCCGACCCCGAACCCGTCCGCGTTCACCGTCCCGTGCCGCTGCCGTCGCGGCGCCCAGGCCTGCCGGTACAGCCCGTGCGGCGGGTCGATGATGACCGACCGCAGCGTGGCCGCAGGCCCGAGGTAGGCCAGGTGCCTGCACATTCAGGTGGTCCAAGGGGGGTCCGGGGGGATGGGTCCCCCCGGAAGGAGAGCGCTACCGCTGCGCGCGGTGCGGAAGCCGGAGAAGATCTGCCGTCGGATCGGGTAGTCCCAGTTCCGGAACGTGCCGCGGCAGGCCACCGCGCTGACCGCGAACGACCCGCCGCGCAGCACCTTGTATTCGGGACCGAAGAACACCTCCGAGTACTCCCGGTAAGGCCAGGCGCTGAACCCCGGATACGGGCCGAAGTCCGAACTCGTCCACTCCCACACGTCCCCGATCAGCTGCCTTGCCCCGCACGGCGCCGCCCCCGCCGGGTACGAGCGGCCGGCGCGGGCCGCAGGAAATGCTGGCCCAGGTTCGCTAGTTCCGCCGAGGGGTCCGCGTTGCCCCACGGGTAGCGCCGGGACAGGCCGGTCACCGGATCGAAACGAGCCGCCTTCTCCCACTCGGCCTCGGTCGGCAGCCGCCGGCCCGCCCAGCGGGCGTACGCGTCGGCTTCGTACCAGCACACGTGCAGCACGGGTTCCTCCGGCCGGACGGGTTCGGTCTGGCCGAAGACCCGGCGGACCCACGTCCCGCCCTCCCGGCTCCAGTACAGCGGGGCGGACAGCCCGGCGCGCTGCCGGTGATCCCAGCCCGCCTCCGTCCACCAGCGCCGGTCGTCGTATCCGCCGTCGGCGATGAACTCGGCGTACGCGCCGCAGGTCACCGGCGTGGTGTCGAGGAAGAACGGGGCCACGTCCACCTGGTGCGCGGGCCGTTCATTGTCCAGCGCCCACGGCTCGGTGGAGGTGCCCATGGTGAACGGGCCGCCCGGAACCAGGACCTCGGACGGCAGCCGCAGCGCCTCCGCGGGCGCCGGGCCCGGCGGCGTGGCGGTGAGCACCGCGGACCCCGCCCGGATCTGGTGGGTGATCAGCATCGTCTCGTCGTGCTGCACCTCGTGCTGGGCGATCATGCCGAACGCGAACCCGTTACCGAGCAGCCTCGTGCCACTAAAACGCGCTCGCTCCAGCAGGTCGAGGACCCGGCCGCGCACCTCATGCCCGTAGGCCCGGGCCTCAGCGGGCGGCAGCAGTGGCAGCGTGGGGCGCTCAGAGCGGGGGTGCTCGAAGGCGTCGTAGAGCGGGTCGATCTCCGGGTGCATCGGCTCGCGCCCGCCGACCTCCCGCAGCAGCCAGAGTTCTTCCTGGTTGGCGATGTGGGCCAGGTCCCAGACCAGCGGGGACATCAGCGGCGAGTGCTGTCTGACCAGGTCGGCTTCGTCCACGCTATCGGTGAGCAGCGTGGTCCGGCGCCGCGCGCCGGTCAGTTCCCTGGCGATCGTCTCCCGCAGCGTTTCCCCCTCGTCCGTCATGCGATTGCCTCCAGTTGGTCGTCGGCGGGACATCGGTCTTGCAGCACGTATCGCTCGGTGAAGTCGGCCACCGCCTGCCGGATCGGGGCGGGCGCGCCCGCCCGGCCCAGCGCCGCGTCGGCGGCCTCGAAGCACTGCTTGGCGGCCCGGCTGATGAGCGGGTCGGCCGGGCCGGACCTGGCCGCTCGCAGCCACGGGTCGTGGCCGTCGGCGGGCGCTTTCCACACCGGCTCGGCGGCGGCCAGCGCCGCGTCCGCCGCGCGTTCGTCGCCGGCCAGGGCCGTGGCCACGGCGGCGGGCACGATCCAGCCGTCGCCCGGCTGCGCGTCGATCATGCGCAGTTCCATGTGCCCGCGCGGCCGGACCGGCGGGAACAGCGTCGACAGGTGGTAGTCCAGGTCTTCGGGGGTGGGCGGGCGCAGCGAACCGGACCCGCCGTCGCGCACCCAGTCGCGGAAAGTCAGGCCGGCCGGCGCGGTCCAGTCGGCCGAGCCGGGCTCGCGGACGCACATCAGCTCGGCGTCCAGGGCGTAGGCCGTCCAGGCGTCGCGCGGGTCCCCGTCGTCGGCAGGTGCCCGGGTCCGGCCCGGATCCATGTTGGCCCACACCTGCTGGCGGGCCGAGTACCAGCCGGTGGGCCGCCCGTCGCGCAGCGGCGAGTTGGCGAACGCGGCCACCAGCACCGGCCCGATCGCGTGCAGCAGTTTCCACCGCGACCGGTACCCGGATTCACCCGTACCGTCGTCGCCCGCGTCCAGGCAGACCTGGACCGACGCGGTGCCGCACATCATCTGGCGGCCCCACGTGCCGTCCCGGTCGAAGAATTTCTCCATCGCCGCGTACCGCGGCAAATCGAGGACGCGCCGCGGCGGGCGCAGCGGATCGAGGCCATAGCCGCAGAGTTCAAGACCGGCCGCCGCGGCCGCGTCACGCAGTGCGGCCAGGTCCCGCCCGGTCACCTCAACCAGTTCACCGAGCGTGCCGGCGGGCGCCGAGCTCAGCTCAAGCTGCCCGCCAGGCTCCACCGTCAGGGTGGCACCTGAGGGAAGAGCAGGAATCTGATACCGAACGATCCGTTGTTCGTGCTCCGGGTAGCCCTGCCTGCTGGCCGGGGTTCCGGCCTCAAAGCTGGCCGGCGTTCCGGCTTCGAAGGGGGCCAGGGCGGCGGCTACCTGTTCCGCCCGGACCGGCTGGGCTGGATCGCGAGGGTCGCGGACCAGCCACTCGAGTTCGACGCCTACCCGCTCCGGCGGGCCGGTCTTGAAGGCGATCCCGTGAACGTGCGCCTCGGCGTCCGCCTCCGTGAAGCGCGCCCCATTTATCACGAGTGCGACACTACCTGATGGGTCTGACAAAACACCGAAGCCCCGGCAGCCGTCCCATGCGTAACTCCTTGTCACAATTGTCCCGCGACCTATGACACGCCGTAGGCGTCAACGTGGCAGTTCGCACTCACGGGCTCTGGCAGGATGGATTCCGATGAAGTTGCCGTCCGTGATTCCGCCGGTGTTCCGGGGTCGGGCTGGGGAGCCCCCCGGCATCGTCGCCGTGGCCCGTGTGGACCGCGCCACGAAGATCATCACCAAACGGCTCAGCGCGGGCGAGATCGCCATCATCGACCATTCCGACCTCGACCGGGTAAGTGCCGAAGAGCTGATCCGGCGGAAGGTCGCCGCCGTGGTCAACGTCTCGATGAGCATCACCGGCCGCTACCCGAACCTCGGCCCGCAACTCCTGATCGACGCCGGAATCCCGGTCATCGACGGGGTCGGCCCGGACGTGATGGTCCGGGTCGCCGACGGCGCGGTCGTGCGGCTGGACTCCGAGACGCTGTACCTCGGCGACCAGGTGGTGGCCAAGGGGACCCCGCTGACCAGGGAGTCGGTCGAGACCGCCCTGACCGAGGCCAGGTCCCTGGTCGCCGTGCAGATCGAGTCGTTCGCGGCGAACACCCTGGAGTTCCTCCGCCGTGAGCACGCCCTGCTCACCGACGGCATCGCGGCTCCCCAGATGGACACGGACATGGTCGGGCGGCACGTCCTGGTCGTGGTGCGCGGCTACCACTACCGCGAGGACCTGGCCGCCCTGCGGGCCTACATCCGCGAATTCAAGCCGGTCATGATGGCCGTGGACGGCGGCGCGGACGCCCTCATGGAGGCCGGTTACCTGCCCGACGTCATCCTGGGCGACATGGACTCGGTGTCCGACGAGGCCCTGTCTTCCGGCGCGGAACTGATCGTGCACGCCTACCCGGACGGGCGCGCGCCGGGGCTGGCCCGGGTGCACGAGCTTGGCCTGGACGCCGCCACCTGCCCCGCCCCGGGGACCAGCGAGGACGTCGCGCTGCTCGTAGCCGACGCCAAGGGGGCGAGCCTGATCGTGGTGGTGGGCACCCACCACACACTGGAGGAGTTTCTCGACAAGGGCCGCCCGGGCATGTCGAGTACCTTCATCACGCACCTGCGGGTGGCCGGGAAACTGGTCAACGCCCGCGGCGTGCACCAGCTCTACCAGAGCCGGATCTCCGGCTGGTCGCTCCTGGTCCTGGTCCTGGCCGCGGCCGTCACCGTCCTCGTGGCCGTGCTGTTCTCCCCGGCCGAACCCGTCCTGGCCCGGTACTTCGAAGCGACCTGGCACTCCTTTACCTACTGGCTGACCGGAAAACTATAGTGATCGACTTTCGTTACCACCTAGTGTCCATCGTGGCGGTGTTCCTCGCCCTGGCCATCGGGATCGTGCTCGGCTCCACCGAGCTGCAGGGCCCCACGTACAACCTGCTGAACCAGACCACCGCCAAGCTGCAGAACGAGCTGAACCAGGCGAGCAGCCAGCGCGACACGGCCCAGCAGCAGGCCAACCTCGGCCAGAACTACGCCCAGGCCGTCGAGCCGGTCGTGCTGCACGACCTGCTGGCCGGCCAGCGGCTGCTCATCATCACCGAGCCCGGCGCTCCGGCTTCGGTCGTCACCGCCATCAGCAACGCCGCCACCGAGTACGCGGGCGCCACGGTCACCGGGCAGATCGCGCTGCAGTCCAAGTTCTTCGACAACAGCGACACGACGCTGGACGGCCTGAACCAGATCAACCTGGCCATGTCGCAGGCCGACAACATCGTGCTGAACACCGGTACGCCCTACCAGCAGCAAGCCGCGCAGGTGATCGCCAGCGAGATCCTCACCCGGGCGCCGGCCTCAACGGCCGGCCAGCCGGTCACCGGAACGTCGGCGAGCGGTCAGCAGGACACCAACGCGCAGACCATGCTCGCCGCATACGCCAACGAGGGATTCCTGACCATTAGCGGGCAACCCTCGGCACCGGCCACGCTGGCCGTGATCGTCACTCCGCAGACCGCTCCGCAGGACGGCAGCGTGGATCCGTTCGACCAGATCCTGGTGCCCGTCGCCGAGGAACTGGCCGCCAAGAGCTCGGCCACCGTGGTAGCGGGCGTCTCGGCGGGTTCGGGGCCGGGCAGCCCGATCGCCGTGCTCCGGGCGAGCAGTGCGGCCAGCAAGGTGTCCACCGTCGACGACGCCGACTTCGTGGCCGGGCAGAGCGTGGTGATCCAGGCGCTGGCGACTCAGCTCAACGGCGGCAACCCGGGCAGCTACGGGTTCGACAACGGCGCCAGCGCCGTGGGGCCGAGCCCGGCTCCCACGCCCAGCGCGAGCCCGTCTGCGTCGGTCTCGAGCACTCCCGCGACCAAGAAGCCGAAGAAGTGAGCCGCGCCAGGGGACTGGCCGGGCCCTCGATGGCAAGCACCGTCACGGCGGGCGCGGTCGCGGCGGGCACCGCCAGGCTCGCCTACGCGGTGCTGAACCACCGGCCGCCTGGCGGCACCAAGACCTGGTCGCGGACCAACCATCGCGGTGAGCCGGTCACCCTGCTCGAGGGACCCGCGGTCGCGGCCGGCGCCATCGCCGGCGCGCTGGCCCGGGCCGCCCTCGGGTCACCTAGGCCGGCCGCCGCCATGGCCCTGGCCGGGGCGGGAGCGGCGGCGTTCGGCGGCTACGACGACCTGGCCGGGTCCGGCGACCGGCGCGGGTTCCGCGGCCACCTGGGGGCCCTGCGCCGCGGCGAGATCACCACCGGCGCGATCAAGCTGGGCGGCATCGGCGTCACCGGGATGGCCAGCGCCGCACTGGCCGGAGGCGCGCCCGTCGATGTCGTCATCAACGGCGCGCTGGTGGCCGGGGGAGCGAACCTGCTCAACCTGTTCGACCTGCGGCCCGGCCGGGCGGTCAAGGTCGCCGTCGCCTCGGGCGCGCTGATCGCCGCGGGCGGGTTCCCGAGCGGCCGCCGCGCCGGCGTCGCGGCGCCGCTGGCCGCCGGACTCAGCCTCCTCCCCGAGGACCTGGCCGAGCGGGCCATGCTCGGCGACTGCGGGGCGAACGCGCTGGGCGCCATGCTGGGCGCCGCCGCGGCGGCCCTGCCGCGACCGGCCCGGATCGCTCTGCTGGCCGGGATTACCGGCCTGACCGCGGCCAGCGAGAAGGTCAGCTTCACCAAGGTGATCGAACGAACACCGGCCCTGCGCTGGCTGGACATGCTGGGCCGGCGTCCCCCGGAGCTGGTGCCCAAGGTCCTGATTCCCGCCCAGCGGGGCGATCCGGCGAAGTTCGACGGCGCTTTCACCACGCTCCGTTCGGCTGAAAATACCGACCTAGCCCCGCCCGAAGAGTGACCGTCCCGGTGGCCGAGCGGGGGAGTGCTCGGCGACGGGTCGGGGGAATAGGCCGCGCGGCGGTGCTGATCGGCGCGATCACCATGCTGGCGCGGGTGATCGGCTTCGGCCGGCAGGTGGTGTTCGCGCATACCGTGCAGGCTCAGTGCCTCGGCACCGCTTACACCACCGCGAACATGGTGCCGAACATCATCTACGACATCGTGATGGGCGGGGCGCTCACCGCCGTGGTGGTGCCGGTGCTGGCCGGGCCCGCCCGCGCGCGGACGGCCGATCGCGAGCAGGTGGAACGGACGTCGGCCGCGCTGTTCAGCTGGACGGTGCTGCTGCTCGTCCCGGTCAGCGCGGTGGTGGCGATCGCCGCGCGGCCGCTGGTCTCGGTGCTGCTCGGCGCGGCGCCCGGGTGCCCGCGGCCGGCCATGGTGGCCCTGGGCACCCGGATGCTCATCGTGTTCGCGCCGCAGATCCTGCTCTACGGCCTGGCCGTGGTGCTGTACGGCATCCTGCAGGCGCACCGGAAGTTCGCCGCGCCCGCGCTGGCTCCGGTCCTGTCCAGCCTGATCGTCATCGGAGCGTACTTCTGGTTCGCCCGCGTGGCGGACGGGGCGGTGAACCTGCGCCACCCGGTGCCGACCCAGGCCTGGCTCGTCCTGGCCGTCGGGACCACGGCCGGCGTCGCGGCGCTGGTCGCCACCCCCCTCGTCCCGGTCACCCGGCTCCATCTGCGGCTCCGGCCGGTGCTGCGCTTCCCGGCCGGGGTCGGCGCGCGGGTACGGTCCCTGGCCGTGGCGGGCGTGGTCACGCTCATCGCCCAGGACGCCTCGGTGGCGGCCGTCATCGTGCTGGCCAACTCCCGCGGCGGACGCGGCGCGCTGGTCCTGTACAGCTTCGCGTGGGCGGTGTTCTTCGTGCCCTACGCGGTGCTGGCCGTCCCGATCGCGACCAGTGCCTTCCCCGAGCTGTCCGCACGTGCCGAAACCTTCGACACCACCACGGCCACCTCGACCCGCGCGGTGACGGTGGCCTCCTGGCTCGGGGTGGCCGGGATGGCCGGCGCGTGCCTGCCGCTGGCCCGGGTGTTCCAGTCCCACGTCGGGCAGGCGGCCGACGCCCGGATGCTGGCCATCGCGCTGGCCACGTTCGCGCCCGGGCTCGTCGGGTACGGCCTGACCGCCAACCTGTCCCGGGTGCTGTACGCGGCCGGGCGGAGCAGCGCCTCGGCCCTGGCGGTTAGCGGCGGCTGGCTGCTGGTGATCATCGCCGATCTCCTGATCGTCCCGTTCGTGCCGTCGTCCCAGGTCGTGGCCTGGCTCGGGGTAGGTACCACCATCGGGCTGACCGGATCCGGGCTGGCCCTGCTGGTGCTGGTCCGCCGGTTCTGCGGTCCGCGAGCACTGCGTGGCTGCACCCGCGCCGCGGTCGCCGGGCTGGCCGGCGCGCTGGCCGGGACGGCCGCCGGGCTGGGCGTGGCGTTCGGTGTCCCGGCGAGCGGTTTCCTGCCCAACGTCGGCGTCACCCTGCTGGCCAGCGGGGCCGTGCTGGCGGCGTTCCTGGCCGTGGTGACGCTGACCGACGGAGGGGACCTCCGCGCGGCCGTCCGCCGCGTGATCCGTCCGTGAAGCTCGCGCTCGTGCTCGGCACCAGCACCGGCGGGACCGCGCGGCACGTCAGGATGCTCGCGGTCGGCTGCGCGGCCCGGGGCGTGCGGGCCGAGGTGTTCGGCCCGGCGCGAACCGATCGCGACTTCGGCTTCGACGGGTCGGCGCCGGGGGTCGGCTTCACCGCGGTGGAGATCGCTGACCGGCCGCGGCTGCCCGGTGACCTGCGAGCGATCCGGCGGCTGCGCCGTCTGCTGCGGGCCTGGCAGCCCGACGTGGTGCACGCGCACGGGCTGCGGGCCGGGGCGCTGACGGCGATCGCCGTGGCGTTCTCCCGGACCGCGCAGGGCCGGACGCGCCTGGTCGTCACCGTGCACAACGCGCCCCCCGCGGGCGGCGTGACCGGTGCCATCTACCGCGTGCTCGAGCGGATCGTGGCGCGGAACGCGGACTCCGTGCTGTGCGTGTCCGCGGACCTGGAGGACCGGATGCGGGCCGCGGGCGCACGCCGGGTCGGCCACGCCGTGGTGCCCGCGCCCATGGCCGCGCCGCCGCGGGACGTTTCCGCGGAAACGCGCGCGGCCGTGCGCACCGAGTTCGGGGCGGATCCGGACCAGCCCGTCGTGCTCGCCATCGGCCGGCTGACCACCCAGAAGGGGTTCGGCCTGCTGCTCGACGCCGCCGTGCGGTGGAGTGACCTCCAGCCTGCGCCGCTGCTGGTCATCGCCGGGCACGGCCCGCTCGCCGCCGGGCTCCGGGCCCGGGCGGCATCGCTCGGGCTCGCGGTGCGCTTCGCGGGTCACCGCGACGACGCGCCGGCCCTGCTGGCCGCCGCGGATGTGTTCGTGCTGCCCAGCGTGTGGGAGGGCCAGTCGCTCGTCCTGCAGGAGGCGCTCCGGGCCGCGGTGCCCATCGTGGCGACCCGGGTCGGCGGGAACCCCGGGCTGCTCGGGGAGGACGCCGCGATCCTCGTCCCGCCCGGCGACGCCCGGCGGCTGGCCGAGGCGGTGCGCGAGGTCCTTGGTGACCCCGTCGTGGCCGCCCGGCTGCGCGCGGCCGCCGCCACCAGGGCCCGCGGGTTGCCCGGCACCGATGCGGCGGTCGCCGCGGCGCTCGCCGAATACCGCCAGATCATGCGGTAAACCGGAAACCCTTTCCCCGCGTGCCGCCCGCGGCGCACAATAAAGCGTGACTTACCCCCAGGCAGGAGCGGTCTGCCCGCAGTGCGGCAGCGCCGACCAGGTGCACTCGATCGAAGAATGGGCCGCCATGGCTCAGGCGAGCATGGGCCGCATGTGGCAGCCGGGCGCGCCGATGCCGGGATACCCAGCCCAGCCGACCCCGACGCCCGGCTACGCGCCGGGCCAGCCGACCCCGCAACCCGGCTACGCGCCGGGCCAGCCGACCCCGCCGGGGCCGGGCGCCGCCTCCGGCTTCCCCGACCCCTCGCAGTACCAGCAGTCCGGCTTCCCGGACCCGTCCCAGTACCAGCAGTCCGGTTTCCCGGACCCGTCGCAGTACCAGCAGCCAGATCAGCAACCGCCGAGCCCGGCCGAACCGCAGTCCACCCCGCCCCCGGCTACCAGGCCGGACCGCAGCCTGGCTACCAGGCCGGGCCGCAGTCGGCCCAGCCGCCTGGATATCAGCCCGGGCCGCAGCCGCAGTACCTGCCCGGGCCGGAGTCGTGGCAGAATCAGCCGCCGCCCAGGCGGCGTAGCTGGGACACCGGCAGCGACGCCTCCAGCATCGAGGAGGCGATCGGCGATGCCGTCCTGGGCGCGGCCACCAAGGCCATCGGCCGGGCCATCGGACGCAAGATGCGCCAGGCGTACAACGAGCGGGTCGTCCCGGCCATGGCCGCCCGCCAGGAGGCCGTCCTGAACGACCGGGTCGCGATCGCCCAGCGGCACCCCGACCTGCGCGCCTGCCTCAAGGATCAGGTGGTCTTCCTGGTCGGCGGCACCCGCGTCCTGCCCCTGGCCAGCGCCATGCAGGTGCGCACCGTCGAGCAGTCCGACGCCCTGGTCGCCCAGCTCCGCGGCTGAATCTCGTCCGCAAGGGCACCCCGCACGCGTCGGCCTGAGCAGGCGGCGTTCGGATGTGGGGCTTGTGGCACACAACCCCCGATAGATGGGGGTTGTGGCCCACGCACCCCAGACGAGGGGCGGCGGGGCGCGCCGTCAGGCGGTTTCGTCCCAGCGCCGGCGGACGGCGGACAGGCCGTCCTCGGTGAGCGATCCGTACAGACGCAGCCGGGCCACGCCCCCGTCGGGGAAGATGTTCAGCCGGACGTGGGTGGCCGGGCCGGCGTCGACCCGGAACCGGTGCGGCGTGTCGGGCAGCAGCCTGACCCGGGGCAGCAGGTCACGCCAGGCGCGCTCGTCGGCCAGCGACCCGCCGGCCGCCCGGTCGACGTCCATGATCTGCAGGGAGGCGGAGTCCGGCTGGTTGCCGCGGTACCAGGACGTGTCGATCTCGGCCAGGTGGATGACGCCGCGCCCGGCCAGGCGGACGACCAGCCACTCGTAGCCGGGCTTGCGGCGCCTGCGGGTTTCCCAGCCCTCGCCCATGACCCGGGACAGGCCGGGGGAGATCAGGTTGCGCGGCGCGGAGTAGAACTGGTCGCTGCGCGCCGCGATGTCGGCGCCGTTCTCCAGGGCGGCCAGGTCGACGGTGAGGCCTTCGAGCAGGGCCGGGTCGGGCACCACCTCCCCGTGGACGTGCAGCCGGGCCACGCCGCCGTCGGGAAAGATGTTGAGCCGGACGTGGGTGTACCGGCGGCCGGCGCTCACCTTGAACGCGTGCCTGGCGTCGCCGGTCACCAGGGCGCGCGGCACGATCTCCCGCCACAGGTCCTCGCCCGCGGTGAGTTCCTCGGCCGAGGGATAGCCGCTGGCCGAGCACCCGTCGGCCGAACACGCCTGCGGGTAGTTGCCGGTGAAGAACGCAGTGTCGACCACGATGGAGCGCACCACTCCCGGCACGCCGAGCCGCACGATCACCCAGTCCCGGTCCTCGCGATCGGGCAGCGTCCCGTCGTTCCCGCGCCGCCGCCGGGTCTCCCACCCGTCGTACACCTGACCCTTGGCGTCGTAGGTCTCGGGCACGAAGACCGGAGCGCCCGGCCGGATCAGGTTCTCCTTGGCGGCAAAGAACTCGTCGCTGGCCGCTACGACCGACCCGCGCAGCCGTAGCAAATCGGGGAGTTGTTGCGCGTCCATAGACTGTTTCTTCCCCGTCAGCCCCGGTTAAGCAGCTGTCCAACTGGTTCACCATCAGGCGCACCGTCGTCAGGATCGAGCAGCGCGTTGCCCCGCAGCCACGTCTGCCGGACCCGCCCGGTCAGAGTCCGGCCCGCGTACGGCGTGACCGGGTGCCGGTGCAGCAGGGCGGCCGGCTCGACGGTGTAGGTCTCGTCCGGATCGAAGGCCACCAGGTCGGCGTCGCGCCCGACGGCCAGGGCGCCCTTGGCCGGCAGGCCGGCCAGCCGGGCCGGGGCGCTGGCCATCCACCGGACCATGTCGTCCAGCGTCCGCCCGCGCCGTCGCGCCACGGTCCACACCGCGGACAGGCCCAGCTGGAGCGATGCGATGCCGCCCCATGCCGCGCCGAAGTCCCCGCTGCCCGGGGCCTTCATTTCCGGCGGGCAGGGCGAGTGATCGGACACGACGCAGTCGATGACGCCGGCCTCGAGCCCGCGCCATAGCGCCTCCCGGTTGACCGCGTCCCGGATCGGCGGGCAGCACTTGAACTCGGTGGCGCCGTCGGGTACCTGCTCGGCCGCGAAGTACAGGTAGTGCGGGCAGGTCTCGGCGGTCAGCGCGATGCCCGCCGCCTTGGCGCCGGCGATCATGGCCACGCACTCAGCCGCGGACAGGTGCACGATGTGTGCGCGGCCGCCGGTGGCGGCCGCCGCCCCGATCACCTTCTCGATCGCGCGGCGTTCGGCGACCGGCGGGCGGGACGCCAGGAACGACCCGTAGTCCCGGCCGGACGCGGCCTTGACCTCCGCCCCGTCCTCCGCGTGCACGATCAGCAGCGCGTCCATCGCGGCCAGCTCGCCCAGCACGGACCGCAGGTCGGTCGGCTCGAGCGGCGGGAACTCCGGGACCCCGGAGTCGATCAGGAAGCACTTGAACCCGGTCACCCCGGCCTGGTGCAGCGGCCGCAGCGCGTCCTGGTTGCCGGGCACCGCGCCGCCCCAGAACGCCACGTCGACCCAGCACTTCCCGGCCGCGGCGGCACGCTTGCCGGCCAGCGCCGCGACCGACACGGTGGGCGGCAGCGAGTTCAGCGGCATGTCGCAGATCGTGGTCACCCCGCCCGCCGCCGCCGCCCGGGTGGCGGTCGCGAAGCCCTCCCACTCGGTCCGTCCCGGCTCGTTTACGTGCACATGGGTGTCGACCAGGCCGGGCAGCAGCGCGAGGTCACCGAGGTCCACGTCGCCGGCCGCGTCCAGCGGGTCGCCGTAGCCGACCACGGCCGCGATCGCGGATCCGCTGACCGCGACGGCGGCGGGCCGGGTCCCTTCCGGCAGCACCGCCCGCCGGGACCGGAGCACCAGGTCGTAGGTAAGCACGGCAGCAGTCTTTCACCCCGCGAAGGCCGCTGCCCCGGGCCATCCGCGCCGCCGCGGGCCGCGCCGGCCAAAACGGCCCGCCCGAAACAGCACGCCGAAAGGGATGCAAACGGTTCCGCCGATAAGCGTGTCGCCTGGTGAGAGGCTCGATAATAGATGATCATTGTCTAGTCCGTTCATCTATGCGCTACGCCGTCGCCAGTTGTACGTTACAGATGCCCGCTAGAACTAACGACATCGCACACGAAAGGTCGATGACGATGCATGTGCTCGACAGGCCTGGTATCGCCCGGCGCGTCGCTAAGACGTTCGCCGCCATCGGCGCGGTGGCCGCGGTTCTGGCCGGCATGACCGCGTTCAGCCTCCCAGCTAGCGCAAAAACCGCCGATCCCGCCTACACCGTCCGGACGATCTTGTCGGGAAAGAACCTGCACCACTGGTACGTCAAAGCAAGATCCAACAAACGCCATTCCGAGCCGCTGAGCCAGCCGGATGACATCACGCGAATCGGCAACGATCTGTTCGTCGGATTCCAGAACGGCGTCGGCCCGCAGGGCCAGGCCAGCAGGGACGGGAACCGTGACAGCACGATCGTCGAGCTCACGCTGTCCGGCGTGGTCGTGAACCAGTGGGACATCCAGGGCAAGTGCGACGGGCTGACCGCCAACGCGTCGGCCGGGCTCGTCGTGGCCACGGTCAACGAGGACGCGCACTCCAGCCTCTACACCATCGAGCCGTTCATCAGCCAGGTCGCGCACTACTCCTACTTCAGGCCGCTGCCGCACAAGGGCGGCACCGACGCCATCTCCTTCTTCAACGGCCTGATGCTGATCAGCGCGTCGGCGCCGGGCACCACCGGGGCGGCGGCACCCAAGCCGAACTATCCGGCGGTCTACGTGGTGACCTTGAATCAGCCCAAGCACCTGGCGTTCTTCCGCCCGCT
The DNA here is from genome assembly GCA_963819785.1 of uncultured Actinomycetes bacterium. Lineage (GTDB taxonomy): Bacteria > Actinomycetota > Actinomycetes > Streptosporangiales > Streptosporangiaceae > Palsa-504. The sequence goes on along the minus strand of CAWFXW010000037.1, from coordinate 942,194 downwards.
GTTCTTCGATGAGGCGTTCGCTACCGCGGCGAACGGGCGGCATTTCGGCAGGTCGGTCAGACTGGGCCTGACCGACCCGGACTCGAGCGAGGTCGTGCCGCGCTTCGAGCCCCGCTTCGCCGGTGACTACGTGCTGACCAGCCAGGGCGACAAGGAACAGATCTACGTCAGCGCCCCGGGCGCCAAGAACCAGCACCTGTCGGTCCTGGCCCTGTCGAACTCGGTCGATGACACCGCCTGGTCGACCAGCTGGAAGGGTGCGTTCTTCGCCACCGATCACGACGACAACACCGTGGACGTGATCAACGGCTCGTTCTGGCCGGGCACCGCGTTCGTGGCCGTCACCCCGTGCGATGCGAACAACGCGCCGGCCAACTGCCCGGGTCGCGGGTTCCCGGCCAACTATGTCGGTCACCTGAACCTCTTCAACGGCCAGATCACCCGCGTGTCGCTGCGCGGCGCGACCCTGCACCCGCAGGGCCTGATCTTCGTCGCCTTCTAAGTCGCCAGCCGTCGGCGCGCGGCCCGGACGTCGCGCGCCCCGGACTCAGCTTCCCCGGTAGGTGGAGTAGGCGAACGGGCTGAGCAGCAGCGGCACGTGGTAGTGCCCGGCCTCGCCGGTCATCTCGAAGGTCACCGTGACCTCCGGGTAGAACGACGCGGTTCCGCGTGCCTCGAAATACGCCCCGCTGCCGAACGTGATCCGGTACACGCCGGCCTGGAAACCGGGACCGCCCTCCAGGCGCAGCCGCCCGTCCGCGTCGGTCTGCCCGGCGCCGGCCGGGGACCACCCGTCCGGGCCGCGGTGCTCGAGCCGGACCGGCACGGCGGCCGCGGGCCGCCCGGTCGTCGCGTCCAGGACGTGCGTGGACAGGGATAGGGACCCTGCTGGCACCGGTGTCATCGGCCCAGCAACTTGGCCAGCCGCAGCCGGGTGATCTTCAGCAGTTCAGCGCGCACCACGGACCGTTCGGCCTGCGGGTCGTGGCTCAGCCTGGTCCGCAGCTGGTCCAGCATGTCCTGGCCGGACAGGCCGCTGGCGCAGACCAGGAACACATGGCCGAACCGTTCCTCGTAGGCCACGTTCCCGTCAAGCAGCCCCTGCCGCACCGCGTCGCTGGCCGCCGCGGCGCCCGACTGCTCGGCCGCTGACCACCCGCCAGCCCGCACCCGGTCTCCGATGCGTGGATGGCCGTTCATGGCCTCGACGATATCGTCCCAGCTCAACGCCTCAAATGCTGCGGTCGCCGCGTCCAGCAGGGTGGCCGGGTCCGGATACGGGCGGCCGCCGACGACCTGGCGGGCGAACGATCTGGACTCACAGCACGCCAGAACGTCCCGTTCGGCGGCCTCGCGCGGGGCCGCGTTGAACGCCGCCAGCGTGCCGGCCTGCGGGTCGGTGCTCACCACGCGATCATCCAATCAGCCGGTCCTGCGCCCGTGATAGCCGCCTATTGAATCAAACACCGCTAACTTGGCTCCAGCCGTTTTGTAGCTTTCGCTAAACGGGACGGTTAAGGTGCGCGAGAAGGGTTCGTCCGCGGGAGGTGATCCCTGTGCGAGTGCGGGACTTGCTCGACGTGCCCGGCCTCGGACTCAGGCTGCTGACCGACGTCTCCGGAGTAGACCGCGTGATCCGCCACGTCTACACCACCGACCTGCCCGATCCCAGCCGCTACCTGACCCGGGGTGACCTGGTGCTGACCGGCATGATCTGGTGCCGGGAGCCGGGTGACGCCGACCTCTTCGTCCGGGCCCTGGCGCGCGCCGGGGCCGGAGTGCTCGGTGCCGGGGAAGCGCTCGGCGACGTGAAGCCCGAGCTGATCCAGGCCTGCGGGCGGCACGGCATCACCCTGCTCGCGGTGCCCGCCGAGACCTCGTTCGCGGCCGTCACCGAGGAGGTAGGCCGCCGCCTGAACGGCGACCGGGCCACGGCCATGACCCGGGTCCTTGGCCGACGCCGGCTGCTGCTGTCCGCGGTGGCCGAGGGGCCGGCCTAGACGCGATGTTCCGGCTGATGGGCCGCGAGGTCGGCGCCGAATGCTGGCTGCTCACCGCGACGGGCCGGCTTGTCGGCGGAACCGGGCCGTCCCTGCCGGAACCGCTCGCGCTCCGGCTGGCCGGGGAATACCTCAAGGCCGACCGGATGCCCGCCACGGTCAACGTCAGCGGTCCGCAGGGCCTCCCGGCGGGCGACGGCAAGTACTCGCTGTTCGCGGTGGGCGGCGAGCCGAGGATCACCAGCTGGTTCCTCGCCTGCGCCGGGCACGAGCAGGACTGGGACCCCTTGGGCCCCAAAACCCACGAGCTGCGCGAATCCGTGGCCGAACTGGCCGCCGACGCGGCCCTCGAGCGGGCCCGGCTGGACGCCGGGCGAGCCGGGGACCGCAAGCTGGCCGAGGCGATCATCACCATGCTCGCCGCCGAGGGTGGTGAGGGCCCGGGAATCGGCGCGACCCCGGCCGAGATCGCCTCGCTGATGCGCGCGGCCGGGATGCCGCCGGAGGGCCTATACCTGGTCGCCGCGATGAGCGTCGAGGCCGACCGGATGACCGGCCCGAACGCCGAGCGCTGGCGCTGCGACCTGGCCGGGGAACTGGCCATCTCGCACGCCGAGGGTGCCGTCGTGGCCGCCGCCGGCGATCAGATCGTGACCCTCATCCCGCTGCCGTCCGGCCCCAGCGACAGCCCGGCGGCGCACGCGTTCGCCGCCCGGCTGCGCGACGCCCAGCCGGTCCTGGAGTCCGACCGGTCCCGGATCAGGCTCACCGCGGGCATCAGCGCACCCGCCGAGGGCGTGGCCGCGCTGGCCGGCGCGCTGCACGAGGCGCAGAGCGCCCGGCGGCTCGCCGCGATCCGCGCGGCCGCCGCCGGGCCGGCCCCGGTGCCCGCCGTCTGCGTGGTGACCAGCGACGAGGTGACCTCGCACGAGCTGTTGCTGGCCAGCGTGCCGGGCACCGTGCTGCGCTCGTTCCGGGACCGCTTGCTGGGCCCGCTGCTGGCCTACGACGAGCGGCACCGGGCCGAGCTGCTGCCCACCTTGCGCGAGTTCCTGGCCTGCTCGGGTTCCTGGAACGCGTGCGCGGCGCGCATGTACGTCCACGTGAACACGGTGCGGTACCGGATCAGGCGGATCGAGGAGCTGACCGGGCGCGACCTTTCCTGCCTGGATGACCAGGTGGACTTCTTCCTCGCGCTGCGCATTCGCTAATTTGTCCCGATGGTGGTGATCCGATCCGCCTCCACAGCGGACGCGGCGCAGATCGAAGCCGTGAGGCGAGATAGCTGGCAAGCCGCCTATGACGGCATCATCGCCCCCGCGATCCTCGACCGGGCCACGGCTCCCGACGGCGGCGCCCGCATCCGGCAGTCGTTCCGCACCCGGCCCTGGCAGCGGATGATCGCCGCGGTGCACGACGGCATCGTCGGCTACGCGGCGTACGGGCCCGAGCGCGATGTGCTGGACATGCCGTGGCCATATCCGCTGACCCCGGCGGGTTCGGAGCACGAGGTCGCCGAACTCTACGCGCTCTACGTCCACCCCGCCTGGTGGTCGACGGGTACCGGGCGGGCCCTGATGGACCAGGTGCTGGCCAAGGCCCGCGCGGCCGGGTACACGACCATCACGCTGTGGGTGCTCGAGGCCAACGCCCGCGCCCGCCGCTTCTACGTACGCGCCGGGTTCGTCCCGGACAGCGCCCGTCACCTGCTCGATGACCTCGGCGGGGTCACCGAAGTCCGCTACCGCCGCGCCCTGGCCAGACCCGGCTGGCAGGCTAGAGACATGACTCACGACGACAGCGCGGCCGCCGCGGCCGCGACCTACTTCGACGCCTGGCGGGCCAGGGACTTCGCCCGGCTGCGGACGGTGCTGGCCGACGACGTGACCTTCACCGGGCCGATGGGACAGGCCAAGGGCCCCGACGAGTGCCTGCGCGGCCTGCAGGGCCTGGCTCAGATCATGACCGGCATCGAGGTCCGCGAGGTCTTCGCCGCCGGATCCGACGACGTCCTGACCTGGTACGACATGCTCACCTCGGTGGCCGACCCGGTGCCGGTGGCGAACTGGATGCACGTCGAGAACGGCAAGATCACCCGGATCCGGGCGGTCTTCGACCCGCGGGGTATCGCCAGATAAAGCCAAAGAAGCCCGAACTGGCTCTACTCGCAAGGGGCCAATCTTGGCATCCTGAGTGGCATGCCGCGCCGTCTCCTCCAGTTGTTCGCTGGGCTCCTGCTGTACGGGATCAGCGACTCGATGCTGCTGCTGGCCGGGCTGGGCGTGGACCCGTGGGACGTCCTGCACCAGGGGCTGTCGCGGCGCACCGGGATTCCCACCGGGACCTGGGCGATCATCGTGGGCGCGGTGGTGCTGCTGGCGTGGATCCCGCTACGGCAGCGGCCCGGCCTCGGCACGCTGTGCAACGTGATCGTGATCGGCACTGTCATCGACGCGATGCTGGCCCTGGTCGCGCCGCCGCACTCGCTGCCGGTCCGCGCCGCGGTGATGGTGTCGGGCGTGGCCCTGAACGGCGTGGCCACCGGCCTGTACATCGGCGCGGGCCTCGGGCCGGGGCCGCGCGACGGGCTGATGACCGGCTTCGCGGCCCGCGGCCACTCGCTGCGCGTGGTGCGGACCGCGATCGAGGCCACCGTGCTGCTGGTCGGCTGGCTGCTCGGCGGCACGGTCGGCGTCGGCACGGTCGTCTACGCGGCCTGCATCGGCCCCCTGGCCCACATCTTCGTCCCCCTGTTCAGCCGTGGCGGGCCCGCGGTCACCGCGAGCGCTAAGACCGCGAGCGCAGGGTCGCCACACCCTCGCCGGTGAGGTCGTCGATCGGTGCCTTGCGCCCGGTCATGGTCAGGACCAGAGACAGGATCGGCCCCGCGGCCTCGGGTCCGGTGCCGTGCGACCAGTCGGCGTCGGTGGCGCGCAAGGTCAGCCCCTCGATCCGGCGCTTGCTGCCGATCAGCAGGTTCGAGCCCTGGTAGAAGCTGGCCACCTGGACCACGGCGTCGGTCGGGTAGTGGTGCACGATCCCGAGCGGACGGCGGATGTCCTCGGCGTGCACGATCGTCTCGCCGAGCCAGGTGTCGGCCGGGCCCGGCGGGTGCTTGACCGAGGTCAGCACCGCCTCGAACCGGGCCATGGCGTCGGCGGGCGACGAACCTCGGTTCGCGGCTATCCCGCTGGCCTGCACCTTCTCGAAGTTGAACCCGGACCCGATCAGCTTGCCGAAGAAGGCCGGCGGCGTCAGGCTCGCGGTCGAGGTCATATGGGCGAGCACGTCACGCACGGTCCACTGGCTGCACAGCGAGGGGGTGGCCCACTCCTCGCCGCCGCGGCCCTTCAGGTCGGCGGCCAGCGCCTTGCGCTCGTCGTGGATCACCGGCCAGATATCCATCAGATCCTCCCCTTTGTTCGGCTACAGCCAAATTAACCGCGGTGGGCACCTCGCGGCGCTACCGCGCCCGGCCCGAGGCCCTGCGCGGGCTGCACGGGGCCCTGGCCAGCCCCGGCAAGTGGGTGAACGCCGACGCCGACCCGCGCGACCCCGGCCGGGCCCCGGACGTGCGCACCACGCCGGTGGTGGTGGCCGCCACGGTGGTCGGCACCAGCCCGGCTCTGACTTACACCGCATTCACGGACCAAGCCGTCTACTCCCGCTGGCTGGGCGTGCCGGTCTCGATCGAGGACGGCCGGTTCGCCGCCACCATGGAGTGGGGCACGAACGTGCGCGGCCGCTACGAACTGGTCTGCCCGCCCGAACTGATCGTGATGCGCTGGGACTTCGAGGACGACAACGTGCCCGTGCCGGGCGGTGAGATGACCGGCTACCTGCGGATCCGGGCCCACCCGCAGGGCGCGCACGTCGAGGTGCACCAGATCGTCGACACGCCCGCCCAGGCGGAGTTCATGGCGGGCGCGTGGGCGATGGTCCTCGGCCGGCTGCAGGCCGGGGTGGTCCAGGCCAGTGACCCGGCCGAACCCATGCCGCCGCGGCCCAGCCGCCCCAAACGCCGCGTCTAAGCTCACCAGCCGCGTGCGCGCCACTCGTCCAGGTGCGGCCGTTCAGTGCCGAGGGTGGTGTCGTTGCCGTGCCCGGGATACACCCAGGTCGCGTCCGGCAGCGGGCCGAACAGCCGTTCGGTCACGTCGGTGAGCAGTGAGCTGAAGTCCGCGGGGGAGTTGGTCTTGCCGACGCCGCCGGGGAACAGCGAGTCTCCGGTGAACACGTGCGGCGAGCCCGACAGGCGACCGCCCGCGTCGTAGAGCACGGCCAGGCTGCCCGGCGTGTGCCCGCGCAGGTGGATCAGGGACACCGCGCAATCGCCGAAGGTCAGCACCTCGCCGTGCTCGGCCCGGTGGCCGACCTGGACCGGAAGCTCGTCCGCGTCGGCCGGGTGCGCGACCACGACCGCGCCGGTCCGGGTCTGCACCTCCGGCAGCGCCTGCCAGTGGTCGGCGTGCCGGTGCGTGGTGACGATCGTGCCGACCGGGGTGTCCCCGATCATCTCGATCAGCCGGCCCGCCTCGTTGGCCGCGTCGATGAGCAAGCCCTGGCCCGTGCTGGCGCAGCGCAGCAGGTAGGCGTTGTTGTCCATCGGGCCCACCGATATCTTGGTCACGGTCAGGCCCTCGATCTCACGAGTGTCCGGCGGGCCGCCGACATGAACCTCTCCCGAGTAAGTCACCTTCAAAACTTATACCGAACGGACCTGGCCACTTGCCCCGAGCCGGCGTCCCGCCGCCCGTGGTTTCGCCGCAACGATCTGGAGAGCCGCGTGAAGATCCTCGTCCTGGCCGGTCACCACGTGCGTGAGCTGCTCGGATACCGCGAATGCGCGGACGTCATGCGCCAGGCGCTGGCCGACCTGGCCCGCGGCCAGATCCAGCAGCCGCTGCGCACGGTGGTCATGCCCAGGGACGCCGCGGGCTTCATGGGCCTGATGCCCGCCTACTCTCCGGCCGGCTACGGGCTCAAGGCGATCTGCATCACCCCCGGCAACCCGGCCATCGGCAAGGACGCCCACCAGGGCGGGGTGCTGCTGTTCGCCGCCGACACCGGGGAGCCGCTGGCCATGGTCAACGCGTCGGCGGTCACCGAGATCCGCACCGCGGCGGTCTCCGCCGTCGCCACCGACCTCCTGGCCCGGCCCGGCGCGGCCGAGGTAGCCATCGTCGGCACCGGCGTCCAGGGCCAGGCGCACGCGCACGCCCTGGCCGCGACCCGGGCGCTCACCGGGATCCGCATCACCGGTCGCGACCCGGCCCGGGCCCGCGAGGTCGCCGCCGAGCTGACCGGACAGCTGAACGTGCCGGTCACCGCCAGCGGCTCGGTCCCCGAGGCGCTCGACGGGGCCGGCATCGTGGTCACCGCGACCAACGCGAAGCAACCGGTGCTGCGCCGCGAGTGGCTGGCCGCGGGAGCGCACGTCAACGCGGTCGGCGCGTGCCTGCCCCGCGACCGGGAGCTCGACACCGCGACCATGGCTGAGGCGGCCGTGTTCGCCGACAGCCGCGAGTCCGTCAGCAACGAGTCCGGGGACTTCCTGCTGGCCGCGGCCGAGGGCGCGGACAACCCGGTCCGGGCCGAGCTCGGCGAACTGCTCACCGGCACCGCGACCGGGCGATCCGGCGACGAGGAGATCACCGTGTTCGAGTCGCTGGGCCTGGCCGCCGAGGACCTGGCCGCGGCCGCCTACCTGTACGAGAAGGCCGCCCGGCTTGGCGCCGGCACCAGCGCCGATTTCTAGCCGCACGCTGCCGGGCCGGGCGCTATCGTGGAGGGAGCGGGGCGGGCATAACGGCGACCGGTTTGGTGCTTGAGATATGGGACGGGGCAGAGTCCGGGCGAGGCGACCAAGACCACAGTGTTTTCCCGGGGGGCGACCCCCGGACCCCCGAAAATGTCAGACCCCCCGGCTACCATCGCCAAGCGATCCGTGTACCCGTTTCCCTGAGCTTGGAGAGAAGAGGCGCAGTGGCTGACCGGCTCGTCGTTCGCGGCGCCCGCGAGCACAACCTGAAGGACGTCTCGCTGGACCTGCCGCGGGACGCCATGATCGTGTTCACCGGGCTGTCCGGCTCGGGCAAGTCCAGCCTGGCCTTTGACACCATCTTCGCCGAGGGCCAGCGACGGTACGTCGAGTCGCTGTCCGCCTACGCCCGGCAGTTCCTCGGCCAGATGGACAAGCCCGACGTCGACTTCATCGACGGGCTGTCGCCCGCGGTCTCCATCGACCAGAAGTCCGCGAGCCGCAACCCCCGCTCCACGGTGGGCACGATCACCGAGGTCTACGACTACCTGCGGCTGCTGTACGCGAGGATCGGCAAGCCGCACTGCCCGATCTGCGGGCGGCCGATCGCGCGGCAGACCCCGCAGCAGATCGTGGACCGGGTGATGGAGCTGGAGGAGGGGACCAGGTTCCAGGTCCTCGCGCCGGTGGTGCGCGGGCGCAAGGGCGAGTACGGCGAGCTGCTGCGCGAGCTGCAGACCAAGGGCTACTCCCGGGCCCGGGTGGACGGCACCATCGTCCGGCTGGACGAGGCGCTGGCCGGCCAGCTGCCCGCCCTGAAGAAGTACGAGAAGCATGACATCGAGGTGATCGTCGACCGGCTCGCGGTCAAGGACACCGCGCGGCGCCGGCTGACCGACTCGGTGGAGACCGCGCTCGGCCTGTCCGGCGGGGTGGTCATCCTCGACTTCATCGACCTGCCGGACACCGACCAGCATCGCGAGCGGATGTACTCCGAGCATCTGGCCTGCCTGTACGACGACCTGTCCTTCGACGAGCTCGAACCGCGCTCGTTCTCGTTCAACTCGCCGTGGGGCGCGTGCCCGGACTGCACCGGGCTGGGTACCAAGCTGGAGGTCGACCCGGAGCTCATCGTCCCGGACGAGAGCAAGTCGCTGAACGACGGCGCGCTCTCGCCGTGGAGCAGCGGCCACCTCAGCGACTATTTCGAACGGCTGATCCAGGCGCTCGGCGAGACGGTCGGGTTCCGGATGGACACGCCCTGGGCCAAGCTGCCCAGCGCCGCCCGGCAGGCCCTGCTGCGCGGCTACGACGGGCAAGTCCACGTCAGGTACCGGAACCGGTACGGCCGGGAGCGCTCGTACTACACGACGTTCGAGGGCGTGATCCCGTGGGTCGAGCGACGGCACGCCGAGGCCGAGTCGGACTCGAGCCGGGAGAAGTTCGCCGGATACATGCGTGAGGTGCCGTGTCCGTCCTGCGGCGGCGCCCGGCTCAAGCCGGTGTCGCTCGCGGTCACGGTGGACGGCCGGTCGATCGCCGAGCTATGCGCGCTGCCCGTCGGCGAGCTGGCCAAGCTGCTGCTCACCCTGGAGCTGTCCGACCGCGACCAGCAGATCGCCCAGCGGATCGTGAAGGAAGTCAACGCCCGGATGGGTTTCCTGCTCGACGTCGGCCTGGACTACCTGACCCTGGACCGCGCGTCGGCCACGCTGGCGGGCGGCGAGGCCCAGCGGATCAGGCTGGCCACCCAGATCGGCTCGGGGCTGGTCGGGGTGCTCTACGTGCTGGACGAGCCGTCCATCGGGCTGCACCAGCGGGACAACCACCGGTTGCTCGAGACGCTGCTGCGGCTGCGCAACCTGGGCAACACGCTGATCGTCGTCGAGCACGACGAGGACACGATCAGGGCCGCGGACTGGATCGTGGACATCGGGCCGCGGGCCGGCGAGCACGGCGGCAACATCGTGGTCTCCGGGACCGTCGAGGACCTGCTGGCCAGCCGGGACTCGCTGACCGGTGCCTACCTGTCGGGCCGGGAGGCTATCCCGGTGCCGATCAGCCGCCGGCCGCGCAACGCCAAGCGTGAGGTCGCGGTCAAGGGCGCCAGCGAGCACAACCTGCGCGGCGTAGACGTGGCGTTCCCGCTCGGCTGCCTGGTGGCGGTCACCGGGGTGTCGGGCTCGGGCAAGTCGACCCTGGTCAACGACATCTTGTACAAGGCGCTGGCCCGCGAGCTGAACGGGGCCAGGACGGTGCCGGGCAAGCACGTCCGGGTGACCGGGATCCAGCACCTGGACAAGGTGGTCCACGTTGATCAGGGTCCGATCGGGCGCACCCCGCGATCCAACCCGGCCACCTACACCGGCGTGTTCGACCATGTGCGGAAGCTGTTCGCGGCGACCACCGAAGCGAAGATCCGTGGCTACCAGCCGGGCCGGTTCTCGTTCAACGTCAAGGGCGGGCGGTGCGAGGCCTGCTCCGGGGACGGGACGATCAAGATCGAGATGCAGTTCCTGCCCGACGTCTACGTGCCGTGCGAGGTCTGCCACGGGGCCCGGTACAACACCGACACCTTGCAGGTGCACTTCAAGGGCAAGACGATCGCCGAGGTCCTGGACATGCCGATCGAGGAGGCGGCCGAGTTCTTCGAGGCGGTGCCCGCCATCCACCGGCACCTGAAGACGCTGGTCGACGTGGGCCTAGGCTACGTCCGGCTGGGCCAGCCCGCTCCCACCTTGTCCGGCGGCGAGGCACAGCGGGTCAAGCTCGCCTCCGAGCTGCAGCGCCGGGCCACCGGCCGCACCATCTACGTGCTGGACGAGCCGACCACCGGGCTGCACTTCGAGGACATCCGCAAGCTGCTCGGCGTGCTGGACCGGCTGGTCGAGACGGGCAACACGGTGATCGTGATCGAGCACAACCTGGACGTCATCAAGACCGCCGACTGGGTCATCGACCTCGGGCCCGAGGGCGGCGCGGGCGGCGGGACGGTGGTCGCGACCGGGTTGCCGGAACAGGTCGCCGCCGTCGAGGAAAGCTACACCGGCCAGTTCCTCAAGAAGATCCTCGAGGTCTGACCGCCGGGCGGCTGCACCGTCGAGGCCGGAACCCGGCTGGTCACTGGCCGCAGAACCTCGGCGGGACGGCCGGCGCCGTCCTGGTGCCCACCTTCCAGACGGTGAGCATCGCCGGCGCGCCCCAGCCGGACCCGATCCCGCCCGCTCCGGGCGCGGCCTGGACCGGCCCGTCGGCGCACGTGATCGTGCCCGATGCCAACGGGTGGATACCGGTCGACCCGAATGCCATCGGCGGCGGCTTCCAGGTCCTGCTGGGCTTCGCCAGCGCGGCCGTCGTGGCCGGCGGCAACCCGGCGCCCGGGGTGCCGGCCGGGACCGCGGTGCCTTCCGGCAGCCAGCGGCACGGTGCCGACCTGTCGATCACCTTCGAGGCGACCCGGGTGGGCGCCGCCGCCCCCGCGGACTTCAGCAACGCGCTGGCCAAGATTCACATCAACAACTGGAACGAGGTCAACGAGCTGTGGTTCGTCGAATTCGGCACCGGCGGCTGCTGCAACCCCATCGACCACCTGTTCGGTCACGGGCGGCGGAGCCGAGGTCGGTCCGGCTGGAAGCCGGCGGGTAACGGCCAGCGCGGCCAGGCCCACCACTGCCGCGATACCGAAGGCGGCGGTGAGGCCGGCGCGCAGGTCATGTCCGGCTGCGGCGGCCACCGCCGCGCCGCCCACCCCGATGCCGATCGCGTCGCCGAGCACGTCGGCCAGGTTCAGCGATGCCGACACCCGGCCTTCCTGGCCGGGCGGCGCCTTCTGCAGCATCATCAGCGAAATCGGCGCGTAAGCCAGGCCCATCCCCAGGCCGGCGACGGTCCAGGCGGCCAGACCCACTGCTACCGGCACGCCGGGCCGCAGGACCAGGGCCATCCCGGCGATGCCGGCCAGGATGACGACCAGGCCGCTGCGCACCAGGCGGCGTCCCTCCCAGCTCTCGCTCAGCCGGGCCTGGACCCAGGCGCCGACCGTCCAGGCCACCGTGGCACCGGTGACCGCGATGCCCGCCACGACCGGGGTGCGGTGGCGGACCGTGGTCAGGGCCAGCGTCACATAGGCGTCCGCGCCGAAGAACGTGAACGTCAGCAGGCCCCGGCTGAGGATGGTGACGGGCAGCCCAGCCTGCGCGGTCAGCGTTCCGGCCGGGACCAGCCGACGCAGCGCGGGCAGCCCGAGGATCCCGCCCGCCGCGATCACGCCCAGGCCGCCCAGGGCGGTGCCGAGACGGTTCCCCCCGCCCGAGCCGGCCGCCAGCGTCAGGCCGGCCAGGATCAGGGCGGCGCCCGCCGCGGTCCGCAGCCCGTCGGTCAACCGGTGCTCCTGGCCGCCGCCCGCCGCAGGCGGTCCGAGCCGGATCAGGGCGGGCACCGCGATCGACGCGGCCACCGCGACGATCGGCAGCAGGCCCAGGAACACCCACCGCCAGCCGAACAACCGTGCCACCTCGGCGCTGATCGCGGGTCCGGCCAGCCCCGGCGCAACCCAGGCGGTGGACAGCACTGCCATCATGCGGGCCTGTAGCGGCCCGGGCAGTGTGCGGCCGATCACGGCGTAGGCCACCGAGGGCGCCGCGCCTGCTCCCAGGCCCTGCAGCACCCGGCCCGCGACCAGCACGCCCATCGAGGGAGCCAGGCCCGCCAGGGCCAGGCCGGACCCGAACAGCGCCACCCCGGCCACGAACGGGACCGCCGGCCCGTGCCGGTCGGCCTCCCGGCCGGTCGCCACGATGCCGATCACGCTGCCCAGCATGAACCCGCTGAACACCCAGCCGTACAGGCGCAGGCCGCCGAGGTCGCGGGCCACCACCGGCATGACGGTTACCACTGCCAGCGCCTCGGACGCCACAAAGGTCACCGTCAGGACCAAGCCGACGGTCATCGCCCGGCGCTGCGGGGCCATCAGCCCGCCGCCGCCCGCACCCTCGACCGCCGGATCCTTCATGTTGCTCACATTAGGCCGCTCGCCCCGCGCGCACATCGGCCGCGCGCCCCGGCGGGCCTGGGCCGCTGGTCCTAGGACCCGGCCCGATGAGCTCGGCCGGCCAGGCGGGCGGCCCGGGCGTGCAGGTAGCGCTGCTGCGGGAGGTTGCTCGTCCGCTGCGCCGCGGTGAGGTAGGCGGCGCGGGCCGCGTCGCGTTCGCCGGCCATCTCCAGCAGGTGCGCGCTGGCCGCGGGCAGCCGGTGGTCCCCGGCCAGCCGCTCGTCGGCGCCGAGCCCGGCCAGGAGTTCGAGCCCCGCCCGCGGGCCGCGCACCATGGCCACCGCGACCGCGTGATTAAGCCGCACGACCGGGTTGTCCGAGAGCCGCAGGAGCAGCTCGTACAGGGCCATGATCTGCGGCCAGTCGGTCGCGTCGGCGTTCGGCGCCTCGTCGTAGACCGCGGCGATGGCCGCTTGCAGCTGGTAGGCGCCGGCCGGGCCGCGGGCCAGGGCGGTGGTGATCAGGTCCACGCCCTCGGCGATCTGGGCGGTGTTCCACAGGCTCCGGTCCTGTCCGGCCATGGGAATCAGCTCGCCGTGCGGGCCGGTGCGCGCCAGGCGGCGCGCGTCGGTCAGCAGCATGAGCGCGAGCAGCCCGGTCACCTCGCCGTCTTGCGGGAGCAGCCGGTGCACGAGCCGGGCCAGCCGGATCGCCTCGGCGGCCAGCTCGGTGCGGTGCAGGCTCGGCCCGGACGTGCTGGCGTAGCCCTCGGTGAAGACCAGGTAGAGCACGTGCAGGACCGCCGCGAGCCGTCCGGCGCGTTCGCCGGCGGCGGGCAGCCGGAACGGCAGCGCGCTGGCCTTGATCTGCTGCTTGGCCCGGGTGATCCGCCGGGTCATGGTCGCCTCGGGAACCAGGAACGCCCGGGCGATCTCCGCGGTGGCCATCAGCCAGCCGCGCGGGTTCTCGGGGAGGCCCTGCACCGGTCACTGCGTGGCCGCCGCGATCAGTGCCTCCTGGGTGGCGTCCTCGGCCTCCTCGAAGTGCCCGTACCGCCGGACCGCCGCGCCGAGGACCTGCGGCGCCAGCTCGCGCAGCAGGTCCTCGACCTCGGTTCCTGGCATGGCCGGCCGGGCTCGCGGCTCAGAGGTCCAGCTCGTGGCGGGACTCGGCGATCGGCCGGATGTCGATCACCTCGTTCTCCCCGACGTGCCGCGGCCCGGGAACCCGGGTCAGCCGGGCGGCGATCTCGGTGGCCCGGTCGAAGCTGTCGCAGTCCACGATCCAGTAGCCGGCCAGGACCTCCTGGGTCTCGGCGTACGGACCGTCGGTCACGACCGGGACATCGTTGCGCAGCTGGATCCGCCGGGTGTGGGCCGGGGCGGTCAGCCCTCGCGTCTCCACCAGCTCGCCGGATTCGGCCAGCTCCTTGGCGAACGACTCCATGAATCCACCCAGCGCGGCGAAGTCCTCCGCGGACCAGGCCGGCTTGCCGTCCGCGGCCTTTCCCGCCATGGAGTCGTAGTCCTGCTGCGAGCCGTACACCAAGATCATGTACTTCATGATCGCTCCTCTCGGTTCAGCGCCCTGATCACGACGCGTGCTTCACCTGGGACGTCGAGGCGGCCGGCCGGTCCCGGACATCCGCGCCGCGACTATACGCTCGATCTGCGCGACAAGGTGGTGGGCAGGGGGCGCGGTGGAGATCATGACCAGCAGCGGGGTCGCCCAGGTCGAGCTTGACCCGCAGATCCCGGCCCAGGCCGAGCTGGACGGCCAGGCTGGCCTCGGCGCGGTCGGCCAGGCTGGGCTGGACGCGGACGGCCAGGCTGGGCTCGGCGCGGTCCGGTTCCTGGTCGTGCTCACGCACGGGGCGGGCGGCAGCCCGGGCTCGCCCGACCTGCTGGCCGTCCGCGACGCCGCGCTCGGGCTAGGCGGGCTGGTGGCCCGGGTGACCCAGCCGTACCGGGTCAAGGGCGCACGCGCGCCCGGCTCGCCCGATCGTCAGGACGCCGCCTGGGCCGAGATCGTGGCCGTGCTGGCCAGCCTCGTTCCCGGCGTCCCGCTCGTCCAGGGCGGGCGGAGCAACGGAGCCCGGGTGGCGTGCCGTACGGCGGGCGCGGTCGGCGCCCGGGCCGTGATCGCGCTGGCGTTCCCGCTCCAGCCGCCGGGCCCGAGGGGACAGAGCCGGCTGGCCGAGCTGCGGGCCGCGCGGGCGGGCGGGGCCGCGGTGCTTGTGGTCAACGGGGCGCGTGACCCGTTCGGGATTCCCGGGGTCCGGGACGCGGACCGGGTCGTGGTGGTGCCGGGGGAAACGCACGCGCTGAGGGGTCACCGCGCCGTCATCGCCGGGGCCGTGACCGACTGGCTGCGGGGCGTGCTGCACTCGAGGGTTTCAACTCAGGGATAGCAAAAAAGGGTCGTTCGATCAGGCACCCCGCTTGGTGCCGCCGGCAGCGGATAACGCCGCCGGCGCCTGCCCGCTGTGCGGCGGCACGACCCGGGCCGGGCGGTCGAAATCCCAGTCCGTGGGCCGGTGCGGTGCGATGCACGCGCCGTCGGGCAGGAGTTCCCCCGTGTCTTCGAAGATTACAATGCCGTTGCAGAGCAGGCTCCAGCCCTGCTCGGGGTGGCTGACGACGGTGTGCGCCGCTTCGCGGTCCGGGGCTGACGCCTCCGGACAGGGCGGCGAGTGTGGGCACATATCAGTGCCTCCTGGTTGGTTCATCATGTGTGTTCTTGAACAGTTGCTAGTGTGCCGCAGCTCTCGCGATCGTTATATGGCTCGGGCGAATCGTTTTCGCACTGGCTATCTGTAGCGTTCCGCTAGTTCCGTCTGGCACAGATTGACTACTAGTTGTGACTACTTGGCTCTACTGCGTAAAACTATAGAGTACTTCTATGTAGTTTGCGGCCTCTTGGCCAAGTGGCCTAGACCATTTTACCCGACCGGCCAGCGAACTGGCCTAGACCAACTGTCCTCCCTCCTGATCTCCTGGCGCAAGCGACACGCCTGATTGCAACAATTGCAACAATCGATTGCTGTGTATGCACTTCCGCAGACCGTCAAGCCGCGGCCGGATGGTCCCCTCTATCTGGAGACGTCACAGCCCCCCGGGAGGTTCACCGCGGCCGGGATATGAATTCTTGCGCAGGTGAGAGGCTCAGGCCGTGGTGATCTCGGTCATCGGCGGGCTGGGCTCGAACGTAACCGCCGGGATGTCGTTGAGGCGGTGGGTTTCGCGCAGCGTGAGCAGGCGCTCGGCCTCGGCGGTCAGAGCGTGGATATGCGGCTTGGCCTTGGCCTTGCGCCGGTAGATGCGGTCGTCGTAGCCGCGCGGGCCGATCTCCGCGCGCTGCACCGCGAAGGCCGCGCGCATGGCGTCGGTCAGGGCGGAGTCCAGAGCCAGGGCCAGCCGGCGTAGCTCGGCGTCCGGAGCGCGGCGGGCCTGCGCCTGCCGGAACTCGGTCTCGGCCCCGCCCGCCGCGTCGAGCAGTTCCGCGTGCCGTCCCGCGAGCGCCAGGTCGGCCGCGTAGCTCTGCTCGGCCTCGCTGCTGGGCTTGTACCGGTTCATGACCCCAGGTCTCATGGCCATAGGTTACAAGCGCTCAGGAATAGCTGCGGAAGGCGGGCCAGGCCTGCGCCCAGGACGACCGCAGACCGGTGGCCGTGAACGGAGTGAAACCGCGGTTTCAGCACCCTCTAATGTGCTGAAACCGCGGTTTCATTGCGCCTGGATCGCCGTCCCCGCCTACGCCTCCGTGGCGGCCTCGCCGGTCTCGCCGAGCACCACGTGGACGGCGCGCTCCTCGGTCCCGCGCAGGACGGTCAGGTCGACGGCGCTGCTCGGCGCCGCCGCGCGCAGCCCGCCGGACAGGTCGTCGATGCCGCGCACCGGCTGGCCGCCGACCGCCACGATCAGGTCGCCGCGAGCCAGGCCGGCCCGGGCGGCCGGGCTGTTCTCGGCGACCTCGCGGATCAGCAGGCCGTCGGCTTCGGGCAGGCCGACCGCGCGGCGCAGCCGCCGGGCCACGTGACCCGGAGCGATGGCGATGCCGAGCTGGGGCGGCTGGACCGACTCGCCGCGAGCCAGCGCGTCGACCCGGCCGCGCAGTGCCTCGTCGGCGGGAATGGCCAGGTAGAAGCCCTCGCCCAGGCGGTTGGTGTTGATCCCGAGCAACTGGCCCGCGGCGTTCAGGACCGGGCCGCCCGAGGAGCCGGGCAGCAGCGGGGCGGTGTGTTCGAGGCTGCCGGTGATCCGCAGGCCGCGGGGCCCGCGGAAGCTCCGGTCGATGCCGGAGACGAACCCGAACGTCACGCGGAGCCCGCGCCCGCCCGGGTTGGCCAGCCCGAAGACGGGCGTCCCGATCGCGGACGCCTCGGCGGCCCAGGTCAGCGCCGGAGCCTGCCCGGTCTCCACCTCGACCACCGCGAGGTCGCCGTCGACGTCGGTCCCGGCCACGGTTCCCTCGGCGGTATGCCCGTCGGCGAAGGTGACCGTGACCTGGCTGCCGCGGATGTTGTGCGCGTTGGTCAGCACCCGGTTATCCCCGAGCACGATGCCGGAGCCCACGCCCCATCGCTGCCCGATGCCCACCACCGAGGAACCGCCAGCCTCGGCCAGCCGGGCGATGCTGGCCTGGATCTCGTCCAGGATTGTCATGTCTGCTCACATCCCTTGAGGGTTAGTAGTAATTTGCAAGTTACTACTGACTCGAGGAGTGTCAATGCGGCGAGCTACGATTTCGCTCATGGCTCAGCGGGACACAACCGCCTCACCGCTTGCGGAGGCGCTGGCCAGGGTCGGTGACCGGTGGACCCTGCTGGTGGTGGAGGCGCTGCTGACCGGGCCGCGGCGGTTCAACGACCTGCTCGACCAGTTGCCCGGGATCGCGGCGAACATCTTGTCCGAGCGTCTCAAGCGCCTGGAGCGCGAGGGGTTGCTGGTGGCCAGGCTCTACTCCGACCGCCCGCCGCGCGCCGCCTACCAGCTCACCGCCGAGGGCCGGGAACTGGCGGGAGCGCTCCGCCTGCTGGCATCGTGGGGGGCCGGGCACGCCGACCCCGCCCAGACGCCCCGCCATCCCGTCTGCGGGACCCCGGTCGAGGCCCGCTGGTACTGCCCGACCTGCGACCAGCTCGTCGATGACGAGCCGGACCAGCCGGACCTCCACTACGTTTAGCGGCTCAGGCCAGGCTGGCGGCCCAGCTCGAGTGCAGGGCGGCGTACTCGCCGTCGCCGGCCATCAGCTCGCCGGGCGGGCCGTCCTCGGTGATCCGGCCGTGGTCCAGCACCAGCACCCGGTCGGCGATGGCGACGGTGGAGAGCCGGTGGGCGATGATGACGGCCGTCCGGTCGGCCAGCACCGTGCGCAGCCCGGCCTGGACCAGCCGCTCGCTCGGGATGTCAAGCAGCGAGGTGGCCTCGTCGAGGACCAGCACGGCCGGGGCGGCCAGGAACGCCCGCGCGAACGAGATGAGCTGGCGCTGCCCGGCCGACAGCCGGCCGCCGCGCTTGCCGACGGGGGTGTCGTAGCCCTCGGGCAGCGCGTCGATGAAGTCGTGCGCGCCGATCATCCGGGCCGCCCGGCATACGTCAGTGTCGGACGCGTCCGGCCGGCCGAGCCGGATGTTGTCCGCGACCGACCCATCGAACAGGAAGTTCTCCTGGGTGATCACGATCACCTCGGTGCGCAGCACCGGGTCGGGTAGCTCCCGCAGGTCGGTCCCGTCCAGCGTGACCCGGCCCGAGCGCGGGTCGTAGAACCGGCCGAGCAGCCGCGCGATCGTGGTCTTGCCCGCGCCGGTCTCGCCGACCAGGGCGATCGTCTGCCCGGCCGGGATGTCCAGCTCCAGGCCGGGTAGCACCAGGTTGTCCCGGTAGCCGAAGGTGACGTCCTCGAACCGCACTCGCCGGCCCGCCGAGGATCCGTCGCGCCTGGGCAAAGTCGCGGGCGACTTCGGCTCGGGGACCGAGGGCTCCTGGTCGAGGACGCCGGAGATCTTCTCCAGGCCGGAGGCCGCGGACTGGAACGTGTTGTAGAACTGCGACACGTCCTGCAGCGGGTCGAAGAAGCGCTGCAGGTAGAGCAGGAAGGTGGCGAGCACGCCCACCTTGATGTCGCCGTCGATGACCAGCAGCCCGCCGTAGCCCAGGATCACGCCGGTGATGATGTTGCCGGTCAGCGAGATGCTGGGCCCGTAGACCGCGTAGAGCCTGGAGGCCTTCCGGCTCGCCTCGGCGTAGTCCTGGCCGAGCCCGGAGAAGATGTCGGAGTTCCGCGGCTCGCGGCGGAACGCCTGGACCGCGCGTATCCCGCCGAACGTCTCCACGAACTGCACGATGACCAGCGCGATGGCCTCCCGGGTCCGGCGGTAGGCCCGCGCCGACTCGCGGCGGAACCAGGCCGTCATCCAGGTCAGCGGGATGAACCCGGCCAGGACGACCAGGCCGAGCCGCCAGTCGAGGAGCAGCATGCCGGTGCCGACCAGGAGCAGGGTCAAGATCGCGGCGATCAGCGAGTCCAGCCCCTCCTCGAACAGGTCGGAGATCGAGTCGATGTCCGAGGTCTGCCGCGAGATGACCCGGCCCGAGGTGTAGCTCTCGTGGAAGGCCACGTCCAGGGCCTGGCAGTGCGCGAACAGGCGGTTACGCAGCTCGAGCACCACTCTCTGGCCCACCCGGCCGGTCATGGTGACGAACATGCGAGTGGTGATGGCCTGCACGGCGACCGCGAAGCCGAAGGCGACGGCGATGACCAGCAGCGGTGCCATGTCGTGGGCGTGCAGCAGCGGCGGCAGGCCGTTGTCGATGGCCAGGCCGACCAGCCACGGGCCGGCCAGGGCGGCCAGGCTCTCCACCACGATCAGCGAGATGGTGGTGATCACCGCGCGCCGGTGCGGCCGCAGCAGGTCACCGAGCAGCCGCCTGCTGCGCTTGCGCAGCAGCGCGGCCAGGCCGGCGGTGACCTCGTCGGCCTTCTCGGCGGCAACGCCCCGCCATGCATCGACGGTCACGCGCTTGCCTCCAGATCCTCCACGTCCATCAGGTCGGCATACTCCGGGTTGGTGGCCAGCAGGTGCCGGTGGCTGCCGGTGGCCGCGATCACCCCGCCGGACAGCAGCGCCACCGTGTCGGCCAGGGCCACCGTCGACGGCCGGTGCGCCACGACCAGGGCCGTCGCGCCGGCCAGGATCTGATGCAGGGCCCGGGTCACCCGCTCCTCGGTATGCACGTCAAGCGCGGACAGCGGGTCGTCCAGGATCAGTACGTCCGGCCCGGCCAGGATGGCCCGGGCCAGCGCGATCCGCTGCCGCTGTCCGCCGGACAGGGCCATGCCCTGTTCGCCGATCCGGGTGTCCAGTCCCCACGGCAGGTCGTAGGCGAACCGGGCCTGCGCGGCGGTCAGCGCGGCCTCGACCGCGGCCTCGTCCGCGTCCGGCGCGCCGAACATGACGTTCTCCCGCACGCTGGCCGAGAACAGCGTGGCGTCCTCGAACCCGCACCCGACCGCCGCGCGCAGCCGAGCCAGCGGGATGTCGCGGACGTCGGCGCCGTCGAGCCGGACCGACCCCGACGTGGCGTCGGCCAGCCGCGGGACCAGTTGCAGCAGGGTGGACTTGCCCGAGCCGGTCGCCCCGGTGAGCACCACGGTCTGGCCCGGCGGCAGGTCGAGCACGATGTCCCGCAGCACCGGCTCCGCGGCGCCCGGGTACCGGAAGGACACGTGGTCGAAGACCAGGTGACCCCGTGGTCGGGTGCGGTGCTGGCCCGGGGGGGCGACCCCCCGGAGCCCCCCGCGGCCGGGGGGACCCTTCCCCCCGGACCCCCGGCGTCTGTGATCTCCGGCTGAGCGTCGAAGATCTCCAGGACCCGCTGGGCCGCGGTGGCCGCCTCCTGCCCGGACGCGATGATGTAGCCGAGCGCCTCGACCGGCCAGACCAGTTGCAGTGCGAGTGTGATGAACGCCACCAGGCCGCCGAGGGTCAGCGAGCCCGTGCTGACCGCGATCGCCCCGAGCACCAAGATGATGCCGATGACGGCGTTCGGGATCAGGTCCAGCAGGGCCCAGAACGAGCCGAGCAGCCCCGCCTTCTCAACCTGGGTCCGGTAGACCTTCGTGGCCTGGGCGTCGTGCCTGACTGCCGCCAGCGGGCCGCGGCCGAGCGCCTTCAGCACCCGGATGCCGGTGGCCGCCTCCTCGATCAGCGTGGCCAGGTCGCCTTGCTCGTCCTGGACCCGGCGGGAGAGCGCCCGGTAGCGCTTCTCGAACCGGAAGCAGACCGGCAGCACGGGCGCGAACACGGCCCCGGTGACCAGGCCGAGCCACCAGTTCAGGTGGATAAGCAGCGCCACCACCGCGATGAACGTCATCACGTTGGTGACCATGAAGATCAGGCCGAAGCCGGCGAACCGGCGGATGGAGGACAGGTCGGTGGTGGCCCGCGACAGCAGCTGACCGGACTGCCAGTTGTCGTGGAACGAGGCCTGCAGCCGCTGCAGGTGGGCATACATGTCGTCCCTGATCGTCTTCTCCATCGACGCCACCGAGTCGGCCTGGATCCAGCGCCGGATCAGGTTCAGCACCGCCTCGGCCGTGCCCAGGCCGATGGCGGCCAGGCCGAGCGGGATCAGCAGCCGCCGGGCACCGTGCGCGATCGCGCCGTCCACCACGGACTTGGTGAGCAGCGGGATGAAGATCTCGGCGCTGACCGCCCCCAGTGCCGCGGCGAACATGACGATCATCTGGACGCGGAACGGCTTTAGGTAGCCTCGCAGCCGCCACAGTGCCCCTACTGGCCGTACCCTGGCGGAGGCGTGCGTGACCAGCGAAGGGGATACAGGGGGCATTACCGGGAGGTTAACCGCGCGAACTATAAGTTGTCATCTAATTTTTCTTCCGGCGTACGGCTTGTCCGCGGGGCGTAACTCTGGCACGCTGGCTCACCCAAAGGCTTCGCGCGCCGGTTGCCGGGAGTTACCGGCAGGGAGAGGAACCGTGAAGCGCAGCACTGGGGGGTCGGCCCCCCGAACCAGCCCGTGAGCCGCTTGTCGCGCGCGGCCATCCTGGCCGCCTACCGCGATGGCGTGACCGTGATCTGTGAACTGGCGGGCCAGTTCACCGACGTGACGTGGCTGGCGGCGACGCCGTGTTCTGAGTGGCGGGCGGTGGACCTGGCTGGTCACCTGCGGTGCGTGGCCGACGACTACCACGAGTACCTCGACGATGCCCCGGCCAGCAGGCTGGCCCGGCTGCTGGCCACCAACGTGCGCGCGGACTCGCTGGCCCGCAAGCTGGCCCGGCAGAACGCGGCCGAACTGGCCGCGCTGCCCGATGCTCCCGGACCCGAGCAGATCGCCGCGTTCGCCGAGTCGGCCCGCGGCTACGGACGCCGGCTCGGGCCGTCCTGGGACCTGCCGCACCACAACTACCGGGGCACCGAGGTCACGGTGAGCGCAATGGCCGGCGCGGCCTGCGCCGAGTGGCATCTGCACGCGTGGGACCTGGCCCGGTCGCTGGGTAAGGACTACCGTCCCGCCGATCCCGAACTCGTCCTGGCCGTCTGGCAGGGTGGCACGCCCCAGCTGTGGTCCGCCCCTGCCGCCGCGCCGGCCGACGACGACCCGTGGAACTCGCTGCTTCTCGCGTCGGGACGCGATCCTGCCTGGACCCAGCTGTTAGAGTGGTACGCCGTTAAGCGGATTGTAATTACTTCGCTACGGGGAGTATTTCATGGACGGTGCGGGGTCTTCGGCATGCCCGGGCCCTATGGGGCGGTACCTGGCCGGGCTGTGCGTGGCCGGGCTGGGCTTGTGCGGGGCCGGCTGGCTGGTGCTGACCCCGTTCGCGTTCGGCTACCAGAGCCGCGGTTGGCATACCGCGAGGCTGACCGACCTGGCCACGGGGAGCGGGCTGGCCGTGATCTGCGTGATCACCCTGCTCGCCTGGACTTGCGCCTGGCGGCGCACGCTGCGCGCCGACGGCGTGCTCAGCCGTCCGGAACGTGGTCCGGCCCGGGTGCGGCGCCGCCGCGAACGCGATGCCAGGGGACAGGCGGGGACGGCCGATCCGGAGCAGGTGCTGACCGCGCTGCGCGCGCTGCTCGCCCCCGTGCTGGACGTTCCGGCTGAACAGGCCTCCGCGGTCGCCGAGGTCGAACCCGTGGTCCCTGCGGTCCCTGCGGTCGCCGAGGTCGCAGCCGTGGTCCCCGGTCCCCGGAGCGCACCGGAGACCGAGCCGCAGTTCATGCCCGCCGGGCCGGAAGGCATCGCGGTCATCGAGTCGATGCTGGCCGGAGCCGAACTGCTGATGACCGGATGTGACGAGGAGGAGGCATGGTGAACAAGATCGCGCTGGGCGGCCTGCTGGCCATGCTCGCGGCCGGGGCCTGGCTGATCGCGGCGCCGTTCGTAGTGCGCTACCAGCCGGCGGGTACGCCGTGGTCGGGTGCGGCCCGGATGGACGTGACGGTGGGTGCGATCCTGGCCGCCGCGGGCTTGACCGGCTTCTTCGCCGCGCTGGCGGGCCGGGTACGGGAACTGTACGCCCGCGCCCCCAGCTGAGTCCCGGGATGTCATCCGGGATAGAGTCTTGAGTTCGTGGCCTTTGATGTAGAACGCGTGCGGGCGGCGTACCCGGCTCTGACCGACGGCTATGCCTACCTCGACGGTGCCGCCGGGACGCAAGTGCCCGTAGCGGTCATCGAGGCCATCGCGCAGGCTTACCGGTCCGGGATCGGCAACGCCGGCGGCGCGTTCCCGGCCAGCGGGCGCGCGGACCGCATCGTGGCCGAGTGCCGCCGTGGCCGTGGCCGACCTGACCGGTGCCGAGCCCGACGGCGTGATCCTCGGGCCGAACATGACCACCCTCACCTACCGGCTCGCGGACACGCTGTCCAGGCAATGGGGTCCGGGGGACGAGGTGGTCGTGTCCCGGCTCGATCACGACGCCAACATCCGGCCCTGGGTCCAGGCCGCCGCGCGCAGCGGCGCCACGCTGCGCTGGGCCGAGGTGGATTCCTCGACCGCGGAACTCCCGGCCGCCCAGTACCGCGAGCTGCTGTCCGAGCGCACCCGGCTGGTCGCGGTCACCGCGGCCAGCAACATCGTCGGCACCAGGCCAGACCTGCCGGCCATCGCCGCCGCCGCGCACGAGGTCGGCGCGCTGTGCTACGTCGACGGGGTGCACGCCACCCCGCACGTGCCGGTGGATGTGCGGGCGCTCGGCGCCGACTTCTACGCGACCAGTGCCTACAAGTGGTCGGGGCCGCATATCGGCACCGTGGTGGCCGACCCGGCGCTGCTGGAGACCCTGCACCCGGACAAGCTCGCGCCCGCCCCCTCCGGCGTACCCGGCCGGTTCGAGCGCGGCACCGCCGCGTTCGCCGACCTGGCCGGGGTGGCCGCGGCCGTCGACCATCTGGCCGCGCTGGACACCTCGGCCACCGGCAGCCGGCGGGAGCGCCTGCTGGCCTCCATGGCCGCCGTGGAACAGTACGAGGGACAGCTGTTCGCCCGGCTCCTCGACGGCCTGGGTGCCATGGGACACGTGACCCTCTATGGCAAGGCCGCGCGGCGCACGCCGACCGCCTTCTTCACCGTGGCCGGGTACACCCCGGGCGAGGTCGCGGGCCGCCTCGCGGCCCGCCAGGTCAACGTGTGGAACGGCGACAACTACGCGTGGGAACTGGCCGGTGTGTTCGGCCTGCGGGACAGCGGCGGTGCGGTCCGCGCCGGGCTCGTGCACTACAACGACGAGGCCGAGGTGGACCGCCTGCTGGCCGCCGTCGCCGAGCTCGCCGACGGCGGCGTACGCTGAGAGTCATGGGGATGACGGCGCTCGGCGGCCTGCTGGCCATCCTGGCCGGGTTGCTGCGCGACCTCGCCCAGCTGGCCGTGAGCCCGTCCGGCCTAATCGGGCCGACAGCGACCGCCCTGGCCGCGACCGTCCTGGCCGGGGCCATGTTCGCCGCCGTCTTGGCCCTGCTCACCTCGGTGGCCGGGGTCTCCCGTACCGCCGCCGCCCTGCCGCTGATCCGCCGCGCCCGCGCGCTGCGGGAAAAGTCCTGGCGGGCGGCGTTCTTGCGTCAGCGCGATCCGGACGCGGCAGGCCGGACCAGACCCAGAGCACCATCGGCGGCCCCAGCGGCCGCCCCTGCCTGCTAATCCTCCCGCCGAAGGCTCGGGGGGTTCGGGGGGTCGTCCCCCCGGAGGTACACAGACACCGCGGCCGCTTCCAGCACCTCATCCGTCTTAGCTGGAAGGCTCATTGGTCGCATGTCGAATCTTCTTGGCGTCCCGGTGGACGCCGTGTACCACCTCGTCTCCGGATTCACCAGTTTCCTCACTCCCGTCCTGGGTGGCCCGGCCGTCGTGGCCGCGATCGTCCTGTTCACGGTGGCGGCCCGGCTCATCTTGATGCCGCTTAGCCTGCGCGGACTGCGCGGGCAGGCCGCCGCGGCCCGGCTGGCGCCGCAGCTTCAGGAGCTGCGCAAGCGGTACGCCAAACAGCCCGAACGTCTGCAGCGCGAGATGACCGCGCTGTACAAGCGGGAAGGCACCAGCATGTTCGCCGGCCTCACCCCGTTCCTGCTTCAGTGGCCGCTGCTGTCGGTCATCTACCTGCTGTTCCGTTCGACGCAGATCGGCGGGAAGCCGAATACGCTGCTGACCCGAGAGGTGTTCGGCGTGTCGCTGGGCAGCCACTGGCTGGACGGTGCCGGGCCGGTGAGCATGCACGGCCTGGTGTTCCTCGGGGTCTTCGTACTGCTGGCCGGCCTGTGCTGGCTGTCGGTGCGCCTCGGGCGGCTCATGACGTCCCAGCCGGCCGGGGCTGACGTGCCGGGCGGGGCCCTGATCCGCGCCCTGCCGTACCTGAGCGTGGTGATCGCCGCGTTCATCCCGCTCGCGGCGGGGGTCTACCTGCTCACGTCGACCGGATGGGCGCTGGCCGAGCGAAGCTTCTTCTGGCGGACCGGCCGAATCTCGGGCGCGGACCCGGCCCCGCAGAAACCGGCGGTGGCCGCCCGTAGCTAGTCCCGGCTCACGCCCGGCCGTGACCCGCCACGATGCGGGTCACGGCCGGGATGCCGCGCGCCGCCGCCGCGCTGGCCGGAGCGCGGGAGTGACACACGACAGGTCCACGGGCTGGCTGCGGCGGCCCCAGTTATGAATCATCCGCACCACAGGCAGCCTCCAGTACGGGCACACCTATCCATCCCCGTGAACGGGCCGCGCACGAATCCGGTTCAGCGTTGTCTTATGGTCGGGTCCCATGGGCATCGGAGCCGAGTCCCAGCGGGAACGGGGCTGGCCGCCAGCCACCCAGCGCCGTTTCACCGACGACCTCCGCCGGCTCCTTGAGCCGCGGCCTGCCGTCCACCTGACCAGGCATACCTCCGTCACCCTGGCTCAGGTGCTGCGCTAGACCGGGTACCTCAGTTGGTTCGGTGGTGTGCTGCCGTCCCGATGGCATGGTCCAGCGGACGTATCCGCCGGGGAGTTGCTCTGTCCGCCACCGCGGGTCCTGCTTGAGCCGGTGGTCATGCCGACACTTCGGGTCCGCGTTGCACAGGCAGGTCCGTCCGCCCGCCTCGTACGGGGTGTTGTGCTCGAAGTCGCACCGCCCGGCGGGCCGTCGGCAGCCGGGTCCGGTGCAGGTGCCGTGCCGGATTTCGGTGAGGTGCCGGAGCATCACCCCGGGGTCGTGGCCGCGGGCCTGGTGCCGGTGATCACAGTCGGCGCCGGGGAGCGGTTCGATGGTGACGAGCATCTCGCGCTGCCCGGCGGTCAGCCGCCAGGCGCCGGGCCCGATGGGGGTGAGGGTGAACCCGGGGCGGCCGGGCGGATCAGGCTTTCCGGGCGGGTCGTGGCCGCCGGGTATGCGGCGTGTGACGGGGCGGGCGCAGCCGTGTGCGATGGCGTGCCCGTGCTGGTCGGTGATGGTCAGGTGCCAGGTGGACCGCGGGTTGCGGGCGGCGGCTGCGGCCAGCTCGCGGGCGAGGTCTGGGTCGACTGGGCCGATGCCGGCGAGTTCTCCGGGCCGGGCGGCGCCGCGGGTCAGGGTGGCTTCGGGGATGGTGAGGGTGACGTGCCCGGCGAACCCGGGCGGGATCACCCCGGCCAGCGGCCCGCCCGCCAGCGGGACCGGGTCCTGAGCCGGGGCGCGGGTCTCAGCCGGATCCGGGGCGCGGGTCCGGGCCGGGGCGCGGGTCCGGGCCGGGTCCCGGGATGTGCCAGCGTCATCGGGCGTGCTGCCGGGGGGCCGGGAATCGATGCCGAGCAGGATGTCCAGGTACGCGCGGGCTCGCAAGGCGTCCATCCCGCCCTCGACCCCGGCCTTGCGCAGCTCCCTGGCCCACGCGGTCACCCGCTGGTCAGCCGCCAGCACCTGCGCCGGGGGCAGTTCCCGCCCGGCCAGCCCCGCGTTCCCCGACGTCTCGGCCCACCGTTCCACCCGGGCCTTGGCCGCCTCGTGCTCGCGCCGCTGCTGCGCCTTTCCGGGAGCGACTTCCATGACGGCCCGGGCGATCGCCGCGCGCAGCCCGGGCGGGGTCAGCGTCCCGGCCCGGTCCAGCACCTTCGCCTCGGCCGCCCGCGCCTGGTCCGGGTCCAGCAGGGCGGTGGCCGAGGCGATGATCGCGGCCTTGCGCTCGCCCACGATCCCGGCCCGGAACGCCGCCTTGGTGCCCGGCAGGTTCACCTCCAGCTCCTGGGCCAGCGACAGCATGTCCCCGGCCGCCGCCCGCGTTTCCCCGAGCACCGAGGCCAGCTCGCGGGCCGCGAACTCGTCCACGGCTCCGGGCATCCGCGCCGGGCCCTCAGGCTGACAATCCCGGGCGGGGCGGCGTCGGATGAACTCGGCGATCGCGGTGTGCTTGCGCGCGCTGAGGTAGGCCTCGGACCGTTCCCACGCGCAGATGAGCCCGGCCAGCTCATCATCACTAGCGTCCGGGTACCGGTCATCGGGCCCGGCGGCGTCCTCGGCGAACCGGGCCAGCTCCAGGGAGCCGGGCGCGGTATCCAGCGGCATCCCGGACGCGAACCCGGCCGCCCGGCTGATCGATACTCCCGGGACGCGGTGCGCGGACCCGGGCATCCCCGGCCCGCGCCGCCCGCCCGCCGCCGCGGCGGCCTGCGCGGCCATCGCCCCGGTCAGCCCCAAGCTCGCCAGCAGCACCGCCTCCCGCGCTAGTTCGCTGGTGATCCGGTCCGCCTCGACAGCCAGTTCGCCGTCATCGACCTCCGGCGGCGGGTCGTCCTCGGGGTCTTCTAGGTCCGGGTCGTCCAGGTCCTCCCCGGCCGCGCGCAGGGCCAGGTAGGCCGGGTCGTCCATCCAGTCCGGCCAGCCCGGAGCCGGGCGGGGGTCCTCGTCCCGCCCGGGCTGCTGGGGAACCGGTTCTGGAGGCATGTACGACGGTCCGTTCGGAGGAATGATCTTATGGGAACACGATAACGAAAAACCGTTCCAGAAGCGAAACGACACGCCGGGTCGAAGGCGGGAATGGGCAGGCAAGCCGTCAGCGGCGCGGCGTTATCCGGTGAACGGAGTTGAGCCAGGCATTGAAGGATCGCGGCTGCCGGTCTACGATTGCATTACGGCGTTATGCAATCCGGTGTGACCACCGCCGTCGCAGGGATGGGCCCTGCTCAGCGACGCCGTGCCGAACCAGTATTTCGGAGCTAAGGAGCGAACTCGTGCCGCATGTCAGCCTGGGAAACGACGCACCCGGCATCTTGTCCCTGTTCGAATACCGGCCAGAAACAGCCAAGCCGCTGTGTGACCTCGCCGAAGTCCTGCTGCGTGGCCCTAGCACCCTGACCCGCGGGGAACGGGAGCTGATCGCCTCCTACGTTTCGACGCTCAACGACTGCGATTTCTGCGCTTCCTCCCACTCCGCGTTCGCTGCCGCGCAGCTGCCGCAGGGAATGGCGCTCGTCGACCAGGTCCGCGCCGATCCGGCCACGGCCCCGGTATCGCCGAAGCTCCGCGCCCTGCTCCGGATCGCGGCCGCCGTGCAGCGGAGCGGGAAGGATGTGCGCGGGGTGCACGTAGCCGCGGCCCGCGACGCCGGCGCGACCGATCTGGAGATTCACGACACGGTCCTCATCGCCGCCGCGTTCTGCCTGTTCAACCGTTACGTGGACGGGCTCGCGACAACCGTGCCCCAAGACCGCGCCGGGTACGCGGCGATGGCGGAACTGATCGTCAGCAACGGCTACGTGGCATCGGCCGTCGCCGGCCGCAGCGGGTTAGAGCCGCTGGCTTAGCCGGGCATGACCAGGTTGCGGAGCAGCCGGGCGGGCGGCGAGCCATGCGACAGCATCCGGTCGTGCACCTCCCGCTCGCCCAGGCCCGGATCGGAAGCACGGAGCGAGGCAGACAGGTCGGAGACCTCGGTGTAGCCGACGTAGTAGGTGGACAGCTGGGCCGAGGTGAGCAGCGCCCGGCGCCACTTGCCGGCTGCCTCGCCCTCTTCCTGGTGACCACGTTCGGTCATCAGGGCCATCGCCTCGGCCTCGGTCATGCCGTGCCCGTGGATCCGGGCGTCCAGGATGGCGTTGATGATCGTGCGGAGCTGCATCTTGAGCTGCTGCATGCGGACCGCCCGCGGATCCCCGTCGCCCAGGTAACCCTGCTCGGCCATGACGCGCTCGGCGTACACCGCCCAGCCCTCGACGAACGACCCCGACCGCAACGCGGCCCGGATCGCGGTCAGCGAGCCGGCGAAGCGCCGGGAGTGCTGGAGCTGCAGATAGTGACCTGGCATCGCCTCGTGGACCATCAGGTTGTGCACCATGTGCCGGTTGTACTCACGGTAGAACGAGGCAACCCGCTGCGGCGTCCAGCCGGCTGGCGTCGGCGAAACGGCGATGAACGTGGGCAGCGGGGTCGGTTCCAGCGGGCCCGGCGAGTCGCAGTAGGCCACGGCCACGCCCCGGTCGATCTCCGGCATCGGGATCACCTCGACCGGATCGTCATACACCGTGACCAGGCGGCGGTCGGTGACGAACGCGATCTGCGCGGTCAGGGCGTCGCGGCAGAAGCCGAGGATCGTCGCGTCGTCCGGCACGTCCTGCGCCAGCTGGTCGAGCACCTGCCGTACGACCGAAGGGCCAGCCGCCGCGGAACCGGCCATGGCGGCAGCGAGCGAGGCGATCTGCTCGCTGACCTGTTCCAGATCGGCCTCGGCCCGGGCCAGGATGGCGTCCGCGTCGGCAGCCGCGCTCAGGGTGAGCGAGAGCTTGCGGGCGAACCGTTCGGGGCCGATCCGCGGGTCCCGGTCGCCGTCCGGACCCGGCGCCGCCGCGGATAGCCGGGCGGACAGCCACGCCCGGTGCTCGGCGAGCGCCTCCAGCGCCGCCGGGCGGACCTCGGCCAACCGCGGGCCGCAGGACGGCGCCGCCGCCAGCGCGGCGCCGACCGCGGTGTCGACCAGGGCGATGGTGCCGTCGAACTGCCCGATGGCGGTCTCCAGGTGTACCCGGGGTATGGTCCCGAGCTGCCGCCGGGCCTCGGCCAGCACGGCCGGAACCTCCGCCAGCCGCCCGGCCACCGAGGCGAGCCGGTCGGGCAGCGGGGCGAAGTCCCGGGCCAGCAGCTGGTAGATGGACCGCCCCGGGTTGGCCAGAAGGGGATTCCAGGCGTGTTCGGCCAGCTCGTCGAGCTCGAACACCCGCCGGGCCACGCTGTCGGCCATCATCGCGGCATCGACCCGGTGCTCGGCCGACAGCGCGCCGATATCCAGGGCGTCCAGCCGCGCGGCCCACCCGTCCAGGGACCGCCGCTCGTCCGCCCGGGCCGCCTCGGTCGGGTCGCCGAGGCGGTCGTCGTACCGGTGATCGCCCAGGCCGGTGGCCAGCGCCGGATGTCGTTCCGCCCGGTCGTCGAGATACTCGCCCGCCAGCCTCGCGAACTCCCGATCGGTCTCGCCGTCCATCGAGCCTCCTCTGATCGCTCCAGGAACACTAACGGACAACGAAGGAGGACTGACGGACGACGAACACAAGGGACGCTAACGGACGAAGAACACGACGGGCGCTAATGGACGACGACGGTCGCCGACGGGTAGCCGCTGGCCCCGTCGGGCGGCGGCTGGGCTTGCGCGGCGGTCTGGGTGTAGCCGGTGGCATCCGTGGCCCGCGCCTCGATCAGGTGGGTGCCGGGCGTGGCGTCCCACTCCCACGCCCATTGCCGCCAAGTATCGATATCAGGCACCTCGGCCAGCCGAGCCTGCTGCCACGGGCCACCGTCCACCCGTACCTCGACCGCGGCGACGCCCTTGTGCTGGGCCCAGGCCACCCCGGCCACCGGGATCGGCCCGCGGGCGAGGGTGGAGTTGGTGAGCGGCACGTCGATCCGGGACTCGGTCTTGATCGGCGCCTGCTGCGACCAGCCGCGGTTGGTCCAGTACGCGTGGGCGGACGCGAACGTGGTGACCTCGATGTCGGTGACCCACTTGCACGCGGAGACGTAACCGTACAGCCCGGGCACCACCATCCGGGCCGGGAAGCCGTGCTCGACGGGCAGCGCCTGGCCGTTCATCGCCACCGTGAGCAGGGCGTCGCGGCCGTCCAGCACGACCTGCAGCGGGGTGCCTGAGGTGAACCCGTCGACCGAGGTACACAGCAGTTGGTCGGCGCCGGCCAGCGGCCGCGCCTGCCGGATCAGGTCGGCCAGGCTCGCCCCGAGCCACTTGGCATTGCCCACGTAGGGACCGCCGACCGGGTCCGACACGCAGGTGAGCGTGATGTAGTCCTCGATCAGCGGACGCCGTAGCAGCTGGTCGAAGGTCAGGGTCACCTCGCGCTGCACCATGCCGTGGATGCGCAGCTGCCAGGTCGACGGGTCGACCTCGGGCAGCAGCAGCGCGGTGTCGACGCGGTAGAAGCTGCCGTTCGGGGTGGTGAACGAGCTGAGGCCAGGGATGTTCAGGTTCACGCCGGGCGGCAGCGGGGGAGCGGCGATCGCCGGCCTGGGGAAGCGCAACGTGGCGCGGGCCGCACTGACGTTGTGTCTGGTGATCAGCTCACGTCCGACCAGCGTGCCCGCCGCCGCGGTCACCACGGCTAGCCCGCTGGTGGTCAGGAACCGCCGCCGGGCCGGACCCGGCAATGCGCCGCGGTCCTCCGGGTTGGGCAGCAGCGTGAACGTAGACACGGGCAGGTCGGGTGGCGCGAGCTCGCCAGCCAGCGGCCTGGTCACCGCGGTCCCGCCCGGCCTGGTCGACCGCGGTCCCGCCCGGCCTGGTGACTGCGGTCCCGGCCGGCCTGGACGGGAGCCGGCGCGCCGCGCGGATCAGGCGGGTCAGCGCGAAGGCCCCGGCCCCGGCGCCGATCAGGTTCGGGATCACATAGGCGGCGGTCGCGGTCGGCCGGGTCAGCGCGGCGGCCAGGCCGATGCTGGCGAACGCGCCCAGGCCCGCCAGCCCGAGGGCGAGTCGGCGCACCGCGAGGATTCCGATCACCGCCGCGAACCCGGCCAGGACAACCAGGATGCCCACCACCAGCGCGGTCTTGTCGTTGGTGCCGAACGTCGAGATGGCGAAGTCCTTGACCGGCAGCGGCGTGAGGTCGATGGCGGCCTGGCCGACGGCCAGGACCGGCGAAGCCTGCGCCACCGTCAGGCCGGCCACGAGCTGGCCGACACCCATCGCCACCGCCGCGGTGAGCACCCCAGCGACCGCCCCGGCGACCGCGCTCGGCTGCGGGGGCGGGCCAGCGGCGCCGGGCGGGCCAGCGGCGGGCGGGCCGGCACTGGGCGGGCAGGGCGGGCCGGCACTGGGCGGGTCGGCGGTGGTGGGCGGTCGTGTCATAGCGGACTCGCAGGTAGACGCTGCCACCACGCTACCCGCCCGCCGGCCGTCGCCGGCCGGGCAATTATTGTCTTCTGCTAACCATTAGTCCTCGAAGACCCAGCGTGTGGGCGAGCCGGTGAAGTCGCCCGCCCGTAGGCTGAACACCCGGCGCGGCCGCACCCGCACGGTCGCGTTGGTCGCCGGGTCCAGGAAGTCCACGCCGAAGTCCGTGTGGTATTTGGCGTTCATCAGGTCGATCACCCGCTGCAGCGCGGCTGGCTCCGTGGTGGTCTCCGCCACGCCCTCGATGACCACCGGGTCGGAGGCGTCCTCGGTGGTCACGCAGCAGCGCGGGTCGGCGGTCAGGTTGCGGACCTTCCGAGAGCCGACCGCGCTGGTGAACCACAGCACGCTGTCGTCCCACATGGCCCACACCGGCATGACGTGCGGCCGCCCGTCCGGCCAGACGGTCGCTACCCAGTAGTTACGCGCCGCGGTCAGCCGTTCCGCAGCCCAGGACCAGTGCAGGAGCCCGCTTCCTTCGCCCGGCCCGGCGATGCCGTAACCGGGCATATACGGCCGGCTAACCCGAGGGATCTCCATGGCGCAGGTCTACCACGCGACACAGTCCCCTGGGGGGACTAACGTTGGGAGCCGTGAAGGCATCACCGCAGAGCCAGCTTCGCCTGCTCGAACTCGCCGATCTCGACGCCGAGCTTGCCCGCCTCGACCACCGTCGGCGCGGCCTGCCCGAAGTCGCCGAGCTCATCCGCCTGGAGGCCCGGGCCGGCGAGCTCAAGGACGAGCTCGTCGGTACCGAGACCGAACTCAGCGACCTGGCCCGGGAGGAGAACCGGGCTGAGCGCGACGTCGAGCAGGTCCGGACCCGCATCGACCGGGACCGTACCCGGCTGGACGCCGGGCAGGTGTCCGCCGCCCGCGAGCTGGCCACCCTGCAGTCCGAGATCGAGTCGTTGCGCCGCAGGCAGGGCGATCTCGAAGAGATCGTGCTCGAGCTGATGGAGCGCCGCGAGGGCCTGACCAACAGGCGAGACGAGCTCACCGCCGAGCGCGACAGGCTGGGCACGCAGGCCGCCGAGGTCGCGGCGCGGCGCGACGCGGCGTTCAAGGAGATCGACGAGCAGGCGGGTAAGGCCACCGAGCAGCGCGCCACCGTCGCCGCCGACGTGCCGGCCGACCTGCTCAAGCTCTACGAGCAGATCCGCGACACGCGCGGCGTCGGCGCGGCCATGCTGCGCGCGGGGCGCTGCGAGGGCTGCCACCTCAGTCTCAACAAGGTCGACCTGAACCAGATCCGGTCATCGGCCCCCGATGAGGTGGTCAGGTGCGAGGAGTGCAGGCGGATCCTGGTCCGCACGCCCGAGTCCGGTATTTAGGTGCGCCCCGGGACCCACTGGCGGCCGGTCCAGGGCGAGTCCACGGTCACCATCTTGCTGCGGCACGGGCAGACGCCGATGTCCGTGCAGAAGCGGTACGCGGGCCGGACCGACGCGCCGCTCACCGACATCGGCGTCCAGCAGGCCGCCGCTGCCGCCAAGCGGCTGGCCACCGCCGGCCTCGGCGTGATCGTGACCTCGCCGCTGCAGCGGACCGCGCAGACGGCACAGGCGGTGGCGGCCGTCACCGGCGTCGCCGTGGTCACCGACGACGGATTCCGGGAGACCGACTTCGGTGCCTGGGAGGGCCTGACTTTTACCGAGGTGCGGGAGCGCTGGCCGGCCGAGGTCACGGCCTGGCTGGCCGACCCCGAGGTCGCCCCGCCCGGCGGGGAGAGTTTCACCGACGTGAACACCCGGGTCACTGCGGCGCTGGATCGCGTTCTGGCCGCTCGGACCGGTCAGACGGTACTCATCGTAAGCCATGTCACGCCGATCAAAATGCTGATCGCCGCGGCGCTGCTCGCGCCGCCGCCCGCCCTGTACCGGATGCATCTGGACGTAGCGGCGCTGTCCGAGATCGACTGGTACGCCGACGGGCCGGCCGTGCTCCGGTCGTTCAATGACACCGGCCACCTATCCTGATCAATAGAATCCACTGTCATGGACGACCGCGGGCGGCTGACCGCTCCAGGCAGCTTGTTGGACGGGACGGCGCTTGCCCCCGACGACGACAAGCCGCCTGAGAGCAGCGCGAGCCTGGCCGCGCTCGCCGTCAAGTACGGGCTACGCCCAAGCTCCGCCCGGCCCGGATTGTTCAACTACATCCGGACGGTGTGGGACCGGCGTCATTTCATCGTCGCCTACGCCACGGCACGCAACGTGTCCATGTACACCGAGGCCCGGCTCGGGAACCTGTGGCAGGTGCTCACGCCGCTGCTGAACTCCGCCGTCTACTACCTGATTTTCGGGATCTTGTTCCAGGCCAACCGCGGCATCAGCCACTACACCGCGTACCTGGTCACCGGGGTGTTCATCTTCTCCTTCACCGAGCGGTCGATCGTGGTCGGCTCGACCGTGATGCGGGCCAACCTGTCGCTGATCCGCGCGTTGCACTTCCCGCGGGCCTGCCTGCCGCTGGCCTACGTAATGGTGGAGCTGCAGCAGCTGCTGGTGTCGATGGTGGTGCTGTTCGCCATCGTGGTGGGCACCGGCGAACCGCTCGACTGGTACTGGCTGTTCCTCGCGCCGACCCTGATCCTGCAGGCGACGTTCAACATGGGCGCCGCGCTGATCATGGCCCGCCTGGGCGCTGGCGCCCAGGACTTCAGCCAGCTGATCCCGTTCCTCACCCGGATCTGGCGGTACTTCTGCGGGGTCATGTACAGCATCGCCTCGCTGCCCGCCTCGCTGCCGGAGTGGGGCAAGAACGTGCTGACCCTCAACCCGGCGGCGGTCTACATCTCGCTGACCAGGTACGCGATCATGTACACCGATCGCGCTGACGCGCCGGGCGCCAAGCCGTTCAACGCTGCCAAGTGCGCCATGTTCACCGCGAAGAAGATTCCCGAGCTGCAGGCCTACTGCCACCCCGACATCGTGACCAGCGAGCTATGGCTGGCCGGGGTCGGCTGGGCGGTCGTCACCCTCGTGGTGGGAGTGGTGTTCTTCTGGCAGGCCGAGACGCGGTACGGCCGGGGCTGAGATCCTCGGCGTCGCCGCGGGCGTTCAGCCAGTCGCCGGACAGCAGCGCGGCCAGGGTGGCCAGAGCCCAGGCGGCGTGCGAGTCCTGCTGCGGCGGGGCCAGCGCCCGCTCGGCCGCCGGCCTGCGGACGATCTCGAACATCCCGCCCGCGGCGCCCAGGTCCATCGCGTAGTCGCGGAGCAGCCGGGCCATCTGATCCCCGTAGGCCCGCCGCCAGTCCGCGGCGGCCGCGCCGTCCGCTGGACCGGCCGCGCCAGCGGCCGTCCCGGCCGCTCCCGCTGTCTGCGCGGCGACGGCGGCCGTGGCTCGGACCGGCGGGATCCGGGGGCCGGACTTCCAGCTGCTGTCCGCCAGCGGCAGGTCGACCAGCTCCGGGCACAGCGCCTCGATCACGCCGCGGTGCAGCCGGTCGGTGATCCGGTCCGGCAGCGGCACCGCGCGGGCGGCCCGGACCACCTGGTCGCCGAAGAACGGCTGGACCAGCGACTCGCGGAGCAGGTAGGCCTGGCGGGCCGCGGCCGACCACCGCCCGGCCCGGTTCTCCAGGTAGAAGTCGTCGAGGGTGTGCAGCGCCCCGCGGGGCAGTGACGCGGCGAACGGGGTCAGGCTGGCCAGGTAAGCGCCAGCCGCGGCCGGGCGCACCAGGCCCAGGCGGCGGGTGACCATGCGGCGGAACAGCTCGGTCCCGCGCGCCTCGCTCCAGGCCCGGGCGGGTTTCCGCTGGCTCCAGGCGGCGGGCGCGTAGCCGCCGCGCAGCAGTTCGCCACCGTGCCCGCCGGTCTGCACCGGCTCGGCGGCCACTCGCGGGTCGGGCCGGCCGACGTTCTCGAACGCGGACAGCATCCCGTCGGAAACCAGCACCGCCGACCGGAGCCTGGCCAGCACGTCGGCCTCGTCGGGCGCCCGTTCCGGCGCTGCCGGCCGAGGCTCGGTGACGACGTGCTCGACGCCGAGCTTGCCGGCGATCATGGCCGCCACGATGACATCGGGGTGGCTGGCAAAGCCGTGTGTCCGGGCCCGGAACGGCACCTGGGCCGCGGTCAGCGCGGCGGCGATCAGCCGGCTGTCCTTGCCGCCGGTCAGGGACAGCTCGACCGGCACGCCCCGCTCGCCCAGCGGCCGGACCGCGTCGACCAAGGCCGTCGCGACCGCCGCGTACGACCCGTCACCTACGCCAGCACCCCCGACCGCGGTCACGACCGCCCGGCCGCCGGTGACCGTCAGCCGGCGCTGAGCTCCCAGGGCCCGCACGCCGCGGAACGGTGTCGCGGCGCCGACCGGGTAGCCCAGAGCCAGGAACGCGGCCACCATGACCGGATCGGGCTCGGCCAGCCGGCCCGCCACCGCGGCGGCCCACGAGGCGCGGTCGCTGACCAGCACCGCCCCGGGCACCGCGGCCAGGTAGACCGGGTCGACGCGGGTCACCCCGGTACGCGCGTGCAACCCGTCCTCGTCCGCCCAGATCGTCCCGGCGTGCGATCGGGCCGGTGCCACAGAAGGCGCGGGCCAGCACAACACGGCGGCCCGCTCGCCGGACCCGCGCCACACCACGGCCGGGGGACCGGGGATCGGCATGACCCGGGGATCGGTGCCTTCCGCCGCGCTGAGCAGGGCCGCGCACCGCTCGCGGGTGGCCGCGCTGATGGCGAGCGTGAAGTACATGCCGCCTCAGCCGGAGCCGAGCAGCTCGAGTTTCGGATCCGGCACCGCGGGGTCCAGGTCGGTGGTGAGCAGGTCGCGCCAGGCCTCGCACACCCGCGGCAGGTTGAACGCCGCCGCGGCCTGCGCGTGCGCCTCCTCGCCGGCCGCGCGCCAGTCCGTCTCGTCGGACACCGCCCTTATCGCGGCCGCCATCTCAGCCGGGCCGCGGTGGATCCAGCGTGTGTCGTAGATCGTCTCGGCGCCCGGCCAGTGCCGTATCACCGGTACCGCCCGGGACGCCATCCCCTCGACCGGGGCGACGTGGAAGCTCTCGTCGTCGCTGGTGGACAGCATGAAGCCGACCCGGCGCATCCAGGCCGGGACGTCGGGGCCCGCGTCGTCGAACACCACCGCACCGCGCAGCAGCGGGGACCGTTGCACCCGGCGCAGCACGGCGGCGTAGTGCTCGCGCTCGGCCGGGTTCTGCCACACCCACCAGTGCTCCCACGGCATCCCCGACTTGATGAACAGCAGGTACCGGTCGTCCTCGCGGCGCAGTTCCTCCAGCACGTCCAGGGCCACGTCCATCCGCTTGCGGGACGGGACGATGCCGACCAGGCCGAGGTGGAACCGGGCGCCGTCGAGCTTGGGCCGGTCCAGCTGGGCGATGTCGATCGCGTTCGGTACCGTCACCACCTTCGCCTCGGGCCAGCCGGTCTGCTCCCGGGTCAGCCGCGAGTAGTGCCGGCTCACGCACACCACCTGGTTGACCGCCCCGATCTTGACCTGGGCCGGGTAGGGCGAGGCTAGCTCGAACCGGTGCAGCCGGATCAGCAGCCGTGACCCGCGCCGCTTGTGCTTGCTGTACCAGACGGCGTTCGGCCCGCACCATTCGCAGATCACCACGTCAGCCCAGCCCGCCATTTCCCTGCTGACGTCCGCGTCGTGCTTGCCGAGCGCGGCCCACTGGTCCAGCCGCACCTCCAGGTTCGGCTGCAGCCGCAGGTAATCCAGCAGCGGGGTGAAGAACTTCAGGTCGTGCCCGGCCACCACCACCTTGAACTGCTCGGCCGAAGTCACCGTGGCCGCCGCGCGCACCGGCAGCGCCTGGGTCAGGTACCCGCGGAGCCGCTCCGCCGCCCGGTCCAGGGTGAACTGCTGTGCGGCCCGGCTGGTCCGGTCGGCCGCCTTACGGAACAGCCTGGGCTCGCCAGCTGCCGCGGCCGCCACATCCACCACGTCGGTCAGGCTCGCCGCGAACAGCGGGTAGTCCGCCCCCAGGAGCTCCTCATGCATGGGGGTGCGGTTGAGGATCACCGGCAGCCCGATGGCCCCGTACTCGAGCACCTTGGTGGACAGTTCCAGGCTCGCGTCCAGCTCGGGATGCCGCCAGCCCAGCCCGATGTCGCAGGACGCCGCGAGGCGCAGGGCGTCTTCCCGCGAGTGCCCGCCGTGCCAGGTCACCCCCTTGGTGTCCAGCGCGGATCGCATCTGCTGCTGGTAATCGCCCGGCGCGTTGTGGATCTTGTCGCCGATCATGTGCAGCTCGGCGGCCACCCCGCGGGCGGCGAGCAGGCCGGGCAGTTCGGTCATCTCCAGCGTGTTCCAGCGCGGCGCGAACTTGCCCGAGTAGACCAGCCGCAGCGGGTTCCCGGCCGCCGATGCGCCCCGCGCCGTGGGGATATCGGCCAGGATGGGCGGCAGCAGCACGCATTTGCCGCACGCCGCGGGAATGCTGCCCTCCAAGAAGCAGCGCAGTTCCTCGGTCTGGCAGAGGATGAAACGTGCGGCCGAGGCGATCATCGCGAGTTCCTCAGCCGCCGCGGGCGTGAGCCCGGGTACCGACTGCGGGACGTCGGTCAGGTACGGCCACAGCCGCCCGGCGAACGCGCCGCTCTTGGCCGCCGCGGCGGTGACCGCCCGGCCGCGCAGCACGACCAGGTCGTGCGGGGCCTCGGCGTCCAGCCGGGCCAGCAGGTCCGGGGCCGCGGCCGCGGTGACCGGGCCAGGGGCCCCAGAACCCTCCAGCAGGTGCTCCTCGAACGGACGGCGGACCGTCACGCCCGGTTCGGCCAGCAGCGGCGCGATCAGCCGACTGGTGCGGACCGGCGCCTTGAGCACCAGCGTCACCGCGCAGCCCGCCCCGGCCAGCGCCTGCGTGACGGACTGCAGCCAGATGGCCGAACCATCGATCAGGTTCAGGTCGATGTCACCGTAGACAAGCGCGCGCGTGGTCAACCGACAACTCCTTTTTAAATGAGAGAAAACAGCCGCCGGAGACCATGGTCCGAGCCGTCCGCGGCGAAGAACTCCCGCCGGGCCAGCGCCGGGTCGAGCGAGGTCACGTACGAGTAGCCGGACCCGGCGTAGCCGACCGCGTCCGCCTGCGCGCACTCCTGCGCGCAGGCCAGGTCGAGCAGGTACCACTCGTCGTAGTCGCGGTCGGCCGCCCACGGCGCGACCCACGGCGAGCGCGCCGCCCTGGCCGCATGCCCGACCCAGGCGGCTTGCTCCGGGACGGCCGTGACCAGCATGTCCAGGCCGGCCAGGGCCGCCGTCACCGCGTGGCAGGACAGCTCAGCGGACTCCCCGGCCCGCGCGGCGACCGCCACCACGAGCTCGGCGGGCCTCAACCGCTGCCGCCCCAGGCGGGCGGCCACGGCGGTGGCATCGGCCGCGTCCCGCACGCGAGCCAGCACCGCGATCTGCCGCCCGGTGACCAGGTGACCGGGCAGCCCGGCGACGTCGGCCAGCCCGGCCAGCCGGACCGGAGTCGCGTGCGCGGTGAAGATCTCCCGCAGCCAGGGGAGCGCATCGGTCTCGGTCAGCGGCGCCTGGCCCCGGGCTTCGGCAATCTGTTCCCGCAGCGCGGCCGGCTCGCCGTTGACCATGATCACCCGTGCGCCGCAGGCCCGCTGCTCGTGTGCCTGGCCGGGGGACGCGGTCAGGAACAGGGCGTGCTCGCGGTACCGCGCGGGCCGACGGCGCCATGCGATCTCGCCGGTGACCGTCGCCGGCCCGGCCACCCCGGTCAGCGAGTCGAGCAGGGCGCGCACGGCGGGCGGCTCCCGGGGGTCCCGGGGGCCCGCGTAAACCGGGTCGCTCGGCCGCTGGCCGGAAACCCCGATCGGGTTGAACCGGGCCAGCTGCACCCCGAAGCCGTCGTCGGACACCGCGTCGCAGCTGGCCGCCACCCAGTCCAGGCCCGGTGCCAGGTGCGCGGGGACGTTGCGGATGAAGATCACCGGCTTGCCCAGCGCGCGGGCGCCCGCGATCAGCCGCCCGAGCCGCCGGCCGCGGTCGGTCGCGGCCGGGTCCCCGGCGTAGGCCCACGGTGAGCTGGCCAGCATGGCCGCGGCCTCGATCAGCACCATGTCGGCGCCGACGCTTTCCAGCATCACGTCCGCGTCGTGTGGCAGCAGCGGGTAGACCACCGCGTCCGCGGCCAGCGTCGCGCACGATTCGGCGCTGAGCACCCCGGTGACGACGAGCCCCGGCGGGCTGAAGCCCGCGCTCGGCGCGCCCAGCCCGGGGGCGGTCAGCGCGGACAAGAACCGTTCCCCGACGCCGGACACGTCGTTGAGCTGCGCCGACGCCAGCGCCAGGGTGGCCGCCGCGGGTCCGGTCAGGCCGCCGCGTTCCCGCCACATCCGGATCAGGTCGAGCGGCAGCTGAACCCCGCGGGACCACGGGCGCCGCGCGGCCCGGACCAGCGTCCGGCCCAGGGTCAGCGTCGCGGAACCTTCCAGCGCGGACAGCCGCGACTGGGTCATG
The DNA here is from genome assembly GCA_963819785.1 of uncultured Actinomycetes bacterium. Taxonomy (GTDB): domain Bacteria; phylum Actinomycetota; class Actinomycetes; order Streptosporangiales; family Streptosporangiaceae; genus Palsa-504. Next base: position 901,128 of record CAWFXW010000037.1, on the reverse strand, counting down.
GCCAGCTGCAGCCGCGTGTCGCGCAGCGTCCGGGCCAGCCGGTCCCGCTCCGCGGCCAGGCCGGGATCACCCGGCCGGCCGGCCTCCTCGGTCTGGACCTGCTCGGTCTGGACCTGCTCGGTCTGGACCTGCTCGGGGATTTCGGTCATGAGCGGGCCTCCGGGTCCAGCCAGGCGGTGATGATCCGGGCGATCCGTGGGCCGGCGTGTCCGTCCCACAGCGGCGGCAGCTCGCCCGCGTAAGGCCCGTCGTGGCACGCCTTAAGCACCGCGGCGGCCAGCTCGGCGTCGGTGACCAGCCGGTTGCTGCCGCTGGTGATCGTGATGGGCCGTTCGGTGTTCGGCCGCAGGGTCAGGCACGGCACCCGCAGCAGCGTGGTCTCCTCCTGCACCCCGCCGGAGTCGGTGACGACCGCGCAGGCGCCCTTGACCAGGGCCATGAACTCCAGGTAGCCGAGCGGGTCGCAGACGTGCAGCCGGGGGTGCGCGTCCAGGCCCGCGGCCTGCAGCGCGGCCCGGCCCCGCGGGTGCACCGGGATGATCAGGTCCAGCTCGTCGGCCACCTCGTGCAGCGCTCGCACCAGCAAGGCCGCCGCCCGCGGGTCATCGACGTTGGAGGGCCGGTGCAAGGTGGCCACCACGTACCGCTCCGGGAGCCGGGCGGCGGCCCGGGCCGCGGCCACGTCGAACCGGTCCAGGTGGGCCAGCAGCGTATCGATCATCGGGTTGCCGACCAGGTGCACCGCGCTCACCGGGCGGCCCTCGCGGGCCAGGTGCCCGATCGCCTCCGGCGAGGTCGCGAACAGCAGCGCGCACAGCTGGTCGGTCAGCCGCCGGTTGATCTCCTCCGGCATCGTGTCGTCGAAGCTGCGCAGCCCCGCCTCCACGTGCGCCAGCGGCACCCCCAGCTTGACCCCGGCCAGCGCCGCGCCCAGCGTCGAGTTGACGTCCCCGTAGACCACGGCCAGCGCCGGGGAGTTCTCCGTGAACTCCCGCTCCATCCCGGTCATGATCTCGGCGGTCTGCCGGGCGTGGCTGCCCGACCCCACGCCCAGGTTCACGTCCGGCCGCGGCAGGCCCAGCTGGACGAAGAACACCTCGGACATACGCTCGTCGTAGTGCTGCCCGGTGTGCACGATCCGCTGCTCATGGCCGAGCTCCGCCAGGGCCGCGATCACCGGCGCGGCCTTCATGAAGTTCGGCCTCGCGCCCAGCACGTGGGTGATAGGTGCGCGCATCGCGTCCTTTCCGTTCACCTGAACCGATAAAATTTGCCGTGATGACGACCGCCCCGCGTCGGCCGGGACCCCGCGGCATGCACGCGTCGCCTCGCGCTCTCACGCTCGCGACCTCGATCGCCTGGCGGCACGCGGCCGCCAACCCGGTCCGTGCCATCATCCTGGCCCAGAGGGTACTGCCCCCGCCGCTGCGCGGGGCGCTTCGCCTCGCCGGGCCCTACGGCCGGGCGGCGATGCTGTGGGGCGCGGGGGACCGGGCCGCGGCGCTGGCCGCGCTCGACGCCTCGCCGCGCCGCCTGGCCGCGTTCAGCCTGGCCGCCGACCAGCCCGGCACCGCGGCCGCGGCGCTGGCCCGGCTGCCCGAGGACGACCGGGCGCGCCCGGTACTGGCCGCCCGCCTGGCCTGGCGCGAAGGCCGCCTCACCGACGCGCTGCGAGCCCTCGAGCAGGCCCCCGGCCGCCGCGCCCGCCGCCTCCGCACCCGCCTTACCGCCGAGCGTGCCGTCCTGCGCGGCGATTCCATGATCGCGGGCAGTTCTGACCACATACGGGCTATTTCTGTCCGCGATCATGAAAGCACCCGCATCCTGCACCTGGTGAACGACGCGCTGCCCAGCACGAGCGCCGGGTACACGATCCGCACGCATGAGATCGTGCTCGCGCAAAAAAAGGCCGGCCTCGACCCCCACGTGGTGACCAGGGCAGGCTTCCCGGTGACCCAGGGCACCCTGGACGGCCGCCGCCTGGTCACCCTGGATGGCATCCCGTACCACCGCCTGCTGCCCTGGCGAATCCCCACCCATGCCGACCAAGCGGCCGCGCCTCGGGCTGAAACTCGCCGCCGACCTCACCGAGCAGGTAAAACCGAGCGTCCTGCACGCCGCGAGCAACTACGTCAACGCCCTGATCGCCCTCGGTCTCGGCCAACGATACGGGCTGCCCGTCGTGTACGAGGTGCGCGGGTTCTGGGAGGACACCTGGCTCTCCCGCCACCCGGACAGCGAGAAGATGGCCGCCAGCGAGCTGTACCGGCTCAACCGTGACCTGGAAACCCGCTGCATGCTGGCCGCCGATCTGGTGGTAACCCTGGGCGAGGCCATGCGCGAAGAGATCGTGGCCCGCGGCGTCCCCGCCGACAAGGTCATCATCGTGCCGAACGCCGTCTCCGAGGACTTCCTCCAGCCGTTGCCGGACGCTCAAAAGCTCCGCGGAGAACTCGGCATCAAACCGGACGAGCACGTCGTCGGCGAGGTGTCCAGCCTGGTCCCGCACGAGGGCATCGGCACCCTGCTCGAAGCGACAAAAATCCTCAAAGACCGGGGCATCAAGGTGCGGGCGCTGATCGTCGGCGACGGGCCGGAGCGTCCCGCCCTGCAGCGTCAGGCGGCGGACCTCGGCCTGGCCGAGACGGCCATCTTCACCGGTCGCGTGCCCGCGGCGAAAGTACGTGAATTCCACGCGCTCCTCGATGTTTTCGTCGTCCCCCGCACCCCGGACAGGGTATGCCAGCTCGTTACGCCGCTGAAACCGGTAGAAGCAATGGCCAGCGGGCTGTGCGTGGTCACCAGTGAAGTAAAGGCGCTCGCCGAAATCATCAAACCCGACGTGACGGGGGCGCTAACAATACCGGAAGATCCGGTAGCCCTAGCCGATAGTCTTGAACTCTTGATCTGCAGTCCGGATATCAGAAGGAAACTCGGCGACAACGCGCGCGAATGGGTGGCCAGGGACCGGACCTGGGCCCACAACGCGGAGCGGTACCGCGACGCGTACGCGCGGCTTAGATAGGGGTCCCCATGCCAGCACAGGACGTAGTGGTGATCGGTCTGGGCTACGTCGGCCTCCCGCTGGCCATCCAGGCGGCGCGATCCGGGTTCCGGGTCACCGGCCTGGACACCAGCGGGAAGATCGTGGCCGGGCTGATGGCCGGGCGGTCGCACGTGGATGACGTCACCGACGCTGAGATCGCCGAGATGCTCAGCCAGGGATTCCTGGCCACCGCGGACGAGGCCGAACTGGAACCGCAGGACGTCATCGTGATCTGCGTGCCGACCCCGCTGTCCGAGGCCGACGGTCCGGACCTGTCCGCGGTCCGCGCCGCGACCGCGACCGCGGCCCGGCTACTCAAGCCAGGGACGCTGGTGTCGCTGGAGTCCACCACCTACCCGGGCACCACCGAGGAGGTGGTCGCCCCGCTGCTGGAGAAGGGCTCCGAGCTCACCGCGGGGATCGATTTCGCTCTGGCGTTCTCCCCGGAGCGGATCGACCCGGGCAACCCGGTCTACGGCTTTGCCAACACACCCAAGATCGTCGGCGGCCTCACCCCGTCCTGTACGGACGCGGCCGAGGCGTTCTACGCCCGGATCTGCGACCAGGTGGTCCGGGCCAAGTCGTCCCGTGAGGCGGAGATGGCCAAGCTGCTGGAGAACACCTACCGGCACGTGAACATCGCCCTGGTCAACGAGATGGCGATCTTTTCTCGCGAACTGGACGTCGACCTGTGGGACGCGATCCGGTGCGCCGCGACCAAGCCGTTCGGGTTCCAGCCGTTCTACCCTGGTCCGGGCGTGGGCGGCCACTGCATCCCCATCGACCCGAACTACCTGTCCTACAAGGTCCGCACGCTCGGCTACCCGTTCCGGTTCGTGGAGCTGGCCCAGGAGATCAATAGCCGGATGCCCGGCTACGTCACCGACCGCGCCGCCGAACTGCTCAACCGGCACGCCAAGGCGGTCAACGGGGCCAAAGTCCTGCTGCTCGGCGTGACCTACAAGCGCGACATCGCCGACCAGCGCGAATCGCCCGCCCGGCCGCTGGCCCGCAAGCTGCTGGCCCGCGGCGCCAAGGTCAGCTACCACGACCCGTACGTCCCGGCCTGGCAGATCGACGGGCAGTCCATCCCGCGCGCCGAGGACCTGCGGGCCGCGCTGGCCGACGCCGACCTGGCCATCTTGCTGCAGGCCCACCAGGCCTACGACCCGGCCCAGCTCACCCAGGCCTCCCGCCTGCTGCTGGACACCCGCGGCGTGGTCCCGGCCGCGCCGCACGTCGAGGCCCTGTGAGGGGGGCACTGTGAGGTCTCCGTGCGGGTAGTGGTGTGCACGGTCGTCCACCATCCGGCCGACGCGCGCATCTACCACCGCCAGATCAGGGCTCTGCTTGAGGCCGGTCACCAGGTCGTCTACATCGCGCCCGCCGAGGCAGAGAATTTTTCTTCCGAACGGACCGGACCTCAGCTGCAGATAATCGCGATCCCGCGGGCCGTGGGACGGAACCGGATCGGCGCCCTGCGCGCCGCCCGGCGCGAGCTGGCCCGGCACACCGCCGGCGCGGACCTGCTGCTGGTCCACGACCCCGAGCTGCTGCTGGCCCTGCCGCCGCGGCGCAAGCGCCCGCCCACCGTCTGGGACGTGCACGAGGACACCGCCGCCGCGCTCAGCACCAAGGCGTGGCTGCCGCGCCCGCTGCGGCCCGTGGCCGCGGCGGCCGTCCGCACCGCCGAACGGCTCGCCGAGCGGCGCCTGCACCTGATCCTGGCCGAGCACGGTTACGTCCCCCGGTTTCGCCGGACGCACCCCGTGGTGCCGAACACCACCTACGTCTCGCAGGCCGCGGCCCCGCTGGGCACCGGCCTCCGCGTGGTCTACCTCGGTCATCTGTCCCCGGATCGCGGGGTGGCCGAGATGATCGACCTGGCCGGCCTGCTGCGCCCGCACGGCGTCGCGGTCGAGCTGATCGGCCCGGCCGACGCGCGGGCCCGGGCCCTGATCGAGCCCGCCCAGGCCCAGGGCCTGCTCCGCTGGCCAGGTTTCGTGCCGAACGACCAGGCCATGGCGATGGTGGACGGGGCGCTGGCCGGCCTGTCGCTGCTCCAGGACGAGCCGAACTTCCGGCACTCCATGCCCACCAAGGTGGTGGAGTACATGGCGCGCGGCGTGCCGGTCGTGACCACGCCGCTGCCCGCCGCTGCCGACCTGGTGAACCGTTACGAGTGCGGCTTCGTGGTACCGTTCGGCGACCCGCGCGCGGCAGCCGAGGCGGTGCTCAAGCTGGCCGGCGACGCGTCGCTGCGGGCCAAGATGGGCAGCCGCGGGCACGAGGCGGCGCTGGCCTCACTAGGCTGGCCGGCCGACGCCCAGGCCTTCGTGGCTCAGCTTGAGCGGTGGGCCGTGACCCGTGCTTAACTCAATCGTTCACGTTCTTCAACACCGAAGGGATCGGCGTGGTCGCAGCAATGTCACGCGCGCCGCTGGCGCGGCTGCGTGAACTGGTCGCGCGCCACCCGCACTTTTCCGTGGCGCTGGCGGTCGGCGCGCTCCTGCGGCTGATCGCGATGCTCGCTTACCCGGGCACGCTGTGGTTCGCCGGCGACTCCTACGTCTACGTGGGCGCGGCGCTGCGGCCCACGCCGGACCAGTCCAAGACCACGGGCTACTCGCTGTTCCTCCGGGCCCTGCTCCCGTTCCACAGCTTCACGCTGGTCACCGGCCTGCAGCACCTCATGGGGCTGGGCATCGCGGTCATGGTCTACATCCTGGCCCGCCGCGCCGGGGTCTCGAAGATATGGGCCACGGCGGCGACCCTGCCGGTGCTGCTCGACGGATTCGAGATCGAAGACGAGCACATGGTGATGGCCGAGGCGCTGTTCACCCTCCTCATCATGCTGGCCATGCTGCTGATCCTGTGGCGCAGCCGCACCTCCTGGATCACCGCGCTGGTCGCGGGCCTGCTGGTCGGCTACGCGGTGATCGTCCGCAGCGAAGGGCTGCCCCTGCTGGCCTTGTTCCCGCTCTACCTGCTCTGGCTTGGCCGGCGGACCTGGGGTGGCTGGCTGGTCGCGGTGGTGATGGCCCTCGGCTGCGCGGCGCCGGTGCTGGCCTACGCGACGTGGTTCGACCACGAGCAGGGCAGCTTCACGCTGAGCCGGGCCGACGGGTTCTTCCTGTGGGGTCGGGTGTCCTCCTTCGCTCAGTGCTCGGTCATCAAACCGCCCGCCGACGAACTGAAGATCTGCCCCTCGGGTACCCCGGCCACCCGGACGGCACCGGGTGATTTCATCTGGCACCAGCCGCAGATTCACCAAGGCCTCCCGGGCGGGCCGGTGACCCCCGCGAACGACCGGCTGCTGCGCGACTTCGCCATCCGTGCCATCGAGGCGCAGCCGGTCGGCTACGTCAAGGCAGTAGTAAAGGGCCTGGCGCTGTCGGTGGAATGGCCGCGGCACAAGTACCCGGACTCCGGCACGGTCGGCTACTACAACTTCACGCTGTACACCCAGTGGATCCCGAACACCAAGGCGTGGATTGCCGGCGGCACCGCGTATCAGGACGCGATCAGCTACGGCCACACGTCCCCGAGCCGGGTGGTGCAGCCGTTCGCCTCCGTGATCATCTTGTCCCAGCGGATCCTCTACACCTACGGGCCGCTGTTCGGGCTGATCATGGTCATGGGGCTCGGCGGACTGGTCCGGATCGAGGGGCTGCGGGATCGGCGGCCGCGGCTGGCCTGGTCCCGCCGGGCGGGCAGCATGCTGCCCTGGGTCACCGGCGTGGTGCTGCTGGTGTTCCCGATCGCGACCGCCGATTTCGACTACCGGTACCTGCTGCCGGTGCTGCCGTTTGCCTGCCTGGCCGCGGGCCTGGCGTTCGCCCCGGCCCGGACCCGGCCCGCTCCGCTGGCGCCGGTCCCGCAGCCGCCCCTCCCGCCGTCACCCGAATCGGAGCGTGACGACGAAGCGCGGGGCGATGTGACCACCCAGGTTCCCGGTACGGTGAGCTGATCTTGGTTCACCAAACCGTGCCCTAAAATCTGCGGTGCGCCCTCCTCTACGGCGCAGATCTTCCCCGGCGGCCACGCCTTGGAGACCCAGGAAACCGACCTGTCCACCGGGCAGAGCGGCTTCATGATCGCCTCGGCCGCCAACGGCTTCATGAACACCAGCATCACCGACTGCAGCGGGACGCCGTTCAACTTCCAGCCCGAGTACAACACCGCCCGGGCGCAGAACGTCATCCCCTGGGGCTTCGGGCCTTACATGATCAACAGCCAGTTCGAGATCGGCCACTTCGAGCCGTGCAGCTCGCTGGTGAACCCGGTGACCGACACCGGCGACACCTTCTACACGAACTGTGTGGGCCCGTACGACTCCAGCGCGGAGAACTCGGCCCTGGAACCGGACGACGCGCCGTGCTACCCGTTCGGCGACACCCACGGCGGCACCGCGGCGCCGAACCTGGTCACCGGCTGCGACGTGTTCAACGACGCGATCGGCGACCTGGACTACGACGGCACCCCGTACTACCCGGACTGGCCGAACTCGGTCACGCCGGACCGGTTCCCGTCGACGTTCCTGCAATTCCAGCCGACGACCGGGGGAGGCCAGCGCTACCCGCAGATCCAGTTCGTCACCGACAACAGCGCGACCCAGTTCGTCGACAGCTGTGACCCCCAGTCGGGTCAGAACTGCGTGCTCCCGGCGCCCGGACCGGGGCACTTCTACCCGTACTTCACTCTGGCCCGGGTCGGCGGGGTGTGCGTGTGGGAGTTCGGCAACGTGCGCAACGGCAACACCTTCGGCGGTGACAAGCAGTACGGCTCAGTCGGCCCGACCACGCTCGGCGCCTTCGCCAGCGCGGTCCAGCCCAACCCGAACTGCAGCCACGTCCGGTGACCTGACGCTCAGCCTGGACCAGGCGCGGCGCCTCGCGGTGCGTAGTCAGCACCTCGCGGGCCCGCGTCCTGGCCCCGGCCGGATCGCGCTCGGCGTATCCTAAGCGTGGGTGAGTCGGCCGGGCGGTCGCGCCGGGCGCAAGCCCGGTGAGGAAGGTCCGGGCTCCACAGGGCAGGGTGGTCGGTAACGCCGACCCGGGGTGACCCGCGGGACAGTGCCACAGAAAACAGACCGCCCCGCGTCCAGTACGCGGGGTAAGGGTGAAACGGCGGTGTAAGAGACCACCAGCGTCGCAGGCGACTACGGCGGCTTGGTAAACCCCACCCGGAGCAAGGTCAAGAGGGGAACCAGAGGTTCCCTGCGCGAGCGATCGAGGGCGGCCCGCCCGATGCCCGCGGGTAGACCGCACGAGGCTGCCGGCAACGGCAGTCCCAGATGGATGACCGCCGCCCCGCGCAAGCGGGCGCACAGAACCCGGCCTACAGGCCGGCTCACCCCCTTATGACGCCTCTGACCTGCGACCCGACGCGGAATACAGAACAGTGGGGCACATCGGGGGGCACATGTGCATCAACCGAAGGCTTTGTCTAGGCCGAAGTTGCCGTAGCTCTCTGTAGGTATTGCGTCCTGAACTGCTGTACCACGTCATCGACCTGATCAACGCCGGCCTGAAAGGCCAGCAGCTGGTCCCCGCCGCCGCCGCGCCCGCCATCACCGGGTCGCTGCCGCACGGCCACGCCGCCGCCGAGCACGCCATGGCCGCCAAGCTGGGCCTGCCCGCCCTGCTGGGCCCGGCGGGCCGCCAGCGGGACCTGGCCCTGGCCCTGATCATCTCCCGGGTGATCCAGCCCGGCTCCAATCTGTCCACCCTGACCTGGTGGGCCGACACCACCCTGGGCGCCGACCTCGGCGTCGCGGACGTGTCCACCGACGACCTCTACGCCGCGATGGACTGGCTGGGCGGCCGGCAGGACGCGATCGAGGCCGGGCTGGCCCGCCGCCACCTGGCCCCGGAGCCCAACCCGTCCCGGATGGCGCTGTTCGACTTGTCGTCCTCGTGGCTGGAGGGCTCGCACTGCCCGCTCGGCGCCCGCGGCTACTCCCGGGACGGCAAGAAAGGGACACTGCAGATCGAGTACGGGCTGCTCACCGACCCCGAGGGCCGCCCGGTCGCGGTCCGGGGTGTTCCCTGGCAACACCGGCGACCCCGCCGCGTTCACCGCCGTCGCGGACGTGGTGCGGAAGAAGTTCGGGCTGGCCCAGATGGTCATGGCCGGGGACCGGGGATGATCACCAGCGCCCGGATCCAGGCCCTGAACCAGGCCGGGGACGGGACATAGCGGCCCGATCCCTACGGGTGGATCACCGCGCTGCGCGCCCCCGCCATCAAAAAGCTCATGGCCGACGACGGACCCCTCCAGCTATCCCTATCCGGCCAGCAGGACCTGGCCGAGATCACCTCACCGGACTTCCCCAGCGAGCGGCTGGTCGCCTGCCGCAACCCCGGCCCTGGCCGCCGACCGCGCCCGCAAGCGCGAGGACCTGCTGGCCGCCACCGAGAAACTGCTCGCCCCCCTCCTCGCCCGCATCGAGGCCGGATAACTCACGGGCGCCGGGCCCATCGGCGTCGAAGCCGGCAAGGTGATCAGCAGGTACAAGACCAGCAAGCACTTCGAGGTCACCATCACCGATACCAGCCTGACCATCGAGCGCGGGCAGGACCGGATCGACGCCGAAGCCGCCCTGGACGGGTTCTACGTCCTGCGCACCCCCGTTCCCGCAGACGGGCTCGACGCGGCCGGCGTGGTCACTGCCTACAAGAACCTCAAATAAGTGGAACGGGGCTTCCGGCACATCAAATCTGATGACCTGGACCTGCGGCCGGTGTTCCACCGGCTCGAAGAACGCGTCCGGGCGCACGTGCTGATCCAGCAAAACACCAGCTCAGACTAGAAATCCCCTGCCGAATTGGCCGTAATTTCGGGCGAAGCGTCAAAGCAGGTCAGGCCCACCTTGTAAAGCAAATTGGGTCCGGCGGCGCTTCCAACGTCGGCGTCTCGAGCCGTCTACGACGTTGCGATCGCCCGGGCGGCGGCGACAAAGGCGCGCAGCTCGTCGTCGGCCGCGTCGAGCATTCGTGCTATGACGTCTGGCGCGACCTGTCGCGTGGCGAGGGAGTCAGACACCTCCTGCAAGGTATCCATCACGGCGGCGGCGTGCTGCGCGTGGTCATCCTCGAACGCCAGCATCACGGCGCCCAGCCGCTCGCTTAGGTCGTTCCACAGCCGCTGGTCTGGGCCTGTCCTGTTGGTGTCGGCGGCCTTCGCGGTCCTGGTCAGAATCCGGTACAGCGCCTGGGCCTGCGTAACGAACGCAACGGCCACCTCGCGTTGATGGGCGGCGTGTTCAGCGTTCAACTGCCGTTGCGCCTCGGCTGTCGCGCCTGCGGCCTCGTCGCGGCGGCGTTCGGCCTCCGCTAGCCTCTGCTGCTCAGCCTGTCGCTCGGCGGCCTCCTGTTCTTGGCGGCGGCGTTGCTCCTCAGTCCGGCGCTCGTCGGCACGGACCGCGTCATCACGGTCGCGGTTGCGGTCGGCGGTCCTGGCCTGAATCCGGGCGCTGGTGATGGTGCCGATCACCGTTACCAGGGAGACAGCGACCGTTCCCGCGACGCCGACGATGGCAAGAGTCAAAGCGTCTGCCATCGGATCATCCCGCCGTTTGCGCGGCCAGATAGACAGACGCAGCGGCTTCGCTATCGAACCAAGGTAGTCCGTGCTCCCGTGCCACACGTTCCATGTCGTACCTCGACCAGCCGCCGTCTGAACTCCGCACCAACACCACGCGTTGCTGGGTAATCCGGTCGGGGTAGAACGTGGCGATGGCGGCAAGGACGTCCTCCGCGAAGGAGCCCAATACGGTCGGAAAATCATGACCAGAGGTTTCGACAGCTAGGTGACTTGTATCGTGCACCGGGCCGAAGTATGACGCGAGCACAGGTAGCCAGCCATTTTGAGCAGCCCAAAAGAACCGGTCCAGCGTTGATTCGCCGGAGATGGAGTACCACACGTACGACTCCTCGGGACCGATCCATAGCACCTTTGGCGACGAGTACTCGATGCGTATCAGACCGACCCGCTTGTTCTTGGTCAATGCAGAAGAACGGGGTTGCGGCTCGATAAGGTCACACCCGACATGGTTGGCGGTCACCCAGGGCGATTTATGATGAAAACCCGAAGCGAGCCGACTTACCAGCAGCAGCCCATGCTCGCGTTCCCCGGCCAGGAGCCGCTCGGTGTACCGATCGAGGATGCCGTCCGGGATGCCGGGGCCGTTATCTCCCACATCTATGACAACGCCGCGCAGATAGGTCTCACGCAGTGTGACGCGGACTCGGGCCTGCTGGTCAGGAACGTGCCGGGCAACGTTGCTGAGCAGCTCCTGCATGATAATCCGCACCCGGCGCGTGGTTGGTTCCAGGTACCGCTTCTCGCGCATAACGCGGTTCACGATGTCGATGAGCATAAAAATGTCGAGGTCAGAACCAGCGTCGAGCTTGGTGTCCAGTGTGTCGGCGACCAGGTCGCGGTGCCAGGCGGCAGCGTCGATCACGTCGGTATCAGGTAGTAACGGGGCGGCGGTGGGCGGCAACGCATCAGGCCATTATCCAGGCAGCAGGGCCGCCATCGGAAGTATCGAGCACGTCCAGTGTCGACGCAGCGGGGCCAACGTGATGTATCAGACTTGTATAAGGGCTCCTTCACACTTTCGGGGCACATCACATCGCGATCTGCTCAGAACCAACGAGAACTGCCGAGATCTCAGCAGCAGGTCATGCCGCGTGCCAGGTGCATCTGCGCTGGTCAAGGACGCCCATGCACGAGACCCGGCCTACGGGCCGACTCACCCCTTCGCATGGCGCTGGCCTGTGGCTGGCCGGTCCATACGGCACCCCGCGACCGCCCCCGGCCAGCCGGCGGATCTGGCGGCACCTAGCGCTACCGCTGGCCATCGCCGGCTGGCCTGGCACGGCCCCTCAGCGCGCGGCACCCGGGCTCAAGGTGCCGCGCGGCCTTGTAAGTCCTTCTCTGCCGCGTAGTACCCGAGCCCAGGCACCCGGTAGATCAGGCCCTCGTCCTGCAGGATGTGCATCGCCTTGCTGACCGTCTGCCGGGAGTGCCCGTACTCGCGGCGCAGTTCCCCGATCGGCGGGAGCCGTTCGCCGGGGGTGATCTGGTCACGCAGGAGGGCGGCTAGGCGCATGTAGGCGCGCGGGTCGGGCGGCCTCACCGGTCCCCCAGGAGAGCGGCCAGCCGGTCGAGCAGCTCGCGGAGTGTGTATCTCACCGCGATCGTCTCCCCGTCCGGCTTGGGTATCCGGGCCTGCCAGGTGCCGAGCTCGCCGGCCTCGATGACGACCTCCGGGTGTGCGGCACGGAACGCGACCAGCTGCAGGGCGCTCACCGCTCGTCCCCGGGCTCACGGGCCAGCAGGGCGCCGATGAGGCGGCACAGGTCCGAGCGGCGCAGCTCCGTGTCCTCGTCGCGCAGGGCACCGTAGAACCACCCGTCGCCGCCGAGCACGTAGCTGGCCTGCGGGTACTGGAACCGTACCTGTTCCCACCGCGCCACCTGGTCCGGAGCGGCGGCCTGCCGTGCGCTCACCGCGGACTCCCGTAGCTGACCCGCAGCGCCATCGCCAAGCCGTCGGCGGACGCCCGGGTCAGCACGTGCCCGGCGCCATCGCGGCGTGCTGCCCGCCGGCGGTTCCCCGAGCGGCCGATGTCCAAGGTGCGGCCCCAGTCCAACCGGAGCGCCTCCACGGCCGCGGATTCGGCCGGCGCGCTAGCGTCGTTTCCGGGCGGTCCTGCCGCTGCCCGTCCCATAAGGCGAGCCCTCCCCTTGCGTGTGCCAATCGCGGGATACCGGCAGTCAACCGCGCACCAGGAGTAACCTGAAAGTGTTGACGCGTTGACACTGCGAAGACGGTCAACGGGTCAACGGACACCGGCACGCGAATGGCACACGGGGATGACGGACTTCACCGGCACCGTCCGGGACTGGATGACCAGGCGCGGGATGTCTCTGCGGGGACTCGCCTCCGCAGCGAACTATGACCCCGGGCTGCTGTCCAAAGTGCTCAACAAGCACCGGCCCTGCTCCCCGTATCTCGCGAAGCGGCTAGACGATGCTCTGGGCGCCGGCGGCGCGATCGAAGACGCCGCACGCCAGGCACCGCCGCCGCCGCGCCGGAAAGCAGTGTCAGCGAAGAGATCGAAGGCGGTTGAGGCGCTCCAGGTCGCGATGACCGGGGATCCGGACGAACTCGACATCGCCGGGGACGGGCTCGTCTACCACTACGCCCACGTCATCGCTGCTCCTCACCGGGCAGTACCGGGATGCGGAGCAGGTGACGCGGCGGCTCGTCGAGACGGCCTACAAGCCCGGTGCGCAGCCGCATGGGACCCAGCCGACGAACTACGCTCGCACGCTGCTTATCCTGGCCTTGGCCGCCGCCGGGCTCGGCGAGCTGGACGAGGCAGACGCGCTCGGGGCCGCCGCTCTGGAATCAGGGCCTGCGGTGTGGCCGACGATGGTTCTCGCCGGGAAGCTCGACCGGTCGCTCAGCGGCCGGACGACCGGCGCGAACGCCGCCGGCTTCCGTGACAGGTACATCGACGCCGCCGGGCGCCGCGCGCTGCCCGCAGGTACCGGGGGCGCACATGACCGGCGATGACCTCAGCCTTGAGCAGGTGAAGGATTTCACCGAGCGCGCGGACATCGACGCACCGCCGCCCGAGGGCGAGCCCACGGCGCTCGTCGTGTTCGGCACGAATCAGGCCATGCCTGCGGTAATCGCGGCAGCTAGGTATCACCGCGGCCTGGCGCCGCTGATCATCGTGACCGGCGGCGTGAACCGGCACGACGGTGTCGTGGAAGGCCGCGAGTTCGCCAGGCTGCTCGCGGGTGCCGAGGTACCCGCGAGCGCGATCTGCGTTGAGGACCAGTCCGCGCACACATGGCAAAACGTCGAGTTGTCGCTGCCGTACCTGCGCGAGGCGCTGGCCATGGGCCTGCACCTGACAGTGGTCAGCAAGTGGTATCACCTGCGCGCCGTGTACTGCCTGCGGACCCTCCTGCCCTCGGCTGTGCCGTTCTACGCGATCGGCTGGGAGCCGCTCTACGCAGGGGTGCCGGTGACCCGGGAGAACTGGCCGGATGTCCCGGACGGCCGCCGCCGGGTGATCCGTGAATCCCAGGAGGTACCGCGCCGGGTGGCCGACGGGACATACCAGCCAGTCACGAAGTCTGACGGCGCCTGGCGGTTATCCTCATTGTCACGTGTGCGAACGCGTGCGATGCCCCGTCAGGTCCTCGACCGGCGGGGGCATTGCCTTGTGCAGGGCCGTGGCGGTTTACGGGCGGTGCCCGCGGCCGCCGAGAATCCGGGTTCCGAGCCGTGGCTTCCTGCCGCTCGTTTCGGGGCCAGAGTTCTCCAGCTAGCTGTTCCGGGCTGCTGTCAAGGCAATGGAGCCGCGCCGACCCAGCGGTGATAGGCGTTCAGGTCGACGTTGCTGCCGCACACGATGGTGACGACGTGCCGGCCGGCGAAGCGGCCGCGGTCTTCGAGAATCGCCGCGATGCCGAGCGCGGCCGACGGTTCGACCACGAGGCCGGCGTGCTCCAGGAGCATCCGCATACCGGCGATGATCGAGGCCTCAGAGACCAGGACGGCCTCGTCTGCGACCAGGAGGAGGTCGTTCAGGACGGCCGGGATGGGCCGTCGGCCGGCGACGCCGTCCGCGATGGTATCGGTCGGGCCGGTGGTGACGACGCGCCGCTGGCGCCAGGAGAGCGTCATCGCCGGCGCGCCCAGCGGCTGAACGCAGATCACCTCGACATCGGGCGCCAGGGTCTTCAGCACATGACCCACACCGGTGGCCAGCGCCCCGCCGCCCAGAGCGATCAGGACGGCGTCGAAGACGGGGCCGGCGCCTGCCAGTTCCAGGCCGATGGTCGCCGCGCCCTCGCAGGTCTCGATGTCCAGGCTGTCTTCGACCAGCCGGATGCCGTCGGACCGGGCGATGGCCGCCGCCCGCTCGCGAGCCAGGTCGAAGTCGCCGTCCACCAGCTCCAGCCGGGCGCCCAGGGCGCGGATGCGATCCAGCTTGGCCGCGGGCGCGAAACGGGAGGCCACGACGGTGACCTCCAGCCCCCGGCCGCGGCCGGACCAGGCCAGGGCCTGGCCGAGATTGCCGGCGCTGGCGCATACCACGGCCCGCGAACCACCGCCGGCCAGCAGGCTCGCGACGAACTCGGTGCCGCGGGCCTTAAAGCTGCGGACCGGGTTCGCCGTCTCCAGCTTGATGCTCACCGCGCACCCCAGGCCGGGCTCCAGCGCCTGGCAGCGGTACAGCGGCGTGTCCAGGAAAACCGGGTCGATCACCCGGCGGGCCGCCCGGATCCGAGCCATGTCAAGACGCGTCCCCAGCACGACATGCCAGCGTAGCGCCGCCGCGGTCAGGTCAGACTGGTTCCGGGACCGCGGGTTCATGTTCGACCCCGCCGCGCTCAGTCTCCGGCGGACGGCGGGACTTATACAGGTGAGGGCCCGGCACCGGGTCGCAGGAGGCGCGGATGGACTGGATCAGGCACAGGGCCTGGGAGCGCGAGTTCGACGGCTTCGCGGCCAAGGCGTGGGAGCCGCTGCTGCGCACCGGCTACCTGATGACGGGGGATGCCAAGGACGCCGAGGACCTGGTTCAGGAAACGCTGCTGAAGGTGGCGCGGCGGTGGAGCCGGGTGCGGTCCATGGACCACCCGGCCGCCTATGCCCGCCGGATCCTGATCAACCTGGTGCTGCATGAGGCTGGCCGCCGGTCCCGGCAGCGGGCCGAGCTGTGGCCGCAGGACGGCCGGGCCGAAGCGGCCGACGATAGCGCGGCACGGGCCCTGCAAGAGGTCGATGACCTGGCCGAATTCCGCTGGGCGCTGGCGCGCCTCCACCCGCGGCAGCGTGCCGTCCTGGTGCTGCGCTACTGGGCCGACCTGCCCGTCGCCGAGGTTGCCGAGATTCTCGGCTGCTCGGAAGGCACGGTCACCAGCACCGCATCCCGGGCGGCAGCCCGCCTGACCGAGGCCCTTGCCCACGGCTCGCCGCCAGCGACCCGAACCCACCGCTCCGCAAGCACGAAGGGAAACATCTGATGCCGACCGAAGAACTTGAGCACGAACTGCGCCGCGCGTTCACCCGGGCCGCCGCCGACATCCGGGATCCGGAACAGGCAGGCCAGCGGCTACTCCAGCGCAACTACCGGCCAGGACACGATCACCGTCGGCTGGTCGCGGGTATCACCTCCGTCACGGCCGCCGCGGCCGTGGCCCTGGGCCTGGGCTTGGCCGGGACCTTCGGCTCGGCCCCGGCGCACGGCACGGGCACGATCCAGACCACGGCCTTCACCCTCGTTGAGCACGCCAACGGCACGGCGACGCTGACCATCAACCAGAAGGTGCTCTTCGAGCCCACCGTCCTGCAGAGCGACCTGCAGGAGGACGGGATCCCGGCGGTGGTCACCACCGGCAGCTTCTGCTCCTCAGATCCCGCTCCGGCGGGCTTCGATCAGGTCGTGACCTTCGAAACCTCGCAGCCGTCCATCACGATCAACCCGGCGGCCATGCCCGCTGGTACCGAGCTCAGTTTCGGCAATTTCCAGCTCGCCCAGCAACGCTTCCAGACCGTGGTCGGGCTCATCGACACGAACTCCCACGCCTGCACCAGCACCCCGACTGCCGCGCTCACTCACGGTGCGGGCCTCGTGGTGGGACGGGCAGCGAGTCCGGCCAAAGCCGGGTCATAACCAGCACCTCCGGAACGGGCTGGGGGCACCGGATGGGTGTCCCCAGCAGCGACCCGCGTTCGCCTGTTGTACACATGTCGTACATGTCCCGTTAGGGATATAGATGAAGTCGCTCATCTCCGGCGGTATTGTCATAATCCGTGAAGGATCTTGTCTTCGCTGGCGACGTCAATGCCGGTGACGTGGTCGTCCTGCCTGGGGCCAGCACCGCGGTCCTGGTCAAGATGGTTCGTCTGGGCCAGGGCGGCTTCATCCTCACCGTGGCGCCAGTGGACGACGACCGGCCGCAGGCCGAACAACTCGTCACCTTGACCGCCGGGGCCCGCCTGGTCAAACACGGCGGGGACCTAGCCAACTAGGATCGGCCGGGTGACGGAGATCTCGGTGTTCCGCCCTGGTGACGTCTCGTACCTGCGTATCGCCGCCCCGGACCCCGCTCCAGCGCCCTGAAGACCGGCACCAGACCGGCGCCGCGGCCGAAATCGTCACTCGGACTGGCGAGCTCACGCACATCCTCCAGGCCCGCGCTAACCGATTCCGGCCGCGGCGCCGGACCTAATGAGTGATGGTGCCGAATGTCACATCGGAGTCCCAGATTCTCTGCCAGGCGATCCCTTGTGATGGGTCAGTCGCCGAGACGATGTGATTGTGGCCCTCGTAAATGGCCACGTGGTAGACGTAGCTGTTCGGGTCCGAATCCACGTGGAAGAAAACGAGGTCGCCGCCCCACGCTTTGGCCTTGGTCTCGCGGCGGAAACGGAGGAACTGGGCCTCCGCGGTGCGGGGGATTGACTTGCCGAAGTGGTGGTAGACGTACTGGGCGAGGCCGCTGCAGTCAAAGCCTGAGCTGGGAGAAGTCCCACCGTAGGTGTACGGAACCCGTCCGATGAACCTCTCCACGTAGCCTGCTGTCTTTTGATTGAACGACAGGGTGTGCGCACTTGCCGTTCCCGAGAAAAACGCCAGACTTATTGCCATCGTTCCGGCGATGGTGCCTACCTTATGTCGTACCGCCACCGTTCCATCTCTCCTTGGTTGCTAGGGTGTGACCGAATGCACCGGGCTCCTTCGGCCGGTGCGAGGCGGGCCGCTTCATGGTCGCGGCGGTGGCGCGACTGGCCCCCGTCACGCAGGGCAAGCGTTATTTCACGCTGTGAGATAAATGGCCTGCGCTGAAACATCATGCGGTCATGATGGCCAAGAAGTCCAGCATTTCTGGAAATTGTCCCAGCTTATGGAACACTCAACTGGGCATACGTGTCAGTCAATACCAGCTTTAACAGGGGTATCTCGGAAGAGTTTCAAGTGGATCACATTTTGTGATTTAGGCCACACCGTATCAGCAAGAGACGCGCCGAAGGCAAGGTTTTTGCACATCATAACCGCAGGTCAGAGTATATTTCGGCGACTATTTAAGCGGACTGGAATTCTCGTCCGTGACCTGGGTCAGGCGGGTGCTGGTGGTCACCAGCCAGTCCTGGTAGGCGTCGAGGTCCCAGGCCATGAGGCGGGTGATGAGCAGATAGGTCTCGGCCGCCGCCAGGATGGTGGACGTATCGATCAGCCAGCCCAGGTCGAGCCTCGGATCGAGCAGCCCGTCCTCGGCCATCCGGGTCCAGAAGACCTCATGGGCGTACCGGGTTTGTTCGCGGCCCTGCTGCCATTGCTCCGCGATGAACGGCTCCACGGCGGCGGCCTGCTGAGCCACGGCGAACAGTGGGCCGGTGCGCTCCATGATCTGCCGGGTCGCGGCCGCGCTGGCCGCCAGCCGCTCGGCGGCCGTGGGAGCGGTCAGCGCCGCCTGCATCCAGTCGCGGCCGAGCACGTCTACCGGTTCGGCGTCTCCCACGATGGCCACGTCCACCACCCGCTTGAACAGCGCCGCCTTGGTGCCGAAGCGCAGGTAGACGGTTCGCGCGCCGACCTGGGCGCGCTTGGCCACCGCCTCCAGGGTGGTCGCAACGTAACCGTCGGCCAGGAACAGGCCGGTGGCCGCGGCCACGATCCGCTGCTCGGTCTGCGCGATCTGGGCCTGGCGGAGCGACGGCAGCGGATTCGCGGGATTGACATCACCGGTCATACATTGCAGTATAACTGCATCGAATGCACTTCAACTGTATTGGGGGAATCGTGGACGTATCGGACGCTCCCGCCCTGGCCGGGATCCATCACCTGAAGCTGCCGGTTACCGACCTGGACCGGTCTCGCGAGTGGTACCTCAGCCGCCTCGGCTACCAGGTACAGATGGAGTTCGTCGAGCAGGGCCGCCTGATGGGGGTCGCGCTGATCCATCCCAACGGGGGACCGCCGCTGGCCCTGCGACTGAACCCCGAACGCGCCCGCGCCGCCGCCGGATTCGACTACTTCAGCATCGGCGTGCCGGACAAGGACGCGATCGAGCGGCTCGCGACCCGGCTGAACGACCTCGGCGAGCAGCACGCAGGCGTGCACTGGGCCAGCATCGGCTGGATCTTGCCCGAGTTGCACGACCCGGACGGGCATGAGGTCCGGTTCTACACCATCCAGCACCACACGGAGCTGGATCCCGGTACGGTCACGGTCGTCAACGATGCGCGCGAGAGCGCGGAGCGCCGCGAGCGCGCCGAGGCTCAGCAGTCCTAGCCTGGGATCCACGGACGGGCCGGGAAGGGAGTGTCATGCTCACGTTCGGCGTGGTGGTGCTCGGTGTTAGCGATCGAAAGCGAGCCGAGGACTTCTGGTGCGCGGCGATCGGCTACCAGGTGCACGACGGGCCGTACGGCGGCTGGGCCCGGGTGCTGACCCCGCTGCCAGGCGGGACCGGCGCCGCCATCGCCTTGCAGATCAGCCAGACGCCGCCCGATGACTACCCGCGACTGCACTTCGACCTGCATGTGCGTGGGTTGGACGAGCAGGCGGCCGAGGCCGAACGCCTGGTGTCGCTCGGCGCCGTCCGGGTCGACTGGGACAGCTACCCGGACGATCCCGACTTCGTGGTCCTGGCCGATCCGGACGGCAACCGGTTCTGCATCGTCGACCTGGACCACGAGTACGGCTAACCGCCCGCGGATGGCGCTTGCATCGGCCGGCCCTGGCGGTACATGTGCGGCGGCTTGTTCCCGGCCGCCTGACCGCCGCGACCCGCGCAACCGCCGCCTGCACCTGGTCGAGCTGACCCCCGGGGGTGACGCGCTGTGCTCCCGCCTGCGTGAGGTGGCCGCCGCCTTCGACCAGCGGCTGCGAGCCGGCCTCACCGAACATGACGTCGCCCAGTTCGAGTCACTCCTGACCCGCCTGCACGACAACGTAACCTGATCCCCGGCCGCCGTTTGCAGGCACAGGCCCGCGCTGGGCAGTCAGAGCATGCGTGGAGGGATTGGTTCGTCGTGGTAGCCGCCGCCGGGAGACGGCTCCACCCACCAGGCCCGGGCGCCGTCCTGCATGGCGACGGCTTCATGCAGTTCGGTGCCGATGTAGTGCAGGCCGACGCCGTCCTCGGTGGCGTACCCGGCCGGGAGTTCGCCGTTGGCTATGGACTCGCGGTAGACGCGGCGGCGGGGCTGGTCGCCGAGGGAATCATGAACCCCGTTGCTGTACGGCAGGAAGCCCAGGCCGTCGGTGAACACGGCCAGGGAGTCGCCGAATGAGTCGGTCGGCCCGCCGCGGTGCCAGCAGAGGCTGCCGGCGCTCCACCCGGCGAGGACCACCCCCGCCTCCCAGCATTCCCGCATGACCGTGTCCAGGCCATGGGCCCGCCACACCGCCATCAGGTTTACCGCGCTGCCGCCCCCGACCAGCACGGTGTCCTGCGCCAGCAGATGCGCCGCGACATCGGGCACGCTGGGCTGCGTGAACAGCGTGAGCACACTGAAGTCGACGTCCCCGCGGTCGGTGAAAACCTCGGTCAACGCTTCAATGGCGGACGGGGAATCACCCGTAGCGGTAGGGATGAAGCAGACCCGTTTCTTCCCGTGGCCAGCGGCCAGGCTCACGGCGTACTCAACCAACGCCGGGTTAGGTTTCTCACCTGGGGGGCGGTTCAGGATTCCGGAGAAAGCGAACACCTGTCTCGAGGTGGCGGGCACCTTCACAGCCTAGGGCCCGGTCTCTCCCGCTCCGGACACAATTGCTGCATCCTTAGCCGGTACCCCGCGCCGCCAGCGCGGCAGCGGCCCGCAGGCCGGCCAGGTCGATGCCGAGCCAGTCCCGCAGGCCGGCCTGGCCGGCCTCGGTCACGGTGACGATGCGGCTGGCCTCCCGGGTGAGGATCCACCCTCGCTCCGCCAACGATGCGGTCAGGGCCGCGCCCAGGCTGCCCGCCAGGTGGTAGCGGCGCTCGCTCCAGTCCATGCATGGCCGCAGCAGCGGCCGGGTCCGGCGCTCGAGCCGGTCCACGTCGATGCCGAACCGCCCGAACTCCGCCGCCCCGCCCGCCCCCATCCGGTACGTGCCGTCCTCCTCGTCGACGAACCCCCTCGCGATCAGGGCCTCGGTCACGCACACGCCGACCGCGCCGGCCAGGTGGTCGTAGCACATGCGCGCCCAGCGCAGGCTCCGGGCCCGGGTCGCGTCGGTCAGCGACCGGACGCTCCTGGCGGGTGCGATCAGGATCAGGATCTCCAGCGCGTCGGCCACCGGCTCCGAGGCGATGGAGTAGAGCTGCTGCCGCCCGCTGGGCTGGGCGCGGACCAGCCTGCCCGCGACCAGCTTCTTGAGGTGGGCGCTGGCCAGCGACCGGGAGATGCCGGCCGCCTCGGCCAGGGCCGACCCGGATTGGGGTGTCCCGCCGAGCAAGGTGAGGAGGATGTGCGCGCGATGGCGGTCGGCGATCAGGCTGGCCACCGCGGCCAGGTCGGCGTCGGGGTCCATGACCGCACGATAGCCGATGCATAGTCAAACCGAGATTTGACGGTTTGCCGGTTAGGGTCGACGTCATGGCCACCACCACTGCCACCAGGGCCGCATCCGGTGACTGGGTCAAGATCGCGTTCGGGATGTTCGCGGTCGGCTGGGGAGCTAACCAGTTCTCGCCGATGCTGATCGTCTACCGTCACGAACTGGGGCTCGGCGCGGGCGCGGTGGCCGGGCTGTTCCTGGTCTACGCGCTGACCCTGATCCCGGGCCTGCTGGTCGGGGGACCGGTCTCGGACCGTTTCGGGCGGCGCCCCGCCGTCCTCCCGTTCGTGGTCCTGTCGCCGCTGGCCACGTTGCTGCTGGTCGTGGGACCGCGATCGCTCGTGCTGATCTCCGCCGGCCGCGCCCTGGCCGGGCTGTGTTCCGGGGTGGTCTTCGGCTCGGCGACGGCCTGGGTGCAGGAGTTGTCGCACGGCACCGGGCAGAGTGCCCGGCGGGCCGCGCTCGCGTTGACCGCGGGGTTCGGGCTCGGGCCGGTCGCCGCCGCGGTGCTGGCCCAGTGGGCGCCCGACCCGCTGGTGCTGCCCTACCTCCCGCACCTGGTCATCGGGGTCGTGGCCGCGATCCTGGTCTGGCGGGCGCGGCAGGCGTGCCTCCTGCCGCTAGGCCCGCCGCGGGACGGAAACCCGCGGGCTGGCCGCCGGCCTCGGTGCGCACCTGGCGGTTCTGGCTGACCGTGGCGCCGGCCAGCCCGATGGTGTTCGGGTCGGTGGCCCTGGCCATCGTGGTCCTGCCGGAAGACGTCACCAGCGCTCGCACGCTGTCGGCCGGGTTCGCGGGCCTGATGACCGCCCTGGCCTTCTCGGCCGGAGTCGGGGTCCAGCCACTGGCCCGGCGGCTCGGGAACCCGCTCGCGGGCGTGGCCGCCGGGCTGTGCTGTGCGGCGGCCGGCGCGGGCGTCGGCGTCGCCGCGGTGGCCGCCGCGGACCGGGTTCTCGCCGGGGTCGCGGCGGTGCTGCTCGGCCTGGCCTACGGGCTGTGCCTGGTATCCGGGCTCCGGCAGGCCGAGCAGATGGCCGGGCCGAACCAGCGCGGCGCCGTGGTCGCCTGTTACTACGCGCTGGCCTACCTGGGTTTCGCGGCCCCGTACCTGGCGGCCGGGCTGGGCGCGGCGATCGGCCAGGCAGGCGCGTTCGGCGTGCTGGCCGGGATCGCGGTCGTGATCGCCGCCTGCACGGCCGGCTACGAGATCAGGCGGGACCGGGTCGGCCGGGCGCCCGAGCCGCCGGTCCTGTGCCGGGCTGGCACGACGAGCACCAGAACGTAACCCGGTCCTGCTGTCCCTCGGAGCGGATGGACGTCCCGCAGCGCCGGCACGGACGGCCGCGCCGCCCGTACACCCAGGTTTCCTCACCCCGGCGCCAGTTGCCCGTGGTGACCTGGCCGATCCGGTCCTTGTTCGCCTCCAGCAGGCGGCGCGCGAGTTCGGCCATGCCGCCGAGATACGCGACGTCGCCGGCTGGCTGCCACGGATTGACACCCCGCAGGAACAGCACCTCGGCCTTATACAAATTGCCGATCCCGGCCAGGTTGCGCTGGTCGAGCAGGGCTTCGCCGATCGGCCTGCCGGGTTCGGCGGACAGCCGCCGGACCGCCTCGGCGCAGTCCCAGTCCGGGCCGAGCAGGTCGGGTCCCAGATGCCCGGTGACCTGCGACTCCTCGCTGGTCCGGATCAGCTCGACGACTCCGAGCTGATAGCCGACCGCCCGCCAGGCCTCGTTGGCGAGGACCAGCCTGATCTGGTGACTGTCCCGGAGAGGCTCGGCCGCGGGCCGGACCCGCCAGTTGCCGTCCATCCGGAGATGGGTGTGCACGGTGAGCCCGTTCTGGGTCCGGGTCAGCAGGTGCTTGCCGCGGGCCACGGTCTCGACGACTACGTCACCGGTCAGGTCGGCGGTGGCCAGCCGCGGCACCCGGAAGTCGCTGCGGGTCAGCGTCCGGCCCGCCAGCGCCTCGTGCAGGCGCCGGGCGGTGTACCAGACCACGTCTCCCTCGGGCATGCCCCTAGTGTGCGCGAGGTCAGCGCAGAGGAGTTAACCGGCGATCGTAGCCCCGCGGGTCGTACGGCACGCGGTTCCCGTTGACCGGCGGATATCCCGGACGTGAGGCCCAGCCTCCCTCGACACCGGAACCGTTCGGGCTGGCCGGGCCGGGACTCCAGCCGCCATTCGCCGGCCGGGGGCCGTCGCCCGGACGAGGCTGGCTGGCTGGACGGAGGCTGGCACGGCTGGCCGGAGCGCCGTATCCGTACCTCTCGCCATACGGCGGGGTGCTCGCCGACGATGTCGGCTCACCGTACGGTTGCGACTGCGGGTACGGGTAGGCGCCGGTGCCGCCGTACCCGTCGCCCGGCCGGAGCGGATCAGCCCGAAGGTGATCCGACCGCAGCGGGTCGGTCCGCAGCGGGTCGGTCCGAGCGGGTCGGTCCGCAGCGGGTCGGTCCGCGTCGGACCGGCTGCGGCCGTTCGAACCGTTCGCGCCGTTCGCGCCGTGCGCGGGCCGGTCGAACTGCCGGAACGGAGGCACGCCATCGGGATACCCGCCGCTCGCCGCCCGGGTGTCAGCCAGGCTGAAGGCCCGGGTCTCCTGGCGGCCGGAGGGATCGTACTGCTCGCGGCCCGGGTCCGGTCGGCGCGACCGGCCGTCCACGCTGCCCTTGGCCCGCAACGAAAACCTGGGGCTGGTCAGCGGATCCTCGTCCGGGCTGATGGCGCGCGACCGGGCCGGCGATACGGCCCGAACGGGCTCGGGCGCACGAACGGGTTCAGGCGCACGAACGGGTTCAGGCGGACGAGTCGGCTGGGCCGCGCGTACCGGTGGCATGGCGGTCGGCGAAGGCTGCGTCGCGACCGGGTAGGGCTGTGTCGCCAGCGGAGCGGTGGCACTCGGCTGAGTGGCGCCCTGAACGGCCGGCTGGACCGCGGTCCGGTCGTCCGGGCCGAGGCGGGGCTGCGGATGTGTGCCCGCGCCCTCGGCGCGCCTGCTGGCCTCGCGGCTCCGGCTATCAACCGGGTACAGGTCCGGCAACGGGCCCGAGTTCGGCGGCCGCCGCTGGGCCGCGGTCTCCGGCGCAGCGGCCCGCGCGGTGGTGGCCAGCGGCTTGTCCGCGGCCAGGTCGTCCCAGAACTGCTCGTCGGACACACCGCCGAACCCCTCGGTCGGCCACAGCTCCTCGTCGACTTCGGATCCCTTACGCCAGCCCACCCGTCGGCGTGATCTGGTCGTCTTGCCCGGGTCGTCGATGTCGTCCTCATGGCGAGCCTCGGCGGGCTGGCGAGGCTCGGCCGCCTGGCGGGCGTCGGCCAGGTGGCGGGCGTCGGCCAGGTGGCGATCGCCGTGCCGGGCCCGGCGACCGGTGACCGCGGACTCGGTATCGTCCAGGGCCGGCTGCGGGCCGGTCAGGTCGATCACGGTGCTGGCCCCGGCCCGGTCGGCAGCACGCCGAGCGGAGGCGGCGGGCCGGTCGGGTCTGCCGGATCTGACCGACCGCACGGTGCTCGCGGACCGGTCGGACCGGCCCGAGGACGGCGGGGAGGTTCTGCTTCTGCCGGCCGGCACCCGGCTGTCCGCGGCCCGGTCAGGCCCGGCCGCCCGGACCCGGGCACCCCGGGGCCGCATGCTGAAGTAGAAGGCAGCCGCTATACCAGCCAGCCCTGCGACGGCGAGTCCCGCGACCAGGATCATGGTCTCCATCCAGAATGCCGGGCCTGGTGGGGGGTATTAGGGGCGCTTGCGAGGCACACGTGGCCAATGACGCGAGCCTTCCCTCGTTGTCGCGAGCGCCCTGGAACCCGCTTGATCATCCACGATTCTGACTCACCACTGGGGACCGTGTCACAGGATTGAAAAACTTCCGCTAAAAGCTGATTACGACATGTATCAGGCTGATCACGGGTTTCCAGTAACCACTATTCGTCCACGTCCGATAGTAGCGTTAGCGATGGCCGTCCACGCCGCCAGCAGGGGAGCGCCATTTGGCAGCGTGAGCTGGCTGTTCAGCGCATAAACCGTGAAACGGTACGAGTGAGAATGACCGGTCGGACACGGCGCATCATACTTCACAGTGCCCATGCTGTTCATCGCCTGTCGTGCCCCGGTCGGCAGCGCGTCTTCCTGGATATCGGTCGTGCCGGGTTGGATGTCGAACACAAGCCAGTAAATGTACGGAGTGATGGGCGCGGAAGAATCGTCCACTACCAGAGCGAGGCTCTTGGTGTCGGCAGGCGCGCCGGACCAGTCGAGCGGCGGGCTGATCCGGCTGCCGTGGCAGGTGTACGTCCGCGGCAGGGTGTCCGGGCCGAATGCCTGGCTGCTCACCGTCATGGCCCGCGGCGCGACGGGCGCACCCTGGCCCGCCTGCCCGCAGCCGGCCAGGGTCAGGGCCGCCGCCACCGCCAGGGCGGCCGAAGCGCACCGGGACGGCCGCCGTACCCCGCGGCGGCGGATCCGGTCCTGGCCTGACGTCACCCTGGCCCTCTCTGTTGGCCGACGGTTGATAGTAGAACCTGCCATGAAGCGTACGGCGAAATGACCCGCCGGATAGTCCGGCAAAATGGATGCAGAAGTCCGGGCATGGCTACGGACAACCGGAGAGGGCGGATGCCGGACACGCTGCGGATCGGGCTGCTTGGCCCGCTTCAGGTACGAGACGGGGCGGGGCGCGCCGTCCACGTCGGCGGGCGTCAGCTGCGCGTGCTGCTCATCCTGCTCGCCCTGGAGGCCGGGCATGTCGTGCCGTCGGGCTCACTGGTCGGCCGGATCTGGCCCGAGGAACCGCCGGCCAACCCCGGCAATGCGCTGCAGACGCTGGTCTCCCGGCTGCGGGCCGAACTACGCCGGGCCAGCCTGGACCAGGTGATCGAGTCGCATCCGGCCGGATACCGGCTCGCGGTGCGGCCGGACGCGGTGGACGCGCTCGACTTCCGGGTCCTGGCCGTCCGAGGTCGGCGCGCCCTAGCCGACGGCGACCCCCGGGAGGCCGCGGCGGTGCTGCGGTCCGCGCTGGCTTCCTGGCGTGGCGAGCCGCTCGCCGACGCGGCCGGATACGACTTCGCCGACGCGGCCGCGGCCCAGCTGACCGAACTGCGCTCCAGCGTGCTGACCGACCGGATCGAGGCCGACCTGGCCCTCGGTGAGGGAGCGAGCCTGGTCGGCGAGCTCCGCGCGCTGCTGTCCGCCGACCCGCTGGCCGAACGTCCCCGTGCCCTGCTCATGCGCGCGCTCTACGCCGCGGGCCGCCAGGCCGAGGCGCTCGAGGCCTACCATCAGGCCCGCGCGCTGCTGTCCGGCCAGTTCGGCGTCGACCCCTCGGCTCAACTCGAGCAGGTGTACCTGCGTATCCTGCGCGGGGAAGAAAAATCTTTTGATACCGAACGGGCCGTGGTTCCCGCGACCGTCACCACCGCGCATCCCGTGGCCCCGAGCACGCTGACCACCTTCGTCGGGCGGGACACCGAGGTGACCCAGGTCCTGAAGAACCTCGGCGCGGCGCGCCTGGTCACGCTCACCGGGCCCGGGGGAGTGGGCAAGACCAGGCTGGCCGCCGAGGTATCCGGGCGGCTGGCCAGCGGGGCCTGGTTCGTGGAGCTCGCGCCGGTGACCGATCCGGCCGACGTGGCGTTCGCGGTCCTGGACACGCTCGGCATCCGCGAGCGCGTGATCTCGCGCCGGACGCGGCGATCCGGGGGCGGGTCCGCTGGACCGGCTGGCCGAGGCGCTGGCCGACCGCGACGAGGTCGTGGTCCTGGACAACTGCGAGCACGTCATCGACGCGGCCGCCGAGCTGGCGGGCCGGACCCTGGCCGCCTGCCCGCGGGTGCGGATCCTGGCCACCAGCAGGCAGCCGCTGCGCATCGACGGCGAAACGCTGTGCCCGGTCCCGCCGCTGCCGGTGCCCCCGCCGTCCCCGGCCGAAGGCTCGGAAGCCTACGCGTCGGTCCGGTTGCTGCGCGACCGGGCGGTGGCGGTCCGGCCGGACTTCGAGCTGCACGCGGACAACGCCGGTGCCGTGGCGCGGATCTGCCGGATGCTCGACGGGATGCCGCTGGCCATCGAGCTGGCCGCCGTCTGGCTGCGGACCCTGACCCCCGGTCAGCTCGCCGAGCGGCTGGACGACAGGTTCGCGCTGCTCACCGGCGGCAGCCGGACCGCGCTGCCCAGGCACCGGACGCTGCGGGCCGTGGTCGACTGGAGCTGGGACCTGCTCGAGCCCGCCGAGCAGGTGCTCGCCCGCAGGCTCGCTGTCTTCCCTGCCGGAGCGACCCTTGCCATGGCCGAACGAGTCTGCGCCGACGAGCAGTTGCCGCCCGGACAGGTGCTCCCCGCGCTGTCCGGCCTGGTCGACAAGTCGATCATCGCCGCGGGCCAGAGCGCGGACACGGACCTGGGCCCCCGGTACCGGATGCTGGAGACCGTGCGCGCGTACGGCCTGGAGCGGCTGGCCGAGGCGGGCGAGGACGCCCGGATCCGGGACGCCTTCGCCGCGCACTACCTGGACCTGGCCGAGACCACCGACCCGCGGCTGCGTGGCCCCGGGCAGAGCCGCTGGCTGCGCGAGCTGGCCACCGAGCAGGACAACCTGTACGCCGCGCTGCGCTGGGCCATCAAGCGGCGGGATGCGGACACCGCGCTGCGCTTCGTGCGGGCCCTCGGCTGGTACTGGGTCCTGCGCGGGCAGCCCGGCGAGCCGGAGACCCTGGCCCGCGACGTGCTCGGGCTCCAGCCTGGGGAACGCTCCCCGCGCATGGCCGAGGCCCGCATGGTCTGCGCCATGGTCGCGGCCGGTCCGTCCTGGGAGATCCATACCGTGCAGCAGGTACTGGAAGACGCCGTCGCCGAATTCGCCGAACTGGCCCCCGGCCAGCCGCCGTCCAACCCCGTCGCCGCCATGGCCGAGCCCATGCTGATCCTGGGCAAGCGTGATCTAGAGCGAGCACTCACCGTATTCGACGCGTACATGGCCTCGGGGATTCCGTATCTGCGCGCCGCGGCCCCGCTGATGCGCTGCTCGTTCAGCCGCATGCTCGGCCGCATCGACGGGGCCGAGGCCGACTGCCGGACATCCCTGGCTGCGTTCCGTGCCCTGGGGGACTCCTGGGGCGTGGCTACCGCGCTGATCCAGCTGGCCGAGCT
Source organism: uncultured Actinomycetes bacterium (assembly GCA_963819785.1). Classification (GTDB taxonomy): domain Bacteria; phylum Actinomycetota; class Actinomycetes; order Streptosporangiales; family Streptosporangiaceae; genus Palsa-504. The sequence goes on along the minus strand of CAWFXW010000037.1, from coordinate 872,344 downwards.
CGCCCAGGTCAGGGGCGACTACCGGACCACGGTCGCGGCCCTGCTCGACGCGGGCGAGTCCGGCCGAGACCTGGGCACATGGGGCGACCTGTCCTACATCGACGGGATGCTCGCCGCGGTCCGGCTCCGGATGGGCGATCTGGCGCAGGCCCGGGCCGACCTGGAGCAGGCCGAGCAGGCGCAGGCCGAGCGCGGCGGGCACCTCAACGACGCGGGGGCCTGGCTGAGCCTGGTGCGGGCGGAACTGCACTGGCAATCCGGCGAGATGGCCGCGGCGAGCAGCAACTGCGAGAGGGTCCTGGCCTGGCTGGATCAGAAGGAATCACCGTGGTGGGACGGGATGCGCGCCCAGCTGGAGGCCAGGCTGGCCATGGTGGTCCTGCGGGGCGGGGACCAGGCCCGCTGCCGTGAGCTGCTCGCCGCCGCGCTGCGCACCGCCGTGGCCTGGGTGGAGCGCCCGGCGCTGGCCGCCGTCATCGACGCCATCGCCGCCTTCGCCCTCCAGGCGGGCGAACCCGCGGGCTCGCCCGAGAGCGCTGTCCTGGCGGCCACCCTGCTCGGTGCCGCCCACACCATCCGCGGTGCCTTCGACGAGGGCAGCCTGGACGCTCCCGGCGCCCGGTCCGCCGCCCGCGCCCTGCTCGGCGAGGCCGGCTTCGACGCGGCCTACGCACGCGGCCGCGCCCTGGACCGTGACCACGGGATCGCCGTGGCCCAGGGCGTGGTGGCCAGGCCGGCGGTCTAGGTCTTGCGCCGGTAGACCCGGACCGCGAGCGGCGCGAAGACCACGAAGATGCCCAGCGCCCACAGCAGCGACCGGACCGCCGGGGTGGCCGCCGGCCCGCCGGTCAGCAGCCCGCGCTCGGCCTCGGTCAGGTAGGTCATCGGGTTGACCTTGACGAACGCCTGCAGCCAGCCCGGCATGGTCGCCGTCTTCACCAGCAGGTTGCTGCCGAACACCAGCGGGAACATGACCAGGAAGCCGAACCACTGCACGCCCTGCGGGGACTTGACCAGCAGCCCGATCAGCGCGGAGAACCAGCACATGGCCAGGGCGAAGGCGAGCACGAGCAGGCAGCCCGCGGCGGCGGACAACGGGCTGGCCGTGATCCTGAACCCGAGGATCATCCCGAAGCCCAGGGTGACTGCCACCGACGTCATGTACCGGATCATGTCGCCGAGGACGGCCCCGGCCAGCGGCGCCCAGCGGGCGATCGGCAGGCTGCGGAACCGGTCGAAGACGCCGGTGCTGATGTCCTGGTTGAGCGTCATGCCGGTGCCCAGAGTGGCGAACACCACGCTCAGCACCAGGATCCCTGGCAGCGAGAACTGCAGGTAGTTGTGCGTGCCGCCCGCCAGCGCGCCGCCGAAGACGTAGGTAAACAGCAGCAGGTACATGATCGGCTGCAGGAGCAGGCCGAGCAGGTCCTCCATGTTGGTCCTGATCTTCAGCACGCTGCGCCAGGTCAGTGTGAAGGCGTTCCGCAACCCGCCGCGCAGGCCGAGCCTGCGGGCTGGAGCCGGGAAGGCCGGCGCTGCGATCGCGGTCATCGGCTCTCCTCCAGTTCGCGAGCTGGCGTTTCCTCATCATCAGAGCGGTGGCCGGTGATGGCGAAGAACACCTCGTCCAGGCTCGGCCTGCGCAGTGTGAACTCCGCGAGCTCGATGCCCCTGTCATCGAGCTCGCGGGCCACCCGCGGGAACAGCGTCTTGTCGGTGACGGGCGCCGATACCGTCCCGGCTTCGACGTCGGTGCTGACCTCCGCCCCGGCCAGCGCCTCGAGCAGCGCGGCGATCTCGGGCAGGCGGGCCGGATCCGACGGCGCGACCAGAAGGACCTGGCCGCCCGCCCTGGTCTTCAGCTCGTCGGGCGTCCCGGTCGCGATGACCTTGCCCCGGTCGATGACCACGATGTCGTGGGCGAGCTGGTCGGCCTCGTCCAGGTACTGGGTGGTGAGCAGGACGGTGACCCCGTCCGCGACCAGTCCGCGGATCATCGCCCACACGTCGCTGCGGCTGTTCGGGTCCAGTCCGGTGGTCGGCTCGTCCAGGAACAGCACCCGGGGGCGGCCGATCAGGCTGGCCGCTAGGTCCAGCCGGCGCCGCATCCCTCCCGAGTAGGTCTTGGCTGTCCGGCCGGCGGCCTCGGCCAGCTCGAAGCGGGCCAGCAGCTCGGCGGCCCGGGCCCGCGCCTGGGCCCGCGGCAGGCCGAGCAGGCGGCCGATCATGATCAGGTTGTTGGTCCCGGACAGCCCTTCGTCCACCGACGCGTACTGGCCGGTGAGACCGATGAGCTGGCGGACCTGGTAGGCGTCGCGCTGCACGTCGTAACCGCAGACGCTGGCCCGCCCGCCGTCCGGCCGCAGTAGTGTGGCCAGAATCCGGACCGCGGTCGTCTTGCCCGCCCCGTTGGGGCCGAGGACCCCGAGCACCCGGCCTTCGCGGGCGGTGAGGTCCACCCCGGCCAGGGCGGTGGTCTTGCCGAACCGCTTGACCAGCCCGGTGGCCTCGATCGCATTCGTCGCGTCATATCGCATGCGCCCATCCTGGGCCACGCCGCTGTCAGAATGCGCACACCCGCCTGTCAGCGCCCGGATCGCGCTGACAGTGCCCTGGTAGACAGTGCCCTGGTAGACAGCGCCCTTTTAGATTGGCCGGGTTAGTCTCGCTGGCGCGAACTGCCGAACATGATCTCGTCCCAGGACGGGACCGAGGATCGCCGGCCGCGTGCCGCTTTGCGACCCTGACGTCCGTTCTGCTCAGCCGCGGGCTCGGCCTGCGGGACCGCATCGCCCGTCGCGGCGGCCGGCTCGGCCGCGATCTCCCGGGCGGGCGGGGGAGCAGCCTGGTGGTTGTCGCGCACGCTCTCCGCGGCAACCAGAGGGGCCGGGGCGGGCTCCCTGGCGGCGTGCCGCGGCCAGGAGTTATGCTCCGCCGCGGGCGGCCGCGATGCCTCTCTCCTGGGCTCGGCCGTCGCCGGCAACGGGGGCGCCGACGGGGCGGGAGGTACCGGTGCGGCCGGGGCGGACTCGGCGGCCGGTGGCCGCACCGGTGCCGGTACGGGCGCTGAAGCTGGCCGCTCGTGCCGGGCGTTGCCCAGCCGCGGGGCCAGGCGGGTGACCGTCGCCTCGCCGGCGGGCGGCGCGGCGGGCTGGGGCGGCTCGGCACCCGGCAGCGACATGCGCGTCGCGTTGTCGTCGTTGGGCAGCACGTGCCTGCGGCGCGGGTCGAAGATCCATTCAGCCGTATGCAGGCGACCGCCGGAGGTGAAGGTGAGATCGACCTGCCAGCTGCCGTCCGCGCGCTTCTTGGCGTCCCACTGCGCGTCCTCCGGGTCGCTGCCGATCGCGGTGAGCCGTTCGGCGACGATCTCGCCCAGTTTCGGGCCCGGTGTCGAATCTCCGTGACGGCGGACCGACGCGGTCTGCGCCTGGTCGGCCATGTAGGCGCGCTCGGCCAGGACCGGTCCCTCGAACCAGCGCACGCGCTCGACGGCGATGCCGGCCGCGTCCGCGATTTCATCCACCGTTTCCCCGGCCCGGATTCGTGCCTGGATCTCCTTGGGTCGCAACGGGCTCTCCACTTCGATCTCGTACTGCGCGAGCCGGGAGGTCTGGCCCAGGGCCACCGCCCTCAGCCGCTCGTCAATCGGCAGCATGAACCGGTCACTTCGCCCGGGGATGGCGAGGACCGCGTACCGGCCGTCCTCGCTCACCGCGACGAAGCGCAGTTCCTGCATCGTCGTCCCTTCCGTTCCGACCGTGAAGGCCCCTCCGCGGCCCGCAAGGTCGGTCCCGCCGCCGTCCGTTGCTGGCGCTTTCCCGGCGTACTCTAGCCCAGCGGCCAGCGTGGAGACGGGCGGACTGCTCCACCTCCATGAGTCTGTCGGGTCTTATCCTCCAAGGCCAGCACCGCGCCCGGCATGTCCGGAGTTAATCCTGGTATCCAGGCCCATGAGACCCAGGTCCACCCGGCCAGCGGGATCAGCGGGTATGCGGCGCGGCCAGGCTCGGCGGCCGGCGCGGCGGGCGCGCCTGGCTGATGGCTGGCCCGGCTGAGCTTGGAGGGCCACCAGTTCCACCGGCCGAGCAGCATGACCGTGCACGGCACCAGGACGGTGCGGACGATGAACGTGTCCATCAGGATGCCCAGGGCCAGTCCGACACCCACGTCGACGATCTGGCCGCCGCCGGACTGGCGTCCGCCGACCAGCGCGAACACCGAGAACGTCCCGGCCAGCACGAGTCCGGCCGAGGTCACCGTGGTGCCGGTAGCGCCCACTGCGTGGCTGACTGCCTCGCGTAGCGGTCGGTGCTGAGCCTCCTCCCGGATCCGGCTCATGACCAGGATGTTGTAGTCCTCGCCCAGGGCGAGCAGGAAGATGAACATCAGGAACGGGAGGATGAAGGTCAGGCCGCTCTCCCCGCCGAGCTTGATGAACAGCAGGGCGGCCAGCCCCAGGGCGGCGAAGAACGACAGCGCGACCGACGCGATCAGGTACAGCGGCGCCACCAGCGACCGCATGACCAGGCAGAGCAGCAGGCCGATCACGATGATCGCCACCGGGACGACGTGCGCCAGGTCGCTGTCGGAGATGTGGCTGATGTCGTAGAACGCCGGTGCCTCGCCAGCGACCCCGTAGGCGCTCGCGCCCAGCGTCTTGGCCACCGTCGCGGCTTCGGCCCGGATCGAGGGCACCGCGTTCAGCGCGGCGCTGGTCGACGGGTCGCCCGCCTTCAGGCCGGTCTCGTACTGGATTGTCTTGCCGTCCGGGCTGATGTACTGCGCGGTGGCCCGGTAGACCAGGTACGTGTTGACCGGGACCTTGCTGTTCGCCGGGGGCACGGCCGGGAGCGACTTGGCGTCTCCCAGTTCGGCGTGCAGCTTCTTGTACTGATCTCCGGTCAGGGTCACGCCCGCCGGGTTCAGCGGCCCGGTGACGCCGGTGAACACGCCGCTCGCGGCGAGCCGGCTGGTCGCCGCGGCCACCGGCCCGGGGTTGTCCCAGACCGGCTGGGACAGCTTATAGACCAAGTTGGTCGGGTTGGCCGAGCTGGACGGGAAGTGCTTGGCGAGCAGGGCGGTGCCCGCCGCGGAGTCGGTTCCGGCCGGCGCGTTGATCGAGCCGCCGAATCCGCCGGGCTGGTAGCTCCACACGCCGATCGCCAGTGCGCCGAAAGCGAGGACGCCGATGGTCAGCGGGATGGCCGGCCTGCGGACGACCCGCGTGGCCACCCGGCCCCACAGGCCGGCGTTGCCGGTCCCGGCCTGGGTCTTGCTCGGCCAGAACGCGACCCGGCCGAACACCGCCAGCAGCGCGGGCAGCAGCGTGAGCCCGGCCAGCAGCATGGTGCCGATCCCGATGGCCAGCGGGATACCGAGCTCGGAGTAGATCTGGAAGGTGGCGACGAGCAGCGAGAGCAGCGCGGCGATGACCGTCAGGGCGGAGAACGTGATCGTCTCGCCCACCCGCATGACCGCCGCGCGCACCGCGTCCTTGGGCTCCGCCCCGTCGCGCAGGTTCTCGCGTACCCGGAACACCAGGAACAACCCGTAGTCGGTGCCGGCGCCGAGGACCAGCACGATGAGCAGCAGCTGGGCGATGACGGAGACCTTCAGGCCGGCGTGCGCCGCCTCACCGACCAGCGGTCCGGCGATGGCCACGGCGAAGAATGCGGGTATCAGCGTGATCAGCGGCGCCAGCAGCGACCGGAAGATCAGCAGCAGCAGGATCAAGATGAAGGCCACGGATACCAGCTCGACCTCATTACCCGTGTTTCCCGACTTGTTCTGCTGGTCGACGTTGATCGCGATCTGGCCGGCCAGGTTGACCTGCAGCCCGCCAGGGGGTGCCGCCTGGGAAATCTGCTTGCGGATGTTGTCCACCAGAGTGGTCTGGTCCGGCTGGCTGGCCTGGTTGACGTCGGACAGCACCTGCAACTGCTCGGCCTGCTGGTCGGACGACCGGCCCAGGTCGCGCACGGAGACCACGGTCGGCACGGTGGCCAGGTCGTGCTGCAAAGTGGCCAGCCAGGCCGTGTCCGTGGTGGTGAGGGTGCCCTGGCTCACCGCCGCGACGACCTGCACCGGGACCAGGTTGGTCGCCCCGAACGGCGCGGCAAGCTCGGCCGCCTGCTCGCTGGGCGCGCTGGCCGGCAGGAAGGCACTGTTGTTGCCCTGAGTGACGCTGTTGAGCGAGGGCAGGAATTTAGGTACGGCGATGGCAGCGATCACCCAAGCCGCGATCACGACCCAGCGAAATTTGACGGCGAACGCGCCGATTCCCCCGAAGATGGCGTGGATGCGCACCGGGCCAGCATATTGGTCGGTACCTGTGACCGCGCTAAGAGGTGCCGCTGGCGAACGTGGCCGCTCACTTGGGTAACGACACGCCGCGCAGGCCATGACGCGCGGCGCCCCCGGTCGTAAGCTTCCCTCTGTGATCGACTAAGGGGTTGACGAATATGCGCCATCTGATCGGCGTGGCCCTGGCCATCGTCATGGCCGCCGCGGTGTTCTTCGCGGCCTCCTGGGGCTACTTCAAGCTGCTCAGCGGTCTGGCCGGAGCCGGTCTGCCGGGCGGTGGCGGCACTCTCATCCACGACCACGCCGTCCTGGAAGGGCTCGGCGCGCTGCTCGCCGTAGGCCTGCTGGCCGGGCTCCTGATGGCCCTTCCGATGATCTCGCCGCTGGCGGCCGGCCTGCCCGGCCTGGCCCTGCTCGCCTGGACCGGTCTGTACCTGTACAACGTGCGGCGCGCGGTCCAGTACATCCCGCTGAAGTCGCAGACCTACGGCGCTGGCTTCCAGACCCTGCTCTTCGACGGTGTGCTCGCCCTGGCGGGCCTGGCCCTGATCATCCCGTTGTTCGTGCCGTCCCGATGGCGGAGCCGGGCCGTTGCCGCGGCGCCCGCGCCCTTCGAGGCGGCGGCTACGCCGGATGGCTATCCGGAACTGGGCGCGACCCAGACCATCACGGGCGACGGCCTGCTGGCCGACTGGGCCGAGACCAGGCCGCAGCCCCGGGTGGAGCCGGGCCGCCCGCAGGCCCCCTGGGGTCCGGCGGATCCCGGCGGTTCCGGCGGCTCCTCCGGTTTCAGCTGACCGGGCGCTCAGCCCCGCTGGCCCAGCCACACCGAGAGGTGGGCGGGCTCCAGGGTCCGGGTCACGACCCCGGCCAGGTCGGCCCGCACCGAGTCCAGGTCGACCTCCTCCCGCAGCCGGGCCGCGAACGCGGCCACCGTGAGGTCCGCGTCGTACCGGGCGCGGTTGAACCGGCGATCCACGACCCGCTGCACTCGCCTGCGCAGCGGGTTGAACGCCGCCGCCGCGGCCAGGGTCGAGGCGGCTACGGCCACCGACGAGGACACCGTCAGCACGCGGGTGGCCAACAGCACCAGACCCGCGTACACGGCTATGAGCAGTCCGGTGACCAAGGTGTAGGCGAGTGTCCGGGAGATGATCCGGTCGATCTCGTACAGGCGGTAGCGCAGGATCGCCACACCCATCGATACCGGCAGCGCGGCGAGGCCGACCCAGAAGAGGTTGTCTATCCACTCCGCTAGTAGCGAGGTGGAACCCGTGGAGCTGAACACCGCCCCGAGGATCACGCTGGCGATCATGACGCCCGCGCCGCTGGCCAGCCACTTCAGCTGCTGGCGCCGCTCTCCCGAGGAACGCCGCCAGCTCAGCACCTGGCGGACGATGAAACCCAGCGCCAGCGCCACGATTAGCAGGAGCGCCGGACGCTGGACGTCCGCGAACCAGCCGCCCGGGTTGTCAGTGGCCGACAGCCCGCCGGAGGCGTCGATCCGGAGCCGATGAGCGGTAAGCGCGCCCGCGGTGGCTGCGGCCATCGCCGCGAGCAGGACGGCGAATGCGGCCCACAGCACTCGCATACCCCAGTGTGCGAACCGCGACGGCAGGTGGCCGTCGGGGAAGAGCAGGATCACCGCCACGAAGAGAACCAGCGCCGGGGTCCATAGCTGATCCAGGGCCAGCGCCACCGGGCCGAACGGGACGTGGTGGCCGAGACGGTAGGCGTAATACGCGTAGTCTCCGCCGTCGTTGCTGACGAACAGGCCGACCGCGCTGACCAGGAACAGCCAGCCGAGCGGGTTACGAGGCTGACGCCGGGCGACGACCACGCCGACGGCCGCGCACGGGATGCCGATGACGACCGCCACGATCCCCTCGCCGACCTGCCGTGAGAGCACCGAAAGGGGGAGCGTCGCCAGCAGGGACAGCACGGCCAGCGCGCCCAGCACCGTCACCCAGGTCGCGGACCGGCCGCGGCCCGCTATCCGTGGCTCCGTCATAGTGACGACGCTACCGCCACAGCGTTCCGGGAACGTTACCGCGGTATCGCCTGGTCACGTGATGTGCAGCAGTTTCTTCGCCGTGGCCCAGGTGAACACCGCGTCGGCGGGGGCCGCCCTGCCGTCTCCAGCCCTCCCAAGCGGAATGAAACCGCGGTTTCACTACCCCAGGAGGTACTGAAACCGCGGTTTCACTGCGTTGCTGCCGCTGCTGCTAGCTGCGCTGCTCAGGCGGCGTGGAACTGCTCGGCCTCGGTCGAGCCGGCCAGGGCCATGGTCTCGGCGCTGGGGGAGATCGCCGAGGTAACCAGGTCGAAGTAACCGGTGCCGGCCTCGCGCTGGTGCCGGGTCGCGGTGTAGCCGTGCTTCTCGGCCGCGAACTCGGCCTCCTGCAGCCGGACGTAGGCGGGCATGCCCTCCTCGGCAAAGCCGCTGGCCAGCTCGAACATGGAGTGGTTGAGCGCGTGGAAGCCGGCCAGCGTGATGAACTGGAACCGGTAGCCCATGGCCGCGAGTTCCTTGCCGAACTTGGCGATCGTCGCATCGTCCAGGTGCGCGCGCCAGTTGAACGACGGCGAGCAGTTGTAGGCGAGCAGCTGGTCCGGGTATTCGCGCTTGATCGCCTCGGCGAACTCGCGGGCCACGTCGAGGTCGGGTGTAGAGGTCTCCATCCAGATGAGGTCCGAGTACGGGGCGTACGCCAGCCCGCGGGCGATGCACGGCTCGATCCCGTTCCGCACCCGGTAGAACCCCTCCGGAGTGCGCGTCCCGGTCACGAACGGCCGGTCCCGCTCGTCCACGTCCGAGGTCAGCAGCGTGGCGGCGTGCGCGTCGGTGCGCGCGACGACCAGGGTCGGCACTCCGCAGACGTCGGCAGCCAGCCGGGCCGCGTTCAGCGTCTTGATGTGCTGGCCGGTCGGGATGAGCACCTTCCCGCCCAGGTGGCCGCACTTCTTCTCCGACGCGAGCTGGTCCTCCCAGTGCACCCCGGCCGCACCCGCCGCGATCATCGACTTCATCAGCTCGTAGGCGTTCAGTACGCCGCCGAATCCGGCTTCGGCGTCGGCCACGATGGGTGCCAGCCAGTACGGCGAGGTGCGCGTGTCGCCGTCCGCCGACTCCGACCAGGTGATCTGGTCGGCGCGCAGCAGCGCGTTGTTGATCCTGCGCACCACCTGCGGCACCGAGTTGACCGGGTACAGGCTCTGGTCCGGATAGGTCTGCCCGGCCAGGTTCGCGTCCGCCGCCACCTGCCAGCCGGACAGGTAGATGGCCTTCAGGCCCGCCTTGACCTGCTGCACGGCCTGCATCCCGGTGACCGCGCCGAGGGCCGTGACCGCGTCCTCGGCCTCCAGCAGGGCCCGCAGGCGCTCGGCACCCAGCCTGGCCAGCGTATACTCCTCCTGCACCGTGCCGCGCAGCCGGATGACGTCCTCGGCCGAATAAGTCCGGGAGGTGTCCTTCCACCGGGGATCGGTCGCCCACTGTGCGCTGAGCCTGGCCGCCTGCTGGCTGATCGTGTCCACTGTGCTGCCTTCCTGGAAATGCTTAAGTCCCCGCTCCGGGAGGGACGTCTACCTCAGCTTGTCCGGCCCGCCGGGAGCTGAGTAGGGACGAAGGTCCTGAAGATTGTAGAATCTTTCCAAAGCGACAAGTTATACTGAGCTTCACGATGAAAGATCGCCAAAATTTGGTCCAGACCGATGGTATAGACCTTGTAACCTTCGGTCAGAGGCTGCGTCATCTGCGCCGGATCCGGGGCCTGACGCTCAGCGAGCTGGGGGAGCGGGTGGACCGCGCTCCGTCGGCCTTGTCCCTGATCGAGAACGGGCGCCGCGAGCCGAAGCTGTCGCTGATCGAGCAGCTGGCCGCCGCGCTGGCGGTGCCGGTATCTGACCTGCTCAGCCGGCAGCCGCCCAGCCGCCGGGCGCAGCTGGAGATCGCGCTGGCCGACGCGCAGCAGGATCCGTCCTACCGGCGCCTGGGCCTGCCGCAGCTCAAGGTCGGGGCGCGGGTCCCGACCGACGTGCTCGAGCACCTGGTGGCGGTCGCGGCGGAACTGCGGGCCCAGGGGTCCAAGCCCACCGCGACCCCGGAAGAGGCCCGGGCCGCCAACGCGGCGCTGCGGGACGCCATGCGCGAGCAGGACAACTACTTCGATGCCATCGAGAGCGAGGCGGCCGCCGCGCTCAGCGCCGGGGGCTACTCGGGCGGCGCGGTGACCCAGGGCATGCTGGTCTCGGTGGTAAGCCATCACGGCTTCGCCGTCCGGTACATCCAGGACCTGCCCCGGTCGGTGCGGTCGCTGACCGATCTGCGGAACCGGCGGATCTACGTCAAGCAGGAACCGGTAGGCGCGCACTCACCGCGGGCCATCGTCCTGCAGGCGCTCGGCCACTTCCTGCTCGGTCACCAGGTGCCGCGGGACTTCGCCGACTTCCTGCGCCAGCGGGTGGAGGCGAACTACTTCGCCGCGGCGCTGCTGATGCCGCAGACCGCGGCGGTACCCGTGCTCGAACGGGCGAAACAGGCCCGGGACCTCGCGGTCGAGGACCTGGTCGACCTGTTCTCGGTGTCCTACGAGATGGCCGCGCACCGGTTCACCAACCTCGCCACCCATCACCTGGACCTGCCGTGCCACTTCGTCAAGAACGACGCGAGCGGCGTCATCTACAAGGCGTACGAGAACGACGGGGTGGTCTTTCCCGCTGACCCGTCGGGCGCGATCGAGGGGCAGCGGCTCTGCCGTCAGTGGTCGGGCCGCCAGGTGTTCGGCGCCGCGGACCGGTTTTCCGCGTACTACCAGTACTCGGACACCCCGTCCGGCAGCTACTTCTGCATCGCCCAGGTCGACCCGCGAGCCGACCACGGGTTCGCCATCACCTTCGGCGTGCCGTTCGAGCACTCCCGCTGGTTCCGCGGCCGCGAGGCGACCATCCGGAAACGCTCGGCCTGCCCCGACGGCGAGTGCTGCGCCCGGCCGCCCGCCGCGCTGGCCGAACGGTGGGAGGGCAACGCGTGGCCGTCGGCCCGCGCGCACTCGCACATCCTGTCCGCGCTGCCGGCCGGGAGCTTCCCCGGTGTCGACGACGCCGACATCTACGAGTTCCTCGACCGGCACGCCCAGGATTGAGGCGGCTAGGACGAGCCCTTGATGTCGCTGCGGACCTCGTCGGCGAGCTGGTGGATCCGCTGCTCGGTCGCGCGCAGCGAGGCCTCGGCCCGGGCCGTCCGCTCGGCGGCCTGGCGCTCACGCCAGGTCGGCTTGGCGTGCGTCCGTCCGGTCTGCCTCGATCGCCGGAACCAGCTCACGATGCCACCTCTCCTTCAGGGGCCGCCCTACGGCCGTGGCATCTCGCTACCCGCCGGCGGCCGTTCCATGTCACCGTCCCGGCTCGGCGTCGCCAGCTCGGTCAACCGTGCGGCGGCGCGGCAGCGGCGCGCTGGCTTATGTAGTAGCCGAGGCCCGGCACCCGGTAGATCAGGCCCTCGTCCTCGAGGATGCGCATGGCCTTGCCGACCGTCTGGCGGGAGTGACCGTGCTGGCGGCGCAGGACCGCGATCGACGGGAGCCGGCCGCCCGGGGCGAGTATCCCGCTGGCGATCTGATCCCGGATGAACGCGGCCAGCTGCATGTAGGCGCGCGGGTCTGGCTGGGGGGCTGCCGTCATGCCCCGGATGGTACACGATGAGTATCGAAAGTAGTCGACTATTAACGGACAATCACGAATAACCCACGTCAGCGAGACGAGGCCGGGGCGGACAACGCGCAGACCGCGGGAATGTCGGTGGGCGGGCATAGCCTCGGGGTTATGGACATCATTCTGATTCCCGGTTTCTGGCTCGACGGCTCGTCGTGGGATGAGGTCGTTCCCGCGCTGGAGCAGGCCGGGCACCGCACGCACGCGCTCACGCTGCCCGGCATGGAGTCCAAGGACGCCGACCGTTCCGAGATCACCTTGCGCGATCACGTCGACGCGGTGGTCAAGGTGATCGATTCCCTCGAACCGGCCGGCCGGCCCGGTCGTGCTGGTCGGCCACTCCGGCGGCGGCGCGGTCGCCCACGCCGCGGTGGACGCGCGGCCCGACCGGGTGGCCCGTGTCGTCTACGTCGACAGCGGGCCGCTCGGCGAGGGCGGGCTCATCAACGACGAGCTCCCGGCCGAGGGCGGCGAGGTCCCGCTGCCTGACTGGTCCCTGTTCGACGACGAAGACCTGGTCGACCTGGACGACGGGCTGCGCGCGGCGTTCCGCGAACGTGCCATCCCGACGCCGGTTCACGTCGCCAGCGACCGGCAGCACCTGTCCGACGAACGCCGGTACGACGTGCCGGTCACGGTCATCGCGTGCGAGTTCCCGAGCGCGATGCTGCGGGAGTGGATGGAGGAAGGGGCATCCGTACGTGCGGGAGCTGGCGAAGATCCGCGACGTCGACTACGTCGACCTGCCCACCGGCCACTGGCCGCAGTTCACCCGGCCCCAGGACCTCGGACAAGCGATCCTGGCCAGCGTCGGCCCGGCCTGACCGGCGAGTGCCCGCCGCTGTCGCCGTTACGAGGCGCGGCGCACGCACCACGGCCCGTTCGGCATAAATTCCCGCCAAGTACGGGCGGTCGTCTTCCCGCGGCCAGAACCACGATGTTACCTTCTAGTAACTTACACGCGGGAGGAACAGCGGCATGAGCGACGTCCCGGAGGCAGGCTTCTCGCTGGAACTCGGGGAAGACCTGGCGCGGACGCGGGACTGGCTGCACGAGTTCGCGGCCTCGGTGATCCGGCCGGCCGCCGCGGAATGGGACGAGCGCGAACAGACCCCGTGGCCGCTGCTCGAGGAGGCGGCCAAGATCGGGCTGTACTCGCTGGACTTCTACACCCAGCAGTACCTGGAGCCGTCCGGGCTTGGCATCCCGGTCGTGTTCGAGGAGCTGTTCTGGGGTGACGCGGGCATCGGGATGTCGCTGGTGGGCAGCACGCTGGCCGCCCTTTCGGTGGTGGCCAACGGCACGCCCGAGCAGGTCGGGGAGTGGTGCCCGCAGATGTTCGGCGGGCCGGGCGACGTGAAGCTGGGGGCGTTCTGTTCCTCGGAGCCCGAAGCGGGCAGCGACGTGTCCGCGATCAGGACGCGGGCGACCTACGACGCCGCGGCCCGCGAGTGGGTGCTGAACGGCGTGAAGACGTGGGCCACCAACGGCGGCATCGCCGACGTGCACGTGGTCGTGGCCTCGGTGGAGCCGTCGCTCGGATCCCGCGGGCAGGCCAGCTTCGTCGTGCCGCCGGGCACGCCCGGGCTGTCCATGGGGCAGAAGTTCCGCAAGCACGGCATTCGCGCCTCGCACACCGCTGAGGTGGTCCTGTCCGACGTGCGGATCCCGGAGGGGTGCGTACTCGGCGGCCGGGACCGGCTCGAGGAGCGGCTGGCCCGGGTCCGGGAAGGCCGGCCACGGGGGCGAGCAGGCCGCGATGCGGACGTTCGAGGCCTCCCGGCCGGGCGTGGCGGCCATGGCGGTTGGGATCGCGCGTGCGGCGGCGGAGTACGCCGCCGAGTACGCGACCAGCCGGGTCCAGTTCGGCCGTCCGATCGGCCAGAACCAGGCCGTCGCGTTCATGCTGGCCGACATGGCGGCCGCGGTCGACTCGGCCCGCCTGCTGGCCTGGCGGGCGGCCTGGATGGCGCGTCAGGGCCGGCCGTTCCGGCGGGCCGAGGGGTCGATGTCCAAGCTGGTCGCGGGGGAGACCGCGGTCCGGGTCACCGAGCAGGCCATCCAGATCCTGGGCGGCAACGGCTACACCAGGGACTTCCCGGTGGAGCGCTGGCACCGGGACGCGAAGATCTTCACCATTTTTGAGGGAACGAGCGAGATTCAAAGGATGATTATCGGCCGGGCGGTTACCGGGCTGGACGTTCGGTAGCCCTGACCTGCGAATATACCTATCGTTGACCTGGTTCGGAGGCCGCTTGCATGGCGGGCGGGGCGGCCCCTTCTCGGGTGGCGTTTGTCCGGATCGTCCCGGTTACTTCCCGTCGTTTCCGGATCCCGTGCTGAATCGGTGCTGATACCTGGGACTATATGGTCTAGACCATTGACCAAACAGATCTAGACCAATATGTATAGTGCCGGTCGGATGCCCGGATCTTATGTTGGAGGTCTGACAGTAGACGACCATCATGCGCGGCCCAGGCAGGAACCTGGCTTCACCGGGCTGCTCGATGGCTACTCCAGTTGCGGCAGCCCTGCCTTGTCGAACCGCTCCATCAGCGACGGGCGCTTGGCGTACCGCGTCCGCAGCTCACACACCCGCGTCGTGAACGCCGCGATGTCGTCCTCTCGCCGCGCGATCTCATGCAAGTCCCGCAGGAACTGCGTCGCCTGGTCGTACTCCTTCGGCTTGGAGAACATGGTCAGCTTCTCCACTTCCTGCCACGTCTCGGCCTTGAGCCCCGCCAACTGCTCCAGGTGGCGCTCGCGGGCGGCGGCCTGCTCCGCTGCTCGCCGTGCCCGGGCTTCCTCCCGCGCCCGCGCCTCGGCCTCCGCCCGCGCGACCCGCCGGGCCTCCGCACCATCCAGCAGGTCGCGCGCGGTCCGCTCCGCACTGGCCGCCGCGGTGGCCGGCGGCCGGGATTCCTGCCGGAACCGGCGCACCAGCAGCGCCTCCGCTTGTGCCCCCTCGCCCTCCGCCACCATGGTGAGATACTTGTCCTTCTCGCTGGCCGGCAGTGCCGTGACCCAGTCTGCGATCCCGTCATCGCTGACCGGCACCAGCGGGCGGCTGGCCTTTGCCGCGACCGCGATCAGGTCATCATCGATCCTCAGGAACTTCGCGGCCGAGGCCAGCGGCTCGCTCAGCTGCCGCAGGCCTGCTGGGACCGGCGGCTCCACTTCATCCGCCAGGCCCTCGCCGCCATCCTCGAAGTCTGCGTCCTCGTCGTCGAGGCCGCTCAGCTGGATCTTGAGCAGCCATCCGAGGTAGAGCAGGCGCAGGTCGCCGGCAGCCAGCTCGCTGCGAGCATCGAGCAGCGGGTCGAGCAGCCCGTCGCCCTCGATCCAGTCGTCGCCCTCATCGTCGTCCCAGCGGAACCGGACGATCACGTGCTCTGCGGTCTCGGTCACCCATGCCCGGTGCTCCTCATCGCAGTACCTCCGCGCGGTCTCGGCGTCCAGCAGCGCCCGCGGCAGCCGGAACGCCAGCTCCCGCGTCCCCCAGTTCGCCGCGTACAGGTAGGCGTCGAAGTACTCCTCCAGCAGCCGCCCGGGATCCCCGCGGAAGTTCCCGAACGAGTACTCGTTGGCGAGCCGCGTCGCCGAGATCTCCGCCCGGCTCGACAGCGACCGCAGCCGCTGCTGCTGCTCGGCGGTCAGCCGCCTGTCCAGCGCGCGGAATTCGTAGTACTGGTACTCACTCACGCGATGCTCGCCATGCTTACCTCGATAACCGCCACCGGAAGATACTGCCGCATCCCAGACGCTGCCGCCCGGCAACCGCGAAGATCGATTGGTCTCGGTGGCGGCGTCGGCGTCCATCAGGTCCCGCAGGTACCCCGACAGCGACTGGCCGAGTGACCTGGCGCGCTCGCGCAGGACCGCGAGCGTCGCGGGATCGACGTCGCGTACCTGGATGATGCCCCCGTCCGTGGACTCGGTGGACTCGCTCATGTTCCTACGCTACCACTGGTTCATGAATGGCGCATGAATCAGTGTCGGCGGGGCCGCTTCGGGCGGGTGCGCTGGGTCCGGGTGACGTCGGCGGCGGTGTGCGGCTGGGGCGGGCCGTGCAGGATCGGGGCAGCGACCAAGGTGCGGAACTCCTCGATCGTCTCCGGGACCGGGAACCCGGAGGCGAGCACGGTCCGGACGAGTTCCTTGCGCCGCCCGGAAGGGAGCTGACTGAGCTGCCCGGTGACCGCCTCGGGGCCGCCGAGTTCCAGTAGTTCCAGCATGCTGCCGATCATCATCCAGGTGGCCTCTTCCGGAGTCGCGTTCGCCGGGCGGACCTCCGCCCGGCGGGCGAGCAGGGCGACCGGGCGGTGCCCGGGGTCGCGGGACAGGTCGGCGAGGAGCCGGGGGCCTTCCGGCACGGCGCCGACGAGGGTCTGCAGCAAGGCGACGCGGCGGGTGACGAACGGGCAGTCGTCGATCGCCGCTAGGAGCGGGTCCAGGGAGCCGCCGTGGGCTTCCCGCCAGCGGGCGATCTCCTGAGCGGCGCTGGCGCCGGTGTAGTGCTCGGCCACGACGCCCAGCATCTCCGCAGGGGCGGCTGCGGCGAGCTCGCCGACGAGGCCAGCTTCCCGGCCCTCGGCGAGCATCCGCTCCCGCATCGCCCGGGTGCCCAGCGGCGTGAGGGCCACCAGCCGCACCGGGTCCTTCAGCTGCCTGCGCAGCGCGGCCGACCGGACACGGTCGAACGGGGAAGCGGCGGGGTCGGCCAGGTCCTGCAGGAACATTCCGTCTGCCATGGCCCGGACGGAGGTCACCGCGCCGAGTGCCTCGAAGGCGTCGAAGACATGCTCTACGTCCCGGTTCGTGCGGGCGCGCAGGCTCTCCAGGGCATAGGAGCTGGCGTGGGCCAGGTCGAACCTGGCCTCGACCCCCTGCCACACCGACTCCGCCAGCCGGGGGACCGGGACTGGCTCCTCCATGCTGTAGATCGAGGCAAGGACGTCCGGCACGACCACGTCGAATGTCTGCTGCACCGGGGAGGGCAGCTCGTCCGCCCAGGCTGGACGGCACACCACGTCGCTGATGGCGAAGGCGGCCTCGAAAGCGCGCTGCCACAGGGCCTCGGCATCCGCGAGAAGCGGGCGGGCCTTCGCGACCGGGAGCAGGCGGGTGCCCTGACGCCGGATGACCCGGGCCTGCAGGGCCCAGCCGACGACAAGGCTCAGGCCGGGGAGCTCGGAGGCACTGCGGAACTTCAGGCCCTCGTCACCGGTGCCGAGCAGGGTGACGAGCTCCCTGGCATCTGCGGGCCTGATGTTCTTCGCCACCGTGAGTTCCCGGCCCTGCGGGCCGAGCCACTCGGCCAAGGCGCGGAACTGGGCGACTACCTTGCCATGTTCAGCCGCGGTCGCGAGCTCCTCCGGGGCGGGAAGGCGCACCGGGAGCTGCGTCATCTTCCGCTCGGCGTTCAGGGCGGGCAGCCTGGCCTGCCGGGCCATGGCGGCCTGGACTACCCCGGGATCGACGTCTGGCAGGGTCCCGGGCCCTTCTTGCAAGAAGGCCTCGATGGCCTAGTGCCTGAGGAAGAACTGGTTCGGCTCGTAGACGAGCAGGGAGCGCAGGTCGACATCCAGTTCTGCGGCGTTCGGAAGCCCGAGTTCCTCCTTCACGGCGGCGAGGACGTCGCGCAGGACGGCGGGATCCCAGGTGGGGCGGACCAGGCTGGCCGGGACTTCCCAGGTATCGTGTACCTCGGGGTCCGTGAGGGTGTCCTCCCCGCGGCCGAAGCGGGCGGGTTCCCGAGCGTGATCAGCTTGCGCGCCTTCGCGGGCGTCACCGGGAACTTCGCGCGCCCGAATCCCTCGACATCGAGGGTGAGCGCGTCCATCCGCACCGTGTGCTCCGTGCTGTACGCGGGCTCCGCGTCGCCGCGCAGTGTCTTGCCCAGCCGGTCTCGTGCCGCCGATGCCATGCCCGTGTCTCCCGTGATTCTTCGCCGCCGTGTCAATCGCGACTGTGATGACCCCTGGGCTGTCTGTGCGGCCGTTTCGCACGTGGAGCGGCCGTTTGGCGAAATTGTCCTCTGGCCTGCCAGCTGCCGCCGCGACGGCCCGCACATGTATCACATGAATGTGATACAATCATTGCATGTCGATCCTCGAAGAGCCGTCAGTCGGGCTGCGGGAACTGCGCCATCACACCAGTGAGGTGATCTCTCGGGTGCGCAGGGGCGAGACGATCGAGATCACCGAGCACGGGACGCCGGTCGCCCGACTGGTTCCGTTCGAGCGTCCTGAGCGGCCCGCTATTCTCGCCCGGCTGGAGGCCGCGGGGCGCCTGCGCCCCGCGAAGAACCCCGGCTACGTCCCTCAGCGGCTGCACCCCGTGACCGGCGCCGACCCGAACCCGCTTACCAGGGCGCTGCTGGAGGACCGAGACAGCGAGCGCTGACCGGCCGTGGCCCTCTACTACCTAGACACCAGCGCCGCGTTCAAGCTCCTGGCCGCAGAGGAGCATGCCGAGGCGTTCCTCGCCTTCTACCGCGAGCACCGCAGCGACAGCTGGATCAGCTCGGACCTGCTGCGGATCGAGGTGAGCCGCGCCGTGACGCGGAACTGGCCCGCGCTGATCCCCGATGCGCAGCGACTGCTTGACGCCTTCGAGTACGTCCAGATCGACGAGGACGTTGTCCGCTCCGCCATCGTCGAGCCGGACCGGCTGCTGCGGTCCCTGGACGCGATCCACCTGGCGACAGCACGGATACTCGGCCCGGAACTCACGGCCCTGCTGACCTACGATGACCGGCTCGCCAAGGCCGCTGCGGACGCGGGGATATCCGTTCTGGCGCCTCGTGTCACCTGAACCGCGACCTGGCGGTGGTAGCCTCCCGGCAGGCCTGGCCTGGCTGAGCAGGAAGTCGTAGAACGCATGGAAAGAGCAGCCCTGGTCGGACCCGGCGATGGGGACTCATGGCTGCATCGCCGCCAGCGGCCCGGTGTCAGCGATCAGCGTCGGTGCGCTTCGCGAACTCCTCGCGCAGGATCTCCTCGCAGCGCTCGGCGAGATCCGGTGCGCCATTGAACAGTCCGATGAAGGAGAAGTCCCGTACCGGCTCGTCGGCCAGCAGCGATTCCGGCTCCGGGCTCATCATCATGAGCCCGGGATACCGTCGGCGTGGGAAGTATCCCCCAGCATGCGTAGCGGGCGGCGGCCTTTGCGGCCGGGAACCCGTGCGTGGCATCGGAAAGAGCAGCGGTACCCCATATGCAGGGGCGATCGGAAGCCATGCGTGTCGCCGCGCAGGTTGCGAGCGCGTTCAGGCCCCGAGGTGCCTGAGGGCCAGGTTCAGCACGTCCGCGCGGCTGAGCGCGCCGTGGTCGGCGGCGATGGAGTGGTTGCCGATCAGCAGCGAGAAGAAGAGCAGGCACCGGGGCTCGACGTCGTCCGGGTCGGCGCAGACGGTGGCGAACAGGGAGCGCAGGCCATCCATGCGCCGGTTGTCGATGCGCCGGAGGCGTTCGGCGACCGCGGGGTCGCGCCGGGCCCAGTCGCGGACGGCCAGGTCGGTCCTCAGGACGCTGGAGGAGGTGAGGGCGAGCAGCCGCCGTAGCTTCGCGCTGGCGTCGCCGCCCTCACGCTCGAGGCGTTCGACCACCTCGTCGGTGGTCACCCGTTCCCAGGTGTCGAGCATCTCGGCGAGCAGCGCGCTGCGGTCGGTGAAGTGCCAGTAGAAGCCGCCCCGGGTGACGCCGAGCGCACGGGCCAGCGGCTCGACCCGTACGGCGTCCGGGCCGCCGGCGGCAAGGGCCTGCAGCCCGTGTTCGATCCATTTGCTACGGGGCGTGCGGGTCGGGGCGGCCATTGTCTACCTCTACCGGATTCCGGGCGGCATTGACAACGCCGCGGGCCGTCCCTACAGTCCATCCATACACAATTGTATGGATGGAGGTTCGATGACGGTCAGGAACCACCCCGAGACGAACGCGGCGGCAACAGGGGATCCCGAACTCGTCGCCGTGGCCCTAGAGCACGCGTGCGGCGGGCGCGAGCACCTGTGATTCCGCGAATGCTCGATACCCACGGCCAGTCCGAGATCGGGTTCGGCATCACCCGGCTGCTCAATGTCGACCTGCTGCCGCGCCTCAAGCGGATCAACAAGATCCGCCTCTACCGGCCGGCCGCCGGAGCCGGTGAACAGGCCGCGGGAGCAGAACCAGCGGTAGCGCATGCGGGCCGCGTTGTTGAGGAAGCAGCCGAGTTCTTTCGGCCTCGGGGCACACGCATCGGCGGTGATCTCCGGCCACGCGATCTACGTGACGCTGGCGTGGGCGGCGCTCGCGATGGCGCTGGCCGTGGCGGCGGCGGTGCCCCTGGCGCGGACTGTGCTGGCCGCCCGCCGGGCGCCCTGACCCCCGCCGCCGCATCGACACGTTACCCACGTCCCGCAGTCACCAAGATCATGTTAGTGCTGGGGATCTGGCCGCTCACAGCGGCCAGATCCCCAGCACTAACGGAAGGCAGCTAATGGACGTGGCGATGCGTGCTTGACTCCGGGCGGGGCTAGGGCGAAACCGCGGGAACTCGTTCTGCCTGGGCCCAGCGGGCGCGGGAGGACCAGGCGTAGTCGCCAAGCAGGGCCAGGGCGGCCGGGACGAGGACCCCGCGGACGACCGTCGCGTCGATGATCACCGCCGCGGCTGTGCCGACCCTGAGGATCTTGAGGTCGATCAGCGGGCTGCTGCAGATCGCCGCGCTGCTGGCCGGAATCAGCCGCTCCGGGGTCACCATGGCCGGCGGGCTGTGGCGCGGGCTGGACCATGAGGACGCCGCTCGGTTCGCGTTCCTGCTGGCCACTCCGCCGATCCTGGCCGCCGGGCTGTTCAAGCTGCCTTCCCTGGCCGGAACCGCCGGCGCGGACATCCACGGCCAGGTCCTCCTCGGCGTCATCGTCACCGCCATCACCGCTTACCTGTCCGTCCGGTTCTTGGTCCGCTGGTTCCACACCCGCACCCTCACCCCGTTCGCCATCTACTGCCTCGCCTTCGGCGCCCTCAGCATCGCCCGCTTCGCCTTCTGACCGAACAGGGCGCGACGGCCGGAAGCTCGCAGTCCGTGCGGGCACCTATACCCGGCGGCACTGGAGTATCGAAGATCGTGAGCACCACGTGCAGGACAAGATCTTCGGCGAAGACCACCAGCCAGCCTCAGCAGTGCAGATACCGCGGCCCTAAACAGGCAGTTGATCTGCGGAAACTGCCGCGTAGCCCACGAGCTTCACCCTCTTCGAGCGCGCCTCGGACATCCAGCGGCTGATCATCGGCCGCTGGATCACCGAGCTTGACCTGCGGTAATACGCGACGGCGGGGATGTCGTCGATCAGGTGAAGCCGACGTCAAGGACGAAGTGTCCGAGCCTCAGGTTGAGCTGTCCGCCGCCGGCCCAGTGGACGATGAACGCCAGCAAGATGATGGCCAGCACGACGACCACCAACCAGAAGAAGAACACGATGATCCCGGGGATTGCGTACCCGGCTACGGTTCTGGCTCTAGCCACCGCCGTCAGCTACCCGCCGCCGCGCGACTTATTCTGAACTGTGGGTCGGCGGGAACGCGGGATCGGTGTCAGCTGCCGGGGGTTGTGGCCGGGGGTAGGGCTCGCCGCGGACGAAGCGCAGCCGCTCGCCGCCAGCCTGGTCACGATCCTGGAGGGCGCCCACGTGCTGGCCCGCGCGACGGGGAGCATCGGCCACTTCGACGAGACCGCCCGGGCCGTCACCGCGCTCGTCGAGCACAGGTACGGGCGCTAGCCAGGCTCAGAGGAACTGACCCGGAGAGCTCTCCGTATCGTCGTTCCACACCACGGCCATCACGTCGCTCGGATCGATCACGGCCCATCCGCTCTCGCGCTCGAGGCGGACCAGGCCGTCCGGGCGGATGTGCACGCCGGTCAGCTTCTTGTTGTCTGCCGTGGCAAATCCGATCGGGCCGGTCCTGCTCACCACCATGAAAATCGAGCCGCGCTTGCCGATCAGCGGGTCGAGCAGCTCGCGGATCGCCTCGCCCGTCATGCCCACCACCTCCTGGGTATCCCTACGGGAAAGCATGCCCGCCCCAGCCTCCCATGCACGCCACGGGGGCACGGGAGCGGGCCAACTGTGCCACGGTCCGGTCGGCCCGCCGGCTTGCCTCCCGATGGCGCCGATTTCAGGAAATCAGCAGGAGCGTGAAGACTCCGATCACATCACCCGCGAAGCGGGTCGCCCAGGGCAGGAGGAGATTATGAGCCCCGGGCGTAAGAATTTCACAAGAGAATGCCGTAGATAAAGATACCTCCGATGTCGGGGGGCGAACCAGAACACGAACGGCCTAATCCTGGAATGCCTCCAGAAAGGGATAGAAATCCCGTGCCACTAAGTACCTGTCGGCCATAGTGGCAGCTGAACGACCGACTGCGCGTTATACTCGGGTTCGGGAAACCGTGCGAAGTGTTCACGCGACGGATGCTTCAGGTGAACCGGGAATTCTGTTGCCTAAATTGCTTTGGTGCTTAAGGCTGTCCCGTCTATCCGCAAGTGTCATGATCTTGTTATCAGCCTACTACCGATGATGGGGAATTGGTGGGAATGCTTTATGCGGAGATTTACAGATAACCGGGACCGGGCCGCAGGCAATAAGGCGCCGGGACCAGCATCGGGCCCCGCGCCGTCGAAGCGCGGCTTCGGCCGGCTCGCGGGGGCGGGCAGCGTGGCAGTTATGATCGCGGTCGGCGTGGCGTCAAGCCCGGCGTCCATCACGCCAGCACCCCGAACTCTTGCCGCGTATTCGAGCGGCCCGCTCGAGGCCGGCAACCCACACGGTCATGCCTACGTTCCGCAGGCCGGCCGCGCGGCTGACTCGAGCAACCCCAACCACGTCGTCGGCACCGGCACGCCCGCCAGCTGCACGTCCGCCGCGGTCGTAAGAGCGGTCGCCGAGGGCGGGACTATCACCTTCAACTGCGGTCGCAAGCCGGTTACGATCACGATGACCGTCACGGCCAAGGTCGTGAACACCAGCCACCAGGTGGTGCTCGACGGCGGCGGCCGGGTGACGCTGAGCGGCGGGGGCAAGATCCGCATCCTATACATGAACACCTGTGACTCCCGTCAGGGATACCTCACAAATGACTGCTGGGAACAGCGGTGGCCGCGACTCGTCGTGCAGAACCTGACGTTCAGGGATGCCTACTCGGACGTCCGGCAGAGCACCAGGTCGAACTACGGCGGAGGCGCCATTTTCGCTGAGGGCGGGCAGCTCAAGGTCGTCCACTCCGCGTTCCTCGACAACCGGTGCCGCGCGTACGGTCCCGACCTCGGCGGCGCGGCGATCCGCGCCTACGGCATGTACCCGGGCAGCCCCGTCTACATCACCGACGACACCTTCAGCGGCAATGCCTGCTCCAATGGCGCCGCACTGAGCGGCCTCGACGCGAATTTCGACGTCACCGACAGCCTGCTGACAGCCAACAAGGCGATCGGCTGGGGCGCGAACCCCCCTCATCGCGGCACTCCGGGAGGCGGCAGCGGCGGTGCGATCTACACCGACGGCGACCACTACAACCTGATCATTGACGGCACGATCATGCGCGGCAACCGCGCACGCGAGGGAGGCGGAGCCATCTTCTTCGTGGTCAACGCCGGCGGCGGAAGCCTGCGGATCGAGCACTCCAGGCTGGCCGACAATCCCAGCGGGGTGTTCCAGGACGCACCCGGCATCTTCAACCACGTCGACGGCCACGACACCGCGCCGGTTGTGGTCGACTCGGTGGTCAGCTGAACCGGTTACCGCGCGACATCGCTCGCACTCAGTCGAGGTCGAACTCGTTGCCCTCGATGTCCTGCATCACGATGCACGACTCGTTGTCGTCATCGGCCGGTAGTAGCCGCACGCGTACCGCGCCGAGCGCGACCAGTCGTGCGCATTCGGCCTCAAGCGTGGCCAGGCGCTCGTCACCCACGAGCCCGGTGCCGGCCCGCACGTCAAGATGCACCCGGTTCTTGACGACCTTGCCCTCGGGAACGCGCTGGAAGAACAGTCGCGGGCCCGCACCTGAAGGATCAACGCATGCGAACCATGCTTCCCGATCCTCAGGTGGCAGCGAGCGGTTGAAATCGTCCCACGTGGCGAACCCTTCCGGTGGCGGCGGTACGACGTACCCCAGCACCTCGCACCAAAAACGGGCCACGCGCTCAGGTTCCGCGCAGTCGAAGGTGACCTGGAACTGCTTGACCGACGCCATCAGACCACCATAGAGGCCCGTGAGGTCGGGAGTCACCTGGCCCCGTCAGGCCGGGGGCCCCGTCAGGCCGGGGGCCAGGGCGCCTCGATGAGGTGCTGGAGGTCCTCGCCGAACGGACGGTCACCGTCGATCACGCCGACGATGCCCGCCAGCCAGTCCAGCAGCGCCCGGCACCCGGCGGCTGGCGGCCGATCGGACAGCACCGTGGCCTGATAACCGGCCAGCAGCTCGCAGGCCGTGACCGCGCGGGCATGGCGCATCGCCGCGAGAAGCTTCTCGGTCGCCTCCCAGGCGAACGACTGCACGTCTTCCTGGCCGCCGGAGGTCTCGATCAGGCCGACCGGGGTCGCGGTGGCCATGCGCCGCATGGCGTGGACCTCTCCGGCGGCCCGCTTGTGGACCGGACGTCAGCCCGGCCTGCGGGCCGGGCTCGCGGGCCAGCTGCGCGGGCAGGCCGGTGACGGCCGGATCCAGCAGCCGGTGGACCCGGGCCGCCGCCACCTCGGCGGCGTGGCAGATCGCCGCGGTGAGCTGGTCGCAGTGCGCGGCCAGGTCGATGCCGTGGAACCCGGCGGTCCCGGTGAACTGCCCGTCGAGGAACGCGGGGGAGTCGGTGACCCCGGTCAGCGCGCGGCGGACCGCCGCCTCAAGCAGCCCGGACGCCCGAACGACCTGGGTGAGCACCGGCCCGGCCACCCGGAACGACACCGGCGCCTGCAACGAGCGCGGTGACGGCTCGTCGCCGACGGCCGCGCGGAGCCGGCCCAGGACCGCGGCCAGTATCTCGTCGCCGCGGGCGCAGGCCGCGCGGTAGGGATCGCGCGGGGCCCGGGCGGCGGCGATGGACAGCCCCGCGGCCGCCTCCATAAGGGAGGCGAGCGCGGCGGCCTCGCCGAGCCGCAGCGCGCACAGCGCGGTCGCCCCGGGCACGCCCTGGATCAGCGCGATGCCCTCCTTCGGGCCCAGCGTGAACTCGCCGAGCCCGGCCGAGCCCAGCGCAAGCGCGGCCGGGATCGTGGCGCCGGACGGACCGAGGACCCGGCCGATCCCGGCCACGGGCCCGAACGCGTGGGCCAGCTGCATGATCTCGCCCGCCGACCCGGCGCCGCCACGGGGCACGGCCGGTACGAGGCCGGCGTTCAATACATCGGCCAGCCGCTGGCACAGCTCGGCCGACACGGCGGCGTCGCCGGGCAGGAACGTCAGCAGCCGGACCGCGAGAACCGCCCTGGCCTCGGGCACGGTCAGCCACGGCGGGCCGCCCGCCGCCCGGGCCAGCAGCAGGTTGCGCTGGTGCGAGCGCTGCTGCTCCTCGGTCAGGCGTACCGAGGACAGCGCTCCCATGCCGGTGTTCACCCCGTACACCAGCCGGCCGTCGGCCAGTGCCGCCCCGGCCCGGGCGCGGCTGAGCCGCACCGCGTCCAGCGAGCCAGGCTCGATGAGCACCGCGCAGCCGAATGCCACCGAGCGGATCAGGGCGAGGTCCGGGTCGCCCCCCAGGGTCACCGGCGTAAGAACCGTCAAGAGCGGTACCGCAGCATCGTCCCGGCGTTCAGTTCCTCGGCCCGGCGCAAGATGGCCAGGCCCACGGCGATGTCGAGGATGGCCAGGCCACGGTGCCAGAACAAGATCCGCTCGTCGTCACGTTCCCGGCCGGGCCGCGCGCCGGTCACGATCTGGCCCAGCTCGGCGTGCAGCGACGCGGCCGACAGCCGTCCGGTGTCCACGTGGCGGCGCAGCGCGCCGAACCGCCCCGACTGCGCCTCCCGCCAGTCGTCCACCACCACCTTGTCCATCACGTCGAGCAGGTCAAGCTCGACGGCGCTGATCGTGCCGTACGGGACGACGAACGCTCCGGGCTTGACCCACGCGGTACGCAGCAGTGGCTCGGGCGTGGTCAGCCGGGACGCCTCGACCAGGATGTCGGCGCCCTCGAAGACCTCCTCGGTGGAGGAAACCACCCGGATGTGGGTGCCGGTGACGGCGGCCAGCTCGCGCGCGAAGGCCTCCCGCGACTCCGGCCGGCGGCTGGTGATCCGGATCTCGTCGAGGTCGAACAGCTCGTCAAGCAGCACCACGTTCCAGAACGCGGTGCCGCGGGCGCCGACGTGGCCGAGCACCCGGGCGTCCGGCCGGGCCAGGTAGCGCGCTCCCACCGCGGTCATGGCGCCGGTCCGGCAGGCGGTGATCAACGTGGCGTCCATGATCGCCAGCGGCACGCCGGTCTGCGGGTCGTACAGGGTCAGCAGCCCCATCTCGCTGGGCAGCCCGGCGGCGTAGTTGGCCACGAAGTCGCCCACCACCTTGACGCCGCTCACCCCGGGCACCGACAAGTGGCCGCGCAGCACGTTGAAGTGACCCGCGCCGTTATTGGGCGGAACCAGGTGCACCCGCGGCTCCACCACCACGCGCCCGTCGCCGTGCGCTCGTACCGCCTCCGAGACAGCGGCCAGGATGTCGGTGCTTGGCAGGCCCAGCGCGTCGATGTCCGGTCCGGACAGGAAGCGAAGCCACAGCCCGGACTGGTCGTATGCGCGCACCTGAATAACCTATGCTCACTGCGCTTCCCCGCGCGGGCCCGGGGATCGGATGACTTACGCCCGGAGCCGGAGCCGGAGCCGGTTCCGCCCGTGCCTGCGTCCGGTTTCCGGCGGGCCAGCCGGGGATCCGAGGCCCAGCGTGACCGCGCCGCCGCCGGACGCGGACCGGCCCACGACCAGCGTGCCGCCGGAGGCTTCGGCGATGCGCCGGGCGATGTCCAGGCCCAGGCCGGTCGAACCACCGCGGGACAGCCCGCGCTGGGTGGGGTCGGCGTCACCGAAGCCCGGTCCGTCGTCGGTGACGACCAGCCAGGCACCGCCGCCGGCCCGCGGGCTGAGCCGGACGGCCAGGCTGGCGCCCTCCGGGGTGTGCGCGAAGACGTTCTCGAGCAGGATGTCCGCGCAGGTGGCGAGGTCGTCACGGGACACCAGGACCGGCACCGGACCCGGGGCCAGCTCCACCGTCATCCAGCGGTCCTGGTCCTCGGCCAGCGGCCACCAGAACGCGGCGCGCTCGGCGACGACCTCGGCCGCGTCGCACGAAACCATCGCGCCGGGGCCGCCCGGGCGCCGCGCCTCGCGGATGATCCCGCTGACGGTGCGCTCCACCGCGCCGACGTCGGCCAGCAGCCGATCCATCTCCGCGCTGTCGCGCAGGGACTCGGCGTCGATGCGCAGGGCGGTCAGCGGGGTGCGCAGCCGGTGCGACAGGTCGGCGACCGTCTCCCGCTCGTGGGCGAGCAGTTCACCGATGCGGACTGCCAGGCGGTTCAGCCCGGCGCCCGCACGGCGCACCTCAGGCGGGCCGGCCACCGCGGCCCGGGCCGACAGGTCGCCGGCCGCCAGCCGGTCCGAAGCGAGCGCCAGCGCCTTGATCGGGCGGACCACCGACCTGGCCAGCTGGTCAGCCACGGCCACGCTGAGCAC
The DNA here is from genome assembly GCA_963819785.1 of uncultured Actinomycetes bacterium. Taxonomy (GTDB): domain Bacteria; phylum Actinomycetota; class Actinomycetes; order Streptosporangiales; family Streptosporangiaceae; genus Palsa-504. Next base: position 844,628 of record CAWFXW010000037.1, on the reverse strand, counting down.
GAGCAGCAGCAGGCCGACGAAGCCGAGCAGCAGCCAGGCCCGGGTCACCCCGTGCCGCAGGACCGAGTCGGGCACGAACGTGCTGATCACGGCGGCTCCGCCGGGCAGGCCCTCCACCGCGACCAGCACCTGTTCGCCGCCCGCGGTGTCGGCGGTGAAGCTGCGGCCCTTCCGGGCCAGCTGGACGGCCGCCGACCGGGGCGCTGGCTGGCCCAGCTCGGCGCCGGACGGCAGGAACACGGTGACCCGGGTGCCGGTCTCCGCGTTGATCTGGTCGATGGTCAGCCGCAGGCTGGCCAGCGAGAGCGTGGTGACCAGCGGTGCCATGGACTGCGCTTGCGCGGTGGCGGTGCTCACCGCCCGGTCGGCGGCCAGCGTGCGCAGCACCAGGGCGAGCGGGATCAAGAAGGAGACCAGTACCAGGGAACTGGTCGCCACCACGAGCAGCATGACGCGCAGCCTCATGGGGGCGGGCTGAGCTTGATGCCGACCCCGCGCACCGTATGCAGGTAGCGGGGTTGCTGTGCGGTCTCGCCGAGCTTGCGGCGCAGCCACGACACGTGCACGTCCACCGTCTTGTCCGCGCCGCCATAGGGCAGGCGCCAGACGTTGGTGAGCAGGTCTCGCCGCGTCACGACCTGGCCGGCGCGCTGGGCCAGGTAATGGAGCAGGTCGAACTCGCGCCTGCTCAGGTCGAGCAGAGCGCCGTCCAGGATGGCCTCGTGCGCGTCCGGGTCCAGCCGCAAGCCGCCGACCTCGATCGGGCCGGCCGCACCCGGGCCGGTGCCGCCCGCCGCCCGGCGCAGCACCGCCCGGATCCGGGCATCGATCTGGCCCGCGCCGAACGGTTTGATCACGTAGTCGTCGGCCCCCGCGTCGAGCACCCGGATGATCTCGGCCTCGTCGTCGCGCGCGGTGACCACCACGACCGGGACCGACGTGATGGCTCGCAACATCCGCAGGGCCTCGTACCCGCCCAGGTCGGGCAGCCCGAGGTCGAGCAGGATCAGGTCAGGCGGCGAGTCCAGGACGTGCTGCAGGGCGGTCATCGCGCTGGGCTGGCTGGTCACCGCGTGGCCGCGTTCGGTGAGAGCCCGGATCAGGGCACCGCGGATGGCCGCGTCGTCCTCCACCACCAGCAGCTGCGCCACGAGATGACGGTACCGACTTTTACCTGCAGGTAGACCTCATATCGGTCAGCCCGCCGGGGCTCACGCCCCGACCTTAGGGTCCGTTTTACCTGCCCTTAACCATGCATCGGCGACCCTGGGCCGGTGCACATGCGGGTCTTGGCGGGCGTGGGCGCCTGGATGCTCGGCGTCGGCGCCGCGACCGCGAGCAGCTTGCTGGCCGTCTCGCTGCTCGGCCAGGGCATCGCTACCAGCACATCGCAGCAGCTGACGACGGCGGCCGTCAACCGTGCGCTGGCCGCCGAGGCGGACGAGACGCCGGGTGCCGGTCCGGCGACGACCAGCGCACCAAGCCCCGCCCCGTCCGGCACCCGCTCGCACCGGGCCCGGGAGTCATCAACGGTGCGGCCGCAGACCGGGGACTCGCCGTCGGCCCGGGCCAGTACGTCCCGCCCGGCGGCCTCGCCCAGCGCAACGGCCAGCGCCAGCCCGACCTCGACCGTCCTCACCTCGCCGGGCGGGACCGTCGTGGCCGACTGCCGTACGGGCGGCGCGTACCTGGTGTCGTGGAGCCCCGACCCAGGGTACGAAGCCGGCACCGTGATCCGGGGGCCCGTGCCTACCGCGCGGGTGACGTTCAACTCCACCGCGAACTCGGTGACCATGATGGTGTCCTGCTCGGCCGGGATGCCCGTCGCCAGCACCACGGTCGGCGGCTCCGGGGGCTGGGGTGACGACGGCGGCGGCCCGGGCGACGACTGAGGGGATCCCGGGCGCGCACCGGGCGCCAGGTGATCACCGGTGCCTGCCGGACGCCTCCGTCATCAGCAGGGCCAGAGCCGGGCACGCGTGCACCGCCCGGCGGGCGTGGTCCTCCAGCGGCCCCGGCACATCAGAGGAGGACAGAACCGGGTACCCCCACGGGTCCAGCCTGATGAGCTCGGGCAGCAGCTCGGCGCACATGCCATGGCCGATACAGGCGATCGGGTTTACCCGGATCGTGGCGCTCACCTGAAGTCCTGATCCCGTTCCTCGTCGCGGGGCAACGGCAGCAGCGGAGGCCGCCCTACGCCGTCGCAAGACCCAGTTCGCTCGTGCCACCGCACCTCGGCCGGGAACGCCCGGAGCACGCTGCGTACCAGCTGGGTGGCCCCGTCCGGGTGCCGGCACGCGCCGCGGCGCTCGATGAGCGGGAGCAGCGCCGCGACCCGGCCGACGCCGTCGTCCCGGCCGCCGGAGTAGGCCAGATCGCCCAGCGCGTCGGCCAGGGCGGGCAGCCCGAACACGCACGGACCGCACTGGCCCGCGGTTTCCTCGGCCAGATAGCGCACTACGCGGGCGGTCTCCGCGAGCGGGCACGCGGAAGCGGGCAGCGCGATCACGATGCCCGCCCCAAGCGCCGCGCCCGCACCCTTCAGGCTGGCATGCGTCATAGGAACAGGCCACGCCGCCTGGACCGGCAGCCAGCAGCCGAAATACCCGCCCACCAGCAGGGCCTGCAGCGGCTCGGCGGGACCGCCCGCCAGCATCACGAGCTGACCAAGAGGCGTGCCCATCTCGATTTCGTAGACGCCGGGCCAGCGCACCGCGCCGCTCACCGTGACGAGCATCGAGCCCGGGGCGGCCGGCGAGCCGGCGCCGCGGAACCAGCGAGCGCCGTGACGGGCGATCAGGGCCATGTGAGCCAGGGTCTCGACGTTGTGCACCAGGGTCGGGTTACCGTTCACGCCGCGCTCGTGCGGGCGCGGCGGGGCGAAGGTCGGCTTCCCCGGGCCGCCGTTCAGGTACTGGACAATCGAGGACTGCTCGCTGGACACGTAGCGGTCAGGGATGCCGGTCACCCGGATCGGCACCGGGTCCAGGCCGGCCGCCAGGCGCTCCTGAACCGCGCGTTCCAGGCCCTCCAGGAGGCCGCCCTCGGTGCGGTGCACGCACAGGTACGCCTCGCGTGCGCCCACCGCCTCCGCGGCAAGCATCATCCCGTCAAGCACCAGGTTGCGGAAGCCTGCTCAGCAGCACCTTGTCCTTGAGGCTGGCAGGCTCGCCCTCCGCGCCATTGGCGACCAGGACCTTGGCTCCCGGCCCGGCCGCGACGGAGCGCATCTTGCGCCCGGCCGGGAAACCCGCGCCGCCCCGGCCGGTCAGGCCCGAGGCCTCGACGACATCGATGAGCCGGTCGGCCCGGCGCAGCGTGGGCATCGGCCCGTGCTGCAGCTCATGCCACCGCAGGCTCGAGGGCCGTTCGCCGAGGCCCGCCAGCAGGCGGGGCAGCCTCGCTTCCGGCGCCGGTGCCCAGTGCGGGGCCAGGGCCAGCGTGGTCACCGCGCCTCCAGCCGGGCGACGGCGGCGAGCCGCCAGGTACCCGCGGCCAGCACGGCGGCGGCGCAGGCGACGGTCAGCGCGAAGACCCAGGTCGCGTTCCTGTCGGTACCGATGCCCAGGCCGTGGGCGAGGGCGACCGGCCAGCATGCGTACGCCACCCAATGCACCCGGCGCCAGCCTCGGTATCCGATCCGGGCCCTGAGCAAGCTGGTGGCCACCAGGGCCAGGAGCATATCGAGCGCCACCGCGCCCAGGCTCAGCCAGATCGTCTTGTACCGGGACACGAATGGGATGAACGCCGCGCTCAGCGGGATGGATGTATAGGTATCGATCACCGTGGTGCCCACGTGCAGGGCCAGGAACACGAGCACCAGGAGCGAGACGTTGCGGTGCAGTCCCTGGGACAGGAACCGGGGCCAGCGCCGGGTGGAGAACCGGCCCGCGGTGAGGATGCCGAGCAGCACGCTGGCCGTCAGCAGCAGCAAGGTCACCAGGCCGGTGGCCCGGGTGGCGTACCACAGGCCCGGTCCGTGCAGGCTGATGCTCAGGTGGTTCCCGCCTCTCCCGCGGGCCACCCGCCGGTGGTCACCGTCGATCCGTCGTGACGCACCAGGCGCGCGGGCAGACCCAGCTCGTCCAGCCACGCGGGTGCCTGCTCGTCGCGCAAGATCGCGGCCGTGCTCGCGATGTTCGCGCCGACGCAGCTCGCGGCGGCCACGCTCACCGTCCGCCAGCAGGATTCGGCGGGCAGGCCGGTGGCCGGGACGATGATGTGATGCAGGTCCGCCCCGCCGCGGCGCCAGGCCCGGCCCAGGGTGCTCGAGGTGGCCAGGCCACCGTCCCTGATCAGCACCACCTGGCCGGGCTCGATGCTGTCCGTGCTGGCGTCGAAGCCGGCGTCGTCGGCGATTCCCACCAGCCAGCCACCGTCGGGCGGGTCTCCGGCCACCCGGATGTCGCCGCCCAGGTTGACCAGGACGCCGCCGCCGACGGCGGCCTGGATCGCGGCCGCCGCCCGGTCCGCGGCCAGCGCCTTGGCCGTGGCGCCCAGGTCGAGCGCGATCCCGGCGGGCACGGTGACCAGCCGCCGGTCCTGGTCGAGGGCGACCCTGCGCCAGCCGCCCGCGGGCAGAGGCGGCTGGCGCAGGGGGCTTGTGCGCTGGCGGGCCCGCGCGAAGTCCTGGTCGTAGCCGAGCCGGATCAGGGACTGCCCGCAGGTAGGGTCCAGGTCCCCGTCGGTGAGCTCAGCGGCCGCCAGGGCCACGCCCAGCGCCTCCCCGAACAGCGGGCTGATCGCGACCGGGCGGCCCCGCGCGTGGTTGACCCGCCAGAGTTCGGAGTCGGCGCGGAACCGCGAGCAGGCCGCGTCGATCGCGTCCAGTTCGGCGCCGAGCAGATCGCAGGCCGGTTCCAGGTAGTCCGGATCGGTGACCAGCAGCGTCGCGAACGTGCCGAGGGCCCGGAAGGTTCGCGAGGCGGGCGCGGCGGTCGGCATCAGCCCCCCGCGTGCGACGAGCTGGACACGGTCGGCTTCGGGGCGGGCGCGGAACTGGTCGACGGAGCCGGCGCCGGAGCCGAGCTGGGCGGGGCGAGCGTGGGCGACGCCGATGAGCTCCGCGACCCGCTCGTCGAGCTCGAAGAACCCGACGAGCTCGACGGGCTCGGCGAACGCGAGCCGCTGCCCGACGGGCTCGCGGACTGGCCGGCCCGCACGGTGGGCCGCACGCCGGACGCGCCCGCCCGGAGTCTCTTGCCGTGCTGGCTGGCTGCCTGGCTCGGCGTTCCGGCCGAGGCCGGGGACGAGGCCGACGCGGACGGCTCGGTGCCGGTGGCCGCGCTGGCCGCAGTGGCCGTCTGGGCCGGAGCGGTGCGCGCGAACAGGGTGGCGAAGCCCACGGCGGTGACCGCGCTGAGCTGCGTGGCCCGCCAGGTCAGGCGGGACAGGCGGCGCAGCCCGGCCGAACGCGTGGCGCCCGGCGCCTCCCCGGCCGGATCTGTCGGAGGCTCATATCGGTTCTGCATGGATCGCGATCGAAGCAGGGTGCAGGTTAAGGGTCTGTGAAGAACCCATCAAGAACCGGTTGCGTCAGGCCCGACCTCGACCGGCGGCCGCGAACGCGGCGGCGATCTGCTCGCGGCCGGCGCCGCCCGCGAGCAGGGCGTGCAGCAGCAGCTTGGCCTTGACCGGGTCGAGGAACCCGGCGCCGATCAACCCCCGGCCGAGCAGGTCCTGCTCAGAACCCGCGAAGCCGTAAGTGGCCGCGAGCACCGGTCCGCCGCCGGTGCGCGAAGCGAAGACGACCGGGATCTGCTGGGCCAGGCTGGCCAGGACCGGGACGGTGGCGGCGGGCACGTGCCCGGCACCGAACGCCCCGACCACCAGCCCGTCGAAACGTCCGCTCGCGGCCCGCAGCAGCTCGCCGTCATCGCCCAGGGTCATCACGACCAGCGCGGTGCGAACCGGCCTGGGCGGGCCCGGCACGGCCAGCGTAAACCGTCCTTCTGGCCTGGTGAGCAGCCGGACCTGGCCTTCGACGATGCGGCCGATCGGCCCGGCCGACGGGGAGGTGAACGCGGCGATGCTGGTGGCGTCGGCCTTGCGGACGTAGCGCGCGGCGTGGATCTCGTCGGCCATCACCACCACGCAGCCCGTGCCGCGCAGCGCCGGGCTGGCCGCCGCCCGCACCGCCGCCGCGATGTTCGCCGGCCCGTCGGCCCCGGCCGCGGCCGGGTTGCGCATCGCTCCGGTGACCACGACCGGCTCGGCGCCCGGGTGCAGCAGGTCGAGCAGGAAGGCGGTCTCCTCAATCGTGTCCGTGCCCTGGGTCACCACGATTCCGGCCGCGCCGGAGCCGACCTCCTCCGCGATCCGGCCGGCCAGGTCGAAGATGTCGGCGATCGTCAGGGAAGCCCCGGGTACCCGCCGGAATTCGCGTACCCGGATGGCCGCGCCTAGATCGGCCAGCCCCGGCACCGCGTCGAGCAGCTGCTGCCCGCTGAGCGCCGGGACGACGCCGCCGGCCTCACCCGGGGCCTTGGTCATCGCGATGGTTCCGCCCAGGGAAAACACCGCGACCGGAGCGGGCGCAGGGTGCGAAGCCGCGATCATCCGGCCAAGACTAGCTGTCCGCATCGCCAACCGGCCCGGCCGAGTTAGCCTAGGTGAAAGGCAGCCGCTGATCCAGGGGGCACCGTGACCCACGCGACCTTCCGCGTCCACGTCGATCCGGACAAGTGCCAGGGACACAACCGCTGTTACAGCGTGTCCCCGGACCTGTTCGAACTGGATGACCTGGGCATGTCCAGCGAAGTCGGCGGGGGCCTGGTGCCCGCCGGCCAGGTCGGCCTGGCCCGGCTGGCGGTGGCCAACTGCCCCGAGCTCGCCATCTCGCTCACTGAGGTGACCGAGGCCGAGGTGACGCAGGCAGCGGAGGCCACGCAGTGATCAGCCATCACCCCCCGGTCGGGGATTTCGCCGACGACTTCGACCATACCGACCCCGCGTGGGTCAACGACCCGTACCCGATCTGGGAGGACCTGCGGCAGCGGTGCCCGGTCGCGCACAGCGAGCGGTACGGCGGCGCGTGGCTGCCGGTCAGCCACGACCTGGTTTCCGAGGTCGCCTACGACCACGAGCACTTCACCTCCCGCTCGGTCGTGGTCAGCGCGCGGCGGCCCGGGCCCGAGGACCTGCCCGCGCCGATCGGGCTGGCCCCGCCGATCAGCTCGGACCCGCCCTACCACGGCCTGGTGCGCCGGATGCTGCTGCCCGCGTTCACGCCCAAGCCGACCGCCGCCCTCGAGCCGTTCACCCGGGACCTGTGCCGGGAGCTGCTGAAAGCCACCGACGGCCGGGACGCCTTCGACGCCTCACTCGAGTACGCCCAGCACGTCCCGGTGCGGGTCATCGTCAAGTACCTCGGCTTCCCCCAGGAGGACGCCGACCTGTTCCGCGGCTTCATCCGCCTGGTCCTGGAGGAGGTCGACCTGCCCCAGGAGGAGCGGGAGGAGCGGTTCGCCGCGGTCGACGAGTACATGGACGCCCAGATCGAGGACCACCGCGCCCGGCCGCGTGACGACCTCACCTCGTTCTTGCTCGAGGCCGAGATCGGCGGCCAGAAGCTCCCGGTGGAGCACATCCGCGGCACCATGACCTTGCTGATGATCGCCGGGATCGACACCACCTGGTCGGCCATCGGCGCCTCCCTGTGGCACCTGGCCCAGCACCCCGAGGACCGCAGCCGCCTGGCCAGCGAACCGGCGCTGATGGATACCGCCCTGGAGGAATTCCTGCGCGCGTACGCGCCGGTCACGATGGCCCGCCTGGTGGCCAAGGACTTCGACTTCCACGGCCATCCGTTCAAGGAGGGCGACTGGCTGCTGCTGCCGTTCCCGGCCGCCAACCGGGATCCGGCCGCCTTCGAGAACCCGGACCTGGTGCAGCTCGACCGGGCCAGGAACCGGCACGCGGCGTTCGGGCTCGGCCGGCATCGCTGCCTGGGATCGAACCTGGCCCGGATGGAACTGCGGATCGCCTTGGAGGAGTGGCTGGCCCGCTACCCGGACTTCGAGCTGTCCGACCCGGCCGCCGTCACCTGGTCGGCCGGGCAGGTACGCGGGCCGCGCCGGCTCCCGGTGACGATCCTGGGCCGAGACGGGTGAACCACGGCCCGTTCGGGAAATAGAGGTCTTTGCTTAGCCCGGACGGCCAGGCGTGTTACTTTCCCGGACCCTTGCGGCGCCCTCGTAACCTGGCATGCTTGGCAGGTGACCGATCAGTCTCCACCGCACGGCCGGATCGCTCGGCTGTTCAAGTACGCCGACGCTCGGCGCGTGCCGCTGCGGACCATACTGGTCACCGTCGCGGTGGTAGCGGCCGCCTACCTGGCCGGGCAGCTGCTCTACCGGCTGCGGACCATCGTGCTGCTGATCGTCGTGGCGGGGTTCGTCGCGCTGCTGCTCAACCCGATCGTGGTCCTGCTGCAGCGGCGGATCCCGCGCCGGGGCCTGGCGGTGACGATCGTCACCCTCGGAGCCCTGGTGGTCTTCGCCGTCCTGGCTTACGAGTTCGGCAATCCGCTGGTCAACGGGATCACCGACCTGGCCGGCAAGCTGCCCGGCTACGTCACGAGCGCCGAGCACGGCACGGGCTGGATCGGTCACCTCGCCACCAAGTACCACGTCCAGGCCTGGGTGCAGAAGAACGCGCCCAAGCTCGTGACCTACGCCGAGTCGCTCAGCAAGCCGGTCCTCACCGTCGGCAAGGGCGCCATCTCCCTGCTGCTCGAGCTGTTCACGATCTTCGTCCTGGTCCTGCTCCTGCTGCTCGAAGCGCCCAAGATGCGCAAGTGGCTCCTCGGCCAGATGCGGCCGGAGCGCGCGGCCACCGTCACCCGGATCGGCTCCGAGGTCAGCCAGAGCGTCACCGGGTACATGCTGGGCAACCTGCTGACCTCGCTCATCGCCGGGACCGTGGTGTTCGTGACGCTGCTGATCGTGGGCGTGCCGTTCCCGCTCCTATGGGGCCTGTGGGTCGCCCTGGTGGACTTCCTGCCCATGATCGGCGGAGCCCTGGCCGGAATCCCGACGGTCCTGTTCGCCTTCTTCAGCCAGGGCCTCACCGCCGGGGTGGTCACCTTGGTCGTGTTCCTGGCCTACACCCAGATCGAGAACCACATCCTGAACCCGATCATCATGAGCCGGACGGTCAAGATCAACCCGCTCCTGGTGCTGCTCGCGGTTTTGGTCGGCGCCGAGCTGGGCAACCTGGTCGGCGGGCTGTTCGGTGGCTTTGTCGCGGCGCTGCTGGCTATTCCGCTGGCCGGAGCCTTGCAGGTGCTGGTCCGCGAGGCGTGGCAGGCTACCAATTCCAGGACCCCCGGCACGCCGCCCGCCGTCGAGATGGAGATGGAGATGGAGACCGTGAGCGAGATCTTCCCCGTCGTCCCTGACGCGGGAGAGCATGACAAGTAATCACGAACCGCGATAGGGAGCGATCATGCCGGAACGGTCGGTACTGGGAATCGTGCTCGCTGGCGGTGCGGGCACCCGGCTCAGCCCGCTGACCGCGGATCGCGCCAAGCCGGCGGTGCCGTTCGGCGGGCTGTACCGGCTGATCGATTTCGCGTTGTCCAACATGGCCAACGCCAGCATCCGCAAGATCTGCGTGCTGACCCAGTACAAGAGCCACAGCCTGGACCGGCACATCTCCACCACGTGGCGGATGAGCTCCCTGCTCGGCAACTACGTGACACCGGTCCCGGCCCAGCAGCGGCTCGGCCCGCACTGGTACACCGGCTCGGCGGACGCCATCTTCCAGTCGATGAACCTGATCAACGACGAGCAGCCCGACATCGTGATCGTCTTCGGCGCCGACCACGTGTACCGGATGGATCCCCAGCAGATGATCGAGCACCACATCGAGCACGGCGCCGGGGTGACGGTGGCGGCGATACCGGTGCCGCGGGATGAAGCCTCGGCGTTCGGCATCATCGACGTCGCGGCGGACGGCCGGACCATCGACGCGTTCCTGGAGAAGCCCGCCGACCCGCCGCCCATGCCGGGTAACCCCGACCTGAGCTACTCGTCCATGGGCAACTACGTGTTCGACACCGACGTGCTGGTCGACGCGCTGCGCAAGGACGCCGACGACGACTCGAGCCGGCACGACATCGGCGGCAACATCATCCCCAACCTGGTGCGCAACGGCAACGCGCAGGCGTACGACTTCAGCCTCAACCAGGTCCCGGGGGCGACCTCGCGGGACGCGGGCTACTGGCGGGACGTCGGCTCGCTCGACTCCTACTTCGAGTCCCATATGGACCTGTGCGCGGTCGAGCCGATCTTCAACCTGTACAACGAGAAGTGGCCGATCCTGACCCACGTGCCGTCGCTGCCGCCGGCCAAGTTCGTCCACGACGCGGGGGACCGGGTCGGGCGGGCCGTGGACAGCCTGGTCAGCCCGGGCGTCGTGATCTCCGGCGGCCTGGTGCGCCAGTCCGTGCTCTCACCCGGCGTGCGGGTGAACAGCTGGGCCACGGTCGAACGGTCGGTGCTGCTGCACAACACCAAGGTCGGCCGTCACGCGGTGGTCAGGAACGCGATCATCGACAAGAACGTCATCGTGCCCGAATGGGCGCAGGTCGGCGTCGATAAGGAGCGCGACCGGCAGCGCGGCTTCGTGGTCTCGGCCGACGGCATCACCGTCGTGGGCAAGGGCCAGGAGGTCGTGCCGTGACCCTGCCCGCCACCGGCCGGCTGCGGGTCGCCCTGCTGACCCGCGAGTACCCGCCGGAGGTGTACGGCGGCGCCGGGGTGCACGTCACCTACCTGGCCCGCGACCTGGCCCCGCTGGTCGACCTGACCGTGCACTGCCAGGGCGCAGACCGCCCGGACGCCGTGGCCCACCGGCCCTGGGACCTGCTGGCCGATGCCAACCAGGCGCTCCAGGTGATCTCCACCGACCTGTCCATGACCGCGGCTCTGTCCACTCCCGGGGGCCGCGCTCAGCTGGTCCACTCGCACACCTGGTACACCAATCTGGGCGGCCACCTGGCCGCCATGTTGTACGGGATCCCGCACGTCATGACCATGCACTCGCTCGAGGCGCTGCGGCCGTGGAAGGCCGAACAACTCGGCGGCGGTTACCATCTCTCGACCTGGTGCGAGCGGGTCTCGGCGGCCTCGGCGGCCGCTGTGGTGGCCGTCTCGGACGGCATGCGCGCCGATATCCTGACCGCTTACCCCGAGATTTCGGCCGAACGAATCCGGGTTATCCGCAACGGGATAGACACCACCGAATACCAACCGGACCCGAACACCGATGTCCTGGAGCGGTACGGCATCGATCTGAGCCGCCCCTACGTGATCTTCGTCGGCCGGATCACCAGGCAGAAGGGCGTGCCGGTGCTGCTCCGGGCCGCCGCTGGGCTCGACCCTGCGGCCCAGCTCGTGCTGTGCGCGGGCCAGGCCGACACCCCGGAGCTCGAGGCCGAGGTGACCGGCCTGGTGGACGGCCTGCGGGCCACCAGATCCGGGGTGATCTGGATCCCGGAAATGCTGCCCAAGCGCGAGGTGATCCAGCTGCTCACGCACGCTACGGTGTTCGCCGTCCCGTCGGTCTACGAGCCGCTCGGGATCGTGAACCTGGAGGCCATGGCGTGCGGTACCGCGGTCGCCGGGTCGCGGACGGGCGGGATTCCCGAGGTCGTGGCCGACGGCGAGACCGGCCTGCTGGTGCCGCCGGGCGAACCTGAGCCTCTGGCCGAGGCGCTGAACGCGCTGGTCCGCGACCCGGACCGGGCCGCGGCGATGGGCCAGGCGGGCCGCAAGCGCGCGGTCGCCGAGTTCGGCTGGGCCGCCATCGCGGCCCAGACCGCGGCCCTGTACACCGAGCTAGTCACCGGGGCATAAATCCCCGTTTTACGGGCGGTGCCAGAGCATCGGGTGTAGACCGGTGCCTATTGTTCAGCGTCCTGCTTGGGGAGTATGGGACATAAACAACGTAGAGAGGCAGTTGATGATGCGGGGAATTCGTCGTCTTGTCGTCTATACGGCCGTGAGTGGCCTGATCGCCGCCGGAGCAGTAACCGCAACCATGGGAGTGGCCCACGCGGACGGCGTGGTCGGCCGCTGCATAGGGGCTGCGGACAGCACCCCTAAGGCCTTTGAGTGCACTGTGTCAGCGAACATTTCCACGCCGGCCACGATGACAGTGGGCGTGACTGACAACTCCGCCACCGCCAACGCCAGCGAGGCCGTCACGACCGCTTATACGTTCACTTGCTCGGACGCCAACGGCACTTCGCCGCAGGCGAAGGGCGGTGAGACCGGCATGACGCCCCTGACCGAAGCCTTGACGCCGCTGCCCGCCACCGCCGCCGATGGCACGTGCCAGGTGACGGTGACCGTGAACCTGCCGACCACCAACACGACCAAGGATCCGTTCACCGTCGCGCTGAGCTTCACGTCGGCCGTGTCCGCCAGCCCGTCGCCCAGTCCGTCGCCGACCACCACCAGCAACCCGCCGCACGTCGTGGGTTTCGGCAGCAAGTGCCTGGACGACAGGGGCAACAGCTCGTCCAACCGGGCGCAGGTCGTGATCTGGACCTGCGGCAACTCCGACCCGGCCGAGAACTGGCAGTTCAGCAACAACGAGTTCATCCACAACGGCAAGTGCCTGAACGACCAGGGCAACGGCGGCATCCGCAGCAAGGTGATCCTGTGGACCTGCAACGGCGCCTCCAACGAGAAGTGGAGCGAGCTGGCCAACGGCGAGATCCGGCTGCAGTCCCACAGCAACACGCTGTGCCTGGACGACCCGCGCTCCTCGACCCAGAACGGCACCCAGCTGATCGTCTACACCTGCACGGACAGCTCCAACCAGAAGTGGAAGCACCCTTAGCTGGCCCGCCGCCACCCGTCACGCAGAGTTTGTCACCCGGGCATAAATCGCCGTTCTGCGGGCGGTGCCCGGGCTGCGGGTGTAAACCGGTGCCTATTGTTCCGTGGCCTGCGGCGGGGAGCATGGGGCCTAAGAATCGTAGAGAGGCAGTTGATGATCCGGGGAATTCGTCGTTTTGTCATCTATTCGGCGGTGAGCGGCCTGCTCGCGGCCGGGGCGGTCGGCGCGAGCCTGCAAAGTGCCAGCGCCGACAACTTCGCCGCCGCCTGCGGCGGAAACACGAGTAACAGCTTCATCTGCAACCTGGACACGGTGGTTCCCGCGGCGAGCTCGATCACGGTGAGCGTGGATTCGGGCAGCGCCAGCGAGCAGGTCAATGTGAGCTGGTCGCTGTCCTGCACCGACAGTGCCGGCACGCAGAACGAGGAGGGTGCTACCGACAACGCCGCGACCCTGCTGACCCTGCCGCTGGCGCCGCTGCCCGCCGCTGCCCGGGACGGCAAGTGCAACGTGAACGCTGGCATCAGCCTGCCGGTCCACGACATCACCCCGAAGATCGACTACACCGGCACGCTGACCTACACGCCAGCCGGCTCCACGCCCGCGGGCGGTTCGGTGCACCCGGTCAAGGGTTTTGGCGGCAAGTGCATGGACGACAAGGGCAACAGCTCGTCCAACCGGGCGCAGGTCGTGATCTGGACCTGCAGCAGCTCTGACCCGGCGCAGAACTGGAAGTTCAGCAACAACGAGTTCATCCACAACGGCAAGTGCCTGAACGACCAGGGCAACGCGGGCAGCGGCGGTCACGTGATCTTGTACACGTGCAACGGCGGCTCGAACGAGAAGTGGAGCGAGCTGGCCAACGGCGAGATCCGGCTGCAGTCCCACAGCAACACGCTGTGCCTGGACGACCCGCGCTCCTCGACCAAGAACGGCACCCAGCTGATCGTCTTCAGCTGCAAGGTCGGCGCCAACCAGAAGTGGGCCCAGCCCTAACCGGGTATGGCTTATGTGATGAAACCCGGGTTTCACTGCCATAGAGGGTGGTGAAACCCGGGTTTCACTACGTTGCGGCCTTTCGTGACAGCATGGCGGGATGCAGGTGCTGCGCACGCCCGAGGACCGTTTCGCCGATCTGCCCGGCTTCGGCTATCCGCCCCGCTACGCCGACGTCGGCGGGCTGCGGCTGGCCTACGTGGAGGCCGGGCCGCCCGGCGGCGAGCCGGTGCTGCTGCTGCACGGCGAGCCCAGCTGGTCGTTCCTGTACCGCACGGTCATGCCGGTCCTGGCCGACGCCGGGCTGCGGGTCATCGCGGCCGACCTGGCCGGGTTCGGCCGTTCGGACAAGCCGGCCGATGTCGCGGATCACAGCTACGCCCGGCACGTGGAGTGGATGCGCGCGCTCGCCTTCGACCGGCTGGACCTGCGCGGGCTGACCCTGGTCGGGCAGGACTGGGGCGGCCTGATCGGGCTGCGCCTGGTGGCCGAGCACCCGGACCGGTTCGCCCGCGTGGTGGCGGCCAACACCGGCCTGCCCACCGGTGACCAGCCTATGCCCGACGTCTGGCTCCGGTTCCGTGAGGTGGTCCGCACCGCGCCCGAGCTGAGCGTGTCCCGGCTCGTGCAGTCCGGCTGCCAGACCATGTTGGCCCCCGAGGTGCTGGCCGCCTACGAGGCGCCGTTTCCCGACCCGGCGTCCATGGCCGCGGTGCGGGCCATGCCGAACCTGGTGCCGACCACCCCCGATGACCCGGCGTCCGAGGCCAACCGGGCCGCCTGGCGGCGCCTGTCCGCCTGGGACAACCCGTTCCTGGTGGCGTTCAGCGATCGGGATCCCATTACCGGGGCCATGGGACCGATCCTGGCCCGCACGGTCCCGGGCGCGGCGGGCGTGCCGCACCCGGTGATCGCCGGGGCCGGCCACTTCCTCCAGGAAGACGCGGGCGAACGGCTCGGCACCGTGATCGCCGACTTTATCCGCGCTCATCCAGCCGGAGAGCCGGCGCCCTGACCAGTGCCCTCGGATTCCATACTGGAGCGCGAGATGACATGACCAGAGCGGAGAGAACACCATGAGCGTCAGCGGTAGCCCCGCCGCCGGCGGGCGATCCAAGAGCCTGATCTTGACCGCGATGATCTTCGCGGTCGCGATGACCTTCATCGACCAGACGATCGTCTCGATCGCCGCCCCCAAGATCCAGGCCGACCTGGGCCTGTCCAGCAGCGGTATGCAGTGGGCGATCAACGCCTACCTGCTGGCGCTGGCGGCGCTGTTCGCGTTCGGCGGGCGGCTGGCCGACACCGTGGGCCACCGGACGATGGTGATCCTGGGAGTGATCATCTTCGCCGGGTCCTCGGCCTTGTGCGGCCTGACCCCCAGCGGCGCGGCCGCCGAAACCTGGCTGGTCGCCTTCCGCGCGGTCCAGGGCGCGGGCGGGGCGATCATGTTCCCGGCCGCGCTGGCCATCGTGGTGCAGACCTTTGACCTGCGCTCCCGTGGCCGGGCCCTGGCCCTGTTCTTCGGCATCGCGGGCGGGCTGACCGCCATCGGCCCGATCGCCGGCGGCTACCTGCTGGAATGGACCTGGCGCGCCATCTTCTGGATCAACGTGCCGGTCGCCCTGGTCGCCCTGGCCCTGATCGCCATTTCCAAGCCGGCCAATGACGCCAGGCCCGCCCGGATGGACTACCGGGGTCTGGCCCTGATCGTGGCCGGCGTGGGACTGAGCGTGTTCGGCCTCCAGCAGTCCTCGATCTGGGGCTGGAGCAACCCGGCCATCGAGATCTGCATCGTCGTCGGCCTGGTCATCCTGGCCGTGTTCGTGTCCGTGGAGCTCCGGACCGGGTCACCGCTGATCAACATGCACATCTTCAGCAACCGGGCGTTCGCGGTGGAGAACGTCGTCTTGTTCATCGCGATGATGGCGTTCATCCCGGTGTTCTTCTTCGCCAGCGTCTACGGGCAGATCGCGCTAGGCGAGAAGGCCACCACGGCCAGCCTGCTCATCTTGTACTTCTTCCTCGGCTTCGTGGTCTGCGCCCAGATCGGCGGCCGGATGCTGGACCGCGCCGGAGCCAAGCGGCCGGTCGTCCTCGGCTGCATACTGGCCTGCGTGGGGTTCGCGCTGTGGGCCAGCAAGGTCAGCGACCTGCACTCCGGCCCCCAGGTGCCCTACATCGTCCTGGCCGGGGCGGGCATGGGCCTCATGCTCGGCCAGGCCAACACCGACGCGGTCAACCGGGCCTCCCGGTACTCCTACGGCGAGGCCACGGGCATCACCCAGACGGTCCGCAACTACGGCGCCAGCCTCGGCTTCGCCATCCTGGGCACGATCTTGATCTCGGAATTCCGGTCCGCGATCACCTCCTCGCTGACCGGCAAGGGCCTGCCCGGTCCCGCGGCCGCCGCTGAGGCGGCCAAGATCGCCCAGCTGCAGGGCGGTAACGGCAACCCGTCCGCGATCCCGCCGTTCATCCGGGCCGATTTCGCCGGAGCGACCCGGGACGTGCTGATCGCCATGGCCGTGATCATGGGGGCGGCCGCGCTCGTGGCCCTGCGCGGTCTCAAGCGCGGCGTCCAGCAAGACGCCGAGGCCCTTTCCGGCCGCGACGGCCCGGTACCCGGGGACGAACCGGACGCCGCGTACCCGACCTTCCGCTAGATCACTTGCGCGGCGCAAGCATCAGATGCGGTCGGCCGCCTCGCCTCCAGTGTGCAGCCGAGCGGTGCTAGCCGAGCGGTGCTAGGCGAGCTGGGCAGGCGACATGTTGGCGCCGCTGATCACCACCGCGACACGCTCGCCGGGCCCGGGCTTGTACGTGCCGGACAGCAGGGCCGCGATCCCGACCGAGGCCGCTGGCTCGGCGGCAACCCGGAACGCCTGCCACAGGGCCCGCTGCGCGGCCAGGATCGAGGCGTCGTCGACCAGGAGCACGTCGTCGACGTAGGACTGGGTGATCGGGAACACCAGCTCGCCGATCCGCCGGGGGGCCAGGGCGTCCGCCGCGACACTGCCCGCCGGGGCGTCGACGGGCTGGCCCGCGGCCCGGGCGTAGCTGAGCGTCGGCGCGCCCTCGGGTTCCACCCCGATCACCCGGATGTCGCCCGCGAACCAGGAGGCGACGCCGGCCAGCAGGCCACCACCGCCGACCGGCACCAGCACGGTATCCAGGCCCGGGGCCTGCTCGGCCAGCTCCAGTCCCAAAGTGGCCTGGCCCAAGATGGTCTCGCGCTGGTCGTAGGCGTGCACGCTCATCGCGCCCGAACGGCGTTCCCACTCCTGCGCCGCGGTCAGCGCGTCGGCGTACCGCTCGCCGGTGACCACCAGGTCGGCGCCGAGCTGACGGATGCGCTCGATCTTGGTCGGCGCGGACACGGTGGGCACGAAGATCTTGGCCGGGATCCCGAGCCGGTGTGCGGCGTAGGCCACCGCCACGCCGTGATTGCCGCCGGACGCCGCCACCACCCCGGCGGGCGGCACCTGCCGCAGCAGCAGGTTCGTGAACGCGCCCCGGGCCTTGAACGCGCCCGCGCACTGCAGTTGCTCGAGCTTGAGCGTGCCGCTGGGCAGGTCCGCGGCCGTCTCGTCGAGGTCGCCGAGGCCGACCTCGATCACCGGGGTCCGGCGGATGAACGGGCGGATCGTGTCGTAGCAGCGGCGGATATCGTCACGAGAGATCACGCCTGCACGATACCCAAGGGAAGAAGGAGGCTGGTGGAGCAGCGACCTGTATCACCGGAGACGCTGGCCGCTCAGGCTCTGGGTGCGGCCGACCCGGTCTCCGGCGGCCTGGCCCCCGTCATCAGCCTGGCCACGAACTACGAGCGGCAGCCGGACGGCTCCTACCCGCAGGACCGCGTGTACACCCGGGCCGACAACCCCACCTACGAACTCGCCGAGCGGCTCCTCGCCGCGCTGGAGGGCACCGGCTGCGCCTGTGCCCTGTTCGCCTCGGGCATGGCCGCGGCCACCGCCGTCTTCCAGTCCCTGCTTCCCGGCGACCACGTGCTGGTCTCCCGGGTGCTCTACTGGGGGGTGCGGAAGTGGCTGGCCGAGTTCGCCCTCACCTGGGGCCTGGACGTGGAGTTCACCGACACCAGCGACCTCGGCGCCCTGGCGGCCGCGATCCGCCCGGGCCGGACCCGCCTGCTGTGGGTGGAGACCCCGGCCAATCCCATGTGGGAGGTCACCGACATCGCCGCGGTGACTGCCCTCGCGCACGCCGCCGGGGTCCGGGTGGTAGTGGACAACACGGTGGCGACTCCCGTGCTCACCAGGCCGTTCGAGCACGGTGCCGACCTGGTCGTGCATTCCGCGACCAAGTACCTGAACGGCCACAGCGACGTCCTGGCCGGCGCGGTGCTGACCGCCCGCCGGGATCCGTTCTGGGAACGGATCCGGTCCTGGCGTCGCAACGCCGGCGCCGTGCCCGGGCCGTTCGAGGCCTGGCTGCTGCAGCGGGGCATGCGCACGCTGTTCCTGCGCGTGCACCGGGCCTGCGACAGCGCCCTGGCCATCGCCACCGAGCTGTCCGGGCATCCGGCGCTGACCGAGGTGCTGTACCCCGGGCTGCCCTCCCATCCCGGCCATCAGATCGCGGTCCGCCAGATGAGCGGCGGGTTCGGCGGCATGCTGTCGATCCGGCTGGCCGGGGGCGCCGAGCACGCCAGCGCGGTCCTCAAGGCGGTCCGGGTGTTCAAGCGGGCCACGTCGCTGGGCGGTGTGGAGAGCCTGATCGAGCACCGCGCGGTGATGGAGGGTCCGTCCTCACCGGTGCCCGCCGACCTGCTTCGGCTGTCGATCGGCATCGAGGCCGTCGGCGACCTGATCACCGACCTCGACACCGCGCTGCGCGAGGCCAGGACATGACCGAGCAGCCCAGGCCGCCTGCGGCGGCGGAGCTGCCTTGGCCGCCTGCGGCGGCGGGCCTGACCGGGCAGGTCGCCGTCGCCCTGGGCAAGAGCCTGCTGCCCTCGATCATCGCCCGCGGCGGGTCGGTCCGGGTGACCGGCGTCCGGGACGGTATCGCCACCTTGGAGCTGACCGGATCTCCGGGCGCGGTCCTGCCGCTGGCTGCGCGCATCGAGGCGCAGGTCCGCGCCGCCGTCCCCGCCATCACCGGTATCCGGATCGTGGCCCCGGGCCCCGCGCCGGCCGGCCCCGGCGGGGATCTGGCCGAGCAGGTCCGTCGCGTGATCGACACCGAGGTCAACCCGGCCGTCGCGGCCCACCGCGGCCGGGTAGTCCTGGCCGGCGTGCACGAAGGCTGGATCTCCGTCCGCCTCGACGGCGGCTGCCAGGGCTGCAGCCTGGCCGAAGTGACCGTGCGGCAGGGCATCGAGCCGTTGCTCCGGGCTCGCCTGCCCGGCGTCATCGGCGTGCTGGACGTCACCGAACACGAAGCAGGAACGCAGCCGTTCTTCTCCCCGGAGAAGAGGTGACCGCGCCGCGGGTCCTGCTCCTGGTGCCGGCTCGCACCTACCGCGCGGCTGACTTCGTCACCGCGGCCGCCCGGCTCGGACTCGACGTGATCGTCGGCAGCGACGGGGCGCTGCCGCTGGGCGGCCGTCCGGTCGTGCCGGTCCGCCCCGAGGATCCCGAGCGCTCCGCCGACCTGATCATGACCAGGGTCGGTCCGGTCGCCGCGGTGGTGGCTGCCGACACCCCGATGCTGGTCCTGGCGGCGGTGGTCGCCGGGCGGATGGGGCTGCCGCACAATCCGGTCGACGCGCTGCTCGCCGCCGGGGACAAGGCGGCGCAGCGGTCCCGGTGGGCAGCCGCCGGGGTAGCCCAGCCGGCCTTCCGCACGGTGCCCGCCGCCGCCAGTGAAGCTGATCTGCGGCGCGCAGCCGCCGTAGTCGGGTTTCCGTGCGTGGTCAAGGCCACCTCGCTCAGCGCCAGCCAGGGGGTCCTGCGCGCCGACGACCCGGCAGCGGTCGTCGTGGCGGCCCGGCGGGTCCGCGAGGTCCTGGCGGCGGCGGGCCGCCCGTCAGACGAGCCGCTGCTGATCGAGGAGTACGTTCCAGGACCGGAACTCAGCATCGACGGCCTGCTTACCGGGGGAGCGCTGGCCGTCACCGCCGTCTTCGACAAGCCCTGGACCCCGGACGGGCCCACCTTCGAGGAGACGCTGCTGATCACCCCCTCCCGGCTTCCCAGGCCGGTGCTCGACGTTGCCCTCGCCACCGCCGGGTACGCCGCCCGGGCCCTCGGCCTCAGCCACGGTCCCGTTCACGCCGAGTTGCGCATCGGCCAGCGCGGCGGCCAGGCCCGGCCGGTCATGCTCGAACTGGCGGCCCGCTGCATCGGCGGCCTGTGCTCCCGCGCGCTGCGGTTCCCCGGCGGCACCAGCCTGGAAGAGCTGGTGCTGGCTCACGCCCTGGGCCGGCCGATCCCCGGTCACCGCGACGGCCGGCCCTCCGGAGTGCTCATGCTGCCCGTCCCGTGGCCCGGCGTGCTGCGGGCTGTCGAAGGGCGGGCCGAAGCCGCCGCCACCCCCGGCATCACCGGCCTCAGCATCACCATTCCCGTCGGCCAGCACGTCCGCCCGCTGCCCGATGGCGACCGCTACCTGGGCTTCGTCTTTGCCGAGGGTGACACCCAGGACCGGGTCGAGCACGCGCTGGCCGCGGCCCACGAGCGGCTGCGGGTAGTGATCGAGTGAGCAACGCCGTGCGAGACTAGCTGCCATGACCGAGCACACCCATCACCACGACGAAGACTCGGCCTGCGCGGTCGCCCACGGAGCCGTCGCCCCCGCCACCGGGGCCCGCGAGTCGGCCGAGCGCACGCTGGTCGCGGTCTTCGCCTCGCCAGTCGCCGGCTACCTGCTCCGGTACGGTGCGGACCTGGGGTTCCGCGGGTTCTTGCTGGAACCGGACCCGGCGCGCGCGGCCGGCGCCGCTGCGCTCGGATTCCCGCTGCTGACGGCCGCCCCAGACGACCTCGACAACACCGCGGACGTGATCGTCACCGACCACCACCGGCCCGAGCTCGGCCTCATGCTCCGGGATGCGCTGGCCACCAAGGCACGGTGGATCGGGGTCATGGGCAACCCGCGGCACGCCGGGCCGCACGTGCAGCTGCTCACCGACCTCGGCGTCCCGCCGGAGGAGATCGCCCGGGTGCACCGGCCGATCGGGCTCAACATCGGATCGCGGACGCCGCCCGAGATCGCGGTCTCGGCCCTGGCCGGGCTGCTCGCCGACCGCAATGGCAGATCAGGCGGATTCGAGTTCTAGTTCGACATGCTCGGACGGTGAAATGTCGGTACCGAGAGGTAATCTCATGTTCCGTATTTGACCAGGAGCGTGATGACAATGACCGACTCTGCTGCGCAGGCCCGGCCTGCCAGTCCTGGCGGCAATTCCCGGCCTAAGGGGCGGCCGGGCCGCAAGCCGAAAGGCAGTGTGCCGGTCGTGGTCGTGGCCACGCCGGACAGGCCCGATCCCGACCACGTGCTGACCTGGCGGCAGCGCAAGATACTCCAGGTGATCCGGGACTCGGTGCTAGACCGCGGATACCCGCCGTCAATGCAGGAGATCGCCGACTCGGTCGGCCTGACCAGCACGTCGAGTGTCTTGTACCAGCTCAGCGTCCTCCAGCGCACCGGCTACCTGCACCGGGCCGCGGGCCGGCCGCGGAGCATGGAGGTGCGCCTGCCGGGCCGCCCGCCCGTCCGGCCGGAGGTCGCCGCAACCGGTGAACAGGGCGAAGCACCTCCGAGCGGCGGTGAACTGATCGCCGTACTCGCCGGTCGCCGCGCTGAACTGGGTCTGTCGCGGGCCGAGGTGGCGCGGCGGATGCAGACATCGCAGGCCGCCGTGGCCCGCCTGGAAGCTCAGCTCGCCGCGCTGGCGCGGTACACCCAAGTTCTCGGTCTTTAAGCACGAGATCCCGCTATCGCGGGATTAACCGGAGGCCGTCACCGGTTGCACCCC
The DNA here is from genome assembly GCA_963819785.1 of uncultured Actinomycetes bacterium. Taxonomy (GTDB): domain Bacteria; phylum Actinomycetota; class Actinomycetes; order Streptosporangiales; family Streptosporangiaceae; genus Palsa-504. Next base: position 822,832 of record CAWFXW010000037.1, on the reverse strand, counting down.
GATAGCGGGTCGGCGCACTTGCGCGCGTTAGGCTGAAACCAGCCGAAGCGGGGGCAAAGGCATACGGGAGGCGGCTGTGGCCGGGTTCTTCCGGCACCGGGGACTCATCGCGTTCTCCGCGGGGGGAGCGATGGCGGAAGCGATCGTGCTTTCCTTCCTCGCGCCCTGGGCCCGGCCGCTTGCGCCGCAGGTCACCGCGCTCCCGCCGCTCGCGGCCTACCACGATCTACGCTGGCTGTTCGCGTTCAACCAGTCCTGGCTCGGCTTCACGGCGGTGTTCATGGTCATGGTGCTGGCCCGGGCGGCGGTGGACGCGGTCCTGATCCAGCTGGCCTGGCCCGTCCCGCCAGGTCACGGCATGCCGCGGCCGCGCTTCCTGACCTCGGTCGTGTCCTGCGCCGTGCTTACCGTCGTGGTGGGACTGGTGATGTCGCCGGTGGTCACGCTGATGTTCGGGGTCGCCCTGCTCCCGTTCTCCTGGCCCTACCTGGCCGCGGTCCCGATCCTGCTCGGCACCGCGGTGGCGCTGAGCCAGGGCGGCGTGGGCCAGGCCTGGTGGCGGCGGCTGCCGCCGCTGCGCATCGCGGCCTGGGTGATCGCCACATTCCTGATCTTGTCCCTGGCCTCGGCGCTGATGACGCACCTGGGCACGCCCGGCATCGTGGCCGTGGCCGGGCTGGCCGGGGTGCTGGACGCGCGGGCCTGGTACGGGCTCACCGCCGCGGTCGCTCGCTCGGCGGAAAGGCCGCTGCACCCCTGGTACTGGCGGGCCACGCTGCAGCGGGTTCGGCGGTCGCTGCTGGACCGGACCAGCTGGGTGCCGGTCGCACCGCTGGCCGCGGTGATGGTCCTGGCCCTGGTCGTGGGCATGGCCCGGCTGGCCTTCACCGGCACGGTGCGCTTCGCCCAGGGGACCAGCGAGGTGGTGGAAAGCGCGAGCGAAGCGGCGGGCCTGATCGCGTCGGAGGGTTCGGACGCGAGCGGAGCCAGAAGCAAGACAGTCACTTCCGCCCGGCCCGCGGGCGCGGTGCTCGTGGTCGAGGGCTTCGGGTCGAGCTGCTGCGACGCCGCCAACGGCCTGCGGGCGGCCGAGCCGGGCATGCTCGTCCGTCAGTTCTCCTACCTGGGCCTGAACGCCGCCGGGCAGCCGACCCCGTACGGCCCGGAGGCCGGGAACCTGTCCATCCAGGCGCTCGGCGACCGGATGGCCTCCCAGGTGGACGAGCTCTCCCGGCAGGCCGGCGTGCCGGTTGACGTGGTGGCCGAGAGCGAGGGAACCCTCGGCCTGTACGCGATGCTGGCCAGGCACCCGCACGTGCCGGTGCGGTCGGTGACGCTGCTGAGCCCCATCATCGAGCCCGGCCAGCTGGGCCAGGCCGGAGGCACCGTACCCGGTGCCGCGCTGATCACGCTGAACAACCTGGTGGGCGGCATGTCGCCGTATGGCAGCTCGGGCGCGCAGGCGCTGATCGACTCGGTCAGCGAGGTCGGCGCCCAGTACTTCACGCAGGTCAGCCACGACCGGGCGCTGCCCTGGCTGGCCGTCGTCCCGCTCGCCGACGCGGTGACCCTGCCCGCCTGCCCGTGGCCGCAGAACGTGATCTTCGTCGACGCCTTCCACGGCGGGCTGCTCGGCAACGCCTCGGTCCGGCAGCTGGTCGAGCGCTTCCTGACCGGGGGCGCCGCGCAGGCGGACAGCGCGTCCCAGCGGCAGCTGCGCAGCACGGCCCAGCTCATCGCGGCCGCGGCCACCGCCTGGCGGATGCCCGAGCTTAGCGCGCCGTGCCCCGGCAGCGGCCAGTCTAGCTGGCCGGGGCGCGCGCGGCGATCCGCTACGCTGATCTGCGTGACGCGAGCAGCTAATCTGCAGTGGTGGCGCCGCCAGTAGGCGGCCCGCTGACTCGCGCTGTTTTTGCAACACAGCAAACCGAAGCGACCGCCCGGAAACGGCGGTCGTTTGTGTGTTTCTCCGGCCGCCTCCCGGGCCCGAAACCCCCGGAGGGGCCACGTGGACGCCCACCGCACGGAACTGACGACCCGCGGCGGCGTGCGGGTCATCCGCACCGCCACGCCGTTCGACCCCGGTCGAGCTCGACCGGATCGCGCGGCCTGGCGGACGAGCGCCGCGGCGGCGTGATGAGCTCCGGAATGGAGTACCCCGGGCGGTACAGCCGCTGGGTGCATGGCCTACGCCGACCCGTGCGCCGAGATCATCGCCACCGGGCGCCGGATCACCGCGCGGGCCCTGAACGACCGCGGCCGGGTCCTGATGCCGGTGATCCGCGCGGCGATGACCGGGCGGGGGAGGCCGTCGACCAGGACACGGTGGTCATCGGTGAACCCGGCCGCGACTTCACCGAGGAGGAGCGCAGCCGGCGGCCCACGGTGTTCAGCGCGCTGCGGGAGATCGCGGCCGCGTTCGGCTGCGCTGACCCGCATCTGGGCCTGTACGGGGCGTTCGGCTACGACCTGGCCTTCCAGTTCGAGCCGGTGCGGCTGCGCCGCGAGCGCCCGGCCGGGCAGCGCGACCTGGTCCTGCACCTGCCCGACGAGATCTGGGTGCTTGACCGCAAGCGCGAGGAGGCGGTCAGGTACGCCTACGAGTTCGAGGTCAACGGCGCGTCGACGGCTGGGCTCGAGCGCCTGACGGCTCGCACGGTACCGGAGCACGAGCCACGGTCCGTTCGGCAGAAAGATCTTCCTCCGCCGCCCGAGCCGGGCAGCTACGCGCGCGTCGTCGAGCAGGCGCGGGAGCGGTTCGCCCGCGGGGACCTGTTCGAGGTGGTGCCGAGCCACGTGTTCCACGGGCGGTGCGCGTCGCCGGCCGCGTTCTACGACCTGCTGCGGCAGCGCAACCCGGCCCCGTACGAGTTCCTGTTCAACCTGGGCGAGGGGGAGTACCTGGTCGGCGCGTCGCCCGAGATGTACGTCCGGGTCACCGGGGACCGGGTGGAGACCTGCCCGATCGCGGGCACGATCGCGCGCGGCGAGGACACCCTGGAGGACGCGGCGAACATCGCCACCCTGCTCGGCTCGGCCAAAGAGGAGTCCGAGCTGACCATGTGCACCGACGTGGACCGCAACGACAAGGCGCGGGTCTGCGTGCCCGGCTCGGTCCGGGTCATCGGGCGGCGCCAGATCGAGATGTACAGCCGCCTCATCCACACCGTGGACCACATCGAGGGCCGGCTGCGGCCCGGGTTCGACGCGCTCGACGCGTTCCTCACCCACATGTGGGCCGTCACCGTGACCGGCGCGCCGAAGGCCTGGGCCATGCAGTTCATCGAGGACCACGAGGCCAGCGCCGCGCCGCTGGTACGGCGGGGCGGTCGGCAAGATCGGCTTCGACGGGTCGATGAACACCGGGCTCACGCTGCGGACCGCGCACATCACCGCGGGAATCGCGGCCGTGCGCGCGGGCGCGACGCTGCTGTACGACTCGATCCCCGAGGCCGAGGAGAAGGAGACCCACATCAAGGCCAGGGCCCTGCTGGAAACCCTGGCCGAGGCCGGGCGCGCGGCCCAGGTCGAGGCGCGCCCCGGGCCAGCGGCGGCGGGTGCCGCCGGCGGCACGGCGGCCGCGGACTGCGGGTCCTGCTGGTCGATCACCAGGACTCGTTCGTGCACACGCTCGGCGACTACTTCCGTCAGCACGGCGCCGAGGTGACGACGCTGCGGTTCGGGTTCGACCCGGCCCTGCTCGACTCCTACGCGCCGGACCTGGTGGTGCTCTCGCCCGGTCCCGGCCGCCCGGCTGACTTCGGCTGCGCGGCGCTGCTCGACGAGGTGTACGCGCGGGATCTGCCGGTGTTCGGCGTGTGCCTGGGCTTGCAGGCCATGGTGGAGCACGCGGGCGGCGCGCTGTCACTGCTGCCCGAGCCCGTGCACGGCAAGCCCGGGCTGGTCCGGGTGGCCGGGAGAGCGCTGCTGGCCGGGCTGCCCGCCGAGTTCACCGCGGGCCGCTATCACAGCCTGTACGCGCCGGCCGACTCGGTGCGGGGCGGGTTCGACGGTGACCGCGACACGCCACGACGGCGTGGTGATGGCCATCGAGAACGAACAGGCGGGCCGGTGGGCGGTGCAGTTCCACCCCGAGTCGATCCTGACCGCCTCCGGCCGGGCCGGGCACCAGATCATCGGCAACGTCCTGGACCTGTGCCGGGCCCGGGCGGGGCGCTCATCGTCCGGCGTAGCCAGTTCGGCACGTGTCTAGAAGATGGTGTAGTCGACCTCCTCGGGCAACGTCCTGACCTGTGTCGAACCCGGCGAAATGCCAGTGCCGCCCTGTAGTGTGCTGTCCCATGAGGAGCGTGGAGCCCGAGATTTTCCTGGTCGCCCGGCCGCAGGTCGACTATGACGCCATGGCCGCCTACCTGCGCGAGGTCGGCGGCGAGCGCTGGCTGGAGCGGATCGATCGCGGCCAGCTCGAAGCCCAGGATCTCGCCGAGTTCGCAGGCAAGATGTGTTACCGCTCCTGGGAACCCGGCCTCAATCCGAACGTCCGCAAGGTCCGCGACGAGCAGGATGCGTACCTGCAGAACATCCTGAAGCAGCAGCACGGTTCGGTGCTTGAGCACGCTAGCTTCACGTTCGTTCTCCACAACGTGAGCAGGGTTTGCTGCTACGACGACGATACCGAGGTACTGACCACCGAGGGCTGGAAGCCATGGCCTAAGGTAGATGGCCGCGAGTGCTTCGGCACACTCAACCCGGTTAGCAATGAGCTTGAGTATCAAAGGGCTACCGAAGTCTTTCACGCCGATTATTCAGGACCGATGTATCGCGTTCGTTCAGAGCAGGTCGACCTGCTGGTCACGCCAAACCATCGCATGTGGATCCAGCGTCACGATACCCAAGCGGCCAAGCGTGGCGAACAAGCGTTCATGGTCGAGACGGCTCAAGATATCCTTCACAAGCGGGTCAAATACCAGAAGAATGCCCGATGGGCTGGGTATTCTCCGGAACGAATTTGGACCCCTGATACATATAGAACTTATCAGCGCTCGGACCGAAAGAGGCCAGCAACGCGCAGTTATCCGGGCGCGTCGTTTCCCATCGAACCTTTCGCCAGGTTCCTCGGCTATTACTTGGCAGAGGGCAGTGTCAACGGCCATCAGATCGTCTTGGCCCAGAATCGTGGGGAAATGCTCGAAAAGATGGCCGATACAATTCGGGCCATGGGGCTGCCAGCCTACGTGCCGACCACCGGCAACGGGTCCGTCCGCACGCAGTGCGCACCGTTGCGCGACTTCCTTGCCACGCTTGGACACTCCTATAACAAGCGCGTACCAACAATGGTGGGGGAATGGCATCCTGATATGATCAGGGTCTTTCTCGAAGCAATGATCGAAGGTGATGGCAGTACGCATCATACGTTTAATCATCGAGTTATATATACAGCGTCCCGCGACATGGCAGATGATTTGCAGATCCTCGCAATCAAGGCAGGATGGTCCGCAAACCTTCGTATCGATGACCGCACGGGTCTTGAGCGTATCATGCCGAGCGGCCAGCGTTTTCATAATTTGAGGCCAAGCTACATCGTTTCCATAATTACGCGCCGTATGACACCGCTCGTCAACCACAACCGTGGTACGAAGAGCCGGTACCTGACGGCTGAGGGCTATAGCGACAGTATCGAGCATTATGACGGTCGTATTCACTGCGTCCAGGTCCCCAACGGCTTGCTGTTTGTAAGGCGAAATGGGAAGCCGGTCGTCTCCGGCAACACACATGAGATTGTCAGGCACCGGCCGGGGACGGCGGTCTCGCAGGAGTCGCTGCGCTTCGTCCGGCTCGACGAGCTGCCGTTCTGGTTCCCCGAGTGGGCCCTGGCCGACGCGGAGCTGATGAAGCGGGCCACCGCCCTGCTCACCGAGCTCGAGCAGTTCCAGCTGTGGATGGCCGGGCACTTCGGGCTGGACGACGACGGCGTCAAGATGCACGAGAAGAAGGCCAAGACCTCGTTCATGCGCCGGTTCGCCCCCGAAGGGGTGGCCACCGGGCTGGTCTGGACCGCGAACATCCGCACCTTGCGGCACACCATCGAGGCCCGCACCGACCAGGGCGCAGAAGAGGAGATCCGCCTGGTCTTCAATAAGATCGGCGAGATCATGCGCGAGGAGGCGCCGGCCCTGTTCCAGGACTATACGGTGACCGACGGCACCTGGGTCCCCGGCTGGCGCAAGGTATGACCCAGGCCGGCGGGGACTCCGAGCCAGCGACCGCCTGGCCGCGCAGGGATACCTCGCCTGGCCCCGACCTGTACCGCGGAGCTAGTCGCCCAGACCGCCCCGGTCGTAGCGGATCAGGTGATCTGGGGCGCCGCGCTCCCTGAGCACCTGCACGGTCTTGACGATCATCGCGTCCGGGCCGCTGACGTAGATGTCCCGGTCGGCCCAGGTCGCCTTGGCGGCCAGTTCCGGCACGGTCCCGTACATGGCGTCCTCGCGGGTCGGCTCGTCGGACACCGCCGGGATGACCTGCAGCCACGGGTAGGCGAGCTCCATCTGCTGCAGTTCGGCCAGGTCGTACAGGTCCTGGTGGCGGCGCGCGCCGAAGTAGAGCACGACCTCACGGCGCCGCCCCGGGGCGGGCGCATGGATGATGGCCTCGATGACGGCTTTGACCGGAGCCAGCCCGGTGCCGCCCGCCAGGCACAGGACGTCCCGCGGCGAGTCCGTGTTGGCAGTCATCGTGCCCTCCGGGGCGCCGAGTACCAGCGGGTCCCCTGGCCGGACGTGGTGAACCAGGGCCGGGCTGACCAGGCCGCCGGCGATGGCCCGGACGTGCAGGCGGATCGTCCCGTCCGGCCGCGGGGCGTTCGCGATGGAGTAGCGCCGCCACAGCCGGGGCCAGTGCGGCGTCTGCACGCTGACGTACTGGCCGGGCCGGTAGCTCAGCGGTTGCTCGGGCGCGACGGTAAGCACCGCGATGTCGGGGCCGCGTAGTTCGTTGGCGGTGACGGTGCCGATCCACCAGGCCGGGGAGTCCTGTGCGTCGCGCCCGGCGGCGTCGATCATGACGTCCACGGCGTGATCGAATGCGCGTTCCCAGGCCCGCTGGGTCGTCTCGTCCCAGCCCTGGGCGGCGAACCGGTGCAGGGTGGCCAGCAGCGCGCGGCGGAATATCCCGTAGTGCTGCTCCCGGACTCCGTACTTGCGGTGCGCACGCCCGAGTTGTTCCAGGTAGGGCCCGAGTACCGCCGGGTCGTCCTGGTCGCGGGCGATGCGGACCAGGGCGCGGAAGAACCGCTTGCGCTGCACGTCCATGGCCGCCGGGAACATGGCCCGGACCTCGCTGTCCATGGCGAACAGCTGTCCGTAGAAATAGGTCATCGCCGCGTCAGCGATCGGTTCGAGCAGAAACAATGAGGCTTGAGCGGGATTGCCGGCCGTCCCGCCGGTACCGTTGGAGGGCGGGGAGCCCCTGCCATGGCGCGGCGTTCCGCTTCCTGCCGACATCGTCACACTCTCAGTGTCGCATTCGAAGCGGAACGCTACCATCGATTCCCGGCATGTCGGGATCAACCAGCGCAGGCGATTTTCCCGGTGGGCGGGCCTGGCGCGGGCGTGATGGACCATGATGAGCAGTGGAACCTTATGTGCAGGAGGACGACGGATGGGCCGCCCGATAATCGGCATCACCGGTGAGCTGGAGGCAGCTCGCTGGCGCAACTGGATTCGCGAAGCGGTCGTCTCGCCGGTGACCTACACGCGAGCCGTCGAGCGCGCGGGCGGAGCGCCAGTCATCCTGCCGCCGGTCCCTTCCAGCTCTGTTCCCAGCCTGATCGCCAAGATTGACGCCCTGGTCGTCGCGGGCGGCCGCGATGTCGACCCCTCCCTGTACAACGAAGCCCCGCACGAGCAGAGCGACATTCCCGACCACCGGCGGGACCGGTTCGAGATCCTCATGATCCGCGCGGCGATCGACGCCGACCTGCCCTTCCTGGCCATCTCCCGGGGCATGCACGTCCTCAACGTGGCCCGCGGCGGCACCTTGACCCAGCACCTGCCCGACCGGCTCGGCACCGAGAGCCACAAGCCGGACCCGGTGAAGATGACCGTTCACGACGTCGAGATCAGCGCGGCCAGCAAGCTCGGCCGGGCGCTCGGCGCCACCGCACAGGTGCCCGCCGCCCACCACCAGGCCATCGACCGTATCGGCAGCGGTCTGCTCACCGTGGCCTGGACGCCGGACCAGGTGGTGGAGGCGGTCGAGCTGCAAGGACACAAGTTCGGCATCGGGGTGCAGTGGCACCCCGAAGAGGGCGACGACGCGCGGATCTTCGAGGCCCTGGTGGCCGCGGCCAAGCCCGCGGCCGCCCCGCCGCCCGCCACCGAGGTGACCGGCCGGTCCAAGCGGACCTCCAAGCGCCACGCGGCCCGCTCTTTACGTATGCGCTAGCAGCCCCGGGGCCGGGCAGCCAGGCCCGCACGCGCGCAGCGTGCCCGTCCAGCCGTGGCGGCGCAGCACCCCGGCGACCTCGGCGGCCGTCCGGCAGCGGTGCGCGGTCGCGTCGGGCCAGCCGTACCGCAGCGTCCGGGTATCGTGCAGCAGGTTCGCGTTGTCCCGGTGGGTGTCGCGCCAGCGGCCTTCCGCCGGGTGAGCGGCCCGCCCGTCGAGCTCGACGCACAGGTCGGGTACCCCTCGTACAGGTTGTCCAGGTACCTGGTGCCGCCGCCGTCCGCGCGCCTGGCCTGTCGCCGCGCCGCCGGCAGGCCATGGGCGCGCTCCACGCCGTGGACGTAGTTGCGCTCCAGCGGAGAGTGGACGCCGTCGGCCGCGTCCCGCAGGGCGGCGCTGATCCAGGCCCGCCAGCGGATCCTCGACCGGCCCGCCAGCGCCTTGCCGAGCAGGTCCGCCGACGTCAGCCGGCGTCCCACCGCAGCCGAGATCCAGCCGTAGGCGTCGTCGAACGTCCACCGCGAGCAGCGGGACGGCGCTTTCCAGCGCCACCACGCGGCGCAGCATGCCGAGCGGGGCGCCGGTCAGCCGCAGCAGGCTGAACGGCCGCTTGCGGTCGGCCAGCCCGGCGGCGACGCTGGCCGCCAGCGTGCAGCCCGCGATCGGCAGGCTGACCAGGACGACCACGTTCCGCGAGCTGCTGGTCGTCCCCGGGCCTCGATGATCGCGGTCATGGCCGCACCGCGTGGGCCAGCGCGCCCAGCCGGGCGGCGGTGTGGTCGATCCAGCGCAGGTCGGCCTCCAGGTGGTACAGGCCGTAGTCGGCGAGCAGCGTGTCGACCAGGTCGCCGCGCTGCTTGAGGTCGGTGAGCTCGCGCATCCGCTGCAGGTGGGCCGCCCGCTGCAGGTCGAGGTAGCGCCCGGCCGGCCGGTCAAGCATCAGGGCCAGCACGACCTTGGCGAACAGCACGGACTGCAGGTGCGGCTCGGGCACCGCCGGCTCGGCCAGCACGAAAACCGAGACCACGAAAACCGAGACCACGGAGGCCGGGATAAAGGTCTAGGGCCGGAGGTCGCGCTGGTACCAGGTGCCTGACTTACCGCCGAGATCGGCCGGGGCGGCCGGGCCGCCCGGGACGAACCCGGCCTTGACCAGTACCCTCCGGGACGCGGCGTTGTCGTGGGAGGTGGCCGCCCGCAGGGTGCGCAGCCCGTGCCGCGCCGCCGCGGTCCGGCACAGCTCCCGGACGGATCTGGTCGCCACGCCGCGGCCGGCGACCTGCTGCGCGACCCGGTAGCCGAGTCTGGCCGTGCCGTCCTCGAAGTCGTACAGGTTGAACCGGCCGAGAACCGAGCCGTCATCAGCGACGAGCACGTAGAAGGCACAGATGCCGGCCTCCTGCTGAGCCAGCAAGGCGCCGTGCCGGTCGGCGAACTGGGCAAAGAAGTCGTCGCCGCGGTCGGATACCGAGGCCGCGAAGTATGCCCGATTCGCCAGCTCGAAGGCCAGGACCGCCGGGGCATGGCCGGCCTGCAACTGCTCCAGCTCGGGCATGGCCCGACCTTAGAGCGGCGGCTGGTAGTTGCTGACCCAGTGCACCTGGAGCCAGGCCATGAACGTGGACCAGGCGCCGGTCACCTCGAGCAGGCCGACGCAGACCAGCATGGCGCCGCCGATCCGCGTCACCAGCCGGGCCCGCCGCCTGGCGAAGGCGAACGCCCGCATCGCCGACTGGAAGCCGAACGACACGAGCAGGAACGGGATGCCCAGGCCCAGCGCGTAGACGAAGGCCAGCAGCGCCCCCCGCGCCACGGTGCCGCTGGAAGCCGACAGGGCCAGCACGGCGGTGAGCGTGGGCCCGATGCACGGCGTCCAGCCGAGCCCGAACATCACGCCGAGCAGCGGCGCGCCGGCCAGGCCCGCCCTCGGCCGGGCGGACGGCCGCACGATCCGGCCCGCGAACGAGAACCGGTCGAACACCCCGGCGAACAGCAGCCCGAGCAGGATCGTCAGCCCGCCCAGGATCCGGGTCAGCAGCCGCGCATGCCCGGTGACCAGGTGCCCGAGCCCGCCCAGCGCCGCCCCGTAGGCGACGAACACCACCGAGAACCCCAGCACGAACAGCGCCGTCCCGGCCACCACCCGGGCCCGGGGCGCGGGCACGGCCGGAGCGACCGGGCGCGCCGCCACCGCCACCGCGGACCCGTCGGGCCCGTCCGGCGCCAGCGGCGCCGAGCCGGACACCGAGCCAGCCGCCGGAGCCGGCGCTGAGCCGGAGGCGCCGGCCATGCCGGTGACGAACGACAGGTAACCGGGCACCAGGGGCAGGCAGCACGGCGAGAGGAAGGTCACCGCGCCGGCCACCGCCGCCACGGGCAGTGCCAGGATCAGCGGGCCGGAGGTGACCAGCTGGGCAGCTCCGCTCATGTGCTCACTATGCCACGCGGGCCCGGGCCGGTCGACGGCGGGCTACTACATCATGTAGTCGACGATGGCGCTGCCGACGAAGGCCCAGTAGACGAGGGCAGGGCGAAGACCAGGACCACGTAGCAGGCCAGCGCGACCGCGAAGGCCAGCGACATGCCCAGGGACGCCCCGGCCGCGCCGTTGCCGGCGAAGCCGAGCCCGGCGAAGCCCGCGGCCACGATGGCCACCAGCCCGACCGCCGACATCCAGATCGACAGCGGGTGCCGCACGGTGATGGCCCGGATCAGCTGGCCCACGGCCGCGATGACCAGCAGGATGCCCAGGATCACGTGCAGCGCCAGGTCCGGGCTGGAGAACAGGCCGACCGACTTGGTCGACGTCGGCGCCGTCCCGTACAGGTTGTAGATGATGCCCAGGACGAACTGGATGATGAGCATGACCACGGCACCGAGGCTGGACAACCGCAGCCGGACGAGCCGGCTCGCCTGATCGTGTCCTGCTGCCCGCGTGCTGGTGTGTGTCTCCGACATTCGTGAAATCCTAACCGGCGCCTGGCCCGCCCCGCGGAGCGGCTATGGTTGGCCAGGTGAGATCGGTTCTCACCCGCCCGCAGTCACCGGCCAGGCCCGCCAGCGTGCCCGGCCGCTGGCTGTTGCTGGCTGGCCTGATCGCGTTCGGCGTCGCCCTCGGCAGCTACGTGATCTACATGGTCGGCCACGCCAAGGGCTACACCCTGGATCCGGTCGACTTCGCGGTCTACCGCTCCGGCGGGCTCATCGTCCGGCACCTGCGGCCGTACTACGACCCGCACCTGGCCTCACCGTTGTACGAGTGGGTTGGCTACGGCAAGCTCCACCTGCCGTTCACCTACACCCCGTTCGCGGGCCTGACGTTCGCGCTCGTCTCCTTCGCCCCGTACGCGCTGTCCCTGAAGCTGTCCGTCGCGGTCAACCTGATCGCGCTGCTGGCCGTGGCGTGGTTCACCCTCGGCGGGCTCGGCTACCGCCGGATCGTGATCCGGGCCGGCGCGACTCTGCTCGGCACGGCCGTGGTGCTGTGGACCGAGCCGGTGCTGCGGACCATCTACCTGGGCCAGGTCAACCTGGTCCTGCTGGCCCTGATCATGTGGGACCTGTGCCAGCCCGACACGGCTAAGAGCCGCTGGTGGAAGGGATTCGGCACCGGCCTCGCGGCCGGCATCAAGCTGACCCCGCTGATTTTCGTCCCGTACCTGCTCGTGGCCAGGAAGTTCCGGCAGGCGGCGCTGGTCGTGGCCGGGTTCGTGGTCAGCGTGCTGCTCGGCTTCGTCATCTTGCCCGGCGACTCGAGCAAGTGGTGGTTCGGCGGCCTGTTCGCCAAGGCCGGGCGGACCGGGTTCGTCGGCTGGGCGGGTAACCAGTCGCTCAACGGCCTGATCACCAGGCTGGCCGGCAGCATCAGCGGCGGCCATGCGGCCTGGATCGTCATCGCCGTGCTGGTCGTCGCGGCCGGGGCGACCGGCGCCGGGCTGCTCGACCGCAAGGGCCACCCCATGCCCGGCCTGCTCATGGCGGCCCTGACCGGCCTGCTTGTCTCCCCGATCAGCTGGGATCACCACTGGGTGTGGATCGTGCCGGGCGTGATCGTGGCCGCGCACTACGCGGTCCGCGCCTGGCAGCGGGGGGCCCGGCGCACGGCCGCCGCGTGCGGGCTGCTGGCCGTGGCCATCGTGGCCTGGTTCGGGGCCTGGCCGACCGGCTGGTTCGGTGTCCGTCCGCCCAATCTCGGCGAGGACTCGCTCGGCCTGCTCTGGATTCCGAAGAACACTCAGCCCTACTGGTACCAGTGGTACGGCGACCAGCGCTGGTTCCCCGAGTACCGGTGGCACGGGCTGGCCCTGATCACCGGCAACGCCTACGTCCTGGCCGGGCTGGGAATCTTCGGGGTGCTGCTGGCCGCCGCACTGCTGCTGCCCGCGTCCCGGAAGGACCACGACGATGAGCCTGGGCGAGATCCAGCAGGTCAGCGAGGGGATCTACGCCTACCTGCAGCCTGACGGCAGCTGGTACCTCAACAACACCGGCTTCCTGGTCAGCCGCGATGGCGTGATCAGCGTCGACGCGACCTCCACCGTGCGGCGTACCCGCGCCTACCTGGACGCCATCGCCAGCGTGACCGACCGGCCGGTCCGCACGCTGGTCAACACCCACCACCACGGCGACCACACGCACGGCAACTACCTGTTCGGCGGGGCGACGATCGTCGGGCACGAACGGTGCCGGGAGGCGATGTTCGGCACGCAGCTGCCCCGCCGGCCGGCGTGTGGACCGACGTGGACTGGGGGCCGCTGGAACTGGCCCCGCCGTTCCTGACTTACGCCAACGGTGTCACCTTGTGGTCCGGTGACCTGCGCTGCGAGGTCCGCTACGTGGGCACCCCGGCGCACACCACCAACGACTCCATCATCCATATCCCCGAACGGTCCGTGGTCTTCGCCGGCGACCTGCTGTTCAACGGCGGCACCCCGTTCGCGCTGATGGGTTCGATCAGCGGCTGGATCGAGGTGCTCGAAACCGTCCTGCGCCCGCTTGGCGCCCGGACCTTGGTGCCCGGCCACGGGCCGGTCTGCGGCCCCGAGGTCATCGACGAGGTGCTGGCCTACCTGCGCTTCGTGCAGCGCACCGCGGCGCAGGCCAAGGCGGCGGGCCTGACTCCGCTACAGGCCGCACGCCAGGTTGACCTGGGCGAGTTCAAAGATCTTCTTGATGCCGAACGAATCGTGGGAAACCTGCACCGGGCCTACCTCGAGCTGGGAGGGGCAGAGCGCGGTGCCCATGTCGACCTCGCCCAGGCCCTGGGCGACATGGTGGCCTACAACGGCGGCCGCCCCCTGACCTGCCACGCATAGGTTGGTCCTGGGGAGGGGGTGGGTGGGGGAAGAGAGAAAAAGAATTGTCCTGGCTCAACGAGGAAGTCTCAGCTCTGCTGCGGGAGTACGCCGAGCTGACCCAGATCACCGGTGGCGATGTGTTCCGGGCCCGGAACTACGAGAAGGCCGCCCGGTCGGTCCGCGGCTGGGGCGAGGAAATCGGCCAGCTCGACGCCAAGGGCCTGCGTGCCATCCCCGGCGTGGGCGCCTCGATCGCGGCCAAGGTCGCCGAGTACCTGACCACCGGGCATATCGCGGCTCTGGACGAGTTGCGGGCCAAGATCCCGGCCGGGGTGCTCGAGCTGACCCGGGTGCCGGGCCTGGGTCCCAAGCGCGCCCTGCAACTCAACCACGACCTCGGCATCTCGTCCGTGGACGAGCTAGCCGAGGCGGTCAAGGCTGGCCGGCTGGAGGGACTGGCCGGGTTCGGGACGCGCAGCGAGGAACGCATCGCCAGCGGCATCGAGGTGTACCGGCAGGGCCGCGAGCGGGTCCTGCTCGACGTGGCCCTGCACACCGCGACGACGCTGGTGGAGGCGCTGTCCGCCGTCCCCGGCTGCCAGCGCTGCGCCTACGCGGGGTCGCTGCGGCGCTGGCGGGAGACCGTCGGTGACGTCGACATCCTGGCCGCCGCGGACGACTCGGCGCCGCTGATGGCGGCGTTCTCGGCCGGACAGCAGGTCATCGCCAGCGGCCCCACCAAGACATCCATCCGCACCGCCGACGGCCTGCAGGTCGACCTGCGCGTGGTGCAACTCGACGCGTGGGGCGCCGCGCTGCAGTACTTCACCGGCTCGCAGGCACACAACGTCGCCGTCCGGCAGATCGCGGTCCGCAAGAAGCTCAAACTGTCCGAATACGGACTATTCGATGCCGGGACAAGTGAGCTGATCGTCTCGCGCACCGAGGAAGAGGTCTACGAGCGGCTGGGCCTGGCCTGGATCCCGCCCGCCATGCGCGAGGACCACGGGGAGGTCGAGGCGGCGGCCCGGGGCGAGATACCACGGCTCGTTCGGGAAAATGATCTTCGCGGGGACCTGCACACGCACACCAACCTGACCGACGGGGTGGCCAGCCTGGAGGACATGGTGGCCGCGGCGGCCCGGCGCGGGTACGAGTACTACGCGATCACCGACCACGCGCCGAACCTGTTCTTCCAGCGGATGACCGACGAGAAGATGCTGGCCCAGCGCGACCGGGTACGGGCCCTGGAGACGCCGCTGGAACTGCTGCACGGCACCGAGCTCAACATCGCCCCGGACGGTTCGGTCGACTGGGACGAGGCCAAGCCAGGATGGCAGAGCCTGGCCGGGTTCGACTTGTCCTTCTTGTGCGTGGCCTCGGTGCACTCCAACTTCGACCCTAGCCTCGATGACCCGGCGCTTCGTCACCGCCTGCGAGAACCCGCGGGTCAACATCATCGGCCACCCCCTGACCCGGCGGATCGGGCGGCGGCCGACGGTCGAGGTGGACTTCGGCGAGCTGTTCCGGGCCTGCGCTCGCACCGGGACGGCACTGGAGATCAACGCCTCGCCGCAGCGGCTCGACCTGCCGTCGGACCACATCCGCGCGGCCCGCGACGCGGGCGTGGTGTTCGCCATCGACTCCGACGCGCACTCCGTGGCCGACCAGGGCAACCTGCCGTACGGCGTGGGCACGGCGCAGCGCGGCTGGCTCACCCCCGACGACGTGATCAACTGCTGGCCCCTGGATAAGCTCCGCGCCTTCCTGTCCAAATGAGTAACGCGGCTCCCGCACCGGTGAGAAACCGGCCATCGGCCGGTCTATACGGTTAGGCGGCCGGCAGGCCGCAGGAGGAACCATGGCAGGGCAGGCCGGTGCGAGGTGCGCGCCGTCGGGTGCGGTCGCGCTCTTGGCCGCCGCGATCAGCTATGCCCTGGGTGCGTGCATGCAGGTCACGCCGGGGGAGATGGCGCTTCCCACGCCGTGCGCGGACTGGGACCTGGAGGCGCTGCTCGCCCACCTGGCCGCGTCCATGGCCGACCTGGAGGCGGCCCTGCGCACCGGGCATCTCGACCTGGAGTCCGGCAACGCCGCGGCCCCGGATCTCGATGGCGACGACCCGGTCGAACTGCTGCGCGACCAGGCCGCGAACCTGCTGTTCGCGGGCTACGCCCATCACGGCCCCGAGCACTTCGTCCTGATCGGTGGCTTGCCGCTGCCGGCCGACGTGGTGGCCTGCACTGGCGCCGTCGAAATCGCCGTCCACGGCTGGGACGTCTGCGCGGCGCGCGGCCGTGGCCGTCCGATCCCGCCCGGCCTGGCCACCCAGATGCTGCGGCTGTCCCCCCTTCTGGTCACCGGGCGCGAGGGCCTGTTCGGCACCCCGGTGCAGGTCCCGGCCCAGGCCAGCCCCGGCGACCAGCTGGTCGCCTACCTCGGCCGGATCCCGTTGCCTCCCCTGGAATCCCCTCCCCTCCTCCTCCTCCTCCTCCTCCTCCTCCGGAGTGAATCCGGGGTTTCACTACCCTCTAGCGTGGTGAACCCCGGGTTTCACCACACTGGGGGACCCGCGGCGGGGGAGCACACGCGCCATGGCCTAGTGTTGTTACTGGCGAGTAGCATCCTTGTCCACAGGAGGGACCGTGCCGCGTACCGCACGTGACGTCGTCTTCGTCGACGGCGTCCGCACTCCGTTCGGGAAGGCCGGCCCGGCCGGCCTGTACGCCGAGACCAGGGCCGACGACATGGTCGTCAGCGTGATCCGCGAACTGCTGCGGCGCAATCCCGCGCTGCCGCCGGAGCGGATCGGCGACGTGGCCATCGCCGCCACCACCCAGACCGGTGACCAGGGACTGACCATCGGGCGCAGCGCCGCGGTCCTGGCCGGCCTGCCGAAGTCTGTGCCTGGCTACGCCATCGACCGGATGTGCGCGGGCGCGATGACCGCGGTGACCACGGCGGCCGGATCGATCGCCTTCGGCGCCACCGACACCGCGATCGCGGGCGGTGTGGAGCACATGGGTCATCATCCGATGGGATCTGGGGTCGACCCGAACCCGCGGTTCATCTCCGAACGCCTGGTCGACCCATCCGCGCTGGTGATGGGCTCGACGGCGGAGAACCTGCATGACCGGTTCGGCGAGATCACCCGCGGCCGGGCCGACGCGTACGCGCTGGGCAGCCAGCGCAAGGTGGCCGCGGCCTACGTCGCGGGCAAGATCCAGCCCGACCTGGTGCCGGTCGCGATCCGCAGCGCCGAGCGCGGCTGGGGGCTGGCCACCGCCGACGAGCCGCCGCGCCCGGACACCACGCTGCAGGCGCTGGCCGGGCTCAAGACGCCGTTCCGGCCGCACGGCCGGGTCACCGCGGGGAATTCCGCCGGGCTGAACGACGGCGCGACCGGCTGCGTCATCGCAGCCGAGGACGTGGCCGCCGAGCTGGGCCTGGGGGCCCGGATGCGGCTTGTCGACTTCGGCTACGCCGGGGTGGACCCCGAGGTGATGGGCATCGGGCCGGTACCCGCGACCGAGACGGTGCTGGCCCGCAACGACCTGACCATCGACGACATCGGGCTGATCGAGATCAACGAGGCGTTCGCGGTCCAGGTGCTGGCCTTCCTCGACCACTTCAAGATCGGCGACGACGATCCTCGGGTGAACCCGTGGGGCGGCGCGATCGCGCTGGGCCACCCGCTGGCCAGTTCCGGCGTCCGGCTGATGATCCAGCTCGCCCGCGAGTTCGCCGACCAGCCGAGCGTCCGCTTCGGCCTGACCACGATGTGCGTGGGGATGGGCATGGGCGGCACCGTCCTGTGGGAGAACCTCAATGCCTGACATCCTCGACGACGACTCGGTGCTCACCTCCCTGTTCCCGGACGAGGTGATCACCCGGGCCTTGGTCCGCGACGTGCAGCTGCCGGGCGGGGCCGGGACCATGGCCCTGATCACCCTGGACAACGGCTACGACCACACCCGGCCGAGCACCTTCGGCCCGGCGGGCCTGCTCGCCCTGCGCGACGCGCTCGATACGGTGGCCGCCCGGACCGACATCGCCGCGGTGGGCGTGACCGGCAAGCCGTTCATCTTCGCGGCCGGCGCGGACCTGGGCGTGGCCGCGCAGGGTAGGGGGCAGGGGAGGTGGGTGGGCCGCGACGAGGCGCTGGCCGTGGGACGGCTGGGGCACCAGGTGTTCCGGCGGTTCGGTGAACTGAGCGTGCCCTCGTTCGCGTTCGTCAACGGCGCGGCCCTGGGCGGCGGCCTGGAACTCGCGCTGCACTGCACGTACCGGACGATCTCCTCGGGCGTGACCGCGGTCGCGTTCCCCGAGTGCTTCCTCGGCCTGCTGCCCGGCTGGGGTGGCACCTACCTGCTGCCGCGGCTGATCGGCCCGGCCAAGGCGCTCAAGCTCATCATCGAGAACCCGCTCACCCAGAACCGGATGGTGGCCGGGCCCGAGGCCTTCTCGCTCGGCATCGCCGACGCCCTGTTCGAGCCCGCCGACTTCCTGGCCGAATCGCTGCGCTGGGCGGCCCGGGTGCTGACCGGCACCGTCTCGGCGCCCCGGGCGCTCCCGCCGGAAGACTGGGACGCGGCGGTCGCCGGCGCGCGGTTCTTCGCGGACGGCAAGCTGCACGGCGCCGCCCCGGCGCCCTACCGGGCCATCGAGCTGGTCGCGGCGGCCAGGGACCGCGGCCGGGACGAGGGCTTCGCCGCCGAGGACGAGGCGCTGGCCGGCCTGCTGCTCAGCGATGAGCTGCAGGCCAGCCTGTACGCGTTCGACCTCACCCAGAAGCGGGCCCGGCACGCGGCTGGGGCGCCCGAAGCTGTGCTGGCCCGGGGGGACGACCCCCCCAGACCCCCCCGCGAGGCCATGGCGCGGCCGGTAACCAAGGTCGGCGTGGTGGGCGCGGGCCTGATGGCCGCGCAGATCGCGCTGCTGTTCGCGCGGCGGCTCGAGGTGCCGGTGGTGCTGACCGACCTGGACCGGTCCCGGCTGGAGGCCGGAGTCGGCCATGTGCATGGCGAGATCGCCAAGCTGGCCAGCCGCGGCCGGATCAGCGCGGACACGGCCGCCCGGCTGACCGGCCTGGTGACCGGGTCACTGACCAAGGACGCGTTCGCCGACGCCGACTTCGTGATCGAGGCGGTGTTCGAGGAGATCGCGGTCAAGCAGAAGGTCTTCGCCGAGGTCGAGGCGGTGGTACGGCCGGACTGCGTGCTAGCCACCAATACCTCCTCGCTCTCGGTGACCGAGATGGCGGCCGCGCTCGCCCACCCGTCGCGGGTCGTGGGGTTCCACTTCTTCAACCCGGTGGCCATGATGCCGCTGGTCGAGGTGATCCGCGGTACCGCCACCGACGACGCGGCACTGGCCACCGCGCTGGCCGTGGGCAAGGCGCTGAAGAAGAACTGTGTGCTGGTCAAGGACTCGCCCGCGTTCGTGGTAAACCGCCTGCTGACCAGGTTCCTGGGCGAGGTAATCGCCACGGTGGACGAGGGCACCCCGTTCGAGGTCGCCGAGCACGCCCCCGACCCGCTGGGCCTGCCGACCACGCCGTTCCTGCTGCTCCAGCTGGTCGGCCCGGCCGTGGCCCTGCACGTAGGGGAGACGCTGCACGCGGCCTACCCCGACCGGTTCGGCGTGTCACCAAAGCTGCGCGCCCTGGTCGCCGCGGGCAAGACGGGGGTCTACGGTCCCGACTTCTCCGTCGACCCCTCGGTCGCCGCCATCTTGTCGGGCGGCGACCGCCCGTCCACCCCCGAGCAGGTGCGCGAGCGGGCCCTGGCGGCGCTGGCCGAGGAGATCAGGCTGATGCTCGACGAGGGCGTGGTCGCCGCACCGGAAGACATTGA
This sequence comes from uncultured Actinomycetes bacterium, assembly GCA_963819785.1. Classification (GTDB taxonomy): domain Bacteria; phylum Actinomycetota; class Actinomycetes; order Streptosporangiales; family Streptosporangiaceae; genus Palsa-504. The sequence goes on along the minus strand of CAWFXW010000037.1, from coordinate 803,274 downwards.
CCTCTGCCTGATCCTCGGCGCCGGCTGGCCCTTCCACCTCGGCGGGATCACTCCGTACCTGGATCGCGGCGGCATCACGGAAAAGGTCACGGGGACCCGGTTCCATCTGTGATCCGCTGCCATAGGGTGGCGGGATGACTCCGGTGTTCGGGCTCTGCGACGAGTACATGACGCGGTGGGCGGTGCTGGATCCGGTCGCCGCGGGGATGCTGGGCCTGACCGCCGCATTCGGCGCGGCCAGCGACTACAGCCCGGATGGCTTCGCCGCCCGGGCTGACCTGATGAGGGCCACGCTGGCCGCGCTCGAGCCGATGAGCCTGACCTCGCCCGCCGACCGGCTGGCCGCCGCGTTCCTCCGCGAGCGGCTCGAGGCCCAGCTGGCCTGGCATCAGCTGGGCGAGCCGCTCCGGGCGGTGCGGGCCCCGATCGGGCTGATCAGCGCGATCCGGGACAGTGTGGACCTGCTGCCGCGCGAGGGCGAGGACGCGTGGCGGAACATCGCGGCGCGCCTGGCCGCGATCCCGGTCATGTTCGGCAGCTGGCGGGCCAGCCTGGACGCCGGGCTCGCCCGCGGCCTGACCGCGGCGCGGCGGCAGGCGGTGCAGGCCGCGGTGGCCGCCGATCATTGCGTGGGCAGCCATGACACCCTGGTCGCCGCCTACGGCGACGGCCCGCTCGCGGGCGAACTCGCGGCGGCCCTCACGCTGGCCTACCAGGGGTACACGGACCTGGCCCGGTACCTGCGCGAGGATTACGCGCCCCGGGCCGCCGAGGCGGACGCGGTCGGCGCCGAGCGGTACGCGGTCGCCGCCCGGCTCAGCCTGGGCGCCGACCTCGACTTCAAGGAGGCCTACGACTGGGGCTGGGCCGAACTGGCCCGGATCGAGGCCGAGATGACCGCCGAGGCGCACGCTATCCGGCCGGGGGCCAGCGTGGAGGAGGCCACCGCCCTGCTCAACGAGTCCGCGTACGTCACCTCGGAGGACGCGTATCTGGCCTGGCTCCAGGACCGGCACGACTGGGCCATCGAGCAGCTTGACGGCGTGCACTTCGACATCCCCGCCCCGCTGCGCCGGATCGAGGTGGTCCTGGCCCGCGGCTCCACGTCGGGAGCCGCCTATTACACCGGGCCCAGCGAGGACCTGACCCGGCCGGGCCGGACCTGGTGGCCGCTGGGCGGCCGGGACCGGTTCGAGACCTGGTCCGAGCTGTCGACCGTCTTCCACGAGGGAGTGCCCGGCCATCATCTGCAGGCCGGCGCGGCCGCGGCCGCTGGCGACCGGCTCTCCCGGTTCGCGAAGACCAATTTCGTCAGCGGGCACGGGGAAGGCTGGGCCCTGTACGCCGAGCGGCTGGCCGACGAGCTGGGCTGGTTCACCGAGCCGGGTACACGGCTTGGCATGCTCGGCGGGTCGGCGTTCCGCGCCGCGCGAGTGGTCATCGACATCGGCGTCCACCTGGACCTTCCGCTGCCGGACGGGTCGCGGTGGACCTTCGACAAGTCGTGCGAGGTGCTGGCCAAGGCCGGCCGCGGCGAGCCGCACCGGATCGAGGCTGAGGTGGTGCGCTACTTCGGCTGGCCCGCCCAGGCCATCTCGTACAAGCTCGGCGAGCGGGGCTGGCTGGCGGCCCGGGCCGAGGCGATGCGGCGTCCCGGTTTCGACCTCAAACGCTGGCATACCGCCGCGCTGAGCCTCGGCCCGATCGGCTTGGCCGGGCTGGCCGACATGCTGGCCAGCGCCGACCTGAATCAGTAAACCCGCAGTTCAGGGGACTATAAAGACGACCTGGATGGCCGAGGTGTGGCGGGCGGTGACGGTTACGGACCACGGCTCCAGGTAGCTGTCCTCCACCGTCTTACCCGAGTCCGTCACGGTCTCGACGGCCGGGGAACGCCCGGCGACCCGGTACCGGCCGGGCGGCAGCCATGCGGAGAACTTTCCCGAGGTTCCGACCCCGACCTGGACCGGCCGCTGCCCGGCCGTGGTGAACGTCACCGTGCCCGGAATCGGCCGCTCGCCGGGCTGCTGCCCGCCGGGGCCTAGCGGCCCGCCCTCCATGAGCAGCCTGCCGGTCACGTGACCCGTCGCCCGGGCCGGCGGATGACCGGTCGCGTGGGTGGTCCCTGACTCAGTCGCGCCGGCCGCCGTGCACCCGGTCAGCATCAGGGCCGCCAGGACGCCGGCCCAGGTTCGCCGCTGGTTCATCATTCCCCTCCCCGTGATCTCAGTGGACCTTGGACGCACCGCCCGGCCGTACGGTTGCGCCTTACCCGCGGCCAGAGCGCGGGCTAGGCTCCTGACTGGGACCGGCCGGTCCCCCCCTGAGCCGCGGGAGGTAAGCGATGGCGTCGTATGAGTCCATGATCGGCATCCTCGAGGCCGAACTGGCCGCGGTGGCGGACGTATTCGCCGGCCTGACGCCCGACCAGTGGCAGCGCTCGACGCGCCTGGTGCCTGTCGACCCCGACCTGCCCAAGTGGACCGTGTTCGAGCTGGCCGGCCACTTCGACATCGCGATCGGGCTGACCCGCATGCTCATCGCCGAGCCCGAGGACACCCAGCCCGGGCGGGACCGGACCAGCTTCTTCATCAACCCGCGTTCGGAGACCGGACCGGTGGTGTACTCCTACGCTTACACCATGGTCGAGGGCAAGACGCCAGCCGACATGCCCGCGGTGCTGGCCGAGACCTTCGCCAAGACCGTGTCCGAGGCCCGCGCCGTCCCGGCCAGCCTGGTCGGGCCCGGCTACTTCGCGCCGATGCGGGTCGACGAGTTCGTGGCCAGCCGCATCGTCGAGGCCGTGGTCCACGGCATCGACCTGGCTCAGGCGCTCGCGGTGCCGTACTTCGCGACCGCCGACGGAACCGCCGCGACCGCCGCGATCCTCGATGACCTGCTGGCCCGCCGCACGACCGGCCGTCGGCCCGCGGCGCTGTCTGACGACCTGGAATGGATCCTGGCCGCGTCGGGCCGGGCTCCTGCCGAGCGACAGCCGGCTGCCGCTCATCGGCTGACCCGCGGCTCAGTAGCGGATCGAGATCTCCCTGCCCTGACGGTCGAGCTGCGCGACGGCCGGGATGGTAGCCGCCTGGCCCGCCGCAATGCGGCGGGCGCTCCAGGCCACGGCGGCCGCGTCCAGGATGTCGCCGAGCAGCCCGGCGGGATATCCGCCCGGGATCTCGATTCCCGCCCGTGACAGCAGGCCGCGCCGCAGGTCACGCCCGGCCACACCGTGCTTGCTCACCGGCAGCGGCGCTCCGGCCAGCGCGCCGAACGCCAGTTCCGGATGCACCTCGTACAGCGGGTGCCCGCAGGTCTCGCGGTACTGGTTGGCCTCGAGCAGCTTGGCCCGCAGGCCCCAGGCCTGGATGCTGAAGCCCTGGCCGGTCAGGTCCCGGCAGCGCTGGTTCGCGGCCCGGTAGCTGGCCTGCGCCCAGACCGCCCGGGGCGGGATGGCGAACACGGAGCTGCGCCGGGGACCGAGCAGGGCGCGGGCGGCCCGGTCCGCCTCGCGCCAGCCCGCCTCCAGCAACCCGAGCGGCATGTCGATCCCGACCACCGTGCCACGTTCCGCCGCGAGCGGCATGTCGATCCCGACCACCGTGCCACGTTCCGCCGCGAGCAGCGCGGCCAGGCCGACGTCGAACCGGACCGTGACGGCCGGCCCGGTCTCCGCCAGCGATACCGCCACCCAGCCGCCGCGGCACGCGTCCACTCCCGTGACGCGCATGTCGCTGCCGCGTTCCACCCGTGCTCTCCGGCTCGCTTTTCTCCGGCAATGTCCGGCGAGGCTACCACCTCGATGGCCACCGAGCCGCTAGGGTTTCCTGATGGCCGAGGGGACCGCCAGCGTCATTGCGGACCGGCCGGTCGCCGTCGACGCCAGACCGGTCCTCGTCCGCTGGACCGCCCCGGACGCGTTGTCCAACCTCGTCTGCGTCCTAGAACTGGTCGCCGACAGCCAGGTACGCTACGCCGCCAGCACCAGGCGCCCGGCCGCCGCCACGGTCAAGCTGGTCGAGGATGTCCTGGTGGCGGGGGACTTCTACGACTCCGCCGAGCCCATCGCCGCGTTCGCCTGGCCGCTGCTGATCCAGGTCGGCGGCCTCGCCCGGCTGACCGGCACCCGGCTCGAGCTCACCCCGCGCGGCCGCGCGGCGCTGGCCCGGCCGTCCTACGAGACGCTCGGCGCGTTGTGGGCCAGGTGGCTGGCCAGCGTCTCCACCGACGAGCTGGCCCGGATCGAGGCGATCAAGGGACAGCGTAAGCCGGGCACGCTGACCTCGGTGGTCACCCGGCGGGCCGCGGTGGCAGCGGCCCTGGCCGCCCTGCCGCCCGGCGCGTGGACCGGAGTGGGCAAGATGCTCGCGAGCCTGCGGGCCCAGCAGCCGCCGCTGGTCGCCACGCGGAGCCTGCGGGCGCTATGGCGGCTGTACGTGGCCGACTCCTACTTCGGATCGCTCGGCCACGCCGGCTCGCGGACCTGGGACCTGGTGGAGGGCAGGTACGCGCTGTGCGTCCTGTTCGAGTACGCCGCCACGCTCGGCCTCATCGACGTGGCCTACGCCGACCCGCGCGGTGCCCGCGGCGACTACCGCGCCCTGTGGGGCGCCGACCAGCTCAGCTGCCTATCCCGCTACGACGGCCTGTGCGCGGTCAGGGTCAACGACCTAGGCGCCGCCGTCCTGCACGACCCCGACGCCCTGCCCGGCCTCGGCCTGCCCGTGCCCCGGGCGTGACCTGGTGCCAACCGGGAACCGGGCGGAACCGTCATAAAGTGGGACGGACCGACGACGCGGTGATCACGTGGAGGTGACATGAAGCGGACCTGGCTGACCCGTGTGGCACTAGCGGCGGGCACGGCCCTGATCCTGCTCATTCCGGCGACGGCAGCCGTGGCGGCCCCGGCCGGCGACGGGCCGCCGGGATTCTGGTGGGGGACGGACAGCTTCGCGGTCTCGGTGCCCGGCGGCGCGCCCTACAGCATGCCGTTCCTGGGCGGCGCCTACGGCGGGTACATAGGCATGGCCGGGAACTGGGCGTACTGGCAGGGCTGCGGCGGCCAGGAACACTTCATCGCCTACTCGGCGACCAACGCCGCGCAGGCGCATACCAACTTCGCCACGTACCACGAAGGTGTCGGCTACGGCGCGTACTGGTTCATGGGCGGACCTGGCGTGGACCCGCACTACAACGGGACCACCGGGGAGGCCTACGCGTGGGGCGCGGCACAGGCGGCCCGGACGCTGTCCGACCTCGCGAACGGCGCCTTCGACTTCAAGGTCGTCTGGATGGACATCGAGCTGCCGGGGGATACGCCCGCCCCGGACAACGGCTGGGACAGCGTCTACACCGCGACCTGCAGCGGAAAGGTCAGGATCAACGGCATCCCGGCGGCCGTGGACCGGGCCGACTTCAACGGGTTCTTCAACTACGTCACCGCACATTCGTCGTACAAGGTGGGCGTCTACTCCACCGCGAGCGTCTGGACCAGGATCTTCGGCACCGGGAGCGCCTCGCTAATCCCGAACACCTATGAGTGGACCTACGAGCCGGAGACCACGAACTACCAGGGCGCTTTCCCGTCCGGCTGGTGCCTGAGCCACGGGTCCGGCCCGTGCGCGCAGTTCTTCGGCGGCCAGACCAGCTCCAGCAGCCACGCGCTGATGTGGCAGTGGTCCGGCGGCGGTGGTCAGCTCAATGGCATCGGCGGCTTCAACGGCGACCTCGACCAGATCGACTCCGCCCGGCTGGGCTAGCCTTCGCCGGCGATCAGGGGCTCGAGCAGGAGATCCGGGTACTCCCGCTGGACCTGACCGAGCCGCCACTTGTCGCTGAACAACGCGAGCAGCGCGCCATCGTGACGACGGGTCAGCACCTCGGTGGCGCGCTGTCCGGCCAGGATCCGGGCACCCTCGGCGTCGGTCCGCCGGGCCAGCGTGTAGTCCAGGTGGTCAAGCTCCGCGCGGGCGCCGAACTCGTGCTCGAGCCGGTGCAGCACGACGTCGTACTGCAGCGGGCCGACCGCGGCCAGCACGGGGGCCTGGTCGCCGCGCCGGTCGGAGGACAGCACCTGGACCACGCCCTCGGTGTCGAGCTGCTCGATCCCGCGGCGGAACTGCTTGGCCTTGCCCGCTTCCTTGCCGCGCACCACCGCGAAGTGCTCGGGCGCGAAGCTCGGGATGGGCGGGAACACCACCGGGACCTCGTCGTACAGCGTGTCGCCGGGACGCAGCGCGGTCGCGTTGACCAGGCCGATCACGTCACCGGGGAAGGCCTCCTCGACGGTCTCGCGGTCCTGGCCGAACATCGACTGGGCGTACTTGGTCGCGAACGGCCGCCCGGTGGCGGCGTGGGTGAGCACCATACCGCGTTCGAACCGGCCCGAGCATACCCGGACGAACGCCATCCGGTCCCGGTGCGCCGGGTCCATGTTGGCCTGCACCTTGAACACCAGGCCGGAGAACGGCGCGTCGACCGGGCGGGGCTCGCCCTTGACGTCGGCCCGCGGGTCCGGCCGCGGGGCGAGCTCGGTCACCACGTCGAGCAGCCGGCGGACCCCGAAGTTCGGCAGCGCGGCGCCGAACAGCACCGGGCTCGACACCCCGGCCAGGAATGACTCCATGTCGACACCGGGCCCGTAAATCTCGTCGAGCAGCGCCAGTTCCTCCCGCGCCGCCTCGTAGGCCTCTCCGCCCACCTCCCCTGCCCCCCACTTCTCGGCGGCAGCCGCGGCGTCGAGCCGCGTCTCCAGGGCGCGCCCGGCACCGCCCGGGGTCCTGGTAAAGGTGGTGTACTCGCCGCTGGACCGCTCGATCAGCCCGCGGAAGTCGCCGGCCACCCCGACGGGCCAGTTCACCGGGGCCGGGCGGAGCCCGATCCGCTGCTCGATCTCGTCCAGCAGCTCCAGCGGCTCCCGACCGGGACGGTCCCACTTGTTCACGAACGTGATCACCGGGACGCCGCGGCTGCGGCAGACGTCGAACAGCTTCAGCGTCTGCGGCTCGAGCCCCTTGGCCGAGTCGAGCAGCATGACCGCTCCGTCCACCGCCGACAGCACCCGGTAGGTGTCCTCGGAGAAGTCCGCGTGACCCGGGGTATCCAGCAGGTTCAGCACCATGTCCCGGTAGTCGAAACGCAGCGCCGCGGAGGTGATGGAGATCCCGCGGGCGCGTTCCATCGCCATCCAGTCCGATGTCACGCCCCGCCGGCCGGCCTTGCCGTGCACCGCGCCCGCCTGGGTGATCGCCGACGCGTGCAACGCCAGGGCCTCGGTCAACGTGGACTTGCCCGCGTCCGGGTGGCTGATGACCGCGAACGCCCGCCGCTTGCGCGCCTCAGCCAGAACTCTCAGTGAAGAGGCTTGGGGGAGGTGCGCAGGGCTACGTGCGGGGGCCGACGGAGGTGCCCCCGTTTCCGCCATAGTCATTTCTCTGAGGATACTGGGTCCGTGGACCGTGTCCTGACGATCCCGAACGGGCTGAGTGCTGCCCGGCTGGCCGGAGTGCCGGTGTTCCTTTGGCTGGTACTCGGCCTCCGGACCGCCACCGGCGACTACTGGGCGGTCGGGCTGCTGATCGTGGCGGGCGCCACCGACTGGCTGGACGGCAAGATCGCCCGGGCGCTGAACCAGGGCAGCCGGCTCGGCCAGGTACTCGACCCGGCCGCGGACCGGCTGTACATCGCGGCGACCCTCGTCGCGCTCGCGGTGCGGGCCATCATCCCGTGGTGGCTGCTGGCCGTCCTGGCGCTCCGCGAACTGGTCGTGGGCGGGGCGCTGGCCGTGCTGAAGCGCCGCGCAGGCTTCGGCACCTTGCAGGTCAGCCTCGTCGGGAAGGCCGCTACCTTGTGCCTGCTCTACGCCTTCCCGCTGCTGTTCCTCGGCGATCACCCAGGCTGGGGCGGGACGCTGGCCCGGGTCATCGGCTGGGCCTTCGCGATCTGGGGCACGGTCTTGTACTGGTGGGCCGCGATGCTGTACCTGGCCCAGGTGCGAAGCTTGGCCAGCAGCAGCGGGGTACATAAGTAAGGGGCGGGGACCCCGCGAAAGGAGCTGCGAAACCATTGAAGGCCGTCGTCATGGCAGGTGGCGAAGGGACGCGGCTACGGCCGATGACCGCTAACCAGCCCAAGCCCATGCTTCCGGTGGCTAACCGGCCGATCATGGAGCATGTGCTGCGGCTGCTCAAGCGGCACGGATTCGACGAAACTATCGTAACCGTCCAGTTTCTCGCCGCGCTAGTCCGGAACTATTTCGGGGACGGCGAGGAGTTCGGGATGAGCCTGCAGTACGCCACGGAGGAGATGCCGCTAGGCACCGCGGGCAGTGTCAGGAACGCCGAGGACGCGCTGCACGACGAACCGTTCCTGGTCATCTCGGGCGATGCGCTGACCGACATGGACCTGACCGCGATGGTCAACTTCCACAAGGAGAAGGGCGCGCTGGTCACCGTAGGCCTGGCTCGTATGCCCAACCCGCTGGAGTTCGGCATCGTGATCACCCAGGAGGACGGCCGGATCCAGCGTTTCCTGGAGAAGCCGACCTGGGGCCAGGTGTTCTCGGACACCGTCAACACGGGGCTGTACGTGATGGAGCCGGAAGTCCTGGCCGAGGTCCCGCCCGGTGAGATGGTCGACTGGTCCGGCGACGTCTTCCCCAAGTTGCTCAAGCGCGGCGCTCCGTTGTTCGGCTACATCTCGGACGGCTACTGGGAGGACGTGGGGACGCTCGAGAGCTACATGAAGGCCCAGGCGGACGTGCTGGCCCGCCGGGTGCAGACCGACATCGCCGGGTTCGAGGTCTCACCGGGCGTCTGGGTGGCCGAGGGCGCCGAGGTGGACACCGACGCCGTGCTGACCGGGCCGCTGTGCATCGGGGACTACGCCAAGATCGAAGCCGGCGCCGAGCTGCGCGAGTACACGGTGATCGGCAGCAACGTGGTGGTCAAGGAGGGGGCCTTCGTGCACCGCGCGGTGGTGCACAACAACGTCTACATCGGCCAGGGCGTCAACCTGCGCGGCTGCGTTATCGGGAAGAACACCGACGTCATGCGGCTGGCCAGGATCGAGGAGGGCGCGATCGTCGGGGATGAGTGCGTCATCGAGCCCGAGGCCTACCTGTCCGCCAAGGTGAAGGTCTACCCGTTCAAGACCATCGAGGCCGGCGCGGTGGTGAACAACAGCGTGATCTGGGAGTCACGGGGGCAGCGCACCCTGTTCGGCCCGCGGGGGGTGTCCGGGCTGATCAACGTGGAGGTCACGCCCGAGCTGGCGGTGCGGCTGGCCAGCGCCTACGCCACCACGCTGCGCAAGGGCGCCACGGTCACCACCTCCCGCGACGCGTCCCGCGCGGCGCGGACGCTCAAGCGCGCGGTGCAGGCCGCGCTCAACGCCAGCGCGATCAACGTGGTGGACCTGGAGGCCCAGCCGCTCCCCGTGGTCCGGTTCGAGACGGCCCGGGACCATTTCAGCGGCGGCGTGGCCATCCGGACCACCCCCGGCGACCCGCAGTCCGTCGACATCATCTTCCTCGACGAGCACGGTGCCGAGCTGTCTCAAGCCGACCAGCGCAAGCTGGAGCGCGTCTTCTCCCGGCAGGAGTTCCGGCGGGCGTTCCCGGGTGAGATCGCGGAGCTCAGCTACTCACCCCGCGTGCTCGAGTCCTACACCCACGAACTGCTCCGGTGCGTGGATATGAGCGGCGTGCGCGAGGCCGACCTGAAGGTGGTCGCGGACTGCGCGGGCGGCACGACGTCCCTGGTGCTGCCCGTCCTGCTCGGCACGATCGGAGTGGGCGTGCTCACGCTCAACAACCGGCTTGACGAGACATCGCCGACCGAGACCGTGGCGCAGCAGCGGGCAGGCATGCAGCGCCTGGCCGAGATGGTGTCGTCATCGCGGGCCGCGTTCGGCGTCAGGTTCGACCCGGTCGGGGAGCGGATCCAGCTGGTGGACGAGAAGGGCGAGCTGGTCAGCGAAGACCGGGCGCTGCTGGCCGTGCTGGATCTGGTGGCGGCCGAGCGCAAGTCCGGCCGGGTGGCCCTGCCGGTGACCACCACCCGGGTGGCCGAGCAGGTCTGCCGGTTCCACGGGGTTCAGGTGACCTGGACGCCGACGTCGATGCACGCGCTGACCGTCGCGGCGGGCGACGAGGACGTGATCTTCGCGGCTGACGGGCGCGGCGGCTTCGTGGTGCCCGAGTGCGCCCGGACCGTGGACGGCATCGCGGCCTTCGTCCGGCTGCTCGGCCTGGTCGCGCGGACCAGGCTGACGCTCAGTCAGATCGACGCCAGGATCCCGGTGGCGCACATGCTCAAGCGATCCATCCCGACGCCGTGGGCGGCCAAGGGCAGCGTGATGCGTACCGTCGTCGAGGCGGCGGGCAACAACGAGATCGACACCACGGACGGCGTGCGGGTCGTCATGCCCGACCGGGGCTGGATCCTGGCGTTGCCGGACCCGGCCGACGCGGTTACCCACCTGTGGGCCGAGGGGAGCGACGCCGATAACGCTCAGGTCCTGATGGACGAATGGGCCGAGGTCGTGGAGCAGGCGGGCCGCTAGCCGGGCCGGATCCAGCTGCTGCGTCCGGGTAGGCTGTGTCTCTTACGCGATGATGCGAAACGCTCGAACCACGCGAAATTCGCAAATATGAGAGAATCGCGCCCACCGCGGTGTGAAAAGATTTCGCCCGGCGGACATCGCCCGCCGTGAGCGGCGGATGCGTGGCTAGTGCAGGGCGGAGGTGAGACGGCGGTGTGGTGGAAGCGTCGCCCAGACAAGAGTCGCGCAGACAAGATCAAGCGTGGCGGGCAGGGTCTGTTCGCGTGGCGCATGGACCGCCGAGGTCCCGCCCAGGTACCTTGGGCTGGATCACTCGATGAGCTCACCGAGGGGAGGCCGACCGGAGGCATGCCACCCATTTACTGCACCCGATGCGGTCGGCCTAATTCCGACGGCGCCCGGTTCTGCTCGAACTGCGGCACTCAGCTGGCCGTACCCGGCCTTGGGCGCCCGCCCGGGCGAGACGACGTCCACGCTGTCGCTGAACCGTTCCGACGACGCCGATTTCGGCGACGACCTGTTCCCTGACTCCGCCTCGCTTGGCGCCCTGCCCGAGGGGAGCGCGCTGCTCCTGGTCATGCGCGGCCCGAACGCGGGCAGCAGGTTCCGGCTGGACGGCGCGCTGACCACGGCGGGCAGGCATCCGGACAGCGACATCTTCCTCGACGACGTGACCGTCTCGCGGCGGCACGCGGAGTTCTACCGTCAGGGTGCCTTCTTCACCGTCCGTGACGTGGGCAGCCTCAACGGCACCTACGTGAACCGGGAGCGCATCGAGGAGGCGCAGCTGACCGGGGGAGACGAGGTCCAGATCGGGAAGTTCCGGCTGCTGTTCCTGACCAGCCAGAACCTTGACCCGAGAACGTCCTCGGCCGACCCTCGTGGCAGGGGCGCACAGGACTACGCGGGATAGACCGGGGATGAGCGAGCCGGAGGGGCGCGGCCAGTTCGGGATCGGCGAAGTCCTGGTTCAACTGCGCCCGGAATTTCCCGATATCAGCACGTCCAAGATACGGTTCCTGGAGGCCAAGGGGCTCATCGAGCCGGCGAGGTCGCGATCGGGCTATCGCCGGTTCTCGGCGGAGGACATCGAGCGGCTGCGTTACATCCTCACTGTGCAGCGCGACTCCTACCTGCCGCTGCAGGTGATCAGGGAGCGGCTCGCCGGCGATACCGACCACGACAGCGGAGCCCGGGGGGCCCCGGATGCTGATGGCGGCTCCAGGCGCACGTCGGCCGACATGTCCCGGCGCCAGCTGCTCGAGGCGGCGGGCATCGATGACGCGGAGCTGACCGACCTGGAGGACTACGGCCTGATCCGCCGCGTCGGCCGACAGTACGGACCGGAGGCCCTCGCGGTCGTCCGGGCGGTATCCGCGCTCCGCCAGTACGGAGTGCAGGCCCGGCACCTGCGGGCAGTCAAGGCCGCGGCCGACCGCGACGCCAACCTGATCGAGCAGGTCGTAGCGCCGCAGCTGCGCCAGCGTGACCCCGGCGCCCGGGATGCGGCCATCCGGACCGCCTGGCAGATCGCGGACCTTACCCTGCGGCTGCACGCGACTCTGGTCGAATCCGCGCTGGGTGAGGCCGGGTTGGCGGCCGCGCCCGGTCGCACGGGCCGATACGAGCCAGAGCCCGGCATAACGGACCAGGTTGCTGATTCCTCCGGGCCGTCGGCAGGGGGCCTGAGGTCGGCTTCCGGACGATTACGGGTGTACCTTGGCAAAGGGAGAGGTGGCCAGAAAGGGCTCGCCTGGCACGTGAGGACGGAGCTGCAGTGCGGCAGATGGAGGTCATCGGCGTCCGGGTCGAGATGCCGTCGAACAGCCCCATCGTCTTGCTCAAGGAGGCGCAGGGGGATCGGTACCTGCCCATCTGGATCGGGGCGGTCGAGGCAACGGCAATCGCATTCGCCCAGCAAGGCATGGTGTCCGTCCGGCCGCTGACGCACGATCTGTTCAAGGACGTGCTCGAGGTTCTGAACGTCCAGCTGCGGACGGTGAACATCACCGAGCTGCGGGACGGGATCTTCTACGCGGACCTGGTCTTCTCCAACGGCGCCGAGGTGAGCGCCCGTCCGTCGGACTCGATCGCGCTGGCCTTGCGCACCGGCGCGCAGATCTTCGCCAGCGAGGAGATCCTGGACGAGGTGGGGGTGGCCATCCCGGACGAACAGGAAGACGAGGTTGAGAAGTTCCGGGAATTCCTCGACACCATCTCCCCTGAGGACTTCGGCCGAGCCACGTGAACGGGCATGCCGGGAATGTCGCGACGCGCCGTGCGTGGTCGTTGACGCCGCTACCCTGGCCGGCTTACGGTGCGAATACCGTGGGTAGTCAGCCCCCGTGGAGGTAGGCGTGGCGGTAAGCAGGGATGACCGCGACGGCGGGACGCCCGCCGCGGGCGACCCACGAGGCGCTCAGGGTGCCCTGTTCGAGACCGACGAAGCGCTAGGCATCCCTCATCCGGCGGATCCGGCCTCGGCCGACATCGGTTACCGCGGTCCCACCGCGTGCTCCGCGGCCGGGATCACCTACCGTCAGCTTGACTACTGGGCACGCACGGCCTTGGTCGAACCGAGTGTGCGCGCCGCTCACGGCTCCGGCTCCCAGCGGCTGTACAGCTTCCGTGACATCCTGGTCCTCAAAGTCGTGAAGCGGCTGCTCGACACGGGCATCTCGCTGCAGCAGATCCGGGCCGCCGTCCAGCACCTGCGTGACCGCGGCACCGATGACCTGGCCCAGGTCACCCTGATGAGCGACGGAGTCAGCGTCTACGAGTGCACCTCCGCGGACGAGGTGGTGGACCTCCTCCAGGGCGGCCAGGGCGTGTTCGGCATCGCGCTGGGCCGCGTCTGGCGTGAGGTGGAGGGCGACCTGGCGGTGCTGCCCGCCGTACGGGCGGAGGACGGCTTCGTCGCCGTCGACCCGCATGGCTCCTACGCGTCCGGGTCCTCAGCCGTCCAGGATGACCTGGCCAAGCGCCGTCTGCGCCGCACCAGCTGAGATCGGTTTCCCGCTCCGGTGAGAAATCGCCGCAGGTAGCCCGCATCCCGGGCATACGGCCCAAATTCGCCCAGAAAGCCTGGCGGCCTTAATGGGACCGGAATTGCGGGCTTTCTATGTTGATTCGGCCCGGGGGTGACACTGGGGGGCAGGTCTGTTTAAATGCTCCCATCGCGCGCTCAGTGTCGAGGGCATGCGCCTGGAGGGGGAATCAAGTGACCAGTATGCCGTGGGATGCGCAGGGTGAGGCCCTGGCGGCGTTGCGGGCCATCGTGGCCGATCCGCGCTACGGCCCCCCGGCCCTGTCGAACGCGCAGACGATGACCAACCTGCTCAAGGACATGCTGCCCGACGCGCCCCGCGAGTCCAGCGTGCTCGTCGCCGCGTCGGAAGCCGGCGTGGCCGGCATGCTGCAGAGCAACGTGTCCCAGGGAATGGATGTGACGACCGCGTGCCGGCTGGCGGCCGGGACGTTCGAGAGCCAGACCGCGTTGACACCGGACGCCTGCCACTGGGCGGTGGGGATCCTGGCCTCGGCGCTGCGCTTCGACGCGGCCCGGCCGGCGCCGCCGCCACCCCCGATCTACGACAACCGGCGGCCTCCCGCCGGCTACCAGCAGACGGTGGCACCGGGACCCGTGCCGCCCCCGGTATGGGCCACGCCCGCACCGCAGTTCCAGCCCCGCTCCGGCGGGCGGGACAGGCTCAGGCTCACCGCCGCCGCCGCGACCGGGGTCGCGGGGATCCTGATCGTGTGGGCTTGCGCGCTACCGGACCTGTACGTTTCCGGCGGCAGCGGCCGGACGTCCTTTTCCATTTTCAATTCCGGCGGGGCCGGTGATTTGTGGTTCGCGGTGGAGCCAGTCGGCGTGGCGATCATCGGTGTGCTCGCCGCCGTGATCATCATGGCGGCCAGCCGGGCGCCGCGACTGCGCTTGCTGGCCGCCGGCGTGCTGTTTGGATTCGGTATCCAGACCGTCCTGCTGTTCGCCGGTTATGAGTTTTACGTCCGGAGCCCGAACCGCGCGGGGCCAGGGGGAGCCGTAGGCATCCTCGGCGGGATAGTGTTGCTGGTCGCAGCCCTGATCGCCGCGGTCGGCAGGCCAGCGTCGGCCGCGGTCGGCAGCGGGTCCGCCAGTGGCTGATGCTGGCCAGCCCGGAAGGAAAGCCCCGACGTGGTAAGCGACTCGTTGATGCCGGGGGGCGGCGTGGCCAGGCGCCCCCTGCACTTCATCATCATCGGCGACTGCTCAGGCTCGATGAAGGGCCCGAAGATGCAGGCGCTGAACACCGCGCTACGGGCCATGCTGCCGCATCTGCTGCGGTGGGAGCGTGAGCAGCTCCAGGCACAGCTGCTCATCCGGATCCTGGGCTTCGCCAGCGAGCCACGCTGGCACGTGCCGGAACCGACGCCGGTGGCCGAGCTGAACGCCCGGTGGCGCGATCTGGAGTACGTTCGCTGGGGATGGACCAACATGGGGCCCGCGTTCGAGGCCGTAGGCGAGGTCCTCGAGCCCAGCCGGCTGGAGGCCAGGGCGCTGCGGCCGGCCATCCTGCTGGTGACCGACGGGCTGCCCACCGACCCGCCGGGAGGCTTCGAACGCGGGCTGGCCGCGCTGACCCGCCACGCCGCGGGCCGCCTGTCCCTGCGGCTGGCCGTCGCGATCGGCCGGGACGCGAACTCCGAGCCGCTCGACCGGTTCCGCAGTCGTGACGCCCCGGTCCTGGTCGCGGAGACCATCGACGTCATCGTCGACCGGCTGGTGGCCGCGTCGATCGCGGTCTCCAGGATGTCCGAGGCCGGAGCCGACCGCGGTGCCCTGGCCCAGCAGCTCCTGCAGCCCGAGGTGATTCCGGGGTCGGGTCTAGACGACGATCCGATCTTGTGATGCCGATGTCCACCAACGCTTCCGAGCTGCCGCCGCCCGGCGCACAGGATTTGTGGCTGGCCCTGACCGCCTCGCAACGTGGCGCGGCGCATCAGGCCACCGGCCTGCCCAACCAGGATGCCGTCGCGGCCAATCAGGTCCGGCCGGATGTCCTGGTCGCAGCGGTGGCCGACGGGCACGGTCACCGGCGGCACTTCCGCAGTGCGCGCGGCTCGCGGCTCGCGGTGGCCGTCGCCTGCGATGCCGCCCAGGAGCTGGCCGCGCGGCTGGACGAATTCGACACGGCCGCGGCGATCGAATCCGAGGCGCTGGGCACACTGGTGCCCGCGATCACCGGGGAATGGCGCGATGCGGTCCGCGCGGACGTCGCCGCCGATCCGTTCACCGATCACGAGCAGGCCGCACGCGCCGGCGGCGACGATCCCCTGATCGCCTACGGGTCCACCCTGCTGCTGGCCATCGCGGGGCGGCGGTGGCTCGTACTGGTCCAGATCGGCGACGGAGACATCATGGGCATCCAGCCCGGCGGGCGGCCGCTGCTCCCGGTGCCACGCGACCCGTCGCTGGACGGCCACCAGACGACCAGCCTGTGCGGGCCGCGCGCCGAGGATGAGTTCCGCGCCGCGATCGTGGACGCCTCGACCACGCCGCTGCTCGGGGTCATGCTCGCGACCGACGGGTACGGCAACGCCCAGGTGGCCGAGCCGTGGACCGACGCGGTCAGCGCCGACCTGGCCGAGCTGATCAGCGACCGGCCGCCGGAATGGCTGGCCGGCCAGCTGCCGCTGTGGGCGAGCCGCTGTGCCTCCGCTGACGGCAGCGCCGACGACACCACGATCGCGCTGCTGATCGCCCCGTCGGCCACGGGCTGGCGTCACGACGTGCCCGGCGAGCCGGCGGCCGAGGAAGCGACGACCGCCGCCGCCCGGCGGCTGGCCGAACTGACCACGCAGCCCAGCAGCCGGCTGGGCGGCCTGCGAGAGCAACGGCTGGCCAAGTCGGCGATGTCCGAGCGTGCCGATGCTCGCACCCCCCCGCTGGCCTGCCCGGGCGGGCCGCCCGGAGCGCCCACGGGCCGGTCGCGCCGCCTGGCGGTGATCGTCGCGGCGGTCGTGGTAATCGCCGCGGTAGCGGCGTTCCTGGTGATCCAGCTGACCTCCTCTCCGGGCAAGACGCCCATCCCGGGCAAGACGCCCGCCCTGTGCGGTTCAGCGTCCGCCATCCCCGGGCAGCACGCCACGGCCGGCGCGACCGCCAGCGCCAGCACCGCGGCGGCGGCCGGGCCGCACGCCGGCTCGGCCGGCAACCCCTGCGGGGGAGGTAAAGCGGGTGGCTGACGCGAATCTCCCCCTGGAAGGCAGGACCGTGTGGATGGTCCGGGCCGCGGGAACCCCGGTCCCGGTCGGCGAACGGCTGGGAGAGGGCGGCCAGGGCATCGTACACGCGGCGCAGATCGGCGGGGCTTCGTGCGCTGTCAAGTGGTACCGGGCCGTCCCCAAGCCGAAGGAACTGCGGGACTCCATCACGGCTCTGCTCGACAGCGGATGCCCCCACCCGGCCTTTATCTGGCCGATCGACCTCGTGGTCAGCAACGAGCTCCCCGGGTTCGGCTACGTCATGCCGCGTCTTGACCCGGCCTTCGAATCGCTGGGGGAACTGCTGGGACGGACCTCCTCGCCGCCGTTCCGCATCATGATCAACATTGGCCTCCACCTCGTCGCCGCCTTTGAGGCCCTGCACGGAGCCGGCCTGTGCTATCGCGACATCAATTCCAAGAACCTCTGGGTGAACGCGGACAAGGCAGAGGTCGCCATCATCGACAACGACAACGTCGGGACCGATGACGCCGAGGTGTTCGTCTGGGGGACGAGCGGGTTCATGGCCCCTGAGGTAGTCCGGCGGGAGAAGTTCCCGACCGGCCACACCGACCTGCACTCCCTGGCCGTCCTGCTGTTCTACCTGTTCGTCCACGGCCACCCGCTGGAGGGCGTCAAGGCCGACGCGGCCTACTCCTGGGCATCGTCACGGGAATCAGAGAGCGAGGCCGCCATCAGGACCTACGGCCTGGAGCCGGTGTTCGTCTTCGACCCCGGCAATCCCTCCAACCCCCCGCCTCCGGGGAACCCGATGAGCACTTGGTGGCCGATCTACCCGCGCTTCTTCCGGGAGTTGTACGAGCAGGCCTTCACCGTGGGGCTGACGAACCCGGTCACCGGCCGGGTACCCGAGGGGATCTGGCGCCGGGCCCTGAACCGCCTCGGTGACTGCGTGTCGAGATGCCAGTGCACCGCCTCGGTCTTCTATGATCCAGACGATCCCGGACTGCGCTGCTGGAACTGCGGTCAGGTGCCGATCAGGCCGCCGCTACTCCAGTTGCCCGGCGGGACCGTGGTGCTCTGCGACGGCGCCAGCATCACGTCACATCACCTGCACCGGGACCGCAACCATGACACCGTGATCGGTATGGTCGAAGCCCATCCCACCAAACCTGGAGACGTGGTACTGCGCAATGTCGGACCGGACGACTGGGTCATGACCCCGGAGGGCGAGTCAGCCGTCACGGTGCCGTCGCGCAGACGCCTCAGTATCCGGACCATGGTCATTGACTTCGGCTCGGTAAAGGGCCGGATCAACGTCGACTAGGCAACGCGCCCGCTTGACAGCCTGGGGGCAGCATGAACGAACTACACGTGACCTTCGAAGGGCGGAGCTACACCTTCCAGCCCGGACAGACGATCTACATCGGGCGGATGACCGATAACAGCATCGTGGTCAGCGATCCCACCGTCTCCCGGCGGCACGCCCAGCTGACCTGGGGGCCGGTCGGCTGGCTGTACGAGAACCTGGGCCAGGCCCGCACCTTCGAGAACGGTCAGGAAATCAAACAGGTCATCGTGCGCAAGCCCACCGAGCTCTCGCTGGCTTCGCCGCAGGGACCGGTCCTGCTCCTCGAACCGCTGGAACCAGCCGGATCGCAGGCCACCTTCCAGGCTGGCCCGCAGGCCGCTCCGTTCGGCGCCGCGGCGCCCGCACCCCAGCCCGGATTCGGCCCGCCGCCCGGAGGCTACGGCCCACCGCCAGGCGGCTACGAACCGGTGCCCGCCGGCTACGGGCCGCCCGCCGCCGGCTACGGGCCAGCGGGAGGCTATGGCCCGCCGCCGGGTGGCTACGGACCGCCACCCGGTGGCTACGGCTTGCCGCCGGGCTGGGTCACACCGCCCGGCGGCCCGCGGGCTGCCCATCACGAGGGGGTGGGCGAGGAACTCGTAGCGGCGTTCGAGATCTTGATCCCGATCAAGACGTGGCTCAAGGACGCCGGCTGGCATCAGGGCTTGCGCCTGCTGGTTATCGCGTACGCGCTGCTCCCGTTGCTGTTCCTCGCCCTCTTGTCGTCGTCGTCGAGCCTGAGCGTGCCTGGCTTCGCGTACAGCCTGTACGTGGCGCCGCTGTGGGCCATCGCGTTCTGGCTCCTGCTGCGGCCGGGCCGTGTCGGCGCGCTGGAGATCTACGTCGGCATCGGGATCGTCGTCTGGGTGACAATCTGGCTCTATGCCGTGACCGTCAACATCAACGACCAGCTGGTCAACGCGGTGCGCAACGGCAACTTCCTGGCCGCCCTGGTCGTGGGCTACAACGAGGAGATCACCAAGGCGCTGCCCATCTTGCTGGCCGCGCTCGTCCTGCTGAAATTCCGGAACACCAAGCTGGACGTCCGGATGTGGATGCTCCTCGGCACGGTATCGGGCCTGACCTTCGGCGTTCTCGAAGAGAGGCTGTACACCGAGATGGCGATCGCGCAGGTGGCGAACGCGAACGCCGTCTCCCAGGCCGACACGGGCGTCCTCGACTTCGCCTTCCGGGTCTTTGTCGACGGGTTCGAGCACGCCGTCTGGGCCGGAGTTTCGGCCTTCTTCATCGGGATCGCCATCAACTACCCAAGGCGCCGCTGGCAGCTCATTCTGCTCGGGGTCTCCATGGTGGCCATCTTGCACGGTCTCAATGACTGGAGCGTGTCGGAGTTCAACTCGTACTGGCCCGGGATCCTCATCCAGGCCGTCTCGCTGCTGCTCTTCATCGGATACACGATGTCGGCCTCCTCGATCGAGCGGCAGGTCCGCCGGACGCCGCTGTTCAGGGGTGACTCGATGGCCATGGAGATCATCTCCGAGCCGAAAGACCCAGGTCGCTCCCAGCAGTGATTCACCTTCCGAACGTCACTCACCACCCCGAAGGCCTTACAAGTTGCCGTGAAGCAGCGTTTCCATGATCGTAGGGGGGTCTTTACCTAGGTCATAGCGTGGGTTTGACCCACGATCCTTGACGGCAGCCCGGACAGGGCCTGACGCTCAATCGATCAGGACATGTGCTGTCCTTACAATGAGGCCGGTGCGGGCCGGAAGGGTGGGGGTCACAGTGGTCAGTCCCCAGTGGGGCGAGAGTGATGAGACGCTGAACGCCCTCCGCGCGATCGTTTCCAATCCGGTGTACGGGGTCGCGGCCCTGTCGAGCTCGCAGATGATGGCGAACCTCCTCAAGGACCTGCTGCCCGACGCTCCGCGCGAGGTCAGCATCCTGGTCGCCGCGGCGGAGGCCGGAGTGGCCGCGAGCCTGCGGGATCGCGTGTCGCAGGGCATGGACGTGGGTACCGCATCGGCGGTGGTGGCGGGCTCGTTCGCGGCCAGCACGCCGTTCAAGCCGGAGGCGTGCAGCTGGGCGGTCAGCGAGATCGCCGGGGCGCTCGGCCTCGGCAGGCCGGCCGCGGGCCCCGCCCCGGGCTCGGGCCCCGCCCCCGGCTCGGGCACCCCGTCGGGACCCTCCATGCCGGGCGGCAGCGCGCCGACCGTCTCGTCGCCGGTGATATCCGCTCCTGGCCCAGCACCGGGAAGCTCGGCACCGGGAAGCTCGGCACCGGGAAGCTCAGCACCGGGAAGCTCGGCGCCGGGAAGCTCAGCACCGGGAAGCTCAGCACCGGGTGGTTACGCGCCTAGCGGCTGGCCACAGGCCGACCCCGCTCCCGGCGGTTACCCAGGGACACCAATCGGGGGTGCTTACCCAGGACCACCCGCCCCAGGTGCCTACCCGGGCGCCGCTCAGGGTCCCTACCCAGGCGCTGGCCCGGGGCCCTACCCCCCAAGCGGCTCCCGTCCGCCGGGACACATCCCGCCGGGCCAGGCTCCCTATCCGCCCAATCCGCCGTTCCCGGGCCAGGGTCCCAGCGGGTACCAGTCGCCGCCCGTACCTGGGTACTGGCAGCAGCCGTCGGCCCCGGGCTTCGTGCCGGTCAGGACGACGAACGGGCTGGCCATCGCGTCCTTGGTGCTCGGGGTCTTGTGGCTGTTCTGGCTCGGCTCACTGGTCGGCCTGATCCTCGGCCTGGTCGCGCTCAAGCAAATCAGGAACCGTAACCAGAGCGGCCGCGGGATCGCGATCGCTGGCGTCGTGCTGAGCGTCCTGTGGCTGGTGGGTTTCTTGGTGGCCATCATCGTCAGCGCGTCAAATGGCTCGTAAGCCGTCAGGACGGTACCAAAACTGGACGCGGACAGCCAGATGCGCCCGCATTAGGCCAGGTGTGCGGCCAGACGGGCACGGATTCCGCGGGTGGCAACAGACTGTATACCAATTGCGCAGGTGAGACCGGGTTCCTGCGGCTGGGCACGACTGTATAACGTGGTCCCTTTCTGGCTACCTTGTCCCTATCCGGATTGCCCTTCCCGCACTACGATCTGGATTGTCACCGCGGTTCGCTGTCTGCGGTGACGGGTAATTCCGGATAGGGACTAGCGCTGGGGGGCGAAATGGCGACAGACGGTCCTGCGGACCAGCCGCACGAAGCGCCGACGATTGCGGGCCGTAGCCCGGTCCAGCAGCCCGGCGGCGGCAGCGCGGCCGGCGGTGCGGCGGGGAGCCCGGCGGGCGGCGGTGGCGCACCGGGCAGCGGCGCACCCGGCGGCCGGGGAGACCTCAACCAGGAACTCCTGACGTCCGACTGGTGGACAGACACCATGGTCGCGGCGGCGGGTATTCCCGTGGTCGACGCGCCCTTCGTGACCATAGGCGGCGGCATCGGAAGCTTCGTCACCGTCGATTACCTGCGGATCGCGGGAGTGCCGACAGATCGGATGCGGATACTATCCGACATCGATTTTCCCTGGCAGACCTACGAATACCTGACCCGCGTGTCACAAATTCCGCGTCCGGAACGGATCCGCTCCGATTCCGCGTCGCGGCCGGACAATATCTGGGGCTTTCCGTCCTACGCGCTGTCCGAGGCGATCCGCTACAAGAGCCTGGCGTCGTTGCGGCAGGTGCTGGTCGAGCCGATGTGGGCCGACTTCTACACGCCGCGGGCGGGCATGGTGTTCGAGGGGCTCGAGCGCGAGTCCAAGCGGATCAGCTACTCGGACATGCTGGTCAAGGGCCAGGTCCGGATGGTCCGCCGGCGCCAGGGCGGCGGCTACTTCACCATCTTGACCCCGCCGGACGCGAAACCGGCCCGCCGCATCGCGTTCCGGTCCCAGTTCGTGCACATCGCGGTCGGGTATCCGGGCCTGAAGTTCCTGCCCGAGCTGCAGGCCTTCCGGACCGAGAATCAGGACTTCTACCACGTGGTCAGCGCCTACGAGGACCACGAGCACGTCTACGACCGGCTGCGCGTCAAGCCCGGGGTAGTGCTGATCCGCGGTGGCGGGATCGTTTCCTCGCGGGTCCTGCAGCGCCTGATGGACGACCGCGCCAAGTACAACCTCTCCTTCCAGATCGTGCACCTGTTCCGGACCTATGTCTCCGGCCCGCACGGACCGAACGCCTGGATGCGCCGCAAGGGCGGCAACGGTTTCGCCTACCAGGGGTTCAACTACCCGAAGTCGGTATGGGGCGGGCAGCTGAAGGCGAAGATGCGCCGGCTCGAGGGCGACCAGCGCGCCACCGAGTACAAGCTGATGGGCGGGACGAACACCCCGTGGCGACGGCGCTGGCAGCAGCAGATGAACCAGGGCCGGGCCCAGGGCTGGTACCACACGATGACCGGCACCGTGGAGCAGATGAAGGTCCGCGACGACGGCATGGTCGTCAGCATGGTCAAGACCTCCCAGGGCGTGGGCGAGATCGCGGCCGACTTCGTCATCGACTGCACCGGCCTGGAAGCCGATATCTCCGAGCACCGGGTCCTGGCCGACCTGCTCGAGCATTCCGGCGCCGGACGTAACCCGGTCGGCCGCCTAGATGTCGAGCGCACCTTCGAACTGCGCGGTACCGCCAGCGCGCCCGGGGTGATCTACGCCTCCGGTACCGCGACGCTCGGCGGTTACTTCCCCGGCGTGGACACCTTCCTCGGCCTGCAGATCGCCGCCCAGGAGATCACCGACGACCTGGCTCGCCGCGGATTCTGCCAGAAGATCGGCCCGGGCCGTTCGGTCCAGCAATGGCTGCGCTGGGCGAGGAACAAGCAGCCATAATTCCGTTACCCATACTGCTCAAGCTCCCGACAGGGATCCGATAGGGACAGGTGCTGGCGTGGTTCCTACCTTGAATGGCCGCATACAGACCAGAATCTTCCTGCTCGCCGTGGTCGGCGGCCTGATAACCCTGATCATCGTCCCGATCCTGCCGGGCAGCGCGCCACTCGGCGATAAGTACCAGGACGGCTTCCTGGTCCTGCTCAGCGTGGCCGTGGTGGGCGTGCTCTGGGAGCTTGCCTACCATCTGCTGATGCAGTGGCGCTGGGAGAAGGACTGGCCCACGCTCTTCGGGCTGGCCGAGGGAGTACCCGAAGGCGTGCTGATCTGGATTCTGCTAAGCGCCGGAGCCATACCGGGCATCGCCGGTAGCGTCGGCGGAGTCGCGTTCCTCATCCAGTTCATCCTGGTCTGGCTGGGGGTATGGCTGGTAGCTAACGGGCCTATGCGGGTTCCGTTCATCCGGTGGCGGTTCCACGGCGGGAGGATAGTGTGACCGAACACGGCGTACTGCCGGGCCTGTGGCCGATTCATGGCGAGGGCGTGCTGGCCAGGCAGGGCGATCTGGTGCTCTTGATCCATCCGGCCGGCGGGGCTTTCACCGACCGGCTGCTTGACCTGCTGGCTGACGCGGCCCGGGCCAGTGCGACCGGTCTGCATTTCACTGACCTGGTCTCGGCCGAGTTCGATACCGACGCGGCCGCCGCCGATCCCGCTGATCAGCAAAGTCCAGCCGTGGTCGCGTTCGGGCCCGCGGGCTCCGGCACGGCCGTCGCCGTCTACGGCACCGGGTGGGCCGACGTCACCACCGCCCGCGGAACGCAGCGGCTGACCGCCGGGGAGCCGCATGGACGGCTGCGGTGCGTCCTGCCGTCCACGTTGATCAAGATCCGGGCCGGTGTACAGTCCGTGCCCGGCGATGGCGAGACCGATCCCTATCTGCGCCTGGCCGACGGCGTCGTGCGGGCCGTCGCCCTGCTGTACGCTCCGGCCGAGGTCGCGGCGGAGGCACTCCGACGCGGGACGGCGCGCCGCCCCCGCGGCAGAAGCGAGGCTGGCCGCCGCCGTCGCAGCCGCCTCGCCAGCCGCAGCCGCCTCGCCAGCCTCCGCCGCACCGGAAGCTGCCGCCGAGTCGTTGGCCGCCGCAGTCGCGCCGGCGGGCGCCGCCGAACTGCTGGCTGCCGCCGAGCCGCTCGCCGCCGAGCCGCTCGCCGCCGAGCCGCTACGCCGCCGCACCGGATGCCCCGAGCCTTACGCCGCCGAGCCTTACGCCCCCGAGCCTTACGCCCCCGAGCCTTACGCCGCCGGGCTGGACGCCGCCGAGGTCCCGGCCCCGTCGGACGCCGCCGAGGCGCCAGGACTGGCACCGGTGCCCGACCAGGAACCGCAGGCAGCGCCCGCGCCCTTCGCGGGAGACCTGCCAGAACCCGAACCCGGATACTATGCCACCCGGATCGAACCGGCGGCATCCGGGTTCCCGGCCGCTGACCTGTACGCACATCCGCCGTCCGACCCGTACGCGCCCCCGGCAGCTGACCCGTACGCGGCCGCGCCAGCTGACCCGTACGCGCCCCCGGCAGCTGACCCGTACGCGGCCGCGCCAGCTGACCCGTACGCAGCCCCCGCCCCGGCAGACCCGTACGCCGCCCCGCCCTCGCCGCCCATGGCAGGCCCCGGCGACGGTGCCCCGCGCCCGGACTTCATCTCGATCTCGCTCGTCCCGGGCCAAGAGGGCGCCGCGGGCGGACCGGGCCCGCTCGGCGCCGGCGACGTACCCCAGCGTGACCCGCTGCCGCTCGGCGCCGAACCCCCGGAGGCGCGGGACCTGGGCCTGGTCGAGATGCCCTCCGCGCAGGTCGAGGGCGTCTACTGCAAGAACGGGCACTTCAACGACCCCGAGGCGCGCTACTGCGCCGTGTGCGGGATCAGCATGGGCCAGCTGACCAAGATCCGGCAGAAGGGCAACCGCCCGCCGCTCGGGGTGCTGGTCCTGAGCGACGGTTCGGTGTGCCAGCTCGACGCCGACTACGTAATCGGCCGCGAGCCCACCCTGGACAACGCGGTAGCCGAGGGCCGGGCCCGGCCGCTGCGGCTCATGGGCGCCTCCGGGGTGGTGTCCCGGATCCACGCCCGCGTCGAGCTCGACGGCTGGCAGGTCTACATCTGCGATCTCAATTCCGCTAACGGCACCCAGGTCCTGCAGCCGGGGGAGCGGAACCCGGTCAGCCTGCAGCCCGGGGTGCGGACGCCGCTGATGGCGGGGGCCCAGATTCGCCTGGGGGGCGAGTACGGGCTCCAGTACGACTCACACCGTCACCGTTAGGGAGGTGACCGAGGTGGGGGCGGACCATGAGTCTTAACGATGTCCAGCTGCTCCTGGCGGACGTGGCGTTCATCATCATCCTGGCCCGGCTGCTGGGTACGGCGGCCAAGTTCGTGGGACAGCCGCCCGTCGTGGGCGAGATCCTGGCCGGGATCCTGCTGGGGCCCACGTTCTTCCACGGCGCGATCACCAAGACGCTGTTCCCGACCAGCCTGATCTCGCCGCTGACCGCGCTGGCCGACATCGGCCTGGTGCTGTTCATGTTCGTGGTCGGGTACGAGGTGGACCTGCGCCTCATCCGCGGTCGCGAGCGCGTCGCGGTGGGCGTGTCGGTCGGCTCGGTCATCTTGCCCCTGGGCCTGGGCACGGCGCTTGGCGTGTGGCTGGCCCACCGTAACCACCTGCAGCACGTCTCCACCTTCGCGCTGTTCATCGGCACCGCGATGGCCGCCACCGCGTTTCCCGTGCTGGCCCGTATCCTGACCGACCGGGGCCTGCATCGCACCCGGATCGGCGGGATCGCGCTGGCCAGCGCGGCGATCGCGGACGTGCTGGCCTGGACGCTGCTGGCCGTGGTGGTGGGCCTGGCCGGGAGCAGCGCGCAGTGGAAGGTGCTGCTCGCGATCCCGTACGCCGCCCTGATGTTCGCGGTCGTCCGCCCGCTGCTGCGCCAGCTGTCCCGGTTCTACCTGCAGGCGGGCCGGCTCACCCCGAACATCCTGGCCACCGTGCTGGCCGGGCTGCTGCTGTCCTGCTACGCGACCAACTGGATGGGCCTGCACTTCATCTTCGGCGCGTTCCTGTTCGGCATGATCATGCCGCGCGAGAACGTCCTGGGCCTGCGTGAGGAGATCCTCGAGCGGCTCGAGCAGCTGAGCGTGCTGGTGCTGCTCCCGATCTACTTCGTGGTGGCCGGGCTCAGCATCAACCTGTCCACCATCGGAAGCACGGGACTGGAAGACCTCGGCGCGATCCTGGTCGTCGCCATCGTCGGCAAGCTGGTCGGCGCCTACCTCGGCGCCCAGGTCACGGGGGTGCGCGGTCGCAACGCGGGCGTGATCGCCACGCTGATGAACACCCGGGGCCTGACCGAGCTGGTCATCCTGGGCGTCGGACTCCAGCTGCACATCCTGACCAAGCCGCTGTACGCCCTGATGGTGGTCATGGCCCTGGTCACGACGGTGATGAGCGGGCCGCTGCTGAAGGCCATCTACCCCGACCAGGTCATGCAGCGTGACCTGGCCGCCGCCGACCGCTCGCAGCTGGCGGGCGCCGCGGCGTACCGGATCCTGGTCCTGATCGACCGGCCGGAAGCCGGGGGATCGCTGGTCGACCTCGGCGCCGACCTGGCCGCCACCCGGCCGGGCAGCGAGCTGGTCCTAGCCCACCTCGTCTCGCTGCGGGCCGACAAACGGCTGGAGGTCGGCGCGGGCCTGGGCGGCGAACTGCTGCAGATGACGCTCGTCATGGGCCAGCTGCACGCCCTCGCCGAACGGGCCTCGGCGCGCGGGGCCCCGGCCACCGTGCTCTCCCGTTTCAGCGACGACGTGGCCGGCGAGCTGTCGGCCTACGTGGCCGCGGCCGACCCCGACACCATCGTGCTCGACTCCTCCCATGACCGCTACGAGGACCAGGTCTACGCGGCCATCCGGGCCGACGGCCGGATCCGCCTGGTCACCGCGTCCGGTGCCGTGCCGGACGCACCGACCGCGGTGGCGGTCTACGCCGGCCACGGCGCCGATGCCGCCGCGGCCCTGAACGTCGCCAGCCAGCTCGCCGCGGCCCGGCACCTGCCGCTGGTGCTGGCCGGAGCGGACAGCCGGCGCGGCCGCAGCGGGCTGGCGGAGTTGACCCACCGGGGCATCCAGGCCAGCATCGGTCCGCCGCCGGACGGCGCGCTGCTGATCACCGGCGAGGACGGCACCGCGGTCGTCGCCGCCGTAGCCCACCTGACGGTGCGGGCGGGCAGTGCCGAGGACATCGAGGCCCGCCCAGAAATCGCGACCCCGGTCTCTGCCATCGAACCAGAGGCGCTGGAGCCAGGAAGGCAACCATGACCATCACCGACGAACGCGACGGCATCGCCGACTACAAGTTCCTCCGTCAGCTCGGCGCCGGCAGTCACGGGGTGTTCTACCTCGCTCACCCGCCCAAACGGCTGCCGATCTCGGCCGAGTACGTGGCGGTGAAGGTGCTGTCCGGCGGTAGCAGCCAGGACGTGTTCAGGTGGGCCCACCGCGAGCTGGCGGCCTTCGCGGCGGTCAGCTCGCCCTACCTGGTCACCCTGTACGACGCGGGCCAGCAGGGCGAGGACGTCTACTACTCGATGGAGTACCTGCCCGGCGGCTCGGTGGCCGCGCCCGCCCAGCCGCTCACCAGGACCACCGCCCTGCGGGCCATGGCGCACGCGTCGCGCGCCACGCACGCCCTGCACGAGGCCGGCATCGCCCACCGCGACATCAAGCCGGGCAACGTCCTGCTCTACTCCGACGGGGCCAGGCTGGCCGACCTGGGCCTGAGCCACGTGCTGCGGCCCGGTGTCACCATCACCAGGATGGGACCGGCGGGCGATATCGGGTACCTCGACCCGGCCCTGATCCGCGGCGACCGCCCGTCGAGGGCCAGCGACGTGTTCTCGCTCGGCGCCACCCTGCACTACGCGGTGGCCGGCGAAGGGCTGTATGGCCCGCTGGCCGACGACGACCCGCTGCTGGCCATGCGCCGGGTCATCGCCCATCCGCCGACCATCTCCGAGCGCGTGGACCCGGACATCCGGCAGGTCATTTCCTGGGCCATCGCCGCCAACCCGTCGGAGCGGCCCGCGACGGCGCTGCAGCTTGCCGAGCGGATCGAGGAACTCGCCCTGGCCTCCGCCCCCGACTAAGCCCCTGAGGAGGACCTGACCGGCGCCCGGGTGGCCCCGGGATGGGAACGGCAATGACTTCAGAGCTGATCAGCGAGCCAGCCGGGCCGCGATTCGGCCCGTACATCCTGACCGCGGTGCTGGGCCGGGGCGGCATGGGAGTGGTCTACCGGGCGTTCGACACGGTCAGGGGGCGCACGGTGGCGCTCAAGGTGCTGATCCCCGAACTCGCCGCCGACCGCGCGTTCCAGGACCGGTTCCGCCGCGAGTCCAAGCGCGCCGCCAGGCTCAGCGAGCCGCACATCATCCCCATCCACGACTTCGGCCAGATCGACGGCCGGCTGTACATCGACATGCGGCTGGTGGACGGCGTCGACCTGGCCACCCTGCTGGACCGGGACGGGCCGATGCCGCCGACGGCCGCGGCCTGGATCACCGCTCAGGTCGCCCAGGCGCTGGACGCCGCGCACGCCGACGGGCTCATCCACCGGGACGTCAAGCCGTCCAACGTGCTGATCACCGGGCGCGGCAAGAGCATGCCGTTCGCCTACCTGATCGACTTCGGGATCGCCCGGGTCATCACCGGCACCAGCCTGACCACCAGCAGCGGCACCGTCGGGACCGTGGCCTACATGGCCCCCGAGCGCTTCTCGGGCTCGCCCGGTGACCGCCACGCCGACGTGTACTCGCTGGCCTGCGTGCTCTATGAGTGCCTGACCGGCCACGCTCCCTTTACCGGGGAGATGGTGGCCGTCATGTGGGCCCAGCTCAATACCGTGCCGCCCGCGCCCAGCACGCTGCGGCCCGGTCTGCCCGCCGCCGTCGACGACGTGGTGGCCCGCGGGCTGGCCAAGGACCCGGCCCAGCGGTACGGCAGCGCCGGCGAACTGGCCGAGGCTATCCTCGCCGCCACCGCCGATCCCGGCGCGGTCAGCCACCCGGTCTCGGACCCGGTGCGCGACCAGTCGCATCCGGCGACGGTCAAAGACTCCTTGCCGGCCGTATCCGGCCCGGTGGGGCCCGAGGCCGAGGTCCCGCTGTGGGACCGCGACCCCGGCGGCCGGGCCCGGATCGCGCTGCGCGCCATCGTCTCCGATCCGGAGCTGGGCGTGGCCGCCCTGTCTAGCGTGCAGTCCATGTCGACCGCGCTCCGGGACCTGCTGCCCGGCCTGCCGCGGGAGACCAAGGTGCTCGTCGCCGCGGCCGAGGAGGGCGTGGCGGAGGCGCTCAGCTATCACGTGGCGCGCGGCATGGATCCCGCCACGGTCCGTGACAAGGTGGCCAGGTCCTTCGCCCGGCACACCGGCTTCCGGCCCGCCGCCTGCCAGTGGGCGGTCGACGAACTGGCCGCCGTACTCGGCCTGGATTCGGCCGGAGCCCGCCCCGGCCGGTAGGCAGCCGCGGGTCGAGTCCCACTATCTGGTGCTGCTCGGGTAAGATCTCATTTGCTGATGACACCGGCCGGGAGAGATCCCGCCTAAGCGGCGGGCGCCGAAGGGGCAACATCCCCGGAACCTCTCAGGCACACGAACCGGACGGGACAGGCATCTCTGGAGCGGACTGTGCTGGCCACGGGGGGGCGACCCCCCTGGCACCCCGAAGGCATTGGTCCGCGACAGACGGGGAGCCAGCGACCGCGCTCGCCCGGGGAGGCTCTCCATGACAGATTTCGCCGCACGTCACATCGGACCCGACGAGGCCGCCCAGCGGCACATGCTGGCCAGCCTCGGCTACGCCTCCCTCGATGAGCTCATCCGCGCCGCGCTGCCCGAAGACGCCACGCTCGCCCAGCTCACCTTGCCCGGCCCGCTGACCGAGACCGAGTCGCTGGCCGAACTGCGCCGGATGGCCGGCCGGAACCAGGTCCTGACCTCGATGATCGGCCTGGGCTACTACGACACGGTCACCCCGGCCGTCATCCGCCGCAACGTGCTCGAGAACCCCGCCTGGTACACGGCGTACACCCCCTACCAGCCCGAGATCTCCCAGGGCCGGCTCGAGGCGCTGCTGAACTTCCAGACCATGGTCGCCGACCTCACCGCGCTGCCCTGGGCCGGCGCCTCGCTGCTCGACGAGGCCACCGCCGCGGTGGAGGCCATGACGCTGGCCCGGCGGGCGGCACGCCCTAGCGGGGGGTCGCCAGGGGGGTCCGGGGGGATGGAGTCCCCCGGGAGCCAGCACAGTCGTCACCCCCGAGCCAGCACCGCCACGTCTTCCTGGCCGATGCCGACTGCCTGCCCCAGACGCTCGCCGTGCTGCGCACCCGGGCCGAACCGCTCGGCATCCACCTGGTCGTCGAACCGGTGACCGCCGAGGTCATCGAGGCACAGGACGACCTGTTCGGGGTGCTGCTCCAGTTCCCCGGCGCGTCGGGCGTCGTCCAGGACCTCGGACCGCTGATCGAGGCCGCGCACGCCCGCGGCGCGCTGGCCGCGGTGGCCGCCGACCTGCTCGCGCTGACCCTGCTCACGCCGCCGGGCGAGCTGGGCGCGGACATCGCGGTGGGCTCCAGCCAGCGGTTCGGCGTGCCGCTGTTCTATGGCGGGCCGCACGCGGGCTACATCGCGGTCAGCGAGCCGCTCAAGCGCCAGCTGCCCGGCCGGCTGGTCGGCGTGTCGGTGGACGCCGACGGCCGGCCCGCGTACCGCCTCGCCCTGCAGGCCCGCGAACAGCACATCCGCCGCGAGAGGGCCACGAGCAACATCTGCACGGCCCAGGTCCTGCTGGCCGTGACCGCCGCCATGTACGCGGCCTACCACGGGCCCGACGGGCTGGCCAGCATCGCCCGGGGTGCGCACCGTAGCGCCGCGGTGCTCGCCGCCACCTTGCGCGAATATGGTCACAGAACGGACCGTGGTGACTTCTTCGACACCATCCGGGTCCTTTTCCGCGGCGGCCGGGACGATGCGGTCCGCGCCCTGGACCGGGCCCGGGCCGCGGGCTACAACCTGTACCTGGCGCCGGATGGCGCGTTGCAGGTCAGCTGCGACGAGACCACCACCGACGAGCAGTTGCGGGCCGTCGTGGCCGCGATCTGCCAGGTGGAACGGCCAGCCGACGTGGAGCTGTCCGACGCAGCGCCCGACGTGCTCCCGGCCGGACTGCGGCGCACCTCGCCGTTCCTGACCCATCCGGTGTTCAGCGCTCACCGCAGCGAGACCGCGATGCTGCGCTACCTGCGACGGCTGGCCGACTTCGACATCGCCCTCGACCGGTCGATGATCCCGCTCGGCTCGTGCACGATGAAGCTGAACGCGGCGGCCGAGATGGAGCCGATCAGCTGGCCGCAGTTCGCGGGGCTGCACCCGTTCGCCCCGGCCGCGCAGGCCGGGGGCTACCTGGAGCTGATCGAGTCGCTCGAGGTCCGGCTGGCCAGGCTCACCGGATACGACGCGGTGTCCGTGCAGCCGAACGCCGGCTCCCAGGGTGAACTGGCCGGCCTGCTCGCGATCCGGGCCTACCACGCCTCGCGCGGCGAGCAGGACCGGGACGTGTGCCTGATCCCGGAGTCGGCGCACGGCACCAACGCGGCCAGCGCGGTGCTCGCCGGGCTGCGGGTCGCGGTGGTCAAGTGCGGCTCGGACGGCGCCATCGACGTGGGTGACCTGCAGGCCAAGCTGGCGGCACACGACGGGCAGGTGGCCGCGATCATGCTGACCTACCCGTCCACCGCCGGTGTCTACGAGCAGAACGTGGGCGCCGTCTGCGCGGCCGTGCACGAGGCGGGCGGCCAGGTGTACATCGACGGAGCGAACCTCAACGCGCTGGTCGGGGTGGCGACGCTGCCGTCCTTCGGCGCCGACGTGTCGCACCTGAACCTGCACAAGACGTTCTGCATCCCGCACGGCGGCGGCGGCCCGGGTGTGGGACCGGTCGCGGTCCGCGCGCACCTGGCGGAATTCCTGCCCGGTCGCGGCGAGGTCGGCCCGGTGGCGGCCGCGCCGTACGGCTCGGCGGGCATCCTGCCGATCTCGTGGGCGTATGTCGCGATGATGAGCGCGGCCGGGCTCCGCCGCGCGACCCAGGTCGCGGTGCTGTCCGCCAACTACGTGGCCCGGCGGCTGGCGCCGCACTACCCGGTGCTGTACACCGGGCGGAACGGCCTGGTCGCGCACGAATGCGTCATCGACCTGCGCCCGCTGACCAAGGACACCGGCATCAGCGTGGACGACGTGGCCAAGCGGCTGATCGACTACGGGTTCCACGCGCCCACCATGTCGTTCCCGGTGGCGGGCACGTTCATGATCGAGCCCACCGAGAGCGAGAGCCTGGACGAACTCGACCGGTTCTGCGCCGCGATGATCGCGATCAGGGCCGAGATCACACGGGTCGCCGACGGGGAGTATGACGCGCAGGACAACCCGCTGAAGAACGCCCCGCACACGGCGGAGATGCTCATCGCGGGGGAGTGGAAGCACCCGTACTCGCAGGAGGAGGCGGCCTACCCGGCCGGTGTGGACCGCCGGGCCAAATACTGGCCGCCGGTGCGCCGGATCGACCAGGCCTACGGCGACCGCAACCTGATCTGCGCCTGCCCCCCGCCCGAAGCGTTCGCCAGCTAGACGCGAACGCGCCCGCCCCGCGGGAGGCGGGGCGGGCGCGGCGGGTAACGGAGACCTGGCGGGCAGGAGCGGCGGGATCCGCCGCGGTCTCCGCGGAACTGGGCTCGGGATGACCGTTACTGGCTGGCGACGGGGAAAGCGTCCAGGTCGGACAGGTGCGGAGGCAGGCTGAGGGTGACCACGCTCTCCTGCTCCTGGGGGTCGGTGCGGGCGACGACGGCCACGGTCATGACGTCGCTGCGGTTCACCGGCAGGTGCGGGGTGCCCGGCGGGACGTACATGAAGTCGCCGGCCTTGACCACGGTGCGGTGGCGCAGGCCCTCGCCGTGCCACACCTCGGTCTCGCCGCTGACGGTGTAGATGGCGGACTCGTGTCCGTCGTGGACGTGGGGGACGCCGCGGGTGCCCGGCGGTATCGTCACCAGGTGCAGGCACAAGGCCCGGGACCCGGCCGACCGGCTGCTCACCCCGGTGGCCAGGTTCATGCCCTGTTTCCCGTCGTAGCTGCTGCCAGCGCGGATGATGATGACCTCGCCGGGAGCGTCGCCGGAAATATCGACGGCCACCGCCGGGGTATGGATTGCCCTCTCCCAGATATCGGCTACTCTGAGCATTTGATCAGTTCCTATCCGTGATGTCTCCTATGTCAGATTATGACTATCTGTATTCAGATAGATACTCTCCGTAAAGGTACGGTCTGCTGTCTCCGTAGTTAGATCCACCTAACCAATAAGTAAGCATCGCCGGCTGTTCGACGTCGTCTACGGGACGGGCCAGGCCATTCAGCTTTGGAGTTGCCGCAGTTCGTCTAGGACCAGGGTGCGGACGCGGGCCGGATCCAGCTCCAGGTCGCGTAGCGTCACGGCCGCGAAGTCCGCATGCGGCTGATGCTCGGCCACCCGCAGCAGGCCCAGCAGCACGTGCTCGGTGCCGATGTAGGTGTGGTGCAGCGCCCGCGCCTCCTTCAGGGCATAGGCCAGTGCCTGCTTCGACCCGTCGGCCAGCGGGAGCCGGCCGGTCCAGGTGAGCGGGCCCCTGGGCGCGAGCGGGACCCGCTCGAGGGCCCCCGGCCCGAAGCTGTCCTCGATCCTGCGCTTGATCTCGTCCAGGTCGATGCCGATCGCGGCGAGGGCCTCGGCGTCACCGCCTGCCGCCCCGTCCCCGGGGCCCGGCGTACCGGGCGCGGCCCCGGACGGCCGCCCGAGTTCCCGGTCGACCGCGGCGGCATCCACGCCCAGGGCGGCCAGCACCCGGGCGGCCACCCCATCGGCGGCGGCCAGCCCGTACAGCATGTGCACCGGGCGGATCTGATCATCGCCCCGCTCGGTGGCCTTCCCCTTGGCCAGGAATACGACGTTCCTGGCCTTGTCGGTGAATCGTTCGAACATCGCGGGCTTCCCCTCGAGTTAGCGGACGCGGGCCCGGCGGGCCGGATGGCCGCCGTCTGGCCGGTGTGCGTGCTTCTTGTGGACGGCCTGCCGCGATACGCCGAGGATTTCCGCGATCTCCTGCCACGACCAGCCGTGCTCCCGTGCGTTGTCCACCTGGAGCGCTTCGAGCTGCTCCAGCAGCCTGCGCAGCGCGGCCACGGCCCGGAGCCCGGTGCGGGGATCCGAGCTGTCCGCCGCGGCCACCAGGGTGGGTGCGTTGTCCATAGTGTCAATTTATGTTGACACCAGCCGGATGTCAACTTCAGTTGACGCAGTATCCGGATCGTGGCGATTACGATGCGCTTACGGGGAGCGGCTGAACCGTGCGCGATGGCGTGACGTACCCGTAACTAAAGGGGAGAAGCCGGGAGGCGCATCGCGGCCCGGTTGAGCATACGATCCAGCTAGGCCCGTAACGGAGGGAATGGTGACCAGCCTGACCAGGGGATCCGTCCCGGCTCGTCGTGCCGGGGATGACCAGTACCCCCGGCCACGGCGAAATCAGGGCCGCCCGCCGCCGGCTCCGTCCCGGCCGGGGCCGGTGACACCACGGCCCGTTCCGTATCAAAAAGCGCACGGACGAGTCAGCCCGCGCGCGGTCCTGGCCGTCATCGGGCTCGGCGCGCTGGCCGTCGTGGTGCTGTGGTGGCACAGCACACCCGACGTCAGCGGGCTCGGCGGCTGGCTCACCGGAGCGGGCGAGATCCTCGGCCTGCTGTGCGGGTACGGCGTGGTGGTCCTGGTCGCGCTGATGGCCCGGCTTCCGCCGCTGGAGCGCGGCATCGGCACCGATCAGCTGGCCCGGTGGCACGCGATGGGCGGCCGGTACATCGTCAGCCTGGTCTTCGCGCACGGCCTGCTCATCTTGTGGGGCTACGCGGTCCAGACGCACACCAGCCTGACCAGCGAGACGGCTACGCTGCTGACCCAGTACCCGGACGTGCTCATGGCGACGGTGGCCGGGTTCTTGCTGCTCGGCATCGGCATCGTCTCGATGCGCGCGGCGCGGCGGCGGGTCCGCTACGAGACCTGGTACTACCTGCACCTGTACACCTACCTGGCCATCGCGCTGGCCTTCAGTCACCAGTTCGCGGTCGGCGCGTCGTTCATCAGCGACCTGACCGCGCGGTTCTGGTGGTCGGCCATGTACCTGACCGTGGCGGTCCTGGTGCTGTGGTACCGGGTCGCGGTCCCGCTGCGCGCGTTCTGGCGGCACCGGTTCACGGTGGTCGGGGTGAAGCCCGAGGGGCCGGGCGTGATCTCGGTCTACATCGGCGGCTCGCACCTCGACGAGCTCGCGGCCGAGCCCGGGCAGTTCTTCCGCTGGCGCTTCCTGACCAGGTCGCTGTGGTGGTCCTCGCACCCGTACTCGCTCTCCGCCGCGCCCGGCACCGACCTGCTGCGGATCACCGCGAAGGACATCGGCGACCACAGCCGGGCCCTGTCCAAGCTCCGGCCGGGCACGCGGGTCGTCGCCGAGGGACCCTACGGCGCGTTCACCGCCGGGCACTCCGACCGCGGCGTGGTGCTGCTGGCCGGCGGGGTGGGCATCACCCCGCTGCGGGCCATGTTCTCCACGCTGCCCGGCCCGGTCACCCTGATCTACCGCGCGAGCAGCGAGCGGGACATCGTGTTCCGCGACGAGCTCGACGCCATCGCGGCCGCCCGCGGTGCGAAGGTGTACTACCTGGTCGGGTCGAGGGCCGAGATCGGCGGCGATCCGCTGTCGCCCCGGATGCTGCGCTCGCTCGTGCCCGGGCTGGACCAGCAGGAGGTCTACGTGTGCGGACCCTCCGGCATGATCTCAGCCGCTACCGACGCGCTGCGCGGCGCCGGGGTGCCGCGGCGGCAGATCCACTTCGAGTCGTTCGAGTTCTGAGGAGACGATCACGATATGCGCCGGGTGATCCTTGCCGTGACGGGCACCATTGCCGGCCTGGTGGCCCTGCTGTCGTTCAAGTCGCACTCGCCGACCGTGCCGGTGGCCTCGACCAGCGGCACCGGCAGCAGTTCGTCTTCCTCGTCGTCATCCTCATCCTCCTCGTCGGCGAGGACGATACCCGGGGAGTTCCAGAGCGCGGTCGGCACGCTGACCACGGGCGAGACCACGGTCACCGGCAAGGTGGCCAACACCGTCTACGGCCCGGTGCAGATCGAGCTGGTCGTGAAGAGCCACAAGATCGTGAAGGTCGCGGTGCTCGTGCAGCCGACCAACACCATCCATGACATCCAGATCGGCGAGTTCGCCTTCCCGAAGCTGATCAGCGAGACGCTGACGGCGCAGGACGCCAAGATCGACGCCGTGTCCGGGGCCAGCTACACCAGCGCGGGCTACATCTCCTCGCTGCAGAGCGCGGTCGACCGCGGCCTGTGACCGCGATGACCGGAGCCCCGCCCGGGCGGACCCGGCGATTCCGGCACGCCGAACACGTGATGGGCACCGTGGTGTCCTTCGACGTGCCGGACTGGGCCGGGCGTGACGCCGGGGATGGCGCGGCCCTGGACCATGTGCTGCGGTGGCTGCACTGGGTCGACGCCACGTTCTCGCCCTACCGGGACGACAGCGACGTGAGCCGGTTCGGCCGCGGCTCGCTCGCGCTGGCCCACTGCGCGCCCGAACTGGCCGAGGTGCTTGCCGCCTGCGCCGAGGTCAGCGCGCGCAGCGGCGGGTACTTCACCATCCACCCCGATGGCCGGTTCGACCCGTCCGGATACGTGAAGGGCTGGGCCATCGAGCGGGCCGCGGCGATGCTGACCGCGGCCGGCTCGGCCGAGCACAGCGTCAACGGCGGCGGCGACATCCAGTGTGTCGGCGATCGAGGACCCGGCCAGGCGTGGCGAGTCGGGATCGCTGACCCGCTGCGGCCCGGGGCGCTCGCGCTGGTCGTCACCGGGCAGGACTTCGCCGTGGCCACCTCCGGCGTCGCCGAACGCGGCGCGCACATCGTCAACCCGCACACCGGCCAGCCCGCCGCCGGCCTGGCCAGCCTCACCATGGTCGGTGCCCGGCTGGCCGCCACCGATGCCTACGCCACGGCGGCCTTCGCCATGGGCGCCGCCGCCCGCGACTGGGTGGAGGACCTGGACGGCTACGAGGCGTTCGCGGTCACGCCGGGCGGGCAGGTCTGGCACACCAGCGGGTTCCGGGCCTACCTGGCCGACTAGAGCAGCGTCGGCTGGCCGCCGTCGTAGACGAGCAGGCCGTCATCGCGCAGCCGCAGGCCGGGGGAGAGGCGGTGCTCCTCCAGCCGGCCGTCGTGCATGAGGTGGCGGACCTCATGGCCGCGCGCCGCGGTGATGAAGTCGGCCAGCATCCGGCGGTGGCAGCGCCACCACAGGCTCTCGGCGCACATCACCGCCGTGCCCCGCACGCTGGCCAGGGCGAGCACCTGGTCTACCGCGGTCAAGAAGGCCGAGGTCCGCATGTGCCCGGCGTAACCGCGCAGGGAATCGACCCCGAACGCCACGTCCGGCGAGTCCGGTTCCGGGGTGCGCAACCCGCCCAGCCGCTTGTCCCAGCGGTAGCTGATGCCTGCCTCCGGCAACCAGCGCTGAAGTTGCGCCCGGGCCACGTGCGGATGACGACGGCTGGCAGGGACGGTCCTGACGTCGATGAGCACGGAGACCCCGGCGCCCTTCAGCAGGCTGACCATCTGCTCGGGCGAGGCGGTTCCGTGCCCGAACGTCAGCAGCATCTGCTGGCCTCCGGGTTCTCGATTTGCCTCCGCTTTACCCTCCTTCGCTCGGTCTGCTCGCGCGCGCCGCGTCGGCCAGATCCGCTGCGCCCGCGGATCCAGTGGAGCGTGGCCAGGCAACGACTGGACCTCGCCGCTCAGCGTATCGGTCACCCCGGTACAGGTGCGTGAGCTCGGCGCAACCCACCGTATAAGGGTCGAGGAGTTCTTCGGGCCAGCCGGCGCCGGTGCGCAAGCTCGGCGCGAACCTGACCGTCGGCGCGGTCGCCGGGTAATTCCCGCGGCGGCCCGTCCGCGGGTACTTCGCCGCCGGGTTCCTGGTCGCCATGGCGGGCCCGGACCAGCGCGGTGACCTCGCGCGTAATGCCGATCGACGGGCCGCCGATGAGCTCCCAGGCTCGTGCGATGCCGACCAGGAAACAGCAGACCACCAAGATCGCGATCGTTTCCACGTCCCCGGAGTTACCCGGATCGACGCTAATCCCGATACCTTCGATCAGCTGGCAGACGAAGATCACGGCCAGTCCGACCAGGAACAACGCGTCCCGGACGATGGCCCACCGCACCAGGTGCAGGCGATTCAGCGACAGCAGCGCCGCCATGACGAACAACAGCCCGACGGCGGCGACCGATACCGACGTCGGCCCGATTTTCTGGCCGGGTATCAGCGAGAACAGCGAGACCGCGAGCGCGTTGGTGAACGCGGTAAAGGACGCCAGGGCCCGGATGCGGTGGACCTGGGCCCCGGCTTCCTCCCGGCTCAGCCGTTCCGCGGAGACCGAGATGGCCACGAACAGCAAGCCGATCAGGGCCCCGGCGACGCCGGCGCTGGCCGCGAAGAAGTCTCGGATGTCCACAGGAACCATCTGGCGATTCTCCCAGCCCCGATTCGCGCCCGCCGGCCCGGCCGGGTTAAGCTGCTCGACGTGCACCGGCTGTTCCCCATCACCCCGCCGCCCCGCTCCTAGCGGGGCGATGGCCCGGTTGCGCCCGGCCGTGTGATCTAGACGCGTGCTTCCCCTTCGCTGGCTGTGTTGCCGCATGGGTGAAGGCCGCCCGCGTGCCGCCCGGATGAGCCCTCGTGCTGTGCCCCGCTTCCGCGACCCGTCCCTTCTCGTCGCAGGAGTGATTTCCCATGCGTTCATCCATGACCGTCCGCAGGCCCGGCACGGGCCTGCCCTACCTCGTCACGTCCGGGTTGCTGTGGGGCACGGGCGGCCTCACCGGCAGCCTGCTGGGCCGGGTGGCCGGCCTGTCCGCGATGGCGGTGGCCGCCTGCCGGCTCACCGCGGGCGGCGTGCTGATCGTGATCTTTCTTACCGTGACCGGCCGGCGCTGGCCCGCCGGGCGGCCCGCGTGGACCCGCATCGCCGTGATCGGCGTGCTGGCCGCGCTGTTTCAGAGCTGCTACTTCACCGCGGTGGCGGTGACCTCGGTGGCCCTGGCCACCCTGATCACCATCGGCACCGCGCCCGTCATCGTGCTCGGTGTGTACCGGGTCACCGGGCGCCGGGCCGGGCGGCTCGCGCCGGTCGCGGCCTGCCTGGCGCTGACCGGCCTCGGCCTGCTGGTCGGCCTGCCGTCGGGCTACTCCGAGGCCGCGGTCCTGGCCAGCACGGGTATGGCGGTGCTCGCGGCGGCCGGCTTCGCCGCGGTGACGCTGACCGGAGCCCGGCCCGTGCCCGGCCTCGATGACCTCACCGTGACGGGATTCGGGTTCACTCTGGGCGGGCTGATCTTGCTGCCGCTCGCCGCCGCGCTCGGCGGGCTGAGCTTCCGGCCAGGCATCGAGGCGGCGGGTCTGCTCATCGCGCTCGGCACCGGACCGACCGCGGTTGCGTACACGCTGTTCTTCCGCGGTCTGCGCCAGGCGGC
Source organism: uncultured Actinomycetes bacterium (assembly GCA_963819785.1). Lineage (GTDB taxonomy): Bacteria > Actinomycetota > Actinomycetes > Streptosporangiales > Streptosporangiaceae > Palsa-504. The sequence goes on along the minus strand of CAWFXW010000037.1, from coordinate 763,612 downwards.
GGCCAGCACCGCCGCCCTGCTGGCCCTGCTCGAGCCGCTAACCGGCGCGATCCTGGCCGCGTTGATCCTGGGCCAGCGGCTGACCGCGACCGGCATCGCGGGCGCGGTCACCTTGATGGCCGCGGTGGTGCTCACCGTCCGCGGGTCAGAGCCGGAGCGGCCCGCGCCGGATCAGCCCGAGCCGGAGCGGCCCGCGCCGGATCAGCCCGAGCCGGATCAGCCCGAGCCGGATCAGCTGGCCTGCCGGTAACGGTTCAAGATCTCGGCGTGCAGTGCGGGCGCGGGCGCGTCGGCCGCCGCCAGCAGGGCAGGGACCATCCCGCGCCGGACGGCGGTCAGTGCCAGCGCGAGGTGCTGGACGCCGATCTGCGGATCTGGCAGCGCGCGCGTCTCCCGGAGGGTCAGTTCCAGGATGTGCTTGGCCACCGGGGTGAACGGGATGTGGCCGTCCCGCGGGCCGTCGCCGCCCCGGCAGCGGCCGGCGGCCAGCTCCGCGGACCGGGGCGGCCGTGGCGGAGTGGCGGTGACCAGCCGGCCGGTGCCGAACCGCCGTCCGCTGCGCCTCAGGCCCGGCGGCAGCGCCCGCCGCGGGTCCAGCCTGAACCGGCGCAGGCCCGGCGCGCGGCGGCTGGGCCTGCGCCTGCGCTGGACCATCAGATCGGCCTCGGCCATGGCGCGCGGCCCGAACGTCGCCTCGATCCGGGCCTCGACCGCGTCCAGGTCGATCCCGATCGAGGCCAGTGCGTCCCGGTCCAGGCCGCCGAACGGCACGTCCCCGGCTCCGGCGTCGCGCCCGAGCCCGATCCGGCGGACGATCTCGGTCTCGACGTACTCCGCGGTGATGCCGTGTGCACCCAGGATCGCGCTGGCGGGCTGGCCGGCCGATACCACCGCGAGCAGGAGGTGCTCGCCGCCGATGAAGGTGTGCCCGAGCCGGATGGCGTGCTGCTGAGCCTGGACCACGGCGGCGCGTGCTTCGGGCGTGAAGCGCTCGAACATCACGGCCTCCCGATGCGCCGGCCGTACTTGCGGTGCACGGTCTGCTTGGTGACCCCGAGCCGTTCCGCGATCTCCTGCCAGGACCAGCCCCGCTCCCGTGCGTTCTGGACCTGGAGGATCTCGAGTCGCTCGGCCAGGGCCCGCAGGGCCGCCACCGCGCGCAAGCCGGTGTCGGGATCGTTGCTCGCGGCGCCTTCGGCGATTTCCAGCACTGGTTCCATGGACGTCAGCTTATGCTGACGATCGCGATCGCGTCAACAAATGCTGACGAAGCGGCTATGCCGAGGCGAGGGCGGCGAGCAGCTCACGCTCGCGTCCGGCGCTCAGCCCGGCGCCCCGGGGCCGGTCCAGGCCCTGCTCGCGTTCCCAGGCCAGCACATCGGCGAGCAGCTCACCGCGCGGACGGTGGCGCAGCCCGGCAGCCAGGGCGGCCGCCCCGCTACGGGCCATGAAGCCTTCCCAGCCCGGCTCGTACACCCACATGGGCAGCGACTCCGGGCCCATCCACTCGGCGACGCCCTGCGCGACCAGCCACGCCGGGTCGGCCTCGACCACCGGCCCGGTATGCCCGCCGGCCGTCCTGGCCTGCTCGATCCAGTCGCCGAACGCCTCCACCGGCCCGACCGCGTCGAAGGTTCCCGTGGTCCGGGCCTGCGCGGCGTCCAGCAGCCAGGCGGCGAGATCGCGGGCGTCGATCACCTGGACCGGCGCGTCCAGCGGAGCCGGGACCAGCATCGGCCCCAGCTGGTCACGGGCGGCCCTGGCCACCCAGTACCCGGACCGCCCGCTGTGGTCGCCGGGCCCGCCGATCAGGCCCGCCCGGGCGATCAGCAGCCGGTCGCCCAGCGCCGACACCGAGCTTTGCTCGCACGCCACCTTGGCCTCGCCGTACTGCTCCCGGCCCGCCTCGTCCTGGTCGGTCGCGGGCAGCAGGGGCGTGCTCTCGTCCACCGCGGAGATGTCGTTCGAGGCGTAGACGCTGCCGGACGATACGTAGCTCCAGTGCGCCGCCCGGTCGCCGAGCGCGGCCAGCGCGCCGCGGACCAGCCCGGGCTGCCACGACACCTCGACCACCGCGTCCCAGTCCCGGCCGCGGACCTGGTCGTAGGCCCCGGCCTCGCGCCGGTCCGCCGCCACCAGGACCGAGCCGTCGGCCACCGGTCCGCTCTCGCCCCGGGCCAGGCAGGTCACCGCGTGACCGCGCCCGACCGCCTGCCCGGCCACCTCGCGACCCAGCCACGCCGTCCCGCCCAGCACCAGAACATCCATGCGGTCTAGCCAAGCACGCCCCGCCTAGTGTCCGGGGTCAGGTTCGCCATGAGAGGATCGCTGCGGCCTGGACCAGGAGTCAGGAACACTTGAGAAGCCGTTCAGCGGACTTCCAGGCCAGCTCCCTAGCTTTGGTTCAGAGAGTTATAACGGGGTGCTGACACCGGAGCGGAAAGGCTTGGACCGTGTTGGACAAGGTGACCATCGCGTACCGGGGCGGGACGTACGAGATAGGGCGGGGACGCGACTATTTCGGGATCTGGACCGTGGCGGGTTCGCGGTCGCAGCCGCTGGAGTGGTGGCCGGAAACCCAGGAGGGCTGGTCGGCCGCGTGGACCCGGTTCGCCGTGCTTGAAGCGCCCGACGGGATCACCTCGGTGGGTCAGACCGCGACCCGGCCCGGCGAGCCCGCGAGCGCCGGGTGGGCTCCGGCGACCGCCGCTCGCCGTCGCGGCGCCATGGCGGGGGCGCTCCTCCTGGGTGTCGGGGTGGCGCTCGGGATCGCCGGGCTGTTCCCGGACTACCTGGGCGGGAGCAGCCTGGCCGCCCAGCCGGACAACCTGTTCGCTCACGTGATCTACCTGGCCACCTGGACCGCAGCCGGCGTGCTCATCGCGCTCGGCGGCGCCCGGCTGCGGGTCGGCGCGCTGCTGGCGACCGGGCTGAGCATCGTGACGTTCGGCCTGTTCCTCGCGGACGCTGGCACGCCGATCTCCGGCGGCGCGCACCTGGCCGGCGCCGGCCTGGTGCTCAGCCTGCTGGGCTGGCTGGCCTGCGCCGCCGGGTCCGCGCTGGCCTTCCTGATCCGGCCCGCCCGCACCCCGAGCCCCGCCCAGGACACAGCCGACCAGGCCGGGACGCACACCCGCCTGTTCAGCCTGGGATGGCCGCGCGGCGCGACGCTGGGTCCGGCCGTGCTGCTGGTCCTGGCCGGTCTCGGGACGGCCGCCGCGTTCGTTCCCTCCTGGGACAGCTTCACGCTGCGGACCGCGGCCGGCCAGAGCCAGACCATCACCGCGGGCAACGCGTTCAACGACCCGGGACCGGTGATCGCCGGCAACGTCGTCGTTATGATCGCGCTGGCCGCGGTCGTCATCGTGGCCGCTCTGTGGCGCCCCGCCCGGCACGGCGCGGTCCTGCTCGCCGGCGCCATCATCCCGATGGCGGCCCAGGCCATCTCGGCCCTGATCGGGGCCGCCCAGGCGACCTCGCCCACCCAGTTCGGCTTCACGCCCGCGCAGGCCTCGCGGCTCGGCCTGACCATCAGCAACGGCCTGACCTCCTCGTTCTGGATCTACTCGGTGCTCGTGGTGGTGCTGCTGGTCTCGTGCGCATGGATGCTCTTCATCCCGCTCACCGCGCAGGAGGCACCCGTCCCGGTCGGCGTCCGGGCTGCGGACGACGCCGACACCCAGGTCCCGACCTGGCATGTCGCCCGGGCCGACGCCTACGACCTGACCGGCGTCCGCACCCAGGGAGTCCAGGAGCACGACTGGGAAGCCGACGGGCACACGGGCAACGACGAATCCGGCAGCTACGAAGAATTCGACAGCGACAGCCCATCAGACAGCACCGCCACCCCGCACACCCACACCGACCAGCCCGGTCGCGCCGACTAGCGCCCGGATCAGGCGGTGACGCCTTTGAGGGTGGCGGGCTCGATGAAGCCGAACAGGTAGCCCGCCACCCGCCGCAACTGGATTTCCTCGGCGCCCTCGGTGATCCGGTACCGGCGGTGATGCCGGTAGATGTGCTCGAACGGCTGGTGCCGCGAGTAGCCCAGGCCGCCGTGCACCTGCATGGCACGGTCGGCGGCCTCGCAGCACAGCCGGTTGGCCACGTAGTTGCACATGGACACCTTGTCGGACTGGGTCAGCGGGCCGAGCTGATCCATGTTCCACGCGGTCTTGTGGATCAGCGCCCGGAGCATCTCGCACTGGGTATGCAGCTCCGCCAGCGGGAACTGGATCGCCTGGTTGCTCGCCAGCGGCTTGCCGAACGGCGCCCGGGTCTTGGCGAAGGCCACCGAACGGTCGATGCAGAACTGCGCGGCGCCCAGGCTGGACGCGGCCTGACGGATGCGGTTCTCGTTGAAGAAGTGCTGCACGACCTCGAGCCCGCGGCCCTCGCGGCCGAGGATGGCGCGGCCCGGGACCCGGACGTGGTCGAGCGAAACGCGGCCGTGGTCGGTGGGCATGTTGAAGGTCCACAGGTACTCCTCGACCTTGAAGCCGGGGCTGTCCACCGGGACCAGGAAGCTGGTGATCCCGGCGCCGCTGCCCGGCGTCCCGCCGCTGCGGGCGAAGATCAGGTCGTGTGAGGCGGTGTGGATGCCGGTGTTCCAGGTCTTCTCGCCGGTGATGACCCAGTCGTCGCCGTCCCGGGTGGCGCTGGTGGCCATGAACGTCGCGTCGCTGCCGTGTTCGGGTTCGGTGATGCCGAACGCGAAGTGCCGCCGGCCGGCCGCCAGGTCCTCGATCCAGTCCTGTTTCTGCTCCGGGCTGCCGTAGTGCAGCATCAGCAGGAGGCCGACGTTGTTGCCCACGATCGAGTGCTCGTTCTGCAGGTCGCAGTGCAGGCCGAGGCCCTTGGCGGCCAGGTGCTCGCGGATGACGGCCATGCCCAGGTTGGTGCCATCCCGGCCGCCGTACTCGCGGGGGAACGCGTACCGGTAGTGGCCGGCCGCGTCGGCCCGCCGCCGGGCCTCGGCGAGCAGCGCCTCCCACTCGCGGCTGGGCAGGCCGCCGCGCTCCCAGTCGGTCCTGGCGTCCTCCCGGCGGTGGTCGAAGAACCGGATGTTGTCGTCCTGCTCCTGCAGCGGCCAGATCTCGCGCTCGATGAACGCGTCGAGTTCGGCAAGGTACGTGCGCAGGTCCTCAGGCAGGGTGAATTCCACGTTGGTTCCTTCGCTTATCCGGAAAGGGCCAGGTGACCGGGGTTGGCGACGGTCAGCTTGTCGATGGTCGCGGCCCGCACCGCCGCGGCGACCTCGCCGCGCGTCGATGCGGGGCAGACCCGGGACCGAGTTCGGCAGGCACCTGGTGGATCCGGGCCAGAACCTCCCCCAGGCGGCGGGCCAGGCCCGGCCGCACCGCGGCGTACGCCTGGTCCCGCAGCAGGCGGCGCGGGATCGTCTCCCCGTCCAGGCGTTCCAGCAGCAGGTAAGACTGGCCGAGAGCGCCGTCCCCGTAGTCGTAGACCTCGGCCACCGGGACCCCGGCCGCCCGGGCCGCGGTCATCGCCGCCGCCTCGACGGCCACGTTCTTGCCCGGGTACCGGGTCCGGCCGCCGGGCTCGCGCAGCAGGACCAGGCGGCGTTCTGCGATCGGGAGATCGGTGCCGCCCGGGGTCCGCACCCGGACGTCCCAGCTTTCCCGGCTCGCGCCGCCAGCCAGCGGCCGGACGCCGGTGACGTCGGCCTGCGTACCCCACAGTGCCCCCAGCCGCGACGCCAGGACGCCGGCCAGTCCGGGGGGCTCTGTCACTGACACGGTCGCGGTGCCTCCCGCCGTCGTCTTGCGAGATACGATCCACGGGCCGGGCCGGGATCGTCAAGCACGGCCCTTGATACGCTGCGCGTGTCATGCCGGCCAGGAGATCATCGGCGGTCGCGGCGGCCGACCCGACGCCGACGCTCTCCCGTCGGCACGAGGCCGGCGCGCCCAGTGCGCGCGGCCTGCTGTTCACGCTGCTGGGCGAGTTCGTGCTGCCCGGCGGCGGAACGGCCTGGACCTCCGCGGTTCTGGCCGTCTTCGCCCGCCTCGGCATCGAGGAGAAGACCACCCGCCAGGCCCTGATGCGCACCGCCGCGTCCGGCTGGCTCGACCCGGAGAAGGTCGGCCGCCGCACCAGATGGCGGCTGACCGCCAGCGCGCAGAAGCTGCTGACCGAGGGTGCGGAGCGCATCTACTCCTTCACCGGCCCGGAGGAGAACTGGGACGGACGCTGGCTGCTGGTGTACGCGCGGATCCCGGAGAGCGACCGCCGTGCCCGGCACGTGGTGCGGAGCCGGCTCACCTGGGCGGGGTTCGGCTCGCTCGGCGGCGGGCTGTGGATCAGCCCGCACCCGGACCGCGAGGCCGAGGCGACCGGCGTGCTTCGCGAGGCGGGCGTGGCCGCCGACGCGCACGTGTTCGTGGCCCGGCGTTCGGGGCTGGCCGACGTTCAGGTCATGGTGGCCTCCGCCTGGGATCTGGACGCGATCGAGGACCGCTACCAGGAGTTCATCGAGGAGTTCGGGGCCAGCGTGCCGGCCGACCTGCTGGCCCGGCAGGTGGAGATGGTGCACGCCTGGCGGCGGTTCCCCGCCATCGACCCGCTGCTGCCGCGTGAGCTGCTGCCGGCCCGCTGGAGCGGGCTGCGGGCGGCCCGGCTGTTCGCCGACCAGCACCAGCGCTGGTCCGGCGAGGCCAAACAGGAATGGAAGCGGCTCAACGAGCCGGGCTGATCCCGGCGGAGACGGGTTGTGCCCGGCCGACATAAATGCTACAAATAAATGTCGGACCAGAAAGAATATGTCGAATGAGCAAGCGCACCGGTCGCCAAGCGCCCCGCCCCGTCGGAACGGCCGCGTCCGCGGTCAGCAAGATGCTGTCCCGGGCCTGGTCGCTGCCGCCGCAGCGGAACTACGTCGCCATCGAGCGGAACGTCCAGGTGCCGATGTCCGACGGCACGGTTCTCCTGGCCGACCACTATCTGCCGGTCACCAGCCAGCCGGCCGCCACCGTGCTCGTGCGCTGCCCGTACGGGCGCGGCGCCCCGTTCAGCCTGCTTGAGGCCCAGCTTGTCGCCGAACGCGGCTTCCACGTCCTGCTGCAGAGCTGCCGCGGCACGTTCGGCTCCGGCGGACGGTTCGAGCCGATGCGCCGCGAGGCCAGCGACGGCCAGGACACCGTGGCCTGGCTGCGCGACCAGAGCTGGTTCGACGGACGGCTGGCCACGTTCGGGGCCAGCTACCTCGGCTTCGTGCAGTGGGCCCTGGCCCTGGATCCGCCGCCCGAGCTGACCGCCGCGGTGGTGGTTGTCGGCCCGCACGACTTCAGCCGGACCGCGTACCGCAACGGCGCCTTCGACCTGTACAACTTCCTCAGCTGGAGCGACCTGATCGTCAACCAGGAGCGGCTCAACCCGCTGACCGGCATGGTCCGCCAGGCCACCGCCGACCGGCGGCTGCGCCCGGCGCTGGACCGGGCACCGGTCACCGAGGGCGCCCGCGGGCTGCTCGGGACGCAAGCGCCCTGGTTCGACACCTGGCTGGAGCATCCCGACCTGACCGATCCGTTCTGGGGCCCGCTGCAGTGCGGGGCCGCGCTGGACCGCATCTCGGTCCCCACCCTGCTGATCGGCGGCTGGCAGGACCTCTTCCTTGAGCAGACCATCGAGCAGTACCAGGCGCTGGCCGCCCGGGGCGTGCCGACCCGCCTGCTCATCGGCCCGTGGACTCATCTGGACACCGCGACGAAGGCCGGAGCCGCGTTCACCGAGAGCCTGGCCTGGCTGGAGCGCCACGTCGGCCAGGCCCCCGGCGAGCCGGCCACCGGTCACTCGGTGCGCATCTGGGTCGGCGGCGCCCGCGAATGGCGTGACCTGGCCACCTGGCCGCCCCCCGGCCCGGCGCCGCAGCACTGGTATCTCGGTCCCGGCGGGACGCTCAGCCGGAACGAACCGGTCGGCGGGCCGCTCGCGAGCTTCCGCTACGACCCGGCCGACCCCACCCCGTCGGTGGGCGGCGCGATCCTGGCCCTGAACGCCGGGGTGCGTGACAACCGGGCCGTCGAGCAGCGCCCCGACGTCCTGGTGTTCAGCAGCGAGCCGCTGGCCGAGCCGGTCGAGACCGTCGGGGACGTGAGCGCCGAGCTGCACGTGACTCGTGACAACCCGAACGCCGACCTGTTCGTGCGGCTGTGTGACGTGGGCCCACGCGGCCGGTCGCGCAACGTCTGCGACGGCATCGTCCGCCTCACCGCGGCCGACCCGCTGGCCGGGATCGTCCGGGTCTCCCTGATCGCCGCGGCGCACCGGTTCGGCCGCGGGCACCGGCTCAGGCTCCAGGTCTGCGGCGGCGCGCACCCGCGGTTCGCCCGCAACCCCGGCAACGGGCAGGTCGACGCGCCGGCCAAGGACTTCGTGGCCACCGGCTACAGCATCGACCTGAGCGCCTCGAGTCTCGTCCTCAGCCAGACCGCGGGAAAGGAATCCGCTCATGCCTGACCAGCCCAGAGTCGAGTTCCGCACCGCCCCGGACCGCTACCGGCACTGGCGGCTGGACACCCAGGGCCCGGTCGCCACGCTGACCATGGACGTCGACGAGCAGGGCGGGATCGTCCCCGGTTACGAGCTGAAGCTGAACTCCTACGACCTCGGGGTCGACATCGAGCTCTACGACGCGGTGCAGCGGCTGCGGTTCGAGCATCCCGAGGTGCGCACGGTGGTCATCACCAGCGGCAAGCCGAAGATCTTCTGCGCCGGCGCGAACATCCGCATGCTCGCCGCCTCACCGCACGGCTGGAAGGTGAACTTCTGCAAGTTCACCAACGAGACCCGCAACGGCATCGAGGACGCCACCGCGCACTCCGGGCAGACCTACCTGGCCGCGGTCAACGGCACCGCCTCGGGCGGCGGGTACGAGCTCGCGCTGGCCTGCGAGCACATCATGCTCATCGACGACCGCTCCTCGGCGGTGTCGCTGCCCGAACTCCCGCTGCTCGGCGTGCTGCCGGGCACCGGCGGGCTGACCCGGGTGTCCGACAAGCGGCACGTCCGGCGCGACCTGGCCGACTACTTTTCGACCAAGTCCGAGGGCATCGGGGGCAAGAAGGCCGTCCAGTGGCGCTTGGTCGACGAGGCCGTGCCGCGGCCGAAGTGGGACGAGACCGTCGCCGAGCGGGCCGCCGAACTCGCCGCGCGCTCCGGCCGCCCGGCCGACGCCGATCCGGTCGCCCTCACCGAGTTGCGCAAGACCCGCGACGACGACGCGATCAGCTACGACCATGTCCAGGCGAGCCTCGACCGGACCGCCGGCAAAGTCGACATATTGGTAAAAGCCCCGCAAAACGGTCCGCCGGCCAGCATCGACGCGGACCCCATGGCCAGGAGCGCGGACTTCTGGCCGCTGGCCGTGGCCCGCGAGCTCGACGACCTGATCCTGGACCTGCGCACCAACGAGACCGACCTGGGCACCTGGGTCTTCCGCACGCAGGGTGACCCGGCAAAGGTACTCGCGTACGACGAACTGCTGCTGAAGAACACCGGCGACTGGTTCGCCAACGAGGTCCTGCACTACCTCAAGCGCACCCTGCGGCGGCTGGACGTGACCAGCCGCAGCCTCATGGCGGTGATCGAGCCGGGCAGTTGTTTCGCCGGGTTGCTGCTCGAGCTCGCGCTGGCCGCCGACCGCTCGTTCCAGCTGGCCGGGGTGTTCGAAGACCGGGACCCGGACGCTGACCCCGCTCTGTTGGTCCCGGGGGGGACGACCCCCCCGCACGGCGCCGCGCCCGCGACCATCACCCTCGGCGAGGCCAACCTCGGCCCGCTGACCATGAGCAACGGGCTGACCCGGCTGCAGACCCGGTTCTGGGGCGACGAAGCCTCCTACGAGGCGGCCGCCAAGCGCAAGAACGAGGCGCTGGAGGCCGAGGACGCCGCCGACCTGGGCCTGATCACCTTCGCGCCGGACGACATCGACTGGGACGAGGAGATCAGGATCGCGACCGAGGAACGGGCCAGTTTCAGCCCCGACGCGCTCACCGGGCTGGAGGCCAACTACCGGTTCGCCGGCCCCGAGACCATGGAGACCAAGATCTTCGGTCGCCTGTCCGCCTGGCAGAACTGGATTTTCAACCGGCCCAACGCGGCCGGGCCGGACGGCGCGCTGCGCCGGTTCGGCACCGGGCAGCGGGCCGTTTTCGACCGGAAGCGAGTCTTACCGTGCCAGCAGAAAATTACCGGGCTACCGCCGACTACAGCGAGAAGATCCCGAACAACGTCAGCCTGCACGAGGACCGGCGGCTGCAGCGGGCCCTGGAGTCCTGGCAGCCGAACTTCCTGCACTGGTGGCAGACCATGGGCCCGACGCTGCCGACCCAGGACGTCTACCTGCGCACCGCGGTCAACGTCGGCCGCGACGGCTGGGCGCAGTTCGGCCACGTGCCCATGCCGGAGTACCGCTGGGGCATCTTCCTGGCCGAGCGGGATCCGGGCCGCAGGGTCGGCTTCGGCGAGCACAAGGGCGAGCCGGTGTGGGACAAGGTGCCGGGGGAGTACCGGGCCGAACTGCAGCGGCTGATCGTCATCCAGGGCGACACGGAGCCCGCCTCGGTGGAGCAGCAGCGCAACCTGGGCGCGACCGCGCCGAGCCTGTACGACCTGCGCAACCTGTTCCAGGTGAACGTCGAGGAAGGGCGGCACCTGTGGGCGATGGTCTACCTGTTGCACGCCTACTTCGGCCGGGAGGGCCGCGAGGAAGCCGAGGAACTGCTGCACCGCAATTCCGGCAGCGTCGACTCGCCGCGCATCCTGGGCGCGTTCAACGAGGAGACCCCGGACTGGCTCAGCTTCTTCATGTTCACCTACTTCACCGACCGCGACGGGAAGTACCAGCTCGGCACGCTGAAGGAAAGCGCGTTCGATCCGCTGAGCCGCACCTGCGAGTTCATGCTCAAGGAAGAGGCGCACCACATGATGGTGGGCACCACCGGCGTGGACCGGGTGGTGCAGCGCACCGTCGAGGTGATGCGCGAGCATGACACCGACGACGTGGCGGGCTTGGGCGCCATCCCGCTGCCGGCGATCCAGAAGTACCTCAACTTCCACTACTCGGTCTCGCTCGACCTGTTCGGCGGCGAGACGTCCACGAACGTGGCCAACTACTACACCGCCGGGCTCAAGGGCCGCTGGCTGGAGAACCGGCGCCAGGACGACCACCAGCTCGCCAGCGACTCGATCATGGTCGACGCCATCTCCGAGGAAGGGGAAATCGGGCAGACCGAGGTTTCCGCGCTGATCGGGCTCAACACCGACCTGCGCCGGGAGTACATCGCGGACTGCCAGGGCGGGGTCAAGCGGTGGAACCGGATCCTGGAGGAGGGCGGCGTACGGCAGCGGCTGAAGCTGCCGCACGCCGCATTCAACCGCAAGGTCGGCGCGTTCGCCGGGATCGAGGCCACGCCCGACGGCGAGAAGCTCCCGGCGGCCGAGTGGCAGCGCCGCCAGGGCGAGTGGCTGCCCACCGATGTGGACAAGACCTATGTGCGGTCGCTGATGCGGCCGGTGCACGAGCGGGGCAAGATCGCCGCCTGGATCGCCCCGCCGCGCAACGGCATCAACGGGCAGCCGTTCGACTACGACTACGTCCACCTGGCCTGACCGCAAAAAGCCACGGTCCGTTCGGAATGAAATTCTTTTGACCGAACGGGCCGTGATGCGTGCTCCTGGCCTAGTGCGCGGTGCTCATGACGCCGGCTACCGATACTCACCCGCCAGGACCGCGGACGTATCGCAGGTGGTCCTCGTGCGCCTCGCGCAGCCAGTCTTCGGTGAGGCGCGGGTCCTCGAAGGACTCGCCGAGGGCCAGGGCGTCCAGGTACGCGGCGTCCGCCGCGAGCCGTCGCTGGAATTCGTCGGCGTCCCCGACGTGCCCGTGGCCCGGCACGACCTGGCGCACCCCGGTCACCGACGCCAGCCGCTCCAGGCCCGCACGGTAGTCGCCGAGCGCGTCCGCCGCGGTCAGGTCGAGCAGCGGTATCTCCACATCCGAGCACATGTCGCCGGCCACCAGCACGCCGGTCCCCGGCACGAACACCGCGCCGTGCCCCGGCGCGTGCGCGTTGTGGATGATCACCTGGGCTCGCGGCCCGTCCCACGGGATGGCCACCCCAGTGTCCATTCCCGGGTCCATTCCCGGGTCCGTTCCCGGCAGCGGTATGAGCCGCCCGAGCAGCAAGAAGTCGTGCCCGGGCGCGGTCCGCTGCGTCTCGCGGGCCAGTTCGGCGCGTTCGGCCTTGGTGAACGCCACCGCGGCGGGCGCGGCGTACCGGGGCGCGCGGCCCAGGTCCCGTGACCACAGCACGTGGTCCCAGTGCGGGTGCGTCGACCAGCCCGCGGCCGGCCGCTGCCCGAGCTCACGCAGGTCCACCGCCAGCCGGGCGAGCTCGGCCACGGTGACGCCGGGGTCGATGAGCAGGCAGCCGCCGTCGGCCCCTGTTACCACCGTCGTCGTGGTATGGGCGAACGAGCTGGTCGCGACGAGAACTCCGGGAGCGATCTCGGTCAGCCGGCGCACGCCACCGGTATACCATCACCGGCCCGCGGCAGGTTTCATCGAAAGATTCAGATAAGAACCTCCGGTGCGTCACGTGAGCCATCGTTCAGCGGGGGAACATCGTACGGTGGTCGCGTGGTCGCGCTTGCTCTCCTCGTCGGTGTGTTTGGCGTGGTCGCGGGCTGGCACTGGAAGCTCATGCACCGGTCGTGGCAGGACCTGGGCAAGGTCAGGAGAGTCGCCAAGGGCGAGATCCCGGCCTTGAAATCGCTGCGGTCGCATCACACGTCGAAGGGCCTCGTCCTCGCGCTGGTCGTGGCGGTGCTCCTCATCGCGGTCATCCACTGAGCCGCCGCTAGCCAAGCCGGACCGGCAGGCGCTCCAGGCCGTGGATGAGCGAGCTGGGCCGCCAGCGCAGCTCGGACGGGGGCACGGCCAACGTGATCGAGCCGAACCGTCGCAGCAGCGCGCCGAACGCGATCCCGGCTTCCAGCCGGGCCAGCGGCGCGCCGACGGTGATCCGCGGCCGGAGCTGCTCGAGCCGGCGCGCGGTGAAGGCCATGTTGACCAGCTTGCTGTAAAGGAGTTTTCGCCGGGGTGGCGCCGGTCCCAGCGGGCCGCGGTCGGCTCAGCCGGGATGGCCACCAGTTCCACCGGCCGATCAGCACCGCGGCCGACGGGACAAGCAGCGTCCGGACACCGAAGGTGTCCATCAGCACGCCGAGCGCGAGGCCGACGCCGACGTCGACGATGGTCCGGACGTTCTGCTGGCCGGCGCTGCCCGAACCCACGATGGCCAGCACGCCGAATGTCCCGGCCAGCACCAGCCCGGCCGAGGTGACCGTGGTGCCGGTGACGTTGAGCGCGCGGCTGACCGCCTCGGGCAGCGGCAGGTGGTGCGCCTCCTCCCGGATCCTGGTCATGACCAGGATGTTGTAGTCCTCGCCGAGCGCGAGCAGGAACATGAACAGCAAGAACGGCAGGATGAAGGTCAGCCCTGGCTGGCCCGCGGCCTTGACGAAGACCAGCACGGTCAGCCCGAGGGCCGAGAAGTAGGAGAGCACCACGGAGACGATCAGGTACAGCGGCGCGACCAGGCTGCGCATCACGACCGCGAGCAGCACGGCAATGACCGCGATGGCGATCGGGATCACGGTGCGTAGGTCGCTGTCGGACAGTTGCGCCACGTCGTAGGTGAACGCGGCCTGGCCGGTGACGCCGGATGCCAGGGCCCCGGCCGCTTGTGCCGCGCGAGCGGCGTCGGCGCGGATGGCGGGCACCGCCTCCTCGGCCGCCGTGGTGGCCGGGGACCCCGCGGCCAGCGAGGCGGCGAACGAGACCGTGTACCCGTCCGCGCTCACGTACGAGCCGCTGGCCCGGTAGGCCTGGTAGGCCGCGAGCTGGGCGGGCGGGACAGGTGCCCGTGCCGCGGCGGTCAGCGCGCGCGGCGGCCCGTAGGCAGCGTGCAGCGCGGCGTACTGCGCCGCGGTCAGCGTCGTCCCGTTCGCGTCGAACGGCCCGGACACCGCGGTGAACTGCGGATCGCCAGCCAGCTGCCGTTCGGCAGCGGCGACCGCGGCGGCGGCCGCCCACACCGGCTGGCGCAGCCGCAGCACGATGACGGTCGGGTTGGCCGCCGACTGCGGGAAGTGCTCGGTCAGCAGGGCGTTGCCCAGCGCGGAGTCGCTGCCTCGCGGCGCGGTCGCCGCCCCGCCGAACCCGGAGGCCAGGTAGCCCGCCGAGGCCACCGCGAGCGCGCCGAAGACGACCAGCCCGGCGACCAGCGTCGCGGCCGGGCGCCGCACGATCCGGGCACACGCCGGTCCCCACCAGCCGGCTCGTCCGCCGCCCGGCCGGACCGAGGACGGCCAGAACGCGACCGGCCCGAAGATGGCCAGCAGCGCCGGGAGCAGGGTGAGCCCGGCGATCAGCATTAGCCCGATCGCGATGGCCAGCGGGGCGGCCAGCCCCGAGTAGAGGCTGAACGACGCGGTGGCCAGCGACAGCAGCGCGGCGATGAGGATGCCCGCGGAGAACGTGATCGTCTCGCCGACCCGCGCCACCGACAGCACGATCGCCTCACGGCAGGGCAGGCCCGCACGCATCTCCTCCCGCACCCGGAACATCAAGAACAGCGCGTAGTCGGTACCCGCGCCGAGTACGAGCACGATCAGCAGCAGCGAGGCGATCTGCGACACGCCCAGCCCGTGAACCGCGGCCTCGGCGGTGAGCCGCTCGGCGACCAGCACCACGACCAGCGCGGGCAGCACCGCGATCAGCGGCGCAAGCGCCGACCGGAACACCGCCATGAGCAGGGCGACCACGAAGATGATCGAGAACCACTGGACCTGGCCGCCGGTCTTGCCGGACGTCGCGTTCGTGTCCACCCGGGTCGCCACCGGTCCCGCGGTGTGCGCCGCCAGCCCGGCCGGCAGCGCCGCGGCCCGGATGACATCACGCAGGCTGGCCACCAGGCTGGCCTGCTGGGAGGTGGCCAGGCCGCCGGACTGGGCGAGCGCGGCCAGCACGGTCAGCTGCTCGGCGCGACCGTCGGCGGACTGCCCGGCGTCCCGCACCGCGGTCACCTTGGCCACCTGGGCCAGCGCGGCGGACAGCCGCGCGATCGCCGCCTGGTCGGCCCCGGTCAGTGCCCGACTGGAAGGGGCTCCGCCGGAGCGGGCGGCCACCACGGTCACCGCGGTCAGCGAGGCGCCCTGCAGTGGTGAGGCCAGCTGGGCCGCCTGCTCGCTGGGCGCGCTGGCTGGCAGGAACGAGGTGTTGTCGCTCTGCGTCACGTCCGACAGCGACGGGAGCAGCGCCATGGCCGCAACCGTGCCTGCCACCCAGGCCAGCACGATCACCCAGCGGAAGCGGACCGCCAGCCGCCCGGCCCTGCTGAAGATTGCGCTCACGAAGGCCATCGTGGCCGGCGCGGAGCGGAATACGTAGACCGCCGGGCGCGTAAAGTTGCTTCGTGGCAGATCCGCACGGACCCGTTGCCTACCGGCCGGCGCCGGGCGCGATTCCCGAGTCTCCTGGGGTCTACCGGTTCCGTGACCAGCGGGGCCGGGTGATCTACGTCGGGAAGGCGAAGTCCCTCCGCCAGCGGCTGAACTCCTACTTCGCCGACTTCGCCAGCCTGCACCCGCGCACCCAGGCCATGCTGACCACCGCTGCGGGCGTGGACTGGACGGTGGTCGGCACCGAGGTCGAGGCGTTCCAGCTCGAGTACTCCTGGATCAAGGAGTTCGATCCCCGGTTCAACATCAGGTACCGGGACGACAAGAGCTATCCGTATCTCGCGGTCACCATGGGCGAGGAATACCCGCGGGTCATGGTCATGCGCGGGGCCAAGCGGAAGGGCACCAGGTACTTCGGCCCGTACAGTCACGCCTGGGCCATCCGCGACACCGTGGACACCCTGCTGCGGGTGTTCCCGGTCCGGACCTGCTCGGCCGGGGTGTTCAAGCGGTCGGGCCAGATCGGCCGGCCCTGCCTGCTCGGCTACATCGGCAAGTGCTCCGCGCCGTGCGTCAAGCGGATCAGCGCCGAGGAGCACCGCGCGCTCGCCGAGGACTTCTGCGACTTCATGGCCGGGCAGACCAGCCGGTTCGCCTCGCGCCTGGAGGCCGAGATGAAGGAGGCGGCCCGGCTCGAGGAGTTCGAGCGGGCGGCCCGGCTCCGTGACGACCTGCGGGCCCTGGAGCGCGCGATTGAGAAGCAGGCGGTGGTGTTCGGCGACGGCACGGACGCCGACGTGATCGCGCTGGCCGAGGACCAGCTCGAGGCGGCGGTCCAGGTGTTCTACGTACGCGGCGGCCGGGTCCGCGGCCAGCGCGGCTGGGTGCTGGACAAGGTCGACGAGGTGACCACGGCCGGCCTGGTGGAGAACTTCCTCGGCCAGGTCTACGGCGAGTCCCCGGCCGGCGCCGAGGCGATCAACGCCGGCATACCCCGCGAGATCCTGGTGCCGGAACTGCCGCCGGACCCGGCCACCATGACCCAGTGGCTGGCCGAACGCCGGGGCGGCCCGGTCAGCCTGCGGGTCCCGCAGCGCGGCGACAAGAAGGCCCTGCTCGAGACCGTGGCCCGCAACGCGGCCGAGACCTTGGCCCTGCACAAGACCCGCCGGGCCAGTGACCTGACCACCCGGAGCAAGGCGCTGAACGAGATCCAGGAGGGCCTCGGCCTGGACGACGCGCCGCTGCGGATCGAGTGCTACGACGTGTCGAATCTGCAGGGCACGCACGTGGTCGCGTCGATGGTCGTGTTCGAGGACGGCCTGGCCCGCAAGAGCGAGTACCGCAGGTTCGCGATCAAGGGCCTGGACGGCACCGACGACATCTCCGCCATCCACGAGGTGATCCTGCGCCGCTTCCGCCGGTACCTGGCTGAGCGCGAGAAGACCGGCGAACTCGATACGCTGGGCGACCCCGAGGCCGAAGAACCGGCCGAGGTGACCGGGGACGCGGGCGGGGTGGGAGGGGACGCGGGCGGGGTGGGCGGGCAGAGAAAATTTGCCTACCCGCCCAACCTGGTCGTGGTCGACGGCGGCCCGCTGCAGGCCGCTGCCGCCGCGCGGGCCCTGGCCGAACTCGGCATCGACGACGTGGCGGTCTGCGGGCTGGCCAAGCGCCTGGAAGAGGTGTGGCTGCCGGACGAGGAGTACCCGGTCATCCTGCCGCGCAGCAGCGAGGGGCTGTACCTGCTGCAGCGGGTCCGGGACGAGGCGCACCGCTTCGCCATCACCTACCACCGGCAGAAGCGGAGCAAGGCGGCCACGGCCAGCGCGCTCGACGACGTGCCCGGGCTCGGCCCGGCGCGCCGCGCGACGCTGCTCAAGCATTTCGGCTCGGTGCGCAAGCTCCGCGCCGCGAGCGTGGCGGAGATCGCGGCCGTGTCCGGCATCGGCCCCAAGCTCGCCGCGACCATCGCCGCGGCGCTTGGCTCTGCTGGCCCGGGGGACAACCCCCCCAAACCCCTCCGCCCGGGGGGAAACATTCCCCCCTGACCCCCTTCAGGAAGACCATCATGCGGACCACTGAGGATCAGACCGACGTCGTGATCATCACCGGGCTGTCCGGGGCGGGCCGGTCCACCGCGGCCAAGGCGCTGGAAGACCTCGGCTGGTACGTGGTGGACAACCTGCCCCCGACGCTGCTGCCGACCATGGTCGACCTGGCGGCCAGGACCAACGGAGCGGTGTCGCGGATGGCCGCGGTCATCGACTTCCGGAGCCTGGCGTTCAGCACCGACCTGAAGTCGGCCGTCAGCGAACTGGCCGCGCGCGGCGCGGCCGCGCGCATCGTGTTCCTGGAGGCGGCCGACGACACGCTGGTCCGCCGGTTCGACAGCGAGCGCCGACCGCATCCGCTGCAGGGCACCGGCCGGGTCACCGACGGCATCGTGGCCGAACGCGAACTGCTCCGCGAGGTGCGCGGCGCCGCGGACCTGGTGCTCGACACGTCCCGGCTCAACGTCCACCAGCTGCGCGCCAGGATCAGGGACTTCTTCGGCGGGGGGACCGCGGTCGGGCTGCGCCTGTCGCTCATCTCGTTCGGCTACAAGTACGGCCTGCCGGTCGACGCCGACATGGTGGCGGACTGCCGTTTCCTGCCCAACCCGCACTGGATCCCCGAGCTCGCCCCGATGACCGGGCAGGACACGCCGGTACGGGACTACGTGCTTGCCCAGCCCGGCGCCGAGGAACTGCTGCGGCACTATACCGAGCTGCTGCGGGTGGTTCTGCCCGGCTACGAACGCGAGGGGAAACGGTTCGTGACCTTGGCCGTGGGCTGCACCGGCGGCAAGCACCGCAGCGTCGCGATCGCCGACCAGCTGGCGGCGTGCCTGGCCGCGGCCGCAGATCCGGCCCTGGCCGGCGTGGACGTCCAGGTCGTGCACCGGGATCTGGGGCGGGAGTGACCGTGACCGGGCTACGGACCGTCGCCCTGGGCGGCGGGCACGGGCTGGCCGCATCGCTCGGGGCGCTGCGCCGGGTGACCGACGACCTGACCGCGATCGTGACGGTGGCCGACGACGGCGGGTCGAGCGGCAGGCTGCGGCACGACTACGGCGTCCTGCCGCCCGGGGACCTGCGGATGGCGCTGGCCGCGCTGTGCCGGGACGACGAATGGGGCAACACCTGGAGCCAGGTCGTCCAGCACCGGTTCGGCGGGGACTGCGACCTGGCCGGTCATGCCGTGGGCAACCTGCTGATCGTCGCGCTGTGGGACCTGCTCGGCGACACGGTCGCCGGGCTGGACTGGGTGGGCCGGCTGCTCGGCACCGGTGGCCGGGTGCTGCCCATGGCCGCGGTGCCTCTGGACATCGTGGCCGAGGTGGTGGGCGCCGACCCGGCCCAGCCGGGCCAGGCCAGCACCGTCCGGGGCCAGGCGGCGTGCGCCACGACCCCGGGCCAGGTCCGGTCGATCACGCTGCTGCCGCCCGACCCGCCCGCCGTGCCGGAGGCCGTGCGGGCCGTGCTCGACGCCGACTGGGTGGTGTTCGGCCCTGGTTCGTGGTTCACCAGCGTGCTGCCCCACCTGCTCGTCCCGGAGCTCGCGGCCGCGTTGCACGTCACCGCGGCGCGGCGGCTGGTTGTACTCAACCTCGTGCCGCAGCCGGGCGAAACGGCCGGCTTTTCGCCGCACAAGCACCTGGAAGTCCTCACCGCGCACGCCCCGGCCCTTACTGTGGATGTAGTCCTCGCGGACACCAAAGCCGCGGGAGCAGGTAACCTGGCCGACCTGGAGAAGGCCGCGAGCATGCTCGGAGCCCGGCTGGTGATGGCCGACGTGGCCGCGGCCGACGGCACGCCACGTCACGAGCCCAAGCTGCTCGCGGGGGCGTACGAGCAGATTTTCCGGCAAGCCAGTCCGATGGCCCGGCCAAGTGGGGGGGAGTGACGCCGATGGCGATGACCGGCGTGGTGAAGGACGAGCTCAGCCGGGTAACGGTGATCAAGCCGTGCTGCCGCAAGGCGGAGGTCTCCACGCTGCTCAGATTCGCCGGCGGACTGCACCTGGCCGAAGGCCGGGTGGTCATCGAGGCGGAACTAGACACCGGCGCGGCGGCCCGGCGGCTGCGGGCCAGCATCACCGAGGTGTTCGGGCATCCGGCCGATTTCCTGGTCCTGGCGCCGAGCGGCCTGCGCAAGGGCAACCGCTACCTGGTCCGGGTGGACAAGGGCCAGGCTGGTGAGACATTGGCCCGCCAAGCCGGGCTGATCGACAACCACGGCCGCCCGGTGCGCGGCCTGCCCCGGCAGGTGGTGTCCGGTGCCACCTGCGACTGCGAGGCCGCCTGGCGCGGCGCGTTCCTGGCCCACGGGTCGCTGACTGAGCCGGGCCGGTCGATGGCGCTCGAGATCACCTGCCCGGGTTCCGAGGCCGCGCTGGCCCTGGTCGGCGCGGCCCGGCGGTTGAAGATACATGCCAAGGCGCGTGACGTGCGTGGCGTGGACCGCGTGGTGATCAGGGACGGCGAGGCGATCGCCGCCATGCTGACCCGGCTCGGCGCCCATCAGGCGGTGCTGGCCTGGGAGGAGCGGCGGATGCGCCGTGAAGTCCGCGCGACCGCGAACCGGCTGGCCAACTTCGACGACGCCAACCTGCGCCGCAGCGCCCGGGCCGCGGTGGCGGCCGGCGCGCGGGTGGAACGGGCGCTGGAGATCCTCGGCCCGGACGCCCCGCAGCACCTGACCATGGCGGGTCAGCTGCGGATGGCCCACCGCCAGGCCAGCCTGGAGGAGCTCGGCCAGCTGGCCGACCCGCCGCTGACCAAGGACGCCATCGCGGGCCGCATCCGCCGCCTGCTGGCCATGGCCGACCGCCGGGCCGGCGAGCAGGGCCTCCCGAGCACCGAGGCCTGCCTGACCGCCGACATGCTCTAGCCGTCCCGGACCTCACCACTATCGCTGATTCGGGCGATCACGGCCGCGGCTAGGGCCAGGAAGGCGAGCGTGGTCAGGCCGGCGCGCAACCCGGACTCGCTGGCCAGGAAGCCGATCGCGGGCGGGCCGAGCAGGAACCCGCTGTAACCGAGCATCGAGGTCAGGGCCACCCCGTCGGATCCGGCCAGCAGCCCGGCCCGCGCGATGGCGGCCGGGAACAAGTTGGCCAGTCCGAGCCCGGTGGCCGCGAACCCGATTAGGGCCAGCCACACGTCCGGCGCCAGCGAGGCCAGGAGCATGCCGGCACAGGCGGTCAGGCCGCCCGTGACCAGAACCCGGGTCCGTCCCAGCCGCTCCAGGAGCGACGTGCCGCCGAGCCGTCCGCACGCCTCGGCCAGGGCGAATGCCGCGTAGCCCGCCGCGGCCAGCCCCGGGCCCGCGCCGAGGTCCTGGCGCAGGTGCAGCGCGCCCCAGTCGCCGATGGCGCCCTCGTCATACGCGGCGCACAGTGCGATCAGGCCGAACAGCCCGACGACCCGGCCCGTCGTCAGCGCCCGGCGCCAGGCCTTGGCCGGCCGGGGCTCGTGTTCCGGCTGGGCGAGGCCCGCGGGCAGCCAGCGGGCGCAGGCCAGCAGGGTACGCCCGGCCACGCCGCTGACCAGCAGCCCGGCCAGCGCGACCAGCAGCAGGTGCCGGACTGGGGACAGGTGCGGCGCGAGCAGTCCGCCCAGGGCCGCCCCGGCCAGCCCGCCGAAGCTCCACGCCGCGTGGAAACCCGGCATGACCGGCCGCCGCAACGCGGCCACCAGGTCCACGGCGATACTGTTCATGGCCACGTTGAGACAGCCGTAGGCGGCTCCGAAGGCCAGCAGCGCCAGGCCCAGCGTGACCGTCGACCTGGCCAGCCCGGGCAGCACCAGGGTCACCGAGAGCAGCGCGCACGAGCCCGCCGCGACGCGCTGGCTGCCGAGCCGGCGGCACAGCGCCCCGGCGATCAGCATCGTGGCCACCGCGCCGACTGACAGGCCGAGCAGCGCGAGCCCCAGGGCCGCGGACGAGGCCCCGGTCTGTTCCTTGACCGCTGGTACCCGGACCGCCCAGCTGGCGAAGATGAACCCGTGGGCCGCGAACACCGCGCACAGTGCGACCCGGGCCGCGAACAACCGGGCCGGGTCATCGGGTGCGCGCCGCGCCGCGAACCCCCGGCGCTGGACTTTGTTTACCAGTGGCACAAAATAAGACTATGCACGTGACCGAGATGACGGCAAGGTCGCCGGGCGGCTCGCGCGGGCGGACCCAGCTTGGCCCGGCACTGACGCTCATCCACGGCGGGCGGGGCCCGACCCGCGCCGCGCTGGGCGCGGAGCTGGGGATCACCCGCGCCACCGCGGGGGCGGTGGCCGCCGAGCTTCAGGCCCTGGGGCTCATCCAGGTGGACACCGCGCCGGGCGGCGGGACCCTCGGGCGTCCCTCGCACCGGCTCGCGATCGATCCGGACGGCCCGGTGGCGCTCGCGGCGCAGGTTCATCCCGACGGGTTCCAGGTCGCGCTGATCGGACTGGGCGGCCGGGTGGTCGCGGCCGCCGACGCGAACCTGGCCGTCGACGACCCGCAGCAGGCCCTGACCCTGGTCGCGGAGGCCAGTGCGCGGCTGCTACGGCTGGCAGGACGGCCCTGCGTGGGGGCCGGCCTGGCCGTTCCCTCGGCCGTGTCCGCCCCGGAGGGCATCGCGGTCAGCCCGCTCTACCTGGGCTGGCCGGGCGGTACCCGGGTGCGGGATCTGTTCGCTGACCGGGTCCGGCGGGCCGGGATCACCGGACCCGGCGGGACGGCATGCACGTGCTCGGCGGCCAACGACATCAACCTGGCCGCGCTGGCCGAGCACCGGCACGGCGCGGGCCGCGACGCCAGGCACCTGCTGGTCGTGGCGACGGGCCACCGCGGCGTGGGCGGCGCACTCGTCCTGGAGGGCTCCCTGTACACCGGCAGCACCGGCCTGGGCATGGAGGTCGGGCACGTCAGCGTCGACCCGCAGGGCCCGCCGTGCCGGTGCGGCAGCCGCGGCTGCCTCGACGTGGAGACCGACGCGCTGAGCTTCATGGATGCCGCGGGCCGGGTGCCGCGCCCCGGGGTGCCCGTCATCGAGCAGGCCACCGCGCTGCTGCGCGGCCAGTACGCTTCAGACCCGGCGGTACGTTCCGCCGCCATCGCCCTCATCGAGCGTCTCGGACTCGGCCTGGCCGACTTGATCAACGTGCTCAATCCCGACCGGATCCTGCTCGGCGGGCTGCTCGGGGACCTGCTGGCCGCCGACCCCGGGCGACTGCGGGCCACGGTCGCCGAGCGCAGCCCGTGGGGCCGGGGCAGCAGCGTCCCGCTGCTCGGCTGTGCCCTGGAGAACGGCAGCCTGATCGGCGCGGCGGAACTGGCCTGGCAGCCGCTCCTCGACGACCCGGCGATTCTCGACCCCTAGCTCGTACCGGGGTGCTGGTCAGCCAGGCGCGCGGTCAGGTATGCGCGCTCGGCCGCGTTCTGGGTCAGCGCCAGCGCCTGCTCGTAGGCCCGGGCCGCCTGGTCCGGTCGGCTCAGCCGCCGCAGCAGGTCGGCTCGGATCGAGTGGTACAGGTAGTAGCGCCCCAGGTCGAGTTCCGCGACCAGGTCGAGCGCTGCGGCCGGGCCGTGTACTTCGGCCACTGCGACGGCGCGGTTCAGGGCCACCACCGGGCCGGGCGCGACCGCCATGAGCTGGTCGTACAGCTGCAGGATCTGACCCCACTCGGTGAGCGCGGCGGTCGGCGCGTCGCTGTGCACGGCGTTGATCGCCGCCTGGATCTGGTACGGACCGGGCCGGCCGCGCCGCAGACAGCGCCGGACCAGGTCCTGCCCCTCGGCGATCAGCGCCCGGTCCCAGCGCTCCCGGTCCTGGTCGGCGAGCAGGACCATGGTGTCGTCCGGTCCGGTCCGCGCGGCCCGGCGGGACTCGGTGAGCACCATCAGCGCGAGCAGGCCCAGCGCCTCGGGCTCGTCGGGCATGAGATCGACGAGCACCCGCCCGAGCCTGATGGCCTCGGCGCACAGGTCGCCGCGGGCCAGCCGGTCGCCCGAACTGGCCGTGTACCCCTCGTTGAAGATCAGGTAGACCACGGCCAGTACCGCCGCCAGCCGTCCGGGCAGATCCGCCTCGGCCGGAACGCGATAGGGGATTCCCGCGTCGCGGATCTTGCCCTTGGCCCGGACCAGGCGCTGGGCCATGGTCGGTTCCGGCACCAGGAACGCGCGGGCGATCTCGGCGGTGGTGAGCCCGCCGAGCAGCCGCAGGGTCAGCGCCACCTGAGCGGCGGCGCCCAGCGCCGGGTGGCAGCAGGTGAACATGAGTCGCAGTCGGTCATCGCGCACGGGACCCTCCTCCAGCGGCTCGGCCTGAACGTGCAGCAGCGCGGCCTGGGCGTGCTTGTCCGCGCGGGCCGCCTCGCGGCGCAGCCGGTCGATCGCCCGGTTGCGCGCGGTGGTGATGATCCACCCGGCCGGGCTCGGCGGCAGCCCGGCCTCGGGCCACCGCCGCACCGCCTCGGCGAACGCGTCCTGGACCGCGTCCTCGGCGGTGTCGATGTCGCCGAACACGCGGGTCAGGACGGCTACCGACCGCCCGTATTCCTCGCGGAAGACGCGCTCGATGTCGGTGAGCGCGGGAAAGGGCACCCTCAGTCCCCGCCTGCTTCCGGGGCCTCATCCTGGAACGGTCGTACCTCGACCGGGGCCGTGCAGGCACGGGTGGCCTTGCGGCCCCATTCCAGTGCCGAGTCCAGGTCGGGCGCCTTGATTACCCAGAAGCCACCGATATGCTCCTTGCCCTCGACGAACGGCCCGTCGGTGATGAGGACGTCGCCGCCCTCGACCCGGACCACGGTCGCGGTGCTCGACGGGTGCAGTCCTCCGGCGAAAACCCACGCGCCGGCCTGCTGTATCTCGGCGTTGAGCGCGTCGACGTCCGCGTAGATCTTCTCCATGGCCTCGGGCTCGGGGATGCTGCCCTCGGCTGAATACACGCTGAGCAGGTACTGCTTCATCGTTTTCCTCCTTAGACGGTCCAGCGTCTCATCCCCTAAACGAACGCGGGGCGCCCGGATCGACATCACCCGCCGTACGTGCAACGAATCCGCCGCAGATCCCGCGGCCGTTCAGCAAAGAATCTTGTCTTTTTGATATGGTCTAGACCTCAGGAGTCTGTGCATGCCTGCCCGGTACAGGGGCCCAGACAGGCTCCGCACCCGCAATGTAGAGGGCCGGGGAGGTGGGTGGGGCCGCCTTCCGGGTCAACCCCCGGGGGCAGCGTCCGATAGTCTCGGAGCGCTGGCGATCACCGGGGATCGACGAGGAGATTTAGTACTGTGACCATTCGCGTGGGTATCAACGGGTTCGGCCGCATCGGCCGCAGTTTCTGGCGGGCCGTCAACGTCGCGGACCGCGACCGAGGCTTCGAGATCGTCGCGGCCAACGATCTCGGCGACATCGCCACCATGGCGCACCTGCTGAAGTACGACACCGTGCTCGGCACCCTGCCGGTCGACGTATCGGTGTCGGGAGACGTCATCCGGGCCGGCGAAAAATCCATCAAGATCCTGGCCGAGCGC
Organism: uncultured Actinomycetes bacterium; assembly: GCA_963819785.1. GTDB lineage: Bacteria > Actinomycetota > Actinomycetes > Streptosporangiales > Streptosporangiaceae > Palsa-504. Next base: position 738,561 of record CAWFXW010000037.1, on the reverse strand, counting down.
GAGCCGGCCAAGTTGCCCTGGCGTGACCTCGGCGTGGACATCGTGATCGAGTCGACCGGCCGCTTCACCACCGGCCCGGCGGCCCGAGCGCACCTGGAGGCGGGTGCCAAGAAGGTCATCATCTCCGCCCCGGCCAAGGACGAGGACGTCACGATCGTGATGGGCGTGAACGACGACGCCTACGACCCGGCCACCCATGACATCTTGTCCAACGCGTCCTGCACCACGAACTGCGTGGCGCCCCTGGCCAAGGTACTGCTGGACAGCTTCGGCATCGTCAAGGGCCTGATGACCACCATCCACGCCTACACCAACAACCAGGTCATCCTGGACTTCCCGCACAAGGACCTGCGCCGGGCACGGGCCGCGGCGGTGAACATCATCCCGACCACCACCGGGGCGGCCAAGGCCACCGCGCTGGTCCTGCCCGAGCTGAAGGGCAAGCTGGACGGGATGGCCATGCGGGTGCCGGTCCCCGACGGCTCGGTGACCGACCTGGTGGTCGAGCTGAACCGCGCGGCGACCAAGGACGAGGTCAATGCCGCGTACCGGGCCGCCGCCGAGGGGCCGCTCAAGGGCTACCTGTACTACACCGAGGACGCCATCGTGTCCTCCAACATCGTCGGCTCGCCCGCGTCGTGCACCTTCGACTCCTCGCTGACCATGACGTTCGGCAACCAGGTCAAGGTCATCGGCTGGTACGACAACGAGTGGGGCTACTCGTGCCGCCTCGTCGACCTGACCGCGCTCGTCGCCTCCCGGCTGCGGTAATGCGATCCGTCGACGACCTGGAGGTCCTTGGCCGCCGCGTGCTGCTGCGGTCGGACCTGAACGTCCCCCTGGACCTGACCGGTACCGGGGAGATCACCGACGACGGCCGGATCCGGGCCAGCCTGCCGGTGATCAGCAAGCTGTCCGACCGGGGCGCGCGGGTCATCGTCATCGCGCACCTCGGCCGGCCGAAGGGCGACTCGTTCGCCGAGCGGGCGGCCGGCGGCCCGTCGCTGCGGCCGGTGGCCGAACGGCTCGGCGAACTGCTGGGACGGCCGGTCGCGTTCGCCACCGACGTGGTCGGCGAGTCGGCTTCCAAGACCGCGTTCAGCCTGGGCGACGAGGACGTCGCGGTGCTGGAGAACGTGCGCTTCGAGCCGGCCGAGACCAGCAAGGACGACGCCGAGCGGAGCGCGTTCGCGCAGCGGCTGGCCCGTTTCGGCGAGCTGTACGTGGACGACGCGTTCGGCGCCGTGCACCGCAAGCACGCCTCGGTCTACGACCTGCCCGCGCTGCTCCCGCACGCCGCCGGTGATCTGGTCCGGGACGAGGTGTCGGTGCTGCGTCAGCTCACCACCGATCCAGCGCGCCCGTTCGTGGTGGTGCTCGGCGGCAAGAAGCCGTCGGACAAGCTCGCCGTGATCGGGAACCTGCTCAACCTGGCCGACCGCATCCTCATCGGCGGCGGCATGGGCTATACCTTCTTGGCCGCCGAGGGCTACGAGGTCGGGAACTCGGTGCTGGAGGCCAACCAGATTCCCGCGGTCAAGGAGGTAATGGCCGAGGCCGAACGGCGCGGCGTGGAGCTTGTCTTGCCGGTTGACCTGCTGGCCGCGACGCACTTTGCCCCCGACGCCGAGTACTCGGTGGTGGGGGTGGAGGACTTCCCCGCGGACCGCGAGGGCGTCGACGCGGGCCCGCAGACCCGCGCGTTGTTCACGGAGAAGCTGGCCGACGCCAAGACGGTGTTCTGGAACGGGCCAGTCGGGGTGTTCGAGTTCCCAGCCTTCTCCGGCGGCACCCGTGCCGTGGCCGAAGCCATAACCCGCGTCGACGGGCTGACCGTGGTGGGCGGCGGCGACTCGGCCGCTGCGGTCCGGGCCCTCGGCATCGAGGAGTCCGCGTTCGGCCACATCTCCACGGGCGGCGGCGCGAGCCTGGAGTACCTGGAGGGCAAGACCCTGCCCGGCCTGACCGCATTGGAAGACCCGGCGTGACCGCCAGGTCCAAGCCCGCTGGAAAGCTGCCTCTGATGGCGGGCAACTGGAAGATGTACGAGAACCACCTTGAGGCGATCGCGCTGGTGCAGAAGCTGGCGTTCACGCTGACCGCGAAGGACTACGAGTTCGTCGAGGTGGCGGTGCTCCCGCCGTTCACCGCGCTGCGCAGCGTACAGACGCTGATCGACGGGGACAAGCTGCGCCTCTCCTATGGCGCGCAGGACCTGTCCCAGTACGACTCGGGTGCCTACACCGGCGACGTGTCCGGGCCCATGCTGGCCAAGCTGGGCTGCGACTACGTGCTGGCCGGGCATTCAGAACGGCGTCAGCACCACCACGAGTCCAACGAGATCGTCAACGCCAAGATCCAGGCGGCGCTGCGGTCCGGGCTCACGCCGATCTTGTGCGTGGGGGAGCCGCTCGCGGTCCGCAACGCGGGCGGCCATATCGAGCACTGCACGGCGCAGCTCGACGGGTCGCTGGCCAACATCCCGGCCGAGGCGGTGGCGGCGATGGTGATCGCCTATGAGCCGGTTTGGGCCATCGGTACCGGTGAAGTAGCCAGCCCGGCCGACGCGCAGGAGATAATCTCGGCCGTCAGATCCCGGATTTCGGAGATTCATGACGCCGAAACGGGTGCGAGTGTGCGTATCCTGTATGGCGGGTCCGTCAAGCCCGAACAACGTCGCGCCGATCATGGCACAGCCGGACATCGACGGTGCCCTCGTCGGAGGTGCTAGCCTCGATGCCGGCCAGTTCGCGCAGATCTGCCGGTATCGTGAGCTGGCAGCATAGGTCTTCCTCGGCAGGAGTTGGATAACAGAGATGATTATCGGGCTTTCCGTTATCCTGATCATCACGAGTCTCGTGATGATCCTGCTCGTCCTGCTGCACAAGGGCAAGGGTGGTGGCCTGTCAGACCTGTTCGGCGGCGGGGTGTCCTCTACCCTAGGCTCCTCCTCCGTCGTCGAGCGGAACCTGGACCGGATCACCATCTTCTTTGGCGCGCTGTGGTTCGTGGACATCATCGTCCTCGGCTGGCTGGTCAATCGCTAACCCGTCCGTCTTCCCGCACCGAAGTTCTGGGTTTTACAGCTCTATGGCCTTCAAGGGGTGATCTGTGAGTAGTGGCAACGCCATTCGCGGCAGCAGGGTCGGCGCGGGACCCATGGGAGAGGCTGAGCGCGGCGAGTCCGCGCCGCGTGTCTGGGTATCGTTCTGGTGCGCGAATAAGCACGAGACCCGGCCGAGTTTTGCCACCGACGCCGCGATACCCGAGACCTGGGAGTGCCCCCGGTGCGGCAACCCCGCTGGCCAGAACGAGCAGAGCCCCCCGGCCCCGCCGCGCGTCGAGCCCTACAAGACGCACCTCGCGTACGTGAAGGAGCGCCGCAGCGACTCCGACGGCGAAGCGATCCTCGCCGAAGCCCTAGCCCGCCTCCGCGGCGCCGCCTCCGCCTGACCCGCGACCGCGACGCCGCCTCCTGACGCTGCCTCGTCGCGTCGGCCTAGCGCTCCCGCTACCTCTGGGTGATTTTCCGGTCAGCCATCTGTATCGCTGCGCGCGACGCCGTACCGGCGTGAAAATAGCGGCGGTACCGCCCGTGACGTCGTTTGCTTCTTGGTGCGGTTGAGGCCGCCGGTCAGCCTGACGCCGGGAGCCGGTTACCTGAGGGGCCGTTCATTGTTGCCACGAGCACGCGGGTCAGTTTCTTCCGTTCGCCCCCGGTTCCCCGGGCGGTACCGCCTTGCAGGTTAGCAGTCCGGGAAGGAAGAGGTGAGGGACGCGTGGAAGAGGTGACCGACGAGCCGCTGTACCGGGACCGGGTGTGCGGCATCGACATCGGCAAGGCCGGAATGGTGGCGACCATCCGGGTGCCCTCCGATAAGGACCCGGCGCGGCGGGCCCAGGAGACCCGCAGCTTCGGCACCACCAGGCGTGAGGTGCTGGCGCTGGCGGACTGGCTGCGGTGCTGGCAGGTGCCCGCGGTGGTGATGGAGGCGACGGGCGATTACTGGAAGGGGCCGTTTTACCGGCTGGAGGCCGAGGGGTTCGAGTGCGTGCTGGCTGATGCCCGGCAGGTCAAGAACCTGCCCGGCCGGCCCAAGCGGGACCCATCGGATTCCCGGTGGCTGGCGGTGTGCTTCGAGCGCGGCGCGGTCACCTCCTGCTTCGTGGCTACCCCGGAGTTCCGCATCATCCGGCTGCACACCCGGTACCGGCGGGACCTGACCGAGGAACGGGGCCGGGAGAAGCAGCGGGCGGAGAAGCTGCTGGAATCAGCCGCGATCAAGCTGTCCAGTGTGGTCACCGACCTGCACGGGGTGACCGGCCGGGACATCATGGACCACCTGATCGCCGGGGAGCGCAACCCCAAGGTCCTGGCTCAGCTGGCCCGGGCCCGTGCCCGCCGCAAGATCACCGAGCTGGAAGAAGCCCTCGAAGGCGCCGAGTTCTTCACCGATGAGCACGCCGCCTTGCTGAAGGTCATGCTGGCGCGCATCGACCGGGTCAACGCCGAGATCGACGAGCTGACCGCGGTGATCGAGCGGCTGCTTGCCCCGTACGAGGAGCAGCTGGAGCAGGCCGAGTCGATGCCCGGCTGGGGCCGCCGCGCCGCCCAGGACGCCATCGCCGAGACCGGTGTCGACATGACCCGGTTCCGCACCGGCGGGCACCTGTCGTCCTGGGCCGGGAAGACCCCGCTGGACAACCAGTCCGGCAAGCGCACCGGCCGGGCCAGATCCAAGAAGGGCAACCGGTACCTGGCCGCCATCACCGGCGAGACCGCCATCGCGGCCGGCAAGACCCAGACCCGCGAAGGCGCCCGCTACCGGCGGCTGGCCCGACGCCGCGGCAAACCCAAAGCCCAGGTCGCGGTCGGCAACACCCAGCTGAAGGTCTTGCACAAGCTATTGTCCAACCCCGGCATGCGGTATGAAGACCTCGGCGCGGACTACTACGAACGCCAGCGCGACGTCCGCCGCCAGATCGCCCACCACGTCGGCAAGCTCGGCGCCCTCGGCTTCGAGGTCACCCTCTGCCGCCTCCCCGCGCCCGGACCGGACGGTACCGGCGGCACCCAGGCCGCCTGACCCATACCCGCCCGCAGGCCCTGACCGGCCCCGATGGCCAGGGTCCGCTACCGCGCGTCCAGCTGAGGTTCTATTTTCGGGTCAGAATGTACTGAATCCCCAGATTCACCCCCCCCCAAATGGGGGAGGCGCCGTCTGGGCTAGAGGCCTTCGTTGATGAGGCGGCCGGCCTGCTCGTACTTGGCGGGCCGGTACTTCTTGAAGTAGAAGGCGGCACCGACGCCGACCAGTACCACTACTGCGTCGATGGGGCCGAACCAGTTCGCGTAGCCGTAGGCTCCCGCGCCGAGGAAGCTGATGTTCGTGAACAGGAGGTAGACCACGTAGGCCTGGGAGACGAACGAGATCAGAGGGGCTAGCCTGGTCCTCCACCAGTGCACTTCATCTCGGTGGAAGCGCTCGTAGTAGACCAGCACACTGAGCGAGACGACCGCCTGCACCGACAGGATGATGATCACGCCCATGACCGCCATCAGGCCGTACAGCTGCAGGTAGGCCTGCGAGTTCGGGTTGTCGGTGCCGGTGAAGATGGCGAACAGCCCGATGATGATGGCGGCGACAACCGACTGGGTGACCGACGCGATGTGCGGGCTCTTCCACTTGTGATGCGTCCGGCCGAGCGCCCGCGGGGCCAGACCCTCGCGGCCGAGCGAGTACATGTAGCGCGCGGTCGTGTTGTGGAACGCCATGCCGCAGGCGAACGAGCCGGTGATGATGAGGTAGCTCATCACCGAGGACACCCAGTGCCCGGCGTACTGGGTGGCCGGGGTGAGGAAGTATTGTGCGGCGTTGGCCTGGGAGGAGGCGATGGCGGCCTTGGTGGTGGGATACCCGGCCAGCGACGCCCAGGATGTGAGCGTGTAGAAGACGCCGAGCCCGATCACCGAGATGTACAGGGCGCGGGGGACGATCCGCTTGGGGTCGCGGGATTCCTCGCCGTAGTTCGGCGCCATCTCGAAGCCTACCCAGGACCAGAAGGCGAAGAACAGGCCGATCCCGATCGCGCCCGCCGCGAGCTTGCCCTGAGCCGGGAAGCCCTTGAAGGCGTTCACCGGGTTAAGCGGGGCCGCGGTCACGTGACCGCGGGCGAACAGGTAGATGTCGAAGATGAGCAGGATAACGACCTCGCTGATCAGGCCGACCGCGAGCACCATGCTGGAGATCCGGACGTCGAAGTAGGTCAGCACGCTGATGATCAGCACCATGCCGAGGGCCAGCCACGGCCAGGCGATGCTAACCCCGAACTGGTTCAGCTTCAGGCTGAGGAAGTAGGCGAAACCACCGGCCAACGACGCTTCGAACACCGAGTAGGCGACCACCGACGCGTACCCGGTGCCGATGCCGAGTTCCCGGCCCAGCCCGTGGCTGATGTAGGAGTAGAAGCCACCGGCCGTGGTCTTCTTCTTGGCCATGGCCACGTACCCGACCGAGAACACGACGAGCACGATGGTGGCGAAAATAAAGGCGGCCGGGGCGCCCTGGCCCTGGCCGAAGCCGACCACGAGAGGGGTATTGAACAGCATGGCCGAAATCGGTGCTGACCCGGTCACGGTCAGGAACAAGACGCCGCCGAGCCCGACCGCGCCCTTGCGGAGCTTGGCTACGTCCGCGCGCTGCGAGACGTCATAGTCCTCGGCTTTCGCCGCGGCGGCCTGGGGATCTTGGGTCTGGGCCATGGTCTACCTCCGGCGCATTTGCGGGGAGCGTAGCAGTCTTCCGGATTCATGATCAAGAGTTCCGGTTGAGTTAATCTGCTCGAAACAGAACCGCTTGACAGTAATCGGTCCGTTCGATACTTATTTGGTTGGACCCATAGAAGGCCGAACGTGGCCTGCTGGTTGTCCGGCGCTGCTGGTCTTCGACTGGCACCGGTTTTCTGCTGGCACTGGAGGTGACCGTGGCCGAGGAACTGATCGCCTTCGCTTCCAAGCAGGACATGCTCGCGAAGTCCAAGCAGTTCTGGAACCCGGACAAGACCCAGTTCTGGATCGACTCGGGCGTGCCGCTGGTCATCGATCGCCGGGAGGGCTACTTCATCTACGACGTCGAGGGCAAGCGCCTGATCGACGTGCACCTCAACGGCGGCACCTACAACCTGGGTCACCGCAACCCCGAGGTGGTCGCGGCGGTGACCGCCGCCATGCAGCGCTTCGACATCGGCAACCACCACTTCCCTTCGCTGGCCCGTACCGCATTGGCTGAAGCGCTGGTCGCGACGGCACCGAGCGGGCTGACCAAGGTCATGTACGGCAGCGGCGGGGGAGAAGCAATCGATATCGCGCTGAAGAGCGCGCGGCACGCGACCAAGAGGCGCGGCATCGTGTCGGTGGCCAAGGCCTACCACGGGCACACCGGGCTGGCCGTCGCCACCGGGGACGAGCGCTTCGCCACCTTGTTCCTGGCCGACCAGCCCGAAGACTTCACCCACGTGCCGTTCAACGACCTGCAAGCCATGGAGGCGGCGCTGCGCGGCCGCGACGTGGCGGCGGTGATCATGGAGACGATCCCGGCCACCTACGGCTTCCCGCTGCCCGCGCCCGGCTACCTGGCCGAGGTCAAGCGGCTGGCCGAACGCTACGGAGCGCTGTACATCGCGGACGAGGTGCAGACCGGGCTGATGCGCACTGGCGAGCTGTGGGCGATCACCAAGCACGGCGTCGCACCGGACATCCTGGTCTCCGGCAAGGGCATCTCCGGCGGCATGTACCCGGTCAGCGTGGTCCTGGCCAGCGAGGCCGCCGCGGGCTGGCTGACCGAGGACGGCTTCGCGCACATGTCCACCTTCGGCGGCGCCGAACTCGGCTGCGTCGCGGCGCTCAAGACGCTGGAGATCACCTGCCGGCCCGAGGTCAGGTCGATGGTCCACTACATCGCCGCGATGTTCACCGAGGGACTGGGCAAGATCCAAGCGCAATACCCCGACTGGTTCACCGGCATCCGGCAGGACGGGCTGGTCATGGGCCTGGAGTTCGGGCATCCGCGGGGGGCCAAGTTGGTCATGAAGCGGCTCTACGAGAACGGGGTGTGGGCCATCTTCTCCACCCTCGATCCGCAGGTGCTGCAGTACAAGCCGGGCATCTTGCTCACCCCGGCGGTGTGCGAGGAACTGCTGGAACGGACCGAGGTGGCCATCGGCAAGGCCCGCGACGACGCCACCACCACCAAGGGGGCGAGCCCGTGAGCGGAGCGAACATCCGCGGAGACACCGTGACCGAGGCCCAGATGGCGCCGATCAGCGTCTCCGAGCTGCTCACCGACCCGGCGGGGGTACCGCGGGCCCGGGCCATGCTGCAGCGCGCCGAGTGGGCCGCGCGCTCGTTCGCGCGGTACGACAAGGACTCGGTCGACGCGATCGTCCGCGCCGCGGCCGCGGCGGGCGCGGCCAAGGCCCGCGAGTACGCCGAGTGGGCGGTGCGCGAGACCGGGTTCGGGGTGGCCGAGCACAAGGTCATCAAGAACGTGGCGTGCAGCACCGGCGTCGTGGATCACTACGCGGGCCATGACTACGTCACCCCGCGCCTGGACCCCGAGGCCAAGATCGTCGAGATTCCCCGCCCGGCCGGCGTGGTCCTCGCCCTGACCCCGTCGACCAACCCGGTCGCGACGGTGTTCTCCAAGTGCCTGCTCGCGCTGATGACCCGCAGCGTGGTCGTGGTCAGCCCGCACCCGATGGCCAAGGAATGCTGCGCGGACGCGGCCCGGACCCTGGCCGACGCGGCGGTCCAGGCGGGCGCGCCGGACGGCGTGATCCAGGTGGTCGACGAGCCCTCGGTGCCGCTGATCGACGCGCTGATGACCGACGAGCGGACCAGCGTCATCGTGGCCACCGGCGGCGTGCCGGTCATCCGCGCCGCCTACAGCTCGGGCAACCCCGCGATCGGCGTGGGACCGGGCAACGTGCCGGTGCTGGTCGACGCGACCGCCGACCTGGCCAAGGCGGCGCAGCGGATCGTGGACAGCAAGAGCTTCGACAACTCCATCTTGTGCACCAACGAATCGGTGCTGATCGTCGAGGAGCAGGCCGCGGCCGGGCTGCTGCGCCAGCTCAAGCGGGCCGGCGCGTTCCTGCTCGAACCCGAGCAGCGGGACAAGATCTCCAGGCTGCTGTTCCCCGCCGGCCGGTTCGACATCCGGTTCGTCGGCAAGGACGCGACCTGGATCGCGGCCGAGGCCGGCATCCGGGTCCCGGCCAGCACCCGCGTGCTGCTCGCGCCGTTCGACCTGGTGGTGCCCGAGGAGCCACTGGCCCACGAGAAGCTCTGCCCGGTCCTCGGTCTGGTCCGCGTGCCGTCGGCCCGGCGCGGCATCGACGCCGCCCGCGCGGTGCTGCGCCTGTCCGGGCGCGGCCACTCGGCGGCCATTCACAGCGCCGACCCGCGGGTCATCATGGAGTACGGTGCGGCGGTCGAGGTGCTGCGCGTCGCGGTCAACGTCGGCAACAGCCTGGGCAGCGCGGGCCTGCAGACCAACCTGGCGCCCACCATGACGATCGGCACCGGCTTCTTCGGCCGGTCCTCAGTGGCCGAGAACCTGCACCCCAGCCACCTGGTGCAGTGGACCCGGCTGGCCTACAACGCCGACCGTTCCGAGCCGTTCGGCGACTTCACCGGGCTGATCCCGTGGCACGCGCCGGCCGGGAACGTACCGGCGTACCCGGTCGCGTCCAACCAGCGCGGCGACCGCCCCGGAGCGCCGACGACGGTCCCGCACGCTGGTACCACGGCCCGTTCGGAAAATATTCAATGGCAGCCAGATGCGGCGGCCCTGCGCGAAGAGATACGGCGGATGGTGATCGAAGAACTCGCCCAGCTGGTGCGGCGGTGACCATGGCCGAACTACGCTCGTTCATCTTCCTGTCCCGGCTCCAGCCGCAGACCATGTGCTACCTGGGTACCTGGATCCGCGGCTCGCTGCCGCGCAGCAACGTCGCCGCGCAGGTCATCGAGATCGCGCCGGGGCTGGACATCGAGCCGCTCACCGACGTCGCGGTCAAGCACGCCGACGTCCGGGCCGGGATCCTGGTCGTCGAGCGGCAGTTCGGCTACCTGGAGATCCACGGCGGCACCGACGAGGTGCAGGCCGCGGCGTCGGCGGTGCTCGGCGCGCTCGGCGCGACCGCGCGGGACGCGCGGCGGCCCGAGATCCTCGCGTCGAAGATCATCACCATGCTCGACCCGCAGCAGGCGTTCCTGGTGAACCGGAACAAGATCGGCTCGATGGCGCTGGCCGGGGAATCGCTGTTCGTACTGGAGATGCAGCCCGCCTCCTACGCGATCCTGGCCGCCAACGAGGCCGAGAAGGCAGCCCGGATCAAGCTGGTCGACTACCGTATGATCGGCGCCACGGGACGGCTGTACCTGTCCGGCTCCGAAGCCGACGTGCGTCAGGCGGCCGACGCCGCCGAAGACGCCCTGCAGAGCCTGATGTGAACGGGGCCATGCGGTGAACGACGTCGGAGACGAGCTGCGGGCGGTCATCCGCGAGGTCATCCGCGACGTACTGCCTAATGGTCTGCCGTCCGTAGAAACGGTTAACCTTTCTACGGACGAGGATCTGGCGGCCTTCGTGGCCAGGCTGCTCGACCTGGACGCGGAGGCCCGCGACGAGCTACGCACGGGCCGTAAGCGGTTCCGGCTCGCCACCACGCCCCTCCCGCAGACCCCTTCGACCCCGGCCGTCACAATCGCTGCGGCGTCTGGTGCCAACGGGGCTCATGGGCCTAGCGGTCTAACGGCCGTAAATGGTTCGGCAGGGCCGCCGGCCCGCCGCATCGAGCGGGGCGCGGTGACCGAGAAGGTGGTCCGGGACGCGGCGCGGGCCGGCGAGCGGCTGGTACTCGGCCCCGGGGCCGTGCTCACCCCGCTGGCCCGAGACCGGGCCCGGGCCAGCGGCGTCGAGATCTCCAGGGAGCGCTGATGCTGACCGCGACCGTGATCGGAAGCGTGTGGGCCACCCGCCGGGTGGCCGGCCTGCCCAGCGGCGCGTTCCTCGAGGTGGAGGTCGAGGCCGGGAATGGGCAGAGCGGCCCGCGGCTGATCGCGTTCGACGTGCTCGGCAGCGGCGTCGGGGAGCGGGTGCTGATCGCCCAGGGCTCCGTCGCCGCCGCGTGGTTCCCAGGCAAGCCGCCGCCCGTCGACGCGTTGATCATCGGCTCCATAGACCCGGACCCGAACAGAAAGGATGTCAGCGATGGCTGATAACGCGATCGGATTGATCGAGACCAAGGGGTACGTCGCTGCGCTGGCCGCGGGCGATGCCATGGTCAAGGCGGCCAACGTCACCATCGTCGGCCGCGAGCAGGTCGGCGATGGGCTGGTCTCGGTGACGATCGTCGGGGACGTCGGCGCGGTGAAGGCGGCCACCGAGGCCGGGGCCGAGACCGCGACCAGCGTCGGGGAACTCGTCTCGGTGCACGTCATCCCGCGGCCGCACCCCGAACTCGCCCGGTACTTCAAGATCAGCGGTGACTAACGAGAACGACCCGCCGACCCCCGAGCTGCGGGTCTACCTTCTGGTGCGGGACCTGCAGCCGCAGTTCGCCGCGTACCTGGGCACCCCCACCCGGGCCCGCGGCTACCCGCCGTTCGCCGGGCAGCACGCGCTCATCGTCGAGGTGGCGCCGGCCCTGGCCATCGAGCGGGTCACCGACCTCGCGCTGCGCGCCGTGCCCGGCATCGAGCCGGGCATCTTGTTCGTCGAGCGCCAGTTCGGCGTGCTCGAGGTGCACGGCCCCGACCTGGACGCCGTCCGCCGGGCCGGGCAGGCCATCCTGGACGGGCTGGGCGCCGACGAGAAGGACCAGTACCGGCCGCGGATCTTGTTCTCCGACGTGATCGAGGACGTGACCGACGCCCACGCGGTGATCATCAACAGGAACCGGGCCGGCTCGATGATCATCCCTGGTGACAGCCTCGGCGTCAGCGAGGTCACCCCGGCCTTGTTCGCCGCGGTCGCGGCCAACGAGGCCGAGCGCGCCGCGCCCGGCGTGACGCTGGTGGACGTGTCGATGATCGGCGCTGCCGGGCGGATCTACCTGGCCGGGGCCACCAGGGACGTGCGGCGCGCGCAGGCCGAGATCACCGAGGTGCTGTCCGCCGTGGCCGGCCGGGAGCATTAGCCCATGGACAGTTCCGGCACGGGCCGTGACGTTGCGGCGGGCGGGCACGACCTGTCGGCGGGCGGGGACGTGATGGACCGGGTGGCGGCGTGCGCCCGCGCCGCGCTGCGCAGTTACGGCGGCCACCCCGAGGCGTCCGTCGAGTTGCTCAACGTCTCGGAGAACGCCACCTTCCTGGTCTGCGACCCCGACGCCGGGCCGTCGGTGCTGCGGGTGCACCGGCTCGGCTACCACACCGAGCAGGAGATCGCCTCCGAGCTGGCGTGGATGGACGCGCTGCGCGCCGAGGCCGGGGTGCGCACGCCGCGCGTGCTGCCGGCCGCCGACGGGCAGCGGGTGGTGACGGCCGCACAAGCCGGGGAGACCAGGCACTGCGTGCGTTTTGAGTTCCTGCCCGGCACGGAACCGGCCGGAGCTGGGCAGGGCGCCCTGACCGGCAGCTACTTCGAAGAGCTTGGCGAGATCACCGCGCGGATGCACGGGCACGCCCGGGCGTGGCCCCGGCCGCCGTGGTTCACCCGGTTCCACTGGGACTACGACGCGGCCTTCGGCGACCGGGCTCGGTGGGGCCGTTGGCAGGACGGGGTCGGCGTCGGCCCCGCCGAACGCCGCGTGCTCGCCCGCCTCGACGACGCGTTGCGCGCGCGGCTGGCGGTGTTCGGCCAGGGCCCGGAGCGCTACGGCCTGGTGCACGCCGACACCCGGCTGGCCAACCTGCTCGTACATCAAGGAGCGGTCAGCGTCATCGACTTCGACGACTGCGGGTTCAGCTGGTACCTGTACGACCTGGGCACCTCGGTGAGTTTCTTCGAGCACTCGCCCGAGGTACCGGGCCTGGTCGATAGCTGGCTGACCGGGTACCGCCGGGCCGGTCGGCTATCCGCGCAGGACGAGGCCGAGATCTGGACCTTCATCATGTTCCGGCGGCTGCTGCTGCTCGCGTGGATCGGCTCGCACCAGGGCGTCGACATCGCCGCCGAGCTGGGCGACGGGTACACGCGGGACAGCTGCGACCTGGCCGAGTCATACCTCAGCCGACACTGAAAGGACCCACAGGCATGTTCACATCGATCGCCGGCCGCGCCGTGCTGGTAACCGGCGGCACCCGGGGCATCGGCAAGGGGATCGCCAGCGTGTTCGCCCGCAACGGCGCCCGGGTCCTGATCACCGGTCGGGATTCGGACGTGGCCCGGGCGGCCGCCGAGGAGCTGAACACCGGGCCCGGCGAGGTCTCGTTCATCCAGGCCGACGTGTCCGACCGGGAGGACTGCCGGCGGATGGCGGCCATCGCCACCGAGCGGCTGGGCGGCATCGACGTGCTGTGCGCCAACGCGGGCGTCTTCCCCGACAGCCGCCTGGCCGACATGACCGAGGACCTGCTCGACCAGGTGCTCGGCACCAACCTGAAGGGTACGGTGTTCTCGGTCCAGGCCTGCCTGCCCGAACTGGGGCGCTCGGGCCGCGGCCGGGTCATCCTCACCTCGTCGATCACCGGGCCGATCACCGGGTACCCGGGCTGGACCGGCTACGGCGCGAGCAAGGCCGGCCAGCTGGGCTTCATGCGGACCGCCGCCATCGAGCTGGCGCCCAGCCGTATCACGGTCAACGCCATCCTCCCGGGCAACATCATCACCGAGGGCCTGGCCGAGCTCGGCGAGGATTACGCGGCCCAGATGGCCTCCTCGATTCCGCTGCGCCGGCTGGGCAGCGTGGACGACATCGGCTACGCCGCGCTGTTCCTGGCCACCGAGGAGGCCGGCTACATCACCGGGCAGACGATCGTGATCGACGGCGGCCAGGTGCTGCCGGAGACCCTCGAGGCCATCGCGGCAGCCGAGGCGGGCGGATGAGCGCGGAACCGGTGCCGGCCGGGCGGACCTCGGAGGAAGTGCGGCGCACGCTGGCCGAACGGATCGGCAGCGGCCAGCTCCGGCCCGGGCAGCGCCTCGGCGCCGAGCGCGCGCTCGCGGCCGAGCTCGGGGTCAGCCGGGCCACGCTGCGCCAGGCGCTGGCCGTCCTCGAGGAGGGCGGCGTGGTCCGCCGGGTACCCGGCCGCGGCGGCGGCACGTTCGTGGCCAAGGGCAAGATCGAGCGGGACCTGTCGCGTATCGTCGGGGTGCCCGCGCTGCTGCGCAGCCAGGGCGTGGTGGCCGGGACCCGGGTGCTGTCCGCCCGGCTGGCCCCGGCCGACGACGTCGCCGCGCAGGCGCTGCGCGCCCGGCCCGGCGACCTGGTGATCGACCTGGTCCGGATCCGGCTCGCGGACGGCAGCCCCTTCTCGCTCGAGCGGGCCAAATTCCCGGCCAAGCGCTTCCCCGGCCTGCTCGAGCTGCCCCTGGGCGGATCGGTCTACGAGCTGATCGAGGAGCACTTCGGCGCCAAGCCACACGACGCCGTGGAACGGATCGAGGTCGTCCTGGCCACCGCGGACGAGGCGGCCATCCTCGAGGTCGAGCCGGGCGCGCCGCTGATGGCCATCACCCGGACCGCCGCCGACGCGGACGGCGAGCCGATCGAGTTCTCCCGCGACCTGTTCCGCGCCGACCGGACCCGGATCGTGGTCCGCACCGAAGGGGCCAGCGAGGGGGTCGGCGCCCGCGCCGTCCTCGGCCGGGCCCGGGTCGTCGAACTGCGCGCCCAGGCGGCCTCGCGATGACCGCGCCACCTGCCCCCGACGACGCCGTGCCTGCTCCCGGGCCTGCTCCCGGCCGGCCCGTCGGCCGGGTCCGGTTCATGGACCGGCAGCGGGTCAACCTGGACGGCTTCGCGATCGAGAACCCCGAACTCGGCCTGGCCGCACTGAACTCACCGCACGACCCGGTGCCCAGCCTGGTCATCGGCGACGGCCGGGTGACCGAACTGGACGGGGTGCCCGAAGCCGAGTTCGACTCGATCGACACCTACATCGCCCGGCACGGCCTGGACCTGTCCGTGGCCGCCGAGGTGATGGCGATAGCCGACGTCGACTTCGCCCGGCTGCTTGTCGACCCGGCCGTCCCGCGGCACGAGATCGTCCGGCTCAGCGCGGGAGCCACCCCGGCCAAGCTGGCCCGGGTGCTGGCCCTGCTCCGCCCGCCCGAGCTCGGCCTGGCCATGACCAAGTTGCGCGCCCGCCGCACGCCGTCGAACCAGGCCCACGTCACCAACCGCCTCGACGACCCGCTGCTGCTGGCGGCGGACGCGGCGACCGCGGCGGCGTTCGGCTTCCGGGAGGTCGAGACCACCGTGCCGGTGCTGGCCGACGCGCCGTCCAACGCGGTGGCCTGCTTGATCGGGGCGGCGTTCGGCGCCGACGGGGTGCTCATCCAGTGCTCGGTGGAGGAGGCCCTGGAACTCGAGCTCGGCATGCGCGGGCTCACCTCCTATGCCGAGACCGTATCCCTGTACGGGACCGAGCAGGTGTTCACCGACGGCGACGACACGCCGTGGTCCAAGGCGTTCCTGACCTCCGCCTACGCCTCGCGCGGGATGAAGATGCGGGTGTCCTCAGGCGCCGGGGCCGAGGTCCTGATGGCGGGCGCGCGCGGCCAGTCGATGCTCTACCTGGAAGCGCGGTGCGTGGCCCTGGCCCGGGCCATCGGCGCCCAGGGCGTGCAGAACGGCGGCATCGACGGCGCTTCCGTGGCGGCCGCGGTGCCGTCCGGGCTGCGCGAGCTGATGGCCGAGAACGTCATGGTCATGATGCGCAACCTGGAGTCCTGCTCGGGCAACGACGCGCTGATGAGCGAGTCGGACATGCGCCGCACCTCGCGCACGCTGCCGATCGTGCTGGCCGGGTCGGACTTCGTGTTCAGCGGGTTCGGCTCCATCCAGCGCTACGACAACATGTTCGGCCCGAGCAACTTCAACGCCGAGGACATCGACGACTTCCTGGCCATGCAGCGGGACTGGGGCATCGACGGCGGCCTGCGCACCGTGTCGCCGTCGCGGATCGGTGACCTGCGCCGCGAGGCGGCGCAGGCGTGCCGGGCCGTCTACGCCCACCTCGGCCTGGCCGACTTCACCGATTCCCACGTCGAGCTCGCGGTGGACGCCGCGGGGTCGAAGGACCTGGGGGAGACCGACACCCTGGCCGTCCTGTCGGCCGCCCACGCCATCCGTCAGCGCGGGCTGACGGTGGTGGACATCGTGGCCGCCCTCGACGAATGCGGCTATTTTGATGTGGCCGAACGGACCATGGCTTTCGTGCGCGCCAGGATGTCAGGCGACTATCTCCAGACCTCAGCCATCTTCGACGAGCAGCTCAACGTGCTCTCGCTCGTCACCGACCCGAACGACTACGCGGGGCCGGGCACCGGGTACGCGCCCACGCCCGAGCGGCAGCGCGAGATCGACGCGATCCGCCAGGCCCGCGGGGTGTCCGACCTGCGTTCGGAACAGGCGCGGTTCGCGGTGCCGCTGCTGGCTTCCCTCGGCCCGGCGTCCCCTGGGCAGGACCCGCGTGACGTGGTGATCGGCGTCTCCCCGGCCGTCGGCCGCGACGTCTGGCGGTGCCTGTCCGGGCTGGCCGTGACCGACGTGCTGCGCGAGATGCTGGCCGGGCTGGAGGAGGAGGGCTGCACGGGCCGCGTCGTCCGGTTCAACGACAGCGTCGACCTGGGCCGGGTGGGCCTGGCCGCGGCGCGGCTGTCCGGCTCGGGCATCGGCATCGGCCTGCAGGGCAAGGGCACCGCGCTCATCCACCGTCGCGACCTCGCGCCGCTGGCCAACCTGGAGCTGTACTCGGTCGCTCCCTCGGTCACGCCCGAGCTGTACCGCCTGCTCGGCGCGAACGCCGCCCGGCACGCCAAGGGCGGCACACCGGACCCGGCCCGCAACCCCTACTCCGACGAGGCCATCGAGGCCCGCTACCACACCACCGTGATCGCCCTGATGGAACTGGAGCGCCGCCGCATGGATCCCGCCGCGCCCTCGGAAGAACTGAGTCTGGAGGGACTGAAGTGACTCGTTATGCCGACCGCCGCCCGGCATTCCCAGGTCCCCGCATACTCGCGCGAGAGGAAACGCACCTCCGTTCCACCGGTGCTGTTGCCGGGACGGGGTGGGGTGACTGGAGTGGCTGATCTGGCTGGGGTGCAGGCGCTGTCGGGGCGGCCGGTGGAGGGGCTGACCGTGGCGGCGGTCCGGGCGGGGGAGATCGGGCTGGCGGACCTGCGGA
Source organism: uncultured Actinomycetes bacterium (assembly GCA_963819785.1). GTDB lineage: Bacteria > Actinomycetota > Actinomycetes > Streptosporangiales > Streptosporangiaceae > Palsa-504. The sequence continues at coordinate 721,199 of CAWFXW010000037.1, read as the reverse complement.
TCCACCCGGAGACGCTGGAGCGGCAGGCGGTGGTGGCGGCCGGGCACGGGAACCCGCAGCTGGCCGAGAATCTGCGCCGGGCCGCCGAGCTGACCCAGCTGCCCGACGACGAGGTGCTGGCCATCTACGAGGCGCTGCGGCCGGGCCGCTCCACCTCCGCGCAGCTGACCGCGCTGGCAGGCTCGCTCGCCGACCGGGGGCTGCCGCGCTGCTCGGCGCTGGTCGCCGAGGCGGCCGAGGTCTACGCCCGCCGGGGCTTGACCGCGTGACGCCGGGCGCGAAGGCCGGCCCGGCGGCGTCCGCTGAGGGACACCGGCTGCCGGACGTCGGCCCGGCGGCGTCGGCCCGGGGATCCGCCCGGTGACGGTGATCGCCGGGGTCGACGTCGGCAACGCCACGACCGAGGTGGTGCTGACCTCGGGCGGGAAGATCCTGGCCGCGGGACGGGTGCCGACCCGCGGCCGGAAGGGCTCCGCGGACTCGCTGCGCGGTGCGGCGGCGCTGGTGCGCCGGGTGGAGCGCCAGGCCGCGTGCACGGTCACCGAGGCCCGGATCGCCCCGCTGCGGGCCGTCGACACCGCGCTGGTGACCGTCTCCGACGCGGTGCCGCCCAGCGGCCGGCTGCGGGTGCTGGCCGCCGGGGTGGCAACGCCGGGCGCAGTCGGAACCTGCGTCGGCGCGCCGCTGCTGCTATCGGGTCCGGGTCGGCCCGGTCACGCCCCGGCTGCGCACGAGTCAGGGCTGTCGCTGGTGGCCCTGGTCCCGGCCGGGCTGCGCTACGACGCGGCCGCGGCGCGACTGCGGGACCTCCTGGCGTCCGGGACGCCCGTTGGCGCGGTCCTGGTGGCGGGCGACGAGGGCGTGCTGGTAGCCAACCGGCTGCCGGGGGAGCTGCCGGTCATCGACCAGGTCGATACGGCCGCCGCGGCGGCCTGCCGGCTGCTCGCGGTCGAGGTGCGCCCGCCCGGGCACGCGCTGAGCCTGCTGACCGACCCGGTGGCGCTCGCCGCCCGGCTCGGGCTGGCCGAGGCCGAGGCCGGTGACGTCGTCGCGCTGGGCCGGTCGCTGGCCGACTACGCCAACGCCGTGGTGGGCCTGCTCCCCATGTATACAGCGGCGGAGCCGGCGGCGGGCGAGCCGCGGGCCGAGACGGCGGGCGAGCCCTGGGTGACGATGGCGGACGGCAGCCGGCTGCCGCTGCGTAGCGCGTGCCCGCGGCTGCCCGGATGGCCGGTCGGTGCCGTGCGGGCCTTCGGCGCCGGGGCGGCGCTGACCGATCTCGACGACCTGTTCGCGGTGGACCTGGCCGCCGCGGCAGACGCGGCGACCGCCCGGCAGGGCAGCACCGGCCGGGCGCTGCTCGTCGCGTCGTTGAGCCGCCCGGCCGGCCCGCGGGCTCCGGCGGCCGCCGATGTGCTCGCCGGCCTGCTGTCCGTGCCCGTACGCTCGCCGGTCAGCGAGCCGGCCGCGGCCCGGCGCGGCGCGCTCACCACGCCGGGCGCCCGCCCCCAGGCGGTGGTCGCCGACCTGGGCGCCGGCACCATCGACGTGATCGGCACGGACTCCAACGTGGTCGCGGCCGGCGCGGGAGACCTGCTGACCGCCGCGGTGGCCGAGACGCTCGGCATCCCGCGGGCGGCCGCCGAACTGGGTCAAGCGGGGCCCGTGCCTGCGGGTCGACGGCGGCCAGCGGTTCGAGGCCGAGGACGGCAGCCGGGGGTTCCTGACCGTGGCCGCGCCGGCGTCCGCGGTCGGCATGCTGGCCGTCGAGGGTCCCGGCGGCCTGCTGCCGTTCGACCGCCGGCACGGACCGGGCGAGTGGCGGGCGATCCGGATCCGGCTCAAGCTGGCCGTGCTGGCGGCGAACTTCCAGCGAGCGGTGCGGACGCTCGGCCCGGACCTCAGCCAGGTCCTGATCGTCGGCGGGCCCGCCGGCGACGAGGAACTGCTCAGCATCATCGCGCGCTCGCTGCCGGACGGGGTGGCCGTCGGCCGCGGTGACGTCGGCGGGACCTGCGAGGGGGATTCCCTCGGCCACCGCTACGCGGTCGCGCTCGGCCTGGCCCTGGCCTCGTAGCCCACGTCACGGTGTGGATCGCGGCTGCTGACTTACCGAGGGGGCCACTGCTTCGCGACCAGGGTGAGGACGTCGTAGGTGGCCACCGACGCGCCGTCCTGCTTGGTCACGTCCGCGTCCCAGCGCACCTCACCGTACTCGGCGTCTTCTCGCGGCGTGATCTGCTTGCAGGTCAGCGTCACGGTCAGCTCGTCGCCGGGGTACACGGGGGTGAGGAAGCGCAGGTTCTCCAGGCCGTAGTTGGCCAGTACGGGTCCCGGGTCGGGCTGGACGAACAGGCCAGCCGCGAAGGAGACGATGAGGTACCCGTGGGCCACCCGGCCGTCGAAGAACGGGTTGGCCCGGGCCGCCTCCTCGTCCATGTGGGCGTAGAAGGTGTCGCCGGTGAACTCGGCGAAGTGCTCGATGTCGGCCAGCGTCACCGGCCGCGGGCCGGCCACCACGGCGTCACCGACGCGCAGCTCGGCCAGGGACTTGCGGAACGGGTGGCCGCCCGCCTCGTTCCGCTCGGCGCCGTTGACCCAGCGGCCGGTGACGGCCGCCAGCACCCGCGGGCTGGCCTGGACCGCGGTGCGCTGCATGTGGTGCAGCACGCCGCGCATGCCTCCCATCTCCTCGCCGCCGCCGGCCCGCCCGGGTCCGCCGTGCACGAGCATGGGCAGCGGCGAGCCGTGCCCGGTCGACTCCCTCGCGTCGTCGCGATCCAGGACGAGCAGCCGGCCGTGCCACGGAGCCAGGCCGAGGACCACCTCGCGGGCGAACCCCGCGTCGGCGGTCACCACCGAGCCGACCAGGCTGCCGCGGCCACGTGCCGCCAGCTCGATCACCTCGGCCGGGCCCTGGTAGCCGATGATCGTACTGACCGGGCCGAACGCCTCCACCTGGTGCGGCTCCGGACGGCCGGGGTCGTCGCTGTGCAGAAGCAGCGGAGCGATGAACGCGCCGTGCTCGGCGCTGGCCCCTACGACCTCGACGTGATCCGGGTCGCCGAACACCAGCCGTCCCGCCGTCAGCAGGGCCTTGACCGAGCGCCGGACCTCCTCGCGCTGTTCCAGGCTGGCCAGCGCGCCCATCTGCACGCCGTCCGCGGCCGGGTTGCCGACCACGACCGCGGCCAGCCGGTCGCGAACCGCCTCGGCCAGCTGGCCCGCGAGCGCGGCCGGGACGAAGGCCCGCCGGATCGCGGTGCACTTCTGGCCGGCCTTGACCGTCATCTCGGTGACCAGCTGACCGACGTACAGGTCGAACTCCGGCGTGCCCGGCTGGGCGTCCGGGCCGAGGATGGAGCAGTTCAGCGAGTCTGCCTCGGCGTTGAACCGGACCGACCGACCCGCGATCGAGGGATGGGCCCGCAGTTGCCGCGCCGTGGCGGCCGAGCCGGTGAATGACACCAGGTCCTGCTCGCCCACATGGTCGAGCAGGCCCGCGGCGCTGCCGCAGACCAGCTGAAGCGCGCCCGGCGGCAGCAGCCCGGTGCCGATGATCAGCTCGACCAGCCGGGCGGTCAGGTAGGCGGTCTGGGTGGCCGGCTTGATCAGGCTTGGCACGCCCGCGATAAACGCGGGGGCGAACTTCTCCAGCGGACCCCAGACCGGGAAGTTGAACGCGTTGATCTGCACCGCGACCCCGCGCAGCGGGGTCAGCAGGTGCTGGCCGACGAAGGCGCCGCCCCGGCCGAGCGGCTCGACCGGCCCTTCGGTCAGCACGATGTCGTTCGGCAGCTCACGCTTGGCCTTGCTGGCGTAGCTGAGCAGGACGCCGATGCCGCCGTCGACGTCGAACTTCGCGTCGCCGAGCGTGGCGCCGGTGCGCGCGGACAGCGCGTAGAGCTCGGGGCGGTGCTCGCGCAGCGCCTGCCCGAGCGCCTTGAGCAGCCCGGCCCGCTGGTGGAAGGTCAGCTCGCGCAGCGCGGGGCCGCCGGTCGAACGGCCGTAGTCCAGCGCCGCGGCGACGTCGATCCCGGCCGATGAGACCCGGGCGACCTCCTCACCGGTCACCGCGTCCAGGACCGGCCGGCCCTCCTGCTCTGGTTCGGTCCATGCTCCGCTTACGTAGCTGCGCAGCGACGTCATCGTCGGCTCCTCCTTTGACCCGTTCCCCCTGAGTTTCCCCCACACCCCCCGACGAACCACCCCGCCCTCGCAGCCATCGTAAGTGGAGCCGCGCGGTGATAGCGGACGCGCCAGTTGTCTTTGATTGAGCTAAGGACGGGATGATCATGTGGCGAGAACTGCAGCCTGACGACCCGGGACGGATCGGCCCGTACCGGATCCGCGGGATTTTGGGCGCCGGCGGCATGGGCCGGGTGTTCCTCGGGATGTCGGCGGACGGCGAACAGGTCGCGGTGAAGGTGATCCGGGCCGACCTGGCCACTGACCCGGAGTTCCGGGCGCGGTTCCGGCGGGAGGTGACCGTCGCGCGCAAGGTGAGCAGCCGGTTCACCGCGCCGCTGATCGGCGCGGACGTGGACGGTCCGGTGCCCTGGCTGGCCACGGCCTACGTGACCGGGCCGTCGCTGGCTGAGGCGGTTGCCCAGCGCGGGCCGCTGCCCGCGACGTCGCTGCTCGAGCTGGCGGCCGGGCTCGCGGAGGGTTTGAGCGCGATCCATGCCGCCGGGGTGATCCACCGTGACCTGAAGCCGTCGAACGTGCTGCTGGCCCAGGACGGGCCGCGCGTCATCGACTTCGGCATTTCCGTCGCGGCCGAGACCAGCCCGCTGACCCGGACCGGCCTGCTCATCGGCTCACCCGGTTACATGTCACCGGAACAGGTCGAAGGCCGCGAGGTCGGGACGGCCAGCGACATCTTCAGCCTGGGTGCCGTGCTCGCCTTCGCTGCGACGGGCGAGGCGCCGTTCGGCAGCGGATCGGCCCCCACGCTGGCCTACCGCGCTGTGTACCGCCAGGTGAACCTGGACCGCGTGCCCGCCGAGGTCCGCGGGCTCATCGACCGCTGCCTGACCAAGGACCCCGGTCGGCGGCCCGCGGCCCGTGACCTGATGTTCGCGGCGGGAGCGGGCGTGATGCCGGTACCCACCGAGTGCTGGGATCCGGCCCCGGTCACCCGCACCGCCACCGCGCTCGCGGCGGGCCAGGGCGGTGCCCGCACGGTCACGTCGGCCCGGCCGTCGCCCGGCTCGCAGCCTGCTCCGGGCCGTCCCGGCCGTCGCAAGCGGCGGCGGCCACTGGCTATCGCGTCGGTGGTGGTCGCCATCCTGGCTGCCTCCGCCGCGGGCGGCGTCGCCGTGGCCGGCTGCACCCCCCAGACCGTCGGCGTGCACTCGGTCTCCTCGCCCATCGCCTCCGCTCCGGCGACGTCGGCCTCGAGCATCGCCCCGAGCACGTCACCGACCGCGATCGCGTCCCCGTCGGCGTCCGTCACCCCGACCGCGTCGGCAACCGTCACCCCAACCGCGTCGGCAACCGCCACCCCGAGCACGTCCGGCAGTGCCAACCCGACCGCGACTGCGACCGGGACGCCGACGGCATCGCCGACCGCCACCGCGAGCGGAACCCCGACGGCAACCGCGACCGCCACCGCCAGCGCGACGCCGACCGCGATCACGACCGGAACCCCGGGTTAGTGCGTAAAGCCCTGGCGCATCTCCTGGATCTCCGGCGGCGGCTGGGTCTGCGGGTGGTGCTCCAGGGTCTTCAGATGCATCCGGAAGTCCTCGAGCAGCAGGTTGGCCAGGTCCATGCTGAAGCCGTTCCTGATCACGATCCGCATCACCGAGGTGTCCGTCATGTTCTCGGGGAACGTGTAGGCCGGCACCTGCCAGCCGCGCTGGCGTAGCCGCTCGGACAGGTCGAACACCGAGTAGCCGGTGATGTCGTCGCGCAGCTTGAACGCGAACACGGGCAGGTCGCTGCCGTCGGTGAGCAGCTCGAACGGGCCCATCTTGGCGATCTCACCGGACAGGTACATGGCGATGTCCTGGCAGGTCTGCTGGACATGCCGGTAGCCCTGCCAGCCCAGCCGGATGAAGTTGTAGTACTGCGCGGCGACCTGGGCGCCGGGCCGGGAGAAGTTGAGCGCGAAGGTGGGCATCTCACCGCCCAGGTAGTTGACCTTGAACACCAGGTCATCCGGCAGGGCGTCCGGGGTCCGCCAGATGATCCAGCCCACCCCGGGATACACCAGGCCGTATTTGTGCCCGGAGGTGTTGATCGAGGCCACCCGCGGTACCCGGAAGTCCCACTCCAGGTCCGGGTGCAGGAACGGGGCGATGAACCCGCCCGAGGCGCCGTCCACGTGCACCGGGATGTCGCAGCCGTGCTCGGCCTGCACCTGGTCCAGGGCCCGGCTGATCTCCAGCACGGGCTCGTAGCTGCCGTCCATGGTGGAACCCAGGATCGCCACGACCCCGATCGTGTTCTCGTCGCACTTGGCCGCGGCCTCCGCCGGGCCGAGGTGCAGCCGTCCCGGCACCATCGGCACGTAGCGCGGCTCGACCTGCCAGTAGCGGCAGAACTTCTCCCAGCACACCTGCACGTTCGAGCCCATCACCAGGTTCGGCCTGGACCCGTCGAGCCCTGCCGCCGCACGGCGGGCCCGCCAGCGCCACAGCAGCGCCATGCCGCCGAGCATGCAGGCCTCGCTCGACCCGGTGGTCGAGCAGCCGGTCGCCGCGCTGCCTTCCGGCGCGTTCCACAGGTTGCTCAGGATGTTCACGCAGCGCCGCTCGAGTTCGGCGGTCTGCGGGTACTCGTCCTTATCGATCATGTTCTTCTGGGCGCACTCGGCCATCAGCAGCACGGCCTCGGGCTCCATCCAGGTCGTGACGAACGTGGCCAGGTTGAGCCTGGCGTTGCCGTCGAGGATGAGCTCATCGCGGACCACCTGGAGCGCGGTACGGGGCAGCACCCCGTGCTCGGGCATCTGGTACCGCGGGATCTCGCAACTCTTCTCGCGGAAGTAGACGGGGTTGATCTCGAGTTCGGCGTCCCGGGCGGACTCGTCCACCTTGGTGTGCAGCGGCATGGCCCACAGGCTACGGGATCAGCCGAACGGTGGATGCGGCGAGCCCAGACGGCCGGCCGGCGGCTGGCCGCCGGACGCGCCAAGTATGGCCGGGCAGCCGATTCGCGCGCGGGGGTCGCCGGGCGAAGCTGGTTAGGGCGCCAGGGAGGCGACCTGACGAAAGCGAGGCGCGGGATGACGCCGGTCATCGAGGTGACGGGACTGACCAAGCGGTACGGGGGCCAGGCCGTCGTGGACGGGATCTCTTTCCACGTGGACCGGGGCGAGATCTTCGGCATTCTCGGCCCGAACGGCGCGGGAAAGACCACCGCCGTGGAATGCATGGAGGGCCTGCGGCGCCGGGACGACGGCCAGGTCCGGATCCTCGGGCTCGACCCGAAGACCGACGGGCACCGGCTGCACCAGCGGATCGGCGTACAGCTCCAGGAGACCCAGCTGCAGGACAAGCTGAAGGTCCGGGAGGCGCTTGAGCTGTACGCGTCGTTCTACCCCGATCCCGCCGACTGGCGCGAGCTGCTGGAACGCTGGGGACTTGGCGGCAAGAGCAACGCCCGGTTCGGCAAGCTGTCCGGCGGCCAGAAGCAGCGGCTGTTCATCGCCTTGGCCCTGGTCGGGAACCCGGAGGTGGTGTTCCTCGACGAGCTGACCGCCGGCCTGGACCCGGGCGCCCGGCGCGCCACCTGGGACCTCATCGCTCAAGTCAGGGACAGCGGCGTCACCGTCGTGCTGGTCAGCCACTTCATGGACGAGGTGGAGGAGCTGTGCGACCGCGTCGCGATCTTCGAACGGGGGCGGATCGCGGCGCTGGACACCCCGGCGGGGCTGGTGGACTCCGCCGGGGGCGAGTACCGGATGCGGTTCCGGCCGATGGCGCATCTGGACGAGCGGTCGCTGACCGCCGTGCCGGGCGTGACCGCGGTCGGCCGTCACGGGGAGCACGTCACCGTCACCGGGACCGGTGACTTCGCCTCCGCGGTCACCGCGGAGCTGGCCCGCAGGCAGGTCCTCGTGGCCGACCTGCGGATCGAGGGACGCAGCCTGGACAGCGCGTACGTGGCGCTGACCGGCCGGTCCATGGACATGTGAAGGAGAACGTGACATGAACGGTTTTGGCAGGCTGGCCCTGGTCGAGGGCAGGCTGTTCCTGCGGGAGAAGGCGGCGCTGATCGGGGTGTTCGGGCTGCCGGTGGCGCTGGTCATCGGCTTCGGGCTGATCCCCGGGTTCAGCGATCCGCAGAAGGGGCTGTCCGATCAGGTCGGCACCGAGTACATCGCGGCCATCGGCGTCGCCATCGTGCTGGCCAGCCTGGGCCTGACCGGGGTGCCGATGGTCCTCGGCCAGTACCGGGAGCGCGGCGTGCTGCGCCGCCTGGCCGTCACGCCGGTACGCCCGCTGTCGCTGCTGCTGGCCGACCTGACGGTGTGGGCGGCAGCCGCGCTGATCTCGGTGGCGCTGCTCGTCGCGGTGGTGCGATTCGCCTTCCACGTACCGGCCCCGGTCGCGCCGGGCTGGTTCATCGTGTCCGTCGTCCTGGGCATCGCCGCGCTGTTCGCGACCGGCCTGCTGGCGGCGGCCGTGGCGCCGACCGCCAGGGGTTCGGCAGGGCTCGGCTGGCTGCTGTTCTTCCCGAACATGTTCCTGGCCGGCGTCTACTTCCCGACCGAGGAGATGTCGGCCACGATGCGTCAGGTCGGCAACTTCACCCCGCTCGGCTCGGCCCTGCACGCGGTGCGCGACAGCTGGATGGGAATAGATCCCCGGCCGGAGTACCTGGGCATAATGGCGGCGTGGGCCCTGGTCGCGGCGACCCTGGCGGCCCGCTTCTTCCGCTGGGAACAGGCGTAGGAAAGGAGGAGCGGTGACCGTGCGGACCCCGGATAGCCACCTCGAGTCGCTGGAGCAGCGGTACGAGTCCATCATGCGGGTGGCGCCGTTCCTGGTGCTGGCCGCCCCGCTCCTCCCGTACGTCCTGTCGCAGAGCCCGTCCGCCGGGGCGGCCGGTATCACGGTCGGCGTCGCCGTGGCGGCCGGGGCCTGGATTACCTGGCTGACCATCCTGCATCCGGCCTGGACCCAACGCCCCCGGCTGATGTGGCTGTACATGGCCGGCCTGCTCGCCTTCACCGCCGCGCTCACCGCCCGGAGCCCCTGGTACGGATTCTTCACCTGGCTCGGCTTCGTGCACGCGTTCCGGTACCTGACCGGCATCTGGCGCTGGGTCTTCTGCGCGGCCGTGGCGTTGCTCTTCGCCGTAGACCAAGGGGGAGGCTTCCACCGTCCTACCGTGTCCCAGGTTGTCATCTGGGTGGGCCTGGCCTGCGTAGACGTGGTGCTGGTCGGTTTGTTCGTGCTGCTGGGCGCGAAGTCCGAGGAGCAGAACCAGACTCGCAAGACGATGATCGCCGAGCTGGCGCAGGCCAACCAGCGGCTGGAAGAGATGATGGCGGAGAACACTGGCCTGCAGGCCCAGCTGCTCACCCAGGCCCGGGAGGCCGGGGCCGGGGACGAGCGGCAGCGGATGGCCAGGGAAATCCACGACACGCTGGCTCAGGGGCTGACCGGGATCATCACCCAGCTGGAGGCGGCGCAGCAGACCGGCAGCGAGCCCGAGCGGGAACGGCGGATCGGCAACGCCAAGCGGCTGGCCCGGGACAGTCTGGCCGAAGCCCGCCGCTCGGTCCAGGCGCTGCGGCCGCAGGCCCTGGAAGACAGCAAGCTGCCCGACGCGCTGGTCGACGAGGTGACCCGCTGGGCGGCCACCAGCGGCGTGAGCGCCCAGGTCGAGACGACCGGCGACCCGCGGGCGCTGCACCCCGAGGTCGAGGTCACGCTGCTCCGCGTCGCGCAGGAGGCGCTGGCCAACGTGGCCAAGCACGCAGCCGCCCAGCACGCCTGGGTCACGCTGTCCTACATGGAGGACGTGGTGACGCTGGACGTGCGCGACGACGGCAGCGGCTTCGCCGGGCCGGCGGCCGGGCCCGCCGCCACAGGCGGCCAGGGCAGCAGAGCCGCCACAGGCGGCCAGGGCAGCAGAGCCGCCACAGGCGGCCAGGGCAGCAAGGAGCACAGCTCCACCGCCGCAGGCGGCTTCGGGCTGATCGCCATGCGGCAGCGGGTCAGCCGGCTGGCCGGCGAGCTGGAGATCGAGTCAGAACCCGGGGCGGGCACCGCGGTGTCGGCCAGCCTGCCCGCCATTCCTCTGGCCCCGCCGCCGCAGGCGGCCATCGCGAAGGAGTCCTCGTGAGCGGAACCATCCGGCTGCTGATCGCCGATGACCACCCGGTGGTCCGCGACGGGCTGCGCGGCATCTTCGAGGCCAACGGCGAGTTCGAGGTGGTCGGCGAGGCCGCCAACGGCCGCGAGGCGGTCGACCGCGCAGCGGCGCTGCGCCCCGACGTGGTGCTGATGGACCTGCGCATGCCGGAACTGGACGGGGTCAGCGCCATCCGGGCCCTGGCCCAGCGCGGCGTCGACGCGCGGGTCCTGGTCCTCACCACCTTCGACACCGACACCGACGTGCTGCCCGCGATCGAGGCCGGGGCCACCGGCTACCTGCTCAAGGACTCGCCGCCGGAGGAACTGCGGCGCGGGGTCCGCGCCGCGGCCAGAGGCGAGGCCGTGCTCTCGCCCTCGGTCGCGACCCGGCTCGTGGGCCAGGTCCGCGAGCCGGCCAGGGAACCGCTGAGCCGGCGGGAACTCGACATCCTCGGGCTTATCGCGCGCGGCTGCTCGAACCGCGAAGCCGCGCAGCGCCTGTTCATCAGCGAGGCCACGGTCAAGACCCACGTGCTGCACGTCTACGCCAAACTCGGGGTCAACGACCGGGCCGCCGCGGTGGCAGCGGGTTTCGAGCGCGGACTGCTGCCGCGTCCGTGACGTCAGCGCCGGCCAAGCGCCGGGAACCGGTTCTCCGCCCTGGCGGTGGCCTGGTCCGCGAGGATGTCACGCAGTTCGCGCGTGACGTCGTCCGGGTACCGGTCGAGCGTGGCCTCGAGGTCCTGTCGCTGCGCGGCCGTCCAGTATCCGGCCAGCTCGCGTTCCAGTTGCGTCCGCTCCGCTCCGGGCGATCCGGGGAGCAGCGGGGTGGCCATGAGCACCATGAGCCCGGGCAGGAGCAGTATGCTGCCGGCCGGGAAGCCGCGCATGACGATCCCGGCTACCGTGAACGCGGTCCCGGCCAGCAAGGGCTTCCAGCGCGGCCGCACCACGCGCGCCAAGCCGACCAGGGCGAGCAGCATCCCGACCCGGATCCACCGGCGGACCTGCCGCGACCGGGCACGCCGCGCCACCCGCGAGGCCTCCCGGTACGGGACGTCCGACTGGCTCCACACCACCAGGTTCCGCCGCTGCGGTCGCAGTCCCATCGCAGCCTCCTGTACATCCAGGCTTCGCTCTGCGCGTCTGTGTTCATGCTACGCCGCCGCGTTCGGCCGGAGCAGGCTGCGACCGGGGTGAAACAACCGACGGCGTGGCCCGGGGCAGGCACCACGGCCCGTTCGGGAAATTAATGGTCTTTCCTGGTGTACCGGCAGAACAGAAAGCCGTCGTCCTCCAGGACGTGGGCCAGGGTGAGCGGCTGGGCGGAGGCGAACCTGTCGCCGGTCATGATCCGGTCCGGTCCCGGGCCGGCCAGCAGCGGGCCGATGGTCAGGCACAGCTCGTCCAGCAGGCCCGCCGCGGCGATCTGGGCCAGCAGGTGCGGGCCCCCCTCGGCCAGCATCCGCCGGTGGCCGCGGTCGGCCAGCGCGCCGACCGCCGCCTTCAGGTCTACGGCGTCCTGCCCGGCCACGATGACGTCGGCCCGCTCTTGCAGGGCGGCGCGCCGGTCGGCCGGAGCCTGCGCGGTGGTGATGACGATCGTGCGGGCCGACGGCGGGGCCAGGTCGATGACGGGGCTGGACGGCCCCAGGTCGAGCCGCGCGGTGACCACCGCGATCGGCGGGGTCGGGGTCCGGCCCGGCCGCAGGTCCGGCCACAGCTCGTGCTGGCGCACCGGCTTGTACTTCTCGGCCCGGACCGTCCCGGCGCCTACCACGATCACGTCGGCCAGCGTCCGCAGCAGCGCGAACAGGCGCCGGTCGGCCTGCGACGACAAGCCCGAGGTGACGCCCTCCAGCATCGCGGCACCGTCCGCGCTGGACACCATGTTGGCCCGCAGCCACGGCCCGTCCGGGTAGGCGTACAGCGCGGCCAGGTCAGACTCGCGCAGGTCGGAGGCGGTGAAGATCTGGCGCATGATCAGTCCGCTGACCGCAGCACGACTACGGCCCGGGCACCGACCTCGACCTGGCTCTTGGGCATCAGGATCGCTCCGTCTTCCTCGTCGCTGGCCTCCGCTGTGCTGCTGTCGACCACGACCTCCCAGCTGGGTGCCAGGCTGGCCTCGGGCAAGGTGAACGTGAGCGGGTCGTCGTGCGCGTTGAACAGCAGGAGGAACTTGGCGTCCACTATTCTCCCGCCCCGCGGATCAGGCTCGCTGATCGCCTCGCCGTTCAGCAGGGCCGCCAGGGACTGGGCGTAGCCGGCCCGCCAGTCCTCAAGGGTCATCTCCTGACCGGCCGGGGTCAGCCAGATGATGTCGCTGGCCTCGTCGCCCGGGGCCCGCCGGCCGCGGAAGAACCGGCGCCGCCGGAACACCGCGTGGTCGCGGCGCAGCCCGGCCAGGCTCTCGGTGAACGCCAGCAGGTCCCGCTCGGCCTCGGCCTGGCTCCAGTCCAGCCAGGAGGTCTCGTTGTCCTGGCAGTAAGCGTTGTTGTTGCCGCCCTGGGTCCGGCCCATCTCGTCGCCCGCGAGCAGCATCGGGACGCCCTGCGACAAGAACAAGGTGGCCAGGAAGTTCCGCTTCTGCCGGGCGCGCAGCGCGGTCACGGCGGGGTCGTCGGAAGGCCCCTCCACGCCGCAGTTCCAGGACCTGTTGTCGTCGGTGCCGTCCCGGTTGCCCTCGCCGTTGGCCTCGTTGTGCTTGTGGTTGTAGCTGACCAGGTCATCCAGGGTGAACCCGTCGTGGCAGGTGACGAAGTTGATCGACGCGACCGGGCGCCGCCCGCTGCTGGCGTACAGATCGCTGGACCCGGTGAGCCGGGACGCGAACTCGCCGATGGCCTCGGGGCGGCCGCGCCAGAAGTCCCGGACGGTGTCCCGGTACTTCCCGTTCCACTCGGTCCACAACGGCGGGAAGTTACCCACCTGGTAGCCGCCCTCGCCCACATCCCACGGCTCGGCGATGAGCTTGACCTGAGAGACCACCGGATCCTGCTGGACCAGGTCGAAGAAGGTGGACAGCCGGTCCACGTCGTGCAGTTCCCTGGCCAGCGCCGCGGCCAGGTCGAACCGGAAGCCGTCGACGTGCATCTCCAGGATCCAGTACCGCAGCGAGTCCATGACCAGCTGCAGCGCGTGCGGGTTCCGGGCGTTCAGGCTGTTCCCGCAGCCGGTGTAGTCCAGGTACCGCCACCGCTCCGAGCCGTCGAGCCGGTAGTAGGCGCCGTTGTCGATGCCCCGGAACGACAGCGTGGGCCCCATGTGGTCACCCTCGGCAGTGTGGTTGTACACCACGTCCAGGATGACCTCGATGCCCGCCTCGTGCAGCGCCTTGACCATGGTCTTGAATTCGCCGACCTGCTCGCCGCGCTGCCCGGCCGAGGAGTACCGGTTGTGCGGGGCCAGGAACCCGATCGTGTTGTAGCCCCAGTAGTTGGTCAGGCCGCGCTCGACCAGGGACTGTTCGGCCACGAACTGGTGCACCGGCATAAGCTCGACGGCCGTGACGCCGATCCGCAGCAGGTGCGCGATCACCGAGGGGTGCGCGAGGCCGGCGTAGGTGCCGCGCTGGTGCTCAGGGACGTCGGGGTGGCGCAGGGTCAGCCCGCGGACGTGCGCCTCGTAGATGACCGTCTCGTGGTACGGGGTCTGCGGGGCCCGGTCGTGACCCCAGTCGAAGAACGGGTTGATGACCACGTTCTTGGGCATGTGCGACGCGCTGTCGGCGGTGTTCCGCTTCTTGGGGTTGCCGAACTGGTAGTCGAACAGCGACTCGTCCCAGCGGACGTCGCCCTCGACCGCCTTCCCGTACGGGTCCAGCAGCAGCTTGGAGCCGTCGCAGCGCCGCCCGCGGGGCGGGTCATAGGGACCGTGCACGCGGTAGCCGTACCGCTGGCCGGGGGCGATCCCGGGCAGGTAGGCGTGCCAGACGAACCCGTCGACCTCGGTCATCTCGACCCGTTCCTCGGTCAGCGGGCCCGCGTCGCTGTTCTCGGGATCGGCGAACAGGCAGAGCTCGACTTTCTCGGCAACCTCAGAGAACAAGGCAAAGTTCGTCCCCCACCCGTCCCAGGTCGCGCCAAGCGGATAGGGCGTTCCTGGCCAGCTACGCATTCGCCCCCTTCTCCTGCAAGTCAGGTCGCCGTGATCAGCGGCCGACTCTACCGGGTACGCGCATGCCCGGAGGGACGTACGTTACCGGATCGTGATATTGCGGGTCTGGATCCCCGATCGCACCGAGGACTATCGGGAGGTTTACCCAGTTTTACGCGGCTGCCCGCGCCCGCGGGGCCGCCTCCTGGTACCGGTCCAGGATCACGTCCGCCACTTCCGGTATGGCGCCAAGCGCCGCGGACACCGCGGCCGCCCCCGCGGCCAGCGCTTCGTCCCGGATCCGGTCGGCGAACAGGCCCGGCGCGAGCAGGTAGCTGGCCACCACTACCCGGCGGGCGCCGGCGCCGAGCAGTTCCGTCACGGCCTGCGCAGGCGGGGGGCTGACGGTGCTGCCTTGGCCGCCTGCGGCGGCGGAGGACGCGTATGCCGGGCGCACCGCGAACCAGCCGGAGGAGACCTGCCATTGCGCGGCGAGGCGCGCGATGGTGGCGTTGGCCTCCGGGTCGCTGGATCCGGCCGCGGCTAGGACCACGCCGGTCCGCGCCGGATCCTCGAACGCCGTCTCGGGCAGGCGCCGCTCGAGCGCGCGTAGCAGCAGGGGATGCGGCCCGAGCGGTGCGCCGTACGTGACCCGCGCGCCGCACCGGGCCAGCACGCGAGGGATGTCGGTCTTACTGTGGTACGCCGCGGTGAGCAGCAGCGGCAGCACGGTGACCGGCGTGCCCGGCCCGAACGTCCGCATGACCTGCGGCACGGACGGCGCGGCGTGGCCCAGGTAGGCCACGTGCGGGTCCGGCACGCTCAGGCCGCGGTCGGCGGCCCGGCGGGGGACCAGCGCCATCAGCTCGCCGATGGCCGCCGCCGCGCGCGGATCCGCGCTGCCGTGGGCGACGGCGACGAAGCCCCGATCAAGCTCTGTTGACTCATCTTTCTGGGGGGACCCATCCCCCCAGACCCCCCTTGGGAAGGACGACCCCCCTGAGACCCCCCGCTTAAGCATGAATGCCGCACTCGGTCTTGCCCGTGCCGGCCCAGCGCCCGCTGCGCGGGTCGGCCCCGGGCTCGACGCGGAGCGTGCAGGTCGAGCAGCCGATCGAGGGGTAGCCGTCGTAGACCAGCGGGTTGACCAGCACGCCGTTGGTGGTGATGTAGTCGTCGACCTGCTTCTGAGTCCAGCTGACGATCGGGTTGACCTTGACCATCTCCCGCCGGTCGTCCCACTCGACCACCTGGGCCTGGCGCCGGTTGCTTGTCTCGTCCCGGCGGACGCCGGTGATCCACGCGTCGTAGTTGGTCAGCGTCCGCTCGAGCGGCTCGACCTTGCGCAGGTAGCAACACAGGTCAGGGTTGCGCCCGTACAGCCGGGGGCCGAGCTCGGCGTCCTGTTCCGCGACGGTTCGCGACGGGGTGGCGTTGACCAGGTGGATCGGGTACACGACCTCGACGGCGTCGCGGGTGCCGATCGTCTCGGGAAAGTGATAGCCGGTGTCGAGGAACACCACGTCAATGCCGGGCCGCACGGCCGCGGCCAGATGGATGATCACCGCGTCCGTCATGGAGGACGTGATGCAGATCCGGTCCCCGAAGGTGTCGGTGGCCCAGCGAATGACCTCTTCGGCCGGCGCGTCGGCGAGTTCCTCGGCGGCTTGTTCGGCGAGGGTTCGCATGAGCTCGGGGTCCTCCAGGGGCGTCTGCGCCAGGCCGCGCGTTACGACGGGGCTCACAACGTGACTCCTATTCCGGCAAAGCGTAGCTGGAAACTCCTAGTGCAACTGCGGCAATGCCATTCACCGTCGGTCGCACCGCGCGGTTCGAGGTCCTCCTCGCCGCAGTAAGGGCAGTAAAACGGCACGGCCCGCGTGCTCATGAAAGCTCCTCATCGGTCGCGCGCACCGTCCAGGCGGCGAAGCTCTCGTCCGGTTCGCGGCCCGCCTCGAACCGGCGCAGCACCCGCTCCACGTAGTCCGGCAGTTCCTCGGCCGTGGTCTTCAGGCCGCGCACCTTGCGGCCGAAGCCGGAATCGCTGCCGTCGCCGCCGTTCAGGCTCCCGCCCAGGTGCACCTGGAAGCCCTCGACCTGGGTCCCGTCCGGGCCGGTGACCAGCGATCCCTTGAGCCCGATGTCCGCGGTCTGGATCCGGGCGCAGGAGTTCGGGCAGCCGTTCACGTTGATCGTGACCGGCGTGTCGAACCCGGGCAGCCGCCGTTCGAGCTCGGCGATCAGGTCCGCGGCCCGGGCCTTGGTCTCCACGATCGCCAGCTTGCAGAACTCGATGCCGGTGCAGGCCATCGTGTGCCGGCGGAACGCGCTGGGCCGGGCGGGCAGGCCGGCCTGGTCAAGCTCCCTGACCAGATCCTCCGTGCGGTCCGGGGGCACGTCCAGGATGACCATCTTCTGCTCGGTGGTGGTGCGCACCCGGCCGCTGCCGTACCTGGCGGCCAGGCCGGCGATCACGTCCAGCGCGTCGGCCGACAGCCGGCCCACGGTCGGCGCGAACCCCACGTAGTAGTTCCCGTCCCGCTGCTGGTGGACGCCCACGTGGTCACGGATGCCGTGCCGCGGCGCGGCTGGGGCGGGGCCGTCGGGCAGCGCGTAGCCGAGATACTCCTTCTCCAGGATCTCGCGGAATTTCTCCGGTCCCCAGTCCGCGACCAGGAACTTGATCCGGGCCCGGTGCCGCAGCCTCCGGTAGCCGTAGTCGCGGAACAGGCCGGCTACGCCCGCCCACACCTCGGGCACCTGGCCGGGCCGCACGAACGTGCCGAAGCCGGCGGCCGATCATCGGGTTGGTGGACAGGCCGCCGCCGACCCACAGGTCATACCCGGCCTCCCCGGCCGCGTTGAGCACCCCGACGAACGCCACGTCGTTGATCTCGTGGATCGCGCATTGCGCGGCGCAGCCGCTGATCGAAGACTTGAACTTGCGCGGCAGGTTGGAGAACGCGGAGTCGCCGATGAACTGCTCGCCGATCGCGGCGATCTCCGGGGTGGCGTCCATGATCTCGGCCGCGTCCAGGCCGGCCAGCGGGCAGCCGAGGATCACCCGCGGCGTGTCCCCGCAGGCCTCGGTGGTGCTCAGGCCCACCGACTCCAGGGCGTCCCAGATGGCGGGCACGCTCTCGATCTCGACCCAGTGCAGCTGGATGTTCTGCCGGTCGGTGACGTCCGCGGTGCCGCGAGCGTAACGGCGGGAGATGTCGGCGATCGTGGTCAGCTGCTGGTAGTCGAGCTGGCCTCCGTCGATCCTGATCCGCAGCATAAAGTAGCGGTCGTCGAGTTCCTCGGGCTCCAGCACCGCGGTCTTGCCGCCGTCGATGCCGGGGCGGCGCTGGGTGTACAGCCCGTACCAGCGGAAACGGCCGCGGAGGTCGGCCGGGTCGATGGAGTCGAAGCCGTACTTGGAGTAGACGTCGAGGATCCGCTGGCGGACGTGGAGCCCGTCGTCGTTCCTCTTGTTCTCCTCGTTCTTGTTCAGCGGCTCGCGGTAGCCAAGGGCCCACTGGCCCTCGCCTCGCTTGCGTCCCGTCTTGGTCGCGGTGGCGACGGACATCGGTGTTGCTTCCTTCAGGCTCGGGGACGCGCGTGCCACGAGTACCCGGTCCTGCTGGCGTGGTTCACCACGGCATGACAGCAGAAGACACCCGGTATCGCGTGCGCGCCCGGTCAGTTATCCGGGGCGGCGATCAACGGGTGTCGCGACAGATGGCACTACGAATGCGCAGGAAGTCAACGTGTCGACGGACGACGAGCAGCGGGTCCGTAACACTCATTACAGCAGGATCACATGTAACGTACCCGGCTGTCCAGGACAAGTCCGCCATGTGGACAGTGCGAGTGCTCACAGCGGACGTCATGAATGCGGCAACCGGAGAACCCCGCGGGCTATTCCCGGGCGCGCCCAGCCTGGACGGACCTCAGCCCTGCCGGATCCAGCTGAGCGGCGGTTCTGACCCGGAGGGGGCCGACTCGGCAGGCGGCTGGTGCTGGCAGTCGCACCAGGTGCCGCCCGGGCAGTCCTCGTGATGGTGCTTGCGGCACGGAACGCAGATCATGGTCCTTATTGTGCAGTCCTCGGGGTACCCCCTGCGCGGTCATGGGGCCTGCCGATGGAGGCGACGCGCAGCAGGTTCACATCCGTGGGGGAGTGGTACCTGGCGTTCGGCCAACTGACCGACGCCGACGCCCTAGCCCTGCTGGACTGAGTGGTTAAGGTTCGGGTTCCGGGCGTTCGGACGTCAGGCCGCGTTGGCGCGGCGCATGCGACGGCGACGCTCAGCCGACCGCTCGTCCTCGTTCAGCCCGCCCCAGGTGCCGTACTTCTCCGGCCGGGACACGGCGTAGTTCAGGCATTCAAGTCGCACCGGGCAAGCGGCGCAGATCTCCTTGGCCTTACGCTCCCTGATCTCCCGCTCGGGCTGGCGCTCACCATCCGGGCCGAAAAAGAGCAGCAGGTCCTCGCCACGGCACGCTGCAGCATCCTGCCAACCCCAGTTAGGGCGGGGAAGCACAGCCGACTGCCGACGTACCTGAGACATGGATCAATCACCTCAACCAAGATGCATCAAATCGTGCGTTACAGTGGAGCTTCAGGCTCGTGGACATGCGTACGCGAGCCATGCCTGTCCGGGAACCCTCCGCTGCAAGATACAACGCGTCTTGGTGACGTGGTGTTCCCGTACGTAGGTAAGGCCATCGCGTAAGCAAACGGACACTATACCGAACGGCTGGCGCCAGCGCGGCGGTTCACCCGTCCTACTAACCATCGCGCGGGCTGCTGCATGCCCGCCGATAATGATGCCATCTTTGATAGCCGTCGTGCATGCCGGTGGCGAAATTCACCGCCCGATTTTGAGCTTCTTTCTCGGCACCCTCCGAGCTGCGGCTAGCCTGCCTGGCAATGTTCGTGACGAACTGGACAAAGGGAAGTGAGCACGGGACCATGGGCAGCATGTCAGCGTCGGACGCAGCACCTCTGCCCCGGCTCGGCGAAGTCTTTTTCGACGTGCGCGGCAGCTCCCGTAGCATGCGCCTGAGCTGGTATTCCGACACCGGGATCTCGGTGTTCAGCATCTGGCAGGGAGGCACCTGCACCGGTACGTTCCGGTTGCCCCAGGAGGAACTGCCTCGGCTGATCGACGCTCTGCAACGCGGCATGTTTCCCGATCCCCGCGGTACGGGCGGTTTTCCGCGCCAACTTCCCGGCGCCCCGACTGACCCGCGGCTCACCGCGCTTCCCGGTTACGGAGGCGTGCGCGAAATCGGCCGCGAGGCCGATTTCACCGGGCCGGTAACCGGTGATTTCCGCGCCCTGCGCCCCGACGATCAGGCGGGCGCGATGATGCTCGGCAGCGCCGCCGCGCCGCGGGCGCTGCCGCCCGGCGGCGGCTACACCGATCAGTCGCGGTACCCAGAGCCCGCGCAGTACGCCGATCCGGCCCAGTACCGGGACCAGGGGTACGCCCAGCAGGCTCAGTATGCCGACCAGGGCCGGTATCAGGATCAGGCCCAGTACGCGGATCAGGCCCAGTACGCGGATCAGGCGGCGATCGCCAGCGCCCCAGTACGCGGATCAGGCGGCCTACGCCGCGCAGCCCCAGTACCCCGACCGGGCCTACGCCGACCAGGGCTACCAGGACCGCTACGGAGCTCAGGGATCCTACGGGCCTCAGGCGCCGCAGCCGGGCCCGCGCTACGAGGATCGCGGGTACTCCGCTCCCGCCGAGCAGGGTTATCAGGGTTATCAGGGATACGGGTACGCCGAGCAGGCCAGCGCCGGGCCAGAGCGCGGCGACCGGGCGTACGCCCCTTCGCCGTACGGCGAGCCGACGCCTCCTGGCCTTACCCCGCTCCGGACGCCCTATCCCGGACAGGACTACGACAACGGGGCCTACGCCAGCCAGGGTTACGACGACCGCGGGTACCAGCAGCAGGCCTACCCGGGCCGGACACCCTCCGACCAGGGACATCAGGGCTACGGGTACGCCGAGCGCGGTAACTTCCGGGGCCAGGACGGTCAGCAGGGCTACGCGGAGCGCGGGTACGCCCAGCAGGGCTACCAGGAGGACGCGGGCCAGCCCGGCCGCGATCAGTACGGGTACCCGGGGCAGGACCACCGGGACCAGGGCTATGCCAGCCCGGGCGAGACGTACTCCGAACCGGGATACGCAGGGTATGACTACGCCGGTGACCAGCGCGGCGGTGGTTACTCCGCGAGCTACGACCAGTCCGGCTACGAGCGGTCAATCGCCGACCCCGGCAGGTACCAGAACCGCGGCTATGAGTCCGGCGCAGCGGGCGGCTACGACAGCGCCGGCTACGACCATGCCGGCTACGACCATGCTGGCTACGACCATGGCGGCCATGAGCAGGCTGGCTATAACGGTGCCGGCGCTGGCTACAACGGTTCGGCCCACAGCGGCGCGGGTTACGACGGCAACGCGGGCTACGACAGCGCCGGGTATGGCGGCGGCAGCTACGCTGCGGCCGGCTACGACGGCGCGAGCTACAGCGACGGCGGCTCCGGATACGGCGGGGCAGGCTACGAGGACACCTCGTCCCGGTCCGGCGGGTACCGTCAGGTCCCCGCGGGCAACGGTGCCAGGGAGCACCCGCCGTACGACGACCCGGATGCCACCCCGAGCCAGCCGATGTCGTCTTTCCCCTACGACGGAGGTCCGCCGCCAGAGCGGGAACATCGACGCCGTCGCAGGCGTTAACGACGAGGCCGGTGCGGCTGTGTCCCCGGGCCGCACCTACTGCCTTCGCGGAATACCGTCCGGCTGGAGCCGCGTTGTGCCTTTCGCCGAGAGGCGACCTCCGCACCGGTTCGCGTGACGAAGGGCCAGACCGTGATTCACTCGCGGGCTGGCCCTTTGCCATTCCTGCGGTGCCTTCGCCGGTGCCCTGCCGGTCAGGCGGGTCCCGGCGGGCTGGGCTGGGGCTGCTCGGGGCCGCCGGGTGTCGCCGACTTCCCGTCCGCGGTGACCGGGGCCGGACTGGCGTCATCCTCGTCCGGCGGGATCGGGCCGATCACGGCGTTCAGGACCTGGGAGTTCGGGATGGCCATCACGCTGCCCCCGGTATCCAGCCGGACGTAGGTGATCCCGATCTCGGTCACGGTGCCGTCCAGCGTCCCGCCCAGGGCGCCGGCCCGCAGCCGGATGGCCTCGCCGACCACAAACGGCCGGGCGAACAGCAGGACCAGGCCCGCGAACACGTTGCTGAGCGCCTGCTGGGCCGCGATACCGACGAATACGCTAGTGAGCCCGCCGGCCACCACCAGCTGGGCCACGGGCACCGCGAACAGGGCGAGGGTGATGGCTAGGGTGGCGAACGCTCCGAGGAGCAAGATGGCGTACCTGATCACGCCGGAATGGGAGGTACCCGTCTTCGGCTCGAGCAGCTGGCGCGACTTCCCGGCCAGACCGTAAGTGGCGATGACCCCGAAGACGGCGAACAGCGCGGCCGAGCCATAAGCGACGATCTGGTTGATCAGGTGGCTCGCGGTCCACCAGGTGTGCGAGTCGCCACGGGCCTGGTCCCGGGCCTGATGGGAGATAACCGCGGCGGCGATCGCGAACAGCAGAGCGATGATCGACTTCCACGGGCGTGTCCTGCGCTTGACCCGCTCCACCTTGGCCGACAGATCGATCTGCCTCTCCTGCACCTGCCGCTCCTCCCGCCGACCTATCCGGCCTACGCTATCCGGCTGGTAGCGGGTGCTGCGGGACGACCCGGCACAACGACCCGGGCCCAAAGCGCTGGGGACCGGGCCCACGGTGGCCCGGTCCCCAGCGCTTATGCGATCGGGACGGTTACTTGATCAGCGCCGGTCCCACGGGCAGCCTGAGCTTGCCGCCCATGCCGGCCGCCATGCCCGCCGCCGATGTGTACCAGGCGATGGCCGCGGTGATCACGCCGATGTAGCCGCCTACCTTGAGCGTTGCTGTGGGCGCCAACGGCAACGCCGCGCCGGCGTTGAAGCTCCCGATGACCAGGACGACGAGGGTCAGCCACAGGGCGAGGAAGGTGAGGAACAAGGCCGTGTTCGTCTGAGCGACCAGGATGAGCACGTACGTGGTGAAAACGCCGAACCCGAGCAGGATCCAGCCCAGGTCGTGGTTGATCGACGTGACCACCGGCACCAGCGTGGTCGGCTTGATGGCCGCGACTGCTGGGTTCACGACGAGCAGGATGTAGAAGCCGAGGCCGATCCAGAAGGCGCCGAAGGTGCCGAAGCCGGTCGCGCCGACGACGTTCCTGTTGCGGAACTCCCACATGGCGCACAGCAGCTGCGTCAGCCCGCCGTACGCGAGAGCAAAGGGGAGCCAAGCGTTGCCGGTGGTGCTACCCATCCACCCGGCGTTCCTGGCGGACAGCAAGAACGTGGTGAGGGCAAAGGCGGCGAGCCCGAGCGGGGCAGGGTCGGCGATGCCGGAAGGAGGAGTGGCTGTGGCACTGGGCTGAACTGTGCGGTCTTCGCTGACGCTCAATAGGATCCCTCCTAATGAAGGAATGGGTCCGTCCAGCTCCGGCATGCCCGGCGGCAGCCGGAGGGGCGGCTTGTCCGGCGTTACCTGCGTATCCGGCGCGAAATATTTCGTTTCGCACCGAACCTCCATCAGGTCACAGCTGACCCAGATTGACCAGATGAAAGATTCGCCAACAGCGTAACGCCACGTGGGTTACGGGTGCGAGACCCAAAGCCTCTTACTTTTCGTAACCATTCGGATGCGGTCCTCTGAATTTGTGGCACCTCACAGAGTTTTCCCGCCCAGGGGTTCCTGAATCCCGGCCGACCAGAAGCTAAAGCTTCTGGACCGCACTGGGTAAGATCGAAGGGAAGCCCACGGAAGATTCTGGGGTATCCGCCGATGACCGACCGGTCGATCCGCGCGTCTGACCAGGAGCGCGAGAGCGTCGTAGCTGTCCTGCGTGACGCTTTCACCGACGGACGCTTGACGTTCGACGAATTCGAGGAGCGGACGGCCGCCGCGTACGGTGCCAAGACCTGGGCCGACTTGCGAGTGCTGACCGCGGACCTGCCTGCCGGTCCGCTGCTCGGGGCCGACCTGCACCACCGGCCGCAGGGCGATCCGCAGGCCGTGCCGCCCGCACTCCCGCAGGCCCGGGTCCGGCGCGGCCGCCCCTTCGACCGGGTCCTGCCGGTGCTATTCGTCTGGATCCTGATCTCGGCCGCGGCGGGTTCGCCGACCCTCGCCGCCGCGCTCTCGTTCGTGTTCATCTGCGTCCTGGCCACCCGGATCGGATACGGGGGACGCATGTAGCCGTGAGTGTCGGCTGACACGCTGGTGCACGTCGTTCAGCGGTAATCATCATTTCGGTGCGAGCCGACGGCTACTATTGGTCAGCCGGCGCGCCAGCAAGGCCCGTCGGCGTGCGAGATCACCGGGGCCTGCGGGATCTGCGAACGGGCCGGAGCATCTTCCGGCAGGCTCTAGGAGTCGGGAGGCGGTCGTTGACGAACGCGACCACCGGTAGCGACCGGGTCGTTCCCGATCAGCAACCGCCTGCGGGGCAGCGGACGCTGCTGCGGGCGCGCCTGATCCGCCCGGCTGTGGCGCACTGGCCGTTCGGCTTGGTCGTGATGGCCGCCATCGCGGTGCGCATCGTCGTGATCCTCGGTTATCCGCCGATCTTGTGGTTCAGCGACTCCTACAACTACCTGTACGACGCGGTGACGAACATCCCGGACCAGGTCCGGCCGAACGGCTATCCGTTCTTCTTGCAACTCCTGCGCCCGCTGCACAGCTACAGCCCCATAGCGCTGCTCCAGGCGGCGATGGGGGTCCTCATGGGCGTGGCCATCTACGCCCTGCTGCGCCGTCGCGGGCTGCCCTGGTGGGGCGCGACGCTGCCCGCGTTGCCGGTGCTGTTCGACGCCTACGAACTGCACCTCGAGCACATGATCACCGCCGACCCGCTGTTCATCTTCGTGGTCACCCTCGCCGTGGTCATCCTGTGCTGGAATGACCGGCCCTCGATCCTGGCCATGGCCATCGCCGGGCTGCTGATCGGCTACGCGACGCTGGTGCGCTCGGTGGGCGAGCCGCTGCTGGTCGTGGTCCTGGTCGCCATGCTCGTCCGGCGGGCCGGATGGCTCCGTCTGCTGACCGTCTTGGTGACCGGCCTCGCGCCCATCGGCGCGTACATGCTCTGGTTCCACGGCACGTACGGCCAGTACGCACTGACCGATTCCACGGGCAGCTTCCTGTACAGCCGGGTCAGCACGTTCGCGCAGTGCTCCAAGATGAACGTGCCCCCTTTGGTGGCGTTCCTGTGCGACCCGACCAAGCTGAAGGACCGTCCGGTCGCGGGGGAGTACATCTGGGCCGACCACGAGGCACTGCCCTACGCTCAGTATCACGGCGAGAGGGAGTACTACACGCCGCTGTACAACGTGTACGGAAGCGACACCTCGCTCCGGTTCACGCCCGAAGTCAGCGCCCTGGGCAAGCAGTTCGCCGTGGCCGCCATCGAATCTCAGCCGCAGGACTACGTGAAGGTGGTGATCGACGATGTCCTGCACACCTTCGGCTGGAACCGGCAGCCCGATCCGGACGACTACTACGGGAACGGCCCGACCTTCCGGTTCGTCAGCCTTCACGACATGAACCTGGCGATACCGTGGTACGTCACACCCACCCACATTCCGGGCAATCCCACCTACCAGCTGCATAGCTCCTCGGCCCAGACCTGGTGCGACACGGCGTGCCAGAAAAATGACTACCAGGCGGTCGTGATCATGCAGGCGGAGCAGGATTTCGCCGGCCCCGGTCACGGGTTCGGGTTCACCAAGGAGGTCGAGCCCTGGGCTCATGCCCTGGAGAGTTATCAGCGGTACGTCTACCTGCGCGGCACGCTGTTCGGCCTCATCGTGCTGATCGGTGCGGCCGGGGTGCTGGCCCGCTGGCGCCGCTGGGGCGGCCTCGGGCTGCTGCCCTGGCTGGTCGGGGCGGTGCTGATCCTGCTCCCGCCGATGACCGCCGGGTTCAGCTACCGGTACGTGCTCGCCGCGGTGCCGGTCGCTTGCCTGGCCGCCGGACTGGCCTTCGCCCGTGTGCCCGGCAGCAAACCCCGTCGCTCAGTGCTGGCCCGGGGGGACGACCCCTCTATCCCCCGGGGGGGTTCCACCCCCCCGGACCCCCCTGGCAAACCCCGTCGCTCAATGCGCGCCCTGGCGGCCGATCTGCGGCGGAACCTTGGCCGCGGCGGCACTGTCGATCAGGAATAGCGTCCGCTGCCTGCCGCGCGCGCCCGCGGCGGGAACCTGCACCGGGCCGGCGTCGGACAGGGCCATCGCGATCGCGTCGGCCTTCTCCGCGCCCGAGGCGAGAATCCAGACTTCCCGCGCCGCCTGGATGGACGGCAGCGTCAAGGACAACCGGGTCGGCGGCGGCTTGGGCGAGCCGCGGACCGCGACCACCGGCCGCTCGTCGTAGAGCGCGGGCATGCCCGGGAACAGCGACGCGACATGCGCCTCCGGGCCGATACCGAGCATGAGGATGTCGAACTCCGGGACCTCGCCATGATCCTCGGGCTGGGTCGCGGCCTCCAGCCAGGACGCGTACCTGGCCGCCGCCGCCTCCGGATCATCGCCGTCCGGACCGTCCGGGCCCGGCATCGGGTGCACCCGGGCCGGATCGGTGTCGACGTGGTCGAGCAGTGCCGCCCGGGCCCCGGTCTCGTTCCGCTCCGGGTTCCCGACCGGCACGAACCGCTCGTCTCCCCACCAGATGTCCAGGTGCCGCCAGTCGACCGCGTCACGGGCCGGGGCGGCGGCCAGTTCGGCCAGGACCGCGGTGCCGATGCCGCCGCCGGTCAGCACGACCGAGGCGGTCCCGCGCGCGGCCACGGAATCGACCAGCCGGGTGACCAGCCGCGCGGCGACCGCCTTGGCCAGAAGCTGCTCGTCCCGGTGCACGATTATCTCGGGCACGCTCATGAAGCTCGACCCCCGGCCAGCGCGCGGAGCGTCTCGGCGTAGACCTCGTCCGGCTCGAGCCGGCGCAGTTCCTCGGCGATCAGGTCGTCGGTGTCACGCCGGTGCAGCGCGACCCGGCGCTCCGGCCGGCCGGGCCAGGACAGGGTGGCCGTCCGGCCGTCGGGCCGGGAGAGCGTGACCCTTCCGCCCGCCGTCTCGAAGCCGACCTCGGTGATCCCCGGACCCGCGGACTCACCGCGCTGCACCTCGATGCCCAGCCGCACCCCGAGCCAGGCGGCGATCAGATCGGCGGTCGGGTTGGCCGGCTCGGCCAGCACCTCGCCGCTGAGCAGTTCGGGATAGGGCTGGTCCAGGGTCGCGGCGAGCAGGGACCGCCAGGCTGTGGACCGGGTCCAGCTCAGGTCGGTGTCGCCTGGGTGGTAGGACTTGGCCAGGGTCAGCAGCATGTCCTTGGGCGCGTCGGCCGCGGCCGCGTCGGTCACCCGGCGCTGGGCCACGGCCCCGAGGGGATCCGCGCCCGGCGAGGGCGGCGCATCGTCCGGCCACCAGGTGACCACCGGCACGTCCGATGCGAGCAGCGGCGCGACCACCGAGTCGGCGTGCTGGCCGAGCGGGCCGTACATGCGCAGCAAGATGGTCTCGCCCGGACCGGTCTCGCCCACCCGGATCTCGGCGTCCAGCCGGGATTCGGACTTCGGCTTGCGGGTGATGACGGCCAGGATCCGGCTCGGATGCTCCCGGCCCGCGTGGCTGGCCGCGCGGACGGCGTCATACTGGTCGGCCTCGTCGGTGACGATGATCAGCGTCAGCACCATGCCCGAGGCCGGGCCGCCCATCCGGCGCCGGGCCTGGGTGAGCGCCTCGAGGATGGCGCCCGTGGTGGTGTCGGTCAGGTCGATAGTCATCGCGGCTTTCCTCCTACAGGCGCCCGCCTGGACGTTCGCGCCCTACGGGCACTCACAGCCGCCGCCAAGCGCGCCCGTCCCGCGCCATCATGGCCTCGGCCGACGGCGGGCCCGCCGAGCCCGCCGGGTACTGCTCCGGCTTGGTGTGCGAGGCCCAGAAGTCCTCCACCGGGTCGAGGATCCGCCAGCCCAGCTCGACTTCCTGCTGCCGGGGGAACAGCGGCGGGTCGCCGATGAGAACGTCGAGAAGCAGCCGCTCGTAGGCCTCGGGACTGGACTCGGTGAACGACTCGCCATAGGCGAAGTCCATGTTCACGTCCCGGACCTCCATGGCCGTGCCCGGCACCTTGGAGCCGAACCTGACCGTGATCCCCTCGTCCGGCTGGATCCTGATCACCAGCGCGTTCTGCCCGAGTTCCTCGGTGTCCGTGGCCGAGAACGGAAGGTGCGGGGCACGCTGGAAGATCAGCGCGATCTCCGTCATGCGGCGCGGCAGCCGCTTGCCCGCGCGCAGATAGAACGGGACTCCGGCCCAGCGTCTGGTGTCGACGCCGAGCCTCAGCGCGGCGTAGGTCTCGGTGCGCGAGTCCAACGGGATGCCGTCCTCCTCCAGGAAGCCGTGCACCTGGCGGCCGCCCTGCCAGCCCGCGCCGTACTGCCCGCGCGCGGTACCGGTGGCCAGGTCGGCGGGCAGCCGGACCGCGGACAGCACCTTCTCCTTCTCCATCCGCAGCGAATCGGCGTCGAACGCGACCGGCTCTTCCATGGCGGTCAGCGCCAGGAGCTGCAGCAGGTGGTTCTGGATGACGTCGCGGGCGGCTCCGATGCCGTCGTAGTACCCGGCCCGGCCGCCGATCCCGATGTCCTCGGCCATGGTGATCTGGATGTGGTCGACATAACCGCGGTTCCAGATCGGCTCGTACATCTCGTTGGCGAACCGCAGCGCGAGGATGTTCTGAACCGTCTCCTTGCCGAGGTAGTGGTCGATGCGGAACACCGCCTCGGGCGGGAAGACCCCGTCCAGCGTCGCGTTCAGCTCCCGCGCGCTGGCCAGGTCGTGCCCGAACGGCTTCTCGATCACGACCCGCCGCCAGCCGCGGCCGTGCGAATCCGACAGTCCGCTGCGCTTGAGCTGCTGGACCACGGTGGGAAACTGGCTCGGCGGGATCGACAGGTAGAACGCGTAGTTCCCGCCCGTGCCCCGCTCGGCGTCCAGCTTGTGGACGCACTGGGCGAGCTCGTCGAACGCCGAGTCATCGCTGAACGACCCGGACACGAACCTGACGCCCTCGCTGAGCTGCTCCCACACCGCGTCGCGGAACGGCGTGCGCGCGTACTCCTTGACCGCCTGGTAGGTGACCTGGGCGAAGTCCTCGTCGGCCCAGTCCCGGCGGGCGAAGCCGACGAACGAGAAGCCCGGCGGCAGCAGGCCCCGGTTGGCCAGGTCGTAGACGGCCGGCATCAGCTTCTTGCGCGCGAGGTCTCCGGTGACCCCGAACATGACCAGCACGCACGGTCCGGCCACCCGGGGGATGCGCCGGTCACGCGGATCACGCAGCGGGTTGCGCGGCTGGGCCGCCGCGTCGAGCTCCGCGATGACGCTCGGGCTGGCCGGGGCCAGGCCCATCGACCCCTCGGCTTCTGCGGTCACCCCAGTCCCATCTTCGTGCTGATCGTGTCGAGCAGCTGGGTCCACGACGCCTTGAACTTGTCGACGCCCTCGGTCTCCAGAACATTGACCACGTCCTCGTATCCGATGCCGAACTGCTCCAGGTCGGCGAAGACCTGGCGGGACGCCTCATAGGTACCGTGCACCTGGTCGCCGAGCAGCTTGCCGTGGTCGGCCGTGGCCCGGATCGTGCCCTCGGGCATGGTGTTCACCGTGTCGGCGACCACCAGGTCGACGACGTACATGGTGTCGCCGAACGACGGGTCCTTGACCGAGGTGGAAGCCCACAGCGGCCGTTGAAGGTTGGCTCCGCGGGCGGCCAGCGCCTGCCAGCGCTCGGTGGCGGTCCGCTGCTCGAACAGCTCGTAGGCCAGCCGCGCGTTGGCCACCGCCGCCTTGCCGCGTAGCGCCGCGGCTTCGGGAGTACCGATCTTGTCCAGCCGGCCGTCGACCTCGGTGTCGACCCGGCTGACGAAGAACGACGCCACCGAGCGAATCTGGGACAGGTCGTGCCCGGCCGCGGCGGCCTGCTCCAGGCCGGCCATGTAGGCGTCGATGACCTGGCCGTACCGTTCCAGCCCGAAGATCAGCGTGACGTTGACGCTGATCCCCTCGGCGGTGGCCGCCGTGATCGCGGGCAGTCCCTCGAGGGTCGCCGGGATCTTGATCAGCAGGTTCGGCCGGTCCACTATCCACCACAGGGCGCGCGCCTCGGCGATGGTCTTCTCGGTTTCGTTGGCCAGCCTGGGGTCCACCTCGAGCGACACCCGGCCGTCGAGGCCGCCGGTCCGGTCGTAGACCGGGCGGAACACGTCGCAGGCCCACCGGATGTCGTAGGTGGTGATCATCCGGGATGCTTCGTCCACGGCCACGCCGCGGGTCTTCAGGTCGGCGATCTGCTCGTCGTAGGCGTCCCCGGAGGACAGCGACTTGGCGAAGATCGTCGGGTTGGAGGTCACGCCGACCACGTGCAGGTCGTCGATCAGCATCTGCAGGTTGCCGGTGCGCAGCCGGTCACGGCTGATGTCATCCAGCCATACCGACACCCCGGCCTCGGATAGCTGCCCGAGAACGTCAACTGACACCGTTGGTTTCCCTTCCCTGCGTGCCGCGGGCCGGACCCGTGAATGCTTAGGCCCGGACCCGGGCCAGACTGTCGCGTGCGGCAGCGGCTACCCGCTCCGCTGTGATGCCAAACTCCTGATAGAGCTTCTGATACGCCGCCGAAGCGCCGAAATGGTCTACTCCGATTGAAGCGCCCGCGTCCCCTACGAACAACCGCCAGGGTTCGGTAATGCCCGCCTCCACTGACACCCGCGCGCGGATAGACGGCGGCAGGACCTCGCGCCGGTAGGACTCGTCCTGTGCGTTGAACCACTCCACGCACGGCATCGACACCACCCGGGCCGAGAACCCCGTCCGCGGCCAGCTGGTCGCGGGCCTCGAGCGCGATCGAGACCTCGCTGCCGGTGCCGACCAGGATGACGTCGCTGCCGTCCGCGAGCACGTACCCGCCGCGGGCCACGCCCTCGGCGCTGGCCAGCCCGGACTCGCCCGGCGAGCGGTCGAACACCGGCAGCGCCTGCCGGGTCAGGCACATCGCGGTCGGCCGGGCCCGTTCCAGCGCGGTCCGCCAGGCCACGACGGTCTCGTTCGCGTCGCCTGGCCGGACCACTTCGAGGTGCGGGATGGCCCGCAGCGCCCACACGTGCTCGATCGGCTGGTGGGTGGGCCCGTCCTCGCCCAGGCCGATCGAGTCGTGCGTCCAGACGTAGACGACCGGCAGCTCCATCAGCGCCGCGAGCCGGACCGAACCCCGCATGTAGTCGCTGAACACCAGGAACGTCCCCCCGTAGGGGCGGGTGCCGCCGTGCAGCGCGATGCCGTTCATGATCGCACCCATGCCGTGCTCGCGGATCCCGAAGTGCAGGGTCCGGCCGTACGGGCCGCCTTGCCACATGGCGGTCTGGTGGTCGAACGGGATGAAGGAGGGCTGGCCCTCCATGGTGGTCAGGTTGCTCTCGGCCAGGTCGGCCGAGCCGCCCCAGAGCTCGGGCAGCACCGGGGCCAAGGCGCTGAGGACGGTTCCGGAGGCCTTGCGGGTGGCTATGCCCTTGGCGTCGGCCGGGAACGAGGGGAGCGCCGCGGCCCATCCGTCCGGCAGCCGGCGGACGGAAAGCCGGTCGAACAGCGCTCGCCGGTCCTCGTCGGCGGCGCTCCACGCGGCGAACGACTGCTCCCACTCCGCGTGCAGGCTCTTGCCGCGCTCGGCGACCTGGCGCGCGCGGGCGAGCGCCTCGTCCTCGACCGGGAAGTCGACCCCTGGATCGAAGCCGAGAACCTCCTTGGTCGCCGCCACCTCGTCGGCGCCGAGCGCCGAGCCGTGCGCGGCGCCCGTGTTCTGCTTGTGCGGGGCCGGCCAGCCGATGATCGTGGTAAGCGCGATGAAGGACGGCGCCTCGGTGTGCTCCCTGGCCGCCAGCAGCGCCTGGTAGAGCGCCTGGACGTCCTCGTGGTACCCGTTCGGGGTGCGCCAGTTCAGGCGCTGCACGTGCCAGCCGTACGCCTCGTACCTGGCGGCGACGTCCTCGGACTTGGCGATGTGCGTGTCGTCCTCGATGGAGATGTAGTTGTCGTCGTAGACCACGATGAGGTTGCCGAGCCGGTGGTGCCCGGCCAGCGAGGACACCTCGTGGCTGACGCCCTCCTCGATGTCGCCGTCGGAGACGAAGGCGTAGACGTAGTGGTCGAACGGGCTGCGGCCCGGTTCGGCGTCCGGGTCGTACAGGCCGCGCTCGCGGCGCGCGGCCATAGCCATGCCGACCGCGTTGCCGATGCCCTGGCCGAGCGGCCCGGTAGTGGTCTCGACGCCAGGCGTCAGGCCGTGCTCGGGGTGTCCGGGGGTGATGCTGCCCCAGGTGCGGTAGGCCTTCAGGTCATCCAGGGTGACCCCGTACCCGGACAGGTACAGCTGGATGTACAGGGTGAGGCTGGAATGCCCGCAGGACAGCACGAAGCGGTCCCGGCCCGCCCAGTGCGGATCTGCCGGGTCATGCCTGAGCAGCCGCTGGAAGAGAAGGTAGGCCACCGGGGCTAGGCTCATCGCCGTTCCCGGGTGCCCGCTGCCTGCTTTCTGGACCGAATCCATCGCCAGGACCCGGATGAGATCGACGGCGCGTTCGTCGGTCGCCGTCCAGTCAAGCTGGGGCTGATTGCTCACGGTAGGAGCCTATCGGTCCAGCGGTTCGGCCTGTCTATAGGGTGCGGCCTGCACTGGCTCGGGGGATGGCCTGGTGAGAGGGCCGCGGTCGCGCATGAACAGGAACAGCCGCAGCACCGCGACCCAGACCAGAACCGAGCCGGTCACGTGGACCCAGACCAGCCCGGCCGGCAGATGGGTGAAGTACTGGATGTAGCCGATCACGCCCTGCACGCCCAGCGACGCGATCATGACCCAGCTGGCCCGCACCACCTTGCCCGGGGCGCCGGACATCCGCAGCCCGACGACGAGCGCGATGGCCAGGCCGGCCAGCAGCCAGCCGATGTCGGCGTGCAGCTGGGTCACGCCCTCGAGCGGCAGCTTGTACCGCGGGGTGTCCGCGTGGCCGGCCAGCGGCCCGGTGCCGGTCACCACGGTGCCTGCCGCGAGCATCACGCTGGTGACGGCCACCAGGCCCGCGGACAGCAGGAACAGGTCGCGCCGGACCACCGTCGTGGGCGGGTCGTTGCCCTCGGTGCACCTGACGTGCAGCACGACCGCCGCGGCCACGATCGAGGCGGACACCAGGAAGTGAATGGAGACCGTGACCGGGTTGAGCTTGGTCAGCACCACGATCCCGCCGATGGCCGCCTGCGCGAACACCCCGACGGGCTGGACCGCCGCGAGCCAGACCAGGTCACGCCGTCGCTTTCCCTGCGGCCGGAACCGCCAGGCCGCGACGAACACCAGGACGGTGATGACCACGAGCGGGAAGTTGAGCAGCCGGTTGCCGAACTCGATCCAGGTGTTGAGCAGCGTCTGCCCGGCGTTCTTGCTGGCCACGACGTCCGCCGAGGAGCACTTGGGCCAGTCGGGGCAGCCCAGGCCGGACGAGCTGAGCCGCACCGCCGCGCCGGTGGACATGATCGCGACGTCCGCGATCACCCCGGCCAGTGCGAGCCGCCGCATCGACGCCGCCGTCGGCGCCAGCACGGGGCGCGCGAACCTGGCGGCCTCGAGGCGGGAGATCCAGCTATCGAGCACGCCCCTTATGGTAGAGCGCCGCCCGCCGCCCCGGCGCAGGCGATCATCACGCAGCCGATCGCCAGCCACTCGACCACGCTCAGGTCCTGGCCGAGCAGGGCCAGCCCGACCAGCGCCGCCACCGCGGGCTCCAGGCTCATCCACACGCCGAACAACCGCGTCGGCATCCGCCGCAGGGCTTCCAGTTCCAGCCGGTAGGGGATGACCGAGGAGAGGATGCCGATCGCCGCCCCGGTGGCCAGCACCGCTGGCCGGAAGCGTGGCCGCGCCCCCGGCGATCACCGCGGGCGGCGTGATCCCGATGGCGGCGACCACCATCGCGATGGTCAGGCCCGCCGAACCGGGGAACCGCCGTCCGGTCGCCGAGCTGAGCATGATGTAGGCGGCCCAGCACGCCCCGGCCACCGCCGCGAACAGCACTCCGGTCAGGTTCAGGTGCCCGTGCCCGCCCTGGGTCAGCAGCACGACCCCGGTGCCCGCCAGCACCACCCATCCGACGTCCTTGACGTGCCGTGACCCGGCCACCGCCACGGCCAGCGGCCCGAGGAACTCGATGGTGACGGCCACACCCAGGGGAAT
This sequence comes from uncultured Actinomycetes bacterium, assembly GCA_963819785.1. GTDB lineage: Bacteria > Actinomycetota > Actinomycetes > Streptosporangiales > Streptosporangiaceae > Palsa-504. The sequence continues at coordinate 687,403 of CAWFXW010000037.1, read as the reverse complement.
CCTGGAAAATGACTGGTAGATCGAGAAGTTCATGATCAAGAGCGATATACCGAACGACCCGGCGATCCCGCCGTCGGCCCAGGCTCTTCGCTTCACCAGGTCGCCGAACGCCCGGGCGAGCCCGCGTCCGGAAATGACGGCCATGGCCACGGCGGACGTCCACAGCCGCAGCCCGGTGACCGCCGCGGGCGGGATCTGGCCGAACAGCTTGTCCGCGACGCCCGCCCCGGCCTGCACCGAGACGATCCCGGACAGGATCATCACGGCCGGCAGTACCAGCCTGGATTGGGCCAGCCGCCCCCGGCTCCCGGCATGAGGCTCCGCCCCGGCGGCTTCAGGGCGCGCTGAAGCCGGGGCCTGACTGGCGGTGGTGTGGGTGTCCTTCATCCTTATGGCTGGTCACTGTACCCGGCCCGGGTCCCCTTCCCATGGCCAGCGAGCGGCCAGCCCAGCCTCGATGTTCGGGATGAGCGTGAAGGTCGCGTCGGTGAGCCCGCCCAGCTCGTGCCGGTTGCCGAGCCCGGCCGCCATGGCCGAGTGCCGGTAGCCGGCGAGGTTGAAGCCGTAGACCGGGATCCGCGCCGGGACGCTGGCCGACACGTCGCATGTTACGCAACGCAGTTGCCCGTAACTATGCCGTTAACGATGAATAGGTGGGATGCATCGACTGTGACGCAGTAGGTCGCCCGTTCGCCGGCGTCATCAATTGTCACAATTCGGTCCAGAGCCACGGCCTTGTCGTACCCGTGCATCTCGCTTGCAGCCGGGACAACGAGTTCCGCACGCAACATGTCAGGAACGATAGACCATGCCCAGCCTCGATCTACGATGTAGTTGGCAGTAGGGAGGCGCGTGGACACGAGAGGCGTCCCTTGAACACCGACGATGCGACTTGCTGAAGCTCTCGTAACCGGGCTCAACGCGGGTCTGGATCCATGATGTCTGGCACGTAACTGTGCCGCAGCCCACATCGAGAGTCGAGATCGCCGTGCGTTGGCCACCTGGGAGTCGAACCCAGCGGTCACCTGTTTACCCAACCGGGTGAGATGGCTCTATCCGTGTGCCAGCCAGACGCGGCCTGGAGCCGTGACTCCTTCCGAGATCATGATCCTGGCTGGTGCAGACTTGGATACGCAGGGTAGCTCGGATCAGACTAGTTTGAGTGATTGGAGTAATAGCTAGATTCTCGATAGGGAATTTTCAATTATCCAAAGACGTGAGTACCATGGTCGGTCCGGCGCGATTCGAACGCGCACTAGCGATTTAGGCCACCGCTGCCCTTATCCCTTGAACGGCGAGCCGATAGAGACGCGCCTTGGGAATCGAACCCAGTAAAGGACGACGGGGTTGCAGCCCGCCTCCCGCACCAGCGAGATGCGCGCCATAGCGTCCTCGGGCCGATTCGAACGGCCGACCTCGTAGTTCGGAACCACGCGCGCTATCCACTGCGCCACGAGGACTCAAAGTGAGCGGAACAGGTGTCGAACCTGCAACGTCCCGGAGGATCCGGTTTTACGGACCGGCGCGGCCAGCCACTATCCGCCTTCTGCCCATTGGGGTGACCGTGCTCAGCGAAGGAATCGGACCTCCGTCCCGCGGGTGTTGACCGCGTGCTCTCCCATTGAGCTAGCCGAGCTTGCGTGCTCCCAGGAGGACTCGAACCTCCACCACCAGCTTCGTAGGCTGGCATGATCTCCGTTTCACCATAGGAGCCTGAAGCACCAGCAGCGGTCCTGACGGGACTTGAACCCGTGATCTCCACGTTGACGGAGTGGCGGGGACTCCAGCTCCCCTACAAGACCCTGGCTCTCGCGGGAGGACTCGAACCTCCACCGGCGGAGTAACGGTCCGCTGCCCTGCCAATTAGGCGACGCGAGATTGGTAGCCCCAGACGGTTCCGACCCGTCTTCGCGGCCTTGAAGGGGCCGAATCCTAGCCAGTGGACGATGGGGCCAAGGGTGACGCGTGCCGGATTTGAACCGGCAGTCTCCTGGTTGAGGGCCAGGTGAGATGACCGTTACTCCAACGCGCCCCGTGGTAGCGAGAGTCAGCATCGAACTGACGACCTCCCGATCATGAGTCGGGCGCTCTGAGCCAACTGAGCTATCTCGCCATCGTTGGCCACCGCGGAATCGAACCGCGCGATACCTGCGTATCAGGCAGGCCCCGTCGACCAGCTGGGTCGTGGCCAGCAGCAGAGAGCGGAGGTCTTGAGCCCCAGCGCACTCCCGTGCGCCCGGCCGCTTTCGGGGCGGCGCCTGCCACCTGACAGGTTCACTCTCCACACGGCGGAAGATGGAGAAATCGAATCCCAGAGTCTTGCGACCCCCACCCGCTTTCCAGACGGGGACCACCACCCGGTGGTTTCATCTCCCAGAAGCGGAGAGCGGAGAACTCGAATCTCACGCCGAAGCGCGCACTCGTTAGCACCGAGGCCCAGGCCCTGCCTGGTTCACCCTCCGTGAGGTCTTCACGTTTGGCTTTGACCTGCGTGGATGCGGCCCTGGTTCGGCCCCGCCCACACGTTAAGGACCGTCAGCCCACACGACGGCGACTCCCTACGCAATTGCGCCGGACGTTTCCGCGGAAACGCCGGGGCGCATCGGGCCCTGGTCCTGGCCCTGGACAGACGCGGCGGCAGGGCCAGACCCAAACGTGAACAAGGCCCTCACCGAAACGTGAAGACCTCTCCGTAGCGCCCCCCGGATTCGAACCGGAATCCACGCGGTCTGAACGCGCTGGCTCTGCCAATTGGCCTAGAGCGCCTCAAGAGTGGCCGACCGGATTCGAACCGGCCCTGAAACCATGGCGAGGTCTCGTGCTAACCGCTGACACTACGGCCACATGGAGCCTGGGTTGAGTCCCATTGGAGTGAGAATCAGATCCTCTCCGGACACTCCTGCTTTGTCTGCCTCTCTGTCACCACCTGCCCCAGCTTCCGGGGCGCGCCCAACTACGTCGTTGCCACAACGACGCACACCCGACTACGACGTTGCCACAACCAGCGACGTAGTTGCCGCCGAACCCGTGGAGCCTCTGGACGGCCTCGAACCGCCTGCCTTCTCCGTACGAACGGGACGCTCTTCCTGATGAGCTACAGAGGCATGGCTCCGGGAGCTGGGGTCGAACCAACATCGCCAGGTTCAGGGCCTGGAATCCTGCCATTGAACGATCCCGGATTAAAGTGCGAAGTGCGCCGCGAGGGATTCGAACCCCCGACCATTGGATTAAGAGTCCATTGCTCTGACCGCTGAGCTAGCGGCGCGTGGAGCCGTACCGGGGAGTCGAACCCCGATGAATTGCGTGGAAGGCAAATGTCTTGCCGTTAGACCAGTACGGCATGGCGGGTCCCGCAGGTATCGAACCTGCCTGCGCCGGGCTTCGACCGGCTGCTAATCCGTCTCAGCTAGAGACCCTTGGTCGGGAAGCAGGGACTCGAACCCCGTCCGCCTGCTCCCAAAACAGGCGCGCTTACCCTTACGCCACATCCCGGTGGAGATGGCGGGAATCGAACCCGCTGCGACGACGCTTGCAGGGCGTGTCCGCTACCTCAGCTGTCATCCCCATCGGCGATGCGGCGCCCGGTACAGCCGGGCGCCGCATCGCCACGTTCGGCAGGCATGGCGGGCCTGCCGGTAATGGTGCTCACGCTTATGGATATGTCAACAAGCAAGCACGTTCACCCGTGGGTGGTGCTCCGCAGGGACCGCAGGAGTTGAACCCGCATTTCGCCCGGGTTGGGGCCGGGTCGCCTATCCGCTGGCTGATCCCTAGGTAAATGAAAACCGCCCCTCGGGATATCCCTCGGGGCGGTTGCCGTCTCTGGCTTAATGGCCTAAGAGGGCAACCGTCCTGGTGCTCAGGGCAAGCTCACGCCGCGAGCACGGATTCATGTACTCGCCTCGTTTCGCGGTCTGCCAGAACGTCATGTTCCGATTGTATGAGATGTGCATAAACTGGGCAACGCAATTTTCGCGGACAATCTTCCCGTTACTGTGAGACGGTCTGGTGACGGTAGGCGGCGGGCGTGACGCCGAAGGCGTCCCGGAAGGCGGCGATGAAGGCGCTGGTACTGGTGTAGCCGCTCGCGGTGGCCGCGGCGGTGACGGTGCTGTCCGTGGCCAGCAGGAGCATGGCGTGCTGCAGGCGTAGCTGGCCGCGCCATTGCGGGAAGGTCATCCCGGTGTCGCGCCGGAACCGGCGGCTGAGGGTGCGCTCGCTGGCTCCGGCCGCTCGCCCGAGGTCGGCCAGGGTGCGATCGTCGGCGGGATCGTCGGCCAGGATGGCGGGGACGTCACGCAGCCGTGGATCAGCCGGCGCGGGCAGGTGGTGTTGCAGGGCGGGCGTGGGCGTAAGGCGGCGCAGGGCGATGCGGTACAGGTCGGCGCGGTCGCCCGGGCCGAGGGTGTGGTCTTCGGCGAGCGCGATGATGACCTCGCGTAGCAGCTTGTCGACTGTAAGTACAGTCGGTTCGGCCGCGTTGAGGGGTTGATGTCTGCGGGAAACGCAAGCATCAGCATCTGGGTGCGGCCGGTCGGCCCCCCCGTAGTCGGCGCCGTCGCCGCTACTCGCGGCACTCCAACGGTATTCACCATGACTTCCGGAGGATCCCCAGTCTTCAGGCCGGGGAGGAATCCGGTGCCCCGCCAGGCGAGGCAGCAGGACCATCCGGCAGCACGTGCGGCGCGCCTCCCGCACTCTTACGACCATGTGTTCGATGCTATAAGGGTGAGAACGGCCTACCGGTGCCGGGCATACCCCGACCAGGTGCAGCAGCAGGTGCTGAACCGCACGTTCGGCTGCGTCCGCGTGGTGTGGAACCAGACCCTGGCCGCCCGCCGGGCCCGTTGGCAGGCCGACCGGGCGAGCACCTCGTACGCCCAGACCGACGCCGCACTGACCCACATGAAGAAGGACCCGGCACTGGCGTTCCTCAGCGAGGTCTCCTCGGTGCCGCTGCAGCAGGCGCTCCGCCACCAGCACCAGGCGTTCACCGCGTTCTTCGGGAAACGAGCCCGCTCCCCGCGGTTCCCCGGCATGTGCGATGCGTCCCGGGTGAGCGCGGCTGGGTTACCGATCCGGGCGAGTTGGCCGCGGCCATCGGCCCGCAGACGGCTGCCGTGCTGCTGATGAGCCCGGTCATGCCCACCGGAGCCGTCCTATCCGGCGAGCATTTCGACGCCATCGCCAACCCGGTCAACCGCTATGGTGCCTGGGTCATCTGGAACGCCGCCATGGAGCGGCTCGTCTTCGGTGACAACCGGCCCGTGCATCCGGGTGCCCACCCAGCCCTGGCCGCTCGAACCATCACGGTGGGCTCCGCGTCCAAGGAACTGCGGATGATCGGCTGGCGCGTGGGCTGGGTCGTCGGTCCTGCGCCGATCATGAAAGACATCGGCCTGGTCGGCCTGACCAACGTGGTCTGCCAGGTCGGCATCGCCCAGCAAGCCGTGGCCGCCGCGTTGCGTCATCCAGGCGCCGGCGCCGACGTGGCGGCGGCCACCGCGATCTGGGAAGAGCGGTGTCGGCACATCCTTACTCAGCTCGCGGAATATCCCTGCATCCGCCCGGGCGGCGGGTGGTCGCTTCTCATCGACTGCGCCGGCATGGGCCTTTCCGGCGCAGAAGCCTCACAACGCCTTTTCGCCCGTGCCGAGATCGCGGCGACCCCGATGACAGGCTGGGGACCTAGCGGCGAGCGCTATCTCCGCCTGGTGTTCGCCAACGAGCCAATCGAACGGCTCGGCGACCTGCGGACCCGCTTCGATGCTGCGCTAGCCTGAGGCGTCAATCCCACCGGAACGTCCGTGCCGCCACGGTGATCGCTGCCACGGCCCAGACGGTCAGCGTGATCGTGTCGCGGACCGGGAACGCCAAGCCGGACTGAAGCACGCTGCGCAGGCCGGTGGACAGTGCGCCGGTGGGCAGTAGCTCGAGGACCGGTCGCGCCCCCGCGGGGAACTTGGTCAGCGGGAACACCGCGCCGCCCACGCCGAGCAGCAGGATGTAGACGAGGTTGGCGGCGGCCAGGGTGGCCTCGGCTCGCAAGGTACCGGCCATCAGCAGGGCCACGCCGCTGAAGGCAGCCGTGCCGAGCAAGATCAGCAGCGGGGCGGTCACGATCGCGGCCGGGCCGGCATGCGGCCGCCAGCCGATGGCCAGGCCGACGGCGATGATCAGCACGCCCTGCAGCAGTTCCACGCCGATCACGGTCACGGTCTTGGCCGCGATCAGGCCGCCGCGCGACAGCGGCGTGGCCCCCAGCCGCTTCAGCACGCCGTAGCGGCGTTCGAACCCGGTCGCGATCGCCTGGCTGGTAAACGCGGTGGACATCACGGCCAGCGCGATGATCCCCGGGGTCAGGAAGTCGATCCGGCTCATCCCGACCCCGAGGTTGATCAGGGACTCGAGGCTGAACGCGGTGAGCAGCAGCAGCGGGATGATCAGCGTGAGCAGGAGCTGCTCGCCGTTACGCAGCAGGGTGCGGGTTTCCAGCGCGGCCTGCGCGGTGATCATCCGGCCCAGCGGCGCCGCTCCCGGGTCCGGGGCGAACAGTGCCGCCGGGCGACCCTGGGTCACCGCTGCCTCGCTCATGTGCGGAGTTCCTTACCGGTGAGCTCGAGGAACACGTCCTCGAGCGTTCGGCTCTCGATCCGCAGGCTGTTGGCCAGCACGCCCCGCTCGGCACACCAGGCGGTCACGGTGGCGAGCAGCATCGGGTTCACCGCACCGTGCACCTCGATCACGTAGTGGCCGGCCGGGGATTCCTTCATCGCGCTGGCCGGCGGCAGCACCGTGAGCAGGCTGTCGATGTCGAGCCCGGCCTCCGCGCGGAACCTGAGCTGGCCGACCGTGCCGGTGAGCTTAGCCGGGGTGTCCGCCGCGACGAGTTGCCCGTGATCGATGATGGCGACGAAGTCACAGAGCCGTTCGGCCTCTTCCATGAAGTGCGTGGTGAGGATGACGCTCACCCCGGCACTGCGCAGCTGGCCGATCAGATCCCAGGTGGCGTGGCGGGCCTGCGGGTCCATACCCGCCGTGGGCTCGTCCAGGAACACCAGCTCCGGGCGGCCGATGACGGCGGCGGCCAGGGACAGCCGTTGCTGCTGGCCGCCCGACAGGCGCTTGTAGGGAGTGCGCGCGACCGCGGTAAGTCCCACCAGGTCGAGCAGTTGCGCCGGAGCGATGGGGCGGACGTGGAAGCTGCTCAGCAGCTTCAGGTAGTCGGCCGCGGCTACCGACGGGGGAATGCCGCCCGACTGGAGCATCACGCCCACCCTCGGCCGCAGCGCACGGGCATCGCGTGCCGGATCGAGCCCGAGCACTCGCACCGTGCCCTGGTCGGGCCGCCGGTAGCCCTCGCAGATCTCGATCGTGGTGGTCTTGCCCGCGCCGTTAGGCCCGAGGATGCCGGTCACCGCGCCGCGGGCCGCGGTCAGCGAAAGGCCGTCCACGGCCGCCATCTGGCCGTACCGCTTGACCAGCCCGTGGAGCTCAACGGCAGGCGCCGCCGGGTCGCCATGGGCCTTGCCGGTGCTCACGCACGCGAGTCTACGGGGGCGGCGTGATAAACCGGGCGGGGCCACGACGCTGGATACCCCTATGGGGTATAGTGTCGCTTCGGGATCCCGGGGAGGTATGAGAGGTGAGGCTGATCCACGCCGTCCTGCACGCGCTGTCCATCACCGGATCGATGACGTGGCAGATTACCTGGGCGTTGATCCTCGGGTTCACGCTCTCGGCGATTGTGCAGGCCCTGGTGAAGAAGTCCACGGTCATCCGGCTCCTGGGAGATGACCGGCCGCGGACGCTCGTCCTCGCGACCGGTTTCGGCGCGGCATCCTCGTCGTGCTCGTACGCGGCGGTCGCGCTGGCGCGGTCCCTGTTCCGCAAGGGCGCCAGTTTCACCGCCGCGATGGCGTTCGAGATCGCCTCGACCAACCTGGTGATCGAGTTCGGGGTGATCCTGGCCCTGCTCATGGGCTGGCAGTTCACCCTGGCCGAGTTCACCGGCGGGCCGGTGATGATCGTGGTGATGGCGGTGCTGTTCCGGCTGACGCTGCGGGAACGGCTGTTGCGTGAGGCGCGGGTGCAGGCCGACCGCGGGATCGCCGGGTCGATGGAGGGCCACGCCGCGATGGACATGTCCATCCAGCGATCTGGCTCGTTCGCGAGCCGGTTGTTCTCGCGCGGCGGCTATACCTCCGTGGCGCACGTGTTCGTGATGGAGTGGGCCGCGATCCTCAGGGACCTGATCATCGGGCTGTTCGCCACCGGCGCGATCGCGGCCTGGGTGCCCGACAGCTTCTGGCAGAGCTTCTTCATCGCGGGCCACCCGGTCGCCGCCAAGATCTGGGGACCGCTCATCGGGCCCTTCGTGGCGATCATCTCGTTCGTGTGTTCAATCGGGAACATCCCGCTGGCCGTCGTGCTGTGGAAGGGCGGCATCAGCTTCGGCGGCGTGATCGCCTTCATCTTCGCCGACCTCATCATCGCGCCGATCCTCAACATCTACCGGAAGTACTACGGCGCCCGGATGGCCCTGTTCCTGCTCGGCACGTTCTACGCCGCGATGGCCGCGGCCGGCTACGTGATCGAGCTGGCCTTCGGCGGCCTGGGCCTGATCCCGGACCCGGCCCGGGCCAAGATCCCGGACCAGGGAGTGTCCTGGGACTACACCAGCTGGCTGAACATCGTCTTCCTGGTTCTGGCCGCCGCCCTGGTCGTTCGATTCGTCCGCACCGGCGGGGTCGCTATGCTGCGGATGATGGGCGGCTCGCCCGACAGCCACGACCACATGGACGCGCACGCGTCCCACCAGCACTAGGGAGGACGGCCGGATGGACCAGGACCGGGCCCGAAGCCTGCTCACCGCCGAACGAGATGAGGTTCAGCGCTCGCTCAAGCGGACCGAGACCGCCGGCCAGGACGACCGCGTGGCAGAGGTGGAGAGCGAGGCCGAAGACAACGCCGACGCCGCGCTGGCGCTCACCGAGGAGGGCGAGGACGACGCCATCGCGGAGAGCCTGCACGACCGGCTGGACGCCATCGAGCGCGCCCTGCAGCGCCTGGACAACGGCACCTACGGCAAGTCGATCCGCAGCGGCGAGCCGATCCCGGACGAGCGCCTGGAAGCCGACCCGGCCGCCGAACTCACCGTCGAGGAAGCCCGCGCCGCCGAGCGCGGCTGACCCCGCCCATCCTGGCCTGGTGAATCTGGGCATTCACCACACTCTTATGTGCTGAATGCCGGGTTTCACCCCGCTGCAGGGGGCGCCGCGCCGAGACGCTGAGCGCTACGCCCGCGGCGCGGGCGGGGCGTCTGCCTTCTCGGGGTCGCTCTTCTTCTCCGGCGGCGGCCAGTCGGGTCCTTCGGGCCAGGAGGCGATCCGCGCCGGGGAATCGGAGTGCGGGTTGCGGCCGTGGGCGACGAACCTCTCCATCCGGGTGGCGCCCGGCAGCTCGACCCGGGCCATGACGAGCTCCGCCTGGCCGCCGGCCACCTCCACCCAGCAGACCTGCTGATTACGGACGTAGGCCGGAGGCAGGCCGAACTTCCCGCCGATGGCCTCCACCACCGAGGTGCAGGACCCGGAGTTGGCGTAGAAGCCGTCGGCCATGGCGGCTAGCTCCGGGTGATGCGTGTGCCCGGAGATGAATCCGTGGTAGCCGTCGGCGACCAGGTCGGCGGCCCGCTGGCGGGCGGCCTGGTTCTGCATGTAACCCCGCTTGTCCAGGGCCAGCGCGCTGATCGACACCCACGCGCGCCGGGCCACGATCGCCACCAGAGCGGAGATCACGAGCAGGTCCGCGATCGCGCCGTACCCGAGGATCACGGCCCGGTGCACCCACACGTCGGTGTCCGGGTACCGGGACCTGACCGCGGCGAGCCCGAACTCGGGGATCCGGACCAGGATCAAGATCGCCAGCGGGATCGCGATCAGCCACCACAGGTGCCGGCCGAGCTTGCGGTAGACGAGCCGGGAGCCGATGAAGGACGGGAAATCGGTCGGGTCCGCCATCTCGTGCGCGCCGTCGACCCAGCCGCGGCCGAGGAACTCGATCCGCGGGATGACCTCCCGGACGATGTGGTGGCCCATGGGCGTGTCCAGCGGGTTGCGCGCGTCGCAGAAGCAGTTGTACGGGTCGAGCTGGTGGCCGTGCTCCACCCTGATCTTCCTGCCGTCGGCCAGGATCAGGTCGGCGGCCAGGCACAGCCGGGCCCCGGTCATCTCCCGCACCGCGTCCGCCGCCTTGACGTCCCAGGCCAGGTCGCCGTCGTGGTTGCCGATGGTGTAGATGACCTGCCCGCCGCGGGCGGTCACCTCCAGCAGCGCCGCGCACAGGTCCTCGTGCGGGCGCAGGATGTCGGTCGCGGTCGAGCCGGGGGAGCCGAGCAGCTCGATCACGTCCCCGGCCAGGACCACGGTCAGGGGGGTCTGGGGGGGCGGAGAGCCCCCCCAGATCGGGGCGTCATCGGGGGGTTGGCCCCCGGAGGAGATACAGCGCGCGAGCATCTCGCAGGACCGCCCCGAGACGTCCGTGCGGACCGGGGGCAGGTGCAGGTCGCTGACCGTGATCACCTTGGCGCCGGGCGGCACGTCGACCACGAGCAGGTCGGCGATGTCGGGACGCGGGGCGGGCATGGCGGCGCTTGTCTCTATCTTCCTGGGCTTTCTCGGGCGGGCGGTTGACTCGTTCGTACCACGTTCATTCCCCGGCACGTTGCTGCGGCATGCGGCACCACGAAGAATTCACTCCTAAGACGCACTCAGCAGTCTCCTGGTTCGCGGACGCGGGAACCACGGCCCGTTCGGTCAGAAAAGAATTTAAGACGCACGCCTCGGAGCAGATACCTTCCCTTCCTATGGAACCCGGCGAGTACGACCACCAGGCGGTCGAGGCAGCCGCCCGCGCGCTGTGGGAGACGCACGACGTCTACCGGTACGACCGTGCCGGGCACGGGCCGGTATTCAGCGTCGACACGCCGCCGCCGTACGTGTCGGCGGCGCACCTGCACGTGGGTCACGCGATGAGCTACTCGCAGCCCGACTTCATCGTGCGCTACCGGAGGATGCGGGGCGAGCGGGTGTTCTACCCGATCGGGTTCGACGACAACGGGCTGCCCACCGAACGCTATGTCGAGCAGGCCTATGGCGTCCGGGCGGTGGACATGCCGCGGGCCGAGTTCGTCGCTCTGTGCCTGGCCGAGACCGGCCGCACGGCCGAACACTACGAGGACCTGTGGCGCCGGCTGGGCCTGTCGCTGGACTGGTCGCTGCGCTACTCCACGATCGACGCCCGCTGCCAGCGGACCGCCCAGACCAGTTTCGTCACCCTGTACCAGGCGGGCTACCTGCGGCGGGCTCAGGACCCGATCCTGTGGTGTCCGGAGGACCAGACCTCGCTGGCCCAGGCCGACGTGGAGGACCTGGAACGGACCAGCAGGCTGCACACGATCAGGTTCGGCGGCGAGCGCGACATCGCCATCGCCACCACCCGGCCCGAGTTGCTGCCGGCCTGCGTGGCGCTCTACCACCATCCCGATGACACCCGTTACCAAGGGCTCAGCACCGCGCGGGTGCCGCTGTTCGGCTACGAGGTGCCGGTCCTGGCCGATCAGGACGTGGATCCGGAGTTCGGCACCGGGCTGATGATGGTGTGCACGTTCGGTGACAGCGAGGATGTGCTGCGGTGGCGGCGCGACCACCTGGCGCTGCGGCTGGTGGTGGGGCCGGACGGGCGCCTGGGTGAGCTCGCCGGGCCGTTCGCCGGGCTGCAGGTAACCCAGGCCCGGGCGGCCATCGTCAAGGCGCTCGACGAGGCCGGGCTGCTGGCGGCAAGTGTGCCGATCCGGCAGGTGGTGGGGGTGCACGAGCGCTGCCAGACGCCGGTGGAGTTTCAGATCAGGCCGCAGTGGTTCATCGCGGTCCGGGAGTACGCCGACCGGTTCCGGGCCCGCGCGGCCGAGCTGGAGTGGATCCCGCCGTTCATGCGGCGGCGGCTGGAAGACTGGATCGACGGGCTGAAGTGGGACTGGAACATCACCAGGCAGCGCCGGTACGGCGTGCCGTTCCCGGTCTGGTTCTGCGCCTCGTGCGACGCGCCGGTCCTGGCCCGGCTCGAGGACCTGCCGGTCGACCCGCTGACGGACAAGCCGCCGGTGTCGGCCTGCCGGGACTGCGGTCACGGCGCGCTGACCGGCGACCCGGACGTGATGGATACCTGGATGATCTCGTCGCTGACCCCGCAGGTCAACGACGGGTGGGCGCTCAGCGGGACTCTAGAGGGCGACCCCGCGCTGGCCCCGATGTCGATGCGGGTGCAGGCGTTCGAGATCATCAGGACCTGGCTGTTCTACTCCGTGGTGCAGTCCGAGCTGCTGTTCGGCCGGGTGCCGTGGCGGACCGCGCTGATCTCCGGCTGGGGGCTGACCGAGCAGGGCAAGAAGCTGTCGAAGCGAGATCTCGACAAGTCGACAGGCCCGGACGGATATAACCGGTATGTCCCGGACGACGTGATGCGCAAGTACGGCGCCGACGCGCTGCGGTTGTGGGCCACCCGCGGCCGCATCGGCACCGACCTGAGGTACAACGAGAAGGACGTGCGGACCGGGCGGAAGTTCGCGGTCAAGCTGTGGAACGTGGGCCGGTTCCTATCCCTGCACCTAGGCGACCTCGGCGACCTCGGGGCCGGCGGCCCAACGCCACAGGCGGCCAGAGCAGCAGAGCCGCCCGAGCCGGGGGAGCGGCACATCGTGGACCGGTGGGTGCTGTCGCACCTGGCGGATGCGATCGACGAGGCCACGGCGGCCTTCGAGGCCCACGACTACGCACAGGCCCACCAGGTCGCCTCCCGGATGTTCTGGTCGATCTACTGCGACCGGTACATCGAGATGATCAAGGACCGGGCGGCCGAGGCCAGCGCGCGGTGGACGCTGCGCGAGTCGTTCCGGGTGCTGCTCGGGCTGTTCGCCCCGTTCGCGCCGTTCCTGACCGAGCACCTGTACCAGCGGTTCTACCGCGAGCACGAGGACGCGGTGTCACTGCACCTGACCCGCTGGCCGGCGGCCGATCCGCGCTGGCGGTCAGACCGTTCGGCGGTGGACCAGCTGGCCGTGATCCTGGACGCGACCCGGGTCCTGCGCAGCGGGCTGCGGCTGGGCAACTCGGCCCGGCTCAGCCAGCTCATCGTGCAGGCGACCGACCAGAATGCCGCGGCGCTGCTCGACCAGATCGCCGAGCCGCTCCGGGTCGCGGCCCGGGCCGACTCCGTGCTCCGCGGCTCGGCCGAACATCCCAGCGGCGTCGACGGCATCACGGTGCGCATCGTCGCCTAACGGGCCAGGGTAGCCAGGAAATCCCGGCCAGGGCAATGGTGGCGGCCACTTACTCATACAGTGCGGCCGTGGCCCGGGCGGCCGCGGCCAGCCGCGAGCGCAGTTCGGGCGGCTCCAGCACCTCGATGTCCGCGCCGAGGGCCAGGAAGTCGTGGCACGCCTGCTCCGCTGACTCGATCGGGACCACCGCGCGCACCCAGCCCTTCGCCTCCGAGGTCAGGATCTGCGCGCCGGGCACCCGGGCCACGGCGACAGCCGCCAGCCGGACCACGGCGTCGGCGCGGTGCAGGTGCTCGCGGAAGTCGGCCAGGTACCCCCGCCAGTACCGGGCCAGCTCGAAGCCCTCCGGGATGCCGAACCCCTCGTCCAGCACCCGCACGTCCAGGATCTGGTCGACCCGGTAGGTCCGCGGCCCCGGGGCGGCCACCAGGTACCAGCGGCCAGCCTTGAGGACCAGCCCGTAGGGTTCGAGCCGCCGGTCGACATCGGTCGGCTCCTTCCAGCGCCGGTACCGGACCTGGAGCGCGTGGCCGCGCCAGACCGCGCCCGCGACGGCCGGCAGCAGCGGAACCTCGTCCGGGGACGGGGATGAGTACCAGCCGGGCGCGTCCAGGTGGAACCGGGCGTGCACCCGCTCGGCCTGCTCGCCCAGCCCGGGCGGGAGCGCCGCCAGCAGCTTGAGCTGGGCGGCCGCGAGCACCGGGCCCAGGCCGAGCTCGGCGGCCGGCCCGGGCAGCCCGGACAGGAACAACGCCTGGGCCTCGTCGCCGTTCATGCCGGTCAGCCGGGTGCGGTAGCCGTCCAGGAGCTGGTAGCCGCCGCGGTGCCCGGCGTCCCCGTACAACGGGATCCCGGCCTCGTGCAGCGACTCCACGTCGCGGTACACGGTACGGATAGAGACCTCGAGCTCGGCGGCGAGCTGGGCCGCGGTCATCCGGCCCCGGGACTGGAGCAGGAGCAGGATCGAGACCAGACGGCTCGCGCGCATGCTCCCACTCTACTGACATCAGATGTCAGCAGACCGGGCCTAGCGTGCGGTCATGACCTTTGCCGAGAAGTTCCTGCGCGCCCGGCCCGCGATCGAGATCGCCGGACGCAGCGTCAAGCGCTACCACGTCACCCCCGACCCGGACGGTGTCGAGCCCGAGGTGGAGCGGGCCGCGTTCGCGATCCTGCCCCGGCTGCTGCCCGAGCCGGACGGCACCCCGCCGGCCACCTTCATCGTGGTGCACCGCAGCCGCAGCGACAACGCGGCCTACCTGAACGCCTACAGCTGGGTCTGGGACAACGTGCTGCACTTGCGGGCCGCGGCCGCAGCCCAGCCCGCGCTGGGCTGTCCCGACGCCGACCCGGAGCACTTCATGGTGATCGAGGACCGGCCCTGGATCGGCTGCGTGTGGGAGTTGCCGCCGATCGCCCACGAGCGCGACGCCTGGATCCGGCACATGCTGCTGCCCGACCAGCCCGACCTGGACGCCTATCTGGCCGACTTCATGCCGGACGGCCTGACCGGCCGCGTCGCGTAGCTGACACAATGGCCTAGGTGCGAACGATTGCGCTGGAAGAGCACTTCTGGACGGCCGAGCTGGCCGCGCCGCCGGGCACCGGCCCGCTGGCCGCGTGGGGTCCCCGGGTCGGCGACCAGCTGAGCGACCTCGGCTCGATGCGGCTGGCCGACATGGACGCCAGCGGCATCGACCTGCAGGTCATCTCCCATGTGGCCCCGGCCGCGCAGGGCCGTGCCGGGGCCGAGGGCCTGGCCCGCGCCCGCGAGGCCAACGACGAACTGGCCGCTGCGGTCCGCGCCCACCCGGACCGGTTCGCGGGCTTCGCCACCCTGCCTACCGCCGACCCGAGGGCCGCGGCCGACGAGCTGGAGCGCGCCACTACCGAGCTCGGCTTCGTCGGCGCGCTGGTGAACAGCACGCTGGGATCCGACGACGTGTTCCTCGACGACGCGAGGTTCGAGCCGCTGCTCGACCGGTTCGAACGCCTCGACGCGCCGCTGTACCTGCATCCGGCACCACCGTCGACCGCCCTGCGCCAAGTGCTCTACAGCGGGCTGCCGCCGGGCGTGGCGGCCCGGCTGGCCACCGGCGCCTGGGGCTGGCACGCCGAAGCCGGGCTGCACGTGCTGCGCATGATCGCCACCGGGGTGTTCGACCGGCATCCGGCACTGCGGCTGATCGTCGGGCACTGCGGCGAGATGCTGCCGTTCATGCTGGCCAGGATCGACCAGATGCTGCACGTGGAGACCATGGCCCGGGCGCCGTCTGAGTATTTCCGGAGCAACATCTGGGTGACCACCAGCGGGCTGTTCAGCATCCCGCCGGTCATGTGCACCGTGCAGGTGCTCGGGGTGGACCGGGTGCTGTTCAGCGTCGACTACCCGTTCGGCGCCAACGCGGCCGGCCGCGCCCTGCTCGACTCGCTCCCGCTCAGCCCGGACGACAAGGCCAAGATCGCCGGCCGCAACGCCGAACACGTCCTGGGTCTCAAGCCGCCCGCGGCGTGATTTACGTCACGTCAACGTTGCCAAAAGTTTGCGCTCGGCCGCCTATTTACGGCACAATGGTGTTGTGAAAAACGTGCGATCAGCTGATGGCCCGACCAGGGGCCAGGTCGCGCGGTTGATCCTGGAGCTCGGGCCATCGACCGCCGCGACACTGGGCAGCCGGCTCGGGCTCACCCCTGCCGCCATCCGGCGGCACCTGGACAACCTCCTGGCCGAGGGCCTGATCGAGACCAGGACGGCCCGGACCTACGGAAACCGGGGCCGGGGCCGGCCGGCCAAGGTCTTCGTCATCACCGATTCCGGGCGCAGCGCGTTCGAGCACGCCTACGATGACCTGGCCACGGGCGCGCTGCGGTTCCTGGCCGAGACGGCGGGACAGGACGCCGTCGCCGAGTTCGCCCGCAGGCAGCTGGCCGACCTGGAGCGGCGGTACGCGCCGGTCGTCGCCCGGGGTGATCTCGCAGAACGGGTCCAGGCGCTGGCCGAGGCGCTGTCGGCGGACGGCTACGCCGCCTCCGCGGGCCCCGCGCCCTCGATCGGGCCCGCCGCGGGGGAGCAGCTCTGCCAGCACCACTGCCCGGTCGCGCACGTCGCGGCCGAGTTCCCGCAGTTGTGCGAGGCGGAAACCGAGGCGTTCGGCAGGCTGCTCGGCACGCCGGTGCAGCGCCTCGCTACGATCGCCCACGGCGACGGTATCTGCACCACGCACGTCACTCACGTCACGGGCCCCGGGAAGCCGGGCCTGGTGAAGAGTGTTGTAAAGCACGGCGTATCTACTGAAACTCCCGAGTCCGGAGGGCTCTTGACATGACCACCACGCAAGAACAGCTCGAAGGGCTGGGCACGTACCGATTCGGCTGGGCCGACTCGGACGTGGCCGGCGCGTCCGCGCGCCGCGGCCTGTCCGAAGAGGTGGTCCGTGACATCTCGGCGCGCAAGAACGAGCCGGAGTGGATGCTCGACCTGCGGCTGAAGGGCCTGAAGTCCTACGGCCGCAAGCCGCTGCCCACCTGGGGCGCCGACCTGTCGGAAATCGACTTCGACAACATCAAGTACTTCGTCCGCTCCACCGAGAAGCAGGCCGCGAGCTGGGACGAACTGCCCGCTGATATCAAGAACACCTACGACCGGCTCGGCATCCCCGAGGCGGAAAAGCAGCGGCTCATCGCGGGCGTGGCCGCCCAGTACGAATCCGAGGTCGTCTACCACAAGATCAGGGAAGACCTCGAGGAAAAGGGCGTCATTTTCCTGGACACCGACACCGCGCTCAAGGAGCAGCCGGATCTGTTCCGGGAGTACTTCGGTACGGTGATTCCGCCGGGCGACAACAAATTCGCCGCGCTGAACACCGCGGTATGGTCCGGCGGCTCGTTCATCTACGTACCAAAGAACGTCAAGGTGGAAATCCCGCTGCAGGCCTATTTCCGGATCAACACCGAGAACATGGGCCAGTTCGAGCGGACCCTGATCATCGTGGACGAGGGCGCCTACGTCCATTACGTGGAGGGTTGCACCGCGCCGATTTACAAGTCCGACTCGCTGCATTCCGCGGTGGTCGAGATCATCGTGAAGAAGGACGCGCGCTGCCGTTACACCACGATCCAGAACTGGTCGAACAATGTGTACAACCTGGTGACCAAGCGGGCGGTCGCCCAGCAGGGCGCGACGATGGAGTGGATCGACGGCAACATCGGCTCCAAGGTGACGATGAAGTACCCGGCGGTCTACCTGATGGGCGAGCACGCCCGGGGCGAGACGCTGTCGGTGGCGTTCGCGGGCGCGGGCCAGCACCAGGACGCGGGAGCCAAGATGGTGCACTGCGCGCCGAACACCTCCTCGACCATCGTCTCCAAGTCGGTGGCGCGGGCCGGCGGCCGGACCTCCTACCGGGGCCTGGTCAACGTGCAGGAAGGCGCCGAGCACTCCAAGTCCAACGTCAAGTGCGACGCGCTGCTGGTCGACACGGTCAGCCGCAGCGACACCTACCCGTACGTGGACGTCCGCGAGGACGACGTGGAGATGGCCCACGAGGCCACCGTGTCCAAGATCTCCGAGGATCAGCTGTTCTACCTGATGAGCCGCGGCATGACCGAGGACGAGGCGATGGCCACCATCGTCCGCGGGTTCGTCGAGCCGATCGCCCGCGAACTGCCGATGGAGTACGCGCTCGAGCTGAACCGGCTGATCGAGCTCCAGATGGAGGGGGCGGTCGGCTGATGTCGGCTGGATTGCAGGGAGCGATCGAGACCGCTCCCGTGAGCAGGCTGCACGGGCGCCGGTCCTACGACCCGGCGGATTTCGGCGTGCCTAGCGGCCGCGAGGAGGAGTGGCGGTTCACCCCGCTGCGCCGGCTGCGCGGCCTGCACACCGATAATCCGCCGGCGCCGACCGCGACGGTGACGGTGGAAGTCGACCCGGCTCCCGAGGTCAAGACCTTTTCTGCCGAACGGTCCGTGGTTCACGCGGGCCGGACCTTCATCCCGGCCGACCGGGTCAGCGCCCGGGCGTACGCGGCGTTCCAGGAGGCCACCGTGGTCGCGGTGCCCGCCCAGGCGGACGCGTCCCGGCCCACGGTGGTCACCGTGACCGGCGACGGGGGCACCGGCTACGGCCACCTGCTGGTGCAGGCCGAGCCGCTGTCCCGGGCCGTGGTCGTGCTCGACCACCGGGGCAGCGCCACCTACGCCGACAACGTCGAGCTCGTGGTGGGCGACGGCGCCTCGCTATCGGTGATCAGCCTGCAGGACTGGGCGGACGATACCGTGCACGCCTCCTACCACTACGCCACCCTGGGCCGGGACGCCCGGCTCAGGCACACAGCGGTGAGCCTGGGCGGTTCGGTGGTCCGGCTCGGCACCGAGGTGCGCTACGACGGCCCCGGTGGCGACGCCGAGCTGACCGGCCTGTACTTCGCCGACGCCGGCCAGCACCTGGAACACCGGCTGTTCGTCGACCATGACGTGCCGAACTGCCGCAGCCGGGTCACGTACAAGGGCGCGCTGCAGGGCACCGACGCGCACGCGGTCTGGATCGGCGACGTGCTGATCCGGCCCGAGGCGAGCGGCACCGACACCTACGAGTACAACCGCAACCTGGTGCTGACCGACGGCACCCGGGTGGACTCGGTGCCGAACCTGGAGATCCTCACCGGCGAGATCGTCGGCGCCGGCCACGCCAGCGCCAGCGGCCGGCTGGAGGACCACCACCTGTTCTATTTGATGGCCCGTGGCATCCCGTTCCACGAAGCCCGCAAGCTGGTCATCCGCGGGTTCTTCGGCCAGCTGATCGACGCCATCGAGGTCCCGGAGCTGCGGGTGAGGATCGCCGAGGCCGTCGAGGCGGAGCTCACCAGGTCGCTTCCGGCGACAGCGCGCGATTCCCAAGGGGGGTCCGGGGGGATGGGTCCCCCCGGGAGAAAGCCGTCGTCCCGGGCTAGCAGGGAGTCGCGATGACCGAGACGCGTGCGTACACGCGGGCCTGCTCGTTGTCCGATCTCCCCGTCGAGGGCGTGATCGGCGTCGAGGTGGCGGGCGAGCCGGTCGCGGTCGCGCGCACCGGCGGTGAGGTCTTCGCGCTGCGCGACGTCTGCTCGCACGCTGAGGTGCCGCTGTCCGAAGGCGAGATCTACGACCACACGGTCGAGTGCTGGCTGCACGGGTCCTGTTTCGACCTGCGTACCGGCCAGCCCACCGGGCTGCCGGCCACCGAGCCGGTGCCCGTCTACCCCGTCAAGATCGACGGCGACGACGTCTACGTCGCCATAGGTAAGGAGTCATAGTGGCCACCCTCGAGATCCGCGACCTGCATGCCAGCGTGGAGGAGAGCCCAGGTGTGCACCGGGAGATCCTGCGCGGCGTGAACCTGACCGTCGCCGAGGGCGAGACCCACGCCATCATGGGCCCGAACGGCTCGGGCAAGTCCACCCTGGCCTACGCGATCGCCGGCCACCCCAAGTACCTGGTCACCAGGGGCAGCGTCACCCTGGACGGCGAGGACGTGCTGGCCATGACCGTGGACTCACGGGCCCGGGCGGGCCTGTTCCTGGCCATGCAGTACCCGGTCGAGGTCCCCGGCGTCACGGTGTCGAACTTCTTGCGCACCGCGGTCACCGCGGTGCGGGGCGAGGCGCCGAAGCTGCGTGACTTCGTCAAGGAACTGCGCGCCGCGATGGCGGCGCTGTCCATGGACCCGGCCTTCGCCGAGCGCAACCTGAACGAGGGCTTCTCGGGCGGGGAGAAGAAGCGGCACGAGATCCTCCAGCTCGAGCTGCTCAACCCCAAGATCGCGGTGCTGGACGAGACCGACTCAGGCCTGGACATCGACGCGCTCAAGGTCGTGGCCGAGGGTATCAACCGCTTTCGGGGCCAGCCCGGCCACGCGGTCCTGCTGATCACCCACTACCCTCGGCTCCTGCGACTGGTGAAGCCCGATTTCGTGCATGTGTTCGTCGGCGGGCGGATCGTCGAGGAGGGCGGCCCCGAACTGGCCGAACGCCTGGAGAAAGAGGGCTACGAGAAATTCCTGGGAGTCCCGGCATGACCACTTTCCCCGATCACCTCGACGTCGAGGCGATCCGGGCCGACTTCCCGGCGCTGGCCAGGACGGTGCGCAACGGCAACCGGCTGATCTACCTGGACTCCGGCGCGACCTCGCAGAAGCCGGCTCAGGTCCTGGACGCCGAGCGCTCGTTCTACGAGCTGCACAACGGCGCCGCGCACCGCGGCACCCACCTGCTCGGCGAGGAAGCCACCGACGTCTACGAGGACGCCCGGGCCAAGGTCGCCGCGTTCATCGGCGCCGATGTCGGCGAGGTCGTGTTCACCAAGAACGCTACCGAGGCCATCAACCTGGTCGCCTACACGATGAAGGCAGGACCCGGTGACGAGATCCTCATCACCGAGATGGAGCATCACGCCAACCTGGTGCCCTGGCAGCAGCTGTGCGAGCGGACCGGCGCCACGCTGCGCTGGCTGAACGTCACCCCGGACGGCCGGCTCGATCTGGACAACCTCGACGCCCTGCTGACCGAGCGGACCAAGATCGTCGCGCTGACTCACCAGTCCAACGTGACCGGGACCATCCCGCCGGTGGCCGAGATCGCTCGCGCTGCGCACGAAAGGGGCGCGCTGGTCCTGGCCGACGCCGCGCAGTCGGTGCCGCACCAGCCGGTCGACGTGGCCGCGCTCGGCGTGGACTTCCTGGCGTTCTCCGGGCACAAGATGCTCGGCCCGTACGGTATCGGCGTGCTGTTCGGCCGGGCCGACCTGCTGGAGGCCATGCCGCCCTTCCTGACCGGCGGCTCGATGATCGAGGTGGTGCGGATGGAGGGCAGCACGTTCCTGCCGCCGCCGCAGCGTTTCGAGCCGGGCGTGCCCGCCGTGGCCGAGGCCGCGGGCCTGGCCGCCGCCGTGGACTACCTCAGCGGCCTGGGCATGGGCGCCGTCGCGGCGCACGAGGAGTCGCTGACCGCGCACGCGCTCGACGCGCTGCGCGAGACCAACGGCGTGCGCATCCTCGGCCCGGACACCACCAAGGACCGCGGCGGCGCGGTGGCGTTCGAGGTGGAGGGCGTCCACCCGCACGACGTCGGCCAGGTGCTCGACGAGCTCGGCGTCGCGGTGCGCACCGGGCACCACTGCGCCTGGCCGCTGCACCGGGCCCTGGGCGTGCAGGCCAGCACCCGCGCGACGTTCTACGTGTACAACACCCACGCCGAGGTAGATGCCCTGATCGACGGTATCCGCTACGCTCAGCGCTTCTTCGGCGCCCGGCAATAGGCGGCCGGCTTTCCGTGTTAGGAGGTGACGTGATGCAGCTCGAGTCGATGTACCAGCAGATCATCCTGGATCACTACCGCAACCCCCACCACAAGGGGCTGCGGGAGCCGTTCGACGCCGAAGTGCATCACGTCAACCCGGTCTGCGGCGACGAGGTGACGCTGCGGGTCACGCTCAAGGACGTCGGCGGCGAGCCGGTGGTGCAGGACATCTCCTATGACGCCCTCGGCTGCTCGATCAGCCAGGCCAGCGCGTCGGTGATGAGCGACCTGGTCATCGGCAAGCCGGTGGCCGAGGCCATGACGATCAGCCAGGCGTTCCTCGGGCTCATGCAGTCCAAGGGCGACGGCTCACCCGATGAGAGCGTGCTCGAGGACGCGGTGGCGTTCGCGGGCGTGTCCAAGTACCCGGCCAGGATCAAGTGCGCGCTGCTGGGCTGGATGGCGTGGAAGGACGCGACCGCCAAGGCCCTGGAGGAGGAACGATGACCGAGAACACGACGACCCAGGATTCCGGGCCCGAGGCGGCTGGAGACATCACGGGGGAGATCGTCGCCGAGCTCACGCCCGAGCAGGAGGACGTGCTCGAGGCCCTGCGTGACGTGGTGGACCCCGAGCTTGGCATCAACGTGGTGGACCTGGGCCTGGTCTACGGCGTCGACGTCGACGCCGAGCGCGTGGCGACCATCGACATGACCTTGACCAGCGCGGCGTGCCCGCTGACCGACGTGATCGAGGATCAGGCCCGGGAGGCGCTGGAGGGGATCGTGGCCGACTTCCGGATCAACTGGGTGTGGTTGCCGCCGTGGGGTCCGGAGAGCATTACCGAGGACGGGCGCGAGCAGCTCCGCGCCCTCGGTTTCAACATCTGAGCTTTCCGGTGCGCGCGCGGGACCGTCACGCCCTGATGTAGAACGGCTCCGCGTGCGCGGAGATCCACTCGTCAACCTGGTCCGGCTCGCCCTCGCCGGGGAAGGTGACGTCGATCGGGAACCCCTGTTCGGGCACGGTCCCGACGGCCCGCTCGATCGCGGTGATGACCCGGCTGTGCGCGGCCTCCGAGCCCGGGTCGTGCAGCGTGACCGAGATGACCAGGCCCTCGCCCTGACCGGGGACAGACAGCCAGGCCCGCGATGCCTGCTCGACGTCGGGAATGCTGCCCAGCGCGGTCCGGATCTCGGTCAGTAGCGTGACCGGGTCGGCGGGCGGCCGACCCAGCCGTACCGCGGCGCCGTCCGCCAGGACCAGCGCGGCGGCCAGGTAACCGACCCCTTCGGGGTAGATAGGCACGCTGGCCTCCGCGCCCGGGTTGAGCGCGATGCCCATGCCGGCCGGGAGCAGCCGGGCCAGTTCGGCGGCCGGGACCACGATGTGCGGCATGGCCGCGAACGGGCCCTCGCCGAGCGGGCTGCCCGGTAGCTGCTGCGCCGGCACCGAGACCTGCCCCGCGGGCTTGCCGCGGACGTGCCAGGCCGCCAGCTGCTGCGCGGAGGTGAAGGCGGGGACGAACTCGGCGCCCAGGTAGGTGACGGTCGGCAGCAGCACGGCCGATCCGTCGGTGACCGGCCGCTCATCGTCGGGCAGCGGAAGCCAGAGCCGGCCTCGGCTAAGCTCGTCGAGCAGGTCGGTGACCCGGTCGGAGTCCTTGGCCGCGGCCGCCAGGGCATGCTCGATCGCGGCGGACATGTGGTCCGGCTGAGGCGTCCCGGCTTGGCCCGGATATCCCCAGCCGACGGCCCCGGGCCGCATGAAGGTGCCCCCATGCGACATGGCAGAGCCCGGATTGGTCGGAGTCGTCGGGTTCATATGCGTGTTCCTGTCGTCTACTGCTAGGGCGGGATGAGGCAACCAATAGTACGGATAGTAGTCACGTTAGGGCGGTGCGTAATGAAGAATCCTGCGGCTGGTGGAGGTCGCTGGGTAGATGTTCCGCCCGAGCGTCTGGCGTCCTGGATCGTCACGTTCACTCAGCGTCACGGTTCTGGATCCGTGTCGGGCGACGAGGCGGGCGTGACGGTCACGTTCGCGGCCGCGGACGGGGCGGTCGCCGAGTGCCATCCGCCGTTCCCTCCGCTGCGGCCGGCGGGATCGGATGATCCGGCGGCGATCGCGGCGGCGATCGCGGCCCACGCGACCGCCGAACGCACCGTCGGCGTGCTGCTGGTCCGGCTGGGCGGCTACGCGGTAGGCGTCTTCGCCGGCTCGCCGCCCCGGCTGGTCAGCTCGAAGACCGGGAGCCGGCCGGTACACGGCCGGAGTGCGGCCGGAGGCTGGTCTCAGCACCGCTTCGCCCGCCGCCGGGAGAACCAGGCCGCCACCGCGCTCCGGGCCGCCGCCGATGCCGCTGCCGGGATCTTCGCTCCCTTTCGCTTCGATGCGCTCGTCCTGGGCGGGGACAAGCGGTCCATCGCGGGACTGCGGAGCGACATGCGGCTGGCGCCCTATCTTGGCCTGGCCACCGACCGGTTCCTCACCGTCCCGGACCCGCGGCTATCCGTGCTGAAGGAGATTCCGCGGGCCTTCTTGGCCATCCGCATCCGCCTGACCGAGCCGGAATACAGTGGCCGGGCCACGGGCTGAATACGTAGACTGGATGCCATGCTGCTCACCGAGGACTAGGGACACGCCCCGGGGGAGAGGTCTGTCCATTTCCAGTCCATCTGTGGGAGCAGCATAATCATGATCGTCGCGAGCGATATCGAACTCCGGGCTGGCGCACGCCTGCTCCTGGAAGACGCGTCGTTCCAGGTGGCCGCGGGGGACCGGATCGGCCTGGTGGGCCGGAACGGCGCCGGGAAGACCACGCTGGCCAAGGTGCTGGCGGGGCAGGCCCAGCCGGCCGCGGGTTCGGTCCGGCGCTCTGGCGCGGTCGGGTACCTGCCGCAGGACCCGCGGACCGGGGACCTGGACACGCTGGCCATCGACCGGGTGCTGTCGGCTCGCGGGCTCGATCAGCTCCGCGCCGACCTGCGCGCCGCGGAGGCCCAGATGGGCGACCCTGACTCCGCCGCCGCGGCCGCGGCCATCCGCAGGTACGGCCGCCTCGAGGAACGGCTCGCGGTGCTCGGCGGGTACGCCGCCGAATCACAGGCCGCCTCGATCACGGCCAGCCTGGGCCTGCCCGACCGAGTGCTGCACCAGCCGCTGCACACCCTGTCCGGCGGCCAGCGTCGCCGGGTCGAGCTGGCCCGGATCTTGTTCTCCGATTCCCAGTCCATGCTGCTCGACGAGCCGACCAACCACCTGGACGCCGACTCCGTGGTCTGGCTCCGGGATCATCTCAAGGGCTACCGCGGCGGGCTGGTGGTGATCAGCCACGACGTCGGCCTGCTGGCCAACGTGGTCAATAAGGTGTTCTACCTGGACGCGCAGCGCTGCCTCCTGGACATGTACAACCTGGGCTGGCAGGCCTACCTGCAGCAGCGCGAGACCGACGAGCGGCGCCGGAGGCGGGAGCGGGTCAACGCGGGCCGGCAGGCCAGCGCGCTGATGACCCAGGCCGACAAGATGCGGGCCAAGGCCACCAAGGCCCGGGCGGCGCAGAACATGCAGCGCCGGGCCGAGCGGCTGCTGGCCGGAGTCGAGGCCGAGCGTTCCGCCGACCGGGTGGCCAAGCTGCGCTTTCCGGTGCCCGCGCCGTGCGGTCGCACGCCGCTGGCCGCTACCGGCCTATCCAAGTCGTACGGATCGACCGAGGTATTCGCCGGGGTGGACGTCGCCGTCGACCGGGGTAGCCGGGTCGTGGTGCTCGGCCTCAACGGCGCGGGAAAGACCACCCTGCTCCGGCTGCTGGCCGGACTGGAAACTCCCGATACCGGGAAAGTCGCGCCGGGGCATGGTCTCAGCCTCGGATATTACGCCCAAGAGCACGAGACCCTGGATACCGAGCGGACCGTCCTTGACCACATGCGGACCGCCGCACCGGACCTTACCGAATCGCAGCAGCGGAAGGTTCTCGGGTCATTCCTGTTCTCCGGTGATGACGTGCAAAAACCCGCGGGAGTGCTTTCCGGCGGCGAGAAGACCAGACTCGCCCTCGCTCTTCTTGTTGTATCAGGCGCTAACGTGCTACTTCTCGACGAACCGACCAACAACCTCGATCCCGCCAGCCGGGAAGAGGTTCTCGCCGCGCTGAGAAGCTTCCGTGGTGCGATAGTCCTTGTGACGCATGATGAAGGTGCGGTTGAGGCGCTTTCGCCAGAACGCGTTATCGTCCTGCCGGACGGCGTGGAAGACGCATGGAGTGAGGATTTCGCAGATCTCGTTGCACTTGCGTAAATACTTACCGACTGTGCGCTCTCGGGGCAAAGGCAACGATTCCGCCATGGCCGGATAAAAATAGGTGATCATTTGCGCTCATGTGGGTAGTCAATCCGCTGGCCATGCATGATCATTGCGAAGGAGGATCACTAACTCCAACCTGACTTCAGCAAACGGAGGTGCAAGTGGCCGAGACCACCCTCAAAAAAGGCACGCGGGTAACCGGCGTGGACCGCAGCAAGCTAGCAACCCTTCTCGGCAAGAGGTATGACGGCGGCGAGAGCATCCGCTCCCTCGCGGCTTCGACAGGACGGTCCTACGGCTTCGTCCACCGGATTCTCACCGAGACTGGAGTGACGCTGCGCGGGCGTGGCGGTGCAACCCGCAACAGCAAGGCCTAGGTATAGCGCAGCTCCACGCCCGGTGGCACCGGCCCGGCATAACGCAGCCGGGACCCCGCCCGGATGGCCACCGGCCAACTCGCTTTCCGAGTTCGCTGCCAGCTGATAACGTTCCGCCCCGGCACGGGAACGATTTGAGCCCCTCGGGAGGTTTTCCAGGGCATGTACGGCCGGGGACACGTAGGCATGGGGTTCCGGATGGACCCCAGCGTCACCAAGCAGAAAATCAGGCCGGGCACGGTCCGCAGGATCGTCGGCTACGCCCGGCCCTACCGGTGGCCTCTCGCTCTGTTCCTCCTCATCACCGCGATCGACTCGGTGATCATCGTCGTCAACCCGCTGCTGCTGAAGGAGATCATCGACCGCGGCATTATCGGCCGCCACGTGGCGATCGTGATCTGGCTCGCGGTCCTGGTCGCCGGTGTCGCGATATTCGACGCGGGCCTGGGCTTCGTCATCCGCTGGTATTCCGCCAGGATCGGCGAGGGCCTCATCTATGACCTGCGCACCCAGGTATTCGATCACGTACAGCGGCAGCCGATCGCGTTCTTCACCCGGGCGCAGACCGGCTCCCTGGTCAGCCGCCTCGACGGGGACGTGGTCGGCGCGCAGGCGGCCATCACCTCCACCTTGTCCGGGGTGGTCTCCAACGTCCTGGCGCTGATCGCCCTCATGGTGACGCTCTTCTCGCAGTCCTGGCTGATCAGCCTGATCGCGCTGGTCGCGATCCCGCTGTTCATCCTGCCCGCCCGGCTGGTGGGCCGCAGGCTTCAGCGGCTCACCCGCGAGGCGATGCAGCTCAACGCCGAGATGGGCACGACCATGACCGAGCGGTTCAACGTAGCGGGCGCGATGTTGGTCAAGCTGTTCGGCCGTCCCCGCGACGAGTCCACCGTTTTCGCCGGGCGAGCCGCCCGGGTCAGGGACATCGGCATCGTCCAGTCGATGTACGGCCAGGTCTTCGTCATCACGCTCACGTTGCTCACCGCGCTGATAACCGCCCTGGTCTACGGGCTCGGCGGCAAGCTGGTCATCGACGGCACGCTCCAGATCGGCACCCTGGTCGCGCTCACCGCGCTACTGCAAAGGACCTACGGCCCGATCGCATCGCTGTCCAGCGTGCAGATCCAGGTCATGACGGCTCTGGTCAGCTTCGACCGGGTCTTCGAGGTGCTCGACCTGGAACCTCTGATCAAGGAGAAGCCCGGCGCCGTCACGCTGTCGCGGACCATGGACGGTAACGGTGCCAAGACGGCGCGGGACATCCGGTTTGAGCACGTCTCGTTCCGCTACCCGACCGCGGCGGAAGTATCGCTGGCGTCGCTGGAGTCGATCGCGCTGAAGGTGCCGGAGCGGTCGGACGCGGCGGCCGGAGTCCTGCACGACGTGAGTTTCACCGCGCCGACGGGTCAGCTGACGGCGCTGGTCGGCCCGTCCGGCGCCGGCAAGACCACCATCACGGCGCTGGCGGCCCGGCTTTATGACCCGAACGACGGCGAGGTACGGATCGGCGGCCACGACCTGCGGGACCTGACGCTGGAGTCGCTGCACGACGCGGTCGGCGTGGTCACCCAGGACGCGCACCTGTTCCACGACACGATCCGGACGAACCTGCTGTACGCGCGGCCCTCGGCCACCGAGCCGGAAGTCATCGCGGCCTGCGAGGCCGCCCAGATCTGGGAGCTGATCTCCACCATGCCCGACGGCCTGGACACCGTGGTGGGCGACCGCGGCTACCGGCTGTCCGGCGGGGAGAAGCAGCGGGTGGCCATCGCCCGGCTGCTGCTGAAGGCGCCCTCGGTGGTGGTGCTGGACGAGGCGACCGCCCACCTGGACTCCGAATCTGAGGCGGCCGTCCAGCGGGCGCTGAAGGCGGCGCTGACCGGCCGGACGTCCCTGGTGATCGCCCACCGGCTCTCCACCATCAGGGAAGCCGACCAGATCCTGGTCGTGGACGCCGGCCAGATCATCCAGCGCGGCACCCATGCCGAGCTCCTGGAGGCCGGCGGCCTGTACGCCGACCTGTACCACACCCAGTTCGCAGGCCAGGCCGTCTGACCGGCTTACGAGCGGTAGCCCTCGGCCTGCAGGTTGAACAGCTCGGCGTAAACGCCGTCCCGGTCCATCAGCGCCCGATGCTCTCCGGACTCCGCGACCCGTCCGCCGTCCATCACGATTCCCGGCCAGGGAGCGCGGCATGCGCCCCGAAGGACATTCAGCTTAGGAGGGCATAGCCAAGCCGGCGGAGTTCCCCTCCGGCCAGCTTGTCGATCTGGACGGCGTCCTCCTTGCTGAACGCGACGCCAGCGGTCCGGCGGGCGCGGCGCTGGCGAGCCGTGCGGGCCACGTCGCGGATCTCGGCCGACGGCACCGCAGTGCCGGTGAAACGGGAGAGCTCGGCCAGAGCCTCGTCGGGTCTGCTCAGCAGATCCTCGTACCTGATCGTCTTCAGCTGGCCAGCCGGCAGGCTGTGGTGCAGCCTGGCCGCCAGGCGGACGGACCAACGCCAGCGCAGGGCGCACCGCGCCGCCGGGGACAACGTGGGCCACAGCTCACGGTCTTCCTCGGTTTCGATGCCGAAGAACGGATTGGGGAACTCGGTGTCCACGTTCACGAAGCTCGGCCGGAACCAGGACATGACCACGGGATCGGCGAGCATGCTGGTCACCACGTCCTGGCCGTCCCTGATGACCTGGATGATCCGCGCGTCGGGAAAGGCGTAGGTGAGGGCCTCCGCGCAGTAGATGAGGTCCGGGCTCGCGTCCCCGAACCGCTCCAGACCCCGCACTTCCACGCACGGGCCGACGGCATCCGCCGCGAGCCCGGCGGCGGCCCGGCACTCGCGGGTGCACTCCAGGCAGCTGTGCGAGGTGACCTGCCAGCCCTGCGCGAAAGCGTCCCTGATCACCGTGGCGGCGGCCTGCGTCCGGCCCTGGTACATGGACGGGCGCCGGGCGAAGGCGTAGACGACTCGCAGCACGCTGGGCTGGCCGATGGTGACGTGGAAGCTCGCGGACGTCTTGAGCGCACGGCCGATGAGATCCGCTCCCGAGTGCGGGGCACCGACCACGAACACCGGCTGATGGACGCTGCGGGAGTTGACGATGAGGATATGGCGGGCGGAGGGCATAGATTTTCTCAGGTCCGGATCTTCTTAGCCCGGCACGCTCCGTCGCTCATCCCACGGTCCGCGCCGATGTTCCTCGGCATGGCCCTCGAGGTTGAGTGCGGTCTGCACCAGAGGGACGTGGCTGAACGCCTGCGGCGTGTTCCCGACCAGCCTGCCGTAGCGAGGATCATACTCCTCACTGAGCAGGCCAACATCGTTACGCAGGGCGAGTAGCCGCTCGAACAATTCGGTCGCCTCGACGCCCCGCGCGCGGGGTCATAACCCTTCTCGCACACTTCCTTGTTGATCTCGTCCCGGATGCCGCGCCACTTGACCGCCAGGGCCGTTTCGCCGGCGTCGTCGGCGTAGGTCGCCGCGCGGTCGAAGGCGACCCAGGCCATCACCTTGGAGTGCACGAAGTGCCGCCGCGGGCCGCGGACCTCCCATAGCCCCTCGTCGGGTTCGGCCCACAGCCAGTCCACCGAACCATCCGTGCTGACCAGCGCGGCCGACTGCATGTCGCCGACGATGGCGTAGTCCTCGATCCGGCCTGCCACGTTTCCTCCTGGCTGGGTGGTCCCCGCCATACCGTACTAGGCGCCCATAACCCGTAGGCTGGCATCATGCGGGTACTACCCGATGTAGTCGGCGCCCGGCCGCTGCGGCGGTGCCGCCGCCTGCTCGCCGCCGGGACCATGATCGCCGCTGCCGTGGCGCTGGTCGGCTGCGCGCAGTTCGACGCCGCTCTCGGGCAGCGGGAGGCGATCGTGACCTTCACCGACAGTGCGACCCTGGTTCAGCGGATGGCCGTGCGTACGGCCTGCGCTAAGCGGCCGAACGTGGTCCCGCAGCCTCTGCCGTCCGACATGAACACGCCCTACGCGCTGGCCCAGGTCATCTACCAGGTCAATAAGGCCAGCAACGCGGACATAGCGGTGCTCTCGAAGTGCCTGTCCAAGTTCCCGGTGGTGGCGGGCGTCTCCCTGCAAGACTCCAGCGACCAAGGCAATTAACTAGCCGCCCTCATCTCCCTGCCCCCTCATCTCCCTGCCCCCTCATCTCCCTGCCCCCTCATCTCCCGCCTCCCTGTCACCACCTGCCCCGCCTCCGCCGGCCCCTCCACCCCGAACGTCCGCCCTCCCGGCATACTCCCGGGCTGGGCTCCCCGAGGCTGCCGCGGGCCGATTCCCTATTTTGCCGACTCTATGTATAGTGAATCGAGCACGTTTCCTATGTAAACGATAGAGATTAAAGGGTTTAGGAGTGTGAGATGCGACGTGTCACGGCTGCCGCGCTCGTCGGCGCCGCCTTGCTGCTGGCGGCAGGGTGCTCTTCCTCGTCCTCGTCGTCGGGCACGACAAGTTCGGGCAGCGGCTCCGGGAACACGAACACTGGCGCGGCACCGGTGACCGTCCGGCTGGGCTTCCTGGAGAACATCACGCACGCCTCCGCGCTGGTCGGGCTGAAGGAGGGCTTCTTCACCAAGGACCTGGGCTCGGCCGGGACGCTGAAGCCGACCGCCTTCAGCACCGGGACCGAGGAAACGACGGCCATCCTGGCCGGCCAGCTCGACGCCGCCTACGTCGGCCCGAATCCGGCCATCAACGCCTGGCAGAAGTCCGGTGGCACCGCGATCAAGATCGTCTCCGGCGCAGCGACGGGCGGCGCGTCGGTGGTCGTCGCGAAGGGCATCTCCTCGGCCGCACAGCTCAAGGGCAAGACGCTGGCCACGCCGTCGCTCGGCAACACCCAGGACGTCGCCCTGCGCTACTGGCTGAAGCAGAACGGGATCACCACGTCGTCGACCGGCGGTGGCGACGCCTCCATCAAGCCCACGACGCCCAACTCGGCGGCCGTGCTGGAGTTCAAGTCCGGCCAGATCGCCGGTGGCTCCGAGCCCGCGCCCTACGACATTGAGATGGTCAGCAACGGCGGCACGGTGCTGTACAGCGAGCCCGGCGTCACCACCTTGCTGGTGGTAACCCAGAGCTTCCTGTCGGCCCATCCCGCGATCGTCGCGGACCTGATCAAGGCCCAGATCGAGGCGAACGACTTCATCAAGTCCAACCCGACCGCTGCGCAGGCGGACACCAACGCGGAACTGGCCGCATACACCGGCAAGCAACTCAAGGCGAGCCTCGTCGCGTCCTCGTTCAAGGAGATCACCTTCACCGACGATCCCGATCAGTCGTCACTGACCACCGACGCGTCACAGGCCGTCTCGCTCGGCCTGCTCAAGCCGGTCGACCTGAACGGCATCTTCGATCTCGGACCGCTCAACCAGGCGCTGTCCGCCGCCGGTGAGTCGCTGGGATGAAGCCGTAGCCAAGAGGACTCCATGATCAGGCAGGGAGATGCCATGACGGTCACCGGCCAGCGTCCGGCGGTCAGCGAAACAACAGGGTCCGTCCGGCTGGCCGGCGTGTCCAAGGTGTTCGGGCGCGGCACCTCGGCCGTCCGGGCACTGGATCAGATCTCGCTCGAGGTGCCGCCGGGTGAGTTCACCTGCCTGATCGGAGCCTCGGGCTGCGGCAAGTCCACGCTGCTCAACCTGGTCGCCGGCCTGGAGCAGCCGACCTCCGGCCAGGTGTCGTTGTCCGGCCGGGTGGCGCTCATGTTCCAGGAGCCCGCGCTGTTCCCTTGGCTCACCGCCGCCGGAAACGTGGAGCTCGCCTTCAAGGCCGGCGGCGTCAGCCGGGCCGAGCGCCGCCAGCGGACCGAGGAACTCCTGGAGACGGTGAACCTGGCCGGCTTCGGCGGGAAGCGGCCGCACGAGCTGTCCGGCGGCATGCGGCAGCGGGTGGCGCTGGCCCGCGCGCTGGCCCAGGAGGCCGACGTGCTGCTGATGGACGAGCCGTTCGGCGCACTGGACGCGATGACCAGGGACCTGCTGCACGACGAGCTCGACCGGGTCTGCGCCGGGCAACTGACTATCTTGTTCGTGACCCACAACGTCCGGGAGGCGGTCCGGCTCGGCGACCGGGTGATCGTGCTGAGCAGCCGTCCGGGCCGGGTGGTCGACGAGTTCGCGGTGCCCATCGAGCACCCCCGGCGGATCGACTCGGCGCCGGTCGCCGAACTGGCCGGACAGATCACCGACCGGCTGCGGGAGGAGATGAGCCGTGGCGACACTCGGTGACGGGCGGAGGTCGGCGCCTGCCTACGCGGAGCGGCTGGCCTGGCTCGAGGCCCAGGAAGTAGAGGCGCCGCGGGAGCAGCGCGGGCGCAGCCTGGCCGTCCGCGGCTGGGCCGCCTTGTGGCCCAAGCTGCTTGCGATCGCACTGGTCCTGGCTGCCTGGCAGCTGATCCACATCAGCGGCTGGAAGAAGCTGATCTTCCCCGCACCGGGCCCGACCCTGGCCGACCTGTGGGATCAGGTGCACACCCGCCTGCTGTGGCACGCCATCGCCATCACCTCCGAACGTGCGGTCCTCGGGTTCGCGCTGGCGGTGGTGATCGGCGCGGTCATCGGTGCCCTGGTCTCGCGGATCGCGCCGCTGCGGGCCGCGGTCGGCTCGCTGATCACCGGGCTGCAGACGATGCCGTCGATCGCCTGGTTCCCGTTCGCGATCATCCTGTTCGGCATCAGCACCACCACGATCCTGTTCGTGATCGTGCTGGGCGCGGCCCCGTCGGTCGCCAACGGCCTGATCGCGGGCGTGGACTACACCCCGCCGCTGCTGCTGCGGGCCGGCAAGATGATGGGCCTGCGCCGGGTCTCCCTGTACCGTTACCTGGTCCTGCCGGCCTCGCTGCCCGCGTTCATGGCCGGGCTCAAGCAGGGCTGGGCGTTCTCCTGGCGCAGCCTGGTGGTCGGCGAACTACTGGTCGTCATCGCAAACCAGCCGTCCCTGGGCGTGCTGCTGTCGACCGATCAAGACCAGGCCGACATGCAGGGCGCCACGTCGATCATCATCGTGATCCTGATCCTGGGCATCATCGTCGACATGCTGTTCGGTGTGGCCGACCGGGCTATCCGGCGACGCTGGGGCCTGACCGGCACCGTCTGAGCCACGGCCCGCCCGCCCCGCCAACCCCGACGGGCTAGCCAGCGGTTATCGCCAGGAGATCGACGTGAAGGCGGGGCGCACAGGTGGATTCATGAGGCTCGGATGTTGTGGCTTACCTCGATGTCTCCTTTGGGGCTAGCTGGGCTAATGTCATGGTGGGGTGTGGCCCGTTCCTGACCGCGCGAGACGGCCAGGAACGGGCCCGCTTGTGTCTCAGGACCCGGGGTTCAGGTCCGCGGGCGCAAGTGCAGGATGACCACTTCGTCGGTGCCGGTAGTGCCGCCGTTGTTCTGCCCGGAGGGCTGCCCGGTCTCGTACGGGTTCTGCTGGGTCGGCCAGCCGGTGTAGTTCTTCGAGTTGTACTCGTACCACTGCGACGCGGTGGTGGTCGGGATGATCGGCAGGTTGCTCGCGACGAACTGCTCGATCGGGACGAGCGCCTGGGTCTGCGCGGCGGTATCCGCGGCCCCGGCCAGCGTGGCCAGAGCGGCGTTCATGGTCGGGCTGTTGAGCCGCTCGTAGTCACCGGTCGCCGTCTTGCCCGTGGCCAGCGTGCTGTCCAGCCAGCCGTCGTACATGTTGTACGGAGTGAGCCCGGCGTTGGACCAGTGCGAGGTGAGCTGGAAGTCGCCGCTGGCGATGTCGGTGTTCCAGGCGTTGACCGACAGGCCCTGGAACGTGGCGTCGATCCCAGCGGCCTTCAGTTCCTGGGCGACGAGCTCGTCAACCTGGGCGTAATCGGTATAGGCGGCCGGGTCGACGATGGTGAGGGACACGGTCTGGCCGTTCTTGGCGAAGAAGCCGTTGCTTCCCTTGGTGAAGCCGGCCTTGGTCAGGACCTGCTCGGCCGCGGCCGGGTTGGCCGTGGCGGAGTTGGTCAGGTTCGCGACCGGGCCGACCCAGGCCTGGAAGGTCGGGAGCGGCATTCCGGTGGCGTTGAGGACCGGCTGCTCCAGGCCTGCCTCGCCTTCCTGGGCGAGCAGGGAGCGGTTGATGGCCAGGCTGATCGCCTGCCGCACGGCCAGCTGATTGGTCGGCCACTTGTTCAGGTTCGGCATCAGGCTGTTGGTGCCGTTAGGTGCCTCCCAGTAGCCATGGTGGACCGGGTCGGTGTCGACGAAGTTCTTCTTCAGGCCGGGGATGAAGTTCCCGGTCCAGTCGATCTGCCCGGCGAACAGGGCGCTGAGCGCGCCGGTGTTGGAGGTGTAGACCGGGAAGTCGACGGTCGGAACCTGGACGTCAGCGGCCTGCCAGTAGGAGGGGTTCTTCTTCAGCGTGATGCCCTGCGGGGTGAAGGTGCCCAGCACGTAGGGCCCGGTACCGACCGGGTTCTGGTCCTGATAGGTGGACGGGTCGCCGACGGTGCTCCAGATCGCCTGCGGCACCATCGCGGTCCCGGCGATCGACTGCAGGTTGGTGTACTGAGCGGTCGGGAACGTGAGCGTGACGGTGTTGCCGGAGCTGGTCACGCTGGAGATCTTCAGGCCGTCGTAGTTGACCGCCGGGTACTTCTTCAGCATGTTGAACGTGAACACGACGTCGGCGGGCGTGAACGCGGTGCCGTTGTTCCACTTCACGCCCTGACGGATCGTGAAGGTGATGGTCTTGCCGCCGTTGGACCACGCGTAGGACGTGGCCAGCCATGGGTAGTACTGGGGCGGGGCGACCATATTGAACTGGATCAGCGGCTCGTAGATGAGCCCGTCGGCACCCATGCCGTAGGCGGCCTGGGTGGTAACGAACGGGTTGAAGGCCTGGGTGATCGCGGTCTCCGGGGAGCTCTCCATCACCAGGGTCTTACCCGTTGTCGTGCCCGTGCTGCTCGTGCTCGATGCCGAGCTGGAGCAGGCGGCGAGCCCGGCTGCCAGCAGGCAGGCGGTTGCTACTGCGAAGAGCCGTCTATGGCTGTTCAATCTCCTCATCAGTCTCGTCCTTTTTCTCGGGTTTCTTCGGTTGTGGACTATCTGGTCTTCGTGTCGCCACTCTCCGTGGTTCCGGACACAAGCTCCGGCGCGGCGACGTCTAGGTGCCAGCAGGCTGCGCCCCGGGTGGCCGAGATCTGCATCAAGGCCGGGTCCTCCTGGCGGCACCGGTCGTCGGCGAACGGGCACCTGGGATTGAACGGGCAGCCCTGCGTGGCGTCGCTGTCCAGGTTCTGGGGCCTTCCCGATGCTGTGGCGGGTCCCTGGCGCCGCCCGCCGCCGCGAAGCGTGCTGCCCAGGTTGTCCGGATCCGGCGCGGAGGCGACCAGCAGCTGCGTGTAGGGATGCGCCGGGAGCTGAGTGATCTCCTCGGCCGGACCTCGCTCCACGATCTCCCCGGCGTACATGACCAGGATCTCGTCCGCGAAGTAGCGGGCCGAGGCGATGTCGTGGGTGATGTACAGCATGGCGAGCCGGAAGCGCTGGCGGAGATCGTCGAGCAGGCTCAGCATCTCGAGCCGGATCGAGACGTCCAGCATGGACACCGGCTCGTCGGCGAGCAGCACCCTCGGGCGGGCGGCCAGCGCACGGGCGAAGGAGACCCGCTGGCGCTGACCGCCGGACAGCTCGTGCGGGTACTTGGTCAGGAAGTGCTTGGCGGGCGTGAGCCGGACCTGCTCCATCAGGCTGACGACCTCCTGGCTCACGTCCGCCGACTTCTGATGCAGCTTCACCGGGCGCTCGAGGTGATAGCGCACGGTATGTATCGGGTTGAGCGAGGAGAACGGGTCCTGGAACACGAGCTGGACCTCGCTCTTGTAACGCCGGAAGTCTCCACGGCTGGACACCTCCACCTGCCTGCCGTCCAGCCGGATCGTGCCAGAGGTGAGCCGTTCCTGACCGGCCAGGAGCTTGGCCGCGGTGGACTTGCCCGAACCGCTCTCACCGACGAGCGCGACGACGGCGCCGCGGTACAGGTTGAAAGAGACGTCCCGCACCGCGTGCAGCGTCTGGCCGCGGCCGATCCGGAAGTCCTTGCTGAGCGAGATCGCCTCCATGGCGAGCGGCCCGCGTGCCGCGGCTGCGGATATCAGGGTCTGCTCGCTCATGTTCCCAGCTCCCCGGCCGGGCTCCCGGAGGCCACGGACGGCACAGGCGGGGCTGGAGTGTCCGGCAGCACGAACGGGCAGGCCGTCACGTGGTCCGGATTCCTGGACGTGGCGACCGGCAGCAGCCGCATGTCCAAGTCCCGGCACTCTGGTCTGGCGTACCCGCAGCGCGGCATGAACGGGCAGCCGGGGGGCGGGTCGCGCAGATCAGGCGGTGAGCCCGGGATGCCGGCCAGTTCGCGGCGGGGTCCGCGCAGCGACGGGAACGAGTTGAGCAGGCCCTTGGTGTAGGGGTGGGCAGCCTCGCGGTGGATCTCCTCGGAGGTGGCGATCTCGACAAACCGGCCGGCGTACATCACGGCGATCCGGTCGGCCAATTCGAGCAGGAGCGAGAGGTCATGGGTGATGAACAGTATCGAGAAGCCCAGGCGCTCTTTGAGCTCGATAATCTGGGCCAGGATGTCCCGCTGCACCACCACGTCGAGCGCGGTGGTCGGCTCGTCCATGATGATGATCTCCGGATCGGTGGCCAGCGCCATGGCGATCATCACCCGCTGGCGCATGCCGCCGGACAGCTCATGAGGATAGCTGCGCAGCCGGGACCGCGGGATGCCCACGAGGTCGAGCAGGGATGCGGCCCTGGAGTGGGCTTCGTCCCTCGGCATTTTCAGGTGGGCGTGGATGACGTCGACCAGCTGGTCGCGGACGTTGAGCACCGGGTTGAGCGCGTTCATCGCACTCTGGAAGACGATGGCGATCTCGCGCCAGCGCAGCCGCCGCAGCTCATCCGGCCGCATTTTCAGTATGTCGGCAGGCCTGGACAACCGGCGGCCGTGGTAGGTGACGCTGCCGTTGGTGACCAGCGCGGGGGCGCGCAGCAGGCGGCAGGCGCCGTAGGCCAGCGTCGACTTGCCCGACCCGCTCTCGCCGGCCAGGCCGACGACCTCGCCGGCCCCGAGGGCGAGGTTCACATGGTCTACGGCGCGCACATCCCCGCCCGGGGTGCGGTAGACGACCGACAGGTCGCGGATGTCGAGTACGGGACTGGAGCTCGGGGCGGCGGGGTCGGCCAGAGACGAGCCGGCTGCGGCACCGGCCGCCGGGTCCGCGCTCATCGGCCCTCGCCCGCTTCGGCCTGGTCGAGCAGCGAACTTCGCGAGAAGGAGTGCAGGAATCCGGAGAACCAGTTGCGGCGCTGCGAGATTTCACTCAGCACGGGTGTGGGGTCGGCGGGCTTGAGCCAGTGCCCGGCGATCCTGCTGGCGCTGGTCGCGTCGCGCAGGCGGGGGTTGCCGAGCTCATCGATGCCCGTGTTCAGCAGCACCAGCGCGGCGCCCATGAGCGCCACGGCCAGGCCCGGCGGCACGAACCACCACCAGGCCCCGAGCTGTAGTGCCTGCTGGCTCTGGGCCCAGTAGAGGATGGTCCCCAGACTCCAGCTGTTCAAGTCGGCAACCCCGATAAAGGCGAGAGCGACAGAGGCCCCGATCGCGTACAGCACGGTGTTCACGAAGCTCGCCGCGATCAGGCTCATCTCGTTGGGGACGATCTCGAAGAGGAGGATCCGCCAGGTTTTCTCCCCGGTCTCCCGGGACGCGGCCACGAAGTCGCGATTGCGGACGGCCAGGGTCTGGGCCCGCATCACCCGAGCCCCCCACGGCCAGCCCAGCGCGCTGAGCACGATGATGGTCGGCGCCTCTCCCCTATTCGGAAAGTAGCCGAGCAGGATGATGAGCAGGGGCAGCGCCGGGATGACCAGGAACACGTTGGTGACCAGCGACAGGAGTTCGTCCCAGAAGCCGCCGAGGAACGCGGCCGACACCCCGACGATCACCGAAAGCGCCGTGGCCACCACGCCGACGATGATCCCGAGCTCCAGGGTGAGCCGGATCCCGACCAGGAGCTGGGACAGCACGTCCTGCCCGCTCTGCGTGGTGCCGAGCAGGTGTGCCGCGCTTGGCGCGTTCATCGATGCGCCGAGCGAGGGGTTCTGGTACGAGGGATCGTACGGAGTGACCAGCGGCCCGATGATGGCCGTGAGTACGATAACGGCCGAGAGGACAACCCCTACCCTCGCCTTGGTCGGCAACCGGCGCCAGCGGCCGGGCATGGCAGCTTCCTGGGGGACCACGGCGGGATCGGCGCTGATGGCCGGGGCGACAGTCATCGCGCGGCCTCCTGGGTTCGGGAGCGAGGATCGACGAACACGACGATGAGGTCGACGATCAGGTTGGCAAGCAGGACCGCGAAGGTGATCACCAGGAAGATCCCCTGCATCAGCGGGAAGTCGTTCGAGCTGACCGCGTTGATGAGCTGCAGGCCGATCCCCGGGTAGGAGAAGACGATCTCCATGATCAGGGCGCCGGATACCACGAACCCGATCGCCAGGCCGAAGCCCTGCAGTTGCGGCAGGATCGCATTGCGCGCGGCGTAGGTGAAGATGACCCTGTGGTTGGGTAGTCCCTTGGCCTGGGCAGCGACCACGTAGTCTTCGCCGATGGTCGTGATCATGACGTTGCGCATCTGCAGCATCCAGCCGGCTATCGAGGTGAGCACGATGGTGAGTGCCGGGAGCAGTGAGTGGTAGATGGCGCTGCTGATGAAGTCCCAGTGCCATCCCGGGACCAGGCCCTGGCCGTAGCCCTGACCGATCGGGAAGACGTGGAAGTTGACCGCGAACACCTCCAGCAGGATGAGCGCGAAGAAGAAGTAGGGAATCGCCTGCAGGAACATCAGCCCGGGCATGATCCGGTCCAGCCCCCCGCCGTGCCGCCAGCCGGCCGCGATGCCGAGCGCGGTGCCCACTCCGAAGGCAATGACGGTCGCGCTGCCCACCAGGATGATCGTCCAGGGCAGGGCCTCGCCGAGCAGGGTCGAGACCTGGGCCGGATATTCGCTGCTGCTGGTGCCGAGGTTCAAGTGGGACACGTCGACGAGATAGGACCAGTACTGATGCCAGATCGAGCCCGCGTTCCCCACCCCGAGCATCGCCTCGATCGCGCGGTAGGCCGAGGGCTGCAGGTTGGGGAACTTCGACATGATGCTCTGGACCGCGTTCCCCGGCACCAGGCGCGGGATGAAGAAGTTGATGGTGAGCGCCACCCAGGCCGTGACGAGGTAGAAGACCAGGCGGCGGATGATAAAGGACATAGCGCCTCCCTAGGCCTTCGCCGGCGTACGGGTCGCGCGCCGCGCAGGCCGTTTAGCGGGCGCGGCGCCGACGCGGTCGGCCCGCAGCGGCAGCACAGGCTGGCGGGTGCCGGTCCTACCGGAACACCCGCAGCTGGACCGCAGTACCAGCTCGGTCGGTAGCAGTTCCAAGGCCGGGCTCAGGTCCGGGTCGGTGATCCGGTCCAGGAGCCGGGTACAGGCCCGTGCGCCGAGCATGCGCATAGGCTGATAGACGGTGGTCAGCGTCGGGTCGTAAAGGCTGCCGAGGGCGATGTCGTCGAACCCGACCACGGCCACGTCCTGGGGGACGCGCACGCCGCCGGCCGCGAAGGCCCGCAGGACACCGATGGCCATCTGGTCGTTGGCGCACACCACCGCGTCCGGCAGCGCCGGGCCGTATCGCGCCAGCAGGCTCTCCCCGGCCAGCTCGCCGCTGCGCACGCTCAGGATGCCCTGCCTGGAGCCGACCAGCTGGCATTCGGGATGACCGCGCAGGACGTACTCCAGGGCCCGCCGGCGCTCGCCCGCGTCGGGGGAGTTCTGCGGGCCGTCCAGGTGGAACAGACGCCGCTTGCCGTGGTCGGCGATGAGATGGGTGATGACCGCCGCGGAGCCGGAGAAGTTGTCTGCCGCTACTACGTCGGCCGCCCGCTCGCTCGGGGGCCCGGCGATGATGACCAGGGGTACTCGTGCGGCTAGGCGCTCGATGACATTGGAGGCCAGGAAGCCCTCACCGATAAGGATCCCGTCGACCTTGCCGGACAGGGTATCCAGCCGGGAGAAATCGGGCCGGTCGCCCTGCATGAAGGTGATGAGCAGCGACCAGTTGCGGTGCCGGATGCACGACTCGACGCCGCGCAGGATCTCGTCGTTGTACAGCATGCCCGCGTTCTCGATGTCGATGTGGTCGACCTCGCGCTCGACACACACCAGCCCGATGATGTCCTTGCGGCGGCGGGACAGGCTCTGGGCGGCGCCATCAGGGACGTAGCCGAGCTCCTCGATGGCCTGCTGGACCCGGGCCCGGGTCGATTCACGCACCCGGTCCTGGCCGTGCACCACCCGGGAGACGGTGGCGGTGGAGACGCCGGCCAGGCGCGCGACGTCGTAGAGAGTAACCACTTTTCCCTCATCAGCGACATTGCTGGCATCCCTCGCATAAACGGAATGTAAACGTTTACACAAGAAATCTAAGCGCTTACACTAACCCTCAGCCCAAGGACGGTCAAGGGACCTTGGTCACCCAGAGGGAGAAGCCGATGACTGATTCCGACGGCGCCCTGCAGTTCCCCGAAGGCTTCGCCTGGGGATCGGCGACGGCCGCCTACCAGATCGAGGGGGCGGCCAGCATCGACGGCAGGGGCCCGTCGGTATGGGATACGTTCAGCCACGCGCCGGGCAACGTCCGTGGCGGGGACACCGGCGACATCGCATGCGACTCCTATCACCGGTACCGGGAGGACGTCGCGCTGATGGCCTCGCTCGGTCTGAGCGCCTACCGGTTCTCGATCTCCTGGCCGCGGGTCCAGCCCGGCGGTCGCGGCGCGGCCAACACTAAGGGCCTGGACTACTACCACGCGCTGCTTGACGAACTCGGCGAGCGCGGCATCGCGGCCACGGTCACGCTCTACCACTGGGACCTGCCACAAGAACTGCAGGACGACGGCGGCTGGGCGGTGCGCGACACCGCCCACCGGTTCGCCGATTACGCCGCCCTGTGCGCCGGGGCGTTTGGTGACCGGGTGGCCCGCTGGATCACGGTGAACGAGCCGCAGGTGGTGGCCAACAACGGCTACCGTCACGGCCAGCATGCCCCCGGGTTGCGTGATGCCGCCGCCGCGGCCGCCGCCACGCATCACCTGCTGGTCGGCCACGGGCTCGCCACCCAGGCACTGCGGGCCGCCGGCGCGGCCGAGGTCGGCATTACCTTGGACCTGCACCCGATCCGCGTGCTCGGCGACGGCGGGCCGGGTGAGGTGGAAAGCGCCCGGCTCATCACCGAAGCGATGGTGAACGGGATCTTCCTCGATCCGGTGCTGCACGGCCGGTACCCGGCGCACGCGCCGGCCGCCATGCTCCCGCCGCCCGCGCTGGTCGCCGACGGGGACCTGGCCACGATCGGCCAGCGGCTGGACTTTCTGGGCGTCAACTACTACTCGCCGATCTTCTTGCGGGCCGGCGACCCAAGCGACCTGCGGGCGAACGAGGAGCCAGCCCGCAGCGGGGTGCCGGGCGTGGTCGAGTACCGGCCCGGCCAACTGGAACGGACCACGATGGGCTGGCTGGTCGACGCCGACGGGCTGTACGAGATCCTCCAGGAGGTGTCCAAGCAGGCGCCGGGGCTGCCCCTGTACATCACAGAGAACGGCCGGGCGGCCGAGGACTACGTGAACCCGCAGGGCGAGGTCGACGACATCGAGCGGGTCAGGTACCTGCACGTGCACCTGGAGGCGGCCGCGCGTGCCATCAAGGACGGGGTCAGCCTGGCCGGCTACTTCGTCTGGTCTCTGCTGGACAACTTCGAGTGGGCCTGGGGTTACCAGAAGCGGTTCGGGATCATCTACGTCGACTTCGGCACGCAGCGCCGCATCCTCAAGTCCAGCGCGCGCTTCTATTCCGACGTGGTGCGGGCCAACGCCGTGCCCCCGTCAGCTCCGGCATGACCGCGGCTACCGGTTCACCGAATTTAAGCCGGGACGACCTCGAGCTGAGCCAGGTGCTCGGGATCGGCGATTATCTCGATGGCCACGATCCTGCCGCCGCTGATGATGAAGTCGAACACGACGCGGACCTGGCCACGCTGGGCCCACATCATCCCGGGAACGCCGTCAATGAACGCCAGGCTGGCTCCCTTGGCTCGTCCGGAGAAGGTGGCCGCGGCGGCCGTCACGCCGCGCACCTCGCTGATCCCGCTCATCTGGGTGGCGATGCTGTCGGCCCGCAGCACGATGTCCGGGTCGAGCAGGGCCAGCAGCGCGTCGAAGTCACCGGCGCGGGAGGCGGCCAGGAACGCGCCGACGATCTCGCGCCGCCGGGTGACCGCGGCGCCGGGCGGAGTGTCGGCCTGCTGGACCCGGCGGCGGGCCCGGCTGGCCAGCTGCCGGGCCGCCGCGGGCGAGCGGTCCACGATCGGGGCGATCTCGTGGAAGGGCATGGCGAACATGTCGTGCAGCACGAACGCGAGCCGTTCGGCCGGGGTCAGTGTGTCCAGCACCACCAGCAGGGCCAGGCCTACCGAGTCGGCCAGCACCGCCTCCTGCTCGGGATCCGTCCCGCCCGCGACCGCGTCGCCGGCACCGGCGTCGATCGGGTCCTCACGGCGTAGCCTGCGCGACTGCAGTATGTTCAGTGACACCCGGGCCACGATCGTGGTCAGCCAGCCGCCCAGGTTCTCCACCTCGTCGGCGCCGGCCCGGCTGAACCGCAGCCAGGCCTCCTGCACGGCATCGTCCGCCTCGCTGGCCGAGCCGAGCACGCGGTAGGCGACGGCCCGCAGCCGGGCCGGTTCTCCTCAAAGCGTGCCGCCAGCCAGTCACGTTCGTCCATCGCTTGCCTTCCTGCGTAGCTGTCAGTCGTATCAGATGACAGGCGCCGGGCCCCGGATGTGACGGGGAGGATGGAGCCATGCTGGCGTCAGGCCGTGGCACGTGTCGGGCTATTCCTCGATGACCTGCCGCGGTGCTGGGACGAGCAGCGGGTGCTGGTCATCGGGCACGTCGCCACTCGGTGGGCGCTTGACCACCTCCTGAGCGGCGTCCCGCTGGAGGACCTCGTGGCCGAGGACTTCGCCTGGCAAGAAGGATGGGAGTACCGGCTACCGTCGTCTCATGCACCCGCAATCAGCCCGGCTGACGTTCCGTGAGATGGCGCCAGACGACCTGGACGACATGGCCCTCCTGCTCGGCGACCCCGAGGTCATGACCTACTACCCGCGCCCCAAGACTCGGGATGAAGCCGTCCAGTGGGTCGACTGGAACCGCGCCCTGTACCGCACGCACGGGTACGGCCTGTGGGTGCTGAGCACGGCCGACGGCGGTTTCGTCGGCGACTGCGGCCTCACGCCGCAACTGGTCGACGGCGTCACCGAGATGGAGGTCGGCTACCACGTGCTGCCCGCGCTGCAAGGCCGCGGTTGCGCCACCGAGGCGGCGGCCGCCTCGCGCGACTTCGCCCGCGACGTACTCGGCGCCACCCGGCTGATCGCGATCATCCACCCCGACAACCGGCCATCACAGCGCGTCGCGGAGAAGATCGGGCTCCGCCCCGAGAAGCGGGCCACCGTGCATGGCGGCCGCGACGCCGTCATTTACGCCGCCGCCCTCGACCCGCGCTAGAGATACTGTGCCCATGCGCCAGGAGACTGGGGTGCCACATGAAATTCCACACAACGGTGCAGCTGAACGGTAAGACCGCGACCGGGATCGAGGTCCCGGCCGAGATCGTCGCGCGGCTCGGGCAGGGTCAGCGCCCGCCGGTACGGGTCACCATCGGCGACTACTCCTACCGGACCACCGTGGCCCGGATGGGCGGGCGCTTCCTGATCTCGCTGAGCGCTGAGAACCGGGCCGCGGCCGGGATCGCCGCCGGGGATGAGGTTGACGTCGACCTCGATCTCGACGACGCACCCCGGGAGGTCGAGGTGCCCGCCGACCTCGCGGCGGCCCTCGCGCGGGACCACGCGGCCCGGGCCGCCTTCGAGGCCCTGGCGTACAGCCACCGCAAGGAATGGGTGCGCTGGATCACCGAGGCCAAGAAACCCGACACCCGCACCACGCGTATCACCAAGACCGTCCAGTCCCTGCGCGAGGGCAAAACCGCCCGCTAGCGAACCCTGGCTTTGCCGGGATCACGCCTTCGCATGGGGTGCGTGTGCCACAACCCCCGTAGTAATAGGGGCTCGTATGCCACAACCCCCAAACCCGCGAGCTCGCCGGGCGGGGTGCGTGGGCCACGACCCCCGCCTACCGGGGGTTGTGTGCCACAAGACCCGAACGGCCGGGCTGCCCGGCCCACGGGCCATCAGAATGAGTACGTGGCTAGGCGGGGGAAGTCGGCGCGGGCTTGGCGTCGGACCAGCAGCCGACGATGGTGGTGTCGGAGATGAAGCGGACGCCGGAACCGGGGGCCCAGCGCTGCGCGGCCTCGCGCAGGCAGTCCTCGACAATCCGGGACACCTCCTCGGCGTGCGCGGCCGGGCAGTGCACGAGCAGCTCGTCGTGCAGGCACAGCACGACGCGCGCGTCTACATGGCCGCACCGGGCCCGGACCGTCACCGCCCACATCTTGAACATCTCGGCCGCCGCGCCCTGGATCATCGCGTTGCGCGCGTACCGGCCGTAGGCCGCGGCCCGGCTGGGGCTGCGCGGTT
The DNA here is from genome assembly GCA_963819785.1 of uncultured Actinomycetes bacterium. Lineage (GTDB taxonomy): Bacteria > Actinomycetota > Actinomycetes > Streptosporangiales > Streptosporangiaceae > Palsa-504. Next base: position 642,423 of record CAWFXW010000037.1, on the reverse strand, counting down.
CTGACGGGGTCAGCACGATCAGGCGACCGCCGTAGGTCCGCAGGTCACGCCCGGCCCGCCCGGCCCGGTCGGCCGCGTCCAGGTAGGCCATCGCGACCGGGTAGGCGGCGTTGAGACGGCGCAGCGCCTGCGCGCCGAACCCGGTGGTCTGCCCGTACATCGCGCCGAGCACCGCCACCTTGGCCGTCGGCCGGTCCACGCCGAGCTGCGCGGCGACCGGAGCGTACAGGTCGTCGGCGCGCGCCGCCACGACCAGGGCCTGATCCCCGGACACCGCGGCCAGCACCCGCGGCTCGATCTGGCCCAGGTCGGCCCGGACGAAGACGTGCCCGTCTGCTGCCACCACCGCCCGGCGCATCGCGGCCGGCATGTTGTGCAGGCCGGCCAACGCGGTCATCCGGCCCGCAGCACCGTCGCATCCGGTCCAGGCGCCGCGCAGCCGCCCGTCGGCGCCGAGGCTCTCGTCCAGCCACGCGTACCCGTAGGTGGTCGCGATCCGCTCGGCTTTGCGCCACTCCAGCAGGGCCGCGACCAGCGGGTGGGTGTCGCGCAGCTCGCGCAGCCGGTACGCCCGGGTGTCCGGCACGTCCACGCCGATGCGGGCCAGCAGCGACTTGACCTGGGCCGGACTGCGCAGGTCGGCGGTGGTCCCGGCGGGCGCGTGCCGCAGCACCTCGTTGTCGCGCGCGGTCCGGGCGGCGACCGCCTCGGCGTCGTTGCGCGGCCGGGGCCCGATATAGGAACCAAGCACCTGCTCGGCAAGCGCGCGGTCCATCGGCAGGCCATCCGCGGCCAGTTCGGTGCACAGCAGCTCGGCGGTGGACTCCGACCGGGCCGTGGGTACCGCCATCGGCCGGCCGGGCAGGGCGGCCAGCGCATCCTGCTGCAACCCGGCCACGGTCCGGGCCAGCTCCGCCCACCGGGCCAGGCGGCCGGCATGCTCCGCCCATCCGCCGCTGACCCACTCGGGCCGCAGGTACCCGTCCGGCGCCACCGGATCATCGTCGTCCCCGTCGTCCGGACCGGACATCGCGAACAGGTCGAGCGGGCCGCTGGCGGGCAGCGTCTGCGTGTCCAGGCCGCGGATCCGGGCCCAGGCCAGGCCCGGATCGGCGCGCCAGCCGCCGAACAGCAGCCGGTGCGCCGCCGCGATGTCCCAGCACGTGGCCAGGCGGACGCCGCTGGCCACCAGGTGCGACGCGGTCTGGCCGGACCAGGCGGCCCAGCGCGGCCGCAGTGCCTCATCGGCCCGGCCCACGTCCGCGGCGAGCTCGGCGGCACTGCCGGAAACGACCGGCCAGGCCCGTTCGGCGGTCGCCACGCCGAGGCCCAGGGCGGGGGAGACGACCAGCCCCACCAGGTCGCCACGGGCCACTCCGGCCTGGCGCAGCGACGTCACGAGGTCCACGGACCCACCCTGCCACGGACCGCGCGGCAGCGCCGGGCGGCGCGCAGCCCGCGCCGGGAGTGTTCAGACCGGTACCGTGGGCGCGGCGGGAGAGATCCTCGAAAGTTTCTCCACCAGGTTTCGGAACACGATCGGCCGATGCCTTAGTTTCCGTCGTGTTAAGTGCCGTGAAACTAGGCCTTATGCAGGCGTGAGCAGATGACTAGCGCGCCGCGATGGGTTACGATACCGTTATCGAAATTATTTCGAAAACGGTGGGAAGGTGACGCAGTGCCGTCCAGCAGGGAGCAGGCGCCCAACCGGGCTACTACTGTGCCTACTGTGCCGCGTACCAGCCGGGAGGATGCGTCGCGGCGCCGCATCACGTTGGCCACCATCGCGGCCGAGGCGGGAGTCTCGCTGCCTACCGTGTCCAAGGTGGTCAACCGGCGCCCCGATGTCGCGGCCGCCACGCGCGCCAAGGTGGAGCGGCTGCTTGACCAGCACCACTACCTGCGTGCCGGAACCCGCAGGCAGCGCCGGTCCGGCCTGATCGACCTGGTGTTCAACGGCCTGGACAGCCCGTGGGCGGTGGAGATCCTGCGCGGCGTCGAAGACTGGGGCGCGAGCCACGAGACCGGCGTGGCGGTGTCGGCCGTCCGGCACGGCAACGCCCGGCCGGCCAGCTGGACCAGCGCGCTGGCCAGCCACGACACCGACGGGGTGATCCTGGTCACCTCCGAGCTGACCCCGGGGCAGCTGGAGCAGTTGCGCAGCGGCGGCATCCCGCTGGTGGTGGTCGACCCGGTGAACCCGCCGCCGCCGGAACTGGCCAGCGTGGGCGCCACCAACTGGGCCGGTGGCCTGGCCGCCACCGAGCACCTGCTGAACTTCGGGCACCGCCGGATCGCGGCCATCGCCGGGCCGGAGGACTACCTGTGCAGCCGGGCCAGGATCGACGGATACCGGTCGGCGCTCGAACGGGCCGGCATCGGCTTTGACCCGGCGCTGGTCCGGCACGGCGACTTCCAGCACGAGGGCGGGTTCCGGTGCGGCGGCGAGCTGCTCGACCTGCCCGAACGTCCGACCGCGATCTTCGCGGGCAGCGACCAGCAAGCCCTGGGCGTCTACGAGGCGGCCAGGCAGCGGGGCCTGCGGATCCCGCAGGACCTCAGCGTGGTCGGCTTCGACGACCTGCCGGTGGCCCGCTGGGTTTCACCGCCGCTGACCACGGTGCGCCAGCCGCTGGCCGAGATGGGCCGGGCGGCGGCCCAGATGCTGGGCGAGATCATCGAGGACCGGCCGCTGCGCAGCAGAAGGGTCGAGCTGTCGACCGAGCTGATCATGCGGGAATCCACCGGGCCTGTCCCCGGGACCGCCAGGTGAGCGGCCTGCGGGCCGGTCCTGACACGATCACGGCGGAGATCTGGCGCGACCCCGCGCGGCCGGCCGCGGAGCGGGTTGCGGACCTGCTCGGCCGGATGACGCTGGAGGAGAAGGTCGCCCAGCTGACCAGCATCTGGGTCGGCGACCAGCCCACCGATGGCGACGTCGCCCCCATGCAGGGCGAGATGAGCGCGGCCGCGCGGCCGCTGGCCGACGTCATCCGCGACGGCCTGGGACAGCTCACCCGGGTGTTCGGCACCCGGCCGCTGATCCCCGCCGCGGCGCTGAGCACGCTGCGCGAGCTGCAGGCCCAGATCGCCGGGGCGAGCCGGTTCGGCATCCCCGCGGTCGCCCACGAAGAGTGCCTGACCGGCTTCGCCGCCTGGCGGGCCACGGTGTTCCCGACCCCGCTGGCCTGGGGCGCGTCCTTCGACCCCGAGCTGGTGCGCGAGATGGCGGGGGCCATCGGGGCCAGCATGCGCTCGGTGGGCGTCCACCAGGGCCTGGCGCCGGTCCTCGACGTGGCCCGCGACATGCGGTGGGGACGGATCGAGGAGACGATCAGCGAGGATCCCTACCTGGTCGGGTGCATCGGCACCGCCTATGTCCGCGGCTTGCAGTCGGCCGGGATTGAGGCCACCCTGAAGCACTTCGCCGGCTACTCCGCGTCCCGGACCGGCCGCAACCTGGCCCCGGTGAGCATGGGGCCACGGGAGTTCGCCGAGGTGATGCTGATGCCGTTCGAGATGGCGCTGCGCCTCGGCGGGGCCCGTTCGGTGATGCCGTCCTACACCGACGTGGACGGCGTCCCGGTCAGCGGGGACCGCGCGGTGCTGACCAGCCTGCTGCGAGACGAGCTGGGCTTTGACGGGGTGGTCGTCTCCGACTACTTCGCGATCGGCTTCCTGCAGACCCAGCACGGCGTGGCCGGGTCCCCGGCGCAGGCCGCGGCGCTGGCCCTGGCCGCGGGAATGGACGTGGAACTGCCCAGCGTGCGGTGCTACGGCCCCGAGCTGGCCGGCGCGGTTCGCGACGGCCTGGTCCCGGCCGAGCTGGTGGACCGGGCCGCGGCCCGGGTGCTCCGGCAGAAGTGTGACCTCGGGCTCCTCGACCCCGGCTGGTCACTTCCGGAGGAGTCCGGCGCGCCGGATGACCTGGACCCGCCCGCGCACCGGGCCCTGGCCCGGCGGCTGGCCGAGGAATCGGTGGTGCTGCTGGCCAACGCCGCCGCGGCAGGCGCCGACCCGGTCCTGCCGTTGCGGCCGGACATTAGCATCGCGGTCGTCGGACCGCTGGCCGCCGACCCGCTGGCCTTCTTCGGCTGCTACAGCATGGCCCGCCACCTCGGCGACCGCTATCCCGAGGCCGTCGACGGCGTGCACGTCGCCACGCTGCTCGACGCGCTGGCGGACGAGCTGCCGGCCGCGACGATCTCGCACGCGCGCGGCTGCGACGTGCGCGCGCAGGACCGCTCGGACTTCGCGCACGCCGCCGCGCACGCCGCCGAGGCCGACCTGGTGGTGGCCGTGCTCGGAGATCAGGCCGGACTGTTCGGCCGGGGTACCTCCGGGGAGGGCTGCGATGTCTCTGACCTGCGGCTTCCCGGCGTACAGGAGGACCTGCTCCGGGTCCTGGTCGCCACCGGCAAGCCGGTCGTGCTGGTCCTGGTGACCGGCCGGCCCTACGCGATCGGCCCGCTGTCCGGGCAGCTCGCCGCGGCCGTGCAGGCGTTCTTCCCCGGCGAGGAGGGCGGCCGGGCGATCGCCGGGGTGCTGTCCGGTCGGGTGGTGCCCAGCGGACGGCTGCCGGTGGAGCTGCCCGTTCTGCCAGGCGGCCAGCCGTCCTCCTACCTGCGCCCCCGGCTGGCCGACCGGCACCCGGGTAGTTCGGTCGATCCGCTACCGCTGTTCGCGTTCGGCCACGGGCTGTCCTACACCAGCTTCGAGTACGCCGACCTGGATATCTGGCCAGGCGAGGTCCCGGCCAAGGACGGGACGGCGCAGATCAGCTGCACGGTGCGGAACACGGGGGAGCGGGCGGGCACCGAGGTGGTCCAGCTCTACCTGAGCGACCCGCTGGCCCAGGTGGTCCGGCCGGTGCGCTGGCTGGCGGGCTTCGCCCGGGTCCCGCTCGAGCCCGGCCAGGCCCGCCGGGTCACCTTCCGGCTGCACGCCGACCGCACCGCGTTCTGCGGCCTCGACGGCACCCGTGTGGTCGAACCCGGTGCGATCGGGGTCGCGATCGGCGGCGCCTCCGACCGGCTCGTCCTGCACGGGTCGTTCACGCTGTGCGGTGCCGAACGTCCGGCCGGCGCTAACCGGGTCCTGGAGACGCCCGTGGTCATCGGGGAGCCTCAGTAGCGCATGCCCATGGCCGCCCGGACCTCGTCCAGGGTGGCCGAGGCGATCGCGTCGGCCCGCTCGTTGCCCTCCCGCAGGATCTGGCGGACGTAGCTCAGGTCGCGCGCGTACTCGGCGCGACGGGCCCGGATCGGGGCCAGCAGCTCGTTCACCGCCATCGTGACCGTGTCCTTGAGCGCCGCCGCGCCGCCGGTACCCAGATCGGCGACCACGTCCTGGGGGCTGCACCCGAGGGCCAGCGCAGCCAGCAGCACCAGGTTGGAGACCTCCGGCCGGCGCTGCGGGTCGTAGCTGATGTACCGCTCGGCGTCGGTCTTGGCGCCACGGATGAGCCGGGCTGTCTGATCGGCGGTGGCCGCCAGCGCGATGGCGTTGCCGCGGCTCTTGCTCATCTTGGTGCCGTCGGTGCCGAGCAGCAGCGGCGCCGCCGACAGCAGCGCGTCGGGCACCGGGAACACCTCCGTCTCGTACCGGGTATTGAACCGGCGCGCGATGACCCGGGTGAGCTCCAGGTGGGGCAGCTGATCCTGACCCACCGGCACCAGGTTCGCCTTGCCGAACAAGATGTCCGCCGCCTGGTGCACCGGATAGGTGAGCATCAGGCCGCTGACCGCTGCCTGGCGCGAGTGCGCGATCTCGTCCTTGACCGTCGGATTGCGCTCAAGCTCCGGGACCGAAACCAGGCTCAGGAACGGCAGCAGCAGCTGGTTGAGCGCGGGCACCGCGCTATGCGCGAACAGCACGGTCCGCGCCGGGTCCAGCCCGATGGCCAGGTAGTCGAGCACCAGGCCGGTCACGTACTCATCCAGGCGCTCGGCGCTGTCCCGGTCGGTCAGCACCTGGTAGTCCGCGATCAGCACGAACACCTCGGCGCCGAGGTCCTGCAGCCGGACCCGGTTACGCAGGGTGCCGAAGTAGTGGCCAAGGTGCAGCTGCCCGGTCGGCCGGTCCCCGGTCAGGATGCGGAACCGCGAGGCATCCCGCTCGATCAGCTCCTCAAGCTCGGCCGAACGTCGCTGCGCGACCCCCGTACTCATTCCTCGTCGTCCTCTCCGTCGGGTCCGGACGAGCAGGCCTGGTGGCATGAGAAAAGGCCGCCCATCCGGACGGCCTCAGACACGGGTGAAAGCGGGCCGTCCTAACCGGCCGGCCACCACTGAGCACCCGAAATGCATCGCACCCCACCATTCTAACCGTCATTCTTCCGAACGGGCCGTGGTACCCGCCCGAAGTCCGGTTCGTGCCGCCCGCCGTCTTGGTGTGGCCGCCTTCGGCGGCGGTGCTGGTTTGACCGCCTTCGGCGGCGGTGCTGGTTTAACCGCCTTCGGCGGCGGGCGACCAGGACGTAGGCTGCCGCGGCGCATAGCTCGAACCCGGCCCCGGCCAGCAGGCAGGCGGTCACCGATCGCCCGGCCAGCGGACCGGCGAGCGCCGCCCCGGCGGCCAGCCCGCCGATCTTCAGGCTCGCCGCGGTGGTGAAGATCTGACCGCGCAGGTGTTCGGGGGACTCCCGGTGCCGCACCGCGAACAGCGCGGTCAGCTGCGGCCCCTCGCCGACCCCGCCCAGCGCGACCGCGGCCAGGGTCAGCCAGCCCGGCGCAGCCGCTGCCGCGGCCATGCTGACCCCGATCACCACCGTGCTGGCCAGGACACGAACGTCCGGCTGGCCTCGCGGCAGCCAGCGCGCCACGATCCAGTTGGCGATCAGCGAGGCAGCCGCGATCGCGCTGATCAGCAGCGCGCCACGGGCTGATCCGCCCAGCCGCTGCGCGCCGAGCACGGGGCAGCACACCAGGAGCATCCCGATTCCGGTGTAGGACACCACGGACGTGACCGTGGCCCGCAGCAGCGGGCGCCGGGTGACGATGGCCGCGAACCCCGCGGCCACCTGCCGGTGAGGGGCCGGGCGCGGCCCGCTGGCCTGCGCCGGGCGATAGCGTGACAGCCAGCAGGCCGACGGCACGGCCAGGATGACCAGGGCCGCCGCGACGAGGATCGCAGTCCGGGCGCCGAGCCCGGCGGCGATCACGGCGGCCAGCGCCGGGCCGGCCAGGCTGGCAGCGCTGTAGGTCATGGCGTCGAGCGCGAAGCCACGGCTGAGTGCGGACCCGGTCACGATGCGGGGCAGCTGCGCGGTCCAGCCGCCCGCCACCGCCGGGTTGAACAGGCCGGCGGCCAGTGCGATCACCACCACCAGCGGTACCGGAAGCCGGCCCACCGCGGCCGCCATCGCGATGACGCCTAGCGCGTAGGCGGCCAGGGTCACGGCGAGCACCCGGTCCGGACGCGGGCTGCGGTCCAGCAGTGCGCCGAACAGCGGGCCGCCCACCGCGGCGGCGATGGTCAGGGCGGCCAGCAGCGCAGAGCCCACGGCCGGTCTGCCAGTCACCGCGAACCCAGCCAGCAGCAGGGCAGGTCCCGTCATCTCATCGCCCGCCCGGGAGAGCGCCGTGCCGCCCAGGTACTTCAACAGCGCTCGTCCAAGCATGTAACTGGATTTCACAAAAACACGTTACACTATCTCTCGTGAGTAACGAGGGTGCCCCGCTGGGCAGCGTGCACGGCACCGCGCAGCGGGCGGCCGACGTCCTCGCCGTGCTGCTACCCCGGGCGGGTAACCGGCTCTCGCCCGGCAGCGTCGAGGAGCGCACGGCGGTGATCGACGTGCTGCGCGCGCACGGTGAGCCGGAGCCGGTCGAGATCTCCCCGGCCTCGCTGGAGTTGCTACGCCAGGCCGCACTGGAACTGCGCGAGGTCTTCACCGCCGAGGATGCGACTGCGGCCGCGACGGTGATCAACAGTCTGCTCGCCGGGCGCGCTCATCCGCCGCGGCTTACCAACCACGGCGGAACGTCCGGCTGGCACCTGCACGTGGACAGCAGCGACGACGCGCTGTGGGGCGAAACGATCCTGACCTCGTCCTGCCTAGCCCTGGCCGTGCTCCTGGCCGAGCGGCAGGCCCCGCCGGCCGGTATCTGCGCGTCGCCGTCCTGCGCCAGGCCGTTCGTGAACGTGGGCCGGGGCGCCGCACGGCGTTACTGCTCGGCCGCCTGCGGCACCCGCGAGCGGGTCGCCGCCCACCGCCAGGCGAATCGCGCCGCCGTGAAAGGCTAAGGGCATGGAATACGTCCACCTAGGCCGTTCGGGTCTGTCGGTAAGCCGCCTCTGCCTGGGCACGATGAACTTCGGGCCGCTGACCCCGCCCGCCGAGGCGCACGCGATCATGGATCACGCGCACGAGCTCGGCATCAACTTCTTCGACACCGCCAACCGCTACGGCGGCGTACAGAGTCCGCCCGGTCAGATCAGCCAGAACTCCGAGGCTCACGCGGGCTGGACCGAGGAGATCATCGGCGAGTGGTTCGCGGGCGGCGGCGGGCGGCGGGAACGGACCGTCCTGGCCACCAAGCTGTACGGGGCGATGGGAGCCTGGCCCAACGAGGGCAAGCTGTCCGCGCTGAACATCCGGCGTGCCTGCGACGCGTCGCTGCGCCGGCTGCAGACTGATCACATCGACCTGTACCAGATGCACCACATCGACCGGGATAGCCCGTGGGACGAGATCTGGCAGGCGATGGAGGTCCTCGTCGCCCAGGGCAAGGTCATCTACGTCGGCTCGTCCAACTTCGCGGGATGGCATATCGCGCAGGCCAACGACAGCGCGGCCGCGCGCGGCTTCTTCGGCCTGGTCAGCGAGCAGTCCATCTACAACCTGCTGACCAGGCAGATCGAGCTTGAGGTGCTGCCCGCGGCGATCGAGTACGGCGTCGGCGTCATCCCGTGGTCGCCGCTGGAGGGCGGGCTGCTCGGCGGCGTGCTCCGCAAGGAGCGCGAAGGGCGCCGCCGTCTGGTCGGCCGGGCCGCGCAGACGCTTGAGCAGAACCGCGAGCAGATCGCGGCCTACGAGGACCTGTGTGACGGACTTGGCGAGGAGCCGGCCAACGTGGCGCTGGCCTGGCTGCTGCACCAGGAGGGTGTCACCGGGCCGATCATCGGGCCGCGAACCCTCGCCCAGCTCGACGACGCGCGGCGCGCCGTGACCCTCGAACTCGATGACGACGTGCTCAAGCGGCTCGACGATCTGTTCCCCGGCTACCGTCCCGCCCCGGAGCATTACGCTTGGTGAGGATTACCGGTGTCCCGCGGCAGACGGCTCGTCTGCCGCGGGACCGGTCCGGGTCGGTGCGGAAACCTCAGGTTTCCTTGATGATCTCGGCCAGGAACTGCGGGATCTGGGCGGGCGTAAGAGCCTCAGTGGACAAGTGGTTCATGACCTCGAGGTAGTGATCCACGTCTTCGCGCTTGTCCAGGTACAGGGCGCTGGTGAGCTGCTCGATGTACACCACGTCCGGCACGTCGTCGTCACCGAAGCGCAGCACGGTGAACGACCCGCCGGCCGCGGCGTGCCCGCCGCGGCTGAACGGCACCACCTGGATGGTGACGTGGCGCAGCTCGGATACCTCGATGAGCCAGTTCAGCTGGCCCCGCATCACCGACCGGCCCCCGAACGGGCGGCGCAGCGCCCCCTCGTCCAGGACCGCCCACACCTGCGGCGGCCGGGGACCGGTGAGCAGGTCCTGGCGCTTGAGCCGCAGGCTCACCCGCCGGTCGATCTCGTCGGCGGGCGCGCCGGTGTTGCCGAGCAGGGTGACGGCGCGCGCATAGGCCTCGGTCTGGAACAAGCCGTGCACGAATTGCAGCTCGAAGGCGCGGATAACCGAGGCGGCGGCCTCGAGCCCGAGGTACTCCTCGAACCAGTCGGTCATGATGTCGCCGCCGTACTTGGACCACCAGCCCGGGGCATTCGCCTGCCGGGCCAGCGTCATCAGGCCGCCGCGGGTCTCGTCGTCGGTAATGCCGTACAGGTCGAGCAGATCGGCGACGTCACGCTCCTTGAACCCGACCTTGCCGTTCTCCATCCGGCTGATCTTGGACCGGGACGCCCGGATCTCGTAGCCAGCCCGGTCCGGTGAGATGCCGGCCGCCTCGCGGAAGCGGTGCAGCTGGTTGCCGAGGATCATACGCGGCACGGTAGGGCCGGCAATGTCGGCAGGTGGCTCGCCGTCCGTGCTCATCCTCACTCCGAGAGCCGGTAGTTTGACGCCCAGTGCCCGCTCGTCCTGCCGACCGGTCACTGCCGTGCCGCCACCCGTAAGCCGAACGACAACGGCGGATGCACATGCAGCACGATATCACTGCGGCACCGCGTCGTCAGGCCACCATAAGTGACATATAGGCAATAACGTGACAGTACCACCGGGGTTCGGGTACAAGTCATCGAACTCGCCGTTTTTCACCCCGGCCAAGAACGCCGTGATCTCGGCTCGGGTGTAAATCAGTGCAGGCCCCGAGGGGTGCCGGGAATTGCGGACGGCGATCTCGCCGCCGCCGAGCTCGGCTACCTCGACACAGCTCCCGCTCGGATTGCTCGCCGTGCTCTTACGCCACGCAGCGGAGACGAGCTGATCAGCGGGGATGCCGTTCTTGAACTGCATCGTTCTCCTTGCTTCTCATTGCGCGGGAATTCAGACCTCGCGCCGCCGGGCCCGTGACCGGGGGCGCCTGCCGTCTGCACGGTGCAGCCTAACAGAGCAGATGCAAATGCATCCGAACATGCATCCAAGTCACGGCGCCGATCGCGCCGATCCCCATCTGGCCTGCGACAAGTCTTCTCGAGCACCGTTGCTGGTAGCTTAAGGTAGTTATTTGAACGCGAATTGCTACAGGGGCGGCACCATGCCCGGCCCGCTGATATGGTCACACCTCATGGCCCGAGGGTGTTCGCGTGATCAAGCTCACGGCCGGGAAAACGTGTGGGCCGGTGCGGTCGGCGTACCCGTAACGATCCCGTAGCGCTCGATTCCTAGCCTGGAATTGTAAACAGCGAGGAAAGCGCACAAAGGGGTGCGAAATGGTTCAACGGGGACTGTTCTGCGCAGCCGCTGCGGTAATGGTCTGCGCCATCGGCGCGGCCGTCCTCCAGCTAGCGGTCCTGATACTCGGTATGTCTTCTCCGGTCGCGATTACCGTGATCACCCTCGCAGCCCTCGCTCTGCTCAATTCGCTGCGCCGACGCCTGCGCCCCGCCACCCGCCACCGATTCGGCCACGGCATTCACCGCTAAACCGCCGTAAACCGCCGTAAACCGCAGTGTGGTGAAACCCGGGTTTCACCACCCTAGAACGTAGTGAAAGCCCGGTTTCATCTCGTTCAGCGCCGGGGCTGACGTTCATGCGTGGCGCGAGGGCAGTGGCCTACCAGTGGCCGCGGTGGACGACCTCGCCGAACGGTCGGCGATCGGGATGGCGGATCGGAGCCAGCGGCCGGTCGGCCGGGTAGCCGAGCGAGATGAGGAAGGCCCAGTCGCGGTTCTCGGGGAAGCCCAGCAGCTCGCGGGCCAGCGCCAGGTCGGCCACGCCCGCGTGGCAGCTGCCGATGCCCAGGTCGGCGGCGGCCACCAGCATGGCCATGATGGCCTGGCCCAGGTCGAGCTGGGCACGGCCGAACGGGTTGTCGGCCGGGGGGCCGATCACCACGATGGTGGCAGCCGAGCCGGCCACGTGACTGGCGCCGCGCCAGACCTGGGCCAGCGCCCGGAGCTGCTCGTGTTCGGTGACGACGATGAAGTCCCATGGCTGCCAGTTCTGCGAGGACGGGGCCCGGCGGCCCGCCTCTAGGATCCGGTCCAGATCGGCCACTGGTATCGGGCGGCCGGTGAAGGACCGGACGTTGCGCCGTGCGGTGATCGCGTCCCAGGTCTGCATGACGGCCTCAGCTCTCGGGGGCAAAGGGCGGGGCGGGCGGCTCGCTCCACCAGCCGCGCAGGAACCGCCCGGCCTGGTCGCGGGCGCCGGCCAGCGGCCCGGACGGGTGATCTGCGGCATCGTAGCGCCCCAGGATCTGGCGAGCCGTGGCCACCAGCCCGGTCCGGACCGAGTTCGGGGTCAGGACCTCCAGCTGGTCGCCGAAGCCGGCCAAGCGGTGGGCGGCGGCGCGCTCGTGCTCGAAGGACAGGGTCAGCACCCGCCAGCCGTGCTCGTCGGGTGGCAGCGCCGCGGCTAGTGCGGGCCCGGCGGCCTGGCCGAAGACCTCTCCGACGAGGGCCAGCGCCAGGGGCGAGGCGCGGAGCGTGACCAGCAGACGGGGCCGGCTGGCCTCGAATTCGGCCGACCACTGCCGCCAGAACGCGGCCAGCTCGAACCCGGCCGGACGCTCGGACGGCTCGGCCAATGGCCGGGCCGAGACGATGCGCGCGACCCGGAACACCCGGATCCCGGAAGCCGCCGCGGACTCGGCCACCAGGTACCACAGGCCCGCCTTGTTCACCAGGCCGAGCGGCCCGACCACGCGGGGCTCGGGGTCACCGGCCTCGCCGGAGGCAAGGTACCCCAGGGCCAGCCGCCGGCCGGACCGCAGCGCACGGGCCAGGTCGCGCAGGCACGGGACGTCTTCCTGGCCGCCGAACCAGCGCGGCATGTCCAGGTGGACGAGCGCCGCCGTGGCCAGGTCCTGGCCTCCGGCGGTGGCCCGGATCTGATGCTGGGCCGCGGCCAGCGGCACGTCCAGCCCCAGCTCGCGCATGACGCCGGGGACGCCGAGGATAAGCAGCGCCTCGGCCTCGTCAGGCCGCAGCCCGCGCAGCGGGAACCGGTAGCCCTCCATGAGGCGGCATCCGCCGCCGGGACCGGACTCGGTGAGCACGGGGACGCCCGCCGCGACCAGCGCCTCCAGGTCGCGGTAGACGGTCCGGACCGACACGCCGAGCTCGGCCGCCAGCGCCCGGGCCGTCGCCCGGCCCCGCGCCTGCAGCAGCAGGACCAGGGAAAGCAGCCGATCGGCGCGCACCGGTCAAGCTTAACCCGGAGTCGCTGACATCAGATGTCAGCGATACCCCGGTAGCGTCACCAGCATGATCACCTGGACCGAATTCGAGCGGCATCAGCCCCTCCTGGCGGACGCTGGCCGCAAGCAGATCTACCAGTTCGGCATCGGCCTGGCCTTCCTGGCCACCGTCCGTCCCGACGGCGGCCCGCGAGTGCACCCGGTCTGCCCGGTCATCAGCCCCGCCGGGCTGCACCTGCTGATCAAGGCGGGACCGAAGCAGGACGACCTGCGCCGCGATGGCCGTTTCGCGCTGCACAGCGAGGCGTGCCCGCCGCCCCGGCACGACGACGGCTTCGCGGTCACCGGCCGCGCCCGGGAGATGACCGACGCGCAGACCGCGGGCATGGTCCGCGGTCAGGTCCTGGCCGAGCGCGACGGGAAGGTCTGGCCCGGCTTCGACGAGGAGGCCATTTTCGAACTCAGCCTAGAAAGATGCCTGCTGATCCTGACCCAGGCCGACGACCATTTCCCGGCGGGACCCACGATCTGGAAGGCAGAGAGCATGGCGACGCCGGCCAGCGGGGCGCGGCCCGATATCGTTATTTAGCGGTAGCTCAGGGCTCGCCGGGTCTTGGGTCCGAGGGAAGGGTCAGCGACACGATGAGCCATGCGACGGCGGACAGGTACGCCTGGATCGAGCCCGGAGTGGAAGATCTGGGCGGCGGCGTGCACCGGATCCCGCTGCCGCTGCCGCTGGACGGGCTGCAAGGCGGTAAACGTCTACGCCATCGCCGACCCCGGCGGAGTCGACCTCATCGACGCCGGCATCGCCCTGGTCCCGGCGCGCGAGCGGCTCGCCGCGGGGCTGCGCCAGATCGGCTACGAGCTGGGCGACGTGCGCAACTTCTTCGTCACCCACATCCACATCGACCACTATTCGCTGGCGATCGAGCTGCGCAAGACGTTCCACAGCGTGATCAGCCTGGGCGAGGAGGAACGCGCCAACCTGATCGCGACCAGAGAGATGGTCAACGGCCAGGGGAACCGGTTCTTCGGCATGGAGGGCCTGCGCCGGCTGGGCGCGCAGGCGCTGGTCGCCGAGCTTTCCGGGCACAGCCGGCAGCCTCCGGCCATCGTCGACTGGGAGGACCCGGACCACTGGCTGACCGACGGGACCGATCTCGACCTGCGGACGCGCACCTTGCGGGCGGTGCACACGCCCGGCCATACCCGTGGCCACCTCGTCTACCACGACGCCGCGGCCCGGCTCATGTTCGCGGGCGACCACGTGCTGCCGCAAATCACGCCGTCGATCGGGTTCGAGGCGGCGGGCAACCGGATGGCACTCCAGGATTACCTCAGCTCACTGGCCCGGACGCTCAACCTGCCCGACGCCCGGCTGCTCCCCGCCCACGGCCCGGTCACCGGCAGCGTCCACGAGCGGGTCAACGAATTGCTCGCTCATCACGACCTGCGCCTGGCCGACACCCACCAGGCGGTGCTGGCCGGCCACGCCACCCCGTACGAGGTGGCGCAGTCGCTCAAATGGACCAGACGGCAGCGGCGGTTCGCCGACCTTGACCTGTTCAGCCAGATCATGTCGGTGAACGAGACCGCCGCGCATCTGGAGGTGCTCGCCGCGCGCGGCCAGGTCAGCCACTCGGTCTCGGCCGAGGGAACCGACCTGTACCAGGTGCCGCCCGGCGGGCACCCGGAAGGCAGCTGAGGAGCCCGGAAAGCCGAGTGCCGGGCCCGGCGGGAGGTCGGGCCCGGCACATGGTCGGGAGGCAAGTAGCGGGAGTGGTTAGCTCGCGAAGTCGAGCAGCGGCTGCGCGCGGCTGGGGTGACGCAGCTTGGACAGCGACTGCTTCTCGAGCTGCCTGATCCGCTCGCGGGTCAGGCCGAGCGCGCGGCCGATCTCGTCCAGGGTGTGCGGGTTGCCGTCGTACAGCCCGAACCGCATGGCCATGATCGTGGCCTCGCGCGGTGTGAGCGCGTCCAGCGCCGATCGCAGCTGCTCGGCCATCAGCTGGCGGTCGACAAGCTCGGAGGCCTCGGGCGCGTCGATGTCCTCGATCAGGTCGCCGATGCTGGTCTCGCCGTCCTCGCCGATGGTGGAGTCGAGGCTGATCGGCTGCCGGCTGGTACGCAGCAGCTCCTCGATCTGGTCCGGCGTCCGGTCCAGCTCGACCGCAAGCTCCTCGGGGGTCGGCTCGCGGCCGAGCCGCTGGTGCATGTCACGCTCGACCCGACTCAGCTTGCTGAGCATCTCGAGCACGTGCACCGGCAGCCGGATGGTCCGCGCCGAGTCGGCGAAGCCGCGCTGGATGGCCTGGCGGATCCACCACATGGCGTAGGTGGAGAACTTGTAGCCCTTGGTGTAGTCGAACTTCTCGACGGCCCGGATCAGGCCCAGGTTGCCTTCCTGCACCACGTCCAGCAGGGACAGGCCCCGGTCGCTGTACTTCTTGGCCACCGAGACGACCAGGCGCAGGTTCGCCTCGAGCATGTGCGCCTTGGCGCGCCGCCCGTCCTCGGCGATCAGCTCCAGGTCACGCCGGTAGCTCTCGTCCAGTTCGGTCGCCGTGTCCAGCTTGTGCTCGGCGAACAGGCCAGCCTCGATCCGCTTGGCCAGGTCCACCTCCTGCTCGGCGGTGAGCAGGCTGGTCCGGCCGATCGACTTCAGGTAGGTGTGCACCGAGTCGCCCATGGCGGGCGTCTGGTCGTCAAGGTCGACCTCGCTCAGCCGGTCGGCCTCGGCGAGCGCCGCGGCCTCCGCCTCGAGGTTCACCACCTCCGCGTCCGCGAGGTCCAGGTCGGACTCATCGCCGGACTCGGTGTCAGTGTCGCCGGCACCCTTGACCGCCCGGGCCGGGGCGGCCGAACGCGCCAACCGGGTCTTGCTCCCCGAGTCGCCAAGCTCGTTGGCCAGCCGCACGCCGGACTCGGCCAGCTCGCGCAGGATGGACCGTCCCTCGGCAGGGGTCAGGCCTGCCTGGTCAAAGGCGTTCCTCAGCTCCGCAAGAGACAGGTGACCCTGGCTACGTCCCCGCTGGATCAGGTCATCCACACGGGCCGTGCTCGCCTCTTCATCCGTTTCGACGACCGATGAGGTCGCCATGGCGATCTGCGGCATGAGACACCTCCCTCCTCCTAGATACGCACGCGATCCACACGTCGTTCACGGGCTTCCACCAAGTACCCCCGTTTCCCCGCGCAGTCATCAGCGGGGCACATTGTCCGGGCACTAATTAGTAACGTTCTCCGCCTCAGTTTGTTCCCGCCGTAGCAGTTCTCGCCTGAGCCGGGCGAGGTCGTGCTTCCCGCTAGGAAGCATGGGAACGGCATCGACCATCACGACCCTGCTCGGAGCAGCGTAACGCGGCAGGCGCTGCTGCACATGCAGACGGAGCAATTCGAGGGCCGGCGGTTCGGCCGGGTCGGCGGGGACCACGACCGCTACGACCCGTTCGCCCCATTCCGGGTCGGGTTGGCCGAGGACCGCCGCGTCACGGACGCCCGGATGAGCCTGGAGCGCGGCCGCCACCTCGCCCGGCACCACTTTGCGCCCGCCGGTGTTGATCACGTCATCGGCCCGGCCGCGCACCACCAGCCGCCCGTCCGGATCCACGCGGCCCAGGTCGCCGGTCCGGAACCAGCCGTCACCTGGCGTCTCAAGCTCATGCCGATAACCCGAGAACAGCACCGGGCCGCCGATCCAGATCCGCTCGTCGTCGCCGATCCGGACCCGTACCCCGTCGAGGGGGATCCCGTCGTAGACGCACCCGCCGCAGGTCTCGGTCATCCCGTAGGTGGTCACCACCGGCACCCCGGCGGCCCGGGCCGCGGCCAGCAGGCCGGCCGGCGCGGCCGCCCCGCCCAGCAGAACGGACGAGAACCCGGTAAATGGTGATATGTCGACAGCTAGCAGCCGGCTGAGCTGGGTCGGCACCAGCGAGACGTGCGCGCAGCCGGAGGCCGCGACCGTCGGCGCGTCGGCCCGGTCGGCCAGCACCGGGTCGGTCCCGCTGACCAGCGACCGCACCAGCACCTGGAGCCCGGCGACGTGCGTGGCGGGCAGGCAGCATAGCCAGCGCTGGCCCGGCCGGGCGCCGATCCGGGCCAGCGAGGCCCGCGCCGAGTGCAGGAGCGCGGCCGCGCTGAGCTCAACCCCCTTGGGCACGCCCGTGGACCCCGACGTAGCTACCACCACGGCCGTACCTTCGGCCACTCCCTTTTCTTGGCCCGAACGGCCCGTGGTGACACCGTCCGGCCCCTCTACGCTGCCCGGGGCCAGCGCCTCCACCAGCGCGTCCAGCCGGGACCGCGGGAGCTTAGCGTCAACCGGCGCGATGGCCGGCCCGCTGCCGTCGAGCGCCGCGGCCAGCAACTCGAGCAGCCGCGGCCCCGGGCGGTCCACGAGGACCGCGTGCAAAGAGCGGTTCGTCACGATCGTTAAGGTTAGTTCTCAGACCTTAGGAGGTTGCCGTCCTGCACCGAACGCCGCCCGACTCCTCATCGTGGGTCAAAAGGGGCGCTATAGCAGCGGTAATGACCCACGGTCATGGAGGTGGGCCGTGACCCCGGGGATGCTGGCGGGGTTGCGGGCGTTCGCCATCCCGATGCCGGTGAGGTTCCGGGGGGTTACGGTCCGGGAGGGAGCGCTGGTCGAGGGGCCCGCGGGGTGGGGGGAGTTCTCGCCATTCGCCGAGTACGGGCCGCGCGAGTGCGCGCGGTGGCTGGCCAGCGCGCTGGAATCGGCGGAGGAGGGCTGGCCCGCGCCGGTGCGGGACCGGATCGCGGTGAACGTGACCGTGCCCGCCGTGGGGCCTGAGCAGGCGATGCGGATCGTGGCCGCCTCGGGCTGCCGGACGGCCAAGGTCAAGGTGGCCGAGCGGGGACAGGGCGAGGCGGCGGACATCGAGCGGGTGGAGGCGGTCCGCGAGGCACTCGGCCCGTCCGGCCGGATCCGGGTCGACGCCAACGGCGGCTGGGGGACCGGGCAGGCGGCGCGCATGCTGCGGCGCCTGGCCGCGTTCGGGCTTGAGTACGCCGAACAACCCTGCGCCACGCTGGACGAACTCGCCGAGCTGCGGCGGGAGGTCGATGTCCCGATCGCGGCGGATGAGTCCATCCGGCGCGCCGAGGACCCGCTCCGGGTCCGGGCCGCGGGCGCGGCCGACATCGTAGTGCTGAAGGTCCAGCCGCTCGGCGGGGTCCGGGCCGCGCTGCGGGTGGCCGAGGCGTGCGGCCTGCCCGTCGTGGTATCCAGCGCGGTCGACACCTCGGTCGGGCTCGCCGCCGGGGTAGCGCTGGCCGCCGCGCTGCCCGAACTGCCCTACGCGTGCGGGCTGGCCACCATGTCGCTGCTGGCCGGAGACGTCACCGCCGACCCGCTGGTGCCCGAGGCGGGCGAGCTGCCCGTCCGTCGTCCCGCTGTGGACGAGGACCGGCTGGCCCGGTTCGAGACCGACCCGGCGCCGTGGCGGGACCGGGCGGCGGCCGCCGCGCAGTTCCTCGGCGAGGTGCCGCTCACCGCGGAGCCGCGCTCGTGAACCCCGCCACAGCGTTCGGCCTGGCGTTCTGCGACGAACTGGCCCGGTGCGGGCTGCGCGAGGTGGTCCTCGCCCCCGGATCGCGGAGCACGCCGCTGGCCATGGCGTTCGGTGATCTGGAGCAGCGCGGACGGCTGCGGCTGCACGTCCGGATCGACGAGCGGTCCGCCTCGTTCGCCGCGCTCGGCCTGGCCAAGGTGAGCCGGCGGCCGGTGGCGGTGCTGTGCACCTCGGGCACGGCGGCGGCCAACTTCCATCCGGCGGTGATCGAGGCCGACGAGTCGGGCGTCCCGCTCCTGGTGCTCACCGCCGACCGGCCTCCCGAGCTCAGGAGCACCGGCGCCAACCAGGCGATAGACCAGATAAAGCTGTACGGCAGCGCGGTGCGCTGGTTCTGCGAGGCCGGCGTGCCCGAACGGCGCGCCGGGGCGGTGGCCTACTGGCGCTCGCTGGCCTGCCAGGCCTGGGCGTACGCGGCGGGCCGCGTGGGTGGCCTGGGTCAGGGTTCCGGGCCGGTCCACCTCAACCTGGCCTTCCGCGATCCGCTCACGCCCGGCTTGCCGGGCGCGGCCGGGGACCATGACTGGCCCGAATCGCTGGACGGGCGCCCGGACGGGGCGCCGTGGACCCGCTTTGGCCCGGCCGGTCCCGCCGCTGAGCAGCTTGAGCTGCCCTGGACCGAACGCGGCGTGGTGGTCTGCGGCGACGGCGACTATGACGCGGCGGCGCTGGTGGAGCTGGCCGGGCAGGCCGGCTGGCCGGTGCTCGCCGAGCCGTCGTCCGGCGCCAGGCGCGGCGCGAACGCGCTGCCCGCCTACCAGTACCTGCTCGCCACCCCCGAGTTCATGGCGGCGCACCCGCCTGACGTCCTGGTGTCGGCCGGCCGGCCGGGGCTGTCCCGCCCGCAGTCGGCCCTGCTGGCCGCGCCCGTCGCCCGGCACGTGGTCATCGCGCAGGGCCCGGGGCGCTGGGCCGACCCGCAGCGGGCCGCGACCGACGTGGCCGCCGGGATCCGGCTGCGCGGCGCGCCGGGGGAGAGGACCCGGTGGCTGGAAGGATGGCGGCGGGCCGACGACGCGGCCCGGCGCGCGGTCGACGCCGTCCTGGACGCTGCCGACCACCTGACCGAGCCCCGGCTGGCCCGGGATCTGCTCCTCGGCCTCCCCGAAGACGCACTCTTGTGGGCCGCAAGCAGCATGCCCGTTCGGGATATCGATTTTTTCGCCGTGGCCCGCGCCGACGTCCGTGTCCTGGCCAACCGGGGAACCAGTGGCATCGACGGCACCGTGTCGGCGGCGATCGGGGCCGCGCTGGCCCACGCCGGCCCGGCCTACGCCCTGATCGGGGACCTGGCCTTCCTGCACGACGCGCCCGGCCTGGCCCTGGGGCCGAGCGAGCCACGGCCCGACCTGTGCCTGATCGTGGTCAACAACGACGGCGGCGGCATCTTTTCCACGCTCGAGCAGGCCGCGTTCACCGGCTCGTTCGAGCGGTTGTTCGGCACGCCGCACGGCGCGAGCCTGGAGCACGTGGCCGCCGCGTTCGGCCTGCCCTACCAGCGGCTGGACCAGCCCGAGGACCTGGGCAAGGCGCTGGCGGGCACCGGCCTGCGAATCGTGGAGGCACAGACCAGCCGTTCCGCCGGAGCCGCGTTGCGGGGGCGGCTGCGCGAGGTGGCCGCTGCGGCCATCCGGTCGGTCCTTTAGCTGACCCGCCCGGTTAAGCGGAGAAGACCAGTTGCTCCGCCTCAGCCATATGACATCCGGTCCGCCGGCGTGGCGGTCAGCGCGCGGCACGTGCGTGATAATTGGCAGTGCCATGACGCTTACCCAGCTGAACGCGTTCGTCCTGGTGGCCCGGCTCGGCTCGGTGACCGCCGCGGCCAACGCGCTCGGCGTCAGCGAATCGGCTGTATCCCAGGCCCTGTCGGCGCTCCGCCTGCACTTGGGAGATCAGCTGGTCACCCGCGGGCCGGTCGGCATGACCCTGACCGCGGGCGGTTCCCGGCTGCTCGCCACCGCCTCGCAGATCGTCGTGCTCGGCGCCGAGGCGCACGCCGCGGTCCGTGCCGCGCAGGGCGCGCCCGAACAGCTGCGCGTGGTGTCGAGCTCGACGATCGCCGAGTTCGTGATCAGCCCGCTGACCGAGGCGTTCACCAAGCGGTTCGCCGGCTCGGTCGAGGTCACGGCGGGCGTCGCGGCGACCAAGGAGATGCCCGTCCTGATCGCCAACCGGCTGGCTGACGTGGCCATCGGCGCCGACCCGCGGACCCTGCCTGACGACCCGGCCCTGACCCTGGTCACCGAGCCGATCTTCCGGTACCGGCTCGTGGTCGTGACGGCCGGCCAGTCGCGGCTGCGCGGCGGTCCCCGCCAGTGGCTGTGGTTCGTGGACCCGTCCGGCACCGATCCGGTCAGCGAGATCGGCCAGCTGCTGGCCGGCCTGGGCATCCCGGAGAGCCAGATCCGGGTGTTCCCCAACCAGACCGCGGCCTGGGCCGCGGCCGCCGACGGGACCGGCGTCGCGCCCGCGGTCGAGCACCTGGTCGCCCACCAGTTGCGCCGCGGCGAGCTGTCCCGGGTGGAGCAGCCCGGCTGCCGGGTGGACGCCTGCTGGCACGTGACCCTGCTCGAACGGCAGCACCAGAGCACGGCGTCCAGCTCGTTCCGCCGGTACCTGACCACGCCGGAGGCCATGCACCTGATGCGCTCGCCGGCCGGCGGGGTCCCGCCGTCGCGCTTCCGGCCGCCGGTCTACGTCACGATCTGGAGCTGAGACCAGCAGATACGCCCGGAAAACGGCACCCTTAAGCAAGAGCTTATTCGGCCATTGCGGGCCGGTACGGCCCAGCGGATCATGTTGACGGTCACGACTGGCGGCCACCGTCAGCATTGTCCAGCGCCGGGAGTATTCAGTATGCGCATTGAATCCGACGGCCACAGCCGCGGTAACCCGCGGCTTTACGAGCTGATCGAGCACGCTCCCAAGACCGGGAAGAGCCCGACCGTCTGGGCCTGGCCCGAGCTGATCGACTACCTCAAGGTGGCAGGCCAGCCGGTCGCGGGACCCTGGCCGCCGCATCAGGAGCCACGGCCGGACCCAGATTATGAGTCGCTCCCGACGGCCGTGCCCGACCCGGAATCCGAGCCGTAGGCCGGCCCATCCCACTGCGACACCTGGAGGATCTATGTATCCGTCGCGGTTCCGCTACGAGGCGCCGCGTTCGCTGGCCGAGGCGATCGGCCTGCTGCACGACGGCGGGGACTACGCCAAGGTGCTGGCCGGCGGGCAGAGCCTGGTCCCGTTGATGAAGCTGCGCTTCGCCTCGCCCGAACTGGTCGTCGACATCAACAACGTGCCCAGCCTGGACTACCACCGGGCCGACCCCGACGGCACACTGCGCATCGGCGCCCTGTGCCGCCACGTCGACCTGGAGCGCTCGGACCTGCTGAAGACGACCCAGCCGACCATGGCCTCGGCCGCCCCGCTGATCGCCGACCCGATCGTGCGCAACCGGGGCACGCTGGTCGGCTCGCTGTGCCACGCCGACCCGCAGGGCGACTGGGCCTCGGTGGTCCTGGCCCTGGGCGGTTCAGTGGTGGCGCAAGGACCGCGCGGCCTGCGTACCATCCCGCTGGCCGACTTCGTCACCGGGCCGTTCCAGAACGTCCTGGACCAGGACGAGATCGCAGTCGAGGCCGTGATCCCGGCGGCCCGGGGCACCCGGTCGGGTGGCTACCTCAAGCTTGAGCGCCGGGTGGGCGACTTCGCGACCGTCGGCGTCGCGGTGGCCCTGGAGACCAGCGGTGAGACCGTGACCCGCGCCGGGATCGCACTGACGGGGGTGGGCGGCTCCACCATCGCGGCCACCGAGGCCGCCGGCGCGCTTTCCGGGCGCCCGCTGACCCCGGAGAGCATCGCTCAGGCCGCCGACCTAGCGGCCCAGGCCGCCCGGCCGAGGACCGATCATCGCGGCAGCGCCGAGTACAAGCGGCACATGGTGCGCACGTTCGTGGTGCGCCTGCTGAGCCGGGCGGACGCGCCGACGGAAAGGGCAGCGTAACGATGACCATCGTCTACGACGACACCGACGGCCAGGCGAGTGACATCCCGGTCCGCCGGATCAAGTTCAGCATCAACGGCGAGAAGAAGATCGCCGAGGTCGAGCCGCGGCTGCTGCTGGCCCACCTGATCCGCCGTGGCCTCGGGCTGACCGGCACGCACATGGGCTGCGACACCACCAATTGCGGCGCGTGCACGGTTCAGGTCGACGGGCACCCCGTGAAGTCCTGCACCATGCTGGCCGTGCAGGCCGACGGGCACGAGATCAGCACGGTGGAGGGCCTGGCCACGGCCAGCGAACTGCACCCGCTGCAGGAGGGCTTCAAGGAGGAGCACGGGCTGCAGTGCGGATTCTGCACGCCGGGCATGATGATGGCCGCCAAGGCGCTGCTGGACCGTAATCCGGACCCCACCGAGGAGGACGTGCGGTGGGCGCTATCCGGGAACCTGTGCCGCTGCACCGGCTACCAGAACATCGTCAAATCGGTGCTGTGGGCGGCCGCCAAGCTCCGCGCCGAGTCCGGGGAGGCATGACGTGTCACAGGCACTCGACGAGATCAAGATCGGCGGGCTGGGCGCGAGCCGCAAGCGGGTCGAGGACAACCGCTTCATCCGCGGCAAGGGCAACTACACCGATGACATCACCCTGCCCGGCATGCTGCACATGGAGATCCTGCGCAGCCCGTTGGCGCACGCGCGGATCGTGTCGATCGACGCCAGCAAGGCCTGGGACATGCCCGGCGTGCACCTGGTGCTGACCGGCGACCTGATGGCGACCAGGAACCTGGCCTGGATGCCGACGCTGTCCTACGACACGCAGGCCGTGCTGGCCACCGACAAGGTGCGGTTCCAGGGCCAGGAAGTGGCGTGCGTCATCGCCGATGACCCGTACATCGCCAAGGACGCGTGCGAGGCCATCGAAGTCGAGTACGAGCCGCTGCCGGTCATCGTCAACCCGGACCAGGCGGTCGCCGAGGGCGCCCCCGTCATCCGGGATGACAAGGAGAACCAGAACAGCAACGTCATCTTCGACTGGGAGGTCGGCGACGCGGCCGGGACCGACCGGGCCTTCGAGCAGGCCGACGTGGTCTCCAAGCTGAAGCTGCACTACCCGCGGTCGCATCCGTCGCCGATCGAGTGCTGCGGTTCGATCGCGGACTTCAACCGGGCCACGTCCAAGCTCACCGTGTACATGACGACCCAGGCGCCGCACATCATCCGGGCCGCGGTGGCGCTGGTCGCCGAGCTGCCCGAGCACATGATCCGGATCATCTCCCCGGACATCGGCGGCGGCTTCGGCAACAAGGTCCCGGTCTACCCGGGATACGTCTGCTCGATCCTGGCCTCGATCCTGCTTGAGCGGCCGGTGAAGTGGATCGAGGACAAGACGGGCAACCTCATCTCCACCGGCTTCGCCCGCGACATCTACCTGGACGGCGAGATGGCGCTGCGCCGTGACGGCAAGATTCTCGCGGTCCGGATGCACTGTGATTCCGACCACGGCGCGTTCTTCTCCGACGCCCAGCCGAGCAAGTTCAAGATCGGGCTGCTGCACTCGGCGTTCGCCGCCTACGACATCCCGGTCGCGCATCTGTCGGCCCGCGGCACCTACAGCAACAAGGCGCCAGGCGGGGTCGCGTACCGCTGCTCGTTCCGGGTCACCGAGGCCATGTTCTTCCAGGAACGGATGGTGCAGGCCGCCGCCGACGACCTGGGCATGGACCAGGCCGAGTTCCGGCGGATGAACTTCGTCCGGGATGAGGACTTCCCGCACCGCACCCCGTTCGGCTTCCTGACCGACTCCGGCCAGTACGCCAAGTGCCTGGACGTCGGGCTGAAGGCGGTCGGCTACGAGGACTTCCGCCGGCAGCAGGCGGAGGCCCGTTCGCGGGGCCTGCTGCTCGGCCTGGGCATCTCGACCATGACCGAGCCGCTGGGCGCGGGGAACAGCCGGGAGTACGACATCCTGGGCATCAAGATGTTCGACTCGGCCGAGCTCAAGATACACATGACCGGCAAGGCCATCGTCCGGACCGGCGCCAAGACCCAGGGGCAGGGGCACGAGACGACGTGGGCGCAGATTGTGGCCCACGAGCTCGGTATCCCGGCTGATGACATCGTCGTCGAGGAAGGCGATACCGACACCGCCCCGTTCGGCATGGGCACCTATGCCTCCCGCAGCACCCCGGTCGCGGGCGCGGCGGTGGCCATGGTGTCCCGGAAGATCCGGGCCAAGGCCCGCAAGCTGGCGGCGCACCTGCTCGAGGTGTCCGAGGAAGACGTCGAGTGGGAGCTCGGCCGGTTCTACGTCCGCAGCGCGCCGGATCGCGGCGTGACCATCCAGGAGTGCGCGATGGCCGCGTACAGCAACATGCCCGACGGCATGGAGCCGGGCCTGGAGAACACCGCGTTCTACGACCCGCCGAACCTGACCTGGCCGTTCGCGGTGTACATCGTCACCGTCGAGGTCGACCCGGAGACCGGGGTCTGGGACGTGCTGAACATGGTCGCGGTCGACGACTGCGGGGTCCGGATCAACCCGATGATCGTCGAGGGCCAGATCATGGGCGGGCTCACCGAGGCCTACGCGATGGCGAGCATGCAGTTCATCACGTTCGACGCCGACGGCAACTGCGTCGGCTCGAACTACATGGACTACCTGCTGCCCTCCGCCTGGGAGACACCCGGCTTCGAGCTGCACAGCGAGGTCGTGACCCCGTGCCCGCACCACCCGATCGGGGCCAAGGGCATCGGCGAGTGCGCAGCGGTGGGCGGTCCGGCCGCCTTCGTCAACGCGGTCCTGGACGCGCTGTCCGGCACCGGCGTCCGCAACATCGACATGCCGCTGCTCCCGGACCGGGTGTGGGAGGCCATCACCTACCGCCGCGACGTCTCCGGTGCCCCGCCGGTGAGGTCGGACGACTGAGCCATGGACGTCTTCGAGGAGATGGGGGAGCTGACCCGGCGCGGGCAATCGTTCGCGCTCGCGACCGTGATCTGGCGCCAGCCGCCGTCCTCCAGCCAGCCCGGCTCGCGCGCGATCATCACCGCCGACGGTGAGCTGCGCGGCTGGATCGGCGGCGCGTGCGCCGAGCCGGTGGTGATCCGCGAGGCGCAGCGGGTCATCGCCGAGGGCACCGCCCGGCTGCTGCTGCTCGGCACGCCGGACCAGTTCGGCGAGGCGGTCCCGGACGGCATGACCGTCATCCCGATCTCCTGCCAGAGCGAGGGCGCCCTGGAGATCTACATCGAGCCGGTCGTCCCGCTGCCGCACCTGGTCGTCATCGGCGGTTCCCCGATGGCCCGGACGCTGGCCAGCCTGGCCGGGGCGCTCGGCTGGCGGACGGACCTGGTGGACGGCCCTGACTTCACCACTGACCGCGCCGACGAGCGGTCCATGATCGTCGTGGCCACCCAGGGCCACGACGACGAGGACGTGCTCAGCCGGGCGGTCGCCGCCCACCCCGCCTACCTGGGCCTGGTCGGCTCGCGGCGGCGGGGGGCGACGGTCCTCGGCTACCTGTCCGACCGGGGCGTGCCCCAGCAGGAGCTGGACCGGGTCCGGGTGCCCGCCGGGCTGGACCTGGGCAAGACCACGCACGAGGAGATCGCGGTGGCCATCCTGGCCGAGCTGGTCCAGCTTCGCGCGGCCGGCGCGCTGCCGGGCTCCGTGACCAGTCCTGCTGCCAGCGCCGCTGCCGGGCCGGGCCGACGCGATGCCGCGGACCGGCCTGCCGAGGCGGTCGATCCGGTCTGCGGGATGACCGTGGGCACGGCGTCCAGCCGACCGCTACGCCACGACGGCGCCGACTACTACTTCTGCTGCGCGGGCTGCCGCCAGGCGTTCGAGCAGGACCCTGACGCTTACACCAGGAAAGAGACCCGATGCTGATCAAGAACGAGTTCGAGGTCGCTGAGCCGGTCGAGAAGGTCTGGCAGTTCTTCCAGAACATCCCCCAGGTCGCGACGTGCCTGCCGGGCGCCGAGCTGACCGAGGATCTCGGCGACGACAAGTACAAAGGCACGGTCGCCGTCCGGATGGGCCCGGTGCGGCTGCGGTTCGCCGGTACCGCCGACATCACAGAACGCGACGAAGCGGCCAAACGGATCGTGGTGCACGCCGCAGGCGCCGACGAGAAGGGCCGCGGCCAGGCCAATATGGTCGTCACCGCGACGCTGACCCGGGCCGGGCGGGGCACCAAGGTGGGCGTGGCCCAGGACCTGCAGCTGTCCGGCGCGGCGGCCCAGTACGGCCGCGGCATGATCAGCGACGTCTCGGCCGTGCTGATGCGCGACTTCTCCGCGAACATGCAGGACCGGATCGAGCGGATCGAGCGCGGGGAGTCCGCCGAGCAGATCGCGGCGGCCAGCACCGCCCCGGCCCGGGGTTTCACCCTGGGCGTGAGAGCGGCGCTGATGGCCCTGAGCCGCGTGTTCCGCCGGTTCTTCCTGCCCTACCAGCCCGTGAGCTGAGGGCGCGGCGTTGCCTGGCGCCCCCAAAAAGATATGGAGTACCCGTCATGGTCTTGTGGTGGATAGGAAACATTGTCTTGCTAGTCGTGGTCCTGCCGGTCGTCATCTTTCTGCTCAACCGCGTCCTGGCGGCGGTGGAGCGGATCCGGGCCGCGACCGACAACGTCCTGGCCGGCGGCGTCGCCCTCATCGGCGAGCTGAACGGCCTGCCGGAGGCGCTGGCCGTCACCGACGAGACGGTCAAGGAAGTATCCGTCGGCGCCGTCCGGTACGCCGGTTCCGTCGCCAAGCTGCTCGGCTGAGGAAGGGAGAACGGCCATGCCAGCTGCTGCCTGGTTCACACTGATCGTCGCCGCGCTGATCATCGCGATCACCGCGGTCGGCCTGCTACGGGTCATTTTCCACCTGCGGGCGATACGTGCCACGCTGGTCGCCACTACCGGGGGAGTACAGGCCGTCGCCCAGCTCACGAGCACGGTTCCGGAGCGGCTGACCTCGGTCAACGCCAGCCTCAAGCCGGTCCGCGACTTCTGCGAAACGGTCTAGGAGGAGCAGCCCATGGAACCGCATGGCTTCGCCGTAGCAGCCGCGAGTACCAGCACCACCGGCTGGGTGATCGGCTACACCCTCGGCATCTTCGTTGTGCTCGTCGTCGTGGCCCTGGTGGTGCCGATCCTCATGCTGGCCAAGTCGATCGGCGATGAGGCACCCAAGATCAACGACGCGCTGACCGACGCGGTGCGCAACACGGCCCCGCTCGGCGCCCTGCGCACCACCATCGAGCACGCCACGATCATCATCGGCGGCCTGCAGCGTGGCCGCGCGCGGCTGGGAGGATGAAGATGCATGACGTAGCTCTGTCGTCGATACAGCATTCACGCTGGCTCATCGCGAACGTCTTCGGCCTGGTCGTGGTCGTCGCGGTGGCGGTCCTGCTGACCGTACTCGTCATCTTGGTGCGAATCATCGACCGCCGCGTCGTGGCCGTACGGGACACGCTCAGGGCGGCGGCCGCGAACACCGCGGACGCCGCGCTGATCCCGCAGGTCGCCACCGGCGTCGAGGCCGTCCTCGCCGAGGGCCTGCAGCACCACCTGTTCCTCGGCCGCGTCCTCGGAAAGGTCAGGTCGTTATGACCGGGATGGTCGTCTTCACCGTCATCGACATCCTGCTGCTGATCGCGGGTCTGGCCTTCTACCTGTTCTGGGTGGGCACGCTGCTGACCCGGATCGCCGGGAACCTGGAGGAGTGTGCCGAGATCGTGCAGACCATCGTGGGCCATGCCAAGCTCATCGGGCCCGGGGTCGAGCACATCAACGAGACCGGCGGCGTCGTGGCCGGCGCCCTGCCGCTGCTGTACGGCATGGCCGAGGACATCGTGACCGGGGTGACGCCGCGGCCCGAACCGCCCGCGGTGCTCGAGGCCCGGCCCGCGTCCGGGACGCGCCGCTCGCGCCTGCTCGACGCGGTAGGTTTCCGGCCCGGGTCGTGAGCTAAGGGCTGGCCTCCGGGCGGACCGGATCCTTGGCCAGGCTGGGGGAGGACGAGGTGGTCTCGCCGATCCACTGGTCCTTCCAGGCTTGCTCGAACTGCTGGTCGTTGCAGCGCGGACGGTAGACCGCGGTCAGTTCCCTGGCGATCTGCTCGCGGTGCGCCCGGTTCCCGCCGGGCGCCTCGTAGGTGCAGATGTAGACCTTCCACTTCGATCCCGCGCGCTTGATCCAGCAGGACGCGCGCGGGTGCTGGAACGGGAACCGCTCGGCGCTCAGGTCGTCGGAGTGGCCCACGTAGATGACCGCGTACCGGTCGGGTTTGTTCTCCGGATCGGGCTTGTACGCGATCACGTAGACCGCCGCGGCCTGCGCCGGCGTCCAGCCCGCCAGCACGCGCGGTCCCTCGAACGGGTAGCCGGCCAGCGACCCGAGCCGGATCATGGCTCCCCGGTCCCGTCCTCGTCTTCGCTGACCGCCTCGGTCCGGACCACCGGACCGGATGGCAGGCCCGCGACGGCCGCGGCCCGGGTGAACTCCTGGGTCGCCTTGGCCACCGCCTCCTCCTGGCTGCCCGCCTGCACGATCAGCCGCGCGCCGTACCGGCTGGTGCCGATGCCGCTCGCCACGCCGCCGCTGCCGGCCACCGCGTCGGCCAGCTCGACCACCTGCTCACGGGTCAGCATCTGGCCGGCTTCGGCCTCGAGCCCGACGCTCCACCTCACGGGACGCTCCTTATATGCACGTTCATAGTTAAGCACCGCCCAGAGGCCCGCCAGCGCCCTGCTAGTTCAGCTCGGGCAGCAGGGTGGCGAACTTCTCCAGGCTGGTCAGGTCGTGTCCGGACAGCAGCAGGTCGATGTGCGGGGCCGCGATCATCATCCCGAGCGTGCTCGGCCGGAAGGCCGGGTCGTCCCCCTTGTGCGGGTTCAGCCACACCAGCCGGTGGCACAGCCGGGACAGCCGCTCCAGCGCCGCGGCGAGCACGGCCGGGTCCCCGCGGTCCAGGCCGTCGGAGCAGACCACCACGATGCCGCCCCGGCAGATACCGCGCCGCGCCCAGCCCCGGACGAAGGTCTCCAGGCTGTCGCCGATCCTGGTCCCGCCGTCCCAGTCGAACGACGCTCGCGCGGCCCGCTTCAGCGCCTCGTCGGGACGCCTGGCACTCCATCGCCCCGGTCACCCGGGTCAGCCGGGTGCCGAAGCAGAACACCTCGACCCGGCCGGCCGACCTGATCGCCGAATGCGCGAACTGCAGCAGGCTGCGTGAGTAGTCGGCCATCGACCCCGATACGTCCAGGATCAGGATCAGCGGCCGCAGCCGCACCTTCCGGCGCCGCCAGTACAACCGGGTCGGCTCGCCGTGCATGCGCATGGCCTCCCGGACCGTCCGCCGCGGATCGGGTCGCGAGCCGGTCCGGGCGGGCGTGCTGCGGCGCGTCCGGCGCCGCGGCGGCGTCAACTTGATCCGGGTCATGATCCGCCGCAGGGCCGCGAGTTCCTCCGGCGTGCAGGCGGCAAACGACTTGTGCTTGAGCGCCTCCACATCCGAGGCCATCCAGCCCAGGATCGCGTCGTCCTCACCTTCGGACTCGCCCGGCTCGGTCGACGGTATGGCCAGCGCACCCTGCGCCTCCGCCGAGGCACGCAGCATGAGGGTGAGCGGATCGCTGGCCTCGTCGTCGGCCGCCAGGAAGAACCGGCGGAACACCCGGTCGTAGACCGCTATGTCGTCGTGGCGGTTCACCAGGGTGGTCCGGCCGGCCCAGTACAGGTCGACCAGGTCGGCCGGGTTCAGCCTGCCCAGCGCCGAACAGTACAGCAGCACGTCGCCCGAACCCACCGCGAGCCCGGCCGCGCGCAATTCGCCCGCGAACGCCACGAGCAGTCCGGTGAATGGTTCAGGCACCGGAGGTGATCTCCTGCAGGTTGTCCAGGACCACCTCGAGATCGTCCCGGTCCTTGACCACGGCGCCCAGCGTGTCGCGCGCGTTGCCGAGGTCCGCTTCGCCGAGGAAGTCTAGCGTGCGCGCCCAGTCGATGGTCTCGGCCACGCCCGGCGGCTTGGCCAGATCGAGCTCACGGAGCCGCTGGACGGCGGCGACGACCTTTCGGGCCAGCGCCTTCGAGATGCCGGGCTCGCGGATCAGGACGATCTCGACCTCGCGTTCGGCGGCCGGGTAGCCGATCCAGTGGTACAGGCAGCGCCGCTTGAGCGCGTCGTGCAGCTCACGGGTCCGGTTGGAGGTCAGGACCACCAGCGGCGGGCTGGCCGCCTTGATCGTGCCGATCTCAGGGATGCTGATCTGGAAGTCCGACAGCACCTCGAGCAGGAACGCCTCGAATTCGTCGTCGGCGCGGTCGATCTCGTCGATCAGCAGTACGGCTCGGTCCCCGGCCCGGACCGCCTCCAGCAGCGGCCGCTCCAGCAGGAACTTCGGCCCGAACAGCTTGTCTACCGTGTCCGAGTCGGCCACCTGGTGCTCGGACAGGGCCCGGATGTGCAGCATCTGGCGGGCGTAGTCCCACTCGTAGAGGGCCTGGTTGGTGTCGATCCCCTCATAGCACTGCAGCCGGATCAGCTTTCTGCCGAAGACCGACGCCATGACCTTGGCCACCTCGGTCTTTCCTACCCCGACCTCGCCCTCGAGCAGGATGGGACGATTCAGCGACAGCGCCACGAACAGCGCCGTGGCCAGCCCGCGATCGGCCAGGTAACCGCCCTGGCGCAGGGTTTCGGTCAGCTCGCCAACGGACCCGGGGACCTCAATTCCGCCGTTCTCCACGCCGTCCCGCGCCCGGCGGCTAGCGGGATTCGGGCCCGGACCCGGGCCCCATGACCAGGTCGCGTAGGCTGCCGGCGTCCTGGTTGAGCTTTCCCTCGCGGGCTAGCTGGGTTCGCCAGGCCAGGCGCAGGTCGCCGTCGGTCTCCTCGGCGAGGCCGTCGAAGCCGACGTCGGTCATCCGCTTGCAGGAACTTGGTCGGACCGCAGGCTTCCTCGACGTCCTCGGCGGTCTGTCCCTGCGCGCTCCATACCTCGCGGAGCACGCCGAGAACCTCTTCGGTGTTGCCGCTCATCTGCCGGGGCCTCCTGTCAGGCTGACGCACGCCTCACTGTCCCTACCGACTGTAGGTCCTGGTCTGCGGCCAGGCGACCTCAGATTAAGGGTTCTCTTATCACCGGGTGCCGTGGTGTCCGCAGTACTCGGAACAAGCACCACGGTCCGTTCGGGAGAAAGATCGCGGGCCGCGGCCGGCGGCAGTCCTCAGCTTTCCAACGCGCCGCGCATGGGGCGGAACTTGACCTGGGCCTCGGCGAGCTCGGCGGCGGGATCCGAACCGGCGACGATGCCGCAGCCCGCGAACAGGCGGGCGGTGCGGCCGGACAGTTGCGCGCAGCGCAGCGCGATGCCCCACTCGCCGTTGCCGTCGGCGTCCACCCAGCCGACCGGTCCCGCGTAGCGTTCCCGGTCCATGTGCTCGAGTTCGCGGATGAGCTCGAACGCGGTGCCGGTCGGCGTGCCGCACACCGCGGCGGTGGGATGCACCGCCGCGGCCAGGGCCAGCGCCGACCGGGGCGCACCCTCCGCGGCCAGCGTGCCGCGGACCCAGGTGCCCAGGTGCTGCAGGTTCGGCAGCTTGAGCAGCGATGGCCGGGCCTCGACGTCGAGCATGTCGCAGAGCGGCCCGAGCGCGTCACGCATCGAGGTGACCGCGTAGGCGTGTTCCTCGGTGTCCTTGGCCGAGGCCAGCAGCCCGGTGCCGAGTGCCTCGTCCTCGGCCGGGTCGCCCCCGCGCGGAGCCGTGCCCGCCAGCACCAGCGCGCTGACCTCGCGGCCGGACTGCTGGATGAGCAGTTCGGGGGTGGCGCCGATCATGCCGTCGCAGGCGTAGGTGTAGCACTCCGGGTAGCGGGCGGCGAGCCGCCGAAGCAGGACCCGAGCGTCGATGGGGTCGGCGGCCGTGGCGAACTGGTCCTGGGCCAGGACCACCTTGCGCAAGCTGCCCGCCTTGATCGCGGCCACGGCCTCGGCGACCGCCTGCTCCCACTGGGGGGCGGGCAGGCTGCCATCGTGCCAGCGGACCCTGGCCGGAGGCTGGGCCGGGACGACCTGTTCCCCGAAGGGCCAGTCCGCCGGGATGGGCTGACCGCCTTCGGTCACGGTGGTGACCCAGGCTACGCCGTGGCCGTCCCGGCCGAGCAGAGTGCGCGGGACGATCAGCACGGATCCCTCAGACGAGGCGTCGAAGGTGAACGTGCCGAACGCGACGGGCCCCGTGCCGCGCACCCGTACCCGGTCCTCGATGTCCGCCGCATCGAACAAGGACCGGTGCCACTTCTCCCCGGCGGTGAACCGGTCCTCGCCGGCCGGCAGCGTGACCCGGGCCGCCTCGCCCCAGCCGACTAGGCCTGCGCCGCGGTGCACCCAGGCGACCGCGTCGGGCTGCGGTAGCTGTGCGAGGAGATCCCCCGGATCGGGGACAGGAACGGTGCGGACGACGAGCCGCCCGGCGACCGGGCGGCTCAGCACCGCCACGCTGCCGTCCGCGTTACCTGCTCACCCGTCACGAACCCACATTCTAGGTGCCATTCGTTACCGACTTTTCATGCGGGGGGTTCGGGGGGTCGTCCACCCGGGCTGGTGCTCCGGGTGCGCTAGCGCACTCGGCCACCAAATGCGCCGGCCGATGTCCAGGGTCAGCGCGGTCACGAGCACCGACCTGACGATGATCGTGTCCAGCAGCACGCCGAGCGCGACCGCGAAACCGATCTCGGTGAATTCCACCAGCGGCAGCGTGCCCAGTACCGCGAACGTGCCGGCCAGCACCAACCCCGCCGAGGTGATGACGCCACCGGTGGCGGCCAGCCCGTTCAGCGCGCCGCGGCGCGTCCCGTGCCGGATCGACTCCTCTCGTACCCGGGTCATCAGGAAGATGTTGTAGTCGATGCCGAGCGCGACCAGGAACACGAAGACGAACAGCGGCATCGAGATATCAGCTCCGGCGAACCCGAACACGTGCTTGAAGAACAGCGAGGATATGCCCAGCGCCGCGCCGAACGACAGCACCACGGTGGCGATGAGTACCAACGGCGCCACGATCGCCCGCAGCAACGCGCCGAGAATCAGGAGCACCACGACCAGGATCAGCGGAATGAGCAGGTCGCGGTCATGAGCAGCGGCACTCTCCACATCCTTGTTGATCGCGGTGCCACCCCCCACCTTCGCATCCGCGCCGGGGATGGCGTGCACGGTCGTGCGTATCTTGTCCACCAGGGTGTAGGCCGCCGCACTATCCGGCGGCGGGGTCATCGTCGCCTGCAGAAAGGCCAGGCCGTCCTTGGTCACCGGCTTGGTGACCGACGCGATGCCCGGCGTATCGGCCAGCGCCGTCCTGACCGCCCCGGCGCTTCCCGCGGTCGAGACCACCTGGACGGGCTCGCCAGAACCGGCCGGGAAGTACTTGGCCAGCACGTTCTGGGCGGTCACCGAGGCAGGGGTGCCGCGGAAGGCCTGAGCGGTGGTCAGCGCGCCGAACTTGAAGCCGATCAGGCCGGCCGAGCCGGCCGCGAGCAGGATGGCGGTCACCAGCCATACCCAGCGCGGACGGCGGCTGATTGCGCTGCCGATTCGTGCCCATAGCCCGCGGCTGGAGGGTTCCGGCGTGCCGTACCTCGGCCGGACCGGCCAGAAGATCCAGCGGCCGAACACGACCAGCAGCGCGGGCAGCAGGGTGATCATGGCGATCAGTCCGACGGCGACGCCGATGGCGGCCACCGGTCCCAGACCCGAGATGTCGTTCGACTCGGCGGCCAGCAGGCAGAGCATGCCGGTCACGACGGTCAGACCGCTGGCAATGATGGCTGGGCCGGCCCGGCGCAGCGCGACCGCCATGGCCTGGTGCCGGTCCTCGTGCCTGCGTAGTTCTTCCCGGTACCTGGCCACCAGGAGCAGTGCGTAGTCGGTACTGGCGCCGATGACCAGCACGACCAGGATGCCGCCGCTCTGCCCGTTGACGGTCAGGTTCGCGTGCTGGACAAGCAGGTAGATGACCGCCTCGGACACGGTCAGGGCCACGCCCGCCGAGAGGATCGGCAGCAGCCACAGAACGGGACTTCGGTAGGTCAGCAGCAAGAGGCCGATCACCACGGCCAGCGCTGAGTAGAGCAAGGTCGAGTCGATGCCCTTGAAGATCTTGATCTGGTCGTTCGCGCTCGCGGCCGGGCCGCCGATGTACACGCTCAGCCCGTCGGCATTCTTGGTCGCGGTGTTCTGCACGGTCGTGATGAAGCCGCCCAGGTCGCTGTTGTAGCCGAGGTCCGAGCCGATGTCGGTGACGATCGCCTTGTGATCCTTGGACAACTGCGGCGCAGCGACCCGCCCGTCCACCACGGACAGCGTGGCGAAGTACCGCGCGTCCGCGGTCGCCTTGGCCATGTCGGCCTGGGTGATCCCGCTGTCGCGTACGTAGACGACCAGGGCGGGGTTGTAGTTCTTGGACTGGAAGGCGGCCTGCTCGTTGAGTTCGTGGGTCGACTCGGCCGACGCGGGCAGATAAGACGAGGCGTCGTTCTTCTCCGCACCCTGTAGCTTGCCGGCCAGCCCGCCCAGGGCCGCCAAGACCAGCAGCCAGAAGACGACGATGACCCACTTGGTTCGCCGGCCGCAGATGAACGCGATGAGGTGGCTCACGCCTGTCGGCTTGCCCGGCCTGCCTCGGTCTGGTGCTGTCTCAGAGCCGCCCGGCCACCTCTGCCGATGGCGTGCTCCCCGTTCCTGAGTGTCTTGCGTCTGAGCCGCCCTGATGTCCCCGCCGGCGGCGGGGACATCAGGATCCGGCGTGTTACGGGGCGCCCCCGTGGAGCCGCGTGCCACGTCGTCCTCCTGCTCTCTGAAATTTTTCCTAGGAAATACGATGTATCGCGTTATGTTCCGCTGTCAAGCTGTATCGCGAAGTGCGTGATTTCGCTGAGGGCGATCACATCCAGAAAAATCCTAGGGGAACTGGCGAGGCCACCCTAAGAAGTGATCACTTCCGGCCACAACCGGTTTTTGCGCGTTTGGCCGGTCTCGGACTAGGCCGAAACCGGCCTCAGAGCAGGGTGAGCTGTTCGGGTGATGCGGGGGACAGGAGTACGGGGTCAGCTGCCGCCGGCACCAGGGAAGCTGCCGCCGGCACCAGGGAAGCTGCCGCCGAGGCAGCGGAAGGCTGCGGGACGAGCCGTCCGGGTGTGCGCTGCTCGGGCACCGGCCGACGGCCGTGACCGGAGCCGGGCCTAGGCCGGCCGATGCCGTGCTTGTCGGCCAGCTCACGGACCTGCCCGGCGATCCTGGCCTGGTACGACTTCGGGGCGTAGGCGCCGTGGCCGTACAGGTCGAGGTACCGGCCGACCAGGCTGGGATGATGGGCGCCCAGCCAGCGGAAATACCATTCCCGGGTACCCGGGCGCAGGTGCAGCACGATGGGCATCACGTGAGTGGCGCCGGCCGCCGCGATCTGGCTGACGGCCGCGTCGAGCTGGGCGGGGGAGTCGGACAGAAACGGCACCACTGGCCCCATGAGCACGCCGCAGCGCAGTCCTCGCTCGTTCAGCGTGGCGCATGCCTCGAGCCTGCGCGCCGGGGCGGGCGTTCCGGGCTCTACAGATCGCCATAGCTCTTTGTCGATAAATCCGACCGATACGTTCAGGCCCACGTCGGTGACCTCGGCCGCCTCCGCGAGCAGGTCGATGTCCCGCAGGATCAAGGTGCCCTTGGTCAATATGGAGAACGGGTTGACGGCGTCCGTGAGCGCCCTGATGATGCCGGGCATCAGCTGATAACGTCCTTCGGCCCGCTGGTAGCAGTCCACGTTGGTGCCCATCGCGATGTGCTCGCCCTGCCAGCTGGCCGAGGCCATCTTCTTGCGCGT
Organism: uncultured Actinomycetes bacterium; assembly: GCA_963819785.1. GTDB lineage: Bacteria > Actinomycetota > Actinomycetes > Streptosporangiales > Streptosporangiaceae > Palsa-504. Next base: position 605,974 of record CAWFXW010000037.1, on the reverse strand, counting down.
CAGCTCGGGCGCGTTCACCTTGACCACGACCTTGGTGTCGAAGTCCGTCCCCGAATCTAGCTCTAGGTAACTGTGTGAATTCCGGGCGTAGCAGTAGACACACGAATGCTGGCAGCCGCGGTAGGGGTTGATGGTCCAGCGGAACGGCATCCTGGACGCCTCGGGCACGCGGTTGACGATGGACTTGGCCTGGACCTCGTAGAACGTCATGCCCCGGAAGCCGGGGGTGTCGAAGGTGCGGGCCACCGCTCCGCGCTCGATGAGGGGGAGCGCCACGTCCCGGCGCTCAGCGGAGAACAAGGCATCGCCCGCGGTGTCCTGGTCACCGGCCGGCTGATCGTCCAGCCGCAGATTGTCCCAGCGCATGAGCTTCACTCTAGAACGGTTTTTCGACTACAGCAAGATTGGCGCGCTGTCGCTCGCCAGGAATATTTAGGCGGAACCTGGGTACGATCCGGCTCAGCCGGGGTATCTCACGATCTGAAAAACAGGCGAAGTACGAAGCCGGAACAATTGGATAAAGACGCCCTCCTGAGAGATAGTGAGAGGGTATTCACCCGAACGCGAGGCGGAGGGGGTAGCGGTATGGCCCTGTCGCAGGACGAGCAGCGGATGCTCGCGGAGATCGAGCGGCGGCTGGCGGCCGACGATCCCGGGCTCGCCTCGTGCCTGACGACGTTCCGCCGGCCGGGTCCCGGCACCGTGCTCCGTTCGCCCCGGGCACGCATCATCGGCTCGCTGTTCACGGTCCTGCTGGTCGCGATGATCTCGCTGATGGTCTACGCGATGGTCCCGTTCCGGCCGCATCCACCGCGAAACTTGCCGACCGAGACGTCCAGCGCGCCGGTGCACACGGCGATTTCGGCCGCGACCACCAGTGAGCCGAACGGCACGCAGCAGTCCTCCGCCAGCGTCAGCGCCACATCCACTACGAGTCAGGTCGCCCAGTCCCGTTCCGCGGCGGCCACGTCGACCGGCAAGGCGCAGCAGGCCAAGGTCGTGCCCACTGGCGTGGCGATATTCCCCGCGACCGGACCCTAATCAGGGTCGGCTAAGGATTCCCGCCATAGCTGGACCAGGTACCTCTCGAGCCCCTCGAGCGTTCTCTTCTCCTGCTGGAACTCGTCGCTGAGCGGGTTGCGGTGCCGGTCGAAGAGCGCCGTGTAGCGACGGGTCACCACGTCGCGGTTGCTGGCGTAAACCCGGACCGAATAGTCACCGAACCCCCCACCCAGGCGCAGGCCGTGAACCGCGGTGCCCGCCAGGCCCATGCTGACGCTCAGCTGGCCGCGCAGGTAGACGCTTCCCTTCGCTTCCTCGTCCCAGGCGTCGCCGCAGGGCGGGGGAGCGCCGTCCCATTCCTCGAGGACGAGCCGCACGTTGATATCTTCCTGCAGGCTGCCCACCCACAGCTGCTCGCGGTTCGTGCTGATGAGCGCGCCGACGGGCGGCAGGGGACCACCCGGGGCGTCGGGGTCCACGGCCGGGTCGTGAATCCGGAACATCCTGCGTTCCGGCGTCACCGGGATAACCAGCTGCAGAAGCCTGCGGCTCATGGCTCCCCCCTCAGCACATTGATATCCTCGCATAACGGACTACCTAGCAAGCAAATCTAGACCGCAGACTCGCGACGTGAGGCCCGAACGCACTCTGAAATGCTGAAAGTAACCACTTGACTACTCAGCGCGTAAGTGTACCGTCATAACTGTTATGAACCTTGTGTCCGATCTTGACCTGCCGGTGTTCGACTACAGTGCGCCGGACTTTTCGGCTGACCGCTATCACCAGCAGCTCGCCGAGACCCGCCAGCAGGGCTGGCTAGCCAAGTCGCCGCTCGCTTACATTGTGCTCGACCATGACTCCGGTGAGTTTTTCCTGCGGTCGCGGTCGACGGCATTTCCCGGCCGGCAGATCGCGGAGTTCTTCGGGGTGACCGGCGGACCCCTTGCCGATCACATCGACGCCAACATCTTGAACCTCACCGGCGAGCAGCACCGGCGGCTGCGGGCCCTGGTGGGCCCGTCGTTCACGCCCAGGCGAGCCGACCGGTGGCGCCCGGTGATGCGCGGCTTCCTGGAGGACCTGTGGCCTCAGGCGGCGCCGAATGGCAGCTGTGACTTCGTTGCGGCGGTCGCCCGGCCGTTCCCCTCGCTGACCATCGCGACCGTGCTCGGCGCGCCGCATCAGGACGCCGGCCGGCTGCAGGAGTGGTCCAGCTGGGTGCAGCGGCAGTTCGACATCCGGGCGCTGAGCACCAACCGGGAGGACATCGAGCGGGCCGTCATTGAGGTACAGGACTACGTGACCACGCTGCTGGAGGACCGGCGCGCCGCGCCCGCTGACGACCTGATCAGCGACCTGCTCGCGGCCCGGGACGAAGGGGACCGGCTATCGGCCGCGGAATGCGTGCAGCTTGTGGCGAACCTGCTGGCCGGGGGCATCGACACCACCACCGCTCAGCTCGCGCACGCCATCCGGCTCTTCGCCGGGCACCCCGCCCAGTGGGCGCTGCTGGCCGCCGATCCCGCGCTGGTCCCGCGAGCCGTCAGCGAGGTGCTGCGGTTCGAGCCGGTCACGCCGTTCACGGCGCGGATCTGCCTGGAGCAGGTCGAGCACCGCGACGTGATCTTCCCGGCGGGCACCATCGTGGCGGTGTGTGCCGAACGGTCCAACCGGGAAGGCGATGCGGGGGAGGAGTTCGACATCACCGCGTCCCGTGACGCGCGGCTGCTCACGTTCGGTGCCGGGACGCACTTCTGCCTGGGCTCCAACCTGGCCCGGGCGGAACTGGAAGAGGCCCTGGCGTTCCTGGCCCCGCGCACTCCCGACCTCGCCCTCGACGGTCCCGCGCAGCTGGGCGGAGTCGAAGGCATCTACGGAATCGACAAGCTCCCGATCACCTGGTCGGGCCCAGCCCCGGTAAGCCGCGGGCCAGATACCACCTGACAAGCCGGTGCTCGTCCGCGGCGAGCACATCCCCGAGGGGTTTGCCCGATGCAGCAGGCGCGAGTACACGGCACTCACCGAACGTCACTCAACGTGCCTGATCGACTACCAATACGTACACCGGTGCCCGTTCTGAGCCTTGAACTGGCCCGGGATGCGGGCCGTCGCCCTGCCACCGGGCCACATCTGGCGGTCGGCCGTTACCCCATCCAGGGGCGTCACCCCATGAACCCGATGGCTGAGGAGCACCCGACGCCCGGGGAGCATCATGATGCCGCCTCGGCCAGCGTCACCGGTGCCGCGGTGCGCGCGCGCCGGACCCTAATGCTGGCGGTGTGCTGCCTGAGCCTGTTCATGGTCGGGCTGGACAACACGATCGTGAACGTCGGGCTGCCGTCCATCGGCCGCGACCTGCACGCGGGCGTCTCGGGCCTGCAGTGGACGGTCGCCGCCTACACCATCGCGCTGGCCGCGCTGCTCATGTTCTCCGGCGCGGTGGCGGACCGGGTTGGCCGGCGGACGATCTTCCAGGTCGGGCTCTCGCTGTTCGTCCTCGGTTCGTGGCTGTGCAGCCTGGCCCCGAGTCTTGGCTGGCTGATCGCCTTCCGGATCTTGCAGGGGATCGGCGGCTCGATGCTCAACCCCGCCGCCCTCGGCATCATCACCAACACCTTCACCAAACCAGCCGAACGAGCCAGGGCCATCGGCGTGTGGGACGGGGTGTTCGGCTTGTCCATGGCGCTGGGACCGGTCCTGGGCGGCGTCCTGGTCGGCGCGGTCGGCTGGCGCGGGATCTTCTGGGCCAACATCCCGGTAGGCCTGGCCGCCATCTCGCTGACCGCGCTGTTCGTGCCGGATTCCAAGGCACCACGGTCGCGCCGCGCGGATCCGGTCGGCCAGTTCCTCATCATCGTGCTGCTCGGCTCGCTCGCCTACGCCATCATCGAGGGCCCCGCCTACGGCTGGCGCTCACCGGAGATCTTCGGCTTCTTCGCGCTGGCCGTGGCCGCCCTGGTCGTGCTCCTCGCCTATGAGCCGCGCCGCCAGGACCCCATGGTCGACTTCCGGTTCTTCCGCAGCGTGCCGTTCGCGGGTGCCAACCTCACCGCGGTCTGCGCCATCGCCGCGATGGCCGGGTTCTTGTTCCTGTCCACCCTGTACCTGCAGGACGTGCGCGGCCTTTCCGCGCTGCAGGCGGGCCTGACCATCTTGCCGATGCCGGTGGTGATGGCGCTGTGCGCGCCGATGGCGGGCCGCATCGTGGCCAAGCGCGGCCCCCGGGTCCCCTTCGTCATCGCGGGCGCGGCGCTCACCCTGAGCAGCGCCGCGCTGTCCCGGCTGACCGGCACGACCGAGCACGCCTATCTGATCATCACCTACGCCCTGTTCGGGGTCGGAGCGGGAATGGTCAGCTCGCCGATTACCAACGGGGTCATGTCCGGAGTCCCGAAGACCCAGGCCGGCATGGCCTCCGGGATGAACTCCTCCAGTCGAATGCTCGGCCAGTCGCTGGGGGTGGCGATCGTCGGCTCGGTCCTGGCGGCCAGCATCCGCGGGTCGATGCGGGACGGGTTCCTGCACGCCGCCCACGCCGGCTGGTGGATCCTGGCCGGCTGCGGCTACGTGGTCCTGCTGCTCGGCCTGCTGTGCACCACCCAGTGGGCCAAGGCCACCGCGTCTCGCCTGGGCTGAGCCGGCCCGAACACCAGTCAGCAGGCCACGGCGGGATCGGGGTCATTGTGCGGCGATACTTCTGAATCAAAAATCCTCATCCACGCCGCTTCCTTGAAATTCTTCACTCTGCAGCGGACCTGGCAGTAACCAGCCAGATCTCGGTCATGCTTAAGTACTGTATCGTAAATAAAATTTGTCGTGATGACACCAAGACTGGCTCCGCTCGCATGCATTTCCTTCTTAAATGGCAGAGCATCCACCAGCCGAGATATGTTAATTATTGCGTCGCCAGAAAAACCCATTATGTCGCTGGTTACAGGCCCGACGTCGACAGCGGCGCGAAGCTGAATCCGGGTGGGACCGCCATGGTGGTGATTATATTCCAACAGGGCGGGAAGCATCCACTTCAGCAGCCGGTCTATAACCATCCAGGTCGGGATATCTGGCCAGATCACAGTCAGTATGCCGTCGCCGCGGTCTTCCGACCGAACATCGGCCATGCCTTGCAGCATCACGCTGGTCAGGTGAAACAATGCGTTCCTGATGAGAAGCCGGTCCTTATCGTTACGTGCTGAGGAACTGAACCCGACAACGTCGGTCAGCAAGACGGTGCAGTTCTGGCCGTTCAGCGGGCGGAGTTCTGCACGGCGCGTCGCCGCGTGATCGGAGAGCGAGGAAATAACCGCACCTCCGTCACCCGCAACGCTTACGATGCCTCGGTCACGGCGCGGTTCCTGATGTCTAGCCAGATCATCCCCCGGATGGGGTCCGGCGATCGGATCGCGCGGCCAGATGTCGGGGGTGACACAGTCAGCATGTCCGGTGCTTGAATCCGGCAAACGCCGGATATCAGATGGCGCGGCCAACCCGGCGGACATTTCCATGATGCCCTCTCGACTCGAGCCACCGATCGCTATCCGTATTGTTATTCATGACCTTCCCCCCGCGATCCCGGGCAAAACGGAACCTGAATTGCGCATTGACATATTGCGACCTTGATATAAACGTTCATGTCAACATCAACATCAGTACTATGAGGGTACGATAACATGCCGCATACCAAGTTTCTATAACGCCTTGGTAACACCCGCTTGACGAAAACCGAGAAATGCCGTATAGGGTTTCTGTAATTTCGCCGTGAAATCAAGGGCGGCGGCGGCTGCGTCTACGAAACCAAAGCAGATTTGAACGAAGCTTTACTGAGCCTCTGTGCAATTCAACGCAAATTTCGTGCACTCCGGCCGGCGTGAGTCTGGTGTTGCTCCGGTCTCCGCTGAGGCGAGGCCGGGGGCTCGCTCGCCCTGGCAATGTGCTCGCGGGCGCGCTAAGCTCGCGATCTGGCTACGGATCGTGATACTTGGATCACGGTTTTCCGGACGTTGGCCTGTACCTGCGGTGACGAACATCTCAGCCTGAGTCTGGCGGGTCGCGGAAATAGTCATGGGGGATAGGTAGTTAGTTGCCGAGAGGCAACTATCCTTACGCCGCCGATCCGGGTGATACCACGTGCCAGAGCTCAGCCGCCATCGCCGCACACTCGTGCTCGTCATTTGCTGCTTCAGCCTGTTCATCGTCGGCCTGGATAGCACCATCGTCAACGTCGCCCTGCCTTCGATCGGCCGGGAACTGCGCGCCTCGGTGGCTGGGTTGCAGTGGACTGTCGACGCCTACACGCTCGTGCTGGCCAGCCTGCTGATGCTCTCCGGCGCGACCGCCGACCGGGTTGGCCGCCGCCGGACGTTCCAGGTCGGCTTGGCCGTGTTCACGGTCGGTTCCGGGCTCTGCAGCCTGGCGCCTGGGCTCGGCTGGCTGATCGCGTTCCGCATGGTGCAGGCGATCGGCGGGTCCATGCTCAACCCGGTCGCGATGTCGATCATTACCAATACGTTCACCGACCGCGCGGAGCGTGCCCGGGCTCTCGGTGCCTGGGGTGGCACGTTCGCCCTGTCGGTAGCGCTCGGGCCGGTCGTGGGGGGTGCCCTGGTCGAGGCGGTCGGCTGGCGGGGGGTGTTCTGGGTCAACATCCCGGTCGGCCTGGCCGCCATCGCGCTGACCGCACGGTTCGTCCCCGAGTCGCGGGCGCCCCGGGCGCGCCGGCCGGACCCGGTCGGACAAGGCCTCATCGTGGTCATGCTCGGCTCGCTCATCTACGCGATCATCGAAGGCCCCACGGACGGCTGGCACTCACCGGACATCCTGGCGCTGTTCGCGCTGGCCGCGGTGTCCCTGGCGGTCTTCGTGGCCTACGAGGCACGCCGGACCGAGCCCGTCCTCGACCCGAGGTTCTTCCGCAGCGCGCCCTTCGCCGGGGCGGTGCTGACCGCGATCGGCGCCTTCGCCGCTCTCGGTGGCTTCCTGTTCCTGGCCACGTTGTACCTGCAGGACGTACGCCAGATGTCTGCCCTGGTCGCCGGTCTGCATATGGTCCCGATGGCGGCGGTGATGGCGATCGGCGCGGTGGCATCCAGCCGGCTCCTGGCCCGCTGGGGCGGGCAGCTGCCCACCCTGATCGCGGGCGCGGGGATCGCTGGCGGAGCCCTGCTGCTGACCAGCATCAGCACGTCGTGGTCCACACTGCACATCATCGTCGCGTTCAGCGTCTTCGGCCTCGGGTCCGGCATGGTCAACGCGCCGATCACCCAGGCGGCGGTGTCGGGTATGCCGTTCGCGCAGGCCGGCGTGGCCTCAGGAATAGCCTCAACCAGCCGCCAGATCGGCACCTCGCTGGGCGTGGCGATCAGCGGCTCGATCCTGGCCGCGAACCTGCACGGCCCGCTCCGGGCCCGGTTCGTCCCGGCCAGTCACGCCGCGTGGGTCCTGCTGGCTGGCTGCGGGGCGGTGATCATGGTGCTGGGCCTGGTCACCAACAGCCGGTGGGCCCAGCAGACCGCCGCCCGCACCGCCACCAAGCTAGACGCCGCCGAAGAGCGAACCCCCGCCATGACACGCTGATGGCTTCTGATCGCTAGAGCCAGCCTCGCATTCCGAAGCGGCGTCGAGCATCGACAACGACCCATCGACCCCAGCGAGCGGCGAACTCGCCTATAAAGTGGGTTTTTCTTGCCTGAGCTTGTTCAAGAGACGGATCGTATACTCGTACCACGTGGCCTACACCGAGCGTGGCGAGCGCCTTCTCGATGGCTCGCGCCTTGTCAGCTAGGTCGACCCGGGACAGGACAGACGACCATGCAGCCCACTCGGTGAGGCTAGTCAGCCACTCTTCTATGAACGACACAAATTCGGCTGGCGCGAGTTCACTAAGACGCTGCCTCGCCGCCGCTAGTGATGTCAACGGTGACGGAGTGTACAAATCCTTTTCGGTAAGACGCCTATTGATCTCCTGGAGAAGTACAGCACGCTCCTCCAAGATCTTCCTCCAGAAAAACGGATTCGTTGCCTCTCGCCAATATTCCGCATTCGTCGGAGTATGAGCTAGATTCAGAGCCTCTTTCTTACGCGCATGAGTCAGCCAGAGCAGGCCAGATAGCAGGATATCTCCGAATTCCTCAAGCCGAGCACGCTCCGGAGTCGAAAAAGGTAGGTACGGCAACTGCCCTACCGAACCGCCAATGGCGACTTCACTCTTACGGAGGTGATTGATGACACAGAGCCAGTCCTCATGGTAAACGGGCGCGAAGTACCCATCGAGGATCTGCGGGTTGACCAGAAGCGAACCGCCGGAAATAAATGGCTCTTGCCTGCGACCGGTAACACGTCGCGCATGCCCCACAACTGAGGCATCCGGGTATTTCCGGACCTGGAGCCCCACGACCGGATAGTTGTCTAGCAGGGCTGCGGCGGAACTCAGTTTGGCCACGCTCAGCTTGCGGATGTCGTCATCGAGGAAGAGCATTCGCGTCCACCCGCAGGCGCGGCCGATCAGCAAGCCTAGGTTGCGCTTTCTGCTGATGTCGAGCGCGGCGGGTGGCACCCGGCTTTGCGGCAGCGACGCGCCAAGGTCAAGCAACCGATCCTGCACGCCAGAGCGGACGGTCAACACCGTGACCTGGCCCGGCCGGAGGCCGTCGAAAAGATCCGAGAGCCCGGAGGGGGGATGATCAGTGTAGACGGCGATCAGATGGCATCGGGCCTGCGCCGCTAGTTTCACTGCCGAGTTAAGGGACTCCGCCGTGCGGATGGTTGGAACCACGATCGCATCGACCAGAGGCTCTGTGACAAGCCGCTTTCCGGAAGGAGTATCGATTGTGCTGACCCGGATTTCAGGATACTGAAGCAGATCCTGGTAGGACTGTATATCGAAAGGCCTCGGGAGTTCTCCGTCGTTTCCCGGATCCTGCGGATCTGTACTAGCTTTCATCTGGGTGATCACCCCAGCGTCCGCCGGTTTCCGCCGACCACTCGTACAGACGGACGTCATCGTTCGACAGGTTAGGAGGCAGGGCGGCATCGTTTCTGACCGGGACGCGCATTAGAATACAGAACCTGTCAGTACCGGGAAACGTATCCGTCAAGTACCGCAGGTTGGCGTCCCTGACATGCGAATCGCTGAAGGCAAGCGCGGCGCCATGCACACCACGGCTATTAATGCCACCGAGTACCGTGACGATATGCCCGGGCGCGATGTTGTGCGGAGCTCGGGCGATGAAACCGACATCGTGAGTCAGGTTTCCGTCGTCATCGCGTGTTGACGTGAACTCACGCACTTCCCCTTCAACCTCGTAGGTGAAGGTGTGGGTGTCGCCGGACTGATGGACGGTCGGCAATGACACGCCCTTGGCGAACCACGGCGCCACATCGTAAACAGCCGCCCCGCCGATAATGACGAGGTGGTTGAGCGCGAAGTCATACTCAAGATGCCTGGGTGATAGGACCCTGATCCAGGTTTCCGGGTTGTCGGCGCGTACCTGACCGTAGACCTCGATTAGGGCGTCGAGGTCGGCGTGGCGCGCGTGGCGACTGTAGTTGAGGTGGCCCTGATCGGCGTAAGCGGGGCGGTCCGCCTGGGGCGCATCGGAGCAGACAATTGTGATCGCGTCGTGGTCCGGGAAGCGCCACAGCGAGGCGTGGTGGTCGAGGACGGGATGATCCGGTGATGTGGTCGCGGCGTCTGTGGACTGCGCCCGCTCGCGGAGCTCGAGAAGCTCCTCGTAAAGCTGTATCTCCCTCTCACGCTCCGCGTCGGTCAGTTCATCGTCTCGCAGCAGGTGCGGGATGGTGGAACCGAAAGACCGGTCGCTGCAGAACAACCGGGCGTAGGCCTTCAAGCGTTGCGGTGGCGGCAGCCGGTCTGAGCTCGGATTTTCCCACAGAGAGATCGTTGCGATGCTGAGTGGCTCCGAACCACCGAGAGCCTTCCCCAGCGCTCTTTGGGTGAGGGGCCTGAATTCCCGCTCCCGGAGATCCCGTAGGCGCTCGGCGAGTCTGCGGGCCGGGATGGACGCGTGGCCGCTACTCGCAACCATCGAACCTCCATCGTGTGACTCGCGTGCCCTACGTAACCAACGGGTGCGATTGACCGACTGCGGGATATCTGGTTGTACCAAGTTCGGCCGCCCTCGCGTGTGGACTTCATGCACCCTTGCCGAAATTTTACCGAACTTTTCTCTGAGTTTCACGACTGCTATGTGTTTTACGTCAAATTACAAGGGAACGACTTAAAACGTGACCGAAACTTGCGCAAAGGTATATAAGACCAGGTCAGAGACTTAGGCGGCGTTGGGGAGGCGTCTTCAGCACCAGCCAGCCTGGCGCTCCGGCCGACCGACGACTTCCCCAAGCCATTCCTGCTCAGCAGGCTCATACCTGCCCTGGCCCGGTTGCTCGTGACCCGCAACAACGGCATCTCTCCGACCGAAAGACACGCATCATGCGCCTGCGCGCGGTAGTGCACACGGGTGACGTGCACTTCGATGCCAAGGGCCCTTACGGTGAGGATCTCGACCTCGCCTGCCGGCTGCTCGATGCGCCGCGGTTCAAGGCCTACCTCAAGACCGCCTCGGAACCGCTGGCTGTAGTGGCCTCAGACACCATCTACCAGTCGATCATCCGGCATGGTTACGACGGTCTGGACGGCAAGGAATTCGACCAGCTTGTGAACGTGACGGTCGGCCAGCAGCGCAGGAAGGGCTGGGTTCAGCTGCCCCGCGTGGGCCGGTTCCCGATAGCAGTACCGGCGCAGGCCCAGCCCGCTTTCGCCTCCTGACGGGCGCTACGCGAACGAAGGCATCGGGCTACTGGCCGGCGAGCTTGCGCAGGCCAGCCGGGTCGAGGATCGTGATGTGGTGCGGGCCGGTGAGCACCCATCCGCGCTTTCGCCAGTTGCTGAACGCGCGCGTCAGGGTAGCCCGCGATGTCCCGGCCAGACTAGCCAGCTCGTCTTGGGTCAGCGGCATCACCACGTGCCGCGCGCCGTCCGGCCCGTGGCCGTGCTGCTCAGCCAGGTCGAGCAGCAGCCCGGCGAGTCGCTGCGCCCCGTTCGTAACCTCGCGAATGCGTAGATTCGCGTCCGCATCGTTGAACTTCCGTGTCACGACGCGCCGGTAGGCACGACTGGCTCCCGGGTTGTTTTCCAGGAACGAGCCGAACTTGTCGTAGCCGACGATCAGCGCCTGGACGGCATCGATGGCCTGGATGGTGGCGTTGCGTCGCCCGGTGGTTTCACCTGCCGTCTCCCCGACGATGTCACCCGCGCGACGTAGTGCGAGCACGATCTCGTGGCCATCTTTGGACGTGGAAAGGATCTTGACCCAGCCAGCCCGCAAGATGAACACGTGGGTGGCTGGATCGCCCTCCAGGCAGAGCGTCGTCTTGGCCGAATACTCCTTGCGTATCCCGAGGCCAGACAGGGCATCCTGCTCAGCCCGGGAAAGCAGATTCCAGAATCCCATCCCCTGCATCTTCTTTGTCACCGTCGGAAAATGCCTTATATGGCGGCAAGCGGGTAATAGCCGACACTGGTTCTAACAATGACTCGTTGCCTGGTCATTGACAAATCCCGAGGTGAGACGTGCCTTCTCGGCCCCCCTCATAGGCCGAGCAGGATCACGACGGTCCAGAGCAGGAAGTACGCGGCGGCGATGTAGGTCCAGGTGTCAGCGACCTGGGTACGCCGGCGGGCCAGCCGGGCCGCGGCGAGCAGCAGGTGAGCACGCGCCCACGTCCATTCCTTCGAATCGCTGCCCTTCGGCGGCAGGGTGAGCCACCCGGCCCGCGGGTCCATCGGGGCACCCGTCTTCCAGCGGATCTCGCTGAGCGCACCGTGCACCGGCCGGTTGGCCACGGCCAGCATGATGACCGCGGTGAGCCAGCACAGCAGCAGGCCGGCCAGCAGGCCTGCGTTTACCGCGCCGAGGACGCCGGGCCGCAGCGCGTGGGCGGAGAACGCGGCCTCCAGGCCGATGGCGATGGTGATCGCGCTCAGCACACCACCGCCCAAGAACATACTGCTGCGCGTGTCGCGCAGCAGCCACGCCATCTCACCGATGATCTCTTGGGCGGGCCCCTGATCAGGCTGTGCTCGATCAGGCAGGTCACGGCCCAGGGGATTATGTCCCCGGGCCGGCCGGTACGGCCAGGATGGTCTGTCGATCATCGCCACGGCCATGACACTTGCCTCCGTACTTTCGCTGTACCTTCCAGGTCAAGCCAAGCAGGAGGGTCGGCCGGGCGATGTCCCACACGAGTCAGCGCGGATGTCTCAAATGAGACAAAGACGTATCAAATGGCCACCCCGGGCTATCGGCAGCCGCAGGCCCCGCCGCAGCAGCCCCCGCCGCCAGCGGACGGACCGGCCGAACGGCCGGACGCGAGGCCGCCCACCGATATCGTCGACAGGAGCTTCACCGTGTCGTCGTGACCGTGCGGGCAGGTGCAGGGCGCCGACGACTCGGTCATCGGGCGGTTCAGCTCGAACGTGTCGCCGCAGGCACGGCAGCGGTACTCATAGCGTGGCACGAGGACTATTTTACCCGCCGGCTCGCTGACCGGAACGCCGCTGACCGGAACGCTGCTGACCGGAACGATCCGCGGCGCCCGCAACGGGCGCGGAGTCGCCGTTCGGGACGCTGAGGGACGGGCCGTTCGGAGAAATGGTCTCCGAAACCGGCGCGGCCGGGACCGAGACCGCGGGACCTTCGGCGACGGGGACAGTGGGCTCGTCATAGTAGAACTGCTTGCCGCGCAGCAGGGAGACCACGGCGCCGGTCACCGACATGATCGCGGCCGCGGTGAACACGATGACCAGGCCGTGGTGGAACGGCGCCGAGATCAGGTGCGGGAAGAACTCCTTGCCGGTGAGCACCGCGACGTTATGCGCCGGCAGATGCCGCAGCACGCCGGACGGCGTCAGCAGGTTCTGCACCGGGTTGTAGCCGAGCAGCGCGGCGAACATCGTGCTGACCGGCGGCAGGTGGCTGACCTGGGTGGCTACCGACAACGGCACGCCCTGCGCGGTCAGCCCGCTGGTCAGAGTGCGGGGCAGCGTCGAGGCCAGCCCGGCGATCATCAGCGAGAAGAAGATTCCGATGGACAAGGACATGCCGGAGTTCTGGAATGTGGCCCGCATGCCCGAGGCCGAACCGCGATGGCTGGCGGGCACGGCGCTCATGATCGCGGAGGTGTTAGGCGCGGCGAACAGGCCCGAACCGACCCCGTTGCCGAAGATCAGCAACGCGAACAGCCAGAACGAGAAGTCGACCGGGAGCAGCATCAGCCCGGTGAAGCAGCACGCGGCCAGCAGCAGGCCGGCGGTGGCGAACGGCCGCGGTCCGTACCGGTCGGACAGGGTGCCGGAGATCGGCCCGGCGATCAGGAACCCGGCGGTGAGCGGCAGCATGTAGATCCCGGCCCACAGCGGCGTTACCGCGAAGTCGTAGCCGTGCAGCGGCAGCCAGATGCCGGCCAGCCAGATGACCAGCATGAACTGCAGGCCACCGCGGGCGATCGCGCCGAGCAGGCTGGCCAGGTTGCCGGCCGCGAAGGCCCTGATCTTGAACAGGCTCATCTGGAACATCGGCTCGGCGATCTTGGTCTCGACGACGCAGAACACGATCAGCAGGGCGGTCCCGCCGATCAGCCCGGCGATGATCCACGGATTGGTCCAGCCGGTCGCGTGACCGCCGTAGGGCCGGATGCCGTTGGTGATGGCGATCAGCAGCGCGCCCAGGCCGGCCGCGAACAGGATGTTCCCGATCCAGTCGACCTTGGCCCGCTTGGTGGTGGCGATCTCGTGCAGGCTCGTGTAGGCCCAGATCGTGCCGAACAGCCCGAACGGCACGTTCACCCAGAAGATCAGGCGCCAGTCCACCGCGGCGAGGGCACCGCCGAGCAGCAGGCCGACGAACTGCCCGGAGATGCCGGCGATCTGATTGACGCCCAGCGCCATGCCGCGCTTGTTGGCCGGGAACGCGTCGGTCAAGATCGCGGCCGAGTTGGCCATCAGCATCGCGCCGCCGAACGCCTGCACGAACCGCCACCCGATCAGCCACATCGCTCCGTCGGCGCCGGTCAGCGGGTCCAGCGACAGCGCGACCGAGGCCAGGGTGAAGACGACGAAGCCCAGGTTGTAGATCTTTACCCGGCCGAACATGTCGCCCAGCCGCCCCAGCGTCACCACCAGTACCGACTGGACCAGCAGGTAGCCGAGGATCATCCAGAGCAGGTAGGTCACGTTGCCGGGGGTGAGCGGGTTCAGGTGGATGCCGCGGAAGATGGCGGGCATCGCGACGATGACGATGGACGCGTCGATCGTCGCCATGGTCATGCTCAGCGTCGTATTGGACAGGGCGATCCACCTGTACCGATCGGGCCGTGGGTCGCCTGATGTCCCGTTCACATGACCCAAATCAACGCTTCGCCGCACGTTAACCCAGTCTACAGCGAAACATTTGCTTGATGGCAACTATTGATCCGGCGGACTTTCAGGGGCGGCGGGGGAGGTGGGTGTGTTCTCCAGGATGTAGTACACGGCGACCACGGCGATCAGGACGAACGCGATGATCGCGTTGAACAGCGAGACCACGATGGCGACCACGTACACGGCGCTACCGCCGACGAACCGCAGTCGCGCGGGCCAGTGCGCCTCCGGCGGCAGCGGCACGATCCGGTGATCGCCGTGCAGCGTCCACTCGAAGATCGCGCTGAAGCCGGCCGACATGCCCAGGAACACCGCGCTGTACATGGCCATGGCGACCTTCACGTCCTCCTGGGCACCGGCGGATGTTGCCGGGACCGGCAGGTACTGCGCCGCGGTCGCGGTGGAGAACGGGATCAGCACGACGAACAGCAGCAGGACCAGGTTGAGGAAGAGCAGCGTTCGGTCTACCTTTGCGATGCTCCTGATCACCGCGTGGTGGTTTACCCAGATGATGCCGATGATGAAGAAGCTAAGGAGATAGGCGCCGAATGACCAGCGATGCTCCCAGAGTTGGTGTTGCAGCCGGACAGGTCCGGGTCCTTCGACGGTGAGGTTGAGGGCGAGCAGCGTGATCGCGACCGCGAAGACGCCGTCGCTGAACGCCTCCAGCCTGGAGCGGTCCACGCTGGCTAGCCCGCTTCCGGCTCGGTACTCACCTTGGCCAGGATCTGGTCCACGCAGTCCTGGATGTGGCGCTGCCGGCCCGGCATGTCCTTGCTGGCGAAGTTGTCCAAGATAGCCAGCACGCGGTCCTGGCCGTTCAGGATGTCGAGCTGCTGCTTGGACATCTCGTGCAGCGCGATCAGCGTCTCGTGGTCGGCGATGGCCCGGCGGTCGCTGGCCGCCTGGGACCGGTTCGCGCTGACCTGCAGCGAGATCATGATCGACAGCTGCGGCAGGTTAAGGATGACGAGCAGCAGCGGCCACGGCGTCTTGTCGAACCCGACGATGTTGCCGAGGAACAGCCAGACCACGATGCCGGTGGTGATGAAGATAAACACGTACATGGAGCCGCAGAACCGGTTGACCCAGTCGGCGATCTTGTCCAGGATGCTGGTCCCGCGCACGTGCGCGGACAGGACGAGCTTGGGCATGTGCAGCTCCGGGCACTCCCGGATCTTCACGGCCCGCTCGTGCAGGTGCCTGCTGGCCTCGTCGATCGCCCGCAACGCGGCGGCGTCGGTGCGCGGGCGCGTGAGATGCGGCGACTCGGGTGCGGGTGCGGGTGCGACTGTCTCCGTCATGGTTATCCTCCTGGCCAGAAAACGTAGCGCGATTTCACCGGTGCCGGCACGCACGCCGCTTTCCCCTCGCGATCTCTTATTTTCCGAACGGGCCGTGGTGTCACCGGCTCGTAATCAACTTGCGTCCGCGCCGGGCGCTGCCGGTGCATATCCTGGCGACCATGACCCGGGGCAGCAGTCCTCAGGGCGGGGCCAGCAGGCGGGCGTTCCTCGGCCTGGGCGCGGTCGGGATCGCCGCCGCGGCCGCCGGGTGCACCAGCGGCGGCACCGGATCCGCCGCGGGCAGCGCCACCGCCCGGCCCAGCAGCCGGCCGCGGTTGCTGTCGGAGAACTCGCGGCCCGGTGATCCGCGCTGGGAGATCCGGCACCTGGGCGCGGCCGACGCGATCATGGGGTACACGGGCGCGGCCAGCGTGCTGACCGGGCAGTCGTTCCCGCTGTTCGTGTCGACCACGGCACCGGGCTTCCGGGTCCGCGCCTTCCGGATGGGCTGGTACCGCGGAGACGGCGCCCGGCAGGTCTGGAAGTCCGGCCCGCTGCGCGGCCACCGGCAGAACGCCCCGGGCCTGACCGCGTCGACCAACACCGTGCAGACCGCCTGGGATCCGGTCGTGGAGATCCCGACCGACGACTGGCCCGCGGGTGCGTACCTGCTCCGGCTGGACGCGGACTCCGGCGCGCAGCGGTACGTACCGGTGACGGTCCGCTCGGCCAGCACGGCGGGCAAGGTGGTACTCAAGAGCTGCGTCTCGACCTGGCAGGCCTACAACACCTGGGGCGGCTACGACCTATATAAGGGACCGGGCCCGTCATACGGAGACCGGGCGCTGGCGGTCAGCCTGGACCGGCCGTACGACCTGAACGGCGCGGACATGTTCCTCACCTACGAGCGGAACCTGGTCAAGCTGGCCGAGTCGCTGGGCCTGCCGCTGGCCTACGCGACCGGCATGGACATCGCGGCAGATCCGAGCCTGCTGACCGGGGCCAGCGCGTTCATCTCGGGCGGCCACGACGAATACTGGACGCCGGCCGAACGCGCCAACGTGACCGCGGCCCGGGACGCGGGCGTCAACCTAGCCTTCCTCGGGGCCAACGCGATGTTCCGGCGGATCAGGCTGGACGCCGGCGGCCGGGTGGTCATCTGCTACAAGACCAGCTACACGCAGGATCCGGAGTTCGGGAAGGACAACGCGCTGGTCACCAGCGACTGGCGCGAACCGCCGGCGCCCGACCCGGAATCATCGCTGATCGGCACGATCTACGAGGGTTACCCGGCCAACGCGGCCTACCAGGTGGCGGCCCCGGACAGCTGGCTGTTCGCCGGGACCGGGGTGCTCGAGGGGGCCCGCTTCGCCAACCTGGTCGGCGTGGAGTACGACCGGGTCAACCCGGCCTACCCGGTGCCGCGTCCGATCCAGGTGCTGTCCCACTCGCCGCTGGTCTGCCAGGGCAACCGCAGCTTCGGCGACTCCGCCTACTACACGCACTCCGGCGGCGCCGGGGTGTTCAACTCCGGCACCATGCGCTGGGTGGAAGCGATCTACGGCGACCGCCCGCACGGCATCAACGCCCGGGGATCGGCCTTCGTCAAGCGGGTGACCGCCAACCTGCTCCGCGCGTTCGCCGACGGGCCCGCCGCGTCCAGGTACCCGGCCCGCGACAACCTGGACGCCATGCACGAGTACGCGGGCGACCCGATCGGAAACCCGGCCACCCTGCAGTAGCTCAATACCGGGGGCTCAGGCGGTCAGGCCCGCGTCGACGGGGATGACCGCGCCGGTGAGCGCACCGGAGTCCGGGCCGCACAGCCACGTGATGGCCGCCGCTACCTCGCCGGGTTCGAGCAGTCGCCGCAGCAGGGCCTGGGCGGCGAACGTCTCCTGGCCGGGCAGGTCATAGACGGCGGCGCTGGCGGCCAGCATGGGGCCGCGGGTCGAGCCGGGGCAGACGACGTTCGCCGTGACCCCGGTACCGGCCAGGTCGGCGGCCAGCGCGCGGACATAGCCGACCACCGCGCCCTTGGCCGCCGAGTAAGCAGAGAGGCCCGGCATGGCGCGCAGCGCGGCCGCCGAGGAGACCGCGACGAACCGGCCGGTGCCGGTCCCGATCATGGGCGGGACGCACGCGTCGGCCAGGTACCGGACGCCGGACAGGTTCACCCGCAGCATCAGCTCGAACGCGTCATCCGGTATCGCCCAGGCCGCGTCGCCTCGGATCACCCCAGCCGCCGCGACGACAGCGGCCGGAGCCCGGCCGGCCAGCAGGGTCCGCAGCTTGTCGCGGATCGAGCCGTCACCCACGTCGGCGACGAGTTCCTCGACGCCCCCGGCCCCGGCCACGGCACAGTCCCGAGCGATCGCGGCCAGATCCTCGGGTGCGGGCATCGGGTAGTCCGCGGGCGGCTGCGGCGCGCACGCGTCCACCAGCAGCAGTGACCAGCCGTCGCCGGCCAGCCGCCTGGCCACCGCGGCCCCGATCCCGCGCGCCGCTCCCGTGACCACGGCCAGCCGTTCCGTCACGCTCGTCTCCGTTCAACGGACAACTCGGATGGAGCCATTTCGGGGGCGGCCAGCTCGGAGGTAGGCGCGTCCGGCATGCGGTCATGCTACTTTCAGGGCCGGGCGAAGGCGGCACCGAGTTCGTGCATCGCGGCGTCGAGCAGGAGGCCAAGCTCGGCGTCTTCGTCGTCGAGCCATTGCTCGTAGGCGGCCACGGCCACGCCGAGGACGGCGTGCGCGATGGCCTGGGGTGCGAGGGCATCCGGCCGCTGGCCGGTGCGATCGGCGACGAATTCGGCGATCACCTCACGCCAGGCGGCGAACCGCAGGGTGGAGTGGGCGAGCAGGGCCGGCACGCGGAGGATGAGCTCCATCCGCCGCCGGTGCCGGGGGATCTGCGCGGGCTCGACCCGGTTGAAGTCCACCAGGGCCACCCGGATGGCATCCATCAGGTGGACGTCGCGTGGGCAGGCCTTGAGGCGGGCCCGCATGCGCTCGAGCTCCAGCTCGAACATGCCCCACGGGATGTCGTTCTTGGAGGGAAAGTAACGGAAGAACGTCCGGCGCCCGATGCCCGCGGCCGTCGCGATGTCCTCGACCGTGGTCTGCTCGAACCCGTTCGCCTCGAATAGGTCGAACGCGATGTGCTCGAGCTCGGCCTGGGAGGTCACTCGCCGGCGCCCGGGCTGGGCCCCTGGCTGGTCGCCGCCATCGGGCTGGTCGCCCGGCGCCACCGCCGCTGACATCGTTCCCGCCACCATCCCGCTGATCCGGCCGGCCGTCGTGGGCAATCCTACGTCTGGCGCCGTCCGGGAGCCTTGATCACTGGCACTTGGTGCCGTTACGCTGGCACCCAGTGCCATAACACCAGGAGGTGCTCGTGAACGACCCCGTAACCGTCGCCCCCACCACGGCTGACCACGACCAGTCCGACCCGCTAGCCACCGAGGAACTCCTGGTCGAAGAGGTCTCAATCGACGGCATGTGCGGTGTCTACTGACCTAGCGGCGCCCTTCGATCTCGACCGCCCCTGGCGTCTCGATGATCGTGCGGCTGTCCGCCCGGAGCCCTTCGGCGCCATGCTCTACCACTTCACCACCCGCAACCTCTCCTTCCTCAAAACCCCCACCCTCCTCAGGATCCTCGAGAAGCTGGCGGATGAGCCGACAGCCAGAGCCGCCTGCGCCGCGGCCGGCGTTCCCGAGTCCGAGCTAGTGACCTACGGGCGTGCGCTAGCGACTCTGGCCAGCTCGAACATGATCGTCCCCGCTCAGCGCCGCACGGCCGAGCCGGTGTCGCCGCCGGCGTTCCGCAGGACAGCCGGCGAGGACACCGGCCGCGCCGGGCACACCGGCCGCGCCGGGCGTCACCCCGGAAAGCTAGCCGGGCGTCACCCCGGAAAGCTAACCGACATGTTCGAGCTAGGGCTCAGTTCACCGATATGCCTGACCTGGGAACTCACGTACGCCTGCAATCTGGCATGCGTGCACTGCCTGTCCAGCTCGGGTCGCCGGGACCCGCGTGAGCTGACTACTGCCGAGTGCCGGGCGGTCATCGACACGCTGCAGCGCATGCAGGTGTTCTACGTCAACATCGGCGGCGGCGAGCCGACCGTGCGCCCGGACTTCTGGAAACTGGTCGACTATGCCACCGCCCACCAGGTCGGGGTCAAGTTCTCCACCAACGGGATCAAGCTCGACGCCGCGGCCGCCCGCAGGCTGGCCGCCAGCGACTACATCGACGTGCAGATCTCGCTGGACGGGGCCACCGCGGAGGTCAACGACGCGGTGCGCGGGCCGGGATCCTACGAGACGGCCGCCCGGGCCATGGCCAACCTGGCCGCGGCCGGATTCCGCGGTTTCAAGGTCTCCGTGGTGGTGACCAGGCACAACGTCTCGCAGCTCGACGCGTTCAAGCAGCTTGCCGATGAACACGGCGCGCAGCTGCGGCTGACCCGGCTGCGCCCGTCCGGCCGCGGCGCCGACGTGTGGCCCGAACTGCACCCGACCGCCGGCCAGCAGCGGGACCTCTACGACTGGCTGGCCGCACACGGCGAGCAGGTGCTGACCGGCGACTCGTTCTTCCACCTGTCGCCCTACGGGAAGCCGCTGCCCGGGCTGAACATGTGCGGGGCGGGCCGCGTGGTCTGCCTCATCGACCCCGTCGGCGACGTGTATGCCTGCCCGTTCGCCATCCACGAGAACTTCCTGGCCGGGAACGTTCGCCAGCCGGGCGGCTTCGAAACCGTGTGGCATGAGTCGGCGCTGTTCGCCGACCTCCGCGAGCCGCAGAGCGGAGGAGCCTGCCGTTCCTGCGGGGCGTTCGATTCGTGCCGCGGCGGATGCATGGCGGCCAAGTTCTTCACCGGCCTGCCGCTCGACGGACCGGACCCGGAGTGCGTGCAAGGTCACGGCGAGGCGGCCCTGGCGGTGATCCGGCCGGGCGACGCGAGACCGCCCCGGCCGGCCGCCGACCACTCGCACCGCGTCGTGCCGGTGACGATCGGCCGCCGCCCGCCGCAGCGCGCCTGCGACGAGAACCCTCTGTCCGGCTACCCCGCCCCGAATCATCATCGTGGGTCGTTACCCCTGCCGGGGCGTGGGTTTTGACCCACGATCCTGATCGCGCCCTGGCTCCCGCTGGGCTGGGTTTGCGCCGCGATCCGGGCGCGCGGATCCTAGCCGGGGGAACGCTGCTGGTGGGCGGTTCGCCGGTTCGGGTGCTGCGCCTGACGCCGTCCGGCGCGCGGCAGGTGGCCGGGTGGTGGTCGGGGACGCCGGTGCCGGACCACCCGCGGGCCCGCGCGCTGGCCCGCCGCCTGCTCGACACCGGGATCGCTCATCCCGTGCCGGGCGGCTGCGCCTGGAGCGCCGACGACGTCACGGTGGTGATCCCGGTCCGCGATCGGCACGTCGAACTGGCCCGCTGCCTGGCCGGCCTGGTCCAGTTGGCCCACGTGGTCGTGGTCGACGACGCCTCGCACGATCCGGCCGAGGTGGCGCGGGTCGCAGCCGGCGCGGGCGCACGCGTGCTGCGGCGCGCCGTGAACGGCGGCCCGGGGGCGGCCCGGAACACCGGCCTGGCCGGCGCGGACACGCCGCTGGTGGCGTTCCTCGACTCGGACTGCGTCCCCGGCCCGGACTGGCTCGGCGCGTTGCTGCCGCACTTCGCTGATCCGGCGGTGGGCGCGGTCGCGCCGCGCATCGTGCCCAGCGAGCCCGGGCGTAGCTGGCTGGCCAGGTACGAGGGCGCCAGTTCGACCCTGGACATGGGCGTGCGGGAGAGCATCGTCCGGCCGGGGTCGCGGGTCTCCTACGTGCCGGGCGCGGCGCTGGTGGTGCGGCGGGCCGCGGCCGGGACCGGCTTCACCGAGACCATGCGGGTCGGGGAGGACGTCGACTTCGTTTGGCGGCTGGCCGCGTCCGGCTGGCGGGTGCGCTACGAGCCTGCCGCCACCATGCCGCATCAGCACCGGGTGCGGCTGCGCGCCTGGTTCGCCCGCCGCAGGGACTACGGCACCTCGGCGGCCATCTTGGAGCAGCGCCATCCGGGCACCGTGCGTCCGCTGTACATCTCCGCCTGGACCGCCCTGGCCTGGCTGGCAGCCGCCGCGGGCCGCCCGGCGGCCGGCGCCGCCTGCACCGGCGCCAGCATCGCGCTGCTCGCCCGCCGCCTGGCCCGGGTCACCGGTGAGGAATGGCCGTGGCACGCGACCGGGACCGCCTGGCCGCTGGCGGCCAGGCTGGCCGGAGGCGGGACGGCGGCCGCGGGCCGGCCGCTGGGCAGCGCCCTCTCCCGGACCTGGTGGCCGGTGGCGCTGCCGGCCGCGGTCGCCGTGCGCCGGATGCGGTGGCCGCTGGCCGCGCTGGTCCTGGCGCCGCCCCTGCTGGACTGGCTGGACCGGCGGCCGCCCCTGGATCCGGCGCGGTATGCCGCCGCGCGGCTGCTCGACGACATCGGATACAGCCTCGGGGTCTGGCAGGGCTGCGCCGGCCGGCGAACCGTCCGGCCGCTGCTGCCCCGGCTAGGGAGCAGCCGTCACTTGGACATGCCGCGGGAGAAGTCGGCCGGCACGATGACGTCGTCGGGGGACAGGTCGTGAACGGAGGGCCGCCCGAGCGCGAGCAGCGTCGAGTCGATCCCGCCGCGTAGCACGTCGAAGACGTTCGTCACGCCCGCCGAGCCGTTGGCGGCCAGGCCCCACAGGTATGCGCGGCCGATCATGACCGCGCGGGCACCGAGGGCCAGCGCCTTGACCACGTTGCTGCCGCGGCGGACGCCCCCGTCGAGCAGGACCTCGATCTGGGACCCGACCGCGTCGGCCACCGACGGCAGCGCCCGGATCGAGGCGGGGGTACCGTCCAGGTTGTTGCCGCCGTGGTTGGACACCGAGACGGCGGTGGCGCCGATATCCACGCTGCGGCGGGCCTCGTCGGCGCGCATCACGCCCTTGACCAGGAACGGACCGCCCCACTGCTCGCGCAGCCAGGCTAGGTCGGCCCAGGTGGGCGGCGGGGTCTGCATCCACTCGCCGTAGACGCCGAAGAACGTCGGGGCGGGCTCGCCGGGCGCGGCCATGTTGGGCACGGTGAGGTCGGGCAGGCCGCCGCCGCGCAGCCACTGCAGGACGTAGCCCGGCCGGGTCATGCCTTCGGGCGCGAGTCGCACGATGGTCCGCAGGTCTATCTTCTCCGGGATAGACGGACTGCCCCAGTCCCGGCCGTTGGAGAAGGACCAGTCCAGCGTGACGATCAGCGCCTTGGCCCCGGCCCGGCGGGCGCGGTCGATCCGTTGCAGGATGGTGTCCTTGCTCCCTGACCAGTAGACCTGGAAGAACAGGTTCGGGTTGGCCGCCGCGACGTCTTCCACCGGCATGCTGGCGAACGAGCTCAGGCCCACCACCGTCCCGGCCCCGGCCGTCCCGCGCGCCACCCCCACCTCGCCTTCGGGATGCACGGCCTGCACCCCCGTCGGAGATGCGATGACGGGCAGCGCGATGTCCTGCCCGAGGACCGAGGTGGCCAGCTGGCGGGCCGCGGGCAGGTCGCCGATGTGCGGCGGAGTGAACCGCAGCTCGCTGAAGGCGGCCACGTTGTCCCGCAGCGTGACACCCTGCTCCGTGCCGGCCACCAGCGCCATGTACACCGACCTGGGCAGGTGCCGCCGGGCTCTGCGGCGCGCCTCCTCGACCGTCTCGAACCACTCGCGCGTGCTTGCCATCGGTCTCCCTCGCCGGGCCGCTTGCCCGAAGGCCCTATTTTGGCACTCGGTGCTGTAATTATCCACCCCGGCCGGGCCGTAGTATCCAGGACCATGTCCGGGCTCACCGATCTGCTGCGGAGCCGGATCGTCGTCGCGCCCATGGCCGGCGGCCCGTCGACGCCGGAACTGGTCGTGGCGGCGGGCCGCGCCGGGGCGCTGGGCTTCCTGGCGGCCGGGTACAAGGCGCCCGCGGCGATGGCCGCCGAGATCGCCGTCGTGCGCGCCGCGACCGGCGAGCCGTTCGGGGTGAACGTCTTCGTCCCCGGCGCGGCGTACGCGGACCGCGAGGTGCTCGACCGGTACCTCGCCACCCTGCGCGGCGCGGGGCCGCTGGGCGAGCCCGCCTGGGACGACGACGGCTTCGGCGCAAAGGTCGCGGCGCTGCTGGCCGATCCGCCCCCGGTTGTCAGCTTTACCTTCGGCTGCCCGGCCGCCGAGGTGATCAGCGCCCTGCGGGACGCGGGCAGCCTGGTCGCGGTCACAGTGACCAGCCCCGGCGAGGCGGCCCTGGCCGCCGCGGCGGGCGCGGATGCGCTGTGCGTCCAGGGTTACGAGGCTGGTGCCCACCGGGGAACGTTCGTGAACGACGACGCGCCCGGACGCGACTACGGGCTGCTGTCGCTGATCGGCCAGGTGGCTGGCGTGACCGGCCTGCCGCAGATCGCGGCCGGGGGCATCATGGGCCCGCGCCAGGTGCGGGCTGCGGTCGCGGCGGGAGCGGTGGCCGCGCAGTGCGGCACGGCCTTCCTGCGCTGCCCGGAGAGCAGCGCCCATCCGCGGTACAAGGCGGCACTGGCCGATCCGCGCTACACCGCGACCACGCTGACCCGGGCGTTCAGCGGGCGGCCGGCGCGCGGGCTGGTCAACCAGTTCATCCGCGATCACCAGGACGCCCCCGCGGCCTACCCGGAGATCAACAACGCGACACGCCCGCTGCGGGCCGCGGCCGCCGCCGACGGCGACACCGAGCGGATGTCGCTGTGGGCCGGCCAGGGCTACCGCTCGGCCACCGAGCACCCGGCAGGCGAGATCGTCGAGCGGCTGAGCGCACCATAGGGCGCGCCGCTACGCAGGCGCGGCCTGCTGGCGCCGCGCCCACTCGGCGAGGTCGCGGCGCTCGATCGCGGCCGCCATCAGGTCACCGAACGAGTCGGGGGTGCAGGCGAACGCGGGGACGCCCAGTTCGGCCAGGGCTGCCGCCATCTCGTGGTCGTAGCTCGGCGCGCCGTCGTCGGACAGCGCCAGCAGGGCGATCACCTGGGTTCCTGCCGCGGTCAGGTCGGCCACCCGGGCCAGCATCTCGGGCCGGCTCTCACCCTCGAACAGGTCGCTGACCAGGACGAGGATCGCGCTGGCCGGGCGGGTGATGAGACGTTGGCAGTAGGCCAGGGCCCGGTTGATGTCCGTGCCGCCGCCGAGCTGGGTGCCGAACAAGACGTCCACCGGGTCGCTGAGTTCCTCGGTCAGGTCGACGACCGAGGTGTCGAAGGCGACCACCGAGGTGCGCAGCGACCGGATCGACGCGAGCACCGCGCCGAACACCCCGCCGTACACCACCGACGAGGCCATCGAGCCGCTCTGGTCCAGGCACACGATGATGTCGCGCGCCACGGCCTGCTGTTTCCTGGCGTAGCCGATGAGCCGCTCGGGCACTATGGTCCGCTGCCGGGGCAGGTAGTTGCGCAGGTTCGCGCGGATGGTCCGGTCCCAGTCGATGTCGGCCGGGCGCCTCGGCCGGCTGGTCCGGGCGGCCCGGTTCAGCGCGCCGGCCACCGCCGAGCGAGTCCGCTGGGCCAGCCGTCGCTCCAGGTCGCTGGTCACGGTCCGGACAACGGCCCGTGCCGACTCCCGCGCCGGTTCGGGAAGCACCCGGCTGAGCGACAGCAGCGTGCCGACCAGGTGCACGTCCGGCTCCACCGCCTCGAGCATCTCGGGCTCGAGCAGCAGCCGGGTCAGGCCGAGCCGGTCGATCGCGTCCTTCTGCATCACCTGGACCACGCTGACCGGGAAGAACGTGCGGATGTCGCCGAGCCAGCGAGCGACCCGCGGCGCCGAGGCCCCCAGATTCGCCTGACGCTTCCCGGCGGGCTGCAGGTCCGGCTGTTCCTCGGAGTCGTACAGCGCGCCCAGCGCGGCGTCGATCCGCGCGTCATCGCCGGTCAGCGACACACCGGTCCCGTCAGCGGCGCCAAGCGCCAGCCGCCAGCGCCGCATCCGCTCGTCGTGGCTGGCGCTCATGGCCCAGCCGCCGGGGCGGCACGCAGGCCGTGGATCGCGGCCACCGCCCGCACCGCGGCCGCCGCCCGGCCCTCGTCAAGATCGTCGTCGGCGGTCACGGCCGGAACTGGTGGCCTGCCGCTGCCGTCCAGCCGGGCTGCCTTGTCGCCGATGGCCCGCCGTTCGGGCGGCGCGAACTCGCCGAACGTCCGCCGCAGCGCGGGCAGCACGACGGCGAAGGCCTCGGCGCTCAGGCCGGCTAGCCAGCCGTCGGCCAGGCCGAGCAGCTTGTCGTCGTGCAGGAGGAGCAGGCCGCTGCCGGCCAGGAACCCCTCGGCCCACCCGGCGGCGGCCGCGGCGGGAACGGCGGCGGACAGTTCGCGCGACATCCGGATCGCCACCTCGTCCCCGGTGAGCCGTTCCACGTCGAGCAGCAGCCTGGTCAGCCGGCCGGAGATGAGGGGGGGACAGCGGGGAACCAGCCGCGCCAGCGTGTCCAGCCAGCGCGCCCGGCTGCCGGTGTCGGCGAGCAGGCCGACGGCCGAGTGCACGGCGTCGATACGAGCCCGCATGTCCCGTTCGGCCGCCTCGTCCAGGGACGTCACCGCGGCGGGCAGTCCGGCGCAGATCCGGGTGATCATCTCGACGGCGACCTCGCCGAGCCGGCCGGTATCGGTGCCCCGCACGTCGCCGTACCGGGCCGCCCGGACCAGGGCGGGCAGCGCCGCCATCAGCTGCGCGACGTTACCCTCCAGCGCCGCGCGTTCCCTGACCGCGGCGAGCGCGTCCGGCAGGGCGTCGGCCAGGCTGGCGAGCAGGCACCGTTCGACCAGCGCGGTCAGGTCCTCCAGCGCGCCGGCCTCGGCGGCCGCGGAACGGGCCCGCTGCACGGCGGCGGCCCGCACCGTGCTGCCCCACATGCCCGCCTCGATCAGGGCGAGGTCCAGCTCTGGCCGCCAGGCCAGCTGCCAGCTCTCCCGGAACGTCCCGATGTTCCTGGTCCGGCCCTGCTGCGGGATGCCCCAGCGCACGCCGAGCACGGTGAGCCGGTGCAGCAGGTGGCTGCGGGCCAGGTCGTTCGGCTTGCGCAGGTCCAGGTCATAGTCTCGGGGCTCGGCCTCGGCGCGCAGCCGCAGGCTGCGCTGCTGGTCATGCAGGTCACGCTGCAGCGGCACCATCGGCGTGGCGGCGGGCACCGCGCCGAGCCGCTCGCCGACCACCAGGCGCCGCCCGATGAGCTCGGTGAGCAGGTCACTGCCCTCGCACAGGACGGCACGAGCCAACTCGGTCGCCTCCTCCAGGCCCGCCAGCGGCCGGCCGCGCAGCGCGGCCAGCGCCTCGGCCAGCCGGACCGACTCGATCACGTGCGCGGACGAGGCCGGAACCCCCTCCTCGCGCAGCACCGCGGCGGCCCTGGCCATCCACCGCTCCAGGGGCTGCCCGGCCGATGAGAACAGGTGGTCGTACCAGCCGGGGGAGCGGATGCCGGCTCCGTAACCCGACGCGTAGGCCAGACGGCCGTAGGTCCACGGGACCCAGGTCACGGTGGCCTTCACCTTGGGCAGGCCGCGCAGCAGCCGGTCGTCGCCCGCGGCGGTAGCCGCACAAGCCGACCCCGCCGCGGCCGGGAGAAGGGCCCCCGCGGCGGCAGCCGCACCAGCCGACAGGGCCGGCACGTGCCAGGCGCCGCAGACGACCGCGATCCGCTGGTAGCCGTCCTTGACCGTCCGGCGCAGCACCTTGCGCATGTACGCCTCGCGGACCGCGTCGCGGGGGTCCGGTTCGTCCCCGGCCCGCAGGAATCCGATGGCTTCGGCCAGCGCGGCGAAGACCGCGGTTCCGGGGACGTGCTCCACCACGTCCTCCCACCACCGTTCCGGGTCGTCGTACCCGGCCGCCCCGGCCAGGACGCTGACCGGGTCGGTACGCGCCTCGCGTCGTCCGCCGCCGGCCGTGGCCAGCTGGTGGGCGGCCGGGAGGTCGCAGAACCGCGCCGGTACGCCGGCGCCGGACGCGTAGCAGATCGCCTGCCATTCCGGCGAGAACACCGCGAACGGCCAGAACGCCGCCTTCTGCGGCTCCCCGGGCACGTACGCCAGCAGCGCTACCGGCGGCCGCATCTCCGGGTCACCGGCCAGCGCCACCAGCCCGTCCGCCTCGGGCGGCCCTTCGATCAGCACCACGTCCGGCTCGAGCTCGGCCAGCGCCGCCCGCAGCGACCGCGCCGATCCCGGGCCGTGATGCCGGATTCCGTACAGCTCAATCAAGATCATTACTCCGAACGACCGTGGTACTCGCGTCCCTCAACCTGCCACCTCGCGGCACGCGCGGTAGAAGTCATCCCAGTCGTCCCGCTCGCGGACCACGGTTTCCAGGTACTCCTGCCAGGCCACCCGGTCGGACACGGGATCCTGGATGACCGCGCCGGTGATGCCGCCGGCCACGTCGGCGGGACGGAGCGTACCGTCGCCGAAGTGCACGGCCAGCGTGATCCCGCTGGTGATCACGGAGATCGCCTCGGCCGGGGAGAGCGTGGCGCTCGGCGATTTGACCTTGGACCGGCCGTCCTCGGTGACGCCCTGGCGCAGCTCGCGGAACACCGTGACCACCCGCCGGATCTCCTCGGCCCCGGCCGGCGTCTCCGGCAGCCCGATCGAACGGCCGAGCTGGGCGACCCGGCGGGTGACGATCTCCACCTCCTGCTCGGCCGAGTCGGGCACCGGCAGCACCACGGTGTTGAACCGCCGCCGCAGGGCACTGGACAGCTCGTTCACGCCGCGGTCCCGGTCGTTGGCGGTGGCGATGACGTTGAAGCCGCGGACCGCCTGCCGCTCGCTGCCCAGCTCCGGGATGGGCAGCGTCTTCTCCGACAAGATGGTGATCAGCGCGTCCTGCACGTCCGAGGGCATGCGGGTCAGCTCCTCGACCCGCGCGATCTGGCCCGCGGCCATCGCGCGCATGACCGGGCTGGGCACCATGGCGTCCCAGGACGGCCCCTCGGCGATCAGCCGGGCGTAGTTCCAGCCGTACCTGACCGCCTCCTCCGCGGTTCCCGCGGTGCCCTGCACCATCAGCGTGGAGTCGCCGGAGATGGCCGCGGCCAGGTGCTCGGACAGCCAGGTCTTGGCCGTGCCGGGCACGCCGAGCAGCAGCAGGGCACGGTCAGTGGCCAGCGTGGCCACCGCGACCTCGACCAGGCGACGCGAGCCCACGTACTTCGGCGTGATCTCGGTGCCGTCCGCCTCGCCGCCCAGCAGGTAGGTCGTCACCGCCCAC
The DNA here is from genome assembly GCA_963819785.1 of uncultured Actinomycetes bacterium. Taxonomy (GTDB): domain Bacteria; phylum Actinomycetota; class Actinomycetes; order Streptosporangiales; family Streptosporangiaceae; genus Palsa-504. The sequence continues at coordinate 576,983 of CAWFXW010000037.1, read as the reverse complement.
GGGGAAAGCCGCCAGCCCGGAGGCCGCGGCCGGTCGTCCGTCGCGGCCAAGGCGGCCAGCTCGGTCCGGTACTCCTGCTCCGCGTGCGGCCGCAGGACCGGACCCGGATCAGTAATCGTCGTCATCGTCCAACTCCTTGAGCATCTCGTACCGGAACTGCAGGACCATGGCGACGATGGCCACCGAAGCGTCCGGGCCGGTCCCGGGAATCGCGTCCGGCGCCCCCAGCGCGGGATCGGCGAGGCGAGCCAGTTGCCGTAGCGCCTCGATCTCCGCCCCCGAGCCGGGGGGAGGGCCGGTGAGGGCCCGCCTGGTCAGAGCGTCCATCCAGTCGTGGTCACGCTGCGCCACGGCGGCCCGCGACCAGCCCGCAACCAGGACCGGTGCCCAGCTGCCTGCCGGCAGGGCGACAATCTGCGCAGGCGTCAGGCCAAAGTCGCCGGTCCAGGTGCGCAGCGGCGTCCTGGCCAGAACCTCCAGGATGAGATGAGCGCGGTCAGCCTGCGTCACGACCCTCACCAGCGTGATCCCGTCCCGGCGCATCGAGCCGTCGCACCGGACCGGGTTGATGATCAGGCGCTTGCCGTGGATGCCCTGGTGCAGGCGCAGGAGGCCGCGGGCGCGGTCGGTCATCCGCCGGCCGAGCGCAGATCCGGGCAGGCTGGCCAGCAGGTAGGCGGCCCGGATGCGGATCTCGTCGGCCGGGTCGGCGAGCGCGGTTTCCAGCAGTGGCTCATCAGCCAGGCTGAGATTGTCCGCCAGGACGGACAGGAACATCACGCGATCCCGCGCGGCCTCGCGCCAGCTCTCGGCGATCAGCTCACGGGCGGCACCGGGATCGCGGGAGCGCAAGCCGGCCAGGTAGGAGCGCCGTTGTGCGGGGTCGCCCAGCCGCCACGCGTCCTGGCCGGTCAGGATCGGCGCGAGGACGAAATCCCAGTCCGGGTTGAGCCCGGCCAGCCAGCTGGCTCGCGGCCCGCCCGCCTCGGCTACCAGGCTGCGCAGGCCCGGGTCGGCGCGTCGCGCCCGGTTCAGCAACGCGGGTAGCGAGTCGGCCGGGGGCCGCAACCCACGGCGTGCTACCGCCGCCAGCCATTCGGCCAGCAAGTACGCGTGCTCGCCGCCCAGAATCCGCGCCAGGCGCCTGCCCGCCGCCTGGTTCACCGCGGGCCGAGGGTCTGGCTCGCACCTGGGCAGCGGCTCCGCGCGGTCAGGCGGGCGGCCCGCCCGCCGGGCGGCGGTCAGCAGCGCGGCCCGGTCGAGCAGGTCTGCGGCGGGATCGCCGGCGTACGCCACGGACGGCTCGCCGGGGATCGCGACCGCTGGGACCACGGCCCGTTCGGTCCCGATAAGACTCGCGGTGACTAGGTCGCGCCATGAGCTCACAGCGGCACCACCATCCCGCCCTGGTCCCAGGCGGTCAGCGGCCACAGGCCGCGCGGTGACCACTCCCCGGCCACCGTCACCGGGTGGCCGCCCGACAGCGCGAACAGCGGCCAGGCCTGGCCCGCGCCGGGGTGCAGCGGCAGGGCGTCGCCGGCCACGTCGAACAGGCAGGGGCGCGGGGCGCTGGCCGGGGTGGCCTCAAGCAGTGCGGGCCAGGTGTCCAGCCAGGGGTCCTCACCGAGCGCCGCGGCGTACCCGGCCAGCAACCTGGCGACGGTGGTCCCGGCCGGCGCGGGGCCGGCAGAGGTGTCCCGCCTGGCCGCGACGAGGGCGCGCAGCGGGACGGCGCCGGGATAGAAGGCCAGGTCGGCGTCGGTCTCGGTGCCGACGATGAGCGAGTCGTCCAGCGACTGGCCGAGCGCGGCGAAGCTCAGCACGAGGGCGCTCCGGCCGGTGTTCCGGCCGCGCAGCCAGACCCGCCGGGTCCGGATCCGGTCCTGGTCCAGGTCCCGCCGGGCCAGGACGTGCCATTGGTCCATGACCGGTGTGGCGCTGGCCAGCACGTCGGCCTGACGGACGGTGAAGCCGACGCGCGACCGCACCGTGGCCCGCAGCGCTGGCGCCAGGCCGGCCTGCCGACGGCCGGCGTCGGCCAGCAACCGGAGCAGCGCGTACTCCTCGAGCAGCCGGCCATCCCAGCCCGAACCGGAGTGCGGGACCCCGGCCAGGGCGCGCAGGCGTTCGGCCAGGGCGGGTGCCTGCGCGTCGATCATCCGGGCGGCGATGTCGTCCCAGTGCCGGTAGCCGTGCCGCTGGCTGGCGGCCAGGCCCTCGCGGACCTGATCGCAGAGCCAGCGGTCGAGCTCGGCCAGGCCGGAGGCGACCCGAGCCTCGCGCTGCTCGGCACGCCGTAGCGCGGCGGCCGGATCGGCGGGCGGCTTCGGTTCGGCGGCTTTGGCCGAGCGGGACGCCAGCCAGCTCGCGGCCCAGCCTGGCGGGTCGCCGTCCGCCGCGACCGCACCGTCCGACCACAGCAGCAGCAGGGCGAGCGCGTGCTTGCACGGGAACTTCCGGCTCGGGCACGAGCACTGGTACGCCGGGCCGGCCAGGTCCACCGCGGTGCGGTAGGGCGCGGCGGCGCTGCCCTGGCATTCACCCCAGACCGCGTTGCCGTCCGCGGCCCCGGTCAGCGGCCAGGACCGGCCCGACGCCAGCGGCTGCGCGGCCCGCAGCGACGACGCATCGGTCGCGAGCGTGAATACGCGCGCACGATCCCAGCGTCCCTCCACAGGGGCACCCTACGCGCGCCGCCGACATTTCCCGCCGCGCAAAGCGTCGGCTGGCATAAAGCGGGGGTGGCGCGCGGTTGGGTACTAGCCGGAGACACAGGGAGGCATGCTAGTGAAAGCGGTCCAGTTCGACGAGTACGGCGGGATCGAGGTCTTTAAGGTCGTGGACGTGCCACGGCCGGTGCCGGGTGCGGGACAGGTCCTGGTCCAGGTCAAGGCGGCGGGGATCAACCCCGGCGAGGCCAAGATCCGCGCGGGCCTGCTGCACGCCATGTGGCCCGCCACGTTCCCGTCCGGGCAGGGCAGCGACCTGGCCGGGATGGTGGCCGAGACCGGGGCGGGCGTGAGCCGGGTCTCGGTCGGCGATGAGATCATCGGCTGGACCGATAACCGGGCTAGCCAGGCCGAGTATGTCGTGGTTGAAGAGCAGCACCTGACCCCCAAGCCGGCCACCGTGCCGTGGGAGGTCGCCGGCGCGCTGTTCGTGGCCGGAGCCACCGCCTACGCGGCGGTCCGGGCCGTGAGCCCGGCCGATGGCGACACGGTGGTCGTCTCCGGAGCGGCGGGCGGGGTCGGCTCGCTCGCGGTCCAGTTGGCGCGACGGGCCGGTGCCACCGTCATCGGGCTGGCCAGCGAGACCAACTACCCGTGGCTGTCCAAGCACGGCGTCACCCCGGTCGCCTACGGCGACGGGGCGGCCGACCGGATCCGGCAGACGGCCCGCAAAGTGGACGCGTTCATCGACACCTACGGCGCGGAGTATGTGGAACTGGCCCTGGGACTCGGCGTCGAGCCGTCCCGCATCGACACCATCGCCAACTTCGAGGCTGTCGCACGGTTCGGGGTCAAGGCCGAGGGCAACGCGGCGGGATCCAGCGCGAGCGTGCTCGCCGAGCTCGCCGGGCTGATCGCGGCCGGGGAGCTGGAGCTGCCGATCGCGGCGACATTTCCGCTCGACCGGGTACAGGACGCTTACCGGCGGCTCGCTGAGGGCCACATCCTGGGCAAAATCGTCCTTCTGCCGTAAGTCGCGATCGCGGCGTACTGTCGGGGTATGGGCGACACGCTGCCGCTGTTCCCGCTCGGTGCGGTGTTGTATCCAGGCATGCTCTTGCCGCTGCACATCTTCGAGGAACGGTACCGGCAGCTCGTCCGGGACCTGCTCGAGCGGCCGGAGCCCCGGCAGTTCGGCGTGATCGCGATCCGCAAGGGCCGGGAGACCGGGATCGACGGGGTGCATTCGCTGTACGAGATCGGCTGTACCGCGACCCTGCGCCGGGTCGACGAACTCGACGACGGCCGTTTCGACCTGGTCACCGTCGGCACGCAGCGGTTCAGGCTGCTGGCCCTTGATCAGACGCTGCCGTACCTGCAGGGCGAGGTCGAGCTGCTCGCCGAGGACACGATCGATCAGGCGGCGGCGGCGCCTTTCGTGCGCGCGGTCCAGGCCACGTTCCGCGCCTACCTCGACGCGCTCACCGAACGGGGCGGCGCCACGATCCGGATCGAGGACCTGCCCAGCGAGCCAAGCCTGCTGTCGTTCGTCGTCGCCGCCACCATGGTGATCGACCTGCCGGAACGGCAGGGCCTGCTCGACGAGGCCGATACGGTGCGGCGGCTGAACGCCGAACGCGCCCTGCTGGCCCGGGAGACCGCCATGTTGCGGGCCACCACGTCCCGGCCTGCTCCAGACCTGCGCTACACGCCGTACAGTCCTAACTAAGCGGGCCCAACTGAGCAGGCGAACCCGGCCGGTCAGGTGGATCGGCCCGCGGGCCGGGTAGTTTCAAGCCATGCCTGAACCGCAAACCGAACCGGACGAGATCGCGCTGCGCGCGGCCGAGGTGGCCGCCGACGTCACCGAGGCCGAGGACCAGCAGGACCGGCAGCGGCTGACCGCGGCCCTGGCCAAGGCCGCGAGTTCGGGCGCGCGTGCGGCCGGCCGCGGCACGCGGGCGGCCCGGCGCCGGATCGGCGCGGCGGGGCGCGGCGCCGGCTCGGGCGCGGGCTGGCTGGCCGCCCAGGTGACAGCGATGGCGCCGCGCCTGCGGGTGCGTGACCAGGCGGCGCTGCGGGCTCAGTTCCCCGGCCAGCCCGCCGAGGACATCGCCGACGCGCTCATCGACGGGGCCTCCCGCGCCTCGGCCGCGGCCGGGGGAGTGGCCGGCGTGTGGGCCGTGCTGCCGGCGCTGCCCGCCTTCCCGGCCGAGGTCGCGGCCGAGACGCTGATCCTGGTGGGAATCGAGATCAAGCTCATCGCCGAACTGCACGAGGCATACGGCACCCCGGCTCCGGGCAACCTCCCGGAGCGGATGAGCGCCTACGTGGCGGCGTGGGCGCACCGCCGCGGCGTGTTCATGATCCCGGGCGGGGTGGTTCTGGCCACCGGGTCCCCGCTGACCCGGCTGCTGCGCAGGCGGCTTGCCGCCCGGGCGGGCCGCAGCGCGTTTTCGCTGGCACCGCTGCTCACCGGCGCCGCGGCGGGCGCGTACTTCAACAGCCGCGAGACCCGCAGGCTCGGCCAGACCGTGCGCCGCGACCTGCGGCGCAGGGCGCTCCCCGGGTCATGAGACGGGATTGGCGCCGGGGCTCGACGACCGGTGTAGGCCGGCACCGGCTCGCGGAGCCGCTACCCTCGGTCACATGGAAGTGCCGATGGCCCTGGCCGAGTGGACGGTTCTCGTCCTGCTCAGTCAGCGCCCCGCTCACGGCTTCGCCGTGTCGCAGCTCACCGCGCCCGATGGCGAGCTCGGCCGGATCTGGCGCATCCCCCGGCCCGTGGTCTACCGGGCCATCGGCCGCCTCCTCGACGCCGGGTTCATCATCCCCGAGTCGGTCGAGCCGGGCTTGGGCCCGCAGCGCACCATCTACACGGTCACGGCGCCGGGCCGCGCCGAGGCGGAACGCTGGCTGAACACGCCCGTGGAGCACGTCCGGGACATGCGGTCACAGCTGCTGATAAAGCTCGCGCTCCTGCACCGCGCCGACCGCGACCCGGCCGACCTGCTGAGGCGGCAGCGAGCCGCCCTCGACCCGATCGCGCGGGCGATGCAGGCGCCGCAGGCCAAGTCCGACGGCTTCGAGGAAATCCTGCTGGCCTGGCGCCGTGCCACGGCCGCGGCGGCCCTGGGTTTCCTCGACGACATCGCGGCAAAAATTGAGACAAGGCCCTCCTGAGCCGCCGCGTCTGTCCCCTTGCATGACTCGACTCGGCGGCAGCCACGATAAACACGGTTTGGCAACGTCACTAGTCTTAGTGTGACTACTGCCTGATATGGTCAGCCAGTGAGAATCTTCCATGGGTTGCCGCGTGCCGAGCCTGCTGGCGGCATACGTCGCAAGGCGGCCGTAGGTGCCTTGCTATGCGCCGCGCTGGCCGCCGCTGGTTGCAGTTCGTCTAGTTCGTCGAGCACATCTGCTCCGTCGAGCGCGACGAGCAGCAGCGCGCAAACGGCGTCACCCTCCTCCTCGGCCACGGGGTCAGGACCAGTCAACGTCCTGTACGCCGGCTCGCTCGTAAACCTCGTGCAGAAGCAGCTCGGCCCCGCATTCCAGACGGCGACCGGCTATACGGTCACCGGCTTTTCCGGCGGCTCGAAGGATCTGGCCAGCGAGATCAAGGGCAAGGTCCACCAGGGAGACGTGTTCATCAGCGCGAGCCCCAAGGTCAATGCCACGCTGGAGGGCGCCGCGAACGGCAACTGGGTGTCGTGGTACGCCACATATGCCACGTCGGGGCTGGTTATCGGCTACAACGCGAACAGCAAGTTCGCTAGCGACCTTAAGAGCAAGCCGTGGTACGAGGTCATCACCGAGCCAGGGTTCCGGCTCGGGTTCACTGACCCCGCGACCGACCCGAAGGGCGTGCTGGCCGTCCAGGCGATGACCGACACCGCCACCCGCATGCACCTGCCGGCCCTCAAGACCCTGTCCGGCAACAAGTCCGACGAGTTTCCCGAGGAGACGCTCGTCGGGCGACTGCAGGCAGGCCAGCTCGACGCCGGGTTCTTCTACACCGCCGAGGCCGTCGCGGCTAACATACCGACCGTGCCTCTTACTGGTGAGGACCTCAAGGCCACGTACACGGTCACCGTCCTTAACAACGCGCCGCATGAGGCGGCTGCCGAGGCGTTCGTTTCCTACCTTCTGGGTCCGGACGCGCAGGCGACCCTGAAGCAGGACGGGTTCACGCTGATCACGCCGCCTAAGGTGACGGGGACTGGCGTGCCGTCCAGCTTGCAGGGCACGTTGTCGCAGTAGTGCGGTATCGGGCTTCGCGGAGCCCGCTCACCTGGCTGGGCGGGCTGCTGCTCCTTTACCTGGTAGCTCCTGTTGTCGCGTTCCTGATCCGCCTGGGAGGATCCAGTGACCGGGGGTTCAACACCCCCGGTCTCTGGTCGGCGCTCGAGGTCTCGGCCTCGTGCGCGACGATCGCCACAATATTGGTGACGCTGTTCGGCGTCCCGCTAGCGAACTGGCTCGCGCACTCGCGGGGCTGGGCCGCGAGAGTCACCGGCATACTGGTCCAGCTGCCCCTGGCGCTGCCGCCAGTCATGAGCGGCATCGTGCTGATCTACCTGGTGGGACCCTACACGGCTCTCGGGCAGTTCTTCAACGGCGATCTCACCGACTCGGTGGCCGGCGTGATCATCGCGCAGAGCTTCGTGGCTTCCCCGTTCCTGATCATCGCGGCCCGGTCGGCGTTTGCCGCCATCGATCCAGCCCTCGATGACCTCGCCGCCACTCTTGGGCACCGTCCGCTGGCGCGGTTCTTCCGGGTGAGCCTACGCGCGGCCGCCCCGGGCATCCGGGCCGGAATGCTGCTGACCTTTCTCCGCGCGATCGGTGAGTACGGTGCGACCGTCCTTGTCGCGTACCACCCGTACACGCTGCCGGTATTCACTTATGTGCAGTTTTCCAGCACCGGTATTCCCACCACCCAGGCTCCTACGGCGCTCGCGCTCGGCATCGCCGCGGCCGTGCTGGTTCTCAGCCAGCTGCGCCGCCCCGTGCGGCTGAAGGCCACCGCAGACCTCCCGAGCCCGCGACCTCCGCAGCCCGCGACGCCGACCATCGTCAGCTTCGACCTGGACGTCACCGTCGCCACCTTCCGGCTGCAGCTATCCCACCGCGCCATGAGTCACCGGATCGCGATCGTCGGCCCGTCGGGCGCGGGCAAGTCGATCACCTTGCGCAGTCTGGCGGGCCTTATGGGCCCGGCCGCAGGCGCGGTCAGTTACGGCAGCGATCCGGTCTCGGCCGTGCCGACCGAGGCGCGCCACGTCGGCTACGTCCCGCAGAGCGCGGGCTTGTTCCCGAACCGGACGGTCTGGCAGCAGCTGCTTTTCGCGACCGACGCCGACCCGCGGCTTGCCGCCTGGTGGCTGGAAACCCTGCACCTGGACGGCCTCCAGGATCGTCGTCCCGATGAGATGTCGGGAGGTCAGCAGCAGCGTGTCAGCCTGGCCCGGGCGCTGAGCCACCGCCCGCGGCTGGTCCTGCTCGACGAGCCATTCTCGGGCCTCGACGCGCCGGTGCGAGACGAACTCCGCCGTGAGTTCCGGCGCCTGCAGAACGAGACCGGCCTTTCCACCGTGCTGGTAACCCACGATCCCGAGGAAGCAGCCATGCTCGCCGACGAGATCCTCGTCATCGCGGACGGCCGCCTGCTTCAAGCCGGGCCCCGGAGCGAGGTCTATAACCGGCCGGCCTCGCCTCAGGTCGCGAAGCTGCTAGGCATCCAGAACCTCACGCACGGCGTGGTGGCGGCGTCCGGGGCAATCACCGCCGGCACGGTACGGATCACCGTCACGACCGCCGGGCTGGCCGTAGGCCAGGAGATTCTGTGGTGCATCCGCCCTGATCACATCGTCATCCATGAACGCGGTCAATACCAGGCCATCGTCGTGGACGCTGTTGACATCGGAACCTTGATCATGCTGACCGTGCGGCTCTCCGGCGGACCAGAACTGCAGATCCGGACGGCTGACGCAGCCGCGCTCAGCGCCGGAGACCACTGCCAGATCGATCTCAACCCTGACGCCATCACGCTGTGGCCGGCCAACGCCGAGGCCGACCCGAAACAGGTGCAGGAAGGGTCACTGAACCGCTGATCCCCGCGTAAATTGATAATCCCTTGGCAGGGAATCCGCCCCGGGGGCATTGTTGACCGGTGAGCACACCCGATCCTTCGTCTTCTCCCGACCGGGAGGATCTCCGCGCTCTGGCCCGGGGCTTGCGGCTGATTATCGAGGCCTCCGGCCAAGCGCTGGCCGAGGACGCAGAGCCTTCCGAACTCGCCCTCCGGGTCACTGGGCACCTCGGCTGCGCGCTGAGCGCCATCGTGCCGGTGACCGAGCGGTTCCCGTCCTGGGAGCACGTGAACATCCAGCGCGGCGTCGACGCCTATCTCGTGGCGCGGCAGACCGACCCGCAGTGGTTCGGCCCCTCGGGTGCGGTTCACCACCCGCACGAGGATCTGCTGTCGATGATCGGCATGCCGTCGCACTTCGGCCCCCGGGTCCGGTTCGCGTCCAGAGCCGGAATCAGGGTCGGGCCGAGCGGTGACCACCAGGCGGGTACCGCGAGCTACGGCACCGCCCCGATCGGACCCGAGGAGAACACCGAGGTGGTGACGCTCGGCCTGGTCGCGACGACCGCGCCGGACGGCGCCCCGGTGGTGATCGGCATCCGCGACGAGAGCCGGTTCGGGCCGCCGGCCTGCAGCCTGGAAATCCTGGCGGCCGGCCGGGACGCGGCCACCGCCACCCGCAACGAGATCGACCGGCTGATGCGGGTGCACGACGTGTTCCGCGGCCAAGTGCTCAGCTTCACCGCCAGCGAGCACCACGGCAACGAACTCGTCACCTTCTTGCCTCGCCCGCAGGTCACCGCGGGGGACGTCGTCCTGCCCGACGGCGTGCTCGAGAACATCGAGCGGCATATCATCGGGGTGGCCGACTGGTCAGCGGAACTGCTGAGCGCTGGCCAGCATCTCAAGAGAGGCCTGCTGCTGCACGGCCCGCCAGGGACCGGCAAGACGCACACCGTCCGCTATCTGACCGGGCGGCTGGCCGACAGCACGATCATCCTGCTCACCGGCCGGTCCATCCGGTTCATCGACCAGGCCGCCGCGCTCGCCCGCCGGCTGCAGCCCTCGATGGTGGTCCTGGAGGACGTCAACCTGGTCGCTGTCGACCGGGACTTCACCCAGGACGGGAACCCGCTGCTGTTCTCCTTGCTCGAGGCGATGGACGGCATCGGGGCCGATGCCGATGTCACGTTCGTGCTCACCACCAACCGGGCCGACATCCTGGAGACCGCCCTGGCCGACCGGCCGGGCCGGGTGGACCTGGCCGTCGAGATCCCGCGGCCTGACCTGCACTGCCGGGAACGGCTGCTGCGGGTTTACGCGCGCGGCTTGAGCGTCGACGCCGACTTCACCCGGGTGGCGGCCGACACCGAAGGCATCACGGCGTCCTTCATCAAGGAGATGATCAGGCGCACGGTCCTGGTCTCGCTCCGGCACGGGGACCGCCCGCCGGTGCTGCGCGGCTCCTACTTCACCGAGGTGCTGACCGAGATGAACTCCGAGCGCCACGCGCTCACCCGCTCGCTGCTCGGAGTCGGGACCGACCGCGGAATAAGAGGAAGCGAGGTTCGCCATGTCCCGTAGGACCACCCCTCCGTTCCGGGCCAACCACGTCGGCAGCCTGCTCAGGCCGGCCCGGCTGCATCAGGCGCGTGAGGATTTCGCGGCGGGCCGGCTCACCGCCGCCGGCCTGCGCGCGGTCGAGGACAAAGAGATCGTCAAGGCGATCCGGATGCAGGAAGAGGTGGGCCTGCAGTCGGCCACCGACGGGGAGTTCCGCCGGGCCACCTGGCACATGGACTTCATCTACCAGCTCGGCGGGATCTCCCAGGCGCCCGGCCACCTGGCGGTCAAGTTCACCAACCCGTCCGGGACCATCGAATGGACGCCTGCCGCGCTGCACGTGGAGGCCAAGGTCGGGCTGGACCACACCATCTTCGGCGAGGACTTCACGTTCGTCAGGGACCACGTGAGCACGGCCGTCCCCAAGCAGACCATCCCCTCGCCGAACATGGTGCACTACCGCGGCGGCCCCGCGATGCTCGACCCAGCCATCTATTCCGACATCGAGGAGTTCTGGGCCGACCTGGCCGCCGCCTACGCCGACGAGGTGCGCCGGCTCGGCGAGCTGGGCTGTACTTACCTGCAGTTCGACGACACCAGCCTGGCCTACCTCAACGACCCGGCCCAGCGGGCGCAGATCACCGGTCGCGGCGAGGACGCCGAGCACATGCACCTGCGCTACATCAAGCAGATCAATGCGGCGGTGAAGGACAAGCCGGCCGGGATGGCCGTGACCACCCACATGTGCCGCGGCAACTTCCGCTCGAGCTGGGCCGCGTCCGGCGGGTACGACTTCGTGGCTGAGGCGCTGTTCTCCGAGCTGGACGTGGACGGGTTCTTCCTGGAGTACGACGACGAGCGCTCCGGTGGTTTCGAGCCGCTGCGGTTCGTACCTCAGGGAAAGATGGTGGTCCTCGGCCTGGTCACTACCAAGCGCCCGGAGCTCGAATCCAAGGACGAGCTCAAGCGCCGGATCGACGGGGCGGCCAAGTACGTGCCGCTGGACCAGATCTGCCTGTCCGGCCAGTGCGGCTTCTCCTCCACGGTGGAGGGCAACGCGCTGACCTACGACGAGCAGGTGGCCAAGCTCCGCCTCATCGTCGAGACCGCCGCCGACATCTGGGGCTAACGGGATACCAGGGCGGAAGCACTGAGATCGTGGGTGCAACAGCCCCCAGGACATAGGTTACGACCCACGATCGTGGCCGCCAGCGCGCGCAGCGAAGAGTTGTCGCCTGCTCAGGCTGGGCCGGGCTGCTGCCGGGAGTGGCCGCACGATTAGGAGGGCGCGGCCTGGGAAGCTGAGGGGACATGCTGGCCATCGTCGCGGCGATCATCTTCGGCATCGCCTTCGTCCTCCACGCCACCGGGACCGTCACGAACGCGGCGTTCTCGGTAACGGGCTTGCTGCTCCTTGGTCTCACCTTCCTGGCCCTGCACCAGGCAGGCCTCGGCAGCATCTGGGTCCGGCGCCGCTGACCCGCCGGGCGCCAGGGCTGCCGGGCGCCAGGGCCGCCGGAGCCACTGATTTCCCGGAGTATTGCCCCGGGGAGTCATTGCCAAGGAGTCTTTGCAAAGCTATCTTTGCATACATGGATGAGCCGGAAACCGGGCGCTCGCCCGAGCCGGGCGACGCGGGCCAGACGAAGTCGCGGACGGTCACCAGGCTGACCGATCCGCGGGCGCTGCGGGCCTACGCGCACCCGGTGCGGATGAAGCTGGTGGGGCTGCTGCGTGCGCACGGGCCGCTGACCGCGACGAAGGCGGGTGAGCTGATCGGAGAGTCGTCGGGGACGTGCTCGTTCCACCTGCGGCAGCTCGCCAAGTACGGGCTGGTCGAGGAGGCCGGCGGGGGCACCGGCCGGGAGAAGCCGTGGCGGGCGACCACCACGTCGACCGATTGGGACCCGACCGCTGGCAGTCCGGAGGCCGGCTTGCTGAACATGGTCCTCGCCGAGCAATACTTCGAGCAGCTCGTGCGCTGGCTGGAGCGAAGTCCGGAGGAGCCGCGCGAATGGCAGGAGGCGGCGCTCCTTGGCGACAGGTTCCTGTGGGTCACGGCTGCGGAGCTCGCCGAGCTCGGCGACCAGGTCCGCAACCTCGTCGACGCGTACTTCGATCGCCAGGTCAGGCCGGAGCTCCGGCCCGAGGGGGCCCGGCTGGTCACCTACCTGCATCTCGCGTTCCCGCGGGAGGACGCGTCGTGACCGCGGGCGAGCGGGTCGCGCCGGCGCCAGCGCAGAGGCGGCGCGGTATCGTCCCCTCGTTGCTGCGCGAGCGGGTGTTCCGGCGGTACTGGGGCGCGTCAACGATCTCGATGTTCGGCGACCAGATCTCAGGGATTGCGTTGCCGCTCGCGGCGGTCATCGTGCTGCACGCGCAGGCGGCCGAGATGGGGTACCTGACCGCGCTCGAATGGCTGCCCAGTCTGCTATTCGGGCTGCACCTCGGCGCATGGGCCGACCGGCACGGCCGGCGGCGGCGCACGATGATCGGCGCCGACCTGGGCCGGGCCGCGCTGCTCGCTACCGTCCCGGTCTGCTACGCGCTGCACGTGATGACGATGACGCAGCTGTACCTGGTCACGTTCGCCGCCGGGACGCTGGCCATTTTGTTCAACGTGTCGGACGCGACACTGTTCGTGTCGGTCGTCGCGCCGGAACGGTACGTGGACGGGCAGTCGCTGATCTACGGCAGCCGGGCGCTGTCGTTCATGGGCGGACCGAGCATCGGCGGCCTGCTCGTGCAGGTGTTCACGGCACCGTTTGCGGTCATCGCGGACGCGCTGTCGTTCCTCGGCTCCGCGTTCTTCCTGGGCCGGATCCGGCCGGCGGAACCGCCTGCGGACGAGGGGAAGGGGACGGTCACCGCGGGCGTCACGTTCATCGCCCACGACCGGGTCGTCCGCGCGTCACTGATCGGGGTTGCGACGATTAACTTCTTCAACCTCATGTTCGCGGCACTCTTCATGCTCTACGCGGTCCGCGTGCTGCACGTCCGGCCCGGTGTGCTCGGCTTGGTCCTCGGCGCGGGCGCGGTCGGCGGGGTGCTCGGCTCGGTGGTGACCAAGCCGGTGGCGGCCCGGACCGGCGTCGGCTGGGCCTACGTGGTCGGCTGCTTCCTGTTCACCGCACCGTTGATACTGGTGCCGCTCGCCCGCTCGCCGCTGATCCTGGAGCTGCTGTTCGTGGCGGAGTTCCTGTGCGGCTTCGGGGTGATGATGCTGGATATCAGCATCGGGGCGATCTTCGCCGCGGTGATCCCGGACCGGCTCCGGTCGCGGGTCACAGGCGCGTTCCAGGCCGTCAACTACGGAACCCGCCCGCTCGGCGCGCTGCTGGGCGGCCTGCTCGGCACGAGCGTCGGCCTCCGCCCGGCGCTGTGGGTCGCCACCGTCGGCGGGGTCGGCGGGGCGCTGCTCCTGCTGCCCTCGCCGCTGCCCAGGTTTAGGATGCCGGATCCGGCTGACTGACCGCGCCGGTCACGAGTTCGGCCGCGACCACCGCTATCTTGCGGCGCTCCGCCCGGGCCCGGGCCCGGATCTGCTCGTACGCGGCGTGCGCGGAAAGTCCCTGCTGGCCGATCAGCACGCCCTTGGCCTGCTCGATTATGGCCCGTGAGTTCAGCGCGTTCTGCAGCTGCGCGGCGAGCTCGGTCTGCTGCTCGCCCATCATCATGCTCGCGATGAGCAGGGCGGCCAGGTCGGTGAAGGCCAGCAGGGCCAGCTCCGCCTCGGCGGACCACGGATGCCGTTCCCGAGACAGCACGGCGACCACCCCCACGGCGTCCTGGTTGTAGGGGATGGGGCTGGCCAGCACGGCCTGGACGCCTCGGTCGACCGCGGCCCGGCCGAACGTCGGCCAGCGCGGGTCCGAGGTCAGATCCTCAGCCCCTACCATTACCTTGTCGTCGAACGCCGTGACGCACGGGCCCTCCTGGTGGCGTATCTGCAGCTCCTCCAGGTGCCGCACCCGCTCGTCGGAGACCGCCGCATTGCGCAGGTGATGCTCGGCGTCGGCCAGCATCAGGCCCGCCCCGTCGACGGAAAAGATCGCGTGGGTGGTCTCGACGATCTGGTGCATTGCCTCATCGACCCGCATCTCACCGAAGCGCAGCCGGCCAAGCTCGTTCAGGGCCTGGCGCACATCCTGCGTCGTAACGGTCATGCTCGCTCCTAACGGTGCTCCCTCGATCTCGCAGTCCAGGTCAAGGCCGGTCAGCTCGAGCACGCGCAGGACGGCCCGGCTGGGACGCCGGATGACCGGGCGTCGGCCGTCCGGCAGGAACTGAGCCGCGCTGGCGATCAGCCGCGCCGACCCGCAATCGATGAAACCGGTACCGGCCATGTCCAGGACAAGCCGGCGCGGCCTGGTGAACAGGATCGGCGACAGGTACTCGATAAGCAGCGGCCGGGTGGTCAGGTCCAGCTCGCCAGTGATCACCACCGTAGCGCTGTCTTGGCTTACCTCCACGTTGATCACTAGTAGCGCCGGTGAACCGGCTGAACGGCGGGCGGGCAGGTCAGAAGGAGAACAGAGCCACGTCATGAGAACCCCCACTCACAGCGGCGGCCAAGGCTTGATCCGGCTGCTGTCAGGAGGCCTCTTCCTGCGGCTATACAGGAAGAAGCAGAGCCAGTACCGGTCTGGCGGCGGGCCGCGGGATTCTGGGCGGCATGACGATTTATCTAGTATGCCTCACCCGGCCGGCGTGCAAGGCCCGGCAAACGCCGCAAACCCGGGTCCGCGTGTCTGGCAGGCGTCTGCAAGGGTGATGTCATGCCGTGGATCGACCTTGATGGCGCCGTCAACGTACGCGACCTGGGCGCCCTGCCCACGGACGGCGGCGGCCAGACGGTGACCGGACGCCTGCTGCGGTCCGACAACCTGCAGGAACTGTCGCCCTCCGACGTCAGCCGCCTGGTGCACGACATCGGCCTGACCACCGTGGTGGATCTGCGGAGTTCGGCCGAACTGGCCGCTGAGGGCCCGGCGCCGCTGGCCGCCCTCGCGGCGGTCCGGCACGTGCATTATCCCGTGGTGCCCGAGATCGGCGAGGCAACGGACGTAGTGGCCGAGGCGTTGCTGCTCAAGAAGACGCAGGATCGGACGCGTTTCCCGAGCAACCCCACCTGCGGGCACTACCTGGGCTACCTGGAAGACCGTCCTGACCAGGTAGCGGGCGCGGTACGCAGCATCGCGTACGACCAGGGCGCGGCGCTGGTCCACTGCGCGGCGGGCAAGGACCGCACCGGCGTGGTGGTGGCACTGACGCTGACCGCGGCCGGCGTCCGCCGGCAGGCCGTCGTGGCCGACTATGCCGCAACGGGAGAGCGTACCGCGGCCATCATGGACCGGCTGCGCCGGTCGCCGACGTACGCCAGGGACATCGACAGCGTGCCCGCCGATTCCCACCGGCCCCGCGCCGAAACGATGGCGGCGTTCCTGGAGCAGATGGATGCCCGCTACGGCGGCGTCGCCAGGTGGCTGACCGACCATGGCCTGACGGCCGACGAGCTGGACCTGCTCCGCACCAAACTGCTCCGCCCGTTACCAACCCGATATCGCAGGCCGTCCGCGATCTCACATGATGGGCACGCGGTGCCAGCAGGTCGCCGCAGGTCAGGGACGTTACCAAGCTGACCGGTAACGGATTCCTGGCCGCCATGAGCTGGATACCTCCCGTTTGTCTTGGCTAGTCATGATCTCGACTTGTCTAGCCAAGATTTGGCTTCTTGGATCCCGGGTCCCGGGGACTGTGCTTGGGAGGGAATAGTGCGCGCAAGGCACCTCATGGCGACTACGGCCGCCGTTGCCAGCGGCGTGCTGCTCACCGCCGCCTGCAGCTCGTCGAGTTCCAGCAGCGGCAGTAGCAGTTCAAGTAGTGGAACCAACTGGGCCACCGCCGCGTCCGCGCAAGCGGGCGGCGGCATGAACGCCCTTATCGCAGCGGCCAAGGCCGAAGGCCAGCTCAACGTCATCACGTTGCCCTCCAACTGGGCCAACTACGGCACGATCATGAAGGACTTCACCGCCAAGTACGGCATCAAGATCAACGACGCGAACCCGGACGGCTCCAGCCAGGACGAGCTCAACGCGGTCAACCAGCTCAAGGGCCAGAGCCGCGCGCCCGACGTCCTCGACGTGGGCACCGCGTTCGGGGTCAAGGGCGACCAGGAAGGCGTCCTGGCTCCCTACCAGGTGGCGAGCTGGAGTAACATCCCGGCCGACGCCAAGGCGGCGGACGCCACGTACTACGCCGACTACGGCGGCTACGTCGCGATCGGATACAACTCGGCGACGGTGAAGACCCCGCCGACCTCGTTCGCGGACCTGCTCAAGCCCATCTACAAGAACCAGGTGGCCATCAACGGCAACCCGACCCAGGCGAGCGCCGCGTTCTCGGCCGTGTTCGCCGCGGCGCTGGCCAACGGCGGTTCCCTCGACAACATCGCGCCCGGTGTCGCTTACTTCAAGAAGCTGCACAGCGACGGCAACTTCGTGCCGGTCACGGCCAGTGCGGCCACCATGGAAAGCGGCCAGACCCCGATCGTGATCTGGTGGGACTACCTGCTGGCCTCCGAGATCGGGCCTAGCGTGTCCGGCCTCAAGATCGTGATCCCGTCGGACTCCTCCTACGCCGCCTACTACGACCAGGCCATCAGCAAGTACGCGCCGCACCCGGCCGCGGCCCGTCTGTGGGAGGAATACCTGTACTCCACCGCGGGCCAGAACCTCTGGCTCGAGGGCGAGGCCCGGCCGATCGAGCTGCCGACCCTGGTGTCGGACGGCATGGTCAACCAGACCGCGTACAAGGCGCTGCCGCCGGCCCGGCCGGCAGCGTCACCTTCCCCACCCAGCAGCAGCAAGCGACGGCCGAGAACGTCGTGGCCCAGCAGTGGTCCAGCGTGATCGGTTAGCGGTGGACCAGACCGTAGCGGCCTCCGGGGCCCCGGGATCCCTGGCGGATTCCGGGGCCCCCGGCTCCGGTCCCGGCGCCGGGAGCGGAGCCCTCGCGAGGCTGACCCTGCCCGGTGCCCTGCGCTGGCTGCGCCGGATCGCAGGCATCGTGCCGTTCGGCGTGTACGTGACGCTCGGACTGCTGATACCGATGATCGCGGTCGCGATCGGGGCCTTCCAGGGCAACAACGGCGGCTTCACGTTCAGCAACGTCAGCGCCGCCACCCACGGCATCTACCTGCACGGCTTCTGGCAGAGCATCATCTTGTCGGTGCTCACGTCCGTGCTGCCGGCCATCTTCGGGCTGCTGATCGCGTACGCGATCTTCACCGCCAAGCGCGGGAACATCCTGCGGCAGGTGACGATCACCGCCTCTGGCGTGTTCGCCAACTTCGGCGGGGTGCCGCTGGCCTTCCTGTTCATCGCCTCCCTCGGCTCCACCGGGCTCATCACCCACTGGATCGCCAACCTCGGGCTCAACCTCTACGCGCACGGCTTCACCCTGTACTCCCTGACCGGCGTCATCGTGGTGTACTTCTACTTCCAGGTCCCGCTGATGGTGCTGATCATCTTGCCGGCGCTGGAAGGATTGCGCCCGGCGTGGCGGGAAGCGGCCGAGAACATGGGCGCGCGGACCTGGGATTACTGGCGCTTCGTGGGCGGCCCGGTCCTGCTGCCGTCGTTCCTGGGCTGCGTCCTGCTGCTGTTCGGCAGCGCCCTGTCCGCCTACGCCACTACTGAAGCGCTCACCAACGGGACGATACCGCTGACCGCGATCCAGATCGGGTCGTTCCTGAACGGGAACGTCATCGCCGGCCAGGAGAACATCGGCAAGGCGCTCGGCCTGGGCATGGTCGTCATCATCGCGATCGCGATGATCATCTACGTCGCGCTGCAGCGGAGGGCGGCCAGATGGCTCAGGTAATCGGCACGACGGCGCTGGCCGCCGAGGAGGCCAAGGGCCCGTGGCCACGCAGAAAGCGAGCATCCTTCGCCGTCTGGCGCTGGGTGGTGCTGCTGATCGCCGGCGTGTATTTTCTCGTGCCGCTGATCGTGGCCTTCCGGTTCGCCGGGATCAAGGCCTTCGGCTCGGTGGTCAGCGAGGACGGCTTCACCTCGTCCCTGGGCCTGTCGGTGCGGCTGGCGGTCATCACCACCGTGATCACGATCGTGCTCATGCTGCCCACCACGGTCTACGTCCACCTGCGGCTGCCCGGGATCCGGCGGCTGATGGAGAGCATCACGATCCTGCCGATCGTCATCCCGCCCGTGGTGCTGATCGTGGGTGTCCTGCAGATTGCCCCCGGCTCGCTCAAAGGCACGTCGTACCTGCTCGGGCTGGAGTACGTCGTGCTGGCCATGCCGTTCGCCTACCGGGCCATCGACGCCGGGCTGCGCTCGCTGGACCTGAAGACGGTCGTCGAGGCGTCCCATTCGCTGGGGGCCGGCTGGCTCAGCACGCTGGTACGGGTGATCCTGCCGAACCTGCGGACCGCGTTGCTGTCGGCCGTCGTCCTGACCGTGGCCCTGGTGCTCGGCGAGTACACGATGGCCAGCCTGGCCCTGTACCAGACCTTCCCGGTGTGGATCTACGTCAACAGCCAGACCAGCGGCCAGGTCTCGGTCGCAGCCTCACTGCTCGCGCTGCTCGTGACCTGGATCTTCCTCATGGGCATTACGGTGCTGGGAACCCGGCAGTCGCGCCGGACCGGCGGCGGCTCGGTCACGCTGTTCACCGTCGCACGTCAAGAAACGCGGGGTAATTGATGACGGCTAACATCACTGGCAACACCGCCCGGGACGCCGCCGCTACGACCGGCAGCACCCGGCATATGGCCGGGGCTGGCACGAGCGTGCTGCTGCACGACCTGAGCCGCGCATTCGGGGCCACCAAGGCCCTGGACGGGCTATCCATCGAGATGGCTCCCGGCGAGCTGGTCGCGCTGCTCGGCCCGTCGGGCTGCGGCAAGACCACGGCCCTGCGCATCGTGGCCGGCTTCGAGACCGCCGACACTGGATCGGTCCTGGTCGACGGCAAGGACATCTCCTCGGTCCCCGCCGCCAAACGGGACATGGGCATGGTGTTCCAGAGCTACAGCCTGTTCCCGAACATGAGCGCGCTGGACAACGTGGCCTTCGGGCTCCGGATGCGCAAGGTCGGCACGGCCGAGCGGCGCAAGCGCGCCGGCGAACTGCTGGACCTGGTCGGCCTGGTCCCGCAGGCCAAGCAGTACCCGCACCAGCTGTCCGGCGGCCAGCAGCAACGCGTCGCCCTGGCCCGGGCCCTGGCCATCGAGCCGCGGGTGCTGCTGCTCGACGAGCCGCTGTCGGCCCTGGACGCCAAGGTCCGGCTGCAACTCCGGGAGCAGATCCGCACCCTGCAGCAGCGTCTCGGCACCACCACCCTGTTCGTCACCCACGACCAGGAGGAGGCGCTGTCCATGGCGGACCGGGTGGGGGTCATGAAAAACGGCAGGCTGGAGCAGATCGCAGCGCCGGACGAGCTGTACGATCACCCGGCCACGGCGTTCGTCGCCGAGTTCGTCGGCATCATGAACCGGGTCCCCGGCGAGTTGCAGGACGGCGGGACGGTAACGGCTCTCGAGCGGACCGCGCCGGTCAGGAACCAGGGCGCGGACGTGAGCCCCGGTCCGGTCGACGTGCTGGTCCGCCCGGAAGGGCTGGCCATGCAGGTGATCGAGAACGGCAACGGGATCGTGACCACCAGGACGTTCCTGGGCTCGGTGACCCGGGTGGGCGTCCTGCTGTCCGGGGATGTCACGGTGCAGATCGACAAGGCCAGCTCGGAAGCCGCCTCGCTGGCCCCCGGCACCTCGGTCTCGGTAAGCCTCCCGCCAGATCCGGTGCTGGTGGCACCGAGGAAGTAACTCCAGGCACGTGGTTACGCGCCAGGCAGGCGCTTGAGCGGGAAGGGCGGGACGACCCGCAGTTCGGTGTTCCGGTCGCTTGCGGCTCCCGCCATGGCCGAGACCGGCCACGGAACGTTAGCCGCGAGCTCGCGGTGCAGCGCGGCGAGGTCGTTCGTGGTGTCCAGGGACACCGCCCGCAGCGGTGTGTCGTGGTCCACCATGGTGGTCACGATGGACAGGTATTCGCCGTGGTCGACAAGCTCGACCACGCGGGTCTGGCACGGCCAGTCCGCGATCGCGCACGTGGTGACTTCCCAGAACCCGCGGGCCGGATCGGCCGGGTTGCGGTGCGGGCGGATCGCGTTGGTGTGGGTGTGGCCGTTCAGCCACAGGACCACGTTCGGGAACCGGTGCAGCAGGGCCACGAGGTCGTCGGCGTTGAGGGCCGGTTCCTCATGGAGGCCCCGCCCGCTGTCCAGCGTGCCGGTGCCGTGGTGGGAGAACAGGATCACCAGCCGGTCGTCGTGGCCGGTCCGGACCTCGCTTCCGTCCGCGCCGAGGTAAGCCGAGTGCACCTCGGCGAGCCTGGCTTCCAGCCAGCGGGCCTGATCCCGGTCCAGGCACCCGGCCGCCCCGCCCGCCAGGCAGTTGGTGTCGAGCGCGATGAACCGCGCGGCCGGGGTCTCGTGCACGTAGTACGCGGTACCGTCCAGCCGGTTGCGCTCGCTGAACCCGTGCCCGAACGGCCGTGAGCCGGCGCGCAGGTGCGCGTCGACGAAGTCCCGCCTGCTGATCGGCCGGCGGAAGGCGTCCGCCGTGACCGGCCGCGACGGACCCGCCATGAACGCCTCGGGATGGGTGGTGAATAGTTCGAGCGCCTGGTCGTGGTCGAAGTCCGGCGGGAGTTCGGTCGGCTTCATGCCGCCCGTCAGAGCCGCGGCCAGGCCCGGCGTCTGGATGCCGACGCCCTGGTTGAGCGCCTCGTGGTTGCCGAAGCAGGACAGCCAGGGCAGGCCCAGACCGACGGCGGTGAAGTCGCGCAGCGCCCGCTCCAGCAGCCCGGGATAATGCGGGTAACCGAATTCGGTCCGGAACGGGTCAAGACCGCCGGGACCTGCTCCGTCGGGTCTCCAGTAGACCTCACCAGGCCAGTCGGGCGACTGCACCCCCTCGTAGTCCGGACCGCCGGAATCCGGCGTCACCACCCCGCCTTCGAACAGGCTGAGGAAGACCTGCAGTTCGTTCCACTGCGCGTTGTCGATCGCGTCGCCGGTGGTCACGGCGAGCTGCAGCGGCAGGCTCGTCGCCGGGCCCTGTACCGAGACCAGGGTGCGGACGGTGGCGTCGACGGCGTGTACCGCGAGCGCCTCCTGCGGGCGTTGCACGGGCAGGATCTCGGCGTACCTGGGATCGGCGAAACGGGCGTTGAGGAACTCGAACCGGGCCGGTGACTGAACGTCGGCGAGCTGCAGGTCAGTGATGTGCACCAGGCACGCCAGCGGGCGGCCGGGACCCCCCGAGTCCGGACCGGAGGTCCCGAAATCGTCGCGGACGACGTGCGGCTCACCAGCGGCGGCCTCGATGGCCCGGTACGCGGCCGACCGTCCGTTGCGCAGCACCGTGCCGGGCTCCAGCCGCCGGTGCGTGGTCAGCGGCGGATGCACGCCGTCGACGGGGTGGTGGTGGCTCACACCTCTTCCCCGGCCTCCGAGACGGCCGGATCTGAGCTGGCCGAAACGAGCACCGGGTCGGGACGGATGGTCAGCGCGACCAGGCTGCCTGCCGACAGCGCGGTCGCGTCCGCGGTGGAGAGCTGAGCCAGGATCCTGGCGTCGCCCAGGTCGACGGTGACCCGGCTGGTAGCGCCGAGGAAGGTCACGGCGATGACCGTTCCGGCCAGCGGGCCAGCGGACTCCGCCGCGCCATCCGAGGCCAGCGTCACCGCTTCCGGCCGCACCAGAGCCACCACCTGGCCATTGGGCGTGTCACGCTCCACCAGGGGCAGCGTGCACCCGCGGACGATCACGCTGCCGTCCCGGACCTCGCCGATCAGCCGGTTGCTGAGGCCGACGAATTCGGCCACGAACGACGTCGCCGGACGTGAGTAGACCTCGGTGGGCGGCGCGAGCTGCTCAAGGTGGCCCGCCCGCATGACACCGACCCGGTCGGCGATGGCCAGTGCCTCCTCCTGGTCGTGGGTGACGAACAGGGTCGTGATGCCGACCTCGAGCTGGATCCGGCGGATCTCGTCCCGCAGCTGGGCCCGGACCTTGGCGTCCAGCGCCGACAGCGGCTCGTCCAGGAGCAGCACCTGCGGCTCGATGGCCAGCGCCCGGGCCAGCGCGACGCGCTGCTGCTGGCCGCCGGACAGCTGGTGCGGATACCGGCTGGCCTGCTCGGCCAGCCCGACCAGCTCGAGCATCTCGATCGCTCGCTGATCCCGCTCGGCCGCGCCGACCCGGCGCAGCCGCAGGCCGAACGCCACGTTCTGCCGCACCGTCATGTGCGGGAACAGCGAGTAGGCCTGGAACACCATGCCCATGTCCCGCTTGTTGGCCGGGACATGAGTCATGTCCCGGCCCCCGACGATGATCCGACCAGCGTCGGCGTCCTCCAGCCCGGCGAGCAGGCGCAGCGTGGTGGTCTTGCCGCAGCCGGACGGGCCGAGCAGCGCGACGAGCTGGCCGGGCTCCAGGGTCAGGTCGAGCCGGTCGAGCGCGGCCACGGCGCCGTAGTGGCGGCTCAGCCCCTCCAGCCGCACCTCAACGGCGGACCGGGCCGAACGGTCGCGCTCTCTGGTCACTGGCGAAGAAGTCACGAGCGGCACCTCATCCACGGCTGCGGCGACGGCCACGGCCAGCGTAGGACAGGATCATCAACAGGGCGAAGGCGAACAGCAGCGCGGCGAACGAGGTGGAGAACAGGACCCCGGCATCAGCCGTATTCCGGCTGATGGAATAGAGCTCTACCTGCAGGTTGGTGTACAGCAGGAGATAGGCGATGGTGAACTCGCCGAGCACCAGCGACCAGGTAAGCAGCACGGCGTTCAAGATGCCCTGCCGCATGTTGGGCGCGATCACCCGCACGATCACGGTGAACCAGCTCGCCCCCAGGCTGCGGGCCGCCTCCGACAGGGTCTTCACGTCGATCCCGCCCAGCCCGGCGGCCAGCGCCCGGTAGGCGTAGGGCAGCGCGAGGATGACGTAGATGAAGAACAGCATCAGCGCGGACAGGCTGAAGCGCTGGATCCGGTTGTAGATCTCGCCCAGGCCGACGACCAGCACGATCGCGGGGATGGTGAGCGGCAGCAGGCAGAGGACTTCGATGGTGCGCGCCAGCCACCGTACCCGCAGCTGGACCCAGATCATGGTCGGTACCAGCAGCACCACCATGACCGCGCAGGTGATGACGGCCAGTTCCAGGGTGATCTCGATCGAGCTGAGCAGGGGAGGGATGCCCGAGCCCTGGTAGGAGGCGATCTGCCGCCACGCGGACAGCGACCAGGTACCGAGCTTGGCCCCCTCCAGCGAGAAGCGGAGCATCGCCAGCAGGGGAATCAGGAAGAACGCGCCGAACAGAGCGAACACGACGTAACGGAACGCATTCAACCGCCTGCGGCGGCCCGCCTGCATGCCGCGCGGGCGCTGGGCCGGGGCGGCGAAGGGCGTTTCGCCGACCGAGGTTAGCGCAGCCATCGCGCCGCCCTCCGCTGCAGCAATGTGTATACCGTCATGACGATGGCCACCATGATCACCAGGCCCAGGGCGAGCAGGGAGGCCTCATTCACGCTGCTCAGCCCGACCTCGCTGGACATCGCGGTGCTGATCTGCTGCGGCACGATGTAGGCGATCTGGTTTTCCCAGGCCTGGATGGTGGCAAAGGCCGACAACGCGTTCGCGAACAGCAGCAGCGTCCCGCCGAGAAAGGCCGGCGCCAGCAGCGGCCCGCCCACGTACCGCCAGTACTGCCAGGAGGACGAGCCGAGGTTTTCCGACGCCTCACGCCATTGGACCTTCACCCCGTCGATCGCGGGCAGGAAGACCAGGACCATCAGCGGGATCTGGAAATAGGTGTAGATCAGGCCGATGCCCCACGGGAAGTCGAAGTACCAGCTGGCGTGGAACAGCAGGCCGACGGGCCCGATGGTGACCAGGAAGGCGAAGGCCAGCGTCACCCCGCCGAACTGGGCCAGAACACCCGAGACAGACAGGTAGAGCCTGCGTATCGTGCCGTCCGGGTCACCCGAGGCCACCGCGTAGGCCAGGATCGCGCCCAGTACGGCCCCGGCCACCGAGGAAAGGAGGCACAGCTTGAACGAGCCGATGAAGAAATCGCGGATCTGCGGGTTGCCTAGCTCGCTGATGTTGGAGAAGGCCCACGCGCCGTCGGGATTCTTCAGCGCGTCGACGACCACGATCCCGGTAGGCCATAGCAGGAAGATCGCGACGTAGGCGAGGAACGGGACGGTGCCGACCCAGGCGGGGGCGGGCGGCCGGCGCCCGGCCCACGAGGGCCGGGCGCCGGTCTTGGCTGTCGCAGCGACGGTCACGTTCCCTCGTTAGCTGACGGCCTTCGCCCAGTTCGTCGACAGGTAAGTGGCGGCGTCGGCAGACTGGGACTGGCTCAGGAACACGGGCGTACCGGTGACGGCCGGCAGCTTGGCGGCCGCGGAGGTGTCGATGGTGCCGGCGGAGGTCATGGCCTGCTGCTCTACTGGCCGGGCGCCCCCCTGTAGCCACAGGTTCTGCCCGCCGGTGCTGGTCTGGGAGTAGAGGAATTCCTCCCACAGCCGGGCCGCGGCCGGGTGCGGCGCGTTCTTGTTGATCGCCTGGGCGTAGTACCCGCCCAGGGCGACGCCCGACGGCACGAACACCTTCCAGCCCGGCACCCCTACGTAGCTGGAGAGATTGAGGTAATCCCAGTCGAACACGACCGGGGTCGAGCCCGCCTTGATCGTGGCGCCGGTCGCCGAGATCGGGTTGAAGTTGCCGGCCTGCTTGAGCTGGTGGAAGAAGGCCACGCCCTTGGAGATGTCACTGGGCGTTCCGCCTTCTGCCAGGTTCGCCAGCATGACGCCGTTCAGCGCGGCGTTGGCGCTCGTCGGGTTCCCGTTCAGCGCCACCGCGCCCTTGAACTTCGGGGTGAGCAACTGGCTCAGCGAGGTGATGGTGCCGAACTTGGCCTCGTAGCCAATTGCCATGTAGCCGCCGTAGTCCTCGTACCACAGGCCGGTCGACTCCTTCTGCGCGGCCGGGATGTCAGACCAGGTGCTGACCTCGTACGGCGCGAACAGCTTCGTATTGGCCACGGCGACCGCCAGGCCGACGTCCAGCACATCGGGTGCCTTGGGGCTGCCGTTCTCCTGCTTCACCGCGTCCACTTCCTGCTGGCTGGTGCCATCGGGGAGCGTGGAGCTGACCTTGATCCCGTACTTACTTTGGAATGTATTGATGATCGTGCCGTAGTTGGCCCAGGTCGGCGGGAGGGCGATCACGTTGAGCGTGCCCTCCTTCTTGGCCGCCGCGACCAGCGCGCTCATGCCGCCGCCGGCTGATACGGACGATTCGTTAGCCCAGTTGACGCTTGAGCCTGACGAACCAGATGACGAACTCGACGAGCATCCGGTCGCCAGCAGTACTGCTGCCGTGATCCCGGCGAACGCGAATCGATATGGCGATCTCACCAGTGCCTCCTGAAAAGCTTCCCCATCCCGAAGCGGACCGCGACGGCCCGGAACATCCCGGGCGGCGGCCCCGAGAAGGGCCTGCCGACCCCTCTCTTCCCAGCTGAGAATGCACGGTAAATGCAGCTAAAACGTTTAGCATGCGACATGCAAACACAGGCTGAACGGGGTGTCAAGAACCGTTACCGAGTTGCCGCACGTAGCGCCGCGGCTCCGTCCGCGACGACGGCCTGCGGGGGCCGGACAGAGGCCTGCGGGGCCTGGAGCGAGGCCCGTTCGACCAGGTGAACCGGGGCGACGTGGTCGCTGGGCGGGTTGCGGTCCAGCAGTCTGGCCATCAGCGCGCGGCCCATTTCCCGGCCGTCCAGGTGGATGGTCGCCAGCGGCGGGTCAAGTAGCTCCGACGTGGGCAGGTCGTCGTGGCCGATGACCGAGACATCGGGCCCGATCCGCAGGGACAGGTCACGAGCGGTCAGGTAGATCCCGAGCGCTGTGTAGTCGGAGTTGGTGATGACCGCGGTAGGCGCGTCCGGGCGGGCGAGCAGGGTTCCGGCCGCCCTGCGCACGTCGGCGATGGTCAGCGGTGAGTGCATGACATTCGGTCGGATCCCGAGTTCGCGGGCCAGCCGCCGGAAATGGCGGAGCCGGTCCGGATCCGCCACCAGGCCCCGCGGCGCGGAAAGGAACGCGACGCTGGAGTGACCGAGCTCGGCCAGCCGCCCCATGGCCAGTTCGACGCCGGTCGCGTTGTCCGGGTACACCCGGGACACTCCCGCGATGTCCGCAACGCTCGCGTTGAGCGCCACCACCGGCGTGCCCGGGCGCAGCTCTTGCCAGGCGAGCACCGATTCGCCCTTCCCCACGGGGGCGATGGCCAGGCCAGCCAGCCGCTGCGCGGCCATCTCCCGCACCAGCATGCGCTCGCGTTCCAGAGAGTAGTGCGAGTCCAGCAGCAGCAAGGTGACCCCGGCCTCGTCCGCGACCTGCTCGGCGCCGGCCAGCACCTCGAGGAAGAAGGGGTTGTTGAAGTTACGGATGACCAGGCCGTAAGTCGTGGTCCGGCCCCGGCGCAGGGCCTGGGCCTGCGGGTTGGCCCGGTAGCCGAGCTCTGCCGCGGCGGCCAGGATCCGGTGGCGGGTCTCCTCCGAGACGCCCGGCTGGCCATTGAGCGCGAAACTCACCGTGGCGACCGAGACGCCGGCCTTCCGGGCCACGTCACGGATTCCGGCCGGCTGCTTCGCTCCGCCCTGCTGACTCGTCATGGCCTTACCCGCGCTGGTGACGCTCTGCTTCCCCGGCAGGAGCGGATGTACGTCGATGAGCGCACATACTAACCAGCCGCGCGCATACTAACCAGCACGGCCGGCTGTCGGCCAGGGCCGGGATCGTCATCATCCCAGGACATGAGGTACCAGGTCGGCGATCGTGTCCAGGATGAGCGGCGCGCCCGCCTGCTCCAGATCGGCGCGGGACCCGGCGCCGCTCAGCACGCCCGCCACGATCCCGGCCCCGGCGCGCAGGCCGGACTCGACGTCGCTGGACGTGTCGCCGGCCACCGCGAGCTCGCTGACCGCCCCGCCATGCAGGAACAACAGCGCCGTCAGCGGCAGGTCCGGCCACGGCCGCCCGCGGCCGGCGTCGGCGGGGGACAGGGCCAGGTCGATCAGGTCGTCCCAGCCGAGCTCGGAGATGATGGCGTCCCGCGTGGCGGGGGAGAAGCCGGTGGCCAGGCAGACCCGGATGCCGGCGTCGCGGCAGGTCTTGAACGCGTCCGTCGCCCCCGGCATGGCCGTCACGTGACCCGCGCGGACGGCCGCGGCGTAGTGGTCCTCGAACGCCTCGTTGGCCTGCTGCGCAGCCTGCTCGCTGCCCAGGAGCCGACGGAACACCTCGATCTTGGATTGGCCCATGCTCGACTTCACGTCGATCATGGCCTGCTGGTACGCGGCCATGGGCAGGTTCTGCGTCGCGATGGCCGAGCCGAACGCCTCCAGCACGCTGCCGTCGTCGCGGACCGTGGTGCCGGCCATGTCCAGGCAGGCAACTGTGATTCGGGTCAACGGAATGTCTCCTCCGCGATCGCCGGGGCACAGGTCATGCCCCGCCCTCCCGGCCCGGTGACCAGCACCACGCCGGGTTCGGGCTCTGACCGGTGATAAAGCGCCGAGCCGGTGCTGACCTCGCTGTAGACGCCGGCCCAGCGGCGCTGGACGCGCGGGATGGGCGTGCCGAGCAGCGCCTCGGCGCGGCCCTGCAGGTGGTCGTAGGCGTCGGTGTCCACGTCGAACGTGAACGGCTCGTCGTATTCGTGCGTGTCACCGATGGTCAGGCCGCCGTCGGCGCGCTGGACCATCAGCAGCTGGGCTCGGGTGCGCGCCGCGACCGGCGCCTGCGGCGGCAGCTGGCTGCGTCCTGGCAGGTCGTAGGCGGGGTAGTAGCGCAGCGAGTCACCGTCGGCGACCGCCGTCGTCAGCCGCTCGGCCAGCGGCGCGGTCTGCATCATCTGCAACCGGACCCGGCGGACTCCGTCGCGGGCCAGGGACCCCGCGTACCGGCCCACCACCCCGGTGAGCGCGGCCCCAGGGCACAGAACCACCAGGTCGCACCGATGCCAGGCGCCGGTGTGATCACGCACGGCGTTCGGCACGATCTCGGTCACCTCCCGGCCGGGCAGCCACTCGTACCCGTCTCCGGAGGCGGCCAGGTAGCCGCGCAGCGCGGGCTGCGCCAGGCGCGGTTCGACGATCGCGTCCGCCCGGCAGAGCAGACCGCCGGCCACCTCGCCGCGCAGGGCGGGGTTGGCCTCCCGGACGGCACCCGGGTCCAGTAGCTCGAAGTCGCGCCGGACCGCGTCGGGCAGCGCGGCCGCCTCCTTGAGCACGCGCAGCTCGGCGTCGTCGATGGCCAGCGTGAGCGAGCCCGCGGGCCGGAAACACAGGCCCGGGATGGCCGCGCCCAGCTCGGCCCACAGCTCTCGGGCGCGCAGGGCCAGCGCGAGCTCGGCGCCTGCCCGCCTGCCGCTCACCCAGATCAGGCCGAAGTTCCTGACGCTCGCGCCACGAGCCTCGCTCTCGCGCTCCAGATGCACGACCTCGTAACCGCGCCGCCTGGCCGTCACCGCGTGCATCGTGCCGAGCACGCCCCCGCCGATCACCGCGATCCGTTGCGTGAGCCTCACGGCCGTCAGTATAGTCAATTTATAACATGTATAGCCAACTTTACGTGCCGGTAGCATTCGTCCGGAACCCGGAGGTCGGCTTGACGAGCCAGAATGAGGATTACCTGGAGCTCGTTGCGGACGGGCGTATACTACGTTTCCCTGCCGTTTGGCTGCGCGACAACTGTCCGTGCGCCGAATGTCTGGACCCGGTCAGCGGGCAGAAACTGAAGGACATCACCGAGCTGCCGGACGGGCTGACCGTGAGCGCCGCCGAGGATTCGGGGGAGTCGGTGACGGTGACCTACGCCCCCGGCGGGCACCGGTCCGTCTTCTCCCGCAGCTGGCTGGCCGCGCACGCGATCGCCGGCGCCGCGGACGCCGGCGGCGACGGGCGGACCGAGGACGACAAGGAGCTGTGGCTGCCGGACGGCCTGGCCCGGCTGCCCGAGCACAGCTGGCCACGCTACCTCGACGAGCCCGCGGACCGGACGCGCGCCCTGGACGCGGTGCTGCGCTGGGGCTTCGTGCTGCTCCATGACGTGCCCGCCGAACCCGGGATGGTGCTCGAGGTGGCCGCGAGTTTCGGGTTCGTGCGGGAGACCAACTACGGCCGGCTGTTCGACGTCCGGGTCGAGCCCCGGCCGGGCAACCTGGCCTTTACCAGCCGCCGGATCCTGCCGCACACCGACAACCCGTACCGGGATCCGGTGCCTACCGTCCAGTTGCTGCACTGCCTGCGCGCCGCACAGAAGGGGGAAGGGGAGGTGCGCGGAGCTATTCGTGGGGGCGGGGAAACCGGCCTGGTCGACGGGTTCGCGGCCGCCGCTGAGCTTCGTGCCACGGACCGCGAGACGTTCGACCTCATGGCGGGGATCCCCGTTCCGTTCGGCTACCAAGATAAGAGCACCGAACTACGGGCCAGCCAGCCGCTCATCCAGCTCGACCCGCGCGGCCGGATCCGCGGAGTGCGGTTCAACAACCGGTCGGCGCGGCCGTTGCGGGGCCCGTATGCCGAGGTCGTCGCGTTCTACAGCGCCTACCGGCGGTGGGCCGGGCTGCTGGCCCGGCCCGAACGTCAGCTGAACCTGCGGCTCGCCCCCGGTGACTGCCTGATCCTCGACAATACGCGGGTGATGCACGCCCGCACCGCGTTCAGCGTCACCGGCGGCCGGCACCTGCAGGGCTGCTACGCCGACCTGGACGGCCTGGCCAGCACGCTAGCCGTGCTGCAACGAGAGGAGGCCGGATGACCGCGGTGCAGACGATCGGGGAGTTGTTCGCCGGGCCTGGGGCACGTGACCACATGGGCGAACCGGTGCCTATCGGCGAGCACATGCTGCAGGCCGGGACGCTGGCGCAATCGGCCGGGGCGGAGGCTGCGCTGGTGGCGGCGGCCCTGCTGCACGACATCGGCCATCTGCTCGGGGAGATGGACGAAGATCGCCACGGCGAGGCAGGCGCGCGGTGGCTGGGCCACTGGTTCGACGAGGCCGTCACCGAGCCGGTGCGGCTCCATGTGCCGGCCAAGCGGTACCTGTGCGCGGCGGACGCCGGCTACTTCGGGCTGCTGTCCGGCGAATCGGTCCGCACGCTCGCGCTGCAGGGCGGCCCGATGACCGCGGCCGAGGTGACCGCGTTCGAGGCACTACCGTTCTCCCGCGATGCGGTAGCGGTACGTCGCTGGGATGACCAGGCCAAGAACCAGGCGGTCATCGCGCCGCGGTTCGCGCACTTCACCGCGCTACTTGAGGCCCTTGTCCGGATGTGAGCGAGACCGCGACAGCGCGTTGACCGCGGTGGAGTTGTGCACGCTGAACGCGACCGCGCTGCCCAGGTACCGGTCGTCGGACCACTCGACCGGCGCGCCGGCCAGGTCGGTGGTGAGGCGGCGCTCGCGCAGCAGGGGCACCCGGGGGCTGACGCCGAGCAGCCTGGCGTCCTCGGCCGAGGCCGGAACGGCGTCGATCACGTGCTCCGCGTCGGCGAACACGGTGCCCAGTTCCTCCAGGCGTTCGGTGATCGAGCCGTGCTCCAGGTCCATCCCGGCCACCAGCGCGCCGACCTGGTCCGGGTAGGCGCCACGCTCGATCATCACCGGACGGCCGGACAGCAGCCGCACCCTGACCAGGAAGTAGATCGGCGCGGCGGGCGGAAGCGCCAGGCGTTCGGCCTCCAGCGGCTTGGCCGGACGGCGCTGCAGTACGACGACCCGGCCGCTGGGCGCCTCGCCCATGGCCCGGGCCCACCGGGAGAACGACAGCAGCTCACCGAAGCTCTGCACCCTCGGCCCGCCGATGACCACGCGGCGCGCCCCGCGCCGGGAGGCGATCACCCCGTCCGCGCGCAGCGCCGCGAACGCCTGGCGGATCGTGCCGCGGGACACCGAGTAGCGCTCGGCTAGCTCGCTCTCCGAAGGCAGCCGGGTTCCCGTCGCGTACCCGCCGGCGGCGATCGCGGCCTTAATATCCTCGGCCACCTTGCGGTAGAGAGAAGGCGAAGCGGACACCCCCTGACCTACTGCCATTAGTCCTGCGCAGCGGATACTCCAGCCTTCAGGCTAGAGGTGAAGCCGCGCTTCCTCCCCTCCGCGTGTGGCGGTCCGAGAATGTCAGTACCGGGCAGTAACGTGAGCAGCGGTAGCCCAGCGACGTGACGAGCGTCGCGGGCCGTGACCCGCACCGACTATTCAGAACCCGGCGCAGATGAGACGAGCGTACAAGTTCCTCCTGCGGCCGACGAGCCGCCAGGCGCGGCTGCTCGCGGAATGCCTGGAGGACCATCGCCAGCTCTACAATGCCGCATTGGAAGAGCGGCGCGAGGCGTGGCGGATGCGCCGCGTATCTACCAGCTATGTCCGTCAGGCGGGGCAGCTTCCGGCGATCCGGGCAGCCGACCCTTGTCGCCAGGGTCGCTGGTCGGCGGGTTCCCAGCAGCAGACTCTCCGCCGGCTGGATAAGGCGTTCGCCGCGTTCTTCCGCCGCGTCAAAGCAGGGGAGAATCGGCCGGGTTACCCGAGATTCAAGGGCCGCGGCTGGTTCGACACGATCGAGTGGCCGGCGGAGAAGAATGGCGCCCGCTGGGATTCAGTACCCCATCCCACGGTGACCCGCGTCTACCTGCTCGGCATCGGCCACGTCCGCGTCCACCAGCACCGGGCGGTGAATGGCCGGATCAAGACAATTGCGGTCAAGCGCGAGGCTTGCCGCTGGTATGTAGTCTTGTCCTGCGATGACGTGCCCGCCGAGCCGCTTGAACCGACAGGAGCTGTCGTGGGCATCGACATGGGCATTGCCAGCTTCCTGACCACGAGCGACGGCGGGTACGTTCCCAATCCCAGGCCGCTAGCCGCTACCGCCGAGCGCCTCGCCGTCGCGCAGCGTTCGCTTGCCCGCAAGAAGCGGGGCAGCAATCGCCGCCGCAAGGCAATTCAGCGGGTCGCGGCAGTGCACGCCAAGGTGCGGCAATTCCGCCTGGACCACGCACACAAGACCGCGCTGGCACTCGTGCAGAACCATGACGTGATCGTGCACGAAGACCTCAAGGTCGCGAACATGACCCGCAGGCCCAAGCCGCGCCCGGGCGATGGCAGCACCTTTGAACCGAATGGCGCGAGGGCGAAGGCCGGGCTCAACCGATCCATTTACGATGCGGGATGGAAAATGTTCCTGCGAGTGCTCGCCGCCAAGGCTGAAAGCGCCGGACGGACGACGATCGCAGTGGACGCCCGATGGACCTCTCAGCGATGCGCCCACTGCGGGCACTTCGCAAAAGGGAACCGCATAGGCCAGTCCGTGTTCCGGTGTCTAGCGTGCGGTCACGAGGCCCACGCGGACGTGAATGCGGCGATCAACATCCTCAGGGCCGGGCTGGCCCTTCAGTGCGCGGAAGCGCCTGAGAAGCCGCTCCGTAAGGGAGCGGAGGAGTCACGACAGGTGAGCATATCGGGACCAAGAAGAAGGGAATGGTCGGCCGGACGGACGGTCGACCTGGTCATGGACGCTGTGGCCCGACCCGCCTAAGCGCAGGTCACGCGCTGGATCGCGCACGCCGACCCCAGGCGAAGTGGCCAGCATTCATCCGGCCAGGAGGCACCGGCGAGCATGCTTTCCCGGGTGCGGGCCTATATTGGGGACGCCCGGGCCTGGTATGACCAAGTTTCAAATATGGTCAACTCTAGGTAGGCACTTACCGGGTCGGCCGCTCCGGTAATGATCTTTTCCGAACGGGCCATAGTGCCTGCTGTCGGCCAAGGCTCTCGCCGCCCCGGCTTCAGCCCAGCGGCGCCTTTGCGGCAGAGTGGACCTATGCCTGCGCCGCGCCACTGCCGGCACTGCTGGGGTAACTGCGACGGTGACTGCCTGGTGCGGGGGGTGCCGGGTTACCCGGACCTGTGCATCCACATGGGCCGCTACAACGCGCCGCCCCTGCGGCGGCGGATGCGGCTCTGGCTGGCGGGCTTGCGGCGGAACCGGGGCCCGGCTCGCCGCCTCACCGGGGCTTGAGCGGGACCGTGGGCAGCGGTGGCGCCGCGAGCGGCTCGCCGGGATAGCCGTGCACGTCCCCGAACCGCCCGGCCACCCAGTCCTCGCGGGCGCGGGCGATCTCCTCGCCGCTGCGCCCCACGAAGTTCCACCACATCAGCAGGCGCTCGCCGAACGGCACGCCGCCGAGCACGAAGAACCGGGCGAGCCTGCGCCCGCCGGCCGGGGAGAGCCGGATCTCCGACAGGCCGGCGGGCAGGTGCGCCAGCAGCCCGGGCGCGATGAGCGCACCCGCCACCACCGCGGAACCGTCCACCGCGACCACGGCGTACTCGAAATCCTCCCGGACCGGGAGCACGAAGTCATCGCCGCCGGGGACCGCGACCTCCAGCCCGGCCAGCGGGGTGAACACCTCGGCGGGTGACTGCTCGCCGCGGTAGTCGCCGATGACCACGGTGACCCGCGCGCCGCCCTCGCGCAGCACCGGCAGGTCGCTGTGATGCGCGAACCGCGGCTCGGTGAACCGGTCCGGCTCGGGCAGCGCGATCCACAACTGCAGGCCGTGCAGCGCGGCGGGCCGGCCGGCTACGGACTCCTCGGAGTGCGCGATGCCCCGCCCGGCGGTCATCAGGTTCAGCTCACCTGGCCGGATCATCTGCCGGCTGCCCGGGCTGTCGCGGTGCAGCACCAGGCCCTCGAACAGCCAGCTCACGGTCTGCAGGCCGATGTGGGGATGGGGTGGCACCTGCATGCCCGGACCGATGCTCACGTCGTCGGGCCCGTAGTGGTCAAGGAAGCACCACGCGCCCACGGTCCGCAGTGTCCGCTGCGGCAGGAGCCTGCGGACTTCGGTGCCATCGCCGATGGCCGCCTTACGCGCCTCGAGCACGTCCACGGCCTGCACCACGGCAGGCGCGAGCGCGATGGCCTCCGGGGCCGGATCCAGGTTGCTCACCGGCTAATCGTGTCATCCGCGGAGCCAGACCGACACGTGAGTCGGCTCATGGGACGCCCTGGCGGCAGGTAGCGCGGAATTAGTACAATCCGAGCGACGTAAGCGGGCAGCGTGAGCAGGCAGGGGAGTTACGATGACCGAGCTCATCGTGGGCGCTCAGCTAACCGACACCCACCAGAAGGCGCTCCGGATCAACCTGGATCCCCGCTGGTACGGGACGATTGCCGAGATCGGAGCCGGCCAGGAGGTGGTCCGCTGGTTCTTCCGGGTCGGCGGGGCCGCGGGGACCGTCGCGAAGTCCATCTCCGCCTACGACATGGCGGTCAGCGACGCCGTCTACGGCAAGGCCGACCGGTACGTATCGATGGGCCGCCTGCAGGGCATGCTCGACAAAGAATTCCAGCTGAACGTTGAGCGGCTGAACGACGAACGCGGCGACTCGAACTGCTTCTTCGCCTTCGCCGACACCGTCGTGGCGCGCAGCTACCGCGGCGGCAACGAATGCCACGGCTGGATGGGCGTGAAGTTCCAGTCCCAGGCCCATGACGAGCCGAGCCAGATCGTGATGCACGTACGGATGCTCGACGTCGAGGCCTGGCTGCAGCAGGAGGCGCTCGGCATCGTCGGGGTGAACCTGCTCTACGGCGCGTTCTTCCACCACCACGAGCCGGAGAAGCTGATCGAGAGCCTGCTCGACCGGCTGACCGTGGGCCGGATCGAGATCGACATGATCCAGTTCCGCGGCATCGAGTTCCGCGGCGTGGACAACCGGCTGATGGCACTCAAGCTGGTCCAGCTCGGGCTCAGCGGGGTAGCCATGTTCGGGCCCGACCGCGAGGTGTTGCAGCCGAGCGAGGTGCTGCGCAAGAAGGCGATCCTGGTCGAGCGGGGCAGCTTCCGGCCGCCGACGCACGTGAACCTGGACATGCTCGCGACGGCCAAGGAGAAGTTCGCCCAGGACCCCGCGGTGGCCGGCAAGCCCATCCTGCAGCTGACCGAGATCACGATGCGCAACCTGCTGGCCGGCGGGCAGGACGTCGACCGCCGCGACTTCCTGGCCCGGGCCGAGCTGCTGGCCGCGTGCGGCGAGACGGTGCTCATCACCGACTACTTCGACTACTACCGGCTGGCCGCCTACATCGCCGAGCGGACCACCGAGCGGATCGGCATCGTGATGGGCGTGCCGAGCCTGGTCGACCTGTTCGACGAGAAAAACCACGCGCAGCTGCCCGGCGGGATCCTGGAGAGCTTCGGGCGGCTGTTCAAGAACGAGCTGAAGCTCTACGTCTACCCGCACCGGCCGAGTCCCGACGACGAGCTCAAGACGGTCTACGACATCAAGGTCCAGCAAGAGCTGCAGCCCCTGTACGACTACCTGTTCGGCCGGGGCAGCTTCGTCCACCTGGACAACTACCGGCCCGAGTACCTGCCGATCTTCAGCCGCGACGTGCTGCGCCGGATTGCCGCGCGGGACGACTCGTGGGAAACCATGGTGCCGGCCGAGGTCGCCGACCTGATCAAGCGCCGTGCGTTCTTCGGCTACGTCAAGCCGGCCCAGGACGAAGAGTAGGTCGCAGCACCGCCACCTTGAGGATGGCGGCCACGGAGACCGACTCGGTGATCGATCCGGCCAGGATCTGCTCCACGGCCTGGCCGAACGGCACCCAGCTGAGAGTCAGCTGTTCCTCCGGGTCCGGTGCGCTGGTCCCGGCCGCGAGGCCGGTGGCCAGGAACATATGCGCGGTGTCCGTCGTCGCCCCGTTGCTGTTGTCGATGAAGCCGAGGTCATGCCAGCTTCGCGCCGACAGCCCGGTTTCCTCGCGTAGTTCCCGCTCGGCAGCAGCCAGCGGGCCGGCGTCTGACGGTTCCGAGCCGCCGGTGGGGATTTCCGCCGACATCCGGCCCAGCGTGTATCTCCACTGCGTGACCAGGGCGACCTCATCAGCATCGTTGATGGCGACGATGCCGACCGAGGGCCGCATCTCCACCACGCCGTAGATTCCCTCCTGGCCGTCCGGCCGGATCACCGTGTCCTCGCGGAGCCGCAGCCAGGCATTGGCGTAGACGATCCGGCTGGTCAGCGTGGTCCAGGGGTTACCGCTCACCTGCGACAGGGTAGTCCTGCTGGGTCTGGGCGTACTCGGCGAATGCGGCAAGCGAGTCCGGGTTGGCCATCGCGTTGCGGTTGGCCGCCTCGTCTGGCGGCACGCCGAGCAAGATCTTGCGCACCGGAATCTCCATCTTCTTACCGGTCAGGGTGGCCGGGATGGCCGGAACCTGGATGATCCGGTCGGGCATGTGCCGGGCGGTGTACTGGCTGCGGAGCCGTTCGGCGATCGTGGCGCGCAGCGCGTCGTCCAGCACGGCCCCGTCGTCGAGCGTGACGAACAGCGGCATGAAGAACCGGCCGCCGGGCAGGTCGAGGTTGACGATGAGGGCGCCGGTGAGCTGCGGCACCGACTCGAGCGCGGCGTAGATCTCGGCGGTGCCGATCCGGATCCCGTGCCGGTTCAAGGTGGCGTCGCTGCGGCCGAGCACGAAGCAGCCGCCCCGCTCGTTGACCTTGAAGAAGTCGCCCTGCCGCCAGACTCCGGGGAAGTCGTCGAAGTACGTCTGCCGGTACCGCTCACCGTCGTCGTCGTTCCAGAACCGGACGGGCATCGACGGCATCGGCTGGGTGATCACCATCTCGCCGACCTCACCGGTAACCGGCTGGCCCTTCTCGTTGAACGCGTAGGCGGCGACGCCGAGGTTGCGCGCCTGGTGTTCGCCGGCGTAGACCGGCATCGTCGGCGCGCCGCCGGTGAACCCGCTGCACACGTCGGTGCCGCCGCTGCCCACATGCAGCCACAGGTCGGCCTTGACGTTGCGGTAGAACCAGGCGCCGCACTCGGCCGACACCGGCGAGCCCGCAAGCATCAGGCCGGTCAGCGCGGACAGGTCGTACTTCTCGCCCGGCACCAGGCCCGCCTTGGCCAGCAGGTCGGCGTAGGCGGGGCTGGCCCCGAAGAACGTCACGCCCGCGGACTCGGCCATCTCCCATAGCACGTCCGGGCGCGGGTAACCGGGGTGCCCGTCGTACAGCAGCGGCCGTACGCCCAGCAGCAGCGAGCTGACCAGGAAGTTCCACATCATCCAGCCGGCCGTGGTGTAGAAGAACATCCGGTCGCCCGCGCGCAGGTCCATGTTGAGGGTCTGCAGCTTCAGCTGCTCGATGAGGATGCCGCCGTGGCTATGGGTGATCGCCTTGGGCAGCCCGGTGGTCCCGGAGGAGAACAAGATCCACAGCGGGTGGCTGAACGGCACCTGTTCGAAGCCGAACCCGGCGGCCGGCACCGCCGGGTGGTCCAGCAGCTCGTCCCAGGCATGAATTCGTGGCCCGCCGCCCGGCACCGCGACCGGGCTGTTCAGCGGCCCCGGTACCCAGATCACGTGCTCCAGGCTGGGCAGGCCCGCGATGACCTGCTGCATCTCGGCGCTCCGGTCGTGGTCGCGGCCGCCGTAGCGGTAACTGTCCACGCAGAACAGCACCCGGGGCGACAGCTGGCCGAACCGGTCGCTGATCCCGCGGCTGCCGAAGTCGGGGGAGCAGCTGGTCCAGATGGCGCCGATGCTGGTCGTGGCCAGCATCGCGATCGCGGTCTGCGGGATGTTCGGCATGCAGGAGGCGACCCGGTCGCCGGGCCGGACGCCCAGGGCGCGCAGCTGGGTCGCCAGGACGCGGACGGCGTTGCCGAGCTCCGGCCAGGGCAGCCCGGTCAGCGGGGTGGTCTCCGACTGGTGGTACAGGGCGTCCTGGCCGGGCCGCTCGTTGCGCAGCACGTGCTGGGCATAGTTCAGCCGGGCGCCGGGAAACCAGTCGGCGCCGGGCATGGTCCGGGCGCCGAGGACCGCGGCGGGCGGGACGGAGGCCTGCACGCCGCAGTAGTCCCAGACCGCCTGCCAGAAGGCGTCGAGGTCGGTCACCGACCATTGCCAAAGATCCTGGTAGCCGTCGAAGCGGCGGCCGCGCTCGCGGCCGAGCCAGCGGGTGAACGCCGTCACGTTGGCGCGCTCCACCCGGTCCGCGCCCGGCGTCCACAGCAGGTCGCCGTCGCGGGCTGGGACCCCTTGACCTCGCGCCTCCACACGCAGACGGTGCCACAGCAACGCCGCGCCCGCAATGTGCTGCCCGCACAAATGAGGATCGCCGAAATGCTGGCCGCACCATGCTGGCCTGGGCGAACCCGCAATATAAGGTGTTTGAATGGCTGGCCTGGACGTTTCCGCGCTGCAGGCGATCGACGTGCACGTGCACGTCGAGTCGGACGGGCACGGGCAGCTCTCCCTCGACGATGAGCTGCTCGCCGCGTCGGCGAAGTACTTCAAGGCCGACAATGACCGGGCGCCCACGGTCGAGCAGATCGCGGACTACTACCGGCCGCGCCAGCTGGCCGCCGTGGTGTTCACCGTCGACGCCGGAACCGCCACCGGCCATCCGGCGCTGTCCAGTGAGGAGCTGGCCGACCGGGCCGCGGCCCACTGTGACGTGCTGATCCCGTTCGGCTCGGTGGACCCGCTAGCCGGCGAGGCCGCGGTCCGGCGCGCCCGTCATCTGATCAGCGAGCATTCGGTGCGCGGGTTCAAGTTCCACCCGAGCCTGCAGGCCTTCTCGCCGGACGACCGGCGCTACTACCCGCTGTACGAAGTCATCGAGGAGGCGGGCCTGCCCGCCGTCTTCCACACCGGCCAGACCGGTATCGGCGCTGGCCTGCCCGGCGGCCGCGGGATCAAGCTGCGGCTGTCTAACCCGATGCTGCTTGACGACGTGGCCGCGGACTTCCCCGGCATGACCGTGATCCTGGCCCACCCGTCGGTGCCCTGGCAGGACGAGGCGATCTCGATCGCCACCCACAAGTCCAACGTCTACATCGACCTGTCCGGCTGGTCGCCGAAGTACTTCCCGCCCCAGCTGGTCCGCGCGGCCAGCTCCTACCTGCAAGACAAGATGCTGTTCGGCACCGACTATCCGCTGCTCACCCCGGAACGCTGGCTGAGCGACTTCGAGCTCTTGGACATCAAGCCGGAAGTTCGGCCCAAGATCCTCAAGCACAACGCCGTCCGCCTGCTCGGCCTCGGCGGCTAGGCCCGGTTCGCGTCGTAACCGCCTGGCCGCCAG
This sequence comes from uncultured Actinomycetes bacterium, assembly GCA_963819785.1. Classification (GTDB taxonomy): domain Bacteria; phylum Actinomycetota; class Actinomycetes; order Streptosporangiales; family Streptosporangiaceae; genus Palsa-504. Next base: position 537,388 of record CAWFXW010000037.1, on the reverse strand, counting down.
AATTATCCCGAACGGACCGTGGCTCACCCCGCCGGTCACCACCACCTCATCCATCACTCAGGTCACCCGAAGCCGCAAGCTAATGGTTACAAGAGGCTTCGTTTGCGCTCCTTCCCGGCTGGAGCGTGCTGGTTTCCGGGTCGATGTGACGTTGTACCTGCAAGAACAGGTACGGGGTGACATCGACCATGTCCGGGCTGGCCGCCGCAGGGCACCACTGGGGACGGTGCATGCGTCTGTGACAGCTGAGGTGAGCCTACGAGGCAACGGCTACCTGATGCAGTACGAGCTCCCGTTTGCGGGAGTATTCGGGCTTCCGGAGGATCCGGTGGCCGATAGTGCACCTGCGCTAAATCCTCCCAGTGCTTGAATCCTCCCCGATCTGCGTCGGCTAGGTGCGGTCAGAGTCGGCGGCCCGGAGCGCGGCCAGGGCGGCGTGCAGCTCGGTGCGGTAGCGGTCGGCGCTGGCGATCTTGATCTGCTCGTAGCCGCGGATCAGGTCGGGCAGGGCCGCGATGCGGGCGCAGTGGGCCAGGGTGTCCTCGGTCAGGTTCGCGAGCAGGTTCTCCACGGCCGCGCGGTACTCGGTGATCAGGTCGCGCTCCAGGCGGCGGACACGAGTACGGCCGAACGGGTCGAAGGGCGTGCCGCGCAAAACCCTCATCGCGCGCAGCAGCCGGAACACCGGCCGGAACCAGGGGCCGAGACGGATCTTGCGGCGCAGGCCTAGGGCGCGCAGGACCGGCGGGTGCAGCCGGTAGCTCACCGTGCCGCCGGGCCCGAACTCGGCCTCGACCGCCGCGCTGAGCTGCGGGTCGAGGGACAGCCGGGCCACCTCGTACTCGTCCTTGTAGGCCATGAGCTTGTACAGGTGCCGCGCGACCCGCTCGGACAGCATGGTGCTGGCGGGCGCGGCAGCGCGCTCGGCTGTGTAGACACGCTGGACGAGCCCGACGTACGCCTCGGCGTAGCGCAGGTTCTGGTAGCTGGCCAGGTCGGCGGTCCGGTCGCGGACCAGCCGGTCAAGCTCGGAGCCCGCGGACGCCCCGACCTGGTCCGCCAGACGCTCCGCCGCCTCGTCGCGGGGGCGGGCAGGGGGACTGACCGTCAGGGCGTCCACGACCTCGGCGAAGGCGGCCGGGTCGGCGACCGCCTGCCGGCCGCGGCGGAACGCCTGCAGGTTGGCGTCCACCGCCACTCCGTTCAGCCCGATGGCCCGCTCGATCGCCTCAGCCGGGAGCGGCAGCGCACCCGTCTGATAGGCGGCCCCCACCAGCAGCATGTTGGCGTACTGGTCGGTGCCGAGCAGGGTCACGGCCAGGCGGCGGGCGTCGAGCAGGACCGGGTCGCGGCCGCTGGCCGCCTGGCAGATCTGGGCGGCGATCTCGTCGACGCCGGGGAACGCGCTGCCGGGGTCGGTGACCATGCGGCCCGTGGGGACCTTGGTCGTGGACACCACGGCCACGGTGCGGGCGGGGTCGGCGACGGTGAGGTTCTTCGGGTCGGCCGCGACGAGCAGGTCACAGCCAAGGTACAGATCGCATTCGCCCGCGGCGGCCTTGCTCGCCACGGGCAGCGGCGACGCGCTGATCTTGACGTCGGAGACAACCGCGCCGCCCTTCTGGGCCAGGCCGATCTGGTCCAGGGTGCGGACCTCCCGGCCGGCGAACCCGGCGGCGGCCGCCAGGATCTGCAACACGGTCACGATCCCGGTCCCGCCGACCCCGGTGATGCGGGTGGTGTGCGGGGCGGCGTCGAGGTCGAACCGGGCGGCCGGGCGGGTAGATCCGTGGCGCTCAGCGGGGCGGCGGTGCGGCGGCGCGGCCGGGTCCCGGCCGGGCGGACCTCCACGAAGGAGGGACAGTCGCCGGCCAGGCAGGAGAAGTCCTTGTTACAGGAGGACTGGTCGATCGTGGTCTTGCGGCCGAAGTCGGTGTCGACCGGCTGGACGGACAGGCAGTTCGACTGCTGCCCGCAGTCGCCGCAGCCCTCGCAGACCCGTTCGTTGATCATGACGTGCTGCGGGGGTTCTGGGGCCTTCCCGCGCTTGCGCTTACGGCGCAGTTCGGTCGCGCACTCCTGGTCGTGGATGAGGACGGTGACGCCGTGCACCGAGCTCAGCACCTGCTGGGCCTCGGACAGGCGGTCGCGGGGCCACACCTCGGCGATGTCCGCCAGCCGGCCGTGCCGCAGCCGGAACGACCGCCGCCGGTACCGCCGGGGCTCGCCGGTGGTGACGATGATGCGGCGCACGCCCTCGGCGGCCAGCGCTCGGGTCAGCGCGGGGACCGCCATCGCGCCGACCGCGACCTGCCCGCCGGTCATCGCGACCGCGGAGTTGTACAGCAGCTTGAACGTGATGTCGGCGCCGCTGGCGATGGCCGCCCGGACGGCCAGGCTGCCCGAGTGGTGGAACGTGCCGTCGCCGATGTTTTGCAGCAGGTGCTTGCGGGTCCGCAGGAACGGTTCCATCCCGATCCACTGCGCGCCCTCGCCGCCCATCTGGGTCAGGCCGGTGACCTCGCCGACCGCGTCCGGCTCCATCATCAGGACCAGCGCGTGGCAGCCGATGCCGCCGCCGACCATCGAGCCGGCCGGCACCTTGGTCGAGCTATTGTGCGGGCACCCGGAGCAGAAGTACGGGGTGCGCGCGACCAGCGGCAGTAGCGTCACCGTGCGGGGTGTCACCGTGCGGGGTGTCACCGTGCGGGGTGTCACCGTGCGGGGTGTCACCGTGCGGGGTGTCGCGGTGCGGGCGCGCCAGGCCTGCACCTCGGGGAACTGCGGGCCGCCGAGCCGTTCGGCCAGACCCCGGGCGATGAGGTCGGCGTCCAGCTCGCCGTCGGGCGGGAACAGTGGTTCGCCGGCGTGGCCGCGGCCGGTGACGCGGGGCGCCCGGCTGGAGCATGCGCGCGTTCGGCTGATGCGCGTACGGCCGACCGTGGTCCGCGGCCGGGCTCACTCGTCCGGGACCGGCCTCGACCAGGCCGACGCCGTCGGCGACGGTGGCGACGATCTTCAGCGCGACCCACAGCCCGCTGGCCCGCGACATCGCGACCGCGTGCCGGCCCAGATCCACGATGTCCTGCGGGTCGGCGGGGTACAGCACCGGCATGGCGAGGTCGGCGAGCAGGTATTCCGAGGCGCCGGGCACGGTCGAGGATTTGGCGGCCGGGTCGTCTCCCACGAACGCCACCGCGCCGCCGCGCGGGTGGGTGCCGATCAGGTTCGCGTGCCGCAACGCGTCCGACGCGCGGTCCACGCCGGGCGACTTGCCGTACCAGAAGCCGGTGATGCCGGCCACCCGCGCGTCCTCGTGCCCGGCCACCAGCTGGGTTCCCTGGACCGCGGTCGCGGCGAGCTCCTCGTTCACCGCCGGGCGGAACACGATGTCGTGCTCGGCCAGCAGCTGTTCGCGGCGCTGCAGTTCCAGATCCAGGCCGGCCAGCGGTGAGCCTTCGTAGCCCGAGACGAACGCCGCGGTGTCCAGCCCCAGGGCCAGGTCGGCCCGGCGCACGTCGAGGATCAGGCGGACCAGCGCCTGCACCCCCGACATCGGGAACCGCCCGGTGTCCGCGGCAAAGCGGTCGCCGATCGTCACCGAAGCGGTCAGGGTGGTCATGCGCACTCCTCGGGGTCTTCGGATCGGTACACCATGGGTCTATGGTCGTTGAGTATCCTCAGCTCTGCGCGGTGTCTCCCGGGGAGTCTTTGTGTCCGGAGCGGCCAGTCCACGCGATGTCATTGAACGCCTGATCCAGGGGATATCGACGGGACGATGGCATGAACTTGATGAGTTGTACGCCGAACACGCGCTTGTGGAGTACCCCTTCGCCTTGCCGAGTGGTCCGGCACGTCTTGCGGGCCGCTCAGCGATCCGGAGGTACTTCGCCGCCGTCGCGTGTCTGCCGCTAGAACTCAAGGCTCACCATGTTGTGGTGCATGAGACCAAGGATCCAGAACTCGTCATCGCCGAGTACGACTACGACGGGCTGGTCACCACGACCGGCCGCTCGTTTCAGGTCTCAAACATCCAGGTTTCCAGGGTCCGTGACGGTCAGATCGTGACCTCACGCGACTATCACAACCATCCCGTGCTGGCCGATGCGGCCGCTCAGCGCCTTCCCTGACTCGATCGCCCAAGCCCGGAGCGGACTCGCAGGGCGCGGCGCAGGTCGTCGAGCTGGTCGGACAGCAGGCGGCGTAGCGAGGCGGGGAGTCCGGCACCGGCCAGGCAGTCCTCGCCGGCGCGCAGGGTCTCGGGCGTCACGACGGGCAGCGGGAACCCGTGCTGGACCAGCACCCGCGCGGTAGCCTGATCGCCGCGGGCGGCCAGCTCACGCAGGGCGGTGAAGTAGCCGGGCACGTACCCGGCTAGCAGGCCAGCCTGGTCAGCCTGCCAGAACCCCTCGGCCATCCCGACCAGCAGGTAACGGGACGGATCCGGTCCGAGCATCTCGGCCCAGGCGGCGTCTTTGGCGACCACGCTGGGGAGCGCGGCGCGGCAGCGCGCGGCGCTCTGCTGCCCGGGGGCGGTGGTGTCCCGTCCGGCCTCGGCGTCGATCTCGGGCCGCCCGGCGGCCCCGAGGACCGCCAGCCGGAGCATGATCTGCCAGCGCAGGCGCGAGTCCAGGTCCGGGCCGCCGGGCAGGCCTCCGGCCTGGAGCCAGGACCACAGCTCCGCCACCTGGTCCGGATCCGATGCGCTGTCGATCAGCACACGCGCGGCCACCAGCGGCATCCCGTCGGCATCGGCCCCGGCGGCCTGGCACAGCAAGGCCCGGCACAGGCTGGACAGGCCGGCCAGTGCGGCCTGGCGCCACGGCGCCGGCAGGTACCGGTCGGCGATCGTCCAGCGGGCGAAGTCAAGCACCGGTCCGGCGATCGCGGTTTCGGTCTCGGCGACCAGGTGCCTGCTCGCGAGCTCGAGATAGTCCCCGGCGGGAAGTTCCGCGTCGCGGACCAGGTCGCGGGCGGTGTTCCAGGCCACGGCCCGGCTGAGCGGGTCGGGCAGGCGGCCGAGCCCCGAGGCCAGCGTGGCCCAGGAGCGCGGGTCGAGCCGCACCTTGACGTACCCGAAGTCGCCGTCGTTAGGCAGCAGCAAGGCGGGCGGCCGGTCGGTGGCGGACGTCGGCAGCGTGACCTGATCGGCACCGGCGTCGATGCGGACCGGAACCCTGGCCCGCAGCACCAGCTCGAACGGCGTCACCGGGTGCCTGGTCGTACACGCCGACCCACACCTGGTGCGGCCTGCTCCCGGCGTGCGTGAGGATCCCGGCCGCGGACCAGGAGAGGGCGAGAGTGTCCACGCCCGGGGTGCGCAGCCAGCGCGCGGCCCACTCGCGTAGGTCGGCGCCGGACGAACGGGCCAGGCAGTCGAGCAGGTCGTCCACGGTCGCGCTGGCGAACCGGTACCGGGCCAGGTAGTCGTTGATCCCGGCGATGAAGGCCGGCCAGCCGGTCCACGCCACCAGCTGGCGCAGCACGGACGCGCCCTTGGCGTAGGAGATGTCGTCGTAAGCCGACCGCGCGGCGTCGGTGTCGGGCACCTCCCGCGGGCCCGGCGCTACCGGGTGGGTGGAGGGCCGCTGGTCGGCGTCGTAGCCGCGCGGCTTGCGGGACAGCGCGAAGTCGGTCCAGGCGCCGGTGAATTCGGTCGCCTCGGACAGCACCTGGAAGCCCATGTAGGTGGCGAACGACTCGCTCAGCCAGAACGTCGTCCCACCAGGCCATGGTGACCAGGTCACCGAACCACATGTGGGCCATCTCGTGCGCGATGACCATCCCGCGGGTCCGCCGTTCGGCCTGGGTGACCGCGGACGGGAACAAGAACTCGTCCCGGAAGGTGATGCAGCCCGGATTCTCGACCGCGCCGGCCTCGAGCTCGGGGACGAACGCCTGGTCGTAGGAGTCGAACGGGTAAGGCTCGGCGAAGATCTCCAGGTACCGGTCGAAACAGGCCCGGGTGATGGCGAGGATCTCCGCCGCGTCCCGGTCCAGCGCCGCCGCCAGCGACCGCCGGCAGTGCAGGCCGAACGGGATGCCGCGGTGCTCGGCGCGGACGCTGTAGAACGGCCCCGCCACCAGCGTGAACAGGTAGCTGGAGATCGGCGGGGTGGCGGCGAGGTCCCAGCGGCGGCAGCCCGCGGGCCCGGCCGGGCCCGCCGGCCTGGCCACGCCGTTGCCGAGCACGGTCCACGAGCCCGGCGCGACCACGGCGGCCGCCATCGGTGCCTTCAGGTCCGGCTGGTCGAAGGCGGCAAACACCCGCTGCGCGTTATCCAGCCCGGCATGCAGGGCCAGGTAGGTCTGCCCGTCGGCGGCATCGGTGAAGCGGTGCAGGCCCGCGCCGTCCCGCGAGTACGCCATCTCCGCCTCGACCCGCAGCTCGTTGACGTCCCGCAGACCGGGCAGCGGAAGCCGGTTGCCGTCCAGCGTCCGCGGATCGAGCTCCCGGCCGTTGAGCACCGCCCGGCGCAGCCGGGCCGGCCTGAGCTCGACGAAGCTGGCCGAGCCGGGCTCCCGGCAGCCGAACCTGACGTCGGTAACCGAGCCGAACGTGCCCTGGACACCGCTAAGGTCAAGGTCCAGGTGATACCCGCGGACGTCGATCAGGCGGGTGCGCTCCCGCGCTTCGGCGTGGGTCAGCGCACTCGCGGATGCTCCCGGTTTCGGCACGATTGACCCAGCCTAGTGCCGCCCGATCCGGGTTGCGGTTCAGCTACGAATCGGCACCAACTACGGTATTGGGCTTGCCTGCCGCCGGGAAATCATCCTTGAATGAGGATTCATGCCGGAACACCTCGTTCATATTAACTAGGACAAAGACCGATGAATCCTGGTTCAGTCCTTGAAGTGCGGAGCGTGACGGTGCGCTTCGGCGGGCTGACCGCGCTGGACGCCGTGTCGCTCGCGGTCCCGCCCCGGCACGTCATGGGCGTCATCGGACCGAACGGCGCGGGCAAGACCACGCTGCTGAACGTGTTGTGCGGTTTCATCCGCCCGGACGACGGCGAGGTGTTTATCGGCGGCCGACGGCAGCAGGTCCGGCCGCACCAGCTCGCCTCGCTCGGCGTGGCCCGGACCCTGCAGGGCGTCGGCCTGTACAACGGGCTGACCGCGCTGGAGAACGTCATGGTCGGCGCGACCAGCCGGGCCAAGGCGGGATTCTGGTCCGCGCTGCTCTCACTGCCCCGAGCCGGCCGCGACGAGCGGATGCTGCGCGACCTGGCCCGCCAGGCCCTCGACCGGGTGGGGGCCGCCGGAGCGGCGGACGCGCGGCCCACGGAGCTGTCCTACGGCATGCGGAAGAAGATCGCCCTGGCCCGGGCGCTGGTAGCCAAGCCCGGGCTGATCCTGCTCGACGAGCCGGCCAGCGGCCTGAGCGAGACCGAACTCGCCGAACTCGGCGCGCTCATCCGCGACCTGGCCGCGGAGGAATCACTGATGGTGATCGAGCACCACATGGACTTGATGATGTCGGTCTGTGACTCGATCGTGGTTCTCGACTTCGGCAAGGTCATCGCCACCGGGTCGCCGCGTGAGGTGCAGGACAACCCGGCGGTGACCGCGGCCTACCTCGGCGCCGAGGCCAGCGACGGGACGGCCCAGTGAGCGCCGGGGCGGCCGAGTCCCGCTCGGCGGACCGCGGCTCGGCCTCGCTGCTGGTGGAGGGGCTGGTCGCGGGATACGGCGAGGTAACCGCGCTGGACGGGGTCACGGTGGCGGCGCAGGCGGGCGGCATCACCGCGGTGCTCGGCGCGAACGGCGCGGGCAAGACGACCCTGCTTCGCACGGTGAGCGGCATTATCAGGCCGCGTCGGGGCCGGGTCCTGCTGGCCGACCAGAACGTGGCGGGTCGCAGCCCGGAGCAGATCGTGCGGGCCGGGATCGCCCACGTGCCCGAGGGACAAGGCGTGATCCCGGAGCTCACCGTGGAGGAAAACCTCCGGATCGGCATGATGTCGTGGCGCGGACCGCGGTCCGCCCGCACGGCCGCGATGGAGGAGGAGTACACCCGCTTCAAGCCGCTGGCCGACCGGCGGCGCAAGCTAGCCTCCACGCTTTCCGGCGGCGAGCGGCAGATGCTCGTGATCGCGCGAGCCCTGCTGGCCAGGCCCCGGGTGCTGCTGCTCGACGAGCCGTCACTCGGCCTGGCCCCGCGAGTCATGGCCCAGGTCATGGACCTGGTGGTCCGGCTCAGCCGCGAGCACGGGCTCACCATCGTGCTGGTCGAGCAGAACGCGCGGGGCGCGCTGGCCATCGCCGACCACGGCGTGGTGCTCAACCTCGGCCGGGTGGTCGCCTCGGCCGACGCCGCCAGCCTCGCCGCCGACGTCGCGCTACGCCACCACTACCTCGGGTTCTAGGCACACGCAGGGAGCATGCCAGTGGTCGAGTTCCTCCAGTTCACCCTCAGCGGGATCGTCTTCGGGATGATCTACGCCGCGATCGCGCTGTCCCTGGTGCTGATCTGGCGGGGCACCCGCCTGCTGAACTTCGCGCAGGGCGGCATGGCCATGCTCACCACGTACGTGGCGATCGAGGTTATCTACAAGACCAACTCGTACTGGGCCGGGTTCCTGATCGCGCTCGCGGCCGGCCTGATCCTCGGCGCGGTCAGCGAGGTGGCCGTCGTCCGGCCCACCGTGGGCAAGCCGGAGCTCAACTCGGTGATCGTGACCATCGGGCTGCTGATCTTGATCGAGGGCGTGGCCGGGATCGTCTTCGGCGGGCAGTACCGGTCGTTCCCAGCGGCGTTCTCCATTAAGGGACTGCGGGTCGGCGGCACGCCGATCGGCGTGTCCCGCTTCGACGTGTTCACCGCCCTCGCGGTCCTGGCCGTCACCTTGATCCTGGCCGTGACGTTCCGGTACACCTCGGCCGGGCTGCGGATGCGCGCCGCGGCGTTCAACGCGACGGTCGCGCGGCTGTCGGGCATCCGGGTCGCGCGGGTGCTGACCGTGGGCTGGGCGCTGGCCGGCCTGCTCGGCGCGCTGGCCGGGGTGCTCGTCTCGCCGTCGACGTTCCTGTACCCGAACAGCATGGACGCGATCTTCGTGCTGGGCTTCACCGCGGCGGTGATCGGCGGCCTGGACAGCCCGGTAGGCGCGGTGGTCGGCGGACTGCTGCTCGGTGTCGCGCTCAGCTACGTCGGCGGCTACCTGAACTCCGACCTGACCTCGCTGGTAGCCCTGGGCATCCTGGTCGCGGTGCTGATGATCCGGCCCAACGGACTGTTCGCCACGGCGCGGATGCGGCGGGTGTGACGATGGCGACGACCCTACCCCGCAGGCTCGGCGTGGCCATCGTCGTGGCCGTGATCGTCGCGTTCTTGTCCATCAGGCTGAACGCGTTCCGCGACTTCCAGATCGCCGAGATCGCGGTGGAGGTCACGGCGGTCGCCGGGCTCACCGTGCTGACCGGGCTCAGCGGCCAGATCTCGCTTGGTCACGGCGCGTTCATGGCCGTCGGCGCGTACGCCACCGCGCTGCTGCTGATCCACCTCAACTGGCCGTTCTATCTGGTGCTGGTGATCGCGGCCGCGATCACGGCCGTGGCGGGCGCCGTGGTGGGCATCGCCGCGGCCCGGCTGCACGGCCCGTACCTGGCGGGCGCGACCCTGCTGCTCGGCGTCTCGCTCCCGTCGCTGGCGCTCGCCTACCCGGGCACCTTCGGCAGCGACCAGGGCCTGAACGTCGTCTTCACGGCCCCCTCTTTTCTCGGCGTGAACTTCCCGCTGACCAGGTGGCAGGCCTGGGTCAGCTCCGCAGCGGCGCTGATCGTCCTGGTCCTGCTGGCCAACCTGGACCGGAGCAGGATCGGCCGCAACTGGCGCGCGGTCCGCGACAACGAGGTGGCCGCCGCGCTCGACGGCATCAACGTCGCCGCGGCGCGGGTGCGGGCCTTCGTGGTGAGCGCTGCCTGCGCCGGGCTGGCCGGCGCTCTGCTGGCCATCGTGACGGGGCTCGTAGCGCCCGGCGGATTCACGCTCACGCTGTCCATCGCGCTGCTGACCGCGGCCGTGATCGGCGGCCTGGGCAGCCTGCCCGGCGCGCTGTGGGGAAGCCTGGTGATCGTCCTGGTGCCGACGTACGTCACCGACGTGGCCACCAGTCACGGCCTGTCCAGCACCGTCGGCGCCAACATCCCCATCGCCGCCTACGGCGTCGTCCTGATCCTCGTCATGCTCCTGTTCCCGAACGGGATCCAGGGAGGTCTGCTCCGGCTGATCTCCGCGTTCCTGGGTCCCGACCAGAAGTCCCGCAACCGGCGCACCGCGCCCACGCCCCACGTCACTCCTTCGGCCGATCAGGCACCGGCCAGCCAACATGAGAAGGAAGGCACTTCATGAAGAAATCTCAACGGCTTCGCTGGCAGGCGGCGGCCATCATGACCTCCGCCCTGCTGGGGGTGGCCGCGTGCTCGTCGAGTTCGAGCTCATCGAGTTCGAGCGCGGGTACGAGCAGCAGTTCCAGCGCGGCCCTGACCGCGTCCGCGCCCGGCATCACGCCGACCACGATCACCATCGGCAGCCACCAGCCGCTCACCGGGCCCGCCGCGCCCGGCTACAGCGAGATCGCCCCCGCGGCAAACGCCTACTTCCAGTACGTGAACGCGAACGGCGGCGTCAACGGGCGCAAGATCGTCTACAAGTACCTCGACGACGGCTACGACCCGACCAAGACCGCGTCGATCGTCCGCCAGCTCGTGCTGCAGGACAACGTCTACGCGATCTTCAACGGCCTGGGCACGCCGACGCACCTGGCCGCGGTGAGCTTCCTGAACTCCGAGAAGGTCCCCGACGTGTTCGTGGCGTCCGGCTGCGACTGCTGGAACGCGCCGAGCACCTACCCCGAGACGTTCGGCTGGCAGCTGGACTACATCAGCGAGGGCAAGATCCTCGGGCAGTACATCAAGCAGAAATTCGCGGGCAAGAAGATCGGCTTCTTCTACCAGAACGACGAGTTCGGGCAGGACGGGGTCAAGGGCCTCCTCGATGAGATCCCGGCCTCGATGGTGGTCAGCAAGCAGAGCTACGTGCCCACCAACGTCAACGTCGGCCCGGCGGTCGCGGCGCTGCGCGCAGCCGGCGCGCAGGTCGTCGTCTCGTTCTCCATTCCCGCCTTCACCGCGCTGCTCAAGCTGACCAGCCTCAAGCTCGGCTTCAGCCCGACGATGGTGGTCAGCAACGTCGGCTCGGACCCGATCACGCTGTCCGGGCTGCTCGAAGCGTTCGCCAAGCAGGGCGGCGCCACGGTCAACGGCAACCAGCTCACCACCGGGATGATCACCGACGCGTACCTGCCGGCGCTGAGCGCGAGCGACAGCTGGTACGTCCTGTTCAAGAAGGTCCACGACCAGTACGAGCCCAAGGCACCGCTGGACGGCAACTTCTTCTACGGCATGTCGGTCGCCTACAGCTTCGTCCAGGCGATGTTCAAGGCGGGCCGGAACCCGACCCGGGCGGACCTGGTCAACGCCGTCCAGGGCGGGCTGCCCCAGGGCCCGATGGTCGCCCCGTTCGCCTACTCCTCCAGCAACCACCTGGGTGTCACCGGCGCTTACATCGGCATCATCCAGAATGGAGTGGTGACTCAGCAAGGATCGGTGCTGACCACGGACTCGACCGCAACCGGGCCGATCGCGACCTACACGGGATCCGAGGAGCAGGCACCAGCGAGTGGCATCCCCTCCGCCTCCTCCTGACGCTCCGTCGGCCATCCCGACAGGACGGAGCAGGGATTAGCCGAGATGACAGCGGAAACTAGCCGGATGGCGGGCGGCCGCGGCCGCCCGCCATCCGGCCCGGCGGGAAAGCCGCCTGCCCAGCGGCTGCTGACCGCGGCCGAGGAACTGTTCGGTGAGCGCAGCTATCACCGCACTACGGTCGCTGACATCTGCGCCCGGGCCAGGATGGCCACGGGCAGCTTCTACTCCTACTACGAGTCCAAGGCGGAGATCTTCGCCGCCGTGGTCCGGGCCATCAACACCGACCTGAGGCACGCGATGAGGGAGGCGCTCGACCATACCGATGGCGGGCAGCGAAACCGCGAACGCGCGGCGTTCCGGGCCTACTTCGACATGCTGTCTACGCGGCCGTGGATTGACCGCATCCTTCGCCAGTCGGAGTTCGTCGACCCCATGCTCTTCCGGGAGTACTACGAGCACCTGGCCCGGGGGTACGCACGCGGCGTGCGGGCCGCCCAGATGGACCGCGACATCGACGCGCGCTATGACCCCGAGGTCATCGCGTACGCCTATACCGGCATTGGCAACTTCGTGGGCATGCGGTGGGCGGAGTGGACCGCAGGTGGCCGCGTCCCCGAAGACGTGCTCGACGACGTACTCGAATTGCTAGGCCGCGGGCTGGCCCCCAAGGCGGGGCCGGCCCCGCCCGCGGACACGCAAGGCCTGTTACCCGCGCTGTGGATAACCGTGTGGATATCGTGGGGACGATACTGCGTGTTACTGGGGAACTAGCGACCGTGGCCTGTGGATAACTCAGGCCGGACGGCGGCCGGCGGCAGCTCCGCCGTGTCGGCGGGCGTCCAGGTCAGCGGTCTGGGACCGAGCGTGCTGAGTTCGTCGACCTGCATGGCACACCAGGGCGAGATGGACTGCTGCCCGGCCCGGACCGCGGCGCAGAACTCGTCCCAGTCCACCCACCGGGTCTCGGCGACCTCGGCTGGGTCAGGCGCGGGCGCCGCGTCAGAGTAGGCCACGTAGACCGGGCAGACCTCGTTCTCCAGCACGCCGTTGTCCATCCGCGCCTGATAGCGGAACCTGGGCAGGACCAGGACGAGTTCTGCTGTGTCAATGCCGAGTTCGGATCGCAGCCTGCGGCGCACGCTGTCGGCGACCGGCTCGCCGGGCAGTGGATGCCCGCAGCAGGTATTGGTCCAGACGCCCGGCCAGGTGAGCTTGGACTCGGCCCGCCTGGTCAGCAGGAACTGGCCCGCCTCGTTGAACAGATAGGCCGAGAACGCCAGGTGCAGCGGTGTCTGGGCGTGATGGACAACGGCCTTGGCGGCGGTGCCGCAGGCCAACCCGGTCTCGTCCAGCAGGACAACGTTCTCCACGTACTCCCCGCTTGGTGGCCAAAATGGATAGAGCACAGGACATCGGAAAAGGGCAGAGGTGAACACTACCTGCTTTAGTGCGACTCGCGGGGAACTTCGTGGCCGCTGGCGCCGACCAGGAAGTCCAGGTCGGCGCCGGAATCGGCCTGCAGCACGTGCTCGCAGTACAGCCGTGTCCAACCCCGGCTCGCGTGCGGCTCCGGCATGGCCCAGGTGTCCTGGCGTTCGGCCAGTTCCTCGGCGCTCACCTCGAGGGTCAGCGTCCGGTCCGGAACGTCCAGGGTGATCCAGTCACCGGTCCGGACCAGGGCCAGCGGACCGCCAGCCGCGGCTTCCGGGGCGACGTGCAGGACGACCGTCCCGTAGGCGGTGCCGGACATGCGGCCGTCGCAGATCCGCACCATGTCGCGGACGCCGCGCAGCAGCAGCTTGCGCGGCAGCGCCACGTTGGACACCTCGGGCATGCCGGGATAGCCGCGCGGGCCGCAGTACCGGATGACCAGCACGGTGTCCTCATCGACGTCGAGCTCGAGATCGTTCGACACCGCGTAGTAGTCCGCGGGGGAGTCGAAGACCAGGGCCCGGCCCCGGTGCTTGAGCAGGTGCGGTGAGGCGGCGGACTGCTTGAGTACCGCACCGGCCGGGGCCAGATTGCCGCGCAGCACCGCGGTCCCGGTCCCCGCGGGCTGGAACGGCTCGGCAATCGTCTTGATCACCTCGCGGTTCCAGCACGGCGCGTCCGCGACGTTCGCGCCGATTCCGGCACCGGTCACGGTGATCGCCTCGGCGTTCAGCAGGCCCGCCCCGGCCAGTTCCCGCATCACCGCGGGCAGGCCGCCGGCGTAGCAGAAGTCCTCCATCAGGTACTGGCCGTTCGGCTGCAGGTTGAGCAGGGTCGGGACGTCGCGGGCCAGCACGTCGAAGTCGTCCAGGGACAACGGGACGCCCAGCCGCCCGGCGATGGCCAGCAGGTGGATCACCGCGTTCGTCGACCCGCCGATGGCCGCGTTGACCCGGATCGCGTTCTCGAACGCCGCCCTGGTCATGATGGCCGAAGGCCGCAGGCTTTCGGGCTCCCGCAGCACCAGGCCGACGGCCACCTGCCCGGCGCGCTGCGCGGTCTCGTAACGGCGGGAATCGACGGCGGGCCAGGTCGCCGAGTACGGCAGCTGCATGCCGAGCGCCTCGGCCATGGACGCCATCGTGGACGCGGTGCCCATGGTCATGCAGTGGCCGTTGGACCGGGCCATGCAGCCCTCGGCGAAGACGCACTCCTCCTGCGTCATCCGCCCGGCGACCAGATCCTCCTCGAACCGCCAGACCGCGGTGCCCGAGCCCACGTCGGTGCCCTGGTACTTGCCGTTGAGCATCGGGCCGCCGGTGACCATGACCGCGGGCAGGTCCACGCTGGCCGCGGCCATCAGCAACCCCGGCGTGGTCTTGTCGCACCCGGACAGCAGCACCACACCGTCCAGCGGGTTGGCCCGCATCAGCTCCTCGGCCTCCATGGCCAGCAGGTTCCGGTACAGCATGGCGGTGGGCCGCAGCAGCGTCTCGCCCAGCGCCATGGCGGGGAACTCCAGCGGAAACCCGCCCTCCTGCCATACCCCGCGCTTGACCGACTCGGCGACCCGCTGTAGGTGGACGTTGCATGGCGCCAGCTCCGACCAGGTGGTGGCGATCCCGATCACCGGGCGGCCGTCGAAGACCTCGGGCGTGAAGCCCTGGCTGCGCATCCACGACCGGTGGGCCATGCCGGTCCGCCCGGTCGCGCCGAACCACTGGCTGCTGCGCAGTTCACCGTTTGCCGTCATGCCTTAATACCTAACATCAGCGGCATGCTAAGAGCACGGCCGGGGACACGCACGATGGCCCGTTCGGCATAAATGTTAGGGTCACAAGGGTGAGCAGGGTTCACGACATGGGCGGTCAGACCGGGTTCGGGCCGGTGCCGACCGACGACGACGGTGGCGGTCCGGCGTTCGCGGCCGACTGGGAGGCGCGGGTATACGCGCTGGCGACGGTGCTGCGGCGGCGGGGGTTGTTCAACAGCGACGAGCTGCGCGACGCGATCGAGCGGCTGCCACCGGAGGTCTACCTGGGGGCGTCGTATTACGAGCGCTGGCTGGGCGCGGTCGAGATGCTGGTCGCGGAGAAGGGCGTGGCGTGACGTCCGGGTACCCCGCGGGCAGCATGGTCCGGGTCCGGACCTCCGATCCCGACCATCACACCCGGGTGCCCAGGTATGTGCGGGGGCACACCGGGGAGGTCATCGCGGCCCTGGGCCGCTGGCCGGTGCCCGACGACAGCGCCCGCGGCCTGCCGCCGCGGGTCGAGACCTGCTACGCGGTCCGTTTCACCGCCGTCGACCTGTGGGGGAGCGGCGAGCACACCGTCACCGTGGACCTGTGGGAGTCCTACCTTGACCGAGCATGACGACCTCCCGGCCGCGGCGCGGACGCGGCGGCTCGAGGAGCGGCTGATCGCCGCCGGGCTGACCAGCGACGAGGAGATCGACGAGTACCTGACCAGGCTGTATTCCAGCGCCTCTCCGGGCAACGGGGCGCGGATGGTGGCCCGGGCCTGGACCGACCCCCAGTACCGTGACCTGCTGCTCTCGGACGGGAACGCCGCCGCGGCGCAGGCCGGCTTCGAGGGCCTGAGCTACCAGCTGAGGGTGGTGGCCAACACCGGCCAGACCCACAACGTCATCGTCTGCACGCTGTGCTCGTGCTATCCGGTGTCGCTGCTCGGCCCGTCGCCGGGCTGGTACAAGAGCTTCCCCTACCGGTCGCGGACGGTCCGTGAGCCGCGGGCGGTGCTGGCCGAGTTCGGCGTGACGCTGCCCGGCAGCGTCCAGATCTCGGTCTGGGACTCGACGTCGGAGGCCAGGTACATGGTGCTGCCGGTGCGCCCGGCCGGGACCGATGCGCTGGATGCCGGCCAGCTGGCCGCCCTGGTCACCCGGAACGGCCTCATCGGGACGGCGCTGGTATAGCGGCCAGCGCGCGGATCGCGGACCTGAGCACGTCCGGCGGCTGGGTGAAGGCCAGGCGGACGAACGAACTGGCCTCGGAGCTCGCGCTCAGCAGGCGGCCGGGCACCACGGCGACGCCGTGCCTGAGCGCGGCCTGGCTGAACGCGCCGCTATCGTCATCGCCGGGCAGCCGCGCCCACAAGCACAGCCCGCCCTCCGGCTCGGGCCAGGTCCAGCCGGGCAGGCTGGCCCGTAGCGCGCCGGCCAGCGCGTCGTACCGGGCCCGCAGCCATTCGCCGCGCCATTTGACGATGTCCTCGTGCTGGCCGCGCAACAGCGCCGCCACGATCGCCTGCGGGAATGCGGTGCTGCCCTGGTCGGCGGCGGCCTTGGCCGCGGCCAGGCGGGCGATCAGGCCGCCGGTACCCCGGATCCAGCCGGTGCGCAGGCCGCCCCAGTAGAGCTTGGACAGCGACCCGACGCTGACCAGGTTGGGTGTTGGGGCCTGGCCGGGGCCGAAGGCGGCCAGCGGCGGGACGGGCGGTCCGTCCCGCAGCGGCAGCTCGGCCAGCGTCATGTCGTCGACGAACAGGGTGTCCGGGTGCGCGGCCGCGATCGCGGCCACGCGGTGCCGGGCCCCGGCCGGCATGAGCAGGCCGGTGGGGTTCTGGTAGGTCGGGATCAGGTAGACCAGGGCGGGGCGGTGCGTTCGGACCACGTGCTCCAGCCGGTCCGGGTCCAGGCCGTGGCCGGACCCGGAGACCGGCATCCCGATCACGGTGGCGCCCGCCCGGTGCAGCGCGTCGAGCGTGCCCGGGTAGGTGGGGTCCTCCACCACGACCGGCTGGCCGGGCAGCACTTCGGACCGGATCAGCAGGTCCAGGGCCTGCTGGGCGCCGGTGGTGACGATGACCTGGTCCGGGGTGGCGGGCAGGGTGAGACGTTCGGTCAGGTGGCTGGCGATGGCCGCGCGCAGGTCCGGCCACCCGTGCGGGAAGTAGCCGGAGGTCCGGGTCAGGGCGTCGAGCTGGGACCGGTCAACCACGCTCTCCGGGTCGGTCAGCGCGGCCGCCACCCGCGGCGCGCAGTCCACCGCGGCCAGGGTGAGGTCCGCCTCGACGGCGGATTCGGAGAGCAGGCCCGCGAAGAAGCCGTTGGCCCGGTGCACCGCGGCCGGGGTGGTGCGGTGCGGGACGATGCGGGTGCCGGCGCCCTGGCGGCTCTCGGCCATCCCCTCGTCACGCAGGACCTGGTAGGCGGCGGTCACCGTGTTCCGGCTCACCGACAGGGCGCCGGCCAGGTCGCGTTCGGCGGGCAGCCGGAGCCCGGCGGGCAGTTCGCCGGTGTCGGCGAGCCGGGCGAGCCGGGTCGCGAGCAGCCGGTACAGCGGGCCGTCCGCGGCCGGCCAGCGGCCGAGCAGGTCGGTCAGGGCCAGGGCGCCGATGCTCGCCGCCGGCCAGCCGGGCTGGGTCACGACGACCCGAGCCCGAGCGCGCCGGCCAGGGCTCGCAGCGCGGGCCGCGGGTCGGGGTCGAGGAAATTGACCGCGACGTGATCCGCGCCCGCGTCCAGGTGCGCGGTCACGCCCCGGGCCAGCGCCGCCGCGTCGCCGTGCACGACCAGCGCGTCGATCAGCGCGTCGCTGCCGCCGCCGGCCAGGTCGGCGTCGGTCCAGCCGAGCCGACGCAGGTTGGTCACGTAGTTGGTCAGGCCGAGGTAGGGCCGCTGAACGCGGGGCCGCCCGATCGCGCGGGCCCGCTCGGGGTCGGTCTCCAGGACCACCTTCTGGTCGGGGGCGAGCAGCGGCCCCGGGCCCAGGATCTGCCGGGCCTGGCGGGTGTGCTCGGGCGTGACCAGGTAGGGGTGCGCGCCCGCGGACCGGTCGGCGGCGAGCCTGAGCACCCGCGGGCCCAGGGCGGCCAGCACCCGTCCCTCGGCCGGGACCTTGAGCTCATCGAGTTCGTTCAGGTAGCTGACCAGCGTGGCGTAGGGGTGCCGGTACTCCTGCGTGGCCTCGGGGTGCCCGATGCCCAGGCCGAGCAGGAAGCGATCCGGGTACCGGGCCGCGATCCGGTGGTAGGAGGCGCCCACGGTGGCGGCGTCGTCCTTCCACACGTTGACGATGCCGGTGGCCACCGCGATGCGGGCGGTCGTGGCCAGCAGGTTCTCCACGCCAGTCAGGTCACCGTCCGGCGAGCCGCCCGCCCAGATCGCCCCGTAGCCGAGCGCCTCCGTCTCGGCCACCAGGTCCGGGGTGAGCCCCGAGAGGTGCCTCCAGACGCCGATCTTGCCCAGTTCGATGCTCATATCCCGAACAGCCGGGCCGGGCCGCGTTTCATTCCGCCCTCGCGTCAGCCTTCTATTCGGACGGCGGCGGCCTCGGCCTGCAGGCAGAGCCCGGCGGCCCGGAAGGCGTGGTCCTGGCTCATGGCCCGCTCGGTGCCCTCGAGGCAGTCCAGGATCAGCTGGCCGAAGAACGGGTACCCGACGCGCCCGGACACCGGTATGTGCTGCTCACCGCGGCCGTCGACCAAGTACACGTGATCACCGCCGGATTCGCGGGCCACGTCGGTGTACTTACGCAGTTCGAGGTAGCCCTCGGTGCCGAGGACGAACGTCCGGCCGTCACCCCAGGTGCCCAGGCCGGCCGGGGTGAGCCAGTCGACCCGGCAGTACCCGGTGACACCGTTGCCGAGGACCACCGCCACATCGCCGAAATCCTCGAAGCCCGGATATCCGGTGTGCGCGTAGTTCGCCACCCGCGCCGCGGTGATGACCGCCTCGTCGCAGCCGCCGTAGTAAAGCACCTGCTCAAGCTGATGGCTGCCGATGTCGCAGAGGATCCCGCCGGTCGCCTCGTGGTCGAAGAACCAGGCGGGCCTGCTGGGGGCGTTGACCCGGTGCGGCCCCAGGCCGAGCACCTGCACCACCCGCCCGATGGCGCCGTCGCTGATCAGCTGGCCGGCGTACACGGCGCTCTCCACATGCAGCCGTTCGCTGTAGTACACCGCGTACTTCCGCCCGGTCGCGACCGCGGCGGCTCGCACCTCGGCCAGCTGGGCCAGCGTGGTCATCGGTGGCTTGTCAGTGAAGTAGTGCTTGCCGTGCGTCATCACGCGCAGGCCGAGTCCCGCGCGCAGCGCCGGGATGGCCGCGCCGGCGACGAGATCGACCCGCTCGTCGTCCAGCACCCACTCCTCGGCCGGCGCCGCCCGCACGCCGGGGTAGCGCCGGCAGAACTGCGCCACCTTGTCCGGGTCGGGGTCGTACACCCACCGGAGCTGGCCGCCCGCCTCGATCAGGCCGTTGCACATGCCGTTGATGTGGCCGTGGTCCAGGCCGACGGCCGCGAAGACGAAGTCACCGGGGGAGCAGACCGGCGCCGGGCGCCCGGCGGGGGCGTAGTTCATCCCGTCCTGGCTGAGCGGCACCGTCATCACTGGCCGCCGGTGACGGTGATCTCGTTTTCGGCGAAGCCGGGCACCGAGACGGTTTTCTCGTGGAAGCGCGGCGCCGCGGCGAGCAGCCCGTCTCGGGTGCGGAACGGGTCACCGTCGTCCAGCGGCAGCCGCACCCGGGCGCCGGTGATCGCCGCCTTGTAGATCGCGGTGATGATCTCCAGCGTGCCGCGGCCCTGATACCCGTCGACCAGCACGTCCCCGCTCCCGGTCTCGATCGCGGCCAGCACGTTGTCGATCTGCCCGGTGTGGCCTTCGTACCTCAGCGCGGCGAGGCGCTCGTGGTACTCGGTCAGCGTTCGTTCGGTGGCCGGGTCGGGCTCGGGGAAGCCGTTGGCCTTCGGCGCCGACGCGCGGACCGCCCAGGGCACCGCGATCGAGGCCTTCTCGCCCTGGAAGACCAGCCGCTGGTCCTCCCCGTGATGGACGAGCGAGCTCGTGAGCTGCCCGAGCGCCCCGGACCCGAACCGCATGATCGCCACGGACAGGTCCTCGACCTCGGAGTTGCCGTGCGCGACATTGGCGATGCTGGCCTGGATCTCCGCCGGCCGGCCGAGCAT
This sequence comes from uncultured Actinomycetes bacterium, assembly GCA_963819785.1. Classification (GTDB taxonomy): domain Bacteria; phylum Actinomycetota; class Actinomycetes; order Streptosporangiales; family Streptosporangiaceae; genus Palsa-504. Next base: position 517,311 of record CAWFXW010000037.1, on the reverse strand, counting down.
CCACTGCAGGGCGTCGACGTGGTGAACCGCGTGGTTGAGCATGCAGCCGCCGCCCTCGCTCCGCCAGGTGCCCCGCCACCACAGGTCGTAGTAGCTGGGACCGCGCCACCAGTGGGAATCGACCTGGGCGTGCAGCACCCGGCCGGCCAGGCCGGAGTCGAGCACCTGCTTCAGCCGCGTCATGGGCGTGGTGAACCGGTTCTGGGCGACCACCGACAGGACCGCGCCGCCGCGCCCGGCGGCGGCCACCATCGTTGGTCCGCTTGACAACGCTATAGGATAACGGATATCTATTAATGGATAACCGTTAGGCAATTGGAGGCCCGGTGCAGGAAGTCGTCCTGGCCATGCTGGCGAAGGAGCCGTCGCACGGGTACGAACTGCGCGCGCGGCTGCGCGAAGCCCTGGGACCCGTCGGGGAGGCGATGAACGCCGGGCAGATCTACGTGACCCTGGGCCGCCTGGAGAAGGCCGGCCTGGTGGCCGCGGAGCGGGAGCCTGGGCTGCCGGACCGGCCCGATCGCAAGGTGTACGAGCTGACCGCGGCGGGTCAGCAGCGGCTGGCCGGCTGGCTCACCGACGTGAGCTGGCCCGGACCGGCCCCGGCCGAGTTCCACCTCAAGCTGGTCGCGGCGGCGGCCGGACGGCTGGCCGATCCGCTCGCGATCGTCGATGCCCAGCGGCGCGAACTGCTGCGCCTGCTGCGGGACACGCAGCGCGCCGCGATGGCCGAACCCCAGGGCTCGACCGCCGGGCTCCTGCTCGAGGGCGTCGTGCTGCGGCTGCAGGCTGACCTGCGCTGGCTTGAGGCCTGTGAACAACATTGGGCAGCAAGGAATACGAGGGGTCAGTGATGAGCGAGATAGTGCTGCAGGCCCGCGGGCTGAGCAAAGCGTTCGGCCGGGGCGAGGGCCTGGTCCGGGCGGTAGACGAGGTCGACCTGGAGGTCTGCGCCGGGGAGACGGTAGCGGTGATGGGGCCCAGCGGCTGCGGAAAATCCACGCTGCTGCACATGCTCGGTGGCCTGGAGCGGCCCTCCGGCGGTGAGATCGTGCTGGCCGGGAGCCGTCTGGACCAGATGGGGGAGAGGGCGCTGGCCCGGCTGCGCCGCACCGCGATCGGCTTCGTGTTCCAGGCCTTCCACCTGATCGACGAGCTCACCGCCCGGGAGAACGTCGAGCTTCCCGCCCTCCTGGCCGGGCGGTCACCCCGCGCGGCCAGGAGGCAGGCCGTCGATCTCTTGGAGCGGGTCGGGCTCGCCGACCGGGCCACGTTCCTGCCCTCGGCGCTGTCCGGCGGCCAGCGCCAGCGGGTCGGGATCGCCCGCGCGCTGAGCAACGACCCGCTCGTGGTCCTGGCCGACGAGCCCACCGGAAACCTCGACAGCGCGGCCACCCTGGAGGTGCTGCGGTTGTTCGACACCCTGCACGCCGCCGGGCAGACGCTGGTCGTGGTCACCCACGACCCGCGCGTCGCGGCCACCGCCGACCGGCTGATCTCCATGCGGGACGGGGCCTTCGTCGACGAGACCAGGATGTCCGGCGGCACCCGCGGCAACCTGGGCGCCCTCGCCGGGCTGGAGGGATAGGCGCGATGGGACGGGTCCTGCTCATCTGCCGCCTGGCGGTCGGGGACGTCCGGCACCGGCCGGTGTCGGCCGTACTGCTGGTGCTGGCCATCGTGACCGCCTCAACCACGCTGACGCTGGGGCTGGCCATGCACGGGTTGTCCGACCAGCCTAACCAGGCCTACCAGCAGACTCGGGCCCTGACGGCCGGGCCCGACGTCGTGGCCGGGGTCGGGCCGGGGGGCGCCGGCCCGAAGGGGATCGGGGGCGGACCGCCCGCCGACGTGGCGGCGCTTACGCCGCTGACGCACGCCTCCGGCGTGGTCGCCCACAGCGGGCCCTATCCGCTCACGTTCGTCACGTTGCGGGCCAACGGCCACGAGGCGGGAGCGCAGGTCGAGGGGCGCGACCAGGCCGCGGCCCCGGTCGACCAGCCGAAGCTGACCCAGGGCCGCTGGGTACGTCCCGGTGAGGTGGTGCTCGAGCGCAGCTTCGCCGAAGACCTGGGCGTCGGCGCGGGCGGTCAGATCACGCTGAACGGCCGGTCGTTCAGCGTGGCGGGGGTCGCGGTCACTACCGCCACCGACCTGACCGATCCGCAGCTCTGCTCGTCCAACTGCGACCTCCCGATCTCGGAGCTGGGCAATCCGGGCCTGGTCTGGATGACCCGGGCCGACGCGGTGAGCCTGGCCACCGCCGCGGAGCCGCTCTCCTACACGCTGAACCTGAAGCTAGCCGACCCGGCTGACGCCGACGCCTTCGCCAACGCGTACGACAACGCGAATTACTCGGCGTCCGCGCCGGGCCTGCAGTCGTGGGAGAGCCTCTCCTGGGGCACGGGCAGCCAGGTCAGGAGCGAGCAGTTCCTCCTGCTGATCGGCAGCCAGCTGCTCGGCCTGCTGGCCATTGCGAGCGTCGCCGTGCTCGTCGGCGGGCGGATGACCGAACAGACTCGCCGGGTCGGGCTGCTCAAGGCGGTCGGCAGCACCCCCGGCCTGGTCGCCGCCGTGCTGCTCGCCGAGCACCTGATCCTGGCCGTGGCCGCCGCGGCGATGGGCCTGCTGATCGGCTGGCTGGTCGCACCGGTGCTCACCAGTCCCGGGGCGATCCTGCTCGGGTCCGCGGGCACGCCGCCGGTCACGCTGGCCACCATCGCCATCGTGGTCGGCGTGGCGCTGGCGGTGGCCGCCCTCGCCACCCTCGTGCCCGCCATCCGCGCCGCCCGGACGAGTACCGTGGGCGCGCTGGCCGACTCGGCCCGCCCGCCGCGCCGCCGGGCCCGGGTAATCGCCGTCACCGCCTGGTTGCCCGTCCCGCTCCTGTTCGGGCTGCGGGTCGCGACCCGCCGAACTCGCCGCATTGTGCTGAACGTAGTCAGCGTCGCGGTCACCACCAGTGGCATCGTCGCCGTGCTGATGGTGCACGCCCACTTCGACGCCTCTTCCAGTGTCAGTGGCGGGCTGACCGACCCGCAGAACGCCCGGCTGAGCCAAGTGGTAACGGTCATATCGGTGGCCCTGGTCATGCTGGGCGCCATCAACGCGATCCTCCTCACCTGGACCACGGTGCTCGACGCCCGGCATACCTCGGCCCTGGCCCGCGCCCTCGGCGCGACTCCGCAGCAGGTCAGCGCCGGGCTTTCGGCCGCGCAGGTGCTGCCTGCATTGGTCGGCGCCATGCTCGGCATCCCGGGCGGCATCGGGCTGGTCACGGCGGTGAACAGCGACAACAAACGGCTGACGCTGCCGCCGCTGTGGTGGCTGGTCGCCACCGTGCTGGGGACAGCCGCCGCGGTAGCGGCCATCACGGTTGTTCCGGCCTGGCTCGGCACCCGCCGTCCCGTCGGCGAGGTCCTACAGTCCGAACTGGCCTGAACCACCCAGGTTCAAGATCTTTCTTCCGAACGGAGCGTGGTTCCTGCTCCCGAGCTGCTAAATAGCGGCGATGACCCAAAATGGGTGTCCCGCGGGGTCGGCGTAAACCCGCAGCGGCTCCTCCGGGTCATCGGAGCGGTCCTCGAGCAGCCGGGCGCCCAGCGCGAGCGCCCGCTCATGCGCCACGTCGAAGTCAGCCATGGTGGGCACCGTGCTATCCAGGTGCAACTGCTGCGGGACCGGGCCGTCCGGCCAGGTTGCCCCGGCCAGCTCCCCGACCTTCTGAAACGCCAGCGCCGCGCCGCCGGCCGGGCTGGTCAGGATCAGCCAGTCTTGCCCTTTCGGGTCCGGCTGGCCGGGCCCGGGCGGCTCATCACCCGGGACGTACCGGAGGCCGAATAGCTGCCGGTAGAACTCGGCCAGGCGCCGCGGGTCGGTCGTGTCCAGGACCGTCTGCCGGATGACCGGGAACGCCCGCTCATTGTCCATACCGTCACCCTAGGCGCGTGTGCGGTAATCAAGCTCCGCCCCACGCGGACGCACCAGCAACTGGGCCTGGCGGGTCAGCGGTTCATCAGGGCGAAGACACCCCAGCCGAGGTATTCGCGCTGGTATCTGACATACCGCGCAGGCGCGGAGGCAAGTTCGGCGCGCATCTGGCCGGCGAGTTCGTCGTCGGGGTTGCGGTCGAGCCAGCGGCGGATGTTCAGCCATTGCGCTGCGACGTACCGGTCCCAGCTGTCGCGGGCCCAGGTGCACAGCAGCTCGCCGGTTCCGCAGGCCAGGTCGAGCATCCGCGTTCCCGCCGGCGGGTTGAGTGCCTGGCCCAAGGTGGCCAGCTTGTCGCTGGTGAACGGGTTGTGGATGCGGTGGCTGCTCTCGCGGATGGTAAAAGTGCGCGGAAGGTCCACGTCGGGTCTGATCCGCCGGGCTCGCGGGCGCTCGTTGCTGGTCGATGTCACCTCGACCTTGCAAGAGCAAGTACAACGTCACATCGACCCAGTAACCGGGACGCGTGCCGCAGCGCTGGCGGTGCTGGCGGGTCCTGTGGTGCGCAACATGCCATGTCCCTGGGCATCCCTCCAGAGAGCCGCACCCCGCCGCAAGGACGCTACCTGGAATGGGACACTCTGGCGGGCGTGCTGGTACCAGCATGACCGGGCCTGGCGGTGGTGGCGTTGCCAGCCCGGTAACGCGCGAATCCCGGGAACGCGGCCAGCAGGATGAGCATCGAGGCGACGACGAGCAGGCCGCCTCCGGTCACGGTCCAGGCGGCGCCGAATGCGGCGCCGGTCAGGCCGTGCGCGGCGCTGGCCAGCCGGGGCCCGCCCGCGGCGACAGCCAGGTCCATTCCCTGCATCCGTCCGCGCATGTGGTCCGCGGCGGCGGCCTGGAGGATCGTCTTGCGGAACACGCCGAGGATCAGCAGCGCACCGCCCGCGATGACCAGCAGCACCAGGGCGGTCGGCAGCGACCGGGTCACGCCGAACCCGGCGATCGCCCCGCCCCACACGCAGGCCGCGGCGGCCATCATCGCGCCTGGCCTGCGCGCGCCGCTGAATAGCCCGGCCAGCACCGCCGCCACTACAGCGCCTGCCGAGATCGCCGCGAACAGCGTTCCCGCGACTGCGCCGCCCGCCGCCGGGGCGCCGAACCACTGATGCGCTATCTGCGGGAACAGCGCCGTGGGCAGCCCGAAGAACAGCGTGACGAAGTCCGCGACGTACGCGACGAGCAGGATCTGATGCCGGACCAGGTAGCCGAACCCGTCCGCGACCTGGCGGCCGCGGGCCCGGCCAGCACGACCCGCTGCGGCCTGCCCGGCGGGCGGCAGCGCTGGCAGCCTGGCGATCGCCCACAACGTCGGGCCCATAGCAATCGCGTCGAACAAGAACAGCATCCGAGCACCCACCAGCGGCATCAGCACACCCGCCAGCAGCGGCCCGGCAATGCCCGCGAACCAGACCGACATCGACTGCAGCGCGTTGGCCGCGGGCAGCAGGCCGGGCGGGACCAGACGCGGCACTACCGCACCACCGACCGCGGCGTTCGCGCCGAACATCGCCTGCTGCGCCGCGATGAGCGGCAACAGCAACGCGACAGACCTCAGGCCCGCCGCCGCCTGTGCCCACAGCAGCACCGACGTCACGCCGATGCCCGCGCTGGTCACCAGCAGCATCCGCCGCCGGTCAACCGTGTCGGCGATCGCGCCGCCCCACAGCGCCGCTACCACCATCGGCGCCAATCCCGCCAGGCTGGCCAGCCCCACATCGGCCGATGACCCGGAGAATGCGTAGATCTCCAGCGGCACGGCAACCGCGGTGAGCTGGCTGCCCGCCGCGGTAACCCAGCTGGCGGCCCACAACCGGGCGAACGCGGCCACTCGCAGCGGCCGCACGTCCACTACCCGCCGTCCCATCGTCATCCCGCTCTCGATCGCCGCGCCGGCACCGGCGCGGTCAACCGAAGACTGGACCTTTCCCCAACGGCAAGGTCAAATGGCCGATTGGCGACCGCCCTACTTGGCGCGGGTCCAGAACGGATCCCGGCCGATGAAACCCAGCAGCTTGGTCTGGATATCGGCGCCGCTCGGCACCTGCACCCGAGCGCCGAACTGTCCGGACGAGCGGAGGACCTGCTCCATCTGCTCCATCTGGCCGAGGAGCTGAGCGCAGAAGGCGGGGTCCAGCCGGTCGTCCTGGCCGGTCGCCCGGGACAGATCCCAGGTGTGCATGAACACGTCGGGGGTGTAGAACTGGTCGATCGCCCTCTCCAGAGGCAGGCGGCCGGTATGCGGGTTGGCGAGTTGCCGGTGCGCCGTCTCCGGATCGTCCAGCACGGCCTGCACACCGTCGCAGTGAACCAGCCAGGGGGGCCCTGGCGGCCGGTGTCGCGGGAAATAGCGTTGTCGGGATGGCGGCCCGCTGGCTAATGTCCGTCCGTGGGTTCCTCCGGACATGTTGAGGTCGCGCACGTCAGCCACGTGCTACCAGACGGCCGCGCCCTGCTTGACGATGTGAGCTTCCGGATCGGAGAGGGACTCACCGCCGCACTGATCGGCCCGAACGGCGCGGGCAAGACCACGCTGCTCCGGCTGGTCGCCGGTGACGTCCAGCCCCAGTCGGGCACGGTCGCGTCCACCGGCGGTCTCGGCGTGATGCGCCAGTTCATCGGCGCGAACCCGAAGGACGCGCAGATGGTGCGGGACCTGCTGCTGTCGGTCGCGCCGCCGCGGGTCCAGGAGGCCGCCGCCCGGCTGGACGCCGCTGAGCTGGCGATGATGGAGCGGGACGACGAACGAACCCAGCTGCGTTACGCGGCCGCGCTGACCGAATGGGGCGAGGCAGGCGGCTACGCCGCCGAAGTGCACTGGGATGCGTGCTGTGTGGCGGCCCTCGGCATCCCCTACGACCAGTGCCGCTGGCGGGACGTCGGCACGCTGTCCGGCGGGGAGCAGAAGCGGCTGGTGCTCGAGTCGCTGCTGCGCGGGCCGGACGGCGTGCTGCTGCTCGACGAGCCGGACAACTACCTGGACGTGCCGGGCAAGCGCTGGCTGGAACAGCAGCTGGCCGAGACGCCCAAGACCGTGCTCCTGGTCAGCCACGACCGGGAACTGCTCGCGGCCTGCGCACAGCGCATCGTCACCGTCGAGGACGCGCACGTCTGGGTCCACGGCGGCGGTTTCGCCGGTTACGCGCAGGCACGCGCGGACCGGATCAGCCGACTCGAAGAACTGCGCCGACGCTGGGACGAGGAGCACGAGAAGCTCAAGGAACTGGTCCGCACCTACCGGCAGAAGGCGTCCTACAACTCAGACATGGCCTCCCGTCTGCAGGCGGCCGTCACCCGGCTGCGCCGGTTCGAGGAGGAGGGGCCGCCAGAACAAGCCCCTCGCGAGCAGCACGTGACGATGCGGCTGCGCGGCGGCCGCACCGGCAAACGCGCCGTGATCTGTGAGAACCTCACGCTGACCGGGACCACCGGGTCGTTCGGCGCCGAGATCTGGTTTGACGACCGGGTGGCGGTGCTCGGCGCGAACGGGTCAGGTAAGTCGAGTTTCCTGCGGCTCCTCGCGGGCGAGCCTGTACCGCACGAAGGCGTCGCCCGGCTGGGCGCGCGGGTCGTGCCCGGGTTCTTCGCGCAGACACACGCCCGGCCCGATCTGGCTGGCCGGACCCCGGCCGAGATCGTGATGACCGACCACGCGCTGCTCATCAACGAAGCGATGGCCGCGCTGGCCCGCTACGAGCTGCAGGCAACGGCCCGCCAGCCGTTCGGCACGCTGTCCGGCGGGCAGCAGGCCCGGCTGCAGATCCTGCTGCTCGAGTTGGCCGGCTCCACGTTGCTGCTGCTGGACGAGCCCACCGACAACCTCGACCTGCCGAGCGCCGAGGCACTGCAGCATGGGCTGGAGACCTACCAGGGCACAGTGCTCGCCGTCACCCACGACCGCTGGTTCGCCCGGTCGTTCGAGCGGTTCCTGGCCTTCATGCCGGACGGCACCGTCCGAGAGATGACCGAAGCCGTCTGGGACTGAGCGACGCGGGCGGGACCGACGGGAAGCGCTGCGATCCGAGTCCTCTATGGACAGTGAATATCTATATAGGTAGAGTGCCCGCATGGGATCGCGGTCTGAATTCTCGCCCCAGACGCTGGCGGTACTGGTGGCGCTGGGCGAGCAGCCATCGGAATGGCAGCACGGATACGCGCTGGCCCAGCTGACCGGGCTGAAGTCGGGCACGCTCTACCCGATCTTGATCCGGCTCGCCGACCGGGGCCTGGTCGAGGCGTGCTGGCAGGAGGATCTGGCGCCGGGCCGACCGCGTCGGCATCTGTACCGGCTCACGCCCGACGGGCTGGCCAGTGCGGCGGTGGCGGCCGAACCGTCCGAGGCGGAGCGAGCCGCCGCACAGGTGCGTCCAGGCGAGAGCCTGCGCCGCGGGCGCCGGGTCGCGGCGCCCGTCGTGCCATGAACTGGCCGAGCCGGATCGCGTCCGCGACGGGTCGAGGCGCGGTGCGGCTGGTGCCGGCGGCCCGGCGGGACTGGGCCGAGGCCATCTGGGCCGAGGCGTATGAGGTACCGGCAGGCTGGCCGCGGCTGGCCTGGCGGGCGGGAGGTCTGGGGCTGATTGCCAAGGAGGGGCAGATGGCGCGCAGGATCGGCATTCTGATGCTGTTCGTGGTGGCGGCGGGGGCGGCGGCCTGGGGAGCCTGGCCGGGCTCCCCAGTCAGCCATGGCGCCGCGATCCAGGGCGGCATCATCATCACGCTGGCGCTGCTGGCCGGCCTGCCGCTGCTGGTTCGCTGGTGGCTCGGGCCTCCCGACAGCCGGGTGGCCCGGTGGCTCCGCGCCGGCTTCTCCGCTGCGATCCTGGCTCTGCTGCCGATCCAGGCCGCCATCGGGCTGTTCGTCGGCATGGTGCCGCGATCGGGCATCAACCGGCACACCTTCGACATCGCCATAGGTTCCGGGATCCCGGGCAGCTCGTCCGGCGGCCCGGACTGGGGCGGCGAGATAGCGATCCTGATCTTCACGGCCTGCTACCTGGCGGCCGTCCTGGCGCTGACCGCGCGACGCACGCCGGTGGCCCCGGCCACGCTGGTCATCGCCGTCGGTGCGGGCCTGGTACTGGGTATCGTGATGTACGCGGTGGCACCAGTGGGGCTCAATTTCAGGTACCCGTACAGGCCGGGGCTGCACGGCTCGGCCGCTGAGACGTTCGTGGTCCTGGCCTGGATCCTGGTGTTCAGCGCGCCGGCTATCGCCGGCGCCATCGCGGGGCGGCGCTGCCATGTGCCGGACAACCCCGTCGAGGCGACCGTCGCCCGGGCCTGGCAGGGCTTCGGGGCCGGAGTGGTTTCCGGCGGCGTCGGCGCCGTGGTCATCGGCGTTTTCGGCAGCGGCACGACCGCGCTGCTGGTCAAGTCGGCCTGGGTGCGGGACTGGTTCTACCACGGGCAGCACGTGACCGCCTCAGCCGTCTACGGCCGCGAACTCTACGCGAGCCAGAACGTCCAGGGTTACCTCTTCCTTGCCCTTGCCTTTCCGATCATCGGACTCATCATGGGCGTGCTCGGGGCAGGAGTCACCAGCCCGGCCCCTCAGCTGCCGGACGGCGGCGGCCCGCGCCGCCCGCCGGGCCCGCCCGGACCTGAGCCGCTACCGGTTCCGTCCGATGGCGGCCAGCAGGTCGATGCGGGAGACCTGGCCCCTGCCGGTCCGGCGCCCGTCCCGGCTCACCGCTAACCGACTGATCCGCGCACCGGGCGGAACCAAGCGCCTACCCAACGCCTCGGCTCGCGCTGTTCCATGATCTCGGGCAGAAATAGCCCGTATTTGGTCAAAACTGCCCGCGATCATGATTGGCGCCCGGAATGTCTCAATGCCAGGTTTAGGCAAAGCGGACCGCTTCGCGCGGGAAGGCCGACCGCTGACGGTCTACCGCACCGGCTCGCCTGGCACCGCACCGGCTCGCCTGGCACCGCTCCCGGCCGGCCCGGCCGGGAGCGGTTAAGCGCTCAGCCGCTGACCCGGGTACCGCAGTTCGCGCAGAAACGAGCCCCGCCGGGCAGCTCGGTGCCGCACTCCGTGCAGTGCGCGACCGCGGGGGCCAGCCCCTGGCCGCAGCTCATGCAGAACTTCGCGCCGGCCGGGTTCGTGGCCTGGCAGGACGCGCACACAGCACCGGACGCGGCCTGCTGGGTCGGGGGAGCCTGAGGAGCGGGCTGGGCCGGGGGAGCCTGCGGCGGGCCACCTTGCGGCTGGCCGGGCTGCCCCGGCTGGCCGGGCTGCCCGGGCTGGCCCGGCTGGCCGGGCTGACCGGGCTGACCGTACGGCACGCCGTGCTGCTGCGCGGCCTGTTGCGCGGCCTGCGCCTGCTGCGCCTGCATGGCCTGCGCCTGCTGGGCCCCGAACGCGCTGGCCAGGCCGAACCCGGCTCCGAGGAACGCGCCCTCGGTCCCGGCGCCGCCCTTGGCCAGGCCCTGCCCGGCGCCGAGCGCCATCTCGCCCGCGGCGTAGTTCTGAAACCCGCCGGCCAGCTGGGAGTAGCTGGTGTCCTTGGCCAGCTGCTTGAGCTGCTTCTCGTCCTCGGGGGAGAGGTTGATGTCGAAGTTGCCCAGCCGGGCCAGCTGGATACCGTAGGCGGCGAGCTGGCCGTTCCCGGCGTCGATGGTGTTCTGCTCGATCTCCGCCGAGTACGCCATCAGGCCCAGGATCGGCCATCCGTTGCGGATGATCTGGGTGGTGACGTGGGTCCGCAGCACCTTGAGCAGCTGGTCGCTGACCCAGCCGGCGATCCGCTCGTTGTCGGTCACGTCGACGGTGGAGGTCAGGTTGGTCACCAGCCGCACCGGGTCCGCGACGCGTAGCGCGTAGTCACCGAACACCCGCAGGGTCACGACCAGCCCGGTCCGCGGGTCCTGCACGTCGTCGACGCGCCCGCCGAACTTGAAGCCGGTGTACTCGCGGGTGCCCACGAAGTACAGCTCGGCCCGGTACGCGTTCCCGCCGGTGGCGGCGTCGATGAGGATGCCGAGCCCAGGGAGCTCGTTCGCATCGATCTGGTGCCGGCCAGGGCCCAGTGTCTGCACGACCTGGCCCGTGTTGACGAACATCGCCATCTCGTCCGCGTTGACGATCGCGCGCGTGTAACGACGGATGGAGACGTCCGGCCATTTGAAGACGATCTGACCTTTGCGGTCATCAGGTACGGCGATGAACTCCCGCCCGAGCAGTGCCATGGCAGAACCATACCTGCTGTCGAACTTTGAGGCATAAGGCGATGTCAAAGGTCCCTTCCCTGCTATCTTCCGAGCGTGGAAATGATCCAGTGCCAGTGGTGCCACGCCCAGAATGAGCCGGGCAGCACCAGTTGCCAGACCTGCGGGGCACCGCTCGACGAGAAGGACAAGGTCAGCGACTCCGGCTGGCGGGAAGCGCCCCGGCTGCGGGACATGACCGAGTTCCGGTTTTCCGGCAGCACCTGCCAGGTCGAGGGCGAGCTCGTCCCGGTGGCGGAGATCGCCCTGCACCCGCAGGACGGGGTGTACTTCGAGCATCACGTGCTGCTGTGGAAGGACGAGTCGGTGCCGCTCTCGTCGCTGAACACCGGCGGCGGGATGAAGCGGACGATCGGCGGCATGCCGCACATCGTGACCGTGGCCAACGGCCCGGGCCGGATCGCGTTCTCCCGGGACGCGCCGGGCGAGCTCGTGGTGCTGCCGCTGCACCCGGGCATGGAACTGGACGTCCGCGAGCACGCCTTCCTGGTCGCCTCGCACAGCATCCAGTACTCCTTCGTGCGGATCAAGGGCCTGGTCAACCTGCTGCACGGCGGCAGCGGCATGTACATGGACCGGTTCGTGACGGCCGGCTACCCCGGAATGCTGCTGCTGCACGGGAACGGCAACGTGCTCGAGCGGACCCTGCGGCCGGGCGAGAAGATCCTGGTCGAGCCGGGCGGTTTCCTCTACAAGGACTCCACGGTGCAGATGCAGGCGCAGCAGATGCCGCTCAAGACCGGGCTGCTGCGGCACGGCATGTACCTGGCCGAGATGACCGGGCCCGGCCGGGTCGGCATCCAGTCCATGTACGTCCACCACCACGCCGACTGAAGACGCGATGAACACATACATCTGCCGGTACTGCCGGCAGCCGAGCGATCCGAGCTCAGCCACCTGCCCGCTGTGCGGGGCGCCGGTCGACATCCGGTCCTCGATCAGCGACTCCGGTTGGGTCGCGCAGCCGCCGATCAAGGACATGGCCCGGATCCAGTTCGGCCAGTCCCACGTCCAGATCGCGGGCACCACCGTCCCGGTCGCGGACTTCAGCCTCGCGCAGAACGACTGGATCTACTTCTCGCACCACGTCCTGCTGTGGACCGAGCCGCAGACCCAGCTGACGAACATGCCCATGCGCGGCGCGTGGAACCGCAAGCTGGCCGGGCTGCCGCTGGTCATGGTGGAGGCCCGGGGCCCAGGCCACCTGGCCCTGTCCGACAACCACGCGGGCGACGTCGTGGCCCTGCCGCTGCAGCACAACCAGCAGATCTGGGTCCGCGAGCACCGCTTCCTGACCGCCACGGGGAACATCAACTACGGCTGGCATCCCACCGGCATCTGGTACACCACCGGCAGCGGGGACGACCAGGAGACCCACTACCCGATGGGCCAGTACGGCGACACGTTCAGCGCGACCGGGGGACCGGGGCTGCTGCTGCTGCACTCGCCGGGCAACACCTTCATCCGGGACCTGCAGCCCAACCAGACTCTGCTGATCCAGCCGAGCGCCCTGCTCTACCGGGACGTGTCGGTCCGGATGGCCTTGCACCTGGAGTACCCGCGGAACATGGGCTTCTCCTTCTGGCACAGCCGGTGGAGCTACCGCAGCATCTGGGCCAGGCTCTACGGGCCCGGCCGCGTCGCGGTGCAGTCCATCTACGCGCCGCCCGAAGACACTGAGATGATCACCAGCCACTCCTACGCCACCACGCACCACTGGTAACAGAAACAGGGGTTTCGAGGCAGCCGACGTCGACCGCACCGTCGAGAGCGAGGACGACCGTGCCTGCCTGATGAAACGCATGCGGAGTACCAGCAACCTCATGGCCGGTCAAGTGCGGGCAGGTCCTCGACCTCTTGCTTGGTGATCTTGAGCTGGATCCCGTTCGCCATGGAGGCGACGGCACTGACCGGTATGGCGACTGCCTTGCGGCCCCACAGGTGGCCCTCCTTGAGGAGCAGGTGCGTCACCCTATGATCGTCACGGTTCACGAGAAAGCCTTCGATCTGCCCGATCTCGCCATCCGTCGCATGAACGCGCTCGTGAGGAGACAGGTCAGTTTCACCCGGCGGAACGGTATCCTCAATGATCGCCTGCGGCCCGCCCACGCCCATCCCCATCCCCATCCCCGTGCCGACGCCGAATCCGATATCGTCGACCAGTTCGAGTTCTTCGGCAGGAGCCAGCCGGTGGAATTCGGCCATGGTGCATCGCAGGCTGATCTCGTCAGCCGTCGCATCGACCAGGGCAACGGGCACCAGCCGGTCATTCGCACCCCAGTGCCTTGGCCCGATCACCAGATGCGTGACGGTCCGGGTGTCCGGGTCAAGGATCATCCGGTGGACCGTACCGCAAACACCGTCCGAGCACCTTGCCGTCGTACCCAGCACGAACCGCGTATCCATCGCCGCCTCCGTCCTCTTCGGTGCTCAGAACCCGGTCATTAACCGGTGAACCCCGTCGGAGCCTACATGCCCGCTCCGGCGACGATCACTTTCACCGGTCCATGATCCCCGGTATAGGGGGGCAAACCCCACCCCAAACACGGGTGGAAGCCGCGTTCCCGGCCGGAGGCCCGGTCAATAGCGTGAACCTCAGATGCGCACGAGCGTGCCCGCCGCACGGGGGCCGGGCACGCTCGCGCATGACAAGGCCAGAAACTACGGGAGGCATTTCATGATTGAGGCACGCGGCTTGGTCAAGCGCTACGGCCCCACCACCGCCGTGGACAACCTCAGCTTCGACGTCCGGCCCGGGACGGTGACCGGATTCCTCGGTCCCAACGGCGCGGGCAAGTCCACCACGATGCGCATGATCCTCGGCCTGGACCGGCCGGACGCCGGGACGGCGAGGGTCAACGGCAAGGACTACCACGAGCTGCGCTGGCCATTGCACGAGGTCGGCGCGCTGCTTGAGGCCAAGGCGTTCCATCCCGGGCGTACGGCCCGGGCTCACCTGACGGCGCTCGCGGTCAGCAACGGCATCCCGCGCCGCCGGGTCAACGACGTGCTCGAGATCACCGGCATGCAGAAGGCCGCCGAACGCCGCGCGGGCAAGTTCTCCCTGGGCATGGCCCAGCGGCTGGGCATCGCCGCCGCGCTGCTCGGCGACCCCGCGGTGCTGCTGCTTGACGAGCCGGTCAACGGGCTGGACCCGGAAGGCATCCGCTGGATCCGGGGCTTGCTCAAGACCCTGGCCTCCCACGGCCGCACCGTGCTCATCTCCAGTCACCTGATCAGCGAGGTCGCGCAGACCGCGGACCAGCTCATCGTGATCGGGCAGGGCCGGCTGCTGGCCCAGACCACCGTGGCCGAGCTCTCGGCCCGCAGCAGCTCGCTGGAAGAGGCGTTCTTCCAGCTCACCGAGGGCAGCACCGAGTACTCCGCCAGCTATGAGGCCCACTACGGGACCAACTACCCCTTGAGGAGCGTGTCATGACCGCCGCGACGCTCGACCGCGCCACTCCCAGCCGGACCGAGGGCCGCTACGGCTTCCGCAGCGTGGCCCAGATGGAATGGCTTAAGCTGCGCACCGTTCGCTCCACCTGGTGGACCGTGCTGGTCTTCGCGGCCGGCATGATCGGCCTGGCCATACCGATCCTGATCCACCAGCACTGGGCCACGATGTCGGCCGCCGACCGGGCCGCCTTCGACCCCACCAACGACAGTTTCGCCGGGCTGGCCGTCGGTCAGCTCGCCCTCGGCGTCCTCGGCGTGCTGATGGTGACCAGTGAGTTTTCCTCCGGCATGATCCGCGCCACGTTCGCCGCGGTGCCGCGCCGCCCGCTGGTGCTGGCGGCCAAGGCCGCGATTCTGGCCGCGGTGACGCTGGTGGCGGGGGAGATCCTGGCCTTCGTGGCGTTCGGGGTCGGCGAAGCGGTGCTCAAGAGCCCGGCGCCGCACGCCACCCTGGGCCAGCCGGGCGTGCTGCGCGCGGTGCTGATGGCCGGCGCTTACCCGGCCCTGATCGCGCTCATCGGCCTCGGTCTAGGCGCCCTTATCCGGCACACCGCGGGCGCGATCAGCGCCGTGGTCGGCATCTTGTTCGTGCTGCCGCTCATCCTGCTCCCGCTCGGGACTACGTTCCAGAACCAGGCCGGGCAGTTCATGCCGATGCTGATCGCGGAGAACTCGCTGACCGCGGTCAAGCCGCTGGCGCACAGCCTGTCGCCGGGCGTCGGGTTCGCGGTGCTGTGCGGGTACACGATGGTCGCGCTGGCCGCGGGCGGCTGGGCGCTAGCCCGCCGCGACGCGTGAGCCCGGGCCGCTAGCGAGGGACAATAGGGTCCATGGACGAGGACATCCGGCGGGTGACGGGCACCATCTTGAGTGCCCCGTTCACCCGCCGGACCGTTAACGAGCTGCTGTACTGCGGCTTCGGCGGGATCGCCGGGGTGCTCGGGTTCGGGATCATCGTCGTGATGCTCGTCTTCGGCCTGATCATCTCCGCATCGGTCGTCGGCACCGTGATCGGCCTGGTGCTGCTGACCCTGGCCATGCGCGTGAGCCGGCGGCTGGGCGGCCTGCACCGGCGTCTGGCCTGGTGGCTGCTGCGGTACCGGGTCGAGCCGCCGCCGAAGTTCCAGCCCGGCAGCGGCATCTTGAACCGGATCGACAAGCGGCTTCGGGACCGGGCCGCCTGGCGGGGAGTTTCGTACAGCCTGATCAAGCTGCCCGTCGCGTTCGTGCAGCTGACCACGACCACGGCCGCGTGCATCGGGGTGATCGACATCACCTACCCGGCTGACTGGCTCCTGTTCCACCACCAGCCGACCGGTCCGGTGAGCCCGTGGACGGCCCCGAGCCCCCTTCCGTTCGGCGGGGGTGTCACGATCTACGGCTGGCCGGACACGTTCATGGCCGCTTTTCTCGGCGTGGTCGGGATCATCGCGGCATCCTGGCTGGCCCGCGGGATCAACGCCGGGGACCGCTGGCTGGTCCGCTCCCTGCTCGGGCCGAGCAGCATGTCCGAGCGGGTCAGCGAGCTGGAACGAACCCGGACGCTGGCGGTGGAAGATTCGGCCGCGGCGCTGCGGCGGGTGGAGCGGGACCTGCATGACGGCGCGCAGATGCGGCTGGCCGCGCTGGCCATGAACCTCGGCATGGCGCGGGAGAAGCTGGGCGACGACGAGGTCGCCCAGCCGGACAACGCGACGGTGCGCGAGCTGCTCGACGCCGCGCACCGCAACGCCGTGGACGCGCTCGCCGACCTGCGTGACCTGGCTCGCGGCATCCACCCGCCCGCGCTCGACAACGGCCTGCCGGGCGCGCTGGCCACCCTGGCCGCGAGCAGCGCGATCCCCGCTTCGGTCACCGCCGAGATCGGCACCCGGCCCGCTCCCGCGATCGAGACGATCGCCTACTTCTGCGCGGCTGAGCTGATTGCAAACGCGACCAAGCACAGCTACGCGAATCAGATCAAAATCACTATTCATACCGAACGGACCGGGGTTCTCCGCCTGGAGGTCACCGACGACGGCATCGGCGGGGCGGACGCGGCCGGCGGCAGCGGCCTGACCGGGCTGGCTCAGCGGGTGTCCACGGTGGACGGGCACCTGGAGGTGTCCAGCCCGCCGGGCGGCCCGACCACGGTCACCGTCAAACTGCCGCTCAAGGCCTGAGGGAGCATCAATGCGTGTGGTGATCGCGGAGGACGCCGCGCTGCTGAGGGAAGGGCTGACCCGGCTGCTGGAGGACCGCGGCCATTCGGTGTGCGCGGCGGTGACCGACGGCGACGCGCTGCTGGACGCGGTGGCCGAGCACCGGCCGGACGTGGCGGTGGTGGACATCCGGATGCCGCCGACCCACACCGACGAGGGGCTGCGCGCCGCGCTGGCCATGCGCAAGGCCTTTCCCGGCACCGGCGTGATGATGTTCTCCCAGTACATCGAGACGTCCTACAGCGCCCAGCTGCTGGAGGGCGGCGCCGCCGGGGTCGGCTACCTGCTCAAGGACCGGGTGGCCAACGTGGCCGAGTTCGCCGCGGCGCTGGAGCGGGTCGCGGGCGGCGGTACCGCGCTGGACCCCGAGGTGGTCAGCCAGCTGTTCCGGGCCAGCCGGCAGCGCGGCGGGCTGGCCACGCTCACTCCGCGGGAGCGCCAGGTGCTCGCGCTGATGGCCGAGGGCCGGTCCAACTCCGCGATCGCCGCCGACCTCGTGGTCTCCGGCGGCGCGGTCGAGAAGCACGTGGCCAGCATCTTCACCAAGCTCGGCCTGCCCCCGGACGAGAGCGACAACCGCCGCGTCCTGGCCGTCCTGCACTACCTGGGGGGATGAGACCAGGGTTACGGATAGGGGCACTGCGAAACACCCTGAGTTCGCGGCGTAGCGATACCACGCCCGTCCTATCCCAGATCACCCCATTTGTTTCCCCGGAAGCGCCCGTATCGGCCCAAACTCTCGGCTTTGCGCTGCCTGGCAGGCGTCAGGCCGCGCCCAGGGCCTGGCGGGTTGTGGTGGTGGCGGCAGCTAGGAAGCGGGCGCGACTGGCGGCTCGGTTGTGCAGGAAGGGCGGGAGAACGCCGTGCAGCCCGTGGATCACGAATGCCGCGGCGAATTCCGGGTCGCCGACATGGAACACGCCGGCGGCGGCGCCATCGGCGATGAAGGCGGTGAGCAAATCGGTGAGGCGCCGCAGGGACTGGTCGTCGCGCAGTCCGGTGTCGTGGAACAGGGCGTGGTGCAGGTGGATCTGGGCGCGGTGGAAGTCGACCGTGGCGGCGATGAACCGGTCGAGGCGTTGTAGGTGGGTGCCGGGGCCTTCGAGGATCGCGTGGGCGCGGGTGATCAGCGATTCCTGGTAGCGGGCCTGCAGCGCGGCGACGAGGTCCTCTTTCGAGCCGAAGTACAGGTAGAAGGTGCCTTTGGCGATCCCGGCGCCGTCCACCACATCGGCCACGGTCATCGCGCCCAGGCCCCTGGCGGCGAGTACCCGGGCGGCCGCGTCGAGAATCTGCTCACGCCGTACCTCCGGCGGCTGGGTACGCGGGCGGCCAGCAAGCGCCTTGGCCACGGCGACCTCCTCGATCTGTGATCTTATGCACAGTCTACCAGATAGACGACTGACCGTCAGTCAGTTAGAATGTGACTGACGGTCAGTCATAATCTGCGAAGGAGGCCGTCATGAACGAGAAGTCACCGGGTGCGCTCCGGGCCGCGACCCAAAGGAGCAGGTCATGACCACCTCGAATACATCTGCCACGGTCGCGAGCCGTAGGGTGCGGGCGCTGACGCTCGCTGCCGCCTGCCTGGCCCTGTTCGCGATCTTCCTGGACAACACCATCGTCAACGTCGCGGTCCCGGCGATCCAGCGTGACCTGAGTTCCGCGCCGGACCAGCTGGAATGGACCGTCAACGCCTACGTCGTGGCCTTCGCGGGACTGGTCCTGCTCGGCGGCAAGCTCGGCGACCGCCTCGGACGGCGCCGGATGTTCGTGGCCGGCCTGCTGCTGTTCGCCGCCGGGTCCGCCGCCGGCGGACTGTCTGCCAGTTCAGCGATGCTGATCGGGTCCCGGGCGGTGCAAGGTGCCGGCGCGGCGCTGCTGGCCCCCTTGTCGCTGTCGCTGCTGGCCCAGGTCTTCCGCCGTCGTGAACTGCCGGTGGTCATCGGGATATGGACCGGCGTCTCTGGCCTCGGGCTGGCCATCGGGCCGCTGGCCGGCGGGCTGCTGGTCGAGCACTCAGGCTGGCACGCCGTGTTCTGGGTCAACGTGCCGATCGCCCTGCTGGCCGCCGTCTTGACCCTGGCCGGAACCCCCGAGTCGGCCAGCACCTCGGACACGAGAATCGACGTGCCGGGTGCCGCGCTTGTTACCGCTGGCCTGATACTGACCGTGGCCGGGTTCACCCGCGCGGTGCGCCACCCGTGGACCGACTCCTGGACGCTGGCATTGCTCATCGCCGGGGTGACCCTGCTGGCCGGCTTCATCCTCCAGCAGATGCGCACTGCGAGCCCGCTGATCCCGGTCGGCTGGCTGCGCGACCGGCAGATCCTGGTGTCGGTCAGCACGCTGATGCTGGCGTCCTTCGCGCTGTTCGGCACCATCTTCCTGGTGTCGCTGTACCTTCAGGACATCCGGGGCTACAGCGCCGTGCAGGCGGGCGTGCGGATGCTCCCGCTGACGCTGACCACCTTGTTCGTCGCGCCGACGGCCGGCAAGATCGCCGCGCGTTGGGGCACGACCGGGGTCCTGCTGACCGGGCTGACGCTTACCGGCGTCGCCACCGCCAGCCTGACCCAGCTCGGCGTGCACAGCGGCTACGGCTGGTTCGGCGTCCGGCTGGCCGTCCTGGGTACCGGGCTGGCCCTGGCCCTGCCCACCGTGGTGGCCCTGCTCATCAGGCGGGTACCGGCGGACCGCGTGGGGGTGGGCTCTGGCCTGGTGACGATGAGCCGCCAGTTCGGCGGGGCGCTCGGACTTGCCGTGCTGGCCTCCATCGGCAGCCGGGTGGCCGGAGACACCTTCGAGCACCGCACCGCCCTGACCTCGCTGCGCAGCCTGGTGGCCGGCGGCCAGATCAGCGACGTCCGGCGCCTCGCCGGAGCACGCGCCGCGGCCGCCGCGACCCAGTCCTTCCTCGACGGCTTCACCGCGGCCATGTGGCTCGCCACCGCGGCCGTGGCCATCGGCCTGCTCGTCGCGGCCGCACTCGCGCGGACTGGCGGCCGCCCCACGGCGCCGTCCGGGGCCATCACCCCGGCGGCGATCAGCCCTCCGCCACCTGATCCGGGCCGGCAACAGGACAGCTCACCACAGGACCACCCGGCACGATCAGGAGGCGGGTCATGAACGCGACGCGCCCGGGCCCCTCGCCGGGCCTGTCAGCCAGCAGCGGCAACGCGGTGACGGCAACCGCGCTCACCCGCCAGTACGGTGCGGGTACCACCGCGGTGGACGCACTACGCGGGGTATCGCTGGCCGTGCGCACCGGCGAACTGGTCGCGATCATGGGCCCATCCGGATCAGGCAAGTCCACGCTGCTGCACATCCTGGCCGGTCTGGACCGGCCCACCTCGGGCGAGGTCGAGATCGGCGGGCGACCGCTGTCCCGGCTAGGCGACCGCGACCTAACCCTGCTGCGCCGGGCCCAGGTCGGGTTCGTGTTCCAGTTCTTCAACCTGCTGCCGACGCTGACCGCCGAGGCCAACATCGTGCTGCCGCTCAAGCTGGCGGGCAAGCGGCAGGACCCGGCCTGGGTGGACGAGCTGATCGGCAAGGTCGGCCTGGGCGCGCGCCGCGACCATCTCCCTGCCCAGCTGTCCGGCGGCCAGCAGCAGCGGGTGGCCATCGCCCGGGCACTGGTGATGCACCCCACGGTGATCCTCGCCGACGAGCCGACCGGCAACCTCGACTCCGTCAGCGGGGCGGAGATCCTGGAACTGCTGCGAGCCTCGGCAGACTCCTACCACCAGACCGTCGTGATGGTGACCCACGAGCCACGGGCATCCACGGTCGCCGATCGCATCTTGCTGCTCGCCGACGGCCGGATCGTGGACCAGCTCTCCCACCCGTCCACGGCTGCCGTCCTGCGGGCGATCGAGAAGGCGATCTGACATGTTCAACGTCGTCCTCCGCGGGCTGTGGGCCCGCAAATGGCGGACCGTCCTCACGGCGCTGGCGGTCGTTCTGGGCGTGGCCATGATCAGCGGCACCTTGGTCCTTATGGACACCGTCATGAGCGCCTACTCCGGCATCTTCAGCACCGCCTACGCGCACACCGACGCGGTGGTGGTCGCCCGGTCTCCGTTCGGCGCCATCGGCGCCGCCAAGCAGCCGGTGCCCGCCAGCCTGCTCGATCGCATCCGGGCCCTTCCGCAGGTGCAACGGGCTCATGGTTACATCGACTCCCACGCCCAGCTCACCAGCGCGCTCGGGACCGCCATCGGCAAGACCTCCGGGGAAGCGTCGGTGTTCGGCCTGCCCGGCGGCGAGCTGGACGCGATGAACCCGCTGCGCTTGGTGAGCGGAACCTGGCCGGGGACGGGAGAGATCATCATCGACCAGGCCACCGCGACCACCTACCACCTCAGGCTCGGCACCACAGTCGGGCTGGTGGGCCGCAAGCCTCTCCAGCGGTTCCGCATCGTAGGGATCTTCCGCTTCGGCGGCGCCACCGCCCTCGGGCCCACCGAGTTCGCCGCCGTCAACCTCGCCGACGCCCAGCGCATCCTCGGCAAGCAGGGATACTTCGACGAGATCGATGTCGCCGCCCGCCCCGGCGTCTCCGTCAGCCGGCTCGTCGGCGCCATCCGCGGCATCGCTCCCGCGACGGTGCAGGTCAACACCGCCGCCCAGCAGGCCAGTACCGCCACCGCCGACGTCGGCGGCCAGTTCGCGCTGCTCCGTTACGTGCTGCTGGCCTTCGGCGCGGTTGCCCTGTTCGTCGGCTCGTTCATCATCTTCAACACGCTCTCGATCACCGTTGCCCAGCGGACCCGCGAGCTGGCCACCCTACGCACCCTCGGGGCATCCCGCCGCCAGGTCCTCGCCTCGATCCTGGCCGAGGGAACCATCATCGGGGTGACATCCTCGATGGTCGGCCTCGGCGCCGGGGTCGGCTTCGCGAAAGGCCTGGGCGCCCTGCTCGGCGCATCCAGCATCCAGCTACCCGCCGCCGGCACCGTCATCACCTGGCGGACCGCCGGCACCAGCCTTGCGGCCGGGATCGCCGTCACTCTCGCCGCCAGCGCCGCCCCAGCGCTACGGGCCATGCGGATCGCGCCCATCGCCGCGCTCCGGGAAGGATCGGGACCCCGCCCAGCATCGCGGCTGCGCGGCCTGACCGTTACCACCGCCGCAGTCCTCGCCGGCGCAGGCGCGCTGGCCCCCGCGGTTGTCCTAGGAAGCCTGCCTGCGGTCACCCGCCTGGTGCTGCTGGCCGGCGGCGCACTCGTACTGTTCATCGGCGTGGCCGGCGCGTCTCGCTGGATCGTCGGACCGCTGGCGGCAGCGATCGAGAAGCCGGTCGAGCCGTTCACTCGCGGCACCGGCGAACTCGCCCGCGAGGACACACGGCGGAACCCGGCCCGCACCGCCACGACCGCCGCCGCCCTCACCGTCGGCGTCGCGCTGATCGCCTTCGTCGCCGTCATGGCCCAAGGCCTGCGCGCCAGCACCGGCACCTCCATCAGGAACCAGGTGACCGCCGACTACGTCATCACCCCCCAGGCCGATGTCCTCGCCCCAGACGTGCAGCACGCGCTGTCAGCCGCAGGCATTCAGAGCGCCAGCGTACGGGCCGGCACCGTGCAGGTCTTCGGCACCAGCCAGACCATGACCGGCGTCGTCCCCGCCGGCATCGGCCGTTTCTACCGTTTCCACTGGGCCGACGGGACGAGCAGCGCCGCCCTGGCGTCCCTCAATGCCAACGCAGTGCTCGTGGCCAGCGACTTCGCCGCCGCCAACCACCTCAAGGCCGGCACGGCTCTAACGGCCAGGACCACATCGGGTGCCACCCTCAGGCTGGTCGTGCGTGGGATCTACAGCGCCCCCAAGCTCAGCCCGCTGCTGGGCGCCCTGACCATCACTACCACCCTGTTCGACCGCAGCTTCACCACCCCCGGCGACCGCGCGGTCCTGGTCCGGACCGGCGGGGCGAGCCCGGCCGGCCGCGCCGATGTCCAGGCCGCCCTTCAGCCATTCCCGACGGCGCAGGTGCACACCCTCGCCGGGTTCATCACCGCCCAGGAGGCGCCGATCGCCACGCTGGTGAACCTGTTCTACGTCCTGCTCGCCCTGTGCGTGCTCATCAGCCTGTTCGGGATCGTCAACACCCTCGCCCTGTCCATCACCGAACGGACCCGAGAGATCGGCGTGCTCCGCGCCCTCGGCATGACCAGAACCCAGCTGCGGCGGATGATCCGGATCGAAAGCCAGATCACCGCCCTCATCGGCGCGGTCACCGGGATCGCCGTCGGCCTCCTGCTCGCCGCGCTCACCGCCCGCACCCTGTCTGCCTGGGACGTCGGGTTCGCCGTCCCCTGGGCGACTCTCGCCATCCTGCTCGTCGGCGCGCTCGCGGCCGGCACCCTCGCCGGCATTGGCCCCGCCCGCCGCGCCGCGCACATGGATCCGCTCCAAGCGCTGTCCTACGAATAGAAGCGCAGCCAGCACGCGCTCTGGCGGCGCTTCTAGCTTCGATCGCCCCGCTGTACGTGCCGAGCAGCCCAGCCACGCCCGCAGGCTATCGTCCGGGCCCGGTCAGCTGTGCCCGAGTACCCGGTGCGGAAGGTAGGGCTCCTCCAGGCGGCGCACCTCCTCCTCGGTCAGGGCGAGGTGCACGGCGGCCAGCGCGTCGCTGATGTGGCCGAGGCGGGTCGCGCCGACGATCGGCGCGGTCACGGCCGGGCTGGCCGAGCAGCCAGGCCAGCGCGACCTGGGCCGGCGGGACACCGCGCGCCGCCGCCACCTCGGCCACCCGGTCGACCACGTCGAAGTCGCCGGGGGAGTTGTACCGCTCGTCGGAGAGCGGGTCATCCCCGGCCCGGGCCGTGCGGCGCTCGCCCTGCCGGCCCCGGTTGCCGGTCAGCACGCCGCGGGCCAGCGGACTCCAGGGCAGCACGGCGACGCCCTGGTCGGCGCACAGCGGGATCATCTCCCGCTCCTCCTCCCTGTAAATCAGGTTGTAGTGGTTCTGCATGGACGCGAACCTAGTCCAGCCATGGCGTTCGGCCAGGTTCTGGGCCTTGGCGAACTGCCAGGCGAACATGCTGCTCGCGCCGATGTAGCGGGCCTTCCCGGCCCGGACCACCTCGTGCAGCACCTCCATCGTCTCCTCGATCGGCGTCTGGTAGTCCCACCGGTGGATCTGGTACAGGTCCACGTAATCCGTGCCGAGCCGCCGCAGCGACGCGTCGATGGCGGCAAGCACGTGCTTGCGGGACAGGCCGCGGTCGTTCGGCCCGGACCCCATCGGAAAGTAGACCTTGGTCGCCAGCACGTAATCCTCGCGGCGCTCGAACAGCCTGCCGAGCAGGCTGCCGGTGATCTCCTCAGTCACGCCGGTGGAGTAGGTATCAGCGGTGTCGAAGAAGGTGAGGCCGCCGTCGATGGCGGCCTTGACGATCGGCTCGGCCGCGGCCTCGTCAAGGTGCCAGGCGCGTTCGGCCTGGCTGCCGAAGCTCATCATGCCCAGGCAGATCCGGGATACCTTCAGCCCGGCCGATCCCAGCCGTACGTATTCCACGCTGCTTCCTCTCCTGTTGATGAATCGCGACGCCCGCCACTACCAGCGTGATACCAGCGGCGTCCTGGACGGTAGGGATTTGACGCAGCATGATCGCGCCGATGATGGTGGCGAACACCGGCAGCAGGGCCAGCATCAGCGAGAACGTGGCGCGGGGCAACCGGGCCATGGCCAGCTGATCGGCCACGTACGGGATCACCGAGGAGCACACCCCCACCCCGGCGCCGGCCAGCAGCCAGACCGGGTGCCTGAACGCGGGCAGCGCCCCGCCCAGCCCCCAAGGTGTCGCGACGACCGCCGCGATGGCCATGGCCCCGGCGAGCCGGTCGATGCTCGCCGGCCGGCCTGCGCGGCGGGGATGCCGCCGGCGTTGGCCATCCGGTGACCAAGCACGATGTAGAGCATGAACAGGGCGCAGTTGGCGAAGGCAAAGACGAAGCCGAGCGGATGGCCGGCGACCTGGATCGAGGTGATGGTGACCACACCCGCCGTGGTGAGCGCCAGGGCTCCGGCGTTGCGCCAGGTCCGCGCGCCGGCCGCGGCCAGGATCACGGTGCCGAGAAACTCGATCGCGCCCACCGTGGACAGCGGCAGCCGGTCCACCGCGAGATAGAACACCGAGTTCATCACGGCCAGCACGATGCCCAGTGCCAGCAGGTTCCAGCGCTCCCCGGCGGTGAGCCGGCCGATGAGCCGCCAGGGCCGCCGCCAGAGCGCGAACAGGACCGCCGCGCTGGCGATCCGCAGCCAGGCCACCCCGAGCACGTCGATCCGGGCGAACAGCAGCACCGCCAGCGACGGACCCAGATAGTGGAAGACGGCACTGATCAGGAAGAACGACTGCGGCGGCAGCCGATCGAGACGTCCGCGAGGTTGCGGCTTATCGGACACGGGCGGCAGCATATGAAGCTGAGACCGCGATGCGGAAGAACAAAGATGCGGGAGCAACCATGGAAATGCCGTCAAAACAACGGGATTTCGTCCATCAGGCCTTCGAAATCCCGGAGGCCCTGCTGGACCCGGTAGACCGGCGGATCGTGGCCGAACTCCAGGCGGCGCCCCGGCTCCGGATCGCGGAGCTGTCCCGGCGGATCGGGCTGTCCGGTCCCGCGGTGGCCGACCGGCTGCGGCGGCTTGAGGAAGACGGCACGCTGTCCTACCGCGCGGAGGTCAGCCCCCGCGCCCTTGGCTACACGATCTGCGCCATCGTCAGGATCAGCCCGGCGGGCGGCGGGCTGCGGTTGATCCCCGGCATCGCCCGCGAGGTGCCGAACGTGACCGAGTGCTACCGGATCACCGGCGAGGACTGCTACTTCATGAAGGTCTGGCTGCCCTCCATCGACGACCTGGAACCGATCCTGGACCTGTTCACCCCGCACGGCCGCACCACGACCTCGATCGTGCACTCGGCACCGGTCCCGCCACGCCCGCTGCCGGTGCCCGGGCCGGTGTGACCGCATTGACTCTCCCGTTAGGGGAGAGCCGAAGATCGCGGCCACGATGTCACCACCGAGGAGGTAGACCCCGCGCCATGAGCGTCCTGGTATCGATCGGCGACTTCTCCCGCATGACCCACCTGTCCATCAAGGCGCTGCGCTTCTACCACGATCAGGGACTGCTCGAGCCGGCCCGGATCGACCCCTTCACCGGCTACCGCTTCTACGAGCCCGGCCAGGTTCCCCTGGCCCAGGTCATCCGCCGGTTCCGGGACCTGGACATGCCGCTGGACCAGGTGAAGGCGGTCCTGCGGGCACCCGACCTGGAGACCAGGACCAAGGAGATCATCGCGCATCTGACCGCCATGGAGGCCAAGCTGGCCGAGATGCAGATGAGCGTGGCCAGCTTGCGGGCGCTGCTCGAGGGAGCGCCGCCCGGACCGGAGGTGGAGTTCCGGTCGATCCCGGCCACCCCGGCACTGGCCGTCCGGGCCACGGTGACCACCGAGGAGTCCTGGGCCTGGGGCGGCGCGGCCTTCGAGGAGATCTACGACCGGATCGCCGCGGCCGGCCTGTCACCCGCGGGCTCGGGCGGAGCCCTGTTCCCGGCCGACTTCTTCGGCCTGGAACGCGCCGAGCTGACCGCGTTCGTGCCCGTGTCCCCGGTGCCCCCGGTGGACGGGCGAGTCCAGGCGCTGACCATCCCCGGGGTGGAGGCGGCGGTGATGCTCCACTCCGGGCCACTCGGCGATCTCGACCAGACCTACGGCAGGCTGGGTACCGTGGTCGCCGAACGGGCCATCGGCGTGGACGGCCCCATCCGCGAGTATTACCTGGTCCCGTTCACCGAGCCCGACCTGTCCCGGCACCGCACGGAGATCTGCTGGCCGGTGTTCCAGACGGCTTGACCCTCCTCTTAGAGGAGGCAGTTGGCTCAGGGGTATGACCGCAACACGTACCCTTCCGAGCTCCGTCAAGGCTTCGTCGAGCCCGTCCTGGGCGACCCTGACCGTCCTGATGCTCGGGACGTTCATGTTCGTCCTTGACTTCTTCATCGTGAACGTGGCCCTGCCATCCATCCAGCACGGCCTGGGTGCCGGGGAAGGCGCCATCGAGTGGGTGGTGGCCGGCGACACGCTCTCCACCGCCGTGCTGCTCGTGACCGGCGGGCGGCTCGGCGACCAGTTCGGCCGACGCCGGGTGTTCGCCCTCGGGATGGCGATCTTCGTGGCCACCTCCGCCGCGTGCGCGCTGGCGCCCGATCCGGCCGTGCTGGTCGCGGCCCGGGTGGTCCAGGGCGTCGGGGCGGCCCTGATGGCGCCCAACATCCTGTCGATCCTCGGCGTCGTCTACACCGGACCGGCCCGGGTCCGGGCGATCAGCATCTACGGGATGGTGATGGGCCTGGCAGCCACGTCGGGCCAGATCATCGGCGGGATCCTGATCCGGACCGACCTGGCCGGGCTGGGCTGGCGGACGATCTTCTGGATCAACGTGCCCATCGGCGTGGCCGCGCTGCTCGCCGCCCCGCGCCTGGTGCCCGAGTCGCGCGACGAGCGCGGGTCCCGGCTGGACCTGGCCGGGGTGGCCCTGATCACCGCGTGCCTGATCGCGGTGGTGCTGCCGCTGGTCGAGGGCCGGCAGGCGGGCTGGCCCGCCTGGTGCTGGGCGGCGCTGGCCGCCGCCATCCCGCTGGCCATCGGGTTCGGCCTGCACCAGCGGCGCAAGGCCGGGCGCGGCGGGACCCCGCTGCTCAACCCGCGAGTCTTCGCCTCCTGGCCGCTGCGCGCCGGGCTGCTCACCCAGACGGCGTTCTGGTGCCAGCAGGCCGCCTCGTACCTGGTGCTCGGGCTGTACCTGCAGCAGGGACACGGCCTGTCGCCGCTGGCGGCGGGCGGGGTATTCACCTTTCTGGCCGCCGGCTACCTGGTTACGTCCTTCCGTGCCCCGGCGCTGACCATGCGCTTCGGCCGCTCGGTGATCGCCGCCGGGGCGCTGACCGCGGCCCTGGGCGACGCGGCCCTGTACCTGGCCACGGCGCACGCCGGGACCAGCGGATCGGTCGCCTGGCTGTTTCCCGGGCTGCTGCTGCTCGGCGCCGGGCAGGGCCTGTGCATCACCCCGCTGACCACCACGGTGCTGAGCCACGCCGACCCGGCCACAGCCGGATCTGTGTCCGGGGCGCTGTCCACCGCCCAGCAGGTCGGCAACTCGATCGGCGTCGCCGTGACCGGCGTGCTGTTCTTCGGTGCCCTCGGCCAGGGGTACGGCGTGGCCTTCGAGCGCAGCGCGCTGCAGATGGGCGCCCTGCTGCTGGTCGTGGCCGCCCTGACCCGGCTGATGCCAGGGCGTCAGCGAGCAGCCTGAGCCCGGTCAGCCGGCCGGAACATGCCGTGCAGGGTGGCCACGCCCGGACCGGTGGAGCGCACGTCGAGCACGGTGGCCCCGGCGTTCGTCTCCACCGTCCAGGCCGCCCACGGGCAGCACTCGTTCTCCACGGCGATGAGCCTGCGCAGTTCTTCCGCCACCCCGGGCTCGGGGCGGAAGGACAGGCGCAGGCCGTCGGCCGTTTCGGCGTACTCGGTCATGGACTGGGCGATGAGCTGCTCCCAGCGGCGGGCTTGCGCCGCCAGGCCGGAGGAGGAGAGGGTGCAGGCGATCCGCATGGTGCCATCGTCGTTGTTAAAGTCGGGTCGATGTCAACTTCCCGACCGCTGAGCATCGGCGAGGTGGCTAGGCGCACCGGCCGGCGCCCGTCCTCGATCCGGTACTACGAGCAGATCGGGCTGCTCCCCGCGGCGGCCCGGGTGGCCGGGCGGCGGGTGTACGGCCCGGACACCCTGCGCACGCTGGCGGTGATCGAGACCTGCCAGCGGGCTGGTCTCAGCCTGCAGGACATCGGGGCGCTGCTCGCCGCCTCACCAGACGACGCGGCCGCGATTGACCGGCTCAGGGAGATAGCCGAGCGGAAGCTCCCGGAGATCACGGCCCTGATCGAACGCAGCCAGCTCGTCCGCGAGTGGCTGGAATGTGCCGCACGATGCGAATGTCCGAGCCTGAACCAGTGCCCGCTGTTCGAGGTGCGGGACGCGGGAACCACGGGCCGTTCGGCATAAAAAACAGGGCTCGCGGTCCCGCACCGGGCTACGGCCTGAGGTGAACCGGGCCGGCCGTCCGCTCGTGGATTAGGAAGGGACCACGGGGCGGGGACGATCACGCCCGCACGGAAATGACAACTGAAGGGGAGCACTGTGAGGCCTGGTCACTACGCGAAGATCCTGACCGCCACGATCGGCCTGGGCCTGGCGGCCGCGGCCTGCTCGTCGACGTCGTCCGCAACCTCGACCACCCCGGCTTCGGAGTCGCCGCAGCCGACCGCGTTTCTCGGCCAGATTCACGGCCTGACCCAGATCGCCTCGACCGTTCCGGCCAACGGCGACGTGAACCCCTACGGCGTCGCGGTCGTCCCGGCCTCGGCGGGCCGGCTGATCGCCGGTGACGTCCTGGTCAGCAACTTCAACGACAAGGCGAACGTGCAGGGCACCGGGACTACCATCGTGCAGCTCTCGCCGGCCGGGAAGGCCAGTGTGTTCGCCCGTATCTCCGCGCTGCCGCCCGGACAGGCGTGCCCGGGGGGCATCGGGCTGACCACGGCCCTCGGCATCCTGCCCGGCGGCTGGGTAGT
This sequence comes from uncultured Actinomycetes bacterium, assembly GCA_963819785.1. Classification (GTDB taxonomy): domain Bacteria; phylum Actinomycetota; class Actinomycetes; order Streptosporangiales; family Streptosporangiaceae; genus Palsa-504. The sequence goes on along the minus strand of CAWFXW010000037.1, from coordinate 487,782 downwards.
CGTGGGCAGTCTGGCGACCTCCCACGGCGGCGTGCTGCCCGGTCTGGATCCGGCCGGCTGCCTCATCGTGCTGAACGACCGGGGGACCGTGGCCGAGACCATCACCAACCCCGACATCGTCGGACCCTGGGACCTCACGGTGAAGTCGAGCGCCACGTCGGCCGAGGTGTTCGTGTCCAACGCGCTGGGCGGCAACATCACCACCCATGACGGGGTGCCGGTCACCGGGAACTGCACCGTGGTCCGCCTCGACCTGGCGCTGAGCGCCGGGGCGCCGCCCAAGCTGACCAGCAGCACCGTGATCGGGACGCAGTTCCCGTGGCGCGCGAACAAGGCGGCGCTCATCTTGGCGCCGACCGGCCTGGCCCTGGGCGGCAACGGGACGCTGTACGTGGACGACACGCTGACCAACTCCGTGTCGGCGATTCCCCAGGCGCTGACCCGGACCGGCGCCATGACCGCCATGGCATCGACCCTGTCGTCGGGCGGCGCGCTTCACGCCCCGCTGGGCATGACCCTCGCGCCCAACGGCGACCTGATCGTGGTCAACGGCAACGACGGCAACGCGGTCGAGATCACCCCGACCGGTAAGCAGATCCTGACCCGGACGCTGATCAAGAACGGCGCCGGGGACCTGTTCGGCATCATCACCACGCAGCAGGGCCTGGTCATCGCCAACGACGGGACCAACGCGCTGGACGCGGCGAACATGTGAGTACGGGATTAACGGGGCGCCGTTTCCTGAGCTGACAGGTGCGCGGCGACGGCGGCGCAGGCCCCGAGGGTGTCCAGCAGGTAGGTGGCGTTCTGCGCGCCGGGCCAGGACGACATCTTGACCACCACGGTGCGGGTGGCCCGGTCGGCGTATACCAGCTGGCCGTGGATGCCCAGGCAGACCAGGACCGGACCGCCGGCGCCGGGGATGACCCAGAACTGGCTCCGGTACCAGCCGCCGGGCAGCACGTATTCGTTGTCGGTGCTGGCGAAGGCCTCGCGTACCCCGTGCTCGGGCTGGCGGACATCGGCCAGCCAGCCCGCCGGGACCACGGCCCGGCCCTGGGCCGCGCCGTCGTCGACCAGCATCTGCCCGAACCGGGCCAGGTCCCGGGCGGTGGCCGAGATCCCGCCGTCGGGTATGGCGGTGCCGAGCGGGTCGCAGGTGATCTCGGCGTCCCGCTCGGCACCGATCGGCTGCCAGATGAGGTCGGAGATGAGATCGGCGACCCGGACGCCGCTGACCCGCTCGCAGGCCCAGCCGAGCATGTCAGTGTCGGCCGACCGGTAGCTGAACTCACCGCCGTGCGGCCCGCCGTAGCCCAGCGTGGCCAGGTACGGGTAGGTGCCGGCCGGATCGCCGGGCTGGGCCGGGCGCCAGCCCATGGAGCGTTCCATGACCCGCACCTCGGCGTCCAGCTCGGTGTAGGTCTCGCGGAACGCGACCCCGGTCCGCATGTCCAGCAGGTCCCGGATCGTCGCGCCCGCGTATCCCGACCCGCTGACCTCGGGCACGTAGGTCGTGACCGGCGCCTTCAGGTCGAGCAGCCCCCGGCCGGCCAGCACCCCGGCCGCGCAGCCCAGGATCGACTTGGACGCCGACATGAGCAGGTGCCGGGTGCCGGCGGTCATGCCGGTGTCGTACCGCTCGGCCACAAGCTGGCCGTCGTGCAGGACGACCCAGGCGTCGGTGTACGTGTCGGCCAGCACGTCGGTGACCGTCGCCGTGCCGCCGTCGACCCGGTCCACGGCCGGGTTGCCGAGCGGCGGGCCCTCGGGCAGCGGCGCGGGCGGCCCGGCCGGGATCGGGTGGCTGGGAATGAGCTCGCGCACGTGCTGGAACCCCCAGCGGTTGAACGGGGGATCCTGCCAGTTGGCCAGCGTGACCTGGGCCTGCGGCGCCGGAGGGAAGCCGTCCATGAGCTGGGTCATGATGGTCAACTTACCCACCTTCTGCACCACCTTCCGTCCTTTAGGATGCGGCTATGTCGCTGGAGCGGGACCCGGAGACCGCGGGGGAACCAGTCACCGCCTACAACTGGCAGGACCCGCCGTTCAACCGCTGGGCGTTCTGGAACGTGACCGAGATCCTGCCCACCTACCAGGTGGCCAGGGGCGACGGCCCGGCCCGGGTGCTCCCCGCCTCGGCGGCGGCCGTCGACCTGTTCGGGCTGCCGGTCACCCGCCTGGATGGTTCGGCCAGGACCGCGGGCGAGGTGCTCGCGGATACCTACACCGACGCGTACGTGGTGCTCCAGGACGGCGAGCTGGTCACCGAGTGGTACGGCCCGCTGGGCGTGGCGGACCGGCCGCACGCGCTGATGTCGGTGTCCAAGTCCGTGGTCGGCTGCGTGGCCGCCGTGCTCATCGACCGCGGTCAGCTCGACGCGGACGACCTGGTGACCAGCTACGTTCCCGAGCTGGCGGCCAGCGGTTACGCCGGCGCCACCATCCGGAACGTGCTGGACATGCGCACCGGGGTCGCCTTCCTCGAGGAGTACTCCAACCCGGCCTCCGACATCAGGCGGCTGGACGAGTGGATCGGCTGGGACGGCTCCGACGACGGCGAGCCGCGCGGGCTGTACCGTTTCCTGGCCACGCTGGCGGCCGAAGCGCCGCACGGGAGCCGGTTCCTGTACCGTTCGGCCGAGTCCGACGTGCTGGGCTGGGTCTGCGAACGCGCGGCCGGTCGGCCCATGGCCGAGCTGATCTCCGCGCTGGTGTGGGCGCCGATGGGCGCCGAGCACGACGCCCGGCTGCTGCACGACGGCCTGGGCACCGCCGTGCACGACGGGGGCCTGTGCGCCACCGCCCGGGACGTGGCCCGGTTCGGCCAGTTGCTGCTGGACGGGGGACTGGTCCCGGACGGGGCCGGGGGGACCCGGCGGGTCGTTCCGCCGCACTGGCTGCGCGACGGGTGGGCGGTGGACGCCGATGTCCGCTCGGCGTTCGCCGCGTCCCCGGCTGAGGGGGCGTTTCCCGGCGGCTGGTACCGCAACCAGTTCTGGTTCCGGCCGGGCGCCTACGGCGACGTGCTGCTCGGCCTGGGCATCTACGGCCAGATGCTGCACGTCAGCCGGCGCACGAACACGGTGTGCGTGAAGTTCTCCAGCTGGCCGCAGGCGCAGAACCCGGCCTATCTGGAGGAAACGCTGCGCGCCTTCGACGCCGTGGGCGGACTGCTGGCGGGCCGGGACCCGACCCGGGGCCGGCGCCTGGCCGGGGTGGTCTCCGGGCTGAGCCGGCAGGGCGATACCGTGCCCCCGCCGGCACCGAACGTGATCTTACCGGCGCGGCCTCGACGGGTGCTCAGGTGGCGCTTAACCTGGCGCTATGCCTCGTCGCCAGCTGAACGGTATTGCCGAGATCCGCACGTTCTTCCGGACTAATCAGCAACCGATCTACTTCGTCGGCCCGACGGCCTTCAACCTGCTCGGCATCGACCGCTGGGTACGCAACTTCCTGTACATCGCCTACTACGACTCCTGGGATGGCCAGCATCCGCGGGTGTTCACGCCGGAGAACCGGCCCTACATCGAGTTCGAGTCGAGCGAGCAGATCAACAACTACCTGCTGCGCGACCCCGAGGTCCGCGAGCACCTGCGCCGCCGCGGCGGCGTGCCGATGGTGGCGATGGTGTTCTTCGACGAGGAGACCGAGGAGATCTGCCGGGAGCAGGGCTACGACCTGATCCTGCCGCCGGACTCGCTGCGGCGGCGGCTGGACTCCAAGATCGTGACCACCCAGCTCGGGAACGAGGCGGGGGCGCCGTCGGTCCCGAACGTGCTCGGCAAGGCCGCCAGCTACGCCGAGCTCACCTCGCTGGCCTGGGATGGCGGCCTCGGCATCGACCTGGTGGTGCAGACACCCTACGGGGACTCGGGCAAGACGACGTTCTTCATCGCGTCCGAGCAGGACTGGGACGCCTGCGCGGCTGACCTCGACGGCCAGGACCTCAAGGTGATGAAGCGCATCAACAACCAGGCCGCGGCGGTGGAGGCGTGCATCACCCGGCACGGCACGATCGTCGGGCCGTTCATGACCGACCTGACCGGCTACCCCGAGCTGACCCCGTACAAGGGCGGCTGGTGCGGCAACGACCTGTTCCCCGAGGCACTGTCCGAGGCCGACCGGGCCGTGGCGATCGGCCACGTCCGCAAGCTGGGCGACCGGCTGGCCCAGGAGGGCTACAAGGGCTTCCTCGAGGTCGACGTGCTGGTCGACGTCGACACCGGGGCGGTGTACCTGGGCGAGCTGAACCCGCGTATCTCCGGGGTCTCCTCGATGACCAACGTCACGGCCGGCGCCTACGCCGACGTGCCGCTGTTCCTGTTCCACCTGCTCGAGTTCATGGACGTCGACTACACCATCGACGCCGAGGAGATCAACGAGCGGTGGCGGGCGCTGGCCGCCGTGGACGTCTGGTCGCAGCTGATCATGAAGGAGCCGGGCGACGACGTCGAGCGGATCCTGGCCGCCCCGCGCACCGGCGCGTGGCGGCTGGCCGACAACGGCGCGCTGACCTTCGAGCACGTCAGCAACGACTGGCACGACATCACCACCGAGGACGAGGCCTTCTTCATGCGGGTCTACGGCCCGGGCGAGTACCGGTTCCACGGCGCCGACCTGGGCATCCTGGTCACCAAGGGCCGGATGCAGACCGCCGAGGGGCTCACCGACCGGTGCCGCCACTACATCGAGGGGATCCGCACTCACTACCAGTCCGAGTCGCTGCCGCAGCCGCCCGCCGTCAAGCCCGTCGCGTACGTGAAATAGCGCCCTTAGCCGGCCGGGCTGAGCATGTCGCGCAGTGCGGTCATCACGTCCTGCGCGGCGCTGGCCGGGGTGATCTGCGGGTCGGCGAGCGAGAGCGGGATGCCGAGCCCGTCGGCGGCGGCGATGGCCAGGACGGCCACCTTGTCCGGGTCGTACCGGCGGCCGAACGTCCCCAGCTCGATGCCGCGCCGCACTACCTGGGCTACCAGCCGCCGCCAGGCGGTGTTGTCGCGCAGCGCGTCGGCGCGCATCTCCGCGTCGCGGATGCCGAAGTGCCACGACTCGATCCACAGCCGCCCGCCCTCGGGCGCGTCCGGCTGGTAGCCGGTGAGCGACCGGGTGATGACCGCTTCCAGTTGCTGCCACGGGTCGCTGATCGCGGCCACGTCCGTCTCCAGGGCCGCGATCTCCGAGCTGGATGCGTGCCGGAACGCCGCGACCAGCAGGTCCTCGCGGGAGCCGAAATAGTACTGCAAGGTGCTCACCGGGACGCCGCTCTCGGCCGCCACGTCGGCGAACCGGGTGGCGTCCGCGCCGCGCTCGGCGATCACCCGGCACGCGGCCTCCAGGACGGCGACCTTGCGGCGCCCCGCCCGGCGGCCGGGTCCGCGGCCGCCAGACTCACCGGGTCCGCGGCCCGCGGACTGGCGTCCGGGGCCGCGGGGGACCGATCCTGCAGACTCCAGGCCTGCAGCGGAGGTCATGACGTCGCGCTCCCTTCGCCCTGCACCGGCGCCGTGATCCTGTCCTTGAAGTACCGGGGCAGGAACCTGGCGGTGACGACCATCAGGACCACCCCGACGACCAGCGAACCGGCGCCAATCAGGAAGATACCGCCGATCCCGTGGAAGCTGGAGTAGCTGCCGGATGCGCCGCGCCGGGCAGCGCGTGCCCGGTGCCCACCTTGACCAGCGCCACCACCGAGAAGACGGCCAGCGCGCCGACCTCGATGACCAGCAGCACCTGCTGCAGCCGGGCCGAGACCTCGATGCCGCGGTAGCAGACGCCGGTGAGCAGGGCGATGAACGCGACGCCGACCACCGTGACCCAGATGGCCCCGTCCGAGTCCGCGCCGATCAGCTGGAGGAAGTACCGCCCGGCGATCTGGGCCAGGCTGGCCATCACGATGACGTCGGCCGCGATCAGGCCCCACCCGCCCAGCCAGCCGGCCCGCGGCCCGAACGCCCGGGCGGTCCAGGTGAACGTGGTGCCGCAGTCCGGGTCGGCCTTGTTCAACTCGCGGAACGCGTAGGCGATGCACAGCATCGGCAGGAACGACACGATCAGCGTGCCGGGGCTGTGCACGCCGACGACGGCCACGATGAGGCCGAGCGTCGCGGCCATGCTGTATGCGGGCGCGGTCGACGAAACCGCGATCACCACGCTGGAGATCAGCCCGAGCGCGCCGGCCCGCAGGCCCTTGTCGTGCGGAGCCGGAGCGGGGGCCGCAGCCGGGGCAGCCGGCTCGGCGATGGTGAGAGTGGTCATGATGCCTACCGCCTTCCGCCCGGCGCGGGGTGCCGGGTTCTGCCATTACTGTATCGCGATACCATATTGCTGTACAGGTTTTGAATACGGAAATCGGGAGGATCTTTCCTGGCGTTGTATCTGGGTAACCTGACCGGTACGCCCGGCAGCCGCCAACCCCCGAGAAGCGCTGGAGAGAGATGCCCAAGCGGGTTCGTCCCTATGGTTCCGCCGATGACGCCGAGTCCGCGGGCCTGGCCCGGAACTGGCCGAGATCCGTGAGCGAGCTGTCCGGCGAGCCGGCGAGCACCACGATGGCGCGCGATATCGCCAGCCAGGCGGCACAGGCCGTGCGCGAGCTAAACGACCTGACCGCGGACGGGGCGTACTTCGCGGGCCTGGATGATGTCCGCGACGTGATCGCGAGCCTGCGGCGGATGAGTCAGGACCTGCCGCGCCTGTGCGAGCAACTGGCCCGGATCATGGTGGCACAGCGCGAGGACGATCACCCGGGTCCTGATCGGGAGTTCTGGGTGACCGACGCGGTCGAGGCGCTCGGCGCGGCGGGCCAGGCCGCGGACATGCTGGCCGCCGCCCTGGCCCAGGCCGGCCAGGCCCCTTCGGAGCTGCGGCCCTAGCTCGGGCTAGCCCCGGCCCCCACCCCGTCCCGCCGCTCGGTGTGCGCTAGATCGGGTACTGGGTGGGTTCGGTGACGTACTGCCGCCCGGATGGCAAGGTCCAGCGGATGTATCCGTTCGGCAGTAGCTGGGTCTTCCATCGTGGGTCTTGTTTCATCCGGTGGTCGGACCGGCACTTCGGGTCCCCGTTGCATATGCAGGTCCGCCCGCCGGCCTCATACGGGATATTGTGCTCGAAATCGGACCGGCGGGCGGGCCGCCGGCAGCCCGGCCCGGTGCACGTCGCGTGCCGGACTTCGGTCAGGTGCCGAAGCATCACCCCGGGATCATGTCCCCGGGCCTGGTGCCGGTGATCACACTCCCCGCCCGGCAGCGCCTCGATCGTGACCAGCATCTCGCGCTGCCCGGCGGTCAGCTTCCACGTCCCGGGCCCGGCCGGGGTGAACGCGAACCCGGGCCCGCCGGGCGGGTCGTGGCCGCCGGGTTTCCGCTTTCTGACGGGCCGGGCGCAGCCGTGCGCGACGGCGTGCCCGTCCCGGTCGGTGACGGTCACGTGCCAGGTGGACCGCGGGTTGCGGGCCGCGGCTGCGGCTAGTTCTCGGGCCAGGTCCGGGTCGACCGGGCCGATCCCGGCCAGTTCTGCGGGCCGGTCCGCTCGATCGGTCAGGGTGGCGGCGGGGATGGTGAGGGTCACGTGCCCGGCGAACCCGGGCGGGATCACCCCGGCCAGCGGCCCGCCGGCCGGCGGGACCGGGTCCTGAGCCGCGGCGCGGGTCTCAGCCGGATCCGGGGCCCCTGTTCGGGCCGGGGCGTGGCGCTGAGCCGGATCCCGGGATGCGTCACCGCCATCGGGCTTGCCGCCGGGCGGCCGGGAGTCCATGCCGAGCAGGATGTCCAGGAACGCCCGCGCCCGCAGCGCGTCCATCCCGCCGTCTAGGCCGGCCCGCTTCAGCTCCTTCGCCCACGCCGTGACCCGCTGGTCGGCCGCCAGCACCTGCGCCGCGGACAGCTCCCGCCCGGCCAGCCCTGCATTCCCGCTTGCTTCGAACCACCGCTCCACCCGGGCCTGCTGAGCCTCATGCTCCCGCCGCTGCTTCGCCTTGGCCGGCGCGACTTCCATGACAGCGCGCTGGATCGCGGCCCGCAGCCTGGGCGGGGTCAAGGTCCCGGCCCGGTCCAGCACCTTGGCCTCGGCCGCCCGCGCCTGGTCCGGGTCCAGCGCCGCGGTGGCCCACGCGATGACCGCGGCCTTGCGCTGCCCCACGATCCCGGCCCGGTACGCCGCCTTGGTGCCGGGCAGGTTCACCTCCAGCTCCTGGGCCAGCGACAGCATGCTCCCGGCCGCCGCCCGGGTCTCACCCAGCACCGCCGCCAGCTCCCGGGCCGCGAACTCATCGACGTCCTCGGGCATCCGCGCCGGGCCCGCCACCGGACATCCCGGGGCCGGGCGGCGGCGGATGAACTCCGCGATCGCGGCGTGCTTGCGCGCGCTGATGTAGGCCTCGGACCGTTCCCACGCGCAAATCACCCCGGCCAGCTCATCATCGCTAGCGTCCGGGTACCTGTCATCGGATCCGGCGGCGTCCTCGGCGAACCGGGCCAGCTCCAGGCACCCTGGTGCCACGTCCAGCGGCATCGCGGACGCGAACCCAGCCGCCCGGCTCACCGAGATCCCCGGCACCCGGTCCGCGGACCCGGGCATCCCCGGACCCCGGCGCCCAGCGGCCGACGCGGCCATCGCTCCGGTCAGCCCCAGGCGGGCCAGCAGCACCGCCTCCCGGGCCAGCTCGCCAGTGATCCGGTCCGCCTCGGCAGCGAGCTCGCCGTCATCGACTTCCGGCGGCGGCGCGTCCTCGGGGTCCTCTAGCTCCGGGTCGTCTAGGTCCTCATCAGCCGCGCGCAGGGCTAGGTACTCCGGGTCGTCCATCCACTCCGGCCAGCCTGGAGCCGGGCGAGGGTCCTCGCCCCGCCCGGAATGCTGGGAAACCGGTCCTGAAGGCATGTACGACGGTCCGTTCGGAAGAAAGATCTTATGAGAACATAATAACGAAAAACCCGTGTTAATAAAATTCGACACGCCGAGGAAGACCGTCAGCCGACCACGGCAAAACCACGCCGGTACGTCCCCGGGTTTAGCCCCGAGCCTTTACGCGGGGCTGATCTCGACGGGGATCGGCTGGCTCAGGGTCTGTCCGACCGGGGAGGTGGCAGCGACCTTCGCGTGCAGTGCGGCCACCGCGGTCTCGTCGGCGTCGGTGTCCAGGTGAACGGCGACCCGGATGGCGGAGAATCCGGGGTGCCCGTCGGTCAGGCCCAGGAAGGCGTGCAGGTCCAGGTCGCCGTCGAGGTCGATGCGCAGGTCGCGGATCGCGATGCCCGCCGCCGAGGGACGCTGCCTGATCTTCTCGACCAGAGCCCCCACGGCGTTCAGGTCGACCTGGTTGAGCTGGCCGTCGGCGGTCGTCGTCATGCCGCCATCCTCCTATTAGAGGTATTGCCTACCTATAAAGTAGACTATCGGGGTCCACGCCGCTCCGTCCAGGGTCACCATCGGATCACGGTCAGCCGAGACACACCGGCGGTGGCATCGATCTCGAACCGGGCGCGGGCCGTGGCCCAGCCGGGTGTGGCCAGCACGGTCCCGCCCGCGACCCCGGTGAGGGTCTGCCCGTCGAGGGTCAGGTAGCCGGCGCCGCCGTCCGCGACCACCCGGGCCGGGACGCCGCCGGGCAGGCTCAGCCGGAACTGGTTCGCGCCGCCGCCGAACAGCAGCGGAACGGTCCCGGCGGGCCGGGGCAGCGTCACGTCCAGGATGTCGGTGCCGGCCGTCACGGCGATCACCGCCACCTTGCCGCCGCGCATGTCCACATCGGTGCGCTGGGTACCGCCCGCCAGGTCGATACTCCACAGCACCGCGGCGTTGAGTACCACGTCGACGGCGGCTTCCTGACCCGGGCCGCCGCTGGCCGCGCCGGCCAGGGACAGCACGATCGGCCGGGAGCCGGACAGCACCGGCCGGACCGGGGCGCCCGCGGGCGTGGAGACCCGCAGCAAGGTGGCGCCCAGCCGGGCCGCGCTGATGTGCAGGACGGGCGTGCCCGAGGTGACGTTCAGCGTGGCCTGGGTGCGCCCGGCCGCCGGCAGCGCAACGACGTGCGGCGGGGACGCGGGCGGGAGGGCCAGGGCGGTACCGCCCGCGGCGGTGGCCGCCGCGACGATCGCCACCGCGGCGGTGACCCGGTGCTGGATGAGCCAGCCGTACACGATTTCACTCTAGAACGCCCGGTGCACCGCGGACGGCCGCCGGCGCCGCCGACACAAAACGGTCAGATCTGGCCGCGGACCATGTCGATCAGCCGGTTCAGCACCGCCCCGGAGCTCACCCTCAGACCGTCATGCTCGTATTCGCTGGTCACCCATTGGCGCAGGCCGCGGATCGCGCCGGCCGTCCGCACCGAGAACTCGCGGTCCACGTACATGTCGTTGTAGTAGACGGCCGCGGCCGCCGGCACCTCGTTGGCGGCCAGCCGCGACGGGTCGTACAGCGGCGGCCAGTCGTCGCGTTCGGCCAGCAGTTCGGCGGCCTCGCGCAACGGCCGCAGCACCGGGTCGGCGTCGATCATCCAGGGGTAGATCATCTCGCCGGTGAACTGCAGCGCGGCCGTGCCCGGATCGGCGTCCAGGACCGGGGCCGGGTCGAACTGCCCGAACTCCGTCCTGATCCGCTGCGCGGCCCACCGGGTCGCGAACCCCTGGGCGTAGCACGCCTCCTGCAGCAGCGCGTACAGCGGCCCGGCGGCGAAGCTGAGCTTGGCCGCCGCCGCGTACAGGAACGCGTCGGACAGGTCGTCCCCGGCGAACGGATCCTCGAGCAGGTAGTGCAGTTCGTTGCTGCCGGTGCTCATGCCGAGCATCGGCCCCAGCGACTGGAACGCCTGCACCGACAGCGGTGCGCCGTTCGGCAGCCGCACGTCGTGGGCGGCCAGGTGCTGGGCGACCAGGGCGGCCGACTCCACATCCGCGGGATACCGCTCATAATGAGCGGCGTTCTTGGCGGCCACCGCGGGGTAGGTGCGCCGGTAGACGTCGTCGGCGGTCGACGGACAGGCCGGGCAGGCCGCCGGTGATGAACGCCTCGCGCAGGCCGTGCGGGGGCGAAGGACAGGTAGGTGACCGTACAGAAGCCGCCGAAGCTCTGCCCGAGCACGCTCCAGGGCGCGCCGCCGGTCAGCTGCGCGCCTGATCAGTTCGGCGTCCAGGACGATGCTGTCGGCGCGGAAGTGCGTCAGGTAGTCAGCCTGGGCCTTGGCCGAGCCCAGACCCGCCAGCGTCTGCCGGGTGGCGGGGGTGGACCGGCCGGTGCCGCGCTGGTCCAGCAGCAGTACCCGGTAGTCGTTCAGCGCCCGGTCCAGCCAGGAGTCCCGGCCCTGCGGCCGCTGCGCCCCGAAGCCGGGTCCGCCCTGCAGGAACAGCAGCCACGGCAGGTCGGCGTCGGCCTGGTCGGCGGCGACGACCTCACGGGCGAACACCTCGATCTGCTCGTCGTCCGGCCGGCCGTGGTCCAGCGGGACGGCGAACAGATGATCGGTCAGCACGGTGCCGGCCTGGCGGTAGCTCGTCATGCCTCCGACCGTACCCACGCCGCCTTCGCGGTGGCGGGTAGGGTCGGCGCACATGGGACAGGGCATCCGGACGGTCAGCGTGGCCGAGCGGCGCAGGCGGCTGGCGGTCCGGCATCATCTGGCGCCGGGGGAGCGGGCCGTTACCGTGGCCACGGCGGTCGACGGCATCATTGCCCTGCACGGCACCGATCCCGCGTCGGTGTACCTGTCCGCCCGGGCCCGCGCCCGCGACGTCGACAAAGCGGCAATCGAGCATGCGCTGTACGAAGAGCGCTCGCTGGTACGGATGCTCGGCATGCGCCGGACGGTGTTCGTGGTGCCCACCGGGCTCATGCCGGTCATCCAGGCCGCCTGCACCGACCAGATCGCCGAGCGGCTGCGCCGCCAGCTCGTCCAGGTCGTCGCGGCCGCGGGGATCGCCCCGGACGCCGCGACCTGGCTCAAGGATGTCGGCGAGGGGACGGTCCGGGCCTTGTCCGCGCGCGGTTCGGCGACCGGCGCCGAGCTGGCCAAGGACGAACCGCGGCTGCGCACGCAGATCATCGCCGCGGCGGACAACCCCTACGGCGGGGCGGTGAACCTGACCAGCCGGCTGCTCACGCTGCTGTCCGCCGAGGGGCTCATCGTCCGCGGCCGCCCGCGCGGCGGGTGGACCTCCATGCAGTTCACCTGGTCCGCTGCTCCGGCCCGAACGGACCTGTCGGCCGCCGCGGCCCGCACCGAACTGGCCCGCCGCTGGCTGACCGCGTTCGGTCCCGCCGCCGTCTCCGACCTGCAATGGTGGACCGGCCTGACCGCCGGGCAGGTCAAGCAGGCGCTGGCCGGGCTGGACGTGACCGAGGTCGACCTGCACGGCGCGCCGGGCATCATGCTGGCCGCCGACGTGCCCGGCCTGGATGGCGCGACCGCCCTGCAGCCGTGGGCGGCGCTGCTGCCCGCGCTGGACCCGACCGCCATGGGCTGGCGCGAGCGGGCCTGGTATGTGGGCGAGCACACCGGGGCCCTGTTCGACCGGTCAGGCAACATCGGCCCGACGGTCTGGTGGGACGGCCGGATCGTGGGCGGCTGGGCGCAGCGTCAGGACGGGGAGATCGCGGTCCGCCTGCTCGAGGACGCCGGCGCGCAAGCCGCCGCCGCGATATCGGCCGAAGCCGAGCGGCTCCGGGAGTGGATCGGGCCCGGCGTCCGGATCACTCCCCGGTTCCGGACCCCGCTGGAGCGCGAACTAGCCGGTTCCACATCCGGTTCCGGTTCGGCGCAGCCGCCACCGCCGCCCGGGACATAAAACGCGTAGCGGGGGAATCCTTACCGCCAGCCGCCGGAACACGGGAGCGGCTGGCGGAAGGCGGCCGTCGTCGCCGGGCGCGCACTGCCTGGCGATGCGCGCCGCCGCGTCGGGCAGGAACGGCGCCAGTTCCCGGCCGAGAGCCGAACACGCGTCGAAGAGCCCGCGCAATACGGCATCCAGCTGCTGATCCGCACCAGCCTGCGGCCAGATCCCAGGGGCGGACGCGGTTGACGAAGCGGTTGGCCTCGTCCGCGATGGCCCAGACGGCCGTCGTGGCCTGCCGGAAGTCGAAGTCCGCCAGCGCCGCGGCGATCCGGCTGTCCGCGTCCCGGATCGCCGCGGCGAGGTCCTCCCCGCCCGCCGCGACGGGCCGTGGTCCCGGGACCTGGCCGCCCCGGTACCTGGCGATCATGGCGACGACCCGGTTGACCAGGTTGCCCAGGCCGTTGGCGAGTTCGTCGTCGGCGCGCGCGATCAGCCGCTCGACCGTGAAGTCGGCGTCACCGACCCGGGGTACCTCGCGGAGCAGCCACCAGCGCACCGCGTCGGTGCCGTACGCGGCGGCCAGCGCGACCGGATCGGCGCCGGAGCCGGACGACTTGCTGATCTTCCGCCCGCCCGCCGTCAGGTAGTCGTGCACGGCGATGTCGGTCGGCAGCGGCTGTCCGGACGACAGCAGCATGGCCGGCCAGTAGACGGCGTGGAACCGCAGCACGCCCTTGCCGAGCAGGTGAACGCGGCGGTCCGCGCCGGCCCACCACTGCCGGTACTGCTCACCGCCGGTGCCGTAGCCGAGTGCGGTGACGTAGTTGCACAGCGCGTCGAACCACACGTAGATCACCTGGCTGGGGTCACCCGGAACCGGGATGCCCCAGCCGCCGGCGCGTTCGGCGGGCCGTGACACCGAGAAGTCCTCCAGGCCGCCGTCGATGAACGCGAGCACCTCGTTACGCCGCCCGGCCGGCTCGATGCGAAGCTCGCCGCGGGTGATCGCCGCGCGGAGCGCATCGCCGTAGCGGGACAGCCGGAAGAACCAGTTCTCCTCGGCGACGTGCTGCGGCGCGGTGTCGTGCTCGGGGCAGCGCCCGCCCCGCAGCTCGGCGGGGGAGTAGAACTGCTCGCAGCCGGTGCAGTACAGCCCCTCGTACCGCTTGCGGTACAGGTCCCCGGCGGCGGTGCCTGATTTGCCTGGGCCTCCGGCCGCGGCGCACGCCTGCCAGAACCGTTCGACGCCCGGGCGGTGCCGTGCGTCGCGGCTGGTGCGGATGACGTCGTTGACGGTGAGCGACAGGGCGGGACCCAGCGCGAGGAACGCCTCGGCGTTGCGATCGACGAACTCCCCGACGTCCTGGCCGGCCGCCTGTGCCGCGAGCACGTTCTTCAGCGAGTTGTCGTCCGTGCCGGCCTGGAACCGCACCCGGCCCCCGTGCTGGCGCCGGAACCGGGCCAGCACGTCAGCCTGCACGACCTCGAGCGCGTGCCCGATGTGCGGGCGCGCGTTGACGTACGGGATGGTGGTGGTGATGTAGGTATGCGGCGCGGGCATCGCAGCCTCCTCAGGTAAGGGGGCTCCGACCGCTGTAAATACGTCGAGGCCCCGTCGCAGGGCCTCGGAAAGGAAACGTCCGGACGCGTCAATGGCCCCGCGTGCGGGGCATCATCACCTGGCATCCGTACTTGTTCACCCCTCCAGCATACCTTTTACGAGCCCGGCAGGACGCCAGGCGGCTTGCCCGGTAGGTTGAGCCGGGTGCAACTAGGGGTGAATGTGCCGAACTTCGGGCCCGGCACCGATCCAGGCGTTCTGCGCCGCTGGGCCCTGACCGTCGAGGGTCTCGGGTTCGACCTGCTGATGGTCTCCGACCACGTGGCGGTGACGCCCGACGTCGCCGAGCAGTACCCGGCGCCGTTCTATGAGCCGTTCACCACGCTGGCCTGGCTGGCGGGCCTGACCCGCCGGATCCGGCTCGGCACCACGGTGCTCATCCTGCCCTACCGGCACCCGCTGCTGACGGCCCGGATGGCCGCCAACCTCAACGACCTGTCCGGGGGTCGGCTGGTCCTCGGCGTGGGTGTCGGCTGGGCCCGGCAGGAGTTCGATGCGCTCGGGATTCCGTTCCGCGAGCGCGGCCGGCTGACCGACCTGCACCTGCTGGCCATCCGCGCCGCATGGGCGGACGCCGAGGACTACCGCAGCGGGCCGATCCCGGTCTGGATCGGCGGAAACAGCGACGCCGCGCTGCGCCGGGCCGTCCGCCTGGGTGACGCCTGGCACCCGCTCCGGTTCACCCCGGGCTGGCTGGCCGGGGCCCTGGACCGGCTGGAGGCGATCGCGGCCGAGCTGGGCCGGCCGCAGCCGGCGCTGGTGCCGAGGATCGCGCTGCAGCTCACCTCGTCACCGGTCACCGGCGACGACCGGCTGGCCGGCCACGGCACGATCGAGCAGGTCGCCGGCGACCTGGACCAGCTCCGCTTGCTCGGCGCCGGCACCGTGGTCCTCGACCCGTTCAACGGCGACCCGGCGGAGACCACCCGTCCGGAGGCGGCCTGGCGGGCCCTTGCCACCGTGGCCGAGCACCGCACCGAGTAGATTCGCCCTCAACGTCTGTCGAACACAGAAGGCGGCCATGATGGCAGAGGTAACGCTCGCGATCGGCGCCGCGGCCGCGTGCCGCGACGGGTTCGGCGGGGAACTGAAGGGCCTGGTCGTGGCGCCCGCGGCCCGGACCGTCACGCATCTGGTCATCGAACCAGAACGCGACCACGGGCCGGCGCGCGGACTCGCCCGGCTCGTACCGCTGGACCACGCGGACGCCACGGCCGAGCCCATCCGGCTGCGCTACACCGAGGCCGAGTTCAAGGACCTGGATCCCGCCGAGGAAACCCTGGGCGAGTTCGTGGCCGGCTACGAGGGCCCGGTCCAGCTGCTGCCGGCCGGGGAAGGCTGGCGCGGCGCCGATGACCGGATCGCCGACGGCGCGACGATCCCGCAGATCACAGAGCTGGAGACCGTCGACCTGGTCCCGGACGCCGAGGTCGAGGAGACCCGGAAGGACCGCGTCCACGCGACCGACGGCGACATCGGTCCGTTCCATGGGCTGCGCGTGGACCCGGACAGCGGGCAGATCCTCGACGTGCTGCTCAAACGGCATCTGTGGGGCCACGCGGACCTGGCCATCCCGATCGCGAAGGTATCGGGTTTCGGCGAAGGCATCCAGCTCAGCATCACCAAGCAGGAGGTCAGGGATCTCGCGCCGTAGACCTCAAGATCAAGAGCTTTTTTACCGAACGGACCAGTGATGACAGCATCCCCGCATCAGGCCAGCGGCTCGCCGGGCCCCTCCCCGCAGGACCTGCCGCATCTGCGCCGCTGCGTGGAACTGGCGGCGGAGGCGGTCGCCGCGGGGGACTTCCCGTTCGGCTCGGTGCTGGTCGCGGGGGATGGCCGGGTCCTGGCCGAGGACCGCAACCGCGAGAACACCATGGGTGACTCGACCCGGCACCCGGAGTTCGAGCTGGCCCGCTGGGCCGCGGCGAACCTGACCGCCGCGCAGCGGGCCGACGCCACCGTCTTCACCTCGGGCGAGCACTGCCCGATGTGCTCCGCCGCGCACGCCTGGGTCGGGCTCGGCCGCATCGTGTACGTGAGCTCGTCCGAGCAGATGGTCGCGTGGCTCGGCGAACTCGGCCTGCCATTGCTCGCGGTGGCCCCGCTGGCCATTAACCAGGTCGCTCCCGGCCTGGTCGTTCAGGGCCCGGTACCCGGGCTGGACGAGGAGGTCCGCGAACTGCACCGGCGCTTTCGCGCCTGAAGACGGGCGACAAAAAGGAGAGGCACCGCGCCTCTCCACTTTTAATCTATAGCGCACCGGGGGGCTTGCCGCAAGACCCGGGTCGTGCCGCATAATCGCAGGCCGAGGGCAAAATCAAGGCAATCCGGGGTCGCGAAGTGCGTGCGCTGTTGCCGGTGTACGGTCGTGGGGCGTCGAATTACTGGCGGGATCCGCGGCGGTGGCATGCGATCTCAGACGGGAGCTAACGACGTGAATTCGCTGGTTACCAGCGCATTTGATCTTCCCGAGCGGCTCGCCGCCAAGGCCGACCCGGCGCTGATCGGCGGCGACGAGCAGCATTTCGCGGCCATCGCGCAGAGCCTGGGGGAGTCGATCGCCGACTTGTCCGGCCGCCTGGATGCCGAGCGTAAGGCACCCGCCGGCCTGGGCCAGAAGGCGCTGGACCGGGACATGGAAGTGCACCGGCTGACCGCTCGCCTGCGGGCCCTGCGCCGCTTCGGCCTGGACCTGTGCCTGGGGCGCATCGTCGGCGCGGAGTCTGTTTCCGGCAACCGCGAGCCGGTGTACATCGGGCGGCTCGGCCTTCGGGACAGCGCGGGCCGCCAGCTGCTGGTCGACTGGCGTTCCCCCGCGGCCGAGCCGTTCTTCGGGGCCACCCACGCTAACCCGATGGGGCTGGAAAGCCGCCGCAGGTACCGCTGGACCCGCGGCCGGATCACCGACTACTGGGACGAGGTGTTTACCCCGGACGGGCTTGAGGGGCACGCCGCCGCGCTCGACGACCAGTCCGCCTTCATTGCCAGCCTGAGCGGCAGCCGGTCGGCCCGGATGCGGGACGTGCTCGCCACCATCGCCGCCGACCAGGACGCCATTATCCGCGCGGGATCCCGCGGCGCTCTGATCGTCGACGGCGGCCCGGGCACGGGCAAGACCGTCGTCGCCCTGCACCGCGCGGCCTACCTGCTTTACTCCGACCCGCACCTGGGTCACCACCGGGGCGGCGTGCTGTTTATCGGCCCGCACCAGCCCTACCTGGCCTACGTATCCGACGTGCTCCCCAGCCTCGGCGAGGAGGGCGTGCAGATCTGCACCCTGCGGGACCTTGTCCCCGAGGGAGCCGCCGCCGCGACCGAGACCGACCCGGACGTGGCCCGCCTGAAGTCGTCCGCGGACATGGTGAGGGCGATCGATGCGGCCGTCAGGTTCTACGAGAGGCTGCCGGCCACAGGCATGACGGTCGAGACCCCCTGGTCCGGTCTGTGGCTTAGCGCCGCCGACTGGGCCGAGGCGTTCGAAGCGGCAGAACCGGGCACTCCGCACAACGAGGCGCACGGTCAGATCCGGGCGGAACTGCTCACGATCCTGGTGGACAAGCGCGACGACGACGTCCCGGCTGACCTGCTCCGCAGGTCGCTGCTGGAGAACAGGGAGCTGCGCTTGGCCCTGCACCGGGCCTGGCCGCTGATCGAACCCACCGATCTGGTCGCAGACCTGTGGTCGGTACCGGCCTACCTGCGCAGGTGCGCTCCCTGGCTCAGTCCCGATGAGGTTGTGCTGCTGCAGCGCCCGGACGCCCAGGCCTGGACGGTGTCCGACCTGCCGCTGCTGGACGCGGCCCGGCAGCGGCTCGGCGACCCGGAGACGTCCGGGCGTCAGCGCCGGCGCGAGGCAGCGGTCGCCGCCGAGCGCGAGGGCATGGCCAGGGTCGTCGACAGCCTGATCGAGGTCGCCGACGACGAATACGGCGTAGGCCTGGTGACGATGCTGCGCGGCGAGGACTTCCAGGACGCCCTGATCGACGAGGCCGCGCTGCCAACCCCGGACCCGGACCGGCTCGCCGGCCCGTTCGCGCACATCATTGTCGACGAGGCTCAGGAACTGACCGACGCGGAGTGGCAGATGCTGCTGCTGCGCTGCCCGTCCCGGAGCTTCACCATCGTCGGGGACCGCGCCCAGGCCCGGCACGGGTTCACCGAGTCGTGGCGGGAACGGCTCGACCGGGTCGGGTTCGACCAGGTCAGTCTGGCCACCCTCAGCATCAACTACCGGACGCCGGAAGAGGTCATGGCCGAGGCCGAGCCGGTCATCCGCGCCGTGCTCCCGGACGCCAACGTGCCGACCTCGATCCGCGGCACCGGCGTTCCCGTAGTCCACCGATCCGCCTCGGATCTGCACTCGATCCTGGACACCTGGCTCGCCTCGCACGGCGAGGGGGTCGCCTGCGTCATCGGCGATCCGCCCACGTTCCTGGAAGACACCGCCCGCGCCACGTCCCGGGTCCGGTCGCTGACCCCGGAACTGGCCAAGGGCCTTGAGTTCGACCTGGTGATCCTCGTCGACCCGGAGGCGTTCGGCACGGGAATCGAGGGCGCGGTCGACCGCTACGTGGCGATGACCCGGGCGACCCAGCAACTCGTCATCCTCAGCAGCTCAGGAGCGCGGGCGTTAGCCCGGGGCGTGCGTGACCTGCTCGGGGAGCGATCCGGGCAGGCCGAACCGGGGGTACAGCTCGTCGCAGTGAAAGCGGGTGAGGGCCCGGATCCGCGGGCCCGCCATGGTGAGCACGAACAGCCCGCCCGGGGCCGCCGGGGCCCCGCCGGGGCCGCCGACGTAGCTGGCCAGGGCGGGCTGCCGGTTGGCCCGGGTGGGCACGAGGTACACGGCGCGCTCGCCGCGGTAGCCGAAACTGGCCCTCAGGAAGGCCGCGATGGCCCCGGGGCCGTGGTACTGATGCGGTGCCGGCGGCATGGACAGCCAGGCGTCGTCGGTGAGCAGCGCGATCACGCCGTCGATGTCGGCGGCGGTGTAGGCGTCGGCGAAGCGGCGGGCCAGGGCGCGTTCCTGGGCCGATCCCGGCCGGGCGTCCGGGACCTGGCCGGCCTGATCGCGGTGCTGGTCCACTGCCGCGCGGGCCCGCTGCAAGCTGCCCTTGACCGCGGTCGGCGTGGTGTTCAGCAGGCCGGCCACCTCGGGCGCGTCGAAACCGAGCACGTCGCGGAGCAGGAGGGTAGCCGCCTGGCGCGGCGGCATGCGCTGCAGGCTCGCGATAAAGGCCAGCTCGATTGCCTCGGTGGCCTGGTAGCGGGCCTCCGGACCGGGCGCGGTGTCGCATATCCCGTCGAGCAGCGCGTCCGGGTAGGGCTGCAGCCAGGTGATCTCGCCGCGGCTGGTGGGTTCTGGCGGTTGGAAGGGAGGCGTGGGTTCGGCCGGGATCCGGCGGCTCGCGGCCCGCCGGGCGTTGAGGCACTGGTTGGTCGCGATGCGGTACAGCCAGGTACGGACCGAGGCGCGCTCGGCGAAGCCGGCCAGGCCGCGCCAGGCCGCCAGGAGCGTCTCCTGCAGCATGTCCTCGGCGTCGGTCAGCGAGCCGAGCATCCGGTAGCAGTGCACCTGCAGTTCGCGCCGGTACGGGTCGGTGAGCTCGCGGAATGCCCGCTCATCGCCGGCCTGGGCGCGCTGCAGCATGGCCTGCTCCACCACTCAAGCATGCCAGTCGCGGCCGCGTTCCGTTTCCGGCCGGCGCGGTGTCTACCTAGGCGACAGGAATCCCGATGACGAAAGGGCGGCACCATGACCGAGACCACCAGCCCTGCGCTGCGCACCGCGCTGGCCTACTACCACGCCTGGACCGGTCACGACCTGGACAAGGCGATGAGCTACGTCTCCGACGACATCGTCTGCGATGCGCCTGCCGGGCGGCTGGAGGGCGCGGCGGCCTACCACGGTTTCCTGGCGCCGTTCGTGCAGATCCTGCGCGGAGCCACGCTGATCGCCGCCTTCGGTGACGACCAGACCGCGATGATCATGTACGACACGGAGACGGCGCCGGTACCGAGCGCGCCTGGCGCCGAATTTGTCACCGTCACCGGCGGCAAGATCACCTACAGCCGGTTCATCTTCGACCGGGCCCCGTTCGACGCGGCCAGGAAGGCTGCCAGCTAGGCCGGGCGGACCGGGTCTCCGGTGCGGATGCGGCCGGGCCTGAGCACCTCGGCGTAGACCCCGGCGCAGGGTTCCGGGTCGAGCGAGTCCAGCGGCTCGATCCGGTTGTGACGGGCGAGAACCCGCAGCGCGTCGGGGTCGCGGGGCAGGGCGCCGTGGGCGAGGGTCGGCACGGCGCACCGGGGAGTGCGGGCGATCACGCGCAGCACGAGGTCGCCGCCCACCCGCAAGATCCGGTCGAGAGTCGAGGTGGTCAGCAAATGCAGCGGCGGTGAAGTCGACAAAGGTGCCGGGCGGGCCGCCGCCGCCGATCCCCATGAGTTCGGCCGGGACCTGCGCGTCGACGCCGTCGCGGAGCACGGCCTCGGGTACGGCCCACTTCGCGGGACCCGCTCGTGATCGGCACGCTGTCAGCACGGCCATCGGGGCTAGCGGATCACCCGGGCCGGGTCATCGACCGTCGGGTAGGTGCCGTTCTTGCGGGCGAGCCTGGCGTCCTGGATGAACGCGCGGGAGAACATGGCCGACAAGATGGCGATCCCGCCGCGGTGCACCCGGACCTCGCTGTCGCTCGCGCTGCCGACCAGGCGGATCTGGCGCCCGGTGGCCGAGACCGGCCGCATCCCGAGCGCACGGTCTACGAGATCACCGACACCGGGCGGCGGATAGCACGGCGCTGGCTCGAGGACATGCTGGCCGAGCCCCGGCAGGAGTACCCCGAGTTTCCTGCCGCGCTGTCCCACGTGCTCATGCTCGAGCTCGTGGCCTTTGCCGAGGCTCAGGAACGCTGATCCGGAGCCGGGCCGGCCAGCACCGCGGCGCTGTCGTAGATGTGCTCCAGGAGGCGGACCGTTTCCAGCCCGGCCGCTCCGGTCACCGGCGGCTCCCGGCCCGCGGTGACGGCCTCAAGGTAGGCCTCCACGCTGGCCTGCACCGAGGCACTCCAGTCGTCCGGCCCGACCGGCACCTCGCGCCACTGGCGGTCGCGGAACATCGACAGCGCCGGGCCGCCGCGGTACCCGACGAACAGCGACTCCAGGCCGGCCAGGCGGAGGGTGGCGTCGCTGCCGGTGATCTCGATCTCATCGTCGAAGGTTCCGGACGGTCCGTGCTGGTTGGCCTCGATCAGGCCCAGCGCGCCGGACCGGAAGACCAGGACGACCACGGCGAAGGTCTCGCCCTGCCGCCCGGGCGCGTCCAGGACCGCACGGACCTCGCGCACCGGGCCGAACAAGTGCAGGGCCAGGTAGAGCCGGTGCACCCCGGCGTCGGCCAGGAGTCCGCCACCGGACAGGCCGGGGGAGTCCCGCCACCCGCCGAACAGTGGGCCCATGCCCAGGCGCAGCCGGATGAACACGGGCCTGCCGATCGCGCCGGTGTCGATGAGCCGTTTAGCCTCGGCGTGCGCGCTGTAGAAGACCTGGTTGTGCGACACGCCGAGGGCGACGCCCGCGGCGGCTGCGGCGTCGACCAGCCGCTGGCCCTCGGCCACGCTGGTCGTCAGCGGCTTCTCCACCAGGACGTGCTTGCCGGCCCGGATCGCCTCCAGGGCTACGGGGAAGTGCAGGTAATGCGGCAGGCAGACGCTGACCGTGCCGATTTCGGCGTCGGCGATCAGCTCGCTGGCGTCCCGGTAGGCGCGGATGTCCTGAGCCTGGAAGGGCGCCAGCAGCGCCGGATCGGTGTCGGCCACGGCCGCCAGGCGTGCCGTGCGCGAGTGCCTGATCGCGGTCGCGTGCACCTGGCCGGCCTCGCCGAGGCCGATCAGCCCGACGGCGCCCGGAGCCGGGGAGGGGCCGGTATCCACGGCTCACCACCCTAACGGGGGCAGGCGAGCGCGCTCCGGGCTAGCCCGCGGCTACCGCGACCGCTTCGATCTCGACCAGCTGGTCGGTGTACCCGAGCACGGCCACGCCGAGCAGCGTGCTCGGCGCATCGTGGTCGCCGAAGGCAGCCTCGACCACCTCCCAGGCGGCGACGAGATCGGCTTGCTGGGTCGACGCCACGAACACGGTCGTCTTGAGCACATCGGCGAATGTGGCCCCCGACGCCGCCAGGGCGGTACCGAGATTGGCCACCGCCAGGCTGGCCTGCGCCCGGACGTCGCCGACGCCCACGACCTTGCCGTTCTCGTCCAGCGGGCAGGCCCCGGCGGTGAAGATCAGCGCACCGGGCGCGGCGACCGACGCGTACGCGTACGGCACTCCGGTGTAGAGGCTGTCACAGCGGATCAGGTTCACGCTCATTGACGCAAGTCTGCCAGCAAAGCGGCCAGGCCGGATACGCGGTTTGCTTCCGGCCCCTGGCGCGCCCTGGTACCGGCTAGGACCAGTGCTGGCCGTTCCGGAAGTCTGCCGCGAAGGTTCGCGCCATCGCGGACAACACCGCGAGGTCGGAGATGATCAGGCCGAGCTCGCGGTTGTCGTTCAGGGAGGTCCGGGAGAAGTTCTCCGATCCGACGAACATCCTCGCGTGCCCGGTACCGTAGTCGGCCTCGACGACCTTCCCGTGGATGTAGAAACCGGTCGAGGAGCTGTAGTAGCTGATGCGGATCCCGGCCCGGGCCAGCTTGGCGTAGGCGCCGTCGTACTCGCCGCCCTCGTTCTCCCCGCAGACCTGCACGTCGACGCCGCGCTCGGCCGCCCTGATGAGCGCGTTCTCGACGGTCGTGTCGCCCATCTCCTCGCTGTAGATGCGCAGGCTGCTGGTCGCCCCGTTGATCAGGGCGAGCAGCTTGGCCCGTGAGTCCGTGGGCGACCAGACCAGATCGGCGCCGTCGCCGGGGGTGACGGCGCGGTGGGCGAAGTCGGCATCGAACACCGCCGCGATGGCGGCCACGTCCGCCCGGTCCGTGTCGACGACCAGGAAGTCCCGGGAGGTGGGATAGTACTTGCTGGTCAGGTTGGCGGTCATGATGACCGCCTTCGACCCGTCGATGACCAGGGTCTTCTGGTGGGTGTAGGTGAACCGGGACGAGGACCAGACGACCTTGACCCGATTCCTGACGAAGTACGAGAAGGTGTTCGAATTAATGTTCTTTTCTCGCTTGTCCAGGATAACGTGGACCTGAACGCCGCGCCGGGCGGCTGCCGCCAGGTCGTGTTCGGCGGTGGTATCGGCGAACTCGTACATGGTCACGTCGAGGCTGTGCCGGGCGCCGTTGATGAGAGCGTACACGGGGGAGAAGCCCGCGCCAGGCTCGATGACCAGCGCCCCGGCCCGCGTCAGAACCCGGTCCCGGCGCCTGCCCGCCGGGCCCGGCGGCCGGTCCCGCGCCCGCGGCGGCCGGGGGATCGATCTTGCACCCGGTGACGGCCAGCAGCACGGCCGCGGCGCAGGCCACGGTCCCAGCGAAAGCACGGGCACGGAGCATGGCACCCTTCTACCCGAATAGCGGAAAATAAGCGGGCCCGGCGCGCCGGCCGGTTATTCGGGGTCCGCCGGCGCGTTATAGCCCGCGGTAACTATGGAACGGAGGCTGGATGAGCCGGTTCGTACTCATTCCCGGGGCGGGTGGCTCGGCATGGTACTGGCACCGGGTCGTGCCCGAGCTGCGGGCCCGAGGCCACGAAGCCATCGCGGTGGACCTGCCCGGGCCCGACGAGTCCGCCGGGCTGCCGGAATACGCCGGCGCGGTGGTCGCCGCCGTCGGCAGCCAGCACGACACCGTGCTGGTCGCGCAGTCGATGGGTGGCTTCACCGCGCCGGTCGTGTGCACGCTCACCCCGGTCCGGCTGCTGATCCTGGTCAACGCGATGATCCCGCTGCCCGGTGAGACCCCCGGCGACTGGTGGGGCAACACCGGATGGGAACCGGCCCGTGTCGCGGCCGCGCGGGCCGGCGGCTATCCCGCCGAGTTCGACCTGGCTGTCTACTTCCTGCATGACGTGCCCGCCGACGTCGTGGCCACGGGGGAGGGGCACAACTTTCCTGAGGCTGACATTGCCTTCAGTCAGCCGTGCGCCATCGAGCGGTGGCCGGATGTGCCCACCCGCGTCCTGGCCGGGCGGGACGACCGGTTCTTCCCGCTAGAGTTCCAGCGTCGGGTCGCGCGGGACCGCCTCGGCGAGGGTGTCGAGGAGCTGCCAGGAGGCCACCTGGCCGCCCTGGCCCGTCCGGCCGAGCTCGCCGGCCGGCTAACTGGCTGCCTGTCAGCCGCTCGTTGACGGGTGAACTTGACGCAACCGTTCGGTTGCCATAATATGGCAACCGAACGATTGCTACTTGACGGAGGCTCTCATGCCCTTTCCCGATCGCATCGAGCGGACCATAGAGCTCGCGCACTCGCCAAGCCAGGTATGGACGGCGCTCACCACGGCCGAAGGACTGGGCACCTGGTTCGGCAACGAGGCGGCAATCGACCTGCGGCCGGGCGGGTCGGGCCGGATGAGCTGGGCCGAAGGCCCCACGGTGGAGTTGCGCGTGGAGCGGGTGGAGGAGCCGACGGTGTTCGGCTTCACCTGGCCGATCTTCGGGCTGCCGGACGACGATCCGCGCCGGACGTATGTCGAGTTCACGCTCGAGCCGACCGGTAAGGGCACCCGCCTGACAGTGGTCGAGAGCGGATTCGCTCAGCTGCCGGACGACGGCTACGCCAAGGCCTATGACGGCAACGCCGACGGGTGGGGGCGCGAGCTTGCTGAACTGGCCGATTACCTCGATGCCGCCTGACGCTGAGGCGATCGCCGAGCAGGTCTTCGTGGCCTTGGCCGACCCGAGCCGGCGCGCCATCCTGGCCGAGCTGGCCTCAGCGGGCCCGGCCACGGCCACGGACCTGGCCGCCCGCCTGCCGATCACCCGGCAGGCGATCGCCAAGCACCTGGCGCTGCTGGCCGAGGCGGGCCTGGTGACAGCCGAGCCGGGGGAGCGGCGCCGGGTGCGCTACCGGCTCCACTCAGCGCCGATACAGGTGGCACAGCAGTTCCTGGCTGCGCTGGCCCGCGACTGGGACGGCCCGCTCTGGGCGTTGCAGAAGCATCTCGACGGGCCCGTCACCATCTCATCGGACGAAAACGGAGGACAGCATGGACACATCGATGAAGGCACCGCCGGTCGTTAGCGCTCAGGAGTGGGAGGCGGCGCGCCAGGAGCTGCTGGTCAAGGAGAAGGAGCTGACCCGGGCCCGGGACGCGATGGCCGCGCGGCGGCGGCGGATGCCGTGGCTGGCGGTGGACAAGGACTACGAGTTCGACGGGCCTGAGGGGAAGGCGAGCCTGCTCGACCTGTTCCAGGGCCGTCGTCAGCTCGTCATATACCGCGCGTTCTTTGAGCCGGGGGTGGTCGGCTGGCCCGATCATGCGTGCCACGGCTGCTCCATGATGGCCGACCAGGTCGCCAACGTCGTCCACCTGAACGCCCGCGACACGAGCTTCGCCTACGCCTCACGGGCGCCGCAGCCGGACATCGCGCGCCTGAAGGCGCGGATGGGCTGGACAATGCCCTGGTACACCATCACCGATGGGTGGGACGCCGACTTCGGTGTCGACGAGTATCACGGCACGAACGCGTTCATCCGCGATGGCGACCGGATATTCCGCACCTACTTCATCGACAGCCGTGGCGACGAGGCACTCGGGAGCACCTGGAGCTACCTCGACGTGACCGCGCTCGGGCGCCAGGAAACCTGGGAGGACTCGCCCGAGGGCT
This sequence comes from uncultured Actinomycetes bacterium, assembly GCA_963819785.1. Lineage (GTDB taxonomy): Bacteria > Actinomycetota > Actinomycetes > Streptosporangiales > Streptosporangiaceae > Palsa-504. The sequence continues at coordinate 461,615 of CAWFXW010000037.1, read as the reverse complement.
ACCCGCAATCTTCTCCGTACAACTGGTGGAACTGGCACGACGAGTACGACCATCCCGAGCTCGCTCAGGGGCCGATGAAGGGATGGGGGGAGTAGCCCCGGAAGGTCACCTGGGCCCGGCGAGCGCGGAGTCAGCCCGCATTCGCGGCGGCCACGACGGATAGAAACGCAGCCTCGTTGGCCGCGAGCCACCTCACCGTCGTCTCCAGCCTGTCGGCATGGGCCGTGACCTCACCGAAACGCCCGAGACCGGCGCGCCACCTGGCGGCGCGCCACAGGAAGGAGCCGAGCGACCGGGCGATAAGCAACTCGGGCAGCGCTGCCGCCTCGGCGGGCTCTAGGCGGCGGATCGCGGCGCAGCCGCGCAGGAACGCCGCTGTGTGCCGCGGCCAGTCCGGCGCGCGCAGCGCTGCGGAGTTGTACAGCGCAGCCAGGACCTCCTGTACCCGGAAGCCCGCGCCGGCGAGCTCGAAGTCAAGCAGCCCGGTCACCTCGCCCGAGTCTGGGTCGGCAAGCAGGTTCGACGGCGCGAGGTCGCCGTGGATGACCTGGGCGGGCAGGCAAACGGTGCCGGGCCACCACCGCCCCGTGCGGCGGCCCGTTGCAGTGATCAGCCTCGCCTGTTCGCCGCTCATCCCGGCCGAGCGGAGCTCGTCGCATAGGACGTCGAGCGGCGGGTCGTCGGGCCGGACCCAGCGCGGGTCGGTGCGCCAGTCTCGCAGGGCGTCTCCCGGCGGTACGTCCGCCAGCGCGGCGCCGAGCAGCCCGGCGGCCCGGCCGAAACGCTCGAACGCCGCATCGCCGTCCATTCCGGGGCGGACGCCGGGCAGCCACCGGCAGATGGTGGCGGGCCCAGCCGCCGTCTCGATCACCGTCCCGCCGTCGGGCGCGGCGACGGGCTCCGGCGTCTGGAAGGGAAGGCTGCCCTGGCGCAGCCACCGCAGGATCCGATGCTCGTCGCGGACCTCCGCGACGGACAGGAACCCGCTGACCCGCAGGACGTAGCGCTGTTGCCCGTGGTGCACTAGGAAGGTCTGGTTGTTAGTGCCCTGCTCGTCGGCGGGAGCGATGCCCGCGCCCGAGGGAAAGCCCCACAAGGGCAGCAGCGAGGCGGCAAACTCCAGGCTGATGGGGGCCGGGCCGCCGTCGGCCAGGAATAGCCGTGACTGTGACATCGCTGCGCCTTCCGCCATTAGCTTCCGATGGTCAGCGCCTCGGCCGGACGATGCAACAGGTTTTGCCGGTCCCGGCTGTCCTCTTGTCATCAGATCTGAGCCACGGACCGGAGCTGACGATGCAACGTTCAGGGACGCAGTAGATGCCGCACCCGTGCGGCCTCTCGGGTGAGGTGGTCGCGCTCCGGCACGCTGGTAGCGGCGCGGGAAGCCTCGGCATACAGCTCGGCGGCGTGCTCGAGGTGACCGGCGCGTTCGTGCAGGTATGCCGCCGCCGCGGCGTAACGGGGCAGGTCGGGCTGCACGTCGGCCAGCGCCGTCAGGCCGGCCTGTGGTCCGTCGGCCTCCCCGACCGCAACCGCGCGGTTGAGCCGCACCACCGGGCTGCCGGTGAGGAGCAGCAGTTCGTCGTACCACTCCACGATCTGCATCCAGTCCGTCTCGGATGCCGTCCGGGCGTCCGCGTGCAGCGCGGCGATCGCGGCCTGTGCCTGGTAATCGCCAAGCCGGTCGCGAGCCAGCGCGGCCTGCAGGACCGCCACCCCCTCCGTGATCAGGCCGGTGTCCCAGCGCGACCGGTCCTGCTCACCAAGGGGTACCAGGCGGCCTCCCGGGCCGGTGCGGGATGCGCGGCGCGCATGGTGCAGCAGCATGAGCGCGAGCAACCCAGCGACCTCGGGCTCGTCGATCAACGCGGCGAGCTGGCGGGCGAGGCGGATCGCCTCGGCCGCCAGGTCGACGTCTCCGCTGTACCCCTCGTTGAAGACGAGGTAGAGCACGCGCAGCACCGTCCCGAGGTCGCCGGGCTGGTCAAGCGGCAGGCCCGCGAGCCGTCGCTTCGCCCGGCTGATCCGCTGCGCCACGGTCGCCTCGGGGACGAGGTATGCCGTCGCGATCTGCCGGGTGGTCAGTCCACCGACCGCCCGCAACGTCAACGCGACCGCCGAGGCCGGAGGCAGGGCGGGGTGCGCAGACAGGAAATAGAGCCTTAGCGTGTCGTCCGTGGCGGGCGCCGGTCCGGCGGGAGGCTCGACTTGCACGGTGACTTCCCGCCCACGCCGCGACGCATCGGCGCGGGCGGCGTCGAGGAACTTGCGCCACCCGACCGCGACGAGCCATGCCTTCGGATCGCGCGGCGGATCGTCCGGCCAAGTCTCCAGCGCCCGGATCAGGGCCTCCTGCACGGCGTCCTCGGCCGACGCGAAGTCAGCTCCGCGCCGGACGAGGACACCGATAACCACGGGTACCAGCTCCCGCAGCAGCGGCTCGTTCATTCGGTGAGCGCGGGCGACTCGCCGAGAAACGGCCGGACCTCAAGCCACTCGTAGATCGGTTTGCCGCCGGGCCCGGGAGCGGCGGACAGCTCCCCGGCCAGCTGGACCGCGCGATCCCAGGACTCCACATCGATGACGTACCAGCCGGCGATGAGGTCCTTGGTCTCGGCGAACGGACCATCGGTCACCGGTGGGCGCCCTTCTCCGTCGTACCGCACAAACGTCCCCCCGGGCGCCAGTGCCTGGGCGTCGACGAACTCCCCCGCCTCCTCCAGGCGGGCCGCGAAGTCGCGCATGAACTGCACATGCGCGTCGACCTCCTCCGGCGTCCACTGGTCCATCGGCGGCCAGTCGGCAGCAGGGGCCGGGCCGCCGCGGTAGTGCTTCAACAGCAGGTACTTCATGGGTGTTCTCCTTACCCCTGGGCATGTGGTCAGCCGCGCTGACGCTCGCCTCGTTGCCGGACCAGCTCCTCGACCGCGCTGGGGAGGGTCGTTTCGAAGTCAATCAGTTTCGCCCAGGTCGGGATCACGATGATCCGGACCATGCCGTCGTAGAGCGAACGGACCTCGGCCTCCCACTCGACTCGTTGCTCGGCCGTCATCTCGTAGGTGCCATTGATCTGGAGGTACTCGTCCGGGATACCATCGACGACCTCCAGCTCTGCCTGACCGCGGATCAGAAGGATCTTCGGCGGGTGCACCTCAGTGTCGATCGTCAGGGCGACCGCCGGACTGTGGCGCAGAGCGGGAAGCTTCGGGGCGTTCTACGACGTGCACATGACGATCTCGGAGCCATTCCAGGTGAACGCGATCGGAATCGAACGCGGCGTTCCGTCCTTGGCGACGTAGGCCAGACGGGTCAGGTCGCGGGCCAGCAATTCCTGGCTGATCGGACGGTTCAGGACCTCGGCGATCTCATCCGGCTGCACGGTCGGCCTCCTCCTTGCTCACGTGGCCTGTCGTGGCCACTCGTGCCCCTGGGACGAAGCCGGCGCCACATTCTCGACACCCGAGACACGCCGATCTCCCCGACCTGGTTCTGGCCGTCACCACATGTGTGCGGGCCCGCACTGACCTGGGTGCGTCACCTCGGCTGAGACTGAAGGGCGGCGGGCTTCTGCCTCAGTAATCTTGGCGTATGCCCCCGAAACCGCTGTCCGCCGAATATTTCGACGGCTGGTACGCAGACCAGGCCGCCATGCCGGCCGTCGCCGAGATCATGAACCGGCACGTGGGCTTCCCGCCGGGCACGCGAGCCGGAGTGGTCCCCGCCGAGGCTATCCCTGAGCTGGCCGAAGAGCTCTGGCTCAGGCCGGGGAGCACGCTGCTTGACCTTGCCTGTGGCCGAGGTGCCTATGGCCTGCTGGTCGCCAAGCAATCCGGGACGCTCCTCATCGGCGTGGACTTCTCCGCGCAAGCCCTCACCGAGGCGCGGGAGCAGGCCGCCCGCATGGGCGTGAGCAACGCGAGCTTCCGCGCCGGCGAGCTCACGGCGACGGGCCTGCCCGATGCCAGCGTCGAGGCCGTGCTTTGCACCGACGCCATCCAGTTCCCCGATGAGCCGGCCATCGCCTACGAGGAGATCCGCAGGGTCCTCAAGCCCGGCGGCCGGGTGGCGCTGACCTGCTGGGAGCCGTTCGACCGCGCCGACGAGCGGCTCAGTCCCCGGCTGCGCCGGGCGAACCTCGCTGCCGGCCTCCGCCAGGCGGGCTTCACGGACATCGAGGTCCGGGACCGCCCGTCCTGGCTGGCACGCGAGCACGCGCTCTGGGAAGAGGCCGCTGCGCTCGACCCTGGCGACGACCCCGCGCTGCGGTCTCTTCATGAGGAGGCCGTGAGGTCCCTGCAGTGGACCGTCCTGCTCCGCCGCGTACTGGCCGTTGCAACCAACCCCGTATGAGCCGACTTGGCTTGGCTTGGCTTGGCTCACGATCATGGACTTTCGACTGGCTTAATACGCTGAGGGTTTGAGCTTGAGCCCCCGGCGTGGGTACTTCCGCACGGGGGGAACAGGCGGTGACACGGGCCCCGCCGCCCTGCCAGGAGATCCTCAGGCGTGCCAAGATCGCCTTGCTGGTAAGGGTCAATATTCGATCTGACATTATTCCCCGGGGTCGGCTGTAAGTCCTCCTTGCTGCTGGGCCAGTACACCAAGCCGCCCTGCCGACGGGTCGGGCACGCCGCCTCCGAGGCTCACCGCAATGGCACCCAGTATGCCGGCCGGAAGACGATCCAGCCGACTAGAACAGGGTGCCGGCCGGGCTGGCGACTGCAGCGTCGCGAGGTGCGTGATCGTCGCTCATCAGGTGCGGCACGCCGTCGGCCGGCACCGAGGCGATGGCAGCCAGGTCAGCCAGGGTCGCGCCGTCCGGCCAGGCCAGGGACACCAGGCGGGGAAGAAGGAGCGCGGCCGCGAGCGTGTCCCACAGTGCCCGGTGGGGCTGGCTGCCGGCCGCGAGGCGGTCGACCTGCGGCCTGAGATCGAGCTGGCCGACCAGGGCCGCGAGCCCGTTCTTCGGGCCGAGCTTGAGGTGGCGCGCGAGGCGGAGCGTGTCCAGGACGCGCGGGCGTAGACGTGCTGCACGGTGATCCTCGGGGGGCGGCACGGGAAGGGACAGGCCCGTTGTACATGTCGGAAAAACCTGTCGTCAAATAACCGGCCCAACGGGCCGCCCGGCGGGTGTTTCATCCCCTGAAGTCCGGTTCTCGCGAGTCCCCTGGCGTCGCGGGATGCCCTGTCGGGAAACCCTCTAATCCCGACACCAACGATCCGCCACTTGGCATCCTTGGACATAGTGCGGGCGTTCCCGCCGGTTACCCGAGATCTCGGGCTGGGCGAGGACGTCGCCGCGGTGTACGACTCGGACCGGACCCGGGGCCATCATCGGATGCTGATCCGCCGGCGTAGCGAGGTCGTGTCGGACATTCAGCAAGACCGCCGTCGTCATCACCGCGAAGTCCGCCGGGCGCAAGGTCTTCGGCCTCGCCACCGCAGGCGTCCGTCTGGCTTGACCTCTTGCGCGTCAGTCCGGCAGCCAGTGCAGCTCGTGCGCCAGGGTTTTGGCGACGGCACGGATGCGGCGGTGTAGCGGCGACTGCTCGCGTGGGAGGACCAGGTGGATCGTCAGGCTGGGCGCGCCCCGCAGCGGTCGCCAGGTGAGACCGGCCGGTTGTGCCGTGACCGCGGCTTCTCCGGCCGGGGCGAGGGTGACCCCGTCGCGCAGGTCGCGCTGAGACATGTCGAAAGAGACTGCGGGCGTGTGGAATCGGGGGTGTGGCCGGGTGTCTCGGAACAGTGCGGACAGCTGATCGTGGATCACGGGGTTGGCCGCACGGTCCGGGAGCCGCAGCGGATACGCGGCCGCGCCGGCGATCTCGATCTCCGGGTGTCCGGCCAGCGGATGGTGCTGCGCCAGCTGGACCCCGGTGCGCTCACGCCGCAGCAGGAACCGGCGCACGCCACGGCCCGGCTGTTCACCGCGGGTGATCCCGGCATCGATGCGGCCGTCCGCGACCGCGGGGGAGATCTCCGGTGTCGCCATCGGGACCGCGCCGGCCTGGAGTCCGCTGTTGCCGCGAATCAGCCTGTCCACCAGGGCCGGTGCCGTCTCGGCCGCGGCGCTGAGGCTGTACCCGATGCGCAGCGTGCCCAGTTCGCCGGCCGCCGCGCTCCGGGCGGTGTCCCATGCCCGGTCCAGCGCCGCCAGCGCGGGCGGCGCGGACTCCGCCAAAGCCGCGCCGGCCGTGGTCAATACGACGCTACGCGTGTTGCGGACCAGCAGGGCCGTACCGAGTTCCGCCTCCAACCGGCGCATCCGGGCGCTGAGTGCGGGCTGTGCGATACCGATCCGTGCGGCCGCGCGGGTGAAGTTCAACTCCTGCGCCAGCACCAGGAAGTACCGCAGGCTCACCGTATCCGGCGCCACGTGCCCTCCCTGCCGATTGATAACGATCCGTTCTGAGCCTATCCCGTACCGGTCTTTCCCTCGACCGCACATCAAGCCCTAACCTGCGCATATGACGATTCAGCCGACCGCAGTACCCGTCGCCGGGATCGATCGATCTGAGTGTCAATTCGAAGTCGGACGTGTCCGGCCGAACACAGGAGGTTTCCATGGCTAAGGGATACTGGGTCAGTGTCTACCCCGCCATTTCCGACCCTGAGAGGCTGACTGCCTACGACAAGCTGGCCCGGCCGGCTGTCCAGGCTGGGGGCGGGCGCCTCCTGTCCCGTGGCGGTCGAGTCCTCGCCCACGAGGCCGGAATCACGCAACGCGTCGTTCTGATCGAGTTCGACAGCTTTGAACAGGCCGTCGCGGCATACGAGAGCGAGGCATACCAGAAGGCGCTGGTGGCCCTCCCCGACGGCGTTGAGCGCGACTTCCGCATCATCGAAGGCACCGACTGACCGGCGGGCCCAGCCATCGCTGAGCATCCGTCACCTGATACGCACACGGTGCTAAACGACGACTCAGCCGCCGGGCGAGCCACGCCTCGAACCGAGCCAGGTCGGCGTCACGGTGGGGAAGCAGTCCGCGCAGCACCAGCAGCTGGCGGATGTGCTCCCGGGCCAGGCCGGGCGGCGCGGTGTCGAAGCTCTCGTGATCCAGGGTGAGGCTGCCATCGCCCAGCGCGCGGAGCAGCTGCTGGACTCGCGGATTCCGCTTCCAGGTGTGGATGCTCTCGGGCCGGTCGACAGAGGCGAGCACGTCGACCAGGCGCGCCAGCTGCGGCGAGGCCGACCTGTCACCGGGCTGAAGCAAGAGGTTAAGGTCGTCACGGAGCGTGCAGCGGGTGCACAGGCCGAGGCGGTGATGCTCTCCTTCGGCGCCACAGCGATGGCAGTCCAGGTCGGTGATGATCCCGGCGCACGACCGGCACAGCTGCTGGCTGCCGTCACGGCCTGGCAGCAGGCGATCCTGGCCGCACCGGTCGCAGCGCCCGAAGGTGCGGGTGGCCTCGTGAAAGCAGATCCCGCAGATTCTCCCGTCCGGCCAGCGGATCCGGATCTTGCCGCAGCTGCGGCCGCACCTGTCGCAGGTGAACCGGCCGGCAGTGCGCGGCCGGCCGCGCCGCGGGGGAGCGGTCGGCGACTCAGTCATCGCGGATGATCTTCGCGCGGACGGGCTTGATCGCCTCGGTCATCGCGACCACGTTCGAGGCGGCCTTGCGGGGCCGGGCGGCATCGGCAGCAGTGACTGTCACCAGGTCTTCCGGGCCGCAGCTGAAGATGTCGCACAGCGCCGCGATGAGCTTGAGCGAGACCCGCTCCGGACGCTGGGTGACCACCCGGTAAACCTGCGAGGGGGACAGATCGATCCCGCGCTCGCGCAGCAGCGGGGCCAGATCGGTGCTGTTGTGCATACCCTCGCGGGCCATCAGCTCCGCCAGCCGCCACCGGTAGTCCACCTCGCGCTTCATGACGCGCCACCCGGCCGGCTGAGCGCCTCGGCGATCGTCGAATTGAGCGCGTCACGCAGGGCCCTCTGGCGAAAGTCGTCGCTGACGAATAACGGCACAGTCAGATATCAGAACTGTCCGAATGCCTGCTGCCGACACGCGCGAATCGGACAGGGAGGATGTGGACGTGTCATGCGTCGCATAGGCCAGGCTGCCAGCCGTTCGCAGGTGCTCAGGTGTCGAGGGTGCTCAGGTGTCGAGAAAGCGATCCTGGCTACGACCACACCATGAGGACCGATGAACTCAGCTTCGACCAGAGGGGTCTACCCGTCATGTCACTTGTTCGTGTTCACAACTTTTCCGTCTCGCTCGACGGCTTCAGCGCCGGCGCTGACCAGAGCCAGGAGGCGCCCTTCGGGCATGCCGGCCAGCGGCTGGTGCGATCGTTCATGGGCACCCGTTCATTTCACGTCATGACGGGCCAGGAAGGCGGGAGCACCGGCATCGACGACGCCTTCGCGAGCAACTGGGGGCCGGGCATCGGCGTGGAGATCATGGGGCGCAACAAGTTCGGCCCGCAGCGCGGACCGTGGACCGACGAGGAGTGGAAGGGCTGGTGGGGCGAGGAGCCGCCGTTCCATACCCCCGTCTTCGTGCTCACCCATCACGTCAGGCCCTCGATCGAGATGAAGGGCGGCACCACCTTCCACTTCATCGACGCCAGCCCGGCGGAGGCACTTGCGGCGGCCAAGGAGGCCGCGGGCGGCCTCGACGTCCGCATCGGCGGCGGCCCGGCCACCGTCCGCCAGTTCCTCGCCGCCGACCTGATCGACCACATGCACGTCGTGGTCGTGCCGATCCTCCTCGGCCGCGGCGAGTCCCTCTGGGACGGCCTGGAGGGCCTGGAGGAGCGCTTCGCAATCGAGTCGGTGAGCTCCCCCAGCGGCGTCACCCACCTCACGTTCACCCGTCGTTAGCCGCGCTCAGGCCTGCCCCCTCGAACAGGGGCGAGGTCTGGGGCGGGCCGCGCTGCGCGGCCACCGTGGTCGCATCCAGTGCGATTATGCCGATCCGCCGGTTATGCCGACGATGCCGTGGCGGCCCTGGTCACGGGTGTGCCAGGGCCGTGACGGACGGCATAATTCGGGGTTTCGGTTCAGAGGTTCTCGAGGATTCCAGCAGCGGGTCCGGGGCTGGTAGCGTTTCTGCCTGCTGCCGGGCGGGGCGGTTTTCGCGATCGCTTCCTGCTTTTGCCGCATGCCGGTAACGGCAGAGTCGGGTATTGCAACTGTCCGAATGCGTGCCTGGAGGTGGTGCCTGGGCTTGCCCTGTGCGTGGTTAGCCGCCTGCTGCCGGAGCCTGGGAAAGCCGGTCTCGCCATGGGTGGTCGCCGTGGGTTCGTGCGATCGCGTCGCTAAGCCATTGCCGTTGTTCGCGGGTTAGGGAGGGAAGGACGGCGGTGAAGTCGGTCTCGTCCTTCGGGCGGAGGTTCTTGGCCTTGTAGAAGAGCTGGATCTCCGGTGCCAGGTAGGGAATGCCGCTGGTGCTGGTCTGCCCGATGCCCGCGATCGGGCGGCGGATGCCCGGGTTGCGCCGGGACACCCAGTCGCCGTCGCTTGACTCATCGATCATTACCTGGATGCGCCAGGGCTCGGCGGATCCGGGGCGGCACCAGATGTCGTGGATTGCTGCCGGCAGCTGCTCCCGCGGCAGCCAGGGGCGCAAGGTGCCAGGCGGGTCGGCTGCCCACCACTCCCAGCCGTGCAGGGCCTGCTGGATGCGGAGATGGTCCTGGCGCAGCACCAGCACGTCGATGTCAGCGTGGTCGCGGACGGGCCGGCCGATGGCGAGCTCGATCGCGAACCCGCCGGCGATCCACCACGGGCAGGGCATCGCCGCGAAGATCGCGGCGGCCTCCGGGGGCTGGGCAGGGTTCCAGGGGCCGAACGGGGCAACGATGGATGCCGGCACCTCATGCTCCTCTTTTAGCTCGGACCGGGCTGAGCGTATCCCGGTCCCGGTTATCGTTGCCGGCCGCTGATGCCGGCGGCGTAGGCGGCCCAGTCCCCGGCGGAGATCTTCTGCCACTGGATCGCGGCCTGGACGTGGATGCCGAGTGTCTTGGCCAGGATGGCGGCCGGGATCTCGGCTGCCAGGGCGAACAGGGCGGTGCTGCGGCCCTGGCGGGGGCTGATCCCGAGGGCGTGGAGCCGCTGGGCGAGCGCGTCCTCGGTCAGTGCCCTTCCGGGCCAGCGCCCGGGAAATAGCCAGGGGGAAGGGACGCTGAGCAGGCTGCTGCCCGGCGGGCGGCGGCCGGCCGCGAGCCCGGCGACGAGGTCGTCCAGCGGGGCGGGCAGGGCGACCGGGCTGCTGCCGAGGCGGAGGAGGGTGCGGCCGTCCTCGTGCTGGACGTGCCGGGTGGTCAGGGCGGTGATGACGCTGAGCTTCTGAGCGTAGAGCATGACGAGGAGGCCGGCGACCCGGTCGGCGGGCGGGCAGGTGCCGTCGTGGAGGAGCCGCCGGGCGTCTGCCCACCGGCGGTCAGTTCTGGCAGACGGGCTGCCCGCCGTCGTTGAGACGGGCTGGCTGGCGGACCTTCCCGCACCGGCCGCAGGGCACTGCCCGGGCCTTGCTCCTGCACCCGGCGCAAAGGCGTAGTCCCTCAACCGGGGTGCCGAGCTGCCGCTGCCTGCCGCAGCGCGGGCAGGGCGGCTCGACCACCGCGGTGGCGCCCGCGCGGGCGAGCGCGCTGGCGAACCGCAGGACGCCGGGGACCGGGGCGCGGGCGCCCTCGCCGGTGAGCAGCCCAGGCTGGCCTGTCACCGCGGCTGCGACGCGGCGACGCCCGTCCGGGCGTGCCGCCGCCTGCTCCAGTGCCCCAAGGACTGCTCCCGGGCTGGGCCTGGGCTCCAGCTCCGCCAGCAGGGCCAGCAGGGCCAGCAGGGCGCCGACTGGGTTGCCTGGACAACCGGTCACTGCGAGGTGCCGGTGATCCGAGCCCGCTTCGGTCGCAGGGCGCCGATGCCCGGGGCATCCCCGACCCCGCCGGCCGCGGCCTTCGCCGGCCGCCGGGCCGGGCCGGCTGCGGCGACGGGCTCGATCAGGTCGTCCATCGCGCAGTCCAGGATGTCGAGCAGCGCCATCAGGATTTTCAGGCTCAGCCGTTCGGGCCGCTCTGTGACCAGCCGGTAGACCTGACTGGACGACAGTGTGATCTCACGCTGGGCCAGCGGGCCGATGAGGTCGGTGGTGGAGAACATCCCGCGGTCGGCCATGACCTTGCGCAGGTGCCAGCGGTAGTCGAGCCTGGCGGTCATCCGATTCCTCCCCTCACGCCCCGGCGAACGCCGGGGCCAGCGCCCTGCTCAGGGCGGTGTTCATGAAGTCATCGCTGACGTGTCGTAGATCGCGGTGGTCGAGGCGTGCTCGTGACCCAGCTGCTTCTGCACGAAAAGCGGGTCGAACCCTGCCTCGATCAGGTGCGTGGCATAGGACCTGCGGAAAGAGTGGATGTCGATGCCCGGCTCCAGCCCCAGATCGTCGCGGTACCGGCAGAACCGCGCCCCGAGCACCACGTCCGATACCAGCGTGCCGCGCTCGGAGGTGAACAGGTCAAGCCCGTCCGGCATGCGGGACATACCCTCCCTGACCCACTGGTCGACGACAGCCGCGGACCAATCGAACACGGTGAGCACCGTGCGGCGCTTGGGTGCTGACCCCTTGTGCGCCTTGCCGTAACGGACGTTGACCGCGCCGAAGCCGCCGAACTCCCGGGCGCGCGGGTTGCGCTCGAAGTCGACGACCTGCAGGTGCCGCACCTCCCGGCGGCGAAGGCCCCACGCGTAGGCGGTCTTGAATGCCTCCACCGGGCCGTCCGGGACATGCATCAGATGCAATAATGCCTGGCTTACTTTACATAATGTGCATTATCGGCGTTGCGGTATCACGTCCCCAGGGCCCCCGTTCAGGTTCTTGTCCCGTCTCACGGAACATGTCGAATCTCAGCCATCATGTCGGAAGGCGTGTCGTGAGCCGAGGTCGTATGACAAGAACCTGAGACGCGCCACTTGGCGCCGACTGGAAGCAACGGCCAGCGATCCAAGTTGAAGGCAGCCCGCACGACGAGAACATGCGACTGGCCTTCGGCAGCGTCTCACGAACGTGTCGTTCCCACGAGCCATCGCGTGACTCCATTCTCATCGAGATCTTTGGTCGGAACTCAGCGAGAATCACGCGATGGCCGCCTCACGTCACGACGCCACGCTCACATCAGCACAAACCGGCCACCACCCCAGCGGACGCAACCGGCGGCGATCGCTGCCGCTACTCGTCTCAACCCAACATGTCGCGTTACCAGTTAGGATTGGTCGACCAAACACGACTGCACCCGTCCAACTTTCGTCGCACGTAAGATGGCGAACCTTTGCTCATCTTGTCGGAAGGTCGGCGGCAGATGTCATTCGCGGCGTTCGGCAGATGTTCTGTACTAGTAATTTTCGTCATCAGACCAGGACTCCGACTCGGCGATATCAAGACCGATCTCGGTCGACCAGCTCAGAGCCCACGCTTTCACCTCGGCGATGAGTTCCTGCCCGGCACCATAACGGGAGAAAGCCTCGTCCGGGTACGTTGCGACGAAGGCGAGCTGATCCCGGAGCGTCTCCAGGCTGAAGTCCTCATCGAGCGCCGCCCGGCATGCGGCGATCAGCTCCGCATGGGTGAAGCGGGCAGCCGCACCTTGTGCATCGAGCACGTCCCGGGGCAGTGCCCGGTCGTGAAGCGCGCCCATCTTCAGCGCCACCGTGTCCGCCAAGGCGATGACCGGACCGAACTCCATCCACACCACCGGATGGTTAAGCGGCTCCTTCAGCACGTCAACGCGATAAGTCCCGCCGAGGGGAAACGTAACAAGCAGGTGCCCCTTCCGCCCTTCAGCGTCGAGGACCTGAACGTCGAATCCGGCCGTGCGGTAGGCGGCATCCAGCGCGGCCACAATCTCCTCGATTGGCGCTGCGGCACCGGTCGCGAAGTCGATGTCCTCGGACGGACGCTCCACTAGACCGTGCGCCTTGCCCGCATACCCGCCGGCCACCGCCAGCCCGTACCGGGCGCAGACGGACAGTGCCGCATCCACCAAGGCTTTGTGGTCACCGTCAAGCACGGTCGCCGGTTACCCCGGTCCCAGTTCCGGAAAATGTGCCTGCCATGTCTCGCGGAGCGCTCGCGGGAGGCGCAGGCTACTCCAGTCGCCGCAAAGCAGGCTCGCATTCAGCCATCCGGTGTAGTGCTCCCGCGTAACCGCAGAGGTCAGCACCGTCATGTGGTACAGGTAACGCTGGACCGGGTCCGCAAGGTCAAAACGGCGGTCTCCTGACCAGGCCAGATCGAGAGGCAGCTCAACCACGCCGTCAGCCGGCCCGGCGAGCTGGTCCAAGGCAGGCGGCAGCTTGGCCTCAACTCCCGCCCAGCGGGAAGGCAGCCTAGGCCGGGGATCCACGCTCTCCATGGGCCTATTATTGCGCGGTTCGAAGCTGTGATCGAACCGAAACGCCGTTTCGAAACGTTGATGCCGGTCACCTGCGGGACACCATCCGCCGCTCCCTCGTCCTCAGTGGCGCCTGGCGAGTCAGAGACGGGCTGCACCTCCGTGCACCGCCGCGTACCCCAGGCCGTCATCACCGGCCGGATGACCGGGCCAGCCTCTCCGCCGCGTAGCTGTCCAGGCCCAGCTATATCAGTCCGGCACTGGCAGATAACACCACGGCTAAAGGACCTGACAGTTACCTTGCGGCATCTCGGACTGCGGGTTTTCCTGTTTCGCTGCGATGGCTCGCGAGACCTATTGCCCTCAATTCAGTGCGCTGCGACTCCCGCCCGTACTGGATGAGGAATCGCAGCCCGTCCCCACGAGCCCGCAGCGCGACGGCACGAGCCTCAACGTCACGCAGTTGAGCCTCGACCATCTCCAGCTCGATGGCGGCATCGTTAATGAACTGCTCGGCTTCCATGTGACCTCCCATGGTACGGCTTGACCCTACGTTGATGGGCGCGAGAAATCGCGGAGGTGACCATTTTCACAGGTCGGCCGGCGGGTCGCTGAGCGTTTCGTGGAGAGGAGACCAATAAATGTCAGCAACGCTGACCGCGCGCGCGATTACTCGCCTGCCGGGTGAGGTGATCTGGGATTTCCGGCGGGGTACTGCTGCCCGCTGCGGGGGCCGTTCCCTGTGTGATCACTTGCCGGGAGCGTGGACTGGAGGTCCGTCACGGTGCGGGCGCACTGCCGCCGCCGGTACCGGAAGGCGTGCGGGTGCGAGGGGCCGGAGACGGTGACGGCGCCGGGCCCGCCGAAGGCGATCGGGAAGGGCCTGTTCGCGCAACGGGTTCACCGCGATGCTGCTTGTGGAGCGGTTCGTGGCGGGCCGGAGCCAGAACTCCCTCGTCACGGGCCTGGCCCGGCACGGGGCGGAGATTCTCCCGGCGACGCTGGCGGGGACGGCCGCGCAGGCCGCGGGGCTGCTGGCCCCGCTGGCGGCGGCGATCGCGGAGCGGAACCGGGAGTCCTGGCACTTCCACGCGGACGAGACCACGTGGAGAGTCTTCTGCCCCGGCGAGGGGAAAGGCCCCGCGAAGTGGTGGCTGTGGGTATTCGTCGCGGCGGACACCGTGGCGTTCGTGATGGACCCGTCCAGGTCAGGGGCGTTCACCGCTCAACTGCTGCCGGGACGCCTATCGCAGCCTTCTGGTCGTGCATTCAATTTTGCGCTTCGATCCGTTTTGTGTTGTTTGTTGTTTGGTTTGCGAAGTTGACGCATAAGGCAATCGGAGCGGAGGTCCCTCGCGGCACCTACGATGTCGTGGTCGACGATGAACGGGCCGGATCGGTCGACATGAACCACACGATCGAGATACCAGTAGAGCCAGGACGTCACACCCTGCAAGTTCGCAACGGACGAAACTCGAGCAGCACTCAAACCTTTGACGCCGCCGAGGAAGAGATCGTCGCCTTCCGATGCACCGGAAAGAGGTTCTTGCCGATCTTTCTCGCATCCTTTGCCGTGCCCAGGCTGGCACTGAAGCTCGTTCGCGATTGAGTCGGCGTTGCCATCGTGGCGCTCACCAGCACATCGGACGAGCCGCAGCTCCCCGGCCTCAGTGACGCCCGGCTGTCATGTCGCCGCGGGTGTACGGTCCTCGTATGAAGGTCGCTCAGCTGGCGCACCTGCGCCGGGCGAGGGACTTGCTGGACCGCGAGTATGCGCGGCCGCTGGACGTCCCGGCTATGGCGCGTGCCGCGCTGATGTCGCCGTCTCTGTTCTCCCGCCGTTTCCGCGAGGCCTACGGCGATACACCATACGGCTACTTGCAGGCCAGGCGCGTGGAGCGGGCGATGGCACTGCTGCGCCGCGGCCACATGTCCGTTACGGACGTGTGCATGGCCGTGGGATTCACTTCGCTCGGCTCATTCAGCTCGACGTTCACGCGTCTGGTCGGCGAGCCACCATCGGCCTACAAGGCGCGAGACCACTCGCGGCTGACCCGAGTCCCGCCATGCATGACGCGCGCCTGGGCACGCCCGAGGTGGGTCGCGCAGCCATGCAGGATTGGAGAAGCGTTCCTGGCCGACCGCGCGTAGGGTCGCTGACATGCCACTTTCCATCACACATACGCCCGTGTACTGCACCGACCTGGATGAGGCCCTGGCCTTCTATACCCAGAGGCTCGGCTTCGAGGTCCGCGATGACGTCCCGATGGGACCGGAGATGCGCTGGCTCACAGTCCATGCCCCCGGCGACAGTCATGACCTGCTGCTGGCCGCTGTGGATCACCACATCCCGCCGACCGACCGGCACACGATGCGCGAGATTGTCGCTAAAGGCGACCTGGCCGTCTTTATCCAGGTCGACGACCTGGACAAAACCTTCGAGTCGCTGCGTGCCGCCGGGACAGAGATCCTCCAGGAGCCGATCGACCAGCCCTACGGCGTCCGCGACGCTGCCGTTCGCGACCCCAGCGGCAACCACCTGCGGCTTAGCCAGCCGCTGGCGACACAGAGCTGAGGTTCCGGTCTCCCTGCGCCATAGCCAGCGGGGCATACCGCTCCTCCCCCGGGCCCCAATCACGCCTGGGCTGAATCCAGGCACACGTGCGTCACGCGGGCCGAGATGCGGGGAACAGGCGGTACAGGTGGTAGTCGATGACGGCTTGAGCTTGCCCGGCTGAGGACTGGCCGGCGATGACGCTTGTGCCCAGACCCGCGGACAGGGCTAGCAGGCTGATGGCCTCCAGGTACGGGTCCAGGTCGGCGGGTGCGTCGCCGGCCGCCTGAGCGGCCCGCAGTTGGGTAGCGACCACGTCGACCACGGCGTTTGAGTTCCGGACCAGGGGGCTGATCGCCAGCGCCGGGTCGGTCAACGAGAGCGCCAGGTAGGCCGTGTAGACGACGGTGAAGGTGCGCCGTTCGCCGTCGACCGGCAGCGCCTCGGTCAGGATGGCGGCGATGACGTCGCGAGGGCTGGCCGGGCCGTCTGCCGGTTTGAGCTGCCTGATCCGCATCAGGCCCCGCTCGGCGAACTGGGCGGCTAGCTGCTGCATGGCGGAGAGCAGGAGCTCTTCCTTGGTGCCGAAGTAGTACTGGACCAGCCGGAGGGACACGCCGGCCTCGGCCGCGACCTCGCGCATTCCGGTGGCGTGCAGCCCGCGCGCGGCCGCCGTCCGCACCAGCGCGTCGGCAATCTGCCGCCGCCGTTCCTCGTGGTCCACCCGTTTCGGCACCCGCTCACCGTACCCTTCGTTGCCCGGCCCGCCTCTTTATGATACGGTCGTATCATAAACGATAACGGACTCCGCATGAGGAGGCTGGACATGCTCGGCATCAAGCGCATCACCGGCGCGGCAGACCTGGCGCCCAAAGGCGAGCCGGGCTCGTGGGTAAGCGACGCGGCGCAGGAGAAGTTCATGGTCGCCTACGAGCGGGCCTTCGAACTCTGGCCGCGGCCCTACGAGGAGCTAGATATCGAGACGGCGACCGCGACCACACGGGTGCACGCTTACCGGCCGCATCCCGACGGGGAGCCGACCGTGCTGCTCTCCGCGTTCAACGCCGCGGGCTGGTACCCGCACGTAGCGGCGTTCGGAAAGGACAGCCCGGTCTACGGGATCGATATGCCCGGCGACGCGAACCCCAGCGTCCCGCGCGCCCCGATGACTCCCCCGGCGTCCTGCGCCGCCTGGCTGGATGAGCTCCTGCGTAAGCTCAGCGACCGCCCGGCGCACCTGGCGGGCTTCTCATACGGCGGCTGGGTCGCGATGAACCAGGCGATCCGCGCGCCCGGGCGCGTCGCCTCCATCACGCTGCTCGACCCCGCGGGCCTCACCAGGCTCGACGCCCGCTTCTGGTGGTGGTTCTCCATCAGCGGCCTGGCCAGTCTGACCCCGATGCCGCTGCGCCGCCGCCTCGCGCGGTGGCTGGACAGCCCGGCCATGCTGCAGCCGCAGCTCATGACGCTGATGTGGGCAGGCACCCGCGGCTACCATGCCGAGCCCAAGTTCCCCGATATCCTCACCGACGACGAGCTCCGCGCGATCACCGTGCCGGTCCTGCTGATCACCGGAGCTCGCAGCGCCCTCATTACCCCGGCACAGGCCCGAGACCGGGCAAGCCTCATGCCGAACGCGCAGGTCGCCATCGTCCCCGGCAGCCACGGCGGCTTCAACCGGATCAACGAACTGAACGACCGGATCGCCGGCTTCATCAAAGCCCAGGCCACCGATACGCAGACGGCTCAAGCGACACAGCCGCCGACGGCAAAGCGGTAAACGTCTCGCGTCTCGGCGAGGGCGCTGTCACCATGACGGCATGCCGTTCCCGAATCTCGAAGGAAAGCATGCCGGGCGTCCGTACGTTACGGCGCGACGGCTGCTGGACTACCACGAGTCGCGGGGCAGGGCGCGGGCTGAGGCTCCCCGCGCCATGGTGCTCACCTGGCAGCCCAGCTTGGAAGACCGGATCCGAGAGCGCCGGGACCACCAAGCGGTGACGTCCTCCGGGATTCCCTCGCTGCTGCTCCGGCTGGCGCCGGGCCTGGGCCTGGCCCGGCTGCCGATCGGAGCACCGGTAGCGGCTATTGCCATCGAGGAACTGTCCGCGCTGGGCACCGAACTGTTCATCGGCGTCGGCACCGCTGGCGCGATCGGCGATCAGCTGGCCGCGGGAGATCTCGTTGTCTGCTCCGCCGCGCTGCGGGACGAAGGAACATCGCATCACTATGCGCAGCCGGAGCCCTTCGCGCTCCCGGACCCGGGACTGACCGCTTGGCTACGCGCAGCGCTGCCCGCAGCTGCCTATGGCCCGTCCTGGACCACCGACGCACCGTACCGGGAGACCGCGGAGGAGATTGCCAGATACCGTGCCGAGGCCATCCTTACTGTCGATATGGAAGCTTCCTGCCTATTCACCGTGGCCAGAGCCACCGGCGCGGCGGCCGCGGCCGCCTTCGTCGTCTCCGACGTACTGCACGGAGAGCAGTGGGAGCCGCGCTTCGGCGCCGCGGGCGTCCTGCGAGGCCTGTGGACGCTGTTCGAAGCCGCCGAAATATGCCTGTCCCAGTAGCGGCGGCGACCGTGAAGCTCGCCGGGTTAAGGATGAGCTGAAACAGCCTTGGCGGAGGGGGCAGGATATCCTTCCCCTCCGCTAGATCATCTGGCGTCAGGAGCCGACCTGGCGTAGCGGGCCGGACTGGTCGGGAAGTTGCTGGTGTTCAGCGCCTGCACGCCGGCGTCTTGCTCACCGTTGAACGGCCCGCGGAATAGGACCAGTTCGGGACCGCTGCCTCTCCCCCGCGCTGCCAGGCGGAGGGTAAGTGCCCCCGGCTACGATTGCGCCATCGTCCAGGTGAGAAGGTCGAGATGAGTGAGGCCCGGGCTGGGGGCTCGGCGTTCGCCGAGCGGATGCTCCGCACGATGAATGAGGCCGCGCTGGCGCTGATGGTGAGCGTAGGCCACCGTACTGGACTGTTCGACGCCATGGCGGCGATGCCTGCGGCGACGAGCGCGGAGATCGCGTCGCGCGCCTCGCTCAACGAGCGGTACGTCCGGGAATGGCTGGCGGTGATGACCACCAGCCGTATCGTCGAGCACGATGGCGCGGCGGGATCGTATTGGCTGCCCGCAGATCATGCCGCCTGGCTCACCCGGGCGGCCGGCATGAAGAACCTGGCCCCCGGGATGCAGTACATAGGGCTGATGGCGCAGGTCGAAGATCAGATCGTGGACTGTTTCCGCCATGGCGGCGGGATCCCGTACTCGGCGTTCCCGAGGTTCCAGGCGGTCATGGCCGAGGACAGCGGCGCGGTTCACGACGCCACCCTGATCGACGTGACGCTGCCGCTGGTACCCGGGCTGATCGACAGGCTCAGGCAGGGCATTGACGTCGCCGACGTCGGGTGCGGATCCGGCCACGCCGCCAATTTGCTGGCCGAGGCGTTCCCGGGTTCTCGTTTCACTGGCTTCGACTTTTCCGACGCCGGGATCGCCGCGGCCCGCCTTGAAGCCGACCGCAAAGGCCTCACGAACGCGCGCTTCGAAAAACGCGACGCGGCCCGCCTCGGCGAGAACGGCCGGTTCGACTTCATCACCACCTTCGACGCGGTGCACGACCAGGCCCGGCCGGACCTGGTGCTCGCCGGGATCGCCGAGGCACTGCGCCCGGGAGGCGTCTACCTCTGCGTCGACACCTCCGCCTCCAGCGAACTCGCGGAGAACCTGAACCACCCGCTCGGGCCGTTCCTGTATACGGTGTCGTGCATGCACTGCATGACCGTCTCCCTCGCCGACGGCGGGATGGGCCTCGGCACCATGTGGGGAGAGGAAACCGCGCGCACTATGCTCCGCGAGGCGGGCTTCACCTCAATCGAGGCTGCGCGCATCGACGGCGACATCGTCAATACGTACATCATCGCCCGCAAAGGCTGAGCCGGGGTATTGCGTCCCGTTGTGCAGGTGCCCTGAAACGCTAACGAGACCCTAACGGCGCAGGCCGGTCTGCAGGCCGCGACCGCGGGTAACTTCGGGACCAATCGTGCAGTAACACCGCACCGGACGATGTGAGGTCCCATGGCCGGGCTGGTCAAAGATCCGCTCGTAATCGGCACCGTGCCGCCGACCGGGACGCGGAACGGCGGATGGCTGACACGGATTCGGAGTACCCCGGCGCGGCTCCGGACGGGCGTGACGCTCGTGGTGCTGCTCGCCTGCGGGCTCGGGCTCCTGATCGGGATGGTGTCCGCCGCGCTCGACTCGGGATTTGCCGCCATCGGTAATCATGACGCGCCGCTCGTCGAACAGAGCAGCGCGCTGTACTACGCGGTCAGCGACATGGACGCGCAGCTCGGCAACGTCCTGCTCACCGGCAGCGACCCGGCGCTGGCCGCCGACCAGCAGCAGGACCTAGCCCTTTATGCCAGTGACCAGCAGCACGCCGAGCAGGACCTGCTGCAGGCGGCGGTCACCGCATCGGCGGACCCAGCCGCGCAGCGGGCGGTAAGTTCTGTGCTCTACGCGCTCGGCCGTTACGAGGCACTGGCCGCGGATGCCATCGTGGTGGACCAGCGCGGCCACGACCCGGCGGGCCGCCCGTCCACAGCAACCCTGACCTACTTCCAGCAGGCCACCGACCTGATGAGCGCGACCGTGCTGCCGGACGCCGCGTCGCTTACCGCAGCCAATGCGAGCGCTCTGGACGCGAGCTACAACCAGAACCGGGCCACCGTCACGAGCGGGCAGGTGATCGTGCTGGCATTCGGACTGGCCGTGGCGGGTGCGCTCCTCGGTGTCCAGGTGTTCCTCGCCGCGCGCTTCCGGCGGCTGGTCAACCCGGCGCTCGCGGCAGCTACGGTGCTGGCCCTCTGCCTGGCCATCGCTGGCACGGTCCACTTCGGGGCGCAGGCAGGAAACCTGAAGGTCGCCAAACAGGACGCCTTCGATTCGATCCTCGCACTGACCCAGGCCCGCGCGGTGAGCTATGACGCCAATGCCGACGAGACCAGGTTCCTGGTCGATCCGGGCCGCGCCGCCGCCTATCAGGACGCGTTCCTGCACAAGTCTCAGGAACTGGCCAACGCGGGCGACGTGGGCATCTTCTCCTACGACGCGGCGCTGGCCGCGGATATTGGTGCGTACCAGACCGACCACGCCGACGTGCGGTTCGGAGGCTACCTGGGCACCGAATTCCGCAACATCACCTTCACCGGCGAGCGGGCCGCTGCCACCCGGGCGCTCCTTGCCTACCAGGTCTACGAGAAGGACGACCGCGTGCTCCGCGGCACGGCGAAGACGAATCTCGCCCAGGCGATCGCGTTCGATATCGGCACCAGCCCTGGCCAGTCAGACTGGGCCTTCAATCGGTGGGACGCCGCACTCGGGTCGGTGATCACTATCAACGAGAATGCTTTCATCGCCGCGATCCACAGCGGCCACGCCGGCGGTTCGCTGTGGATCACGCTGATCCCCGCCCTGGGCGCAGCGCTGATCGTGGCGCTCACCATCGCCGGAGTGCGCCCGCGGCTGGCCGAATACGGGTAACGAAGCTGAGGGTGGCGTCGGTCAAGGGACTCTAGCTCGATATTCGAGCACAATCGCGACGCGGCGTGAATGTCAATGAGATCGCGCGGCAGCCCTCTGCCCGCGAGAGCCCGAACCTTCGTGCCGAACTGTGGAGCCGGCCGGGATCCGACGTGACGCCGGGCTTGCTCAGCTGGCAACACTTCAGTCGAAACCGATGCCAGAACTGGTTGTCCCGTTAGCCCGTCATGTCGTCAAGCATGCCGGTCCAGGAGGTCTCGGACGGTGGCGGCCAGCACGTCGTAGTCGCCGGGGGTGTTGTACGGTGCCGCCGCGATGCGCAGATACCCAGTTCCGTCGAAGTGCATCGGTGCCACCTCGACACGCTGCTGCGACAAGGCCTCGTAGAAGGGGTCGACCTGATCGGGAGAGGTGAGGGCGCCGTCCGGCAGGGGGACCAGCCGCATGGCGGGCGCGGGTACGAGCGGAAGCCGCTCGAGGGTGACGCCGAGCGCCTCGGCCACCCGCCTCTGGCCGCCGGCCACCAGGTCGGCGAGCCGGGCCACGGCATCCCAGCCGCCGAGTTCCTCCCAGTACGCCAGACCGTCCTCGGCGGCCAGCCAGCCGGCGTAGTCCCAGGTACCTGGATAGTCGAATGACGCGGCGTACCCGTCGTCCAGTTGCCAGCTGAGCACGCCCGGCGTCACGTCGGATCCCGGCCGGCTCCACAGTATGGCGGTCCCGCGAGGGGTGTACGCCCACTTGTGCAGGTTGCCGATCCAGTGGTCGGCGCCGAGCGCCGGTATGTCATCGGGGATCTGGCCAGGTGCGTGCGCGGCGTCGACGAGCACCGTGGTGCCGACGCCAGCGACAGCGGCGGCCACGGCCGCGACCGGGACGACGGTGGCGGTCGGCGAGGTGATCCGGTCGATCACCACCAGCCGCGTGCGCTGCGAGCAGGCGGCGGCGTACGCCGAGACGATCGCGTCATCCCCGGCGCCGACAGGGTAGGTGGCCTCGATGATCCGCGCCTGCGCGCGCGCCGCGTGATAGCGGAGCGCCTTGCGGACCGCGCCGTAGCCGTGCGTGCTTGTGACCAGTTCGTCGCCGGGGCGTAGTTCGAGCGAGCCGAGAACCGCGGACGCTCCCTCGGAGACGTTGCGGACCCACGCCGTTCGGGACGGGTCGATGCCAAGGAAACCGGCCGCGCGCTCCCGTGCCGCCGCCACCAGCCCTCTGACTTCCACGCGGTTGAAGCGGTGCGGATTGCGCTCGGCCCGCTCGCGCCAGGCAGCGGCAGCCCGGCGCACCGCGACCGGTGCGACGCCGAACGAGCCGTGGTTGAGATGGAGGACGTCAGGGTCGAGGCCGAAGGCCTCCAGCAGGGCACGATCCACGGAGCCGATCTTGTCATCCGGCCATGGCCCGGGTGGCACGCCGGGATAATCGGAGGCTACGGCGATCACAAGGAGATCAGCGATGCCCCAGTTCCCTGGCACGCAGTCCGCGCCGCAGCGCACCCCGCTCAGCGCCGAGGAGAAAGCCCGGGCTGAGGCGAACTTCTCCCCCTACGTCGCCGAGGCACTTGCCGCCAGGGGACGGTTCCGGGTGAGTGCCGATACCCCTGAGATGGTCGAGCTGTTCCAGAAGGTCGCCCGCAGGGTGGGCGACATGCTCCGCCGGCCTGTGGTCAGCTATGCCAACGGCCGGGAGATCGTGATCACCTTCGGCCAGGAGGAGCCGCCCGGCCTCACCGCCGAGAGCCGTTAATACTGCAACCGCCGCCATGCGCCGCTGGGGCGTCGGCGTGGGACACGGGTTCTTCACCCCGGGACTCCCCCGCCGCATCGGCCAGGTCGTGCTCGACCATACCCGGTCGGCTTCGCCGGTGAGATGACCAATCAGGACCCTAGCGAATTCATTTTCGATTGACTATGCTTACTGCGAGATTATCCGCACGATGGAAGTGAGCATATGGCGGCGGTCTGGGTCAAGAGTTCCCTGAGCTTCTCCAACGGCAACTGCGTCGAGGTGGCAGAACTCCCCGGCGGCTCGGTCGGGATCCGTAACAGCAGGGATCCCGCGGGGGCCGTCCTGAGGTTCACGCAGGGCGAGTGGCGTGCCTTTCTCGCAGGCGCTCGGCTCGGGGAATTCGACCGGTTCGGAACCGCGGCCTCTCCCTCGGGCACCAGATGAGGCGACGCGGGATGAGCACGGCACATCAGGTGCTCACCGTGCCCTGCGGTGCGGCACGATGGTGGCCGTGGAGGTTTCCATGGATCAGTTCCCGCCGCTCGTCACGCGCGCTCAGGCCGTCGCCAGGCAGTCGGGCTTCCCGCTGACCAGGGAAGAAGCGGGCCCCGACCGCCCGTCGGCGTGCCTGCCGGGCGTCGGCCGCTTCCTGGCCGTGCTGGCGGCCGGATGTGCGGGCGGCCGGATCGGCGAACTCGGCACCGGCGCCGGGATCGGGGCCGCATGGATCGCCAGCGCCATGCCCGCCGACTGCGTGCTGGTCACCGTCGAGATCGACGCCGTGCTGGCCAGCGCGGCCCGCGAACTGCTTGCGGCGGACTCGCGAGCCGAGGTGATCACGGGCGACGCCCTTGGCGTCATTCCCGGCCGGGGACCCTTCGATCTGCTTTTCGCCGATAGCGGGGTACGCGCCCCCGCAGACTTCGCCGCGCTGGTCAGCCTGCTCCGCATCGGCGGGCGCATCGTCATGGACGACGTAACCCCTGAACACGCCCTCCCGGCGGACTCGCCGTTGCGGGCCGACGACGTCAAGCGCGGCTTCTTCAGCGGCGAATCCAGGCTGACCTGGACCGAGGTCGTGCTGCCCGACCTGCGCAACTCGCTGCTGGT
The DNA here is from genome assembly GCA_963819785.1 of uncultured Actinomycetes bacterium. Taxonomy (GTDB): domain Bacteria; phylum Actinomycetota; class Actinomycetes; order Streptosporangiales; family Streptosporangiaceae; genus Palsa-504. The sequence continues at coordinate 437,343 of CAWFXW010000037.1, read as the reverse complement.
GGGAACCAGAACGAGGTAAGGGACGGGCCCCGCGGTCAGGCGCCGACGTAGGCCGCTAGGTGCTCGCCGGTGAGGGTGGAGCGGGCGGCGACGAGGTCGGCGGGCGTACCTTCGAAGACGATCAGACCGCCGTCGTGGCCGGCGCCGGGGCCGAGGTCGATGATCCAGTCGGCGTGCGCCACGACCGCCTGATGGTGCTCGACGACGATGACCGACTTGCCGGAGTCGACGAGCCGGTCGAGCAGGCCGAGCAGTTGCTCGACGTCGGCGAGGTGGAGACCGGTGGTGGGCTCGTCGAGGACGTAGATACCGCCCTTCTCCCCCATGCGCGTGGCCAGCTTGAGCCGCTGCCGCTCGCCGCCGGACAGCGTGGTGAGCGGCTGGCCGAGGCTGAGATAGCCGAGCCCGACGTCGGCGAGTCGGCGAAGGATGGCGTGCGCGGCCGGGGTATGCGCCTGACCGGTGCCGAAGAACTCCTCCGCCTCGGTCACCGGCATGGCGAGCACCTCGCTGATGTCGCGGCCGCCGAGGTGGTGCTCGAGCACGGACGCGTCGAACCGTTTCCCCTCGCACACGTCGCAGGTGGTGGCGACGCTGGCCATGATCGCCAGATCCGTGTAGATGACGCCTGCGCCGTTGCAGTTGGGGCAGGCACCTTCGGAGTTGGCGCTGAACAGCGCTGGCTTCACGCCGTTGGCCTTGGCGAACGCGGTCCGGATCGGGTCGAGCAGCCCGGTGTAGGTCGCCGGGTTGCTGCGACGCGAGCCGCGGATCGCGCCCTGGTCAACCGACACCACACCCGTGCCGACGGGGATCGACCCATGCACGAGCGAGCTCTTGCCGGAGCCGGCGACGCCGGTGACGACGACAAGCACGCCGAGCGGGATGTCGACGTCGACGTCGCGCAGGTTGTGCGCGTTCGCGCCGCGGATCTCCAGCGTGCCGGCGGGCGTCCGAAGCGTCTTCTTGAGGGCGGCCCGGTCGCCGAGGTGGCGCCCGGTGATGGTGCCGCTGGCGCGCAGCTCCTCGACGCTGCCTTCGAAGCAGACGGTGCCGCCCGCGACGCCGGCCCGGGGCCGAGATCGACGACGTGGTCGGCGATCTCGATCGTCTCGGGCTCGTGCTCGATGACGAGCACCGTGTTTCCCTTGTCCCGCAGCCGCAGCAGCAGCTCGTTCATCCGCTGGATGTCATGGGGATGCAGGCCGGTGGTGGGCTCGTCGAAGACGTAGGTGATGTCGGTGAGCGGTGAGGAGCCGAGGTGGCGGATCATCTTGACCCGCTGCGACTCGCCACCCGACAGCGTGCCCGACGGGCGGTCCAGTGACAGGTAGCCAAGACCAATCTCGGTGAACGAGTCGAGAGTCTGCTGCAGCGTCCCGAGCAGCGGCGCTACCGACGGCTCACCGAGGCCGCGGATCCAGTCGGCCAGATCGCTGATCTGCATCGCGCACGTATCGGCGATGCTGATTCCCTTGATCTTCGACAGCCGGGCCGCCTCGCTAAGCCGGGTGCCGCCGCACTCGGGACAGACCGTGAACGTGACGGCCCGGTCGACGAACGCGCGGATGTGCGGCTGCATCGACTCCTTGTCCTTGGACAGCATCGACCTCTGGACCCGCACGATCAGGCCCTCGTAGGTCATGTTGATGCCCGCGATCTTCATCCGGACCGGCTCGTGATAGAGGAAGTCGTGCAGTTCCCTCTTGGTGTACTCGCCGATCGGCTTGTCCGGGTCGACGAAGCCTGACTCGCTGTACAGCCGGGAGTTCCAGCCGCCTCCGGTGTAACCGGGAATGGTGATCGCACCCTCGTTGAGCGACTTGCCGTCGTCATACAGCTGAGTCAGGTCGAGATCGGAGACCGTACCCCGGCCTTCACAGCGAGGGCACATGCCGCCGGTGATGCTGAAGCTGCGCCGCTCCTTCACGGTCTTCCCGGCGCGCTCGAGGGTGACCGCGCCCGCTCCGCTGATCGATGCGACGTTGAAGGAGAACGCTTGGGGCGAGCCGATGTGCGGCTGCCCGAGCCGGCTGAACAAGATGCGCAGCATCGCGTTGGCGTCGGTGGCGGTGCCGACCGTCGAGCGCACGTCGCCACCCATCCGCTGCTGGTCAACGATGATCGCGGTCGTCAGCCCCTCGAGCACGTCGACCTCGGGACGCGCCAGCGTGGGCATGAAGCCCTGCACAAACGCGCTGTAGGTCTCGTTGATCAGCCGCTGCGACTCCGCGGCGATCGTGTCGAACACCAGGGAGCTCTTACCCGAGCCGGAGACGCCGGTGAACACCGTCAGCCGCCGCTTGGGGATCTCGACGCTGACGTCCTTGAGGTTGTTCTCCCGCGCGCCGTGCACGCGGATCAGGTCGTGGCTGTCGGCAACGTGCGCCGCAGGCGACTGCGTGCCCGTCCTCGTGGCCATGGTCATCGTGTCTCCATCTATTCTGCGGGACCGCATCTATTCGGCGGGACCGCCCCCTGCGGTCTCCCTCGGTCAGCGGTCCTGGATCAGCCCGAGAACGTTGCCGTCGAGGTCGGTGAAGCTGGCCACCAGGCGGCCGCCGCCGACGTCGTGCGGGGACTCTTTCACGGTGGCACCGGCGGCGGTTACCTCGGCCAGCTTGGCCTCGATGTCCGGCACGTGCCAGTAGGCCACCGGCGAGGTCATGCCCTGTTGTCCCCCGTTCGGCACTAGCCCGATCTGCTGGCCCGCGGCCTCGAAGCCCACGTAGTAGGCCGAGTCGGTCTGCGGCGGTACCCCGAGCAAGGCCGCATACAGCGCCTTGGCCTTGGCCAGGTCGGACACGGGATGCAGCACGGTCTTGATGCCCTCAGTGGAAGAGTCGCTCATGGTCCCTCCTGATGCCGCGGGTCCCATCGACCCGGTGCTTGGTTACCCGCGGTCACTCTAGCTGCGGCTCTGCGACCGCGCTTCTCCATTCGTGATCGGTCCGCCCGCGCCGGCCCCAGCAGGCCGTGATCGCCTTCATCCCGGCTCCAGCTGATCTACAGCCCTCCTTCACATCACCAGCCTTGACTCATGGCGAATGGTCACTGGCCCGCATCGTCTCTGGGGTACGGGATGATCGTCAGCCGGCTCGCCGAGCTGCGCAGGCTCGATAACCTGCTCACCACGCTGATCCGCGGCGAGGGCGGCGCCTTGATCGTGCACGGTGCGGCGGGGATCGGCAAGACCACGCTGCTCGAGGCCCTGGCCGCACATGCCGGCGATGCCGTCACGGTCGTCCGGGCCTGCGGCGCCGAGACCGAGGCCGAGCTCGCCTTCGCCGCGTTGACCGATCTGCTGAGCCCGCTGCTCAGTGATCTGGACGCGCTACCGGTGGCGCAGGCCGCGGTCCTCATGGGCGCGCTCGCGCTGGAGCCGCCCACGCCCGGTGACCGGCTGGCGGTCTGTGTCGCCGCGCTCAGCCTGCTGCGTGCCGCGGCCCGGAACCGCCCGGTCCTGGCCGTCGTCGACGACGTCCAGTGGGTCGACGCGTCCTCCCGTGAATGCATCGAGTACGTGGCCCGCCGGGCCGGCGGCCCGCTCGCGGTCGTGCTCGCCGCGCGTGACCCGCTGTACCCGCCCGAGCGCGTCCGCCTTCCCGAACTACCTGTCGGACCGGTCGACGACGCCATGGCAGCCGAACTCCTCCGGCTCCGGGCCCCAGGCCTGGCACCGCCGGTCGCGGCGGCGATCACCCAGGCCGCCGCGGGCAATCCGCTGGCGCTGGTCGAGTTGCCCGCGACGCTGACCGCGGGTCAGCGCGCGGGCACCGTGGCCCTCGACCTGCCCCTCGCGCCGGGAGGCCGCCTGCAGCGCGCGTTCGCGGGCCGTGTCGACGCGCTTGACGAGCAGGCTCGGTTGGCTCTGCTGGTCGCCGCGGCCTACGCCGACACCGAGCTGACGGTAATCGCCGCCGCCTGCGCCCGCGCCGGAACAGACGCCGACCGCCTAGCCGACGCGGAGGCATGCGGCCTGGTCCTGCTCGGCGCGGGACGGGTGAGTTTCGCCCACCCCCTGATCCGCGGCCTGGTCTACGCGCAGGCGCGGCCTGCCCAGCGCCGCGCGGTTCACGGCGCCCTGGCCGCGGCGCTGGGGAACAACGATGACCGCCGGGCGTGGCACCGGGCCGCGGCCGTGATCGGGCCCGACGAGGAGGTGGCGGCGGACCTGGAGCGGGTGGGCGGCCGGGCGGTGGCGCGCCGCGCCTATGCCGCCGGCGCGGGCGCGCTCGAACGTGCGGCGCGGCTCACCCCGGACCCGGAGGCCGCCAGCCGCCGCCTGATCGCCGCCGGCCAGGCCGCGGCAGGCGCCGGCCTGGCCGACCGCGCGCTCGCGCTGCTGGCCGAGGCGGCGGAAGTGACCGGCGATGAGGTGCAGCGAGCATACGCGCAGCAGCTTCGCGGCCGGACGCTGATCTGGAGAGGCCACGGCGCACAGGCCACGCCGTTGCTTGTCGAGCAGGCCGGCCTCGTCGCGCCGCAGTCGCCGGTGCTCGCGGCCGTCATGCTGTCGGACGCCGCCAACGGCGCGACCGGGATCAACTCCTACTTCGAGGCCGAGCGACTGGCCCGGCGCGCCGCCGACCTGCTCGGCGACCACGGTGATCCCGCTGTGCGCGGGGCGGTGCTGATGATGCGCGGCTTGACGCTGGTCCTACGCGGTAAGGCGCCCGAGGCCCGCCCGGTGCTCGCCGAGGCGTACCGTCTGGCGGACGGCGTGGACCCGCTCGGCCCGGACTGGCCGTGGATGCACGTCCTGCTGCGGACGCACATCCCGCTCGGCGAGTTCGAGCAAGCGCGGGACAAGAACACCGAGCTGTGCCGGCGCGCCGAGGACGCGGGCGCGCTGGCCACCTTGTGCGCGGCGCGGCTGGTCGTCGCCGACGCCGCGTTCCGCCTCGGCGACTGGCAGACCGCCGACGCCGCGGCCCAGCAGACCATCCAGCTCGCCGGTGAGGTCGGCCAGCGCCACATGGCGGGCTGGGCACTGACCATCAGGACCCGCATCCTCGGCGCTCAGGGGCGAGCGCCGGAGGGCCGCGCGGCGGCACGGGCGGCCCGTGCGATCGCCGTATCCGATCAGATCAGCACAGGTCTGCGGTTCGCGCACGGCGCGCTCGGCTTCCTCGAGCTCGGCTCGGACCGGGTCGAGGCGGCGATCGGCGAGCTGGAGGCCGTGGAACAGATGACCGAGGGTTCCGGGCACGAAGAACCGGTGATCGTCCCGTGGATCCAGGATCTCGTCGAGGCCTACGCCCGCCAGGGCCGGGACGAGGACGCGCGTCGCACACTGGCCCGGCTAGAGCGCCAGGCGGCTTCGGCCGCCAGCCCGGTGGCTGGCGCGGCCGCGGCACGCTGTCGCGGGCTGCTCGACGTCGACTTCGAGCCGGCCTTCGCCTGCGCGCTGGCCCTTGACGACCAGCGGCCGATGCCCTTCGAGCGGGCGCGCACCCTGCTCGCGTACGGGCGCCGGCTGCACCGGTCCTGCCGCCGCGCCGAAGCGCGTGAGCAGCTCCGGGCGGCGCTGGAAGGCTTCCGGCGGCTGGGCGCCGACGCCTGGGCCCGGCAGGCCGAGGCCGAGCTGCGCGCCGCCGGCGCCCGCCGCCGCCGAGCCGGGGACGACCAGGCCCTCACCGCGCAGGAGCGGCGGGTGGCCGCCGCGGTGCAGCGCGGCGCGTCGAACCGCGACATCGCGGCCGACCTGTTCCTGTCCCCCAAGACGGTCGAGTTCCACCTGCGGCAGATCTACCGCAAGCTCGACGTCCACTCCCGGACGCAGCTCGTCGCGGCGCTCGCGGAGACCGGGCAGCCGAGCGCTAAAACCCGGTAATTCGCCCGGTGCACCGGGCCAGGGCCACGCCGTACGGTCTCGGGGTATGAACGCCGAACCGGTGGACGTGCAGGCCATCCGCAGGCACTTCGCCTTCCCGGAGCTGGGCCGGATCGTGACCAACAACGCGGCGAGCACCCAGCCGCCGCGGGAACTGCTCGAGCTCTATCAGTCACTCGCGCCCGGCTACGAGAACGTCCACCGGGGGCAGTCCACCGCCTCACAGCAGATGACCACCAGGTTCGAGGAGGCCTATGACACCATCGCGCAGTTCATCGGCGCGCCGGGCCGGGCCAGCATCGCCCTGTACCGCAACACCACCGAGGCCATCAACGCGGTCATGTACGCGACGCTGACCGAGTTCCGGGACGGCGACAACGTGGTCACCACCATGATGGAGCACAATTCCAACTACGTCCCGTGGCACGGGCTGTGCCGGGAGATCCTGCCCCGGCTGGGCCGCCGGGTCGAGTGCCGGCTAGCCCGGTTCGACCCGGCCACCGGCGAGCTGGACCTGGACCACCTAGCCGCGCTGATCGACTCGCGCACCAAGCTCGTCTGCTGCACCGGCGCGTCGAACTTCCTCGGCACCCGTACCCCGCTCGGTGCCGTCGCCGCGCTGGCCGCGGCCAGCGGCTATCCCCAGCCATCAGGGGAGAGCCGTTCGTACCTGCTGGTCGACGGCGCCCAGATGGTGCCGGGCACCTTCACCGACGTGCACGCCCTCGACGTCGACTACCTGGCGTTCTCCTTCCACAAGATGCTCGCGCCGTTCGGCGTAGGGGTGCTATACGCCCGTGAGCACCTGCTCCGGGCCGCGCTTCCGTTCCTGTACGGCGGGGACATGATCGCCGAAGGGCGGGTGTTCCCGGACCGGGTCGAGTACAACTCGCTGCCTTGGAAGTACGCCGCCGGGACGCCCGATATCCTCGGCACGATCATCTCGGCACAGGCGCTGCGGCTGCTGGTCGACCTGGTACTGGCCCCGGACCGGCCCGCCTGGTTCGGTACCACGCGGCCGCTGACCAGCGCTGCCATCCGTACCGCCATGGAACGCGTCTCGACCTGGAACCAGCAGCTGACCCAGCGCGCCCTGGACGGGCTGAGCGCCATCGATCCGATCACCCTCTACGGTCCCCGCGACCCAGCCCGGCGCACCTCGCTGGTCGCCTTCAACCTACCCGGGCGCGACCCGTTCGCCATCGCCCGGGCCCTGAACGCGGCCGGGATCGAATCGCGCGCCGGCTGTCACTGCGCCACGCTGGCGCATCACGCGCTCAACCTCACCCCGCCAGCCAGTTGCCGCCTCAGCTTCTACCTCTACAACACCCCCGACGACGTTGACCAGGCCGTGGCCGCGGTCGCCGCCATCGCCGCCGGCCACCAGGCTCCGCGCTACCGGTTCTGGTCCTGGCCCGCGCGGCGGCGCTCCGGCCCGCCGCCGCGGCCAGCAGCCAGGAGAGCATCATGATCCGCACCGTTCAGCTATGCATCCACTGCCGTCACAACACCGCCGAGTTCTGGGTCCGCCACACGAGCGGCGCCGTGGTACACCGGCCGTGGTGCGTGTCCTGCTGCCAGACGCTGGACCGCAGCAGGTGCCACGTGACCCCGGAGGCCGAGGAAGGAGATGGCCGATGACCACCGCGACCAGTCCCGGCGCGCCGCCGGTCCTGGCCAGCCCGTGGCCAGATCCGGCCGTGCCCGCTATTTCCCTGCCCGAGTGCCTGCTGGCCACCGCCGCGGAGTCCCCGGGCAGGACGGCGATCGTCAACGCGGTCTCCGGGCGGACGATCAGCTACCAGGAGCTGGCCGACGGGGTACTCCGGATCGCCGCCGGGCTCACAGCGCTCGGGCTGCGCCCGGGGCAGACGTTCGCGATTCTCGCCCCGAACTCACCGGAGTGGCTGCTCGCGTGCTACGGCGCGATCGCCGCGGGCGGCGTGGTAACCGGGATCAACCCGCTGTACACGCCCGGCGAGGTCGCCGCGCAACTGGCCGACGCCGACGCCCGCTTCGTCCTGACCACGCCCGCGTTCGCGGCGACGACCCGGGCCGCGGTCGAACGAGCCGGAGCCCGGGCCCGGATGATCACGCTCGGGCCAGCAGCCGATGACATGATGCCGTTCACCGCGCTGCTCGCTCACCGCGGACGACCGCCGGGCGACCGGATCGACCCGGAGGCTCACGCCCTGCTGCCCTACTCCAGCGGCACAACCGGGCTGGCCAAGGGCGTCATGCTCACCCACCGCGCATGCTTGACGAACGTGGCGCAAATGCTCACGGCGGCGCCCGCCACCGACAGCGACCGGGTGCTGGCGGTGGCGCCGTTCTTCCATGCTGTCGGGTTTGTCGTGCTCGCAGGGCGCGCGCTGTTCGGCGGCGCGACCCTGGTCACGCTCCCCCGCTTCGACGTAACCGGATTCCTGGCCGCCATGCAGGACCACCGAATCACCCAGACCGTCGTCGTGCCGCCGATCGTGCACGCCCTGGCCAGGCATCCCGCTGTCGGCCAGTACGACCTGTCGTCACTGCAGTGGCTCGGCTGCGGGGCAGCACCGCTGGGCGCCGAGCTCCAGCTGGCTTGCGCGCAGCGGATCGGCTGCCCGGTCGGGCAGGGCTACGGGATGACCGAGGCCACCGCCGCCATCGCGCTGTGGCGGGTCGGGGCGCCGGCCGTTCCCGGATCGTCGGGTCAGCTGCTGCCCGGGGTGCGCGCCCGTATCGTCGACCCGGACAGCGGCTCAGACCTGAACCAGGGCGGGACCGGCGAGCTCTGGGTTCGGACCCCCTCGATGATGACTGGCTACCTCGGCAACCCGGATGCGACCGCCGCGACCATCGACCAGGGCGGCTGGCTGCACACCGGGGATCTGGCCCGGTTCGACTCCGCCGGCAACCTGTTCCTGGTGGACCGGCTCAAGGAGCTCATCAAGGTCAAAGGGTTCCAGGTCGCGCCGGCCGAACTTGAGGCGGTCCTGCGCAGCCATCCCGCCGTCGCCGACGCCGCGGTCGTCCCGGTCCCCGATGAGCGGGCCGGTGAGCTGCCCAAGGCGTACGTCGTGCCCGCGCGGCAGGTCGGGGAGCCGGAGCTGATCGATTACGTGGCCGCTCGGGTCGCGCCCCACAAGCGGATCCACCAGATCGCCTTCGTCGAAGCTATCCCGACCTCCCCGTCGGGTAAGACGCTGCGCAGGCTACTGGCCGCCGGCGGCGAGCAGGCGGTCTAGGAACTCGGCGAAGGCACTCTCAGCGTCGGGGAGCGTCGCCGCCGGATCATCGGCACGGGCGACCTTCAGCGCCACCTCGTTGGCGGCGGCCAGCACGATGTGCGCGAACACGTCGACGTGCCGCCGCTCGATGCGGCCCGCGTCCGCGGCATAGGTCAGGGCCGCCTTGATCCAGCCCAGATTGCCCTGCTCGTCGATTTCCCGCCACCGCTGCCAGCCCAGGACCGCGGGCGCGTCGATGAGCACGGTCTGCTGGACGACCGGGTCGCTGGCCAGCCGGACCCACCCGAGGTAGCCGATCCGCAACGCGGCGACCGGGTCCGGGGCGTCCTGCTCCAGGGCCGTCAGCTGCTCGCCGACCCGGGCCGCGACGCCCTCCAGGACCGCCCAGAACAGCGCGTCCTTGCCCGCGAAGTGATGGTAGAGCGACCCGCGGCTGACTCCGGCCTCGGCCAGCACGGCCTCGATGGACGTGCCGTCGTAGCCGTGCGCGGCGAACAGCTGCGTCGCCACGTCGACCAGATGGGCCCGGGTGGCCTGACCCCGCTCCACGTTCTTATTCATCGGGCTTCCCCCCGGCGCGCTCATCCCGTCTCCCCCACGGTTATTTCCCTATAGGTTGACAGACCGACTGTCGGTTTGTAAAAGTTAGACCGATAGTCGGTTTCCGGTCACTGTACCTCGGCGACCGGACTACGAGGGAGAACCTATGACTAGCACCATGGAACGTCTCGACTCCTACCGCGGCCAGGTGCAGACCCCGTCCGGCCCGGCCAGCTACATCGATACCGGCGGCCCGGGCCGCGTGGCGCTATTCGTCCACGGCCTGGGCACCAGCAGCTACCTGTGGCGGAACGTGATCGACGAGCTCGGGAGCCAGCGCCGGTGCGTGGCCGTCGACCTTCCGCTGCACGGGCAGACCCCGGCCGCCGCCGACCAGGACTTCACCCTGCCGGGCTTCGCCCGCTTCCTGGCCGACTTCTGCGCGGGGCTCGGGCTGACCGACATCGACCTGGTCGCGAACGACACCGGCGGCGCGATCAGCCAGGTGTTCGCCACCGGCCACCCCGAACTCCTGCACACGCTGACGCTGACCAACTGCGAGACCCACAAGAACGTGCCGCCGAAGGTGCTGCTGCCCGCGGCCTGGCTGGCCCACCTGGGTCTGGCCGCCCGCATCTCACCCCGGCTGCTCCGCGACGTCCGGCGGGGCCGCAAGCGCTTCTACGGCCTGGGCTACCAGGACATCGAGAAGCTGCCCGTGGATCTCGCGCGATTCTGGCTGGAAACGCAGTTCGCCACGCCGGAACTGGCCCGCCAGAACCAGCGCATCATGACCTCCCTGCGTGCCCGCGACTTGCTGGCGATCGAACCCGCCCTGGCCCGGCTGCAGGTCCCGACCCTCATAGTCTGGGGCACCGGCGACATCTTCTTCCGCCGCAAGTGGGCCTACTGGCTGCGCGACATCATCCCGGGTGCCAGCGAGGTCGTCGAACTGGCCGGGGCTCGCATCTTCTTCCCCGACGAACGCGCCGCCGAACTGACCGCGGCGCTGCGCCGCCACTGGGACGCCCACCCCTGAGCGGCTGGCATCGCGGCCCGCTGGCTGCTCGGTCAGTTGACCGGGAGGTCGAATTCCCCGTTCCGTACCCCCCCGAGGAAAGCGCGCCACTCATCAGGCGTGAAAGCCAGTACCGGACCACCGGTGTCCCTGCTGTTGCGGATGCCGATCTGGCCGCCGGGCAGGCTCGCCACCTCGACGCAGTTGCCGGCGGCGTAACTCAGCGAGCTCTTGATCCAGCAAGAACTCGCGAGCGGCTGTTCGTGCGGACTCCTGAGCGTGGTGCTCATATTTCCCCTCTATGGTCGGTGTCTTTCCGAAGGCTTGCTCGTTTAGTGGGGGCGGCGAGCCGGGCGGGGTCTCACAGTTCGCCGCCCCCACGTCTAGCCCTCCGCGGTCACGCGATCGCCGTTGAGCGGTAGATCGCGCGGGAACGCGAGGGTGAAGTACATGGCCTTGCCCGCCGGGGTGCGGAAGGAGCCCCACTCCGCGGACAGCGCGGCGACCAGCACCAGCCCTCGCCCGCTGTCCGTGTCGGGTGGTTCGGCCGCGCCGATGGGCAGGTAACGCGTCTTGTCGTAGACGTCGATGCGCAGATAGTCGCGGGAGCACCTGATGGCCAGCGTCACGGTCTCGCCGTCGCCGTACACGACGGCGTTGGTGACCAGGTCACTGGTGAGCAGGATCGCGATGTCGTGATCGACCGGGACCTTCCAGGCCCGCAGGGCCGCGCGGACCTGGCCGCGGGCCTCGGCCGGCGCGGATGGTTGCCTGGCCAGCCGGACGCGACGTTGGTACAGTTCGGTCGGACGAGTCGGTGCCATCACGATGATCCGGTTCCTCAGCTGACGTGCTTGGTGTCCTTGCGTTGAAAATGCTGCTGCAATTTGCAGTGCAAGACATCGGTCAGCTGACGGATATTGAATCGCGGCTCGGTCCTCCGGCCATTCCCGGCCTCGAGCACGTTCCGGGCGGCGATTTCCGACCGGGCGCCTGGTCTGTATAGACAGGGCCAGCGTGTCGCTGGCATTCGCGCGGGCGAGTTTGGGGTAACCATGACGGTCAGCGAGGATTTCGCCACTCTCACCGGTCGGTTCCGCGGTGAGCTGCTGGCTCACTGCTACCGGATGCTGGGATCGGCCGAAGAGGCCGAGGACCTGGTTCAGGAGACGTACCTGCGGGCCTGGCGGTCCTTTGACGCGTTCGAGGGACGTTCGTCGGTACGGACCTGGCTGTACCGGATCGCGACCAACGTGTGCCTGACCGCGATCGAGCGCCGCGGCCGGCGGCCGCTGCCGTCCGGCCTGGGCGGGCCGGCCGACGACCCCCAGGCGCAGCTGGTGACCATGCCGGAGGTGCCGTGGCTGCAGCCGTTCCCGGATGCGCTGCTGGCCGGCGAGCAGGAGGACCCGGCCGCGGTGACCGTGTCCCGGACCGGTATCCGGCTGGCCTTTGTCGCGGCGCTGCAGCACTTGTCGGCCAGGGAACGGGCGGTGCTGATCTTGCGGGACGTACTGGAGTTCCCGGCCGCGGAGGCGGCTGACCTGCTCGGCACCACGACCACCGCGGTCAACAGCGGGCTGCGGCGCGCCCGCGCCCAGATCGCGGAGGCCGTTCCCGCCGAGGACGAACTGGCCGAGCCGGCCAACCCGGTCCTGCGGTCGCTGCTCGACCGGTTCGCCGTGGCCTTCGAAAACGCGGACGCGAACGCGCTGGCCGAACTGCTCCGGGCGGACGTCGCCTTGGAGATGCCGCCGCTGGCGACCTGGTTCAGCGGCCGTCAGCCCGTGGCCGGTTTCATCGGCTCCCGCGTGTTCGCCCGGTTCGGGGAGTTCCGGATGGTCCCGGTCATGGCCAACGGGCAGCCGGCCTTCGCGGGCTACACCCGCGGACCCGACGGTTCGTACCACGCGCACGAGATCGTGGTGCCCGCGGTCACCAAGACCGGGATCGCCCGGATCGTCGTCTTCCTCAACCCGGAACTGTTCGCGATGTTCGGCCTGCCGCACGACTACGACACGGGAGGATCGTCATGTCCGATCACGAGCTAGCAGGTACAACAGCGCTGGTCACCGGGGCCAGCTAGGACGCGGCCGCCTCCTGTTTGCCGTGGTTTCTGGAGTATTTTGGGCCGTGATGCCGTTGACCTGGTGAGTCCCCAGACCGACGTGTGCGGAGCGGCCTTGACCGACGAGGTGGATACCCCGGCCGGGACCGGTGCGCGAGCCGGCGCAACAGCACCGTCAGATCAGGACCTGGTTCCGGCACGCGCTCCACGCCGCTGCGGGGTGCGGCGCAGCGCGCTCGCCGCCCTGGCCGTGGTGGTCCTGGTCAGCGTCATCGTCGTCGAGCGCCGCACTCTGGCCCAGTCGCTAAACGTGCTGACCCGGCTGAACTGGGCCTGGTTCCTGCTCGCGCTGGTCTCGGAGGCGGTCTCCCTGGCCAGCTTCGGACTCAGCCGCAGACAGCTGCTGCGGGTCGGCGGCCGGCCGGCCAGCTTCAGCTCGGTGATGGCGATCACGTACGCGGCGAACGCGCTGTCGATCTCGGTGCCGTTCGCCGGCGCCGAACTAGCCATGGTCTTCTCCTACCGCCAGTTCCGCAGGCACGGAGTGGACGCCGCCGCCACGGGCTGGACGCTGGCCGTGTCGGCCATCTTCTCTACCTCCGCGCTCGCCTGCCTGCTGGTCATCGGCGCGCTGGCCGGCTCGGCGTCGCTGGCCAGCGCGGCAGGTTTCCTTGGCGCCTTCGTGTTCATCGTGCCCGGCGCCGCGGTACTGCTCGCACTGCGCTTCGAGACCGTCCGCGCCCTCCTGCACCGGCTCATCGCCTGGCTGGTCAGCCTGTCGCGCAGCGTGTTCGGCGTGCCCGCGAACGGCGTCGACGGACTGGACGACTTCCTGGACAAGGTGGCGAGCCTGCGCCTGCCCTGGCCGCGGTACGCCGAGGTGTTCGGGCTGGCCGTGCTGAACTGGGCGGCCGACTGCGGGGCGCTGGCCTGCGCGATCAAGGCCACGGGCCAGCCCGTGCCGTGGCAGAGCCTGCTGCTGGTCTACGGCGCCGGGGCCGCGGTCGGCAGCACCGGGATCACCCCGGGGGGATTCGCCCTGGTCGAGCTGGCCCTGACCGCAGCGCTGACCGCCGCCGGGCTGCACCGGTCACCGGCGCTTGCCGCCGTGCTGGCCTACCGCCTGGTCAACTTCTGGCTGATCCTCATCGCCGGGTGGATGCTGATGGCGGTGCTCGCCCACCGGCGGATCGGCGCCGCCGGGAACGCGCCGGGTCCGGGAGCGTTAGGTGAACTCGCCGCAGACGCTGGCCGAGCGGGTCACGCTGGCCGACCTGGAGACCGATCCGCATCCGGTGCTGGCCCGGCTGCGGGCCGACGCCCCGGCCTGCTGGGTCCCGGTCCTCGGCGCCTGGCTAGTTACCGGGTATGACCTGGCCGTCGCGGTGCTCAGGGACGCCCGCACCTTCACCGTCGACGATCCCCGGTTCTCCACGGCCAAGGTGGTGGGACCGAGCATGCTCTCGCTGGACGGCGCCAGGCACGCCCGCCACCGGGCGCCGTTCACCCGCCCGTTCCGGGCCGAGGAGATCCACGCCCGGCTGGAGGCGCTGACCCGCGCCGAGGCCACCCGGCTCGTCGCCGGCATCCAGCCGTCCGGCGCGGCCGAGCTTCGCCGGGCGGTGGCAGGCCCGCTGGCCGTCACCGTCATGGCCGAGGCGCTCGGACTCGGCCGGGCCGACCCCGCGCAGGTGCTGGCCTGGTACGACGGGATCGTGGCCGCGGTCCAGGCCGAGGCCGCGGGTACCGGCATAACGGCCTCGGGCACGGCCGCGTTCGACGCGCTCGCGGCCAGCTTGCGGCAGATCATCGCGGCACCGCCGCCGTCCTCGCTGCTGGCCGACGCGGCAGGCGCGCTCACCGCGGACGAGGCCATCTCCAACGCGGCCGTGCTGCTGTTCGGCGGGATCGAGACCACCGAGGGCATGATCGCCAACGCCATGCTGCACCTGCTGTCCAGCCCCGCCGGGCTCGAGCTCACGCTGGCCGACCGCGGGCTGATCCCCGCGGCGGTCGAGGAGTCGCTGCGGCTGGAACCGGCCGCGGCCGTCGTCGACCGGTACGCGACCAGCGATACCGAGCTCGGCGGGGCCCGGATACGGGCCGGAGATCAGGTCACGGTGTCGATCGCCGGGGCGAACCGGGACCCGGGGGTCTTCGCCGATCCCGACACGTTCGACGTCCGCCGCGCCAACTCCGGCAAACATCTGGCCTTCGCGCACGGCCCGCACTTCTGCCTCGGCGCTCACCTAGCCCGGCTAGAGGCGCGGATCGCGGTGGCAACCCTGCTTGACCTGCTCCCCGGGCTGCGGCTGGACGAGCGGTACCCGGCCACGCCGCGGGGTCTGGTGTTCCGCAAGCCCACCGATCTGCGTGTCCGCTGGAGCACCGCTATAAGCTAGCCCGGGTTAGCCGTTGGTGCCGGATGCGAGGAGGCGCGATGTCGGAGCAGGACATAGACCAGCCGGGCGAGTTCACCGATCAGTTCGCCGAGCGGTTCCACCGCAACCGGCGGGAGCACGGCGGTGAGATCGACCGCCTCGACCAGGACCAGCTGGACCGGCTCACCGAGGAGGAGCGCGTGGAGGCGGGCGTCGACTCCTACGACCCGGACGAGGTTCCGCCCGCCACGGACACGCCGCCGCTGACCGATGACGTCCGCCAGACCGAGGTGTACCAGGAGGAGCGGGCCGAGGTCCGCCGCCAGGAAGACAAGGGCGAGGTGTACCCCATCGACGAGGACCACCCGTTCCCGCCGACCCGGTACGACGACTCAGCAGGAACCAGCTGAGGCTAGCCCGGCTGGTTTGCGTGTCGATGTGACGTTGTACCTGTTCTTGCTGGTACGCGGTGACATCGACCAGGATCGGAGCCCTCCGCTGGGGGCGGAAGTGCGGCGTGGGGCTGGTGGGCACGCGAAACGGCCCGGGCCGCGAAGACGTGGGCACGCGAAACGGCCCGGACCGCGAAGACCCGGGCCGCGAAATCCGGGGACGGCGCGGGTTCAGCGCGCGTTCAGGACCACGCTCGCCTCGGCGGTGTAGGCCAGGAAGGTCAGCGACTCCTGGAAGTACAGCTGGACGAACTCCGAGTCGTGGGACAGGTAGCCGATCGACAGGTCCTGGCCGAGGCGCAGCTCGTAGTCGCCGCCGCGTCCGGACAGCAGGAACGCGCCGTCGATGGCCGGGGCCCAGACGATCTCGCCGTCCACCACCCGGGCCAGGTGCTCGCGGATGGGATAGCCGTGGTCGGCGGTCTCGCTCACCATCGTGTAGGCGGCCGCGGACAGCAGCAGCGAATACGGGCCGCCAACCCCGGCCAGCCGCAGCGCGCTGACCGCCTGGGCGACCGCGGTCGGGTACTCGCGGGCCTCGGCCGGCAGGGTCAGGACCGGATTGGAGGTGCTGGGCCTGACTCCGGCGATCCCGGCGATCGGGTAGCCGTCGAAGATGGCCCGGTCCTCGGCGAAGGCGATCTGCCTGGCCGCGTCCTTGACCGGCTGCCAGTCTGAGTCCTGCGCGCCGCGCTCCACGTTGTCCACGTCCAGCCTGCTCACCGTGAACGGCACCCGGAGCTGGACCAGCGGCTGCGCGCTGCGCAGCCAGGCGGTGATCCCGGCCGCATCGCCGCCCGGCGCCTCGACCTCGGCCAGGTGGCCGGTGCCCACGCTGGCCAGCGCGGGGCCGTCGGGCCCGGTGACGTCCACCACCCGGCGGCCCGCCACGTTCTGCTCGAAGGTCCGGCGCGCCTCGGCCTCGATGCCCGCCCAGGCGGCATCGGAGATGGGAGCGAGCTCGCGGTGCAGGTTGTTCATAAGATGCTCCTCTTCAAGCTGCCAATGCCGAGGGAACCATCCTGCACCGCACCGGGCGCCGCGGTCTCCCCGGGGGTAGCAGCGGTACCGGGCGCATCCGGCGGGTCGTCGAGGAAGTCGGCCGACGGCGCGAAGAACAGGCTGCCGGTGACGGCCGTGGAGAAATCCAGGATGCGGTCGGTGTTGCCCGGCGGGTCGCCGATGAACATGTGGGTCAGCATCTCCTCGGTCACGCTCGGCGTGGCCGCGTAGGCGATGTAGTAGGTGCCGAACTCCCCGCGGCCCACCTCGCCAAACGGCATGTTGGCCCGCAGGATCTGGCGCTCGGTCCCGTCCGGCTCCTCGATCGTGTTGAGGGCGACGTGCGAATTGGCCGGCTTGACCTCGTCCGGCATCTCGATGTCGGACAGCTTGTAGCGGCCGATCGCGTTCTCCTGGTCCTCGGTCGACAGCGCGTTCCACGCGTCCATGTCGTGCAGGTACTTCTGCACGATGACGTAGCTGCCGCCGGCGAAGGCCGGATCGGCCGCGCCGACCAGCGCGGCGGCCGCAGCCGCCCGGCCCTCCGGGTTCTCCGTCCCGTCGACGAAGCCGAGCAGGTCACGCTCGTCGAAGAACCGGAACCCGTGCGTCTCGTCCACCACCGCGACCGCGCCGGCCAGCCGGGCCATGACCTGGGTGGCGAACTCGAAGCACAGGTCCATCCGCTCGTGCCGGATGTGCAGCAGCAGGTCCCCGGGGGTGGACACGGCGTGGTGCCGCTCCCCGGCGAGCTCGGCGAACGGGTGCAGCTCGGCCGGGCGCGGCTGGCGAACAGGCGGTCCCAGGCCCGGGAGCCGATCGCGGCGATGCAGGCCAGGTCGTCGCCGGGGGCACGGAATCCGACCGCCCGCCGCAGCGCCGACCAGTCGGCCAGAACGTCCCGGCAGGCGGCCTCACCGCCCGGGTTGATCGTCAGGACCAGGAAGATGGCGCTCGCGGTGAGCGGGGCGAGCACCGGTTGCGGCTCAGCGGGGACAGGAGACGGTTCTGCCACGGGACACAGGTTAGCGGTACCCCTCCGGCCGGGCGTGGCGGGGCTCAACCGGGCGGTGTGCTCGCACCACGGCCCGTTCGGAGGAAAAGCTCTTTACCCCGCGGTCATGCCGGGTATCGGGATGACCGACGACAGCATGGAGTTCACCATGGCTTGGCGAACATCTGGTCCAGGCACCGCTCCATGGTGCCAAATTCCGGTGGCTGCGCGTCGTTAGACTGTCCGCACATGAGCACCGAACCGCCCCCCGCCAAGCAGATCCCGCACGAGCGCACCCATCACGGCGACACCGTGGTCGACGAGTACTCGTGGCTGGCGGTCAAGGACGACCCGGACACGGTCGCCTACCTGAAGGCCGAGAACGCCTACACCGAGGCGCTCACCGCCGGGCTCGCCCCGCTGCAGGACCAGATCTACGGCGAGATCAAGGCCCGGACCCAGGAGAGCGACCTGTCGGTCCCGGTGCGCAAGGGCGGCTGGTGGCAGTACGCGCGGACGGTCGAGGGGCAGCAGTACGCGGTGCACTGCCGCCGCGCGGTCCGCCCCGATGAGGTCATCCCGCCCGTGGCCGAGGACGGCCGTCCGCTGGACGGGGAGGAAGTGCTCCTGGACGGCAACGAGCTGGCCGCCGGGGTCGGCTTCTTCGCGCTCGGCGCCTACCAGCCGAGCCCGGACTGGCGCTGGCTGGCCTACTCCACCGACTTCAGCGGCGACGAGCGGTTCACCATCCGGATCAAAGACCTGGCCACCGGGGACCTGCTACCCGACGAGATCCCGGGTACCTACTACGGATGCGCGTGGTCGCTGGATGGTTCGGCCCTGTTCTATATGACGGTCGACGACGCGTGGCGGCCCAACCGGGTGTGGCGGCACCGGATCGGCACCCCGGCCGACCAGGACGTCATGGTGTTCGAGGAGGCCGACCAGCGCTTCCACGTCAGCGTGGGCAGCACCCGCAGCGAGCGCTTCATCGTGATCCACAGCGCCAGCGTGCTGACCAGCGAGGTGTGGCTGCTCGACGCGGCCGCGCCGGAGGGCGAGTTCACCGTGGTGACCCCGCGGCGCCAGGGCCTGGACTACAGCATCGACGACGCCGGCGACCGCCTGCTTATCCTGCACAACGACCACGCGGAGAACTTCGAGATCGCCACCGCGCCGCTGTCGGACCCGCGGGACTGGACCCCGCTGGTGCCGCACCGGGCCGACACCCGGCTGCTGGGCATGGCCGCGTTCGCGGACTTTATCGTGGTCTACTTCCGGCGGGACGGGCTGACCGGGCTGCGGATCCATGGTGAGGGCGGCCAGCGCGACTTGCACTTCCCGGAGCCCATCTACCGGGTCGGCCCGGGGCCGAACCCCGAGTACGACTCCAGCCGCTTCCGGCTGTCCTACACCTCGCTGGTCACGCCGGGCTCGGTCTACGACTGCGACATGGCCACCGGCGAGCTGACCCTGCTCAAGCGCCAGCCCGTGCTGCCCTCCCCGTCGGGCGAGCCGTACCAGCCACAGGATTACGAGCAGTACCGCGAGTGGGCGGTCGCCGCAGATGGCACGCGGGTCCCGATCTCGCTGGTCTGCCGCAAGGGCACCCTACGTGACGGTAGTGCACCATGCCTCCTATACGGCTACGGCAGCTACGAGATCTCCCGCGACCCGGCCTTCTCGATCCCGGTCCTGTCGCTGCTCGACCGGGGGTTCGTCTACGCGATCGCGCACGTCAGGGGCGGCGGCGAGCTGGGGCGGGCGTGGTATGACGACGGCAAGCTGCTGCACAAGAAGAACACTTTCACCGACTTCGTCGCGTGCGCGGAGCACCTGACGGCCTCCGGCTGGACCTCGGCGTCCCGGCTGGTGGCCCGGGGCGGCTCGGCGGGCGGCCTGCTGATGGGCGCGGTGGCCAACCTGGCGCCCCAGGACTTCGCGGGCATCGTGGCCCAGGTGCCGTTCGTCGACGCGCTGAACACGATCCTGGACCCGTCGCTGCCGCTGACCGTGACCGAGTGGGAGGAGTGGGGCGACCCGCTGCACGACCCCGCGGTCTACGCGTACATGAAGTCCTACACGCCGTATGAGAACGTGACCGGCCAGGTCTACCCGCCGATCTTCGCCCTGGGCGGCTTGAACGACACCCGGGTGACCTACCACGAGCCCGCCAAGTGGATCGCCCGGCTGCGCGCGGTGGCCAAGGGCGGCCCGTTCCTGCTCAAGATCGAGATCGAGGCGGGCCATGGCGGCCGCAGCGGCCGCTACGACGCCTGGCGGGAGGAGGCCCTGGTCCTGGCCTGGATCATCCAGACCGCTAGCGATCAAACAGGGAGCTGACCGACTCGCCGTTGTGGATCCGGCTGATCGCGTCGGCCAGGGCCGGGGCCACCGACAGCACGTGCAACTTCGGGTAGTCGGCCGGGACCGGCGCGGAGTTGGTGCACACCACCTCGGTCACGTCGGTAGCGGTCAGCTTTTCCAGCGCGTTGTCGGCGAACAGGCCGTGCGTGCAGGCCACGGCCACCGAGCGCGCGCCCTGCTCGCGTAGCCGGTCCAGCAGCTCGAACACCGTGGTGCCCCGGGAGATCTCGTCGTCGATGATGATCACGTCCCGGCCGGTCACCTCGCCGATGATCGCGGTGATCCGGACCTGGGTGTCGCTGATCCGTTCCTTCGCGCCCGCGGCGACCGGCACGCCCAGCCGCCGGGCGAAGTCCGCGGCGCTCTTGGCGTACCCGAGGTCCGGTGCGACCACCACGGCGCGGGACAGGTCCCGGTCGCTGAAGTGCCTGGACAGCTCGCGCAGCGCGTGCAGGTGATCCACCGGGACGGAGAAGAACCCGTGCACCTGCGGCGAATGCAGGGTCAGCGTGAGCACCCGGTCGACGCCCGCGGTGACCAGCAGGTCGGCGACGAGCCGGGCGCCGATGGAGATCCTGGGCTTGTCCTTCTTGTCCGACCGGCCGTAGGCGTAGTGCGGTATCACCGCGGTCACCCGGGCCGCCGACGCCCCGCGGGCCGCGTCCGCCATCAGCAGCAGCTCGACCAGGTGCTCCTGCACCGGGTTGACCAGCGGCTGGATGAGGAACACGTCCCGTTCCCGGCAGTTGGCCTGGAGCTGGACCTCCAGGCAGTCGTTCGCGAACCGTTCCAGCTGGACCGGCTGCTGCGGCACGGCCAGGAACGCGCAGATCTCGGCGGTCAGCGCCGGGTGCGCGGAGCCGCCGAACACCGCGATCTCACGCACAGCGAGAGCCCGTGTTCTCCTGCTCGAACGGCGGCAGGCCCAGGCACTTGCGGATCTGTTCTTGGACGGCCTCGCGGGCGGGCCTCGCGTCTATGGTGAACACGTACTCCTTGCGGCGGAACAGGTCCAGCGCCGGGCTGGTTTCCGTGTGATAGTCCCGCAGCCGGACCACCAGCGCCTCCTCGGTGTCGTCCTCCCTGGTGACCAGCTGACCGCCGCACGAGTCGCACTGGCCCGCGGTCTTCGGGCTGTCGGCAATCAGGTTGTAGTCCATGCCGCAGTCCGCGCACAGCCTGCGGTTGAGGATGCGCCGGCGGACCTCGCTGTCGGGCATGTCCAGCTCGATCACCCCGTCGATGTCGTAGCTCTCCAGGAAGAACTCGGCCTGCCTGCGGTTGCGCGGGAACCCGTCGATGATGAAGCCGTGGTTCCAGTCGTGCTGGGTGAGCCGGTCCCTGACCACCGACTCGACCAGGTCGTCGCCGACCAGTTCCCCGGCCGCCATGGTGCGCCGCACCAACGCGCCCATCTTGGTGTGGTTCTGCACGTTCCAGCGGAAGATGTCCCCCACGCTGATGTGCACGATGTCCAGGTCAGCGGCCAGCAGCTGGCTCTGCGTGCCCTTGCCGCTGCCCTGCACGCCCATGATCACGTATTTGCGCATCTCAACAGCCTTGCATACGGGGTTCTGGTCATGCTCGGTGATGGACGGGGGGCCGCAGGCCCAGCTTGCGCTCGCAGGCCCGCCGCATCGGGCGGCTAAGCAGCGGGCGCAGCTGCGGCCAGTCGTCGTGCAGTCGCCGCGGGTTGACGAACCGGGCCAGGTCGTTCCGCCGGCCCTGGCTGAATACGATGCTGTACAGCAGCAGCCTGGTCCGCTCCACGGCCACATCGAACTCGCGCAGCCCGTGCCAGGTCAGGTGGACGGGCAGCACGACCACCCCCTGCCATGGTCCGTGCAGGTCATCGAGCCGGTCGGGCAGCCGTGCGGCCTCGGGCGACCACCCGGCGAACACGCTCATGGAAGAATTATCTTCGCCCCTGACGGCGGCCGGCACCAGTTTCCCGGCAGCGATACCCTCGTGGCATGGAGAACGCGGGGCCGGCCGGACCGGCGGGGCCGGTGTGGCGGTTCCTCATCCAGCCCCGCTGGCTGGGCTGGCACCTGCTCATGGCCGTGTCGTTCTGGGGCATGCTGTGGCTCGGGGACTGGCAGTTCCACCGCGCGATCACCGGCAACGGGCTGAGCTGGGCCTACACGTTCGAGTGGCCGCTGTTCGCCGGCTTCGCGGTGGTGTTCTGGGGCAAGACGATCAAGGACGAGTTCCGGATCAAGCGGGACGGTCCTTCGGACCCGGCCGCGGATCTGGCGCTCGGCCAGGATGACCTGCCCGTCAGCGTCCGGCCCGTCCAGGTCAGTGCTGTCCAGACCGGGGTCGGCACCGCCGAGGACGACGAGGATGAGGAGCTCAGCGCGTACAACGCCTACCTGGCTCGGCTCAACGCCGAGGTCAAACGGCACGGCAAGTGGCACGGACTGCGGAACTAGGGAGATAGAGCTGTGAACGCAGCGGTACTCCGGTACCGGGTAATGGCATACGTGACCGGTGTGGTGCTGGTGGTCTTGTGTTTCGTCGGCATCCCGCTGCAGGTGGCCGGGCATCCGGCCGTGGCCAACGACGTCGGCGTGGTACACGGCATCTTGTACATCATCTACCTGGTGTTCGCCTGGCTCTTGTCCCGGAAGCTGAGGCTGGCCATCAAGCCGACCGTGATCATGCTGCTGGCCGGCACGATCCCGATCATGACGTTCATCGTCGAGCGCTGGGTCACCCGCCGGTTCATCAACCCCGCGCTGGCGGCCCAGCCTCAGCCGGCGCAGCCCGTGCGGCCCGTGAGCCCTTGATCCGTTGAGCGAGCACTACTTCTCGCCGCGGCCAGGGGCGCCGCACCGGCCGGGCCTGGTCCGTGTCGTGCTGCCCGACGTCTACCTGGAGCTGGCCACCGACGCCGGGGTCTTCTCCCCCGGACGGCTCGACCCGGGCACCCGCCTGCTGCTGGACTCCACGCCCGCGCCGCCGGCCGCGGGCGACCTGCTCGACCTCGGCTGCGGCTACGGCCCGATCGCCTGCGTGCTGGCCAAGCGGTCGCCCGGGGCCACGGTCTGGGCGGTCGACGTGAACGAGCGGGCGCTCGAGCTGTGCGCGCGAAACGCGGCCGCGGCCGGGCTGGCCAACGTGCGCTGCGTCCTGGCCGGGGATCCCTCGGTTCCGCCGCGGCTGGCCGGGATCTGGTCCAACCCCCCGGTGCGCATCGGCAAGGCGGCGCTGCACGACCTGCTGTCCTTCTGGCTCGGGCGCCTCTCCGATGGCGGTGCTCATGGCGGGCAGGCCTGGCTGGTGGCCGGGCGGAACCTGGGCGCCGATTCACTGCACCGCTGGCTGGCCGATCAGGGCTGGCAGGTGACCCGGCGCGCCGCACGGAGCGGCTACCGCCTGCTCCAGGTCGAATTTTCAGCCGAACGAGCCGTGGTGACACCGTCGTGACGCCATTGCCCCGGGGGCACGACCCCCCGGAATCCCCCCGCTCACAGGGGGGCTCTCCGCCCCCCCGTCCCCCCCTGACCCGCCAGCTGCGACCGGTGGAGGTCAAGCGGCTGAACCGGGAGTGGCGGCGGGCCACGCAGGCCCGGCTGGCCCTGCTGCTGGACTCCGTTGGCCAGCCGTTCAACGTCGGCTCCATCGTCCGGTCGGCGGCCGCCTTCGGCGTCGAGCACCTGTGGCTGTGCGGCAGCACCGTGCCGCTGTCTCACCCGGGAGTGGCCAAGACGGCGCTCGGCACCCAGCGGCTGGTGCAGGCCACGACCGAGGCCAGCGCGGCCGCCGCGGCCAAGGCGGCGGCGGAGGCGGGCCTGCGGGTGGTGGCCATCGAGCTGGCCGCGGGCGCGGTCCCGCTGTACGAGGCGCCGCTGGACGGCGACGTGTGCCTGGTCGTGGGCAACGAGGACCACGGGTGTTCGGCCGCCCTGCTCGCGGCGGCCGACGCGGTCGCGTACATCCCGCAGCCGGGGCGGGTCGGGTCGCTCAACGTGGCCGTGGCGGCCGCGGTGGCCATGGCCGAGGCGCGTCGGCGCGGCTGGGCCGCGGCGGACTACCCGCCGTTCGGCTGACGGCGACGCGACACGCGCCGTTCACCTCGCATACCAGCTCAGCGGGCATACTTGCCATCGTGCGCGCACCATTCCTCGATCACCCGCAGCCCATCGCCATCGCCCACCGCGGCGGCGCGGCGCACGCCCCGGAGAACTCCTGGGCCGCGTTCGAGCACGCCGTCAAGCTCGGCTACGCCTACCTGGAGACCGACGCCCGGGCGACCTCGGACGGCAAGCTGGTCGCCTTCCACGACCGCACCCTGGACCGGGTCACCGACGCGACCGGGCCGATCAACGCGCTGCCCTACCGTGAGGTGGCCGCGCTGCGGGTCTCGGGCACCCAGCCGATACCGCTCATCGAGGACCTGCTGGCCGCCTGGCCCGACGTGCGCTTCAACATCGACCTGAAGGACGCGCCCGGCATCCGGATGCTGCCCGACGTGCTGCGCCGGACCGGGGCGTGGGACCGGGTTTGCGTGACCTCGTTCTCCGGCAACCGGCTCCGGACCGCCCGCGGGCTGCTCGACCGGCCGGTGTGCATGGCCACGTCGCCGACCGCGATCGTCGGCGTGCGCTGCAACGTCGGGTCCTCGGCACGGTGGCCGCAGCTACGGATGTTCGCCGGGTCCTTGTCGCGAGCATCCGTGCGCTGCGCCCAGGTGCCCCGGATGGTGGCCACGGCCGGGTTCTTGCGCCGGGCGCACGCCCTCGGCCTCGACGTGCACGTGTGGACGATCAACGAGCGGCCCGAGATGATCCGGCTGCTGAACCGGGGCGCCGACGGCATCATGACCGACGACATCGAGACGCTGCGGGACGTGCTGATCGAGCGCGGCCAGTGGCATCCCCGGGTGGGCTCAGCGACGGCCTGACCCCATAAGACCCCATGAGATCCCTGAAATCGCCTTCCCAGGGCCGATAGCTGCGATCTCCCGCCGAAAACACGGTTGGGTAACGCCCGGAGCGGGAATCTTGTCCGGGTATTCAGTGTTGCCCAGTAAGACCGTTGACCGCCTGGGAGGCAGCAAGCATGGCCGAACGCGCACTCCGCGGCACCCGGCTCGGTGCGACGAGCTACGAAAACGACAGGAACACCGACCTGGCACCCCGTCAGGACGTCGCTTTTGACTGCCCGAACGGGCACCATTTTAGCGTGCCTTTCGCGGCGGAGGCGGAACTTCCTGGTACGTGGGAGTGTCGCGTCTGCGGTTCGATCGCCATCGCCGCCACCGGGGAGTCGCCGTCCCCCAAGAAGGCCAAGCCGCCGCGCAGCCACTGGGACATGCTCATGGAGCGGCGCACCGTCGAGGATCTCGAAGCGGTGCTCGCCGAGCGACTCGAGATCATCCGGGAGCGCCGCGTCACCGAGCGCCGCGATGACCTGGGCAGCCGCCGGAGCGCCTAGCGTCCCTGGTTCTTGCCAGCGGTTCCGTAGTTAGCGGGATCCAGGGCGCCCAAGGGGTCTGAGGCGGCGCAGTCGCTGCGCGATGCCCCACTGCGCGACCCGCCAGAATGCCTCCAAGATGATGCTGTTGCTCATCTTGGAGGCGCCGTGCTCGCGTTCCACGAACGTGATCGGCACCTCGACGATCTTCAGCCCGGCCTGCGCGACCCGCATGGTCAGGTCGATCTGGAAGCAGTACCCCGTCGACTGGACCTGGTCCAGGCTGATCGTGCGCAGGGCCGAGGCCCGGTAGGCCCGGAAACCCGCGGTGGCGTCGCGGACCTTCAGGCCTAGCATGAGGCGGGTATAGACGTTGGCCCCGCGGGACAGCGCCTCGCGCGACCTGGGCCAGTTCACCACCCGGCCGCCGGGCATCCACCGGGACCCGATGGCCAGGTCCGCGTGGGCCAGCGCGCCGACCAGGACCGGCAGGTGCTCGGGCAGGTGCGAGCCGTCCGCGTCCATCTCCACGAGCACGCCGTAGCCGCGCTCCAGCGCCCAGCTGAACCCGGACATGTACGCCTTGCCCAGGCCCGCCTTATCGGTCCGGTGCATGACCTGGACGTGCGTGTCGGCCTCGGCCAGCTTGTCCGCGATATCCCCGGTGCCGTCCGGGCTGTTGTCGTCCACGATCAGCAGGTCGGCCTCGGGGAGCGCTGCCCTGACCCGGCCCGTGATGGCCTCGAGGTTCTGCCGTTCGTTATACGTAGGCATGATGACGACGGTCTGGCCGGCCGGCGGCTCAGCGGGCGGATGTGGCTCTGTCACTACCTCTGCCTATCCCTGCGTTGGTTAACAGGAGGTGTCACGGACGGTGCACGCCATGATATCCCCGTACTTGCGCTCCCCCGGGCAGACGACCCACCGTGTCCCCTGCCGGCGAACCTCATCCCCCCAAGGACAAACGAGCCGCCCGTCCTGATCGTGCCGTCCCGATCGAGCCGCCCCGATCGGGCCGGGCCCGGCGTGAGCCGGGAGCCGGGAGCCGGTCGGCGTGCGGGGGAAAAGGAAAAGGACCCGGGCAGCGCCTTCGGACCGGAGTCCGTCCCGCTGGCAACGGGCTCGGTCTCCGTTGTCTACTGGGTGCCCGGGCCCTTTCCACGCCCAACCCCCTGTCCAGCCGGATCTGCGCCGCAGGCTCCGTCAGCCCCTTTTTCCCATGCCACGTCGGCCTCGGGGCGGCTGGATGCGGACGCCCCCCGCCGTGACATTGCTCCGAACCTGACGAGCCTGTCGGTCCGGCTAGCGAGCCCGGTGCTGGACTGAGCAGCAACATACCCCGGATCGCGTCGATGTCAACCACGAACATCAGCATCGACGTTACTCAGTAAATTGTTTCGACTACATTCCGTCATAGCTAGGGGGTATGTTCACCGCCCGGCCGGGCCGGCCGCCGGAGCACGCCCGGCCTTCTCGGGCCGCCTGCCGTCATCTGTCGCTTTTGTCCGGTTAGCCCGGCATTTTTTATGGGGCCGCCGCGAAAATTCAGGCCACGGCCGACTTGTACTCCGTGGTTTCGGGGTATAGATCACCCCACTTGGCGTCACGTGACCTCACCGCCCCTGCTTCCGCGGCCGACGCCGCACTCCCCCTCCGGAGGTGATGCGAATGGATAATAGCGCCGACCGGTTCCTCGAACTGATCCACCAGCTCGAGGACTTCACCCACTCGATCAGCCCTGACCAGGCACATTCCGAATTCGACGAGACAACCCTTCAGCTGTTCTGGATGCGCTGGCCGCAGCTGTCGGCCTGGGCCGGATCGCTCTGGCGGCTGCTCTCCGAGGAGCTTCCGGCCCGTCCGCCCCGCACGACTCCGAGCTGTTCGAGATCGGCGAAAGTGGCTGAGGACGGCCGCCGGGCCCTCACGGTCGGCGAGATGATGCACACCCGGGTCATCCTCACCACGCCCGACAGTCCGATGTCCGAGGCCGCCGCCGAGATGGTACGCGAGCGGGTGGGCTCGGCCCTGGTCATGCAGGGCCCCTTCCTGGCCGGCATCTTGACCGAGCGCGACGTCCTGCGCGCCGCGGCGTCCGGGACCGACCTCACCACGGTCCAGGTCTCGGCCTGGATGACCAAGGACCCGCAGTCGGCCGGGCCGGAGACCACCGTGGAGGACGCGGCCCAGATGATGCTGCTGAACGGCTTCCGCCACCTGCCGATCATGGAAGGACGGACCGTACGCGGCGTGGTCAGCCTGCGTGACCTGTTCGCCGCGCGGATCAGCCGGCCGCCCCAGCAGCGCGACGTGCCCAGCTGACCCCGTGCCTCGCCCGTCCGGCCCTGTGATGGTTTGTCTGGAGTGGGCTGGGGGCCGCTAGGGTGGTTGCCTGTCGGGCCGGACAGGTGAGGAGAAGCCGCCGTGTTGCTGGAGCACAAGAACGCGATCGTCTACGGGGCAGCGGGAGCGATCGGCGGCGCGGTGGCGCGTGCATTCGCCCGGGACGGCGCGCGCGTGTTCCTCGCCGGGCGGACCCTGACCACGCTGGAAGAAGTGGCCGCCGGCATCCGCGCCGAGGGCGGGATGGCTGAGGTCGCGCAGGTTGACGCGATGGACAAGGCCGCCGTCGACGCGCACGCCGATCACGTGGTGGCGGTGGCCGGCCGCATCGATGTCTCCTTCAACGCGGTGGCGGTCAGGGCCGTGCAGGGCGTCGCGCTGACCGAGATCTCCGTCGAGGACTTCCTGGGCCCGATCACCGGGCTGTGCCGGACCAACTTCCTGACCGCGACCGCCGCCGCCCGCCACATGGCCGCGCAGGGCGCCGGCGTGATCGTGACGCTGAGCGCCTCCTCAGCCAAGGAGACCCGGCATCAGATGGGTGGCTTCAGCCTGGCGAACGCGGCGATCGAGGCGCTCACCCGGACCCTGGCCGGGGAGTTCGGCCGCCGCGGTGTGCGCGTGGTGGGCCTGCGCTCGAACTTCACGCCCGAGACCTATCCCGGCGTCACCGACGAGATGCTGGCCCCGCTGCTGAAGGACGCGCTGCTCGGCCGGCTGCCCCGGCTGGCCGAACTCGCCGGGACCGCCGTGTATCTGGCCTCGGACGGCGCGGGCGCGATGAGCGGCGCGATGGTAAACCTCACCTGCGGGGCCATCATCGACTGATCCCGGTTAGCTGGGCCCGGCGTTGAAGAACGGGTGTTATGCAATCTAGGCTTATCGTATGACGATTCCGACTGAACCGATCGGCAGTATC
Source organism: uncultured Actinomycetes bacterium (assembly GCA_963819785.1). GTDB lineage: Bacteria > Actinomycetota > Actinomycetes > Streptosporangiales > Streptosporangiaceae > Palsa-504. Next base: position 408,769 of record CAWFXW010000037.1, on the reverse strand, counting down.
CCGCGCCCGCCCGACCTGCTAGCCGCGATGGCCGGTCACCAGCGAGGGGAGGTCGGCGACACCGAGCTTGCCGCCGCGCAGGACGAGGCGATCCGCGAGACGATCCGGCGCATGGAAGAAGCCGGGTCGCCGGTGGTCAGCGACGGCGAGCAGTCCAAGCCCAGCTTCGTCACCTATCCCATCGCCGGACTCAGCGACCTGGCTCCCGACGGGATCGTCATCCCCTTCGCCGACGGGCACCAGCGCCAGTTGCCCGTGCTGACCGCGGGCCCGTTCCGCTATCAGGTCCACGCCGATACCTACCTGAAGGCCGCCCTCGGGCACGCGAAGGCCGCGGTCAAGCAGGCGGTCATCGCCCCGTCCGCGCTGAGCCTGCTCTATCCGCCGACGGGTCTCGACAGCTACCCGCGCCAGGCGTTCCTGGACGACCTCATCAACGAAGCGGAAACCGACATCCGGAACACGCTGGAGGGTGGCGCGCACGTCGTCCAGCTTGACTTCACCGAAGGACGGCTCTCCCTCAAGCTCGACCCCAGCGGAGGCGTCCTGGACAGCCTCATCGCCCTCAACAACCAGGTTCTCGAGCGTTTCAGTGACAGCGAGCGGAGCCGTATCGGAGTGCACACCTGCCCGGGCGGCGATCAGGATTCGACGCACAGCGCGGACATCGACTACGCCGGGCTGCTGCCTAAGCTGTTCCAGCTCAAGGCGGGCAATTTCTACCTCCAGCTGGCCAGCGAGGCCGAACCGGAGAAGGCCCTGGCCGTCGTCGCCGAGCATCTTCCGCCCGGCGCCCGGGTCTTCATCGGCGTGACCGACCCGATCGACCCGCGGGTCGAGACCCCGGAACTGGTCCGCGACCGGATCCTGGCCGCGGCCCGGCACCTGCCGCCAGACCGGATCGGTACCTGCGACGACTGCGGCTTCGCGCCATTCGCCGACGACACCTCCACCTCGCGCGAGATCGCGTTCGCCAAGATCAGGGCGAGGGTCGAGGGGACGGCCCTCGCGGCCCAGCAGCTGGGACTGTGACTGACCCCCGGATCCGCGCCTCGCGCGGATCCGGGGGAATTCTCACCAGTCTTGCGCGTGCGCCACAGAGCGGGTAAGGCCTTCCAGCTCGGGCTCGAGATCGGGCAAGGCCAGCAGGGCCGGCAGATCAGTCAGGCTCCTGGGGCGCAAGGTGATGGTGCCGAGGCTTGCCTTCACCTGGCCCCCGCCGCCCACGAGCAGGTGCCGGCGGGTCCAGGGTTCGGGCTCATCGGTGTCGGCTACCGCCACCGCATGCAGGAACCATCTGCCGTCCGGGATTCCTGGCAGCCAGTACGGGCGCTTTCGCTGCGACGTCACGTCGAGCAACGTGGCCGATTGCGGTCGGCGCTGCACGATCTGCGTATCGAAGATCCCGACGTACACGCGGGCGGCGGCATACCCCTCCGGCAGCTGGACCGTCCCGACCGCCGCGCTTGCGGGCACCGTCAAGGCCGGCATCATGGCGCACGCGCTGACCCGATCCTGGTGTGACGCATGCCGAAACCGGCTCGGGGACAGGCCCACGCTGTCCGTGAAATGGCTGGTGAAGGAGCCGACGCTGCCGTAGCCGACCGCGGACGAGACTCCGGCGACGCTCATCGAACTGGCCAGAAGCAGGCGCTTGGCCTGGTAGATACGCACCGCGCCCAGGAACCGGCCGGGCGGCACACCGGTCTCCTTCTCGAAAACGCGGGCGAAATGAAAGCGACTGAGCATGGCGCTCCGAGCCATGTCGGCGAGCGAAAGCGGATCGGCGTACCGCTCCCAGATACAGTTGACCGCCCGGTCTACGGCGCTATTCATGCGGTCCCTCCGCACTGACATCGCCAGCGAAACCACGTTACATAACACTGTTGTGCTATGCAACGTTAGCCATGCCGTGCAATCCTGTCAAGCGTGAGCCCGCGCCGCCAAAACCCGGATAACCGCACCACATTGATCGATGCCGCCGCGCGGCTGGTCGCCGAGGGAGGTCCCCGGAGCTTGTCCGCTCGCCTGCTGGCCAGGGAGGCAGGCACATCGACCATGGCCGTGTACACCTACTTCGGCAGCATGAGCGCGATAGTGCGGGAGATCGTGCACGACGGGTTCGGCCGTCTCAAGCGCCTGTTCGATCTGGTCGAAGCCACGGACGACCCGGTAGCGGACATGGCTCTGCTCGGGCGGGTCTACCGCCACAACGCCATTACCAACCGGCATGTCTTCGAGGTGATGTTCGGAGGTTCATCCCTGGCGGGCTTCGCGCTCACCGAGGAAGACCGGCAGCACGGCCGGTACACGCTGACCACCGTCATCGACTGCGCGTACCGATGCAGCGCCGCGGGGCGCTTCCAGCCGGAGGATCCCGAGCTCAAGGCGCATCACATGTGGCTGGGCGTGCACGGGACGGTGCTCCTCGACGTCGGCGGCTACCTTATCCCGCCGTACGACGCGAGCCGGTGCTTCGAGTCGCAGCTCGTCAGCCTGATGATCGGAGCCGGGGACGACCCGGTGAGTGCCGCCAGGTCGGTAACCGTCTCCGGCGACCGCTTCAAGGCCGGTTTCGGGGAGGCAACCTAGGAGGTGGTTGCCTGACCAGGCGCGCCTGATGATGCCTAGGAGAACCCGCGTCATCATCCAGCGAGAGGCAGCGCCGTGAGTGTTCCGACCGATGTGTATGCCGACCTGCAGACAGAGGGCGAGGTCCTCGACCAGCTGGTGGCTAGCCTCGATGCCGCGCAGTGGGACCTGCCGACTCCCGCGCCCGGATGGACGATCAAGCATCAGGTCGCTCACCTGTCCTCAACCGCCCGTATCGCCGGGATCGCGGCCTCGGATCCAGAGTTGTTCGCCAAGGTGACCGTGGGCGCCGACAAGGACTTCGACGCGGCGGTCACCGCCCTGCTGACGCCGTACCTCGATGCTTCGCCCGCGGACCTGCTGGCCCGCTGGCGCACGGAACGCGGCGAGGCCGGCAAGGCGCTCTCCGCGCTGCCGCCCGCCCAGATGGTGCCCTGGGTGGCCCGCCAGATCCCGGCCAGCGCCCTCGCCGCGGCCGGCCTGATGGAGCTGTTCGCGCACGGCCAGGACATCGCCGACGCCCTCGGGGCGCCGCGCGAGTACACCGACCGGATCGGGCACCTGGTCTGGTTCGGCACCCGCAACCGTGACTTCGGCTACCTGGTGCGCGGCCTCACGCCTCCCGATGCCGAGTTCCGGTACGAGATCACGGCGCCTTCCGGGATCCAGTGGAATTTCGGCCCCGCTGATGCCGAGAACCAGGTAAAGGGCCCGGCGGTGGACTTCTGCATGCTCGTCACGCGGCGACGTAACCGCGCCGACCTGGCCCTCCAGGCCACCGGCCCGGAAGCCGACAAATGGCTAGATATCGCGCAGGCCTACCGCGGCTCACCCGGACCCGGCCGCGAGCCAGGACAGTTCAGCAAGTAATAACGGACGCCGGCCCGGCCGGCCGGCGCCGCCTGCGTTCCGCACTGAGCTTCCGACCTAGCTAGCGAACTCGCCTCGCCCCGTAAATCCCACGGCCCGTTCTATGCCATATTGCCCTTTTTGTTCATAAGGGCACCCGCGGAGTGTGCAACCCAATTCGGGTCGATGGCCCCTCGTACCCGCTCTTCCCATCGGGGTGCCGTTTTCCTCTGCCGGATCGCGGGCCTCGCGCGGGGCGCGTGTGCCACGACCCCCGCCTATCGGGGGTTGTGTGCCGCAAGATCAGCCCCGGCGAGGTGTCAACCTAAGCCGTACCCGCCGCGAGAATCTCCGGGTCGTGAATCGATGAGCGAAGACGAGTGCCTGCCGGGTTTCACAGGACGGACGAGAATCCGAACGAGTGCCCCGTTGTATAACATAACATTGTTATGCAACGAGCGCTCGCTCGAGGTTCGGAGATGACCGTCTTACGGCTGCCCCTCTGCGTTCCGGGACTGCTCGCGCAGCCACGAGCCGGCCGTGCGGGCGGCCGCCATGCTCGCCCAGGACGTGAGGCTGACCACCGCCTCATCCCCGGCCTTCGCAGCGGACCGGAAGCCGTCCACGTCTGCCTTGCCAACCTGGTACGGGGCGAGCGCCGTGAGGATCGCCAGCCAGCCGCCGGCCGGTCGGCCTCGTCCAGCGCCGCCACCGCCTCGTCGGCCCAGGCCCGGCTCGGACCCAGCGGCAGCCCGTCCCACGCCCGCAGCCGGTCGGCGACAAGCTCGCGTACCGGCATCGTGACCACCTGTGCCGCCGCATCCTCGACGGCCGCGGCCGCGCGGGCCAGGGTCGCCGCGATACGGGAATGGCCGGCCGCCCAGGAGAACTCTTCGGGCAGCTGAGCATCGGGCAGTGGCTCCAGCGAGGCGCCGGGGACCGGACTGGCGGCGGTCATGGCCGATGCGAGCATGCCCATCACCCAGCCGCCGATCGCCTTGGGCGTCATGGGCGGCAGCGGTGACTCGGGGAGGAAGATGGTGACCATTCGGTTCAGGTACTGGAACGTGACTGCCACCCCGGCGAGCTCGGCGAAATTGCCCGGGGGCGGCGCCTTGAGGGACCCGCGCAGGCCGCTCGACCTGGCCCACCCGGCTATATCCTTCAGCAGCGGGCTCGCCAGGTCTCCCGACGCAATCGCGGCCGCGTCGAGGCCCGGGACCACTTCCTGGGCCGCGGCGGTGTGGATCGCGACGCAGTACGGGCAGGTGTTCGCCACCGATACCGAGGCGGCCACCAGTTCCTTCTCGGCCCGGTCCGCCTGGCCGGTGACGAGGAGGGTTTCCCTGAGCATGGCCCAGGCCCCGGCGAGCACCGGCGGGTTCGGTGAATGCAGAGCCAACGGCGCCGCGACCATGCCGAAGTCGCTCTCGGCCTGAGCGTAGACAGTGGCGACGAGGCCGTCGGCCTTGTCGGGCATGACCGGGGATACGTACCGGATCTGGGCTAGTGACCGGCGCAGCCCATTCGCCATGATCGCGTTTTTCATCGCGCGACCAGACTGGGGAGCAGGGGCAGGACCGCGCGTGCGGCGCTGGTCGCGCCGTCTGGCGCGGGAGCGCCGTACTTGACCGGTACCCCCCGTTCCTGCGCGGCCTGGACGATGCCCGGGATGGCGCGCTCGGCCAGAGCCGCGATGGTCAGCGCGGGGTTGACGGTGAGCGCGCACGGCACCGCGGAGCCGTCGGTGACGAAGATTCCGGGATGGCCGCGCAGCTCATGCCGGTGATCCAGCGCTGAGGTGGCCGGGTCGTCGCCGATGCGGCACGACGAAAGCGGATGCACCGTGTAGGCCCCGACCAGGTCGTTCGTCCATGGCCGCACCCGCGCCAGGCCGTCCCGTTCCAGGATGTCCTTGATCTCCGCGTCGGCCTCGGCCCAGCCGCGAAGCGTCTCCTTGCTGGGTTCGTAGGCGAGAGCGCCGCGGCCCAGCATCTGCTGTGAGATGCGGACGGCGTTGCCGGTGGGCGGAGGGGGGCCGAACACCCCTTCGTTGTTGTCCTCCGACAGGATGAAGATGGTCAGCCACGACTGCCAGTGCCGCAGCATGTCCTTCTTTTCCGGCCCGAACCAGCCCGGGCCCTCGACGCCCGGCGCCTGCGCCAGGATGGTGCCCAGGCCCGGCGGGAAGTACAGCTGCTCGAGGGCGAACCGGGAGTGCTCGGGCAGCGAGCCGTCGAGGTGGTCCCAGCACACCACGGTCGGGCCGCGGCCGATCTGGTTCGCCGCGTATGCCCGGCCGTCGGGACGGGACAGGCCGAGCACCTCGCGGGCCTTGTCCTCGTCGATGATGGCCGTGTTGAGCCGCTCCCCGTTGCCGGAGAAGTACCGGCCGACGCCGTGCGGCATCGTGCCGAGTTCGGCCTCCGAGCGCTGCAGGATGACCGGCGTGGCCCCGGCCCCGGCCGCCACGATCACGATCTTGGCGTCGATCGTGCCGTGGCCGACGACTATCCGGTAATCCTCATCGTCGATGACGTTGTAGTGCACCCGGTACCAGTCGTCGGCTCTGGAAATCTTCTGCACTTCATGCAGCGGCCTGATCTCCGCGCCGTGCGAGACGGCGGCGGGCAGGTAGTTCAGCAGCAGTGACCGCTTCGCGTCGAAACGGCAGCCAGCCATCATCCAGTTGCAGTTGGTGCACAGCGAGGTGTCGATGGCGACGTTGGGCAGATTGGCGGTCCGCCCGGCGTGATCGCACGCGGCGGCCCACAGGCCACCCGGGTACGGGACCTGCTCCCAGGTCTGATGGCTGAGCGGCAGTGCCTCGGCCACCCGGTCGTACCAGGGATCCAGGGTGTCGCGGTTGATGGCCGATGGCCACATCCGCCTGCCGATGCTGCCCTGCCGCTCGAACACGAACCCCGGCGCGCGCGGCATCGTGGCGAAGTACACCACGCTGCCGCCGCCGACGCAGTTGCCGCCGAGCACGCTCATGCCGTCGCCCGCGACGAAGTCGAAGATCCGTGTGCTGGACGTGCCGAGCTCGAAGCCATGGTCGAATTCGTCACTCGCCACCCACGGCCCGCGCTCCAGGACCACCACCTTGGCGCCGCCCGCCGCCAGGTGATAGGCCGTGATCGCGCCGCCGAAGCCGCTGCCGATCACCAGGATATCGGTGCGTTCAGCGCTTGCGCTGTGGTCTGCCCTAGCGTCTGTCATGCCGGGTCTCCGTTCGGTGTCGTGGCCGGGTGCGAGCTAGCGAGCTGACGGCCGTAGCTGAAATCGGGAAACCGCCACAGACCATCGGGATCGGGTTTCGCGAAACCCATCGTCAGCAGGCCGGGATGGCCGTTTTCCAGGGCATGCACCGTATCCATATGGGCAGCAGTGTCGAAAGCCATGAAGCAGAACAGCGCGGTGAGGACCCAGAATTCTTTCTCCGGATGATCGGGCGCGGTCAGCTCTCGCATCAGCGCCGAGCGCTGCTCGTAATCAAGCGCGACGAACGGCGGTACGCCAGGGTCGAGCGCTATGTCATGATCGATCGCGTAGTCGCTCGCATGATCGTTCAGGGTGCTGACGACGTCGTCCAGACCGGAAGTCACACCGGTCGCGGGCAACTCAAGAAGTTCGAGAGCGCCAGCGGCGACCGCACCTGGACCCGGCGCGGCTCCTGCGATCGCCACATCGTCAGGCGAGCGCTTCTCCCCCGGAACAAACGTGTCAGCGAATGCCTCGAGGGTCATGGTCCTGCTGGCTGTTTCTGCCGAGGTATCCAATCTTTCCTCCCGTCGGGCCGGTACCACTCCTTAAGGAATTGTGTCGCGCCCGGGGCCGGATAACTTCTCTTGTTCTGTCGTTATCGCGGGCCTAAACGAAGGAAAGCAAGCAGCGAGAAAGCACGCCCGGACCGGCCGGGGGCCCGGGCTCGGTCGGGCTCTCCGGCACCGTTAATTCGCTCAGGGACAAGACGCGGACGGAGCGGTCGGCCCGCGCGGTATCCGCGGTTCAGGCCTCGAAGTGCGCGCGTATCCGCTGCCGCCAGAGCTCATATGCGGGCTCAGGTCCCGCTTCCGCCGCCGCCGGGGCGGTACCGTCGGCGAGCGCGACGGCCTTATCCACGGAGATACCCGCCAACGCTGAGCAGGCCGCCTGCGTGTGGTCCGGCACCATGCCGGAGTAGGCGCGCGCCTTCGCGGCGAACACCGCGCCAAGCGCGAGTTGTGACCAGTCGTCGCCCGCCGCCCGTCGCAGTGCGGCCAGGCCTTCGGAGTCACATCCGCCCGCGAACGTGGCGGCCAGCCCGATGCCGCTCCAGAGGTCCGGCTGCCGGTGCGCGGCGAAACGTCCGGCCGCGGCCGCGACATCCGCTGCCTGACCACCGTGGATGAACCACAAGGCGCGCCCGATCCCCTGGTCGACCGCGCGGAGGAAATAGTCCGGCGAGCCCTCCCAGCGGTAGGGTGCCGGAACCTTCTGCTCGTCAACCCAGCGCCGGGTCTCGAAGTAGGCGCGGTCGAAGCCGAAGCCATCGACCGCGAGCCAGCTCATCGTCGGGTAGTAGGGATCGGGGGTCAGGTCCGGGACGACCTTCTTCCACAACGGCTTGGGCAGCCTGGCCATCGCGAAACCCATCCCGATGTACGCGAGGAATATGTGCCGGCTTCCCGGGCCGGTCAGCAGGTCACGAGTACGGTGCCCGCGTCCCATCGCGTCGAGGACGGTGAACGCCATCGTCGCGCCTTCATAGGCGAAGCCGCGCTGTTCGGCCTCTATCAGGTCCAGCCGCCGCTCCACCTCCCACTGGTCACGCGCGTCAATTCCCCACTCGAAACCGCAGATCACGGCCTGCGGGATGGCCTCGAGCCGCTGGGTAGCGGCTGACGGGGTGGCCGGGAAGCCGCGCTTGGCGAACGTAACCTCCCTGAGCTGCGGCGTAAGCACCCGCCTGCGCAGCGATCCGAGGTTGGTAGGCATGTGTTCTCCCGTCGTCGAGCCCTCGATGACGCGGCGGACCGCCTATTCATCGTCGACTGGCGACCGGAAGCCGCACCACCTCGCGATTGCGGTGCTTATGGCCAGCGTGGCACGCTACGGCAGCCAGCCCGCCTCACGCGCCGCCCGGATGGCGTCCACCCGGTTCCGCGCATTCATCTTGGTCACGATGTTGGTGAGGTAGTTCCGCACGGTTCCCACCGACAGGTGCAGGACGGTCGCGATCTCGGTCGGATCCGCGCCTTGCGCGGCGCCGCGGAGAACCTCGATCTCGCGCGCGGACAAAGGGTTCTCGCCACCTTCCCAGGTGGACACGGCCAGATGGGGATCGATGACCCGCCGGCCCGCGGCGACATTGCGGATCGCCCAGGCGAGTTGCTCGGGCGGGGCGTCCTTGAGCAGGAAACCCGACACGTGTGCGGCCAGCGCGCGGCGCAGATTGCCTGCCCGGCCGAGGTTGGTCAGGATGAGGGTCGGGCAGGACGGCAGCTCGGCATGCAGCTGGGTGGCCGCGGTCAGCCCATCGAGCCCAGGCAGGTCGATGTCGATGATCGCGACATCAGGGTGGTGAGCCAGCGTCTGCGAAACGATATAGTCGCCGCGCTCAATGGCGGCCACTACCTTCATATCGGGTTCCAGTTCGATAAGTGCCACCAGTGCACCGCGTACCATGGCGACATCTTCGGCGAGCAGTATCCTCAGCGAGCGCATACAAGCCGCCGAAACCGCGTCAACCTGCTGGCAATGCCACGCACTGGCAATCTCCTCTCGGCACGTGCCTCCTTCCGCGCTGCGCAGGTCGTGCGGACCCGCCAACCGATGCCGGCACATGAGGCCAGGCGGCATTATGCGCCAGAGGTTTCGAGGCGGGCTGCGCATTAGGGACACAGGTCCTAATTCGGACACACGCCGCACTTGACCATAAGTGGCTCGCCGCTATCAACACGACACGCCGGTGACCGGCGAAGATCCGCCTGGCGGCTTCTACCGGCAGCGCGGCGACCATCCCTATGACCTGTGCTTACGTCCGCGCGCCCGCCTCGGCGTCTGGCCCGCACCGTCAGGCGAGTCCACCTTGACGAGAAAACCCCGTTGCATAACAGCGAAATTCGAAAATTCACATCCCAGCTATATCGGGACATTATTAGGCTATGAAAAATAAGGTGGCGATCAGCTCCGGGAGGCCGGACCCGGGCTGGTTCGCCGCGACCACCGGCTGATAGAACTGAGGGAGCGGTATGCCTCGCCGCCTGCAGCGGCCTGGCTGGCTGTGGAGCAGGCCCACGTCAGGGTCAACGGGTCAAATCGGCGGCGAAGTCGCGGCTGGTGCGGTGCCTGATAGCCCCATGTCGTCGGCCGACGGGCCGCCGGACGGTATCTGGAGACCACGCGCAAGCTCGCATCTGGTCCTGTCCGGTCTGTTCGCCACGCAGCTCGCAGGCATCTTCGCAGTACGGATGCCACGACACGAATGGGCTATCGGGTTTGCCGTGATAACCGCGGCACTGCTGTTCGCCGTACAGCTCTGTGTTGCCTGGCGGGGTGCCGCGCGGTGGCCACCGCGGCGGCGGCTGGGGGTGCTGCTGGCCCTGGCCGCCCTCACCTACCTGCCCGTCGCGGCCCCGCGGCTGGTGTGGCCGGGTATGGCGGGGTTCTTGGCCGGCTCGATCCTGATACTCAGGCCGGCCAGGACCTCATGGTTTCTGTTCGCGCTGGTCATAGCCAGCACGCTGGTGACACCGCTCGAGCTGGGATATGACGCCCGCGACGCCGCGTACCTGATGCTCGCCAGCCTGAGCGTCGCGCTGACCGTCTTCGCCGTCTTCCAGCTACGCCTGTTCGCCAAGCGTGCGCAGGGGACAGGCACACAGCTCTCGCAACTCACCTCGGTGCGGGAACGTGAGCGCTTCTCCATGGACCTGCACGACATCCTCGGATACAGCCTGTCCGCCATCACGCTGAAGGCCGAGCTCACCAGGAAACTCGTCGGCAGTGACCCCGCCCTGGCCCAGGACGAGCTGGCCGAGCTGATCGAACTCGCACGGCAGGCGACGGTGGACGTACGCCTGATGGCGAGCGGCTACAGCAGCATCTCGCTGGCGCGCGAGGCGGGCTCGGCCGCTTCCCTGCTGTCGGCAGCGTGCATAAAACCTCAGGTAGCGATCGACTGCGGGGTGCTTGATGACAACGTCGACACGGTGCTGGCGATAGTGCTGCGCGAGGCGGTCACCAACGTCTTGCGGCACAGCTCGGCGCGGAACTGCGCCATCGTCGCGAATCAGGACGACACGATGATCACGCTGAAGGTAGTCAACGACGGCGTATCGCGACCGCTGAAGCCCGGTACGGGCGGTCACGGCCTGAATAACCTGGCCCGGCGGCTGGCGGTCATCGGTGGCGAGCTGAGCACCGGGGGCAGCCACGATGATCAGTTCAGCCTGCTAGCCAAAATACCCGCGCAGGGCACACCGCTTTCGCCGGCCGGCCCGGATGAGTCGCGCCTGCGACCACATCCGCCATGAGCTAGGCGGGTATCCGGAGCCGCGCGGCGGCAGATCCTTTCTGGGCCGGCCTGACATCGGCTGGCTCGGGCTCAAGATCGGGCAGGGCGAGGAGGATCGGCAGGTCCGTAGGCCGCCTGGTGCGCAATTCGATCCCGGCGGAGATGGCCGTGTCAGCGGCGATCGTCACCGGGCCCACTCCTCCGACGAGCAGCGTCCTGCGGGTCCACGGCTCAGGGTCGGTGTCGTCGGCAACCGCTACCGCGCGCAGGAACCACGTACCGTGGGGCACTCCCGTCAGCTCAAATGAGCAGGACGTGGCCGCGGCTGACGGCTCGATCATGACGGCAGCGGCGGGCCGCCGCTGCACAATCGGGGTATCAAAAGTACCCAGGTACACCCGCCCGACGGAATAACCCTGCGGAAATGCGATGGTGCCGGTCACCGTCGCCTGCGGAGCGGACGATGCTCGCCGCGGGTGCGGCAGCCCGATTCCTCCGCGCTGCGCTATGCGGCGGAATCGACCCGGTGCGACGCCGACGCTGTCGGTAAAGTGGTTACTGAACGAGCCGAGGCTGTTGTATCCGACGGCGAACGCGATGTCAGTTACGTTCATCCGCGTATTGAGGAGCATACGCTTTGCTTGGTAGATGCGGATCGCGGAAAGGTATCGGCCGGGGGTGACGCCGATAGCATCCTTGAAGGTACGGCAGAAGTGAAACCGGCTCACTATCGCACTGTTAGCGATATCTGCCAGGGACAACGGCTCGCTATATTTTTCGTATATGAACCTGATCGCGCGTTCGTGGGCGCTGTTCATTTACCTTCTCTCTCGGTCGGCACAGGTTATCTGTGATTCGGATGCGAGGGGAGCGAGTTGCCGGTAGAGTTTTTGTTACCAAACTCTAACGATTACCATGCATCATGAACCTCGCACGGCGGTCGTAGCAGTCTTGCCTGCCGCTAGATTCTTCCTTGACCGCGTCTTTAGGGACGCAATTAAGCAATAACGAATAAGTTTGAGCACGCCGCTGTGGGGTAAGGGCGGCGAGCGAAATACATGCAGGCACAGCGCCTCCCGGGTTTCAGTTCTGGTATGCGCGGCGGAATTTGCGCGCAGGACGGCCGGCCGCGGGTCGAGCCCGCTGCCGTACGGCTGACTGGCGGCGGGCTAGGTCGGCGGGTTCCCGTGCTTGCGTGGTGCCGGCTCCGGACGCTTCCGGCTGAGCACCTCCAGCGCCCGCGAGATCACGGCGCGTGTGTCCGCTGGATCGATCACGTCGTCGACGAGGCCCCGCTCAGCCGCGTATAGCGGGTGCATGAGCTGCTCTTTGTATTCCGCCGCACGCTGCTCCCTGAGCCGATCGGGGTCGTCAGCGACCAAGAGCTCCTTACGGTTCAGGACGCCCACTGCCGCCTCGGCCCCCATAACCGCGATCTCGTTCGTGGGCCACGCGAAGGACAGGTCTGCGCCGACGGACCGGGAATCCATCACGATGTAGGCGCCACCGTATGCCTTGCGGAGGATCACCTGGACCCGCGGGACGGTCGCGTCACAGTAGGCGTAGAGCAGCTTGGCGCCGTGCCGGATGATGCCGTGGTGCTCCTGCCCTACACCAGGGAGGAATCCCGGTACATCGACGAGCGTGACCAGCGGGATGTTGAAGGCGTCGCAGAACTGGACGAACCTGGCCGCCTTCTGCGAAGCGTCGATGTCCAGGACGCCCGCGCGGACCAGCGGCTGGCTCGCCACGATGCCCGCGGTCCGGCCGCCGAAGCGGCCGAGCGCGCACACGATGCTGCGCGCCCATTCCGCGTGTAGTTCCAGGACCTCATGGTGATCGGTGATCTCGGCGATCACGGCACGCATGTCATAGGGCTTACGCGGTGAGGTAGGAACGATGTCGAGCAGGCGCGGGCACTTGCGGTCGGGGGCGTCGTCTGTCGCGATCACGGCCGGGAGATCGTGACTGCTGGCGGGCAGCAGCGAGACGAGATACCGGACGTCCTGCAGGCACGACGCCTCGTCGTTGTAGGCGAACGTCGCCACACCCGACTGCCTCGCGTGCACCCTGGCCCCGCCCAGATCCTCGTGCGTAATCGACTCGCCGGTCACCGCCTTGATCACATCGGGACCCGTGATGAACATGTACGAGGTACCGCGGACCATGAAGACGAAGTCGGTCAAGGCCGGCGAGTAGGCCGCACCGCCCGCGCACGGACCAAGGATGACGCTGATCTGCGGTATCACTCCGGACGCGCGCACATTACGGCGGAAGATACCGCCGTACCCGGCCAGCGCCGTGACTCCCTCCTGGATCCGCGCACCGCCGCTGTCATTGAGCGCGATCAGGGGCGCGCCGGCCGAGAGCGCCAGATCCATGACCTTGTGGATCTTCTCGGCATGGGCATTGCCCAGCGAGCCGCCCAGAATACGGAAATCCTGGGCGTAGACGAATACCGTACGACCATGCACGGTACCGGTCCCCGTCACTACGCCGTCCGTACGCGCAGTGCCGTCGCCCCGCCGGAAAAGATCGAGCTCGGCAAAGGAACCCCTGTCGAGCAGCATCCTCAGCCGCTCCCTCGCGGTGAGCTTCCCCTTGGCATGCTGCCTGCCGGTGGCGAGCTCGTCGCCGCGCAGCACCGTCTCACGTTCGGCCTTGATGCGGTGCAGATGCTCGTGTGCGACGTCCTCGGCGGGTTGCGGAGTCGTCTCGGCGGTCACGCGCGGCACACTCTAACCGGAAGTCCCCCTCGTACCCGGAGCGACAACATGGCTTCGGGCTGCGGGCGGGCGCCGGCGGCGAGCTCGAACCGGAAGTCGCGCGCCACCATGGCCGCGATCAAAGTCGCCTCCATCATGCCGAGGTGGCTCCCGACGCAAACACGCGGACCAGCACCGAACGGGATATACGCATACCTGTGCGTGGTTACCGCGGTCGAGGTGGCGAAGCGCTCCGGCCGGAACTGGTCGGGGTCCGGGAAGAAGCCCGGGTGCCGGTGCAGGGTGTACGGGGAGATCATGAGGTCGGCACCCGCCGGGACCCGGTAGCCGCCGACGACGTCGGCGGCGAGCGACTTGCGGGTCAGCCCCCACACCGGAGGGTAGAGCCGCATGGCCTCCTGGATCACCGTCGTCGTATAGGGCAGACGGGCTAGATCCTCATGGCCGGGCGTGCGATCACCGAGTACCTCGACCGCCTCGGCGTGAATGGCCGTCTCTGCCTCCGGATGAGTGCTGAGCAGGTACCAGGTCCAGGACAGCGTGCTCGCCGTCGTCTCGTGCCCGGCCAGCAAGATCGTGATCAGCTCGTCTCGCAGCACACGCCACCGCTTGCTCGCATCCCGCTCGCCGGAGTAGGCGTCGGCCAGCATCGAGAGCAGGTCGGTCCCGTCCCCTCCGCGGGCATACGCACGGCCCGCCACCAGGACCTCCACCGCGTCCTCGAGCTGGGCCCGGGCTCGCCGGAACCGGAGGTTGCGTGGCACCGGCAGCCACAGCGGAACAGCTCCGAGCGACACCATCTCGAACATGGCCCGGTCCTGCGCCACCTCGAACGCCTGCCCCAGCATGCGTAGCGGTGACAGATCGGCGTCGAGCAGTGACTTGCCCAGGACGCTCATCGTCAGCCGCGTCATCTCCTCGGACAGATCGACGGTGTCCCCTACCCGCGCACTCAGCCTGGCGGCCAGCGCGTGGCCCGCGTCGGTGACCACGCCGGCGAAGCCGGCCAGCCGATCGCGCCGGAATGCCGGCTGGATGATCCGGCGCTGGTGCTTCCACACCTCATCCTCGCTGGTGAGCAGGCCATCACCGAGTATCAGACGCCGGGCTTCCGCCAGGCCGATGCCCTTGTGGTAGTTAGCTGCGTTGTCCGCCAGGACGTGCTTGGCGTGATCGGGGTGGTTGAAGAAGTAGAGGGTCTTGGGACCCATGGCGAACTTGACCACATCGCCGAACTCGCTGGCGGCGTCGGTGAGCATGGCCAGCCGGTCGAACCAGAGCTTGCGTAGCAGGCCGGGCACCGCAAGGGGCGACGGCCCGGGATAGTCGCGTCGGCCGCCGTCCGAAGACTTCGCCGCGGCGGGCTTGGTGACGGTCATGCCCACCCCCACCCGTCGATGGTCCGGGACTTTCTGAGCTGCGGCCGATGGAAGCCACCGCAGAAGAAGAGCAGCGCGTCTTCGGCCGGCCCGAAACCACTGGCCTGGACCAAGCCGATGAAGATCTCGTGGTCCCCGCCGTCGTACGAGTTGACGAGAGTGCAGTCGAGCCAGGCAAGCGCCCCGTCCAGGATGGGCGCGCCGGTGCTCGGCCCGGGCGACCATTCGAAGTTGCTGAACTCCTCAGCACCCCGCGGCCGGGAGTGATCGGCGAAATACCTGGCCACGTGCTCCTGGTTCGCGGACAGCATCGAGACGCTGAAGCTGCCCGCGGCGCGCACCGTGTCGTAGATGGCGGCACTGCGATCCACGCAGACCAGGATCAGCGGCGGGTCGAGCGACACCGATGTGAACGCGTTGGCCGTCATGCCGCACGGGGTCCCCTGGCCTGCGGCGACGACCGTCACACCGGTCGCGAATCGTCCCAGGACCGACCGCAGCGCGGTCCTGGTCGAGGCGGTTCTGCTCATGGTCGGCACGCTCACGCCCGGCCCCCGGTACCGGCAGCGGACGCGCGCCGCGGCGCCCTGATCGCATAGCCCTCCAGCGCGCGCCGCAGTTGCTCAGGTACCCGCGCCGGGACGGTGGCTTCGTTGGCGCCCCGCATGCACGCGATTCGTTGCCGGCCTCTGGCGACGAGCTCCTCCCGGCCGTCCCGGATGCGCACGTAGTCGAAGGCGAAAACGATCTGCGTCTGGGTCAGTTCTTCCAGGCGCATCCTGATCGCCAGCTCGTCGAAGGCCGTGGCCTCGGACAGGTACTCGCACTCCGCGCTGACCGTGAACAGCTTCAGGCCGTCGCGGAGGTCATCGAGCACCGTGGGTGCGTGCTCAAGCAGGAACATCTCGCGACAGCGTCCCTGCCAGCGCACGTAGTTGACGTAATACACATTGCCGACGAGGTTCGTTTCCTCGAAGCTCACCACGTGCCGGTATTCGTAATACTGTTCCATTTCCGTCCTCTTCTGTCAGAATCGTGAAGACCGCGAGGTCCGGTTGATCCAGCACAGACGTGACGAAGGTGGCGATCTTCGCCGCTCCGGACTGAAGGAGCACCCAGCCGTCCTGGCCGCCAGCAGCGAGCGTGATAGGCCCGGTGAGAACCCGGCCCGTTTTACGGAGGCACTCCACGGCGCTCCACACCCTGGTCGCGGCGGCGGCCGGCTCCTCCCGCCGCTCCCGCTGGATCAGTTCGGCCAACGCGAACTGGTCGGCGGTCAGCAGGTCCTGCCAGTCCCCCGTCGCCCGTTCCTCGATCCTCTCGACGTCGCAGCCCACGCGCTCGCTGCCTGCCACGGCTAGCGTTACGCCGCCGCCATGCGAGGCCGAGATGGCGATGTTGGATTGGCCTGGGCCTCCGGCCGCGGCGTTGGATTGGCCTGGGCCTCCGGCCGCGGCGTTGGATTGGCCTGGGCCTCCGGCCGCGGCGTTGGATTGGCCTGGGCCTCCGGCCGCGGCGCCTTCGTCGGCGACCTGGGGTTTCCCGTCACCCCGGTGGGTGACCACGGCCGGCCGGTCCAGCATCCGGCCCACGGCAACCTTGGTCTGCCGGCGCCTGGCGGCACGGCCGTCCGCGCCCGACGGCGGATCCGGTTCCACCGCGCACCGCACTCCGCACCCGGTAAGCTCCGCGGCCTGCCGTTCCAGGAAGGGCCCGAGCAGCGCGGGTATCCACGGCCCGCGGCCGTCGGTCTTGCGCACGGCCTGCAGTCGCAGCCCTTCCCAGCGCTCCAGGATCCGCCCGTCTTCGGTGCAGACGTCCAGGTCGTAGGTGTACGTGTCACCGTCCTTGTTCCGTTCCTCGGCCAGGAGGATGACCTGCCCGGTGAGGTCGTCCGGGTGCGCCGGATAGATCCGCTCGACGCCGGCCGGAAGCAGTGTCGCGTTCGGCACGCAGCACTGGATCCCGTGCATGAACGCGTCGCGCGCGCCCGGGTCGCCGAGGACCAGGGCCCGGGAGAAATAGGAACCGAACCACTCGTCACCGGATCCGGCCGAGATCTCGACGACGCACGACGTGGCGGCGAGCCGGCGGTAACCGAGGACACGCTGGAAGCGCTTGCCCTGGAAGAAGACGCCGCCATACAGATCGGCCGCCGCATCGAGCGGAACCCGGGACGTGCGGGCCGAAGGCACCGGCCGGCCGGCGTCGAAGGGACGGGTGCCATGATGCCGGAGCGTGGCACGGAAATGATCGGCCTGGAAACCGGTATCGCTGCTGCGGATGGCGACGTCGACACCCTCGCCGCGGTTGAGCGCCGCGATCCGGATCGTCACCGTGCCGTCCGGCGGCACCACGATCGGGCGGAGGAACTCCACGTTCTCCAGCGCGATCGGGTGCGCGGGGCCAGCCAGCACCGCCGCCGCCTGGGCCATGGCCTCCATGCCGAGCACCGCGGGAAACAGCAGATCGCCGTCGAGCAGGTGATCGACGAGGTAGGGGTCTCGGTCGGCGGACAACTCAGCGTCCGCGACCAGCTCGATACCCGGGTAATGCACCCGCGGCCGGTCGATGAACCGGCTGAGCGGCAACTCGCTCGGCTCCAGCGCGATGGTCGGAAGGCCCCCTGAGCGGCTCATCACCACCAGGCTGGTCGGCGCCGCCGAGGTGGCCAGCACGCTGCGCAGCATCTCGATGCCCGCGTCGAGCGAGATGGGGCTGATGCCCTCTCTGATCAGCGACTCCAGGACGCCGAGTTTCTCGCCCATCCCGGCGCCAGACCAGACCGACCACTCAAGGGCCACGCACCGGCACTGCGGGTTGGTCTCCTGCAGCCGCCTGGTCATGTCGGTGAGCCAGTCGTTGGCGGTGGCATAGTCCGCCTGGCCGCGCAGCCCGGCGCGCCCGATGATGCTGCCGAACGTGATCACCAGCTTGAGCGAGGCCGGGTCGACCGCGGCCAGCAGCGCCTCCAGCCCGCCGATCTTGGGTGCGAGCGTCGCGTGGAAAGCGGCCTCGTCCAGGACGGCCAGCGGGACCGGGGCATTGCGGCCGGCGCCGTGCAAGATGGCCGTGACCGGGCCGAGTTCGGCGCTGATCTGCGCCACGGCCGCCGCCACCTCGCTGGCGGTGGTCACGTCGGCCTGGAGGTAGACATACCTCGCGCCGGCCGCGTCCATCCGGCCCAGGTTGGCCGCGAGCTCGGCGTCATCCGCGGGATCTGATCGCCCGAGCAGGGCGATCGCCGCGCCGGTGTCGCGGGCCAGCGTCAGCGCGCATTCGGCGGTTATGCCCTTCCCGCCGCCGCTGACCAGGAGCACGTCGCCGGGTCCGAGCGGAAGCTCGGAGCCGTGCTCGGCCAGGTCCGTGACCGGCCTCAGCAGGGGGACCCGGCGGGCACCCGCCGCGTCATAATGCACCTCGCTGAAACCCTCGGTCGCGGCGACATCGGCCACGATCGCGTCCGCGAGTTCCGCGGCACGCGTGGCCGGAACCTTAGCGGCCAGCGGGAGGGTGATGACGGTGACCGGCACCGCGGGTGCTTCCAGGTGCAGCGTCTTGGCCAGGCCGGCGGCACCGCGCCGGTCCTGGACGGCCACGAAGCGGCACGGCCCGGCGTGCGACAACGCGGCCCGGGCCGCCTGGAGCATGAGGCCGGCGTGTTCGGGACCGCAGTCCCGCGGTAGCAGCAGCGCGACGCCGTCGCCGATCCCGGCCGCACGCAGCGCTTGGCTCAGTGCCCTGCTCAGCGGGTGGCCGGGCGTCGAGAATATCTCCCACGTCCCGTCGGCCTGGGTGGCCACGCGGCCCTGTCGTGCGGTCTCGATGAGCTCGACCGAGAACGCGCGGACCCAGGGCCCGATGCCTTCGGGTGGCAGGTCCGCGTCGGCGTCCGCCGGCAGCGCGGTGTCCGCGAGCTCGTCGAGCGCCCGCGCCAGGTCGGCCAGGGTCGCCGTGGCGAAGGCGGACGTCACCATCGGCGCGGACACGCCGAGCTCCCGCGCCGCCTGGTTCATGATCTGCCCGACGGTTATCGAGGACATGTGCAGCTCATCGAGCGGATGGCTGTCCGGGCGCACGGCATCGATCGGCAGTTCGGCCCGCTCGGCGGCCAGCCGCTGCAAGATCTGCAGGCTGTCGCGCGGCTGGTCGCCGTCATTTTCTCCGAACGAGCCGTGGTTTCCCGTTCCGGAATCGGCGTGGAGCCCGGCGGGCGGCGCGGCGGCCGCCCAGCCCGCGGTCACCGAATCGGCGGTTACCGAGTCCGCGGGCGCCGATTCGCACGGGCTGGCGAAGAACCTGAACTGCTTGTCCAGCGGCAACGGCCTGGTAAAGCGATCGGCGAAGAGGGCATCGGCCCGGACCGGAGCGCCGAGCACGTAAGCCGCGGCAGTCGCCGACAGCACGCCGGACAGCGACGTACCGTCGGTGTCCAGCGGAATCACCGGAACGTCCGGCGCGATCCCTGTTGCCAGCCCGGAGAGCACCCGCCCGGGCCCGACCTCGATCAGCAGGTCGGCGGTCGCGGCCAGCTGACCGGCCGCCGCACTGAAGCTGACCGGTTCGCGTACCTGCCGTACCAGCAGTTCCCGCAGGTCCGCATCGGCCGGCAGCGCCTCACCTGTGACGGTGGACAGGACCCGCCGGGTCAGCGGCCTGAACTCCAGGTCGGTCAGGTAGCGCTGCAGCCCCGCCGCGGCCGGCGCCACCATCGGGGAATGGAACGCATGCGATACCGGGATCCGGCTCGTGACCAGGTCGGCCGCTGCCGCCGCGCGGCATACGCGCTCGACCGCCTCGGCCGGACCGGAGATGACGGTCTGGGCGGGGCCGTTATAACCGGCGATGACGACCTCCGCGCCATGACCGTTCGCACCGTTCGCGGCACTCGCGCTGTTCGCACTGCTCGCGCCATTCGCACTGCTCGCGCCGTTCGCGCCGGGCAGCAGCGGCTCGACCTGGTCCGGGCCCGCCGCGATGCTGGCCATGGCGCCGCCGCCCTCGCTGGCCTGCGTCATGACCCGGCCTCGCTCGGCGGCCAGGGCTAGCAGTCCGGCTTCATCCATCGCGCCCGCCCAGTGCAGCGCGGTCAGTTCCCCGAGGCTGTGCCCCACGGCTGCCTCGGCCTCGATGCCGAGGAGGGCGAGCACCCGCAGGCCCTCGACCGAGGAGCGCGCGATGCGGGGCTGCGCGATGGCGGTGGCGGCCGGGTCGGCGCCCGCGGGAGCGCTGAACGCCGGGCCGAGGTCTCGGACCACGGCGAACCGCCGCCTGAGCGCGCCCTCGGTGCCTTTGCCTGATCCCTGCCCGGGGAACAGGTATCCGATCCGGGGAGGTTGCGCCGCGCGGCCGAGGAACAGCCCGCCCGGCACGTCGAACGCTTCGCTGGCGCCACCGTCGAGCAGCTGGGCCAGCGCGTCGAGGCGATCCGCGGCCTGGTCCGGGGTGGCGGCGATGACCGCCGCGCGCACGGGCCCGGGGCCGAGTTCGCGGGCGAGCGTCGCGGCCAGATCGCCCAGCTCGGCGAAGGCCAGACGGCGGCACAAGGCGGCCAGGCTGGTCAGCCGACCGGACAGGTCAGCGGGGCTGACCGCGTCGAGCAGCAGCAGCTCGCTGTCCTGGCGCGAGGAGACCAGCCGGATCGTGCGCGAGTCCAGGCCGGTGCGGCGCGCCGCCTGCGCGTCGCGGTGCGCGGCGAGGACCACGTGCGCGTTGATCCCGCCGAACCCCATGGACGAGACGCCCGCGCGGATGGGCTGGTCCTGCGGCCACAGTTCCGCGGTCTGCGGCACCCGCAGTGCCGGGGAGTCCCCGGTCAGGATCGCATGGGGGTCGAAATGGCCGGTACCCGGCGGGATGATCTGGTTATGCACGGCCATGGTGGCCTTGATCAGCCCGGCGACACCCGCGGCCGCCTTCGTGTGCCCGATGTTTCCCTTGACGGTGCTGATCGCGGCGGTCGCCCCGGCGGGACTGGCGGCGCGCCTCGCCTCGGTGAAGACGCCCAGCTCGGTGGCGTCACCGACCGCGGTCCCGGTGCCGTGTCCCTCCAGGTACCCCACGGTGCCGATGTCGAATCCCGCCAGCTGATAGGCCCGGCTGAGCGCCAGCCGGTGCCCGGCCGCCTCCGGCCGGGTGATGCCGCCCTTGCCGTCGGAGGAATATCCCCACCCCGCGATCGTCGCGTAGATCCGCAGTCCCCGCGCTTCGGCGTCGTCCTGACGCATCAGGACGAGCATGCCGCAGCCCTCCCCCGGCCAGAAGCCGTTGGAGTGCCGGTCGTAGACCCGCATCTCGCTGGTGGCCAGGGCCCCGGTCTTCGCGAAGCCGATGATCTCGAACGGGTCGATGCTCAGGTCGACGCCGCCGGCCACCGCCGCGTCGCTCAGGCCGTCGCGGAGCGCGGTGCAGGCGGTCAGCACAGAAAGCAGCGAGGATGAGCACGCGCCGTCGACGGTGAAGCCGCCGCCCTTGAAGTCGAACTGATTGCAGATCCGGCCCGCGATCGTGTTCGCCAGGCCGCCCGCGAGCGTGTCCTCGTCGACCGGCGGGAACGCGCTCTTGTACCGGGCCTCGAGGCCGGACAGGAAGGTGGCAAGCTCACTGTCATCCCACCCCATCTCCTTCAGTGCGGCGCCCACCGTCCGCCGGACGTAGGGCCAGCGCAGCCGCATCAGGTTGGCCCGGGTGAACTCGCCGGTCAAGGTGTTGCCGACGATCACGGCGGTGGCCGTTTTCGGCAGCCCTTCGCCGTCGGGGAACCCGGCGTCTTCGAGCGCGCGGGCCGCGGTGTCCAGCGCCAGCCAGTGCGTCAGATCGGTGGTCCGGTAGGTGCTGCCGGCGATCTTGTACTTCACCCGGTCGAACTCGAAGCCCTCGATGACGGCGGCCTTGTCCGAGTAGATCTTGTCCGGGGCCGCGCGGTCGGCTGACCAGTAGTCCTCGAGGCGGAGGCGTTCATCCGGTATGCGGCGGAAGGCTCTTCGCCCGGCGAGGACGTTCTCCCACAGTTCCGCGGGAGAGCTGGCGTCGGGATACCGGCAGGCGATACCGACGACGGCGATGGGCATGCTCATGCGGTGACCGTTTCTCCCGCCGGTACCTTCCCGCCAGCACCGTTGCTGGCAGGAGCGTCAATCACAGCGCCCGGGTCGACCATGGTCACGCCCGTGGGTCCGGCACCCGCGGACCGGCGCCGCTTCATCCAGTACGCGCCCCACCAGCCCAGGCCGCGGAAGGCGCACACGACCGAGGTCGCGAAGAACAGGGTGTAGACGATGTTGAACTGCATCATCACGGCGTAGACGAAGGCCACGCTGCTGCCGAACATGAACTGAGCACGCGGCCGCGACGGGGTGGTGCCGGGGTCGGTGATCATGTAGTTGGTGAACAAGATGAACGCGATACCGGTCATGACGGTGAGCGCGGTGTTCAGCTGGACGCCCCACAGCCAGTGCCGGACGAACGCCTGGATGAAGAAGCCGCCCATCCAGCCGACGATCAGCGCGACCCGCTTGGTGAGCATGGTGTTGAGCACGGTCCCGGAGACCAGGATGACGATCGGGATGAACAGGCGGAAGTAGGAGCTCGCCCACTCGGAGAACATGTACGGCGGCGAGATGCTGATCCAGCGGGCGAACAGCAGCAGGCAGACGCTGATGCCGAGGTTGGACGGGTTCATGAAGTGGCGCATCCGGCCGGCGATCGGCGCCCGCAGCACGTACTTCGAGCCGACCGCCACGCCCACGCCGAACATGATCGGCCAGTACTGGTTGTTGGAGTACAGCAGCATGTTGACCGCGAGTGAGGTGATGTGCGCGGGCAGCAGGAACTCGTACAGGCCGCGCAGCCCGCGACCGCGGTACTCCGGGCTGCGCTGGTAGGCCCAGGCGCTGATCGTCTCGAGGCTGAGGTCCAGGGTGTATCCGGTGATGACCGCGAACAGGGCGAACAGCCAGGGCTGCTCGAAACCCAGCAGGGTGTAGCCGAAGACCTGGAACGCGCTTATCGAGATCGCGAAGTTACGGAGCGCAAGATAGCGCGGGTCGGCCGGCTTTTCGCCTTCGCGGGCGGCGGCGTGGTGTGCGCGCCGTCCTGTGCCTGGATCGTGGCGGTCATGAGCTGGCAACCTCCGTCGCGGTGCTGGTGAGCATCAGGTTGTGGGTACCGGGGGTGAGGGTGATGGCCTGCTGGTGCTGCTGGCCGCTGTTGTCGACCCAGTGCAGGTGCACCGTGACCGGCCCGGTGTAGGAGCCGAGCCCGAAGGAGACCTCGAAGCTGCGCTTACCCGCGCTGCCGCTGCCGCCGTCGAGCTGAGAGACCTGGGTGTGTCCGGGAGTGTCGATGGTGACCGTCGTCCCGTACGCGGGGGTGCCGAGGCCCTCGAGGCCCTGGCCCGGGGTGCTGCCGTCAGTCGTCGGCCGGTAGAGGTTCAGGCCGAGGTAGTGCCCGAGGTTCGGCGACTCGTTCTGGTAGAAGATCGGCGCTCCCCACTGCCGGGCCAGCGCGAAGTCCAGCGCGCCGTTGCCTTGCACGTCCGCCGTGCCGACACCCCTGGTCGGCGTCTGACCGGCCGCCGTGCACATGCCGAGCTGCTGGCTGATGTTCACGAACTGGTCGTTGCCGCCGTCGGCGTAGAACGCGGGGCACTGGTGGCCCGCGATGTCATCGCCCGGCTCGACCAGCGGCCAGTTCGCCGGGTTGCTGAGCAGGTCGTCGTTGGTCATGGCCATTTCCTGCAGCCAGTTCCAGCGATCGATCGTCCCCTGGATGAAACCGTCGGTCTGGACGACATCAAGGTTCCCGTTGTTCAGGAAGTCGCCGAACTTGACATCCCAGGTCCAGCCGGTCCAGGCCATGCCCATCTGCTCGGCTTCCTGGTTAAAGGGCGCCACGCTGCGCGCCAGGTCCTGCTTCATCTGCTGGCCGCTGCTCGCCTGGTTCATGAACACGAGGTTGCTTTCCTGCAGGCCCCAGGGGGTGGTGATGTTGCTGATCATCAGGTCGTACCGGCCGTTGTCGGCGAGGTCGCCGAAGTCGGCGCCCATGCCCTTGAACGATCCCCGGCCGAGCACGAACGACTTGGGCGTGAGCGCCCCGCGCTGTCCCCACGCCACGCCGAACTTGAGATGCCCGGGGGTGGACTGGTTGTACAGCAGGTGGCCGGGCCCGAAGTCGTTCGCGATGTACAGGTCGGGCAGCCCGCTACCGGTCAGGTCCGCGGTGGCCGCACCCAGCGTCCACCCGGTCGAGTCGGCGTACGGGATCGCGTTCTTGACGATCTGGTAGCTCACGGTCGGGTTCGGTCCCGCGGTGCCGCCGAGCCACTGGAACATGTAGTCGCCGCCGCCGTTCTGCGCGTCGGACAGCGACGACGGCATCTGCACGTTGTTGATGCCGTTGGGGTCGAGCACCGCGGAGTCCGGGAAGTAGTTCCCGACGAACAGGTCGGGGTGGCCGTTGCCCTCGAAGTTGGCGACGGATACCGCGTTGGTGTTCCAGTCCGGCCCGCTGTACTGCCCGTTCACGTCTTCCGGCAGGATCTCCACCGGCTTATAGGCACTGGCCGAAGGACCGGTCGCGTTCGAACGCGCCAGGTAGATGATCGGGGTGCGGCCCCAGTAGTAGACCAGGAAGTCCATCCGCCCGTCGCCGTTGTAGTCGCCGGGCACGCAGCCCATCGGCGCCATGACCGAGGTGTAGGGCAGCGGCGCCGGGTTCAGCGCGAACGGCGTGAACCGGTCCGCCGCCGACGCGGTCGGCGCGTAGGTGATGATCACGTCATTGGTCCGCGTGTCGACGATGCACATGCCGTCGGACAGGCCATGACCGGTTACGTCGGTCATCGCGATGCTGGCGCCCACCGACGAGATCCACGACACCAGGTGCTGATAGGCGCCGTTCACCGGGCGGAGCGTGCCAGTCGGGTTGTAACCCGGCGGCATCGCGATCGGCATGCCCTCGAACTTGTACGACGCCGCGACCTGGTTGGCGTTCGCGGACGACGCAACTGCTACGTTCGCGCCGACCATTAGCCCCAGCAGTAGCGGGATAGGCACAATTGCGGGCACGAGGCGGCGCAGCCTGGTGCGCGTAGTGGACATGATTCTCCCTCACAGCTGACAAGTTGGGATGCCTGGCACATAGCGGCATGTCGATGACTGCATACGCCTCAATCTGCGGCAGCGGCCGTCCCGCTCCCATCTCGGACCTTGCTCATTGCGCGAGAATCCCTGGCCGCCAGCGCAATACACGAGAAGTCCGTCGGATTGCACGGCTTGACAGGGCCACGGGACTAGCCCGTGCTCCGCGGTGAGCATTCGTAACCGCCGACTCAAAGGAAACTGCCTTGGCGCACATCACTCTTAACTCAGATGAACCAGGCATCCGGGGCTTGTTCCGGTTCCGGCCGGAGACGGCACGGCCGCTGGACGAGTTGGTGGAAGTCCTGCTGCGCGAGCCGAACACCTTGACCCGAGGCGAACGGGAGCTGATCGCTTCCTACGTCTCGTCCCTGAACCAGTGCAAGTACTGCTGCTCGTCGCATTCGGCCTACGCGGCCGCACAGCTCCCCGAGGGGATGCCGCTCGTGGACATCGGCTACGTGGGGCTCCTCGCCGAATCGCAGCAGGCTAGATGAAGAAGGTGTTCGGCTCCAGGCCGCACAGCACCCGGCCGTAGAGCTCATAGTTCTTGACCGGCATGTTGACGGCGTGCAGGCTGATCGCCTGGAGGTCGCGCTGGATGCGCTGGATCGGCATCGAGCTGTAAATGCCGCTCGCGCCGTTGGCCATGTTGTAGATATTGGCCGCGTCGCAGCACAGCTGTGACACCCGGCCGACCGCGACCCGGCAGTAGGCCCGCTCGCGAATCGTGTACGGCTCATTGCTGAAGTTCTTGTGGTCCACCAGGGCCGCGAGCCGGCGGGCATGGTACTCGGCTTCGTCGATCTTCAGGTCCGCCTCGGCCACCTGAAGGTGGGTGACGGGCCATTCGGCCTGCGTCGCGTAGTTGGTGTGCTGGATGGTGCGTCGGTGGATCCGCTCGAGGAACGCCTCCCTGGCGGCCTGCGCCAGCCCGACCTGCTTGCCGGTGTTGATGTTAGACAGCACCCCGATGATGGGGCCGCGGTAACAGGGCGAGTCGGCGTTCCGCACGGAGTCGTATTCCTGGCGCGCGACCTGGCTCATCCACTGGAAGCGCTCCCGCGGGACGAACACGTCCCTGGCGATCAGGGTAACGCTGCCGGTGCCGCGCAGGCCGGCGACATCCCAGTCGTCGACGATCTCCAGGTCGCTCATCGGCACGACGCACGCGATCGGCTCGATCTCGCCGGCCGGGTTGAGCGCCAGCGTGGAGAAGAACTTCCACTGGCTGTGCCAGGCGCCGCTGTTGAACCCCCACTCGCCGGACACCACGGCGCCGTCCTTGGTGATCTCACCCTTGCCGTTCGGCACCAGGGTGCCGCAGATCCGC
Source organism: uncultured Actinomycetes bacterium (assembly GCA_963819785.1). Lineage (GTDB taxonomy): Bacteria > Actinomycetota > Actinomycetes > Streptosporangiales > Streptosporangiaceae > Palsa-504. The sequence goes on along the minus strand of CAWFXW010000037.1, from coordinate 382,247 downwards.
ACGTCGGGGCTGTCTCCGAAGATCTCATCCTGGACCGCATCGGGAAAGTGCGCCACCGCCCAGCACTGCGCCCACCACGCGGTCGCGCAGAAGGCCGGCGACCCGTCGGCGCGACCGAGCTGGATGCCCACGTCGACGATCGTCTGCATGTCGCTTTCGTAGCCGCCGTATTGCGTCGGAACGAGCATGCGCAGGACGCCGGCGCCGACCATCGCGTCGACCACCTCATCGGCCAGGCGGCGGTTCTGCTCACCCCAGAGCGCATTTGCCCGCAGCACAGGCGCGATATCCGCCACCCGCTGAACAAGCTCGGCTCCCGACGGGATCTTCACGGCTTCCACAAACTTCTCCCTGGTAAGGCGGCACCCTAACTCACTCACCTTGCGGCGATGCCGCATAGCCGCACATCTTCGAGGTTGCCCCCGGCCCTATGGCGCTATTGGGACACGAGGCAAGGAAGGAGATGCGCCGGCCGGAACTCCGGTGCCACCGTCGGGAATTGACGGCCGTCGGGAATTGACGACATGCATATGGAGGGAACCAGGACATGAGTGGCGGCGGATTGTCGAAATCGCGGCTCGCGCGCATGCGCGACGTCATGGCGGGCTACGTCGAGCGTGGCGAGGTACCGGGACTCGTGCTGGCGGTGAGCCGGCGAGGCGACGCGGTGATCGAGCCAATCGGCGCGGCCGACCTGGACGGCACGCCAATCCAGAACGACACGATCTTCCGTATCTCCTCCATGACCAAGCCGATCACGGCCGCGGCGGTGATGATCTGCGTGGAGGAGTGCAAGCTGCGCCTCGAGGATCCGGTGGACCGGCTGCTGCCCGAACTCGCCGACCGCGTGGTGCTGCGGAGCCCGGACGCCCCGCTGGACGACACGGTGCCGGCCACCCGGCCGGTCACCGTGCGCGACCTGCTCACGTTCGTCTGGGGCCTCGGCATGGTCATCGCGCCGCCCGGCACCTATCCCATCCAGCAGGCGATCGAGGAACTGCACCTGGGTCAGGGTCCGCCGGACCCGGTGAACACGCCTGGGCCCGATGAGTGGATACGCCGCCTCGGCACGCTGCCGCTGATGCATCAACCCGGCGCCGGCTGGATGTACAACACCGGCTCGGACGTGCTCGGCGTGCTGATCGCGCGCGCCGTGGGCCAGCCGTTCGATGAATTTCTGCGCGAGCGGATTTTCGAGCCGTTGAAGATGGCCGACACCGGCTTCAGCGTGCCGGCCGCGAGCCTGGCCCGGCTGGCCACCGGCTACCACGACAACGGGGTTGACGTCTACGACGCCGTCGCCGACAGCATGTGGCGCCGGCCGCCGGCTTTCCCGTCCGGTGCGGGCGGCCTGGTCTCGACCGTGCCGGACTACCTGGCCTTCGGGGAAATGATGCTGCGTCAGGGCAGGTACGACGGCGGCCGCCTGTTGTCCCGGGCGTCGGTGGAGATGATGACCGCGGATCAGCTCACGTCCGAGCAGAAGCAGGAATCCGGCCCGTTCGCGCCCTATCTCGTCAATCACGGGTGGGGACTGGGCATGTCGGTGGTCACCAAGCGGGACGGCTTTGCCGAGCCGGTCGGGCGGTTTGGCTGGAACGGCGGGCTCGGCTCGATCTGGTACGCGGACCCCGGCGAGGACCTGGACATGATCCTGATGACCGGCTGCGCGAAGTTCGTCTTCACCCCGCCGGACATCTACCGCGACTTCTGGACCCTGGCCTACGGGGCGATCGACGACTGATTCCCGGCTGGCCACCCACAGGGCCCGGGCTGCGCAGCAGCCCGGGCCCTGTCGCTTAGCCGAGCTGGAGCGGTGCGTCGGGCGACGCCAGGACCTGGCGCAGCACGTCGGAGAACTCGTCCGCCATCGCGCCGATCGTCTCATCGCCGAAGATGTTGCGCTTGAACGTGATCGCCGCGGTCATGCCGCCCGACGGGGCGTTGCTCAGCGTCCACAACATCCCGTCCGGCATGGCCGAGGTCCGTTCCTGACCTCGCGGCTCCCGGGAGATCTCGACGAACTTCAGGTCGCCGGGGGTGTTGTCGGCGAGCAGTACCGGGTCGGGAAATACCTGGAACACGGCGGCGGCCGCGTTATCTGACATGGCGGGCCCCATCAGTTCGGGCGCAAGCCCGAAGATGTGAATGCTCGGGATGTCACGAGAGTAGGCATCCAGGCAGGTCCGGCGGGTCCGCTCGAGCACTTCGCGGAACGTTGCGCAGCCGGTCAGTTCGGTACGCAACGGGATGAAGTTGAAGAACGACCCGACGGTGTCCTGGAACAGTCGGCCGCCGCGGCCGGGAGTGAAGGTCGCCACGATGACGTCCTTGGACCCGAGCTTTCGCTGCACGACGACCTGGTATGCGGCGAGCAGCACGATGGCCGTCGTGCTCCGGCTCTCGGCGGCCAGCTTCGTAGCGGCCGCGGCCAGGTCGGCGGGGATGGAGAAGCGGTACGCGCCGGTCGTATGCGGCACGCCGGCCGACCGCGCGAAGTCGGTGGGCAGCGCACTGATCAGGGCGCCCGACAGCGTCTTGCGCCAGTGTTCGACGGCGCCGGGCGGCTGAGCGTCGGGTGCCTCGCGGCTCCAGGCGGCGAACTCCCGGTACTGCGGCGCCTCCGGCAGCGCGGGCACATCGAAGCCCTTCTGGGCCGCGTAGCGGTTGACCAGGTCGCGGATGATCACCCGGACCGACCAGCCGTCGGTGGCGATATGGTGCGTGATCAGGGCGAGCACCGAGTCCTGGTCATCGAACCCGGCCAGCACGGCCTTGATGAGCGGCGGCTGATCCGCCTCGATCGTGTCGTTCTCGAGCTCTCGGATCAGCTCCTCCGCCTGCTGATCGCGTGACTTGCCCGGCACGGCGGGCAGGTCGCGCACCGAGAGTTCGGGCATCGAGGCAGGGAAGATCTCCTGGTACTTGTCGTCGCCGTCACGCACGATCACGGTGCGCAGCGCCTCGTGCCGCTCCACGACAGCGCGTAGCGCGTGCCGCAGCACGGCGACATCGACCTGCCCGGTGACCCGCCAGGCCTCGACGATGTGGTAGTGCGGACCGAACGGCCCGTCCTCACCACCGGAGTCGAAGAGGCAGACGAATTCCTGATTCAGCGACAGCGGCGCTCGCTCGGTCTGCGTCACCGCTGGCTGTCCGGCACTGGTGGTACTCATGGTTCACGCTCCTTCTCGGGGGATAGATTCATGACCTGACCAACTGCGTGCCCGGCTCGGCCACCGATGCGGAAAGCACGTGACGGTACTGCGTCGCGATCCCCGCGACGGCGCCTTCGTCGACCCGGTCCCGGCTGAACCGGATGACGGCGGCCAGCTCTCCGGACCGGAGGTGGTCAAGCGCCCACAGCATGCCCTTCGGGGTACTCCCCCCGACGGACCTGGACGTGCGCTTGCCGCGCAGCTCGGTGTACCTGATGTCGCCGGTGCGCTCGATGCCGGCCAGCACGGGTGGCGGAAACATCTCGAACGCGCAGACCGCCAGGTGATCATCGCCGCACGGCTCCATCAGGTCTCCGGCTTGCGCCTGGATCAGCGGGAACGGGATGTCGTTCGCGTAGGCCTGCAGGCAGCTGGCCCTGGTCCGGGTGATGACGTCGGCGAAGCTGCCGCAGCGGCCCACGTCGGTCCTGATCGGCAGGAAGTTGTACAGCGGCCCCACCACGCCGGCGAAGCGCGGCTCAGCGCGTCCGGCCGTGAAGGTCGGCACGACCAGGTCGGATTCCCCGGTCAGCTGGCTGGCCAGCAGGTTATAGGCAGCGAGCAGCACCACGAACAGGGAGCTGCGGGTCGACCGGCCGAGCCGGGCCGCCGCCTCGGTCAGCTCCCTGCCGATGACGAACCGGTGCACCGAGTACGGATCGGGGGCACCTTCGAGCAGCACCCGGCTGGCCGGAAGCGCGTGCAGGCGAGCGCCGCGCAGGCGGTCCCGCCAGTACCCGTCGGCGATGCCGGACCAGGACGCCTCGGTGGCCCGCTGCCACTCGGCGAACTCGCGGTACTGGCGCGCGGCGGGCAGGCCCGGTGCCCGCCCGGCAGACCGGGCGGCGTAACAGGCGGCGAGGTCGGTGATGATCACCTGCATGGACCACGCGTCGGACGCGACGTGATGCGTGGTGAGCGCGAGCACATGATCGTCCGCGCCGAGCCTGCCGAGCACGGCCCGCAGCAGCGGCACCTCACGGTGGCTGAGCGGCTCAGATTCGACGTCGTCCACGAAGTCGTAGGCGGCGCGCTCGGCTGAGTCCGCCGAGTCAGCCGGGCCGGCTCGACGCGCTTCCAGGCTGACCGGGCCCGGCGGATGCAGCCGCTGGTACCACCCGCCGTCGTCCTCGTGCAGGACGGTGCGGAGTATCTCGTGCCTGGCCACGACGTCATCGAGGGCCGCGGAAAGCGCGCCAACGTCAAGGTTGCCGCGCAGCCTCAGCCCGCTGGTGATCGTATACCAGTGGCTGAGCGCTCCCGCGGTCTCGCCGTGATCCAGGGAGCACAAGAACTTCTGGTTCAGCGAGAGCGCTGGCCGTTCGTCGGTCATCTCGCCCGTCTCCCGGCCTCAGGCTTGCGACTGCTGCAAGGCTTTCTCAAGCTGCCGGTCGAGCTCGGCAACGGTGGGCGCGTCGAAGATGTCAGAGACCAGCAGCTCGATACTCAGACGGTCCTGGATCGAGCTGACCAGCCGCATCGCCATGAGCGACTCTCCGTGCAGGTCGAAGAAGCTGTCGTCGAGACCGACCCTGGGCACGCCGAGCACCTCTGCGTACAGCAAGCAAAGGATCTCCTGCCGGGCGGTCTGCGGTGCGCGGTAGTTCGGCGAGGCTTCCACGACGGGCTCGGGCAGCGCCTTGCGGTCCACCTTCCCGTTCGGGGTCAATGGCAGCGAATCGAGCGTGACAAAGGCCGACGGCACCATGTACTCGGGCAGCAGTTCGGTCGCGTGTGCTCGTAGCCCATCGACGTCGACCTGGCCCGCCTCGGCGACAAGGTAAGCGATGAGGCGCTTCTCGCCGTCTTCGACCTCACGCGCGACCACGACCACGTGCGCCAGCCCGCGGTACCTCGCGAGCACGCTCTCGACCTCGGCCAGTTCGACCCGGTATCCGCGGATCTTGACCTGGTCACCTGAGCGTCCGACGAATTCGATCAGCCCGTCCTGCCGCATCCGCACCTGGTCCCCCGTGCGGTACATGCGCTGGCCGGCCCTGGCGAACGGATCGGCGACGAACCGCTCGGCCGTGACGCCGGACCGCCGGTAGTAGCCGCGCGCGAGGCGGTCTCCAGCAACGTAGAGGTCACCGACCTCGCCCGCCGGCAGCGGCCTGAGGTGCTCGTCGAGCACGTGCAGCCGGGTGTGGTCCATGCCGCGGCCAACCGGGACCGTCGGGCCCATGGAGTAAGGCGCCCGCATCGGCGAATGGGTGATGAACGCCGCCATCTCGCTCGCCCCATACGTTGCGCGGACCACGGTGTCAGGGCACGCCTCGAGCACCTGGCGCACCGCCTTGGCCGAGATCACGTCGCCGCCGGTCAACACCTCGCGCACGCCGGCGAAGCACCCCGGCGCCTCGTCAGCAACCACCCGGAATAGGCCGGCCGTCACGTGTACGGCGGAGATCTGGTGCTCGGTGATCAGCCTCCGCACCGTGCCGACGTCCAGGTGGCCAGGCGGCGCGAGGACCAGGTGGCCGCCGCGCATCAGTGGCACCCACAGCTCGTAGGTGGAAACGGCGAACGCGTACGGCGCCAGCATCAAGATGCGCTCCTGGCCCCCGCTATCCCAGCAGGAGTCGAGCGCCAGCCCGAGAACGCCGCGGTGGGTGACGGCGACCCCCATCGGGTCGCCGGTCGAGCCCGAGGTGTAGATCACGTGCGCCAGGTGATCAAGCCCGGTCCGAATGTGAGGGTCGGTGCCGGGCAGCGAGCGCAGCTCCACGTCGGAGTCGACGAAGACAGTCGCGGGAACCGCAGGTAGTCCTCGTTCGCGCATGATCGCGTCGGCCAGCAGCACGGGCCTGCCCACGTTGTCGGCGATCCACTGCAGACGCGGCAACGGATATGCGCTGTGCAGGGGCAGATATAGGGCGCCGGCTTTCACGATGCCCAGGATCGAGGCAACCATTTCGACGGACCGTTCCTGGAGCACCATGACCGGGTCTTCAGGCCTTACGCCCAGGTCGATCAGCCGACGCGCAATGCGATTGGCCCGCTCGTCAAGCTCGGCGTAGGTCACAGCCTCCGCGGGCGACGACACCGCGATCGCGTCCGGCGTCCGCGTCATTACCCAGGCAAAGCGCTCCTGAATGGAATTGGAATCCACCATGTTGCCCCGATCCGCCTTTTCGTGACAGCCGTCGCGCAGCCCGAGCTGCGCGGATCCGGTCCAACTCGCATCGCGTATTTCTATGGCGACGATGACAGTGCGGTGCTACCTGCCGCATCTCCGGGATTGCCCTCGGCGTTCGCGCCGCGGCCGAAGGCCCAGGCCAATCCAACGCCGCGCAATCCGGAAGGTGCGCCCCATAGGGCCGGATGCCACCGTCGGAATGCAGCGCCGGCCCCGCTTCAGCGTGCAGCGCGCCAGACAAGCAGGAGGCAACCGTGATGCATGACCAGCAAGGAAACCGCGCAGTCGTGCTCGGCGGCGGCATGGCTGGCCTACTGGCCGCCCGTGTCCTGTCCGAGAAGTACGCCGACGTGGTAGTCGTGGACCGCGACGAGCTGACCGGCGTGACCGGCGCCCGCAAGGGCGTGCCGCACGGCCGCCACGCGCACTGCCTGGTGGCCAGGGGCCAGCAGATCTATGAGGAACTGCTCCCCGGGCTCACCCAGGGTATGAGCGATGCCGGGGTGACGCTCGGCGACTTCAACGGGCAGATCCAGTGGTATTTCAACGGGCACAAGCTAGCGGCCTCCGACTCGGGCCTGATCTGCGTGTCCTCCGGGCGCCCGATACTCGAGGAACACGTCCGTAACCACGTCCAGTCCATTCCCAACGTGCGCTTCCTCGAGCAGTACGACATCGTGGGTCTGGAGACGACACCGGACAAGACGCTGGTCACCGGGGCGCGGATCCAGCGCCGCGAGCCGGGCAGCGAGCCCGAGGTACTGTCCGCCGACCTGGTGATCGACATCACCGGCCGGGGCTCGCGGATGCCGGCCTGGCTGGCCGAGCTGGGCTACCCGGAGCCGGCCGAGGACAAGATCAAGGTGGACCTCGCGTACACCACCCGGCACTACCGGTTCAAGAGCAATCCGTTCACCAAGGACATCGCGATCAACCAGGCTGGGACGCCCGTGTTTCCCCGCGGCGTGTTCTGCTACCTGCTGCCCGACGGCGAGACCGTCGAACTGTCGCTCACCGGGGTACTCGGGGACCACGCGCCGACCGATCCGGAAGGCTTCACCGACTACGTCAAGTCGCTGCCGCTCCCCATCCACTACGAGTGGGTCCGCGACGCGGAGCCGGTCGACGAGCCGGTGCGGTTCAAGTTCCCGGCCAGCGTCTGGCGCCACTACGAGGCGCTGACCCGCTTCCCGGGCGGCCTGCTGGTGATGGGTGACGCCGTGTGCAGCTTCAACCCGGTGTACGCCCAGGGCATGACCGTCGCCGGGATGGAGGCGCTGACGCTGCGCAAGCACCTGCAGATCCCCGGGCCGCTGAACGCGATGGCGTTCTTCGGCGAGATAGCGGGCCAGATCGCCGGGCCGTGGCAGTTCTCCGCCATCGCCGACCTCGGCTATCCCGGCGTCGAAGGCGAGCGGACCGACCAGATCCGCCTAGTCAACCAGTACATCCCGGCGGTGCTGGCGGCCGCGACGCAGGACCCGGTGGTCACCGACGCGTTCCTCCGGGTGGCCGGTCTGGTCGAGGATCCGATGTCGCTGATGCGGCCGGACATCGCCGTGCGAGTCGGGCGAGTGATGCAGCATATGGGGCGCCAGCCGGCGGCCACCTCGACGACACGAGACTGAAGAGGTGCACGATGCGCGAGTTCAAGGTCGACATCCCGCAGTCGCAGCTCGATGACCTGAAGCAAAGACTCGCGGCCACCCGCTGGCCCGACGAGATGCCCGGTGTCGGCTGGAGCCGCGGCGCTCCGCTGAGCTACATCAAGGAGCTCGCCGAGTACTGGCGCACCAGCTTCGACTGGCGCGCCGCCGAGGCGCGGATGAACCAGTTCCCTCACTTCCTGACCGAGATCGACGGCGTGCAGGTGCATTTCCTGCACGCCCGCTCACCCGAGCCGAATGCCACGCCGCTGATCATCACCCACGGCTGGCCCGGATCCTTCGTGGAGTTCCTCGACGTCATCGATCCGCTGGTCAACCCGACCGCGCACGGCGGCGACCCAGCCGACGCGTTCCACGTGGTCATCCCGTCGATGCCCGGCTACGGCTTCTCCGGCCCGACTCATCAGCTCGGCTGGGACACCGAACGGGTGGCGCTGGCCTGGAAGGAGCTGATGCGCCGCCTCGGGTACACCCGCTACATCGCACAGGGCGGAGACTGGGGCTCGCCGATCTCGCTGCGGGTCGGCCTCGCCGATCCCGAGCACGTCGCCGGCGTGCACATCAACATGTGCGTGACACTCCCGCCGCCCGACCCCGCCCTTATGGCTCAGCTCGTATCTCAGCTCTCCGAGGCGGACATGGAGCGGCTGCAATTCGGCGGGTACTTCTTCCAGGACGGCTTCGGCTGGATGAAGATCCAGGCCACCCGCCCGCAGACGCTCGCCTACGGTCTGACCGACTCACCCGTCGGGCAGCTCGCCTGGATCGCGGAGAAGTTCAAGGAGTGGACGGACTCGACCGACCGGCCCGAGGACGCGGTGAACCGGGACCACATGCTGACCAACGTGTCGCTGTACTGGCTCACCGCGACCGCGGGGTCGAGCGCGCAGCTTTACTACGAATCCGAGCACCTCGACGCTGATTTCGGCCGCACCTGGGCCGGGCCGTGGCCGCTGGCGATGCCGGTCGGCGTGGCGGTCTTCCCCAAGGACGCGTCGCGGCCGATCCGCAGCTGGGCGGAGAACATCTTGCCCACGCTCACCCACTGGACCGAATTCGACCGGGGCGGCCACTTCGCCGCCATGGAGCAACCCAAGCTCTTCGTCAACGACGTGCGGACGTTCGCCCGCTCCCTGGGTTAGCTCAACCCTGCCCACGACACTGGCCGGCCACATGGCCGGCCGGTGTCGTCACTTGTGAAGCGAGGCCACGTCGCCCGGATGAGCGCAAGGGCACGGGGCGCCCTGTCCGGCAGGTCACGCACGGCCACCATCGTGGTCAGTATCGCGACCGGACGGGCTTCGGCGAGCATGTACGAGATCCGGTCCGGCGGGTAGGCCAGATCGACCGGGACATAGCCGGCGCCGGCCTTCAACACCGCCACCAGAGCAACGACCATCTCCGCCGAACGAGGCATCGCGACCGCGACCAGGCCCTACGAAACCGCGCCAAGGCCCGTGCCGGTGGCGGTAAGCCGACCGGCACGGGCCATCCCGACGGTCAGATGTAGAGCGTGTCGGGCTCGAGCCCGCACAGGATCCGGCCGTACAACTCGTCGTTGGTGTCCGGGTGCATCAGGGCGTGCATGGTGACCGCGTTCACGTCGCGGGCGATCCGCTGGATCGGCTGGTCACTGTAAATGGACGAGCCGCCGCTGGCCGTGGCCAGGATGTCGACGGCTTCCTTGCTGAGCCGGCACACCGCACCGAGGTCGGAGCGTGCCCGGATCCGCTCCTCAACGGTCCACGGGGAGTTCTCGGTGCCCTTGGTGTCAACCAGGGTCGCCACACGGTGGGCATGGAAGTCCGCCTCGTCGATCTTCCTGACCGCGGTGGCGACCTGCAGGTGGGTCAGCGGTGCCTGGGCTTGCTTGGTGTAGCCCGTATAGGTGATCTTGCGTTCGGGCAGCCGTGCGAAGAATGCGTCCTTCGCGCCCTTCGCCATGCCCAGGACGCAGCCCAGCGAAGATGCGGAGGCGACCGGGAGCAGCGGCGCCCGGTAGATCTCCGCGGCCGCGTTCTGCGGCGAGGCGGACATGCCCTGCAGGATCGCGCCGATCGGCAGCACGCGCTCCTGCGGGACGAACAGGTTCGTCGCGACGGTGCTGACGCTGCCGCTCCCCTTCATGCCCGACGTGTACCAGTCGTCGATGATCTGCAGGTCCGATATCGGCACCAGCGCGACGACCGGCATCGGCTCACCCTCGCCGCCGACCAAGACCGCGATGATCTCCTGCCAGTGGCTGTGCAGCGCCCCGCTGACGAATCCCCACTTGCCGTTGACGACGATGCCTCCGTCGGTCGGTACGGCCAGCGCGGTCGGGCTCAGCGTCCCGCACACCCGGACGTCCGGGGTCGAGAACACCTCGTCCTGAACCTGGTCCGGGAACATGCACACCATCCAGCCCGGAATCCAGTACACCGACGCGGTCCACGCAGCGGAGCCGTCGGCCCGGCCGAGCTCGGTGGCCACGTCGACCAGGGTCCGCGTGTCGGACTCGTATCCGCCGTAACGCAGGGGTACCCGCATACGGAAGACGCCGGCGTCTGCCAGAGCCTCGATCGACTCCTCGTGAAGACGCCGATTCTCTTCCGACCAGGCCGCGTGCTTCTGCAGCACCGGCACGACCGCGGACGCGCGCTGAACAAGCTGCTCTCGCGCCGGAACATCGGTCTTCTGCACCATTTCCTCCCAGGCCAGCAGCGCTGATGAGTTTTACTGTCGACGATCGCATCTGCTGACCGCTCCCGCATATTGCGGATTGCGGATACCGGTGAAAGCCGGGGACTCCTGAACAGCCAGCAACCCGCGGCGCCTGATCTGCTACGTTTTCTGTGCTGTTTTCCGTACCGCAGGCTAAGGCCATACCTGGCTACCGGCGGCCTCACCTGGGCGTCTATCTCGGCGCCGAGGCCAGCGTTCTCAGGAAACGCCTGATCAGCACGGCAATCCACGAGGTGCGTGCGTATCTCAACACAGGCCTACTGGGTGGGACGCAAGCCGGAAATCTCTGCCCGAATCGGAGGAATTGGCATGTCACATGCAGTTAAACGGTCCGCGGCAGCCGTAGCGCGGCTGCTGCTTAGGGCCATTCCCGGGCGCGGGTGGCGACGCTACGCCATCGGCGGCCTGGTAGTCGCGCTAGGGGCATCCGGCGCGGTCGCGGCGGTCGCTGCCGTACCCGCGCAGGCGGCACACGGGCAACCAGCGCAGGCCAGCAAGGACGGCGCTTGCCGGGCTCCCGCGAGTCCCACGCTGGCGGGATTCACGCAGGGAATGGTCCCGATCCCCGGGGATTCCCTGCACTTCGTCATCGGCGGGTCAGGACCGGTGCTGGTGCTCCTGCACGGCTGGCCGATGACCTGGTGGGAGTGGAACACGGTCATGCCGAGCCTGGCCAAGACCCACACGGTGATCGCCTTCGACCTGCCTGGGCTGGGCAACTCGGCGGTCCCGGCTGACGGCGGATTTACCACGGCCGACGCCGCGACCCGGATTCACGAGGCGCTCGCCGCGCTGGGCTTCGGGGACGTCTCGATCCTCGCGCATGACCTCGGGGTAAACATCGGCTACGCCTACGCCCGGCTCTATCCGCAGTCAGTGCAGCGGCTGATGGTGCTCGACTCGGAACTCAACGGGTTCGGCCTGGAAGCCGCCTACAGCTTCAGCTTCCACTTCCTCCTGAACATGGCTCCCCCGCCGACTCCGGAGAACATCATCAACAACCGGCTGGCCGAGGTGACGTACCTGAACTACCTGTACAGCTTCGCCGCCAAGGCCGGCGCGGTCACCAACCAGGACAAGAACATCTGGTACGGCGATTACAGCTGCCCGAACATCCGCGAGGCTGGCTACAACTACTACCGGGCCTTCCCGGATGACGCGACCTTCGACACGAAGACCGCCACGCCCAAGCTGACCATACCGGTGGTGGCGATGGGCGGCGAGGACAGCTTCGGGACCGGCGTAGCCGACTCGTTCGCGAACGTGGACTCGGATGTGCACGCGGTAGTGGCGCCCGGCTCGGGTCACTACATTCCTGAGGAGGACCCGGGATTCGTGATCGAGTGCGCGAACCTGTTCTTCAGCTCGAACCCGAACCAGACCGCACCGGCGGGCTTCGAGGCCTGCCTTCCCACCTAGCGCACCATCCTCCTGACGCTGCCGTGTCCAGGCTGATGTAACGGCCGCACCGCAGCGACGTGACCGCCGCCGCCAGCACCGACCTGGCGGCGACGGTCACAAGCGTCTTTAGGGCACGTCGAAATGGCCGCCTCGCAACCGGGAAGGTGCGGTGGCCTTTACCCCATGCGAGCGTGATGACGCAGCCACAGGCAAAGGAATGGCGGAATGACGGAATCCCCGCTCGCGCTGGACCCGGAATCGACTCGGTACCCGCTGTCTTTCACCCAGGAATGGTTCATCACCCTGGACCAGGGTGATGACGGCGGCACGTTCGGCCCCCGGTTCATGATCGTCAGCGCGGTGCGCGTGACCGGCCAGGTGGACCTCGCGGTCCTCCAAGGCTCGCTCGACGCCGTGGTGGCGCGCCATGAGCTGCTCCGCACCCTGGTGGTCAGGGACGCTGATCCGCCGTATCAGATGGTGCTGCCGCCGTGCCGGGTGCCGCTGGAGGTCAGGGACCTGCCGCCGGTCACCGGCAGGTCCAGGGATCTGGTCGTCCAGGAACTGTTCCTCGAGGCCGAGGCAGGCTCGATCAGCGCCCGCGAGGTACCGCTGATGAAGGTGGTGCTGTGCAGGTTCGACGACCGGGACAGCGTCCTGCTCCTGACCGTGCACCACTCAGTATCGGATGGCTGGTCGATGCAGGTCATCCTCCGTGACCTGGGAGCCTTCTACACGGCCCGGCGCACCGGCATTCCGGCGGTGCTGCCGCCGATGCGGCAATACCGCGAATACGCCGGCTGGCAGCGAGCCAACGCCACCAGCACCGCCGCCGACGGCGCGCCGGCCTACTGGCGGAACAAGCTTGACGGCGCGCGTGAATTCACCATGCCGAATGACCACGGGCACCCCGACAGCTATTCCAGGCCCTACTCGATGCACGTCCACAACATCGAGTCCGAGGTCATGGCCGCCGCTTCCGCGCTGGCCACGGCCACCCGCAGTACTCTGTTCACGGTCATGCTCTCGGCCTTCTACGTCCTGGCTCACCAGCTCACCGGCGCCACCGACCTGGCGATCCGGGCATTCACCGCGGGCCGGAACGAGGAGCAGTTCCAGAACACCATGGGGCTGTTCCTCAACTGCGTGCCCTTCCGTACCGACATCGCTGACTGCACGAGCTTCCGCGATGTTGTCATGGCCACCAGGGAGACCTTCATCGACGCCATGACGTACGAGCTCCCGGTCGACGTGATCGAGCAGACCTTCCCCGACTTCACAAAGTCACGCGAAGACCTGCGCACATCACAGTTCATCATCGCCAATCAGCAAAGACAGCTCGGTGAGGAGGTCGTCTTCCCCATCGCCGAGGGCGCCCGTGTGGAAAGCGATCGGATGTTGCAAGGGTCAGAGGTCCACGACATCCCGACCGGCACGGTGTGGCAGCTGGATGTGCGACCGTCCGGCGAGCTAAACGGAGACGTGCTATTCAACCTTGACGAGTTCGACGAGAGCACCGTGGCGGGCTGGGCCGCCGGCCTGCGGCGGATCCTGGTCGGCGCCATTCGCGAGCCTGACCGGGACTGGCGGCTGCTCGCCGGTCCCGCAAGCCTCAGCACCGCTTAGCGGGTTCAGGCGCGACCGGTGCCGGCGGCCAGCGGTGCGGGCCAGGCTGCGGGGTCGGCCGGGTCGGACGGAGCGGTGCGGCAGATGACATAGTGGCGCGGGGTAATAGCCGTCGGGTGGTGCGCGAGGACGGCCATGCAGCGGGTGTGCGCCTGTTCCGGCGTGCGGACGGCGTCGGTGGCGGTCAGGTGGGCGACCAGCGGGCGGCCGCCGGCCGAGGCGAAGACGTGGGCCCCCGCGGGCTCGAGGGCGTCGTCCGCTAGGCGCTGCACGTCGGTTACGTCCACCCAGCAGTGGTCGACCAGTATCCGGTGCGAGGTGCCAGCGAAGGGTTCGAGCCCGATGAGCCCAGGCATCCGGCCGCCGGGCACGTCACCATGCGCGGCCGCCACCAGCAGGCGTTCGACGGCCAGCAGCACCGACTCCAGTTCGGCCCGCGGCGCCAAGCCCGCGTCACCGCTCCACATGTCCAGCCGCAGGCAGCTATCGATCTGATTGAGGCGGAACCGGGTCGGCAGTGCACTGACCGGCAGCGGACGCCACCGCAGCCTCGTCCGGGCGAGCGCGATGTCGATCTCCTCGGGCTCGAAGCCGACGCCCGCGGTGAGTCCCGACCACGATTCCGGGACGAGGTTGTTGAACCACGGGTCTTCGTAGTTCATGCGCAGGCCCCGTTCGTGCTCGGTCAGTTCGGCCATGGCGGCCTGCCTGGCCATGTCGTACCTGCCGTGCCGGCTCGCCTCTGCCACCCTCATCCAGGTGTGGCCGGCCAGCTCGTCGAAACTTCTCCCGGCGATCTCGACGGCGACGATGGAGGACTGGGCCAGGCAACCGACGTAGTTCACCAGGTGGCGCTCGAAACGGTTGCTACACGACACGGGGAACACCAGCTCCGGGTAGCTGGCGCGGCGGGCGACCACGGCGCAGATGGCCGCGAGCACGACGCCGGACCGGCTGGTCCGGGTGCGCGCCGCCACCCGCCGCACGGCCACCGCGGCGGCCACCGACGACAGCTCCACCGCCAGCGACTCGCCGCTGGTCCGGGCGCCCGGCAACGCGTACAGGCAGTGCGGGAGCCGCCGCGACTGCTCCCGCAGGTAGTCCAGTGCCACGTCGGCCCTGCGCCGCTCGGCCGGCGTCGCCTCCAGCTCAGCCTGGTCCAGCGGCTGGTGGCCGGGCCGCCCGGCCTGCTGTCGCGCGGGATCGCTCAGCAGGCCGGCGAAGTCGCGCTGGAGGATCTCGATTGCGCCGTTGTCCACCGCCACGTGCGTGAACGCGGCGGCGCACGCGATGACCCGATCGCCTGCGCCGGGAGCGATGGCTACCACCAGGCGCATCGGGCCCCGTCCCGGATCGGGTGACTCGCGCAGCCACCGGACGAGCGCCCCGGCCACCGCGGGGCGGTCCTGCGATCCCCACGGTCCCTCGCCGAGGGAACAAACCTCCAGCAGCTGGACCCCGGCCGCCGCCACCCGCTGGCGCGGTGGTTCGCCGGGCACGTAGGTGGTGCGCAGGCTCTCGTGCCGCGCGATCAGCGCCGCGGTCGCCTCGGCCACCTCGCCGGCGGACACTACTGCCGGCACCGGGAGTTCGACGCACAGGATCGCGTAGAGGTGGTCTGGGTTCTGGATCAGCCAGTCGTAGAGGTCAAGCTGGCCCAGGGTGAGCGGTCCCTCGTCGGCCCGCTCCCCGGCGAACTCGACCGGGATCGGCCGCATCGGGGTCAGCCGCAGGCGGCGCCGGCGCTGACTGGTTTCGGTTCCGGTGCTCATCGCTGGTCAGCCGACCAGCTCGCGCAACGCGTCGGCCAGGCACCCGTCCGTGCTGCACTCGTGTGTCCGCCGGACAACCGTCGCCGGCAGGGCCATGGCCGACGGCCGACCGAAGACGTCGACCAGCCCGGTATGCGGCGATGGCCGCCAGTCGCGCGCGGCGTCCTGGTTGGCCTGCCACACACGCAGCGAGCGCGCGACGAACTCGGGTGCCGTGTCGTGCGGTACCAGGTCGCGCTCCTGCCAGCTTGCCAGGATCCGCGGCAGGTCCCGCTGCCGGGGCGGCTCGTGCAACCAGGACTCGGTCACGGTGTCCGGTGGTTCCACCAGTTCGGTGTCGATCGCGGCCACGAGCCGCACGTCATCGAGCAGGGCGGCCATCTCGTAGGCGATCGCCGCACCGATGGCACAGCCGCCGAGCAGATAGGGACCGGTGGGACGTACCACCCGGACCGTGTCGACGTAGGCAGCGGCCATCGCCGGCACTGTGCGACGGGGTTCCGCATCGGAGTAGAGGCCGACCGCCTGCATGCCGAACACAGCGAACTCCTCGCCCAGCGCATTAGCGAGGCCGCAGTACGGGCCAACCTGCCCGTGGTCAGGGTGGACCAGGAACAGCGGAGGACGGGTACCGTCGCCGGCCTGGATCGCGACGAGCGGACCGGACAGCGGCTCAGCATGGTCGCGCAGCAAGGTGGCCAGGCGCTCGACGGTCGGGTGTTCGGTCAGCACGTTGAGCGGGAGCTGGACGCCGAACTCCACCATGACAGCGTCGATCACCCTGGCGGCGTCCAGCGAGTTGCCGCCGACGCCGAAGAAGTTCTCCCGGATCCCGACGGCGAAGCCGAGGACGTCCTGCCACTGCCGGGCCAGCCAGATCTCCGCCGGGTCCCTGGGGCGCTGGTAGCCGGCGTCGATCGGCTCGTTGAGGACAGGTTTCATGGCGAGGTCGCACCGTTCTCGTGATAGGGGGCCAGCCGCCAGCGCTGGATCTTGCCGGCCGCCGACCGGGGGACCTGGTCGGTGAACGTGAAGTGCTTCGGGATCTTGTAGCCGGCCAGCCGTCGTCCGCAGTGCGCGGCGAGTTCGGCCTTGCGCACGCTCGCGCCGGGGCGTAGCACGATGTGCGCGCCGACCACCGACCCGAGCGTCTGGTGCGGCACGGCCACGGCGACCGCGTCGATGACTGCGGGGTGGTCCCGCAGGGCCGCCTCGACCTCGTCCGGGTCGACCTTCTCCCCACCCACGTTGATGGTGTCGTGGTCGCGCGGTTCGAGGTAGAGATAGCCGTCCCGGTCCAGCCGGCCGTGGTCGCCGACCGTGGCGAACCCGTCCAAGGTGGTGCGGATGGCCTGGTCATTGACGTAGTCGGAGCGGCCGACTCGCTGCGGGGTCCGCATGAACACGGTGCCGGTCGTGCCGGGCGGGACCGGGTCGCCGGCGTCGTCCAGGATGCGGATCTGGGTGAGGAAGCCGCGACCGACCGTGCCGGGACGGGCCAGCCATTCGTCGCCGCGGACCAGCGTCACGCCGACCCCCTCGGTCGCGCCGTACAGTTCGTAGACTCGTTCCGGGCCGAGCAGGTCGATCCAGCCGCATTTGGTGCCCGCGTCGCAGCGGGACGCGGTGTGCAGCATCGCCCGCAGACTGGCGAAGCTCGCCGGGTCCGGGTCCGGGTCCGGCAGCCGCATGATCTCCCGCATGTGCGCCGGGGTCAGCTGCAGCCACTCGATGGCATACCGGCGCACCAGCTCGACCGTCCACTGCGGTGCGAAGAACGGCTGCAGAACGACGGTGTTGCTGTCCAGCAAGGCGTCGAGGAACGCGGTGAACGGGGCGGCATGGTACAGCGGCCCGACGATGAGCTGCCGCTGCCCGCCGCGCCAGCCGGTCTGCCGGATCACCAGGGACGGCGTCCGGACCGGGTCGTAGCGCAGTGGTCCCGGCCGGGCGGAGATCTTCGGAATGCCCGTGCTCGCGCCGGTTGCCAGCAGGTACGCAATGGCGTTGACGCCGACCGGCGGTTCGGGTCCGGCGGGCAAATCTATCCGTTGCTGGGCGTCCATCAGGTAGCCGTGCCCGAACCGTCGGCCCAGCAGACCCAGCAGGGCGTCCCGCTCGGCTGGCGGGGTGCTCGGGTTCAGCGGGAAGACCGGCACCTCGGCCGTGAGCGCCGCCGCGATGCTGATGGCCGCTGGCAGGGTATTGCCAGCCAGCACGACGGCGCACGACCGCGTGCGCCGGTCCAGCGCCGCGCCCAGTGCGTCGGCCGCGTCCGCGACCCGGTCGGCGAACTCCCGCCAGGACAGGACCTGCTCGGCCAGGTCAGCGTCGAAACCGACGAGGGCCGTGCGGTCCGGCTCAGCACGGGCGATGCCGGCGATCCGGCGGCGCACGGACAAGACCATCGTTACCGCAGGATCTCTGCCAGCCGGCGGACACTGGCCGCGCTCATGAACTCATACACATCCAGCGGCCGGCCGAACTCCGTCTCCACGGCGGCGATGATGCCCAGGGCCGATAGCGAGTCGCCGCCCAGTTCCAGGAAGTCGTCGTTCACGCCGACTGACCGCAGGTCCATCTGCGCCGACCAGATCGCCGCCACCCGGCGTTCCACCTCATCGACCGGATCCTCGAACAGGATGCACCGGCCCCCCGCCACGGCCGACGCGAGGAACCCGGCGTCCACCGCGCCGTCCGTCATCGGCATGCGCTCCACGATCAGCACGCCGGCCAGTCCGCTGTCCTCGCCCAGCTCCCGCCGCACGTGGTTGCGCAGGATCAGCCCGCTCACGTACCCGCTCAGCTCGGCGGCCGCGATGGTCACGTCCCGACCGTCGTGGCGCACGATCGCGGTTTCGGCCCGGCGGACACCGGGATGTGCGGACAATACCTTGGATATCTCAGGCAGGGTCACCACGGATGCTCTCCTGTCAGCAGATCGGTGACGAGCTCGTGCACTTCGGGGGCGCGCAACAGGTCGGCGTGGCCGATGTCGAGCACGATGGTTCGCGCGCCCTCCAGGTCGTCCGGGTATGTCTCCACCATGGGCGGTGGCCCCGTCACGGCGACCGCGTCGGCGAGACGGGTGGCCATCGCGGTACTGGCGCAGTATCCGAGCACGGCGCGCACCGGGCGGCCGGTTGCCAGGAGCTCATCCGCCCAGCGGCCGACGGATGCCGCCAGCGGGCCGGACAGTTGCCGCCAGTTCGTCAGGTCCATCAACCAGGCCTCCGTGCGAGTCCGTGACCGCCGCCAAACTCTGGTAGTCGACCTTTCCGCCGGGTGTGCGGGGCAGACGGCCGACGTGCCGGAAGATCACGTGCCGGCTCGGTACCCCGAGCGAGTCGGCCAGTTGCCGGCGCTGCTGTTCATGCACGGCCGGATCGCCCGCGCCGACCAGGTGCACCACGTCGTCGGTGCCGCAGATCACCGCGGCGGGGTGGCCCGGCCGTTCCACCATGTGCTCCAGGTCGTCCAGACTGGCGCGGACGCCGAGCACCTTGACGATCCGCTTGGCACGGCCGGTCAGGTACAGGTAGCCCTCGCGCAGGTACCCCAGATCGCCGGTGTCCAGGACGTCGACCTCGGGCCCGCGGCACAGGTCCGCGCGCCCGGCCGCGTAGCCGAGCATGACGCCGGGGCCGCGGTAGCAGACCGCGCCCTCACCGGGCACGGCCCGCGCGCGGACCGGCGCCGGCCTGATCGTGATGGTGCCGCCCGGTACCGCGGTGCCGACCGATCCCAGGCGGCGCGGCAGGTCGGCCGGGTCCAGGCGGGCGATCCGGGAGGTCGCCTCAGTCTGGCCGTACATCACGAAGAACCGGCCGTCTCGCTGGTCCATCATCCGTGCCAGCCGCATGGCCAGGTCGTCGCCCAGCCGCGCGCCCGACTGGGTCATGGTGCGGATCTGGCTGCCGCCCAGCAGGCTCACGTGCGCCGGGCCGAACGCCGCGTAGGTCGTCGGCACCGCGGCGAACGACGTGGCACCCGAGCGGACCAGGTGGTCCCACGCCGCCAGGGACAGCGGCAGCAGGCCGCCCAGCACGACGCCCGCGCCGGCCAGCAGGTGGCTGTTCAGCACCGACAATCCGTAGGCGTGCGTAATCGGCAGCGTGGTCGGGGCGCGGTCGGCCGCGGTGATGCCCAGCGCGCCGATGACCGCGGCGGTGTTGCCGGCCAGCCCGGAATACGACAGCCGGACCGTCTTGGGATTGCCGGTCGAGCCCGACGTGCCGAGCAGCAACGCCATGTCGCGGTAGATCTCGCCGGCCGGCTGACTGGCCCGCCGGAAGACCGTCATACCGGCGACCGGTTCCGCGGCCGGACGGTAACCCAGACCGGCCAGCCCCGACCCCGAGCCGGGCGCCGGAACGACAAACTCGGGCTGGTATGCCGAGAGAATCTCATCCGAGGCGGGCAAGAACGCGACGGCGTGCCCCAGGCGCAGCGCGGCGAGATAAGCCAGCAGCGTGGGCACATCACGGTCTCCCGCACACAGGACCAGCGCCTTGCCGTCATGGCGCAGCACCCGTTCGGATCCGCCGACCAATCCGGCCAGCTCACCATAAGACAACACCCGCTGACCCTCAAGGAACACAGCCGGGAAACCCGGCCGCGCGCCGTCGTGGGCCACCAGATCCAGTGTCCCCAGCGCCATAGACACCATCTCGATCTCGCCCAGCTCTTTCACTTCAAACGGGGGTCTGGTGATATCGCGGCGCGCCCGCACAGGTCGCCGGCGACCGTGCTTGTGCGCTCGGCAACCTGGTCACTGTCCTCGCTGACCTGCTTGAGGCATCACAAAGCGGAGGGCGTGGGATTCGAACCCACGAGGACAGTCTCGCGTCCTGGCGGCCGCAAAGGCCGCTGCCATCGGCCACTAGGCGAACCCTCCTGGCCGCCAGGCGGTCGAGCCGACCTGGCGAGCGCACCTTGCGTCAGCGGTGCGCTGATCTCAATCAGCTAGCGGGGTCGCGCGGGCAGTTCTGATAGACCGCCAGCCGCCACGTGCCGTCGTCCTTGACGAGGATCCACGACGCGCGGATTGCCTGCTTGGTCGACACTTCCGTCTCGCCGGGCTCGAGCACTCCGCCTACAGTCACCAGTGCGACGGCATCAGCGCCAAGCGGCTTGACCTCGAGTGGCGTTCCGGTAACGCTGGTGCCCTTGTATGGCCCGGCGTATCCAGCCTCCATGAATTGCCGAATCTCGTCGCGACCCTTCTTGTACACGCCGGGCAGGATTAGCGTACCGTCCTGAATGAATAGCTGGGAGAAAGCCTCGGCGTCGTGCGCGGCCCAAGCCGAGACCAAACGGCCTGGCACGGCAGCGACCTCCGCCATCAGCGCGTCGGGTATCTTTGGCATGCTTTCCTCTCACTTCCCGTGGAGTACCCGGAATCATCCAGGTAAATTGGGATTAGCGACTCACTACAAATGTATTTGCCTGGGCGTCTTCTTTCCTCTCGCACGATGCTGTACCCGGCGGAACCGATCTACTGATCTAGATATCTCGCCAAGCAGCGCCCGCGGCCTGGGACGCAGACAAGCAGGTCAGCCACCCTGAGCCTCGATCAGGCTCTTCGGACGCATATCGGTCCAGTTCTCCTCGATGTACTCCAGGCAGCTGGCCCGGGAATCGGTGTCATGCGCGACGTTCCAGCCATCAGGTACCGGCTGAGACGCCGGCCACAAGCTGTGCTGACCCTCATGGTTCACCAGCACCCGATAAGACGCGTCAGGGTCTTCGAACGGATTCGCCATACAGATCCTCATCTCGATCGGTGACGCCGCAGGCGCGGAGACCTTCCGCCCAGGATCCTTGCAGGCCCGGCCGCATACCCGCACCTTTAACATTGCGCACGGACCGGCTCGAGCGCCGGCCACGCCGGGCGGACCATGGCGCGCAACCGGGAAGGTGCAGCGGCCTTCCCGCCCCTGCCACCGTGAGGGCGTAACCGGCAGCAGCTAGCCAGGCCGGTAATTCGAGTCGCACCCGCAGATGGACGGTGAACCGTTGATGGACTCTGAAAGCATCGGTGAAGTCAAATCAGCCTTGGCTGCCTTTCCCGGGCTGGCCGATGTCATTGTTGTCGAGCACGGTACCGACCACGCAGACCAGTGCCTGATCGCCTACGTCGTTCCTTCCGGCCCCGGTCTGGAGGTACCTGAGCTGCATGCATTTGCCCGGAAGACGCTGACCAACGGCAGCATGCCAGCGGCGATCATGGTTGTCGACGAGATCCCGGCGACGGCTGCGGGAGCGGCCGATGTCGCCGCGCTGCCGGTGCCGGAACTGGCCGGCCTGCTGCCGTACCGTGCGCCGACCACACCCCGTGAGGAACTCCTCTGCGAGCTGTTCGCCCAGGTCCTGGGGGTGGCCAAGTGCGGCGTTGACAGTGACTTTTTCGACCTCGGCGGGCGCTCGATAGAGGCGATGATGCTAGCCGGGCGCATCAGCACCTCACTCGGTATCCGGGTATCGATGGCCGACCTATTCAAGGCGCCCACAGTTGGCGAGATGGACCGCCGGCTCAGCGTCATAGCTGACGCGCGGAAGTAATCAGGCCAACCGGCGACTTAATCGGTCAGGCTGTCGTAGGCGACGAATCTTAGTTCGGAGCTGTAGTGCTGGCCGTGGTGGTCGGTGAGCCAGAGCTGGTCCAGGTCGGGGAGCATCTCGGTGACGGTGTACTGGGGGTGCCCGGCGGCGTGGGTCTGGCGGATGTGCTTGGCGAGCAGGTTGACCAGCACGATGCTGCGGAAGTCGGCGGCGGTCGGCTTGAGCTCGACCGGGACGCGGTAGAACACCCGCTCGGGCAGGCCGTGCTCCTGCCGCCACCGCCGGGCCTGGTAGTACCGTTCGGCCTCGTCCTTGGCGAAGGCCCAGGCCGAGTCCGCGACCTGGAACACCCACTGCTCCCGGGCCAGCACCAGCTTGTCGATCGTGACCCGCGGCCGGTGTCCCGCCGGCGCCACCGGCTGGAACGCATCGACGACCACTTCTATCATCTCGTCGCCGATGACCTCGAAGAAGTCCAGTTCGGGGCCGGACGGCGCGACCTGGACGACCAGGTCCTGGCCACGGCGGACCACGGTCATCGCGGCGCCGGGCAGGACGGTGTCCGATTCCGGGGGGTCGAACGAGTCAGTGATGGCGGAGGACCAGTAGAGCTGGCCCGGCCCGAGTATGGCCGAGGGCGGGCTGGTGCGGGAGGTCAAGTTCGGGTGGTCCTTCGCGGGAATGGCGACGACCCGCCGCGGGCCGCGGTCGGCCTGCTCGGTGGCGATGAGCCTGGCCGGGTCGGGGTGCTGCTCGACCAAGAACCGGCCCTCCAGGGTATTGGTGGCCATGTGCAGTTCGCCGAGGACGAGCAGGAAGTTGCCGCGCTCCACCTCGCCGGGTGAGGCCGCGGCGATCATGATGTCTGGTGAGTGCTGCCGGGCGCCGCTCCAGGCGACCGGGTGCGCGGGGAAGCATTCGGCGACCTTGGCGGCGATCGCGTCCGCGCTGACCTGGTGCCTGCTGGGAGACTGCGGGGGCCCGAGCACGTGCGCCCAGCGCCGCTGCAGCTCAGCCACACTCGCCCCAGCGAGCTCGCCCACTCCCCGACGCCCGTGGGTGTGCAGGTAAGGTGCCGCGATGGTGAGCAGCCGCTGCAGTGGCACGGGCGCGCCACGCCGGGCGCTCTCCCGGTCCACCAGCTCCCCGAAGAGGACGCGGTACCTGGCCATGACCTCGTTGACCAGCCATCGGGCACTGTCCAGCACCAGGCCGAGCGGCGCGGCCAGCGCCCGGGTCACCGCCTCCCCGAGCTCCACCCGCACGTCCCGTACCGCGTCTTGGTAGACCAGCGTCCGGCCGGCGTAGTTCTCCCCGGCCCTGCGGGTCGCGGGCGACCCGGTGACCTGCTCGAACGTCTCGGCCAGGCCCGCCAGCGCCTGTTGCCAGCCGCTTCCGGGTCCCCGTCCGTGGCGGCCACCACGTCCCGGGCCCGGATCATCTGATCCACCGGCGCCAGCGCCGCCGCCCGGGCACCGGGATCGGCGATCAGCTCCAGCTTCTCCCGCAGCACCCGCTCCGGCCAGGTGTCCATCGGGCCCTCCAGGTCCAGCCGCAGCGCGCCAAGCTCAGCCAGCCGGGTGAGCAGGCCGCTGGCCTCGGGCGCGCCGACAGTCTGGAGCACGTCGCTGATCGTCCGGCGGCCATCACAGGCCAGCAGGACCCGCAGCTCGGCGTCGGTGAGGGTGACCGGCGGGCGGTACGGCCGGTGCAGCACGTTCCCTTCCAGGAACACCAACCGGGTCCGCCGCGGCCGCAGCCAGCCCCGCACCCGCCCCTGCCGGGCGATCTCCGCCGCCACCTTATCGATCGCCCACACCTCGAAATAGGTGGTCCGCCGCGCGATCAGCCGCTCCCCCGGCACCACCACCAGGCCCGCGGTACCGGGCTCCGCGCTCGCCCAGCCCACCGGCCCGAAGAACCCGATCGTGTCGTTCTTCAGGCAGTACCGCTGCAGGTAACTCGCGATCACCAGCTCCCGCTGCCGCTGCTTGCTGCGCCGCACCGCACCCGGGCCCGCGTCATGATCACGCAAGAACCGCGCCAGCCCCGGGTTCTGCCAGGTCAGCGCCTCCCGGAAAACCGGATCAGCGTAAACACCCGCGATCGCACCAGACAACCGCCCGGTAGCGTCGGCATACACCCGGTCATACGCCAGCCGCCCGCCCGGGTCCGCGCCAGCCAGGTCCGCGCTGGACGCCAGCGGCTCATCGCACAGGGCCAGCACCATATCCGCCGGGAAACCGGCGCCGCGGACGGCCGCGTCCCGCCATACGCTC
This sequence comes from uncultured Actinomycetes bacterium, assembly GCA_963819785.1. Lineage (GTDB taxonomy): Bacteria > Actinomycetota > Actinomycetes > Streptosporangiales > Streptosporangiaceae > Palsa-504. The sequence continues at coordinate 357,857 of CAWFXW010000037.1, read as the reverse complement.
CAGGACGTCCCCGTCAGCCGGACCCGGTGCCCTGCCCCGCCCTGCGCCATTGCCCGCCCGTCCCTAGCCCTCGGCAGCCGCTCAGACACCGAACGGCTTGCCCAGCGTGCCAGCCACGAACTGCAGCACCAACCTCGCCGATTGCGGATGCGGGAAAACCGCCTGTCCGCGCGTCCATTGCCCCACTTCGAGCATCCACCGAGAAGCGATCCACGGCCACGGACAGATACCTTCACAAGCCAGAACCCGACGAAGGGATCACCGCTAGTGGCACCGAACCTGACCCGCGAGGAAGCCAAGGAGCGCGCGGATCTCATCAACGTCACCTCTTACCAGGTCGACCTCGACCTGACCAGAGGGGATGTGATCTTCGGATCGCAGTGCGTGATCACGTTCAACTGTGCCGCGCCGGGCGCCGCGACGTTCGTCAACCTGACCGCCCCGACGTTGAACACGATCACGCTGAACGGGGAGCCGGTCGATCCCGGCGCGTTCGACGGGGAGCGGATCGCGCTGACCGGCCTAGCCGCCGACAACGTGCTGGTCGTCGACGCCGAGTGCGTGTACTCGCGTAGCGTCGAGGGACTGCATCGGTTCGTCGATCCGGCGGACGGCAACGTATACCTGTACTCGCAGCTGGAGACGTTCGACGCGCACCGGGTCTACGCGTGCTTCGACCAGCCTGACCTGAAGGCGTCGTACGAGCTGTCGGTCACCGCGCCAGCCGGGTGGCACGTCGTCTCCAACATGGCGCCGGACTCCGACGAGGCGGTCGCCGGGCCAGCGGGGTCCGGAGCCGCGCGCCGGTGGCGGTTCCCCGCCACTCCTGTGATGTCCACGTACTTCACCCACGTCTCAGCCGGCCCTTACCACGTGGTGCGGGACGAGCACGACGGGATCCCCCTGGGCATCTACTGCCGCCAGTCCCTGGCCGAGTACCTGGATCCGGATGAGCTGTTCACCACCACCAAGCAGGGCTTCGACTTCTTCCACTCCTTGTTCGGCAGCAGGTACCCGTTCGGCAAGTACGACCAGCTCTTCGTGCCGGAGTTCAAGGCAGGCGCGATGGAGAACGCCGCCGCGGTGACGCTCCTTGAGGGCTTCGTGTTCCGGTCGCGGGTGACGGACACCGACCGGGAGGTGCGCGGCTATACGATCCTGCACGAGATGGCGCACATGTGGTTCGGCGACCTGGTCACCATGCGCTGGTGGGACGACCTATGGCTGAACGAGTCGTTCGCCACCTGGGCCGGCACGCTGGCGTCGGCCGAGGCGACCCGGTGGACCTCGGCGTGGACCTCGTTCGCCCAGGGGTTCAAGGCGTGGGCGTACCGGCAGGACCAGCTGTCTTCGACCCACCCGATCGCGGCTGACATCCCGGACATCCGCGCGGTTGAGGTGAACTTCGACGGCATCACGTACGCCAAGGGCGCCTCGGTGATCAAGCAACTGGCGGCTTACGTGGGGCGGGTGAACTTCCTGGCCGGGGTGCGCAAGTACTTCGCGGCGCACGCCTGGGGGAACGCGACGCTGGCCGACCTGCTCGCCGCGCTGGAGGACACCTCGGGCCGCGACCTGGGCACCTGGTCGCGGGAGTGGCTGGAGACCGCCGGCGTGAACACGCTGCGGCCCGCATACACGCTCGATGACGCCGGCCGGTTCAGCTCATTCGAGGTGCTCCAGGAGGCCGCCGCCACGCACCCGGTGCTGCGCTCGCACCGGATCGCGATCGGGCTGTACTCACTCACCGACGGTGGGCTGACCAGGACGAAACGGATCGAGGTGGACATCGCCGGGGCGACGACGGCGGTACCGGACCTGGTCGGCGTGCCGCGGCCCGATCTGGTCCTGGTCAACGACGACGACCTGTCGTACGCCAAGGTCCGGCTGGATGATCACTCGCTGCGCACCCTGGTTTCTTCGATCGGATTGTTCGACGAGTCCTTGCCGGCGACGCTGTGCTGGGCTGCCGCGTGGGACATGTGCCGGGACGGCGAGATGGCGGCCCGGGACTACGTTCAGCTCGTGCTGACCGGAGTGTCCTCGGTCGCGGACATCAGCGTGGTGCAGGTACTGCTGCGGCTGGCGGCGTCGGCGGCGCGCACACTCACGGACCCCGCGTGGCGGTCCGCCGGACTGGAGATGATGGCGCGGTCGCTGCGCAAGCTGGCCGAGTCCGCACCGGCGGGGTCGGACACCCAGCTGGCCTACATGCGGGCGTTCACGGGGTTCGCCACCTCCGCCCAAGACCTGGCGTTCCTCGCGGCGCTGCTCGACGGGTCGGCGGTGCTGGAGGGGCTGTCGGTGGACACCGACCTGAGGTGGTGGCTGCTCAGGCGGCTGGTGTCCCGCGGGATGGCGGGCGAGGCCGAGATCGCGGCCGAGCTGGCCCGAGACGCCACCGACGCCGGCCAGCGCAACGCCGCGGCCTGCCGGGCGGCCCTCCCGACGCCTTCGGCCAAGGAGGCTGCCTGGGAGTCGCTCACGGGCGGGGATCTGGCGCTGGCCACGTTCCGCGCCGTGCTCGGCGGGTTCGCCGAGGTGGATCAGCCGGAGCTGACCGGACCGTACCGTGAGCGGTACTTCGGCATGGTGGGCGACGCGTGGCGGGACTGGCCCGCCTCCATGGCCCAGGGCTTCGTGACCGGCATCTACGCCAGCTTCGAGATGACCGTGGACACGGTGGCCGCGACTGACGCGTACATCGCCGCCAGCCAGCCGCCCTCCGCGCTGAATCGCCTGCTCAGCGAGGGCCGGGACGACGTCCTACGTGCCCTGCGCGGCCAGGAGCGAGACCGCCAGGCGGAGTTAGCTTCAGTCGATCCTAGGTCAGGCTGTCGTAGGCGACGAATCTTAGTTCGGAGCTGTAGTGCTGGCCGTGGTGGTCGGTGAGCCAGAGCTGGTCCAGGTCGGGGAGCATCTCGGTGATGGTGTACTGGGGGTGCCCGGCGGCGTGGGTCTGGCGGATGTGCTTGGCGAGCAGGTTGACCAGCACGATGCTGCGGAAGTCGGCGGCGGTGGGCTTGAGCTCGACCGGGACGCGGTAGAACACCCGCTCGGGCAGGCTGTGCTCCCGCCGCCACCGCCGGGCCTGGTAGTACCGTTCGGCCTCGTCCTTGGCGAAGGCCCAGGCCGAGTCCGCGACCTGGAACACCCACTGCTCCCGGGCCAGCACCAGCTTGTCGATCGTGACCCGCGGCCGGTGTCCCGCCGGCGCCACCGGCTGGAACGCATCGGAGACGACTCCCACCATCTCGTCGCCGATGACCTCGAAGAAGTCCAGTTCGGGGCCGGACGGCGCGACCTGGACGACCAGCTCCTCGCCGCGGCGGACCACCGTCATCGCGGCGGCGGGCATGACCATGGAACCCTCGTCGGGGTCGAGGGACTCGATGATGCCCGAGGCCCAATAGGCCAGCCCCGGCCCGAGTATGGCTGAGGGCGGGCTGGTGCGGGAGGTCAAGTTCGGGTGGTCTTTCGCCGGGATGGCGACGACCCGCCGCGGGCCGCGGTCGGCCTGCTCGGCGGCGATGAGCCGGGCCGGGTCGGGGTGCTGCTCGACCGAGCACCGGGCCGCCAAGGTGTTACTGGCGATGTGCAGCTCGCCGAGGACGAGCAGGAAGTTGCCGCGCTCCACCTCGCCGGGTGAGGCCGCGGCGATCATGAGGTCTGGTGAGTGCTGCCGGGCACCGCTCCAGGAGACCGGGTGCGCGGGGAAGTACTCGGCGGCTCGCACCGCGATCGCGTCCGCGCTGACCTGGTGCCTGCTGGGAGAGGACGGCGGCCCGAGGATCTGCTGCCAGCGTCGCTGCAGCTCAGCCACGCACGCCGTGGCGAGCTCGCCCACCCCCCGGCTACCGCGGGTGTACAGGTAGGGTGCCGCGATGGTGAGCAGCCGCGGCAGCGGCACAGGCGCGCCGCCGGCTCGGGCGCTCTCGCGGTCCAGCAAGTCACCGAAGTACTCCCGGTACCTGGCCGTGATCTGGTTGACCAGCCAGCGGATGCTGTCCAGCACCAGCCCGAGCGGCGCGGCCAGCGCCCGCGTCACCGCCCTCCCGAGCTCCACCCGCACGTCCCGCATCGCGTCGTGATACACCAGCGTCCGGCCTGCGTAGTTCGCCCCGGCCCTGCGGGTCGATGCCGCCCCGGTCACCTGCTCGAACGTCTCGGCCAGCACCGCCAGGGCTCGCGCCAGCCGTTCCGGGTCCCCGTCCGTGGCGGCCACCGCGTCCCGCGCCTTGATCATCTGGTCCACCGGCGCCAGCGCCGCGGCCCGGGCATCGGGATCTGCGATCAGCTCCAGCTTCTCTCGCAGCAGCCGCTCCGGCCACCCGTCCATCGGGCCCTCGAGATCCAGCCGCAACGCCCCCAGCTCAGCGAGCCGGGCCAGCAGGCCGCGAGCCTTCGGTGTGCCAGCGCTGTCCAGCAGGTCGTTGATCGTCCGCTGGCCATCACAGGCCAGCAGGACCCGCAGCTCGGCGTCGGTGAGGGTGACCGGCGGGCGGTGCGGCCGGTGCAGCACGTTCCCGGCCAGGAACACCAACCGGGTCCGCCGCGGCCGCAGCCACCCCACAACCCGCCCCTGCCGGGCGATCTCGGCCGCCACCTTGTCGATCGCCCACACCTCGAAATGCGTGGTCCGGCGCGCGATCAGCCCGTCTCCGGGCCGCACCACCAGGCCCGCGGTACCAGGCTCCGCGGTCGCCCAGCCGACCGGCCCGAAGAACCCGATCGTGTCGTTCTTCAGGCAGTACCGCTGCAGATAACTCGCCACGACGAGCTCCCGCTTGCGGTCCTTCGTACGCCGTGCCGCCCCCTGGCTGATGCCGTGGTCGTGCAGGAACTGCACCAGTCCAGGGTTCTGCCAGGTCAATGCCTCCTGGAACACTGGATCGGCCAGGATCGCGGCAATGGCGTCGGACAGCCGCATCGTGGCATCAGCGAAATCCGCATCGAACGCCGGCCCGCGCCCAGTCCGGTCCGCGCTGAGGGCCAGCTGATCATCGCAGACGGCAAGCACCCGGGCCGCGGGGAAACCGGCGCTGCGGAGCTGCACGTCCCGCCACACACTCCACGTCGTCCCCTCCAGCCCCACTCGATGCCAGGTCTCAATCACCCCGGCTTGCGTCATCGCCCGCTCGTCCCTAACCCTTGGTGGTCACTCAAAGGGTCTTCCAGTCCTGGTCCGGGTGATGGACGGCGCCGGCCAGGATCCGCCGCAGGTCTGCGGCCCAGCCCGCCACGGTGCTCTCGTCGAATTCGTCGCGGTTGAACAGCACGCTGCCCGATAGAGCCCCGGAGGGGGGCAAGTCCAGATTCCACACCATGCCGCTGGGGATGTCGCGCGCCCCTTCTTCCTCCAGTCCCACTTCTATCTGACGGGCACCCTCGGCGATGGGGAAGACGAGATCGTCGCTGTGCTGCGACTCGTGGCACGAGATGATGAACTGTGACGTGCGCAGGTCTTCGCGTGACTTTATGAAGTCGGGGAAGGTCTGCTCGATCACGTTGACCGGGAGTTCGTACGCGATGGCGTCGATGAGGGTTTCTTTGGTGCGCGCGACGATGTCGCGGAAGCTCGTGCAGTCAGCGATGTCGGTGCGGAAGGGCACGCAGTTGAGGAACAGTCCCATGGTGTTGTGGAATTGCTCCACGCCGCGGCCGGCGGTGAAGGCCCGGATCGTCAGGTCGGTCGCGCCGGTGATCTGGTGAGCCAGGACGTAGAAGGCTGAGAGCAGGACCGAGAACACGGTGGCGCGCGAAGCTGTGGCAAGAGCGGAGACCTTGGCTATGACGTCGGCCTCGATGCCGTGAGGGTGCAGCGAGTACGGCCTGGAGTAGCTGTCTGGGTGGCCGTGGTCGTTCGGTATGGTGAATTCGCGGGCACCGCGGAGGTTGTCGCGCCAGTATGCCGGCGCGCCGTCCTCAGCTGAGCTAGTGGCACTGGCTCGCTGCCATTCGGTGTACTCGCGGTATTGCTGGACTGGCGGGAGCTCGGCGGGGATGCCCGTAGCCCGGGCGACGTAGGACGCGCTGAGGTCGCGCATGATCAACTCGAGTGACCAGGCATCGGATACCGAGTGGTGCACCGTCAAGAACAGGACACTGTCGCGGTCATCGAACTTGCACAGCCGGGCCCGCAGCAGCGGCACCTGCCGCGCGTTGATCGTGTCGGTCTGGTGTCCGAGTTCCTGGATGACCATCTCGCGGGACTTGCCGGTGGCCGGTGGCAGGTCCCTGACCTCAAGCGGTACCGGGCACGGCGGGAACACCTTCTGGTAGGGCGGATCGGCGTCCCTGACGACCACGGTGCGGAGCAGCTCATGGCGTGCGACCACATCGTCGAGCGCCCCCTGCAGCACCTCCAGATCCACGTGGCCGGTGATGCGGGTCGGGCAAACCAGAATGAACCGGCGGCCGAACGTGCCGCCGTCATCACCCTGGTCGAGGCCGATGAACCATTCCTGGGTGAAAGACAGCGGATAGCGCTGCCCTACCTGGTCCGCAGCTGCCGTGGTTTCGGTCATTGCCCGTTCCTTTGCCTGGTTATTTCCGCGCGTCAGCCATCTGGTCGAGCCGGCGGTCCATGTCACCGGCCGTTGGTGCCCTGAACAGGTCGGCCATCGAGACCCGGACGCCGAGGGCGGAGCTGATCCGCCCGGCCAGCACCATTGCCTCCACTGAGCGGCCGCCCAGGTCGAAGAAGTCGTTGTCGACGCCGCACCTGGCCACCCCAAGGACCTGGGCGAACAGGTCGCACAGAAGCTCCTGGCGGGGCGTGGCCGGCGCCTGGTAGGGCAGCAGCCCGGCCAGTTCGGGGACCGGCAGCGCGGCGGCATCGACCGTCCCGGCCGCGGTCACCGGGATCTGGTCGACGACCATGATCGCGGCTGGCATGCTGCCGCCGGGCAGTGCCTTCCTGGCGTAGGCATGCAGCTCAGGTACATCCAGGCCGGGGCCGGACGGCACGACGTAGGCGATCACGCACTGATCGCCGGGGCCGGTGCCGTGCTCGATGAGCGCGACGCCGGCGATCCCGGGATAGGCCGCCAGGGCCGCTTGGGCTTCACCGGTGCTGTCAGAGGTCATCAACGGCTCACCGTCCATCTGCGTGTGCGCGCGGATCAGCGGACCGGCTGGCTAGCGGCCGCGCCATCACGGTCGCATGACGCACAGACCACTGCACCTTCCCGATTGCGCGGGCGCCGGGGTGCCGCTAGCTGTCCTCGCGGTCCAGGTATCCGTTGATGGCGCGGACGGAGGAGTTGGTCATGAAGGTTCGCAGGCTGATCTTGATGCCGAGCCGGGCGGCGAGCCGGGCGACGAGCACGGCCGCGAGCAGGGAGTGCCCGCCCAGGTCGAAGAAGCTGTCCTCGACCCCGACATGGTCCAGGCCGAGGACTTGCGCGAACACCTCGCACAGGGCCTGTTCCCGGGGGGTGGACGGGGTCCGGTCCGCCGTGACCGCGTATTCCGGGGCCGGCAGCGCACGCCGGTCCAGTTTCCCGTTCGCGTTGAGCGGCAGCGCACCGAGCACCATGATCACCGACGGCACCATGTACCCGGGCAGCGCACGGGCCAGGGCCTCCCGCAACTCTCCGGGGTCCAGCGCGGCCCCGGAGGCCGCCACGACGTATCCGGCTAGCCGCTTGTCCCCTGGCTGGTCCTCCCGTACCGCCACCGCCGCCTGGCCAACGCCCTCCAGGCCGGCCAGGACCGCCTCGACCTCGCCCAGTTCGATCCGGAAGCCTCGGATCTTTACCTGGAAGTCGCTGCGGCCCAGGTACTCCAGTTGCCCACCCACCTCCCCTGCCCCCTTCACTGTCCACCGGGCGAGGTCTCCGGTCCGGTACATCCGCTCCCCCGGACCTCCGAACGGGCACGCGATAAACCGCTCCGCGGTCAGGCCTGCCCGGCCCAGGTACCCCCGCGCCAGCCCCATGCCGGCGATATATAGCTCTCCGGTCACGCCCGGCGGCACCAGGCCCAGCCGCTCATCCAGCACGTACACCCGGATGTTCCAGATCGGGCGGCCGATCGGCGGCGACACCGCCTCCCCGCCGTCGTCAGGGACGACATAGGTCGTGGCGTAGACCGTCGCCTCGGCCGGGCCGTAGATGTTCTCGATCCGCGCCTGCGGCACTGCCGTCCTGATGGCCGTCACCACCGGTCCGGTCAGCGCTTCCCCGCACAACGCCGCCACCGCCGCGTCCGCCCGCACTCCCGGTACGGCCAGCACGTGGGCCAGCGCCGAGGGCACCGCGCTGATCATGCTGCCCCGCCACGGCCCCGCCGCACCCCGCTCCGCCAGGGCCAGCAGGTTAGGTACCACCTCCAGGCACCCGCCCGAGGTGAGCGTCGCGAACATCTCGAACACCGACACGTCAAAACTCAGCGATGTCGAGGCCAGCACCTGCGACAACTCGGTCCTGGGGAACGCCGCCGCCGCCCAGCACGCCAGCGACACCACCCCCGCGTGCTCGACCATCACCCCCTTCGGCCGGCCCGTCGACCCTGAGGTGTAGATCACGTATGCCAGGTCCCGCGGCCGCGCCGCCACCGGCACGTTCTCCCCGTCCAGCCCGGCCAGCCCCGCCACTGTCGCCGGGTCGTCCAGCACCAGCAACGGCAATCCGCCCGGCAGGCCCGTAGCCACGCCCGCCGTGGTCAACACCGCCACCGGAGCGGTGTCGGTGAGCATGAAGGTCTTTCGGTCGGGCGGGTAGTCCGGATCGACGGGGACGTAGGCGGCACCAGACTTGAGCACCGCGAGCACGGCGACCATCATGGCGGCCGAACGTGGCATGGCGATGGCGACCAGCCGCCCGGGGCCCGCGCCCAGGGTGTTCAGGTGGCGGGCGAGCTGGTTGGCGCGCTGGTTGAGGCCCGCGTAGCTCAGCTCGGCGTCGGCGGAGACGATGGCGGTTGCGCGCGGCGTGCGGGCGGCCTGCTGCTCGAACAGGTCGGGCAAGGTGACCGCCGGCACCGGCCGGGTCGTGTCGTTCCAGCCGGACAGCAGGCTGCGCCGTTCCGCGGCGGTCAGCACGTCGAGCTGGCTGATGCGGCGACCCGGATCGCGGACGGCCTGGCGCAGCAGCCGGGTCAGCCGGCCGGCCAGCGCCTTCACGGTCGCACGGTCGAACAGGTCGGTGGCGTACTCGAAGTGGGCGTCGATCCCGGCCGGGGCGCCGTCGTCGCCGCGTTGCTGGCGGACTCCCAGGGTCAGGTCGAACTTGGCGTTTACGGCGGGGAATGGCTCGGCCTGGACCCGCAGCCCGGGCAGCTGCCACTCATCGGGACTGACGTCTTCGTCGCCGATCATGACCTGGAAGAGTGGATGCCTGCTCGGGGAACGGACCGGGTTCATCACCTCGACCAGCCGCTCGAACGGCAGGTCCTGCCGGGCCTGCGCGGACAGTCCGGTTTCCCGGACCCGGCCGAGCAGCTCGGCGAAGCCCGGGTCACCGGACAGGTCCGCGCGCAGCACCATCGTGTTGACGAAGAACCCAACCATGTCGTGCATCGCCTCGTCGGTCCGCCCTGCCACCGGGGCGCCCAGCGGGATGTCGGTCCCGGCGCCTATCCGCGACAGCAGCGCGGCCAGCCCGGCGTGCAGGGCCATGAACACGGTGGCCTGATGCTCACGGGCCAGGTCCGCCAGCGCGGCGTGCAACCGGGCGTCCAGCCGCCATCGCACGAAGCCGCCGCGCCGTGACGGCAGCACCGGGCGCGGCCGGTCGAACGGCAGCGCCAGTTCGTCGGGCAGCCCGGCCAGCGCCTGCCGCCAGTACTCGACCTGCCCGGCCAGCACTCCGCCGTCCCGGCCAGCGTCGTCCCCGCCGAGCAGGTCCCGCTGCCACAACGTGTAGTCGGCGTACTGGACCGGCAACGGCGCCCAGTCTGGTGCCCGCCGCTCGGCCCGAGCCGCGTACGCGGTGGCCAGGTCGGAGATCAGCACCTGCAACGACCAGCCGTCGCCGACGATGTGGTGACACAGCAGCACCAGCACATGCTCGTCCTCGCTGAGGGTGAGCAGCCATCCCCGCACCGGCAACTCCGCAGCCAGGTCGAACACGTGTCCTGCCGCCGCCGCGATCAGCCCGGCCAGTTCACGCCGCCCTGCCGCCGCCACCGTGAACTCCGCCGCGACCTGCGCCCTGGCCTGCTCGGCCGGGATCACTTGCTGATACGGCTGACCATCGTCGACCGCGATCAGCGTGCGCAGCGACTCGTGCCGGGCGACCACGTCGCCCAGCGCGGCGGCCAGCGCGCCGACGTCGAGCTGCCCGGTCAGCCGCCACGCCTGCGGCAAGTTGTACACCGTGCCCGGTCCGTGGAACTGTTCCAGGAACCACAGCCGCTGCTGCGCGAACGACAACGGCAGCCGGTCCGGACGCGGCACCGGGACCAGTGCCGTCCGAGCCGCTTCGGCCCCCTCCAGCGCCCTGGCGAGCAACGCCGGCGTCGGGTGCTCGAACACCGCCCGGACCGGCAGTTCCACCCCCAGCACGACCCGGATCCGGGACACCAGCCGGGTCGCCAGCACCGAATGGCCGCCTAGGTCGAAGAAACTATCCTCCACTCCCACCCGGTCCAGGCCAAGTACCTGCGCGAACACCTCACACAGGGCCTGTTCGGCGGGGGTGGCCGGAGCCCGGCCGCCGCCCGTGGCGTATTCCGGGGCCGGCAGCGCCCGCCGGTCCAGCTTCCCGTTCGCGTTCAGCGGCAGCGCGTTCAGCACCATGATCACCGACGGCACCATGTACCCGGGTAGCACCCGCCCGCACGCCTCTCGCAACGCTCCCGGATCCACCTCGGCCCCGGCCGCCGGGACCACGTATCCCGCTAGCCGCTTGTCCCCGGGCTGGTCCTCCCGCACCGCCACCGCCGCCTGGCCTACCCCTGGCAAGCTCATGAGGACGGCCTCGACCTCGCCTAGCTCGATCCGGTAACCGCGGATCTTCACCTGGTCATCGGCCCGGCCCAGGTACTCAAGCTCCCCACCCGCCTCCCCTGCCCCCTTCACTGTCCACCGGGCCAGGTCCCCGGTCCGGTACATCCGCTCCCCCGGCATCCCGAACGGGCACGCCACGAACCGCTCCGCGGTCAGCCCCGGCCGCCCCAGGTACCCCCGCGCCAGGCCCGCCCCCGCCACGTACAGCTCTCCCGGCACCCCCGGCGGCACCAGACCCAGCCCGTTATCCAGCACAAACGCTCGGGTGTTCCACATCGGACGGCCGATCGGCACGACCAGGTCCGGAACCGGGTCATCCGGGCTCATCTGATGGTCCAGGCAGCCCACCGTGGCCTCGGTCGGCCCGTAGTGGTTGACCAGCGACAGGCCGGGATGCCGCTGCCGCCATTCGCGCAGCAGCGCCGCGGGTACCGCCTCTCCGCCGACCATCATCTGGCCGGCCGGAACGCAGCTCGCGGGCAGCCGGGCCAGCAGCGCCAGGTGGCTGGGCGTGGCCTTGAGGAAGGTGAACCCGTCGCACCGGGCGGCCAGCGCGGGCAGATCCTCATCATCGAGCCCGGCCAGGCACAGCCGGCCGCCGGACAGCAGGGTGCCGTACAGCCCGGTCACGCTCAGATCGAACGATACCGGTGAGATCAGCAGGGTCCGGCCGGCCAGGTGCGGGTAGGCCTGCAGGCACCTGGTCAGGTAGTTCACCAGGTTCTCATGGGTGATGATCACGCCCTTGGGCCGGCCGGTTGACCCCGAGGTGTAGATCACGTAGGCAGGGTGGGCCGCACGCAGCGGCCCGCCGCGCTCGGTGTCGGAGAGGTCGCCGGCCGGGTAGGCCGCGATCGTCTCCGCTGTCGACGGGTCATCAAGGATGAGCGGGGCCGCCGGCGCGGGCAGTGACGGAGCCAGGCCGCTCGTCGTGAGCACGATCGGGGCCCGGGTGTCGGTGAGCATGAAGGTCTTGCGGTCCGGAGGAAAGTCGGGGTCGACGGGGACGTAGGCGGCGCCGGACTTGAGCACGGCGAGCATGGCCACAACCACATCGGCACAGCGGGGCATGGCGATGGCGACCACCCGCTCCGGGCCCGCACCCAGCGCGATCAGGTGCCGGGCGAGCTGGTTGGCCCGTGCGTTCAGCTCGGCGTAGGTCAGCTCGGCGGCGGCGGAAATGATCGCGGGCGCGTGCGGGGTCCGGGACGCCTGCCGTTCGAACAGGTCAGGCAGTGTGGCCGCGGGTACGGGCCGGGCGGTATCGTTCCAGTCGGTCAGCAGCCTGCGCCGTTCCGCGGCGGTCAGCACGTCTAGCCGGCTGATGCGGCGGTCCGGATCGCGGGCAGCCTGGCGCAGCAGCCGGGTCAGCCGGGCGGCCAGTGCCCGCACGGTCGCTGGGTCGAGCAGGTCGGTGGCGTACTCGAACGAAGCCTGGATCCCGGCCGGGGCACCGTCCGCGTCGTGGTCTTGCCGGAATCCCAGGGTCAGGTCGAACTTGGCCGCCACGTCAGAGACCGGTTCCGGCGTGATCCGCAGCCCGGGTAGCTGCCAGTCGACGGCGGCAACACCCTCGTCGCCGATCATGACCTGGAACAGCGGGTGCCGGGCCGGGGACCGGGCCGGGTTCAGCACCTCGACCAGCCGTTCGAACGGGACGTCCTGGCGGGCCTGGGCGGATAGCACGGTCTCCCGGACCCGGCCGAGCAACTCGGCGAAGCCCGGGTCGCCGGACAGGTCCGCGCGCAGCACCAGCGTGTTCACGAAGAACCCGACCAGGTGGTGGACCGCCTCGTCGGTCCGGCCGGCCGCCGGGGCGCCCAGGGGGATATCGGTCCCGGCGCCCATCCGGGACAGCAACGCGGCCAGCCCGGCGTGCAGGGTCATGAAGATGGTGGCCTGATGTTCACGTGCCAGGGCCTCCAGCGCCTGGTGCAGCTCCGGGTCGGCGAGCTGGAATCGGATCTGGTTACCACGCCGGGACGGCCGCGCCGGGCGCGGCCGGTCGAACGGCAGGGCCAGTTCGTCGGGCAGCCCGGCCAGCGCCTGCCGCCAGTACTCGACCTGCGCGGCCAGCACCCCGCCGGTATCGGTCCCGCCGAGGAGGTCCCGCTGCCACAGGGTGTAGTCGGCGTACTGGACCGGCAGCGGCGCCCACGCAGGTGCCCGGCCGTCGCGGCGTGCCTGGTAGGCGGCGGCCAGGTCAGCCATCAGCACCTGCATGGACCAGCCGTCACTGGCGATGTGATGGCACAGCAGCAGCAGCACGTGCTCCTGCTCGCCGAGACAGAACAGCGACGCCCGGATGGGCAGCTCCCGGGCCAGGTCGAACTCATGCCGGGCCGCCGCCTCGATCAAGGCGGCCAGGTCGGCAGAACGGGCCGTGGTGACCGCGACCGCAACCCTGGCCTGCCCCGCCGCGATGATGCGCTGACGGGGCTCGCCGTCCTCGGTAGCGAACACGGTCCGCAGTGATTCGTGCCTGGTCACCACGTCGCTCAGCGCGGCGGTCAGCGCCTCGGTGTCAACCTCGCCGGCCAGCCGCCACGCGAACGGCAGGTTGTAGGCGGTGCCCGGCCCGTGGAACTGCTCCAGGAACCACAGCCGCTGCTGCGCGAACGACAGCGGCAGCCGCTCCGGCCGCGGTACCGGCACCAGCGGCGGCCGCGCCGCCTGCGCCCTGTCCAGCACCCCGGCCAGCAACGCCGGCGTGGAATACTCGAACACCGCCCGGATCGGCAGCTCTACCCCCAGCACCACCCGGACCCGGGACACCAGTCTGGTGGCCAGCAGCGAGTGCCCGCCCAGATCGAAGAAACTATCCTCCACCCCCACCCTCTCCAGGCCCAGCACCTGCGCGAAGACCTCGCACAATGCGCGCTCCCGGGCGGTAGCCGGCTGTGCCCGTCCCGGCGTTGCGCCGTAGTCGGGGGCGGGCAGTGCGCGGCGGTCGAGTTTGCCGTTGGCGTTCAACGGCAGCCGGCCCAGCACGACGACCACGGCGGGCACCATGTATCCAGGCAGCACTGCCGCGGCCGCGGCACGCAGCCCGTCCGGGTCGAGCCGGGCGCCGGAGGCCGGCACGGCATAGGCCACCAGGGTGCCGTCCCCGGGCCGGTCCTGACGCACCAGCACCGCGGCCTGCGCGACCCCGGGCTGGGTCGCGAGAACAGCTTCGATCTCGCCGGGCTCGATCCGGAACCCGCGGATCTTGACCTGGTCATCGACCCGGCCCAGGTACTCGATCTGCCCGGCCGCGGTCCAGCGGGCCAGGTCCCCGGTCCGGTACATCCGCTCCCCCGCCACGGTGCTGGATTTGCCTGGGCCTTCGGCCGCGGTGTTGGATTTGCCTGGGCCTTCGGCCGCGGTGTTGGATTTGCCTGGGCCTTCGGCCGCGGCCAACGGGCACGCCACGAATCGTTCGGCGGTGAGCCCCGGCCGGCCCAGGTACCCCCGGGCCAGTTGCCCGCCCGCCAGGTACAGCTCCCCCGCCACCCCCGGCGGTACCAGCCCGAGCCGCTCATCAAGGATCAGCGCCCGCATATTCCATACCGGCCGTCCGATCGGGGGGTTCGCGCCCGTGGGCGGCGCGCCGGCCCGACCCGCCCGCCACGCGGTGGCGTACACGGTCGCCTCGGTCGGCCCGTAGATGTTGCGGACCTCCGCGCCGGGCAGCGCGGCACCGATGGTCGCGGCCGTACGCCCCGACAGCGCCTCGCCGGCCAGTACCACGGTCCGCGCGCTGGCCCTCGCGCCGTGCACGGCCAGCACCTCGGACAGCGCCGACGGCACCCCGCTGATCAAGCTTCCGTCCCAGGCTCCGCCGCCATTGTCGGCCAGGGCCAGCAGGTCCTTGACCACCTCGATGCTGCCCCCGCTGGTCAGCGGGGTGAAGATCTCGAACACTGACACGTCGAAACTCAGCGACGTCGACACCAGCACCTTGGCCAGCTCACCGCCCGTGAACTCGCCCCGCGCCCAGCACAGCAGGGCCGCCACGTTACGGTGCTCGACCACTACGCCCTTGGGACGGCCGGTCGACCCGGAGGTGTAGATCACGTAGGCCGGGCTGGCCATGGCCGGATGCGCGCCCAGGTCACCGCCGTCGTCCAGGCCCGCGACCGCGGCCGCGGTGGCCGGATCGTCCAGGACGACCCGGGGGATCCCGCCGGGCAGCTCCATCCCGGCCAGCGCCGTGGTGGTCAGCACCGCGACCGGGGCGGCGTCGGCCAGCATGAACGCGATCCGGTCCGCCGGGTAGGCCGGATCCACTGGCAGGTACGCCGCCCCTGCCTTCAGCACCGCCAGTACCGCGACGACCATCTCCGCGGACCGCGGCACCGCGACCGCGACCAGCCGCTCCGGACCCGCGCCGAGGAAGAGCAGATGCCGGGCGAGCTGGCTGGCGCGGGCGTTCAGCTCGGCGTAGGTCAGCCGGATACCGTCATGGACCACCGCGGTAGCGCCCGGGGTGCGGGCGGCCTGCTGCTCGAACAGCTCCGGCAGCGTGGCCGGCGGCACGTCCCGGCTGGCACCGTTCCACCGGACCAGGATCTGGTCACGCTCGCCGGGATGGAGGATCTCCAGCGCGCTCACCGGATCCTGCGGGCGGTCCGCTGCCTGGCGCAGCAGTCCGGTCAGCCGGCCGGCCAGCGCCTGGACCGTAGCCTGGTCGAACAGGTCCCCGGCGAACTCGAAGAAGGCACTGATCCCGGCCGGGCGGCCGTCCGCATGCTGGTCTTGCCGGAATCCGAACGTGAGGTCGAACTTGGCCGCTACGTCGGGGACCGGTTCGGCCTCGATGTGCAGGCCGGGCAGCTGCCAGTCCACCGCGCCGACATCCTCATCGGCGATCATCACCTGGAACAGCGGATGCCGGCTCGGCGACCGGGCCGGGTTCAGCACCTCGACCAGCTGCTCAAACGGCACGTCCTGGCGGCCCTGGGCCGCCAGGACCGTCTCCCGGACCCGGTCCAGCAGCTCGCCGAAGCCCGGGTCGCCTGACACGTCTGCGCGCAGCACCAGCGTGTTGACGAAGAAACCGATCAAGTCGTGCATGACCTCATCGGTCCGCCCGGCCGCCGGCGCACCCAGCGGTATGTCGGTTCCCGCGCCTAGCCGGGACAGCAGCGCGGCCAGCCCCGCGTGCAGCACCATGAAGAGAGTCGCCTGATGCTCACGCGCCAGCTCAGCCAGCACGGCGTGCAGCCCCGGGTCCGCCAGTTGCCACCGGACCACGCCGCCGCGCTGAGACTGATCAGCGGGGCGCGGCCGGTCGAAGGGCAGCGCCAGTTCGTCGGGCAGCCCGGCCAGCGCCTGCCGCCAGAACTCGATCTGGCCGGCCAGCACACCGCCACCGCCGGCGTCCCGGCCGAGCAGTTCCCGCTGCCACAAGGCGTAGTCGGCATACTGGACGGGCAGATCGGGCCAGTCCGGCTGGCGGCCGTCCCGGCGAGCGGCATATGCCATCCCCAGGTCGGCCATCAGTACCTGCATGGACCATCCGTCGCTGGCGATGTGATGGCACAGTAGCGCCAGCACGTGCTCATCATCGGCGAGGCTGAACAGCCACGCCCGCACCGGCAATTCCGTAGCCAGGTCGAACTCGTGCCGGGCCGCCGCCTCTATCAGCCCGCCAAGGTCCGCATGAGAGGCGGTCGCTACCGTGACCGGTAGTTTCGCCTCCCCCGCGGGGACGATGTGCTGGCAGGGCTCGCCGTCCTCGATGGCGAACACAGTCCGCAGTGATTCGTGCCTGGCCACGACATCACCCAGTGCGGCGGTCAGCGCGGCCGCATCGACCTGCCCGCGCAGCCGCCAGGCGAACGGCAGGTTGTAGGCCGTGCCGGGCCCGTGGAACTGCTCGAGGAACCACAGCCGCTGCTGCGCGAACGACAACGGGAGCCGCTCCGGCCGCGGCACTGGGACCAGCGGCGGCCGCGCTGCCTCGGCTCCCTCGAGCACCCTGGCCAGCAACGCCGGCGTCGGCTGCTCGAAGACCGCCCGGATCGGCAGTTCGGCGCCCAGTACGGTGCGGATCCGCGACACCAGCCGCGTCGCCAGCAGCGAATGCCCGCCCAGGTCGAAGAAGCTGTCCTCGACCCCGGCCCGGTCCAGGCCCAGCACCTGCGCGAACACTTCGCACAGCGCTTGCTCGGCGGGGGTGGCCGGGGCCCGGCCCTCGGCCGCGGCGTATTCGGGGGCTGGCAGCGCCCGCCGATCTAGTTTCCCCGCCGGTGACAACGGCAGTGCCTCCAGCACCACCACCGCCGACGGCACCATGTACCCGGGGAGCACCCGCGCGGCAGCCTCCCGCAGCAGCGCCGGGTCCAGCATCGCGCCCGGGGCCGGCACCACGTACCCGGCCAGCCGCCTGTCGCCCTGCCTGTCCTCGCGCACCACCACCGCTGCCTGGCCCACGCCATCCAGGCCGGCCAGGACGGCCTCGACCTCGCCCAGCTCGATCCGGAACCCGCGCACCTTCACCTGGTCATCGGCTCGGCCCACGAACTCCAGCTCACCGGCCGCGGTCCACTGGGCTAGGTCCCCGGTGCGGTACATCCGCTCCCCCGGTGTCCCGAACGGGCACGCCACGAACCGCTCCGCCGTCAGCGCCGGCCGTCCCAGGTAGCCTCGCGCCACCCCGGCCCCGGCCACGTACAGCTCTCCGGCCACCCCCGGCGGCACCAGCCCCAGCCGCTCATCCAGCACGAACACCCTGGTGTTCCGCACCGGCCGGCCGATCGGCGGGACGACCGAGCCGGACAGCGATCCCGACAGCGTTGCGGCAATCGTGAGCTCGGTGGGCCCGTAGGCATTGAACATCTGCCGCCCCGGCGACCACTGGGCCACCAGCCGATCCGAGCACGCCTCACCGCCCACGATCAGGCAGTCAAACCCGCGTACCTGCCCGACCGGGACGCTGGCCAGCACGGACGGGATGATCAACGCATGGCTGATCCGCAGCTCGTTCAGCTTCTCCGCCAGCATCTCCCCGGCCAGCGGCCCCGGCTCCGGGACCACCAGCGCCGCCCCCGAGGGCCAGGCCATCAGCGTCTCCATCACCGCCGCGTCGAAGCTCAGCGACGCCAGCTGCAGGACCCGTGACCCGGGGCCGATCCCGAACGCGGCGGCCATCGAGGCGGCCAGGCTCGCCAGGCCGCGGTGCGTCACCACCGTCCCCTTCGGCCTGCCCGTCGACCCCGACGTGTAGATCACGTACGCGGGATGCGCGAGCTCCGCCCGGCGCAGCGCGGTGACCTCACCGGGCTCCGGCCGGGCCAGTGTCCCGGCCAGCACCGGATCATCCAGCACTACTCGCGGCTCCCCGCCCGCAACCGCGGGCAGTGATGACGCGGCCGCCGTCGTCGTGACCACCAGGTCCGGGCGCGCATCGGCCAGCATGAACCCGATCCGCTCGGCCGGGTATGCCGGATCGATGGGCAGGAACGCCGCCCCCGACTTGGCCACCGCCAGCCACGCCACGAACACCTCAGCGGACTTTTCCATCAAAACCGCGATCAGCCGCTCAGAGCCCGCGCCCAGCGAGGCCAGGTACCCGGCCAGCCGCCCCGCCCGCTCGTCCAGCTCCGCGTACGACAGCGCCACATCGCCGCACGCCACCGCCAGTGCCTCCGGCGTCCGTGCCGCCTGCGCCTCGAACAACTCCGCCAAGGTGCCCTCAGGCACATCCCGCGCCGTGTCATTCCATCCCGCCAGCATCCGCCCCAGGTCCGTCGGCGGCAGCGCTTGCGCCGGGCTCCCCTCGAACGGCTTTGGTCGAAGGGGATTGGCCATGTGGTCCTCATTCCGATGGGCGATGCCGCAGGCGCATGACGTTCCGGGCAATCAACAGCAGGCACCGCCCGAGAGGCCCGGGCATGCCGGCCGCCTCAGCGGAGGCTCCCGAACGGCAGCGTCGCAATCCGAGCCGGACACCGGCACCTTCGACATTGCGCGGCGGGCTCCCAGACGGTGTTTGTGAGTGCGCGAAACCCGTGATTACCAGGCATTACTGGACTGAGATGGGCTCGCCCGCTCCTCCGGCACCTTCCCGTTCATGGTGTCGTAGGCGACGAATCTTAGTTCGGAGCTGTAGTGCTGGCCGTGGTGGTCGGTGAGCCAGAGCTGGTCCAGGTCGGGGAGCATCTCGGTGATGGTGTACTGGGGGTGCCCGGCGGCGTGGGTCTGGCGGATGTGCTTGGCGAGCAGGTTGACCAGCACGATGCTGCGGAAGTCGGCGGCGGCGGGCTTGAGCTCGACCGGGACGCGGTAGAACACCCGCTCGGGCAGGCCGTGCTCCCGGCGCCACCGCCGGGCCTGGTAGTACCGTTCGGCCTCGTCCTTGGCGAAGGCCCAGGCCGAGTCCGCGACCTGGAACACCCACTGCTCCCGGCTCAGCACCAGCTTGTCGATCGTGACCCGCGGCCGGTGTCCCGCCGGCGCCACCGGCTGGAACGCATCGGAGACGACTCCGCCTATGATGTCCGCGATCACCTCGAAGAAGTCCAGTTCGGGGCCGGATGGCGCGACCTGGACGACCAGGTCCTGGCCGCGGCGCGCGACGGTCATCGCGGCGCCGGACAGGACGGTCTCCTCTTCCGGGAGATCGAGCGAGTCGGCGACGGTGGAGGACCAGTAAAGCTGGCCCGGGCCAAGTATGGCCGAGGGCGGGTTGGTCCGGGAGGACACGCTCGGGTGGTCTTTCGCCGGGATGGCGACGACCCGCCGCGGGCCGCGGTCGGCCTGCTCGGCGGCGATGAGCCGGGCCGGGTCGGGGTGCTGTTCGGCCCAGAGCCGACCCGACAGGGTATTGAGGGTCAGGTGGATTTCGCCGAGGACGAGCAGGAAGTTGCCGCGTTCCACCTCGCCGGGTGAGGCCGCCGCGATCATGATGTCTGGTGAGTGCTGCCGGGCGCCGCTCCAGGCGACCGGGCACGCGGGGAAGCATTCGGCGGCCTGGGCGGCGATCGCGTCCGCGCTGACCTGGTGCCTGCTGGGAGACTGCGGGGGCCCGAGCACGTGCGCCCAGCGCCGCTGCAGCTCAGCCACACTCGCCGAGGCCAGCTCGTCCACCCCCCGGCCGCTCATGCCTGTGTACAGGTAGGGTGCGGCCATCGTGAGCAGCCGCTGCAGCGGCACCTGCGCACCGCCACGCCGGGCGCTCTCGCGGTCCAGCAGTTCCGCGAAGAGGACGCGGTACCTGGCGGTGATGTCGTTGACCAGCCACCGGACGCTGTCCAGCACCAGGCCGAGCGGCGCGGCCAGCGCCCGGGTCACCGCATCCCCGAGTTCCACCCGCACGTCCCGTACCGCGTCCTGGTAGACCAGCGTCCGGCCGGCGTAGTTCTCCCCGGCCCTGCGGGTCGCGGGCGACCCGGTGACCTGCTCGAACGTCTCGGCCAGGCCCGCCAGCGCCTGTTGCAGCCGTTCCGGGTCCCCGTCCGTGGCGGCCACCACGTCCCGGGCCCGGATCATCTGATCCACCGGCGCCAGCGCCGCCGCCCGGGCACCGGGATCGGCGATCAGCTCCAGCTTCTCCCGCAGCACCCGCTCCGGCCAGGTGTCCATCGGGCCCTCCAGGTCCAGCCGCAGCGCGCCAAGCTCAGCCAGCCGGGTGAGCAGGCCGCTGGCCTCGGGCGCACCGGCGGTCTGGAGCACGTCGCTGATCGTCCGGCGGCCATCACAGGCCAGCAGGACCCGCAGCTCGGCGTCGGTGAGGGTGACCGGCGGGCGATGCGGCCGGTGCAGCGCGTTCCCGGCCAGGAACACCGACCGGGTCCGCCGCGGCCGCAGCCAGCCCAGCGCCCGTCCCTGCCTGGCGATGACGGCGGCGATCTTATCGATGGCCCAGACCTCGAAGTATGTGGTCCGGCGGGCGATCAGCCGCTCCCCCGGCACCACCACCAGGCCCGCGGTACCGGGCTCCGCGGTCGCCCAGCCGACCGGCCCGAAGAACCCGATCGTGTCGTTCTTCAGGCAGTACCGCTGCAGGTAACTCGCGATCACCAGCTCCCGGCCACGGTCCTTGGACCGCCGTGTCGTGCCGACGCCGGAGTACGCCAGCCGCTGCGCCAATCCGGGGTTCTGCCAGGTGATCGCCTCCTGGAAGACCGGGTCGGCGAACGTGCTGGCGATAGCGCGGGACAACCGCCCGGCGGCGTCGTCATACGCCTGGTCATAGGCTGACCGCCCGGCCGGGTCCGCGGCAGCCAGGTCCGCGCTGCGCGCCAGCGGCTCATCGCACAGGGCCAGCACCAGGTCCGCCGGAAACCCGGCACTACGCAGCGCCACATCCCGCCACACACTCCACGACGTCCCCTCCAGCCCGAGCCGGTGCCGGGCTGCGGCGTCATCGCACACCTGTCCCTTGGCCCCTTGGTCGTCGGTCAGTTCGGCGGAAGGCTTTTCCAGCGTGCCCGCCATGAGCGGGCCGGCCATCTCCCCGGTTGCGCAGGCCGGTGCCGGCCGAAAGAGCAGGTCACGGTGGCAACCTCGAAGGGGCCTGGGCACGCCGCGCCTGGGAGGCTATCGAAGCGTGACTAATCCCTTCGCCGATGACGGCGACATGATTGTCCAGCGGATCGTCGCTGGCTCGGCCAAGCCGGTCTTGGTGGCCGATTTCCAGGCCTTCTCCTCGGCGCCCCGGCTCAGCCACCTGGTAGGTGACCTGGCTGAAGACCGGCCTGTGTACCAGGTCGATCCGCTCGGGGCTCTGTCCCAGGACCGGCCGTACATATCACTCGCTGACCTGGCTGCCGAAGCCGTCGCTTCGTTTGAGCGCTCCCAGCCCGCTGACGGTCCTGTCTTCGTCATCGGCTACTGCAGTGCTGCTGCCCTGTCCGTATACATCGCGGCTTTGCTGGCCCGAACGCGGGAGGCAACCGTCGTCCTGCTGCGACCGACGTGGCCCGACACCGACAGCGTCAGGACCAACTTCGCGACGCTGGCCGCCAACCTAGGCGCGCGCGAGCTACCGTGCCCTGTGCTTGACGGCGACCCCGATCACTGCGTCCAGCTCATGGAGAAGCTACTTAGCGCCGAGCTGAAGGCGCTGGTCACCAGTCAGGGGCTCGACGCGTCGGCCAGTACCTTCGGCGAGCTCCTGCTCACCTACCGGTCGTGGCTGGCGTTCTTGCTGGCGTGCCGGAACGACTCGCTGACCGGCGAGACGGTCCGGGCCGCCGCGGTGAAGGTGCTGACCGAAGCCGACGGTGGCGTTACCGTCCCCGGCCTGGCTGCCGGTCAGTTCGAAGTCTGCCCGCTGCCAGTGCTTGACGAGGATAATCCGATCACACCGGAAGTCATCGACCTCCTGGTAGCGCAGATCGCGGGGTAGGTGACCGGGGCCTAAGGACGTCCCTCGGTCCTGGGCGAGGAAAGCATCCATGTCCTCCGACGGATCGCCGGACAAGATGGCCTGGTGCAGTCGCCGTATCCAAGGGCTTGGGTCGATGCCCAGCTCGTCGCCGAGTATGGTGCGAAGTTGCTGGAACGCCTCCAGTGCCCGGGCGACATGGCCTGCCCGGTAGAGGGCTATCATCAAGAACCCCCGGAAGTTCTCGTTCATGGGGTGCCGGGCGGCCAGCATCGTCAGTTCCCCCAGTATGTCGCCGTGCCGGTGCAAGGCCAGGTCGGCCTGGATGCGGCGTTCGAGCACGCCAAGTCGCGTCTCCTCGAGTGAAGCCGCCTCGGTCTCAAGAATCCGCCCTTGCCGGACATCGACCAGCGCGGGCCCGCGCCACAGGTCCAGCGCGCGTCCGAGCAACTCGGAGACGGCTAGCGGATCTCCCGCCTCCGCTGCCTCGCGCCCGGCCCGCGCGAGGCGGCGGAACTCCTCGACGTCGGTGCTGCATTCAAGCTGGTAGCCGGAGTGCCGCGTGCGGAGGAACTCGCTAGCGACACGCTCGCGCGGGGTGTCCACCGCCAGGCTGCTGCGCAGATGGAAGATGTAGGTCTGCAGGGTGGTAGCCGAACTGCGCGGCGGATGGTCACCCCACAACTCCTCGATGAGGGTGGAAACTGTGACGATGCGCCCGGCATTCATGGCGAGCAGCGCAAGAACCTCGCGCTGCTTGGCCGCGTTCAGCGTGACGGTGTGGGTCCCCAAGGATGCGGACAGCGGGCCTAGTAGCTGGATGCTTATCAGCGCGGAATCCAATACCATCGCGTCCCTTTTGCTAGTGCGCGCGTCACCCATAGCCTTGAGCATGCGCCAGGGGTAGCCATAGTTCCAGTTACCTCGTCATAACCAGCACTATGAAATATTCATGCCGAGATCGTGATGCCGTCCTCCGCGATCGCATGACAAGGGTCTTCATGGGCCATTAATGTCGAACAGATGAAATCCTCACTACCGTGACGGCGGCGGCGGGTGCAGCCTAGCTGCTGGGCCAGAACCCGCTCGGAAGACGGCGCGAGCGAGCCGCTCTGGCGTCACTCCCCCGCGGACGGCAGGTCAACCAGCTGGCCCGCGGGGCGCTACGTCTCGATGCCGTTGTAGTGGTCCCGACCCCCGATCTAGGGCACGATAGTGACAGCTGATGACAGCAGAGAACAGTAGCCCCACGGCAGCGACAGGACACGAGCTGTGGTCTCTCCGCGAAGACGTGAGTCTCGAGGGAGACCCCTTCCGCGACCCGGTGCGGCTGTACGGTCGCTGGGGCGACATCACGATCCCGCGGTCGTCACCACTGGTGCGCGAGACGTTGTACCGCATGGGCCTCGGACCCATCTCGCTGGAGAATGCGACCAGCGCGGCAGCGATACCGGCCCGGGGACCCTACCAGGACGCGGCCGAGATACGTGCGCAGGTGACGGAGCTGCGCAGCGTGCTGCAGCGCCTGCAACCGCTGATAGTCCGCTCGCTCGCGCAGAAGTCAGGCCAGCCGCTGCTGTCCGTGGTGCCGCTCACCATGAGATCGCGGTTCCATCCCGTTCCGCTCGCCGCCGGGGCGCCGTTCCGGCTCTCCGTCTATGCCTGCCTGCGGGCCGACGGACGCGAATACAGCCTTGAGTCACCGCTGTCTCTGCACCGTGTGGTGCTGCACCGCACCGCGGCGATGCGGCTGATCGCGCCGCTGGCCAGCCCGATCACCCCGGCCGCGTTCACCGCGGCACTGTCTCGCGCTGAGCCGGCCGCGGGGCGGGTACTTGAATATCTTGCCGCCGCGGGCATGGTCGTGGGCGCCCAGGAAGCGGGTAACTCCTCCGTCTTTGCCGAGGACCTGGACATCGCGGTTGTCGGCTGGTCACCGGTCGAGATGATGTTTCATATTCGAAGCACCCTCGGACGGCATGATCACAACTTCGGCGTCACGTACCCGGCCGGTACGACCCACCCGGTCGAACCAGTCGTCAAGCCGCAGGCAAGCCGGCACATACCGCTGCACAGGCCACGCTGGGACGACCTGCGCCGGAGCGACCCGCCCGTCGTGGTCGCGATGGAGGTGCGGCGCTCGGTGCGCCGCTATGCGGAAGGCCCGATAACGGCGGAGCAGATCGGCGATCTCCTGTACCGGACGGCCAGGGTGCGCTCGTTGATCACCGCCGCGCCAGGCGGGCAGGACCCTCCCGACGTACCCGCGAGCGGCACGCCGTACAGCAATCGCCCATATCCGAGCGGGGGTGCCTGCTACGAGCTTGAGCTCTATCTCACGGTCGCTAGCTGCACGGGTCTCGCCAATGGCGTGTATCACTACGACCCGCTGGGGCACCGGCTCGAACCGGTCAGCGCGGATCGCGCGGCGGCTGACGAACTGCTGAGCGCTGCTTGCATGACCGCGGCTCTTGACAGCCCCGCACAGGTGCTGATCAGCATGACGGCGCGTTTCCGGCGGCTGTCCTGGCGGTACGAAGGGCTGGCCTACCGGCTGGTGCTCATGCACGTGGGGGTGCTGATGCAGAACCTGTACCTAGTCTGCGCGGCGATGGGACTGGCGCCCTGCGCCCTGGATGCGGTCGACATCGACGTGGCAGCACGCGCCTTCGGCGCCGACTGGCGCACCGAACCGTGTATCGGCCAGTTCCTGGTGGGCGGTAAGCCCGACATCAACGGTGTGCACTTATCTCGTATATTGCTGAATATGCTGCCGTTTCTGGACGGCGCGCATCTCCGCCATCATGATGATGTCATGGAGGCAAACTGGGCGGGCAGACTGCGCTGCCGTATATTCCTTCCCGATCAATCTGAGGTCACCTTCGAGCGGCGCGGCTGGACCGCAGTCGAACCGACTCGTCAGGCCAACCTGGAAAAGGTAGGACGCAAATTCCTCCAAGGTTTTGAATACGGGATGGCCGGTCAGAACCTGGCCGATATAGAGGCTTCGGTCGAGACGGTTGAGCCGGCCTTCCGCGGGTTTGCCTATGAGGGCTGCGCGATGGCCCTCGCGGTGCGCGACGGGATCCGCCCGTCCGGCCGGCACTGGGTTCGCGACCTGCTGGCCAGCCGGGGCGCCAACCACATCTACATGGCCTACATCGGGGTGGGCTGGGCCATGGCGCGCCTGCCCAGGCTGCGCTGGCGCGCGATACAGCCACATGACCCGCTGCTTCGCTGGCTCGCACTCGATGGTTACGGCTTTCATCAGGCCTACTTCCGCACCCAGCAGTACGTCTGGAATCAGCGTCAGGACCGGATCCCTGGATGGGAACCTGCCGCGTACGCCAGCCGTGTCGCCGATCAGGGCATGGGTCGTGCGCTCTGGTTCGTCAACGGATCAGACGTCCAGCGGGTGGCCAGCACCATTGAGGCGTTCCCGCAATCGCGTCGGGGCGACCTGTGGAGCGGAGCGGCCTTGGCAAGCGTCTACGCGGGCGGGGCCGATGCCGGAGAGCTATCGGACCTGGTCAGGCTCGCCGGACCCTACCGGTCGCACGCCGCTCAAGGTGCCGCGTTCGCGGGCAAGGCGCGCTTGCTGGCCGGCCTGGTGACGCCCGGCACGGAACTCGGCGTCAAGGTCCACTGCGACATGTCCGTCGAGGAGGCCGCGGCGGTAACCGACGAGGCCCTAGACGGGCTGCCCTCTGAAGACACCGACATACCCAGGTTCGAGATCTGGCGAGAGCGGATCAGACAACGCTTCGAGTGAGTGTTCGCGACACGATCCGTCTAGTCAAAGCGCAGCGCTAGCGGGCAGGGCGACGCCGGTAAGGCGCTCGGCCGGCGGGTGGCTTCCTTACCGGTGCCGCTGTTAGCGCCGGTGACGACGATGAGCTTGCCCGCCGCCGCGCGATCCTCGGCGCGGCGGCCGCGATGCTGGCCGAGATGCCAGTGTCCGAGCTCACCTTGAACGAGCTCAGCCGCCGTGCTGGCCTGGCCAAGTCGAACGTCCTGCGTTACTTCGAGTCGCGTGAGGCCGTGCTGCTCGAGCTTCTCGACGCCGCGTGGCAAGACTGGCTGTTGCAGCTGGACCTGGACCTGATGGGCGCGGTCGAGCCCGCAGTCCCGGTCGCGGTCCGGTGCAGGGAGCTAGCCGCAGCGGTAGCCGCCTCGCTCGCGGCCCGCCCCGTGCTGTGCGACCTGATCAGCGCCCAGGCCGCGGTACTGGAACACAACGTGTCACCGCAGGTCGCCGCGCAGTACAAGCGGGCCGCCATGACCGGCATCGCCGTCCTGACCGCTGGCGCGCTGTGGCCGCATACGCAGCCGTCGGCCGCGATGCTGGCCGCCTACCAGGCCGATCCGGAGCTGGCCGCCCTGCGCCTGGACTTCACGGCTACGCTGGGAGAGATGCTCGAGGTGATGAGCGCTGGACTGCTGACACGGGGCGACCGCGATGACCGCTGAGGCGGAGGTACTCCGACTGGTGCAAGAGGCGGACTGGACGCGGGTGCGCCTCGCGACGGAGACGAACGACGGATCGCGGGTGCTGCTGGCCCCGGGCCGGCGTTTCCGGGAGCAGACCCCGGACGGGCTGCGCGGCTGCGACGGCGAACGGGCCTGGCGGATGCCTGGCCCGGGTAAAGACCGTGACGTGAGCTTGACCGGCGGACCCAAGCCGCCGTTGCCCATGCTGTTCTGCCCGGCCTGGCTGCTGCGCAGTTCCCGGATCGAGGTGCGGGGCCACGTCACTGCCTGCGGCCGCGACGCGCTGCATGTG
The DNA here is from genome assembly GCA_963819785.1 of uncultured Actinomycetes bacterium. Classification (GTDB taxonomy): domain Bacteria; phylum Actinomycetota; class Actinomycetes; order Streptosporangiales; family Streptosporangiaceae; genus Palsa-504. Next base: position 330,803 of record CAWFXW010000037.1, on the reverse strand, counting down.
GTCGCGACCGAACGAGCCACCATCGGGGACCGGGTCATGCCGAGGCGGCTCCGGTCCGGCCAGACCGAAGCCCTGGTGGACGCCGAGCTCGGCATCCTGCTGCGCGTCGCCTGGTTTCCTCCCGAGGACGCGGATCCCGATATCGAGTCGCCCGAGATCACCGAGCTGGTCAGCCTGGACCTTGACCCGGCTACCGACCCCGCGCAGTTCGCTGCCCCGCCGGGCAGCGTGGTCGGGGAGACCTGGAGCGAGGCCATGGAGGCGGGTGGCCCGGCCGCCGCGGTGGCCAAGACCGCGGCGGGCCTGGCCGCGGGCGGTCTCAGCGCGCTGATCAGGAACTGGCCGACAGTGCGGGCCCGGACCGACGCGGATCCCGCGGACCCGGAGGCGGTCATGCCGGCCGGCGACCCGCCTCCGGAGATCTCACCGGCCGGCCGCCCGGCCGGACCGCAGGTCAGCGACGAGGTGCTGCGGGTCCTGCACAACAGCGGTACCGCCGCGTTCCAGGCCACGATGCACGAGTGGCAAGACCTCCCCGCCATCGTGTCCCAGGCGCCGGAATGGGCACGCCGGGCGGGCTTCGGTGGCATCGGGATGCTCCTCGACACGCTGGCCGAACACTCGGGCGAGCCCGCTCACTCGGTTTCCGCGGTCCGGGTCGGCGGACCCGGCCGGTTTCAGATCGATTATCAGCATCCGGTGAAACAGCGCCCGAAGACCATCGCGTGTGACGGCGAGCGGCGCTGGGTGGTCTACCAGGACAGGATGATGGTCGGCCCGGCCCGGCAGCCGCCGGGCGACGTCGCCGATCTGGCCGACGCGTCCTGGCTGCTGGAGTGCCGGATCGCGGGCGGCGCGCTGATCATGGCCGGCGACCGCCCGGCCTACCGGCTCGACGTGGCCCGCGGCGACGGGTCATGGTCGTTCCTCATTTTCTTGTTCCCGTCGGCCGTGGCGGTGGTGGACGCCGAGCTGGGCGTCATCCTCTCGCTGACCTCCTACCTGGGCGGGAAGCCGGTGCGCCGGTTCGAGCTGCGCGACGTCACCAGCGGGCCCGGGGACTTCCGCGTGGACCTCCCGCCAGGCCTGCACGCCGAACCCGAGCCCGATCCCCCGGCCCCCATGGGGGATGTCACCCCTCTCAAGCTGGCCGGTGCCGTGGCCCAGGAGGTTGGCAAGGAAGCAGCGAAAAAGGCCCGCGAGTTCTTGCGCCGCCTAGGTGATCCCTGAACCCGGCGCGTTCGGCCAGCGTGTAGATCCCGAGCGCGGAGCGGTCGGGGTACGGCAGCCAGTCGATGGCCAGGCGCCGGACGATGTAGTCGACCGCGGACCAGACCCGCGGGATCTCCGGGTCATCGGTGCACCCGTTCGGCAGGAAGTACTGGTCGAGCCCGGGCCGGATCAGCTCGGCGAGCGGAACCCGGTGCCGCAGGCCGATCGAGAGCGCGATGGCGTAGGTACTCACCAGACCCGCGCCGCTGGTGCCGTGCTTGCCCCAGTGCAGGAAGACCTCGCCCAGGCCTCCGTCATGGTGCTGGTTGGCGGTGAGGTAGAACCGTTCCGCGCCGATGGTCACGGCCGTGGTGTGTCCGCCGCGGCGCCGCGGTATGGTTCGCCGACCGCCAGAAGCCATTACTCGCCTCCCGAAATAATATATGAATTATCATCTCACAGAGGTGAGATATAATTCTATCGGGCACGCCAGATCCGGCCGGTACCGTGGCAGTCGTGGATCATGTCCTGCGCACCGACCGCCTGGTCCTGCGTCCGGTGACCGCTGGGGATCATGCTGTGCTGCGGGCTCACTGGGCCGCGCCGGACGTGCGCCGGTTCCTCTTCGACGGCGCGACGCTATCCGCGGCCGAGATCACCGAGACCTGGATTAACGTGGGAACATCGTGGCCCGGGACGGCCTGCCGGTCGCGTTGATCGACTGGGAGACCGCCCGGGCCGGTCGACCCGCTGGTCGAGCTGGCCCAGCTGGCCTGGCTCAACGCCAAACTCCACGACGACACTGTCGCGGAGCGGGAGCACCTGCCGCCGCTGGCAGAACGAGCCCCCCAGCTTGCCGCGATCGTCGACGGCTACGGCCTGACCGCCCGTCAGCGGCGCGGCCCGGATGATCCGCCACCGCCGCCCCCTGGAAGCCGCCCTGACCCAGGGATCACAATAAGGACCAGTCCGGCGTGTCGCTTCGCTTCCGGAGGAGTTTTTCGTTATCATGTTCCCATAAGATCATCCCTCCGAATGGACCGTCGTACATGCCTCCACAACCAATTCCCCAGCAGCCCGGGCGGGACAAGAACCCCCGCCCGGCCGCAAGCTGGCCGGACTGGATGGACGACCCGGCCTACCTGGCCCTGCGCGCCGCCGGCGAGGATCTGGACGACCCGGACCGGGACGAGGACCCCGGGGACGCGCCGCCGCCGGAGATCGATGATGTCGAGCTGGCTGCCGAGGCGGACCGGATCACCGGCGAGCTGGCCCGCGAGGCGGCGCTGCTGGCCGGTCTGGGGCTGACCGGGGCGATGGCCGCTGATGCCGCTGCTCTGGCTGGCCGGCGGGGCCCGGGGATGCCCGGGTCCGCGGCCCGGGTGCCCGGGGTGTCGGTGAGCCGGGCGGCCGGGTTCGCGTCCGGGATGCCGCTGGACGTGGCACCCGGGAGCCTGGAGCTGGCCCGGTTCGCCGAGGACGCCGCCGGCCCCGATGACCGGTACCCGGGCGCTAGTGACGATGAGATGGCCGGGATCATCTGCGCGTGGGAACGATCCGAGGCCTACATCAGCGCCCGCAAGCACGCGGCGGTGGCCGAGTTCGTCCGCCGCCGTCCGGCCCAGGGGTGCGTGCCGACGGGTCCGGCGCGGATGCCCGAGGACGTCGATGAGTTCGCGGCTAAGGAGCTGGCCGCCGTGCTGGGCGAGACCCGGGCGGCGGCCGGGGACATGCTGTCGCTGGCCCAGGAGCTGGAGGTGAACCTGCCCGGCACCAAGGCCGCGTTCCGGGCCGGGATCGTAGGGCAGCGCAAGGCCGCGATCATCGCGTGGGCCACCGCGCTGCTGGACCCCGACCAGGCGCGGGCGGCTGAGGCCAAGGTGCTGGACCGGGCCGGGACGCTGACCCCGCCCGGGCTGCGCGCGGCGATCGCCCGGGCCGTCATGGAAGTCGCTCCGGGCACGGCGCGCAAGCGGCGCGAGCACGAGACGAAGAAGGCCCGGGTGGAGCGGTGGGCCGAGGCGTCCGGGAACGCGGGGCTGGCCGGGCGGGAACTGTCCCCGGCGCAGGTGCTGGCCGCGGACCAGCGGGTGACGGCGTGGGCGAAGGAGCTGCGCAAGGCCGGGGTCGACGGCGGGATAGACGCGCTGCGGGCCCGGGCGTACCTGGACATCCTGCTCGGCATGGACTCCCGGCCCCTGGCCAGCAAGCCCGACGGTACCGGCACCGGCGCTCGGACGGCCCAGGAGCAGGCTCCGTCTCACGGCCCGGCCCAGGAGCAGGCTCCGCCTCACGCCCCGGCCCAGGATCTGGCCCAGGCCCGCGCTCAGGCCTGGGGGCCGGTCTCGCCGGCCGGCGGGCCGCTGGCCGGGGTGATCCCGCCCGGGTTCGCCGGGCACGTCACCCTCACCATCCCCGAAGCCACCCTGACCCGCGGGGCCGGCCGGCCCGGAGAGCTAGGCGGCATCGGGCCGGTCGACCCGGACCTGGCCCGGGAACTGGCCGCGGCCGCCGCTCGCAACCCGCGGTCCACCTGGCACGTGACCGTCACCGACCAGGACGGGCACGCCGTCGCGCACGGCTGCGCCCGGCCGGTGAAACGCCGCAAACCCGCCGGTCACGACCCGCCCGGCAGGCCTGATCCACCCGGCGGGCCCGGGTTCACCTTGACCCCCGCCGGGCCGGGCACCTGGCGGCTGACCGCCGGGCACCGCGAGATGCTCGTCAGGATCGAGCCGCTCCCAGGCGTCGACTGTGATCACCGGCACCAGGCCCGGGGCCACGACCCCGGGGTAATGCTGCGGCACCTCACCGAGGTCCGGCACGCCACCTGCACTGGGCCCGGTTGCCGGCGGCCCGCCACCCGATCCGATTTCGAACACAACACCCCGTACGAGACGGGCGGGCGGACCTGCCTGTGCAACGCGGACCCGAAATGCCGGTCCGACCACCGGATGAAACAAGACCCCCGGTGGAGGACCAAACAACTCCCCGGCGGATACGTCCGCTGGATCATGCCATCCGGCCGGCAGTACATCACCGAACCGACCAGGTACCCGATCTAAGAGCCACTGTCTAAGAGCCACTGTCTAAGAGCCACTGTCGCGTCGGGTGTCAGGCCGCGGAAACCGTTCGACGGCTGCAACGGATCCTGGCACAGTGCCCATCATGGGTGACTTCGATCTGGTGACCGCCGCTGACGTATGGCTGATGCAGGGCCTGGCGCAACACGTCACAGCGACCCGCCCGGACCTGGTGAACAGCGACGCGTCGTTCGGGGAGCTGGCCTGGATCTGGGGCAAAGGGCACGCCTGCGACGGCGGAACCTGGCCGCGCCGGCTGTGGTTCTCCGGCGGCGTCTTGGTGGCGTGGGGCTGGGCCTATCTCCCGCACCGGGTACGGCGGAGCGACGGGTCGGTGACCGACGTCACCGGCGCCTATCTGGGTTATCAGGTCGACCCCGGCCACGCTGCGCTGGTTGACGAAGTGATCGACTGGTATGACGCTGCAGCTGCAGGCCTGGAGCGCACGGTAGCGCCGTCGGCAGCTGACGAGTTCGCGCTGACCAGGTGGGCAGCGCACGGATACCAGGCCGACCCGGCCTCGCTGGGCGACACCGGCTCCTGGACCCAGCTCAACCAGCGATCCCTTACCGACCTGGAGCAGCCGGTGCTGCCGGACGGGTTCAGGTTCCGCACCGCCGATGAGGCCGGGCCGGAGGCCGCGGTCCAGGCGCACGTGGACGCCTGGGCTCCATCGACCTACACGGCCGAGGGCTACGAGGGCGTCCGGCAGACGGCCCCGTACCGCGGTGACCTCCACGTCCTGGTGGAGGCGCCGGGCGGAACCATGGCCGCGTCGACGATCATGTGGCTGGACGAGGCCAACAAGACCGCCGAGTTCGAGCCCGTGGGGACGCATCCGGGCTACCGGCGTCTGGGGCTCGGCACCGCGATGCTGCTGCACGGGATGCATCTCGCGCGGGAGGCCGGGGCCACTCACATGACGGTCGCCTGCCTGGGGGCACCGGGGCACCCGCGGGCGCGCGGGCTGTACTACGGCGTCGGGTTCCGGAAGTTCACGCAGGATGCGCCACTCATCAAGCCCGCGCTCTAGGTATCAGGTGCTCGCGTCCGGATCGGAGGTCTCGTAGAGCCCGACGAACCGCTCGAAGGCCTCGGTCGCCGCGTCGCGATCTCCGGTGGCGAGCAGGTCCAGGAGCAGGCCGCGGACCACGGCCATGCCGAGCCGGGCGTCGATGCGCGCGCTCGCCTGGCTGGCTCCGGCCTCCACCATGGCCGCGGCGACCGGCGCGATCCAGCCCTGGACCGCGCTGTCGAGGAACTGTTCGTCGCCCAGGCGGCCGAGCAGGGCCTGGACGTAGAGCTCGAAGAAGAGGCGTTCGGCTGGCCACAGGGCCGGATCGCTGAGCCGCTGCCAGATACGCCGGGCGTCCTCGGGGGTCATGCCCCAGCTCAGGAACCTTGCGCGTTCGGCCTCCTCAACGGCCCGGGCCACGGCGACCAGCAGGCCCTCCCGGGATCCGAAGTGGTACAGCAGCATGCGGTGACTGGTGCCGATGGCCGCCGCGAGCTCGCGCAGGCTGAGATCGGCGATCCCGCCCCGCATGGCTTCCTGCACCGCGGCCGTCAGCAGGCGGTCCCGAGGTTGCGATGCGGCCATGGCTGAATGTACCATTTGGTTCATGTACCAAATGGTACAGGCCAAATGGTACCGGAAGGCAGGCCAACGATGGCTCAGTTGCACGTCGAAGCGGAAGCCACAGCCAAGGCCTCGCCGGAGGCGGTGTGGGCGCTGGTCTCGGACGCGACGAAATACCCCTCCTGGGGACCGTGGAGTGACGGCCACTACAAGGAGGCGGGCCAGAAGTCCCCGCGCGGCGTGGGCGCGGTCCAGGTGCTGCGCTCGGCTGAGCGCTACATGGGACGTCGCACCACGTCGGTCGAGCGGATCCTGGAGTGCGAGGAGGACCGGCACCTGGCGTACACGGTGATCGGGGGCATCCCAGTGCGTAACTACCGGGCGGACGTCACCCTGACCCCTTCGGCCGAGGGCACTCACATCCGGTGGACGGCGGACTGGGATAACACGCTGCTGGGCCGGGTGGTGTGGCGAGGGCTCCGCGTCTTCTACCCGGAGATGATGGCGAGCCTCGTGGCCGCCGCCGAACAGGGCACCGCTCAGAGTCCGTAGACGCAGGTCGCGGTGCCGGCGAATACGGCCTCGCGCTCGGCCGGTTGGTACTCGCCGGGCGGGAAATCGCGGCGCAGCGGAGCCAGCGCCGGGTCGACGATCCAGTCCTGGTCGCGTACGCCCAGGTCCCACACGCGGTGGTGAGCGTCGACGACCCGCACGGCCATCACAGCTCCCAGACCACCGGCAGCGCCGCGCCGGCCCCGCCGGCCGAGTAGTCGTGGACGACGTTGAGCAGTCCCGCCATCCGCTCCTGCCAGGCCGCATTGACCGGCTGCCGGTTCAGGTGGGCCAGCAGGGCCGCGTAGTCGTCGCACTCGAGGACGTGGAACAAGTCCGTGCCGCTGCGCCAGATCGTCCAGTGGCGCGCTCCCCCGGCGCGGATGGCCGAGACAAGCTCCGCGGGGACGGCGCGGTGCGCCGCCTCGTACTGGTCGATGCGGTCGGCGCGTACGCGCGTGTGCAGGGCGATTCTCACGGCGTCTCCGTTCCGGCGGGTTTTGGGTATGCCATACTCGGGACAAACATCCGATCTTTGCGGAGTGGGGGTGCACGCACCGTGGCCGTCACCGACGAAGCCATCGAGAAGATCAAGGGCATGATCACCTCGGGCGCGCTGCGCGCGGGCGACCGGCTGCCGCGGGAGGCGGACCTGGCCGCCGAGCTGGGCCTTTCGCGCAGCTCGCTGCGCGAGGCGGTGCGGGCGCTGTCCCTGGTCAACATCCTGGACGTGCGGCGCGGCGACGGGACGTACGTGACCAGCCTCGAGCCGCGGCTGCTGCTCGAGGCGCTGAGCTTCATCGTGGACTTCCACCGTGACGACACCGTGCTGGAGTTGCTCCGGGTCCGGCGCATCCTGGAGCCGGCCGCCACCGCGATGGCGGCCGAGCGGATCACCGACGCCGAGACCGAGGGCCTGCGCAAGCTGCTGGACAGCATCGGACCGCGGCCGGAGGCCGAGGATCTGGTCGCGAACGACCTGGAGTTCCACCGGCGGATCGTGGCGTGCTCGGGCAACTCGGTGCTCTCCTCGCTGCTGGAGTCGATCTCGGCCCCGACGACCAGGGCCCGGGTCTGGCGCGGGCTCACCCAGACCGGGACCATGGCCCAGACGCTGGCCGAGCACCGGGCCATCCTGGACGCGCTGGAGGCGCACGAACCCGAGATCGCCAGGTCGTGGGCCACGGTGCACATCGCCGGCGTGGAGCAGTGGCTGGCCTCGGTGTTGTAAGTCACGAGTGTTGTGAGTCACGAGAGCGACCGCAGGGCACCGTCGGCGCTGTAGTCGCGCACCCGGCTGAGCGCGGGGGTGCCGTAGAACTCCTCGGCGCCGTCCACCGGGCCGACGGCGGGCACCAGCCGCCGTCCGACCTTGGTCGACACCACGAACTCGGCGCGCGGGTGCCCGGCCAGGAAGTCGCCGATCCGCCGCTCGGACAGTCCCACCCCGTAGTGCGGGGCGGTGTCGAAGGCCCGGATCCCGGCGTCCCAGGCGGCCTGCAGCGTGGCGGCGGCCAGTTCGTCGCTGACCGGTGCGTACAGCCCGGCGATGGGTGCGCCGCCGAAGACCAGCGGACCGGGCACGGTCAGTGCCGCCACGCGGGACCCGCGGGGTAGGAGAACTCGGCCAGGGCCTCGGGCACGATCTCGGTGGACGCGCCGGTCGCCTCCGGCACGCGGTAGCAGCCCCCGGCTACTACCGCGGGCGCGGCGAAGTGCTCGTGCAGGTGGTCGATCCACTCGATCCGGCGCCCGGCCGTGGTGCCGGACAGGGCCACGTAGTCGAACATCGACAGGTGCTGGACGATCTCGCACAGGCCCACGCCCCCGGCGTGCGGGCAGACCGGCACCCCGAACTTGGCCGCCAGCAGCAGGTTGGCGATGTTCTCGTTCACCCCGGCCACGCGGCACGCGTCGATCTGCATGACGTCGATCGCGCCGGCCTGCAGCAGCTGCTTGAACATCACCGGGTTGGCCACGTGCTCGCCGGTGGCGACCTTGACCGGCGCGACGCCCTGCCGTATGGCCGCCGTACCCAGGATGTCCTCGGGCGCGGTCGGCTCCTCGACCCAGGCCGGCCGGAACGGGGCCAGCTCGCGGATCCAGCCCACGGCGGTCGGCACGTCCCAGACCTGGTTCGCGTCGATGGCCATGCCAATATCGTCGCCGAGCACCTCGCGGGCGATGGCGCAGCGGCGCTTGTCGTCCTGCAGCGCGGCGCCGACCTTGAGTTTGACCTGAGTGAAGCCCTCGCCGACCGCCTCGGCGCACAGCGCCGCCAGCCGCTGGTCGGAGTAGCCGAGCCAGCCGGGCGCGGTCGAGTAGGCCGGGTACCCGTCCCGGCGCAGGGCAGCGATGCGCTCGTCCCGGCCGACGGCGCCACGTTTGAGCAAGCCGAGAGCCTGGTCGGGAGTCAGCGCGTCGGACAGGTAGCGGAAGTCGACCAGCCCGGTGATCTCCTCCGGTGTCATCCCGGCCAGCAGCAGCCACAGCGGCTGGCCAACTCGGCGAGCGGCCAGGTCCCAGCACGCGTTCAGCACCGCGCCGGTGGCCATGTGCATGACCCCGCAGGACGGGCCGAGCCAGTGCAGCGGGCTGTCGCGGACCAGCCGCCGGTACAGTTCGCCGAGCCGGGACGGGCCGCCGGGCTCGCCCAGTACCTCGTCCAGGTCCTGCCCGGCCAGGAACGGCTCCAGGATCCGGATCGCGGCCAGCTGGACCTCGTTGCCGCGGCCGATCGTGAACGCGTAACCGTGCCCGGCCAGATGCTCCGCGTCGGTCCTGATGATCACGTACGCCGCGGAGTAGTCCGGGGCCGGGTTCATCGCATCCGACCCGGCCAGGCTCCGTGACGTCGGGAACCGCACGTCGTGCAGCTCGAAGCCCGTGATTTTCGTCATTCGGCGCTCGCTTCGCCGCCGATGACGCGGGCCATGATCAGGGCGAACAAGATGACGCCGCCGTCGATCGCGTCGATCCAGTAGTTCGGCGCGTTCTCCAGGTCCAGGAGGTTCTGCACCAGCCCGAGCAGGATCACGCCGGAGGCCGCGCCGACCATGTTGCCGCGGCCGCCCTGCAGCGAAACGCCGCCGATGACAGCGGCGGCGAACACCGCGAAGATGATGCCCTCGCCGTACCCCTGGGTGGCGGACACCTCCGATACCCGCCCGGTCTCCATCAGGCCGCCGATCGCCGCCAGTACGCTGCCGGCGATGTAGACGCCGATCCGGACCCGGTCCACCTTGATCCCGGCGGCCCGGGCCGCCTCCCGGTTCCCGCCGATCGCGTAGATCGACCGGCCGATGCGGTGGTACCGCAGGAACAGCCCGGTGACGACGAAGATGGCCGCCGCCACGATCAGCGAGACCGGGATCACCCCGAGGTTCGCCGAGCCGAGGTAGCCGAATGCGTACGGCAGGTTGTACGGGGCCTGCCCCTTGACCACGCCGTCCTGGATGCCGGCCAGCAGGATCGTCATGCCGAGGGTCACGATGAAGCCGTTCAGCCGTCCCTTGACGATCAGCAGCCCGTTGACCAGCCCGACCGCCGCGCCGACCGCCAGCATGATCAAGATGCCGAGATAGGGACTGAGCAGCATCCCGTTGCCGAAGTCCGCGGCGGGCACGATCAGCCACGCGGCCACCATCGGAGCCAGCCCGTAGGTGGACTCAAGCGACAGGTCCATGCCGCCGATCAGCAGGATCAGCGACTCGCCGACGACGACGACGCCGAGCGAAGAGAACTGCTGGCCGATGCCGGTGATGTTCGAGACGGTCAGGAAGTGGCGGTTCAGGACCGCGCCGACCACGATGAGCACGGCCAGCACCGGAAGCAGCGCGGCCTCGCGCAGCCAGGAGACCGCCGCCGCGCTCCGGCTTCGCCTGCGGGTCAGCGCGGATTCCACGTCCGCCGCCAGTGCCGCGAGGTTGTCCTTGATCTCGCTCATGTCGGCCTCCATGCCCTCGGTGGCCGCGATCAGGGCCTCGCGGTCGTAGGGCGGCTCGGTGAACTCGGTGAAGATCTCGCCGCGGACCAGCACGAGCACGCGGTCGCAGATGATCAGGTCGTCAAGCTCGTCGCTGGCGAGCAGCAGGCTCGCGCCGGTCTGCCGGGTGATCCGGTCCAGCTCGGCCAGCAGCAGTTCCTTCGAGGCCACGTCGACGCCGCGGGTCGGGGTGATGGCCACGATCAGCGCCGGGTCGCTGGCCAGCGCCCGCGCCACGGTGACCTTCTGCTGATTGCCGCCGGACAGCTCCCGGACCGGCTGGCCGAGCCCGGCCGCCACCAGCGACAGTCGCCGGGCCAGCGGCGCGGCGCGCTCCTCGCGGCGCCTGGGGCTGATGAGCCCGACCCGCGAGATCCGCTCCGTGATCGTCATCGCGATGTTCTCCGCCGCGCCGAGCAGCGGCACGAACCCCTCGGCCTGCCGGTCCTCGGGAATGTAGCCGATCCCGGCGCGCAGTGCCCCGGCCCGGTCGCCCGGCCGCAGCACGCGGTCGCCGAGGCGCACCTGGCCCTTATCGGCCGGGACCGCCCCGGCGACGATCCTGGCCAGCGTGGTCGCCCCCGAGCCGCGCAGTCCGGTGATGCCCACCCGCTCGCCGCCGCGCACGGTCATCGACACGTCGTACAGGGACACGCCGGGGGACGTCAGGCTGACGCCGCTGACGACCAGGTCAGGAGCGTGTGGTCGGCGACCCTGGGGTGAGGGCGCGGAGGCAGGAACCTGCGGCAGGGCAGTCACCCCGGCTCGTTCCGGATAATGATTTTTGACCTTTCCCCTACCATCGCGGCGACCATGCCGTCCTTGGTCACCTCGGCCAGCGGCGCGGCCAGCACCAGCTCGCCGTCCCGCAGCACGGCGACTTCGGTGCAGATCTCGAAGACCTCCTCGAGGTGATGGGAGATGTACAAGATCGCGACCCCGGCCGCGCGGAGCTGGCGGATGTGGTCGAACAGCCGCTGCACGGCGCCGCGCTCGAGCGCGGCGGTGGGCTCGTCGAGCAGCAGGCAGCGGGTGCCCGCGGCCAGCGCCCTGGTGATCTCGACGACCTGCCGCTGCTCGACGGTGAGGCTCGCGCACGGCGCGTCGGCGTCCACGTCGAAGCCCCACTCGGTCATGACCTTCCTGGTCTGCTCACGCATCCGGCGCCAGTCGACGACGCCCGGCCCGCGGCGCGGCTGGCGGCCGAGGAACACGTTCTCGGCCACGGTGAGCCCCGGCACCACCATGGAATGCTGGAACACGGTGGCGATGCGCCTGCGCCAGGCGGCGATGTCGCCGAGCGAGGGCGCGGGCTGCCCGTCGAACAGCACCTCGCCCTCGTCCGCGGCGGTGATACCGGACAGGATCGAGACCATCGTGGACTTGCCCGCGCCGTTGCGGCCGACCAGGCCCAGGCACCGGCCCGGGTACAGGCCGAGGTCGACGCCGTGCAGCGCGCGCGTGCTGCCGAACCGCTTGTGAATCCCCGCCGCGCTGGCCACCGGGGTGGCGGCCAGCGCGGCGGGGACGTCAGGTTGGCTCATACGCATGCCTACGACGAGCTGCAGACGCCGCCGTGGGCGTTGCCGTACACGTTGCCCCACAGCGACGCGTTGGTGACCGGCGTGGTGGCCACCGCGCCGGACAGGCCATCGACCGGCGTGACCGTGGAGCGTCTGCGCGGACTTGGTCACGAACGGCGGCACGATCGGGTCGCCGAGGTTGCTGGTGCCTCCGAAGCTGACCATCGCCAGTGTGGGCGCGCCGCCGCCGGGCTCGCCCGCGGTCAGCTTGACGCCCTTGGCCGCGTCCTGCGCGTACTTCAGCGCCCAGTAGGCGTACAGGTTGGCGGGCTGGGACTGGGAGGCGGTCAGCGTCCCCTGGGAGATGTCGCACATCTCGAACGGCACCCCGTCGTCGCTGACCAGGAGCACCTTGCCGGTCAGGCCCTTGGACTTCAGCAGCGGGATGATGCCGGTGTCCGGGCTGGACCACTGCGAGTAGATCCCCTTGAGCTGGCTGCCGTAGGCGTTCACCGCGTTCTGCGCGTCGGTGACCGCTGTGGCCGTGATCCAGTTGGTGGGGGCCTTGAGGATGTGCACGTTCGGAGCGTTCTTGGCCATGCACTGGTTGAAGGCGTTGGTCCGGTCCGCGCCGTTGGAGGAGGTCAGGTCGCCCTCGAGGTCGAGCACGTAGCCGGACTTGAACTTCGAGCTCATGGCGGCGCAGGCGTCCAGGCCGTACTCCAGGTTGGAGGCACGCACCACCATGTACACGTGGCCGACGCCGACGATGGTGTCAACGGAGATGAGCTGCACGCCGTGCTTGGCCGCGTAGCTGATCGCCGGGCCGAGGCTGGTGGCGGTCTCCGGGTTCACGACGATCGCCTTCGCGCCCTCGTTGACCAGGGTCTCGATCTGGGTGTTCTGCACGTTGGCATCGTTCCCCGCGAGCAGCGGGCCGATCATGTGGATGTGCAGCTGCGCGGCGTACTGGTTCTCGTAGTTGATGTACGCGGCCCAGAAGGCGGTGTTGTTGTAGGTGAGGTCCACGCCGATGGGCGTCTCCCCCTGCCGCGGTGCTGGCCGAGCTGGTCGACCGTGGCGCCGGCACCCGAACTGCTCGAGCTGCCCGAGCTGCAGGCGGCGACATCAGCGTGCCGCGGCCACCGCGGCCAGCGCGGTGGTGAGAGTGGCGCGGGAGGGAGCCCGGGGCCACGCCCGAGCGTCTGCGCAATCTCATGGGAACCTCCTGGTGGCGCTCTCCGGGCTTGCGGCGCGCGCCGGTGCGGGCCTCAGAAGTGGCACCCGGAGTACCGTGTGTCAGGAAAAATAGATCCGATGTATACGCGTGTCAATGCCCTGCAACGCTGCGAAATACCGGTGATATCAAAAGGAGACCTGGATTCACATCCGATCTTTGCGTCAGTGCTGGTCAGACATCCGATGTCTCGTCGGCCTGCCAGCCGCCCGGGTCGGGACGTGCGGCAGGCGGGGAGCCCGGGCCGTAGGGCTGCCGGGTGAACACGAACGTCCCGAGGTCTACGTGCTCCGGCCGTCCGTCCGGGCCGGGCACGGCGCGCAGGGTCTCGCCCTGGTAATAGCCGTGAAGGCCGGTCCAGGTCCCGCCGGGCCCGGCCCGGAACCGCGAGGCGCGGCCCCGGCCTGCCGCGGGCGATAGCTCCAGGCCGGCGTCCGCGAGCAGCCGCAGCACGTACGGCCAGGGTCCCCAGTACCACAGGCCGGTGAGCGCGAGCAGGTTCTCGTCGGGGTCGGGCAACGGCGCCCAGCGTGCCGGGAAGCGCGGCTCGTGGAACCGCCGCCCGGCCGGGTGCGGGCGGGGCCCGAGCACGTCGGCCAGGCCGGGCCGCAGGTCGCCGGGGGTCCGTTCCCACCACGGGCCCGGCGTCTCGGAGGCCAGCCCCGCGGTGTGCGAGAGCAGCTGGGCGATCGTCACGTCCGGCACCTCGGGCCCGTCCAGGTACGCGGTCAGCGGATCGGCCAGGTCCAGGCGGCCCTCGTCGCGGAGGCGCATGACCAGCACCGCGACAAAGGTCTTGGTCAGCGAGCCGATGCGGTACTGGGTGCCGCCGTCGGGCTCGTGTCCGTCGAGCATGCTGCGCGAACCGCACCAGACCTGGCGCCCGTCCCGCACCACCGCCCCGACCAGGGACGGCGTCTGGCCCTCGGCCTGGCCGGCGGCGACCCGGCGGGCGAGCGCGCGGCGAGTGGCGGGCAGCAGTTCATCGGCGGTCACCGTTGAACCCTAGCGGTGGCCGGCCGCCACTGGTCCCGGCCAGGAGCCGTCAGCAGTAAACGAAGTACCGCCAGCACCGCAATTCGCGTGCCCGGGATCGGCCGCAGTGTGGTGAAACCCGGAATCCATCACGCTAGAACGTAGTGAAAGCCCGCTTTCATGTCGGGCCTCAGCCAGAGGCTGCCACCGGGACCACCACGGTGCCGGCCGCGGTGACGACGACGATCGGCTCGCTGAGCACCGAGGCGGCCGACTCGCCGCGCGCCAGGTCGGCCCGGCACACCACGCGGGCCTCGAACGCGAGCTGCCTACTGCGCCGCCCGACCGCCGTGATCGTGGCCGTGGCCTCGATGATGTCCCCGGCCAGCACCGGCGCGCGGAACTGCACGTCGGAATAGGACGCGAACAGCCCCTCGTCGCCGTCCATCCGGATGCAGGCCTCGGTGGCCACGTCGCCGAACAGCCCCAGCACGTACGCGCCGTCCACCAGGTTCCCGCCATAGTGGGCGTCGCCGTACTTCACGTACCGCCGCTGCGTCACGGACAAGCCGACGTGACTCATGCCGCCGCTCCTCTTTTTCCCCGGGGGGACTCCATCCCCCGGGACCCCCCTGGCCCAGAGGGCACCATCCCCCCGGACCCCCCTGGCAAACCCGCCAGCGCGTGCACCAGGTAGCTGGCCACCTCGCTGGGCGTGGTGCCGCGGCCGAAGATCTTGTCCACGCCGAGGTCGTGCGCCGCGGTCGGGTCGAACCGCGGGCCGCCCACGACGAGCAGCGGCCGCTGCAGGCCGAACCCGGAGTGGAACGCGGCCGACATCTCCCGGGTGTTCGACAGGTGGGCGTCGCGCTGGGTGACGACTTGGCTGACCAGGACCGCGTCGGCGTGCTCGGCCGCGGCGCGGGCCACCAGGTCCGCCACCCCGACCTGAGCGCCCAGGTTCACCACGCGGATCTCCCGGTAATACTCCAGGCCCTTCTCCCCCGCGTGCCCCTTGACGTTGAGGATCGCGTCGATGCCGACGGTGTGCGCGTCGGTCCCGATGCACGCGCCCACCACGACCAGCTTGCGGCCCAGCGCCGAACGGATCCGCAGGTTCACCTCCGCCGCCGGGAGCACCGGGAACTCCCGCTCGGCCACCGTCACCGCGGACAGGTCGACCAAGTGGCTGACCCGGCCGTAGACGATGAAGAACGTGAAGTCCGGGCCCATCCCCTTGGCGTGCACGACCATCGCCGGGTCTAGGCCCATCTTGGCCGCCAGCTGCAGCGCGGCGCCCTCGGCCCGGGCCCGTTCGGTCTCGTCGCCGAACGGCACGGGCAGCGTGAACGACAGCTGCACTCGTCCGTCACCCGTGGTGTCGCCGTAGGGGCGCACTATCCCGGTCAGTCTCATGACGTCAGCTCCAGCAGGTCGGATGCGGGGTTGAAGTAATCCGGGGCGCGCTCCACCACTCCATCCAGGCCGCGGCCGCCGTCGGCCGGACGCTTGGTCACCCCGAACGTCCCGTCGGCGATCGCGTTGAGCAGGCCCTGCGACCCGATCTTGCCCAGCAGGTCGACGGATTCGCCGAGCACCTGCCGGGCGCGCTGGGCGACGAACCCGTCCGGGTCGGGCCGGAATTCCTGGCCCAGCCGGCCGGCCGCGCGGCGCACGTACCGGACGTTCTCCAGGGCCAGGTCGCGGTCGGACAGGAACGGGGTGTGGATGCCCTCGGTCATCATCCCGATGAGCAGGATGGACTGGTCGGTCATCACGCCGCACAGGTTGAAGAACGCGTCCAGCAGGTAGCCGGCGAACACGTTGCCGGTCATGTGCTTGGTCGGCGGCATGTACTTCAGCGGCGCGTCCGGGAACAGCTCCCGGACCAGCTGCGCGTGGGCCAGTTCGAGCAGGAACGAGTCGGGGATCTCGGGGTTGATCTCGAACGCGTGGCCCAGCCCGAGCTGGGCGTCGGCCAGCCCCGCCTCGCGGCCGAAGTACTCGTTCAGCAGCTGCGAGACCACCACCGTGTGGGCCGCGTCCACCGCGTCGGCGGTGGTCAGGTAGTTGTCCTCGCCGGTGTTGATCACGATGCCCGCCCGGGCGTGCACCTGCCGGGAGAACCGCTGGTCGATGAACGTCCGCACCGGGTTGATGTCGCGGAAGATGATGCCGTACATGCAGTCGTTCAGCATCATGTCCAGCCGCTCGAGGCCGGCGAGCGAGGCGATCTCCGGCATGCACAGCCCGGAGGCGTAGTTGGTCAGCCGGATGTAGCGCCCGAGCTCACGCGAGGTGTCATCGAGCGCGGCCCGCATCAGCCGGAAGTTCTCCTGCGTGGCGTAGGTGCCCGCGTACCCCTCCCGGGTCGCGCCCTCGGGCACGTAGTCGAGCAGCGATTGCCCGGTGGACCGGATCACCGCGATGATGTCCGCGCCCTCCCGCGCCGCCGCCTGGGCCTGGGGGATGTCCTCATAGATGTCCCCGGTGGCCACGATCAGGTAAATCCACGGCATCGCGGGGTCCGAGGTGGCGGCAATCATCTTGTCCCGTTCGGCGCGCTGGGCGTCGATCCGGGAAATTCCTTTTCCTACCGAACGGAACGCGGCCTCCCGAGCCGCGTCACCCTCGTGCCCCGCGGGGAGGCGGAACTTGACCAGTCCCGCGGCCGCGTCAACGGCCAGCGTGCGCAGATCCGGGTAGCCGCCGGTCAGCATCGCGTCCCAGACCGGCAGGGCGACCCCGTGCTCCAGCCCGGTGGTCTCGCGGACGGCGTCTGCGAGCCGGTTCACCCACGGCATCCCGTCCTCGTCCGCGCCGTCCAGTCCGGCCAGCCGAAGCACGGCCCGCTCCACGGAGACCGTGGTGTGCGTCCGGGCCAGCTTGGTGACCGGCTCGCCGGCCCGCCGGGCCAGGTCCCGGGCGCTGGCCACCACGGCCGGATCGAGGTTGAGCTTGCTCGTCATCAGTGCACCCGCTTCTCGAACAAGCTTCTCACCGGGGGCGTGGCGCGGAGCAGGTCCAGCGCGAACTCGGCGTGACCCGGCACGTAGCCGTTGCCGACCAGCATGGTCACGTCGGCGGCCAGTCCCTCGGCGCCGAGCGCCGCGGCACTGAAGGATGTGGCCATCGAGAAGAAAATCACCGTGCCGCCCTGGGCGGTGGACAAGATCGCCCCGCCCTCGCAGCCCGCCGCGTCCACGCAGACCACGGTCACGTCCGCGGGTCCTCCGGCCTGTTCCACCTTCCCGGCCACGCCGACCGGGTCTCGGGCGTCCGCGATCACGATCTCGTCGGCCAGGCCCGCGCCGGTCTCACGCAGCAGGGCCGCTTCTGCGTCGGTCGGGACGACACCGATGACCTTGGCCGCCCCGGCCTTCCGGGCCGCGGCCGCCGACAGCGAGCCGCTCTTGCCTGCCGCACCGATGATGACGGCGGTGTCGCCGGTCTTCACGACGCGGTGGGTCAGGGCCGGGGCGCCGCACACGTCCATCACCGCCAGCGACAGGGGCACCGGAAGGTCGGCGGGCAGGACGGCCGCGATCGACCGGGCGAACAAGATGGCGTGGCCCTCGCACGGAATCTGCTCGGACAGGCCATCCCAGCGGTACAGGCCGTCGGTGATGGCCAGCGGGGTCAGTGTCAGCGACACCAGGGTGGCGATGCGCTGCCCGGGCCGCAGGCCCAGCGGCGACTCGGGGCCGACCTCCTCCACCGTCCCGGTCAGCATGCCGCCGGACCCGGTGACCGGGTTCTGCATCTTGCCGCGGGTGGCGATGATGTCCAGCACCGCGGCCCTGATCTTGTCCGGGTCGCCCGCGTAGGTCTCGCGCAGCTGCCGGTAGGAGGCCGCGTCCAGGTTCAGCCGGTCGACGCGCACCCGGATCTCGTCGGATGCGATCACGGGACTCGGGTCCAGCCGCCAGGCGGCCTGCGGCAGGACGCCGGGCGGGTCGATCACGCGGTGCAGCCCGAGGGGTGAGGACGGCCCGAGGGGTGAGGACGGCCCGCTGGGTGAGGACGGCCCGGCGGGTGAGGACGGCCCGGCGGGTGAGGCCGGCTCTGCTGGCTGGGCCGGCGGGGCCGAGGTCGGAAGCGAGGTGGTCATACGCTGATTCCTTCACGGTCCGTTCAGGAAAATCTTCTGCAAGATTGGTTTCACACCGTAATTTTTACACAAGTTATGCTATTCTAGCGTAGATCTTACTGTGCCCGCGAGACGGGCTGCTCGACCGGTCGCGAGATCCGCAGACCGCCTGAGGAAAATCTACGGTTCACAACGTTTTGTACCGCAGGTCCTTCGGGAATATCCACCGATGGGAGGGCTTCGTTCATGGTCTCTCAGCCTTATGTCTACCAGCGTCATGAGCTGGCCGAACCTGACTGGCGCCGGTTTCCCGGCTGGGCCGGGGTATCCGCCGCCGAGTGGGAGTCCGCGCAGTGGCAGCGCGCGCACTGCGTCAAGAACATCCGCCAGCTGAAGCAGGTCACCGGGCCGGGGCTGGACGAGCGGTTCCTCGAGGACCTCGAGCGCGACCAGCGCGAGCGGGCCACCATGTCGATGCTGATCCCGCCGCAGATGGTCAACACCATCGTCCCGTCGGCCGCGCCGGACGAGCCAGGGTTCACCGAGGCGTTCTACGCCGACCCGGTGCGCCGGTACATGATCCCGGCGTTCAGCGACCGGCGGACCGACTGGCCATCGCACCCGTACGCCCAGCGTGACTCGCTGCACGAGGCGGAGATGTGGGCCGTCGAAGGCCTGACCCACCGCTACCCGACCAAGGTGCTGGCCGAGCTGCTGCCGACCTGCCCGCAGTACTGCGGTCACTGCACCCGGATGGACCTGGTCGGCAACGCCACCGCCACCACCGACAAGCACAAGTTCATGCTGGCCCGCGACGACCGGCTCGGTGCCATGCTGGACTACCTGCGCCGCACCCCCGGCGTCCGCGACGTGGTGGTGTCCGGCGGCGACGTGGCCAACCTGCCCTGGCCGCGGCTGGAAGGCTTCGTGTCCTCGCTGCTCGAGATCGACTCGATCCGCGACATCCGGCTGGCCAGCAAGGCGCTGATGGGCCTGCCGCAGCACTGGCTGTCCGACGAGGTGCGCGCGGGCATGGCCCGGCTGGCGGGCACCGCCCGCTCGCGTGGGGTGAGCATCGCGATCCACACCCACGTGAACGCGGCCCAGTCGGTGACCCCGCTCGTGGCGCAGGCCGCCGGGGCCATGCTGGAGGCCGGGATACGCGATGTGCGGAACCAGGGCGTCCTGCTGCGCGGGGTGAACAACAGCAGCGAGGCCATGCTCGACCTGTGCTTCGCCCTGCTCGACGGGGCCGGCATCATGCCCTACTACTTCTACATGTGTGACATGATCCCGGGCAGCGAGCACTGGCGGCTGGCGGTCCACGAGGCTCAGGCGCTGCAGCACGACATCATGGGCTACCTGCCCGGGTTTGCCACCCCGCGGGTGGTCTGCGACGTGCCCTATGTCGGCAAGCGCTGGGTGCACCAGGTGGCCAGGTACGACAACGAGCGCGGTATCTCGTACTGGACGAAGAACTACCACACCGCCATCGAGGCCGACGACGAGCTCGCCATCGGCCGCGAGTACCCCTACTACGACCCGATCTACACGCTGCCCGAATCAGGCCAGAACTGGTGGCGTTCGCAGGGCACGCGACCGCGGGCCGGCAGCGCCACGGTGCTCACGATCGCTGGTACCGGCGGTCAAGCTCGCCAAGATGCTGTCTGACCGCCGGCCAGTCGGCGGCGGTGACGCTGAACCGCGCTGAGTCCCGCGGCTTGCCGTCGGAACCGAGCCGGTGCGCGCGCAGCACGCCCTCGTAGCGCAGGCCGATCCGCTGCATGGCGTCCCGTGACCGCTGGTTGCGGGCGTCGGTGTGCAGGGCCACTGAGGATGCTCGCCAGACCTCGAAGGCGTGCGCCAGCATCAGGCGCTTCATCTCGGTGTTCGCCCCGGTCCTGATCGCGGCCGGGCTGAGCCAGGTGTAGCCGATCTCACAGGTGTCCGGGCCGGTGCGTGCCGCACTGGTGCCGTCCTGGCTGGCCGGCCAAGCCCAGTAGCCGAAGTCGAAGAACCGGGTCGAGCCGATCACGGTGTCGTCCGCGGTCCGGACCACGGCGAAGGGCACGGCGGTTCCGCCGTCCCGGGCCGCGATCGCTGTCTCGACGTACTGACGGACGGCGGCCTCGTCCTGCGGCACCGCGGACCAGCGGTACAGCTCCGCTCCGTCGGCCGCCGCGGCGACCAGCCCGGCCACGTGCTGGTGCTGCAGCGGCTCCAGCCGGATCACCTTGCCCGCCAGCGTCCCGGCTGAGGCCTCCGGCCTGGGCCGGACGTCTTCGGTCCGCGCCCGCCGCTCCATGAGGCGATGATCGGGCCGGGCGAAGCCGAACTGCCGGTACAGGCCATGCGCGTCCAAGGTGTGCAGCACCCATCGCCATCCGGCGCCTGGGCCGTCCTCGATCATCATTGCCACGAGGGCCTTGCCCAGCCCGGCGCCGCGGTGCCCGGGCAGCACGTAGACGTCGGCCAGGTAGGCGCACCCGCGGTCGCCGAAGGCGCGGGCGAAGCCGACCATGCCCCCGGCCAGGTCGTAGACGCCCACCACTCGCCAGGCCGCGGCAATCTGATCCTTGATGTCCTGCGCGCCGCGCCACCGGCCCCAGTAGGCCTCGGCGGTCAAGAACGCCACCGCGGCGTCGGCGTCCACCCGGCCCGGGTCGTCGTTGATTTCGTAGTCGCCCACGATCTTGCGCGTCACGGCGCCTCCACTGCGGATTTGTTCGCCAGCGTGCTGAGGGCCTCGTCGATGTCGGCGATCAGGTCGGCGGCGGGTTCCACGCCCACCGATAGCCTGATCAGACCGCCGGGCGCCGTCTCGCTCGGCCACCTGGAGCGGCGTTCCCAGGTCGACTCCACCCCGCCGAAGCTGGTTGCCGGGAGGATCAGCCGGGCGCTGGCCACCACCAGGTCCGCGGCCTGCTGCGGGGTACCGGTCCCAGCCGGGTCCACCTCGAAGGACAGCAGCGGGCCGAAGCCGTCCGGCATCTGGCGCTCTGCGAGCGCCAGCGTGGCGGGCGCGATACCCGGATAGTGCACGGCGCGGACGTTCCGATGGCCGGCGAGATGCCGCGCGATGGCCAGCGCGCTGGCCGACTGGCGCGCGATCCGCAGCGGCAGGGTCTTCAGCCCGCGCAGCGCCAGCCAGGCCTCGAACGGCCCGGGGATGCCCCCGCCGCTGCTGCGCCAGGCCCTGAGCGTCCCGATCAGCTCGGGATCCCGGCTGACCACCGCCCCGCCGATCACATCCGAGTGTCCGGATATCGCCTTGGTGAGCGAGTAAAGGGAAGCGGCCGCGCCCCAGTCAAGCGGCCGCTGGAGCAGTCCGGTGGCGGTGGTGTTGTCCACCACCATGGGTGCTCCGGCCGCGGCGGCGGCCTCGGCCAGTGCGGCCAGGTCGGCCACGCGCAGCAGCGGGTTGGTCGGCGTCTCGGCCCACAAGACCGACGGCGCGGCCTTCAGCTCGCGCGCCACCGCGGCCAGATCCCGCAGGTCGGCGTGGACCGGGGCGGCGCCGTGCGGCCGCAGCTTGTCCGCCAGCACACGGGCGCCGTAGTAGCCGTCGGCCGGCAGCACGATGCGGTCGCGTCCGGCGGCCAGGGCGAGCATCAGCGCCATCGAGGCCGCCTGGCCGGACGCGAATGCCACCGCCTGCGCGTCCTCCAGCCCGCCGAGCGCCTCCTCGAGCGCCTCCCAGCCCGGGTTGCCGTCCCGGCCGTAGCCCCGGCCCGGGCGCGGCTCCCCCGCGGATACGTAAATGCTGGCCGGCACCAGCGGCGGGGTGGCTGGCTGGCTGGACCGGCGTTCGGTGCCCGCGTGGATGAGCCTGGACTCGGCGGAGAAGGTTCCGCTCATACGACCTCCCCGCGCCGGTTCCGGCGCTCGTTCCGGCGCTGGTTCCGTATGGTGCTGTAAAATGTTACAGTACAAACTGTGAACATACTGGTACGATATCGCGTATCGGGCGGCACCGCCAAGGAAATATCGGCCAGCGTGGAAGCGGGCATCCGCGGCGGCCAGCTCACCCCGGGAGACCGGCTCCCCGCGGTCCGCGAGCTGGCCGATCAGCTCGGCGTCAGCCCGACCACGGTCGCCGCGGCCTACGGCGACCTGCGCCGCCGCGGCATCACCGCAGGTGCGGGCCGGGCCGGCACCCGGATCCGAGATGCTCCCCCGGTCAGCAGCCGCGCGTACCTGACCGTTCCGGCGGGCACCCGCGACCTGATCACCGGCGGCCCCGATCCGGCGTTGCTGCCGACGTTGCCGGCCCGGCCGGCCGCGCGGGCGCTGCGGCAATACGCCGGGGCCCCGGTCGCGCCGCGGCTGCGGCGGCTGGCCACCGCGTACCTGGCCGCCGACGGGATCGACGCGAGCAGCCTCATGGTCACCGGCGGCGCGCTGGACGGCATCGAGCGGGTCCTGGCCACCTGGCTCACCCCCTCGGATCGCGTCATCGTCGAGGATCCCGGCCACGCGGTGACGTTCGACCTGGTCGCGGCCATGGGCTACACCGCGGTGCCGGTCCCGGTCGACGACCAGGGGCTGCGGCCCGCCGAGCTGGAGACCGCGCTCGCCCGGGGTGCGGGCGCGGTAATCGCGACCCCGCGGGCCCAGGCCGCGACCGGTGCCGCCTGGGACGGCGACCGCGCCGCCGCGATCAGTGCGATCCTGCGGCGCCACCCGTCCGTCGGGCTGATCGAGGACGACCACGCCGGGCCGGTCGCGGGCATGCCTGCCTGGTCGGCGGCCGCTGGATTGCCGCGCTGGGTCACAATCCGTTCGGTGTCCAAGTCGCTGGGCCCCGACCTGCGGCTCGCGGTGCTAGCCGGGGACGAGGCCACCATCGCGCGGGTCGCGGGCCGCCAGGCGCTCGGCACCGGGTGGGTGAGTTATCAGCTCCAGGAGCTGGTGGCAGACCTGTGGTCGGATCCGGCGGTGACGCGCGTACTGGACGCCGCGGCACAGGTATACGCGCGCCGCGGTCAGGCGCTGCGTTCGGCCCTGCGAGATCACGGCATCGCCGCCAGCGGCAGGTCGGGATTCACCTGCTGGGTACGCGTGGCCGATGAGGACGGCATCGCGTCCGCGCTGGCCGAGGCGGGCTGGGCAGTCGCCCCCGGGCAGCGATTCCGGATCGCCGCCCCGCCCGGGATCAGGATCTCCTTCGCCTCGCTGGATGAGGCCGACGCCGCGTCGTTGGCGGCCGATGTCGCCCGAGCGATCCGGCACCGCCCGTCCCGCCTGGACTGAGCCAGGCCGGCCTTACTCGCGCGCGCTGAGTACGCAGAACTCGTTGCCCTCCGGGTCGGCCATGACGACCCAGCTGACCTTGTCCGGATCCTGGCCGACGTTGACCCGCCGGGCCCCGAGTTCCTCCAGGCGCCGCACCTCGGCCTGCTGGCCCGCGTCCGGCGAGGGCGCCAGGTCGATGTGCAGCCGGTTCTTCAGCGTCTTGCTCTTCAGACAAGGATTCATGTTTTAAGGTCCCGAATTCACCGGGACGGACATGTGACCATGACCGCGAACGACACCGCCACCAGGCGGGTAACCACCGGGATCGTGCTGGCGGTAGGGCTTTTCGCCGGCAGCGACTCCTACTCCCACATCTACACCCTCGCCCCGTGACCACGGCCAGGCCATCGCCTCGGCCGCGCTGCTGCCGCTGGCCGGTGACGGGCTGATCGCCGCCGCGTCGTCGGCCATGCTGGTCGCCTCCCGGCAAGGGCGCGACGTGCCGGTGCTGGCCCGGGTCATGCTGCTGGCGGGGATCGGCGCCACGATCGCCGCGAACGTCGGCTACGGGCTCCAAGCGGGTCTTACCGGTGCGCTGCTGTCGGTGTGGCCAGTGGCCGCCTACGTCGGCTGCATGGAACTGCTCACCTGGATGCGGCGCAACACCGGGATGCACCCGGCGGTACGGCCTGCATCTGGGGATGTGGCAGCAGATGCAGCCGATGAGCTGGCCCGCCGCCGTCACACCGGGACGGGTGGCCTGCTGGACGCGGCCGGGCGGGCCTTCCCCGCTGCCGGTGCGGGCAACGTCCCGTCACTGCGGGAGATCCAGCGTGCCCTGCGCGTCGGCCAGGGCAAGGCCCAGCAGGTTCAGGCGCACCTCGCCGGCCGTACGCCGGACGCGGTCTAGGCAAGGGAGGCACCCCGATGGCATACGACGACAGCGACAACGACGGCCGGTTTCCCGACGACAGCCCGGTCGAGGTCCGCTACCCCCGCACCCGGCAGGAAGAACACGGCGACCGGGCGGCGTGGCCGTGGCTGCCGGGAAGCATCGTGGAACAGTGCGGCCCGGATGAGTGGCGGGTGTGCGTCGAGGACCGCGGCGTCGCCGTGCTGCGCGATGGCCGCCCCGCCCGGCGTAACACGGCATCCCGGAACCTCTATTACCCGATGTGCTTCCGGTATTACCCGATGTGCTTCCGGGACTCCAGTGAGATCCGCCGGCCCGCGCCGGTGGTGCCCGGGCCCAGCGTGCCGACACTGCGCCTGGACGCCACCCCGGCTGTGCGCAAGACCACGCCACCGGCCGTGCGCCGGGGACGGTCACGATGACCGGGGACCGGCTGACCGGCGGCGCGGCCACCGTGGTGCTGTGCGTGGTAGCGGCAGCGCGCTGACCGTCGGCTGCACCAGCGCCTATGCGCTGGCCAGGGGTCACGGCATGGACTGGACGGCTGCCCTGCTGGTGGCGGTGAGCCTGGGCGGGCTGATCGTCGGCGCGTCGCTGGTGCTGCTGGGCGAAGAGCGTGACCCGTGGGTGCCCGGGACAGCCGAGGCAATGCAGTTGCTCGGCCTTGCCGTCATGGCCGCCGCGGACATCACGTCCGGAGCCCGGTACGGGCTGCTCGGCGCGATCATCTCGGCCTGGCCGGCCGTGGCGTTCTTCGGCGCGGCGGACATGGTGCTGGAGCTGGTGCCTCGCTCGCGCCGGCGTAGCTGGTGAGGCTGCGGAGCCCGGCGGCGGTCGATTCGGGGTTGGCGTTGAAGGCGTCGTTGATGATGGTGATCCCGTCGGGGCGCTGGAGGATCTGGAGCCGGCCGGGTGAGCATGGTTCGGCTGAGGACAGCGCTGCGGCGATCGAGGTGGTGTCCATGTCCAGGGCGTGCGCGGCGGCGGCTGCGGCCAGGGCGTTGTGGACCTGGTGCGCGCCGAGCAGCCGCAGGACGACGGGCGCCGAGCCCGACGGGGTGTGCAGGGTGAACCGGGCCGCGCCGTCGGTGAGGTGGATGTCAGTCGGCGCGGATGTCGGCCTGGCCGGTGCCGTAGGTGATGATCGACGCGGCGGTGTCGCGGGCCATGCCGGCGACGATGTCGTCGTCGGCGTTGAGGACGGCGATGCCGCCGTCGGCGGCTTCGGGGAGGGCCTGGACGAGTTCGGCTTTGGCCCGGCCGATGGCCTGGCGGGTGCCGAACTCGCCGAGGTGCGCGGACCCGACGTTGAGCACGATGCCGATCTGGGGCGGGGTGAGCGTGGTCAGGTAGCGGATGTCGCCGGTGTGGCGGGCGCCCATCTCCAGGACCAGGTAGCGGGTGGTCTCCTGGGCGCGCAGGACGGTCAGCGGCAGGCCGATCTCGGTGTTGAACGACCCGGGGGTGGCCACGGTGGCGCCGTGCCGGGCGAGGACCTGGGCGAGGATGTCCTTGGTGGTGGTCTTGCCGGCCGAGCCGGTCAGCGCGATGACGGTGACGTCTTTGATCCGGGTCAGGGCGTGCCGGGCGAGCTGGCCGAGGGCGGCGGTGACGTCGGGCACGATGACGGCCGGGCCCGCCGACGGGCCGGCGAGGCGAGCACGCAGGCCGCGCCGGCGGCGTAGGCCTGCGCGGCGAAGTCGTGCCCGTCGGCGCGGGCGCCGCCGATGGCGGCGAACAGCCCGCCGGGCGTGACCTGGCGTGAGTCGCTGACCGCCGGGCCGGTCACGCAGGCGTGCGGGTCCGGGGCTCCGGTGAGGGTTCCTCCGGTGACGGCGGCGATCTCGGCCAGGCTGAGCGCGATCATGGTCAGGTTCCTCTCGGTGGCGGGGGTCAGCGGCGCGAAGGTGATGCAGCGTCCGGTGTAGGAGGCGGCGAGCCGGGACAGCGGAACCCGGTCGCAGGTCTGGCCCCAGCCGGACGGGTCACGGAAGAGAATGTCGGGGTCGCCGGGCTGGGTGTCGTGGTAGCCGCGGGCCACCACCAGGTGGCCGCCTTTGCGGCCGTCGTCGGGGAACTTCTCGGTCACCGAGACGATCACCGGGGCGGCAGCCAGGTGCCCGGGCAGGTCCGGGGCGGTGACGGCCTGCGCGTGGGCGGGGATCCCGAACTCGCCGGACAGGCGGGCGATGCCGGCGTGCAGCCAGCCGCGGTCGGTCAGGGCTCCCTCGCCGGACGCCGAGCGCGACCAGTTCGGTCAGGGGCGGCGCGGGGCGGCGGTAGGCCAGCAGGATCATCCGCAGCGCGGCCATGCCGCAGGCCCGGTCGGACCATTCGGCCCGGTCGCCGAGCGCGGCGCCGCCGTGCGCGTCCCACTCGCCGGGGTCGATGCGCTGCCGGCACATCGGCACCTGGTGGACGCGGGACACCGGCGGGCCTCCTTCGGCGGTCAGCATGGCGCGGGATTCCGGGTCCGGTCGGGCGGTGAGCGCCGGGACCGGTAGCGGTGCATCGTACCGCGGCCGGGTCAGGGCCTCGTGCAGGATCGCGGTGACGACGTTGGCGGGCTCCAGCCCGCACAGGCCGGCGGCGGTGAGGAAGTTGGAGTCCCAGGACATGCCGGGGATGGTGTTCAGCTCCAGGGCGAAGACGTCGCCGGGTTCGGTGACGATGAAGTCGGCCCGGGCCATGCCCCGGCAGCCCAGGCCGTCCCACAGGGCCAGGGCGTGCGCTGGTGAGGGCGGCCTGCGCCGGCCCGGGAAGAGCGGCGTGGCCGTACCAGACCGTGCTGCTGTCGTCGGCGCCGAGCTTGGCGGCGGCGTCGTAGAACTCGCCGGCGTCCACGCGGGTCGCTAGGGGCGGGAAGACCAGGACGCCGCCGGGCAGTTCCAGCAGGCCGACGGTGACCGGCAGGCCGGGGACGTAGTCCTCGACCAGCACGCCGGGCGGGTCGCCGGTTTCGGCCAGGGCGAGCGCGGCGGGCAGGCCATGCTGGTCGCGGGCCAGGCTCATGCCCACGCTGGAGCCGCCCATGCGGGGCTTGACCATGACCGGGTGCCCCGGCCACGTGGCGGCGGGGCCGGGCCAGGTCCGCCAGGCCGGCGTCGGGATGCCCAGGGCTTGCATCATCTGCTTGCACAAGATCTTGTCCGCGGCGATCGCGGAGGCGGCCACGCCGCTGCCGCAGCAAGGCGTGCGCAGGTAGTCCAGCAGTCCTTGCAGGCGGCCGTCCTCACCGAACGGGCCGTGCAGGTTCGGCAGCGCGACATCGAAGCCGGCCAGCTCCGCGATGAACTCCGGCCGGCACGGGTCCAGGACCGAAAAACGCACGCCGAGTCCGGTCAGCACGCTGGACAGCGCCGTGACCGACAGCTGCTCCGGCGGGCTCTTGGCGATGTAGAACTGGTCCTCGGCCGACACCCCGCCGTAGACGACCGCGACGGTGAACTGGCCCGCCGAGCGCTCGGCCCAGCCGCGGACCTCATGCATCTGCCTGGTCAGGAACGCCCGGTCAGCCGGGTCGATGACGGCGGCCATCAGATCTCACCCCGGAAGGTGATGGCGACCGGGCCGCTCACCCAGAACGCCGCGTCCGGCGGCCCGCTCGCGTCGGGCCGTACCTGCAGGGCTGTCCCGGCCTGGTTGTGCACGGTCAGCGGGCCCGGCCCGGTCAGGCACCGGGCCCGCGTCACGGCCGCGGCGGCGACGGCGCCGCTGGCGCACGACAGGGTCTCGGCTTCCACGCCCCGCTCGTAGGTCCTGATCTTGATGGCCTGGGCGCTGATGACCTGGACGAAGTTCACGTTCGACCCGAGCGGGGCCAGGGCCGGGAGGTGCCGGACCATGCGCCCGCAGCCTGGCACGTCCACGTCGTCCACGTCATCGACGATGGCGACGACGTGCTCGGTGCCGGTGTGCACCGCGTCGAACGCGAAGCCTGTTCCGTCCCACCTCACCTGGACCTGCCGGGGCACGACAGGGCCGGCTTCGCGCCGTGACCGCCACGTCGTCGCCGCGGACCTGGGCGCGATGCCCGGCACCGGCCATGACCAGGCTCATTGCCTGGTCGCCATGGTCGCGGGCGGCGCAGAACGCCGCACACCGCAGCGCATTGCCGCACATGGTCGCCGTCGACCCGTCGGCGTTGAAGCACCGGACCTCGAACGCGGCCGGACCGCGCCGGGTGGTCACCACCAGCCCGTCAGCGCCGATGCCGGTGCCCCGCGCGCACAGCCGCCGGGCCTCCTCGCGGCCAGTCCCGGTCCTCGGCCGGGTCGGCGAACAAGATGAAGTCATTTCCCGCGCCGTGAACCTTCCGGAAGGTCAGCATGGTGAGCAGCCCCGTCCCGGGCCCGCATGACGGGCCCTGTGCCTTTCTGGACGCCAGCATGAGCGGGCCGAAACCTCGGCGATGGTGATCAGTGGCACGATTCCGCCGGATCCTGCGCAGGCTCCATGGCGAGAAGCATCCACTGGCGCGCGGAGATGCGGCATCCCCTGCGCGGATGCAACTTCATCCCTGCCGGAAAGGCGCCTGACCTGCGTCTCTTGTCATGAGACCGGGAAAATCCCCCATCCGGGAAGGCGCCATGACGTCGGCGAAACTCGCCTGGGCGCGGATTACCGGGGCACAATCGAGAACAGCGCTAGGCATTCGCACGCCGGGATTGTTCGGAGGGATATCGTGGCTGCACGCTGCAAGCCGGGCAGCAGGCCATACCGGGACCAGTTGCGCCGTACGCTCGTCGCTGCGGGGATTACCGGGCCGCAACTGGTGGCTCAGATCGCCGCCGACCTTGGCCGTTGCGGCATGCGGCCGAGGCAGGCGTGGCGGTATGCCGCTGAACTGTCACAAACGCAGGCCGCCACGAGGTTCAACGAGATTACCGGCAACCCGCGTGCGCCGATGCGCGGCAACCGGATCGGCGATTACGAGAAGTGGCCGGACGGCGGCGTCCGCCCGCCGGTCAGGGCACTGAAGATCCTGGCCGAAGCTTACGGAACAACATGGGACCAGCTAGTCGATGCCAGTGACCTGGCCTGTATGCCTGACGCCGACAAGATCGCCTACGCCGACACGGCTGAGGCAAGCCGTATCATCGGCCGACGCACGCGAACCGCCCCCGCCGCCAATCCTCCGGCCACCCGGCGCGAGGCCGGGAGCCTCGCTGCCCTCTGGGAGGATGATCCGGCGCGGCGCCGGACGTCCGCCGGGCTGGCCGACGCGACAACGGTAAGCACGACGGCCGATACCGCCCCGTACCCCGCCCAGATCGCTGACGTCGAGCCTCTCGCCCTGATCCTCACCGGGCACACAGCCGCCTCCCCCGCGCCTCAGGCGGCTCCCGATATCGCGGCGCTGACCGGCGCAGCGGACAGCGTCAGGCGCCAGTACCAGGCCTGCCGTTACTCCGGCCTGATCAAGGACCTGCCTGATCTGCTCACCCGCCTTTCCGCCGCGTGCCACACACTGGACGGCGAAGCCCGGCTCCGCGCATATGCGATCTCAGCCGATGCGCATCATGTCGCGGCAGGGCTGCTGCTCAAACTCGATGACCAGGCACTGGCATGCCTGGCGGCGGACCGCAGCATGCGCGCGGCTGCTGCCAGCGATGATCCTGTCACGGTCGGGGCCAGCGCCCGCATCGTCACTCATACCCTGATGAACGGCGGGCACCTCGCCGCAGCCATCGCCACCGCCACCAGCCAGGCCGCACGTCTGGACCGGAACGTCACCAGGCATAACCCTGAAGCCCTGTCGGTCTATGGTTCCCTTCTGCTGCGCGGCGCGATCGCCGCCGCTCACCACGACGAACGCGGCACCGCACTTGACCTGCTCACCGAAGCCGACAACGCTGCCCGGCAGCTCGGATCAGACAGCAATCTCCGCTGGACCGCCTTCGGCCCGGTAAACGCCAAGCTGCACCGCGTCAGTATCGCTGTCACTCTCGGCGATGCCGGAACCGCTATCGATATCGCCCGGCAGATCAACCTGAGCGCTATCACCGTCACCGAACGCAAAGCGAGCCTGCTCATTGACGTCGCCCGCGCATTCCTTCAATGGGGGCGGCATGAAAAGGCACTCACCGCGCTGCGCGCCGCCGCGGACACCGCGCCTGAGGAAGTCGCCGGGCGCCCGGCGGTTCACCGGCTCATCAGTGACCTCCTCCGCTCAGCCCCGCCAAGCATCCGCCAAGATGCCGGGCAGTTTGCCGCCAGCCTCGGAGTGTCCCGGTGAGCCGGGACCCTCATGCCCGCACCATGTCCGTCATCGTGTGCGGCGCCGGCCCGGCCACCGCAGTCGGCGTGCTCGTCAGACTCGCCCAGGAACGCGGCTGGACCGTGCACGTCATCGCCACTCCCGCTGCCCTTGACTTCATCGACCAGGCCGGGATCGAGGAACAAACCGGCAGCCCTGTGCGCAGCGAGTACAGCAAACCGGGCGCACCCAGAACTGAGCTGCCCGACGCCGTCATCGTTGCCCCGGCCACCT
The DNA here is from genome assembly GCA_963819785.1 of uncultured Actinomycetes bacterium. Taxonomy (GTDB): domain Bacteria; phylum Actinomycetota; class Actinomycetes; order Streptosporangiales; family Streptosporangiaceae; genus Palsa-504. The sequence continues at coordinate 299,926 of CAWFXW010000037.1, read as the reverse complement.
ACAACACGATCAATAAGTGGGCGCTGGGCGTCAGCGACACGTACGCACTCGGCGTGCTCGCCGAGGTAACCGGCCTGGGCATTCCGGTCGTGGTACTCCCGTTCGTTAACTCCGCGCTGGCCTGCCGCTGGCCATTCCAGCGCAGCATCGAGACTCTCCGGGCCGAAGGAGTACGCATCTTGCTCGGCCCAGGCGGAGTCGAGCCGCATCAGCCACGTACCGGCGGCGATCTCATCGCCGCGTATCCCTGGCATCTCGCGCTCGATGAAGCCGACCGGATGATCAACGCGCGCACGATTCCGCTGTAACCGCAGGTCACGGGCGACCAGTTCGGTTAGCCGCAGGCCGCGGGCGCCCATGGCGGACAAGCTGACGCAGCTGATCGCGATAAGGCTTGCTGCCTGGCTTGTGCCAGGCAGACATCAGGGCACCTCCATGAGCCGGCGGGCCGGTACGGGCTGCCGCTGACAGTGTGCTCCCGGTGCCGGGCACCGCTAGTGCCACCAGCCCGGCTGAGGGAGGACAGCGGGTGAAATACACCGGGTACAGATGGATCCCCGCAGGCCGACGCGGTTACGGGCAGGCTGAGAATCGGAACAGCTCGTGATGGTGGCCAGCCAGCGTGATTACGGCAGTCTCGGTAGCCATGGACAAGCCCAACGGTCACTCCGAGCGCAGGCACAGGCGTATGCGCTCCCATGTGCGCTGCTCCGCCCGCAGTCCCCGGCACCCGGGCCAGTCGGTAACCTACGACGCCGGTTCCTGCTGGCTGGCGGTGGACGCGGCGTGACCGGCTGCCCTGCCGCTCAGGCAGTCTCGGCCGGCCGGTGACGTCGGCCGGATCGGGCTTGCTCGCACCGCGGCGTACACGTGGCGGCTGGCTCTGGGAGCGGGCGTTCCCTGGTGCCGCGGATCAGGTCGGGCGGGTGCGGGCCGCGGCGCGGTCGCTTCTGGATGGATGCGACGCGCAGGAGACCGTCGTGCATCTGCTCAGCGAGCTGAGCGCCAACGCGGTCGTGCACAGCCGCAGCGGCCGGGCTGGCGGGGAGTTCATCGTCCGGCTCCAGCACGCGCCCCATGACTGCGTCTGGGGGGAGGTCGAGGATGGAGGCAGCGAGGAATGGGGCGGTGACCTGGCGGCATCTGCCCGGGCACAGTCGGGCCTGTTCATCGTCATGGCGCTGGCCTCGGCCTGCGGGGTGGCCGCCCGGCCCAGGGGCTGCCGCGCGGTCTGGTTCTGCATCTCGTGCCAGCAGGCACACGTAGGAGATGAGGGCCGGTGACCGGCCGTACCCCGTGCCGGGGACGGCATCGCCATGTTCGGCGGCGTGGAGACGGTCCCGCCAGGCTGTGCGATATCGCGGCCTGGCATGCGAAGCCGGGGCCGGGTGGCCCTGGCCGGGTCCTGTTCCTCGGCAGCCTCGGGAGGAAGCGGTGAGGCGGACCTTAATACACGACGCCTGTCCCGGCTCGGGCGCTGCGCAGGGCCCTCATCTGGGCAGGGCACGTCGTGCATCGTCTCGATAGACGCCGGATTCGCGGTTACCAGATCCGTGCGCGCGTGGCAGACACCCGGATCACGTAGGGGTAGTCCGTGGCGAAGCTTTCCGGTGTCCACCCGTACGAGTCGATGAACTCGCGGTACTTCTCGATGTAGGCCGGTACGGCATCGGCTCTGGGGCCAGCGGGGTCGATCCTGGCGGTGCCTTCGAAGATGACATTCGCGCCTCCCCTGCCATTGCCCTCCAGGTGCAGGGAAACATAAGGGTTCGACCCGATGTTGCGGGTCTTCGGCCCGTTCGCGAGGCCATAGATCAAGAACTCGCCGGCCTTCCACAGGAACCAGACCGGGGTGGACTGCGGCTGACCGGATCGTGCCACTGTGGTCAGCCAGATAACCGGTTCGGTCCGCAGCCGGGCGGCCGCTGCGGCGTGGGCAGGTTCTTCCTGGTTCAGGATCGTCATGTCGGCTCCAAGAGTTCGCTGCGGAATCACATGGTGAAAACATCATCGCCTGCGGGCCCGACCTGGGCGCGCTGCGAGCGGGGTTTGGCATAACGATCCTGGACAGAGCCGCCAGCAGCACCGCGCAGTCCCGGGACCACACCCCCTACCGACTACGCCCACATACAGAACGCCCTGCTCGGCGCCGTGCTCACGAGCGGCCCAGCACGCTGCGCTTGCCGCGCCACGGCGGGAGTGTGCGCCTCGCCCAAGCCGAATGCCGATCACGGAGCGTGAGCCCGCCGCACGCGGAGGGAGCGCCGGGCGTCACGGCGCCATACCGAATCGGAGCGGTCGGCAACCGGGCCGGTCAGGCGGGTGACCGCAGGCAAATCAGGCACGGCGAGCGGCCCTTTCATGGCTGCCGGATACTCGCCTGTGCGGGAAACGGCGCGGTCGCGTAGAGCACGTCCGGCGGGAGTTCCGCTGTGCGGCCAGCAGCTGCGCCGGCGAAGTGGCGGGCGTTCGCCGCGAGGTCTGCTGGCTTGGGCGGCGTGCCGGCGGGCGGCTGTTCAGACCCGGGCGAAGTCGGTGATGTCCTGCTCGAAGTCCGCGACCATCTGCTGGGTGAGAGTAGGCCTGGTCTCGGCGATGCCGCGCAGGACATCCGCGGTGGCAGCCAGCTCCTCCTGGTGCTCGAACAGGACTCGCTCGAACACCAGCTGCGCGGTCCCTGCGGGCCGCGAACTCGATGTCCGCCGGGGTGAACAGCAGGGATTGCGCGACCACCGCCGCCATGTCCAGCTCGCGGTGCGGGATGGCCCGCAGGTAGCGGTCCCAGATCGCACGGCGCGCATCGTCGTCCGGCGGGCCGACCGGCAGCACGTAGTCGAACCGGCCGTGCCGCAGGAACGCGGTATCCAGGGCGCGGACCGAGTTCGTCGCGCAGACCAGCAGCCGGTCATCTTTTTCCCGGAACGGCGGGATGAGCTTGAGCATCTCGTTGGTGACTCCCTGGGCTGCCGAGGCTGTCCTGGGCTGCCGCAGCCCGGCGATCTCCTCCACCTCGTCGATGAACAGGACCACTTTGTCCAGCTCGGCGACCAGCGCGAACGACTCCCGCAGCGCCGCGGCCAGGCCGGCCGGGGAATCACCGGCCAGACGGGAGGGGAACAGCTCGACAAACGGCCAGCCAAGCCGGGCTGCGACGCCTTTGGCGAAGGTGGTCTTGCCCGTCCCCGGCGGCCCGAACAGCACGACCGCCCGCGGCGGCACCAGGCCGAGCCGCCCGGCGAGCTGGGCCTGCGCCAGCGGGAGGATCACCCTCCGCTCGATCAGCTCCTTCTCCTTGACCATTCCCTCGAGCTCGTCCCAGGTACCGGCCCGCAGCATCCGGCCCCCCAGCCTGCCCAGGATCCCGACGTCGCCCGGCCCGACCGGCTCCAGCTTCTCGTAGAAGACCATGCCCGGCCGGGCCCGGTAGCCGCCGTGCTCCAGGGCCAGCGCGCCGACCTCGTCGCCGCTCGCCAGCAGACAGTCGATGCGGTGCACGCCGACCGCCACCAGCCGCCGCTCGAGCTCGGTCAGCATCGCGCTGCCGATGCCCCGGTTCCGCCACGCGGCGGCCAGGCTGATCCGCACGATCCACGCGCGGCCGCCGCTGACCGTCGCCGCGGCGGTCCCGGCCAGCTGATCGCCAACGACCGCCACCACCGCGGGCTCCCCGGCACGGACCGCGGTAACCAGGTCAGAAAGGCCGAAGACCGGCGCCTCACCCCCCGCCGCGGGATCGCCCCACAGCCGGATCGCAGCATCGAGATCGTCATCGTGGAAGTCACGCACCCGCCACAGCACCATCGGCCCAGTTTGCCACCGCGCCTCGCCCGGCGCCCCGCCGAGCGCACGATGGCGCTCGCCGCCCGCCGGCGGCGGCCCCAATCGGCCGGCTCGTGCATCAGCCCCGGCTGCCCAGTCCTGTCGCCACAATCCGCTGTGCCTCTGGGCGGTCTCCCCCAGCCGGGCCGCGACCGTGAACCACGCCAATGATCGTGAGCGTGCGCAGAGGAATACCGAGCCACAGAATCTTCAGGTGTGCCCTGGACAGCCATGCTGGCCGGGCCACCAGGCGCGCATATCGAGACAGTTCGCGTTCGCGATGAGATCGCGGTGCGTCACTGCCGGGTGTTTGGGATCGGCGGCCGCAGGCAGCTCTGTCCGACGGTTGAAATCGTCGGGCGGAGCTCCGACGTAGTCGGCGACGATGTAAGTGGCGTGCCGGTCCAGCCGCCGCGCCGTCCGCGGCCAGGAACACTGGTGCGCCGGTGCGCTCACCGATGGCCAAGTCGATCGCCCGGGCAGTGCGCGGCGCGAGCGGTATGGTGACGACCTTGCCGCCCTCGCGGGTAATCGTGAGTCCGGTGGCCGCATTCCAGGACGAGGTGCTCAATGCCGGCGCGGTGGCCTCGGAGACCCGCAGCCCGTTCAGCGCGAGCAGCGAGATCCGCCATGCTCTGCCGGAGGCCCGAGCCCGGCGGGTGACGGTTGAGCGGGCCCGCCCCTTGCTCCCAGTTCCCTGGCGAAGCTTTCGATGTAACGTGGAAATCGGACAATACCTGGCTCAGTCGCGCTCATGCATGACAGGGGGTCGGACCAATCATGTCCAGACGTTTTGCCTACGCTATTGACAAGCGATATTTGCCGTTGCTGGTGCCCTTCGGGCTGCGAAGTTCAATAGACGGCGTCACGCTCACCGACGACGGCTCCCTCTCGGCGACCTTCGGTTTCTTCAAGATCAAGACGCCGCTGGCAAATGTCACTGAGGCGCACATCACCCGGAACTACCGCTGGTGGACCGCGTTCGGTGTTCGCGGGTCCATGGTCGACGACGGCTTGAGCTTCGGAACGAACCACAACGCGGGGGTGTGCATCCATTTCGCGGACAAGGTGCCATCACCGCTGCGCCGAAGTGGCCACTCGGCGCTCACCGTGACCGTCGCCGACCTCGAAGGGCTGACCAGCGCCTTGGCGGCCGGGCACGGCGAAGCATCCAGTGCCTCCCCGCCCTGAACCGCGCCGGCCGACAACCCGGCCCATCCTTCGCCGAGCAGGACCCGGCCTGGTGAACGAGCAGCCGATCGATCACATCCTCGGAGTTCTCGGCCAGCTCGACGTCACGGCGGTGGCACCGGGCCCGGCGGCGCACCGGTAGGCACGAACGGCGAGGGCGGGCGCGGTCATGCTGATCGGTGGGCGGGACTGGCCAGTTCGGAGTCAGAGCACGGTGGGCGATACCGGCTGCAGGGTAAGACGGTGGTCCCGCAGACCGCTCTAATACCTCCGGGGACCAGGCGCGATAGTTCCGGACCGCTACACTTCGCCGCGCATTCACCAGGATGACGGCGACAGAAACACCGCCGTTCTGCGCGCCTCGAACGGACCGGACCGAGGAGGCTGTTCCAGTACAGATAACGGCGGCTACTTGCGCAGGCGCCCAAAGACTGAGGTTGCTCTGCGTGATCGGCTGCCCCGTCAGCCCCGTCCCGGCTGTCGACTGATCGGGTGACAGGGCCGACCCTGCGGGGCCGCGGCGCTCGACCCTGTCGGCGGCATGAGCGTGCATTCGCAGGAGCCGCTGACTTCGATCCCCATGCCGATGCCGAGGCTGAATTCCTCGCTTCTAGTAAACGACGACTGGCCGAGGCATCGTTGTGATATCGAGCCTGCCGTGGGCCCAATCGTGCAGTATCTGCCGGAATTGCTCGGGCACAGGCAGGTCGGGCAGCGTAAGCCATGGCTTCACCTGATCGCGATAGTGCAGGTAGCCGGCGAACTCGCCTACTGGGCCGAGGTTTCGTGACCGGGGGGGAACGATCCAGCCGTCGGATTCCGTCAGAGCCGCCAGGATCGAGGCGGCGCCTAGGTTATCTTTCCCCGCAGGGAGCTTGAATTTCGAGTCAAGTTGCGGCGTGTGTGACGGCTGATGACGGGCTCGTGATTACTGCGGGTGATAGCTGCAGGTGGGGTAAGGCGGCGAGGGATGCTTGCCGGGCGAGGTCGGTCAGGGCGTCGCGGTAGGCGCGGTCTGCTTGCCGGCGCCGGCTGCGGCCGGGTGGTCCGGGGCTGGTGAGCTGGGCGAGGCCGGGTATCAGGAGCCGCTGGGTCAGCCGGGTGAGGAACAGGGCGATGCTGAGGCCGTCGGCGGTGACCTGGTATGTGCGGCTGTGGGGGATGCGTTCGATGATCTGGTGGGCGCGGAGCCTGCGCAGGTCGTAGCTGATCTGCCCGCTGGTCATGTCCTCTGGTGTTTTCCCGAGCTGGGGGGCGAGGTAGTGCCGCAGGTCGCGGCTGGTGAAGCCGGCGGGCCGGAGCGCGAGGGCGCAGCAGGCGCCCAGCAGGGCCTGGACGCGCGGGTCAGGGAAGCGCATCCCGGGGATGCGGGTGCAGGTGGTGCTGATGACCGGGCTGGTGATCGCTTCCAGCGCGGCGGCTCCGTCGGCGGGGTCGTGGCTGATGCATTCGGCGTCCAGCAGGCGCCGGTTGGCTGAGTAGCCCACCTCGGCCATGGCGGCCAGGTTAGTCAGCTCTTTGCCGATGCCGAAGTCGCGCGGCTGGTTCAGCGTGGTCTCGGTGCGGAGCGCTCGTCCTTCCTTCAGGTACTGTTTGACCTGGGTCTTCTTGTAGTACAGGTAGAGGTAGGGGCAGACGCCGCTGGTGATGACCTGGGTCCGGAAGGTCCCGGGGGTAGGGTTCTTGCCGCGCAGGCGGATCTTGCGATCAAAGACGATGTTCACCTTGTCCGGGCGGCCGATATCGATGTTGTCGCGGATCAGCTGCTCGAAGAAGATCCGGCCCGCTACGGGCCGGTCCAGTGCCATGGTGGTGGAGAACTCAGCCTGCTGCACCGACAGCTGCCAGCGGTAGTCCGCGTCCTCGTCCTCGGCGGTGAACGGGTGCGGCAGCCGGGCCAGCCACTTGCCGGCATCTTCTGGTCGGTCAGCCCGTCGCAGATCGCCGCCGGGTCGCTGGCCGAGCCGAACGCGTTGTCCAGGGCGGTGAAGCCGATCCCCGCCTTGAGGCACTGCCGCTTGGCGTACTCGTGCCCGTGGTAGATCTGCCCGGTGTACGGGAGTAGCCGCAGAATTTGATGTAGAACGGGCCGAAATCCTCGAACCCGTAGAAATACCAGTGGTTGACCATCGCCTGCTCCTGGCACAGCCACGGATACCGCTTGCCGGTCACCGCGTCCGTGCGCTGCCGGGTCCGCCAGACCCGGCAGCAGCATCCGGTCGATGCAGCGGATCTCCAGCCTCACGTGACCGGACAGGACCTGCGCGGCGGTACGCGGTAGCGTCATCATAGGCTCCGGCTGGGGCTCCGGCAACGGCCACCCGACCGCTGCGAGCGGCGAATGAACAGTCACATCATGGACTGCCTTGAGCCCCAGCCGGGGTCACTTCGCAAACCTCAGCCCGCACGCGCATGCCTCGTCGGGCTGGCGAAGCCCCGTTATGTATTCATACGGGTCGAGGTGGCGAGATATGGTCCGCGCGACCGGCCCGATGCGGGTCTTATCGGGGTCTTCGAATTTAACCGTGGTGTTGCTGTCGCTTGTTTACTCTTTGTGTCGTGCTGGTGGTCCGGGCTATGGGCGTCGGGTGCCGCGGGTGCAGGCGATGCGGACGCGGCGGCGCTGGTTTGCGGGGTTGCGGAAGCCGTAGGCGTGGCGGGCTTCGAGTTTGGCGAGGCGGTTGAGGCTTTCGGCGGTGGCGTTGGTGACGCCGGTGGTCACGGCGGTGACGATCTCGTTTTCCCAGCGTGCGATGGTGCTGGCGAGGGTCCGCAGTTCGGGGATGTCCTCGTTCTGCGCGCACCAGTCGTAGAAGGAGAAGAGCCGGTCGCGGACCTGGCGTTCGCAGGGGGTGCTGCCGGTGACGCGGGCGCGGAGCTTCAGGGCGCTGCGGAGTTTCTCCTTCGCGATCCAGGCGATGGCCAGCTGCTGGCCGGGCGCGGTGGCGTCGAGCGTCTCGATGATCTTCTCGAATTGTTCCGGTGACAGGCTCTCCAGGTTGCGCGTGAGCAGTCGCTTGATGCCGTACTCGGGGTCGCCGGCCTTGCCGCGGCGGCCGTAGAGCTCCCTGATAGCGCGGCGCCGCACGTCGCCGGTGGTCTTGACGGCGAGCTGGACGACATGGAACAGGTCGACAGCGATGGCCGCGCGCGGCAGCATCTTCCTCACTGCGGAGGCGAAGATGGCGCACATGTCGATCGCGACGACTTCCACCGCGTCGCGCCAGGCCGGCGTCGCGCCGGCCAGCCAGTACGCGGTGTCATCGGACGTGCGGCCCTCGACCTGGCCGAGCAGGCCCTGGTTCCCGTCCAGGTCGTAGAAGCAGACATGCCACCGGTCCGCGAGCTGCACGTATTCACCGGTATCGGTGTCCTGCCGCCAGCGGGGCCGGCCGCGACGGTGCTCGTCAATGCCCAGGTGAGCGACCGGGGCAGGCTCTTCCTCCAGGATCTCGCCGGCCTTCGCCGCGAACGCGGCGTGCGCGGACGGCCACGAGATGCCGGCGTCCCGGGCGGCCTCGGCGGGGGTGATTCCCCTGCCCGCCACCTCCGCGCCGGCGTGCTCCAGCAGCCGGCGGGTGATCGTGCACCGCGGCGGGAGCTGCGGCACCGACTCGGTGAACGTCCCCGCCGGGCAGTCCTTCCCCGCGCACTCCATCCGCCGCTTGACCAGGAAGAAGTCCGTGTCCTGCCCGCAGGCCCGGACATCGCGCGGCGTTACCGTGACGTACTGGTGCACCTTTTCGGAAACAATCCCGCAGCCAGGGCACATCGCGGGGAGGGTGATCCTGGCCCAGACCGCGAGCCGCCCGTCAGCCCCGCGCTCCGCTTCTGTCACTTCCACGCCGTCCATCCCGAACAGCGCCGACGCCGTATCCTGGGCAGGCGCGGGCCCGTAATTCCCGATCGTCACAAATCAGGATCTTCGGGCCCGCGCTCGTATGTCCGGCGCACCGACGCGCAGCGTCGTGTAACTGATTAATCACAACAAGTCGGCCGTCTCGGCCTCGCAAACGCCATTGCGCCTTCTCGCAGCCGATTACGCAACGTAAGCAAGCTATATACCGGGCACGGCTCAGTTCGAAGACCCTCTTATCGTTGGTTCTCGCGTTGAGTTTCAGTTCGCCGCCAAACCAGGGCAGATCAGGGTGCCGTGCCAGGTACTCGCCGATAGCCGCCAGAGCCTTGATGGAGGTATCAGAGGACCAGGCTGGCCATCCGTCCGCTACCTGCTGAAATAGCGGCCGGAGATAGGGATCCTGCACTGGCACCTCGAAATAGCCTCTGGATTTGCACATGAGGCACCTTACGGCACCAGGCATATCCAATGCCTGGCGGGGTGAGATGATCTGATTGTAGAGGGCGATTGTCCGCACGTAGGTGCTTGAATCGGCGGCCTTGACCGTCGCAGTCGCGTTGGCGCTCATGAGTGAGACCGAGCGTGCCTGCCAGTAATCCCGCTGGGTATCAGCATTCTGGGTGTCAGCGTTGCGGACCGGAATGTAATGGTGAAGGGATGCTGCTAGCCGGATACCGTTTAGGAATGTGGCCGAGTCGCCGTCCAAGCATCCGACGATTCTGGCATCGATTTCATCCGCGACGATTTCCCGGTAGGAGCCGCAGCCATCGAGCAGGGTGGAGATGGCAACCTTCCAACTCGCAGCGACGTCTCTGGAACTCTGTGAGCCATCTCGCTGGTCTGGGCCGCAGGCCTGGCCCACTGTACTTTCGGCCGCGATACATTCCTCGATGAGCCGGCGGGTGAGTTCTCGGACCTGTGACGGGGTCGGGTCGACGGATCGCAGCCACCACGCGAGGGATTGCAGTACTCTCGCGCGTTCGGCCGTCAACTGCCCAGAGTCGCGGACAAGTAGGGCAGAGTAGATGCGCCCCGCGCCGTTGCTGCTGGTGCGGTCCTTGATCTGCACGGCGAGTTCGGCGACCACTGACCATTCGCCCGCTGCTATACGGGGCACGAGGGCAGCGGCAAGCTGCTCGGGGGCGTCGTTTTCGATGGCGACCTGAGCTGCGGCGAAATACTCGAGGAACGTACGGTGAGTGAAACCGTAGAGGTTCTCACCGGATGCGGTGGTGCCGGTATCGGTGAAAATCCACATCCGGCTGGAACAGAATTCGACGAATTCCCGGGCTGCATCTCGTGCGTCGTCCGGGTTCTCGAAGCTGCGAAGCATGAAATCGGCCGCCTTGGCGATCAGTTCTCGCTTCGGGACTGCGGTCGCACCTTCCCCGCTTGTGAACAGCCACCATGCGAGGTGCCGAAGCAGTGGCCGGACGTTCCGGCCTACCCGCAGCTCGTGCCGGATACGGCGGAAGTCATCCCAGTCCCGGATCAGCAGATCTGTGCATTTTGCATAGATCTCGTCCCGGTCCTGCGGCAGCGTGCCGGTGCCGCGGTACAAAATGCACAGCAGTGACAGCAGCAGCGGGTTAGATCGCAGATCCTTAACACTGGCGCTCTCAAGAAGGAACGATTCCGCGTCACCGGGCTGGGCGCCAGCGGCGAGAGCGAACCACTTGCGGGCGTACGTGGCGACGTCTTGGTCCTTAAAGCTGCCGAGACGGTAGCAGGTGAACTGACGGTCATCGAGGCGGGCTTGGTCATAGCCGATCAGACGGGAGGTGACCAGGACTGGGGCTTGCGGGTACTCGATGCAGAACTGCTCAACGCGGGTCGTCACATCGCGGCGGCGGGAGGTGTCCAATAGTTCGTCCAGCCCGTCGAAGATCACGACGGCGCGGTTAGTGAGCAGGAGCAGGTCGACGAGGCCTCGCGGCGCCGGGCACTGGTACAGGGTCTCCAGCGCGTGCTCGATATGACCTACGACCGAGCGCTCCGGCGGGTCCTTAGCGGCGAATTCCCGCAGCGTGATGAGAAAAGGAATTCTGCGTTGGACTGAGCAACCGAAGTGTTTCATGAGGACGTTTGCCGCCGTGGTCTTGCCGCCGCCAGGGTCACCCAGCAGCACTGACCGGTCGATAATCCCAGCTAGTCCATAGAGATCAATGGCACGGGTAACCATCGTCCGCTCGGAGAATACCTCCTCGAAGATCTTGGTGGGGACGTAGATGTCCTCGATGGATGCGGAGCGACGCTGTTCGAAATCGGGTGGCTCTAGCTTGCCGTGGCGGTCTATTACGTGTCGCCGGTAACCGGCGAGGAAGCGGGTCTCTGTCAGTTCGTCCGGTCTGTTCGTGAGCGCGGCGGTATGACGTTCGATGGCATGCAGTATGTTGATCATGCGTGTGGCCAGCGCCTCCTGGCGGATCTGAGCGAGCTTAGGAGGATCGGCGGCTTCCAGTCGAGCGACCAGAGCACCGATCTGCTCGTCGTAGTGATCCGTAAGAGCCTCAGCGACAGCGGGACCGGCGGCGATGAGGGTACGGCCCAGTGCCTGCCGGGCCGCTTCCGCGTATTGCTCGGTCGCGTCTGTGAGGCGAGCAGCCAGGAGTTCGTGCAAAGCGGCTTGGACTTCGTCGCCGCGCAAGATCGCGATGACTTGGGTAGTGGAGGAGAGAACAGGCGGGATCTTGGTCAGGCTGTCGGTATCGAACCACTTGGCAAGGTCCAGATCGTCATCACTCCGCAGGCCCCATATCACGCTGGTGAGGCGGCGCCCCGCCACCGCGAGGACATTAACCAGAGCGCCGGTGATCACACCGTCAATGCTGATCATTAGTTCGCCCCTGTCGCGTACGGCTACCCACGGGTCGTGCCACGTTTGACACTGACGTACCACATCCGGTCGCGTGCACCACCATCTGCTCGGAAACGACAAACCGGAGCAATCGCCTCGCGGCCGATGAGCACATTCGGTAAGGTCCCGATGAGGACGTCCGGTTCAGACCAAGGGGACTTCCCTATTCAGCTAATGAAGCAGAATCAAATTCCAGCTCAGATATGCCAGTAAAGTCAGCGTCAATTACTGCGCCAAAACCTAGACGGACACGCCTTTCAACGTAAACCCAGGCAGCGGCTTGCGGCCCCCGCCCGCACGGCGGGCCCGGCCCAGCGGCCCGGCCCCGGACTCCAGCTGCGACACCCCCAGCAACACCGTCGCCTCGCTGACCCCGGCCGCAGCAGCGACCAGCCGGATCCCGCCATGGCCCAGCGCCCGCGCCTCAGCCCCCAGCAGCAGCCGCCGCTGCCGCTCATCCAGATGCGGCAAGACAGACCCGAACTTCGCCGCCAGCATCTCCCGTGTCACCATAACAGCGCCTATACCACATCAGCCTGCCAGAAACCGGTAACCAGCAGGTTATTTTCCGACGACTACTCAGGTGTGCGTCGTTGCCACAACGACGTAGTTGCCCATCTCTTGCGCGGTCGGGCTGTGGTACTAGCCGGTCGGCTCGCGGTGCGGGGCCGGGCCGGGCGGGATGGTCTTGAGCGGGATGGTGCTGAAGGCGAATTCGCGCAGCGCGGCGTTCTTGGCGTTGCTGGTTCCGCCGGGCTGCCGCCCGTCCGAGGCCGGCTCGATGGCCAGGATGGTCAGCTGACCGTCCGCCAGGTCGTGCTCACGTGCCCATCCGCGCAGCGCCTCGATGACGTCGGCGACGTGATAGGCACAGGCGAGAGCCTGCCGGAAGGCCTGCTGCGGCAGGGAGGCCTCGAGCTGGATCTGGAAGCACGCCGGATGGCCGCAGCGGGGATCGCCGTCGCAGGCGGTCAACAGCGCGAACCCGTCAGGGGGGATCGCGAGTTCCTCGGGATCACCGGGGACGCCCCCACGGTCCGGTGCCCTTCGTGCGGTCATGTTCGGCCGTTCCTCCTTGCGCCTGCCAGGCGTCCTGATGCCCTCCCCGCCACCAGCAGGAAGGTGCTCCCCCGTCAATAGGATGACGGCCTGGCACCACGCGGAAATACGGGCGGCACTGACCGTGGGAGCAATAGTGGACGCAACAGCGTGCGGCGCGCTACCTCATTGGGAATATTCGTCTCACTTTCCACGCAAATGTGTAGTCGTTTGAATACTCTCCGTGTGACCCAGAGGTCACGCCAGCCAGCCTAGGCCTCACGCCTCTCGGCTATGCGGTCAGTAAAGCCGCATACTTCGCGGCTTTTCGGCTTATGTAACCCACGATGCCGTAGTTGATCTTTACCCGCCAGAGGGCGCCGCGGTGTTAACGCGCACAGACGGAACGCGGATACTTCAGGAAACAGAGCTATGTCGATAAAGGGCGAATTATTCCTTATGCACGTGCAGATGAACGTTTACTTTTCATACGGCCTCTTGCTCGAATCTCGAACATAAATACAGACAGCGACTGGCCACTGTTCCCCCGCCGCTTCCAGCAGACCGCCACGACCCCGCTGCCCGCACCTCCGCCGGCTACCGCACCCCCCGCGGCCCCCATCCCCAACGACCCTGCACTCGACCCGAACCATATAAAAGAGATCGAGAAACTTGATAATGAGCATGACGATCTCGCGAACATGAGGTCGTGGCTATACCGTTGTCCCCATGACCCGGCGCACCGAGCAGATCAGCCTCCATCTCAACGCGTATCTCACCGCGCACAGCAGCCCGCCGGACGCCGTCCTGCGGGAGCTGGCCAACGAGACCGCTGATCTGTTTCCCAACGAGACCGACCTGCAGATCGCTCCCGAGCAGGGCACCTTCATGACCCTGCTCACGCAGCTAGTCGGGGCCACGTCGGCCATTGAGATCGGCACGTTCACCGGATACTCCTCGATCTGCATCGCCCGCGGCCTCGCTCCCGGCGGCACGCTGCTCTGCTGCGACATCAGCGAGGAGTGGACCTGGGTGGCCAAGAAGTACTGGGAGAAGGCAGGCATGGAAGACCGGATCGAGCTGCGGCTCGGTCCGGCCATGGACACGCTTATGTCACTGCCCGAGGAGGATCTCTTCGACCTGGCCTTCATCGACGCCGACAAGGGCGGCTACCTCGGCTACTGGCGGCAGGTCGTGCCGCGGATCCGCCCGGGCGGGCTGATCATGGTCGACAACACGTTCTCGCACGGCCGTGTGATCGATGCGGGCAACGACAGTCCCGCGGTGATCGCGATCCGGGACTTCAACGATCACGCCGCCGCCGACGATCGCGTCGACCTGGTCATGGTCCCCATCGGCGACGGCCTCACTCTGGCCCGCAAGAAGTAGCGCCGACCAGGCAGGGCCCGAGATCAGACGGGAAGGAGCGTGCCCGCCGTGGACCAGGAGAAGGTGAGCGCCACCCTGACCAACTCGCTGCGCCACCTGGCCGAGCTAGCTGTGGTGGCGTGAGCGAGGGCGAGCCGCTGATCAGGAATGGCGTTACCCAGGGAATCGTACGGATCGGGGATACGGTGCGGCGGCCGCTGCGGCCGTTCAGCCTGACCGTGCAGGCGTACCTGGCCCACCTGCGCGACGCCGGGTTCGCCGACGCGCCGCTTCCCTTCGGCGTCGACGAGCAGGGACGGGAGGTGCTGTCGTTCGTCCCCGGTGACGTGCCGCCCTATCCTCTGCCGCCGGAGGCGACCGGTGACAACGTGCTGGTAGCGCTGGCCGGGTTGATCCGCGCACTGCACGAGGCGTCGGCCGGGTGGGTACCGCCGCCCGACGCGGTATGGGGCGGGACTCCGGCTAACACCGGACGCATCACCGAGCACGCCGAGTTGGTCAGCCACCGCGACTACGCCCCGGGCAATGTGGTCTTCCGCGACGGGCTGCCTGCCTCGCTGATCGACTTCGACCTGGCCAAGCCGACCAGCCGCCTCTACGACATCGCGAACGCGCTGTGGTACTGGGCGCCGCTGCGCGATCCGCGAGACCGGTCACCCGCGCTCACGGATGCCGACATCCCGTACCGGGTCGCGGTGTTCGCAGACGCCTACGGCATGACGGCGCAGCAGCGCGCCGGGCTGGCACCGCTGGCCGTCGACATGCTGCGCCGCTATCACCAGGAATCCCGCGCGTCGGCCGAACTGGACCCGGTGTTCCGCAGGTTGTGGGAGGACGGCGCCAAGGATTACCTGCCGCGTGCCGAGGCGTGGGTGCGCGAGGCGGCCCCGGCGATCACCGCGAGGCTCGCCCGGTCGAGCTAGGCCGCCGGCTCGGCGCTTACGCGGTTCGGTCAGGTGGAGTCGCCGGGTGCGGCGGATTCGAGCTGGCGGGAGGCGGAGCCGGGACCGGGACCGGGACCGGGCCAGGGGCATCGGCGGCCAGCGGGACTGCCGCGTCAGCGGTCTGGCCGTGACCGGTCTGGCCGGACGGTGCCTGGGCGAGCGCCGCGTGCTCCACCTCGATGAGGGACTCACTACGCAACCTGGCTTCGTAGGCTGCCTTGCCGCCACGGACGCCGAACAGCCGCCTGGTCCACACCAGGTAGATGACCAGCGCCAGGTTGACTACGAAGGCCACGACCTTCAGCCAGGTGATGTGCCCCGCAGCCAACTCCCAGACCTCCAACGGCAAGAAGACCGAGGTCGCCACCATGGCCAGGTACTCGCCCCACCGCCTGGCTAGCCACAGCCCGGTGCCCTCCGCTAGCTCGATGAGCGCGTAGACGGCCAGCCCGATGGCCACGAGCGTGAGCCAGCGCGATGTGTAGGTGAACGAATGCTGGATGAACGGCAGCAGCTTGGAGTGGCTGAAGTCGAAGCCGAGATCCTGGTACAGGTTGCGGATGGCCGGAAGGTCGTGGTCGAACGCCCGCTGGATGCCGGCCCGGTCGTACTTGAACCGCCAGACGCCGTAGGCAGCGGCGCCGATGACCAGGAAGCGCAGGAACCGCTCTACCGCGAACACCTTCAGGATCAGGTCGCCGCGCAGTTCCCTGCCCCGGCGGACCAGCGGCGCCGCCGTGGCCGGTCCGGTGCCGCGCGGCCCGCCGATCACGAACGCACCACAGCGCAGGCACCGCCACGCCGTCCCGCCGACGGTCTGCGCCATCAGCCGGTCCCGCAGCGCGGGTTCGTCCGGCGCGTACGTGAGGTGCCCCTTGCGGGCACAGCCGAACAGGCTCCAGTCCACCGCTGCTCCTCTCGAGACCGAGGATAGCGGCCGGCACCCGGTTCTTGGCCCTCCCGCTCAAGACGAGGCATGGGAGCGGTTCTCCGGCGAGGATTAGCCCGAGCTGACCGCACCGCCGAGGTAGAGCGCGCCGATCTCGGGGTTCTCCAGGACCTCGCGCCCGGTTCCGGACAGCCGCACACGGCCGTTCTCCATGACCACGCCGTGGCTGGACAGCCGCAGCCCGGCACGGGCGTTCTGCTCTACCAGCAGGATGGTGGTGCCCGCCGCGTTCATCTGCCTGATCGCGGTGAACACGGTCCGCAAGATCTTCGGCGCCAGGCCCATCGACGGCTCGTCGAGCATCAGCAAGCGGGGCTCAAGCATCAGCGCGCGGGCGAACTCGACCAGTCGCTGCTGACCGCCGGACAGGCTGCCAGCCTTCTGTCCGGCCCAGCCGGCGATCTGCGGAAACACCTCGAAGACGGCCGCGAGCCTGCGCGCGGTCAGCGCCCGGTCGGACAGGATGTAGCCGCCGAGCTCGACGTTCTCGCGGACCGTCATGTCGCGGAACAGGCTGTGGTTCTGCGGCACCTGCACCACGCCCAGCTCGAGGATCTGACGCGGCGACCGGCCGACGAGAGCATGGCCGTCCAGCATCATCGACCCCAGCCGCGGCCGCAGCAGCCCGCTGATCGTCGCCATCAACGTGGACTTGCCCGCGCCGTTCGGGCCCACGACGCAGGTAATCCCGCCCTCGGACACCTCCAGGGACACCCCTTGTAGCACGTCCCCGCCGCCGTACCCCGCCACCAGGCCGTCAATCTTTAGTACCGAACGGGCCGTGGTGCTTGTCCCCGGTTCCATGGCTTGCTCCGTCATGTGCCCTCCGCGGAGGCCGGATCCTCATCGGTGTCCTCGATATCCTCGCCGAGGTAGGCGTCGAGCACCCGGCGGTCCGTGCGGACGATATCGGGTGGCCCGGCGGCTACCACGGTGCCCGAGTCGAGCACGGTGACCTGATGGCACAGGCCCATCACGAACTCCATGTTGTGCTCGACGATGAGGAAGGTCTTCCCTGCCGCGTTCAGCTCACGGATGCGGGTGGCGATGTGATTGACCAGCGACAGGTTGACACCGCCGGCCGGCTCGTCGAGCAGGACGATGGCCGGGTCCGCCACCAGCACATAGGCAAGCTCGAGCAGCTTGCGCTGGCCGTAGGACAGCGTTCCGGCCAGCGAGGCGTGATAGCCCGCGATGCCGACGAATTCGAGCTGCTCTATCGCACGCTTACGCGCTCCGGCCCGGCGGTGCTGCGAGGCGACCAGCATGTTCTCCATCACCGTGAGGCTAGGGAAGATCCTGGTCAGCTGGAAGGTCCGGCCGATGCCCAGCGCGAACACCTTGTCCGGGGCAATGTTGGTGATCCGCCGGTCGGCCAGGTACACCTCGCCGGCGTCGGCCTTGACATACCCGGTGATGACGTTGAACAGGGTGGTCTTGCCGGACCCGTTCGGGCCGATCAGCCCGGTCACCGTACCCTCGTCGACCTGGATCGTGCACGTGTCCAGCGCCCGGACACCGCCGAAGGACTTGTGCACACCCTCGGTCCGCAACAGGACGCTCACCGTTGCGCCTCCCGTACCGGCGCCGTATCCGGTGGCTGCGGCACCGAGGGCACCGCGGCCGGGATGGCCACCCGACCCTTGGTGGTCAGACGGCGGATGTACTCGCCGCCGGTCGGGATGATGCCGCGTGGCACGAGCAGCACCGCCACCAGGAACAACGAGCCGAGCAGAATCTCGCTGATGTAGCCGTTGGTGCTGGCGGTCAGGTAGAGCTGGCCCGGTTCGATGATGAGCGCGCCCAGGACCGGACCGGAAACGGTGCCCAAACCCCCGAGGAACGCCATCAGCACCACGGACAGGTCGAATAGCGGGTCAAAGCCGGATGGCGGCTGGACCTGGGTCAGGTAGAAGAACCAGACCGCGCCGACCAGCCCGGTGATCGCGCCGGACAAGACGAACGCGGTCAGCTTGACCCGCATAGCGTGCACGCCGAGACCGCGGGCCCGGTCCTCGTCGTCCCTGATCGCACGGAGCTGCAGGCCGAACCGGGAGCGGCGGATCAGCCAGGCCAGCGCGATCGTCCCCACCGCGCAGGCCAGCGCGATGTAGTAGAAGGGGTTGTTGTAGGTCTGTGCCGCCCAGGGCAGGAACGGCGCGTCCAGGCCGGTGGTGCCGCCCGTGAAGGACAAGTTGTAGGCCATCAGCTGGAAGATGAAGAACACCGCGATCGTGATCACGATGAAGGTGTGCCGCCTGACCCGCAGCGCGACCAGGCCGAACGGTACCGCGATCAGCGCCCCGGCCACCGCCGCCAGTGGCAGCAGGGCGAACACCCCGGTCCCGGTGACGTGCCAGTCCCGGGCGGCAATGCCGAGCGTGTAAGCACCGCTGCCGAAAAACACGGCGTGGCCGAGCGAGATGTAGCCGGACAGGCCGGAGAAGATGTTCCAGGCCGACGCGACCGCGACGAAGATCAGCGCGTACACGCCGTAGTTCGTATCCACGGGGCTCGGGAAGAGCACCGGGAAAGCCGCCGCGACGGCGAGCAACGCAACCACGAACGCGAGTTGCAGGCTCTGCTTGCCCCGCTCGTTCATTGCGCCCGCACCGCCTTACGGCCGAACAGGCCGGTGGGCCGGATGAGCAGGACGAGCACGAGGGCGCCGTAGAAGACCACGATTGCCCAGGTCGGCTGCCAGATATCCACGACGGACTCGAGGGTGATCATGAAGATCGACGCGACCAGAGCGCCGCTGATGCTACCCAGTCCGCCGAGGACGATGATCGCGAGCAGCCGCGAGATCAGGTCGTAGCCACTGTTGGGGTTGAAGGCGTTGGTCGCCCCGAACACCATGCCCCCGGCCGCGGTCACGGCCACGCCGATGCCGTAGGTGATGGCGGCGACGCGGCTGATGTTGATGCCTATCAGCCGGGCCGCCGTCTGATCCTGCATCGTCGCGCGCACGCTGCGGCCGAACTTGGTCCGGTACAGCAGTGTGTACAGGGCCGCGACCAGCGCCAGCGCGAGCACGAAGCCGTACAGGTAGATGTACGACAGGTAGAAGCCGAACACGTGAACGCTCGAGGTCACGTACGACGCGCTCAGCTGGCGAGAGTTGGCCCCGTAGAACTCGTAGAGGATTCCCTCGATGATCAGCGCGACCGCGTAGCTGACCAGCAGCGTCATCGACGTTCGTTCCCGGCCGCGCAGCGGCCGGATGAACGTCCACTGGATGACGACCCCAATCACGAACATGGCGGGCACGGTGACCAGCAACCCGAGGAACAGGTCGAGGTGCAGCCGTGCCGCCAGTTCGTAGCTGAGATAGGCGCCCAGGATGACCATGACCCCCTGGGCGATATTGATGATGTCGAGTACGCCGAAGATCAGTGTCAGGCCGACCGCCATCAGGGCATATACACCGCCGACCAGGATCCCATCGGCGATGGCCTGATAGATCTCCCGCGCCACTCAGTCTCCTTCTTGGTCAGCTGGTCCAGGCCGGCTTGGTCGCGATGATGGCCACCGATCCAGCCGTGCCGACCGGAAGGACCTGGTTGAATGCGGTGCCGCCGGCTTGCCACTGGGAGACGAAGGCCGCGGCCTGGCCGTTCTCACCTATCGAGTCAAACTTCACCGGGCCCTGCACGCTGGTGAGCGTGACACCGCTGTGCAGGTACTGGATGATCTTGGCGTTATCGAAGCCGCCGGTCGCGGCGACCGCCTGGGCCATGACCTGCCCGACGGAGTAGGCCTCCGCGACGTCGGCGCTGACACCCGACGCGTTGCCGCCGTACTTGGCCACGTACTCCTGCACCATGCTCTGACTCGCCGAGCTGGGGTAGCCCGGGTACCAGCCGTTGGGCACCAGCATCCCGGCCGCGTTGCCCTTGCCGACCGCGGAGATGAAGGCCGAACCCTGGTCGGGACCGGCCGCCGCGATGAACAGCTTCGGCGTGTAATGCTGCTGCTCGAACGCCTGCATGAACGCCGACACGGTCGGCACGTCGGTGGAGCCCAGCACCACGATCTGCGCGCCGGAGGCGGCCACCTGGTCGGCGGGCGCCTTGTAGTCCGCCGCCTCCTCCGGGAAGATCTTGGAGTACACGGTCTTCACGCCGAGCTTCTCCAACATGTGCTGCGCGATCTGGACCGGCGGGGTGGCGAACGGGTCGTCGGCGCTCGGGTAGGCGGCGGTCTTCGGCCGCTGGCTGGCCGGCAGCGACGCGATGTAGTTGACGAACGGGACCATCTCGTCCGCGATCGGCAGGCTGACGTCGAACACGTTGTGATCGGCCTGGTTTGCCGGGCTGTTGAATACCGCCGGCGCGCCGCCGGCGCCCTCCACGAACGCGAAACCGTAGCGGGCGGCCACGGAGGACGCCGGGGTGGTCAGCAGCGATGAGAACGGCCCGAAGGCGAGAGTGACGTGATCGGTGTTGAACAGGGTCTGGTAGTTCGTGACCACCTGGGTGGGCGAGCTGGCGTCGTTGAGGATCTTGAGCACCACCTGGTGACCCAGGAGACCGCCGTGCGCGTTCACGTCACTGGCCCACAGCTCGTAGCCCTTCTGGAAGTTCTGCCCGTCCGTGGAGAAGTCCCCGGTGAGCGATAGTGAAGCGCCGATGGTAATGGGCGTGCTGGAACTCGGGCTGGAGCTAGAACTCGTGCCCGTGCTGGTGCCGGTGCTAGTGCTAGTGCTAGTGCTGCTGCTGCAGGCCGCCAGAACGCTCACCGACAGCACTGCTGCCCCGCTCAGGGCGAAGACACGCTTGGAGAGCCAGGGATGACTAGGTTCTCACGCCTGGTTCCTCCTTTCTCCATGTTCCGTCATTCGGGTTGATGTCTGCGTTACTCAGTGACGTCGAGCCCGTCGGGCACTTCCGCGTGTTCGCTGACGAGTGTCAGCCCAGCCGACTCCGCCTGCTGCCGCAAGAGCGCAGCGAAATCGGCATCGCCGTATCCGCGTCCGACTAGGCCCTGGATGAGCTGATGGACGATCGCGGCCACCGGCATCGGCACCTCGTGTTCGCGCGCTGCGGCAAGACCAAGATCAAAGTCCTTTCGCAGCAGCGTGGCGGTGAACGTGGGCTCGAAGTCCAGGTTCACGTATGCGGGCGTCTTGTATCCGGTGAACAGCGAACCCATCACACTCTTGTTCAAACAGGCGAGAAACGCCTGCCGGCTGAATGCCGCTTTTTTCTGCCAGAACCGTTATCTCAGCAAGCGATTGTGCCACTACGCCGAGGAACAGGTTGTGGCATAGCTTAACGGTCCTCGCTACTTCGCCCTCGCCGACATAGGTCACGCCACGGCCGAGCATGCTCAGGTACGGCTCGGCAATAATGAACGCGTCCTGGGGGCCGGAGACCGCGGCCGTCATCTTTCCAGCTCGCACCACTTTGGGGTTTCCCATTACCGGCGCGGCGAGCAACGCGGTACCCCGGTCGGCAATCTCGGCCCGCACCCGTGCAGATGCTTCGGCCGATACCGTGGAGCAATCGACGAGTACCCGGGGCGCGGCTCCGTTAGCGCCGGACATCAGCCCGTCCCGGCCGAGCACGGCGGAGACGAGATCGTCCGACGAGCCGACGGTGATAAACACGATATCCCTGGCGGCGAGTTCCGCGGCGGTACCGACGGGCCTGGCACCCAGCCGTAGCAGCGGCTCCGCCTTGGCCGGCGAGCGGTTATAAACAGCGAGGTCACAGCCCGCCTCAAGCAGCCGGCGAGCCATCTCCACACCCATACGCCCGGTACCCAGCCAGCCGAGCCGGTGCGCATTCTCGTGTCCGACCATGCCGCCAGATCCCTCCCGCCTCTGGTAACAATCGTTTGCACCTGAGACTGGCCTCGTACCACACCGTTTGTCAATGCCGGATGGCCAACCTGTTATCAAAGCCGTACGAAATGGTTCCCGACCAGGACCGTATCCTCCATCGTGCCACCTCACCGGACCTATTCGCGGTTGGCGGTGACCGGGGAGGACGGACCGCCGCGCGGGGCGGACGGGTCAGACCCGGGATCGATCGCTTCGTCAGGTGCCCGGGTACCCAAGAAACAACCAGCAATCGATTGCGTCAGCTTCGGAATCCGTGTTGCCGGCCGCGACCACCTTACCCTGGTGGACGCGAGTTCACCCCTGGGATGCCCCGCCCGTCCGGCGGGACTGGGCCCGGCGCAGCCGCACCGGCGCCAGATGGGCGGTCCCGTCCGGCTCTGCGGCGTCGGCCGGCGCGGCCGATCCGGCGGGCGCCGCCACTGACTTGCGGACGACCAGCTCGGGCGCGAGGTAGAGGATCTTCACCGGTGCCTCGCGATCGCCAATCCGCTCGAGCAGCAGCTGGGCGGCCTCGGTACCCAGCTGATAGTGGGGGAACCGCACGGTGGTGAGCGGCGGCCGGAGCCGGTCGATGAACGGCATGTCGTTGAAGCCGATCACCGAGATGTCGTCGGGGCACTGCAGGCCGACTTCGTCGAGCGCGGCGTAGCACCCGACGGCGAGCATGTCGTTGGCCGCGGCCACCGCGGTAAAGCCGTGCTGCGCGGCGAGCATTTCGCGGGCGCAGCGGGTGCCCTCCTCGACCGTGTACCGGTTCGCGTAGGCAACCAGGTCCTCCTGGACCGCCAGCCCGTGCGCCGCCATGCCCTCCCGGAACCCGCGAAGCCGGCTCACCCCGGTGCTCGCCTCCTGGGGACCCGCGATGTGCGCGATGCGCGTATGCCCGTGCCGGACCAGGTGGCTGATGGCCATCCGAGCGCCTTGCTCGTTGTCCACCGAGACCGAGGGAAAGCTGTAATCCTGCGCTAGCCGGTTCATCAGCACCACCGGCACGTCGGCCGCCGCTGCCTCGACCAGCAGGCGGTCGTGCAGGGTGGCAGTGGCGAGTACGAAGCCGTCGACGTGACGAGCCCGCATCTGCTCGAAGAGCAGCCGTTCCCGGCTGGCATCGGCGTCCGTGTTACCGATCAGGGCCACGTAGCCCGCGCTGGCGAGCTTGTCTTCCAGGCCGCGGACAATCGGCGGGAAGAGCGGGTTGTTCAGGTCCGGGATCAGGACCCCGACCGTGTGCGAGCGGCGGGTCCGCAGGCTGCGCGCGACCGGATTGGGCCGGTAGCCGAGCTTGGCGGCGGCGGCCGATACCCGGCGCGCGGTGTCCTCGCTGACCAGGATGCGGGTCTCCGGATTGAGCGCGCGAGACGCCGTGGCCGGGTGGACACGAGCAGCGGCAGCCACATCCCGCAGGGTGGCCGGCCGGTCAGGCATAGCTCATCTTGCTCCCCCACCACGTGGCGTGGCGCCTTGCCCACGTTGTCGCACTTCGGACGCACCAACCTTATCCCCCGAATCGGCTGGTAAGCACTACCCCAATCGGTTGTTCGCCGTGGTCAGCAGAGCGGGCGGCAGCAGCCGCTCGAGCACGCTGCGGTGGGTGGGGACGGCTTCGGCGTGACGCCGCTCCCCTGCCTCGGTCAGCACCACGTACACGCCGCGGCGGTCGCCCTCGCAGCCGCACCGTTCGACCAGGCCATGCCGGGCCAGCCGGTCGACTAGCCGGGACAGCGCACTCTGGCTCAGGTGGACCGCCTCGGCCAGGTCCTGAGCGCGGAACTTGCGCGCCTCGCTCTCGGTCAGCCGCTCGAGGACCTCGAAGTCGCTCACACCGAGCCCGTGCCGCTCGCCGAGTTCGCGCTCGAGCGCGGCACACGCCGCCGCGTGGCAGGCCGCCATCTCCCGCCAGGCGGCCACCACGCTGTCCTGGGTCACGCTCACGAGCGCAGCATAGCGCTCGGCGCTAATATTTGCAAGCGCATTAATTGTTCTTGCATCTAGTGCTTGCGCATGCATATAGTCGCCTCCATGACCTCATCACGTGTACTTCCTTCATCACGTGTACTCCGAGATGACGACCGCGGCTGGACGCCGCAACTGTGGGGCATCCTCTTCGTGCTCGGCGGCGCGCTGTGCCTGGACGCGTTGGACGTGTCGATGGTCGGCGTGGCCCTCCCGTCTATCCGGTCCGCGCTCGGCCTGAGCACGTCTTCACTGCAATGGATTGTCAGCGGCTACGTCCTCGGCTACGGCGGGCTGCTGCTGCTCGGCGGCCGGGCCGCCGACCTGCTCGGCCGGCGGCGCGTGTTTCTCGTGGCCCTGGCCGTCTTCGCGCTCGTATCGGTGCTCGGCGGACTGGTGAGCAGCCCGGGCCTGCTGATCGCGGCCCGGTTCGTCAAGGGCGCGGCCGCGGCGTTCACCGCTCCGGCCAGCATGTCGCTGCTCACCACCACGTTTCCCGAGGGCCCGATGCGCAATCGCGCGTTCAGCATCTACACCGTCTTCGGCGCGAGCGGCTTCTCACTGGGGCTGGTACTGTCCGGTGTCCTGACCGAGGTCAGCTGGCGGTGGACGCTCCTGGTCCCCGCTCCGGTGGCGCTCGGCGTACTGGCCGCCGCCATCTGGCTCATCCCGGGCGGCGAGCGCAGCGGGCGAGGCGGGCGCCGGTTCGACATACCCGGCGCGCTCACCATCACGGCCGCGATGCTGCTGCTCGTATACACGGTGGTGTCCGCCCAGCAGGCCGGCTGGGGATCGGTCCGGACCGTCGGCTCGTTCGCCGCGGTGGTGGCGCTGCTTGCGATGTTCGGCGCCATCGAGCGGCGTAGCCGGGATCCGCTGGTGCCGTTCGCTATCTTCTCCTCCGCTGCCCTACGGCGGGCCAACATCGGGGCCGTGACCCTGTTCGGCACCTATATCTCGTTCCAGTTCCTGGTCACCCAGTATCTGCAGACGCTGTCCGGCTGGTCGGCCATGTCCACCGCGCTCGCGTTCCTGCCGGCCGGGGTCATGGTGGTGATCCTGTCCACCCGGATGGGATCCCTGCTCGGCCGGTTCGGCCCGACACCGCTGACCGGGCTCGCCTTCACCTGTCTGGTCCTGGCCTACGCGATCTTCCTGCGGGCTGGCGTCCACCCGGACTACCCGGCCGTGATGCTTCCCGCCACGCTGCTGGTCGGGCTGGCGTTCGGGCTCGGTTTCTCCTCGCTCAGCGTGGCGGCCACGGCGGGCGTCCCGAATTCCGAGCAGGGTCTGGCGGCCAGCCTGTTCCAGACCTCGTTCCAGGTCGGGGGGGCCGTGGTGCTGGCCATCGTCACGGCGGTCATTGATGCCGGCGGTGCTGGCCAGCTCGCTTCGGCGCCGGCCACGCTAGCGGCCTACCGGCCAGCACTGGCCTTGATCACCGGTGTCGCGGCGATCGGGATGCTGGTCGCGCTGAGCGGGATGCGCCGCCGGCCGGACCAGAAGGTTGAACTGGCCGGCAGCCTGGGCGCCTGGCAATCGAGGGACCGGCACCCGGAGTGCGGGTGATCTAGCCGATGAGTTGGCCGCTGGCGAGCTCGCGGCCGCCGAACTGGTCGGCTGCCCGGCGTTGCAGCAAGCCGCGGATGTCGCCAGCCACGGTACCGAGGCTTGACCGGCGGTTCTGATGCCGCCGGCGGCACCGGCGATGGCAGGACCCGATGCCGAGTCGCTAGGCCGGCGCCTTGCGCGCCGGCCTAGCGGTGGGCCGAGATGATGATTACCAGGGACGACCCGCCCCTGCCGCGGCGGCTTGGGCTCTCGCCGTCGGCAGCGGCCGACCCCGTGGCGGGCGACAGCACTGTGCGGCTCCAGCTGACGTGCCAGCGCGGCACGTGGCGGCTCAGCCAGCTCGGGCCTGATTCACGGGACCGCCTGGTCTCCGCCGTAGTTCGGGTGAGCTCTTCGCGGCGCTGCTCGACCAGGCCCTGCGCAAGTTCCGGATGCATGATGACGGCTCCTCGTACGTGTGCTACTTCTACTTGTTAAGATATATCGCAATTTTGGCAAAGTCAAGATATATCTCGATTTGCGTGCGTAGGACTGGGCGTTCCACGCGCGATGCTGCGTCCCGCAGGAGCTGCGGCCTGGACCGCCTCGGCCCGCGATTGCGCCTGAATGCGCGCATATGGACTTGTACGTTCGGGGCGGCCGACTCATTAGCGCCTCGGGCCTGGCTCGCCCGCCCATCCGACCCGGCCATCCTGCCGCCGGGTCTGACGTTGCGGCCCGGCCCGCGGGTTTCAATCCGGCGAGTCGGGGCGATCCGCACCCGCTTCGTTAGCCTTGTCGAGCTCTTCGGCGGCCGGCAGCGGGGGGAGGTCAAGTACCGGATAGCCCATCAGGACGAACTCCACCGGTATCGCACCTGCCGGACGAAGCTTAGGGTCCCGGCGATCGCGGAAACGGTTCTGTGGCCCGAGAAGGCGCTGGAACGCATCGTGAATCTGGGTGTAGAGCTGATCGGCCTCCTGAGCCGTGACGTACAGCCTGGTGGTGCTCGCGCCCAGGCTGTCCTCCAGACCTTCGGGCCACCTGATCGTCGACGTGAGGCTGTGCCGCGCCCGGCTCAGCGAGCGTTCCATCCACACCTGATCCAGGGCCTCGGCGGCCTGCGAGGCCTGCGGATCATCTACCCGCGCCCGCCAGCTCATCTGGTTGTAGGTCCGACGCCACGGACGTTCCCGGCCCTTTCCGCCGCCCGCCTCTTCGACGAACCCGTACTTGGCCAGCGTCCGCAGGTGAAAGGCGCAGTTTGCCGGGGACTCCCCCAGCATCTCGCTCGCCTGGGTCGCCGTCAGGGTCCCGGCCTGGCCCAATGCCTCCAGCAGCGCCCACCGCACCGGATGGGCCAGCGCCCGAATCGCCTTAGGGTCGGTCAGGTTGATCCTGCGCTCCGTTTGGGCCTCGCCCGACGACCTCCCGTCCTGGTCGGGAGACTCCCCTGAACCCGGTGTCACCTCGGGTGCGGGAAACTCTTCGGAAGCCATGTTTCGAAAGACTACCCTCGAAAGGGTTGTTTTGACAAATCCCTCGGAAGACTACTTCCGAGAGCGCGGACAAGTCCTCTGCGTCGGTCGCACGGTACGCCTAGCAGTCACGCCCTTTACCGCAGACCAGGCGGGTATGCAGATCAGTCAGGCGGCCGCACGAAGGCACAAGCGCCCGATCCAGGGTGGTGAAACTAGCCTTTCAGCACACTAGAACGTGGTGAAACCGCGGTTTCACCACGTTGTCAGGGGCGTCGGGACCCTGCTGGGAGCTCTTGCTGGAGCGGCGGGAAGCTCGGGTGGCGGCCTGGCGGCGGCGGGGAACTAAGAGCGGGGCGTGGGCGGCGTCAGGCCGTGCAGGGCGTGGACGGGGCCTTCGCCGGCGCCCAGATCGGACAGGCCGTGGGCAACGGCGTCACCGGCCACGGCGGCGGCTTGGCGCGCGGCATCGGGCAAGGACAGGCCGGCCGCCAGGCCGGCGGCCAAGGCCGCGGAGTGGGTACACCCGGCGCCGTGGGTGGCGGCGACGGGCCAGCGGGCGACCGGAAGCGCCAGGTGACGTGAGCCGTCGAAGAGATGATCGACGGGCTCGGCGCCGTGTCCCCCGGTGACCAGGGCCGCTCGCGCGCCCATAGCGACGAGAGCTTCGGCGAGCTTGGCGCGGTCCTCGGTCGCGATCTCGGTGAGCGCCTGGGCCTCGAGAAGGTTGGGGGTCACCACGGTGGCCAGCGGGAAGAGCCGCTCGACCAGGATCCCGACGGCGTTGGGCATGAGCAGCCTGCTGCCCGAGCTGGCCACCATGACCGGATCGACGACCAACGGCAGGTCCCGTGGCGCCAGGGCGTCGGCCACGGCCTCGATCAGCGGCTTGCTGAACAGCATGCCGGTCTTGGCCGCGCCCGCCCCGATGTCGTCCAGGACCGCGTTGATCTGGGCACGCACGAAGGCGGGCGGGAGTTCGTGGATGGCGGTTACGCCTGCGGTGTTCTGCGCGGTGAGCGCGACGATGGCCGACATGCCGTGCGCGCCGCAGCGCGCGAACGCCTTGAGATCGGCCTGGATGCCGGCACCGCCACCAGAATCGGACGAGGCGATGGTCAGGACTCTGGGTATTCCCGTCTTGGGCGGGGCATGGGGGGGTCGTCCCCCCGGGGCAACACGGTTCATTCGGGGAGCTCCGGGCGTCCGTCGACGGGGCTGGACGCGCGGGCGTGCCAGCGGCGGGGAATGCGCCCGGCGGTTCGGGCTGCGTACCCGGCCCCGACGGCCAGGCGCATCGCGGTGGCCATGCGCTCGGGCTCGGCGGCGCGGGTTATGGCCGAGGCGATCAGGACGGCATCGCAACCGAGTTCCATCGCGAAGGCCGCGTCGCTGGCCGTCCCGATCCCGGCGTCCAGGATGACCGGAACGCCGGCCTGCTCGACGATCATCGCGATGTTGTGCGGGTTGCGCACGCCCAGGCCGGACCCGATCGGGGCGCCGAGCGGCATGACGGCCGCGCACCCGGCGCGCTCGAGCTGGCGGGCCAGGATGGGGTCGTCATTGGTGTAGGGCAGCACCACGAATCCGTCGGCGACGAGCGTCCGGGCCGCGTCGAGCAGTTCGGTCGGGTCGGGCAGCAGGGTGTGGTCGTCGGCCACGACCTCCAGCTTGACCCAGTTGGTGCCCAGCGCCTCCCGGCCGAGCCGGGCGGTGAGCATCGCCTCGCTGGCGGTGTGGCAGCCAGCCGTGTTCGGCAGGATCGCCACCCCGGCCTGGCGCAGCGTACCCAGGAGCGAGCCCACGCCGTCGCCCGCCGATGTGACGCGCCGCATGGCCACCGTGGTCAGCGCGGTGCCCGAGGCGTCGAGTACCCGCCGCAGCACGTCCAGGCTCTGCACTCCGCCAGTGCCCAGGATCAGCCGTGAGGCCAGCTCCTGGCCGGCCAGCGTCCACTTGTCGGCCGGAGCCGACCGGCTCAGCACGTCGCTGTCAGTCATCTAAACCTCCTTGGACCGCCGTGACCACCTCGACCTGGTTGCCGTCACGCAAGGGCGTGACAGCCCAGGCACCGCGGGGCACGACGTCGCCGTTGACGGCGGCTGCCACGCCGCTGGTCAGGTCGGTTATGGCGGCGACGGCCTCGGCCAGGGCGGCGTCGTCGGGCAGTTCGCGCGGCTCGCCATTGAGCTTGACCTGGATGCTCATCGCGGCCCGTCCGGGGTGATGAAGCGTTGCGGCGTGAACGGCTCCCACTCCGGGGCGGGCGCCTGGCCGCCCAGCAGGGCCAGCACCGCGTCCGCGGTCACCGGCGACATCAAGATGCCGTTGCGGTAGTGCCCGGTGGCCAGCAGCAGCCCGTCCGGGCCGCACGGTCCCACCACCGGGCCGTTGTCCGGCGTGCCCGGCCGCAGGCCGACGCAGGTCTCGGCCAGGATCAGCTCGCTGGTCACCGGGAGGACGCTCATCGCCTCGTGGAGCAGGTCGTGCACGGCGCCCGCGGTCACGGTCCGATCCGGCCCGCGCTCTTCCTGCGTGGCGCCCACGACCAGCTCGCCGTCGGCCCGCGGCACCAGGTAGACGTCGGTGCCGCGGACGATGGCCCGGATCGTGTGGCTGAGGACCGGCGGGACCCCGGCCGGGTGGCGTAGCCGCAAGAGCTGGCCCTTGACCGGCCGGACCACGGTCCGCAGCGGCTCCGGCAGCCCGTCCACCGCGCCGGACCAGCAGCCGGCGGCCACCACGATCTTCGGCGCGTCGATGTCGCCGCCATCGGCCAGCCGGACCCCGCCGACCTTCCCGTCACCGGTCCGCACCGCTACCACCCGGTCCCGGACGGTCCGGACCTTGACCGAGCGTGCCGCCTCGCCCAGGGCCACCGCGTACCGGCGGTTGTCCACCGACCAGTCGCCGCCGAACAGCACGCCGCCGTGCACGTCGGGAGCCAGGAACGGTTCCAGCGCGCGGCAGGCCCGGCTGTCCAGTTCTTCCGCGTCCAGGCCGGCCGACAGGCGGAAGG
The DNA here is from genome assembly GCA_963819785.1 of uncultured Actinomycetes bacterium. Taxonomy (GTDB): domain Bacteria; phylum Actinomycetota; class Actinomycetes; order Streptosporangiales; family Streptosporangiaceae; genus Palsa-504. Next base: position 270,031 of record CAWFXW010000037.1, on the reverse strand, counting down.
CGGTCAGCCGGGCCAGCGCGGCGTAGTCGTCGGGGTCGTAGGCGACGGCGAGCGTCCCTTCCCGTCGCAGCCCGACATGCTGCCCGGCCGCAGATTCCAGCTCGGCCGCGAACGGCCCGAACCGCCGGACCGCGAGCAGGTTGAGCCGCAACAGCGCGCCCTCGCCGAACAGGGCTTCCGAGGCCGGGGCGAGCATGCCCGCGGCCACCAGGGTGGCAGCATCGCCCACCTCGGGATCGACGAGCACGACGTCCAGCCCGGCGGTCGCGGCCCGCCAGGCGATCGCGGTTCCGATCACGCCGCCGCCTGCCACGACCACATCTGCGATCTCAGCCATCTGCACTCCCTTCGCCGGCATTACCCGGATCAGGTTCGACGGTCGGAGGCATTCGCCTCCCTCTCAGCCCGCAGGCTCCCGTGGTTAGCTAAAGCCTATATCCCATGATTGGGTGACTCCTCCGCTCCCTGAAGGGAGCGGCTCCTCAGGCCGCTTCCGCAGCCTGACGGGCCAGCCCGGCCCGTAGGATGTTCACTGCCGCATTCACATCAGCGTGCGCTTCGTGTCCGCAGGCAAGGCAAAGGAACTCAGTGCGACTGATGCGGTTCCCTGCGGCGACGTGCCCGCAGGCCGAGCATGTACGCGAGGTGTTGCGGGGATTGACCGCGATGATCGTCCGTCCGGCGCTTTCAGCCTTGGCGGCGAGGACTCGCAGGAACACCCCCCAGCCCGCGTCGAGGATCGACTTGTTCAACCCGGCCTTGGCTGCCGCGCCATTTGGCCGCAGCAGGAACTTGTAAGCTCGTCTCACCTGCGCCGGTTTTCTCAGTGGGTGTAGGTCACGGCCTGGACGCTCGTATCCTCACAGGGCCTATTCATGCGTATCGTAAGGGCCGGTACTGACATTCTCCGAGAGCAATGCGAGGGGAGGGGTCGCGGATTCGCCTCGGGGTAAACGTCGAAGGATCCTCCGCGCAAATCTGATGACGGACGACTTGCGGGCCCGGCTGGCCGATGCGCGGCTCTACCTGTGCACCGACGCCCGCCGGTCACGCGGCGACCTGGTGCCGTTCCTTGACACCGTGCTGGACGCGGGCGTCGACATCATCCAGCTGCGCGAGAAGGGCCTGGAGGCCGGGGAAGAGCTCAGGCTGCTCGAGGTGTTCGGCGACGCGTGCCGGCGGCACGGGCGGCTGCTGGCGGTCAACGACCGGGCCGACGTGGCGCTCGCGGCCGGGGCCGACGTGCTGCATCTAGGCCAGGACGACCTGCCGGTGCCGGTCGCGCGGGCCATCCTGGGTGCCGGGCCGGTGATCGGGCTGAGCAGTCACAGCCCGGCCCAGGCGGATGCGGCCGCTGCCGAGCCAGGCGTGGACTACTTCTGCGCCGGGCCGGTCTGGACGACGCCGACCAAGCCGGGACGCCCGGGGACCGGTGCGGACCTGCTGAGCCACGTGGCCCGGTCGACACCCGCGCGTCCCTGGTTCGCGATCGGCGGGATCAGCCTGGCCCGGCTGGACGAGGTGCTGGCCGCCGGGGCCACCCGCGTGGTTGTCGTCCGGGCCATCACCGAGGCCGACGACCCGGCCGCCGCCGTGGCATCGTTGACCCGGCGGCTACGCGCAGTGTGATCGGATGCCTGCCGCGTATGCCACGATGAAATATGCGGATCGCCGGGGTGGAATCGACAGACCTGTTCGTAGGGACCGCGCAGCGTCCGCTGCAGGTCATGCGGGTGACGCTGGAGAACGACGGGCCAGCTAGCGCCACGGACGGCACGGCTACGGTACACGTGCAGGGTCCCGGAACTTCAGACCCGGGCCCGTTCGGAATAACCGGTTTTAACCTGGGCGAACGGAGAGATTTTGAAATCCCGGTCGAGATCGCGGCGCCCTATCAGCCGGGCAGCACGCGCCGGGTCACGGTGACGGTCGAGACCGGATCGGGACGGACTTCAAGGGTCCAGGCCGAGGCGGACCTTATCGTGGCCGAGCCGGGCTGGACGATGTGGATGGTCAGCCACTTCCACTACGACCCGGTGTGGTGGAACACCCAGGGGCAGTTCGCCGAGGCCCGGCTCGGCCTGCCCGACGAGGACGGCCAGATGCCCGACGTCAGGGCCGCCTTCGAGCTGGTCAGCGCGCACCTGGACAAGGCCAGGAAGGACGACGACTACAAGTTCGTGCTGGCCGAGATCGACTACCTCAAGCCGTACTTCGACGCGTTCCCGCAGGACCGGCACGACCTGCGCACGCTGCTGGCTGAGGGCCGGGTGGAGATCGTCGGCGGCAACTACAACGAGCCGAGCACCAACCTGATCAGCCCGGAAGCCATCATCCGCAACGCGGTGTACGGGATCGGGTTCCAGCGGGACGTGTTCGGCGGCGATCCGCAGTCGGCGTGGATGCTCGACGTGTTCGGGCATGACCCCGGGTATCCGGGCCTGATGGCGGCGGCCGGGCTGACCTCCTCCTCGTGGGCGCGCGGGCCGTTCCATCAGTGGGGGCCGTCCGGGGCCGAGGGCGGCGGCGACCGGCGGATGCAGTTCGGCACCGAGTTCGAGTGGATCTCACCCGACGGCAGCGGGCTGCTCACCGCGTACATGGCGCACCACTATGGCGCGGGATGGCGGCTGCACACGCTGCCGGATCTGCAGGCCGCCGAGGCCGAGGCGTACGGGCAGTTCCGCGCGCTGGCGCAGGTCGCGACGACCCGGAACGTCCTGCTGCCGGTCGGGTCGGACCACGTGATCCCGGCCCGGTGGGTGACCGACATCCACCGCGACTGGAACCAGCGCTACGTGTGGCCGCGGTTTACCACCGCCGTGCCGCGCGAGTTCTTCGCCGCGGTCCGCGCGGAGGCCGGTTCCGGGCGTTCCGCGGGGGCGTGGATCACGCCGCAGACCCGGGACATGAATCCCGTGTACACCGGCAAGGACGTCTCCTACATCGACACCAAGCAGGCCCAGCGCGCGATCGAGACCGCGGTCACCGAGGCCGAGCGGCTCGCCACCTTGGCCTGGCTGGCCGGGGCGTCGTTCCCGCACGCGGCGCTGGACAAGGCCTGGCGGCTGCTGGCCTACGGGGCCCACCACGACGGCATCACCGGCGTGGAGTCCGACCAGGTGTACCTGGACCTGATCGGCGGCTGGCGGGAGGCGTGGGAGCTTGGCTCCGGCGCACGCCGGGACGCGGTGGCCGCCTTGTCCGGATCCGCGGGACCGGCCCGGGCCGGGGTGCAGGTCCAGGTGTTCAACGGGCTGGCCAGGCCGCGGTCGCAGCTGGCCACCGTCACCGTGCCGTTGCCCGAGGACGGCACCGGCTGGGTCGAGGTCCGCGACGACGCCGGCGGTCCGGTACCGGCCCTGGCCGAGGGCATCCTGCGGCGCGAGGACGACTCCCTGGCCGAGGTGACGCTCACCTTCCAGGCCAAGGACGTGCCCGCACTCGGCTACCGGACCTATCAGGTGGTCGCCGCGCCCGCGGAGGGCACGGCCGCGGGGTGGCAGGACGCCGGCGCCGGAGCCATCGAGAACGGCCGGTACCGGGTCACCGCGGATCCGGCGCGGGGCGGGACGGTCAGCGTCGCCGACAAGCGAACCGGGGTCTGCGCGCTCGCCCGGCCCGGCAACGAACTGGTCATCCAGGACGAGTACGCACAGCATCCCAAGCACGGGGAAGGCCCGTGGCACCTGTCGCCCAAGGGCCCGGGGACGGGCTCGTCGGCGGTCGCGGCCGCGGTCCGGGCGGAGCGGTGCCCGATCGGCTCGCGGCTGGTCGCCACGTTCACGCTGGACGGGCTCGAGGTGACCCAGGAAACGCTGCTATGGGAGAACGCGGAGCGGGTCGAGTTCCGCACCCACGTCGACGGGTACAGCGACAAGGACCGGCTGCTGCGGGTCCGCTTCCCGGCCGACGTGCCTGGCGGGCTGCCGGTGTACCAGACGGCCACGGCGGTGGTCGGCCGGTCGTTCGGGGTGGCGGACGTGGACTCCGCGGAGCACTGGTACACGCTGGACAACCCGGCTCACCAGTGGTTCGGGCTCGGCTCGACGGCGCGAGTGCGGACCGGCGGTCCCGGCGGGACGGTCCAGGCCATCGGGGTGGCTGAGGTGGTCTGCCCGGACAGCTCCGACAGCGGGCTGCGCGAGGTAATCCGCGACCTCATGGTGGCGCTGGCCGCGGCCGGGGTGACCGCGACCTGCAGCCAGGCCGGCGGATCGAGGTACGGCGGGCTCGACGCGGACTCCAACCTGCCCGACGTCAGGATCGCGGTCGGCGGCCCGGACGTGAACGCGTTCACCGCCGAGGTGCTGGCGGCGGCCGGGCGCACGCTCCCCGGCGGGACGGCACGAGCGTGGGTGCCCGCGGCACGCAGCCGGGCGGAGGCCTTCGCGCCAAGCGCCGACGTGCGCGGGGCGTCCGACCTGCCGGTGCTGGTCGTGGTGGGCAGCGGAACTAGCGGACTGGCCGCGGCGGTCACCGGACTGGCCGAGGACCTGGCCGACGCCCTGGTCGAGGGGATCGGGGACACTGCCCCGGCGGCGAGCGAGGCACCGCTGGCGGACCGGTCGGTGGCGCTGCTGAACCGGGGCACGCCGAGCGGCGTGGTCACCCCCGACGGGACCTTGCACATGTCGCTGATGCGCTCGTGCAGCGGGTGGCCGTCGCGGATCTGGATCGACGGAGAGCCCCGCACCACGCCGGACGGCAGCAGTTTCGCCTGGCAGCACTGGAGCCACACGTTCGAGTACGCGCTGGCCTCGGGTCCGGGCGACTGGCGCACCGCGGGCTTGCAGGCCAGCGCCGAGGACTACAACCACGACCTGATCGCGGTGACGGGCGGGCCTGCCGGCGCCAGCGGGGGCGATCTGCTGTCGGTCGAGCCTGCCAGCGTCACGCTCAGCGCGCTGAAGCCGCGCGGCAACCCGCTCGCGTCCGAACGGAGCCCGGCTTCCGGGGGCGACGGCGAGGGCGAGGTCACGGTACGGCTGCGGGAGACCAACGGGCGGCCCGCGACAGCGCGGGTCCGGCTGGCCAGGCCCGTCGTCGCGGCGTGGCTGACCGACCTGCTCGAGGAGACCGACGGCGCGGCCCTGCCGGTGGCGGACGGCGTGGCGATTGTCGACATGCCGGCCTTCGGCACGGTGACGCTGGTCCTGCGGACCCAATCGCGGGGATCCGATGGCCTGACCGCGGTCGAACCGGTCCAGCCGGTCTACGCGCGCTACTGGCTGCACGGGAAGGGGCCGGCACCGGCCGGGAACCTCCCGGTGGCAGTGCACTTCTCCCCCACCCGGGTCGCCCTGGCCGAGCCGGGCGAAGCCGGTCTGGTCACGCTGACCGTGGGCTGCGGACCCGAGCCGGCGTCGGGGACCGTCGAGCTGGTCCTGCCCGACGGGGTCACCGCCGCCAACGAGCCTGACCTGCGCTACGAGCTGGCACCTGGCGGGTACGCGGCCTGGGATCTGACCGTGCGGGCCGCGCCGGGAACCGGTCCCGGACGCTATTTCGCGGCGGCGCGGATCCGCGACGAGCACGGTCAGGTCATCGAAGACACGGCCATGATCGCCGTAGGCGAGCGTCGCTGGCCCGACCCGGCGCTGCCGCCCGAGGAGGCCCTGGAGGTGATGCAGGCCGACTTCATCGCGGCCGCGAACGAGGCGGAGCTGACCGTGCTCACCCCCGAGCTGCGGCTGACGCCGGGCAGCCGGGACGAGGTGCAGGTCAGCGTGTCCACCCAGCTGGCCTCGGAGATGCACGGCGAGGCGCAGCTGGTGTCGCCGTTCGGCACCTGGGACCTGTTCTCACCCCCGAGTCAGGGCTTCAGCGCCACGACGCGGGAGCCGGCGGTGCTGCGCTTCGCGGTCACCGTGCCCGCCACCGCGCGGCCCGGGACCCGGGCCTGGGGGCTGGTCAAGGTGATGTACTTCGGCCGGGTCCGGTACAGCCAGGCCATACCGATCAAAATCGTCGCGGGCTAGAAACCAGTACGCTTCCGGCGAACAATGTACGGTAGGAGCTTGGCTTGTTTATCCATTTTTAACGCGCGAACTCCAGAGGGCCTATGCAGTCCGCTACCGCTCTTCTCGTGGGCAATCTGCCCGCGGAGCCGAACAGCTTCATCGGCCGTGAGCGTGACCTCGCTGAGCTAGCCAAACTGCTCACTGAGGTGCGCGCGCTGACCCTGAGCGGCCCGGGCGGCATCGGCAAGACGCGGCTCGCGGTGCGGCTGGCTCGCGAGGTCGTCGATACGGCCGAGGCGGCGGACGGGACCGAGACTCCGGGCTTCGGCGCCGACCTGGACGAGGCGTGGCTGGTGGAGCTGGCTGACTGGAGCGGCCAGACCGCCCAGCGCGTGGCCGCGACCATCGGCGTGCGCGAGGAGGCGGGCGTGCCGCTCGCGCAGACGCTGGCCGAGGCGCTGCGGTCCCGGCACATGCTGCTGATCCTGGACACCTGCGAACATCAGGTGAGCGACTGCGCCACGCTGGTCCAGTTGCTGCTGGCCCGGTGCCCGTGGCTGCGGATCGTGGCCACCAGCCGGGAACCGCTCCGGGTCCGCGGCGAGACCATCTGGCGGGTCCAGCCGCTTGATCTGCCGCCCGACGACGCGGTCGGTGACGAACTGGCCGGGCACGAGGCCATCCGGTTGTTCGCCGCGCGCGCGGCGGGCGCCAGGCCCGGCTTCGCGCTGACCGAGGACAACGAGGCGGCGGTGGCCCGGCTGTGCCGGACGCTGGACGGCATCCCGCTGGGTATCGAGCTGTCCGCGGCCCGGGTCCGGGCGCTGTCGGTCGAGCAGATCGCCGACCGGCTCCGGGACCGGTTCCAGCTGCTCGACTCCGGTGACCGGACGGCGCCGCCCCGGCAGCAGACGCTGCGGGCCACCGTGGACTGGAGTTACGAGCTGCTGGATGAGGCCGAGCAGACGCTGCTGCGCCGGCTGGCGGTGTTCTCGGGCTGGAACCTGGACATGGCCGAGCAGGTCTGCTCGGACGAGGCCATCCCGGCCGGCGCCGTTCTCGACCTGCTCATCTCGCTGATCGACAAGTCGCTGGTGGTGCTGGACGGCGAGGCGGCCGGCGACGCCAGGTACCGGCTGCTGGACACGATCCGGGAGTACGCGCTGGAGCGGCTGGTGGCCGCGGGCGAGGAGTCGCGCCTGTTCCTGCGGCACCGCGACTGCATCTTGGACCTGGTCGAGGACACAGCCAACCGGATGTTCCGCCGCGGCGACCCGCCCTGGCCGGTGCGCCGGGCGATCTTCCGCCGCGGCATCGCCGAATTCGGCAACTTCCGGATCGCGCTGGGCACGTCGCTGAGCCACGGGCATACCGCCGAGGGCCTGCGGCTGTGCACCGGGCTGCTGAACATGTGGGTGCCGCACGGCGACCAGCGAGAGGCGGCCACCTGGTTCGACCGGTTCCTGGTCCAGGAGGGCGGCGAGGTCGCGCCGCAGGTCCGCGGGCGCGCCCTGACCGCCCGCGCGGGCATCGCCTTCGACCTGCAGGACTATGACACGTTGCTGCGCACCGCGCAGCAGGGACTGGAGATCAGCAGGGCCTGCGGCGACGGCTTCACGGTGCCCAGCGCGCTGCGGACGCTGGGCCAGGCCGCGCTGCGGGCGAGCCGGTTCGCCGACGCTACCGCCCTGATCGACGAGGCCACCGAGGCGGCCGACGCGGCGGGCAACGACTGGGAGGCGGGCCTCACGCTCGCGGCCAAGGCCGCCATCGCGGTCCGCCAGAACACGCTGAAGTCGGCGCAGCGCTCGTATGAGGCCGCGCTCGAGGTGCTGAACGATAACAACCGCTGGGGCGTCGCGCAGGTCCAGTACGGGCTGGGGACCGTGGCCCGGGCCCGCGGCGACGCCGACGTGGCGGTGCGGCACTTCGAAGACGCCGCGGAGATCTTCCGCGAGGTGGACGCCTGGATGGAGATCGCCCGCTGCCAGGCCGGGGTCGGCTGGGTCGCGCTGGCCGGCGGCGACCTAGACCTGGCCCGGACCCGGCTGGGCGAGAGCTTGCGCATCAACCAGGCCTGCGGCCAGCGGCTGGGCATCGCCCGCGGGCTGGAGGCGTTCGCGGCCCTGGCCGCGGCCCGGAAGCAGCCCGAGCAGGCCGCCCGGCTGGCCGGGGCCGCCACCCAGCTGCGCGAATCGCTGGGGCAGCCGACGGGCATCGGCTCCCGGGGCGAGAAGCTGCTCGACCTGGCCCGTGACCTGCTCGGCGTGGCGCCGGCCGCCGCCCTGTTCGCCGAGGGCCGCGAGATGGCCACCGACGATGCGGTGGGCTACGCGCTCGGGTCGCACATCGAGACGGCTGGCGGACTCCCGGCCGCGCCGGGGCATGCCGGAGCCAAGGACCCGGGCAGGCCCGGCGATGCGGCCTGGGCCAACCCGGCCCGCTCGTCGGCCTCGCCGCTCACCGCGCGCGAGCAGGAGATCGTAGTCCTCATCGCCCGGGCCCTGTCCAACAAGCAGATTGCCGACGAGCTGGTGATCAGCCCGGCGACCGTGGCCCGTCACGTGGCCAACATCTTGGCCAAGCTCGGCTTCACGTCGCGTACACAGGTCGCCTCATGGGCCGCGCGGCACCAGTCGCCCAGCTAGCCAGCATGTGTACATGTGCACGCGGGCCAGGCTGGATCCTGGCCCAAGATGCATAGTGGCCTGCATAGTTCGGTGCATGTGCACGCGGGCCGGCCGGGCATAGCGTTTCACTCGTCGCTAAAGCACGGCAGCCGCTGGTTCCCAAGGGGGGGTGGGAACCAGCAAAGCCCCGCCGCGGCGGCCGGGCGGGTCCCGGCTCCAGGCCAGGACCCGCCTGTTGTTGCACTCAGCGGGAGGTTCTGGTGGAACTCGAGATCGGTGCGGGAGCGGGCATCGACGCGGACCTGCGGACGCTGCGCGCGGACGCGCGGCAGCAGGCGGTGACCGAGCACATCCTGGCACTGGCCGACCAGGCCGAATACGGAGCCGCGCTCATCGATGCGGCGCCCAGGGGCCGCGCTGAGGCCGCCGTGATTACCTGGCAGCAGCTCGCGCGCATGGTCCGTGACGCGGCGAGCGGCCTGTCCCGGCGCGGCCTGCAGGCAGGCGATACGGCCGGAATCTTCGTCGACGACGCGGTCAGCCACACGCTGGCGGTGCACGCGGTCCGGGCGGCCGGGGCTACCGCCGTGGCGGTTCGCCCGGCGCGGTCCGCGGTGGACGTCGCCGCGCAGCTCAAGCAGTGCCGGGCCCGGCTGCTTATCACCTCGGCCGACCTCGCTGACCTGGCGGTCCAGGCCGCCGAGCGCTCCTGGGTACGGCAGGTGTTCGCGTTCGGCGAGGCCGAGGACACCACGCCGTTCGATTCGCTGCTGCAGAACCCGCGACATGGCCAGCCCGACACCGACGAACCCGTCAGCCACAATGGCAACAGTGACGGGCCGAACCCGGACCAGGTCTTCGACGTGGCCGGGCTCGAGCTCGGCGCGGACCGGGTGGCCCCCCGGCTGATCCGCCGGCCGGTGCCCCGGCTGACCTACCGGGACGTGGTCGTGGCGGCGCCGCCCTGCGGCGATCCGGAGGCTTACACGTCGCTGCTGGATGTGGCTCTGGCGGCCGGTGCCACCGTGGTGGCGGCCCCGCTGGCCCAGATTACCGCGGCGCTCGGCGTCTACAAGGGCACCGCGGCGATCGTGCCGTGCGGGATCCAGATCCCGGGTCTGCCCGCCGGGCGGATCCTGGCCGTGAGCTAGCCCGCGCCGCCTTGGCAGGCTCGCCGCCAAAGCGTAGGCTGCGCGGTCTACGCCGTTCACTTTCCGAGGTCAGGGGCAAGGCGCTAAAGGCGACCGTCTCGACGTTCCCGAAGTCCGCGTTCTACGACATGGACGAGTTGCTCACCGGCATGGGCATCGGCGAGGCGGCGGTGACGATCCTGTCCGAGTCGGGTGTGCCGACACCGGTCGTGCATACCCGGATGACGCCGCCGTCCTCGCGGATGGGACCGGCAGACGACATCGAGGCCAAGGCCAAGGCGTCCCCGCTGTGGGCCAAGTACGGCGAGCGGGTGGACAACATGAGCGCCCGGGAGATGCTGGCCGCCCGGATGGAGGCCCCGGAAGCCGAGGCTGCCGCCGCCGCTTCCGCCGCTTCCGCCGCTTCCGGCGGTGACGGGGCCCGGGAGGCCCGGCCCGAGCCCGCCGAGAGCCACAAGAAGGCCGCCGGCGCCGCCGCGGGCGGCGTAGCCGCGGTGACGGCATTCCTGCAGTCCAAGGAGGGTAAGCAGCTAGAGAAGCAGGTCATGCGCGGCGTCTTCGGCCTGCTCAAGAAGAGGCTGTGACCGCGGGCTCTTCCTCGCGGGCTTCGGCGCGCTGCGGCGCGAGCTTCCTGGCCCGGATCAGCGCCACGATCACCACCAGGCTGATCAGGTCGAGGATGGCCGCGAGGCCGAAGGCCGTTGCCATCCCGTGTGCGAGCACGTGCTGCTCCTGAGCCACCGCGGTCAGGCCCGGCAGCGGATGCTGCTGCGCGTGGCGGCTCGCCGTGCCGAACACGGCGACCAGCACGGCCAGCCCCAGCGAGCCGCCGACCTGCTGCATCACGTTGACCATGCTCGAAGCAGCCCCGGAGTCGGACGGCGCGACGCCAGCCAGCGACGCCGTGGTCAGCGGCACGAATACCAGGCCCATCCCGATACCGAGCAGCACCATCGGGCCGAACACCCCGGACCAGTATCCGGTCGCCGGGGAGACGCGCGACAGCCAGGCCAGCGAGATGACGGCCGGAACCATCCCGGCGATCATCAGCGGCTTGGCGCCGAGCCGCGGCATCAGCCGGGGCGCGGTACGCGACAGCCCGAACAGCGCCGCGGTCATCGGCAGGAAGGCCACGCCGGCGCGCAGCGGGCTGAAGCCCATGACCTGCTGCAGGAACTGGGTGAGGAAGTAGAACACGCCGAACATCCCGGCGATCAGCAGCAGCCGGGCGACGAACGAGCCCGACCGGCTGACGTCAGCGAACAGCCGCAGCGGGGTGATCGGCTGGCGGGCTCTGGTCTCGATGGCCAGGAATGCGGCAAGCAAGACGGCGGCGGCGCCGAACGCGCCCAGCGCCAGGTGATCACCCCAGCCGCTGGCCGCGGCCCGGACGAATCCGTACACGAGCGAGGCCACGCCGGCGGTGGAGGTCACCGCGCCGGCCAGGTCGAAGCGGCCGGCCTGGCGCGGGGTCTCGGCCACGAACAGCGGCGCGATCAGCACCACGGCGATCCCGATCGGCACGTTGATGAACAGGACCCAGCGCCAGGTCAGCCATTCGGTGATCACGCCCCCGAGCACCAGGCCCAGCGAGGACCCGCCGGTGATCACACCCATGTAGATGCCGAGCGCTCGAGTCCGCTCCCGGCCCTCGGGAAAGCCGCTCACGATGAGCGCGAGCACGGCCGGGGCGGCCAGCGCACCGCCCACACCCTGCGCCGCCCGGGCGGCCAGCAGCATCCCGGCCGAGGTGGAGAGCCCGCCCACCAGCGAGGCGAGGGTGAACAGGGCGATGCCGGCCAGGAAGACGCGGCGCCGGCCGAGAATGTCGCCCGCCCGGCCGCCGAGCAACAGCAGGCCGCCGAACGTCAGCGTGTAGCCGTTCATCACCCAGGACAGGCTCGTCCGGGTGAAGTGCAAACTGGTCAGGATGTGCGGCAGCGCGATGTTCACCACCGTCGCATCGAGGATGATCATGAGCTGGGCGCTGAGCATGATGGCCAGGGCCACGCCCGCCCGGCTCGTGGGGCTGGCCGCATCGATATGCGCGTCACGGGTACGCAAAGAAGACAACATGCCTCCATGGCAATCTGGATCCCGGGCGCCCGGTGGCGCGGGATCCCCGAGGAACAGCCGGGAGACCTCTGGTGGCTGACAGACCGCTGGCCGGGCGGTACCATCAGGAATGAAGCGGAGGTCTACTCCGGTTACTATACGGAGGCAGCCTCCGTTTTGCAATCTTATTTACGGCCGGGACCATGACCAGACCAACTGACCAGCCAGAAGCACAGCCGACCCACGAGACGACGACGCAGCCAGCAGACGAGGCAACGACGTCGGCACCCGGCGCCGCAATGACGCGGCCAGGCGACGAGCCGACCACGCGGCCGGCCGATCAATTGCGGGCTGACGCGCGGCAGAACCGCGCCCGGCTGATCTCGGCGGCCACGGCGGCGTTCGCGGAAAAGGGCGCCGACGCGCCGCTGGAGGATATCGCCAAGCGGGCCGGGGTCGGCATCGGCACGCTCTACCGCCACTTCCCCAGCCGGCTGGACCTGCAGGCGGCCGTGTTCCGCACCCAGGTCCAGGTCGTCTGCGAGCAGGGCGACGCGCTCGTCGGGACCGACGCCCCGCAGGAGGCCTTCGCCGCCTGGGGCCGTGCCCTCGCCGGGTACCTGGTCACCAAGCGCGGCCTGTCGCGGGCGCTGATCGACGCGGTCGGGGTCGAGTCCGAGCTGATCACCTCGTGCTGGACGGCCATGCGGGAGACCACCGAGCGGCTGCTGGACAGCGCGCAGCGGGCCGGGGTCATCCGGGCCGACGTCACCAGCATGGACGTGATGCGGCTGCTCCACGGGGTGGCGGTGAGCTCGGAGCGAGACCCGGAACGGACCGACCTGCTGCTGTCGGTCATGCTCGACGGCCTGGCCGCCAGGCGAGGTTAACGGGCTAAGGCCGCGTGTCACGGTAGATTCAGTGCTGTACGCAGAGTCTCACCAGTCCCGTTGATCCCGCCCGCATCGTCGTTCGCTCGCAAGTTCCACGATCCGGAATTACCACGCAAATGGGAACTGCGGGGTCGATGGGACGAATGAGGTCTCTGTGGGCGGTGGCGGGATAGCGATGCGCTAGGTGGCCCACCTCAGGGAATGAAGGTTCACAAGTCGGGCGGGCGGTTCTCGTACGGGGTGCTGAGCACCACAGTGGTCCGGGTGGAGGCGCCGCCCAGGGTACGGATCTGGTACAGCAGCTCTTCCAGCGCGGCAGGCGAGCCGACCCGCACCTTGAGGATGTAGTTCTCATCGCCCGCGACGCTGTGGCAGGCCTCAATCGCCGACAGGTGCTCCAGTCGCTGCGGCAGGTCGTCCGGTGCGGCGGCGTCGAACGGCTTGACCGACACGAACGCGGTCAGCGGCAGCCCGACGTCATCCGGGTTGAACATCGCGGCGTAGCCCGTGATCACGCCGTCCTGCTCGAGCCTGCGCACCCGCTGGTGTACCGCCGACACCGAGAGCCCGGCCTGGCGGGCCAGTTCGGTGAAGCTCATCCGGCCGTTGCGGGCCAGCAACGACACGATCTTGCGGTCGATCTCCTCCACGTGGTCACGTTAGCGCCATGACCCCGCGCCCGAGTCATAACGATGTAACGGAATGGTCTCGGCGTTTACGAGAACGTAACATCGCCGTCCACATGCTTAGCCGGCGTGCTGGTCCGAAGTTACGCTGCAGCCATGGCACAGATCATCATGGACCACGTAGAAAAGACCTACACCGGCGGCGTCAAGGCCGTTGACGACCTGAGCCTCGCGGTCAAGGACGGCGAGTTCATGGTGTTCGTCGGCCCGTCGGGGTGCGGCAAGTCGACGGCGCTGCGGTCGATCGCGGGGCTGGAGGAGATCACCGGCGGCACGATCCAGATCGGCGACCGGATCGTCAACGACCTGCCGCCCAAGGACCGGGACATCGCGATGGTGTTCCAGAACTACGCGCTGTACCCGCACATGACGGTCGAGCAGAACCTGGCCTTCGGGCTGCAGCTGCGCAAGACGCCCAAGGACGAGATCAAGCGCCGGGTGGACGAGGCGGCCCAGATGCTCGGCCTGGAGGCCTACCTTAAGCGCAAGCCGGGCGCCCTGTCCGGCGGGCAGCGGCAGCGGGTCGCGATGGGCCGGGCGATCGTCCGCGAGCCGCAGGCGTTCTTGATGGACGAGCCGCTGTCCAACCTGGACGCCAAGCTGCGGGTGTCGATGCGGGCCTCGCTGAACCAGCTGCACGAGCGGCTCGGCGTGACCACCGTCTATGTGACCCACGACCAGGTCGAGGCGATGACCCTGGGCGACCGGGTGGCCGTCCTGCGGGACGGCCGGCTCCAGCAGGTCGACACTCCCCAGACCCTGTTCGAATCGCCGGTGAACTTGTTCGTGGCCGGGTTCATCGGCTCCCCGGCGATGAACTTCGCCACCGCCGAGCTGATCCGCGACGACGGGCCCGCGGTCACGTTCGCGGGCTTCAGGCTCGCGGTCCCGCCGGAGACCTTCGAGGCCAAGCACGGGCTCGCGGACTACCTCGGCAAGCAGGTCATCCTCGGCATCCGCCCGTCGGACTTCGAGGACGCGAGCCTGGGCAACGCCAGCCGCGGGACGATGCGCGTCACCGCCGGCGTCACCGAAGAACTCGGCAGCGAGATCCACGTGATGTTCACCATTGACGCGCCGCCCGTGGAGCACGCGGCCATCGTCCAGGCGGCCGGGACCTCCGAGGACGCCGACGAGGCGGTGACCGCGCTGGTCGGCGGGAAGTCGCTGTGGACGGCCCGGATGTCCAAGGAGAGCCGGGTCCGGCACGGCTCGACGGTGGAGCTGGCCGTCGACACCCGCTACCTCCAGTTCTTCGACCCGGCCAGCGGCCTGTCCATCGGCCATCCGAAGGCCACCGCAGCCCTCGCCTAAACTGTAGGGATGCAGCGGAACCCGGAAGAACTCTACGAACTCGGTCCCGCCGCGCCAGATATCGCGGACGCGCCGATGTTGCACTACCTCGAGGGCTTCATTGACGCGGGCAACGCCGGCCGCCTGCTCGCCGAGCACTTGCTGAGCACTCTCCCGCATGAGACGGTGGCGCGGTTCGATGCGGACCGGCTTCTCGACTACCGATCGCGGCGTCCGCTGATGATCTACGACAACAGCCACTGGGAGAGCTACGAGGCGCCCGAGCTCGCCCTGCATCTGCTGCGCGACCAGAACGACCGGGCCTTCCTGCTGCTGACCGGGCCCGAGCCCGACCACGAGTGGAAGCTGTTCACCGACGCCGTGCTGAGCCTGACCGGCCGGCTCGGCGTCGGCATGGCGGTCGGCTTCCTCGGCATCCCGGCCGGGATGCCGCACACCCGGCCGCTTGGCGTGATCGCCCACGGGACCCGGGACGACCTGATCAGCGCGCACCAGCGGTTGCCGAGCCGCATCCAGCTGCCGGGCAGCGCGGCCGCCCTGCTCGAGCTGCGGCTCGGCGAAGCGGGCCGGGACGCGCTGGGCTTCGCCGTGCAGGTGCCGCACTACCTGGCCCAGGCCGTCTATCCCCCGGCGGCGCTGGCCCTGCTGGGCTCGGTGGTCACGGCCACCGGCCTCGGCCTGCCCGACGCCGAGCTCCGGGAGGCCTCGCACCGCACCAACGAGGCGATCGAACGCCAGGTCGCCGACTCGGCCGAGGTCGCCGAGTTGGTCCGCGCGCTGGAGCAGCAGTATGACACGGCCGCGGAAGCCGACGGGGCCGGTGACCCGGGCGCCGGGCTGCTCGGTGAGGGCGAGTCCATGCCCACCGCCGATGAGCTCGCGGCCCAGTTCGAACGGTTCCTGGCCGAGAACCAGGGCCGCATCGATCCGCCTGGGCCGCGGACCACCGAGGGCCCGGAAACCTAGGCCTAGCCGACGACGAGCAACTCTCGCGGAGTGTTGTTGAGCCGCTGGTAGCCGCCGGCGGTGCAGACCACGATGTCCTCGATCCGCGCGCCGTGCGGGCCGGGGTAGATTCCCGGCTCCACCGAGAACGCCATGCCCGGCTCGAGCAGTTCGCCGTTGCCCGCCACGATGTACGGGTCCTCGTGGGTCTCCAGGCCGATCCCGTGACCGGTCCGGTGGAAGAACGCCGCGCCGTACCCGGCCGCGGTGATCGGCTCGCGCGCGGCGGCGTCAACCGACTCCGCCGTCACCCCTGGGCGCACCGCGGCGCAGGCCGCCTCCTGGGCGTCGTAGAGCACCTTGTAGTAGGCGGTGAACTCGGCGGGCGGCTCGCCGACGGCGTAGGTCCTGGTGCTGTCCGAGCAGTAGCCGGATGGCATCGCGCCGCCGATGTCCACTACCACCGCGTCGCCGGGTTCCAGGACCCGGTCGGAGACCTCGTGGTGCGGGCTGGCGCCATTGGGCCCCGAGGCGACGATCACGAAGTCGACCGTGGCGTGCCCCTCGGCCAGGATGGCCTCGGTGATGTCCGCGCCGACCTCGCGCTCGGTCCGCCCGGGCCGCAGCCAGCCAGGAACCCGGGCGTGCACCCGGTCGATGGCCTCTCCCGCCTCGAGCAGCGCGGCGACTTCGGCCGGGGTCTTCCTGATCCGCAGTGGCCGCAGCGCCCGGCTGGCCAGGGTCAGCCGGGCCGACGGCAGCACGTCGCGGAACCTCAGCACGAACAGCGCCCACATCCGGTCCGACAAGCCGACGGCCGAGACGTTGCCGAGCAGGCCGGCCACCATGGCGAACGGGTCGGCGGTTTCCTCCCAGGGGACGGTCTCCAGGTCCAGCGAGCCGGCCGGCGAGGCCTGCGCGGCGGGCAGTTCCAGCCGCGGTACGAACAGCGCCGGATCACCTTGCGCGGGGACGACCAGGCAGGTCAGGCGTTCAAGCTGCTTGGCGTCGTAGCCGGTGGCGTAGCGCAGGTCCGGGCCGGGCGTCAGCAGCACGGCGTCGAGGCCGACGGCGCGCGCGGAGTCGCGGACGGATTCAAGGCGGGAGGAAGGGTAGAGGTCCACGACCTCCACCCTAGATCCGCGCCACGGCGCTGAGAAACCGGCTCAGGGACGAGCCCAGCCCCCACCGCTCGCCAAACTCCCTCAGCTTGTCGGCATCCGGCGGCACGGCGGGCAGCTGGCCGTCCAGCGGCGGCAGCGGCGCGTCGTCCGCCACCTTGACGACCGACATAGCGATGTTCAGGTAGCCGCGAGCCTTCTCCAGCTTGTCCCGGCTGCCGCGGGGAAACCCGCCGTGCCCGGCGTCCAGCGCGGTGATGATGCCCGGCACGCTGCCGAACGTCCGGATCAGCGCGGCGGCGGTCTTCTCCCCCACGCCCGGCACGCCGGGCAGCCCGTCGCTCGGGTCACCGCGCAGCGCGGCGAAGTCGGCGTACGCGCGGCCCGGGATGTCGTACTTGGCGCTCACCGCCGCCTCGTCGATCACGTCGAGGTTGAGCAGGCCGCGGACGGTGTAGATGACCCGGATGCCGCGGGCGTCATCGACGAGCTGGAACAGGTCCCGGTCGCCGGTCACCACGTCGACCGGGTCGGGTGAGCGGGCGGCCAGGGTGCCGATCACGTCATCGGCCTCGTACCCAGGCTGCCCGGCGATGACTAGCCCGGAGGCCAGCAGCACCTCCTCGATCAGCGGGACCTGCGCGGCCAGGGCGGGCGGGACTTCCTCGCCGCCGTCGGCGGACAGCCGGTGCGCCTTGTAGGAGGGCACGGCCGCGACCCGGAAGGCCGGCCGCCAGTCGGCGTCCCAGCACGCGACCAACCGGGCCGGATGCCGGGCCCGGACCAGCCGGGT
This sequence comes from uncultured Actinomycetes bacterium, assembly GCA_963819785.1. Lineage (GTDB taxonomy): Bacteria > Actinomycetota > Actinomycetes > Streptosporangiales > Streptosporangiaceae > Palsa-504. The sequence continues at coordinate 252,480 of CAWFXW010000037.1, read as the reverse complement.
GACCATGTCGAGCAGTCCGCGCACCGCGTTGACCGGCGTGCCGTCCGGCGCCTGGACCGTGTCCGGCACCCCGAAGAACGCCCGGAAGTACAGCGAGGCCGAGTCGAGCAGCATCAGCGAGCCCATCCCGCCATCCTGCCATGCGAGGGCGGCCGCTCAGATAAGGACGATCTTGCCGTCCACGATCTTGATGTGCTTCTCGGGCAGCGGGCTGCGGCAGGCCCGGTCACCACCGCCCCGGTGGTGACCTTGAACCGGCTGCCATGGCAGGGGCAGTCGATGGTGCCCGCGGTCACCTGGTTGACCACGCAGCCCACGTGCGTGCACACCGCGCTGAACGCCCGGTACTGCCCCCGGACGGGCTGGGTCACGACCACCCGCGCGGCGCTGAACACCAGGCCGCCGCCCACCGGGATCTCCCCTGCGCTGCCGAGCACCACCCCGCGGGCCGCGGGTTCCTTCTTCGGCGCGGCACTGTCCGGGGCGGGGCCGGTCGCGGCGGGGCTGGCTGACGGACCCATGGCCATGGACGTCGGCATCGCGTCGCCCTGCGGCGGGACTCCGGCCTCGTCGGCGTCATAGGGCACGGCCGCGGTGCTGCAGCCGGCCAACGCCGCGCCGAGGCCCGCCAGGCCCGCGGCGCCGAGCAGTACCCCGCGCCGGGTCGGCCGGGACTTCTCTGGCATCGACTCTCCCTTCCCGGGGGGACTCCATCCCCCCGGGCCCCCTGGCTTCGTCCGTCAGTATCGGAATACCCCGCGGCACCACTGTGGCGGACCGCGGCGTGACCACGCCGGGTGACGGCCGGTCCCGTAAGCGCCCCGTAAGCCTCCGTTAAGGGTCCGCGATCGGTGAAGATATCGTCAGATCGTGAGGGGAACCGACCGGCACGAGCACGGTCCGGCGCCTGGCGCGGATTCGCGCTGGCTGTCCGGCGCGCTCGCGCTGATCCTGGCCTTCATGGCCGGCGAAGTGGTGGCGGGCCTGGCCGCGCACTCGCTCGCGCTGATCTCCGACGCCGCGCACATGCTGACCGACGCCGCCTCGATCGCGCTGGTGCTGATCACCGCGCGACTGGCCGCCCGGCCGCCGGCCGGCGAGTACACCTACGGCCTGAAGCGGGCCGAGATCCTGTCCGCCCAGGCCAACGGGATCACGCTGGTCCTGCTCGCGATCTGGCTCGGCTATACGGCCATCCGCCATCTTTTCACCCCGCCCGCTGTGACCGGCGGGACGGTGCTCGGCGTCGCCCTGGCCGGCGTGGCGGTCAACGTCGCCGCGACCATGCTCATCGCGCGGGCCGGGGACCGCGGGCAGCCGCGGAGCCTGAACCTGGCGGGCGCCTTCCAGCACGTGCTCACCGATCTGTACGCGTTCATCGCCACCGCGGTGGCCGGGCTGATCATCCTGGCCACCGGGTTCGACCGAGCCGACGCGATCGCGACCCTGGTCGTGGTGGCGCTGATGCTGTCCGCGGGATACGGGCTGCTCAAGGACTCCGGGCGGATCTTCCTCGAGGCCGCGCCCGCCGGGCTGTCACCCGCCGCCGTGGGGGCGGCAATGGCGGGCCGGCCGCTGGTCTGCGAGGTCCACGACCTGCACATCTGGGAGATCACGTCAGGCCTGCCCGCGGCCTCCGCGCACGTGCTGGTCGCGCCGGGCGCGGACTGTCACGCGGTCCGGGCCGACCTCGAGACGTTCCTGTCTCGTGAGTACGGGATCACCCACGCGACGCTCCAGGTCGACCACGCGGTCTCGGCCGCAGGCCCGGCCGCGGCGGCGGCTGGTGTCCCCGAGACCGAACCGCACTGCGACGACGCGCACGGGCCCGCCTACCGTCCGGGCGATCTTTAGGCCGAACGGACCGGGGTGCGTGCGGCCGGGAACCGCTGGTCAGCCGCCGATGGCGGACATGGGACGGTCGGGTTGCAGGAAGGACGGGTCGTTGATGCCATGGCCGGGGAGCTTCACCGCGACCGCCCGCCGCCAGCGGTCCGCGAGGTCGGCGTCGCCCGCGCCTGCACGCAGCGGGCCGCGCAGGTCGCTTTCGGCCCGGGCGAACAGGCAGTTGCGCACCTGGCCGTCGGCGGTCAGCCGGACCCGGTCGCAGTTGCCGCAGAACGGGCGGGTCACCGACGCGATCACGCCCACCCGGGCCGGGCCGCCGTCCACCAGGAACGCCTCGGCGGGCGCCGAGCCGCGCCGGTTCGGGTCGTCGGGGGTGAGGCTGAACTCGCGGCCGAGGGCGGCCAGGATCTCATCCGCGGTCACCATCTCGGCGCGCTTCCAGCCGTGCTGGGCATCCAGCGGCATCTGCTCGATGAAGCGCAGCTCGTAGCCGTGATCGAGGCAGTACCGCAGCAGCGGCACGGCCTCGTCGTCGTTGAGGTCGCGCATCAGCACCGCGTTGACCTTGACCGGGGTCAGGCCCGCTTCGGCCGCCGCGGCCAGCCCGTCCAGCACGTCGGGCAGCCGGTCGCGGCGGGCTAGCTTGCGGAAGGTCTCCGGCCGCAACGTGTCCAGGGACACGTTGATCCGGTCCAGCCCGGCCGCGTGCAGCGCCGCGGCGGTGCGGGCGAGCCCGATCGCGTTGGTGGTGAGCGAGATCTCCGGGCGCGGGTCCAGCGCCACGGTCCGCGCCACGATGCCGGGCAGGCCGCGGCGCAGCAGCGGCTCGCCTCCGGTAAACCTGACCTCGCGGACGCCGAGCAGCTCGACCGCGACCCGGATCAGCCGGACCACCTCGTCGTCGGTGAGCAGCTCGGGCGAGGGCAGCCAGTCGAGTCCTTCGGGCGGCATGCAGTACGCGCACCGCAAGTTGCACCGATCGGTGAGCGATACGCGCAGATCGGTTGCGACCCGTCCATAGGAGTCAGCCAGCATCGTCTTAGCCTATGTGCACCATCAGCCGTAGCTGGTGCTTACCGGCGGACCATGCCGTAGGCGCGTTCGGCGTGGATGCTGACCACCAGGCGCTTGTCGCGCACCATGGCCGCCCGGTAGTCGTCCCAGTCGGGGTGCTCGCCCTGCACCGCGCGGTACAAGTCGATCAGCTCCTCGACGGCCGCGTCGTGCGGATCGCGGGCCACCGCGGACAGTTCGGCGTGCCCGTCGACCACGACATAGGACCAGAAGTCACCGCTGGTGACGTGGAAACTGGCCCGCGGGTCGCGGCGCAGGTTGGCCGTCTTGGCCCGGTCGTCGGTGGTGGAGATCCGGATGGTCTGGGTTCCGGCATCCCAGGCATAGTTCACGTTGGACAGCTGCGGCCACCCATCCTTCCGGATAGTGACCAGTACGCCCCGGCGCTGTGCGCCGACCAGCTCGGCAAACCCGTCCTCGATCATGCCCCATGAACAACATCGATCTCGGCGATGTTCCGGTGCGCCCGACGGCGGTAAGCGGCTCGCGGCACGGTGGTGCCCGGTGGCCTTCTCGACCACCATCCGGACCACCACGCGGACCGCGCCCGGCCGGTCTTCCCCGGGATCGCGGCCGTCGTACTTCCACGACAGCTGGGTGTCGAGCGCCCGGCCGACGTCGGGAGTCATCGACACCTGGCCGCGCAGCTCGACGTAGTTCTCCGGGTCCGCGGAGTCGATCACGGTCACGCTGACGCGGGGGTCGCGCAGCATGTTGCGATGCTTGACGCGGCCCTCCACGGTCGAGAACAGCAGGTCGTCGCCGCCCCGGCCCACCCACATGACCGACGTGTGCGGGCTGCCGTCGGGGTTGACCGTGGCCAGGACCGCGTAGTTCTTCCCGGCCAGGAGGGCCTGGGCGGCGTCGCTGAGCTGGATACTCATGCCCGCACCGTAGCAGCGACGCGACCGCGGCCAGGGATACTGGTGGGTGTTGACCGCATCCTGGGAGGAAGAGTGCAGCTGACCTCGACTGATATCCCGTCGCTGCTGCGGCGCGGGGCCACGGCCGTGGCGGCCGGACGGGTGGCGATCGGCGTGACCGCCCTGGCCTGGCCCGCGGTCCCGGCCCGTCCGTGGGTGGGCGCGGCGGCCGATAACGTGGCGGCCCGGGTCTTCGGCCGCGCGCTGGGCGCGCGGGACCTAGCCCTGGGGCTCGGCGCGCTGGCCGCCCTGCAGGGCCCGGCGGCCGCCGCTGGACCGGCACGGGCCTGGGTCGGGGCAGGTGCGTTGTCGGACGCGCTGGACGTGGCGGCCACCTTGGCGTCGTGGCGCGAGCTGCCGAGGTTCACCCGGTGGCTGGTCGTCGCGTCGGCCGGCGGCGCGGCCCTGGCCGGCGTGGCGGGGGCTCTGGTGGCGGACCGCTCCGGCCCCGGCTCCGCTCCCTAGGGACACAGGTTCGGCAGCTCCACGCGGCTCGTCGCGCCCGCGGTGACCGTCACCTCGCCGAACGGTCCGTAGATGCCCGCCGGGTTCTCGTCGTAGTGACCGGCAATCACATAGTGTCCCGGTGGCAGCGCGAAGCGGAATGTCTGGTCGTAGTTGTTGCTGATGTGCTGGCTCGCGACGATCGGTCCCTTGGGGAACTGGACCGTCCAGCTTCCGGGCACGAGTTGCTTCCAGGTAACCCGGCCCCGGAGGGCGACCACGGTACCGGGGGTAATGGCCTGCGCGGGGTTCCCGTCCCGTCCAGCCAGCGCAGCCAGGTGCCGTGCCCGTCGGTGAAGGCCAGCGGCGTCTGGCCGTCCTGGCCGAGCACGAACGTCCCTTCCCGGGGGGCGGTGTACCCCAGGCTGGGCACCACCCCGGGGGCCTCGTTGGACAGCCAGACGGCCGCCAGACCGCCGACGGTGCGGGCGAAACGCTCGCGGTCCCGCGCCGCGACATAGGCCAGCACCGCCGAGTGGTAGACGACCAGGGTGGCTCCGGCCGGAGCCTGGGCGGCCAGCGCGGGCAGGTCGGTCAGCAGATCGCCGCGGTGCATCGGCGGCGGGTCGCGACGGGCGGCCGTCACCGCGGCGGCGAGCCGGTCCTCGCGGTCGGCCTCCCCGGGCCACACCAGGCAGGACAGCCAGCGCATGTCGTCGTCGCTGGTGACATCCAGCGGGTTGAGGTCGAGCCCGGCCCGCCAGGCGATGTCCGGCACCCGGGACGGGCGCGGCACCGGGCCGCGCAGGTCACAGCGCAGCGTCGGCGCGTCCGGGTCCGTTCCGGCGATCAGGTAGCCGTCATAGTCGTAGGAGTACCGGTCGAACAGCAGGGTCAGCCCGGCGCTGGCGCCCACCTCGATCAGCGCCAGCGGCCCGGTCAGCAGGGCCAGGGCGGGCAGCAGGGTGGCGCAGCGGGCGGGCTCGTTGGTCTGGGTGCGCCGGGCCAGCATCACCGCGGACAGGTCGCTCCCGTGCCGCCGGACCAGAGTCCGCAGCGCGCCGAAGCTGGGCGGGCCGTCCAGTAGGTACCTGGCCGCTGCGAACAGCAGGTTAGGCTGCTGCTTGGCCCGCGGCAGCGCGCCGACAAACCCCATAATCTCCTCGTCGTCGGCGACCGACGCGGCCAGCGCCTCGTACAGCGGGGAGCGCCCGTGCGCCTCCCGGCCGAACATCTGGTAGTTCTCCGCGAGGCTACGCCGCGGGTCAAGGCCACCCATGCTCATGTCAGGGACGCTACCCGGTAGCGTCATCCTGTCCCGCGATCACCGGAGGCCTTATGACCGCCATCCTCGATCACCTCGCCATCGGCACCTCGGCGCTGACTGACGGCTGGGATCTGTTCGGCGGGATCCTGGGCGGGACGTGGGTATACGGCGACGATTCCCCTGGCTTCTGGTGGGGTCAGCTGAGCTACGCCGCGGGACCGAAGATCGAGATGCTGACCCCGACCGCCGGGCCGAACGCGGCCTTCCTAGACCGCTTCCTGGCCGATCACGGCGCCGGCCCACACCATTTCAACTTCATCGTCAGCGACATCAAGGCCACCCTGAGCCGCATCCGGGCCCTCGGCATCGAGCCCGTCGGGATCAACCTGGACAACCCGCACTGGAAGGAGGCATTCCTGCACCCGCGCAACGCCCACGGCATCGTCATCCAGGTGGCCCAGCAGGACGGTGAACCGGACACGCCCGCGCCGCGCGAACTGCCCGAGCCCGGACCGCCGGCCCGCTTCGAGCTGATCGAATACCACGTCAGCGATCTCGACGGCGCGACGCGCCTGTTCCGTGAGGCCCTGGACGGCCAGCTCGCCTCCGGAACCGAGGACGCCGTCGAGCTGACCTGGCCTGGCGGCCGACGGCTCCGCCTGGTCCGCCGGGACGGCCTGACCCGCGGCGGGGCGCTGCACCACGTCCGCTTCGCCCGCGCCGACGGCTCGTTCGGCACCGGGGAGCGGGAGCGCGCGGCGCTGCTGGCCAAACGGCTCGGCGTGACGATCGAGCTGGCCGTCTAGCGTCCCTTGGGCGCGTCCACCGCGGATTCACGTGGCGGAGGCGGACGGGAATCGAACCCGCCAGCGCTACAGCGCAGCGCTCACCAGTTTTGAAGACTGGGGGGACCACCAGGCACCCAGACGCCTCCGCGTCGACTCTACGGGACCGGCGTCAGCCATCGGGCGGGGGCCAGCGCCGCCAGTACGGCCAGACCGAACAGCACCACCGCCACGTCGACATCCACCCAGGCGGGCACGCCCAGGACCCCGGGCCCGTTCGCGTCCGCACCGGTAGCCCGCGCGGCCTAGCCCGGCGGGCTCACTCATAAGATTCGTGGGGGTCGGCGGCAGAAAGGGAAACGCGTGAGCGGAAACGGGCCCGCGTGGTGGGAAGACGCGGTCGTCTATGAGGTGTACCCGCGGAGCTTCGCTGACGCGGACGGCAACGGCGTGGGTGACCTGCCGGGGTTGCGCTCGCGCCTGCCCTACCTGGCTGACCTGGGCGTGGACGCTGTTCGGATGACACCCTTCTACCCGTCCCCGCTGGCCGACGGCGGATATGACGTCAGCGACTACCGCGCGGTGGATCCGCTGCTCGGGACCATGGCGGACTTCGACGGGCTGGTCAAGGACGGCGAGGCGCACCAGATCCGGGTGATCGTCGACCTCGTGCCCAACCACTGCTCGAGCGCGCATCCGCTGTTCCAGGCCGCGCTGGCGGCGGCCCCGGGCAGCCCGGAGCGGGCCCGGTTCATCTTCCGCGACGGGCGCGGCGCGGACGGCGAACTGCCACCCAACAACTGGAAGTCGCTATTCGGCGGCCTGGCCTGGACCCGCGTGACCGAAACCGGCGACCGGCCGGGACAGTGGTACCTGCACCTATTCGACACCGGCCAGCCGGACTGGAACTGGCGCAACGAAGAGGTGCACGCCTCCTTCGAGCAGGTGATCAGGTTCTGGCTGGACCGTGGCGCGGCCGGCCTGCGGGTGGACGTGGCGCACGGGATCTACAAGGACCCGAATCTGCCCGACGACCCCGATCCCGACCACCTGCACCGGCCCATAAACGCTCCCTCGGCCTACCATCACCGGCCCGAACTGCAACAGCTCTACCGGTCCTGGCGAGCCATCCTCGACTCCTATCCGGCGGACGGGTTCCCCGGGCCGCGGACCGCGATCGGCGAGGTCTGGGCCGACTCGCCGGGTACCCTGCTGCACTACCTGGTGTCTGACGGCCTGCCCCAGGTTTTCAACTTCGACCTGATCGTGGCCCGCTGGGACGCGGCCGGGCTCCGCCAGGTCATCGACGGGGTGCTCGCGCTGGCCGACGGCTCGCGCGCGCCGTGGGTTATCGGCAACCACGACGTGCTCCGGCCGGTAAGCCGCTACCAGCTGAACGAGGGCTTCTCCGCGGACACGGTCAGCGGGCTGGTGAGCCTGGGCCACACCCGCCCCGCACTCGGCGCCCGCCGGGCCCGGGCCGCGGCCCTGCTACTGCTCGCGCTGCCTGGATCGGCCTACATCTACCAGGGCGAGGAGCTGGGCCTGCCCGAGGTCGCGGACCTGCCCGCCGCCGCGCGGCAGGACCCGCGGTTCCGCCGCACCCACGGGGAGTCACTCGGCCGCGACGGCTGCCGGGTGCCGCTGCCCTGGACCCGGGACGGCGCGGACTTCGGCTTCTCCGAGACCGCCGCGCCCGCCGCGTCCTGGCTCCCCCAGCCCGCGGACTGGGGCGGTTACAGCGTCCAGGCGCAGCTCGGTGACCCCGATTCGTTCCTCAGCTTGTACCGGACGGCGCTGCGGCTGCGCCGCGAGCACCGGGCCCTCGGCCGCGGCACGATGCGCTGGATCGACCGGCCGCAGCAGGCCGACGGCCTGCTCTGCTTCGCCAGGGAGCCCGGCTTCGTCTTCGCGGCCAACGTCGGCCCGGACCCCGATACGGCCGTGCCGCTCCCGCCGCACCGCGAGGTCCTGCTGGCCAGCGAGCCGCACGCGGTCGGCGCCGACGGGAGCCTGCGGCCCGACACCGCGGTGTGGCTCTCCGCCTGAAGCGGCGGCCAAGGCCATCAAAGACGACAAAGACCCCAGTAGCCTGGAGGCCATGCCGAAGGTGCGGGTGCCGCGCAAGAACGTCACGCCGAACGAGCTGGTCGCGGTGCTCAGCCGCCGGCTGGGGCCGGGCTATCAGGTGCAAGGCAACGGCGCGGACCGCGTAACCGTCCGCAAGAGCCAGCTGAGGTACGCCAGCGTCTCGATCACCACCGTCCCCGGCGCGTCGGTGTTCCGGGTGCACGGCGGCGGGTTCCTGCTGCTGCGCGCGGCCAACACGCTCGGTACCGCCCGCCAGGTGGCCGACGCGCTGCGCCGCTCCGCCGAGTTCCGCAGCCTGTGAGGGCTCGCGCCGGACTTGACATCCCGCCGCCTAACCGCTATCCGTTAGCTAACGGTTAGGCTGGAGGGCTGAAGATCGTGGGCCGTACCCTGCTCGTCTGCCGCCTTGCGGCCCGCGACATACGGCACCACGTGGTCCAGGCCCTGCTGCTGCTGCTCGCGGTCACCTCTGCCACCACCATCCTCACTTTGGGGCTGGTCTTGCACGGCGTGACCAGCCGCCCCTACCAGCAGACCCGGACGGCGACCAGCGGACCGGACGTGGTGGGATACCTGCAAACCCCGGCCCAGGCGACGGCGCTCATCCGCGCCGCGGGGGTAACCGGATACAGTGGCCCGTTTCCCATGGTCAACGCGGTGTTGCGCGACCGCGGCCGCACCGCTGGGGCGGAGGCGGAAGGCCGCAGCCCGGCACCGGCCGCGGTCGACCAGCCGAAGCTGACCGCCGGCACCTGGGTGCGGCCCGGCAGCGCGGTGATCGAGCGGGCCTTCGCGCAGGCGCTCGGCGTCGGCCCCGGTGACCGGATCACGCTCAACGGCCGGACGTTCACGGTGGCCGGGATCGCGGTCACCGCCGCCATCGCGCCCTACCCGAACATCTGTTACAGCGGCTGCGACATCACCGCCTACCTGGCCGACAACGGGATAGGCGCGAAGAACACCGGCCTGGTCTGGATGACCGAGCCCGACGTGGCCAAGCTGGCCTCGGCGGCCACTCCGCTTGACACCTACGTCCTGAACCTGAAGCTCGGCGACCCGGCGCAGGCGCAGGCGTTCGCCAGCCGCTACGGCACCGGCTCACCAGCCTGCCCGTCGTTCAACACCTCGCGGGACCTGGCGTCCTGGTACGGACTGGTGGTCCAGGACGAGCAGACCGTCCTGGTGCCCGGCGCCCTGCTCCTCGGCCTGCTCGCGGTGGCCAGCGTGGCGGTGCTGGTCGGGAGCCGGCTGGCCGAACACACCCGGCGGGTCGGGCTGCTCAAGGCCGCCGGGGCCACGCCGGGCCTGGTCGCGGCCACGTTCCTGGCCGAGAACCTCTTCCTGGCGCTGATCGCGGCGGCGGCCGGACTGGCGGCTGGGTGGCTGGCCGCCCCGCTGCTCACCAGCCCCGGCGCAGCCCTCGTCGGTACTCCAGGTGCGCCCTCGCTGACGCCGCCCGTGGTGGCGGGAGTCGTAGCCCTGGCCCTGGTCGTGGCGCTCGCCTCTACACTCGTCCCCGCCGTCCGGGCCGCGCGTTGCAGTACCGTCAGCGCGCTGGCCGACGCGGCCCGCACGCCGAAGCGCCGGGGCGTGCTGATCGCGATCTCCCGGAGACTGCCGGTGCCGGTGCTGTTCGGTGTGCGGCTGGCCGCCCGCCGGCCGCGTCGCGCCCTGCTGAGCGCGGCCAGCATCGCGGTTACGGTCTGCGGGATCGTCGCCGTCCTCTCCTTCCACGCCAGCGTCAACCGCGCGCTCCCGACCGGGTCTGCCGGAGGGCTGGCCAACCCGGTGGTCAGCCGGGACGAGCAGATGCTGGCGGTGGTCACGGTCATGCTGGTGGCCCTGGCCGCCGTCAACGCGATCTTCACCGCCTGGGCGGCCGCGCTCGACGCCAGGTACCCTTCGGCGCTGCTACGCGCGCTGGGCGCGAGCTCGCGGCAGGTCAGTGTCGGGCTGGGGGCGGCGCAGGTACTATCCGCCCTGCCCGGCGCCATCCTCGGCGTCCCGCTGGGCATCGCCCTGTTCAAGGCCGTCGCCGGGGACCAGACGTCCCCGCCCCCGGCACTGTGGCTGGTCGCCACGGTGCTGGGAACCCTGCTCGCGGTGGCCGGGATCACCACCGTCCCGGCCCGCATCGGCGCCCGTCGGCCCGCCGCGGAGATCCTGCAAGCGGAGTCAGCCTGACCAGGGGCAACGACTCCTGAGCCCGGACGCCGAGCTGCCGCCGGCCGGGTACCCGGCCGGCGGCAGCTCGGTCCCCCTCACGGGAAGATGAGGTAACGGTTGGGCAGGTCGAACCGCCAGCCCGCAGGTTCGGACGGGATGGGCGGGAAGAACGGGAAGCCCGGGTCGTTGTCGATGTCGTAGAAGTTGGTCGCGAACGCCGCGAACGGCTGAGCCGGGATGTCGACATACACGGTGACGTTGGCGGAGGACGGACAAAGACGGCTGATTCACTCCAAGGCGGACTTTCTAACCGCAGGCGCCGGCGGTCGTCGGGCAGCCGCTGGGTGATCCCGGCCCGGTCCAGGTACTCAAGCAGCGGGATCGCGACCCGCCGAGTGGTCCCCAGCGCCTGCCGGGCCTGCGCGGTGGTGAACGGCTGGGGCAGTCCGGCCAGGGCCCGGGCCGCCTCGACCTCGGCCCCCGGCGCCAGCACGACCTGCTCGGCCACCCGCAACAGCAGGCCCGCCCGCGCTGCCGCCCCGATCGCCCGCCCGTCCAGCCCGAGTTCGCGCAGCCTGCCAGCCTCCGGCGCCATGAACGGCGTGCCGTCCAGGTCGGCGAGGACGGCCCGCACGCCCGCCATCACCTGCGGAGGAAGTGCAGGCTGGGTTGTCTGAGACTCATGTTGTTTCTGTGAATCCGCGAGGCGCAGATAGCCGCCCTCGAGCCGGATCGGCGGCGGCGCGGACGCAGACGCGGACGCAGGGAGCCGGGCCAGGGCCTCGACCAGGGCCCGGTCCGGCAGCCGGAGGGCGGCCCGGGCCGCCTCGGGCGGCACGCCGATGGCCAGCGGGTCGCGCCGGACGTGCGCGGCGACCATCTCGGCCAGCTGGCGGCGCAGTTCATCCCAGCGAGCCGGGTCTGCGAGCCAGCCGCTGGCCGTGACCGGGGCGGGCATACGGCCGGTCACCCCCATGGCCGCCACCGCGCTGTCCCGCAGCAGCCCGTGCCGGCGGAGCAGGTCGGCGGCGGACGGCACGTCCGGCCAGGCGGCCAGCTCACGGCCGGCGGCCGCGGCCGCACCGCGGCGGGCCAGCGCGGGCGGCACCACGTCGAGCACGGTGGCACCGAGGATGGTCACCCCCGCGCTGCCGGGGTCACGCAGCAGCAAGCGATCGCCGACGTGCAGCGGCAACGGCTCGCGCAGGGTCAGCCTCGCCACCGCGGTGCCGCCGGATTCCGGGAGCGGCCCGAGAGGACGCAGCCGGGCCAGGATCCGGGCCGAGCCGATGTGCACGGTGATGCCGGGCGGCAGCCGAAGGCCCGGCCGGATCGCCAGTCTGACGTCGGCCAGCTTGGTCATGGTCCAGCGTCCCGCCTCGACCAGGGCCATGCCGCGCGCCGGGACGTCCGCCGGGATTCCGCGCAGGTTGAGCGCCACCCGGGCCACTCCGCCGACGGAGGCGACCGGCTCGTTCAGCGACTCGATGCCGCGGACCTTGGCCGGGCGCAGGGACGGGGTAAGGACCAACTCCTGCCCGGACCGGATGGTCCCGGCGGGCAGCGTGCCGGTCACCACCGTGCCGCTGCCCCGGATACTGAACGACCGGTCCACCCACAGCCGGACCGGCGCCGCAGGGTCCGGCACGGGGAGCGAGGCCACCAGGCGGACCAGCGCGGCCCGCAGCTCGGGCAGCCCGGCGCCGGTCACCGCGCTCACCGCGACCGCCTCAACCCGGCCCAGGCTGGTGTCGGCGATCTGGTCCGCCGCCTGCCGGGTCGCGGGCGCGGGATCGGCCAGGTCGCTGCGGGTCACGACGAGCAGGCCGTGCCGGATGCCGACCGCGTTGATGGCGGCCAGGTGCTCGGCCGACTGCGGCATCCAGCCCCCGTCGGCGGCCACCACGACCAGCACGGCGGGCACCGGGCCCACGCCCGCCAGCATGTTCGGGACGAACCGCTCGTGGCCGGGCACGTCCACGAACGCCACCCGCTGCCCGTCGGGCAACGTCATCCAGGCGAACCCCAGGTCGATGGTCAGCCCGCGCCGCCGCTCCTCGGCCCACCGGTCCGGCTCCATCCCCGTCAGGGCCCTGACCAGCGCCGACTTCCCATGATCCACATGCCCCGCCGTCGCGATCACTTGCACGGCGATCCCCCAGGACCATGATCGCGGGCAGAAATGGCCGTATATGGACCAAAACTGCCCGCGATCATGAAATCAGCCTTTGCGCAGCCGCCAGGAGGGCACGCACCAGTGGTTCGTCCTGCTCGGGCGGCACGGAGCGCAAGTCGAGGAGCAGGCGCCCGGCCTCCAGGCGGCCCACCACGGCGGGCGAGCCGCGGCGCAGCGAGACCGTGAGCGCCTCGGGCAGGCTTATCGCCGCGCTGGGCAGTTCCACTCCCGGAGCCCCCCCGCCACCCACCGCCGCGACCGCAGGAACCACCCGCGCGTCGAGACCAGCAGGAGCCAGACGAGCCACGGCCCGTTCGGCCCGATCAAAAAGAGCAGCCGGGTCGGCGGCCAGCGCGGCGGCGACCGGCGGTACCGGTCCGGTGAGGGTCGCCTCCAGGGCGGCCAGGGTCAGCTTGTCCACCCGCAGGGCGCGGGCCAGCGGATGGCGGGTCAGGCGGCGCACCAGGTCGGCCCGGCCGAGCAGCAGGCCGGCCTGCGGGCCGCCGAGCAGCTTGTCCCCGCTCGCGGTGACCAGGGCGGCGCCGTCGCGCAGCGCGGTGGCGGCGCTGGGCTCGTCGGGCAGCAGCGGGTGCGGAGCGAGCAGCCCGGAGCCGATGTCGAACACCACCGGCACCCCGAGCCCGGCCAGGGCGGGGACGCCGACCGAGGCGGTGAAGCCCTCGATGCGGAAGTTCGACGGGTGCACCTTGAGGACGAACGCGGTCCGCGGGCCGGCCGCCTCGGCGTAGTCGGCGGCCGAGGTCCGGTTGGTCGTGCCGACCTCACGCAGCGTGGCGCCCGTGCAGGCCAGCAGGTCGGGCAGCCGGAACCGGTCGCCGATCTCGATCAGCTCGCCCCGGCTGACCACGATCTCGGGAGCCTCGGGACGGGCCAGGGCGGTCGCCGCGAGGACCAGGGCCGCCGCGTTGTTGTTGACCACGGCCACCGCCTCGGCGGCCGGGACGGCCCGGGCCAGGGCGTCGAGCGCGCCCGCGCCCCGCCGCGCGCGAACCCCGGCGGACAGGTCGAACTCCACGTCGCACGAGCCCGCCGCGGCCGTGACGGCCTCCACCGCCGCGGCTGACAGCGGCGCACGGCCCAGGTTGGTGTGGACAAGCACCCCGGTCGCGTTGATCACCGGGGTCAGCCCGGCGGCGCGGGCGGGCAGCTCGGCGACCGCCGCGTCCGCGACCTGCTCCGGGGCGATCTGGCCGTTCCTGGCCCGCTGCTGGGCGCGGCCCACCGCCGCCTTGACCAGCGTGCGGCCCAGCCTGCGTTCCGCCTCCGCCAGCCGGGGGTCGGCGAGCAGCGAATCAGTGCGGGGCACGAGACGCCGACTGTCCACGTCGCGAACATTACCCTCCGACCGGAATACCACGCGTGAGCGCGGGTAGGGGGCGGCGGTCAGGTCCGCTAACGACAACGAATCGTTACTCACTCAGGAAGTGATACGCATGGCTGGGATGCTGCAGATGCGGCGAAGCCGCGGCGCGGCCAGCGGGTTCCTGCTGGTACTGCTCGGGGCGTGGGGCGCACTCATCCCCTTCATCGGACCGTATTTCCACTACGCCTACACCCCGGACACCGCCTGGACCTACACCTCGGCCCGGCTGTGGCTGGAGGTCCTGCCGGGCGCGGCGGTGTTCCTCGGCGGCATCTTGCTCATGATCGCCACCGGCAGGCACATCGCGCTGTTCGGCGCGATGCTGGCCGCGGCGGCCGGCGCCTGGTTCACGCTCGGCACCACGCTCAGCCCGCTGTGGAACAACCATGTGACCCTGGGCGGTTCGCCAACCGCCTCGACCCAGTTCATGCGAATCATGGAGCAGCTCGGCTTCTTCACCGCGCTGGGCGTGGTCATCGTGTTCGTCGCGGCCGCGGCGTTCGGCCGGATCCTGTCGGTGGCCTCCGGCGTCCCGGTCATCGAGACGGTGCCGCCGACCGAGACGATCCCGGCGGCCGAGACCGTCCCGGCCCGCAGCGGCCGGACCCTCACCCTGCCGTTCCGGCGGCCCCGGACCGAGACCACCGCGGCCCGGCACGCGCGCAATGAGGAGACCGAGACCGTCGGGTAAGCAAAACCACTGTGCTGGCGCGGGGGGACGACAGTTCTTTCCCCGGGGGGACCTATCCCCCCGGACCCCCCACGGAACGCCCCGCTATCATCGGCTGGCACGACACCATTCGTGCCAGCCGATTCTCGTGCTCAGGAAAGGGACGTGGTGCGGGCAGAGCCAGCGGCGGCGAACCAGGGGTCCGAGCGGGTGACCGCCGACGGGCCGCCCCGGGACGGTGCCCGGTGGCTGCTCCCCGCCGGAGCCTTGCTGCTGCTGGCGGTGCTGGCCGTCTACGTGGCCGACCTGGCCAATCACCTGTCCTCGATGGCCGCCATGCGGGACCTGACGGTGTACCGCGACGGCGGGCTGATCGTCCGGCACGTCACGCCCGCCTACGACGCCCACCGTGCCTCCCCGCTGTACGACTGGACCGGGCAGAACGGCGTCCAGTTCACCTACCCGCCGTTCGCCGCGGTGGTCTTCGCGGTCGCCTCGGTGCTGTCCTGGACGGTCATGCGCTGGGCCATGACCCTGGTCAGCCTGGCCGCGCTCGGGCTGTCGATGTGGCTGGTGTTCGGGGCGCTCGGCTCTGCTGGCTCGGGGGGGACGACCCCCCTGACCCCCCGCTATGCAAGCCGCCGGGAGGTGCGCCTGGGCGCCACGCTCGGGGTGTCCGCGCTTGCCCTGCTCACCGAGCCGGTGCAGCAGACCCTGGCCCTCGGCCAGGTCAACCTCGTGCTCATGCTGCTGGTCGTCATCGACCTGCTGGCCGCGCCGTACGGCCGCACGCGCTGGTGGCACGGGATCGGGATCGGGCTGGCGGCCGGGGTCAAGCTGACCCCGCTGATCTTCATCCCCTACCTGCTGCTGATCCGCAGGTACCGGCAGGCCGCGGTGGCGGCGGGGGTGTTCGTCGGCACGGTGGCGCTCGGCTACGCGGTGCTGCCCGCGGACTCCGACACCTACTGGGTCCACCGGCTGTTCCTCAACGCGAACCGGATCGTGTTCCTCGGCACCCGGGGCAACCAGTCGCTGCGCGGCGCGCTGACCCGGCTGGCCGGCAGCGTGACCTCGGGAACGGCGCCGTGGATCGCGGCCTTGATCCTGGTCGCGGTCGCGGGCCTGATCGCCGCGGCCGTGCTGTACCGCGCCGGGCAGCCGGTGGCCGGCCTGCTGGCCTGCGCGCTGACCGGCCTGCTGGTCTCGCCGCTGACCTGGGATCACCACTGGGTCTGGGTGGCGCCGGCTCTCGCGCTGCTTGCGCACCTGGGCGCGCGGGCCCGCGGCCTGGTCCGGGCCGCGTGGTGGGTGGCCGGGGGCGTGCTGGTGCTGGTGTTCGGCGCCTGGCCGCAGCTGTGGAACCTGTCCCAGGCCGGGCTGACCCCGGCCGGGCTGTTCTGGTACGGGCCCACGCACTACTTCGCGACCGGCGACCAGCCGTGGTACCCCGAGTTCCACTGGCACGGCCTGCAGCTACTGGCCGGTAACGCCTTCGTGCTGGCTGGCCTGCTCGGCCTGGCCGCCCTGTCCGTGGCCGCGTTCCAGGTGAGGCACCTGCATGACCGATGAGCTCGCGCGGATGCGGGAGCGGCTGGCCACCGGGGTCATAGCCGCCACCCGGATCGGCAGCGAGCACGTCGCCGCCGCGCTGCACGCCGTGCCGCGGCACCTGTTCCTGCCCGAGCAGCCGCCGGAGGCGGCCTACCGGGACGACGCCATCGTGACCAAGCGGGACGAGACCGGGCAGCCGATCAGCTCCTCCTCCCAGCCCGCGATCATGGCCATCATGCTGGATCAGCTGGACCTGGCGGCCGGCCACCGGGTGCTCGAGATCGGCGCCGGCACCGGCTACAACGCCGCGCTGATCAGCCACATCGTCGGGCCGTCGGGCCAGGTGACCAGCGTCGACATCGACCCCGAACTGGCCGGACGGGCCCGCGAGCACCTGACTTCGGCCGGTTATGGCCAGGTCAGCGTGGTCTGCGCGGACGGGGCCGGGGGCGACCCCGAGCACGCCCCCTACGACCGGATCATCGCCACCGTCGGCGTCAGCGACCTGGCCCCGGCCTGGCTGGCCCAGGCCGGACCGGGGGCCCGGATCGTGGCACCGCTCGACGTGCGCGGCACCCAGATATCGGTGGCGTTCGAGCGTGCTCCCGCGGGGCCGTGGACGAGCCGGTCGCTCGCGCCCTGCGGGTTCATGCGGATGCGCGGCGCGCTCGCCGGGCCCGAACGCCTCGTGCTGCTCGCCCACGGCCTGGCCCTGCTGCTACCCGACGGGACGCCCGAAGTCGACGCGCAGGCCGTGAACGCCCTGCTGGCCGGGCCGTCGGTGCCGCACCCGACCGAGGTCAGGGCCGGGGCGGCCCTGGTGTTCTGGGGGCTGGGCCTGTGGCTGGCGGCCCGCGAGCCCAGGTCGTGCCGCCTCAACGAGGAACGCCCGGCCGGGCGGCACGACGCGTCCGGCGGCCGGCTCACGGGAGCCCCGCTGCGCAGCCCGGGCATGCATTCCACCCTCGGGCTGCTGGACCGCGACGGCCTGGCCGTGCTTACCTCCGCTCCGGCGGACGACCGGTCCGGCCCGCTCACGATCGGGACGGCCGGGTTCGGCCCGCGCGCGGCGGACCTGGCCGCCGAGCTAGCGGCGCACGTCCTGGCCTGGGATGAGGCGGGCCGGCCGGGCATCGCCGGACTGCACGTCGACGCGTACCCGCGCGGGGCCGGCGCCGGCCCCGCTGACCGGTCGCAGTGGCCCGGCGACGCCCTGATTATGGAGCGACCCGGCACGCGGTTCGCGGTGTACCGCGACTAGCCTTGCACGAGTGACCGACACCACGGGCAAGCACCTCGAGACCGAGCAGAAGTACGACGCCGCAGCCAACTTCGTCCTGCCCGACCTCAGCGGCCTGGAAGGACGAACGAAGGCAGCGGGACGGCAGCGGTACTACCTGAGCGCCACCTACTTCGATACCGAGGAACTGGATCTCATCAAGAACCGGATCACGCTGCGCCGCCGGGTCGGCGGCCCGGACGAGGGCTGGCACCTGAAGCTGCCGGTCCGCAAGGACACCAGGCAGGAGATCCGTACGCCGCTGTCAGAGGGTGACGCCGGCACCGTGCCGACGCCGCTGGCCGCCCAGGTTCAGGACGTCACCGCAGGCCGGCCCCTGCACCCCATCGCCATCCTGGATACCGAACGGACCGTGGTGACCCTGACCGGTCAGGCTGGTGAGCCGCTCGCCGAGGTCGCCGATGACCTGGTGACCGCCACCCGGCTCGACGAGCGGGGGGCCGAGCCCCTGAAGTGGCGCGAGATCGAGGTCGAGGTGGTCGAGGGCGCCAAGGTCGCGGGCCTGCTGGAGGCGGCTGGCCAGGCGCTGCGCGAGGCAGGAGCCAGACGGTCGGCGTCCGCGTCCAAGCTGGGACGCCTCCTGGGTATCGGCTGACGAATTCAGAGGCTATTCAGAGCGGATTCTGACCTAGCGGTCGCATGATTCGCGTGTAATGGGTAACGCTGGAGTTCGCACTAAGTGAGAACCGTGGACAAAGGACCCATCCACCGCGGGCATACTGGGCACAGATTCTGATTACGACGAGTGAGCCTGAGGAACATGGATAACTACAGCCCGGGCCCGGGATCCTCCGGACCGGGATTGTCGGCGCAGACCAGCCGCCCGTCCTCCAGTGGCGGGGCCGCGAGCAGCAAGGATCTCGGCATTCAGCGGGCGGACGGGACCCCGGTCCGGGTCCTCGTGGTCGACGACGAGCCGAGCCTGGCCGAGTTGCTGGGCAGCGTGCTGCGGTACGAGGGCTGGGCGGTCAAGACCGCGGGGAACGGCGCCAACGCCGTCCGGACGGCGCGCGAGTTCCGCCCCGACGCCGTGGTGCTCGACATCATGCTGCCCGACTTCAGCGGCCTGGAGGTCATGCGCCGGCTTCGCGCCGAGATCCCGCAGGTGTGCGTGCTGTTCCTGACCGCCCGGGACGCGGTCGAGGATCGGGTGGCGGGCATCACCGCCGGGGGCGACGACTACGTGACCAAGCCGTTCAGCCTGGAAGAGGTGCTGGCCCGGCTGCGCGGCCTGCTGCGCAGGGCCAACCTGACGCGCGCGCACACCGAGGGCCTGCTCGCGGTCGGCGACCTGACCATAGACGAGGACGCCCGCGAGGTCCGCCGCGACGGCGACCTCATCGAACTGACCGCGACCGAGTTCGAGCTGCTGCGGTTCCTCATGCGCAACCCGCGGCGCGTGCTGTCCAAGGCCCAGATCCTGGACCGGGTGTGGAACTACGACTTCGGCGGCCAGGCCCACGTGGTCGAGTTGTACATCAGCTACCTGCGCAAGAAGATCGACGCCGGCCGCGCGCCGCTGATCCACACCGTGCGCGGCGTCGGTTACGTGCTGAAGCCGGCGAGCTAAATGCCCGCGCCCGCGGTGCGGCCCCCCGGCCGGCTGGCGCGGTGGGCGCACGTGCTGTCCTACCGGACCATCAGCGGCAAGCTGATCATCGGGCTCGTTTTGCTGTTCGGGCTGGCCAGCGCCGTGGTCAGCGTGGTCACGGCGCAGTCGCTGAACAACTCGCTGATGTCCTCGCTCCGCTCGCAGGTCCAGGCCGCGACCACCACCTGGTACCACTGCGCGAACTCCAGCGGCCACGGCCCGGGCGGCGATTCCGACGGCGGCGGTTCGGGACCGAACTGCTACGGCGTGGGACAGGCCCAGGGCACGTTCCTGGCCAGCCTGTCCGCCAGCGGTACGGTCGAGGAGTGTCATTACATCTCCAGTTCCGTCACGCTGACCGCCGCGGACATCGCCACGCTGGTCGGTCTTCCGGCTCAGGGCGGCTACAACCAGCCCGGCTCGGGTCCTCCGCAAGGCCCGCCACCCGACCCGCAGACCTACACCCGGACGCTGCCCTCACTGGGTGTCGAATTCATGTTCACCAGGGTGACGGGACCGGACAACACCATTCTGATCACGGGGCTGCCGCTGACCACGGTCAACGGCCAGCTCGAGCACGTCGAGAACACCGAGCACGTGCTGTTCGCGGTGGCGCTGGGGCTGGCCGTGATCCTGGGCGCGGCGCTGGTCCAGTTCTCGCTGCGGCCGCTGCGCCGGGTGGCGGCCACAGCGACCAAGGTGACCGAGCTGCCGCTGGACTCGGGCGAGGTGACGCTGCCGGCTGGCGTTCCCGACACCGACCCGAGGACCGAGGTCGGCCAGGTCGGCGCGGCATTCAACCGGATGCTCCTGCATGTCGAGCGGGCCCTGGGCCGCCGCGCGGCCAGCGAGGCCCGGCTGCGCCGGTTCGCCGCCGACGCCTCGCATGAACTGCGTACTCCCCTGTCCGCGATCCGCGGTTACGCCGAGCTCGCCCTGCGCCATCACGGCCCGGTACCCGAGGACGTGACCCACGCGCTGAGCAGGGTTCAGTCGGAATCGACGCGGATGAGTGTCCTGGTCGATGACCTGCTGCTGCTGGCCCGGCTGGACGCGGGGCGCCCGCTCGAACGCGAGCCCGTCGACCTGTCCCGCCTGGTCATCGACGTGACCAGCGACGCGCGGGTGGCGCGGCACGAGCATCACTGGCGGCTGGACCTGCCCGGCGACCCGATCCTGGTCCGGGGCGACGAGCACCGGCTGCACCAGGTGCTGGCGAACCTGATGAGCAACGCGGGCAAGCACACCCCGCCCGGCTCGACGGTGAGCGTGGCGCTGCACGTCCAGGCCTTGCCCGGGATTAACGCGCAGGTCACGCCGGACGGCGGCCCGGAAATAGACAGGGTGGAGCGGGGCGTCCGGCCGGCCGCGCCGCGGGTCGAGCTCAGCATCACCGACGACGGACCCGGTATCCCCCCCGAACTGCTGCCCGATCTGTTCGAGCGCTTCACCCGCGCCGATACGTCGCGGGCTCGCGACCTGGACGCGGCGGGCAAGAGCACCGGACTCGGCCTGGCCATCGTGGACGCGGTGGTGGCCGCGCACGGCGGCAGCATCAGCGTGACCAGCCTGCCCGGCCGGACCAGGTTCGCCATTTACCTGCCGCTGCTGCCCGAGCCGGCGGACATGGCCGACATAGCGGGCTGACCGTGTGCTAGTTCTAGGTCATGAACGGCGACCGGCAGCGGCTCGTAGCCACCATGCCGCTGCACGCGATCACCTCGACCTACGGCGAGGCCGGGCTGCGGGACCGGTTCGCGGTCGAGGTCGCCTCCTGGTCCCCGGCCGACCGGCTCCGGATGGAGCGCGCGCTGGATCTGGCCTCCCGGCTGCATGCCGATGACCGCAGGGACCGCGAGCCGTACGTCAACCACCTGCTGCGGGTGGCGATCCGGATCATGTCGCACTACGGCGTGCACGACGCCGACGTGGTCTGTGCCGCGCTGCTGCACGACGCGGTGGAAGATCACCCCGCCGAGCTGACTGGGGGACGCCCCGAGCAGCCGGCCGCGCTGGCCGTGCTGGCGGAGGAGTTCGGCCCGCGGGTGGCCGCGCTGGTCGGCGCGGTGACCAACCCGCCGTACGCGCCAGACCGTGACCAGGACGAACAGTACCGGGAGCACGTGGCAGACAGCCTGCGGGACAACCCGTGGGCCCGGATCATCAAGGCCTCGGACTTCACCGACAACGGCGCCGGCCTGATCCACACCACCGGTCCCCGGCTGTACCGGCTGGCGGGCAAGTACGCGCCGCTGGTGCCGGTGCTGCGCGACCTCATCGCCCGGCCGGACACGCCGCTGGACGCCGCGGCCAAGGAGCACATCCTGAGCCAGCTCGACCGGGCCGCCGACCGGTTCGCCGCGCTGCGCGGGGACGCGGGCTAGATGCCGGAGGAGCCTGAGGTCGAGATCGCACGCCGACTGATCGCGGACCTGGCCTTGGGCCGGCGCATCATCGGCGTGGACGACGCGGATACCTTCGTCTGCCGCCCCCACTCCCCCGGTGAGCTGCGCGAAGCTCTCACCGGGCGTACGCTGACCGCGGCGCACCGGCGCGGCAAGACCATGTGGTGCGAGACCTCGGGCCTGGACGGCTCCACCGTCCCCGGACCCGACCTCGGCATCCACCTGGGCATGAGCGGCCGCATCGTGGTCACCGCCCCGGACGGCTGGGTCGCCGAGGGCGGCGACCCAGCCGGCCGGGACGCGCAGCCGCGCAAGGCCGAATGGGATCGCTTCACGCTCGAGTTCGCCGACGGCGGCCGGCTGGCCCTGTTCGACAAGCGCCGGCTCGGGCGCATCGTGCTCAACCCCGACATCGACGCGCTCGGCCCGGACGCGGCCGAGATCACGCCTGCTCAGTTCCGGGCGGTGATGGCCCGGGGGACGATCGCGGTCAAGGCCCGCCTGCTGGACCAGTCCAAGCTGGCCGGGGTGGGGAACCTGCTGGCCGACGAGATCTTGTGGCAGGCCAAGGTGCCACCCGCCACACCGGTCAACCGCCTGCGACCTCGCGACGTCGACCGGCTCTACCGGGCGCTGCGGAAGGTGCTGGCCAGCGCGCTGGCACCGGGCGGCGGCGCGCATACCGGCGACGTGATCGCGGCCCGCCGCCCGGGCGGCATCTGCCCGCGCTGCGGCGCGCCGATGGTGCATGGCATCGTCGGCGGCCGGTCCACCTGGTGGTGCTCCCGGGAACAGACCTTACCGGGAGTCACCGGGGCCGGCTCTCAGATGAGCTCGGCCAGGAGGGCTGCGGCTCGTTTCGCACCGTCTGTCTCCACGGGCCGGTAGCTCACCGGACGCGCGATCTCCTCGGCTATCGCCGCGGCCAGTGTTTCGGGTCTGGTCTGTTCGTAGTCAACGCACCGGCCCGCACCGTACTGAGCCAGCCGGTGCCTGACATGGAAGTTCTGCTCGAAGTGGTACCGCAGCGGCACGTAGATGAACGGCCGCTGGCTCGCGGTGAGCTCCATGGTGGTGGTCAGGCCGCCTTGCACCACCGCCAGATCGCAGGCCGCCAGATGCCGGTAGAGGTCGTGAACGTAGCCATGGACCTCAAGCCCGTCATGGGATCCCAGGGAGGCCAAGGGGTCCG
Source organism: uncultured Actinomycetes bacterium (assembly GCA_963819785.1). Lineage (GTDB taxonomy): Bacteria > Actinomycetota > Actinomycetes > Streptosporangiales > Streptosporangiaceae > Palsa-504. Next base: position 229,610 of record CAWFXW010000037.1, on the reverse strand, counting down.
GGTCGATCCGGGGCCCGGCTACCAGGATCATCCTCAATTCGGGCACCAGCCGCTTGGCCTCCGGGAAAGCTGCCACCACCCGGCGGAGCAAGTCGGTGCCCACACCCGAGCCGCCGACCGTGACCACGCAGACCTTCTCGTCGGGCCGGTATCCCAGGTCCGCGCGGATGGCGTCGTGGTCGGCCCGCCGCCGCAGGCGGCCAGAAAAGCTGGGCGAGATCCCGGTGACATAGCCGGAGAACTGGTAGTTCTGCTCGACCCAGTCGCGGATCACGGGCAGCGAGTCCCCGAAGGCGTCCGGCACCACGTCGGCGGGGTTGCCGACGAACACGGAGTGATCCCGCAGGCTGGGGAAGCGGGCGATCTGCTCGATCATCTCCGCGTTGTAGTCGGCGGTCAGGGCCCGCTCCCGCTCTCCGCCGTCCGGCATCGGCAGCCAGCCCACGAAGTCGGTCATCCAGGCGTAGGGCGCCCGCTTGAGCTCGGGGTTCTCATGCAGGAAGTAGTCGATGTCCCAGGCCTCGTCGCCGACCCACAGGTCGTACGGCTCGTCCCGGACCAGGTCGTCGAACACCATGAAGTTGCTGACCATGATCTCGTCCATGGTCCGGAGGGCCTGGAAGGCGTGCAGGTCGTGCTCGGCGGCCTCGCTCTCCATATGCCCGGACTCGCTGGCCAGGGCGGCCGAGGCGGGGTGGATAAGCTCGCCCCGCCGCTTCAGCAGTTCAGTGACCGGGTGCTGGGCCAGCCAGTGGACCTCCAGGCCCGGGCGGAGCGCACGCAGCTCATCGGCGATGGCCAGGTCGCGGCGCGCGTGCCCGAGTCCGATGGGCGAGGAGACGTAGAGCACTCGCTTGGGGCGGTTCGGCGGCCTGGTCCAGGTGCGCCGGATCGGTGTGACCGGCTTCGCGGGACGGAAGCGGTCCGCGAACTCTTTGATCGCATGGTTGACCACGACGGGCTCCCGGGCTTGGGGCAGATGCCCTGCGCCCTCCAGGACCAGCAGCTCGCCGCCGGTGACCTCGGCGACCCGCTCGCCGCGCTCGAACGGCTGGCAGCGGTCCTCCCGCCCGTGGACGACCAAGACCGGGCAGCTCACCCGGCGCAGCAGCGCCTCGGTCTCCTCGCGGGTCGTCGACGCGACCGGTCCGTCGTCGTGCAGCAGCATCGTCTCCGGGCCGATCTCTATCGCCCAGCCAACGCAGTCTTCATGCTGCTTGGTGGAGTGCGGCTCGGACAGCAGCTCTCCGAAGAAGAACTCGGCGTAGCCCCGCCAGTCGCGCAGCCAGTAGTGCCGGTTGCACTTGGCCCAGCCCTCCTCGGTGTCGAGGACCTCGTCGAAGCCGTACTGAGTGCGGGCGGGCAGCGGCGGGGTGAGGAACGGCGCCCAGGTCTCCATGGTCACCACGCCGAGCACCCGATCGGGGTGCTGGCCCGCGGTCAGCAGCGCCCGCCAGCCGCTGGTGCACATCCCGACCAGGACCGCGCGGTCGACGCCTGTGGCGTCCATGACCGCGATCGTGTCGGCCACCCACTCGGTGTCGGCGTAGGCCTCGGCCGACTGCGGCCGGTCGGACCGGCCGTTGCCGCGCGGGTCGATGGTGACCACCTTGAAGGAGCGGGCCAGGTACGGCACCTGCGCTTTCCAGCACCGGGAGTGCACGATCCCGTCGATCGGGGGGAACACCACCGCGGGTTCGCCCGCCCCGAACACCTCGTAGCCGACCTTGACGCCGTCACGTTCGATGAAGCCCTCCGTGTCGGGATACCTCGCCCGCATGGCCGCCTCCCTGGTTATCGTTGCTGCTCTATCATCGGGGCCGGCTGCCGAGGAACGAGCGCAGGTGGTCGGCCAGCGCCTCGGAGTCCTGCCCGGTGCCGTGAATGTAGGTTGACGCGCGGGTGCGGAGCACGGGCAGGCCGAGGACGTAGAGGCCGGGCGCCCCGGTGACCACGCCGCCGTCGTGGCGGATGCGGCCGGTTCGGTCACGCACCGGGATGTCGAGCCAGGAGTGGTCGGGCCGGAAACCTGTCGCCCACACCACCGTGGTGATCTCCCCGCGGGTCAGGTCCAGCTCCAGCGGGGTGCCGGGATCGACCCGCGTGGGCGCGAACCGGTGCGCGGGTGGCAGCTCGTCGTCCAGGCCCGACGCCGTGGCCCACTGGTCGGCCCGGGTCAGGAACCGGTTCATCTTCAGGTCGGCGAGCCTGCAGGTGTTGGCGAGTCCCCCGGAGAACTGGGCCACCCCGCCGACGACCCGGCCCAGGCGGCCCACCAGGCGGATGCCCAGCGCCGTCAGCGAGTTGAGGTCGGTCGTCACGGCTTCCGGGGTTCCGGTGAGCTGCGGCGAGGGAAGGTGGCGGGCCCGGGTGAGGTCGTCGATCTGGTCGTAACGTTCGGCTAGCAGGCCGGTCGCCTCCAGCCACCAGAAGATGTCGCGGCCGCGGTAGGTGCGGGGCAGCCGGACGTGCTCGCCGACCGCCAGGGTCACCGGGCGGCCCGACCGGTGGATCTCGGCGGCGAGCTGGACGCCGGTGGCTGACGCCCCGACCACCAGGACCCCGCCGTCGGGGAGCTGGCCGGGATCGCGGTAGGCGAGCGGGGTGAGGGTCGTGATCGACGGCGGTACCGCGCCGGCGACGGACGGGATCGCCGGCCGGGTGCACGCCCCGGTGGCGAGCACGACGGTCTTCGCGTGGAGCAGGTCGTCGTTGGCCTGGATCTGGAAGCCGCCCGGCGTGGTGCACACGTTGTGCGCGGTGGTGGCGGTGCGGACCGGTGCGCTGATCAGGCGGGCGTAGCGGGTGATGGTGGCGGCAAGGTCGGCGGCGGGCATGAAGCCGTCGGGGTCATCGCCGCCGTAAGGATGGCCGGGCAGCCGGGTCTGCCAGTTGGGGGTGAGCAGCCGCAGGCTCGGCCAGCGCTGGGTGCGCCACGAGTTCGCCACCTCACCGCGCTCGAGTACGACGTGGTCGATCGAGCGTTCGGTGAGGCGGCGGCTCATGGCCAGGCCGGCGTGCCCGGCACCGACGACGACTGCCGTGGCCTGGATCATGCTTTGCTTACCGGCCGCGGTGGTCAGGCCAGCTCGACGAGGATCTTCGTCGGGTTGGCCACCACGTCGAACACCGCCGAGCGCTTCTGCGACTGAGCGATCAGCGCCTCGAGGTCCTCGCGGGAGGCGTCGGCGTCGACGGCGAACCGGACGGTGATCGCGTCGAAGCCGTTGCGGATGTCGGGGTCAGCCCCCAGGATTCCCAGGACGTTCATCTGGCCCTCGATCGTGGCCGTGACCGAACGGAGCTGGATGCCGCGCATCTGGGCGACCGAGGCGACGCCGGCGGTCAGGCACCCGGCCAGGCCGACCAGTATGTACTCCACCGGCGTGGCGCCGTTGTCCTCGGAGGCGAAGCACTCGGGGTGGTCGACGTCGAACTCGTAGGTGACGCGGTGCTGCTGCTCCGCGCCCAGGCCGGTGAAGCCGGCGACGGTGGACCGGCTGTGGGTGCCGTTTTGCCAGCTGCAGCTGGCCCGCCAGGTGAAGTCGGCCGCTTCCGGCGTGGCCGAGAGCGCTTCACGCGCGCCGAGCAGGGCCTGCACGTTCACGCCGTTGTCGACGGGGTTGTCGGTGATGGTCATCGGTGTCTCCTTGGTTGTCAGGATGAAACCGTTGTACGTGCACAGGCTGTCACCGCGGTATCGGGGGTTCCCCCTACATAGATCTACGGGCCATGCCGTCGTATGCTCGGTTATGGCCTCCTGGCTGCACGGGTAGAGGAAATGGGCGGGGCAGTCGGATGCGAGACGCGGGGCGGGTACCGCACAGTCGCCTGCCGTCGCCAGCCGACCTGTTCGTCGGCCGGGACGGGGAGCTTGAGACGCTGTCCCAGATGCTCGCGTATCCGCACGCGCGACTGGTCACCCTTACCGGGCCGCCGGGCATCGGCAAGACCCGTCTCGCTGTCGCCTGCGCGTCGGCCTGCGTCGAGCGCAGCGGCTGCCCAGCGGTGTTCGTCGACCTGGCCCCGGTCCGGGATCCGGCGCTGGTGCTGCCCGAACTGGCTCAGGCGCTGGGTGTCGAGCCGCGGGGCGGTGCGGACCTGACCGGCCAGCTGGCTGCCACGCTGGGCCACGATGAGCAGCTCGTGGTCCTGGACAACTGCGAGCATCTCCTGGCCGCGGCCCCGGACGTCGGCCGGGTGCTCGCCGCCTGCCCGCGGCTGCGGGTTCTTGCTACCAGCCGGGAACGGCTCCGGCTGTCCGCCGAGCAGGAGTTCCCGGTGCCGCCGCTGGCCATGCCCGCGCCGGCGCACATCGCCGATCTCGGCGGCCTGGCGGCTAATCCGTCAGTGGCGCTGCTGCTTGATCGCGCGCGCCGGACGAACCCGGGCTTCGGCCTCACCCCGGCTAATGCGCTGTTGCTGGCCAGCGCGTGCGTCCGGCTCGAGGGCCTGCCGCTGGCGATCGAGCTGGCCGCGGCCCGACTGAAGGTCCTGACCCCCGGCGAGCTGGTCTTCCGGCTCGCCAGCAGGATGGACGTGCTGGCCTCCGGGACACGGGACGTGCCGGTCCGGCAGCGTGCGCTGCGCAATGCCATCGCCTGGAGCTATGAACTGCTCGACTCCGCCGAGCGCGCGCTGTTCCGCAGGCTGTCGGTGTTCGCTGGCAGCTGGACCCTGGCCGACGTGGGCAGCGTGTGCGTTGTCGACGGGGACGACGTACTCGCGATGGTGGAGTCGCTGCTCGACAAGAGCCTGATCCGGCGGTTGCCCGGTGACGAGCAGACCGCCGAGTTCTCGATGCTGGAGAGCCTGCGTGAGTACGCGGCGGAGCAGCTGACCGCCCACGACGAAGCCGAGGAGACGCGGGCCAGGCATGCCGAGTACTACGCGGTTCTCGCGGCGCAGTTCGAGGCCTTGCTCGGCCTGTCGGAGGAGCGAACCTGGTTCCTTCGGGTGGGCCGCCACTACGCGGATCTGCGCGCCGCGCTGGATTACTGTCTGGGCGCGGGGCGGGATGCCGGGGCGCTTTCGCTGGCCGCCGTGCTCGGCTGGTATCACTACACCCATGGCGACCCAGGTCATGGCCAGGCGCTTGTAGGCATGGTTCTTCCCTTGACCGCGGGCCGATATGACCCGGCCGCTATAAGCGATGACGCCATAGCGAACGGCCAGGCTGGCCTGCTCATCGCGGCCGGGGTTCTCGCCTGGGCGACGGGGCAGATGGGTCGTGCCCAGGACGCCTTGCTCACCGCGCTCGAGCGCAGCGAAGGGCGCGGCGATGCGCGCCGCGCGGCGATCGCGTCCGCGTTTCTGGGACACGTGGCCCGCGCTGGTGGCGAGTGGGATACGTCCGCTGACTGGCATCGTCGGGCCGAGGCGGCGTTCCGCGCGCGAGGCAGCAAGGAGGGCGTGGCGTGGGCCCGGCACGACCTAGGGCTGCTCGCCCGGGACCACGGTGACCTGGGGAGCGCCGCGGAACTGCTCCGGGCCAGCCTGCGAGATTTCCGTGAGCTGGACTATCCGTGGGCGACGGCCTGGTCGGCATGGGGGCTCGGCACGACGCTGATCGCGCACGGCCGCCTGGATGAAGCGAGCCCGCTGCTGGCCGAGGCGCTGCGGGTCTACACCGAGCTCAACGACCTGCGGGGCGTCGCCCAATGCCTGGAGGCGCTCGCCCATGTGGCCAGCGAACGGGCGCACTACGAGAGCGCCGCGCGGCTGATCGGGGCGGCCGCGGCGCTGCGTGAGCGGGTGGCCGCCCGCCAGCCTGAGACCGAGCAGGCCAGGACTTCGGCGGTGGAGCAGGTCCTGGCCCGGGCGCTGGGGCCTCAGGATGCCCGGCACGCTCAGCGACGCGGGCCGGACCATGCCTGTTCATCAGGCGGCGGACCTGGCCCTGGCCGTCGCTTCGGGAACGGCGCCGGGTGACCCGGATCGTTCTCCTCAGGTATCGCTCACCCCGCGGGAGCGCCAGGTTGCCGCGCTGGTGGCCTCGGGCCGGACCAACCGGCAGATCGGCAGGGTGCTCGGGATCTCCGAGAAGACCGCCGAGGTCCACCTGCACCACGTGATGTCCAAGCTCGATGCCCGCAGCCGGGCCGAGGTGGCGGTCTGGGCCGCCACGCACCACCTGTCCGCCCCGGTGTAGTACGTAGTGGTTTTCCCCGATAGCCCGGCTCTTCCGCAGGCCCTACGCTGCTGGCTACCGGCCGTTTGGGAGTGAAACTGATGCGCGCACGACTACCCGATGAATCGGGTTACGTGGTCAATTCGGGCGTGCGGATCCATTACGAGGTGCATGGCACGGGCCAGCCGACCATCCTGCTGCTGCCCACGTGGGCGATCGTGGACTCCAGGCACTGGAAGATGCAGGTGCCGTTCCTGGCCAGGGACTACCGGGTGATCACCTTCGACCCGCGCGGCAACGGCCGGTCCGACCGGCCACGGAACCCCGCGGCCTACGCCGACACCGCCTTCGCGAGCGACGCCGGCGCCGTGCTCGACGCGACCGGCACCGGGCAGGCGGTGCTCGCGGCGTTCTGCAGCGGCTTCTCCTGGGCGCTGCTGCTCGCGGCCGCGCAACCGCGGCGGGTGACCGGGATCGTGACCATCGGGCCGACGCTGCCGATTCCGCCGCTCGACTACTGGGAACGAACCGGATACTCCTTTGAGGACGAGATCCCCGCCCCCGAGGGGTGGGAGAAGGAGAACCGGCTTTACTGGCGGCGGGACTGGCGGGGATACGTCGAGTTCTTCATGTCCCAGATCGCCACCGAACCGCACTCCACCAAGCCCTACGACGACCTCGTCGAGTGGGGCATGCAAACCGACGCGCAGACCATGCTGTGCGATGCCGACGCGCCTCAGCAGGTCGCCGACGAGCAGGAGGCGATCCGCCTGTGCCGGGCGCTGACCTGCCCGGTGCTGGTGATCGGCGGTGATCGGGACAAGATGGTCCCGCCCGAGCGGGTACGGCGGATCGCCGAGCTGACCGACGCCGAACTGCTCGTGATCGAAGACGGCGGGCACGCGCCGCACGTCCGGTACCCGGTCGTGGTCAACCACGCCATCCGCGACTTCGTGGACGGGACGGTCCGCCGCAAGCGCAAGCAGGTCACCTGGCCGGTCACGCACAGCCGCCCCCAGCGGGCACTGTGGATCTCCTCCCCTATCGGTCTCGGCCACGTCCAGCGTGACCTGGCCATTGCCCGGTCGCTCCGGCAGCGGATGCCGGACCTGGAAATCCACTGGTGGGCGCAGCCGCCGGTGACCGAGGTACTGGCCCGCGCCGGGGAGATTATCCACCCGGCGAGCTCGGATCTGGTTTCCGAGTCGGCGCACTGGGAGTCCGAGGCCGCGCAGCACGACTTGCCCGCGTTCTACGCCTTCCGCCGGATGGACGAGATCTTGTGCGCGAACTACATGCTGTTCGACGACGTGGTCCGGGACACTCCCTACGACCTGTGGGTGGGCGATGAGTGCTGGGAGGTCGACTACTTCCTGCACGAGAACCCCGAGCGGAAGATCGCGCCGTACGTGTTCATGACCGACGTGATCGGCTTCCTGCCCACCGATCCCGCCGACTCACGGGAAGCCGGGTTGTGCGCGGACTACAACGCGGACTCCATCGAGAAGCGTGAGCGTTTCCCCCGGTTGCGCGACCTGTCCATGTTCATCGGCTCGTTCGACGAGCTGCCCGACCTCTCGTTCGGGCCCGGCCTGCCGGACATCCGGTCATGGTCCGGCCGGTGGTTCACCTCGGTCCCCTATGTGCTCCCCTTCGACCCCGCCGCCTACCGTGACCGCGCCCGGCTGCGGGGACGGCTCGGCTACCCCCAGGACCAGCCGCTGCTGGTGGCCGCGGTGGGCGGCACGTCGGCGGGCGTGAGCCTGCTCGAGCTGACCTGCGACGCGTTCGGGCGGCTGCGCAAGCAGGTGCCGGATGCGCGGATGCTCCTGGTCACCGGCCCGCGCATCGATCCCCGGCTGCTGCCCGACATCGAAGGCATGGACAAGCGCGGCTATGTGCCCGACCTGTTCGAGCACCTGGCGTGCGCCGACGCGGCCGTCGTGCAGGGCGGCCTGTCCACGACGATGGAACTGGTGGCCACCGGGCGGCCGTTCATCTACTTCCCGCTGCGGCGTCACTGGGAGCAGCAGCACTTCGTGAGCCACCGGCTCGACCACTACCGGGCCGGCTTGCGGATGGACTACACCACGACCACGGCCGACCAACTCGCCGCCACGATGCGGACGGCACTTGCCGAAGGCGGTGCCCGGCCCGGTTACCGTAAGATCCCGCGCGGCGGCGCGGACCGCGCCGCCGCCCGGATCGCAACCCTGCTGAGGGAGTAGCAACGACCATGACGAGCACCGACACTCCGCAGTGGACGCTGGTGGACGAGGGCTGGGGCCGCAGGGCGGTGGACTTCTCGACGCTCAGCGAGCCGAGCAACTGCCGGGAGTACGTCAGCGTCCACCACTGGCTCGGCGTCGATGCCGGAGACCGGCTGCTCGATATGGCGTGCGGGTCCGGGCTCGCGATCGAGCTGGCCCGCCTGCGCGGTGCCTCCTGCTCCGGCATCGACGCCTCGCCCAGGCTGATCGCGGTGGCCAGGGACCGGAACCCGGAATCCGACATCAGGGTCGGCGACATGAACGTCCTGCCGTGGGAGCCGGCGTCATTTGACGTGGTGACCAGCTTCCGTGGGATCTGGGGCACCACACCCCAGGCGGTGGCCGAGATGGACCGGGTCCTTCGCCCCGGCGGACGGCTCGGGATAACCGTCTGGGGCCACCTGAAGGTGTCTCCGGGAGCATGGGCGCTGGCACCGTTCCGCATGGCCGCGACGGAGAAGGTCGACAACCAGGCCGCGATGGTATCGCTGGGCCGGCCCGGGGCGGGCGAGCAGCTTCTGGAGTCATACGGGTTCGCCGACGTCCGGCGGATGGACGTCCCGTTCGCCTTGGAGTTCGCGGATCCGGAGATATACGCGCGGACGCTGGCCTCCACCGGGCCGGCGTACGAGGCCATTCAGAACGTCGGCGAGGCCGAGTTCCACCGCGCGACCGTAGAGCTGGCACAAGGGCAGGTGCGAGACGGCTTGCCGCTGCGGGCCGAGATCAACGTCGTGGCTTACCTGGCCCGCAAACCCTGAGGGACCGGACGCGCAATAATTTCGGCCATGAGCCGCCGCCTCGCCGAGCAAGCCGGCCGGCTCGATGCCGGGAACTACCCGGTCCGGTTCGCGTACCGGATGCTGTACGGCGACATGGACACGAACCGTCACCTCAACAACGGCGCCTTCGGCCGCCTCTTCGAGGAGGGCCGGTCCGACCTGACCCACCGGGTCGTGGGCATGTCCGCCAAGGGCCTGATCCTGCTGCTGGCCACGATCACCATGGAGTTCCTGCGCGAGGGCCGGTACCCCGGGTCGGTCGAGGTGGCCTCGGCCGTGCTGCGGGTGGGCGGCTCGTCCTACGTACTGGCCCAGGCCGCGTTCCAGGACCAGGCGTGCATCGCGCTGGCCGAGTGCGTGATGGTCAAGGCCTCCCGCGACGGCCCGGTCCCGCTCACCGAGACCGAGCGTGACCGGCTGGCGGGTCTGGCCTTCGGCGGCGACCCGGGACTGGGCATGGGACGCTAGGACGGTGCTCGACGAGGACGCGGTCACCGACGCGGCCCGGCGCCTGCTGGCGGCCGAACGCACGCGCGAGCCGATCCGGCAGCTTTCGCTGCAGTACCCGGACATGACGGTCCAGGACGCCTACCGCGTGCAGCGGGCCCTGGTCGCACTCAAGCTCGCCGCGGGGCGCACGATCAAGGCGCGCAAGATCGGCCTCACCTCGCGGGCCATGCAGCAGGCGGTCTCGATCAGCGAGCCGGACTACGGCGTCATCTTCGACGACATGTTCTTCGACGACGGCGGGACGGTGCCGGCCGAGCGGTTCATCCGGCCCCGGGTCGAGGTCGAGCTGGCGTTCGTCCTGGACCAGCCGCTGAAGGGGCCCGGGGTGACCGCGCTCGACGTCCTCGACGCGACCCGGTGGGTCACGCCCGCGCTGGAGATCCTGGACGCGCGAGTCCAGATGAGCGACCCGCAGACCGGTCACCTGCGCACCGTCGTCGACACGATTTCCGACAATGCGGCCGACGCGGGGATCGTCGTCGGCGGGCGCGCCGTCCGCCCCGACGCCTGTGACCTGCGCCGGGTCTCGGCGCTGCTGTACGTCAACGAGGCGATCGAGGAGACCGGGGTGGCGGCGGGTGTGCTCGGCCACCCGGCTAACGGCGTGGCCTGGCTGGCCAACCGGCTCGCGCCGCACGACGAGTTCCTGCCCGCCGGGCAGGTGATCCTGGCCGGGTCCTTCACCAGGCCGGTGTTCGTCCAGGCTGGCGACGTGATCCACGCGGACTTCGGCGAGCTCGGGGCGGTCACCTGCCGGTTCCGGTGACCGGCGGTTACTGTGGCTCTGGCGGAGCGCGCAGGTAACCCCGGTCGGCTTCCGGTAGCTGCTCTAGGCACCGGGCTATCTCGGCATCGATGGCTCTTATCTGCCCCTGCAGGTCGGGGCCGTGGTCGTACCTCATCAAGATCTCAGCCTTGCGCTTGTTGAGCAGCGCTATGGCGGCCAGCAGACCCCGGCGGGAGCGGTCCTGGTTCCTGATCTGCGGTCCGGCGAGCGTCTCCCAGAAGCCGGCGGGGAGTTGCGGCGGCGCCTCCTCCCGCGGCAGGGACCATTCCGGGGGAAGCTGCTGATCGCACTCGGGGCACAACCACGCGGCCAGTTCCCCGGTGCTCAACTCCACCCGGACGGCTGTGGTGTGCGGGCAGGGAGGGGGCTTCGGATCGGCCGCGTCAAGGTCCGCGGAAAGCTGCCGCAACGTCTCCCGGTGCCTGGACAGCACACCCTCCAGCGCTTCAAGTGAAGCCCGGGCCTTGCCGCGATCGCGGAGCGCGCTCACTTCCCTTTCGAGCCGCGCCACCGCGCGGGCTTGTTTCTCGCGCCTCGCCCTCAGCGTGCCAAGTTCGTCCATCGCCACTCCCTGGCGCTGAATGCTAGGCCCTCAGCGTCGGGGGCCGAGCAGCGCCTGCGTCGCCCGGACCGCGACCTCGGTGATGTCGGCGATGTCACCGCCGTCCTCGACCGTGGTCGCGATCAGTTCGCGCAGGCCGCCGAGCAGCAGGATCGTGAGCTGGCGGGATGGCGGGGCGACGCCCGCCGCCCGCAGTTCCGGGGTGCCGCTGAGATTCTGGATGAGCACGACGAAGGCCTCGAGCGACTCACGTTGCAGGTGACGGGCGTCGGAGCCGAGCGAGGGGAGGTCCCGGATCCAGCTCAGGGTGAGGGCCTGGTCGGACTGCGCCCCCGCGATCCAGGCCTCGATGGCCTGCCGCACCTGGACGTCCCATCGTGCGCCCGGATCGACGGCGACCGCGATCTGGCGCACCATTGCCGCGTTGGACTCCTGGAGCAGGGCGGTGAAACAGGCCTGCTTGGACGGAAAGTGCTCGTAGAACGTGCGGCGTGAGGTGCGGGCGTGGCGGACCACGTCCGCCACCGTCGAGTCGCGGAAGCCGCACTCGCGGATGGCCGCGGCCATGCCCTCAAGCAGCCGCCGCCGGAACTCCGCTGGCGCTGCCTCTGCCTCGGCCTGGGTCTCGGCTTCGGTCTCTGCCCCGGCCTGGGTCTCGGCTTCGGTCTCTGCCCCGGCCTGGGTCTCGGGGCTCGTGACCTCGGGCTGCATCGTCCTCACGGTCGTCACGCTACCCTCCTCACGCCGCAGGCTTGCACGTCATGGTACTCTGACATACCGTCGATCTGGTACGTCCGCGTACCATGCATCGAAGGCGCTGACCGGAGGCGTGTATGAACACCGTGACACTGCCGGATGGCCCATCGCTCCCGCGCTTCGTGCAGGGCGGCATCGCGATCGTCGCCCCGCTGTGGATGATGCGCAGGCTGCACGGGCGCTATGGGTCCGCCTTCAAGATCAATGTCCCGATCTTCGGGGATGCCATCGTGATCAGCGACCCGGCCGAGGTCAGGCAGCTGTTCATGACCAGCCCCGAGATCGCCGACATCCTCGATATCAACCTTGGCCTCGTGCTCGGCCCCAACTCCTTCTTCGCGATAAGCGGCGACACGCACAAGAAGCAGCGCAAACTGCTGACCCCGCCGTTCCACGGCCGGCGGCTACGGGCCTACGAAGCCATCATCGAGCAAGAGGCGGTCCGCGAGATGGCGGCCTGGCCGGAGGGCAGCGAGTTCGCCACGCTCGACCCGATGATGCGCATCACGCTCAACGCGATCCTGCGCGCGGTGTTCGGAGCGGAGGGGGACGAACTGGCCGAGCTGCGAACGCTGCTGCCCGCGATGGTCAAACTCGGCTCGCGGCTGGTTGCCCTGCCGATTCCGCGCACCGATCTGGGCCGGTGGAGCCCGTGGGGCCGGGCGCACGCCCACCGCCGCCGGTACGACGCGATCATCGACCGGCTGATCGCGGCCGCCCGCGAGGATCCCGGGCTCGACGAGCGTGACGACGTGCTCGCGCTGATGCTACAGAGCAGGTACGACGACGGTTCGGCGATGAGCCGCGAGGAGATCTCCGATCAGCTGCTCACCCTCCTGACCGCCGGGCACGAGACCACGTCGACCACGCTCGCCTGGGCGGTCGAGCGGCTGCGGCGGCATCCGGACGTGCTGCGCCGGCTCGCCGAGGAGGTCGACGCCGACGGGTCGCAACTGCGCGAGGCCACGATCCTCGAGGTCCAGCGGGTGCGTCCGGTCATCGACGCGACGCTCCGCAAGGTACGGGCGCCGAGCCTGCAGCTGGGACGGTGGACGCTCCCGCAGGGACAGGTCGTGCTGGTCAGCATCTACCTGATGCACCGTAACGAGACCCTGTTCCCCGGCGCGGGCAGCTTCCGCCCGGACCGCTTCATCGGCAGCAGGCCGGACACCTATCAGTGGATCCCGTTCGGCGGCGGGGCCCGGCGGTGCATCGGCGCCGCCTTCGCCCAGATGGAGATGAACATTGTGTTGCGGACCCTGCTCCGCGACTTCACGCTGGAGCCAACGCGTGAACGCGGCGAGCGTTGGCACTCCCGCGGTGTGGCCTACTGCCCCGCCCAGGGCGGCCGGGCCGTGGTACACCGCCGGTCCCCCGCCCCCGGTAACCGGGTTCACGCCGCCGCGGTAAGGAGCGCCGATGGCCAGGAATCGTAGGATCATCGCCGGAAGGCCGGTGATGATCACCGGCGCCGCCTCCGGCATCGGCCGGAGCCTGGCCCAGCGGCTATCGCGCTCGGGCTCACCGGTAGCCATCGCCGATGTCGACGAGACCGGCCTGAAGGAGACCGCGAGGTCACTGCCGGGACCGGTGCTGACCAGGGTGCTTGACGTGCGGGACGCCGCGGATCAGCATCGCTTCGCGGCCGAGGTACGCCAGTGGCTGCCTTCGCTGGCGCACAGCGCCCGGCTGGCCGCCGTGTTCAACAACGCCGGTGTCGCGGTCGCCTCCTCGGTCCTGGATGCCGACCCCGGCGATGACGAGTGGCTAAGGCAGATCAACTTCGACGGGGTGGTCAACGGCACCCGCGCCTTCCTGCCGATCCTCGTCGAACAGGACAGCGGCGTCATCGTCAACACCTCGAGCGTGTTCGGCCTGGTGGGAATGCCGAACCAGAGCGCCTACTGCGCGTCGAAGTTCGCGGTGCGCGGCTTCACCGATTCGCTGCGCCAGGAACTGCGTGGCACGGGCGTGTCCGCCGTGACCGTCCACCCGGGGGGAATCACGACTAACATCGCCCGCAACGCGCGCGTCCGGAAGGACCCGGAAGGACTCGGCCGCAGCCACGAGCAGATGGCGGCCGACTTCGAGGCGATCACCATGACCACGCCGGACAAGGCGGCCCAGATCATCTGCCGCGGGGTCGAGCAGGGCAAGGCCCGCATCCTGGTCGGTCCCGACGCCTACGTCTTCGACGCCCTGGCCCGGGTCGCGCCCACCCACTACTACGACATCATGGCCCGGCTCGAGAAGCGGCTCCGGTCACGGCAGGCGGCGTCCCGGTGACAGAGCACGTCGACGTGCTGATCGTGGGCGCGGGGCTGTCCGGGATCGGTGCCGCGCACCACCTGCAGGCCTCGTTCCCGGGCAAGACCTACGCCATCGTGGAGGCCCGGGACGTCATCGGCGGCACCTGGGACCTGTTCCGCTACCCCGGCGTGCGGTCGGACTCGGACATGCATACGCTCGGCTACCGGTTCCGGCCGTGGACGCAGGCCAAAGCGATCGCGGACGGCCCGTCGATCCTGGACTACGTCCGCCAGACCGCGGCCGATGCCGGCATCGGCAAGCACATCCGCTTCGGTCACCAGGTGACCGGTGCCGAGTGGTCAACCTCGGCCGCGCGGTGGACGGTCCACGCGGCGCACGGGACCGAGACCGTGACGATGACCTGCGGTTTCCTGCTGATGTGCTGCGGCTACTACCGCTACGACAAGGGGTACCTGCCGTCGTTCGCGGGCATCGGCGACTTCCATGGCCAGGTCGTGCACCCGCAGCACTGGCCCGCGGATCTGGACTACGCGGGCCAGCGCGTCGTCGTGATCGGCAGCGGCGCGACCGCGGTGACGCTCGTCCCGGCGCTGGCCGAGACCGCGGCACACGTGACGATGCTGCAGCGCTCCCCCACCTACATCCTGCCCATGCCCGCCGAAGACGCCATCGCGATCAGGCTGCGCGCGCTGCTCGGCCCGCGACGCGGGTACGCCGTTACGCGCTGGAAGAACGTGCTGATGATGACGGCGTTCTATAAGCTCAGCCAGCGCCGCAGGCCATGATCCGCGACTGGATCCGTAAGGTTACCGTCAAGCAACTGCCGGCCGGGTATGACGTCGCCACGCACTTCAACCCGGCCTACAACCCGTGGGATCAGCGCCTGTGCCTGGTCCCCGACGGAGACCTGTTCGAGGTCATCAGCGACGGGCGAGCCTCGGTGGTCACCGATCGCATCGTCAGATTCACCGAACAAGGCCTGCTGCTTGAATCCGGCACCAGCCTCGAGGCCGACATCGTGGTGACCGCGACCGGCCTGCAACTGCTCCCGCTGGGCGGCGCCCAGCTGACCGTCGATGACCGGCCGGTCCGCCTGCCCGAGACGATGGCCTATAAGGCCATGATGCTCAGCGGAGTGCCGAACTTCGCGTTCACGATCGGCTACACCAACGCGTCGTGGACCTTGAAGGCCGACCTGGTGAGCGAGTACACCTGCAGGCTGCTGGCCTACATGGACTCCCGCGGCTATGACACCTGCGTCCCGGTCAACGACAACCCGGACGTCACCGAACAGCCCTTGATGGACTTCTCGGCCGGCTACGTGCTCCGCTCCATCGATCAGTTCCCGCGGTCCGGCTCCCGGGCTCCGTGGCGGCTCAGCATGAGCTACGCCCGCGACGTGATCGCCCTCCGGCACGGGAAGATCGACGACGGCGCGATGCGCTTCTCGCGCCTCCCCCGGGCACCGGCCGCCTCCCGGATCACAGATCCGGTCGGGAAATACCGCGTATCCGGGTAACACCGTACGATTGCCTATTGTCGAGCGAGGCACGGATCGGGCCGGGTGCTCATGGGGGCCTTAGCTCTGCATACACTCCCCGCCTCACTTCCGCGGACATGCCAGGCCTAAGCCACCTGGTGAGGGGCCGGTCTAGCTGCGGGCGCGGCGTTCGTGCAGACTCGCGAAGCGCTTGCGGTGCGTTCGGAGCACGTCCGCTTCCGTTGTTGTCTCGTCGTCGTAGACCGGTGAGATGAGCGGCCCGGCGTGTTGCACCTCGATCACGACGATGGCCTTGACCCGTCCGGTCAGCTGCGAACCACCAGCCCGCATCCGTTCGATGCCCTCGGCGAATCCGGCCGACCCGGGCTCACAGATCACCGCCCGGCCCTCGAACCGGTACCCCTTGCGCACGAACGGGTCGACCACGTTGACCGCTATGAGCGACCCGGCCCGCAGATTCGCGGTGGTCTGCGGCGAGCAGATGTCGGCGAAGAACAGGTGATCGTCATCCCACACGCCGGTGGATCCCTTCGGGGACAGGTTCGGTGACCCATCGGGGCAGACGGTCGCGCAGAATCCGAGCTTCTGCTCGCTGACCACCCGCTTCATGTCGTCGGTGAGGATTCCCATCGGCAGTCCACCTCAGTGCGGCATCGCTGGTTCAGGCGGCGGCGGTCAGGAGGGTACCTCGGTCGACCCGCGACTGGTCGCGATTGCCGTAGCGCTCGCGCAGTGTCTGCCACACCTGCAGCTTTTCCGGGCGCATCCGCTGGCCGTCATACAGCTCGTCCACGTAACAGGAGAGCACCGTGTCCCCGCCCGGTCCCAGGAATTGCACGGTCAGGACCTCCCGGCCGGGGAACGAAGGGAACGGGTAGGGCTCGCGCACGAACCGGACCGCAGTGATCTCATCCACCCGCACATCCATGATCCAGCTCGCCGCGCCGTCGCCGAGCTCGACATGCCACCACCGCCGGTCGGCCGATCCGCGGAACACTGGTGCGGTCATGCCGGTCAGGTGCGCGGTACAAAAGCCGGTGCCGAAGACGAAGACCAGCTGTCCGGACTCCGACAGGTCCGCGATCAGACGTTCCAGTTCGCTGACGGGCTCGGTGGTTTCTGCGATCTTGCCCATCTCGTGCTCCTCACCCGCGTTGGTGCCATTAGCAGATGGCAACACGGCACCGCGCAGGATCGATACCCGGCCGTCACCGAGGTGCCGCCACGCCGGTGGGTCGCGACGCGGACGTCCGCCTGGAGCAGCGAACACTCACTCAGATCGGGTACCGGGTGGGTTCGGTGATGTACTGCCGCCCGATGGCCACCGGCAGCCGGGCCCGGTGCAGGTGGCATGGCGGACCTCGGTGAGGTGCCGGAGCGGCACCCCTGGGTCATGTCCCCGGGCCTGGTGCTGGTGGTCACAGTCCGTGCCCGGCAAGGACCCAATCGTGACGAGCATCTCGCGGTGTGCCCAGCGACAAGCCTCCAGATGCCGGGCCCGGTGGGGGTGAACGCGAACCCGGGCCCGTCGGGTGTCCGCCGTTTCACCGGCCGGGCACAGCCGTGTGCTATGGCGTGCCCGTGCTGGTCGGTGACGGTGACGTGCCAGGTGACGCGGGGTTGCGACCTGCGGCTGCGGCCAGGTCGCGGGCCAAGTCCGGGTCGATGAGGCCAATTCCGTCCATCTCGCCGGGCTGGCGCCGAGATGCTCGCCATGGCGGCTCCAGACGACTCGCGGCTATCCCGGCTCGCGTCACGGACGGTAGCGGCCGACTCGAGATATGGCGCGCGATATCCGCCCTAATGGTCGGCAACCTGATTAGCGGCCAAGGTAGCCACCCGGTGTCGTGCCGAACCGGGCGATCTGTGTGCCGGCCCGCGCATGGCCTGGTCTGACGATCATCTGACGTCCGGATCTGCGAATAGCGGGCGTTGCGCGCTCGTATACGTATGCGCTGGCCTGAATGCCCTAATGTCAGGGCCGATCGTCAATTCAAATTTGCCCATACGCTGCCGGGCGCGCCGAATCGGAGCGTCGGGTAGGTAGGCCGGGTCGTTGCCACGGCGGCGCGACGATCAGCCGATTATGGCGGGGCCGGGGAGCGGTGCGCGGGTCTCATGTGGCGGGGCGGCCGCCGCGAGCCGGTTTTGGTGTGCCGGGCGGCGGGCCGTTATCCGAGATGGTGGTCGCGGGCGTAGCGGATCGCGGCGGTGCGGTTGGCCGATCCGGTCTTGGCGAAGATCCGGTTGATGTGGCTTTTGATGGTTTGAGCACTGATGTAGAGCTCGGCTGCGATGTCGGGGTTGGTCATTCCCCGGGCCATCATGGAGAGGATCTCGGCCTCGCGTAGGGTCAGCCCGTCGGGCAGCTTCTCGGGAAGCTTCTGCTCGGCCGGTTTCTCCGGTCGTGACGTCGCGGCGGAGAGCAGTGCGGCGCGGACGGCGGGATCGATGACCGACAGGCCGGTGGCTGCGCTGCGCAGCGCCTGGACGATGTTGGCACAGTCGGCGTCCTTGGTGAGGTAACTGCGAGCGCCGGCTGCCAGCGCGGCCACGACCGACGAGTCGTCGACGTAGGTCGTCAGGACCACCACGGCGACCTCGGGGTATCGCTCGGTCAGTCGGCGGGTGGCCTCGATCCCGTCGAGTACGGGCATGTGCAAGTCAAGAAGGATCGCATGAGGGCTCTTCTCGGCGACGAGCTGGATGGCCTCCTCGCCGTTGGCCGCAGAGGCGACGACCTCGATCTCGGGAAGCGTGCCTAGCAGGACCACGAGTCCTTGACGCACGCTGGCCTGGTCGTCGGCGACGACAATCCGCAGCGGCACGGGCACTTCCGGATGTGGGGTCACCGGGGGACCTTCGCCATGACGACCCAGTCGCTGCCGTTCTGCCCGGCGCTCAGCGTGCCCTTGACCAGGAGAAGCCGTTCGCGCATCCCGGCCAGCCCGTACCCGCCGTTGACCGTGGCCAGCCCTGGCCCGTGACCGCTGAGGGCGTCCTCGCCCAGGTGGTTGGTCACCGCGAGGCTGGTGTGGGCGCCGGCATAGTCCAGGCAGATGCCCACAGGCTGGTGCGGGGCGTGCTTGGCCGCGTTGACCAGCGCCTCCTGCGTGGCCCGGGTCAGGGCGAGGGCGGCATCGGGCGGCAGCGGACGCGGCTCGCCGCTGACCTCGAAGGTCACCCGGGCGCCGTGACGGCGCTGGTGGTCCGCGCTGAGCTCGGCCAGCCCGTCCGGGAGCGGCCGGGTCTCGCCGCGCAGGGCATGCACGGCCCGGCGGGTCTCGTTGAGCCCGTCGGCGGCCAGCCGGCGAGCCTGGCCCAGCAGCTCCACCGCCTGTACCTCGTCATGTTGCCTGCTGAGGACGGCCTGGGCGGCCTGGATGTGCAGTCCCAGGGCGCCGAGGGAGTGGGCGAGCACGTCGTGAATCTCCCGGGCGATCCGGGCGCGCTCATCCAGCGCTGCCACCTTGGCCTGCTCCTCGCGGAGCTGATCCGCCTTGGCGAGCAGGGCCGCCGACTGCTCGACCTGCACCTGACGGGCGCGCAGGTTGTACCCGACCATCCAGGCGATGAGCAGAATGGCGGGATGCTCGAGGGTGGTCGTGGCGTTCGCACCGAAAAACAGCCCCTGGACCTCGCACGCGAGGATCCCCGCGCCCACCACGATCAACCCGGCGGCCAGGCTGGTGTCGCTTCCCGCCATCAGCGCGGCGAGGACAGCCAGGACCATGAGTTCCCCGCCGATCGGCCCGGCCGCTGCCATGTCGCACGTGACCGTGACGGCCGCGAGGGCATACGGCAACAGGAAGGCGTACCGGAGGCGGGCCGACACCCCGAGGTCGGCCCGGGCCCACAGGACAAGCTGGACGGTCGCGGCGGTGACCGCAGCGACCGCCACTGCGCCCTTCCAGGCGCCGGGCCAGGGCTGCCTGAAGGTGATAAAGGCCACGATAACGAGCAGGGCGGCGCGCACCGCCAAGTTCGCGACCCGTAGCACGGTGTTCATTATCGCTCCCCGGACGACCCTGGCGCCGCCGTCTCCTCGCCGCGAGGCTTGAGAGGTGCCTGCGGCGGCTGATAAGACCAAGGACACGACTGATGGTAAGAGCGCAGCGGCACCAGGTCACCTGCCCGCGGGTGGGATTCCGGTGTGAGATCTCGCCCCGCGGCTCATACCGGAGTTCCACCCGGGCGCGACGAAATCCAACTGGCGGGTGGACGCTCCGGTCCCCGGCGAAGGCGACGGTTGAGCCAGGAACCGACCCTAAGGAGCCGTCACATGTCCATTGCCCGCCGAACGAGGCGGCCGGTTTCGGGCAGCCGGTTCGCCAGGACGCTGCGCCTGCTGCGCTGGCCGGTCATGATCGCCTGGCTGATCGCCGTCATTTTCCTGTTCCCGCTGGCCAGCAGCCTGTCCCACGTGACCAACAACACCAACGCGGCCAACCTGGCCGCCTCGGCACCCTCGACGCGTGTCATTGCGCTGGAGCTCCAGCAAGCCTCCCGGAGCGGCCCGGGCCAGCCTCAGACCGACACCGCGTTCGTGATGCTCGCCCGCGGCAAGGGCCTGACGGCCGCGGATATGACCGCGATCACCTCGGCGCGGGCCGCCGTCGCACGCCTGGCCAGGCAGGTGAGCGGGCTCAGCGCGCCCGGCCCGGCCCAACGGTCGGCCGACGGGCAGGCCGCGGTGTTCACGGCGAACGTCACCGCACCGGCGAACAGCCAGGCCAGCGCCGACACGGCCGCGGTGCGGGCGATCCGCGGAGTAGTGGGTGGCCCGGCCAGCCGTGCGGGCGACGGCCTGCAGGTCGAGGTGACCGGGTCGGCCGCGGTGACCGCGGACACCGGCACCCCAACCACCACCACTCTGGAGCTCACCGCGGTGGTGATCGTGGCGCTGGTGTTCTTCGTCGTCTACCGCAGCCCCCTGCTGTGGTTCTTTCCCCTGCTCGGCGCGGTGGCGGGCATCCAGGTCGCCCAGGCCGGCGCCCACGGCCTGGCCAGCGCCGGGCTCACCGTCAGCCCGCTGTCGTCCTCGATCTTGATCGTGCTGGTCTTCGGCGCCGCGGGCGACTACGCGCTGCTGCTTATCCACCGTTACCGCGAAGAGCTGTGCCGCCACGTCGCCACCGAGGACGCCATGGCCGCCGCGCTGCGCCGCACCCTGCCGACCCTGCTCGCCTCCTCCGGCACGGTCACCATCGCCATGATCTGCCTCCTGGCCGCGCAGTCGGCCTCGCTGCACGGCCTGGGCCCGGTCGGCGCCGTGGGCATCCTCTCGGCCCTGCTCGCCCAGACCACCTTCCTGCCCGCGCTCCTGCTGGTCCTCGGGCCGGCGGCCTTCTGGCCCCGCGCCCCCCGGGCCGGGCAGACCGGCCGCGGGGAATCCCGCCTGTGGTCGGGCATCGGCACCCGGGTCGCCCGCTACCCCGCGCGGGTCGCGCTCGCCGCCGTGCTGCTGCTCGGCGCAGCCTGCGCCGGGCTCGCCACCCTCCGCATCGACAACAGCAACCTCGCCCAGGTAAAGGGCCATCCCGGCAGCGTGGCCGGCGCGCAGCTAGTCGACGACCACTTCCCGGCCGGCCTGCTCGAACCCGTCGTGCTCCTCGCTCCGCCGGACCAGGCCAGAGCCGCCGCCACGGCGGCCCGGGCCACCCCAGACGTCAGCACGGTGCTGCCGGCCACGCCGGTGCAGGGCTACGCCAGCTACCTCGTCATCATGTCCGTCCCGCCCTACGGAGCCAGCGGGCATGCCGTTATCGTGCACCTGCGCCAGCGGCTCGGCCGTGACGCGCCGGGCTCGCTGGTGGGCGGGGATCCGGCCGTCCAGTACGACATCACCCAGGCCTCCGCTCACGACGCCCTCGTGCTCATCCCGCTGGTGCTGGTCGTGATCCTGGTCGTCATAGCCCTGCTCTTGCAGGCGGCCGTCGCACCCCTGGTGCTGGTCGCCACCACCGCGCTCAGCTTCGCGGCCTCGTTCGGGCTGTCGAACCTACTGTGGCGCTACGGGCTGGGCTATTCCGGCATCGAGTCGCAGGTCCCGGTATACATCTTCATCTTTCTGGCCGCGCTCGGCGTCGACTACAACATCTTCCTGGCCGCCCGCATCCGGGAGGAATCCCGGCACCTGGGCATCCGGCAGGGCACCCTGCGCGGGCTCAGCGTCACCGGGGGCGTCATCACGGCCGCTGGCATCGTGCTCGCCGCCACCTTCGCCGCCCTTGTGCTGGAGCCCACAGTCTACCTCACCGAGGTCGGGACCGCCGTGGCCATCGGCGTCCTGCTCGACACCCTGCTCGTCCGAACGGTGCTGGTCCCAGCTGCCCTGCTCACCATTGGTGAGCGCGTCTGGTGGCCCACACGACCAGGCCATCAGACGGTGGCCGTCACGGCCGACCGTGAGGCGGTCACGGTATAGCACAGGCTGCGGAGGACCAGGCCGGACACAAGTGCCGCGAGCACAGCGCCCCAGCCTTTTGGTCCTCCGCAGCGCCGTCGTACCGGTGAGCTGCAATCGCCGAGTCGCGCGCGGCAGCGGCTGGGCGACGCCGACCGCCAGCTCACGCTCACCCTCCGCATCGAGTCGGACGGCTCATTCCCCATCCTCGCCCTGGCATACGGGCCCGGCCGGATTCCATGACCACGTCACCTGGTACGCGTTCGCCGTCCTCCAGGGCATCGAGTACGAAGAACTCCTCGACGCGCCCGCGCCGGCCTGGGACCCGGCGACCCGTCCCAGCCGCGCCGGCCGCCGCCACGGCCAGGGGCCCTTCCCCCTGAACTCGGGGACAGCCTGGTATCAGGCTTGGCCGGCCGTGATGCCTGGCAGCCGGGCGGCTGCGCCGGAGCCTGCCGGTGCGGCTGTGCTAGCGAGCTGCCTTTCCAGGCGAGTCAGGGCTGTCCGTGCCTGCTGATGCACCGTGCGTCCGGTCAGGATACCGGGCTCGCTGGCCAGGCCGATGACCCGCTGGACCTGGTGCGGCAGGCGGAGGGATTCGGCGTCGCTGATGGCAGCGGTCAGCATGGTCTGGGCGGCGCGCTCGTCGCCGGCGCTGGCGAGTAAGCGGTGGTGATCCGCTCGATGACCCGCCAGTGCGGGGACGGCGGCTCGCTGCCGGCCGGGCAGTGCCCGGCAAGGTCAGCAGCCTGATGCGCGTGGTCTGCGAGCTTGCGGGCCTGCAGGGATGACCGCCCAAGGATCCTAGATTGGCCCAGCATGCTGGGCGGGCTCATGTCCGCTGGTCTCCGGCAGCTCGATGCCGCACCTATCAGCCATTCTTCCGCGACGTTGGCCGTTGATTGATCGTCAGGCCTACCGATTCAGAACGGCGGGTACTTGCGCGCCGTGCCGGGTGGGCGGCGTGGTTCCGCGGAGAGGGCTCACGCGCTCAGCCGCGGTGCCTCGGCAAGCATCGTTGTCGTTGTGTCGTCGGTCCAGGAAGCCGCCGGACTGGTGTTGCCATAGCCGGGCGTAGATTCCGTCGAGACGGAGCAGCTCCTGGTGCGTGCCCTTCTCGGCGACCTGGCCGCGGTCGAGCACGACCAGCTGGTCCATGTGCGCGACCGTGCTCAGCCGATGCGCGACCACGAGCGCGGTCCGGCCCTCCATAAGCCGCCACAGCGCCTGCTGGACAAGGATTTCGCTCTCCGAGTCCAGCGCGCTGGTCGCCTCGTCCAACAGCAGGATCGGCGCGTCACGCAGGACCGCCCGGGCCAGCGCGACTCGCTGCCGCTGCCCGCCGGACAGCTTCACGCCACGCTCGCCGACCATCGTGTCGAATCCGTCCGGCAGGGCGTCGGCGAACTCTGTCACGTGCGCGGCCTGCGCCGCCTGGTGGATCTCCGCGTCGGTCGCGTGCGGACGCGCGAACGCGATGTTGTCGCGCAGCGTCCGGTGGAACATCGCCGGGTCCTGCGGCACGTAGGCGATCAGGCTGCGCAGATCCGACTGGCGCAGCTTGCTGATGTCCTGCCCGCCGATCAGGATCCGGCCGTCGTCGACGTCCATCATCCGCAGCAGCAGGCGCGTCAGCGTGCTCTTGCCTCCGCCTGATCGGCCGACCAGGCCGAGCTTGGTCCCGCTCGGCACGGTGAGGTCCAGGCCGGTGAACAACGGCAGCCCGCCCGCGTGCGCGAACGTCACGTGCTCGAACCGGACGTCGCTCGCCTGCGCCCGTAGCGGCTCGGGCGCGATCGGGTCGACCACGGTCGGCGGTGTAAGCAGCAACTCGGTGAACTGCGCGGCTTCGGTCAGCGAGCTCTCCATCTGGCGGTAGATCTGGTTGAACTCGAACATGATCCGCGTCGCGTTGGAGTAGTAGGTGAAGGCCACCACGATCGCCTCGATTCCGTGCTGCCTTGCACCGAGTGAGATCGCGAGCAGCAGACCGATTACGTTGGTCAGCACCGACATCGGCGCGACCAGCGTGTCGATCCGCAGGTTCTCGTAGTCCCACGACCGCAGCGTTTTCCGTCGCTGGTCGGCGACGCGCGACCTGTGCTCGGCGGCCTCCCGGTCCTCGGCAGCGAACGCGCGGATCGTGTCCATGTTCATCAGGCTGTCGGCCACGTGCCCAGACACGCGCGCGATCGCTTCCTCACGCTGGTCGACGAGCTTCTGGCGACGGCGGATCAGCGGTGCGATCCCGGCGCCGGTGATCGCGATCAGGCCGATGAGCCCGGCGACGAGCAAAGGGTCGTAGCGCCACAACACCACCGAGGCGAACACCAGCGGCACGAGGCTGCCGACGATGTTGAACACCAGATTGTCGGTGAAGTCCTCGAACCGGGAAGCGAAGCTCAGCACCCGCTTGGTCAGCGAACCAGCGAAGTTGTCATGGAAGAACGCTGCGTCCTTCGCCAGCAGTTCGTCCATGCCGATCACGTAGAGGTTCTCGATTCCGTGACCTTCGAGGCGGATCACGCCGTAGAGGCCGATCCGCCACACGATCTCGGCGAAAAGCAGCACCCCCACGAATCCGAGCACATACGGCATCGCCGCGCCGATCCCGGTCAGCGTGTGGCCGGCAAAGCGGCCGACCAGCTGAGCGACAATTAGCGGCGCGACGTAGTAGATGCATGTGTTCCCCAGCGCGGGCAGCAACATCGCGGGCACCGTGAAGCGCCAGAGCCTGACCATCTGGCGGCCGTAGTAGCGCAGCGCGAGCAGCACCGCCCCTTTCCGGGCCGGTGAGCCACGACTATGTTCAGGCGCAGTCATTGTCCCCCGTTCCGAGCAGCCAGCCTGGCCATGGTGCCCGACCGGAGGGCCTCTACCGCGACCGATTTTCCCGGCCGCTACCGCCAGTCGCGCTGTCCGCCATTAGCCATAAGCTGGCCGGTGGTCAGCGGCAGGTCCGCGGCGACCGAGTTGATGAGACCACCTGACGCCAGGCAATAACTCTCCGAGCGACATGTCCTGGGACCCCTCGAACGTAGACCGGGGGGGCCATAGACCACGCAGGTGCCGGAACTACCAGCGAAACGTGGTACAAACGGACTAAGTGCGGACTCGGTGATCAGCGTCTGGGCCCGCTCCCTTGATGCGCGGGTTCACACAGAACCGCCAGATCGGGTACGCCTTCGATAACAGAAGGCCATCCGGCGCTTTCGCTCAAAACGGCTGCTCTCACCTTCTGCCAACGGCGATGCCCGGTACATAAGCGCGCATGTTCTGCGCGTTGTCACCCGGGCGAAGGCGTCTCGCGCGCTGGTCGGCCGGGTCCCGGCCGCTGGTAACCCCGGGTAAGCGTCGCCGCCGCCCGGCCCCATTCGTCGCGGGGCCGGCTGGGGCCGCCGCGGCCTCGGCGTCGGTGGTCACGGTCAGGCCGTGGGGCCGCTGCCCAGCCAGCCGCGCCGCTTGAACAGCATCGCAGCAGGATCACGATCGCGACCAGTCTCGGAGCCGATGCCGAGGAACAGGAAGTAGCGCGAGGCCGATCTGCAGATGGCCGGTCAGCCAGGCGAAGTTCTGGCCGAAGAACCCGGTGAGGAAGCCGAGCGGCAGGAAGATCGTGGCGATCGATGGCCAGCTGCTTCATGACCACGTTCAGCCGGTTGGACACCATCGACAGGTGGGTGTCCATCGCCCCGCTGATCAGGTCCCGGTAGGAGTCGACCATGTCGCTGATCGCGGATGAGGTGGTCGTAGAGGTTGCGGAAGTAGGCCGAGCCCGTGTCGGTCATGCCGGGGATCGTCGACCATGCCGCGCGTTGAGGCTCGGCGATCATGTCGCGCTGCGGCGTGATGACCTTGCGGATCGTCATGATCTGCCGCTTCATGTCGAACAGCGTGCCGAGCTGCTCCTCGGTCGGGTTCTTCAAGGATCGCGCTCTCGAGGTTGTCGATCGCGTCGTCGAAGTCGGACAGCACCGGGAAGAACGAGTCGATCAGGGTGTCCATGATCAGGTAGAAGATGCCGACCTGGGGCGGGATCGCGGTCGTCGAGTGGTGGGTCGCGACCCGCTCGGCACACCGAGTTCAGCGCCGGGCAGTCGCCCTGGTGCAGGCTGATGATGAACTTCTCGGTGATGAAGCAGTGCACCTCGGCCACGTCCTTGCCGTCGCCGGCCATGCCGAACGTGATGACGTGCACGAAGTCGTCGTAGTCGTCGATCCGGGCGCCGCTGGCCGAACTGCTCGGCCGCCTCGACCGCCACCGGGTGGAAGTGGAAGGTGTCGATCAGCAGCCCCGTGACGTCGTCGTCGGGGCCCGGGTCGTGGATGTCGAGGTCGAGCCAGAAGAAGTCACTTCCGGCCAGGGTCTTCTCGATGTTCACCTGGGTGGCGTCGGCGTCCTGGCCGACCTGCCTGATGATGCCCTTCATAGTGACGGCGCTCCTGTGCTCATGAGCCGGATCCTCCGTCATCGACCTGACGGCCCCGGCCTCAGTTTTACTGATCTCGGCCGGCCCGTCCCCGGCCGCGTCGCCTCCGAGACTTCTGGGGGAACGCGGGAAAGGCTCCGAGCCCGGCCTTCAAAACACGCTGGCGATGCTTGCACCCGCCTGGTCTCGTGACGGCGACGATTAGCGCGTAATTCGTTCTTCGAGCCACCGCCGTCACTTTACGGGTGCCAGCCGCGGGATCTTCACACCACCGCCAGAACTGGACGATCGGAGCGCTGTCGCCAAGTAAAGCGGCCCTAGATGAGAGCTGCGCTGCGCGTATTCGTTGATCGGGACACCCGCGCTTGGAACTCCAATCGCGCCGCGTGACGGTCGCTGGCCCACAGCCGACACGCGAGATTCGATATGTATCGTTCTGCTCCTGTGCTGGCCGGATTGCGAAGACGGGAATATCGGGTTGTTCTGGGGTGTGGGCCGACGCGTTGGCCGTGGCTGCGGCCGGAGCGGGCCTTGAGCGGTTCGTGACGGAGCCCTGTCTGGCTGATAGAGTTGGATTGTCGGAAAATCCGACTGGAAGGGGGTGAGGTGCCGTGGGGGTGCCTGCCGCCAAGA
Source organism: uncultured Actinomycetes bacterium (assembly GCA_963819785.1). Taxonomy (GTDB): domain Bacteria; phylum Actinomycetota; class Actinomycetes; order Streptosporangiales; family Streptosporangiaceae; genus Palsa-504. Next base: position 202,572 of record CAWFXW010000037.1, on the reverse strand, counting down.
TCGAACCGCCGCCCCGCATCAGCGCCCGGGTGAAGGTGCGACCCAAAGCGCAGCTGACATTGCCCGAGGAGATCAGGCGGGCGCTGCACATCAGTGAAGGCGACGAGGTTGAGTTTTCTGTTCATGACGACGGGACGATCACTGTACGCGGCTACGTGTCCATCCCGACTGACCAGGCCTGGTTCTTCACCCCGCAGTGGCTGGCCGGGGAACGCGAGGCGGAGGAGGAGATCGCGGCCGGGCGGGGGACGGTGCACGAGTCTGCCGATGACATGTTCGCTCACCTCGACGCGCTCGCCGCAGACCCCTGATGCCGACGTTCGAGACGCTCCCGCGTTTCGAGAGAGACTGGAAGGATCTCACGCCAGGGCAGCGGGCCATGTTCCGCAAGGTCGTGATGGAGCCTTTCGTGCCCGACCTGACGGCCCCGGACCGGCCGTTCCGGCCAGGCTTGCGTGTCAAAGGGGTGAAGACCCACCCTGGCGTGTTCGAGATGACGTGGGACAACGACGGCCGCGCCACCTTCAGTTACGGAGCCGAGCGTGTGCCCGGCGAGCCGCACATCATCTGGCGGCGCATCGGAACCCACGCCATCTTCACCCCGCCACCCTGCCCCTGAACGCGGCGCGGATCGGCTCCGCTGATGTCCCGGTCCGGTAACGATCCTATGTATTTGCTTCGGGATCGGGGTCGATGATGCCGATCCCGCCCATCTCGTCGAGTTGACGCCGAGGTGCTCGCCATGGCGGCTCCAGACGACTCGCGGCTCTCCCGGCTCGCGTCACGGACGGGCAAGCGGCCGATCGAGATATGGCGCGCATAACCGCTCAATGGTCGGCAACCTAACCGCCAAGGTAGCCACCCGGTGCCGTGCCGAACCGGGCTATCTGTGTGGTACACGTACAACAGCCTGGTCCGATGGTCTGCCGACGTCCGGATATCCGTCAGCTGGCATAGTAACCGAGCTTCGCCTGGATTCCTGTTACGCGCACGTCTGTCGGCGTACCACGATCATGGACAGCTGGGCCCAAGGCCCAATAGGAGCTGAAAGCAAGTTTCCACACGCCACCGTTCGGAAGCTCACTGTCGAGGTTGTCAACAGTCAGCCTGTAAAGGCAGCGGAAAAGGCGCGCGGATCATCAACCAGCCGATGGGGGAATGCTGCCAGCAGAGCCTCATCCGACGACAGCAGCGTATGGTAGCGGCTGTCGGCGGCCGGTTCCAAAGCATCGGTTCGTCCGGGATCGTTAAGGGCACCCGAGTCAATATCGGTGCGTACAGATGCCAGCAGGTCCGCTACCGGCTCCAGGCGAAGCCAGCGGAAGCCTGCCATCGCCCTCGCGAGATGGCCCCGGCTCGCAGCCCATGCAACCGCGAGCCGGGGCGTGTCCCCGTGGGGAAGACCACCAGAGGTGACCTCTCCCGGTCAGCCGGTACTACAGGAGACCGAGGGCCAGGTCGATGTCCCGTTGGTCGAGACCGTGAAGCCCCAGTTGTTGCCGCTGCCGTTGGGCGTGGCTTTCATCACGTACTGGCTGGGCCAGGTGGCGTTGACGTTCCAGGTCGAGGCGACCACCGACGGCGCGACCATGTTCACCGTCACGGTCCAGCTGTTCGAGCCGCTGACCGCGACGTTGAGGTTGTACCACCCGCTGCCGCTCGAGCCGGCCGACAGCGTCGCGGTGCAACTGCCGGGGCCGCCGCCGCCACCGGATGGCGCCACGGCGCGGCCGGTCTGCGGTGAGATCATCCCGGCGCACAGGTTGTGGCTGGCCAGCACCTGCGCGATCTGGGGGATCGCGGTGAGGGTGTTGGCCGGCCACTCATGCATGAGGATGACCTGGCCGTTGGTGAGCTGGGAGTTGGCCTGCACGATCTGGGCGACGCTGGCGCCGTTCCAGTCCTGTGAGTCGATGTCCCAGATGATCTCGGTCAGGCCGTACTTGGCCTCGACCGCCTTAACTGTTGAGTTGGTCTCACCGTAGGGCGGACGGAGCAGTTTCGGCGTGCCGCCGCCCGCGCTGGCGATGGCCGTCTGAGTCCGGCCGATCTCCGAGTCAATCTGCGACTGACTCAGCGTGGTGAGGTGCGGGTGATCATAGGTGTGGTTGCCGATCCACATGCCGGCCGCAACCTCGGCCTGAACCTGCGCCGGGTAGGCTGCGGCGTACTGGCCCTCGTTGAACAGCGTGGCCTTCAGCCCGTTCTGCTTGAGCGCGTTGAGCAGGGCCGGCGTGTGGGCGTTGGACGGGCCATCGTCGAAGCTGAGCCCGACGTACCCGGCGCTGCAGCTGGCGGCGTGCGCCGGGATGGCATCCATCGTGCTGGCAGCGGCGCTCGCCACCGTCAGGGCGGTCACGGCCAGGCTCGCGACCAGGGTGTGCCTCGACATTCGCGGAATCATTCTCATGTGAGGTGAATCCTTCCTCCTGCTGGCAGCGCGACCGCGTTCCGGCATGTCGCGCCGCCAGGCCTTGTTCTGGGTGCTCAGGCGTCCCGGGTGCTAGCCGGTGCTACAGGAGACCGGGGGCCAGGTCCATGTCCCGTTGGTGGTGACCGTGAAGCCCCAGTTGTTGCCGCTGCCGTTGGGCGTGGCTTTCATCACGTACTGGCTGGGCCAGGTGGCGTTGACGTTCCAGGTCGAGGCGACCACCGACGGCGCGACCATGTTCACCGTCACGGTCCAGCTGTTCGAGCCGCTGACCGCGACGTTGAGGTTGTACCAGTTGCTGCCCTTCGTGCCTGCCGACAGCGTGGCCGTGCAGCTGCCGCCTCCGCCTCCGCCTCCGCCGCCGCCGGATGAGCCGTGGCTGACGGTGAAGTTGGAGCTGCCGGATCCGCCACCCCAGGCCTCGGTGGCGAAGATCTGGTAGTTGAGCGAGCCGAGGTTCATCCCGTGGCTGGCCCACGCGTTGAAGAAGTTCTGCGTGGTGATGGTCCCGCTGGTGGTGTTTCCCTGCCGGATTGCCAGGTACTGCTCGAAGGTGCAGCTGTTGCCCGTGATGCAGGGCTGGTTGACCTGCTGGTGCTCGTAGAGGTTGTAAGTGGCGCCATCGCTGGTCGTGGTGCCCATGAAGGTGCCCAGCGCGGGGCTTCCGCCCTGGTCGTCCTCGATGACGTAGTACTCGACCAGCGGGTTGGTGGACCAGCCGTAGAGGGAGGCCAGCGCGGTGCCGCCGCTGGCGTTCATGCTTCCGCTGAAACTGACCGTCTGGTTGCTGCCCGGCTGCCAGCCGACGCCGGCGACGAAGTCGCCGATGCTGCTCCAGTTCGTGGAGTACTGGTTGCCGCCGGAGCCCACGTTGATGCAGGCCGATCCCTGGCCGTTGCTCCACATCTGGTAGTAGTAGCCGTTGATCGTGCCGGTCTGGTTGGAGCAGACGGCGGCGTGCGCGGTGCCGGGCAACGCCACCGTCGCCGCGGCGGCCAGTAGTGCCGCGCAGGCGACGGTGAGCAGCCGCAGCCGGCTGCGCCGGCGGCCGTTGCTGCCGGCTTCGGTGAGGGTGGCGGGACCGTTCATGTACGGTGTCCTCCTTGGGGCGGGGTCGACTCCGACCGGAGGACCGGATCGCATTAGCCGATCCGGTGGACGGCCCCGGCGGGCCGTCATTGGCGTCAGTATTGATCCGGTCCTGTTAGTGGTCAATAAGTTTCGGAAATATTTCGGTAGCGAATACTTTCGGTGTACAGCGCGGGAACCTCGATAGATACGGGACTTTTGACTGAACTGGGTAGGATGCCTATGGCAAGGAAGAGGGCATTATCCAGTCATTGCGGTAATCATCGAGTCGAAAGATTTCGAAGTGGCGCACGCTGCCTACCGCGGCACGCAGCGCCCGGGCAGCCCGCCCTCACCGAGCGCCTCCTCGCCTGCCCGCGGCGAATGGCGCCGGCGAAACCTCTCCTATGACCGCCGAAACCACGCACCCCCGGCTCATCGGCGGCCGCGGAAGGAGCCCGGACCTGCCGAGCACCGGTCGCGCAGTGGCCGGACAACCCCCGGGCACGCGTCACCCCGCACGTCCGGGCGCTGTATACCCCATCCGAGCGTGAAAATGCAGGTCAGCGCGGGGTGGGCGGGCGGTTCCACTCCGGGTCAGTTCATCGGCTTATGCCCCGGCTTGGCAATCCGTGGCTTGAAACCGGACATCGATGACGTCACAGGGTCCGAGAGCCTGGGGTAGCTCATTTGGCCGCACTCATCGGCCGAGATGGCGGCATGGTGGTGGGAAGACGGCGCCTATCGGAGTGAAGTTCGCCGACCGGCCGCTGCCACCGTGTTGCCGCCGTGAATCAGCTGTGCCATCGCGCGCGGGAGCACGGCGAACGATGAAGCTGCGCAGCCCTTCGGGTGCGTCCTGGCTGCGCGGGATTTACTGCGGCAGTGACGCGACGCGGTCGCGCCGGGGTCCGGGTGGCCGAGTCCGGCCAGGGCCAGCGGATCAGGTGGAATGCAGGCCGGCTGCGGTGAACGCCGCGCGGGCCTGGCTGACCTGCTCCGCGGTTGGCGGGTTCACCCCGGCGCAGGGATAGTCCAGGCCGAGCGCGGCGTATTTGGTGGCACCGAGCTGATGAAACGGGAGCACGTCCACCCGTTCCACGTTGCCCAGGGACGCGGTGAACCGGGCGAGGGCGGCAACGTTGCCGGGGTCGTCGGTCCAGCCGGGAACCAGGACGAAGCGCACCCAGACCCGCTGGTGGCGGGCGGCGAGCCGGCGGCCGAACGCGAGCGTCGGGGCGATGCCGCGGCCGGTCACCCGCCGGGCGATGGCCGGGTCGAACGACTTGATGTCGAGCAGGATCAGGTCGGTGGCGTCCAGCAGCGCATCGTCAGCGCGAGCGCCCAGGTAGCCGGAGGTGTCGAGCGCGGTGTGCAGGCCGAGTTCCTTCGCCCCGGTCAGCAGGGCCCGGGTGAACGCGGGCTGCAGCAGCGGCTCGCCGCCGGAGATGGTCAGCCCGCCCCCGGCCGCGCCGATGAACCGCCGATACCGTGCCGCCAGGGCGAGCACGTCGGCCGCGCTCATCCGCTGCGCGGTCCGCCCGAACCAGGTGTCGGGGTTGTGGCAGTACACGCACCGCAGCGGGCAGCCCCCGGTGAACACGACGAACCGGGTGCCCGGGCCGTCGACGCCGGTGGAGATGTCCCAGGAGTGCACCGAGCCGGTGACCGTCGCCGCGGGGGCCACCGGGGCGGCGGGCGTCTCGAGCAGGCAGGCGGTCATCGTCACACCGACTCGTGGAAGGTGCGGTTCACGACTTCGACCTGCTGCTCGCGGGTGAGCCGGACGAAGTTGACCGCGTATCCCGACACCCGGATCGTAAGCTGCGGGTAGCGCTCGGGGTGGTCCATCGCGTCCAGCAGGGTGGCCCGGTCCAGCACGTTGACGTTCATGTGGTACCCGCCGCAGGTGACGTACCCGTCGAGAATGCCGACCAGGTTGTCGACCCGCTCCGCCCGGGAGCGGCCGAGCGCGGCCGGGGTGATGCTCTCGGTAAGGGAGATTCCGTCCTCGGCGTGGCTGTACGGCAGCTTCGCGACCGACAGCGCGGCGGCGACCAGGCCGTGCCGGTCGCGGCCGTTCATCGGGTTGGCCCCGGGCGCGAACGGCTCGCCGGAGCGCCGGCCATCCGGCGTGTTGCCGGTGTGCTTGCCGTAGACGACGTTGGAGGTGATGGTCAGCACCGACTGGGTGTGCAGCGCGTCCCGGTAGGTCTCGTACCGACGGATCTTGTCCATGAACGTACGGACCAGCCACACCGCGATCTCGTCGGCGCGGTCGTCGTCGTTGCCGTAGGCCGGGAACGCACCTTCGGTGCGGTAGTCCACGATCAGGCCCTCCTCATCGCGGACCGGCCGCACGGTCGCGTACTTGATCGCGGCGAGCGAGTCGGCAGCGACCGACAGGCCGGCGATGCCGCAGGCCATCGTGCGCAGCACGCCATAGTCGTGCAGCGCCATCTCCAGCCGTTCGTAGGCGTACTTGTCGTGCATGTAATGGATGACGTTGAGCGCGTCGACGTAGGTCTTGGCCAGCCAGTCCATCATGGTGTCGAACCGGGCCGTTACCTCGGCGTAGTCGAGCACGTCCCCGGTCAGCGGCGGCAGGGCCGGGCCGATCTGGGCGCGGCTGTTCTCGTCCCGGCCGCCGTTGATCGCGTACAGCAGCGTCTTGGCCAGGTTGACCCGGGCACCGAAGAACTGCATCTGCTTGCCGACCTCCATCGCCGAGACGCAGCAGGCGATCGCGGTGTCATCTCCCCACCGGGCCCGCAGCAGGTCGTCGGACTCGTACTGGATCGAGCTGGTGTCGATGGAGACCTGCGCGCAGAACCGCTTGAACCCCTCGGGCAGCGCCGGGGACCATAGCACGGTCAGGTTCGGCTCAGGCGCGGGCCCGAGGTTGTACAGCGTCTGGAGGTAGCGGAAGCTGGTCCGGGTGACCAGCGGACGGCCGTCACGGCCGATGCCGCCGATGGCCTCGGTGACCCAGGTCGGGTCGCCGGAGAACAGCTGGTCGTACTCGGGGGTGCGCAGGAACCGGACGATCCGCAGCTTGATGATGAAGTCGTCGATGAGTTCCTGCGCCTCGGTCTCGGTGAGCCTGGCCCTCCCGCATATCGCGCTCGAGGTAGATGTCCAGGAACGTGGAGGTTCGCCCGAGTGACATCGCGGCGCCATTCTGCTCCTTTACCGCCGCGAGGTAAGCCAGGTACAGCCACTGGATCGCCTCCCGCGCGGTGGCCGCCGGGCGGGTGACGTCGTGCCCGTAGGAGGCGGCCATCTCGGCGAGCTCGCCCAGCGCGCGGACCTGCTCGGCGAGTTCCTCGCGGTCGCGGATGACCTCGGCGGTAGACGGGCGGGCGTCCAAGGCCGCCTTCTCCGCCTGCTTGGCCGCGATGAGCCGGCCGACGCCGTACAGCGGCACCCGGCGGTAGTCGCCGATGATCCGCCCGCGGCCGTACGCGTCCGGCAGACCGGTGATGACGTGGGCGCGGCGGGCGGCCAGCACGTCGGCCGGGTAGGCGTCGAACACGCCGTCATTATGGGTCTTGCGGTACCGGGTGAAGACCTCCCGGACGGCCGGGTCCAGTTGGTAGCCGTAAGCGGCGAGGCCGTTTTCTACCATCCGCAGGCCGCCGTTGGGCATGATCGCGCGGCGCAGCGGCGCGTCGGTCTGCAGCCCGGTGATCAGCTCGCGCTCACGGTCGATGTAGCCGGGAGCGTGGCTGGTGATCGACGCGGGAGTGCAGGCGTCGACGTCGTAGATGCCGCGCGAACGCTCCTCGCAGAACATCGCGGTCAGCTGCGACCACAGCGCGCCGGTGCGCTCGGTCGGGCAGGCCAGAAAGGCCGCATCCCCGGTGTACGGTGTCACGTTGGCCTGGATGAAATCGCGGACGTCGATGCTGTCCTGCCAGCGGCTGCCGGTGAAGCCCTGCCACGGGCCGTGGGCGACGCCGCCACCACCAGTACGGACCGGGTCCATGGTCGCGCTCACGTTCTCTTCCTCTCCGCACCCAGCCCCGCGGTGCGCGCTAAACCTTTTTGCTCTTACTTCAAACTTATCGCTGCGGCTGGCCGCGCACCCAGGGCCTTCGGGTCCTGAATGCCGACTAAGGGCACCTGGTAGCGCCTACCTTTGGCCCTACCGAGAACACGGACTGCTTGCCTGCAAGCAAGAAGGACCCAGATACGACAGAACGAGCACGGAACCCGAGCCGACGTTGCTTCAGGTACACGAGATGTGCTCATGCGCCGCGGTCCGCACCGAAACTTGCATGGCATTGACCGGTTACCACGTCCCGCGACGCGTGTCGCCGGGCGAGGTCGTCGGCAGGAAGCCGTAGCGCTCGGCCTGGCATCGACCCGGCGCTGCGCTCCTTCCACGACGAAGGCCGAGCGTCAGATCTTTCCGCACAAAAAGCCTCATTCCCAAGACGGCGCCACCAGTCGCGACGATCACGCCCGTGGCCGTGGCTGCGCGAGCATTCGCCCGGCGCGGACCCGCGTCCCCTGAAATGCTCGCCTGGCTTGATGCCGTAGAAGCCGAGGTAGAAACCCGGTTCGGGAACACGCGGAAAGCCCTCCAGCTCATCCACAACGGCGAAGACATCTTCGCCACCGGAGAACCTGAAAGGATGACTCACCGGGTTTATATGGTTGACAAATCCGCGGAAACGTCGCTGACGCGGCCTGCCGAGATCATGACGCTCAGCATCAGCGCCCTGTCCGTCAGATGAGCGCGCTCGGTCAAGGTCATGAGCGGATGTCCGGACGGCGAGGCGCCATGCTGCGGGCGGCGGCCCGGTATTAGGAGGGTAGCGGCGTCCAGTCGTGCTGGACGATGACCCGGTCGCTGATGACCTTGCTCGCGTGGTCACGGATGTAGGCCTGGTGCAGCGGGTGCGCGACGTAGATACGGGCGGAGGCGAAATCGGCGAAGTCCATCACGGCCACGAAGTCGAAGTTGCCCTCGAAGTGGCGGGCGTCGTCACCCCAAGTGAGCGCGAGCAACTCCGGTATGGCGCGCAACGCGTCGAGCGCGTCGCGATATCCCTGTTTCGCCTCCGGCGAGACACCATCAGCCCACCGGATTGCGACTACCTGACGGAACATGGTGTGCCTCTCGCCGGAGCCCGGACCGCACGCCGACTGTACACGCTGCGTGGCGCGACCAGATGAACGGCGGCGGACTGCGCGAAGAGCTGGGCAGCCATGCCCGTCTCATCCCTCGGCGAGGCTGTACACGAGCGTGATGGCTGGCGGACGAGCCCGGCGCCGGGGCTGCCCAGGATCAGCACCGGGTCCGGATGCTTCGAGCGCCTCCGCCGGCTCCCGGCTGCCGAAGGATCTGTATGTTGCCGTCGTGCGCCGTGAGTGCGATGTTATTGATGTACCGGCCGACGTGCCGTGACCCTTAATTCTGGTAAAGGGCGTGGTGCCCTACCGTCTGCCCCAAGTCTCAATTGGGCGGGTACGCGCGCGGCCTCGCTAAGACCACCGTTGCTCTCCGTTACAGATTTTCATCGGCCTTCCTTGCGTGGCGGGTTTCGCGGCTGCCGACTGACCACATGGCGCGGTCAACATCCCTTTTCCCGGCCGCAGCCTTGACACACGCCCCTGTCCGGCAGAAGCGAACGGTCTCCGTGCAGTCATAATGCATATTTATATCAGGTACGATTCCCCCAGCACTGTACAAAGATGACAGGTCAGCACATGTTTCCGTGATCGGCCAGGTGCGGATAACGGCCCGCTTTCTGGTGGCAACGTGCAGATAGCGGAAATCTGCTTATTGACTGCTGGGCAACTGGCCGGCTTGACGTGGTGAGGCCGGGCAAGAGGACTGCTTCCCTGCTGGCTGTGCACAAACGTGTGGATGACTTGTGCGCAACGGCGGCGTGGCTGTGCGTGCGCGGTGGAAATGCTGGGGATTCCGCTGCCTGGCTGCGCGTGTGACACGGCCTTTACCTGGGAAAGCGCCAGCCGCAGCCTGTGCATTCGGGGAAAACTGGAATTGTCCACATGCCATGCCGCAACGGACGATAAATAAGCCGAACGTTTATCGGGGGTTTATCGCGTTGTAACTCGGCATCGGGACCGTGGAAGCACTGAAGCCCAGAGACGGTGAGCCCGGCGCTTTGAGAGGGGGGCGCAAGCGCAATAGCGCACACGCCACCGGGACATCCAGGCGCTGGCAGATGGCAGGTAGACGTGTCCGGTACCGGTCCATCAAGCGGCTCGGCGAGCCCGCAACCGGCCGCATCTGTTCTGCCGGAGCCCGGCCCGCCTGATACGTGCAGCGGCCGCCCGGGTCCGTCATCTCGCTGCGTTCCTGTGTCAGGGGGCAGGTTATCCGCAGCTGCACAGCGTTTTCCCCTGGCTACGGGAGGCTGCAATGAAGATCAAGGTCCGGGCAGGTGACGCCAGTATGCGTCAGAAAGACGGCTGGCCCCAGATGAACGACTGGGCCCAGATGGACGACTGGCTCGCCGAACTCCGCGACGATGACCGTGCCGGGTCGCCCGGCGACGGCCACGCCGGAGGGGACGGCGCCGGCGACCCCTGGCCAGTGGCCCTAGCTCAGGCCGGCGCCCTCGCCGAGACCGGCGCCCGCACCGAGGCCCGCTCGCCCGCTCCGGCCACGGCCAGTGCCAAGGCCCGCACCCGAGCCGATGCCGCTGACCGCGCCAGGGTGATCGAGCGGGCTGTGATCGGTGATCAGCTGCGGATGCCAGTCATCTGGTGCGAGATGGGTTCGTGCATCTCCTGGTATGCCGATCCGGCCGCGCTCGGCGAGGCCGACACCCGGGCGCGTGCGATCGGCGCTGGCTGGCGCGTCGACGCTCTCGGCCGACTGGCCTGCCGCCGCTGCCAGCAGATCGACCCCTGCTTCTGGGCATCCCGCCCGGTCGTGCCTTGGGACCGGCACACGGCCATCGCCAGGGCGGCCAGGGCCGCCGCCGTGCCCGGCGACGGTGCCGCCGACAGCACCGACTGGGCAGGCCGCCCTGATCCCGGCCACCCAGCCAGTGCGGCCGCCGACCTGGCAGTGCCAGGATCGGAGCGCCAATACCCGCAGGTCCGATGATCCAAGCCCGCACCGAAGCCCTCCCGGCGAATGGCGGCACGCAGGCACTCGGGCCGCTCTCCTCCGGTCGCCGCGAGAGTGACCAGACCGCGATGGCAGCGCACCCATCACACTTGGCGGGCGGCACCGGCTGGGAGTGGCTGGTGCCGGCCGTGGAGATGGCCGGCCTGGCGAGCGGCAGCTGGTGGCCAGCGCCGGATCTTGCTCCCGTGGGTTGGGCCTGTCGGCCACGGATCGCCACGTGGACCCTCGGCGCGGGCGCCGGGCCGGTCCGCGCAGCGCGGGACTTCACCGTCGCCACCTTGCACCGGTGGGACGCGGCAGATTGCAGCCACGACGTAGCGATCGTCGTGTCTGAGCTGGTGACCAACGCGCTGCGGCACGCCCTGCCGGGAGCCAGCGATGCCCGGCCCCGGCGGCCGATCCGGCTGGGCCTGCTAAAGCTCAGACCATTCCTGCTGTGCGCGGTCGCCGACCCGAGCACGGCGGCTCCGGTACCGCGACCGCCCGGATCCCTCGGCGAGACCGGCCGGGGACTGCGCATCGTCTTCGCGCTCAGCGACAGCTGGGGCTACGCCGTCGGCGACACCGGGAAGGTCGTGTGGGCCACGTTCATGGCCCGGCTGACGAAGCAGTCTGCACCCGGGTACCCGGCATCGTAAATCAAGCCCCGGGACCAGAACACTGACGACCGGGAACAAGACCGCTCGGGGCACTACCTGCCCGATGCCCTGCGCCGGCACCCTCGCCGCCAGGCCTCCCAGCCGCCGCGACGCTAAACAAGCCCTGCCCATCACGGCGCTCATCGCGGCATGCATGACCGGAAGTTTCCCGCGGAGACGCCTGACGCAATTGCGTGGGACGTTTCCGCGGAAACGCGGCGTGAACTATTTCCTGCCGTCTACGCGTCGGCGGAGGATCTGCAGGGACGGGCAGCACCATGCCCGCTTCGGGGATGGGCGGGTGCGGCCCGGGGCGGTGCGATAAGGGGTCACGCTGCGCCACGCCTGCCATCCCGGCTGGCCAGGCCATGACCGTCTGGGCCGCGGTCGGGGTTCGTTAATGCCGGACCCGCCACCTCGCCGGGCTGACGCCGAGATGCTCGCCATGGCGGCTCCAGACGACTCGCGGCTATTCCGGCTCGCGTCACGGAGGGTACCGGCCGACTTGAGAATATGGCGCGCGATATCCGCCCAATGATCGGCAAACTAATAAGTGGAGTGACCCCGTAAATTCGTCGGGGGTTGTCGCGCGGCTGTTGTCAGGTTGGCTTGATGTGCGCGGGCCATCGACATCATCACGCCACGACGCGGATCCACACATCGGCGGTGACGTGACCGCGGATGGCGCGCAGATCCCAGCAGCCCGGCGCGGTAAAGACATAACCCGCGCCCCATTCATCTCCCGGCTTATCCCAGTTGCTGCCCTGGTGGGCGTCGGGGCCCCAGGCCAGCTGACGGTGCCTGCCGTCCGGGCCGATCGCCTGCAAGGTCAGCAAGCCAGTGCCGGTCATCCGCCAGACGATCTTCTCCTGGTCGCCGACCCGGGCGGGCAGCGCATGCGGGAACATCAGCAAGCCCCACAGCGTGGCGCCATGACTGGTGCCTTCCACCTGCGGGAGGAAAGATTGCCAGCGGGTAAGCGGCGACGCCGGATGACATCCGGACGCACCCAGCCCCCGGCCAGCCCGCGCCGAACTGCCCGCCGGTGCCGTCGCGGTTGCCCGCTCACCAGGCGCAGTGGACGGGGCGCTGCTTGTGCACGCGGTAACGGCGCTTACCAGCATGACGGCGAACGCTCTGGCTGCCAATCGGCCACGCACGGCCCTATTGTGCGCCGCCTGCCCGGTACTGGCCACTATCTCCAACCCCGGCCTGATAACCGATGCAGCACCGGGGGTGGCCGGTCCGGTCCGAAGGCTCACCTCGGGGTCGCGTCGATCGGAAGGATCTGCAACGACTTCCACGCATTATGTGACGGTTCGAGCGTGTCGGCTGCCGCGGGCTCCGATGTATCACGGGTTGCTTTTAGCCCCGTAGAGGCGATAAGGGTCTGCGCAGCATGAAGGCCGCGCCGCTCCATCCGGAGATCCCGGATCAGCCACCTCAGGCCGCCTGAAGGCGCCCCGTCGGCCGGGTGGACGGCGAGGGCCGGGGGCTCGGCGGAATGTATCACTTTGACCTGCTCAACCACCCTGACGTCTGGCGGGCCATGCGCGGCGCGCTATCCGCGTGACGAGGTTGGCGGCGAGCCCGATGAGATGGGCGTTGACGAGCCGGTCACGGACGGCGTGGTGCTCGGGGTGCTTGAGACGGTCGGAGTCGCCGACGTCGGAGAGCCTGTCGGTGCGGGAGAGCTTGTCGGTGTCGTGGTCGTGGCGGTCGGAGTCAGTGAGGGAGTCGAGGTGGTCGCTGGTGTCGATGCCGGGGTGGTCGACGGTGCCGGGGTGGATGTGGTCGCGGGCGGGGACTGGAGCGGGCCGACCAGGCTGGGCCCGGTGCCGAGGCGGCCGGTCAGCATAAGCGCGATCGCGAGCCCCGCTACGGCGGCGACGGCGATCACGCCGCCGGTCGCCATGCCCGCGGCGAAGGCGTGGCGCTCGCGCCGGTACTCGGTGTCGCGGCGTCGGCGCAGCCAGGCGGGGAGCGCGGCGCGGCGGGCGGCCCAGCTGTTAAACGGCGCGGCGGCCAGGCCCAGCGTGGGCACGAACAGCAGGCCGGCCAGCAGCGGGCCGCTCAGGGTGTTTGTCTTGGTGAGCGCGTCGGCGATCCCGGCCGCGCCCAAGAGCGCCAGGATGGTTTCCGCCCAGTTTGCGCGCAGCGCGTGCCACCAGCTGGTCCGCTCGCCGGTCTTCGGGGTGCGCAGGAAGGCGGCCTTCTTCGCGAACAGGGCGAGCACCGAGGCGCGGGCGACGACGAGCGAGGTGGACTGCCAGATGAAGAACGCGCCGATCGCGTCGCGCCAGGTCGCGCCGGTGCTGCGGCGCAGCAGCGCGATCGCGCGGAGCAGGCCGAGCAGGATCAGCACGGGGACGGCGGCGACGAGGAAGACCGTCAGCTTGCGGAAGAGCTGCCCGCCACCGGTGGCCAGGTTGGCCGCGCCGGCCAGCAGGAAGATAAAGAACAGCAGTCCGAGCAGGTCGCCGTACCACTGCAACGCGCCGGACAGGTAAGACCAGCGCTGGCCGGCCGACAGATGGTTCTTCCTTGTCTGATGGCCGGGGAGCAGCGAATTCCAGTGCATGCGCAGCAGCTGGATGCCGCCGAAGCACCAGCGATAGCGCTGTCCCTTGAGCGCCTCGAACGTCAGCGGCATGATCCCGCGCCCGCCGGACTCGTCGACGTGCATGCCGGACCAGCCCGCGCGGAGCAGCCTGAGCGAGATCTCCGCGTCCTCGGTGATGCACCATTCGTTCCAGCCGCCGAGCTCGTCGAGAGCCACCCTCCTGATCAGGCCCATGGTGCCTGCGAAGATCGCGCCGTCGCGTTCGTTCCTCGAGGGCTGGGAGACAGCGAAGAAGTACTTGTAGGAGTAGTAGAGCCGCCGGTAGTAGCGGGCCTGATGCCAGTCGCGGTAGTCCTGCGGCGCCTGTACGAACCCGATCCACGGGTCGGCGAACAGCGGCACGCAGTCGCGTAGCCACTCCGGTTGGACCTGGTAGTCGGAGTCGACGACGCCGATGATCTCGGCGTCCGGGTCGGTGAGATGCTGCAGCGCGTAGTTGAGTGCTCCGGACTTGTAGCCGGGCCAGTTCTCGAGGTGCTTGAACGTGACGCCGTGCCGCCGGCACCAGGATTCGACCGGGCGCCACAGCCACTCGTCGTCGGTGTTGTCGTCGATGACGACGATTTGCATCCGGGGGTAGTCCAGGCGCAGCAGCGCGCGAAGCGTGTCGATGACCATGCCCGGCGGCTCGTTATGCGCCGGGACGTGCACGCTGACCAGGGGCGGAGGGTTGTCGGCGGCCGGGCCCACCGCCCGCAGCGCCGCGGTGGGCACCCGGCGGCGCGGGTCGAGCGGGGCGCGCCTGCGGCGCCAGTGCGCGGCGCCGAGCGCATCGCACAATTCCCACAGGTAGGCGCAGGACATCAGGGCGGCGACCACCTCGAGGCACCACAGCAGCACGCCGCCGGCCGTGCTTTCCGGGCCGAGGCGGCTGGCGAAGGTCCACTCGAGCGAGTACACGAGGTAGACCGCGAAAAGGTAGGTGGACGACGCCCAGCACAGGTGCGCCCGCGGCGACCAGTTCCTAGTGACCGGGAGCCAGAGCAGGCCGGCCAGTGCCACGGCCGCCCCGCCGAGGACTAGGTTGCCTTCGGTCGCCTTCAGCAGGTACAGCACGCCGGCGGCCGCGGCGGCGAGCACCGCGGTGCCGACGACGGCCAGGATGACCCGCCAGATCGCAGCCCAGGCACCCGCCCGCTCATGGTGCCCGGCCGGCAGGAAGAGCGCTGCGGAACCGAGCGGCGCGGCGACGAGCCCGGCGATGACCAGTGCCTCGAGCATGAAAGCCCCTCCCGCATCGGAAAGGTCCTTTCCAGCTTCGGTCCCGCGCCGGCCACGAGGGAGGTGTCCAAAGTCCCGATTGAACCGCCATTCTTCCCGATTCGGGCTGGGTCGGCCCGAGCTCACCTGCCCAGGTAACTCGCTACCGCCGCGGTGAACGCCGCGAGAGCGTCCGGGTCGTCTTCGAGGTGCCAGTCCTGGTGGTACAGGCCAGCATGCTGCGCGGCGTCGAACCAGACCACCCCGGCCAGACGCGCCGCGCGGACGCCCGCGAACAGCGCGTCGATCTGGCTTTCCCGGTCCGTCGTGGTGCCCACGGCGGTCTCGGCGATCAGCAGCGGTGCGCTGCTGAACGCGCGGATTCCGGCGATGGTGGAGCCGAACAGCCAGCCGAAGGTATCCGTGGCCCGGGCGTAGTAGCCGGCGATACCGACCCAGTTGACCCACCCCGCGCCCGGCCACCACTGGCTCAGCGAACTCGAAGCCCCCTGGATGGAGTTGACCGTCCACAGCCAGGTGACGTTCGCTGCTCCCGCAGCGCGGAAGACCCGCACGACGTGCCGCCACGCGGCCACGAACACAGCGGACGACGTGTGGCCGTAGCCCCAGGGGTACCAGGTGCCGTTCATCTCGTGGCCGAACGACAAGATCACCGGATGGCCGAAGGTGACGACGGCGGCAGCGTAGGAACGCAGGTAGGCGTCTGAGCCACCCGCGGCGATGGACGCTAGCGTCACGCCTCTCGGCTCAAGCTGGACAAGCACGTAGGCGCCGTGGTCCCAGGCCGTCTGCGCGAATGACCCGCTGAACGGTCCGTTCCACGGCGAGTAGTACACGACGATCCCAGGCGTGACGCCGGTCGCGGCGGTGAACTCCGCGATCTGCGACCAGCTACCCGGCGCTTCCGGTTCGTAGACACCAACCAGCGGTTTTGCCGGGGTGGGGGCCGGCGTCAAGGGTTGCTGCGACGTCAGCGGAGTCAAGCAACCCGTGGCCGTCAGCAAGATAGCGGCGGCTATCGCCACTACCGTGACCTTCCGCGCCATAACGCCTCCACGCGGAGGAGCCTTGCGAGAACGTGCTGCTCTGCCCAACTCCTTCCTGAGACAGGATCTCGCCATGACTCGCGCGGCGGCAGAGGCGAACGACCTGGCCACCGCGACAAACGACCCGAAGCCGCTTCACCGACCGTCATAGGTCGCCGCCAGGATTTCCAGGAACGCGCGGGCCCGCAGCGCGTCCGTCCCGCCGTCCAGCCCGGCCCGATTCAGCTCCTGTGCCCAAGCTGTCACCCGCTGGTCCGCGGCCAGCGCCTGCGCCTGCGCCTGCGCCTGCGCCGGAGAGCTCCCGCCCGGCCAGCCCGTATTCCCGCTGGCCCCGGTCCGCCGCCACACCCCGGACGAAATGCAAGGTCAGGGGTGGCGAGGTGGTCCTCCGGGAGGAGATTTCCTGCTCATAGCGCGTACATAACTTCGCCTCAGGCACCGCGGAGCCTGGCCGCCGATGCTCATGACCATGACAGTTCTGCAGGTGGACATTGTGATTCCTGTGCGTAATGAGGAACGTGATCTCGCGCCGAGCGTGCGGCGAGTGGTCAGCTATCTGCGCGAGGGCTTCCCGTTCACCGCGCGGGTCACGATCGCGGACAACGGCAGCACCGACGGTACCTGGGCCATCGCCAACCGGCTGGCCCGGGATTTCGACGAGGTGCGGGCGGTGCGCACGGAGCAGCCGGGACGGGGGCGGGCGCTGCGGGCCGTCTGGTCGCACAGCGACGCCGAGGTTCTCGCGTACATGGATGTCGACTTGTCGACAGACTTGAACGCGCTGTCGCCACTGGTTGCGCCGCTGTTGTCCGGCCACAGTGACGTGGCCATCGGCACCCGGCTGGCCCGGGGGTCGCGGGTGATCAGGGGACCCAAGCGCGAACTCATCTCCCGCAGCTACAACCTGCTGCTGCACGCCAGTATGGGGACCCGGTTCTCCGACGCGCAGTGCGGGTTCAAGGCGATCAGGCGGGAACAGGCCCTGGCGCTGCTGCCGCTGACCGAGGACACCGGCTGGTTCTTCGACACCGAACTGCTCGTGCTGGCCGAGCGCGCCGGGCTGCGTATCCACGAGATCCCGGTCGACTGGATCGACGACCTCGACTCCCGGGTCGACGTCGTGGCCACCGCACTCGCCGACCTGCGCGGCATGGTCCGGCTCGGCAGCGGGCTGGCCCGGGGCTCGATCAAGGTGCCGCGGCTTCGGGGGTCCGCACTGGCCAGCGGCCGTGCTTCCGGTGAGCTTCCGCTGCAGGTCGCCAGCTTCATGATGGTGGGTATCGCCTCGACGATTGCATACGTGCTGCTGTACCTACTGCTGCGCGGCGTCATGTCGGCCCAGGCGGCCAACGTGCTGAGCCTGCTGGTGACCGCGGTGGCCAACACCGCCGCCAACCGGCGGCTGACCTTCGGGATCAGCGGGCGGCAGCACGCCGGCCGCCATCAGGTCAAAGGTCTGATCGCGTTCGGCATCGGGCTGGCGCTGACCTCGGGCGCGCTGGCCATCTTGCATGTCGCCAGCCGTGGCCTCGAGGTCTCGGTCCTCATCGCCGCCAACCTGGTGGCCACCGTCATCAGATTCGTGCTGTACCGAACCTGGGTCTTCGGCAGGTCCAGGGCTGATAAAGCTGATCAAGGAGAGTCAATTGAGCGCGACCACCTCCGTAGCGAGGCATTCAATTCGCACCCGGCCGCGGCCCACGCGGAACCGGGCCCGGCGCCTGCTGCGCGGGCCTGACACCGATCCGGGCTGGGCGCGCCCGGCGCTGCTCGGGCTGCTGGCGCTCACCGCGCTGCTGTACCTGTGGGACCTGACCAGGAACGGCTGGGCCAACGACTTCTACGCGGCCGCCGTCCAGGCCGGGACCAAGAGCTGGAAGGCGTTCTTCTTCGGCTCGTTCGACTCGTCCAACTTCATCACCGTGGACAAGACGCCGGCCTCGCTGTGGGTAATGGAGCTGTCCGGCCGGATCTTCGGATTCAGCCAGTGGTCCATGCTGGTGCCGCAGGCGCTGGAGGGCGTGGCCTCGGTGGGGCTGCTGTACGCGGCGGTGCGGCGGTGGTTCGGGCCGCCGGCCGGATTGATCGCCGGGCTGGTGCTGGCGCTGACGCCAGTGGCGGCCCTGATGTTCCGGTTCAACAACCCGGACGCGCTGCTGGTGCTGCTGATGACCGCGGCGGCGTACGCCCTGGTGCGCGCGATCGAGAACGGGCGGGCGCGGTGGCTGGTGTTCTGCGGGGTCCTGGTTGGCTTCGCGTTCCTGGCCAAGATGGCGCAGGCGTTCCTGGTCGTGCCGGGCTTCGCGGTCGCCTACCTGTGGGCCGGGCCGCCGCATCGGTGGCTGCGGCGGCTGTGGCAGACGGTGCTGATGGGCGCCGGGATCATCGTGGGCGCGGGCTGGTGGGTGCTCATCGCGGAGCTGGTGCCCGCAGCCGACCGGCCCTACTTCGGCGGGTCGACCAACAACAACATCCTGCAGCTCGCCATCGGCTACAACGGCCTGGGGCGCCTCGACGGCAGCGAAACCGGGTCCATTGGTGGTGGAGGGTTCGGCGGCTCGACCGGGCTGCTGCGGCTGTTCCAGACCGAGTTTGGCGGGCAGATCAGCTGGCTGCTGCCCGCCGCGCTGATCAGCCTGGCCGCGATGCTGTGGGTGTCACGGCGGGCGGTGCGCACCGACCGGACCCGGGCCGCCGCCCTGCTGTGGGGCGGCTGGGTGATCGTTACCGGGGTGGTATTCAGCTTCATGAGCGGCATCATCCACCCGTACTACATGGTCGCCTTGGCCCCGGGCATCGGCGCGCTGGTCGGCATCGGGGCGATGGCCCTGAGCGGGGGGGCCTGGGGGGGTCGTCCCCCCGAGGCGGTACAGCAGCGGGGGCTCGGCTGGGCCGGGCGTTCGGTGGCGGCCGCGGCCGTAGTGGTGACGGCCGTCTGGTCGTACATCCTGCTGAACCGGACGCCGGAATGGCTGCCCTGGCTGCGCTGGGTGGTGCTGGTCGCGGGCGTGCTCTCGGCGATCGCGTTGCTGGCAGGTCCCTGGCTGGCCCGGGCGGTGTCGTTCCGCCGTCTGGTGCTGGTGCCGGTGGGGCTGGCCATGGTGGCGGGACTGGCCGGGCCCGCGGCCTACGCGCTGGACACGATCAACACCGCGCACACCGGCGCGATCCCGAGCGCGGGCCCGGCCACGGTCGGGTTCGGCGGCGGGCCCGGCGGGCGCGGCGGCTTCCCGGGCGGGCGGCCGGGCGGTTCGCCGCCCAACGGCACGCGGCCGGGCGGGACCGGAGGCGGGTTCCCGGGCCGGGCAGTTCGGCGGGACCGGGACGCAGGCGGGCGGGACCGGCCGCACGGGTGCCCCGGGCGGCTTCGGCGGCGCAGGCGGCGTGGGCGGCTTCGGCGGCGCGGGCGGCGGACTGGGCGGGAACACCCAGGTCAGCAGCGCGCTGGTGAAGCTGCTCGAGCAGGACGCGTCGTCCTATAGGTGGGTGGCCACGACCGAGGGATCCACGGGAGCGGCGCCGCTGGAGCTGGCGACCGGGGACGCGGTGATGGCCATCGGCGGGTTCAACGGGACCGACCCGTGGCCCACGCTGGCCGCGTTCAAGGAGCTGGTGGCCAAGCACGAGGTGCACTACTACATCGGCCAGGGCAGCGAGAGCTTCGGCGGCGGCCGGGGATCCTCGGCCATCGCGTCCTGGGTGGCCGCCCACTTCAAGAAGGAGACCGTCGGCGGCCAGACCGTCTACGACCTCACCCAGCCGCTCAGCTCCTCCTCCTCATCCTGAAAATCACAGGCACGGCAAGAGGTGAGCGACCCGCTTGGCGTCGAGGATCTGCACGACGGCGTTGTTCACCGTGGTACGGAACGAGGTGTTGGCGGCGGCACGGGCCAGGATGGCCTTGTCCATGGCGATCGCCGCGGGCAGGCTCTGGGAGGTGATCATGTCACCTCCGGCGGCGAGGAAGTCGATGCCGCGGTTGGCCGGCGACAGGCCGGCGACCGCGGCCGCCGCGCCTAGGTCGTCGGAGACGACCACGCCGTAGAAGTGCAGCTGCTTGCGCAGCAGCCCGCCGATGATCCGCGAGGAGAACGCAGCCAGGTGGTGCGGGTCGATGCGGGTGTAGGTAGCCAGGGCGACCATGACGAACGACACCCCGGCGTTGATGGCCGTACGGAACGACTGCAGATACGGGCTGTCCGGTCCGGTGCTGGTGTCGACTACCCCGGAGCTGAAGTCGGTGTTGCCGACGACCCGGCCCAGACCAGGGAAGTGCTTGGCGGTGGTGGCCACGCCGACCTGCCGCATGCCGCGGATGAACGCGGCGCCGTGGCTGCCTGTGACCTGCGGCGTGTGGCCGAACTCCCGCTGCACCGCGCCGATCGGCGCATTCTGGCTCGCGGTCGCGGCCGGGACGACATCCATTACCGGGGCCAGGTCGAGGTTGACGCCCGCCGATCGCAGCTGACGACCCCAGGCCGCCGCCTGCAGTTGCAGCTCGGCGGCGGACAGCTGGCCTTGGGCCAGGGCGGGCGGGATCACGCTGAGCCCGGGCCCCTTGAGTTCTTGGACCTGGCCGCCCTCCTGGTTGGCGGCGATGAAGAACCGGACCCCGGCCGTGGCGGCCGGTGACGCCAGCGCCTGGATGGCCTGGCTGTCCCGCCGGTCTACGGCCACGCCCGCGGTGCTTGTGCCCTGCCACAGCAGCGACCCGAAGTGGTAGGTCCGGACCGCCTGAGCCACGTCGGCGGCCGGCGCGCCGGCGATACCGACCAGGAACAGCTGGCCGACCCGCTGGGCCTCGGTCATCCGGGAGAAGACCTCGGCCGGGCAGGACGGCGGCGGCCCGGCAGACACCGCGCCGGGCGCCAGGCTGCGGGCCGATCCGGGACTGGCCGGGCTGGCCAGCCTGGTCGCAGCGGGCGGGGCGGAACTGCTGGATCCGCTGCCGCATGCCGAGCAGACCAGGCCCGCCAGGGCGCCGCCCGCGAGCAGCAGCCGGGCCGGCTTGCGCCGCGTCCCGTCGCTGCCGTTCCGATCCCGCACCCGATCCGTTCTAGCCGACCCGCGGCCATCGAACCGTGCGATTGAGGATTTCTGCCGGTTCACGATGGTCTGCGACGGGAGCAGTAGCGAGCGCATTCGCGGGTAGTGGGGATACTCGTGATGCCTACTCCAGGCCAGCCGAAGGCGGCGGTGGGCGTGCTGGCCCGCGGCTATGCCGCGGTAGTGGTCAGCCTGCGCCTCCTGATCATCGCCGGGTGGGCCGCCGCCGTCGCGGCCGCCATCGTCTTCCTGCCGCCGCTGAACCCCACCACCGGCGGGCTGTCCGAGCTGATCCCGCCGGGCTCCCCGGCGGCGCACGCCGAGGCCGACGCCGGCCAGCTGTTCGGCTTCCCGCTCGACGCCGCGGTGGCCGTCGTGCAGCGGGATCCGCATGGCCTGCCGACGGCGACGCAGGTCCGGGCGGTCCGCCAGGCGCTGGCCGCCGACCGGCAGGTGGCCAGCCCGCTGGGGCAGCTCTCCCAGGCCGCCGCGGCCGCGGGGGTGGCCGAGGCGCTGGCCAAGGCCGAGGACCTGAGCACCGCCGGGCTGACCGGGCCGCTTAGCCCGGGCCCGCCCGGTGGCATCGCCGGCCTGGCCCGCGCGTTCCCGCTGCCGAACACCGCAGGCCTGCTGGTGGGCACGGCGGAGCACTCCACCACGATCATCACGTTCCTGTACTTCCAGCCTGGCACGTCGTTCAGCCAGCAGACCGCGGGCGCGAACGAGTACGCCCGCTGGTACCTCAACCAGCCGGCCGACCACGTAGTCGGCGTGACCGGCCCGATCCCGGCCGAGTACGCGCAGAGCCAGATCATCAACGGCCACGTGTTCTGGGTCGAGCTGTGCACCGTGCTCGCCATCGCGCTGATCCTGGGTCTGCGTTTCAGGTCGGTGGGCGCGCCGCTGGCCGCGCTGACCTGCGCGGGTGCCGTCTACGTGCTCGCGGTCCGGCTCGTGGCCTGGACGGCGCAGCGGATGGGGATCTCGCTGCCGCCGGACCTGGACCCGGTGCTCGTGGTGCTGCTGCTCGGGGTGACCACCGACTACGCGGTGTTCTTCCTGGACGGGATGCGCGCCCGGCTGGCCGAGGGCGTGCCGCGGGTCCAGGCGGCGCGGCTGGCTACCGCCGAGTATTCGCCGATCATCGCGACCGCGGGCCTGATCGTGGCGGCCGCCACCGCGTCGCTGGCCGTGGCCAGGACAGATCTGCTGCGGGCGTTCGGGCCGGGGCTGGCGCTGACCGTGCTGACCGCGATGGTGGTCTCGATGACGCTGGGACCGGCGCTCATGGCGGTGTTCGGCGGGCTGTTGTTCCGTCGCGTCCCGGTCCGGCTGCGGCGGCGCGGCGCCGCGGGCCAGCCCGCGCCGCGGCCGGGGTTGATAGCGGCGCGGTTCGCCGCGACCCGGCCCATGGCGCTGCTTATCGCGGCGGCCTGCACCGCCGGGCTGCTCGGCGCCGCCTGGGTGGCCCGGGATCTGTGCCTCGGGTCGCCGCTGATAGGAGAGCTCCCGGCCGCCGCGACCGCGGTACGCGCGAGCACCGCCGCCACCGACGGGTTCGCGCCCGGCATCTTGTCCCCCACCGAGATCCTGGTCATCGGCCCCGCCGTGGCCGGGCGGTCCGCGGCCCTGGCCCGGCTGCAGGACGAGCTGGCCAGGCAGCCGGGCGTGGCCGAACTGGCTGGCCCGGCCGACTTCCCCGGTCAGCCGGGCGGATCAGGTCAGCCGGGCGGATCAGGTCAGCCGGGCGGATCAGGTCAGCCGGGCGGATCAGGCGGGGCGGCTTCGCTGAATCCGATGCTGGCCAGCTCGGGCGGTGCCGCCAGGTTCGTGGTGGTCGAGAAGACCGACCCGCTCGACGCGACCGCGATCAGCCGCGTCCGGGCGCTGCAGGACCGCCTGCCCGCGCTCGGCCGGCAGGCCGGACTGTCCGGGGTGCGGTTCGAGGTGGCGGGCCAGACGGCGCTGATCGGCGACTCGATCAGCGCGGTGTTCGGCGACCTGGGACGGGTCGCGCTCGCGATCATGGCGGTGACGCTGATCCTGCTCGTGTTGTTCCTGCGCTCGCTGCTCGCGCCGGTGTACCTGCTGGCCGCGAGTGTCCTGGCCGTGTTCGCCACGCTGGGGCTGGCCATGCTGATCTGCCGGGCCGTCCTCGGCTCGGCCGACATGGTGTACTTCGTCCCCTTCGCCGCCGGCGTGCTGCTGGTCTCGCTCGGCTCGGACTACAACGTGTTCGTGGTCGGGCGCATCTGGGAGGAGGCGCGGCAACGGCCGGTGCCGGACGCGGTTGCCGTCGCCGCGCCGGGGGCATCGCGGGCCATCACCACCGCCGGGGTGGCCCTGGCGGCGAGCTTCGCCATGCTGGCCGTGATCCCGCTCGAGCAGTTCCGGCAGCTCGCGATCACGATGGCGCTCGGGGTCGTCCTGGACGCGATCGCGGTCCGTTCCCTGCTGGTGCCGGCGCTGGTGGCGCTGTTCGGCCGGCTGGGCATGTGGCCGGCGCCGGGGCACAGCCGGGTGAGGTCGGTCAATCCCGGCCGACGGTGGCCAGCCAGGCCTGCGCGGTCGTGGTCGGGAAGACTCCCGGATTGAGCCCGAACTCATCGGCCTGGATGGCGACGATCGTCCAGCCGTCATCGAAGGCGGCGCGCAGCTCGTTCTGGGTGACCCGGCGCGGGCCGAACGCCCCTGGCTGCCGTTCGCTGAAGCACATCAGGTACAGCCGCCCGCCCGGGCGCAACACCGAGGCCAGGCTGGAAACGTACCGGGCCCGGTTGTCGTCGTCGAAGACGTGGAACAGGCCGCTGTCGATGATGATGTCGAAGCTCAGGCCGAGATCACCCAGGCTCAGCGCGTCGGCGACCTCGAACCGGGCCTTAATCCCGCGGGTGGCCGCCTTGCCGCGGGCCTGCTCGATGGCCAGCGGGGAGACGTCGACGCCCAGGGCGTCCGCGCCGGACGAGGCGGCCAGCAGGGTCTGCTCGCCGGTGCCGCAGCCGGCGTCCAGGACCTGACCCGTCAGCAGGCCGGCCGCGGCCAGCCGGACGAAGGCAGGCTGGGGCGCACCCAGGTCCCACGGTGGCGGGTTGCTCCCGGCGTACGCGTCGTCCCAGCTAGGCGTGGTCACCGGCCTATTATCGCCGGCCTGGCTGATATACCGGGAGCATGGCCGGCGATGAAGTGCCCGAGACGATGCGGTCGGCCGCCCTTGCGCTGCTGGCCACGCTGGACGACGAGCAGCGGGCGCTGGCCGCTCAGCCGTTCGAGGACGACACCGCGCGCCGGTGGCTGGAATACCGGCCGCGGAGCCGGCCCGGCGCCTCCATCGCCCAGATGAGCCCGACCCCGCGCAAGGCCGCCCACCGGCTGCTGGCCACCGGGCTCAGCGAGCACGCCTACGCGCAGGCGATGAGCATCATCGCCCTGGAGGAGGTGCTGGACCGGCGGGAACAGTGGCGGCGCGGGCGGCACAGCAACGACTACTGGGTGAACGTGTTCGGCGATCCCGCGGGGGATGCGCCGTGGTCGTGGCGTTTCGAGGGGCACCACCTGTCGGTGACCATGACCGTGGCCGGCGACCGAATCTCCCCCGCCCCGGTCTTCTTCGGCGCCAACCCCGCCTGCGTCAGCTACGCGGGACGGCCGGTGTCGCGGCCGCTGGCCCCGGAAGAGGACCTGGCCCAGGCGCTCCTGGGGGCCATGGAACCGGCCGAACGGGATCTGGCCGTGGTCTCCGGGCAGGCGCCCGGCGACATCAGGACCGGCACAAGTCCCCGGGCCCGGGAGGGCATCGAGCCGCTCGGCGTGGCCGCCGGCCAGCTCGGGTCCGGCGCCCGGGCGGTGCTCGGCGAGCTGGTCACGCTCTACCTCGACCGGCTGCCCGCCGAGCTCGCGGCGCGGGAGACGGCCCGGCTCACCGGCGCCGAGCTGCACTTCGCCTGGGAGGGACCGGTGCGGTCCAGCACCAGGCATTACTACCGGGTGCAGGGCGACGACCTGCTGATCGAGTACGACACCACCGCCGACGGGAACCACGCGCACACCGTGCTGCGCCGCCCGCGCAGCGACTTCGGCGACGACGTGCTCGCCGAGCACTACAGCCGGGCACACTCTTAGCCGGGCCGGGGAGCACGAGCCACGGCCCGTTCGGGATAAAATTTTCGGACCCCAGTCCGGCACAATGGCGAGCATGGCAACACACGTAGCACTGCTGCGCGGCATCAACGTCGGCGGCCGGAACAAGGTGCCCATGGCCGGGCTGCGCGAGGTAGTCGCCTCGCTCGGCCATACCGGGGTGACGACCTACATCCAGAGCGGCAACGTGCTGTTCAGCACGGGCGAGGAGGACACCGCCAAGCTGGCCTCGGCGCTGGAGGCGGCGATCACCGAGGCGTTCGGGCTGTGGTCGTCCGTGGTGGTCCTGTCCCGGGACGAACTGGCCCGGATCCTGGACACCAACCCTTACCGGGACGAGCCGAACCCGAGGCTGGTGCACGTGGTGTTCCTCAACGCCGAACTCCCGGCCGATGTGCTCGACCGCATCAAGGCCGCCGAGAGCGCGTCCGCGGCCAAGGGCAGCCGGGACGCCGTCACCGCGACCGGCCCGGCCCTGTACCTGCACACGCCGGACGGCTTCGGCACCAGCGAGCTGGGCCAGGCGGTGTTCCGCATCATCGGCGCGCCGGGGAAGACGGGCAAGCCCGGCGCGGGGGGGACTGGGGGGGTCGTCCCCCCGGGCAAGCACAGCATCGCGGCCACGGCCAGGAATCTGGCCACCTCGACCAAGCTGCTGTCCCTGTGCGAGGAGAAATGACGGCCTCGAAATCGCGCGCGGTCCTGGTCACCGGGTCCTCCCGCGGCATCGGCCGGGCGGTGGCGCAGGCGTTCGCCGGTCAGGGCGACCGGGTGGCGGTGCACTATCGCTATTCGGCCGTGCTGGCCCGGGATGTGCTCGCGGGCCTGCCCGGCAGCGGGCACACGGTCGTCCGCGCGGACCTGGCCGACGCCGGAGCCGTCCGGCAGATGGTGGACCAGGCCGCCGCCGACCTGGGCGGGCTGGACGTCCTGGTCAACAACGCGGGCATCTACCTGTGGCACCCGATCACCGAGGTCTCCTACCAGCTGTGGCAGGACACGTGGCAACAGACCATGGCCGTCAACCTCACCGGGGCGGCCAACGTGACCTGGTGCGCGGTCCAGCACATGAAGCAGGCCGGCGGCCGGATCGTCAACGTGACCTCACGCGGCGCGTTCCGCGGCGAGCCCCGGCACCCGGCCTACGGGGCCAGCAAGGCGGGATTGAACGCGTTCGGGCAGTCAATGGCGCGCGCACTGGCACCGTCCGGCATCTCGGTGGCCTCGGTCGCGCCGGGATACGTCGAAACCGAGATGGCCGAGGCCGACCTGTCCTCAGCGCGGGGCGAGGAGATCCGGGCGCAGAGCCCGTTCAACCGGGTCGCGACGCCCGAGGAGATCGCGGCCGCGGTCATCTACCTTGCCTCTGACCAGGCCGAATGGGCCAGCGGCGCCATCTTGGACCTGAACGGCGCGTCCTACCTGCGCTGAGGCTCAGGCGCGGAGGCGGGCTGGCGGCCGCGGGGTTTGCTGGTCGATGACGCATCGTGCCTGTTCTTGCAGGTACAACGTCACATCGACCTGGAAACCCGGTCGCGCGCCGCAGGGCTGCCGGTGCTGGTGATTCATGGGGTGCGCGAGTGTGCCAACGGGCGCCAGCCGGGGAGGCGGCATCTCGGGACCGGCCGTGGCTGGGCTCTTGACCCGCGTGACGGAGTGGGCTTGGATTCAAATAGGAAACTTTCCTATTTGAATAAGGAGGCGTGTAGCTGGGGGTGGATGGCCAATGGGGGGCCGTCTGACCGAGGGGATTCGCGCATGAAACGACACGCCGCGAGCCTGGCCGCGCTAGCCGCCGCCACCGCCACGGTGACCACGATCGGGCTGGCCGCACCCGCGGCGAGCGCCGCCGCATCGGGAGCGAACGCCCGAGCTGGCAGCGCCGCAGCCAGCACCGGAGCAAGCACCGGGGCAAGCACCGGGGCAAGCACCGGGGCAAGCACCGGCGGCCTGCACGGTCCCGGCCTGCCACAGCACGTCTTCGCCCCGTACTTCGAGACCTACGACACCAGCACCGGGCTCGCCGCGCTGTCCGGGCAATCCGGGGCCCGCTTCCTGTCGCTGGCCTTCCTCCAGACCGACCAGCCCGGGTCGTGCACGGCGTACTGGGACGGCAGCACCAGCGAGCCGATCTCGCAGGCCAGCTTCGGCAGCGACATCGCGGCCATCCAGGCCGGAGGCGGCAATGTCATCCCGTCGTTCGGCGGCTTCACCGCCGACACCACTGGGACCGAACTCGCGGACAGCTGCATGAGCGTGTCCTCGATCGCCCAGGTCTTCGAGAGCCTGATCACGACCTATAACGTGCCCCGTATCGACCTGGACATCGAGGGCGACTCGGTGACCAACACCGCCGGGATCAACCGGCGCAACGAGGCGGTCGCCCAGACCGAGGCCTGGGCCGCGGCCCACGGGCGGAACATCCAGTTCTCCTACACCCTGCCGACCTTCCCCACCGGGCTGCCCGCGGCCGAACTCGGCGTCCTGCAGAACGCGGTCGCGGACGGGGCCAAGATCTCCACGGTCAACCTGCTGACCTTCGACTATTTCATCGGGACCCAGCAGAACATGCTGACCGACACCCAGAGCGCCGCGTCCGCTCTGGTCGGCCAGTTGCAGACGCTCTACCCCGGCGAGCCGTCGAGGCAGCTGTGGCACATGGTGGGCGTCACCGAGATGCCCGGCATCGACGACTTCGGCCCGGACGAGACGTTCACCAAGGCGCAGGCGATCGCGCTCTTGCTGTGGGCGGACCGGATGGGGATCGGCACGCTGTCGTTCTGGGCGCTGCAGCGCGATAACGGCGGCTGCCCGGGCACCAAGGGCGCGGGCACCTGCTCGGGGATCACGCAGCCGACCTGGTTCTTCAGCCACGTGTGGGAGCTGTTCGGCAGATAAAGACCAGGTAAGGAACCCGAGGGCGCGGTCGGCAGCGCGGTCATGACCTGACCCCAGGCCAGTTCGCTGCCCGCGGCCAGGCAGCCGTCGGTGACCGCGTCGGTGCCCAGGGCGCTGACCCTGATCGCGGGCATCACCGGCGCGATCCGGTCGAGTTCGGCGGTCACCGACTCGGCGAAGCCCGGGGCGCGGCCGATGCCGCCGCCGAGCACGATCAGGTCGGGGTCGACCACGGTGATGACCGCGCAGATGGTCTTGGCCACCAGGACCGCCTCCTCGGCCACGACCGCCTGGGCCCGCGCGTCGCCTGCCGCCGCGGCCTCGAACACGCGGCGCGCGGAGACCGGACCGCGCATGCCCCCGCGACGCGCGGCCCGGACGATCCCGGCGGCCGACGCGGCCGCCTCGAGCGTGCCGCGTTTGCGCGCCTCCTGTTCGTCGGCGCCCGCGCCGCCGGACAGCGGCATGAACGCGATCTCCCCGGCCACCCCGTGGGCGCCGCGCAGCAGCTGGCCGCCGAGGATGAGGCCCATGCCGATGCCGGTGCCGATGTGCACGAAGGCGAAGTTGTCGACCTCACGGCCGTGGCCGAGCGCCCGTTCGGCCAGCGCCGCGGCGTCCACGTCGTTCTCCATCACCAGCGAACGGCCGAACGCCTCGCGCAGCCCGGCCAGCGCCGCCGGGCGGTCCCAGCCGCGCAGCCCGCCGGTGAGCTTCATGGCGTTCCGGCGCGGGTCGTAGACGCCGGGACTCCCGATCACGGTCTGGGTCACGGCCGACCGGGTCACGCGCGCGTTCGCGCACAGCAGGTCGGCCAGCTCGACCAGCTCGGCCACCCGGGCCCGGACGCTGGTGGCGTGGGCCCGCAGCGAGGCCCTGGTCCTGATCTCGCCGGTCAGGTCGGCGATCGCGCCGCGGACGTACTCGTTGCCGAGGTCCAGGCCCAGCACGAGCCCGGCGTCGGGCCGGATCTCGTAGAGCCGGGCCGAACGGCCGGGCACGCCGGTCCGCTGGCCGGCGATGCGGACCAGCCCGGCCCGCTCCACGTTGTCCAGGGCCAGGGACACCGTGGGCTTGGACAGGCCGGAGAAGCGGGCCAGCTCGGCTCGCGAGCACGGGCCGCGCTGACGGATGTGCTCGAGCAGCAATTGCTCGTTCATGGCCCTGATCAGCGAGGGACGCGCCGCGAGCAGGCCCGTCCCCGTACCATCCAGCGGCGGAAGAGCCGGCACCGGGCGCCCGGCGGGCGTGTCCGCGCGCGCGCCGTCCGACAGGGCTGTCACCACGGTCTCCTTTGGCTCTGGGCCTAGATGTTAAGGCCTCGAGTCAGTTCGCCGGGAGTTCTTGTTCCGGGCAGATAGTTAGGATACTGTCCTAACAAACTTCGCGGAAAGGGGCAACCCGTATTGGCCGATCCCGGTACCGGCCGCGGACGCTCCCCCGCCGCGATCGGCCCAAACGGACGTGTTCCGCGGACGAAACGGCAGTAAGGACGAACGGCATGAGACGCCTTACCACATACGGGGTCATCATCGCGGCCGGCCTGCTCGCGGCCGGCTGCAGCGCCGGTGCCAGCTCCAGTTCCGGCTCCGGCTCCAGTAGCGCCAACGCATCGACGAACAGCACGCTGACCATCTCGAACGAGAACGGCGCGCTTTGGACCTGCGGCTTCAGCCCGCTCAATACGTCCGACACGCTGCTGTCGGTCGGCTTCGTCTACGAGCCGCTGGTCTACGTGAACCCGCTGCAGGACGGCAAGACCACACCGATGCTCGCGACCTCCTGGACCTGGGGGCCCGGCAACAAGACGCTGACCTTCACCATGCGCCAGGGCGTCAAGTGGAGCGACGGCACGCCGATGAGCGCGGCGGACGTGGCGTACACCTTCAACCTGATCAAGAAGTACCCGGGCCTGGACCTGACCGGGGTCTGGTCGGTCCTGTCCAGCGTCACCGCCACGGGCAACACGGTCACCTTCGACTTCAGCACGGCCGGCGCGGTGCCGTACTTCTACTACATCGCGGACCAGACGCCGATCGTGCCCCAGCACATCTGGTCCACGCTGGCCAACCCGCAGACGGACCCGGTCAAGCAGCCGGTCGGCACGGGCCCGTACCTGATGACCAAGTGCAGCCCGCAGGACATCACCTACACCGCCAACCCGAACTACTGGCAGCCCGGCGAGCCGAAGATCAAGAAGATCCAGTACCCGGCCTACACGAGCAACAACACGGCCAACGACGACCTGGCCAACGGCAGCGCGCAGTGGGGCGCCCAGTACATCCCGAGTATCCAGACCTTCTACACGGCCAAGAACCCGAACTTCCACTACTGGTTCCCGCCCACGGTGAACGTCTCCCTGATCCCGAACCTGACCAACCCGCTGCTCAGTAACGTCAAGGTCCGTCAGGCCATCTCGTACGCGATCAACCGGAGCCGGGTCTCCACGATCGGCGAGTCCGGTTACGAGCCGCCCGCGAACCAGGCCGGCATCGTCACGCCGACGTTCTCCAGCTCGCTGAACAACTCGGCGCTGTCGAGCTGGGGCAACGGCTACGATCCGGCGAAGGCCAAGGCGCTGCTGGCCTCGGCCGGCTTCCACCCCGGCTCCGACGGGATCATGGCCAACGCGGCCGGGCAGAAGCTGTCGTTCACCGTCATCAACATCGGCGACTACTCCGACTGGGTCGCGTCGATGCAGGTGATCCAGCAGGATCTCAAGGCGATCGGCATCCAGATCACCCCGGACAACCTGTCCAACACCGACTTCGACTCCGACCTGTTCTTCGGCAAGTACCAGCTGGCCTACTACGACCAGCAGACGTTCGGCCCGAGCGCGTACTACGAGCTGAACAACTGGCTGAACTCCGCGGACACGGCGCCGGTGGGCAAGACGGCGGCCAGCAACTACGAGCGCTACAGCAACCCGCAGACCGACAAGCTGCTCGACCAGTACGCGACCACCACCAGCACGTCGGAGCAGCAGACCATCATGAACCAGATCCAGCAGGTCATGGTGACCGACGTGCCGATCATCCCGGTGACTGAGGCGGTGGACTGGTACCAGTACGACACCGGGGCCTTCACCGGCTGGCCGACGCCGGGCGACCCGTACGCCCAGCCGTCCGCGTACGCGTTCCCCGACAACGAGCAGGTGCTGCTGCATCTGGCTCCGAAGTAAGTTTGCCTCCGCGGGCCGGGGCTTCCCGGCCCGCGGAAGGTCCCGCTGATTCCAGGGAGCAGACGAGCTTGAGATACGCGCTGCGCCGCCTCGGTTTCTTCGTCCTCACGTTGTGGGTGGCGCTGACCCTTAACTTCCTGCTGCCGCGGCTGATGCCGGGCAATCCGGCGCTGGCCATGATGGCGAAGTTCCACCAGAACGGCGTCACCCCGCAGACCCTGCACACGCTGGAGATCTTGTTCGGGGTCAACTCCCAGCAGAGCCTGCTCTCCCAGTACGGCGGCTACCTGCAGCACATGCTGACCGGCAACCTGGGCATCTCGCTTGACGAGTACCCGGCCCCGGTCACCTCCGTCATCGGCAGCGCGATCTGGTGGACGCTGGGCCTGGTCGGGGTGGCCACCATCCTGGCCTTCATCCTCGGCACCGGTCTGGGCATCGTGTCCGCGTGGCGCCGGGGCAGCAAGCTGGACAGCATCGTGCCGCCGACGTTCGTGATCACCTCGGCCATCCCGTACTTCTGGGTGGCCATGGTGCTGATCCTGGTGTTCGGCCTCACCCTGCACTGGTTCCCCAGCCAGGGTGGTTACTACGTGACAACCGACACGCCAGGCCTCAACTTCACCTTCTTCCAGGACGTGATCAACCACGCGTTCCTGCCCGCCGTCTCGCTGCTCATCACCACGATCGGCACCTGGATCTTGACCATGCGAAACACCATGATCACCACGCTGGCCGAGGACTACGTGCGGATGGCCAGGGCCAAGGGACTGCCGGGCCGGCGGATCATGTTCGACTACGCGGCACGCAACGCGATCCTGCCGAACCTGACCGGCTTCGCCATGTCGCTCGGTTTCGTGGTCAGCGGCGCGATCCTCATCGAGTACGTCTTCAACTACCCCGGTGTCGGGTACATGCTGCTGCAGGCGGTGTCCGGCGAGGACTATCCGCTGATGCAGGGCCTGTTCCTGCTGATCACCGTCGCGGTGCTGTTCGCGATCCTGGTCGCGGACATCCTCACCTCGCTGCTCGACCCGCGGACGAGGACGGCGCGTTAGCCATGGCGATGCCAGTTTCCGGGATCCCCACCGAGACCTCGCGGGCCACTCCGGTCCAGGTCCCCGCCGGCCGCGCGTTCGCCCGCGTGGCCCGGGCCGTCCGGTCCAACCGCAAGGCCACTACCGGGACCGTGCTGCTCGTGATCTTCATCCTGATCGCGCTGTTCCCCTGGGTCATCGCCCGGGACAGCCCGACCCAGGACGCCTACGCCCCGACGCTGGGGCTCTCGAGCGCCCATCTGCTCGGCACCAATCACTACGGGCAGGACCTGTTCGCGCAGCTGGTCTGGGGCACGAGGACCGTGCTGATCATCGCGTTGGTGGTCGGGGTAGCCACCACCGGGATCGCGGTCCTGATCGGGGTGGCCGCCGCCTACCTCGGCGGCATCTGGGACAGCTCGCTCAACGTGCTGACCGACGTGCTGCTGGTCATCCCGCTGTTCCCGCTGCTGATCATCATCGCCGCCTACGCCCACGGCGGGACCACGCTCGTGCTGATCGCGGCCATCACGGTGACCAGCTGGTCCTATACCGCGCGCCAGCTCAGGTCGCAGGCGCTCACGCTGCGCAACAGGGACTTCCTCGAGGCGGCCCGGGTCCGCGGCGAGCGCAAGCTCTACATCATCGTGGTCGAGGTCATCCCCACGATGACCTCGCTGATCGTGGCGAGCTTCCTGACCAACGCGCTGTACGCGGTGCTGTTCGCGTCCAGCCTGCAGTTCATCGGGCTCGGCGACCCGAACACGGTGAGCTGGGGCACCACGCTGTACTGGGCGGAGAACAACGCGGCCCTGCAGACCGGCGAGCCGCTGTGGGCGATCGCGCCGGGCGCCTGCATCGCCGTGCTGGGCGCCGCCTTCGCCCTGCTGAACTACGCCTTCGACGAGATCGGGAACCCGGCCCTGCGGCCGGTTCGCAAGCCTGCCCGGAGGAAAGCGTGACCGACACGCCGGTGCTCGAGGTCAGCGGCCTGTGTGTCGACTACGTCATGGATCGCGCTGACGTCCGGGCGGTGGACGACGTCTCGTTCACGCTCAACCGCGGCGAGTTCCTCGGCGTCGTGGGCGAATCGGGCTGCGGGAAGTCGACGCTGCTGTTCGCCGTCGCCCAGCTGCTCTCACCGCCGGCGCGCGTGGCCGAGGGAAGCGTCAAGTTCCAGGGCACCGAGATGGTCGGGCTGACCGACGAGCAGCTGTCGGCGATCCGCTGGCGGGACATGTCGGTGGTCATGCAGAGCGCGATGAACGCGCTGAACCCGGTCAAGTCGATCGGTGCGCAGTTCAAGGACGCGATGAAGGCGCACGGCCGGTTCACCAAGGAGGAGATCGCCGGGCGGTCCGCCGACGTCCTGCGCATGGTCGGCATCGACCCGGTGCATCTGGGCAGCTACCCGCACCAGCTGTCTGGCGGCATGCGGCAGCGCTCGATGATCGCGATGGCCATGCTGTTCACCCCCGACCTGATCATCATGGACGAGCCGACCTCGGCCCTGGACGTGGTGGCCCAGCGCTCGCTGATGATGCAGATCAAGGAACTCCAGGTAACCTACGGCTTCGCGGTCATCTTCGTCACCCACGACATGTCGCTGATCAGCCACTTCTCTGACCGGCTGATGGTCATGTACGCGGGCCAGGTCGACGAGCTCGGCGCCACCCGGACGATCTTCGACCGGCCGCTGCACCCCTACACCCACGGCCTGCTGGAGGCCTTCCCCTCTATCCGCGGCCCAAAGGTCCCGCTCAAGGGCATCCCCGGCAACCCGCCCGACCTGGGCCGGCTCCCGACGGGCTGCCGGTTCCACCCGCGATGCCCGCACGCGGTGCAGCGGTGCACCGAGGTCGCGCCCGAGCTGTACCAGCTCGATCAGGCGCTGGTGCGCTGCCTGCGTCGCCAGGACGGCAGCCTGCCTATCGAGGCCGGCCACGAGGGGAGCCTGAGCCGATGACCTCGACCGAACTGATGCGCGTCGACCACCTGACCCGGCTCTTCAAGATCGGCGGGACCCTGTCCCGCCGGACGCTGCACGCCGTGGATGACGTGACCTTTACCATCGGCGAGCGCGAGATCGTGGCGCTGGTCGGCGAGAGCGGCAGCGGCAAGTCCACCATCGCCCGAATGCTGGCCCTTATCGACCCGCCGACCAGCGGCGAGGTCTGTTTCGAGGGCAAGCCGGTCTCGCAGATCCGCTCGCGGCGCGACCGGCTGCGCTACAGCGGCCTGGTGCCGATGGTGTTCCAGGACCCGTTCGGCTCGATGAACCCGGTGCTCCGGGTCCAGCACGGGGTGCTGCGCAGCCTCAAGCTGCACCGTTCCGAGCTGTCCGCCCAGGAGCGGTCGGCCGAGGCGGCCCGGGTGTTCGAAGCGGTCGGGCTGGGCACTGACATGCTGCAACGCTTCCCCTACGAGCTGAGCGGCGGGCAGCGGCAGCGGGTCGGGTTCGCCCAGGCACTGGCCATGCGGCCGAAGCTGATCCTGGCCGACGAGCCGGTCTCGATGCTGGACGTGTCGATCCGGATCGGGCTGCTGAACCTGATGGCCGAGCTGCGGGACTCGATGGGCGTGTCGATCCTGTACATCACCCACGACATCGCCAGCGCGCGGTACGTCGCGGACCGGCTGATCGTCCTGTACGCCGGCCAGATCGCGGAGTCGGGCCCGATCGAGGAGGTGCTAGCCAACCCCCGGCACCCGTACACCCAGCTGCTGCTGTCCGCGGTGCCCGACCCCCGCGCACCGCTGTCGATGGCGGCCGAAACCGACCACGGCGAGCCGCCCAAGGTCATCGATCCGACTCCCGGCTGCCGGTTCCGCTTCCGGTGCCCGCTGGCCATCGACACCTGCGCGCAGGTCACGCCGGTGCTGGCCGAGCTGCGACCGCACCACGAAGCGGCCTGTCACGTCGCGCAGCAGGCGGGTGCCGACCAGGTGAAGGCCTTCTCATGAAGCTCACGGTGATCGGCGGGGGGTCGACCTACACGCCGGAGCTGGCCGACGGCATCGGCCGGCTGCTGCCCTCGGTTTCCGAGCTGGTGCTGGTCGATCCCGATGCCGAGCGACTGTCCGTCGTCGGCCCGGTCTCGGACCGGATCATGGCCGCGCACGGGCACCCGGGCCGGGTCCGCTGGACCGCCAGCCTGGACGACGGCACCGACGGCGCCGACGCCATCTTGTTCCAGCTGCGGATCGGCGGTCAGGCGACGCGCCGGCGCGACGAGACCTGGCCGCTGGACTGCGGCTGCGTAGGCCAGGAGACCACGGGGGCGGGCGGGTTTGCAAAGGCACTCCGCACCGTGCCCGTTATCTTGGATTTGGCCGAACGGGCCAGCCGTCGGGCTTCGCCCTCAGCGTTCATCATCGACTTCACCAATCCCGTGGGGATCGTCACCCGGGCGCTGCTGTCCGCGGGCTACCGGGCCGTCGGGCTGTGCAACGTGGCGATCGGGTTCCAGCGGCACTTCGCCGCCCTGCTCGGGGTGCCGCCGGACCGGGTCTCGCTCGGGCACGTCGGGCTGAACCACCTGACCTGGGAACGATCGGTGCTGGTGGACGGGGCGGACGTGCTGCCCAAGCTGCTGGCCACGCACGCCGAGGACATCGCGCCGCACACCGGGATGCCCGCGGATTTCGTCCGGCACCTGGGCCTGGTGCCGTCCTACTACCTGCGCTACTACTACGACCACGACGCGGTCGTGGCGGCCCAGCGCGGGGCGGTGACCCGCGCCGAGGAGGTGGCCCGGCTGGAGACCGAACTGCTCGCGCTGTACGCCGACCCGGCGCTTGACCGCAAGCCCCCTCAGCTCGCCCAGCGCGGCGGCGCCTTCTACTCCGAGGCGGCCGTCGATCTGCTGGTGTCGTTGCGCGGCGACCGGCGCGATGTCCAGGTGGTCAACACGCTCAACGGGACCACGCTGCCGTTCCTGCCCGCCGACGCGGTGATCGAGGTGCCCGCCGTGATCGGCCGCGACGGCGCCGTGCCGGTCCCGCTGGCCCCCGTCGAACCCCTGCTGCGCGGGCTGATCGCGCACGTGTACGCGTACGAGGAACTCGCGCTCGACGCGGCGATCCGCGGCGGGCGCGACCGAGTGTACGACGCGCTGCTCGCGCACCCGCTGGTCGGCCAGGCCGATCAGGCGGAATGCCTGACCGACCGGCTGATCGCGGAGAACGCGCATTTCCTGTCCTGGGCCTGAGGAGACCGCAGATGAGACGAACCTGGTCCGCGATAGTGGCGGCAGCAAGCATCACCCTGGCGGCGGTTGTGCCCGCCATCCCGGCCGCTGCCTCCGTCCCGGCCGCCGCACCCATGGTCCGGGTCAATCAGGTGGGGTATCCGACCGCGGGGTCGAAGGTGGCCTACGTGATGCTGGCCAGGCCGGTTCGTTCGGTGAGGTTCGAGGTCACCACCCCGTACGGGGTGGCCTTCCGGGGCACGTCCACCACCGACGCGGGGCCGTGGAACTCCGCCTACCGGGCCGTGTACCAGCTGAGCTTCTCCGGCCTGCGGGTACCTGGCGTCTACCGGGTCCGCGTGCTCTCACCCGCCGCGGCGGTCTCGCCGGCGTTCGTCGTCGGCACCGGCGCCCAGCTGTACCGCCAGCTGGTCGACAACGCCGTGCAGTACTTCACCTCCGAGCGAGACGGCCCCGACGTCGTGCCGTCGGTCCTGGGCCGCCAGCCCGCCAACCTGACCGACGAGAATGCTTCCATCTACGCGGACCCGGCCTACGACAGCAACGACAACCTGCTCGGCACGCTGAAGAAGATCGGCGGGCCGGTCGACGTGGCGGGCGGCTGGTTCGACGCGGGCGGCGGGTACGAGAAGTTCGCCTACACGGCCAGCTACACCGACGCGCTCATGCTGATCGCGGCGCGTGACTTTCCCGGCTCCTACCCGGGTCTGCAGCCGGAGGCCGACTTCGGCCTGCAGTGGATCACCAAGCTGTGGAATCCCGCGCTCAAGGTGCTGTACGCGCAGGTCGGCATCGGTAACGGCAACGCGAGCAACACCATCCAGGGCGACTACAACTTCTGGTTCCTGCCCCAGGCCGAGGACCGGATGAACGTGAGCCCGGGCGGCAACCCCGGGCCGACGGCCTACTTCGTCAAGTACCGGCCGGTGTTCGAGGCGGCCCCGCCGGGCCAGCCGGTCAGCCCCAACCTGGCCGGCCGGTTCGCCGCCGACTTCGCCCTGGGCGCACAGCTGTCCGCCGTCAGCGACCCGGCGCAAGCTGCGCACCTGCTCGGCCTGGCCCGGGGCGTGTACGCGATGGCCAAGACCACCAACCTCGGGCAGCTGGTCACCGCGTTCCCGCACGACTACTACCCGGCCACCCAGTGGAAGAGCGACATGGCCTGGGGCGCGGCCGAGATCGCCCTGGCCGACGAGGCGACCGGCGCCCCGGCCGGGCGGCTGAGCGCGGACCTGGCCACCGCGGCCCGCTGGGCCCGCGCCTACATCGCCCAGGGCCATCCCCTGGACGGGGACACGTTCAACCTCTACGACGACGGCGCGGCCGCCGAAGCCGAGCTGCTGCAGGCCATGCGGCAGGCCTCGAGTTATCCCGTCGCGCCCGCCACGCTGCTTGACGACATGGCCGCGCAGCTGCGGACCGGTGAGGACCAGTCCCGGGGCGACCCGTTCGCGCTCGGCGCCGAGCTCGGTTCCTCGGACGCCTCGCCGCACGCGTTCGGGCTGTTCATCACCGACGCGCTGTATCAGAAGTACGGCGGCTCGGACGCGTTCGAGTCGTTCGCGCAGCAGCAGCTGAACTTCGCGCTGGGCGCGAACGCATGGGGCAGCTCGTTCGTGGTCGGCGCAGGCACGGTGTTCCCGCACTGCATGCAGAGCGAGATCGCCAACCTGGCCGGCTCGCTGACCGGCCGGGGCACCATCCAGCTGGGCGCCACGACCGACGGCCCGAGCAGCATCGGCAACTTCGCGGGCCTGGGCACGGTCCCTGGCATGCGGGCCTGCAGCGCGGGCCAGTTCGCGCCGTTCAACAACGAGACCGCCGGCTACGAGGACAACGTGGTCTCCTGGCCCTCGGTGGAACCGGCCGACGACTACACCGCCGCGTCCCTGTTCGCGTTCGCCCTCGGCGGGGATCAGGGTTCCGGCCTTGGCTGATTCCTTTTCCGGCAATCCGCTGCTGCCACGGTCACAGCCACGCGAGCTCAAGCCCGCCGTGCTGGCCATCGACGGGGGGAACAGCAAGACCGACGTGGCGCTGGTAGCCGGCGACGGCACGCTGCTCGCCTCGGCTCGCGGGCCTGGCATCAACGCCCACGACGTCGGCGTCGACCAGACCGTGCTCATCCTGGACGCGGTGGTCAAGCAGGCCGCGGCCCAGGTCCGGGCCTCCCGGCGCGACTGGGTGGCCATGCACACCGTGGCCTGCCTGGCCAACGCCGACCTGCCCGAGGAAGAGGCCGAACACGCCGCGGCGGTCCAGGCCCAGGGCTGGAGCCCGACCGCGACCGTGGTCAACGACACCTTCGCCATCTTGCGGTCCGGCCTGGCCGACCGCGCGGAACCGCACTGGGGCGTCGCGGTGGTCTGCGGCGCGGGCATCAACGCGGTCGGCGTGGCACCGGACGGGCGGGTGACCAGGTATCTCGCCCTGGGCACGATCTCCGGTGACTGGGGCGGCGGGTACGGCCTCGGCCTGGAGGTCCTGTGGCACTCGATCCGAGCCGAAGACGGCCGCGGCCCGGCCACGGCGCTGACCGGGCACCTGACCAGCCACTTCGGCGTGGACCGGGTGGAGGAGATCACGATCGGCATCCACAAGGGGAAGATCGACCACGACGAGCTGGTCGGCCTGGCTCCCCTGCTGCTGCATGTCGCGGACGAGGGCGACCCGGTTGCCCAGGCCGTGGTGAGCCGCCTGGCCGACGAGATCTCGGTCATGGCCGTCAACGCGATGCGGCGCCTGGACCTCACCGGGCTGGCCACTCCGGTCGTCCTCGGCGGGGGCGTTCTCACGGCGCGCCACGCGCTGCTGATGGACAGCGTCACCCGGCAGCTCCTGGAGGCCGCACCGCACGCGCAGGTCCGGGTGATCGACGTGCCGCCGGTGGTGGGCGCCGCCCTGCTGGGCCTGGACCACGTGCACGCGCCGCCCGCGGCCGAGGCCCGGCTGCGCGCCGCATACGACGGCTCGCCATCCTGATCCGCGCGGAACGTACCGTAGTAGGCATGGGCAACCGCGAAGAGATCCGCGACTTCCTCACCACGCGGCGGGCCAGGATCAGGCTTCGCCGGGAGGAGGTCGCGCTCCTGGCCGGAGTCAGTGTGGACTACTACACCCGGCTGGAACGCGGCAACGCGCAGGGCGCCCCGGAAAGCGTGCTCGAGGCCCTGGCCCGCGCGTTGCAACTCGACGAGGCGGAACGCGCGTACCTGTTCAACCTGGTCCGCGTGGCAAACGGCACCGCCGCGGCGCGGGCCGCCCACCGCCCCGCCCGCCAGCAGGTCCGGCCGAGCGTGCAGCGCATCCTGGACTCGATGGCCAGCACGCCGGCCTTCGTGCGGAACCGGCACCTGGACATTCTGGCCGCGAACCGGCTCGGCCGGGCGCTGTACTCCCCGGTCTTGACCAGCCCGGCC
Source organism: uncultured Actinomycetes bacterium (assembly GCA_963819785.1). Classification (GTDB taxonomy): domain Bacteria; phylum Actinomycetota; class Actinomycetes; order Streptosporangiales; family Streptosporangiaceae; genus Palsa-504. Next base: position 162,502 of record CAWFXW010000037.1, on the reverse strand, counting down.
CAGCCCGCCAATCCGGTCCGGTTCATGTTCGCCGATCCCGGCGCGCGGGACTTCTACCTGGACTGGGAACGTCAGGCCCGGGACATGGTGGCGATGCTGCGAGCCGAGTCCGGCCGCAACCCCCATGACCGGGCGCTGTCCGGCCTCATCGGCGAGCTGTCGACCCGCAGCCAGGCCTTCCGGACCTGGTGGGACGCGCACAACGTGCGCATCCGCCGCACCGGGGTCAAGCGCCTGCACCACCCGGTGGTCGGCGACCTCACCTTGACCTGCGAGGCGCTCGACCTGGCCGCCGACGCGGGCCTGCGGATCAGCGCGTTTACCGCCGAGCCCGGCAGCCCGTCCGACGACGCGCTGAACCTGCTGGCCAGCTGGGCCGCGACGATCGACAGGGACGCGGTGGCCGACGCCTGACCCCGGGACGCGAGATCAGGCCATCGCCAGGGCCGAGTCGGCGGCCTCGAGGTCCTTGAAGAAGCGGCGGTGCACGCGCAGGGTCTCGTTGCCTGCCTGGACGCGGTGCCACACGCCCGTGCCGGGGCCCAGCCGAGTCGAACGCGGCAGCTCGGTCACCACCCCGCGGGCCTTCTTCAGGCTGGTCTTGCCCGCGTCCAGGACCACGATCCGGGTCGGCGTGGCGACGATGATCCGGTACTTGTTAAGGCTCAGGAACACCAGGAAACCGGTCAGCCCGGCCAGCCAGGCGCTCGCGGTCTGCGCGCCGATCACCGCCTGGATGGGCTCGCCAGGCCGCAGGTACTGGGCCGCGGAATCACGCATGGAATCACGCAGAGCCACAATTTCCTCCTTGAGGACGAATGAGTCATTGCCATACGTGAGGGTGGCGGTCCATCCGGTGCCATCCCGTTCCACGCCGGTACCCGCGCGGGTCAGCCGGGCCAGTAGGAGCAGCGGACGCCGGTGTGCACGGTCTGCCGCAGGTGGTCGCCGAGGACCGGGTCCGCCTCGGCGATCCGGGCCAGCGCCCGGCGGATGGCCTTGCCCACGGCGACACGGGCACGCTCACGCTGGTCGGGGAAGGACCGGACGCGCCCGCCGAGCCCCGCCGCGCTCGCCAGCTGGGCGACCAGCCAGTCCCGCTCGGCACGCGCTTCCGCGTCCCCGCCTCCTCGCTGGTCAAGCTCGGCATCCAGGCGCCTGAGGCGGTTCCGGTACTCGGCGATGGCCGCCTGATCCAGCACCGGATGGGCCGAGCCGCCGTCGCCGGCGGTGCCGAGCGCCGACAGGCCCGCGGCCAGGTCGGCGGCCAGGATCTCCCGGCGCGGGTTGGCGACCAGCACCGCCAGATGGGTCATCCCGATGCTGTCGTCCATCAGGACGTTCCGGTCCCGCCAGGCCAGGCGCCACTTCCGGCCGACCCGGTGGCACTGCGCGACCAGACCGGCCAGATCGCGGTCGCCCTCGTCCGGGGCGGGCGGGCCCTGGGCCGGCCGCTGGCTCACGATCGTCTCAAGCTCGTCCCGGGCGGTCTCGGCGTCGCCCGGCTGACCGCGGCGCTGATAGGCCTCGGCCAGCCGCCGCCTGGATGCCGCGACCGCGGGCCAGTGAGCCAGGGCGAGGTTGTGCTGGACGGCGGCCCGCAGGTGATCGATCGCCTGGTCCAGATGCCCGCACGTCAGCGACGCGACACCGAGGGCGTGATGAACAGAGCCGAAACAGGTGATGCCGAGGCTGCCGACCATCGGCAGGCCGGCGTACGGGCGGAGCAGGTCATAGGCGCGGGCGGACACCTCGGCGTCGCCGAGCAGGGCCGCGGTCTCCACGATGCCGTTCATCGTGCCGAGCCAGCTGCTGGATCGCGGCAGGGCGGCCAGATCGCTGCCGCACAGGGCGTGCAGCGAACTGAGGGCCGTCCGCAGGTCCCCGGCCTGGGCCGCGGCAACCGCCAGGGCGGCGACCGCGGAGTTGTCCACCGCGCTGAGGTCCGGCGAGTGCTCCCAGTCGCGCAGCACCGGGAGCAGCTCGGTGAGCCGGCCCTGATACCAGCGGATCGTGACCAGCTGGGCGCCGGACCACCATTCATGGTCGACGTCGCCCGCGGCCGCGCCGTTCGCGGCGCACGCGCGAGACAGCGATTCCGCGTCGTCGAGACGACCCGCGCGGATGGCCAGCATCACGTCGATGGCACTGACCACGAACGCCACGGCCAGGTGGTTCTGCTGACCGAGCTGATCGCGCAGCTCACCCAGATGCCGTCCGGCGTGCGGGTCGCCGGACGAATACGCGTCGGCCGTCTGCCAGAGCAGGCCCATCAGCAGGTCGCTGCGCCGCCGGGTGCGAAAGCTCGTCTTGATCAGCTCCACGGCCAGGTCCCGGCGCAGCGCGACGTGCTCAGGACCCAGCAGGCAGTGGTGCGCCAGGCTGAGCGCCTCGGCCAGTAGCTCGGGATCGGCCGCCGTCCGGGCCACGTCAAGCTGGGCCAGGATGGCGTCGTGCCCGCCCCGCACGTAGTCGGCCTCCCCCGCCAGCCTGGTGCGGACGCGCAACGCCAGCGAGGAATGCGGGTCGAGCAGCGACAGCACGTGCTCGAGCCGCGACTCCAGCAGCACCGCGCCGGTGACCGTGCGGCGTTCGGAGACCCACAGCCCGGAAAGGCCCAGCACGGCCAGGGCCATGGCCTGCGCGTCCCCGGCCCCCTCGGCGAGCTGATAGGCCCGCTCGAAGCTCTGGCGGCTGGCCCGCAGGTCACCGTCGACCTCGCGGGCGCGGGTCCCCGCGGCCAGCACCGCGCCGAACGCGCCGGCCGGATCGGGTACGAGTTCGAGCCGACGCGGCGGCGTAGCCTGGCCAGCCTCACCCGTCATAGCCAAAATCTATTCGCCGCCCGTGTTCACCGTCGAGGTTTATGCCCGGTCTGCCCGGTCCTTTAGCCTGGGCGACCGCTTTGACCGGGGATAGGATTGGCGGATCGCGGGCGGGCGGGCCACGGCGAGGGGGCTCAGTGACTGACGACGGAGACTGGCGGACCACCTTCAGGCCCGACATCCCGAGCGCCGCGCGAATCTATGACTACCTGCTCGGCGGCAAGGACAACTACCCGGCGGACCGGGCGGTGGCCGAGTCGATGATCGCGCAGCTGCCGAACGTGCAGCTCGCGGTCCAATGGAACCGGGCCTTCCTGCGCCGGGTGGTGCGCTACCTGATCAACGAGGCCGGCATCCGCCAGATCGTCGATATCGGCGCCGGGCTGCCCACCATCGGCAACACCCATGAGATCGCCCGGGACGCCAGCGCGGAGGCCAGGGTGGTCTATGTCGACCACGACCCGGTGGTGCTGGCCCACGCCCGCTCCATGCTGCAAAACGTGCCCAACACCGCGATCATCGAGCAGGACCTGCTCGAACCCGGGAAGATCCTGGGCGACCCGGCGCTGCGGAGCCTGATCGACTTCCGCGAGCCGACGGCGTTCTTGTTCCTGTCGATCTTGCACTTCGTCTCGGATGAATCCGACCCGGCCGGGCTTATCGCCGCGTTGCTCGACCCGTTCCCCGGCGGCAGTCACGTGGCCATTTCGCACGCCACCCCGGATACCGTGCCCGCGGTCAACGACGTGGAGCGGGTCTTCGACGAGGCGACCGAGCAGGCCCACGTCCGCACCCGCTCCGCCGTCAGGAAGCTCGTGTCCGGCCTGGACCTCGTCGAGCCCGGCCTGACCTGGCCACCGGAGTGGCGGCCCGACCCCGGCGACGTGGTGCCCGACAACGCGGCCGAGTCCTATTACTGCGTGGTGGTGGCGCGCAAGCCCTAGTCCCCGCGGTGCTGTCGGGCGGCTTGGCACTGATCAGGTTCCGGTCAGCGTCCTCGCCGAGCGCGGCCAGCAGCATGGCCAGCATCAGCGCGCTGTAAATGACCAGCAGCCCGCGCGGCTGCGCGGGCTGCTGGTTCTGACCTGCCGTCACCCGCCCGTGATGTCGCTCTCGGAGAGCTTGATCACGTGCCATACCCCGTCGATGCCGTTGCCCTTCGTGGTCAGCACGCGATCGCCGGAGTAGGTGTACAGGGGATAGCCGTTGTAGGTGATGACCTTCTTCCCGCCCGCGGTGACCGTACTGAAGGTGCCGGGGAAGTTGTCCGGCGGGCCGGGCTTGGGCATGCCGGTGACCGGAATCCACACCGAGGCGCAGGCTCCGGTGCAGGTCGGCGGCCCGCCCTTCTTGTCCTTGTCGTAGGTGTACACGACAAGGCCGCTGGCCTTGGCCATCACCCAGCCGAGGTTGGAGTGCTGGATGATAAGGACAGTGGTGCCCACCGGCGGGAAGGAAACCCCGGTGTTGCTGCTGGGCTGGGCGTCGGCCGAGCTCGTGTCCTTCGGCACCGGACTCGACTGCGTTGCGTTGGCGTTCGGCGATGACGACGAGGACGACGACCCGGTGCTGGCGCCTGAGGAGGCCGGGTTCTGGGTCACCGTGCCCGACGGCGCGCCCGTGGTCGTGGTCGTTGAGCTCGACGACCCCCCGCACGCGGTTAGCAGCAGTACCAGCGAGCCAAACCCGGCAGCTACCGTCCACCCGCTCTTGCGCATAACGTGTCTCTCCTTACATCGGGATCCGGAAGTTCCGGGATCCCTTTGGGGATAACGGGCTCAGCCCGTTGACGTGATGGCGCTCGCCGGGAGCTTGATCACGTGCCACTTGCCGTCGACGCCGTTGCCCTTGGTGCTCAGCGGCCTGGAGCCCTTGAACGTGTACAGCGGCAGGCCATCGTAGGTGATCTGCTTGGCGCCGTTGGCCATGGCCACCGTGCCCAGCGGGGCGGGCAGGCTGTCAGCCGGTCCGGCCAGCGGAACGCCGGTCACCGCGGGCCACAGCGAAGCGCAGGTACCCGTGCAGGTCGGCGACCCATTCTTCGTGTCGCCCCCGTAGGTGTACACAACGATGCCGCTGGCCTCGGCGAGCACCCAGCCGAGGTTGGAGTGCTGCACGATCAGGACCTGAGTCCCCTTCGCTGGCAGGCCCGCCGCACCCGAGGGCTGGGCCCCGGCCGTCGAGGTCGAACCCGAACCCGCGGCTGACGATGACGACGACGACGACGATCCCCCGCACGCGGTTAGCAGCAGTACCAGCGAGCTGACCCCCGCAGCAGCTACCGCCCACCCGCTTTTGCGCATAACGACTCTCCATTCAAATGATCCATGGGGTTAGACCCGTTCCCGATACGCCGGAAAGGTACCAGACCGCCGGGGCGGCCGGTGGCTACTTAGCCGCTACTTAACCCGTCAACACGGAGCAGCAGCAGAGCCAGGTCACGGTGAGTTTTGACCCGGCCGAGTGCCCAAAGTTACCGTGTTCTTGCTGACAAGCGCAGGTGAAGGAGGCGGAATGGTGGACGAGTTACGGGGGTTACGCCATGGCTAGTGCCAGGCAGCGAGACGGAAGATGGACGGGGCTCTACCGCGACCGGCAGGGCCGCCAGCGGTCAGCCGGCACGTTCGACGGGAAGACCGCAGCACTGAAACATGCGCGGGCAGCCGAGGCGGTCGAGGCCGCGGGCCAGGATGCCAAGCTGGTCCTAGCCCAGCCCGAGATGATCTACCCCAGCGCCAAGCGCGGCCGGATCACCGTCGCCGGGTACACCGATCAGTGGCTCGCCGGGCACCCGCTGGAGCCGACCAGCGGGGCTACCTACGCGACCATGCTGAAGCACATCGTCCGCGAGCTGGGCGTCGTGCCGCTGGCTGACCTCGACGCGGCGAAGGTCCGCAGCTTCATCCGCGCCGTGGAAGCCACCAGGCTGTCGTCCAGCACCACCGGGCTGATCATGACGGTGCTCAGGGAGATGTGCGAGACCGCCGTCGCCGACCGGCTGCTGGACCGCAACCCCACCTCGGGCATCAAGATCGCCGGGCGGCACCAGGCCGAGATGCGGGTTCTCTCCCCGGCTGAGTACAGGAAGCTCCTCGACGTCATCCAGCCGCACTACAAGCTGCTGGTCGAGATGGCCGTCGCCTCGGGCATGCGCTGGGGTGAGCTGATGGGCCTTCAGGGGCCGGACGTCATCCCGGACGGCAGCGGGTACACCGTCAAGGTCCGGCGGGTCATGATCGAGGTCGCGGGCAAGACATCGTTGCGCGGGTACGGCAAGACGCCCGGCACGACCAGGCCGGTAACGGTCGACCGCGACCTCGGCGAGAGGCTCATCGCAGCCGCCAGCCGTGACCCGGATGGGCTCGTGTTCCGCGCCGAGGAGGGCGGGGTGCTGCACAGGTCCAATTTCGGCCGGACGTGGAAGAAGGCTTGCGCCGCAGCCGGGCTCACCGGGGTCAGGGTGCATGATTGCAGGCATACCAGCGCATCCTGGCTGCTCGACAACGGCGCGAAGCTCGTCGAGGTGCGGGACCGGCTGGGTCACTCAAGCATCGCCGTCACGTCCAGGTACCTGCACGTCGTACCGGGTGACCGGGACAGCTGCCTGGATGCCCTGAAAAACGCCGTGGCGACCTGAGGCATCACGGTGACCTGGAAGGGTGATTGGTCGGAGCGCGCATAAAGGAAGCGGGACGGTCAGGCAGATGACCGTCCCGCCGGTTGGCCTGACGCGAACCCACATCCTTGACCACGGAGACCGTGATCCCCCGATTCTCCAAGGGGCACTCTGCCTGCCCACGGCTGGAACGGGAGGGCTGTGGTTATCCCGCACTTGGGTGTTTCGTTGGGAGTTCAAGGTCAGGGGATGGGCAACACCCCTCTGTCAGACGAGTGACCGGGGTTCCCGATACCAGGGTAACCGGGTCGTGGGGTAAGAAGCGCCGGAAAGCGGGCTGCCCACGTCAGCAACCTAACCTAAGCCCCCAGGTCAGCCGATTTTCGCGGAAAGCCTCCTAGATATGCGTTCCTAGGAGGGTTTAGGCGGACGGACTCTAACCGCAGGCTACGGGAGTGCATCGGCCCTGGCACGGCGGGCGGCCTGGTAGGAGTTGAGGTTGCCGGCACGGTCCCCGACACTCCCCATCGCGCCCACGACCTTCTCGGACAGTGAATGATTTACCGCATGCCCCCCATCGCGCCTATGAGGTTCCCCAGCAGTGGCCTTCGATCCGCCGTCATCCCGGAGGGGACGCGGTGCGTAGAGATCGTCTGGGACCCCATCCCATCATGGACGACCCGGTTGGGGCGAGGCTCTCAGGACCGGTCCCAGTGAGCCAGACTGAGGCTTGATACGGCGGGCAAGGACTGTAGTGCCCCTGGACGACACTCACGGCCATTCTCAGACGTCGCCACGGCATCTGCGGGGGGGCTTTAGATAACCCGCTGGGACGATGTCCGTACGGCGCTCTCAGGCCCATGCAGGAACAGAAGTCGCCTACCTGAACGCATGCGTCCCTGAACCCCTGCCCGTATCCTGGACACTCGGGCCTGTGTAGCAATTACGAATTAGAGCAGTGGGCCTATGCGGGCTCAATGTCCTTATTGGGCAATATCCTGGCCAATCATCTCCCGCCAAGGCCGCCAGAATTAGACGTCAAGGGGTGCTGGCGTGATCAGGACTAGTTCCCGGTGTTCTGGATGTTGCTGGCGACGTAGGTCTTGCCGTCAGCGGAGACGTTGATGGCGGCCGAGGATTATCAGAGCCTCGTTGCTCCCGACCGCCGCTCGCCATCCGGGCGGCCATGGCCAATAACGAGACGGTTCTTACAGGCCGACCTTGGCGACGGCGTACTCCGCCTGCGCCTCGGTGAACCCGTTACCAGCGCTTGAAGTTAGCTGCTGGATCAGGCTAGAGCGGCTGAATCCGCCGAGACTGAGATAGCCTTTCGCGGCCTCTACGGCCTGAGCGTCCCAGTCAGGCTTAAGGGGGTCTTCGAACTGAGCCGTGCCCGGTATATAGCTTGCTTACGTTGCGTAATCGGCTGCGAGAAGGCGCAATGGCGTTTGCGAGGCCGAGACGGCCGACTTGTTGTGATTAATCAGTTACACGACGCTGCGCGTCGGTGCGCCGGACATACGAGCGCGGGCCCGAAGATCCTGATTTGTGACGATCGGGAATTACGGGCCCGCGCCTGCCCAGGATACGGCGTCGGCGCTGTTCGGGATGGACGGCGTGGAAGTGACGGAAGCGGAGCGCGGGGCTGACGGGCGGCTCGCGGTCTGGGCCAGGATCACCCTCCCCGCGATGTGCCCTGGCTGCGGGATTGTTTCCGAAAAGGTGCACCAGTACGTCACGGTAACGCCGCGCGATGTCCGGGCCTGCGGGCAGGACACGGACTTCTTCCTGGTCAAGCGGCGGATGGAGTGCGCGGGGAAGGACTGCCCGGCGGGGACGTTCACCGAGTCGGTGCCGCAGCTCCCGCCGCGGTGCACGATCACCCGCCGGCTGCTGGAGCACGCCGGCGCGGAGGTGGCGGGCCGGGGAATCACCCCCGCCGAGGCCGCCCGGGACGCCGGCATCTCGTGGCCGTCCGCGCACGCCGCGTTCGCGGCGAAGGCCGGCGAGATCCTGGAGGAAGAGCCTGCCCCGGTCGCTCACCTGGGCATCGACGAGCACCGCCGCGGCCGGCCCCGCTGGCGGCAGGACACCGATACCGGTGAATACGTGCAGCTCGCGGACCGGTGGCATGTCTGCTTCTACGACCTGGACGGGAACCAGGGCCTGCTCGGCCAGGTCGAGGGCCGCACCTCCGATGACACCGCGTACTGGCTGGCCGGCGCCACGCCGGCCTGGCGCGACGCGGTGGAAGTCGTCGCCATCGACATGTGCGCCATCTTCGCCTCCGCCGTGCGCCAGATGCTGCCGCGCGCGGCCATCGCTGTCGACCTGTTCCACGTCGTCCAGCTCGCCGTCAAGACCACCGGCGACGTGCGGCGCCGCGCCATCCGGGAGCTCTACGGCCGCCGCGGCAAGGCCGGCGACCCCGAGTACGGCATCAAGCGCCTGCTGAAGCGCAACCTGGAGAGCCTGTCACCGGAACAATTCGAGAAGATCATCGAGACGCTCGACGCCACCGCGCCCGGCCAGCAGCTGGCCATCGCCTGGATCGCGAAGGAGAAACTCCGCGACGCCCTGAAGCTCCGCGCCCGCGTCACCGGCAGCACCCCCTGCGAACGCCAGGTCCGCGACCGGCTCTTCTCCTTCTACGACTGGTGCGCGCAGAACGAGGACATCCCCGAACTGCGGACCCTCGCCAGCACCATCGCACGCTGGGAAAACGAGATCGTCACCGCCGTGACCACCGGCGTCACCAACGCCACCGCCGAAAGCCTCAACCGCCTCGCCAAACTCGAAGCCCGCCACGCCTACGGCTTCCGCAACCCCGCAAACCAGCGCCGCCGCGTCCGCATCGCCTGCACCCGCGGCACCCGACGCCCATAGCCCGGACCACCAGCACGACACAAAGAGTAAACAAGCGACAGCAACACCACGGTTAAATTCGAAGGTAAGTGGTCATTTGGGCCGTGGGATGACGGGGCGTCTCTACGTGCGCTGGCTCGGAGGATGGCACGGTACCGATTCCTTGGGATATCGACGGTTTGGATGGACCCGCATGCCCGGACAGGTAGTCGCGAACACGCGGGTCCGGTAATCCAAGATGCCCGGATCGGACACATCGCGCTACGCTAAAAGGGCCTGGTCACGTGGACGGCCGGAACTGTCCGTATCCAGGGGTAGCTGTGCGGTTGCCTGCCGCTGGTGTACGAAATCGCCCGGAGCTGTGAGGGTAAGCCGAGATGATCGACGCGTCGTCAAGCACGCTGGGATTCTTCGCTGCTGAAGTCGTTCGGCTCCGTAAGTCGAAGGGACTGTCTCAGCCCGCGCTGGCGAAGCTGCTGAGCTACAGCCCGTCGCAGGTGGCCAAGATCGAGACCGGCGAGCGCATACCGAAGCGACCGCTGGCGCTGAAGCTGGATGAGGTATTCGACGCGGACGGCCATTTCGCGCGGTTGCAGGCCCTGGTGGAGAACACGTCGGTCCTGCCGTGGTTCCGGGACTTGTACCTGGTCGAGGGCGAGGCGACGGAGCTGCGGACCTACGAGTCATACCTGATTCCGGGCCTGTTGCAGACGGAGGCATACGCGCGGTCTGCTGTAGAAGCCGAACGGCCGACGCTTGCGACCGCCGACGTGGATAAGGCCGTGGCCATCCGCATGACCAGGCAAGAACTGTTCGACCGCGAGCGTCCGCCCCGCGCGTGGTTCATCATCGACGAGTCGGCGCTGTTTCGTACAGCGGCCAGCCCGGCCACGATGCGCGGCCAGTGCGAGCACCTTCTCGCCATGGGCCAGCGGCCCGCGATCACGATTCAGGTGATCGAGAGCGCTCAGGGTATCTGCTGCGCATTCGGCCGGGCGTTCGTCATACTCTCATTCGATCACCAAGGTGATCTTGTCTACAGTGAGGACATAGGCACCGCCCGGTATATGCGGAAACGAGAAGACGTTGACCGCTACGCGCTGGCATTCGATCACCTGCGCGCAAGCGCTCTGCCAGACAGTAAGTCGGCGGAGCTGATACGGAGGCTTGCCCATGATGACTGACCCGGCCTGGCGCACATCCTCGTACTCGGGTGGCCAGGGTAACTGCATCGAAGTCGGCAGCCATGATGATCATGTGCTGGTGAGGGATACCAAGGACCGTACTGGCCCCGTGCTCCGGCTCAGCCCGGCCGCGTGGCGCGAGCTGGTCACCCGCGTCCAGGAGCGCTAACCCGGACCCCCGTGCTCTTGCTCCGCCCGGCTACCGCGCGTTGACACGCTCCCGAGTAACTCCCTCGATGCGGCCCGGTCCGACTCCCCTGCTCTGAGCCAGGTTTTTCCGAGATGCGGTGTGAGATCGGGCCTTGTCAACGGAACCTCGTTGACAAGACCGACCCCATGCGGGCCGTTCCAGCTTGGCTACCAGCGGAAATGCGGCTAGGCTGTTCTTAGCCGCTACTTAGTCATCCGGCGACACAGCCAGGCGAGCGACCGCGGGTAGCGGTATTCGATGCTCCCGTGCCCGGCGTCAAAGAGCTCAAAATGTACCACTTCGTCGGCTATGCCCACGTCCCGGAGCGCGGCGCGGAACGCCTCGGCACCGAGGTCGAGATGGTACTCATCCCGCGTCCCGGCGTCGATCCAGATGGCCCGCAACCCGCGCAGCGCCTCCGCGTGTGCTGGCACCATCCGGACCGGGTCCCAGTCCAGCCACCGTTGCCAGACAGCGGACCGGAGTATCCCCGTCACCGGGTCGAACGGCAGGTCCACGGTACCGTCCTGCTGCGCGGAGAAGCACGCTGCCACGCCGAGCACCTCCAGCAGGACCATGTCCTCTTCCTTGGTGAAGGACACCCGCGAGCTGAAGTCCGCCCACCAGCGCCAGATGTCCCCGTCGTAGCGGCGCAGGTGCCGGACGGCGTCCGCGAACGCGGGCAGGTAGCTGTACTCGTACAGCGTGTCACCCGCGTGCGTGGCCAGCGCCCCGAACAGGTCGGGCCGGAGCATGGGCGTGATCATGGCGCCGAATCCGCCGCTCGACTTGCCCATGATGGCCCGGTGCGCGGGACCGGGCAGCGTCCGGTAGCGCGCGTCCACCCAGGGCACGACCTCCTCGCACAGATAGGAGTGGTAGCGGCCGGTGCCCGGTGAGTCCACGAACTGGCTGCCGCCGTACTTGCTCCACGCGTCGACGTAGACCACGATCGCGGGCGGGGCGTCGCCGCCGGCGAACACGGCGTCGGCTGCCTCCGGGAAGGGCAGCCGGTAGGGCGACCGGTTCCGCCACATGGCCAGGTTCCCGGTGTAGCCCTGGATCACGTACACGGCCGGGTACCTGCGCTCGGGTTCGTCGTCGTAGCCAGGCGGCAGGTAGACGAGCAGCGGCCGCTCATACGCGTCACCGAGCGGGTTACCGCGCAGCATCTCGCTGGTGATGACCCGCTCGTCGATGCGGCCGGCGAGGTCGGAAGACCAGGGCAGCACGGCGCTCCTTCCTGCCAACGGGGGTCTGGGGATGGATCCCCCAGAAGAAGGTCAGACTCCCCTAGCCTATGAGGTGACCGAGCTCAGACATCGAAGAAGACGGTCTCGCGCTCGCCTTGCAGCCAGATGTCGAACCTGAGCTCCCCTTCGGGCTCGGGCACGGCGATGAGCGTGGCCCGGCGGGCCGGCTCGCTGATCGAGCTCAGCACCGGGTCGGCGGCGTTGGCGGTCTGCTCGTCCGGGAAGTACATCCTGGTCACCACCCGGTCAAGCAGGCCGCGGCAGAACACGGACACGTCCAGGTGCGGCGCCTCGATGCTCCCGTCCGGGGTGGGCAGCGGGCCGGGCTTGAGGGTGACGATGCGGTACGAGCCGTCCGGGGCGGTCGGGCAGCGGCCGAAGCCGCGGAACCCGTGATAGCCGCCGGGGACGGCACCGCGCGGGTCGTCCGGATGGGCGAAGCGCCCGTCCGGCCCGGCCTGCCAGGTTTCGACCAGCCCGTCGGGGATGATGTTGCCGGCGCCGTCGTACATCCGGCCCACGATCGTGATGGCGCCGGGCGTGTCCTCCGGCACCACGTAGGGGCCGCCGGGCCACGGCAGCCGCATCGCGAAGTAGGGGCCCACGGTCTGCGAAGGAGTTATCCCCAGCACGTTGTCGCGCCGTCCTCTCTTACTCGGCTCTGCTCATTCGAACCGGGACGCGGTCCGGCCGCGCAGCACGATGTCCCAGGTGTAGCCGAGCGCCCACTCGGGCTGGGTCAGGTCCATGTCGAAGCCGGCGATCATCCGCTGCCTGGCCTTCTCGTCGGGGACCGAGTTGAAGATAGGGTCCAGGGGCAGCAGGGGGTCGCCCGGGAAGTACATCTGGGTGACGAGCCGCTGGGTGAACGCGCGGCCGAACAGCGAGAAGTGGATGTGGGCGGGGCGCCAGGCGTTGTAGTGGTTCCCCCACGGGTAGGCGCCCGGCTGGATGGTGACGAACCGGTACCGCCCGGCCGAGTCGGTGATGGCGCGGCCGATCCCGTCGAAGTTCGGGTCCAGCGGCGCGGGGTGGTGCTCGCGCGAGTGCCGGTAGCGCCCGCCCGCGTTGGTCTGCCAGATCTCGATCAGCGTGTCGGGGACCGGCCGGCCGTCGGAGTCGAGCACCCGCCCGGCCAGGATGATCCGCTGCCCCTGCGGCTGGCCGGCGTGCTGCGTGGTCAGGTCGGCGTCGGTGGCGGTGATCAGGTCGTTGCCGAGCAATGGCCCGGTCACCTCGGTGAGCCGGTGCGGCAGCAGCACCAGCGGCCGTTTGGGGTGGCGCAGCGCGGTCGAGCGGTACCCGGCGAAGTCCAGCGGCGGGTGCACCCCCGACGGACGCTCGTAGGCGGGCAGGACGAGCTCGCCGGAGCCGGTGATGGTCGTCGTCGAAACCTCAGCGGTCATTTGGTACTGCTCCTTTGAAGCTTGCGCAGCGCGTCGAGCTCGGCTGGGCTGGGCGCGGCGATGATCTCCGGGTCCGCGGCCACGGCCAGGTCCCAGCCGGTCCGCTCCTTGGCGGCCGCCGCGGACACGCCAGGGAACAAGCCGGTCATGGTGAACTCCAACGTCACCGGGTCGGGCTCTAGCACGCCCAGGTCGGTGATGATCTTCTTCGGCCCGGCGCCGGTCAGCCCGAGCCGCTCGCGGTCCCCCGGGCCCGATCCGTAGCCCACCGAGGTGACGAAGTCGACCCGCTCCACGAACGACCGGCTGCTCTGCCGGACCACGACGATCACCTCGCGGCACGATGCGGCGATCTCCGGTGCACCGCCCGCGCCCGGCAGGCGTACCCGGGGGTGCTCGTAGTCCCCGCCGATGACGGTGGTGTTGATGTTGCCGAATTTGTCTATCTGGGCGGCGCCGAGGAACCCGATGTCGATCCGGCCCGGCTGCAGCCAGTAGTTGAAGATCTCCGGGACGCTGACCACCGCGTCCGCGGTCTCGGCCAGGATGCCGTCGCCGATCGACAGCGGCAGCTCGGACGGCTTGGCGCCGATCGTGCCCGACTCGTAGATCAGCACCAGCCCGGGCGCGTGCGTGCCGCGGGCCAGGTTCGCCGCGGCGCTGGGCAGCCCGATCCCGACGAAGCAGGTCATCGGATCCCGGAGCACGCGGGAGGCGGCCACGGTCATCATCTCGTCGGCGGTGTGGGTCAGCTCGCTGACCGCCGCGGGGTTCAGGTCCTTCATGACTGCCCCGCCGGCGCGGCGTAGATGCGCTCGTCCAGCCAGCGGCCGAACGTGTCCCGGTCGCGGCCGATCGCGTCCCAAGCTACGTAGTAGTCGTTGTCCCGGACCGAGTAGCCGAGCGCGTAGGACGGGTGCGCTCCGCCCGGCGCGTGGGCCACGTAGCTCACCGTCCAGCTGGGCAGGACCACCGCACCGGGCCGGGGGTCGAGCCGGTCGACGATCTCCTCGACGGTGACCACCGACCGCTGCGAGGCGAGCACCGCTTCCTTCTGCACGCCCGCGATCCCCCAGAACTGCACGTTTCCGGCCCGGTCGGCGCGCTGGGCGTGGATGACGGCCACATCGGGCCGGATGGCGGCCACCGCGGTCAGCGTCTCGCCGGTGAACGGGCAGGTGATCGGCTTGATCGTGGGAGCCGCGCCGTGATCGCCGTTGAGCGACTCCAGGCCGGTGCCGTTATATCCGCGCAGTACCGCGAACGGCAGACCGGACGCGCCGGCCACGTAGCGGTTGGCCATCCCGGCGTGGCTGTGCTCCTCGATCTCCAGGGCGGCCGGCCAGGCCTGCTCCACCGCGTCCCGGAACCGGTGCAGCGAGCCCACCCCGGGGTTGCCACCCCAGGAGAAGATCAGCTTGCGCGCGCAGCCGGCCCCGATGAGCTGGTCGTAGATCAGGTCCGGCGTCATCCTGATCAGCGTCAGGTCCCGGCGTCGCTGCCTGATCACCTCATGTCCGGCGGCGAACGGGATCAGGTGCGTGAACCCCTCCATGGCCACGGCGTCCCCGTCGTGAATCGCCCGCTCCACGGCTTCAGCGAGTGAGACGATCTCCGCCATTTCGCTCCAAGTCAGTTCGCTTAGCAAAACGATACCGCCTTAGCGGTCGCCAGGAGTACAGACGTTCGCATGTCGGACGGCTAGCTGTGACCCCAGACCAACTTCCCAGCTGGTGCGCCTATGCCGCGCGACAAAGCAGATCCAGCCGGACCGAATCCCGCCCCAAGACGCCCGAGGGTGGTGAATTCCCGCATCCATCACGTTAGAGCGTGGTGAATTCCCGGTTTCACTCCGTTCGCGCCTGCGCGGATGGGGCGGATGGGGCGGATGGGGCGAAACGAGCAGGTTACTCGCCGGCGGCCTCGGACAGGACGCGCTGGGCGATGGCGAAGGCGCGGTTGCCGGCCGGGACGCCCGCGTAGACGGCGACCTGGAGCAGGACCTCCCGGATCTGCTCCGGGCTCAGGCCGTTACGCAACGCGGCCCGGACGTGCATGGCCAGCTCGTTCTCGTGCTGCAGGGCGGCCAGCATGGCCAGGGTGATCATGCTGCGCTCGGCACGCGACAGGCCAGGACGGGACCAGACATCGCCCCAGGCGTAGCGCGTGATGAAGTCCTGGAACGGCTCGGTGAACGAGGTGGTCGCGGCGACCGCCCGGTCGACGTGCGCGTCGCCGAGCACCGCCCGCCTGACCGCCATCCCCTGCCGGGTGCGCTCGGCGTCATCCATGGTCCGCCCCCTCCGCCAGCGTGGCCTGGACCGCCTCGTGGGCCGCCAGGGCGGCGGCGACGAAGCCGCCGGCGGCGCCCAGGTAGCCGGCCTGGCTCGAGCGCCGACTCGATCTGCTCCGGCGTGATGCCCGCCGAAGCCAGCCGGCCCTCGAGCTTGGGCACGGACAGCAGCACGTCGCGCAGCGGCAGGCCCGCGCCCACCGCTCGCTGGCCCGCCTCGGCCACCAGGTCGTGCGCCTGGACACCGCCGAGCACGCCGGCCAGCAGCGACGTGACGTGCTCGGCGAGCGGCAGGCCCTTGGTCGCGGCCAGGTTGGCCGCCATCCGCGAGACGTCCACGCTGAGCCCGGACAAGAGCTCGGCGCCCCAACTGGCCGCCGAGCCGGTCAGCCGCAGCAGCGCGGTCAGCGGCTCCCACTCGGCGTGCCACGCCCCGGCGGCGCGTTGCAGTTCCTGCTCGCCGGACGCGACCAGGGTGGCCAGCAGGCCTGGCACCTGCCGGGTGCAGCCGAGGATTGCGATCGAGGCGACCGGGTTGTGCTTATGCGGCATCGCGGAGGACCCGCCGCGGCGGGGGGACGACGGGTCGCGCGGCGCCGGTTCGCCGCCGCCCTCGCTGACCTCGGCGATCTCGGCGATCTCGGACTGGGCCAGCAGGGTGACGTCCCTGGCGATCTTGCCGAGCGCCGCCGCGACCCGGGCCAGCGCGGTGGCCAGGTCGATGATCCGCAGCCGGTCGGTGTGCCAGGGCAGCACGGGCCGGGCCAGGCCCAGCTCCTCGCCCAGCAGCGCCATCACCCGGGGTCCGTCGTCGCCGAGCGGGGCCAGGGTGCCGGCCGCGCCGCCGAACTGCACGGCCAGCCGCTGCGAGCCGACCGTGGCCAGCCCGGCGCGGGCCTCGTCCAGGCTGGTCAGCCAGCCCGCCGCGACCAGGCCGAAGGTGACGGGAACGGCCTGCTGGAGCAGCGTCCGCCCGATCATGAGCGTGGACCGGTGCGCGTCGGCCAACCCGGCCGCGGCCGTGGCGGCCTGGGCCAGATCGGCCAGTATGACCTCGATGGCCCGCCTGGCCAGCAGCATGGCGGCCGTGTCCACGATGTCCTGGCTGGTCGCGCCGCGGTGCACGGCGCCGGCCGCGGTCTGCGGGACCCGGCGGGCCAGGGCGCGGGCCAGCGCCGGGACCGGGTTCCCGGTCAGCGCCGCGAGCTGGCCGAGCTCGGCGACGTCGAAGTTGCCGGCCTGGGCCACCTCAGTAACCGCCGCCCCGGAGCCCGCGGGCGCCAGTCCGGCCCGCTCCAGGGCCCTGGCCAGTCCGGCCTCGGCGTCCAGCATGGCCTGCAGCCACGCGACGTCGCTCGTGTCGGCGGCACCGCGGGCGAAGACGCCGCCGAACAATCCCCGCGCGCCCGGCTCCTCATGGTCGGCCATTTCCGGCATGCGATCCTCTCGTGATCTCCCGGCACACCACCCTAGACCCAGCCCATCGGCCTATCCGCGTGATCGGCGGTACCCGCCCGGTCGCACTTCAGCCGCCTGGCCCGATGATCTATGGTCTGAAATATGACCGACCATGTACCAGCGGAATCCCGCGTTGCCCATGACCCCGCGGGGGGGACAGGGGGGGTCGTCCCCCCACGCCAGCACAGAAACCTTGTCACCGAGATCCCCGGACCCGCCTCCCGCGAGCTACTGGCCAGGCGTGACCGCGCGGTGGCTCGCGGGGTCAGCACCGTGCTGCCGGTGTTCGTCACGGACGCCGGCGGCGGCGTCATCGTGGACGTCGACGGTAACTCCCTGATCGACTTCGGCGCCGGGATCGCGGTGGTCTCAGTCGGCAATGCCGCTCCCCGGGTGGCGGCGCGGGTCGCCGAGCAGGCGGGCCGGTTCACCCACACCTGCTTCATGGTGACGCCGTACGAGGGTTACGTGGAGGTATGCGAGGAACTGGCCCGGCGCACGCCGGGGACGCACGACAAGCGCTC
This sequence comes from uncultured Actinomycetes bacterium, assembly GCA_963819785.1. Taxonomy (GTDB): domain Bacteria; phylum Actinomycetota; class Actinomycetes; order Streptosporangiales; family Streptosporangiaceae; genus Palsa-504. Next base: position 144,888 of record CAWFXW010000037.1, on the reverse strand, counting down.
CGCCCTGTTCAACTCCGGCGCCGAGGCGGTGGAGAACGCGGTGAAGATCGCCCGGCACGCCACCCGGCGCCAGGCCGTCATCGCGTTCGACCACGGCTACCACGGGCGCACCAACCTGACCATGGCACTGACCGCGAAGAACATGCCCTACAAGGACAAGTTCGGGCCGTTCGCGGGCGAGATCTACCGGATGCCGATGGCCTACCCGCTGCGCTGGCCGGGCGGCCCGGAGGCCTGCAAGGCGAACGCCCTGGACATGGTGAAGTCTCTGATCCACACCCAGGTCGGCGAGGACAACGTGGCCGCGGTGATCATCGAGCCGATCCAGGGCGAGGGCGGGTTCGTGGTGCCGCCCGACGGGTTCCTGCCCGGGCTCGCCGAGTTCTGCGCCGAGCACGGGATCGTGTTCATCGCGGATGAGATCCAGACCGGGTTCTGCCGGACCGGCGACTGGTTCGCCTGCGAGCACGAGGGTGTGGTCCCGGACATGGTCACCACGGCGAAGGGCATCGCCGGCGGGCTGCCGCTGGCCGGGGTGACCGGCCGCGCCGAGATCATGGACTCGGTGCACTCGGGCGGCCTGGGCGGCACCTACGGCGGCAACCCGGTGGCTTGCGCGGCGGCGCTCGGCGCGATCGAGACGATGGCGGCGGAAGACCTGGCCGGCAAGGCCCGCCGGATCGGCGAGGTCATGCTGCCGCGGCTGCACAAGCTGGCCGAGACCTACCCGGTGATCGCGGACGTGCGCGGCCGCGGCGCGATGCTGGCCATCGAAATGACCAGGCCGGGCACCCTGGACCCAGACCCGGTCACCACCTCGGCCGTGGCCAAAGCCTGCCATCAGGCCGGGCTCGTGACGCTGACCTGCGGCACCTTCGGCAACGTGATCCGTTTCCTGCCGCCGCTGGTCATCGGCGAGGACCTGCTCGACGAGGGCCTGTCCATCCTCGAGGACGCCTTCGCCTCCGTCTGCGGGTGAGGACGCTGGGGGACCGGTACGACCACCTGGTCGCGGCGGCCGAGCCCCGGCCGTTCTGGCTGGACCAGCCCGGCGCGCCGCCGGCCCGGGCATCGTTGCGCGGTGAGGCCGCCGCCGACCTCGTGGTGATCGGCGGCGGGTTCACCGGCTTGTGGACCGCCCTGCTCGCGAAGGAATCTTTCCCCGAACGGTCCGTGGTGCTTGCCGAGGGCCACCGGGTCGGCTGGGCGGCCAGCGGGCGCAATGGCGGGTTCTGCGACGCAAGCCTGACCCACGGCGCCGTCAACGGGCGTGCGCGCTTCCCCGGCGAGTTCGGCACCTTGCAGCGCCTCGGCGCGCAGAACCTGGACGCGATCGAGGCCGCGGTGGACCGGCACGGCATCGACTGTGACTTCGAACGGACCGGCTCCATCGGCGTCGCCACCGAGGAATACCAGGTCGACGGGCTCCGCGCGGCCGCCGACAGCGACGGCGACACGTTCCTAGACGCCGGGACCATGCGCGCCGAGGTCAACTCGCCGACCTACCTGGCGGGGCTGTGGGACAAGCGGGGTGCGGCCATGATCCAGCCTGCCCGGCTGGCCTGGGGCCTGGCCGCGGCGTGTGAGCGGCTCGGTGTCCGGATCTTCGAGCACTCCCCCGCCACCGGGCTGGCCGGCGACGCGGACGGCGTGGCCGTCCGGACCAGAGACGGCGTGCTGCGGGCCGGGCAGGTCGCCCTGGCCACAAGCGCGTTCCCCGCGCTGGTGCGCCGGCTGCGGCCCTACGTGGTACCGGTCTACGACTACGTGCTGATGACCGAGCCGCTCAGCGCGGCGCAGCGGAACGCGATCGGCTGGCGCAACCGGCAGGGCATCGGCGATTCCGCCAACCAGTTCCACTACTACCGGCTCACCGCGGACGACCGGATTCTGTGGGGCGGCTATGACGCCATCTACCACTTCGGCCGCGGCATCCGCGCCGCCTACGACCAGCGGCCCGCCACGTTCGCGGCCCTCGCGGCGCACTTCTTCGCCACGTTCCCGCAGCTGGAAGGGATCGGATTCAGCCACCGGTGGGGCGGCGTGATCGACACCTGCAGCCGGTTCTGCGCCTTCTTCGGCACCGCCCACCGGGGCCGCGTGGCCTACGCGCTTGGCTATACCGGGCTCGGCGTCGGGGCCAGCCGTTTCGGCGCCCGGGTCATGCTCGACCTGCTGGGCGGCGAGCCGACCGAGCTGACCGGGCTACGGCTGGTCCGCAGCAGGCCGGTCCCCTTCCCGCCCGAACCGCTCGCCTACCTGGGCATCCAGGCCACCCGCTGGTCCCTGGCCCGCGCCGACCGCCACGCGGGCCACCGCAACCTGTGGCTGCGGGCCCTGGACGCGGCCGGGCTGGGCTTCGACTCCTAGGTCTCGGGCTCCGCGGCCTGCTCGAGAGCGGCCCTGATCAGAGCCTTGGCCCGGACGATATCGCTGTCCCGAGGGTCCAGCGCCAGGAGCTCGTCATCGACCCGGTCGCGACGGTACTTGGGCCTTTCGACCCGGATCTGCTTCATCGCCTACCTCCCAAGAACGAGCCTGCCTGGGACGTGCACACGAGCCAATGAGGGTGCCTTCAGTCTTCGTGGTCAGGATCTCCCCCCTGCGGGGCTCCGGCTAACCTGATCCGCGCCCCGTTCTGTGCTCGCGATCCGGACTGGCAGACGCGGCTGGCCTCCCTCGTCGGGAACGAAGGAGGCCAGTCCCCGGTCGCACCTCGGCGGCCGCCCGGGAGTTACTTCGCGGTCACGGCCTTCGGCCCTGCCCGGCCGGGCAGCATGGGCGACGCTGTCTCTGATCATCTCGTCGGCGAATTGCCGCTGGTTGGCGAGCAGGTGCTCGGCGAAGCGGTAGCCATCGGTCACGACCTCGTGGGCCGTCGGCAGCCGGTCGGCAAACGGCATGTGGACGACGGGCATCACCGGAATGATGAACTGCACGGCCTCGACCAAGGGCTTGAGCGCATCGAGCGCGATCTCCTCGCCCTTACGGATGGTGGCCAGGAACTCTGTCTCGAGCTCCTGCCTAATGCTGGTAGCCATTGTCCTGCCTCCTATCATCTTCTCATCTTCAATGCTAAGTATATCAAGCATCGATTGGGATATCAAGCAGGACCCGGCGGCGTGGACCCCGGTGCCGGGCGGGACCACCGACTTCTACACGCGCCGGTTCCGGCGATGCCATCACCTGGCCCGGGCGATGGCCTCGAGGTCCGGGCGCTGGGCGGTGAGCAGCGGGATGGCGGCGATCTTCTCCTCGGTCAGGTCCTCCCAGCGGATGACGGCGGCCGGCCGGGGCCCGTGCCGGGGCCGGCAGTCGATCACCCGGTCGGGCGTGACGATGAGGTCGACTGGCACGTCGTGGCTGGTCAGCGGGATGATCCCGGCTTCGACCAGCTGAACCTCGTGCACCGTGGTGACGCAGAGCGTGTCCGGTCCGATCAGGCCAGCCGCGCTGGCCAGCGCGAACTCCAGGTCGGCGAACCCGCCGCCCTTGCCCAGCCGCGCGCCGTCCGGCGCCGCGGCCACGCTGCCCATCACCACCAGGTCGACCGGGGACAGGTCGGCCAGCGTCACCCGCCGGGCCGACCGCGACGCGCCGCTGATCGAGGCGGCCTTGCGCGGGGGCTCGCTGAGGTGGTCCGGATCGAGGGCGAAGAACGGCTCGGCCTCGGCCAGCCGGGGCACCGCCATGTAGACGGTCTTGCCGTCTTCCAGCGCGCGCTGGCGCACCGGAAGCTGCGCGGAATCCGGGTTGGCCTTCAGCGTGCGGGCCGCCTGCCAGGCCGGGGTGGCGCGCAGCCGCTCGGCGGCCGCCTCGGCGCCGGTGAAGTTCGGGATCCGCCCGGCGGCGCCGGGGAACCGCGCCACCTTGGCTGCGCGCATCGCGGACCACACCTCCTGCCGCAAGGCGGCCTTCGCCGCCAGCACTTCGGCGGGGCCGCCGGCGTCGCGATCATGACGGGGCACGGGACGGGGCATGCTCCCATCCTTCCCTAACGGAGGGCTTGGAGCAGGGCGGCCTCCAGGTCGGCCGGGCTCAGCGCGACAGGGTTGCCTTTCATGCTGCTGGAGGTCAGGGCCTTGGCGGCGATCTCGGCGGCCTGCTCCGGCCCGAGGCCGAAGGCGGCCAGGCCGGGCACGTGGAGCAGGACCAGCGTCTCGCGGATCCAGGCCAGGCCGTCCTCGATCGACGCGTCCGGGCGCCCGGTGAGCAGCCGGGCTGCCTCGGCGTAACGGTCCAGGACGCCGGCACCCGACGGTGCCGAGCGCGCGGCCCGCACGTTCGCCTCGATGACCGGGGCCAGCAGCGCGGCGCAGGCCAGGCCGTGCGGCACGTCCGCGGTCCCGCCGATGACACCGGCCAGCCCGTGCACGGCCCCCAGCTTGGCGTTGGCCAGCGCCATCCCGCCGAACAGGCTGCACAGGGCCATATCCGAACGCGCGGTCAGGTCGTCCCCGCCGGCGTAGGCGGCGCGCAGGCCCGTCCCCGCGCGGCGCAGCCCCTCGCGGGCCAGCCCATCGGTAAGCGGCGTGGCCCGGACCGACACGAACGGCTCCAGGCACTGCGTGAGCGCGTCCAGGCCGCTCGCCGCGGTGACCGCCGGCGGGCAGGAGACGGTGAGCAGCGGGTCGACCAGCGCCACCCGCGGCAGCATCAAAGGGCTGCGCAAGCTGGCCTTGACCCGGTGCGACGGGACGGCCAGCACCGCGTTGGCGGTCACCTCCGCTCCCGTGCCCGCGGTGGTGGGCACGGCGACACAGGGCACGGCCGGCGCGGTGATGGCCCGCCCGGCCCCGACCACCTCCAGGTAGTCCAGCGGGTCGCCGCCGTTGGCCAGCAGCATGGCCACCGCCTTGCCGGTGTCGATGACACTGCCCCCGCCGATCGCCGCGACCACGTCGGCGCCATGCTGGCGCGCGGCGGTGACCGCCGTCCTAGCCGTCTCGACCGTCGGCTCCGCGGCCACGGGGAACACCATCGTGGCCAGGTCGAGGCCGGCCAGCAGCCGGTCGTGCCGGGCCGGATCGGCGCCGGTGACCACCAGCACCCGTGAGCCCAGAGCGGCCAGCACGCCAGGCAGATCCCGGGCCCGGCCGGGACCGGCCATGATGCGCCCGGCGGTGGCGAACTCGAAACTCAGCTCCACGGCGATTCACTCGCCCAGCCCTCGGTAGCCACAGGGAACACCACCAAGAAGCGGGCCGACTGCCGGGGCTCGGCCATCATCTCCGCGACCGTATCGCGCCACGCCGCGTAGTGCGGCGTCAGCTTGTGCGCGGCTGAGGCCTCGTCGTCCCGGTAGACCTCGACCAGCACCGCGTGCGCCGGGTCGGCCTGATCCTGGATGACGTCGAACCGCAGCACGCCGGGCTCGGCCAGTGAGGCCCGGGCATTGATCACCGTCGCGGCCAGGAAATCGCCGATCCGCTCGGGGCGGATCCGGACGTGAACATGAACAACCAGCATGTGTTCATCCTGCTACGGTCATCAGCGTGGCTGCGATCGACTTCGAAGAACAAGACCTCGAAGCCAGCGTGCCGGATCCGGCCGCTGGCGGAGCCTGGACCCGGGTGCGGCTGCGGTGGCGGCGCGACCCGCTCACCGGCGCCAGCGCCCGGATCCTGACCGGGGTGAAGCTCCAGCCGTCGACCCGGCCGGACCTGACCGAACTGACGGCCAAACCGGCGTTCTGCCCGTTCGACAGCGAGCACCTGGAGAAGGCCACCGTGCCCTTCCCCGCTGAGCTGACCGACGAGGGCCGCATCCGCGTCGGCCAGGCCGTGGTGGTGCCGAACATCATGGCTTACGCGACCCACAGCGCGGTCGGCATCTACGACCCCGAGCGGCACTTCGTCGACCTGGACGAGATGACTCCGGTGCTGGTGGGTGACGCCCTGACCGCCATGGTCCGGCACGCCCGGGCGGTGCGGCGGTTCGACCCGTCGGCCCTGTGGAGCTCGGTCAACGCCAACTACCTTCCGCCGTCCGGCGCCTCGCTGGTTCACCCGCACCTGCAGTCCGCGCATGACGCGCACGGCCTTACCGGGCAGCGCCTGCTGGTCGAACGGTCCCGGGACTGGGCCGAGCGGCACGGGTCGTCGTACTGGACGGCGCTGACCGAGCAGGAGGCCGGCGGTCCCCGCTGGGTCGGGCGGACCGGGCGGGTGGCCTGGCTGACCCCGTTCGCGCCGACCGGGTTCGGCGAGGTGTGGGGCGTGGTCACCGACGCCGCGGACGTGACCGAGCTGACCGACGAAGACTGCCAGGCGCTCGGGCAGGGACTGTCCCAGGTCCTGGCGGCCTACCGGGCCTGGAACCTGGCCTCGTTCAACTTCGGCCTGATCGGCGGCGGGCCGCGCGCGCGCGAAGACCGCCAGCAGGTGGTCCTCAAGGTGCTGAGCCGATCGAACCCGGAACCCGTTTATCGCAGTGACGCCACCTACTTCGAGCGCATCTGGGGCGAGGCGCTGATAGACCTGAGCCCGGAGGAAGTGGCCGACAGCGTGCGGGCCCAGTTCTGATCGAGCGATCCCGGAGTATTCATGCCGCCGAAACCGCTGGAAACCGGCGATCCCCAGACGCTGGGCCGGTTTGAGCTGCTGGCCCGGCTGGGCGAAGGCGGCCAGGGCATCGTCTACCTGGGCCGCGGTCCCGGCCCCGGCGAAGAGCGGGTCGCGGTCAAGATCCTCCGGTCGACCGCGGACGCCTCGGTCCTGGAGCGGCTGGCCCGTGAGCTCGACGCGATTCACGCCGTCCAGCCGTTCGTCACCGCCCGCGTCATCGAGGCCTCGACCGAGGGTGAGCGGCGCTACATCGTCAGCGAGTTCATCGACGGCCCGTCGCTGCAGGAACGCGTCGATACCCGGGGTCCGCTGCCCGAGGGCGAGCTGCAGCGCCTGGCGGTGGGGACGGCCACGGCGCTGACCGCGATTCACGGCGCGGGGGTCGTGCATCGCGACTTCAAGCCGGCCAACGTCCTGCTCGGCCCGGACGGTCCCCGCGTGGTCGACTTCGGCATCGCCCGGCTGATCGACGTCGCGACGATGACCAGCGGGGTGATCGGGACCCCGTCCTACATCTCGCCGGAACAGCTGTCCGGCGCCCGGCCGACCAGCGCGGTGGACATCTTCGCCTGGGCCGTGACCATGGTCTACGCAGCCACCGGCCGGCCCGCGTTCAGCGGCGACAGCGTGATGGCGGTCATGCACCGCATCCTGACCGAGCAACCCGACATCACCGGCGTGCCGGCGTCCCTGTTCCCGGTGCTCAGGGACTGCCTGAACAAGGATCCGCTGGCCCGGCCGAGCGCCCGTGATCTGCTGCTCCGGCTGATCGACCCGTCGCAGCCGCCCGCCCCGGCGATCCCCGCGGTCCCGGGCCAGACCGCCCGCACCGGTCCGCTGCCGCAGGACGATGGGCCCGTCCGCACCGCGCCGGTCCCCGCCTGGACGGGACCGACGGGCTCGCAGTACGGGCCGGTTCCGCTCACCGGGCCGGACCCCGGCCCGCGGCGGTCCCGGCGCGGGCCGGTCCTGGCCGCCGGCGGCGCCGCGCTGGCGGTGGCCGTCATCGCCGTGGCGGTGCTGCTGCTCACCCGCGGATCGCCGCCGCAGACCCCGGCCGCCGGCGCCAGCAGCAGCCCGGCGGCCATCATTTCGGCTGCCACGGTCAGCATCTCGGCCGCCGGCCAGGCCAGCACGCCGGCCTCGGCGTCTGTTTCCGGCGCGGTCCGGCCGGCCGGGTCGAGCATCCCGGCGGCGTTCGCGGGCACCTGGAGCGGCACCGCCACCATGGCCGCCGTCGGGCTGCCCAGCATCGGGCTGTCCAACAGCATTAGCTTCACGATGGTCAAGGGTGGGACCACCGCCGCTGAGGTCAACGGCTCGTGCACCAACACGCTCACCTTGACCGAAGTCACGGCCGCGGTCCTCACCTTCAGCGAGCCGACCACCGACCAGTGCGTCGCCGGAACCGTGACGTTCACCGTGCGGGGCGGGAACCTGGCCTACCGGTGGACCGGCGGCGGCGAGCAGAACACCGCCACCCTGCACCGGACGAAGTAGAGGCAATACGACGGGCACGCACCACGGCCCGTTCGGGAGAAAAGAATTTTGACATACTGCACGCATGAGCAGTCTGAGTTACGCGGAGTCCATTGTGGTGGCCCGGGCACCGGAAGAACTGTACGACATGGTCTCCGACGTGACCCGCATGGGCGAGTGGAGCCCGGTCTGCACGACCTGCTGGTGGGACGACGGGCAAGGCCCGCGGCCGGGTGCCTGGTTCACCGGGCGCAACGAGCTACCGGAGCGGACCTGGGAGACCCGATCTCAGGTGGTGGCCGCCGACCGGGGCCGGGAGTTCGCCTTCGTGGTCGGTGGCTCGTGGGTGCGGTGGGGTTACACCTTCACCCCGGTCGACGGGGGGACGCAGGTCACCGAGTCGTGGGAGTTCCTCCCGGACGGCGTCACCAGGTTCCACAACCGGTTCGGCAGTGACGCCCCGGCCCAGATCGCCGACCGGGCCCTGGCCGCGCGCAACGGCATCCCGGCCACCCTCGCTGCGCTCAAGAAGTCCGCCGAATCCTCCTCCGCATAGCCTGGCTCCATGGACTATCGCACTCTAGGGAACAGCGGCTGCGCGGTTTCGAGCCTGTGCCTGGGAACCATGACGTTCGGTGCCGAGACCGATGAGACCGTCGCGCACCAGCAGCTTGACCGGTTCGTCGAGGCGGGCGGCACGCTGGTGGACACGGCCGACGTGTACGGGGACGGACGGTCAGAACAGATCATCGGCCGCTGGTTCGCCCGCCGCCCGGCCGAGGTCACCGAGCCGGTCGTGCTGGCCACCAAGGGCCGGTTCCACCTGGCGGGCGACAACTCGCCGAACGGCGCCGGGCTGTCCGCGCGTCACCTGACCCGGGCGCTTGACGCCTCGCTGCGCCGGCTCGGCCTGGACAGCGTGGACCTGTACCAGGTTCACGCGTTCGACGCGCTGACGCCGATGGAGGAGACGCTGCGGACGCTGGACCAGTTCGTCCGGGCCGGCAAGATCCGCTACTACGGGCTGTCCAACTTCACCGGCTGGCAGCTGACCAAGGCCGTGCACCTGGCCAGGGCGATGAACGTGGCCGGGCCGGTCACCTTGCAGCCGCAGTACAGCCTGCTGGCGCGGGAGATCGAGTGGGAGATCGTGCCGGCCGTGCTCGACGCGGGGATGGGCCTGCTGCCCTGGAGCCCGCTCGGCGGCGGCTGGCTGTCCGGCAAGTACCGCCGTGACCAGCGCCCGGCCGGCGCGACCCGGCTCGGCGAGGACCCCGGCCGCGGCATGGAGGCCTATGACCGGCGCGGCACCGACCGGACCTGGCACGTCATCGACGCGGTGCAGAAGGTCGCCGAGGACCGCGGCATTTCCATGGCCGAGGTCGCGCTGGCCTGGGTGACCGCGCGCCCCGCGGTCAGCTCCACGATCCTGGGCGCCCGCACGCTGGACCAGCTCGAGGCCAACCTGCGTTCGGCCGGCCTGCGCCTGACCGAGGCCGAGACCGCCGCGCTGGACGCCGCGAGCGACCCCCATCCGGTCGACTACCCGTACGGTGAGCTGGGCGTAGACCAGCGATCCCGCACTCTGGGGAGTTAACCCCGCTCCTCGATGGAGGGCGGTCACCGGTTCGGCCGGTGGTGGTGGTGTCGCGGCCGGTGATGGTTACGGACCACGGGACCGTCGACCAGGTCGAAATCGATTCTCATCTTGATCCCGCCGACCTTGACCCAGCGCGGACCCGCGTACTGCTTGGACCGCTCGCCCGGCGGCCAGGAGGAGCGCGGCAGGTATCCGGGCGCGTTCACGTTCTTCCGGTTGTCCCACAGCGCGATCCAGAGGCACTGCGGCTTGGCCAGCCGGTGGCCGTTGATCCAGCTGGCGGACTTCAGGTTGACGATCGCGGAGTCGGCGCTGGAGTACACGCCCGACAGGAAACCCCGGGTGTTGAGCCGCCTGGTCCAGGCGTCCAGGAACGCCAGCACCGCGGTCGCGCAACGGCCCTTGGCGCGGTTGTAGGCCTCCATGTCGTAGTAGAGCGGTGATCCGCGGCCGATGCCCAGCCTGGCCGCGTCGGCGATCGCACCGTCGGCGGCCGCGCGGCCCTGGGCCGCCGCCTGCCCGAGGCGGATCCGACCGGGGAACGGATCGCACGGCGGCTGCGGCCCGACATAGTTCGGCAGCAGCGACCAGCCCGTCGCCTTGACGGTCTGCACCCAGCTGCGGGACAGGTTGCCGTAGCCGCAGGCCATGTTCTCCCCGCCGATGTAGATACCGACGGCCGAGAACCTCGCCCGCCACGCCCGCATGGTCCGCAGCGAGGGAGTCTGGCACGTGTCGAAACCGGCCATGGGGCGGCCCTGCCCGCCGGTCGCCGCTAGCGGGGTTAGCCAGGCGGCAGAGCACGGGGCGGTCGACGGCCGCCGCCTCCTCCTTCGGGGCCAAGGCGTCCGCGCGATGTCCCCCCGTCGCGAGTCCGCAGAACACGTATCCGCTCACCAGTATGACCAGGATCGCGCGATGCATTGATCCCCCCGAAACAACGCTGTCGCTCGTGGCGCGGCTGAGGTCGCAGGACATCGGAAGCTGGACGGTTTTTTACGGAAACGACGCCAGCGCGCTTGTTGGCCTGATCTTGCCCCCGCATTCCCGAAATCACACGCGGAATCGGGCACGAATATTACTTGGTGTAGTTATTTAACTACTTTCTGTGAGGAGTTGAACGGCCGGTTCGGCTTTGGGGCTTGTGGGCCACCAGCCCCGTCTATCGGGGCTCGTGTGCCACAACCCCCGAACGAAGGCGGGCCGTACGTGGGGCCCGTGGGCCACAAACCCCGTAGAGCGGGGGTTGTGTGCACAAGCCCCGATTGGCGCACCCGTTGGCGCGGTGGGCCCGTTGGCGCGGTGGGCCCATCGGCGGGGCGCTCCGCTCAGGCGGGGCGCCCTAGACGCAGCGGAAGAGTCAGCGCAGGCCCATGGTGGAGTCGGAGATCGAGCGGGGGTCGCGGGGGTGCCAGGCGCCGCGGGCCACGGCGGACAGGAAGCGGTCGACGGCCCGGTTGAACACGTCGGGCTCCTCCAGGTTGGCGGTGTGACCGGTGCGGGGCAGGACGGCCAGGCCGGAGCTGGGGATCGTCCGCTTGAGCATCAGCGCGGGTTCCAGGCAGCCGTCGTCCTCGTCGCCGACCAGGACCAGCACCGGGATCCGGACCCTGGCCAGCTCGTCGGTCAGGCCGTACAGGGACGGGCGGGCGGCCTGCACGCCGCGCATGGTCAGCGCGCTGCCCAGGTCCGAGTGCTCGGCCAGCGCCGCGGCGAACTCGGCCCAGCCGCGCGGGTTCTTGTTCTGGAACTGGACCCGGGCCGGGCCGACCGCGTACCGCTCGGCGACCTTGGCCGCGCCCTCCGCGGCGAACGCCGCGGCGGTCAGCATCGACTCGGTCCGGAAGGCGTCGGCGCGCTCGGGCTGGGCACCGTACCCGGCGCCGGCGACCACCGCCGACACAACCCGGTCCGGATGGCGACAGGACCAGGTGCAGCGCGGTGAATCCGCCCATCGACAGGCCGACCACGTGAGCCCGGGCGATGCCCAGACCATCCAGCACCGCGACCGCGTCGGCGACCGCCCGGGCCTGGGAGTAGGCGGCCGGGGTCGGTGGGCACGTCCGAGGGCGGGTAGCCGCGGGCGGCGTAGCTGACGCAGCGGTAGGCCGCGGAGAAGAACCGGAGCTGCGGCTCCCAGCTGCGGTGGTCGCCGGCGAACTCGTGGATGAAGACCAGCGGCGTCGCCCTGCCCGCTCTCCTCGACGTGCAGCGTGACGCCGTCGTCGGTCACGATCGCTGCCATTAGCGGCTCCCCGGCTACAAGCTACGGTCCGTCTCGGTCTCTTTTACCGGATCTGCGCCCATGATGTGCTGGTAAGTCCGCGCCGAGGCGCCCGCGGCGTCACCGTCGGCCAGGGCCTTGAGGATCTCGTCGTGCTGGCGGGCCGATTCGGCGTGCGTTCGGGTGACCCGGGGCCCGCTGTGCAGCGACGCCCACAGCAACCGCATCAGCGACAGCAGCAGCGGGCTGCCCGCGCAGGAGTACACGGTGAAGTGGAACTCCCGGTTCAGCTCCTGGTATCGGGGGTCGTCGTCGGGCAGGACCCGCATCTGGTCGTTCAGGTCGCGCAGCCGGGCCAGGCCGGCCGCGTCGATCTTGCGGGCCGCCAGTGACGCGCCCAGCGATTCCAGGGCCGCGCGGATCTGGAAGTTCTCCTGCACCGGGCCCAGCTCGGGCGCGGCGACGGTGAAGCCGCGGTGGGTGTCGCAGACCAGCAGTCCCTCCGACTCCAGACGGCGCATCGCCTCCCGGACCGGGGTCTGGCTGACCCCGAACCGCTGGGCCAGGTCCCGCTGGCGCAGCTGCTTCCCCGCGGCAAGCTCGCCGGTGATGACCAGCTCGCGGATGAGCGCGGCGACCAGGTCGGTCTTGCTGACGTAGCCCTCAGCCGTCATGGCGGGCCTCCCATAGCTCGCGGACCCGCGCGGGGAGCAGGGGCAGCTGGCCCACGCCGCCGGCCAGGCCGAGCGCGTCGCGGACCGCGTTGGCCACCGCCGCCCCGGCGGCGCTGACGCCGCCCTCCCCCGCGCCCATCACGCCCAGCGGGTTGCCCGGCGACGGGGCGTCCTGGCAGATCAGAAGGTCGATCGGCGGGACTTCGGCCGCGGTGGGCATCCGGTACTCGATGAACGAGATGGCCTGCGGCTGGCCCGCCTCGTCGTAGCCGAACTCCTCGAACAGCGCCCCGCCGATGCCCTGGGCCACGCCGCCCCGCAGCTGACCCTCGACCAGCATCGGGTTGACCGCCCGGCCCACCTCGTAGGCCACCAGGTAGCGCAGTACCCGGACGTGGCCGGTGCCCGGGTCGACCGCCACCACCGCGGCGTGCGCGCCGTACGGGTAGGTCATGTGGGAAACCTCGAACCGGCGGCGGGCGGACAGGCCGGCCGGCTCGCCCGGCTGCAGGTACCGGCTGGCCGGTTCGGCGGCCCGGGCGATCTCGGCCAGGGTGACCCGGACGCCGGGGTCACCGCGGACGACGACCACGCCGTCGCTGACGTCCAGGTCATCCTCGGCGGCCTCGAGGATCCGGGCGGCGAGCTGGACGGCCCGCTCCCGGACCGCGGCCGCGGCCTGGTGCACCGCGCTGCCGCCCACCACGGTGGACCGGGAGGCCCAGGAGCCGGAGCCGAACGGCTGGGCGGCCGTGTCGCCGGTCGTGACCGCGACGAGCCCGGGGTCGACGCCGAGGGCGTCCGCGGCGATCTGGGCCAGCACGGTCTCGATGCCCTGGCCCATCGAGGTCCCACCGGAGTACACGTGGACGGCGCCGGCCTTGCTCACGGTCACGTCCGCGGTCTCCTGCGGGCCCAGGCCGCTCTTCTCCACGAACAGCGCCAGGCCGAAGCCGTGCCGCGTGCCGGGCACGGCGGGATCGGCGGCGGCCAGCGCGCGGTAGCCGAGGCGATCGGCCATGCGCTCGGTGGCGGCGAGCAGCGCCGGGTAGTCGCCGGTGTCCAGGATCATGTCGGTGCCCAGGGTGGCGATCGGGCGGCGATGCGGTAGCTCACCGGGGCCGAGCAGATTGCGCCGCCGCAGCTCGATCCGGTCCAGGCCGAGCTGGTCGGCGGCCACGTCGAGCAGGTGCTCGCGGGCCGCGGTGCCCTCGAACCGGCCCGGGGCCCGGTAGGTGCCGCACGGGGTCTTGTTGGTCAGGCCGACCCGGATCCGGCCGCGGTAGGCGGGCACCCGGTACGGCCCGGGCAGCATGGCCACGGTCAGCTCGGCCACCGCGACGCCGTGGGTGCGGCAGTACGCGCCGTTGTCGTGCATGACGTCGTCGGCCAGGCCCAGGATCGCGCCGTCTGCGTCGAAGGCGGCGGCGATGCGGTGGTGCTGCTGGCGGGAATGGTTGACCGCGACCAGGTGCTCGGCCCGGTCCTCGGCCCACTTGACCGGGTGGCCGAGCCTGCGGGCCAGCCACGGGACCAGGAAGTCCTCCGGGTAGAACTCGCCCCTGACCCCGAACCCGCCGCCGGCGTCGACGCCGTGCACGTGGATCAGCGTCTCGTCCATGCCGAGCAGGCGGGCCAGCAGGTCACGGTTGAACACGGGCACCTTGGTCATGCCGAAGATGTCAAGCGCGCCGGTGTCCGGATCGGGGACCGCCAGCAGGCAGCGCGGCTCGAGCGGCACCCCGCTGTGCCGGCCGATGGCGAGCTCGATCCGGACCACGTGCCGGGCCGCGGCGAAGGCGGCGTCCACGTCGCCGTAGCCCCGGGTCAGCTCGGCCGCGGGCGGGCAGTCCGGGGTCCGGGCGTCGAGCACCACGGCCCGTTCCGAAATATCGATTTCCACCAGTTCGGCGGCGTCCTCGCAGGCGTACGGGTCCTCACCGACCACCACCGCGAGCGGCTCGCCCACGTAGCGCACCGTGGTCCGGGCCAGGACCGGCTGCAGGCAGCCGGACAGATCGGGACCGGGCACGGCCAGGCGGACCGGGATGACCAGGTCCGGGGGAAGGTCGGCGGCGGTGACCACGACGGTGACGCCAGGGGCCTTCGCGGCCTGTGTGACGTCCAGGCCGTTAACCTGGCCATGGGCGCTCGGCGAGCGGACGACCCGGGCCCACAGCTGGCCGGGGGCGCTGAAGTCGTCGCCGAACCGGCCCCGGCCGCGCAGCAGCCGCGGGTCCTCCTTGCGCGGCAGCCGGGCGCCGACCGCGCTCACCTGGCCTCCCGTTCCGCGCGGGCCCGCGCGGTGGCCACCACGGCCTCGACGATGCCCTGGTAGCCGGTGCAGCGGCACAGGTTGGAGGCGACGAGCTCGCGGGCCTGCTGCTCGGTGAGCGCCCCGGCTTCCAGCGCCCCGGCTTCGGCGAGGTAGGCCTCGATGAGCATGAGGAAGCCCGGGGTGCAGAACCCGCACTGCAGCGCGTGGTGGTCGCTGAACGCCTGCTGCAGGTCCGACAGCCGGTCCCCGTCGGCCAGGCCCTCCACGGTCAAGACCTCGGCACCGTCGGCCTGGACCCCGAATACCAGGCAGGCCCGGGCGGGCTGGCCGTCCAGGATGACCGTGCAGGCGCCGCAGATGCCGTGCTCGCAGCCCAGGTGGGTGCCGGTGTAGCCCAGGTCGTGGCGCAGCATGTCGGCCAGCGTCCGGCGGGCCTCGACGGTCAGCTCGTGGTGGCGGCCGTTGACCCGCAGCGTGATGGCGTGCATGTCCTTCACGAGATGCCTCCCAGGGCGGCGCTGAGGTCCTGCGGCAGCACCGGGATGTGGTCGAAGCTCAGGCCCAGGGCCGCGACCGCGTCGTTGACGGCGCCCAGAACGGCCGCGGGGGCGCCGATCGTGCCGCCCTCCCCCATCCCCTTGGCGCCGGTCTCGCTGAACCGGGACGGGGTCTGCAGGTGGATGATGTCGATGTCGCACATCTCGGCCGCCGTGGGGGCCAGGTAGTCCATGAGGGTCGTGGTGACCGGCTGGCCGTCGGGGTCGAAGCAGAGCCGTTCGGACATCGCGGCCGCCACGCCCTGGGTGACGCCGCCGCGGACCTGCCCGTCGACCACGGTCGGGTTGATGATCACGCCGCAGTCCTCGACGACCAGGTACCGGTGCAGCCGGATCGCGCAGGTGCCCGGGTCGATGACGACCATCGCCGCGTGGCACGCGTTGGAGAACGTGCCGGGCGGGTCGTACGTGGCCCGGGCCTCAAGCCCGTAGCGCAGGTCCTCGGCCAGCCGGTGGGCCTGGAAGTGCACGATCCGGGCCAGCTCGGCGATCGGGATGCCGGCACTGGCGTCGCCGCGGATCCGGGCGGTCCCCTCGGCCAGCTCGATATCGGCCGGGCTGGCCTCGAGCAGTTGCGCCGCGACCTGCCTGAGCTGGCCGGCCACCTGGTCCGCGGCGCGCGCGGCGGCGCCGCCGCCGATCACCACCGAACGGCTCCCCCAGGTGCCCCAGCCGAAGGAGGCCAGGTCGGTGTCGCCCTGCCGGAGCCGGACCTGATCCGGGTGCACGCCCAGCCGGTCGGCCACGATCTGGGCGAACGTGGTCTCGTGACCCTGGCCGTGACCGCAGGTCCCGGTGGTGACGATGACCTCGCCGGTCGGGTCCATCCGGACCAGGGCGGTGTCGTAGCCGGGCGTCATCCGCATCCGGCGCTGGGACATGGTCGGCGTGCCGTAGGCGGTGCGTTCGGAGAAGCACGAGTAGCCGATGCCCGCGAGCTGGTCCTGCGCGATCAGCCGGTCCCGCTCGGCCGGCCACTTCATCTCGTGCACCCGCGCTTCGGCCAGGTCCAGGGCCTGGCGGTAGCTGCCCTCGTCGTAGGTGATCTTGTTGACCCCGGTGTAGGGGAAGTCGCCGGGCCCGATCAGGTTCCGGCGGCGGACGTGCAGCGGGCCGAGGTCGAGGGCGGCCGCGGCCTTCTCCATCAGCCGCTCCATGACCAGCACGATCTGCGGCCGGGACACGCCCCGGTACGGCGCGGCGGGGGCCTTGTTGGTGGCGATGGCCCGGCCGCGCGCGCGGTAGGCGGGCACCTTGTAGACCCCGGGGAGTTCGGTCGCGGCCATCAGCGGCTCGACCGCGCAGGTGAACGGGAACACCGAGTAGGCGCCGGTGTCGCAGTCGATCAGGGCGTCCAGGGCCAGGATCCGCCCGTCGCCGTCGAAGGCCGCCCGGACCTGGTACCGCTGCTCGTGGCCGTGGAAGGCGGCGGTCAGGTTCTCCTGCCGGTCCTCGGCCCAGCGCACCGGCCGGCGCAGCCGCAGCGCCGCGGCGGCCACCGCCACCTCCTCCCGGCCCACAACGCACTTGAGCCCGAACCCTCCGCCCACGTCCGGGGCGATCACTCGTATCGTGCGTTCCGGGACGTTGAGCGCCTGGGCGATCCCGGACCGGACCTGGTGCGGGACCTGGGTGGAGACGTGCACCACCAGCTGGTCGTCGCGGTCGTCCCATTCGGCCAGGCAGGCGCGGCCCTCCAGGGGCAGCGCGGCGACCCGGGCGCTGGCGAAGGTGGCGCTCAGGGTCAGCGCCGCCTCCGCGAAGATGGCGTCGAGCCGGTCGTCATCGAACATCAGCAGGTCGACCAGGCGGTTGCCGTCGGCCTCCTCGTGCAGTCGGGGCGCGGCCGGGTCCTGCGCCCGTTCGATGCTGGTCACCGCGGGCAGCGGCGCCCAGTCCGCCTCGACCAGCTCGGCCGCGTCCTCGGCCAGGTAGGGATCATCGGCGATCACCATCGCAACCGGCTCGCCGGTGAACCGGACCGTGTCCCCGGCCAGGATCGGCATCCGGGTCGGGACGAACTCCTCCCGTTCCAGCATCGCGAGCAGGCCGGGGTGGCCGAGGCTGGCCGCGGTGAGCACGGCAGTCACGCCGTCGGCCTTGAGCGCGGCGCTGGTGTCGATGCCGTCGACCCGGGCGTGGGCGTGCGGGCTGCGGACGAACGCGGCGTGCAGCAGGCCGGCCCGGTTCGTCGGATCCAGGTCGGCCGTGAAGCGGCCCCGGCCGAGCAGCATCCGCCGGTCCTCCTTGCGCGGCAGCGCGGCGCCCACCCACTGGCTCATGTCGCGTTCCGGCGGTGTCCGCTGGCCTCGGCCAGGGCGCGAGCGACCAGGGTGGCGGCGAGCCGGCGCCGGTACTCGCTGCTGCCGTGGGTGTCGTCGGCCGGGTCGATCTGGGTCGCGGCGTGCTCGCCCATGGCCTGCCAGGTCGCCGGGACGGCGGGCTGCCCGGCCAAGGCGCCGGTCTCGACCTGGACCGGCTGCGGGCCGACGCCGCCGAGCACCACGCGGCCGGACCGGCACAGGCCGCCGTCGACGTCCACGGCGACCGCGGCGGCCACTACCGCGAAGTCCCCCTGGCGCGGGGCGAACTCGGTGAGCACGGCCTGCGGCTCCGGACGCGGGAACCACAGCTCGGTGATCATCTCGTCGGGGCTGGCCGCGGTGGTGTAGTAGCCCTGGAAGAACTCCCCGGCCGGGATCGTACGGCGTCCTTCCGGTCCGGTCAGGATCACTTGCGCGTCGAGGAGGACCGCGAGCAGGCACCATTCGGAGGCCGGGTCCGCGTGCGCGATGCTGCCGCCGAACGTGCCGCGGCTGCGGATCGGGTAGTGCCCGATCCAGCGCGCCGACCGGGGCAGCACGCCGAAGCCGCCGGTGACGGCGGGGTCGCGGCTCGTCTCGACCGTGCGGTGCGTGGTCAGCGTGCCGATGCGCAGGCCGGAACCGTCGGCCCGCAGGTAGGACAGGTCCGTGATTTTCGTGACGTCGATGAGCGCGGACGGCCGGGCCAGCCGGAAGTTCATCATCGGGACCAGGCTGAGCCCGCCGGCCAGGATCTTGGCCTCGTCGCCGAGTTCGGCGAGCAGCGCGACCGCCTCATCCACGCTGCGCGCTCGGTGGTAGGCGAACGGCGCTGGCTTCACCACGTGCTCCCATGGGCATCCGGTGGGCTTCCGGTGGGCTTCCGGTGGGCTTCCGGTCCATTTGGTATACCATATTTCAAACGCTTCCAGGAGCCCTCATGCTGGTGGTTGAGCATCACCCCGCGGGACACCGCTGGCTGCGCCTGGACCGGCCGGACCGGCGGAACGCCCTGGATCCGGCCCTGATGGCCGCGGTCAGGGACGCGCTCGCGGCCGAGCCCGGGACCCTCGCCGTACTCGGCAGCACCGACCCCCGGGTGTTCTGCGCGGGAGCGGATCTGACCATTTCTGATGCCGAACGGGCCGTGGTCTCAGATATGGTCTACGACCTCTGCCAGACCATCGTGACGCGTCCCGGGCCGGTGATCGCGGTGATCACCGGGGCGGCGGTCGGCGGCGGGGCGCAGCTGGCCGCGGCGGCGGACTTCCGGATCGCCGGACCGGGCGCGCGGCTGCGGTGGATCGGGCCTCCGGGAATGGACCTGGCGGTGGGCGCCTGGCTGCTGCCCGACCTGGTCGGGCGCGGCGCGGCCCTGGATATCACGCTGACCGGCCGCTGGGTGCACGCGGCCGAGGCGCTGGGCCTCGGGCTGGTGCACCAGGTCAGCGACGACCCGGAGGCGGCCGCCGGGCGGCTCGCCGCGGACCTGGCCGCCCGCGCGACGGCGGCTGGGGTCAAGGCGGTGATGGCGGCCGGCGGCCTGCTCGACCGGCTGCGCGCCGAGCGCGAGGTCAACCGGGCGGCCTGGGCGCGGGTGACCGGCGTTGGCCAGCGCTGACCGGCCCTCGGGCTGGAGCGGGTACCGGGACTGGAGCCTGGACGGCTGGCGGGAGCACCTGCCGGGTGTGGCCGACCCGGAGTCGTACGCGGCGGGACTGGGCGGCGACACGATCCCGGCGCTGGCCGCGGCGTCGGCGGCCGCCCGCCCGGGGCACGTCGCGGTCGCCGTGGACGGGCAGCCGCTGACCCACGCCGAACTGGACGACTCGGCGGCCCGGGTGGCGGGCTGGCTGGCGCGGCGGGTCCGGCCCGGTGACCGGGTGCTGATCGCGGCCGCCGCCAGCGCCGGCTTCGTCCGCTGCTACCTCGGCGCGCTCCGGGCCGGGGCGGTGGTGGTGCTGGCCAACCCCGGATATACGGCGGCCGAACTCGGGCACCTGGTCTCCGACTCGGGGGCGGTGCTGGCCTTCGCCGACGCCGGGCCGGGCCGGCTGCTGGCCGCGCTGGGCTCGGTGGTGACGGCCGACGTGGCGGATCTGCCCGGCGACGGCATCCCGGCCTCGTACGTCGCGCCCGGTCCGCGTGACATCGCGGTGCTCGCCTATACCTCCGGGACGACGGGCCGACCGAAGGGCGTTCCGCTGACCCACGGCCGGCTCGCCGCCTCGATCCGGTCGGCCATGGCGGCCTGGCGCTGGAACGGCGACGACGTGCTGGCGCACGCCCTGCCGCTATGTCACCAGCACGGCCTCAGCGGCCTGCACGCGGCGCTGATCGCGGGCGGAACGGTCCATATCCGTTCCCGGTTCGAACCCGCCGAGCTGGTCCGGACGATCGGGGATACCGGCGCCACCGTGCTGTTCGGGGTGCCGACCATCTACCAGGCCCTGACCGCGGCGGGCACCGGGCTGGCCCCGTTGCGCGGGTTGCGACTGGCGGTGTGCGGCTCGGCCCCGCTCAACCCCGCCCTCGCCGAGCGGCTGGCCGGGACGCTCGGCCGGGTGCCGCTGATCCGGTACGGCACGACCGAGACCGGCCTCAACGTCTCCAACCCGGTCGATGACCGCCGCGGTGACACCGTGGGGGTGCCGCTGCCTGGCGTGCTGGCCAGGATCCGTGCCGCCGACGGCGACGCCGAGCCGGGCGCGGATGGCGAGATCCAGCTGCGGGGGCCGCAGGTGTTTTCCGGCTACTGGCAAGACCCGGGCGCCACGCAGAGCGCCTTCACCCCGGATGGCTGGTTCCGCACCGGCGACATCGGGGCGGTCGACCCGGCCACCGGGCACCTGCGGATCAGGGGCCGGACCAAGGAGATGATCATCACCGGCGGGCTGAACGTCTACCCGCGCGAGGTGGAGATCGTGCTCGAGGCGCACCCGTCGGTGGCCGAGGCGGCGGTCGCGGGCATCCCGGATGAACGGTGGGGCGAGCAGGTGACCGCCTGGGTGGTGCTGCGGGACGGGCACGCGTTCGACGAGGCCGCTCTCATCACCTACGCCCGGGAGCGGCTGGCCGGGTACAAGTGCCCCAAACGGGTGTTCCGGACGGCGGCCCTGCCCCGCAACCACGTGGGCAAGATCGTCCGCAGCGCACTGTCCGGCTTAGTGAGCGTCTGCTAGATCGAGTTTGGCCAGCGGACCGTGTCTACGGGTGTACAGGATCCGTGGTCGGCCCTGACCCCACCCGTCCCGGCGACCCGCTCGGTCACTAATTTCATGATGCGGAAAACGTCGCGGTGGATCCGGCTTTCACGGAGTGCTGTGGCAGCTATGGCTGCCCGGATCCACCGCAGAAGCCCTATCCACCGCGGTACTGGGGCGGATGTGGAGCGTGGGGCTCGGTTAGCCTGCGGCCCGCCGGACGGCCTGGATCTGAGTGGTCTGCGCGACGAGGCGCTCGGCGGAGTCGTACAGGCTGGTCTGGGCGGTGACGGTGGTGCGGCCGCGGTTCAGCGGAACCCCCACGGCGCGGACCGAGCCGCTGCTGACCGGCCGGAACAGCTGACTGGTGGAGGTGATCGTGGCCGTGGTCGCTCCCTCGGGCAGCCCACCGTCGTCCGGCCCCACGCCGATGCCGATGTGCTTCATCGGTGACGATGACGGCACTCAAGCACCGCGGTGCACTTCCGCCACAAAATCGCGGAAAATCCGGCCTTCGCGGAAACTTCGGGCAACTGGGATTGCCCGGATGTTCCGCGAAAGACCAATGTTCCGCGACGTTTTCCGCATCATGGAATAGCGACCAGTGGGACGGCTGGGGCCCGGGTCAGTCCGGCGGGCCATGCCGGTCGGCTCACTTGAGCAGTTTCTGTACCTCGCGGAACCTCGGGTGCCGGGCGTCGCGGAGCCACTCGAAGAGCACCATCTCCGAGGTCACGATCTCCGCGCCGTGCTGGCGGGCCCGGTCGATCGCAGCCGTCCGGTCGGCCGGATCGCGCGATCCGACGGCGTCCGCGACCAGCAGCACGCGGTGCCCGCTCGGGAGCAGGCCGAGGACGGTCTGCAGGACGCAGACGTGTGCCTCGCACCCGGCCACGACGATCTCGCTCACCCCGGAGGGAAGCAACGCGTGGAAGCCTGGGTCGGCCACCGCCGAGAACACGGTCTTGGTCAGGACCTCCTGCGGGTAACCGGCCAGCGGCGGCACGGTCGGCCCCAGGCCGGCCGGGTACTGCTCGGTCGCGCGGATCGGCACGTCCAGCAGTCTGGCCGCCTCCGCCAGGCGTCCGGCCCTGGCCACCACGGTGTCACCGTCGTGGAGGGCGGGCACGAGCCGCTCCTGCAGGTCGATCAGGAGCACCACGGCGGTCTCGGCGGTGAGCAGCACGGCATAGACGCTACTGCATCGGGCCACGCATCGTCAGGCGTCGACTAGCGGGACCGCCTTGTGATGGTGGGCTTCGAGGTACCGGCGCGTCATGAGCAGGGCGGCGATCCCGTCACCGACCGCCGAGCCCAGCTGCTTGGTCGACCCCGAGCGGACGTCGCCGGCCGCGAAAACGCCCGGCATGGACGTCTCCATGGTCGGCCTGGTGACCAGGAAGCCGCCGGCGTCGCGTTCCACGGCCTGGCCCAGGAACGCGTCGTTGGGCTTCAGCCCGATGAACACGAAGGCCGCAGCGGCCGGGAAGCGGAGCATCTCCTTGCTGTCCCGGTCACGGGCCACCACGGCGGCGAACCGGCCCCGGCCGCCCTCGAGCTCGACGATGTCGACCCCGGTGCGGATGTCGAACTGCGGGTCGGACCGCACCCGCTCCTGGAGCACGGGCGAGGCGGTCAGGCCGGACCGGGCGAGCACCCGGACCCTCTTGGCGAACTCGGACAGGTGCAGCCCTTCCTCCAGGGCCGAGTTGCCGCCGCCGATCACCAGCGACCTCATCGGCGCCCTTGTAGAAGGGCCCGTCACAGGTGGCGCAGAAGTGAACGCCGGCGCCGATGAGCTCATCCTCGCCGGGCACGTCGAGGCGGCGGTACGTCGAGCCGGTGGCCACGATCACCGCATGGGAGGTGAGCTGCTGACCGTTGGACAGCGTGGTGACCAGGTCGTCGTGGTCGCGCTCCACGCCGGTGACCGACACCGCCGAGACGAGCTCCACCCCGTACCGGCGGGCCTGAGCCACGAACCGGTCGGCCAGCTCGGCACCGGAGATACCGTCGGGGAATCCCGGGTAGTTGTCGATCCGGTCGCTGATGCCGGCCTGGCCGCCGAGGGCGCTGGCGTCCACGACGACCGCGTCGATGCCTTCCCGGGCGGCGTAGATGGCGGCCGCCAGCCCGGCCGGCCCGCCACCCACGATGACCAGGTCGTAGGCGGACCGGTCGGCCTCGAGGGTCAGGCCGATGCGGCGGGCCAGCGCCTCGTCGCTCGGGTTCACCTCGTGAGTCCCGTCCGGGTAGACCACCGTGGGGATGATCTGCCCGCCGTCTTGCAGCTCCTTGAGCCGCTCGATGGCCTTGGGATTACTCGTCGATGTCGACAAAGGTGTAGCGGACCCGGTGCGCGGCGAGGAACTTCTTGACCCGCTTGCAGTGCGGGCACCACGGCGCCCCGTACACGGTCATCACCGGATTATCCGCAGAGATCATCGCCCCACCCCCAGCGCCGGAGCCAGCCCTCCCGCTTCGGAGGCTGGGAGCATGCTAACCGACCGGGCTAAGTAAGCAGCTTCTCCATGCTGTCCACGGTAGCCCGGGACTCTCGGTGCAGCCGGGCGACGTCGAGTCCCTCGTCGCCGATCAGGACCAGGACGGCCGTGGTTCCGACCGCGTAGATTGCGACATGGCCTCCGCTGCTCCTGATCGCGGCTTCGCGCAGCGTGCCCTGGCCCACCTCGGTGGACAGGCGCTGGGACAGGGCCAGAGCCGTAGCGGCGAGGGCGGCCAGGTTATCCGGATCAGGGCCGCCGGTGTCCTCCCTGATGATCAGGCCGTCGCGGCTCGCCACAGCGGAACCCGTGATCCCGGTCACCCGGGCCCGCAGCGCCTCCATTTCGGCTAGCAGTTTGTCCTCAGGCATCGGGTCCCCTCCCCGTTCTCCATACTCTTCCAGCTAGGTCGTCTCGCCGCCCGATGCGTCCCGGCGGGAACGGGGCCGCAGCAGGTTCAGCGATACCGGCAGGTCCCGGCTCCGGTTCCACGGCGCGGCCCGGCGGGTCAGGCCCGAGGAGTCCTTACTTGCGGCGTGGTAGCCCGTCGGCCGGAACCGGCACGCCGTTGCGGCCCGGATAGCCCGGTCTGCGTATGCCCGACTGAAGCGCCGTCCGGTACGAGGCCGTCACCAGCAGGCCAGCCTCGTGCATCCTAGCTAGCTGCAGCAACGTGGCATAGACGCCACGCCCCAGCGCGAAGGCCAGGTCTCTCGGCGTCCGCCGCCCGTCGGCCAGCGCCAGGATCTCGTCTTGACCCTGGCCGAGCTGCATGCCGGGCCGGTCCGCCCCGGAAACGGCGACGATGCGGTCCCGGTCGTGGCGGGCGGGAAGGGAGGCCAGGACCTGGAGGCGCCGCGAGGTCTCGGCCAGCAGCCAGTCCGCTTCTACGCCCGGGTCGAGCGGGAGCACGAAATCTACCGGGCCGGGTTCGGCCCGGTACTCATCGACGGTCCCGCCGGCCAGGACGAACATCGCGTCGGCGACGGCCAGCCAGAGCAGTGCCTCGAGTTCTCCCGAGCCGATCAGCTTGCGCCCGGTGAGTTCGGCGCCCATCGGACCGCCGGCGGCGGCAGCGAAGGCCGCGTCCCAGTCGGGCTCGCTCACCCGGCTTGAGCGGAGCAGGAGCAGTATCACCTGATCAGGCTGCTTGGGAGCGCTAACGGCGCGCAGAGCCTGTTCCTTTACCTGGCGCTGGACCGGACCAAGGCGAACCTGGCTCTGGCCCGTCATCTCCTCAAGCGGATCGAGGCCGATCTCGAAATCTGACCGCGAAACCAGGCGTCCGGGATGAGGATGCCGCAGGTCCGCGGGTGGCGTAGGCATCGCACGCACGGCGGTAGCCCTTCGGCTACCGCCGTCGGCACGAGTGAGCCCGGTCCCGCGCAGGCTCCGGCCACTGATCCAGCCACCGAGGTCCCGCCGCCCCTGCCTCGCCGTGATCCTGACCGTTCGGGCTCGCCCAGCGTCCGGGAAGTCAAGCGTGACCCCGTGGCCACCGATCCGGTGGTGCTGGGCAAGGTTCTTGACGGCCTCAAACGCCTGGAGCCGGACCCGGTGCCAGGGCCGGGGGAAGCGAGCGAAGCACGGTCTCGCTGGCGCAAACGCCGGCCGACCAGGCCGCACCGTTAGGGTTTCCTACTCGTCACCGAGCGGCGGGCTGGGCGGAGGGATCATCTCGTCGCCGTCCCCGACGACGATCAGCGCTCGGTTCTCGCTGTCCGCCGGTCGCGACGGCCGTACATCCACGGCCAGCGCGACGGCGGCCTCGCTGCTCAGGGCCAGGCCCCGCGCCCAGAGCCGGCCAACCGCGGATGCCCCCAGGTGGCGCGCTGACGCGAGGTACTTTTCCGTGCGGGCGGGGGGAAGCGGCGGCACGCCCGCCGACTCGCGCAATGCGGCGGCCGCCGCGGCGAGCTGCACGGCCCGCTCGGGCTGCTTCTCCTGTACCGCCAGCGTGGCGAACACCTCAAGCCCGCGCGCCACGCCGATCCGGGTTCCGGTCGCCTGGCTGAGCTCGATGCTCCTGGTGAGGTGCCGCCGGGCTTGCTCGAGCGAACCGAGGTCCATGGCTACCCGGCCCAGGCCGGCCAGGCAGCGCGCGATCTCGGGCCGGGCGCCGATCTCCTCCAAGATGCCCAGCGCCTCCACGTAACGTTCGTGCGCCTCGCCCGGATGGTGCCGGAACCGGGCCAGGTCTCCCTCACCGAGCAGGACCCTGGCCACCCCCCACAGCTGGTCGATGTGCCGCATGACGGCGACAGAGGTTCTGGCCAGATGCTCGGCCTCGTCCATCAGGCCCGCCCGGGCCGCGATCGCGGCCTTGGTGCCCAGGGCGTAGCCCTGGTTCCAGCCGTCACCGGCGGCCTGTGCGAGAGACAGCGCATCATCGGCGCGGGCCGTCGCCTCGTCCGCACGCCCCGTCTGCAGGGCGATCTCGCTGAGCAGGTTCAGCGCAACCGCCGTCCAGAAGTCGTCGCGGGTGTGGCGGCACAGCGCGAGCCCCTCCTCGGCCAGAGCCTCCGCCGCGGCGGGGTCACTGGCCGTGGCGAGCTGGGCCCGCGCCACCAACGCGGCCCCCCGGACCTGCGGCCCTGGAGTCGGCACGTCGAGGTCCAGGAAAGAGTCCAGCCATTCGCCGCCCTCGGCGAAGGTGCCCCAGACGAGCCAGCGGGGGCTGACCGCGATGCAGATCCGTAGCCCGATCTCCGCCTCGTCGTGGGCCAGGCACCAGGTCAGGACCTGGGAGATGTTGCCCTCGTCGACGATGAAGCGAAGCGAGCAGTTCACCCGGTCCGACCACGGGACCGGCACCTGAGCCATGCCGATGGCCAGGCTCTGTTCGGCGGTCACCAGAATGTAGTCGCGGAGCATAACCTGCATCCGCGCCGACTCCCCGGCGTCGGCCAGGCATGCCGCGGCGTAGTCCCTGATGGTGTCGAGCATCCGGTACCGAGCCTGGCCCAGCGCCTCGGGCTCGATCGCGACCAGCGACTTGTCCACCAGCGCGGTGAGCAAGCCGAGCACATCGCCGGCCGGCACGTCGTCATCGGCACAGACCTGCTCGGCCATCTCCAGCGACCATCCCGCGAACACCGACAATCGCCGCAGCAGTGCCTGCTCGGGCTCGGTGAGCAGCGCGTAGCTCCAGTCGATGGTGGCACGCAGGGTGCGCTGACGTGGCGAGGCGGACCGGTCGCCCGAGGTCAGCAGGGCGAACCTGTTACCCAGGCGGGCACAGATCTGCTCCACCGACAGAACCCGGATCCACGCGGCGGCCAGCTCGATGGCCAGCGGCAGGCCATCCAGCGCGCGGCAGATCGCGGCGACGGTCGCGATATTGCCCGGTCCGACGCCGAAGTCCGGGGAGGCGGCGGCGGCCCGGTCGGCGAACAGGCGGATGGCCTCGTTGTGACCCGCGGCCCCAGCCTCGCCCGCGGCCGCCGCGGGCATCGCGGACAGCGGCGGCACCCGCCAGACCGTCTCGGCCGGGATGCGCAGCGACTCACGGCTGGTGATCAGCAACCTGAGCCCGGGCGAGCTGGTCAGCAGCTGGCGGGCAACCTGAGCGCACACGTCGATCAGGTGCTCGCAGTTGTCCAGGGCCAGCAGCAGCCGCCGCCGTCGCAGGACGTCGGCCAGCGTCTCTAGCAGCGGGCGTCCGGGTTCCTCGCTGACGCCGAGCGCGGCCGCTACCCGCGAGATGACAAGCTCGGGCTGGCGCAGGTCGGCCAGCTCGATGAACCATGCCCCGTCGGGGAATTCACCCGCCATCGACGTCAGCAACCGCAGGGCCAGCCTCGTCTTGCCGATCCCCCCGGGCCCGCTCAAGGTCAGCGCCCGCGTCGAGTACACCAGCCGACGCAGCTCGCCGAGCTCGCGCTCACGGCCGATGAAACTATTCGGTTCTTCGGGCAGGTGCGCCTGAATCGTGACTACCTCGTTTCCGCTGAGCGCAGGGAGATCATGATCAGACTAGACCTCGGCGCAGGCGCGGGAAATCCGTGCGAGGGTGCCTATCCTGTACTCCGGAGGTGACGCCCTATGACCGCCGAGGTGGCTCCCCCGGCCGCAGCCGTCCCGGGACTCATCCGCAGCGACCCGCATGGCCCGGGGATCCTCCGGGAGCGGAGCAGCGGCGGCTTCCGGTATTACGACCCTTCCGGAGTGGAGGTTACCGAACCGGAGACGCTGCGCCGCATCGGCGCCCTCGGCATCCCGCCCGCCTGGAAGGACGTCTGGATCTCGCCCGACCCGCAGGGACACATCCAGGCCACGGGAACCGACAACCGGGGCCGGACTCAGTACCGCTACCACCAGGTGTGGCGTGAGCAGCGCGATGCCCAGAAGTTCGCGCACATGCTCCGGTTCGCCGGCGCGCTGCCGACGCTGCGGTCGGCCACGGTGCGGGATCTCGGCGGGCGTCACCTCAGCCGGGACCGGGTGACCGCGGCCGCGGTCCGGCTGCTCGACCTCGGCCTGTTCCGGATCGGCGGGGAAAGGTACGCCGAGCTCGACCACCACTACGGAGCGACCACGTTGCGGAAGCACGACGTCACGGTGACCCGTGGCGGCGTCGCGTTCGACTACATCGCCAAGGAGGGCAAGCGCCGGACGGTCACCGTCACCGACGATGCGGTCCGGTCCGTGGTACGAGCGCTGGTCGCCAGCGACATCACGTCCGACTCGCTGTTCTGCTTCCAGGACCGGGGCACGTGGCGGCCGCTCCGTTCGCACGAGGTGAGCAGCTATATCGCGACCCGGGCAGGGGGTCACTTCACCGCCAAGGAATTCCGCACGTGGAATGCCACCGTGCTGGCGGCGCTGCTGCTGGCGAACGCCGACCCGGCGCCGACCGAGCGGAGCCGCAAGAGCGCCGTCACGGCCGCCGTCCGCGAGGTGGCTGACTGGCTGGGCGACACCCCCGTCGTGGCGCGCACGTCCTACATCGACCCGCGGCTGATCAGCCGGTACACCGTCGACGGACAGTTGGCCACCATCCCTCGGCTGTCCGCCGCCCTGCCCGCGGCCGCCGAGGCCGAGATCGCCGTCGCCGCGCTGCTGGCCGGCGAGGCCTGAGCGTCCCGCGCTACCTCACGGGAGGTGGCGCGCCCTCCGCGGTAGCGGCAAGGGCCATGTCCCAGCCGCAGGCCGCACACGCCTGGCGGAAGGCCGACCGGGCGAACTCCAGCGCGGCGGCCCGCGGGTCAGGGTCCGATCGGACGTCGTCCCAGTCCAGGATGTACTCCCCCAGGGCCGGATCCCAGTGCGTCGCGGCCGGCGACAGCGATAGCTCCGAGAAGCCCGGCGGGGCGGGATGGGCGTAGGCGTAGAACGCGGCCCGGCCGTAGCGGGCGTCGCCGGGCCACCAGCCGACCGCGACCTCCTGGGAGTCCATCGCGTTGCGCACGATGAAGTCCTGTGCGGGCGGATCGGCGGGCAAGCCGGAGAACAGGTTCACGGCCAGGTCGAACGAGCCCCACCAGGCGTTCACCGGCGTCGAACGACCGCGGTACGGAGCGCGGAAGGCGGCCAGGACCAGCGCGGCCTGGGTCGCCGCGCCGAAGTAGCGGGCCGCCTCATCCGGGTCGTAGCGCGCGTGCTCGGTGTCTTCGTCCAGCGGCAGCGTCCACGGGACCTCCTGCGGCGTCGGGTCGATCCGCACCGGTCCGCCCAGACGGCCGACGGCGGCCAGTACCTGCCGGGTCACGTCGCCGACCGGCCGGTCCGGGGTCAGCGGGACCTGGTCCGAAAGCCCGGCGCTGTGCTCGATCACCGCCTGGTGGCGGTGCAGGTCGAGCGCCACGACCAGCGCGCCCGAGCCGTCTGGCGCGGGCAGCGGCGGCGTCTCCCAGCCGCGTGCGGTCAGCCGCAGCGCGGCGTGCTGCAGCTGGGGCTCGGGCGGCGCGAGCGTGACCGCCAGTTTGCCGAGCACCTGGGTGTGCGCGTGCAGGGTGTCGCATGTCGCACGCCAGTCCTCATACGAAGCCGCCGGCCAGGCTGAGACCATGGCTGGCAGGCTATCGGGGCTAAGATCACGTGCTCAACCCGGCCCGGTAGGTTCGGTGGCGTGAAGGAGAACCCATGATCATGCCGATGGAGGGTCGGATTGCGGCCGCCGTGGTTGGCGGGCTGCTGGTCGTCACGTCGGCGTCAAGCGTCATCGGGACGCTGATCGTGTCCCGGTCGGTCAGCAGCCGTCTGACGCGATGGGTGGACCGGATGGTCGGCTGGGCCTACGAGCTGGCGGTGAACCGGTTCGCCGATTCCCCGCAGGACAGCAAGGAACGCCGCCGGGCCGTGTACCAGCGGCGCGACCAGCTGCTGGCCACCCAGGCAGCGGCGATCTTGCTGATGCAGCTGGCGGCATGGCTCATCGTGGCCTACGTCGGGTTCGCCCTGTTGCTGTGGCCGTTCGCCACCCGCGGAGTGGTTGCCGCTTTCGTCGACGCCGGGTCCTCGCTGTTCACGCTGGGTTTCGCGGTACCGTCCGGGGCGGTGCCGGCCGTTATCGTGTTCCTGGCCGCCGCGACCGGCCTGGTGATCCTCACGCTGCAGATCGCCTACTTGCCGACCCTCTACGCCGCGTTCAACCGCCGGGAGACGGAGATAGCGCTTCTGAACGCCCGGGGTGGCTTCCCGGCCTGGGGTCCGGAGCTGCTCGCCCGCACCTACTACGGGCTGGGCTCCGGCATGTCGACGCTGGACACGATGCCCGCGCTGTACGCGCAGTGGGAACGCTGGGCCTCCGACGTGGCCGAGAGCCACACCACGTACCTGCAGCTGGTCCGGTTCCGCTCGCCGCAGCCGCTGTCGTCGTGGGTGACCTCGCTGCTGTCGGTCCTGGACTCGGCGGCGCTGTTCCTGGCCCTGTCCCCCAAGGCCGCGCCGGTGGTGCCGGCCCGGCTGTGCCTGCGTGGCGGCTTCTCGTGCTTCAACCGGATCGCCCGGGCGATGGGCTTCTACATCCCCGAGGAGCCAGACGTGGCCGCCGGGATCAGCCTGACCTACGACGAGTTCCTCGAGGCCGTGGACCGGATGCGCGAAGTCGACTTCCCGATCGAGCGTGATCCCGAGCAGGCCTGGCCGGACTTCGTCGGATGGCGGGTCAACTACGAGCGGGCGGCATACGCGGTGGCCGCGGCCGTCCACGCCGTGCCGGCCAAGTGGTCCGGGCCGCGCAAACACCCGGTGGAGGCGATCGCGCCCATCCGTCCGCCCGCCGGCCGCCCGCCCAAATAGCGCGGGTACTACGGGGCGACGTCGCGGGCCAGGAAGTCGGCGTGGGTCTCGCGCCGGACGACCAGGCGCGACTCGCCTCCCTGGCAGAAGACCACCGGCGGGCGCATCGCGCCGTTGTAGTTGTTGGCCATCGTGAAGCAATAGGCGCCGGTCACAGCCACGGCGACCAGATCGCCCGGCCGCGGGTCGCGCAGCACTACGCCGCTGATCAGCCGGTCGCCTGACTCGCAGTGCCGGCCGACCAGTTCCACCGGGCGGCCACCGCCGACCCGGCCGGTCACGGTGGCCTCGAACCGCTGGCCGTACAGCGCCACCTCCATGTTGTCGGCCATCCCGCCGTCCACGGCCACGAACCGGGGATCGGTGCCCTTGACGGAGATCACCCGGTACACGGTCACCCCGAACGGGGCGACCAGGGCGCGGCCCGGCTCGATGATGATCTGCGCCCCGGCCGGGAGATGACTGCGGGCCGCCGCCGCCAGCATCGCGACCCAGGCCTCCGGAGCCGGCGGGTCATCGGCGTAGGTGTACCGGACCCCGAGGCCGCCGCCCAGGTTGTACACGCCGAAGTCGCCCAGCCCGGCGACCGCCTCGACTTCCCTCGCGTACGGCTCGGTGTCCATGATCTGCGAGCCGATGTGCGCGTGCACGCCGTCGAGGCGCAGCTTGTCACTGTTCCGCAGCCGGGCGATGGCGGCCAGGGCCTCGGGTATCGGCAGGCCGAACTTGGACCCGGCCTGGCCGGTGGCGACCGCCTCGTAGGTGTCCGGCCGGACGCCGGGGATCACCCGGACCAGGACCGGCTGCTCGCCGCAGACCATCTCCTCGAGCCGGTCGATGTCGTCGGTGTTGTCGATGACGATCAGGCCGACCCCGGCGTCGACCGCCATCCGCAGCTCGGCCAGGGACTTGGCGTTCCCGTGCATCACGATCAGCGCGGGGTCGACGCCGCCGGCCAGGGCCATGATCAGTTCGCCCGCTCCGGCCACGTCCACGCCGATGCCTTCGGACGCCATCAGGCGGTACACCGCGGTGCACGGGAAGGCCTTGGAGGCGAAGACCATCCGGGAGTCGGGCCAGTGTGCGGCCAGGGCCAGCCGGAACCGGCGGACCTGGGAGCGGATGGCGTCCTCGGCCACCACGAACAGCGGCGTGCCCCAGTGATTGGCCAGGTCGGCCAGCCGACAGCCGCCGACGACCAGCTCGCCGTCCGGGTCCACGCTCGAACTGGGCGGGAACAGGCCGAGGAGGTCGGCGGTGGTCGTGGTGCCTACAGACATGCGGATAGCGTAGTAGTGGACAGGTGGGCGGCCTCGACGAAGCGGCAGACGGCCTCGATCATTGCGGGTCCCCGGCGGTGGCGACCATGACGGCCTTGATGCTGTGCAGCCGGTTCTCCGCCTGGTCGAACACGATGGAAGCTGGCGATTCGAAGACCTCCTCGGTCACCTCCAGGGCGTCAAGGCCGCGCCGGTCGTACAGCTGCCGACCGATTTCGGTCTCGCGGTTGTGCAGCGCGGGCAGGCAGTGCATGAACTTGACCGCCGGGTTCCCGGTGGCCACGATCAGGCCGCTGTTCACCTGGTACGGGAGCAGCAGGTCGATGCGCTCGTCCCACTCGCTGGCTGGCTCGCCCATGGACACCCAGACGTCGGTGTACAGGTAGTCGGCGCCGGCCACCGCTGACGGGATGTCCGTGGTCACGGTGAGCCGCGCACCCGAGCCGGCCGCGAGCTTCCCGGCGATGTCCTGCACCCGGGCAGAGGGCTGCAGCGAGGCTGGCGCGCAGATCCGCACGTCCATGCCGAGCATGGCGCCGGTCACCAGCAGCGAGTTCGCGGTGTTGTTGCGGCCGTCGCCGAGGTAGCAGTAGCGGACCTCGGCCAGCGGCTTGTCAGCGTGGTCGCGCATGGTCAGCATGTCGGCCAGCATCTGGGTGGGGTGCCAGTCGTCGGTCAGCCCGTTCCACACCGGGACCCCGGCGTAGGCGCCGAGCGTTTCCACCGCCTCATGGGCGGCGCCCCGGTACTCGATGCCGTCGAACATCCGGCCCAGCACGCGGGCCACATCCTTCGCCGTTTCCTTGCGGCCGAGATGCGACTCGCCCGGGCCTAGGTAGGTGACGTGCGCGCCCTCGTCGTGCGCGGCGACCTCGAACGCGCAGCGGGTCCGGGTGGACGCCTTCTCAAAGATCAGCGCGATGTTGCGCCCCGCCAGCCGACCATGCCGCTGGCCCATGTGCTTCTCGAGGCGCAGCTGCCCGCTGAGATCGATCAGGTAGCCGAACTCCTCGGCGGTGAAGTCGATCTCCTTGAGCAGGTTGCGTCCGTGCAGGTTCATGCCGGGTCCCTTTCGATCGGGCAGGTCATGCAGCGGGGGCCGCCGCGGCCGCGGCCGAGCTCGCTGCCGGCGATGGTGACCACCTCGATGCCGTGCTTGCGCAGCATGGTGTTGGTGGCGACGTTGCGCTCGTAGCCGACGATGACCCCGGGTGCGACGGCGAGGTAGTTGGTCCCGTCGTCCCACTGTTCCCGCTCGGCGGCCCGGATGTCCTCATCGGTGCTCAGCACGGTGACCTTCTCCACCCCGAGCACGTCCGCGACCGTCTCCCACAGATCGTGGTTGCGGGCCAGCGAGACCGTGCGGTCATCGCCGTTCGGGGTCAGCGTCCAGGAACGTGGCTGCCGTTCCAGGTACGGATACTGGACGAAGGTGGCCCGGTCGATCATGGTCATGACCGTGTCCAGGTGCATCATGGCCCGCGAGGCCGGTATTTCGACCGCGATGACCCGGCTCGCCTGCCCAGCCCGGAACAGCGCGCTGGCCAGTATCTCGGCCGCCATCGGGGTGGATCGCTCGCCCATGCCGATCATCACCGCACCGTGGCCGAGCACGTGCACGTCGCCGCCCTCGATGGCGGCGGGCAGGTGGCTGGCGTCGTCGTCGCCGTAGTACCGGGTGAACTCCGCCCCCGCGAACAGGGGGTGGTACCGGTAGATGGCCCGGCTGTGCAGCGTCTCGCGCTGGCGGGCGGGCTTGGCCATCGGGTTGACCGAGACGCCCTGGTAGATCCAGCAGGAGTTGTCCCGCTGGAACAAGTGGTTGGGCAGCGGGGGCAACACGAAGTCGTCGGCCCGCAGCATGTCCCACTTCAGGCTGTGCGCGCCGGCGGGATGCAGGTCGGCCTTGAGCACCCCGCCGACCAGGAACTCGGCCAGGTTCGGACCGTCGAGGTCGTCGAACAGCGTGCGCAGCGGCTGGATCAGGTTGGGACCCAGCATGGCTGGCGTGCAGATGCGGTCCAGGACAAAGGCCCGGCCTTCGGGCAGCTCGAGGGTCTCCCCCAGGAGCTGCCCGAAGTAATGAACCCGCACGCCCTTGTCGCGGAGCTCCTCGGCGAACGCGTCGTGCTCCTCCTTGGCCTTCTTGGCCCACAGCACGTCGTCGAACAGCAGCTCGCCGACGTTCCGCGGCGTCAGCCGGGACAGCTCGAGACCTGGCCGGTGCACGATGACCTGGCGGAGCTGGCCGACCTCGGATTGGACGTTGAAGTTCATCTCAGTCACTTCATCCCGTGGTCAGGCCTGCTGGCTGATGGGCGGGTTGTCCTGCGGCGCGTCGACCTGGCCGGTGTCCTCCCGGCGGGCCTTGAGGAAGGCGTACAGGACCACTCCGGCGAGGACCAGGATCAGCGCCTGGTACACCGACTGGTAGCCGGCCGCGAACGTGACCCACATCGAGAACAGCACGCCGACCCCGGCGATGGTCAGATCCCGGATCAGCTGCCAGCCCTGCACCCGGCGCCGCTTGGAGACCAGGTAGGCCAGCTGCGCGCAGGCCGAGAACAGGTAGGGGATGGCCACGGTGACCACGGTCAGGTACACCAGGTCGGTGAATATGGTCAGGCCGGTCTTGGTGGTGTAGCTCCACAGCATCAGCAGCGAGGGCAGCAGGGCCGCCATCACGACGCCGAACCAGGCGGTGTCCTTGCGGTCGCTCCACGCGAACGCGCGCGGGAACAGGCCGTCGTTGGCCGCGGCGCGGGCCACCTCGGTGGTGACCAGCGTCCAGCCGTTCAGGGCGCCGATGCCGGAGACCACGGCCAGCGCGGCCACCAGCTTGCCGGCCCAGACGCCGTGGGTGAAGATCGTGCCGAACGCGAGCACGAACGGCGCGGTGCTGTGGATGAGCTCGTGGTGCGGGACCAGGCCCATGACCGCGGCCGCCACGGCCAGGTACAAGATGGCGCTGAGACCGGTGCCGAGCAGCGAGGCGCGGCCCACGTTGACCCGCGGGTTGCGGACCCGCTTGGCGGTGATCGCCGCGACCTCGACCCCGATGAAGGAGAACAGGGCCACGCCGGCCGCGATGCCGGTCGCGCTGTACAAGCTCCCGCCGGAGGCGTTGAAGGCCCCGAAGTTGCCCTTGGAGACGAAGAACCAGCCGACCACGCCGACGAACAGCAGCGGCAGGAACTTCAGCACCACGGTAAGGTTCTGGAACCAGGCCATCTGCCTGACCCCGGCCAGGTTGACCACCGCAGGAATCCACAGGCCGCCCAGGGCGATGCCCCAGTTGCCGTAGCCCGACGGGTTGATCCCGAACAGGGCGTCGACATAGAAGACCCAGGCGGCCACGATGGCCGCGTTACCGGCCCAGGCCTGGATCCAGTAGCACCAGCCGGTCAGGAAACCGGCGAAGTCGCCGAACTCGTGCCGGGCGTAGGCGTACAGCCCGCCGTCGGAGTTAGGAATCCGCCTGGTCAACTGGCCGAATAGCACGGCCAGCAGCATCGCGCCGACCGCGATCACGGCCAGCACGACGATCGAGCTCGTGCCCGCGCCGGCCAGCACGGCCGGCATGGCGAACACGCCGGTCCCGACGATGCTGCCGACCACCAGGCCGGTAGCGGACGTCAAGCCCAGCGCATGCGCCTTCTGCTGCGCCCGGTCCGGCGCAGGCTCATGTTCTTGTCCGCCGCTGGCGCGGGGACTGATAAGGGTGGACATCGGATCCTCCTCACGAGTGCCGATGCAGGCACTGTGGTGACCTGATCAACTCATTGCGATCCAGCATGTCCATGTGGCGTCCGGGATCGGCAGAGACGTAAGTCCTTGATCATCCGGGCAGAAGGCCACCGCGCAAGCCTGCGACCAGGACTTACCGGCATCATCAGATCGCTGCCCCGGGTGTCGGCCGGCTTGCCCCCCACGGCTGGCCACTGCCGTATGGGTAGCCTGGAAAGTGAGAGCCGTTCGGTCCGCCTGTCCGGGACCTTGGTCCTTACGGTGCGCGGACAGACTGCCTAGAGTTAACGTGACAGTCAGCCTCGCCCACATGACCATCTGGGCCAGTGAACGTCAGGAGTTGCGGTGACCGATCCAGCGGGCGATCCCGGCCCAGGCGGCGAAGTAAAGGCCCCGATCGCGGTCTTTCTCCTGGATGACCACGAGATCGTCCGCCGCGGTGTCCGTGACCTGCTGGAGGCCGAGCCGGACATCAGCGTGATCGGCGAGGCCGGCACCGCCTCCTCGGCCCTGGCCCGGATCCCCGCGCTCAAGCCGGATGTGGCGGTGCTGGACGTCCGGTTGCCGGACGGGGACGGGGTGTCGGTGTGCCGGGAGATCCGGTCCCGGATGCCCGAGGTCGCGTGCCTCATGCTGACCTCGTTCGGCGACGATGAGGCGCTGTTCGACGCGATCATGGCGGGTGCGGCGGGGTACGTGCTCAAGCAGATCCGCGGTACCGACCTGGTCGGCGCGGTCCGCACGGTGGCCTCCGGCCAGTCGATGCTGGACCCGCGGGCGGCCAGCCAGCTGATGGCCCGGCTCCGGGATCAGTCGGCCAAGCAGGATCCGCTGGCCGGCCTGTCCGCCCAGGAGCGCAAGATCCTCGAGCTGATCGGGGAAGGGCTGACCAACCGGCAGATCGGCGAGCGGATGTTCCTGGCCGAGAAGACGGTGAAGAACTACGTGTCGGCCCTGTTCGCCAAGCTGGGCATGGAGCGCCGTACCCAGGCCGCCGCCTACGCCGTCCGCGTGTTCGACGACCAGCATGAGGGCGGCCACGGAGGTCCCGGGGAGTAGGGACCTTCTTCCCTGGGCCCGGTGATGGCACCCACGGCATCCTGTGGGGTATGTACTCCGACGACTCGTCTCCGCAGCACCTATCCCAGGGTGAATGCCTCCGCCTGATGGCCTCGGTGCCGGTCGGCCGGATTATCTATACCCGGCAGGCGATGCCCGCGGTGGAGCTGGTGAACTTCGCACTCGATCACGACGACATCATCATCAGGACCGATCGCAGCGGCAAGCTGGCCGCCGCGACTCGCGGGGCCGTGGTCGCATTCGAGGTCGACCGCCTCGACCCGGCCGACCACACCGGCTGGAGCGTCACCGTCATCGGTCAGTCGCGCGAGGTTACCGACGCCGAAGAGATCAGCCGGCTGGAACAGATAGGCCTGCGCTCGTGGGTTCACGGAGGTCACGAGCACTTCATCCGGATCTCGCCGGGCATCCTCACCGGCCAGCAGCTTTGTCCCCTGACGACCAGCTGAGCAGGCGAAATCCCAGATCAGAACCTACACATGATCCACGGGACACGCTCTAGGACCAAGGTCCCCGGGGCTGGTGACCCGCGGCCCTGCCGGACCGCGCCGGGCATCACCGATGCTGAGAGCGTGGCGCTGAGGAACGAACGGGTCCTGGTGACCACCGGACTGGCCCGGGTGGAAGGCGAGATCGCCGTTTACATCTGGGCCAGCGACAATTCCCGGGCCTGCTAGCTCAGGGGTGCGCGCCATTCGAGCCTGGTCCCCGGTGCGGAGGCGGCCGGATCGGCCGGCCCGAGCCGGAGCTCACCGCCGAGCTTCTCGGCGCGGGCGGCCAGATTACGCAACCCGCTGCGCCTGCCATCGGGCGGCAGGCCGATTCCGTTATCGGCGACCTGAACGGCCAGGATCCCGTCCGGGCCGACATCCACGCTCACGTCGACCTTAGTGGCGTCCGCGTGGCGGGCCGCGTTGGACAGCGCTTCACGCAGCGCGGCGAGCGCTTGCTCCCTCACGTCCGGGCCAACCCGCCCGCTGAGTCCTGACCCCAGCCGCAGCGACGGGGCGAAGCCAAGCACCGGCGTCATCTCCTCAACCAGCACCACGATACTTTCGCGGAGGTCGGACCCGTCGGCAACATCCCGGGCCTGCAGCCCGAAGATGGCGGCCCGGATCTCCTTGATGGTCTCGTCCATCGCGTCGACCGCGTTGGTGACCCGGCTCGCCACCTCCGGCCTGGTGATCAGCGGCATCGTTCCCTCCAGGGACATACCGGTGGCGTAGAGCCGCTGGATGACCAGATCGTGCAGGTCCCGGGCGATCCGGTCCCGGTCCTCGTACAGGGATAGCCGCTCGGCCTCGGCGCGGCTCGCGGCGAGCTCGAGCGCGACCGCGGCCTGCGCGGCGAAGGAGGCCACGACGTCCGCCTGTGCCTGGGGGAACGGTGCCGCGCCGTGGCGGCGGCCGACGGTGAGCACGCCGCGGACGTTGCCCGGCGCACCGAGCGGGAACACGATCGCGGGCCCGATCTGGCTCATCGCGCCGCGGGCAGCCTGATCAGCCCGCTCGTCGGCAGCGAAGTCAGCCGACGTTACCGGCTCACCGGTGGCCAGCACCCGCCCGGACAGCGACTGGCCGACGGGAAGCACCAGGCCGCGGACGGCATCCGCACCGTCGCCGTCGGCGTAGGTGATCGTGAGGCGGCGTCCTTCCTCGTTGGGCAGGGCCAGCACGGCCAGGTCCGCGCCGGACAGCTCCAGGGCCCGGCGGGTGATGTCGGCGAGCACCTCAGCGGGGGCGGAGCCGGACAGCAGCCGGGTGGTCACCTCGGCGCTGGCCTGGATCCAGCGCTGCTGGCGGCGGGCCGCCTCGTACAGCCGGGCGTTCTCGACCGCGACGCCGGCCGCGGCGCCCAGGGCGACCAGGACCGCCTCGTCGTCCTCGGTGAACTCCCCGCCGCCGCGCTTGCCGGTCAGGTACAGGTTGCCGAACACCTCGTCCCGGACCCGGACCGGGACGCCCAGGAAGCCGTGCATCGGCGGGTGGCCTTCGGGGAAACCCGACGACGCGGGGTGGCTGGATATGTCGGCCAGGCGCAGCGGCCGGGGATCGTCGATCAGCAGGCCCAGCAGGCCGCGCCCCTCCGGCCAGTGATGGATCCGGCCGATCTCGTCCTGGGTCAAGCCCACCGGGATGAACTCGGCCAGCCGCCGGTCGTCGCCGATCACGCCCAGCGCCCCGTAGGTCGCGTCCACTAGCCCGACCGCGGTCTCGACGATCCGCGCCAGCGTCGACTCCAGGTCCAGTCCCGAGCCGATGGCGACGACCGCCTCCAGCAGGCCGCGCATCCGGTCCCGGGTGCCCAGCACGACCTGCAGCCGGGCCTGCAGCTCGGCGAGCAGCTCGTCCAGCTGCAGGTGCGGCAGCAGCTCCGGACGCCCGGCACCAGATTCCACCAGCAGATCCTTCCAGGCGTCGATGCGGTGAGCCTAGCTAGCGTCCCTGACCGCGGCTAGCAGTGGGAACCACGATCTATTCTGCCGAACGGACCGTGGTGCGTCTATCCGGCCAGCACGAAGGACCTCATCAGACCCGCTCGAAGATCGCCGAGATGCCGGTCCTTAGGTCCCGCACGCGCCGAGGTCAGCGGCCGGCGCGGGCGTTGCGCTGAAGCTGCGCCAGCACCGACGGATCCCGCAGCGTGGTCACGTCGCCGGGCTCGCGGTCTTCGGCGATGTCGCGCAGGAGCCTGCGCATGATCTTCCCGGACCTGGTCTTGGGCAGGTCGTCCGCCCAGATGATCCGGCTGGGCCGGGCCAGCTTGCCGATCTGGCGGCCGACGTGCTCGCGCAGCGTGGTCTCCAGATCCGCCTCGGGCACGGCACCGGAGCCCAGGGTGACGTACGCCACGATCGCCTGGCCGGTCAGGTCGGCGGCGGCGGCGATCACCGCGGCCTCCGCGACCGCGGGATGCCAGACCAGGGCCGACTCGATCTCGGCGGTGGACAGCCGGTGACCGGAGACGTTGATGACGTCGTCGACACGTCCGGTGATCCAGAAGTAACAGTCCTCGTCGCGCCTGGCGCCGTCGCCGGCGAAGTACGTGCCGGGACCGAACCTGGCGAAGTAGGTCTGCACGTAGCGGTCCGGGTCGTGATACAGGGTGCGGAGCATGACCTCGACATCCAGAACGGGACCGGCCGGTCCAGTCCGGGCACGGGGAGCTCGCCCAGCATGATGTCGGCCTCGCCGGTCTGGAACTCCCCGTCGGGAAAGCACATCGGCGAGGACCCGTCGCAGCAGCCGCCCGACTGGTGGAACATGAGCGGTCCGTACCGGCCAGCCAGCCGCCGCAGCAGGTCAGCCGCGGCGGCGGTCAGGTCGACCCGGCGTGGTTCGTCCGTGGTCATGGCGTCGCGGCTCAGAAGAAGCCGAGCGCCTTCGGCGAGTAGCTGACCAGAAGGTTCTTGGTCTGCTGGTAGTGCTCGAGCATCATCAGGTGGGTCTCGCGGCCGACCCCGGACTGCTTGTACCCGCCGAAGGCCGCGTGCGCCGGGTAGGCGTGGTAGCAGTTCGTCCAGACCCGGCCCGCCTGGATCTCCCGGCCGGCCCGGTAGGCCCGGGCGCCGTCCCTGGTCCACACGCCCGCGCCGAGGCCGTAGAGGGTGTCATTGGCGATCTTGAGCGCGTCCGCTTCGTCGGAGAACCTGGCGACGGACACGACCGGGCCGAAGATCTCCTCCTGGAAGATCCGCATCGAGTTGTCACCCGCGAAGATGGTCGGCGTCATGTAGTAGCCGTCGGCCAGCTCGCCGCCCAGGTGAGCCCGCTCGCCGCCGGTCAGCACCGCGGCTCCCTCGGCCTTGCCGATGTTGATGTAGGACAAGATCTTTTCCAGCTGGTCGTTGGAGGCCTGCGCCCCGATCATGGTCTGCGGGTCCAGCGGGTGACCCTGCTTGACCGCCTGGGTCCGGGCCACGGCGTCGGCCATGAACGTGTCGTAGATGTCGGCCTGGACGAGCGCCCGGGACGGGCAGGTGCAGACCTCGCCCTGGTTGAGCGCGAACATGGTGAAGCCCTCGAGCGCC
Source organism: uncultured Actinomycetes bacterium (assembly GCA_963819785.1). GTDB lineage: Bacteria > Actinomycetota > Actinomycetes > Streptosporangiales > Streptosporangiaceae > Palsa-504. Next base: position 104,121 of record CAWFXW010000037.1, on the reverse strand, counting down.
TTGTCGTAGAAGTCGTCGTGCGCCGCGGCGACGTCGGAGAAGAAGATGTTCGGGCTCTTGCCGCCCAGTTCCAGTGTGACCGGGATCAGGTTCTGGCTCGCGTACTGCATGATCAGGCGGCCGGTGGTGGTCTCGCCGGTGAAGGCGATCTTGGCAATGCGGCTGGAGGAGGCCAGCGGCTTGCCGGCCTCGACGCCGAAGCCGTTCACGATGTTCAGCACGCCGACCGGCAGCAGGTCGCCGATCAGCTCCATCACCTTCAGGATCGACCACGGCGTCTGCTCGGCCGGCTTGAGGACGACGCAGTTGCCGGCGGCCAGCGCGGGCGCCAGCTTCCAGACGGCCATGAGAATGGGGAAGTTCCACGGGATGATCTGCCCGACCACGCCGAGCGGCTCGTGGTAGTGGTAAGCGATGGTGTCGGCGTCGATCTCGGAGAGGCTGCCCTCCTGGGCCCGGATGGCGCCGGCGTAGTAGCGGAAGTGGTCCACGGCCAGCGGCAGGTCGGCGGCCAGCGTCTCCCGGATCGGCTTTCCGTTGTCCCAGGTCTCGGCGACCGCGAGCATCTCCAGGTTGTCCTCGAGCCGGTCGGCGATCTTGTTCAGGATGATGGCCCGCTCGGTGACGCTGGTCCGGCCCCAGCTGCGCTTGGCGCCATGGGCGGCGTCGAGCGCGAGTTCGATGTCCTCCGCGGTGGACCGGGCGATCGCGGTGAACGGCTGGCCGGTGACCGGGGAGATGTTCTCGAAGAACTCGCCCTTGCTCGGCGGGACGAACTCCCCGCCGATGTAGTTGCCGTACCGGTCCTGCACCGATACGAGGCTGCCTGGCTGACCGGGTGCTGCGTAATGTCCCATGGTGATGCCCTTCGCTAAGCATGCTGACCGGGCCACGGTAGGAAACGCGATGTTGCAACTACGTTGCGGCGGGTCAACAGGCGAGATCGGCGTGGAGCTTCGCGGCGGTCGCCGCGGCGAAGGGCCGCAGCGGCGAGGACGCGGGGAGCACGGCACACAGCCGCTGCCACATCTCCAGGTCATCCGCGCCCCAGCGGGACCTGGTCCAGCCGACCAGGAATTCGGGCTGGCCCGAGGCGAGAATCGCCGCCCGCAGCGCGCGATCGAGATCGCCGCGCAGCTCCACCACGCCCGGTGCCTCGCTGCGCGGCAGCAGCGGGCCCCGGTACAGCCGGAGGGCCTCGGCCAGGTCACCCGCGGCCAGCTGCGCCGACACCGCGGCCCAGTCAGAGGTGACCTCGCAGGTGAGCTGGTACGGGCGAGAGGTGAGCACCTGGCTGCCGAGCAGGGTGCGCAGCCTGACCAGCTCGGCGCGTAGCGTACTCGAGATCAGGTCGTCGGGATAGAGCAGATAGGCCAGCTCGTCGCCGGTCAGCCCGGCCGGGCAGGCGGCCAGGATGATCATGATCTCGCTGTGCCGTGGGCTCAGCCGGAGGGTGCGGGGGCCGATCGATACGACGCATTCCGGTCTGCCCAGGCCGCTGAGGCTGATCTCCGTGACGGGCTGACGCCGTCCCGGCGGGCCGGCCCGGCCCGGTTCCGGGCACCGTGCCGCGGCCACTAGAGCCCGCCTGCCCAGTTCGGACTCGGCCATCCGCGCGGCGGCCCTGACCAGCGCGATGGTCTGCGGCGAGTCAACGGCACGGCCGCCGGTGATGTCAATGATGCCGAGGATCGCGTCAGAGCCCGGTTCGTGCACCGGCGCCGCGGCACAACTCCAGCGCTGCACGGGACGGACGAAATGCTCCGCCGACTTGATGGTCACCGGGGCGTCCAGGCACAACGCCGTCCCCGGCGCGTTGGTACCCGCGTGGCGCTCGTCCCACTGCGAACCCTCGACAAACCCGATCGATTCGGCACGGCGCAGCACCGCCGGCTTGCCGCGCACCCACAGCAGCTGCCCGCGCTCATCCGCGACGGCCAGTACGCTGTCGCAGTCCTCGGCGGCGCGGCCGGCCACGTCGTACAGCAGCGGGAAGATCTCGGCCAGCGGATGCTCGGCCCGGTAGCCGGCGAGGAGATCCGCCGCGAGCGTGATGGGTGGCCGACTGTCGTCCGCATTCACGCCCGCCGCCGCCGACCGCAGCCACGAGTCGGCGACCATCCCTCGCACGCCCACCGGGACTGTCCCTCGTTCCAGCAGGTCCTCGCGGGCCTGGCGGGCGTCAGGGACAGCGACCCGGCGGGACTGCCTGGGCAACTGCGCGGGAGTGACCATGATCAACCTAGGGAAGCTTGGTGCCGGCCGCCGGCGGCAAGGCGGGCATTGTCGCATTATCAGCCGGCCGGGCCGGCCTACGTAAGGCACAAGGTCCCGGAAACCGCCGCCGTCGGTCCCGCCGCCGCGGGCCCAACGGCCGCTGTCGCGGGCGGCGGCCCGGCCTAGCTTTGTGATCTGGTCCGCGCAGCGGACCTGACCAAGGCGGTGGGAACGTGACCGAGGCGAGCAGCGCCACTGATAACGACGCGACGCCGATCCTGGCCCGGCAGGCCCGCTACCTCGCTGAATTGGCGGGCCGCGCGCCGTCGTTGCACAACACCCAGCCGTGGCGGTTCACCGTCAGCGGCGATGCGATCGAGCTGCGGGCCGACGCCAGCCGCCAGCTGAGCGTGGATCCCGATGGCCGGGAGATGCTCATCAGCTGCGGCGCGGCGCTGTACGGGCTGCGGCTCGCGGTGCGCTCGCTCGGGTACCTGCCCGAGGTCGAGATCTTGCCCGGACCAGCCGGGCAGCGGCTGCTCGCCCGGGTCCGGCTGGGTCCGCCGGAGCCCATGACGGCCGGTGAGCGGAAGCTGCTGACGGCGGTGCCGCACCGGCACACGCACCGCGGCCCGTTCGAGGCTGGCCCGCTGCCCGCCGGGCTGTTCGCGCGGCTGCGGGACGATGCCCGCGCCGAGGCGGCGACGCTGACCGAGATCGAGCCCGGGCCCGCCCTGCGGCGGCTGACCGCGATGGTCGCCGCCGCGGGCCGCCGGCAGGACCGCGATCCGCGATCGAGGGCCGAGACATGGCAATGGAGCCACGAGGTCACGAGCCCGGCGCGAGACGGCGTGCCCGCACGCGCCTTCCCCGCTGAGCGGGGCCACGCGCCTGCCCCGCTGCCGCAGCGCGACTTCGACCTCGGCCGCGGCCTCGGCCTGGCGTCGGCCGGCGGTCCCCCGCCGCCGGTCACCGCCGCGTTGTTCACCCCGGGCGACAGCGAACGGGACTGGCTGCAGGCCGGCCAGGCCCTGCAGCGGCTGCTGCTGCGGGCCGCGGCCGAGTGGGTCTTCGCCCTGCTGAACACCCAGCCGCTGGAGGATCCGGCGACCCGGACATTGATCAAGGAAGGCCTGGAGCTGCCCGGAGCACCCCAGCTGCTGCTGGCGTTCGGTGTGAGCCGGACCGCTCCCGCCACCGGGCGGCGCCCCGCGGCCGACCTGATCGGGCCCTGATGCCCGCTGGCGGGCGGCCTACCTGCTGGCGGGCGGCCTATCCGCTGAGCTCGGCCAAGCCGTGCTGGATCCCCGCCGTGAAGACGTCCAGGTCCGCGGCGCAGCCGGCGTCCGCGGTGACCCCGAACGAGATGGTGTCCACGTAGGACAAGATCGCGACCGAGAGCCGGACCGCGTTGCCGATCGGCACGTACGGATAGAGCGCGGTCAGCCGCCGGCCGAGGACGTACAGCGGGGCACGCGGACCGGGAACGTTGGTCGTCACGGTCTGCACCAGCGGCTGTCTGGTCCGGAAGGCGGCCTGGGTGCCGAGGGCCAGCCACATGGGCGCCGCGAAGCCCAGCATCCCGGTGAGGAGCTCGGCGCCCACGGCCTGGTGGGTGTCCTTGAGGTTGCCCATCTCCTGCCGGATCAGGTTGAGCCGCCGGAGCGGATCGGGCTCACCCGCCGGCAGGTTGACCAGCACCGCCGAGACGCGGTTGGTGATGGCACCGGCCTGGTCCGGGCCGCGGACCGACACCGGGACCAGGCTGCGCACCACGAGGTCCTCCGCCAGCTTCTGGTGCTCGGCCAGCAGGTCGCGGAAGGCCGTGGTGATCGCGGCGAGCACTACGTCGTTGATCGTCCCACCGTGCGCCGCGCGGATCTGCTTCAGCTCGGCCAGGCTGGTTGTCGTCCAGGTCCACCGGCGGTCCGGGCCGATGGGGCCGTTGAGGGAACCCGCCGACGGGACGGCCAGCCGCCGCGTGCTAGCTCCCAGACCGCGGCCGTAATCCAGCACGTCCACCCGCTTGGCCTGCCGGAACAGGTCCGGTGCCGCGGCCAGCCGGCGCAGCGGCCCGGTGACGGCGTCCCACAGGTCGTCGGCGGCCAGCCCGGCCAGCGAGGGCCAGGGAGCGGGAACCCAGGCGGCGGGGTCCGGCAGGCGCTCATCCGGAGAGGTATCGAACACCAGCCTCATCAGGTCGTTGCCGCCGATCCCGTCCACCATGCAGTGGTGGATCTTGGACAAGATGGCCCAGCGGCCGCCCTCCAGCCCGTCCAGGAGCCACTCCTCCCACAGTGGTCTGCTGCGGTCCAGCCGCAGGGCGAAGAGCCGGGCCGCGGCGGCGCGCAGCTGCTCCGGGCCACCGGGCGCCCGGACGGTGCTGTGCCGGACGTGGTGCCTGATGGCGAAGTGCTGATCGTCGGCCCATACCGGGCGGAGGACCTGGAACGGCGCGGTGCGGACCACCTGGCGGTACCTGGGCACCCGCGACAGCTTCGCCTCGAACAGCCGCATGAGGTCCTCACGGGAGGGAGCCGGGCCGTCGAACACCGCGACCGAGCCGATGTGCATGGGCACGTTGTCGTGCTCGGCGTAGAAGAACTCCGCGTCGAGCGTGCTCATCCGGTCCATCGTCGATGTCATGGCTGACCTCCTAAGGCCGGTTCCGGCCGAGCTGCTCGTGGGCCGTGACCCATTCGTCGGCCACGACGGCCGCGCCCAGCGAGATCTCCCCGCAGAGCACGGTGGCCGCGACGATCTCGGCGAACTTGTGTACCTGGCCGGATCCGTAGCAGCCCAGCAGTTCCAGGCATTCGCGCTGAGTTGCCAGCCCGGTGCCGCCGCCGTAGGTGGCGACGATCAGCGCCGGGATGGTGATGGAGTAGTAGTAGCTCCCGTCGGCCAGCAGCTCGGTGTGCACCAGCGCCGCCGACGACTCGGCCACGTTGGCGATGTCCTGTCCGGTCGCCGTGAACAGCGCCGCGATTGCGTTGGCCGAGTGGTTCCCGTTGTTGTTGACCCCGGCCAGCAGACCGCCCAGGTTGCTGACCTGGCGGCCCCGGAACATCTGGCCCGGCGTGGTGTGCAGGATCCGGCGCGCCAGATCCGCGGGTATCGTGGCCTCGGCCACCACCCGCTTCCCGCGCGTCCGCAGGATGTTGACGTGCGAGCTCTTCTTGTCGGTGGCCAGGTTGGCTTCCAGGTAGAAGTCCCGGATGCCCGGGTACTGCGCCGCGATCCAGGCACACGCGCGCCGCGTGGCCTTGCCGGTCAGGTTCTGCCCGGCCGCGTCGCCGGTGGTGTAGTTGAACCGCAGGAACATGAACCTGCTCGCGGGGAACTGCTCGATGTCGTGCAGGCGGCCCACGTGGGTGGTGGCCTCGGCCTCGGCCTTGATCGCCGCGAAGCTGGCCGTCACCCATTCCCCGAAGGCGCGGGCCTCCCGCGCGCTGTCGAAGCCGAACGCCGGCGCCCGCTGCATGACGTCCGCCACCACGGTGGTGCGGACCCCGCCGGCCGCGTAGGCCAGCTTCATGCCCCGGTTGTAACTGGCCACCAGCGTGCCCTCGGTCGTGGCCAGCGGCACGTAGAAGGTCCCGCGGGCATGTTCGCCGTCGACGAGCAGCGGCCCCGCGATCCCGATCGGCACCTGCGCCACGCCAATGAAGTTCTCGATGTTCCCGGCTAGAACCGCCGGGTCGAAGGAGTACCGGCCGACGTGCTCCGGAGCCACGCCGACCGCGCCGGCCAGGAACGCCATCCGCTGCCGCGCCGCCGCCGTGCTGTAATCGCTGTCCAGCCGGGGCACCTCGCGACGCAGCGGCCGCATCGGCACCCGGGCTGGCGCGACGGTCGAAGCGGTCATGACACCACTCCGTAGCCGCTGGCCAGCTCATCCTTCAGGACCTTGCCGAGCGTGTTCTTCGGCAGCTCGGAGCGGAACTGGAAGATCCGCGGGCACTTGTAGGCGGCCAGCCGCTCCCGGCAGTACGAGACGAGCTCATGCTCGAGCACCTCCATCGACGGCCGCACGATGACCACGGCCATGACTTCCTCGCCGAGCCGCTCGTCCGGAACGCCGACCACGGCGGCCTCGGCGACGGCCGGGTGCGCGTGCAGCACGTTCTCGATCTCGCTCGGGTACACGTTGTACCCGCCGCGGATGATGAGCTCCTTCTTGCGGCTGACGATGAACAAGAACCCGTCCTCGTCGAAATAGCCGAGGTCGCCGGTGTGCAGCCAGTCGCCGGTGAAGCTGGCCGCGGTGGCCTCGGGGTTGTGCCAGTACCCCTTCATGACGTGCATGCCGCGGGTGACGACCTCGCCCACGTGTTCCGGTCCGGGGGGCAGCGGGCGGCCGTGGACGTCCCAGACCTGGGTCTGCGTGCCCCAGATGGGCTTGCCGACGCTGTAGGCGCGGCGCTCGTCCGTGCTGATGTTGAAGGTCGTCGTGGAGGCCGTCTCGGTCAGGCCGTAGCCCTCGAGGATCACCAGTCCGAAGCGCTCCTCGAACGCGTCCAGGACGGGCGCGGGGATGGACGCCCCGCCGGAGATCGCGATCCGCAGCGAGGACAGGTCGTAGTCGTCCAGGTCCGGGCAGGACAGCAGATCGGCGAACATGGTGGGCACGCCCTCGAAGATGGTAACCCGGTCCCGCTGGATCGCGGTCAGCACCGCGGCGGGGGTGAACCGGGGGATCAGCGACATGGTGCAGCCGAACCGGACGCAGACGTCCAGGATGCTGGACAGGCCGAACACGTGGAACAGCGGCAGGACCGTGACCACGATGTCGTCGGACTGGACGTCGAACAGGCGGCCCGGGATGTCGGCGTTCATGTACAGCTGCATGTGCGTGAGCTCGGCGCCCTTGGGCCGCCCAGTCGTGCCTGAGGTGTAGATGATGACGGCCGTGTCCATCGGCTGCCGGGTGACCATCTCGAAGTGCGGCACCGCGACATCCAGGAGCCGTTCGAAGGGGAGGGCCTGTGAGTCACCGGCGTGGCCGACGGCGTAGATCTGGTCCAGGCCGGCCGCTTCCGCGCCCTTCGCTGCCTCGGCGAGGACCCCTTCCCAGGTGATCAGCACGCGGGCTCCGCAGTCCCCCAGGTGGAAAGCCACTTCCGGAGCTCTGAGCATGACGTTGAGCGGCACCACGATGCCGCCCGCCTTGAGGATGCCGAAGTACGAGACGAGGAACTGCGGGATGTTGGGCAATTGCAGCGCCACGGGGTCACCGGGCTTGATCCCGATGGCGGTCAGAGACCCGGCCAGCCGGTCAGAAGCCTGGTCCAGCTCCCGGTAGGTGAGCTGACCGCCGGTGAACGTCGCCACTGGCTTGTCCGGTGCTGAACGTGCGGTTTCGCTGAGGATGACCGCGAGATTGAAACTCATGGCCCCTCCCTTTGTCTGATGCCGATGTGGCGGGTCATTTCTTTCCGGACTATGCCCTACGCCCGTGTCTGGCTACGGACCTTGGACCCTGGCGGGGAGGACCTTCGAGCCATCGCAATCCAGCGCGGCTAGCGCTAGATCAGGACTTATGAACGAGCGAATGACCGCAGCGGAGATCGCCAGGTACGCGGTGGCGAAGGCCGTCTGGGCACCCTCGGTGCACAACACCCAGCCATGGCGGTTCACGGTCGGCGCGCAACAGATCAGTCTGTACGCCGACGCCGACCGCCGGCTGGTTGTGGCTGACCCGAACGGCCGCGAAATGTTGATCAGCTGCGGTGCCGCGTTGTTCAACGTGCGCCTAGCCCTGGGATCCCTGGGTTACACGCCCGAGACCCGCGTGCTGCCCGATCCGGGCCAGCCGTCGCTGGTGGCGCGGGTGTCCTGGCGGCCGGGCGTCGCCGACGAGTTCGAGCGGCGGCTGTCCGGCCACATGCTCACGCGGCGGACGCATCGCGGTGGGTTCGACCGCGAGCCGTTGCCGCCGGGACTGCTCACCGCGCTGCGCACGGGTGCGGCGCGGGAAGGGGCGGCGCTGCGCATCGTGGCGGACGACGGGCGGCGGGCCGCGCTGGCGGCCGCCGTGGAAGCCGGCGAACGCCACCAGCGCCTCGCCGGGGAGCAGACCCGGGAACTTGCCCGATGGGCTCCCCCGCCGGGCAGCGCACGCAGCGACGGCGTGCCTGCTACCTCCTACCCGGCGCGGGCCGAGCATACCGAGCCGTACTTCCCCGGCCGCGACTTCGCCCACGGCCACGGCTGGGGGATGCCGCCGCTCGGCACGGCGACGTGGGCCCGGGCCGCCGGCGTGGCCGGGTTGCTCACCACGGCCGCTGACCGCCCGGCGGACTGGGTGAACGCCGGCCAGGCGCTCCAGCGGATTCTGCTGACGGCCAGCACGTCCGGGGTGGCGGTGGCGCTGCACAGCCAGCCGCTTGAACTGCCCTGGCTGCGCGAGTTCATCCGGACCCAGCTGAGCGACGGCGGCTACCCGCACCTAGTGCTGAGGATCGGGCTGGTCACCCAGGTGGCGGTCAGCGTCCGGCGCGATCTCGATGAGGTCCTGTTCTCAACCGAGACATAGCACCCGGGGCTGAACATGCCGGCCACCGTCGGGGACTTAGGTCCCGGAATCAACGGCCACCCGGCCCTGGGAGGCACGCCCGGCTCGCTGGTGCGATAGACGGTACTGCGCCCCGCGCAGACCTCCGGCCAGCAGCGACGACCCAGGGGACCAGCAAATGAGCGTGCTTGAGCTATCCCGGTGGCAATTCGGGATCACCACCGTTTACCACTTCATCTTCGTGCCGCTGACTCTCAGCCTGTCCTATCTGGTCGCGGTCATGCAGACCCTGTGGCGGGTGAAGAAGGACGATGTGTACCTGCGGATGACGAAGTTCTTCGGGAAGATCTTCCTGATCAACTTCGCGGTCGGCGTGGTCACCGGGATCGTGCAGGAATTCCAGTTCGGCATGAACTGGTCGGCCTACTCCCGGTTCGTCGGCAACGTCTTCGGCGCACCGCTGGCCATGGAGGCGCTCCTCACGTTCTTCCTGGAGTCCACGTTCATCGGCATCTGGATCTTCGGCTGGAACAAGCTATCGCCGCGGCTGCACCTGGCCGCGATCTGGCTGGTCGCCGTCGGGACCAGCCTGTCGGCGTTCTTCATCCTGGCTGCCAACTCCTGGATGCAGCACCCGGTCGGCTACCGGGTCGATCCCGCCACCCACCGGGTGATCCTGACCAGCATCGTCGCCCTGCTCACCAACTCCACGGTGCTGGCCGCCTGGCCGCACGTGTTCTTCGCCGCTTTCATGGTGGCCGGCGCGGTGCTCATCGCGACCAGCGCCTGGCACGTGGCCCGCAAGTCCCAGCTCGACGTGTTCCGCCGGGCTATGCGGCTCGGCCTGGTCGTCACGCTGGTCGCCGGGATCGCGACTGCGATCACCGGCGACATCCAGGCCCGGCTCATGGACTCCCAGCAGCCAATGAAGATGGCGGCCGCCGAAGCGCTGTACAACACCTCGGACTCGGCGTCGTTCTCCCTGTTCACCATCGGCTCGCTGAACGGTGACAAAGAACTGTGGAGCGTCCGGGTGCCGTACCTGCTCTCGCTGATCGCCACCATGAACCCGCACGGCACCGTGCAGGGCATCAACAACGTCGAGCGCGCCTACGAGAAGAAGTACGGTCCCGGCAGCTACAAGCCGATCATTCCGGTGACCTACTGGTCGTTCCGACTCATGATCGGCTTGGGTTCGCTGGCCGCGCTGCTGGCCGCGATCGGCTTGTGGCTGACCCGGCGGCGCACCATCCCGCGCAGCCGGTGGTTCTACCGGGCGGCGATCTGGGGCCTGCCCCTGCCCTACCTGGGCGTCGCGTCCGGCTGGATCTTCACCGAGATGGGCCGTCAGCCGTGGACCGTGTTCGGCCTGCTGACCACATCGCAGAGCGTCTCGCCGGGCGTCACCGCCTCCTCGGTGATCATCTCGCATGACCGTGTTCACCCTGCTCTACGCCGGCTTGGCGGGCATCGCGGGCTGGCTGACGGTCAGGCAGGTCAAGGAGGGCGCCCCGGTCGAGGCCGACCAGCCCGGCGCGCCCGAGCCGCTCCCCGTCTTCCATTACTGATCAAGGAGTTCTCGTGAACCTCGCGACCTTCTGGTTCATCCTCATCGCGATCTTGTGGTCCGGGTACTTCGTGCTCGAGGGATTCGACTTCGGCGTCGGCATCCTGGTGCCGTTTCTCGGCCGGGACGACGCCGAGCGCCGCACCATGATCAACACCATCGGCCCGGTCTGGGACGGCAACGAGGTGTGGCTGCTGACCGCCGGGGGCGCCACATTCGCCGCCTTCCCGCAGTGGTACGCCACCTTGTTCAGCGGCTTCTACCTGCCGCTGCTTATCATCTTGGCCGCGCTGATCATCCGCGGCGTCTGCTTCGAGTTCCGCAGCAAGGTGGACAGCCCGCGCTGGCGGGCCGGCTGGGACCGGGCGCTGTTCGCCGGCTCGGCCTGCCGGCGCTGCTGTGGGGGGTGGCCTTCGCCAACATCGTGCGGGGCGTCCCGCTGAACGCCGCGCACGTCTACACCGGCAACCTGCTGACCCTGCTGAACTGGTACGGCCTGCTCGGCGGCCTGGTCACGCTGAGCCTGTTCACCCTGCACGGCGCGATCTTCCTGGGCCTGCGCACCACCGGTGAGCTGCGGCAGCGGGCCCGGAGGACCGCGGTCGGCACCGCCCTGGCGGCCGTCCCGCTGGCCGCGGTCTTCCTGGCCGTCACCCAGGTCAGCCACGGCAAGCCGGCCACCGACGTCACCGCGGCCGTGGCCGCCGTCGGCCCTGATCGGCGGCGCGGCCGCCGCGGTCCGCGGCCGGGAGGGCTGGGCGTTCGCCGGCACGGCCCTTACCCTGGTCCTCGCCGTCGCCACTTTGTTCGGTGACCTGTGGCCGAACGTCATGCCCTCGAGCACCTCGGCCGCGTACAACCTGACCGTGACCAACGCCTCCTCGGCGCACTACACGCTGGTCGTGATGAGCTGGGTCGCGCTGGTGTTCACCCCGATCGTGCTCGGCTACCAGGGCTGGACCTACTGGGTCTTCCGCAAGCGGCTGACCGGCGTGGTCACCCAGCCGAGGCAGACACCGCCGGTCACCGGGCCGGACTCCGTGGAGCCCGTCGGCGGGCGGACGTGAAGCCGCTGGACCCGCGGCTGCTGCGCTACTCGGCCGCGGCCCGCGGCTACCTGACGGTCACGGTCGCCCTGGGCCTGGCCGCCACCGGGCTGATCCTGGTCCAGGCCGGCCTGCTGGCCCACGTGCTGGCCAGCGCGGCGACCGGCACCGGTGTCGCGGTCCTGGCCGGCTCGCTCGGCGTACTGCTCGCCGTCCTGCTGGCCCGGGCCGCGGCCAGTTACGGCGGCGAGATCGCCGCGCTGCGGGCCGCGGCCGCGGTGAAGTCCCAGCTGCGGCGCCGGCTCACCGATCACGCGCTGCAGCCTGGGCCCGTCCTGGCTGGCCCGGTCCACCGGCCGGGCACCGGTCCGGCGAGGTCACCACGCTGGCCACCCGGGGCCTGGACGGGCTGGACGCCTACTTCGCCCGCTACCTGCCCCAGCTCGTGCTGGCCTGCCTGGTCCCGTTCGCGGTGCTGATCCGGGTCGGGCTGGCGGACTGGATCTCCGGCCTGGTCATCGGCGCTCACCCTGCCGCTGATCCCGCTCTTCGCCATCCTGGTCGGCCTGCACACCAAGGCGACCACCCAGCGGCAGTGGCGGCTGCTGGCCCGGCTCGGCGGCCACTTCCTCGACGTGGTGGAGGGCCTGCCCACGCTCAAGTTGTTCGGCCGGGGCCAGCGGCAGGCCGAGGTGATCGGCGAGGTCACCGACGAGTACCGGAAGACCACGATGTCCGCGCTGCGGGTGGCGTTCCTGTCCGGCTTCGTCCTGGAACTGGCCGCCGCGCTGGCCACCGCGCTGGTCGCCGTCGAGGTCGGGCTGCGCCTGCTGGCCGGGCACATGAGCTACCAGACCGCGCTGCTCGTGCTGCTGCTGACCCCGGAGGCCTACCTGCCGCTGCGCGCGGTCGGCGCCCAGTTCCACGCCAGCACCGAGGGCGCCGCCGCGGCCGCGGGACGTGTTCGAGATCCTCGACACCCCGCTCCCGGCCCCGCAGCCGGCTCCGGCACCGCGCGCGGCCGGTATCCCTCAACACGGACACGATCAGGCTGACCGACGTCACGCTGACCTACCCGGGCCGGGACCGTGACGCCCTGTCCGGCGTGAACCTGGCCATCCGGCCGGGAGACCAGATCACCCTGGCCGGGCCGAGCGGGGCAGGCAAGAGCTCGCTGCTCGCGCTGCTGCTCCGCTTCGCCCCGCCGTCCAGCGGCCGCATCGAGGCCGGCGGCGCGGACCTCGCGTCGGTCCCGCTGGACGAATGGCGCAGCCAGATCGCCTGGGTCCCGCAGGACCCGTACCTGTTCGCCGCGTCGGTGGCCGACAACATCGCGCTGGGCGACCCGGCGGCCAGCCGTCAGGCCATCGCCCGGGCCGCGCGCGCGGCCGGCGCCGCTGAGTTCATCGAAGACCTGCCCCAGGGCTATGCCACGACGATCGGCGAACGCGGGTTCGGGCTGTCCTCCGGGCAGCGCCAGCAGATCGCGCTGGCCCGCGCGTTCCTGCGCGACGCGCCGCTGCTCCTGCTGGACGAGCCCGCCGCCCACCTGGACGCGGTCAGCGCGGCCCGGCTCGGCACCGCGATCAGCGCCCTGACGGCCGGCCGGACCGTGATCCAGGTCAGCCACGCGCCAAGCCGGGCACGCCAGAACGGCCGGGTGCTCACCCTCGACCAGGGCCGGCTGACGCAGGTCCTGGCCCCGCGGCCGGACCGGCCCGCGACAGCCCTGCTGGCGGTGCGGCCATGACCGCGCTCACCGGCCCCGCCGCGCGCCGCCCGCTGGTGCGGCTGCTCGCGCTGGCCCGGCCGATGCGGCGTGAGCTGGCGCTGGCCGTGCTGGCCGGCGCGGCCGGGTGCGGCTGCGGGCGTGGCGCTGCTGGCGACCTCCGGGTTCCTGCTGGCCCGCGCCTCGCAGCATCCGAACATCGTGGCCATCTCGGTCGCGATCGTGATGGTCCGCGCGCTGAGCGTCAGCCGCGGCCTGCTGCGCTACCTGGAGCGGCTGTTCTCGCACGACGTGGCGTTCCGGGTGCTGGCCGACGTCCGGGTGCGGATCTACCGCAAGCTGGAGCGGCTGGCCCCGGCGGGCCTGGCCGCGTTCCGGTCCGGTGACATGCTGACCCGGCTGATCAGCGACGTCGACGCGACCCAGGACCTGTTCATCCGTGGCGTCACGCCCCCGCTGACGGCAGTCCTGGTCGGAGCGGGCGCGACCACCGCGACGCTGCTCATCCTGGCGCCCGCGGCGGGCGTGCTCGCGGCCGGCCTGCTGGCCGCCGGGGTGCTGGTCCCCGCTGGTCACCGCGGCGTCGGCCCGCCGGGCCGCACGGCGGGCCGCCCCGGCCCGCGGTGACCTCGGCGCCGCCGTCACCGACCTGCTGGGCGGCGCGGCCGAGCTGCACGCGTTCGGCGCGGTCGAGGCGGGCCTGGCCCGGACCCGGGCCGCGGACGCCGAGCTGACCCGGCTCGCGAGGCGGTCGGCGTTCGCCTCCGGCCTGGGTACCGGCCTGAGCGCGGCGGCCAGCGGCCTGACCCTGTGGGGCGTGCTGCTGCTCGGCGTGGCGGTCACCGGGTCGGGATCGCTGGGCCGGGTGCCGCTGGCCGTGATCACGCTCACCGCACTGGCCGCCTTCGAGGCGGTCACCGCCCTGCCCGCCGCCGCGCTGCAGCTCGGAGCGGCCCGGGCCGCGGCCGACCGGATCGCGGGCGTCCTGGACACGCCGGACCCGGTCCGCGAACCGGACCATCCGTTCCCGCCGCCGGACCGGCCGGTGCACGTCCGTCTGCGGGGAGGCACGGTCCGGTACTCGCCGGACGCACCACTGGCCGTTCGGAATATTGATCTTGACCTGGAGCCGGGCCGGCGGATCGCCTTGATCGGCGCCACCGGCGCGGGAAAGTCCACCATCGCCGCGGTCCTGTTCCGGTTCGTCGACCTGTGCGCGGGCACCGCGCTGCTGAACGGCCGCGACCTGGCCGGCTACCGGTCCCGACGACGTCCGCGCGGTGATCAGCGGCTGCGCCGCCGATCCGCACATCTTCGACGCGACGATCCAGGACAACCTGCGGCTGGCCCGGCCGCAGGCCAGCGACGCGGAGCTCGCGGCGGTCGCGGAGCAGGCCCGGCTGCTGGACTGGATCACCGGGCTGCCGCGGGGCTGGGACACCCTGGTCGGCACGCACGGCGCCGCGCTGTCCGGCGGGCAGCGGCAGCGGCTCGCCCTGGCCCGGGCGCTGCTGGCCGACCCGGCCGTGCTGGTCCTGGACGAGCCGACCGCGCACCTGGACCCGGACAACCGCCGCGCGCTGACCGCGGACCTGCTGGCCGCGACGGCCGGCCGAGCCACGCTGCTGATCACCCACGACCTGGAGGGCCTGGACCAGGTGGACGAGATCGTGGTGCTCGAGCACGGGCAGGTGGCCGAGCGCGGCACGCACGCCGAGCTCAGCCGGGCCGGCGGCACCTACCAACGGCTCTGGGAGGCCTCGCGATGACCTGTACCCTGCATGTGGCCTGGGACGGCCGTCTGGCCGACTACGACTTCGGGCCTGGTCACCCGCTGGCGCCGGTGCGGCTCAAGCTGACCATGGAGCTGGCGCAGGCCCTCGGCCTGGGCCGCCTGGACGGGGTCACGATCGAGGTCCCGGCCACGGCCACCAGCGCCGAACTCGAGCTTGTCCACCACCTCGGCTATATCGACATGGTCCGGCTGGCCGGCCATCAGGCGGGATGGAAGGGGGGAGGGGAGGTGGGTGGGCTGTCCCGCGGGCTGACCACCCGTCTCCTGCTCAGCCACGGGCTCGGTACCGAGGACGATCCGCTGTTCCCCGGCATGCACGAGGCGGCCGCGATGGTAGCCGGGGCCACGCTGGCCGCGGCCCGGGCGGTCTGGACCGGGGCGGCGCAGCACGGCGCCAGCCTGGCCGGCGGCCTGCACCACGCCATGGCCGGGAGCGCCAGCGGGTTCTGCGTCTACAACGACCCGGCCGTGGCCATCGCCTGGCTGCTCAGCCAGGGCGCGGAGCGGATCGCCTACGTCGACGTGGACGCCCACCACGGCGACGGCGTGCAGGCATCCTTCTGGGACGACCCGCGGGTCCTCACCATCAGCCTGCACGAGGACCCGGACACGCTATTCCCCGGTACCGGGCGGGCAGGTGAGACTGGCGGGCCGCATGCCGACGGGTCGGCGGTCAACGTGGCGCTGCCGGCTGGGACCGGGGACGCGGGCTGGCTGCGGGCCTTCCACGCCGTGGTGCCGCCGATCCTGCGGTCGTTCGGGCCGCAGCTGCTGGTCAGCCAGCATGGCTGCGACTCGCACCGGGACGACCCGCTGACCAACCTGATGCTGAGCATCGACGGCCAGCGCGCCGCGCACGCCGCCATCCACGCGCTCGCGCACGAGGTCAGCGGCGGCCGCTGGCTGCTCACCGGCGGCGGCGGCTACGAGCACGTGCATGTCGTGCCGCGGACCTGGACCCACCTGCTGTTCGAGGCGGCGGGCGCGCCGCTCGACCCGGACACCGCCACCCCGGAGCTGTGGCGCGAAACCGTGTCCTGGACGACCAGCCAGAGCGCGCCGGAGCGGATGACCGAAGGCGCCCCGGCCACCTACGTCGACTACGAGGCCGGCCATGACCCCGCCGATCCGGTCGACCGGGCGATCATGGCCACCCGGAAGGCGGTCTTCCCGCAGCACGGCCTGCTGCCCTAGGCTTCCGTGCTAGTCGACCAGGCCGGGCTGATTACTTCCTGATCAGCTGCGGTCCTCGGGCGGGATGATGAGGACCGGGCAGTGCGCGTGCTGGACGACCTGTCCCGCCGTCGAGCCCAGCAGCATGCGGGTGAACCCGCCCACCCCGCGCGAGCCGAGGACGACGATGTTGGCGTCCTTGCTCGCGCCGATCAGCTCCTCGACCGGGAAGCCGTGCACGGCCTTGACCGTGACCGACTCCGGGTGCGGTCCGCTGAGTTCGGCCAGCACCCGGTCGGCTTCCACCTTGACCGCCGCCTGGGTCTGTTCGGTGAGCTCCAGGTCGGCCGGGGCGGTGACGATGCCGCCGAAGTAACCGACGACGGCCGGGTGGACGGTGAGTATGGTCAGTGGCGCGTGGCGGATGGCCGCTTCCTTCATGGCCCATTCCAGGGCCCGCCGCGAATGGCCGGAACCGTCAACGCCGACGATGATGCCAGGCATTTCAGTTCTCCTTTACTCGGACTCCTAGCTGTCCACGCTAGGCCCGCACGGCCTTCGGCGGCAGGGCCGACCGGACCGCCGGCCTGGGACTTTGGTCCTTTCTGCCGAACGGGCCAGCCTGCGTGCCCAAGGTCACGGCCAGGGTCCAAGGGGAGGGACCTTTGGCACCTGCGGACGTGAGCTTGGTCTCTACAGGACCGGCCCGGCGGCCGCGAAACTGAGGGCATGAACGCGAGATTCCTGCCTCCTTCGGCCAGAAGAGACGCCCGCGCGGCCGGCCTGCCGCTGGATGACGCCATCCCGTCCCGGGACGTGGCCGGCACGCTGGCGTGCTGCTGCCCGGCCCGAGCCATGGTGCAGGTGGTCATGCCGCCCACCCCGGCCCGCCCGCGCGAGACCGACCTGCTGCTGTGCGGCCACCACTACCGGGCCTCGCGGGCCGCCCTGGCGGCGACGGGGGTCGTGGTGCGGGCCCTGCCCGAGGCCAGCGGCGACGTGGCGGCCTGGATCGGCGCCCGCCCGGACGCCGCGGAGTAACCGAGGTGCACGCGCTGGTGAACCGTCCCGTCCTGACTGCGGTAGAGGCGAAGGTCCCGAACCAATCCCGGCTTCGGCCTCTGCCGTTCCGGATGATCCGGGGCGTAATACGATCATCAGAATAGGTTCACAAGTTTCCCATTCCGGGTCTGGTGCTGAAAGGGGCGAGATCGATGTACGACAGGATTCTGGTCGCAGTCGACCATTCGGAGATCTCCGACCGCGCGGTGGTCGCGGCCCGGGATCTGGCCGTGTTGTCCAAGGGCGAGGTATGGGTGCTCCACCTGCGCGAACGCGAGATGGGAGCCAAGACCGGCATGCTCGTGATCGACGAGACCACGGACGACGCGAACGCCGCGGTGGCGGCGGCCGTGGATGTGCTGGCCCAGGCCGGGGTGAAGGCCCACGGCGAGGTCAGGAACACCATCTTCGGCTTCGCCGCCCGCGAGATCATCAACGATGCCGACGAGGTCAACGCCGACGTCATCGTGATGGGCTCACGAGGCCGCGGCGACCTGGCCGGGCTGCTCCTCGGCAGCACCGCGCACAAGGTTATTCACCTCAGCGAACGGCCGGTCCTGGTCGTCCGCTGACCACCAGCCTTCCGCTAGTCATCACTCTGGAGAATCCGATGAGTAAGAACATCCTCCTGGCCGTCGATGCGGCCTCGCACGACCCGGCCCGGCACGTCTTGGCCGCCGCGAGCATGACCCGCGACCTTAGCCGCGACAGCGGAGACCATGTCATCGTGCTACACGTGCACGAGTTTGCCACCGGCCGTTTCGGCCGCATCCAGGTGGACTGCGGGGACGGAGAGGGCGAGGGCGTGGTCTCCAAGATCGTGGCCGAACTGCAGGCGGCGGGCGTCAGCGCCGAAGGCGAGATCCGCGAGACCAGGCTCGGGCACGTCGCGGCGGCCATCCTGCATTCTGCCCAAGACCACGACGCGCGCCTGGTGGTGCTGGGTTCGAGCAGCCGCACCGACCTGCCCCTCATCCCGCTGGGCAGCGTGGCCGGCCGGCTCCTGCACATGGCCACCCGGCCGGTGCTGATCGTGCCCAGGTCCGACGCGCCCGCTGAGCCGGTCCAGGCGTCGGCGGCGACGGCCGGCGCAGACCAGGGCTAACGCGCTCTGGGGTTCCGGGAACCCTCGATGTGCCGCGCCCTCAGCGCCGTGCTTCCGTCTGCCAGGCTGGTCCCGCCGGCGCGACCGGCCTGATCTTCGGGCGCAACGTCTTCCAGCGCAGCTATGACGACTCGCTCCGGCTGATCGCCCAGCTCCGGGAGATTCTCGCCAAGTACCCGTCCTGAGGTCGGCGGCCAGCCAGGGACTTCGCCTCGGCCATCTCGGGACGAACGCCTCTGGCCGGCCGTCGCCGCCAGCCGGCAGCCTGGCCCCATGGGACCCGGGACGGACGGCCTTCGATGACCGCACAGGCGGGCCTGCGCGCCGGCCGCACCTTCGCGGCGGTGGCCTTCACCTGGGAGGCGGCCGCGCCTCATGGTCAGCGGCTGCTGACCGCGCTGAACCGCCGGGTCACGGCCCTGCATGCGCACGGAGTGGATATCACCGTCATCTGCCGCGCCGACGCGGTCCCGGCCGCCGCCTTCCCTGGGTGCCGGCTGGCGGCGGGCGACGACCGCTCCGAGGTGATGCGTGACATCCTGGCCGCCCTGGCCCGGCGGGGCGTGGGCCCTGGACTGCTGCTGGTGGTAGGCAGCGAGTTCGGCGCGTCCGGCCCGGATGCGCCGCTGCTGGTCCCGGAGGCCGCACGGGCGGTCGTGGTCTCGGTCGGCGGGGAAGCGGCCGTGCCACTCGCGGGCGTAGCCCGGGCTGGTGACGGCGTCCGGACGCTGCTGGCGCTGCTGGACGAGCAGATACGCCGGCACGACCGTCAGCGGGTGCCGACGATCGACGACGACCCGGCGTGGATTGTGCCGGAGCCGCAGACCGGGCCGCTATACCGCCGCGCGACCGAGGCGCTGTTCACCCTGGGCGCCGGGGGCGTGGCCACACGCGGATCGCTGGAGGAGGCGCCCCCGGGCGCTCAGCCGACGGTGCTGGCCGCCGGGGTGTACGACGGCCAAGGTTCCCGTCAGCACCTGCTGCCCGGCCCGGTGTGGACCGCGCTGGCCGTCGAGCCGGTTCCGGCGGCCGACCGCCGGGCGCTGGACCTGCGGACCGGTGTGCTGGAGCGTACCGAGCTGACCGTCGCGGCCGCCCCGCTGCGGACCCTGCGGCTGGCCAGCCTGACCGTGCCCGGCGTGATGGCGATGCGCGCGGAGGCGGCGGCCGACCGGCTGCCCCGGCCGGGCCGGCCGCTGCGGCATCCGCCGGGCGGCAAGGTGGCTGCGGGCCACGAGGATGGCCTGGAGTGGGCGCGGGCCGATGCGGACTCCGGGGGCGGCCTGGGTGCCGTCGCCGTGCAGCGAACCCGCCGTGACGGTGCCGTGCGTACCGTACAGCGGATGGCGGCCTACGCTGGCCGCGGGCGGCGCCGGCCTGACCTGCACGCGGCCCGGGACACGCTACGGGCGGCGGAGGGCCTGGGCTTCGGGCGGCTGCTCGCCGAGCATCGCGCGGCCTGGGCGGACCGTTGGGACGACGTCGACATCCAGGTCCGCGGCGACCCCGAGGCACAGCTCGCGCTGCGTTTCGTGTTGTTCCAGCTGTGGTGCGCGATCAAGGCGCACGGCGAGCTGGCGGTCGGCGCGCGGGGGCTGTCCGGCACCGGGTATGCGGGCCACGTGTTCTGGGACGCCGACGCGTTCGTGCTTCCCGCCGTGGCAGCCATCGATCCGGGGGCCGCGGGGGCGATGGTCCGGTACCGGCTGCGGCGGCTGGACGCGGCACGGTCCCGGGCCGGCGCCGCGGGCCTGCGCGGCGCTCGTTTCCCCTGGGAGTCCGCGGTCACCGGGGATGATGTCACACCGGCGAGCATCCGGTTCGGCGGGCGGCGGATACCGATCCTGACCGGCCGGCTGGAGGAACACATCACCGCCGACGTGGCGTGGGCCGCGGCGCACTACGCCACCTGGACCGGCCGGAGGGTCCCGGGGCTGGCGTCGCTGCTGGCCGAGACGGCCAGGTACTGGACCTCGCGGTGCCGCCTGGACGACGCGGGCCGCGCCCATATCGACGAGGTGATCGGCCCGGATGAATACCACGAGCGGGTCGATGACAACGCGTTCACCAACGTGATGGCCCGCTGGAACCTGCGCGCGGCCGCCGAGGCCGCCGGCCGGGACGAGATGGCGTCGCGGGAGGCGGACTGGTGGCGCGACCTGGCGGCCAGGCTGGTCGACGGATATGACCCGGCGACCGGGCGGTACGAGCAGTTCGCCGGCTATTTCGGCTTGGAGCCGCTGCTGATCAAGGACGTCGCCGTCCCGCCGGTGGCGGCCGACCTGCTCCTGGGCCGCGACCGGGTGGCCCGGTCGCAGCTGATCAAGCAGCCGGACGTGCTCATGCTGCATCACCTCGTCCCGGACGAGGTGGAGCCGGGGTCGCTGGGGCCGAACCTGGATTACTACGAGCCGCGGACCGCGCATGGTTCGTCCCTGTCGCCTGCGGTCACCGCGTCCCTGCTGGCCCGGTCGGGCCGGCCGGACGAGGCACTGCAGATGCTGCGGACGGCGCTGGCGCTGGACCTCGCCGACCTGACCGGGATGACCAGCGCGGGACTGCACATGGCGAACCTGGGCGGTATCTGGCAGGCGGTGGTGGCGGGCCTGGCCGGGGTGCGGGTCCAGGACGGCGTGCTGACCGTCGACCCGCGGCTACCCGGTGCGTGGGACGGCCTGCAACTGCGGTTCCGCTGCCTGGGCCGGAAGGTCCGGCTGGATATCACCCGCGACCGGACCGAGATATCGGCCGATGGCCCGCTGCGGGCCGCGGTGGCCGGACAGGCGCCGCGCCGGGTGACGGGCACTACCGTGCTGAGGAGGCTGGCGTGACCACGAAACCGGAAGTCCTGGCCGTCGAGGGCGACCGTGACACCGGGCTGCCGGTGGACCGGACCGCGGAAGTGATCGCCCGCCTAGTCGGCGGCGAGGTCCGGCCGCTGCGGCTGGCCGCCGGCCTCAGCCCGGACCGCGCGGCCGGGCTGGTGGAGCGGGCGCTGCGTGAGCCCGGCCCGGTGACCGCGGTTCTGCCCGCCGATGAGGCGTCCGGTCCGCTGTGGCGCAGCGTCGCGCAGCGATCGGCCAAGCCGGTCGTGCTGATCCCCGCCCAGGCCGGCCAGCCGCCCCGGCGGATCCGGCGGGTCCTGCTGCTGCTGGACGGCACGACCCAGTCGGCGGACGCCGTCGCCGAAGCCGCCGAGCGGTTCGTGCGCGGCGGCGCCGAGCTGGTCATACTGCACGTCTTCGACGCCGGTACCGTCCCGAAGTTCTGGGACCAGCAGGCCTACGCCGAGCAGACCTGGGGGACGGAATTCCTGGCTCGCTTCTGTACGCTGCCAGGTACCCGGCTGGTCCTGCGCGGCGGGGCCGCCGCCGACAACGTCGTGGACGTGGCCGAGGCCGAGCAGGCCGACATGATCGCGCTGGCCTGGTCGCAGCGGCTGGCCCCGGGCGACGCCGCCGCTGTCCAGCCTGCCGTGCGGGACGCGCGGATCCCCGTGATGCTGGTCCCGATTCCGGCGGAATGACCGACTTTCGGCCCTGCCGGACGGGCGTAGGCCCTGATCGGCTGACCTCATGCGAATCGGACTAATCGCCCCGCCGTGGATCCCGGTACCGCCGCCAGCCTACGGAGGCACCGAGGCGGTAATCGACAACCTCGCCCGCGGCTTGGCCGCGCTGGGCCACGACGTCCGGCTGTTCACCGTCGGCGAGTCCACCTGCCCGGTGCCGCGGCAGTGGCTCTTCTCGTCACCGGCCGAGCCGATGGAGGATCAGTTCCTGGAGGCGGCGCATGTCCTGGCCGCCTACGAGGCGCTGGCCGACGCCGACATCATCCACGATCACACGGTGCTCGGCCCGCTGCTGGCCAGGCGCCGCGGGCTGACCCGGCCGCCGGTCGTGACCACCGTTCACGGGCCCTTCCTCCCGCGGATCCGCCGGACGCTGGCCGAGATCGCCGCGCACGCGTCGATCGTGGCGATCTCCCGCTCGCACGCCCGCTCCTTCGGCGGCATCCCGGTGGCGGCGGTCATCTATCACGGCATCGACCTGGACGTCTACCGCCCCGGCCCGGGGGACGGCGGGTACCTGCTGTTCGTCGGCCGGATGTCCGCCGAGAAGGGTGTGCATCACGCGGTCCGGGTGGCTCATCAGGCCGGACGCCGGCTGATCATCGCGGCCAAGGCCAGGGAACCAGCCGAGCACGAGTACTTCGACCAGCAGGTCCGTCCGCTGCTCGGACCCGGCGACGCCTGGCCGGCCGAGCAGCCGCTGGCCGCCCGGGTCGACCTGATGCGCCACGCGGACGCGCTGGTCAACCCGATCACCTGGCCGGAACCCTTCGGCCTGGTCATGGCCGAGGCGCTGGCCACGGGCACGCCGGTGCTGGCGTTCCCCAACGGCGCGGCGCCTGAGATCATCGACCATGGCCGGACGGGATACCTGTGCCAGGACGAGGAAGAGATGACCGCCGCTGTGCTCCGCGTGTCCGAGATCGACCGCTCGCGGTGCCGCCTGACGGCCGAGCGCCGGTTCTCGCTGAACCGGATGGCCGCCGACTACGAGCGGCTGTACCGGGCCATCCTGGATCATCCGGCCGGGCTGACGGCGGACCGGGCCGGGACCGGCTCACCGTGACCGTACCCTGGGCGGCGGCCAAGCCGCCCGCGGTCTCAGACGTGCCCGCGGCCGCCGTGACCCTCGTCGAGGGCTCGACGTTCTGCCTCAGCAACTCCGGCGGGGACATCCTGCCGGGCCCCCCGCACGGCTTGTTCGTGCAGGACATCCGCTTTCTGTCCCGCTGGGCTCTCACCGTCGACGGCCGACCCGCCGAACCGCTGGCCGTCCAGCAAGCCGATCCCTACGCCGCGGCGTTCATCGGCCGCCTGCCGCCACCTCCCGACGCCCCGGCCGACGCGGCCCTGCTGGTCACCCGGCTCCGTTACATCGGCGACGGCATGCGCGAGGACATCACGATCCGCAACACCGGCCGCCAGCCGGCCCGGCTGGCCGTGACCCTGACCGCGGGTGCCGACTTCGCCGACCTGTTCGAGGTCAAGGCCGGACTGGCCGGGACCGCCGCCGCGGTTAAGGTAACCGCGGCCGACGCCACGCTGATCTTCCACGGCCGCCGGGACGAACCCGGCCACGGGCTGCTGGTCCGCGGCGGGGGGAACCCGGCCGCCGGCCGCCGCGCCCTGTCCTGGGCAGCCGCGGTCCCCCCGCGCGGCGAATGGCTGGTCACCATTGAGGTGGTGCCGGTCCGCGACGGGATCCCGATGGCTTTGCACCATCCGCGCGGACAGCCCGTGGAGCACGCAGTTCCGGCCCGCAGGCTCCGGGAATGGCGCCACCGCGCTCCGCGGGTGCGCACCCCCGACCCTGATCTGGCCGTGCTGCTGCGGCGCAGCGTGGAGGACCTCGGGGCGCTGCGCATCTTCGACCCCGGCCACCCGGACCGGACCGTGGTGGCCGCGGGCGCGCCCTGGTTCATGGCCCTGTTCGGGCGTGACTCGCTGCTCACCTCGTGGATGCTGCTGCCGTGGGACGACAGCCTGGCCGCGGGCACGCTGCAGACCCTGGCCGAACGGCAGGGCCGTGTCATCGACCCATCGTCCGAAGAGGAACCTGGCCGGATCCTGCACGAGGTCCGGTTCGGTCCCGGCGGCCGCCCTGGCCCTGGGCGGGCGCAGCGTCTACTACGGGACCGCCGACGCCACCCCGCTGTTCGTCATGCTGCTCGGCGAACTGCGGCGATGGGGATGCCAGGCCGAACTCGCGCGAGACCTGCTGCCGCACGCCGACCGCGCCCTGGAATGGATCGCAGCGCTACGGCGACGCCGACGGCGACGGGTTCATCGAGTACTCCCGGAAGACCCCCGCGGGTCTGGTCAACCAGGGCTGGAAGGACTCCTGGGACGGCGTCAACTTCGCCGACGGCGCGATCGCGGAACCCCCCATCGCCCTGGCCGAGGTGCAGGGCTACGCCTACGCCGCCTACCGGGCCCGGGCCGCGTTCGCCCGGGAAGCAGGCGACGACGCCGGAGCCCGGCACTGGGCGGCGGTAGCCGCCCGGCTCAAGCGCGCGTTCAACCGGGCCTTCTGGCTGCCCGACCAGGGCTGGTACGCCGTCGCGCTGGACCGCGACAAGCGGCCCGTCGACGCGCTCACCTCCAACATCGGCCACTGCCTGTGGACCGGTATCGCCGACGCCGACAAGGCCGGCGCGGTGGCGGCCCGCCTGCTATCGGAGGACATGTTCAGCGGCTGGGGGATCCGCACCCTGGCCTCTTCGATGGCTGCCTACAACCCGATGAGCT
Organism: uncultured Actinomycetes bacterium; assembly: GCA_963819785.1. GTDB lineage: Bacteria > Actinomycetota > Actinomycetes > Streptosporangiales > Streptosporangiaceae > Palsa-504. Next base: position 79,591 of record CAWFXW010000037.1, on the reverse strand, counting down.
ACCACAACGGCTCGGTATGGCCGCACGACAACGCCCTGTGCGCGGCCGGGCTGATGCGCTACGGCTTCACCGCGCACGCCCAGCAGGTCGCCGAGGCCGTCCTCGACGCCGCTGCCCACTTCGGCCACCGTCTGCCCGAGCTGTTCTGCGGATTCCCGCGCGGCGGTCACCTGGCCCCTATCCCCTACCCGACCTCATGCTCACCTCAGGCCTGGGCCGCCGCCGCGCCCCTGCAACTGCTCACCACCTTGCTGCGCATCACCCCCCAGCCCCGTGCCCGGCGGTTGTGGTGCGACCCGGCCGTCCCCGCTCGTTACCTGCCGCTCCATGTGGCCGGCCTGCGGATCGCGGGCTCGCCCCTGACCGTCGACGTCCAGGACGACGGCTGGCAGCTGACCGGCCTCGGCGGCACCGGAATCGACCTCACCCGGCAGCCGAGGTACCCCGGAATTGGACCATAACCAAGGTCGCGTCATGACGTGCCGTCCGTCCCTAGCGCTGGCCCGCCTGATGGCATCCGATCGAGGTGAAACATTGGCACAGCAGAGAAAGGCGGAACCCATGAGCACTCTGCTACGCAGGGACCCGAAGACCATCTTCCCGGACCTGGTGGACTGGTTCGAGGAGCCCTTCCTCACCCTTCGTCCCTACCTGGGCCAGCCGATCAAGGTCGAGGAGTACGTCGAGGACGACCACTACATGGTCCGCGCCGAACTGGCCGGGATCGACCCCGACAAGGACGTCGAGGTCACGGTCGGATCCGGTTACCTGACCATCCGCGCCGAGCGGTCCGACAAGACCGAGGGAAAGCACCGGTCGGAGTTCCGGTACGGCGCCTTCAGCCGTACCCTCGCCCTGCCGTCCAGCGCCGACGAGGACACGGTCACGGCGAGCTACCGCGACGGTATCCTCACCGTCTCGGTCGGCCTCAAGAGCGAGGAGAAGGCCGCGGCGAAGAAGATCCCGATCGCCACTCACAAGTAGCCTTCCGGGCTGGAACTGGCCGTCCGCAAAAGGGGACTTTGGTCCCTTGGCGGGCGGCCAGCAGCCGCTATGGACTGGGGTCCGTCGCACCTACGGAAGGTAGTCAGCAGCCATGTCCGTGACCGGCCAGCTAGGGGATCATCAGGCACGCTGCCTGGCCCACCTGATCAGCTTGCGGCTGCTGGCTCAAACCGAGCCCGGAGCGCTGCTGCCGCGCCGGGTCGTGGTCGAGGTCGCCCGGGCTACCGGTGCGGTGGTGGCCGAAGCCGAGGCGGCCGGCCAGGCCGTGCTGACCGCCGGGCCGGGCGGGCCACATCGCGGGGACGGCACCTTCCTCCGCGTGCGGCTTGACCGGCTCGCGGTCGCGGCCGACGACGCGGTCGCCGCGGCGCGAGCGGGAGACGCCGCCGAACTGCGCCGGCACCTGCGCCGGTTCGACACGCTGACCGCCGCGATCTGGACCGTGCAAGACGCCCTGTACCGCGCGCATCCGGTCCCCCGGGCCGGGCCGTTCGTCCGCCGCCTAGAGGAAGTGTGACCCTACCGGGCCCGAACCGGACGTGATGGCCTGGACGTGACGGTCGGGTTAATCGCTCGCGCTTGAGCCTGGCAGGCACCCGCACCGGGTGGCAACCACCCACGGCTCAGGCCGGAAGGAGCACATCATGCGTCATCAGAAGGTCCGGGATATCATGCGGGCCGATCCGGTCACGGTGACCGCGGCCACCTCCTTGAAGCACGTGGCTGAGTTCCTGATCGAGCAGAACATCAGCGCGGTACCGGTACTCAGCCCCCGGGGCAAGTTCCTCGGCATCGTCAGCGAGACCGACCTGGTCCGGAAGGAAGAACTCCAGCGGGACCCGGACAGCCGGCACTCGGCTCACCTGAGCTACCGGGCGCGCCGTGACCTGGTCACGGCCGAGACCGCCGGGGAGATCATGCGCGAACCAGTGGCTACGGTCCGGCCCGACGCCACCCTGGCGGAGGCCGCCCGGCTGATGGACCGGCACGAGGTCAGCTACCTGCCCGTGGTCGAGGAAAGCGGACACCTGATCGGGGTCGTCACCCCGCGGGATCTGCTGCGCATTTTCCTCCGGCCTGAAGAGGACATCCGGGCCCAGATCGAACAGGACGTGCTCATCGGCTACCTGGGCACCAATCCCGCCCTGGTCCACGTCGAGGTGAACGACGGCGTGGTGCGGCTGGTCGGCGAACTCGAGCGCAAGAGCATGCTGACCCGTATCTGGCCCGCCGTCCGCGCCGTCGATGGCGTCATCGACGCCGAGGGCGAGCTGGGCTACGCAATGGACGACACCAAGCCGCTGCCCGCCCCGGAGGGTGACGAGTCTCCGCTGACCCGCGGCACCCACCCGCCGATCGCGGCACGCCGGCTGACCTAGCTCATTTCCTGGGCCTCACCGTGGAAAGATCATTATTGATACCGAACGGAGCGTGGTTCCCGTGTCAGGTCCTGGTCGCGCGCCGGTCGTGGTGATCGGGGTCGGCAACGAGTTCCGCCGCGACGATGGCGCCGGGCCCGCCGTCGTGTCCGCCCTCCGTGACCTGGCCCCGCCGCCCGGCGTGGAACTCGTCATCACCGACGGCGAGCCCACCCGGCTGATCGAAGCCTGGACCGGGGCCGCACTCGCCGTGGTCGTCGACGCGGTCCGCGCTTCGCCGCCGCATCCCGGGCCGGGCTCATCGTTTCGTCGTGGACGGCCCTGGGGCCGGGGGGCTCACGGACGGCGAGCTCGCATGGCTTCGGGTTCGACGACACGATCGCCCTGGCCGTGGCGCTGGACCGGATGCCCGGCCGCCTGATCGTGCACGCGATCGAGGCGGACGACCTGACCCAGGGCACCGGCCTGACCCCAGCCGTAGCCGCCGCCGTGGACACCGTGGCCGTCGCCATCCTGGACTACATTCGATCCTTGCCCGCCACGACCTAGCGTTTCCTTCACGTGGCCGTCATGGTCTTTACGTACAGTGCGCTGCGTGAGAGTCGAAGGTCCAGACGAGACCTGGCTGCCCAGCGGATACGGTCGCCGCAGCGGACCGGACAGTCCGGGCGGGGAGAACGGCCGTGGCACGCAGCGCCGGGCCGAACGCCGAGCCGATGCGGGCGCGGCTGGCAATGCCCGTCTGACGGCGGCCAATGCGGCCGTGCTGCTGGTGCTGCTGGCGGCCGAGGGTGTCACGATCCTCCGCGTGCGCCAGTTGCTCTCGCCGCATGTGTTCATCGGCGTGATGCTCATCCCGCCGGTGCTGGTCAAGGTGGCCAGCACGACCTGGCGGTTCGCGCGCTACTACACCGGCGCCCCGGCCTACCGCCGCAAGGGACCGCCACCGCTGCTGCTGCGCCTGCTCGGCCCGGGCGTGGTGATCCTCACCCTGGTGCTGCTGTTCAGCGGTGTCGGGCTGCTGCTGGTCAGCCGGCCGTGGCTGCCGCTGCTGCTGAAGGTGCACAAGGCCAGCTTCGTGCTGTGGTTCGGCGCCATGACCGTTCACGTCCTCGCCCACCTGGGAGAGGTGTTCCGGCTGGCCCCCCGGGACTGGCTACGCCGGAGCCGGCGCGAGGTCACCGGGGCCAGTGCCCGGCAGTGGCTGATCGCGGCCAGCTTGATAGCCGGCGTCATGCTCGGATTTCTTCTGCTCAGCCAGGTGGGCCACTGGCTGTCGGCGGCGCCGGGCGCCGGCCAATAGCATCTGAGCGGCAGCCACGGTCGACGGGACCATCGGAGGGTTACAGGTGACATCCAAGCCAGGTCCGGTGCCGACTGTCGCGGACGTGCTGGGCCGCGTGCTCCTCCCGCTGCGCGCCTTCCTCGGGTTCACGTTCTGCTTCGCGGGCCTGCAGAAGCTGGCCAACCCCCGGTTCTTCGACGCTGCCGACCCGGCCTCGATCCAGGCCCAGCTGGCGGGCGCAGCCCGGCGCAGCCCGGTCCACGCGCTGATCTCACCGCTCACCCATGTCGCGATCCCGCTCGGGATCCTCATCGCCCTGGGTGAGCTGGCCGTCGGTGTCGGCACCCTGCTGGGCCTGCGGGCGCGGCTGGCCGCCGCCGGGGGCCTCGCGCTGTCGCTGCTGCTGTTCCTGACGGTCAGTTTCCATTCGGCCCCGTACTACACCGGGGCGGACATCGTGTTCGCGTTCGCCTGGACGCCGCTGCTGCTGGCCGGACCCAGCTCGGTCCTGTCGCTGGACGCGGCCATCGCGGACTGGGCCGTCAAGCACGCAGCCGCCGCCCGGCGGCAGGGGCGGCGATCCGCCCCCGCCGCCCCCGAGGTCCGCCGCCGTGAACTGGTGCTCCGCGGTGTCGTGACCGCCGCGGTCGCGGCCGGGAGCCTGGTCGGCGGCGGACTGGCTGCGGGTCTGGGCAGGCTGGCCGGCGGGACCGCGGGCAACGCGAGCCCGTCGAGCCTGCCCTCGACCGCCGCTCCCGGCCCGACCGCGGCGGCCCGGCCCAGCAACACGTCGACGTCCAAGCCGGGTAAGGTTCCGTCCGGCACGGCCATCGGCCCGGCGGCCGACGTGCCCGTCGGCCAGGCCGCCTCGTTCCAGGATCCGGCCACGGGCGATCCGTCGATCGTGATCCAGCCGCGCTCCGGTCAGTTCGTGGCCTTCGACGCCGTATGCCCGCACGCCGGCTGCACGGTCGGGTACGACTCGAACGCTCAGGTGATCATCTGCCCATGCCACGGATCGCAGTTCAACGCCGGCACCGGTGCGGTCGAGGTCGGCCCGGCGGTGACCGGCCTGAAGAAGCTCACCATCGCAGAAGGCTCAAACGGCCAGCTCTACGTCGACTGACCTTAGTCCGGGCTCCACGGGACCCATGGCTCTGGTCACATGGGGATCGGGTCTGCTGCGCTTGAGGCGGGAGTACCAAGGACGTGATCAGCATGCGAGTACTTGTGGTTTACGAATCGATGTACGGGAACACCCACATCGTCGCCAGCAACGTCGCGGACGGCCTGCGCGCCACCGACGAGGTGACCCTCGTCCCAGTGGCCGACGCCACCGCGGATCTGGTCGCCGGGGCCGATCTGCTGGTGGTCGGCGCACCGACCCACATGCACGGAATGTCGACCGCTTCGTCCCGGCAGTCCGCCAGGAAGGCGGCCGCCAAGCCGGAAAGCGGGCTGACGCTGGACCCCGACGCCGGCGGCCCGGCGCTGCGGGACTGGCTCAGCGGCCTCGCCGGAGAGCACGCTCTGGCCGCTGCCTTCGACACCCGGATGGCCAGGCGCCCCCGTGTTGACCGGCCGCGCAAGCCGTGGCCTCGGCAAGCTGCTCCGACGGCACGGTTACCGCCTCGTCACGCCACCGGAGAGCTTCCTAGTGACCAGGCTGAACACCCTGGCCGACGGGGAGTCTTCGCGCGCCCGCGGATGGGGCGCGGCGCTCGCGGCAACGGCCGCACTGGCCGTCCCTGCCGCATAACAGAAGAGCTGACTCGGAGGCAATTATGAGGAAAGGCACCTCCCTTGCGGCCGGGACCGCCGTGGCCGCCGGGCTGGGAACGCTCGCCTACCCCCTGTTCTTCCGGCGCTGGTGCCTCACCTGGGGCGCGCGGCCGGACGAGGTATCAAGGAAGCTGCCGGGCGACGAGTTCCTGACCGAGCCGGGCATCGTCTCCACCCGCGCCGTCTCGGTCGACGCCACGGCCAGTTCCATCTGGCCGTGGCTCGTCCAGATGGGCCCGGGACGAGGCGGAGCGTACACCTATGACTGGATCGAGAACCTTTTCGGCCTGGGTATGCACAGCGCGGATACGATCCTCCCGCAGTACCAGGACCTCCAGGTGGGAGACGCGCAGCGTCTCGGCAAGCGCGGACCCGTGCTGCGCGTCGCGGTACTCGAGGCCGAGAGGTCCTTGGTGCTGCGGTCCGACGACGGTAACTGGATCTGGGCCTTTTCGCTGGTTCCCGAAGCGGCCGGCGCCAGGCTGATCAGCCGGAACCGGATCGCGACACCGGGCGTGCCGCTGCCCGTCCGCCTGCTCAACCTGCTGGTCATGGAGCCCGGCAGCCTGATCATGGAGCGCAAGATGCTACTGGGCATCAAGCAGCGCGCCGAAGACCTCGCCGGACGGCTCCCGACATGAAAGGAAGGGGTCACGATGCCACATCAAGCGCGAGATCAAACGTCAGGCGGGCCGGGGGTAAGCGACATGGCAGGCCGCCCACACCCCGATTCAGCCGCGAGGTCACACCGGCCGCCCGTGGTGATACCGACGAACAAGATCACCGTCTCCCTGCCATTTTCCAAGATCACGGTGGAGGAACCGCGCCAGGAACTCACGGAACTGGCTGCGATCGTGGCCGAACTCGCGGCCTCCGTCGAAGCCGCCGTAGCGGCACCAGAGGCGACGGCATTGCGACTGCGCGCTGAGGCCCTAGCGGCACGGCTCCACTGACGTCACGACGATAATGAGAATGATCCTTCGGCGCACATGGGCATTGCTGCGCCGACGGTCGGCGCTGGCGCTGCTCGCGGTGACTCTATCCGGCCTGGCCGTGGGTGGGTTGGCCCGCCTGACCGGCCCAGGCACGATCCCGGATGGCGCCTGGCTGGCCTCGGCGGCATGCGGGCTTGGTTACGCGGTGTGGTCGGCGGCTGACAGCCTCCGCCGCGGCCGCCTCGGTGTGGATGTCATTGCGCTGCTTGCAGTGGCCGGCGCGGTAGCCGTCGGCGAGCTGCTCGCGGCGGCGGTGATCAGCGTCATGCTTACCAGCGGGCGCTCCCTGGAAGCATGGGCGGCCGAGCGGGCCAGGCATGACCTGAACGCGCTGCTGACGCGCGCGCCAAGGACCGCCCGGCGCTATCGCGGCGGATCGTTGGAAACGGTCGCCCTTGACGAGATCGCGATAGGCGACGTGCTGCTCGTGGCGCCCGGTGACGTGCTCCCGGTGGACGGCAGCGTGACCAGCGGGGTTGCCATCCTCGACGAGTCCGCGCTTACCGGTGAGGCCCTGCCGGTTGAGCACAGGCCTGGCGGCGGCGTCCGCAGCGGCACGCTGAACGCCGGAGGGCCATTCGACCTGCGAGCCGAGACCAGCGCCGTCAATAGCACGTACGCCGCCATCATCCGCCTGGTCTCCGAGGCGGAAAGATCTCAGGCGCCGTTCGTCCGGCTTGCCGACCGGTACGCTCTGTGGTTCCTGCCGCTGACCCTGGCTGTGGCCGCGGTGGCCTGGACCATTGGCGGTGCCGCGCGGGCGGTTGCCGTCCTGGTGGTGGCCACGCCGTGCCCGCTCATCCTGGCCGCGCCGGTCGCTCTGGTGTCCGGGCTGTCCGCCGGGGCACGCCGCGGCGTGGTGGTGAAGAGCGGCGGCGTGCTGGAGCGGCTGGCCCGGTGCACGACGGTGGTGCTCGACAAGACCGGGACGCTCACCGTCGGCCAGCCGGCCGTGACCGCGGTGGTGTCGGCTGGCGCGCTGCCGCCAGAGGAGATCCTAGGCCTGGCAGCCTCCCTGGACCAGGTGTCCGGGCATGTTTTGGCCACGGCAATCGTCCGGGCCGCGGCGGAGCGCGGCTGCCCGCTGACCTTGCCCGAGGACGTGACCGAGCAGCCAGGACAGGGCATCGCCGGGACTGTCCGGGGTCGTCCAGTGAAGCTGGGGCGGGCCAGCTGGGCGGACATGGCCGGTGATCCCCAGTGGGTCAGGACGGTTCGCAGGCGGGCACGTCTGGACGGCGCGCTCACCGTGTTCGTCGCGGCCGACGGCCAGCCCGCCGGTGCCCTCGTGCTCGAGGACCGGATCCGGCCGGACAGCAGGCAGACGATACGGACGATCCGTCACGGCGGGGTCAGCCGCATCGTCCTGGCTACCGGCGACCGGGCCGAGGCTGCCCACGCCGTCGGCGCGCTCACCGGAGTCGACGAGGTCCTCGCGGAGCTGACCCCGGCGGAAAAGCTCGACGTGGTACGCCGCGAACAGCGCCGGGCGCCGGTCATCATGATCGGTGACGGGATCAACGACGCCCCCGCGCTGGCGCTTGCCGATGTCGGGATCGCCCTGGGTGCGCGGGGTTCGACCGCTTCGTCCGAAGCGGCCGATGCGGTGCTGACCGTCGATCAGCTCAGCCGCGTGGGTGACGTCGCCGCCCTTGCTCGCCGCACCCGGCGGATCGCGCTGCAGAGCGTGCTGGTCGGCATGGGCCTGTCGCTGGCGGCGATGGGCGCGGCGGCCGCCGGGCTGCTGCCCGCGGTCTGGGGTGCGCTGCTCCAGGAGGGCATCGACGTGACCGTGATCCTCAACGCGCTGCGCGCGCTGCGGCAGCCCGCCTCCGGTGTCCGCATGACCGCCGCGCATGCCGCGCTGACCAGGAGGTTCCGTACCGAGCACCAGGCCATAAGGAACGACATCGAGGAACTGCGAGCCACGGCCGACGCCCTGGAAGCGCCCGGTGCGATGACCCGGGTCCGCCAGGTGTACGACAAGCTCACCCGCGAGGTCTGGCCGCACGAGAGCGCCGAGGAGACCGAGTTGTACCCGTTGCTGAACCGGCTGCTCGGCGGCGCCGACCCGACCGCGCCGATGAGCAGGGCGCACGCCGAGATCGCCTATCAGATCACCCGGCTCGGCCGGCTTATCGATGACATCGGAACCGGGACTCCCGACGACACCGACATCGCCGACCTTCGCAGCTTGCTTTACGGCCTGCACGCCATCCTCAGGCTCCATACCGTGCAGGAGGACGAGACCTACCTGTCGCTCGGCGACGAGGCCGACACGCCCGCTCCACCAGAAAGCACCCGGGAACGGACCAACGGCCCGGCAGATATGACCGTCTGACCCCAGACGCGCCCCGCCTCCGGTGGTAACGGCCAAGGCATGCCATCTCATGCCGTGTCCGGCCCGGTCCGCTGATGGCGATGCCTGCTGCCGAGGTTTACCCGGCGTGGGTGGCGTGCCGCCAGATGGTGAGGCCGCCGATGGCCGCCACGACCACGCAGGCTACCTGCACGCAGACTGACACGGGAGGCAACTGCAAGGCGAGCACGCGCCGGGCTATCGGCACCGCGAATAGCAGGGCCAGGGCGCCGCCCATGGCGGCCATCAGCGCAGCGCCCCTGGCCACGGGACGGCCCGCGACGAGTGCGAGCACCCATAGGCCGACTGCGAAGACCGCCAGCATGGCGGCGGTGCGAGCGGCGGTGATGCTGACGTCGGCGGTCCGCGCGATCGCGTAGGCCGCCAGTCCCGCCGTGGCCGCGACGGTCCCGGCCGGGATGGTGAAGGTCAGGACCCGCCGGGTGAATCCGGGCCGGGCCAGCGGGGCGCCGGGCGCCAGTGCCAGGAAGAATCCCGGTATGCCGATGGTGAGCGTGCTGATGATGGTCAGGTGGCGCGGGTAGAACGGATAGGTGACTCCGGCCACTCCAACCGCCACGGCGATGAGCGCCGCGTACACGGTCTTGGTCACGAAGAGCCCGGCGACCCGCTCGATGTTGGCGATCACTCGGCGGCCCTCTTCCAGCATCCGCGGGATGGCGGCGAAGCTACTGTCCAGCAGCACCACGCTGGCAACCGACCGGCTGGCCTGACTGCCTGATCCCATCGCGATGCCGAGATCGGCCTGCTTGAGCGCCTGGACGTCATTGACGCCGTCGCCCACCATGGCGACGACATGGCCCGCGGCCTGCAGGGCGCGTACGGCGGCGAGCTTGTGGCCGGGCCGGACCCGGCCGAAGACGTTCGCTGCAGCCAGCGCCGCGGCCAGCCCGGTATCGTCGTCTTCGCTCAGCCCGGAGGCATCACAGGGGTCACCGTGTACTGGTATCCCGGCTCGCCAGGCGATGGCCGCCACCGCCCGCGGCGCGTCGCCGGACAGCACCTTGATCTCGACGCCCTGGTCAAGCAGGTACCGGACGGTCCCGACGGCATCCTCGCGGAGTTCCTCGGCCAGGACGACCAGCGCGGCCGACTCGGCCCCGGCAGGGAGCCGGTCACCATCCAGCGGCCCGGCCGTGCTGGCCAGGAGCAGAACCCGGTCGCCGGCCGCCTCATGACCGGCGATGGCAGCAGCCACCCCTTCGGGTAGCTCAGCCGCGTCGCCAATGACCACGGAAGGCGCGCCGAGCAGCCAGGTGCCGCCACCGGCGAACGACACGCCGCTCCACTTGCGCGCCGAGGAGAACGGCGTCCTGGCCTGCACCGTCCACCCGGGCGGAGCGTCATACCGGGCCGCCAGCGCCCGGATAGTGCCGTTCGGCGCATCATCGGCCGCGGCGATAGCGCCGAGGACCTGGGCGATCAGCGCCGACGGCCGGCGACCGAGCACCTTGGTTTCCGACAGGCGCATGCCGGGCTTGGTGAGCGTGCCGGTCTTGTCGATGCACAGCACATCCACCCGGGCCAGGCCCTCCACCGCGGCCAGTTCCTTGACCAGCACCCGGCGGCGGGCCAGACGCAGCGCGCCTGCCGTGAACGCCAGCGAGGTCAACAGCACCAGGCCCTCCGGCACCATCGCCACCAGCGCCGCTGCCGATCCGCGGGCCGCGTCGCGCAACGGGTCATGGCTACGGAAGAACTCGCTGACCACTACCAGCAGCCCGGCCGGGATCATTACCCAGGTCACCAGGCGCAGGATCTGGTTGGTGCCCTGCTGCAGCTCCGACCGGATCAGGCTGAACCGCCGGGCCTGCGCCTGCAGGCGCGCCGCGTACGCGTCCCCGCCGACTCCGGTCGCCCGCACGTAGCCGGTCCCGGCTACGACGAAACTACCGGACAGCATCTGCTCGCCAGACCGCTTGGCGACCGGCTCGGCCTCGCCGGTCAGCAGCGCCTCGTCGGCTTCGAGCCCGTCGGTCTGCAGCACCATACCGTCGACCGGAACCTGATCGCCTTGCCGCAGTTCCAGAACGTCGTCCAGGACCACCTGGTCCACGGGTATCTCGTCGGCCACGCCGTCGCGGATGACCCGTGCCCGCCCCGCGGTCAGGATCGCCAGCCGGTCCAGCTCACGCTTGGCCCGCAATTCCTGGACCACGCCGAACCCGGTGTTGACCACCAGGACGATACCGAACAGCGCGTCCTGCACCGGCCCGACGGCCACGACCACCACGAACATGGCACCAAGAATCGCGTTAAACCGGGTGAGCACGTTGGCGCGCAGGATCTGGCCTGCCGTCCGCCCCGGCGCGGGCGGCGCCGTGTTGACGTGGCCGGCCTGCACTCGGGCACGTACCGCCGCCTGGTCAAGGCCGACCACGGCGGACGGCCGCTCCAGCATCATGGCGGTGCCACGCCGGACAGGTTCAGCCCGATCGAAACCAGCTTCACGGCCGAAGCCGATTCGCCGAGCACCGCAGTAGCCAGGCCATGGCGCTACCTCCTGTCTGCGGCCAGCCGGGCGGGTATGACCACAAGCGCGGCTCCGGTCAGTCCGGCCAGGATGCCGACGGCCAGCAGCCCGCCCGCGAACGAGGGCAGCACCGGGGAGGAGACTCCCACGTCGGCGCGGACCGTGACGCCCGGCGAGCCGTCCGGGTTCATCACCACCACCATCCAGTCGCCGCTACGCACCGTCCACCGCAAGGTCTGAGTTCCTGCTCCGCGGGCCTGTGCCGCCCAGTCGAGCGCAGCGGAGGGAGGCGCCGGAGGAATATTTCCCAGATGCTGGGTGACGTCCTGATCACCGAAAGCGGCAACGCTCGTATAGCTGCCTCCCGCGAGATACCGCGAGACATCGCTGGCTGGCCCGATGCCCACGAAGACCGGCGTGCCGGGACTGGTAGCGGTCACCCGGATGCGGACATCCCCAGCGAACTGGCCGAGCCATCCCCACATGCCGTGCAGGTGGACCGGATCGCTGGCCATGGCATAGCCGCCGGTCGAGTACGTGCCGGTGCCCGTGGTCAGGTAGCCACCCTGCTGTTCCTGATCCGCCCAGGTCAGGAACCCGGCGCCGACCAAAAGGACCGTCGAGACCAGGATCAGGATCGACCCAGCGACCAGCGCCACGAGTCGGCCCGCGGTCCAGCCCTTCCTGGCTGGGCCTGCCCTCGGTGCGGCAGGTGACACGCCAGCGCCAACTCCATGCGAGACATCAGCGGCCATCGCGTCCCTCCTCACTGTGAGGCTAGGCAGCCGCCTCCCGGCGCGGGTAGGTACTTAAGTCACTGCTAGCTGGGCCTTGGGCCTTCCGTCGGTTTGATTGTCGTGATGACCGATAAACCGGATTCGAGCCTGAGCGCGAGCTTGGGACAGGCGCGGGCCGTCTCGCGTGCGTCACCCAGCAGCCGGGGCGGCACGGCCTGGTCGGTCGACGATCGGGAAGCCCCAGTCGTCAAGGGTGATCAGCTCGGGCAGCGCCTCGGCGCACAGGCCCCGGCCGTCGCAGGCGATGAGGTCGACCCTGAGCCGGACGGCGGTCCGGCCGGTCCGGGCGGTCACCGGTGCCCGCCCGGCGGAACCGGCAGGATGCTGTCCGTCCCGCGACACCAGCCCCTGGCATGCTGCTTCCACCTCGGAGTCAAAGGTTCGCAGGGCACTGCGGATCAGGCGGACGACACCGCTGGGATGAGCGCAGCCGCCGCGGCCGTCGACCTGGCCGAGCCACCGCCGCAGCAGGCCGGGATCGATGCCGCGGTCCTCAGCGAGCCGCTCGACCTGGCTAGCGATGGCATCCAGGCCGAACCGGCAGGGACCGCATTGACCGGCGGATTCCCCGGCCAGGTAGCGCACCACCCGGGCGGTCTCCCGCAGCCCGCAGGCCCCGGCGGGCAGTGCCGCGATCAGGCCGGCCCCGGTCCCGGCACCAAGGTCGGCGAGCCCCGCCGACGAGAACGGTCGGTCCATGGCCGCGGCCGCGTTCACCCAGTCGCCGAAGTATCCGCCGAGCAGCAGCGCCTGCGGCGGCGCCGACCGGCCGCCCGCCAGGTTGAGCGCCTGTCCGATGGGGGTGCCGATCGCGATCTCGAGCACCGCGGGTTCACACACCGCGCCCAGCACCGTGACCAGCATCGAGCCCGGTTCGGCCGGGGTGCCGACGGAGCGGAACCAGGCCGCGCCGTAGCGGGCGATGAGGGCGAGATGCGCGAGCGTCTCGACGTTCTGCACCAGCGTCGGCGCCCCCCGCAGGCCTCGCTCGGAGACTCGTGGCGGCGACGCCACGGGCTTGGGGACGCCCCGCTCAATCCAGTGCACGACGGCGCTCGCCTCGCCGGCCACGAACCGGTCCGCCGCCGTCCGCACCCGGATCCGGACCTGGTCGAACCCGGCGTGGGCGCGCTCGGCCACGGCGTCGTCGATGATGCGGCGGACGGCGGGGTGCACGACGATCACGGTCTGGAGGGCGCCGACCATCTCCGCCGCGAGGACCGCGCCGTCCAGGACAAGGTGCGGTGACCGGGCCATCAGGACCTTGTCCTTCGCGCTGGCGGGCTCGCCTTCGGTGCCGTTCGCCACCACCGCGGGGGCCCGCCCGGCGGCCACCGCCGCGAGCTTGCGCGCGGTGGGGTAACCGGCGCCGCCCCGGCCGGTCAGCCCGGCCCGGCCGGTCTCCGCGATCAGCGACTCGCGCTGCCGCCGGCCAAGGCCGTTAGGTGGCGGCCCGTACCTGGCCAGATGCCCGGCCAGGCGGGCCGGGCCCGTGCCTGCGCCTGTCGGCAGCAGGCGCGGCAGCGTGCCGGGCGTCCGGACGGCATGAGTCGGGGCGACGTGCTCCGCGCGGTCGGCGGTTCCCCTCACCCGAGCAGCCCTTCCGTCCGGACCGGGCCGGGACCCCGCCACCAGAACAGGAGCCGGGCGAGGACGGCCGTCGCGACCGCGAGGGCACAGCCCTCCTCGACCAGCGCGACCCACCAGATCCGCAGGTCGTTGCCGGCCGTGATCGAGTGCGCGAACGCGGCCGGCCAGGCCAGGTAGGCCAGCCAGTGCACGACGCGCCATCCCCGGTAGCCCAGCCGCTGCCGCGCCAGGCTGGTGATGAGTACCGCGCCGCCGAGGTCCACGGCGAGGGCGCCCAGGCCGATCGCGGCCGTCCGGTACGGGGACGCGAACGGCAGCACCGTCGCCGCCCATCCGATCGTCACGTACGGGTCGCTGATCGCGGTCGCCACATGCAGCCCGAGGAAGGCAACCGAGAACAATGCCAGCGTCCGGTGCAACTCGCCGAGCACGAGCCGGGGCCAGCGCTTCGGCGCCGAGCCCAGCCGGGCCGCGACGCCGAGCACCACGGTGACGCTGAACGCGGCCAGCAACGCCAGGCCGCTGGCGCGCGAGACGAACCACAAGACCTGCGATCCGCTGGATGCGGCGGCCGCGCTCATCGTCCGCCTCCCGGCCGCCGCGTTCCTGCGTACACGTGACTGCCTGAGGGAGCAGGTATGGCCTGTCCGCTGACGACGGGCCAGTCGCCGAGACGGCGAACCTCTCCGTCGTTGCCGACCAGCCGGGCCGGAAGGCCCTCCCCGGCCAGCCAGGACACCGCCTGCCGACCCGCCACGATCGCCGCGGTCGCCGCCGCGTTCGCGTCCGCGCAGGTCGCCGCCGCTACGCTCACGGTCCGCCACGGCCCGTCGGCGGGCCGCCCGGTGCCCGGGTCCACGATGTGGTGCAGCATCACCCCGCCGCGTCGCCACCGTCGGCAGGTCACCGACGACGTCGCGACCGCTCCGGCGGTCAGCCGGACAAGCTGCGGGAGCGGCGGTCCGGCGTGATCCGGCCCTTCGGCCACGGTCACCGGCCAGCCGTCACGCGGCGGCGTCCCGGCGACGGCGATGTCGCCGCCGAGGCTGACCAAGACGCCGCCCGCGAGCCCGGTCGCGGACATGACGGCGCGCACGGCCCGGTCGGAGCCCACGCCCTTGGCGGTGGCTCCGAGGTCCAGCCGGACGTCCGCCGGAAGCCGCAGCAGTGGCCCGTCGAGCCGTAGCCGGTGCCATCCCGGCGCGGGAGCAGGCGCAGCGGGCGGCTCGCCGTGCTGCTGGTCGATGACGGCGAAATCGCGGTCGTAACCGAGCGAGATGAGCGCAGCGCCGACCGTCGGATCCGCGCGCCCGCCGGTCCACTGCGCCGCTGCCAGTGCGACCCCGACGGCTTCGGCGAGGCCGTCGCTGAGCATGAATATCCCGCCCCCGGTACGGTGCAGCCAGCTCAGCTCCGAATCCTCACGAAACCTGCTCGCCTGCTGATCCAGCGCGGCCAGCACGTCATCCACCGCGGCACACGCTATGCCGAGGCTCTCCGGGGGCCACACCGCGACGCGGGCGCTGGTGCCCAGCGCGGCGCGCTCGGCCACGGCGACGACATCGTCGCCCGTCGCGATCCGCTGCCACGGCGCCGCGCAGGTCAGCCCGGGCGCTGCGACAATCATCAGTTGTCCGCATGGACCGGGGCGTGCCGGACCTGGGTGACCACGGTCTTGCCGTTGACCGAGCGCGTGGTGGTGGTCACGGTCACGCCGGAGGCGGTGGTGGTCGCGACCGAGTGCGTCACCTGCGGGCCGCCTGTCGCCTGCGGGCTTGCTCCTGTCCTGCCCGCCGAGATCCCCGTCCCTCCGGCCTGCGTGGCTGTTCCCGCCACTGGCGCCGCGGCCGGGAACGACTGATGGGCGAGGGCCGCGGCGGCGGCCCCGGTGCCCACCATCAGTGCCGCGGCTGTCCAGTTGGACATCCGCCGCACCTTCCGGATGCTGTCGCGGCGCGCCCGGATCCCCGGGCCGGGGTCGCCGAATTCTCGCAACGGTACCCGCCCGTCAGGGCGGCTGTGGTCTGTGTCCATGCCGTTTCCCTTCTGCTGCTGCCTTGCGATTCGAGAATGCGTGACCGGCGATGAGCTGACCGTGAGAGGCAGATGAGAGCCTTCACATCTGCGCCAGGATCCGGTCAGGGGTGACGGGTGGCGCCAGGCAGGCGCAGCCTGATCACGGCTCCGCCGCCCGGCCTGTTGCCGGCCGTCGCGACTCCGCCGTGCGCGACGACGATGGCCCGGACGATGGCCAGACCCAGGCCAGCCCCTCCGTCACCACGGGATCGCCCGGAGTCCGGGCGGCGGAAACGCTCGAATGCGTGCGGCAAGAAGTCGGCGGGAAACCCAGGCCCGTCGTCGCGGACCTCGATTTCGAGGTAGCAGCCGTCCGCCCGGGCGGCGAGCACGATGACCGAGCCGCCGGGAGCGAACCGCAGCGCGTTGGCGACGAGGTTGTCGATGGCCTGGCGCATTCGGTCCGCGTCGAGGTCGGCGTAGGTCCCGGGCTGGGCATCGACGCGGCAGCTGACGCCAACCGCGGCCAGGTGGGAAGCGGTGAGCTCGGCGCTGGACACGAGCAGCCGCCTGACATCCGTCGGCACCCGCCGTAGGCTGAGCCGGTCCTCGTCGTTCCTGGCCAGCAGCAGGAGGTCATCGGTGAGCCGGGTCAGCCGCTCGGCTTCCGCCGCGGCGTTGCACACGGCGACGGCCAGATCCTCGCGGCTGCGACCCGGCCGCGCCGCGAGCTCGAGTTCTCCGCGCAGCACCGCCAGCGGGGTGCGCAGCTCATGGCTGGCATCGGCGGTGAGGGCGCGCTGCCTGGCCAGGGCGCCCTGCAGCCGCCCGAGCAGGTCGTTCATCGTGCCGGCCAAAGCGGCGATCTCGTCTCTGGTGGGTGGCACCTCGATGCTCGAGGCCTCCCCGCGCCCCGATATCGCGGCGACCTGCCGTCGTAGCCGCTCCACCGGTGACAGGGCGGCGCGGGCCAGCCCGTAGGCACCCAGGCCCGCGACGGCGACGAAGCCGACACCGCCCACGGCCAGCTCACGCATCACCTGGCTCTGGGTGGAGTTGTAGGTTTCGAGTGATTCACCCGCGATCGCGACCCATCCCGGGTGGCCGGCCAGCGGCGCGGCGACGAGCCTCATGCCTTCCTCATCCGTCGTGCTCGTGACGGAGATCCGGCCGTGCCGGGCTTGGCTCAGCTGGTCCGCGGTGACCAGGGGGACCGTACCGGCGTCCGGGCTCGCTCCCCGGACGTGGCCGCTCGGATCGACGACCTGGATGACGTAGTCGCCAGGCGGTGAAGCGTATGGCGCCGTCGCCGCGCCGGTTGCGCTGCCCGGCGGGAGATAGCGCCCGGCCTGGGTGAGCTGGACGGTCAGTTGCGAATCGATCAGGCCCAACTGCGCCGATGACAGTCCGCTGGCAAATGCCCAGCCACCCAGGGCGAACAAGGCGGCGGCGACCACTGCGAACGCGACCGCCAGGCGCAGCCGGA
This sequence comes from uncultured Actinomycetes bacterium, assembly GCA_963819785.1. Lineage (GTDB taxonomy): Bacteria > Actinomycetota > Actinomycetes > Streptosporangiales > Streptosporangiaceae > Palsa-504. Next base: position 62,403 of record CAWFXW010000037.1, on the reverse strand, counting down.
TCGGCATCCCGCTACCCGCTGTCGGCGCGGCGCAGTCGGTAGCCCATGCCCCGGACCGTCTCGATATCGTGCCGCCCGAACGGCACGTCGATCTTCCGCCGCAGGTAGTTCACGTACTGGTCGACGACGTTGGAGCCGCCGTCATAGGCGAAATCCCAGATCTCCTCGATGATCTGCGACCGGGTCAGCACATTCCCCGGATGGCGGAGGAACAGCTCCAGCAGCGAGTACTCCTTCGGAGACAGGCGGACTTCGGTGCCGGCCCGCCAGGCCCGTTTCGCGGCCGGGTCCAACTTGAGGTCACCCTCGGCCAGGATTACCGGCCGGGACCGGTCGTCCCGCCGGGCCAGTGCACGCAGCCGTGCGGCCAGCTCGAGCAGGCTGAACGGCTTGACCAGGTAGTCGTCCGCGCCCGCGTCGAGCCCGCGTACCCGGTCACCGACTGCGTCCCGGGCCGTCAGCATCAGCACCGGGACCCATCGTCCTGTCTCCCGCAGCCGGCGGCACAGCTGGAATCCGTCCAGGCCCGGCAGCGTGACGTCGAGGACGATGGCCCCGTACGCGTTCTCCGTCGCCAGCCACAGGCCCTCCGGGCCGTCCGCGGCGACGTCCACCGCGTGGCCTTCCTCCCGCAGCGCGCGTTCGAGCAACCCTGCCATCCGGACCTCGTCCTCGACCACCAGCACCCGCATGAAGCCAGGCTACGAGGTGGTACCTGCGGGTTAGCTGAAGGAAACCGCTGACCCGGCGCTGAGATCAACCATCCAAGGCAGGTCAGGCACCACGCAACCACGTCAGCGCGATGATGAGCAGCCGGGTGCGGTGCGCCGCGTACCGCGCCCGGCTGCGCTTAGTACCGGTCCTGGATCGCGATCGCCCGCAGGTCGCAGGTCGCAGGGCCGGACGCCGAGGAAGGCATGCCGCAGCGGTTCGCCGTCGTCGGCTGGAAGCGTCGTCCAGGAGGCCATAGCCACGGTCCGTTCGGTATAAATGCTCTTCACTGCCTACCTTCGGTCACGATGGCGCCCGCGGCCATGGGCGTTGGTTCATGATTCCGGGGCCCTTCGTCCCTAGTCGGAGCGTTGCGCGGGACAGAGCGTCGGAGTATGAGTAGCGCTAGACACGTGACCGGGGCCGCGGTCACGGTGGCTTAGGGGTTGGACGAGATCCTGGCGACGTCAAGAGTTAATCTCGCCGGCTGTACGGGACAATGGGGACAGGCGTATGGTCGCGAGTAGTGGATTTTCCATAAGCATCCTGCGCAGGCCAGCGTGACGTGCAGGTAACCGCGTCGCTCCAGACCCTGGCGGCACGGCCCCGAGGAGGCCGGATCGGACCAGGTGACTCCTGCCGTGGTTAGCCAGGCCGGCCCGGTGCTGTGGACCGGGCAACAGGCGGTCATGACGCTGCCGGAGCAGATCGATGTGTCGAACGCCGGGCAGATCCGCGAGGCACTGCTGTCGGCCATCAACCGCGGTGCCGAGTCCCTGATCGCGGACATGAGCGTGACGATCTCCTGTGACTACGCGGGCGCCGACGCGGTTGGGCGCGCCTACCAGCGGGCGGTCCTCACCGGCACCGAGCTGCGGCTGGTGGTCACCGCCCAGATCGTGCGGCGGGTGCTGAGCACCAGCGGCCTGGACCGCCTCGTCGCTATCTACCCGTCGCTGGAATCAGCTAGTGCCGCACGGGCGCCGGCAGTAATCCTGACCAGCCGGGGCGCCAGCAAGGCCGTCGCCCCGGCCGTGCTCCGGCAGATGGTTGATGCCTTCCAGGACGGGGTGGCGCTGGCCGATGACCATGGCACGATCATGCTGGCGAACCTGCGGCTGGACGCGATGTTCGGCTACCAGCATGGCGAGGTGCTCGGTCACCCGGTCGAGTTCCTCCTCCCGTCGGACCTGCAGGACGGGCACCGCGGCCTGCGGCCGGCTACGACCGCGCCCCCCGGACCCGGCCGATGGGCGATCAGGCGCGGCTCGTCGGGCTGCGCAAGGACGGAACCACCTTCCCCGCCCAGATCAGCCTCAGCCCGGTCCGGACCGCAGCAGGCCGGTTCACCCTGGCCGTGATCCGCGATGTCACCGAGACCCGGCGGCTGGAAGAGCTCGCCGCGCTGGCCCGGGCCGCGGTCACCGCCGAGCAGGAGCACCGCGGCCGGGACCTGCCCGACACGATCACCACTGCTCTGTTCCACGTCGGGCTCAGCCTGCAAGCCGCTTTCGACCTGCCTGCCGAGGCAACCAGGCAGCGCATCACCGAAGCGCTCGGGCGTCTCGACGAGATCATCAGCCAGATCCGCGGCACCGCTTTCACCGACCACAATCACCAGGACGCTGCCCGATGAGCAAACCCGGTCACGGCGTGCCGTAGCGGAGCCCGGGAGTGGCAGCGGCGATTTCGATCAGGCGGTTGTACTTGGCGACCCGCTCGCCGCGGGCTGGCGCGCCTGATTTCAGCTGCCCGCACCCGGTGCCGACGGCCAGGTCCGCGATGAACGAGTCCTCGGTTTCCCCTGACCGGTGCGACACCATCTGCCGGTAACCCGCCCGACGGCACACGGCCATCGCCGCCAGGGTCTCGGTGACCGTGCCGATCTGATTCAGCTTGATCAGCGATGCGTTCGCGATGCCGCGTCCGATCGCATCGCTGATGATGGCCGGGTTGGTACAGAAGTTATCGTCGCCGACCAATTCCACCGCGGCGCCGAGGCGGGCGGTGAGAGCAATCCATCCGTCGTCGTCGTTCTCCCCCAGGCCGTCCTCGATGGAATGCACGGGAAACTCGGCAGTAATACGGGCCAGCCGTTCGATCAGGTCACCGCTGCTCAGCAGGGCGCCAGCGACGAGGTAGCGGCCGTCGGGCTGGCGGAACTCCGACGCGGCGAGATCCAGGGCAATGCTCACCCCGTCCCGGCCGGCCCGGTACCCGGCGCCGTTGATGGCCTGCACCAGGAGCCGCAGCACCTCCTCCGGCTCGGTGATCTCGGGAGCGAACCCGCCCTCGTCGCCCAGCCCGGTGGACAGCTTCCGGTCGGCGAGCTCGCGGCGCAGCGCCGCGTAGACCTCGGCGCCCGCGCGTACCGCCTCGGCCATCGACGGCGCCCCGACCGGCGCGATCATGAACTCCTGGAAGTCCAGCTCGTTCGGCGCGTGCACCCCGCCGTTGAGCACGTTGAAGTGGGGCACCGGCAAGCAGGGCGGGACCCCGTCTGGTGCCAGCCAGCGCCAGAGCGGGACATCAGCCGACGCAGCCAGCGCCCGGGCCAGCGCCATCGACACCCCGACAATGGCGTTCGCGCCGAGCCTGCTCTTGCCGGGAGTGCCGTCCAGATCGGCCATGGCCTGATCCGCCTCAGCGAGGGTGGACCAGGATCGTCCGCGCAGCAATCCGGCCAGCTCCGTGTTGACTGCAGCGACGGCACCGAGCACGCCTTTGCCCTGGTAGCGGGCATCATCCCCGTCCCGGAGCTCAACCGCCTCCCGAGACCCGGTGGACGCGCCCGACGGCACCCCCGCGCGGGCTTGCGTCCCGTCCCCGAGCCGCAGGGTCGTCGCCAGCGTCGGCCGGCCACGCGAATCGAGGATCTCCAGCGCGGAAAGCTCGCTGATGTCAAAACCTGTCATGTCCTTCTCCCGGGTGGAGGACGGCGCCCTGTTCGATGACGGTTCCATTCGGCGTTCTAGCGGGTCAGTTGCGTTTCACCGTTGGGTGCCGGTACCGGGACGGGGTAGTGCTGGCGGCCAGGAGCCGGAGGTCGGCGGCGGCCTTTCTCCCTTTTTGGCTTGCTTTGAAGCCAACCTCACGCCGCCGGCCGCTGCCCGGCCAGAGGCGAAGGTCCCGTATGTTCGGATGGCTGGCTGGCGTCCGCGGTCAGGCCTGGCTCGCTCTCGGCTCCTGCTCGATCAGGTTGAGGAGCGCGGCCGTGGGCGACAGGGCGGCATCGACACCCCAGGACTTATCGAACAGCCAGGCGTTATCGGCGTTATTCACGAGGGCGACGACACGACCGATCGCGAAATGCCGCTTGGAAACAAAGGAGATCAACAGGTTCTCCTCGTCCGTGCCGGTGCAGGCCGCGAGGACCTCGGCGCGCAGCGCGCCCGCGGCCTCGAGTGTGGGAAGAACGGCGGCATCCCCATGCACGGTCGAGACGCCGAGTTGTGTGAGCCTCATGGCCCTCGCGGCGCTCAGCTCGATAATCGTGACCTCATGGCCGTCCGCGCTCAGCCTATGCGCGGCCTGCAGGCCGATGGTCCCGCCGCCGGCGACGAGGATTCGCATCAATGCCCCGTCGCCTCGAGGAAGCTCCGCAAGCGGCCGAGCGAGCCGGACGCGACAATGAAGCTCACGAAGTCCTCTGGCTGGAGCATCGAGGTCCCCTCCGGCACCGACGAGTCGGCCGGCCCGACTGATCTCTACGACCTGGATCTCGCCGGGGACGTTCAGCTCGGCGACTCGCCTGCCGGCGAGATAGCCGGGGACGAACGAGCGGACGAGCATCGTCTCGCCGTTGCCGAAGGTGAGCTCTGGCTCCAGCCCCCGGTGATGTAGGAGGTGGTGCACTCGGTTGACGTTGGTTTGGACGGAACCGACGGTCGCGATGCCGAGCTCGGTGTAGATCGGCGCTCGAGCTGGGTCGTGGAGACGGCTGAGCACTCGCGGTACGCGGTAGAAGTCCCGGGCGGTGCGCGTCGCGACGATGTTGGCACTGTCGCTCGGGCTGAGGGCGACGAACGCTTCGGCGTGGGCGATGCCGGCTTCCTCCAGCAGCACGCGCGAGCTGCCACTGCCATGGATGAACCGTCCCTTGAAGCCGGCGGACAGGCGGTTCTGAGCGCTCTCGTCCGGATCGAGGAGGGTGACGCCGTCTCCTTCCGCTTCGAGCCGGGACGCGAGAGCCGAGCCGGTCCGGCCGCACCCCATGATGACGACTTGCATCGGAATCTCCCTCTCTAAACCTGTCCAGCTCACTACAAGACCTGTCCCGGTCGCTGCAGGCCCGGGGGCTCGCCGCCTCGCCAGGCTCTCGTCTTGCGTCGGCCTTTGCGCCGGCGGCTCCGATATGACCGCAGGGTTTTGCGGCTGGCCGTGGCGCCGCCGCGAGCGCCGCCACGCCTTGCGGGCTTCCTCACATGCCAGAAGCAGTGCTCCCCAGGCGAAGAGCAAGAGCCAGTCGTTCAGCCGCAGCGGCGCCGTATTGAAGACCGACTGCAAAGCGGGAACGTACGATACGGCAGCGATGAATCCGAGGCTGATGCATTCGGCCGCGATCAGCGGACGGTTGGAGAGCAGGCCGATTTTGAAGATGCTCTGCTCGTCACTACGCACAGCGAAGCTGTTGAAGAACTGGCTGACCACGATGCCCGCCTGAGTCATCGTGACCGCCTGCCGGTACGTCGGGTTGGCCGAGGTGAACGCGTCAAAGGGGATATGGGCACTGTGGATCTTCCAGAAGAACACGAACACCACGCCGCATGACTGAATCGTCCCGAGGAAACAGAACCGGCGAACGACAGCCCAGTTGAACAGCTGCTCGCTAGGCGGCCGCGGCGGGCGGGACATGATGCCGGGCTCCGGCTGCTCGGCACCCAGCGCCAAAGCAGGAAGGACGTCCGACCCGAGGTCGATCGACAGCACCTGCAGCGCGCTCAAGGGTACGAGCGGGAATCCGACCAAGACGGCCGCGAGGATCGGGGCGAGCTCCGCGATGTTGTGGCTGAACAGGTAGATGAGGAATTTCCTGATGTTCTGGAACACCGCGCGCCCCAGCTCCACTGCGGCGACGATGGAGGCGAACGAGTCGTCGAGAAGGATCATCACCGAAGCCGCCCGGGCGACGTCGGTACCCCCCTCGCCCATCGATACGCCGATGCTTGCCCGCTTCAAGGCGGGCGCGTCGTTAACACCGTCACCGGTCACCGCGACGACTTCGCCGCGACCTTCCAGGGCGCCGACGATCCGCATCTTGTGCTCAGGGCGCACACGAGCAAAAAAGCAGCTGCTTGCCGGATTCGGTTAGGTCCGCGAGCTGATCGTCAGTCACCGCGTCCAGATCCGCGGCCGAGAGGATCCTGACGGGACCCTTGGTGATGATTCCCACCTTGCGGGCGATCGCCTCGGCAGTCAAACCGTAGTCGCCGGTCACCATGTAGATGCGGATGCCGGCCTGCCCGGCATGCCGCTACCGCGTCTACGACCTCGGCCCTCGGAGGATCGGACATAGCGACCAGCCCGAGCAGGGTAAGGCCGGACTCGGCTTCGTCTTGGCGGGGCCGGTCACCAGTGACGACCTTCCGGGCGATGGCGAGGACCCTCAAGCCCTCGGCGGCCATTTCGTCGTTCGCCGTGGTCACACGTGCGCGCAGCATCTCGGTTGCCGGGACTTCCTCGCCGTCCCACCATGCTGCCGTCGTCCGTTCGAGCAGCGCTTGCGGTGACCCCTTCACGTACGCCTCGTGACGATCGGGGCCGATCCGGTGCACCGTTGTCATGAGCTTACGGTCGGCGTCGAACGGAAACGTTGCCACCCGAGGCGACAGCTCTTCGTCGGCGACGAGATCCAGTCCGGCCTTCTGGGCTGCGACCAGGATCGCTCCCTCGGTCGTGTCTCCGAGGATCCGCCATCCGGTCGCGTGGCCGGGGTCTGGGGCAAGGAGGCGGGCATCACAGCACAGGGCTCCGACTCGCAGCGTCTCGCGCGCGGGCTCGGGGTCGGTGACCTGGCCGTCTGGAGCGTACCCGACGCCGGAGATCGCATGATGGCGCCCGGACTCCCACACGACCTGCGCGGTCATTTCCGCTTTGGTGAGGGTGCCGGTCTTGTCCGTGCAGATGACCGTCGTGGACCCGAGCCCCTCGACGGCCGTGAGCCGCTTGATGAGCGCATGCCGCCGGGCCATGCGACGGACGGCGATCGCGAGCGAGACCAACATCGTCGCGGGCAGCCCCTCAGGCACGAGGGCGACCATGACGCCGAGCGCGAAGACGAACGACCCCGTGATGGTATGGCTGGCCAGCGTCCGGAGTGCGAATACCGCGGCCCCGGCGCCGATGGCGACGAACGAGACCCGTCGGGCCATCGTCGAGACCTGGCGCTGGAGTGGGCTCGCCTCCTGGGGGACCTCTGCAGTGAGCCGGTAGATCCGGCCGAACTCGGTCTGCAGGCCCGTCGCGAACACGACCGCCTTGCCGCTGCCGTTCACTACGGACGTGCCCATGAACACGCTGTTGCGTGCCTCGGCGACCTCGACGTCGAGGCAGGCCGCCTCCGCCACACGGCCGGACGAGCAGGCTCTCGCCGGTGAGAGCCGCCATCTCCACGGCGAGCTCGCGCACTTCGACCAGGCGGCAGTCGGCCGAGAACCGCGTCCCCCGCGTCGAGCACCACGACGTCGCCGGGGACGAGCTCAGCAGCGGGTATCTCGGTGAGCTCGCCGTCTCGGAGCACCCTCGCCAGAGCAGGCACCATCGCTTGCAGTGCTTGAGCTGTGCGCTCGGCGGCGTGCTCCTGGACGAAGCCGATCATGGCGTTGAGGAGCACGACGCCCAAGATGCCGATCGCAAGCTCGAGATTTGCCACGGCCCTCGGCGTACTCAGCACATAGATCAGGAACGTCAGTCCCGACGCCACCATCAAGACGACCGCGAACATGTTGGCGAACTGGGTGGCAAGCTCCTTGAGCACCGAGCGCGGCTTCGTCGGGGGCAAGGAGTTGGGCCCGACCTCAGCACGCCGAAGCGTGACCTCGGTAGCCGACAGGCCGCGAGGAGAGCTCCGCAGGGCCCCGTAGACATCCTGGGGCTCGAGTGAGGCGACACGCACCGTCCTCATTGAAGAGCATCAAAGCCCTCGGCCACAAGGACCAACGGTCGCACCCAGGCAGGTCTGACTTACCCATGCAGATGGGCGTAGTCCGTCCAGGTGTAGGCGGAGCCGCCCCACGGGGAGGGAACGGGGGTGCCGCGCAGCTGCGCCCCGGTGCCGTTCGGGCAGACGTACAGACCGGTAGCCACGTTCTTCAGCGTGCCGTTCGGCTGCGGGACGAATTGCTGCCACGGCCCATCGTTGGAGGCGCGCAGCACGAGGCCGTCCCTCAGGCCGGTGCCCGCCGCGTCATAGCCGGGGTTCGACACGAACAGCCCGGTCGCCCCGCCGTTCGGCGCGTACTCGAACCTGTACGCACCCGGGACCGTCCCGGGAAGCCGGATGAAGTGGGTCGCAGGGTCGGCCTTGGTCGCGGTCCAGCCGACGATGATCGCGTTCACCGCCTCGCGCTGGTGGAACACGTCGAAGCCGTTCCCGAACGGGTTAACCTCGTCACCCCGGTTGCCCGGCGTGTGGACCGCGGTCCGGCCGAGCAGGTCCACGAAGGTGTACCCGTGGCTGCCGAAGTACCGGATGATCGCCGGCAGGGCCGCCACGGTGGCCGGATTGCCGGCCGGCTGGTTGTGCATCAGCACGATCGGGTGCGTCAGCACGCCGCCCTCCCGTTCGGCCAGGCTGATGATCCGGTTCACCCAGTACGCCGACGACGAGCCGTTCGCCTTCCAGTCCTCGGTATCCACCGACCAGGTCCACACCGTCATCCGGCGCTGCTGCGCCAGGCTCAGCGTGGTCGAGTTGTAATTGCCGCCCGGCGGGCGGAACCCGCACGGCTGGACGCCGGTCAGGCTCACCTGCTCGGCACTGGCCTGGTCCATCTCGGTGCCCTGCGCCGAGGCGGACAGAGTCGTCATGTTCTTGTGGTCCCAGGTGTGGTTGTCCAGTGCGTAGCCCATGGTGGCTTCCTGCTTGACCAGGGCGGCCCGGGGCGCCATGTTCTGGCCGAGGTTGAAGAACGTGGCCGGGACGCCGTACTGAGCCAGGATCGACAAGATGCTCCCGGTGCTGGCACCGGGGCCGTCGTCGAAGGTCAGGGCGACGGTCTTGCCGCTGCCTGGCGCTGCGCTCCGCGCCCCGTACGGCGCCGCGGGGCAGCTGGTCGACACCTGCGGCGAGATGGTCTGCGGTGGCGTCGCGATCTGGCCGTTGGGCATCAGGGCGGCCGGACCCGCCAGGCCTTCGCTTCCTGGTGGCGGCTGGGATGCCGCGGCGGCCGGGGCGGCGAAGGCTCCGATCGTACCCAGAGCCATGGCCGCGGCGAGTAGCCGCAATCGAGAGGCAGACACCGTAATCTCCGTCCGGTCCCAGCCGTGACGAGCATGGTCAGGAGACTGAGGAACTAAAACGCTCACTCGAACTCATCAGATGCGTCCGGTTAGTCACAGAGGCATGCGGCCTGACCACCAGGGACTTATGGCAGGCTTTAAGTCCCGTCCCGTCGTCTAGATCACGGGCACCAGAACACCGGCTCGATTGCGGCTCAGCCCCGGGCGAGATAGCCGTACCGGTCGCGGAAGGCCTCGGGCGTGAGCCCTGAGGCCGCTGCGATCGGGCGCAGCTTCTCCGGGTCCTCGAGGTCCTCTCGGTCTAGCCGGATCATGTATTCGCGGGCCACCCGGTACGAGCTCGACTCGACGTTCACCCGCCGGATCCGCACCCGTCCCGTCTCGGGGTCGGTGAACGACCCGAAGGGCAGCGGCACCATGTGCCCCTCCTGGATCGTGACCATGCCGCCGGGCTCGTCGCCCGCCAGCACCTGCTTGAGGTAGTCGACGGCGCCGTAGCCCAGGTCGCGGGTGTACTCGATGTCGAACGGGATGGGGGGCGCGCACCGGAGCTCGTAGCCGATGTTCTTGCCCTCGACCGTGACGTTCTGCCCGCGTGCCTTGAAGCGGTCCTTGACCTGCCTGGCCAGCAGGCGGTCCAGCTCGAGCTCGGCCAGCCGGACGTTGCCGTGCTCGTCTCGCTCGACCTCGGGCATGGCCTTGCGCAGCTCGTCCGGGGGCAGGCGCAGGCCGATGCCCTCGGCGAGCACCGCCACGCCGAAGGGGCGGCCGTGGGCGATCCGCTTGAGCATCGAGGTCTCCAGAACGTCCACCAGACGCGACAGCCGGATGGGCTCGTCGCGGAGGAACTCCTCGCCGATCACCGTCAAGGTAGCCCCGGCCGCCTTCCCGATGCCCAGCGCCAGGTGGCCGGCCGAACGGCCCATGGCCACCACCAGGTACCACCGCTGGGTGGTGATGGCGTCGGTCATCAGGTTGTTGACGAGACCGACCCCCACGCTCCTGGCGGTCTCGAAGCCGAACGTCGGCGCGCCACCTGGCAGCGGCAGGTCGTTGTCGATGGTCTTCGGCACGTGCGCCACGCGCAGGCCCCCTCCGGCCGCCGCGGCCAGCCGGGACGCCGAGAACGCGGTGTCGTCCCCGCCGATCGTCACCAGCGCGCCGATCCCCAGCTTCTGCAGCGACTCCAGACAGGCGTGCAGCCTCCAATCCGGGTCGGCGGCGTCCTCGTCGCGCACTGTCGGGTTGGCCCGCGAGGTCCGGATGACCGACCCGCCCAGGACGTGGATCCTCGACACGTCCGTGATAGACAGCGGCCGCGCCTCCTCGACCCGCCCCTCGATCAGATGCTGGAACCCGTCCATGATTCCCAGGACGTCCCACCCGGAATTCCGGGCCTCGATCGTGGCTGCGGAGATTACCGAGTTCATCCCCGGGGCCGGACCGCCGCCGCACAAGATCCCTAGCTTCACGCCGCCATCGTTCCAGCAACGAGGCGATCCCGGCAAGCGCACCGGCCCGGGAACCCGCGAACCATGCTCCATCGCAAATCCCAAACGGCTCACCGCGCTCTCGGCCAGGTCGCGGGCGCGGGTTCCCTCGGCGGCGAAACCGACGATCAGGACGGTGTTACGGCGATCAGGGAGCAGATGGGCTAAGCAGAGCCATTGGTCCCGGCATGCCGGTGCGTTCGCCCCTTACGCCGCCCCTCCCCGGCAAGCCACGGTAGGAGAGGGAGGGAGGAGGTGGTGATTGTGGCCGATAAGCGGATCGTAGTGGGCATGGACGGGTCGCCGTCTTCGATGAAGGCCCTGCGCTGGGCCGTCGGCCAGGCGAAGCTGACCGGCGCGGAAGTCGAGGCGGTGATCACCTGGTCGTACCCCTCTGGCTACGGATTGGCGCCGTTCAGCGAGGGAGCGGCCGACTTCGAAGGTGACGCGGGCAAGACCCTGTTCGAGGCGCTCGCCGAGGTCAGCGGGATCGCGCCTGACGTAGTGGTCGAGCCGTTGGTGGTCCAGGGGCACGCCGCGGACGTGCTGGTGCGCGCGGCCGAGGGTGCCGACCTGCTCGTGGTCGGCAGCCGGGGACACGGCGGGTTCGCCGGAATGCTGCTCGGCTCGGTCAGTCAGTACTGCGTGCACCACGCTTCCTGTCCCGTTCTGGTCCTACGAGACGGACGGTGAGCCACCAGGCGGGACCTTCGCCCCTGGCCGGAGGCAAACCGTTGCCCTGATGCTCAGATCCTGGAAACGGGCGGCCAAATAGGAGGAGGAGATCGAGATGCACGCTGAAATCGGCGACGAGATCGTGGTCAGGGGCCGCCATGTCGGCGACGAGGACCGCAGGGGCATGATCGTCGAGGTTCACGGGGAAGGCGGAGCGCCGCCGTACCTAGTCCGGTGGGACAACGGTCACGACAGTGTGTTCACGCCTTCCTCGGACACCATGGTCGAACATCGTCCCGCCCACGGAACGACCGGCTGAGCAGCAGACGGTGACGCGGCGCCGCGCCCGGGCCGCGGCTAGGGCGGCCCGGGCGCCGGAAGCGGGCGGCCTGGTGGCGGAGAGGTGCTCGCAAGGAGACGATCAGGATGTTGCACGGAATCGGCCAGCGCAGGTCCGGGGGCCTTGGCGCGGACATTCTCGCGTGGTTCGGGCGATTCCGCCAGCTCGGCTACGAGTTCGCCAAGTTCGCGGTGATCGGCGTCACCGGCGTATTCATCACCAACGGCGTCTACGACCTGCTCTTCATCCACCTCGGCGCAGGGCCGGTGACATCGGCCACGATCGCCACCGCCGTCGCCGCGATCGTGACGTACCTGGGCAACCGGTACTGGTCGTTCCGGACCAGGCGGCGCACCGGTGTCGTCCGCGAGCTCATCGTCTTCGGCGTGCTGAACGGCATCGGCCTGCTGATCCAGGACGCCACGGTGGCGTTCAACTACTACCTGCTGCACCTCGGGCACGACAAGCTGGCGGCCTTTGCCGCGCTGAACGCGGGCATCGCGCTGGCCACGCTGTTCCGGTTCTGGTCCTACCGGCGGTTCGTCTGGGTCACGTCCAGCAAAGGCAGGTGACGCGATGCGCTATGGCCACTTCGACGACGATCACCGTGAATACGTGATCACCCGGCCGGACACGCCGGTGCCGTGGATCAATTACCTGGGCACGGATGCGTACTTCGGCATCATCTCGAATACGGCGGGCGGTTACTCGTGCTACCGGGACGCCCGGTTGCGCCGGATCACCCGGTACCGCTATAACAACGTCCCGGCTGATTCCGGTGGGCGTTATCTTTACCTGCGCGACAACGGCTCTGGGGAGTACTGGTCGCCGTCATGGCAGCCGACCCAGCGTGACCTGGATAGTTACGAGTGCCGGCACGGCCTGTCCTACACCCGGATCTCATCGGCGCGGCTCGGGGTGCGGGCCGAGGCCTTGTACTTCGTGCCGCTGGGCGAGACCCTCGAGGTCTGGCGGTTGCGGGTCCGCAATGAACGCGGCACGCCGGTGGACCTGTCGGTGTTCTCCTCGGCCGAGTTCTGTCTGTGGGACGCGCAGGACGACGCGACGAACTTCCAGCGAAACTTCTCGACGGCAGAGGTGGAGGTCGCCGACGGCGTCATCTACCACAAGACGGAGTACCGGGAGCGGCGCAATCATTTCGCCTACTTCGCGTGCTCGGAGCCGCTCGCCGGGTTCGACACCCAGCGTGAGGCGTTCCTCGGCGCCTACCGCGGCTGGGACCGGCCGCTGGTCGTGGAGCGCGGCGAGTCGGCCAACTCGGTCGCCCACGGCTGGGCGCCAGTCGGCAGCCATCACGTGCGCCTCCGGCTGGCGCCAGGTGACATGAAAGAGGTCATCTTCCTCCTGGGTTACTGGGAGAACCCGGATGACCGCAAGTTCGATCCGCCGGGTTCGACGATCTTGAACAAGACTCTCGTCCGGCCGGTCATCGAACGGTGGCTGCGGCCCGCGACGGTCGCGGACGGATTCCGCCGGCTGCGCGAGTCGTGGGCGTCACTGCAGTCTGTGCTGACGGTCCAGACGCCGGACGAGGACACCAACCGCATGGTGAACATCTGGAACCCGTACCAGTGCCTGGTGACCTTCGCCATGAGCCGCTCGGTGTCGCTGTTCGAATCCGGGATCTCCAGGGGTATCGGGTTCCGCGACTCCTGCCAGGACCTGCTCGGATTCGTGCAGCTAGCGCCCGGCCGGGCTCGCGGCCGCATCATCGAGCTGGCTGGCACCCAACTGGCTTCCGGCGGCGCGTACCACCAGTACCAGCCGCTCACCAAGAGCGGCAACGACGCCGTCGGGTCGGGGTTCAACGACGACCCGCTCTGGCTGGTGCTCGCGGTCGCCGCCTACCTGAAGGAGACCGGCGACGAGACGATCCTGGACGAGCCCGTACCCTACGCCGGCGCGCCGGACGCTCCGTCGCCGCTGTATGAGCACCTGGAACGGTCGCTGCGCTACACCTCGGACCGGCTCGGCCCGCATCTGCTGCCGCTCATCGGCCGAGCCGACTGGAACGACTGCCTGAATCTCAACTGCTTCTCGACCGCGCCCGGGGAGTCGTTCCAGACTACGGCGAACGTGTCCGGCGGGGTGGCCGAGTCGGTGTTCATCGGTGGGCTGTTCGTCCTCGCGGCCACGGAGTTCGCACAGATCGCCGGGCGGCGCGGGCGGGCCACGGACGCCGCCGGCTACCGGGCCGAGGCGGAGAAGATGGCCTACGCGGTCACCGAGCACGGCTGGGACGGCCAGTGGTTCCTTCGCGCCTATGACCATGCCGGCCAGGTCGTCGGGTCGGTGGCCAACGCCGAAGGCCAGATCTTCATCGAACCCCAGGGCATGTGCGTGATGAGCGGCATCGGCCTCGGCAACGGCATGGCCGGCCGGGCCCTGGCCAGCGTCCGCGAACGCCTGGCCACCAGCCACGGCATCGTCCTGCTGCAGCCCGCCTACACCCGCTATCACCTCGAGCTGGGCGAGATCTCCTCCTACCCGCCCGGCTATAAGGAGAACGGCAGCGTCTTCTGTCACACCAACCCATGGATCATGATCGCCGAAGCGATGACCGGCAACGGCGATGCCGCGTTCGGCTACTACAAGCGCATCAACCCCTCGGCCCGAGAGCAGATCAGCGATGTCCACCGCTGCGAACCGTACGTTTACGCCCAGATGATCGCCGGGCCGGACGCGCCCACCTGCGGCGAGGCCAAGAACTCGTGGCTGACCGGGACGGCCGCCTGGAACCTGGTCGCGATCACGCAGTGGATTCTCGGGATCCGCGCGGAAACGGACGGATTGCGCGTCGACCCCGTGCTGCCCGCAGCCTGGTCCGGGTTCACCGCCACCCGGCGGTTCCGCGGCGCGACGTACCAGATCAGCGTGCGCCACCCGGACCGGGTCAGCGGCCGGGTTGCTCGCCTGGAGGTGGACGGGCGGCGGATCAACGGAACGCTCGTGCCGCTAGCCCCGCCAGGTACTACCGTGCATGTCGAGGCAGTCATCCGGTGAACACGTCATCCTCGTCAACCGGCGGGAAGACCGGCCGCCACTCCACGCCGTCCCCGCCACGTCCGCAGGCTCGGCCGGGCCGCTCATCCGCGTGTTACGGTTCCGACGCCGGTGACGCTGCTGGTCACCTGGGACGGGTTGCCGCTGTAGACGATTGCGCCGGTGCCCGGGACCGCGGCGTCCAAGCTGGTGGTGGCGGTCACCTGGATGAGGCCCGAACCGGTGACGACCGCGTGCACCTGGCTGGCGGTGAGCTGGCTGAGCTGGGCCAAGCCGTCACCGCTGACGGTGACGTCCAGCCTGGTGGCGGTTCCGGCCGCGTAGAGCAGGCCGCTGCCGGAGACCGCCACGGTCAGCCGGGGCGCCTTGATCCCGGTGACGGAGAGCTGGCCACTGCCGCTGAGGTTCAGCATGGTCAGTGACGGCACGCTGACCTCGACGCTCATCGGGGTCTTGGTGGTGAAGCTTCCGGTGTCCGCGATGACGAGCGTTCCGGCCACCACGTGGGTCGTGACGTGGCTAATCAGATTACTGTCCGCGTGGACAGCGACGGACTGCGTGGTGCCCACCGTGACGGTGACGTTGTTGCTGCCAGCCAGCTCCAGACTGCTGAACCTGGCTACCGTGCGCGTCTGGGTAGCAGCGACGCCCGATCCCTGTATTCCGGATCCCGCAGGCCCCCCGCCGCGGACCGCCAGCACTATCCCGATCGCGGCCAGGATCGCGGCGGCGGTGAAGGCAGCGATCAGGACCCGTCGGCTGCGATGCGGCGTGTGGCTCTCGCGGTGAGGCGCTGAGATAATGGCCATGGCCCCTCCCTTTCGAGTGGGAGCGGACTGCTCCTCATCTAGCATCGGCCGCGACTGCGCGTGGCGGCAGAGCCAAATGGCCCAACCCGCCTGGACAAACGGCCCGCCGTCTGGCGGGTTGGCGGTAGGGACGCCTGGCCAGCCGGTCGCGGACCAAAGTCACATGGGTAGGGAGTCGTGCGGGCCCTTCGGCCCTACCCCGGGGTGGCTTCGCCGGTTCAGGCTCGCCATCAAACGGACGACTCGGAGGTCGGTCATGCAAGCACAGGTCGGAGATGAGCTCACGGTCAAGGGGCGTCATCAGGGCGATGAGGAGCGACACGGCGAAATCATCCAGGTCGACGGGGTGGAGGGCGCACCGCCGTATCTGGTTCGCTGGGAGGACGGTCACGACAGCCTGTTCTTCCCCTCGTCCGACGCCGAGGTCACGCACCACGTGACCAGCTAGCGGACACGTCATGATCACTCTCGCGGAAGTCGACAAGCTCGGCCGGGTCCACACGGTGGAGCCGGTCGTGCTGTCGGTGTACCTGAACGTTCCGCGGTCTCCCGTGCAGCTACCGGGTCTGCCGGGACGGGTGGATGAACTCGTCGCGGCGGCGGTGCGTGCCGCCGGCCCGGCCGGGCAACTCCGCGAGGAGGACCGGCGTTCGGCGCGGGATGAGGCGGCGTTGGCCGGACCCGACTGGCTGGGCCATCCGGTGGCCGTCTTTGTCTGCGCCGAGGTCGGCCTGCTGGAGGTCGTCGGGCTGCCAGAGGCGCCCGAGACGTCGCCGGAGCTGGCGGTGCTGGGCATCAGGCTGCACATCCGGCCGCTTCTGGCCGCGCTGCAGTCCTCCTCCCTGCGGCTGGCCGCGGAGATCTCGGCCGAGCCAGGCGCGATGACCGCCATCGGCCTGCCCGCCTGCGTGGCCGCGGTCAACGCCGGCGCGGTGGAGACCCTGGCGGTCCCGTTCGACGGGCTGATTCCGGGCTACGAATGCGGACGCTGCGGCGCGCTGGGCCTGGCCGCCGACTGCTGTCCCGACTGGGGAACCGCGGCCCTGCCGGTGCCCGACCTCATCGAGGAGATGGTCAGCCGGACACTCGAAGATGGCGGCCAGGTCCTGGTGGTTCAGGATCCGCCGGGCGGAATCGCCGTCAAGATGCCCAGCTGACCGAGCGGGTGACAAAGGTCCTCACAGCCGGGACGTCTGGCGCTAACGCGTCCGGGCACACGGAGGAACGCTTGACTTGTCGTCTCGATGGCGGGAGTTACCATCATGACTCGTACCGATATGCACCTCGATGCCATGCTCCGGCATCTGGGTGCTGCATATTACGATTCCCTGCACGGCAGGGCGGCACGCCCCGATGTGATCCGCGCGCTCGAGGCGGTCGAGGAGCAGGTCAGGGTCCAGCAGCGGGCGGCTCCGGGTGGGGCCACGGCCGCGGTGGGTATACGTCGGGTGCGGGAAGACGACGGCCGGCAGCCCGCGGTCCGGCATGTCCCCCGGGTCAGGGACGTGATGACGAAAAGGGTCGTGACGGTGGATCGACTCACCCCGTTCAGCGATATCGTCCGGATGCTCACCGAGCGCCGGATCAGCGGCGTGCCCGTGCTGACGATGGGGCGCCGCGTCGCGGGCGTGGTGTCCGAGGCCGATCTGCTGGCGCTGGAGGATGAAGAGGTCCGCCGGGCCCGGATGGACGCGAACGCCACCGGCCGGTGGCGCCGTCCGCTTCGCCGGGTGCACTGGGGGCTTACCGCGGGTGCGCTGATGAGCGCCCCGGCGGTGACCATCTACCCGGACGCGACAATCCCGCGAGCAGCGCAGCTCATGACCAACCGTCACATCCGCCGCCTGCCGGTCGTCGGCGAAGACGGCCGGCTGCTCGGCATCGTCACCCGACGTGACCTGCTGAGCGTCTTCCTGCGGCCGGACAACCAGGTCGCCGAGCACGTCCGCGCGTTGCTGGACGACGTGCTGCCGGCCGATCCGGGCAGCGTCACGGCAACCGTCCGCGACGGCGTCGTCATCCTCACCGGCCACCCCGAATCGGCGGAGGACCGGGAGCTCATCCCGGCCGCGATCCGGCTGATCTGGAACGTGGACGGGGTGATCGACGTCTCCAACCGGCTCGGTGACCAGGCCGATGACGCCGCAGAGCTCACCGAGCCTGCCGCCGGCGCCGCTCTGGACTGACGGCCAGGCGCAGCCGGGCGGCGTCGGCGAGCTCCTGCTCTTCCAGGGCGAGCGTCACGTCGGCCAGCGCCTGCTCCAGGCGCGGAATCCAGCGGTTCCTGACGGCACGGAGCCGGTACCGGGTGGCGAGCGCCTCGGCCTCGACGGCCCGCAGCGCCCCGGCCGCGGCGGCGTGCCTGACCGCCGCCTCGAGCGCGCGGCCGTGGGCCTCCCGCGCCGCGGTCAGCGCCGGACCGTCCCAGCTCGCGGACGCCGGGACCCGGCAGGTGGCGGCGTCCGGATGCCGGACGCCCATGGTCACGCCGTAGGAGATCGTCACGTCCGCGGCGGAACCGGCGGCCCCCAGCCTGATCGCCCGCTCGCCGCCCAGCATCGAGGCCCGGAGCAGCCACCGCTCGGCGTCGGCGCAGCACCGGTCCCAGTCCGCGGCCGTCCGCGCCGCGACATCCCGCCGCCGGGCCGTTTCCGCCATGAGGATCCGGTGCTTGCGGTCGAGCAGGTCGGCGCCGCGCCGGGCCACCGCCAGCCGCCGGGTCAGCCAGAGCCGCCCGGCCCGGCCCGGCGGCACGGTGAATCCCGGCCCGCTCACGGGTCGCCGCCGGGATACCAGGCGTCCAGCATCCCCGCCGGCAGCATGGTCAGCTGGCGGCGCGGCAGCGCGGCCAGCACCTGCCAGGCCCGCGCCAGGCGTCTCCTGGAGATCGCGCTTCTCCGCGGGCCCCTGGTTCTCCAGCTGCGCCTCGAACGCGGCCTCGAGCCGGAGGTACTGCTGGTCGAGCGGGGTCAGGGCGGCGCTGCCGACCAGTTCGGCCAGCTCGCGGGCGCGCCGCGCGGCGGCGAGCGCGGCCAGGATCTGCGCGGCCACGTCCAGGTGGTCGTCCCGGGTGCGCCCCGGGCCCGCGCCGTGCCGCATCAGCCTGGACAGCGAGGACAGCGCGTCCACCGGCGGGTACACCCCGCGCGCGTGGATCTCCGGGGACAGCACGATCTGCCCTTCGGTGATGTAGCCGGTGAGGTCGGGGACCGGGTGGGTGATGTCGCCGGCCGGCATGGTCAGCACCGGCACCACCGTCACCGAGCCCGGCCGGCCCCGGATGCGGCCGCAGCGCTCGTACAGCGAGGCCAGGTCGCTGTAGAGGTAGCCGGGATAGGCCCGGCGGGCGGGTACCTCGCCGCGGGCCGCGGACACCTCGCGCAGCGCCTCGCAGTAGCTGGTCATGTCGGCCATGACGACGAGCACGTGCCGCCCGAGCGTGAACGCGAGCCGTTCCGCCACGGTGAGCGCCAGCCGCGGCGTCAGGATCCGCTCGATGACCGGGTCGTCCGCGAGGTTCAGCAGCAGCGCGAGCTCGCCCGCTGCGGAGCGCTCCTCCAGCACGGTGCGGACGGCCGCGGCGTCGGCGTGGGTCAGGCCCATCGCCGCGAACACCACGCAGAACGGCTCGCCGCCGGCCGACGCCTGCGCGGCCAGCTGCGCGGCCAGTTCCAGGTGCGGCAGGCCTGCCACGGAGAAGACGGGCAGCTTCTGCCCGCGCACCAGCGTCGTGAGCGCGTCGATCACCGAGATGCCGGTCAGCACCGGGTCGGCGGGCGGCTCGCGCAGGACGGGGTTGATCGGGGCGCCGGCCACCGGCATGGTGATCTCGCCGGTGACCGGCGGCCCGCCGTCCAGCGGGTCCCCCCGGCCATCGCACACCCGGCCGAGCCATCCGGTCCCCACCGGGATCCGCAGCGGGCTGCCGCTGAACGCCACCCGGGTCGCGGTCGTCCGCATGCCCCCGGTGCCCTCGAGCACCTGCACGACCGCCAGGTCGCGGTCGGCCTCCAGGACCAGCCCGTGCCGTATCTGCCCGTCCCCCATCCGGATCTCCGCGAACTCGTCCCAGCCCACGCCGTCGACGCCGCGCACGACCAGCAGCGGACCGCGCAGCTCCGCGATCTCGGTGTACTCCGGCCGCGCCCAGCTGGTCATGCCATCACCCCATCCTGGCCGGCCCGCGATAGCTCGTCGAGGCGGCCGAGCACGTCCCGCGCCCTGGCGGTCACGGCGTCCGGCGTCGCGGCTTCCTCCCTGGCCCGCAGGACGGGGGAGAAGTCCTGGTCCTCGATCTCCGCCGGGGCGACCCCGGCGGCGGCCAGTTCCAGGCAGCGCCCGGCGACCAGCAGGACCGCGTCGGCCAGTGCGGCGGCCCGGGTGACGCCGCACTTGGCGTCGACCGGGCTGAGCGCGCTCTGCTGCAGCAGGCCCTCCCTGATCAGCCGGCCCGCCACCAGCGTGGCGCGCTCCCGGGGCGGCAGGGCGGCGGCGCCCATCAACTCGGCCAGCGAGCCGATCCGGTCGGCCTCGGCCAGCAGCGCGGCCAGCCGGGCTCCGGCGTTCCGCCCAGCCGGCGTCGCCCGCGGCGGCGTGCCAGGCGGCGACCGCCGCGACATCCCGGGAGAACGACCCGGACCAGGAGAGGGCCGGGTAGTGGCGGGCGTAGGCGAGGTCGCGGTCCAGCGTCCACAGGCCGCGGACGAAACGCTGCGTGTAGGCGGTGACCGGTTCGGTCATGTCACCGCCAGCCGGCGATACCGCGCCGAGAATGGTCACCGAACCCTCGTTCCCGCCGCTGGTGCGGACCCGTCCGGACCGCTCGTAGAACGCGGCCAGGGCGGAGGCCAGGCTGGCCGGGTAGCCCTCCTCGGCCGGGAGCTCCCCGTTGCGCGACGCGAACTCGCGCAACGCCTCCGCCCAGCGCGAGGTGGAGTCGGCGACCACCACCACGTCCAGGCCCATGTCCCTGAAGTGCTCCGCGACGCAGGCGGCGCTGTAGATACTGGCCTCGCGCGCCATCATCGGCATGTTGGACGTGTTCGCGATGACCACGGTCCTGGCGGACAGCTTGCCGCCGCTGCGCGGATCGTCGAGCTCGGCCAGTTCGGACAGCATGTCGGCGAGCTCGTTGCCGCGCTCACCGCAGCCGACGTACACGATCACGTCCGCGTCGCACCACTTCGTGATCTGCTGCAGCAGCACGGTCTTGCCGGTGCCGAACCCCCCGGGCACGGCGCAGCTGCCTCCCTTGGCCACCGGAAACAGCAGGTCAACCACGCGCTGCCCGGTCAGCAGCGGCGGCCCCGCGTCGAGCCGGCGCCGGTAGGGCCGGGGCCGCCGCACCGGCCAGGATGACGTCATGCGCACGTCCATGCCCGCCACGGTCGCGATCACCGCGTCGGCGGCCACAGGTCCGGCCTCGCGCATTTTCTCGACCACGCCGCCCGGTCCGGGCGGCACCAGCACCCGGTACCCGATACCGCCGGGGACCGCCACCGTCCCCAGGCTGGCGCCCTCGCCGAGGACGGCTCCCGTCTCCGTCTCCGGGGTGAACTCGTACTCCGGGGCGGCGGCATCGGCGAAGGAGCCGCCGGGTTCGAGCCAGACGGGTGCCCCGCTGAGCGGGCGGAGCAGGCCGTCGAAGATGCCGCCGAGCAGATGCGGCCCCAGCCGGGCCGAGAGCGGCTCGCCGCGTGAGGCGGCTGGATGGCCGGGGGCCAGGCCTCCGGTGTACTCG
The DNA here is from genome assembly GCA_963819785.1 of uncultured Actinomycetes bacterium. Classification (GTDB taxonomy): domain Bacteria; phylum Actinomycetota; class Actinomycetes; order Streptosporangiales; family Streptosporangiaceae; genus Palsa-504. Next base: position 41,154 of record CAWFXW010000037.1, on the reverse strand, counting down.
TAAGCCTGGACCGTCACCACGTCGCCGCGGATGGCGACGATTTCGCCCGGGAGGCGGTGCTCGCCGAGCTCGACGACGTCGTACATCGCCGCGTCCGCCAGCCCGGTCACCTCCACCAGCGGCCCGTTTACCCTGGCGACCCGCGCCGCCGCCGGGCTCATGACGCCCATAGCTCACGCACCTGGTCACCCAGCTCGTCGACAGCCAGGCTCGCGAGCCTGGGCAGCGAGCAGTCCACGACGGCGCGACCGGACCGCGCCACCACCCCCCCGGCCGGATCCGCGGTGACGGTCGCGCCGGGCCCGGCGGCGCTCGTGGCCAGCGCGCTGAGCCCGGCCATCAGCCGATCGTAATCCGGTTCGTCCCGCAGGCCGTCGGCCGCGGCCAGGACCTGCGCGCGCAGGTTCTCGCAGGCCTGGCGCTGCGCGCCGAGCACGGTCGACCTGGCCCGCTCCCGGCCCCGCGCGCGTTCGGCCGCGGCGGCCGGGGCGGCTTGCGCCTCGCCCTCGGCCCGGGCCTGCCGGACGGCCTGCTCCGCGTCGCTTCGCGCCTGCCGCAGCGCCTGGTCGGCCTGGCTGCGGGCCTGGCCGAGGATGCGGTCCGCCTCGGCCCGGGCGCCGGCCAGCAGGTACGCGCGGACCGGGGCGGCGGCCTGTTCCGTGCCCGCGATGCCGGTGTCGTGGCCGGTCATTCCGGCATCACCACGACCAGCACGCCGGGCGCGGCCGGCGAGTGCCGGGGGGTCGCCGAGCCAGCCCGCCGCATGGGGGGTCAGGATCAGCACCGCGATGTCGGCGGGCAGCGCGCGCCAGGCCGCCCGGGTCTCCTCCGCGGTTTCCGCCGTGGTCACGACGCGCCCCGGCCAGGGCGAAGCCCGCGGTACGCACTGCCTCCCCGATGACCGCGGCCCTGGCCATCGCCGCTCACGCCTTCCCGATCAGGATGACCCCGATGATCAGGCCGTAGATCGCGATTCCCTCGGCGAGGCCGACGATGACCATGGCGCGGCCGAACACCTCGGGCCGCTCGCTCATGGCGGCCAGCGCCGCGGCTCCGGCGTACGCGACCGCGATGCCGGCACCGATGGTCGAGCCGGCGACCGCGATCGCCGCGCCGAGCAGCGCCGCCGAACTGGCCGGCGCTGTCGTGGCGGCCACGGTGGATACGGCCGTGGCCGCCGCCCTGGCGCCCGCGACGGCGGCTGGGCCGGTGGCGGCGCCCGCTGGCCGGGCGGTGAGCGCGGCGACCAGCAGCACCAGGGCGCCGACCATGAGCACGCCGCCGATCCCGGCGAGGATGATCATCCCGGTCCGGCCTCGCCGCGCCACGACGCGCGCGAGCAGCGCGGCCAGGGCGATCAGCGGCACTCCGGCTATCCAGGCAACGTTCATGTGCTCTTCTCCTCTGCAGTCGGGTCGGCCGCGGGCTGGCCGCCGCCGGCACGTGCCACGGCCTGAACGGCCGTCCCTGCGTCACGAAAACCCGCGAGAACAGCTCGTAGTACTCCAGGCGCAGCGCCTGGACGGCGGCGACGAGCGCCTCCAGGCCGAACGCCAGCGCGGTTCCCGCCGCGAACACGACGACCGCGGCCACGCTCGCCGCGCCGCCCCGCTGCCACAGGGCACGGGTGCCCTCCCATACCAGCAGGCTCAGCGCGGCATGAGTCAGGCCGAAGGCGGCCAGCCTGGTGAACGAGACCACGTTGGAGCCGATGCGAATCGACCAGGTCGAAGAGCTCCACCACGGCCTGCGTCCAGCCGGTCGCGCCGCCGCCGGCGCCGGCGACGAAACCGGTCGCGGCCAGTGCCAGCCCGGCCACGGCGACCAGCGCGCCCGCCACGAGCATCGGGTCCCGGTGGAGGTACCACCCGCCGCCGATCAGGCCGGCGCCGAGGTAGAGTGCCGTGCCGGCGACGCCCGAGGGCGCGTACAGCGCGGACGCCCAGCCGCCCTCCCGCCACCGGTTGACCGTCCCGAGCGCGTACGCGCCGGCCAGCATGATCGCACCCAGGCCGGCCGCGGCCACCAGCAAGGCGTGACGGGACGGTCCAGCGGATTCAGCCACACCGCGGGCACGACGCCGGTCGGCCCGAAGAACTCCCCGTACAGCACGCCGAACCCGGTGGCCGCCACGCCGGCGCCCGCGACGAACAGCCATGCCTGCCGGAACCGGCGGGCCCACCGCGGCCAGCCCGCCCGCAGCGCCATCGCGGCCGCCACCAGCATCAGGCCTTCTCCGGCGTCGCCGAACATCATGCCGAACATCAGCACGTAGCTCGCCCAGGCGAGCCAGGTCGGGTCGACGTCGGCGTACGGTACCGTGCCGTACGTCTGGACCAGGGGGACAGCGCGCGCTCGGCCGGCGGTCCGGCCAGCAGCGTGGGCGGCTCGGCGCCGCGCGGGAAGGGAAGCGGGACGACGGCGCCGCCGGCCCCGGCCAGGCTGGCCGCCAGGGTATCGACCTGGCCGGCGGGCATCCAGCCGGCCAGCGCACACGCGCCGGGCCGCCGGACCGCGCTGGCCGCGTAGGCCTCCAGCTGGGCCTCCCCGGCCAGCAGATCGTAGCGGCCGGCCCGCTCGAGTGCGTCCAGGTCAGGCCGCGCCGCGACCAGGGCGGCGCCGGGGCGGGATGACCGGAACGGCGCAGCCTGCGTGCTGCCTCGCCGTCGGTGGCCGCGCCCTCGGCGGGCGCCGGGGCGGCCGTCTCGCCGACGGGCGGCCCGAATTCCACCGCCGCCGCGTCCGCCACCCGCACCAGTACATCGCGCAGCCCATCGGCGGCTGCCACCACGGCGACGCGCCTCATCCGGGCCGGCGCGGGCAGGTCCGGCCAGCTGAGGCCGGCGATCCCGCGGATAATCCCGAACGGGCCGTGGTGCCTGCCCCCGGCACGAGTATCAGCCCAGCTCATCGTATGCCTCCATGGGCGTCCCGCCGCGCGCGGCGAGTTCGAGCGCGGCGCGGATCCGCCAGGCGTGGCACGCCATGACGGCGACCGCACCCAGCACGACCCCGGAGTCCAGGCCGGGTGCGTGCAGCAGCCGCAGGCCGTCCCGCTCCACCCTGGCCATCAGGACCGTCTCCGCGCGCCACAGGTCGTCCGGCGAGGTGATCCCGGCGAGCACCCAGCGGGCCGCGCCGGCAGGCCGGCGGCCATCTCGTCCAGGCTGGCGGCGCGGGCGCCTCGGGTCCGAGCAGGCTGAGGACGCTGCCCATGATGGCGGGGTCCAATGCGCGGCCCACCGCGAACCGCTCTCCGGCGACCAGCAACGCGGCCGCGCCCGCGGCCCAGGTCCTGGCCGGATCACCCAGCTCGGCGATCCGCGCCGTCCAGCGCACGCGCATGCCCAGGCGTATCGCCCGTGCCGTCTGCTGGCCCGGATCCTGCCAGGCCGAAGCGGCCAGAGCGGTCCGCAGCTCGCCGGTGCTCGTCGCCTGGGCGAGCCGGGGCCAGGCCGTGGCGAGGGCGCCGAGCCGGAACTCGGCATCCGGCCAGGCCCGCGATCGACTGGAGCAGCTCGTCGACGTTCGCGATCTCGAACCAGCCGCCGAGGGTCCGTAGTCAGCCGCACGCCGTCCCTGGGCAGCCAGCCGGCCAGCACCCGCAGGTCCCACAGCAAGGTCCCGGCCACCTCATGCTGCGCCGCGGCCAGCGTGGAGCTCACGGCGGATGTTCGCGCCGTAGGGCGTGGCGGCCAGCAGGTGCAGCGCGTCGGCCAGCGAGCCGCAGGCGGCCAGGCGCCGCGCAACCCCGGCATCCGTCCGGCTGCGGACCAGGGCCCTGGCCCGCACGCTGCCCGCGACCCATCCGGCGCTCATCAGTCGTCCGCCTCCAGTCGCCTGATCGCATCGACGGCGCGGCTCGGCCAGGGCAGGCACGCGCTGAGCCGCGAGTTCCCGGGTCCCGGCGGCCTGCCGCTCGGCGTCGCGCACGGCCGCGGCGGCCTCGTCCCGGCCGCGGCCATCACCCGCCGGGCCGCTTCCTCGCGCGCCGCCGCGGCGCGCCGCGCGGCATCGGCGGCGATCGCCGCCGCCTCGGTCCCGGCTTCGGCCACCAGCTGCCCGGCGTCCAGCCGGGCCTGCGTGATGATCCGCTCGCATTCGGCCTGCGTCCCGGCCAGCAGCGCCAGCACCGGGCCCACCTCGGCCTCCAGCTCGCGCCGGCGGTCGGCGGGAACCCCGGCGAGTGCCGCGCCCGGGGCCCCGGCGGGGCGGAACCGGGACAGGAAATCGCGCAGATCGGGCACGCTCCTACCGCAAGCGGTACGGACGCCCGGCGAGGTAGGGCCGAAGGTCGCGTCGCCCGATGTGGCCAAGGTCTCTGGCGGCCGCGGACGGGCCCGCATAGAAAACCTGCCGGGCAAGGCCGACGCCGCGGAAGCGGCGCTGCTGGAAACCGTTCACCGGGATCACGCGGAAGTCAGATAACGTCGTCAGGCACCGCGGAGGGCTACGTCAGGGGCTGACGCGCGCGCTGCACATGGATCCCATTCACCATCTGCCGCGCCATTGGGGCAGGACCTGGGTCAATTGCAGTTACGCGGCGTGCGGACTGCGTGCCCGACGGCGGCGCTCCCGTGCTCGTTCCTCCTGGTTGAGCCCGCCCCAGATCCCGTGCTTGATCGAGTTCCTAAGCGCGTAGTCGAGGCACTGCGCGCGCACCGGGCACGGCGCGCAGATCGCCCTGGCCTTCGCTTCCCGGATCTCCCGCTCCTGCCACCGCTCACCGTCCGGGCCGAAGAACAGTTTGGCATCCATGCGCGCGCATACGGCCCTGTCTTGCCAGCTCACGTCCGGCCCTCCCGTCTCATCACGTCGGTCAAGGCAGAGCCGCCGTCGGCGGGTTCGCCGACGATGACGACGACGAAGCGCCGCACTGGCGTAGCAGCCTGGTCATCTCCCGGCTCCCTGCTCGTGATCTTTACCCCATCCATATGACCAGCCTCGCAACTGCCGATGCCTGCCACCAGAGACGTTCGTCCCGATATCCCCAACAGTGAGGTTCCTGGCCGGCCGGTTCTGGTGACCATCGACCCTAGCGCTGCCACTCGCGGCCGGCTCTCATCACCATGGAGCCCCTTGGAGGTGGCGAGATGCTGTTCGTTGACCGCACGGACGCCGGACGGCACCTGGCGCAGCGGCTGCGGCACCTGCGCGGTGCCGATGTGGTCGTGCTGGGCTTGCCGCGAGGCGGCGTGCCGGTCGCGTTCGAGGTGGCCGAGGAACTCCACGCTCCGCTGGATGTGATCGTGGTACGCAAGCTCGGCGTTCCGTTCCAGCCGGAATACGGCTTCGGGGCGATCGGCGAAGGCGGCGTCCGGATCGTCGACGACTACGTGGTGCGGCAGGCCAGGCTGACCGGGCCGCGGATCGCGGAGGCGGAGGCCAGCGAGCGTGTCCTGCTGGAACGCCGGGTGAGCCAGCTGCGCAGTGACCATCTGCCGGTGCCGCTGAGGGGCCGCACGGTGATCATCGTTGATGACGGGATCGCCACCGGATCGACGGCCCGCGCGGCCTGCCTGGTGGCCAGGGCGCGCGGCGCGAGCCGGGTGGTACTCGCGGTCCCGGTGGGCTCGGTAGAAGGGACCGCGGCGCTGCGGCGTACTGCCGACGAGGTGGTATGCCTGCATACCCCGGCAAAGTTCTTGGCGGTCGGCGAGTGGTACGGCGATTTCGGCCAGGTGACCGACGACGAGGTAACCAACCTGCTGGGCAAGGCGGCGGCGTCGGTAGCCGGGCCAGCACTGCGTGCATCATTCACCAATGCCCGGTGGTGATCATCCGCGGGCATCATCGCTCCGCGGCGACCAGGCCGTAGTGGCCGTCATAGCGGTGGTACAGCAGCATCCCGCGGCCCCGTCGGACGCCGACCACCGCCGGGTGCTGGCCGGGTCCATCTCCTTCAGGTCGGTGTAGGGCACGTTCGCGGGACCTGAGTCCGTGGCCGGACCGGCCCTTCGGCCCTAGGCGAGCGCGGCGGTGGCGCCGATCCTGATCTCACATGTTCAAAAGCCCGGACGCAGCAGTCTGTGCCAGGCGTGGAGAAAGGCTTGGACAAATGAAGCACATCGCGGGAAAGGCGCTCGGCGCTGCCGGAATTCTGGCCGTAATCGTGGCTCTGGTCGCGGGCAAGGATGACATCCGCAAGTTCCGCCGCATTCGCAGCATGTAATCCGCGCGGCGCCCGGGTGAAGAGCGTAGTCGCCGGGCGCCGAATTGCCAGCTCTCAGAAGGCGAGACAGCCATGAAATTGATCACCGCTATCATCAGGGCGGACCTGCTCGACGAACTGGTCCCGGTGCTGATTGCCAGCCGGGTCCCCGGGCTGACCGTGACCGAGGTCCGGGGCTTCGGGCGGCAGTACGGCCGGCTCGCCGGCCAGGCCGCCGCGGCCACCGGGCTGCTGCCGAAGGTCCGGCTGGAAATCGTAGTGCTCGACGACGACGCCGAGGCCATCGCCGAGGCCATCGCCAAGCAGGCCCGGACCGAGACGATCGGCGACGGGAAGATCTGGATCACACCGGTCGACGCCGTCCTGCGCGTCCGGACCGGCGAACGAGACCGGGCGGCGGTATAACCCCACCCCGTCTCGTTTACGCCGGTTGCTCCCCACGGGCCTGGATCGCAGTCAGGGCCACCGTGTAGATGATGTCGTCGACCAGTGCGCCGCGGCTGAGGTCGTTCACCGGCTTGGCCAGGCCCTGCAGCATCGGGCCGATGCTGACCACGTGAGCGCTGCGCTGGACTGCCTTGTAGGTCGCGTTACCGGTGTCCAGGTCGGGGAAGATGAACACGGTGGTCTGGCCGGCGACCGGGCTGCCGGGTCGTTTGGCCTGGCCGACGGAGGCGATGGCGGCGGCGTCGTACTGCAGCGGGCCGTCGACGGCCAGGCCGGGTTCACGTTCGCGGACGATCCGGGTGGCATCGGCGACCTTGTCTACGTCGGTGCCGGTGCCGGAGATCCCGGTGCTGAAGCTGATCATGGCCACTCTTGGCTCGATGCCGAAGGCCCGTGCGGAGGCAGCGCTCTGGATGGCGATGTCGGCCAGGTCAGCGGCGCTGGGCTGGGGGTTGATGGCGCAGTCCCCGTAGACGACCACTTCGTCGGGCAGGCACATGAAGAAGACCGAGGACACCAGCTGGCAGCCGGGCCTGGTGCCCAGAATCTGCAGCGCGGGACGGACGGTGGCCGCGGTGGTATGCGCCGCGCCGCAGACCAGGCCGTCGACCTCGCCCTGCCTGAGCATCATGGTGCCGACCGTAATCGGGTCGGCCAGGTGCTCGCGGGCCATCTCCACGCTCCAGCCCTTGGACCGCCGCAGCTCCGCCAGCGGGGCGACGTAGCGCTCGGCGACGGCTCGCGGGTCCACGACGGTGACCCCGCCAGGCAGGCGCAGCCCGAGGTGCCTGGCCTGCGCGGCTGCCTCGTCGGGCGCGCCCAGCAGCAGGCAACGGGCGATGCCGCGTTCGGCGCACGCGACCGCGGCCCGCATGGTGCGCGGCTCGGTGCCTTCGGGCAGGACCACGAGCGCGTCGGCGGCGCGGGCCCGCTCGACCAGCTCGTACCGGAACGCAGCGGGGCTGAACCGCCGCGGCCGGGACGTGCTGGTCAGTGACTCCAGCCAGGACGGATCGAGCGCGTCGGCGATGGTGTCCGTCACGCCCTCGATCCGGTCCAGGTCGTCGGCGGGCAGGCCCGGGTCGAGGTCACGCACCCGGGTCGCGGTCTGGTAGCTGTCGGACTTGACCAGCAGGACGGGCAGGCCGGCCGCCGAGGTGGCCCGGGTGAGCTGGCTGACCTGCGGATCGGGCGCGGTCCCGGCGCTCAGCAGCAGGGCGGCCAGGTGGGTTCCGCTCAGCTCGGCCAGGTAAGCGGCCATGATGACCTCGTGCCGGTCGCCGGGGACCACGACGAGCCGCCCGGTGTCCAGGACGTGGATGCCGCCCGGGATGCCCCGCGCCATCACTGCCACGTCCTTGATCCGCCGGGACAGATCGCCTTCGTGCAGGATTTCCGGGCGAAGCTCGCGGACCAGGTCGCGGACCCGCAGCCACGTCAGCTCGGGGCGATGCGGCACTGCCGCGATGAGGCGGAGCTTGTGCTTGGCCAGGGCGCCCCGCAGTTCGGCGGTCGCGGCGGCATCGGCTCCGGGCAGGCCGTGGACCACGCAGCCGACGACTCTCGCCTGCTCGCCGGAGATGTATCCGCTGGCCGCGATCGCGAACTGCTCGGCCAGGGCGTCTACGTCAGCATCTGCGGGCCAGCTGCCGACCAGCAAGACATCAGCATCCAGCGCCCGGGCCAGCGCCTGGTTCAGCGAACTGGCGTACAGCCTCCGGGGCCCCGGACTGAGCCCCTCAACCACCACCACATCCGAGCTCTCATAGGTCGGCTCCCACGCGGCGACGATCTTCTCCATCACGACATCCAGTCCGCCCTCGCCCAGCTGCGATTCCAGCTCGGCGGTGCTCAGCGGCTCCGGGGGACGCAGCGCGGTGATCGCGGTCACCCTCGCGGCCGAGCGATCCGGACTGCCGTCGGCCCGGGGCTGGGCCACCGGCTTGACGAAAGCGACCTTTATGCCCCGGCGATCCAGGGCGCGCAGCAACCCCATGCAGGTCCTGGCCAAGCCGACATCCTCAGCGGCAGGCGCGACGAGCAAGCTCCGAGCCATATGGTCCCCCTCCCCTGGCCACCGTACCCGCCGGCGCTGGACACCCGAGATGCACGGTATTCGCCGACCGGTGAATGCACCCTGGTGTCATAACCCCAGCCGGACCTGGTCCTCACCCGATCATGGCCGTCATGGCGTCACGACTTGTCCCTTGCCGACCACGGTGATGCCGCCATCGGACACGACCAGACCGCGGGCTCGGTCATGCTCTTTGTCCACTCCGACCGTGGCGCCCTCCGCGATGACGACGTTCTTGTCCAAGATGGCATTCTCGACGACGGCGTGCCGCCTGACCCGGGAATTGTGCATGATGACGGAACGCTCCACCCGGGCCCAACTGTCCACCCGGACTCCCGGCGACAGGACTGAATTGCGGACCAGCCCGCCGGAGACGATCACGCCGTTGCTGATCACGCTGTTGATCGCGTGTCCGACCCGGTTGCCGTCGTCGTGCACGAACTTGGCCGGCGGCTGCGCGGGCACGTTGGTCAGGATCGGCCACCGGTCGTTGTACAGGTTGAACGTCGGTTCGACCGCGCACAGGTCCATGTGCGCCTCGAAGTAGGAATCGAGCGTTCCAACCTCCCGCCAGTAGCCGTGCTCGCACGCATTCGTGCCAGGGACCTTGTTCTGCAGGAAGTCGTAGACGTGCGCGGTGCCCGCACGCACCAGCATCGGGATAATGTCACCACCCACGCTGTGCCGGCTGCCGTCGTCAGCCGCATCCTTCCGCAGCACCTCCACCAGCAGGTCGCTGTCGAGCACGTAGTTGCCCATGGACACCAGCGCCTCGTCCGGCTGACCCAGGCGGCCGGGCGGGTTCGCGGGTTTTTCCGTGAACGCCTTGATGCGGTGGCCGTCTGGAGCGGTCTGCACGACGCCGAAGCCGGTCGCGTCCCTCCTCGGGACCGGGATCGTCGCGATCGTGGCGCCTGAGCCCAAGGCCAGGTGCTGGTCGATCATCTGCCTCGGGTCCATCCGGTACACGTGGTCGGCCCCGACGACCACCACGAGGTCCGGCCGGTCGGCATAGATCAGGTTCAGCGACTGGTAGATCGCATCGGCGGAGCCGACTTGCCATCGTGGACCGAGCCGCTGCTGGGCCGGCACCGGTGTTACCCAGTTGTCAAGTAGCGTGCTCAGCCGCCAGGTGGTGGTGATATGGCGGTTCAGGCTGTGGCTCTTGTACTGGGTCAGCACCGAGATGCGCTGGACCCCGCCGTTAACCAGGTTGGACAGAGCGAAATCCACCACCCGGTACAGGCCGCCGAAGGGAACGGCGGATTTGGCCCGGTCCGCCGTCAACGGCGCCAGGCGCTTGCCCGCCCCGCCCGCGAGAACGATGCCCAAGATCCGCGGTCTAGCCATGCCGGAACCTCCCTCAGGCGAGCCGCTGCTGTCACTTCCTGCGCAGGACTAACGTGCGCGACGCACCATCGCGCCCGCGGCCAAGACAGGCCGACGGCTGCGGCGAATGTCCTGAGCTTCCCTTCCCCCACTTGACCCCGGCAGGGCCAAAGGTCCCCGGTACCAGGGACTCAGGGTCGTTTTGTTTTCGTGATGTATTACGGTCTTTTTCCGCTACCACGTCACTAACCGTCCGGAAAAAATGGCATCATCGTCCGTTCAGTGAAAATGGAAAGTTTTTTACACCGAACGGCCGTGGTGCGAGTTCTCACCCGCAGTGCACGCTTAGTCCGCCGCCAGAGCAGGGCCCTAGGTCCCGTGACCAGGTGCCCATCGGCACTAGCCACGCCCCGGGCGGTCCGACCAAATCAGCGGTAGGAGGCGGTCATGAAACAGATCCTTGACGCAATCCTTGACCCCAGCACCCAGCCCGCCGACTTCGCCGCGCTCGCGCTGCCCAAGTCGTACCGGGCCGTCACCTTGCACCGGGACGAGGAACACATGTTCGACGGCATCCCCACCAGCGACCGGGATCCCCGTGAGTCGCTGCACGTGGAGCAGGTGCCGGTCCCCGAGCTCGGGCTCGGTGAGGCGCTGGTGGCGGTCATGGCCAGCTCGGTCAACTACAACACGGTGTGGAGTTCGATCTTCTCGCCGGTGTCCACCTTCGCCTTCCTGCGCCGGTACGGCAGGCTGTCCCAGCTCACCGCCCGGCACGACCTGCCGTATCACGTGGTCGGCTCGGATCTGGCGGGCGTGGTGCTGCGCACCGGCCCAGGGGTGAACGTATGGAAGCCCGGCGAGGAGGTAGTCGCCCACTGCCTGTCGGTCGAGCTGGAGAGCTCCGACGGGCACAACGACACCATGCTCGATCCGGAGCAGCGGATCTGGGGGTATGAGACCAACTTCGGCGGTCTGGCCGAGCTGGCCCTGGTCAAGACCAACCAGCTGATGCCCAAGCCGAGGCACCTGACCTGGGAGGAGGCCGCCACCCCCGGGCTGGTCAACTCGACCGCGTACCGCCAGCTGGTGTCGGATAACGGCGCCTCGATGAAGCAGGGCGACAACGTGCTGATCTGGGGAGCCGGCGGCGGGCTGGGCGCGTACGCGACCCAGTACGCGCTGGCCGGCGGGGCCATCCCGATCTGCGTGGTCTCCAGTGAGCACAAGGCCGAGCTGTGCCGGTCGATGGGCGCCGAGCTGATCATCAACCGCGCGGCCGAGGGCTACCGGTTCTGGAAGGACGACGTCACCCAGGACCCCAAGGAATGGAAGCGTTTCGGGGCCAGGATCCGCGAGCTCACCGGCGGCGAGGACCCGGACATCGTGTTCGAGCACCCGGGCCGGGAGACGTTCGGCGCCTCCGTGTACGTGGCCCGCAAGGGGGGCACGATCGTGACGTGCGCCTCGACCTCGGGATTCATGCACGAGTACGACAACCGCTACCTGTGGATGAGCCTCAAGCGGATCATCGGCTCACACTTCGCCAACTACCGCGAGGCGTGGCACGCCAACCGGCTGATCGCCAAGGGCAAGATCCACCCGACCATTTCGGCGGTCTACCCGATGGATAAGACCGGCCAGGCCGCCCTGGACGTGCACCGGAACCTGCACCACGGCAAGGTCGCGATCATGTGCCTGGCCCCGGGCGAGGGCTTCGGCGTTCGGGATCACCTGCTGCGGGACAAGCACCTGACCGAGATCAACCGGTTCCGGAACGAGTGAGGAGCTCCAGAACGCATGACCGACCGTCCGTGGCTGATGCGGGCCTACGCCGGGCACTCCAGTGCCCGGGCGTCCAACGAGCTCTTCCGGCGGAACCTGGCCAAGGGGCAGACCGGGCTGTCGGTCGCGTTCGACCTGCCCACCCAGACCGGGTACGACGCCGACCACGTGCTGGCCCGCGGCGAGGTCGGCCGGGTCGGCGTCCCGGTCGGGCACCTGGGCGACATGCGGGCCCTGTTCGACGGCATCCCGCTGGAGCAGAGCAATACATCCATGACGATCAACGCCACGGCCATGTGGCTGCTGGCCCTGTACCAGGTCGTCGCCGAGGAGCAGGGCGCCGACATTGCCAAGCTCACCGGCACCACGCAGAACGACATCATCAAGGAGTACCTGTCCCGCGGCACGTACGTGTTCCCGCCCGGGCCCTCGGTGCGCCTGACGACCGACCTGATCGCCTACACGGTGGCCCGCATGCCCAGGTGGAACCCGATCAACGTGTGCAGCTACCACCTGCAGGAGGCCGGGGCCACCCCGGTACAGGAGATCGCGTACGCGCTGTGCACCGCGACGACCATCCTGGACGCGGTCCGGGACTCCGGGCAGGTATCCGGGGAGCGGATGGGCGAGGTCGTGGGGCGGATGTCCTTCTTCGTCAACGCGGGCGTCCGCTTCGTCGAAGAGATGTGCAAGATGCGGGCCTTCTGCCGGCTCTGGGACCAGCTGACCCGGGAGCGTTACGGCATCGCCGACCCGGCCCTGCGGCGCTTCCGCTACGGCGTGCAGGTCAACTCGCTTGGCCTGACCGCCGCTCAGCCGGAGAACAACGTCCAGCGGATCGTGCTGGAGATGCTGGCCGTGGTGATGTCACGGGACGCCCGGGCGCGGGCGATCCAGCTCCCGGCCTGGAACGAGGCCCTGGGCCTGCCGCGGCCGTGGGACCAGCAGTGGAGCCTGCGCATCCAGCAGGTGCTGGCGTACGAGTCGGACCTGCTCGAGTACGGCGACCTGTTCGACGGCTCGCCGGTGGTGGAGGCCAAGACCGCAGAGCTGGCGGCCGGCGCCGAGGCGGAGATCGCGGTCATCGAGGGCCTGGGCGGAATGGTCCCGGCGGTGGAGTCCGGTTACCTCAAGGCTCAGCTGGTCGCCTCGCACGCGGCCCGGCGCGCGCGCCTGGAGTCCGGAGACCTGAAGATCGTGGGCGTCAACTGCTTCGAAGCGACCGAGCCCAGTCCGCTGACCGCGAACGGCGACACGGCGGTCCACCTGGTGGACCCGGCCTACGAGCAAGCGGTGCTTGCCGACTTGCGGGAGTGGCGCCGGCGGCGCGATTCCAGTGAGGTTCAGGCCGCTGTGGGCCGGCTGAAGGCCGACGCGGCGCGGCCCGACGTCAACCTGATGGACGCCACCTTGGCCTGCGTCCGGGCCGGCGTGACCACCGGGGAGTGGGCCTTCGCGCTGCGGGAGGTGTTCGGCGAGTACCGGGCGCCTACCGGGGTGTCCGGCGCCCCGGCGGCGGTCGTCGACGGGGACCTGGCCGCGGTCAGGACGGCGGCACGCGCCACGGCCGAGCAGATCGGGGCTGGGCGGCTGCGGCTGCTGCTGGGCAAGCCCGGCCTGGACGGGCACTCCAACGGGATCGAGCAGATCGCCGTCCGGGCCCGCGACGCGGGATTCGAGGTGATCTACTCCGGCATCCGGCTCACCCCGGCGCAGATCGTGGCGGCCGCGGTGGCCGAGGACGCGCACTGCGTGGGGTTGTCGATCCTGTCCGGCGGGCACGCCGAGCTGGTGCCGGACGTCCTGCGGCGGCTGCGCCAGGCCGGGGCCGGGGACATCCCGGTGGTGGTCGGCGGGATCATCCCGCCCGCCGACGCAGAGGCGCTGCGCGGCCAGGGCGTGGCGGCCGTCTTCACGTCCAGGGACTTCGGCATCACGGCCATCGTCGGCCGCATCGTCGACGAGATCCGCCTGGCCCACGAGCTTCAGCCCTGGGCTGAGCCGCTGACAATGAAGGGGTGAGGACTGCCATGACCCTGTCCACTACTGCGACGGACCGGCTGCGCCCGCGCCGTTCGTGCCTGGCCGTGCCGGGCAGCAACCCCCGCTTCCTGGAGAAGGCGCAGAGCCTGCCGGCCGACCAGGTGTTCCTGGACCTGGAGGACGCCTGCGCGCCGCTGGTCAAGGAGAAGGCCCGGCACCTGGTGGTCGACGCGCTCAACGAGGGCGACTGGAACGGCAAGATCCGGGCGGTACGGGTCAACGACTGGACCACGCACTGGACCTACCGGGACGTGATCACCGTGGTCGAGGGCGCGGGAGCCAACCTGGACTGCCTGATGCTGCCCAAGGTGCAAGACGCCGAACAGGTCAAGGCGCTGGACCTGCTGCTGACCCAGATCGAGAAGACGGTGGGCCTGCCGGTCGGCCGGATCGGCATCGAAGCCCAGATCGAGAACGCCCGTGGCCTGATGAACGTCGACGAGATCGCCGCCGCCTCGCCCCGGGTGGAGACCATCATCTTCGGCCCGGCCGACTTCATGGCCTCGATCAACATGAAGTCGCTGGTGGTCGGCGAGCAGCCGCCCGGATACCCGGCGGACGCCTACCACTACATCTTGATGCGCATCCTCATCGCCGCGCGCGCCCACGACCTGCAGGCCATCGATGGCCCCTACCTGCAGATCCGCAATGCCGACGGCTACCGCGAGGTGGCCCGGCGGGCTGCCGCGCTTGGCTTCGACGGCAAGTGGGTGCTGCACCCGGACCAGATCGCCGCGGCCAATGAGATCTTCTCCCCGTCGCAGGAGGACTACGATCACGCCGAGCTGATCCTGGACGCCTACGAGTGGTGCACGTCCGCGGCGGGCGGCGCCAAGGGCTCGGCGATGCTCGGCGACGAGATGATCGACGAGGCCTCCCGCAAGATGGCGCTGGTCATCGCGGCCAAGGGCCGGGCCGCGGGGATGCAGCGCACGTCCAAGTTCGAGCCCCCGCAGGAGTGAGCGCGATGCAGTTCGGACGGACCTACGAGGAGTTCGAGGTCGGAGCGGTCTACAAGCACTGGCCGGGGAAGACCGTCACCGAGTACGACGACCACCTGTTCTGCCTGCTTACGATGAATCATCATCCGCTGCACCTGGACGCTCACTACGCCGAGGAGAGCACCGACTTCGGCCGGAACGTGGTGGTGGGCAACTACGTCTACTCGCTGCTGCTGGGGATGTCGGTGCCCGATGTCTCGGGTAAGGCCATCGCCAACCTGGAGGTCTCCTCGCTTAAGCACGTCGCGCCGACCTTCCACGGCGACACCATCTATGGCGAGACCACCGTGCTGGGCAAGCGGCTCACCTCCAGGGGCGACCGCGGCGTGGTCGAGGTGGAGACCCGCGGCTACAACCAGGACGGCACCCTGGTGTGCGTGTTCCGCCGCAAGGTCATGGTGCCGACCCATACCTACGTCAAGGAGCGCGGCGGCGACCAGCCCGGCCGTCCCGAGCCCGCTAGCTAAGGAACGATCATGGGACGCCTGGCGCAGACCGAAGGCCTGACCGAGTTCGAGCTGGACATTCTCGCCACCGTGCGGGACTTCACCGCCCGGGAGATCCTCCCGGTGGCGACCGAGCTGGAGCACCGGGACGAATACCCGGCCCAGATCGTGGAGGGGATGCGCAAGCTCGGCCTGTTCGGGCTGACCATACCGGAGGAGTATGACGGCCTGGGTGCCTCGCTGCTCCTGTACGCCCTGGTCGTGGAGGAGATCGCCCGCGGCTGGATGTCTGTGTCCGGCATCATCAACACGCACTTCATCGTCGCGCACATGATCGCCCGCCACGGCACCGGCGAACAGAAGGACTACTTCCTGCCCAAGATGGCGGCCGGCGAGGTGCGCGGCGCGTTCTCCATGTCAGAGCCCGGCCTGGGGTCGGATGTGGCGGCGATCCGCACCAGGGCGGTCCGCGACGGGGACGACTACGTGATCAACGGCCAGAAGATGTGGCTGACCAACGGCGGCACATCCAACCTGGTGGCCTTGCTGTGCCGGACCGACGAAGGGGAGTCCGTGCCGCACCGGAACATGACCACGTTCCTGATCGAGAAGGAGCCGGGCTTCGGGCCCAACCCCGCGGTGCCGGGCCTGACCGTGCCCGGGAAGATCGAGAAGATGGGCTACCGGGGCGTCGACACCACCGAGCTGATCCTCGAAGACGTCCGCATCCCGGCCGACCGGATACTGGGCGGCCAGACCGGCCGGGGCTTCTACCAGATGATGGACGGCGTGGAGGTCGGCCGGGTCAATGTCGCGGCGCGCGGCTGCGGGATCGCGCTGCGCGCCTTCGAGCTCGCCATCGACTATGCCCAGCGCCGGCACACGTTCGGCCAGCCGATCGCCCAGCACCAGGCGATCGCGTTCAAGCTGGCCGAGATGGCCACCAAGGTCGAGGCGGCTCACCAGATGATGGTCATGGCGGCCCGCCGGAAGGATTCTGGTCTCCGGAACGACCTGGAGGCGGGGATGGCCAAGTACCTCGCGTCCGAATACGGCAAGGAGGTCGTGGAGGACTCCTTCCGCATCCACGGCGGCTACGGCTTCTCCAGGGAATATGAGATCGAACGCCTGTACCGGGAGGCGCCGATGCTGCTGATCGGCGAGGGCACGGCGGAAATCCAGAAGATGATTATCGGACGCCGGCTCCTGGAGGAGTACCAGATCGCTGGCTAGCGGCGATCCTGGGCGCCGAATCCGGCCAGGCTAGCCCGCGATGGATGAGCAGCGCGGCCGACCCGGTGCTCCCGGGCCTGCCGCGCTGCGGCGTGTTCGAGCCTTCGGCATCGATCAGCCGCGGTCCCCGGGCCGGCTCAGCACAGGGGTCCGCCTGCCACGTAGAGCACCTGGCCAGAGACGAAGCTCGCGCCCTCGCTGACCAGGAAGGAGACGGCGTGGGCCACATCGGCCGGCTGGCCGACCCGCCCGACCGGGATCTGCTTCTTGTAGGTCTCCACCAGATCCTCGAACGACATCTTCAGCTTGACCGCCATGGCCGCCGTCATGTCGGTCGCGATGAAGTGCGGCCCGACCGCGTTAGCGGTAATCCCGAACTTGCCCAGTTCCTTGGCGAGCGTCTTGGTGAAGCCCTCCAGGCCGGCCTTGGTGGCAGCGTAGTTGGCCTGGCCGCGGTTGCCGAGCGCCGACGAGGACGTGATGTTGACGATCCGCCCCCACTTCTGCTCGGACATGTACTTCTGCACCGCCCGGGTCATCAAGAACGCGCCGCGCAGGTTGACGTTCATGACCGCGTCCCAGTCCTCGTCGGTCATCTTGAACAGCAGGGCGTCACGGGTTATCCCGGCGTTGTTCACCAGCACGGCCGGCTCGCCGAGCTCGGCGGCCACCCGGTCGACCGCGGCGTTGACCTGATCGGTCTTGCTGACGTCGGCTCCGACCGCGAGCGCGCGCCCTCCGGCGTTCTCGATCTCCTTCACCGTTGCGATGCAGTCGGCCTCGTTGAGGTCGAGGACCGCCACGGCCATGCCGTCGGCGGCCAGCCTGATGGCCGTCCCGGCACCGATGCCGCGGGCTGCTCCGGTCACGATGGCAATTCGCTGTACCACTGGATTCCCCTTTCCGGACAGGCCGTGGTGCTCGGGTCGGGTAAGACCTCCCGAGTGCGCGGCCGTAAGCCAGTTCGTAGACCTTCGTATGCCCGGGGCTCTTGGGCGGCTAGTGGCTTTGGTCCCGCCGGGTCAGTCCCTGGTCCCTGAGCTCGCGGCTTCCTGAGCTCGCGGCGGAACGTCCGGTGTACCGGTAAGGGTCAGGTGCCCCGGAAGATTGGCTGGCGCTTCTCGGCGAAGGCGTTCAGGCCCTCACGGTAGTCGCTGCTGTCAAATGTTTCCTCGCGCAGGCCCTGGACGCGTTCGTACACCTGCGCCGCGATGGGCTGGTAGTCCGACAGGACGCGAAGTTGTTCCTTGATGACCGCAATTGCCAGTGGCGACTTCGTCGCCATCGTGGCGGCCAGTTCCAAGGTGAACGATTCGAGCCGGTCCCAGGGGACCAAGTGGTTGATGAGCAGCCATTCCTTGGCTCTGCGGGCGTCGATGGGCCCGGCGGTGAAGAACATTTCCTTGATGACGTTGATAGGCAGACGTCCAAGGAAATGCAGCAGCCCGGTGATGTTGTACGGCAGTCCCAGGTTCGCGGGGGTGATGGCAAACGAGGCCGTTTCGTCGGCGACGGCCAGGTCACAGCTGAGCACCAGGTCCACCGCTCCACCCCATACCGTGCCATGCACCATGGCGATGACGGGAGCGGGAAAGGTGCGGACCGCACGGATCAGCCCCTCCAGCGGATCGTTGTAGCTCAGCGGGTCCCGCCCGCCCGGGGGAAGCTCATCGATGTCATGGCCAGCGGACCAGACGTGCATTCCCGCCGCGGCACGCAGCACGATCGCGCGCACCTGCCGGGCTCGCAGGCTCTCCAGCGCGGCGATGACCGCGGTAGCCATCTGGGCACCGATGGCGTTGCGCTTGGGGCGGTCCTCAAGGGTGATGATGCCGACCTGGCCGACCACGCTAGTCAGGACGACATCCCCGGCACGGCTCTCGCACCCAGCGCCCGCGGCGGACGAGTCCTCGGGCGACTGCTCGTCGTGCCCATTGCGGTCACGGGTGGCCAGGGCCACGTAAACCCGGGCCATCGCATCCTTTCCCTCCCCGGCGATGGCGTTCAGCAGTCCGAGCGCCTGAACCAGCTGGTCGCCGGCCAGGGCACCGGTCAGACGACGCCACAGCACCTCGGCCAGGACGTTGAGTGCTTCCGCCACCTCGGCCAGGTCAATGCCCGCGGCGTAGCAGTGCGTCGCGATGCGCTCGGACGGCCTGATGATCGGCTCGGCGCGGCTCGCGCGCATGCACCGCACGACGAGGTGAAACAGCTGCCGCAGGTCGCGGCGGCGCTCGTCCGGGCGGGGTGACTGGCGTGCCTGATCCCGTTGCGCGAGGACGGCGACCGCTTCGTCGATAACCTCGGCCTCCGCGTCGGCGAGAACTGCTGATGCGTCCACGAACCGTCACCTCCATTCTCGGGCGGCCGCGCCGCGATGCGTCGCGGGTGTCCGTCGTCATGAGTCCAGGCGATTGTGTTGTGAGCGCCGCGGCCAGAGACGAAGGTCCCGGCGTAGGCCGCGAGGACCTGATGGGATAATAGAAGGGACGAGTGCAGCCGGCGCAAGTAGGAGTCGGCGGGCTCCGCAGCCTGGATGCGGACCAGTCCGGTTATCGCTACGGCGCCGTTGGGGCGGGCCACGACGGGGCTCAGCTCCAGCTCGGCGACCTGCGGAAGGTCCTCGGCGAGCTGAGATACCCGCAGCAGCATGTCCTTCAGTGAAGCGATGTCAGCGGCGGGCGCGCCCCGGCGTCCGAGCAGCACCGGGGCTGAGCGGATCATCTCGTCGGCGTCGGATTCGGTCATCGGAGCGAGCCGCGCGGCGCGGTCGGCCAGCGTGTCGGCGGCGTCGGCCAGCCCGAACAGCACCAGAGGTCCGAACACCTGCTCCTCTAGCACGTTTATCCTCACCTCCACCCCGCCGGTGATCATCGGCTGGACGATGACTGCCTTCAGCCGGTCGCCGAAGGTCTCCCGTAGCGAGCGAAACCCGCGCCGGACCTCGTCCGCGCCGTGCAGGTCCAGCAGGGCGATCCCGGCATCGTTCCGGTGCCCCAGATCAGGTCCGGCCGCCCTGACCGCCACCGGGCCGCCGAATCGTGCTGCCGCCATGGCTGCGCCGTCCTCCGTGGCAGCCGTCATGGCATCGACCAGCCGTACCCCGTAGCAGCTGAGTAGCTCCGTGGCCTGTTCCCGGGGCAGCCAGCCACCTCTCGCATTCTCAGCGAGAAAGCTGTCGGCCAGCTCCGTTGCCCGGTCGCGGTTCACGCCTTCCAGTTCAGGGACGTTTCCGGGCGGAGTCGCCCGCCACTCGCCATAACGCGCGGCGTGGCCGAGCGCGCGGGCGGCGGACTCGGGATAGGCGTACGCGGGGACCGCTGGCGAGCCTTGCTCCTGGCCGGGCAGCAGCCGGACCGCCTCAACCTGATCCATCACCGCCACGGCGATCGGCACCGGCAGCCGTGGCGCGCGCACCTCGGAAACTAGGTCGCTGGTCGCGGTGGTGGCCGTCAGCACCAGCACCGCGTCCACTCCGGGGTCGGCTCCGACCAGCTCCAGGCACTGACGGAACACCCCTGGCGCAACCGCCGCCGTGGTATTGACCGGCCCGGCCACCGAGGCCACGTCGGGGAGCAGGTCCCGGAGCGCCCGCTGAGTGTCCTCGGCCAGGCTGGCGACCCGAAGGCCAGCGTCGCCGCACGCATCGGCGGCCAGCACCGCGCCGCCCCGGGTATTGGATACCACGCCGACGCTGCGTCCCACCGGGGCCGGCTGGGAAGCCAGCAGTACTGTCGTGTCGAGGAGCTCGCCAAGGCTGGCCGTGGCGACCACGCCCGCCTGCTCGAACAGCGCCTGCCTGGTGAGGTGCGGGGCCGCTTCCGCCGCCGCGCGGACCGCGGCCAACCGCCGCCCCGCGGGAGACCGGCCCGCATTGACGGTCAGCACCGGAATGGCCCGGCCCATGGCGCGGGCCGTCCGGGCGAACTTGCGCGGGTTCCCGAACGAGTCCAGGTAGAGCAGGGCCAGCTTGGTTGCGTCGTCTGATTGCCACCACAGCAGCATGTCGTTGCCCGACACGTCATCCTTGTCACCGAGGGAGACGAAGGACGAGATCCCGATGCCCAGCCGCGACAGATGCTCGAGCAGGACGATGCCGACGCCGCCGGATTGCAGCGCCAGGCCGACCTGGCCCGGGCCGGGACGACGGGCCGAAAACGTCGCGTCCAGGGCAGAGGCTGTGTTGGCGACACCGAAGGACGTCGGTCCGACCAGCCGCATGCCGTGTCGACGGCAGATGGCCAGTAGCTCGGCCCGGGCCGTGGCGTCCAGGCCGGATGCGGTCACGACCAAGGCCTTGACCCCCCGCAGCCCGCAGTCATCGGCGATCCCCGCCACGGCCGCGGCTGGCGCGGCGATGACCGCCAGGTCAACCGGCTCGGGCAGCGCGGCCGCGGACGGCACCCAGGGCACGCCATCGGCCTCGTCCGCCTGCAGCTCGCCCGCCCTGGGGTTGACCGCGTAGACCCGTCCGGAGAAGCCGGCGTCGATGATGTTCTCCAGGATGGCCCGACCGACCGACCCTGGGCGCCGGCTGACGCCGATCACCGCGACCGACGCCGGGGTCAGCACGCGGCGCAGGCTGGCCACGTCGGCCGATCGTTCCCGCTCGGCTACCGCGTCCCGGTAAGCGCCGGACCCGGCGTCGCTCTCGCCGCCCGGCAGCGGGAACGAGAACTCGTAGAACCCCGTCGGCCAGGGTGCGGTGCGGCCGCAGCCCGGCATGGGCGAAGACGTTCAGCATCGACGCGTTCTCGGCCAGAGTCTCCGCGATGAAGGTGCGGACACCCTGGCCGCGGGCCAGCGAGATCATGTGTTCCAGCAGCAGCGTGCCGACGCCGCGGCTGTGCATGTCGTCGGCGACCGCCAGGGCGACCTCGGCCGACTCGTCGCCGGTCAGCTGATAGCTGATGCAGCCGATAACCCGGCCGTCCAGGACCGCCAGCAGCGCGGCCCGGCCCGGCGCGGGCTCGCGGCAGACCCGCCGCGCCTCCTGTTCGGCTGCCACTCGGCTGATGCCGAAGAACCGCATGTACAGGTTTTCCGTGGACATCCCGGCGTGCATGTCCCGCACGGCCTCGAAGTCGTCCGGCCGGGTGGGCCGGATCTCGACCGTCGTCCCGTCGGTCAGCAGCGCGTAGGTAACCGGCTCGGTCCGGGCGTTCATGCTACAGAACCTCCCGCGCCGACCCGAGTGCCGTTACGTGCCGCGGACCGCCGTGTCCGGGGACCCGTAAGTCTTCGTCACCCCGGAGGAAGCTGGTGATCATCGGTCCGACCTGCTCGGCGCTGTCCAGCAGGACCAGATGCCCGCCGCCCTTAATAACGCGGAGCGTCGCCCGCGGCATCAGCATAGCGATAACCCGGTGATTGATCAGCGGGGTGATCGGGTCGTCGTCGCCGGCGATGACCAGCGTGGGCTGCCTGATGGCCCACAGCCATGGCATGCTCGTCCAGCCGAACAGCGCGGCCATCCGGTACAGCGCGGCCAGGGTATCCGTCGGCCGCTTGATGTGCATGGCGCGGACCAGTTCCGGCTCGGTGCGCATCCGACCGCCGAACATCGCGCCGGCCACTCGTTCCAGCCGCTCCGGATGGTAGGCGCGCGGGTGGATGAAGTGCCAGAGCGCTTCCAGGTTGCCGGGCATCGCGAAGCCGCCGAAGGACGTCGTGGCCAGCACGAGGCGGCGCACCCGCCGGGGATGCGAGAACGCCATCTGCTGCGCTACCGCGCCGCCGAACGACGCGCCGAGCACGTGCGCGGACTCCAGGCCGAGCTCGTCCAGCACCGCGTTGCCGAAGTCGGCCAGCGCCCACATGGTCTGCGGGGACCGGGGCGTCTGTGAGCGGCCGATGCCCGGCGGGTCGAAGGCGATGGTCTGGAACCCGGGCAGGTGCGGGAGCAGCCGCTCCCACAGGCCCACCTGGCCCCAGATGCCCGAGTAGAGCAACAGTGGCTCGCCCTCCCCGCGGATCTGGGCGTGGATGCGCAGTCCCCTGATGCGGAACTGCTCATCCCGGACCGGCATAACGGATGTGGCCTCGGCCATCGGAAACCCTCCCTGGGGTCAAGTCCGGGCTGGGAACAGCAGCCCCTCTGCTGCGGCGCAGGCTCGCTAAGTATAGTACGCAAATCGCGTTATATGTAAACATTAGGACCTTTTACCTGGTGGTCTGCGGACCTTTGGCGGTTAACCCCGAACCGAACGTTCGGTAACTTCACGAGTACTTGGCGGTTCACGCCAGCCGGATTTCCCGGAGCGACAAGGCAAGGACCGCCCGAGCCACGCTTGGAGGCGAAACCAGGATGTATACGTTCGCCTTGCCGCTCGAACGAGCCCTCGCGACCGCCTCGGGATCCCGCGCCGTAGTGTGCGAAGGCAATAGCCGGACCTACGCCGAGCTCGGCACGAGATGCCGTCGCCTGGCCTGGGCGTTGCGCGCACTGGGCCTGGCGCCGGGAGACCGGATCGGCGTCATTGGCTTGAACTCGGACCGTTATCTCGAGCTGTATCTCGGCGTCCCGGCCGCGGGCCTCGTACTGGTCCCGGTCAACTCGCGGCTGGCTCCGGCGGAGATGCGGGCCATCCTGGCCGACGCCGGGGTCAGCGTGCTGTTCGCCGACGCCGACTATCCGGGTGCTGCGGATGTCAAGCAGGTACTGACCCTGCCCGGCGACTACGAGGAGCTGATCGCCGCGGCCGGCGAGGCCGATCTAGGCGACGGGGTGGCCGAGGACGACCTGGCCGCCCTGTTCTATACCTCAGGCACCACGGGCGCCGCGAAGGGCGCGATGCACACCCACCGGACCCTGGTCGCCAGCGCGCTGCACTTCATGGCTACCTGGCCCTTCGACCGGCAGACGCGCTGGCTGGTGGCCTCGCCGATGTTCCACACCGGCGGCATCATCGGCACGCTGGCCACCGTCTGGGCCGGCGGGACCCACGTCATCATGCCCAGGTTCGACCCTGACCTGGCCCTCGACCTGATCGAGCGCGAGGCGGTCACCCACACGCTGCTGGTGCCCACCATGCTCGCCGCGACGGCCAACGCGCAGCTCGCCCGCCCGCGAGACGTCAGCTCGCTGCGCTACCTGAGCCACGGCGCCTCGCCCATCTCGGCCCAGACCCTGAAGCTGGCCCGCCGTGCCTTTGCCGGAGCAGAGTTGCTGCACGTGTACGGCACCACCGAGGCCACCCCGATCACTACCCTCCTGCCGCACGAGGAGCTCATCCTCGACACCCCGCGCGTCCGCTCCTGCGGCCAGCCGGCCACCGGCGTCGAGGTGCGGATCACCGATGACGAGGGCCAGGACGTGCCGCCCGGCACGGTCGGCGACATCTTGGTGCGAAGCGCCAGCGTCATGGCCGGGTACTGGCAGAAGCCCCTGGCCACGGCCGAGGTCATGCGCGGGGACTGGTACCTGACCGGCGACCTGGGGTACCGGGACGACGAGTCCTACCTCTACCTGGTCGACCGGGCCAAGGACATGATCGTCAGCGGCGGCGAGAACATCTACTCCACCGAGGTCGAGGATGCCCTGGCCAGTCATCTCGCCGTCGAGGAGGTCGCGGTCTTCGGCGTTCCCGACCCGCGCTGGGGCGAGTCGGTCTACGCGGTGGTGCACGCCCGGCAGCCGGTGAGCTCTGAGGAGCTGGTCGCGCACTGCCGGCAGCGGATCGCCGGGTTCAAGGTGCCCAAGTGCATCGAGTTGCGGACCAAGCCGCTGCCCAAGTCGGCGGCGGGCAAGATCCTCAAGCGCGAGTTGCGCGAACCGCACTGGGCCGGTCAGCACACCCACGTCTCTGGCGGTTGAGAAAGGGAGGCGCGTTATGCGCAGCACGATGATGGATTTCCCGCTCACGATCGGGCATATCTTCGAGCACGGCCGGTCCCTGTACGGCGACAGCGAGGTCGTCACCTGCGAGGCCGACGGCGCCCGCCGCATCGAGTTCGGAGCCCTGGCCGACCGCGCGGAACAGCTGGCGGCCGGCCTGCGCCGCCTCGGCGTCGAGCAGGGCGACCGGGTGGCCACCTTCGGCTGGAATAACCAGGAGCACCAGGAGGCGTACTTCGCCATTCCCGGCATGGGCGCGGTGATGCACACCCTCAACATCCGGCTCTCAGCCGACCAGCTCCGCTACATCATCGGCCACGCCGAGGACTCCGTGATCATCGCCGACGCCAGCCTGGCCGGCGTTCTCGGGCCGGTCCTGGCCGACGGCGGAGACGAGGTCAAGACGGTCAGGCACCTCATCGTCTACGGCGACGGCGACCGGTCCGCGCTGCCCGCGCACCTGGACTACGAGGAGATGCTCGCCGCCGAAAGGCCCGGCTACTCCTGGCCGGAGATCGACGAGCACGCCGCCGCCGCGATGTGCTACACCAGCGGGACCACGGGCCTGCCCAAGGGCGTCGTGTACAGCCACCGCTCCACCTTCCTGCACACGCTGGGGGTGAGTTCCGGCGAGGCCCTCGCGCTCAACCAGCACGACCGGGTCCTGCCGGTGGTGCCCATGTTCCACGGCAACGCCTGGGGGATACCGTACGCCGCCTGGCTGGTCGGCGCCGACCTGCTGCTGCCGAACCGGTTCGCGCAGGCCGCGCCCCTGGCCAGGTTCATCGCGGCGGAGCGGGCCACCATGGCCATGGCCGTGCCCACGGTGTGGTTCGACGTTCTCGGCCTGGACCCGGCCAGCGTGGACCTGAGCTCGCTGCGCCTCATCATGGCCGGCGGCGCCGCGGTCCCGCGCAGCCTGATCAAGGCCTGCCAGGACCGGCTCGGGGTGCGGGTCGTCCAGGGCTGGGGCCTGACCGAGACCAGCCCGGTCGCCTCGCTGGCCTGGCCGCCCAAGCACGAGCCGGCCGAACGCGCGCTAGATTACCGGTCCACCGCGGGCCGCCCGCTCGGCGGCGTGGAGGCCCGGGTCATCGACGACGAGGGCAAGGTGCTGCCCCGCGACGGGCACGCCACCGGAGAGATCGAGGTGCGCGGGCCGTGGGTGACGACCGCCTACTACAAGGATCCGGCGCCGGAGAAGTTCCGCGACGGCTGGCTGCGCACCGGGGATGTCGGCCGGATCGACGCCCACGGGTATATCACGATCAGCGACCGGGCCAAGGACGTGGTCAAGTCGGGCGGTGAGTGGATCTCCACGCTCGAGCTGGAAGCTGCCATCCTCACCCACCTGGCGGTCCGCGAGGCCGCGGTCATCGCCGTGCCCGACGAACGGTGGGGCGAGCGGCCGATGGCTTGCGTGGTCCTCGTGCCCGGCCAGTCGGTGACTCCGGAGGAACTCAGGGAGCACCTGTCCAGCCAGGGAGTCGTCAAGTGGTGGCTGCCCGACCACTGGGCGTTCGTCGACGAGGTGCCGCGCACCAGCGTCGGCAAGTACGACAAGAAACTGCTTCGGGCCCGCAAGGCCGAAGGAACCCTGGACAACGATTCGAGGAGAGTGTGATGTCAGAAGCCGTCATCGTCAGCATCGGCCGGACACCGATAGGCCGTGCCTTCAAGGGCTCGCTCATCGACCAGCGGCCCGACGACCTGGGCGCCTACGTCGTCAGCGAGGTGCTCAAGCGCGTCCCGCAGCTGGACCGCGGCCAGATCGACGACGTGATCTGCGGCTGCGCTCTGCCCGGCGGGGAGCAGTCGCACAACATGGCCCGGATCATCTCGATCCTGGCCGGAGTCGGAGCCCCGGGGACCACGGTCAACCGGTACTGCGCCTCGTCGCTGCAGGCGGTCCGGATGGCCTTCCACGCCATCAAGGCGGACGAGGGCTCGGCGTTCTTGTGCGTGGGCGTGGAGTCCAGTACCCGCTCGCCGCTCGGGAAGTTCTGCGACCAGCCGGAGACCCAGAACCCGCGGCTGCAGGCCGGCAACGCCGAGGGCCTCCCTCAGGCCTTCATGAGCATGGGCGAGACGGCCGAGAACGTGGCCGACAAGTACGACATAACCCGGGAGGAGATGGACCGGTACGCCCTGCAGAGCCAGCAGCGCGCGGTCAAGGCCACCCAGGACGGGATCTTCGCCGGCGAGATCATCCCGGTGCCGCTGGCCTCCGGAGCCACCATGACGGCCGACGACGGCCCCCGCCCGGACACCAGCCTGGAGCGGCTGGCCACGCTGAAGCCGGTCTTCCGCGAGGGCGGCCGGGTCACCGCCGGGAACTCCTGCCCGCTCAACGACGGCGCCGCCGCGACCGTCGTGATGTCGGCGGCCCTGGCCAAGGAACTGGGGATCACGCCGATCGCGCGCATCGTCGCCACCGGCGTCAGCTCGCTGGAACCGGAGATGATGGGCCTAGGCCCGATCGAGTCATCCCGGCAGGCCCTGGAGCGGGCCAAGATGACCATCGATGACGTGGACGTGGTGGAGATCAACGAGGCCTTCGCCGCCCAGGTCATCCCGTCGGCCCGCGGCATCGGCGTCGACCCGTTCAGCGACAAGCTCAACCCGCACGGCGGCGCCATCGCCCTCGGCCACCCATTCGGCATGACCGGGGTCCGCATCCTGGCCACGCTGCTCAACGACCTGCGCACCCGCGACCAGTCCATCGGACTGGAAACCATGTGCGTCGGCGGCGGCCAGGGCATGGCCATGATCATAGAGAGGCTGTCATGACAACTCCACGCGGCGGAACGCCGCTTACCAAGACCACCAAGGGCACCCAGAACGGGAACCAGGTCCCGCCGCCCCGGCCGCCCGCCAAGACCCCCGCCATGGCGCAGGCCAAGGCGAAGGCGCAGGCCAAGGCGCAGGCCGAGGCCAAGGCGTCCGCTGCCAGGAAGCTCGGCCCGGCCGAGATCCTCGGCCTCCGCGAGACGGCCGGCGGTCTGCGTTTCCTGGGCCGGGTGGCCACGCGCAACCCGCTGGCGGTTTCGCGGACCGTGCCCGACCTCGGCCAGGAAGTGGTCAAGATCGGTCTCGGCCGGTCGCAGGTCGCGCCAGAGAAGGGCGACAAGCGCTTCACCGACCCGGCCTGGCAGCAGAACCCTCTGTTCCGGGCGACCATGCAGAGCTACCTCACCTGGGGCTCCGCGATGGAGCGCTATCTCGACAACCTGGGCCTGACCGGCAAGGGCGTCGAACGGCTGCGCTTCGGGACGGTCCTGCTCCGGGAGGCCCTGGCGCCGACCAACTTCTTCGCCACTAACCCCGCGGCCGTCAAGCGCTTGTACGACACCGGCGGCGGCAGCATCCGCCGCGGGCTGGCCAACTGGGTCGGCGATCTGCGGCACAACCACGGGATGCCGTCGATGGTCGACCGCAAGCCGTTCACCATCGGCGAAAACCTGGCGGCCACCCCCGGCTCGGTCATCTACCGCAACGAGGTGTTCGAGCTGATGCAGTACACCCCGCAGACCGAGACGGTCTACGACCGCCCGATGCTCGTGGTGCCGCCGCAGGTGAACAAGTACTACGCGCTCGACCTCGCACCGGGCCGCAGCATGTACGAGTACCTGCTCAAGCAGGGGATCCAGGTGTACGGGATCAGCTGGCGCAACCCGACCAAGGCCCAGCGCGACTGGGACTTCGACACCTACGTGCAGGCCACGATCGACGCCGTCGACGTGGTCCGCGAGGTCTCCGGCGCGCCGGACGTGAACATCATGGGCGGCTGCCTGGGCGGGATGACCGCCGCGCTGGCCGAGGCGCACCTGGCCGCCGTGGACGACCACCGGATCCACTCGGTGACGCTGACCGTCACCCTGCTCGACTGCGACTCCGACGGGCGGATGTTCCTGTTCGCCACCCCGGAACTGCTCGCGCTGGCCAAGCAGGTGTCCCGGCCCGCCGGCGTGATCGAGGGCTGGCAGCTGGGGTCGACGTTCGCCTGGCTGCGCCCGAACGACCTGGTCTGGAACTACTGGGTCAACAACTACCTGCTCGGCCAGGAGCCGCCGGCCTTCGACATCCTGGCCTGGAACGCGGACACCACCCGGCTGTCCACCTCCTTCCACCGCCAGATGCTGGACATGGTGGGGGAGAACCAGATGGTGCACCCGGGCGCCATGACCATCCTGGGCACGCCGATCGACCTGTCCCGCATCGCGTGCGACACGTACGTGGCCGCGGGGCTGACCGACCACATCGTGCCGTGGCAGACCAGCTACAAGAGCACTCAGCTGGTCTCCGGGCACGCCGAGTTCGTGCTGTGCTCCAGCGGCCACATCCAGACCGTGGTGGCCGACCCGAAGCACCGCGGCCTCGGCTACTTCGTCAACCCGGCCACGCCGCCCAAGGCTGACGACTGGCTGGCGGCCGCGGAACGGCACGAGGGATCCTGGTGGGAGCACTGGGTCGGCTGGCTGGCCGAGCGTTCCGGCGAGCAGGTCGCGGCGCCGCAGGCCATTGGCAGCTCCCGCTTCCCGCCCAAGGAGCCGGCCCCTGGCACCTACGTCCTCTCGTAACGGCCCTGGTGTTTGTGATAGGCACCGCGGCGGCCTGCGGAAAGGCATCAATCAGAACACAGAAGCGAAACTTCATGATCGCGAAGACTTTAATACTCTATAGAGTAGTCCGACAATTGGTACGAGCCCGAGCATTTGCAGCTTTTGCAGATCCTCCACCAGCGCACTGGAGCGGCAGTCTGTACCTGCGACCGGACACTGTATGACCTTCAGGGTCAGCTCCTTGGGCCATGTCCAGAAGTGAATGGCGACACCTTCGCCGATACCAATTGCTTGTTTCTGACGCAGAAGGCATTCTGCATGGCCGCCGTGTGGTACTTGCTGCCGCGCTCCAAAGTAGAAGTCGGCGACCGCCTGGTCTGGAACGCAATCAAGAACGCCAAGCTCAAACGCGCCCTGATGTCAACCAGGCCACGGTCAACTACCGCACCCGGCACAAGAACCACTACGTGCATTTTGGCAAGGAGCCGCCCCCAGAGGCCAAGGAAATCAAGATGCCCCGATCTCTGGCAAAATCTTCCAAGTTGTCAGTTCCTTCGCCTTTGTACCGCCTGGAAAACCGCATTTCTTCTCCTGTGACCGACCAACCCAGCGAGGAACCGCGACAAGAGGAAAGTGGCCAGGATACGGCAACAATCGAAGTTGGCATGACCCAATCGCCATCTTTGGTCCAAGGTCCTCCGGCCCCTGTTTCGCTGTGCATGATTGTCCGCGACGAAGAGGCGACATTGGCAACCTGTCTGCACTCCGTGGCCAAACTGGTCGCCAATATGATCGTCGTCGATACCGGCTCCACCGACCGGACCAAGGAAGTGGCCCGGCAGTGTGATGCCGAAGTGTTTGATTTTCCCTGGGTGGACGACTTCGCCGCCGCGCGTAACGAGGCCCTGCGCCACGCTAGCGGCGAGTGGATACTGTGGCTCGACGCCGACGAAAGCTTTGACGAGAAAAAACCTGCGCTGCTCAAACGCTTGCTCGGCATGCTGCGCGCAGGAAAACCGCGCTTACATGATGAAGCAGTATTCGCTCCCTCCCCAAGACGCGGGCTCCGCCCTCGCTGTGGACCATGCCCGCCTGTTTCGCAAGCGGCCAGGCGTGGGCTGGCGCTATCGCGTCCACGAGCAAATCCTTCCCGCCTGCGCGAGGTCGGGGATCAGGTCGTGTTCACCGACATCGTCCTGCATCACACCGGCTATCAAGAACCGCGCGGCACGACAACGCAAGCTGATACGCAACTTCCGCCTATTGCTCCTGGAAAACCACGACCATCCGGACGAAGGATTCACACTGTTTAATTTGGGAGCGACCTGTCGCGATATGGGCGACACCCCCAAAGCTGCCTGGTGGTTGGAGAAATGCGTGGCCACCGCTCGCCAGGGTGCCACGTTCTTGCCCAAGGCATATGTGGTCTTGGCCCAAATCCAGCGCGGCCTGGACCGTGTTGAGGAAGGACTTCGTTGGTGCCGGGAAGGCAAAGCTCGGTTCCCCCAAGACCCCGAGCTGTGGTTCGAGGAGGGGTTGCATTACAAGACCAGGGAGGATTGGGCCGAGGCTCAGCGGTGTTTCGAGGAAGTATTGCACCTGCCGCCGCGTCCTTGCTTCGTGGCGGTCAACGCCGGCATTCATGGTCATCTAACAAGGCACCAGCTGCGCTGATTCACCGGACGTCCGGCAGGCTTGCCGATGCGGAAACCCATTGGCGTGCCGCGAGCAAGGAAAGCCCACGCTTTGGACCGGCATGGCTGGGCTTGGCCGAAATCTGTTTGGAACAAGGCCGCGCAGCCGAGGTGGAGCAGTTGATTGGGGAGATGGGCCATATTTCAGAGATGCAGCAGGTTGTTTCGGTGGTACGGTCTCGGGTTTGTTCAGCGCGGAGCGATTACCCGGCGGCTCGCCAGATTTTGGAGAACGCAATTGCCGCAGCCCCTCGCTCTGTTTGGCTGCGGATGCAGCTAACCACCATCATGATCGGCCAGGGGAAGAATCTTGACCAAGCGGAGAAAGAACTTGTCCAAATCCTAGTCATTGACCCCAATCACACGTCTGCGGCAAGGCAGCTTCAAGAATTGCGGCACCAGCGGCAACCGACTGCACTGCTCCCGGTAGATTCGTGACATCCTCTTCACAAAAAAGCGACAAACGCGATGGACGCCAATCTGCATTTTGATGATACCACGCGAAGCCCCCGCGCTTTTGCGAAGGCCAATGACGCCCTCCCGACTCCGGGTTAATCCTCCCCAAGTTTCCAAACCACTCGGTTGCGGGCGATCCGCAGCGCCACAACAACATTGTCGAGCGATCCTTTGCGATCAATGTTTCTGGCCAGCGTCAGGCATTCGTCAATCAGCATCTCAACCCTTTCCAGCCCGGCGTCGGCGGCATCACTGGATAACGGCAGTGCGGTCTTGGATTTGGCAACCGCCGTTTCCGAGGCCACTTCCAAAGCAGCTTTCTTGCTGCGGCGTTTTCGGATCTTCGAGCGGCATGGTGCTTTTCAGGTTCGCCAATCCCACTTTCACGTTATTGGGAACTTCCTTGTAGTCAGGATTGGCCGCCAACCACATGGCAAGCACTTGCTTGTTGCTCCGCGTTTTTGAGCAGCTTTTTGTTGGCGGCGAAAATGGGTCGGAAAAAGCCGGCCACGCCTTGGCCTTTGGTTCCCGTGCCGGTCGAATTGCTGGATTTGCCCTTGGGTCTCGGCATGATGCTTTCTTTCTCGCTGGATTTATAATGTCCTTACATTTACCGTGAAGATTGTATGGGAAAAATGCCCGAGGGCACCTGGACGGGGGGATTAGCTAGCAGGACGCCGTAGCTTGCTCCGTGGAGAACAACGAACCTGGCAGCAAGGAAGGTCCGTCGAAATGACCTCAATGGCCATAAGGCGAAATCCGACCACCCCACCGGCTCAGCTCAGGCTCAAGGATGCGTCCCAATGCACGCCGCCTCTGCCCCGCCTTCTGGGGTGGCCGCGGCGCAATTATACCGGGCATCCTGCCCGGTGCGCCTTCATCGACCACCCCATACGGCGAGGCGACGGCGACGGGAAGCAAGACAGGGAGGAGTATTTTGCAAAGAGAAGAAGGGCGTTACCATGCTCGCAATCTCAGAGCGGCTCTGAAAAACGGTATTGGATGGCGGAAGCAAGGCAAAGAGCCCCATATTTTGACGAACGGCACCACCATTCGCCTCCTTTTCGCCGAGAGAAGAAGCAGAACAGTTCTATCTGCTTTTGATAATTGTCGAGAGTTAGGCCGCCCCTTGACTCATCAGCTTCTGGGGCTGATAAAAAACGACATCCTTGCCGACCGAGGATGTCAAGGAATGTAAGGTGGCGACATGAAGGTCGAAGGCTACTGGCGGCTGACAGCCGCACCCGGACAATTCGCAACTGCCGTTTCCGCAGGCTAATGCTCAGCCGTGGGACGGTCAACAAGAGTTCCTTTTTGCGCTAACGGGCAAAGAGGCCCAAGCCAAACAAGTTGCTTACCGGGGACTGAGTCTTTGCCGGTTATGCATGAGCGCCGTCGGAAGCTGCGAATTTGTATACGGGGATTGGCGGTGGCCTGACGGGCTGAGGCATTATGTCGAAATTCACAACGTGCGGCCTAGCGAGGGTTTTGTCGCCTTTGTTCTTGGGAGCTAGGTGCGGCCTTTATCTGCGAGGTGCGAATTGTCAGCGCGTATTGCCTGGATCGCCATTCTGGTGTTGGGTTGCCTCCTAAAAGGAAATGCCCAGGAAAAGACGAACCTGTCCTATCAGCAATTGCTGGATCGCGTCAAGAATGCCGATCTCAAGGCTGACTTTTTCCAACTGCGCATGGCTTTCACGCAAACGCCCTTGTACAAGCCCTATGGCGATAAGGACAAAACCGCCGAGGCCATGAACGCAGCCCTGGACAAGAAGGATTACACCACCTGGCGCTCGGGCTGGCAGACAAAATCCTGAAGTCCAAATACATCGATTGGGCGGCCCACCTGGCGGCTTACCGTGCCCATAAGGAACTTGGCAACGAAGAGTGCGCGAAATTCCACAAAAATGTCGCCGAGGGCCTGATCCAGTCGATCCTGAAGTCAGGCAGTGGCAAAACGCCCGCTACCGCTTACGCTGTCATCACCATCGACGAAGAGACCGCCGTCCTGGCGCCTTGTAATTCCGCAAGACCAGACAAGCCCTTGATTGTCGCAGAAGGCGACCAAAAGTTCGACCGCATCGAAGGGGTGGAGGAAAAGACGGGCAAAGCGGTGACCCTATACTTCAATGTCACCACACCGTTGACCTGGCTGGGAGTGCAGCAAAAAGGCGAAATAGACGACGGGCGGTGACCAGTCCCACCTGAAATAAACATGGCCTGCAATCCTGGCCAAATCTGGTTGCTGGCTTGTCTCGCTGCGGCAATGTTGCCTCGGTATCGGCATCGACCCCGCGGTATCTCGCCCAAACATTTTCTGCCGGGGTCCTAACCCACGGTCATGGTGGCCGTGGGTTGGAGAGACGAAAATGTTTTAGGCGGCGAGTGTGTGAGGTAGCAAAGGTGCCATTAGGCTGGCGCTGGTGTGCTACCCCTACCGCGACCGTTTTGTGGCGAAATCGACAAGTTGTACCGCCTCAGCCCACCGTTAGGGGTGCGACGCTCGTTTTATTCAACTCAGTGGTAGTCAGCGATGCTTTGGCATCCCTACGCGGTCACCAGCCCGAACGCCTTCACAGGCTTCGCAGATGCGGGGCCGTCGAAGCGTCGTGGGAATTGTAGAACATGTTAGCAAAAGTATGGTCGCAAGTGACACCCTTAGAACGACTTATCGCGATGTGCGCCGGAAGCAAAGGCAGCCTTGTCCCCCAGGATCAAGCCGCGAGTCCATGACTGGGCGGATCGTCCAAGAATTGCAGACAGGTTCTGGCGTTAATCTATTGGAGGAAGATGTATTCAGCGTGTTTTCCGTGAACAAAGGCGACTTCGACTATGCCATACAAACGCGATTTCGCATTGGTAACTGGCTCAGCTGCGTTTGACTATTCGCTCTTGGATTCAAAAGTCGCCGGACAACTTCGGTTGGCGGCTGAATCGATCAAGGAAAATGTCAAACGGACAATTGAAAACATTATTGAAGTTGGCAATGCCCTGCTCCGGGCTAAAGATGCCTTGCCTCACGGGCATTTCGGACCTTGGCTGGTTGGGGAATTTGGTTGGACTGACCGGACGGCTAGTAAGTTTTATGGACGTGGCCGAAGTGTTTGGGGTCAAAACGGACATTATTTCCGATTTGGCTCTCGCTCCGACTGCCGCTTATCTCCTCGCTGCCGCATCCACGCCGTTTGGCTCGCCAAGCCGCTCTCGACCGGGTGAAGTCGGGAGAGGCTATCACGGCGGCTTTAGCTAAGGAAATCGTTGGGACAGCCCGAAAGAAGGCGAGACGGCGGGCAAACTCGATACATACCCAAGAATCCTGGCCCAGGCTGGAGAAGGTGTTGGAACGATTTCGAGACGAGTTGGAATTTAGCAAAATGGCGGAGCTTGCGCAGCAACTTCACAAATTCGCGGACAAACTAGGGAAAGACAGCGAGAAAAGGAAGAAAAATAAGGGGTAGCTGTTTACCAATACGTGCGCTTTTCAAGCAAAGAACTGGTGAACAGCTTCAGGCGTTTTGGTCGAAGGATTGGAGTTGCCGGACATACTGCGACGGGCGACGGGAGCATCCCCCAACACCGCTACGTGGTCGAAGCAATGAATGATCATGCGATGGTTGTAATCGCTGATATCCCCGCAATCCGATCTTTCCAATGAACACTGTAGACGGGCATCCCGCAGTACCGTTTCAAGAGCGACGTATCTGGAATCAACGCGAACATACTTTTGAGGCTTCTCGGGGGCGAATGACTGACGACACAGCCCTGTTACGGAATCTGACGTCAATTGGTCGCCACGCGCCTTGCGTCCGAAAATGGCCAACGCTGCATGGTGGCGGCCCACCCGGACTTGCAGGCCCGGATTCGCAAGCAGTACGCAGCAATCCATGCTGCGGCGGCCGGTTTGCCAGCGCCATGTTTCAATTCCAGGAGCCGCAGCGGCCTGGCTTCAATGACGGAATTATTTACCCGCCCAGCTTCTTTCAGCCCGGTACCGCGGCCAGCCTCATCCGAAGTGCCCCTCCCCAGACTGCCGCCGCTTCGCGGCGCTCTGCGGGTAATCGTCGTGCTGGTTGACTTCGAAGATCAGCCGATGCAGCAAGACCAAGCGCATTTCCAAAATCTTTTTTTCTCGCGAGGAGTGATACCTACAAAGAGCGTTCGCGAGTACTATGCGGAGATCACGCACGGCCTTGTCGACATTCAGGGAACGGTGGTCGGGCCTTTCCGGTTGCCCAACACTCTGGCGACTTACGCGAACGGCCACTCGGGGATCGGGAGTGCCACACCAAACGCGCAGACCATGGCCCGGGATGCCCTAGCAGCCGCGATCCCCGTGGTCGGCGATTTCACGCCCTACGATAACGACCATGACGGCTTTGTTGACGCATTCATCGTGGTCCATGCCGATGCCGGGTGCCGAAGTCACGGGGAACATCAACCAGATTTGGTCCCACAAATGGACCGTCGAGGGCGGCCCCGTGACAGTCGGCAGTGTCCAGGTTTACGGTTACCTCACGGTTCCGGAGACGCCGCACATCGGCGTCTGCTGCCATGAACTCGGCCACTTGCTTTTTGGCTTTCCTGACCTTTACGACACGACCAATGTATCAGAAGGTATTGGCAACTGGTGCTTAATGTCGGGCGGCAGTTGGGGGGGCAAGGGGACGCCCGTGCACCCCTGCACGTGGTGCAAAATTAACCAGGGCTGGGCGTCCGTGCAGGTTGTCGGCACCGACGGGCTGATCCAAATATCCGACGTCAAGAGCTCCTTTATGGTGTTCCGCCTCTGGACGGATGGGGCTGCAGGAAATGAGTATTTCTTGCTCGAAAACCGTCAGCAGACTGGCTTCGACGTGTCCCTTCCTGGCCCCGGCCTGCTGCTCTGGCACATCGATGATGCAGTGCCGGACAATACCAACTTGGCCCATTACAAAGTGGCGCTGCTTCAGGCTGACGGCAAGCGCGACTTGGAGCTAGCGGTGAATCGCGGCGACAATGGCGAGGACCCGTACCCAGGCACGCCCAGAACACCGGCTGTACCGCCATGACGAACCCCAGTTCGAGGTCCTACGTTGGAGTCGATACGCATGTGAACCTGACAGGTATCGGCCCATCCGGATCAATCATGACTGCCAATGTGGCCGTTCTGCCGATCCCGGTGTCGGCACTGGCCACTGCCCCAGCCTTGGCCACGGCTGATTGGCTCCGCCGAATCGAGGCCCGCATTGTCTCGCTTGAAAATCGCCTGAAGGGCGGTCAAGGCGGATAAGGTGCAAAATCGCGGCCAGTGACGTGCTAGGCGGCCTGTCTTTTGCCGATTCTTAGGTCACTATTGGGAGGCCGTGCGCGGAGCGTGGGTTCGAATTAAACCTCGGGTGCCTGGTGGTTGTGCCGCATGGCTCGAAGGGAGTACAATAGTTACTAGTACTGTGACACGTGGGGCGCGGGTTGATGCAAGCCATTGAAAACTGGGCTGACATTCGCGGTCGAAACTCGCCAGCCTTAAAGACCCGGGCGATTTCGCCGGTTTTGTAACCGCACTCATCGACGTGCAGAGCGACTGCCAGTTCCCGGGTTCGCCAACTTGTTTGAGCATGCGTCCGGGCAAACGGTCTACGTCGACCTCCCCGGGCAGCGGTGCAACAGTTTTCGCTCGGCTCAGGCCGGCTCATCACGTGCCGTGTCCGCAGGGGCGGACCGCACGCCGTTTTTGCACATCCTGAACGGGTTTTTGCAGAAACGGCTTAGCCCTTCCGTATGTTTTCCCCGCCGCAACGTGCCGGACTCGCGAGTTGACTGCCCGGGAGCCCAAGCGCGTCTGGGAGATAAAGTTCATGGCCAGGCGTGCCAAGAAATCTGATGCCGCTAGTGGCGGCAAGGCAAAGTCGAAACCAGCCAGGCCGATACGTGTCAAAGTAGGCTCGGAGCCAATCCCCAAACCCAAATTGCCCATTGGAATGCAGGGCGCGACCACCACCGGAGACATCAGCGTGGACGAGGTGACCCAAGGAGATAATGGGATTCTGATACAAACCATGCTTCGCCTCTTGGAAACCGCGTCCTGACCTTGTTGGAACGCACAGATGCCAGGCGCAGCGATTACGCCGAGGGTCGGCAGCCGCCAGCACCGGCCTCGCTGGAGCTGCCCTGCCCACCGGTACCGGAATGGGCACCGGCCCTCCGGATGCACGTCTCCTCAAAGACTTCCGCAGCACCGTGCAACAGCTTAACCAAGCTGAACGAATGCAAATTATTGAAGCGGCCATGTTCATGCTCGATCAGGTATACGTGCACCTGCCCCTCAAACGCGCAATGCATGCGATAGACCCGAACCAGGCGCACTGAAGATTCTCAAGCAACGTAGCGTCTCCTTGAGCGATGCGCGGTTTCCACGACGAGATGATTGCTATTTTCCACTCGCTGCGCGACTTGCACACCAACTACATCTTGCCAGTTTCGTACCAGAACCAAACCGCCTTTTTGCCATTCCTTGTTGAGGAATACTTCGAAGGTTCTCCGCCGGTTAGGCATTACGTGGTCACGAAGGTGCTCCCCGGGTCTGCCCATACCGAGTTCAAGCAGGGCGTTGTGCTAAAATACTGGAATGGCACGCTGATTGACCGGGTCGTCGAGTTGAACGCTCAGGCGAGGCGGGCAGCAATGAAGACGCCCGGCACGCCCGCGGTTTAGAGGCGCTGACGTTACGGCCCATGGATCTAACGGCGCCACCCGACGAGGATTGGGTCGTCGTAATCTATGAGAGCGAAGGACAGCTACGGGAGCTCCGCTTCGATTGGCAGGTCTTCGCGCCGCCAGCCTCGCCAACTGGAATTAACATGAGTGCCGCTGGCCCGGAAGTGGCCCGCTTCCTGGGCGTCGACGACCGCACCGAAGCGGTCCGTCGTGCCCGCAAAGCTTTGTTCGACCCGGACAGCGTTAGGACCGAACAGCGCATGGCGGTGGCCGCGCTCAATGCCGGTTTGCCGCTGGTCGCTCCCAACGCGACGCTGGCAGCTCCGGTCCGTCAGGCCCCGAATCGGGGTCGATGTTCAGACTGAATCTGTGCGTCGCTCCAAAAAGGCCCTGTTTTTTCCCAGGCGATGGCGATGGAAAAGCAGATGGACACCGCCGTCAAGGCGGCCGTCGGCGCCGCACCTGCCCTCCCCAACGTTAGCCTTATGCCCGACGTCTTTGCCTTCAAAACCGTTCGGGCCCCAAAGGCCCCCTCGGGTACATCCGCATCTACACCTTCATGGTGTACGACGAAGACGCCTTCGTCACCGAGTTCATCCGCATATCCCGTCTACTGCCTCGTAACGGCCTCATCGTCGACGTGCGCGGCAACGGCGGTGGCAATATCCTTGCAGGCGAGCGCTTGCTTACAAGTACTCACCCCGCGGCGCATTGAGCCGGAGAGATTCCACTTTATCAACAGCGCGATCACGCTGGACCTCTGCGACGCTTCCGCCCCTACGGTCTGTCGCAGTGGTACCGTCAATCCACTCGGTATTGAGACGGGAGAAATCTACTCGCAGGGCTTCGCTCTTGAAGACATTGACGATTACAATCGCCTTGGTCAGCAGTACCAAGGGCCAATCGTGCTCATAATCGACGCCCTGTGTTACAGCACCACGGACATCTTCACGGCAGGGTTTCAGGACCACAAGATCGGCAAAATCCTCGGAGTCCATCAGCATACCGGGGCGGGTGGTGCCAACGTCTGGGAATACAGGTTGCTAGGCCAAGTCCTGCCGAATTACTTCGGCTTGCTACCCGAAGGGGCAGCCTTCAGGGTCGCGCTGCGTCGCACGACGCGAGTTCGGCGACCTACGCCGGCGTACCGGTTGAGGACCTCGGTGTCGAGCCCAACGAATTGCACTCAATGACCCGCAGTGACGTGCTGGAAGAAAACGTCGACCTGCTTCGGAAGGCCGCCCAACATGTTGGCAACGGAAACTGTCTACGCCCTGACGGGACAGGCTCCGCCCGCGCAACCGCGTAACTTACAAGTCCAGGGCCAAAACGTCACCCGAGTGGACGTTTACTCTAACGGTCGACCTGTCACCACCGGCGACCTGGTGAACGGCCAAGCGACCCTGGACCTCCCTTCCTGGGTGCAGGGTCCAGCAACATTGGAATTGCGTGGCTTCAGCGATAAGAACCTCGCGGTCATCGGACGCGTCGAACTCTAGTATCTTCAAGTTCTTCCAGCCGCACATCTGCGTTTCTTGCGCAGATGTTTGCCGATTGACGTAGAAAACGTGAATGCAGGCGAGTTCTACCTCGCACCATTTAGTGGTACTTGTATTTCAGGTGTTTTCGCCTTTGAGCACGTGTCAGCAGACAGGGCGATGAAAAGCGCTGAAAAAACTTTTGTTCCTTTGCCCTAATAGAGGTCCAAATCTTCCTGCCCAGACCTCAGAAAATGTCACTTCTTGCTGTTTGGATGCGGCTACGCAGCGTTAGGTTGACGGTGGGTGGTAAACGCCACGCCTCGGCAAAAAACAGCGGTAGATCGAAAATCAATATTGCACTACATCCCGCTTCAGCTTTCGACAACGGGAACAGATTGCTAAGCACGAGACACCCGTTCGGCCGCCATTGCATCGTACTCGCCAGATAAGTGAACTCCGAGACCATTTCCGCGCAGTTAGTTCGACGAGGCAATTCATCGGCGGTCCGTTCTATCAAGCGACATGTTGATGGGCCACAAAGCGGTGACCTGCCCCCATTTTTAGTGCCAGGGGTTATGAGAGTATCGGGGTTCGCGTTGACCCTGCCTGTGGCCGGGCGTGCCGTAAGTCCTGCGGAGCGTAGCGGAGCAGGACTTACGGCTCGCTGGACACATCGCACGCAAACTCCGCCGGCGTCCGATACCCCAGCGAGCTGTGCGGCCGGACGTGGTTGTAGTCCCGCCGCCACTCCTCCGCCAGCACCTGTGCCTCCGCACACCGTCCCGAACTCCTCCGCGTTCAGCAGCTCGTCCCGCACCTTGCTGTTGAACGACTCCGCGTAGCCGTTCTCCCACGGCGCACCCCGGCGCGATGTACAGCGTCTCCGGCCCCCGTCCGCCCAGCCAGGCCCGGATCGCCTTGGCGATGAACTCCGGGCCGTTGTCGCTGCGGATGTGCCGGCACCCCGCGCACCTGCACCACCCCGCCAGCACCTCGCATCACCGCCTTCGCCGTCATGCCCCGCTCCACCTCCAGGGCCAGGCACTCCCGCGTGTACTCGTCCACCAGCGTGAACCACTTCAACGGCCGGCCGTCGCTCGGTCCGGTCGTGCAGGAAGTCCCACGCCCAGACGTGGTCCTTGTGCTCCGGCCGACGCAGGCGAACTGTTGGCGCTCGGGCCCAACCGCCGCTTTTTCCGCGCTTTCTGCGGCACTTTCAGCCCCTGCTGCCGCCACAGCCGGTAGACCCGCTTGCGGTTGACCCGCCAGCCCTCCCGCCGCAGCAACGCCCAGATCCGCCGGTAGCCGTAAGCGCGGATGCTGCCGCACCAACTCCAGCATCCGCGCCACCAGCCGCCCCTCCTCCTCCTTGGCTCTTCGGGCTCGGCTGCCGCTGCGTCGAGCGGTGCTGCCCCAGCACGCGGCAGGCGCGACGCTCGGAGACGCCGAAGCGCTCCTGGAGGAAGCGACCGCCTGCCGCCGCTGCTGGGCCGTCACTTTTTTTGGGCCTCCTGGAGCATCTGCTTGTCCAGGGCCAGCTCGGCCAGGAGCTTCTTGAGGCGGGCGTTCTCGGCCTCCAGCTCCTTGAGGCGCTTGGCCTCGTCGGCCTTGAGGCCGCCGTACTGGTTGCGCCAGCGGTGCAGGGTCTGCTCGCTGACGCCAGCGCTGGCAGACCTGGGCGATGGTCAGGCCCGGCCGAGCCCGCCTCGGCCTGGCGCAGCTTGGGGATGATCTCCTCGGCCGTGTGTCGCTTCATGGTTCGTCTCCTGGCCCCCAGGGCCTCAGAGACTCTCATACCACCTGGACCAGTTTTTGGGGAGCAGGTCATCCCCCTTCAACCCCCTCTGGCAAGTCTACAAATTGAGCGCGGCTCACGCCGCCGCGCAATAATATGAGCGTAT
>CAWFXW010000036.1:0-6359 GCA_963819785.1 uncultured Actinomycetes bacterium | reverse complement strand
TGCTTTAAGACCGTCAGGACGGAAGCCGGCGGAGTTCTCGCTTGAGGATCTTGCCCGCGGCGTTCTTGGGCAGTTCGGTCACGAAGATCACTTCGCGTGGCTTCTTGAATGAGGCGAGCCGACCGCGGCAGTACTGGATCAGCTCGCCGGGAGTCGGGTCTCCGGCAGCGACGACGAACGCCCGCACTGACTCGCCCCACTGGGGATCGGGGACGCCAACGACGGCGGCCTCGCGGACAGCCGGGTGGGTGAGCAGGACCTCCTCGACCTCGCGGGGGTAGACGTTCGAACCGCCGGTGATGATGACGTCCTTGGCCCGGTCGGTGAGGTACAGGTATCCGGCGTCGAGGTGGCCGATGTCGCCGGTGTGCAGCCAGCCTTTGGCCAGGGTGGCCGCGGTGGCGTCCGGGTTGTCCCAGTAGCCGCGCATCACCACGTCGCCGCGGACCAGGACCTCGCCGTCCGCGCCGTCCGGCACGGGCTCGCCGCCCGGGTCCGCGATGCGTATCTCGACGCCGTGGAAGGCACGTCCGCACGAGCCGGGATGGTCGAGCGCCTCGGACGCGGGCATGACGGTGATCGTCATCGGTGCCTCGCCCTGCCCGTACATCTGGACCACGATGGGCCCGAACGCGCCGACTGCGGCGCGCAGGTCCTCCTGGTAAAGCGGCGCCCCGCCGACGACGACGCTGCGCAGGGTCTGGAAAGTCCGGCCGCGCGCCTCGTCGACCACGCGCCGCAGCATCGTCGGGGCGAGGAAGGCGGCGTGCGTGACCTGGTGCTCTTCGATCAACCCGATGAAGTCGCCGGCCGAGAAGCTGGTCCCGGGTGCGATGACCTGGGTCGCGCCGCGTGCGGTCGACGGCAGCAGGTACAGCCCGCTGCCGTGGGTCAGGGGGGCGGCGTGCAGGTAGATGCTTCCGTCGGCGACCGGGTCGAGGTCGCGGGCGTAGGCCTCGGTCATCGCGGCGAGGTTGCGGTGGGTGAGCGTGGCGCCCTTCGGTCTCCCGGTCGTCCCCGAGGTGTAGAAAAGCCAGGCCGGGTCCTCGGGCCCGGTGTCCACCGCGGACGACGGCTCCCGGGCCAGCACGTCCTCGTAGTCGAGCCCGGTGTCCGATCCG
Organism: uncultured Actinomycetes bacterium; assembly: GCA_963819785.1. GTDB lineage: Bacteria > Actinomycetota > Actinomycetes > Streptosporangiales > Streptosporangiaceae > Palsa-504. The sequence goes on along the minus strand of CAWFXW010000036.1, from coordinate 5,238 downwards.
TCCCCGCGGGCCACGCGCAGTACCCGGACCGCGTACGGGAGGATGCGGGTCGCGGCTGCTGTCTCGTCGCTGACGACGACGGCGGCCGCGCCGCAGTGCCGGACGATGTAGTCGACCTCGTCGGGATGCAGGTGCCAGTTGACTGGTACGGCGACGAATCCGCCGTGGAAGGCGGCCCACAGCGACTCGACGAGCTCGGGGCGGTTGGGCATGAGGAGCACGATCCGGTCACCGCGCCGCAGCCCGAGCCCGGCGAGGCCGGCGGCGAACCGGGCGACCCGGTCGCCGAGTGCCCGGTAGGTGAGCGCCCGGGAGCCCTGTATGAGCGCGAGCCGGTCACCGGCCCGCGCGATCCCGTCGGTGAGGAGGCCGGCGATGTTCACGATCGAGTCAGTCCTCCCCAATGTCCACGATCTCCGTAGCGCCGTCCTAGGAGGCCTCGACCTGAGGCAGGATCTCCTCCTTTAGCCGCTTGAGGTCGTCGAGCGTCTTCGAGACCGGCACGTCGGCGAACGGCGGCCAGATCATCGGCATCGTGAGCCCGGCCTCCTTGTACGCCTTAAGCCGGTCGGTGATCTGCCCGGCGGTTCCCACCATGAGGTTGGTGACCCTGCCGTTGTCCGACTGATCGGTCTTCTCATCTGTAATGACGGTCCAGAGCATGCTGCTGATCTCGAGGTCGTCCACCGAGCGCGAGCTCCCGAGCTCGTCCAGCTCCCGCTGGATGGCGGCGCGCCACTGCCGGATGTCGTCCGGCGAGTCCTGGATCCCGATCCAGCCCGACAGGTTGTACTTTGCGATGCGCAGCGCCGAGCGCTTCGGGTCCTTGAGCCCGCTGAAGAAGATCGGCGGATGCGGCTGCTGCAGCGGCTTGGCCCCGAACCCGCACCGCTCGAAGTCGGCGAACTCGCCGTGGTACTCGAAGAGGTCGTTCATCCAGATGCCCTGCATGATCTCGATCGTCTCGCGCACGTGCTTGTGCCGCCTGGGGAAGATGTGGGAGGCGCTCGCGGCCGCGAACTCCTCCGGCATCCAGCCGGAGCCGACGCCGACGTTGAGCCGGCCACCCGAGAGGTGGTCGATCGTCGCCATCTCCGCGGCGAGGACGCCGGGTGCGCGGAACGGAGTGTCGGTGATGCTCATGCCGATCCGCACCTTCGTCGTCTTCGCGGCGAGCCAGGGGATCAGCGGCATGCCCTGGAACCACTCTCCCCGCGAGGACACCGGCAGGGCCTTGGGAAGCCCCGGCATCATGCCGAACGAGTACTGGAGCTCCTGGCGGTCGGAGGCTTCCGGGACGACGATCCGGTCGAGCGTCCAGACGGAGTCGAAGTCGAGGTCCTCAGCGAGGCTGGTGAGATCTTCGAGCTCCTTGATGGTCACCTTGTCGCGGAAGTTCGGCAGGTAGAGAGCAAGCTTCATAACAGACGGCCTCCTTGCCAGGCAGAGGTGGATCGAGGCAGGGGTGGACGGGCACGTTTCCAGACTGAGGGGCGACCGTCACAACCGCACCAACGGGACCTCAACGCTTCCTCAACTCCGCAGCGCTGACGCGTGCTTGCCCTGCTCTCGCCACAGCGGCACTATGGATACGGGCGACACTGCGGTCGTCCCTTGCCGAGGAGTCCGAGCGTGTCCGACGTCGCCTGTTCCCGGGTCTTGATCGTCGACGACGATCAGCGGGTGCGGACGGTGGTGGCCTGGCAGCTCGAGGCGGACGGGTTCGCGGTCACCGAGGCCGGCGACGGCGCGGCCGCCCTCGCCCAGATCGAGCACGACCGGCCCGACCTCGTGGTGCTCGACCTTTCCCTGCCGGGCGTCGGCGGGCTCGACGTCCTGCGCCGGGTCCGCGAAACGGAAGAAGGGGCGGCTACCCCGCTCCCGGTGATCGTGCTGTCCGGTCGCAGCGGGGATACCGACCGGATCATCGGGCTCGACCTCGGTGCCGACGACTACCTGGTCAAGCCGTTCTCGCCAGGGGAGCTTGCCGCGCGGGTCCGGTCTGTGCTGCGGCGCGCGCGCCCCGGCGCCGTCTCGGCCAGGCCGGCCGACGGCCTCTGGGTTGACGAGACCTGCCGCGACGTCACGCTCGATGGCTGCCCGGTCGACCTCACGGCCAAGGAATTCGACCTGCTGGCCTTCCTCGCTCGGCATCCCCGGCAGGTGTTCACCCGAGCCCAGCTGCTGCAGCACGTGTGGGGCAGCGCTAAGGGCTGGCAGAGCGAGGCCACGGTCACCGAGCACGTGCACCGGCTGCGTCAGAAGCTCGGCTTGCGCGGTGACGGCCGTCCGGTCGTGCAGACCGTCCGCGGCGTCGGGTACCGCATGGAGTCGGCCGATGGGCGTGGATGAGGTTGCCGCCGACACCTGGGCGAGCTTCGACCTCGACCATGCCGACAGCCTCTGCCTGCTCCGCCGGCAGACCTCGGTCCTGGAACTGATCGCGACGGGCACTCCGCTGGCTGAAGTCCTGAACTGCGTGGCCGTCGCCTTGGAGGAATTGATAGAGGGCAGCCGGTGCTCGATCCTGCTGCTTGACCGGGCGACAGCGACGCTGCACCACGGCGCGGCCCCGTCGCTGCCGGCCGCCTACTCGGACCGCATCGACGGGCTGCTCGTCGGCCCCCAGGAGGGATCGTGCGGCGCGGCGGCCTACCTCGGCACGCCGGTCGTCGCCGCTGATATTCGGTCTGACGTGCGGTGGCAGCGGTTCCGCGATGTCGCGACACCACACGGGATGCGCTCCTGCTGGTCGAGCCCGATCCAGGGCCGCACCGGCATCGTCGGCACGTTCGCGGTCTACCACGACCATCCGCACCGCCCGCCGCTGCGCGAGCGCAGGCTCGTCGACCGTTTCACGCACCTGGCGTCGGTCGCGATCGACCACGCCGGGCTGTTCGGAGCGCTCGCGGAGAGCGAAGACCGCTTCCGCCGGGCGTTCGAGGACAATGCCGTGGGCATGGTGCTGGCCGGGGTCGACGGCCGGATGGTGCGGGTGAACCGGGCGCTGCGGGACATGCTCGGTCGCACGGAGCCCCAGCTGCTCGGCTGCGCCCTCGACGAGGTTGTGCGTCCGACGGCGGGCACGGCGGGGCAGCTCGAGCGGCTCGCCAGGGACCGGGCGGGCAGCGTGCACTACGAGGCGACGGCCCGGCACACGGACGGGCGCACGATCGACCTCGCCGTGGCAGCGTCGGTCGTGAGCGGCGCGGACGGCGTCCCGGTGAACCTGAGCGTGAACCTGCTCGACATCACCCAGCGCCGGGCCGCCGAACGGGAGCGGCGCGCGCGACTCGAGGCCGAGGTCGCCCGCGCGGCGGCGGAGGCCGCCAGCCGGGCGAAATCCGAGTTCGTTGCGGCGCTCAACCACGAACTGCGCACCCCGTTGCAGGCGATCACCGGCTTCACCGAACTGCTGCGTACCCTGGACCTGCCACCGGACCGCAGGCAGGCGGCGCTCGAGCACATCGGCGCGGCGACCGAGCACGTGCTCTCGATGGCCGACGACCTGCTCGACATCGCGAAGATCGAGGCCGACGCGCTGCCGATCCGGGTCGAGCCGGTCGAGCTGTGCGGCCTGCTCGACGAGGTGCTCGCTCTGCTGGCCCCGCTGGCTGTCGAGCGCAACGTCATCCTGCGGCCCGCCGTCTGCGCCGGGCGGGGCGCGGTCCGCGCCGACCGGCGCCGGCTCCGCCAGGTGCTGATCAACCTGGTCACCAACGGCGTCCGCTACAACTGCGCGGGCGGCTGGGTCGAGGTCGGGGCGAAGGACTCCGGCGCGTCCACGGTGACCATGACGGTCCGGGACTCGGGCCGCGGGATCCCAGCTGAGATGATGAGTCGGCTGTTCACCCCGTTCGACCGGCTGGGCGCCGAATGCTCGGCAGAGCCAGGCGCGGGCCTCGGCCTCGTTGTCGCCCGTGCCCTCACGGAGACGATGGGCGGCACTCTGGAGATCCGCAGTGCGGCGGAGGTGGGCACCACAGCCGAGATAACCCTCCCCGCAGCGTCCTGTCAGTGTCATACGAACTGATAAAAGATCTTGCTTTCGTGAATTGTATTATATCGAACACTCGTGCTATCCTGGTATCAGGCCACAAGAAGGCGCGAGGGAATGAGAGGCAGGCGATCGGTCACGGCGTAGCCCGGGGAGGTGGTTCAGGATGTGCACCGCAGACGGCCGCGTGTTCGGCAGTGTCGCGGAGGCGCTGCGGATGGCGAACGCCACCATGGACTACCTGAACGGCCCGGATGGCGGCCGACCTGGACCCTGCCGCGTGCGGCGAGGTGCTGCGGTCGCTGGGTGAGATCGAGGCGAAGTTCACCGCGGCGCACGCCTCGGTGCTGGCCCGGTTCGACGCGGCCGGCGCCCACGACTGTGACGGGTACGGCACGTCGGCGGCGTGGCTGATGGCGATGGCCGATATGACCCGGCCGGACGCCAGGGCCAAGGTGTGGCGGATGCGGCTGCTGCGCGATCACCCCGCGATGGCCGGTGCGCTGGCGGACGCGGGTATCTCCAGGTCGCAGGCGCTGGCGATCGCGAAGTGGACGAAGAAGCTCCCGGCCGAGCTGCGCGCCGAGACGATCAGGATCCTGGTGCAGGCCGCCACGGCGGGCGCGTCCCTGGATGACCTGCGGATCATCGCGGCGGTGGCGGAGCAGCGGTGGCGCGCCTCACGGCCGGACGCCGATGAGGACGGGTTCGACGACCGCTACGTGCAGGCCGGCACCACCTTCCAGGGCGCCGGCGTGATCCGCGGGAACCTGACCCCGGAATGCGCCGCCGCGGTGCAGGCGGTGCTGGAGGCCCTGGGCAAGAAGGCCGGCGCCGGAGGATCCCCGCACCGAGGGGCAGCGGTTCCACGACGCGCTGCAGGCCGGCTGCGAGCTGCTGATCCGCGCGAAGATGGTGCCGGACCGGGCGGGCGCGGACACCCATGTCGCGGTGCACATCCCGTTCCCGGAGCTGCGGCAGCGCCCCGGCGCGCCGGAGGCCGAGGAGGTGTGGCTGCGCGGCACGGCGGGCGAGCCCGGCTACCTGACCGGGAAGGACGCGGAGGCGGCCGCGTGCGACGCGGTCGCCGAACCGGTGGTCACCGGGCACGCCGACATGCGGGTGGTCGACAAGATCATCGCCGTCGCGCTGGCCGCGGCGGGCATCACCCTGGACGGCGCCGACCCGGCCGGCGGCGACGATAACGACGACGCGGGCCGGACGATAGCCACCATGACGAC
>CAWFXW010000035.1:0-30065 GCA_963819785.1 uncultured Actinomycetes bacterium | reverse complement strand
AGGTGCTCGGATGCGTGCGGTCGCCGGCTAGGGCAGCGACTCGCAGGCCGGGTTGATCATCGCCGGGTGCCCGTCACTGCCGATGCCGACCATGCCGTGCAGGCGGACCCGGCGGCCCGGCTCAAGGCCCGCGATCTGCGTGCGGCCGTAGAACACGGCGGTCAGGTCGCCGGTCGAGTCGGCCACCTCGAAGGCCAGCACGTTGTTGCGCGGCACGGGCCGGACCTGGGCGGCGCGCAGGCGGCCCTGCACGGTGGCGTGGCCGGGCTGGTGCAGCGACCCGATCGGGTCGGCGCCGGGCGGCGGCGCCGGCCACTCGTAGTCGCGCAGGCTGTCGCTCTTGACCGCCCGGGTCCGCTTCGCGCGCAGGGTCTCGACCTTGTGCGCGACGTCGAAGGGGATGATGGTGGCCGCGGCGGACGGGACGCGGCTGACCTGGCGGGCGATCCGGTCTGCGGTGTGGTCGTGCAGTAGCCGGCTGGCCAGCACCGGGTAGCTGCGGCGGGGCAGCACGACGGTGACGTGGGTGCCGGGCGTGGCCGCCTCGGCCGCGGCGAGCCGGGCCGCGGCGTGGGCGAGCCGCCGGTCGGGGCAGTCCGCGAGCTCCAGCGGGACCCCGGTGCCCGCCTCCAGCCACTGCCGTCTGAGCTTGTCAGCCTTGGTGCTGTCCAGGCTGAAGTGCACCGCCCGCAGGGTCGTGGGCCGCAGGCTCTTGGCGTACTTGAGCGCGGCGATGGTGGCCAGGTCGTAGCTATCCGCCAGGATCAGCACCGAGCGGCGGGAGAAGTTCGGCGGGTGCGGCCGCAGGTCACCGTCGGCCATGTCCTCGAGGATGGCGGCTTCGTGCCGGTACTCCCGGTTGAGCCGGATGAGCAGGTACACCAGGGCCGGGAACAAGATCACGATGAGCCACGCGCCCTCGGTGAACTTCACCACCGCGAACAGCACCACGACCAGCGCGGTGTAGATCCCGCCCGCCGCGTTGATCGCGAGCTTGCGCCGCCAGCCCGGCTCCCGGGTCCGGCGGTGGTAGCGGGCCATGCCGAACCCGGCCATCGCGAACCCGGTGAACACCCCGATGGCGTAGAACGGGATCAGGGCGTCCACGGTCGCGCCGGCGGCCAGCATCAGCGCCAGCGAGAGCACGGCCAGCAAGATGATCCCGTTGGAGAACACCAGCCGGTGCCCGCGCCGGGTCAGCCACCGGGGCAGGAACGAGTCCTCGGCCACGAAGCTGGCCAGGAACGGGAACCCGGTGAAGCTGGTGTTGCCGCCGGTGAACAAGATGGCGGCGGTCCCGGCCTGCAGGACGTAGAACAGGACGTGCCCGGCCAGCGTGTGCCCGAACACCAGGCTGGCTTCCTGGGCCAGCACGGTCGGGAACCCGGCGGTGTAGGGGGTGGCGTGGGTGACGTGCGCGAGCCAGGAGATCCCCGCGATCAGGCACGCGACGATCGAGCCCTGTATGGCCAGGATCTGCCGGGCGTTGCGGCCTTCGGGCGGGCGCAGCGCGCTGACCGCGTTGGAGACGGCCTCGATCCCGGTCAGCGACGAGCCGCCGTTGGCGAAGGCCCGCGCCATGATGTAGAAGGCGCCGAACGCGATCAGCCCCGAATGCGACCCGATGCTGACCGTGCCAGGCCCGGTGTGCGCGTGCGGCAGGCCGCCGGCCAGCTCCCGGACCACGCCGGCGACGATCATCGCGATCACCGAGACCGCGAACAAGTAGGTCGGCAGGGCGAAGATCCGGCCCGCCTCGCGGATGCCGCGCAGGTTGCCCAGGCACATGAGCACGATGGCCAGCACCGAGATGACCAGCAAGATCTTGGGGCCGATGACCGGGATCCGGGACAGCGCCGGGAACGCGGACACGATCGCCGCGCTGCCCGCGGCGGTCTGCACCGCGACCGTGACCACGTAGTCGATCAGCAGCGCGACCGCGGCGACCTGCGCCACCCGAGGCCCGAAGTTCTCCCGCGCCACCACGTAGGAGCCGCCCGCCCGGGTGTACACCGACACCACCTGACGGTAGGACAGCACGACCAGCAGCACGCCGGACAAGACCAGCAGCGTCATCGGCAGCACCAGCGTGAACGCGGCCACGCCGAAGAACGGCAGCAGCGCGTACAAGATCTCCTCGGTGCCGTACGCGGCCGAGGAAAGCCCGTCGCAGGACAGCACGCCAAGCGCCAGCGGCTTGGACAGCCGCTGGCTGGCCAGCTGCTCGGTCACCAGCGGCGGGCCGAGCAGCCGGCGCTTGGCGCCGTACCAGAAGCCGTCCGGCAGCTCGGGCATCTGATGCTGCGGGGTCGACATACTCCCAGGAAACCGCCGCGCCCACGGTCACGGCCAGAGTCGAAGGTGAGGGACCTTCGGCACCTCCGAACGTGAGCTTGGTCTCTACAGGACCTGGCCCGGCGATCGCGAAACTGAGGGCATGAACGCGAGATTCCAGCCTCCTTCAGTCAGCAACGACCACCCGGCCCGCCGGGCGCTCGACGACGCCATCCCGTCGCGCGTAGCACCCGTCGACCCGGCGGACTGCTGCCTGGCCCGGGCCACGGTGCGAGTGATCATGCCGCCCACCCCGGCCCGCCCGCGCGAGACCGACCTGCTGCTGTGCGGTCACCACTACCGCGTCTCGCGGGCCGCCCTCGCCTCCGCGCGCGCGGAGGTGCGAGCCCTGCCCGGGACCACCAGCGACATCGCGGCGTGGATCGGCGCCGACTCGCTCGCCCTGGCGTGATCACGGTGCACGCGCGCGTCAAGGACATCGCCCTTCACGCCCGGCACGTCGAAGGCGTGGTCGCAGTCCGCGACCGGTTCACGTACCCGGTCGATCGCACCCAACAGTAGGAGAGGTCATCATGTCAGCTAAGCCAATCGTGGCCGCCACGGACGGTTCCGAGGAATCGCTGCGGGCGGTCGACTGGGCCGCCCGGGAGGCCGTACTGCGCGGCGCCCCGCTGCGGATCGTCTCCGCCGCGGCGCTGCTGCCCAGGATGATCGGCGGCCACGCGATGTCGCAATACGAAACGGTGGCCGACACCATCCTCGAGCACCGGGACCAGGCCCTGGCCGCCGCGGCCGAGCGAGCCGCCAAGACCGCCCCGGGGCTGCTCGTCGACGCCGACCGTCTGGCCGGATCGCCCGGCGAGGCGGTCACCGAGGCCGCGTCCGGCGCGCAGATGCTGGTCGTCGGCTCCCGCGGTAACGGAGCGTTCGCGGCGTTGATCCTGGGGTCGGTCAGCCGCTACGCGGCCACCCACGCGGCATGCCCGGTCGTGGTGGTCCGCGACGCGGCCGAGTCCGCCCGCCGCCAGGTCGGAATCGGCATCGGCGAAGTTGAGAACAGCGCCTCGCTGACCTTCGCCTTCGAGGAGGCCGCGCTGCGTAAGGCCAGCCTGATCGCCGTCCACTCCTGGCACCTGCCCGATTCCGATATATCCCGCGCGGGATCGATCTTCACCGAACCCGAGCGCTACGTGACGGAGACGGAAACGACCAAGCGCCTCGAGCAGCTGATGGACGGGTGGCGGGCCAAGTACCCGGACGTTCCGGTCAGCCAGGAGCTCGTCCATGGCCACCCGGGCCGGGCGCTGGTCGGCCTGTCCGCCCGCGCCGACCTGGTCGTGCTGGGCCGGCACGCAGTACACCACGGCCCGGGCTCGGTCATCCACGCGGTCCTGAACCACGCGCACGGCCCGGTCGTTACCGTCCCTGCCTGATCTGCTCAGCCGGCGCTCCGGCGTTCAGGTCTGCGAGGCCAGGTCCTTGGCGTCATCGCCGAGACCGACCTGCTCAGGAAGGAGGAGCTGCAGCGGGAGCCGGACGCCCGGCACCCCGTTCACCTGAATTACCGGGCGCGCCGGGACCTGGTCACGGCCGAGACCGCCGGGGAGATCATGCGCACGGCCCCGGTGACGATCCGGCCCGGTGCGACCGTGGCCGAGGCGGCCCGGCTGATGGACCGGTATGACGTTACCTTGCTGCCGGTGACCGACGAGAACGGGATGCTGCTCGGCGTTGTCGCTCCGCGGAACCTGCTCCGGGTCTTCCTCCGGCCTGATGACGAGATCCGGGCGGAAATCACCGATGACGTCCTGGCCGGCTACCTCGGCACCAACCCGGTCCTGGTGCAGGTCGAGGTGGCCGACGGCGTGGTGAGGCTGGCCGGCGAGGTCGAGCGCAAGAGCATGCTGGCCTTCGTCTGGGCGGCCGTCCGGGCCGTCGACGGGGTCATCGACGTCGAGGGAGAACTCGGCTACGCGATCGACGACACCGGGCCGCGTCCGGCGCCCGAGCGTGACGAGCCGCCGATGACGCGCGGCGCCCACCCGCCGGTGGCCGCACGCAGGCTGACCTAGCAGAGCGAACGCAGACCGGCGCCTTTCAGGTCGCCGGTCCCTGCCGGACGGGACCATCGGCCCTGCTTGGTGCGCTAACCGCGCGATGTTATGAGAAGCGACGGGAAGGACCCGAAACGAAGACGCTGAGTGAACGAGCCGGCCCGACGGCACGGCCTCCCGGCCGCACGGCGGCTCGCGCACCGCGCAATCAGGATCTGCGAGAAGCGGACGGGTCCTTCCCGCCTCTGCGAACTACTGGCATCAGCAGAGAAAGGCGGAACAGATGAGCACGCTGCTGCACCGGGACCCGAAGACGATCTTCCCGGACCTGGTGAACCCCTGCAAATCCTGCTCGGCCACTTCCTGGACCTGACCGTTAGAAAAGGTCATTATTCCGCCGAACGGAGCGTGGTTTCCGTGTCGGACACAGGACCCGTGCCAGCCTGGACCGGGGCCGCGCCGGCGCCGCGCCGCCTGCTCAGCCGGCACGGCTACTTCCTGGTCATGCCCGCCGAGAGCTTCCTGATCGGCCGGCAGAACGCGCTGATCGAGGAGGAGAACCCGCGGGCCCGCCACTGGGGCGCCAGGCTGGGATCCGTCGCGGCCTTCGCCCACGTTCCCGCGGGCGGGTGAACGCCCGGGCCGCGGGGGGCGGACGACCCGCAGCCATGCGGTGAACCCCCGCATCAGCGCCTGCCGACCTGGCCCGCAACCGAGCTACAGCGCCAAGTACGTGCGCGGGGTGAGCCTCGGGCGGCGCACGCGTCTGCGGCCAGTCGCCCAGAGCGAGCCGAAAGACCCCTATCTGCGGGACTTCAGTCCGTTGCCGCGTCCATCCGGGACCGATCAGCGTCGGATGCGGCCTTTGGATCGCCTCACCTCAGCGGAGCGCAACATGCCAACATATCCGGTTGATCACGCGGGCCTCGAGATACTGCCATTCGACAGCTGCCTGCGGTTGCTGGCCACCGTTCCCGTCGGACGCATCAGCTTCTTCGCCGACGGCGAGATCGTCGTCCTGCCCGTCAACCATGTCATGGACGGCCAGGATCCGGTCTTCCGCGCCGCCCGCGGGTCGAAGCTGGCCGCGGCTGAGGATCAGACCCTGGTGGCCTTCGAGGCAGACGAATACGACGCGCGAACTCGATCCGGATGGAGCGTCATTGTCAATGGCCGTGCTCACGCCGTCGACGAAGAGGCCGAGATCCGGCGCTTGAGCGAGCTCGGCCTGCATCCCTGGGTCAGCGAAGTCGACCGTCCGTTCTGGATCCGGATACGACCCAGCTCGGTAAGCGGCCGTCAAACGCCAGGGCGCGACTAACCGCGGCCGGGAGGCCCGTGACGATCTGCAACTCCTAACCAGGACTTCCGGCATCGGATGCAGGACATCCGACCCTTTGCTGGCCATCCCGCACTACATCGTCGTCGCCCTGTTCACCGGCGGCGGGCTGTGGCTGGGCTGGCGGGCCGACGTGGCTGCCACGCTGCCCGCGCTGCCGTGGATCGCCACCGGCCTGCTGCTCGGCGGGTTCGCCTGCCTCATCGGCGGGGTCCTGCTGATCGCGATCCCGCTGCGGAAGGCGTCGCGAACCCGGGAAGGAGCCGGCCATGGACACCTCCGCCAGCTCCGGCCCCGAGTAGGGCGAGCCAGGCGGCCAGCTGGCCAGGCTCCGCCGTCTTGCCGCGGAAGCCGATATAGCCGTCGGGGCGGACGGCGATCAGGCCCCGTCCCGGGGAACTGGTGAGGCGATGGACGCTCACGAACCGGCTCGGCGGCGGGGTATCCAGCGGATCCGCGTCGCGGTCAAGCAGTAGGTGCACGCCGGGCCGGGCGAGCAGCTCATGGAGCCGGAGGGTCCGCCCGGCCGAGGTCACGAGCTGATCGGGCAGCCGGTCCCCAGCGCGTGGTCCGCCGCTTCGTCGCGGTGTTCCCTCCGTCGAAAGAGGACTGCGCCGGTACCCCACATCAAGCTGCGACAGCACCCGGACCGCCTCGGCCACCAGGCGGGGCCGGCCGGTCACCGCGGGCAGGAGCGGTGCGGCGAGCGGCGCCAGCCGGCCACGCAGCGCGGACGGCACAGGTCCCAGGGACGCCTCAGCCCAGAACACGAGATGCGTCATCGCCAGGACCTGGCGGGCCACCGGACGGCGCTCCCGGTCGTAGGAGTCGAGCAGACGCCCGTCGCCTGGCCCGGCCGCCGCGAACGCCAGCTTCCAGCCCAGGTTGGCCGCATCCTGGAGGCCGACGTTCATTCCCTGGCCGGTGGCGGGGGAGTAGGCATGCGCGGCATCCCCGGCGAGATACAGCCGCCCGCGGCGGAACCTGTCCGCCACGCGGCGCTGCAACCTGACCCGCGAAGACCAGACCTGCCGGACGATCCGTACGCCGAGGCCCGCCTCGTCCAGCAGCGCCTGCACCTCGGCCACGGGGACCGGAGGGCCGAGCTGGCCGGGCGGCGACTGATCCCCGCCCGCGGGCCGGGTGGCGAGCAGCCGCCACGTCGCCCGCTCGCCCAGCGGGAACGCGAACACCAGTCCCCGCCGTCCGGCCACGACCCGGGCGGCGTCGCCGGGTAGATCGCCGTCCAGCTCGGCATCGGCCAGCACGACCTCGACCGGGTACGTCCGCCCGGGCCAGCCGATGCCCGCCTCAGCCCGGACGGTGCTGGCCGGCCCGTCGCACCCCACGACGAAGCCGAAGAGCGTCTGCTCGGTCTGGACGACGGACCGCAGTAGGGCCCGTACGCAAGATGGCTCGTCGCGGGCGCTGACCAGTTCGGTGCCCCGCTCGACCTCGATCCCGCGGTCCGCCAGGGCCGCGGCCAGCACCCGTTCCACGTCCATCTGCCTGATCAGCGACAGGTGCGGGAAGGCGGTGTCCGGCAGCGCGAGGTCGGCCAGCGTGACCCTGACGAGCCGCGAGCCCAGCTGCAGGTCCGCGGCGGGCGCCGTGTCCGCCCGGGCCAGCAGCGCCTGCGTCACCCCGAGCGGGCGCAGTACCTCCAGCGTACGGGCGTGCATGATCAGCGCGCGGGACGGGCGGTCAACCTCCGGCCGCCGGTCGATTACCCGGACGGAGGCCCCGTGATCGTGGGCCTGCAAGGCCAGGGCCAGCCCGGCCGGACCCGCGCCGGCGACCAGGACGTCCGCCGTCCCGCTCACCGGACCTCGGCCAGGTGCCACCAGGACGTCGCGTCCGCGGTGTCATCCAGCACCTGCGGCCGGTCCAGCAGCGCCTCGCGGCACAGTCCCGGCAGCACGACGTAGTGGATCGAGCCGCGTACCGACACCAGCGCCAGCACGCGCCACAGCGCTCGGGCGTAGTTCTCGGCGAGCCGCGGCCCGTCCCACTCGTACAGGCCCCGGTACCGGCCGCGTTCATCGTCGGCCAGCCAGAGCTTGGACACGAAGCCGGGAAACCCGGCGAAGAGCGGGGTGTTGAGCAGGCTCTCCCGGCGGAACGCGGCATGCCCGCGGCCGTGCACCGCCCGCAGGCGGAACTCCACCACGAGCACGCACGGGTCCGCCGTCGCGCCCCGGTCCACGGTCGTCTCCCGGAACACCCGCGCCGAGGTGCCGTCGGCGAAACGCAGCCGCATCCCTACCCGCTGCGCGGGCAGGTGTATCCGGCGCCGCCAGATCAGCCGCGCGGTAGCCGCGAAGCAGCCCGTCAGCGCCCGCACCGCCGCCGGATAGCCGAGCGGCGGCTGTTCCGGCACGACTCCGTGGCCGGTGAGCGGCTGTTCCGGCACGACTCCGTGGCCGGTGATCTGAACCGGGCCTTCCATCGTTATCCCTTGCCCTTGCCCGAAGGCCGCCCGGCCGCGCCGATGGCGGGCGCCAGGACCAGCCACAGGCCGATGGTCACCACCATCGCGGTGACATACCCGAACGGCCGGAGCCCCACGTCGGTGCCGACGATGCCCGCGAAGATCATCAAAAGCCAGGCGCTGACGAAGAACATCGGACCGGCCGCGATCAACTTGAAGAACGCGTCCACGATCATTCACCTCCACCTTCCCTTCAGATTCCCCGCAGCGCTCCACCGCCTGGCAAGTGCCGATCGTCCCGTGAGTCCGGGACCGCCGACCCTGACGGGTGTGGATCTTCGCAGCCCTGGGTGGCCACCGTCCCTCACGACGTGACCTTCGGTCCGCCGGTATCCGACCTTTGCCTCTAGGCCGGGCCGGCGGATGGCAGTCGCCTAAAGAGAAGGATCGGTCTCTGCCGGAGCAGGTGATTGACCATCCGGCTGGCGGGGTCACCAGCCATCGCGCCACTTGGGTCTGCTGCGGGTGGCTCTCCCTGCCAGATGGTCTGGCAGCACCCGCAGAGGGTGGGCAAAGAGAAGGGCATGAGTCATGCGCTTCAATCTAAAGAAGGCAGTGGCGTTTGCGGCGATTCCGCTGTTCGGAGGTGCCCTCGCGGTTGGCGCGGCAGCATCGCCAGCCAGCGCCCAGGCGTGGCAGGACACCGCACTGCAGGTCAATTTCCTGCATTCGACCTGCACCGTTCCCGGGCCAGCGACTATTGCTCCCGTGGCGACCCAGTTCGGTAAGACGCTCACGGTCTCGCGGGCCTCGGCCAGCGATACGCTGACCGTCAACTCGCAGATGTCGAAGATCCCGAACGGCATGAGGGTCAGTAACGCCGGTGGGCACCGTAACAGTGACAGGGTTGAGCGCTCAGCCAGCGAGCATGATTCAGGGCACGCTGGTGGTTGACGACACGTCGGCGTCTGGATGCGCTGTGGCCTGGATCGTCGTCTTCCAACAGGGTCCGTCAAGCGCACCGCCCGGCCTGGGCACCGAGTACTGGTGGTCCGACACGCCCGGCGCGATTACGCGCAGCTATCCGGTCGGGGGCGTGCAGTTCGGTGCGACCAGCACCGTCACTCCGAACGCGGGAACGACCGGGATTCTGTCGCCGGCACCGGCTTACAGCTTCGCGTACAGCGGGCTGCCGGGCGGAATCGTGAGCAACAGCGCCGGCCGGTTCACCATTGCCGGTTCGACCGCGGCGCCTGGCACCTACGGCAGCGTCGGGGTTACCGCGACCGACCAGTACGGCGCGGGCACGCAGTCCACGTTCCAGCTGGTGGTGAAGGCGCAGCCGGTGCACGTGCCGGGTAACTACGGCGACGTGGTCAACAGGTTCGGCAACGGGTTCGACGTGTACCAGCAGCATCAGTACCCGGGGGCGATCGTGGCTGGGTGGACCGCCACCCAGGCCGACCCGGCGACCCACTTCATCCGGCTGCCCGGCTCGGTCCCCGGAGCGTACAAGTTCGAGTACGCGCCGAACGGCGTGGCGACCGGGCTGTGCGTGTCGGATCCGGGCGGCGGCTGGGCGTCCGATCCGCTGCGTGATGGCTTGATCCTCGCGGTGTCCAACAATGGCCCGTGGCAGCAGTTCATCCCGCAGGCCAACGGCACGCTGAAGAACGTGGCCACCGGCCTGGTCGTCAGCCCGAACGGCTCTGGCGCGCAGCTGCGCGGCACCGCCGCCGCGACCCCGTGGGGTGGCTCCGTCTACACCTGGACCGACTACGCCCACCTGCCGCGGTAGAACGCACCAAACGCGAAGGGGCCCGTAAGGGCCCCTTCGCAGCTGTGCTCCGCCCGCACACGCAGAATCGAGGGCGGATGGTCCCTTCCGGCCGGGCACTTAGCCCCAGCGCCCACCTGGTGACCTTGGTCCTCGCATCCCCGGGCGTTCGGCTCTCACCTACCAGGTACGGCGCGGGGTGACCTGGGTGGGAGGCCGCAACGATGCGGCCGGGACGAACGGAGTGCGCGATGAGCGTGACAACTGCGACGGGGGCCAAGGTCTACCAGGCGCCCGGGGAAACCGGCAGCCCGGTGGAGCTCAAGCCTCGTTACGAGAACTTCATTGGCGGCCACTGGGTGCCGCCGGTGCACCGGGAGTACATGAAGGATCTGTCACCCGCCAACGCCCGGCAGTTCACCGAGGTGCCGCGATCGACCAAGGAGGACATCGAGCTGGCGCTCGATGCCGCTCAAGCGGCCAAGGACGCCTGGGGCGAGACGTCACTGACCGAGCGGGCCAGGATCCTCAACAAAGTCGCCGACGCGATCGAGGAGCACACCGAGATGCTCGCGGTCGCCGAGACCTGGGACAACGGCAAGCCGGTCCGGGAGACGCTGGCGGCGGACATCCCGCTGGCCGCGGACCACTTCCGGTACTTCGCCGGCGAGACCAGGGCGCTGACCGGGACCAGCACCGAGATCGACAAGGACACCGTGGCCTACCACTTCCACGAGCCGCTCGGCGTGGTCGGCCAGATCATCCCGTTCAACTTCCCGCTGCTGATGGCCGCGTGGAAGCTCGCGCCCGCCCTGGCCGGCGGCAACTGCACGGTGATCAAGCCGGCCTCGACGACCCCCTGGTCGATCCTGAAGCTGGCCGAGGTCATCGGCGACATCGTGCCGCCGGGCGTGCTCAACATCGTGACCGGCCCGGGCGGCGAGATCGGCAAGGCGCTGGCCACCAGCCGGCGCATCGCGAAGGTCGCCTTCACCGGCGAGACCGTGACCGGCCGGCTGATCATGCAGTACGCGGCCGAGAACCTCATCCCGTCCACCACCGAACTGGGCGGCAAGTCGCCCAACATCTTCTTCGCCGACGTGATGGACCGCGACGACGCGTTCCTGGACAAGGCGATCGAAGGACTGGTCCTGTACGCGTTCAACAAGGGCGAGGTGTGCACCTGCCCGTCCCGGGCGCTGATCCACGAGTCGATCTACGACCGGTTCATGGAGCGCTGCCTGGATCGGATCGGCCGGATCAGGCAGGGCAACCCGCTCGACCTGAGCACCCAGATGGGCCCGCAGAACTCCCAGCAGCAGCTCGAGAAGATCGAGTCCTACGTCGACATCGGCCTGGCCGAAGGCGCCGAGCTGCTGATCGGCGGCAAGCGGCCGAAGCTCGACGGCGAGTGGGCGGACGGCTACTTCTTCGAGCCGACCGTGCTCAAGGGCCACAACAAGATGCGGGTCTTCCAGGAGGAGATCTTCGGCCCGGTGCTGGCCGTGACCACGTTCAAGGACGAGGCCGACGCGCTCGAGATCGCCAACGACACCCTGTACGGGCTGGGCGCGGGCGTGTGGACCCGCGACGGCAGCGTGGCCTACCGGATGGGCCGGGCCATCAAGGCGGGCCGGGTGTGGACCAACTGCTACCACCAGTACCCCGCGGGCGCGGCCTTCGGCGGCTACAAGATGTCCGGCGTGGGCCGGGAACTGTACCGCGAGACGCTGACCGAGCACTACTCGCAGACCAAGAGCCTGCTGGTCAGCTACAGCGACCAGGCGCTCGGACTGTTCTAGAACCGCAGACGGTGAGGTGGAGATGAGCAGGACACAAGGCCAGCGCCGCATCGACCGGGTGACGGCGACCCCGGCGGCGCTGGCCGCGCTGGCCCGGCTGCGCGAGCGGCGCGGCGCGGTCATCCTCTTCCAGTCCGGCGGCTGCTGTGACGGCAGCCTGCCGATGTGCCTGGAGCAGGGCGACCTGCGTATCGGGGACGGCGACGTGCTGCTCGGCTCGGTCGGCGGCTGCCCGGTCTACATCGACGATCGCCAGTACGCGGTCTGGAAGCACACCCAGCTCATCATCGACGTCGGCGAGGGGGAGCCCGAGGGCTTCTCCTTGCCGGCCGCCGACGACGGGCACTTCATCACCCGGTCCCGGGTGTTCTCACCTGCGGAGCTGGCCGCCCTGCGGGCACCAGCGGAAGGAGAACCGCCATCATGAGCGATCCCGTACCGGAGCCGGCCGTCACCGTCTGCGCCCTCAGAGAAACGGCGCCGGGCGAGCAGCGCGTCGCGCTCGTACCCGAATCGATCCCGGTCCTGGGCCGCGCCCGGGTGCGCGTGCTCGTGGAGGCCGGCGCGGGGGCCGCGGCGTGCTTCCCCGACGGCGCCTACGAACGGGCCGGCGCGGAAGTCGTGAGCCGGGACGAGGCGATCCGTAGAGCCGATATCGTCGTCAGCGTCGGCACCCCCGAGCCCGACCTGATCGGCCGGCTGCGCGCCGGCCAGGCGGTCATCGGCATGCTACGGCCGCTGGTCCAGCCGGAACGTGGTCCGGCGGCTGGCCGCGGCCGGGGTGACCGCGATCAGCCTGGATGGGCTGCCGCGCACTGTGAGCCGGGCCCAGTACATGGACGCGCTCACCTCGCAGGCCAACGTGGCCGGCTACAAGGCCGTCCTCGTCGCCGCCGACAACTTCGGCCGGTTCTTCCCCATGTTGATCACCGCGGCCGGAACCAGCCGGCCCGCCACCGTCCTCGTGCTCGGCGCGGGCGTGGCCGGCCTGCAGGCCATGGGCACCGCCCGCCGGCTCGGCGCCATGGTGACCGGCTACGATATCCGGCCCGAGACCCGGGATCAGATCGAGTCGGTCGGCGCCAGGTTCCTCCAGCTCGAATCGGTGGCCCCGACGGCAGGCGAGGGCGGCTACGCGCGCGCCCTCACCGCCGAGGAGCAGGCGGCCCAGCAGGCGGAGCTCACCGCCCAGATCGCCCGCTTCGACATCGTCATCACCACCGCCCAGGTGCCCGGCCGCCGCCCGCCGCTGCTGGTCACCGCCGAAGCGGTCAAGGGCATGCAGGCCGGCGCCGTACTGGTCGACCTGGCCGCGAGCAGCCTCGGCGGGAACATCGAGGGCTCCGTGCCGGACCAGACGGTGCTGACCGAGAACGGCGCCCGGATCATCGGGGCCGGCAACCTGCCCGCCCAGATGCCTACCGCGGCGTCCACCTCCTACTCGCACAACATCGCCGCGCTGCTGGCCGAACTGGTCCGCGACGGCGTGCTGACCATCGACCCCGCCGACCAGATCCAGGCCGGCCTGGTCGTCACCCACCAGGGCCAGGTGATCCACCCCGCGGTGGCCGCCTCGCTCGGATCGCCCGCGCAAGGAGACAGTCGATGACCACGGGCCTGATGTCCGATATCTACATGTTCGTGCTGGCCATCCTGGTCGGCTACGAAGTCATCACCAAGGTGCCGTCCACCTTGCACACGCCGCTGATGTCGGCGTCCAACGCCATCCACGGCATCGTCATCATCGGGGCGGTCGTGACCGCCTCCCAGGCCCGGACGGACGCGGGTTACGTGCTCGCCTTCGTGGCCGCGTTCTTTGCCGGAGTGAACGTGGTGGGCGGTTACAGCCTCACCGACCGGATGCTGCAGATGTTCCGCAAGCGGCCGCTCCCCACCCGGCACGATGACGAGGGGAGTACGTCGTCATGAACGCCGTCACCATCGCCGTCGACCTCGCGTACCTGGTGGCTGCGGCCGGGTTCGTCGTGGCCCTGCACCTGATGAACTCCCCGGCCACCGCCCGCCGGGGCAGCCGGCTGTCCTGGCTGGGCATGATCGTCGCGGTGGCCGCGGCGCTGACCAGCGTCATCCACGACCACACGATCACCGTGACCGGCTGGATCGTCTTGTCCGTCGGCGCCGCCGGCGGCGCGGTAGTCGGCCTAGTCATGGCCCGCCGGGTCAAGATGACCGACGTCCCGCAGGTGGTCAGCGTCTTCAACGCGGTCGGCGGCGGTGCCGCCGCGCTGGTCGCCATCGGCGGCTTCGTCCAGCTGTCCGGCGGCGCCGGCATCTCCAGCCGGGTAATGATCGCGACGGTCCTGGACATCATCATCGGGCCGGTCACCTTCTCCGGCTCGCTGATCGCCGCGGGCAAACTGCAAGGCTGGGTCAGCTCGAGTCCCGTGGTCTTCCGTGGCGCCCGGCTGGCCACCGCTGCCCTGACCGTCGTCGGGGTCGGGGGCAGCTGCTACCTGCTGGCCGGGAACAACTCCACCCTGGTACTGATCCTGGTCATCTGCGCCGCGCTGGCCTTCGGCGTCACCATGGTGATGCCGATCGGCGGGGCCGACATGCCCGTAGTGGTGGCGCTGCTGAACTCCTTCACCGGCGTCGCCGTGGCCATCGCCGGGTTCGTGATCGACAACGGCGGCCTGATCATCGGCGGCGCGCTGGTCGGCGCCTCCGGCGGCATCCTGACCGTGCTCATGGCCCAGGCCATGAACCGCTCGGTGCTCAGCGTGATGATCGGCGGCTTCGGCACCGGTGACAGCGGTGCGGCCACCGGCCCGGCCGCGGTCGGCGCGGGCGCCAGCATCCGGCGCATCTCCGCCGAGGACGCCGCCATCCAGCTGGCCTACGCCAGCAAGGTCATCATCGTGCCCGGCTACGGGCTGGCCGCCGCGCAGGCCCAGCACGAGGCGGCCCAACTGGCCGCGCTGCTGGCCGAACACGCCACCGTGTTCTTCGCCGTCCACCCGGTGGCCGGCCGGATGCCCGGTCACATGAACGTGCTGCTGGCCGAGGCGAACGTGCCCTACACCGACCTGAAGGAGATGGATGCGGCCAACCCCGAGTTCGCGACCGCGGACGTGGCGCTGGTGCTCGGGGCCAACGACGTCACCAACCCGGCCGCCCGCCGCCCGGGCAACCCGGTGTCGGGCATGCCGATCCTGAACGTGGACCAGGCCAAGAACGTCATCGTGATCAAGCGGTCCATGGGACACGGCTACGCCGGGATCGACAACGAGCTGTACACCGACCCGAAGACCGGCATGTTCTTCTCCGACGCCAAGGCCGGCCTGGCCGAGATCATCACCGCGGTCAAGGCCCTGGTCGCCAGCTGAACCCGGACCGTGGTTACCCGAGTCCCGTCCGCCGACGGCCGCCGAGGCGGGAAGCCGTCCGTCCTAGCCGCGGGCGGTCGGTCCGGAGCCCCCGCCACTGACGAAGTACGAGCCGGGGCATCTCGTCGCCGGGGCAGAGCTCTAACGGTCACACGTCGCCGCCACGGAACGGTTCGCGTCACCGGCGCCCGCGTCGGCTAGGGCCGGAAGTCCCTTGCCTGGCCGGGTCCCGCTGTGGTGGGCTCAGCCCTATGGACGGGGTCATGGTCGGCGAGCGCGTGCTGGAATGCCGCGGCCTGCGGCGGTCCTTCGGCAAGATCGTCGCGGTTGACGGGGTGGGGTTCCACATCGATCCCGGTGAGACCTACGGGCTGCTGGGGCCGAACGGGGCGGGCAAGACCACCACCATCTCGATGATTGCTGGCCTGCTCGAACGCGACGCGGGCGAGGTCCTGGTGGCCGGGGAGCCGATGACGACCCATTCGGTCCGGGCCAAGAGCGCGCTCGGCTACGTGCCCCAGGACCTGGCCATCTACCCGGACCTGTCGGGCCGTGAGAACCTGATGTTCTTCGCCCGGCTGTACGGCATGTCCACGGTGCAGGCCAGACGCCGCTCCGACGAGGTGCTGGCCCTGACCGGCCTGGCCGACCGGGCCGGCGATCAGACCAAGCAGTACTCCGGCGGGATGAAACGGCGGCTGAACATCGGCATCGGGCTGCTGCACCGGCCCAGGCTGCTGATCCTGGACGAGCCGACGGTCGGGGTGGACCCGCAGAGCCGCAATGCCATCTTGGAGAGCGTGGAGGGGCTTTCCGACGCCGGGATGGCGGTGCTGTACACCACCCACTACATGGAGGAAGCCGAGCGCCTGTGCGACCGGATCGGGATCATCGACCACGGTAAGCTGATCGCCGAGGGTACCCGTGCCGACCTGGTCGCCATGGTCGGGGAGGGAGACCAGGTGCGGCTGTCCGCAACCGGCGACCTGGCTGGCGCCGCGGCCAAGCTGTCCGCACGGCCGTGGGTCCGGCAGGCCAAGGCGCTCGACGGGGGCATCGACCTGGTGGTGGAGAACGCGCGCAGCGAGCTTCCCGTCATCTTGACCGATGCGGCAGCCGACGGGCTGGCTGTCCGGTCGGTGGAGGTTACCGAACCGGACCTGGAGGCGGTCTTCCTGCAGCTCACCGGCCGCGCCCTGCGGGACTGAGCCGCGATGCGCGCCACCTGGCTCATCTGCCTCAAGGACCTCAGGGCCCGGCTGCGGGACCGCTCAGCCCTGCTGATCGGCGTTGTGGTCCCGCTCGGCCTGGCGTTCATCTTCAACTCGATCTTCAGCGGGGTCTCCGGCGCCTCGAACGTCATCAGCCTCGGCGTGGTCAACGCCGACCACGGCGCGGCCAGCCAGCAGTTCACCAGCCAGGTCCTCCCGGCTGTCGGCCGCAGCGGGCTGATCACCATCCACACCGAACCGTCGCTGGCCCGGGCCCGGGCGCTGGCGGCGAACGGGACACTGGCCGCGGTCATCGTCATCCCGGCCGGTTTCTCCGCCCGGGTCCAGGCCGACCGGCCCGCCTCGATGCAGGTCATCGGCAACGTGGACGCGCCGATCTCGGCCGAGGTCGCCCGGTCGATCGCCGACAGCTATGCCGCCGACCTGAACCGGACGCGGCTGTCAGTCGCAACCGCCTCCGGGACCACACCCCTTTCGCCGGCCCGGATCCAGGCGCTGGCCGCCCAGGCGGCCGCAGCGTCGGCGCCGGTGGCGGTCACCGATGTGTCCGCGCAAACCAGGGAACTGAACCAGAAATCCTTCTTCGCCGCCGGGATGGCGGTCTTCTTCCTGTTCTTCACCGTCCAGTTCGGCGTGACCAGCCTGCTCGAGGAGCGCAACGACGGGACGCTGGCCCGGTTGCTTGCCGCCCCGATCAGCCGGGCCTCGATCCTCGGCGCGAAGCTGTTGACCAGTTTCCTGCTCGGAGCGATCAGCATGGCCGTGCTCGTGGCCGCCACCACCCTGCTGTTCGGGGCCGCGTGGGGGAACCCGGCCGGCGTCGCGGTGCTGATCGTGACGGCGATCATGGCGGCCACCGGGATCATGGCGCTGATCGCCACGCTGGCCAGGAACGCCGAGCAGGCCGCCAACTGGCAGTCGGTGGTGGCGGTCATCCTGGGCCTGATCGGCGGCACGTTCTTCCCGGTCTCCCAGGCACCAGGCATCCTGTCCAGCATCACCTTCGTCGCGCCGCAGGCCTGGTTCCTGCGCGGCCTAGGCGACCTGCGCGGCGGCGGCGTCTCGGTGGTGTGGGTGCCGGCGCTGGCCATGCTGGCCTTTGCCGCGGTCACGGGGGGCCTGGCCTTGTTCCGGCTGCGGCGTCTGGCGGAGGTGTGACCGGTGAAAGCCTTCTGGATAGCCCTGGCGAACCTCCGCCGGATGTTCCGGGTGCGCACCAACATCTTCTTCGTGTTCGTCTTCCCGATGGTCCTGATCCTGGTGCTCGGGGCCACCTTCGGCGGTTCGTCCAGCCCGCGGCTCGGCGTGGTCAGCGCGGGCTCCGGACCGCTCGGCACGGCGCTGCTGCGGGACCTCGAGCAGACCCCGCACCTGCGGGTGGTGACGGTGTCCGACCCCGGGACCCTGCTGACCCAGGTCGAGCGCGGCAACCTGGCCGCGGGCGTGGTCATCCCGTCCGGCTACGACGGCACCGTCCGCGCCGGGCACGACGCGACCCTGCGCTACCTGGCCCGCCCGGATCAGTCCTCCCAGCAGCTCGGCGAGACGGTCCGCGGCGCGGTAGCGCGCCAGGCGGCCCTGCTCGGCGCGGCCCGGTTCGCCGTCGCCCAGCACGCCGCGTCCGACTTCAGCGCGGGCCTGGCCACCGCCACCAGGCTCTCGCCCGCGGTCCCCGCTGTCTCGGTGACCCAGACGACCGCCGGCACCACCCTGTTCTCCAGGACGCTGGGGCAGTTCGACGAGGGAGCCTGGACCGAACTGCTGCTCTTCCTGTTCCTCACCGCGATGACCGGCTCGGTCGCACTGATCGAGACCCGCAGGCTCGGCCTGTCCCGCCGGATGCTCGCCACCCCGACCTCACCAGCCACGGTGATCACCGGGGAGACCCTCGGCCGCGTGCTGATCTCCTGCGTTCAGGCGCTGGTGATCATCCTGGGCTCGGCGCTGCTGTTCGGGGTTAACTGGGGGCAGCCGGCCGGGGTGGCTGCGATCGTCGTCCTTTTCGCCCTGGTGGCCGCCGGAGCGGGGGTATTCGTAGGCACGCTGTTCCGCAACGAACAGCAGGCGATCGGCATCTCCCTGCTGCTGGGCCTGGGGCTCGGCGCGCTCGGCGGCTGCATGGTCCCGCTGGAGGTCTTCTCCCCGACGATGCGGCGGGTCGCCCACATAACGCCCCAGGCCTGGGGCAACGATGCCTTCGCCAAGCTGGTCGGGCACGGCGCGTCGATCGCCGGCATCCTGCCGCAACTGGGAATCCTCGCCGCCTACGCTGTGGTCCTGCTCGCCCTCGCCGCCTGGCGGCTCCGCCGCGTCCTCTCGGCCTGAACGACCACCGGTCCTGGCCGGCCAAACCCCCACGGCGCGATAAGGCCTGCGGGCGATTTCCCTTCGCCGGCATTACCCGGATCAGGTGCTTGGGGTCGCCATCCGGCTATCGCCGGACGACCTCTCAGCCTTCCCGGCGGACCTAACACCAGGGGTCCGACCACCCCGGTCATCTCCGCGGTGTGGCTCCCTCGCTCGCCCGCAGGCATGGCCAGTATGCCCAGTGCTGCAGGCTGATTCCCGGTGCCGAACGTCCTGACCAGGAGGGTCTTTGGTCCTTCGCTCGGGCGGCGCCCGGGGCCAGGGACTTCCCGGTTCTAGGGGCTTTGGTCCCGGACCTGCCGGGCCGGGCGTCCCTACCGTCCGCCTGTCGGGGACGGTGTCCTGGTATCCATCGTGCGCAGGGAGGTACCGCGATGCCCAGCCCCGACACCCGCCCGCTGGGAACGCGCCTGACGCGCTGCACCCGCTGGCTCGGCTTCGAGCGCAATCCCCTGCGCCGCCGCACGGACCGGATCGAGGCCGCGATCCGGCTGGCCACCATGGTGCTGCTTCTGGTGGCCGTGCCGATCGCTGTCATCGCCGCCGGACGGCAGGCCGACCACCTGGCGCTGCGTCAGGCACACGCCCAGCAGGCGGCAGAACGCCAGGTCACCGCCGTCCTCCTGCGGCAGGCACAGGCGACCGGGGTCCCTGATCCGTACACCTCGATCCAGCTGACCTACGTGCTTGGCCGCTGGCAGCCCCCCGGCCAGCCGCCCAGGTCCGGGCAGGTCCTGGCCCCCGCCGGAGCGCCCGCGGGCAGCACCGTCACGGTCTGGATCGACCACTCCGGTGCGCTCGCCAGCCCGCCACCCGATCACCGCGACATCCTCGGCAACGTGGTCGTCACCGCCATGGCGACCGGCCTGCTCGCGTGCGTGCTCCTGCTGGGGTCAAACGCGCTGGCCCGGCGCGTCCTGGACCGCCGGCGGATGGCGGCCTGGGACGCCGAGTGGCGGGCGACCGGACCCCTGTGGCCCGGCCGCCGGGCCTGATCACGAGCGGGCGCCTGTCCCCGCGGGATGGACGAGCTCGCAGGCCACCGAGTCCAGCAGGCTGCCGGTTATCGCTGTTGCGCAGCAGCGCACGATCGCATGGTCAAGGCTGGCGCCAGCTCGCTCAGGCGGCGGCCGGAATGCGCCGGCCAGGCAAAGTGCCGAGAGCTGCTCCCCGGCCGGGATCAGCATCAGGTCGGCAAGCAGGGCTGTGAACAGCTTGCCGTCGGCGGCGATGGCCTCCCATCGGAGCGTGACATGCGCGCAGTCATCTGTCTCCGACAGGTCCTCCAGGCAGACCTCGGCCAGCCGGGTGGGGCCAGCCGTCGAGCCGGCCAGTTCCAGCAGAGCGGTGGTGCCCTCGCCGTATGCGGTCTCACAGGCCCGCGGCAACATCCCGCCCTCAGCCAGGATCCTCAGCCGGGTCCGGACGGCATGGTAGCCGACATCCAAGGCAACGCGGTCGCCGACGACAATGTAGTCCGTCACCACACCAGTCCACCGATCGGGCACCGGGCTTGCACTGGTCAAAGGTCCCTAACGGCACCGCTCTTGGTCCTATCGGATGCCGGCGACCAGGACCATCGAGGTGACTAACGGCACTTGCCGTGCCCGCGCCCTGGATGCAGCGTCGAAGCAGACGGCATGCACGGCATGATGCGCTGAGCAGCTGACCGCGGGACCTTCGGCACTACCGCGGGGACCGTCCGCCGCGACACCGTGGTTTTGCCTGTCTACCCAGGGAGGATCCCATGACCACCAGACCTCATGACGTTACCGACCTGTACCTTTCGCCGGTGGTGCTGGCGGTGGACGGACGGATCGAAGAACTCGGCCGGCTGAGCAAGGACCAGCTCGACTACGAAGTCGCGCTCGAAAGCGGCTCACCGGACTTTACCCGCCAGATGAGAGAAGAGGCGCTGATCAGGACGATCACGCATCCGATGGAGCTTCATGGCTGGGAACTGAGCTGGGATCCGCGCGGCCTCCGGTTGCATCACGACACGCACAGTCTGGTCCTGGGCATCCCGGCGGTCTTGGCCGAGTACCTGGAGGGAAGCCCGAAGCCCGCGGGCTGAGCGCGGTGCTTGACGCTTTGGTGGCCAATGCCCGGCTCACCAGGACCAATGGCCCTGTCCTGGCGGGAAGCCGGCTCATACGTTCGGCATTATGAGAGCGACTGCCAGCGCCAATATGGGCGCGAGCGATGCGTTTACCTGGCGGATGGAACGCGATCCGGCGCTCCGGTCGACCATTGTCGTCGTCTGGTGGCTGGACGGCACTCCGGACTGGGATGCCCTCGTCGCACGTGTTGACCGGATATCCCGGCTCATGCCCTCGCTGCGCCAGCGCGTGGTCGAATCCCCCGTCGGCTTCGTCACGCCCCGGTGGAGCTACGATCCGGATTTCGACCTGGACTGGCACATCCGGCGGGTCGCCGCCCCCGCTCCCCGGACCCGGGAGGCGGTCTTGCGGTTCGCGCGCCAGTCGGCGATGGACGCGTTCGACCGGGATCGTCCGCTGTGGGAGCTCACCCTGATCGAGGGCATGACCGACGGTGAGGCGGCACTTGTCGTCAAGTTCCACCATTCCCTGTCGGACGGCGTGGGCGGGATGCGCATGCTGACGATCATCGCTGACCCGCAGCGCGAGTCCCCTGATCTGGATCCGCTGCCGCCAGCGCCGCGCGGTGCGACGCCGGACCGGTTGGCCCTGATAACCGACGCTGCCAACGCAATGACCGCACAGCTGACAGACCTGGCCCGGTACGGGGTCGAGTTGGTGGCGCCGGCCCTGATCCGGTCCGTGCGTGACCCGTTCGGCCTGGCCCGCGGTGCCGTCGCGATGGCCCGCTCGGTCTACCGGACGGCCGCGCCGAGTGCCAGCACCATGTCACCTCTTATGCGCGACCGGGCCACGACCCGCCATCTGGCCACGATGAGGCTCTCCCTGGATGACCTGAAGCGGGCGGCCAAGACCACCGACGGGACCGTCAACGACGCCTACCTGGCCGTGGTGACGGGAGGATTGCGCAGGTATCACGAGCGCCACGGCACGACCGCGGAGCACCTGCGAGCCGTCATCCCGATCAGCCTCCGGGCCGCGCAGGACACCGGCTGGGGCAACAAGATCACCCTGATGCGGCTCACCGTCCCGGCCGGTGAACCGGACCCGGCCACCCGGATGCGCCTGCTGCACCGGCTGACCGGGGCGGCCCGCGAGGAGCCGTCCCTTCCGGTGACCGGCGCGATCGCCGGCGTCCTCAACGTGCTGCCCGTCGGCTACGTGGCCGGGATCCTCAAGCACGCGGACTTCGTGGCCAGCAACGTACCTGGCGTTCCGCAACCGGTTTACCTGGCCGGCAGCAAGGTTACCGGAATGGTCGCGTTCGGGCCCACCATCGGGACCGCCCTCAACACCACCCTGCTGTCCTACGCCGGGATCTGTCATATCGGCATCAACATCGACACCGCCGCGGTACCGGACCCGAACGTCCTGCTCGCCTGCCTGGAGGAAAGCGCCGCCGAGATCATCTCCCTTGGCGATGCCGACCGGCTTCATGCCACGCCGTGATGGGGTTCGCCGCGTATGACCAGCACCGGGCAGTGCGCGTGATGGACGCAGTACTGGCCGACCGAGCCGAGCAGCGCGTCAGCGAAGCTCCCGTGGCCGCGGCTGCCCACGACGAGCAGGTCCGCGCCGTCCGCGGCCGCCAGGAGGACGGCGGCCGGGTGGCCGCTAGCTACCCGCTCAGTGACCCGGTGACGATCGATCGGCTTGACCTCGTCGCTGATTACCGCGTCGAGCGCTTTCCGCGCGTCCTCCTCGAGGTTTTCTGCCTCATCCACCGAGATAGGGGCCCAGGCGTAGCCCGACATGACGGAAGGAATGTGCCAGGCCATGATCGCGTCGACCATGCCGCCGGTGAGCGCGGCCTGCCTGACGGCCCAGCGGAGGGCGGCCCGCGACGACGGCGAACCATCAATTCCGACCACGATCTTCGTGCCGTCCGCTGACATCAGAACCAGATCCTTCCGCGCGTTCCGCTTACTCCTACTGCCAGCCTCCAGCCTTCGCCCCGACGCACGTAGGGCCCTTATCCCCTCTTATCAAGGCCCAAAGTCTGGATCAGTCGCCCGGCGGGACGACGGCGACCGGGCCGCGCGCGTGGTCGAGCAGCGCGTGCTGGACCGAACCGACGCCCGAAGCGCCATGCCTGCCGACCACCACCAGGTCGGCGCGGGCCGAGTAGCTGACCAGCACGCGGGCCGGGCGTCCGTGGATGACGTCCTGACGGACCTCGACACCCGGGTACTTCACCCGCCATCCGTCCAGTACGGCCGCCAGGGTGCGGGAGACCTCGTCCGAGATCTGCTCGGGGTGGAACGGCCCGTCGATCGCGTCCTGGGCGCGCACCGAACCCGGGAACCGGGACCAGACATGCACGACCACTAGCTCCGCGTGGCGGGCAGCCGCTTCCTCGAACGCGAACGCCAGCGCACCGCCTACGTCCTGCGGATCGCGGACGCCGACCACGACCTCCCGGTGGATCGCCATGGTCGCCTGCCGGACCACGATCACCGGGCATGCCGCGCGGGTGGCGGCGTACCGGCTCACCGAGCCGAGGACCATGGCCGCGAACCCGCCCGCCCCGCGCGCGCCGACGACTAGCATGGCGGCGCCTGTGCCACGGCCGGCCACCGCTGGGGCCGGCGCTCCCGGCAGCAGCGCGGTAGAGATCTCCAGACCACTGGAAACTTCCCCGGCGCGGGCTTCGGCTCGCTTGAGGGCGCGCTCGGACACGCGGCGGAGCGCGTCGGCGACCGTCGCGGGGACGGCACGGTCGGCATGCATCCGCGGCACCATGGCAGGCGCCGACACGATGTGCAGCGCCAGCCCGTGCCGCTTCGCCTCCATGGCGGCCCACTCCACGGCCAGCAGCGACTCTTCCGATCCATCTACTCCGACCACCACTGGCTTGGTTGCCATGACCCGGCCTCCTTCCTCGCCGTGCCCGCTTAGACCGCGGACCTTAGCCGTCTTTCACGTTCAGCGCATGGACGCCGATTCACGGGAGTGAGCGATCAGCCCGAGCCGGGTCGCCTGCAAGCGCGCGGCCAGGATCCCGCTGACACGCTGGTAGAACTCGTAACCGAGCTCGGGGTCGGCGGCGCAGCGCTTCCGGACGATCGGCGCGTCGAACTCGAAGGCCGCGACGTCGGTGACCGCCACGGCGCCGAACCGCCACTGGTAGGGCGGGAACAGCCAGGACACGCCGAGCAGATCGCCCATGCCGATGTGTTCGAGGACCACCGAGCCATCGCCCGGCAGCCGCAGGTCCAGCGATACGCGGCCGGACTGGATCAGCCAGAAACGGGCGGCGTAACCGCCTTCCTCGAAGAGCAGGTGCCCGGCGGGGAACCTGACGTCACAGGCGGCCTCGGCGAGTGCCCCCCGGTGGTCAGCGGACATGCCGCGCAGGAACGGGTGCGCGGCCAGGGCCGCCGCGTTCATCTCCATCATGGGATGTCACCGCCTAACTTTTATCGTCGGTCGGCTCAGCCTCCCTCCGGCCGCACGCTCCCGGCCAGAGTCGTAGGTCACCGGCTGACCAGCGCCACGGGTGGACCAACGTCCCGGCCGGACATGCCGGAGGACACTCCCCGCCGGCCTGCATGCCGCTGAGGCTGATCTCATGCGGGACGGCAGCCCTGCACGACAGCAAGAGAAACGAGGAGGTGAAGCGGCGCTCGCGGTCCGGGCCACGCCCGGCGGCGCCGTGATCCCGATGAGCGTGAACTACATAACAAGGCAGGAGCCCAGGGGACGCGAAACACGACGGGACGAATGGGCGTGGCCGTCGCCGCCCGACCCCGGCGACCTGAGCAAGCGAGTGACAAGTCGGCGGGCAGAACTGCACCTGAGCAAGGCGCAGGTGGCGGCCCGGGCCGGGATGAGCCTGCGGTACCTGGAGTATGTGGAGAGATACCCGGCCCGGCCTCCGGCCGAGGCGCTGCGCCGTCTCGCCGCCGCGTTGCAGACCACGCCGGCCGTCCTGCTGGGCGCGGGCGCCCAGGCGCCACCTGGATACGGCCGCAATGCCGCCCCTCCCGAGGTCACCACGCTCACGCCGGCCGAATGCCATCGGCTGATCGCCGCGGGCGGCATCGGCCGGATCGCGTTCGGCACCCCCTCGGGCCCGGTCGTGTTCCCGGTCAACTTCGCCGTGATCGCGGGCACCATCGTCATCAGGACCGGCGAGGGCACCGCGATCGACGGCCACGCCGACGAGCAGGTCGCGTTCGAGGTCGACCACATCGACGAGGCGCTCAGTCAGGGCTGGAGCGTCCTGGTGCGCGGCCGAGCGCACCGTGTCGCGCACCCGGCCGAGCTCGACCGCATCCGGCACCACGTCGCGCTCTGGCCGTGGCCCGGCGGTGACCGTGACGTCTACGTGCGCATCATCCCGGATACCATAAGCGGCCGCCGCATCGAGAGGCGCTAATGGCCACTCCCGCGAACACCAGCGGGGCCGCCCCCTAGGGGGCGGCCCCGCTACCACGGGTACTTACAGCTGCCTGCCGACCAGGACGGCCAGGTCTGCGAGCCGGCTGGTGTAGCCCCATTCGTTGTCGTACCAGCCGAATACCTTGACCAGCCGGCCGGAGGCCTGGGTGAGCGGGGAGTCGAACACGCAGGACGCGGGGTCGCCGATGATGTCGCGGGAGACGATCGGGTCGGTGCTGTACCGCAGGACGGCGCCCAGTGAGCTCTTCGGGTCGAACGCGGCGGCGGCGAACGCGCGGTTGACTTCCTCGGCGGTGACGTCGCGGCTGAGCAGGGCCGCGAGGTCGGTCAGCGAGCCGTCCTCGACCGGGACCCGGAGGGCCACGCCGTCCAGCTTCCCGGCCAGCGCCGGGATGACTTCCCCGGTGGCGCGGGCCGCGCCGGTCGTGGTCGGCACGATGCTGACCGCCGCCGACCGGGCCCGCCGCAGGTCCTTGTGCGGCCCGTCGAGCAGCATCTGGTCCCCGGTGTAGGCGTGGATCGTGGTCATGAACCCCTGCACCACGCCGAACGCGTCGTGCAGCACCTTGACCATCGGCGCCACGCAGTTGGTGGTGCAGGACGCGCCGGAGATCACGTCGTGCCGCGCCGGGTCGTAGGCGCCCTCGTTGACCCCGAACACGACCGTCAGGTCCGCGCCCTTGCCCGGAGCCGAGATCAGCACCTTCCGCGCGCCGCCCTTCAGGTGCAGGGCCGCGCCGTCCCGGGTGCGGAACTTGCCGGTGGACTCGATGACCACATCGGCGCCGAGCCTGGCCCAGTCGATCCCCGCCGGGTCCCGCTCGGACAGCACCGCGATGGGCGCCCCGGCGACGATCAGCGCGTCGGCGGCGTGCTCCACCGGGCGGCCGAGCCGGCCGTAGGTGGAGTCGAAGGCCAGCAGGTGCGCCATCGTCTGGGCGTCGGTGATGTCGTTGACCGCGACCACCTGCAGATCGGTGCGCTCCAGCGCCAGCCGCGTGAACGCGCGCCCGATCCGGCCGAAGCCGTTGATTCCCACTCTGACAGTCATCTTGAGTTTCCTCCTCATGGGTGTTCTCACCAGCACCCTGACCGCCCCGGACGGACCTCCGGTAGCGCCAATGGGCACCTGCCCCCGGGACCATCGGCCCTTCGGCTTGCCGCCAGCCGGGACGATCCGGGGCCAAGGCCCGGGAACCAGGGACTGAGGTCCCGGCCGGATGGTGACATCTGGCCGTGCCGCCGGGCACGGGTGCGGCGGCAAACTCACGGTTGAAAGGTCAATAACGCGGGACGGCAAGCCCGGGCCCGCATGCCAAGGAGGCATTAACGATGCGCCGCAACTCTCATTTCACCCTCGCCATCGCGGGCTTCGCGACCGCGGTGCTGCTGGCCGTGGCCGGCGGGCTGCTGCTGTGGGGATCGGCCTACGTGCACAACTCGGTGACCGGCCAGCTGGCCGCCCAGCAGATCTACTTCCCGCCCCAGACCGCGTTCGCGCACCCCAAGGCCGGCAGTGAGATCACCCCGAACATGATCCCGTCGGTGTCCCAGTACGCCGGGCAGCAGATGGTGACCGGCCAGCAGGCCGAGGCCTACGCCGACCACTTCATCGCCCAGCACATCACCAACATGGCCGGCGGCAAGACCTACGCCCAGCTGTCCGCGGCCTCGCTGGCCCAGCCGGGCAACACCAAGCTGGCCGGCCTGGTCGCCACCGTGTTCAAGGGCGAGACGCTGCGCTCCATGCTGCTGAACGCCTACGGCTGGTGGAAGGTCTCCCAGATCACCTACATCGCCTCCCTGGCCGCCTTCGGCCTGGCCGGCCTGACCGTCCTGGCCTCCCTGGCCAGCCTCACCCTCGGCAAGCACCCCGAGATCCTGCACGAGATCATCGACGGCACCCCGGTCACGCACAGCTGACCCTGGCCACGATGAGCAGCCAGACAACAAGCAGCACAACCGGACACCACCCCGGCCCGCGCCCCCATCGAGGGCCCGGGCCGGAGGACCGTCACCGCGGCCATGACCTTCAACCCGCGGGGAATGGACCTTCGGCCCTGCCATCGGGCAGGTCCGAAGACGAGGCTGGAGATGGAAGTCAATGAGCTTCGGGAGGCATCAGATCGACCACCTGATCCCGGGCCTGTTCTGATTCGCTAGCCAGAAAGACAGGGGGAGATGGGCATGAGCATGGCCCAGGCCGCCGGGCAGGCGTACGCGCTGCTGGCCGACGGCAGCACGGTCGAGATCCGCCCGGCCTGCCCGGCCGACTTCGACGCGGTCCGGGCCATGCACGAGGCGATGTCCCCTGATAACACATACATGAGGTTTTTCAACATCAGCCGGCGGGCGGGCGAGACCGAGGCGCGGCGTGTCTGCCGGGAACCCCGGCCCGGACACATGACACTGCTGGCGCTGCTGGCCGGTGAGGTCGTGGGCTGCGCCAGCTATGACGTGCCCGGCGGGTCCGCCGAGCCCGGGCCCGTGGCCGAGATCGCGTTCGCGGTGGCCGACCATATGCACCACCGCGGTATCGCCACCCTGCTGCTCGAGCACCTGGTCTCGTACGCCCGCAGCCACCAGATCACCGTATTCAGCGCGCAGACCCTGGCCGAGAACACCCCGATGCTGAAGGTATTCGCCGACGCCGGCCTGCCGGTCCAGCCTCACTACGAGGACGGCGTCATGGAGATGACCATCCCTCTGCCCAGCGAGATCGGCGGCACCGAGCTCGACAGCTACCTCAACGCCGTGGCCGAGCGGGAACGCCGCGCGGACACCGCCAGCCTGGCGCGTATCCTCGCGCCCGAGTCGGTCGTGGTCATCGGCGCGAGCCGTCGCCGCGGCTCGGTGGGCCGTGCCATCGTGGACAACATTCTCACCGGCGGGTATTCCGGCCGGCTGTACGTGGTGAACCCGCGGGCCCGGCAGATCTGCGGCGAGCACTGCCTGCCGACCGTCTTGGACCTGCCCGAGCCGGCCGACCTGGCCGTGGTCGCGGTCCCGGCCGCGGCGGTCCTGGACGTCGCACAGCAGTGCGGCCAGCGCGGCGTGCGGTCCCTGGTGGTGATCACGTCCGGGCTCGATATCGCCGCGTGCGCCGACCTGCTCGCGGTGTGCCGCCGCCATGGCATGCGGCTGGTCGGGCCGAACTGCTTCGGCGTGGCCGTGCCCGGCATCGGCCTGGACGCCACGTTCGCGGCACGGCACCCCCAGCCCGGCGTGGCCGGGCTGGTCATGCAGTCCGGCGGCCTGGGCATCGCCATGGTCGACCAGCTGTCCCGGCTCGGCATCGGGATCTCCTCGTTCGCGTCGGTGGGCAACAAGCTCGACGTGTCGAGCAACGACATGCTGATGTGGTGGGAGCAGGACGGCGTCACCAAGCTCGCCGTGCT
This sequence comes from uncultured Actinomycetes bacterium, assembly GCA_963819785.1. Taxonomy (GTDB): domain Bacteria; phylum Actinomycetota; class Actinomycetes; order Streptosporangiales; family Streptosporangiaceae; genus Palsa-504. Next base: position 1,499 of record CAWFXW010000035.1, on the reverse strand, counting down.
GTACATCGAGTCGTTCGGCAACCCGCGCAAGTTCGCCCGCACGGCCCGCCGGTTGAGCTCCTCGATGCCGGTCCTGGCCGTCGATGCCGGGCGGTCGAGGGCTGGCCAGCAGGCGGCGGTCTCGTACACCGCGGGCGTGGTCACGCCCCTGGCCAGCCGGGAAGCCCTGTTCGAGCAGGCCGGTATCATCACCGCTTCGGGCTTCGGCGACCTGGTCGAGGCGACCGCGCTGCTGGCCACCCAGCCGGTCCCCGCGGGCCGGACGGTCGCCATCGTGTCCAACGTCGGCGGAGCCGGAGTGCTCGCCGCCGACGTCTGCACCGACCTCGGCCTGGACGTGCACCGTCCGCACGGCCTGACCGGCCGGCGACTGCACGCCCTGGTGCCCGACACCGGTGCCGTCGGCGGCCCCGTGGATACCACGGCCGCGGTCTCCGCCGAGGACTTCCGGCAGTGCCTTGAACTGCTCGCCGCCGACGACGAGGTGGACGCGATGATCGTGCTGGTGCTGCCGACCGCCGCCACCGGCGACCTGGTCGCGGCCATCCAGCAGGCCGACGTTAGCGTCCCGCTGGCCGTCGTCGTGCTCGGCCAGCCGGAGTTTGTCCGCATGATCCCGCGTGCGAACGGAAAAGGCCAGATCCCGGCCTACGGGTACCCGGAGGCGGCCGCTGCGGCCATGGCCCGGGCGGCCAGGTACGGAGCCTGGCGGACCGAGCCGCGCGGCCAGGTGCCCAGCCTCCCCGAGATCAGGACCGAGGACGCCCGCACGCAGGTGCGGAAGTTCTTCCACGCCACGGTCGGCGGCGGCTGGATGCCGCCGGACACGACCGCCGAACTGCTGCGCTGCTATGGCATCCCGCTAGCCGAGCTCACCCCGGCTGCCAGCGAAGACGAGGCGATCCGCGCCTTCGAGGCCACGGCGGGCCCGGTGGTGCTCAAGGCCGACGTGCCTGGGCTCCTGCACAAGAGCGACGCCGGCGCGGTCGAGCTCGACCTGCGCACCGAAGCCGACGTGCGCAATGCCTACCGGAGGCTCACCGAGCGGTTCGGCGAGCGGCAGCGCCGGGTGCTGGTCCAGCCGATGATCGCGGGCGGCACCGAGCTGATCGTCGGGGTGACCGACGACCACATGTTCGGCCCGCTGGTGGTGTTCGGGCTCGGCGGCGTGGACCCCAAAACCACCGAGGTGCTCGCCGACCACGCGGCCCGGCTCACGCCCCTGACCGACATCGACGCGGACAAGCTGATCCACTCCACCCGGTCCGCGCCGCTGCTACTGGGCCACCGGGGCAGCCCTCCGGCCGACCTGGGTGCGCTCCGCGACCTGCTGCTCCGCGTATCCCGGCTCGCCGACGACCTGCCCGAGGTCCTCGAACTCGACCTCAACCCGGTCATCGCCCGGCCGGACGGCGCGTTCGTGGTGGACGCGCGGATCAAGGTAAGGCCCTACCTGCCGCAGGACCCGTTCCTGCGCAAACTGCGCTGAGCGCCCGGGC
>CAWFXW010000034.1:0-336628 GCA_963819785.1 uncultured Actinomycetes bacterium | reverse complement strand
AGCACGAAGAGACCGCGGGCTGGTCGCTCAGTCGGTGAGAGGTCCGGGATCCGAAGGGACATCGACAGCGTGCTCGCGGAGCGCGGCGAGGGGCACGAATTCGAGTGCCCGTTCATGGGTGGACGCCAGAACCACGTAGGCTGCCGCGCCGTCCGACGTGTGCTCGCAGCCAGTTCATTGCGGCTACGCACCACCGGTCGCCGGCCTCGAGCCCGCGAAAGCGATATTGAGGCATGGGTGTGACGAGGTCGTTGCCGATGCGACGTTGGTGTTCAAGGAACGCGGCCGTGACCACCGCGCAGATTGTGTGGCTCCCTGTTGGTCCTCGGGGCCGGTGCGGCAGCACCCGTCCCGATAGAAACCGGTGAGGGGGTCGATGCCACACGGCTCAAGCTCTCCTCCCAACACATTGCGATCGGGCACCGAAGCAGTATCGCCTTAGATGCGGCGGTCCTGGCGCACCGCGTCTAATGTCGCAATACCGGGCGACGAACAGGCCGAAACGGCCGCGTCTAACAGGGGACGGCAGCGCTGAGCTGACTCTGGAACGGGCGCTGGCGGGCCACTATGCGGCCGCACCAAGCCAGCCACCGCGCACGACGCCGCGACCACCGCCAACCGCGTCTAACGCTCAGCGTGCGAAATTGCGCCGTTGCTACCGGGAGGCCTCGCGCACTACGGCCGGATCTTCAAGACCCTGCACCTGCTCCAGGTGCTGCACGACGAGAGCTACCGCCGGATGATCGGCTCGCAGCTGAATCTGCACGAATCTCGGCACGCGCTCGCCCGACAGATCCGCCATGGCCAGCACGGGCAGCTGCGCGAGCACTACCGCCAAGGGATGGAGAACCAACTCGGCGCGCTCGGGCTCGCGCTCAACGCCACGGTGCTGTGGAACACGCTGTACATCGACAAAGCCGTCCCGGACGCCTTGTCGATAACACCTCGTCGCAGCCAGCTGCCCTGAGCGCGTCGTGCTGCGCGTCAGGGTTCTGGTCGCGCGTGGACACGCGCCCGTAGCCGATCCGCATCCGCGTGAGGGTATCGCGAACACCCGATAGCGTTACATTGCCGCGTACACGGCAAGCGTTACAACCCGCGTCCCGTGGCAGCTGACGCGGCATGGACGGCGTCAGCGCGTCTCACGAACGATCGTTCGCGGACAGGAGCAAACTTCCGCTCCACGCCGAGCGGAAGCACGTGGCGGCGTCGAACCGGGGCCAGATCCTGCTCCTCCTCGTTATGGGGTTCCGTTCCCGACCATGCTCGCGGCGTGGGGCCTGCGCGGCACCGAGGTCGTGGCGGCGACCGCCGCTGCCCTCGGCGCTCTGATCACCCTCAGCGTACTTCCCGAGCCAAAGGGCAGGACGCTCGAGCAGATCTCCGCCCGCCCCTCGACACGCCTCTCGCCGGTAGCGGTCGGCGCGCCAGGTTGACCCTCGCGAAGCGCTCGGGGGCCCCGTTGGGAATCAACTCGGCCCTTCAATCTACGAAGCGTCTCATGTTTGTTTTCGTCCCGTCGGAGCGGGAAGGAGTAGCGCGCGCCTCAGCTCTCGTCGGCGCTCTCGTCCACCTCGTCCCAGGAGCGTCCATGTCCGATCTCGATCTCAGCGCCCGTGTCACCCGTCGCCATGCGTTGGGTCTGGGCGGAGGTGTCGCTGTCGGCGGCATCGTCTCAGCCGGCCCTCTCGCCGCCGTCGCACTCGGTCATGACCGTGGGCATCGCCGAGATCACCAAGATCATGGCGAGTACCATCCTGAGCGCCATCAGAACGGAGCACTGCCCGCGGATCGGATCCATCAGATCGTGCAAGCACAGGGCACTGTCACCAACGGGGTGCTCAGCATCGACATCTCGCGTCAGGACATCGGCGACGTTTCCGGCCCAATCGGTGTCACCTTCACCCCCGCGTTCGAGATCGACGGCACGCTGACCTTTCAGCCGTTGGGTCACGGCAGCGCATTGTTCAACGGCGACCTCGCGCTCAAGCCCGAGGAGACCCAGGACGTGATCGATGCGATCATCGCCAACGGCCTCATCTTCCAGGCGTTTCACCAGCACTACATCGAGACGAACCCGAACGTCTGGTTCATCCACTTTCGCGGCGAGGGCGACGCGCTCCAGCTGGCAAGAGCAGTTCACAACGTGCTCAAGGCGACCAGCACGCCGCTTCCGCAGACGATGCCCACCAACCCGACGACGCCGCTCGATCCGAACAAGCTGGCGTCAATCCTGCACGGCAACGCGCAGCTGGGCGACGAGGGGGTCGTCACCGTCACGATCGATCGCAGCGACACGATCGTGATCGATGGCATCCACGTCTCCCCCGAGGCGAACATCTCGACGAACGTTCAATTCAAGCCGCTGTCAAGCTCGGGCTCCAATGCCGCCGTCGGACCGGACTTCTCGATGAAGAGCTCCGAGGTGATGCCCGTTGTGAGCTTGATGCGCCAACGGGGCTGGTTCCAAGGCTGCCTGTACAACCAGGAGACCAACGAATATCCGCAGCTGTACTTCGACCACATGCTCAAGATCGGCGACGCCTACAGTCTCGCGGCAGAGATTCGCCGCGGGCTCGATCTGACCGCGGCCGACTAGGAACGGCCGGCGGCCCCTCCGGCTCGTCCGTTGTCCTCGCGCTGAGATCAAGACTCGGCGGATCGATCAACCGCCGGCCGGGTAGCCGCAGTGAGGCCGCGTCAATTGGACCCAAGGAGCCGAGCATGTCTCAACCCGCCCAGCAGCAGCACCCACCCGGCGTCACCGCCGAGATGGAACCGACCCCGGACCATGGCGAGGAGTCCTATCAAGGCTCTGGGAAGCTGACCGGTAAGCGAGCGCTGATTACCGGCGCCGACAGCGGTATCGGCAGAGCGGTCGCGATCGCGTACGCGCGCGAAGGCGCGGACGTCGTGCTGTCGTACCTGAGCGAGCACGACGACGCTGAGGAGACTCAGCGCTGGGTCGAGCAGGCCGGCCGCAAGGCCGTCTCCGTGCCGGGCGACCTCGACAGTCCGGAGCACTGCCGCGACGCTGGTGCGCCGCACGGTCGAGGAGCTCGGAGGAATTGACGTGCTGGTGAGCAACGCGGCATTCCAGATGACCCACGAGAGTATCGAGGAGATCCCCGACGAGGAATGGGACCACACGCTCGCGACCAACCTGAGCGCGATGTTTCACCTGGTGAAAGCCGCGGTACCGCAGATGCAGCCTGGGTCCTCGATCATCGGCTCAAGCTCGGTCAACTCCGACAATCCCCAGCCGACGCTGCTGCCCTACGCCGCGACGAAGGCCGCGATCGCCAACATGTGCGCGAGCCTGGCGCAGATGCTCGCCCAGCGCGGGATCCGCGTCGAACAGCGTTGCGCCCGGTCCAGTGTGGACACCGCTGATCCCTTCCACGATGCCGGAGGAGAAGGTGGACGAGCTTCGGCTATCAGGCGCCGCTGGGGCGGCCCGGGCAGCCGGCGGAACTGGCCCCGGTCTATGTGCTGCTGGCCTCCGACGAGGCAAGCTTTGTGTCAGGCGCACGCGTCGCGGTCACCGGCGGGCGTCCGATCCTCTAGCAGCGGCGACGGCGGCGGCGATCGGGCCCCCGATGGATGCAAGCGCGATTCGTGCCGCCGGCCCGCTGCTGCACTCCTCGGCGCCTTTCTAGCCTGGCGCGAGCTCGACTTTGAGCCATCCCGCTTGGCGCTCGTTGAACGCACGATACGCGTCGATCGCGTCCTCGACGTTCTCGACTTGAGTGATCAGCGCCGAGGGGACGACCGCGCCTGTTCGCACAAGTTCGACGAGGTGTGGCAGGTACTTGCGGTGGTTGCAGTTGCCCATGGTGATCGTCAGGTTCTTATTCATCGCCATGCCGATCGGGAAGGCCTCCATCGTCGGGGGGTAGACGCCGATGATTGACAGTGTCCCTGCCTTCGCCAGGCCTTCGACGGCCCAGCGCAGCGCTTGCGAGGGGGCGTCGCCGGGCTTCCAGTTGCCGTTCTGCTGGGCGGTCTCCGGTGCGTTGGCGGAGATCTCCTGCGCGAATGCCTCGGCCTGCTCGGCGGCTGCGTCAGCGGCCGGTCCTTCCTTCGGGCGTTCGGCGTCCACCCCGACGGCGTCAATCACACGGTCGACACCGATGCCGCCTGTGAGACGCTTGATCGTCTGCACCGGGTCCTCGCGGTTGAAGTTGATCACCTCGGCGCCCTGACGGCGCGCGGACGCGAGACGGTCGTCATGGCCGTCGATCGCCAGCACCCGGCCGGCACCGAGCAGCTTCGCGCTGAGGATCGCGAACTGCCCAACCGGGCCGCAACCGAACACAGCTACGGTGTCGCCGTTACGAATCTCCGCAATGTCGGCACCGAAATAGCCGGTCGGGAAGATGTCGGAGATCAGGATCGCGTCCTCGTCCGAGACCTCATCGGGGAGCGTCACCAGCCCGACGTGGGCGTAGGGGATCCGGGCCTTCTCCGCCTGGAGTCCGTCGAACGGGCCGGTCTGCTCTGGGCCGCCGAAGAACGCAGTGCCCGCATCCGGCCCGTTCGGGTTGGCGTTCGTGCATTGGGCGTAGTAGCCGGCGCGGCAGTATGAGCAGAAGCCGCAGGCAATCGTCGAGGGGATCACGACGCGGCCGGGGCAGCCGCGCCTTGACCGAGTTCACGTTCCACGTCGCCAACCGCACCCAGCTAGCCTGCCACCGCCAGCCTCGCCGTGCTAGCCGAACGCGCCCGGGCCATCCGGGGTGCCCAGGCCGGTCGGGCCGTCATACCCGGATCCGGCGGTGCACAGGTACGTGGGGCTGCAGCCGGTGAATGAGTTGGTGCCCGCCACGATGTCGAAGAGCTGGCCGCTGTTCGCGTACGGATACCGGGCCGGGTAGGTGCCCGTTTTCGGCGTCCCGGCCAGCGCGTAGACGCTCGCGATGATCGGCGACGCGACACTCGTGCCGCCGACCAGCAGCCAGCCGCCTCCTGGGCCAAGTCCGTACGTGTCGCGGACAGCGACCGGGCTGACGTCGGGATCGGCGACCGCCGCGACGTCTGCCACCGCGCGGCGCGGGCAGCCGGAATCGTCTTGCCAGGATGGCTTCGGCTCGTATTGCGAGCAGCCGGAGCCGGCGCCGCTCCAGGCGATCTCGGCCCAGCCGCGCTGGTTCGACGCCGGCAGCAGCGACGTGCCGCCCACGGCCGTCACGTGCGGTGAGGCAGCGGGCCAGCTCACGCCGTAGCCGGAATCACCGGATGAGGCCGTGATCGCCACGCCGGGATGGTCGTAGTAATGATCGAGGCTCGTTTCCGCGGCCGCTTCGCCGGCACCGTAGCTGTTCGACACGAACTTCGCGCCGAGCTTGACCGCCTCGTTCACCGATTCAGGCAGGTCAGCGGGCAGGAAGCTGGCCTGTGACGCCTCGACCAGGAGGATGTGGCAGCGCGGGCAGATGGCCGAGACCATGTCGATATCCAGGGATATCTCCACCGCCCAGCCCGGGTCGCCCCCGGGGTAGGGGCCGGGCTGGCCCGACTGGTTGACCTTCGTGAAGCAGCCGCTGGCGGTCGTGCAGGGCGGCAGGCCGTACTGAGCCCGGTAGACCGCCAGGTCCATTTCGGCGTGCGGATCGTCGAACGCGTCCACGATCGCCACCGTCTCGCCGCTTCCGTCCTGGGCGGACGCCTGCGTCAGGTGGTAGGCCTCCTGGAGGTCATGCGGGCCGTAGCCGGCCGGAGCGGCGGACAGGAGGCCGGCCTGGCTCGCGACGTCCGTGCGTATCAGCGCCATGCAGGCGGCATGGTGCGCCGGCGGCGGCCACGGGCAGGCGGCCCGGACGTTGGGCGGCAGGGGCGTTCCCGGCGTGGTGATCGGGTCCGGTGCCTGGCGGACGGCGACGGCCGCCGCGGCGGCCGGCCGGCCGCGGCGGGCGCGGCCGCGACACCGGCCGTCACGATCAGGGCGGCCGAACCGAACAGCGCCCGTCTCCAGTTCGTCCGGCGATGCGTCATCGCCACCTCCCGTGCTCGGCCCTGGTCCGATGCCACCATCGTCGGCAGCGGCGCTGTCAGCGCGATGTCGCGGCGATGTCAGGGACCCGGCTGGATCACGATCCCGCCGGTCGGGCTGGTCACCGTGTAATCCGCGGTCAGCGTGAACGTGTCGCCGCTGTGGACGCCGGCCGGGGCGCATCCGGCGCCCTGGGGGCCGCTCACCGTCAGGCTGGCCCCGGTGATCCGCAGGTCGTCCGGGTTGGTGTAGGTCACGTCGCCGACCGGGACATCGCCGTCGAGCCGGAATGAGCAGGACTTACCGGACACCTCGCCGCTCGCGGACACCACGATCTCCTTGATGTCACCGCTCAGCGTGCCGTCAGCGTTGACCGCGTCGTCCTTCGAGGAACCATGTGCTCCCCGAGGACAGGTGGGCCGACCAGACACCGCCCTTCGTGTCCGCGCACGCGGCGAAGGCGCTCGCGCTGATCGTGGCGACCGGCTGATTCGGGACCTGGCTGGGGCCAGTGGTCCCGGACATGGTGGCCTGCTGGCAGGTGATGCTGAGCGCGGCCGCCTTGTCGAACAGCACCGCGGTGGCATGGCTGGCGAGGTCGCCGTGGAAGGCCGCGCTGGGGGGGCTGATCGTCCACTCGCAGTGGCCGGGATCGACCACGTTGTTCGCGTTATCGAAGGTGTCGAGGAAGTCGCCCTGCGTATCGAGGCCCGACGCGGTCGCGAGCGTGGGCGAGCCGGCGCAGGCCTGCATCTCCTCGTTGAGGAGCATGCCGAACCCGCTGATGTACTTGGTGACCGTGCTGCCGGAGGCGGTCTGCTCGGCGGCGGCGTTCGCGATCGCGATCTGCCCGAAGTTGAACAGGTGCGGGAAGGTCCCGGGAACGCAGTTACCGTTACCGCAGGCCTCCGTGCGCTCGATGATCCACTCGGCACTGCTCCCGGAGGATCCGGTAACGGGCTCGGTTACCTCCTTGGCGTGATGGGTGCTGTAGTTCACGAACAGGAAGGCCGCGGTGCCGGTCGACTTATCCCAGCCGACGTTGACGGCCACCTGGTCCCCCGCGGAGACGGACATGCCCTTGATCTGCTGCTGGAGCTCGCCCGGGACCACCTCGGTCCACGCGATCGTGGCGCCGCCCAGGCCCTGCTCCGTCCCGGCCTGGATCAGCTTGTCACCGCTGTCGCCCCGGCCGATCCCGGGCCAGATCGAAACAGCCGCGGGAGAGGCGGTCGACTTAAGGACGGGAACGGTCCAGGTCATGCTGGCCCCGGTGAAGTGAGTCGCGTCGCTCTTGAAACCTGACCAGTTGTTGCTCGGCGCGAGCGGGATCGAGGCGGCCGGATGTGCGGCTCGCGGTTGTCCGACGCCACCTGGCGCGGCGGCTCGGGACGGCCCGGATCGGGTGGCCGCCTGGCCGCAGCCGGTGCTGCCGAGCCAGCTCACCTGCTGCCCGGCCAGCAGGCTGAGCACCTGTGCGCCGAACGATGCCTGAGCCTGCGCTGACAGGTCGCCCGGGGCGACCTCCTGCGGGTTCCCTGAGGCCACGGCCGTGGCGCCGGGCAGCCAGGCCAGCATGCCCGCCGGGCACCCCGGTCCGGCCGAAACCGACGTCGGCCCGGCCGCGGCCGAGGCCGGGCTGGCTGCGACCGGGACCGCGGCCGCCGCCGCGCACACGGTGGCGGCGGCCGCGAACGCGGCGAGCCGGGACCGGAGGCGCCTGAACCGGATCATGTCAACCTGCTCCCTTCGTGCTGTTCCGCCTGGCCGGCGGTTATCCCTGGTCCACGGGGCCCGGCGTCGCCGGCCGGGCCGGGCCACCCGGCCAGGCCGAGCAGTTCCCGGGCCGTGGTGAGCCGCCGCTCCGTCCGCATCGCGGCGGCCGTCGCGGCGCTGGGTCCGCCGTCAGGACCGGGCCCGGGCTCCCGCGTCCCGACGTAGCGCAGCGCGCCGTTCCGCAGGCACGACGCCATGTTGGCGCGGCCCGCGAGCACGCTGAGCCAGCTCTCGACGTCGCCGGTGACCAGCCAGTCCGCGTCGATGGAGGCACCGTCACCGAGGTCGATCTCGGTGACCGACCGCTCGCCGATGTCCACCTGCCAGCCCCGCGCCAGCCGCTGGCCGTCGGCGTGGTAGGCGACCAGCCCGAACCTCGTGCGGCCGCCCGGCTCACCGGCCGGCCCGCTGGGCAAGCCCAGGCGGAAGCTGGCGGTGATCCTGGCTCCGATGTACTCGCCGATGTTGGCCAGCACGGTATGCATGATCTCGTCGCTGAACGTGCGCGGCCGCCGGGCACCCGCGATGCCGTCGCCGGCGAGCAGGACAGGCGGGCAGGGGCTGGCCCGCCACGCGTCGTCGACCTGGGTGTAGCCCAGTTCGGCGAGCAGGAGGTTGACCGCCTTCAGCTGAAGGGACGGGATCAGGTCGACCGGGATCCGGACCCCCCGGCCGACGGAGTCGGCGGTGATCGCGCTGGTGGCCCTGATCTTGTGATCGCCGGGGCCGAGCACGCCCGGGCCGCTGGCTTCTTCGCGGGCCGCGGCGAAGCAGAGTCCGGTGATCCCCGGGACCTGCTCGACGCCGAGGAACGTGAAGATCTCCGCGGCGGTGTGTTCGGGCTCGCCGGCCAGCCGCTCGTAGTGCACGCGAAGGCACCGGTCGCCATGGGCCCGCTCGAACTGCAGGATCCGGCCGGTGTGATCGGCCCAGTAGGCGGCGAGCGCGGACACGCTGTTGCCGCCCGCACGGCCGGCGAACTGCTCGAACCCGTACCCCGTCAGCCCCCACGGCGACGCTTCGAGGCCGGAGTGGATGACATCGAGGCAGTGCCGGTACAGGCAGATGAACTTCGCCTCCGGGTACAGGCCGGCCAGCCACTCGGCTACCGGCGCGGTGCCGAGCGACTTGTCGCACCACCGCCGCTTACCGCGCCGGGCCAGGTAGTCGGCGAAGACGGCGGCGAAGGCCGCCCTGATCCTGCTGTCGGCGGCGGCCGGGAGGCTCTCCGGCAGATCCGGTCCGCCGGGCGCGGCAGAGCTCCCGTCGACCAGGCTGAAGATCGCGGCCAGCTGCGCGCACACCTTGACGACGTTCGTCTCGGGCGGGCAGGCCAGGTCCGGATGCGCGTCCAGGAGCGAGCGAAGCAGGGTCGATCCGCAGCGCGCCGCGGTCAGGACGATGACGGGCTCGTCAAGGGATGGCGCGTCCACGGTACTCACGCCGGAACTCATGGGGCACCGTCCTCGCTTGTGGTGCCTCGGACGGTACCGGTGAACCTGGCCGGGTCGTGGCGGCCGACAGCAGCACGGCAGCGACGTGGCAGCGCGCTGGCAGCGAGCGCGGGCAGGATGGCGGCGAGTCAGGAGGCGCCATGCCAGTGAGCGGGCACCGGCGCGGCGCGCCGGGGACACCGGCGGAACCCCGCGCCGCGGACGGGCGGATGTCCCGGCGCGGATTCCTGGGCGGCGGATCGGCCGCCGCGGCAGCCGTCGTGCTGGGCAGGTATCCGGCCACGCCGCCAGGAGCGCTGACCACCGGGACCGGGCCGGTCGCGACCGGCCCGCAGCGCAGGATGATCCTCCAGCTGGCCCGGGCCGGCGCGGTGTTCCCGGTACGTCTGCCAGCCCGCGACCAGGCCGACCCCGCGCGAGCTCAGCGGGCCATCAGCCGCCTGCGGGCCGCTCAGCACCGGCTCGGACCGGGCCTGGTGCAGCTGGGCACGGCCCGGCGGCCGAGCCTGGCCAGGCTGCGGGCCGCCGAGGCAGCCATGCCCCCGGCCGAGTTCGCGGCCGCGCGCGCCGGGGCGGACCTGCTCATCGGGGCGGACCTGCTGGACTCGGGTCACGCGCCGCTGCTCACGGGTCTCGGCCACCTGGCGGCGACGGCCGGGCCCGCCGAGGCAGCCGCGCTCCAGGCCGCGGCCACGCTGGCGGTGCGTTCGGTCTTCGGCGATGCCGCCCGTCATCGGGTGCGGGACGCAGCGGGCCAGTGGCTCAGCCTGCTCTCGGCCATGCACGAGCGAGGCACGCTGCGGCCCGCGATCCGGCAGAGGGGACTACGGTGAAACTCGACCGCCGCGTCACCATCCCGCTCGGGCAGGCCCGGCGGCGGGTCTTCGCCGCCCACCGGGGCGATCTCAGCTTCACCGGGTGCGGCATCGGGTTCCGGCACCGGGCCGGGGAACTGACCGATGAGCCGGTGGTCATCGCGATGGTGGTGCGCAAGCGCCCGGAGGCCAGTGTCTCCCGGTGGCGGCTGCTCCCGCGCACGGTCGAGGTGGACGGCCGGGCCTGGGGCGTCGACGTGGTCGAAGCGGGCCCGGTCACCGCCAGCGGCGTGTCCGGGCTCCGGGCGCCGATGGCACCGGCCGGCCAGGCGGCCGGCGTACCCGTCACGCAGAAACTGACGCGGCCGCCGGAGCCGGGCTGCAGCATCTCGAACTTCAACGGCGGCGACACGGGCACGCTGGGCTGCTTCGCGATGGACAACTCCGACGGCACCATCTGCGTCGTCTCCTCGGCCCACGTCCTGGCCCGGTTCGGTCAGGCGGTAACCGGCGAGCTGATCATCCAGCCCGGTGCCGGCGCCGACCACGGGACCGAGGCAGACGGCATAGCCTCCCTGAAGCGGTCCGTCCTGGCCGGCGCCGGAACGCATAACGTCGACGCCGCCATCGCCTTGCTGACCGACCAGGCCGACTACAGCCCCAGCGTGGTGGGCAACCTGATGGCTCAGATTTCCCCGTCCCACCCGGCCGTCGGCATGGTGATGGCCGATGACTCCGCGGCGTGCGGGCGGAGCTGCTTTCTCACCCGGATGGACAAGACCGTCACCAAGCTCGGCGTGACGCTCATCGGGGCCACCAAGTCGTCGACGGCGGTGGTGGCGCCGACGGCACTCACGCCGATCGAGAAGGTGGGCCGGACCTCTGGTTACACCTCGACCATCATCGACGCCACAGGCGTGGATATCAAGGTCAATTACGGGGGGTCCATCGTCACGATGTCCGACATGATCTGGACGCAGGGGATGAGCCTCGGCGGTGACTCCGGCGCCGTGGTCTGCGTGGGAGGAAACGGGGTGACCTACGCGCCCCTGCCGCCGTGGTGTACCGCCCCCAGCCCGTGCGCGCTGGTCGACGCGTTCGCGACCTACTACGACCTCCCGCTGACCACCGGCGCCAACCTCACCCTCGCCGACGAGATCCGCGATCATTTCCTGGCCATGAGCAACACCGGGCAGCTGCTCATCGGAGTGCTGTACCTGAACGCGCAGACGGCCATCGACCGGCTGAAAGCCAGCACCGGACCGGCGCACAACCAGCCTGCCGCCCAGGCCGTCGCGCAGTCGCTGTACGCCCAGTACCGCGATCTGGTGGCCAAGCTGGCCGCGAGCAGCAGCCCGACCGCCGTCGTCACCTCCAGCGAGGTCAATGCCGCGGCGAGCATCCTGTTCGGCCTGGCGGCGCCGGCGTCCGCCGGCGGGACCGCCATGCTGACGAACGCGGAGTCGGCGGCCGCCTGGACGCTGTTCAGCGACGTCGTCAAACCGGCCGTCGGCATGGACCGCGAGCAGCTCATCGACTACATGAACGAGGCCAGCGTCTTCCAGAAGGTGTACAACCAGCTCCTCGGCATACCGACGATCAATGTCACCGGCCCGGTCTCGGCCGACTGAGGTCCCATGAGCACGCCGGACGACGCCCGGCCGGCCGCGGTCACGCAGGCCCGGCTGGCCGGATACTGCGCGCAGGTGTCGGCCAGGGTCTGCGCGCTGGCCGGCGGGCTGCCCGGGCCGCTGCGCTCGCCTGTGCGGTACCTGGCCGGCCGGCCCGGCAAGGGCCTGCGGCCGATGCTGCTGGCCGCCTGCGGCTGGCTGGGGACTCCGGATCCGGTCCGGCTGGCCAGGCAGGGCGCGGTGGTCGAGCTGCTCCACCTGGCGTCGCTGCTGCACGACGATATCCTCGACCAGGCCGCGACCCGGCGCGGCGGGCCCGCCGCGCACACGGTGTTCGGCCGCGAACTGGCCACCCTGGCCGGACTGGCCTGCTTTTCCCTGGCGGGCTCGGAGGCGGCCGACCTGGGCGGCGCCGTGAGCTTGCGGGTCGGCGAGACGGTGGCGGCGCTATCCTACGGCGAGCTACTGGATCTCGAGCGCGCCTTCGACATCACGCTGCCGGTATCGGCGTACCTGGAACTGGCTGAGCGCAAGACCGGTGACCTGTTCCGGCTGAGCTGCGTGCTGGGTGCCGCGGAGGCTCAGGCGCCGCCCGGCGTGACGGACCCGCTGGCCAGGTTCGGCAGGCACCTCGGGACCGCGTTCCAGGTCCTCGACGACTGCCTGGACCTGGCCGCGAGCGCGGGCGGCAAGCCGGCGGGCACCGATCACATGCTGGGCTTGTTCGGCGCGCCCACGCTGTACGCCCTGGCCCGGGACACCACGGGCCAGCTCGCCAGGTTGCTCCTGGCGCCAGATTTCAGCGTCGCGGACATGCCGGAGGCCCGCGCGCTGGTGAGCGCGTACGGAGGGCTGCGCGCCGCCCGGCGGCTCGCGCGCCAGCAGTATCGCCGGGCGTTGTCCGCCCTCGGGGACCTGCCTCCGGGTCCCGGCCGTGACGTGCTGTCTCATGTGGCCGGCCTGGCCTGGAAGGACCACGCGTGACCCTCCCGGCCGCGGCCGACGTGCTCGTGGTGGGCGCCGGGCCGGCCGGCGCCACCGCCGCCGCGACCTTGGCCCGGCAGGGCATGGAGGTGCTGCTCGTCGGCGCGGATACCAGCAGGGGCGGCCGGGCGGGCGGTCATGACCTGCTCATGACCGGCCATGCGCGCGCCATGCTGGAGTCGGCCGGGCTGGCCGATGCGGTCCCGGTCCGGCCCGTGAACGTGGTCGAGCTGCGGTTCGGCGCATCGGCCACGCGCACGATCCGCGACTCGGGCGCCGCCGTGTGCGACCTGCGTGAGCTCCGGCGCGGGCTGGCCGCCGCCGCGGTCCGGGCCGGAGCCCGGTACGTTCGCGGTGAGGTGAGCTCGCTGACCCCTCAGGGCGACGCTCACCAGGCGGTGATCACCTACGCCGGCCGGCGGTTCCGCATCAGCGCCCGGCATGCCGTGGTGGCCGCCGGCGGCAGCAGCAGGGCGCTCACCTCGCAGGCCGTGCCGCGCAGCTCGGGCGTGATCTGCGCGCGGCGATACCGCGGCGTCCGGCTCGGAGCCAGCGCGATACTTGTGCTGCCGCCGCCCGAGGCCGGCCCGGCCGGCGTCAGCGTCACGTGCGTGTGGGCGCTCCCGGGCGACGACGACACCGTCACGGTCGGCACCGTGCACGCGTGCGACGACGTGACGCACCCCGGAGGCCTGCAGCGCAACGCCCTGCGGGCGCTGGCGGACGCTGACCCGCGATTCGCTCTCCTGCGTCCGGCCGGACCGCTGAGCAGCGAACCGCTGTACGCCGGCTTCCAGCCCGCGCGGATCGCACAGGCTCGCTGCCTGCTGGCCGGGGACGCGGCGGGCCTGGTCAACCCGTTCACCGGCGAGGGACTGAGCGGCGCGGTGCACACCGGGCTGCTGGCCGGGCAGCTCATCGGGTCGAACCCCGCGCGTCCCGTGGCGGTACGCGGCAGGTACGCGCGCCGGCTGGCCACGACCTTCGTCGGCTGCTTCGAGACCTCCCGGCACGCCGCGCGGCGCTATCAGCTCAGCTGGCGGATACTGGCCGCGGGTGCCGCCAGCGACCACCCGTTCTTCGTCAAGGCCCGCCGGGCGCTGCTGCTGCCGGAGGGACCGGACGCCCTGAGCATCGCCGGACGGCTGGACTTCGCGGACCCCGATATCGTGCTCCTCGGGCCGTTCCTGGCCGCGTGCGACGAGGTGGCGGTCAGTGTCGTGCGGACCGAATGGCCCTTCCTGGCCCGGCTGGCCCTGGCCGGGCCGGGCCTGGGCCAGGCCCGGCTGCGGCCCGCCACACTCTTCTTCGCGGCGCTGACCGCCGCGGGCCGCGAGCCGCCGGCGACGCGCGCCACGCTCGGCGCCGCCATCGAACTCGCCTTCCTCGGCGCCAGCGCGCTGTTCGGCTCGGCCGGCCCGCCCCCCGCCGGACGCGGCGTCGACTGGGCCCTCGCGGCCACCCTGCTGGCCGGTGACTTCCTCCTCGCCCAGGCGTCCCGGCTCGTCGCCGCCTACACGCCGGAGGCGGCCTGGTCGTTCGCCGACTGGCTGGCCGAGCTAGCCGCACTGCGCGCCGGACGGCTCGACCCCGCCAGCCAGATCCCGGCCGGCGCGGTGTTCGCGTCGCTGCTTGAGTTCCCGGCCCGCATGGGCGCGTTGCTCGGCGGCGCCCCGCCGGCCCTGGGCGAGGCGATCCGGGACTTCGGTCACCACTGCGGCCACGCCTTCGCGAACGCGGAAGACGTCCTGGCGGTCAGCGGCATGCGGACCAGGCTCGACACCACGCTCGACGTCATGCTGCACGAGCGGTTCTCGGCGATCCCGGACCGGGTGCCGGGGCGAGCGGTGAGCCGCGCGGCGCTGGCCCGTGACGAGCAACTTCGTGCCATGGTCCTGACCGCGGCCAGCGCGGCGTGCGGTGACTCCGAGCGGCGTGCGCTGGGGGCCCTCGGCGCGATCACCGACCCGGTTGCCGCCCGTATCCTGCGGGACTTCATCGCGACGGTAACCGAGCCGGTCCGCCGGCATCGCTATGACAGCGCGCCGACAGCGGCCGCGATGACACTGGTGGGAGCGTGCGGGCACGAAGGAGGTGCCCTGACCTGAGGAGCCGGGAGGCAGCCATCAGCAAGCGGTTGAGCCTGATTGCCATCGCGGGTGCCATCGTCGCGGCGGCGTCCGCAATCGCCTGGACCGGGCCGGCGTCCGCCTCCGTCACCTGGTCCTCAGCTGGTTCCCTGCGGTTCACCGACACCAGGTCCGGACTCGTTATCGCCTGTTCGGCCTCGACCGCCACGATGGTCCCGACCAATACCGGCACGGCTCCCGACGGCCATATCACCTCGATCTCGTTCTCCGGGTGCACGGGGCCGCTCGGGATCGGTGGCATAACCCTCACCGCCAAGGGCCTGGACTGGCCGGTCAGCGCGAGTCCGACGGCCAGGGCCATAGGCCAGACCTCCGGCGGCCACGGGGTCGCGGTCGGCGTGTCCGCGCCAGCCTGCTCGGCCGAAGTCGACGGTACACGTGCGAACACCGATACCGGAGTGGCGCACTTCACGTTCGCGCGGGTAGCAAGTGCGCTCGGGGTGGCGCTTTCAGGCGGCAACCTGCACATCTATGCCGTCAGCGGCTGTTCCGGGCTGGTCAGCAACGGTGACGCCGTATCGTTCAAGGTCTCCTACCACCTCAGCTGACGTCCGTTGACGGGCCCGGAGGTCATGGCCGAATCCTCCCGGAGAATCTTCACCAGCAGGCTTTGCAGCTCAACGCCCGGGTCGATGCCAAGCTCCTCGCGGAGCGTCCTTCGCAACACGGCGTACGCACTGATCGCATCGGCGCGGCGGCCCGTGCGGGTCAGCACGGCCATCAACTGGCCGACCAGGCGCTCACGGAACGGATGCCGGGACACCACCGCGGATAGGTGCTGGGTAATGGCGTCCGGCCGCCCGGACCGGATATACAAGCTGGCGCGTTCCTCAACCGCCGCCAGGTATCGCTCGGTGAGCTGCGGGACTACCTCATCACACAACACGGATGACTCGACATTGCTCAGCAGCGGCTCCTGCCATAGTCCCACCGCCTCGTCCAGGGCCTTTATGGCCTCCGCGACCGCACCCCGGGAGAGCGCATCCCGCGCAGCGGCCCGGAACTGGTCGAAACCCAGCAGGTCAAGGTTGCCGGCGTGAGCGTGCAGGCAATATCCTCCCGCGTGCGTGCTCAGGAAGCCCGGACCCACCAGACGACGCAACCGTGACACGCCGTTGTGCAGGGCGGCACGCGGGTGCTCCGGCAGCTTGCCGTTCCAGAGCCATTCGATGATCCTGCTCGCCGGGACGACGCGGTTCGGCGAGGTCAGCATGCCCGCCAGCAAGGCCAGCGTCGTGTTACCCCCCAACGGGACCGGCTCCCCGTCACGCAGCAATTCCACTGGCCCCAGTACCCGGAACTGGATGTCGCTCACGTGCGTCCCCTGTAGCTTCTGTTGACCCCGTGGTATCGGACGCTTGCCACAATCGTCAGGTAAGCACCGCTAAGTCCATGCGGTTTCACCGGCGGTTTGATCGGCAGAACCGCATGTTGTCCCGAGGTAAAGGTTCCGTCACGCCAGCCTCGCTGACCTCTTCACCCGCATCACTTCCGCACAGCCGGGAGGTTTCGGGCGTGCGGGAGCGTTTTGTGCACTGGGAGCTTGCCGGGAAAGTAACCCGTAGCTTCCGGCCGCTGGGAGGCTGCCGCGCACGGCCCGAGTCCCGGTCGACTGCCGTCGGGCGGTCTGTCGGGTCCGGCGGTCTGTCGGGTCCGGCGGTCTGTCGGGTCCGGCGGTCTGGCGGTCCGGCGCTGGTACGTGCTTATCACCACGTGCCCCATTCGTGCGACCAGGCCGCTCCCGTCAAGCGGAGACTGCTGGCCTGAATGTGCGAGTGACGACAGCCCGCCCTGCAAGCGATAACCACACTCCGCTCGCGGCCAAGGACCGTAGCCCGGACAGCGGCATAGCCATGATCCTTCGGGACACGAAGATCAGCCACACGCGGCGCCATCCGAACCGGAACGTACGCTAACCTCCGTGGCCGCTGTTCGGCACCCAGCCTGACCTCCCGGGACCGGCTTAACATACATCCTGTTCCACGGCTGGTCCTGCCCCGTGCCCGGCACCCGCCAGCGTCACGATTGCTTCTGGCGGCAGTGGGCGGGCGAAGAGGAAGCCTTGGCCTTCCTCGCAGTGCATGGCGGTGAGGGTCTTGAGCTGACAGCTCGTTTCGATGCCCTCGCCAACCACGGTCATCCCGAGAGCGTGGCACATCGCGGTCACGGCGGCGACGATCTCGCGGTCGCGGGCGCTCCGGCCGACCCGCTCCACGAACATGCGGTCGATCTTCAAGACATCCACGTTCAGCCACTGCAGGTGGGCGAGGGTGGAATAGCCGGTGCCGAAGTCGTCGAGGGCGATGCGCACTCCTATCGCCGACAGGGCTGCGAGTGTCTCCTGGGCGTCGCCGGCTTCCCCGCTGAGCGCAGTCTCGGTGATCTCCAGGCAGAGCTGCGATGGATCGATGCCGTGGCGCCGGACCACCTCGGCAACTCGCCCGGAGAATCCGGGATCTGAAAGCTCGCGCCCGGAAACGTTAACCGCCATGGTGAAAGCGCCCGGCCAGTCGTCCCGTGAGGTCCACTCAGCGAGCTGGCGGCAGGCCTCATCCAATACGAACGAGCCGATCCGCTCGATCAGCCCGTGGTCTTCCGCGAAGGGGATGAACTCGTCGGGCAGTATGATCCCGCGCTCGGGATGGCGCCAGCGCACGAGCGCCTCGACACCGGTCAGCAGCTGTGTTTCCAGCGAGAACGTCGGCTGGTAGACCAGGAACAGCTCGGAATCCTCGATGGCACGGCACAGATTGGAGTGCAGGAGGCTCCTGTCCGCGCGGGTGCGGTGGGCGGGGTTGTATACCCGGTAGCGGTTGCGTCCCGCCTTTTTCGCCTCGTACATCGCCGTGTCGGCGTCGCGGATCAGCCGGTCGGGCTCGGCGCCGGGGTCGCTGTCCACGACGATACCAACGCTGCAGGTGACGGAGAGGTCTCGCCCGCTCTCGACGTAGGGAACGGCGATCGCCCGGATGATCCGGTCGCCGATGAGATGGACGTCGGTGTCATTGCCCATTTCCCCGCACAGGATCACGAACTCGTCGCCGCCGAGGCGGGCCACGGTGTCGGTGCGCCGGGCGAGGGCCGAGAGCCGACGGCCAACCTCGGCGAGCACTAGGTCGCCGGCGTCGTGACCGAAACAGTCGTTGATCCCTTTGAAGTTGTCCAGGTCGATGAATAGTACTGCCATCCGTGACGGGTGGCGCGCCATGGCTTGCAGCGCCTGGGACAGCCGGTCCATTAGCGCGATGCGGTTGGCCAGCCCGGTGAGCGGGTCGTGCAGGGCTTGGCGGGCCAGCGCATTCTCGGCCTCGATCTGTGCTGTGATGTCGCGGGAGATCCCGAAGGTGCCGATAATCCTGCCGCGCTCGTCCCGGAGCGGCATCTTCGTGGTGGACGCCCAGGTGCCCGCCCGGCCGCTGAAGGTCTCCCGTTGCACCTTTCCCGCAATCGCCCTGCCGGTGCGTATGATCTGCTGCTCATCGGCGAAGGCAACAGAGGCGTGCTGCTCGTCGAACACGTCGAAGTCCGTCTTCCCGATCAACTCCTCCTCGGCACGGCCCGGGGCGTAGGCGGCGATCCATCCTTTGCTGACGAGGAGGAACCGGCTCCTTAGGTCCTTGAAATACACACGCTCCTCGGTAGCCGAAAGAAGGTTGTTCATGCAGGTCAGCTTGAGCTCGCGCAGCGCTGCACCCTCCCGCCCAGCTGGCCGCGGCCTGGTCCTGGTTGTCGCTTCCCGGTTGATGTGGCGGGCCGGGATGCTGCTGACCTCGTCATTGGACATCTGCAGGTGCTTCATGGAATCCCCCGAACAGGAGAGCATCTAAGTGCTCTCCGTGTTCGAAAGATAACTATCCGCTGAACAGACTGCTAGGGTCCATTGGCTCCTTTGCGCCGAGACGATAGGCCCGGGCCATTGGTCCGTGCCCGGTGATCCCTGAGTCCCGATCCAGCCATCAGGCGGCTGGATGGTGCCTGCGCACCGCAGCAGCACTACCGCGACCAGGACGAGCACTCCGGCAGATGGATCAGCGCGATGGCGCAGGTAGGTACCCCGGCAGCGGGGATGACCGCATAGGTGGGGGCCCGGGCAATCCTGGGAGTTCAGTGCCCTGGATGAAGTGATGACCTGCTGCGTACCCAGCGCCGCGCCGATCATCTGGGACAGGGCCTTGACCTCGTCTTCTGGCGCGCCGACCGCCTCGGCGACCTGTTCTGCCCGCCCGCGATGCTGCGCAAGCCTTTGTGGTCCGTCGACCTGACCCAGCCGGTCAACCCAGTCCCCCGACCCGGCCGCATCCAGCGCTGGCCGTACCCGGCCAAGGCACCTCAGTGGCCTGGTAGAGCCCACCGGGCAGCGGAATGTCCCCATCCAGCAGACCTGCGCCGGACCACGCTGTCACGCTCGACCCGGACGAATAGTACGTGTGCGTCGAGGCTCGGGAGCTGACCGTCCTGCGCGCTCCTCGCGGCACCGCCAGCCGTCTTCTTCTTCTACCCCTGCTACTTCAGGGGACGGCTGCGTGGCTCTCGCGCCAGATTCGGAAGGCGTGTGGGGGAAGTTCCCGGCCTTGACCGAGATCAGCCGGCGCTGGTGTGGTGTGCTGCGGGCGTGACGGGCTGGCGTGGCTGGGGAGCGGCCGGGGGTTGCGGCCCCGGTCCGGGCTGGTGCGCCTGGTGCTGTGCCAGGTGCACACGATAACGACACAGGTACCAAGTGGCGGGCCCGTCCAGCGCGTACCCGGGAAATCCGTACACGCAGAGGACGAGCGTGACGATGAGGCAGCACGGACGTATGCAGATGGAAACCTGTGGTCACGCTGCCGTCCGGTGCCGGAACAGCCAGGACGCTGCTGTGAACGACACGACCAGGATGGCCAGGCAGTAGGCGATGGCGAGCCACGCCTCGTGGGCGACGGTCACGCCGGTGGAGGTTTGTCCCATCCATAGTCCGCGCATGGTCTCGATGATCGGCGTGAACGGCTGGTGCTCGGCGAAGTCGCGCAGCGCTGCGGGCATGGTCCGGGCGGGGACGAACGCGGTGCTGACGTAGGGGAGGAACATGAGCACGATGCTGAGGGAGTTCGCCGCCTCCGCGCTGCGGGCCAGGAGGCCGACCGCGGCGGCGAGCCATGACAGGGCCAGGACGAATAGCACGATCATCCCGGCAGCTTCGGCCCAGTTCAGGGGTGAGGCGGCCGGACGCCATCCGATGCCGATGCCGGCGCCGATCACCAGGGCGGTCGCGAGCAGGTTGCGGGCCAGGCTGGCAGCGACGTGACCGATGAGGATCGAGGAGCCGGAGACCGGCATCGACCGGAACCGGTCCACGATGCCGCTGGTCATGTCGGTGGCGACGGCGACCGCGGTCGTGCCCGCGCCGAATCCCGCGCACAGCACGATCAGGCCGGGGACAACGTAGTCGACGTACTTGCCGCCGGTGCTGAGGGCGCCGCCGAAGACGTAGACGAACAGCAGCATCAGCACGATGGGCAGCATCAGCGCGGTGAAGAATGCCTCCGGGTCGCGCAGTGAGCGGCGCAGGCAACGCGTGATCATGACGCCGGTGTCCGAGATCGTGTAGGCGGTACTCATCGGGCCATCTCCTTGGATCGGCGGCCAGGCTCGTCGCCGGTAAGGGAGAGGAAGACGTCGTCGAGGGTCGGGCGGCGGATGGACAGGCTCACGGCGGGTGTCCCGGCGGCTTCGAGCCGGCCGAGAAGCTCGTGGACCTCGGCCGCTGAGCCGCTGGTCTCGATCTCGACGGCATGCAGCCGCCCGTCGGTGCGGACGGCGCGCAGCGAGCCGGCGGCGCGTTCGTAGCTGGCGGCGCTGGCGAACTGCAGCCGTACGACCTCGGTGCCAAGGCTCGCCTTCAGCTGGCTGGCGGTGCCGCGGGCGACGATGCGGCCGCGGTCGAGCACGGCGATGGCGTCGGCGAGCTGGTCCGCCTCCTCGAGGTACTGCGTGGTGAGCAGGATCGTGACACCCTGGTCGGCCAGGCCGCGGATGGTGCCCCACAGCTGCTCGCGGCTGCGCAGGTCCAGACCGGTCGTCGGTTCGTCGAGGAACAGCAGCCGCGGTCGCTCGATCATGCTCATCGCAAGATCGAGGCGGCGTCGCATGCCGCCGGAATAGGTCGAGGCTCGCCGGTCGCAGGCGGCACGCAGGTCGAAGGCGTCGAGCATCTCACCGGCGCGTATCTTCGCCTCTCGCCGGGAAAGGTGCCAGAGCCTGGCCATCATGGCGAGGTTCTCCTGCCCGGTCAGCTTGTCGTCGATGGCGGCGTACTGGCCGGTGAGGCTGATCGAGCGCTTCACGCCGGCCGGGTCGGTCAGCAGGTCGTGGCCGGCGATCGTGGCGGTGCCTGCATCGGGGCGTATCAGGGTGGCCAGGATGCGTACCAGCGTGGTCTTGCCAGCGCCGTTCGGACCTAGCAGTGCGAGGATCGAGCCGGCCTCGGCGGCAAGGCCGACATCATCGAGTGCGGTCTGGCCGCCGAAGGACTTACAGATCCCGGCGGCCTTAACTGTGTATGTCATACACAAAATGTATACTATGCACACAGTTTCCGCAACGCCATGCCGGCCAGGGAAGGAGTACCTCCGATGCCGAGCGGGGAGCACCCAGCGCTGCCACCTGGGCTCGACCTCTTGTGGGGACGGCGCGAACGGGGCCGGCGAGGGCCCAGGCCGGGTCTGTCACTAGACGCGATCGTCGAGGCTGCGATCAGCCTGGCTGACGCCGAGGGCCTCGATGCCGTCTCGATGGCGCGAGTCGCGGAGAAGCTCGGCTTCACCACCATGTCGCTGTACCGGTACGTCACCACCAAGGACGAACTTCTCCAGCTCATGTGGAACGCCAGCGCGCTAGGCGCGGAGCAGTTGGTACTGGAGGGCCAGGGCTGGCGGCCCAGACTGCGGAGGTGGGCCATGATCCAGCGTGCGATGATCGACCAGCATCCCTGGATCACCCAGATGCCGATGGCCGCGCCGCCGCTCGCGCCGAATTCCCTCACCTTCGCCGAGCGCGGACTGGAAACCCTCGACGAAACCGGCCTAGCGGAGGCCGACAAGCTGCGGGTGATCGGCCTGCTCAGTTCCTTCACCCTCAGCGAAGCCCGGATGGCTCACGACGCAGCGCGTGCCAGCGCGCAGGCACAGGCACAGGCGGCATCGGCGGGACGCAAGCCCAGCCGGCCATGGAGCTTCGACGCACTCCTGCGGGAACTCGTCGATGAGCAGACCTACCCGCGGCTCCATCGGATCGCCTGGTCCGCCGACCTCAGCGGCGACCCATCCGGCTCCGCGGAGCAGGCGGAATTCCTGTTCGGCATCGACCTGATCCTCGATGGCGTCCAAACCCTGATCAACCGGAGCCAACCGCACCGGCGACGAGGACGACATCCGCGCGCTCCTCAATGACGGTGAAAGGATCCCTGCCCGGCCCGGGACGCTGACGTGCTCATGTCAGGCACGCGCAGCTCCGCCCTGGTTATGTGATCGGTAATGGTGGCCGTACGGCTGCGCGATCTTGTCACGGTCCTAGCGACTGGGCGCGGCGAGCAGGGCCGCGAGGATGCCCCGATCGCTGGTGTCGATGTCGACGATCTTGGTGCGGCTCGAGGCTCCGGAAACCAGGCAAACGGCGCTGCGGCGGACACCGAATGAATCGGCGACCGCGGCCAGGGCTGCCTCGGTCGCCTTGCCATCCACAGCCCGCGTGCTTACACCGACGATCAGGGCGCCGTCGTGCTCGCCGCCGACACCGGGACGCGCCGAGCCCGGCCTCACCCGGATAGCGATCCGCATGTAAACCAGTATCGGCGGTCCAATCCCTGGTCAGGTCGGATGCGGCCTGGTCAAGCTGGTGTCACCCGGTCGGCGGTGCCGCGATCGGGACCGCCGTAGTATCTCCGGCCCGGATTAGGGTGTCTTCGCTGTAGAGTCCGCTGCATGCCCACCTTCGTCCTGCGGCTCATCGCTCCGCGCCCGGACTTCGCTCAGACTATGACCGACGCGGAGCGGGAGATCATGAGCCGCCATGCTGCCCACTGGCGCCCGTACCTCGAACGTGGCAACATGGTCGTGTTCGGGCCGATCTTGACTGACGATGACTCGTACGGCCTCGCGGTGGTCGAGACCGATGACGATCAGGCACTGCGCGACTTCGCCGCGCAGGACCCGGTCGTGACGACCGGCACCGCGGCATTCGAATTCGGGCGGATGGCCGCGGGGCACGTCCGCGGACGCTGACCGGCGCGCCGCGATACCGCGCCTGGTGCGGCTGGTGCCTGGTCCGGGCGGACCGGGATGCGATCTCGCCCGACCCGCTCATCGTGATCGCTCATCGCCTGAGACATCGTGATCTTGAGCAGCTGCATCGCGTTCCCAGAAAGGGGCAGCGTGGCAGGAGACGATCTGGATTCCTCGCTGATCGTGCCGCTGATCAAGCGCGCGGAACCGGAAGCGGCAGGCGGCTCATCTCCGCTGTCCTGGCCGGTGTCCGCCGTGACTGCGCGCGAATGCAGCTCGATGCCGACGACCTGCGTCCCCTCGCCGTCCGCAACCTCACCCGCCGCCGTGCCCGGCCGCAGATCAAGCAGGCGCCCGCTGCCGCCATGTCGTGCTCCCCTGGAATCCAGCCTCCTGCTGGTGGACCACCTGTGGGAGCAGATCGGCCCCCAGCTGCCCGGCGACCTGATCGCCGCGGTGCCATCACGCGACACGCTCGCCGTGACCGGCTCACAGGTCCCCGGCGGCATCGCCGCCCTCACCCGGTGCGCGGAGGCGGTATGGCAGCAATCCGCGGCTCACCCGCTCACCAGATCGCTACTCATCCGGCACGGGCCAGCCTGGCAGCTACTCCCCGCTGCCGGGCAGCCATAGACCCCTCGGGCAGCTTGCGGGCAAGGCTGTCACGCTGCGCAAGAACGGTTGATCTGCGCCGTGCGCAAGGCAGAGTTCAGGTACCGGGTGACTGCGGATATTCGGCAGGGAAGATCTCGACTCGCACTCTGCAGCGCCAATCACCCTGCGTGACGTTCGCTGGCGGCGGCTGCGTCCGCTCCCGTTGTTCGGCGAGGTAGGCTCCGGATGGGAGATGTCATGACAGCGGAGGAGCTGTGACCGGTCAGCAGGCGGCTGTGAGGCAGGTGCTCCGGGTGGAGGAGTTCCTGCCCTGCTCCCCGGAGAGCGTGTGGCGGGCGCTCACCGACCCGGATCTGATCGCGTGCTGGCTGATGCCGAACGACTTCCGGCTGGAGGCCGGGCACCGGTTCGCCATCGACAGCAACCCGGTCCGGCAGTGCGGCCTGGGCGGCACCGGGCACTGCGAGGTGCTCGCCTTTGACGAGGGAACGATGCTGCGGATCGCCTGGGCCGCGGCTGGCGAGACCATGAGCGGCCTGGACTCGGCCGTGACATTCACCGTGGCGCCCCAGGGCAGCCGGCACTCGCCTGCTTATCGAGCACGACGGCCTCCACCCGTGCCCCTATGCCATCACCGGGATCGCCTGGCGGCCGGACGGCTGCCGCTCCTCCACCCGGCGCATCGGCGAGGTGGCCGAAACGCTCGGCGCCTGGCGCGCCGCCGTCAGGCGCCTCGCGGAGGCGCTTTCCGGCGATGCCGGCGGCCGGGAAGGCTGAGTGCGCCGACATCCGCCTGACTGCAGACGGACCTGCCTGGGCGGCCGGGGTGCTGCGGGCGCCGGGCTGGGACCGGCTAACCTGCGGCCATGGGTACCTTGTCGATCATTAATGCTGCGGTGTTCGATGGTGTGTCTGACGGCCTGGGTGACGGGCCGGTGTATGTCGCCGACGGCCGCATCGTG
Source organism: uncultured Actinomycetes bacterium (assembly GCA_963819785.1). Taxonomy (GTDB): domain Bacteria; phylum Actinomycetota; class Actinomycetes; order Streptosporangiales; family Streptosporangiaceae; genus Palsa-504. Next base: position 311,994 of record CAWFXW010000034.1, on the reverse strand, counting down.
TCGGTCGGCGGACCGTCCCGGCCAGCCGGCCAGGTCATCGACGCGCGCGGCGGTACGGTGCTGCCCGGCCTGATCGACGCGCACTGCCACGCCTATGGCATCAGCTTTGACATGATGGCCACTGAGTCGCAGCCGCTCAGCTACGTGGCGCTGGCCGCCGCCCGGCGGCTGGGCCGGGCGCTGGCCCGCGGGTTCACCACGGTGCGTGACCCGGCAGGCGGGGACGCGGGACTGGCCCGGGCCATCGCGGAGAACCTCATTGCCTCGCCTCGTTACCTGTGGACCGGCGCGGCACTGAGCCAGACCGGCGGTCACGGCGACGCGCGCGGTCCGGACAGCGAGACCTGCCCGTGCTATGCGCACGGCTGTGAGGTTGTCGACGGAGTCGACCCGCTGCGCAAGGCGGTCCGGGAGCGGTTCCGCCGCGGCGCGCACGCGATCAAGATCATGACCTCGGGCGGTGTCATGTCGCTAGCCGACCCGATCCGGATCCCGCAGTACAGCGCCGATGAGATCCGCGCGGTGACCGATGAGGCGGCCCGGCGCGGCAGCTACGTGGCTGCGCATGCCTACTCGCCCGAGGCGATACGCCATTCGATCGACAACGGCGTGCGTAGCATCGAGCACGGCAACCTGCTCGATGCGCAGACGGCGGCGGCGATGGCCTCGGCCGGGGCCTTCCTCGTGCCAACCCTGGCCGCCTATGACGCGATGGAGCGTCGCGGGGAGGAGATCGGCATGCCGGCCGTGTCCCGGCACAAGAACCGGGAGGTCCTGGAGTCCGGTCAGCGGGCCGTCGAGCTGGCCCGCGCCGCCGGGGTGCGCGTCGGCTTCGGCACCGACCTGATGGGCCTGCTGGAGGACGAGCAGCTCAACGGCCTGCGCCTGCAGGCCGGGGTAGACGGGATCTGGACCGCGCTGGCTTCGGCTACCTCGGTCAACGCTGAGCTGATCGGCCGGCCTGACCTCGGCCGGGTCGCCGAGGGCTGCACCGCCGACCTGCTCGTCCTCGGCGGCAACATCTGCGATGATCCGTCGGTGCTGTGGTCACCCGGCAGCCAGCGAACGATCGTGCAGGACGGGCGAGTCATCGCCGACTCGAAGAGCGCCTCGTTAGCAGACGCGCGAAGAACCGCCCAATGCGCCCTCCGCCTGCTCACGTGGTTCCTAGAGCTCGGCTGGCCGGGCAGTTGCCAGTCCTTGGTGATCAGCGCTCGGCGACAAACCGCCTTACCTGATTTGTCGTGTCCGATACCCAGGCCGTGCCGGTGTATGACACTGCCGGGGGCCGTCCTCTTGTGCACTTCCCCCCCGCTGTGCCTATTTTGCAGCATAGGCCCGCTTTTATAGCCATTACCAGCACCAAAGAGCTAAGAGGCGGCTACGCCTGCCCATATCTCCAACGCTGCGCCCGATCCGCCTCGAACACGGCGGACCAGGTTAACGCACTGATCACCCGAGCCTGCGGGTTCCGTACCGCCACGCCCTGATGAACATGATCCTGCTCGTCCACGGCGGCAGCTGCCCCCATTCACCTTACGCGTGAACCATCAGCCACTCGTCGGCGCCGACGCGCGCGCTGCCGCCGATCTGTATTGTCAGGGGTCAAGATCGATGCTGGCCGCATCTACCACGATGCAAACGATAGTGATACACATGTTGACCGCGCGGTGCGCGCGGGTCCTTCAAATCGCGATCAGCCGGATGGCCGGGTCAAGAAGACGGAGATCGCCGGGATCGGTGGTGACAACTTGCTGCCCCGTGCGGCGCGCGCAGATCACCACATGGGCATCGACGATGTCAGATGTTCCGCTTGCGGCGAGCAGCCTGCCGACATTGGTCGCGTCCACCCGGCCGAGGTCGATGACGTCGGTTGCCGGCTGCCGGACCAGGCGCGCCAGCCGGGCCTGCCGGTCCGGCCGGGCAGGCTATATCTCCCGCAAGAGGTCACGTTCCGTGCCGGTGAGAGAGGAACCGGAGGCCGCCTGCGCCAGCAGGTCACCGTACTCGCGAACGTACTTCTGAGATGCTGCCTCCCAGGCCACCCTGTTCGCCTGTGCCATGGAATCCACAACGCGATGCTGAAGCCGGTACCGCCGCACGTCAAGCATCTGCTCTTCCAGGAGTGGCACCCATCCTGCGCGAACTTCCAGACAGCCGCCTGGTCAACCCCGGCGCCGTTTCCCAGATCAACGGCCATATCTGTGAATGCAGCATGCTCCACTGTGCAAGCGTTAATAGCACAGGCGCGGTGGACTCAGCGGGATGGATTGATGACCTGGACGGCCTGCTGGTTAGGGAAGCTTAAGTACTTCGGTCCGAACGCCTGTGGGCTGGTCGAAGCCCGCGCTGGCGTCAGTTGTCAGCAGGATCCGGCTGGTTGCGGCGGCCGTGGCGGCGATCATCATGTCGTTTGCGGATCTCGGCCGTCCTTTCGCCATCGCTGCTACCGCCAGGCGCGCATGCACCCGGGCGATGCCCACGGTGTATGGCTCGACGGGCAGGCTGGACAAGATTGCCTCTACGCGCACGGCGCGCGCCTGGCGGTGCGCGGTGTCCGCGCGCTCAACGCCGACCAGGAGTTCCATCGCGGTAATCGCCGCGATGGCGGCATCGTCAAGGCCGAGGACCGTGTCCACGTCGAGCCTGCCGCGCTCGATCGCGATGAGGACGCCGGTGTCGAGGATTACTCGCCTGGCCATCCGCGTACCTCGTCGCTGAAGGCGGACCGCAGGTCATCGTGCACGCGGTCAAGGTCATCCGCGAAGCCGTCGTCCGCGGGGTTGTCACGCAGGGCGGCCTTGAGCCGGTCCGCCGAGGTGCGGCGTTCCGGGACGAGCGGCCGACCGGCATCCCGTCGCGGGTGATGAGGACAGTCTCGCCGTGCTCGACGGCATCGAGGATGTTGGCGAAGCTCCGTGCCGCTTGAGTGGCAGTCACCGCAATCATGAATACATACTATCAGACCTGCTATGTTTATATGTATATGAATGGGATCCACGGCGGCTAGCGGCGTTCGAACTGGACGGGGGATGCCGCGCCAGGAGTTCGCCAATGGGACCGGTGTGTGCCAGCGCGACCCATGATGCAAACGATATGACACAGGTTGTCCTGCGGTCACGGGCATGCTGAGCAGTCCGGGCGCCGACGGCCCCGCTTGGAGGCCAATGGTCCTGCCGCCTCCGGTTGTTTGCGGAGCTTGTCAGCCGCTACAGGAGCAGGCCCTTGGTCGTGACGTTGGGGAGTCTAGCCATCTCGGCGTAAGCCCGCTGGTCGTGGGCGGGGACGACGATCATTTCGGGGATGCGCTGCATCACCGAAACCATCTTCAGCAGGTTCTGCCGGGTCCCTTCGGGGTCGGTATCGCCCAGGATTTTCATCAGCCAGGGCCGCTCGACGCGCCGTGTCAGTCCTTCGCGCTGCCATATCAGATCACCGACTAGGGCATAGCGGACGTTTTGCGGGAGGGTGATGAAGACGATGATGCTGCCCGGTGTGTGACCTGGTGCGGGCACGCAGATAACTGACCCGTCGCCGTGGACGTCGTGGCTGCGGGCAAAGCCAAGGTGGGGCCCGCCCTCGAAATCGAAGACCCGCCAGTTGAACTGGGTCTCGGTGAACGGAGGGCCGAAGCTGGGGGGACCGAGGTGCCCGGGGGCCCGCGATTTGTCAAAGAATGCCCTGTCCCGGGCCGTGATCATGATCGGCAGGCCGGGGAAGTCGGGCAGACCGCTCATGTGGTCCCAGTGCGCATGGGTCAGCAGGATGGCCTTGAGCCGGCCGAAGTCGTAGCCGGCTGCGTCCAGCTGGTCGACGGCCGGCTTCCACAACTGGTACCGGGTGATGGCCCGGAAGTAGTGCGGCATGGTGGCGAACTGCCGGTCGATGTCACGGCCGAACCCGGCGTCGACGAGGAGGTCGCCCTGGGGGTGCTTGATGAGCGCCGCGCCGATGTAGAAGTCTCTCCGGTCGAAGGCCGAGCCGCCGCGATAGGCGTACGCTGCCACCCGGTTGTTGACCCCGGTCGGCACTGCGATCAGCTCCATGTCCTCGGGCGGGTCGGCACGAGGGATGGGGACCGACGCCGGCAACGGGCCCGGGTCCGGCAGGGCTGGCGAGGAGAACGTGCGCGTGAGCCGGGCGAGCGTCAGCCCGGCGGCGGCCCACGCCAGCGGCCACTTCTTCATGGGATCTCCCTGCAGGAACGCAATCTTTGGCTATAACTCCTGGAAGAACCAGTCGCGCACCGGGCCGGAACCGGGCATCAACATGGCGGTGAGCCTTCCATCCCTTCCATCCCTCCCATCCTTGCCCACCACCATGGCCGGAATGACGGCTCTTCCCGCCTTGCCAGGAAGGCACATCCGCCCAGGCCCGCCGAGTCCGCCCACCTCTGACCCCTGCCTGCCGGGTACGTGCAGGTCCGGTGGCGCGCGACGCTGGTCCGGCAAAGAGCGGGCTGCTCAGGCTCAATATCGCTCCCCGTGATTAACCGCGCTCCTTGCGCACGCGCGAACCGCCGATCGGCACCTTTATCACTTTCAGCGGGTGCATGGACAGAAGCGGGCAACGGCGCGACCGCTGCCAGGCTGTCAGGCGGCGAGGAGCGGATGGGCTTTCGCTTGCTCGTACAGCGGTTCGGGCGCCAGGTCGATGCCGCCAGGCCAGACGATCGTCCCGGCCTCAGGATCAACCGTGACCTCAGCGAAGTAGGCGGGGTCATTCAGTGGCGAGAGGACGCCCGTCCACCGTTCACCGGAGAAATCGACATCCCCGGCAGTGCCGTCGCTGAACAGCAGGCGCAGCACGCGGTCACCGACCACGGCGACACCCACCACGGCTGGCAGGTAGCTCTCATCCACGATCTTCATGTTACGCCAGCGGGTCGATGCCGAGCAGGGGCTCATTCCGCCGTGCCCGTTCCCAGTTCGCCAGGATCTCATCGTGTCTAAGCGCAGCCCATTCCCGGACGAACTGCAGCGCCCTGGACTCGAGACTCCCGGCCAGCACATCTCCATCTGCCGAGACGGAGGCACGCCTGCCTGAATGGTAGGCGTGGAAGTGGGCAACCGGATGATCACGCTCGTTCCAGTACATGTAGATCACCACGCCGTGAACGTGCTGACACGCGGCATGCCCCGACAATAACCGGCGCCAGTCGTCACTCACAGGAAGAATCGTTAATCGCAGACCGTTTTCCCAGCTCAAGAAGTATATCTGCAGATGCAGCCATGGTCTATCGTGCAAACGATAATGACACACTTAAGGCAACGGCTTATCTGGCTTCTTCTTGTAGCTACTCGGCGCTACTCAGCCGAGATGCGGGGATCATGCAGGTCTGTCGCGTTGATGGCCGGTGCTCGCGAGGTCGCGGTTCGTGACGCGCCTGCGCAGGCTGGCTGACGGTCCTTGTGGGCTTGGCCTTCACGGGCTCGGTGGCGGGCCTGCGGGTGGCGGCTGGCGGACTGGCGGGGAGATGCCGTCCAGGAGCATGTCGAGGACGGCCGTGACTTGCGTGGTGGTGGGGTTCTTGTGCAGCAGGAGCCGGCGGAAGGCGAACGTGCCCATCAGGGCTGATGCGGCGAGTTCGAGGCTGATGTCGTGGCGGATCTCGCCGCGGTCGCGGCCTCGTCGTAGCAGGGCCTGCAACTGGCTGAGGTAGCGGGCGGTGAGCGTGGAGATGATCCTGGCGAGGCCGGGGTCGAGGGCGGCCGCCTCGACGAGGGCTGGCATGCAGCGCTGCCACTGCCGGGTGTGTGCCATCTGGACGCGGCCGGTCAGGAAGATCGTCAGGTCCTGCCGTACCGAGCCGGTGTCCGGCAGCGCTCCGCCGCCGTCCAGGCGGCTGATCACGGCGGTGAGCAGGCTGTCGCGGCTGGGCCAGTGGCGGTAGATCGTGGTTTTGGCGATGCCCGTCCGCGCCACGACGGCGTCAATGGTGAATCCCGGATACCCGCGCTCGGCGAGAAGATCGATCCCGGCGTTCAGGACCGCCGCCCGCGTCCGGGCGACCCGCGGGTCAGCGGGAGTACCGGTCCCGTCGATCGGATCACCCTCCACACTCGGCTGGGAGGTAAGCTACGCTACAGTAGCGTACTGTTTCTTTCCAGGAAGGTGACCGTGATGGCGCGTGTCCTGGTGACGGGTCCGGCCGGCCTGCTCGGGTCTGCGGTCATTCCCCGGCTGGTCGCGCGCGGCTATGAGGTCAGGGTCCTGGTGCATCAGACCCGGCCGTCCCGGCTGCCCGCAGTCGAGGAGGTGGCGGGGGACGTCAGCACAGGGGCTGGGCTGGCCGAGGCTGTTACCGGCGTGGACGCGGTGATTCACGCCGCGACATCGGCGCGGCACCGGGTACAGGCCACCGAGGTGGGTGGCACCGGCCAGATGCTGCGCGCCGCGGAGTCGGCCGGGGCGCACCTGGTGTATCCCTCGATCGTGGGCGTCGATCAGCTCAGCGCCGGCTACTACCGGGCCAAATGGCGGGCCGAACAGATCGTGGAGTCTGGCCGCTGCTGGACTATTCAACGGGCCACCCAGTTCCATCCCCTGATCGACCGGATGCTCAGCCACCGCCTGTTCCCGGTTACCAGGCATCTGGCCTTCCAGCCGGTCGATCCGGGTGAGATCGCCGACCGTCTGATCGATCTGGTCGAAGCAGGACCGTCGGGCCGCGCCGAGGACTTCGGCGGACCGCAAGTCCTGCCCCTGCCCGTCATCGCCGCTGCTCGTGAAGCCGTCACCCGCCGCCGGGTAACCCTCATCCGCGTGCCCGCAGCCGGACCTCTGCGCTCCATGGACGCTGGCCATCACCTGTGCCCCGGCCATGCCCGCGGCACGTTGACCTGGCAGGCATGGCTGGCCCAGCAGAACCGCGCCACATAACCGGAGAATCAACCAGCCTGCACGACACATCCCGTACAGATCAGCGATACGCCGATTCGGCATTAGCTAGCGGCCTCGCAAGGCGCTGCGATCGGGCACCGATTGCTCTGTGTGGTGACCGCGGTGCGGAGCCCGCACCGGCGAGCGGCAGATCAGGAGCGGGCCCGCGGATTCTGGCGGCCGAGCATCTCGACCATCCCGGGGACCGGTCCCACCGAGGAGCTCGGTCACCAGGCGGGGGCTGATCCTGCGGGCGGCACGGACCCATTCCGCCTGCAGGTCATCCAGCCAGGCCACGAACTCCGCCTCGGCGCGCCCTTCAGGGACGGCGTGCCGTGATAGCCGTCACGCTGCAGGGACAGCAGCCCGAGGTCGTCGCCGAGCAGGTGGCAGCACAGCCCGAGGACAGTCCATCCCGGGCACGGTGAAGGCCGCTGCCAGTCCCCCGGCTCCAAGCCGCCGAGCAGCTCGCTCAACCACGCCCGCTCCAGGCCGAACAAACCCGGCGAAATCACCGGGATAGTATGCGGGCGGCGCTTGTCCTGCTCATCGAGCCGCCCGCCGCGCGGCCGGGTGCCGGGCGGGTGTCAGCACCGCTACCCGCCAGCCCGTCAGTGACTCGTGATGGTCAGCTGCGGCGCGGCGCGGTCGGCACGGACCTCGACCGTGCCGCCGACCGGGAACGTGACGATCGGGGTGGTATGCCCGAAGTCGACGTTGCCGATCACCGGCAGGCCGGCCAGTTCGGGCTTGGTCGCCACGATCTGGGCCAGCAGGTCGCGGGTCATCCCGGTGGCTTTCTGGAACCGGCCGATGACCAGGCCGCGGACCCCGGCGAAAGCCGGTTGCTGCAGCAGGGACACCAGATCCCGGTCGAAGTCCCACGGCCTCACCTGCTCGTCATCCTCGGCGAAGACGACCGAGCCCTCCAGCGGCGGCATGAACGGCGTGCCCTGCAGCAGGTTCAGGGTGCACAGGTTGCCGCCCACGATGGTCCCGTCCCCCTCGCCCTCCTGGAGCACCCACCAGCCCGCACCCTGCTCCAGATGCCGGTCCTCCTGATCCAGGAACCAGGCGTCATCACTCCAATGCGGCGACGGGGCCAGCGTGATCGGTCCGTCTTCCATCACGCAGGCGCGGAATCCGGCCTCGGTGTACCCGAAATGGTGCTTCATCCCGAAGCTGGAATAGTGCGGGCCGGAATAGCCGACCAGCCCGGCCCGGGCATACAGCGCGTTGGACAACAAGGTGATGTCGGAGAACCCGCACAGCACCTTCGGGTGCGCCGCGACCAGCGAGTAGTCGATCCCGGTCAGCAACTGGTTGACGTTGAAGCCGCCGATCACCGTCAGGATCCCGTCCACATCCGGGTCAGCGAACGCCGCGTGCAGGTCCGCCAGGCGCGCCGCCGCCGATGAGGAGGAGAAGAAGTCGTCACATTCGCCAACGCGCTTTCCGAAGGAAACCGTCAGGCCGAGCGCCGCCAGCTTCCGGTCCGCCTCAGCCCGCACCCCGGATCCGATGATCGCCAGCGACCGCGACGCCGCGATCACCCGCACCGACGAGCCCGGGCGCAGTTTCGGCGGTACAACGGGCACCGGCCCATCCTGGCCGATCCCCGCCAGGGTTGGCAACCACGTTACCGGCACCATCACCTGCCACCGACCTGCTCGGCCGGGCGGAGTCTGAGCAGGCGTTCGCTGCCTTGGCGAGCGGCCTGCCCCGCAGAGATGTTGCCCCCGCAGCGGCCCGCAGACACGTGCCGGACATCGGCACCGTCAGCCGCCAAGCGCTTAAGACCGCGCTGACCATCCGCAGTGTTTTCCCAGGTCAGCAGCAATATCTGCGCATGAAGCCGCGAGCCACTGTGCAAACGATAATGACACACATTGTCCGCCTGGCTCCGCGGTACGCTAATGGCCGCTGGGATGCCGGAGAACCAGGTCGCTGACCGCGCTTGCCGCCGCAGCGCGCACGGCCGCAGGCTGGTACCTGCTCTGTCCATGACCTCAAGGACGCTGGAGGTCCTCGAACGTCACAGTGAGGCGAAGCGGCTCATCCAGTATCAGCGCCCGGCGGTGCACGGCGTGCGCGACGTACCGGCGGCCAGACCAGTCGAGGCGGTACTCCTCAATCTCGCTGATCCGCGCCCAGTCCTTGTCGAAATGGATGACCAGATATCCCGGAACCCCAGCGGCGGCGTACTGGAGACGCTTGGCCGTGGTGTCGATCTCGACGGTCGCCTCCGAGGTCACCTCGACGATGAGCTGGATGTGATCCTGTACGGTGTTCACGTCATAGGGGTCACAGTCGCGCAGGACGATGTCGGGGTACCGGATGTTGAGCCTGCAGTCGGCCGACGAACTCGCGGCGTCCGCGAACCTTACCGCGACATCCGAGCTGACCCGGAAGCACGGTCCCTCAGCCGGACGGGCGTTCTCCAGAGCTGCGGCCAGCCGACGCACCACGAGGTCATGCAACTCTGACTGTGCCATGTTGTAGACCACGAGACCATCGACGACCTCGATATCGCCGAACGCGTCCGGCGGCGCGGCGAGATACTCCGCGGCTTCCAGTCGCGTTTCGTGCTCGGGCACTCGCATGCTCACACAGTCATGCTGTCATATCTCGTCGCGCCCCTGGTTCGGGCTGGGGCATGTTTTCTGACGGGGGTTCACGCTCCTGGCAGTGTCTCGACGTCGCGCAGAACTCGCGGCACGCGGAGCCAGGGCCGAACTCTTCCTCGCCGGCGGTGCCGCCCTGGCGGTCGGTTGCGCGGTCACAACCAGACACAAAACCCGTTCAGGGCTATCGCCAGGCTGACGGGAGCGCCGCAGGCGGGAATGGGGCCCGCTACCAGCGGCTACGACCAATCTGACGAGCACTACGTAACCAGATGAGCGCCGCCTTGAACTGCTTGAGTTGCTGGCGGCCCGCGCTGAGAGAGCAGGCGCAAGCCCAGGCCGCCAGGGGCCGACGGTCCATCAGCCGTAGACCTCCCCTTCCTTCCGCTAGCGCCCTGCGGTCAAGATGCCTTGAACACCTCGTCGAGGTGCCATTCGAGGAGCTCGCGCTGCGGTCGGTCGATCCGGTGCTCGGGCAGCGCGATGAGCTGCCCGGCCTGGGCATAGAACTGCTCGCCGTTGCCGAACTCGTCCCGCAGCCTGGGGCTGACCCGCAGCCGGTAGGCCGGGTCCACACCGAGGTAGCCGCCGTCGAACATCGCGTGCACGTCCGACCTGAGCAGCAAGCCATTGTCCAGCCGGTTCTTCCCGCCACTGGCCACCGGGCGGATATGCGCGGACTGCAGCGCGGGACGGATCCTCGACCCGGTAATCGCGCACCGTCCCCGGTAGGCATTGAGCACCACGGCATGGAACACGTTCTGCCTGAGCCGGTACTTGGTGAGCGTCGGGTTCCCGTACATGGGTCCGCTAGCTTCCCATGGCTCACCGGCTTCGGCCGTGGCGTCCTCATCCGGAATGATGTGCATGATGTCGGCGAAGTAACCGGCGACATCGTAACCGGCCATGTCATACGTTTTGCCTTGCTGGATACCGCTGCGAGCCCAGCCGGGCGGAAGATCAAACGACAGGTCCACGGGGACAAATGTCACATCACTCACCAAAATGCATCCGATCACAGGATCATCGTCAGGTGCGATCGGCTTGTCACCGCCGATGAGCCTGCGCAGCTCCGCCAGGCTGGCCGCGCCGTTGGCCTCGCCGAACTGGGACCAGGCATGGGAGACGGGCATGGTCACGTACCCGCGGTAGCGGCCGCCGCCGACGACACGGTTGATTGGCGCTTTGGCCTTGAAGACGAAGTACTCGCCGTCATTCAGCGCTCGGAAGCTGCCGCCGCCAGGCTTCCAGAAGTTGACCACCGGAATCTCGGATCGAGTTGGATCTGACAGGAATCGGTACCACTCTGGATTGGTAACGGCAACGAACGCTCGCATACCGGTTATTGTGCACCGCGAGCCTGCGGACAGCTGGGAAAATCGACGACCTACGAATATGCCGCGTGATTCACTGCGCTGATCAAGGAAGACCTGGGTTCGGCGACCCTGCTGGCCCGGGCGGTCCCGGCGCTGCGCGAGGACGACCCCTCGCTCGGCCGGCCGTTTGTGGACTGGCTCAAGGGATCCCGGATCCATCACCTCAAGGAGCTGGGCCAGGCTCTAGAGGACGGTCAGGGATCAGGACCACCTTCGCCTTCGACCCGACCCGCTCAGCGCTCTTGCTGAAAGACCTCGCCGGTCCACCTGGCTCCTCGAAGGAGCCGGAATGCACGAGGACGAGGACAACGACGGTAAGTTCCCTGATGAGAGCCCGGTCGAGGTGCGGTACCCGCGCTCGAAGCGGGAAGAGCAGGACGCCCGCGAGCAATGGCCGTGGCTGCCTGGGACGATTGTAGAGCAGTGCGGCCCGGACGAATGGTACGTGTGCGTGGTGGCTCGCGAGCTGGCCGTGCTGGAGGATGGCCGGCCCGCGGCGGACAGCACGCCAGGCGATGTGACCGGCTCGCCAGGAGCAGAGCGAACGGGAGATTACAGGGGATCACCGGTGGCAGGCCATCGCACGGCGCGGGCAACTTCGGTGAGGAACTCGTGCGTGGCGATGCGCTCGGCTTGCGTCATCCCCTCGGACAGCTCACGGGCGATCCGCGCCGCGACCACCGCCGATTCTGCGCGCAGCGCCGCGCCGCGCTCGATGTCCAGCAGGTTCAGCAGTTTGACCGTTGCCGGGGCCATGGGTGCCTCGTGGCTCATGTGGCATCACGGGGCTTTGCCGTATGTTCGGCGAGCCGCCAGATGACCTGGTGGGGCTTGGATTCGACGTGGCGCGCGTGGCCGGTGTTCACCAGGACTCCCAGCGCGTGCCGGGCCGTGGCCCTGGACACGGTGTGGGCTTCGGCCAGCCGGGCCGCCGAGGGCAGCAGCGAGCCAGGGGGGTAGGTGCCATCTTCAATCCATTCCCGCAGCAGCCGCGCCAGCCGGATGTAGCAGGGTGTGTAGTCAGCGTCCAGGTCATCCATCAGCGCGGCCCTTCCCCGGGGTTTCCGTTACCCGGCCGGCGGTGTCGGGCGACGGGTCGCGCGCGGTCACCTGCTGCCGCCGCGTCTGGCTAGCTCGGTGTCGATGGCGGTCATCTCGGCCAGGATCGGCACGCGTACCGGGGAGCCGGGGACCGCCAGGGACAGGCTGACCTGAAGATCCCGCCTGGCGCGTTCAAGCTGATCAGCGGTCAGGCTGCTGACATCGTGGGGGCGGTCAGCGGGCATCGGCCAGCCTCGCGCGGTCTTCTTCCTCGGCTGTCACGTCGTCAAGCGCGCCCTGAAGCTGGTCGCGGGCCTGGGGTACGGGGACCTTGGTGCTGAAGGACGCGATAGCGCTCTCCAGCCGCTGACGGTAGTCGCCTCGACCCGGATGATGAATGCGCGCTGAAATGCCTGTTCTGTGTGCTCACTGCGTAAGGATCCTTGCGGCGGTGCGACTTGGGTGGGTGGTCCTGCGCGAGTGCGCATTCGGCGGCGATCGGCGGGTGGCTCCGGACTGCGGCTAGGACAGGACCGGCGCCGAGGCGGATGTCGTTTGCATACCACAGGGGAGCGGCGGGGACAACGATGTCTTCGATCGCTTCGGTCAGGTCCAGACCCCGTCCAGCTCCCGCCTCACTGCACCGCTTCGTCGCCCACCCCGCCTACGACACCACAGTGCTCCGCACCGACCTGGCCCGCTTCCAGTTCCTGCTCGGCGGGGACGAAACACCACTCTTCGGGCTCAGCGACACCTGACCGTCCCGGCCCTTGACAAGCGTCACCCGTATAGCGGCGAATACTGGCGGCTGGCGCTCGGCTGTGAGCAAGTCGTCGTGCCTTATCCGCATGCCCAGTTGGCCTGGACGCCCTCACCTTTGTAGCTGCGCACGGTGGTGCCTTTGCAGCTGTACGTCGCGGCGCCGCTGCCGCTGGCGACCAAAATCCATTGCCCGGAGGAGCTGAGCTGGTAGATCGAGGTAGGGTAATCGGTTTCAGTGTCACCTCCGGTGCTGGTGATGCAGTCCTTGAAGTTGAACGCGTTAATCTGCGTGCCCGGGCTTTGCAAAGACATGCTTATCTCACGATCACACATTGGCAGCGCCGTTCGCAGACCAGGTTGCGCCGCTGCCACACATGCGGTACCTGCGGTCAGGCCGACGGCCAGGCCCAGTGTGACTGCTGAGCGCGCGATAACCTTAAGTGCCACGTAATTTCCTTTCGCCATTACTAGGTATCTGAGCGGGTTTCGCTCAGTGTCAGCCCATCGCGAAGGCGAGTCAAGTCACTAGCCAACCAGTTCCCATCCAGCACTTCCACCGAAGGTCGTCATGGGTTCCTGGTCTTTAGCAGATTGCCTCTGGTAGTGGCGGGCGCGGAAGCGGTATTGATGATGTCGATGCCACAGTGGCCATCGTGACGCATGGGCTGTACTTTGCCGCAAGCAACATTAAGCGACCAGGTGAGCGATTGCATTGCGCCAGCGGGACCTGCTCCTTGCTTGGTTCGCGCTGCGGACAGCAGGTACTGATCCAGGCTCCGGAAATCCCAAGCCAGTCGCCGATCAACCGGATCTGCGCGCCTTAGCCTGACAGTGCCGGGTGTCCAGCAACCGCTCCGATTCTTCAATAAGGCGGATATCCGGTTGTGCATCAGTCGGCGTCTACGAGATCTGGTGTCGAGCTGAAGCGCCGGCAGAGGTGGCATGGCGACGCAAGCGGAACCACTTTTCGCAGCCTGGGTAGAGACCGAGTAATGATGCGCGCCGGGTTGCTGGCTGCCGCTCGGCAGGCAGCGTAAGACACCCAGCAGGACGCCGGGATCTTGTTGGTACCGGCGGTACTAGCGCGATGAGCTGCTGTGACTTCCTCGGGGATGGCCACGGCAGGGTCGCGTAGATCCCGGTACGCGCGGGACCGGGATCTCACCCGGCGCTGCTCCGCTGCGGGCAGCGGAGCAGCTATCTGCCTTGGTGCTGGTCATTGAGTGGGTCCCCGTGGCCGCGGTGGGGTGGCCGGCTCTTTACTCGGAGTCGTAGCGGAAGCCGTCGATGAAGCGGCGGAAGACGCCGCCCTCGGGGGCCAGCGGCGGGCCTTCCGGCGGCGCCTCGGCCCGCTCGTGGCCTTCTGGCTGGTCGTAGTCGGCGCGGGCGATGGCGTCGATGATCTGGGCCTCGTCGAAGGTCTCCGACCCGGGGATCTGCGGGACGAAGCCCACCAGGTCGCCGTCGAGCAGGACCTCGGCCTCCAGCCCGGTGGTGTCCTCGGCACCCCAGATGGCCTCGCGTCCCTGCCCGGCCGGCACCTGGACCGAGTAGGCGTCGATGCCGGACTTCCTCAGGTGCGCCGCAATTCCGCGGTCGCGCAGCGCGTCGGTCACCCGACGGGCACGGTTCTCGTCCATGACGGCCAGGGTACCGGCCCGTTTCGTGGCCGGGATGCCGCCGAATCGCGCCCAAGCCGGCATGGCTCCCTCTCGTGGCCATTGCTTGTACTGAGCTAAATTTCTGTTATATAGGGCGTTTCCGGTGACGAAGCGGGGCGGAAGCAGCATGTCGCTGATCACAGCGCAGCTCCCGGTGCGGCTCACCCCGCTGGTGGGCCGTGAGAGCGAGCTCAACGACATCGTCGAGGCGGTGACCCGCGCCCGCCTGCTCACCCTCACCGGTCCGGGCGGCGCGGGCAAGACGCGGCTGGCGCTGGCCGCGGCGCGGTCGGTGCTGGAGTCCTTCCCGGCCGGGGTGTGCTGGGTGGAGCTGGCCCAGATCGAGGACCCCGAGATCGTCGGGCAGACCGTGGCCAGCAGGCTGGGCGTGCCCGATACCCCCGGGCAGGACCCGGCCGAGGCGGTGGCCGAGTACATCGCCGACCATCAGGTGCTGGTCGTGCTGGACAACTGCGAGCACCTGGCCGGCGCGACGGCCGGCCTGACCGAGAACCTGCTGGGCGCCTGCCCGGCGCTGACCGTGCTGGCCACCAGCCGCGAGGCGCTGGGCGTGGAGGGCGAGGTCAACTGGCAGGTGCCGCCGCTCTCGCTGCCCGAGGCGGGTCCGGGTTCCCCCTTGACCGCCTCGGCCCTGGCCACCTCGGACGCGGTCAAGCTGTTCGAGCAGCGGGCGCAGCTGGTCCGGCCGTCGTTCAAGGTCACCGACGAGAACGCCGCCGCAGGTGGCCTCCATCTGCCAGCGGCTCGACGGCCTGCCGCTGGCCATCGAGCTGGCCGCGGCGCGGATGCGGATCCTGTCCTCGGCCCAGCTGGCCGAGCGGCTGGACGACATCTTCGCCCTCCTGGTCGGCGGCGCGCGCTCCGCGCCGCCGCGCCACCAGGCGCTGCGCGCGACGCTGGACTGGAGCCACGACATGCTCGACGCCGAGGAGCGGATGGCGTTCCGGCGGCTGGCCATCTTCGCGGGCGGCTTCACGCTCGAAGCGGCCGAACGGGTCACGGCGGGCGGCGACCTCAAGCCGGCGTCGATGCTGGAGCTGCTGACCAGGCTGGCGGACAAGTCGCTGCTGCGGGTGGAGCACGCCCGCGGCGACTCGCGGTACCACCTGCTGGTCACGATCCGGGACTACGCTCGGGACCGGCTGGCCGAGGCGGGCGAGACCGACCCGGTGCGGCGAGCCCACCTGGCCTATTTCACCGAGCTTGTCGAGGCGGCCGCGGTTGTGCTGGCCGGGGGCTACGAGGCGAGCGGCAGCGGCCTGGAGCTCGAGCTCGACCGGCTGGACACCGAGCTGCCCAACCTGCGCAAGGCGTTCGAGTTCGCCACCGAGTCGGGCGACGCGGTGGCGGCGCTGCGGATCGCGGGCCCGCTGGACCGGTACGCCTACCTGCGCGGCCGTTACCACGAGATCCGGCAGTGGATGGACGACGCCGTGACCTCCTACCCGGACGCGCCCGCCGGGCTGCGGGCCAAGGCGCTGCTGGGCAGCGGCCGCCTGGCCCTGCTGCAGTGCGACTACGCGCCGGCCGTGCGCAGGCTGGAGGCCGCGCTGCGGCTGTACCGGGAGCTGGAGGACCCGCGGGGCATCGCCGGCGCGCTGCAGGTGCTGGGCAGCGTGGCCCGGGAGCAGGGCCGGTACGCCCGGGCGGTGGAGCTGCACGCGGAGAGCCTGGCCGTGGCGGAGGCCGCCGGGGACCGGTGGGCGGTGGCCAGCGCGCACAGCTACCTGGCGTTCGTCTCCTGGCTGCAGCGCGACTTCGCCGCGGCGAGTACGCAGGCCAGCACCGCGCTGGCCATGTTCCGCGAGCTCGGCGACGTGGAGGGGGCCGCGTGGTCGCTGATCAGCCTGGGCACGGTGGCCCGCTACCAGGGCGAGGTGGAGCGCGCGGCCGCGCTGCTGGCCGAGAGCCGGACGCTGTCCGAGGGCATCGGATTCCGGGAGGGCATCGCCTGGTGCTGCGAGCAGCTCGGCCTGCTGGCCGCGGTCGACGGCGACCCGGCCGCGATCACCCTGCTGCGCCGCAGCCTGGAGCTGCACAGCGAACTGCGCGACCGGTGGCGGATGTCCAGCGTGCTCGAGGACCTCGCCGCGATCGCGCTGGTCCTGGGCCGGGCCCCGATCGCGGCGCGGCTGCTCGGCGCGGCCGAGGCGCTGCGCGAGGCGATCGGCACCGTGATCGCGCCGTGCGAGCGGGCCCAGCACGTGCAGACCGCGGCCGGGGCGCGGGCCGCCCTGGGCGAGGAGACGTTCGACGCCGCCCGGCAGCAGGGCCTGGTGGCCACCCTGGACGAGCTGACCGCCGACCTGCCCGATGTGGCCCTGGGCGCGCCGGTCCCGGCCGAGGCGCCGCCCGCCGCGTCCGCCCCGGTCCAGCCCGCGCAGGCGGAGGAAGATCAGGTCAGAGAAGACCAGATCAGAGAAGACCAGGTGGGGGTCTCGCAGGCTACGGGCCAGAGCGCGGGAGCCCGGGAAACGGCGGGCCAGAACGCGGCGGCGCGGAACGCGGCGGGGCAGACGCGGCGGGGCAGAACGCGGCGGGGCAGAACGCGGCGGGGCAGAACGCGGCGGGGCAGAACGCGGCGGGGCAGAACGCGGCGGGGCGGAGCGGGGCGGGCCAGAATACGGCGGGGCGGAGCGGGGCGGGGCGGAGCGCGGCGGCTCGGCGGGTGCCGGCGGGGGCGCTGCGGGTGCGGGCGCTGGGCGGGGCGGTGGTGGAGTTCGGGGAGGAGGCGCTGACCGCGGCGGACTGGGGCTACGCCAAGCCGCGGGAGCTGATGTTCCTGCTCGTCTCGTCGCCGCCGATGACCAAGGACCAGATCGCGGCCGCGCTGTGGCCGGACCTGTCCCGCCAGCAGCTCGGGAACGCGCTGCACACCGCGCTGCGCGAGCTGCGGCGGGCGGTCGGCGACCCGGGCTGGGTGCTCTACGCCAACGGCCACTACCGGTTCGACCGGGCCCGGCAGCACGAGTGCGACGTGACCGAGTTCGAGGACGCGCTGCTGGCCGCGCGGCGGGCCCGGCCCGCCGAGGCGGCCCTGCCCGACCTGCAGCGGGCCATCGGGGTGTACGGCGGCGACTTCCTGGACGGCATGTCGGCCGGGGAGTGGGCGCTGGTCCGCCGGGACGAGCTGCGCCGGGCCTTCGAGTCGGCGCTGCTGGCCACCGGCCGGCTGCAGACCGCGGCCGGGCGGCACCAGGCCGCGGTGACGGTGTTCCGCCGGGCCGTGGCGCACGAGCCGCTCAACGAGACCGCGCACCGGGAGCTGATGAGCTGCTGGGCCCGGCTGGGCGAGACGGCCCGCGCGGTCCGGCACTACGAGGAGCTGACCGACCTGCTCCGCGACCAGGTGGGCGTGCCGCCGGCCCCGGAGACGACCGCCCTGTACCGGCGGCTCAGCACCGGCAGCTGAGCAGCGGGCTGAGGACCAGGCCGGGCAGCGGGCTGAGGACCGCCCCGGCTGAGCCGGCGCAGCCTCCCGCAGTGGCCCGGCGCGGCTAGACCGCCGCTGCCGCCGCCGTGTTTCCCCCAGTGCCCCTGGTAGGGCCCTGCGACACTCGCCGCATGTTCGATCCGATCAAGCCGCCTGCCGCCCGCAGGCCCGAAGAGGCCCTGGAGCTGGTCTCCCAGGCACTCAGCGACGGGGACCTCGAGGCCGCCCTGGCGCAATACGAGAAGCAGGCCCTGCTGGCCTGCTGGCCGCTCGGCGGGGCACCGGGCGACAGCGACGTCCGCACGGCGCTGGCCGGGGTCATGGCCCTGCGGCTGCCGCTTTACCTGCGGATCGGTCACCGTGCTCGAGGGCCCCGAGCTGGCCCTGGTGATCTGCGTGCGGCGGATCGGGGGGACCGGGCCCGACGGCGAGCGGGTCTGGTTCGCCGGGCACGGCTGCGCCGTGCTCCGGCCCCAGCCGGACGGCGCGTGGCGGATCGCGGCCGACGCCTGGCGCGTGTCCCCGAGATCTGGCAGGCGCAGAGCTTCCCCCCGACCCTCCCGAGATTCCCCCAGGGACCGCTGGTGATCCTGTCTCGGGTGAGGGACAAGGCGGGCAGCCTCACCACTAAAGCCGTGATGCCCGCCGGAACGGGACACGATGATGAAGACCTCCTTGCGCCGCATCGGACTGGCCGCCGTCGCCTCGGGCGCGCTGGCGCTGAGCCTGGCCGCCCCCGCATTTGCCAGCACGCAGGGCCTCGGGCGGATACCAGTTCCGCACCCTGAACGACCAGCGGGACGTGACCTTCAACCAGTTGCTCGGCATTAACAACGCAGGGCGTGATCGCCGGCTACTTCGGCTCGGGGGCCCAGGGCCACGCGAACAAGGGTTACCGGCTGTACCTGCCGTACGGGCAGGGCAACTACGCCAACGAGAACTTCCCCGGCTCGGTGCAGACCCAGGTCACCGGGCTGAACGACCTCGGCGTCACGGTCGGGTTCTGGTCCACGCAGAACACCGCGAACATGACCAACAACAACTTCGGCTTCTACCGCGTCAACGGCCACTACCACAACGTGAACTTCCCGACCGGCAACAACGCCAGCCCGCAGGTCGACCAGCTGCTCGGCGTCAACGACCGCGACGTCGCGGTCGGCTTCTACACCAACGCGCAGGGCAACAACCGCGGCTACACCTACAACATCCGGACCCGCTCCTTCACCCGGGTGCTGGTGCCCGGCGCCCCGGCCGGCGTGGCCGGCCCGAGCCTGACCGCCACCGCGATCAACAACCTCGGTGACGTGGCCGGGTTCTACGCCAAGAGCTCCTCGCAGACCGACGCGTTCCTGCAGCTGCACAGCGGCCGGTTCATCACGCTGGCCGTGCCCGGGGCGTCGATGACGCAGGCGTTCGGGGTCAACGACCGCGACGAGGTGGTCGGCGCGTACACCACCGGCAGCGGGAGCAACACCGCCACGCACGGCTTCACCTGGCGGCCCGGCCACGGGTTCCGCACCGTGGACGACCCGCACGGCCAGGGCACGACCACCATCAACGGCGTGAACGACGCCGGCGACCTGGTCGGGTTCTACACCGACGCGGCCGGCAACACCGACGGGATGCTCGCCCTTCCGTAGGGCCGACCCGGCTGCCGCTCCTCCCCTCCAGCGGCAGCCCTGACCAAGCCGGGGGGCCTGCCCGGGCCCCCCGGCTTGACGCGTGCCCGGGGGCACGCGCCACGGCCCGTTCGGGTGAAATAATCGCGTTGTGACCGATGCCTTTGAGCTTGGCACCGACGGGCCCATGGTCATCCTGGTCGGAGTGGACGATTCCGTCACCTCGCTGCGGGCCGGGGCCTACGCGACCGGGCTGGCCCGGCGGCAGGGCGCGCGGCTGGTCGTCGTGTACGTGGAGCAGCCGTCGGCGATGTACGGGGCGGCGGCCGGCGCGGGTGCGGCGGCGATCGCCGAGCGGGAGCGGGCTTTCACCGAGACCGCGGCCGACCTGAAGCGGCGGGTCGAGGAGTTCGGCGCCGAGTGCGGCGTGCCGATCACGTTCGTCACCGCGATGGGCGACCCGTACCACGAGCTGCGGCGGGTGGCGGACGAGGTCCGCGCGGACGCCGTGGTGGTCGGGCGCGTCCACCAAGGCCGGGCACCGGCTGGTCGGGTCGCTGGCGGTACGGCTGGTCAAGGCGGGGCGGTGGCCGGTCACAGTGGTTCCCTGAGACGGCGTTCCCTCCAGACGGCGTTCCGTGAGAAGGTAGCTGGTCATGGGCATCGCGGTGGTGACCGGAGCCGGGTCGGGGCTGGGCCGCGGCATCGCGCTTTCCCTGCTGGCCGGGGGCTGGCAGGTCGCGCTGGCCGGGCGGCGGGCCGAGACGCTGGACGCGACCGCGCGGGCCTGGCCCGGACCCACGGACGACACCGCGCCCGCGGACGCGGCCCTGGTCGTCCCCACCGACGTGACCTCGCCGGAGTCGGTGGCCGCCCTGTTCGACGCGGTCCGGGACCGCTGGGGCCGGCTGGACCTGCTGGTGAACAACGCCGGGGTGTTCGGCCCGGCGGGGCCTGTTGATGCCATTGACCTGGCCGGCTGGCAGGCGGTGGTCGACACCAACCTGACCGGCGCGTTCCTGTGCGCGCAGCACGCGGTGCGGCTGATGAAGGCCCAGGTCCCGCGGGGCGGGCGGATCATCAACAACGGCTCGATCTCGGCGCACACGCCGCGCCCGGGCAGCATCTGCTACACCGCCACCAAGCACGCGATCACCGGGCTCACCAAGTCCCTGTCGCTGGACGGGCGGGCGTTCGACATCGCGTGCGGGCAGATCGACATCGGCAACGCGGCCACCGAGATGACCGGCCAGTTCACCCGCGGCGTGCCGCAGGCCAACGGCACGATCGCGGCCGAGCCGGTCTTCGACGCGCGGCACGTGGCCGACGCGGTGCTGTACATGGCCTCGCTGCCGCTGGACGCGAACGTGCAGTTCCTGACCATCACCGCCACCAAGATGCCCTACATCGGGCGGGGCTAGCGCGGACCGCTGACCCTGCGGGACGATGGCCGGAGAGGGCCCCGTGACGTGCGCAGGCTGGAGGAGGATGCCATGACGAGTATCAGTTCCCTGCTGGACCAGTCGGCCGCCCAGTACCCGGACCGGGTCGCGCTGCGCATGGACGAGCTGGTGCTGAGCTACGCGCAGCTGCGCGAGGCGGCCGGGCGGCTGGCCGCGCTTCTGCGGTCTCTGGGCGTCGAGCCCGGGGACCGGGTGGGGCTCATGCTGCCCAACGTCCCGGCGTTCCCCATCGCGTTCTACGGCGCGCTGGCCGCCGGCGCGGTCGTGGTGCCGATGAACCCGCTGCTCAAGAGCCGTGAGGTGGCCTACTACCTGGGCGACTCGGGAGCCAGGGCGCTGATCGCGTGGCACGCGGCGGCCGGGGAAGCGGCCAAGGGCGCCGCCGACACGGGCGCCCAGATGATCGCCGCCGAGACCCCGGACCTGAGCGGGCTGCTCGAGGGGATCAGCGCCGCGCCGGGGTCGTCCGGACGGGGCGACCAGGACGACGCGGTCATCCTCTACACCTCGGGGACCACCGGGCGGCCCAAGGGCGCCGAACTCACCCACGCCGGGCTGGTCCGCAACGCCGAGATCGCGGCGCGGACGCTGTTCGGCGTCAGCCCGGACGCGGTGATCATGGGCTGCCTGCCGCTGTTCCACGTGTTCGGCCTGACCTGCGGGCTGAACGTGTCGGTCGCCACGGGCGCGACCCTGACCCTGCTGCCGCGGTTCGACCCGGCCAAGGCGCTGGACGTCATCGAGCGCGACCGCGTGACCGTCTTCGAGGGCGTGCCGACCATGTACGCGGCGATGCTGCACCTCGAGGGTTCCGACCCGGCCAAGACCGCGACGCTGAAGGTGTGCGCCTCCGGCGGCGCCGCGCTGCCGGTGGAGATCCTGCGCGGCTTCGAGTCGAAGTTCGGGTGCATGATCCTCGAGGGCTACGGGCTGTCGGAGACCTCGCCGGTCGCGTCGTTCAACCATCCGGACTCCGAGCGCAAGCCGGGCTCGATCGGGACGCCGATCGAGGGCGTCGACATGCGGCTGATCGACGACGAGTGGAACACCGTGCCGGACGGGGAAATCGGCGAGATCGCCATCCGCGGGCACAACGTGATGAAGGGCTACTGGAACAAGCCCGAGGCCACCGCGGAGGCGATCCGCGACGGCTGGTTCCGCACCGGCGACATGGCGCGCGTCGATAGCGACGGCTACTACTTCATCGTGGACCGCAAGAAGGACCTGATCATCCGGGGCGGCTACAACGTGTACCCGCGGGAGATCGAGGAGGTCCTGCACGAGCACCCGGCGGTCGCCGAGGTGGCGGTGATCGGCATCCCGCACCCGGACCTGGGCGAGGAAGTGGGCGCCGCGGTGGCGCTCAAGCCGGGCGCGAGCGCCACGCCGGAGGAACTGCGTTCGTGGGCCCGGGACCGGGTGGCGGCGTACAAGTACCCGCGGCACGTGTGGCTGGTGGACGCGCTGCCCAAGGGCCCGACCGGTAAGATCCTGCGCCGCGAGGTCGAGGCGCCCGGGGAGGCCGGGTGAACGAGGAGGTCCGGGCCGATGACGCGGCCGACGCGGCGGGCGGGCTCGACCTGCTGCTGACCGACGCGGCGCTCGGCGTGTGGCACCGGCTCCGGCCGGACAGCTCGCTGCTGCGGCTGGCGGGCAGCCTGGCCCGCCGCCCCGAGTTCACCGTCCGTCAGGCGGGTGCGCTGGCCACCGAGCTCGGCCGGATCGCGGCCGGCCGGTCCGCGGTCGCCGCCGACCCGCGGGACCGCCGGTTCGCCGACCCGGCCTGGACGGACAACCCGTTCCTGCGCCGCGCCGTCCAGGCCTACCTGGCGGCATCGGCGTCGGCATCGGAGCTCGTGGACGGCGCCGAGCTGGACTGGCGGGACGACACCCGGCTGAAGTTCCTGCTCACCAACCTCATCGCCGCGGCCGCGCCGAGCAACAACCCGCTGCTGTCCCCGGCCGGGTGGAAGGCGCTGCTGGACACCGGCGGGGGGAACGCGGTCCGCGGGCTGCGAAACCTGGCCTCGGACCTGGCCACCTCGCCGCGGGTGCCGTCCATGGTGCCCGCTGACGCGTACCAGGTGGGCACGGACCTGGCCGTCACGCCGGGCGGGGTGGTGCACGCCACCGACCAGTTCGAGCTCATCCAGTACCAGCCTGCTACCGACTCTGTGTACCGTTACCCGCTGCTCATCGTGCCGCCGATGATCAACAAGTACTACATCGTGGACCTGGCCCCCGGGCGCAGCATGGTGGAGTTTCTGGTGTCCCAGGGTCACCAGGTGTTCGTGATGTCGTGGCGCAATCCGGACGCGCGGCACCGGGACTGGGGGCTCGATACCTATGGCGCCGCGCTGACCGACGCGCTGGCCGCGGTCCGGGCCGTCAGCGGGGCGGCCAAGGCGCACGTGTGCGCGCTGTGCTCGGGCGGCATCATGACCTCCATGGTCGCCGCGCACCTGGCCGTGACCGGGCAGCTCGACCAGCTGGCCAGCCTGTGCCTGGGCGTGGCCGTGCTGGACCAGACGCAGGCGGGTACCGCGAGTGCGGTGATCGATGAGAGGACCGCCGTGGCGGCCATGGCGGTCTCGAGTGCGCGCGGGTACCTGGACGGGCGGACCCTGGCCGAGGTGTTCGCCTGGCTGCGCCCGGACGACCTGATCTGGAACTACTGGGTCAACAACTACCTGCAGGGCAAGAGCCCGCCGGCGTTCGACATCTTGTACTGGAACGCCGACGTGACGCGGCTGCCCGCCGCGCTGCACCACGACTTCATCCGGCTGGGCCTGGCCAACGCGCTGGTCACGCCCGGCGCGGCGACCATGCTCGGCTCGCCGGTGGACCTGGGCAAGGTGGACGTGGACGCCTACCTGGTGGCGGGCATCACCGACCACCTGTGCCCGTGGGAGTCCTGCTACCGGACCACCCAGCTGCTCGGCGGGCCGGCCAGGTTCGTCCTGTCGACCAGCGGGCACATCGCCGCCATGGTCAACCCGCCGACCAACCCCAAGGCCAAGTTCCGTTGTGTGGTCAGCGGGGCCAACCCGGCCGACCCGGGCGAGTTTCTGGCCGTCGCGCAGACGGTACCGGGTAGCTGGTGGACCGACTACGCGGCCTGGCTCGCCGAACGCGGCGGCGGGCAGCGCCGGGCCCCGCGGACGCTCGGCCGCAAGGCCTACCCGGTGCGGGCCGCCGCGCCCGGAACCTATGTCCACGACCGCTGAGGTCCGAAGCCTGACCGTCGACGGCAGGCAGCTGCGGGTGGCGATCAGACCCGGACGCAGCGAACCGGGCCGCCCGCCCAGGATCCCCCTCCTGCTCATCAACGGTATCGGGGCGCAGCTGGAACTGCTGGAGCCCTTTGTCCGCGCGCTCGACCCGGCGGTGGACGTGGTGCGCTTCGACCCGCCGGGCATCGGCGGCTCGCCGCCGACGGCCCGGCCGTACTGGTTCAGCGGGCTGTGCCGGCTGATCGCGCGCATGCTGACCGAGCTGGGCTACGAGCAGGTCGACGTGCTCGGCATCTCCTGGGGCGGGGGCGTCGCCCAGCACTTCGCGGGTTTCCAGGCCGCCCGGTGCCGCCGGCTGGTGCTGGTGGCGACGGCCACCGGCACCATGATGCTGCCGGCCAGGCCGTCGGTGCTCGTGCACCTGCTGACGCCGCGGCGTTACCTGGATCGCGGCTACCTGCAGCAGGTGGCCGGTTCCCTGTACGGCGGGATGGCGAGGATCGACACCGAGGAGATCGCGGCCGCGATGCATCATCACCAGCACCGGACCGGGATGTCCCGCGGCTACCTGTACCAGCTCGCCGCCTCGGCGGGCTGGACCAGCGTGCCGTTCCTGCGGGCGATCCGCCAGCCGACCCTCATCCTGGCCGGCGACGACGACCCGATCATCCCGCTGGCCAACGGCAGGCTGATGAAGCTGCTCATCCCGGACTCGCGGCTGCACGTCTATCACGGCGGCCACCTCGGGCTGGTGACCGAGGCGGCCGGGCTGGCGCCGGTCGTGGACGACTTCCTGACCGGTTTGTTAACTCTTGGAGGCTGTTATGGCAGGTCCGGGCCGGACCGCGCTGACCGGCGGCGACTTCTACCTGCTCGAGCGTTCGCTGGACGCTCCGGGCCGCCAGCTCTTGCTGCGGGTCAGGGAGTTCATGGAGAAGTCGGTCCAGCCGGTCATCAACCACTACTGGACCCGGGAGGAGTTCCCGTTCGACCTGATGGGCGACTTCCGCCAGCTCGGCATCGCCGGCCAGCTGTACCAGGGCTACGGCTGCCCCGGCGGCGGCTTCCTGCTCGACGGCCTGATCGCGATGGAACTGGCCCGGGTGGACCCGTCCATCGCGACGTTCTTCGGCGTGCACGGCGGGCTGGCCATGGGGTCCATCTTCCTGTGCGGGTCGGAGGAGCAGAAGCAGCGCTGGCTGCCCGAGATGGCGCGGATGGAGAAGATCGGCGCGTTCGGCCTCACCGAGCCCGACGTCGGATCCGGCGCGGCGGGCGGGCTGACCACCACCGCGCGCCGCGAAGCGGCGACGAGTGGGTGCTGGACGGGCAGAAGAAGTGGATCGGCAACGCCACGTTCGCCGACTACGTGATCATCTGGGCCCGTGATACCTCTGACGACCAGGTCAAGGGGTTCGTGGTGCCCGGGGACACGCCGGGCTTCTCCCCGGTGAAGATGAAGGACAAGATCGCGCTGCGGGTGGTGCAGAACGCGCACATCACCCTGGACGGGGTGCGAGTGCCCGAGGAGAACCGGCTGCAGCAGGCGAACTCGTTCAAGGACACCGCCAAGGTGCTGCGGATGACCCGGGCCGGGGTGGCCTGGATGGCCACAGGATGCGCCCGGGGCGCGTACGAGCACGCGCTGGCCTACGCCCGCCAGCGCCAGCAGTTCGGCCGGCCGATCGCCGGGTTCCAGCTGGTCCAGGACCTGCTGGTGCGGATGCTGGCCAACGTCACCTCCTCGGCGTGCCTGTGCGCCCAGCTCGCCTCGCTGCAGCAGGAGGGCCTGGCCGAGGACCACCACTCGGCGCTGGCCAAGGCGTTCTGCACGGTCCGGATGCGCGAGGCGGTCGGCTGGGCCCGCGAGCTGCTGGGCGGGAACGGCATCCTGCTGGAGAACCACGTGGGCCGGTTCGTGGCCGACTCCGAGGCGATCTACTCCTACGAGGGCACCCGCGAGATCAACACCCTGATCGTCGGCCGCGCCATCACCGGCACCAGCGCCTTCGTCTGAGCGCGGCCGGGTCCCCTGGCGAGCGTCGCAGCTGGCCCGGGGCTAGCGGCGCAGTTCCACCCACACCAGCTTGCCAGAATGGCCGAGCCGCTCGACACCCCAGCGGCTGGCCAGCGCGTCGACCGCGCCCAGGCCGTGCAGCGGCAGGGCGGGCAGGTCGGCGGCGGCCGCGGGCGGCAGCGGGCTCGCGTCGCGGACCGTGATGCGCAGCACGTCCCGGCTCGCCGACAGGTCCACGCTGAAGCCGGTCTGGGCGTGCACGATCGCGTTGGCGGCCAGTTCGGTGACGACCAGGGCGGTGTCGTCGGCCAGGTCCGCGGCGCCCAGGCGCCGCACGGCGTCGACCGCGAAGTGCCGGGCCGCGGCGGGCGCGACGCCGGTCAGGGCGAAGGCCCGGGTCGCGCCGAGGCCGGCCGCCGCGGCCGGCCAGCCGCCCACGACCGAGCCGTGCAGCCGGCACACCTCGGCGAACGCCTCCAGGCGGCCGTCGCCGGTCATCGCGCTGGCCGGGTAGCCGCAGAACAGCGAGAACGAGTGCGACAGGCCCAGCGAGCCCCACATCTCCTCGAGCCGGACAGCGTCGTTGACCAGCCCGCCGTCCCAGAGCAGGGCGACCAGCTCGCCGTAGGCGCGGACCTGACGTCCCCCCTGGCCCGCGTCGGCGATCAGGGTGCCGATCACGCGGTCGAAGGCGCCGCGGTCCAGCTCCCCGCCGGGCATCAGCGCGCGCACGGTCTGGCTGGCGTCCAGGATCCGGTAGGCGCCGGACCGGGCCGCCGCGGCCAGATCTACGCCCGCCCGCGTCAGCCGCCCCTCGAACGCCCGCCGGTGCGCGGGCGCGGCGATGACCACCGCCACCCCGCCGGCCCGCAGCGCGCCCAGCAGATAGCCGGCCACCCGGTCGGCCAGTTCCTCCTCGTGCCCGTAGAACTGGACGACGTGGCCGTCGTTCAGGTACTCAGTCTCCGCAACCACCGTTCGTCTCCATCGGGTGCCGGACGACGACAACTCGAAGCCATATCTGCCCAGCAATTGCCGCGGCATGCATGACGTGGTCAGATCTTCCCGGCGCTGTTATTGCCCGCGCTGGGGGCGGCGCGCATACTGAACCCGTGAACAAGCGCTCAATTGTCGAGCAAATGATCGCTCCCGATATGGGCCCGTGCTTACCGAGATAGGCCTGCGCGGCGCGGTCGTCATCGTGACCGGCGCGGGCAGCGGGATCGGCGCCGCGACCGCGCGCCAGCTCGGCACCGCGGGCGCGCCGGTCGTCCTGGTCGGGCGGCGCGAGGCCTTGCTGAAAGAGGTGGCCGCGCAGATCACCGCCGACGGCGGGGAGGCGCTGTGCGTGCCGGCCGACCTGGCCGGCCCGGACAGCCCGCGGCGCATCGCGGACGCCAGCCTGGAGCGTTTCGGCCGGATCGACGGGCTGGTGAACAACGCGGCGGTGGTCCGGCACATGCCGCTGGCCGAATGGGACACCGGCTGCTTCGACGAGCACGTGGCCACCAACGTCCGGGCGCCGTTCTTCCTGATCCAGGCCGTGCTCCCCGCGCTGCGCGAGTCCCCGGTCCGGTCGGTGGTGAACATCAGCTCCTCGTCGGGGACGCTGAAGCGGACCGGCCAGTCGGTATACGGGATGACCAAGTCGGCGCTGGACTACCTGACCCAGACCCTGGCCGGCGAGCTGGCCCCGCTGGGCGTCCGGGTCAACGGCATCGCGCCCGGTCCCGTCGACACGCCCATCCACGCGACCTGGGCCGACGACCTGGACGAGGCCTACCGCTGGCTGGGCAGCCAGGTGCCGCTGGGCCGGATCGGCGCCCCCGGAGAGGTGGCTACCTGGATCACGCTGCTGCTCAGCCCGCTGGCCTCGTTCCTGACCGGCGCGGTCATCCCGCTGGACGGAGGCCAGGTCATTGACCGCGAATAGCTCTTTCGGCGCTCGCCCCGAGCCGGCCGTGGACCTGCTGCTGCGGGTGGCCTGGTTCTACTACAAGGACGAGATGACCCAGGACGAGATCGCCCGGCGGCTGTCGGTGTCCCGGGCCTCGGTGGGCCGGATGCTGGACCGGGCCCGGAAGGTCGGCCTGGTCTCGATCAGCCTCAACGCCGACCACCTGGGCGCCTTCGAGGTCGCCAGGCAGCTCCGCGAGACGTTCGGGCTGGCCGAGGCGCTGGTCATCCCCGACCACGAGGCTGACGAGGGCGACCACCACGCGCTGAACGCCCGGCTCGGCCGGGGCGGCGCCCAGTTCATGAGCACCCACCTGCGGCCGGGCGGAACGCTCGGCGTCGGCTGGGGCGAGACCGTGTCCCGGGTCATCGCGTCGACCGCTTTCGGCGCGGTCGGCCCGATCCACATGGTCTCGCTGACCGGCGGGGTGGACGCCTACCTGCCCGCGTTCTTGTCGTCCACCAAGGGCGAAGGGCCGGCCGAGGGCGAGACGACCAGCGCCACGGTCATCCCGACCCCGATCGTCGCCTCCACCCCCGGGCTGGCCGCTGCGCTGAAGGCCGAGCCCGCGATCCAGTCGGTGCTCAAGCAGGCCTGCGACGTCGACCAGGCCATCGTCGGGGTGGGCACGCCGGCCGCCGACGCGACCATCGTGCAGATGGGCTACCTGGAGCCCGAGGACGTCCGGACGCTGCACGAGCACCACGTGGCCGGAGACATCCTCGGTCAGTTCTTCGACGCCGCGGGCCGGGTGGTCAAGCTGCCCATCCACGACCGCCGGATCGGGATCGAACTCGCCGACCTGGCCCAGATCCCCAAGGTGGTGGGCGTGGCCGGCGGCGCGCACAAGGTGGACGCCATCCTGGGCGCGCTGCGCGGCGGGTTCCTCGACGTGCTGGTCACGAACGAGCTCACCGCGCTGCGCCTGCTCGACCGGGGCCTGCTCGACCGGGGCCTGCTCGAACGTGGTTGACATCGGGCCTTGATCTCGCCCGTCCACGGGCCGATACTGCAGGTACCGAGCAAATGCGCAATAGCTGAGCGGATGCTCTGCAACGTGATGGGAGGCCGCGGCATGACCGCGCCCTTGCTGAGTGCCGGAGTGCTGACCGCCGACCTGACCCGGCTGGGGGCCGAGCTCGAGCACCTGCGGGGCAGGGCGGCCTGGGC
The DNA here is from genome assembly GCA_963819785.1 of uncultured Actinomycetes bacterium. Taxonomy (GTDB): domain Bacteria; phylum Actinomycetota; class Actinomycetes; order Streptosporangiales; family Streptosporangiaceae; genus Palsa-504. The sequence goes on along the minus strand of CAWFXW010000034.1, from coordinate 282,735 downwards.
GCACGTGGACGTGATGGACGGCGCGTTCTGCCCGCAGCTGACCGTGGGCCCGGCGGGCCGGGGCGGACGTGCTGGTCGGCGTGGACGGCGGGGTGACCATCGCCAACGCGGCGCAGATCGCGAGCTGGGGCATCGAGCTCATCCAGCCGGTCAGCGGGCCGAGCATCTACCAGGAGTTCCTCGACACCCACGGCGAGGGCGTCCAGCACATCGCGTGCATGAAGCACTCCATCGAGGACAGCGAGGCGCTGAAGAAGCACTGGCGCGAGCGCGGCGCGGAGATCTTGATGGGCGGCCGGATCGGTGAGTCCATCGAGTTCTACTACGTGGACAGCGGGCCGCTGATCAAGTTCGTGCTGGAGTCGGGCAGCGGGCACGCGATCGACCTCGAGCCGACCTACGTCTACCCGTGAAGCTGCGCGTCCTGGTGGTCGGCGATCCGTACATGCCGGCCGCCGCGTACGCCGACGCGCTAGCCGGCCTGCCGGACGGCGCCGTCGGGCTGTCCGCGCTGCAGATCGACTCGGTTCTGGTTCCCGCCGCCCGGACCGAGTCCGAGCGGCGGCTGCGCGAGTACGTGGGCGACCCGGCCGAGATCGCCCGGGCGGTGGCCAGGCACGACGCGCTCATCGTGCACGGCGCGCCGGTCAGCGCGGAGGTGCTCGACGCCGCGCCGCTGCGCCTGGTGTGCTGTGCCCGCGGCGGCCCGGTCAACGTGGACGTGACGGCGGCGACCGAGCGCGGCATCCCGGTGGTGAACACGCCGGGCAAGAACGCCGAGGCCGTGGCCGAGCTGACCATCGCGTTCGCCCTGCTGCTGATCCGCGCGGTGCCGCGGGCCACCCGGTACCTGGCCGAAGGCGGCGGGTTCGCCGAGTCGGTGTTCGAGGGCGGCGAGTTCTTCGGGCGGGAGGCGCCCAGCCTGACCATGGGCCTGGTCGGGCTCGGCCACGTCGGCCGCGAGGTGGCCTGGCGGGCCCGGGCCCTGGGCTTTGCTGTCATCGGGTACGACCCTCAGCCGCCGGCGGGCGCCCTGCCCGGCGTCGAGCTGGTGTCCCTGGACGCGCTGCTCGGCCGCTCGGACGTGGTCTCGCTGCACGCGCGGCTGACCCCGCAGAACCGGCACCTGTTCGGGTGGGACACGTTCACCCGGATGCGGCCGGGCTCGTGCTTCATCAACACCGCCCGCGAGGCCCTGGTCGACGAGGCGGCGCTGGCCCGGGCGCTGCAGACGGGCTTGCTCAGCGGCGCGGCCCTGGACGTGCTCGAGCGGATGCCGGACGGCCGGCACCCGACGGCGCCGACGTGGCGGCGGTCGCGGCGACCAGCATGCGCGAGGGGATGGTCCTGTTCGACGGGGCCGGCCGGGAGATCTGGGCCTGCCCGAACGTGGACAGCCGGGCATACGTTGAGGCGCAAGAGCTCGTCGATTCTGGCGCCGCGGCGAAAATCTACGCCGAGGCCGGCGACTGGGTCTCGATCACCGCCCCGGCCCGGCTGCGCTGGCTGGCCCGGCACGAGCCAGGCCTGCTCGCCGCCACCGACCGGCTGGGCATGCTCAGCGACTGGATCGTCTACCGGCTGTGCGGCGAGCACGTCACCGAGCCCTCCTGCGGGTCGAGCTCGGGCATGTTCGCCCTGGCCGGCCGGCGCTGGTCGCCGTCGATCACCGCGTTGTGCGGGCTGCCCGCCGCGGTGCTGCCCCCGGTCGTGGATCCCGGCACCGTGGTGGGCGAGGTCAGCGCGGCCGCGGCCGAGGCGACCGGGCTGCGCGCGGGCACCGCGGTGGTGGCGGGCGGCGCGGACACCCAGCTCGGCCTGCTCGGGGCGGGTGCCGTCGGCCATGAGTACACCGTGGTGGGCGGGACGTTCTGGCAGAACACGGTGCTGCTCGGCGAGCCGCTCATCGACCCGGAGGCACGGCTGCGCACGCTGTGTCACGTCACGCCGGGCGAGTGGATGCTGGAGGGCATCGGGTTCTACTGCGGCATGGCCATGCGGTGGTTCCGCGACGGGTTCTGCGCCGATCTCGTCGCCGTGGCCCGCGGCCGGGGCGCGGACCCGTACGAGGTGATGGAACAGGCCGCGGCGGCGGCCCCGGCCGGCCGGGTCATCGCGATCATGTCCCACGTCATGAACGCCCGGCGGTGGGTGCACGCCAGCCCGTCGTTCCTTCAATTTGACCTGAACGACCCGGCGGCCAGCGGCCGGGGCGCGTGCGTGCGGGCCATCGAGGAGGCCGCGGCGTACGTGACCCGCGGGCACCGGGACATCATCACCGGGCTGACCGGCCGGGACTTCGCCGAGGCGGTGTTCACCGGCGGCGCGGCCAGGGGCCGGCTGTGGCCGCAGATCATGGCCGACGTACTGGGCGTGCCGGTGCACATCCCGGTCGTGACCGAGAGCAGCGCGCTGGGCGCGGCCATCTGCGCCGGGGTCGGGGCGGGCGTCTTCGCCTCGCTAACCGAGCCGCGGGCCGCGCTGCGCCGCCGGGCGGCCACGTTCGAACCCGGCCCGGCCGCCGCGGCGGCCTACGACGAGCACTACGCGGCCTGGCGCGAGATCTACCGGCGGATGCTCGCCATCAGCGAAGACGGCCTGCTCAACCCGCTCTGGCGAGCAGCCGGAGCCTGATTTGCTCACCTTGGGAGACCACGCCATGCCCGATGACCTGGACCTGACCGACGGCGCCCGGTTCGCCGCCTCGGTACCCGCGCGGCACGAGCCGTTCGGCCTCCGGGGCTGCGGCGCGCTGGACTGGGGCATGCAGAGCAGGCTGGCGCGTATCTTCCGCCCCGCCACCGGGCGGACCGTGATGCTGGCCATCGATCACGGCTACTTCCAGGGCCCGACCAGCGGCCTGGAACGGGTCGACCTGTCGATCGTCCCGCTGCTGCCGTACGCCGACGCGCTGATGACGACCAGGGGAATGGTCCGCTCGACGATCCCGCCCGCCGCGGCCCCGCCCATCGTGCTGCGGGCCAGCGGCGGGCCCAGCGTGCTGAAGGACCTGTCCAACGAGCGGATCGCGGTCGGCATGGAGGACGCGGTCCGGATCAACGCCTGCGCGGTGGCGGTCCAGGTGTTCATCGGCGGGGAGTACGAGACCCAGTCGGTGCGGAACATGACGCGGCTGGTCGACGCCGGCCAGCGCCACGGCATCCCGGTGCTGGCCGTCACCGCGGTGGGCCGGGAGCTGACCCGGGACGCCCGCTACCTGCGGCTGGCCACCCGGATCTGCGCCGAGCTCGGCGCGCACCTGGTCAAGACGTACTACTGCGAGCCGGACTTCGACACGGTGGCGGCGGCCTGCCCGGTGCCGCTGGTCATGGCCGGCGGGAAGAAGCTGCCCGAACGCGACGCGCTCACCATGGCGTACCACGCCATCTCCGGTGGCGCGGCCGGCGTGGACATGGGCCGCAACATCTTCCAGAGCGAGGCCCCGGAGGCGATGATCCGCGCGGTCGGGGCCGTGGTGCACGAGTCGGTGAAACCCGAGGACGCCTACGACCAATACGTGCCCGCCGCCGCAGGCGGCCAGGCTGGCCCCGCCGCCGCAGGCGGCCACGCTGGCCCCGCCGCCGCAGGCGGCCAGGCCCACAGAGACGCCGGCCCCGGCTGGATGAAAGGACCCTAGATGGCCACAGAAGAGGTAGTACCCCTGCGATCCGATCAGGCCGGGACCCACCTGAAGGCCGGCGCGATCGGCTTCGGCGGGGCGACCATGCAGGCGGTCGCGACGATCGCCCCGGCGATCGCCGGGCTGTTCTTCACCCAGTACGTGGTGTCGCTGACCGGCGTCACCGCGCCGCTGGCCTACGTGCTCGGCGTGTGCATCGTGCTGATGCTCGGCAGCACCCTGGTCCAGCTGTCCAAGCACATGAGCTCGGCGGGTGGCTACTACACCTTCGTCAGCCGGGCCATCCACCCGCGGGTGGGGTTCCTGACCGCCTGGATGTACGTGTTCTACAACCCGGTGTGCGCCGGGCCCATCTACGCCTACTTCGGTTACCTGCTCTCCCAGGAGCTGAAGACCCAGTACGGGATCAACGCGCCCTACCTGTGGTGGCTGACCCTGCTGGTGGGCGCGCCGTTCGTGGCCTTCCTGGCCTGGCGCGGCCTGGCGCTGTCGGTGCGGGTGCTGGTCACCCTCGGCCTGCTGGAAATGGCCATCGTGTTCGCGCTGGCCCTGGTGCTGTCGCTGGGCGTGGGCCTGGGGGTCGGCTTCGGCCTGAACGCGGCCCGGTCCTACTTCCTGACCAACGGCCTGGTGCTGGTGCTGGCGGTGCTGTACATCTACGTGTCGGCCAACGTCGCCGTCGCGTTCTACTACCTGCGGTTCCGGCGGGACGAGTTCAACTGGCTGCTGCACATCGGGTTCCCCGTCCTGTCGACGGCGGCCCTGATCTACGTCACGATCAAGTCGTTCCAGCCGTTCCCGGCCTTCCCGTACAACTACGCGCCGCTGATCGACGGCGTCTGGCTGGCCATCGGGATCGCCATCCTGGCCGTGCTGTGGCTGCGCGGGAAGGACGCCTGGCTGGCCAAGGCGGCCGGGGCCACCACGGACGTCGACTCCTACCAGGACCTTCCCGACTGACGCGGAGCCGCGCCGGTTATCCGGCGCGGCCCGGGCCATCACGCGCTAGGCGGCCCGGTCGCCGTGCCGCAGCAGGACGGTCACGGCGATCGCGGCCGCGGCCGCGATCCCGGCCGCGATCAGCAGGGCCAGGTGCATGCCGTCGGCGAAGGCGGCCCGGGCCTGGACCGCGGCCGGGCCGCCCAGCCGGGCCGCGACCGCGACCGATGACCGGGCCGCCGCGGCCTGCGCGGCGGGCAGGCCGGCCAGGTGCAGGTGGCTGGCGTAGGTCCCGGTGAGCACGCTGGCCAGGACCGCGATGCCCACCGCGCCGCCGGTCTCCCGGGACAGGTCGTTCAGCGCCGAGCCGACGCCCTGCTGGGCGGCGGGCAGGGCCGAGGTGATGCCGCTGGTGGCCGGGGGCATGGCCAGCCCCAGCCCGGCGCCGAGCGGGATCAGCCCGGCGGCCAGCAGCCAGTAGCCGCTGGTCGCGGTCAGCTGGGCCAGGATGACCAGGGCGGCGGCGATCAGGGTCAGCCCGGCCGCGCCGGTGGCCCGGGCCCCGGCGCGGGCCACCAGCGCGGGCGCCAGCCGGGCGGCGGGCTGCATGGCGGCCGCCATGGGCAGCATGCTCAGCGCCGAGACCAGCCCCGAGTCGCCCCGGACCAGCTGCAGGTACTGCAGCACGATGAAGATGAACCCGAACAGCGCGAAGAACTGGACGAACACCGCCAGGCTGCCCGCGGCCAGCGCCCGGCGGGCGAACACCCGGGGGTCGAGCATCGGGTGACGACGGTGCAGTTCCCAGGCCACGAACCCGGCCAGGACCGCCAGGCCGCCGGCCAGCCCGGCCAGCGTGCGGTCCGAGGTCCAGCCCGCCTCGGGCGCCTCGATGATCGAGTAGACCAGCGCGACCAGGCCGAGCACCGCCAGCACGGCGCCGCTGACGTCCAGGCGCGGCGTGCCGGGCTCGGCCGACTCGGGCACGAAGCGCAGGGTGCCGGCGATGGCCGCGGCGGCCAGCACCACGTTGAGCCCGAACACGGCCTGCCACGACCACACCTGGAGCACCAGGCCCGAGGTGAGCAGGCCCAGGACCGCGGCCCCGCCGGCCACCGCGGCCCAGGTGCTGACCGCCCGGGTCCGCCGGTCGGGAGCGAACGTGCCGGTGATGGTGGACAACGTGGCCGGCATGACCAGTGCCGCGCCCAGGCCCAGGACCGCGCGCAGCGCGATCAGCTCGGCGGCCGAGTGCGCGGTCATGGCCACCGCCGAGCCGGCCCCGAACACGGCCAGGCCCGCGATCAGCGCCCGGCGGCGGCCGTACCGGTCGCCGATGGCCCCGGCGGGCAGCAGCAGCGCGGCGAACACGAGCGAATAGGCGTCGATGACCCAGGCCAGCTCGGTCTGGCTGGCGTGGGTGGCCCGGGCGATGCCGGGCAGGGCCACGTTCAGGGACGACATGGCCGCCACCACCGCGGCCAGCGCCACGCAGACCACGGCGGTCGACACGCGCGCCGGGACACGCAGCGCCGGGACACGCAGCGCCGGGACACGGGGCGCCGGGACACGGGGCGCCGGCGTGCGCGGGGCCTTCAGGTGCCGGGCCGGGCCGGGCCGGGAGGTGGATCGCTGAGCTCATCGTGGGCTCCCATGCTGCCGGGGATTTATGTTCTAGAACAACATTACATATCTCTAGAACGACAGTCAAGAGCTTGATATGATGCGGTCATGACCAACGCAGCGCAGCAGCATCCGGCCGCGGAGCCGCCGCCCCGGCCGCGCCGGGTCAGCCGGCAGAAGGAGGCGGGCGAGGCCACCCGGCGGGAGACCCGCAGGCGCCTGCTCGCCGCGGCCAGGGCCGAGTTCGCCGAGCGGGGCTACGCGGCGGCCACGGTGATCCGCATCGCCGAACGGGCCGACGTGTCGGTGCAGACCCTGTACTCCAACTGGGGCAACAAACGGAACCTGCTGCGCGGCATCATGGTGAGCTCGGTCACCGGCGACGAGGACCGGCCGCTGGTGGCCGGGGAGCCCCCGCCGGTGTTCGCGGCCATCCTGGAGCGGGCCGACGCCGGCGATCCCGGGCGGCTGCTGGCCCACCTCAGCCGCGAGTACCGGCTGCTGGCCGAGCGGGCCGCGGTCGGCTGGCAGACCTACCGGGACGGCGCCGCCGTCGACCCGGACATCGCCGCGGACTGGCGGCACCTCAACGAGCTGCGCCGGCGGGCCATCACCGCCATGATCGCGCAGGTCCCGGCGGCGGCGCTGCGGCCCGGGCTGACCCCGGCCGCGGCCGCCGACACGGCCTGGGTCATCGCCAGCCCCGACACCCACGACCAGCTGGTACGGCAGGCGGGCTACAGCTACGACCAGCTGGAGGACTGGGTCCGGGACACGCTGAGCGCGGCGCTGCTAAGCGGGTAGCTCTACTGCCCTGGCGGCTCCCGGCGGCCCGGCGGGGCTACCCGCCCAGCGTCTCGCGGTGGCGCCAGGCGAGCCGGAGCAGGGCGGCCCCGGCCGCCTGCACCGGCTCGCCGGTGACGGTGCGGTCGATCACGTGCGCGGCGAACTCGCGCGCGGCCAGGACGCGGCCTTCGGCGTTGCGCTGCGGGCGGGCCGTGAACACGGCGTCGAACACGTCGCTGTCGATGACGGCCACCGTGAGCAGGTCGGTGGCCCAGGTCAGCGGGTCGGTGCCGAGCCCGAGGCACCAGCAGCGGACCTGGCCGCGGTCCAGGGCGTCGGTCAGCTGCCGGGCGAACGGCCAGGAATCGTAGTCGACCGGCCCGCGGTCGCTGCCGTAGTCCTCCGAACGCCCGCCGAGCTCCTCGGCGAACTCGCGGACCATGCACCGCCACAGGGAGAAGTCATGCTCCCGATTCCAGGGCGCCTCGCCGGAAGGCTGGAACACGCCCACCGGGATGACCTGGTACAGGCCGCCCGCGTGACCCACCTTGGCCGGGTCCCGCCAGTGCAGCAGGAAGGAGGCCCGGCCGGTCCGGCGGTCCAGCCGCAGGGTCAGCGTGCTGATGGCCAGGTTGGCCGGGCGGCGCCGCAGGTCGCACGGATCGGGGACGCGAGCGCGCAGGCCAGCCGGATACACCCCGGGCGCGGGCCGGCCGAGCCGGGCCGCGGCGTACTCGTGGGCGGCCGCTTCGCCGGTGTCGATGCCGTCGAAGTAACGGCCGCCGGCGAACACCAGCCGGGGCGGGCGGGAGCACAGGTCGGCCTCGGTCAGCCGGTAGGTGCCGCGGTTCTCGAACACCAGCGGGGCGGCCAGCTCGGACATCGCCTCGGAGTAGCGGCGGTAGGGCGTCCCGTCGGCCCGCCGCGGCAGGAACGGGGTGCTCACGTCGGCCCCGGCCGGTCCCCCGTCGCGCAGTTCCAGGCGGATGTCCCGGAGCGGGACCGGGGCGGGCGGCAGCCAGCCGGGGGCGGCAAGCAAGGGGGTACCGGCCATCCGGCGGTCCGGCGGATAGTCCCCGGCGGCGTCCACACCCAGGTCGTAGCGGTGCTCGGCGAGGTAGGCCCGGACGGTGAGCCAGTCGCGCTCGCTGGTGGTCAGCGTGCCCGCCGCGGGCTGGCTCACGGGATCGCGATCAGGTCGTCGGCCCAGAAGCTGATCAGCTCGTCCGCGCTGAGCGTGTGCGGCGGGACGCCGGCGCGCAGGATGCGCCCGGTGGCCAGCGTCCAGCTGGTGATCAGCACCCGCGCCAGCAATTCGTCCTCATTTCCCCATTCGACGGGTTTGGCGTGCAAATTACATCGCAACATTGCGGGGGAATCGCTCGCGCAAGGTCTATGCGAGACAGTAGTGTCTTGCATAACGCGCCTCCTTCCTGATGGTGGACAGAGAAGTCCGCTTACTGGTTCCGTGAAGCCTGATCCCACACAGTCGGACGGGACCGGGGCGGCCTTCTGGCTTACCTGCCGCCACGCATATCGACGCACTGACCGGCCCTTGGCCGCCGGGCAAAGCGACGATGACGACTTTACAGCGCGCAGGAAACGCCCGTGGCAAAAGTCCGATCTGCGCTGCGGTGATTTTTGCATACACGTTACGGATCGCCAGCATTTAAACCTCGTTGCAGCGCCACGTCAAACGGGTTACGGGGCAATTGCCCGGATTAGTGCAATTGCGCGCGACGAGCGCGCGTCCCGGCCGCGGACGGCTGGCATTTTCGCCAAAATGCATTTGCGGCGTTCGCCCGTTTTGTGCCACCCAGGAGAAATGCGCCGATAACCGATGAAGGTGGCACACTAACGGATCGGACCGGGTCCGCCTGATCTCCCAAGCCGGGAGCCGGGACCATCCGGGGGTTGTGGCACACAACCCCCGATAGCCGGGGGTTGTGGCCCACAGGCCCCGCGCGAGAGGCGCGGGCGGCAGGCTAGCCGCGGGGCTAGAGGCGCGGGCGGCAGGCTAGCCGCGGGGCTAGAGGCTCAGGCGGCGGGAGAGGTCGGAGGCGAGGATCCCGGCCGGGTCCAGTTCGGCGCGCAGCTTGCGGAACTCGGGCAGCCGCGGGTACATCTCGGCCAGCACCTCGGGCGGCACCCGCGAGTCCTTGGCCAGGTAGACCCGGCCGCCGGCCTTGACGACCAGCCGGTCGAGCGAATCCAGCAGCCCGGCGAGCCCGGGCGTCCGGGCCGGGAAGTCCAGGGCCAGGGTCCAGCCGGGCACCGGGAACGAGAGCAGCCCGTCGTCGCCGGCCCCGAAGCGCTTGAGCACGGTCACGAAGGACGGCGCGCGCGCCTGGCTGACCAGCTCGAACGAGCGGCGCACAGCGCTTTCCGCGCCGAACGGCACGACGTACTGGTACTGCCGGAACCCACCCGGGCCGTAGACCCGGTTCCAGTTCCTGATGGCGTCCAGCGGATGGAAGAACGGGCCGATGGCCTGGATCTCGCCGCTGCGCGAGCGCGGCGCCCGGCGGTAGTAGGCCTCGTTGGCCAGGGCCACCGTGTAGCGGTTGATCAGGCCCGGCGGGAACCCGGGCGGGACGCCGAGCCGGGCGCCGGGGCGGAACGCGAACGGCTCGGCGGCGTCGGCCGGGGACAGGTCACCCGGCTCGGCGAAGTCGCCGCTGGTGACCACCGAACGCCCCAGACCCGCGCCCCGGGCCAGGCTGTCCGACCAGGCCACGGTGTAGCCGAACCGGCCGTCATGCTCGGCCAGCACGGCCATGGTCTGGTCGATGTCGGCGGTGCGCACGGTGTCCACCCGGACCCGCGAGGTGGCCACCCGCTTGAGCTGGATCGTGGCCCGCACGATGAGCCCGGTCAGGCCCATGCCGCCCGCCGTGGCCCAGAACAGCGCCGGATCGCCGGCCTCGGTCACCGTACGCGGCTCGCCGTCGGGCGGCACCAGGTCGAACGACCGGACGTACCGGGCGAAGCTGCCCGCCACGTGGTGGTTCTTGCCGTGCACGTCGGCCGCGATCGCGCCGCCCACCGTGACCTGGCGGGTCCCCGGGGACACCGGCACGAACCACCCGGCGGGCAACCCGGCCACCATGAGCTGCTCCAGGCTGACGCCCGCCTCGCAGGTCACCAGGCCGGTCGCGGCGTCCAGCGCGAGGATGCGGTCCAGCCGCGCGGTCGAGATCACCACGCCGCCGTCGCACTGCGCCGCGTTGTTGTAGCTGCGGCCCAGGCCGCGGGGAATCACGCCGCGGCGGGACCGGACGGCGGCGCTGCCCAGCAGGTCCGACGCGTCCGCGACGGTGGCCGGGGAGGCCAGTTCGGCGGAGGACGGCGCGATCCGGCCCCAGCCGGTGAGCCGGACGGTGCGGCCTGGCATGGTCACGGATCCTACCCTTGTGTAAACAGAGGGGAGGACGATGTTGACCATCCGGGGCCAGGGCGACTGGGGGCCAGCCGACGAGGAAAAGCTGCGCGACGCGTGGGTGGCCGAGCCGCCGCGGCTGGACGGCCCGGTTCACCTGGCCGAGTACGACCCGGCCTGGCCGGCGTGGTACGAACGCGAGGCGGCGCGGATCCGGTCGGTGCTCGGCGAGCAGGTCCTGCGGCTGGAGCACGTCGGGTCGACGTCGGTGCCGGGCCTGGCGGCCAAGCCGATCATCGACATCTTGCTGGTGGTGGCCGACCCGGCCGACGAGGCGAGCTACCTGGCACCGCTCGAGCGGGCCGGGTACCGGCTGGTGATCAGGGAGCCCGGGTGGTATGAGCACCGCGCGCTCAAGGGCCCGGACACCGACATCAACGTGCACGTGCACCCGCCGCACAGCCCGGAGATCGCCCGGCACCTGCGGTTCCGGGACCGGCTGCGATCCGATCCGGCCGACCGCGAGCGCTACGAGCGGGTCAAGCGCGAGCTGGCCGCCCGGCACTGGACCTACATCCAGCAGTACGCCGACGCCAAGACCGGCGTCATCGCCGAGATCATGGCCCGGGCCGGGGAGGAATCGGCCGGTAGCCGGTGATCGTCTGCGGCGCGAGGCGCGCCGGGCCGATACTGGTCCGGTGATCGGTGCCGCGTTCAGCGTTACGCTGGCCAGCGCCCAGGGGGGCGACGAGAACGCGTTCGCCTGCCTGTTCCGCGACATCCAGCCGGCGCTGCTGCGGTACCTGCACGTGATCACCCCGGAGGCCGAGGACGTGGCCGGGGAAACCTGGCTGCAGGTGGTCAAGGGCCTGCCCGGCTTCCGCGGCGGCGAGGAGGCGTTCCGGGCCTGGCTGTTCACCATCGCCAGACACCGGGCGGTGGACGCGGGCCGGTCCCGGTCCCGCCGCACGGACGTGCCGCTGGCCGTCACCGAGGCCCTCGAGGACCCAGCCGGGCCGGACGCCGCCGAGCTGGCCCTGGAGGCGATCACCACCCGGTCGGTGGTGGCGCTGATCAAGACCCTGCCCCGGGAACACGCCGAGATCATCATGCTCCGGGTGGTGGCCGGGCTGGAGGCCGCCGACGTGGCCCGGATCGTCGGCAAGACCCCGGGCGCGGTCCGGGTGACGGCGCACCGGGCCCTGCGCCGGCTCGCTGACCTGGTGGAACGGGCGGGTGTAACGCATTGAACGAGCCCGACGCTCTGCAGGGTGAGATGCCTGGGTTCCCCTTCCCCGGCCGGCCCGGCGGCGAGCCTGACGAGCCGCTGCTGGACATGATCATCGCTCGGCGCGTCCTCCCCCCCGACGCGCCGCAGCCGATGCATGACCTGGCGAGCATGCTCGCCGCCCTGGCCGGGCCGGCAGAATCCGGGGAGCTGGCCGGGGAGGCGGCAGTGCGGGCCGCCTTCAGCCGGGCGGCCTCTCCGGCTGGCATCTCAGCCGCTGCCCGGCGGCCAGGACGGCGCCGGCGGACCCGTGGGCTAGTCCGTTCCCGAGCCAGGCTGGCCACGGCTCTGGTAGTGGCAGTGGCCGGGCTGGGCAGCGTCTTCGCGGCCTACATCGACGTCCTGCCCAGCCCCATTCAGCAACTGGCGCACGTCACGGTGGCCGCGCCTGCTCCGCCCGGTCCCAGCCCGCGGCACACCGGCGCGGCAGGCACGCCGCCGGACAAGCACGCGGGGAACCAGCCAAGCAGCCAGCCCGGTCGCCGCCCGCAGCACTCGACGAGCCCGGCTCAGCGGCCGGGCCAGCTGACCCCGTCGCTGAACTTCAAGCCGGGGTCAGCGGGCCGCCGGACCCCCAGGCCGTCCTGCACCCCGGTCCTGAGGCACTCGCCGAGCCCGCAGCCCAAACTCACCGGGCGTCCCAGCCCGCCCTCGTGGCCACCGCCCGTGCACTGCACCGGCCTGCCGGCCGGGCCGTCGAGCGTGCCCACGCTGAACCCGTACCCGCACTTAAGCGGCATTCCAAGCGACTGAGCGCGGACGTATCATCGCGGCATCTGCGTGCTCCGTGTCAGTGCCCGGATCGCGGACCGCCCGACGCTGACCTCGCTGGCATGGAACGGGATGGCACGGGCTGGACCGCCTCCGGTATGGAGTCCGTACGAGGGAGCGCATCATGGCCGACCTGCCTGAGCTGTGAACCGCCGGTGGACGCCGAGCACATCTCCCCGGGCCCTGGGCCAGCGCTCGTGGTGCGGTCGCAGGCGGCGAGCTGGAGCCTGCCGGCCGGCCCCGCGTACGTGATCGGCCGCGACCCCGCGTGTGACGTGGTGGTCGCCGATCACCGCGTGTCCTGGCGGCATGCCGTGCTCAGGTTCGAGGGGCCCGGCTGGGTGCTGGCCGACAACGGCAGCACCAACGGCACCTACACCGGGGACCGGCGGGCGGACCGGGTGGAGATCAACGGGGCCTGCGTGGTCAGGCTCGGCGACGCCGCCGACGGGCCGGTGCTGAGCTGCACCGTGGTAAGCGCCAGCACGGGCACCGTCCCGGCGGTCGGCCGGGTCCTGCGGATCGGCCGGGCCGCGGACAACGACCTGGTGATCGCGGACTCCAGTGTTTCCGGGCACCACGCCGAACTCCGCACGGCGGGAGGCGTCAGCCGCCTGGTGGACCTGGGCAGCCGCAACGGCACGTTCGTCAACGAGCGGCGGGTCACGGCCACGGCGCTGACCGAAGGGGACATGGCCACGTTCGGCACCAGCACGTTCCGGCTGACCGGACACGAACTGCGGGAGGTCACCGCCCTGCCGACCGCGGTCGACATGTCCGCCGCGCCGCCCCCCGTTCCCGCCGGCATCCCCGCCGCGCCGCCCCCCGTTCCCGCCGGCATCCCCGCCGTGCCGCCCCCGGCCGCCGCCCCCGCCGCACCGCCGGACGACGGGCCGCTCGAGATCCCGTACGCGGTCCGCTGGCTGGTGCCGCGGGGCGAGCGGTTCGCGAACTTCGACATCCTGAACGACAACGACACGCAGCTCGACTACTACCGCCGGTTCGGGCACATCTACGCGGTCGGGGTGCCCACCAAGAAGTGGCGGCTCGTCGTGGTCTCCGATCCCGACCTGCTCGATGAGGTGGCGGCGGACGAGGAGCAGTTCGGCAAGCGCGTCGAGGAGATCAACTTCTTCGCCCAGCTGGCCCACTCCCGGGGCACCGGCATCTCGGTGATCGGCGACGGCGAGCACTACGACACGGTGCGCCGGGTGATGCTGCCGTGGTACGCGCCGTCGCACCAGCGGACCCAGCTGGAACGGATGAAGGACCAGGCCCGCAAGCTGGTCGCGGCGTGGTCGGCGCTGCCCGCGGGCGAGCCGCTGGACGCGCGCACCTGGATGGAGCGCTACACCCTGGAGGTGTCCGGGCGCGGCGCGTGCGCCTACGACTTCGGCCTGCTCGACGGGAAGCAGGGCGAGCCGCACCCGTTCGCCGCGGCCGTCCCGGCCAGCACCAAGGAGAGCATCCTGCGGGTGGCCGAACCCCGCCCCGACTTCACGCTCCTGGCCGGGCGGGCGCGACGCGCGCGGACCAGGGCCTACCGCCAGCACAACGCCGAACTGTTCCGCACCGCCGACGCGCTGGTCCGGGCCCGGGAGCACACCGCCCCGCTCGGCCAGCAGACCGACCTGCTCAGCCGGCTGCTGAGCACGCCGGACCCGGAGACGGGTCAGCTTCTGGACCACGAGACCGTGCGCGACCAGATCCTCATGCACCTGTCGAACGGCTTCAACGGGCCGTCCATCACCGGGGCGTGGCTGGCCTGCATCCTGGCCACCAGGCCCGACATCGAGGAGCAGCTGCACGCCGAGATCGACGCGATCACCGGCGGCGACCCGGGCTACGACCTGCAGTACGACGACCTGGCCGCGCTGACCTACACCACCCAGGTCATCAAGGAGGCGCTGCGGATCTACCCGCCGCTGCCCATCACCATCCGGCGCAGCCTCAAGGACGGGATGCTGGGCCGCTACCGCGTCCGCAAGGGCGACATCATCCTGGTCGGGGCGCTCGCCGCGCAACGCGACCCGCGGTACTGGGGACCCGAGCCGGACCGCTTCGATCCCGGGCAGTTCGCTCCGGAGAAGGTCGTCGACCGGCCGCGGCACGCGATGATCCCGTTCTCGATCGGCAAGCGGCAGTGCATGGCCCAGGAGGTCACGTTCATGATGCTGCGCGTCGTGCTGTTCGAGATCGGCAGGCACTACCGGCTGCGGCTCGCCCCGGGCGCGACGGTGGCGAAGAACACGGTGGTGAGCACCAAGCCGGCCGCGGTCCCCGTGATCCTGCTGCCGCGCCACCCGGACGGGCCGCCGCCCGGGCAGGCGGTACGCCGCGAACCGGTACCGGCCGCCGCGCCGGCCCGGGCCGTGTCGGCTAAGGCTGGCGGGACGGACTGGGGAGAGCCGGCCGAGATCCCCGCGACGAGCGGATACCGGCACCTGGTCATCGCGTACGGCAGCAACTTCGGCGCCAGCATGGAACTGGCCGAGCGCTTCGCCGAGCGCAGCGAGTACTACGGCTACACCAGCGACCTGATCACGCTCAACGAGCTCGCGCAGTCTCCGCCGCGCCCCCAGCCGTGGCTGCTGGTCGCCCTGACCTCCACGTACACCTCGAACCCGCCCTCGAACGCGACCGCGTTCAAGGCGTGGCTCGAAGGCACCCCGCCCGGCACCCCGACGTGGCGGAACTGCCGGTACCTGGTCTGGGGGCTCGGCAACACCCAGTGGAACGCGTTCCTGGCCTTCCCCCGCTACCTGCACGCCAAGCTGTCCGAGCTCGGCGCCTCGCCGCTGGCCGGCCTGGGGTACAGCGACGTGGGCGCGCCGGGCTGGGAGCGCCAGCACGCGGAGTGGAACACGCGGGTCTGGCCGCTCCTGCGCGAGCTGTCCGGGGCGCGGCCGACCGACGCGGCGGCCGCGCGCGCCGCCGCCGGGCGGGCCGCGGCCGGCGCGCTGACCGGCACCGACTCCAATACCGCCATGCACAGGTCGCTGTACGGGGACGAGGGCGAGTCCCGGCCGGCCTCGCGGCCGGTCGGCTTCACCTCGATCATGCGCGTCCTGTCGTCGCGGACCGGCAGCCAGCCGCGGGTGCTGCTCGCGCCCGTGATCTTGACCAACGGCGTCGGGATCGGAACCGTCGAGGCCCGGGCCGTGGCGGCGCGGGAACTGCAGGCCGCGCGGTCGCCCAGGCAGACCCGGCACCTGGAGATCAGCCTGCCGCCCGGCGTCAGCTACCGGGCCGGCAACCACATCGGGATCTGCCCGAAGAACGACGAGGACCAGGTCGAACGGCTCGCGCGGCACCTCGGCGTGGCGCTGGACGGCCTGTTCATGGCGCCCAAGACGATGAACGTCCGGGCCGTGCCCAAGGGCGTGGTGCTCCAGGTCCGCAACGTCCTGACCAACCTGGCCGACATCACCAGCCGCCCGACGGTGCCCCTGCTCGACCTGCTCATCGGCAAGGCGGCCGACCCGGCCGAGCAGTCCCGGCTGGCGCAGATCAGGGACGTGCTGCGGACGCCGGACAGGGCCAGCCCGGACGGGGCCAGCCCGGACGGGGCCAGCCCGGACGGGGCCAACCCGGACGGGGCCAGCCCGGACGGGCCGGGCTCGGCGTTGCGGGCGGCGATCGACGCGGGCGGCTACGACGTGCTGCGGCTGCTGGACGAGTTCTCCTCGTGCGCGCTGAACATCTTCGAGTTCCTCCAGGTCGCGCAGCCCCTCCGGCCGCGCTACTACTCGACGAGCTCCAGCCCGCGGATCCACGGCCAGGCGGTGGCGCACCTGACCGTCGGCCTGCAGGTCACGCCCGTGCCGGGGGTGCCGGGCCGCGACTTCCGCGGGATGAGCTCGCACTACCTGCACACGCTGCGGGAGGGCGACCGGATGAACGTCTTCCTGGACCCCAGCGGCGGCTTCGACCTGCAGGAGGATCCGGCCAAGCCGATGATCTTCGTCTCGGCGGGCACCGGCTTCGCGCCGATGCGGGCGTTCCTGTGGGAGCGGCTGGCTCTGCGGCAGGCGGGCGCGGGGCTCGGGGAGGCGGTCCTGTTCACCGGCATCCGCTCGAGCGGCCAGGACTTCATCTACCGGGACGAGGTTCGAGCGGTTCAGCGCCGCCGGAGTGCTCGGCCACGTGCACGTGGCCGCGTCACGCGAGCGGCCGGACCGCCGCGAGTACGTCCAGGATCGCATCCGGGAGCAGGGCGCGCTAGTGTGGCGCCTGCTCAGCGCGGGCGGCTACGTCTACGTGTGCGGAGCGCAGCCGATGCGAGAGGCGGTCCGCGACGCCTTCACCGACGTGGCCGCGGCCCATGGTTCGCTGCCCCGCGAGCACGCCGAGGCCTACCTGGCCGAGCTGGAGAGCACCGCCCGCTACCGCCCCGACCTCTGGACTGACCTCCGGGAGCCCGCATGGACGTACTGGCCCTCATCTTGACCGTCGCGGCCACGGTCATGTTCGCGTTCGCCGCCAGCGGCCGCGAGCTGCGCCACTTCAACGAGATCGCGCTCGGGCTGGTCTTCCTCACCCTGGCCCTGATCTGCCAGTTCACCTCGATCACGCACACGCACATCGGACGGTAAGGACCCGGGCGTCACGACCGACGCGTAGATCGCCGAGGCCTTGCTGGCACCCAGCGCGCTGCCCCAGGTCAGCGAGACGCTGCCGTCCGGCAGCAGGGCGATGCCGAAGGTGTCCCCGGGCCAGACGCCGGTCCTGCCGTAGCCGCCGGACACCTTGACCGCCGGGCCGAGCCAGCCGCGGGTGACGGAGAACGGGCGCAGGAAGGTGGCGTAGCCGGGCCCGCCGCCGCTGGTCTGCCAGGCGATCCAGGCCTGCCCCGGGCGGCCGCCCGCCGACTCGACGATGTGCGGGGCGTGGTCGGTGTCCGGGGTGACCCGCACCGGCGCGGACCAGGTGCGGCCGCCGTCGGCGGACCAGGTGAGCCAGCCGGTGTCGCCGGCCGCGGTCTGGGTGTCCCAGGTGGCGTACAGGTTGCCCGCCGCGTCGGCGCTCAGGTCGCCGTCGATCCACCAGGCGGTCAGCGACAGCGTGCCCCGGTCCGGCCACAGCGGGCGGGGCGCGGCGGGCCAGCGTGTGCCGTCCGCGGAAGAGGTGAAGTACTCATAGCCCGGGTGGACCTTTTCGGTGCCCGGGTCGGTCGGGTGCGCGTCGTACAGCACGTCCACGTGACCGTCCGGGGCCACGATCACCGGGGCGCTGTAGCCGCCGCCCAGCGGGAACGCGGGCTCCAGGCGGACGAGCGGGCTCCAGGTCGCGCCGCCGTCGCGGGACGTCTGCAGCACGACGTTGAGGTCGCCTGCCGAGTAGGCGCAGCTGCCGCCGCGCGCGCACACGGTCTTGATCGCGCTCAGGGAAGGACCGTAGTCCCAGGTCAGGTACAGCTCGCCGGACGGCCCCGCGGCGATGAAGTCCCGGTCGCCCCAGTTGCCGGACCCCGGGGGCCGGTCCGGGTGCACCTGCGCGAAGCTGGCGCCGTGGTCGCGGGAGACGGCGATCACCGGGTAATAGGACGAGCCGCGGGCGTGCATGAACGCGGCGTAGACGGTCCCGTCGGGGGCCACGGTGATCGCCGGGTCCCAGCTGAAACCGCGCGAGCCGGGCACGGTCAGCGCCGGGCCGAAGTGCCGGCCGGAATCGGCGGACCGGGCGAAGCCGATGCCGCCGCACCCGATCCACTCCGCGTACACGTAGCCGGGCGGCGCGAACGCCTCCTCGACCTCCGAGCTGCTCCCCGCGCACCGGCTGATGTCGGTCATCGGCGTGATCCGGGGGGCCGCGGTCGCCGCCGCGGTGCCGGTGCCGGTGCCGTGGGCGGTGGTCCCGGCCGGGCCGGACGTGCACGCGGGCACGGCGGTCAGGGTCAGGCCCGCCAGCGCGACCGCGGACGCCGTGGAGCGGAACGGGCGAGTACGCATCTACCGCCCATTGTGACTCAGGCTGACGTGGAAGGTGAACCACGGCCCGTTAGGTCAGAAATCCTTTATCTACCGAACGGTCCGTGGTGTACACGCCATGACGGCAATGGCTCGTGTGATCGCGGGGCTCGATAGGGTGCGTGGGTGGAGTCCGGCCAGGCACGCGCGGAGCGCGGCGCGGACAACCCCGGCCAGCCGCAGGTCATGGTGGCGGCGGACGGTGTCTGCCGGACGTTCGGCAGCGGGCACACGGCCGTGCAGGCGCTGCGCGGGGTCTCGTTCACCGTAGCGCGCGGTCAGCTCGTGGCCCTGCGCGGGCGATCCGGCTCCGGCAAGACCACGCTGCTGAACATCATCGGAGGCCTGGACCACCCGACCGCGGGCCGGGTGTGGGTCGACGGCCGCGAGGTGAACCGGATGTCCGAGGGTGAGCGGCTGGCGCTGCGGCGGGACCGGGTCGCGTTCATCTTCCAGGCCTTCGGGCTGGTGCCGATGCTGTCCGCGGCCGAGAACGTCGGGATCCCGCTGCGCATCGCGGGGCTGCGGCCCCGCGAGCGCCGGGAGCGGACCGCGGCCATGCTGGCGCTGACCGGGGTGGCCAGCCATGCCGCGCACCGCCCGGACGAGCTGTCCGGCGGCCAGCAGCAGCGGGTGGCCATCGCCCGCGCGCTGGCCGGGCGGCCGGGCCTGCTGATCGCGGACGAGCCGACCAGCCAGCTCGACCAGCAGACCGGCCGCCAGATCATGGAACTGCTGCTCAGCGTGGTGCGTTCGGAGGGGACCACGGCCCTGGTCGCCACCCACGACGAGGCGCTGATCGACCTGGCCGACCAGGTCATCTCGCTCGAGGACGGGTCCGTCCCCGATCCCGCGGGCAGTTAGGGGGCGGCCGGTGCGTGGCCTCGGGCTGTCCTTCCTGGTCCGCCGGGCCAGGTCCGCGTGGCTGCTCCTGGCCTGCGTCGCGGTCACGGTCCTGCTCACCGCCGGGCTCGCGGCCGTGCTGTGGAGCTTCTCGCAGGCCTCCATCCCGTTCGGCGCCCAGAGCGCCCTGGACAACCCGCAGGGCCGGGTGATGGCCCTGTCCGGCGTGGCCGACGCCGGGGAGGCGGCCACCGACTCGCGGCTGATCCGGGCCACGCTGCGCAACGCCTGGCCCGGGGTTGGCTTCCAGCTGGACAGCGCGCTGTGGACGAACCCGCTGCACCTTCCGCAGCCGGCCGGCAGCACGGTCATCGCGCAGCTCCAGGTCGGGTCGCTGGCCGCGATCACCGGCCAGGCGACGCTGACCGCCGGGCGGTGGCCGGGTCCGCCGCGGCGCGGCGGTCCGGTGCCGGCCGCCCTGCCCGCCGCGGTGGCCAGCCGGCTGCAGCTGAGGCTGGGCTCGGTGCTGACCGGCATCAACCCGTCCACCCAGACGACGACCTCGCTGCAGGTCACCGGCCTGTTCCGGCCCCGCGACCCGGCGTCACCGTACTGGGCGCTGGACCTGGTGCCGGTCTCGGGAATCAGCGAGCGGCCCTACACCATCGGCGGCCCGGGAAACCTGGGGCCCGTCAAGGGTACCGAGGTCAGTTACGGGCCGGCGGTGGTGAACCCGGCGGCGTTCGGCCCTGCTGCTTCCGGTGGGGCGCTCAGCGCGGGCCAGGGCTCGTGGATGGTGCTCCCGCAGGCGCCGGCGATGGCCCGCGGGAACATCGCGGCGCTCGCCACGAGCACCAGCGCGGCGGTTGCGCAGCTGAGCGTGGCCCTCCCCGAAGGGCTGCAGGTCACCTCGGGGTTGCCGCAGCTGCTGGCCGGCGTGGCCCGCACCAGCACGCTGGACCGGTCGCTGTTCACCATCGCCGCCCTGGAGCTGCTGCTGGTGGCCGGGGCCGGCCTGGTGCTGGCCGCGCGGCTGCTGGCCAGCGGCCGCGAGGAGGAATCGGCGCTGCTGCGGGCGCGCGGCGCGACCAGGTGGCAGCTGGCCCGGCCGGTGCTGGCCGAGGCGGTGGTGCTCGGCGCCGCGGCCGACCTGGCGGGCGTGCTGGCCGGCAGCCGGCTGACCGGCGCGCTGGCCGGGGCGATCAACCTGCGCCTGGCCGGCAATCCGGGCATCCTCCCGCTGACCTGGCTGTCGGCCCTGGTCGTGCTGGTGCTGTGCGTGGCGGTCATGGCCTGGCCGGCGCTTTTTACGCTGACCCCTGGTGCGGCCAGGCGGCGGCCGGCCCGGCTGGCCCGGCTCGCCTGGGCGGGCGGCGACCTGGCCGTGCTGGCGCTCGCCGCGGTCTCGGTGTGGCAGTTGCACGGCTTCTCCGCGGTCGCGCATCCGGACACCGGGCCGCTCGGCATCGACCCCGTGGTGGCCATCGCCCCCGCCCTGGCGCTGGCCGGGATGGCGCTCATCCCGCTGCGCGGGCTGCCGCTGCTGGCCCGGCTGGCCGACCGGGCCACCGATCACGAACGGCGGCTGGCCGCCGCGATGGTGAGCTGGCAGATCGCCAGGCGGCCGATCCGCCAGGCGGGCCCCGTCCTGCTCGTGGTCGTCGCGACCGCCACCACCACGCTGGCCCTGGCCGGGTACGCCAGCTGGCGGCAGTCGACCGCGGACCAGGCCGCCTTCGCGGTCGGCTCGGACGTGCGGGTGGATACCCCGGGCGGTCTGCCGCTGGGCACGGCCGGGGCGATCACCGGGGCGCCGGGGGTCACCGCCGCGACGGAGGCCAGCACGGCCAGCATCGGCAACGGAGGGCAGCTGATCGCGCTGGACGCCAGCACGGCGGGCCAGGCGATCCTGCTCCGTCCCGACCTGTCGCCGCTGCCGCTGAGCGCGCTATGGCGGCGCCTCACCCCGCGGGTCCGGTCCGGGCTGGTGCTGCCCGGACGGCCGGAGCGGCTGGAGATCTCCGCCGCCCTGGGGGCAGTCTCGCAGACCAGCGCCGCCCGGCTGCGGAAGGACATCAGCCCGGTCTCCGTCACGGCCTGGATCCAGGATGCCGGGGGCGCCACCTACCAGGTACCGGCGGCCGGGATCCTGCCCGCCGACGGCCGGCCGCACGCGCTGGACTTCACGCTGTCCGGTTCGCGGCAGGCCAGCTACCCGCTGCGGCTGGTCGGGCTCACGGTGGCCTTCACCCTGCCGCCGTTCGACCCGGCCAACCCGCCGTCGGCGCCGGTGGCCGGCCTGCGCGTCGAGTCCCTGGCGGTGGCCGCCGCGGCCAGCGGGCCGTTCGGCAGGCCGTTCAACTCCGGCGCCGGCCTGACCGCGTGGCCGGGCACCGGCTACTCGATGTGGGTGCCGACCGGGCCGCCGAGCCCGGGCGGCGGGATCCCGCCCTCGGACGGGGCACCGCCGACGTCCGCCGGCTGGCAGCGCGCCACCAGCGGCGGACGGCAGTTCGAGTTCAGCACCGGGCACCTTCCGGCGCCGGACATCCCGACAGAGGGGAACACCGGGCAGATCACCATCACGGTGCCGCCACCCGAGTTCGTCCCGGTCATCGCCACCAGCGGTTTCCTGGCCGCCAGCCGGCTCGGCGTCGGATCGACCCTGCCGGCCACGATCAGCGGGTTCCCGGTCCAGCTCCAGATCGTGGCGTCGGTGGCCAGGTTCCCGACCGTGTTCGGGTCGAACCGGGCGCTGATCGCCGACCTCGCGCAGCTCAACGACGTGCTGATCGCCAACCAGGTGCCGCCGGTGCCGGTGACCCGCTGGTGGCTGCGTACCGCGGGCGGCCGGGTGCCGCGCCTGCCGGCCGGCCTCGGCCTGGCCGTCACCGGCCGGGCCAGCCAGCAGGCCGCCCTGCTCGCCAACCCGCTGCTCAAGGCGCCCCGGCAGGCCATGCTGGCCATCGGGGTGGTGGTGGTGCTGCTCGGCGTGCTCGGGTTCTCGGTCAGCGTCGCGGCCAGCCTGCGCTCGCGGCGGACGCAGAGCGCGGTGTTCGCCGCGCTCGGGGTGGGGAAGAACGCCCAGGCCGGTCAGCTGTGCCTGGAGCAGTGCGCGCTCAGCCTGCCGGCCGCGGCCGCGGGCCTGCTGGCCGGGATCGGGCTGGCCGAGCTGACCGTGCCCGCGATCACGCTGACCCTGGGCGGGACCGAGCCGGTGCCGGCGGCCCTGGTGGTCCTGCCGCTCGGCCCGGCCGTGGCGCTGGCCCTGGTCACCGCGGCCGGGCCGGTGGCCGCAGCGGCCCTGTCGATCCTGCGCCGGCCTGACCCGGCGGCGCGGTTGCGGGCGGAGGCCGGATGAGGGCGCCGGGGCGGCGGGTGCGCGCGGGCTGGGTGACGCTGACCGGAACCGGGGCCGCGGCCAGCGTCGCCTTCGGCCTGCTGGTGTTCGCGTCCGTGCTGGCCAGCCTGGCCATCCCGCGGGAGAGCGTCGGGCTGGCCACCGGAGCGCTGCAGCGCCTGATCGCGGCGACGCCGTTTGGCGACTGGACCGTCACCGCGACGGCGGTGGTGACGCCCGCCACCGGTGAACCCGGCCTGGCCGCGGAATCCGCCTCGTTGCGGTCGCGGCTGGCCGCAGCCGGGGCACCGGTCGCCAGCTACCCGCCCGCATGGTCGAGCCTGACCACCGGCTTCGCCCAGGTAACCGGAACGGCCCGGGTCGCCGGATACGGGCCGCCGCAGGTCGAGTTCAGCTACGGCACGGCGCTGGCCCGCTACAGCCGGGTCGTGGCCGGGCGGCTTCCGGCCGGCCCGGCCTCGACGGGGGTGGCCCAGATCGCGGTGACCACCACCACCGCGTCCCGGCTCGGACTGCGGGTCGGCACCCGGCTGAGCGCCGGGCCGCTGCAACTGGTGGTGAGCGGCATCATCCAGCCGGTGCGGCCGGCTTCGGCCTTCTGGAGCACCGATCACCTGGCGGCCAGCCCGGTGCTGGTGGCGTCGGCTTCGCCGGGATACTGGACGGGAGAGGTGTTCGTCGGCGCCGGGGGGCTCCCGCTGATCGAGGCCAGCCTCGATCCCCTGATGAGTGCGACCTGGTGGTACCCGGTCGCGCTCGGCCAGCTCACCGCGGGCCAGGCGGGTAGCCTGGCGGCCAGCCTCGGCAGCCTGGTCTCCGCCGGGGAGACGATGACCGCCCCCGGGCTCACCAGCCCGGTCACGGTGACGGTCACCACCCCGATCCCCTCGATCCTGGCGCCGTACATCGCGGGGCAGAACGCCGTCGCCCCGGTGCTCGAGCTGCTGTACGTGAGCCTGGCCATCCTGGGGATGGTGGTGGTGCTGCTCGGCGCCCGGCTGGTGGGGCAGCGCCGCGCCGCGGAGTTCACGCTCATGCGAGCCCGGGGCGCGGCGCTGTATCAGCTCGGCTGGCTGGTGCTGCGGGCCAGCGTGGTCACGGCCGCGGTCGCCGGGGCGGCGGGCGTGGCCCTGGCCACCGGCCTGACCCGCGGCGACGGCGACGCGCTGGGCTGGTGGCTGGCCGGCCTCACGGTCGCCGTGACGCTGGCCGGCCCGGTGCTGATCAGCGTGGTCCCGCAGCGGGTGGCCGCGCCCGGGGCCGGCTGGTCCGGCTGGTCCGGCGGGACCGGCGGGGCCGCGCGCCGGGGCGGCGGCCGCGGGACCGCGACCCGGCGGCTCGTCATCGAGACGGCGCTGGTCGCCGTGGCCGTCGGCGGGCTGATCGTGCTCAGGAACCAGGGGCTGAGCCCGGGGAACGGCGGCCTGTACCAGAGCGCGGCGCCGGTGCTGGTCGCGATCCCGGTGGCCGTGGTCGTGCTGCGCCTCTACCCGCTGCTGCTCCGCGAACTGGCCCGGCTCGCGGGCCTGTCCCGCGGGGTGGTCGCGTTCGTCGGCCTGGCCCGGGCCACCCGGACCCCGCCCGGCGCCGTCCTGCCCGCGTTCGCGCTGGTGCTGGTGCTGTCCATGGTGGCGTTCCCGGACATGATCAACGCCTCGGTGACCCGCAGCGAGGTGGCCGCGTCCTGGCAGCAGGCAGGCGCGGACGCGATCATCCAGGCCCCGCGCGACGGCGGGATCCCGCAGGCGCTGCGGGATCAGATCGCGTCGCTGCCAGGCGTGGTGGCCACCGCCTCGGCCGAGGTCGACGACGCGACGCTGTCCAACGGGTACGAGCTGTCCGTGGTGGTGGTCGACCCGAGCCAGTACGCGGCCGTGGCCGACCGAGCGCCCGGCCCGCGGTTCCCGCTGGCCGCGCTGTCGGCAACCACCGGGTCCGGGGTCGTCCCGGCGGTCGCCACCCCCGCCGCCGGGACGCTGACCGGCCTGGCGCCGGTCAGCCTCACCAGGGGGAGCCATACGATCACGATCCAGCTCACCGGGCAGATCGCGGGCGTGCCCGGCGCTTCCGGCGCTTCGGGGAACGCCCTGGTGGTGGTGCCGCTGCGGGCCTTCGGCGGGGCGCCGCTCGAGCCGAACCTGCTGCTGGTCGCCGGGCCCGGGCTGGACGGGGCGCGGCTGAGGGCGGCGGTTGACCGCGCGCTGCCGGGCGCGACGGTGACGTTGCGCGCCGCGGCCCTGGCCGCGCTGGCCGGGGCGCCGGTGCCGCACGCCGCGCAGGCGGCCCTGACCCAGGGGATCGCGGCCGCGGCCGGGTTCGGCCTGCTGGTGCTGCTGCTGTCGCTGCTGCTCACCGCGCAGACCCGGGACATGACGCTGGCCCGCCTGGCCACCATGGGGCTGCGGCGCTGGCAGGCCCAGCTGCTGCTGGCCACCGAGACGCTGCCGCCGGTGCTGGCCGCCGCCGCCGGCGGCGTCGCGTGCGCCTGGCTGCTGGCGCCGCTGGTCGGGCCGTCGCTGGACATCGCGGCGTTCAGCGGGACCGGGTTGGCCAGCGGCCCGGTCCCGGCCGTCGTCCCGCTGGTCGCCTCCGCGGCCGGGCTGGTGCTGGCCGCGCTGCTCGTGCTGGCCGCCCAGGCCGTGATCACCTACCATCGCGGCAGCGCCAGGGCGCTGCGGATCGCTGACTGAAGGAGCCGGGCATGATCGTCAGCCAGGATCAGGCCCCCACCGGGGCGGACGGGATGATCGTCTGTGACCGGCTGGTCCGGATCTTCTCCGGCGAGGGCATCGAGGTACAGGCCCTGCAGGGGCTGGACCTGCAGATCGCCGCGGGGGAGCTGACCGCGGTGATCGGCGCGGCGGGCAGCGGCAAGTCCACGCTGATGAACATCCTGGCCGGGCTGGACACGCCGACCGCGGGCACCGTGTGGGTGGCCGGCCATAGCCTGAGCGCGATGACCGCCAGGGAGCGGCTGGCCTACCGGCGCAGCGTGACCGGCTTCATCTGGCAGCAGACCTCGCGGAACCTGCTGCCCTACATGACCGCCCGGCAGAACGTCCTGCTGCCGATGCGGCTGAGCCAGCTCGGCCGCCGGGCGCGGGTGAAGCGGGCCGGCGTCCTGCTGGACACCCTCGGCATCGCGCACTGCGCCGACCGGACCCCGGACCGCATGTCCGGCGGTGAGCAGCAGCGCGCCGCCATCGCCACCGCGCTGGCGAACGAGCCGAAGGTGCTGCTGGCCGACGAGCCCACCGGCGAGCTTGACTCCGCGACCGCACGGGACGTGTTCGCCGCCCTGCAGGCCGCCAACACCGAGCTCGGCGTCACGGTGCTCGTGGTCACCCACGACCCGGCCGTCTCGTCGCAGGTCCGCCGGACGATCGCGATCCGGGACGGCAAGACGAGCAGCGAGACGATACGGCGCGCGGCCACCGATGAGCAGGGCACGACCACCTTGCACGCACGCGAGTACGCCACGCTGGACCGGGCGGGCCGGGTGCAGCTCCCGCGCGAGATGACCAGGCGCCTGGGCATGCGCGATCGGGTCGAGTTGCAGGAGGAACCCGACCACATCGGCGTCTGGCCCGACCAGCCCGCCGATCAGGACCCGCAGTAGCCTCGTCAGCCGGGTCGCCGCGGCGCCAGCCGCATGGCGAGCAGCATTCCTGGCCATTCCCCGGCCGGCAGCGAGACGGTGAACTCCTGGACGCGCGAGAAGCCGTACCTCTCGTAGACGCGGACCAGTGAGCCGGCCTCGCCAGCCCAGCAGTCAACGCGGATCAGGCCGATGCCGCGCGCCGCGGCCTCGTGCCTGGCGTGCTCGATCAGGGTGGCGCCGACACCCTGGCCGCTGTGCCGGCGCGAGACAAGCAGGAGGTTGACGTACAGTTCCCGCTCGGCGGCCGGAGGGACGTACCGCTGAGGGGTCTCGGTGATCACCATGGCGCCGAGCACCATGCCGTCCTGATCCGCCGCGATCCGCATCCCGCCGCCGCGCGCCTGGTCACCGACGGCCGCCGCGCGCTCCGGGTCGCCGGTCCACGGCGCGGTACCCCATTGCTGGGTATTTCCGCGCGCGTTCATCCACGTCACGGCCTCATCGCCAAGGGCCAGGACCGCGGCGACGTCGCCGGGACCGCCAGGACGGATGCTCATGACCCCTTCCTAGCAAAAGGGGCCGGCGAACGCGCTGTCAGTACTGTCAGTGCTGTCAGTCGGTGATGATCGCTTGCTCGGCGGCGGCTTCGGCGATGATGGCGTCGACGCCGGCCGCCTCGGCCGCGACCTCGGCGTCGGGCGCGGCCGGGCGGGTCCGCTCGCCCCACCGGGCCACGGCCGGGGCGGCCAGGCCGAGCAGGGCGAACCAGGCGCCGAGCAGCACGAAGCCGAGCCGGCCGCCGCTCAGCACCAGCCCGACCAGGATCAGCGGGGACAGCGCCTGCCCGGCGAAGTTGACCATGCCGACCAGGCCCTGGTACTGCCCCTGCGCATGCGCGGGCGCCAGCCCGAAGTCCATGGCGAACATGCCGGAGGACTGCCACAGCTCGCCGTAGGTGTGCAGCACCACCGCGCCGACCAGCAGCAGCAGCGCACCCCAGGCGGGAAGCCCCGTCGCCAGGCCCATCGCCGAGCAGCTGACCAGGAAGATCACCCCGGCCCGGCGGAACGCGGCGCCGCCCTGCCGGAGGGTCTGCACCGTCTTGCCCACGCGCACCTGGTACATGACCACGATGACGGTGTTGATGACCATGAACGCCGCCGCGGACCACCGCGGCGCGGTGGTGTGGTAGACCACCCACACCGGCACCAGCAGGCCGAGCACCAGGTACTGCATGTACATCCCGCCGGATAGCAGCGTGTAGGCGACGAACGGCCTGTCCTTCAGCGCGGCCAGCGGCGACTCCTTATGCGCGCCGGGCAGCGGCTGAAAGTCAGGCAGCAGGCTCAGCACCACGAAGCCGGCCAGGGTGGCCACGGCGTTGCCCAGGAACAGCGCACGGTACGCGGTCACCGTGTTCAGCTCGATCGCGACCCCGCAGGTGGCCACGCCCAGCGAGATGCCCAGGTTCGTGACCGCATACGCCTGCGAGCGGAACGTGGTCGCGTTGTCGCCGCCGACCCGCCGCAGCAGGGCCACGTTGGCCGTGTTGGAGGAGCTGAGCGCGGCCCCGTCCACGATCGCGACCAGCAGGTAGCTGACAAAGCTATGCGCGAAAAACACATAGCCCGCCGCCGCCAGGCCCAGCACCAGCATGGCCAGCCGGGCCACATCCCGGGGGCCGCGCCGGTCGGCCAGCCGGCCCATCGGCATGGAGGCCAGCAGGCCCACCAGGCCGGCGATGGTCAGGGCCAGTCCCGCACGCTCCGTGCTCAGGTGCACCACCTTGATCGCGTACAGCGTCATGGCGGTGATGATCAGCCCGGTCCCGTAAACGTTGATGAAAGCCGCCAGCATGTAGACCCGCTGATCGCGGGTCTGCGGAACCAGGGACTTCACAAAGTGTGCGGGGTTCAGCCTCGGCATGGCCACCTCGTTCCGCGAGTCACTGCTACAGGCAATTGCACGTCGGGCCGGTCACGAACACAAGATGCGGGCCAGCGCGCGTCCGCCTCCCCACGGTGGCACCCGGTCACCAGGAGCGCACCTCCCCGATTGCGCTGCGCGCCGGGCGGGCCGGTACTGAGCAGTTGAGAAGTTCCTGGCGCGACGATCCCCGGGTACGGTCTGATGACGTGCGTGGACTGGGCGGGGAGTTGCGGTGGTAGCGGACAGGTCCGGCGGCAGGTGGTTCCGCGTCTACCGGCGGGCGCCCGGCGGGGTGCCGTTGTTCTGTTTCCCGCACGCGGGCGGTGCGGCGAGCTATTTCCACCCGTGGTCGGCGCCGCTGGCACCGGGTATCGAGGTGCTAGCCGTGCAGTACCCGGGCCGTGAGGACCGCACCGCGGAGCCCTGCGTCACGGACATCGCGGGCCTGGCTGACCAGGTCCATGCGGCGCTTGGCTCGTCGCTGCCCGAGCGGTTCGCGTTCTTCGGCCACAGCATGGGAGCGATCCTCGCCTTCGAGGTGGCGCGCCGGATCGCCCGCCAGGAAGGCCGGGGGCCGGCCCACCTGTTCGTGTCCGGCCGGGCGGCTCCGCCGCGCAATCGCCATCGGAACCTGCACCGGGCGGGAACCCCCGCGCTGATCGCCGAACTGCGCTCATTCGGCGCCACCGACCCGCGGATCCTCGACGACAGCGAGGTGCTGGACCTGATCATGCCGGCCGTCCTGGCCGACTATACGGCCAGCGAGACCTACCGGTTCGCGCCCGGGCCCCCGCTATCCTGCGACATCACCGCGATGACCGGCGATCGCGACTGGAGGGTCACCGCCGCGGACGCGGCCGGCTGGTCCGCACATACCAGCGGAGCGTTCAACCTGCAGGTCTACCCGGGCGGTCATTTCTATCTCGGTGACTGCCGGGCGCGAGTGCTCGAGGCGATCTCAGCATCCCTGGCGCCCGGCGCCGGCGCTGGCGCCCCCGCGGGGTGCGTGCCGGGCGAACGGACGTTACAGCTTCCTCCGGTCCTGGCCGGCGTCGCGGCGGCGCCGGCCAGGATCCGCTTTCGGGCCGGTGATAATAACTGGATTAGTGTTTCTAGAAATATTTTGCTAGTTCTCGCCTGCATAGGTAGGCTGAAATCAGGTACCGGAGACTAGCCGCCGATGGGCGGCCAGCTACCACGGCACCGAAGAAGAGGTGTCGGTGATGGTCGCCCTCGTGGTCGTCCTGGTAGTACTCGTCGTGGCCGGGCTCATCGCGGCCGGCCGCTCGTTCAAGGTCGTGCAGCAGTACGAGCAGGGCATCATTTTCAGGTTCGGACGGGTGCTGCCGGGGACGCGCAGCGCCGGGCTGACCTGGATCCGGCCGGTCGGCGACCGCATGCAGAAGGTCAACATGCAGATCATCGCCATGGCCGTCCCGGCTCAGGAAGGCATCACCAGAGACAACGTGACCGTCCGGGTCGATGCCGTGGTGTACTTCCGGGTCGTCGACCCGATCAAGGCGACGATCAACGTGCAGAATTACATGTTCGCCATCTCCCAGCAGGCGCAGACCTCGCTCCGGTCGATCATCGGCCAGTCCGATATGGACCAGCTGCTCTCCGAGCGGGACTCGGTCAACCGCGAGCTGCGCCGGATCCTCGACGAGCCGACCGAGGGCCCGTGGGGCGTCCGGGTCGAGCGGGTCGAGCTCAAGGACGTCTCGCTCCCCGAGAACATGAAGCGATCGATGTCCCGCCAGGCCGAGGCGGAACGGGAGCGCCGGGCCCGGATCATCACCGCCGACGGTGAGTACCAGGCCTCCAAGCGGCTGGCCGCGGCGGCCAACGTGATGTCGCGCGACCCGGCCGCGCTGCAGCTGCGCCTGCTGCAGACCGTGGTCGAGGTCGCCGCGGAAAAGAACAGCACGCTGGTCATGCCGGTCCCGGTCGAGCTGCTCCGGTTCTTCGACCGGATGGCCCCTGCGGGGGACAGGACGACGGCCGGAGATACAACGTCACTCGCGGACTTCGGCGATGAGGATGTGACCGCGGCGGAGGCCGCGATCACGGGCGGAGCGCCGCTTGGGATACCCGAGGTCCCGCCGATCCCCCGGCCGTCCGTACAGGTAAGCAACGGGACGCTGGCCGCCGTGGCCGCCCAGCCGGACGCCACGGCCCGGGACGGCGACGCGCACCCCGGCGCATAGGCCCGGCCTGGCCTGATCCGGCACCTGCGCCCGACGTGTACTTGCATCAAGAAACTAGCAAGCTTTTTCCGGAATCCGGTAACTTACCTCCATGGCCAGCTGGACTTTTCTCACCGTGCACGCCAGGGTCCTGCTGTGTGTCGCCCATGACCCCGGAGTGCGGTTGCGGGACATCGCAGCCAGTCTGGACATCACCGAACGCGGCGCCTTCGGCATCATCACAGACCTGGTCGAGGCCGGATACGTGATCAAGCAGAAGGACGGCCGCCGCAACCGCTACCGCATTCAGACGCACCTCCCGCTACCAGAGCCCACCGCCCGGGAACGGACCGTCGGCGAGGTACTGGCCCTCCTCACCGGCGTGGACGCGATCGCGACCTGAGACCTGAACGGGGCGGCCCGCGATGAGCTACCCGGGTCCCTGTCCGGTTCGCCTGGCTGCTAGCGGCTATGGGTCGCGCCGGCGGCAGTCACGAGGCGGTTCCGCCGTCGGGGTCCTGACCGGGTCCGCGCCGGTTCCGTGACGGTATATTCGCGTCCAGTAGCGTGGTGGAGCCAGCCGGCCGCGTGACCGCATCCTCCGTCCGCTCCCGCAGGCGTTCGAGCGACTCGCCGTCGCCGAGCGGGATGGCGGCCTCCATGCGCGCGCTAGCCTGCACCTCAGGCAGATCCATGACCGCATCAACCAGGCTCGCCCGGCTGCCAGGAGCAACATGCCCGGCCGACGCATGCAACGACGCCCGGGCCGTTCCGCCGGCTCCGCTGGTTGTCACCTCGGCAGCCGCGACCGGCTGGCCGTCATGGCCCACTTCGACGTGCCGGGGCCCATCAGGATCAGTCATGGCGGGTGCCTCCTAGGATCGACCGCTGGTACCTGCGAAGACATGCTGAACCAGGCCTAATCCGCCTCGACTTGGCCTAGCTGGCCCGGACGCGCAACCGCTCCACTGCCACAGATCTTGGTCTCTCCCTGCCCCGGCCGCCCAGGCTGAAACGGGCCGGCGGACGGGTAATGCCCGGGTACGAGACATCCGGTCGCGCTCCAGGCGGCAGGTCAAGCCGTGGCTTGCCTGGCGGTCACCAGATCAATGGCAGGCATGGTCGGCTGTGCAGCCCCGCTCGCGATGACGCCATCAAAGCGGCCGCGAGCCGGGACCGTTCCCGCCGGGAAGATCACTTCGGGCAGCGTCGGCTGGCCGGTGATCGCCGCCCGGATCGTGGGAAAGATATTGAGGTGCTGGTCCATGCCGGTAACGGACAGGACCCTGGCTACCTCGGGTGATGGCGCGGCCAGGCGCAAGGATCCGCCGAGCAGCCGGGCGCGGCGTCCGCTGCCCACCAGGACCGCAAGGCCGCTGGCGTCCGCATGCTCTACCTCAGACAGGTCAAGGATCAAGTGGCTGGCGGCCCGGAGCAGGTCGAAGAGCTGGTCACGCAGGGCGGGAGCTGACTCGATGCCCAGTTCCCCCCTGAGCGCGGCGATGACGTAGCCGCCGCGGTCCGCCCGGCAGGGAAAACTGAGGCTGGCTTGGTGAGCCCCGGATATCGTCACGGCTGGTTCAGGCATGATGCTCCCTTGGCAGGCGGGGCCGCCGCAGCGTCCTCGGCGGCCGCGTGGTTAGCGGTCGGCCGGAACGCTGCGACGGAGGAAGGGCGGGCGGCTGCTAGCCGGCGCCCAGGAGCGCCGGCGTCAGCTGCCGGCGGCCGCGGCCCAGGGCGGCCGCTATCGTGCTGACCCTGCGGCGCGCACCGGCGGGTGCACGCAAGCTGACCTGCCTGCAGTGTCCTTGCCGCTGCTCTTTGACGGGATGGCCAACGGCAGCGCCAGGCCGAGCCGGGCGACCTGCGGCCTCGAAGCCGCTGGCATTCATCGCGTCACCGCCGCCGCCGGGCCAGGATCCCGGCCCGGTAGCTTCCATCAGGCACCGGCTTCCCAGCCGGGACGCGGCATCGCGAGCGTCATGGGCACCAACGATCGTGATGACCGAATCGGTGCGCATCTGCTCCTCCGGTAGCCCCGGGTAGCTGGCCGCTGGTGGCGGCTGAGGTCCGGTGCCTGATGCCACGCTATACCCGAACTGAGAAACTAGCAATTCTTTTCCGGAATCTGGTAACCTGCCTACGTGGCGAGCTGGACCTTCCTGACCTATCACGCTCGAGTTCTCCTGCTCATCGCCCATGACCCCGGGGCGCGCCTGCGCGACATCGCAGCCAGCCTGGACATAACCGAGCGCAGCGCCTTCGGCATCCTCGCCGACCTGGCCGAGGCCGGCTACGTGGTCAAGGAGAAGAACGGCCGCCGCAACCGCTACCACGTCCAGGCGCACCTTCCGCTTCCCGAACCGGACGGACGGGAACGCACCGTCGGGGAGATCCTGGCCCTGCTGGCCGGTACCGACGCGCCGGCCACCTGACAAGGCGGCCGCGCGGCGACCATCCGGGCCGGTCAGGCGGGGCAGTTGCGGTGTTCGGTGCCCTGGCGCCGGACCGGGAGGGCGTACGGGGCGGCGCGGCTGATCGCGGCTACGATCTGTAAGGACCGCGCTCGCGCGGCTCGACTCGCAGACCGCTGGGGCACCCGGGACCACAGCCCGCGTAACACTTAGACAATAAATTTGAATTATCTCAATAGCGGGTGATTCGTCAGACGATGATACTCTGTGGTTAAGTACACTTGAGATGAGATGAACGCGATGCCCTTCAGGTCAGCGCCGTCACGAAGAGCGCGTAGCGCAACGCAATCCGGCATCGCTATCGGCCGCGTGCTCGCTGACCGCGGAAGTGCCGACCAGCTCGCTCACGCCGATCCCGCCCTCCGCGTCGACTGCCCCGTCTGCGAAGCCCTCAGCCATCAGCGATGCCTGGAGCGCAACCCAAAGCAATACGTCACCCCGCACGTCGAGCGTTCCGCGCTCGTAACCGGTGCCGCCTGAAGAGAGCCTGATGTGACTTCAGATGCATCGAGGCGGAGAGTACCGGCGGCTCACGCCATCGGCGGCATGACGCTGGTAAATGCCCTGGCTGCGGTCCGGGCCGGGCGGGGCAGGGGCGCCAACCGCGCCGGTCTTACCCGATCTCAGCATCGAAAGCTCCGACCATCTCGGCGGCATCGCACGTAACAAATGCGATCGGCCACCGAGGTCTGGAGCGGTTACCCGACATTAACACGATGCAGATCATGGCCACGGGCACCCCGGGTCGGCCCTGGTGAGGTAGTCGAGCCCTCGTCAGGCCCGGCGATGAACCCATCGAGCCGCGGGCCCGGGCCAGGCGTGGGATCACATCGCCCATCGGGCACCTCCTCGGGTCAGATGGCCCGCGGGAAATGAAACAGCCGGCCGCGGTCGTAGCGTTGCTTGGCGGCCGCGAGGCGCGGCAGGTTGCCGCCGTGATAGGCGGCCGCCCAGTTCTCCAGCTGGAGGTCGGGGAAGTTCGGGTAGACCCTCCCGGAGCCGTGCGGGTGCGCGATAGACCAGGACCGGCCGGCCCACTGCGGGTCGTCGCCGGCGACGCCACCGGGGTGGCCGCGACCCGTAACAGGGGCGAGATCGCCCCGTGGGCATGGCCGACGGGCGTCGTCACCGAGCGGCCTCGAGTCAGTCCTGCGTGGCTTCAGTGAAGAACTCCGGTGGTGCCTGCAGGTCGTGGGCGCGGAACAGGACGGCGTGCTCGACGCCCATGGCCTTGCCGCTCATCGCGGTGAACTTCGGGATGAAGTCGCCGGGGGCGGGGTGGCCCGGGAGCGCGGCCAGGTACGCGGCGTGCGCCTCGAGCGAGGCGATGCCGCGGCGCAGCGGCTCACCTGTGACCTCGACGCCGTGGGTCGCGCCATAGCCGGCGAGCCCGGGGGCGATGAGCCAGCGCACGGCGTGCGGTTCGAGATCCTCGTCGTCGACCTGCTCCGGGAAAACCCACCGGTTGCCCGCGTCGCGCACCGCGTCGAGCGTCGCGAGCCCGGCCGCGCGGTGGTCGGCCTGGTCGAAGCCATAGGGCGTCTCGATCTCGTAACCGGTGCCGAGCACGACGTC
Source organism: uncultured Actinomycetes bacterium (assembly GCA_963819785.1). Taxonomy (GTDB): domain Bacteria; phylum Actinomycetota; class Actinomycetes; order Streptosporangiales; family Streptosporangiaceae; genus Palsa-504. The sequence continues at coordinate 248,371 of CAWFXW010000034.1, read as the reverse complement.
GGGCTTGAACCGGCGGATCTCCCGGCAGATGTCGCGGCGGAGGTCGAGCCCGTAGACGAGCACGCCGTCGGGATGTTCGAGGACGGTCAGGTGCTTGACGCCGACGGCGGCGCAGGCGGCCTGCTGCTCGGCGACGCGCAGGCGTGCCGTCTCCTCGGGAGGGTTCGGCATGCCGGCCTCGCCGCGGGTGAGCAGGAGATAACCGACCTCGATGCCGCGCGCGGTCCAGCGAGCGACGGCCGCGGACGCGCCGTACTCCATGTCGTCAGGGTGCGCGACGACGCAGAGCACACGCTGGAAGGACTCCTCGGGCAGGGCAGGCAATGTCATGTCGGCCATCCTTCCAGAACTGTTCCCGGTCAGTGATGGACAGGCCGGCCCGCGACTGGCAAGCGGCGCTGAGCATCCTGAACGAGCTTCACCACCCGGACGCAAGCCGGGTCCGTGCCAAGCTCACAAACCTCGGGTGACCGGGTTCGACACGATAGGCCGCCAGCACGTAAGGGCCAGAGCGCCAAGCGCGGCCCGCTAGCGCCAGGCGCAGCCCAGCGGCAAGCCGGCCGGAACCGCGCCCGTGACCGTGGAATTCGATACCAGCAAGCCGAATATCGCCCGGGTGTATGACGCCCTGCTCGGCAGCAAGGACAACTACTCCGCCGACCGGGAACTGGCCGAGCAGATCGTTGCCCTCAACCCGACTTCGGTCAGCCAGTCTGCGTGATTCTCGCCGCCGTCCTGCACTTCCAGCCAGCGGAGGTGGCCCGGTCCCTCATCGCCGGGTACGCCGCGCCGCTGGCCGCGGGCAGTGCCCTGCTGGTCTCGGTGTTCTGGGCCGCCGACGAGGAGTTCAGCAGGGAGGCCACCAGGACGTACACCGCTGGCCACTGGCACTCCCACAGCCCGGCAGAGCTGGAACGCTGGCTCACCGAAGCGGGTCTGCGCCCGCTGCGCGGTCATGTCGGCAACGTGTCCGCCTGGCCGCTGGACCCGCCAGGCCGGACAGCATCACTGGCGGAAGCTATCGGCGACCTGGCCGAAAAGCTGTTACCGCCAGGTCATGCCAGACTGCCGCCGTCGCTGAAAGCCCGGGACATATCCGGCTCGTCTCCCCGGTAGCGCCGGCACCGCCATGGCAGGTGCTTGACGGTGCGGGCAAAGCCGAGGTCCCGGCCAGCGACGAGTTTCGCCGAATTCGCCGCGCGGAACGCGGCAGTGTTCCGGGGCGCCTAGCGTGCCGCGCTCCTGCGCGATTTGCCGGCTTCAAGACCGCCGCTGAACACACGGGATCGTGGAGACCGGTCAGGCCGCAGGCTAGATAATGCTCGATCTCGCTGCCGCTCAATCTGCCGTTTAACCTGGTCGCTCATGCTGTGTCTCGAAGTCGTCGCAGACATCGATGATGGCCTGATGGTAGGCCAGGCCCAGCCGCAGCGTCAGCGCGGGATAGTAGCTGCCGGCACCCGGACTCTGGACAGGGCCCGGGTAAATGATCGTGGGGCCGGAATTTCGCTTCCACCGGAATAAGCCGCGGCATTGTTCATGCCGCAATCGGAAAAGGCGGGCGCTCAAGGCATTAGCTAGGCTGCGGTGTTTTGCAGGAAACTTTCGGGTTCAGTCCGGAGTAGTTGAGCGGGCCCGCGAGAACTGTCACGATGATCGTGCCCGTCTGGGCGCAGTTCGGATCAGAACTGCCGTAGTAATGGCGCTGGCCGCCGGCGATAGCGCCGATGACCAGCCAGATGAGAAGTAGTACTGATCCGATACGCATGACTGCCTCCGACGGAGTGGTCGCTGGGGCGACGCCGTCCCGGGAACCGGGATTCCCGCGATCGCGTTAATGCCAGCAGCACCGACGGGCATGCCGCCTGATCCGTTTCTGCCGGACCCATCCATATATCAGTAAACGCCATCCGCGCGGCGGACGGACATGAGCAATCCGGGTAAGGCTCATCACCATGGCCGATCACACCCGGGACAGGCGTCCGGCCGCCGGCGGGAACCTGGCATGGACCGGCTGAGGGTGCTGGCCACGCAGGGCCGTGCAGCTGGCCGCCCTCCCATTCCCAGGTGCTAGCTCGGCGTCTGCCCCTGCCGCCACCGTCGTGCTGAGCGGTGACGGCAAGGGGGTCATGCGTCCCGGCGACGGTTCTTCCCCGTGCGGCCGGGGCCGGGCTTGGGGTCAGCTGCCGTTCTTGGCCGCTGCGCCTGGCTTGAGGGCGGTGCGGCCCTGCCCGACGCGCACCTGGATGCGCTTGGCCTGTACCTCGGGCGCCTTGGGCACCATGATCTGCAGGACCCCGTCCTGCGCCGAGGCCTCGATCTTGTCCGCCTGCACGTGGCTGGGCAGGGTGATCGAGCGGCGGAAGGCGCCGTAGAACCTCTCGGTGCGGTGCATCTTCTCCTCGGCGGAGTCGTGCGCGAAGTGCCGCTCACCCTGGATGGTCAGCAGGCCGTCCTCGACGGTGATCTCCACCTCGCTGGCCTTGACACCGGGAAGCTCGGCCGTGACCAGGTAGGCGTCCTTGCGTTCGGATATGTCGACGGCCGGGCGCCCAGGCCGTGGTGCCGCTGGTGTCGTAGTGCTGGCCGGGACGCCAGGTTCGTCCCCCGGTCGTCCGCAGCAGCTCATCTTGCGCCGCGCGCAGGTCCTCGAAGAGGTCCCAGCTCATCATGGTGGTGGTCATATCGTTCTCCCTTGCATCTGGCCGGACGCTGGGCCCGGCGACCCGGAAGAACACCGCTCAGGTGAACACTATTCAGTTCCGAGCTACACTGTTCACTATAACGTGAACAGTGTTCGCGGTCAAGCGGGTACCCAGAGCGATCACCAGCCATTCGCGCGGATTCCCGCCGTCTGGTGCGAATGCTCCGCGGCTGGGACTCAGCTGCGGAACGGTGATACCACGGCTCGTTCGGTACCTGATTGTTTGATCTTTAAGTGATCAGCCCGGCGAGCCTGGTCCAGGCGCGGCCCGGCGGCCAGGAAGAACAGCCTCCAAGTGAACGCCATTCAGTTCCGGGCTACAATGGATACATTGCCGTGAACATCGTTCACGGCAAAGGCGGCCAGGTCGGGAGGCAGGCATGGCAGCTGAGCAGGCCGAAGACGCGGACACGCGCTCCCTGTGGTTCAACGCGCCGGACGATGCGGAGAGCGGCCGCCATACGCTCACCCGCGAGCGCGTGGTCGCCGAGGCCCTCATGGTCATCAGCGCGGATGGCGCTCAGGCCCTCAGCATGCGCGCCCTCGCCGGCCGCCTCGGCGTGGTTCCCGGCGCGCTGTACCGCCACGTCCACGGCAAGGCACAGCTCTACGACCTCATCCTTGACGCGGTGCTCGCCGAGGTCGACTGCCGGACCGATCCTGCCCTGCCATGGACCGCGCAGGTCGCCGCGCTCGCGCACCGGTTGCGGACGGTCCTGGAGAACCATCCCGGCGTCGCCGCCCTGCTCAAGACCCGCGACCCTCTCGGCCCCGCGTCCCTGACCCTGGCCGAGGCGTTCCTCGCGCCGCTGCACGCGGACGGCGTGCCCGGCCGCCAGGCCGCCCTGGCCTTCCGCCTCATCTACGACTACACCCTCGGCTTCGCCCTCGCCGACCCCACGTCGCCCGCCGAGCAGCGCCTGCGGGACAGCGTGACTAGACAGCGGCTGCACGCGTTCCTCCGCGCCCTGCCCGCCAGCCGCTTCCCCACCCTCGCCACTGTCGGCCCATACGCCTGGGCCGACGACCGCGACCAGCGCTTCACCTCCGGCCTCGAGACTCTCATCCGCGGGCTGCAGGCAGCCCCGCCCACCGCCTCGCCGGCTCAACCGCGATGACAGCCAGCGGGACGAACACGGGCAGCGAGACGAACACGGGCAGCACGGCAATGGCGGACAGCGGGTAAGCGCACAGCGCGACGTGGCCGATCCCGCGGGGCATGGCCCCGGAGCCATAGCGGATCACGGTGGGAGCGGGCCGGCTGGACGGCCAGCTCCCGTTTTTTAGGCGTACGCTGAGCACAGGCTGCGATGGCTTTTGGCTTGCCGCCCCAGCTTTGCTGCATAGGCGCTGCTCCGGACCCCGGTGGCGTTCCGTACCGAAACGGACGTTTGCTCACCGGGAGGTCGCCTTGGCACGGTCAGCCGCCGGTCCCGGGATGGGTTGCCGTCTGGTTGCGGGCATCCGGTCAATCTTCTCCTCCGGAGTACCGGCACGCGACGACAAGGAAGTCATCTGATGAAGGCACTGGTGTACCGCGGACCGGGTCAGAAGGTGTGGGAGCAAGTACCCGACCCGAAAATCATCCACCCCACTGACGTGATCGTGCGGGTGGACATCACCACGATCTGCGGCACCGACCTGCACATCCTCAAGGGGGACGTCCCGGCGGTCACCGACGGGCGGATTCTGGGGCACGAAGGTGCCGGCACCATCACCGAGATCGGCCAGGCGGTGAGCACCCTCGCCGTGGGAGACCGCGTGATCATCTCCTGCATCACCTCGTGCGGCACATGCTCCTACTGCCACCAGCAGCTGCCCTCGCACTGTCTCGACGACGAGGGCGCCTCCGGCATCGGCTGGATCTTCGGCCACCTCATCGACGGCACCCAGGCGGAGTACGTCCGCGTGCCCTTCGCCGAGGGATCCCTGCACAAGATTCCCGAGGGCGTGAGCGACGAGGCCGCGGTCATGCTCTCCGACATCTTGCCCACGGGCTTCGAGATCGGGGTGCGCAACGGCCGCGTCAAGCCCGGCGACGTCGTCGCCGTCATCGGCGCCGGGCCGGTGGGCCTGTCGGCGATGATGACCGCCGGGCTCTATGGCGCCTCTCGCATCATCGCCATAGACCTCGACGGCAACCGGGTCCAGCAAGCCAGGGGCTTCGGCGCCACCGACGGCGTCAACAGCGGCGATGCGGGCTGGGAGGACGAGGTGCTGGCCATGACCGACGGCCTGGGCGTGGACGTCGCGATCGAGGCCGTGGGCATACCGGCGACCTTCCAGATGGCCACCGAGCTCATCCGGCCCGGCGGGACAGTGGCGAATGTCGGCGTGCACGGGAAGCCGGCGGAGCTGAAACTACAGGATCTGTGGATCAAGGACATCGCGATCACCATGGGCCTGGTGAGCGCCACCACGACGCCGATGCTGCTCAGACTGGTCGCCCAGGGCAAGCTCACACCGGAGAAGTTCGTGAGCCACCGCTTCACCTTCGAGGCCATCATCGACGCCTACGACGCCTTCGGCCGCGCAGCGGAGACCAAGGCCCTCAAGGTGGCCATCACCCGCTGACACACCCGCCGACGGCCTGATCCGCCGGACGCGGTCCGAAGGGGTGTCGAGTGGACAGGAGCGGGAGAGGTCATGAGCGCCGGTCAGGGTCCCGGGGTGCAGGTGCTGGAGGATCCGCTGACGAACAAGGGCACCGCGTTCTCGGAGGAGGAACGCTCGGCGCTGGGCTTGCGCGGCCTGCTGCCGGCCGCGGTGGAGACACTGGAACAGCAGGTGCGCCGCAGCTACCAGGCCTACCAGGAGCAGTCCACCGACATCGGCCGGCACATTAACCTGCGCGCGCTGCAGGACACCAACGAGATGCTGTTCTACCGGCTGGTATCCGACCACATCGAGGAGATGCTCCCGGTCCTGTACACCCCGGCGGTCGGGCTGGCCTGCCAGCGCTTCAGCGAGATCTACCGCCGTCCGCGCGGCCTGTTCATCGCCTACCCCGACCGCGACCGCATCGGGGAGATCCTGCGCAACCGGCCCCGGCGCGAGGTCGACGTCATCGTCGTCACCGACGGGCAACGGATTCTGGGCCTCGGTGACCAGGGCATCGGCGGCATGGGCATCCCGATCGGCAAGCTGTCGCTGTACACGGTGCTCGGCGGCATCGACCCCGCGCGCACCCTGCCGGTGCTGCTGGATGTCGGCACCGATAACGCCGGGCTGCTGGATGACCCGCTGTACCTGGGCTGGCGGCACCCCCGGATCGGCGGCGCCGGCTACGACGACTTCGTCGACCGGTTCGTCCAGGCGGTGCGCGCCGAACTGCCCGATGTGCTGCTGCAGTGGGAGGACTTCGCTACCCCGCACGCCCTGCCGGTCCTGGAGCGCTACCGCGATCAGCTGCTCAGCTTCAACGATGATATCCAGGGCACTGCCGCGGTGGTCCTGGCCGCTCTGTCCGCGGGGGCAGCGGCCACCGGGTCGCGGCTGCGCGACCAGACCGTGGTGATGCTCGGGGCCGGATCGGCCGGCATCGGAGTCTGCGAGCAGGTCGTGCGGTCGATGGTGGCAGACGGCCTGTCCGAGCAGGGCGCCCGCGCCAGAGTCTGCGTGGTCGACATCAACGGCCTGCTCACCACGGACCGCCCGGACCTCGCCCCGGCGCAGCGCCGTCTCGCCCAGCCGGCGGGCGCCGTGCCCGGCACCGAACCTGGCCGGCCGCCGGTCTCGCCGACGTGATCGACGCTGTGCACCCGACCGCGCTCATCGGGCTATCGGCCGCGTGCGGGGCCTTCACCGAACAGGTCGTGCGCCACGTCGCCGCGCACGCCAAACGGCCGATCATCATGCCGCTGTCCAATCCGACCAGCCGCAGCGAGGCCCGGCCGCAGGATCTCGCCGACTGGACCGAAGGCCGTGCGCTCGTCGCTACCGGATCCCCGTTCGCGCCGATGCAGGTCGGCGACGCTAGCATCCCCGTCGCCCAGTGCAACAACATCTACATCTTCCCCGGGATCGGCCTGGCCGCGACGGCCGTGCGCGCAACGCGGGTCACCGACGCCATGATCACCGCGGCGGCCTCCGCCGTCGGTGACGCGGCCACGATCCGGTACGACCCGCACGGGACGCTGCTGCCCGGCCGTGCTCAGCTCGCCGACATGGCAACAGTCGTGGCGGGCGCCGTCGCGAGGGCCGCCGTAGCCGATGCCGTCGCGCCCGCGCTTACCGATGACCAAATAGACCAGGCTATTCACCGCACGAGATGGCTACCCCGCTATCATCACTAGCGGCGCGCATTCGCTCGAAGATTGCGGCGCCCAGGCTGCCGTCCCGGCATGGTGATGTGGACGTGTCGGGCCACGGGGAAACGGGAAACGGGAAATTGTAGTAGTATAAAGAATGTTGCTCCGGACCCCGGCAGCTGCACCCGCGCAATGTTTTGCGGCTGCACGGCAGGGCCCGGATTTTCGTTATATATGGCAATGTCGGCCAGGACGCCGGAAATCAAAGGAACGGCGACTCCGCGCGGGAAAACTATTTCCCCGCCGCGACCTGCCCAGCGCCATTAACGGCCGCCCGCATCAGCGGGTCAGGCCGCTGGGCATCCGGACGGGAACACCCACCAAGGAGAACCGCTATGAGACGCAGAACCTTCGACATCTTGATGGCCACCGCGGGCCTGTTCCTCGCGGTCACGCTTATCGCAGCCGGCGGGCTGCTCACCTGGGCCCACACCTACATCGGCAACGAAGTGCACACCCAGCTCGCCGCCCAGCAGATCTTCTTCCCGGCCGCGAACAGCAAGGCCGTCGCCGCCCCCGAGTTCGCCGCGATGCGCCAGTACGGCGGCCAGCAACTGACCACCGGCGCTCAGGCCGAGGTCTACGCCGACCACTTCATCGCCAACCACCTCAAGACCATCGGCGGCGGCAAGACCTACGCGCAGCTGTCGGCCGAGGCCATCGCGCAGCCCACGAACGCCGCGCTGGCGGCCCAGGTCAACACCGTGTTCAAGGGCGAGACCCTGCGCGGCCTGCTGCTCAACGCCTACGCCTTCGGGACCATGGGCACGATCGCCGGCATCGCCGCGATCGGCGCGTTCATCGCCGCCGCCGTCATGCTGCTGCTGAGCGGCCTCGGCCTGATGCACGCCCGCCGCACCTCCCCCGCCGCCGAGCTCCTCAACGGCCCCCCGGCCGACGAACGGACCCCGGTCATCGCATCAACGCCGGCCAGCCAGGCCTGAGCTTAAGGTTCCGAACGGACCGTGGTGACACGCTTGCTAGCGCTGTCACCACGTCCCGTTCGCCCGGGCGTACCTGGGCCGGCGCATTTGTCCCGGGAGCGCCCGCCGACTTGGTCAGCTACCACGACGACCCTCGCGACGACCCGCTGTCCTCAAAAAGCCCGCCGCCATCATCCGGCACGGCCTCCGCATCAAGTAACCCTGACCTCTCCTGCCCCCCTGCCAGCCACCTCTACCGCGACGTCGCGGGAAACCGCGCCAGCACCGGGTCCATCCGGAAGTACGGGTCGATCAGGTTCCGCTGCCTGGGTCCGGCCGGTCAGGGTGCCTGGCCCTCGGGTCGTCACCAAGATCGCCTGAGCAGCGCATGCGCGGGTCAACCAAGAATTCCATAACATCGTTATTGACAGACCTGGGTGCGGTGCTCACTATCAGGAAGAGAGCGAGCTATACGAGTGTGCGGGTGGCTTGTCCGGGGGTGCGGGACTCGCCGTTCTCCGGGGTAATGGCCATCCGAATCGACTGTGATGCGGGAGGACAGCTATGCCCGGAATGCCGAGCACCGTCAGCATGCAGACCATGGCCGGGATGGCGCAGCCAGCCTCGGGCTGGGACATCGCCGGCGCCCTATTGCTGCTGCTGTGGGCCGTAGCGATGTGGGCGGCGGTGGCAGGGCTTTGGCTTGCCAACAGGGGTGTCGTACGGCCTTGGCTGTTCCGTGCCAGCCTGACCGTGATCGTTATCGGCGTCATCGGCCAGATCGGTCACCTTACCGAACACGTCGCCCAGGTGGGGTACTGGTTCCAGCACCCGAACTCGCCGGCGTGGATGACACCGTGGGGGAATGCCCTGGCCCGGGGGTTCGGCCGGGTGGACACGACCAAGCCGACGCTGGGCATGGAGATCTTGCATCTGACCGGCAATTTCATCTTCCTGGCCGGGCTCGCCGCCATCATGGTCATCACCCGGCGCGCCCGGCGCACCCGGACCCGCTTCTGGGCGAAGATCGGCGTGTGGATGCAAGGGCTGCACGGTCTGGAGCACGTGTCGCTGACCTTGTCGGTGTGGTTCGGCGCCAGCCAGGCCATCGGCCTGTCCACCTGGTTCGGTCAGCTCACGCCGGGCCCGGGCCTGACGACCTACAGGATCTGGTGGCACTTCACCGCCAACGTCATCGGCTCGGTCATCTTCGGCATAGCGCTGTACCACCTGTGGCGCGAGCGGCACGTGATCCGGGCCGGGTTCGACCCCGCGGGCCAGGCCGGCGGGCTCGCCGCGCCGGAACCTGTCCCGGCCGGGCCTGGCCGGTGACGGCGAGCTATACCGCGGGGATCACGGTGACTCCCGCCGCCGGGCGGCGGCTGCGGCTCGCTCTTGCCGCCGTCTGGCTGCTCGACGCCGCGCTGCAATACCAGCCGTACATGTTCACCAAGGCGTTCGCCCAGACGCTCGCCGCGTCAGCTCAGGGCAACCCGCCGGTCATCGCCGGCCCGATCACCTGGTCCGCGGGCATCATCGGCCATCACCCGGTGGCGGCGAACGCTGGCTTCGCGACGATTCAGCTGCTGCTCGCCCTCGGCATAGCCTGGCGTCCGACGGTCAAGATCGCGCTTGCCGCCTCGGTGCTCTGGTCGGTCGCGGTCTGGTGGCTCGGGGAAGGCCTGGGCGGCGTGCTCGCCGGCAGCGCGAGCCCGTGGGATGGCACACCGGGCGCGGTAATCATCTACGCGCTGCTCGCGGTGCTGCTGTGGCCGGCTGACCGTGATCCTTCGGCATCGTTCGTGGCGGGCCGGCCCCTTGGCCGTCTGCCCGCGCGCCTGCTGTGGCTGATGTTGTGGGGCAGTATGGCCTTCCTCGCGCTCCAGGCCGGAGGCATGGCACCGCAGGGGCTGCACGACATGCTCTCCTCGATGGCGGTCGGCGAGCCCGGCTGGATCGCATCGATCGACCACGGTGCCGCGGCTCTGGTCGCTCAGCACGGTCCGCAGGTCTCGGCTGTCTTCGCGATCGCGTTCGAGCTGATCGCGATCGGCATCTTCCTGCCTGGGCGAGCCGCGCGCGCCGCGGTGATCCTGGCGGTCGCGACGGCCGCGGTCATCTGGGTCGCCGGCCAGGACTTCGGCGCGATCCTCACCGGGTCAGCCACCGACCCCAATTCCGGGCCGCTGCTCGGGCTGCTCGCGGTCGCCTACTGGCCCGCCAGGAACATCGTGACCGCGACTGCGGCCGGAGGCAAGGCGTCCGAGCAGGTCCCTCGATATCCATTTCAGGCGCCTTGTAGCTGCGCGCCTGAGCGCGCAGCGCCGCTACCGTAGCACCGGGATACAGGTCGAGCTGATCGAGCAGAAAGTCGTCCGGGTGTACGACGGTGATGTCGTGGACGGACGTGGCCGTGTCCGGGAAGTCACCGGTGTTGAAGGTCACGAGTACCTCGGCGTCACCGCGTACCGCCGACGACATCAGCCAGCAGATCGAAACCGCTCTCGATGCTGACGCCAGCAACCGGCCGACATCACAGTGCGTGAAACCAAGCGGTTCTGCGCACCGTCGGCACCACCCCAGAACCCTGTCCGCTATCTGTACGTAAACCGGTCCCCGGTCCCGCGCACAGCCCACGCCCGCCTGGCCCGGCCAGCTCGCACCACGGCGCGCAGGCGCTCGCCGCCACTAGCGTTTTCACAGGTCAGATGGCATCTGAGGCGATCTCCGCCGAGGCCCCGGCGACGGTCGGACCTCGCCCACGCATAGCCCACGGAACAAAGCCGACGGTTTCTTAACCTCTCGTTCTGCGCGGAAAGCCGGTGACACCATCCGGTGCCACCGGCTCTGACCTGGGCTTTAACGTGGCAGGTGTTGGGTTCGAACCAACGTAGGCTGAGCCGAGCCGACCGTTTTACAGCACGCTCGCTCCGCCCGGGCCACCCCCCGCTGACCAGCGCGGACGCGCTTCGAGGCGCGATTGCGGCCGCCGCCGTCCGCTATGCGTCCGTAGGCACCGGGTTCCGGGGTCCGTGCGGTTCACGGACGGGCGCGGACCGGCCCACGGACGGGCACGGACCAGCCCACGGACGGGGCGGAAAAGGCCACGGACGGGGCCGGTGGGAGCGGTTATACTGACCGTCCCGCCCGGATCCCGCCCTGACCTGCCATTTCAGGAGGCCTGCTCGGTATCGCCGTCACCTTCGTCACCGGGGTCTTGCTCGGCGTCCTGGGTGCCGAGGGCGTCGGCGATGCACTGGTTGGCGGCGGTGGCCTGGCCGTCGATGCAGTGGGCGTAGATCTTGAGCAGGACCGCGACGCCGTGCCCGGCCCTGAGTTCAGCCACGGCGACACCGCCGCGTGCCGCAGGTCATACGGGCGGCGGCCCAGCGGCGACCTGTACTGGGCCGAGATAAGTGCCGTCTGCCTGGCCTCGGTCCAGGCCGTGCTCGCCCGTGAGGCCGAGGCGGCGAGGTCGATCCTCCCCATCTCGTCTTCGGTGCCGAGCGGAGCATGACCGGCACCGCGCAGGGCAGCGGCATGACAGCTCCAGGCAAGTCGGGGCAACCTCATCCGCTCCCCGGTCAGGGATCATAACCAGGCCCGATGCCGCCGCGCGGCACAATGAGGCCCATGCCCGCCATCCCGGAATCCACCCGCAGCTCCATCATCGTGCGGCTGCTGGACCACGCCGAGCACAACTGGCCCCAGCTGGCCAAAGTGCAGGCCAGATACCACGGTTCCTTCGCCTACATCACCGGCGTCCTGCCCGGCGGCGAGCAGATCCCGCTGTTCCGGCTCCGCTACGGCGGCTCGGCCCACTCCTTCGGCTTCGCGATCTACTCACCCGCCCGCGACCGCTACGAAGACGCCCTCCTGCTCACCGGACTGCCCACCGGCAGCCCGCAAGAAGCACTCGACACCGCCTGCACCGTCCACCTCGCAGCGCCCGGCCACGAACCCGAACCATGACCCCGACGAATTTACGGTGTCACCCACTAAGGTCCAGCAGCCGCCCACGGCGCGTTCGCGATAATGAATTTTGACTTGACTGAACGAACCGTTTCTCCGCTTTACCGGCGAGCCGACCACATGGAACCTCTCGGAGCCCGCGACCGTCACCTGGTACCAGAAGGCCATCGCGTACGCCGTGATGAAATGGCCGTCCCTGTCTACGGCCGCACCTGGCACGCCGCCTGCGCTCTCGCCCTCGGGCAGCGGCGCAGAGGAGCGCGGCTGAGGCACCGGCCCTCGCGGTACTGGCGGCGGCGAAGCCGACCGCAGGCGCCGATCCCGGGCAAGCACGGCCGACGCGAGCGGGTACAGCGAGATCCCGTAGCCGCTTTCCCGGTAGCTGTAGCTGTGGCCTTTCGGCGACGACAGGCTCGCGGTCCTCGCACGCCAGCCCGGACCCGGGCAGCCCGCAGGCGCGGCACTCGCGGCGAAAACGCGGCGCAGGAACTCGCCTCTTGCAGAGCCAGGATCGCCTGGCAACTCCGGTGAACGGCCGCGGCAACCGGGGCAGAATACCGGGATTCCGCGAGGTCGCGTGATCGCGATACCATTTCCGCCTTACTGTAATCCTGTCGATGAGAACGCGGCCTGGGTGACGGTACCCTCCGCCGAATCGCCCGGCAAGGCTGACGTTAGGAGGGGAAGGCACTGGCGGCAGATCGCGGCGAAGACGCGAGGGCACGCCTTGGTGCCGCACGGGGGGTGCTGAGGTGCACCGGATGATCAGCCGGAACCCGGTCCCCCGTGCGGGGCAGACGGCGGCAGGGGGGGCACCGGCCGCGCCGCGTGATCCGCATAACCTTTTCCTGGCGGCTCTGCCCTTCGCTGTCGTCATCGCCGTTGCCGTCATCGACGTCCTGGCTGGTCCCGATGTCGGTTTCCTTCCCGTGCTCTCGCTTGGCCCCGCGCTGGCCGCGATCTCCCGGCGGCCGCTGTCGACCGCTCTGATCGGGATGCTGGCACTGGGCCTCGGCGTACTGCTGGCGGTCTACGACAACCTCGCCGGCTCCCGGCGAGGCGTGATTGCCCTGATCGCCATCGCCGGGGTGACCGCGGCCGGCGTCGTCGCCAGCGCGGGCCGGCAGCGCCGCGAACGGGAACTCGCGAACTTCAAGACGATCGCGGAAGCCGCACAGCAGATCCTGCTGCGCCCGGTGCCCGGCCGGATCCCGCCGGTGGACATCGCCGTCCGCTACGTCTCCGCCGCCGCCTCGGCGCGGATCGGCGGTGACCTGTACGAGGTCATCGCCGCGGGCAGCGGCATCCGGCTGATCGTAGGCGATGTCCTCGGCAAGGGACTGCCCGCGGCGCGAACGGCCTCGGTGGTCCTGGGTGCCTTCCGCGAGGCGGCCTACGACGCACTGGGCCTCGCCCAGATCGCCGCCCGGATAGAGGCCAGCTTGCAGCATCAGGAGGCCGAGGAGGAGTTCGTGACCGCGGTGCTGGCACAGGTCGACGCCGACGGGTCCCGGGTCGAGATCCTCAACTGCGGTCATCCGCCGCCCCTGCTCGTGCGCGACGGCGCTGTCACCCTGGCAGAGCCACCCGAGGCAGGCCTGCCGCTCGGACTGCGGCCCTGCGCTCGGCGGACCGGAAGGTGCGCGTCATCCCGTTCAAGGACGGAGACCGGCTGCTCTTCTACACCGACGGGATCAGCGAGGCGCGAGACAAGCACGGGACCTTCTACCCCCTCGAGCGGACCGGGGCGCTTCTCGGGGTGCAGAACCTGGGCGCCGCACTTGACGGGCTCATCGAAGACGTCCTGGCGCACGTCGGTCACGCGCTCCTGGATGACGCCGCGCTGCTGCTGATCGGCCGGGACAGCCGTTACCCGCCGGCCGTCACGCCCTCCGCCCGCCCCGGACGCCGGCGACGGCGGACCGGGGCGCACCAGCAGCCGCTGGCAGATGACGCCTGCGTCGCCACGAAGCCCGTTACTGGATGGCGGCTTTCACTGACGCGGGAATACGACGGTTACACAGCACGAGACCGGCCAGGCAGGGTGCCGGGATGCCTGGTGCACGGCCAGCAGGACAACGACGATCACCGTGGAGCACCCTGACCCGGATCGTGGCCCGGCGCGGCTGGCGTAGCGGCGTTGTCAGGGTGTGAGTGTCTTCCAGCTGGGCGAAGCGGATCACGATGGTGGTTCCGGGGCCGAGCTGGGCCTGGAGAGCGGTCCACAGGCCCGCCGTGACCTGGGAGGGGTCGGGGCCGGCGAGGTCGATCGTGGCGGTGCCGTCGGTGACCGTGACGCTGAGGATCTCGGGGCCGGGGTTGGCGGCGAGCCAGTCAGTGACGGCGGTCCGTGCCTTCTGGGTGTCGGTGGCGGGGCCGGCGGCCGGGGCGGTGACGGGCGAGGTGGTCTGCCAGCTCACCGAGACGGTGACCGCCTGGCCGGCCTTCTCGCTGATCGCCTGGGCGAACAGGTTGGCGGGCGGCGGAGCCGACGGCCTTCAGCTCGACGCTGACCGTGTCGCCGTTCTTGGCGAGCTGGGCGATCTGCAACGTGCCCGTTCCGCCGGCGGCCAGCCAGGACTGGACGAGGGGCTGGAGCTGCGCCAGCGTCAGCGACAAGGTTCCCGTGCTGCGCGCGGGCGTGGCGGAGTTGGTCTGGAACCAGCGGACCTCGACCGCCGCGGCGGGCCCGAGCACGCCGGTGAGCGCTGATGCCAGGCTGGTGGTCGACGGCGGGGATGCGGGCCCGGTGACGTCGACCGTGACCAGCGCACCGGCGATGGTGGCGCCGGTGAGCGTAAGCGCGGGATACGGTGCGAGCCAGGTGACCGCCGCCTGGTTCACCGCCTGTTTGGTCGCGGCGTGGCTTTCGCCGGCCAGGGTGGCGTCGGTCAGCGGGGCGGAGACGAGGACCAGCGCGGCGGCCGCGGCCAGCAGCCCGAACCGGATCCGGCCGGAGACGGCCTGGAGGCGGCCCGGCGGGACGAAGCCGCCGGCCGCGAGCACCACGGCGCCGATGAGCGTGATGGCCACCAGGTTCGCCGCGAACAGCAGCAGGGCGCCGCCCGTCAGGTCTTCGCGCCCGATGGCCAGGGTGAACCCGGCCGTGGCCAGCGGCGGCACCAGCGCCACCGCGACGGCGACGCCGGGCAGCGCCGCGGAGACGTCCTTGCGGGTCGTGGCGTAGGCCCCGGCGGCTCCGGCCGCCAGGGCGACCCCCAGGTCCCGCAGGTCCGGACTGGTCCGGGACAGCACCGCCGGGGTCAGGGCCTGGTCGGCGGCGGGAAGCAGCAGCGTCAGGAGGTAGGAGATGCCCACGGCGGCGGCCGACCCAGCCAGCACCGCCAGCCCCGACTGGGCCAGGTGCCGTGGCCAGCCCATCACCAGCGCCGCGGCGGTACCGAGCAGCGGGGTCATCAGCGGGGCGATCAGCATGGCGCCGATGACGACCGCGTCAGAGTCCATGGACAGGCCCAGCAGCGCGATCACGACCGACAGCCCCAGCATCGCCATGAACCGGAACCACCAGTGACCCGTACCGCCCGCCTCCGGGTAGAGATCAGCAACGATCCGCTGCCGGTCTTCCGCGGCCAGCACGCCCCGGGGCCGCCATATCGCCCAAGACCGGGCCGCCACGAAGCCGGATGCCCCGTCAACGGCATGCGCGTCGTCCATCTGGTGATCCTCCGGCTGGAATCCGAAACGGGAGTGCGAGCGCCCGTGCCAGAAGAACCTCTTCGCGGCGCGCGGGACGCCGGCGTGAACGCTTGCCCTCCGGGCCGGTGCGGCCATCGTATAGGCACCCGAGGCCGCCGGGAAGCTCGCCTGCGAGCCTCCGGTCGCGACGCCCGGCCCGCGGTCATCCCGCAATAGCCGGCCGGGCGGACCTCCGCCTTGACTTAATGCCGACGCCCTGGCCAGCCTGGTCGGGAATCACCTGGATCCGCCCGTACCCGGAGGAGCGCCCGTGACCGATACACAGCCGTTTGCCCTGCTCGTGCTGCTGATGGCGGCGGCCGGGCTGGTCGCGGTGCTGTCGAGCCTGGCTGCACCGAGCGGGTGAAGATCCCCTCGCCCGCGCTGGTGCTGGCCGGCGCGGCTGTCGCGGTGCACGTAGTCCCCGCCCTGCACGCACCCCCTCGGCTGGCCGTGGAACGGCTGGTGACAGTCGCGCTGGCGTGCATCTTGTTCGACGGCGGCATGCACATCGGATGGTCCCGCTTCAGGTCCGCCGCCGTCCCCATCGCCACGGCCGGCGTGCTCGGCACGTTCGGGACGGTGGCCGCCGCCGCGGCATTCGCTCATCTCGCGTTCGGCCTGGCCTGGTACCTCGCCGTTCTCCTCGCCACTGCCATCGCCCCGACCGACCCCGCCGTGGTGTTCTCGGTCCTGGGCCAGCACGAGATCTCCGGGCGCAGCGGCACCATCCTGGAAGGGGAGTCCGGCGCGAACGACCCAGTCGGGATCGCCCTGATGACCAGCCTGATCAGCGCAGGCGGCCTGAGCGGGGGCGCGTTCGCGCACGTCGGAGGCGAGTTCCTGGTCCAGATGACCGTCGGCGCGGCGATCGGCGCCGCGGGCGGCCTGGCGCTGCTGCGGTTCACCCGGCGGGTGCCGCTGCCCGGCGAAGGGCTCTACCCGCTGCGCACGCTGGCCTGCGCGCTGCTGATCTTCGCCGTCGCCACCCTGGCGCACGGGTCCGGGTTCCTGGCGGTCTTCGCCGCCGGGATCGCGCTCGGCGACGAGCGGGCCCCGTTCAAGGGGGAGATCGAGCGGTTCCACACGGCGCTGGCCAGTCTCGCCGAGATCGTCGCGTTCATCGCTCTCGGCCTGACCGTCGACCTCTCGGTGATCGCACGGACGGACGTGTGGGTCCCCGGGCTCATCCTCGGGGCGGCACTCGCCTTCGCCATCCGGCCCGCGCTGACCGGGCTGTCGCTGATCCCGGCCCGGCTCAAGCCCGGCGAGCGAAACTTCGTCCTGTTCGCCGGGCTCAAGGGCGCCGTGCCGGTCCTGCTGGGCATCTTCCTGCTCGAGACCCGCCTGCCCGGTGCCGGGCGCCTGTACGGCATCATCGCGGTGGTCGTGGTGTTCTCCGTCGTCGTCCAGGGCAGCCTGGTGCCGGCCGCCGCCCGGCTGCTGCGCGTGCCGATGCGCGCCGTCGACCCGCAGCCCTGGGCGCTGGGCGTACGGCTGCAAGACGAGCCCAGCGGCGTGCACCACCTCACCATCAGGGAAGGCTCGGCCGCCGACGGCCGCACCGTCGGCGAGATAGCCGGGCTGCCCGGCGACGCCTGGGTCAGCTTCGTCGTGCGGGGCGGCCAGCTCGTGCCCATCCGGGAGGACACCCGGCTGCAGCCCGGCGACGAGGTCCTGGTCCTAGCCGAGCCGGGCCTGCACGGCAAGCTCGTCACTGCATTCGGGGGGCACTGACCGCACAGGCGACCCGCGGCCGGCGTCGCGGGCAGCGGCTGCGGCAGGAAAGGATGATCATCAACTGCGGACTCGTGGGCTTGCCACGTGCTGGCCGGCTACTGCCGGGTCAGCTCCTGCGCGGCTTTCAGCGCCTCACGGCGTTCGCCGCGCAGCCGGCGCGCCCGTCGGCTGGCCGCTCGGATGACTTCCCACACCACGGCCCCGGCGGCCGCGGTCAGCAGCAGCATGATCCACAACGGGCACTGAAGTGGAACACCAGCCAGCTGAGGTGGGCCGACCTGCCGTTCTGGATGATCAGCAGCACGATCGCGACGGTCACCACCACACCCAGCGCCAGCCCGGCGCGGAACGGGTTCCGGCGGGTCGATTTCAGTGCCCGCGTCACGGTCTCCCGCGGATCGGGAGAGTCGACGGGTTCTTGCGTTCCTGAGGGGTCCAATGTTCCTGCCCTCCTGCCGGAGCCTGCACGGCCCGTTCGCGACGACAGGCCGGGAGGTTACGCCAAGGGACTGATACCCCGGACACGAGCCTGATGCCAGCCGGAGCGGCGAGGATTCCCTCTTTTAGGGCTAAAGGATGGTTTTGCCGAGCCTCCGGCTCAGCGGCTCGGCTCGCGTCGAGGCCATGTTCACGTGGCATGCCTTGCGCGAAGGCGGTCTCCTGAAAACGCCTCCGGCTCCCTGCCAAGCCATGTCACTTACCGACGGCGCGGTGGCCGGGAGCTCCTGCCGCACTCCGGCTGGGGGTGCCGGGCGCACGCAGGCCGGCTACGGGTGCACAGGTGCCGGCGCGGAACGTGGCAGCCGCCCGGGGCGGCTGGCCTGCGCGCGTCAGGCCGATCTCCCGGTGCGGCACGCGCCCGGCGGGGCGCCGACTGGTTTCCGTGATGCCGCGGGGCAGGCGGTCCCGCTGACCTGCGCATCTCGGGGTGGTCGTGAGAGTATTTCCGGGAAACGAAAGGTCGTCTTCGCGGATTCAGGGTGATAGCGATGGCGTTGCGCGCCGGGATCTCTCATTAAGGCCTGCGGCGGCCGGGCAGCACCGGCCCGGCTGGCCCCCTGGGCAGGTGGCCGCGGCTGGCCCTGGCGGCTGCGGCGGCCGGGTGCACCAGCACGGGAGGCGGCAGTGCCGTCAACGCGAGCGGCAGTGCGGTACCGTCCAGTCCCGTCGCCACGGCCTCCGGGACGGCGGGCGCGGCGGGCCTGGAGCAGTCGTTCGTCAGCGTGATCAAGCAGATGCCGCCGTCGGTGGTGGAGATCCAGACCAGCAGCGGGCTCGGGTCCGGGGTAGTGTTCGACTCCAAGGGCGACATCGTGACCAACGCGCACGTGGTCGGCACCGCGACGACGTTCCGGGTGCTGCTCCCCAGCTCGGCCACGCCCCGGTCGGCCACCCTGGTCGGCGCCTGCGCGCCCGATGACCTGGCGGTGATCAAGGTCAACGACCCCGCGGGACTGCGCCCGGCGGTCTTCGGCGACTCGGCTGCACTGGAGGTCGGGGACATCGTGCTGGCGATCGGCACGCCGCTCGGGCTGGCCAGCAGCGTGACCGAGGGCATCGTGTCCGCGACCGGGCGGACCGTGTCGGAGCCGTCAGAGCAGGGCTCGCCGGGCGCAACGCTGCCCGACACTATCCAGACCTCGGCGTCGATCAACCCCGGCAACAGTGGCGGCGCCCTGGTCGACCTGGCCGGGCAGGTGGTCGGGATCCCCACCCTGGCAGCGACCGACCAGCAACTCGGCGGGGCCGCCCCCGGCATCGGGTTCACCATCTCCTCCAACACCGCCAAGCTCATCGCCGCCCAGCTCGTGGCCACCGGCAAGGTCGCCAACACCGGCCGCGCCGCCCTCGGGGTTCAGGTCAGCACCGTGACGAGCGCCGACGGCGCCCCGGCGGGCACCGGGGTCGTCTCGGTCACCAGCGGCGGGCCGGCCGCGAGAGCCGGCATCACCGCCGGGGACGTGATCACGGCAATCAACGGCACCGCGACGCCCGACGCCCAGGCCCTCGCGACCGTGAAGGTCACCCTCGGCCAGCTGTCGGCCAGCTAGCGGCAGCAGCCGGCGAGAATGCGCCGCGATGCCGGGGCGTGGCACCGCCCGGACCCGCGGAGGCGGTACCGCAGCGCGGTTCCCGATCGCGGACGCCGGGGACCCGGGACCGGATCCGCGGGTACCGGCTGCCGTTGCGGGCCGCGGCGCGTTTGCCGGGGACAGCCGGGCTGCCTCGCCCGCCAGGCGGCGGCCGGCGTGCCAGGTGACGCGGCGCCCGTGTTCCTGATGGCCGAGGCTAGCGCGGGCTAAGCCGGCTCAGTGCCGCGTATCGTGGCCCCGCCCTTCTGATCGCCTAGCCGACCGAACTCGCTCTCGAGTAGCCGGGTGAGCTTTCCGATAGCCCCGGAGACGGCTTCATCGACGCTTGCAGCATGATTCGTCACGGCCACCGGTGACCGCCCGGCCGGCCTTGCCTCGATCATGCACCGTATATCCAGGGGACCCGTCCCGGCGGCGCTCTCATCACCGAGGTGCACCTCGATTCGCGTTATCCGATCGCCGAACCGCGCCAGGCCGGACCCGATCCTCGCCGAAACCTCACTCGCCGCCTGATCGCGCCCGTCAATGGTCCTATCGGTATTTACCAGGATCTGCATACCTGCCTCCTACCCTGCGGCAGCGCCGCCACTGCCGCAATGCCGCGTCCTGCGCCGTGACCGCTCCGGCAAGGAGGGTACCGTCTTCGGATTCCTCAGCCCGAACGGCGCCGCAAGCCGACGACGAGTACCTCGGCGGCGCGCTCCTGCTCGGCCTCCCCGGCATCCTGGTCATCAGCGGCGAGTACGCCGCCGTCGGCACGACCCGGGCAACCCTCGCCGCCGAGCCGCGCCGACCGATAGTGCTGGCCGATAGTGCTGGCCGATAGTGCTGGCCGCCAAGGTGCCCGTCTCCACCGCGGTCAGCCTGGCCACCGCCGAGGTCACCACGTTCGCCAGCTTCCTCCTCGGCCAGGCGCTCCTCACCTCGTCCGCCCGCACGCCACGCTGTCCAGCCCCGGCGCCCTCCGGGCCGTCGCCGGTCCGGCCTATTCCCGTGCGTGGCCGGGCTCTTCGCCCTCGGCGTCGCAACTCTGGCCCGCCACACCGCGGGAGCGACCGGCGCCTGCGTCTTCGTGCTGCTCGTGCTGCCGGTCATAGTCTCGGTATGGCGGAAATCAGACAGGTCAAGGCCGCACGCCTCGCCCCGGCGGACAGCCCGAACGCGTAAACCGTCTTCAGCAGCGCCGCGTCCCGCATCCCGGTCAGCACCTCCTTTGCGCCCCCGTCCCCGGATCTCCTCCACCCGGGCATCCGCCTCGTCCAACAGGGCCTGGACCTCCTCATAGGTGAAGGGACGCCGCCCCGGCTGGCCCTCGAAATCACTGGCGGCACGACCGTGTTGCCCTCATGGAAGATCTGCTGGGGCTCCTGCCCGAAACGCTCCCCGCACACCGCCGACCAGCCGTAATGCGGGTCCGTCACGTACTCCATGAACAAGGCGAGCGCCTCTCATAGCCACGTGCCGTCGACACCACGACCGGATGCCCCCGCCCCGGCGACCGCAGATGGCAGATGAACGCTTCGCCGTCGGCCGACTGCCACTGCCATGACCAGCAGCCGCCACCGCAAGATCACCGACGCGCGCCCGTCCCGGCCGGCCAGGCAGTCGGCGGTGAACTCCCGGCCGGGGACGCGCTCCTGGATCACCGGGTCCGGGGCCAGCTCGCACAGCACCGCCGCCTGCCGCCGCTCGGAGCAGAAGTACACGCCCTTGGAGCCCTGCCCGTAGCGGGGCTTGACCACCAGCGGGGTGCCGTCTGGGACCTGGCTGACCTCATGGGGCAGCCAGGTCCGCACCCCGAGCCCGGCCAGGTCGTACTGCATGCGGATCAGCGCGGACAGCTCGTGCTCAACGGCGGAGAACAATGCGGCGGCCAGCAGCTCCGCGCGATTCCCAGCAGTTCCGCCGGGTACCCGGGGCTGTCGGCGCTGGCGGTCACCCGGGGGATGATGCCGGGGATGAGCAGGCCTGGGGCGAGCGGGTCGGCGTCCGCGCCGATGACGTCGATGTTCGTGCCCATCTCGTCCCGCACCTCGGCCAGGATCGCGTCCCAGTCCAGCCCGGTCAGCGTCACCTGATCCGGCGCGATCTCCCAGGTGTCCCGCACGCTCAGGTCCATCAGCGTCCGCTCGCCCCGCCCGAACCGGGCCGGACGCGCGCTGGCGATCATCCGCCCAGCCTGCGGCGCCCTGACCGGGAAGCTGATCGGCCCCGCGCCCGCCACCGTGAGCCGGACGTCCCTCGCGGGCACGGACAGCTGCGCGCTGAACGCGCCAGGGGGCTGCGAGCCATCAAGCACCCTAGCCAGCCGCTCCCTGGGCGTGATCGGCATCCCGATCCCTCCTGCCAGCCATCTTCGGTCAGTCAGGTTAGCGCGGGAAAGGACGGCATTCATCCGAACGGCCCAGGGTGCTTCGCGCGCATAAAGTGCGAGCCGGTCAGGGCACCGCCGTCTGAGGCATCATATTCCTTATGACATCGGAGCAGTTGCTTGACCGTGTTCGTGAGCTGCGGAATGCCGGGCGTACGCCGAAGGAGATCGCCCGGGCGCTGAAGATGCCGCCGAGCGCGGTCGCGCCGCTCATCAGGTCGGTCGCCGCTTCCCAAGGGCGGACCCGGGAGGACGCGCTGATCGGATGCTGGATCAGTCCGGGCTGGTCATCCAGCGTCCTGGCACCGCAGCGGCCGGACTGGCCGGGGTCGGCCCCGTCAGAACGAAGCGGGCACTCGGGGCTGGTGACCGTGCTGGTGGCCCGGGACCGGGGCGGGTCCACCGCCGGGGTGTGCTTCTACCTGGTGGACACCTGGTGCCTGGGGCTGAAGGACGCGGCCGGGCCGCGGCCGGCGGACCGGCGGCGGCTGGGCGGGTTCATCCAGCAGATCTTCAGCGCCTGGGACGAGCCGGCCGTGCAGGTGCCGCTGGAACTCGGGCAGCAGATCGTCTACGGCGCGATCGGGTACGCACGCGAGCTGGGGTTCGAGCCCCACGCAGACTTCGGGCGGGCCGCCGGGTACCTGGGGACATGGGACGGGGAGTGCGAGCTGACCTTCGGCCGGGACGGCAAGCCCATGTACATCTCCGGCCCGCACGACGACGGGGAGAAGATCATCCGCAAGCTGCGCCGCCGCCTCGGCGACGGGAACTACGATTTCACGCACATGATCCCAGGCTGACCTACCTGGATGATGGGAGAGCCTCGGCGAGTTCGCTGCTCAGCGGCGTGACCGGAGGCAGCGGGCTGGCTTCGAAGCACCATGGTTTGTGCTTGCGCAGCAGGGCCTCGCCGTCGCGCTCCCATGAGAAGCCCGGTTTCTTCAGCAGGTGCTGGAAGAGCTGGCTGGCCCGGCCGGTATCCGCCCCGGCTAGCCGCCGGAACGGCAGCGCTGAGATGCTGTCGGCTTTCAGGTACCCGAGCACCGCCTGCCGGTGCTCAGGGTTGGCTGCAAGCCCGGGATCCTCGAACGCTTCGCGCACCAGGGCGAAGTTACCCAGGAACACAAGCCCTTCCGTTTCGTCATAGGCCAGTGCGACGGTCGGCGCGCTGGCAAGCTCGCCCGGCACGCTGAACGCGGGTGTCCTGGCCGCGACGCCAGCGTCGACGCTGCTCGCCGCCGGGTCGGCTTCCTCGAGCACCCGGCGGGTATACCAGGCAAGGAAGCCGTTCATCCGGGATGCCACCTCCGGCCCTGGCACTACGATGAGGTCGCTGCCGAAGAACTCGATGAACATCACCCGCTGCTTACGCGCCAGCTCCCAGCCTTGGGTCACCTTGGCGGGGTTGCGGAACACCAGCCGCGGATGCTTGGCCGCCAGTTCCGCTGCCACCTGGAGCACCCCTGCTCGCTGGGACGCGTCCAAGGTCTGCTGCGTCCCGCTGAGCATCCAGCCGGTCTCAATGGGCACGATCCTGGCGATCATGAAGCATCCCGGCTTCATCGGCGCCAGGGCAACCGGGCCGGCATTGGAGTAGACCCGGTAGGTCAGCTCGTCGATGAGATTGATGGTGATGATCGCCTCGCAGTCGCGCTCGCGGATCTCGAAGACTCCCTCCACCACGTCGCGCCAGCCGAGCAGCATCTGGCGATCGGCTTCCGCGAGCTCGGGATGCGCCGAGACGAAGGTCTCCACGACGGTACGCCCGCCGGGAAGGGGGCGCTGCAAGATGAAGTGGTCGACGATGTTGATGAACTCGGATTCATCAACGGCCTTACCGCGGGAGCCCGCCCTGAGCGCCTGGTCGAACTGCCGGGAGAAGCGCCGGGAACGGGCGAACTCGACCAGCTGGCGCTTGAGGTCACTGCAATGCTCCAGCAAGCCTGCTACCTCGGACGCTGCGGCGGCCTCGGCCACGGCATCTCGGCGGGGGCTGGCCAGCCGTCCACCAGCGTGCGGAAACATCTCAGTGGCGGAAGCAACGGGCGGCGTTCCCCTCACCTGGGATCTCGCGCGAGCTGCCGTCTCATCCGGCCCCGGCGCCGGTATGTAGGGAATGAGCCCCCGCCGGTAGGCCTCCGCCTGGATGCCGGGCGGAACGTGCCGGGCGTCCACGGCCAGGCCGTTCACTTCAATGATCCAGGCCAGCGGGTTCTGCGCGACCACGTCTGCGCGTTGGAACTCCGGCGAGAAGTGACTGATCCGCAGGAGGTCGCGGACCTGCCTGGCTTTGCTGCTCATGGTGCTCGTGGCCACGCCGAACGCCGCACTGAGCTGATCAGCGGTCACGCATGGCTCACTCGCGGGGTCCGACAGGAAGTTGACACGGCCCAGCGCGTACACCACCCCGGCCGCCCACGTGGCACGGCGGCCGGCCTGCAGCGGCGAGGGCCGCTTGCGCGCCAGCTTCGCCACCGCCCGCCGGGCCAGATCGGCGTACTCCTCGTCGAGGACGGACAGGCACACCGAGTCGGTGATGCCGACGATCTCGTCAGCCACCGGCCGCAGCACCCTGGGAATCTTCAGCTCATCAAGCGCGATCACGGCGACCCCTGCCCTGCCTGGTCACTGCGGGCGTTCGCAGCGCGAGCATTCCGCGCCGGATTCCCCGCCGCCGACCGCCTCCAGTTCTCCGCCGGAGTGACGACCCGGGGCTGCTCCCGGCCAAACTGCTTGAGGTACAGGTGCTCGATGAACTGCGGCAGCGGCGCCTTCCAGGGCTCTTGCCCGTGGTTGCTGAGCTTGCCGAGCTTTCCCGGGTTCAGCCCGAGTTCGCGGGCCATCTGCACCTGCGCATGCGAGAGGCGGTGCCGCTTGCGTGCCTCAACCCAGGCCCGGATCTGAGGCGGGAGCGCCCTCTGCGACTCTTCCACACGAAGACCTTTCCATACGAACCAGCCAGCCAGCATGGTCATCCGACGCATCGAGTCCTCCTGCCGGATTTCCGGCAGGTCGCCTCGAGCAGGGCCATTGGGATTCGCCTAGGCGGCGTGCGCACGTGCGCGTTCCCCGGCGCAGCCACCACTATCCTGCCTATCTGCCCTTTCCCCCGATGCACCGACATCGCCAGGCACCGCGGACGCACACCCTCGGATCGCCGGCATGGCAGTGAGGAGCCTGAGTTGCGGGTCAGCCTGGTCGGTGTGAGCTGCGTGGGCACCACGACGATCGGCAGGATCCTCGCCGATCGGCGCGGCTGCCCCTTCTTCGACCTCGACGAGGAGGTCGAACGGCACTTCGGGCTATCCATCGAGCGGCTCCAGGCCCGGTTCCTCACCGGTTATTCCTACCGGAGGGAATGCGCCGCAGTGCTGGAGCGCGTCGCGACCGCCAACCCTGACTGCGTGATCGCGCTGCCGCCCAGCGGCCTGCGAGACGCCTTCCTCCGGGTCGTGCGGCGCGTGCCCTGCGTGACCGTGGCCGTCCGCGACACGCCGGAGAACATCCTGGAGCGGATCACCTTCTACGACACCGACTCGCGGCCCATCGACAGGCACCTCACCGGCGAGGAGCGGATCCTCTACCTGAAGGAAATCAAGGCCGATATCTCGTACTTCAAGCGGTCCTATGAGCGCGCCGACCTGCAAGTCAGCATCACCGGCCTTGATCCCGAGGCCAGCGCCGCAGCCATCGACGCCCGGCTGGGCCGTACCTGAGCGCGCATCGAAATTCGTCCCAGGTCTCGGTTTGCTGGTGAAATCAGCGCCAGCCTGGTAGGGGACTCGGTAGAGCTGCTCGCCGAGCGGCCCTTCGCTCGGCCGTCCCGCAGTGGACCGGATCACCGGCTCCGAGTTGCACAACCTCAAGGAACTACGTCCCGGGTCCGCGGGGAAGACCGAGATCCGGATCCTGTTCATCTTCGACCCCGCAGCGCCAGGCCGTCTTGCTAGTGGCAGGTGATAAGTCCGGCAACTGGGCCCGCTGGTACCGCGATGCCGTCAAGCTGGCCGAGGACCGCTACGCACGCTATCTGGCCACCCCGCCCGAGGAGATCCAATGACTGCGCACTACCGGTGGGAAACCACGCTGGACGAGCGGCGGCGCGCCGACCCGGGCATCGACGACCCGGCCCGCCGTGCGGCGGCCCGCAAGATCCGCAATGCTCGCGACATCGGCTACCACCTAGCCCAGATGCGCAAGCAGCGCGGCATGACCCAGGCCGAGGTGGCCAGGGCGATGGGGGTCAGCCAGGCCCGGGTATCCCGGATGGAGCACGGCGACATCGAGCGGATGCAGGTCGAATCGATCGCCGCCTACGTCGCGGCCATCGGCGGGCACCTGCGCCTGGTCGCCGACTTCGACCAGGCCACCACGACATTCGTCGACTACACTGACGCGCTTACTGCCTGAGCGGCCCGGCCCAGGCCTGGCGCGTCGGCTTAACTCCTCGTTCCGCGCAGCCATCGGATCGCGCTGAGACGGGAAGAGTTCTTGAGGCGAACAGGGCCTACTGATGCGGCAGAAGGCATCTGCGCGGTGAGTTCCCTCCGTACTTGCTGAAATTGCAAGATGGGTCAGATCCGGGGGAGGAATCTCGATGAGTTCGTTCGATGTGCGGGTCTTCGCGATCCGGCGTAGGGCCGCGCGGGCGGCTTTCGGGGTGCGATGGCGGGTCGCGGGCCGTGACAGGTCCCGGTCGTTCATGACCCGGGCGCTGGCCGACAGCTTCCGCGCCGAGCTGGTCCGCGCAGCCCGCAAGGGCGCCGGGTTCGACCCGGCCACCGGGGAGCCTGGGTCATGGACCGCACCGGAGCCGGAGCCGGTGACCTGGTACCGGCACGCGGTGGCGTACGCGAAGATCAAATGGCCGCACCTGGCACCGCATTCGCGGGCCAGCCTGGCCGACGCGCTGGCCACCGTCACGCCACTGCTGATCCGGGACACCGGCCGCAGGCCACCGCCCGGGAGGCTGCGCGCTGCCTTGTACGGGCATGCCCTCAACCCGCCGCGGCGAACACGGTCGCCCGGTACGGGCACCGCCAGCGCGCTGGCCTGGGTGGAGCAAGCATCCCCGCCGATCAGTGAGCTCGCCGACCCACGCGTCATCCGGGCTGCCCTGGACGGGCTCTCCACACGCCTGGACGGGCTCTCCACACGCCTGGACGGCTCCCCCGCCGCGGCGAACACGATCACCCGCAAGCGGGCGGTGTTCCACGGCGCCCTAAGCTATGCCGTCGAGCTCGGGCTGCTGCCCGCCAACCCCATCGGCCTGGCGCGCTGGCGCGCACCGAAAGCCGCCTCGGCCGTCAGCCCGGCGACCGTGCCCAGCCCGGCGCAGGTCCGGGTGATGCTAGCCGAGGTATCCCGGATCCGGCCGGAGCTGACGGCGTTCTTCGGCTGCCTGTACTACGCGGCGCGGCGCCCCGAAGAAGCCGTCGCGCTGGGCCGCGATGACCTCATCCTCCCGGCGCGCGGCCGCGGCACGATCATCCTCACCGCCGCCTGCCCCCGCACCGGCGCCGCCTGAACTAGCACCGGCACGCCGTTCGAGCCGCGGGGTCTCGAGCACCGCCCCGACCGCACTGTCCGCGTCGTCCCCATCCCGCCGGTCCTGGCATGCATGCTCGGCCAGCACTTGCATGCATTCGGGACCGCACCGGACGGGAGGCTGTTCCGCGGCACCCGCGGCGGCATGCTCAGCGAGTCGGTCTACGGCCGCGCCTGGCACGCCGCCCGCCAGCTTCTGCCACGCCCCCGCGGACAGCCCCTGACCGCAGGGACCGGATTCGACCACGCGCGCACCCACGCGCGACAATGCACCTGCGGGCATGCCACACCTCGTTCATGCAGACTTCAGAGACCTACATGATCGGTGGCGTGCCCGCGTCCATCAACAGCGCGATCCCGCCCTGTTACTCACATACCGCACAAAACGGGATAACTCCGGAACACGCCGGAGCCCTGGGGAACATCCAGGGCCTGTTCTACCCCGGCGGCCTGCCAGCGTGGATCTCGGACGTGCTGCCGGGCAATGTCCATGACCTGGCCGCAGCCCGGGAGAATGTCCTGCCGGTGCTGCGGAATTACGTCGGCGAGATGCCCGGCCTGGCCGACTGCGGGTACGAAGGCGCAGGTCACAGCATCCTCACCCCGGTGAGGAAACCGAAGGGCGTCAAGGAACCGGACATTAGCACGCGCACCAGGAATATGCTGCTCAGCTCGGCGAGGTGCCTGGGCGAAAGAGGCTTCGCGCTGCTTTCCCAGCGGTGGAAGACACTCCAGAACGTCACCGCGAGCCCCAGCGAGATAGGCCCCATCGCGCGCGCCGCCCTTTGTCCTGGTGCTATTCGAGCACAAGCGACTCACGTGAAAGTTGCTGAGAAAACTCACGGTCACCTGATTGATGCATCATGCCGCCTAGCCCAGGCAGGTCGTTCGTGTCCCGGGCGCTGGCTGACAGCTACCGCGCCGAGTTGGTCCGCGCGACGGCCAAGGGCCTGGCGTTCGCCCCGGGGACCGGGAGGCTGAGTCGTGGGCCGCACCGGAGCCAGGTCCGGGCAATCCTTAACCAGGCCCCCCGCATCAAGCCGGAGCTGGCTGCGTTCTTCGGCTGCCTGTACTACGCGGCGCTGCGCCCGGAAAAGCCGTCACCCTGCGCCGCGACAACCTCATCCTTCCGGCCCACGGCCGCGGCAAGGTTATCCTCACCGCCGCCTGCCGGCGCAACGGCAGAGCCTGGACGAACACCGGCAAGTCTCATGATCCGACCGGTTCAAGCACCGCCCCGACGGCGCCATCCGCGTCGTCCCATCCCGCCCGTCCTGGTCAGCATGCTCTGCCATCACCTCGGCGACCGTGGCACCACGCCGGGCGGGAGGATGTTCCGCGGCGCCCGCAGCGGCATACTCAGCGAGTCCCGTGTCGCGGCGTGCGGCCACGCCGGGCCCGCCAGCACACCGGCGTCCCGGGCTCGCCGCCACTCGATCACGTGGCTGGAATACAGGCCGTCCCGGCGCAGCACCGCGCCCTTCTCACCCGCCGGCGCCGCGTCATACTCGGCCACCACGTCCAGCTTGTACTGCGCGGCGAACGTCCGCCGACGGGCCTTCTCAGGCACCTCCGGATCCGGCCGCTCCTGCTCGCCGGTCACCCGTTCAGCATCGCCGGCCACCACGGCCCGGTCGAGCACGGTCACGGTCATCTCGGGGATATCTCCATCCCCGTCCTCGTGTCGGGTGCCAAAATATGGCCTGCTCCTGTGACCTGCGGTGATGTGGAGCTGAGCGGGGCGTCACAATGTGTGAGTGAGTGTCATGCCTGGCTTAGCACGACCGCACGCTTAGCCAGGCCGATGCCATGGCCCTGGCGCTGAGCACAGCCCAGCCAGGTCCGGGGGCTGCGCCCGCCGTGATCATTCCAGCCGTCCATCGTGCGTCGGCTGACAGCCCGGCTGGCCCGCTGTCGGTGCGAGAGCGGGAGATCATCGCGCTGCTGGCCGGCGGGGCGAGCTACGCCAAGATCGCGGAGACGCTCTTCGTGACGTTTAACACGGTCCGGACGCACCTGGACCGGATCAGGGACAAGACCGGCGCCCGCCATCGCGCCGAACTGACCCGCTACGCCATACAGGCGGGTATCGAACCGGTCGTTCCTTCCCCTTGATGTGGGTCGGCCGGCCCACACGCGGCGCCACTGGTGGGCCGCCCGGCCCCTGCCGCGTAGTACGGGCCGGACCTTATGTTCGGCTTTATGAGAATCAGATTCACCAAGGCACCGACCTTTACGAAGGCAGTTATCGCCGCGGCGGTATTTGTGATCGCGTATCTGGCGTCGACCTCCAACCTCCCGTCATGCAACGACACCGTCGCGATACTCAGCTCGGGCGGCGAATGCATAGAACGCCAGAGCTTCCTGCACACGGCCTCCGGCTGGCTGTCGCTGATCTGCCTGTTCGCCGCCGTGGTACTGCTCGCTCTCAAGCACAAGAACTCCATCCTGGGCTGGCGGGTGTCGGTACAGCAGGCACACCAAGGGCCGCCGGTACAGCTACAGGCGCCAGGGCGGTCTCCGGGCTTCTGCGCCAAGTGCGGCACCGCACCATCGCCGGAGACAGGTTCTGCCAGGGATGCGGAGCCTCACCGTGATCCCTTTATCCCTGGCCGAAAGACCAGCCGCGGAAACCTCATTGGACGCATTACGCCAAGGCGGCAAATAGCGTCCCGTAATTACCGAGAGAACGAGGCCTGTCCTGCCTGGACGGGCCTAGATAAAAGGGTGGGAATCATGGAATTCAAGGCACACAGGAAGCAGTTCCTCCTGGCCGGGCCGCTGGCCGCCGCCGTGGCCGCGGTTACGATCACGGCATGCGGTGGCGGGAGCGCGCCCGCCTTTGCCCAGGGGTCGGCTCCCGGCCACTGGACCCAGGCCGAGGTCAGCCACTTCGCGGCCGCGAACGGCTTGGACGGCAGCAACACTGAGGACTCGTGCATCGCCGGGTACATCGCGCGGGACATGTCATTCGGGAACGCGATGGCTGTAACATCGGTGACCCCATCGAACAACATGTCGGACGCCCAGGTCGAGGCCGCTCTGGTCGCAAAGTACGGCACGGCCGAGGGTGACGCCATCTACGGCCAGTACAAGCAGGCCATCAGCAACTCGGTCAGCAACTGCGGGGATTAGGCCGCATCATCAACCGCCGCGGCCCGCGCCTGGGAACTGCCCGGGAACGGGTGCCACGACGACGTGTTCCTACGCGCCACTGCGGACCAGCGCGGCCAGCGCGGACCCGCCTGAAGGGGCCGCCGCTGACCGTGGCGAACGAGGTTGCCTTCATCACCTCGGTGACGGCGGGATGGATGCCTACGACGCGGCAAGATCGCCGAACTGCCTGGTCACTGACATGAGGAAGACATGCACGCCGCCCTGGAACCAGCCCACTGGCTTCACTACCAGAGGACCACCCGCCATAGCCAGCGAAGTCCTCTTCGTAAACGCCCCAGGCATGGGCGCTGTCTAGCCCTCTCCCGTGAGACTCGATTACCGATATTCGTCTGGAGTAATGATGCGCACACGATCGCTCGCCACGCGTTCAGCCAAGATCTTCGCCGTGCCGCTGCTGCTGGCAGGGGCCGCCGCCGGGATGGCACCGGTTACGCCAGCCGCGGCAGCCACGGCCGGGACCCAAGCCCCACAGGCATCTGTCCCCTTTTCCGGCCAGCTCAACGGCGCGGCCGTAGCCCCCGGCGGCACCGCCTGGGCCGTCGGCTACACGAATGGCGAGGCCCTGCCCGAGCGCTGGAACGGCAAGGACTGGATATTCGAGCCGGACCTGAACGTAGCACCAGCCGGCGACTTCTACAGCGTGGCCGCCATCTCCGCTGGCAATGCCTGGGCCGTCGGTTACCTGCCCAGCGGATCGGCCGCCGTTTCCCTGATCGCGCACTGGAACGGCACGACCTGGAAGCGGGTGAGCAGCCCGGATCCCGGACCAGACGACACCCTACTCAGTGGAGTGACCGCCGTCACGGCGAACAACGCCTGGGCTGTCGGTCAGACCGGCGCGCAGAAAACCGTGATCTTGCACTGGAACGGAACCACTTGGACACGGGTACCTAGCCCCAGCCCGGGTCTCTACGACCAGCTCTTCGGTGTGACCGCTACCTCCGCCAGCAACGCCTGGACGGTCGGCCAGACCCAGGACACCACAGGCATCCACACCCTGATCCTGCACTGGAACGGCAAGGCGTGGGCGCGGGTGGCCAGCCCCAGCGGGCTGGGCTACCAACTCCATGGCGTGACCGCCACATCCGCCGACAACGCCTGGGCAGTCGGCACGACCGGCACGCTCAGCGCGGGTACCGGGCTTATCCTGCACTGGAACGGGAAAGCGTGGACGCAGGTGCCCAGCCCGAACCCAGGCAAATCCGACCAACTCGCAAGCGTAGCCGCCGCGGGCGGCAACGCCTGGGCCGTCGGCACCGAGTACATCTCCCCGGGCATCGGCCCACTCGCCCCCAAGACCCTGATCCTGCACTGGAACGGCAAGGCATGGGCGCGGGTGGCCAGCCCGAACCCGTTCTGCTCGACCTGCGACAGCCTCTACGGTGTCGCAATCGCCTCCGCACACAGCGCCTGGGCGGTCGGCACAGTCAACCAGGGCGGCGAGGTCGTGATCCTGCACTGGAATGGCACCAACTGGGCGAACTTCACCTCAGCCAACCTGCTGAACTACCCGTAGGCCGGGACGAACCACCAGCCGTGGACGCGGTGCGCTTGGTCGGGTGGCCCCGGGGAATCACACCCCCGGGCCACCCAACCAGGCGATGAGCCCTGGTGTTGACGCAACGGCGCGCCGGACCGGCCCTCACCCGAGCTCCCTCAGGCCCTCCGCGACAGCACAGGCGTCCGCCGCCCAATAGTTCCTCGCCGGCCGGACCTGTGACCGGGCATCGACCACCCGTAGACCCGGGTGACCGCAGCACCGACTGCGGGCACCGACTGGCTCTCCAGCGGACAACCCGAGCGTCACCAGGGGCCAAGAACTGGACCGCCGCCGACCGGGGCACCGGGCGGCCTTCATGACGTCCGGAAGGCCCGGATACCGAGCGGTGTGCCGTACCGCGGGTATCCCTCGCGATCTGTCCGCCATGCGTCCGCGCCCTCGGGTCCCGGCTCTCGCCTGGCCCACGGCACCATGTACTTCAGACCGTCCCCGTGTGTACCTGCTGTCCACCCGGCTTCGTGTTTATGCAGGTCAGATGCCATCTGGTTTATCCTGCCGCGGATCCCGCGAGACGCGGATCCGGCCCACGTATGGCCCACAGACCGGAGCCGACGGTTTCCGTAACCGCTCGTTCTGATACGAAAAGCTGGTGACGCAATCCAGCGTCACCGGCTTTGACCTGCGGAGATGTGTGGCAGGTGTTGGGTTCGAACCAACGTAGGCTGCAGCCGGCGGTTTTACCGACCGCTCGCTCCGCCCGAGTCGTCACCCCCCGCTGACCAGCGCGTACGCCGTCCGAGGCGGGATTTCAGGCTGCCGCCGTCCGCCATGTATCCGTGCGCCGCGGGCTTCGCAGGCCGCGCGGGCCACGGACAAGGGCGCGAGCGGCCACGGACGGGACCGGTGGGAGCGGTTATTCTGCCGTTCGCCCGGCTTCTTGGCCGCTGACATGCCATTTCAAGATGCCTGCTTGCTGCCGTGGTTTCTCTCGTCGCGGGGCCTGTGCGCAAAGGGCTGGCCCGCTCGGCGTGAAGGGCGCGCCCTCATATGGTTCGTCCTGAAAGGCGCCATGACGTTCAGGCGTCTCGGCGGCGGAGGAGCCACGTGGCTGCGCCCAGGGCCACTGCGGTATAGGCGGCGAGCACGGCCAGGCCGGCCCAGGGGCTGATCGGGAAGTAGCCGTTGGGTGGTGTGTAGGCGGTGGTGACCAGGTTGGAACGGGGCAGAGTGGCCTGGATGGCGAAGGCCGCGGTCGGGGTGAACCGCATCAGCCAGTTCCCGGACTGCGAGCCGAGAATGCCCGGCAGCACCAGGAGCACGATGGCCACGGCCACGGCCGCGGCGCTGCGCCGCAGCATCATGCCGAGCGCAACGGCCAGGGCCGCGGCGAGCCCCAGGAGGAGTCCGGTGCCGATGATGACCCGGGCCAGGGCAGGCCCGCTTTGCGGGAAGAGATAGCTCCCGTTGACGGCCAGGACGCGGCGGGTGATCAGTTCGGCGATCGCGGTTGCGATGGCTCCGGCGGCGAAGGACAGCGATGCGACGACGGCGGCCTTGGCGGCCAGGACACGGCCGCGGCGCGGGCTGGCGGCGAAGGTGATGCGGATGAGCCCGCGGCGATACTCCGAGGTGGCGAACAAGGTGGCGAGCACGACCACGAACAGGAGCGCGGCGATGGTCCCGTTGACGATGCTCGCGCCTGCCCACTGGGCGGAGATGATGTCACCCACGAGCGGCGCCATGTCGCCCGACCCGCTGATCGTGAACGCCTCCGCGGATCGCTGCCGCCATGTGGAAGCTGACGCCACGGAGGGGTAGAAACCGGCGATCGGGTCGCCGGTCCAGGAGCGCCCGGGAAGGTCACCCCGGGCGGAGAACCTGGTCAAAGGTGGCGGTGGCGACGCTGGAGGTCAGGGCATCGGCCCCGGCAGGGAAGTACACCGGTGAGGTGACGAACAGCCCGATCAGGACCGTGCGGGGAAGGCCGGCCAGGCGGGCAGTGCCGATCTCAGTCCAGTGGGCGCCGTCGGCGGAGTCGTAGCCGGTGATGACGTCTCCGGTCCGGGTGAGCCGCAGCCACCGGGGGGAGGATGACCCCGCGGCGCCGGCCAGGCCCGGGCTGTCGTGGGTGTAGTTGTACCGCATCCGGACACCATGAGAGCCGGTGACCATCACGGCCGCATAGGCGGTTCCCTGGTTCGTGCCCGGTTCGAGGATGATTCCCGCTTTGGCCCACGGCGCCAGCCCAGGCTCCAACTGCGAGCCCGGCTGGCCCTTTGATGACACACCGGAGGCACCGCCCGAGGTGGGCGAAAGTGAGGTGTGAGCTCCCGAGAGGAAGGCGACCCTCGCCGTCAGAGCGCCGTCGCCGACGAGCGACTGGTGCACGAGCATGTAGGTGTCGGAGACAGCTTCGCCGCCTGGACCGACGGGTACCCCGCGGACGGGCGCGCGGCTTGCGAAGGCGCTGAGAAACGACAGGAGCACGAACACGATCGCGGCAGCGTAGAGCGCGATCATCCAGGATCGGATCGTGCGGAACTTGGTGAACTCGGCTCGCAGTAGAGCCCGGGTTGGCTTCATGCGTCACGGCTCCGGAGCAGTATTCCGCCGAGGGCCAGCGAGCCGGCGGCCCAGGCGGCGAGCACGCCAAGTCCCGTCCAAGGGCTGATGGGCAGGCTGTTCAGGCCGGTGGTTGCCTGGATGGCCAGACCGGCGGTCATCGGCGCGATCTGCTCCAGATGTCGCGTTAGGGTCGCGCTGCCGTCGAAGACGGCGATGATCGGGAGCGCGTAGAGCAGCCCGAGGACGGCCCCAGTGGCCACGGCGGCCTCGCGCAGCGCGGTGGCAGCGCCGAGACTGAGCAAGGCGATCAGCGCGAGGTACAGCACCGACCCGAACCCGGCGCGGAGGACCGGCCCGTCGCCGAAGGAGATCGCCGGGTAGCCGTGGGACGGGCCGATGCCGTGGCCGGGCAGGATGAGCCCCCCTCCGAGCAGGGAGGCCAGGACGGCGATCGTCCCGGTGGCCAGGACCAGGCTGGTGAGGACGGCGGCCTTGGCGGCCAGGACGGTGACCCGGCGGGGCGTGGCCGTCAGGGTGAGGCGGATCATGCCGGTGCCGTACTCGCCGCTGACGGCCATCACGGCCAGGACCGCGACGACGGCCTGGCCGAGGTAGATCCCGGTCAGGCTGATCTTTGCCGGGTCCTCGACACAGCCCCCGGACGGGCATCGGACGGCCGCGGCCGCCGCGGCGCTGACTGCCACGGTCACGGCCGCCGCGGCGAGCAACAGCCAGAAAGTGCTGGCCAGAGTGCGTAGTTTCGTCCATTCCGCGTGCAGTGATTCCCTCACGCGTCCCTCCGGTGGAGCAGGAAAGCGGCCAGGGCCAGGGCGAGTGCGGCCCATGCGCAGGTCACGGCGAAGCCGGCCCACGGCGCGAGCGGGAAGTAGTCATTGAATGGCGTGTAGCTGGCGGCTACCTGGGGGTAGGCCGGGATGACCTGCTCGATGGCGAAGCCGGCGGCGGGGGTGACCCGCAGTACCCAGTCCGCGGCGCCTGCGGGCATTACGGGGATGGCGGCGGTGAGCAGGTAGGGCAGGATGACCGCGGTGATGACGGCGGTGACCGCCCCGGCGCCGTGCCGCAGGATGGCCCCCACGGCCAGGGCGAAGACCGCCAGGACGGCGACCAGCGCGGCGGTCCCGGCGATGATCCGTACCTCGGTGAGCGCTGTCGCCGCGTAGACGGGGTTGCCGCTGGCGCGCAGCAGCGGGATCCCGATCAAGACTGCGGCCGCCGCCCCGGCCAGTGTGGCGACGAAGGTGAGGCCGCCGAGGACGACGGCCTTGGCGGCCAGGGCCCGGCCGCGCCGCGGGCTGGCGGTGAGCGTGACGCGGATCAGGTCCCGCCGGTACTCGGCGGTCATGAACTGCGCGCCGGCCACCAGTACCGCGATCAGCGCGATGAACAGGCCCGCGAGCAGCGTGTCAATGGGCACGCCGTCGGTGACGTCCGGCGCTATGTCCCCGGAGCCGGTGACGGTGAAGACGCCGCCGGCCTGGCGATACCCGGCCGCATGCCCGGTGACGTACGGGGAATCGGGGCCGCCGTTGACGGACGTGCCAGGCCCAGGGACTGCCCGGCCAACCGCCGTGCAGGCCAACGCGGTCGAAGGTGGCGGTGGCGTCGGTGGCGCCGCCGCCGCTGCCAGACGCGCTGGTGACCCCCGAACTCGTCGACACCGGCTGGCTGGGAGAGGTGACGAACAGCCCTGCCTGTACGGTTGCCGCCAGCTCGGGCAGGGTGATAGTGCCGATCGTGGTCCAGTTCGTCCCGTCGGCGGAGTCGTAGCCGGTGATGACGTCGCCGGCGCGGGTCAGGCGCAGCCAGCGCGGGGATGTCGCGGACACCCCGCCCGCCTTCCCTGTCCCCTTCCCCGGGCCCGGGGTGTCGCCGGTGTAGTTCCACTGCATGTGCGTGCCGTGGCTGCCGGTAGCCATGACAGCCGCGTACGCCGAGCCCTGGCCGGGACCCGCGGTGATGATGAGCCCGGCCTTCGACCACGGCACTACCGTGGGCTTGGTGCTGACCGGCTGTCCGTTCAGGGTCTGGCTGCTTTCGGCCACCTCGGTCAGCGAGGTCACTTCCGTCGTGATGCTGCCGTCGCCGGTCAGCGGGCGGTGGACGAAATAGAAGGTGTCGGTCACCATCTCGCCGCCGGGGCCGGTCGGGATGACGTAACGGCACGCCGGGCCGTTCGGGCCGGTGGTGCAGGGTGCTACGTGGCTGTGGCTGCCCTGGAACAGGCCGACCAGGACAGTCATCAGCACCGCGACGACGACGGCGATGACCCAGCCGCGAACAGTCCTGAACTTGGTCCACTCGGCGTGCAGCAGGCGGACGAACCCGGCCCGCCCTGGCCGGGCCGCCGACGGGGAGGACACGGTCACGGGAGCGGTCATCGCCTGGCCTCGCCTGTCGGCCCAGCCCCTGCTGACCCGGCCCCTGCAGGCTCGGCGCGGTACTCCGCTGCGTCCCTGGTCAGCTCCATATAGGCCTCCTCCAGAGTCGCCCGGTGCGCGGTCACCTCGGCGAACGGAATATGGCTTTCCGTCAGAAGCGCCACGGTTCGTTCGGCGGAAATTCCGGAAACCACCAGCACCTCGGGGCCGGTGGACGCGACCTCGGCCCCCGCGTTAGCCAGGGCTGCCATCGCGTCCCAGCGAGCTCTGCTGCGTACGATGACCCGGTCACCGGACGCGGACGCGATCAGGTCCGCGACGGACGTGTCGGCGATCACCGTGCCGCGGCCGACGATCACCAGGTGGTCGGCGGTCTCCTGGAGTTCGCTCATCAGGTGGCTGGACACCAGGATCGCCCGGCCCCCGCCAGCCAGTGAGGCCAGGAAGCCGCGCACCCACACGATGCCCTCGGGGTCCATGCCGTTGAACGGCTCGTCCAGCATCAGCACCGGCGGGTCACCCAGCAGGGCCGCGGCGATCCCGAGCCGCTGCCGCATGCCCAGGGAGTAGCCGCCCGCCTTCCGCCGGGCAGCCTTCTGCAGCCCGACTTGCGCGATGACCTCGTCGACTCGGCGGGCGCCCAAGCCCTGAGAATGGGCCAGCCACAGCAGGTGGTTGCGTCCGGTCCGGCTGGGCTGCGCTGCCGCGGCGTCCAGCAGCGCCCCCACTCGGGTCGGCGGGTCCCGCAGGCTGACATAGGGTCGGCCGCCGATCAGCGCGGTGCCCTCGTCGGGTTTGTCCAGGCCGAGGATCACCCGCATGGTGGTGGATTTCCCAGCCCCGTTGGGGCCGATGAAGCCGGTGACCTGGCCGGGTGAGACGGTGAACGTCATCCCGTCCAGCGCGAGCGTGGAGCCGAACCGCTTGCGCAGCCCGGACACCTCAATCGTTGCTTCGTTCATGCCAGAGGTTGTACGCCGGGGCTGGTATCAGCACGGCGCCAGCGGCTGACACCTGGCTGATACCGGCAGCCTGGCATGCTGAAAGCACTGGTGAATACGCTGCGGGAAGGATCATGCGCGGTCATGAGAGTGCTGGTGGTCGAGGATTTCGAGCCGACGGCCCGGGCAATCGCGACCGGGCTGCGCCGGGAGGGCATGGCGGTCGACGTCACCTACGACGGGGACGAGGCGCTCAGCCAGCTGGCCCTGGTCCGCTACGACATCGTGGTGCTCGACCGCGACCTGCCGGGGGTACACGGCGACGAGATCTGCCGGCGGCTGGCGGCTGAGCGATCGCCGAGCCGGATCCTGATGCTTACCGCAGCCGGCAGCCTCACCGACCGAGTGGACGGCCTTGACATGGGCGCCGACGACTACCTGGCCAAACCCTTCGACTTCCCCGAGCTGACCGCCCGGGTCCGCGCCCTCGGCCGCCGCGCCGCCATGCCGCTACCCCCGGTATTCACCCATGGCGACATCAGGCTAGACCCCGCCAGCCGCACGGCGTCCCGAACCGGGCAGCGGCTGGCGCTCAGCGCCAAGGAATTCGCCGTGCTCGAGTACCTGCTCGCCCGCGCCGGACGGGTGGTTTCCGCTGAGGAACTGCTCGAGCGGGTCTGGGACTCCGCGACCGACCCGTTCACCACGGCGGTCAAGCAGACCATGCGCCGGCTGCGCGCGAAGCTCGGCGACCCGCCCGTCATCGCCACCGTCCGCGAGGGCGGGTACCAGATCGGACAACCTGATGCCTGAGTTCTGGCTTCTGGGTCCAGCGTGTGCGTTCCGCCCCTCGCTGCGGGTACGGATGACCCTGCTGTACGGCGCCGTCATCTGCGCGTCGGGCATCGTGCTGGTCACCGTCACGCAACTCGTGGCACCGGGCCTGTTCTCCCGGCAGCGGCACGGGCAACTGGGGCAGGGTCACCCGCGGCCGGGCATCCTCCCCCCGGCCTTCTGGAGCGACGCGATCGCGCTTGCGATCATAGGCGTGTTCTCACTCGCAGTCGGTTGGCTGATCGCCGGCCGCTTCGTCCGCCCGCTGCGCTCGATTATCACCACCGCCCGCGACATCTCCGCCAGCAGCCTGCACAGGCGACTCGGCCTGCGCGGGCGCGGCGACGAGTTCACCGAGCTCGGCCGGACGCTCGACGACCTGTTCGGGCGGCTGGAGGCGGCGTTCCAGGCACAGCGGCACTTCATCGCCAACGCCTCCCACGAGCTGCGAACCCCGCTCACCGCCGGGCGGGCGCTGCTCCAGGTCGCGCTCGCCGACCCGGAACCCACCGTGCAGGCGCTGCGGGCCACCTGCGAGGAACTCCTCGAACTCGGCGGTCAGCAGGAGCGCCTGATCACGGCACTGCTTGCCCTGGCCAGCAGCCAGTGCGGGACCGGGCAGCCGGAATGCCTGGACCTCGCTGACATCGCCGGGGATGTGCTCCCGGCCCGTCAGGAGGAAGCCAAGCGCCACGGCATCCACCTGCGCGCGGCACTCGCCACGGCCCCGGCGACCGCTGACCCGAACCTGACCGAATGCCTGGTCGCCAACCTCCTCGACAACGCCATCCGGCACAACCTCCCCGGCGGCCAGGTAGAAATCTCCACGGCACTGACCTCCGCGGGCGCAGTCGTCTCGGTCAGCAACACCGGCACACTCGTTCCGCCGGACGCGGTGCAGGACCTGTTCCAGCCATTCCGGCGGCTCGGCACCCAGCGGACACGGCACAGCGAGGGATGCGGACTCGGCCTGGCCATCGTCCGCGCCATCGCCGACGCCCACGGCGCGTCCATCGAGGCCCGCGCCCGACCCGCCGGAGGCCTCGACATGCACGTGACCTTCCCTCCGGCATCCGCTGCCCAGCGGGCCGATGCCCGAACGTGACAGCGCAGCTCACGAAAGCGCCTGCCAGCAAGCACACCGACCTTGTCGCATATGCTCGGATCTCCCCGGCCACCCCCCGTGAGACCGCTAGGCATCCGAACCCTCAAGCAGGCATGCAACGTCCGACTCGGCGGCGCACGTCACGCCGGAACATGCCGCCAGCGCGGCCCGTCCGCGGCCGCCCGTGAACCAGCCGACGGTGCGCACAGAGGGCCGTTGGGCGCCGGGCCAGTTTGTTTGTGCACCCATGGTCTTTGACATTGAGCGGCTGGCCCTGGTCGGAGCGGAGCTGGCGCAGCAGCTCGGAGGCGGCCTGGTTGGAGACGCCGAGCCGGGCGCGCAACGCGTCGCGGGTGATCGGCTGGCCGTGCTGGCCCTGGTGCTCGGCGGCGGCCCGGCGGGCGAGCGCGAGCACCGCCTCGTCCTCCTCGTCCCGGGCCTCGTCCCCGGCATCGCGCACCGGGGACGGCCGTCCCGGCGCGGACGCCTCGCCGTCCCGGGCGGCTACCGGGCGGGGACGGCGGGCGGCGCGGCGCTCGATCATCGAGACCGCCACCAGGAACGCGGCGGGCGGCACAGCGGCCACGATCCGGCCCCAGGCCGTCGGCTGGGCCTGGGCCAGGTTGGCGGCCAGGCTCAGCAGTATCCCGCCCGCGAGCACTGCGGTCGGCCACGACAGCCGCCGGGTGACGGCGCCCTGCTGCTTGTCGCGCTGGCGCTCGCGGGCGGCCATCACGCAGGTCAGGTCGATGCAGACCGCCACCGCCCAGGACATCGGGCCGCCCTGGCCGTGCTCGGCGGCGGTGTCGCGGATATGGGTGAACGACCCCGCCCCGGCGATCACCGCGAGCACGGTGACGGGCAGCGCGTCGGCCACCGCGAGCAGGCGGCGGCCCGCGCTCACCAGCCGTCCCGCCGGTCCTGCCCGTCCCGGACGGCCCGGCGGGCCGTCCCCGCCCGCGTCCGGCCTCGCGCCGTCGCGGCTGCGCCCGAGCGGGACCGCCCCGGTGAACGCTGAGTTCCTCACGCCTGGTTGCCTCCTGAACGCACGGCCGACCCTGACCCCGCCGGCGACTACTCGTGCCGCCGGCAACGAGGGAGGCACGCCCCGGGCGGGCCGGGGCGGAACTCCCTCGTCCCCCTCATCTACAGAAATCGGGTTTTTGAGACTCTTTTTCACGTCCGATCCCGAAATTAGGTGCCAGAGGGGCAAAATTTGTCGGCTGTTACGGGAGTTCCGTGTACCTGGCTTGTACCTTTCGCGTATCCTGCGATATACCTCGGGCTGCCTTTCCGCTGGTCCTGCCCGTCGCACGGCGGTGGTCCGCTGACCGTCGCTTTTCACGTCCGGCGCGGGCCTGGAGGGCCAAGGGCGCCTTGGTCCTGCACGCGGACGCGGTTCCTCCCCTTGCCTCGGAGACCGCGCCGGCGCCCGGCGGGCGTCAGGTCCCGCCGCTGGTGTTCAGCGCCTGGGACTCCGCAACCCGGAACGCCGCCACGGCGGTCGTGAACAGCGGCGCCAGCACCCCACCCGCGCCGCCGGCTCCCTGCCAGGTGACGTCCCAGGTGATCGTGGCCGTCACCTGGAAAGCACCGCCCGGCTGCCCCGCGCTGGAGCTGGTGTAGGTGTGCCCGCAGTCCGGCGACGCCGCAGCCGGGTTATCCGCGCTCGTGTACGGGGTACCCGCCCCCTGGCAGGTCACCGTCGAGCCGTCGCCGGGGTGCCAGGTGACCGAGACCGGGGTGGCGGTCGCCGTCACGCTCTCCCCCGGCACCGTCGCCGTCTTCGACTCCGGCACCCACTCCGCCGGGTTGATCCACAGCCAGGTCGGCAAGTTCGTGAGCTGCAGGGCGTTCTGGGCGGGGCTGGAGCGGATCACCGGGCTGGGCAGCCCCAGGGTCTGGCGGGCGAGTGCGGCCAGGACCGGCGGCGCCGCCCCGGCCCCAGCGGGAGCGCCCGCCGGGACCGCGCCGATCGGGGCAGGCCAGCGTCTGCACCGTGACCTGGCAGCCGGCCGGGACGCAGCCGAACGTCTTGTTCACCGTGCCCTGGCAGCCGCCCGCCGCTCCGCCCCCGGCGGAGGTCCTGGCCGCCTGCTGGCCGCCCGCCTGGGTGCCGGGGCCGGCCGGGTGCCGGCCGACGGGCCGGACCAGGCCGTCACATCGCACTGCGGCGAGTACGACTGGCCGCACGTGACACTGCCGACCAGGTTGCCCCCGCCCGGCCCGCCGCCGGCCAGCGCGGCCTGCTGCCCGGCGGCCAGCATCAGGACCGCTGCCAGCCCGGCCGCCAGCACTGAGACGAGGGCGCGGGTCAGCACGTTCCCGCCTTCTCCACGACCAGGGTGGTGACCTTCCAGGTGCCGTCGAACGGCTGCACCTGGGCGTAGACCCGCTGGCGTCCCGGCGGCTCGCCCGGTGGGCTTGCCGGACTTGTAGCATCGCGGCATGACTTCCACTGCGGACCCGGCGGTGCTTCGCGGCTGGGTAGACGAGTCGACCGGGCGGCTGCTTGCGGGCACGGCCGCGATCACCGACGCGCGGGCGCGGGAGCCCTCGCTGCTGCCCGGCTGGACCCGCGGGCACCTGCTGACCCACCTCGCGCGCGGCGCGGACGGGCTGCGCAACCTGCTGACCTGGGCGCGTACCGGGGTGATGACGCCGCAGTACCCGAGCGCCGCCGCCCGCGACGAGGACATCGAGGCCGGAGCGGGGCGTTCCGCGGCCGAACTGCGCGCCGACGTCGTGGAGTCGGCCGCGGCGCTGGCGGCCGAGGCCGCGAGCCTGTCGGAGGCGGCCTGGCAGGCCAGCGTGCACGGCATTCGCGGGAAGGCGCACCCGGCCTGGTACACGCTGACGCGGCGGCTGTCTGAGCTGGAGATCCACCACGTGGACCTGGGCATCGGGTACCGGGTCGCCGACTGGCCGGACGGCTTCGCCGCCGAGCGGCTGCCCGACGTCGCCGGGTCGTTCGCCGACCGGGACGACGCGCCCGCCTGCCTGGTCGAGGTGACCGGCACCGGGCAGGCGTTCCGGATCGGCCCCGCGGACGCCGAGGGGACGGCCCGGGTGTCCGGGCCGCCGCGGACGGTGCTGGCCTGGCTGATC
This sequence comes from uncultured Actinomycetes bacterium, assembly GCA_963819785.1. GTDB lineage: Bacteria > Actinomycetota > Actinomycetes > Streptosporangiales > Streptosporangiaceae > Palsa-504. Next base: position 205,379 of record CAWFXW010000034.1, on the reverse strand, counting down.
GGCCGTGGCGACGGGACCGGCCTCGAAGTCGATCCGGCCGGGCCGCCGCCGGTCCTGCCCCCGTGGTGAGCGTGCGCGTCGCCGCTCACGCGAAGGGCCGGCCGATCCGGCCGGCACGCGGCTGCTGTACGGCAAGATGGGAGAATAAGCCCCCAGTGGTCACTTGCACTGGTCATCGCGATCGGTTCTCCTTCGCAGTTCAAGGCGCGCGGGCTGGTCCCGCGCGTGAGCCTGGTATGCCTCAGGTGGCGGGGGCTGGCTGACCGTCGGCCGGGGTGAGCGGCTTGCCCCGGTTTTCCAGTTCCACGGCGAGGTCGACGCGCAGCGTGTCGAGCTTGACCGCCAGCACGTCCAGCCCGAGCGCGCGGTGGTTGTCATACAGCACGCGGGCGGCGTCGTGGGCGACGCGCAGCGCCTGGTCGTTGAGGCTGTCGAACATCGCAGGTACTCCTTCCAGCCGCCCGCCCAGCACGGGCGGGCGCTCGCTTTCTGCCGTGCGGGCTAGGGGATGAAGCCGGCGGCCGAAGCACCAGGCGCGGCAGGGGCCGCCTCCAGCAGCGCCCAGACAACCTTGCCGTCGCCGTCGTAGCCGAAGTGGCCCCCAGCGCTCGCTGAGGGCCTCGACCAGCAGCAGGCCGCGCCCGCTCAAGGCGTCCGCGCCAGGGTCTGCGGCCTGCGCAGGAGGCCGCGGGCTGGCGTCCCAGACGAAGACCACGACCCGGCCCAGGTCGGAGACCAGCCATATCCGGACGGCGTCCCGCCCCATCGCGCGGGAGGCCCGCACCCCGTTGGTGACCAGTTCCGACACGACCAGTTCGAGGCTCTCGCTGAGCGCGGCCAGGCCGCATTCCAGCAGGACGAGGCGGGCGTGCAGCCGGGCGCAGGGCACAGCGCCCGCCAGCGCGCCCAGTTCGAGGAAGCTCCGGTAGGGCCACTGGGCGGCGAACGGCGCGGCCCGCGCCGCGCCCGCCGTGGCGGCCTGGGCCTGGCCGTGGTGGTGGGGAGCTGCCTGGCCTGCGGCAAGACGAGAGTGCCCGCCCGTGTGCTGCGTCCGGTTGCCGGCGATGCTGGCCGGGTCAGCGACCTGGCCGCAGAGGCCCTCCGCGGAAACGAGGGCGGCGGCCTCGGCCAGGTAGTCGCGCGTCCAGGTCAGGCCGCCGTCGTCAGCCACGCAGACCTGCCCGCCGCCGTCACCTTGCCCTGGAACGGTCGCGATGATCTCGGCGAAGGTGTCGAAGGCGGTCTCGTCGCAGTAGACCGCCAGTTCCACGTCCAGGCCCCGGGCCTTCAGCTCCAGGCCGACGATGCCCTTGAACGTGACGTTCTCCCGCTGGTGACCGGACCCCAGGCGCGGCTGCGGCCCGGCGCGGTGCGGTCGGCAAGACAGGTGGTTGTCACGTCGGGTCGTCCTTCCGGTCATCACGGCCGTCGAGGGCGGCCAGGTGGGCGAGCAGGGCAGCGGCGACCTGGTCCGGGCCGGCAGGCTGCCCGGCCGGGGGCTGGTAGTGCCACTCGATCTCGATGCCGTCCCAGGTGGGGCGGGAAGCTCACCTGGTAGCCGTGCTGCGCCAGCCGGGCGGCCAGCGCCCGCGCTGCCGCGCCCGTTGCCGCGCCGGGAGGCGCGGGTGCCTGCTGGTCAGCCATGGCCGGCGCCTCCTGCCGGGAGGGCCGCCGGGCCGGGCAGCAGGTCGCTGAGGGCGCGGGGCTGGCCGAGGATCACCGGGAGCAGGGCCAGGCGCGGTGCCTTCAGCGAGTCCGCGAGCTGCAGGAGCTGGCGGATGTCGTAGATGCCCTGCCGCGTCCCGGCTTCCCAGTACCAGATCGCGCTTTCCGACAGGCCGGCCCGCTCGCCCAGCTCCCGGCGCGTCACCCCGGCCGCCGCCCGGTAGATGACCAGGACGGCCTGGAAGTCCAGCCGGGCCAGCGCCTCGCGCATCGGCGCGGTGTCCCACACCCATGTGGCCAGGTCATCGCCTGCGCCGGGGTCGGCGAGGTGCTGCCGGTCGAACAGCGCCCGCTCGCACGGGCTGCACTCGCAAGCTGCGACTTCGCAACGCTGCTGGAGGAGATCCGGCAAGCGCACGGCTGGAAGCAGAAACAGCTGGCCCTGGCGGCGGGGTACACCCAGAGCTGGGTCTCGAACGTGCTTCGGAGGCAGCAGGCACTAACCGTCGACCAGGTCCGGGAGATATCGCGCCGGATCGGGGTACCCGTTCACCTACTCCGGATAACGCCGTTCGCCGTCCTGACCGCGACCGTAACCGTCTCTCCGGGAGCACCCGAGCCGCTATGCCGGATGCTGTTGACGAAAAGCTCGTCCACCAGCAACGCTGCCACGTCCCCGCACGGATGCCCGGGGCCTAGCAGCCCCTCCACGAACGCGCGGGCCAGCCGCGCCCGCTCCGCCCGCCCCGCAAGCGTCACGGTCTCCCGGACCGCCAGCCCAGCCATCAGCGCACCCGCCTTCCCGGGCCGCCCCCTTCCCCGGGAAATCACGCGGGCCGGGGCGGACACACCGGGATGGACGCTCGACTCGGCGGCAAACGTCAAGCTAGGGCACGCCCCGGAACGGGCACCGGAACCCCGTCAAGCGGCTACCCACACCGCTCCCTGGCCCCGATTCCCGTCCGCTTACCTGCATCGCGGCGGTGTTTGCAAGTGGCTCCGCGATGGGCCGTTTACCGTTTTGGGGCGTGCTTCACTGTGCTCCCTTGCCTTGATCGCTGCCGGTTGCTGCGAGCGGCCGGCTGGGTCAGGGGGCGCGAAGCGCCCGCGCAGCCAATGCCGCGTCGTTAGCGCTCTGCGTTAGCTGTCAATCTGTTCCGGTCACGTTCAGGTTGCGGGTTGTGTGCTGTCCTGGTGAGCGCGGCGGAGCTCCTGTAGATCGAGGGATTGCGACATCACCTTCGAGCTGGACAGGAGCTCCGTTGAATGATTGTGCCATGGTGACCGTGCCGTGCCTGATCACGGTCGCCGCGGGTGTGCTGGCTCCGGGTCACCTGGGTGAGCTGACCCGGTACCTGCCGTTTGAGCTGGCCGATGACGTGCTGGAGGGCACCAGGACGGTGCAGAAGCGGATGCGGGCGCTGCCCTCGCGCGCCGGGATCTACTTCGTGCTCGCGATGGCGCTGTTCCCCGGGATCGGCTACCTGCGGGTATGGGGCAAGATGACCGCCGCGCTGGAGGACCTTGGCCTGCCGCGCCCGTCGGAGAAGGCGCTGCGGGACCTGCGCCGTCGTCTCGGCCCGGCCCCCGTGAAGGCCATGTTCGAGACGGTCGCGGTCCCGCTCGCGCCGCCGGGAACCCCGGGCGTCTTCTACCGGGGGCTGCGCACGGTCTCGTTCGACGGCCTGAACTCGGTCAAGGTGCCCGACAGCGGCCGGAACCGGTCCTGGCTGGGCAAGACGATGACCTGTCTGGGCCTGGCCGGGTACCCGGCCATGCGGATCGTGGCCCTGGCCGAGACCGGCACCCGCGGGCTGCTCGGCGCCGTCATCGGCGGGAAGGGCGAGCGCAGCGAGGTGCCGCTGGCCCGCAAGCTCGTCCCCTTGCTCCGCCCGGGGATGCTGCTGCTGGCCGACCGGGCCTACGATGCGGCGGAGCTGCTGAAGGAGGCCGCCGCGACCGGGGCGCACGTCCTGGTCCGCGGCAGCGCCGCCCGCAAGCCCCCGGTCCTGGAGGTCTTGCCCGACGGGTCCTGCCTGTCCCGGATCGACAGCCTCGAGGTACGGATCATCGAGGCCGGCCTGGACGTGCACGGCGCCGACGGGACCCGGCTCGGGGACGGCTACCGGCTGATCACCACCTTGCTGGACTGGCGCCGCTACCCGGCCGGGGAACTGGTCCGCCTCTACCATGAGCGGTGGGAGATCGAGGTCGCCTACCTCGCGCTGCGGCACACCCTGCTCGGCGGGTATGTGCTCCGCTCCCGCGACCGGCCCGGCGCCGAGCAGGAACTATGGGCGTTGCTGACCGTCTACCAGGCGTTGCGCATGGCAATGGTGACCGCCACCGGAAACGTCCCGGGCACCGACCCGGACCGGGCCAGCTTCACCGTAGCGCTCGAAGCCGCGCGGGAACAGGTCATCACCGCGCGCGGCATCGAAGACCCCGGCGACCCGGGCGACACCGGCCGGATCGGCCGCGCCGTCCTGGCAGGCCTGCTGCCCGCCCGGCGGCCACGCTACAGCGCCCGGAAAGTGAAATGCTCCACCTCCCGATGGCGCGTCCGCGAACAGGACCGGCCCGAACTGCCCACCCGGATCACCCGGGTACAGATCACCATCATGGCCCCGCCACCGGACCGGCCCGCCGCCCGTCCCCGCGGCCGCAAGGGCCAGCCGCCCGGTCCCCGCCAGCCCCGGCCCCGGCTGCTCCTTGCGCAGGCGCAAATGGCAAATGCCAGTGGCCGCGCAGCGGCGGCCGGGCCGCTGCTTGACGCCGCCGAGCTAGCGTCGGGAGGCGCGGCTGACGAGCCACTGACACCTAGCTCTGGCGTGGAAGCCAGCCTGCTGGCGGACATCGCCGGCGGAATCGCGATCGAGCGCTCTTACCTCGCGGCGCTCCGCGGGGATGCCGACGCCACCGCGCGGTTCGCTTCGCGTGCATTGGCCCAGCTTGGCGAAGGCGAGCAGATGCTAGGTTCTCGTGCCCGGATACTGCTGGCCGTGGCGCTGCGGCTCCGCGGCCAGCTGGCTGAGGCCGAGCGCGTGCTGGTGTCGGGGCTCGCCCGGTGGCAGGCGGCTGGCCAGCACGCCGTAGCCATGTGGGGCTGCTATCACCTCGGCCAGGCTCAGCGCGGGCAGGGTCACCTGGACGCGGCGGTGCAGACTTTCCAGCGCGCGCTAGATATCACGGCCGCGCGCGGCCGGGCGGCGCAGCCCGCCGCTGTCCCCGCTTATGTAGGCCTGGCCCAGGTCGCCTACCAGCGGAACGAACTCGATGCCGCACTCGGCCACGTCAACGAGGGGATCGCGTTGTGCCGACGGTTTGTCCACACCGCGCCTCTGGCGGAGGGTCTCCTGACGCTGGCGTGGATCCGGCAGGCCAACGGTAGTGCGGCGGGGGCCCTGGAGGCGATAGACGAGGCCATGAAAGCTGCGCCAGGCCCGCCCGGCCTGCTCAACCCGGTCCCGGCGCAGCGGGCGTGGCTGCTGCTCGCCCAGGGCGACCTGGCCGAAGCCGCGCGATGGACGCAGGAAATCGGCCTCGGATCCGGCGACGACGCGGACTACCTGCGGGAACTCGGGCACCTGGTGCTGGCCCAGCTGCTGCTTGCCCAGGGAAAACCTGGCGAAGCGCTCGCCTTGCTTGATCGCCTGCATACAGCCGCGGTCGATCAGAAGAGGAGCGGGAGTGTAATCGAAGTCGGGGCGCTGCGGGCGCTGGCGCTGTCGGCCACTGGTGACGAGGCCGCGGCGGTGAGGTCACTGTCGGAGACCCTGAGCCTTGCCTGCCCGCAGGGCTACGTCCGGGTTTTCGCCGACAAGGGGCCTCCGATGGCTGCGCTGCTGGCCCGGCTGGTCGCTGCGAAGCGGGCCGGCGATGCCGCCGGGGCCCGGGTACCGGTGGGCTGCCTGGCCCGCCTCCAGCATGCCCTTGACGCTGACCACAGCAATGCCGATGGCGCGAAGCGGATTATTGCAGTGTCCGGCCTGGTCGAGCAGCTGACGAGCCGCGAACTTGAAGTGATGGAAATGCTGGCCGCAGGCAAGCCAAACCAGGCGATCGCCCGTGAGCTCGTGGTCACCGTCGACACGGTCAAGAAGCACGTCAGCCACGTGCTAGGCAAGCTCGGTGCGGCAAACCGCACCGAGGCGGTCGCACGGGCGCGTGCCCTGGGCCTGATTCCTTAACGACACGGCATTGCCTGACTCGCCGCAGTGGCCGGACCTGCTGCGCTGTCAATAACCCGCGGCACCTTCGTGCCTCACGGCCGGTTGCGCAAGATTCCACCCGCACGTGCACTTTCGTGTGATGCCGGCCGCCGCCATCGGGTCCTACGTTCATGGCAGAACCATCCGTAGCATCCACCGGAGGTGCGCAATGTGTCTGCACCGGCCCCAGTGCCATCGGCAGACCGCCCGGACCGTGGTGCCGCCCGTCTCGTGTCATTTCGTCCTGAGCAGGGGTGGAGCCTGCTTTGCAATGGGGTGATCGCGTTCGACGACATGGGCGAGATCTTGCCCGACGGCCAGGCGGTTCTCTCGCACCGCCAGGCCGACGTCCCACCGGCCTTCGCGGCGTGACAACTTCCGCTGGAGGCGACTGATGGCCAGCGAGGTGGCCGCTGAAGAGTCAGCTGACGGCAACACGCCGCAACGCCGTCGCCGAGGGCTGCCAGCAGCCCGTTCCGGCCCCACTGGCGGGTGACACTGCGGTAGCCGCGTCTGGCAGGCAGGTAGTGACCGCGTTTGCCGGACATAGCGGGCCGGCTCTGACCCAGTTCGCCCTGAATGAGGGCGTCGCGGCCGTTGCCCTGGCTGTCGTGGTGATGTCGGTGGCCCGTGCCGCCAGCCGGGCCGGGCGCGCCCGCGCCGGGCAGGCCGCGGCCGTCGTCGGGCTCGCGGCGGCAGGAATCTCCTGGGCGCAGCTGGCCATGGGCACCTGGCTATTCGAGGGACTGGTGCCGGACCGGCGGGTCGTCTCTGCCGGGACGGTGTATCACGCGATCACCCGGATGGACGGGACGAAGATGCTCCTGCTGGCTGCGATGGCTCTGGCCATTGCCGCAGTTGGCGCGGAGGCCGGGCATCCTGCCTACCTGGCTGGCGGCCCTTGGAGCCGTGCTGGCCGCCGCGCTGGTGATCTCGGGCCTGGGTTATCTCCTTCTCGTCGCCGGCCTTTCTTCAGCGGTGTACGTGTCCGGGATCCTGCTGCTGATATTCGTCTCTGCCACCGGAATCAGCCTTCACCGCCGCGGCGAACACGGCCTGCGCGCCCACGCCATCCGGAACAGGTCCGACGTCGGCATCATCGGCCCCGGCCAGCGCTCATAGCGCCAGTCACAAGGCTGCCTTGATCGCAGCCAGATGACCATCGGTCAGCGAGAGCGCATTCCAGCCTGGACTACTTGGCGCCACTGACCATGAACACGGAGGTAGCAGTCTCATGTCTCACGCAACTACCAGCGACCACCCAATGGTGCTCGTCCGCGCCGAGGACGCAGAGCGAATCGGGTTCCCACCCCAGACGGTCACGGCTCCTGACCGATAGCCCCGCCACTGGCGGGAAGCTCAGCGCGCAGCGCGTCACCCTTCAGGGCGGTGCCGACGGCGCCAATCCTCACCACCACGCCTCGTCGTCCGAGCTGTTCTATATTCTCAGCGGCTCAGCGCAGCTACTGGCCGGTGACCGTCTCCTTCTTGCAGGCGAAGGGGACCTCGCCGTCGTGCCGGCCGGGCTGCCGCACGCGTTCGCGGCCGCACCGGACTCTGATGCGGATCTGCTGATAGTGATCACCCCCGGCATCGAGCGGTTCGAGTACTTCCGCCACCTGGCCAGGATCGCCATCGGCCAGCAGCCGCCCGAGAGCCTGCTCGAGGTCCAGGCCCGCTACGACACCTTTTCGACGACAGCCCGGCCTGGCGGCGAGCGCGTAGCAGCCTGCCGCCGGGTTCGTGACGCCTGCTTGTCTTCGGACGTCGCCAACGCTTCCACGGGAGACTCCTATGAATGCAGTCGGGACCATACTCGCCATCATCGGGGTAATGGCTGCAGGCATCATCTACGGCACCGATGTCTTCTGCGCCATCGTCCAGCGGCCTGCCCTCACCAAAGTCGACGATGCCGCGGTGGCAGCGGTCATGGGCCGGGTGCACCAGTACGGGGACCGGCGACTGCCGGTCCCCGGCGTCCTCGGCATCCTCGCCGCAGCGGTCACCACGGTAGACGGGGCGGTCAGCGGATCGCCAGCCGGAGTGATCGCAGCTGGCATCGCTTTCATCGCGATGCTCGCATGGCTCCGGCTCTACCTGCACGTCGCGGCCCCGGTTAACCGCGCGCTCACTGTTGCGGCCCTGGCTGGGGTGACTCCTGCTAACTCCAGGAGCCTGCAGACGCGCTGGGACAGCGTCATCACCCCGCGTGCGCTGCTGATGGCGATTGCAGTAGCCGGGCTGGCAGCCAGCGCCGCAACCTCATGACGTTCTGCCTCCGTGCAGATAGCACTCATGCTCGCTGCCGGAGCTAGAGAAGGGTAGAAATACGATGATTCTGACGAACATCGGTTACGGGCTGTCCGGACTGCTCGGCCTGGGCATCAATGCTGGCAGCCGCCGCGTTCCTCTTTATCTGATCCGACCCGACGTGCTTCCCTGCGGCCAGGGGAGCCCCGCCCGCCCAACGCGGCAGTCCACCCGCCACATACTCTCGGCCCTCGGCGTCTGACCTCCGAGCCCGCACCCCTCCGCGTAGCAGGCACCTGCCCCGGCGCAGTGGCGCTCGTTGTGATACGAGCCGGACGGTGCCCAGCCACCGATGACGGCGGCTAGCTTCCAGTCGAGGTTGACCGCGTCGAGCATGCCGAAATCGATGCCTACCCGTGGAGGGAACCGAGAGTCACGTCACCCAGGGGCAGATCCTCGCCGAGCAGGCGGCGGATGCTGTCCTGGAATCCGGTCAGGGTCATCGGCGCGTCGCCCGTCGACCTCGGCGGGCTCGTCCTCGGTGGTCTGAAGCAGCGGAGCGCCTGAGGTGAACGGCCCGAACCCGAACACACCGCGCGGTCTGTCCGGGACGGGACCCGCGCGGATCCTGCCCAGCCCGGGATGCCAAGATCCGTGTCGTCCAGTCCGGTCACTGAATCCGGCAAGCTGACCTTGGCCGGCCGGTTATCTCTGGATAAGTGGTCCGGGGAACGGGATCCCGGCCGCGTTGCGGACCTGTTTATGCGCGTCGCCGCCCCCCAAAGTATCGGGCCGTCACCTGGTATGGGCCGTCCGGGCCGCATGTCCGCGGTCACCGCGGTGTCGTCCTGGCTCACTCTTGCCACCTCGTGTCCGCGGCGTATGCCGATGCCGAGTTAGCCAAGCACGCGCTCGAGGCACGGTTGCCGGAGATGCACCACTCCGTACCCATATAGGGGATCTGCCAGGTGCGAGAAGGCTAGATGCAGATCGTCAAGCCGGGGCCGCGGGAGCCGAGGCGATGGGCCGGCCGCTGACCGATTCGAGCCCGTCCCGCTTGTCTTGGTAGCGCAGCAGTTCTATGGCTGCGCTTTGAGCCGTTGGACTTCGGGGTCTCGGAGCTGCGGCTGCGCAACCCTCCATTTTCTGCAGATAAGGCAGACCATGGGTTTGGGCGAGCGCCTCCCGCGAATCCGGCCTCGTCGCTACCCGGCTCGACATCACACGTCGCGCGCTCCGAGCTGCATGCTCGTCGTGGGCGCGATCTGTGTTCCGCCGTGCATCAGGCGGCGCGAACTCCTCCGAGCCGCTGATAACCCTGGTCTGCGGGTGCTCGGCGGCGGCAGCGGCGCTAGCTGAGGCTGGCGGTCGAGCCTAACTAGGATTCCGGCAACGGTGAGGGCTATCCACTGCCGCTACCCTGCTCCGGCTGCGGCGATCAGTCCGACTGACGCGCCGGCGAGGCAGAGCCCGGTCAGCCTTGCCATGGTGAGCCGCTCGCCTAGGAGCACACGGGCGAGCACGATGGTCACTGCCGGGTACAGCGAGGTGAGGACCGCGGTCACGGCGAGCAGGCCCGCATGCGTGGCATAGAAGTACAGCAGTTCTCCCGCCGCGCCGGTCACGCCCGTCAGCGCCGCCAGCCCGCTGATATTCCGCAGGGGAAGACGCGCTTCTCCGATCAAGGCGCCCAGGCAGGTCACCGCGACGACCGCACAGACCTGGGAGGCTGCGGCCGGCCAGAGGCCACTGCCGGCGCCCGCGCGGTTCAGCCCGATAAACAGGAGCGCGAAACTGGCACCGGCGACTAGTCCCCATGCGACCCCTGCTGCGCGATGACGAGATCCGGCTCGGCCCGATGCGGCCGGGCTCGCTGACACGCCGATGATCGCCGGCAGTGCGAGCGCGATTCCGATAATCGCCAGCGTGCCGGGCCGTTCTCCGAACAGGAGACCAGCGAGTACCGAGAATCCCGCTGAGCCGATGGCGCTGAGCGGCCCCGCCACGCTGAACTCGGCGTTCCGGTATCCAGCGAACAGAGCAAGTGCCCCTGTCGCTTCGCCGAGTCCGGCGACCGCTCCCCAGGCGAGAGCGGCCGGGGAGGGCGCGGACAGGCCTGCTAGCGGCAGGATGAGGATCATCAGGACGGCGCTGACACCCTCGGCCAGGATGGTGACGCGGATGACACCGGCGCGGCGGGCCGCCAGGCCGCCCGCGTAGTCGGAGCTCCCGTAACCGGCAGCAGAGAAAAGGGCTAGCAAGATCGCGAGCATGACCGGCCTCCGTCTCGCTTCGGACAGTATCCGGCCGCGTGCCGGCGGTAAGGCCGGCCGGGGTGCCCGGTGGGGGGCTGACGGGCTGCGGCTGCCATGACCTCCGTTCCGCTCCGGGCGGCGAGGCCGTCGCGGCGACGGGATACCTGCGGGGATCCGTGCGTGCCCGGCAGCCCGGACGATGCATGCCGTGTCATTGGTAGCTGCCGATGTAGTCGTAGCGGCCGTTCAGGCTTCCCGCGGCCGGGGTAACCGGGGCGAGAGCGTCGTACGGCTGGACCGTCTCCTGCGAGGTGATCTTCCCCTGGGTGTAGGTGTCAGCCGGCACAGCGCCCGGCCCGGTCCCGTCCTGGACCCAGGAGATTAGCGGGGTCATGAAATCGGCGATATTGATGCTGCGGTCCGGCGCAGCCAGGCAGTGGTAGGCACCCGGGATCATGTACAGCCGGGAGAAGGCCTGGCTGGCGCGGAAGCCGCCCGCGCTCTGCTCGACCGCCGCGTAGTAGTCCAGGGTCGACCAGGGCGAGATGGCCTGATCAGCCCAGCCGTGGTAGAGAATCAGCTTCCCGCCGTGTGCGGCGAAGGCACGAAGGCCGGGGTCGTTGGCGTTGTAGATGGCGTCGCCCAGCAGGTTGAGCCTGCGGAACTCGGCGTCGGTGAACCTGACGTCGGCGAGGCTGAAGCTGTCTGGCGGGTTCGGCACGAAGGCCATGTATTTCAGGTAGTTCAGCGCCATGACAGCATCCGTGGTGTCTCCGGGAGCTGCTATGTCGGCTGCTGGCATGATGAAGTAGCCCGGCCAGGCCAGCTCGGATCCATACGGCTGACCGCCGTTGAACAGGCTCCGGCCCCGCCCGTCGGTCGGGCCGCGGTAGAACGCGCGGACCGCCCGCACCTGCGCCTGGGTCAGGCACGAGTCGGCAGGGTGTCCGGGCGGGCACAGGATCGAGGCGGGGTCGAATCCGCACTGGCGCGGGTCGGCGATGATTCCCTGGGCGTTCCCGCAGGCACGGATGACGGCCGCGTGCAGGGCCGGGATCTGCTCCGCAGTCACGATCTGGTGACCATCGGGAGCGGTGTTGCTGCGCACCATCCAGGCGTTGAACAGCGCCAGCGGCGCCAGGTTACTGGCGGGTGCACCGGCCACAATCCCGTTGAAATCCCGCGGGTACCGTTGCGCCAGCATGAGCGCTTCCCGGCCGCCGGTCGAGCATCCGTCGTAATACGCAAAGACGGCTGGCTGCCCGTAGAAGGCGGTGATGACTGCCCGGGACATCTGGGCCAGGCTGTGCTCGGACGTCACGCCGAACACGATCCGCAGCCTCGGGCTGTCCTTAGCCCACGAGCCGTCAGTCGAGCCGCCCGTATGCCCTTCATCGTCGGCCGCGATCGCCACTTCCCCGTTTTGGACAGCGGCGCAGGTGATGCCGGCGTCCGGGTAATCGGACACCGGGACGTGCCCGCAGTAGATATCGCAGCCTTCCTGAACGTACTGACCGTGCCAGCTGGTGGTCGGGCAGCTTGAGCTCGAAATGAGTCTTCGGCGCGAAGAAGCCGGTGACGTCGCAGAAGGACACGGGCTTGTCAATCACGACGTCGGTCACGACAGCGGCCGACGTTACTTTGCCGGGGGCGCCCGGCACCCTGGCGAGATCCAGATGGGCCAGCGAGGAGCACGACGTGACGGGCATGATCAGGCCTACGGCCCGGTTATGGGCCGTCGGCAAGGTAGTGCGGGGTTCCGCTGATGCCGGGCTACTGGCACCTATCAGCTGGACGGCAGCCAGCATGATGACCAGACCGAAAAGAGGCCGCATTCGAATGGAAGATTTCATCGGGCCGGCGCTCCTCTCGGAGCACATGCTGCGGCTGTGATGCCCTGCGGCATGGCCAGCACCGGGCAGGGAAGACGGGCTGATATCAATCCGCGAGATGCGGCTGCGCTGAGTGCTCGTGGGCTGGCGAGTCATCGCTCACTCCTTTGCCTCTGGTTTTGTTTGGCGGTTATTCGGGTCTCGGGTTCCACCGGAAGCGGCGGATGGCGATGAGGGCTCCGGCGCCGCCCCAGGCGGCCAGTACGGCGAGGCTTCGCCAGTCGAAACTGGTGTGCTGTGCGAACGGGCCGAGCAGTGCCTGGTTGAAGGGCCGGACCGGCAAGGCGCCGGCGATTCGGTTCAGCATCTGAGAGTGGATGGGCATGTAAGTGCCGGAGATGAACAGCAGCGGGAACAGGACGAGCTGCACGACTGCAGGCGCGGCCTCGGAGTTGCGGATCAGGGATGCCACCGCGACGCCCAGGGCGCAGAAGCTGCCGGCGCCGAGCACCAGTGCGACTGCTATCGCGGCCCAGTGGGTGGGGAACGGCATTCCGTAGAGGCTGCCGATGCCGACGATGAGGGCGACGTCCACGGTGCTGACCACGACGCAGTGCGCTAGCAGCCCGAGGAAGTAGGCCCAGGCTGGCAGCGGGGTGGCTCGTACGCGTTTGAGGATCCCGTCCTGACGGCGCATCGCCAGTACGATCGCCAGCTGGCTGTAACACGAGCCCACCACCGATACCGCGGTGATAGTAGGCACGTAGTACTGCAGGGCCGACATCCCGTAGAAGTACGTGCTCCCGCCACTGTCGCGGAACAGCGCGCCGAAGATCGTGATGATGACGACCGGGAAGACGAACGTAAAAAACGCGCTTTGCGGGTTACGCCAGAATGACAGCTGCTCGTAGCGGATCTGGTGCCATAGCAGGGCGAGGTCATGGCGCGGGGCCTGGTGGGTCGCAGCGTTCATTGTGTGCTCTTTCCATCAGGCTTTCGATAGGCCATTGCTGGTCAGGCGCAGGTAGATGTCCTCCAGGCTCGGCCGGTCGACCGTGAGCTGGTCGAGGACCATGCCATGCCGCAGTGCCCAGCCAGTCAGCTGATGCAGCGTCTCGGTCGGCTGGGCGGTTTCTATGGTGACTAGGCCATCGCCCGGGACCGCATCGGCTGGCAGGCCGGCGCTGTTCGGCCCGAGCAGCGCGAAGATTTCCCCGTGCTCGACGGTGAAACTCACTCCCCGCACGGCCTGCAGGGCGCCGTAGCTTTTGCCGAGCTCCGACACGGCGACCGCTCTGGATGTGGGCGGTCCAGCCGAGGCGGGGGCGTTCGCAGAGGTGGCGACGGGCGCTGCGGCTAGTTGCGTACGCACCGGACCTCCACCGACACATCGAGGTGGCGCCCGGCGAGCCCGCGGTATGCGGTGACCCCGAACTCGGTCCGGTCGATGCGAGTTGCCGCGCGGACCGTGAATGACCGCGACGACGCGGCGGACAGCCCGACCGCCAGGGTGACCGGCCGGGACACGCCATGTGCCGTCAGAAGGCCGGCCAGGACCGGGCCGCCTGCCTGGTCGGCTCTGAAGGTGATGACGGGGTGCTGGGCGGCATCGAGCAGGCCAGCCGACAGGGCGGTCTTGTCTCTCTGCCGGTTGCCGCTGCGGAAGCTCGCCGTCTCGATCTCCGCATGGATGCTGCAATCCGACAGCGGCTCGACGATAGTCACCGTCCCGGCTCGGATCGCGAAGCTGCCGTGAACCGGCGCCAGGCCAAATAGGTGCCGGGTACTGAACGTGACCTCCGAGCAGCTGGTGTCGATCTCGTACCGCCCTGGCTGGAATGTCGCCAGCTCGGGCGGTGGGGCACTCACGGTGCCGGTCTTCAGCTGGTCGATCTTGGGAGCAGCCACCTGTGTCCTCCTAATGAGAGTTGCGGTTTGTCCTTGGCACGCTAGGAGGGTCTGGCGGGCCGGGCATCACTCAGAAGTGGCATGCCAGGGGGAATCTTGCGTGGCGGCACCGGGCACGAAGGTGCCGATGCCGGGCTGGAAGATGTCCCTGACATACGGGGTCGGCCTTCCACTCGGTTCACGCCCGCTGGTCCGTCTTCAGCACCGGGCCGATGAACAGGTGCCGGGAGCGCGCGAGCGTGGTACCGCACCGCCGGCGGCGGCGCATCATGCCTTAGGCTGGGCGTAGCCGGCGGCCGCAGGAAGGATCGCTGGTTGCGCTGAGGGGTAGGTCGCCAATGGCTGACCAGCCCGAGGCCGCCCCAGCTAGGGTTGCCGTGTCCGGGCAGGATGCGCTGCTGGCCACCAAGTTGCACGTGCCCGGCCTGCAGCCGGGATTTGTGCCGCGGCCGCGCCTGGTCGAGGCGCTCGGCGAGGGGCTGGCGCGGCAATTGATCCTGGTCGAGCCGCTGACCAGCCGCGAGCTAGAAGTGATCGGGATGCTCGCGGCGGGCAAGTCGAACCGGGCCATTGCGGGGGAGCTCGTGGTCGCTCTCGATACCGTCAAGAAGCACGTCAGCCACCTCCTGGACAAGCTCGGCGCGACCAACCGGACCGAGGCCGTCGCGCGGGCACGAGAGCTGGGCCTTATTCCCTGAGCGCTATCCCCGCTAGCACGCATTGAAGGTGGCAAGATATCCCAATTCGGGTGATGCATGCCAGATCGCCGTCTCGCCCCTGCGTTCTCATGGCTTTTGACGCATCTCGCCGCATGACCAGGCCGGTGGTGAGCTCCGTGGGTGCTGGCTGGCCTACCGGCCCCGCGACATGGACTGATCCAGATCTTCGACTGCCGGTGAGGTGCAGAAAGACCGTCGTTCTGCGCACTATGCAAGGCGAAACTGCCGCCAAGGACTTGGTGCATACTCGGCATCGTTCTGTGAGTATTCCGCATAGGTGGCGTCTGGTCGGTGATTACCGTGCGTGACGGTATTGCCTGCCGGCGGGCGGGGGGTGGTTATCGCGGGTACCGGTGATGCCGGATGTGACAGGCCAGCGCAGCGTTCAGTGACCGGGTCAGGCCGCTGGCAGGCGGGTCGCGGCCGGCGGGCGCGTGCGGCCGGGGCGGAGCTGACGGCGTGTGCGCGGGTGGCGGCCGTGGCATGCGGAGCCGGGATGTTCTTGTTGTGGCGGGGCTGGGATCGTGAGGTTCCCGTCACTTGCAGGGGGGTTTACCGTGAGTTCGTTCGATGTCCGGGTGTTCGCGATCCGGCGCAGGCCGGGCCGGAAGGCGTTCGAGGTCCGCTGGCGGGTCGCGGGCCGCGATAAGTCGAGGTCGTTCATGTCCCGGGCGCTGGCTGACAGTTACCGCGCCGAGCTGGTCCGCGCGGCCCGCCAGGGCCTGGCGTTCGCCGCGGGGACCGGGGAGCCGTCCGGGCGGCCCTGGACGGGCTGTGCATACGCCTGGACGGCTCCCCGGCAGCGGCGAACACGATCACCGATAAGCGGGCGGTGTTCCACGGCGCCTTGGGCTATGCCGTCGAGCTCGGGCTGCTGCCCGCCAACCCCGCCGGCCTGGTGCGCTGGCGCGCGCCCAGGGCTGCGGTGGCCGTCAGCCCGGCTACCGTGCCCAGCCCGGCGCAGGTCGGGGTGATCCTAGCCGAGGTCGCCCGGATCCGGCCGGAGCTGGCCGGGTTCTTCGGCTGCCTGTACTACGCGGCGCTGCGCCCGGAAGAAGCCGTCGCGCTGCGCCGCGATGACCTCATCCTCCCGGCGCGCGGCCGCGGCACGATCATCCTCACCGCCGCCTGCCCGCGCACAGGGAGCGCCTGGACCAGCACTGGCACGCCGTTCGAGCCGCGGGGCCTCAAGCACCGCCCCGGCGGCACCATCCGTGTCGTCCCCATCCCGCCGGTCCTGGTCGGCATGCTCGGCCAGCACCTGCATGCGTTCGGGACCGCGCGGGACGGGCAGCTGTTCCGCGGCGCCCGCGGCGGCATGCTCAGCGAATCGGTGTACGACCGCGCCTGGCACGCCGCCCGCCAGGCCGCGCTCGGCCCGGACCTGGCCGCCACCGCGCTGGCCCGCCGTCCCTATGACCTGCGGCATGCCGCTCTGTCGCTGTGGCTGAACGCCAGCGGCACGCCCGCCGAGGTCGCCGCGCGAGCCGGGAACAGCGCCCGTGTCCTGCATGAGGTCTACCTGCACTGCACCGACGGCCAGGACGACGCCGTCAGCCAGCGGATCGAAGACGCCCTTGACGCAGGCGCCGGCATCACCCATCCGTCACCACACACGAAAGCGAGCGATTATACGCACCGTCGGCACCACCCCAGACCCTGTCCGCTTATGTACGCGCGCGGCGGCTCCTCCACCGCCGATCCTGCGGACAGCCATGTACAGGCCCGTACAGCTCTCCAAACCCGCAGCCAGAAGCACCTCGGCGCAGGATGTCCGATTCGCCGTCCCGCCAGGCCCCGGCCGCAGCCAGCCGTCCGGCCACCTCCAGCAGCTGGGCGGCGGTCACCTCGGTCGGGTCATCATCGGGGCCGACCCGGACCGCGAGCTTGACGAGTTCGCCTTGCCCGCGGCGATGTCCCTAGGTCGGATTGTCGATCGCGATGCCGATCACGAGCTTGCGGATCGTGGCTGCCGCAGACAGCCGACCCGGACGGTGCCGGCCGGTGTAGACCCACGTGCGGGCGACCAGCCGCCAGTGCCAGGTGAGCAGCGTCGCCGGGGTCACCGTGAACACCTCGCCCCATCGCCGACGCGGGACCAGTCGCGACAGTGCTGCCAGCCATCGCCGGCAAGCTCGGCGCGGCCAACCGCACCGAGGCGGTCGCCCGCGCGCGGGAGCTGGACATCTATGGCAATGAGGGCCGCTGACCCGGCCACGCCCCCTGATCGGGCGATGCTCGACACCAACGTGCTGCTGGCCGCAACCGACGAGAGCAGGGCCGAACACGATCAAGCGCTGGAAATCGTCAACGACTGGCCAGGCCGCGGAACGACGCTGTATACCAGCGGGCAGATCATGCGCGAATATCTCGCCGTGGCCAGCCGACCCGCCGAAAGGAACGGGCTCGGCCTGAAATTGGCAGACGCGCTGGCGAATGTGCGTGCCTTCCGCGGGCGGACCAGTCTGCTCGCCGAGGACGGCAAGGTGGCCGACCGCCTGCTCGCCTTGCTGGACGACATCGAATGCGGCGGCAACCAGGTTCATGGCGCGAATGTCGTGGCCACCACGCTGGTGCATGGCATCGACGCAGTCATCACGATCAATCTCGATGACTTCACCAGGTTCGCACGACATGTCAGGTTGATCGGCTTGGCTACTACCGGCCCGCCTGACGTACCCTAACGCTGCTGGGCAGCGTGCCTGGGACCCGCGCACTATCTATTAAGCCTCCCGCCCCGCCTCTCGCTCTGATCAGTGGCAATGGTCCAGCGTTTCGCGTCGCGTGGTGGCGTCGCCGCTAGCTGGCGGCGAGCCGGCCATTACCGGCATTGGCGGCGTGCTGGGCTGCTCGTGCAGGGCCGGGCGCTGGGCTGCGTCCAGGCGGGGATCGTCGTAACTGAGCGTCCCGCTGGCCCGAAGCCCTGGCCGCGTGGACGGCGCGCGGCGCCGGGCCCGGCGCGCCCGCCGGGCCACGCGCGCCTCCTCTGCTCTCACGTGCATCTCCTTGATGTGGTCGGCTGCGAGTTGCCGCATGATGACCGGGTGCATGATCTCCTCCTAGTGTTTCCAGCGGACGGCGACGCGCGATGGTCAATCTGGATCGAGGTGGCGTACCGAGATCAGGAACAGCCCGAGGTCGCGTACCTTGGTCAGCAACCCGTGCAGGGCGGCCTGATCGGCGACCGGGCCGCAGATGACGGTTTCCTCCCCGTCGCTGGTGACCTGGAGGTCCCCGAACCAGGTGGTCCACCGCCCGTCGAGGATGCCCTTGACCCGGATCTCGTAGCGCGAGTTCAAGCCCATGTAACCGTCCTTCGGTTTAGGTCCGTGGATCTGCACGCTACGAACCCGGGACGGGATCGGCGTCACCCGAAGG
This sequence comes from uncultured Actinomycetes bacterium, assembly GCA_963819785.1. Lineage (GTDB taxonomy): Bacteria > Actinomycetota > Actinomycetes > Streptosporangiales > Streptosporangiaceae > Palsa-504. The sequence continues at coordinate 187,161 of CAWFXW010000034.1, read as the reverse complement.
TGCCCACGCGGGTGGAATCTTTGCCGCGACGGCGCCGGCACAATGGTGCCGCCCGGATCAGGGCCCGGAGTTCAGGGCGGGAGCCTCACGGCTAGGATGGGTTGCGGCAGCGACGCAAGATCGCTGGAGGCGCCGATCGTGCAGGTTACCGATGGGTGAGCTGGCCGCCGAGGCCGCGACGTCGGAGCGCGACGTTCTGCTGGCCACCAAGCTGAACGTGCCCGGGTTGCGGCCAGATCTGGTGCCGCGACCGCGACTAGCGAAGCGCCTCGATGAGGGACGGGGACGGGGACTGGTCCTGGTCTGCGCGCCGGCCGGGTACGGCAAGACTGTCCTGCTGGCTGGGTGGGTCCGGAGTGACCGGCATCCAGTGGCCTGGCTGTCGCTGGATGCCGGCGACAACGACCCGGCCAGGTTCTGGCGGCACCTGGTGGCCGCGCTGGACCGGGTGCGGCCCGGGATCGGCGAGCGGCTGGCGCCGCTGTTCGGGCCTCCCGCACCGCCGTCATTCGAGCCGGTGGTGACGGCCCTGATCAACGAGGTAGCCGGGCAGCCTGACGCAGATGAGGCGCTGCTGCTGATCCTGGACGATTATCACGTAATCAGCTCGCAGGTGGTGCACGGGTCGCTCGGGTTCCTGCTTGAGCACCGGCCGCCGGGGCTGCAGCTGGCGCTGACCAGCCGCAGCGACCCGCCGCTGGCCCTAGCGCGGCTGCGGGCCCGCGGGCAGCTGACCGAGCTGCGCGCCGCGGAGCTGCGGTTCACGGCCGGGGAGGCGGCGGCGCTGCTGGCCCAGATCGCCGCCGTGCCGGGCGGAGCGCGGCTCGAGGCGCCGCTGCCTGACGCGGTCGCTGCGGCGCTGGCCGCGCGGACCGAGGGCTGGGCGGCGGGGCTGCAGCTGGCTGGCCTGTCGCTGCGCGGGCAGGACGATGTCGACGGCTTCGTCGCGGCGTTCAGCGGCAGCCACCGCTACGTCCTGGACTACCTGGCCGAGGAGGTGCTGGAGCACCAGAGTGAGCAGGTGCGTGAGTTTTTGCTTCAGACCTCGGTGCTGGAGCGGCTGTCGGGGGAGCTGTGTGACGCGGTTACCGGCCGGCCTGGCAGCCAGGCGCTGCTGGAGCAGGCCGAACAGGCCGGGCTGTTCGTGGTACCGCTGGACGAGGTGCGCGGCTGGTGGCGCTACCACCACCTGTTCGCCGACCTGCTCCGCGCCCGCCTGCAGGCCGGACATCCCGCCCGGGTTCCCGGGCTGCACCGGAACGCGGCTGCCTGGTACGCGGAGCGCGGGTTGGCCGATGACGCGATCCGGCACGCGGTCGCCGCTGGGGAGATGACCTGGGCCGCCCGGCTGATCGAGCAGCATTACGACGAACTGTTCTACCTGCGCGGCGAAGGGGCCACGATTCACCGGTGGCTTTCGGCGATGCCCCAGGAACTGGTCCGGTCCCGGCCGCGGCTGTTGCTGACGCAGGCTTTCCTGGCCCTCGTCAGCGGCCGCTTGGAGGCGGTGGAACCGCTGCTCGACGCGGCTCAGCAGGCGTACGCGTGCGCAGCGGAGGAGCCGTTCGAGCCTACCGTTGGCCGGGCCCGCAGCCTACTGGTGAACGTCCCGGCGCTGATCGCGATCCATCGCGGTTTTCTCGCCCAGCTCCGTGGTGACGCGGATGCCACGGTGGCATTCGCCTCACAGGCGATGGCTGAGGCCGACGAGGGCGAGTGGCGGCTGAGCTCTACCGCCCGGGGATTCCTGGCCGTCGGTGAGTGGCTTCGTGGTCAGCTGGCCCAGGCTGAGCGCACCTTCATGTCCAGCATCGCCGAGTGGCGTGCAGCGGGCCTGCCCACATTGACGGCATGGGTTCTCTATCTACTCGGCCAGGTTCAGCGCGCCCAGGGCGGCCTGGACGCGTCCGCCCGGACCTGCCGGCAGGCACTGGAGATGACCGCAGTGCCCGGCCGGCCGCCTCCGCCGGCCGCGGGCCCGGCGTACGTGGGCCTTGGGGAGGTGGCCTACCAGCGGAACGAGCTCGATACGGCGCTGCGGCGTATCACCGAGGGCATCACGCTGTGCCGCCAGTTCGCATACATCCCGCCGCTGGCCACCGGGCTGGTCACGCTGGCGCGGCTCCGTCAGGCCAGCGGCGATCCGGGTGGGGCCCTGGCAGCTATCGCCGAGGCCAAGCAGGCCTCGCCGGGCCCGCCGGGCCCGCTCAACCCGGTCCCTGCGCAGCGGGCCCGGCTGCTGCTGGCCCAGGGCGACCTCGCCGCAGCCGCCCGCTGGACGCAGGAGAACGGCCTCAACCAGGACGACGAGCCGGACTACGCCCGGGAACAGGGGCATCTGGTACTGGCCAGGGTCCTGCTGGCCCAGGCCCGGCCCGGCCCGGCGCTGGCGCTGCTGGACCGGCTGCACGCGGCGGCGACCGCGCAGGACCGGGGCGGCAGCCTGATCGAGATCGGCGCGCTGCGGGCGCTGGCCCTGGCCGCCAGCGGTGAAGCAGACCGCGCGGTGGACGCGCTGGCCGAAGCGCTCACCCTGGCCTGCCCGCAGGGCTATGTCCGGGTCTTCGCCGACGAGGGACCGCCGATGGCCGCGCTGCTGACCCGGCTGATCGCGGCCCAGCGGTCCGGCGGGGCAGCCGCGGAAGTCCCGCTCGGCTGCCTGGCCCGGCTGCAGCGGTCGCTTGGCGCGCAGGACGTCGTCCCGGATGCCGGCCGGGGCGGTGTCACGGCGGTGCCGGGCTTGGTCGAGCAGCTGACCGGCCGTGAGCTGGAGGTGCTGGAGATGCTGGCGGCGGGCAGGTCGAACCAGGCCATCGCGAGCCAGCTCGTGGTCACCCTCAACACCGTCAAGAAGCACGTCAGCCACGTCCTGGGCAAGCTCGGCGCGGCCAACCGCACCGAGGCCGTGGCCCGCGCACGCGAGCTCAGCCTGATTCCCTGACGAGGCGCGCGCACCACCGTCGTTCCGGAGAAGAGATCTTTTTAATCCCGAACGGACCGTGGTGCTACCAGCCTGCTGCTCCTGGTCCCCGGCCGCTGGTTCGCGCGCACCGCCGCCGGACGTCGCTGGTGGACCCTTTCGCTGACCGCCGGAGTCGTCCTGGTCGACGCGTTCGGCGTCGCCCCCGCCGCCGCCCACAAGCACTTCGCGGCGTCCTGACCGGCAGCGGGTAACCGTTACGGGCTTCGCCCAACTCGCCTAGGCTGCCTGGGCTGCCTGCTCAGGGGTGTTTGCTGGCTCACCTCAGGCGATCGCGCGCGCGTCAACTCCGACAACGGGCCGCAGCTTGCCGGGCGGCCGGCCGCGCGGCCTTTTCTCCGTGATGATCGCGCCGCGGGCGAAGATCTCACCGCCCCAGACCCCGTGCGGTTCACGGCGTTCGACCGCGCCGGCCAGGCAGGCCCGGCGCATCGGGCAGGGCTGGCAGTATGCCTTGGCCAGCTGTAGGTCGGCCGGCAGGTCCGAGAACCACAGCTGCGGGTTCTCGCGGTGGCACGGCAGCGGGTCATCCAGTGCCGTTGCCTGCGTGGTCAGCAGGACCAGGGAGCTGGCCATGACCTGCTACCGCCCGGGGACCGGCGCGGCGGGGTGGTGGCTGCCGGACCGCGCCCGGCTGGCACCAGGACGGCTGCTGCGAGGGCCGATCTGGTGGGCGTGCACGATGTCCGGGTCGCGCGGGTCGACGGCCAGCGGCTCTTGCCGCCCGCCGGCCGATCCGCGATGGCGCTTGGTCTTCTGGATCTGTTTCATGTGAGGCCCCTCTTTCCGATTGGACTTGCCGCTAGCGCTGATGTCATCGACGTTGGGCAGGTCTGTGGACCGAAGGTAACGAAGGCCCGGCACGCGGGGCGTCACCCGAAAGTGGACATGCCGGGTGGAATCTTCCGCGGCGGCGCGGGCACGGAAGTGCCGTCCGCATTCGCGCTCGTCGTGCGCGGTTGCCGGCGGGAATACCGGGCAGGGTGGGGGACATGGTTGAGCCGCCCTTCGCGGCCCTATCGCAAGTGGCCTCCGAGCGAGATGCCCTGCTGGCCACCAAGTTGCACCTGCCCAGGCCACGGCCGGGGTTCGTACCGCGCCCGCGGCTGACGGAGCGGCTCGATGAAGGCCTGGCCCAAGGACTGGTCCTGGTGTGCGCGCCGGCCGGATACGGCAAGACCGCCCTGCTGGCCGAGTGGGTACAGCGCGGCGAGCATCCGGTCGCCTGGCTATGCCTGGATCCGGGAGACAACGACCCGGCCCGGTTCTGGCGTCACGTGGTGGCCGCGCTGGACCGGGCCTGCCCCGCGATCGGCGAACGGGTGGCGCCGCTGCTCGGGCCGCCCGCCCCGTCCTCGTACCGGGGCCTGGTCACCGCCCTGATCAACGAGCTGGCCGACCGGCCCGGTGACGACCGGGCGCTGCTCGTCCTGGACGACTATCACCTGATCGACGCCGAGCCGGTGCACGAGTCGTTCGCCTTCCTCCTGGAGTACCAGCCGCCCGGGCTAGGCGTGGTATTGACCAGCCGTAGTGACCCGCCGCTGCCACTATCCCGGCTGCGCGCCCGCGGGCAGCTGGCCGAGCTGCGCGTCGCCGAGCTGCGGTTCACCACCGCCGAGGCGGCGGCGCTGCTGCAGCAGGCTCCAGCCGGGCCCGGCGGGACCCTGTCCGATACGGCGGTTACGGCGCTGACGGTCCGGACCGAGGGCTGGGCGGCCGGGCTGCAGCTGACCATCCTGTCGCTGCGCGGCCAGGCCGATGTCGAGGGGTTCGTGTCGGCGTTCACCGGAAGCCACCGCTTCATCCTGGACTTCCTGGGCGAGGAGGTGCTCGAGCAGCAAAGCGACCAGGTGCGCACCTTCCTGCTGGAGACCTCCGTGCTGGAGCGTCTCAGCGGCGACCTGTGCAACGCGGTCACCGGCCGGACCGGGAGCCAGTCACTGCTGGAGCAGGTGGAGCGGGCGGGACTGTTCCTGGTGCCGCTGGATGAGGTGCGCGGCTGGTGGCGTTACCACCACCTGTTTGCCGACCTGCTGCGCGCCCGCCTGCAGCAGGAACAGGCCGACCGGGTGGTGCTCCTGCACCGCAACGCCGCCGCCTGGTGCCAGGAGCACAGGCTGGCCGACGACGCGGTACGGCACGCGGTGGCTGCCGGGGAGATGACCTGGGCCGCCCGGCTGGTCGAGCAGTATTTCGATGAGCTCTATTACCTGGGCGGCGAAGGGACGACGCTCCAGCGGTGGCTATCGGCGCTTCCCGATGACCTCATCCGGTCCCGCCCCCGGCTGCTGCTCGCGCAGGCGCAACTGGCCATCGCCGGCGGTCGGGTGGAGGCGATGGAGCCGCTGCTGGACGCGGCCGAGCGCGCGGCCCCAGGCGCGGCCGAGGAGCCGTTCGAGCCTACCGTCGGCCGGGCCGGCAGCATGCTCGTGAATGTCCCCGCGGTGATCGCGATCCGTCGTGGCTTTCTCGCCCAACTCCGCGGTGACGCCGAAGACGGGGCGGCGTTCGCCTCGCGGGCCCTGGCCGAAAGCAAGGAAGGCGAGTGGCTGCTGAGCTCTACCGCCCGGGGATTCCTGGCCATGGCCGAGTGGCTCCGTGGCCGGCTTACGGAAGCTGAGCGCGCCTTCGCGACCAGCATTGCGGGCTGGCAGGCGGCCGGCCAGCCGGCTTTGACCGCATGGCACCGCGTCCAGGCGGCCCGGGTTCAGCGGGCCCTGGGTCGCCTGGACACGGCCATCCAGACCTACGAGCAGGCGCTGGAAGCCATTGCAGTGCCCGGCCGACCGTCGGCGCCGACCGTCGGCCCCGTGTATCTGGGCCTGGCCGAAGTGGCCTACCAGCGAAACGAGCTCGACAGCGCCCTCCAGTAGCCGCGCTACCCGCGGGAGCCGGGATACCTGGTACTGGCCCGGGTGCTGCTAGCCCAGCAGCGGCCCGCCGAGGCGCTCGCGCTGCTGGAGCGGCTGCACGCCGCGGCGGTCGCCCAGGACCGGGTCGGCAGCGTGATCGAGGCCGGCGCGCTGCGGGCGCTGGCGCTGGCCGCCTGCGGCCATGGCGCCGACGCGGTGACCGCCCTCGCCGACGTGCTCGCCCTGGCGTGCCCGCAGGGCTATGTCCGGGTCTTCGCCGACGAGGGACCGCCGATGGCCGCGCTGCTGGCCCGGCTGATCGCGGCCCAGCGGTCCGGCGGGGCGGTTGCGGAGGTCCCGCTCAGCTGCCTGGCCCGGCTCCAGCGCGCCTTTGACGTCGGGCACACTGGGCCGGGCCCGCGGTCCGGCACGGCCCCCGTGGCGGTGCCGGGCCTGGTCGAGCAGCTGACCAGCCGTGAACTGGAGGTGCTTGAGATGCTGGCGGCAGGCCGGTCGAACCAGGCCATCGCGAGCCAGCTCGTGGTCACCCTCGATACCGTCAAGAAGCACGTCAGCCACGTGCTGGGCAAGCTCGGCGCGACCAACCGCACCGAGGCCGTCACCCGGGCGCGGGAACTAGGGCTGATCCCATAGCCGCGGCCAGATACGGACAGATTCCTCCGGCCGGGCCTGTCACGCCGCCGCGGGAAGCCGGGAGCACGCCATGGTGTGCGCAGGAGAAGTGACCGGGCCGCCGGGCCGGATCTCGCCCAGGTCGTCGAACACGATCACGCCGTTGCAGAGCAGGCTCCACCCCTGCTCGGGGTGAACGGCCACGGCGCGGGCGGCGGCACGGTCCGGGCGGTCAGCCGGCGGGCACACGGGCAGATGGGGACACATTGGCCTACCTCCGTATGGAGCGGCGATTATTCGGATCTGGGGTCCCAGCGGAAGCGGCGCACGGCGATGAGGGTTCCGGCGGCACCCCAGGCCAGCAGCACGCCGAGGTTCTTCCAGTCGAACCCGCTGTGCTGAGCGAACGGGCCCAGCAGGGCCAGGTTGAACGGCCGCACCGGCAACGCGCCGGCGATGCGGTTCAGCATGTCGGAGTGGATCGGCATGTAGCTGCCGGAGATGAAGACCAGGGGGAACAGGACCAGCTGCACGACCGCCGGCGCGGCCTCGGAATTGCGGATGAGGGAGGCCACGGCGACGCCCAGCGCGCAGAAACTGGCCGCCCCGAGGACGAGCGCCACCGCGATCGCGGGCCAGTGCGTGGGCAGCGGGGTCCCGAAGGCGCAGCCGACGCCGGTGATGAGCGCGACATCCACGGCGCTGATCGTGATGCAGTGCGCGAGCAGCCCGAGGAAATAGGTCCAGGCCGGCAGCGGCGTCGCCCGCACCCGCTTGAGGATGCCGTTCTGCCGCCGCGTCGAGAGCACGATCGCCAGCTGGCTGTAGCAGGCGCCCAGCACGGAGATCGCGGCGATCGTCGGCACGTAGTACTGCAGCGCGGACAGCCCGTAGAAATACGAGCTTCCGCTGGCGCCGCGGAACAGCGCGCCGAAGATCGTGATGATCACCAGCGGGAACAGGAAGGTGAAGAACGCGCTTTGCGGGTTGCGCCAGAACGACAGCTGCTCGTAGCGGATCTGGTGCCACAGCAGGGGGACGTCCCGGCGCGGCGCCTGGTAGTGGGCGAGGCTCACCGTGGATTCCTCTCCGTCGTGCGCTCGGGTCCGTCGTGGCCGGTCAGCCGCAGGTAGATGTCCTCCAGGCTGGGCCGGTCGACGGTGAGCTGGCCCAGCACCGTGCCGTGCCGGAGCGCCCAGCCGGTCAGCTGGTGCAGGGTCCGGGTCGGCTCCCCGGTCTCCACGGTGACCAGGCCGCCGGCTGGCACAGCATCGGCGGGCAGGTCGGCTGCCGTATATCCCGCGGGCAGCGCGAAGCGGATCCGGGCCCGGGCGGTGTCACGGCCGCCGATGGTGGCTGGCGTCCCTGCCGCGACGATCTGGCCACCGGAGATCACCGCCACCCGGTCGGCCAGCGCCTGGGCCTCCTCCATGTAGTGCGTGGTGAGCAGGATGGTGGTTCCCTGGCCGCGCAGGTCGCGGACGATCTGCCATGCATCCCGGCGCGCGTTCGGGTCGAATCCGGTGGTCGGCTCGTCGAGGAACAGCAGCTCCGGGCCGCCGATCAGGCCCAGCGCCAGGTCCAGCCGCCGCTTCTGGCCACCAGAAAGAGCCCGGACCTTCTGCCGTGTCTGCCCGGCCAGGCCGACCAGCGCGATCACCTCGTCCACGTCGCGTGGTGCCGGGTAGTAACCGGCGTTGCGGGCGATCGTCTCCCGGACCGTCAGGTAGGGCTCGACCGCGATGTCCTGCAGCACCAGCCCGATCCGCTCGCGCAGGGCCCGCCCGTGCGATCGGTCGGCGGGATCAAGGCCGAGCACTTCGACCTGTCCGGCATCGCGGGTGCGGAACCCCTCGAGAATCTCCAAGGTGGTGGTCTTGCCCGCGCCGTTCGGCCCGAGCAGCGCGAAGATCTCCCCGTGCTCGACGGTGAAGCTCGTTCCGCGCACGGCCTGCACCGCGCCGTAGCTCTTGCGCAGCCCCGCCACCATCACCGCGCTGGGTCTAGGCGATCCAGTCGGCACAGCGGCCGGCGCGGTCATGTCCGCGGCCGCAGTCAATTGCGTACGCAACGGAGCTCCACGGTCATGTCGAGGTAGCGCGCGGCCAGCCCGCGATACGCGGTCACGCCGAACTCGGTCCGGTCGATGCGCGTGGTGGCGTGCGCGCTGAACGACCGCGGTGTCACCGCGGTCTGCTCGATCGACAGGGTGACCGGCATGGTGACATTGCGCACGGTCAGCGTGCCGGTCAAGGCCGGACCGGCCACGCCTTCGGAACGAAATGTGATATCCGGGTACCGGCCGGCGTCGAGGAGGCGCTCCGAACGGACGTTGCTGTCCCGTTGCCCGTTCCCGGTGCGGAAACTCGCCGGGTCGATTCGCACGTAGACGCTTGAGCCGGCGGGCGGCTCTGCGACATCGACCGTCCCGGCCCGGATCGCGAAGCTGCCGCGAACCGGCGCGAGCCCGAACAGGTGCCGGGTCCTGAACCTGACGGCCGAACAACTGGTGTCGATCTCGTACCGGCCTGGCCGGGGGGTCACCTGCGTCTCGGGTGCGCCGATTATGGCGCCGGCGGCGGTCTTGGCCTGGTCGGGCCTGAGAGCGGCCATTCCTTTCCTCCCGATGAGTGGCGTGCGGCTGCGTCCTCTGCACGCTAGGGGGCTGGCCAGCCCCAGACGTCACTCGAAAGTGGACATGCCAGGTGGAATCTTCCAGCAGGCACCGGGCACCAAAGTGCCGATCAACCCGTGCCGGGACCTGTCCTGACATCAGCGCCCCCTTGGCGGCCAAGCCGTCCCAGTCGATCTTCGGGATGGGATGGGGCTGGCCAGCCGGCTACCATGTTGTCTCGTTCCAGCAGCGACAGGAGGTTCGCTGGTGGCGCCGAGCGTGCAGGCTTCCGGTGGATGAGCCGGCCGTTGCGATCTCATCTGAGAGCGCGGCCTCAGATCTGGATGTGCTGCTGGCCACCAAACTTCATGTGCCCGGTTCGCACCCGGGCCTGGTTCCCCGGCCGCGGCTGGCGGAACGGCTCGATGAGGGTCTAGGGCGGGGCCTGATCCTGGCATGTGCCCCGGCTGGATACGGCAAGACAGCGCTTCTGGCCGACTGGGCGCGGCGTGGCAGGCGCCCCATCGCGTGGCTGTCGCTGGACACCGCGGACAATGACCCGGCCAGGTTCTGGCGCTACGTGGTCGCCGCGCTGGACCGGGTGTGCCCCGGGATCGGCGAGAGTGTCGGGCCGTTGCTCGGCCCGCTCGTGCCACCGTCGTTCGAACGGCTGCTGGAGGCGCTGATAAATGAAATAGCCGCCCGGCTAGGTGACGGCGAGGCGCTGCTTGTTCTGGACGACTACCACGTGATCAGCTCCGAGCCGGTGCACTCGTCTCTCCGGTTCCTGCTGGAACAGCGGCCGCCAGGACTGCGCCTGATAATGGCCAGCCGCAGTGATCCGCCGCTAGCGCTGGCGCGGCACCGGGCCCGTGGGCAGCTGGCCGAGCTGCGCGCTGCGGAGTTGCGGTTCACCGCTGAGGAAGCGGCAACACTACTACAGCAGCTGGCGGCGGCGCCCGGCGTGACCCTATCGGATGCGGCTGTGGCGGCGCTGGCGGCGCGGACCGAGGGGTGGGCAGCCGGGCTTCAGCTGGCTGGCTTGTCGCTGCGCGGCCAGCATGATGTCGACGGGTTCGTAGCGGCCTTCACCGGGAGCCATCGTTACGTGCTGGACTACCTGGCCGAGGAGGTGCTCGAGCGGCAGAGCGAGCAGGTGCGCACCTTCCTCCTGGAAACCTCGGTGCTGGAACGGCTCAGCGGCGCATTGTGTGATGCGGCCACCGGCCGGGCGGGCAACCAGGCGATGCTGGAACAGGTGGAGCGGGCGGGCTTGTTCCTGGTACCGCTGGATGAGGTACGCGGCTGGTGGCGCTACCACCACCTGTTCGCAGACTTGTTGCGGGCCCGGCTGCTGAAGCAACAGCCCGCCCGCGCCGCGGCACTGCACCGGGCCGCCGCCGCGTGGTCGGATGAGCACAGGTTGCCCGATGACGCGGTGCGGCACGCGGTGGCGGCCGGGGAAATGATCTGGGCCGCGCGGCTGATCGAGCAGAATTTCGATGCGGTCTACAGTCTGCGCGGTGAAGGGGCGACCCTGCAGCGGTGGCTTGCGGCGCTCCCCGATGACCTGGTCCAAGTCCGCCCGCGACTGCTGGTGGCACAGGCCTGGATGGCGCTGGCGGGTGGCGACGCCAGGGCGGCGGATGGGCTGCTGGATGGCGCCGAGAGCGCGCCTGCGGCTGCTGCCGACGAGCCGTTCGAGCCCTCGGTCGGTAGGTCGGCCAGCCTGCTGGCCAGCGTCCCCGTCAGGATCGCGCTCTTGCGCGCCTATCTGGCCGAACTTCGCGGTGACGCCAAAGGCGCTGCCGCGTTCGCCGCGCAAGCCCTGGCCGGGATCGGCGAGGGTGAGTGGCTGCTAGCTTCCGTCACCCGGATTCATCTGGGCATCGCCGAGTGGCTGCACGGCCGACTTGCAGCGGCCGAGCGTGCCTTCGCTTCCGGTGTCGCAGGGTGGCAGGCCGCCGCGCAGCCCACTATCACCGCATGGCGCTGCTACGAACTCGCCCAGGTCCAGCGCTCTCAGGGCCGCCTGGACGCGGCTGTGCGGACCTGCCAGCAGGCACTGGAGATCACCGCGCCGCCCGGTCGGCTGCCGCTGCCGGCCGCTGGCCCGGCGTATGTGAGCCTGGCCGAGGTGGCCTACCAGCGCAACGAGCTCGACACCGCTCTTCGGCATGTCATCAAGGGCATCGCGCTATGCCGGCAGTTCGTCTACACCCCGCCGATGGCCGCAGGCCTGCTGACGCTGGCGTGGATCCGGCAGGCCAGCGGTGATCCGGCTGGGGCACTGGATGCGATCGGCGAGGCCATGCAGGCCGCACCGGTCCCTGCCGGGCTGCTCAACCCAGTCCCGGCCCAGCGGGCCCGGCTGCTGCTGGGCCAGGGTGACCTAGCTGCAGCCGCCCGCTGGACACAGGAGGGCGGCCTCGGCGCCGACGACGAACCGGACTATCCTAACGAGCCGGGGCATTTGCTGCTGGCCCGGGTGCTGCTCGCCCAGGGCCGGCCCGACCGGGCCCTCGCGCTGCTGGACCGGCTGCACGCGGCGGCGATTACCCAGGACCGGATCGGCAGTGTAATCGAAGCCGGGGCGCTGCGGGCGCTGGCGCTGGCGGCTGGCGGTGATGACGCCGGCGCGGTGGATGCCCTGGCCGGGGCGCTCACCCTCGCGTGCCCGCAGGGCTACGTGCGGGTCTTCGCCGACGAGGGGCCGCCGATGGCCAGGCTGCTGGCCCGGCTGGTCGCCGCGCAGCGGGCCGGCCATGCCGACGCGGCCCGGGTCCCGCTGGGCTGCCTGGCCCGCCTTCAGCGTGCCTTCGACGCCGACCACACCAGCGCCGCTGGCGCGAAGCGGACCGCTGTGGTGTCTGGCCTGGTCGAGGAGCTGACCAGCCGCGAGCTAGAAGTGGTAGGGATGCTGGCCGCAGGGAAGCCGAACCAGGCCATCGCCGATGAGCTCGTGGTCACTGTCGACACGGTCAAGAAGCACGTCAGCCATGTCCTGGGCAAGCTCGGTGCGGTAAATCGCACCGAGGCCGTCGCGCGGGCACGTGCACTGGGCCTGATTCCTTAACGACGCGGCATTGCCCGGCCCGCCGCATCGGCCTGATCCGTTAGCGCCGGCCGCGATGACCGACGGCACCTTCGTGCCCGGTCGGCGGCGCAAGATTCCACCGGCACGTGCACTTTCGTGTGATGACGGTCCCGCGATCGGGCCGTACGGTCTTCGCAGAACCATCTGTGCCGCCAACCGAGGCGCGCAATGTGGCAGCCCGTCCCGCCCTCGCCAAAGCGCTCTTATTAGGAGAAGCACGATGACCGCTCAGATTGCGTCCACCCGGACGGCCCGTCCGGGTCGACGTGGGACTGTCAGCCTGTCCGCACTGGCGGGTATCGGCTACACAGCCGCCTGGATCATCAGCCTGTCGGTGGGGGCGCCGAACCCCGCCGTGGCCGCGAGCGGCAGGCAGGTAGTGACTGCCTTTGCCGGGCACAGCGGGCCGGGCCTGGCCCAGTTCGTCCTGAATGAGGGCGTCGCCGCAGTTTCCCTGGCTGCCGTGGTGATATCGGTGGCCCGTACCGCCCGCCGGCGCGGGCATGCCCGCGCCGGGCAGGCCGCGGCCGCCTTCGGGATCGCCGCGGCAGGAGTCTCGTGGGCGCAGCTGGCCCTGGGCACCTGGCTGTTCCGCGGACTGGTGCCAGACCGGAGGGCCGCTACCGCCGGGGCCGTGTACCACGCGATCACGCGGATGGACGGGGCGAAGATGTTCCTGCTGGCCGCGATGGCTCTGGCTATCGCCCAGGTAGCCCGAAGGCCGCGCATCTTGCCTGCCTGGCTGGTGCCCCTGGGGGTCGTGCTGGCCGCTGCGCTGGTGACGTCCGGCCTGGGTTATCTCCTTCTTGCCCCGGGCCTTTCCTCAGCGGTGTACGTGTCCGGGGTCCTGCTGCTGATATTCGTCTCTGCCACCGGAATCAGCCCTCGCCGCCACGGCGAACACGGCGCGCGCGCTCAGGCCGTCCGGACCAGCCCCGACGTCGGCATCATCGGCCCCGCCGAGCCCGATACCCCGGCAACGGTCATGGTCGGGGACATGCTGCCTGACGCAGTCACGCCCGGCGCTGGCGATGAGCCGACGCGCACATCGCGCCAATCACAAGGCCGCTCCTGACAAGAGCCAGGTGACCCACCAGCCAGCGCGAGCAGTGCTCCAACCTGGATTACTTACCCCGCTGACCAGGAAACACGGAGGTAGCAGTCCCATGTCCCACGTAACTACCAGTGACCACGCAGCGGTGCTCGTCCGCGCCGCAGACGCAGAGCGAATAGGTTTTCCTCCCCAGACGATCCGGCTCCTGGCCGATAGCCCCTCCACTGGCGGGAAGCTCAGCGCTCAGCGCGTCATCCTTCAGGGCGGCGCCGATGGCGCCAATCCCCATCACCACACCTCGTCGGCCGAACTGTTCTACGTGCTCAGCGGCTCCGCGCAACTGCTGGCCGGTGACCGTCTTCTTCTTGCCGGCGAAGGGGATCTCGCCGTCGTGCCACCCGGACTGCCGCACGCATTCGCGGCCGCACCGGCATCTGATGCGGATCTGCTGATAGTGATCACCCCCGGCATCGAGCGGTTCGAGTACTTCCGCCACCTGGCCAGGATCGCCACCGGCCAGCAGCCGCCTGACAGCCTGCTCGAGGTCCAGGCCCGCTATGACACCTTTTTCGACGACAGCCCAACCTGGCGGCGAGCGCGTAGCAGCCCGCTGCCGGGTTAGTGACGCCTCCGACGGTCTTCCGATGTCACCAGCCCCTTGCGCAGGGAGACGCTCATGAACGTATTCGGCACCATAGCCGCCATCATCGGGGTAATGGCCGCGGGCATCATCTACGGCACCGATGTCTTCTGCGCCATCGTCCAGCGGCCGGCCCTCGCCAAACTCGACGATGCTACGGTGGCCGCGGTCATGGGCCGCGTGCACCAGTACGGCGACCGGCGCCTGCCGATCCCCGGCGTCATCGGCACCCTCGCCGCAGCTATCACCACGGCGGCCTGGGCGGTCAGCGGATCGCCGGCCAGCGTCATCGCAGCCGGCATCGCCGTCGTGGCGATGCTCGCCTGGCTCGGCCTCTACCTGCGCGTGGCGGCACCAGTCAACCGGGCGCTCACCGCGGCAGCCATCGCTCGCGTGACTCCTGCCAACGCCCGGAGCCTCCAGTCACGCTGGAACAGCGTCATCACCCCTCGTGCGCTGCTGATGGCGATCGCGGTAGCCGGCCTGGCGGCCAGCGCCGCAACCCACTGAATGTTCCGCCACCGTGCAGGGATCAGCCATTGCTCGCTGAACGGCGCTAAGGCAAAGGAAGGGAATACCCATGGTTCTCACGAACATCGGTTACGGGCTGTCCGGACTGCTCGGCCTGGGCATCATCTTCATAGGCACGCGATTTCTCCTTGCGCCCCGGGCTGCCGCGGCCGGCTTCGGGATCGCCATCGGGCAAGACAGCGGGAGCACCGACCCCTACCTTTCGGTCAAGGGCGTGCGTGACATTGCCTCAGGACTCGTCGTCTTCATCCTGCTCGCTGCCGGGGAACCGCGCCTGCTGGGCGGGTTCATGCTGGCGGCCGCCATCATCCCCGTCGGCGACGCCATCATCGTGCTGCGGCGCGGACGGCCCGAAGGCCACCGCGTACGGAGTCCACGCAGCGACGGCAGCGGTGATGCTGGCCGCTGCCGCATTCCTGTTCATCTGACCCGACCCGACGCGCCTGCCACCGCCCTCAGCGAGCTCTGGCATCAGCGGCTGCCCGAGTTCTTCCAGGAAATCCAGGACGCTTTCAGCCAGGCCGGCGACGAAGACAGCGTCTTCCCGATCCGGCACTTCTATCAGCGCTGGGCCGCCACCATCGCGATTGAGCGCCGGCCTTCGGTGGCCGCCCGCCTGCACGCCGCCGGGCGCGCACTCGCTGACCCCGACGCCGACGTCCGGGAACGGGCCATCCACGAAGCCGCCGAGATCGTCCAGGCGGCTTACCACGAGGTCGTGGGTGGCTGACTGGCGCTGGGAATGCGTCACCGATGACCTGCTCGACCGCGCTGGCCCGCGCTATCGGCCTCGAACCTGGGCAGCTCCTCGTGCTTGCCCACATTGGCGTGCAACGTCTTTTCCTTCGAGGCGAAGGCGTCGAACAACACGAGACCGGATTGGCGATCGATGTACTCGTCGTGCCACTGGATGTCGAACTCGATCGGAATGGTGATCTGGCTTGCCACTTCGGCCAGGTCGGGCCAGAACAGACCGAAGACCGCAGCGGTGATCCTAGGTTCGACTACCGCCAGCGGCACGCCGATCGCAGTGCCCATGTTCAGGCCCCAGTAGCCGACCGGCCCTTCGGCGCCGATCTCCGGCAGTTCCTGAAGGGCGTCCAGGGTCGCTTGCCACTCCGGTACGGCGCGCTCGGCCAGGTGGGCGTTGTACCGGACGACGATCGGGCCGACCGGCTCGCCCGCCGCCCTCGCCTGCTGTATCGCGGCAATCTCCTGCTCGTCGTGCGCGGTGCGCGGCCGGCCGCCGTGTCCGGGCGCGTCGATGGCCGCCACGGTGAAACGGCAACTGGTCGCGATGCGGTGCGCACGTCCGGCCATTGCCGGTGCGTTCTTGTGCTGGTCGCCGCCGTGACCGATCAGTACCAGCGGAGCGCGATCGGCGCCGGATACGGGCGACCAGAGAGCGCCGGTGACCTCGCCCACGGTGAAGTCGCGTTCGATGACACCGTTGGACAAAGTCTCGGCAGTGAAATGGAGAGAAAGCATGGGTTGTTGCCTCCGGGATCGGCTTTGCCGGTGGGCTGGCCTCCAGGAACTTGACCAGTTCGGCCGGGAGGATGCGGTCGTCCGGCGCGATCCGCTCGCTCTGCCGCGGCAGCATCGGGGTCGGCCGCGAGTGACTCTTGGCGCTACACCGCGGCAGGCGGTCCGAACCAGGTGGTCAGCGCGTCAGGGAGCCCCGGGTGGGTGAGGTCTCCGGCCCAGGCGACATATCCGTCGGGCCGGATCAGCACGGCCGCGGGAGCAGTGACCGCGCCGAGTACCGGAAGCTCCCACGGGCCGGCGTGTTTGGCGTCGATGAGCTGAACCCGGTCTGCCCAAGTGGCGATGTCGAGGCCGCCGGGCTCACCGAGGTTGAGCAGCACCGGCCGGGCGTCGTGCAGCAGGGTGAACACCCGTCGCGGGCCGTCGGCGGTGACCAGGTCGAGATCGGGCATGCGGCGCCCGAGCATCGGCTGCCCCTCACCGAGGTCGTACTGGATGTCCAGGCCGGAGATCATCGCGGC
The DNA here is from genome assembly GCA_963819785.1 of uncultured Actinomycetes bacterium. Taxonomy (GTDB): domain Bacteria; phylum Actinomycetota; class Actinomycetes; order Streptosporangiales; family Streptosporangiaceae; genus Palsa-504. The sequence goes on along the minus strand of CAWFXW010000034.1, from coordinate 170,748 downwards.
GATCCGCTTGCGCGGCTCGTCCATGCTCAGCAGCTCGGACATGGTGTCGCGCAGAGCGCCGATCCGCTCGTCGCGGCGGGTGAGCGCGGTCTGCGCCATGGTGTTGCGCAGCACGCGGGCAGCGACCGGGTGCCGCTCCGCATGGTAGGTGTCCAGCAGGCTCTTCCGGCGATGTCCCCTTGACCACCTGGGCCAGCTTCCAGCCCAGGTTCACCGCGTCCTGCACGCCGATGTTGAGGCCCTGCCCGCCGACCGGGTAATGCACGTGCGCGGCGTCGCCGGCCAGCAGCACGCGTCCCTTCCGGTAGGACGCCGCCTGCCGGGCCATATCGGTGAACCGGGAGATCCAGGCCGGGCTGTGCACCCCGTAGTCCGTTCCCCAGACCGCGACCAGCGACCGGCTGAGATCACGCAGGGCCGGCTCACCGGTCTGCCCGGCATACCGCTCACTCACCACCACCCGTACCCGCTTACCTTCCTCCAGCCTGCCCACGGCTTGAGTGCCGTTGTCGTCATAGCGAATGCCCCACTCCGGCTCCTCGCTCATCTCGACCTCGGCGACCAGGGAAGCTGATTGACGGCTCCCACCCGGGGAACTCGATGCCGGCCGCCTTGCGGACCAGGCTGCGTCCTCCGTCGCAGCCGACGAGGTAGTCCGCCCGAAGCGACTGGCCGTCGGACAGCTCGACGTCGACGCCGGTGTCGTCCTGCGCGAAGCCCGTCACCTCACGTCGCGAGCGATCGGCACCCCCAGCTCGCTGACCCAGGCGGCCAGGATCCGCTCGAAGCGGCTCTGCCATAGCGCGAGCCCGTAGTTGTGACGGGTGGGGAAGTCGCTGATGTCCAGCGGATCCCGGCGACCCGATCTGCATCGCCCGCCCCTCGAGGAACCGCGGCGATCCCCGCTGATCGAGCACCTCGACCGTGCGCGAGTGCAGGCCGCCAGAGCGCGAGCCGTCGAGCTCCTGGCTTGCGCGCCGCTCGACAATCACGACGTCAACCCGCGCCAACGCCAGCTCGCCTGCCAGCATCAGCCCCGTCGGACCTCCTCCGGCGATCACCACCGCATGCGTTGTAGGTGGCGTGAAGGGATAGGTGAGTTCGTTCGGATTGAACGTGCTCATTGATGCCTCCGATGATTGGTGCAGGCGCGTACTGAGTAGTGGTGAGGTCGGCAGCGGCCTGCGGCAGGGCGCGCACGGTGCCGGTTCCGCTGTAATAGATGACCGCGGCGGGTTCCATGGCCGTTCTCTCGTATCAGATGCTGGTCAGATGCCGCGCTGGGCTCCTGGGCTCCCTGGCAGCGGCTGGGGATCTACAGAGGAGGCGTGATGCAGGGCCGGAGACCGGCCCTGCATCACGGCGTCGCTGCGACTTCGTCCATGAGGGTGTTACAGGTTGCGGATGTTGATGCCCGCTGCGATGGCGCGGTATCCGGCGTCGTTGGGGTGGAGGTGGTCGCCGGAGTCGTAGCTGGGGTTGAGCTGCTGCGGGTCGGCGGGGTCGGCGACGGCGGCGGCGAAGTCCGCGACGGCGTCGTACTGGCCGGAGCTGAGGATCCAGTTGTTGACGGCCTGGCGGATCGCTTCGGCGCGCTGGAAGTCGGCTGCGGATTCGTAGTTGGCCTTGAACGGCAAGATGGTGGCGCCGATGACCCGGATGCCGCGGGCGTGGGCAGCGGCGATGAGGGCCCGGAACCCGTCGATGATCTGCCCGGCGGTGACCGCGGGGGTGGTCCCGCATCCGTAGCTGTCCTGGGAGTCCCAGATGTCGTTGGATCCTTCCATCAAGATGATGGTGCGGACTCCGGGCTGGCCGAGGGCATCGCGCTGGAATCGGGTGATCCCGGTCTCGCCGAAGCAGGGGAGCTGGTGGAGCAGCAGGTTGCCGGTGATCCCGGCATTGGCGACGGACAGCGGGCTGTGCACCGCGATCAGCCGTTCGGCCAGGGCGTCGGTGTACCGGTCGTTGCCGCCGACGGTGGAGTTGTGGCCGTTGGTGATGGAGTCCCCGAACGCCACGACAGTCTGGGGGCCGCGGGTGGCCACGTCCACTCCGGTCAGGTAATAGTACGAGTGGCTGGTGGGCCCGTCGAAGGCCGCAGCTCCGCGGTCGCGGGCATGGTCACCCGTGGCCTGGTAGGTGGTTGTCAGGCCGTCTTCGTGGAAGGTCGACGGACCGGTGGCGGCCGCGAAGTAGAGCGTGACCGTCAGTGATTCCAGCGGCGCGACGTGCAGGCCGGTGGCGTCGGAGGCGGTGACCTGCCCGGCAGGGATGGTCACCGAGCGGCTGCCGCGGAAGGTCAGGGAACGCATCGTGCCCGGCTTGGTTGCCGCGCCGCCAGCGCACTCGGCGATGGTCGCCCCCGCTAGGCGCAGCGGCTCGGTCCCGTCCAGGTTGGATAGGCGGATCCGGACCACGTTGCCGCCGCCGCTAACGCGCACCTGCTGGCGGACGGTCTGATCGGAGAAGCCTTCCGTCGACCAGTTCTCTCCCATGGACGGGGTACTGGCGACGGGCTGTTGCATTGCTGATGTCCAGCTTGCTGACCAGTGCATGGCCGGCTGCTGTGGCGATGCGCTGGCTGCCGAGCCTGCCATGAGGGTGGCTGCCAGCGCGGCGGCCGCCGCGGCGATGACGACGGTCGGGCGAATACTCATTTCTTTCTCCTGGTGACTGGGTTCGGCCGGACGGGGGTCTATGGCTGGGCGAAGAAGGACCGGATTTCCGGAGCAACTGCTTCGGGTTTGCCGCCGCGGTTGGCTGGCCCGGGATCGCTGGAGCCGCCGTGGTCCAGGCCGGGGAAGACCGCGCACCGGGCACGCGGCAGGATGTGGGCCAGCGCGTCGAATGCGGGCCTGATGAACGCCGGCCGCCTCATGTCTCCGCCCAGCAGCAGGACGTCGGCGGGGACGTCGGCGAAGGCGGCGACGGTTCCGGCCATCTCGGCGAGCAGCAGCCCTTCATGGCGCAGGGTCGGAGCGACCTTACGCATGGTGACGTCGCCGTCGCCGGCCTGGGCGTCTTCTTTCTTCATGGCCGCGTTGGTGATGGCTGCCAGCAGCCGCCGCGGCAGGACCTTGAAGGCCGGCGGGGCCAGGTCAAGCCCGCGAAGGCTCGTGATCAGCGCGTCCGCCATCTGGCCACGGGCCAGCTCCTGGTCGAAGCGGCGTACCCAGCTGGTGTACCGGCCCGAGGTGTCCATCAGCAGGGCAGGCTCGTAGGCGGCAATCTGGCGAATGGCTGGGGTGGTGCGGGCGGCCTGCAGGGCGATCAGCGCGCTGAGACTAACCCCGAACACTTTCTGCGCGCCGGACTCGGCCACGACGGCCTGCAGGTCCGCCACCTCGGTGCGCATGCCGTGATCGGCCTTGTGCGGACCGGACAGGCCGCGCCCGCGCCGGTCGGGCAGGTAGACGGTGAACTCGCCGGCCAGTACCAGCGCGAGCTGAAGGTGACTGCGGGCCGACTCATTGCTGCCATGAAGCAGCACCACCGCCGGGCCGCGGCCTGCCCGCAGGTAGCCGATTGGCGTCCCGTCCGCAGAGGTGACCAGCCCGGTGGTCATCCCGCCGGTGTCGGTGGTGGTGGTGGTGGTTTTCTCGGTGGCCCTCGCGATGTTCATCTCATTCTCCTTGGGTGTACGGATGTCCTCGCTCCTCGGCGTCAGGTGCCTCGGGCGGGGTCGTCCAGGGTGGGTATGCTGCCCTCGGCGTGGGCGCGACGAGCGTCAGCGAGGTACTCTCGCGACGCGATGGCCGACAGCCGGGCGATCCCGCCGCTTTGCACCCGGACCTCGCCGTGACAGACCTGGCCGGTCAGCCGGATCCGGCGGCTGGTGCCTGCGGGGTTGTGGTGGTAGGTCCGCTTGACCTTCCCGGTGCCGGTCCAGGCAAGGCCCCAGTGGTCGATGACCGCGTTGGCGGCCACCAGGAGCTTGACCGCGGAGCGATCCAGGTCCAGGTCGAGTTCGATGTCACCATCGGGGATCTGCGGCGACCTCAGGTCGATCGTGACATGGGCGTGCCGGGCACGGACCTGGAAGGCGCGGGCGGTGGTCCAGTTGCCCAGCCGCTTCTGCGAGGCGTGATCGGCGTGGATCTGGACCGGGGTGGGGTTGGCGCGGTTCTGCGTGCTCATAGAGGCATTCCTTCCGGGGCATGGGCGGCGTCCTAGGCGCCGCCCGCGTAAACGGCCGTTACGTGCTGGCTGGCTCGGCTGCTGGCTCAGCGCCAGCCAGCTGCCTCGGGCCGGCCGCGGCGGGAGCCTCGGGCCGGACCCGGATGGCGACCACCGCGACCACCAGCGCCGCCAGCGCGATACCCGAGGCGGCCAGGAACCCGCGGTCGATTCCCGCCGCGAGAGCCTTGTGATAGATCGATGCCCCCGCTTGGGTGCTGGCCAGAGAGCGGCCAGACCGGGCGCCAACAGCCGCGGCGGCCGCGATCTGGCTGCGGGCGCTGCTGGCGACCGCTGTCCATACCACGGTGCCGAGCGCGGCCAGCCCGATCGCGCCACCGACCTGCTGGCTGGTGCTGAGCAGACTGGAGGCCAGCCCGGAATCCTGGTCGCGGACCCGGGTCAGGGCCACCAGAGCCAGCGGCACGAACAGCATTCCCAGGCCCGCACTGGTGACCAGGCTCGGGCCGAGCAGCCCGCCTAGGTAGGTGGTGTGCACGCTGATGCGCGAGAACCAGTACATGCCGCCGGCGGTGGCCGCCGCGCCGGCCAGCATCAGCGGCCGGACGCCGGCGCGGCCGACCACCTGGCCGGCGATCCCCGAGACCACGACGATCATGCCGGCGAACGGCAGGAACGCCACGCCGGCCTTCAGCGCGCTGTAGCCCAGCACGTCCTGCACGAAGATGGTCAAGAAGAAGAAGATCCCGAACATGGCGGTGGCGGTCAGCAGCATGATGAGGTAAGCGCCGGAGCGGCTGCGGTTGGCGAAGATGCGCAGCGGCATCAGCGCGTTGCGGCTCCGGGACTCGATGATCACGAAAGTGGCCAGCAGCAGCAGAGCCGTCGCGAGCGAGGCGACGACCTTGGTGTCGCCCCAGTGCGAGACGCCAGACTGGTCCGCGCTCGCATTGGACAGGCCGTAGACCAGCAGCGCGACCCCGCCGGTGCCGGTGATCGCCCCGGCGAGGTCGAAACGGCCACCGTGGCGGGCCGACTCGGGGAGCGCGGACGGAGCGGCAGCGGCCACCAGGGCGCCGAGAGGCACGTTCACGAACAGCACCCACCGCCAGGACAGGTAGGAGGTGAGCAGGCCGCCGGCGACCAGGCCGACCGCCGCGCCGCCGCCGCTCATCGCGGCCACCACGCCCATGGCCCGGTTCCGGGCCGGGCCCTCGTCGAATGTGGTGACGACAAGCGCGAGCGAGGTGGGCGCGATCATCGCCCCGCCGATGCCCTGGATGGTCCGGGCAGCCAGCAGCCAGGCCTGGGAGGCGGCAAACCCCCCCGCCAGGGAGGCGGCCGAGAACAGCAGCAGCCCGGCGATGAACACCCGGCGGCGGCCGAGCAGGTCACCGGCGCGTCCGCCGAGCAGCAGCAGGCCGCCGAAGCTGAGCGCATAGGCGTTGACGACCCACTCCAGGCCGGTCCCTGAGAAGCCCAGCGCGCGCTGAATGTGCGGCAGCGCAACGTTCACGATCGTCGCGTCCAGCACGACCATCAGCTGCGCCGCAGCGATGACAGCCAGGGCCAGGCCGAGGTTATGATGGCCGCGGCCTGCGGATCGAGTTGCGGGCATGCCGGTCTCCTTAGCTTCTTGGTACGGAGGCCCGCGTGGCCGGCGGGCGGGTCATGCCAGGACGGTATGGCGGCGGTAATGCGGCAGGCATCACTCGATAGTGGGCATGCTCGGTGGAATCTTTCGCGACCGGCGGTGGAACAAGGGGTGCTACGAAGGGGAGCGGGCGTTTAGCCGATGAGGCCTAGTTCCCGTGCCCGGGCGACGGCCTCGGTGCGGTTTGCGGCGCCGAGCTTGCCCAGGATGTGGGTGACGTGCTTCTTGACGGTGTCGAGGCTGACCACGAGTTCCCCGGCGATGCGCGGGTTCGACGTGCCCGCGGCTAGCAACTCCAGCACCTCAAGCTCGCGGCTGGTCAGCGGCTCGACGATGCCCGGTACCGCTGCGGTGGTGCCCGGCCCGGGGTCTTGCAAAGCGTGCAGCGCGTTGAACGCGCGCTGGATCCGGGCCAGGCAGCCGAGCGGGATCGCGGCGGCGGCTTGCCCGGACCGCTGGGCGGCGATCAGCCGACCCAGCAGCGCGGCCATCGGGGGGCCCTGGTCGACGAAGACCCGGACGTAGCCCTGGGGACAGGCCAGCATAAGCGTCCCGGACAGGGCATCGACGGCGGCGGCTTCCTCGCCGTCGGCGGCCAGGGCCAGCGCCCGCAGCGCGCCGACCTCGATGACGCTGCCGGTACGGCCCTGGCCGACCGCGGCCGCGTGCAGCCGGTCCAGCAGCGCGAGCGCCTGGCCGGGAAGGCCGTGTGCGAGGAGAACACGGGCCAGCACGAGGTGCCCGAGCTCGCGGGGGTAGTTCGGCTCGTCAGCCGCGCCCAGACCGGTATCTCGCGTCCACCGGGCGGCGGCGGCCAGGTCACCCCGGGCCAGCAGCAGCCGCGCCCGCTGCGCCGGGACGGGGTTTACCAGGCCGGCCGGCCCTGGTGCGACCTGCGCGGCCTCGCCGATCGCGGCCAGGGCCCCGGCCGGATCACCGCTGGCCTGCCGGATCCACGCCAGCGTTACCAGGCCGGCGGCCAGCGGCGGGGTGTAGAGGAACCGGCGGCACAGCGCGATGCCCTCGGTGACATGACGGAGGGCGATATCGAGCTCGTCCCGCTGGTAGGCCACCTCGGCTAGGCCGACGTAGGCGACACCGGCGGCCGGCAGCGGTGGCCGCCCGGACACCACGGTGATCTCGAGCATCTGCTCGAAAGTCCGGACGGCCGCATCCAGGCGGCCCCGTGCCCGCTGAACCTGGCCGAGTTGATGGACGCCCCAGGCCGTAGTGGTGTGCTGGCCGACAGCCTGCCAGCCAGCAATGCCGGACACGAAGGCGTGCTCGGCCTCGGCGAGCCGGCCACGGAGCCACTCAGCACCGGCCAGAAACCCCTGGACGTTAGACCTCAGCAGCCGTTCGCCCTCGCCGCATTCGGCCAGCGCCCGAGACGCGAACGCGGCCGTGGCCTCGGCGTCACCGCGGAACTGGGCGAGATCACTACGGTGGAGCGCGATCAGCGCGGGAACATTGACCAGCAGGCTGGCAGCCCGGCCGGCAGTAGGCTCGAATGGCTCATCAGATGCGTCCGGGTATGCACGCTCGGCTGCGCCGAGCAGCGGCTCCACCGCCTCTATCCGCCCGCCGGTGGCTGCCAGGAGCGCTTGCGCCAGCAACAGCCGGGGACGGGACCGGACCAGTTCATCGGGGAGCGCCGACAGCCACCGCTGAATCGTCGCCCCTTCGCCGCGCAGGTTGTAGGTCGCGTCGAAGTTCTGCTCGATGAGCCGGGCGGCCCAGGTCATCTCCCGCGCGGCCACCGCGTGCCGGATCGCGTCATCGGCTAGCCCATGCTCCTCGTACCAGGCCGCCGCGTTCCGGTGCAGCCGCGCGGCCTGGCCACGCTGTTCCTGCTGCAGCCGGACGCGCAGCAAGTCGGCGAACAGGTGGTGCCAGCGCCACCAGCCGCGCACCTCATCCAGCGGCACCAGGAACAACCCCGCCCGCTCCACCTGCTCCAGCAGCGCCTGGCTCCCGGCACGGCCGGTGACCGCGTCGCACAGCGAGCCGCTGAGGCGCTCCAGCACCGAGGTCTCGAGCAGGAACGTACGCACCTGCTCGCTCTGCCGCTCCAGCACCTCCTCGGCCAGATAATCCAGGACATAGCGATTGCTGCCGGTGAATTCCGCCACGAACCCCGCGGAATCTGTCTGGCCGCGCAGCGACAGGGCGGCTAGCTGCAGCCCGGCCGCCCACCCCTCGGTGCGGGCCGCCAGCGCCGCCACGGCCGCATCGGGCAGCGCCATGCCGGGCCCGGACGCCATCTGCTGCAGCAACGTCGCCGCCTCGCTGGCCGTGAACCGCAGCTCCGCCGCACGCAGCTCAGCCAGTTGCCCGCGAGCACGCAGCCGTGCCAGCGCCAGCGGCGGGTCACTGCGGCTGGCCAGCACCAGGTACAGCCCGGGCGGGCGGTGCTCCAGCAGGAACCCAAGCGACGCGTGCACCTGCTGTGCGTCGATCAGGTGGTAGTCGTCGAGGACCAGTACCGCCTCGTCGTCGTTACCGGTCTGGGCGGCAAGCTCGTTGATCAGAGCGGTCACCAGGCCCTCGAACGACGGCGGCGCCGGAGGACCTAGCAGGGCGCCCAGCCGCCCGGCGATCCCTGGGCGCACCCGATCCAGCGCGGCAACAGCATGGCGCCAGAACCGGCCCGGGTCGTTGTCGCCCGCGTCCAGCGACAGCCACGCGGCCGGCCAACGGCCGCTCCGGGCCCAGTCGGCCAGCAGGATCGTCTTGCCGTACCCGGCCGGGGCGCACACCGTGACCAGCCCCCGCCCCAGCCCTTCATCGAGGTGTCCCGCCAGACGCGGGCGGGGCACAAACTCCGGCCTGGGCACGGGAACGTGCAGCTTGGTGGCCAGCAGGATATCCCGCTCGGGCGCGGCAACCTCTGACGGTGTGGCCGCGGACGGCTCAGCCATCGGTGACCTGCACGCTCAGCGCCTCCAGCGATCCTTCGTGTCGCTGCTGGTAGGACCAATCGTAGTAGCCCGTCTGGGCAAAGACCCGCCGCGACGGCGCAAACCAATGAACATCCAACGGCCAGCCGCACGAAAGCCGCGAGCGCGCCACAGGCCGCCGCGCACCGCCAGCCGTGTCCGCCACGCCGAGCGGCACTCCCGCGCCCGATACCGCCGAGAAGATTCCACCCCTAGCGCCACCTTCGGGTGACGCCCCGCCCGGGGGCTGCTTCATAACGTGCAGGCACAGAACCGACAGGAGGGAAGGAACAGCTGCCGTCAAGCTCGACCGCTTCAAGTCCGCCGAGTGGACCCAGGCGATGACGGAACGACAGGCGGGCAATGAGAAGCCATCGCGCGGAGGCCAGCCAAGCCGACCCCTGAAGGGGCGGCGAGATCTTAACCCAAGGCACGATCACCGCACGGGAGAGGCCGTGCGGTCGGCCAGCCAAACCCGCAACGGAGGACACCGTGCATCCAGTCATCCTGCAACAGGTCGCCAGCGAGCATGTCAAGGAGATGATTGCAGACGCGGACACTGCACGGCAGGCACGTCAGGCACGCCGCACGCGGCGGTCACGGACCTCCCGGCACACGACGCGGCCCAGTCGGCCGCGCACGCTATCCGAACCCGGGCGATCCTCGGCAAGCACCACCGTCGCTTCCGTTAAGGCCGTCAGCTCCCCTGGCCTTCCCGCAGACAGCGACCAGGGGCAACCAGATGAGCTCGCCCTTCGCTGACCAGCAAACCCGAGGCCGCGGTTCTCTGTCGCACACGCAAAGACGAGCTCGTCCCTTCGTTCCCGGGCCGCCGGCGAAACATTCCGCCGGCACGGACACTTTCGGGCGATGCCGGGCCGCAACGCAGTTCCGTACCGTCAAACCAGAACAATCCGCAGTCCCTACCCGAGGTACGCAATGTGTCCACATCAACCCCCCTGCCCGCCGGCTGATCGCCCGGACCACGGCGCCGCCCATACCGTGGCCTTCCACCCCGGCCAAGGGTGGAGCCTGCTCTGCAACGGGGTGATCGTGTTCGACGACATGGGCGAGGTCCTGCCCGACGGCCGCATGGTTCCTCCGCCCGGCGCCGGCTGCCCGAGGGTCTGACCGAACCGATGGCCGCCCGCACCGCAGGGCCGATGCGACCATGCGGGCGGTGCTCGACCTGCTGGCCCAGAGAACCGGCCGACCCGATAAGCCTCAGACCAGCAGCCCGAGCGTCCACCTGAAGGACAAGACGCGGCGCGGACGCCAAAGCGAGCGGTTATACGAACCGTCGGCACCACCCCGGACCCTGTCCGCTATCTGTACGCGAACCGGTTCCCGGTTCCGCGCACAGCCCACGGCCACCGGGCCTGCCTGGCTCGCAATACCGCACGCAGGCACCCGCCGCCACTAGCGTTTCCGCAGCTCAGACGGCATCTGAGATGATACCCGCAGAGGCCCGGCGATGCCCGGATCCGGCCCACGCATAGCCCACGGGACACAGCCGACGGTTTTCGTAACCTCTCGTTCTGCGCGGAAAAGCCGGTGACGCACTCCAGCGCCACCGGCTCTGACCTGCGGAGATGTGTGGCAGGTGTTGGGTTCGAACCAACGTAGGCTGAGCCGACGGTTTTACAGCCCGTCCCTCCTACCCGAGACCCATGCCGCTGACCAGCACATACGCCGTTCGAGGCGGCGTCCTGGGCCGCCACCGTCCGCTATGCGTCCGTGCGCACCGGGCTTGGTCCACGGACGGGGCGGAAAATGCCACGGACCGGGGGCGGTGGGAGCGGTTACGCCGACCGTCCGCCCGGCTTTCTGGCTTTGACCTGGCATTTCAGGATTCCCACTCATTATCATCGTCTCCCTCGTCGCCGGTCTCGGACTCGGTGGCCTCTACTCGATCCGGTGCAGCAGCCCCCCTTTTCCCGATAAAGCGGCCCGTCTTATGAGGTACCTCGGTAGTACCGGTAGCCAGAGTTGGCTGGGTATCTGACGTCGGAACCGTTGATACGGCTCGCTAAATTTGGTGGTCGGCGCAGCTGTGGTTGATCCCGGAATTTCAGCGTAGGAATGTCGGTGGGCTCCCCTAGCCTGGTGAAGTGACTCCTTCAAGCGATCCCGCGGCGGTGGACGGGGCGCGGCGTGATATTTTTCGATATCTGACCGCCGAGGAGTCGACCGATTATCTCGCGGTCATGGACATGTTCTCGGCGACGTTGCTGACGGACTTGTCCGCAGAGGAGGTTGCGGGCCAGCTGGCCGAGCGCGGGTTCAGCCTGTCCAGGGACACGGCAGAGACGCGGTGCCGACAGCTGGCGGACTGGGGAAACCTGGTGCCGTCGATCCGGGATGCGCGGGTGGCGACCGTCGCCGAGTACATTCGGTCACGGTCGCGGTATCAGGTGTCCAAACTGGGCGGCCGGGTGCACCGACAGGCCGTTGAGATCCTGCACGCCAGCGACGGGGCTCGTGAGGTGGCCCGGGAACTGCTCGGGCAGATCGTGCAATCGCTCGACCGGCTCCTCGCCCTGCTGGGCAGCGGCCACGCCGACGGCGACGCGCTCGACGCGGAGGTGCTGGCAGGCGAAGTGACCACCGTGTTCTCCAACCAGCGGCTGTTCACGGATAGCGTACGGGACTTCTACGCCTATCTGGCGGGGATCCTCAGCCGGTACGACCTCGCCGGCGAGGAGTACGCGCAGTTCAAGGAGCTGCTGCTGGTCTATATCGACCTGATCACCGCCGACGTCAACCGGCATGCGCCGGCCGTTGCGCACCGGGCCGGCCTGGTGCTCGCGCAAGCCGACCGCGTGCTGCACGCACTGGCCACGCTCCCCGGGCTCACGTCGCCGGATGGCACTCAGGTCGAGCGGGCGCAGGGCCGCACACGGACGGACTGGGAGGAGCTAGCCGCCTGGTATGACGCCTCGCACGGTGCATCTGGGCCGGAGCAGTTGCGTGGCGCTGCGGGCCAGGCGCTGGGGCAGCTGATCACCAATGCCAAACGGCTGCTGGACTCCTCGGGGACGGGATTCTCGCGGCGGGCCGACTTCCTGCGGCTGGCCCGGTGGTTCTCGGCCGCAGACGACGAGCAGGCGCACCGCCTGTACGACGCCGCGTTCGGCGCCTATCCGGCCCGGCACCTGCTGTTCGGGCCGGACGAGCCCGATCCGCGGATCGGGCCGACCACCTCCTGGTGGCACGCTGAGCCGGTGCCGATCCCGGTGTCGCTGCGCGAACGCGGTGACCGGACCATGCGCGGCCGCACGTCCCGGGTGCCGGACCCGACCGCGGACCGGCTGCGGCTGACCGCCGAGGCGGAGCGGGAAGCCGAGCAGCGGCAGGCCGCGGCAGCCGAACTGGCGCTGGCCGGCGCGCTGCACGGCGCAACCATCTCCCCGGCAGCCAGGGACCTGCTGCTGGACCTGGTGGGAGCGCTGCTGGCCCAACAGGGGGAGCAAGTCACCGACCACGACGCCGGGTTGCGGCTGCGGGCGGTCCCCGGCCCCGACACGGTGGTCAGCAGCCCGGATGGCACCACCACGTTCGTCCGGCTCAGCCTCACAGTGTCCGCCGCCACCACAATGTCAGCCAACGAGGGCGCGGAGGAGAACTGGCCGGAACCGGAGTGGAGCGTGGCCCAGTGACCGCGCGGCAGGTGTCCACCGCGGGGATGGACGCCGGGCAGCGGCGGATCGCCGCCCGGCACCTGCTCACCTCCCCTATCCTGACCGCGTCACGGAACCCGGCCGAACTGGAACTGGTCCGCCGCCACGCTCCGGCGCTGAAGTCGATGTTCGCCGCCCAGCTGGGTTACGCGCTGGTGGTCGAGTCGACGTTCGCCCGGCTGGTCAAGGCGCCGCTGCCCGCGTCGGCTCCCGTGCGCGCGGCCCGCCGTGGTACCGGCGACACGCCGTTCACGGCCCGCACCTACGTGCTGCTCGCGCTGGCCTGCGGGGCGCTGCTCGCGCCGGGAGTGGGCGAGCAGATCCTCATCTCCGCGCTGGTCGACCAGGTCCGGGCCGACGCCGCCGAGCAGTCGGTCACTGTCACCGACACCATCGGCGACCGGCGTCAGCTGGTCGCCGCGCTCAAACTGCTGGCGGGCTGGGGCGTGGTGACCGAGACCGACGGGACGCTCGCCGGCTGGGGCGAGCGTCCCGGAGAAGAAGCGCTGCTCAGCATCAACCGGGCACTGCTCATTCACCTTCTGCCCAGCCCGCTGCACCAGTACGGGACGGCCGAGGAAACTTGGCTGCGCCTGGCCGCGGAACCGCCGCGACGGCGGCTGCGCCAGCGGCTGGTGGAGAGCCCGGCGGTGTTCCGCGCCGAGCTGCCCGACGACGAGCTGGACGTGTTGTCCCGGGAACGCACCGAGCTCGCCCGGCACCTGGACGAGAACTTCGGGCTGGTGCTAGAGGTCCGGTCCGAGGGAGCGCTGGCGTACGACCCGGCCAGCGGGACCGGCGGCCTCACCGACGTGGACTTTCCCGGCAGCGGCAGCGCCAAGCAGGCCGCTCTGCTGCTGCTCGACCAGCTGAGCGCAGACGTCCCGGCACCGGACAGCACGGTGGTGATCGGCGGTCGCGCAGTCCCGGCTCTTCTCGTTTCCTGGACGCGGGTCGATACCGTGCTCGGCGAGCTCGCCAACCGTCACCAGGCCGCCTGGAAGGACAACTACGCCGAGTCGCCGGACATCCTGCGCGCCGAGGTGGTGGCGCTGTTGTCCGCGCTCCGGCTGGCCCAGCCCACCGACGGCGGGCTGGCCGTCTTCCCGTTCGCGGCCCGGTACCAGCCGAAGGTGACCATCCGCCCCACCGCCCGCCCGACCGAGGGGGAGGAATCATGAGCCAGCCAAACCAGCCGCGCCCGCCGCGCCGGTTCGACGAGCGCTGGCGGCTGTCGCGGGCCGGCATCGTCAACGTCTGGTTCTACCTGGACAACGAGTTCACGCTGAGCGGTGGCCGGATGATCCTGCGCGGCACCAACGGCTCGGGAAAGTCCCGGGCGCTGGAGATGCTGCTGCCGTTTCTGCTGGACGCGGACCGGCGCCGGATGGACGCCACCGGTGCGGCCCGGGTCAGCCTGGACGAGCTGATGCGCACCGGCGGGCAGGGCCAGGCGAACCGCACCGGCTACCTGTGGCTGGAGCTGGCCCGGCCCGGGCAGTACCTCACTGTCGGCGCGCTGGTCCGGCACAGCCAGTCCGCGTCCAGTTCAAAGGTCTGGTACTTCGCCACCCCCTTGCGGGTCGGCGAGGAACTGCCCCTAATGTCCGCCACCCGGGAGCCGCTGCCGCGCGACGCGCTGACCGAGCTGATCGGGGCGGAACGGATCACGGAGTCGGCCCACACCCACCGCGACCACATCCGCGCCCTAGTCTTCGGGTTGCACGGCGACGCGGGACGTGACCGCTTCGACGGCCTGCTCCAGCTGGTACACACGCTGCGGGCACCGGATGTCGGAAACCGCATCGACGAGGGCCGGCTGCCGCAGATTCTGCTCGAATCACTGCCGCCGCTGCAGGAGGACGCGCTGAGCCGGGCCGGCGAGCAGCTCGACGGCCTCACCGAGACACGGCTAGCTCAGCAGCGGCTGGAGGACTCGGCGCGCGAGGTGGACAAATTCCTCGGCGTCTACCGGCGCTACGCGGCCGAAACGCTGCGCACCCGGGCTCAGGAGACCCTCTCCGCCGCCACAGCCGTGACCGACGCCAGGAACCTGGCCGTCCAGCGCGCCGGGGAGCTGGCGGCGCTGCGAGAGGAATCGGAACGGCGGGCGGCAGCGGTCCAGCAGCTGACCGAGGAACGAGACGAGATCGCGGCGGCACTGCGGGCCATCGAGAAGCGGGAGATCTTCAAAACCGCCGACGACCTGGTGCAGCGGGATCGGACAGTGGCCGAGCTAGCCCGCTCGGCGGACCAATCGCTGGCCGAGGCCGGGCGGGGCCGGGACCACCACGCGCAGGCGGTCCGGGATGCCGGGCGCGCGCTCGGCGAACTGCATACCGCGACCAGTGAGGCGGCCGCGGCCCTGGCGGTAACCCGGGACGCGCTCGTCGACGCGGGCCTGCCCGTGGCCGGTCTGCCGGAGGAGATCCGTACGGTAGAGCACACAGAGGGCGCCGACTCGGCCCTGCTGCGCGTCGAGCGTGACGGTGACCCGCAGCCGGTGCCCCGTCCCGCGGCGGCCCGGGCCGAAGTGGCACCGGCCGACCTGGCCGCGGCGCAGGACATGGCCCAGACCGCAGCCGCCAGCGCCGCCGAACGACTGGGCCTGGCCCAGCGGCGTCTGCAAGAGGCGAGGCGTCTGCAGCAGGCCGAGCAGCAGGTACTGCGGCTAGAAGCCGAGGGCGATCAGCTCGGCGACGCCGCCGAGGAGGACGCGCAAACAGCGGAGGAGCACGCCGTCGCGCGGGACAGCGCTGCCGTCGCCCTGGCCGAAGCCTGGCGCGCCTGGTGCCGTGATCCGCAGACTACGCGGCTGATCGGCGAGACCAGATGGGCGGCCCACTCGCTGCTCGGGCCGATGATCCGGGACGCCACAGTATTGGCCGGCGACAACGGGCCGTCGCTGGACGGGCTGAACGAAGTGGCCGACGCGGCGGCTCGCCCGGCCCGGGCGGCGGTGGCGGCCGAGCGCGCGGGCTTGGACCAGACCGCGGCCGACGACCACGAACGGGAGACAATTCTCCGCGCCGAACGAGCCGACCTGGACGCCGAGCGGGACCCGAAGCCGGCCGAGCCGCCCTGGCTGGACGCCGGGCGTAGCGGCGAGCCGCTGTGGCACTGCGTTGACTTCGCCAGCCACCTGAACGACGGGCAGCGGGCCGGGCTGGAAGGAGCGCTGCTGGCCGCCGGGTTGCTCAGCGCGGTCATCCAGCCGGACGGGACGGTGCAGGCCGCCGACGGCGAGCTGCTGATCAGCGCAGGCACTGCGCTTCCGGAGCGGTCACTGGCCGGAGCGCTGCGGGCCGATCCGGCGGCTAGCCTACCCGCGGCGACGATCACGGCGGTGCTCGTCGCTATCGGTTTCGACCACCCGAGTGCGGCCACCTCGGTGTCCGCCGACGGACGCTGGCGGAACGGGCCGCTGCGCGGCCGTCACGTCGCCGCCAAGGCCCGGCACATCGGCGCGGCCGCCCGCGCGGCGCACCGCCGGGAGCGGATCGCCCAGATCGACGCTGAACTGGCTGCGCTGGCCGAGCTGGCCGAGCTGCGAGAGCGGCAGCGGACCAGCCTGGACGCCACCGAGGTAGCACTGGACGCGCTGGTCCGCGCCGCGCCGAGGACCGCCGACCTGTTCGCGGGCCGCCAGATTGCGGCCGAGAGCGCCGCCCGGGCCAGCCGCAGTGCTGCGCGGGCCGCCCGGGAAGCCGAGCGAGCCCGGCAGGCGCGGATCACCTGGGCCGGCGAGCTGACTACGCACCAGGCCACGTGCGCTCATCAGGGGCTGCCCGCGGGCATAACGGCGCTGGAAGGGGCGGCCGAGGCGGCGGGCCGGGCACGGGACGGCGGCAGGCGGCTGGGCCGGGAACTGGGTCGGCTGGACGACCACGCCCGTCGGCACCAGGAGCAGCTGCAGCGGGTGGCGGACGCGGAGGCGCTGCGCGACCGCGCCGAGCAGGTGGCGGACGAGGCCTGGTCGCGGTGGCACGCCGAAGCCAGCGCGCTGGCAGCCCAGCACGACGCCATCGACCTATCTGTCGAACAGGCCCAGGCCGAGCTGACCAAGGCCCAGAAAGCCCAGGAACGGGCCAACCGGGACCTGAGTAAGGCGACCGGCGCGGTCGGCCAGCTAGGACCGCAGCTCGGTGCCGCCCAGGAGACGAGCCGGCAGGCCGCCGATGACGCCGACAAGCAGCTGGGCTGGATGACCCGGATGGGGCAGCGGTTCAACCGGTCGATCGCGCTCCCCGGCCTAGCCGCGGCGGCCACCGACAAACGGCTGGGCCGCATCGTCCAGCCGGATCAGCTGGACCAGGTCGCGGCGGCAGCGAACGCGGTGCTGACGACGGTCACCGCGGTCCGCCAGGTGCCGTCGGTCAACAGCGCGCTTAACGCGTTCCGTGACTTTGACCGTGAGGTGTCCGGCCAGCTCGACGTGCGCTACCGGCTAGACGACGACGTGCTGGTGGTCGAGGTGGCCGGGGCGGGCGACGAGCGCACCCTGGCCGGGGCGGCCCGGACGCTGACGGAACGGGTGAACAGCGGCCGGGCGGCGCTGACCAACCGCGAGCGGGAGGTGTTCACTCGCTTCGTCCTCGGCGGAGTCGCCGAGGAGCTGCGCCGCCGGGTCAACCAGGCCAGCCAACTGGTCGCGGCCATGAACACGAGCCTGAAGAGCATCAGGACCAGCAACGGGATCGGAGTGCGGCTGGGCTGGGGGCTGCGGGAGGAGCACACGGCTCTGGGCCGGGTGCTCGAACTGGTGGCGACCTCAGATTCGGTCCGCTCGGAGGCACAGAACAGCGAGCTGACCGAACTGCTGCGGCACCGGGTCGAGGAGTTCCACTCCGCCGACCCGAGCAGCGGCTACGCCGCCCACCTGGCCGCCGCGTTGGACTACCGGCAGTGGCACGAGGTGAACGTGACCATCCTCGGCCCGGAGGAAGGTCAGCAGCGCCGGCTGTCCCGGCGGGCCAAGCTGTCCCAGGGCGAAATCCGGTTCGTCTCCTACGTGACGCTGTTCGCCGCCGCCGACGGCTACCTGACCAGCCTGGGCGACGACGGCCGGGCGCTGCGGCTGATCTTGCTCGATGATGCGTTCGCCAAGGTGGACGAGGGCACAGTGGCCGAGCTGATGGGCCTGCTAGTCACCCTCGACCTGGACTTCGTCATGACCGGCCACGCCCTCTGGGGTTGCTTCCCTCAGGTCCCGCGGCTTGACGTGTACGAGGTCAGGCGCAGCGGCGGCAGCTCGGCCGTGACCACTCACGTGCACTGGGACGGGCACAGCCGGCACTTGCGCAGCACCACGTGAGCGGCCTCCCGGCCGGGCTGCGGGCCCATCTGTCCGCCCCGTCCCTGGAGCGGCTGTGGCCGGTGCTGCGGAACCGGCTCGAGCAGTCCGGGCACGCGATTCGCGGATCGGTCACGGTCGAGCTGGACGACGACGGCGCGGACCGGCTCAGCGGCCTGCTCGCCCGCCCAGTGCGCGCGGGGACGAACCAGGTGAAGCTGGCCGTCCTGGATGAC
Source organism: uncultured Actinomycetes bacterium (assembly GCA_963819785.1). GTDB lineage: Bacteria > Actinomycetota > Actinomycetes > Streptosporangiales > Streptosporangiaceae > Palsa-504. Next base: position 152,806 of record CAWFXW010000034.1, on the reverse strand, counting down.
GCCCTGCGGTCGAGCTCGGCCGAGCGGGGGCTGGTCGCCGTCGTGGCCGAACTGACCGGCAGCCCCCTACGGGACCGGCCGGCCGAGCGGTACGACGCCCGGGTCCGCCGTGAGCAGCTGTGGGCCGAGCTGGACCGGCTGCTCACCGGGCACGGCCTGGCCGGCCAGGACTGGACGCGGCCCTGGACAGACTGGCTGCACCGGGGCGGCATACTGACGCGGCTGCCCGACGACCAGGCCAGCCAGGCACTGGCTATCGCGGCCGGCACGCTGGCCGCAGTGCTGAGCTCTGGCCGGACGCCGACTGGGATCGCCGAGCTGGCCAGCGCGATCACCGGTGACGCGCACGGTCTCGACGACGCGGCGCCGGCCGCGGCCCTGGTGCTGCGGGGGCTGGCGATCGCACTGGACGTTCCGCCGCCCGCCTCGGCTGCGGAACGCCGGCTGCTGTGGCAGCGGGTCGACGTCAGCACCGACGAGATCTCGGGGACCGTCATCACCTACGGGCTGCGGCCGCCCGGCACCGGCCGCTGGCCGACGATGATGCGGGAACGGGCCGACCTGGGCCTGATCACCCACTTGACCGTGCACGAGCTGCGCCGAGCCGACGAATTGACACGGCCCGGTGAAATCGTGCACGCGTGCGAGAACCCGCAGGTGCTGCAACGGCTAGCCACCGCCGGCGTCGACCGGCCGCTGGCCTGCACGTCCGGCAACCCATCGGCAGCCGGGTCGCTGTTGCTGGGGCGGACGGTGGTGCGGTACCACGGCGACTTCGACTGGCCGGGCATCGCGATCGCCCGCCGTATCATCGGCCAAGGCGCCCAGCCATGGCGGCTGGGATGCGCCGACTACCGCGAGGCGGTGGAACGCCTGCCGGGCGGCCGACGGCTCACGCTGACCGGCCGGGCCGAGACCACCCCGTGGGATTCCGGGCTGAGCCCGGCCATGATGGCGGACAACGTCGCCGTGCACGAAGAGACAATCGTCGATCTGCTACTGGCCGATCTGATCGCCTGAGAGGCGGCTAGCAGCGCTGCCGCCATGCTCGCCGACGGCGAGCGGCTCAGCAGGCTCTGGGCTCTACGCCTTCGCCCAGCTTCTTGACGATTACACGAGCGTGGTCGGAGGCTGAGCGACGGGCGATCTTGGCATTCAGCCTGGCCCGTCACCAACCATGCGAACGCCAAGCTCGGGACGAACAGCGCTGATCTGATGGGCGTAATCACCGTCGTCGGTGAGCACGGTGAAGCCGTCGCCCAGGGCAGTGGCGGCAACCAGTAGGTCAACCGGGTGAACCCCAGCAGCCTGGCCGCAGCCGATCAGATCCGTCTGGATCTCTCGGGCCGTTACACCAGCCCGGTGGTGCAATTCTACCCGGACGTAGGTCTCGGTGAACTCGCGAAGGTGGACCGCGTGCTGATCCTTCGACGCGCGGCGGCAGATCTCCATTTCCGTCGGCGGGCAGATCCACACCAGGCCGCGCTCAAGATGATCACGCCACGCACCAGCCAGCACCGCGCCGCGATCAATACGCCAGTAGGCGCTGGCGTCAATCAGGTACTCGCGACCTGTCACCGATCCTCGGCCCGGTCGGCGGCCTCACGCTCAGCAATCTCGGCACGCTTAAGGGCAACGTTCGCCGCCCTCGCGGCGGCGTTGGCCACCAGCTTCCGCAGCGTCTCCTCGCGACTGCTCGTTCCCAGCAGCCCGGCAGCGGCGGTCAGCTCATCCTCATCCACTTCCACCGTGACGGTCGTGGTCACCAGAATCCTCCCTGTCCCTGCTCCTCCTTACCAGATTACCTGCCGACTGAAACGACAGGCTACGACCGCACGAGCAGCCAATTCACCCCATTACGACTGGAACGCCTATCGGGATCGGCGCGATCCGGGTCAACTGAACACACGACAACATGTCGCTCCGCCCGGCCGCGGAACGGCCCGCCTTCCGGGTCAACGATAGGTATATCCACACGTCAGGCCTAACGGACGTCCAGCCCGGTGACGGCCCGCCCGACGATCATCCACTGGATTTCCGACGTGCCCTCGAAGACGGTGAAGATCGTGGGCCTAGGGGCAGTTTTCGCGAGACAGGGGGCAACGGTGAACAGGTTCGATGTGAGCGTGTACGCGATCCGGCGGCGGGCGGGGCGGCGCCGGCCGTTCGAGGTCCGCTGGCGGGCGGCGGGCCGCAGCAGGTCAAAGTCGTTCATTACCAGGAGGCTCGCCGACAGTTACCAGGCTGAACTGGTCCGCGCTGCCCGGATGGGCCTGGAGTTCGATCCGCTGACCGGCGAGCCGGCGGCATGGAGCCTTCCGGCACCCGCGATCGTCACCTGGTACCAGGTGGCCACCGCGTACGCCGCGATGAAATGGCCGTCCCTGGCCGCGCACTCCCGGGCCAGCCTGGCCGAGGCGCTGGCCACGGTCACGCCCGTGCTGACCCGGTCGGATGCACGTGACCGGCCTGATCCGCGCGAGCTGCGCATGGTCTTGTACCAGCATGCCTTCAATCCCGTCCGCCGGGCCGGGCCGGGCAGCGCGGCCGCGCAGGTCCTGGACTGGGCACGGCAGGCATCGCTGCCCGTCGGCTGCCTCAGCGAGCCTGCGGTGCTGCGGACCGCGCTGGAGGCGCTGACGTTCCGGCTGGACGGGCGCCGGGCCGCCGCCAACACCATCATCCGCAAGCGCGCCGTCCTGCACGGCGCGCTCGGCTACGCGGCCGAGGCCGGGCTACTGCCGGACAACCCGCTGGACAGCATCGGCTGGCGGGTACCGCAATCATCAGCAGCCCTCGACCCCGCCGTCGTGGCCAGCCCCGCCCAGGTCAGCGCCCTGCTGGATGCGGTCGCCCGAACCCAGCCGGAGTTGACCGCCTTCTTCGGGTGCCTGTACTACGCCGCGCTGCGCCCGGAGGAAGCCGTCGCCCTGCGCCTCGCCGACTGCCATCTGCCCGGCTCGGGATGGGGCATGCTCCGGCTGGCCGCGGCCACGCCCAGGACCGCTGCCGCCTGGACCAACAACAAGACCAGCCATGAACAGTGCGGGCTCAAGCACCGGCCAGACGGGGCGATCCGGATGGTCCCGGTCCCTCCGATGCTCGTCGACATGCTCCGTGCGCACTCCACCGCCTACGGGACCGCACCCGACGGCCGGCTGTTCCGGGGAACCCGCGGCGGGCCGCTCAGCGAATCGGTCTACGGCCGGGCCTGGCACTCCGCCCGCGCTCTCGCCCTCGGGCCCGAGCTAGCCGCCAGCGGGCTCGCCCGGCGCCCTTACGACCTGCGTCATTATGCGGACGCCTGGGTTATGTGCCCTGCCGTGAAGTTTCCGCTGGTAGAAGTGGTGGAGCCCGTATTGCGGTCCGCATAATCCTCCTGGGCTTGGGGGCAGTGCCCGAGCGAGTCGAGCCAGGCGACCAGAGACGAGTCCGAGGTCCAGTCCGGCAGGGCGTCCGGGGTGAGCGGCTCGTAGGCGTTCTCGATCGTGACCGGCAGGCCGGGGGCCCAGCCGGGTTCCCGGGCCCGGACGGTGCTCACGTGGCGGGTCAGCAGCTTGGCTACTCCGGACCGGGTCAGCCGGGAGTGGTCCGGCCCGGCGAACAGCGGGTCGGCGTCGGCGCCGACGCCGGGGTGGGGGTCGCGGTGGTCGAGGTAGCCGGCGGCGAGCCGGGCGGTCGGGTCCATCACGGGCACGTACCGGATCTTGGAGCCTTTCCCGTGGATCACGATGGTCATCGGGCTGCTGCGGCGGATGTCGGCGACGTCGAGGTCGCAGAGTTCCTGGACGCGGGCGGCGGTGTCGTAGGCCAGGGCGAGCAGGACGGTGTCCCGGACAGCGCGGGCGCTGGCCGTGCCGGGTTCGGCGAGCAGCGCCTTGACCTCGTCGCCGGCCAGGTGGTCCAGTTGCGGGGCCGGGGTCTTCTTCTGCCGGATCGCGAGGACCTGGGTGACCCGGCCGAGCTGGCCGGGCTGCTCGACGGCGGTGTAGCGGCAGAACGACTTGATCACCGCCAGGCGCTGGTTGCGGGTGGCGGCCGAGCAGCCCCGCCCGGCCTCCAGCCAGTCCAGGAACCGCAGGATGCGGGGCCGGTCGATGTCGGCCAGGCGCAGCTTCTCCGGCGGTATGTGCTCCGTGTCCCTGAACCAGGTGAGCAGCAGTTTCATCGCGTCCCGGTAGGACGAGACGGTTTTCGGGGAGGCGGCGCGCTCCCCGGCCAGGTGGCTGGTGAAGAACTTCGACAGCCAGCGCCCGGCGAGATCCGGCGGCGGCGCGGGCCGCGGGCTCACCGTTCGTCCCCGGGCGGGGCGGGGATGACGTAGCCGAACCGGACCTGGGCCCGGGCCATCACCTCGGGGTAGGCGTCGGCGGTCAGCCGCAGGTAGTACTGGGTGCCGCGGAGGTCGGCGTGGCCCATGTAGCACGCCAGGTAGGGCAGCGTCACGGCCAGGTCCGCGCCTTCCGCGGCCCAGCGGCGCAGGTTGGCGACGGCGAAGCCGTGGCGCAGCGAGTGCGGGTGCGGGCCGCCGGTGAAGTGGGGGATGCCGGCGTCGGCCAGGTAGCCGCGGAACCGCAGGTAGACCGTCGACTGGTTGACCGGCCGGCCGGGCGCGATGCTGTAGAACACGTGGTCGCTGGTTTCGGGGGCGGGATGCGCGGCCGCGATGTAGCCCTCCAGGGTCGCGGTGAGCCGGCCGGTGACCGGCACGGTCCGGCTCTCGCCGTTCTTGGAGTCGCGGATCCGCAGCGTCCCGCTGCTCGTGTCCGCGTCGGCCAGGGTCAGGCTGAGCGCCTCGGACACCCTCAGGCCGGCGCCGTAGAGCACCCGGAACAGGACCGGGTCGACCATGGCCTTGTTCGAGAAGGCGGACATGGGCTGGGAGTCGATCGCGGTGAACAGGCGGCGCACCTCGTCGTCGGTGAGCACGTACGGGGGCTGGTGGCGGACGCGGACCTGGGTGGCCGCGGCCGGGGTGCAGGCATCCCAGCCGGCCGCCTGTGCGTACCCGGCCAGCTGGCGCAGCGCCAGCTCGTTGCGCCGGATGGTGGAGGCCCGCAGGTGACGGCCGTAAAGGAACCCGTTGACCGCTTCCCTGGTGATGGACCCGTCCGGGTAGCCCTCCCGCCGGCAATAGCCGGCGAACTGGCGCAGCACCCGTTCCGGGACCTTGAACCTGTACCCGCCGGCGTGGCGCGCGGCGGCCAGCCCGTCGACCAGGTCCTGCAGCGTCGTCTCAGGCACCGTGCTCACCCGCCCCCGCCCGGCCGGTGACGTCTTCGGCGTCCAGCGCGCAGCACCGCAGCCGTTCGGTGTCGAAACGCAGGTAGTAGGCCTGGGTCGTGTCGGTCGAGGCGTGTCCGAGGACGGCCGATATCACCGGCATCGGCGCGCCGCCGCCGATCATGGCCACGGCCAGCGCCCCGCGCAGGGAATGCATCCCGCGCGCCTGGCCGGGCGGGAACCCGATCCCCGCGCGGGCCGCGTAGCGCGGCAGCCGGCTGGCGACCGAGGAGGAGCAGCCGAACGCGTCGAAGGGATAACTGTGCTTGACGAACACCCTGGTGCAGGCGGTTTCGGGGCGGCCGTGCCGGACGTAGTCGATGACCGCCCAGCCGACGTCGTCCAGCAGCGGCAGGGTCAGCGGCCGTCCCGTCTTGCGCTGGACGATCGTGAAGGTCTTCGCCCGCCAGTCCAGGTCGCCGAGCCCGAGCTGGCGCAGGTCGCAGATCCGCAGGCCGAGCCGGGCGGTCAGCAGGATCATCGCGTAGTCGCGCTTGCCGGTGGCGGACTGGCGGTCGATCACGGCCAGCAGCCGCCGGATCTCCTCAGCGGTCCACAGGTGCGGCTCGGACTCGTGACGCAGGTGCCGGTGCGGCGGCAGCCGGCCGGCCAGGCCCTGCGGCGCCCGTCCCGCAGCGGCCAGGAAGCCCAGGAAGTCCGCCAGGGCCGACCTCAGGCCCGCGACGGTCTTGCGGCGCAGCCCGCGCTGCCGCAGCAGGAAACCCGACACATCCCGCACGCTCAGGGCCGCCAGGTCACCAGCGCCTGCCTCGTCCAGGTAGCCCAGGAACCGGCTGGCCGCCTTGTCCTTGACGACGAGGGTCGCCTCGGCGTTGCCGCGAGCGCGGCACGAGGCAACGTAGTCGTCCCGCAGCGGGCCGAACCGGGCAGGGCAGCCGTCCTTCGCCGCGATCACCGGACGGCCGATGGCGATTTCCCGGCCTGCCAGCGCGTCCGCCAGCAGGACCGCCGGCCGGCGGACCGCGTTGACGTCCCTGTTAGCCACCGGTTCCCGCAGCGCCTCCAGCCTGGCCCCGGTCTGGCCGGCGATGAAGTCCGCGCACGCCTGGTCGCTCGCTGTGCTCAGGCCGCGTCCGGCCAGGAATGCCGCGAACCGGTCCAGCACAGCCTGGTAGCGCCGGATCGTGCCCTCGGACCTTCCTGCCTCGCGTAGTGCCGCCAGGACACGGCCCGCAGCCGCCCTGACATCTGCCTCTCCCATGAGAATCACCCCTGTTCGGTGGAGCAATGAACAAGGTGATGCTTCGCCGGGATTATGCGGACCGCAATACGGGCTCCACCACTCCTACCAGCGGAAACGCCACGGCAGGGCACATAACCCAGCCGTCCGCATAATGCCGCTAATGCGGAATTCCGCATAACCGCCACGCCGCCTTGTCGCTGTGGCTGAACGCCGGAGGGGACCCCGCCCAGATCGCTGCCCGGGCCGGGAACAGCGTCGCGGTCCTGCTCACCGTGTACAGCCACTGCATCCACGGCCACGAGGACCTCCTCAACCAGCAGATCGGCCACGTCCTCGGACTGCCCGAAGGACGTGGTCCGTGCCCGTCCGTGGAAAGCCAGCGGTTGCACCGACCGCGCGACGGGCGCGGACGCCGTCCGCTATGCGTCCGTGGATTCCCCTCCCGGCCCGCCGACGGCCCGCAGACCGCGCTGACACCAAACGGACACATGCCTGCACAGCAACCGTAGAGACAGTAGTTTATCCTGCTCATAGTAAATATTAGAATTAGATACGAACAGCGGTCCGCTGCCTGATCCGGCCCACGGGTGGCCCACAGACCTTCGCCGACGGTCTGCGGAACCGCTCGCCCGGGACGCGGAAGCCGGTGACACCGTCCGATGTCACCGGCTTTGACCTGCGGAAATGTGTGGCAGGTGTTGGGTTCGAACCAACGTAGGCTGAGCCGACGGTTTTACAGACCGCTCCCTTTGGCCACTCGGGCAACCTGCCGTGGGCCGTCCTCGCGGGCGGCCTCGAAAAGGATAGCCCACAACGCGACGAGACGGTTAGCCGATGGCCGGCTGGGCCGTAACGGCTCTGACGAGCGGCCGGCGCGTTCGGCGTGACGGGCCGGCGCGGCGCGTCTAGCCTGGGTCCTGTGGCATCGCAAGAATCTTCCTTTGACATTGTGTCCAAGCTCGACCGCCAGGAAGTAGACAACGCGCTCAACCAGGCGGCCAAGGAAATAGGTACGCGGTTCGACTTCCGCGGCGTGGGCGCGTCCATAGCCTGGTCCGGCGACCAAGCGGTGGACATCCGCGCCAACAGCGAGGAGCGCGCCAAGGCCGTCCTCGACGTGTTCAAGGACAAGCTGGTCAAGCGCGGCGTGTCGCTCAAGACGCTGGACGCGGCCGATCCCAAGCTATCCGGCAAGGAGTACCGGATGGCGGTCGCCCTCAAGGAGGGCATCACCCAGGACAACGCCAAGAAGCTCTCGAAGATCATCAGGGACGAGGGGCCGAAGGGCGTGCGGGCTCAGGTCCAGGGTGAGGAACTGCGCGTCTCGGCCAAGAAGAAGGACGACCTGCAGGCCGTCATCGCGCTGCTGAAGGGCAAAGAGTTCGACTTCGCGCTGCAGTTCACCAACTACCGCTAGCCCGCTGGTCTGGTTAGCCCGTCCCGGCGCGCCAGCCTGCGTCGAGCGGCCGGACGCTGCTCAGCGGCGGTAGCCGGCCAGGGCTTCGAGGCGGCGCAGGCGCTCGCCGGCGGGCGGGTGGGTGGCGAACAGCCGGGCCAGCCCGCCGGGGTGGAACGGGCTGACGATCATCAGGTGGGCCACCGAGCTGAGCCGGGCGTCGGGGACCCGCGCCAGTTCGGCCGCGCCAGCCTCGATCTTGCGCAGGGCGCTGGCCAGGACCACCGGGTCGCCGATCAGGAGGGCGCCCGCGGTGTCGGCCCGGTACTCGCGCTCCCGGCTCACCGACAGCCGGACGACGAGCGCGGCGGGCGGCCCGAGGATCAGCATCAGCGGCCGGGCCGCGACGGCCGGGAACGTGAGGACGGCGGCCAGGCCCGCCGTGATCGTGGCGGGCAGGATGTCGCGGCCGGACACGTGGGCGAGTTCGTGACCGAGGATGCCGCGCAGCTCGGCCTCATCGAGCGCGGCGAGCAGGCCGTCGGTACAGCAGATGGCGGCGCTGCGCGGGTTGCGGCCGGCCGTGAACGAGTTGGGCTGTTCGGCCGGGGACAGGAAGAGCCGGGGCACCGGGAGCCGGCCGGCCTTGCTCAGCTCCCGGACCAGGCGGTAGAGCTCGGGGTGCTCGACCTCGCTTACCGGCCGGGCCGCCATCGCGGACAGCGCCAGCCGGTCGCAGTACGCGCTCACCACGGCCACCGTGACGACGGCGGCCGCCAGCCCGGCCAGCGCGCCGGTCCCGCCCCCGGCGAGGGCGCCGATCCCGGCACACAGGGCGGCCAGCGGCAGCGCGGCGGCCACCAGCCGGGCGGCCGCTCCGGCCAGCGCGGCCGCTCCGGCCAGCGCCGCGGCCCGCCGGTCAGCACGCACGGCCATGCACCTCCCGGGATCCGGTGTTCGGCCAGCATGCCATGATGACACCATCTCGCCGGCTCGGCGGCCGCGGGGCCAGGCACGTTATGCACAAACCTGGCCACAGGTTCTTACCGGAATATGTCACAAACTACATCGGCCGGCTCAGATAACCACGGGCCTGGGAATATCAACGGGCAGATGAACGTTGGCCCGCCTGTTCGGGCGTAAGATTTGTACCGTCCTAATGCCCCCGGCCGTGGGGTGGTGCTGCGAGAGTGTTCGGCCGCGGCATGCCGAGGAGGTCTCCCACTGTGACCAAGCAGGTCCAGCAGCTCGATCACGTCATCATCAGGTTCGCCGGCGACTCCGGTGACGGCATGCAGCTCGCCGGAGACCGGTTCACCCAGGAGACGGCGATCTTCGGCAACGACCTGTCCACCCAGCCGAATTTCCCGGCCGAAATCCGGGCCCCGGCAGGCACCCTGGCCGGCGTGTCGAGTTTCCAGCTGCACTTTGCCGATCACGATATCCTCACGCCCGGCGACGCCCCGGACGTGCTGATCGCGATGAACCCGGCGGCGCTGAAGGCCAACATCAAGGACCTGCCCCGCGGCGGCGACCTGATCATCAACACCGACGAGTTCACCAAGCGCAACCTGACCAAGGTCGGCTACCAGGTGAACCCGCTCGAGGACGGCTCGCTCGAGCAGTACAACGTGCACGCCGTGCCGATCACCTCGATGACGGTCAAGGCCCTGGAGGCCTTCGACATCACCCGCAAGGACGCCGAGCGGGCCAAGAACATGTTCGCGCTCGGCATGCTGTCCTGGCTGTACGACCGGCCCGGGGAAGGCACGCTCAGCTTCCTCAAGACCAAGTTCGCGACCAAGCCCGAGATCATGGCCGCGAACGTCGCGGCGTTCCGGGCCGGCTGGAACTTCGGCGAGACGACCGAGGCGTTCCCGGCCCGCTACCAGGTCAAGCCGGCCCCGCTGACCCCGGGCACGTACCGCAACATCAGCGGGAACACCGCGCTGGCCTACGGGCTCATCGCGGCCTCGCAGCTGGCCGGGCTGCCGCTGTTCCTGGGCTCCTACCCGATCACGCCGGCCTCGGACATCCTGCATGAGCTGGCCCGGCACAAGCGTTTCGGGGTCCGCACGTTCCAGGCCGAGGACGAGATCGCGGCCGTGGGCGCGGCCCTGGGCGCGTCGTTCGGCGGCTCGCTGAGCGTGACCTCCACGTCGGGCCCGGGGATGCTGCTCAAGGCCGAGACCATCGGCCTGGCCGTCTCGGTCGAGCTGCCCCTGATCGTGTGCGACATCCAGCGGGCCGGGCCGTCCACCGGGATGCCGACCAAGACCGAGCAGGCCGACCTGCTGCAGGCCATGTTCGGCCGCAACGGCGAGTCGCCGGTGCCCATCGTCGCCCCGGCCAGCCCCGCCGACTGCTTCCACGCGGCGATCGAGGCGGCCCGGATCGCGGTGAAGTACCGGACCCCGGTGATCCTGCTCTCCGACGGCTACCTGGCCAACGGCTCCGAGCCGTGGCGGATCCCGGACACCGCCAGCCTGCCCGACATCAGCGCTGAGTTCTCCTTCGCCGAGCCGGCCGGCCCGGACGACGGCGAGTTCGAGCCGTTCCGGCGGGACCCGGTGACCCTGGCCCGGCCGTGGGCCGTGCCCGGCACTCCGGGCCTGGAGCACCGGATCGGCGGCATCGAGAAGGCCGATATCACCGGGACGATCGACTACGACCCCGACAACCACGACCACATGGTCCGGCTCCGCCAGGCCAAGATCGACGGCATCGCGGCCGACATCGAGCCGCTGGTCGTCGAGGACCCGGACGGCGCCGCCCGGGTGCTGGTGCTGGGCTGGGGATCGACGTACGGCTCCATCGGCGCGGCCGTCCGCCGGGTTCGCAATTCCGGGCACGCCGTGGCCCAGGTGCACCTGCGGCACCTCAACCCGTTCCCGCCGAACCTGGGCGAGGTGCTCCGCCGCTACGACAAGGTGCTGGTCCCGGAGATCAACCTCGGCCAGCTCGCCCTGCTGCTGCGCGGACGGTACCTGGTCGACGTGATCTCCTACAACAGAGTGCGCGGCCTGCCGTTCCAGGCCGGCGAACTGGCCGGCGTCATCGAGGATGTGATCGGGCATGCCTGAGGCAAACGGCACCGAAACGAACGGCCACGGCGCGGTGCCAAACGCCGCGAGCGGCGACGAGGGCCGCCGGGCTCGCCTCGCTGACCCTGGTGCCTAAAGCCACGGTCCGTTCGGCGACCAAAGATTTTAAATCCGATCAGGAAGTACGGTGGTGCCCGGGGTGCGGCGATTACGCCATCCTGGCCGCCTTCCAGGCCTTCCTCCCCGAGCTCGAGGTCCCGCGGGAGAACGTGGTCGTCATCTCCGGGATCGGCTGCTCGTCGCGGTTGCCGTACTACGTGAACACCTACGGGATGCACTCGATCCACGGCCGGGCGCCGGCCATCGCCACCGGGCTCGCGACGTCCCGGACCGACCTGTCGGTCTGGGTCATCACCGGTGACGGCGACGCGCTGTCGATCGGCGGCAACCACCTGATCCACGCGCTGCGCCGCAACGTGAACATCAAGATCCTGCTGTTCAACAACCGGATCTACGGGCTGACCAAGGGTCAGTACTCGCCGACCTCCGAGCAGGGCAAGGTCACCAAGTCCACCCCGTTCGGGTCGCTTGACCACCCGTTCAACCCGGTGTCGCTGGCGCTGGGGGCGGACGCGAGCTTCGTGGCGCGGACCATCGACTCGGACCGCAAGCACCTGACCTCGGTGCTGCGGGCCGCCGCGGATCACCAGGGCGCCGCGTTCATCGAGATCTACCAGAACTGCCCCATCTTCAACGACGACGCGTTCGAGCCGCTCAAGGAGGCGGCCTCGGCGGGCGAGAAGCTGATCAAGCTGGAGCACGGGGCGCCGGTGCGGTTCGGCCCCGGGGCCGCGCGGGGGCTGCGGTTCGGCCGGCACGGCGAGCTCGAGGCCGTCGAGGTCGAGGCGGCCGATCCGGACACGCTGATCAGCCACGACGCGCACCGGGCCGACCCGTCCTACGCGTTCGCGCTGTCCCGGCTCGACGCGGCCGACTTCCGGCACACGCCGGTCGGGGTGTTCCGGCAGGTGGAGCAGCCGAGCTACGACCGGCTGATGGCCGAGCAGATCGCGGCGGCCCGGGCCCGCAGCGGGCCGGGCGACCTGAGCGCGCTGCTGGCCGGACACGACACCTGGGAAGTCAACTAGGTTCCCGGCGGAACGCGAGGTCAGCCGGTGCGCTTCTCCACGTAGTCGCACATGGCCAGGAACGCGGCCCGGGCGGGGACGTCGGGCAGCGCCATGACCTCGTTGCGGGCACCCTGTGTCCAGCGCAGCACGTGCGCGCGGGACTCGGCCAGGGCCGGGTGGGCGCGCAGCAGGGCCAGTGTCTCGGCCAGCAGCGCGTCGTCGTTCAGGTCGGCCTCGGTGAGCAGCTCGTGCAGCCGCCGCTCGGCCTCGTCGGCCGGCTGTGCCGTGGCGCGCAGGGCGTACACGACCGGCAGGGTGGGGACGCCCTGACGCAGATCGATGCCGGGCATCTTGCCGGACTGCGCCGAGTCGCTGGCGATGTCGATCACGTCGTCGGACAGCTGCCAGGCCACGCCGAGCTGCTCGCAGGCCACCGCGATCCGCGTCGCGATCTCGGCCGGGGCGCCGGAGAACAGGGCGCCGAACTGCCCGGAGGTGGCGATCAGCGATCCGGTCTTCTCGGAGATCACGTGCATGTAGTGGTCGAGCAGGTCCTGGCCGGGACGCGGCCCGATGGTCTCGGCCAGCTGCCCGGCGACCAGCCGGTTGAACGTCTCGGCCTGGATCCGGACCGCCTCCGGGCCGAGGCCGGCGAGGATGAGGGAAGCCTGCGCGAACAGGAAGTCCCCGGTCAAGATGGCGACCGAGTTGCTCCACCGGGAGTTGACCGACGGGTGGCCGCGGCGGACCTCGGCCTCGTCCATGACGTCGTCGTGGAACAGCGTGGCCAGGTGAGTCAGCTCGATGGCCACCGCGGCCTGGATGACCCGCGGGTCCTTCGGGTCGCCGAACTGCGCGGCCAGCAGCACCAGCAGGGCCCGGAAACGCTTGCCGCCCGCCTCGATGGAATGCCTGGATGCCTCGGTGAAGAGCTCGTCCCCGGGATGCGCCGTGGCCAGGAGCGATGCCTCCACCCGGGCCATATCGTCAAGAACCTCCGCCGCCAGGGCGGAGTCCGGGAAATCTACCGGAACTGCGGTGATCACACACACTCCAGGTCATCGGCACACGCGAACCTCAGTCTACCCAGGAGGGACGACCCCCCTGGAACCCCCGCAGGGTCTACCCAGGGGGGCGACCCCCTGGAACCCCCGCAGGGTCTACCCAGGGGGGCGACCCCCTGGAACCCCCGCAGGCCCGCTGCGGTGCTCGCCGTAGTATCGCGCCGCCCGGGGGGCCGTCGGCCCCCGCGGGCGGCACGATTAACTCACGAACAGGTTGTTCGCCGCGTGGCTGGCCAGGCTCAGGACCGGCTCGGGGACGATGCCGAGGACGATGGTGGCGGCGACGCCGAGGCCGACGGCGGTGCCGGTGAACACGCTCGGGACCACCACCTCGGGCCCGTCGGGTACCGGGTCGCTGAAGAACATCAGCACGATGACCCGGACGTAGAAGAACGCGGCGATCGCGCTGGACAGCACGCCGACGATGACCAGCGGCGTTTCCCCGGCGGCGATCGCGGCCTGGAAGACGGCGAACTTCCCGGTGAACCCGCTGGTCAGCGGGATACCCGCGAAGGCCAGCAGGAACAGCGCGAAGATGCCCGCCACCACCGGCGAGCGCCGGCCCAGGCCCGCCCACCGGGACAGGTGCCCGGCCTCGCCGCCCGCGTCCCGCACCAGGGTGATCACCGCGAACGCGCCCACCGTGGTCAGCCCGTAGGAGGCCAGGTAGAACAGGCTGCTGGACAGCCCCGCCACGCTGGTCGCGATGACCGCGGTCAGCACGAACCCGGCGTGCGCGATCGAGGAGTAGGCCAGCAGCCGCTTCACGTCGGTCTGGGTGATGGCGATGACCGCGCCGGCCACCATGGTGAGGATCGCGATGACCCACAGCGCCGGGCGCCAGTCCCAGCCCAGGTTGCCGAACGCGACGTAGAAGACGCGCAGCAGCGCGCCGAACCCGGACACCACCGTGCAGGACGCCATCAGCGCGGTCACCGGCGTCGGCGCGCCCTGGTACACGTCCGGCTTCCAGCCGTGGAACGGCACCGCCCCGATCTTGAACAGCAGCCCGAAGCCGGTCAGGGCGATCCCGGCGTACAGCAACGTGGAGTTGGAGGTGTTGCTGGCCGCCGCGGACGCGATGGCGGCCAGCGAGACCGAGCCCGCGAAGCCGTACAGCATCGCGACGCCGAACAGGAAGAACGCCGAGGAGAACGCGCCGAGCAGGAAGTACTTCATGGCCGCCTCGTGCGAGAGCAGGCGGCGGCGCCGGGCCAGCCCGCACAGCAGGTACAGCGGCAGCGAGAGCACCTCGAGCGCGACGAACATGGTGAGCAGGTCGTTGGACGCGGGGAACAGCAGCATGCCGCCGACCGCGAACAGGGTCAGCGGGAAGATCTCGGTGTGGAAGGCCCCGGTGACCAGGCCCTCGCGCTCCTCCGGGCTGCCGGGCGGCGCGGCGGCCTGGGCGGCGAACGGGCTGTTGCTGGTGTCGGCGATGAGCAGCACGCTGACGAAGGCCAGGACCAGGATCGTGCCCTGGATGAACAGGGTGGGGCGGTCGATCGCGACCGCGCCCGCCGCGGCGATGTGGCCGGGGCTGCCGTGCTTGAAGATGCTGAACGAGGCGGCCACGATGGTCAGCACGAACCCGGCCAGGATCGAGCCCAGGGTGAGCACCAGCTGGGCGGCGCGGCGCCGCGGACGGGGCGTGAACGCCTCGACCAAGATGCCCGCCACCGCGGCGCCGAACACCACCAGCATCGGCGAGAGCTGCCCGTACTCGATGCTCGGCGGGCTGATGGTGCCGGTGGGGCTAACGGCAGCGAGGACCCCGGTCACGGTGCGGTTCCCTTCTGCACGGCGGTGGTAGTGAACCCGGGCGCGGGATGCGCGGGCACCGGGTCGGTCTGGTGGATCTGCGTCATCGTCACGCGCACGGCCGGGTTGATGATGTCGAGCACCGGCTTGGGGTAGAAGCCGACCCCGACCAGCAGCACGACCAGCGGCGCGACGGCCAGCAGCTCGCGGGCCTTCAGGTCCTTCATCCCGGCCACCTGGTCACGGACCGGGCCGCCGGCCACCCGCTGGTACATCCACAAGATGTAGATCGCGGCCAGGATGATGCCCGCGGTGGCGAAGGTGGCCGCCACCTTGTACCGGGAGAACGTCCCGATCAGGACCAGGAACTCGCTGACGAAGGTGGACAGCCCGGGCAGCGAGAGCCCGGCCAGGCCGGAGATCAGGAACAGCCCGGCCAGCAGCGGCGCGACCTTCTGCACGCCGCCGTAGTCCTCGATCCGTTCCGACCCGCGCCGGGAGATAAGGAACCCGGCCAGGATGAACAGCGCGCCGGTCGCGAACCCGTGGTTGACCATGTACAAGGTGGCGCCGGACACGCCCTGGCTGGTCATCGCGAACACGCCGAGCGCGATGAAGCCGAAGTGCGAGACCGAGGTGTAGGCGATCAGCCGCTTCATGTCCTGCTGGCCGATGGCGACGACGGCCCCGTACAAGATCCCGATCACCGACAGCGTGATGACCAGCGGGGTGAAGTACTTCGCGCCGGCCGGGAACAGCTCGAAGCAGTACCGCAGCATGCCGAACGTGCCCACCTTGTCCAGCACGCCGACCAGCAGCACCGCCGCGCCGGGCTGCGCCGACGCGGCGGCGTCGGGCAGCCAGGTGTGGAACGGCCACAGCGGCGCCTTGATCGCGAACGCGATGAAGAACCCGAGGAACAGCCACTTCTGCACGGTCGAGCTCATCGACACGTTGACCAGCTCGCTGAACAGGAACGAGCCGTGGTGCCCGGTGGCCGGGCTGCGCACCGAGTACACGTACAGCGCGATGACCGCGACCAGCATGAGCAGCCCGCCGAGCAGGCTGTAGAGCAGGAACTTGACCGCCGCGTACTGCCGCTTGCCGACGCCGTAGCTGCCGATCATGAAGTACATCGGGACCAGCATGGCCTCGAAGAACACGTAGAACAGGAACACGTCGGTGGCCGCGAAGACGCCGATCATCATCGTCTCGAGCGTCATCATCAGCGCGAAGTAGGTCTTCACCGAACGACGCCCGGACTCCGCGTCGTTCCAGGAGGCCAGGATGACCACCGGCATCAGCACCGCGGACATGGCGATCAGGACCAGCGCGATGCCGTCCACGCCGAGCGCGTAGTGCACGCCGAACGCCGGGATCCAGGAGTAGGTCTCGGTGAACTGGTAGTTCGGCCCGCCGACCTGGAACTTGACCGCGATGATGATCACCACGACCAGGGTCAGCAGCGAGAACGCCAGGGCCAGGTACTTGGCCAGGTCGTCACGGGCCCGCACGCCGGCCTCGGCGCTGTTGCCTTCAGTGCTGGCGCCTTCAGTGCGGGCGGCCGGGAGCTTCGGCACGGCCATGATGACGATCGCGCCGAGCAGCGGGACCGCGCCCGCGATGGTCAGCCAGGGAAAGCCGTTCATCTAGAGCCTCACCGCCAGGAGCAAGGCGACCAGGATCACGCCGCCGGCCAGCATGGACAGCGCGTAGGAGCGCACGAACCCGGTCTGCAGCCGCCGCCATCGGCCCGACGTCCCGCCGACCAGCGCGGCCATGGTGTTGACCAGGCCGTCCACGCCGCGGTTGTCGAAGTAGACCGACAGCCGGGTCAGCCACTGGCCGGGCCGCATCAGGACCGACTCGTTGAACGTGTCCCCGTAAAGGTCCTTGCGGGCGGCGACAACGGGAAAGCGGCCCCGGGGCGCCTCGACGGGCACCGGGACCCGGCCGTACATGACCCAGGCCAGGCCCACGCCGGCCAGGGCCAGGACCAGGGCGATGCCGCCCGGCACGGTGAAGAAGCCGTGCGAGGCGGGCGGCACCCCGGTCACCGGGCCGAGGAAGTTCTCGAACCGCTGCCCGGCGATCAGGAAGGCGCCCGCGCCGACCGAGCCGACCGCGAGCAGGATCATCGGCCAGGTCATCACGCCCGGGGACTCGTGCGGGTGCGCGTGCTCCGTCCAGCGCCGCTTGCCGAACCAGGTCATCAGCATCACGCGGGTCATGTAGAAGGCGGTGATGCCCGCGCCGATCAGCGCGCAGGTGGCCAGGATGGCCCCGGAGGTGCCGCCCTTGTCCCAGGCCGCCTCGATGATGCCGTCCTTGGTGAAGAACCCGGAGAACGGCGGGATGCCGATGATGGCCAGGTAGCCCAGGCCGAACGTGGCGAACGTGACCGGCATGACGCGGGCCAGCCCGCCGTACTGCCGCATGTTCACCTCGTCGTTCATGCCGTGCATGACCGACCCGGCGCCGAGGAACAGCCCGGCCTTGAAGAAGCCGTGCGCGAGCAGGTGCGCGATCGCGAACACGTACCCGGCGGGGCCGAGCCCGGCGCCGAGCGTCATGTAGCCGATCTGGCTCATGGTCGACCCGGCCAGCGCCTTCTTGATGTCATCCTTGGCGCAGCCGATGATCGCGCCGAACAGCAGGGTGACCGCGCCGACCACGGTGATGGCCAGCCGCGCGGTGGGCGAGGCGGCCAGGATCGGGTTGGACCGGACCAGCAGGTAGACACCGGCGGTGACCATGGTGGCCGCGTGGATCAGGGCCGAGACCGGGGTGGGGCCCTCCATCGCGTCGAGCAGCCAGGACTGCAGCGGCACCTGGGCCGACTTGCCGCACGCGCCGAGCAGCAGGAGCAGGCCGAGCGCGGTGGCGACGCCGCTGCCGCCCGCGGGGATCTGGTGGAACACGCCGCCGAACTGCACCGTGCCGAACTCGCTGAACATCAAGAAGATGGCCAGGGTCAGGCCGGCGTCGCCGACCCGGTTGACGATGAACGCCTTCTTGGCCGCGACCGCCGCGGTCGGCTTGAACTGCCAGAACCCGATCAGCAGGTAGGAGGCCAGGCCCACGCCTTCCCAGCCGACGTACAGGCCCAGGTAGTTGTCCGACACGACCAGCAGCAGCATCGCCGCGATGAACAGGTTCAGGTAGCCGAAGAAGCGGCGCCGGTCACTGTCGTGTGCCATGTAGCCGATCGAGTAGACGTGGATCAGCGACCCCACGCCGGTGATGAGCAGCACGAAGCTGATCGAGAGCTGGTCCAGCTGCAGGCCCTGCTGGACCTGCAGGCCCGCCACCGGGAGGTAAGTGAACAGGTGCTGGTCCTGGCTGCGGTGGGCGTCGCCGAGCAGGGTGAAGAAGGCGATCACGCCGTAGCCAAAGGACGCGATCGGCATCAGCACACCGAGCAGGTGCCCCCACCGGTCGGTGCGCCGGCCGCCGACCAGCAGCACCAGCGCGCCGAACAGCGGGAACGCGAGCAGCAACCACGAAACCTTGAGCACACCGGTGGCCGGGACCGTGGTCACGGTACCGACTACTGGCGCGGCGAGGGCGTGTACCGAGCCGGTCACAGTGGTCATCCCCTCAGTACTTGAGCAGGTTGGCGTCGTCCACCGACGCGGACCTGCGGGCTCGGTAGATCGCCATCAAGATGGCCAGGCCGACCACGACCTCGGCCGCGGCCACCACCATCACGAAGAACGCGATGACCTGCCCGTCCAGGTTGCCATGCATCCGGGCGAATGCGACGAAGGCCAGGTTGCACGCGTTCAGCATCAGCTCGATGCACATGAACACGACGATGGCGTTGCGCCGCACCAGCACGCCGACGCCGCCGATCACGAACAAGATGACCGACAGCGCCACGTAGTACACCGGGCTCATGAGTCGGCCCTCCCGGACGGGGTCACGGGGTCGGGCTCCCGGCCGCCGGTTTCCGTCGTGATCTGCAAAGTCTCATCAGACGGAACGAACCGTGGTTCGTCGCCCGGGTCCCGTGGCGACAGCGCCGAACTGACCGACAGGCCGGAGGTGCTGCCGTCCGGCAGCAGGGCGGGCCGGTCGGCGGCGTCGTGCAGCGCGTAGATGCCGGGCGGCGGGTCCGGCGCCAGGTGGCCGCTGGCCAGCCGGCGGGCGGCCAGCTGGCGCTGGCCGGGCCGGGGCGTGGCGCGCTCGCGGTGCGCCAGCACCATGGCCCCGATCGCCGCGGTGATCAGCAGCGCGCCGGTGACCTCGAACGGGAACACGTAGGTGGTGAAGATCAAGGTGGCGATGCCG
The DNA here is from genome assembly GCA_963819785.1 of uncultured Actinomycetes bacterium. GTDB lineage: Bacteria > Actinomycetota > Actinomycetes > Streptosporangiales > Streptosporangiaceae > Palsa-504. The sequence continues at coordinate 133,631 of CAWFXW010000034.1, read as the reverse complement.
GACAGGTTGTCCGTGCCGCCGTCCGCGTTCGACAGGGTAGCCGGGCCGATGGCCGCGTGCCCGATGCCCAGGATGAGCAGGACCAGCAGGCCGATCGCCAGCAGGCCGGCGGCCATCCGCTGGCCCTTGATGGTCTCCACGATCGAATCCGACGAGCTGATCCCGATCAGCATCAGGACGAACAGGAACAGCATGAGGACCGCGCCGGTGTACACGATGATCTGCACGAAAGCCAGGAACGGCGCGCCCTGCATGGCGTACATGGTGGCCAGGCAGAGCATGACGACGGCGAGCATCAAGGCGCAGTGCACCGCGCGCCGGACCAGGATCATGCCGAGCGCGGCCCCGACCGATCCGATGGCCAGGATCCAGTACACGGTCTCGGTGGCGACGAAATCGGTATTCGTGCCGGTGTTGTGGCCGGCCGCCAGGATGTGCATCACTCCTGCTCGCCCCCGTCCTCGCGGACCTCCGGCGGGGCCCAGGACAGCGAGGCGTCGGGCGATCCGGCGAACACCGCCGGGCCGGACGGCCCGCCGGGACCGGACATGCCCGGCGCCCGCGGCCCGCGGACCAGGCCCGCCGCGCCGAGGCGGTAGTAGTCCTTCTCGTCCTCGCCCAGCCGCATCGGGTGCGGCGGGGCCTCGGCCCCCGGCGACAGCGGCACGAGCAGCTGCTCCTTGGTCCAGATCAGGTTTTCCCTGCTGTCGTCGGCGATCTCGTACTCGTTGGTCATGGTCAGCGCGCGCGTCGGGCAGGCCTCGATGCACATGCCGCACAGGATGCAGCGCAGGTAGTTGATCTGGTAGACGTGGCCGTAGCGCTCGCCGGGGGAGAACCGGGCGTCCTCGGTGTTGTCCCGGCCCTCGACGTAGATCGCATCGGCCGGGCAGGCCCAGGCGCACAGCTCGCACCCGATGCACTTCTCCAGCCCGTCCGGCCACCGGTTGAGCTGGTGATGGCCGTGGAACCGCGGCGCGGTGGGCTTCTTGACCTCGGGATACTCGACGGTCTCGACCTTCCGGAACATCTCGTGGAAGGTGACCCCGAAGCCCTTGATCGGGTTGAGGAAATCAAGCACCAGTGACCTCCCTGGTGGAGGTTTCGGTATCACGGCCGACTTGATCACGGGCGATGCCGTGGTAGTGCGGCAGGTCGAGCGGCGGCACCGGGAAGGAGCTCGTGCCCATGGGCACGTCCTGGCCGGCCTCGGCGGCACTGGCGGCATCTGCCGCCGCGTACCGGGCGGCCCGCTGCTGCGCGCCGCTCTCCCACATCGAGGCCAGGACGCTGATGATGACCAGCACCACGCCGCCCACCACGTACGGAATCGTGTTGTGCGTGTCGAGCCGCCAGGCGCGCACCGTGGCGATCAGCAGGATCCACACGATCGAGACCGGGATCAGGACCTTCCAGCCGATCGCCATCAGCTGGTCGTACCGGACCCGGGGCAGGGTACCGCGCAGCCAGATGTAGCAGAACAAGAAGATATAGACCTTGATCACGAACCACAGCACCGGCCACCAGCCGCTATTGGCGCCCGCCCACAGCGACAGCGGCCACGGCGCCCGCCACCCGCCCAGGAACAGCGTGGTGGCCAGCCCGGCGACCGTGGTCATGTTGATGTACTCGCCGAGGTAGAACATCGCGAACTTCATCGACGAGTACTCGGTGTGATAGCCGGCCACCAGCTCACCCTCGCCCTCGGGCAGGTCGAACGGCAGCCGGTTGGTCTCACCGACCATGGTGACCAGGTAGATCACGAACGAGACGGGCAGCAGCCACGCGTACCATTCGTGCTGCTGGGCGGTCACGATCGCGGTCGTGGACAGCGAGCCCGCATACAGGAACACGGCGACGAAGGCCAGGCCCATCGCGATCTCGTAGCTGATCACCTGCGCCGCCGAGCGCAGCGCGCCGAGCAGCGAGTAGGCCGACCCCGACGCCCAGCCGGCCAGCACGATCCCGTAAACCCCGATCGAGCTCATGGCCAGGATGAGCAGCACCGCCACCGGGAAGTCGGTGAGCTGCAGCGGGGTGTGGTGGTGGAAGATCGAGACCACCGGGCCCCATGGGATGACCGCGAAGCTGATGAAGGCGATCGTCCCCGATATGACCGGCGCGAGAATGAACAACAGCTTCTCGGCGGTGCGGGGAATGATGTCTTCCTTGAGCGGCAGCTTGAGCGCATCCGCGATCGGCTGGAGCAGGCCGAAGGGCCCGGCCCGGTTCGGGCCGGGCCGGTTCTGCATCCGGCCGATGACGCGGCGCTCGGCCCAGATCATGAAGATCGTGGTCAGCAGCAGGAACAGGAAGACGATCCCCACCTTGAGCAGCACCATCCACCAGATCAGCTGGTTGAAGTCGCTGAGCGTAGGGTCTACCGAGGGAGCCGCGAGCACGTGCTGCAGCGCCCCTGCGTCCGTCATTCCGGCCTCCTCAGCGTGACCATGGCGCCGTGGCCCGCGCCGAGTTCGGCGCGGAGGGTGGTTCCGCCGGGCAGGCCCGCCGCCGGGAGCCAGACCACGTGGTCGGCCATCGGCGCGAGCTCGACGGGAACGGTCACCGAGCCATGACCGGTGACCACGGTCACCTTATCGCCGTCGGCCAGGCCGGCCTCGGCCGCGGTCGCCGCGGAGACCCGGGCCACCACCGGGCGGGCGGTGCCCGCCAGGGCCGGCTCGCCGTCCTGCATGCGCCCGCTGTCCAGCAGCTGATGCCAGCTGGCCAGCCGGACCCTGTTGCCTCGGGGGGAACGATCCCCCCCAGACCCCCCTAGCTCTTGGGGGGAAACCGTTCCCCCCAAACCCCCTCGGGGCGGCTCGGGGCGCGTGCCGCGCCAGCTCCCGAGCGCGGCCAGCTCCGCGCGGGCCGCGGCGGCATCGGGCAGGCCCAGGTGGACGTCCATCTGGTCGGCGATCGCGCCGAGCACGTACAGGTCGGTGCGGACCTCCGGGACCCGCAGCGCCGCGCCGAACGAGCCGCCGCGGCCCTCCCAGTTCACGAACGTCCCGGCCTTCTCGGCCGCCGCGGCGACCGGGAACACCACGTCCGCGCGGTCGGTGACCGCGCTGGCCCGCAGCTCGAGGCTGACCACGAAGGGCGCCATCTCGATGGCCGCCAGCGCCGCCTGCGGATCGGGCAGGTCGGCCGGGTCTACCCCGGCCACCACCAGGGCGCCGAGCTCGCCCTGCGCCGCGGCGGCGAGCATGGCCGAGGTGTCGCGGCCCAGCGTGCTGGGCAGCGTGCTCTTGCCCCAGGCCCGGGCCACCTCGGCGCGGGCCGCGATGTCGGTCACCCGGCGGCCGATCGGCAGCAGGCCCGGCAGCGCCCCGGCCTCGACCGCGCCCCGCTCGCCCGCGCGGCGCGGTACCCAGGCCAGCCGGGCGCCCGACGCGAACGCGAGCCGCGCCGCGGCCACCAGCGCGCCGGGCACGGCGGCCAGCCGCTCGCCGACCAGGATCACCGCCCCGGACTCGCCGAGCGCCTGGCTGGCCGTCTTCCAGCCGTCGTCGGTGTTTCCTGCGCCCGGCGCGGTCCAGCCCGGGGCGCTCACCGCGCCGCCCGCGGTCAGCGCGGTGAGCGCGGCGGCCTCGTCGCCGGGCAGGGTGGCCAGCAGCGTGCCGGACAGCTTGGCCAGCCCGGGGCTGGCCAGCGCCGCGATGGAGAACACCGGCAGCTTGCGGCGGCGCACCGCCTTGCGCAGCCGCAGGAATACGATCGGCGACTCGTCTTCCGGCTCGAACCCGGCCAGCAGCACGGCAGGCGCGCTTTCCAGGTCGGCGTAGCTGACCGCGATGTCGCGCCCGGCCACGCAGGACGCCAGGAACTGCTCCTCCTCGGCCGAGTGCGGGCGGGCCCGCATGTCCACGTCGTTGGTGTCCAGGGCGACCCGGGCGAACTTCGCGTACGCGTAGGCGTCCTCGAGGGTGAGCCGGCCGCTGGCCAGCACGCCGACGCCGCGCGGCCGCTCGACGTCCGCGTCGCGCGCGGCGAGCAGGCCGGCCGCCGCGACGGCCAGGGCGTGCGGCCAGGAGGCCGGGACGAGCACGCCGTCGGCGTCCCGGACCAGCGGCGAGGTGAGCCGGTCCGGCTGGGTCGCGTAGGTGAAGGCCCAGCGGCCCTTGTCGCAGTTCCACTCCTCGTTGACCGCGGGCTCCTCGCCCGCCAGCCGGCGCATGACCCGGCCGCGGCGGACGTCGGTCCGCTGCCGGCAGCCCGAGGCGCAGTGCTCGCACACGCTGGGCACCGACACCAGGTCGTACGGCCGGGACCGGAACCGGTAGGCCGCGCCGGTCAGCGCGCCGACCGGGCAGACCTGCACCGTGTTGCCGGAGAAGTAGGAGTTGAACGGCCGGCCGTCGGCGGTGCCGATCATCTGGCCCGGACCGCGCCCGAGGAACTCGATGAACGCGTCCCCCGCGATCTCCTCCGAGGTCCGCACGCACCGGGTGCAGGAGATGCACCGCTCGCGGTCGAGCAGCACCTCGGTGGAGATGGCGACCGGCTTGTCGAAGGTCCGCTTCTCCTCGGTGAACCGGGTCTCGCCCCGGCCGTTCGACATGGCCTGGTTCTGCAGCGGGCACTCACCGCCCTTGTCGCACATCGGGCAGTCGAGCGGGTGGTTGATGAGCAGCAGCTCCATCACGCCGCGCTGCGCCTTGTCGGCGACCGCCGAGGTGAGCTGGGTGTGCACCACCATGCCCTCGGCGCACGGGGTGATGCACGAGGCCAGCGGCTTGCGCTGGCCTTCCACCTCGACCAGGCACTGGCGGCAGGCGCCGATCGGATCGAGCAGCGGGTGGTCGCAGAACCGGGGGATCTGGATGCCGAGCAGCTCGGCGGCCCGGATGATCAGCTCGCCCTTGGGCACCTGGATCTCGAACCCGTCGATGGTAACGGTCACCGTGCCCTGCGTGGTCTGCACGGTCATGACTCGCTCCCGGTTCCGGCCCAGACGGTCGAGGCAGCGGGATCGAAGGGGCAGCCGCCCTCCTTGTGGTGCTGGATGAACTCGTCCCTGAAGTAGCGGACGGCGGAGGTGATCGGGGGGGTGGCGCTGTCGCCGAGCGCGCAGAACGCGCGGCCGGTGATGTTGTCGCAGACGTCCAGCATCTTCTCGACGTCTTCCTCGGTGCCCTGGCCGTGTTCCAGCCGTTCCAGGATGCGGACCAGCCAGAACGTGCCCTCCCGGCATGGCGTGCACTTCCCGCACGACTCGTGCTGGTAGAACTCGGTCCACCGGAGCACCGCCCCGACGACGCAGGTGGTCTCGTCGAAGATCATCACCGACCTGGTGCCGAGCCCGGACCCGGCGGCGGCGACCGACTCGAAGTCCATCGGCATGTCCAGGTGCTGGTCGGTGAGGATTCCCGCCGACGAGCCGCCCGCGGTCCAGAACTTCAGCCGGTGCCCGCCCCGGATCCCGCCGGACAGCTCGAGCAGTTCGCGCAGCGTGATGCCGAGCGGGGCCTCGTACGTGCCCGGCGTGGTCACGTGGCCGGAGAGGTTGAAGATCCCGAAGCCCTTGGACTTCTCGGTGCCCAGGCCGGCGAACCAGTCGGCTCCGTTGAGGATGATCGCCGGAGCGGTCGCGATCGACTCCACGTTGTTCACGTTGGTCGGCAGGGAGTAGACCCCGGCCACGGCCGGGAACGGCGGCTTGTTCCGGGGCAGCCCGCGCTTGCCCTCCAGCGAGTCGAGCAGCGCGGTCTCCTCGCCGCAGATGTAGGCGCCGGCCCCGGCGTGGATGATGACCTCGACATCGAACCCGGAGCCGAGGACGTTGCGGCCGAGGTACCCGGCCGCGCGCGCCTCGGCCACCGCGTTGCGCAGCCGCCGGATGACGTGCACGACCTCGCCCCGGACGTAGATGAACGCGTGGGCGGCCCCGATCGCGTAGCAGGCGATGGCCGCGCCCTCGATGAGCACGTGCGGGTTGGCCATCATCAGCGGGATGTCCTTGCAGGCCCCGGGCTCGGATTCGTCCGCGTTGACCACCAGGTAGTGCGGCTTGCTGTCGCCCTGCGGCAGGAAGCTCCACTTCACGCCGGTCCCGAAGCCGGCCCCGCCGCGGCCGCGCAGCCCGGCGTTCTTCACCGTCGCGATGACCTCGTCCCGCGACATGCCCAGGGCCTTCGGCAGCGCCCGCCAGCCGCCGGCCCGGCGGTACCCGTCGATGGTGAACAGGTCGGGCTGGTCCCAGTGCGCGGTCAGCACCGGGGTCAGGGTGTCGGTCACCGCGGCTCCTTCGCGTTGTCCGCTTTCCCGTGGCCCGCTGTGTCGTTCCGGGCTGGCCGGCGTGGCTCGGGCGCGGTCCAGCCGTGCTCCTGGGCGACCTTGAGGCCGACCAGGTCGGCGGGCCCGGCGACCGGGCCCTGCAGGGCCAGGTCGTCGTTGAAGCCGGCCAGCACCCGGGCCGCCTCGCGCCAGGTGACCAGGCGGTCCGGGCCCCGGGTGGGCCGCACCGGGTTCCCCGCGCGCAGGTCGTCGGTGAGCTTACGGGCCGATGCGGGCGTCATGTTGTCGAAGAACTCCCAGTTCACCATCATCACCGGCGCGTAGGTGCAGGCGGCGTTGCACTCCAGGTGCTCCAGGCTGACCCGGCCGTCCGGCGTGGTCTCGTCGTCGCCCACGCCGAGGTGCTCGTGCAGTTCGGCCAGGATCTGGTTGCCGCCGAGCACGCCGCACAACGTGTTGGTGCAGACGCCGACGTGGTACTCGCCGACCGGGCGGCGCTTGTACATCGTGTAGAAGCTGACCACCCCGGTCACGTCGGCCTCGGTCAGCCCGAGCTGGCCCGCGCAGTACTCGATGCCGTCCTGGGAGACGTAGCCTTCCTCGGACTGGACCAGGTGCAGCAGCGGCAGCAGCGCCGACCTGGACTGCGGGTACTGGCCGATGATCCGCGCCGCGTCCGCGTCCAGACGCGCGCGCACATCGTCGCTGTACGGCATTACCGGTCCACCCCTCCCATCACGGGATCGATGCTCGCGATCGCGGGAATCAGGTCGGCCACCGCGCCGCCCTCGCACACCGCGGCGACCGCCTGCAGGTGGGTGAAGGACGGGTCACGCAGGTGCACCCGGTACGGCCGGGTCCCGCCGTCGCTGACCACGTGCGCGCCCAGTTCGCCGCGCGGCGACTCGATCGCCGCGTAGGCCTGGCCCGCGGGAACCCGGAACCCCTCGGTGATCAGCTTGAAGTGATGGATGAGCGCCTCCATGGACTGGCCCATGATGTGCGCGATGTGCTGCGGCGACGGGCCGAGGCCGTCGGGCCCGAGCGACAGCTGGGCCGGCCAGCCGATCTTGGCGTCCCGGATGATCACCGGGTCGGCGGCCGGGCCGGGCGAACCGCGCTCGGCCAGCCGGTCGACGCACTGCCTGACGATCCGCAGCGACTGCTCGATCTCGTCCATCCGGATCAGGTACCGGCCGTACGCGTCGCACGTGTCGGTGACCGGCACGTCGAAGTCATAGCTCTCGTAGCCGGAATACGGCTGGGACTTGCGCAGGTCCCAGGGCAGCCCGGTCGACCGCAGCATGGGCCCGGTCACGCCCAGCGCCATGCAGGCCTGCAGGTCGAGGTAGGCGATGCCCTTGTTGCGGCCGATGAAGATCGGGTTCGCGTCGATCAGCGTGCGAAAGTCGTGGATCAGCTTCGGCGCGCTCTCGTCGAACGCGCGGATCGCCTCGAGCGCGCCCGGCGGCAGGTCCTGCGCCACCCCGCCGGGCCGGATGAAGGCGTGGTTCATCCGCAGCCCGGTGACCAGCTCCAGCAGGTCAAGGACGCGCTCGCGCATCCGCGCGCCCTGGGTGTAGATCGTGGTCGCGCCCAGCTCCAGGCCCATCGGGGCGATCCCGCCCAGGTGCGAGGAGACCCGGTTGAGCTCCATCATCAGGACCCTGATGATCTGCGCGCGTTCGGGGATCCGGTCCTCGATGCCGAGCAGCCGCTCCACCCCGAGGCAGTAGGCCATCTCGTTGAAGATCGGCATCAGGTAGTCGGCCCGGGTGCAGAACGTGACGCCCTGGGTCCAGGTGCGGTACTCCATGTTCTTCTCGATGCCGGTGTGCAGGTAGCCGATGGCCGGCCGGATCTCGGCCACCGTCTCCCCCTCCAGCGTCAGGACCAGCCGGAGCACCCCGTGGGTGGACGGGTGCTGCGGGCCCATGTTGACCACGATCCGCTCGCCGCTCTCGAAGTCCGTGGTCTCGTTGGCGGCCGCGATGATCTCGTCCCAGTCCTCGCCGGAGACCGTGTAGACCCGGCCCTCGGCGGCTTCGGCGTCGCTCGCTCCGGCCGCCGCGTGCGGCATGCCGCTGCTCATGCGTAGTGCCTCCGCTCATCCGGCGGCGGGATCTTGGCGCCGCGGTACTCGACGGGAATGCCGCCCAGCGGGTAGTCCTTGCGCTGCGGGTGGCCCTTCCAGTCGTCGGGCATCTGGATCCTGGTCAGCGCGGGATGCCCGTCGAAGATGATGCCGAAGAAGTCCCACGTCTCCCGCTCGTGCCAGTTGCACGTCGGGTACACGCCGGTCAGCGACGGGATGTGCGGGTCGGCGTCCGGCACGCTCACCTCCAGCCGCACCCGGCGGTTGTGGGTGATGGACAGCATGTGGTAGACGGCGTGCAGTTCGCGCCCGGCGTCGTCCGGGTAGTGCACGCCGGACACCCCGCCGCACAGCTCGAAGCGGAGCCCCGGGTCGTCGCGCAGTTTCCCGGCCACCTCGAGCAGCCGCTCCCGGCGCACGTGGAAGGTCAGCTCGCCCCGGTCGACCACCACCCGCTCGATGGCGTCGGACAGGCCGAGCGTGTCGGCGACCTCGTCGAAGTAGGAGCCGTACGGCCGCAGGCTGTGCTGCGGCGGCGCCCGGTGCACCCGGAGCAGCCCGTAGCCGGAGGTGTCCGGGGTGCCCTGCACGCCGAACAGGCCCATCCGGGCCACCGGCGCGTTGAGCCGCTCCTCGCCCAGCCGGGCGGGCAGGTTACTGTCGTTCTCACCACTGTCGTTCTCACCACTGACGGCGTCGGCGGGATCCGCCTGAGGGTCCGGCCCGGACTCGCTCACAGCTCGGGTCCTTCGGGCGAGATCAGGTGCAGCGGCCGCAGGTTCAGCCGGGCCTCCTCGAGCTCGGCGATCTGCCGCTCGCGGTTCTTGCCGAGCTTCATGTTGATGATCTTGTCGTGCAGCTTGAGGATCGAGTCCATCAGCATCTCCGGGCGGGGCGGGCAGCCGGGCAGGTAGATGTCGACCGGCACCACGTGGTCCACGCCCTGCACGATGGCGTAGTTGTTGAACATCCCGCCGCTGGAGGCGCACACGCCCATGGAGATGACCCACTTGGGGTCGGCCATCTGGTCGTAGATCTGCCGCAGCACCGGGGCCATCTTCTGGCTGAGCCTGGCCGGCCACGATCATCAGGTCCGCCTGCCGCGGGGTGTTCGAGGCCCGCTCCATCCCGAACCGGGCCAGGTCGTGCTTGGGGCCGCCGGTCTGGAACAGCTCGATGGCGCAGCAGGCCAGGCCGAACGTGGCCGGCCACACCGACCGGGCCCGGGCCCAGCCGGCCGCCTTCTCCACCGAGGTCAGCAGCACGCCGCTCGGCAGCTTTTCTTCAAGACCCATGGCTAATCCCACTCCAGGCCGCCGCGACGCCACACGTAGGCGTAGGCGACCAGCACGGTTATCACGAAGGTCACCATCTCGACCAGGCCGAAGGCGCCGAGCTTGTTAAAGGTGACCGCCCAGGGATACAGGAAAATGATCTCGATGTCGAACAGGATGAACAGCATCGCGGTCAGGTAGTACTTGACCGGGATCCGGCCCCCGCCCGGCGGGTGCGGCGTCGGCTCGATGCCGCACTCGTAGGCTTCGAGCTTGGCCCGGTTCCACCGTTTCGGCCCGGCCAGGGCGCCGAAGGTGACCGAGAAGGCGGCGAAGCCGAGGGCCAGCAAGGCCAGCACGAGGATCGGAACGTAGAGCCTCATCGATGTTTCCTCCCTCCACAGGCCAGATGCCAACCCCTTATCCTAGGGACATCCGCCATGACCCCTCACTTAGGGTTAGGGGCAAGCTTGGACAGGCCGTTGACCAGCCGGTCTGACACATCTCCCCCCGGATCGGTCAGGTTGGCGAGCAGTTTGAGCGCGAAGCGCATCAGGGCTGGCCGGGACATGGCGTGCTTGGTCGCGAACCGCATCAGCGTCGGCTGGCCGATCGCCTTCACGAACGCCCGGCCCGCCGAGTAGTAGCCGCCGTAGGCCTCGCTGAGCGCGCGCGGGTACCCAGCCAGGACCCGCTCGGTCTCGGCCCGCCGGGCCCGGGCCACGGCCTGCGCGATCGTCCGGGCCAGGATCTCCCCGGACTCCATCGCGTACGCGATCCCCTCGCCGTTGAACGGGTTGACCATGCCGCCGGCGTCGCCGACCAGCAGCAGGCCCTGGTAGTAGTGCGGGGTCCGGTTGAAGCCCATGGGCAGCGCGGCGCCCCGGATCGGCTGGGTGCGGTTCTCCTCGGTGAAGCCCCACTCGGCAGGCATGCCCGCCAGCCATTTGCGCAGCAGGGCGTGGTAGTCGGTGTTGCCGAACGCGGCGCTGGTGTTCAGCAGCCCCAGCCCGACGTTGGACGTGCCGTCGCCCATGCCGAAGATCCAGCCGTACCCGGGCAGCAGCCGGTCGCCGTCCCACAGGTCCAGCCAGGATTCCAGGTAGTCGTCGTCGTGCCGCGGGCTCTGGTAATAGGTGCGCACCGCGACGCCGAGCGGCCGGTCGTCCCGCTTGCGCAGGCCCATGGCCACCGACAGGCGGGAGGAGTTGCCGTCCGCCGCGACGATGACCCGGGCCCGGTAGGTGCGCTCGCCGTTGGCGTCCTTCGCGACGACGCCGGTGATGCGGCCGGTGCGCTCGTGCCGGACCGGGCCGGTCACGGTGACGCCCTCGAGCAACCGGGCGCCAGCGTGCTCGGCGCGGCGGGCCAGCATCTGGTCGAGGTCGGTCCGGGGCCGGACCAGACCGTACCCGGGGTAGCTGGACAGCTCGGGCCAGGGCAGTTCCAGCCGCTTGCCCGCGCCGATGACGCGCAGGCCCTTGTTGCGGACCCAGCCGTCCTGCTCGCTGACGCTGATGCCCATGGCCACCAGCGCCTTGACCCCGCGCGGGGTCAGCCCGTCCCCGCACACCTTCTCCCGCGGGAATCTGGTCTTCTCGAGAAGCAGGACGTCGAGCCCGGCCTGGGCCAGGTAGTAGGCGGTCGTCGAGCCGGCCCGGCGCCGACCACGATGACATCGGCTTCGGCAGCGGGCCGGCGCGGGCCGGCTTCGTTGCTGGTCTGGGTGACTGGGGGGGTGTGCTCGGTCACGGAATGAGATCCTGAACGTCTTGTGAACCGCTTCACAAATTCTTTGCCTTTAGTTTAGACCCCCATGGGGTTAGCCATACGCCGGGTCAGCGGTATCCGCCGCCCCCGAGGGGTTGTTCCGCCGCGGTGCTAGGCGCCGTTGCCTTGGGCAGGGCGGCGGCCGACGTGCACCGCGACCGCGCCCAGGCTCAGGTCGCGCCAGCGCACCGCCGACCAGCCGGCCGCCTCGATCACGTCGGCCAGCGCGCGCTGGGCGGGCCAGTCGACGATCGACTCGGCGAGGTAGGTGTAGGCCTCCGGATTGCGGGCCGCGCGCCGCGCGACCGCCGGGAGGACATTGGTCAGGTAACGCCGGTAAAGCATATCGAGGGGGCCAATGGTAATCGTGCTGAACTCGCAGACCACCAGGCGCCCGCCGGGCCTGGTCACCCGGCGCATCTCGGCCAGCGCCGCGCCCGGGCTGGCCACGTTACGCAGCCCGAACGAGATCGTCACCGCGTCGAACGCCGCATCGCGGAACGGCAGCCGCAGGGCGTCCCCCGCGGTAAAGCTCAAATTCCCAGGGGGGACGACCCCCCTGGAACCCCCCGCTCGCCCGCGGAGGTACTTACCGTAGTCTCGCGCGGTCGGGGGGCTCTGCCTTTCCCCCCGATCCCACCCTCGGTCCCCCGCGGCCCGCGCTCGGGCCCCCGCGAGCCGCGCTCGGCCCGCCCGCAGCATGCCGAGGGAGAAGTCACAGGCTACGCAGTCCGCGCCGGTAGCGGTGAAGGACAGGGCGGACGTGCCGGTCCCGGCCGCCAGGTCGAGCACGCGGTCACCCGGCCCGGCCCCGATGATCCGGGCCACGACCCGCCGCCAGAGCCGGACCTGGCCCGCGGACAGCAGGTCGTTCAGCAGGTCATAGCGCTCGGCGATGCCGTCGAACATCGCCGCGACATCGCCGGGCCGCTTGTCCAGGTCGGCTCTGTTTTTCCCGCTCATGGACCCACCCTACGGGTGGGTCACAGCAGGGCGGGACGCTCCCAGGGCTCGCCAAGGACATGCTCGGCCAGGAACGCGAAGACCGTCTCGTACCAGATCCGCGCGTTGCCGGGGGTCAAGATCCAGTGGTTCTCGTCCGGGAAGTACAAGAACTTGGCCTGCACTCCGTGCCGGGACAGGTCCCACCACAGCCGCAGCGCCTCGCTGACCGGCACCCGGTAGTCCTTGTCGCCGTGGATGACCAGCATCGGGGTCCGGATCCGCTCGATGTGCCGGTGCGGCGAGTTCTTCTGGTACATCTCGGGCTGGGTGAGCGGATCGCCGAACTGCGGCCGCCAGAACATCGGGTGGTCGGTGGTACCGAACATCTGGTCCAGGACCCACAGCGACGCGTGACTCACGATCGCCCGGAAGCGGTCGCTGTGCCCGGCTATCCAATTTGCCATGTAACCGCCGTAGGAGCCGCCCATCATGGCCACCCGGTCCGCGTCGATGTCCGGGCGGGCCATGACCGGCTCGGTCACGGCCATGATGTCGGCGAACGGCCGGGTGCCCCAGTCGTGGTAGCCGCGCGCGATGAACGCCTGCCCGTAGCCGGTGGACAGCGCCGGGTCGGGCAGCAGCACGGCGTACCCGCGAGCCGCCATGAGCCACGGGTTCCACCGCCAGGACCAGGCATTCCAGCTGCTCATCGGGCCGCCGTGCACCCAGAGCAGCAACGGGGCGGGATGGTCGCCCGACGCCCCGTCCGGCAGCACCAGCCAGGCCCGGACCGGCTGGCCGTCGTCGGCGGCGGCCCGCACCTCGGTCAGCTGGCCCGGCAGCGCCAGCGGCGCACCAGGGCTGTCCAGGGGGGCCGGCCTGGCCCCGCCGGTGCCGGAGGTTTCGGGGACTCTGGGGGCTTTGGGGGCTTTGGGGACTTTGGGGGTCAGGTCGATCCGGACGGGGGTGGGCGGCGAGTCCACCGCCGAGCGCAGCGCGTACAGGTACCGGCCGTCCGGCGCCACGCTGAGGTCGGTGTACGCGCCGTCGTCGCCGGTTATCTGGGCCACCTGGCCGGTGTGCGGGTCGACGCGGAACACCGGCCGCCGGCCGCCGGAGTCGGCGGCGAAGTACACGGCCCGCGAATCGGGCGACCAGGCCGGCTCGCCGGGCCACAGGTCCAGGCCGGGCAGCAGGTCGCGGCCGACGTCACCGGCCGCGCCCGCCCCGTTGACAGCGAGCAGGACCAGGGTCAGGTCGAGCGGGCGTTCCGGGGTGCTCTGCGTTTCCCGCTGGCAGACGAGGTACCGTCCGTCGGGCGAGACGCGCGGTCCGGAGAAGTTGTACTCCGGCGCGCTGAGCAGCACCCGGCGTTTCCCGGTGGCCACGTCGATCATGACCAGCTCGGCGTGGGACTGCCCGGCCGGGTGCCAGAGCTGCCACCCGGTGATCACCGAGGTGCCGTCCGGGGTCAGCTCGAACGCCTCCTCGTCCAGGGCGCGGCCCGGTTCCGGGGTCAGGTCACGCAGCCCGCCGAACTCCTCGTCCGGCCGGGCGTGCCCGCCGAGCAGTTCCGGGTCGACCGCGAACAGCCGGACCTGGTCCGGGCCGAGGTCGTGGTCCCAGTACCTGACCGGCACCGACTCGTGCAAGATCGCGGTCACCCCGGCGGCGCCGCGTTCGGCCCGCAGCCGGGCATCGTCCGCGGCGCTGGCCTGGCCGTCGCGGCCCGCGGCGGGCAGCACCGGCGCGCTCAGCACCACGGACCCGGCGTCGCGGGCCGTCTCGGCGGCCGTGACCCCGCCGGGCAGCGTGATCACCATCCGGGCCTCCCCGCCGCCGGGGGGCAGCAGCCACAGGCTGGCACCCTGCGCCGGGGCGCCGTCCGGCTTGCCCGGCGCGGCACCGGGGTCGGGCCGCTTGGAGGTGAACAGCAGCGAGCCGTCGGGCAGGAAGGCCGGGCTGGCCTCGCCGGCCGCGGAGCGGGTCAGCCGGGCGCGCCGGCCCGCCCCCCGTGTCGATGCGCCACAGGCTGGTCAGGTACTTCTTCCGGTCCGGGCTCAGCGTCTGGACCGCGGCCGCCAGCCAGGTCCCGTCGGGCGCCAGCCGCAGCGCCGTTACCCGCGGGATGGCCACGAAGTCGGCCAGATCATGGAACGGGGTCCGGTCTGCCTCCGGCAGGCGATTCAGCGCTCACAGTCACTCCCAGCACGTCGATGGGCCGCAACGGGCACCATACCCATGACGATGCGTTGTCTCCCGCTCGCCCGCACGGGCGTCCCGGCGGAGGCGGCTAGCTGGCCTCGGTGATCATGGCGGCGCCGACCGTGGCGTTGGTGGCCTCGTCGATCAGGATCAGGCCCCCGGTGGTCCGGTTCCTGGTGTAGGGATCACAGAAGATGGGCTGGGTCAGCCGGAGCCGGACCCGGCCGACCTCGTTCAGGCTGAGCTTGGTCGCGGCCTCGTCGCGGTGCAGGGTGTTCACGTCGATCCGGTAGTGCAGGTCGGTGACGATGGCCTTCACCGTGCGCGAGGTGTGCTTGACGACCAGCCTGCTGCGCCGGGCCAGGACCTGGTCCGAGGACATCCAGCACACCATGGCCTCGATGTCCTGGGCGACCGCGGGCCGGTTGTTCGGACGGCAGATCATGTCACCCCGGGAGATGTCCACGTCGTCGTCGAGCAGCAGCGTCACCGACATGGGCGCGAACGCCTCGGGGACGGCCGTCCCGGCGGTCTCGACGCCGCGGATCTTGGTGGTGAAGCCCGACGGCAGGTGCAGCACCTCGTCGCCCGGCTTGAGCACGCCGCCCGCGACCTGGCCCGCGTAGCCGCGGTAGTCGTGCAGCGCGGCGTCGGTGGCGGCCTGCGGCCGGATCACGTACTGCACGGGGAACCGGACGTCGATCAGGTTCCGGTCCGAGGCGATGTGCACGTGCTCCAGGTGGTGCAGCAGCGAGGGGCCGTCGTACCAGGGCATGTTGGCCGACCGGTCGACCACGTTGTCCCCGTGCAGCGCGGAGATCGGCACGAAGGTCAGGTCGCCGATGTCCAGCCGGGCCGCGAACGCGGAGAACTCCTCGCAGATCCGCTCGAACACGTCGGCGGAGTAGTCGACCAGGTCCATCTTGTTCACCGCGAGCACCATGTGCGGCACCCGCAGCAGCGTGGTCAGGAACGCGTGCCGGCGGGACTGCTCGGTCAGCCCGTTCCGCGCGTCGACGAGGACCACGGCCAGGTCGGCGGTTGACGCGCCGGTCACCATGTTGCGCGTGTACTGGATGTGACCGGGGGTGTCGGCGATGATGAACTTCCGCTTGGGCGTGGCGAAGTACCGGTAGGCCACGTCGATGGTGATGCCCTGTTCCCGCTCGGCGCGCAGCCCGTCGGTGAGCAGGGCCAGGTTGGTGTAGTCCTCACCCCGGTCCCGGCTGGTGCGCTCGACCGCCTCGAGCTGGTCGGCGAAGATCGACTTGGAGTCGTACAGCAGCCGCCCGATCAGCGTCGACTTGCCGTCGTCCACCGACCCCGCGGTGGCGAACCGCAGAATATCCATCCGGGGAGCCGGGGAGGCCGTCCCCCCGGAACTAGCAGAGCCCATCAGAAGTACCCCTCACGCTTGCGGTCTTCCATCGCTGCCTCGCTGGTCCGGTCGTCGGCCCGGGTCTGGCCGCGCTCGGTGATCCGGGTCGCGGCCACCTCGGCGATCACCTCGGCGACCGTGGCCGCCGCGGAGGCCACGGCGCCGGTGCAGGTCATGTCGCCCACCGTCCGGTAGCGGACGGTGGCGCCGAACAGGGGCTCGTCCTCGGCCCGCGTGATAAAGGGGTTCTCGGCCAGCAACAGGCCGTCCCGCTCGAAGACCGGCCGCTCGTGCGCGAAGTAGATGGACGGGATGTCCAGCTCTTCCCGCTCGATGTAGGCCCAGACGTCGAGCTCGGTCCAGTTGGACAGCGGGAACACGCGGATGTGCTCGCCGCGCCGGATCCGGGCGTTGTACAGGTTCCACAGCTCCGGCCGCTGGTTCTTCGGGTCCCACTGGCCGAACTCGTCGCGGAACGAGAACACCCGTTCCTTGGCCCGGGCCTTCTCCTCGTCCCGGCGCGCGCCGCCGAACAGCGCGTCGAAGCGGTGCTCCTCGATGGCGTCAAGCAGGGTCACCGTCTGCAGCCGGTTCCGGCTGGCGTGCCGGCCGGTCTCCTCGGTCACCCGCCCGGCGTCGATCGAGGCCTGCACGGACGAGACGACCAGCCGCACGCCGAGCTCGGCCGCCCGGCGGTCGCGGAACTCGAGCACCTCGGGGAAGTTGTGCCCGGTGTCCACGTGCATGACCGGGAACGGGATCCGGGCCGGCCAGAACGCCTTCGCGGCCAGGGCCAGCATCACGATCGAGTCCTTGCCGCCGGAGAACAGCAGCGCGGGCCGCTCGAACTCCGCGGCGACCTCGCGCATCACGTGGATCGCCTCGGCCTCGAGCACGTCGAGCTGGGACAGCTGGTAATCAGCGCGCATTGGTGACTTCCCGGATCGCTTGCAGGAGCGGGCCCGCGAGGGCGGGCCGACAGACCAGGATATCTGGCATCAGCAGGTCGGCCTGGTTGTAGGCCAGCGGCGACCCGTCGATACGCGACGCGTGGTACCCGGCGGCCCGCGCCACCGCAACGGGCGCCGCGGTGTCCCACTCGTAGAACCCGCCCGCGTGCACGTACGCGTCGGCCTGGCCACTGACCACGGCGGCCACCTTAGCTCCGGCTGACCCGAGCGGCACCAGTTCCGCATCAATAAGATCGGAAATATCCCGAACGAGCCGTGGTGCGCGCGTCCGGCTCACCACGATGCGCACCCGCCCGCCGCCTTCCCGGGTCCCAGCGGCCCCGCTCACCCCGCCGCCTTCCGGTTCGCCGGGGGCGGTGGACAGGACCTGGCCCTGGGCGGGCAGGGCGACGGCTCCGGCGGTGAGGTCTCCGGAGCCGCTCGCGTCACTGCGTTCCCACAGCGCCACGTGAACGGCCCAGTCGGTGCGGCCCGCCTCGCCGAACTCCCTGGTCCCGTCCAGCGGGTCGACGATCCAGACCCGGCCGGCGGTCAGCCGCGCCGGGTCATCGGCGCCCTCCTCGGACAGCACCACGTCGCCGGGACGGCGGGCCGTGAGCTCCGCGGTCAGGAACTCATGTGACAGCCGATCTCCGGCCTTGCGCAGCATGTCCGGCTCGCCGCCGCGCGCTCGCAGCTCGAGCAGGCGCTCGCCCGCCTCGGCCGCCAGTTCGCGGGCCAGCTTGTGGTCGTCTCCTGCCGTCACTATCTCTCCTCGGCCTCGGGCACCTGCCCATCATCAGCAGCGGCCGCGCCGTCGCGATTCCCGGCGTCACACGTCGGCGACAGGTTCGGTGTGGTAGAGATTCTGCGCCGTGGCCAGGCCCCGGGTGACCAGCGCCTCGGTGGCGTCGGCGCACCTGTCGATCAGGAACGGCAGGTCCTTGCGCTCGGCGGTGCTGAAGTCGCGCAGCACGAAGGCGGCCGGGTCCATCCGGCCCGGGGGACGGCCGATGCCGAACCTGACCCGGTAGTAATCGCGCGTGCCGAGCGCCTGGGTGATCGAGCGGAGCCCGTTGTGGCCGTTGTCGCCGCCGCCCAGCTTCAGCCGGACCGCGCCGAACGGGATGTCCAGCTCGTCGTGCACGACCACCAGCCGCTCGGGCGGGATCTTGTAGAACGCGGCCAGCGCCGCGACCGGCCGTCCGGACAGGTTCATGTACGACCGCGGCCAGGCCAGGGTGACGGGCACCCCGGCCAGCCGTCCTTCGGCGATGTCATTGCCCGACCGGTGCGGCTTGAACCGGGCCCCGGCCCCCGAAAGCCCGCTGGCACGCTCGGCGAGCAAGCCGGTCACCATGTGCCCGACGTTGTGCCGGTTTCCCGCGTACTCCGGCCCCGGGTTGCCCAGGCCGGCGATGATCCAGCGGTCCGCGGTCAGCCGGCCTGCTCCGCGTCGCCGGCCGCGGCCTGGTCAGCCACCGCCTCCGGCACCTCGGGCGCCTCGGCGGCCTCGGGCTCCTCGGCCTGCTGCCGCGCGATGACGGCCAGGACCAGGGTGTCCGGCTCGACCTGCAGGCTGACGCCCGGGGGCAGCTTGAGGTCGCTGGCGTGCAGGGCGGTGCCGACATCCATGCCCTCGACGTCCACCTCGATGCTCTGCGGGAGGTTCGTGGCGTCGGCCTCGACCGGAATCCGCACCAGCAGCTGGTTGAGCATGCTGTCGCCCGGGGCGATGTCGCCGGTGACCCGCAGCGGCACATCGACGGTGACCTTCTCGCCCCGGCGGACCAGGATCAGGTCGACGTGCTCGATGAAGCCGCGGATCGGATTCCGCTGCACCGCCTTGGGCAGGGCGATCTCGCTGCCCTTCTTCAGGCCGTCCAGGTACAGCAGCACGTTCGGCGTCTTCAGCGCGAGCATCAGCTCGTGCCCGGGCAGGGTCAGGTGGCGGGTCTCCGTGCCGTGTCCGTACAGCACGGCGGGCACCCGGCCCTCGCGGCGGTTACGGCGGGCAGCGCCCTTGCCGAACTCCGAGCGAGTCTCGGCGGCGATGTGGACCTCGGGCACGGTGTATCTCCTCAACTCAACGTGCGATGCGGGTACGAAGTGTAGCCGACAAACACCCCGCATGCGCCCCGGTCGCCCCGCGCATCCACCACCCAGGCTCAGCAGGAACCCAGCCAATTCGGCCGGGCATCAGATTCTGGCTTCATCGCGGGCAACTCGCTAAATGCCGCGCCGGTACCGGGAGTTCAAAGATCGTTTCCACGTAGTTCACCTCACGGGCAAATAAACCCGGGTCGAACGTGACCACGTCGGCAAAATTACTGCAAAGGATTCTCTCAGCGGCATTGGCGCTGGTACGGAGCGAATGCAGGAACCAGGATGATCAATTTGCCGGGAGCTCGGCCTGGCTCCCTGGCCGCGTTAGCCCGGACATGCGAGCGCGTGCGGAGGCGGCGTTCCGACTCCGCACGCGCCTGCGTGGCTCACGGATCGGGCATTACATCAGGCTTGACGCCTTCGTCATCACCCTCGTCTTCGTCTTCGTCATCTTCGTCTTCGTCTTCGTCGTCTTCGTCGTCCTCGGGTTCGGTCTCGCTCGCGCTCAGCTTGTAGAGCTCGTCGAGGTCCTCAGTGTCCGCCAGAAACTCGGCAACGGCCGCATTCCCCATGATTGTCCTCTCGATTTACCTGACCCCCGGAGCAGAAGGATAAATACCGGGAGACGCGCAGCATCGTATCGGGCGCGACGGCCGGCCCAGAGGGCATATCAGGAAAACCCGGAAGAATCCCGTTCGGCGCGCACCTGCGCCGCCTGATCGTTGTCGCCGAGATCGTCGAAGGTCCCGGCGGCCCGGGTCCACGATTCGCGCGCATCCGCAACCAGGCCGCCGTGAGCCTGGGCTCGGCCAAGGAGCCTGAGCGCAACCGCCTGCCGGGCCCGGTTGCCTGATTTCTGATGGTTGGCGAGCCCCTGACCAAGATGGTCCAGAGCGTCAGCGTCCCGTCCCAGCGCCAGGTAGCAGCGTCCAAGAGACACCAAGGCGTATCCAGCACCATCGACCGCTTCAACCTCGACAAATATGCGCCAGGCCTGCTGCAGGTAATCGAGGGCCTCGTCGGCGCGGTCGAGGTCAAGCAGCGCATCCCCGATATTGACCAGCGCCACGCCTTCGCCGAACCTGCGTCCCGCCGCCCGGTTCAGTTCCAGGCCCCGGCGCAGCAGGTCGATCGCTTCTTCGGTCCGGCCCAGTCTGGTATAGGCGTCGGCGAGGTTGTTCGCCGCCCGCGACTCGCCCGTCAGGTCGCCGACCTCGCGGCTGATGGCCACCGCCTGCTCGAGGCAACCGATCGCTTCGCTGTCGCCGATGTACCCCAGGGCCTCGCCCAGGTTAGTTAGCACCCAGGCCTCGCCTTTGCGGTTCCCTATGCGGCGGGCGCTGTCCAGCGCCAGGCGATGGGTGGTGACGAGATCGGCCCAGTTGCTGCGGGCCTCGAAGATGGGGAACAGCGGAACCGGGAGGCGCCAGGCGACCTCGTGCAGGCCGGCCGAGCAGGCCTGGCGAGTCGCGGCCACCAGGTTCACGCGCTCGTCGTCGTACCAGGACAATCCGTCGTCGGCCCCGGTGAAGCTGAGTGGTCGCGTGCCGTCGCCGACGGCCTCCAGCGCAAGGTTGTAACGGTGGGGCCGGACCGCGGTGCCAGCGGCATCGGCGGTGCGCATGTACCACCGGAGAACGCGGCCGACCGCAGCGTCGCGGTCTGGCCCGGACAGGTCAGCCACGGCCCGTTCGGAAGAATAAACACGTAGCAGGTCGTGGAACTTGTACCGGTCTGAGGAGGTCGACTCCAGCAGGTACGCGTCCACGAGGGCCTCGAGCGCATCCTCGGCCAGGTAATCCGACGTGCCGAACAGAGCGGCGGCCGCCGCGGCCGAGATCGAGGGTCCCTGCCACAGGCCGAGCAGGCGGAATGCGTCGGCCGCGGCAATGCCGTCAGCCTGGGTGTCTGCGGGGAGGCTGGCGAAGCTGACCTGGAAGCTGGCCCGGACCGCCATGTCCCCGGCCCGCAGCTCGTCCAGCCGGCGGTGCTCGTCACGAAGCCGGCTGGCCATGGCCCCGATCGTCCAGCCGCTGCGGATGGCCAGCCGAGCCGCGCAGATCCTGATGGCCAGCGGCAGGCCGGCGCAGGCCAGCAGCAGCTCGGCGGTGGCCTCGGGCTCGGCCGCCGCGCGCTCTTCTCCCACCACCCGGGTGAACAGGGTCAGCGCCTCGTCGTCATCGAGCACGTTCAGGTCGACCAGCCGGGTACTGGCCAGGTCAGGCATCCGGCTGCGGGTGGTGATCAGCACCGCGCAGGACGCGGCGCCGGGCAGCAGCGGCCGGACCTGGGCCGCGTCGCGCGCGTTGTCGAGCACGATGAGCATCCGGCGTCCGGCCAGGACGGTCCGGTACCGGGCCGCGCGCTCGTCGTCGTCCGCCGGGATGTCCCGGCCGTCCACGCCCAGGTCGCGCAGAAACCGGGCCAGCACGTCCGCGGGCACCAGCGGCTGCGGGGCCGCCCCGAGCAGGTCGACGTAGAGCTGGCCGTCCGGGAAGCTGCCGCTGACCCGGTGGGCCGCGTGGACGGCCAGGGACGTCTTGCCCAGCCCGCCGGAGCCGGCCACCAGGGCGACGCGGACCGCGCCGGGGTCGGCCTCCGCCACGCCACTGGCCAGCAGGTCACACAAATGCTTGACCTGGTCCTCGCGGCCGGTGAAGTCGGCGACGTCCAAGGGCAGCTGCGCCGGGGCGGGGGCGGACCGCGCCACCCGGGGCTCGGTTCCGCCCGCCCCGGACGACCCCGGCCTGGCGCTGGCCGCCACCGTGCCGCCCGAGATGCTGCCCGGCGCGTCGTCCGCGTCCCTGGTGAGCTCGTCGTCCTTGGCCAGCAGTCCGGCGTGGTACTGGCGCAGCTCGGTACCCGGGTCGACGCCGAGTTCCTCGACCAGGACGCGGCGCGCCTGGCCGTAGGTCTCCAGCGCCTCGGCGTGGCGGCCCGCGCCGTCCAGGGCCTGCATGAGCAGCAGCCACAGGTTCTCGCGCAGCGCATGGTCGGCCAGCAGCCTGCGCAGGTCGGGGATGACCTGGGCGTGGCTGCCGCAGGCCAGCTCGGCCCTGATCCGCAGCTCGGCGGCGTCCAGGCGCAGCTCGTCCAGGCGTTCGGCCTCGGTCTCGACCAGTGTCGTGGGCGGGACGTCGGCCAGCGGGCTGCCGTGCCACAGCGCCAGCGCCTCGGCCAGCTGGGCCGCGGCTCGCTCGGAGTCCCCCGCGCCGTAGGCGCGCCGCCCCTCGCGGACCAGGTCCTCGAACACCTGGGCGTCGGTGTCCCCCGGGGCCAGCCGCAGCAGGTAGCCCGGAGCGCGGGTGACCAGGACGCTGCTGTCGGTGTCCCCGAGAAGCCGGCGCAGCCGCAATACGTAGATGCTGATGAGGTTCCCCGCCTTGGCCGGCGGCGTCTCACCCCAGACCTCGTTGATCAAGACGTCAGCGGGGACGATCTGCCCGGCCTTGATCAGCAGCGCGGCCAGTACCGAACGCCATTTGCGGGCCCCGATCCCCCGCCAGTCATCCTCCCCGGCCCGGAACTCCAGAGGCCCAAGCAGCCGGAACTTCATCATTACCCGGGATCACTCGCCTCCGGCTAGTCGGACTCGGCCGTCGAAGCTCTCACTTAATCACGGCTCAAGGGAGACGTAAACCTCGTACCCGAGCATGACCGTATCGCCTCGGCGACGAGGCCCATGGCAATGAAGCCGGACGGCCACGGGGGCGCCGTCCGCGGTGCCTAGAACGCCCGCTCGCCTAGCGGGGTGGGTGGTGCGGGAAGCGGTCCTGGCCCTGGCTGGGGAGGGAGGGACCGGCCTAGCGGCCAGGACCGCCCGTGACCGCCGGCACCGCTGGGGGTGCCAGGGGGGTCGTCCCCCGTGGGAGCACCGCGGGGGGTGCCAGGGGGTTTTACGGGTTCGTCCCCCGTGGGAGCACCGCGGGGGTGCCAGGGGGTTCGTCCTCCCCGTGGTGGGAGCCCGCGGGGATGCCGGAGGGGGTTCGCCTCCTGCGGCAGCATGGCCGTCATCCCCGCGCCTCTGGCGGGAGCGGGGATGACGGTCGCCGCGAACCTCAGGTCTGCCCGTCGAACAGGCTGGTCACCGAGCCGTCGCTGAACACCTCACTGATCGCGCGGCCCAGCAGCGGGGCGATCGAGAGCACCGTGAGCTTGTCGAACCGCTTCTCCTGCGGCACCGGCAGCGTGTTGGTGATGATGATCTCGCTGATCTGAGAGTTCTTCAGGATGTCCACCGCCGCTCCGGACAGCACCCCGTGCGTCGCGGTGGCGATGACCTGAGTCGCGCCCTGGTGGAACAGCGCCTCGGCGGCCTTGGCGATCGTCGCCCCGGTGTCGATCATGTCGTCCACCAGGATGCAGGTGCGGCCCTCCACCTGACCGACCACCTCGAACATCCTGACCTGGTTGGCCATGTCCGGGTCGCGTCGCTTGTGGATGATGGCCAGCGGGCAGCCGAGCCGGTCCGTCCACCGCTCGCAGACCCGGACCCGGCCCGCGTCCGGCGCGACGACGGTGACCTGGCTGACGTCGAGTTTGCGCTCGATGTAGGTGGCCAGGATGGGCAGCGCGAACAGGTGGTCCACCGGCCCGTCGAAGAAACCCTGGATCTGCGCGGTGTGCAGGTCGACCGCCATCAGCCGGTCCGCCCCGGCGGTGGCGAACAGGTCGGCCATGAGCCGGGCCGAGATCGGCTCGCGGCCGCGGTTCTTCTTGTCCTGCCGGGCGTAGCCGAAGAACGGCGCCACCACCGTGATGCGCCTGGCCGACGCCCGCTTGAGGGCGTCGACCATGATCAGCTGCTCCATGATCCATTCGTTGATCGGCGAGGTGTGGCTCTGCAGGACGAACACGTCGCAGCCGCGGACCGAATCGAGGAAGCGCACGAAGATCTCGCCGTTCGCGAAGTCGAAGAGCCGGGACGGCGTCGGCTTGATGCCCAGGCCCGCGGCCACCTCCTCGGCCAGTTCCGGGAAGGCCCGGCCGGAGACGATCATCAGCTTCTTCGCGCCCGGCTCCCGCGCGTCGTTCATCTGTCCTGCGTCCCCTCGTCCGGCGCTCCCCCGTCGTGCGCGCCCTGGTCCTGCGCGGCGCGGCGGGCGCGCGCGGCGGCCCTGGTCCCGGGGCGCCGTCGCTCCACCCAGCCCTCGGAGTTGTGCTGCCGGCCGCGGGCGACGCCAAGCGCGCCGGGCGGCACGTCCTCGGTGATCACCGACCCGGCCGCGGTGTAGGCGCCGTCCCCGACGGTCACCGGGGCGACCAGGATGGTGTCGCTGCCGGTGAAGACGTCCGCGCCGATCGTGGTGCGGTGCTTGGCCGCGCCGTCGTAGTTGGAGAAGATCGTCGCCGCGCCGATGTTGGCGCCCTCGCCGATGTCGGCGTCTCCCACGTAGGACAGGTGCGGGACCTTCGCGCCCGCGCCAACCACGGAGTTCTTCAGCTCCACGTGGCAGCCGATGTGCGCGCCGGCCCCGATCCGGGTCCCCGGGCGCAGGTAGGCGTACGGTCCCACGGTGGCTTCCGGGCCGATCTCGGCCCGCACCGACACCGTGAAGCTGACGGACGCGTCCGGCCCGACCGAGGTGTCGGTGAGCCGGCAGTGCGGTCCGACCGTGGCACCCGGCCCGATCGACGTCTGTCCCTCCAGGAGCGTACCCGGCAGGATCTGCGCGTCCTGGCCGAGCGTGACCTCCGCGTCGATCCAGGTCGACGCCGGGTCCATGATCGTGACTCCGGCCCGCATCCAGGCCTCGAGCAGCCGGTCGTTGTAGGCCTTGCGGACCTGGGCCAGCTGCACCCGGTCGTTCACGCCCTGGATCTCGCCCGGATCGGCGGCCAGGACCGTGCCCACCCGGTGGCCGTCGCCGCGCAGGATCGCCACCACGTCGGTCAGGTACTCCTGGCCCTGGGCGTTGCTGGTCACGACCCGCTTGACCGCGTCGGCCAGGAGCCCGCCGTCGAACGCGTAGCAGCCGGAGTTGATCTCGTCGATGGCCCGCTGCTCCGGCGTCGCGTCGGCCTCCTCGACGATCTCGGCCAGCGCGCCGTGCTCGTCCCTGACGATCCGCCCGTAGCCACCCGGGTCGCCGACCCGGGCGGTCAGCACGGTGACCGCGTTACCCGCCGCGGCGTGCTCGCGGACGAGCGCGGTCAGCGTCCGGGCCCGCAGCAGCGGCATGTCGGCGTAGCCGACGAGCACGATGCCGGGCATGATGCCGAGCGCCTCGACCACCAGCCGGACCGCGTGGCCGGTGCCGGCCTGGCGGTCCTGCACCACGAGGCTCACGTCCGGTGCGTACCGGGCGGCCTCCGCTCCGACCTCGTCCCGGCCGTGCCCGGCGACGACGACGGTATGGCGCGGATCGAGCTCGCCGGCCGCGGCGAGCACGTGCCCGAGCATGCTGCGCCCGCACAGCGGGTGCAGCACCTTCGGAATCCGCGATTTCATCCGGGTGCCCTCGCCCGCGGCAAGGACTATGACAGCGACCGGGCGAGGTTCGCTCACGCGGCAAGTCTCCTCGGGTAGCGCCAGCATCTGCGTTCCGGGGGCTTCTGGATATCGCCCACATTCAGGACCGGGATTGCGACGGCGAACGTGTTCACCTATCCCTCACGTGCAGGATACCGCCCGGTTGCCGTGGTCGCAGGCCTGTTGCCTGGCCACGGACCGGACCCGCGTCCTGAGCCAGTCCCAGTCTAGGGTCAGCCGGACTTCTTTCCGCCCGACTCGGTGATCGGGGCCTCGGCCGGGTCGGGGATCACCAGCTCGCTCGGCTCGAGGCCGCCCTCGGCGGCCACCGCGGCCAGTTCGGCGCCGAGCGACTCGGCCGGGGCGCCGTGGTTGCGCCGGCCGGTGAGCGCCGAGGCGATCGCGGCGATCAGGCTGGCCGCGATCGCGAACGCGAACGCCACCCCCAGGCCGTCGTGGAACGGCCCGGTGATCAGGTGCGGGAAGAACTGGCGCCCGGTGACGTAGGCGGCGTGCCCGGCCGGCAGGTGGTTGAGCAGCCCGCCGAGCAGCTGGGCCATCGGGTTGTAGCCGAGGAAGGCGGCGAACAGCACGCCGATCGGCGGCAGGTGCGAGATCGTGTGCGCCACCGAGGCCGGGATGCCCTGGGCGGTCAGGCCGCTGGACAGCGTGCCCGGCAGCTTGCTGGACAGCCCGGCCACCATCAGCGAGAAGAAGACCCCGATCGACAGCACGAACGCGGTGTTCATGAAGGTGGCGATCATGCCGCCCGCGGCGCCGCGGGCGTTCGCCGGCACCGCGTTCATCATCTCGGCCCGGTTCGGCGAGGCGAACAGCCCGGAGCCGAAGCCGTTGAGCGCGATGATCAGCGCGAACACCCCGTAGCTGAAGTTCACCGGCAGGAACAGCAGGAGCAAGAAGGTCAGCGCGGTGAGCAGCGACCCGCCGGTGGTGAACGCCTTGGCGCCGAACCGGTCCGACAGCACCCCGGACAGCGGCGCGGAGAGCAGGAAGCCGATGGTCAGCGGGACCAGGTAGATACCAGCCCACAGCGGGGTCTGGCTGAAGCTGTACCCGTGCAGCGGCAGCCAGATGCCCTGCAGCCAGATGATCAGCATGAACTGCATGCCGCCCCGGCCCAGCGCCAGCATCAGGTTCGCGATGTTGCCCCAGAAGAAGGCCCGGATCTTGAACAGCGACAGCCGGAACAGCGGCTCGGCGACCCTCGTCTCCACGACGCCGAACACCACCAGCGTCGCGATCCCGCCGAAGATGGCGGTCAGCACCCACGGGTTGGTCCAGCCCATGGGGTGCCCGCCGTAGGGCAGCAGGCCGTAGGTGATGCCGACCAGGATCGCGATCAGCCCGGTGGCGAACAAGATGTTCCCCCACCAGTCCATCCGGGCGTGCTTGCGGACCCCGATGTCCTTCAGCATGAAGTACGCCCAGACGGTGCCGAACAGCCCGATCGGCGCCGAGACCAGGAACACCAGATGCCAGTTGACCGGGCCGAGCAGGCCGCCGAGCAACAGCCCGAGGAACGAGCCGGCGATGGCCGCGATCGAGTTGATGCCCAGCGCCGTGCCGCGCTGGTTGGCCGGGAACGCGTCGGTCAAGATCGCGGTGGAGTTGGCGAACAGGAACGCGCCGCCGATGCCCTGCACCACCCGCCAGATGATCAGCCACAGTGCCCCGGCGCTGCCGTGCAGCCAGGTGACGGTGAGCAGGAGCGAGCCGAAGGTGAAGATCGCGAATCCCATGTTGTACATCCGGACCCGGCCGAACATGTCGCCCAGCCGCCCGAACGACACCACGAGCACGGCCGACACGACCAGGAAGCCCATGAACATCCACAGCAAGTAGCTGGTGTTGTCCGGGCTCAGCGGGTTGAGCCCGATGCCGCGGAAGATATCCGGCAGCGCGATCAGCACGATGGACTGGTTGATGGTGGCCATCAGCACGCCCAGCGTGGTGTTCGACAGCGCGATCCACTTGTAGTGCGGCCCGATCGCCGGGTTGCCGCTCTCGCCCGCGGACACGCCCGTCACCCTGGAATTGGCCGTCATCGCCGGTAAGCCCCCAAGAGCTGGTTCAGGACCGAATCACTTGCTTCGCAATAACCAATTAAATTATAGACCGAAGTCCCTGCCCCGGCCCGGCCGGTCCCGCGCCTTCTGTCCCGCCCGGCCCGCGGCGGACCGGGCCGGCCGGGGACGACGCGATGGCATCGGCCGAGTCCTCCGATACCGTCACGGGAGCCCGCCCGGTATCGTGGAAGTGCACTCGGCGCAATGTTCCATAACGCACCGCGGCGACCATCCGGCGTAGCGTAATTGGCAGCGCACCAGCCTTTGGAGCTGGGTTAGTCCTGGTTCGAGTCCAGGCGCCGGAACTTTTCTCACGCACCGCACCCGCCATCATCGGCGGACGGTAACGAAAGCGATACGCACGGCTTATCTGTCTCGGATACTGAGACGGCGGTCGGGGTGCACAGCTGAAATTCACGGGCCCAAATGCAGAAATTCACCCGCGGAGTGTTGCCTAACCTACGGTTTGGTAGGCTACGGTTACGTAAGCGTAGAAGCGCTCCAGACGTACTGCCTTTACCAAGAGGAGCACGATGACCACTTCCCCCGACACCGTCCGCGTGGCCGGCGACGCCTCGGCGGCGCGGCCCGCCGCTCTCACGGACCGGGCGCCCGCGCCCGGCGGGACGCTCGGGGGAGCGACCAGAACCCAGCCACGCACGCCCCGGCCGGACCTCGATGACGAGCCGAGCTCGACGTTCCAGCGGTTCCTGGTCGGACTGTTCGTGGCCGTCCCGCTGGTGGCCCTGGTGGCTGCGATCCCGCTGCTGTGGGGCTGGGGCCTGGGCTGGCACGACGTCGTCATCGCGCTGGTCTTCTACTGGGTGTCCGGGCTCGGCATCACGGCCGGCTACCACCGGTACTTCACCCACGGCTCGTTCAAGGCCAAGACCGGGCTGCGGGTCGCGCTGGCCATCGCGGGCAGCCTGGCCATCGAGGGGCCGGTCATCACCTGGGTCTCCGACCACCGCCGGCACCACAAGTACAGCGACAAGGAGGGCGACCCGCACTCGCCGTGGCGCTACGGCGACGACTGGAAGGCGCTGACCAAGGGCCTGGTCTACGCGCACGTCGGCTGGCTGTTCGACCCCAACAAGACCTCGCAGGAGAAGTTCTCGCCCGACCTGCTCGCGGACCGGCGCATCAAGGCGGTGGACAAGCAGTTCCCCGCGCTGGTGGTGGTCTCGCTGCTGCTGCCCGCGCTGATCGGCGGGCTGTGGGGGATGTCCTGGCCCGGCGCGCTGACCGCGTTCTTCTGGGGCAGCCTGGTCCGGGTCGCGCTGCTGCACCACGTCACCTGGTCGATCAACTCCATCTGCCACACCTTCGGCAGCGAGGACTTCGAGGTGCGGGACAAGTCGCGTAACGTGGCGTGGCTGGCCATCGCGTCGTTCGGGGAGTCCTGGCACAACCTGCACCACGCCGACCCCACCTGCGCCCGGCACGGCGCGCTGCGCGGCCAGCTGGACCCCAGCGCGCGGGTCATCCGCTGGCTCGAGCAACTCGGCTGGGCCTATGACGTCCGGTGGCCGGACGAGGAACGGCTGTCGGCCAAGCGTCCCGCGACCGCGACCCGGAAACTCGGCTCGATGACGCGGCGCGCCACCCGGGTTGGTGGCGCGGCGTCCGCGGAGCCGCAATGATGAGCCAGTGAACGCTCAGCCCCCAAGATCTGGCCGTAAGCGGATGACCGGGAAGGAGCGGCGGGAGCAACTGCTCGGCATCGGGCGGCGGCTGTTCGCCGAGCGCGGGTTCGAGGGAACCTCGATCGAGGAGATCGCCGCTCAGGCGGGCGTGTCCAAGCCGGTGGTGTACGAGCACTTCGGCGGCAAGGAGGGGCTGTACGCGGTGGTGGTCGACCGAGAGGTCGAGCGGCTGCTGGCCATGGCCACCTCGCTGCTTGACGGCGACCACACCCGGGACAAGTTCGAGGCCGCGGCGGTGAGCCTGTTCCGGTACATCGAGGACAACGCCGACGGGTTCCGGATCCTGGTCCGGGACTCCAGCCCCGGCCCGGGATCCGGCACCTACGGCACGCTGCTGAGCGACATCGCCGGCCAGGTGGAGTACATCCTGGCCGACTTCCTGGTCTCCCGCGGCCACGACCCCAAGCTCGCGCCGTTGTACGCGCAGATGCTGGTCGGCATGGTCGCGTTCGCCGGGCAGTGGTGGCTCGACGCCCGCAAGCCCAAGCTGGAAGAGGTCGCGGCCAACCTCATCGACCTGGCCTGGAACGGCCTGTCCCACCTGGACGCGAACGGCGGCCGGTAACACCACCGCGCCGGCGCCGGGCGCGAGCGCGGCGGCACCCGCGCCGGGCGCGAGCGTGGCAGTACCTTTGCCGGCCGGCGCGGTCGGCAGACCCGCGGCCGACCAGGCGCGGAACCCGCCGATCAGGTCGGTCGCGCGATGCAGGCCCAGGTCGTGCAGGGCCACCGCGGCCAGGCTGGAGGTGTAGCCGTCCACGCAGAACACAATGACCCGGTGGTCGTAACCGGTGACCCAGGGCAGCCTGGCCTCACACTCCGGATCCAGGCGCCATTCCAGGTGGTTGCGCTCCACGATGACCGAGCCCGGGATCTCCCCGGCGAGCGCGCGTTGCGCGGCGGGCCGGATGTCGACCAGCACGGCGCCCCCGGCCTGTTCGCGGAACGCCTCACCGGGCGTCACCCGGCGCAGCCGCCCGCGGGCGTCCGCGAGGATCTCGTCGATGCCGCGGGCGCCCGCCGGGCGGGTGGTCACCATGCCGCGGGACCTTCGGTGGCCAGCTTGACCAGCCCGCCCGCGGTGAGCTCGTACCGCGTCATCTGCGGGATGGGCGGGGAGTACGCGTGCACGCTGACCGCGACCGCGCCCGTGACCGCATTGCGCACGTCGTGGATGTAGCGGGGGCCGAACGTCCGCGCCCCGCCCGGCCCGACCGGCTTGGCCAGTACCTGCCCGGCCGTCTCGCCGCCGGCCACCCGGCGCTCCGTCAGGGTGCCCCACACCACCGTGAACGCGCCGGCCGACCCGCCGTGATCGTGGAAGCCGGTGGCCTGGCCCGGCAGCCAGCTGATGACCCATACCTCGTGACTGTCGTCGAGGTGGATCTGCTCGTACCAGCGGCCCGCCGGATTCAGCCGGACTCGCGTCAGCCATTCCGCGGGGCTCGCCGCGACGCGCCGCACCACGTCGCCTAGTTGCCGTGCGCCGAGTAGCCCGCCAGGGGCGGTGGCGATGGACATTGGCCGGATCATCGTGCTCATATCGCTTCTCTCCTCACGTCTTCAGAAACTGGCTGCGGGAAGGCCAGTGAGAACTGGTGAACAAGGGGTCGGCCGGCGACCCGGGGCGCCCGGGGGCCCGGGCGGGCAGGACAGCGCGGGCCGGAAGGCGGAACGAACCTGGCCGGTCAGAGCGAGCCGGCCGGACACCACTGGACGTGAAGCACCGGCGGACAGACGCCGGCGAGAACGCGGTGACGGCAAGGCCCAGATTGGACCGACACTGATCGGACCGGCCCATATCGGACCGGCCCATATCGGACCGGCACGGATCGGAGAGGCAGGTCACGGCGCATGCCGAGATCCTGCCAGAGTTTCCCTATTAAATCAATAGGAAAACCCGGTTACTTCGCTCGGTGGGCGACGGCGAACACCCGGCGGAACGGGAAGACGGTACCGAACGACCTCGGCGGATACGCCGCACGGATCCGCTCGCCGTAGTCGGCCAGGAAGTCCGCGGCCTGGCCGGCGTCGAGCACGGCCAGGACGGGACGCAATCCGGTGCCCTTGTACCACTCGAGCACCGGGTCTTCGCCCTCCAGGATGTGCACGTACGTCGTCTCCCAGGCGTCGACCTCGCAGCCGGCCGTGGCGAGCAGCTCCGCGTAGCCGGCCGGGTCGGCCGACTGCCGGTTCAGCTCCACGTCCCGCAGCAGCGGGCGCCACCGGGCCGAGTCCGCCAGCTCGCGCAGGATCGCGTGAGACGGCTGATCGAAGTTGCCCGGGACCTGGAACGCCAGCCAGCCGTCGTCGGCCAGCCAGTCCGCCCAGCGGACCAGCAGCTCACGATGGCCGGGCACCCACTGCAGCACCGCGTTGGAGATGATCACGTCGGGCAGGCTCTGCGGCTCCCAGTGCCGCACGTCATCGCGCATGAAAGACAGCCCGGGCGCGTGCCTGGCCAGGCCGGACTCGGTGGACAGCAGCGCGTCGGCGGAGACCAGCTGCCGCGCCGCCTCGATCATCTGCGGCGAGCTGTCCACGCCGCACACGGCGGCGGACGGCCAGCGTTCCGCGAGCAGGACCGTCAGGTTCCCCGGGCCACAGCCCATGTCGACCACGTACTCGGGCAGCTCAGCTCCGACCCTGGCGAGCAGGTCGGTAAACGGCCTGGTGCGCTCGCCTCCAAAGCGCAGATACTGGGTCGCATCCCACATAGTGGCCCTTATCCTTCTCCAATGCTGAGAGACCTCTGCCCGTTGCTTCCCCTTGTACATTGACCGGCCTCTTGACGTCAAGAGATACTCTCTAGTAATGGCCCCGCGCGCCGCTCCCGGCACTGAGGACGAGTCTGACGCCGAGATCCTCGAGGTGCCCGTGCTGCGGGACGAGGTGGACGACCTGGTCGCCGCGTGGCGGGCGCAGCGGCCCGACCTGGACGTGGAGCCGATGCAGGTGCTCAGCCGGATCTCCCGGCTGGCCCGGCACCTGGACATCGCGCGGCGCGGCGCGTTCGCCGACCACGGCCTGGAGGCGTGGGAGTTCGACGTGCTCTCCGCGCTGCGCCGGCAGGGACCGCCGTTCCAGCTGACACCGGGCGCGTTGCTCCGTGCCACCCTGGTGACCTCGGGCACCATGACCAACCGGATCGACCGGCTGGCCACGGCGGGCCTGGTCCGCCGGGAGCCCGACCCGAAGGACAAGCGGGGCGTCCTGGTCACGCTCACCGAGCAAGGTGTGGCGAAGGCGGATGCGGCCCTGGCCGACCTGCTGGGCCGCGAGCGCGCGCTGCTGGCGGGCCTGGACCGCGGCGAGCGTCAGCATCTGGCCGACCTGATGCGCATCCTGCTCGCGCCGTTCGACGCCGAGTTACTCCCCGCCCTCAGGGTTCGAGGTTGGCGGCGACGGTTAGCCAGCGGTCCTCTAGGCCGGACTTCTCGGCCTGGACGGCGCGGAGTTCGGCGCCGAGGGAGGTGAGCTTCTCGTAGTCGGTGGCGTTGGCGGCCAAGAGCTCGGTCAGCTCGCTCTCGCGGACCGTGAGCCGGTCGAGCTGGCGCTCCAGCCGCTGCAGTTCCTTGCGCGCGGTCCGCTCCTCGGCCGCCGATGACCGCGGCGGCCCGGGTGCCGCCGGGGCGGGCCGCGGTCCGCCGGTGGACCCGGCGCGCGCGGTCCGGATCCGGTCCAGGTACTCGTCGATGCCGCCGCCCAGGAAAGACAGCCGCCCGTCGCCGAGCAGCGCGACGACGTGCTCGGTGACCCGCTCCAGGAAGTAGCGGTCGTGGCTGACCACCACCAGGGTGCCCGGCCAGCCGTCGAGCAGGTCCTCGAACTCGGTCAGCGTCTCGATGTCCAGGTCGTTGGTCGGCTCGTCGAGCAGCAGGACGTTGGGCTCGGCCATGAGCAGGCAGAGCATCTGCACCCGGCGCCGCTCACCGCCGGACAGGTCGCCGATCCGGGTCCACTGCCGTTCCGCGCTGAAGCCGAGCCGCTCGAGCAGCAGCCCGGCGGACAGCTCGCGGTCACCCACCTGGATCCGCAGCCGGATCTCCTCCACCGCCTCGCGGACCCGCTGGTCCGGATCGAGCTCGGCGAGCTCCTGGGACAGGTGCGCGAGCCGCACGGTCTTGCCCCGCACGACGCTCCCGCTCGCCTGCAGCCCGGGACCGGTCGTCCCGGCCAGCAGGTGGAGCAGGGACGTCTTGCCGCTGCCGTTGACCCCGGCGACCCCCACCCGGTCGCCCGGGCCGAGCTGCCAGGTCACGTGCTCCAGGAGCGGGCGCGGACCGTCGTCCGCGCGGACGCGGACCGAGACGTCCTCGAGCTCGATCACGGTCTTGCCCAGCCGGGCGGTGGCCAGCCGGGTCAGCTCCACGGTGTCCCGGGCGGGTGGCTCGGCCGCGATGAGCGCGTTGGCCGCCTCGACCCGGAACTTCGCCTTGGTCGTCCGGGCCCGGGCCCCGCGCTGCAGCCAGGCCAGTTCCTTGCGGGCCAGGTTGCGGCGGCGGCGTTCGGCGGCTTCCTCGCCGCGTTCCCGTTCGGCCTGGGCGAGCACGTAGGCGGAGTAGCCGCCCTCGGCGGAGTGCACCTGGCCGCGATCCACCTCCCAGGTGCGCTCGCAGACGGTGTCCAGCAGCCACCGGTCGTGGCTGACCACGATCACCGCGGAGCCACGGTCGCGCAGGTGCCGGCCGAGCCAGTCGATGGCCTCGATGTCCAGGTGGTTGGTCGGCTCGTCGAGCAGCAGCACGTCGCGCTCGGTGACCAGCAGCGCGGCCAGCGCCACCCGGCGCCGCTCACCGCCGGACAGCGGCGCGGCCGGGGCGTCCAGGGCGATCCCCGGAAGCAGCTCGGCCACGATGGCGCGGGCCCGCGGGTCGGCCTCCCACGGTGCCGACCACGGGGCCGACCACGGGGCCGACCACGGGGCCGACCCGGCGGAGCGCCACCCGGCGCCGAACACGATCTGGCCCACGGTTCCGGTCAGCTGATCGGCCTGCGGCAGGTAGCCGAGCCGCAGGCCCGCCATCCGGGCCACCCGGCCCTCGTCCGGCTCGGCCGTCCCGGCCAGCAGCGCGAGCAGGGTGGACTTGCCCGCGCCGTTGCGGCCGACCACGCCGATCCGGTCGCCGGCCGAGACGCCGAGCGAGACGCCGTCGAGCAGCCGCCGGTGCGCGTAGGCCTTGGCCGCCTTCTCCAGGCTGATCAGGTTCATCTAACCCGCGGAGACCACGGCGGCGCCGTGTGCCGGTCCGCTGACCCGGGCCACGGACCGGCACACGCCGGCCCCGGACAGGGACACGGCCAGCTCCAGGGCCCGCTCCGGGTTCGCCGCGAGGAACACGCAGGTCGGGCCCGAACCGGCCACCAGCGCGCCGAGCGCGCCCAGCTCCAGGCCCGCGGTCAGGGTCTTGCGCAGCGCCGGGAACAGCGACACCGCGGCGGCCTGCAGGTCATTGGTCAGCCGCTGGCCCACCCGGGCCGCGTTGCCGGTGCGCAGCGCCGACATCAGCGCGGTGTCCAGCCCGGGCTGCGCCATCTCCGCGGGGCCGTCCCCGCGTTCCCCCCGGAGCCGGTCCAGGGCGGCGTACACGGCGGGCGTGGACAGCTGGCCGTCGGCGAAGGCCAGCACCCAGTGGTACTGCGTGGCCGGGGCGAGCGCGGGGGTCAGCTGCTCCCCGCGGCCGCGCCCGACCGCGGTCCCGCCCAGCAGCGCGAAGGCCACGTCGCTGCCCACCGTGGCGGCGATCGTGGCGAGCTGCTGGTGGCTCAGGCCGGCCTCCCACAGCTCGTTGCAGGCGACCAGGGCGGCCGCCGCGTCGGCGCTGCCGCCGGCCAGCCCGGCCGCGACCGGGATCTTCTTGGCGATGGTGACGTGCACGGCGCCGCGGTCGCGGACCGTCGCGCGGAGCGCGGCCACCGCGCGCAGCGCCAGGTTGTCGTGATCGGCCGGCACCCGGTCCGCGCCCTCGCCGGTGACGGTGACCCCGTCGCGCCCGGCGGGCTCCACCGTGACCTGATCGAACAGCGAGACGGCGTGGAACACGGTCACCAGGTCGTGGTAGCCGTCGGCGCGCGGCGGGCCCACCGCGAGCTGGAGGTTCAGTTTGGCGGGTACCCGCACCGTTACACCGGTCACGATGATGTGATCGTACGCGCCGCCGCCAGGCGCGCGAACTCCGCCACGCTCAGCGCCTCCCCGCGCGCGCCGGGATCGATCCCGGCCGCGCGGAGCAGCCCTTCCGCGGCCGGCGCGGACCCGGCCCAGCCGGCCAGCGCGGCGCGCAGCGTCTTGCGCCGCTGCGCGAACGCGGCGTCGACCAGCGCGAACACCTGCTCGCGGGACGCGGCCGTGGCGGGCGGGTCGTGCCTGGTGAACGCGACCAGCCGGGAATCCACGTTGGGCACCGGCCAGAACACGCTGCGCGGCACCGTCCCGGCCGGCCGGGCCGTGGCGTACCAGGCCAGCTTGACCGACGGCGCGCCGTACACCCGGGACCCGGGCGGAGCGCACATCCGGTCCGCGACCTCGGCCTGGACCATGACCAGCCCGCGGTCCAGCGACGGCAGGACGGCCAGCAGGTGCAGCACGACCGGCACGGCCACGTTGTAGGGCAGGTTCGCGACCAGCATCGACGGCGCCGCGGGCAGGTCCCCGGGGCCGGCGCGCAGCGCGTCGGCCTTGATGACCGTGACCCGGCCGGCCGCCGCCGGGGCCCGCTCGGCCAGCGTCCGCGGCAGCTCGCCGGCCAGCACCGGGTCGATCTCGACGGCCACGATCGCGGCCGGACCGGCCTCGAGCAGGGCCAGGGTGAGCGAGCCGAGCCCCGGGCCCACCTCGAGCACCACGTCGCCCGGACCGGGCGCGGCCAGCGCGGCGATCCGCCGCACCGTGCCCTGCTCGATCACGAAGTTCTGCCCCAGCCGCTTGGACGGCCGCACCCCCAGCCGGCCGGCCAGCTTCCTGACATCGGCCGGGCTGAGCAGCCGCGCCCGCGGCTCGGTAGTCACCAGGGGCCGAAGGTGCGGTCCGCGGTGGCGGTGACCGTGTCGCAGAACGCGGCCAGGTCCAGGCCCTGCAGGCCGGCCAGGCAGCGCAGCGTGTACGCGGTCTGGGCGGGTTCGTTGGGCCGGCCGCGGTTCGGCACCGGGGTCAGGAACGGGGCGTCGGTCTCGGCCAGCAGCAGGCCGGGCGGCGCGGCCGCGGCGGCGTCGCGCAGCGGCTGGGCGTTCGGGAACGTCACGTTGCCCGCGAACGACATGACGTAGCCGGCCTCGGCGCACTGCTTGACCATGGCCACGTCGCCGGAAAAGCAGTGGAACACGACCCGCGGCGGCGGGCCCTCCTCGGCCAGGATGCGCAGCACGTCGGCGTGCGCCTCCCGGTCGTGGATCATCAGCGCCTTCCCGGTCCGTTTGGCGATCTTGATGTGCTCGCGGAACCACCAGCGCTGCACGCCGGGGGCGGCGTGGTCCCGGTAGTAGTCCAGGCCGGTCTCGCCGACCGCGACCACCCGGGGCAGCCGGGCCAGCGCCTCGATCGCGGCCAGTACCTCATCGGGAGTGGCGGCCGGGGTCGGTGTGGCTGCTGTGGCGGGTGGGGTTGCGGTGGGGGTGGCGGCGTGGGACGCACGGGGATCTCGCGGGAGGCGGGATGGCCCGGTCGCGGCCTCGGTGTCGTTGGGGTGGATGGCGACGGCGGCGTAGACGGCGTCGTGCTCTTCCGCGCACCGGGCGGACCAGCGGGAGGACTCCAGGTCGGTGCCGACCGTGATCGCGCGCACGATCCCGGCGGCGCCCGCCGCGGCCATGACGTCCGGCACGGGACGGTCGATCATGTCCAGGTGCGTGTGGGCGTCGAGCGCCGGCCTTGGTAGCGGCTCAGGAGGGGCCGGGGCGGTTACCACGGGCCGTTCGGCACAATCATGAACGTGCGGCGCCCAGCCGGGCCAGTTCCTCGTCCACCACCGACGTGTCCAGCTTGGTGAACAGGGGTTTGGGCGTGGCCAGCGGCGTGCCCGGGCGCAGCGGGACCGGCGCCCAGCGGGCGGCGCCGTCGTAGCGGCCGGTGATGACCGGGTACGAGGGCCCGCCTTCCTCGTCGACCTCGGCCACGTGCGGCATGTCCGACCAGGTGCCGGTGCCGCCCAGCATCTCGTGCACCTGCTGGGAGGAGCGGGGCAGGAACGGGGTGAGCAGCGTCTTGGCGTCGTCGACCAGTTGCAGGGCCACGTGCAGCACGGTGCGCATCCGGTCCGGGTCCGATTCGCGCAGCTTCCACGGCGCCTGCTCGGAGAAGTACTTGTTGGCCTCGGCCACCGTCCGCATGGCCTCGGTGATGGCGAACTTGAACCGGGAGCGGGACAGCTGCTCTCCGACGGTGCCGAACGCCTGCCGGGAGCGGGCCAGCAGCTCACTGTCGGCGTCGGTCAGCGCGCCGGCCTCGGGGATCGCGCCGATGTTGCGGGCCGCGAACGAGACCGCCCGGTTGACCAGGTTGCCCCAGGTGGCGACCAGCTCGTCGTTGTTCCGCCGGACGAACTCGCTCCAGGTGAAGTCGGTGTCCTGGTTCTCCGGCCCGGCGATGGCCACGTAGTAGCGCAGCGCGTCCACGTCGTAGCGGTCCAGGAAGTCGCGGACGTAGATCACCACCGACCGGGACGAGGAGAACTTGCGGCCCTCCATGGTCAGGTACTCGCTGGAGACCACCTCGGTGGGCAGGTCCAGCGTGCCGAGCGGGCCGGGCTCGCCGCCCTTGTTTCCCTGGCCGTTGTAGCCGAGCAGCATGGCCGGCCAGATCTCGGCGTGGAAGACGATGTTGTCCTTGCCCATGAAGTAGTAGGCCTCGGCGTCCGGGTCGTTCCACCAGGCTCGCCAGGCGTCCGGGTCGCCGCTGCGCCGCGCCCACTCGACCGAGGCGGACAGGTAGCCGATCACCGCGTCGAACCAGACGTAGATCCGCTTGTCCGGCCGGTCCCGCCAGCCGTCCAGCGGCACCGGGACGCCCCA
This sequence comes from uncultured Actinomycetes bacterium, assembly GCA_963819785.1. Taxonomy (GTDB): domain Bacteria; phylum Actinomycetota; class Actinomycetes; order Streptosporangiales; family Streptosporangiaceae; genus Palsa-504. The sequence continues at coordinate 95,397 of CAWFXW010000034.1, read as the reverse complement.
GTCCAGGTCCCGGGTGATCGCCCGGGGCTGCAGGTCATCGAGCAGGTTGAGGGAGAACTTGAGGACGTTCGGGCGCCACTGGCCCGCCTTGGCCTGCAGCCAGCTGCCCAGGACCTCGGCGAAGGCGGGCAGATCGAGGAAGTAGTGCTCGGTCTCGGTGAAGACCGGCGTCTCCCCGTTGATCTTGGACCGGGGCTGGATGAGGTCGGCCGGGTCGAGCTGGTTGCCGCAGTTGTCGCACTGGTCGCCGCGCGCGCTCGGGTACCCGCAGATCGGGCAGGTGCCCTCGATGTAACGGTCGGGCAGCGTGCGCCCGGTGGACGGCGAGATCGCGCCCAGCGTCGTCTTGGGGAAGATGTAGCCGTTGCGCAGCAGCGTGCCGAAGATCTCCTGGGTCACCGCGTAGTGGTTCAGCGTGGTGGTCCGGGTGAACAGGTCGTAGGTCATGCCCAGGCTGGTCAGGTCGTCGACGATGACGCGGTTGTACCGGTCGGCCAGCGCCCGGGCCGGCACGCCCTCGGCGTCGGCCTGCACCTGGATCGGCGTGCCGTGCTCGTCGGTGCCGCTCACCATCAGCACCCGGTTTCCCGCCATCCGCTGGTACCGGCTGAACATGTCGCAGGGCAGCGCGAAGCCGGAGACGTGGCCGATGTGACGGGGGCCGTTCGCGTACGGCCAGGCAGGAGCGGACAGGATGGTGCGCATGAGTTAAAGCCTAGGGTGGGTTCGGGGGAGAGATAGCGCAGCGGCCGGCTGCTCATGGTGGTTGACCGCCGGGTCCGGGACGGAGGGTACCGAGGCGGTCACCGGGTGACGCGTGTGCTTGATGCCGAGGATGGACAGGAAGAACGTGCCCAGGATCACCTGGCAGCTGACGATCAGCGCGGTGACCGAGGGGATCATCAGGCGCAGCGAGTGCTCGTAGTTCAGGTGGCTGAACTTCTGGCCGTTCCAGTACAGCAGCGAGAAGATCAGGCCCGCCAGGCCGGCCAGGCCGATCGCGGCGCCCAGCAGCAGCCCGCGTTCCAGGCTCAGCTTCTCCAGCAGGCGCTGGACCTTCGGCTCCTCGGGGAGGAACCCCTCCGACCCCGCGTAGACCTGGGTGAACAGCCAGAACAGCACCGACTGGAAGCCGATCACGACCATGGCCGAGGCCGCGACCAGGGTGTCCACGTCGAACGTGACCGAGCCGACGGTGAACGGGTGCGGCACCACGATCGCGCCGATGACCAGCCCCGCGGCCAGCAGGACCAGGCCGGGGATGAAGAACAGCCAGCGCGGGGCGAACAGCAGCAGGAACCGCAGGTGCCGCCAGCCGTCCCGCCAGGTGTGCAGGTGCGGCGGCCGGCTCCGGCCGTCCTTGGCCAGCGTGGTGGGCACCTCGGTCACGTGCTGGCCGTAGAGCGCGGCCTTGACCACCAGCTCGCTGGCGAACTCCATCCCGGTGGCCTGCAGGTTGAGCGCCATCACGCTGTCCCGGTTGAACCCGCGCAGCCCGCAGTGGAAGTCACCGATCTTGCTGCGGAAGAACAGCCGGCCGATGAAGCTCAGCACCGGGTTGCCCAGGTACTTGTGCAGCGGCGGCATCGCGCCCGGCGCGATGCCGCCCGCGAACCGGTTGCCCATGACCAGGTCCGCGCCCTTGCGCAGCTCCTCGACGAACGGCATCAGGTTGGTGAAGTCGTAGCTGTCGTCCGCGTCGCCCATGATGATGTACTTGCCCTGGGCGGCCATGATGCCGCCCATCAGCGCGTTGCCGTAACCCTTGTCGGTGATCGGGACGACCCGGGCCCCGGCCTCGGTGGCCAGCGCCTGGCTGCCGTCGGTGCTGCCGTTGTCGGCGACCAGGACCTCACCGCTGATACCGCTCTCGGCCAGGAAGCCGATAGCCTTGCGGACGCACGTCGCCACGGTCTCCGCCTCGTTGAGGCAGGGCATGACCACGGTCAGCTCCACGTTTCCGTCTCCTTATAGGTCCTTTGGGTGAGCGGATCCGGCCGCTTTGGGCAAGTCCTGGTCGCGCATCGTATTACCGTAGGCGAGGGACGAACGATCCAAGCCGGCCGCACGTTCAATGTCACGGATGTCAGCCCAGCACAGGAGGGTACGGGTTGAGGGTAATGCCTGGGGCCACCTCGCGTGCGCCATCGGCGCGGTCCGTCCGCCCGGCGGAGCCGCGCTCGGCTCGCATCAGATCGCTGGCCGCCCGCATCTGGTCCGGACACCGGCTGTTCGTCATCGTGCTCGCTCCCGCCGTCCTGCTGCGCGCCGACGCCGAGCTCGGGTACCGGTGGCAGGCCTGGTTCAACGACTCGTTCGTCTACGTCGAGGACACGATCCACTTCAACCTGGACCCGACCCGCGTGTCCGGGTACTCGGTCTGGCTCAAGATCCTGGAGCCGTTGCATAGCTACGCAATTGTAACGATCCTGCAACATCTCATGGGCCTGGCCGTGGCGGTCATGATCTACGCGCTGGCCAGGCACCGGTTCGGCGCCCCGGCCTGGCTGGCCACGCTGGCCGCCGTGCCGGTGCTCTACGACGGGTACGAGATCGAGCTCGAGCACCTGATCCTGTCCGACGTGCCGTTCCTGTTCGTGCTCATGCTCGCCACCACGCTGCTGCTGTGGGACCCGGCGGGTCTGTCGACCCGGCGCAGCGCGGTCATCGGCCTGCTGCTGGGCCTGGGCGCCGTGCTGCGGTCTATCGGGCTGCCGGTGCTCGCGATCTTCGCCGTCTACATGGTCATCAAGCGCTTCAGCTGGCGGCGGATCGTGGCCACGGTCGGGATGTGCCTGGTCCCGGTGCTCGCCTACGCCGGGGAATTCGACCTGCAGCACGGGCAGTTCGCGATGAGCGACGCGACCGGGATATTCCTGTATTCGCGGGTGATGACGTTCGCCGAATGCGCCAAGATGCAGGTGCCCGTCGAGGAGCTCTGGCTTTGTACCACCACGCCACCTGGCCAGCGGCCGATAGCGCAGAATCAGATCTGGCGGTCCACCGCGCACACCCCGCTGGACCGCTACCCGCCGGCGAAGTTCGCGCCGGTGCCGAACCAGCTGGCCGAGAACTTCGCGATCCGCGCCATCGAGGCGCAGCCGCTGGACTACGCCCGCGCCGTATCCGGCGACATCTGGCGGGTGTTCGGCTGGAACCGGCAGGTGTTCCCGAACCAGCAGACCTACAACGAGTACCAGTTCCTGGCCGCGCCGACGCCGATCCCGACCTGGGACGCCGCTCACATCGGGCGGTACAACTCCTTCTCCGCCACGTACCTGCGCGGCAACCCGGAGACCCAGGTGGTCAACCCGTTCGCGGCGATCATCAGGAACTACCAGAAGTACGTCTGGCTGCCGGGGACGGTCTACGGGCTCATCCTGCTGGCCGGGCTCGGCGGCATCGCGGCGGCCTGGCGGCGGCTGGGCGGCGAGGCGCTGCTGCCGTGGGCGGTGTCGGCGGCCATGGTCGTCGTCCCGGCCGCGACCGCCGAGTTCGACTACCGGTACGTGCTGCCCGCCGTGCCGTTCGCCTGCCTGGCCGCGGTCATGGCGTTCAGCCCGGGCACCGCGGGCCGGGCCGGGCTGCGGGAGCTAGCGGACGCGGTGCGGCGCACGGTCGGCTCGGGTTCCGGTACCGCCTCCTCCGTCGCTGATCCGGCGCCGGCCGGTGCCGGCGACGACGAGCGTGATCTCGCCACGGACGGTGCCTGAGCTCTCCCCCCAGGCCGAGAGCTCGGCCAGGGTGCCGCGCACGATCTCCTCGTGGACCTTGGTCAGCTCGCGGCACACGACCGCCTGGCGGTCGGCGCCGTGTGCGGCCGCGAGCTCGGTCAGCGTCTGCGTTACCCGGCGCGCGGATTCGAAGAAGACCTGGGTGCGGCGGTCCCCGGCCAGTTCGGCGAAGCGCCGCTGGCGCTCGCCCGCGCGCCGGGGCGGGAACCCCTCGAAGCAGAACCGGTCGGTGGGAAGCCCGGACACGGCCAGCGCGGTCGTCACCGCGGACGGCCCGGGCAGCGCGGTGACCCGGACCCCGGCCGCCGCCGCGGCGGCCACCAGCCGGTAGCCAGGATCGCTGATCCCCGGCGTGCCCGCGTCGGTCACCAGCAGCACGTCCTGGCCGGACTGCAGGATCTGCAGGAGTTCGGCCGCGCGGCGGGTCTCGACCGCGTCGTAGTAGGAGACGACGCGCGCCTGCAGCGTGATCTCCAGGCTGGACGCGAGCCAGCGCACCCGGCGGGTGTCCTCGGCCGCGATCACCGTGGCCCGGGCCAGCTCGGCCGCCAGCCGGGGCGACGCGTCCTCGGCCCGGCCGATCGGCACCGCGGCCAGCGTGAGCAGGCCTGGTCCTGGTCCTGTTCGCGGGCCTGCCAGCCGAGCATTCTGCCTACCCGGGCCACTGCTTCAGGTACGACACAGTAGGCTGGGCCCGATGATGGGTACCGAGGCTGACGTCACCGCTGCGCCGGACACCGACGAGGCCAGCCGGCTGGCGGTGCTCCGCGCCCGGCTGGCGGCCCCGATGCCCGACGACCGGCCGTGGGGCTGGCTCGGCCCGCTGCTCGTCACCGCGTTCGGCGGGTGGCTGCGCTTCGACCGGCTGCAAGTGCCGCGGGCGCTGATCTTCGACGAGACCTACTACGTCAAGGACGCCTGGAGCATCCTGCAGCACGGCGTGGAGTGGATCCCGGTCAGCAAGCCCAACGTCCCTGACTATGCCAACCAGCTGATCATCACCGGGCACACCACCGGCCTGTTCGCGAAGTGCACCGGCACCCAGTGCGGTGAGTACGTCGTCCAGCCCGAGGTGGGCAAGCTGCTGATCGCGGTCGGTGAGTGGCTGTTCGGGCTGAACTCGTTCGGCTGGCGGTTCTCCAGCGCGGTGTTCGGGTCGCTGGCCATCCTGCTGATCTGCCGCATCGCCCGGCGGATGACCCGGTCCACCCTGCTCGGCTGCGTGGCCGGGCTGCTGATGTCGCTGGACGGCCTGGAGTTCGTGCTGTCGCGGACCGGCATCCTGGACATCTTCCTGATGTTCTTCGTGCTGGCCGCGTTCGGCTGCATGGTCATCGACCGGGACCTGTCCCGGGCCAGGCTGGCCGAGGGCGTCGCCCGCCGGGAGGGCGGGGACGCGGGGCCCCGGCTCGGCCTGCGCAAATGGCAGGTGGTGTGCGGCATCCTGCTCGGCCTGGCCGTGGGGACCAAGTGGATCGCGGCCTGGTACATCATCGCGTTCGGCGGCCTGTTCATCGCCTGGGAGATCGGCGCCCGGCGGGCCGCGGGCCTGGCCGCGTTCATCCGCGGCGCGCTGCGCGAGGCGCTGTGGCTGCCGCTCACGTTCCTGGTGATCCCGCTGGTCGTCTACACGGCGACCTGGACCAACTGGCTGCTGACCAGCACCGGCTACGACCGGAACCTCGGCCAGCAGAACGGCGTGACGGCCCCGGTCATCTCCGCCCTGTACTCGCTGTACCAGTACCACCTGCAGGCGATCGGCTTCGGCCTGGGCCTGAACCAGTCGCATCCCTACCAGTCCCAGCCCTGGGACTGGCTGCTGATGACCAGGCCGGTCGCGTTCTACTACGAGTCCTACTCCGGGCCGGTCGCCGGGGCCTCGCACTTCTGCCCGAAGGCGGGCTGCACCGGCCCGTCGTGGTCGCAGGAGGTGCTGGCCATCGGGACCCCGGCCATCTGGTGGGGATCCATGCTGGCCCTGGTGTTCTGCCTGGGCTGGTGGCTGCTGCACCGCGACTGGCGGGCGGGCGCCGTGCTGCTGGGCGTGCTGGCGGGCTGGGGGCCCTGGTTCCCGCTGGTGACCCGGACCAAGTTCTACTACTACGCGCTGGAGTTCGAGCCGTTCCTGATCTTGTCCCTGGTGCTGTGCCTGGGGCTGATCCTCGGACCCGCCGCGGCCAGCATCAGGCGCCGCTCGATCGGCGCCGGGATAGCGGGCGCGTACGTGCTGTGCGTGCTGATCATGTTCTGGTACTTCTACGCCGTCCTGGCGGCCAAGGTCATCCCCTACCCGGACTGGCTGAGCCACATGTGGTACCGGATCGGCCACGGCTGGATCTGAGCCGGCTGGATGCGGGCCGACTGGATCTGGGCCCGGCCGGCGATTTCAGCGAGCTCTCAGGTTGGCCTCAGTATAATTGAGTCTGTACGGGGCAGCATGAGTTAACACGGGGGCTCAACTTTCCCGGCGGGCAGCGACGTGATCTGCGTAACACGGGGTACGTTTCCGGGCCTCCGATGCGTCTATATACAGTGAGATGACAACAACCGGAGCGAACCATGAGCCGAGCCGAACACTCTAGCGAAGACCGCGCGCGATTCGAGCGCGATGTCGTCCCGCAGCTTGGCCAGCTGTACCCCGCGGCGCTCCGGATGACCCGGAACCCGACCGACGCCGAGGACCTGGTCCAGGAGACCTCGGCCAAGGCGTACGCGGCGTTCGGCCAGTTCACTCCCGGCACCAACCTGCGGGCCTGGCTGAACAGGATCCTGACCACCACGTTCATCAACGTGTACCGCAAGCGGCGCCGCGAGCCGCAGCAGGCCCTCGGCGGCGACCTGGCCGAATGGCAGATGTCCGCCGACCGGCTGGCGCCGCCGGTGCCGTCCGCCGAGGCCGAGGCGCTCGACCGGACCACCGACTCCGACCTGCTGCGGGCCCTGCGCGACCTGCCCGGGGAGTTCCGTACCGCGGTGTACCTGGCCGATATCGAGGGGTACCCCTACCGGGAGATCGCCGAGATCATGGGCACGCCGGTCGGGACGGTCATGTCGCGGCTGCACCGCGGGCGGCGCAAGATCCGCGAGCAGCTGCTGGCCAGCGGGTTCGGCGGCCCGGCGGCCGCTGAGTCCTAGCCGACCGCGGCGGGTTCCCAGCCGAGGGCGACCGGATCGTAGACGCGTTCCACGTAGATCTGGTGCCAGAGCGAGAACACCACCAGCAGCCACACCTGCCGCCAGCTCACCTCGGGGTCACCGGCCCGGAACCGGCGCAGCAGCTCGGTCGCGGCCGCCTTGTTCAGCCACTGACCGGTCTGCGCGGTCCGGATCACCTGCTCGGCGAAGCCGTACATGCCACCGCTCAGCCAGTGCCCGAGCGGAACCGGGAAGCCGAGCTTGGCGCGCTCGGCGGCGGCCTGCGGCAGCAGGTCGCCGATCGCCTCGCGGAGCGCGAACTTGGTTGTGCCCGCGGCGGTCTTCTCCACCCGGGCCAGCCGGGAGGCGACCGCGAGCACCTCGCGGTCCAGGAACGGCGTGCGCAGCTCCAGCCCGTGCGCCATGGCCATCCGGTCGGCCTTGACCAGGATGTCGCCGGGCAGCCAGGTGTTCACGTCGACCAGCTGCATGGTCGCCACGTCGTCCAGGCCGGCCTCGGCGGCCTGGCGGTAGACCGGGTCGGTCACGTCGAACTCGCTGCCGGCGCCGCCCCGGACGAGCATCCGGGCCTCGTCGCCGCTGAACACGTACGCGTTGCCGATGTATCGCCGCGGCAGCGGCGTGGAGGTCCGGTTGAGCAGGCCCTTGCCGCGCGCGCCGGCCGGCAGCTCGGAGGCGACCCGGTTGATCGCACCCCGCCCCCAGCCCGGCAGCGCCTTGCCCGCCCGGACCAGGCCGGGCTGGTAGTACACGCCGTACCCGCCGAACAGCTCGTCCGCCCCCTCGCCGGAGAGCACCACCTTGACGTGCTTGCGGGCCTCCCGGGCCGCGAACCAGAGCGGGACGGCCGCCGCGTCGGCCATCGGGTCATCCAGGTGCCAGACGATCCGGGGCAGGCAGGCGACGAACTCCTCCGGGCTGATCACGTACGGGATCGACTTCAGGCCGAGCGCGGTGGCGGTCGCGGTGGCCAGGTCGATCTCGCTGTACCCTTCGCGCTCGAAGCCGACGGTGAAGGTCAGCAGGCCGGGGATCGTCTCGGCGGCGATCGCGCACAGCGTGGCCGAGTCCACGCCGCCGGACAGGAACGCGCCGACCGGCACGTCGCTGCGCAGGTGCACGGCGACCGAGTCGCGCAGCGCGGCCAGGATCTTCTCCGGCGAGGCCGACGACGGCGACCGGGCCGGCTTGAACTCGGGCCGCCAGTACCGGAACACGTCGACCCGGCCGCCCGGCCGCGCGACCAGCACGTGCCCGGGCGGCAGCGAGCGGGCGGGCGGCACCAGCGTGGCCGGCGCGGGCACGTACTGGAAGGACAGGTACCGGCGCAGCGCGTCCATGTCGATCGCGCTCACCTCGCCCGCGTCGGCCAGGGCCTTGCGCTCGGAGGCGAACCGGAGCTGCGGCCCGGACCGGGGGCGGGGACCGCCCGCGGTCAGCGCGTAGAAGAACGGCTTGATCCCGAACGGGTCACGCGCGCAGAACAGCTCGCGGGTTCGCCGGTCCCAGATCGCGAAGGCGTACATCCCGCGCAGCTGGCGGACGACGTCCTTGCCCAGCCAGGCGTACATCTCCACCAGGACCTCGGCGCCGGAGCGGGTGCGCAGCTGAACCCCGCGGGCGGCCAGCCGCTGGGCCAGCTCGACGTAGTTGTAGATCTGGCCGTCGAAGACCATCACGAAGCGGCCGTCCGCCGAGTACACCGGCTGGCGGCCGCCGGCCGAGGGGTCGATGACGGCCAGCCGCTTGAAGCCCAGGGCCAGATCGGGGTCGGCGTAGAACCCCTCGTCGTCGGGACCGCGGTGAGCCACGCGCAGGGCGGCCCGGCCCACCCACTCAGGGTCCGGGCCTGCTCCGTCTGCCAGCGCCAGGCAGCCGGTCAGTCCGCCCATGCATGCCGCCCAACGATCGCGATGGTATAACCGCCCCGACCAGGTTACTTGGGCTGGAACCTGATCCCGCCGTCGAAGCGGATGACCTCGGCGTTCAGGTAGTCGTTCCCGATCAGGCTCAGCACCAGATGAGCGAACTCATCCGCCCGCCCCAGGCGCTTGGGGAAGATGACCGGGGCCACCAGCCGGGCCTTGAACTCCTCGGATTCGGGGCTGGACCCGTAGATCGGGGTGTCGATGATGCCCGGGCAGATCGTGTTGACCCGCACCCCGATGGCGGCCAGGTCCCGCGCGGCGGGCAGGGTCATGCCGATGATGCCGCCCTTGGACGCGGAATAGGCGATCTGGCCGGTCTGCCCCTCGAGGCCCGCGATCGACGCGGTGTTGACGACGACACCGCGCTGCCCGTCCCCGTCGGCGGGCTCGGTCCTGGCGATGGCCGCGGCGGCGATGCGCATGAGGTTGAAGGTGCCGATCAGGTTGATGTTGATGACCCGCTGGTAGGCGGCCAGGTCGTGCGGCCTGCCGTCCCGCCCGACCGTGCGCGCCGCCCAGCCGATGCCCGCGCAGCTGACCGCGACCCGTAGCGGGAGCCCGGCCCCGGCCGCGACGTCCACCGCGGCCTGAACCGAGGCCTCGTCGGCCACGTCGGTCCGCGCGAACATGCCGCCGGTCTCGCTGGCCACCCGCTTGCCGCCGTCTTCGTTCAGATCGGCGATGACCACCGTGGCCCCCGCCGCGGCCAGCGCCCGGGCGGTCGCCTCGCCCAGTCCGCTCGCGCCGCCGGAGACGATCGCCGCAGTCCCGTTCACGTCCATGCCCGGAGCATACCCCGGCGGGCCGGGCGCCAGCCCGGCGCGCGATCCCGGATGTGGCCGCACGCAGGCCGGTTCGTTCGAGATATATCTTGTTAGCATGATCATGCTGAGCTAAGGTCTGAGCATGACCAAGCTGCGCGGCAACCCGTGGGCGGTGCTGGTTGTCGTCTCGCTCGGGTTTTTTATGACCCTGCTGGATTTGACGATCGTCAACATCGCGATCCCGAACATGATCGACAAGCTGCACGCGTCCCTGGACGGCGTGCTGTGGGTGCTCAACGCGTACGCCCTGGTGCTCGCGGTCCTGGTCATCACCGCGGGGCGGCTCGGGGACCTGCTCGGGCCGCGCACCATGTTCGTCGCGGGGATCGCGGTGTTCACCGTTGCCTCCGCCGCGTGCGGCCTGGCGCCCGGCGCCGGCTGGCTCATCGCCTTCCGCGCGGTCCAGGGGCTCGGCGCGGCCATGCTGATGCCGCAGACCCTGGCCCTGGTGACCATGACGTTCCCGCCCGACCGGCGCGGGGCGGCCTTCGGCGTCTGGGGGGCCGTGGCCGGCCTGGCCACGATCGCCGGGCCGACCCTGGGCGGGCTGCTGGTCACCGCGTTCGACTGGCGCTGGATCTTCTTCGTCAACCTGCCGATCGGCGCCGCGGTCCTGGCCGTGACGTTCTTCATCATCCCGGCCTTCCAGCCCGGGCGGCGGCACCGGTTCGACATCGCCGGCGTCGCGCTGGCCAGCCTGGGCCTGCTGGGCGTCTGCTACGGGCTGGTGGAAGGCCAGCGCTACGACTGGGGCACGATCACCTCGTTCGTCTCCATCCCGCTGGTCATCGCGGCCGGAGTGGTGCTGCTCGGCGTGTTCCTGCTGGTCCAGAAGATGCGTCAGGACCGCGAGCCGCTGGTCCCGTTCGTGCTGTTCCGGAGCCGGAACTTCACGCTGATGAACTGGGTGTCCGGCACGCTGTCCATCGGGATGCTCGGCATCTTCCTGCCGCTGACCATCTACCTGCAGTCCGCGCTGGGCTTCTCCGCGCTGAAGGCGGGGCTGACCCTGGCGCCCTCCTCGGTCGTGATGATCATCCTGGCACCCGTCCTCGGCCAGGCTCACCGACAAGATCGGCGGCAAGTACATCCTGCTGACCGGCCTGACCCTGTTCGGCGCGGGCATGGGCTGGGTCGTGCTGATCGCCACCCCGCATTCGGCCTGGTACGACTTCCTGGCCCCGATGATCGTGGCCGGCCTGGGCATGGGCGGCACGTTCCCGCCGATGACCACCGTGGCCATGCGCGACGTCGACCCGCGGATGGCAGGCGCCGCCTCCGGCGTGCTCAACACCGTCCGCCAGGTCGGCTCGGTCATCGGCACCGCCGCCGTCGGCGCCCTGCTGCAGAACCGGCTGGTCAGCTCGCTGACCAGCCAGGCCACCACCGCCGCGGCCAGCCTGCCGCCGCAGGCCCGCGGGCCGTTCGTCAGCAGCTTCCGGCAGGCCGCGTCCACCGGCCTGATCGGCGGCGCCCCGGCGAGCTCGGCCGCCCCGGCCGGAGCCTCCCCCGGGCTCGCGGCCCAGCTGCACCGGCTCGGCGCCGAGGTGTTCAGCGAGGGTTACGTGCACGCGATGCGGTGGACCATGATCCTGCCCATCGCCGTGGTGGCCCTGGCCGCGGTCAGCTGCCTGGCGATCAGGAACAAGGCCGCGGGCCAGGACCAGACGGCGGTCCCGGGACCTCAGATGGCCGGGACCATCAGCTCACCCGGCTCGTCCGGCCAGAGCCCGGGCAGCGCGTCGGGCACCGACTCGTAGGGCGAGGGCTCGAAGGGGAACCGGTCCGCGAACACCGGCTCCAGGTCGGTCAGCCAGGTGGCCGCCGGGTCGAACCGGGCGAAGAACGGCGTCCCCACCAGACGCGGGTCCCGGGCCTGGATCATCCGCAGGACGAAGACCTTGATCCCCGCCACTTCCGCCACCCCGTCCACGCACACCTTGCCGGGGGTGGCCGACATCGACGGGCCGCGGACGGTCCGCGCCAGGCCGGACACGCCCTGGTAGGCGTCGCGGAAGATCTCGTAGCCGCGAGCCAGCGGGACCGCGAAGTAGTCCTGCGGCCCGGTGTCCCGCTCGACGAACATGTAGTACGGGATCATGCCCTGGCGGACCTGCGTCCGCCACATGGCCCGCCAGGTCTCCGGGTGGTCGTTGATCGAGCGGATCAGCGGCGCCTGGGTCCGGATCACCGCGCCGGCGCTCCTGACCCGCCGGACCGCCTGGGCCAGCACGGCCGGCTCCAGCTCGCGCGGGTGGGAGAAGTGCGCCATCAGCGCCAGCGTCCGGCCCGAGTCGGCCACCTCCTCGAACAGCCGGAGCGTGGCGTCGGCGTCGGGGTCGGTGACAAACCGCTGCGGCCAGTACGACAGCGACTTGGTGCCGATCCTGATCGACTCCACGTGATCCAGGCGCGGGTCGAGCAGCGGCTCGATGTAGCGCCGCAGCACTGGCTCGCCCATGATCATCGGATCCCCGCCGGTGATCAGGACGCTGGTTACCTCCTGGTGCTCGGCGAGGTAGGCGACCAGCGTGCCGATGTCGTCGGTGGCCATCTTCAGGTCTGGCTCGTCCACGAACTGCGCCCAGCGGAAGCAGTAGGTACAGTACGCGTGGCAGGTCTGGCCCTGCCGGGGGAAGAACAGCACGGTCTCCGGGTACTTGTGCTGCAGGCCGGGCAGCGGCCGGCCGCGCAGGCCCGGCGCGTTCAGCAGCAGCTGCCCGGCCGGGTGCGGGTTGAGCCGCATCCGGATCTCGTGGGCGGCGGCGCGCAGCGCGGCGTCGGGCGCCCCGGTTTCGATCAGGTGGGCCAGCCGCCGCACGTCGGCCGCGGGCAGCATGTCGGGCTGGGGAAAGACCAGGCGGTAGATCGGGTCGTCCGGCGCCGCGTCCCAGTCGATCAGGTTCTCGACCACGTAGGCGTTGGTCCGGAACGGCAGCACCGAAGCCACCGCCCGGACGGCCAGTCGCTCGTCGGGCGCCAGGCCGGCCCGCTGGATAAGCATGTCCAGGTGTTTCGCCGAATAGGCATGGAATCCGCGGCCGGCGGACCGGGCCGACGGGATGACCTGCTGGATGTCTGTCACGCGCCTTCTCCCTCGTCGTGCGCGAGGCACGGCAAGGCAGCCGCTCCACGCGCGAAATAGCCCTCATGACACCCGCTCCCCAGCGGCTCCCCCCCGGCCCGGCCGCGCCCCCGGATGCTGCTCGGCCAGAACTGCTTCCACGTTTTTTTACGCTCTAGCAGCCTCGTTGGTTCCGATTCTCCATCCGCCTTTCTCCCGGACAGACAAATACCATGCTTCGCAGGAAGTATTCGGGGGAATCCCAGGAACTTCTAAGAGCTTGTTTTTAAATTCGATGCATTCTGTCCGTAAAACGCCGTACAATCCGCAACTTGCGACAGTTCGCCGCCGGGAACCCCGTTCCGTCCCGGAATGTTCCGGCGCCCGGACGGGGGCCGCGCCCGGCCGGGTCCGCCGCCGGGGCCATAATGGGCCCACTACACAGCCACAGTTCGCTGAAGGAAACGAAGGATGAGGCGTCATTCCCGGCCGGCATGCCCCTGGGTGACCCGCTGACCACGACCCCGGACTCCCCGGAGCGGCGGCCCGCGGTCCGGCCGGACGAGAGCCGGGCCGAGGGCGTGCCCGAGGGCAGCCGCGGCGCGAGAGGAGCCGGGGACCTGGCGGTGACGCGCCCGGGCCGCCCGGCGCCCGATCCGGTGCTGGCCCGTCCGCGCCGCCCGGCGCCCGATCCGGTGCTGGCCGTCGACGCCATGGGCGGCGACCACGCCCCCGACGAGATCGTCGCGGGCGCGGTGGCCGCCCAGCGTGAGCACGGCATCCGGATCCTGCTGACCGGGCCCGCCGCACGCCTGCGCCAGGCGCTGACCAAGGCGGGCGTGAGCCCCCGGGCCGACAACCTGGTCATCGTGCCCGCCGAGGACAACCTGGCCATGGACGAGGGCGCGCTGGCCAGCCTGCGGCGCCCGCGCTCCAGCGTGGCCGTCGCCTGCCAGCTGGTGCGCCGGGGCGAGGCGGCCGCGGTGGTGTCGGCCGGCTCGACCGCCGGCGTGGTCGCCACCGCCCGGCTGCGGCTGCGCTCGCTGCCCGACGTACCGCGGCCGGGGCTGGCCGTGGTGCTGCCCACCCGGCCCGGCCGGACGGTGCTCATCGACGCCGGGGCCACGGCCGACCCCAAGCCGGAGATGCTCGTGCAGTTCGGCCAGCTCGGGGTGGCCTATGCCCAGCTCGCGCTCGGCGTCAGCGCGCCGCGCGTGGGCCTGCTCACCATCGGGTCCGAACCCGGCAAAGGCAACAAGTTCACCCGGCGCGCGCATGAGCTGCTGGCCGCCGACCCCCCGCACGGCGCGCTCCCGCTGGCCTTCGCGGGCAACGTGGAGGGCGGTGACCTGCTAGCCGGGGAGGTAGACGTCATCGTCACCGACGGCTTCACCGGCAACGTGGCGCTGAAGACGCTGGAAGGCTCGGTCCGGTTCGCCTCGGCCGAGCTGCGGGCCGCGGTGACCGCCACCGCGGTCGCGCGGCTCGGCGCCTTCCTGCAGCGGCGCGGCCTGCGCGAGCTGGCCGCGCGGCTGGACTCGGAGAGCTACGGCGGCGCCGTCCTGCTCGGCCTGGGCGGGACGGTGGTCATCGCCCACGGCGCCAGCACCGCCCGCGCGATCACCTCGGCCTGCCAGCTCGCCGCCGAGCTGGCCCGCGGCGAGATCACCGAGAAGATCACCCAGCGGCTCAGCCCTGGCCGGCCGGCCAGCAGGGACCGGCACTTCCTGCGCCGCCCGTTATCCGGTTAACCGAGGCCGGCGGTCGCCGATACGCTGGAGCCATGGCCGATCCGCAGCAGGTTCTCGCACAACGGGTGCACGACGCCATCGTCGCGTCGTTCGGCCCCGACTTCGGCGATGCCGACCCGCTGATCCGGCCGTCCTCGTTCGCGGACTTCCAGGCCAACGTGGCGCTCCCGCTCGGCAAGCGGCTCGGCCGCCCGCCGCGCGAGGTGGCGGCCGAGCTGGCCAGCCGGCTCGACGTGTCCGGCGTGTGCGAGCCGCCCGAGGTCAGCGGACCCGGCTTCATCAACCTCCGGCTGCGCGACGAGTGGATCGCCGACCAGGCCTCGCGCATGCTCGATGACCCCCGGCTGGGGCTGGCCCCGGCGGCCGAACCGCAGACGGTCGTGGTGGAGTACTCCTCGCCCAACATCGCCAAGGAGATGCACGTCGGGCACCTGCGCACGACCATCGTCGGAGACGCCATCGCGCGCGTGCTCGAGTTCGCCGGCCACCACGTGACCAGGGACAACCACCTCGGCGACTGGGGCACCCAGTTCGGCATGCTGATCGAGTACCTGCTCGACGTGGGCGAGGACTCGGCCCAGGCGGCCCTGCTGCGCACCGACCCGAACGCGTTCTACCAGGCCGCCCGGCGCAAGTTCGATTCCGACCCGGGGTTCGCGGACCGGGCCCGGAAGCGGGTCGTGGACCTGCAGGGCGGCGACCCGGGGACGCTCCGGCTCTGGCAAGAGATCATTCACCTGTCCATGGACTACCTGCACCGCATCTACGCCCGCCTGCTGGTCACGCTCACCGACGCCGACATCAAGGGCGAGAGCTTCTACAACGACCTGCTGGCCGGCACGGTGGCCAAGCTGGAGGACGAGGGCCTCGCGGTGTACAGCGACGGCGCGCTGGTCGTGTTCCCGCCCGGCTTCACCGGGCGGGAGGGCCGGCCGCTGCCGGTCATCATCCGCAAGAGCGACGGCGGCTACAACTACTCCACCACCGACCTGGCCACCATCAGGTACCGGATCGAGGTGCTGCACATCGACCGGGCCATCTACGTGGTCGGCTCGGACCAGACCCTGCACTTCCAGATGGTCTTCGCGGTGGCAAAAGAAGCGGGCTGGCTTCCGCCCGGGGCCCGGTTCGAGCACGCCCGGATCGGCCTGGTCTCCGCGCCGGACGGCGGCCGGCTGCGCACCAGGTCCGGCGACAATGTGCAGCTCAGCGACCTGCTGCAGGAGGCCGTGGACCGCGCCCGCGTGGTCCTGGACGAGCTGGAGGCGCCATCGCGGTTCGAGCCGGGCGAGGTGGAGGCGATCGCCGAGGCGGTCGGCATCGGGGCGGTGAAGTACGCCGACCTGTCCACCGCCCGGGAGAGCGCGTACGTGTTCGACTGGGACCGGATGATCTCGTTCCGCGGCAACACCGGCCCGTACCTGCAGTACGCGACGGCGCGGATCCGGTCGATCTTCCGCCGGGCGGGCGGGGACGCCGACCCGGTGCTGCGCGGCTCGCGGGTGTCCGTCACCGCCCCGGCCGAGCGGGCGCTGGCGCTGCGGCTGCTCGACTTCGGCGCCGTCGTCACCGGGGTCGGCGAGACCGCCGAGCCGCACCGCCTGTGCGCCTACCTGTTCGACGTGGCCAGCCTGTTCACCGCGTTCTACGAGGAGTGTCCGGTCCTGAAGGCCGAGCCCGAGTCGCTGCGGGCGGCCCGGCTCGCGCTGTGCGCGCTGACGCTGAGCGTGCTGTCGGCCGGCCTGGGCCTGCTCGGCGTGCCGGTCCCCGACCGCATGTAGGCGCTCGGCCGGCGGAGCGACACATAACCGAGCGCTGAACTCCGGCTCGCGCTACGCCCGGGGACGGACGACGGCGCCGGGTCAGCCTGTGAGCCTTCGAACGTAGTGCTTACGGGCGGCGGGAAACCATTTCCGGACCGGGCGGGTCAGGGCACGCTCAATCGCATGGACACCAACGGGCCGTCCATCGGCTACTCGGCACCAACCGGCCCGCCCACAACCTGGACGCGCGAAGCGGGCGCAGCGTCCCCGAGAAGGAGGCATCCATGATGGCCCGCAATCGGCGTTTCTGGAGGAACCGCCCGGCGGTCCTGAAGACCGGGGCCGGCATCGCGACCGCGGCCGTGCTCGGCGGCGGCGCGATCGCTGTGGCGGCCGTGGCCTCCGGCGGCCACCCCGGGATCGTGGCGGCGCCAGCCGCGCACACCGCCCGGGTCGCCAGCGAGGGCACCATGCTCGCCGCGGCGCTGGCCGACTGGAACTCAGCCAAGCAGGTCAGCTACTCCCAGCTGGCCCAGATGACCTCGGCGCGGAACTACAGCCAGACCTCGCACCGGGGCAAGACGCTCGACATCCAGCGCGGCATCGTGGTCCTGGCCACGAACCAGTTCATCATCTTGCAGTCCGCTAACGGCGACCTGCACCTGTGGGTGACCTCGGGCGCGACCACGTTCCAGAACGTCTCGGCCAGCACCACGGGCACCGCGGCGATGACCGCGAACACCGCCGCGACGCAGCAGGCCATGCAGTCGGGCAACATGGTCCCGGCGACCACGCTGCTCGCGGGCAGCCCCACCACCGCCGCGGCCATGCTCACCCCGAGCACCGCGACCCAGACGGTGACCGTCCAGGTGGCCGGCACCGACCTCACCGTGACGGTCACGGTGACGCGGACCACGGCGGCGGTGACGCAGACCGCGACCATGCCGGTCAACGCCATGCCGGTCCCGATGATGACGAGCTTTACGATGAACGCGTGGCAGACCACGAACGCCCTGGCCCGCGGCGATCTGGCCGTCATCGTCGGCACCCGCTCGCACCACATGCTGCACGCGCAGCTGGTCCTGTTCAGCCCGCTGTCCACCAGCATGGTCGGCGGGACAACGGGCAGCGGGCTGAAGCGGGCGGCGACGCCCAGCGCGTCGCCGACGCACTGGTGAGCTGGACAGCTCAGCCGGTCCCGGCTCCGGAGTACCCGCGTGTCGCGCGGGTACTCCGGAGCGTTCCCGTGGGCGCGCCGCTGCGGTGCGGCGATCTGGTGCTGGATGAGGAACGCTGGACGGTCCACCGGGGCGAGGCCCCGGTGGACCTGTCGCCTACTGAGTTCCGGTTGCTGGCGTGCCTGCTGCGGCACCAGGGCACGGTGCTGTCCAAGACCCAGCTGCTGCACAGCGTGTGGGGCTGGGGCTACACCGGGCAGTCCCAGGTCGTCGAGACGTACGTGAGCTACCTGCGACGCAAGCTCGGCCGGGCGGGCCCGCCGCTCATCCACACCTGCCGCGGGGCCGGCTACGTGCTACGGGGCGAGGCTGACTAGACCCGCTCGATGATCGTGGCGTTGGCCTGGCCGCCGCCCTCGCACATGGTCTGCAGGCCGAACCGGCCGCCGCTGCGCGCGAGCTCGTGGACCAGCTTGGTCATCAAGATCGCGCCGGTGGCCCCCAGCGGGTGGCCGAGCGCGATCGCCCCGCCGTTGGGGTTGGTCCGCTCGAGCGGCACGCCGAGCTCGTCGGCCCAGGCCAGCACGACCGGCGCGAACGCCTCGTTGATCTCGAACACGTCGATGTCGCCGACCGTCATCCCGGCCTTGTCCAGGATCTTCTGCGTCGCGGTGATCGGGCCGGCCAGCATCATGACCGGGTCGGCGCCGACCACGGTCAGCGCGTGCACCCGGGCCAGCGGGGTCAGGCCGTACCGGTCCAGCGCGTCAGCCGACGCGATCAGCAGCGCCGCGGCCCCGTCGGAGATCTGCGAGGCGACGGCCGCGGTGATCTCCCAGCCCTCGCGCAGCGGGGCGAGCCCGGCCATCTTCTCCAGCGTGGTGTCCCGGCGCGGGCCCTCGTCCTGGCTGAGCCCGGCCAGCGGCGTGATCTGCGTCTCGAACCGGCCCTCGTCGATGGCGCGCACCGCGCGCTGGTGGCTCTCCAGCGAGAACTCCTCCAGCTGACTGCGTTTGAGATCCCACTTCTCGCACATGAGCTGGGCCCCGCGGAACTGGGAGATCTCCTGGTCGCCGTAGCGCTCGCGCCAGCCCTGGCCCCACGGGGCGGGCATGCCCGCCTTGACCGCCAGGCCGACGCTCGAGCCCATGGTGACGATGCTCATGCTCTCCACCCCGGCCGCGACCACCAGGTCCTGCGTGCCGGACATCACGCCCTGGGCGGCGAAGTGCACCGCCTGCTGCGAGGACCCGCACTGCCGGTCGATGGTGACGCCGGGCACGCTCTCCGGCAGGCCCGCCGACAGCCAGGCGTTCCTGGCGATGTCGAAGGTCTGCGGGCCGATCTCCGACACGCAGCCCATGATCACGTCGTCCACCGCGCCGGGGTCGATCCCGGTCCGCTCGACCAGCGCCCGCAGAGCGTGCGCGCCCAGGTCGACCGGGTGGACCCCGGACAGGGCGCCGTTCCGCTTGCCGACCGCGGTGCGCACCGCACCGGCTATGAACGCCTCCGCCATCATGCCTCCGCATGCCATCGCCCTATCCGGCCCGGCCAGGCCGGATTCAGGTCTTCCCCATCACGGTACCTCGCCGCGCGCCGCAGGTCCCGGCTGGTCACATGCGGTAGCCGGAACATTCTGGTCGCGTTATCGCGGGGCGCCTCGCGTCGTGCGCCCGGATGTCGTAGGCTCGAATCGCGTTCGCACGAAACCGCAGGTTCTGGAGGCGGCTATGACGTCCGGGTTCATCTTGCTGATCCTCATCGGCCTACTGGTCGCGTACGTGTACACCCGGCTGCGCGGCAAGATGAAGCTGAGCGTCTCGGGCAAGAACTGGATCGCGCCCGTCGTCATCGTGGGCATCATCGCGCTCATGCTGTGGGCCTCGAGCGGCGGCCACTAAGACGAGCGGCTACCCGGCGCGGTAGCCGGTGCGCGGCATCTCGAACCACACCGCCTTGCCCTCCGGCGTGGGCCGCGATCCCCACCGGGTCGCGAGCTGCTCGACCAGGTACAGGCCGCGCCCGCCCTCGTCGGTTTCCGCGGCGGTCCGGATCCGGGGCAGCCGCAGGTCCGGGTCGAACACCTCGACCCACACCGCGCTGGCTCCGCGCCGCAGCCGCAGCGCGAACTCCCGGGGCCCGATCCGCCCGGCGTCCGGCACCGGGTCGTCCCAGCCCGGCACCGCGGCGCCCTGGACCGGAACGGTCGCGGCCCTGGCCGGCGCCGCAGCGGCCCGGGCCGTCGCCGCGCCGGCCTTCATCGCCGCCGCCGGCCGGCCGCGCGGGCGGGCCGCCGGGACCGGCTCCGGCGTCCGGGGCGGGCCGACCGGCGCGGACATCATCACCGGGTCCAGGTCGAAGTCGATCCGGCGGCCCGGGCTGGGGGTGATCGAGGCGTGCAGCACGGCGTTGGTGACCACTTCGGAGACCAGCAGGCAGGCCAGCTCGATCTGCTCGGCCTCCATGCCCCACGAGCCGAACGTCTGGGCGGCCAGCCGCCGGGCCTCGGACACCATGATCGGCTCGGCGGGGAACGAGTGCTCGATCGAGGCCAGCTCGGCGGGCGAGGACCTGACCACCAAGATGGCCATGTCGTCGTCGATGTCGCCCGGCACCGCGAACTCGGCCGCGGTGGCCACCGCGTCGGCATCCCCGCTGGCCGCGGCGGCGCGCACCGCGTGCTGCAGCATCTGCACCGCCTCGTCCTCGGTGTAGTGCCCGGAGCCGTCGGCGCGGGTCCGCCGGTCGGTCAGGCCGTCGGTGAAGAAGACCAGGATCGCCCCGGGCGGCACGGTGATCGTCTGTTCCTTGTAGGTGGGCAGCCCGCGGATCCCCTTGCCGCGCACGCCGAGCAGCACGCCCTTGTGCCGGAACTCCAGCTGCCGGGACTGGCCGCCGCTGATCATGATCGGGGCGTCGTGGCCGGCGTTGGCGAAGGTCAGCTCCCGTGACCACGCGTCGTAGATCATGTAGATGCAGCTGGCCGTGGGCGGGTCGCCGGCCAGCGGGACCCCGGCCTCGTCGGCGGGCCCGAGCGACCGGCACCACTCGTCGAGCTTGCGCATGATGTCGGCCGGGGGCTTCTCGTCCTGCGCGAACGCCCGCAGCGCGGCGCGCAGCTGGCCCATGATGGCCGCCGCCCGCGCGCCGCGGCCCTCTACGTCGCCGATCACGATGCCGACCCGGCCGGCGGCCAGCGGGATGATGTCGTACCAGTCGCCGCCGACCTGCGTCTGGATGCCCTGGCCCTGCGCCTCCAGCGGCTTGGCCGGAACGTAACGGCAGGCCACCTCGAGCCCGTCCAGGTCCGGGATGACCTGCGGGAGCAGGCTCTTCTGGAAGGCCAGGGCGGTAGCCCGCTCGGCCTCGAACAGCATCGAGTTGTCGATCGCGACGGCTATCCGGCTGGCGATCGCGCCGATCAGGTCACGGTCGGGCGCGCCGTAGTTGCGCTCCTCGCGGTCGGTGAGCCGGGACAGGGCCAGGCTCATCACGCCGAGCAGCTCGCCGCGGGCGTACAGCGGCGCGGCCACCACCGACGTCAGCCCGGCCTCGTGCGCCGCGGCCATGCTCTGCGCGCTCGGCGCCGGGCGGGGCTCGAGATCCAGGTCGGTGACCACGATCGTGTCCAGGCGGGCCATGGCCTGCTGGCAGAAGTGACCCTCGGGGTAGTGGATCTGCTCGCCGACCTGCGCCCAGGTGCCCGGCGGCGGCGCCCAGTTGCTGGCGTGCCGCATCACCCGGCGGAACAGCTGGCCGCCCTGGAGCAGGTCGATGAAGCAGTGGTCGGCGAACTGCGGGACCAGCATCTCCGCCACGTGCTTGAGCGTGGTGTCGATCTCCAGCGAGCCCGCCAGCCGCTCGCCCACGCGCTCGAGCAGGGCGATCCGGTCCTGGAGCTGGCCGTCCCGGTTGCTCGCCTCGCGGGCCAGGATCACCATCCCGTCGATGTCGCCGCCGGGATGGCGCAGCGGCACGGCCACCGCGCGCATGAGCGCGTGCGACCCGTCGCCGCGGCTGCTCTCGAAGGTCCCCTCCCAGGACCGGCCGCGCAGCACCTGCCCGGCCACGTCCTCCATCTTGCGCAGTTCATCGCCGGCGAACAGGCCAAGCGACAGCACCGGAGTGCCGGCCAGCTGGCCGACGTCGCCCGGGAGCCGGAACAGCCGGGCCGCATAGTCGTTGAGGAACAGCAGGTTGCCGAGCCGGTCGGCGACCACGACGCCGATGTCGGCCTGGCCGAGCACCATGTCGGCCGGGAGGTACGCGTCGAACGCCGCCTCGCCCCGGCTCGTCACGGGACCGCCGGATGGGGGCGGCTGGGCACGGACACGAAGATGTGCGCGGCGATAGACCCCGGGAGCTGCGTGGAGATGGCGTCCGTCGAGTCGCCAGCTGTCACGCACACACCATCGTGGGCCGCCATGAGTATCACCTCGCGTCCGGGTTGTATCCCGACGCGCTTGAGTTTAAGCATCAGATCGAGGTCACTCTGAATTTGCTCGCCAATTCGCCGGATAACCGCTGGCACGCTGTCCGCGGATGCGACCTTTGTCATCGCCTCACCCGCCTCGTGCATTGCCGCGCGTACCTTCTCCTGCGCCTGATCCGGGAGCCCGAGCTCGGCCAGGCCGGGAATAAGATTGCCGTGCGGGCACCGCACCGGATAGTCGAGCAGTTCGACCACGCGGCGTTCGACGCTCTCGGAGATCACGTGCTCCCAGCGGCACGCCTCGATGTGCACTTCCTCCCAGGGCAGCTTGATCACCCCGACCAGCAGGCACTCGGCCAGCCGGTGCTTGCGCATGACCCGGGTGGCCAGTGTCCGGCCCTCGTCACTCAGCGAGAGCTGCCGGTCGCCCTGGACGTGGACCAGGCCGTCGCGTTCCATCCTGGCCACCGTCTGGCTGACGGTGGGGCCGGTCTGCCCCAGCCGCTCGGCGATCCGGGCCCGCAGCGGGGTGACGCCCTCTTCCTCGAGCTCGAAGATGGTGCGGAGGTACATCTCCGTGGTGTCGATGAGCCCGTGCGCAGTCAACTTCTCAATCCTCCTGCTTGTGATGCTATGCCGCAGTGAGGACTGCCTAGGGGGAAAGCCGTTCGATGGCCCAGCCGTCGCCGTCGCGGTAGTAGCGCAGCCGGTCGTGCAGCCGGTAGCGGCCCGACTGCCAGAACTCCACCGTGTCCGGGACCAGCACGTACCCGCCCCAGAAGTCCGGCATCGGGACCTGCGCCGGCTCCGGCCAGCGCTGCTCGAGCTCGGCCACCCGGCGCTCCAGTTCGGCGCGGGACACGATGACCTGCGACTGCCTGCTGGCCCAGGCGCCGAGCTGCGACCCGCGAGGCCGGGACCGGTAGTACGGCTCGCTGTCGGCCTGTGACAGCATGCGCACCGGGCCCTCGGCGGTCACCTGGCGGCCCAGCGCGTACCAGGGGAAGACCGCGCACGCCCGGGGATGGGCCGCCAGGTCCTGGCCCTTGCGCGAGGTCCGGTTGGTGTAGAACGTGAAGCCCTCGGCGCCGTGCGCCTTGAGCAGCACGGTCCGGGCCCGCGGCCGGCCCTCGGCGGACGTGGTGGCCAGCACCATGGCGGTGGGCTCGGGCAGGCCGCGGCGCTGGGCCTGGTCCAGCCACCCGCCGAACTGGGTCATCGGGTCGCCGGCCATCGTGTCCTCGGACAGGGTTTCCAGGGCGCCAGCGAGCTGCGAGGTGTCCATGGGTACTGATCCTCGCACCGTGCCAGCCCGGAGGCGCAACCCGGAGCCGGCCGTGGCCTGGGCCGGTTCGGGTCTTATGGTTCTCATGGGGCGACAAGCCTGGCCCAGCGCACGACGCATGGCGCCTGCGGCGCCCGTCAGGAAGAGAGGAAACGCCGATGTCGGATTTCAAGCCGGGCCTTGAAGGCGTTATCGCCTTCGAGACCGAAATCGCGGAGCCTGACAAAGAGGGCGGCGCGCTCCGGTACCGGGGAGTCGATATCGAAGAACTCGTCGGCCGTGTCTCATACGGGCATGTCTGGGGTCTTCTGGTTGATAATGCGTTCGCGCCGGGCCTGCCGCCCGCCGAGCCATATCCGATTCCGGTCCATTCCGGCGATATCCGCGTCGACGTGCAAAGCGCGCTGGCCATGCTGGCGCCCGCCTGGGGGCTGCGGCCGCTGCTCGACATCGAAGATGAGCAGGCCCGCGAGGACCTGGCCCGGGCCTCGGTCATGGCGCTGTCCTTCGTGGCCCAGGCCGCCCGGGGGGTAGGGCTGCCGATGGTGCCGCAGCGCCGGGTCGACGAGGCGGCCACGATCACCGAGCGGTTCATGATCCGCTGGCGCGGGGAGCCGGATCCGCGGCACGTCAAGGCGGTCGACTCGTACTGGACGTCGGCGGCCGAGCACGGCATGAACGCCTCTACCTTCACCGCCCGGGTCATCGCCTCGACCGGCGCGGACGTGGCGGCCGCCCTGTCCGGGGCGGTGGGGGCCATGTCCGGGCCGCTGCACGGCGGCGCGCCGGCCCGGGTGCTCGGCATGATCGAGGAGGTCGAGCGGACCGGGGACGCCCGGCAGTACGTGACATCCGCGCTGGACCGCGGCGAACGGCTGATGGGGTTCGGGCACCGGGTGTACCGGGCCGAGGACCCGCGGGCCCGGGTGCTGCGCCGGACGGCCAAGGAACTCGGCGCGCCCCGCTACGAGGTGGCGCTGGCCCTGGAGAGCGCGGCCCTGGCCGAGCTGCGGGCCCGGCGGCCGGACCGGGTACTCCAGACCAACGTGGAGTTCTGGGCCGCGATCGTGCTGGACTTCGCCGAAGTCCCCGCGCACATGTTCACCTCCATGTTCACCTGCGCCCGGACCGCGGGCTGGGCCGCGCACATCCTGGAGCAGAAGCGCACGGGGCGGCTGGTCCGCCCGGCCGCGCGCTACATCGGCCCGCCGTCCCGGACGGTGGCCGACGTGCCCGGCGCGCCGGACGTCCTCGACCGCCAGGCCTGAGCCGCGGTGTTAGTCGCTGGGCCCGCCGGTAAGCTGCGACAATGAGCGAACTGGTGATCCCGGCGAGCCTGAAGCCGCAGGACGGCAGGTTCGGCAGCGGGCCGGCCAAGATCCGCGACGAGCAGCTGGCCGCGCTGGCCGGATCGGGGCGCACCTACCTGGGCACGTCGCACCGCCAGCCGCCGGTCCGGTCCCTGGTGCACCGGATCCGGACCGGGCTGGCCGAGCTGTTCGGCCTGCCGGATGACTACGTGGTGGTGCTCGGCAACGGCGGCACCAGCGCGTTCTGGGACGCGGCCGCGTTCGGGCTGATCCGGCGGCACGCCCAGCACCTGAGCTTCGGCGAGTTCTCGGCCCGGTTCGCCGCCGTCACCGGGCGCGCCCCCTGGCTGACCGCGCCGACCGTGGTGGAGTCCGCGCCCGGTACCCATCCGGCCCCGCGGGCCGAGCCCGGGGCCGACGCGTACGCGCTGACCCACAACGAGACCTCGACCGGCGTGGCCATGCCGGTACGCCGGGTGCCCGGCGCCGACCCGGACGCGCTGATCCTGGTCGACGCGACCAGCGCCGCGGCCGGGATAGCCGTGCAGCCCGGTCAGTTCGACGTCTACTATTTCGCCCCGCAGAAGGGCCTGGGCTCGGACGGCGGGCTGTGGCTGGCGCTGATGTCCCCGGCGGCCGTGGCACGAGTGCACGAGATCGCCGCCAGCGGGCGGTACATCCCCGACTTCCTCTCGCTGCGCGTCGCGGTGGAGAACGCGGCCCGGGACCAGACGTACAACACCCCCGCCGTGACCACCCTGTTCCTGCTGGCTGACCAGGTCGAATGGATGCTCGGCCAGGGCGGCCTGGAGTGGGCCACGGCCCGCACCGCCCGATCGGCTGCCATACTGTATACGTGGGCGGAGAAGGCGGCTTACGCGGATCCGTTCGTCGCCGATCCCGCGCACCGCTCGCCGGTGGTCGGGACCATCGACCTGGCCGACGGACTGTCCGCCGACGCCGTAGCGGCACTATTGCGGGCGAACGGAATCGTCGATACGGAGTCCTATCGGAAGCTAGGCCGCAACCAGCTGCGCATCGGGATGTTCCCGGCCGTCGATCCCGCGGATGTGGCGGCGCTCACCGCCTGCATCGACTACGTGGCCGAGCACATCGGCGGCTAGTGGATGACCGAGCCGATCACCACGAGCAGCACGAGCAGCACGAGCACAGCGGGCAGCAGCCAGCGGGGCACCCGGTTCACGGAGCCAGCTTACAAAGGTGCCAGGCTAGACCGGGGCGGGGCCGGAACCGATCGAACCAGACACGATCGAGGTGGGTAGATGGGTAACGAGGCTCACGGAGCCGGATTGCTCGGCGAGCACGCTCGCTCCCAGCGCACCGGTTTAGTCCGCCGGACGCCCGAGGAGATGACCGAGCCGCTCCGGTCCGGGGCCGCCCGAGGGGAACTGATGCGGCTGTTCGTGGCGATCGCGCCGCCCGCGGCGGTGCTCGACGAGCTGGACTCGCTGGCCGGCCCGCTCCGGCCCGGCCGGGACGACCTGCGCTGGACCAACCGGGAGGCTTGGCACGTGACGCTGGCCTTCCTGGGCCAGGTGGACGAGTCGGCCGCGACCCGGCTGCTGCGGCGGCTGGAGAACGCCGCGCGGCGGCACCACGTGTTCCGGCTGGCGTTCGCCGGCGCGGGCGCCTTCCCCACGCCGGCCCGGGCCAACGTGCTGTGGAGCGGAATTTCCGGGGACCGCGGGGCGCTGGCGCACCTGGCCGAGTCGGTGGCCGCGGGCGCGAGCCGCGCGGGCGCGCCGCCGCCCGACCGGGGTCGCCGGTTCCGGCCGCACCTGACCCTGGCGCGGTGCCGGATGCCTGCCGACGTCACCGGGCTGGTCGCCGCGCTGGACGGCTACCAGGGCCCGTCATGGCCCGCGGACCGCATCCACCTGGTCCGCAGCCGCCTGGGTGCGACCGAGTACCCCCGGTTCACCACGCTGGGCAGCTGGCCGCTGCGCCGGGACGACCGCGGCCGCGCGGCGTGCGGGGGCCTGGGTCCGGACCTGGGCTCATGAGGACTGGCTGAGCTTCTCCACGATCGGCACCGCGGCCCGCAGGATGGCACGCTCCTCGGCGGTCAGCTCGGCCAGCCGGCGGGCCAGCCAGGCGTCCTTGCGGCGCCGCACGCGATGCACGAGCGCCCGGCCTTCCTCGGTGACGGTGAGGACGACCTGCCGCCGGTCGGTCGGGTGCGGGGACCTGAGCACCAGGTTGCGTTCCTCGAGGACGGCGATGACGCGGGTCATGGACGGCGGCTGCACCTTCTCGTGCTCGGCCAGCTCACCGGGGGTCATGGCCTGGTGTACCTCCAGGGCCGCCAGCGCGGCCAGCTGGGTCTCGGACAGCACCGCCTCGGGCAGGCCCGAAGCGGTGCGCTGGGCACGCAGCCGCCGGGCCAGCCTGCTCACCGAGATCCGCAGCGCGGTGGCCAGGCCGGCATCGGTCCTGGTCTGGGTCTCTGTCATCATCGTTAACCCTTGGTCGGCAAAGGTGAGCGCCGTGGGCCGGGGGCGGGCGTGCCCTAAGTACATCATGCGGGCCGACCGCGCGCAGCATCCCGGCCGGTCACCCCCTAGCCTGGAGGGGTGAACGAATCCGGCCGTCCGGAGCCGCCCCCGCCGCTCGAGGCGAACGACCAGCTGGTAACCGGCAGCATCACGATCTGCTGGGCGGTGGCGCTGATCGTGCTGCTGATCGTCCGGGACAGCCTGCCGGCCGGCACCCGGTGGTGGATCTGGGTCTGCGTGGCCGGGCTGGCGATGGGGCTGTTCGCCCTGTGGTACGTGCCGCGGCTCAAGCGCGGGCGGGCGCGGGCCGCGGCCCGGCGCGCGGCGCAACCCGGCCAGCGGGCTCAGTCGGCGCCGCGGGACAGCGGCTCGAACACCGTCTCCTCGACCGAGACGCCGGGCAAGTCGACCATGTCGTAGCCGAACTCGTCGATCACCGGCGAGATGGCCCGGGCCGGCGCCTGCAAGATCACCGCCTCGGAGTGGGCGCCGCAGCCGTGGTCGGCCGATACCACGCGGCCGTCGTCGGGCGCGTACGCGTTCGCGCAGGCCCCGAACAGCCGGCCGAGCTCGCCGCTGAGCGGCACGAAGAAACCGCAGCTGACGCACTGCGCGGGCGCCGCGTGGGCGAGCGGCGACCGCGGTCCGTGCTCGCTGGAGTACCAGCGCTCCGATGCGCTCTCCCGGCCGGTGGCCGACAGCACCCGGGAGCGCCCGGGCGAGGGCAGCTCGGCGGGCTCCGCCGGGCCCTGTTCATCTCCGGCGTCCTCGCCGTTGTCGTACCAGTCGGTCACCGCGTCGTCGCCCTCCAGGGTGACCAGCGGCACCAGCCGCTCGTCGTCCGGCGGGGCGGGCAGCAGGTCTCCGACGCCCAGGTCACCGGGCCGCAGCCGGTCGTGCCACGGCACCCAGGGCGGCGCGAGCAGCGCCCACGACCCGGGCAGCAGCACGGTCTCGCTCACCGTGACCAGCTTGGACCGGGGCGCACGGCCCACCGTCACGGCCCATCGCCACCCGGCGTAGGCCGGATCCTCGCAGGCGAACAGGTGGGTCACGACGCGTTCGCCCTCGGCGAGCACCTCGAGGTGCTCGCCCACCTGGCCGGGCCCCACGATCTCGGCAACAGCGGCCCGGGCGAGGTCAACGGCCTCGGCGCAGACCTGATCCGGTTCCTTGGTGCGGGTACGGGCAGAACTCACGGTCACCGATTCTCGCTCATCACGGATGCTGCAGCCCTGATTACCTGACGTCGCGCTCGCCGCAGTCGCTCGCACCAACAATACTGGGTACATGCGGATGTCCGAGGCGCTGCGCCGAACCGGGAGCGCAGCCCGCGCCACGAGCGGCGCGGTCAGGACCGGCACCCGCAGGACCGGCGGCCTGGTGCACAAGGTGACCAGCGCGCAGGGCGCGGGCCGGACCGGGCTGTCCACGCTCATCGAGCTGACCGCCGCCGCCGGGGCCGGCGACGCGTTCGTCATCGTGTCGCTGGCCGGGACGATCTTCTTCAACACCTCGGTGGACCAGGCCCGGGGCAAGGTCGTGCTGTTCCTGGTCGTCACCATGGCCCCGTTCGCGGTGCTGGCGCCGTTCATCGGGCCGGCCCTGGACCGCGTGCAGCAGGGCCGCAAGTACCTGCTGGCCGGCACGCTGCTGGCCCGCGGTCTGCTCTGCTACGCGATGTCGGCCGCGGTCAGCAACCCGATCACGCTGCTGCCCGCCGCGTTCGGCGTGCTGGTGCTGCAGAAGGCCTACGGCGTGGTCCGCGCGTCGGTCGCGCCGCGGCTGCTTCCCGAGCAGATCACCCTGGTCAGCGCGAACGCGCGGTCCCAGCTGATCGCGGTGATCACCGCCACGCTGGCCGCCGGGCTGGCCGAGGGCATCCAGGTCATCGGAGGCGCCGCCTGGGTCCTGCGGGTCGGCATGGTGGTCTACCTGCTCGCCATGGTGCCCGCGCTGCGGCTGCCCGACCAGGTGGACTCCCCGCCGGTCCCGGCCGCGGAGACGGTGCCCGGGGCCCCGCGCGCCGACGGTGGCCGGCCGCCGCGCGGGACTGACCCCCGCACGGCCCCCCGGCCCGATTTCCGGCCTAACGGTCCGGGGCGATACCCCCGCCAGCCGGCTGGTGACCCGTGGCACGGCGAGGAGTACGGCCAGACGCTCCCCTACGACGAACCGGCGGCCGCCCTGCCGCCCGGATCCGCGGCCGCGGCCGGGGCCAAGCCCGGCAACGGCGCGGGGCGGTGGCGGACGCTGGGCCGGGTCGGCCCGGTGGTGGCCGAGGCGATGACCGGCAACGCGGTGCTGCGTGCCTTCTCCGGCTACACGTTCTTCTTCTTCGCGTTCCTGCTGCAGACCGAGAAGCTCGGGGTCTCCAAGCACTTCGCGCTGGCTTCGCTGGCGGTCGCGGTGGCGGGCGGCAGCATCGTCGCGATGGGCATCGGATCCTGGCTCAAGTCCCGGGCCCCGCAGCTGATCATGTTCTCCGTGCTCACCGTGGCCCCGGTGGTGGCCGCCGCCTCGGCCTGGTTCTTCGGCCTGCCGGCCGTGATCGCCGTGGCGTTCGCCGCGATCTTGTGCGCCAGCCTGGCCAAGCTGGCCCAGGACTCGATCGTGCAGCGGGAGATCGGCGACGAGATCCGCTCCTCGACGTTCGCCGTCTCCGAGACCCTCAACCAGGTGTCCAACGTGGCCGGCGGCCTGCTCGGAGTGCTGGTCTCGATGCTCAACAACGGCCAGGCGGGCCTGGGCATCGCCGCGGGGCTGCTGGCCGCCGCGCTGTTCCTCATGGTGGTCCGGCGCAGGCGCCGGGTGCTGGCCCGGCGCCTGGAATCCGTACCCGAGCCCGAACCCGCGCGGCCCCGCCCCCGGCCGCGGCCGCGCAGCGCTTCATGATCACGAAAGGCTCTCAGTCCGGAGAGACTGAAAAGTCTTCGTGATCATGGTTGCGGGCGGCGCGGGAGCCACTGGGCGGGCCGCGGCGCACGGAGCGGCCGGGCGGAGTTTAGGTCGCGCGGAGGGCTTCGGCGGGGGCGAGACGGGCGGCGCGGGCGGCCGGGTAGACGCCGGCCAGCGCGCCGGTGCCCACCGCGATGCCCAGGCCGAGCGCGACGCTGACCGGGGGGACCACCGCGGGCTGGCCGCTGGCCATCGCGTAGCCCGCGGTGGCCGCCGCGCCGGCCAGCACCCCGGCCGCGCCGCCGAGCGCCGACAGCAGCACCGACTCGGTCAGGAACTGCAGGCCGACCCGCCGCCGGGTGGCGCCGAGCGCGCGCCGCAGGCCGATCTCGGCGCGCCGTTCCAGGATCGCGATGACCATGATGTTGGCGATGCCGACCCCGCCCACCAGCACGGCCACCGCGCCCAGGCCCAGGAACAGCCCGGCGTACGCGGTACGCGCCGCGGCCCGGGCCGCCAGGATGCTCGACGGCAGGCTGACCTGCACCGCCTCCGGCTGGGCCGGGTTGGCGGTGAACGGGAGCACGCTCACCACCGGCTGCACCTGGTCCGGCAGCGCACGCAGGTAGATCTGGGTCGGCGAGCCGTCCAGGCCGAGCAGCGCGTCGGCGGCGGGAAAGCCGACCAGCGCCGACTCGTCGAGGGCGGGCGCGAGCGGCACCGGCCGCAGGATCCCGATCACGGTGAAGTACTGGCCGTCCAGGTACACCTGGGTGGCCGGGCCGACCTGCGCGATGCCGAGGGTCTGGGCCGCGACCGCGCCGAGGACCACGGCGGGGTAGCGGGCCGTGGCCGCGTTCAGGAACGTCCCGGCGGCCACGCCCTGCTCATTTCCGCGCCCAGCGTGCCGAGCAGCCCGGGCTGGGCGGCGAGCACCGCGATGCCGCCGCTGTCGATGGCGGGTATCGCCGCGGTCCGGCGGACGGTCGCGCCCGGCACGTAGCCGATGGCCGTCACCGACTCGACCGGCGGGATGCGCGCGATCATCGGCTCGGCGGTCAGCGGCAGCGGCGCGGGCGTGCCGTCGAAGCTCTGCCCGGCGCTGACCGTGACCAGGTTGCCCTCGGCGCCGAGCTGGGCCGAGCAGGTTGGCCCTGGACGAGGCGGAGATGCCGAGTACCGCCACGGCGGCGGCGATCCCGATCGCGATGCCGAGGCGGACAGCGCGGTGCGCAGCTTGCGGGCCCGCAGCCCGAGCAGGGCGCCCAGCGCCAGCGAGGTGTAACCGGCCCGGCTCATGGTGTGCCCCCCGCTCGCCCGCGGCCCTTCGGGTCGCTCATGACGGCGCCGGCTCGTCGGAGACGATCCGGCCGTCCTGCATCACCACGCGCCGGTCCATGGCCGCGGCCACGGCCGGGTCGTGGGTGACCACGACGATCGCGGTGCCGTCACCGGCCAGCCCGGCCAGCAGGTCGATGATCTGCTGGCCGGCCACCGAGTCGAGGTTGCCGGTCGGCTCGTCGGCGAGCACCACGTCCGGACGGCCGGCCACGGCGCGGGCGATGGCCACCCGCTGCCGCTCGCCGCCGGACAGCTGGGCGGGCCGGTGGCCGAGCCGGTGGCCGAGGCCCACCCGGTCCAGCGCGTCGACCGCGGCCGCGCGCCGGTCCCGGGCCGGCGTGCCCTGGTAGAGCAGCCCGAGCGCCACGTTCTGCACCGCGTCCAGGTGGTCGAGCAGGTGGAACTGCTGGAAGACGAAGCCGAGGCGCCGG
Organism: uncultured Actinomycetes bacterium; assembly: GCA_963819785.1. GTDB lineage: Bacteria > Actinomycetota > Actinomycetes > Streptosporangiales > Streptosporangiaceae > Palsa-504. The sequence goes on along the minus strand of CAWFXW010000034.1, from coordinate 63,783 downwards.
GCGCGGACCGCGGACAGCTCGGCGTCGGACAGCCCGGAGACGTCCTCGCCGCTCGATCCGCACCCGGCCCTGGCTCGGCCGTTCGAGCGTGCCCGCCACGTGCAGCAGCGTGGTCTTGCCGGAGCCCGAAGGGCCGAGCACCACGGCCCGTTCGGCGGAATGATATTGTCAGGTCTACGGCGGCCAGCGCGGTCACCGGCGGGGTGCCCGGGTAGGCCTTGGACACGCCCGTCCAGCTCGAGCAGCGGCGGTCATGAGGACGGCACCTCGACCCGCATGCCCGCGGCGAGGCCGGCCCCGCTGACCTGGACCAGGGTCTGGGAGAACAGCCCGGTCCGCACCGCGACCAGGTGCGCCGTGCCGCCCTGCACGACGTCGACCGCGTAGCCCCCGCCGGCCAGCGCGACCAGCGCGCTCACCGGGACGGCCAGCACGTCGCGGACCTGCGCGGAGACGATGTTGACGCTGACCGGCGCCTGGTCCAGGTGCCCGGTGTCCGCGGTCCGGGTGAACCGGACGGTCATCTGCACGGTGTCCTGCCCGGCGCTCGATCCCCGGCTGGCCGGTCCCTGGCTGGCCGTGCCGCCGTCCGGGGGCGAGCCCGCGTTCCCGCTGGCCGCGGACGCCACCGAGGACAGCGACGTGATGACGCCCGGCGTGGTGCTCACCCCGTCCGGGCAGCGTCACGGTCACCGCGTCGCCGGCCTTGACCAGGTATTCCTGGCCGACCGGGACGGCGCCGATGACCACGGGGACCGGTGAGGTCGCGGTCAGCGACGGCGGTGCCCGGCTGCGGCGGCGACCCCGGCACCGGGGTGACGCCGGTGACGCGCAGCGGGCCCGGCGCGTACGCGACCTGGCCGAGCGGGACCGTCCCGGTGACGGGCAGCCCGCGGGCCGTCTGCCACCGCTCGACCGCGTACGCGGTCGCGCCGGTGAAGTAGTCGCTGGCCGTCAGGCCCGCGCCGTAGCCGAGCGCGATCAGGTTCCGGTCGAGCTGGGCCACGTCGCGGGCCGGGCGTGACGCCTGCGGACAGCGGCCGCCACTCCGGCCGCGCGCCGTAGAACAACGTGACCGGCGTGCCGTCGACCTCGTACAGTTCCTGGCCGCGGCGGATCGATCGCGCCCGGGGCCGGCAGGGCGGTGTACGCGGTACCAGCGACCTGGTTGACCACGCGTGTAGGACCCGGCGTAGCCGAGCGACCCGCTGACCTGGACGGTGTTGGTCAGGTCGGTCCGGACCACCGGCGGCGGTGCCCAGCGTGACCGCGGCCGCGGCGGCCGGGTGGCCGGCCGCCAGGGCGGACCCGCTGAGCACGATCCCGGCCGCCGCGGCGGCCACCACGACCGGCGCGGCGACCGCGGCGGCCCGCGCGGCGGCCGCCTGCGCGGGCCCCGGCCCGGTCAGCCGTCATTGCTCAGGCTCGCCAGCGTCGAGGCGCGGATCTCGGCGTCGAGCAGCGCCCGGCACGCCTGCGCGGCCTGCCTGGAAGACCGGGCTGGCCTTGCCGCCGGCCGGTATCTCGCTGCGCCGTCACGCCGAACCCGTGGCCCGGGCGTGTACGGCGACCGCGCGGTCGGGTCCGTGGACGTTCGGCAGGCCGTGCGCGCGCAGGCACTCGGCCGACCGGACCCCGGCCTGGACCAGCTGCGGCGGCGCGGGCGGCTCGCGCGTCCGGGACCAGGCCGGCCTGCGCGGCCAGCGCCGCGCAGGCCTGCTGGACGGCGGTCGAGCACCGACTGCGACGCGTCCTGGATGCTGCGGCTGTCGGTGTAGACCTGGCCGCCGGCGGTCAGCACCGGATCGGCGTAGGACGGGAATGCCGTGCTGGCGGATGCACTGCGCCGCCGCGTGCAGCGCGGCGGCCCGGGCTGCTCGCCGAGCCGCTGGCTCTGCCTGGCCGGCGGCCTGGCTGAGGCTGGGCACCGCCGGACGAGCTGGCGGCCGGGCCGCCGCAGCCGGCCAGCAGCAGCGCGCCGGCCAGGCCGGCGATGACGTAGCGGTTTCTCATCTGAACCTCCCGGATCGGCCGGGTCCAGTTGTACGCACCGGCCGGTGACACGGGCGCTACACGAACGGGCCCGCCGCGGCCCTATCCGGGTCGGCCGGGCGGCGCCGACCTGAGCGGTCGCGGTCCGCCCGGCGGCGTCGCCGGGCGCCGGGCGGCCCGGCCTGTTATGTCCTTGTCATGCCGGCCGGGGCACCATGGAGACGTGCGGGTGCTGGTGGTGGAGGATCAGAAGGTGCTGGCCGACCGCATCGCGGAGGGCCTGCGCGACCAGGGCATGGCGGTCGACGTCGCCTACGACGGCGAGACGGCGATGGAGATCACCGCGTTCACCGCGTACGACGTGATCGTGCTCGACCGGGACCTGCCCCGGGTGCACGGCGACGCGGTGTGCGCGGCACCTGGTGGCCGGGCCGGCCACGGCCCGGATCCTCATGCTGACCGCGGCCGCCGCGGTGGAGGACCGGGTCGACGGGCTCAACCTGGGGGCCGACGACTACCTGGGCAAGCCGTTCGCGTTCGCCGAGCTGGTGGCGCGGGTCCGGTCGCTGGCCCGGCGCAGCCCGTCCGCGGCCGCCGGTGGCGTTCTGTCGGGGACCTCGTGGTCGACCTGGCCCGGCGCCGGGTCAGCCGGGCCGGGCGGCCGGTGGCGCTGACCCGCAAGGAGTTCGGCGTCCTGGAGGTGCTGCTGGCCGCGGACGGCGGCGGTGGTCAGCGCCGAGGAGCTGCTCGAGCAGGTCTGGGACGAGCACGCCGATCCGTTCAGCAACACGGTCTCGGTCACCGTGTCGCGGCTGCGCCGCAAGCTGGGCAGCCCGCCGCCGATCGAGACCGTGGTCGGCAGCGGCTACCGGCTGCTGGGGGCGTCGTGAGGCGGCGCATCAGGTTGCGGGCCGCCGGGCGCCGCCCGGCGCCGGCCGGTGCGGCTGCGGCTGACGCTGGTGTACAGCGGGCTGTTCCTGCCGCCGGGGCGATCCTGCTCGCGGTGACCTACGGCCTGGTCGCGCAGAGCCTGTCCAGCACACCGCCGCCGGCGGTCACCGGCTCGACGGCCAGTCAGTACCTGAACCAGGCGCTGGCGCTCTGCAAGAAGGAGAACTCCGACCCGGCGGCGCTGGCCAAGTGCGATAGCACGGCCCTGGAATCGCTGAACGGCGTGAGCAAGGCCAGCCTGGAGGACCAGCGCGCGCGGACCCTGGCCCGCCTGCTCGACTACTCGCTGGCCGCGCTGGCCGCGCTGGTGTTCGGCTCGACCTGGCTCGGCTGGATCGTGGCGGGCCGGGCGCTGCGGCCGGTGCACGCCATCACCGCGGCGGCGCGGCGGGCCTCGGAGGAGAACCTGGGCGAGCGGATCGCGCTGGCCGGGCCCCACGACGAGCTCAAGGACCTGGCCGACACGTTCGACGCCATGCTCGGCCGGCTGGACGCCGCCTTCGCCAGCCAGCGGCGGTTCGTGGCCAACGCCTCGCACGAGCTGCGCACCCCGCTCACCGTGATGCGCACCGCGATCGACGTCACGCTGGCCAAACCGGGACGGACCCCGGCGCAGCTCGAGGCGATGGCGGTCGACGTGCGCCAGGCCGTGGACCGGGCCGAGGCGCTGATCGAGGCGCTGCTCACGCTGGCCCGCAGCGACCGCGGCACCGGGCCGACCGAGCCGCTCGACGTGGCCGTGCTGGCCGAGGACGCGCTCGACGCCGCCGCCCCGGCCATCCGGGCCCGCCCGGTCACGATGCAGGCGGTGCTGGATCCGGCCCCCGCGGAGGGCGACCCGGTGCTCGTCGAGCGGCTGATCACCAACCTGATCGACAACGCGGTCCGGCACAACGACCCGGGCGGCTGGGTCCAGGTGGCGACCGGGACCCGTAACGGCATGGCCTTCATCGACGTGGCCAACGGCGGCCCGCTGATCCCGGCCGAGCTGGTGCCGTCGCTGTTCGAGCCCTTCCAGCGCCTATCCGATCGGGCCCTGGCCGACCGGGCCGGATCCCCGGACGGCACCGGCCTGGGCCTGTCGATCGTGCGGTCGGTGGCGCTCGCGCACCGCGGGCACGCTACCGCGCGGGCCCGGCCCGCGGGCGGCCTGGAGGTCACGGTGTCGCTGCCCGGCTGGTCCTAGGGCTCGACGTCGTCGGCCACCGCGCGGAGCACGGCCGCGATCTTCTTCGCGTCCTTGGCGTCCGGCTGCTTGCCGCGCCGGTAGGTGTTCGACACGTCGTCGAGCAGCTTGATCAGGTCCTCGACGAGGAGGATCATCTCGTCCGGCTTCTTGCGGGCCTGCTTGGCGACGGCGACGGTGGGCGGCGGCTCGAGCACCCGCACCTGGAGCGCCTGCGCGCCGCGGCGTCCCTCGGCCACCCCGAACTCCACCCGCTGGCCCTGACGGAGCGCGGTCGTCCCCGAGGGCAGCGCCGACGAATGCACGAAGACCTCGCCGCCGTCGTCGCGGGCGAGGAAGCCATACCCCTTGTCGGAGTCGTACCACTTGACCTTGCCGGTAGGCACGCGCAGACCTCACGTTGAGAGAGCTAAACAACAACCAGCGATCAGGTGACCGACAGGATGCTATGGGCAGTGCTAAGGCTATCGGTCCGGGACGCCGCACCGCAGCTTCGTTATCACCGGCGAGCGTAACGCGCGACGGCCCGGGGGAAACCCCCGGGCCGTCGGCCAGAGCAGACTTCTCAGAGCAGACTTCTCAGATCAGAAGTCCATGTCGCCGCCGCCACCGGGCATGGCGGGGGCCTTGTCCTTCTCCGGCTTCTCCGCGATCACGGCCTCGGTGGTGAGGAACAGGCCCGCGATCGAGGCCGCGTTCTGCAGCGCCGACCGGGTGACCTTCGCGGGGTCGATGATGCCGGCCTTGAACATGTCGACATACTCGCCGTCCGCGGCGTTCAGGCCGTGACCCGGGGAAAGGGTCTTGACCTTCTCGACCACCACGCCGCCCTCGAGGCCGGCGTTCACCGCGATCTGCTTGAGCGGCTCCTCGAGGGCGCGGCGCACGATCTGGGCGCCGGTCGCCTCGTCGCCAACCAGGTCGAGCTTGTCGAAGGCGATGCGGCCCGCCTGGAGCAGGGCCACGCCGCCACCGGCGACGACGCCTTCCTCCACCGCGGCCTTGGCGTTGCGCACCGCGTCCTCGATGCGGTGCTTGCGCTCCTTCAGCTCGACCTCGGTCGCCGCTCCGGCCTTGATGACCGCGACGCCGCCGGCCAGCTTGGCCAGCCGCTCCTGCAGCTTCTCGCGGTCGTAGTCGGAGTCGGTGTTGTCGATCTCGGTGCGGATCTGGTTGACCCGGCCGGAGATCTGGTCCGCGTCGCCGGCGCCGTCCACGATCGTGGTCTCGTCCTTGGTGACCACGACCTTGCGGGCCCGGCCGAGCACGTCCAGGTCCGCGTTGTCCAGCTTGAGGCCGACTTCCTCGCTGATGACCTGGCCGCCGGTCAAGATGGCGATGTCACCGAGCATGGCCTTGCGGCGGTCGCCGAAGCCGGGGGCCTTGACCGCCACCGACTTGAACAGGCCGCGCATCTTGTTCACGACCAGGGTCGCCAGGGCCTCGCCCTCGACGTCCTCGGCGATGATGACCAGCGACTTGCCGGACTGCACCACCTTGTCCAGCAGCGGGAGCAGGTCCTTGTTGGCCGAGATCTTGGAGTTGACCACCAGGATGTACGGGTCCTCAAGGACGGCCTCGAGCCGCTCGGGGTCGGTGACGAAGTACGGGGCGATGTATCCCTTGTCGAACCGCATGCCCTCGGTGAGCTCGAGCTCCAGGCCGAAGGTGTTGGACTCCTCGACGGTGATGACGCCTTCCTTGCCGACCTTGTCCATCGCCTCGGCGATCATCTCGCCGATCGCGGTGTCGCCGGCCGAGATGGACGCGGTGGAAGCGATCTGCTCCTTGGTCTCCACGTCCTTGGCCAGCTTGGACAGCTCCTCGCTGACCCGCTCGACGGCCGCCTCGATGCCCTTCTTCAAGGACATCGGGTTGGCGCCCGCGGCGACGTTGCGCAGACCCTCGCGCACCATCGCCTGGGCCAGCACGGTCGCCGTCGTGGTGCCGTCCCCGGCCACGTCGTCGGTCTTCTTTGCTACTTCCTTAACGAGCTCCGCGCCGATCTTCTCCCACGGGTCCTCGAGCTCGATCTCCTTGGCGATGGACACGCCATCGTTGGTGATCGTGGGTGCGCCCCACTTCTTCTCGAGAACCACATTGCGGCCCTTGGGGCCGAGGGTTACCTTCACGGCGTCGGCGAGCTGGTTCATACCGCGTTCGAGGCCGCGCCGGGCTTCCTCGTCGAACGCGATCATTTTCGCTGCCATAGGCTCCAGTCCTCCGTGGCGAATGCGCGGATCGAGCCGACGCCCGCGACGGCCGGCACCCCCGGCGGACAGTCCCTTCCTGCCGCGAGGACGTGCCTCATCGCCCGATCCCGCCATCATGCTGGCACTCACCTAGGAGAGTGCCAGCACCATGTTTAGCACTCTCGGGGTGAGAGTGCAAACCATCGCGCGGCATCGTGCGGCTCGCGGGGGCCATCGTGCGGTCCGCGAGGGCCGGCGGCCCTCCGGCCGCGCGATACTACGGCGAGAACCGCAGCGGGAATGCGGGGGGTTCCAGGGGGGTCGCCCCCCTGGGGGATACAGCCCCCCTGGAACAACACCGACCCGGCCCTTGGGGGGCCGGGTCGTCATCTGAACCCGGAAGGTGGGTGGCCCCGGTTAATCCGGGGCCACGAGCGAACCTACGAGACCACGACAACCTTGTCGGCCTGAGCGCCTCGGTCACTCTGCGTGATCTCGAACTCGACCCGCTGCCCCTCTTCGAGGGTGCGGTAGCCATCCGACTGGATAGCCGAGAAATGGACGAAAACGTCCTTGCCACCGTCGACGGCGATAAAGCCGTATCCCTTGTCCGGGTTGAACCACTTGACGGTGCCCTGAGCCATTCCAAACAACTCCCTAACTGCGCTCGGGACTCGAGCCCCGCCCTTGCCAACGCGGAACTCGTCGATCGCGAACCGGTGAGAGAGCGGCACGTGCCAAGCGCGAACCAGTCCCGTCCGACGGCGACCGGAATTGACCTTACCCTGTAGCGCACTCGTCTGGCGCCACTTACCCCCCAATCACGCCATCCGGCTCACCTCGGCCGGGCCTGGCCAGGGTCTTCCCCACGGCTCCCGGCTCGCCTGCGGCGCGCCTCCGGCGACCGCCGGAATGACGGAAACGCGCGCCCCAGCAGCCACTTGCGTGTCCAGCCCCTGCGCGAACCGCACGTCTTCCTCGCCCACGTAGACGTTGACGAACCGGCGCAATTTGCCGCCCTCGTCGAGGAGCCGGCCGCCCAGGCCGGGGTAGGCCGCGTCCAGGCCGGCGATGACCTCGCGCAGGGTGCCCTCGGTCGCGGCCACCTCGGCCGCGCCGCCGGTGTAGGAGCGCAGGATGGTCGGGATGCGAACCAGCACGCTCATGAGACTGCCTCCTGGAAGGCTTCGAGGGTCGGCCTGATCACGGCGGGCACGTTCACCGCCGGGACGATCGCGTCCAGCGTCTTCAGCCCGTCGCCGGAGTTGATGATCACGGTCTCCGCGCCGGGGTCGAGCTGGCCGGCGGCCAGCAGCTTGCGCAGCACGCCGAGGGTGACGCCGCCCGCGGTCTCGCCGAAGATGCCCTCGGTGCGGGCCAGCAGCCGCATCGAGTCGATGATCTCCTCATCGGTCACGTCGGCGACGGCGCCGCCGGTCCGGCGCACCACGTCCAGCACGTACGGCCCGTCCGCCGGGTTGCCGATGGCCAGCGACTTGGCGATGGTGGCCGGGCGGACCGGGCGCACCACGTCGTACCCGGCGGCGAACGCGGCCGAGACCGGCGCGCAGCCGGCCGCCTGGGCCCCGAACACCCGCCACGGGGCCTGCGGGACCAGGCCGAGCGAGGTCAGCTCGGCCAGGCCCTTGTCCACCTTGACCAGCTGAGCGCCGGACGCGATCGGCACCACGACCTGCTCGGGGACCCGCCAGCCGAGCTGCTCGGCGATCTCGAAGCCGAGGGTCTTGGAGCCCTCGGCGTAGTAGGGCCGTACGTTCACGTTGACGAACGCCCAGTCCTCGTGCTCCCCGGCCAGCTCGGAGGCGAGCCGGTTGACGTCGTCGTACGTGCCGTCCACGGTCACGAACGTGCCGCCGTAGACCGAGGTGGTGATGATCTTCTGCGGCTCCAGGTCGGCGGGCACGAGCACCACCGACCGGATGCCCGCCCGGGCCGCCGCCGCGGCCACCGCGTTGGCCAGGTTGCCGGTCGAGGGGCAGGCCAGCACCTTGAAGCCCAGCTCGGTGGCGGCGGACAGGGCCACCGCGACCACCCGGTCCTTGAACGAGTGCGTCGGGTTGCCCCGGTCGTCTTTGATCCACAGCCTGCGCATGCCCAGCGCGCGGGCCAGGTTGTCGGCCCGGATCAGCCGGGTGTAGCCGGGCTGGGTGGTGGGCCGGTCCGCGATGTCCGGCGGGACCGGGAGCAGCGGCGCGTACCGCCACATGTCCGGCGGGCCGGCCTGGATGTCTTCCCTGCTCAGCCGCGGGTAGTCGTAGCAGACTTCCAGCGGCCCGAAGCACTCGCCGCAGGCGTAGAGCGGGCCGAGCTCGTAGACCTGGCCGCATTCGCGGCAGGCCAGCCCGGTGGCGTAACCGAACCGGGAAGCGTGTCGGGTGCGTGCTGTTGCTGTGGTCACCGGCGAGGACTTCCTCCCCCATCTTTCCCAGCGGTCGCCTTGACCGCGGGCCGGACTTGGCACCGTGTCACGCGCCTCGCCACCCGAAACGGGCATGGATGCGCGATAGGTTGCCGGGGCTTCGCAGGGCCGATCCCTCCACCCCTCTGGATGAGCGTTATGCAGTTGTGGCTGAAACGAAATAAGCGTATCAGCCCTGGGAGGCGCTGGCCCGGGGGGCCGGGCTGGTCGCGAGGGGCACTACCCTGCCGGACTATGAAGAAGCGGGTTCTGGTCGCGTCCAACCGCGGTCCGGTGTCGTACCAGTTCGGGCCGGACGGCACGCTGGCCAGCCGGCGCGGCGGGGGCGGGCTCGTGGCCGGGGTGGCCGAGGGGCTGGCCGCGATGACGCCCGAGGCCGAGGTCAGCTGGATCTGCGCCGCGCTCAGCGACGCGGACCGCGCGGCCGCGCGACAGCGGCCCGCCGACGCCGGACCCGGTTCGGTTCCGGTGCGGATGCTCGACATCCCGCCGGAGGTCTTCGACCGGGCCTACAACAACGTGGCCAACTCGATCTTGTGGTTCGTCCAGCACCTGCTGTTCGACACGCCGAACCAGCCGCGTTTCGGCCGGGAGTTCCGCCAGGACTGGGCCGCCTACCTGGCCTACAACGAGACGTTCGCGGCCGCGATGGCGGGCGAGGCGAGCGGCGCGCCCGCGGGTGTCCGCGCGCTGATCCAGGACTACCACCTCACCCTGGCCCCGCGGCTGCTGCGGGACAAGCTCGGCGGCGGCCGCGACGACCTCGGCATCGCGCACTTCTCGCACACACCGTGGGCGCCGCCCGACTACTACCGGCTGCTGCCCGCCGAGGCCGGCGAGGCGGTGCTCGACGGCATGCTCGGCGCGGACCACGTCGGCTTCCACGCCGGCCGGTGGGCCGAGGCATTCCTGGATTGCTGCGCCGTGATCCTGGGCGCGCAGGTGAGCCGGGACGTCGGCAACGGGACGGCGGGGCGCGTGACGCACCGCGGGCACGTCAGCGAGGTGGCCGTGCACCCGCTGGGCGTGGACGCCGCCGCGCTGCGGGCCCGGGCCGCGGCGGACGACGTGCGCGCCGAGGCCGAGGTGCTCGCCGCGGCGGCGCGGGGGCGCAAGCTGATCGTCCGGGTCGACCGGACCGAGCTGTCCAAGAACATCGTCCGCGGGCTTGCCGCCTACCGCGAGCTGCTCGCCACCCGTCCCGAGTGGCACGGCCGGGTGGTCCACCTGGCCTTCGCCTACCCGTCGAGGTCGGCGGTGCCGGCGTACCGCGCCTACACCGAGCAGGTCCGGCAGGTCGCGGCGGAGATCACCGCGGAGTTCGGCACGGCGGACTGGAATCCGCTGATCCTCGAGGTGAAGGACGATTACCCCCGGTCGCTGGCCGCCTGCACGGTGGCCGACGTGCTACTGGTCAACCCGGTCAGGGACGGCATGAACCTGGTCGCGCAGGAGGGCCCGGTGCTGTCCGAACGCGGCTGCGCGCTGGTGCTGTCCCGGGAGGCGGGCGCCGCCGCGACCCTGGACGGCGACGCGATGCTGGTCAACCCCTTCGACGTCAGCGAGACCGCCGCGGCCCTGCACCAGGCGCTGGCCATGCCGGACGCCGAACGCCGGCGACGTAGCGAAGCCCTGGCCGCCACCGCCGCGGCCAGCCCGCCCGCACGCTGGCTCGGCGACCAGCTGGCCGCTCTGGACCAGCTGGCCGCTCTGGACCGGTAGCTGCGGCTCAGCGGTCGAGTTCAGCCGCGATCGCGGCCAGCAGGCCCATGACCCCCTCGGGGCCGTCCACTACCAGGTCGGCCGCCGCCGCGACCCGCGGGGACTCGGCGCTGGCGCTGGCCACGGCACAGCCAGGGATCCCGTCCGCGCGCAGCGCGCGGACGGCCGCGAAAGCGGGCAGGTCGCCCAGGTCGTCGCCGCAGAACAGGACGGCGCCCGCGGCGCGCTCGGCGACCAGGCCGGTCAGCGCGGCGCCCTTGTCCACGCCGGGCGGCCGCAGCTCGATCACCATCCGGCCCGGTTCCGCGGCCAGCCCGAGCCGGGCGGCCAGGTCCTCCAGCGGCCCGCGGAGCAGGCGCAGGGCCGGTTCCGGGGCGGCCGCGCGGCGGGTGTGCACGGCCAGCGCGTCCCCCTTGTCCTCGACCCAGGTGCCGTCCGGGGCGCCCGCCCGGCTCAGCACGCCGGGCAGCGCCTCGCGGGCGGCCCCCACCGCCGGCGGCGAGCCGGGTGCGGTCAGCTCACCGTCCTGCCAGCGCTGCCCGCCGTAGTGGCCGAGCACGATGAGGCCGGGGATGGCGTCGAGCCCGCCGCAGGCGACCGCGTCGGCCGCGGCCCGGCCGGTGATGACCGCGAGCGTGCCGACCGTCCGGGCCAGCCTGGTCAGGACGGGCACCGCTCCCGGCAGGGCGCGCGCGGCCCGGGGATCGGCCACGATCGGCGCCAGTGTGCCGTCGAAGTCCGTGCCGATCAGCGCCTGCTCCGGACGGCTGAGCAGCGCGTCCAGCCCGGCCTGCCCCGCAGGGGTGGCCGCTCTGCTGGCCTGGCCGCCGGCGGCGGCGGGCGGCGGATGGGTCACGCCGGCCGGCCCTTCGAGCGGGGCGAACGGATACGCTGCCGCCGGGCGCGCTGGGCGCGCAGCCGCTTGACCAGCGCCGGATCGAAGGCGAGCGCCTCCGGCCGGTCGATCAGCTCGTTGAGCAGCTGGTAGTACCTGGTAGCCGGGAGATCGAGCACCTCGGCGATGGCCTGTTCCTTGACCCCGGGTGACCGCCAGCCGCGCCGCTCGAACGCGAGGATCCGCATGTCCCGTTCGGACAGCCCGGACATGCGACCTCCTCTCCCGCCATGGTCCGATTCCTCCCAACGTACCTTGGCCCCGGCCCGGCGGGACTCCGGCGTACCCTGCCGTTCGTGACCCGTTTTGGCTACCTGAGCTTCCTCACCGACTACGGGCTCGACGACGGCTTCGTAGCCGCCTGCCGCGGCGTGGCGGCCCGGATCGCGCCGCACGCCACCGTCATCGACGTGACCCACCTGATCCCGCCCGGTGACATCCGGCGCGGCGCGGCCGTGCTGGCGCAGACCGTGCCCTACCTGCCGGCGGCCGTGCACGTGGCGGTGGTCGATCCCGGGGTGGGCACGGCCCGGCGCGGCGTCGCGGTGGCGGCGGGCGAGTCGGTGTTCATCGGGCCCGACAACGGGCTGCTCTCCTGGGCGGTCGCGGCCGCGGGCGGCGCGGCACGAGCCTTCTGGCTGACCAACCGGGAATTGTGGCTTGCCAGCGTGACGGCAACCTTTCATGGCCGCGATATCTTCATGCCGGTCGCCGCGCATCTGGCCGGCGGCGCGGAACTGGCCGCCACGGGCACGGAAATCGACGTCGCAGATCTGGTCGCGCTGCCCGCGCCCGAAAGGCGGATCCGCGATTCCGTCGCCGAAGGGGAGGTGCTGACCGTGGACCGATTCGGAAATATCCAGCTCACCATTACCGCGGCCGACGCCGCGCAAATCGGCCTCACACCGGGCGGGACCGCGCACATCCGCTGGGACCGCCATCGGCTCACTGCCCCTTACCGGGATATGTTCGGCGCCGTCCCGCCGGGTGAACTGGTGGCCTATGCCGATAGCGCCGGACTGGTCGCCATCGCCGTGAACGGCGGAAACGCGGCCAAGCGACTGGTCCTGGCACCAGGCGCGCGGGTATCGATGGCCGCGGCGCCGGCAACAATTCGCACATGACGCATTCCGCCCAGGCCGGGCGCATGGCACGATTACATACGCCGGCCGAACACCGCTACCCACGGCCCGGCGGCCGGCCTCGGAGGAGAAATCTGACCGAAGTGTCACACCGATTGCTGCACGGCACTTTGCTGCCGTTCGCCACCGGCGTGGCGGCGGTGCTCACCGTGCTGGGCGTGATGGGGTTCGTGCCCGCAATCGCCACCGCATCGGCACCCGCCGCGCACGGCAATAACGCGCGCGATCAGGAATGGTGGCTGGCCGGCCTGCACGTGCCGCAAGCATGGCGGGAAACGCAGGGATCCGGGGTAACCGTGGCCGTCCTCGGCACCGGGGTTGACGCCGGCTACCCGGGCCTGTCCGGCTCGGTGCTCGCCGGGCCGGACTACACCGGCTCCGGCCGGGCCCCGGGCAGCTCCTACTGGGGCGTGGAGGGGACCGCGGTGGCGGGCATCATCGCCAGTCACCAGCGCCAGCCCGGCCTGGTCGGCGTGGCCCCCGCGGTGAAGATCCTCTCGGTCCGGGTGACGCTCGAATTCAACGACCCGCTGGTGTCGGACCAGGCTCTGTCCCGGCGGCTGCCGCAGGCCATCGCCGACGGCATCCGGTGGGCGGCCGATCACGGGGCCCGGGTCATCGACCTGCCGCTGGACCCCGGAACGCTGGGCCTGACCAGCAAGGGCGATCCGGCCGCGGCGGGCGGCAGCGCGGCCGAACAGGCCGCGGTCGGCTACGCGCTGAGCAAGGGCGTCGTGCTGGTGGCGCCCGCGGGCGACGACGGCCAGGGCCCGGGTCTGGTGAACTATCCGGCCGCCTACCCCGGCGTCATCGCGGTGGGGGCCATCGGCCGCACCGGGCAGCTCGCCTCGTTCAGCAGCCGGCGGTCCTACCCGGCGCTGACGGCGCCGGGGGTCAGCCTGGTCACGGCGACCCCGCCGGCCGGCTACGGGACGATCAGCTCCACCAGCACGGCCAGCGGCATCGTGGCGGGCGTGGCCGCCCTGGTGCTGTCCAGGTTCCCGCACCTCACCGTCGCCCAGGTGACCCAGGCGCTGACCGAGAGCACGGTCGCCGGGGCATCCCGGGCCAGCCTGCCCCCGCTGCCGGCCCGGTCGCACACCGGAGCCGGCGACGGCACCGTGGACGCGATCCGCGCGGTCGATATGGCCGACCTCATCACCACCGCCAGCCAGCCCCGTCAGCAGCCCGCCCCGGCCGCCTCGCCGAGCACGCCGGCCCGGCACGCGGCGGCGGCGGCGGCCGCGGCGGTGGCCGCGGCGCGCCACCCGGCGGCCAGCACGCTGGCCGGATCGGTGCTGCGGGACGCGGTGGCCGTGGCGGGCGGGCTGATCGTGCTGCTCGTCATCGCCCTGCTGGTCCTCAGTTCCCGGCGGGAGCGCGGCCGGACCGGCGCGGCGGACCGGGAGCGGTTCCGCGGCCAGCACGAGGCCCGCAGGCCAGAACAGGGGTCCTTGGCCGCCACGGGCTTCGGACCGGCACGCGACGGGCGAACAGGCCCGGCGGGCCCGGCGCAAGCCGCCCGGCCGGACCCGGCCAGGGCGGCCGGCTATGCGTCGCCCGCGGGCTGGCAGGGCGGCGGCATCGGCGAGATCAGCCCCGGTCCCGCCCGTCCGGCGGTGGCACCGGTGCCGAGATCCTCCGCCGGCTACCGGTCCGGCCGGGGGACCGGACGGGCGGACGGCACCTCGGGTCCGCCGTGGGCGCCAGCCCCGGAGCCCAAGCGCCTGATCGGCCCGCTTCCGGTGGCCTCGGCCGGCCTGCCGCCGCCGGAGCCCGGCCGGGGCATCCGGGTGCCCAGGGACATGGCGGCGCCGCCCGGCGCCACGACCGAACCCGAGCCGCCGGTCAGCTTCGACCTGACCACCCCGCCCGCGGACTTCGACCTGGCCACGCCCGCCTTCGGCCTGACGCCGCCGGTATTCGACCCGGCCCCGCCGGCGTTCGACCCGGCCCCGCCGGCGTCCGGGGCGGCCCGGCCCGCGTTCGGCGCGCCACCGCCCGCGTTTGACCCGGCGCCGCCGGCGTCCGGGGTGGCTCCGCGGGCGTCCGGGCCGACGTGGCCGGCGTTCGGGACGACGCGGCCCGGGTCCGCGCCGGGGCCGTCCGCGGCCAGCCCGGATCCGGCTGGGCCCGGCGCGGCGCAGCCGCCGGGCGAGGCCCTGCCCACCAGGGAGAGCCTCGGGTTCGCGGCGGCCCCGGTGCCCGCCGACTTGGCGGCGCCGCCCGCCGGCGGGGCTCCCGGAGACACCCCAGAACGCGCGGTGGCCGCCGATCCCAGCTTCATCTGGGACCTGGCGGCCACCGACGTGTTCCCTGCCGCCACCGACGCGGCCGTCCTGCCGGACGACGCGCCCGAGGCGGACCAGGGCTGAGCCCTGCTTGCCTACCGGGCTTGCCTACCGGGCCTGCCTACCGGGCCTGCCTAGGCGGCGTCCGCCACGGAGACCTGCCCGGCGGCTGCGGCGGCGGGCTCGAGCGCCAGCCGGAGCACCTCGCGGACGTCACCCACCGGGTGCACCTCCAGCTTGCTCAGCACTTCGGCCGGCACGTCGTCCAGATCCGGCTCGTTGCGCTGCGGGATCAGCACGGTGGTGATCCCGGCCCGGTGCGCGGCCAGCAGCTTCTGCTTGACCCCGCCGATGGGCAGCACCCGGCCGGTGAGGGACACCTCGCCGGTCATGGCGACGTCGGAGCGGACCGGCCGGCCGGACAGCAGCGACGCGAGCGCGGTGGTCATCGTGACGCCCGCGCTCGGGCCGTCCTTGGGCACCGCGCCGGCGGGCACGTGGACGTGCACGCCGCGGTCCTTCAGCTCGCCGACCGGCAGCTCGAGCTCCTCGCCGTGCGAGCGCAGGTAGGACAGCGCGATCCGGGCCGACTCCTTCATCACGTCACCGAGCTGACCGGTGAGCGTGACACCGGTCTCGCCGGTCTCCCGCCCGGCCAGGGACGCCTCGATGAACAAGACATCCCCGCCCGCGCCGGTCACCGCCAGGCCGGTGGCCACACCGGGCACAGCGGTCCGGCGGTCCGGCGCGGCCAGGCTGGTCTCCGGGGTGAACCGCGGCCGGCCCAGGTAGTCCTTGAGCTCGCCCGCGCCCACGCTGACCGGCAGGGTGACGTCGCCCAGGGCCACCTTCGCCGCGACCTTGCGCAGGATGCGCGCGATCGACCGCTCCAGCGACCGCACCCCGGCCTCGCGGGTGTACTCACCCGCGATCAGCCGCAGCGCGTCCTCGCCGACCGCCACCTCCTCGGCGTTCAGCCCGGCCTTGGACAGCTGCCTGGGCAGCAGGTGATCCCGGGCGATGAGGACCTTCTCGTCCTCGGTGTACCCGTCGAGCTGGACCAGCTCCATCCGGTCAAGCAGCGGGCCGGGTATCTGATCCAGGACGTTGGCCGTGGCCAGGAACACCACGTCGGACAGGTCGAGCTCGACCTCGAGGTAGTGGTCGCGGAACGTGTGGTTCTGCGCCGGGTCCAGCACCTCGAGCAGGGCGGACGCAGGGTCGCCCCGGTAGTCCGAGCCGATCTTGTCCACCTCGTCGAGCAGCACGACCGGGTTCATCGAGCCGGCCTCGCGGATGGCGCGCACGATCCGGCCGGGCAGCGCCCCGACGTAGGTGCGCCGGTGACCGCGGATCTCCGCCTCGTCCCGGACGCCGCCCAGGGAGACCCGGACGAACTTACGGCCCATGGCCCGGGCCACCGACTCGCCGAGCGAGGTCTTGCCCACGCCGGGCGGGCCGACCAGCGCGAGCACGGCGCCGGAACGCCGCCCGCCGATGATGCCCAGGCCCCGGTCCGCGCGGCGCTTGCGCACGGCCAGGTACTCGATGATCCGCTCCTTGACGTCGTCCAGGCCGGTGTGGTCCTCGTCCAGGATCTGCCGGGCGCCGGCGATGTCGTAGGCATCCTCGGTCCGCTCGTTCCACGGGATGTCGAGGACGGTGTCCAGCCAGGTGCGGATCCAGCCGACCTCGGGTGAGGCGTCGTTGGTCCGCTCCAGCTTGTCGACTTCCTTCAGCGCGGCGTTCTTGACCGCCTCCGGCAGGTCGGCCGCCTCCACGCGAGCCCGGTAGTCGTCTTCCTCGGTGGCCGCGTCGCCGTTCAGGTCGGCGAGCTCCTTGCGCACCGCGGCGAGCTGCTGGCGCAGCAGGAATTCCTTCTGCTGCTTCTCCATGCCCTCCGAGACGTCCTTGCGGATGGACTCGGCCACTTCCATCTCGGCCAGCTGGTCCTTGGCCCAGCTAATGACGAGTTCCAGGCGCTGGACCAGATCCGCGGTCTCGAGCAGCTGCAGCTTCTGCACGGTCGAGAGGTAGCTTGAGTAGCCCGCGCGGTCCGCGATCGCGGACGCGTCGGTGAGCTGCTGTATCGCGTCGATGACCTGCCAGGCACCGCGCTGCTGCAGCATGCTGGTCACCAGGGACTTGTACTGCTGGGCCAGCTCGTCGGCCTGCGGCCCCGTGCCGGTCTCCTCGATTACGGTGCCCTCGACCCACAGCGCGGCGCCGGGGCCGGTGGTCCCGGAGCCGATCCTGATCCGGGAGATGCCGCGCACGACCGCTCCCGGCTGTCCGCCGGGCAGCCGCCCGGTCTGCTCGATCACGGCCAGCGTGCCCACGCCCGCGAGCCCGCGGTCAGGCAGCCGCGGCACCAGCAGGACCCGGGCCCGGGCCTCGGAACGCATGCCCGGCACCTGCGCCTGCCGGGACGGCATGCGCGCCGCGTCGATCGCCGCGCCGACCTCCGGCTGCGACGTCTCCAGCGGCACTACCATCCCCGGCAGCACCACCTCGTCGTCGAGCGGCAGCACCGGCAGGGTGAGCGTTTCACTCATTGATGGCCTCCAAAGCTTGAGTCACATACACTCAAGAAAGAAGAGCCCGTACAAATTTCCGCTGGGCGTTCGCCCGCAGCGATCAGCTCCCGCCGCCGTCTGCCAGCGCCACGAGCAGCGCCTATGCCAGCAGGGACGATCCGTCCGCGGGCCGGACAGCACGGCAGCGGCCGAGCACAGCCAGCGCCGCCACGTAGCCGGGCTCCGTGTCGAGGTCGAGCAGCGACACGCTTCCCGGATCCTGCGCGTAGGGCCACGCCACGACACGCGGGGCGGCCGCGTCCGCGGCCACGATGACTTCGGTGAACGGGACCCGCACCCCGTCGCCCTGCGCCTTGGTCACGGCTTCCTTCCGGGTCCAGGCGACCAGGAAAGCGCGCGCCCGGCCGGATGGCGGGACCGCGGCCAGCGCCGCCTGTTCCTGCTCGCCGAGCACCAAGCGGGCCAGCGCCGCCGGATCGTCGCTGCCCAGGGGGTGCGGCCGGCCCTCCAGCTGCTCGACGTCCACGCCGACCGGCGCCGCCGCGACCGCGACCGCGACCAGGTCTCCGGAGTGCGAGACGGAGAATTCCGGGCCGCCGCCCCGGACGGCCGGCTTGCCGTGCGGCTTGCCGCACTGGCCGCAGGTCCGGTCGAAGCTCACCTCGGCGGGCCGCTGGCCGGTGCGGGCGGCGATCACCGTCTTGGCCAGCGCGCAGCCGACCAGGAAGCGCTCCCGGTCCGCGTCCTGGCGGAAGCGCTCCCAGCGCTCCCGCTCAGCGGGGTCGAGCAGGCCGGCCAGCCGCGGGGCGGCGTCCTGGCGGCGCGCCCACCAGACCCCGGCGGTCCCGTCCTCGGCGGTCCCGTCCTCGGCGGTCCCGTCCTCGGCGGTCCGCGAGACCGCCCGGTTCGCCGCTTCGGCCGCTTCGGCCGCTTTCGCCGCTTCGGCCGTTTCTGCCGTTTCTGCCACCCAGCCAGCCTAAGCCGAGGCCCGGTGGTTCCGTACGAACGACGATCCCGCCCGGCGTCACTAGGGCCAACCGGCTCGATGACGTATTGGACCGGTTGCGGAATGATGCCGCGCGGGAGAGCACAGTGGCCAGCAGGGCGAATGCTGCTGATGTTGCCGGTTCCGCGCATAACCGGATGCGCGCCGCAAGGCGCTCAGCTGAGCCGGGCCGCGTCGCGGCGCGGCCCGGCTCAGCTGCTCAGCGCTGGCCCGGCACGGCGACGATGGCCACGTCCGCCCAGGCCATCGAGATCATGCCGGAGAACCTGGGCAGGCTCCCCTTCGTCCCGGCCGTCCGCACGGTGACCGCCCGCTCGTTGACGCCGATCACGCGGTAGGTCTGCGGGTCCAGGAGCAGCCACGACACGCCGCCGTTGGCCGAGACGCCGATCCCGGGCCGGCCGGCCGCGCTGGTCATGCCGTGCTCGACCCGCACGCCCGGAAGGTCAGCCATGCCCTGGTACACGTGCGCCAGCGCCGCGGGCGGCGCGGCCGCGTAGGCGTTCCAGAGCAGCTGAGCCAGGTAGTCGAACTCGGCGTCGCCGATGCTCCGGGGCGCCAGTTCGGCCACCGCGCTGCCCGAGCTCCAGTTCTCCCACTGCCGCTGGGTGGTCCCCACCACCTGGCCGGCCGCGGCCAGGATCGCCGCCGGGTCGGCGGGCAGGGCGGCCAGCTCGCGGTAGCTGTCCAGCGGCCCGCCGCTGCCCGAGCCATCGGGATGGATGATGAGCTGGCCGTTCAGGTAGTAGGCCTGCTCGAGGCCGTCGAACCGGATCCAGTTCTCGTCGGACTGGGTGGCCGTCCCGGTCTGGGCCTGCACGAACCGGGCGTACACCCACTGCCGGTCGCCGGGACGGGTGGCCGCCGGCTCGGCCGCGACGGTCCGGGCCGCGACGGTGAGGAACCGGGCCGCGAGGCTCACCCGCGCGGTCGGGGCGGGCCGCGGGTGCGAGCCGGCGGACCCGGGCCGGGACGGTGCCGCGGACCCGGGCCGGGACGGCGCCGCGGTGCCCCCGAGGACCGCGGCGCAGACGATGGCCGCGGCCGCCACGATCGCGCCCGCGGGCAGCGCCAGCCGCCAGGCGGTGCCCGGCCCGGCCGGCCGGGTCGGCCGCTGGTAGCGGCGGAGGCCGGGGACGGCCGCGAGGAGCCGGTAGCGGCGCGGGCGGGAGGCCGCGGCGAGGATCCGGTCACGGCCGCTGGCCAGCCGGGCCGGGGACGGGGACGGGACTTCGGCGCGCATGGTGCGCACCAGGTCGAGGTCGTTTAGGTCAAGGTCGTTCATGGGTCGAGCTCCTGGTTCGACGAGGTCGGATCCTGGCCACCGAGTGCCTCGCGCACCTTTCTTCGAGCCCGGTTCAGCCGGGACCGCACGGTCCCGACCGGGATGCCCAGCGCCGCGGCGGTCTCCTCGTAGGAGAGGTCCGCCCACGCGATGAGCAGCAGCACGTCCCGGTCACCGGCCGGCAGGGCGGCCAGGGCCGCCGCCAGGTCCCGCTGCACGGCCGCCGCGGCGACCTGGCTGTCGACCAGGTTGGCGTGGCCCTCGGTCACCGGGTCGGCCCCGGTCCGGGCCCAGGCCCGGAGCATCCGGACCTCGGCCCGGCGGTGCTTGCCGATGACGTTGGCGGCGATCCCGTACAGCCACGGCCGGGCGTCGGCCCGGCGCAGGTCGTACCGGTTGCGCCGGCCGAACGCGGCCAGGAACGTCTCCGCGACCACGTTGTCGGCCAGCTGGCCGCCGAGCCTGCGGCCGGCGAAGCGGTGGATCGGGGCCGCGTGCCGGTCGTACAGCGCGGCGAACGCTTCGGGCTCATGCCAGGACCGCTCGATCAGCGCGGCGTCGTCCAGGCGCGTTCCGGCCGCGTCCTGGTCCGCCGCGCGCCGCCGGGGCGGTGCGGTCATAGCTGGCTCCCTTTGCGAGGTGTCTATCACGGTCACCCCGCTTTCACCCGATCCCCGCGACCGGGTTCACGATGCGCCGCCGGCGGACCGGATCGATGTGATACATCGGATGTATGGCGGAGCAGCCGACCGAATTCGCCGGGCTGGCGGCACTGGTCACCGGGGGTGGCTCGGGGATCGGACTGGCCACCGCCCGGCTGCTAGCGGCCCGCGGCGCGCGGGTGGCGGTGCTGGACCGGGACCTGCCCTCCGATGATCGGGGCGACGACCTGTACCCGGTCCGGGCGGACGTGACCGACGACGCCGCGGTCCGGGCCGCGGTGGCGCAGGCCGGGCAGGCCCTCGGCGGGCTGGACATCCTGGTCAACAACGCGGGCATCGGCGCGGCCGGCACCGTCGAGGACAACGACGACGACGAGTGGCACCGGGTCCTGGACGTGAACGTGCTCGGCATGGTGCGCACGACCCGGGCCGCCCTGCCCCTGCTGCGCCGGGCGGTGCGCGAGCACGGCCGGGCCGCCATCGTCAACACCTGTTCGATTGGGGCCATGGCCGGCCTGCCGCAGCGCGCCCTGTACTGCGCGAGCAAGGGCGCGGTCTACGCGCTCACGCTGGCCATGGCGGCCGACCACGTGGCCGAGGGGATCCGGGTCAACTGCGTCAACCCGGGCACGGTCGATACGCCGTGGGTGGGCAGGCTGCTCGACGCCGCGGCCGACCCGCGGGCCGAGCGGACCGCGCTCGCCGCCCGCCAGCCCATGGGCCGCCTGGTCAGCGCGGAGGAGGTGGCCGCGGCCATCGCCTACCTGGCCAGCCCGCTCGCCGGGGCCACCACCGGGACCGCGCTCGCGGTCGACGGCGGCATGAGCGGGCTGCGGGTCAGACCGCGGCGGCGCGGCGCGACTAGGACGACCCCGCCGGGCTGCGGGCCAGGCCGCGGCGACGGACTAGGAGGCCCGCCGGGCGTGGGCTGAGGGACTGACTAAGCCGGGCATACGTTGTGGACTGACAACCCGGGCATACGGTGTGGACGGATAAGCCGGGCGTACGTTGCGTACGGATAAGTCGGGCGTACGTTGTACAGTGGTACGTTCGCCCGCACGGCGTGCCCCTCCCCCCCAGGCCCGTCGCGTCCGGCGTCCGGCGTCGGCAGCCGGGCCCATGAGCGGCCCGGCTGCCGATCGCCGCCTGACGAGGGCAGCGCGCGCTCCACCTGGTGCGCCAAGTTCCCCCCAGCGCTCCCTGCCTCGGCCAAGCTAACTGTGCCCACGCCGCGCGCCGTGGCGGTATCGGTAATTTTGCTTAGCTGATAACGTGTCGCGGAGGTGCCTTATGACCGGTTCCCGCAGCGCGCTGCGCCAGCTCAGCGACGGGCTCGCCGAGCTGTACGCGCCTGAAGGCCCGGACTACGCCGCTCGCGTGGTCAGCCTCGCCGCCCGGCTCGTCCCCGCCGACTCGTGCTCCTACAACCACATCGGCGCCGGCGACGCCCTGCTGGCCTGGCTCATCGAACCCGCCGGCGTCGGCTCCTTCCCCGGGGGCGTCGAGCTGTTCCAGCAGCACCTGCCGGAGCATCCCGTCCTGGGCTACGTCCGGGCCACCGGGGACGGCCGGGCGCGGCGGATCTCCGATTTCCTCAGCGACCGCCAGTTCCGCGCGCTCGGCCTGTACCGCGACTTCTACCGCGTGTGCGGGGTCGACCGCCAGGTGGCGATCTCGGTGCGGCCCCCCGGGGGCGGGCTGATCGGGGTCGCGCTGAACCGGCAGGGTCAGGACTTCTCCGCCAGCGACCTCGAGCTCCTTGACCTGCTGCGGATCCACGTCGGGCAGGCGGCGGCCCTCGCGCTGCTGACCCAGGCCGGGCCCGGGCTGGCGCAGGACCCCGCGGGCAACCCGCTGCTGACCCCGCGCCAGGCCCGCATCCTCCAGCTCGTCGCCGACGGCCAGTCCGACCGGGGCATCGCCCGGGCCCTGGGCATCAGCGCCCGGACCGTGCAGGCCCACCTGCAGCACAGCTACCGCGCCCTCGACGTCACCTCCCGCACCGAGGCCGTGGCCCGGCTCCGGGCGCTCGGCGCCACCGCTGATCTCAGCCGGTGCGCACGCCTCGCTCGATGGTGACGGCGGCGGTATAGCCGCCGCCGGCGATGGGCTTGCGCACCTCGAGCCGGAGCCAGGTCACCGGGTGGCCGGCCAGCAGCCGGTCCGCGACCCGCTCGGCGGCGGTCTCGATGAGCCGGAACCGGCCCTGCTCGACGACCGAGACGATGGTCCGCGCCACCGCGGAGTAGTCCAGGGCGTCGGCCAGGTCGTCGTTCCGGGCCGCGCGGCGCACGTCGGCGGCCAGGTCGACGCTGAACACGAGCGTCTGGGTGATCTCGCGTTCCCACTCGTGCACGCCGATGACCGCCGGGACGGGCAGGTCCCGGACCGATACCAGGTCCACCGGCACGCCCTCAGGCGACGTAGGGCTCGCCGCCGTCCTCGCTGACCATCGGGCGGCCCGCGACCGCCCAGCCGGTCATGCCGTCGGCCACGTTGATCGCCTGCAGGCCGCCGCCGAGCAGGGCCTGGGTCGCGTACGCGGACCGGGTCCCGGTCCGGCAGATCACGTACACCTCACGGTCGCGCGGCAGCTCGGCCGCCCGCGCGCCGAGCTCGCCGAGCCGGACGTGCACCGCGTCGGGGGCGTGCCCGGCGGCCCACTCGTCGTCCTCGCGCACGTCCAGCAGGTAGGCCCCGGCGGGCAGGTCGCTCGACAGCACTTCCGGCACAGCCACGGGCTGGTTCATCGATCTCTCCTCAGACGGCGCTGGGACGGCCGCCATCGGCCGCTACTGTAGCGCCTGCGCGATCGCCATGCGGTGGCAGGCGGCACCGGCCCGCGTCACCCCGGCACGCGGGACGGGCCGCGGTGCGGTGCACCACGGCCCGTTCGGCAGAAAGGAGAAGCCGAGCCGGGGCGGCCGGTCAGCGTGGCGCGCTGGCCGGCACCGGGAGCGGCGCCGGGTCTTCCTCCTTGAACCCGTACCTGGCGTACAGCCGGCGCAGCGGGCGCGGCGCCCACCAGTTGGCCCGGCCGAGCAGCCGCATCGTGGCCGGCACCAGCAGGACCCGGACCACCGTCGCGTCCACCAGCAGCGCGACGATCATGCCCACGCCCATCAGCTTGAGGAACGTGATGCCGGACGCGGAGAACGCGCCGACCACGATGATCAGCAGCAGGGCCAGGCTGGTGATCAGGCCGCCGGTCCGCTGCAGGCCGGCCGCGACCGCGAGGGTGTTGTCGCCGGTCTGGTCGTAGCGCTCCCGGATCCGGGACAGCAGGAACACCTCGTAGTCCATGGACAGGCCGAAGATGACGGCCAGCATCAGGATCGGCATGGTCGGGTCGATCGAGCCGGTCGCGGTGAACCGCAGCAGGCCGGACAGGTGACCCCACTGGAAGATCCACACCACCACGCCGAACGTCGCGCCCAGCGACAGCACGTTCATCACGATCGCCTTCAGCGGGAGTACCACCGAGCCGAAGGCCAGGAACAGCAGCACGAACGTGGACAGGCCGACCAGCAGCGCCATCCACGGCAGGACCGAGCCGAGGCTGGCCAGCTCGTCGACCTGCCCGGCGGTGGTCCCGCCGATCAGGACCGTAGCCCCGGCCGGGGGCACCAGCGCCCGGATCTGGGTCACGATGTGCCGCGCGGCCGAGGACACCGGCGGCGGCGTGTAGCCGGCGTCGACCAGGGTGACGGCTCCCTTGGCCCCGGTGACCTGGGCGCCGGTCACGCCGGGAATGGCGTCGATGCGGTGCAGGTAGGAGGTGACCGCCGCGGAGCCGCTCGCCCCCGTGATGAGCGCCTCGATCGGGTCGGTCGAGTTGACCGGGAACTGGCTGTCCAGCGCCTCGGACACCTGCCGGACCGCCGAGGCGGCGGGCAGCGTCCTGGCGTCCGTGCCGCCCCAGGAGATGCGCAGGAACGGCGCGCCCAGGGCCAGCAGCGCGATCGTGATCACGCTGACGTAGACCAGCGGCCGGCGCATGACGCTGCGGGCCAGCCGGTACCAGGCCCCGCTGGACTCGGGGGGCTCTGCTGACCTGGCCGCCTCCGGCGGCGGGCGGCGGACCGAGCGGCGGATCCGCAGCGCGTTGACCCGGTGGCCGAGGACGGCCAGCAACGCGGGCAGCACGATGAGCGCGGCCAGCACGTCCACCGCGACCGTGGCCACCCCGCCGTAGCCCATCGAGCGCAGGAAGCCGACCGGGAACAGCATCAGGCTGGTCAGCGCGACCGCGACCGTGACCCCGGAGACCGCGATGGTCCGGCCCGCGGTGGCGACCGTGCGGGCTACCGCCTGTTCGACGGTCGGCTGGCGGTGCAGTTCCTCGCGGAACCGGGTGACCATGAACAGGCCGTAGTCGATGCCGAGGCCCAGGCCCAGGATGGTGGTGATGTTCAGCGAGTAGACCGAGACCGTGGTGACCATGGTGAGCAGGCGCAGCACGGTGAACGAGCCGAGGATGGCGATGCCGCCGATCGCCATCGGGAGGGACGCCGCGGCCAGGCTGCCGAAGATCACCAGCAACAGGAGCAGCAGCACCGGCATCGAGAAGCCCTCGGCCTTGGCGATGTCGGCGCTCACCTCGTTGTTGACCGCCACCTCCATGGCCACGTTCCCGCCCACCCGGGCGGTCACCCCGGCGGCGCTCAGGCTCCCCGGGTCTTTGGGGGCCAGGTCGTTCTTGATCGCGTCGTAGGTCTTGTGCCGGGCCGCGTCGTCGGCCCCGGTGAGCTGGAGGACCGCGTACGTGGCGTGCCGGTCGGTGCTGACCAGCCGGGGTGACCCGGTGGACCAGTACGTGGTCACGGCGGCCACGTCGGCGCGGGGCAGGCTGCCCAGCGCGGTGGTGACCGCCTGCCGGTAGGCCGGGTCGGCGACGGTCATGGCGGCGCTGCGGTACAGCACCACGACGTCGGCGTCGTTGCGGCCGAAGACCTGCTCGGCCCGGCTGGCCTCGCGCTGGCTCTGGCTGGACGGCGGGGTGAAGTTGTCGCTGGACGACAGTGCGCCGAACACGCCGGTCCCCCAGGCCCCGGCGAAGGCGACGAACAGGAGCGTGATGATCAGCGTGAGCCAGCGCCGGCGGGACAGGACCCGCCCCCAGGCCTCGAACATAGCTGCCTCCCGAGCTATGCGCGTCACTTGATAACTCAAGTAAACGATGTAAACTGATTACGTCGCTAACTTCGCATACGGTGTTCACTACTGTCAAGTGGGTTAGCATCGACCCACGGTGAATTCTTTGGAGGCAGCGATGACGCAGACGGCGGAGACCGGGATCGCGCCGGGTGCCGGGCACACGCCGTCCCGTCGCGACCGGCTGCGCGCGGCGACCTCGGAAGAGATCATCCAGACCGCGCGGCGGCTGCTGGTGCACAGCGGCCCGGAGGCGGTCACGCTGCGGGCCATCGCCCGCGAGATGGGGATGACCGCGCCGGGTCTTTACCGCTACTTCGACAACCGCGACGAGCTGGTCCGGCACATCTGCGCGAACATCTTCACCGAGCTCGGGTCGGACATCCACCAGGCCATCGAGGACGCGGTCCCGCCGGCCGGCGCGGCCGACCAGGTGGCCGCGAAACTCACGGTCAAGATGGCCGCCGCCTGCCAGGAGTTCCGCCGCTGGGCGCTGAACCACCAGGCCGAGTTCAGCCTGCTGTTCGGCGTGCCGCTGCCCGGCCTGGACGACGGGCGGTACGACATCGCCGACGAGTGCGCCATGGCCTTCGCCGGCACCTTCTTCACGCTGTTCCTGGAGCTGTGGAGCAT
Organism: uncultured Actinomycetes bacterium; assembly: GCA_963819785.1. GTDB lineage: Bacteria > Actinomycetota > Actinomycetes > Streptosporangiales > Streptosporangiaceae > Palsa-504. The sequence goes on along the minus strand of CAWFXW010000034.1, from coordinate 37,695 downwards.
GGTGCCGTTCCCGGTCCCGGACGCCGCGGACATCGACCCGGGCCTGCGCGACCAGCTCAGCCGCTATCGCGAGCTGCTGGGCAGCGACATACCGGTCGGTGCGGTGCTCACCTTCCTGCGCTGCTGGACGGTGCTGTACGGGGCGGTGGCCATGGAGGTGTTCGGCCACCTGAGGTTCGCGCTGTCCGACCCGGCGCCCATGTTCGAGATCACCCTCGGCGACCTGGCCGCCCTGATCGGCCTGCGCTACCCGCTGCCGGCCTAGAGCAGGCGCGCCGCGCGGCCGGAGCCCGGACCGGAGCGCTGACCGGGCCAGCGGCAGGCGGCTGGCGCAGCGCGGCGAGCGCGGCGGCACCGAACGCGCCGGCGGCCAGCAGCTCGATGTGCGCGCGGCCGGACGCCTCCGGCTGGATGCGCTGGTGGAACTCGTCCACCGCCCGCGGCCACGGGGTCCGGCCGAACCACAGCTTGGCGGGCTTGTCGACGTCGGGCAGCGCGGCTCCGATCATGCCCGCCAGCACGGCCGGCAGGCGTTCGGCCGGGGCCAGCGCGGCGAGGGTTCCCATCGCGGCCAGGCTGATCAGCCCGTCGGGCACCGCCACCTGGAGGAACCGGCGGATGCTGCCCCAGTCACCCCAGTGCGGTACCGCGTCGAGCACGAAGTGCGAGGCCACGCCGGCCGCGAAGGCCGGCGCCGGGCGGCGGGCCAGGGCGCCGATCAGCGCGCCGGACAGGACATGGTTGGTCAGCAGCACGCCTCTTACCGTACGCGAGGCCGGGCGGTTATCCCGGGCGACCCCGGCGGGCACTGCTGGTAGCGTTCCGTTGCGGGGGTAAAGCAATTCTTCTTCCAGGACACAAGGGCTGACGCGTACCCATGCTGGACAAGCGATTCATCAGGGAGCACCCGGACGAGGTCGAGGCGGCCGTCCGGGTCAAGGGCATCAACCTGGACGTGAACGAGCTGCTCGACCTGGACCGGGCGAGCCGCAAGCTGCAGCACGAACTGGACCAGGCCCAGGCGGTCCGCAAGAGCTCGTCCAAGGAGTACGCCCGGGCCGGCGAGGCCCGCCGGGCCCAGCTGAAGGCCGAGGCCGCCGAGCTCGACGAGCACCTCAAGGCCCTGCGCGAGCAGCTGGCCGAGACCAGCGAGCGGCTGAACGCGCTGCTCCTGCTGACCCCGACCATCCCGTGGCCGGGCGCGCCGGTCGGGCCCGACGAGTCGGCCAACGTCGTCATCAGGGCGGTCGGCACGCCGCCGGAGTTCGGCTTCCGGCCGCTGGATCACGTCGAGCTGCTCGAGAAGCGCGGCTGGGCCGACTTCGCCCGGGCCCGCAAGGTGGCCGGGGAACGCGCCTACACGCTGATCTCGGACCTGGTGCTGCTGGAGCGGGCGGTCCACTCCTACGCCCTCGATCTGCTTGTTGACCAGGACTTCACGGTGGTCAGCGTGCCGTCGCTGGTCCGCCAGGAGGCGCTGACCGGGACCGGCATGTTCCCCGCCCACCGCGAGGAGACCTACTCGATCCCGGCCGACGACCTGTTCCTGGCCGGCACGGCCGAGGTCGCCCTGGTCGGCTTCCACAGCGACGAGATCCTCGATTACAAGCAGCTGCCGATGCGGTACGCCGGGATCTCGCCGTGCTTCCGGCGCGAGGCCGGCAGCGCCGGCCGCGACGTGCGCGGGCTGCTGCGGGTCCATCAGTTCGAGAAGGTCGAGCAGTTCGTCATCTGCGCGGCCGAGCTGGCCGAGTCCGACCGGTGGCACGAGCGGCTGCTCGGCACCGCCGAGCGGCTGCTGCAGGGGCTCGGCCTGGCCTACGAGGTGATGGAGGTCTCCACCGGGGACATGGGCGCGGGCAAGTACCGGATGAACGACATCAACACCTGGATGCCCTCGCTCGGCACGTACCGCGAGACGCACAGCTGCTCGTCCCTGCTCGACTGGCAGGCGCGCCGGGCCAACGTGCGGTACCGCGACCAGGACGGCACGGTGCGGTTCGCGTACACGCTGAACAACACCGCGGTCGCCACCCCGCGGATCCTGGCCGCGCTGGTGGAGAACTTCCAGACCGAGCAGGCGCAGGTCGCCGTCCCGGCCGTGCTGCGGCCCTACCTCGGCGGACGGAATCTGCTCTAAGCTGCCAGGCGTGAACCTTGACGCCGATCGCGTGGCCGAGCTGGCCGCCCGGCCGCTCAGCGAACTGACCAGGCGGGATGTCGCGCTCGCGCTGCTGACCGTGCCGTCGGCCGACGCGCTCGGCTCGCTGCCCGGCATCCGCCGCGGGCTGCTCGCGGCGGGCAACCCGCTGTCCGCCGTGTTCTGGTCGTCGGCCGAGGCCGTCCTGCACAAGATCAACGACAGCGCAGCCACGGTCGGCGACGTCCGGACCTGGCTGGAGGCCACCGGCACCGAGCCGAACGGCATCATCGGCCTGCACGTCTGGGACGATCAGTCCGAACGCAGCCAGCTGGCCGCGGAGCTGCACACCCGCCTGGTCAGCCACCTGGAAGATCAGCTCGCCGCGGGCGAGATCGATCCCGACCTGCTGTCGGCGGCGGACCCGGCGGCCTGCCAGGCCTACATCGCCCTCCAGGAGCGCTGGATGACCTCGCCGCTGCCCGACGGCCGGGTGCCGATGGACGTCCTGCTGGACGAGAAGGACGAGGAGTTCCTCGCCGAATGGGACGCCGCCGACGCCGAGGCGCTGGCCGCCGTCGGCGAGCTGCTGGACCAGGTCGGCGACCGCCCGGTGCCGGCCGAGGACCTGCGCGCGGCCGTGAGCCGCCTGCGCGAGTCCATCGCCCGGCCCGGCTGGCCCGGCGAGCTGCTGATCGAGTGCGGCGGCATGCGCGCGGCGGAGCTGCCCGCCGACGACGCCGAGCTGTGGCTGCGGCTGGCCGCCGGGGTGGCGTCACCGCAAGGGTCGGAGGAGTGGGTCACCGGGCCGGACGAGGCGGACGGCGAGCTGAGCGAGACGGACAGCGCGATCGCGGCGATCTGCGCCATCGATCACTTCGACTGGCTCGCGGTGATCACCGCGCTCGCCGTCGGCGGGCCGGGGATCTCCGCGTCAGCCGCCGACCTGGCCGGGTACGTCCGCGACTACGACCCCGACGACGCCGAGCAGGCCGCCGCCGAGGACGACGAGGACGACTACGAGCTCGACGACCTTGACGACGACGCCGAGTTCGACGAGCTCACCATGGAGGGACTGTTCCTGCCGGTCACCTCGCTGTGGCAGGTCCTGGGGGCGATCGACGACGAGGACCGCCTGACCCCGCTGGGCTGGTGGGGCCTGCCCGAGGCCATGCGCCGCGTCTGGGCCCCGTCCGGGGGAGCCCCGGGCGCCTAGCCGCGGCGGCCCGCGGCCTGCCGCATCCGCCGCATCCGCCGCATCCGCCGCGCGATGGCGCGCAGGTCGCCCCGGTCCAGCAAGAACGCGACGGCTCCGAAGGCGAGCACCGAGCACGCGGCCGCGGCCACCGCCATGCCGACGGCCAGCAGCTTCCCGCCGCCGGAGTCGGCCAGGCTGACGGCCACGCCGACCGCGGCCCCCGCCGCCCCGGCGGCCAGCCCGGCCAGCATCGCATGGCCGGTGCCCGCGACGGCGTCCCGGCCGCAGATCCGGCGGGTGATCAGCACCAGCGGGACGGCCACCACGGTCTGGCCGATGGTGTTCCCCAGCGCGAGGGCGGCTACCACCAGGCGAGGTGGCGCGAGTTCGGCCAGCACCACGTCGGCCACCATCACCAGCACCCAGCTGCCGGCTACCGCAACGGCCGCCACCTTGAGCCGCCCGATGGCCAGCATGGCGCGGGACAGGATGGCGATCACCGCGGTACCGGCGATGCCGGGGGCGAACAGGGCGAAGGCCTCGATCAGCTGGGGCACCTGGTCCGGCTGACGGGCCAGCACGTGGGCGGTCGGGACGGCGACGGCCGCGATCACCGCCGCGCCGAGCCAGGACATGAGCAGGATCGCCCGGGTCGACCCGGCGCAGGTCCGCGCGAAGACCGGCCCGTCGCGGGCGGACAGGACGGGGAACGCGCTGGTGACGATCGACACAGCCAGCACCCCGGACAGGGTGTTGAACACCTGTGAGGCGTAGTTGAAGATGACGATCGCGCCGGTGTCGCCGCGTCCGTTGGCCAGCGTGATGGCCACCAGAGAGGCCGCGTCGATGGCGATGAGCTCGGCGACGCCCACCAGGGCCAGGCCGCTGGCCCGCCGCGCAATCCCGGGCGGGAACCGCAGGGTCGGCCGCAGCCGCAGGTGCAGCCGCCAGGCCGGCGCCACGCCCACCAGGACCAGAGCCGCGACACCTAGCGTTGTCCCGACCGAGAGGACCAGCTCGGCCTGCAGCGGCAGCCTGGCCAGCGGCAGGCCCTTGGCCAGGGGCACGAAGGAGAGGTAGGCCGCGATCAGGACCAGGCTGGATACGGCCGGCCCGATGGTCGGGCCAGCGAACCGGCGGTAGGCCTGGAGCAGGCCGTACAGCACGACCGAGAGCCCGTACAGCAGTGCCTGCGGGGCGAACACCTGCAGCATGCTGGTCGTGGTGGCCACCATGTCGGGGCGCGGGCAGTGCGCGTTGGCATTGACCGGGTTGAGCGCAGACGCGACCGGCCCGGCCGCGGCCGCGATGGCCAGGGACAGCGGCACCAGGATGACCACGGACCAGGTCAGCAGGGCCGAGGTGATCTGGCCGACCCGCGCCTTCTCGGCCGGGTCGGAGCCGGACCGTTCCGCCGAGCGGGCCAGGACCGGGACCATGGCACTGGTCAGCGCACCGCCCAGGACCAGCTCGTACACCAGGTTGGGCACCTGGTTGGCGGTGACGTAGGAGGTACCCAGGCAGTCGGCCCCGATGGTCTGGGAGAACACCAGGGTGCGCACCAGGCCCAGGATCCGGGACACGACGGTGAGCCCGGCGATCAGCATCGCGCCGCGGGCGATGCCCGCGGCGGATCGAGCCGTGTCCGTCGCGACGGCCGGATCCGTCGCGCCGGCCGGCTGCGTCACGTCGGAACCCACCACCCTGAGAGGAGCGCGCAAAACCCGTCCGGTGATGCGCCTGTCCGGGTGAACGCTAGCCGATGTCGCCGGCCGCCCGGGGCTCGCTGCCCTCGGCGGCGAGCCGTTCGTAGCCGGGGGCCAGCACCTCGGCCAGGTCACGGCCCCGGACCGGGACCGGCGGCGGGGGGAACATGCGCAGCAGCAGGTCGGGCGTGACCGGGCCGGCCGGGGCGGCCAGCGTGCGCAGCCGGGCCGGGCTCAGCGGGGCGGACCAGAACCCGTCCGGCGACTCGGGCAACGGCGCGGTCTCCGGGCCGGACGGCCCGCCGCCACGTTCGCCGGGCCCGGCGGCCGGACCCGGGCCGGGCCGGCCGGGCCGGCGGCGGGCGAGCGCGCCGCGGACCGGACCTCCCGCAGCGCCGCGAGCAGGTCGTCCCGGGCCTTGCCGCGCCAGGCCAGCATCGCGAACGGGTCGCGGTCGAACTCCTCGGCCAGCACGTAGCAGACCGCCGCCAGGTGCTTGCACGGCACGCCCCAGTCCGGGCAGGTGCAGCGCATGTCCAGGTCGGTGGCGGACCGGGGGAACAGCGGCGTGCCGCACTCGGCGAACACGTCCTCGATCTCGTGCGGCATCTCGCCGGCCAGCAGCTTGGCCCGGAACAGCGCCTGGCTGGCCAGCCGTTCCTGGACCCGCCGCCACTGCGGCTTGGTGAGCGGCAGCACGCCGAGCCGGACGGCGTAGGGTTTCGGCCGGGAGCCCTGGACCAGCGCGGTGACCTTGCCCTGGGACAGCTGGAAGTCCAGCACCTGGCCGGCCCGGGCGTAGCTGCGGCCGCGGGCCAGCCGGCCGCTCAGGCCGGAGGCTTCGAGCACCCCGATGAACCGCCGCGACCACCACTGCTCGCCGATCGCGCCGCGCCTGCTCTTCGCCTTGATCCCGCCCTCGACCCGGATCGGCTTGGCGGGCGGCCAGTCCTCCCAGGGTCGGCTCATTCGCTCACCGCGTCCGGGGACAGGGCCAGCACGTCGCGCAGGTCGGCGACCGAGAGCTCGGTGAGCCAGCTCTCGCCGGTGCCCACGACGCGCTCGGCCAGGGTCTTCTTCTCCTCGATCATCGCGTCGATCCGCTCCTCGAGCGTCCCCACGCAGACGAACTTGCGCACCTGGACGTTGCGGTGCTGGCCGATCCGGAACGCCCGGTCGGTGGCCTGGTCCTCCACGGCCGGGTTCCACCACCGGTCGACGTGGATCACGTGGCTGGCCGCGGTCAGGTTGAGCCCGGTGCCGCCCGCCTTGAGCGAGAGCAGGAACAGCGCCGGCTCGGTCAGCGAGGTGAACGTCTCGACCAGGGCGTCGCGCTGGCGCTTGGGCGTCCCGCCGTGCAGGAACAGCACCGGGCAGCCGAGCCGGCCCGCCAGGTGCGGCTGCAGCATCTTGCCGAATTCGGCGTACTGCGTGAAGCACAGCGCCTTGTCGCCCTCGGCCACGATCTCGTCGCAGATCTCCTCGAGCCGGGCCAGCTTGCCGCTGCGGCCCGGTAGCCGGGAGCCGTCGCCCAGCAGGTGCGCGGGGTGGTTGCAGACCTGCTTGAGCTTGGCCATCGTGGCCAGGACCAGGCCGCGCCTGCTGATGTCGTCGGTGGCCTCCTCGATCCGGGCCAGCATGTCGGCCACCGTGGCCGCGTACAGGCTGGCCTGTTCGGCGGTGAGGTTGCACCAGACCTTCATCTCCTGCTTGTCCGGCAGGTCGGAGATGATCGTCTTGTCGGTCTTCAGGCGGCGCAGCACGAACGGCTGGGTCAGCCGCTGCAGGGCGCGGGCGGCGGCGTCCGAGCCGTGCCGTTCGATCGGGATCGCGTATTCCTCCCGGAACCGCTCGGCCGGCCCGAGCAGGCCCGGGTTGGTGAACTCCATGATCGACCACAGCTCCGACAGCCGGTTCTCCACCGGCGTCCCGGTCAGCGCGATCCTGGTCGCGGCGGGCAGCGCGCGCACCGCCCGGGCCTGCTGGGTGGCGTGGTTCTTGATGTTCTGCGCCTCGTCGCACACCACCCGGGCCCAGGTCAACGCGCTCAGCGCGGCCCGGTCCCTGGTCGCCACGCCGTAGCTGGTGATGACCAGGTCCGCCTCGGCCAGCGCGCCGGTCAGGTCATCGCCGTCCAGCCGGTCCGCGCCGTGGTGCACGTGGACCCGCAGGTCCGGGGTGAACCGGGCCGCCTCCCGCTGCCAGTTGCCGACCAGCGACATCGGGCACACCAGCAGGGTCGGGCCGGTCCCGGGGGGTTGCGCGGCGACCAGCGACAGCAGCTGGATCGTCTTGCCCAGCCCCATGTCGTCGGCCAGGATGCCGCCGAGGCCCAGGCCGCCCAGGAAGGACAGCCAGCTCAGCCCCCGCTCCTGGTAGGGCCGCAGCGTCCCGGCGAAACCCGCGGGCGCCGTCATCGGCGGCAGCCGCCGGTCGGCCTGCCCGGACAGCAGGTCGCCGAGCCAGCCGTCGGCGTCCACGCCGACCAGCGGGACCTGCTCGCCGGGGTCGCGCAGGCCGGCCAGCAGCGCGTCGGCGGCGGTCATCGTGCCCGCCTGCTGGCCGTGTCCATTCCCGGCCAGGAACTTCAGCGCGGCCTTCAGGTGCGCCTCGTCCAGCTCGACCCACTGGCCGCGCAGCCGGACCAGCGGGGCCTTGAGCCGGGCCAGTTCGGCCAGCTCGGCCGGGTCGATCACCTGGTCGCCGACCGCCAGGTCGTAGCGGAAGTCCACCAGGTCGCCCAGCCCGAACCTGGCCGCGGTGACCGATGAGGCGGACGAGGCGGACTGGGTCCGCGCGGTCAGCTTGAGCCCCAGCCTGGCCTTGCGCACCCAGTCCGGCAGCAGCACCCCGAACCCGGCCCCGGCCAGCAGCGGCCCGGTCTCCTTCAGGAACCGGAACGCGCCCCGCGTATCCAGTTCCAGCATGGCCGGCTCCGGCTCGCGCAGCGCGTCTTCAAGCTCGCCGAACAGCCGGGTGGCCGCGCCCAGCCCGGCCAGCAGCTCCTCGACCGGGTCGTCGCCGCCGGGCCCGACACCCTGGCCGGCCCAGGCGTCGGCGGCCGGGATCATCAGGCTGGGGTCCTCGGTGGACTGCAGCGCGAACTCCACCCGCCACGGATCCTCATCGGGTACCGCAGGCTCGGTGAGGCGGAAGCAGGTCCGCACCGGGCCGGCCGGGATGAGCGCGTGGTCCAGCCACGCGTCCAGTTCCGCGGCCAGCGCGGCGGCCTCGGTCTCGTCCCGCGGCGTCACCACGTCGAGGCGTGCATCAGTGCTGGTCAGTGCGGCCACGAACCGTTCGGCCACGGGAATGTGCGCCGGAGTACGGCCGCGCCGCGCGGGCAGGAGGGAACCGGGCAGGCGGGTGCGCGCCGCGGCGTCGGCCAGGCTGTCGAGCGCGGCGGCCAGCAGGATCCCGGGTGCCTCCGCGGCCACCGCCCGGCACGAGGCGGGCATGGCCGCGGCCAGGTCCCGCGCGCGCTGCGCGTCCGTGCCGCCCAGCACCGGGCGCCAGCGGGCCGTGTAGCCGCCGTACTCGTCTTCGGCCAGCACCGGGAGGACCCGACCGCGGGCGGCCAGGCCGTCGGCGAAGCGGGCCAGCGCGGCCAGGTAGGGCAGCGAGGCGCCGGAGACCGCCAGCTCACCGAGGTCGCCAGCCGCGCCGAGCAGATCCAGGGCGGCGGCCGGGGCGAAGACCAGCGCCGGCACCCGCCAGCGGGCCAGCCGGACCCGGCCGGTCCGGGGTTCCGGCGCTCCCGACAAGGCCGGCGCTCCCGACAAGGCCGGCGCTCCCGACGAGGCCGGTGCTCCCGACGAGGCCGGTGCTCCCGACGAGGCCGTCTCCGGGCGGAGCAGGCGCGGATGGGCGGACGAGCTCGGGTGAAGCGAGCGGCCGGGCCGGGCCGGCGGCGGAGGGCAGCTGCAGCGTGAGCTCGCCGTCGACGGCTTTGCGGGCCGCCTCGCCCGCCGGGCCGGGCACCGTGGCCAGCAGGTCGGCCAGCTCGGCGGCCTGGCAGGCGAACGGATGCGGCGGTGGCTCCAGCAAGCGGCCGCCCGGATGGCACGGCCGGGCGCGCCGGGTCCTCCGCCCACAGGCAGAGCATGTCCCGTGCCCAGAGTCCGTGGAGAACGTGCACCGCTATGTCTTTCCTCGCTCCGACACCCGTGCCTGAACCGTAGCGAAACGCGCGGACAAAACGCGCCCGAAACGCGGAGCGGGCACCCCGCGGACGCGGCGCCCGGTGCCCCGGCGTGAGCAGATCTCCCGCCGAGTTCACCGCCACGCACGTCGGCCGCGAGGTCTCCGCGTCTCTCGGGCGCGCCGCGGGCCGTCGACCGGTGCCACTCCGGCGTTACCGCCGACGAACGCATGTACGCCCGGTCGCTGGTCTCGACAGGATGAAGATGCGCACCTACACGATCGTGGTGGAACCCGACCCGGACGGGCGGCGTTCATACTTCGTTACCGTCCCGGCCCTGCCCAGCTGCTTACCCGGGGCAGCACGATCGAGCAGTGCCGGGAGCGGGCCGTGGAGGCCATCGAGGTTCACATCTCGGGTCTTCAAGCCGACGGCGAGCCCGTCCCTGAGGAAGTCGGGCCACCGCAACTTCTGGCCGTCACCGTCGCAGCCTGACCTTAGGGCCGGCTGTCCTCGACGACGAGGCCGAACCGGGTAGCGGGCCTGGCGATGATGCCGTGCCGGGCAGCGCGGCGACGTTTGCATGCGCGCCGGACGCGGCGGCCCCGCGGACCGGATTCGCCGCCGGGCCACGGCCGACGGCCAGCGCGTACCCACCGGCCGCCGCGGCCATCAGCACACACAGCACGGCAACCAGAGGAACAAGCCCCCGGGTCGACCTCGAAAAGCCAATCAGCCCTCCACGCGCCCTGGCCGCGTTCCGCACAGCGCCCGCGTACGCGCACGGCGCGTCCTGAAATCGCCCCACCCGCCGGGATGATGCGCCGGAACCACAGGCTGCCGCAGCCTGAGACCAGAGGCCAGCTGGCGTTCCGAGGTCGCCGCGACACCCTTGGTTCGCGGCCGGGCGGCTACTCCGGTGTCTGGGCCGGAGCCTTGGCCTGCTCCGCGTCCGTCTCGCCGCCGTCACCGCCCTGGTCGGCCTCCGGCGGCGGGGCGATCTTGCGGAACTGCTTGTTCATCGAGCGGAGCAGGAAGACCAGGGCGACGGCGATCCCGGCCACGACCAGGAAGCCCAGGACGCCGGGCTCCACGTCGTTGCTGGCCGTGGAGGACGCGGCGGCGGCCGCCAGGACGCCCAGGGTCACAGGCTCACACTCTCCTTGATGCCGGCGAACAGGTCATCTTCTGGTAGCTCGGTATCGACAACCGACCTAGCCAGATGATAGTCCTCGGTCGGCCAGGCGGCCTGCTGGACCTCCAGCGGGCAGGAGAACCAGAAGCCGTTCGGGTCGACCTGGGTGGCGTGGGCCTTGAGCGCCGCGTCCCGGACCGGGTAGAAGTCACCGCATGGGACCTTAGTGGTGATCTCCAGCTGCGGCGCGTCGTCCCCGCGCCGCTTGGACCGCTCCTCGAAGATCTTCTCGTACGGCGATTCCAGGCCGCGGCTGAGCATCTCCTCGTGCAGGGCGACGAACTTCGCGCCGTGGAACGAGACGAAGTAGTAGAGCTTGAGCGCCTGCCAGGGCTCGCCCGCGTCCGGGTGCGCGTCGGGGTCGGCGGCCGCCTCGAAGGCGGCCACGCTGACCTTGTGCGTCATCACGTGGTCCGGGTGCGGGTAGCCGCCGTTCTCGTCGTAGGTGAGCATCACGTGCGGGCGGAACTCCCGGACCGCCCGCACCAGCGGCTCGGTCGCCTGCTCGAGCGGGGTGAGCGCGAAGCAGCCGTCCGGCAGCGGCGGCTTGGGGTCGCCCTCGGGCAGGCCCGAGTCGGTGAATCCGAGGAAGCGCTGCTGCACCCCGAGGATCTCCCGGGCCCGCGCCATCTCCTCGCGCCGGACCCGGGCCATGTCGGCCTTGACCTCGGGCCGGTCCATGGCCGGGTTCAGGATGTCGCCGCGCTCACCGCCGGTCAGCGTGCACACCAGGACCTGCGCGCCCTCGGTCACGTAGCGCGCCATGGTGGCCGCGCCCTTGCTGGACTCGTCGTCCGGGTGGGCGTGCACGGCCATGAGCCGGAGCTGGCTTCGCAACAGATGTCTCCCTCGTGAAAAAACCCTCGGTGGCGCAAACACCCGTTCACCAGGCCGACATTCCCAGTCCACCGGGCGAGGTAAGCTTCCGCATTTGACTAGACGGCTCCCGTCACCGACGCTAGTTAGCCTCAGCAGATTACCCCCGGGGACCGACGACGGTCCCAGACAGGCCAGTCCTCAGCAGTGCCCAAGGAGTACCCGTGACCGAGACGCGTGAAGAAACCGTCACCTGGCTGACCCAGGAGGCATACGACCGGCTCAAGGCCGAGCTCGACCACCTCTCCGGACCGGGGCGCATCGATATCGCGAAGAAGATCGAGGCGGCCCGGGACGAGGGCGACCTGCGCGAGAACGGCGGCTATCACGCGGCCAAGGACGAGCAGGGCCAGATCGAGGCGCGGATCATCTTGCTCCAGCACATCCTGGAGAACGCCCGGGTGGGCGGGCCGCCGCGCACCGACGGCGTGGTCGGCCCGGGCATGACCGTGACCATCCGGTTCGTCAAGGACGAGGACGAGGTGACGTTCCTGCTCGCCTCGCGCGAGGAGAGCGGGTCGCCGATCGACGTCTACTCGCCGCGTTCCCCGCTCGGCGCCGCGATCATGGGCAAGAAGGTGGGCGAGAAGGCCACCTACTCCCTGCCGAACGGCCGCGCCAGCACCGTGGAAATCCTCGAGGCCGTCCCCTACGTCGGGGCGTAAAAGATCTTCTATGCCGAACGGGCCGTGGTGTTTGTGACCACGGCCCGTTTTGGCGTCCCCGGGAATCGCCGCTGCTAGCGCGCCCGCTACGACACGAGTTCCGGCTGCTGGTCCGCGGTCTGTTCGCTCCGGCGGCGCGACCCGCCCGCGCAGCGGGACCTCCTTGATGAACAGGGCCAGCACGAAGATCAGCACCGCGGCCGGCAGGGCCCAGATGAACACGGACTGCACGGCGTGCGCGATGGCGAAGAACACGTCGTGCTTGACCGGCGCGGGCAGCGAGTTGACCGTGGCCGGGTTGACCTGGCCGCCGCTGACGCTGACGTGCGGGCCCGCCGCGCTGGACAGCGACTCAGTCAGCTTGCGCGCGAACACCGCGCCGAACGCCGCCACCCCGAGCGAGCCGCCGATCTGCTGGAAGAACATCCGGGCGCTGCTGGCCACGCCCATGTCCTTCTGCTCCACGCTGTTCTGCGCGATCAGCGAGACCATCTGCATGATGAAGCCCATGCCCAGGCCCAGGACCACGTAGAAGACCGCCGACGTGACCCGGGTGGTGCCGACGCCCAGATGGGTCAGCAGGAACATGCCCAGGCCCATGATGCCCCCGCCCAGGACCGGGAAGATCTTGTACCGCCCGGTTCTGGTCGTGACCTGCCCGGCCACGATCGAGGTGATGGTCACGCCGATCATCATCGGGGTCAGGGCCAGCCCGCTGATGGTGGGCGATTCGCCCTGCACGGTCTGCTGGTACAGCGGCAGGAACGTCATCGCGCCGAACATGGCCAGGCCGACCAGGAAGGTCAGCGCCATCGTGACCGAGAAGTTCCGGTTCTGGAACACGTGCAGGGGCAGGATCGGCTCGGCCGCCCGCCGCTCGGTCACCAGGAATCCGGCCAGAGCGGCGACGGCGAGCACGCCCAAGCCGATGATCTGCCCCGACGCCCACGGGTACTCGGTGCCGCCCCAGGTGGCCAGCAAGATCAGCGCGGTCGCGGCCACACCCAGCAGGATGCCGCCGGTGTAGTCGACCTTGTGACTGACCCGCCTTGCGGGCATGTGGAGGGTGGAGATGATGTAGACCAGCGCGATCCCGCCCAGCGGAATGTTGACGTAGAAGATCCAGCGCCAGGAGAAGCTGGTGGTGATGAACCCGCCGACCAGCGGGCCGCCGATGGTGGCCAGCATCATCACGACCATCATGTAGCTCATGTAGCGGCCGCGCTCGCGGGGCGCCACGATGTCGCCCAGGGTGGCCATCGAGCCCACCATCAGCCCGCCGGCGCCCAGTCCCTGGATGGCGCGGAAGGCGATCAGCTCATCCATCGACTGCGACAGGCCGGACAGCGCCGACCCGGCCAGGAAGATAATGATGGCGGCGATGAAGAACCTCTTCCGCCCGTACATGTCGCCGAGCTTGCCGTAGAACGGCGTGGTGATCGTGGACGCGAGGATGTACGCGGTCACCACCCAGGACAGGTGGGCCACCCCGCCCAGGTCGCCGACGATCCGCGGCAGCGCGGTGCTCACGATCAGGTTGTCGAGCATGGCCAGCAGGATGGCCAGCAGCAGCCCGGGCAGCACGATCATCACCTCGCGCGGCGCGAGGAACTGCCCGCCTGGTGCGCCCGGCCCGTTAACGGCCGCAGCCCCCGAGCCGCCGCTGCCCGTTCACGCCCGGCCCCGATGTTTCCGACACGCGCCTTCTCCCTCATCCCGTCTCTGCTTGTTCGCTCGCCTCGGGCGCCTTTGAGGCGTTCCCTTCCCTCGTCGCTCCTTCGTCGCTCCTCAGTCCAGGCAACGCCGACGCCCTTCGGCTCGCGGGTGTCCCGTCCGCGTCCGGCCTGCTATGCTACTTACCGGCCGGCAAGTTAATATGCTATGGTGTCTACTAACCGGCCGTCAAGTAATTAAGGCCCAGCTCCGCGAAGGAGTGCGAAACAGACATGCAGGACGCGGGATCCGCTCCGCGCCGGGACACCCGGGCGCAGGTGCAGCAGGTCGCGCTCGAGTTGTTCGCCGAGCAGGGCTACGAGAAGACCTCGCTGCGCGAGATCGCCGAACGGCTCAGCGTGACCAAGGCCGCCCTGTACTACCACTTCAAGTCCAAGGAAGACATCGTCCACAGCTTCACCGACGACTACTTCGCCGAGATCGACGGCCTCCTGGACTGGGCCAAGGATCAGCCGCGCACCGAGGAGACCCGGCTGGAGCTCCTGGACCGCTACGTGGGGATCGTGCTGGCCGGCAGTGAGGTGTTCCGCTTCCTGGAGCAGAACCGGGCCGCGGTGCAGGGCATGGAGACCGGCAAGGACCGGTTCGCGCGCTTCCGTGACCGGCTCGACACGCTCGTCGACCTGCTCGCCGGTCCCGACGCGCCGTTGCGCGAGCGGGTGCGCGCCACCGCCGCCATGCTCACCGTCGGCGCGACCTGCCACGTCTACCGGCAGCAGGTCGACGACCCGGACAAGCTACGGGCCATCATCCTGGAGATCGCCACCGACCTGATCCGCTAGGGCCGCCTCCTGGCGGGCAAGATCGAGATTGTGCCGTGAGGCCACGGTCCGTGGGGTGGTCGGCGCCTAGCAGCCATTCGCACGCTACTAGGTTCAGCTCGAACAACGGGACCGCCTCCGCCGCCCGTCCTGCGGCCCGGTAGACGCTGGCCAGGTTGTTCCGCGAGGCCAGGGTGCCGGGATGGTAGACGCCCAGCAGCCGCTCCCGGTCTGCGAGACTCCGCTGGAGCAGCGGGATCGATTCGCCAACCTGGCCCGCGTCCCGGTAGGCGCGCGCCAGGCTGTTCCCTCGAGTGCATGGTTTCCGGATGGTCAGGACCGAGCACCCGTTCTCGCCCGGCCAGGGTCTGCTCGAACAGGGGAATCGCCTCGGCGGCCTGGCCCGCGTCCTGGTAGGCGGCTGCGAGGCTGCTCTGCGAGGTCAAGGTGCCGGAATGGCTGGGGCCGAGCATGCCCTCGGGGTCCGTGGTCAGCGGCTCGCCGATCCCGGTGGGGTGTGGCGTGCTGTCGGCGAACCCGACCAGGTGATCCAGCGCTAGGAGCCGAAGGTGCCGCAGCGTCGCTGCCAGGCTCCCGTCCCTATCGTCCTGGCATACCCCCGCGTGGTCCAGCAGCGCCGTGACCTGGCCGAGCATTTCCCTGGCCGCCGCGTGATCCGGTGACTTCACAAGTGCCTCGGCGGACGTCTCCAGGGTAGCTGCGGCCGCCCGGCAAGCCATCGTGAGGCGTCCCAGCTGGGCCAGCTCCCGGCGGATCACGCACGCCACCAGGCAGTGGACGCTGACGACCTGGCCGTCAATGCTGAAACCTAGCAGCGACCATCCCTTCAGCCGCTCCAGCGCCTGGTCCACCATGGAGACGGCCACACGACGCCCGCCGCCGAGCAGCGTGCCGGCCTGCCCGGCGGACCGCAGCAGGTCGCGGTGGACAGCGGCCGGCGACAGCATGGCCATGACCTCCATCACCCGGGTACATACGCCGAGCGGATCGGCAGCCCGGGCGGTCTCCAGGGAGAGCAGCACCGCCTTCGCCACGCCCTGCGGGTACGGCTGTTCGTCCGTGCGCTCATCCCGGCCCAGGTAATCCCCGGCTGGCAGCGCCCGCAGCTTGGCCAGGTACGCCGCGTACCCCAGGCGCTGCCCGGCGATCACCGCCGCGGCCTGATCCAGCGCTAGCGGCATATGCTCAAGTTCGGCGGCCACCGCCGCGGCGCCGGCCTGATCGGCCTGAGCCGTCCGGCCTTCCAGCAAGGCCAGTGCCTCCTCGGCGCTGAACACGTCTACCAGGACCCTGGTCCCTAGTTCCGTGGCTGGCTCGCGGGCCACGTGTGATCAGCACCCGAGCTGCGCCGTCAGCCGGAACGAACGGTCTCAGCAGACCAAGATCTTCCGCGTCATCGAAAACCAGCAGGCAGCGGCGCCCGTCAGTCTCCAGCCGGTGCCGGAGAGCTTGGCCCGCGTCGGCCGCGGCCGGCCGCGAGGCGTCGTCCGACAGTCCCATCGCTTCGGCGACCGCGGCGAGTCCGGCCAGCAGGCTCTCGCTATCCCGGGCGTTGACCCACGCGATCAGCCTCCAGCCGCCCGCCAGCCTCGCCCTCGCGCATACGCTGCCGCCAGCTGGGTCTTGCCCACTCCGCCGGTACCCGTGAGCACCACCACCGGCTGTCCGTGGCCGACCTGGTCCAGTTGCGCCAGCAGAGCGGGCCGGGGCTGGAAACCGGGTCGCTGAGCAGGGACGTCAGCCCACGACGACCTGGTGGTTCGTCCTCGTCGGCGCGTACGGCTCGGCGGCACACGGCTCCTTGGTATCTGGCCGCAGGCCGATGGATGACCGTCGGATCCACTGTCAGGCCCCTACGAGGATGTCCAGGCTCTGCACAGGCAACCGCCGTGACGCTGCCGTTACGGACATCTACATACCCGCCTGGGCGCGGATAAACAGGACATCTTCTGGTTACGACGACAGTCCGGCCGGGGTGACCCGTGCCAGACGTGTCACCGGTCCGATCGTGGTAGCCTACAAGAGACCACTGTCCGTACCGGTAGAATTTATTCAGGCCCAGCCGTCTTGACTTGCTCACCTGAGGCGAGATGTGAGAGGGGACCGGGAGATGCTGGGGGACAGCCTGCTCGCGCTGGCGGCGCTAGCCGGCGCAGACGGTGGTCGATGCCGCAGCTACCCGCGAATGGAAACGGCAGAGCGCGGGTCCGCCCGGCTGCTGGGCCGCGGGGACGCCGAGCAGACCAAGCTGGTCGAGCAGTGGCTGGCGGAGACACGCGATCAGCTAGCTGGAGCGAGCCGGGGCCGATATCGAGTCGATCCGCGCGGCGCTGGCGGGGCGATGGGCGGGGAGGTGGGCGGACCTGCTGGAGGAGAACCCGGAGCGCCGAGGCTGAGCTGCGGGCCCTCGTCCAGGAGGTCCAGACGACGCTGCCCGGCGAACAGCCATCTGCTGCCGACCACGCCGTCTCCGCCAACGGCGATATGAGCAGCTACGCAGCCGGTCCCGAGCACCCCGGCGCCCTGGCCACGCGGAGCGAACTCGCCTACTCGGCCGGGCAGGCCGGGGATCCGGTCGCCGCCCGGGACCAGTTCGCCGCGCTCGCTGCCCGTAGCCGAACGCGTCCTCGGCCCCGAGCACCCCGACACCCTGGCCGCCCGCGCCAGCCTGGCCTACTGGACCGGGCAGGCGGGGGACGCGGCCGCCGCCCGGGTGCAATTCGCCGCGCTCCTGCCCGTTGCCGAGCGGGTCCTCGGCCCCGAGCACCCCGACACCTTGATCAACCGCCACAACCTGGCGCAACTTCGCGGGCTACGCCGGGGACGCGGCCGCCGCCCGAGACCAGTTCGCTGCGCTGCTCCGCATCCGCGAGCGCGTATTCGGCGCGGACTCCCCGGACACGCTGGTGGCCAGATTCAACCTGGCCTACTGGACAGGGCGCGCTGGGGATGCGACCGCCGCCCGAGACCAGTTCGCCGCGCTGCTCCCCGTCCGCGCGCGCCTGTACGGCCCGGACCACCTGGATACTCTGTCCGCACGAGAGGAACTTGCGTACTGGACCGGGTGCGCTGGGGCGGCAGCCGCCGCTCGAGACCAGTTCGCCTCGCTGCTGGAGTCCTATGAACGGGTCCTCGGCCCTGAGCACGCCGATACCCTGGCCGTCTGGTACCAGCTGGCCCACTGGACCACGCTAGCGGGCGACGAGCGCCACGCAGGACTAGTGCGATACCCGCGGTACCTGTCCGACGCCGGCCTCAAGCCGTCGGCGACGGGGACGAGGATGGCGAGGTAGATGGCGAGGTAGATGGCGAGGACGACTTCGAAGGCGTGGGTGACGGCGACTTCGAAGGCTTAGGCGATTTAGAGGGCTTGGGCGATGGTGAGGTTGACCCCGTCGGCGAAGGCTGGGGCTGGTGTGACACGTAGATCGTGGGCTGGGTGATAGCGGGGGACGGCCTCGCGGCGGCGGATGTGAGAGCGCGCGCGGTGGTCGGGACGACGGCCGGAACGCTTGCGGAGATCCCGGCGCTGGTCCCGTCAACCACGGCATGGGTGGCCTGGACACCAGCAGGCTGGACCTGCTGGGCACCGGCGGCTCGAGGCCCGGCGAAAGTGAGCAGCGTGACGCTCACGGCGGCCACGACCCACGCCACGACCGCCGTGGTGGCGACCGCCGCTCCCGGATGGGCCCGGATGCTGTCCCAGCTCGCCTGCCTGATCACCCGGGCGAACAGCGCCGCCCAGGTCGATTCCGCGCGCCGGACCACCTGTTCGCGGTAAGCCACCGAGTCCGCAGTGGCCGAGGAGCACAGGGTCAGCACCTTCTGCCGCAGTTCAGGTGGAAGTGGCGGCAGCGGCAACAGGCCGGAGAGGACCGTGGGACGCAGCGCGCCCCGGGCCTGATTGACGCAGATGTGGCACTGCTCGATGTGCCAGCCAACCAGGTCACGGGTCTGCTCGGTCAGCTGCCCGTCCCAGTCGGCCAGCAACTCTCCCATCACCGGGCAGGCCTGCCGTCCGGCCAGCGCGGTGCGCAGCGCGGCGAGCGACTTTTCCAGACGGCCGCGAGTGCGCGCGGCCAGGGCGTGCGCACGCTTCGGCGACTGGCCGAGCGCGATGGCCAGATCGTCGTCATACAGTTCATGCCGGAAGCTCAGTTCGACGACCTCACGCTCGCGCGGCTTCATATCTGCCAAGACGGAGCGGATCAGCTCCTGGAGTTCGGCTTGGCCTAGGTAACCGTTGAAGTCGGCGATACCGTCCGGCTCCTCGGCCCGCTCGCCGATCAGCCGGAACTGCATCGTCGCATCGGCCAGCTGGCCGACCACGCTGAATTGCATCGTCGCATCGGCCGGACCGTGGATTACCTCGGCCGGCCCGCCGACCACACTCAAGTGCATGGTCGGGTCGTTCGGGCCGGCGACCACCTCAGCCGGCTCGCCGAGCGCGCGGAACTGCATCGTCCCGTCGGCTGGGCCGGAAGCCTTGGCGGCCGCCGCGCCGAGCGCGCGGAACTGCATCGTCGAATCGGTCCGCCACGGCCGGCGACCACCGGCGGGCTGGCTTCGGGCTGCTGGCCCACGGCCGGCTGGTTCTCGCTGGCCTTAGGCTTCGCCGCATCATCGTGCTCGCGGGACGATGACCGAAGCCAGCTTCAGCGCCGGCATTCGCTGCGGGCCAGCGCGAACAGCCACGGCCGCAGCTTGGCGGGCTGTGGCAGCTGGCCCAGGGTCGCGACGGCGAGCACGAACGTGTCCTGCAGCGACTCGGCCGCGGCCGCCGGGTCGTGCAACATCCACTGGCAATAGCCGTACAGGCTGGCTGCGTGCCTGTCGTAGGCCGTGGCGATGCCCGCCGAATCGCCGGCCGCGAGCGCCACCAGCAACTCGCGGTCTTCCGCTACGTCCGCGCGCGGCGCGTCCGGTGTCCCGCCCGGGGAGGAACGGGCGGGCAGTCGCGAGCCCGCGGCGCGGTCCGGGCGCGCCGGCCTGGCCGGGTCAGCGGGCGGCCGTCGCATGGCGGACGGCGGCACAGGTCTTGCGGCCTGGGCGGGAGGCCGCTGGAAAGCGACCGGAAGCGATTGCACGACGGCATCGGCGGCTGGCTGACGACGTGCTACCGGAGCATGATCGGGGCGCAGGACCGCTGGACGGGCAGGAGCCCGCTCGAGCAGCGGAACCGCGTTCGGAGTCCCGGCCCGTGTCCTGGTAGGCCCGGGCCAGGTTCTTGCGTGAGGTCCGGGTATCGGGATGGTCGGGACCCAGCACTCGTTCCCGGCTGGCCAGAGTCTGCTCCAGCAACGGGACCGCCTCCGCCGCCCGGCCAGCGGCCAGGTACGCGGTAGCGAGGTTGCCCCGCGAGGTCAGCGTGCCGGGGTCGTCCGGGCCTAGCAGCCGCTCCCGTTCGGCCAGGTTCAGCTCGAACAGCTGGATCGCCTCGGCGGCCCGGCCCGCGTCCTGGTAGGCATTGGCCAGGTTGTTCTGCGACGTCAGGGTGTCAGGATGGCCGGGACCCAGCTGGCTCATCAGGACGGCCAGGCTCTCCTCGAAGAGCGTGATCGCATCGGCCACCCGGTCCGCGGCCAGGTAGGCGGCGGCCAGGCTGTTGCGCGCGTTCAGGGTGTCCGGATGAGCGATACCCAGCAATCGTCCGAGGTCGGCCACCAGCGGCTCGCCGGTCGCGATGGCTTGCGGACCGCTGTCGCCGAGCTCGATCAGGTGGTACAGCGAGATGAACCGGAGCCGCAGCAGAATCTCCGCGAGCTCCTCGTCGACCCCCTCGGCGAGCTCGGCCGTGTGCTTCAGCAGCGCCGTCACCTGCTGCGGGATCTGCCGGACGGCCGCACGATCCTGCGGCCCGGCCACCGCGATGGCGTGCGCTTCCAGCACGGATGCGGCGGCCCAGCACACCGCCCCCAGCCGTCCGCGGCGAGCCAGTCCGTCGCGGACCACCTGCGCGACCAAGCGGTGCATCATGACGGTCTGGCCGTCCAGGCTGAAGGTCAGGAGTGACTGATTGCTCAGCCAGTCCAGCGCCCGATCCACCAGATCGGCCGTTATCCGGCGTCCGCCGCCGGCCAGGACCCCGGCCCGCCCGGCGACGTGCAGTACCTCGCGGCGGACGCCGGCCGCCGACAGCACCGCCATGATCGCCATCACCCGGGAGCACGCGCCGGTCTTGTCGGAGGCCCGGATCGCCTCCATGGACAGCAGCACGGCCCGCGCCACGCCATGCGGATACGGCTGGCCGTCATCTCCGGCCAGGTGTATCTCGGCCGGCATCATCTGCAGCCGGTCCAGATACCGCGCATAGCCGTGTCGCTGGCCCCTGATCAACGGCGCAGCCAGCGCCAGCGCGAGCGGGAGGTGGCCCAGCACGGCGGCCACGCAGCCGCTCCGGCCTCATCGTCCAGGCCGGTCCGTCCGGTCAGGAAGGCTCGCGCCTCATCGGCACCGAATACGTCCGCCGCGACCGTGGTGGTCAGGTTCTGGGCTGCGTGCCGGGTGCTGACGATCAGAACCCGGGCGGTACCCTCGCCGGACGAACGGCGCCAGCGTCTCGGGGTCGGCCACGTCGTCGAATACCAGCAGGCAATGGTCGCCGTCGGTCTCCAGCAGGTGCCGCACCGCCTGGGCCGCATCGGTGACCGGCCGCCCGGAGTCGTCCTCAATCAGTCCCGCGGCTTCGGCCACCGCGGCCAGCCCGGTCTGCATGCTGCCGTCGTCCGCGGCGTTCACCCAGGCCACCAGCGCACCGGCCGCCAGCTTCGCCCGCGCATACGCGGCCGCCAACTGGGTCGCCCCGCGGCCCTGCAGCCCGGTCGTGGTGTGAATCACCGAGACGCGAGCACCAGTGCGGTCCAGCTCGGCGAGCACGCTGGCCCGAGGCTGAAAGCCGGCGGCTCCCGCGGGATGTCCGACCACAACCTGGTGACTCAGCGTCGCATAAGGTCCACCTCGCGGTCGGCTTCGACCGCATGGTGATCATTGACGGCCGGGTCACGCTGGGCAGCGCCGACGCCTTGTTCGGCGCACGTCCTGCTCGAGGCCATCAACGATCTGTTTCACACCCGCTCCCAGGCCCGCGCCTACCCTTACGAGAACTCCGTCAGCAACCACCGTGATGCGCCATGACAGAAATCAACATACCCGCCCCAGTGGGCCCCGGCCAGGCAGCAGTCTCCAGGGTAGCGGACGAAACGGTCCGCCTGGCCTGCGCTGACTCCAGCGCGGACCATCATCAGGACGGGCACCTGTCCGACGCGGCGGCGCGGACCAGGTGCAGGATCCGGTACGAGACCTGCGTGGCCAGGGAGATCACGGTGGCGGAGCGAACCACGCCTTCGACGGACACGATCGCGTCCAGGACGCGCTGCAGGTCGGCGTTGGTCCGGGCGACCACCCGGCACAGCATGTCGCCGGGCCCGGTGATGGTGTGCACCTCCAGTACCTCGGGAATCCCGGCGAGCCGTTCCGCGACCGGATCATGCCCTCCGACCTGCCGAATCTCGAGCGTGATGAACGCCGTGACCTCATACCCGAGCGCAGCCGGATCCACGTCGGGTCCGTATCCGGTGATCACGCCGCGGTCCTGCAGGCGGTCCAGGCGCGCCTGGACCGTGCCGCGGGCCACGCCGAGCCGCCGCGATGCCTCGAGCGCGCCGACCCTGGGCTCGGCGGCCAGCAGCTCGATGAGCGCGGCGTCGAGGCGGTCGATAGACCCGGGAACACTAGTGGTCATGGTGTACAGAAATACCACGGTCCGTTCCGCATAAATAGACAAACTGATCAGCTAAATCGCACCTGGTTGCGCAGTTTGATACCGGGCCTTCATGCTGGCGGCATGACCACGCCAGCGCAGGACAACTTCCCCCTCCTTGGCATGGACGCCGTGGTCTTCGCGGTCGGGAACGCGAAGCAGGCGGCGCACTACTACTCGACCGCGTTCGGGATGCGGCGGGTCGCCTACCGCGGGCCGGAGACCGGTTATCCGGAGGAGGCGGCGCACGTCCTGGTCTCGGGCGGCGCGCGGTTCGTCTTCCGCGGCCCGGCCCGGCCGGGTACGCCGCTCGCCGAGGGCGTGGCCGCGCACGGTGACGGCGTGACGGACCTGGCCCTGGAGGTCAGCTCGGCCGAAGACGCCTACGCCTACGCGGTGGCGCACGGCGCTCGCGGCCTCGAGGCACCGCACCTGCTCGAGGACGAGTCGGGCAAGGCGGTCGTGGCCGCCATCGCCACCTACGGCGACACCCGGCACACGCTGGTCGAGCGGTCCGGGTACTCGGGCGCCTACCTGCCGGGCTACGTGCCCGCGCCGCCAGTCGTGGCGGCCGGCGACCGCGGCTTCTTCACCGAGATCGACCACTGCGTAGGCAACGTCGAACTCGGCAAGATGGACGAATGGGTGGACTTCTACCACCGGGTGATGGGCTTCACCAACATGAAGGAGTTCGTCGGCGACGACATCGCCACCGAGTACTCCGCGCTGATGAGCAAGGTGGTCGCGGACGGGTCCCGGAAGGTGAAGTTCCCGCTGAACGAGCCCGCGCCCGGCAAGCGCAAGTCGCAGATCGATGAGTACCTGGAGTTCTTCGGCGGTCCCGGCGTGCAGCACCTCGCGCTGGCCACCGACGACATCGTGGCCAGCGTCCGGGCCATGACCGCGGCCGGGGTGGAGTTCCTGGCCACCCCGGGCAGCTACTACGACAAGCTCGGTTCGTGGGTCGGCGAGACCCGGGTACCGCTGGACGAGTTGCGCGAGCTCGGCATCCTCGCCGACCGGGATGAGGACGGCTACCTGCTGCAGATCTTCACCCAGCCGGTGCAGGACCGGCCGACAGTGTTCTTCGAGCTGATCGAGCGGCACGGGTCGCAGGGCTTCGGCAAGGGGAACTTCAAGGCGCTGTTCGAGGCGATCGAGCGGGAGCAGGCCCGGCGCGGCAACCTGTGACCGGTACCAGCCCGCTCATGCATGGGACAGCAGGCCGAGCGGGCTCGGCTGGGAGAACACCACCCGCACGGCAGGCTGACCGGCTTCCCGCAGCACCGACATCCGGCCCGCGAACGGCACCAGCTGAGTGCCGACGAAACTAGTCAGCCAGCGTAGGTAGCTGACGTCGGACATGCCCGCGGCTTGGCCGGAACCGGACAGGTCCGCTGCGCACAGCGGGACGCCCAGGCCGGCGCCCGGAGCGGGATCGAAGGCCAGCACCTGGATCGGGTATGCCGCGGCGAGCGCCGGAAGCATGATCAGCAGCCGGGAGTCCACCGCGCCCGCCGCGAGCTGCGCCCGGGCCTCAGCCGAAGCCTGGATGTGCTTGTTGGCCAGCAGCTGGGCGCCGGCTGTCTTCCGCTCCGCTTGCATCCCGGCGCAACGCCGCCAGGTACGCCGTGGGGCCGCCCTGCGCGACGACCTGCACGCTCACCTCGCCGGCCCCCGAACCGAAGCCGGCGATGACCGACGGTGCGTACACGCTATTGACCCGGCTGCCCAGCTCGCTCCGAATCGCGGGCGTGACCACCACCACCTGGGCGCCCAGCGGGCTCACGGCACCGGCGCGCAGGACTAGCAGGTTAGCGGCGGGCACTCCCTGAGCCTCGAGCGCCGACGCACATCAGCGGATCACAGGCCACGATCGCGTTGCGGGCAACCTGCTGCGCGACCCAGACCGCGGCGAGCTGGCCTGCGGCGCTGAGCGGCTGGCTTCCGGCCCGGTACGAGGAGGCGGAGCCGTGGTGGCCGGCGTGCGGACGGGTCAGAGGCCGGCCACGACGCCGCCGCCGGCAAATACGATCACAATCGCGGCCACCAGGCTGAGAACGCGCCGTCGGCGGCGGGCCGGGTGATCGGGGGCCGGCCATGGTCGTTGGTTCGAGGGTGCGGCGGGTGACTGCTCGGTGAGCGGTTCTTGCGGCGCCTCTTCAGCGGGCGGCGCCAGCTCGGCTGCACCTGACGGAGCTTCGGGCTCAGCTTCGGGGCCAGCTTCGGGGTCAGGCGCGGGCTCGGGCGACACAAGGTCGCCCGTTTCCCCGGCCGCGACCGCCGCAGGCTGCTCATCCGCCGGAGCGACAGACGCTTCCTCGGCGGCTGCCGCCGCAGGCGGTTCCTCGGCGAACGGAGCAGCGGCGTGCTCTTCGGCGGAGGCCTGCTCCGCGACCGGAGCGGGCCGCTGCTCAGGGTCCGCCTCTTCGATGACCGGAGCCGCCGGCGGCTCCTCGGCGGAGGGCTCTTCGACGCGCGGCGATAGCTGGGATACGTCTTGTTGCCGTGCTTCCGTATCCTGCCGCGCGGCGGCCAGGCTGTCCCGTGCGGTCCGGGCATCCGGGTGGTCCGCGCCCAGCATCCCTTCGCGGGCGGCCAGGGTGACTCGTGACCTCACCGTAGCCCGGTAGGCCGCGGCCAGTTCGGCCTGCGCGTTCAGCGTGCCGGGGTTGTCGGCACCGAGCAGCCGCTCGCGCGCCAGTGAGCTGGAACAGCAGGATGGCTTCGGCGTGCCGGCCAGCGTCCTGGTAGGTGGCGGCCAGGTTGTTTTGAGAGGTCAGGGTGTCGGCATCTCTAGGGCCGAGGACCCGTTGCCGGGCGACCAGGACATGCTCGAACTGCGAGATCGCATCCGCGATTCGCCCCGCGGCCTGGTAGGCAGCGGCCAGGCTGTTCCGCGCGTTAAGCGTGTCGGGATGGTCCGGACCGAGCGTCCGCTCAAGCTCCGCGACCGACTCCAGAGCCTGCCGGACCGCCGGCTCGCGCGCGGCATCACCCGCGACTACCTGGTCACTGGACACTGGCCCGCCTCCCGGATCGGGCTGGACAAAGTAACCGGAACAACCGCTATGACGCAACGCTCACAGATTCCAACATACCGTTCCAGCTCAGGATAGCTAAGGTGATTCCGGGCGGCGGGATAGCGCGGAGCCATTGGGTCACCGGAACGGGGTCAGGACCGAAGCTTGGCCAGCGCCCGCCGCAGCCACGCGAGGACGGCCTTGAAGTCGCCATCGTCGAGGAAGTACGCGACGACGCCGTACGCGACGATCGCGCAGCCGGCCGCGGGAACCGCGACCGCGACGGCCACCAGCTTGTGATGCAGTGGCACCGCCAGGCTGACCGCCACGCCCACCGCGGCGCCCGCCGCGCAGGCGACCAGTCCGGCCAGGGCCGCATGGCGGGTACCCTGCACGGCCGCCGGGCCGCAGATCCTCCGGGTGACGAACATCACCGGGATCGCCACCACGGTCTGGCCGATGGTGGTACCCAGGGCGAGCATGGCAGGCACCAGCCGGGCCGGGACCAGCTGGACCAGCACCAGGTCGGCCCGATCGTGATCAGCCAGCTTCCGGCCAGCGCCACGGCGGCCACCTTGAGCCGCCCGATGACGAACATCACCCGGGACAGGTTCGCGATCACCGCGGTGCCCGCGATGCCCGGCGCGAACAACACGAAGGTCCAGATCAGCTGCGAGACCTGATCGGGCTGCTTGGCCAGCACATGAGCGGCGGGAACGGCGATCGCCGCGATCACCGCCGTGCCCAGCCACGACATCAGCAGGACCGCCCGGGTCGACCCGGCGCTGGTCCGGTCGAAGTCCTGCCCCTCCCGCGCGGACAGCACCGGGAACGCGCTGACCACGATGGACAGGGCCAAGATCGCGGCGATGGAGTTGAACACCTGCGCGCCGTAGTTGAACAAGACGATGCGCACCGGTCTGCCCGTGCCCGTTGGCCAGGTCGATGGTGACCACGTTGGCCACGTCGATGGCGACCAGCTCGGCCACGCCGACCAGCGCCAGGCCGCCCGCGCGCCGCGCCACCCCGGGCGGGAACCGCAGCGCCGGCCGGAACCGCAGGTGCAGCCGCCGCGTCGGCGGCAGCGCCACCACGACCAGGACGGCGATGCCCAGCGTGGTTCCCACCGACAGGACGAGTTCGGCCGTAAGCGGTAGCCGGGCCAGCGGACGCCCCTTGTTCAGCGGCACGAAGGCCAGATAGCAGGCGATGAGCACCAGGCTGGAGATGCCCGGGCCGATCGACGGCGCGGCGAACCGGCGGTAGGACTGCAGCAGCCCGTAGAGCACCACCGACAGGCCGTACAGCAGGGCCTGGGGAGCGAACACCTGCAGCATGTAGCCGGTGGTGGTGACCACGTCGGCCCGGACGCAGTGCGCGTTCGGATTGCTGGGGTTCAGCAGCGAGGCGACCGGGCCGGCGACCGCCACGATGGCCACGACCAGCGGTACCACGATGACCACGGTCCAGGTCAGCAGCGCCGAGGTGATCTGGCTGACCCGAGCCTTCTCCGCCGGATCCTGACTGGCCCGCTCGGCCGAGCGGGCCAGCACCGGGACCATCGCGCTGGTCAGCGCGCCGCCCAGGATCAGCTGGTAAAGCAAGTCGGGCACCTGGTTCGCGGTCACGTATGCCGTGCCCAGGCAACTCGCGCCGACGGTCTGCGAGAACACCAGTGTGCGGACCAGGCCCAGAATCCGGGACAGGATGGTCAGGCCCGCGACCACGGCGGCGCCACGGGCGATGCCCTCGGCGAGCCGCTGCGCCAGATCCGGGCCCGCTGGCTCCGGCGGGTCGATGACTCCGGCCGACTCCGTTGGGTGCCCGCTCTTGCTTTCACCGGCCGACGCGTGCAACTCGTGGTCCCCATGCATCCGAGGCCTCCATCCAGATACGCCGCCGTCGACGGCAGGACCGGATTCAGAACGGGGCAAGATCTACATAGATAGACTTGCGGTTCGGCTATATGAGCGCGAAGGAGCCGGGAAAGATACGCGTGAGCGCCGGCATTTCCGGCGTCTGCCTCGTGCCGATCGCGACGTCATCTCAGCCGAAGGCTAGCGAGTAGCCGTCGGCGCGCAGCGCGCTGATCACTTCGTCACAATGGGCGGGCCCACGGGTCTCCACCACCAGGACCACCTCGGCCTCATCCACGTGCAGCCGCGGGCCGAGCCGTTCGTGGCCGACCTCGAGGACGTTGGCGCCGAGGCCGGCCAGGTCACTCAGCAGCTTGGCCAGCGACCCGGGCTGATCGGGCAGCCGGCAGCGGAACGCCAGGTAGCGGCCGGCCGCGGTCAGGCCGTGCCGCAGCAGCTTGGACAGCAGCAGCGGGTCGATGTTGCCGCCGGACAGCACGACCACCACCGGGGGACGAAGTCCCGCGCGTGCTCGAGCAGGGCGGCTACCCCCGCCGCGCCGGCCGGCTCCACCACCTGCTTGGCGCGCTCCAGGCAGAGCAGCAAGCCGCGGGACAGGCTCTCCTCCGAGACCGTGACCACCCGGTCGGCCAGCTCGAGACAGGATAGCGAAGGGGACGTCGCCCGGCCGGCTGACCGCGATGCCGTCGGCCATGGTCGGTTTGGCCTGCACCGACATGGGATGACCGGCGGCCAGTGAGCCCGGGTAGGGCGCCACGGCTTCGGCCTGTACGCCGACCACGGCGATCGCCGGATCCAGGTTCTTGATCGCCACCGCCACGCCGGCGGCTAGGCCACCGCCGCCCACCGGGACGCACCACCGTGCGGACCTGCGGGCACTGCTCGACGATCTCGAACCCGACGGTCCCCTGGCCGGCCACCACGTCCGGGTGGTCATAGGGGTGGATGAAGACCGCGCCCGTCCGCTCCGCGTAGGCGAGGGCTTCGGCGAGGGCGTCCTCCACGCAGGTGCCGGTCAGCACGACCTGCGCTCCGTAGCCGCGCGTGGCCTCGACCTTGGGCAGCGGCGCCCCCTCCGGCATGACCACGGTGGCGCTGCAGCCGAGCAGGCCGGCCGCGAACGCGACGCCCTGGGCATGGTTGCCCGCGCTGGCCGCGACCACGCCGCGGGCCCGCTCGGCATCGGACAGCCGGGAGATCCTGACGTAGGCGCCGCGCACCTTGAACGATCCGGTCCGCTGCAGGTTCTCGCACTTCAGGAAGACCGGCCCGCCGACCGTCTCGGACAGCGCGCGCGAGTGCAGCACCGGGGTTTCCGAGATCACGTCGCGGAGCAGCTTGCGCGCGGCGACCACGTCGTCGGAGGCGACCGCGCCAGGTGTCATGGCCACGGGATGCAAGTGTGCCACGCCCCGCCCGGTCCGGCGGCCCGCAATGTGACCTGGGCCATATGCGAATACTCGCGATCACGACATAGCCTCGAAACGTGCACCAAGACACCCAGCAGCGCCCCGCCAGCCCGTCTCCCGCCATCGCCACCCTTGCCGAGCTCCGCGCCAGCGGTCACGAGTACCACAGCGTCAGGGCGGAGATCAGACAGAACCTGCTGGCCATGATGCGGGCCGGGGAGGATCCGTTTCCCGGCATCGTCGGGTTCGGGCAGACGGTGCTGCCGCACCTGGAGCGGGCCCTGATCGCGGGCCACGACATCATCTTGCTCGGCGAACGCGGCCAGGGTAAGACCCGGCTGATCCGCACCCTGACCGGGCTGCTCGACGAGTGGACGCCGGCCATCGAGGGCTGTGAGATCAACGACCACCCGTACCAGCCCGCGTGCGCGCGGTGCCGGCGGCTCGCCGCCGAGCTCGGGGACGACCTGCCCGTCACCTGGCGGCACGCCAGCGAGAGGTACGGCGAGAAGCTCGCCACCCCGGACACCAGCGTCGGCGACCTGATCGGCGACATCGACCCGGTCAAGGTGGCCGAGGGACGCACCCTGGGCGATCCGGAGACGATCCACTTCGGGCTGGTGCCGCGGACCAACCGGGGCATCTTCTCCCTGAACGAGCTGCCCGACCTGGCCGAGCGGATCCAGGTCTCACTGCTCAACGTGATGGAGGAGCGCGACATCGGCATCCGCGGCTACGCGCTGCGGCTGCCGCTGGACCTGCTCCTGGTGGCCAGCGCGAATCCCGAGGACTACACGAACCGGGGCCGGATCATCACGCCCCTGAAGGACCGGTTCGGCGCGGAGATCCGGACCCACTACCCGCTGTCCCTGTCCGACGAGCTCACGTTGATCAGGCAGGAGGCCGAGGTCTCGACCGGCGCCGAGGTGCCGGACCACCTCGTCGAGGTGATCGCGCGGTTCACCCGCGGCGTGCGCGACTCGCCGGCCGTCGACGCGCGCTCCGGCGTTTCCGCCCGGTTCGCGATCGCCGCGGCCGAGAGTGCGGCGGCGTCCGCGGTCCGCCGGTCCGCGCTGGCCGGATCGGGACCGGAGCCCCCGGTAGCCCGGGTCTGCGACCTGCCCGCGGTGGTCAGCACGCTGCGAGGCAAGGTCGAGTTCGAGGTGAGCGAGGAGGGCCGGGAGGAGGAGGTGCTCGGCGCGATGCTGCGCCGGGCGATCGCGGACACCTTCCGCTCGCGGCTGGGCAGCGTGGACATGTCCGGCCTGCTGGCCAGGTTCGACGAGGGCGGAACGGTGGAATCGGGCGAGCTGGTCCCCGCCGCGGACCTGCTGGCCCGGATCGGCGATGTGCCCGGGCTGGCCAAGATCATGTCCCGGCTGGGCATGGACGGCGGTGAATCCTTCGGGCAGGCGGCCGCGGCCCTGGAGTTCACCCTGGAGGGGCTGTACCTGATGCGCCGGCTGTCCAAGGACAGCGCCGACGGCATGAGCGTGTACCGGACCTAGCGATGGCGAACTACCGGTACGGCCGGTACGTATACGGCCCGGACCCGCTGGCGGACCCCTACGACGTACGCGGCGCCGTGGACGAGATGGGCGATTCGATCCTGGCCGGCGCCAACCCGTCCGATGCCCTGCGGGACCTGCTCCGCAGGGGTTCGGAGGGCCGGCGCGGACTGGACGATCTGCTCCGCCGCGTCCGCGAGCGGCAGCGCGAGATCCGCGGCAGCGGCCGCCTGGACGGCATCCTGGAGCAGGCCCGGGCGCTGCTCGACACCGCCGTCGGGCAGGAACGGGCCGAACTGTTCCCCGACCCGAGCGACGAGGCCCGGCTGCGCGAGCAGGACCTCGACGCGCTGCCCGCCGACACGGCCCAGGCCATCCGCCAGCTGGCCGACTACGACTGGCGGTCACCCGCGGCCCGCGAGACCTTCGAGCGGCTCAGGCAGCTGCTGCGCAGCGAGGTGCTGGACAGCCAGTTCCGCGGCATGCGCCAGGCCCTGCAGTCTCCCGACCCGCAGGCCATGCAGCGGATCAAGGACATGCTCGGGGACCTGAACGAGATGCTGGCCGCCGATGCGCGCGGGGAGCACACCCAGGCCGACTTCGACCGGTTCATGCAGAACTACGGCGACCTGTTCCCGGACCACCCGCGCAACCTCGAAGAACTGGTCGACTCGCTGGTCAGCCGGATGGCCGCCGCGGAACGGCTGCTCCGCTCGCTGAGCGAGGAGCAGCGCCGGGAACTGGCCGAGCTGATGGCTGGCGCGCTGGGCGACGCCGGGCTGGAGAGCGAGATGGCCCGGCTCGCCGACGCGCTGCGGTCCCGGCGGCCGGACCTGGACCGGGCGGGCATGATGGGCGGCGTCCAGATGACCGGCGAGGAACCACTCGGCCTCGGCGACGCGACCACGGCCCTGGCCGAGCTCGCCGACCTGGCCGAGCTGGAGAACGCATTCGGGCAGGACTACCCCGGCGCGAGCCTGGACGACATCGACGAGGACGCGGTCCGGCGGGCCTTCGGCCGGCAGGCGGTCGATGACGTCGCGGCGCTGCGCCGGATCGAGCGCGAGCTCGAACGGCAGGGGTACCTGACCCGCAACGGCGGGCGCCTCGAGCTCACCCCCAAGGCGGTGCGCCGGCTGGGCGACACGGCGCTGCGCCGGATCTTCACCGACATGAACTTCGGGCACGGGGCCGGGCGACCACGACCAGCGGGACGCCGGGCAGGCGGGCGAGCTGACCGGCACCACCCGGCCCTGGGAGTTCGGCGACGAGCAGCCCCTCGACGTCCCGGCCACGGTGCGCAACGCGCTCCGCCGCGGCGGGCTGGACGGCCGGATCAAACTCTCGGCGCGTGATTTTGAGGTCGCGGAGACCGAGCGGCGCACCGCGGCGGTGGTGTCCCTGCTGGTCGACCTGTCCTATTCGATGCAGCTGCGCGGGACGTGGGCGGCGGCCAAACAGACCGCCCTGGCGCTGCACGCGCTGCTGCGCAGCCGGTTCCCGCAGGACGCCGTCCAGGTGGTCGGCTTCTCCAACTACGCGCGCGAGCTGCGCGAGACCGACCTGGCCGGGCTGGGCTGGGACATGGTCCAGGGCACCAACCTGCACCACGCGCTGATGATCGCCGGGCGCCACATCGACCGGCACCCCGAGCACGAGCCGGTTGTCCTGATCGTGACCGACGGCGAACCCACTGCTCACCTGCAGCGGGACGGGCGGTCCTGGTTCGACTGGCCGCCTTCGCCGGAAACCCTCGAACTCACCTTGGCCGAGGTGGATAAGATGACCCGGCGGCATGCCGCGCTCAATATTTTCATGCTTGCGGACGATGCCCGGCTCAGCGCGTTCGTTGACAATGTAGCGAGAAGGAACGGAGGTCGGGTGTTGCAGGCAGCACCCGAACGTCTCGGCGAGTACGTCATCCGCGACTTCTTGCGCACCCGGAGGGTCAGCCGACGGTAGATTTTCCTAGTTGGCTGCGGACTCTGACCCGTCACAGCCGACGCGACCCGGGCGGACCCGTAGAACCGCGACCGGCCGGCACTAAGACAGCTTTACCGCATGCCCGCACCGAGGAGGAATTGTGAGTTCTACGAGCGGATCAAGCGCGAGGTCGTCGGGCAGGACGATCCTCGCCGTGATTCTCGGCGTCATCGCCGTCGTGTTCATCGTGGTCGCCGTCATCTACCTGGCCGAGCCCGCCAAGTCGGTGCCCAGCTTCATCCCCGGGCACATCGCCGGATCGAGCGGGCACCACCCGCTGAAGGCGACCGGCTCGTTCGTGGTCGGCGTGGTCTTCGCTGTGGGGGCCTGGTTCACCCTGGCCTACAAGCCCAAGCCGCAGGCCGCCGCGCCCAGCGACCGGGAAAACTCGCCCGCCGCGAAGAGCTGACCCGCCGCGACCCGCTGCTTAGCGGCCGCATTCCGCCGGGCGGGATGCGGCCGCTTGGTTTTTGCGGCTTGGGCTGATTCACGGGCAGACGAAGACCCTACCGGCCGCCCGCGCACAAAGCAGAACCAGCTGCCCGCACGCCGCACCTGCCCCGGCCGTCAAGCACCGGGGACAGCACCCAGCGCAACCCGGCCAGCGGCTCCCGTGCGATATGCAGAAGCGGACGTTCCCCGGCCGACGGCTTCATGCCGATCATCAGTCAAGGCAAAACCGATCAGGTCAATCTGGGCGCTGATGTCCTCCGGATCTGCCGATGAGCGAGCCATGCCGATCTGCATAGCTATTCGTTAGCTGACAAGTAATCGAGCCTGGCCTGGGATTTCAGAGGCGGGCCGCGGAGATAGGGATCGTGGGTCAAAACGCGCGCTATTGCATAGGTAATGACCCACCAGCGTAAGAGGATGTTGTCAAGTGGTGCGGGATGGGCTGCGGGGCTGCAGATGACGGCTTGGTGAGCTGTGGTTTTCTGCTGCGGCCGTGGCTGTGGCGCGGGTGGTGGTTCGCGGGGCATGCTGATGGCCCGCGTCGCGTGGTGCTGCTGCGCGCGGGTGCCCGGCTTCCGGTCTGCCGGTTCCTTCCCGTCCCTACGTAGCTCAAGCGGGCTCGGCCGTGCGTGCGGCCTGCCCCGACAGCGTTCAACCGGGCTGGCGGGAAGGACCGGGGACCGGGGAGGGCTGCCCAGGGTGGTTCACGGGGTCATGGTGCCGCCAGCGACGATGCGGGCTCGCCCTCCCTGTCCGCGGGGGGGATGGTCCTTACGGGGGTCCGGTGATCTGGCCGTCGCGGGAATCGCCGGTCAGGCGGCTCCGGCGGCTCTGGGCGGGCCCAGGTGGCCGCCTGATGCGGCTACGGGGTCCCAGTCCGCGCCGTGGACGGCCATGAAGCGGATCCAGCGCAGCAGCGACGCGGCGCAGGCGACGCGTGCCCTCGCGCGGGCGGAGCGGACGGCGCGGCCGGCGGCGAGGGCCTGCCGGGACCCGGGCCTGGCCTGCGCTTCCGCGCGCGGCGGCTTTCCGCCGCGGCCATCATGGCCTGGTACTTCGCGGCCATCACGGGATTGTGCAGCAGCAGCGGGAAGATCATCCGCCACGCCGCGGTCCGCAGTGCTGGCCGGCCGCGGCGGGAGATCCGGGACTCGCCCTCGAACGCGCCCGACGCGTGATCGGCCGGCGACAGGCCGGCGTGCTTGACCAGCGATTTCGACGTCTCGTAACGGCGGGGATCGCCAGCTTCGGCCAAGATCACGGCCGCGCCCGCGACCGTCAGGCCGGGAATGTCCCCGAGCCGGGCAAGGCCCAGCTCCTCTCCCAGGACGCGGGCCATGTCCGCCTGCACCGAGCCCGCCTGGGCGCGGGCACGCTGCAGGTCGGCCAGCTCATCGGCGATGCGGCGGAACAGGCCCCGCCGCGACCAGCCCACCGCGTCCGGGTCGTCCAGCACCGCGAACACCGTCCGGGCGACCTGCCTGTCAGCCCGCTTCCCGCCCCACCCGGGCACCGCGTCCCGCACCAGCGCCGCGAAGTCCTCATCACCCATCGCGGCCAGCCGGGCCGGGTCCGCGCCGCACCGCCCCGCCACCACCTGCAGTGCCGCCAGCCAGGTCACCGAATCAAACGGGTGAGCGCACGCCCCCGGCACCGACGGCCACGCCACCGACAGGAAATCACGGACCCGCAGCACCGACGCGGTTCGCGCCCGCACCAGCTGCGCCCGCCGCCGCCCCAGGTGCCGCAGGTGCGCCCACACCTCATCCAGTCTCCTCCGGCACGTAACAGTGCAGCTCCGCCGCCAGCCGCGCGATCAGCACGCTGTCCGGCTCATCCCGCTTATGCGCCGTCAGGTCCTCCTGCTCCCGCGCCACATGGCTGACCAGCGGCTGGATGCACACCAGGTCCAGGCCCCGCTCCGCGCACAGCCGCTGCACCTGCATCCACCGCGGCCCCGTCGGCTCGCACGCCACCGTCACCCGCGAGAAACCGGCCGCCCGCGCTGCCGCGGCCGCCTCATCCAGCGCCCCGCCCAGCCGGTGCGCCTTCACCCGCGGCGACTTCCGCCACAGCACCCGCACGTCATGATCAATCACGCACAGCGCCTGCCTCACATCCCCCAGGTCAATCCCGACCACCGCGCCGTCGCGCGGCAGCAGCCCCCGCAGCCGCTCCCGCCGCCCGTTCCGCCGCCGGTCCGACCGCGAAACCCCGCTACCCTTGCTCATCAGGACGTCCTCTCTGGATGCGTTTGGGACACCAAGCCCGCACTACCGCACCAGGAGGACGTCCCCTCATCAAGCAGATCCCGCTAAACAGGCGCCTCCCGGGGCTACGTCCTATTACTACGATCACGGTAACGCCGCCTGTCCGAGACAGCCGAGACGATGTTAGCGGCAACTTGCGAGGTCTCTGGGGCAGATGCTATGCGCCTGATAGGACCGTGGACTGCTACCACTGGCGGCATAGCAGCTGAACCTGTCCGCGATTATGAAGACCGGGCTTTCATCGTTATGCATTTGCGCCGAGACGTCCGCCGCTCGCTTCTGCCGCCGAGCGGGCGGGATTCAAGCCTCCTTGCACGCAGCTTGCTCCCGGGATCGGGCTGCATCGCGTTGTCGGGAGGCCTGCGGTCGTGAGCCCAGGGCACAGGATGTGGTTGGCCTTGTTCCGCGACGCGCTGGTTGGGCATGTCGGCGTCATGCTGGGTGGGCATGACGGGTGATGGGAAAGGCCCCGCCGGCGGGTCGGCGGGGCCTGGTGGTGCCCGGGTTGTCGCGGTGGTGGCCTGGTTGCGCGGTTACCCGTTCGCGCGGGTGATGGCGGTGGTGACCAGGGCGATGTTGGTGTGGTCGAGGCTGCCCAGGACGCGGGCGAGGTGGACGGGGATGTGGTGGTCGCCGAGGCTGGCGGCGATGCGCAGGACGGCGGCTTCTGAGGGCGAGCAGCTGAGCTGGCGGGTGTCCAGGGCGGTGATGGCGTGTTCCCAGTCGATGTAGGCGTAGGGGTGCTGGTCGTGGCGGGTGCCGGCGTCGATGTAGCCGGTGGCGAAGTCGGCTCTGGTCAGCCAGGTGTGGTGGGCGCAGATCAGTTCGGCGGCGGCGGTGTCGCTGGTGAGGCCGGCGGCGTGGGAGATCAGCGTGCCTGCCAGGGCGCGGGGGGTCATTGGTCGTTTACCTCGGTGATGGCGGCGTGGACGGCGGTGGTGTCGGCGATGGTCTTGTGCGTGGTGTAGGTGGCGAGCAGGGCGGCGGCGGCGAGCCGGTTGACCGCGCGGGGGTAGCCGCGGCTGGCCTGGTGGATCAGTTCGGCGGCGTCGTCGCTGAAAAGGGTGTCGGCGCGGCCGGCGAGCTTGGTGTGATGCCGCAGGTACCCGCCGGTTTCGCTCGGCGGGTCATCGGCGCCATCGCGTATCTGACGCCGATCCGCTGGTCCAGGGCGGCGAGCACGCCGAGCCGCATGCTGGCCCGCAGCTGGGGCTGGCCCAGGAGCAGGACGGCCAGCGGGCTGGCGGAGTCGAGCTGGGCGCTGGTCAGCATCCGGATCGCCTCGAGCTGGTCGTGGGAGAGCAGGTGGGCCTCGTCGATTTTTCCGACCGGTCGGACTGTTAACCTGCCTTTGACCTGGGCTTTCACGTCGCGTGCATGTGCGTGACGTGAGTCTGCCGGGATGTCACGGATGCGTCCGCGAGGCGGGCGGGCCTGCGGCGAGCGTGCGGGTGAGCGCCTGGTGGCGTTGCTGGGCGGCTTGCCGGTCCTTGCGGCCGGGGCGGGCGGCGATCTGCTGCCAGGTTGCGCCGGCGGTCCGGGCCTCAGTGATGAGCTGGTGCTCGTGACGGTCGAGTTCGCGGCGGCGGGCGGTGATGGCGTCGAGCGCGGCCAGTGCCCGGCGGATTGCCGTGGCTCTGGCGGGTGTCAACGGGATCTTGATATCGAACAGGGGCATCGTGCCGAGCGGGCCGGCGTCGCCGGGGCCGGTCATGTCAGCGGGCGGGTGCGCGTTCGGTGAGCTGGGCTTCGAGCTGGGCGATGCGCCTGTCGGCGAAGCGGTTGTTGGAGCGGGCGGCTTCCAGCCGCTCGTCGAGGGTCTTGTTGTCGCAGGTGAGCTCGCGGACGCGGTGCTTGAGCGTGGTGTTCTCGCTGGCCAGCTGTTGCGCTGCCTGCGGTGACAGGTCGTGTTCCAGGTCGCGGACCTGGCCCAGGAGGATGGCCGTGCGGTGCCGCTGCGCGGTGATCTCGGCGTGTGCTGCGGTGAGCGCCGCCTCGGCGTTGAGGGCGCGTTCCCGCCAGGGCAGGTCGTGATCACCGCTGCCCTGGTGAGCGGCTGCTTTAGGCCCGCCGGGTTTGCTGACGGCGTTGCTGATCAGGGCGCGGGCGTCGGGGTTGGCGTAGAGGAAGGTGCGGGATACCCCGGCCTGGCGGGCGACGGCGGGGTAGGTGACCGGGGTCTTGCGGCGCTTGAGGCTGGCGACGGCGTCGCGGACCTGCTGTAGTTTCTGCTCGGCGGCGCGGCGGCGGGCCGCGATCGCGGCCGCGGTGCGGTCCGGGGTCATGCTGTTTCCTCCAGCTCTGCGGGTCCATCGCCGCCGGCCTGTGGCTGGTCTTCGGGGAGGGGATCCTCGGCTGACCCGGTGATGGCGAGCTGTGTGGCGCGGAAGCCTATGTTCCAGACCCGCTGGAAGTAGTCCTGGGGCCGGCGCAGGTCCAGGGCGAGCGCGTCGTCGAGCAGTCCGAGGCCGGCCAGGGCAGCTTCCAGCCCGTCGATGGCAGCCGCGGTGGGGGCGAAGGCGTCGTGCAGGTAAGCGGCGGTGGCGTTGTCGGGGGCGCGTTCGGCGATGGAGTACCACTGCTCGCGCTTGCGCCGCCAGTAGAGCAGGTCTGCACCGGACAGCACGAACTTGGCGCAGTTATGGCAGTCCAGGTTCCACGGGCAGGCGCCGCCGTCCACGACGGGCTGGAAGGTGCAGAACCCGCCATCGGCTGGGGTGCTGCGCCGCGACAGGTCGATCGCGAGCGCCTCGGCCTGCTCGCGGGTCAGCGGCGCGGCCGGCCCGGACAGCAGCGTGCCGGGGCAGGCGGCACCGGGCCCGGCGACCCACACATGCTGCAGGACGTCTTCCAGGTCGGAGTGGCTGAGCTGGACGTAGTGCTCGGCCATCCGGTCCGAGACGTGCCCGAGGTAGCGGCGGATGTGGGTGAGCGTCGCGCCGTGCCGCAGCAAGCTGGTGGCCAGCGTGTGCCTTC
>CAWFXW010000033.1:0-44772 GCA_963819785.1 uncultured Actinomycetes bacterium | reverse complement strand
CGCCTGGATCTCGTGCGGCAGCAGCAGCGGAGGCCGGTCCCGCCGGTGACGGCGGACCTTGACCAGCGACGACGGGCCAGCCTCACGCCGCGCGTCCAGGTGCGCGAGCAGCCCCCGTGACGGCATCCGGGCAGCCCGCCCGCGCAGCAGCCGCCCCGCGACCGGCACCGAGTGGACCGCCTCTTGCCATTGATAGAACGAGATCAGCGCGGCCAGCCGCGCGTGCAGCGTCTCCGCCGACGGGACCTCGGCTGGTGCCGCCAGAGCGTGCTCGACGGTGCGGCCGTTGCGCAGCCACGACAAGAATCCCGATACCGCCGGCACCCCCGCCTCGGTCCACCGCCCGGCCTCGCCGCGCTGTTCCAGGAACGACCACCACTGCGCCAGTGAGGTCGCGTAGCCGCGCACCGTGTTCGGCGACCACAGGTGCCGGTGCGCCTCCAGCCACTCCTCAACCGGGCCGACTGTCGCATACGACGCATCGACCACCGTCCACGTGCGGTCCCCGCCCGCAGGCCGCACCGCCAGGCAATAGGCCATGGCCCCCGTTCCTTCTCATCGCTGCAACCCCGTAGATAAGAAGTCAGCAACGATGGCGGAACAAGATCATCTTCATCGTCGATGACATTGATGAGGGCGGGTCGGGATCCCGTGGATAACGACGGGCCCCAGTATCAGGGCGCCGTGGGGGCCGTCCAGGAACCGCAGGGAGACCAGCTCGTTCCACAGCCGCTGGTCGTAGCGGATGGCGGCGGTGGGGTCCCAGGTTTCGGTGCGCATGGCGGGGTCCAGGCCGGCGTTTTTGGCGCGCAGGGCGATGGATCCGGCTTCGCGGCGGGCGACTTCGTCGGACAGGATCAGCTGGAGGAAGTCGGCGTGCGGCATGTCCGTCTGGCGGGCGAGAGTGAGGCGCTCGGGCAGGGTGGCGGTGAGCTTGCCGAGTTTGAGGGCGCGCAGGGTGGCTTTGAGGTCGGGGTCGAGCGGGTCGGTCAGTGCTGACATGGGTGGTCCTTCCGTGGCAGGCGGGCGGGGTGCGGGCCGGGGCTGGCCAGCCTGGCGGTGGTGCCCCGGCCCGCGGCGGGGGTCAGGGCCGGCTGGCGGTGGTGGTCTTGACGGCGGGTGCGCCGTTGCCGGGGTTGGGGTTGCTGGCGGATGGGGCGGCGGCCTGGACGGTGAGGCGGCGCTGGTGGTCGCGTTCGAGGTCGAGCTGGTGCTCGGCGTGCTCGGCGCGGGCGCGCCAGGTTCCGGCGAGGTCCTGGACGGCGGCGAGCTGGGCGGTGAAGGCGGCTGCCTGGGTGTCGCGTTCGCGGCCGGCGTCGGCGCGGACGTGGTCGTTTTCGGCGCGGGCGTCGGCTTCGGCTTGCCGGGCCCGGCTGATCTCGGTGTCGGCGTGGTGGCGGGCCCGGGCGGCGTCAGCGAGCGCGGCGTCGCGGCCGGTTTCCGCGGTGCTGGCCGCGCCGCGGGCGGCGGTGATGGCGGCGTCGGCTTGCTGGCGGATTTCGGTGACCTGGGCGTCGGCGTGTTCGCGGATGGCCTGTGCGCGGGCGTCGGCGGCCTCAGCGTCGGCGCGGGCCTGGTCGGCGGCTTCCAGCGCGGCCTGAGTGTCGTGGCGGGCGGCGTGCATCGCCGCGGTAGCTGCCGCGGCGGCCTGGGTGGCCTGGCCGGCCCGGGCGAGAGCGACAGCGGTTTCGGCCTGGGCCTGGCCGCGGGCGGCGTCAGCAGCGGCAAGTGCCGTGGTGACCTTGCCGGGGTCGGCGGCGGCCAGCTGGGCAGCGGCGGCGCTGACCAGGCCAGCGGCCTGGGTCAGCAGCTGGTGCAGGCCAGCCAGCGGCCCGCCCTCTGCCGGGCCGGCGAGCGCGGCGGCCTGCTGGCCTGCGGCGGCACCCGCGGCGGAGCGGTTGTCGTTGTGCCACTTGCGTGAGCACGCCGGGCTGCAGAACAGGCGGGGTGCGCCGCGCCCGGCGGCAGGCAGCTCGGTGCCGCATCCAGGCTGCTTGCAGCGGCGCAGGCCCGTCGCCGGCGATAGCGGCTGGCCGGTGAGCGGGCCGGGCGGCAGGGCCTGGCCCGGCAGCTGGTGCGATATCTGGTCGGTCATGGCAGAGGCCTTTCTTTTCCTTTTCCTCTCGGAGAAGAAAAGACAGAGAATGAAAAGAACCGGGGGAATGGGGGAGCTTGCCGTCGCCGCGCTGGGCAGGCGGGGTGGTTCCTGGCGGACTGCAGGGATGAGCGGGCAGGTCAGGACCGTCCGCCGGGGCGGGCTGGCGGGCCGCCCTTACCGCCGGCCGCAGCGGCGGGTCCGCCGCCGGGCAGGACCCGCAGGCGCACCCCGGTCGCGGTGGCGTACTCGGCCGCGTCCCGGGCGAACCGGCCGCGGCCGCTGCTGGCCGCCGCAGCGAGGCCGCCCGCCGCCGGGGCCTTCTCGGTGGCGTTCTTGAGCATCGACTCGATCTTGGAGACGTTGATGACGTCGACGTCCAGGGCCCGCGCGCAGGCCGCCTCGGCGGCCTCGGCGCCGTAGCGTTTCGCCAGCCCGATCAGCCGGTAGGCCGACCGCATCATCATCCACGGCTGATCGCCGTCCAGCAGCCGCCGCGCGTAGATCCCGGTGCTGTGGCCATAGCACGCGGCCTGGGCGACCAGGCGGTCCACGCTGCGGGTGGCATACCCCTCCACCCCCGGTGGCATGTCCGCGGCGTCGGTCGACCGCCCGCCGGGATGTTTCCGCGGATGGGTCTTGATCAGCTGGTCTCGCAAGTACACCTTCACCAGGTGCTCATCAGCGCGGGCCATCACGCGTGCCCCGGCGTGCCGCCACGGCACGGAATACAAGGCCCTGGCCACCTGGATGTGGTAATCGACGTGGACTTTCACTTCCGCCCAGTACGGAACCTGGTACCGCCCGGCGGGAACTGGCAGCAGACACGGCGCCTCCTGCCCGGCGAACACCACCGCGGGCACCTGCCGGGTGGTGCCGTGCACCCGCGTGTTCGCCGTGCCCAGCCACGCGGCCATCTTCGACCGCGCGTCCGCCAGGTCCAGGAAACTTTCCCCCGCGAAGAAATTTCCCTGCACGAACTTCACGCCGGCCTCGACCCTGGGCTTATCCCGGGGATGACGGACCCGGGCCGGGTCGGTGGCGAAACCCCGCGCCTGGGAGTACTCCAGCCATTCGCGGGTCAGCTGCGGGTTCACCGCGTCCGCCTTGGCGACGACCGGGCTCATGTTGTCGGGGACGAGGACCCGGAATACCCCTGAGAAGAACTGCCAGGCCTCCTCGCACCCGGCGATGACTTCCTCCAGCGTCATCGAGAACGTCAGGTAGACGAACATGTACCGGGAGAAGCACGCGGTGAACACCAGCGCCCGCAGCTTGCGCCGCCTGCCGCATCCCCCGCCGGGATCAGCCCCAGATCCCCGAAATCGATCTGCAGCTCACCGCCTGGCGGCCCGTCATCGACCGGCGTGGTCACCTTGCGGCCACCGCACCGCTCGGCCGCGAACCGGTGCAGCGTCCGCTCCGCCACCATCACGCCCTGCCGGGCCAGCAAGATCCCGATCTTCACCACCGGCACGTCGCCCTCGACCCACTTCGCGATCTGCTCGCGGCGGGCCTCCAGCTCCGCCCAGCCCTGGCCGTGCCCGTCCGGCCGTACCGGCCGCACTACCGACACGACCTGGCCGATCAGTTCATCGGTGAGCTGCCCCTCACCCCCATCCCGCAACAGGCCGGCCGCCACAGCAGCCCTGACATAACGCTTGCCGGTCTTGCGGTCAACGCCGGCCTGCGCGGCCACCGCCCGCTCGCTCTTCCCCGCGAGCCACGCCCGCAGCGCTTCACGAACCTCGATCACAGACACCTCCCGGTACACCATCCC
Organism: uncultured Actinomycetes bacterium; assembly: GCA_963819785.1. GTDB lineage: Bacteria > Actinomycetota > Actinomycetes > Streptosporangiales > Streptosporangiaceae > Palsa-504. The sequence continues at coordinate 40,897 of CAWFXW010000033.1, read as the reverse complement.
GGCGACCTCCAGCCGCTCGACTGGCGCAGATCAAACCGGGATGACGCGGGACAAGCGACGTACCACGCCGCTGGTCCCACTAGTGGCGACCGGGTGGTCCCATGCTCATGGCGGAAAACCCCTCAACCTGGTCCCATGATGCTGGCGGATGACAGATCGGGCGCCCGGGAGCGGATGGCCGCTGCGGAGTCCGCCGCCATCGCGGCCTTCGGGCAGTTCCTGGATGGCCCGAAGCCGTGTACCGACTCGGCCGGGAGGCGTCCCCTGAGCGGCCCGCGTCGGCGTGCTGCCGCAGCAGTCGCGCCGTACCCGGCAACTGTCGGCATCCAGCTGTACCGTGCTGGAATGACGTTCATGTGTCCGGTTCCTCAAGCCGGCAGTCATCTGGCCGAGCTGGTCGACCGTGCCCGGCGCAGCCATGAACGTGTTGTGCTCACGGAGCACGGGCAACCTGCAGCGGTGCTCATATTGGTCGATGATCTTGATGAACTTCAGCGGTTCCAGGACGACAGTGACATCGCCCTCTGCGAGGCGATCAACGCGCGTAATGAGCCGGGCGTCCCGCATGACGAGTTCATGGCATCCCTTGACGTGGAGTCATGACTTTAGCCGTCATATGGCTGTCCGCAGCTATGAACGCCTATCGGTCGCTGCGCGTTACGGATCCCGAAGGAGTCAGACATATCGCCCCGCGGGATAGCTGCGCTGGCCGTCGAACCGCGGCCAGAAGGAAGCAGCTCTCTTGGTGAGACCGATTTCAGAAGGCTACGCCTCGATCAGTACCGTGTGCTCTACGAGGTGACGCAAGATAGTGTTCGCGTTATGCACGTCGGTCGGGTACTCCCAGCCCGGCCAGCTTGAACGAATCTCACATACGGCCTGATCTCGTTGGCCGTGCAGCTTTTTAGTAGCTGCGCCGGTCACGACAGCGTGCGGGTTACGGATCATTCCAGGTCAGCCGACGCTCTGCGCGTGAATCCACACTCCGTTGTGCAAGCGATAATCACGCACATGCTGGCCTCCCGGGCCGGAACGATGATCAGATCATGGCCAGAAACTGGCAAATAGGGCATGGTGCCAAATCGAAAACGTTAACCGTCGGCCGCGGCTCAGCCTTCCCCGGGCGCTGACCCCGGCATGATCACGACGCCCTCGGGCGTGGCGCGCACCTCGCGGCCGCGCGGTCAGGGCGCCGGTGAGATCGGGCGGCCAGCCGCCCATTTTCCCGCGGAACTCGTGCTCGGCTCCGTCCGCCGTTGCCACCAGGAGGCTCCGGCAGCCGAGCCGCCCGGCGATCCCGGTGAGCCGCTTGGTCCAGATGCTGGTGATCAGGTCGAGCGGGATGACCGTCACGCCGTCGCCGCCCGTCCTTCCTGATCGCCCGCGTCCTGATGATGACGTGTCCGGCTCCCCACGCGACAAGGGATCCGATGGCGATACCCAGGTACCCCATCGTGTGGAACAGGAGGAGAGCGATGGTCAGGTAGATGCCCGTGAGGACGTAGTTCAACGATTCCGCCGGGTTAGCCACGGCGGCCACCTCACCAGGAAAGAGCATCAAGGTGCCGCGCACTCTTTTCTCCCCGTCGGTCAGAAACCGGGCTGACTGGCTACGGATGGGGTTCCTCTTTACTCTCATGTCTGCTTCCCTCGCTCGGTCGATGGCCGGAACAGCAGGCGCCACCGGCGTCGTCACCGGGGCAGAGCGCCGGGAGCCACCGCTGATACGCCACGCGCGGATGCGGCGGAATTATCTGAGCGCCGTGACGTCTCCAGGACAGCGGGGGCCAATTCGTGGTACGAAATCGCCCGAGAGGAGCAACGGGTTTCAAAGTCCACCCCGCCCGTATGGGGAGGAATCCACCGGAACGCGATGAGTTGCCGTCCTGTAGTGCCGCCTTCCTCGGCTGGTGCGTGATCAATGGCGATGAGCCTCAGGTCAGGGTGAAGCGCCTGCAGCAAAGCGAGGACATACGACCTTAAGGTGCACTGAGCGCACGCCGCGACGGGACTTGCGAGGGAAAGGGCAAAGCAGGCCGGAGCCGTCATAGCGTCCCAGAACTGGCCATGACCATGAAACTCGGATGCGCGCGGCCGCGCTAGCCGCTACTCACCTGAACAGTCGTCAGCCGCTGACTGTTTTCCCAGTTCAGAAGAAAGTCTCGGCGGTCAAGGGCGGCGACCTCGTGCAGGTCCAGTCGCTCAGCAAGCGCTATCACGCAAGCATCCACCACCTGGAGCCGCAGCGATGAGTAGGTGGTGAGCAGTTCGGCCATTCTCCGGTAGTCATGCGGTGTGATCTCGATGACACGGAGCTCGTCGTCGGCGATGGCGGCGCAGAATTCGGCGGCCAGGCCAGCGCGTCCGCGCCGCTGCGGCGCACCACGGTGATGTCCGTCGCGGCGTGCTCACGGTCGAGCCGCTCCCTGAGCGCAATCTCGACAGCCTCGGCCAGCGTCTCACAGGTCTCGGCAGACCGGGTCTTCCCCATACCTGCGCGACTACCAGGTCGCCTACCCCGCCCAGGGAATCGGGACGTTTTGGTGCAGAGCCCGAGCGCTATGCTCGCGGCAGGGTGATTGCTGCTGCAGCTGGTCGGCGGTGGCGCCGCTCCGGGCTCATCCACCCGAGGTTGACCCGGCAAGGGAGATGTCATGGCTGATAAGGACCAGCTGGTTGTGCATGTCGCGGCGTTCGGCAGCGTCGCGGATGCGGAGCAGGCTCTGGCCACCATCGAGCAGCTCTACAAGGACGGTGCGGTCGGCACGCTGGACGCGGCCGTGATCGATAAGGAGAACGGCAAGCCTCGTGTGGTGAAGCGGATGGACCGGCCGGGCATCCGTGTCATCCCTGAGTGGTTCGGGGGCGGAGCTCTTCCTCGCAAGGAAGTCCGTGAGGCGGCTGAGCAACTCACAGCTGACCAGGCAGGGCTACTCGTGGTCAGCAGCGAGCCCGTCATCGAGAAGGCGGTCGACAAGGCGCTTACCGGTGCCGGCCAGGTCGTCAAGCACAAGGTGGACGCCACGATCGACCAGATCACCAGCGAGCTGCAGGAAGCGCTCAAACGCTGACCGCGGCGCGCGGATTCAGCTGTCTGACGGCTGGGCTTGGTCCTGGCCCGGCGGGTGTGCGCGCGAGGCGGCCCCTCATGACGATGATCATTGACCAGTAGATGTAGGTCTCGTGGTGAGCGGGCAGCTGCTCACTCTGACGTCGCCGCCGCACCAAGCTCTGAGACTGTTTCCGCAGTTCAAGGCTTAAATCTGTACGTGTAGTCATAGTCCACGATGCAAGTAACAATGACACAGGTTCGCTCCCGCTCCCGGGTCAGAGCAGGACGGTCCGTCCCGGTGGCTCTGGCTACCTACTGCAGCATGAACGCGACTCAGCCAGCAGTGTCCTGTGAGGCCTCGCGCTCAGTCACCTCCCGTATTCCGTCCGGCCCACCACGTGGAATGCCCAAGGCGCGGTCTCCCGGCCGCTGGCCGCCTGGCGCAGCAGGCGGAAGATGTACGCATCGGCCTCGCTGATCTCCGCCGACCCCGGCCTGCGCAGGACGATCATCGCCTTCTCATCGTCGTGGCATAGGGGTGGCCCCATGAGGCTGCCGACGAGGTCGCACTGGCCGGTGATGTTCTCTTGGTCGGGCATGTCGAGCCTGTCATCGACGGGCAAGACCGCATGGGTCCAGACTCCCCACTCGCCGATGAAGATTACCCAGAGGCTACGGCTGATCAGCGCACCGGACTCGAACGGCATGGCCCCGAGATCGTGCAGCAAGGCTGGCCGTAGCGCGATCTGGTTAGCCTCGGCGGCGTTTTCGCGGCCACCTCGAGTTCAACCTGCAGCGGCAAGGGGCCGCTGGCGCTTAGCGGCAAGGTGGTCAGCGCATTCAGACGTGCCCTAAGCGCAGCGACCTCTTCGCGCAACAGTGTTATCTCTGCGCAGTGCTCGCAGCATTCCGGTCCAGGCATCTCAGTGGACACCCTTCTAATACTGCCCTGACACGCGTGATGCCCCACCTGTCAGGGCCTGAGCTGACTGTAACCGGCTAGATTCGGTTAGCCATGAGCACACCATCGAGATGTATGTGCCTGGCCGTGGCTGCCGGATTCCATCGCAGGACAACGCGAATGGCACGTGTGCGCCGAGGCCCCGGAGCCGGCCGACCCCCTCGCGCTCCCTGCGGCACTGCCAGCCGCAACTTCTACTACTCCTGCTGCTTCATGACGCTGCGTGGCTCTAGGCCCAATCCGGGAGGCGTGTGGGAGAAGTTTCCCGGCCTTGGGCGAGATCAGCCGGGCCGCTACAACCGCGTAAGGGGCAGTCTGAGCCGCGACGCCACTCGCGGCTAGCATGAACACGTGACCTACGAACGCATCACCACCGACCCGGCTGTCATGGGCGGGCTGCCTTGCATCCGGGGGCTGCGCTTCCCGGTCTCCACGGTCGTGGCGATGGTCGCGGACGGGATGACGACCGACGAGATCCTCGCCGAGCACCCGGACCTGACTCCGGCGGACATCCGCGAGTCCCTCCTGTACGCTGCCGAGGCACTCCAGGAACGGGAGCTGCCGCTTCGGCGGACCGCGTGAAGTTCCTCATCGACAACAACTTGTCGCCGCTCCTGGCCGACGCGTTGAAAGCGGCCGGACATGACGCGGTCCACCTGCGGGATCTCCGGATGCAGGCAGCGACAGACTACGTTGTGCTAGAGCACGCCAAGGCTGACGAGCGCATCCTGGTCTCGGCTGACACCGATTTCGGCGGCTTGCTCGCTCGGTCCGGTGCTAGCACGCCATCAGTGATCCTGATCCGGCGGCTGGCCGGGCGACGCGCAGCCGAACAAGCGGCAATCATCCTCGCCAATCTGGACCAGGTAGCCGAGGACCTCACTGCAGGGGCCATCGTCGTCCTCCACGAGGACTCACTCCGTGTGCGCCGCCTTCCGATGCCCGGCTAACCGCGATTCCCGGTCAGATAATTGAGTTGAGGTGCTTTCGCGGCGTCACAGTGCGGGGAGGTCGTAGTGGAGGATGCCTCTGCCCCATCACCAGATGGGCCGCTGGAGTTCGGCGACCCCGGCGTCGATGAGAGCGAGGTGGTGGCTGCGCAGTTCAGCGCACAGGTGACGTTTCCTTGTCCACCACGAGGAAAGCACCGCAGACCTGATGTGCGTATGAAGACAGCCCACGGTGCAGCTCAAATGACACACATTGTCCGCCTGGCTCTGGAAGTGGAGCCAGGTCATGGACGACGAGGACAACGACGGCAAGTTCCCTGATGAGAGCCCGGTCGAGGTCCGCTACCCACGCTCCAAGCAGGAGGAACAGGGCGACCGCGCGCGGTGGCCGTGGCTGCCAGGGTCCATCGTAGGACGGTGCGGGCCGGACGAATGGAACGTGTGCATCGAGGTCGCGAGCTGGCCGTGCCGCGCGACGGCGGGCGCGTCACGCGGCACCGCCAGCCGTAACCTCTACTACCCGGGCTGCCTCCGGGACAGCTCGGAGATCCGGCCATGACCGGTACGGGGTGAAAGCCCAGCGGCACTGGGCGCGATGGCTGCCGAGACAGTCAGGGGGTCTCAACGCGTGCTGTACCCACCTGCGGTCCCGTGTGCTTACAGGTCTTCCAGGGCGCATGATTCACTGATGGTCTGCAGCCAGGTCGGCTTCAGGAACGAGATGAAGTCCTGCGCGGCGCTCAGTGCCTCACGCAGCCCTTCGAATGATATATACCGGCAGACGTCAACCAGGGGCGGGTTCATGCGCTCAAAGGTCGGCCGGTTTACCTGACGGACCACCTCGTCTCTTCGCTCATCAGGCGCGACGAGGAAAAGTGGTACGGAGATATTGGGCTGCTGGGCGAGCAGATCGCTCATCCGCAGTATGCCTGAGTAGATGGAAGTGGTGCTCTCGATCTCGAACGCCGCCTCGATGGAGTTGCCGTCCAGCCAAAGCACATCAATCAACTCGATTGTCCGGTTAGTAACCGGATCGAACTGCTTCGGCAGGATTGCCCTGCGGCGTAGCATATCGCCGAGGCGCTGGCCCTTCCATTCCCTGCCCTGGTCATTGCTGGCGACATGTACGTCAAAGCCCATATCCGCGCCGAGCTTGAGGAGCAGGTACTGGATCTCCGTGTGGGTCGTAGCGGCAGGCCCAGTCTCTTCTGGCGTCTTGCCCTCGTCGTCCTCTGGTACGACTACTGTGCCATCAGTCGTCTCGTGCCGTTCGGCGGGCCTGGCACGACGGGTCGCGAGCCTGCCCAGAGGCCGCACAACCGGGTTAGCCTCAGCTTCCCGCAGTGCACGGACGACCGCTTCGCCGTCAGGCGCCTTCCACCTGACCGGAGATCCCCGGAATGGTCCCTGCCACCGGTTCGGGTTATCCAGCCCCTGAAAGACGGTGAGCTCGTCGCGCATATCCAGGACCGGAACCCCCTGCTCTGGCGGGAGCGCTAGAACGACGCGGACTCCTATCCGGCTAGGGAAAACATCGGACTTCCAGATAGGAGTCTCGTCGTAGACAGGCTCGCTGGTTACTTCCAGCAGGCCAACCCAACGTGATGCCCCGGTCAGGTAGCACAGCAGATAATCCCCGCGCTTGATCTTCTGAACTGTCTTCCAGCGTTTCTCGCGGAAGCCAGTGACATCGCCTCCATGGTCGAGAAATTCTTTCCAGGTCTCGACAGTGAACAGGTCGAGCCAGTACGTCTGGGGCATGTCAATAGTCTGCCAGCGCGCGGAGCCCGAATTGGCTGAATGCCGCGTGCCCTGCGTTAGCTCCCTGCGTGCATGCCCCTGAGGCACGCTCGCGGTAGCCAGCAGTAGCCGCGGGCCGGTACGGCGTTGCCCGACGCCTTGCGGCGCATGCGATCGATACCATTACTGGTGTGGGGATGCAGGCGTTCGAGACGGTTGACCAGGCCGCCAGCGACGCTATCGCCATGCTCCAGGAAGGCGAGCGGCTGAGCAGGCTCTGGCGCTACGTCTTCGCCCAGATGCTTGACGACTACACGAGCGTCCTGCGCCATGCAGGAGTCCCGGCCGCCGCGCGGATGTGGGCAAGCGCCCCCAGGAGTACCGGAGACATCCGCGTCGATGCCGCGTTCGCGGCCATGGCCGAGTACCTGGCCCGCCGGGACGGATGGGAGGTTCCGTCATGGGCGCGGCTGCCCGGACGGGAGGCGTGGCCCTGGTGGTTCGTCACCGACCTGCCAGGCCTCCACCCGCGCGCCCTGGTTGAGTCGCCGTCTTCGTTCCGCCGTCGCGGTGTCTTCATCACCAGCGGGGCACTTGACCGCTCATGAGCACCGGACTCGGGCGGGAGGACATCCGCGCTCTCCTTGATGACCTGTCGGCGGAACTGGCGGCCCGCGGGGCGAGAGCGGAGCTCTTCCTGGTTGGCGGCGCCGCCCTGGCGGTGGCTTATGACGCCACGCGGGCGACCAGGGATCTCGATGCGGTGTTCATCCCTACCGGCATAGTCCGGCAAGCGGCGGCAGCGGTAGCGGAACACCGGGGACTGACCGAAGACTGGCTGAACGACGCGGTGAAAGGATTCTTGCCTGGCCCTGACCCGGACGCGCAGCGCTTTTACTCAAGCGACTCGCTGATCGTCGACGTCGCGTCCCCGAGGTACCTGCTCGCGATGAAGCTGTTCGCGGCCCGCGCCGAGATCGACGCCGACGACATCATCCTGCTCTACCGCCAGCTCGGGTTCACCACGGTGGACGAGGGCCTTGACCTGGTTGAGCAGGCCTATCCAGGACGGCCGATCCCGGCGAAGGTGAGATTCCTCCTCACCGAAATCGTGGACTCAATACATCAGTAAAGTCCGCCATGAGCAAGGCACCGCGGACCTGATGTGCGTGTGACGACAGCCCACCATGCCGCCATCACCACCGCGCCAAACAAGCCGAAGGCTGGGACCTCGAACAGCCCAACCCGACGTCCTGATCTGGCGCGCACCCTCCGGCCGGACCTACGCCACCGGCCCCGCCGTGTACCAGGCGTAGCCCGCTCGACGCCTCACCCAGCCGCAATCAAGGCCGTCGGCTGGTTCTACGCGCCGCTACCGGCCACCAGGCCGTCCAGGATCCGGTCCAGGAGTCGCTCGAACTGGGCGCCTAGCTCCACAGCGGGCGGCCCGCTCTGCACCACCGCCGCGGCGAACCGGGGGTACCGTCCGGTCGCGAGCAGCTCCTGGAGCCGTGCGGCCTGCTCCGCCGCCCGGTCAGGCTCGGAAACCGCGGCCGCCTGAGTAGCCAGCTCGGCCCGGACCAGCCCCGCCGCAAACCCGTTGACCAGGGCAAACGTTTCCAGCCTGGCGCCGGCGCTTAGCCCGGTGGGTTCCAGCGCGCCCAGCGCGAATTCCAGCGCGGCCAAGATGGCGGGTCCGAGCGGCTGCAGGTGCGTAGTGGCCTCGATCATCCAGGGGTGGCGGTGCAGGACCGCCCGCTGCAGCCGGGCCAGCAGGTGCATGTCGGCCCGCCAGTCGCCGCTCGGCTCGGGCAGGTCGAGTTCGGCGCTGACCTCCTCGACCATGTCGTAGACCAGGGTCTGCTTGTCCGGCACGTAGCTGTACAGCGACATCACCCCGGTCCCCAGCCGCGCGGCGACCGCCCGGATCGTCACCGCCGCCAGCCCCTCGGCGTCCGCGATCGCCACCGCGGCCCGGACCACCTCCTGCCGTGTATGTCGCGGCTGCGGCCCCCTCCGCCGCCCCGCCCCCGCCCCCGCCCCGGCCGACCCGGACCCGCCCCGCGCCGCCCCCGGCCCAGGCACCGCCCCCGGCGCAGACGGCGTCCCCGCCGCCTCCTCCCCGTTCGCGCTCATGCCCACGGCTCCATCCTGCCCGGTTTGCCGCCGCCACCCGGCCTGACGTAACATCGTACTTAATACGGCGTACTAAGTACGATAAAAGAGAGGTGACATCGTGATCGAGGCCACCGGCCTGCGTAAGTCGTTCGGCAAGGTCGCAGCCCTGGACGGGCTGGACCTGAACCTTCCGGCCGGCAGCGTGTGCGCCCTCCTCGGTCCGAACGGCGCAGGCAAGACCACCGCCGTCCGGATCCTGGCCACGCTCGCCAGGCCCGACGCCGGCACGGCCCGCGTCGCCGGCCACGACGTAGTCCAAGAGCCGGACCGGGTGCGGGAGCTGATCAGCCTGGCTGGGCAGCACGCCGCGGTGGACGACGACCTGACCGGCCGGGAGAACCTGTTCATCCTGGGGCTCATGCACCATCTGGGCCGCCGCGCAGCACGCGCGAGAGCCGGGCAGCTACTCGAGCAGTTCGGCCTGGCCGAGGCGGCCGACCGCCTGGTCAAGACCTGGTCTGGCGGCATGCGCCGGCGGCTGGACGTGGTGGCCAGCCTGATCGTCACCCCGCGGGTGCTGTTCCTCGACGAGCCCACCACCGGCTTGGATCCGCGCAGCCGGGCCGAGATCTGGACCGCGATCAGGAAACTTGCCAGCGACGGTACGACCATCCTGCTGACCACCCAGTACCTGGACGAAGCCGACCAGCTCTCGGATCAGATCGTGATCATCGACGCGGGCCAGGCGGTCGCCCAGGGCAGCCCGGACGAACTCAAGGACACCCTGGGCAGCCGCATCGAGGTCGTGGTGGCCCGCCCTGGGGACCTGGCCGCGGCCGTGGCCCTGGTCGAGGGCCTGACGTCGCACCCGCCGGTCGTCCAGGCCGGCGAACGGCGGCTGACCGCGCCGGTGGCCGGGGGAGTCGTCACGCTGCCCGAACTCGTCAGGCAACTCGACGCCGCCGGCGTGAGCGTCGAAGACGTGGGCCTGCGCCGCCCCACCCTGGACGAGGTCTTCCTCGACCGCACCGGCCGCACGGCCCGCACCGGCCGCGACGACCGCACCGGCCGCGACGAAGGGGTGGCGGCATGATCACCGGAACCACGGCTCCGCTGAGCGACGGGCTGGCCGCCGCCGAGCGGCTGCTCACCAAGCTCCGGCACGACCCGGCCGCCATCGTGCTGACCCTGGGGGCGCCGGTCGTCCTGGTCGTCATCTTCGGCTACATCTTCGGCAGCGCCATCGCGGTGCCCGGCGGCGGCAACTACCGCGCAACGAGGAGACCGCCGCGCAGGCCTCGATCCTGGTCTTCCCGGTCACCATGGTGTCCAACGTGTTCGTGCCCACCGGCGGCATGCCGGCCTGGCTGCGCGAGATCGCCGACTGGAACCCGATCAGTGCCCTGGCCGCCGCGTCCCGGCAGCTCTTCGGCAACCCGGTCGTGCCCGCCAACGGCGCCTGGCCGCTCGAGCACCCGGTCATCGCGTCCCTGGCCTGGACGGCACTCCTGCTCGCCGTCTTCGTCCCCCTCTGCACCGCCCGCTACGCCCGCCCCGAGTAAGACCGCCCCGCGCAAGACCGCCCCGCGCAAAGACCGCCCCGCGCACAGACCGCCCCGCGCATAGACCGCCCCGCGCAAGACCGCCCCGCGCATAGACCGCCCCGCGCAAGACCGTGCGAAGGCGGACGTACCCAGCCGAGCGATACGCCGGCCAAACGGTCTTACCGATTTAGTCCCGAAACCAGCGAAGACGCACCCCGGCCGATACTTTTACCCTATGCTGAGCTGCACAAAGCCTTTGCACGTGCATTTGCACAGGCGTTGCCGTCGAGACGGTTGAGTGGGCGGTAGTCGTGTGTTCATTAGACGTGTCAATCGTTACTAAAAACCGATATGCCGTAATTAGTCCATCTGTGCCAGGTGGCGCTGGGCCGTGCCCCGAGCACCCAGGGCCTCGCAGAAGCTCACTGGGCTTGCGGGCCGATGCCCTCGAGCCGGTAGCTGGCTGCCATGTCGCAGTAGCCGGGGAGACCTGAGTGACTCAACCAACCGGCGGCGATGGCGCGCCACGGATCAGCGGGCAGGTCTGCGCCATGCTAGCCGTCGACATCGCCGAATACACCCGGGCCGACCGGGACCACGAGATCCAGCTCCACCTGCGCACCTGGCTGTACGCGCTGCTGCGCGAGGCCCTCAGCAGCTCCGGGATGTCGTTCGACCATGCCCAGCACGAGGATCGGGGCGACGGGGCGCTGGTGATCTTCCCGCCCGGCCTGGCGGCCCAACCCATCATCGACGTGTTCCCTGGCCGGCTCTGGTGCCTGATCGGCAGGCACAACCGCCTCTCCTGCGAGCAGGCCCGGATGCAACTGCGGGTCGCGGTCCACATCGGACCGGTGTACCGCGACGAGAACGGCTTCGCCGGAGAAGACGTCACCCACCTATGCCGCATGCTCGACGCGCAGCCGCTACGCCGGGCGCTGGCCGGATCGGGCTCGGAGGTCGCGTTCATCGTGTCGGACTACGTCTACGAGAAGCTGATCCTCCGCCACCACAGCCTGGCCGACCCCAGTTCCTTCCGCCGCGTGAAAACCCGGGTGAAGCGAACGCCGGTGCACGGCTGGATCTACTTGCCCGACAGCCCGTCGCCGTAGCCGGCAAGCAGCCCGTCGCCGTAGCCGGCAAGCAGCCCGTCGCCGTAACCGGCAAGCAGCCCGTCGCCGTAACCGGCAAACGTAGCCGGGCAAACGGCCCACTGCGTATGGTGAGACCCCGTGAGCGAGGCTGAGCTGCGCATCGACCCGTTGACGGGCGCCAACGTGGTCGTCACCCCGTGGCGCCAGCGGCGTCCCAACCTCCCGGACGGGCCGTGCCCGTTCTGCCCGGGCGGCCTGGAGGCGCCCGGGCCGTACGACGTGCGGCACATCCCGAACCGCTGGCCGGCCCTGCCCGACGGCCGGCACGAAGTCGTCCTGCACTGCCCCGACCACGACGCGTCCTTCCCGAGCCTGGGCGAGGAACGCACCGCTCACGTGGTCGAGCGCTGGTCCGCGCGCACCGCCGCGCTCGGGGCCCGCGACGACGTGGCCTACGTGTTCGTCTTCGAGAACCGCGGCCGGGCGATCGGCTCCACCATCGAGCACCCGCATAGCCAGGTCATGGCGTTCGGCATGATCCCGCCCGTCCCGGCCGCCGAACTCTCGGCCCCCGCCTGCCACCTCTGCCCAGACGCCCGAAAAGACGCCCGAAAAGACCCCCGCGATGACCTGCTTGTCACCCGAAGCAAACAATGGCACACCGCCGTCCCGGACGCGCCCTCCTGGCCGTACGAACTGCTGATCTCCACCGAACGTCACGTCGCCGACCTGCCCAGCGCGGGCCCGGAACTCCGCCGCGGCCTGGCCGCGACCCTGGTGGACGTCCTGGGCCGCCTGGAACGACTCCTCGGTCCGGACCCGCCCTACATGCTCTGGCTCCACCAGCGCCCGAACGACCACGCCGGTTACCCCGCCGCTCACCTCCACGCCCACCTGGCGCCCGCCCTGCGGGCACCGGGCGTCCGCCGGCACCTGGGCGCCGCCGAGTTCGGCGCCGGCGTGTTCTTCGACCCGGTCGATCCGCGGCAGGCCGCGGCCGACTGGCGATCCGCATGAGCCCGGACGGCGTATGGTTCGCCCCCGGCCGGGTCAACCTGATGGGCGGCCCGGACTACACCGAGGGGTTCGTCCTCCCCTTCGCCTTGCCGAGCGGGGTCACCGTCGCGGCCGCCCGCAGGACCGACCGGCGCATCGCCCTGACCTCAAGACAGCAGCCAGAAGACCCGATCGTGCGAGACATCGACACCCTCAAGCCCGGCTCGGTAACGGGCTGGGCCGCCTACCCGGCCGGCGTGGCCTGGGCGCTGCGCGAGGCTGGCCACCTCGAAGCACGGCGCCGACCTCGCGATCGACGCGGACCTGCCCGCGGGCGCGGGCCTGTCCTCGTCGGCCGCGCTCGAATGCGCCACCGCCCTCGCCCTGACCGAGCTCTACGAAAGGACAGTGCCCAGGACCGAGCTCGCCGCCCTGACCCGGCGCGCCGAGAACGACTTCGTCGGCGTGCCGAGCGGCATCATGGACCAGATCGCCGCGCTCCTCTGCCGCCAAGGCCACGCCCTGCTGCTCGACTGCCGCACCGGCACCGGCCCGCACGTCCCGCTCGACCCGGCCGCGGCCGGCCTGAACCTGCTGGTCATCGACACCCGGACCCGGCGCGCCGTCGGCGACGGCCGGTACGCCGAACGCCGCCGCGCCTGCGAGCAGGCCGCCATCACGCTGGGCCTGAGGTCGCTGCGAGACCTCACCGACGACCACCTGGCGCGGCTGACCGACCCGCCCCGGAACCGCCTGGCCGGGCACGTCCTCGCCGAGCAGCGCCGAGTCCGCGACGCTGCCGACGCGCTCGGGAAAGGCCAGCCAGCCAAAATCGGCCCGCTCCTCACAGAATCGCACCGATCGCTCCGCGACAAGTTCAAGGTCTCCTGGCCCCAGGCGGACGCGGCCGTCGCGGCCGCCGTGCAGGCCGGCGCGACGGGTGCCCGCATGACCGGCGGCGGCTTCGGCGGCTGCGTCATCGCCCTCGTCCCGGCCAACCGCGTCACCGAAGTCCGCGACAAAGTCACACAACGGTTCAACCGAAACCACTGGCCCGCCCCGCACTTCCTGGACGCGACGCCCTCAGCCGCCGCGCAAAGAAGGACCTAACAAGCGGGCAGGCACCGCACGCCCTCGATCGTCCCGCTGATCGTGACCAGCCCGGCCGCGTGCGGGATCAGCACGGTGCTGCCCCGCCCCACCGGGACCGGAGCGCCGGACCCGGCCACCAGCTGCCCGGCCCCCGCGGTCACCGGCCGCCACCGGCACCCGGTTGGTCGCCGCCAGCAGCGACGAAACGTCCTGGCTCCGCGCCCACCCGGCCAGCTCGCCCGCCCCGACGTCCCGGTTGAAACCCAGGTACACCGCCGCGTCCGGCGCGGCCTCCAGCACGATCCAGGCCTCGGTCTTGCCGTGCGGCCGGGCCAGGTGCTCGGCCGCGAAGCGCCGGTCCGGATGCACGTGGACGGGCAGCCGCTGCCCGGCGTCGAGCAGCTTGACCAGCAGCCCGGTGTCGCTGCCGTACCGGGCCACGTGCGCCGCGCCCAGCCATGCCTCCGGATCAGCGGCGACCGCCGAAGCCAGCAACGACCCGTCCGGCAGCCGGGTCATCCCGTCGTCGGCCGTACCGAACCGGGCCGTGACGGACCCGATCCAGTCCTCGGGCCGGTCCGCATGCCCGGCCGTCCCGCGCAGCCGGTCGATCCGCCCGTCACCCCGGTAGAACATCGCCGGCATGTTCGGTCCCAAGACGATCGGCTGCACAGCACCGACCTTACCCAGCACCCGCAGCCCGCACGGGCCGAGGTCGTAACACCACTGCCCGTTCGGATAATTTGATTATTTTTTCCGAACGGTCCGTGGTGCGTGCCCCCGGTCACGCCGGGCGCGCCGGCTGGATAGACACTGGTGCGGTGACCGCGGATGACCTCATCCGCCGCCGCGCCCGCCAGCTTGCCGCCGCCGCGGCCGCGAGCGGCGACCCGGACGGCTGGTTCGAGACCCTGTACGCCGAAGCCCGCGACGGCCACGCCGTCGTCCCCTACCGGTGGATTACCAGGTCGCCGACCTCCTCGCCCTGCCGCCGCGGTGGCAGGGCGCCTTCGGCCTGGTCGCCGAGGTCTACACCGTGCAGGCCCTGTTCGGCCCGGCCCGGGAAGCCGCCATCGCGGCCCTGCCCGGCCTGGTCGCGCCGGGCGGCACCCTGCTGGTCATCGCTCGCGCCACCGACGACCCGACCCGGTCCGCGACCCGGCCATGATGCCCTGGCCGCTCACCAGGGGCGAGCTCGAGGCCCTGGCCGGAACCACCCTCACCGCCCGCTCCGTCGAGCTCTTCCTCGACGCCGAAGACCCGCCCCAGCTCCGCTGGCGCGCCGAGTTCACCCGGTAATCCTCCGCTACGGCCCTGACCGGTCCCGCTGCCCCGCAGCCAGGATTCAGCCAGCTGCGGGGTTGGGCGGGATTACTCGCATCCAGGCGGTGGTGCTGGATTCTCCTATTTCGACGGGAGTCTCCCGGTAGCTCGCCACCTCGTTCAGATCTGAGCCCGGTCGGATGAAGGTCTCGTAGATAAAGGGCGAGATGATGATCCCCAGGCTGGCTGAGCTGTTGACGATCGTCTTCTTGAAGTGGGGCGCCTCCAAGAGCAGGCTCGCCACATCTATCGCCTCACCGGTAACGTCCGTGGCGTCACCGGCTACCGGTCCGACGTTAACGGCAAGCTGCAGCTGAAAATTCGCCGGGACGTGATGGCCTCTGTTGTGCCGCTCTATCGCGCCCGGCAGCTCCTTGAGCAGCCGGGTCATGACTTCTGTGGTGGGAGTGCTGGGCGGCACCACCGTCAGCAGGCCGTCACCGCGGTCGAAACTCCACGCACCGGGGAAGGCCGCGGTCGTCATGCGCCACAGCGCTTCCCGGATGAGGAGACGATCGCTGTCTGTGCGTGCGTGATCGGCCTCGATCACGTCAGAGAGCAGGACAGTGCAGTTTTCTCCGTTCAGCACCTCCAGGTGGCGCGGCGCAAGATCTTCGCCGGACCGTACGCTCGGTTCAGTGAGCCGACCGTAAACCTGGTCGTCCAGGATGCCCAGCACGCGGGGGTGGTGCCTCAGGAAGGCCGCGAAATCCTCGCTGCGTACCGCCAGGGCCCAGACCATCTCGAGTGCGGTCACCGTGGCCGAGCGCACCCTGACCTGAAACGCGGCGCGCTCGCCGACCAGCTGGCCCAGGCCACGTACGGCCACGACACGCTCCCGGCCGTCCTTCTCCACGGAGATCTTCGCCCGCCCGCCGAGGATCACGATGACGTGATCCGCCTTATCGCCCTCGGTAACGAGCCTGGTACCGGCAGGGTAGGTTTCCCAGGAAGCGACAGAGCGGAGCGCCTCTCTCTCTGCGTCGTCAAGCACCTCCCAGAACCTGGCCGTATCGGGACGTGATGTACTGCGGCTGCCCGCCGGGTGGCCCGGCCGCGCTTCGGCGATTCGCCGGGTCGCCGGGTCCGGCTCGCGGCCCAGGGCCCGGTCGCGATCGACAAGCATCTGGGCAGCCTTTACCTGAGCCTCGGTAACGACGATCGTCTGTGCCATTAGACGTCCGCCTCCTCCCCCTGTTCCCCCTCTTCCGAGGGTACGGGAGTTTCCCCGGCAGCGTTAGCGCCGACCTCGACAATGACGTTTACTTCCCCGGCGGCCTGGGCGATTGCCTCATGCGGGTCCTGGACGGCGACCTTCAGCGCCGCGTCTATAAACTCCTGCTCAACGTTGGTGAGCAGCTTCGACTCCCGCAGTACCTCTAGCTGCTTTATACCCAGCAGAGATTTGGCTGCGTCATTTGAGACACCGAGTTCGGCGGCCCAGCGCAGATTGCGCATCACTTCCTCGCGCCTGGACCGAGCCTCCAGTTCCAACATCCCGCGGCGACCGAAGTATTGCGCCAGGATGGTGAGCCCCGGCGAGCCGAAGGCTAATGTCCAGAACGCCCAAGTCGGCAAAGATGTCACAACAGCGAGCATAAAACCCATTCGGCCCGGAGCCCACTCGCGCCTGGCGATTGCCGTATGTATCTGAATTTGCGCGCAGTGTAATTACGGGGCTGGCCTCAAACCGCCTCGTACCCGTGCGCACTCAACTGCCCGAGCTCCCGGGGCGGTGGCTCGGGTGGCCCAACTACGTCGTTGCGGCAACGTCGTAGTCGGGACTACGTGGCTGTGACAACAACGTAGTCGGCCGAAAGCTACCTCCAACGGACAAAGGAAATTCCGGTTTGTCCTCGGGGTGGTAGTGCCCGTCCGTCTGCCCGGACGTGTAGAACAGTGCCTGATGTTCGTCCGCAAGCGCAGGCGGCCGCGAGCACCGCTGGCCAAGGCCCCCGCCGCGCAGTCCCCCGCCGCGCAGTCCCCCGCCGCGCAGCCCCGCGCCGCGCAGCCCCGCGCCGTGCAGCCCCGCGCCGTGCAGCCCCGCGCCGCGCAGCCCCCCGCCGCGCCGCGCCCCGCTCAGCTGGCCACGGCTCCGAAGCCGGTCAGCTGGACCGCGCTGGCTCTGCTGACCGTCGGCTCGGTCGGGAACCTCGGATCGGCGCCGCCGCTGGCCGTACTCGGGCTCGCCTCGGTGTTCTTGTACGTGCTGCCCGCGCTGGTGTTCCTGGTCCCGGTGTCGCTGGTGGCCGCGGAGCTGGCCTCGGGCTGGCCGGGCGGCGTCTACAACTGGGTGAGCCAGGGCATCTCCGCCCCGATGGGGCTGCTCGCGGTGTGGTGCGAGTTCGCCCAGACGATCTTCTTCTACCCGGCGCTGCTCGCCTACGTGGCCAGCACGCTCGCCTACGTCTTCGATCCGGGCCTGGCCGGCAACGGCGTCTACACCGCCGTCGTGATCGTCGTCCTGTTCTGGGCCGGCGTCCTGCTGTGCTCACGCGGGCCGGCGCTGGTGGCCAGGCTCGGGTCGGGCGGCACCCGGGTCGGGACGCTCATCCCGGCCGCGATCCTGCTCGCGCTCGGTATCGCCTACCTGGTCCAGGGCCACCACCCGGCCGCGCCGATGACCGCCCGGCACATCCTGCCGGCCTGGACCGGGCTGAGCAGCATCGTCCTGATCGTCAACAGCTTCTTCACCTACGCTGGCGTCGAGGTCAACGCCGTGCACGTCGATGAACTCCGCAATCCGGCCCGCGAGTACCCCAGGTCCATCTTCCTGGCCATGGCGCTGGTCCTGGCCGTCTTCATCGGCCCGACGCTGGCCATCTCCTGGGTGGTACCGGCGGCCCGGATCAGCTTCACCGCCGGCGTCATGCAGGCCTTCGACAAGCTCTTCACGCACTTCGGGATCGCGTGGGCCGTGCCGGTGATCGCGATCGCCCTGGCCGTCGGCGCGCTGGCCGGGATGATCTCCTGGCTGGACGGCCCGTCCGAGGGCCTGCTGAAGATCGGCCGCGAGCAGGGTTACCTCCCGCTCTGGTTCCAGCAGGTCAACCGCCAGGGCATCGAGGTCCGCATCATCGCCGCCCAGGGCGTGGTGATCACCCTCATCGCCCTGCTGTACGCGTTCCTGCCGAGCGTCTCGCACGCCTACTGGATCTTCGCCGCCCTGGCCACCCAGGTCTACCTGATCATGTACGTGCTGATGTTCACCGCCGCGATCCGCCTGCGCCGCTCACAACCACAACACCCGCGCGGCTACCGCGCCCCCGCCCTGGGCCTGCTCTGCCTGCTCGGCGCCGTCTCCTCGGTCGCCGCGCTGGTGATCGGTTTCATCCCGCCCGCGCAGTTCGGCCACTCGAACCCGCTCACTTATGCTGCCCTGATCCTGGCCGGGGTCGCGGCCGTCGGCCTGCTCCCGCCCCTGCTCATGGACCGCCTTCGCCCAGGAAATGGTCAGCGATCATTCAGGAACGGGCGCTAACGTCCTGCCATGGACGAATTTCGGGCGCGCCGGGTGGTCGACGCCCTCCGTGACCGCGGCGTTAACGCCCACCTGCTCCGGGCCGGCGTGGGCCAGTACGGCGTGCGCGTCTCGCTGCCCGGCGGCCGCGAGGCCGAGTGGGACACCGACGGTACCGCGGGCCTCGAAGCCCAGGTCATGTGCGACGGCATGCTGGTCGGCTACGTGCCGCAGATCGACGGCTCGGAGGACTTCGACGAGGCCCAGGTCGTCGACGCCATCGCCCGCACCGACTACGACCAGCCAATCGCCCGCCAGCGGACCGCGGTCCCGCCACCCGGCCCGGCCCTCACCCGCGAAGGCGGCGTCTTCCGCCGCTTCCTGGACGGCTTCCGCTACAGATGACCAGACTCGAGCAGTGCCTCCTCCGACACCGCCGTGCGGGGGAGCAGTAGCGCGAGGACCGCGCACAGCGCGAACGCGCCCATCGAGTACGGCGCGGTGTGCACGATCGCGGCCTGGAACCAGTGGCCGGTCAGGTACCCGAAGAACACCGTGCCGAACACCGCCACGCCCAGCGCCCCGCCCAGCTGCTGCGCCGTGCCGAACAACCCCGACGCCCCGCCGGACCCTGACCGGCCTCCTCCGGCCAGGTAATACTGCTCAAGGCCTACGACCGCTACGCCACCCCGGTCCGCTACGACGAACCGTGAGTCCGGCGCGGGGTGGCGCAGGCCACCAGGGCACCGGCGCAGGTGGCCGCGGCGCACAGGGCCAGCGCGCCGATGTAACCCGAAGCGGCCGGGGCGCCCGTGCCGGCCTGCGCGGAGGACACGATGATCGTCGCGGCCAGCTGGCCGCCGAGGGCGCCCCCGGCGTTGCGGATCACGGTGTTCACCGCGGTGGCCGATCCGGTGCGGGCGGCGGGCACCGCGGCGACGACCTGGTTCGGCAGGGCGACCAGGCACAGCCAGAACCCGATGCCGAGCACCGTGGTGGCGGCGTAGACCTGCCACGCGGCGTCGTGCCACCCGGCCAGGCCGGCAAAGCCCGCCGCGCAGCTCAGCTGGCCCGCGATCAGCTGCGCCCGCAGGCTGAACCAGCGGTGCAGCAGGCCGGACGCCGGGCCGAGGAGCAGCTGGATCGCGGCGGTCGGGAACATGAACAGGCCCGCCCCGGTCACCGAGGCGCCGAAGCCGTAGCCGAGCCGCGCGGGCGCCTGCACGAGTTCGGGGATGATCAGGAACGAGGCGTACATGCCCACGCCGATCAGCAGGGCCGCCGCGTTGGCCGGCCACACGCCGCGCAGCCGCATCAGGCTCATGTCCACCAGCGGGCTGGCGCTGCGAGCTTCGGCGCGTCCCCAGGCCAGCAG
Organism: uncultured Actinomycetes bacterium; assembly: GCA_963819785.1. GTDB lineage: Bacteria > Actinomycetota > Actinomycetes > Streptosporangiales > Streptosporangiaceae > Palsa-504. The sequence goes on along the minus strand of CAWFXW010000033.1, from coordinate 21,192 downwards.
CGCCGCGGCGCCGGACGCCAGCAGGCCCAGCGTCCGGACGTCGCCCCAGCCCCACGCGGCCGACTGGGCCACCGCGACCAGCACCGCCGACAGGCCGGCCGCCATCAGCAGGCCGGAGCGCCATGGAATCCGCGCCCGCGCACCGTCCCCGGCGGGACCGTCGGCCGGGATGCAGCGGGCGGCCAGCCCCAGCGCGGCGGCGATGACGACCAGGGACAGCCAGAACAGCCACCGGTAGGAGAGCCGGGTCATGATCGGTCCCGGCAGCACGAGACCGAGGCCGCCGCCGATGCCGAGCAGCGAGGACACCAGGCCGATGCCCCCGGCGACCCGCTCGCGCGGCAGCCGGTCCCTGATGATCGCGAACGCCAGCGGGTAGATGCCGCCCGCCGCGCCCTGGATCACCCGCCCGGCGACGAGCTCATCCAGGTTGCCCGCGACCGCGCAGACCACCGTACCGGCCGCGAACGTGGCCAGGCTGGCCAGCATCATCCGCTTCTTGCCCGCCACCTCGCCGAGCCGGCCGATGACCGGGGTGAGGATGCAGGCGCTGAGCAGGTACGCGGTAGAGATCCACGCGGCGCCGTCCGCGTTGACGCCGAGGCTGGCCTGGATCCGCGGCAGGGCGGGGATGACCAGCGCCTGCATCATCGCGAACACGGTCCCGGCTAGCGCGAGCACGGCAAGCAGCGCGGTTGTGCGCGAAGCCGCGGCGCCGGCCGGAGTGCGGTTCACCGAGCGGGTCAGGAGTCGTGCGGAAGAACTCACGAAGGGGCCTCCGAGGTCGGTCCGAGGTGCTTCGTGATCCACCCTCGGGGCTCCGGCCGCCGGAGGGTCAACTCCCCGCCGCGTCGGTGAACCCTCCCGCAACGGGAGGGTTAGCAATTGCATTCATTATGTGATCGGCGTATCGATGGTTATATGCCCGATTCGGACGACGGGCGATGCAAGCACGGTGAGATAGCTGACTGGTGCGGCGACTGCACGGCCAGCCGGAAAGGGCTGCCCGGCCTGGTCTGGCGAACCGCGCAAGGAGAGGTGTACCACCGCAAGCCGACGTGCGGGGCGCTGCAAGACGGGCAACGCAAGGCTCGGCAGTCCGGCAGGCGGGTGTCAGCACCGGAGCGGGTCGCGCTTACGGTCGCGATGTCCGAAGGGCTCGCTGAGTGCTTTCACTGCTTCCCCTTCGACGTCCCGCCCGACGCCAAACCGTGCCAGGTGCTCGTCGCGGGCACGTGGGTCGATGGCTTTCTTCTTGAATGGCGGCGCGGACCGGATGACCGGTGGAAGGGACTTGTGAACTACCGCTGGGCAGCGCAACGAAAGGTCGCGGTAAAAGACCAGTCCCAGCTCCGGTCCGACGCGGACCACGGCAACTAAGGACCGGCCACGCTCATGATCGGCTTCATCCCCCGTCTGCGCGACCACGCTTGTGAATACCTTCACGACGCGTTTCCGCGGAGACGCGCTTCGCGGCCGCCACGCGCATACTGGCGGGTCAGGAGCCTGTCGCCCCTCGCTCGGGGCCCGTGAACGGCTCGTCGATCCGGGTGACGTCGGGCGCGGTCCAGCTCACCCCGCCATGCTATGGGTGCAGTGGCTCGCGTTCCTTGACCTTGGGGCGCCAGCGGCTCGGGTCGGGGTTCCAGTTCCGCCAGCTTCCGTCGGGGCCGAGCTCGGTCCACCCGTAGTGGGCTTCGCCTTCGAAGCCGTACTGGGACTGGATCGCGACGCGGCCCGGCCCGGTCAGCCGGATCATCGGGATGAGCATCCAGTGAGCCCGGGGCGACGCCGGGCGCTCCATGTGGATGTTCATGTGCACCGACGGGTCCTTGTAGACCAGGGCCCGCGGCACGACGTAGATCCGCTCATCCTGGCCCAGGTCCCGGATGAAGGTGTTCCCGCGGGAGTGCAGGAGCAGCAGCCCGCGCTGCTGCGCGGTGAACCGGTCCATGGCCCGCCCGATCGGGTGGAAGTACTCCCGCTCGCTTCCGGTGCCGAGTTCCCACCAGATGCGCGGGTTGATCCAGTCGTAGGACACCGCCGAGGTCGCCACCAGGAAATGATGCTCGAGGACGTCGATGGCCTGGCCTGCCTCGAGCGGCACGGCGATGAGCTCGCCCGGGTCGTTGTCGGAGAACGCGACATGCCCCGGTCCCGAGGCCTCCATCATCACCAGCGGCATCCCCGCCATGCGGCGGTCCCAGCCCTTGGCCATCTGCCGCGCGGCAAGCTGCGTCGTCGGGTCGGCCCACAGCAGGACGTGATGGGAGAAGTAGACCTGGTCGTCCGGAGCGAGCGTCATCTCGGCCACTGGCACGTAAGTCCCGGCGATCTGGCACTGGGACCGGCCGAACTGGATGCGGGCCATGTCGCTGATCGGGGGCTGCTCCACCCACCCTTCGTCGTCGCGCAGCTCGCGCGCGTCGGCGGGTGCTCCGCAGCTCGGGCACGTCCGGCTGCCCGCGTCCGAGCGCAGCCGGCAGTAGGGGCAGAGGTATTCGCTCATCGCCGCGCTCCGCTCTCAGAAACTGTGCTCTCAGAAACTGTGCTCTCAGGCAACGTGCCGGTGGACGTACATCGACTGGATCCCGACGCGTCCCGGGCCGGTCAGTTCCGCCCAGTTCGCGTGCCGGAAGCCCGCGCCGGACTGCACCGGGACGGGCGTGATCGTGACCGGTGCGTCCTTGTAGAGAAACCCGCCGGGCTCGACCAGGATCTTTTCACCGACACCCAGCCGGCGCTGGAAGACATTGCCGTAGCCGTGGAGCAGCAGCAGCCCTTGCGTGTCGCCGACCACGAACCGGTCCAGGTACATCCCGGGTCCCCCGTGAAGCATGCTGGCCAGCTTGTCGATCCGGACGAAGTCGTAGCCGACGTTCTGCGTCGCGGCGAGGAACGCGTGGCCCCGGACGTCGGTTTCCACCTCGGGATGGAGCGGGAGCACGACCACCTCACCGGACGCATCGCGCGTCACGGCGATGCGCCCGGGCCCGCTGGCCTCGATCACCGCGTGCGGCATCCCGGCGATGGTGCGCTGGCCGCGCTGTCTCAGGTTCTTCCCGGTCAGGGAGACCGTCCGCTCCTTCCACAGCAGCGTGTGCTGCTCGAAGAAGATGGTGTCGCCGTCGGCGAGGGTGAACTCGGCCACCGGGACCACCTGGCCCGCGATCTGGCAGGTGATGTTGCCGGCCCGGAACTCCGCCATCTCCCGCAGCCTGGGCGCCGCGCGCCACCCCGACTCCGAGATCGCGTTCGCCACGTCCAGCGGTGCCCCGCACGTCCCGCAGTTCGCCCGGCCGGGCTCGTTCGGGTAATGGCACCACGAGCAGGCAATCCCCTCCACGGCAGCTCCCTCCGGCTACGCTCTGCAGGCGTTCCAGTCTGGTCCATGCCGTTCCATTGCGCATCATCAGTACCGGCTCGGCGCCAAGCGGCCGGCCCAGATGCCCGCTAGGCCACCACGGTCTCGGTCGGCGCGGGCTCGAACGGGGTCAGGGTGCCCGCTGCCAGCAGGGCCTGCCTGCGCTGCACCTCCAGGGCCATGAGCTGCAGCTCCAGGCCGATCTTCTGCGCCTCCGCCTGCTCGCGCTCGAGCTTGATCCGTTCGGCCTGGTCGAGCTCGGGATCAAGGGCGCAGCAGTGCGCGAGCTCGGGATCGTAGACCACTCCGTCGGTCGGAACCGACAAGACCGTCGGCTGCTGGACCACCTCGCCGACCGCGGGCACGCCCTTGAGGATCGCCTCCACCGCGGTCCGGAACTGGGCTTCGACCTGCCCGATCTGCGCCGGCGTCAGCACGCCGGACACGTAGTTTCCCGCCGTCACCTCGAACGTCACCGCGGTCACCGTCGTGGTGCTCGAATACACGTCGAGCACCTTCCGCACGAAGTAGTTCACGGCGTAGCACCGGTTGTTGTTGACCAGGGTCCGCTGGGTCGTGGAAACCGTCTCGGAGTCCTCGTAGCTGCTGACCGTGATCGACCGCTGCAGGTCGGTGTACTGGGAGGCCTGCTGGGCCAGCGACTGGAACTGGCTGGCGCTGGCCTGGGCGGACAGGTCGACCGCGGAGCCGGAACTCGACGAGCTGCTGGCCCCGCCGCCGCCCCCGATGCTGAAGATGCCCAGGCCAGCCCGCCGTGCTGCTTGCCGATCAGGCAGATCCGGTGGGCGTAGGTCACGTTGATGGTCACGAAGCCGCGGCCTTTGTCCCCGGCCGCCAGGCTCACGACGGAGGTCCTGGTCTCAGTGAACGTGGTGCAGCTGGGCCCTCGTGTTCACGCCGGGCGCGTCCGCCGAGGTCAGCACCTGCCGCGCCGTCCCAGCGCTAGGTCGCGGTTATCCAGCCCGGACGGCGGCGCGGGCCGCGGTCGGCGTCGCCGCCGCGAGCGCGGCCGCGGCGGCGGCTTCGCACTCGGCCAGCGTGCGGCCGGCCAGCTCGGCGCGGACCTCGGCCAGGCTGGGCGGCGCCATCGACAGGCTGGTCACGCCGAGCCCGGCCAGCACGACGGCCAGCAGCGGGTCGCTGGCTGCCTCCCCGCACACTCCGACCGGCTTTCCCGCCGCCCGGCCCGCGGCCGCTGTCATGGCGATGAGCTGCAGCAACGCCGGCTGCCACGGGTCCAGCAGCGGGGCCAGGGCCCCGGCCTGCCGGTCCGCGGCGAACGTGTACTGGCTCAGGTCGTTGGTCCCGATCGACGCGAAGTCCGTATCGGCCAGGATCTGCGCCGCGCCCAGCGCCGCCGCCGGGATCTCGATCATCACGCCCGCGACCGGCAGCCCGTGACCGTGTACCCGGTCGGCGAACGCGGCCGCTTCCGCCGCGGTGGCCACCATCGGGGCCATCACCCACACGTCGGCGCCGGTGTCCTTGGCCGCGTGCGCCAGCGCCTCGAGCTGGGTGTCGAGCAGGGCGGGCAGCAGGCCGTCCAGGCGCAGGCCGCGGATGCCGAGCGCCGGGTTGGGCTCGGCCTCCTGCGACGCGAACGCCAGCGGCTTGTCCGCTCCGGCGTCCAGCGTGCGCACCACGACCCGGCGCCCGCCCATCCCGGCCAGGATCTCAGCGTAGGTGGCCCGCTGTTCGGGACCGGAGGGCTCGTCGGTGCGGTCCAGGAACAGGAACTCGGTGCGCAGCAGCCCGACACCCTCGGCGTCGGCCGCGATCGCCGCGGGCACGTCGCCCGGGCCGCCGATGTTGGCCAGCAGCTTGACCGCGTGACCGTCCCGGGTCCGGCCCGGGCCGGAGGAGGCGGCCAGCCGCGCGGCGCGTTCGGCGCCGCGCCGGGCGGCCTCCGAAGCCTGCGAAGCGGTGGGCTCGACCAGCACCGTACCGGCCGAACCGTCCACGGCCACCACCGTCCCGTCGGCCACCGACAGGGCGCCCGCGCAGCAGACGACCGCCGGGATGCCGAGCGTCTTGGCCAGGATCGCGGTGTGGCTGGTCGGGCCGCCGCGCTCGGTGACGATGGCCAGCACGGCGGCCGGGTCGAGCGTCGCCGTGTCGGCCGGCGCGAGGTCGGCGGCCACCAGCACGAACGGATGACCCGGCGCCGGGACTCCCGGCATCGGCTCGCCGAGCAGCAGCGCCACCGCGCGGTCGGCGATGTCGTCCAGGTCGGCCGCGCGTTCGGCCAGGTAGCCGCCTGCCGCGGTGAGCAGCGCCCGGTAGGAGGCCAGCGCCTCGCTGACCGCCCACGCGGCGGGCCGGCCGGCCCCGCACCGGTCACGCACCTGGCCGGCCAGCGCGGGATCGCGGGCCATCAGGGCCTCAGCCGCGAGGATCTCCGCGGCCTGCCCGCCGGCCGCCGCACTGCGGCCGTCCAAGAAGGTGCCCACCGCCTCCAGGGCGGCCACGGCCCGGTCCGCCTCCGCGCCGGCGTCGGTGACGACCGGCTCCAGGCCAGGCAGCTTCGGCGGGGTACCGAGCCGCATGACCGGCCCGACGGCCGATCCGGCGCTCACACCCAAGCCGTGAAGGTTCGCATTCATGACGGCGCTCCTGAAGCGTCGTGGTCGGTCGCCACGATGGCGGCCAGGCCGTCCAGCACGGCATCGGCACCGGCGCCGTCGGCGGAGAGCACGACGGTGTCGCCGCCGCGGACGTCCAGGCCGAGCACGGACAGGATGGAGCGGGCGTCGACCGGCTCGCCGCCCTGCTTGGCGATGGTGACCGGGACCGGTGCCTTGGCCGCGGCCTGCACGAACAGGGACGCGGGGCGGGCGTGCAGCCCGACGGAGGATCCGACGGTCACGCTGACGCTCGGCCATCACGCACCCACCGCCACGTGCGCGCCGGTCGGCGCGCTGACCGGGCTCGGGGCCTCGGCCGCGGCGTGCCGCAGCGACTTGGCGCCACCAGGCAGACGGCGCTGACCACGATGCCGGCCGCGATCGCGATGAAGTACAGCCCGGGCTTGCCGATCAGGCCGATGACCCAGATGCCCCCGTGCGGAGCCCGCGAGGTCGCGCCGAAGGTCATCGACAGCGCGCCGGTCGCGGCGCTGCCGGCCATCAGCGACGGGATGACCCGCAACGGGTCGGCGGCGGCGAACGGGATCGCGCCCTCGGTGATGAACGACAGGCCCAGCAGCCAGGCAGCCTCGCCCGCGGTGCGCTCGGCCGGCGGTGAACAGCTGCCTGCGGACCACGGTGGCCAGCGCCAGGCGAGCGGCGGTGTCATCCCGGCCGCCATCACCGCGGCCATGATCTTCGGTGTCGCCGCTGGCCAGGCTGGCCAGGGCGAAGGTGTAGGCGGTCTTGTTGACCGGGCCGCCCATGTCGAAGGCCATCATCAGCGCCGAGCAGCAGGCCCAGGATCGCGGCGTTGGTACCGGACAGGCCGTGCAGCCAGTTGGTCATGCCGGTGGTGGCGGCGGCGATCGGGCGTCCGACCGCCACGGCCATGATCACGCCGGTCACGGCCGCCGACAGCAGCGGTATCACCACGACCGGCATGATGCCGGCCAGGGCCCGCGGGACCTTGATCCGCTTCAGCGCCATGACGATGGCGCCCGCCAGCAGGCCGCCGATCAGGCCGCCCAGGAAGCCGGCGCCGATCGCCGTGGCGACCAGGCCGGCCGACGAACCCGGGGACCAGGGCCATCCGGTCGGCCATCGCGAACGCGATGAACCCGGCCAGCATCGGCACCAGCATGAAGAAGGCCACCTTCCCGATGAGGAACAGCAGCCCGGCGTAGCCCGCGGCGTGCAGCACCGGCGCGACGGTGAAGCCCTCGATGCCGGTGACGGCGGCCGGGTAGGTGTGCCCGTGGAAGGTGCCGCCGAACACCTTGCTGGCCACCTGCGGCCCGCCCCAGATGAACGAGATGGCGATGAGGATCCCGCCGGCGGCGACGAACGGGATCATGTAGCTGACCCCGGTCATCAGCCACTGACGCAGCCGGGTGCCGAAGCCCGCGGTCTGGTCGACCTTGGTGACCAGGCCGGCTGCCGCGGAGCCCGCCGGAACGGGACGCCCGGCCGCGGCCGCCAGGGGAGCGGGCGACTCGGCGGCCTGCACCGCCTCGGCCACCAGCCCGGGGCCGTCGTTGATGGCCCGCTTGACCGGCGCGATCACCAGCGGCTTGCCGGCGAAGCGCTCGCGGTCCCGCACCTCCACGTCGGCGGCGAAGATGACCGCGTCGGCGGCGGCGATGACGTCGGCGGGGATGGGATCCGCGCCGGCCGCGCCCTGGGTCTCGACGGTGATCTTGTGGCCGGCGGCCTTGGCGGCCTGCTCGATCGATTCGGCGGCCATGTAGGTGTGTGCGATGCCGGTCGGGCACGACGTCACGGCGACGAGCTTCACTGCCCCAGCACCTCCTTGGTGACGACGTCCACGACGGCTTGCGCGTCGGGAGCAGCGGCGAGTGCCTCGCGGAACGAGGCGTGGACAAGACGGCGGGCGAGCGCCGCGAGGATGGTCATGTGCGCCGAGCCCCCGCCTTCGGGGGCGGCGATGAGGAAGATGAGGTGCGCGGGCCCGTCAGCCGCGCCGAAATCGACGCCCGCCGCGCTGCGCGCGAAGGCCAGCGTCGGCTCGGTGACGAACGCCGAGCGGGCGTGCGGGATGCCGATGCCGCCCTCGATACCGGTCGGCATCTGCTGCTCGCGCGCGGTCACGTCGGCCAGGAAGCCGTCCAGGTCGGTGACCCGCCCCTGGCTGACGAGCAGCTGCGCCAGGCGGCGCGTGGCAGCCTGCCGGCTGCCGGCCTCCAGGGAAAGGTCGACGAGGTCCGGGGTGATGATCGAGGCGGTCATGCTCTGCTCCTAAAGGGCGACTAGGGCGACTGGCGACTAGGGCGTCTGAAAGCGGCGCGCGGCGAGGTCGCCGCTGGCCGGGTCGGTCAGGTCGGTGATGTGGATGCCGGTGCGGACGAGGTCGGCGGGGCCGGGCATGCGCGATCCGGGCAGCCCCGCGGCGGCACTGCCCCAGGCGACCGCCTCGGCCAGCGCGCCGGGGCCGTCCGCGCCCGCGGTCAGGTAGCCGGCCAGCAGCGCGTCGCCGGCCCCGACCGTGCTGACCGGATCGGTCGCGGCCGCGGTGGCGTGCCAGGCCGCGTCCTGCCGGGCCAGCACCGCCCCGGCCGGGCCGAGGCTGGTCAGCACCGCCCGCACGCCGCGGTCGGTCAATGTCCGCGCCGCGCCGATGACGTCCGCGATGGTCTCGATGGGGTGCCCGGTGAGCTCGGCGAGCTCCTCCCGGTTCGGCTTGACCAGATCCGGCTGCGCGAATATGGCCGCGGCCAGCGCCGGCCCGGAGCTGTCGATCGCCACCCGCGGACCGGTACCGCGCAAAACCCGGATGAGGCCGGCGTACCAGTCGTCCGGGGCGCCGGGGGACAGGCTCCCGGACAGCACGACCCACTCCGCCGATGCCGCGGCGTCTCTCAAACCAGCTGCCAGCGCGGCGAGCTCCTGCGAGCTGAGCCGGGGCCCGGGCTCGTTCAGCTTGGTGGTGGTCCCGTCGGCCTCGACCACGGTGACGTTCGTCCGGATCGTGCCCGCGATCCGGACGGTCAGCAGGTCCAGGCCGGCCTCGGCCAGCATGGCCTCGAGCTGGGCCCCCGCCCCGCCGCCGCTGGGCAGCACGGCCTTGGCCTTACGGCCGTGCGCGGCCAGCGCCCGGGCCACGTTGACGCCCTTGCCGCCCGCGTCGACCCGGCTGGCGCGGGCGCGGATGACGGCGCCGGGCCGCAGCGTGTCGACCTCGATGGTCCGGTCGACGCTCGGGTTCGCGGTCAGGGTGACGATCATGCCTGCACCACCCGCAGGCCGGCCGCTTCCAGCTCCGCGACGAGATCGTCGTCGGCGCCGGTGTCGGTGATGAGCGTGTCGATCTCGTTCAGCTCCCCGAAGCGGGCGAAATAATCGGCGCCGAGCTTGCTGTGGTCGGCCACCACCACCGGCCGCCGCGCCGCGCGGATCATGGCCCGCTTGGCCGCCGCCTCGTCCTGGTCCGGGGTGGTCAGCCCGTAGGCGGCGGAGACCCCGTTGGCGCCCAGGAACGCGACGTCGACGCGGATGCTGGCCAGCGCGTTCCCGGTCCAGTCGCCGACCCCGGCCAGCGTGCGCGACCGCATCCGGCCGCCGGTCACCAGGACCTGCAGGTTCGGCCGGACGGACAGGGTCAGGGCGATCGGCAGCGAGTTGGTGACCACGGTCAGCTCGCAGTCGGCCGGCAGCAATTCGGCGATCCGGGCCGTGGTGGTGCCCGAGTCGAGCAGGATCGCCCCCTCGACCGGCAGCTCGGCGATGGCCGCCTTGGCGATCCGGCTCTTCTCTTCCAGGTTGCGCTCGGCCCGCTGGCCCACGGCCGGCTCGAAGCCCAGCCGTTCCACCGGGATCGCCCCGCCGTGCACCCGGCGCAGCAGGCCCTGCCGTTCCAGCGAGGTCAGGTCCCGGCGCACGGTCTCGGCCGTCACCTCGAGCTCTGCGGCCAGCGCCGCGACATCGACCCGGCCCTCGGCCCGGGCCCGGCCGACGATCAGCTGCAGCCGCTCCTCCGCGTACACCCTTTGATCATCTCCGTTTCATCTGTGTTTCTCTGTTTTTACGCCCGAATAACGCTCATGTCAAGACCAAACGGGCATAAAGTCACTGAAACACAGCAAAACGGAGGTAAGGCTGTCAGGCTCGGGCCGTGGCCCTCGCGTAGCTAATCAGCCTCACCGGCTGGCCCCAGCCCCTCAGCCCCCGGCCCCTCGGGCAACTTGCCTGATTGTGGGTCGCTACCCACGTCCTGACCTGGGTGACGTCCCACGATCGTGGGCCTGCGCCGTCGGGGACGCGCCGCCCGGCGCAGCGTGTATCAAAAGCGGACAAAGAGCCCCCGTGGTGGTAAAGCCGCGGTGAATGCCAGGTAAACGGGGGCCACCGCGCACACGGGGTTCGGGGTGCAAAATGAACGGGAAATTTGTCGGGTACGTCGCGGGCGAGGACCCGCTGCACGGGTTCCTCAGCACGATCATGCGTGATCGCCTGGAGGTACGCGAGCCGCGGCTGGCGTACCGGGTGTTCCGGCTGTCCGGAAGCAACGAGGTCTACGCGTACGAGGAGAAGTCCAGCCGCGCCAAGGTCATCTGCAAGTTCTACGGCACCAGGTTCGCGACGGACCTGGACAAGGCGGCCTGGATGGCCCGCCAGGAGTACGAGGGGCTCGAGACGCTGCGCCGGTACAACCTGGTCGGGTCGCCGCACCACGTGATCCGCCCGCTGGGTCTGAGCCGCGACATCAACGGCGTGCTGGCCGTCGAATACTACTCCGGCGAGGAATTCAGCCACGCGATCGCGCGCGCCACGCAGCACGGGGACGACGAGCACCTGTACTGGCGGCTGAAGGCCCTGGCGTACTTCCTGGCCACCCAGCACAACCGGACGGCCAGCGGGGCGACGGTGGATTTCGATCCCGAGTGCCGGTACTTCGACACGATCGTCGGCAGCCTCAGGAAGGCGCACCGCATCGGGCAGCACGACATCGACGAGCTACGCGGGCTCCGCGACCGCTGGCGCGACCAGCCGCGGATGTGGCAGGACCGGCAGGTCTGGCTGCACGGTGACGCGACCCCGGCGAACTTCCTGTTCGGCCACGACATGGACGTCGCCGCGATCGACCTGGAGCGGATGAAGCGCGGGGACCGGGTCTTCGACGTCGGGCGGGTCGCCGGCGAACTGCAGCACGTGTTCATGCGGGACTGCGGCGACCGGCGCCGCGCGGAGCCGTTCATCGGGCACTTCCTGTGGGAGTACAGCTCTCATTTTCCCGACCACGAGCAGACGTTCGAGTCGATCACCGCTCGCGCGCCGTACTACATGGCGCTGAACCTGCTGCGGATCGCGCGCAACGGCTACATCGGCCACGACTACGGCCGAAGGCTCGTCCGGCACGCCAAGAGGATGCTGCAAGCCGCGTGACCGCCCGGCGTCTAGACTCGATGGGGTATGGACATCCGAGCGCTCGCCTTCGACGTGAACGGCACCCTGGTCAAGATCCTGGCCGACGACGGCGACGAGCGGGTCTTCCGGGCCGCGGCGCACTTCCTCACCTACCAGGGCATCGACCTGCACCGGTACGAGCTCCGCGAGCTCTACTTCCAGATCATGAAGGAGCAGCAGCGGAGCAGCCCGGAGAGGTACCCCGAGTTCGACGCCGTCGGCATCTGGCGCGCCATCATCGACGATCGCCAGACGGATTTCACCCGCGCCCTGCCCGCCGGCAAGCTCGAGCAGCTGCCGCTGTTCCTGGCCGAGCTGGCCCGCGGCATCTCGCGCCGGCAGCTCACCCTGTACCCGAACGTCCGTGAGGTGCTCGACATCCTGCGCGACCGCTACCCGCTCGCGATCATCACCGACGCGCAGAGCGCCTACGCCCGCAGCGAGCTGCACAAGGTCGGCCTGCTCGGCTACTTCGACCCGATCGTCGTGTCCGGCGACCACGGATTCCGCAAACCCGACCGGCGGCTCTTCCAGTACGCCCTCGACGGCATGGCCGTGGCGGCCGGGAACACGCTGTACGTCGGCAACGACATGTACCGCGACATCTACGGAGCCCAGGAAGCCGGCCTGCCCACCGTGATGTTCAACTCCGACCAAGGCGAGAAGACCTACCGGGACTGCGCCCCCGACTACACCATCACCGACTTCCGCGACCTCCTGCCGATCCTCGGCCTGTTACCTGGCGTCCGCGGAGGTCGGAGGTTAAAACCCGGTAATTCACCCGGTGCGCCCCACTTCGGCCCCGGCGTACGGTCTCCCCGATGGATGACCAAACGTTGCCGTGTAGGAGAGATCATGCCGTCGGGTCTGCGTCGTCGATTCTGGCTGGAATCCGTTCTTGGTTCGATCACCGGAGCGGTCGCCGTCATCACGCTGTTCTGGCAGGACTGGATCGAGACCATCTTCGGGGTGGACCCCGACGAGGGCAACGGATCAGCCGAGTGGCTGGTCGTCGCGATCCTTCTCGCCGTCACCTCAGTACTCTGCCGTGGGTGCCCGGCTCGAATGGCGCCGCGCCCGGCTCGGGGCGGCATGACGATGCCGTCCCGCCAGCGCAAATCACCCGGCAGCGACGCCCTGCCACCCGGCCCGGCGCCGGATGATGACGTCCTCTTCGAGGACGAGGAATCCTTGCGGCTGCACGATGCCTATCAGGCGTACCGGGTCGCGGGCGGCGCGCCGGCCACCGCGGAGGCCTACCGGCGCGCGGTCGAGCAGTTCGACCGGCTGCCCGGTGTCATCCGGACCAGGCCGGGCGTCGGCCAGGCCCCGCCGCCGGCCGGCCCGCCGTCGGACGACGAACCGGCGGTGACCGGTGAGCATCGTCGGCACCGCATGGCACCCGCGGGGTCCGAGCCCGCTCCTGGACCAGAACCAGCGCGACAACGGGCGGACCAACGCCATCGCCGTGCACCCGCAAAACGATCAGATCGCCTACGCCGGCGCGGCCGGCGGCGGGAGTGTGGAAGACCGCTGACGGCGGCGCGACCTGGCGTCCGCTGTTCGACCGGCAGCCCTCGCTGGGGAACGGGCAGATCTCGCTGGCCATCGGCGAGCCGGCCGCGGTGGCCATCGACCCGGCCGACCCGGACGTCATCTACGCCGGCACGGGCCCGCGGAAGATCGTGTCGGCCAGCGCCGCCGCCGTCGGCCTGTTCAAGTCGGCCGACGGCGGGGCGTCCTGGGTCCTGCTCGGCTCCGGCTATCCGGCGGACAACACCGGCAACGCCGCCACGATCTTCGGCACTACCGCCGCCCTCATCAACTCGATCATCGTCGACCCGGCGAACCCGTCCGTGGTCTACCTCGCCGCCTCCACCGGGGTGTGGCGATCCGCCAACGGCGGGCTCGACTGGGCCCTCGGCACCGGCAGCAACGTCGCCGACGTTCGCTCCCTCGTGCTGGACCGCAGCTCGCGGCCCCGGGCCCGGATCCTCTACGCCGGGATCAGCGGGCAAGGCGTCTTCCAGTCCGCGGACGGCGGCCAGAGCTGGACCTCGATCCTCGGCACGTCCACGAAGGCGGTCGCCGACGCGATCAAGAAACTGCCCGGCGCGACGATCGGCCAGGTCGTGCTCGACCTGGCCCCGCCGGCCTCGCCGCCCGCGGCTGGCGGTATTCAGGTGATCTACGCCGCGATCGCCGTTACCACCAGCACGGTCGACACGATGTGGCTGTTCGTGAGCACCGACCAGGGCCGTACCTGGTCCCAGCAGGCCGTCTCCGGAATGACTGCCGGACAGCTCAAGACCCAGACCGGGTTCTGCATGACACTCGCCGTCGACCCGGCATCGCCGGGGGACGGCGTGAACGACATCCTGTTCCTCGGCTGCACGGGACAGGGCCGCTCCACGGATTCGGGGCAGAACTTCACCCCGCTGGCCGGCCTGCACTCGGACACCCACGGCTGGGGCTTCTTCTCCCCGCCCGCTCCCGCGCCGACGATCGTGTACTGCGTCACCGACGGCGGGGTCTTCCGGTCCGGCGACGGCGGCGTGAGCTGGAAGAGCCGGAACCAGGGCGGACTCCAGACCGCGCTCGTCTACAACCTCGACGTCAAGCCGGACGCCATCGCCAGTGAAAGCGCCGCATCGTTCCAGGACAACGGTTCGAGGCTGGCCGGCTCCAGCCACCGGACACCTGTCTGCACGAGGTCAGCGACCAGACGCTGACCCTGAACAACAGCGGCACGTGCCCGCTCACGATTACCGCGATCACGTCGTCGTCCGCCGACTTCCTGGTGCCGGAGATCCTGCGCTTCCCGCTGGTCATCGCCCCGGGCGGCAACCTGGACCTGACCCTGCGATTCCGGCCGGCGCACCTCGGGGACTCCGCCGGGACGATCACCATCGTCAGCGACGACCCGGCCAGCCCGGCGACCATCGAGGTCAGCGGGCACACCCCGGGCGGGCGGCTGACCATCACGGGAACCGCCGACTTCGGGCCGGTCCTGCTCGGCGACCACGCCCGGCAGACCCTGTTCGATCTGCAACACGGGGGACTGCGACCTGCACGTGACCAGAGTCGCGTTCCGGCCGCCCTGCCCGTGCGACATGGCGCGGCACGCACCGTGCGGGTGCGCCGCGTGCACCTGCCGCGACGCTCACCCCGCCGCACCCAGCCGCGACTGCGACCAGAAGTGCCTGAGCTTCCGGATCCTGGCCAATCCGTTCCCGGCCACCGTGCACCCGGGCTCCTGCCTCGGCGTCCTGCTGGAGTACGTGCCGGCCTGCGACCCGGCGGCGTGCTGCGAACTGGTCATCGAGAGCGACGACCCGGACCTGCCACAACGCACGATCCCGGTCACCGGGCGCCTGCGCCGCACCCTCCGGTCGGCGCTCAAATGCTGGGCCGCCCAGGAGCTGCGCGAGATCCTGGAGGCCGGCAACTGCTGACGGGCCGTACCGGCCTGACCGGCCGCTACCGGTCCGGGACCTTAAGATTCAATTTCTGCCGAACGGATCGTGGTTCGTGCCTAATAACCAGCCAAGAGCATTAACCGGAAGGTGCTTAACGCTATCTGTCCCGCCATACTCACAGCTCCCCGGATTTTCCAGGTTGCGGCAAAAGACGGCACATCGGATAATTTAACGGCTGACCGGTGCACGGCTTCGGGGAGGGCGTTGAGCGAGGATTTCGCGACCCAGCTGGCCGGGTTCCGAGCGGGCTCGCTACTGGCGGGGTACCGGCTGGAGTCGGAGGTCGGGGCGGGCGGGATGGCGGTGGTGTTCCGGGCCCGCGATGAGCGGTTGGCCCGGCTGGTGGCGCTCAAGATCCTCGCGCCGGCCCTGGCGTCGGTTCCGGGGTTCCGGCAGCGCTTCATCAGCGAGTCGCGAGCGGCGGCGGTGGTCGATAACCCGCACATCATCCCGGTCTATGAAGCCGGCGAGGCCGATGGCGTTCTGTACATCGCGATGCGGTTCGTCGGCGGCGGTGACCTGCGGCAGGTGCTGGACCGGGAAGGGCCGCTCGCGCCGGACCGGGCCGCGGACTTCGTGTCCCAGGTGGCTTCGGCGCTGGACGCAGCGCACCGCGCGGGGCTGGTGCACCGTGATGTGAAACCGGCGAACGTCCTGGTGGACACCGGTGCGGACCGGCCCGACCATGCATACCTGTCGGACTTCGGGGTCAGCAAGGAGGTCACGGCGTCGGCGGGGCTGACCAGGCCCGGGCAGTACCTGGGGACCGCGCTCTACTCGGCGCCGGAGCAGATCCGGAGCCTGGCGGTAGACGGGCGGACCGACCAGTACGCGCTGGCCTGCGTCGCGTACCAGCTGCTGACGGGGGCGGTGCCGTTCGAGCGGGACGAGGTGCCGGCGCTGATGTACGCGCACCTGTCCGAGCCGCCGCCGTCCCTGCGCCTTCGGCGGCCGGGCCTGCCCGGCGCGGCCGATGACGTGCTGGCCAGGGCGATGGCTAAGGTCCCCGAGCAGCGGTACGGGACCTGCCAGGAGTTCGCGGACGCGCTGCGCGCGGCACTTGACCCTGACCAGGCCGGCGGATCCGCCGCCGCGCTTGCCGGGCCCCGGCCTCCGGTCACGTCGTCTTCCGGGGCCCCCTCGCTGACCGCTGCCGCGGCTGATCAGCCTGAGCTGCCTGATCCGCGCACGGTCCGTGACACGGAACCTGCAGCCCGTTACTGGCGACCTGGCATCCCCGTCACGATAAAGGCCTGGACCCGGCGCCGTCGCCTCGCCGCGTTCGTCCTGGGGTGCATGGTCCTCGCCGCTGCGGGAGTCATACCGTTCGTTCTGACCAATCTGGCCAAGTCCCCGCTCCCGAAGACATCCCCGAGCCCCGCTAACTCCGGGATCCCGGCGATCTCCCTGAGTTACAGCCGGGCCGGTATTGATCTCGGGTCTCCCTACAGTGGCAACGCCGTGGCATCGCTGGCGTTCAGCCCCTCTGGTGCCACCCTGGCTATAGCCGATGATTACCTGTGCCTGTGGGGTATCGCCGCCACTGGGTGCACGACTGACTCCAGTTTTACCCTCGCGAACTCGGTTGCGTTTGATGCCGGCGGCACGATCCTGGCGGTCGGCAATGCCGCCGGCCGCACTGTCTTGTGGGATGTCGCCGCCAGGAAGCCGGCCGCCACGGTCACCAACCCCGGCAGCAAGAGCGTGGGATCGGTGGCGTTCAGCCCTGATGACAAGATCCTGGCCGTCGGCGATTTCAATGGCCGCACCTATCTGTGGGATGTCGCCACCGGGCACCTGGCCGCTACCCTCGCCGATCCCGGCAGCAAAGGAGTGGAGTCGGTGAAATTCAGCCGCGACGGGAAAATCGTCGCGGCCGGCGATTTCAATGGCCGTACCTATCTGTGGGATGTCGCCGCCAGGCACCTGGCCGCTACCCTCGCCGATCCCGCGGGCAAGGGCGTGGATGCGGTGGCGTTCAGCCCCGACGGTAAGATCCTGGCCACCGGAGACAGCGATGGCAGTACCTACCTGTGGAATCCCGCCACCGGGAAACTAACGGCCAGCTTCCCGGATCCCAGCTTCAAGGGCGTCCTCTCGGTGGCGTTCAGCCCCGACGGTAAGCTCCTGGCCGCCGGCGATGGCGATGGCCGCACCTACCTGTGGAATGTGGCCACCGCGGAGGTGGCCGCCACCCTCACCGACCCCGGCAGCATAAACGTCGCCTCGGTGGCGTTCAGCCCTGATGGCAAGACCTTGGCGACCGGCGATTACAGCGGCGGCGTGAATCTGTGGCATAAAAGCTGACGCTCGTGTCGGCGCCAGAATCTCGTTCTAGTTTGCCGTCTTTCACCGGCAGTGCCGCAGAAGTACTGTATGACCAATAGCGCTGCTGACCTGTCAATGGGGAGGGGACATGGGAAGGCTCACGCGTGCGGCCGGTCGTGTGCTCGGGACCGCCGTCTTGATCCTGGCCGGTACCGGGGTCCTGGTGCTGGCCGGGGCCGGGAATGCAAGTGCCCGGCCTGGCCATCACCCCCGCCTGTCAGAAGATCTCTACGGCGCTGGCCAAGATTGATACCACCCTGGCCGCGCTGGTTAAGGCGCACAGCTCACTGGGACAAAGGGTCGCGGCCCTGGTCCCTCCGCTCACGCAGGCAGCATCGACGGCGCCGCCACCGGTCAAGAACGCCGTCGCCGCCTTTGCCGCCGATCTCCGGGCAGGCGCCGCGGCGGGCCATCTTGACGTGGCCAAGTCAACCGCGGACGCTGACGCCATCGTCGCGGCCTGTGCCGCCGCGCAGGCGACACCGGCCAGCGGCGCTCCCGCCACCGGGGGCGGCAGCACGGCCGGGATCGCCGATCCTGCCCTGTTCGGCGTGGGCGGGGCCGTCGCGCTAGCCGGCTTCGGCGTCCTCGGCCTCGGCCTGGCCCGCCGTAACCGGCCGCCGGGCCGCCCGGATCACGGCTAGCGATCGCGCCGGGCGTGGCAGCGAAGTAGCCCATGGCCGCCTGGACGAGGAGCCGGCTGGTGGTGATCGTCACCGGGCTGGTGCTGATCGCCACCGGAGGGAGCGTGCTGGGGCTGGCTGTCGCCGTCCAGCGGCATGCTCCCCAGCCGGGCCCGGCTCAGGCCGGTTCCACCGGACCGGCCGGGGCCCCGGCCCCGCCGAAGTGGCCGGATCCCGGATCCGCGATGGTGCGGGGACCCACGATGGCCAGGTCGCTGCCTGTCTCGATCTCGATCCCCGCTATCGGGGTGGCCTCCAGGCTCCTCTACGTCGGGCTCAACCCCGACGGCACCATCCAGGTGCCGCCCCTCAACAACCCCCGGCTCACCGATGAGGCGGCCTGGTACAAGTACTCGCCGACCCCTGGCCAGCTGGGGCCGTCGGTCATCGAGGGCCACGTGGACTCGTTGAACGCAGGGCAGGCGGTGTTCTTCCGTCTCGGCGACCTGGAGCCAGGGGAACTGGTGTACATCACCCTGGCCGACCGCCAGGTGGCCGTCTTCAAGATCACCGGGGTCCGTCTTTACGCCAAGAACCAGTTCCCCGCCAGCGCCGTCTACGGCAACACGGATTACGCGGCCCTGCGGCTGATCACCTGCGGGGGCCGCTTCGATGTACGCAGCCGCCACTACAGCTCCAACGTCGTGGCCTTCGCCGCGCTGGTGTCCTCGCGGCAGCCCGGGCGCGCTGCGGCGCTCCGCTAACCGAAGTAAGGCGCCGACTGGAGCACGCGCTGGTCTCCGCAGCCGTGATGGCCGGGCAGCCCCACTCCGTCTTCTGCCTCGTTACTCTTGCCGCACCTGTCCCAGGAAAAGTAGTAGGCGCTACTGCCGACCCGGAACGAGAAGGTGACCGTGACGATGAATTCGTTCGCCGAGATGCGACGCGGCGCGGTGCTGTGGCC
Source organism: uncultured Actinomycetes bacterium (assembly GCA_963819785.1). Taxonomy (GTDB): domain Bacteria; phylum Actinomycetota; class Actinomycetes; order Streptosporangiales; family Streptosporangiaceae; genus Palsa-504. The sequence goes on along the minus strand of CAWFXW010000033.1, from coordinate 2,365 downwards.
ATTGCCGGCTCCCAGTATCAGCCATTGCGGTGCCGCCTGGTGGTACCGAGGGCGCCAGGTTGAGGCCGAAGTACACGTGCTGCGGCGTGGACGCCTCGGTCTGCAGGGCCGAAGGCGGCACCATCACCGTCACCAGCTGCGACTGGCTGCACACCGGGCGGGTGCAAGCCTGGGGAACTTGTGTTGTGGTATAGGGGACGACATAAATGGTCGCCGTGCCTGACGTGCCCAGTGGCGTCGAGGCGGTGCTGTTCTGGAAGAGCTCTACCCGGTAGCGGGTCGCCAGCGTGGGGGTTACCGTGAAGGTATAGCTGGCCGCGTCGCTTACCCGGCGCAAGATGACCGAGCTGACCTGGGCCGGCGCGTTCTGGTACGGGAACTGCTGGGCATACAGCGCCGCGACCTCGCCGTTGGTGGCCTTATTGATCTTGCCGTAGACCTCGGCCTCGGCCAGCGCGCCGCCGAGATACTCGACGTAAACTTCACCGCTCACGGCCGGCAGCGCTGATTTCACCGAGACCGGCACCACCGTCGTGGCGGCCGGGCCTCCCGGCAGCAGGAGTCCCGCGGCCAGCCCCGCCGCGGCCAGGATGACCGCGGCCACCGCGATGCGGCGCCGCGGCCGCCGCCGCCGCATCGCCCGGCCGCTGCCCGCGGGAGACTCGCCGGCGGCCGTGATGGCATCCGGCGCAGTGGGGATGCTCGTGTCAGCAGCCGCCCGTCACCTGTCCCGCGGACCTCGGTTGGCGGCTGTCCGGTCGCCGCCATGACCGCGGGACCGGGACGGTAGCGGTGAAAGCCGAACGCGTCGCGCAGGGCGTCAGCGAACTGGCCGCAGCTGGTGTACCTCTCACCCGGGGTCTTGGCCAGGGCCCGGGACAGGACGCCGTTGACCGCCGGGGGCAGGCCCGGCCGCAGAGAGGTCAGCTGGGGCGGGGGCTCCGACAGCTGGGCGTACATCACGGCCGTGGGCTCGTCCCGCGGGAACGGAGGTTCCCCGGCCAGCAACTCGAACGCCGAGCAGGCCAGCGCGTACTGATCGGCCCGGCCGTCTACCGGCTTGCCCCCGATCTGCTCCGGGGACATGTAGGCCAGCGTCCCCAGGACCTCCCCTTCCCTGGTGATCGCGGTCGTGGACGCCGCCGCCTTGCTCAGGCCGAAGTCCGAAAGATAGATGTGATCGGGCCGTCCGGGCACCGCATCTATCAGCATGTTGGACGGCTTCACGTCACGGTGTACCAAGCCTGGCGCGGCGCGCGGCGTCCAGCGCCGAGGCCACCGGGGAGACGATGGCCACGACCCGGCCGGGCGGCAGCGGGCCCTCTCGGCTCAGCAGCGACTGGGCGTCCCCGCCGGTGACGTAGCGCATGGCGATGAACAGCATGTCGTCGGCCTCGCCAGCCACGAAGACCGGGACGATGTTAGGGTCATCGATGGCCGCGCCGCCCGCGACTCACTGCTGAAACGTCGCCGGAATTCCGCGTCACCAGCCAGCGCCGGCGCGAGAATCTTCAGCGCCACCAGCCGGCCCAGCCGCCGATCGCGGGCCCTGTACACCACGGCCATCCCGCCTTGGCCGATCCGTTCCTTGAGCCGGAAGCCCGCTATCCGCGAGCCTGCCGCCAGGCCGGTTATCAGGCCGCCGGCAGCTCCGCGATCATCACCGCTCACCACGCCCTCCCCCTGGTCCCAGCCTGGCGAGTTGGCAGACACCGCGAAGCCCGGCCGAGGACATTCCGCACAAACCCAGGCCTCAGGAATCTCCCGGAACTCGATGGTAGCCGTCAGCACACGGCACCGAAATGCCCGGAAAGGGGGCGGACCTGCCTGCGGTTCAGGCCACCCCGTTTCAGTTCGCTCCCGATAGCGGCCCGAACGGCTGCGGAACAGGCGGTGCCTGACCCTGACCCGGGACTCCTCCTCGCGCGTGCCGTAGCCCTGGGTATACTCAGAGTATGACTGATATGACTACCATCAAGGTCTCTGTGGAGACTCGCGCCGCCGAAAAGGCTCGCTGACGAAGACCACCTGACACTTGACGCCGAGCTGGCCCGGACCCTCGACAAGGCAGAGGAAGCCCGGTTCTGGCAGGCGTCCGGGCTGACTACGAACGGTTGCAGGCCGACCCCAAGGAGTGGGTTGACTATGTGAACGAACTGGCCGAGTGGGATCACACCGCGGGTGACGGACTGGGCCCCGAGTGAGCGAACCGCTGCGGCCCGGCGATGTCTGGCTCGCTGACCTGAATCCCGTTACCGGATCGGAACAGGCTGGCCGTCGGCCGGTCGTCATCGTTTCCGGTCCCCTGCACCTGTCGCTCCCGCATGCGGTCGTGTTCGTGGTACCGGGTCACGAGCCGGGACCG
>CAWFXW010000032.1:0-16999 GCA_963819785.1 uncultured Actinomycetes bacterium | reverse complement strand
CTTTCACCGGCAGTGCCGCAGAAGTACTGTATGACCAATAGCGCTGCTGACCTGTCAATGGGGAGGGGACATGGGAAGGCTCACGCGTGCGGCCGGTCGTGTGCTCGGGACCGCCGTCTTGATCCTGGCCGGTACCGGGGTCCTGGTGCTGGCCGGGGCCGGGAATGCAAGTGCCCGACCGGCCATCACCCCCGCCTGTCAGAAGATCTCTACGGCGCTGGCCAAGATTGATACCACCCTGGCCGCGCTGCTTAATACGCACAGCTCACTGGGACAAAGGGTCGCGGTCCTGGTCCCTCCGCTGACGCAAGCAGCATCGACGGCGCCGCCACCGGTCAAGAACGCCGTCGCCGCCTTTGCCGCCGATCTCCGGGCAGGCGCCGCGGCGCGCCATCTTGACGTGGCCAAGTCAACCGCGGACGCTGACGCCATCGTCGCGGCCTGTGCCGCCGCGCAGGCGACACCGGCCAGCGGTGCTCCCGCCACCGGGGGCGGCAGCACGGCCGGGATCGCCGATCCTGCCCTGTTCGGCGTGGGCGGGGCCGTCGCGCTAGCCGGCTTCGGCGTCCTCGGCCTCGGCCTGGCCCGCCGTAACCGGCCGCCGGGCCGCCCGGATCACGGCTAGCGATCGCGCCGGGCGTGGCAGCGAAGTAGCCCATGGCCGCCTGGACGAGGAGCCGGCTGGTGGCGATCGTCACCGGGCTGGTGCTGATCGCCACCGGAGGGAGCGTGCTGGGGCTGGCGGTCGCCGTCCAGCGGCATGCTCCCCAGCCGGGCCCGGCTCAGGCCGGTTCCACCGGACCGGTCGCGGCCCCGGCCCCGCCGAAGTGGCCGGATCCCGGATCCGCGATAGTGCGGGGACCGACGATGGCCAGGTCGCTGCCCGTCTCGATCTCGATCCCCGCTATCGGGGTGGACTCCAGGCTGCTGTACGTCGGGCTCAACCCCGACGGCACCATCCAGGTGCCGCCCCTCAACAACCCCCGGCTCACCGATGAGGCGGCCTGGTACAAGTACTCGCCGACCCCTGGCCAGTTGGGGCCGTCGGTCATCGAGGGCCACGTGGACTCGTTGAACGCAGGGCAGGCGGTGTTCTTCCGTCTCGGCGACCTGGAGCCAGGGGAACTGGTGTACATCACCCTGGCCGACCGCCAGGTGGCCGTCTTCAAGATCACCGGGGTCCGTCTTTACGCCAAGAACCAGTTCCCCGCCAGCGCCGTCTACGGCAACACGGATTACGCGGCCCTGCGGCTGATCACCTGCGGGGGCCGCTTCGATGTACGCAGCCGCCACTACAGCTCCAACGTCGTGGCCTTCGCCGCGCTGGTGTCCTCGCGGCAGCCCGGGCGCGCTGCGCGCTCCGCTAACCGAAGTAAGGCGCCGACTGGAGCACGCGCTGGTCTCCGCAGCCGTGATGGCCGGGCAGCCCCACTCCGTCTTCTGCCTCGTTACTCTTGCCGCACCTGTCCCAGGAAAAGTAGTAGGCGCTACTGCCGACCCGGAACGAGAAGGTGACCGTGACGATGAATTCGTTCGCCGAGATGCGACGCGGCGCGGTGCTGTGGCCATTGCCGGCTCCCAGTATCAGCCATTGCGGTGCCGCCGGGCTGTACCGAGGGCGCCAGGTTGAGGCCGAAGTACACGTGCTGCGGCGTGGACGCCTCGGTCTGCAGGGCCGAAGGCGGCACCATCACCGTCACCAGCTGCGACTGGCTGCACACCGGGCGGGTGCAAGCCTGGGGATCTTGTGTTGTGGTATAGGGGACGACATAAATGGTCGCCGTGCCTGACGTGCCCAGTGGCGTCGAGGCGGTGCTGTTCTGGAAGAGCTCCACCCGGTAGCGGGTCGCCAGCGTGGGGGTTACCGTGAAGGTATAGCTGGCCGCGTCGCCGCTCGGCGCAAGATGACCGAGCTGACCTGGGCCGGCGCGTTCTGGTACGGGAACTGCTGGGCATACAGCGCCGCGACCTCGCCGTTGGTGGCCTTGTTGATCTTGCCGTAGACCTCGGCTTCGGCCAGCGCGCCGCCGAGATACTCGACGTAAACATCACCGCTCACGGCCGGCAGCGCTGATTTCACCGAGACCGGCACCACCGTCGTGGCGGCCGGGCCTCCCGGCAGCAGGAGTCCCGCGGCCAGGCCCGCCGCGGCCAGGAGTGACCGCGGCCACCGCGATGCGGCGCCGCGGCCGCCGCCGCCGCATCGCCCGGCCGCTGCCCGCGGGAGACTCGCCGGCGGCCGTGATGGCATCCGGCACAGTGGGGATGCTCGTGTCAGCTGCCGGCCCGTCACCTGTCCCGCGGACCTCGGTTGGCGGCTGTCCGGCCGCCGCCATGACCGCGGGACCGGGACGGTAGCGGTGAAAGCCGAACGCGTCGCGCAGGGCGTCAGCGAACTGGCCGCAGCTGGTGTACCGCTCACCCGGGGTCTTGGCCAGGGCCCGGGACAGGACGCCGTCGACCGCCGGGGGCAGGCCCGGCCGCAGAGAGGTCAGCTGGGGCGGGGGCTCCGACAGCTGGGCGTACATCACGGCCGTGGGCTCGTCCCGCGGGAACGGAGGTTCCCCGGCCAGCAACTCGAACGCCGAGCAGGCCAGCGCGTACTGATCGGCCCGGCCGTCTACCGGCTTGCCCCCGATCTGCTCCGGGGACATGTAGGCCAGCGTCCCCAGGACCTCCCCTTCCCTGGTGATCGCGGTCGTGGACGCCGCCGCCTTGCTCAGGCCGAAGTCCGACAGATAGATGTGATCGGGCCGTCCGGGCACCGCATCTATCAGCATGTTGGACGGCTTCACGTCACGGTGTACCAAGCCGGCGCGGTGCGCGGCGTCCAGCGCCGAGGCCACCGGGGAGACGATGGCCACGACCCGGCCGGGCGGCAGCGGGCCCTCTCGGCTCAGCAGCGACTGGGCGTCCCCGCCGGCCACGTAGCGCATGGCGATGAACAGCATGTCGTCGGCCTCGCCAGCCACGAAGACCGGGACGATGTTAGGGTCATCGATGGCCGCGGCCGCTCGCCACTCACTGCTGAAACGTCGCCGGAATTCCGCGTCACCAGCCAGCGCCGGCGCGAGAATCTTCAGCGCCACCAGCCGGCCCAGCTGCTCGTCGCGGGCCCTGTACACCACGGCCATCCCGCCTTGGCCGATCCGTTCCTCGAGCCGGAAGCCCGCTATCCGCGAGCCTGCCGCCAGGCCGGTTATCAGGCCACCGGCAGCTCCGCGATCATCACCGCTCACCACGCCCTCCCCCTGGTCCCAGCCTGGCGAGTTGGCAGACACCGCGAAGCCCGGCCGAGGACATTCCGCACAAACCCAGGCCTCAGGTATCTGAACTCGATGGTAGCCGTCAGCACACGGCACCGAAATGCCCGGAAAGGGGGCGGACCTGCCTGCGGTTCAGGCCACCCCGTTTCAGTTCGCTCCCGATAGCGGGCCGAACGGCTGCGGAACAGGCGGTGCCTGACCCTGACCCGGGACTCCTCCTCGCGCGTGCCGTAGCCCTGGGTATACTCAGAGTATGACTGATATGACTACCATCAAGGTCTCTGTGGAGACTCGCGACCGGCTGAAAAGGCTCGCTGACGAAGACCACCTGACACTTGACGCCGAGCTGGCCCGGACCCTCGACAAGGCAGAGGAAGCCCGGTTCTGGGCAGGTGTCCGGGCTGACTACGAACGGTTGCAGGCCGACCCCAAGGAGTGGGTTGACTATGTGAACGAACTGGCCGAGTGGGATCACACCGCGGGTGACGGACTGGGCCCCGAGTGAGCGAACCGCTGCGGCCCGGCGATGTCTGGCTCGCTGACCTGAATCCCGTTACCGGATCGGAACAGGCTGGCCGTCGGCCGGTCGTCATCGTTTCCGGTCCCCTGCACCTGTCGCTCCCGCATGCGGTCGTGTTCGTGGTACCGGTCACGAGCCGGGACCGCGGACTGCGGCACCAGATTCCGATCACCTCGCAGTCGTCTGGCCTGAGCAAGCTGCCCTCCTTCACCCGCCCCGAGGACGCGCGCGCGGTGGCATACCAGCGCCTGGACCACCGTCTCGGTTCCATCACCCCCGGCGAGCTAGCCGCAGTCCGGCGCATCCTGCGCGCATTCCTGGACCCGTAAAGGTCGAGCTAATTGCCCGGCGGACCGCGGCGGAAGGATTGCTGGTGCCCGATCACAATGTCCTGTTCGGCGCCTCTCTCGGCCAGTGGAACGGCCACCGAGATCGTCCCCGCCGTGCCCGAAGCAATCACCCGTTAGCATCGGCCCAGGCGCGATACTAGCCGCATGGTTGACGACACAGCACGGGACCGGGCCATCTACCACGCCCTGAAGGCGGTCGACGAAGTCGCCGCCGCCCTGCAGACCCACCTCATCGAGGAACACGGGGCCGATCCCGAGCGCGCCGCGCCGCAGGGTCCCTCCACCAATTCCCTCAAGCTGCTGCGGCAGGCTCGCGAGCGCCTGGGCCAGGGGCTCCGGGCCCTCCAGGCCGACCATATAGCCGAGTCCGACGATATCTCCCTGCGCAGGACGCTCTTAGCGGGTCCGGGCCGTGCGCGCCATGGCGGGGATCACGACGGCCCCGACGGTCACGTGCATCACGATGAGCCCGGCGACGGCTGAGCTGGTCGTCGCGACGGCCAGCGGCAGCGCCAGCGACGCGGCCAGCGCCGTCAGCGCGATGGTGGTCCAGAGGATCCGGGCCTTCGGGGTGCGCCGCTCGAGGAAGGCCAGCAGCAGCCAGCCGAGCAGCGAGGCAGCCACGGTGACGCCGATGACCTGGCCGATCGAGATCGTCTGAAGGTGGCCCGCGCCGAAGCGGAAGTTCAGGTGAATGCCCAGCAGGGGAACTTCCACGACCCAGACCAGGGCCGCGGCCAGTGCGCCGCCCGCGGCCCACAGCGCGCGGGTCCGGCCCTGCTTGATGCGCGTGACGGCAGAGACCGAGGCGGAGGTGGTGAACATGTGCGTACTCCCTTATGCGGCTCACGGCGCCCGGTTGCGCCGCTGATCAACGCTCTCCCGGGCTCAGGTAATCGGGCATCGTCCGGTTGCCGTCCGGTGAGCTACTGCACCGGCAGCAGCGGCTAGTCCCAGCGCAGTAGGCCGCCCGCCTGCGCCGGGACGATGACGCCGGCCCGCCGCCGGTATACGCTCCGGCTGATGGGCATCAAAGGCATGGTCAGGCTCCCGCGGCGCTGGCTGGGCGCGGCGGGCGTGGCGCTGGTGACCGCACTGGCCGTGGTCGGCGCCTACGTCGAGGCCAACCCGGTGCACCACTACGGTGGCCTGCACCTGGCCGGCCATCCGCCGCTGGCCGCTTACCTGCTGCTGGCGGTGCCCGCCGTCGCGCTGATCTGGCGCAACAGCCGTCCGGTCGAGGTGCTCGGGCTCGCCGTGGGCGGCGCGGTCGGGTGGGCGGCGCTCGGCCAGATCGACGGGGCCGCGCTCGTTCCGGTCATCGTCGCCCTGTACTGGGTCGCGCTGACCCGCGCGCGGCGCATCGCGATTGCCGCTGGGCTCGCGGGGGCGGTGGCCATCTTCGTGACCGAGGGGCTGCTCGGGCCGTTCGGCTGGTTCGGAGGCCCGAACGCCACGATGTGGCCGGAGTTGCTCGCCGCCGGCGCGGTCGGCGCGTACGTGGCGGCGCGCCGCCAGTGGCTGGCTGCCGAGTCGGACCGCGCGGCGCGGGCCGAGCAGGCCCGGGAGGAGGAAACCCGCAGGCGCGTCGACGCCGAGCGAATGCGGATCGCGCGCGAGCTGCACGACGTGGTCGCGCACTCGATGTCGATGATCAACGTCCAGGCCACGGCGGCGAGCATGCAGCTCGCCGCCGCCGATCCGGCCAGCGCGGCCGAGGCGATCCAGGCGATCCGCCGGGCCAGCAAGTCCGGACTGCGCGAGCTGCGGACCATACTCGAGGTCTTGCGGCAGGTCGACGGCGGGGGCCCGGCGGTGCCGGTGCCGGACCTGCGCGCCATCGCCGCGCTCGTCGAGGCGACGAGCGCCGCCGGCACGCCGACCACGCTGGAGCTGGCCGAGCCGCCAGTCCCGCTGCCGGCGCCGGTCACGCTGGCCGTCTACCGCATCGTGCAGGAGTCGCTCACCAACGTGGTACGTCACGCCGGCCGGGTCGCCGCGACCGTGGGTCTGCGCCAAGACGGCGGATACCTGTACGTGGACGTGGTCAACGACGACGGGGCCGCGCCCCCGGCCTTCAGCGACGGGACCGGGGCGGGACTGACCGGAATGCGAGAGCGGGCGGCCGCTCTGGGCGGCACGCTTGATGCCGGGCCGCGTCCCGGCGGCGGGTTCGCCGTCCACGCCCGGCTGCCGGTGGCACCGGCGGCCCCGGCCCGGGGACCACAGGTCCCCGCGGCAGGCCCGGCAGGCCCGGCAGACCCGGCGGGCCCGGCAGGCCCGGCAGGCCCGGCAGGCCCGGCAGGCCCGGCCGCGGTCCCGATCGCGAGCCGGCCGTGATCAAGGTCCTGCTCGCCGACGATCAGGCTCTCGTCCGGGCCGGTTTCCGGTTCATCGCCGGCTCGGCGCCCGACATCGAGGTCGTCGGGGAGGCCGCGGACGGGGCGGCCGCGGTCGATCTGGCCCGGTCGCTGCGGGCCGAGGTGGTGCTGATGGATATCCGCATGCCGGGCACCGACGGGCTGGAGGCAACCCGGCAGATCGCCGCCGACCCCGAGCTGAGCGGCGTGCGTGTCATCATCCTCACCACCTTCGAGGCGGACGAGTACGTCTTCGAGGCGATCCGCGCCGGCGCGAGCGGCTTCCTGGTCAAGGACACCGAGCCGGAGGACCTCATCAGCGCCATCCGGGTGGTCGCCCGCGGCGATGCCCTGCTGTCGCCGAGCGTCACCCGGACGCTGATCTCCAGCATCGCCGGGCGCGGTCCGGCCCAGCCGGTCGACGCCTCCGTGCTGGCCGTACTCACCGACCGGGAGCGGGAGGTGCTCGCCCGGGTCGCCGCGGGCCTGAGCAACGACGAGATCGGCGCGGCCCTGTTCATGAGCCCGCTGACCGCCAAGACCCACGTCAACCGGATGATGACCAAGCTCGGCGCGCGAGACCGGGCCCAGCTGGTCGTGATCGCCTACGAGACCGGCCTGGTCCGGCCGGGCCTCTAGCCCGGGAGGATATCCCCGGCGACGCTATCGGTCAGGGCCGGGCTGCCGGTCGGCACCGGGCTGACCGCCGGCGCGACACTGACCGCCGGCGCGACACTGGCTGCCGGCGCGACACTGGCCGCCGGCCCCGCGCTCCGCAGCTCCTCCAGCCTGCGCCGGGACGGCACGAGCAGCAGCGCCAGCAGCGCGCCGACGCCGAACAGCGCCGCAGAGACCGTGAACGCCACGCTGTAACCGTGCACCGCGGCCGTGGCCGGGGCCAGCCGCCCGGTATGGTGCGCGGCCAGGTAGGTCGCCGTCGCCGTGAGCGCCACCGTGCTCAGCGCCGCGGTCCCGATCGAGCCGCCCACCTGCTGCATGGTGTTGACCAGCGCCGAGGCCACGCCCGAGTCGCGCCGGGCGACTCCGGCGGTGGCGGTGTTGATGGCGGGCGAGAAGATCATGCCGAAGCCTAGGCCCAGGGCCGCCAGGGCCGGCACGATGCTGGTCGCGTAGCTGGAGGTCACGGTGAGCTGGGTCAGGTAGGCCATGGCCCCGCCGCCGAGCACCATGCCGGTCACGATGAGGGCCCGCGGCCCGACTCGCGGCAGCAGCAGGATGCTGGAGGTGTTCGAGGACAGCAGGATGCAGCCGATCATCGGCAGGAAGGCCAGCCCGCTGGTCACCGGGCTGTAGCCCTTGATCGTCTGCAGGTAGTAGGTGAGGAACAGGAACACGCCGAACACCGCGATCCCGGTCAGCCCGACCGAGATGTAGGAGCCGCCCCTGGCCCGGTCGAGGATGACCCGCAGCGGCAGCAGGGGGTGACCGACCCGGCTCTCCGCGAACGCGAACGCGGTCAGCAGGATCATCCCGCCGGCCAGCGAGCCGATCGTCAGGGCGGCGGTCCAGCCGGCCAGTTCGGCATGGGAGAACCCGAACACGAGCGCGAACAGCCCGGCCGAGGCGAGCACGACACCCGCCCAGTCCATCCGCGGCCGGGTGTCCGGCCGGTTGCTCCGCATGTAGGTCAGCGCGCCGGCGATCGCGATCGCGGCGAAGACCAGGTTGACGTACAGGGTCCAGCGCCAGGAGAAGTACTGCGTGAGGACGCCGCCGAGGATCAGGCCCACGGCACCGCCGCCGCCCGCGACGGACCCGAAGACGCCGAACGCCCGGCCCCGCTCGCGCGGATCCCGGAACGTGCTGACCAGGGTGCCCAGGGCGGCAGGCGCGAGAATGGCGCCGAAGACGCCCTGCAGGGTCCGGGCGGCCACCAGCATCTCGAACGACGTGGCCGCGCCGCCGAGCGCCGAAGAGAGCGCGAACCCGGCCATCCCGGTGATGAAGACCCGCTTACGGCTGAACATGTCGCCCAGCCGGCCGCCGAGCAGCAGCAGGCTGCCGAACGCCAGCGCGTACGCGGTCACCACCCACTGCCGGTCACCGTTGGGGAAGCCCAGGGCGCGCTGCGCCGAGGGCAGGGCGATGTTCACGACGGTCGAGTCCAGCACCACCATGAGCTGGGCGATGGCCACGATGACCAGGATCAGCCACCGGTGGTCGCTTTCCGCGGAACGCTGGCGGCCGGCGACGGGTGTGACGGATGACATTAGAAGTTGTACCCCCGGAAAGAAAGGTGACGGGTGCTGGCCGTGATGGCGGTCATGCCGGGACCGTAGCCGGTACGCCCGGCGTGGCCGATGCCGAGATCAGCCCCGTGGCTGCCTCGTCGAGGTGGTCGAGCAGGCGTAGCAGGGTGGCTCGGTCCGCCTCGCTCAGGGCGCCGAAGATCTGCTTGAGCAGCCGCTCCCGCGTGGCGTTCGCCACGTCCAGGCCGGCCTCGCCCGAGTCGGTGATCGAGACGAGCTTGGCCCGGCGATCCGTCGGGTCCGGCCGCCGCTCGGCCATGCCCAGCCGCTCCAGCCCGTCGACGAGGTCGGTGATGGTGTGCGGAGACAGCCCGAAATCGGCCGCCAGCACGTTCTGCCTGGTCGGCCCCTGCTCGCGCAGCCGCCGCAGCACCTTGGTACGGGCCATCGACAGGCCGCACCCGTTCATCTCGTCGTTGACGGCCCGGAACATCCGGTGATGGACGGTGAGGTACCGTTCACCCACCTGCTCAGGCGTAATCATCACTGGCCCCTCTGAGGTTCACCGACGCTGACCCGTCTCACGTTAACGAGGCTCACGTTGACAGCTCTCATAATGAGGTTCCTCACCAATTTATTCCGGCCCTCGCGGGAGCGGGAGCCGGAGCGGGAGCGGGAGGTAGAACCGGGACGCAAAAGAACCGAATGAGGGCGCTGAACGATCAGCCCCGGGCGCTGAACGAGATGAAACCGGACTTTCAGTACGTTCTAGGGTGGTGAAACCCGGGATTCACCACACTGCGGCCGGTCTCAGGCGCACGGATTGCGGTGCTGGCGGTTCCTGTGTTGCAGAAGTCCGGTTCCTGGCCTCCGTAACACCGGCCTTGGTCGGCAGGCTAAGGGCATTGGGTCAAGTGACGACGTGACCGACATGGCCGCAGCCACCGCACGCGAGGCCTCAGACGCCTGCATTCTCATCCAGATTCCAAAACGGCCATGAAACGATCACGAACAGCCATCATCAAACGATCAGAATGTTAGCCTGACGAAAAGTCGCCTATGTCCGTCAAAGCCGGGGCAATCCTCCGCCGCCGCGACGCAGGCAGATCCTTCACGGAGGCCGTGGTGGTCGCTAGATCCCTTCTCATCGCTGGCGCGGGCAGCCTGCTGGCTGCCGGTGTCGCGTTCGCAAGCCCGGCGCTGGCAGGCGCGGCGACGGCAACACCGTCCTGCCAGGGAGCCCCGCCGCCCGCGCAACGTGAGGCGGCAACGACGGCGGCGTTCAACGCGATCGAGGCGAAGATCGCCGCCGGGACGTCGCTCCGGCTGCGCGGCTTCCCGGATCCGACCGCGCAGTCAGACATCATCGACTACGGCCTCCACGACCTGTGGCAGAAGGGGATCGACGGCGCGTGCGTGACCGTGGCTTACGTGGTCACCAACCCCGATCCGGGCCTCGCGACGTCAATGGCGGCCTATGACACCGCGATGGACCTGCCGCCGGCGAACATCACCGACATGGCCCTCCCGGCGCCGACCGACCCGTCCGCGGTCTGCCAGGTCGAGTGCAGCACCGGCGAAGACCGGCTCGACGCCGAGGCCATCCACTCGATGGCGCCCTATGCGAACATCATCTTCGTCCACCCGCCGGTGCCGGAAACCGTCGGCATGCAGGGCTGGCCGGAGGTAGCCCAGGCCATCAAGATGATCGCCGACCAGCACCTGGCCGACCTCATCACGGTGAGCCTCGGCGACGGCGAGAACGATTTCATCAGCGACCCGACCAACACGACGGCCAGCCAGCAGGCGGCTGTGCACTCGCTGGATCCCGCGTTCCTCGACGCCGCCGCGCACAACGTCCCGGTGATGTTCGCGTCCGGTGACTGCGGCCCGACCGATCCGCCGGTCCTCGGCGACACCGGCCAGTGCACCCCGCCGATCGGCGTGACCGCGGGTCACCCGGTCGACAACCCGTGGATCACCGCGGTTGGCGGCACCATCCCCAACGCCGGCCTGGCCACCACGGCCGGCCGGACCGCCCCGGACGCGCTATGGACCGCCCCGACCGACCAACGCGACGCCGAGGGCGCCGGCGTATCCACCGTCTACCCGAAGCCGTCGTGGCAGCGAGGCATCCCGGCGCTGAATGGCGTCACCGGGCGGGCCGATCCCGACATCTCGATGGATGCCACCAACGGGACCTCGCAGGCATCGCCCACCTTCACCGGCGTTCTCGCGCTGGCCACCCAGCTGAGGGGTTCCGATCTGGGCACGGTGAACCCGGCCCTGGCGGCGATCGGACCGCGCGGCGCGGCGGCCGGAATCATCGACGTCCCGGCGGGCTACACGAACACCGCATACGGCGTCACCGGATTCTCGACCGGAACCGGCTACGACCTCGCCTCGGGCTGGGGCACCATCTACGCGCCGAACTTCGTCCCCGCCCTGGTCACGCAGATCAACAGGCAGTTCGGACTGCCGAGCCTGCAGGCACAGGCTGAGCTGAACCAGTTGCGAGCCCGCATCAGCACCTCCGCTATCGCGGTGTTCAGCGGTCAGACCGTCACCATCACCGGGAACGGGTTCATCCCGGGCAGGTCGCCGAACGGCACGACCATCGAGGACGGCTTCGGCGTGTTCCCGCCGCTTCCCGGCCAGTTCGGGGCGGCGACGAGCGGCCCGTTCGCCGACCCGACCTCGACGGTGCCGGGACAGACCTGGGACGACGTGACGGTCACCGTAACCGGAACCGGGAACCACACCACAGTGCAAGCACCCGTCGTGGCCGGCCCGGACGGTAACGGCACCGTCAAGGTCAGCATCGACACCACCGGGATGGCCGCCGGCCTGTACAAGGTGACGATCACCGGCCGGGTGCTGACCCAGACCATCGGGTTCGTGGTCGTCCCGCGCTGAATCGGCTGGAATTAAACGTCCGCCACGGGGTAGCTGACGGCCGTGGCAAGCAGAACCGTAGCCGGGTACGCCATTCCCGGAATCATTGTGTTCTTCTTCTGGGTGGTCATTATCGTTCTGGCCATCATCCTGCTGGCGGCCATCGTGCACTGGGCCGGCGGCGGCGCACTCAACCTCAGGCTCGGGCACTTCGACCTGAAAGTCGGCTTCACCTAATCGCATCAAGGAGGCGCCGCATCGCCCTGATCAGACCGTAATGCCACGGCCCGTTCGGGATAACGAAGTTCTTTTGGCCAAACGGGCCGTGGCTCAAGCCGTCCACGATCTACCTGGACCTGGACCGCTTCCTGAACGAGATGAAACCGGGTATTCAGTACGTTCTACTGTGGTGGAACCCGGGATTCACCACATTGCGGCCGGTCTCAGGCGCACGGATTGCGGTGCTGGCGGTTCCTGTGTTGCAGAAGTCCGGTTCCTGGCCTCCGTGACACCCGCGTTGGTCAGCAAGCCAGCGGCATTGGATCCGGACCTGCCCTGAGCCTTCCGGGAAGCACACGTTCGCGACGTTTCCGCGGAAACGACGCCGCCATGTCGTGACCGCCTTGTTGTCATTTCGCTCTAGAACAGTGCTTATTCCTCCCTACGCTGTCTCCCGCATTGCCCGATAACGGGCAACCCGCCGGCGGCTGGCCTGGCAATCACGAGGACGGGGCTCGATGCGGCACTTCACTATGGTCAAGACACGTAGGCGCGCGTTCGGCGCGCTGATCACCGCGGTCACGGCCGCGACGGTGCTCGGCACCGCCGGGCCGGCCAGCGCCTCCTTGTCCAGCAGCGACTGGACCAAGGTAGCGTTGCCGTCCGGCTACTTCATTGACCGTCAGACGGCCGTGGCGGCGGACTCGTGTGTCTGGCACACGCAGTTCTGCATGGTCATGGCCAGTAACTCCGCGGACGTCCGCAACGGCAACCCCAACGCCATCGCGGACGGCGTCCTGGTCACCGCGGACGGCGGGCAGACCTGGACCGGACACAACACCCTGCCGGCCGCGTTCTACCGCGGCTTCTCGGTATCCTGCTGGTCCGCCTCGGTCTGCGGCGTGGCCGGCCAGGACATCTTCGGCGAGCCGCAGGTCGTGTTCACCACCGACGGCGGCCAGACCTGGACCGACCCCACGCCCGCCAGCTGGGCGAACGTCGACTGGATCGCAACCTCGATCGACTGCGTGTCGGCGACCACCTGCTGGCTGACCGGCCTCAACGGACCGTTCGGCAACCTGGTGGAACCCATCCTGTTGAAGACCCCGGACCTGGGCGCTACGTGGCAGGACCACAGCAACCTGCCCGACTCGAACTCGACCAACCCGGACGTCGCCTACGCGCTTCAGGACATTTCGTGCGTCTCCGCCGCCTCGTGCGTCGCCGTAGGCGGCCCGAACCAGGTGGGCGGTAAGGGAACCGTCGTGGAGACCAGCAACGGCGGACGGACCTGGACCCGCTTCGCGTCGGCCAAGCTCGACAACTTCCAGAGCGTCTCGTGCGTGCGCGGCATCGTGCTGCCGACCTGCTTCGTGACCGGATCCGTCTACGACGCTCAGTCGGGCGCCGACGACAGCGTAACCGCGGCCTCGCACACCGGCGGCCGGTCCTGGACCGTCGACCAGAACCTCGGCAACCAGGGGCAGCCCTTCTACTCGATGACGTGCACCGACGCCAGCCACTGCTGGGCCGGCGGTAACGGCAATACCGACGCGCTGGACGGCACGGCCAATGGCGGCAAGTCCTGGACGCTGGTCACGGCCGCGGACGACACCATGGAGGGAGACGTCGCCTGCCTGAGCGTGAACGTCTGCGTCGCCACCACCGATAACGGGCTGTGGGTGACCACCAACGACGGCGGCCTGACCGGGTAAAGCATCCGTATGAATTAAAGGTCCGCCGCCGGGTAGCTGACGGCCGTGGCACGCAGAACCGTAGCCGGGTACGCCATTCCCGGAATCATTGTGTTCTTCTTCTGGGTGGTCATTGTCGTTCTGGCCATCATCCTGCTGGCGGCCGTTGTGCACTGGGCCGGCGGCGGAACACTCAACCTCAGGCTCGGGCACTTCGACCTGGACGTCGGCTTCACCTGATCGCATACCTATTGACGGTGGCTACGGTCCCTGGTCGTGAACTCAGATCAGGATGCGGCCCGGGACCTGGCGGCCCCGGCGAGCGGGAACGCGTACGCACCGCGTACGCGTTCCCACGAGGACTCGGCACTTGCTAGGAAACCGGGACTGATCGGTCTTACAGTTGCCCGGTGAACGGAAGGCAGGTGCCGTCGGCAACCGGACTGGCAACCACGCCGGCTACGCGGGACCGAAGCTGGAGGCGGCGGGTTAGCGGGACGCTCACGGGCGTCGTCGTCTACGCGCCATGGCTAGCAGCGAAGCTGTTCCCGCTCGACTGGCGCTGGCCAGGAGGATTTTCTCTTGACTACGGCGCGCTTCTGGCTGTGCTGCCAAGCGTGGTACTCATCGCCTTGCTCGCTCCGCGGGTTGCCTACAGGCGCCGCGATGCCCTGCTGCTGCTCCTTCCTCCCTGGGGCCTTCGCATCGCATGGGTAATCGGGACTCGCCTGGGGCAGCTGCCACACCGCGACTGGCCAGAGCGGACAGATACATTCCCAGTGCACGGCCGCCACGCCGGCCGGATCGCTGCGGCGGCTCACAGCTACAGGAACCGGCGCCAGAGGCGAGCCAGGCTCGCGAACCCAGCTCAGGAGGAGTTATCCGATCAGTGAAGCCAAGCGAATAGCCGGGTAGCCGTCCTTGACGACGGGCACGAGGTGCCCGACACCCGAGCAGGCCGGAGGTCACGAGACGGGCAAGCATCCGCCCGCTTCGGCCGCCCACGGACGGGACTCGCCGAGTCGAACATCGTCATTGTGGGTCTCCAGCTAATTTGTCGTGACTATGAGCGCGGCGATCCCGGCGAACATCCGTTCGAGCAGCTCGGCTGACCGGGATGACGCGTGACGAGCAGGCCGCCCTGGTTGCCTGGCTGCGAGGATCCGGAGTTGTCTGGTCAGCGGTGACCGAGCAGCTGGAAGAGTGCGGCAGCGTGCAGAAGGCCGCTGCCGAGCAGGCGCCCGCCCAGGGCTCGCTGTTCGAGGCGGCGCGGACAGATGGCCTCGACGAGGCTGCCAGCGACCTTGACCGGTGGGAACGGGCCGGGATCCGGATGGTCTGCGTGCTCGATGCCGAGTACCCGTCTAACCTCCGCATGATCCACCAGCACCCGCCTGTCTTGTTCATGCGGGGAAGCGCCGACGAGCGTGACGCGACGTCGGTCGCAGCGGCCGCGAGCAATCGGGAGGATCCGGTGTCAGCGTCTGAGGATGTCGCGGAGGTGCCGCACGGGCCATCGCCGGTCGAACAGCGTCGGGTCGTCCCGGTCCTCGGCGCGCAGGTGCTCGATCAAGGTCACATAGTCGTCGAGGTCGAGCGTCCTGATCAAGGCGAGCAGGTCTGCCGCCTCGCCAGCGACGGGAGCGACCGGTGCGACGAGCCGGTCGTAGAGGTCCACGACCTGGTGAACCACCGCGAGATGACGCGCCCCGGGTGCGACGGAGGGGAAGTTCGTCGCGGCGAAGTCCTCGGTAAAGACGATGGGCTCGACGGCCAGGGCTCGTGGTCCGTAGTGCTGGGCGAGATGAATGAGCAGTTCGACGTCGAAGGTCTCGTTGAAGGACGCCATCTGCCCGATGACCGGGCCGAGCGCGGCCCCGTCGAAGGCCTTGAAGCCGGCCTGGGTATCGAGCACATGGGCCAGGTCCGGGATGAGCAGCGCCCGGACGAAATGACGGAACAGGACGATGATCTTGTCCGGCTTGTCACCGGTGCTGTGCGGCTCGGTGACCGGCCCGTCGGACTTGACCAGCACTGCCTCGTCGACCCCGTAACGCTGGCCGAGCGCGCCGGTGATCTGCTCGCCGGCCACCAGCGGTGCCGCCAGCGAGCCCAGCTGGGCCAGGTTCGCGGACAGATCCGCGTCGGTATAGCAGACCACATGCCGGCCGGCGCCGTCCGCCCTCGCCGGATCGATCGCGGCGGCCAGCCCGGCCAGTATCGATCCGCCCTTGCGGGACTGATCGGTCGAGGTCAGCCGGTCAAATGCCGGGCTGATCGAGGTGTGACTCGCGATCACCTCGGCCAGCCTGAGCACCGTCACGCTGCGGTGACCTGCCGTCGGGTAGCCCTCGGCCGCCGCGATGGCCGTCATGACATCGGCGCTGGGCGGCCGGTCCGGGCATCCGTCGTCGCAGGCGATGATGCTCCACGTGACGCCGGGCAGGCCGCTGGTCAGCCAGTTGAGCTGGCCGACCTTGGCCCGGACGAAGTCCTCCCCGTACGGGTGCTCCGTCTGGGGGACCATGCGGCCGGTCTCGCCGTACATGGCCCACACCACGGTCAGGTGGATCGGCCGGGCGAGCTCGCCCAGCCGACGCCGCGAGCGAGCCGCGGCCGCCGCTTCGGCCGCTACCGCCGGACCGTGGCTGGCCGCGACATCCGCCGCGGCCGCGCGGCCCTGGGCCAGGGCGGAGGCCGCGTCGAGCACCGCCTGGTTCTGAGCAGAGTCCGTGAGGTCGCGCGCGGGCGTCAGTACCTTGTCCATAGCCCATGGATGCTAGCGCCCGCCCCGGTCAACGCTCGCGCGGGCAGGTGGCAGGCCGGCCGCTAGGCCTGTCGGGGGGCGGTATCGAGGAGCGCCTGGACGGCTGGGGTGAGTAGTTCGGTGAGCTGTTCGGCGTCCAGCGGGCGCAGGCCGGGCGCTTCTATCCGGTGCCGCATGAAACCGGCTCGGCCCCTACCTGCCTTGCGCGGCGCGGGCTCAGCTTGCGGCGAGCCGTTCGGCGGCGGTCCGGGCGGCCTCGGCCGTGCGGTGCAGGAAGCCGGCCAGCAGCTCGAGGTCCTGGTCGTCGTACTCTGCGCAGATCTGGTCCAGTGCGGTGTTCATGCCGGAGTCGACCAGGTACAGGCGGAGGATCTCCGCTCCGCGGCCTCGGGCCGCCCGGACGACGACGCCGCGGCGGTCGGCGGGGTCGCGGCCGCGATCGATCCAGCCGCCGCGTTCGAGCCGGTCGAGGATGCCGGTCATGGTGGCGGGGTGCAGCCCGGCGCGACGGGCCAGGGCGCTCGGGCTGAGCGGGCCGTACCGGGTGATGAGGTCAAGGCACTCCAGGTCAGCGGCCTTGAGATCGACGCGGGTGCCGACGCTGTGGTTGAGCGGTCGACAGCTCGGGCGCCCGAGTCCCGCAGCGACTCCTTGACCGCGCGGCTCAGCCGCCGGCGGTGCGGCCCCGCACTCTCATCTCCCGGTAGTATCGATTCCA
>CAWFXW010000031.1:0-11205 GCA_963819785.1 uncultured Actinomycetes bacterium | reverse complement strand
CCTAACCACCCAAGCACCCGTCAAATTTCGCCGGGCCTTCGCGATGCCCAGCAGCGCTACACGCCGTCGTCGGCATCCGGACGGCCGACGCTCCTGGTCGCGTTCGGTTGACCCTGGTGACATGTTTTTTACCCGGTAACCGATGCCCTCGACCGCATCCACCACCCCGCGGATGCGCACTGACTTGAGCCAAGACGGGCCCGGGGCACTTGGCCAGGACAGGGCGGGGATCTGCGTGCGTCCGGCCAGGGCGGGCCGGGCACCCCACGGCGGTCCGCGACCCGCCTAGGGGCCATGGGCGCCGACGAAAGCGATTCGCTCGTGCCCTGCGTACGGCGCAGACGGTTTAATTCGCCGTCTCCAGGGCAACCCGATAGCTACTCATCACCAGGACGGCGCTAAGGCAGGGTAAAGCCGTAGGCCGTAATGAAACGTTTCATACGCGACCGCCGGCAGCCGGAATGAACGAGCCAATGATGAAAACGAGCACCTCGCCGATCAGCCCTCTGCTCAGTCGGCACCCGGCCGGCGCGGCCGACCGCCGAGCCGCCGGGGCCGGAGGCCGCGACGTCGCGTCCGATGCGCCACGGAACGGCAGGGCGTACCCCTGCACGGGCGAGGAAGTTGCCATCCTGCGGCTGATGGCCAACGGCCTGCCGCTGAACTCGATCGCCACGCACACGGGACTGAGTTCCCGTACGATACGCCGACGGCTCCGCGACCTCTGCGACCGGCTGGGCGTCACGTGCCCGATTCAGGCGATCGTGTGGGCCGCCCGGCGCGGTCTCGTCTGACCGTTTCGCCTGCCCCTGCCCCCGCCGGGTTCTCCTGCCCGTCGGACGAACCGGCACGGCTTCTCCCGGTCCTGGTTCGCCGGCTTCGTCAGGCCTGCTCCGGGCCGGGATCGGCTCGGGTCAGGACGATGCGGTGGTGCCCGGACGCCAGTTCGCGCCCAGGCTGGCCGGGCGCGCTGGTGGCGGGCAGCCCGGCGCCGTCCCGGGCACTCTCCCCCGCACTTTCCCCGGCATTTCCGTCGGGGTAGACGCGCCAAGGGCCGGGCGGCATGATGAACCGCCCCCGGGCGCCAGGGGCGATGTCGCAGTCGACGGTCAGCGACCGGCCGGCCAGGCGCCACGACACCGCGGCGGGCCCGTACGGGGTCTGGATCTCGGCGGCCGCGGCGGTCAGCGTCCCTCCGGGCACAGGCGCCACGATGACGGTTCCGTAGCCCGGGTCGCCGGGATCCGGGGCGAGGCCGGCCACCGACCGGTAAAGCCAGTCGGCGACGGCGCCGTAGGCGTAGTGGTTGAACGAGAGCATCCCACCCGAGCCGGAGGCCATCTCCCCGGTGTGGATGCTGCCGTCCGGGCGGATGGCGTCCCACCGTTCCCACATGGTCGTCGCTCCCTGCCGCACCTGATACAGCCAGCCGGGGCTTTCCGTGTTCAGCAGGAGCTGGTAAGCCTCCTCGATATGGCCGCCGGCGGTGAGCGCGGGAAGCACCAGGGGGGTACCGAGGAAACCGGTGGCGATCCGGCCGCCACTGGCCCGGACGAGCGCGGCCAGCGCGCTGGCGACACGCCGGCGCTGCGCGGCTGGGGCAATGCCGAGCTGCAGGGCGACCGCGCAGCCGGCCTGGGTGGTCAGCGCGTGGTCTCCCCAGGTGCGCCAGGCGGCGGCGGCCGTCTGGTCCCGCAGCGCCGCGTAGGCGGCGGCCTGCTCGTCGTCGCCGAGCAGGGCGGCGGCGCCGGCCACGAGGCCGGCGCTGTGGGCCAGATACGCGGTGGCGAGGTAATCGCTGCTCGTGGTGGCCTTCTGCGGTTCCTCCGGCGGCGCTCCCGGATCCAGCCAGTCACCGAAGTGCCAATCGCCGCTCCAGGTACCGTCCGCACCGCGGCGCCCGGCGCACCAGTCCACCCACGCCCGCATGCTCGGATACTGGCGCCGCAGAACCTCGGGGTCGCCGTACGCCTCGTACAGCGTCCACGGGACGACGGTGGCCGCGTCCCCCCAGCCCGTCGAGCCGAACTCAAAAGCCTCCTGGCCGGTGCCGCGCACCGCGGCGAGCACATTGGGGACCACGCTGGGCACCGCACCGTCGGCCCGCTGGTCGTGGCCGAGGTCGGTGAGCCAGTTGGCTAGGAAGGCCCGGCTGTCGGCGTTGGCGCAGGCGGTCGGGGCGAAGACCATGATGTCGCCGGTCCAGCCCAGCCGCTCGTCGCGCTGCGGGCAGTCGGTGGGGACGGCCAGGAAGTTGCCGCGCTGGGACCAGCTGACGTTGCGGAACAGCTGGTTGACCCGCTCGTCGGAGCACTCGAACCGGCCCGTCGGGGCCAGGTCGGAGCTGACGACGGCTACCTCTGCCTCCTCGACCGAGACATCGGGGGATGCGTCGATCTCGGCGTACCGGAAGCCGTGAAAAGTGAAGGCGGGCTCCAGCCACACTGTCCCTTTCCCGGCCAGCACGTAGGTGTCAGCGGCCCGCGCCGTGCGCAGCGGCTGGGTATGCAGTCGGCCTTCGCCGTCGAGCACCTCGGCGTGACGCACGCGCACCCGCGCCCCGGCCGGCCCCTGCACCCGCAGCCGCAGGTAACCGGTCAGGTTCTGCCCGGCGTCGATGAGCAGACGGCCGTCCGGGCGCTGCTGTGGCGTCGGCCGGCGGGTGCTCACCACCCGGACCGGGGGCATGCTGCGCTGCTCGAGCCGGACCTCAAGGTCGCGTTCGGCGGCCGGCGGCCAGCTGCTGTCGTCGAAGCCGGGCCGCTGCCACCCGGCCGGTTCCAGCCGCAGGTCCACGTCGGTGCCGTCGTAGATGTCCGCGGCCCGGAGCGCGCCGGTGGACGCACGCCACTGCCTGTCGGTGACGACCGTGACGGTGCCGCCGCCGGCGAGCCGGATCTCCAGCTGAGCGAGCAGGCAGCTCGCGTCGCCGTAGACGTTGTGCAGATCCCGCCAGGTGAGCGTGCCGCGGTACCAGCCGTCACCGACGGCGGCGGAGATTGCGTTACGTCCCTCGGTCAGCAGGCCGGTGACGTCATAGGTGGCGTACAGGAGCCGGTGATGGTAGCTCTGCCAGCCGGGCTCCAGCAGCTCATCGCTGACCGGGTGCCCGTTGATGGCGACTCGGTGCAGGCCGAGCGCGGTGACGTACAGCCGTGCGCTGGCCACGGCGGCACTGAGGCTGAACTCGCGGCGCAGCAGCGGCACCGGCCCGGGTTTGGCCCGGCCGATGTCGTCGGCCAGCGTGATCGGGCGGGCCCGCCAGTCCGCCTGGTCCAGCAGCGCCGCTTCCACCCGGGCCGGCTCGCTCCAGGCGGTCATCCCCCGGTCCGTACGGGCCCGGACCCGCCACCAGCGCACCTCCCGGCTGCGCAGCGGAGGGGCCGGCCAGGGAACGTGCAGCGGCCGCGATGACCGGACCAGTCCGGAGCTGACCGCCTCACCGCCGAAGTCGGCGCCGGCGGCCACCTGTACCTCGTAACCCGCCTGGCGGACGCCGGCACGGTCACTGGCCAGCCGCCAGGACAGGCGCGGCGCTGCCGTGCCGGTGGCCGGCAGCCCGGAATCGTCGGCCGTGCGAAGGCCTGTCACCACGACAGCCGGATCAATGCCGTCCGCGGCCGCGCCTGTCTCAGTGGTCATAACGGTCTCCCTGCTGGATCGTCACGAGGCGCGTGAAGCGCCCGCCGTCTTGGCCTGCCCGGCGCGGGCCAGGGCGGTGCGGTGCCGCTCAGACTGAATCTCATCCAGCGATTTGCCCGCGTTGCGCGGAGCACCAGCGACGCCGATGACGCCCGCGGTGACCAGGAAGCCGGTGAGGATCCAGGCGAGGGGGGTGAAGCCGATCTTCACGAGGGTGGGCACGAACAGGCTCCAGATGCCCAGTCCGATCCGGACGATCGCGAACATGAACCCCTGCGCGGTGCTGCGCAGCAGGGTGGGGAACAGCTCTCCGCTCCACAGCTGGAAGAACGACTGGGCGCCCCACCCGCCGCCGAAACCGGTCAGGATCACGTAGGCCAGCGCGACCGGCAGAGTCAGCGGGAAGATCGCCAGCAGCGCCATGCCGACGATCTGGATCGCAAACGCCGAGGCCAGCATCTTGCGCTGATCCAGCCGGTCGGAGTACCGCATGAAGACGAAGTAAATCGAGACCACGCCGAGGAAGAAGCTGGCCGCCTGCAGCCCGTCGCTGACCGCCAGGCTCTGCGAGCCGACGGTGCGCAGGATGAAGGGGAAGAAGAACCCGTTGGTGCCGGCCCACAGGTTCCAGATGCCGTACATGCCGATCAGGAACGCCATCGCCTTGAGGTTGCTGCGGTCGCGGAAGAGCTCACGGACGCGCCCGTGCGTCATGGTGACGTCGATTTCGGCCTCTTCGGCCTGCGACGCATTCCGGTCATGCTTGCTGACGATCGCCTTCGCGGCGGTCCATATCGTCGACTCCCTCATCCCGAACCGGAACGCCCACAGCAGAAGGGCCAGCACGACCAGGTGGCCGAAGATGATGCGAGCGCCGAGGATGCCGAGCGGCGACAGCGCCACGCCGGCGAGCAGCACGACGACCGGGCCCATGTACCACAGCACCTGCGCGACGCCGCTGTGCTTGCCGCGGTGCCCGTTCGGCGCCATCTCGGCAATGAGGGTCCAGGAGGCCGGGATGTCGGCACCGACGGCCAGGCCCGCGAGCACGAAGCCCACCACGATCATCCACGGCTTGACCGCGAAGACGAGCACCAGCATGCCCACCGCGTAGACCAGCATGTCCCACTGGTAGATCTTCTTGCGCCCCACCCGGTCGCACAGCCGGCCGCCGATCAGGGCCCCGATGCCAGCGGAGATGGCGTTGGAGCTGAACGCCCCGATGAGACCAATAAAGTTGCTGGTGAGATGGAACTGCTTGGCCCAGATGGCGAGCGCGACCGACCCGGCGACGATCGATCCGGCGTCGATGTAGTTGGCCAGCCCGGCCAGGACGGTGTTCTTCCAGTCGTTGCGCGTGCTTGCGACCGGCGTGCCGGCCTGTCGCGCATGCTCTGGGATACTGGTCACGGTGGCCTCCACCTCGCTGTGGACACGACATGAGCGTGGGATGTCATCGCTGCTCGGCAGCGGTACGCGTATTCCCAGTGGATGAGCGACGATGCCAGGGGCCAGGTATATGACCACATGTGGCCACCCGCGGGGTCGTGGGCACGCCTGGGATCGCGCGGCGGGATTATCACGGCTTGCCCAGAGCCCTCCCGGAGGCGTAGGAATTGCTCAACGGGACCGGATGAGCGGGTGAACGACCACGCCTGCCGGGCACGGGTGATAGAGGAGGGGCAGATGGCGAGCGACCTGGATCCGGCCGAGACCCGCGAATGGCTCGAGTCTCTCGATGCGGTGCTGGAGTTCGACGGCCCAGGCCGGGCGTCATTCCTGCTGGACGAGCTGATGGCGGAGGCGCGCCGCAACGGCGCCCCGGTGCCGTACTCGGCGAACACCCCGTACCTGAACACGATCCCGCCGCAGCGGGAACGGCCCTACCCGGGCGACCAGGTGATCGAGCACGCCATCCGGTCAATGATCCGGTGGGACGCGGTGGCCGTCGTGCTGCGGGCCAACAAGGAATCCTCCGAGCTGGGCGGGCACATCGCGAGCTTCCAGTCCGCCGCGACCCTGTACGACGTGGGTTTTAATCATTTCTGGCACGCCCCGTCCGAGGGCCATGGCGGGGACCTGGTCTACCTGCAGGGCCACTCCGCGCCCGGCATCTACGCCCGGGCGTTCGTGGAAGGACGCCTGACCGAGCAGCAGCTGGACAAGTTCCGGCAGGAGACCGGCGGCGGCGGGCTGTCGTCCTACCCGCATCCATGGCTGATGCCGGAGTTCTGGCAGTTCCCGACGGTGTCGATGGGGCTGGGCCCGATTATGTCCATCTACCAGGCCCGGTTCCTGAAGTACCTGTCCAACCGCGGCCTGGCCGACACCGGCAACCGGCATGTCTGGGCGTTCCTCGGGGACGGCGAGATGGACGAGCCGGAGTCGCTGGGCGCGATCTCGCTGGCCGGGCGCGAGCGGCTGGACAACCTGATCTTCGTGATCAACTGCAACCTGCAGCGCCTGGACGGGCCGGTCCGCGGCAACGGCAAGATCATCCAGGAGCTGGAGGCGCTGTTCCGCGGGGCCGGCTGGAACGTGCTCAAGGTGATCTGGGGCAGCGGCTGGGACCCGCTCATCGCGGCGGACACCACCGGAATTCTGCTCAAGCGGATGGAAGAGGCCGTCGACGGCGAGTACCAGGACTTCAAGTCCAAGAACGGTGCCTACGTGCGGCAGCACTTCTTCGGCCGCTACCCCGAGCTGCTGGACATGGTGGCCCGCATGTCCGACGACGAAGTGTGGGCGCTGGCCCGCGGCGGCCACGACCCGGTCAAGGTGCATGCCGCCTATGCCGAGGCCGTCGCGCACACCGGGCAGCCCACGGTCATCCTGGCCAAGACGGTCAAGGGGTACGGGATGGGTGCGGCCGGCGAGGGCCAGAACATCACCCACCAGCAGAAAAAGATGGCCGAGGACACGCTGCGCGTCTTCCGGGACCGGTTCGCCGTCAACCTTACCGACGACCAGATCGCCACGCTGCCGTTCCTGAGGCCGGCCGAGGACTCACCGGAGATGCGTTACCTGCGGCAGCGGCGGGAAACCCTGGGCGGCTACCTGCCGGCCGCCGGCCGAAGTCCCAGCCGCTGGACGTGCCGCCGCTGTCGGCGTTCGACAGCCAGCTCAAGGGCAGCGGAGAGCGCGAGATCTCCACCACGATGGGGTTCGTGCGGGTGCTGAACACCCTGCTGCGGGACAAGGCGATCGGCAAGCGGGTGGTGCCGATCGTGGCGGACGAGTCACGCACCTTCGGGATGGAAGGGATGTTCCGGCAGTTCGGCATCTTCTCCCAGAACGGCCAGCTGTACCAGCCCGAGGACGCCAACCAGCTGATGTTCTACCGGGAGGACAAGACCGGCCAGATGCTGCAGGAAGGCATCACCGAGCCGGGCGCGATCTCGTCCTGGATCGCCGCGGCGACCTCCTACAGCACGTCGGACACGCCGATGATCCCGTTCTACATCTACTACTCGATGTTCGGCTTCCAGCGCGTCGGCGACCTGGCCTGGGCCGCCGGGGACAGCCGGGCCCGCGGGTTCCTGATCGGCGGGACCGCCGGCCGCACCACGCTCAACGGCGAGGGGCTCCAGCACGAGGACGGGCACAGCCATGTCCTGTCGGCGACGATCCCCAACTGCGTCTCCTACGATCCGACGTTCGGTTACGAGGTCGCCGTCATCGTGCACGACGGGCTGCGGCGGATGTACGCCGAACAGGAGGACGTCTTCTACTACCTGACCGTGATGAACGAGAACTACCGGCATCCGCCCATGCCGGACGGCGCCGAAGAAGGCATCCTGCGCGGCATGTACCTCCTCCAGGAGGGGCAGCAGCGCCAGGGCAGGCCCCGGGTCCAGTTGCTGGGCAGCGGGACCATCCTGCGCGAAGTGATCGCCGCAGCCGGGCTGCTGGACGCCGATTTCGGGGTGACCGCGGACATCTGGAGCGTGCCCAGCTTCACCCAACTGCGCCGGGAAGGGCTGGCCGCCGAGCGCTGGAACATGCTGCACCCGACCGAGCCGCCGCGGCCCAGCTACGTCGAGACCTGCCTGGCGCCGCGGCCCGATGGTCCCGTCATCGCCTCCACCGACTACATCAGGGCCTTCGCCGACCAGATCCGGCCGTTCGTGCCGCGCCGCTACCGGGTGCTGGGCACCGACGGCTTCGGCCGCTCGGACTACCGGCGCAACCTGCGCTCGTTCTTCGAGGTCGACCGGCACTACGTCGCCGTCGCGGCGCTGCACAGCCTGGCCGTCGACGGCACGGTGCCCGCCGCCACCGTCGCGGACGCCATCGCGCGGTACGGTATCGACGCCGGCAAGCCGAACCCGCCCGAGGTCTAGCGAAGGGGCCATTGATGACGACAGCCGCGACCGAGGTCCGGGTACCCGACATTGGCGCCTTCGAGGACGTGCCGATCATCGAGGTGCACGTCAAGCCGGGCGACCACGTCAACGAGGAAGACCCGCTGATCACCCTGGAGTCCGACAAGGCCACGATGGACATCCCGGCACCGCAGGCCGGTCAGGTGGTGGACGTCGGGGTCAAGGTCGGGGACGAGGTCAGCGCCGGCTCGCTGGTCCTGACCCTTGGCCCCGGTGACGGCGCGGCCCCGGCGCCGCCGACGCTGCTGGAACAGCAGGAACCTGACGTCACGGCGCCCGTTCCGGTGGCGCAGGCCCCGGCGGCGGCGGTGACACCGCGGCCGGACGTGCAGGCACCGGTCCCCGTCCACGCCGGGGAGGCTCAGGGCACGTCGGAGCCGGCTCGGGACTTCACCGGGGTGCACGCCAGCCCCAGTGTCCGCCGGACCGCACGTGAGCTGGACGTAGACCTGACCGCGATGACCGGCACCGGGCCCAAGGGCCGGATCACCAAGGACGACCTGCTCGGCTACCTGCGCGGGCCGGCCCCGTATCCCCCGCCGCAGCGGCACCCGCCGCCGGGACGGGCATCCCGGAGATCCCGGCCCAGGACTTCACGCAGTTCGGGCCGGTCGAGATCCAGCCGCTGTCGCGGATCAAGAAGCGGTCCGGGCCGCATCTGCACCGGTCCTGGCTGAACGTGCCGCACGTGACCCATAACGACGACGCGGACATCACCGTCCTGGACGCCTACCGCAAGGAACTCGACACCGCCGCCCGATCCGACGGCTACCGGGTGACCCTGCTGGCGTTCCTGCTGAAGGCGTGTGTCTCGGCGCTGAAGCAGTTCCCGGAGGTGAACAGCTCGCTGTCGCCGGAGAAGGACAGCCTCATCGTCAAGGGCTACTACCATCTCGGGGTGGCGGTGGACACCCCGGATGGCCTGGTCGTGCCGGTGATCCGGGACGTCGACCGCAAGGGCGTCACCGAGCTGAGCAAGGAACTCGGCGCTGTGTCAGCCCGCGCTCGGGACGGCAAGCTCGCCGTCGCCGACCTGCAGGGCGGCACGTTCACGATCTCCAGCCTGGGCGGTATCGGCGGCACCGCGTTCACACCGATCGTCAACGCCCCCGAGGTCGCCATCCTCGGGGTGGTCCGTTCGGCCATCAAACCGGTCTGGAACGGCGAGGAATTCACCCCGCAGCTGATGCTGCCGCTGTCCCTCTCTTATGACCACCGGGTCATCGACGGGGCCCTCGCCGCCAGGTTCGTCCGGCACCTGGGCTACGTACTCGAGGATCCGCGCCGTCTCGTCCTTTAGGAGCGCCATGGCTGGAGATAATCACGAGCGCCTCCACGAGGACGCCCGTCCGGCGGTGGGCGAGCCAGTCGGCTACGGCTCGCCCAGCGGCGTGTACGAGCGGATCGAGGTCACCGTCCCCGATATCGGCGACTTCGCGGACGTGCCCGTCATCGAGGTGCACATCGCCGCGGGCAACACCGTCGCCGCCGAGGACCCGCTCATCACGCTGGAGTCGGACAAGGCCACGATGGACATCCCGGCGCCCGACGCTGGCACGATCATCGCGGTCCGGGTGGCCGTGGGCGATACCGTCTCCGCGGGCCACGTCATCGCCGACCTGGACACCGGCCAGCGGCTGTCGCCGCCATCCGCCTCGGTAGCGGATGTTCAGGCGGCCGAGGCCACCCAGTCCCCGGCCGCCCAGTCCCCCGCCGCCCAGTCCCCGGCCACCCAGTCCCGGGCGGCCCAGTCGCCCCGCGGGCGCGGTGACGTGCACGCCGAGGTGCTCGTCCTCGGCGGCGGGCCGGGCGGTTACACGGCCGCGTTCCGCGCCGCCGATCTGGGCCAGCAGGTGGTCCTGGTCGATCAGCGTCCCACCCTGGGCGGGGTGTGCCTCAACGTGGGCTGCATCCCGTCCAAGGCGCTGCTGCACGCGGCCCGGGTGATCGCCGAAACCCGGGAGATGGCCGCGCACGGCCTGCGGTTCGGTGACCCGGACGTCGACCTGGACGCGCTGCGGGGCTGGAAGGACGGCGTAGTCTCCCGGCTGACCGGTGGGCTGGCTGGGCTGGCCCGGCAGCGCAAGGTCCGCATCGTGCCCGGCACCGGCCGGTTTACCGCGCCGGACCAGGTGGCGGTGACCGGGGACGACGGCGCGGTGACGACCGTGAGCTTTGAGCGGGCCGTCATCGCGGCCGGGTCGGAGCCGGTGCGGCTGCCCTTCCTGCCCGAGGGCGACCCGCGGGTGATCGACTCCACCGGCGCGCTGGACCTGGCGTCCGTACCCGGCCGGCTGCTGGTCATCGGGGGCGGGATCATCGGCCTGGAAATGGCCACCGTGTACCGCGAGCTGGGTGCCCGCATCACCGTCGTCGAACTGATGGACCAGCTCATCCCCGGCGCCGACCGGGACATCGTCGCCCCGCTGGCCAAGCGGATCGGCCGACAGTACGAGAACGTCTACCTCGGCACCAAGGTGACCGGGGCCGAAGCCGGCCCGGACGGAGTGCGGATCAGCTTCGAGGGCCAGAAAGCCCCGGCCAGCGACGTTTTCGACCAGGTCCTGGTGGCCGTGGGACGAGCACCGAACGGCCGGCTGATCGGCGCCGAGAACGCCGGCGTGCTGGTCGACGAGCGCGGTTACATCCCGGTCGACAAGCAGCAGCACACCAACGTGCCGCACATCTTCGCGATCGGCGATGTCGTCGGGCCGCCGATGCTCGCGCACAAGGCGACGCATGAGGGCCGGGTCGCCGCGCAGGTCGCCGCCGGGCAGCGTAGCTTTTTCGACGCCAAGGTCATCCCGTCCGTGGCGTACACCGATCCGGAGGTCGCCTGGGCCGGGATAACCGAGACCGAGGCCAAGGCGGCCGACGTGGCGTACGGCAAGGGAGTCTTCCCGTGGGCCGCCAGCGGGCGGTCCCTGTCACTGGCCCGGGACGAGGGCCTGACCAAGCTGCTGTTCGACGCCACCAGCGAGCGGCTGATCGGCGCAGGCCTGGTCGGGCCGAACGCCGGTGAGCTTATCGCCGAGATCGCGCACGCGATCGAGATGGGCGCAGACGCCGCCGACATCGCGTTGACCATCCACCCGCACCCGACGCTCTCGGAGACGGTCGGCCTGTCGGCCGAGGCGTTCGAGGGCACGATCACCGACCTCTACCTGCCCAAGAAGCC
>CAWFXW010000030.1:0-9651 GCA_963819785.1 uncultured Actinomycetes bacterium | reverse complement strand
CCCGTACGGGCCACCTCACAGGTCCGCTCATCACAAGGCGATGCGCAGGGCCAGCCGCGGGGGGCAGCCGCGCTGCACCAGCCGGGCGACCTGGTGCCAGTCGAGGCGGTCGGCGTAGACCTGAGCCAGCGAGCCAGGGACGCCGAGCCGGGTGAGCTGGTCCACCCGCCAGTTGTGCACGAGCAGCTCTTCCTCGTCGAGGCCCTTGTGCGTTGTCATGATCGGTTCGCCCACCCTTCCAATGAATATCACGATCACTCTTGTAATTAATCATCAGTTATGATTACCATCGTGTCAAGAGCTGGCTCGGCGGGGTGAGTACCCCGGGCGCCCGGGCAGCGACGCAAGCGAAAGGAACCGTCATGTTCAAGTCACTCAGCACGTCCCTGATCGGCCGGGGCATTCTGGCCCTGGTCGTCGGGATCATCGCGCTGGCCTGGCCTTCGGCCACCGTGCTGGCGCTGGTCATCTTGTTCGCCGTCTACGCGTTCATCGCCGCCGGCCTGCAGGCGGCGCGGGCGTTCAGCAGCCAAACCGCCGGCCCGGTCATCGGGCACCTGCTGCTCGGGCTGGTCGACCTGGCCGCCGGGGTGATCGCGCTGGCCTGGCCGGGGCCCACCGCGCTGGTCCTGGTGCTGATCGTGGGCGTATGGGCGATCACCGCCGGCCTGGTCGAGTTCTCCGCCGCCTTCGCCTCCGGCGAGCCGACCGGGACCCGAGTCATGTTCATTCTGGGCGGCCTGGCCACCGTCGCGTTCGGCGTGGTGCTGTGCGCCCACCCCGGCCTCGGCGCGATCACCCTCGCGCTGCTGTTCGGCCTGTTCAACCTGATCTTCGGGATCTGGATGCTGGTGCAGGGCATCGAGCTGCGCCGCACCGACAAGACCCTGCAATCCGCCAGGCCGGAAAAGCCGGAAAGGGCGATGGCCTGAGCCGGGCCGAGCCGATCGCCGGCCCGGTTCAGCGCTACTGAGCCGGTGCCGGCGTGTGGTCCGGCGGCAGAGCTCGCCGAGGGAGGTCTTGGAATGCTTCCGTTGTCAGGCGGCATCCCGCACGACGGTTCCCGATCGTCAACGTCTTGCTGATCGTGGCCAACTTCGCCGTGTTCACCTTCTACGAGCTACCGCACTCAACACGGCGGCCTACCACGCCTCGTTCTACTGGTGCAGCGTACCGGCGAAGCCAGACGCCCATCGCGGACATGCGCGCCGACGCCAGATCGGGTATAGTCAGTCTTGTCATAAATTATCAGCAATGATAATGGATTCCCTAAGATGAGTGCTGAGCAACGACCAGCAGGCGGCGGCCGGGCTATGACCAGCCAGCGTGGCCGCTCAGGTGCTTGGTGAGCAACAGGAGGACGAGTGATGGTGGAGGCGGTACCGGCAGCCGACGCGCCGAGGGTGTCGCGGCTGGACCGGCGTAAGGCCCGCACCCGGCAGGCTCTGATCGACGCCGCGGTGCGGCTGATCGCCGAGGGCCGCGGGGACCGGGCGAGCATCCAGGAGATCACCGAGGAGGCCGACATCGGCTTCGGGTCGTTCTACAACCACTTCGACAGCAAGGAGCAGCTGTTCGCGACCGCCTCAGAGGAGGTGCTGGAACGCTGGGGGCAGTTGATCGACCGCGCCAGCGCCGGCATCACCGACCCGGCGGAGCTGTTCGCCGTGGGCACGCGGATCACCGGGCGGCTGGGCTGGACTCACCCGGAGATCGCCGGGTTCCTCGTCGGCGCCGGCCTGGACGTCCTGGACATCCCCATCGGTCTGGCGCCGCGAGCCCTGCGCGACATCGAGGCCGGGCAGGCCGCGGGCCGCTTCACTGTTTCCGATGCCGAGATCGCGCTCAGCGCCGCAGCCGGCGGCATGCTCGGGCTCTTCCGGATGCGCCGGCGGTACCCGGAGCGCGTCACGGAGACCACCGTCGACCAGCTCGCCGAGGCCGATCTGCGCATGCTCGGTGTCCCCGCCGACGAAGCCGCCCGCCTCACCGCTCTCCCCCTCCCGGACGCCAGCACGTGGTAACACCCGCGACGATGCCGCCGACGGCGTTCCTCGTCAGCAACGCCGGGTGGCCGGGTCGCCGCAGCCGCGGGGATCGCAGGCGGGGGCTGCCAGGTGCGGAGAGCTATCGTGGACCTGACGTCGGCGTCGTGATTCGTCCTTGCTCCCCACACCGGCGATGAACCAGTCCAAGCGGGAGCTGTCACGGTATGGCTGGCGGCCTGCCGATCCGGCGCGCCAGCCAGTGCTGTTCGTCAACCCGAGGTCGGGCGACGGCAAGGCCGCGCGCGCCGGGCTTGCCGAACGGGCGCGGGAAATGGGGATCGAGGCTGTCATCCTCGCCCCGGGCCAGGACCTGGACGCGCTGGCCCGTGAAGCCGTGGCGGCCGGCGCGGATGCGCTCGGGATGGCCGGTGGCGACGGGTCGCTGACGACGGTGGCCGCGGTAGCGGCTGCGCACGGCATTCCATTTGTGTGCGTCCCGGCCGGCACGCGCAACCACTTTGCGCTCGACGCCGGTGTGGACCGGCGCGACGTGATCGGCGCTCTCGACGCGTTCACCGACGGGGTCGAGCGCCAGATCGACATGGCCGAGGTGAACGGCCGCGCATTCCTCAATAACGCCTCGCTGGGGATCTACGGAGACGCGGTTCGCAGCCCGGCCTACCGCGATGCCAAGGTACGTACTCTCCTGGAGACCGCAGCCGGGGTGATGGGCCCAAGCACGGAGGCGCCTGCGCTGTGCCTGGCCGACGACTTGGGACGCGAGCACCGTGATCTCGTCGTCGTTCTCGTGTCGAACAACCCCTACGCGCTTGATCGCCCGCTGGCCCGCGGTACCCGCCCGACGCTCAGCGGCGGGCAGCTCGGGATCGTCGTCGTCGACGCGGCCGCCGACAGCCCGCGCCTTCCAGGGCGAGCCTGGAGCGCGCCGCGTCTGGAGGTCAGTGCCCCGGAACCGGTCCACGCCGGAGTTGACGGCGAGGCGGTGGAACTCGGTCCGCCGCTGTGTTTCGCTATCCGGCCGGCGGCGCTGCGGGTCCGGATCTCCTCACGCCACCCGGGCGCCTCGCCATCAGCGCGCCTGCCCCTCCCAGGCCACCCATCCCGATCTCGGGACAGGAGGGGATAGACGCACCCAACCAGCAGGGACTCGCCCGCATCCGAATTCGCCTTCATCCGGAAAACCCGCAGCATCTACCGTTTTAGGCGACGGCGCTGAGCCACTCCTGCCAGGAAGGCAGCCCCCGGATAAGGCCGCCTTCGACTGCTGGGCAGCGTCAGCTCTTGAGCGCTTCCCGCAGCTCGCTGGTGATTTCGTCGGTCGTAGCCTCCACGGTGCGCTTCACGACTTTGGCGGCGTCCTGTGACCTTCGCCTGACGACCAGCACACCTGGCGCGTGACGACCGGCCAGCTCGTGCAGACACTGACAGTGGCCATTCTCGCGATTCCCGGTCCATCCTTGAGCCTGCGGCCCCGCCGCCGCCCAACGCATCCTCTCTGTCGAGCGTCAAGGATCAACCGCCCCGTTCCCATTGCTTGCTCTTTCGTCGAGGTAACGGATGAGCGCTGATGGGCGGAACCGAGTTGCTTGCCTAGCCGGATGGTCTCGAGTGCGCCGGTCTCGACGGCGTCGTAGAGCCAGCTTTTCTTGACCTTCAGCAGGGCGCACACGTCGTCCGGGGTGAGCAGATCGAGGTCCCGGTACGGGCCTTCAGGGAGCACGGGGCGCCCGGCGGCGGCGTTCCCGTTCCGGTCGACGCTGATGGCGGCGGTTTCGCGGGCTGATGGTGGTGGCGTCGCCGCGGACGATGGCGCGGATGGTCATCTCACGGACGCCGAGGGCCGCGGGCGATGCGTGCGAAGCCATGGCCCATGACGTGCAGGGGGCGCAGCCGCAGCCGGGCGCCACCAGCGTCTATGCGGGCGCGGCGCAGGGTGCTGCTTGTGACCTTGGACATGGCTCTTTCGGTGGCGGGGTGGGCTGGCGGTGGCCGGAGTGCAAGTCGTGGACGGTTGCGGGCGCCACTCCGGCGGCTGCGGCGATAGCCCCGGTAACTGCCCCCTTCATGCTGGAGGCGGCGTATCTGGGCCGGATGCTCCTGGTGGGCAACGCCAGCGGCGACTGGCAGCACCCCGTGGCGACCAACAGCCTCTGGCTCGGCAGCCTCGCCATAGCCGGATTTTCCTCCGGCTACTATTTCCCGGCGCATCCCGAGTAAGTCCGGCCCGCCGCCCAGGGCGCCATCAACGCCATCTCGAAAGGGCTAGTGGACATCAGGACCCAGATCTTCCCGCTGGCCGAGGCCGCCGTTGCGCACCGCCGCGCAGAGAATGGCCCGGTCGGCGGCCGGATCCTGCTAGCACCCTGACCACCAGATAAGGTCGGAATCACTGTCGCGAGAAGCTACCGGCCGCAGTTCGGGCATACAGCCCCGGGTGATCCGCCTGCGAAGTTGAGGGAACCGAGTTGTCCCAGGAAACGCGTGTGCCGTTTACACGCGGGGTTGACCGGGGAGGCTAGGTTCCGAATCGAGCCGGGTTTCCCGCTGCGTCCGCCAAGCCGTGGAGGCGCAATGCCAGACGTTCTCGACCAGGCAAATCGCCTCCTCCACGAAGTGGCCGAAACCCATCATCGCGTCTTCCGGCTCGTGGATGGCGTCGACGACGACTGGGCTAGCTGGTATTCCGACTGGCTGGTCAATCTCTCCGAGTTGCCTGCGCTGCTGGAGACGAAGCCGGTCCGCAGCGAACTGACCTACCTGCTCGTCAGCCTCGACAAGGAGTACACCGCTAAGCACCCCGGTCAGCCTTGGGAGGCCTACTACGCTCAGCGCATTCTTGATCACTTCGGCTCGGCAGAACGCTGATTCGACTGCGGGAACGCCATGGACTACAACCATGTGATCGAGGACATCGGGAAGGTCATCGACGCCGCCGGCGTCGCCGTCATTGTCGTCGGCATGCTGATCAGTACCGGTGCTGCCGTCGTCGAGCTGGGCCGTCATGAGACCGGTGTCTACCGCCATTTCCGCCAGCAGCTCGGCCGGACGATCCTGCTCGGCCTGGAGTTGCTGGTCGTCGGCGACATCGTCCGCACTGTCGCCACTGAACCCACCCTGACCAGCGTGGCAGTACTCGCCATCATCGTCTTGATTCGGACCTTCCTGAGTTTCTCGCTGGAGGTAGAGCTGACCGGCTATTGGCCGTGGCAAAGAAAAACCGCCCAGCTTCCTCCGGAATAGTAGGGTCCTGCCATGCCTGCATACGTCATCGTCGACATCGACGTCACCGACCCGGAACGCTACGAGCAGTACAAGGCAGCGACCCCGGCCACGCTCGCGGCGGCCGACGGCCGTTTTCTTGTCCGCGGCGGGGAGATCACCATTCTCGAGGGCGACTGGCAGCCATCGCGTCTGGTGGTGCTCGAATTCGAGAACGTCACGGCCGCGGAACGCTGGTATGAGTCAGCGGCCTATCAGGCGGCGAAGAAGCTCCGTGAGGGAGGAGCGCGCATGCGCATGGTCGCTGTGCAGGGCGTCGAATCGGGCTGATCGCCATCGTCTCGCCCGTGGATGCCAGGGTGTGGCCAGGGGTTTCCCCGGGCGCGAACCACGCGCCGTCAGTGCGACGGTGGACGCAATCGGCACGTCAGCATCGTGCCCCCGGCACGACCGGTGCCTGGTCTAAAGCACGGAGGAGCCCTCGCCATGACGGAAAGCGCACAGCAGGCAAGCAGCGGTAAGACCGCTATCCGCCCGTTCCACATCGGGTTTCCCGAGGCGGAACTCACGGAGCTGCGCAGGCGCGTGAACGCGACCAGGTGGCCCGAGCGCGAGACGGTCACCGACGACTCGCAGGGCGTCCGGCTCGCGATGATGCAAGACCTCGCGCGGTACTGGGCGACCGGCTACGAATGGGGCAAGTGCGAGGCGAAACTGAACGCCCTGCCGCAGTTCATCACCGAGATCGACGGGCTGGACATTCATTTCATCCACGTCCGTTCCCAGCATCAGGACGCGCTGCCGCTGATCGTCACGCACGGATGGCCCGGCTCGATCATCGAGCAGCTGAAGATCATCGAGCCGCTCACCAACCCCACGGCGCACGGCGGCAGCGCGGCGGACGCCTTCCACCTAGTCGTTCCCTCGCTGCCAGGCCACGGATTCTCCGCCAAGCCGACCACCACCGGCTGGGATCCCGTCCGCACCGCGCGCGCCTGGACCGAACTGATGAAGCGCCTGGGATACACCCGGTTCGTCGCGCAGGGCGGCGACTGGGGCGCGGCGGTCACCCAGACGATGGGCGAACAAGCACCGCCGGAACTGCTCGGCATCCACTCCAACATGCCCGGCACCGCGCCGGCCGACATCACCGCGGGGTTCGAGCGCGGCGACCCGCCGCCGTCAGGCCTGTCATCCGAGGAGAAAAACGCCTACGAGCAGCTGAGGAACTTCTACGCCAAGCACGTCGCTTACGCGCAGATCATGGCGACGCGCCCGCAAACGCTGTACGGCCTGGCCGACTCACCCGCCGACCTGGCGGCGTTCATGCTCGACCACGGCGACGGCACCGGCCAGCCCGGGCTGGTGGAACAGGTCCTGCAGGGCCACCTGAACAGCGCCCTTACCCGAGACGACCTCCTGGACAACATCACGCTGTACTGGCTGACGAACACCGGGGTCTCCGCGGCCCGGCTGTACTGGGAGAACAAGGCGGACTTCTTCAACGCCAAGAACATCTCAATCCCCTACGCCATCAGCGTCTTCCCCGACGAGCTCTATCAGGCCC
Organism: uncultured Actinomycetes bacterium; assembly: GCA_963819785.1. Taxonomy (GTDB): domain Bacteria; phylum Actinomycetota; class Actinomycetes; order Streptosporangiales; family Streptosporangiaceae; genus Palsa-504. The sequence goes on along the minus strand of CAWFXW010000030.1, from coordinate 2,856 downwards.
CGCGCAGCTGGGCCGAGCGCGCGTATCCCGGCAACCTCATCTATTACAACAGGGTCGACCGAGGCGGTCACTTCGCGGCGTGGGAGCAGCCGGACCTGTTCACCGCCGAAATGCGGGCGGCCTTCCGGTCACTGCGCTAGCCGGGGCGCGGTCGCGGTCACGACGACCCGGCGCGTGAGGCCCGCCTCGGGAAGGCGCCGCCTGGCCTCGTCTTGCAGGCTGGCGAGCCCGGAGTCATCGTGCGGATCACCGAGGTCAATGGCGACCTGGTAGACGCGGGTATACAGGTCGTGCCACCCGGGCTGTGCCTCCACGCCGACGTCGCCGAAGCCCGCGCCGCGCAGGAGCCGCGGCCAGTCGATCCGCAATCTGGCCGGCAGCCTGGCGTCGTCGGGGACCTTCGGCTGCCAGTTGGTCAGCACCAGCCGGCCGGCGGGCCGGAGGATCCGGCGTGCTTCGGCGGCCGCCGCGGCCGGGTCGGCGGCGAAGTGGAAGGCGTCGATCGACACGGCAGCGTCGGCATGCGCGTCAGGAAGGCCGGTACTGGTGAGATCGCCGACGATGAACCGCGCCTTGGCGGTCACGCCGAACAGCGCCGCCCGGTGCGTGGCCTGATCGATCGCGACGGGCGAGAAGTCCACCCCCACCAGCGAAACGCCGGCCTCCCTGGCCAGCCACAACCCTGGCCCGCCGCGCCCGCAGCCAAGATCGGCGAGCGTCTGTCCTGGCGAAAGGCGCAGGGCTCGCGCCACATGGCGCAGCAGGGCCGCCGAGACGAAGGAGAACGGCTGGACCTCAGGCGGCAGGTCGGGCGCGGCGAGTTCCCAGACCCGGCGAAGTCCGACGGACATCCCCGCCGCTGAAAAGCCCTGGTCGAAGTCGGCGGCGCCCGGCGCGGACATGGCTTCTCGCCGCGCAGGGTCTTCCTGATCGTGTGACATCGATCAACAAAATCGCGCACTGGGACATCATCGCGCAACAGGATTCCTGGCAGACTGCTGCGTATGACCGGATATGACGCCAAGGCAGAGTTCCACATGTACCTGCAGCGAGCGCGCGAGGTGCTGCTGTGGAAGCTGGAAGGGCTGAGCGAGTATGACATCCGCCGGCCGCTGACGCCGACCGGCACCAACCTGCTCGGCATCGTCAAGCACGTGGCGTCCGTCGAGCTCGAGTACTTCGGCCCGGTATTCGGGCGCCCGACCGGGATATCGCTGCCGTGGGCCAGTGCGGACGCTGAGCCCAACGCGGACATGTGGGTCACGCCAGACGAGAGCCGGGCCGAGATCGTCGACCTCTACCATCGCTCGTGGCAGCTCGCCGACGAGACGATCGCGGAGCTGCCGCTGGACGCTCCCGGCACGGTGCCGTGGTGGGGAGACCAGGGCGCGGTGACGCTGCACCGGATCCTGGTGCACATGATCGCGGAAACCCAGCGGCACGCCGGCCACGCCGATATCGTCCGCGAGATGATCGACGGCTCGGTCGGCGCCCGCCCGGGCGTCGACAACATGCAGGCGCTGGATCAGGCCTGGTGGCGCGACTACCACGACCGGGTGGAGTCGGCGGCCCGCAGCGCCGCCGGCACCTGACGCGGCGCCGCGCCCTGGCGTGGCGGTCAGGGCGCGGCGCTGGGCTGCGTGCTCAGCGGATGTAGAACTCCTCGGCGTCGTACTCGGTGAACTCGGTACCCGCCGGGATGCCGGACAGGCCAAGCTCCGCGAACGCGGGGAAGAGCTGCTCGGCCGCCCACCGTTCCTGGTGAGCCTTCGACTCCCAGACGGTCACCACGTTGAGGCCGTCCTCGTCCGTGCCTGCCGCCCAGGCGAGCAGGCCGTCGATGTCCTGGGGCGGGTTGTGCTTGGCGGAGACCATGCGGAAATTCTCGATGGTCTGGCCTTTCGACTTGGAGAAATGGATGTGTGTCATGACCGTCCTGCCTTTACCTGTCTGCGCGTGATTCGCGCTGGCAGGAAGGACGCTACGGGAAAGGCCTGATCCGGCCATCCGGGGAAATACTCATCCGGGTACTCATTCGCTGGACCAGGCGGCGATCTGGCTGCGGTTGCTGAAGCCGAGCTTGACCAGGATGTGCTGGACGTGGTTCTCCGCCGTCCGTTCGGAAACGTAGAGGGCCTCGCCGATCTGCTTGTTCGTCAGGCCTCGGGCGACCAGCCTGGCGACCTCGAGCTCACGGGGGCTCAGCGGCGAACGGGCCGCCGCCGCGGCCGGGAGCCGGGCCCGCAGTTGCCCGATCCTCGTGGTGAACGGGACCATGCCGAGCTGTTCGGCCTGGCCCGCCGCGGCGTCAAGCGCGGCCGCGGCCTCGTCCAGGTCGCCGGCAGCCTGCCGGCGGGCCAGGGCGGCGGCGAGTTCGACGCGGGCCTGCACGGCGTACCCGCGGGCGCCGTTGGCGTCGCAGACCGAGGCCGCCGTCCGAAGATCCTGCGCCGCGGCGTCCAGGTGCCCCAGTGCCGCGGCCGCCAGGCCCAGCTGCAGCTCGACCGGGCCCATGTATACCCCGGCGCCTGCGCCGTTCGCGACGTGCTGGCCGCGGAACGGCTCGAACCGGCCGGCCAGGAACTCGATGTCCTTCGTGCGGCCCAGGCCGATGGCGGCCGGAAGCGCGTGCCCCCAGGCCGCCATGCCGCATCGCCGGTGACGGCGTCCAGGACTGAGGCGGCCCCGCCAGCGCGTAGGCCGTCGCCGCGGCGGCCCGGTCGCCCTGGAGCAGGCGGATTAGCGTGAGGGTGAGCGCGGGGAAGATCGTGGCGGTCCCCTGGGTGGTGTCCACGGCCTCCGGCCGCAGGTGCGCGGGGATGAGGTCGAACATCTCGGCCAGGCCGGACTGGTCGA
>CAWFXW010000029.1:0-29794 GCA_963819785.1 uncultured Actinomycetes bacterium | reverse complement strand
ACAACCCCCGATAGACCTACGGGGCTCGTGGACCACGCACCCACCCGGATCGCGGCCGCGAATGGGGCTCGTGACACACGACCCCCGATAGGCGGGGGTTGTGGTCCACGCCCCTCAAACGATGGCGCGAGAACCGCCAACGCTGAGCCCCAACCTCGGCCCCGCGAAGTATCGCAAGTTTTTCTCTCTGAGTCGAAAGTGTTTTCGACGCAATTGACGTCGGATTATGGCAGTGAAGGTTGACATGTGCTTATTTACCGAGCCTAACTTAAGCCCAAACCACAGGCCTGCGTTCCGAAACTTTTCGCCCAGAAGCGCGGATGCGCTGAGGAGGCAAGCCCATGAAACGCCGTAGTTTCCTTGCGATGGGCGGTGCTACCGGGGTGGCGGTAGCGATGTCCCAGATCCCTGACGCTCGCGCCGCGGTCGCCGCGGTCGCGCATCCTGCCGCCGCCGTGGCGGACCCCGCGGCCGGCTCGGCGAACGCCACGCTGCGCGGGCTCGCCGCGAGGGTCGGCCTCCGGGTCGGCACCGCGGTCATTCCGCAGGACCTGAACACTCCCGCGTGGAACGCTATTCTTGCCGAGCAGTTCTCCGTGGTCACCCCGGGGAACGCGATGAAGTGGGGCCCGGTCGAGCCGCAGCCGGGAGTATTCGACTGGTCGGACGCCGACACCCTGGTCAGCTTCGCGGAGCCGCACGGGCAGCTGATCCGCGGGCACACGCTGCTGTGGCACAACCAGTTCCCGACTGGCTCACCACCGGCGTCGCGAACGGCACGATCAGCAGTCGCAGCTCATGTCGCTACTAGAACAGCACATTTTCACCGAGGTGGGCCGGTACCAGGGCCGGATCTGGCAGTGGGACGTCGCCAACGAGTTCTTCCTCGACGCCAACCCCGTCCGGCATCAACCCGAACGACTTCTGGGTCGCCAATCTCGGCCCGGGCATCATCCCGCAGGCGTTCAAGTGGGCGCACGAGGCGGACCCGCATGCGCTGCTCATCTACAACGACTACAACATCGCCGGCGAGGACGGCACGAACGCCAAGAGCGACGCGGTCTACGCGTGGCTGCGGCAGATGCTGGACCAGGGCGTGCCCATCGACGGCGTCGGCGACCAGGGGCACCTCGACACCCAGTTCGGCTTCTCTGGGTCGCAAATGACCTAGGACCTGCAGCGTTACGCGACCCTCGGGCTGAAGGTCGCCATCACCGAAGCCGACGTCCGCACCTTCGTCAACAACGCGACCGACCAGGTGCCCACCGACAACCTCGCGGTATTCGCGCAACCCTATGAGTTCGCGCAGATGATGAAGGCCGCGCTCGCCGTACCCGAGTTCATCTCGTTCACCGTCTGGGGTTTCGTGGACGCCGACTCCTGGGTCCCCGGCTTCTTCACCGGCGAGGGCTACGCCACCATCTACGACGTGAACGCCCAGCCCAAGCTGGCCTTCTACAACCTCCTCGAAGACCTCCAGATCGCCGCCTTCGGCGCGCCGCGTCGGGTCCACACCCCAGGCGCCTTCTAACCCAACCGCGGCGGAGCCCGCCGGCCGGTCGCCAGAACGGTCGGCGGGACTCCCGGGTTGTCAGTGCACGAGCGCCAGCTGGATGATCCGGACGATGACCAGGATCATCGCGACCCCCATATAGCTGGCCATGACGGCCAGGGTGGCCCTGCGGCCAGCCGACATGACCGGCTTGGACAAGATGTTGAGCGGCGGCATCCGCCAGGTCTCCCGGTCGCGGCGATCGACCGTGACCGAGCTTTGCGCTCGCAGTGACCGGAGCAGCGTCCAGCCGCCCACGGCGACGGCCGCTGTCATGCAGCCCAGGACGATGACGAGGATCTGTCGGCCGGTGATGCCGGGGAACACCACCGAGGCGGTCAGCACCGCCGACAGCGCGATGAGCACCGAGATCACGATCGAGGTGAACATGTTCGTGCCGCGGTTGTTGACCCAAGGGCCCAGGATCGCGCGGTCGTTGCACAGCATCAGCAGGAACACCGTGGCGGCCGGGAGCAGTACGCCGGCCAGCGCCTGGACGCCCTCGATAATCAGGCCGAGCGGGGCGTGCGGGATGAGCACGATGGCCGCGGCCACCGCGATCAGCGTGGCGTAGATCGCGTAGAAACCCTTGGCCTGGCGGAACCCGCGGTGCAGCGAGTGCTTGAGGCCGAGCGTGTCACCCACCGCGTACGCGGTCGACAGCGAGACCGCGAACGCCCCGATAATGGCGGCGTCGAGCAGCGCCACCGCGAACACCGCGCCTGCGACCCGGCCCGCGTGCGCCGCCAGGCCGTGCGCCAGCCCGGTGGCGTCGATGAAGTGACCCGCGGCCGGGCTCCCGGCGAAGGCGGCTGCGGTGGCGCCCATCAGCGCGGCCGCTCCGACCACGACGATGACGATCCCGATCCATAGGTCGACCTTCTCGTAACGGATGAACCGCGGGGTGATCCGCTTATCGACCACGTAGGACTGCTGGAAGAACAGCTGCCACGGGGCCACCGTGGTGCCCACGATGCCGATGATCAGCAGCATGACCGTGGCCATCTGCCCGGAACCGCCGGGCAGACCCGGCTCCGCGAACCCGCGGGCCATCGCGGCGCCGGACGGGTGGCTGACCAGGTACAGCGGGATGAGGAGCAGCGATCCCGCGCACAACGCCACCGCGATCCGCTCGAACCTGCGGAAGCTGCCGGTGGCCGCGGCGGCCAGGATCACGCCCGCGGCGAGCAGCACCGCGACCAGCTTGGGTACGCCGAGGTACCCGGCGGCCATGGTGATCCCGATGAACTCGGTGACGAGGGTCAGCGCGTTGAGGATGAGCAGGTAGCTGACCATGAGCGCGGCCCAGGACCTGCCGAACCTCTCGATGATCAGCCGGGCGTGCCCGACCCCGGTAACCGCGCCGAGCCGCAGCACCATCTCCTGGTTCACGTACAGCACCGGCACGAGCAGCAGCAGCGTCCACAGCAACCGGGTGCCGTAGTTCTGCCCGGCCTGCCCGTAGGTGGAGAACGCGCCGGCGTCGTTGTCGCCGCACATCACGATCAGCCCGGGGCCCACGATGGCCAGCAACGTCTTGAACTTGGCGGACAGGCCGGCCCGCGGGGCGTGGTCGTCGGCGGAGATGGTGCCGAGCGCGCCGCGGATGTCGCCGACGTGCACCTCGTCCGGGACAGCGGTACGGGTGACGGTGGCCATGGTGAACACCCCTTTCACGTCATGAGATCTGACGGGACGAAGGGGCACACGCCCGTGGGCCGCAAGCAAGCCGGACCAGACCGGCCCGGACTCGGGCAGGAGCGGTCGTGGGTCTGGATTAGCTCAGTTCAGCGGGAAACCTTCAGGGCCTGGCGTGTGCCGGATCAGAATGGGACAGCAGCGAGCAGGGCCAACTTCGGCCCGGACTATCAGAGTCCATCGCGTGCCTCCCTTCTGTCGCGACGCACGGGGGCGCCAGGCCGCATGTGCCGCTGTTGAAACAAGCACAGCGGCACATCTCCGTGACACCTGAGGAAACAACCAGCCAGAGCGGGATAATCCGGCCGCACCTCTCTCGTAAGAGCTTTGGCACTCCACGGCGTATTGCGGTATACCGACCGCCAGCCACTTGGCCTCACCCCTTAGGCCGGGGAGAGGTGTCCTGATCCGGAGCGTCTCTCGACGGTTGGGATCAGTGGCCTATGTCCGTGAAGACGCCTCACCGAACGAGGTGTCCCTTTTTCAACCTCACTCAGGATGCCGTCGGCGACCCGGAGTGTCAACTCGGCGCGCGGGCCAGCCTGACGATTCAGTCAGGCCCACAGGCCGTCGGTGACCGTGCCGGGGTCCGCTTATTGACTACCCGTTGTTACCTCCGTTAGACGCAGAGCGCGCATGCTTGGTTGCCACCTGTTACAGATTTACCGGGACGCCCAGGCCGGGCAGTACCTGAGCCGACGGCAGCGCGGCCAGCAAGGGCCCCGGCAGCCGCAGCTTGGACCCGCGGATGCCAGAGCCGATCACCACCGAGCCGGTCTTCGCCACCGCCTCGTCCACCAGCACCGGCCAGTCCGCGGGCAGCCCCACCGGCGTGATCCCGCCGTACTCCATGTCGGTGGCGGCCGTCACCGCGTCGACCGGCGCAAACGAAGCCTTCCGCACATCCAGGTGCCGGCGCACCACGCCGTTCACGTCCGCCCTGGTGGTGGCCAGAACCATGCAGGCCGCGTACATCGTGTTCCCGCCGCGTTTGCCCGCGATGACCACGCAGTTCGCCAACTCGGTCAGCAAGACCCCGTACCGCTCGCAGAACGCCGCGGTGTCCGCGAGCGCCGGATCGATCTCGGCTGCCAGGACCTCATCCGCCCCGGGAAAGTCCCGCAGCGCCGCCGCTACCGGCGCCGCGAGCAACTCCGGTCGTTCCAACGCCGGACCGAATGACAGCACCTCACTCATGCGCCCCATCCAACCATCGCCCGTCCCCGGAAGGCTCAGCGACGGAAAAGTGTTAGGTAGTGGGGGCCAATCAGGCCTATTCTTCCGGCCGGTATGGAGTCGCGATCCGTGATGTCGCAGGCTGAGCTCGCCGCGCCCGCCGAGGCGCGATCCGAGCCACCCACGGCGCCAGCTGAGGCATCCGCGACGCGATCCGGGCGCTCCCGGTCGAGGCGTTCGGGAAACCAGCGCTCAGGAAACCAGCGCTCGGCAAACCAGCGTCCGGGAAACCCGCGCTCCGACGCCCGCCGCGCCGAGGCCCGCGCCGCGCGCCGCGCCGCCATGCCGCCGATCACCTATCCGGCCGAGCTGCCGGTCAGTCAGTGCAGGGACGAAATCGCCCGCGCGATCGCCGAGAACCAGGTGGTGATCATCGCGGGGGAGACCGGCTCGGGCAAGACGACTCAGATCCCCAAGATCTGCCTCGAGCTGGGCCGCGGCGTCGCGGGGCAGATCGGCCACACCCAGCCGCGGCGGCTCGCGGCCCGGACCGTGGCCGAACGGATCGCCGAAGAACTGGGCAGCCCGCTCGGCCAGACCGTCGGGTACCAGGTGCGGTTCACCGAGGTGTCCGCCGACGACACGCTCGTCAAACTGATGACCGACGGCATCTTGCTGACCGAGCTGGCCCGCGACCGCAAGCTCAACCGCTACGACACGCTGATCATCGACGAGGCACACGAACGCAGCCTCAACATCGACTTCATCCTCGGCTGCCTCAGGCAGATCCTGCCCGAACGCCCCGATCTCAAGGTCATCATCACCTCGGCCACCATCGACCCGGAGCGCTTCGCCGCGGCCTTCGACGGCGCGCCGGTGATCGAGGTGTCGGGGCGGACCTACCCGGTCGAGGTGCGCTACCGACCCGTAGAGCCCGTCGATGGCGGCGAGGACGGGGACCAGGGCCAGGCCATCCTCGACGCGGTGGACGAGCTGTCCCGCGAGGGACCGGGCGACATCCTGGTCTTCCTGTCCGGCGAGCGTGAGATCCGTGACACCGCCGACCTCCTGGCGGGCCGGGAAAGGCTCGAGGTGCTGCCTTTGTATGGCCGGCTGTCGGCCGCCGAGCAGCACCGGGTGTTCGAGCGGCGTCAGGCCTCGGCTTACGCTCGCCGCGTGGTCCTGGCCACCAACGTGGCGGAGACCTCGCTCACCGTGCCCGGCATCCACTACGTAATCGACCCGGGTACCGCGCGGATCTCCCGGTACAGCCGCGGCACCAAGGTCCAGCGGCTGCCCATCGAGCCGATCTCCCAGGCCTCGGCTAACCAGCGCAAGGGCCGCTGCGGCCGGACCGCGGACGGGATCTGCATCCGGCTGTACTCCGAGGCCGACTTCGAGTCGCGCCCGGAGTTCACCGATCCGGAGATCCTGCGCACCAACCTGGCCTCGGTGATCTTGCAGATGGCCGCGATCGGCCTTGGCGACGTGCCGAAGTTCCCGTTCATCGACCCGCCCGACGCGCGCAACATCTCCGACGGACTAACCTTGCTGGCCGAGTTGAACGCGTTCAAAGACGGCCGGATCACCGGACTCGGCCGCAAACTGGCGCGGCTGCCTGTCGACCCGCGGATCGGCCGCATGATCCTGGAGGCCGAGCGGAACGGCTGCGTCCGCGAGGTCCTGATCATCGCGGCCGCGCTGTCCATCCAGGACCCGCGCGAGCGCCCCCTCGAAGCCCAGCAGTCCGCCGACGACAAGCACCGCCGGTTCGCCGACCCCGACTCGGACTTCACCGCCTACCTGAACCTGTGGGACTACCTGGGCGAACGGCAGCGCGAGCTGTCCTCGTCGGCGTTCCGGCGCCTATGCCGGGCTGAGTACCTGAACTACCTGCGGGTTCGCGAGTGGCAGGACCTGCAGGGCCAGCTGCAAAGGCTGGCCGGCGATCTCGGGGTGACGGTCGATTCCTCTTCTTCCGAACGGACCGTGGTTCACCTCTCCCTGCTCGCCGGCCTGCTATCCCAGATCGGCATGAAGAATGAGCCAGTCAAGCCGCCTGCTACGGGGCGGCGCCCGCGGGCCGAGTACCTCGGCGCGCGCAACGCGAGGTTCGCCATCTTCCCCGGTTCCAGCCTCGCGCGGAACGCTCCGGACTGGATCGTGGCCGCCGAGCTGGTGGAGACCTCCCGGCTGTGGGCCAGGACCGTGGCCCGGATCGAGCCGGAGTGGGTCGAGCCGCTGGCCAAGCACCTGGTCAAGCGCACCCACAGCGAGCCGCACTGGGAGCGCAAGCGCGGCAGCGCCGTGGCGCTGGAGAAGGTCACCCTGTACGGGGTGCCGATCGTGATCGACCGCAAGGTCGGCTACGGGCACATCGACCCGGCCGCGGCCCGGGAGCTGTTCATCCGGCACGCGCTGGTGGAAGGCGACTGGCAGACCAACCACCGCTTCTTCGCCGAGAACCGGCGGCTGCTGGCCGAGGCCGAAGAGCTCGAGCACCGGGTCCGCCGCCGCGGCCTGGTCGTCGGCGAGGACGAGCTGTTCGCCTTCTACGACGCGCGGATCCCGGCCGACGTGATCTCGGCCCAGCACTTCGACACCTGGTGGAAGCAGGCCCGCCGGGCCGACCCCGACCAGCTCACGTTCCGGCCGGACGACCTGTTGAGCGAGGACGCCGCGCAGGTCAGCACGGATTCCTACCCTGACATCTGGACCTCGCAGTCCGCGGCGCTCAAGACCCTGCCCTTGTCCTACGCGTTCGAGCCCGGCAGCGACACCGACGGGGTGACCGTGGACATCCCGCTCAGCCGGCTCAACCAGGTGAACCCGGCCGAGTTCTCCTGGCAGGTGCCCGGGCTGCGGACCGAGCTCGTCACCGAGATGATCCGGTCGCTGCCCAAGTCGCTGCGCCGTGACCTGGTGCCCGCGCCCGACGTGGCCCGCGAGGTCGTGGCCCGCCTCGGGCCGCCATCGGGGGACCTGCGCGACGCGGTGGCGCGTGAGCTGCGTTCGCTGCGCGGTGTGACCGTGCCGCATGACGCCTGGGACCTGTCCAAGCTGCCGCCGCACCTGCGGGTCACGGTCCGGGTGACGGACGGGGAGCGCGTGCTGGCCGAGGGCAAGGACGTCGCCGAGCTGCAGCGCGAGCTGCGGCCCCGGCTGCGCGCGGTCCTGTCCAGGGCGGCGGCCGGGCTTACCCGCACGGGCCTGACCTCCTGGGACCTCGATACGCTGCCGACGGTGTTCCGCGAGGGCACCATCGTGGCCTACCCGGCCCTGGCCGACGCGGGGGCCACGGTCGACGTGCGGCTGTTCGAGACCGAGGACGCCGCGCGTTCGGCTATGTGGTCCGGGACCCGGCGGCTGATCCTGCTCGGCGCGCCCTCGCCGGTCAAGTCGATCGCGGGCCGCCTGTCCACCCCGGCCAAGCTAGCGCTCAGCCACAATCCGCACGGCAGCGTCGCCGCGATGTTCGCCGACTGCGTGAACTGCGCGGCCGACTACCTGATGGCCGAGGCTGGCGGCCCGGCCCGGGACCGCGAGGGCTTCGTCCGGCTGTCCGCCGCGGTCCGGGCCGCCCTGCACGAGGTGACCGCCGACGTGGTGTCCCGGGTGGAGTCGGCGCTGCGGCTGGCCCACTCGGTGCAGTCCCGGCTGGAGGACACCCGGGCCGACGCGGTCCAGCCCGCCGTGGCCGACATGCGAGCCCAGCTGGACCGGCTCATCTACCCCGGTTTCGTGACCGCCACCGGCTACCGCCAGCTGCCGCAGCTGACCCGCTACCTGCGCGGGATCGAGCGACGGCTGGACAAACTGCCGGAGAACCCGGCCCGCGACGCGGCCAACATGGCCCTTGCGCAGCGGGTCGAGCAAGCCTACCGGGAGGCCGTCGCCAACCTGCCCCCCGCCCGTCGGACCGGCCCGGACGTGGCCGAAATCCGCTGGACGCTCGAGGAGCTGCGGGTCAGCCTGTTCGCCCAGACCCTCGGCACCGTCGGGTCCGTTTCGGAGAACCGCATCCTGGCCGCCCTGGACCGCCTGCATCATTAGGTGTCGTCCCGGTGGGAGGTTGTCGAGTTTGCGGTCATGTCATTCGACGTTAGGGGTGGAGGTGAAGGCATGAAGTACGTGCTGTTGTTCTGCGGTAGCGACGAAGACGCCGCGGCGTTCGCAGCCATGACCCCCGATGAGCTGCGCGCCAGGTACGAACGGGTAGGTGCCTGGTTCACCGAGCACCGGACGAAGATCGGCGGAACCAACTACCTGCAAGGCCCGGAGACCGCCACTTCGGTACGGTTCGGGCCGGACGGCCCGCCGGTAGTGACCGACGGGCCCTACCTTGAAGGGAGGGAAGGCATCGGCGGCTATGCCGAGATCGAGGTAGCCGACCTGGACGAGGCGCTACGGATGGCGAAGACATGGCCTGGGCGAGGGACGGTAGAGATCCGGCCGGTCATGACCACGCTCTGACCGCAACCCGGCACGCTCTGGCCGAGGTGTTTCGTGAGGAGGCCGGCCGACTCGCCGCGTCGGTCACCCGCATCCTGGGCGACTTCGACGCGGCCGAGGAAGTCGTTCAGGACGCGCTGCTAGCCGCCTGGCAGCAGTGGCCGACTGGCTGGCCATCATCGCCGCCAGCGGCCTGACCAAGCACACCGAGGTCGTCGCGATGCTCAAGGGCGACTACGGCATGACCCACGGTGCCGCTCATCGGGTCTCCCTGGTTTCCCGGCAGGCCCCAACCCAGGACCAGAGCCAGGCTCAGGACGGCGACCCGGCCGACGCGCTCTACACCGGCCGGAAGGCTGACTTGCGCCCGCTCCACGACGCCCTGATGGCCGCGATCTCCGCGCTCGGAGACGATATCGGCCAGGCCCCCAAGAAGGGCTACCTGAGTCTGAGGCGCCGCAAGCAGTTCGCGATGATCCAGCCCAGCGGCGCCGGGCGGATTGACATCGGGCTGATCTTGAAGGACATTCCGGCCGGCGGCCGCCTGGAGTCAGCGACCGGTTTCAATGCCCTGTTCACCCACCGGGTCCGGCTGACCGATCCGTCCGGGCTCGACGCCGAGCTCACGGCCTGGCTCCGCGCCGCCTACGACCAGGCCGCCTAAGCCGCCCTCAGCACCCGTGCCGGCCTTCGCCGGCCGTGAAGCGGGCCGCGCCCGAAGCCGCCTCCGCCCGTAGCGCGGCCTGCCCGTGCGCGAACTCCGCGGCCAGCGCGGCGGCCTCGTCCAGGCCTTCTTGGTCGAGCACCGAGGCCCGGTCGCTGCGCAGGCAGACCTGCGGGAACGAGGCGAGCTGGGCCGCGAGTTCGCGGGCCGCGGCCAGGGCCTGGCCGGCCGGGACCACGCGGTTGGCGAGCCCGATGGCCGCCGCCTCGGCGGCATCCACCGCGCGGCCGGTCAAGATCATGTCCATCGCCCTGCTGGTCCCGATCAGCCGCGGCAGCCGCACGGTACCGCCATCGATCAGCGGCACGCCCCAGCGCCGGCAGAACACGCCGAACACGGCCGTCTCGTCGGCGACCCGCAGGTCGCACCACAGGGCCAGCTCCAGACCGCCCGCTACGGCGTATCCCGACACGGCCGCGATAACCGGCTTGGATAGCCGCAGCCGGCTGATCCCCATCGGGCCGTCGCCGCCGGGAGCCACCCGGTTGCCCCGGCCGGTGCCCAGCGCGGTCAGGTCCGCGCCTGCGCAGAACACCCCGCCCTCCCCGTACAGCACCGCCACAGCGGCATCGGGATCGGCGTCGAAGGCGCGGAAGGCCGCCGCGAGCTGAACGGCCGTGGGGCCGTCGACGGCATTGCGCCGCTCCGGCCGGTGCAGCACCACGGTGCTGACCGGTCCCGACCGTTCGACCCGGACCGCCTGATCGGCCATCGCCTCGCTCCTCGGTCAGCGTCCCGTCGCCTTCACTATGTTCTAGCGCAGCGAAACCGGCTCCGCCCTAATGCGCGCTGGTTTCCCGGGTCGATGTGACGTTGTTCCTGCTCTAACAGGTACGGTGCGCCATCGACACGGATCAGGTCGCCGGGTCGAGGGCGGAAGGGACCTGCGGGACGGAGGAGCTATCCGGAGCCCGCGTGATGAGCCACCCGACCGCGCATCTGAACCGAATGCGGACGCCCGGCTCGGCGTGTCGTCACCGTCCTTGGACTACTTAAAGTGCTACGTTCACTATCAAGTGCGACAATCAGATAGATGCGGCCGGGAGAACCGCAGGAAGGCAGGAACCGTGACCGCAGATCCCCCCGTGCGGCGCCGTCTGGTCGGCGGTGCGCTGCGCCGGTACCGGGAGAACGTGGGCTACGCGCTCGAGGACGCGGCCCGGGTTCTCGAATGCGACCGTTCCAAGATCAGCCGGATCGAGACCGGCCAGCGCGGAATCCGGCCCAAGGAACTGCGGGAGCTGCTTGCCGAGTACGGCGTGCCGCCAAGCGAGCAGCTGGCGCTGGTCTCCATCGCCAGCCGCGGCGGCCAGCACAGCTGGTGGCACCCCTTCGCGGGTACCTTGTCCGACGCCTACCTGGATTACGTGATCATGGAGTCGGCCGCCTCCGAGATCATGACCTACGAGGCGCAGCTCGTTCCCGACCTGCTGCAGACCGACGAGTACGCTCGCGCCATCGCCGCCGCCGAGCCCGGCTACGTGACCGACCAGCAGCGCGAGGACGCCGTGGCGGCGAAGGCCGTGCGCAGGCAGGCGGTGCTGACCGGGACTCGGCGGATCAGCGTGGTGCTCGGCGAGGGCGCCCTGCACCAGGCGGTCGGCGGCGCCGGCGTCCTGGCCGGGCAGATCGGCCACCTGGCCCGGCTGGCCGACGACGCGCCCGCGATCACGCTCCAGGTGCTGCCCTTCTCGGCTGGCGCGCACGCCGGCGCGGGCAGCGGGTCCCTGGCCATCTTGAGGTTCCCGGACGCGCCGAGCCTGGGCGTGGTGTACCTGGAAGCGCTGTCCGGCGGCGTCTACCTGGAAGGCCAGGCCGACGTAGCCCGGTATATCCGCGCCTTCGCGCTCCTGCGCGCGGCCGCCCTCAGCCCGGCGGACAGCGCACGCCTGCTGCGGGGCTTCGCGGCCTAAGGCACCCGGGCGCCGTCCGACTTGCGGCCCGGGTGACGCAGCTGCTGGGTCACGGCGGCGAGCTTGTCAATGAGGTCCTGGATGTCCTGGAGAGACTTCTGGGTTCGCAGCGACCGCGCTTCATGACTATCGCCGTCGCCGCCGACTGCGGTCGGCATGGCGGCGTCGTCGGGACCTGATCGGCTTGCGTCCTGAACGCTGTCGCCGAAGTTCATGCGCGGTGTCTCCTGGAGATGATCCGGTAAGCGGGAAAACGGCCGGCGGAGAGGGGCTGAGCGGGGATCGGTAATTCCGTCGGCTGCGGCGCCTTAAGCGCAGAGGACCATGCTAAAGGTTTTTCGCCGGTATGTCACGCATCGCGGGACGTGGCGTGGCGTGTCGGCTTTTACGCCGGCGCCGGACCGTTCGGCCCGCCTGCGGGCGGCACGCTGGACCACCCGCGAACGGCCTTCTACCTGCGGCAACGGATCGCAGCAGGTCGAGCAGGCTGATGACGCACAGATACTGCTAACGATTGCAGGATTGTATTCATTAACGCTTTGTACATGCACTTGCAAATGCAATTTAGAGAGCCGGGCGGCCTCCCGGTTCGCAGGTGACGAGAAACGTCAGTGATGCCCGGGGGCGCTCTGCCGCATGGTCATCTCCAGCTCCTCGGGCCGCAGCGCCGGGACGGGGAGCGGGGTGACACCCTCTCGCTCCGGGCGCAGGCCGTCCAGGACGAGGGCGAGATAGCGGCGCCAGATCTCGGGGCTGACCTGCCGCGCGAACTGGGTCGCCTCGGCCAGCATGAACAAGATGAACGGGATGTCGGTCGGCCGGAGGTCGGACCTGAGCTGACCCGCGGCCTGAACCCGCTCGACCAGCCTGGTCACCAGGGGCGCGTTGCGCTGCCTGGCGTACCAGACCCTGTCCCCGCCGTAGGTGGCGAACATCAGCAGTTGCCGCAGCCCATTGTCGCCGGCCAGCATCTCGGCGGCCTCCTCCAGGAAGCCGGCCAGCCCGGACCACGGATCAGGTGTCTTGGCGGCCTCCTCGGCCAGCGCCGCCACGGCGTCGATACGCTGCACGAACAGCGCCTCGACCAGGTCCTCCTTGGTGCGGAACCGCCGGTAGACGGTCCCCACCCCGACGCCGGCCTGCCGCGCCACCTCGTCCAGGCTGACGTCTAGGCCGCGCTCGGTGAAGACCTCCGAGGCCGCCTTGAGCACGCGCTGCCGGTTCCGTGCGGCATCACGCCGCAGCGGCCGCACCGGCCCGGCGCACGCCTGCGGTTCCCGTCCAGCGTGGTCTTCGGGGCTCTGGGCCACGTCAACCTCCCGAAAAAGTGGAGACATGATCTCCGTTTCATGTTACTGTAGCTCTAAGCGGAGATAGCACCTCCAGATTGGTGAAGCTGATGACTGATGTCAACACCCTCAGCGGCGCGCCCGACCGGCGACGCTGGCTCGTCCTCGGCGTGATCGGCCTGGCGCAACTCATGGTCGTCCTCGATGCGACGATCATGAACATCGCGCTGCCGTCGGCGCAGCGCGCCCTGCACTTCGGCACGGCGGACCGGCAGTGGGTGGTCACCGCCTACACGCTGGCCTTCGGCAGCCTTCTCCTGCTCGGGGGCAGGCTGGCGGATCTGATTGGCCGCAAGGTGACGTTCATGGTCGGACTGCTCGGCTTCGCCGGCGTGTCGGCCATCGGGGGCGCCTCGGTCAACTTCGCCATGCTGGTGACCGCGCGGGCCTGCCAGGGCGTGTTTGCCGCGCTCCTGGTCCCGTCGGCGCTGTCCCTGCTGACGACCACGTTCACCGAGCCGAAGGACCGCGGCAAGGCGTTCGGCGTCTACGGCGCGATCGCCGCGGCGGGCGGCGCGGTCGGCCTGCTGCTCGGCGGGGCGCTGACCGAGTACCTGTCCTGGCGCTGGACCCTATACGTGAACCTGTTCTTCGCCGGCGTGGCCTTCATCGGTGCCGCGATGCTGTTTGAGCGCCGCCCGTCTCCGGTCAAGCCGAAGCTGGACATCCCCGGCGTGGTCCTGGTCTCCGGTGCCGTGTTCTGCCTGGTCTACGGGTTCTCGAACGCGGCCACCCACAACTGGCACACGCCGTCCACCTGGGGTTTCCTGATCGCCGGCGTGGCGCTGCTGGCCGCGTTCGCGTACTGGATGGGCCGGTCAAGTCACCCGCTGCTGCCGCCCCGCGTGGTGCTGGACCGCAATCGCGGCGGTGCCTACGCCTCGTTCCTGATCGCCTCGGCGGGCATGTTCGCCACCTTCTTGTTCCTGACCTACTACCTGCAGCAGACGCTGGGGTACTCGCCGGTGGTGACGGGCGTCGCGTTCCTGCCCATCGCCGGCGGCATCGCGGTCGCGGCCAACCTGTCCACCATCGTGCTCATGCCCCGGGTCGGACCCAGGCCGCTGGTATCGACCGGGATGCTGATCGGGGCGGGCGCGATGGTCTGGTTCGCCCAGCTCGGCCCGCACACCGGCTACGCCGCCGGGTTGCTCGGCCCCATCATCATGACCGGCGTGGGGCTCGGCATGGTGATCGCGCCGTCGATCAACACCGGCACGTTCGGCGTCGCGCCGCAGGACGCGGGGGTCGCGTCGGCGACCGTCACGGTGGGCCAGCAGCTCGGCGCCTCCATCGGCACCTCACTGCTCAACACCATCTTCGCCGGCGCGGTCACGTCCTACGTCGCCGCGCACCTCGCCTCGGCCCGGATCATCGGCCGTCAGGCGCTGACCGGGCTGGCGCTCGCGCACGGCTACGACACCGCGTTCTGGTGGACGGCGGGCATCTTGGCCGCGGGCTCGGTCGTGGCCCTGGTCCTGTTCCGCAGCGGGCCGCTGTACAGCCGGAACACGTCGCCGGCCGGGCGGCCGGGGGACCGGCAGCCCGAAGTCGAGGCCGGCCCGGCCATGTCGGCCTGACCGCGACCCGCGAGCCGCCCGGATCAGGCCGGGCAGGTCCACTCCTCCGGGCTGCGCAACGGCCCGGGGGAGACGACGTTGGGCGGCGGGAAGTGCTCCCGGAGCGTGAAGGAGTGCGGCGTCGGCCCGAACTCCCGCAGGTACAGCACCCGCTCCTCAGCTTCCTGCGTGGTCGGGACGTGGCCGCGCGTTATCCACCACAGGGCGGTGTAGGCCTCCGCCATCTGCTCGAACCACCGGCGCCGGCGCCGGAGCACCTGCCGGTGCGCGCCGGAGTAGACGAACCCGGCCAGGGCCTCGACCGACTCCCACACCGACATGTTGACCAGGACCCCGGCGCTCCCGGCCGTATCCCACTCGAACGCGCGGACCGAGGTGGCGTTGCCGTCCTCGGTCTGCAGCCGCCAGATGAAGCCGGGCGCCGCGTCCGCCGTCGCGTTTACCGGGTCGAGGTCGGCCACGAAGTCGGCGAGCAGCGGGCTCTCCAGCGG
Source organism: uncultured Actinomycetes bacterium (assembly GCA_963819785.1). Taxonomy (GTDB): domain Bacteria; phylum Actinomycetota; class Actinomycetes; order Streptosporangiales; family Streptosporangiaceae; genus Palsa-504. The sequence goes on along the minus strand of CAWFXW010000029.1, from coordinate 14,859 downwards.
GGCTCGCAGGCGGGCGATGTTCACCTGGGCCAGTACATAGTCCACGCCGTCATGCTGCCAGCCGCCGCCGGCCCCTGGCAACGCCGTTGCCTGGCGGACAGGGGGACGATAACCCCGTCTGGTCGGTAGACCACTCGTAAGGAGTCGGTAAGGCCCGGTCAGGCAGTTCCGGACAGGAGCGACATAAGCTCCATACCCGGACCAATGCCTTACGACGAGTGTTGTGCATGGCGTTCCCGATCGCGATTATTGATTCTGGGGAGGAGAATCCTTGGCTCGCGCACCGCTCCGGGACACGGACCCTGCGCAGGTCGGACGCTACCGGCTGACCGCCCGGCTCGGCGCGGGCGGCATGGGCGTGGTGTACCTGGGCACGGACCCCGATTCCCGGGACAGCACCCTGGTCGCGGTCAAGGTGCTGCGCCCCGAGCTGACCGATGACCCGGAGTTCCGGGACCGGTTCGGCCGCGAGGTGACCAACCTGACCCGGGTCAAGGGCATGTGCACGGTGCGGGTGATCGAGGCCGACACCGATTCGGAGCGGCCGTTCATGGTCACCGAATACGTGGCCGGGCCGTCGCTGTCGGAATACGTCGCCAAGTACGGGCCGCCCGGCCCGGACATGATGTACGGGCTCGCGACCGGGCTGGCCGAGGCGCTGACCGCCATCCACACGGCCGGGGTCGTGCACCGGGACCTCAAGCCCTCCAACGTGATCCTGGGCCAGGACGGCCCGAAGGTCATCGATTTCGGCATCGCCCAGGCCCTGGACGCGACGTCGGTGACCAGGACCGGGATGATGGTGGGCTCGGCGGGCTTCATGGCGCCCGAGCAGGTGACCGGGCGGGCCGGCCAGGCGGCCGACGTCTTCGCCTGGGCGGTGACGCTCACCTACGCGGCCAGCGGCCAGATGCCGTTCGGCACCGGATCCTCCGACGCCATCTTGTACCGGATCCTGCACCAAGAACCCGACACCTCCGCGGTCCCGGACCTGCTCCGGCCCCTGGTCGAAGCCGCCCTGGCCAAAGATCCGCACCGTCGGCCCCGGGCGGACGAACTGCTCGCCCGGCTGACCGTCAACACGCGGGCCGTTCCCGACTACGAGTTCAACACCCAGGCCGTGCTGGCCCAGACCTGGCCGGTTACCGAGGCCACTCCCGCCCAGCAGTCGTCCACGAGGGGGTCCGGTCTGCTCGAGCCCGCCATCCCTGGCGCGCCGTCGCCCCGGCGGCCCGGAACGAGCGTGCTCGGCCGCCGGGTGGCGACGGTCGGCGGCCCGGTCCTGGCGGTCGTCGCCGCTGCCGTGATCCTCGCGCTGGCGACGGGCCATTTCCCGAAGTTCGGCCACCTCGCCGCGAATCAGCAGAACATGGCGGTCGCCGCCGCATTCGGCACCTACCCCGATCATGAGCAGCGCGGCGTCTCGCAGACCGTCGACCGCGTGGTCGCCTCGGGGAACACGGTGGTCGCGATGGGCTCGCAGACCAGCGACGGCCTGGTCCGCCAGCAGTTCTTCGCCTCCACCGACGGCGGCGCCACGTGGCGCCTGGCCTCGGTCCACGCGGCAGGCGGCGGGCCCGCCCCGCTGGGCCACGCGGCCGCGCGGCTGGCCGGCGGACCCGGCGGCTGGCTGGCGGTCGGCCCGCAGGCCATCTGGACCAGCCGGGACGGCCTGGACTGGACCCTGGCCGCGACCCACGGCATCTCCCCGCAGCTGCCCGGCGACCAGCTCCTGGTGCTCACCAACACCGCTCAGGGCTTCCTGGCCGCGGGCGAGGCGGCGACCGCCGGCGGCGGCACCCAGGCCGTCATCTGGACCTCACGCGACGGCCTGACCTGGCAGCGCAAGACGGCCACGCAGCTCGGCCTGACCGCGTTCGGTGCCACCGCTCAGGGCATCGTCTACGGCGCCGCGCACGGCCCCAACACGGTCATCTCCGGCGGGGTCGCCGGCGGCGGCAACGTCTCCGCCACCTGGCTGAGCACCGACGGCGGGTCCACGTGGACCGCGGAAACGGTTCCGGCCGACCACGGCGCGGGCGCTTCGCTGGCCGGCCTCGGGTCCGACGGCTCGGGCCTGGTCGCCGTGCGGTCCGGGCACGGTGCAAACGGCGGCCCCGACGGGGTGGCCTATTTTTCACCGAACGGCCAGGACTGGCAGTACGCGGGCACCATCGACGCGGCCGGCGGCTGGAGCCCTGGCGTGGTCAAGGGCGGCACGAACGGCTTTGCTGTCACCGGGACCACGACCGCGGGGCAGATCGTGGCCTACGCCAGCACCGGCACCGGCGGGACCTGGCTGGCGACCGGATCGCTCGGCGAAGCCAGCGCCGAGTCGGTGCATAGCGCCACGGTGGGCGCGGGAGGTACCGTCATCGCGGTCGGTGCCACCTCGGGCGGCACGCTCGGCAACCAGGCGGTGTTCCTCACCGCGAACACCGCCGGGGCCGTCCGGTCGGTCTCGCTAGCTGCCATCCCCGGCGGTATCGTCCCCGAGCTGGCGGTCAACGCCCTGGCCGCGACGGACGGCACGCAGATCGCCGTCGGCAGTGCCGACGGCTACCCGGCGGTGTGGCGGCAGGCGGCGGGCAGCACGTCGTGGACGCTGGTCTCCTCGTTGTCGGTCGCGTCCGGGTACCCCGGGCTGTCCGCGCTGACCAGCGTGACCCACGGGCCGTCCGGCTGGCTCGCCGTGGGCGGGCCGGGCCTGGTCGTGCTCACCTCGGCGGACGGCACGACCTGGCAGCGGGAGGGACAGATCACCTCGGACCTGGCCGGGGCCTCCGGGCTGGTGACCGTCGCGAATCCGTCCGGGTACGTCATCGCGGCGAATATGGCCGGCGCGGGCGGTGGCGGGACGGCGGACCTGTGGTGGTCGCGGAACCTGACCTCCTGGACCCAGGAGACCAGCATGAACGACACCAACGGAACGGGCCAGGTGCTGGCCGTCGGCGCGGACGCGCACGAATTCATGGCCGTGGGTTCGGAGGGCGGCAACCCCGCGGTCTGGACCACGACCGACGGCCAGGACTGGACCACGATCAAACTGGGCCTGCCGCCCGGTGCCGCGGCCGCGGCGCTCACGCAGGTGGCGATCAACGGCGAGCGTGTCGTCGCCCTGGGCCAGGTGACGAAGGCGGGCCAGTCCGTGCCGTTCGCCGAGTTGTCGGCCAACGGCGGTGCGAGCTGGCAGGAGAAGCCGTTCGGCTCGGCCGGGCCCGGCGTGGCCATCACCGCGCTGACCGCCAGCTCCGCGGGCTTCACCGCGGCCAGCCAGTCGGGCCCGCCCGGCCAGCAGAACGTCCAGATCTGGACCTCCGCCACCGGGTCGGCCTGGGCTTCCGCCCAGGTCAGCGGGCTCAGCGGTGGGGGAGCGCACCAGGTCTCCGCGCTGGTCTGGTCCGGCTCGGCGGTGTCGGGCCTCGGGACGATCGCCACTGTGCAGAGCCAGCACGCCCTGACGCTGAGCCTGGCCGGCGGCTAGACCGGACCCGGTCGCGGTTCGACCACGTCCGCGACCACGCAGGCGATGTTGTCCGGCCCGCCCGCCTGGTTGGCCAGGTCGATGAGCCGCGCCACGGCCTGCTCCGGGTCGCCGGGCGCGCTCAGCGTGTCCCGGATGACCCCGGGGGAGACCACCGTGGTCAGGCCGTCCGAGCACAGCAGGTAGCGGTCACCGGCCTGTGCGTCGTGCAGCGAGACGTCGGGGTCGGCCGGGCCGTCGCCCGCGATGGCCCGCAGCAGCAGCGACCGCTGCGGGTGGGATTCGGCCTCCTCGGGGGTGATCTTGCCCTCGTCGAGCAGGGCCTGGACCACCGAGTGGTCGTGGGTGATCTGGAACAGCTCGCCCGCGCGCAGCAGGTAGGCCCGCGTGTCGCCGACGTGCACCAGCGCCAGCTGGGATCCCGACCAGAGCATGGCGGTGAGCGTGGTGCCGGTCCCGGGGCCGGCGTCGGCCAGGGACGCGCCCGGCCTGCCGGACCGCGTCGGCCATGGCGTTCAGCAGGTTTCCCGCGGGCAGTGCGGCTTCCAGCGGCTTGAGCGCCTCGATCACCGCCGCGCTGGCCGCCTCGCCGTCGGTGCCCATCCCGTCGGCCACCGCCAGCAGGCGCCGGCCCGCGTAGGCGGTGTCCTGGTTGCGCTCGCGGTGGCGGCCGATGTCCGAGCGTGCCGCGTACCGGATGGCCAGGGCCGGCCGTGTTCCAGGCATGGCGGCTTCCTCTCCGGACAGGTAGCGGATCAGGTGCGCGGCCAGGGCCCGCCGGCTGTCCAGCTCGGCCTCGGTCTCGGCCCAGTAGGACGCGATCTCCCGCGCCGCCTGGTCTGGTGTGCCGGCGGTCAGGACGACCTGGATGCGGGCCAGCGGCATGCCCAGCCGCCGCAGCCAGGCCACCAGCCGGGCCTGCTCGAGCTGATCGGGCCGGTAGAACCGGTAGCCGGACACCTCGTCGACGTGGGCGGGGGTCAGCAGGCCGAGCGAATCGTAGAGCCGCAGCGCCTTGGGCGATAGCCGGGAGGCCCGGGCGAACGCCCCGATCGTCAGCAGGTCCACGCGGCCTCCTCCGCTCCCCGGCGACGCCATGCGCCACCGCCAGCTGGTCCTCTGAACATCCCGCTGATCAGCGCGACCTGACGGCCACCCCGGTGGCCGCCGTGAGCCGGGCGGCCAACGCCGGGCCAGTAGTGAGCCATGGATGACCAGTATGGGCATCGTGTTGCCCGGAGAGGATCTGCCTTAGTCATTTCGCTCGCTAAGCGGCACCGTGTCCTGAGGCCGCCAGGGGAACGGCAGCAGGTCAGGCTCGACCCAGCCGCGCCGGGCAGGCCCGGCGGCCAGGGTGGAGGACCGGTAGTGCCGGGCCAGCAGGCGCTTGTCCAGCAGCGCGGGATGACGGTCGGCGAAGACGCCGAAGTCCGCGCAGTCCGGGTCGGCGGCTACGTGGTGCGCGACCAGTTCCACCCAGGCCCGTGAGACGGTGTGGTGGTACTTCTGCGGCGCCCGTTCGTACGCCGCGATCTGCCGGATCCAGCCGCAGATCGCGCCAACCGCGTCCGGCATCCCGTATCGCCGCACCGCGTAGAAGGCCAGGTTGATGTGCTGCCGGTGGCGGAACTGCCCGCCCGGCCCGGTGATCCCGGGCAGGATCGCCGCCAGCTCCGGACTCCGCACCCCGTGTCCCGCGTCTTGCGCCTCGTATCCCGGATCCCGCGCCCCGGGCTCCGGATCGTGTGGGCCGGGGAAGTGGTGCGGACCCGCCGGCGGTTCGCGGCCGGTCATCGGCTCGCCGCCTGCAGGGCCCCGACGACGGCGTGAAAGCCGGCGATCTGGGTCTCGGTCAGCCGGGCCAGCGCGTCGCGTTCGAGGTCAGCGACCGCGGTCCGGACCCGCTCGGCCGCCGCCCGGCCCGCCTCAGTCAGCGGCAGCCGGAACGAGCGCCGGTCGCTCGGATCCAGTTCCCTGGTCAGGTAACCCCGCTTCTCCAGCCGGTCGAGGACTCCCGTCAGCGTGGTGGTCCTGGTGCCGGTCTCGGCGCTCAGCTCGCGGACATTCAGCGCTCCCCGGTCGGCCAGGTTGGCGAGCGCGTTGATCTCGGCCGCGCCGAGGTTGAGGTCCGCGAGCGCGCCACTCAGCGCGTGCAGGGTGTGGTGCGTGGTCCGGTGCAGAGCAAGCACGATTCCGGGTAGTCCATTTTCGGATATCACGAAAATGGATTATACGGTTTCGGGGGATCTCGCGCCAACCGGAAGCCGGTCGCGGACGCTGCTCAGTTCACTCAGCGTGCCGCGCCCGGCGGCGCCGCAGCAGATGCCGGGCGATGAGGGCGATGATGACCACTGCGAACGCGATCAGCGCGTAATAGGAGTAGCGGGTGATGTAGCTGTAGATCGTGCCGATGTGGCTGCCGGCCAGGTAGCCCACGCTGACCCAGGTTCCCACCCACAGCGCGGCACCGAGCGCGTTGAACGCCACGAAACGCAGCCAGGCCATGCCGGCGATGCCGGCCACGATCCCGTTGGCCTGGCGCAGCCCCTCGATGAACCGCGCCAGGGTGATGATCCAGGCGCCATGGCGGTCGAAGAAGCCCGCGGCCCGGTCCAGCCGGTCCCCGGTCAGGAACACGTAGCGGCCCCACCGCAGGGCCAGCGCCCGTCCGCCGAAGTGCCCGATGGCGAAGCCGATGTTGTCGCCGGTCACGGCCGCGGCGAAGCCGACGATGCCGACCACCACCACGTTGAGCCGGCCGGTGCCCGCGTAGACCGAGGCGGCGATGAGGATGGTCTCGCCGGGTACGGGTATCCCGAAGTCCTCGATCAGGACGAACAGCAGGACGGCCCAGTACCCGAAGTGATTGAGCGGTCCGGCCAGCGAGTTGAGGAAGCCGGGCAGCGGCGGCGCGGTCACCGCTCCGTCAGCCGGGTGTATAGCTCCAGGTAGCGATCGCGCGTCGCGGCCACGATCTCGGGCGGGATGGCCGGGCCCGGCGGCCGGCGGTCCCAGGTCCAGGCCGGCCGACCAGTCGCGCAGGAACTGCTTGTCCAGCGAGCGCTGCGGGCGCCCGGGTTGCCATTCCGAGGCCAGCCAGAACCTCGACGAGTCGGGCGTCAGCACCTCGTCGGCCAGCATCAGCGTGCCGTCGTCCGCGAGGCCGAACTCCAGCTTGGTGTCCGCGATGATGATGCCGCGGGCGGCGGCCAGCTCCGCGCCGCGCCGGTAGACCTCCAGCGTGACCCGTTTGAGCTCGGCCGCCACCGGGGCGCCGACCAGCGCGGTCAGCTCGGCGAAGGTCATCGGCTCGTCGTGGCCCGCCGCGGCCTTGGTCGTCGGGGTGAACACCGGTTCCGGCAGCCGGGAACCCTCGCCGAGACCGGGCGGCAGCCGCACGCCGGAGATCGTACCGGTTTCGTTATAGGACGCCAGCCCGAGACCGGCCAGGTACCCGCGTGCGATGCACTCCACCGGCAGCATCCGCAGCCGGCGGCACCGGATCGCCCGGCCCGCCCACTGGGCGGGAACGTCGGTGCCGGATCGCACATGGTTGGCGATCACGTCGCTGAGCTGCCCGAACCACCACAGCGAGAGCTGGGTCAGGACCCGTCCCTTGTCCGGTACCGGGGTCGGCAGGACCACGTCGTAGACGCTCACCCGGTCCGAGGCGACCATGATGAGGTCCTCTCCGTCCGAATACAGATCCCGGACCTTCCCCGAGTACACCAGTTCCACTCATCCTCCTCACCCATACCGCGGCGCCGGCCGACGTGCGGCACAGCGTACTAGGGCCCGGTGAGCGTACGATCAGGGCCATGGCGGACCTTGAGGTGCAGTACCTCCAGGTACAGACGACGACCGACTCGCGTGCGGAGGCGATGGAGCTCTCCCGGGCCGCGGTCGAGGCCAGGCTGGCCGCGTGCGCGCAGGTGGCCGGCCCGGTGGCGTCGATGTACTGGTGGGACGGAGGTCTGGAGCGGGCCGAGGAGTGGCTCGTGCTCCTCAAACTCCCGGTCGACCGCTACGACGAGCTCGCCACCTTCCTCACCGAACGCCACAGCTACGACGAGCCGGAGATCATCGCCCTGCCCATCGTGACCGGGTCGGCGGCGTACCTGACCTGGATGCGGGAGGAAACCCGCCGCGCGGACGGATCCGGAGGATGACCAGGCTGGCCGGGCCGCGCGGGCTCAGCGTGCTGAGCTGAGATGAAGGCCGTCGTCTGCGACCGGTACGGGCCGCCGGAGGTCCTGCGGCTCGAGGACGTCGAGCGGCCCGTCCCGCGACCCGACGAGGTCCTGATCAAGATCCGCGCTACCACGGTCAACCGCTCGGACACCGAGACCCGCGCGGGTACGCCGCCGCTGGCCCGCCTGCTCACCGGGCTGCGCGGCCACGACACCGGATCCTCGGCAGCGAACTGGCCGGGGTGGTCGAGGCGGCCGGACCCGCCGTCACCGAGTTCACCGTCGGCGATGACGTCTTCGGCGTCAAGGCCTGGACGTTCGGCGCGCACGCGGAGTACGTCTGCATGCGCGAGAGCGCCGCGCTGGCGCACAAGCCGGCCGGCGTCGGCTTCGAGGAGGCGGCGGCGGTCTGCGACGGGGTGATCCTGGCCCTGATGGGCCTACGCCCGGCCGAGGTCAGGAAAGGGCGGAGCATCCTCGTTTACGGGGCCTCGGGATCCATCGGCACCGCGGCGGTCCAGCTGTCGCGGCACTTCGGAGCCGACGTCACCGCGGTGTGCGGCACCAAGAACCTGGACCTGGTCAGGTCGCTGGGCGCCGACCAGGTCATCGACTACACCAGGGAAGACTTCACCACGAACGGCCAGCGATACGACGTCATCTTCGACGCGGTCGGCAAGCACTCGTTCCGGCGCTGCCGGGGTTCGCTAAACCCGGGCGGGATCTACCTGGCCACCGACGATCTGCGCAACCTGCTCCTGGCCCAGTTGACCCGGTTCGGGCCCAAGAAGGTGGTCTTCCCGATCCCGCCGCGGTACACCAAGCGGGACGTGCTGTTCCTCAAGGGGCTCATGGAGGCCGGGCAGTACCGCGCCGTCATCGACCGGCGCTACCCGCTGACCGACGTGGTCGAGGCGAGCCGGTACGTCGACACCGGACAGAAGACCGGGAACGTGGTCCTGACCGTCGGCTAGGGCACCGTGGGCTAAGGCACTGGCGACTAGGGCACTGGCGGCACGTTCCAGGCCGAGATGACCGGCTGGCCGTGCTCGTGACCCAGGGTGCTGACCGTCCCGGTGTCCAGCCGGAACAGCTTCCCGTCCGACGGCTCGAGCCGCAGGTAACGGGCGGTCAGCACGCGCAGCACGTGGCCGTGCGCGACCAGCGCCACGTCGCCGCCGCCCAGCAGCGTCCCGGACCTGGCCAGCACCCGGTCGACCCGCGCGCCGACCTGCTGCACGGTCTCGCCGGGGTGCGCGGTATCGCCGGGGATCACCCCGTCCCGCCACAGGTTCCAGCCGGGACGCTGCTCCTGGATCTGCGGCGTGGTCAGGCCCTCGTACCCGCCGTAGTCCCACTCCCACAGGTCCGGATCCTGCTTGACGTCGGTGAGCCCGGCCAGCTCCGAGGTCCGCAGCGCGCGCCGCGCCGGGCTGGAGAAGACCGCCACGATGTCCCGCCGGGCCAGCAGCGGGGCCAGCGCCGCGGCCGCCTTCTCGCCGTCCGGCGTCAGCGGGATGTCGGTCCGGCCGGTGTGCTTGCCGGCCTTGCTCCACTCGGTCTCGCCGTGCCTGAGCAGGATCAGCTCTCCCATGGCCCGTAACATATCGGTCAATGGAAACGCCTCAAGCCCCAGGCCCGCTGGCGGGCATCCGGGTTCTCGACCTGACCCGGGCGTTGTCCGGCCCGTTCGCCACCATGGTCCTGGGTGACCTCGGCGCGGACGTGATCAAGGTCGAGGACGTCTGGCACGGCGACGACACCCGCCGGTGGGGCCCGCCGTTCCAGGGCGACGACGCCGCGTACTTCCTGTCCATCAACAGGAACAAACGCGGCCTGTCGGTCAACGTGAAGACCGATGATGGCCGGCGGATCGTCCAGGCGCTGGCCAGCAGCTCGGACATCATGATGGAGAACTTCCGGCCCGGCACCGCGGCCCGCCTCGGCCTGGGCTACGAGGAGTTGTCGCGCAGCAACCCCGGGCTGATCTACGCCTCGATCAGCGGCTACGGGCAGACCGGGCCCAGCGCCGGACTGCCCGGTTACGACGCGGTGGCGCAGGCGGTGTCCGGGATGATGAGCGTCACCGGCGAGGCCGACGGCGAGCCGGTGCGCTCGGGCACGTCCCTGGCCGACGTCGGCGCCGGCGCTCTGGGCGCTGATCGGCATCCTGGCCGCGCTGCACGCCCGGCAGGCCACCGGCCGCGGTCAGCTCATCGACATCTCGTTGCTCGACGGGCAGGTCGCCTGGCTCACGTACGTGGCGGGCAAGTACTTCGCGACCGGCGTGACGCCGGGCCGCTACGGCAGCGCCCACGAGAGCGTGGTCCCGTACCAGGTGTTCCCGACCGCCGACGAGCCGCTGATGCTGGCGGTGGGCAGCGACGGCCTGTGGCGCCGGTTCACCGCCGCCGTCGGCCTGGACGAACTGACCGACGACCCGCGCTACGCCACCAACCCGGACCGGATCCAGCACCGCGACACGCTGATCCCGGCCATCACGCGGGCCCTGGCCGCCCGCGGCTGCGCGGAATGGACCGAGCTGCTCAACGCGGCGGGCGTGCCCGCCGGACCGGTCAACACCGTGCCCGCGGCACTGGCGCAGCCGCAGGTCGCGGTCCGCGATATGGTGGTGGAGCTGGAACATCCGGTCGCGGGGATGCTCAAGATGCTCGGCACCCCGCTCAAGCTCTCGGCCCAGCCGGCCAGCATCCGCCGCCCCCGCCGGTGATCGGCCAGCACACCGACGAGATCCTCGCCGAGGCCGGGTACTCCGCCGGACGGATCGCCGAACTACGCGCGGCTGGAGTGATCAGGTTACAAAGGCGACGCCCTACAAAAGACGGCGCAGCGCCAGCAGGTCCCGGATGCTGGCCTGGATCTTGACCCGGCCCGCCATCCACATCCGGGCGATGTTGGCCGGGGTGGCGGCCAGCGACACCACGTCGTCGCTGTTCGCGGTCAGCTTGATGTCGGCCGGCGGCTCGTCCGGTCCCACCTCTTTGACCGGCTCGGCGCCCTGGTCGGTGAACGTGGCCAAGAACGTCACACCCAGGTCGGTCACATGGCAACTCATCGTGCGGTTGCTGAAAAAGCTGGACCGGTTCTGCTCGTCCATCTCGCCCAGCCGCTCGATGAGGGCCTGCAGCGCCTCGCGGCACTCCTCGACTGTGGCCATGTGCGCCTCGCTCTTGTCAGCATCGGACGGTAGCGTTCCAGCCGGAGGGTACAGCACATGACTGACGAACACCCAGACGAAAATCAAAACCCTGATCCCGAACGGGCCATGGCTCAAGCACCGCCGACCGGTGACGCGCGGGTCGACGAGGCCGTCGCGGGGTTGAGCGGGCTGCGGGGACGGGAGGCCGAGGAACACGTGGCCGTCCTGGAAGAGGTGCACGGCCGCTCCCGCGACATCCTGGACGACCTCGATCCGTCAAACCCGGGGCAATCTTGACCGCACCTCGTGCCAGACTCGACGCCGAGCTGGTCAGGCGGGGCCTGGCTCGCTCGCGGGAGCAGGCGGGCGAGCTGGTCGCGGCCGGCCTGGTCGCGGTGGCCGGCCAGCCGGCGGCCAAACCAGCCACCCAGGTGACCAGGGACGCGCCAATCACGGTCGCCGACTCCGGCGAGCCCGGATACGTGTCCCGCGGCGGGCACAAGCTGGCCGGTGCGCTCGCCGTCTTCGGGGGGTTCCGGGGGGCGCCCTGGGCCATGCCCTCGCGGGGGGGTCTGGGGGGGTCGCCTCCCCGGGCCATGCCCTCGCGGGGGTCTGGGGGGGTCGCCTCCCCGGGCCATGCCCTCGCGGGGGTCTGGGGGGGTCGCCTCCCCCGGGCCAGCAGAGCAGCGACCTGGAGGTGGCGGGCCGGAACGCCCTGGACGCCGGGGCGTCCACCGGCGGCTTCACCGACGTGCTGCTGCGGGCGGGTGCGGCACACGTGGTAGCGGCCGACGTGGGCTACGGCCAGCTGGCCTGGTCACTGCGCACCGACCCGCGGGTGACGGTGCTGGAACCGGGTCAACGTCCGCGCCCTCGGGCCGGTGGACCCAGTGCCCGATCTGGTGGTCGCCGACCTGTCGTTCATCTCGCTGACCCTGGTGCTGCCCGCCCTGGTGACCACGGCGGCGCCGGAGGCAGACTTCGTGCTGCTGGTCAAGCCCCAGTTCGAGGTGGGCAAGGGCCGGGTAGGTGCCGGTGGCGTGGTGCGTGAGGCCACGGACCGTTCGGCTTCCATAGAAAAGATGGCCGGCGCGGCGGCCGAGCTCGGCCTCGGCGTCCGGGGGATAACGGCGAGTCCGCTCCCCGGGCCGGCCGGGAACGTGGAATATTTCCTATGGCTGCGCCGGGGCGCGCCGCCGCTCGACTCAGAACAGCTGGCGCGGGCGATCGAATGGGTCCCACGGGGGTCCGGGGGATGGGTCCCCCCGGAGAAAGAAGGACTAGTGGGACAGCGCACGATGCTGGTGACGGCGCACACGGGCGGAGAACGCGGTACGCAGCGCCCGGCTGGTGACCGAGCGGCTGACCGCTGCCGGGATCGCGGTCCGCACGCTCAAGGGCGAGCTCAGCTACCCCGGTGCCGAGGAGGTGCCGTCCAGCGCCGCGGCGGCCGAGGGATCCGAGCTGGTCATCGTCCTCGGCGGCGACGGCACCCTGCTGCGCGCCGCCGAGCTGTCCCGCCCGGCTCAAGTGCCGTTGATCGGGGTGAACCTCGGGCACGTCGGCTTCCTGGCCGAGGCCGAGCCAGACGGGCTGGTCGAGCTGGTCAACGGGGTCGTTGAGCGGCGCTACACGGTCGAGGAGCGGATGACCATCGACGTGACCGTGCGCAGCAACGGCTCGGACATCATGTCGACCTGGGCGCTGAACGAGGCCTCGGTGGAGAAGGCGGCGCGGGAGCGGGTGATCGACGTGATCACCGAGGTCGACGGGCGCCCGCTATCCCGGTGGGGCTGCGACGGCGTGGTGTGCTCCACCCCGACCGGGTCGACCGCCTACGCGTTCTCCGCGGGCGGCCCGGTGGTATGGCCCGAGGTGGAGGCGCTGCTCATGGTGCCGATCAGCGCGCACGCGCTGTTCGCGCCGCCAATGGTGGTCTCGCCAGCCTCGGTGCTCGCGGTGGAGCTCATCGCGGGACACGAAAGCTCAGGTGCCGTGTTGTGGTGCGATGGCCGGCGTAAAGTCGATGTGCCGCCCGGAGCCCGGGTGGAGGTCCGCCGGGGCGCGCTGCCGGTGCTGCTGGCGCGGCTGCAAGGGCCGGGTCCGGCCGGGTTCACGGACCGGCTGGTAGCCAAGTTCGGCCTGCCCGTCGCGGGCTGGCGGGGCCGTACCCGGGAGGATGCTGGCGAGCATGCTTGAGGAAGTCCGCATCAACGGGCTCGGCGTCATCGACGACGCGGTGCTTGAGCTGTCGGCCGGGTTCACCGCGCTGACCGGTGAGACCGGGGCGGGGAAGACCATGGTCGTGACCGCGCTCGGGCTGTTGTTCGGCGGCCGGGCCGATCCGGCGCGGTTCCGGCCGGGCGCCGAGCGCGCCGCCGTGGAGGGGCGGTTGCTGGTCTCTCCGGAGGTGGGCCGGTCGGTCGAGGAGTCCGGGGCAGACCTGGACGAGGACGGGACGGCGCTCGTGCTCAGCCGGTCGGTGTCGGCGGAAGGCCGTTCACGGCGTTCGCCGGCGGGCGTTCGGTGCCGGTGTCCTGCTCCAGGTGTGGCCGACGACCTGGTTGCCGTGCACGGGCAGGCCGACCAGCAGCAGCTGCTCAAGCCGGGACGGCAACGTGACGCGCTGGACCGGTTCGGCGGCGCCGAGCTGGCCGAGGTGCTGTCGGAATACCGCCGGGTGTTCGGCCGGCACCGGGCGGTCCGCGAAGAGCTGGAGGCGCTGACCCGGGCCGAGCGGGAGCGGGCCGCCGAGGCCGAGACGCTACGGCTCGGCCTGACCGAGATCGAGGCCGCCGCGCCGGAGGCCGGCGAGGACACGGCGCTGCTCGCCAAGGACGAACGGCTATCCAACGCGACGCGCTGCCCGCGGCGGCCAGCACGGCCCGCGAGGCGCTGGCCTGCGATCGACCGCCTCGCCGTCGACGCCTCCGACACGCTGACCCTGCTCGGCATCGCCAGGCGCCTGGAGCCGGTCCGGTCGCACGTTCCGGTGCTGGCCGGGCTCGCCGGCCGCTGTACGAGGCCGCGTCTGCTCTGCAACCTGGCCGCCGGACCTTCACGTTCCTGCGCCGACGCTCGAACTGCGACCGGCCCGGCTGGCAGTTCCAGGAACGCCGGCCACGCTCGGCAGGCTGACCAGGCCTACGGCGGTGCCTACCCCGAGTGCGGCGGTATCACCAGGTCCTGGACTCGGCCCGCCACCGAGGAGCAGGCCTTCGCCGAGCTGGAGAGCGACACTGACAAGATCACGGCGCTGGCCGACGAGAGCCCAGTTGGCCGCGCAGGTCGGTCGCTGGCCACGACCTGACCGCGCTGGTACGGCGTAGGCCAGCAGGTCGCCGCCGACGTCACGGCTGAGCTGACCGAGCACTCGAACATGAACGAGTACGTCATGCTGCTGTACAAAAGGTCGGCAGCGCCTGGATCTGGCGCCGCGGATGAGATCGAGGGGCCGGCGCGACGAATGGCGCCACCTGTCGCTGGACAACCCGATCCGGGTGATCCGCCAGGTGTCGCGCTACCATCACCTGGCCGGCGAGCTGCGGCTGGCCAACGAAGGAAGCCAGCGCGCTGGAGATCCAGCAGGAGTATTTCGAGAAGGCCAGCGAAGTCGTTCAGCGCCGCGGCGACCGATACCGGCGGGTGAAGCGCGTCGTCGAACTCTGGGACAACGGCGTCCTCGCCGCGGTGGAGAACGGCGACCTCTACTGATCTCCCGGCGAACGACCTGGTGACCAAAGCTGCGCCTGATCGAGCGCTACCGAGCGCATGACCTCACACCATGGCGTACCTGCCTACGCCGATGGATCTCTCCGCGCCTACCACGACCTGCGCCACCGTGACGCGGTCTACGTGCGGAGAAGAAAGCGCGGCGAGGTCGACCTGGTCACCGGCTACGGCATACTTCGAGGCCAAACACGCTGCCCACCGACCCGGCGGAACGGTTGCGGGGCGAGTTCATCCGCCACGTGAGGAAGGCTGCGACTTCACCGTCGACTGGGTGCACCTGAAGCTGAACGACG
>CAWFXW010000028.1:0-389339 GCA_963819785.1 uncultured Actinomycetes bacterium | reverse complement strand
ATCGCATGTCATCTGGCGACGCATCGGAACTCACGACATCTTCACCCCGCCACCAGGCCCATAACGCGCGAGCGATGCCATTAGCTGGGGCAATATCTAGAGGATGCACGGCCTGCAAACGCCGCCTTTACGGAGTTTCGAGCACTTCGGCGATTGACTCCAGGGTCTCCTGGAGTCCCGTCCAGGACACAAGCGTGTCCGCCGTCAGCTGGTGCGGACCGCGGATGCCGGACAGGAATTCCGCTACGTCGTCCAGGTTACGGTATGCAGCCTGGCCAGCATGTCGATGATCGCGGCCCGGTCGCCGTCGCCAACCGGGTCATCGAAGCGGCCCGGCGTGACGTCGGCGTACGGAAACAGCGTCAACATGCCGGCTGTCCAAAGAGCCGACGACCTGACCAGTCCTGGCCGGCACCGGAGCGACGACGAACCCGAGCCCCGCCTCTCTTGCGAGCCAGGCCGCTGTATGCATCACCGCCCGGCAGGTCCGGCAGCCACGGCGCGGCAAGATCGCTGACGGTCACGAACCATCGCGAGCCCGCTTGGTCGACCGCGAGCCAGTGGTACCCGCCGAACCCGACGGGCAGGTAAGACAGATCCCGCACCATGAGCGCCCGCTGGCCAGCCAGGGCGGCGGCGACATCGCTGTCGCGTATACCCGCCGGGCGCTCGCGCACACGCCGAGGCTAGGCCACCATGCGGGCCCGCAGCAACCAGATATCACAGCTCACAGCCCGGACCGGCCCGCCGGGCGGGCGTCACGCTCACCGCGTGCTCCTCGTGCCTTGCCGGGCGAAGATCCCGCTGCTGCTTCGTTCTGGCCGGCAACCAGCACCACTGCAAGGCCCGGGTCAAGATAACCGGCGCCGCAGTACATGGCGGTGCATCCTCTATCGCCGCAAAGGACAAACTCACCCTGGCGCCGTCGACGCAGCAGCAGCCGAAGGATCGCCGTCCTGGCTGAGTGCCCAAAGCAGCCGCTACGTTCCTGCTGGCCTCCGTCCTAGCCCGCTCAGAAAAGGAGGAGCCTGGCGGGCCGCCTTCCATAGCCTGCGCTTATGCCGGGCTGCCCGCGCATGATAGAACACCCGCTGCCATGCGGAAACCGGAAGCCTATTAAATGACGTCCGAGGACGAAAGAAGCGCCAGATCCTAAAATTGCCGACGGCATTTAAGTGTCAGCGCTTAGCCGTCAACACTTCGTCGCTCGCTCATACGCAGATCCGACGTCGCCAGCACGGCAAAATTGAAGGGATTGGACCCCGCCGATCCCCAATCCCGGAGCAAATACGCAGGATCGTTACCGGACCGGGGCATCCGCCGACCTCGGTACCCGGCGCACCGACGTACCGGGCCGGGCGTTACCGGGTGGGCAATGTCAATGTGGCGGCTGACGGCCGCGGCGATGGCCGCTAGATCGCCTTCGTCAGAGCTGACTACAAGGTCGCCGCGGCGCAGGGCGCCTTCGACGACGCTGGCGTGAAGATGTCGGTGGCGCGAGCACGTCCGGCGAGGGTTCCGGTGGCCCTGGCCCTGCTGTCATCGAGAACCTCGACCTCGCATCCGGCCAGCAGCCGGGCAGCTGCGCCTGGCGGGAGTGCCCCGCCAGCACTGGGCAACGACCGGGGCAGGAACGGTCGGCACGACGCGGCGGAGCAGCAAGGCGCGATGGCGGGCCCACATCGGCCGCTCACCGCGCTCGGCGGCAATCAGCGCCCCGGAGTCATACGTGACCCCCGTCACGCCGACCGCCGCGTGGCGGCGGCTGGGTGACCCGCGAGGCCCACTCGTCGGCCTCGGCGATCTCCTCCGGGGTGAACGGGCCGTGCTCGGCTTCATACTGGCTGACCGCTTCCAGACCGGCCCGGATACGAATTCCTTCCGCGCGGCCTGGGCGATCCAGGCACTGTAGCTCGTCCCGGCAGCCTCAGCGGCCGCGGCGATCTCGACGTCGAGCTCGGGCGGGATGGAGATGGAGCGCTTCTTCCGGACGGCCATGACTCAACGGTAGCACAGCGGTGCGACAGCGGGACACCTGCCGCAGGACCTCTGCCAGCGGCGCTAGGGCCCCCGAGCCGTTGCCGAGCCGGGGCATAAGCCGATGAACTGGTCCGGAGCGGAGCCGCCCGCCCGCCCAAGGCTGACCTGCATTTTCACGCTGGGATGGGGGCGTACGAGCGCCCGGACGTGCGGGGGTGACAGGTGCCCGGGGGTTGTCCGGCCACTGCGCGACCGGTGCTCGGCAGGTCCGACTCCTTCCGCCGGCCGCCGATGAGCCGGGGGTGCGTGGTTTCGGCGGTCATAAGAGAGGTGGCGGATTCCAGCCATCGTCGCGGGCAGGCGAGGAGGCGCTCGGCGAGGGCGGGCTGCCGGGCGCTGCGGTGGGTAGCGTGTGCCACTTCGAAAGCTTTCGGAAATTGTCGATATATTTTCGGCTAGATGATTACCGCGAGGATTCGATAATGCCCTCTTCCTTGCCATAGGCATCCTACCCAGTTCAGTCAAAAGTCCCGTATCTATCGAGGTTCCCGCGCTGTACACCGAAAGTATTCGCTACCGAAACATTTCCGAAACTTATTGACCACTAACAGGACCGGATCAATACTGACGCCAATGACGGCCCGCCGGGGCCGTCCACCGGATCGGCTAATGCGATCCGGTCCTCCGGTCGGAGTCGACCCCGCCCCAAGGAGGACACCGTACATGAACGGTCCCGCCACCCTCACCGAAGCCGGCAGCAACGGCCGCCAGCGCAGCCGGCTGCGGCTGCTCACCGTCGCCTGCGCGGCACTACTGGCCGCCGCGGCGACGGTGGCGTTGCCCGGCACCGCGCACGCCGCCGTCTGCTCCAACCAGACCGGCACGATCAACGGCTACTACTACCAGATGTGGAGCAACGGCCAGGGATCGGCCTGCATCAACGTGGGCTCCGGCGGCAACCAGTACTCCACGAACTGGAGCAGCATCGGCGACTTCGTCGCCGGCGTCGGCTGGCAGCCGGGCAGCAACCAGACGGTCAGTTTCAGCGGAAGCATGAACGCCAGCGGCGGCACCGCGCTGGCCTCCCTCTACGGCTGGTCCACCAACCCGCTGGTCGAGTACTACGTCATCGAGGACGACCAGGGCGGTAGCCCCGCGCTGGGCACCTTCATGGGCACCACGACCAGCGATGGCGCCACTTACAACCTCTACGAGCACCAGCAGGTCAACCAGCCCTGCATCACGGGCAACAGCTGCACCTTCGAGCAGTACCTGGCAATCCGGCAGGGAAACACCACCAGCGGGACCATCACCACGCAGAACTTCTTCAACGCGTGGGCCAGCCACGGGATGAACCTCGGCTCGCTCAACTACCAGATCTTCGCCACTGAGGCCTGGGGTGGCGGATCCGGCAGCTCCAACTTCACCGTCAGCCACGGCTCATCCGGCGGCGGCGGAGGCGGAGGCGGAGGCGGCAGCTGCACGGCCACGCTGTCGGCAGGCACGAAGGGCAGCGGCTGGTACAACCTCAACGTCGCGGTCAGCGGCTCGAACAGCTGGACCGTGACGGTGAACATGGTCGCGCCGTCGGTGGTCGCCTCGACCTGGAACGTCAACGCCACCTGGCCCAGCCAGTACGTGATGAAAGCCACGCCCAACGGCAGCGGCAACAACTGGGGCTTCACGGTCACCACCAACGGGACATGGACCTGGCCCCCGGTCTCCTGTAGCACCGGCTAACCGCGAGAGGTCACCTCTGGTGGCCTTCCCCGTGGACAGGCCGGCCCCGGCTCGCGGTCTTATGGGCTGCGAGCCGGGGCCATCGACTGCGGCACAGATCGCCCGGTTCGGCACGGCACCGAGTGGCTACCTTGGCGGCTAGGTTGCTGGGCCATTGAGCGGATATCGCGCGCCATATCTCGATCGGCTGCTTGCCCGTCCGTGACCCGAGCCGGGATAGCCCCGAGTCGTCTGGAGCCGCCATGGCGGGCATCTCGGCGCCAACTCGGCGAGATGGACGGGATTGGTCCCATTGACCCCGATCCCGAAGCAAATACGCCGGATCGTTACCAGAACGGGGCATCAGCCGACCCCGGTATCCAGCACATCAATGTACCGGACCGGAGCCCCCGCAGGTCGGAAACTGGTGTGCGTCACGTCCACCGACACGCGGCAGCAACCGGCTGAAAGATGACAGGCAGATGCGCGCCGACGGCTGCCGCGGTGATCCTGGCTCGCACGCTTGGCCTGTTACGCTGAAGTCATGACAGTGACGCTGCACTTGGATAACGCCGTCGCGGAGGCGCTGGCCGCTGAGGCAGCTCGTCGTGGTCAGACTGCAGATGAGCTGGCGGCGGCCCTCCTGGCGGCGCAGCTGCCCAAGGCGCCACGTCGCCGGCTGACCTTCGCCGCTGTGGGTGCTTCGACCTCCGGGCGCGGCGCGGCCGAGGCTGATGAGATGCTGGCCGAGGGGTTCGGGCGCGATTAGGTGCTGATCGTCGATACCGGCCCGCTGGTCGCGACGGCCGATCGCGCCGATAAGGACCACGAGGCCTGTCGGCAATTGCTGGAGAGCGATGAGGGTCCCTTGGTTACCACGGCCATGGTCATCGCGGAGGCCGCCTACCTGATCGACCGGCAGCTTGGCGCGAAGGCGGAAGCCAGCCTGTACGCGTCCATTATCGATGGCCAGCTGGAGGTGGCCGATCTCGGTATAGCCGACTGGCAGCGCATCCAGGACCTGGTCAGCACCTACGCTGACTTGCGGCTCGGCGGGACGGATGCGTCCGTGGTCGCCTTGGCCGAGCGGCATGGCGCGGGTCAGGATCGCCACACTCAACCGGCGCCATTTCGCCGTTGTACGGCCACGTCATGCTGAGGCGTTCGAGTTGCTGCCATAGCACGGCAGCCGCTCCGGACGATCTTTCCCTGCAGCGCCCGGTCCCGCCCCTGAGCCCGCAGTCAGCCTCGAACGCCTGAGCAGAACACCCAGGTCTGAACATGACCCGGGCGGCATCGCATAACTCTTTGGTAAGCACTTGGGCGGGGACGCATGCGCAAACACTGGACATTATGGTGACTGTCAGTGACGAGCCTCCTTCACCAAGGGCTTGCTCGCGCGTAGCCCGGTTCAGCACGATGATCACATGCCTGCCCTTGGCGCGGAACGATAAGCGCCGCTACTTTGCGGAGAATCTGGGGCGGCGAACTGTGTGGTTCCGCCTTTGATACGACAGCAGCGGCGACGAGCTACAGGTGCCAGTCCACGTCGTCATACCAGGTCACCTGCACAGCCTGCTCGCCCGCGACCGTTTCGATCACCGCCAGCGTCTCCCTTTGGCAGGGCGGCCAGGGTAGAGCAGGGCACCTACGATGCCCTCCCACCGGCCTGCTTCCATGTCTTCGATGGCGGTATCGAGGTAGGACTGCCACTGGCGCAGATGACGGCGCAGGTTCCTCAGCACGCGATCCACCGGGATCGCATCCCAGTCGGTCCCCTTGATCTCGATGATGACAAGCATCTGCTCATCGCCGTCCACCTCAACGGCCAGATCGACGCGCCCCCGGCCACCCCGGATAAGCCGCCACGGCCGTTCCCTGAACCCCGATGCCCCGGCGAGCCCGGTCAGGAAGGCTGACTGGACGGTCCGGTGGAAAGCCTGGCCCGCCGTCAGCCGCCCGACCCCCACAAGATCCTCCGCGCAGTACTCCCGTTCGCCTGTCGTTCAGCATCTCAGCCCACAAGCGCGCAGGCGATGGCAGCTTAGCGCGCTCTGTCCGCGGCATGAGAGTGAGCAGTTATCGGACCAGCTGATGGTCCGGTTGGTACCCGGAGAGGCTGATCACTTGTCGTTATACATGAGGGTAAGCAACGCTGCAGTCATGCACCTCAACCATCTCGGGTTCCCGGTTCGTGGCCTGCAGCGCAGCCAGCAGTTCTATTCGCCTATTTCGGCTTCGACCCGGCCACTGCCCAGGAGTATGAGGACGGCACTGTCATCATCCGCAACGTCGACGGATTCGACCTGGCTCTGCACCCGGTTGGGGACGTCGGGCCATCGCCGGCGTTCCTGCGTGCCGGCTTCAAAGCCGCACAGCCAGCTGACGTCCACGCGCTGATGGAACGCATGGAGGCTGATGGCGTCACCATCGTGGAACGGAACGATGAAGGAGGCAACCTGGCGTTCAAATGCCTTGATCCGGACGGCCACCGGATCGAGGTGTACTGGGAGCCACTGCGCGTCCAATGATGCGAAATCTACAGCCGGACCCTCGGTGAGAATGTGCCGGACCGTCCGGGTGCGGTATCTAGCCCGGACAAGGAACTCGAGTCGAGGTTCGGCCTCGCGGCGCTAATCTGTTCGCCCACGTGGGCCGCCGCGCCATCAGCTGGGGTCGCCCGGCACGCGGCATGTGCGCGCGTCTCCATGCAGGACTTGGATGCACTAACATGCAGACCTGTCAACGGCCAAGTTTCTCATGGCTACATAAACAGGCCGAACGGCAATGCGCAAAGCCAACCCGGGTCTGCATTACAAAGGCTCTTTGCAAGCGCGTATCGATCCGCTTAATTGTTCTGCTTCCCAGCTTCTTTCTGAAACAATTGCATCGCGCGGGTTCGCGGGAATTCCGGGTCGTGTCAGGTCCGCTTAGCCTTTGCGATCAGTCATTGCAGTTGGGGGTATACTAAGTCACCTAGCTAGAATTTATTGAGAATTTTAGGTATGCCGTCTCCATTACGAGAAGAGTGACTCAAAAATTAGCTTGATTAGACGGTATGCCGAGTCTCTTCGGCATTTCTTACGAGACCATACTGCCGGAAGTAGGAGTAGGGCAAGAATTATCATAATCACTGTGATCAATGCCCAGCTCGCGATCAAAAGCCTGGGGTTGGCTAGAACTACGTACGCAGTGGCAGTCGGGATGGCTATGGTAGTGAGACGGCGAGGGCTAGGCACGGCATCCTCCAGGAATGGTTGTGATCGCATGCCAGCCTGTCGGCAACGTTGTCTAAGGTGGTCCAGACTGGACAGTCTGGACCACTTGGCGGATCTACCCTGGAACGCTGGCTGAGAGCTGTGTTGCACGTGTTGGGGGAGTTGTGGCTGAGCTTGAGGATATAAATGGCAACCTGCTGGAGGCGCTGGATGCCCTGCATGCCCTGGCAGGAGCCCCCAATGATCGCCAGCTGGAGGCCTACGCATCACATGCGGGCCATCAGCTCTCCCGCGCCACTGCAAACAATGTCCGGCTTCACCGAGGTAGGCCACGGTGGGAGACCGTCGAAGCTTTCGTTGCCGCCTGTCAACTGTTTGCAAAGACGCGGAGAACTCCGCTGTCGATACCGGTCGAGTATCGGGCGTTGCCGCTGTGGCGCAAACGTTATGACCGTTTTATTTTGATTACGAGCGCAAACACCAGCAAGGTCTGGGCCCAAGCTACCCTTTCGGCACAATTGCCTCGGTCTGGTAGTCCGGCACGATTGCTGGATCCAGAGAGTGGCGTTGTGGAGTTCATCGGTAGGGTCGCTGAGCTGCGAAGTCTGCTCGCGTGGTTCAACGATAACTCGGCTATATCGCTACGATTGATAACTGGGCCAGGTGGAATCGGCAAGACTCGGCTGGCGCTGCAGCTTGCTAGGCACCTAGAAGAATCCGGCTGGCGGTGTGAACTGGTAGGCGACCGCCAAGAGGCGCGAATCTTGGCGGATATCAGGGCCGTCGACTCAGGACCCGTTCTTCTGGTTGTCGACTATGCCGAAACCCGGATCGGATTGGAAGAGTTGCTGCGTGCCGTTGCAGCTGACAAGGGAACGATCCGAGTCCTACTCCTAGCCCGTAGCGCAGGGCAGTGGTGGGAACAATTGGCCGCCGGAGAGGGTGCGATCCGGGACCTTGTTGTGCGGGCCGGCTCAGGGATCTCCCTAGGCGAAGTGCTCGACGAGCGGGTGAGCGATGAAGAACAAGTACGAAGGGCGATTCCAGTGTTCGCGGCGGCGCTTGGAACAACCCCACCGAATCCAGATCATGTCGGGGTCGTCACCCAAGCGAGGCGCGCACGCGTTCTAGAGCTACATGCGGCAGCACTTGTAGTCGTTTTGGAATGGATAAAAGCACCGGAGCAGGAACACCAGGTCGATCTCGACGGGATCCTGGATGAATTGCTGCGACATGAAGGGCGCTTTTGGAAGGGCACCGCTGATGCGCAGAAACTTACGGACGGTCCTAACGGATTGACGATGCCGCTCCTGCGCCAAGTTGTGGCGGCAGGGTGCTTGCTAGGCGCAGCAAATGAGAATGAAGCTGTGGCATTGCTGCGGCGCATTCCGGAAGTACCCGGATCAATAAAGTTGGCAGTATGGTTGCGAGAACTGTATCCGCCAGGCCGCGACAGTTCCGATTGGCTTGGTGTAATGCAGCCAGATCGGCTGACTGAGCGGCTGGTGGTCAGGGAACTGAGCGGGTCAGAAGCACTGGCGCAGGCATGCTTGAGTGATCTAGGGGAACGGCAGGCTCGCCGGGCGCTTCTGCTTCTAGCTAGAGCCGCTACCGAGGATGACATAGCTGAACGACTGCTCAGGCGACTGCTTCCTCTAGCCGCTCAGGTTGTCGAAGATATCGATGCTCCGTTGGAGACGCTAGTCTCGATCGCGAATGCGATCCCCTACCCCTCGATGGTGCTAGGTACCGCGCATGACGTGATCACACGCAGGATCCTTGCTGCTCCAGCAACCAACACATTCCCAGCCGAGCATGCGCGGTGGCTGACTATACGAGGTCTTACCCTTATTCAGCTTGGTCGCCCTACAGAGGCACTCCCGATCGCTGAGAAGGCGCTTGGCATATATCGTGAATTGGGGTCAGCGAATCCGGATCGGTACCGATCCGACCTTGCCGCCTCGCTCGCCAACCTCGGGATTGTTTCGTCCGAGCTAGGCCGTTCCGCCGATGCACTGGCAGCTACCCGGGAGGCCATTAGCATCTACCGCAATCTGGCTTCGCTCAACGCGGGTCGGTACAGACACAATCTCGCTGCTACGTTGACCAATCTCGGGGCGCGGTATTCGGAGCTCGGGCGTTACAACGAGGCACTAACAGCCACCCAGGAGGCAGCCGCTCTTCTCCAAGACCTGACAACGACCAATCCTGACCGGTATCGACACGACCTCGCTGCTACGTTGACCAATCTCGGGGCGCGGTATTCGGAGCTCGGGCGTTACAACGAGGCACTGACGGTCACCCAGGAGGCAGCCAGTCTCTACGCGATGCTGGCATCGGTTAGTCCGGATCGTTACCTACCTGACCGCGCAGCCACGCTGGCCAATCTCGGGGCGCGGTTTTCGGAGCTCGGGCGCTGTGGCGAGGCACTGGCGGTCACCCAGGAGGCAGCTGCCCTCCTGCAAGATCTGATAGCGGTGAACCCAGACCGGTATCAGCCCAATCTGGCCGGCTTTCTGGCCAGCCTCGGTTCACAGTTCCTGGATCTAGGCCGTCCGACGGAAGCATTGCTCGCCGAGCAAGAGGCATTTCGCCTGTACCGGGATCTGGCAGAGGTTAACCCTCAATGGTATCGGCCGAATCTCGCCATTTCCCTGACCAAACTCGGAAACATACTCTCTGTTTTGGGGCGCACTGCTGAGGCAGTAGAAGCTACCCGGGAAGCAATCGACCTCTATCATGAGCTAGCAGCAGCTAACCCCTGCCGTTACCAACCTGATCTCACTTTCGCGCTTGTCGGCCTTGGCGCCCAGTATTCCGAGATGGGACGTACGGATGAAGCGCTGTCGGCCGAACGGGAGGCAATCAGCCTGTATCGTAAGCTAGCAGCGGCCAATCCCGATAGGTATGAGGCCCACCTCGCTCTTTCCTTGGTGATCCTTGGGGCTCGCTATTCCGAGCTCGGGCGTCCGAATGAGGCGCTGTCGACTGAACGAGAAGCGATCAGCCTCTACCGCGAACTAGCAGTGACTAATCCTGATCAGTACCAGCCCAACCTCGCCCTTGCCCTAATGATCTTCGGAGCACAACTGTCGCAGTATGGCCGACAAGGTGACGCGCTCTCCAGGGAAGAGGAGGCAGTCAGTCTCTACCGCGAGCTAGCGGCAGCCAATCCGCGACGGTACGGGTCCAAGCTGGCTGCTTCCCTAACCAGCCTTGGATTCAGGTTGTCAGACATAGGGCGGCCAGCCGAGGCACTGACAGCTACCAGGGAGGCAGTCGAACTCTACCGTGAGCTAACAATGCTGAGACCGAGCCAACGTCAACTGAGCGCCCCCGGCTCCATGACGAGTCTAGAGTCTGGACCCGCAAGCTTCGAGCGAGATACCGCGGATACTCCGATTTTCCGGAATACAATCGGCGCTTACCGGTCAGTCCAAGAGGCGATTAGCTCCTTCCGAGAACTTGCGGCCGACACCTCTGGCTGGTATCGACCAGACATAGCTCTCGCCCTGGTCGGCCTCGGAGCCAAGTTTGCGGAATGGGGTAGCGCGGCCGAAGGATTGGCTGCTGTACAGGAAGCAGTAAATCTTTATCGTAAGCTTGCCGCAGACGATCCTAATTGGTACCAACCTAACCTCGCCCTTGCATTGATGATCCTCGGCGACCGTTTCTCGGATTTGGGCCGCTCAGCCGAAGCTCTGGCCGCCCTGCAAGAGGCGGTCAGCCTCTACAGGGACCTTGTGGCAGCAGATAACGACCACCGGTACCGGCCTTTCCTTGCCGCTTCCCTCAATACTCTTGGGTACCGATTTTCTGACCTAGGCCTTTCCGTCGAGGCACTAGCAGCCGCTCGAGAAGCGGCCGATCTCTACCGCGAGCAGGCAGCGATAAGTACCGACCAGCATCAAATCGCCCGCACCGGCATCTCTGCCGAAAGGCTTGAGCCTGCAGACCGTACAATCTCTGCCGAGACCCTAGCAGTTGCCCATGATGGCATCAGACTCTATCGAACGCTGGCTGCAGTGAATCCTGAAGAATATCGTCCTCTGCTCGCTCTGGGCTTGGTTGACTACGTAAACCGGCTATCGGAAGCCGGGCTCATAACCGGCGCGATATCGGCTCAAAGAGAAGCAGTCAGTCTATATCAGAAACTAGCAGAAAGCTATCCTGAACAATACCGCGCCAGTTTCAGCAAAGCCGTGCATGACCTCGCAGCCTTGAGAGAACTGAGGTGACTGTGCGGAGGCCTTGACAGTTCGCGACGAAGGAGGAAACTTGTCTATAGTAAAGGAAGTAAAAAGGATTAACTCTAAGAGTCTTTGATAGCATTTTACCGTTGGCCACATCAGCGCAGAAATTGCTTATGCCATTCATGCGCAGACAGAAAGCCCATAGACCGAAGTTAAGATCGTCCTAACGTTTGAGGACGCCCGGTAACAATATCGCGGAGGGGTCGCCAGTCCGGAGCCGGATTCATCGTGGGCAGCTCTGGCCGCTTGCGGAACGAAGGGATCTCATCCCGCGTACCGCTCTGGGCGATCCGGACCTGGCCCGGGACCTGGCCGCTGCCGCGGCTCGTAACCCCGGTCCACCTGGTGCGTGACCGTCACCCCGGCCCGCCAAGCTTCCCGGCGGATACATGCGGTGGACCACGCCTTCGGGACGGCAGTACGTGACCGAGCCGACCCGCTATCCGATCTAGCCGCCCGACCTGGCGTCACCATCAACGTCGCTAATGCCCGTCTTACCAGCCGCGTTACCGGTAAGCGCGGAAGAACGCGGCCAGGTCGGTGACGAACAGTCCGGGTTCCTCCAGCGAGGGGAAGTGGCCTCCGGCCGGCATCTGGGTCCAGCGCGCGATGGTATACAGCCGTTCCGCCCATGACCGGGGCACCCGGCGCACGTCGCGCGGGTAGACCGCGCATCCGGTGGGGACCTGCACCCGGGGCGGCGGCGGGAAGGTCCGCTTCTGCTCGGCCCATTCCGCGTACAGCCGGGCCGCCGACGCGATCGTCCCGGTCAGCCAGTAGGTGGTCACGTTGGCCAGCAACTCGTCCTTGGTAAACCGGCGCTCCACGTCGCCACCGCAGTCGCTGAACGACCGGAACATCTCGACCAGCCACGCGGCCAGCCCGGCGGGGGAGTCGTTCACGGCGAAGGCCAGGGTGTGCGGCCGGGTGGTGTTCAGCGGCAGGTGGATGACCGTCCCGGCGGCCTGATGGGCGGCCCAGTCGCGCAGCCCTTGGCGCTCGCTGTCGCTGAGTCCGGCTTCAGGGTCCCCGTCCGGCGGCTCGCCGAGCGGCATCGTGAGGTAGAGCGCGCACACCCCCGTCCCCGCGCCGGACCGGACCAGGTCGGTACCGATGATGGCCCCCCAGTCCCCGCCGGCGGCACCGTACCGCTGGTAGCCCAGCCGCTCCATGAGCAGCGCGAACGCGGCCGAGATCCGCCGTACGTTCCAGCCCGGGCCGACCGTGGGCCCGGAGAATCCGTAGCCCGGGGATCGACGGGCAGACCACGTGAAACGCATCGCCAGCCGAGCCGCCATACCGCACCGGGTCGCGCAGCGGCTCGATGACCTTCTCGAACTCGAACACCGAACCCGGCCAGCCGTGTACCAGCAGAAGCGGCAGCGCTCCCGGCTCCGGCGACCGGGCGTGGACGGCGTGGATCCGCTGGCCGTCGACGTCCATCGCCACCTGGCCGAAGCCGTTAAGCCGCGCCTCGCACGCGCGCCAGTCAAAGTCCTCCCGCCAGTACCGGCACAGCTCCTCCAAATACGGCCGGCTAGTCCCGTAGGTCCAGCCGGAGCCGGGGAACTCATCCAGCCACCGGGTCCGGGCCAGCCGCTCGCGCAGGTCATCAAGGTCCCGCTGCGGAAAGCAAAGCTCAAACGGTACGACCCTGCCAGCCGGCGCCGTCAAAGCCGCCGCCGGAAGCCGGCCGCCTGGCCTGCGGAATCGAACCCGAACAGCGCCACCCCGTCCGCGTCGGTGACCAGCTGGTCCGCCCCGTCGGTGCCTAGCGCCACCTTGATTTTCTGCGTGCTCCACTTGGTGATGTCCAGGCACAGCGAGGCTAGCTCACCCGGCCCGAACGACGCCCGGGCCTGCCTGGTTACGACCCCGGACAGCAGCGACGGCTGGGTGATGAACGCGTCGGTGACGCGCAGTGCCACCTTGGCCCGCTCCGGCAGGTCACTGCGTTCGTAGAAGTCGACCTTGGCCGTCATGTCCTCGTCCACCCCGGCCGCCCGCGAGTCGGCCAGCCGCAGCGTCTGGCAGATCCGGCAGTGGTGGGTCCGCGCGCACCGCAGCCGGACCAGTTCGGTGGTTACCGGGTCGAGCGTGCTGCCCCGCACCACCGCCGCCTGGTACGCGTTCAGCAAGTCGGCCAGCGAGGCGCCGGCCGCCGCAAACGAGCCGGCCAGCGAGGCGCCGCCCGCCGCAAACGAGTCGGCCGGCGCCGCAAACGCATCGCCCAGCAGCTGGGCCGCAATCAGCTGCAGCCGCTGGGTGAACTCGACCACGTAGATCGCCGTCACCAACTCCCGCGCGCCGTCCGCGCCGAACCGCCCGGTCAGCTGCGCGCGCATGTCCTCGGTCGTCCCGCCGACGTCCATGACGAACTGCTCGGTGAAATCCACCACGTCCTGCTCCGCCGCCGAGGCCGGGACTCGGCTGTCCGCCACACCCCGGTTCCCGATGAGCTGCGCCACCCGAACGCGGACCAGCTCCAGCAGCACCGGGTCACCGGCCTGCCAGACCCGCTCGTTCAGCGCGGTCAGCAGCCCGCAGGCCTCGGGCCGGAGCCGCAGCAACCCCGCAGGCAGCCCCCAGGCCACCTCCGCCTCGGGAAAGTCACTGGTCGTCATGGCGATCCCCCCGGTCCTCGCTGCCCTGCCGGAACAGCTGCGCCTCGATCGGCATGGCGGCACCGAGCGGCTCGGTGCGTGTCCACTCGTGCACGCAGACCCGGTGCACGATGGCCCACCGCCCGTCCCGGCATTCGTACCGGTCCAGGTACCGGCCCCACCAGGTGTCCAGCTGCCGGCCGCCGTCGGCGGCGCGCAGCAGGTACGTGACGTTGTAGACCTCGCCGGTGGCATGGCTGTCGTCGATGAGGTCGATCGCGTGGTTGAGCACGCAGTGCATGGTCGCCTCGTAGCGGCGATGGGATCGCACCACCCGGGCGCACAGGTCCGCGGCCGAGCCGACGAACACGCCGTGGTCGTCGGTGGCGTCGTCGTGATAGGCGCTGCGCATCAGCTCGGCATCCAGGCGGTCAACCCCGCGGCAATAGCGCAGCGCAGCCTGCCGGATCGCCTCGGCGGCAGCCGCCGCATCGGCAGCCGCCGCATCGGCAGCCGCCGCATCGGCGGGCAAGGGCGGCACCTAGCGCTCGGACGGCATGTCGAGGACCCGGCTGATCCGGTGGTGGCTCGACGGCCGGGGCGCCGAGACCCAGACGCACAGCTCAGGGTCGGCCTCGAACAGCGTGCCTTCCACGTACCGGCCGTCTGGGCGTGAACCGGCCCCACCGGGTTCCCATGGTGACGTGCACGGTGCCGTCCCCGTTGTCGACGTAGTAGGCGTTCGGGTTGAGCGGGTGCCTGATGGAGCCGGGCCGCGGCGCCGCCCGGCCGTCCGGCGCCGCCCGGCCGTCCGGCGCCGCCCGGCCGTCACCGTCGGCTACTGGCCGATCCACCTGGTCAGAAGGTCGTGCCGCCACGTGATCATGCCCTCCTGGAATCTGGACGCGGTGACGTACTGGCGCCGCGTGGTCTCCAGGCCGCGCTGTACCGCCTCCATGTTGAACGTGTCCTGCTCCATCACCAGGCCGAGCGTCTGCAGCTCGGGCGCGTTCGTCCACGGCTCGCCGAAGTCGAGCTCGGTGATCTGCGCGGTGGGCGGCCGCTCGCCCCGGTACGGGGTGAGGAACATGACCTCGAAGATCGACTCGTTGTGCCGGTCGCCGTTGGGGCGGAACCGGTACACGATCCGGTTGTACCCACCCCACGGATGCAGGTTCGGGAACACCGCGTAGTTCCAGTGATCCACGAGCTCGGCGTCGCAGATGTCGTCGGCCTCGTCTTCGAGCACCTGGCGCCACCGCTCCCGGCCCGCGGCCGCCATCGCGTCGCGGGCCGTGCTGCGCTGGGCGAACGGGATGGGCAGATCCTCGCCCTCGCGCACGTCGAGCATGCGCTTGAGGATGTCCGCCTCGAGCGCCTCGCCCGGCAGGTCCTCGATCGGCGTCCCGGACGGGCTGATCTGCCGCGAGTAGTTACCGTAGACGTCCACGGCGGCGTTGGCGTCACCCACGTACGGGGCCGACTGAGGATGCGTGGCGCCCAGGTGCAGCCCTTCGTCGAACGCCTCCTGGGCGATCTTCCAGTTGCACCGGATCTTCTTGGCCACGTGCGCCTGCAGGTAGCGGTGCTCGAAGTCCCAGCGGGCGAAATGATCCGGCAGGGTACCGAGGAACGCCTCGAACGGCTCGGCGTCCGGGTCGGGGTTGATGAACACGAACCCGCCCCACACGCCGACCTTGGCCTCGGGCAGCGCCCAGGCGTCGCGGTTCGCCTCGATCTCGGGGAACTCCGACGGTGCCGGCGTGTAGCGCAGGCTGCCGTCCAGCCGCCAGGTGAAGCCGTGGAAGCTGCACCGGAACTCACTGCACCGGCCGTCGTAGTCCTTCAGCGCCCGGCCGCGGTGCAGGCAGGCGTTGACGAACGCCTTGATCCCGTCGCGGGTCCGGACCACCAGGTAGGAGTCGCCTGCGATGTCGTACACCACGTAGCTGCCGACGTCCGGGAGGTTCTCCTCACGGCAGGCCATCTGCCAGACCTTGCGCCACAGCCGGGTCCGCTCGAGCTCGTGCCACTCGCGGCTGATGTACCTGGTTACCGGAATCTGCGTGCTGTCCGGCTCATAGATGAATCGTTCGCGCAGGTACTCGGGAGGCGGGTGCGGGTCGTCCAGGACGAGGTCGTACCAGAGTGTGGTCCGCTTGGCGCGCTCTTCCACGCGAGGCGCGGTCGTCATGCGCATGCCTCCATCGCGGTACTTACTTTAGACAGACTCAATATACAAAGATACCATCGACCCTGTCGAGCATAAACTTCGCTCTTCAACCACCCCGTGCCCGGGGGCGCCGCCGGCCTGCTCGTGAGGTGATCCATGGCCGCCAGTCCTGCCGCGCCCGTCGGCTACACCTTGTGGGCGGGCACCGTCGGCTTCACCTCACCGCTGGCCGAGCGTTTTGCCGCCGCCGCGGCGACCGGCTGCCGGCAGGTCACGCTCAGCCCGCCCGACGTGCTGCGTGCGGCAAAAGACGGAACGACCGCGGCCGAGATCGGGCGGCAGGCCCGGGACCTCGGCCTGGACCTCGTCATCGATCCGGTCATGAACTGGTATCCCGACCGCGAGCCCTCGCCGTCGCGGTTCGCCGGGGTGAGCACCGACGACGCGCTGCGGATGTGCGAGGCGCTGGGTGTCACCTCGCTGTCGGCCATCGCCACCGGCAGCAGCGACGTGCCCGTCCCCGAACTCGCCGGGCACTTCGCCCGCCTCTGCGACCGCGCCGCCGGCTTCGACGCCCGGGTCCACCTGGAGTTCATCCCGTTCACCATCGTCCGCACCCTGCGGATCGCCTGGGACCTGGTCCGCGCCGCCGACCGCCCCAACGGCGGCCTGGTCTTCGACACCTGGCACTTTTTCCGCGGCGAGCCCCAGTTCGACGTCCTCGAAACCATCCCCGGCGACCGGATCTTCCAGATCCAGCTCGACGACGCGCCAGCCGAGCCCACGGGCACGCTCCGCGAGGAAACCCAGCACCGCCTGCTCCCCGGCGACGGCGACCTCGACCTCGTCAAGACCATCCGCGCCCTGCACCGGATCGGCGCGCTGCGCTGGGTCGGCCCGGAGGTCATCAGCCCCGCCCTGGCCGCCCTCCCCGTCCTGGACGCCGCCACCCTCGCGATGGACCGCACCCGCGCGTCCATCGCCGCCGCCCTATCGGGCCCGCGACCGCCCGCCCCATCCCCCCGGCCGCCCCCGTGACCACCGCCACCTTCCCGCAAAGGCCCCCGCAAAGGCCCCGCAGAGGCCCCCGCAAAGGCCCCGGCAAACGATGCGCCGCTCACGAGCCGTCCCCCACCGTGAGGTCGTTCGCCGATGCCGCATGCCGTCCCGCCAGGTAGCCGAACACCACGGCCGGCCCCAGCGTCCCGCCAGCCCCGCCGTAGGTCATGCCCATGGCCGAGGCCATGGCGTTCCCGGCCGCGTACAGGCCCGGGATCGGCTCGCCGTCGACGTCCAGGACCTGCCCGTTCCCGTCGGTGCGCGGGCCGCCCTTGGTCCCCAGGGCGCCCGAGTACACCTGCACCGCGTAGAACGGCGGCGTATCCAGCGGCCCCAGGGTCGCCCCCGGCCCTGGACCGAACGCCGGGTCACCCCACCACCGGTCATGAATGCTGTTCCCGCGCCCGAAGTCCTCGTCCCGGCCGAGCGCGGACGCAGAGTTCCACCGCGCCACCGTCTCCTCCAGCGCCGCCTCCGGGACCCCGATCGCCGACGCGAGCGACGCCACTGACGGCGCCGAGGTCAGCCAGGAAGGCGTGGCGCCCTCACCGCGATAACCCGCCAGCCCGTACCGGGTCAGGTAGTGCCGGTCGAAGATCATCCAGGCCGGGTGGTTGACGTAGGAGTAGCTGCTCACGTCGATGACGTGGAACGCCGCGCCCAGCGCGTTGTAGTTCGCCGCCTCGTTGGTGAACCGTCGCCCCGAAGCGTTCACCATGATGCAGTGCGGCCGGGTGCGCTCGCCGTTGACCTGCCAGGCCGCCATCCGGTCGCCCACCGGCACGTCGATGATGGGCACCCACCAGGCCTCGCGCATGGTGCCCAGCGCCGCGCCCACCCGCATGGCCATCTTCAGCCCGTCGCCGGTGTTGGTCGGCACCGAAGCGGACCGCGCCAGCGGCCCCCGGATGAACGAACGGACCAGTTCCGGGTCCCACTCGAACCCCCCGGTCGCGATCACCACCCCCCGCGCCGCACCGACCTCCACAGAACCCGACGCCATAACGAACCGCACCCCGCTGATCCGCCCCCCGTCGCGCAGCAACTCGACCGCCCGCATCCCGGTGCGCGGCTCGATCCCGCGGTCCAGGCAGCCGCGCAGCAGCGCCCCGATCAGCCCCTGCCCGGCGCCGCGCTCGTCATGGACCTTCCGCCGCTCCAGCTCGGCGGGATCCACGCCCTGCGGCGCACCGCGGCCCAGGCTGGTCTCGCTCATCATGATGTTGCCGGACAGCTGCGGCCCCACCGTGACCCGCTCCCGCCAGGAACCGAGCGAATCGAACGGGAACAGCGGGCACTCCATCGACCGGCCTCCACCCGGCTTGGCCCCGGGATGCTCGGGATGGTAGTCCGGGAAGTCCTTGATGATCTGGAACCGCACCGGGGTGTTCTGCTCCAGCCAGGTCACCACCTCGGGCCCGGCGTCGATCAGCGCCGCGGCCAGATCCATGTCGATGAGCCCGTTGGACAGCGACCCCAGGTAGGTCATGACCTCCTCGCGGCTGTCGGAGATGCCCAGCGACGCCATGTGCGGGTTCATCGGGATCCACACCATGCCGCCGGACCAGGCGCTGGTGCCGCCGACCGTATCGGCCTTCTCGAACAGCCCCACGCTGGCGCCCGCGGCCGACGCCCGGATCGCGGCGGTCAGCGCGGCGGCGCCGGTGCCCAGGACGATCACATCGTAGGTTTCCACCGGGACTCCCTCGCGATAGACCGCCTGAGTTTTTATTCAATCACTACATAAAGAACCTAGTCACGCCCGGCCGCGGTCTTTACCATCGATCTAGCCCTTCACGCGACGTGGCAGGAGGCACCGTGATCGACCAACCGCAGCTGCAGAAGTTCCTGGATCACGTAGCGGCCGGCCGCGGCGGCACGGTCACCGAATACCGGCCGATCAGCGGCGGCTACAGCCGCCTGTCCGCGCTGGCCGCGATCCGCTGGGCGGACGGGTCCGAGGAGACGTTCGTGCTGCGGTCCGATCCGCCGCCGGACACCGGGGTGTTCGACAGCGACCGGGACTGCGAGTGGCGGCTGCTGGAGGCGATCTCAGGAAAGCTGCCCATTCACACCCCCACGCCGCGGTGGTACGACCCGACCGGGCAGCACCTTGGGTCCAAGTGCTTCCTCGTCGACTTCTTCAACGGCCGCCCGCTGTCCGACATCGCCCAGGACCCGGCCGAACTCCCTCGCGCCGCGCAGATCTTCGTCGACACGGTGGCCGAGGTCCACCGGACCCCGCTCGACGTGCTGCCCCCGGCGCTGGACCGGCCCGCGGACTGGCACACCTACATCGACGGCCTGGTCGAGCATCTGAGCAGGCTCGACCGCGACATCGCGGACAGCAACCCGGCCCTGCACTTCGTGGCCGCCCAGCTGGCCGCGCACCGGCCGCCGCCGGTGCCGCTCACCTTCGTGCACGGCGACGCGCAGCCGGCCAACATCCTGGTCCCGGACGCCGGGCCGGTGCTGATGATCGACTGGGAGTTCGCCCGCATCGGCGACCCCCGCGAGGACCTCGGCTACTACAGCCACCTGCCCGTCCCGCCGAACCTGTACGAGGCCGACCCAGCCGGCTTCCTGGCCCGCTACCGCGAGCGCACCGGGCTGAGCGAGGAGCAGGTCAACGAGGACACCGTCTCCTACTTCTACGTCCTGGGCATGGCCCGGCTGCTGGGCCAGATGTTCGAGGCCACCGACGCGCTGGCCCGCGGCCAGTCCCGCGGCGTCATGGCCACCTACCTGATGAACGGCATCTCGGCCACGACGACCGCGTTCGTCGAGGTCGCCCGGCAACTGGCCCACTGAAGGAGCGGGACATGCTATCCAGGCCCACGACCGAGCAGATCCTGCTCGACTGCTGCCGCGAGCTGATGACCAACGTGCTGCCCGCGCTGAGCGACGCGACCGCCCAGGTCTCGGTGATCATGGTGGAGACGGTCCTGCGCAACACCGCGGTCCGCGCCGCCCACGAGGTGGCCTGGATGCGAGACGAGACCGCCGACATCGAGGCCTACGCCAACGCGGTCGCCGCCCAGGCCCCCGGAACCACACTCGAAACCGCGCTCGCCGCGCTGGCCGCCGCCCCCCGCGACAGCCTGCACCTGGACGACGTGGTGGAGACGTACTGCCGGGCCGGCAACGCGCTGTCCGCCGCCCTGGAGACCGCGGTGGCCGGCGGGCTGACCGGCCTCATCCAGCGCGGCGAGGAAATCCTGGACGTCCGCAACGGTCACGAAACAGAGGTCATGGCCGGCTGGAGTCCGACCGGCCGATGACCGTCCGTTCCCTTTCTTTATTTATGCCGAACGGGCCGTGGTGCGCGCCCCCGGCCAGACTCAGATGCTCACGAAGCTGGCCGTGGTGGTGATCAGCATGCTCTGCAGCGTCAGCACGTGATGACCCGGCTTCAGGCCCAGCGCGCCGGGATCGATCACGTAGCTGACCGTGCCCTGGTCGCTGGCGGTGAGCGTGGTGACATCCGTGCCGTCGATGGCCAGCTTGACCGGGTGACCGGGCAGGAAACCGCCGTCGGACGCGGTCGAGGTGGCGCCGGGCAGGATGACCGCGCCGGACAGGCGGATGCTGTGCTCCAGCTGGGTCAGCTCGAAGCTGGCCTCACCACGCGCGACCACCTCCTGGCCGAAGGCCCGGGTCGCGGCGACCAGGGCCGGGACGAACGTGCTCGCGTCGATCGTGCCCCAGCCACTGGCCACGTCGAAGCCGGAACCCGCGGTGAAGCCCGGCACCCGGACCTGGCCGGTCTGGGGATCGGTCACCGAGTTGTTCCCGCTGACCACGTCCGAGATCCCGGCCCGCGTCCCGAGCGGGCCGAGCACGCCGTACAGCGCCGGGTTGATCGGGCCGAGGTTGCGGCCGTCGTTCAGCTGCGTGGCCAGCGCGAGCACGCCGGCCGTCATGGGCGCCGACTCCGAGGTGCCGTCCTGGGCATCCATGGTGATGTCGGGCACCGAGCGCCACGGCGAGCCGGTGGTGCGGGCCACGCCGTTCTGGTAGGACGGCCGCGGGTAGACCGCCGAGAACCCGGCACCCTCGGCGAAAATGCCGCCCACATGCCACAGCGGGTCCGGGCCGAGCTTGGTTCCGTCGGTCTTGCTCACGTTCGGCACGCTGCCGCCGACCGCCGTGACCCACGGGTTGTCATCCCAGGTGGCCGTCATCGGCCCGGTCGAGGTGTTGTTGCACTGGGCGTTGGCGATGGCCAGGTTCTGCACCACGCCGCAGTCGCCGGTCCCGTTCAGCACCGGGATGCCCGCGGCGGCCGCCGCCAGCGGGCCCGGGTCGTTCGCATGGATCTGCGCGTTTCCGAAGCTGTAGGTTCCCTCGCCGGTGCCGTCGCTGATGGAGATCACGTTCGCCACGTGGTTGGCGCTGATGTACTCCAGCGCGTGCATCATCTCCGGCGGCGCGACGTTGCTCGCCGCGTCGTCGGTGATCTCGCTGTCGGCGGGCGTGGCGGAGATCACGATCTTGGCGTACGGCGCGATCAGGTGCACGGCCAGCACGTCCAGCCGCAGCTCACCCACCCAGGCGTCGCATGACCCGTAGCTGCCGAGCGCCACCATGCCCGGCGGGCAGGTCGCGGGCAGCGGGCCGGACGGGAAGATGGTCTGGATGACCGGGTCGGGCAGGCCGTACCGCAGGTCCCTGACGTGGATGTACGCGGCGATCCCCGGGTCGTCCCAGCCCTCGATCACGGCTACGGTGGTACCGGTGCCGTCGATGCCCTTGAGCCACAGGTTGCCGATGTTGTAGTTGAAGATGTCCTGCGGGCCGGGCGTGAAGTTCGCGAACGAGGCGTAGTTGGTCTTCATGTTCTGCAGCGCGGCGGTGAGCACCTGAATGTGGGTGGGATCCACCGACACCGAACCGGCCGGGGCGGCTTGGGCCGCCGGAGTGGCGGCCGTGACGAGCGGAACGGCGAGCAGGGCGCCCGCCGCCAGCAGGGACAGCCGTTTCCGGCTGAGACGCAGGAGCACGGTATAAGACCTCTCGTGAAGGGCGCACCGGAACGGTGCATAGTAAGCAGTCTTTCGTGGCGGCGAATGGCCAACAAGTGCCGTAGCGGTCGGATTTGTCCGGAGCTGTTGCTACGGCCGTTGTTATTGCAGCTGGCGGGGATGCACGCGGACCGGCAGCGATGGAATCCCGCGCAGGAAGAACGACGGCAGGTACCGGACGGCCCCCGGCTCGATCACCTCGAGCCGGTCCACGTGCTCGGCCAGCTCGCGCAGCACGGCCGCGGCCTCCATCCGGGCCAGCACGTTGCCCAGGCAGGCGTGGATGCCCTGGCCGAAGCTCAGATGATGCCGGACGTTGCGCCGGTCCGGATCGAACTCATCCGGCGAGGAGAAGACGGTCTCGTCCCGGTTGGCCGAGATGAACGACAAGAACACCACCGCCCCCTCGGGCAGCGGCACCCCGCCCAGCGTCACCGGCCGGGTGACCCGGCGGAACATCCCCTGCGCCGGGCTGGCCAGCCGCAGCCCCTCCTCGACCATGACCGTCGCCCGGTCCGGGTCGGCGTGCAGCCGCTGCCACTGATCGCGCCGCGAGCTCAGCCGGAGCACCATGTCGGTGATCAGCTTGGTCGTCGTCTCGTTGCCCGCCACCATCAGCTCGCGGACGAACCAGACCAGCTCGGCGTTGGTCAGCGCGCCCTCCTCGGGGTCGGGCTGGACCAGCACGCTGAGGATGTCGTTCCGCGGCGCCGCCCGCCGCTGGTCCAGCTCGGCGCTGATCCGGCGCTGGTACTCGATCATGTCGCGCTCGGTCTGCAGCCAGCGCTCCGGCGCCAGCGGCTGCGCGCCGAGCGACGCGGTCGCGGCGTCCGACCAGCGCCCGATGTCCTCGTGCCACGAATCGGGCAGGCCCAGGATCCGGGAGATCGCGTAGACCGGCACCGGCCAGGCCAGCGTCTTGACGATGTCCACCGTGCCCGGCGCGGGCAGCGCGGTCACCAGCTCGCGGCTCGCGCCGGAGATGACCGGGTCCATCCAGGCCAGCGCGCGGGGGATGAACGCGCGCTGGACCAGCTTGCGGTACCGGGTGTGCCGCGGCGGATCGCTCAGCCCCAGCGCCGACTGGTACCCGAACCCCTGCGCCCGGATCTTCTCGATCTCCGCCGCGATCTCCGGCGGCGGCTCGGTGCGCCGCGCCGAGGTCACCGAGTTCGCGTACGTCACCGGGTCGTGCAGCACCTCGCGGACCAGGGCGTGCGTGGTGATCAGGTAGAAGCCGTGGTCCGGCACCCGGTACACCGGCGCCGTGGCGCGCAGCGCCGCGTACGCGGGGAACGGGTTCTGCTGGAACTCGTCGGAGTACGGGTCGACCGGCGGCAGCGCCCGGGCCGGCTGGGTCATCGCGTCAGCCCTCCAGCACGGTGACCTTCCCGGACGACCCGTCCACCTCGAGCATCGTCCCGTCCGGGATGCGCTTGGTCGCGTCGCTCACGCCCGCCGCGCACGGGATGCCGAGCTCCCGGCTGACGATCATCGCGTGGCTGCCCATGGCGCCCACGTCGACCACCACGCCGGCGGCCACCATGAACAGCGGGGTCCACGACGGGTCGGTCTGCGGCGCGATGAGGATCTCGCCCGGCTCGAACGCGGCGATCTGGGCCGTGCTGGTGATCACCCGGGCCCGGCCGCGGGCCACGCCCGCCGAGGCCGGCGCGCCGGCCAGCACGTCGCCGGGCTGGACCATGGTGACCTGGTGGCCGCCCTTGCGCGGCAGGTCGGCCAGCGGCGTCATCGGCTCGCCGGCCACCACGAACGTCGGCGGCTCGACCTCGAACAGCGCGCGCCAGGCCCGCTCGCGCTCGCGCAGCGTGTCCGCGATGTCGGCGGCGTGCGTGGCCAGCAGGTCGAGTTCGGGCTCCAGGGCCATGAAGACCTGCTGCGGATGGTCGAGCTCGCCCCGCGCGGTCAGCCGCCGGCCGAGCTCGAACAGCGGCGCCCGCACCTCGTGGATGACCTTCACCGCGCTGCTCTTGCCCCGCTCCCGCCAGGCGCCGAACCGGCGCGCCGAGGCGATGGCCATGTGCAGCGTCTGCACCGCCTCCTCGTTCGGCCCGAGGATCTTCAGGGCCTCGGCCAGCGCCGCCGCCGCGTCGGCGGCGCGCTGCTCCCGGCGCAGCTCGGGGGAGGCGCTGTCCTCCAGGTGGCGGAGCCGGCCGATCAGCGCCAGCGGCAGCTCCGGCATGGTCTCCCAGGTGTGCACGCCGATGTCCCACTCGCTGGGCCCGCGGTAGCCGAACTCCCGCACGAAGATGTCGAACCGCGTCGCGAACTCCGGGTGGTCGGTGCGCAGCCGGTCGAGCAGGCCATCCTCGCCCTGGTCGAACGACGCGGTCAGCCGGGCGTCCGCGCGGACCGCGCGGGACAGGTCCCACAGCGCGAACGACGGCAGCGCCGAGTCGACGTCGCCCGCGTGGCCGATCAGCCGGACGGTCAGGGTGGGGTCCGCGGCCCCGACCAGCGAGCTGATCACCCCGGGGCCCATCGCCGCCTGGTTGCTCGCGATCACGTACCCGCGGCCCCACATGATCCGCTGCAGCGGGGCGGCCCGGCGGGCCAGCGTGATCAGCACCTCGTCCGAGCAGGTGTGCAGGTCCGGCCGCTCGGCCCGGACCCGTTCGGCGAGCTCGCGCTCCTCCTCGAGCTCGGGGAACGTGATGGTGGTCAGCGTCCAGCTCACCCGCTCGGCGACATTGGCCGCCAGCTCCTCGTTCATGTCGGTCGGGCTCGGCACGTGCCGCGGCGGGTTGGGGTGCGCGAAGAACGCCGCGTCGATCGCGTCCGCGCCGATACCCGCCCGGATCCCGGTGATGCGCACGTACGTCTGGTCGACGTACAGGTAGCCGTAGAAGAACCCCGCCACCGGCGGATACGGATCGGGCGACATCTCCTGCGGGGTGAAATACCGCAGCCGCACGTTCCCGACCGCCCACGCGGGCAGGACCTCGGGGATCCACACCAGGCTCGCGCCGAGCGGGGTGATCGGATCCGCCATCACGTCGTTGGCGTTGAGCCGGGTGTACACGGGGTATCTCGTGCTCGGAACGGTGTCGATGATCGAGTTGAGGTCGGTCACGGTTTCCTCCGAGCGACGCTGGTTTCCGGTAAGGCTGGTCAGGTTGCGCCTATCGCGCAATACTGCAGTTACTTTAGCGATTCCCTAGTTACAAAGGAACAGTCATGCCCAAGGAGTTCAGCACGGGGGAGTTCATCATCGCCGGCTGGATGGATTACGGGCCGCACCGTGACCAGGTGCTGGCTCACTTCGGCGTGTGCGCCGCGGCCAGCCGCGAGGAGCCCGGCTGCCTGGACTACCTGGTCAGCGCCGACCCGGACCACCCGGGCCGGGTGGTGGTCTTCGAGCGGTGGGCTGGTCAGGACGACCTCGTCGAGCACTTCAGGCAGCCGCACATCGCCGCGTTCCGCGAGGCGATCAAGCCCTACCCGCGGTCCGGCCGCAGCATGTACCGGTACTTCGTCTCCTCCGCCGAGGAGTTCCAGTCCTCATCTGTTTCTTGACTTAGAGACCAGTATCCTTCGAAAAAGGGGAGCACTCGTGACCGCTGCGATTCGCGCCCGAGCCCAGGCCGACCCGGACGGCCTGGCGCTGGCCGACGACTCAGGGACGCGGACCTGGGCCGAGGTGGCCGGCGATCTGGAGCGTGCGGCCGGGGCGCTGCTGGCCGTCGCGCCGGATTCCGGGCAGCGGGTCTCGGTGATCGGCGAGAACACCATCCCCACCCTGGAGGCGCACGCCGCGGCGCTCACCGTAGGCGTCGGCACGGTAGCCACCGCCCGCCAGCTCCGTCCCGCCGAACTCGCCGACCAGTACGCCGACGCCGGCGTGCGTCTGCGCCGTCGCCGGCCCCGCCAGCCTGCCCGCCGTCCGCGAGGCCGGGGTTCGCCACATCATCAGCTACGGCGCCGATCTCCCATCCGACCCCCACCTGCCCCCCGGCACCAACGTGCCCGATGGCGCCAGCCGACTGGACCCCGCCGGCGCACCGCCCGACGTCGTGCCCTGGACCGACTGGCTCGCGTCCGCCCCGCCGGTGCCGCCGGACGCCGGGCTGCGGCCGCCTCGTCCCTTGCTCGTCTACACCTCCGGCACCACCGGCCGGGCCCGCGGCGCCGAGGTGCGCTGGACCGTCACCCTGCCGCACACCGCGGCGGAGTACGTCGCGGCCATCACCGCCGAGTCCGGCTTCCCGCCCGGCCCGCACCTGGTCGTCGGGCCGATGCAGCACAACGCCCCGCTCACCTCGGTGCGGCACCTGCTGGCCGGCCAGCAGGTGATCATCTTGGGCCGGTTCGACGCCGAGGCCGTCCTGCGCCTGATCCAGCGCTACCGGGTGACCTCCACGGTCATGGTCCCCACCCACTTCCAGCGGCTGCTCGCGCTGCCCGCGGAGGTCCGCGACCGCTACGACGTGTCCAGCCTGCGGCTGGTCAGCCAGACCGGCTCGGCCTGCCCGGCCGGCACCAAGCTGGCCATGATCAACTGGTTCGGGCCGATCCTGACCGAGTCCTACGGCGGCAGCGAGAGCGGGACGCTGTGCCGGATCGACTCGACCGAGTGGCTGGCCCACCGCGGCTCCGTGGGGCGGCCCCGCCCGCCGTTCGAGGTCGTGGTCCTCGACGAGCAGAACTCCGAACCGTCGGCGGGCCAGGTCGGCGTGCTCGGCTTCCGGGCGCCGCAGGGCCGCGGGCCGAGCTATCACGCCGACCCGGAGAAGACCCAGAAGGCCTATATCGCGCCCGGTGTGTTCACCCTCGGCGACGTCGGCTACGTGGACGAGGACGGCTACGTGTACATCACCGACCGGATCGCCGACATGGTGGTTTCCGGCGGGGTGAACCTGTACCCGGCCGAGAGCGAGAAGGTGCTCATTACCCACCCGGCCGTGGCCGAGGTCGCGGTGATCGGCGTGCCCCATCCCGACCTG
Organism: uncultured Actinomycetes bacterium; assembly: GCA_963819785.1. Classification (GTDB taxonomy): domain Bacteria; phylum Actinomycetota; class Actinomycetes; order Streptosporangiales; family Streptosporangiaceae; genus Palsa-504. The sequence continues at coordinate 362,346 of CAWFXW010000028.1, read as the reverse complement.
GGGGAGAGCCTGCTCGCCCTGGTCGTGCCGGCCGCCGGGCCCGGCGGACCCGAAGACCCGCCGGACCCGGGCGGGCTCGAGGCCTGGTGCCGCGACCGGCTGGCACCCTACAAGGTGCCCCGGGCGTACGAGTTCCGCACCGAGCTGATCTACAACGCGATGGGCAAGCCGGACAAGAAGGCCATGCGCGCCCCGTACTGGAGCACCGACCGCACCATCGCCGGCTAGTCACGAAAAGAACGAGAAGACCGAAAAGACGGAGCACGACATGACGGGTACCGAGGCGGTCTCGGCGATCTTCGTCCCGTACGGCCAAGGCGGGGGCCGCGGTCTGGACGCGATGGAACTGGGCACGCACGGTGTGGAGCTGGACCGGCTGGTCGCCCTGGGCCTGCCCGTCGTGCCCGGGCTGACCGTGCCGATCTCACACGCGGCCTCGCTGGTCCGCCCGGACGTGGCCGGCGCGGCCGTCAGCCTGCTGCAGCAGCTGGCCGGACGGCACCTGGGCGACCCGGACCACCCGCTGCTCATCAGGCTGCTGGCCAGCACCTCGATGGGCAGCGCCGGGGTGCCCGCCGACCTGCCCGGCCTGGGCATCACCGCCGAGTCGGCCGTCGCTCTGGATCAGCTAGTCGGCTCGGGGGAAGCGATCTACGACGTATTCGCGGCGGTGGTCCGCTATGTCGGCGAGCACGGCGCCGGCATCCCCGGCGACGACTTCGCTGACGCGGAATACGACGCGGCCAGCCACTCCGACCGGGCGCGCAGATTCCTGGCGTTGAGCGCAGCGGCCGGCTTCCCGTTCCCCGACGACCCCGGCGAGCAGCTGGCCCGCGCGGCGGAGGCGGTCCTCAGCCGCTGGGCCTCACCCCGGGCCCGCCGCCAGCGGCGCGGTCAGGGCCTGCCGGGCGACCTCGCCCCCGCGCTGCACGTGCAGGCGATCCGGGTCGGGCCGCCGGAACGGTGCGGCCACGGCATCGCCGAGAGTCGTGACCCGGCCAGCGGGTGTTTCGCTCCCACCGGCACGTTCCGCCGCAGCGTGCGACGGGCCGCCGCCGATGACCGCCCGGGCGAGCCGCTGGCCAATCTGCCCGGCGGCCGGGATCTGCTGGCCGCTGCACTGCGTACCTTGGAGCTGCACATGCGCGGCGCGGCCCAGGTGGAGTTCGAGGTGCGCGACGCCGAGCTCGCGCTGCTGGCGGCCCGCCGGATCGAACGCCCCGCGCCCCGCACCGCGATCCGGCTCGCCGTCGACCTGGCCGAGGCCGGGATCATCGACGACGTGGCAGCGGTCGGCTCGATCAGCGCGTCCGACATCGAGACCATCTTGCATCCTCAGCTCCAGCTGACCGGCAGCGAGACCGAGTTCGCTCGCGGCCTGCCCGCTGCGGCCGGTGCCGCCGCCGGGCGCATCGCGCTGAGCAGCGAGCAGGCGGTGCAGTGGAGCGAACAGGGTGATCCAGTCGTCCTGGTCGCCGAGGAGACCATCCCCGGTGACCTGCCCGGGATGCTCGCCGCCCGGGCCGTGGTCACGGTGCGCGGCGGGCTGGCCGCGCACGCGGCGGTCGTGGCCCGGGGTCTGGGACGGCCGGCGGTCTGCGGTGCCGCCACGGTGCGGATCGACCGCGCCGCCGGGACCGTGACCAGCGGCGGCCAGACGCTGGCCCAAGGTGACCTGATCTCGGTCGACGGCAGCAGCGGGACCGTCTATGTCGGCGCGGTGCACGTGGTCCCGCCGCGACCTGGCGAGGACCTGGAAGCTCTGCTGCGCCGCGCGGACACGGTCCGGCGGCTCGGGGTCCGGGCCAACGCGGACAACGGCCGGGACGCGGCGCTGGCCATCCAGTACGGCGCGGAGGGCGTGGGCCTGTGCCGGACCGAGCATCAGTTCCTCGGTGAGCGGCTGCCGGTGGTGCGGCGGTACCTGCTCGCCACCGATCCCGCCGAGGAGGCCGCGGCCCTGGTCGAGCTGGCCGCGGCCCAGAAGGAGGATTTCCTCGACCTGCTCGCGGTGACCGGCAACCGGCCGGTGACCGTGCGGCTGCTCGACGCGCCGCTGCACGAGTTCCTGGGGGAGTCGGCGCAGGAAGTGAACCCGATGCTGGGCCTGCGTGGCGTCCGGCTGGCGGTGATGCGGACCGAGCTCTACCCGGCGCAGGCGCGGGCGCTGTTCAGCGCGTGGGTGGACCTGGCCGCCGCCGGTGTCACCCCGCAGCTCGAGGTTATGGTGCCGCTCGTGGCGGTGGCCGGGGAGCTGGCCTCGGCCGTGGCCAGCATCCACCGCGCCGCCGCCGAAGTCGAGGCGAGCACCGGCGTACGCGTGCCCTATACCGTCGGCACGATGGTGGAGACGCCGCGCGCCGCGCTGATCGCCGGCCAGCTGGCCGTCATCGCCCAGTTCATGTCCTTCGGGACCAACGACCTGACCCAGCTCACCTACGGGTTCTCCCGCGACGACGTGGAGGCCCAGCTGCTCACCACCTACCAGGAGCAGCAGCTGCTGCCGGTCAGCCCGTTCGCCAGCCTCGACCCGGACGGCGTTGGCGAGCTGCTCAAGACGGCCGTCGCCGCCGCCCGTCGCGTCAACCCGGCGATCAAGCTCGGCATCTGCGGCGAGCACGGCGGTGACCCCGCCTCGATTGAGCTGTGCGAGCGGCTCGGCCTGGACTACGTCTCCTGCTCACCCTCGCGCGTCCCCGGCGCCCGCCTGGCCGCCGCTCACGCGGCGGTCGCGGTCGGCACACAAGAAATAAGCGGTCCGCCAGTGACATGATCAGCGAGATGCACATCTCCTCGACCGCGGCCACCAGCGGCCCGCGGGCCACCCGGCTGATCGGCCCCTCCAGGACGGTGGCCTGGGTGGTGAGGATGACGTCCAGCATGACCCGGATCGCCATCGTGTGCGCCGCGTGCTGCTCGCGGGCCTTGCGCGTGCTGCGCGAGGACCGGATGGCCGGGAAGTAGTCGTAGGCCCGCTGCAGGTGCCGCTCCTCCCATTCCTGGCGCAACTCCAGGGCGTGCTGGGTGGGGCCTTCGGAGTAGCGGGCCACCAGCCGCGCCTCGTCCGGGTGCGTGCTCCAGAACTCCCAGCCCGCCGCGAGAACCTTACGCAGGCCGTCGATATTGGGCGTGTCGAAATCCGGGCGGGCCAGGAAAATCCTCTCGCTGAACCCGGCCATGGCGGCCCGCAGAGCACTCGTGAAGAGCTCCTCTTTGCCGCCGAAGTGATAGTAGATCGCCGTGGGCGCGACCCCCGCGGCCCGGGCGATGTCCTCGATCCGGGCTTCCACGTAGCCGTCCCGGGAGAACGTCTTGGTCGCGGCTTCGATGATCTCCTTGCGCCGGGAGGGCCGGTGCGCGGGTCGCTTGTCTTGTCCGGGAGTCACGTTTTTCCTTGTAGGCGGTCCGTTAGGATACATATTATGACGGTCGACGCCACCGCGCGGAAACCGGCGAATCGGCCGTCTCGCAGGCACCACCTGATCGACGCGGCCGTAGAGCTGTTTTCGCTCGAGCCATGGGAATTCATCACCGTAGCCGACATCGTCGAACGCGCTGGAATGACGCCAGCGACCTTCTACTATCACTTCTCCTCTCGGGAGCAGTTGCTCGAGGAGATCGTTCAGGATTTCGCGCAGAAATGGATTGACATGGTCGAGCGGCTGCTGGCCGCCGCCGACACCCCGGAAGCGCTGAGCGACGTGGCCGGGCAACTGCTGGACGAGATCGACGACTCCGGGCCGGTGGCCAAGATTTTCTTCCTCAGCACCGAGAAGGAGCCGCTGCTCGCCGAGCGCATCCGCACCGACGCGCGCAAGCGGCTGATCCGGTCGGCGACCAAGGCCGTGCGCCGCCTCGACCCCCGCCGCGACCGGGCCCGCGCCCACGTCAACGGCGTGGCGATGATCGTGCTGTACGAGATGGCCGCCCGCTCCCACCTGGGCCTCGCCGACCCCTATCGCACCCTGGGCCCCCGCCGCTTCCGCGCCGAGCTGGCCAAGCTAAGCCGCGTCTCCACCGGCTTCCCCGCACCCCCCGAAACCCCCGCCCCCTAACGACCCACAATAACGTCGGTGATGTCGCCCACCGCCACCCGGACGTGCCGCAGCATCGAGGTGAGCTGAGCCGTCTCGTCCCGGGACAGCGCCCCGATGCCGAAGTCCGCCCGGTTCAGCGCCGTGGTCGCGTCGCGGGCCACCTCCCGGCCGGCGTCGGTGATGGTCGCGAGCACCACCCGCCGGTCCGCGTCCGAGGTGTGCCGCCCGACCAGCCCGCGCTGCTCCAGCCGCCGGATCGCGTTGGTCACCGAGGCCGGGTGGACCATCAGCCGCACGCCCATCTTGCCCATCGGCATCGACCCGTTCCGGGTGAAGGCCAGCAGCCGCAGCGCCTCGTACGCGGCGAAGGTCAGCCCGTACGGCTGCAAGGTGGCCTCGATCCGGGCCAGCAGGAGCTGCTGGACCCGCATGACCGAGGTGACCGCGGACATGTGGTCGGCGTGCTCGGGCCACCGCGCGCTCCACTGGCGGTGCGCCTCGGCGATGGGGTCCAAGGACTCGGGCACCAACCCACCGTACGCCACCCGCCAGCCGTGCCGCCTTGACACGACGCGCCGATTACTTTAACTTCCAAATATTGGCCGTCCAAGCTATTGCCAAATATAATTAGGCACCGGGCGAGCCGTACGGGAGGCCTGTCATGTCCGAGCCCAGTCACCTGCACGTCCCGGCGCACCCGGTGCGGTTCGTCACGGCCGCCGCGCTCTTCGACGGACACGACGCCGCGATCAACATCATGCGCCGGATCCTGCAGGCCCAGGGCGCCGAGGTCGTCCACCTCGGGCACGACCGGTCGGTCCGCGAGGTCGTCGACGCGGTCCTGGAGGAGGACGCCCAGGGCGTGGCGATCAGCTCCTACCAGGGCGGCCACGTCGAGTACTTCGAGTACCTGGCCCAGCTGCTCAACCAGTCCGGCGCCGGGCACGTCCGCGTCTACGGCGGCGGCGGGGGCGTCATCATCCCCGAGGAGATCACCCGCCTCAGCGGAGCCGGGGTACGGATCTTCTCGCCCGAGGACGGCCAGCGGCTCGGCCTGCCCGGCATGATCAACGAGCTCATCCGCGACTGCGACGTCGACCTGAGCGCCGAACCGCCCAACCTGGAAGCCGTCCTGTCCGGCGACCGCCGCGCCCTGGCCCGCGCCATCACCTGCCTCCAAGCCGGCCGCCTCCCCGAACCCGACCAAGCCGCGCTGGCCGCGGCGGCCAAGACCCGGGAAGTCCCGGTGCTCGGCATCACCGGCACCGGCGGCTCCGGCAAGTCCTCGCTGACCGACGAACTGGTCCGCCGCCTGCGCACCGACCAGCAGGACAAGCTCCGCGTCGCGGTGCTGGCCGTGGACCCGACCCGCCGCCGCGGCGGCGGCGCCCTGCTCGGCGACCGGATCCGGATGAACGCCCTGGGCGGCGAGCACGTGTTCTTCCGCTCGCTGGCCACCCGCGGCGCCCGCGAACTCCCCGAGCACATCGAGGCCATCATCGACGCCGCGAAGGCCGCCGGATACGACCTGGTCATCCTGGAGACGCCGGGGATCGGGCAGGGCGACGCGGCCGTGGTCCCGCTGGCCGACGTGTCCCTGTACGTGATGACCCCGGAGTTCGGTGCCGCCTCCCAGCTGGAAAAGATCGACATGCTCGACTTCGCCGACGTGGTGGCGATCAACAAGTTCGAGCGCCGCGGCGCCGCCGACGCGCTGCGCGACGTGTCCCGCCAGCTGATCCGCAACCGGTCCGCCTTCGGCGCCAAACCGCAAGACATGCCGGTGTTCGGCACCAGCGCGGCCACGTTCAACGACAACGGGGTCACCGCCCTGTACCAGCACCTGGCCGGCCTGCTCGCCGCCCGCGGCCTGCCCCTGGCCGAGGGCGTGCTGCCCGCCGCCGCCGGCCGGACCTCCACCGACGCGGCCTCGGTCATCCCGCCGGCCCGGACCGGCTACCTGGCCGAGATCGCCGGTACCGTCCGCACCTACCACGAGGAAACGGCCCGGCAGGCCAGCGCGGTGCGCCGGGTGCAACGGCTCGCCGCCGTCCGGGCTGAGCTTGCGCAAGACATTTCTGCCGAACGGTCCGTGGCTCAACTTCTGGACCAGGCTCGACGCGAGGTCGGGGCGGACAGCGCCGAGCTGATCGCCGGCTGGCCCGCGGTCGTCGACGCCTACTCCGGGCGCACCCGCGAATCGCTGTCCGGGACGGCCGTCCCGCGGGTAGCCTTGCCGCGCTACGCCGACCACGGTGACCTGCTGCGCTTCCTGCGCGAGGAGAACCTGCCGGGGTCCTTCCCGTTCACCGCCGGGGTGTTCCCGTTCAAGCGGGAGGGCGAGGACCCGGCCCGGATGTTCGCCGGGGAGGGTGACCCGTTCCGCACCAACCGCCGGTTCAAGCTGCTGTCGGCCGGGAACCCCGCCACCCGGCTGTCCACCGCGTTCGACTCGGTGACCCTGTACGGCCGGGACCCCGGGGAGAGCCCCGACGTGTACGGGAAGGTCGGCACGTCCGGGGTGTCGATCGCCACCATCGAGGACATGAAGGCCCTGTACGACGGGTTCGACCTCACGTCTCCGACCACGTCGGTGTCGATGACGATCAACGGGCCCGCCCCGACCATCCTGGCCTACTTCCTCAACACCGCCATCGACCAGGGCGCCGCCCGGGGCCTGTCCGCGGCGGAGGTCCTGCAAAACGTGCGCGGCACCGTGCAGGCCGACATCCTTAAAGAAGACCAGGGCCAGAACACCTGCATCTTCTCCACCGAGTTCAGCTTGCGGATGATGGCCGACATCCAGGAGTGGTTCATCGCCAACCAGGTCCGCAACTTCTACTCGGTGTCGATCTCCGGCTACCACATCGCCGAAGCCGGCGCGAACCCGATCAGCCAGCTCGCCTTCACCCTGGCCAACGGGTTCACCTACGTGGAGGCCTACCTGGCCCGCGGCATGAAGATCGACGACTTCGCGCCGAACCTGTCGTTCTTCTTCTCCAACGGCATGGACCCCGAGTACACCGTGATCGGCCGGGTGGCCCGGCGGATCTGGGCCGTGGCCATGCGCGAGCGCTACGGCGCGAACGAGCGGTCGCAGAAGCTCAAGTACCACGTGCAGACCTCCGGCCGGTCGCTGCACGCCCAGGAGATGGCGTTCAACGACATCCGCACCACGCTGCAGGCGCTGTGCGCGATCTACGACAACTGCAACAGCCTGCACACCAACGCCTACGACGAGGCCGTCACCACCCCGGGCGAGGAGTCGGTCCGCCGGGCGCTGGCCATCCAGCTGATCATCAACCGCGAGTGGGGCCTGGCCGCGAACGAGAACCCGCTGCAGGGCTCGTTCATCGTCGACGAGCTCACCGAACTGGTCGAGGAGGCGGTGCTGGCCGAGTTCGAGGCGATCAGCGCCCGCGGGGGAGTGCTGGGCGCGATGGAGACCGGCTACCAGCGCGGCAAGATCCAGGACGAGTCGATGCTGTACGAGCAGCGCAAGCACGACGGCACGCTGCCCATCGTCGGGGTCAACACGTTCCGCAACCCGGCCGGGACCGTGGCCGCCCCCGCCGAACTGGCCCGCGCCACCGAGGAGGAGAAGAAGTCCCAGCTGGAACGCGTCCGCGATTTCACCGAACGCCACCGTGACCAAGCCCACGCGGCCCTGGCCGAGCTGAAGGAAGCGGCACGGTCCGGCGGTAACGTGTTCGCGGTACTGATGGACGCGGCGCGGGTGTGCAGTCTGCAGCAGATCACCGAGGCATTCTTCGAGGTCGGCGGCCAGTACCGCCGCAACGTCTAGAGAAAGGCTCCGCCATGCGCGAAATCACCCGGGTCGGCGTCGTGGGCTGCGGGCTGATGGGTTCGGGCATCGCCGAGGTCTGCGCCCGTGGCCGGCCTGGACGTCGTGGTCCGCGAGATCGACGACGCGGCCGCCGCCGCCGGGCGCGCCCGGATCGAGGGCTCGCTGGCCCGCGCGGTCCGGGCCGGGAAGCTCGACGCGGAGGACCGCGACGCCGCGCTGGCCCGGATCCGGGTCACCACCGACCTGGCCGACCTGGCCGACCGCGAGCTGATCATCGAGGCCGCCACCGAGAACCCCGCGGTCAAGGCCGCCCTGTTCGCCGAGCTCGACCGGGTCGCCGCGGACCCCGACGTGATCCTGGCCACCAACACCTCCTCGATCCCCATCGTCCAGGTGGCCCGGGCCACCACCCGCCCCGAGCGGGTCGTCGGCCTGCACTTCTTCAACCCGGTGCCGGTCCAGCGCCTGGTCGAGGTCATCCCGTCCGTGCTGACCAGCGCGCAGGCCGTGCTGGGCGTCACCGACCTGGTCACCAAGGCGCTGGGCAAGACCGTGATCAAGGCCCCGGACCGGTCCGGGTTCGTGGTCAACGCGCTGCTGGTGCCGTTCCTGCTGTCCGCCATCCGGATGCTCGAGGCCGGCTACGCCTCCGCCGAGGACATCGACCAGGGCATGGTCCTCGGCTGCGCCCACCCGATGGGCCCGCTGCGGCTGTCCGACCTGATCGGCCTGGACACGCTCAAGGCCGTCGCCGACTCGATGTTCGAGGAGTACAAGGAGCCCCTCTACGCCGCGCCCCCGCTGCTGCGCCGCATGATCGACGCCGGCCTCCTCGGCCGCAAGTCCGGCCGCGGCTTCTACGACTATCAGGACCCCCGATGACCGCGGTCCCGCCAGCTCGCGTCCCGTCCAACCGGGCCCGACCTCGCGTCCCGTCCAACCGGGCCCGACCTCGCGTCCCGTCCAACCGGGCCCGACCTCGCGTCCCGTCCAACCGGGCCCGACCTCCCCGGATCTCATCCGCCGGATCCGATAGCTCCCGCGATGCCTGAGTCGACGACGGTCGACGATCTCGGTCACCCGGTCCGGCTGACCCGTCCGGCCCGCCGGGTGGTCTCCCTGGTCCCGTCCCTGACCGAGTCGGTCGCGGTGACCCGCCCCGGCGCGCTGGCCGGCGCCACCACCTGGTGCACCCACCCGGCCGGCCTGGACGTGCCCCGCGTCCGCGGCACCAAGAACCCCGACCTGGCCGCCATCCGGGCCCTCGAGCCCGACCTGGTGCTGGCCAACCAGGAGGAGAACCGCCGTGTCGACGTGGCGCGCCTGCGCGAGGCCGGCATCTCGGTCTGGGTGACGGTGATCCGCGACCTGGACGAGGCGGTGTCCTCGCTGCGCCGCATGTTCGCCCTGGCCCTGGGCTGGCGCGAACCCCCGTGGCTCACCGAGGCCGAGCAAGCCTGGGCGCAGCCCGTCCCCGGCCCCCGGGTCCGCGCCGCCATCCCGATCTGGCGCGACCCCTGGATGGTGGTCGGCTCGGGCACCTTCACCGGCGACCTGGCCGCCCGCCTCGGCCTGGACAACGTCTACGCCGACCACCCCGGCCGCTACCCCCACGTCGAGCTGTCCGACCTGGAAGCCCGCCGGCCCGACCTGATCGTCCTGCCCGACGAGCCGTACGCCTTCAACGCCACCGACGGCCCCGAGATGTTCCCCGCCCGCCGCGTCGCCCTGGTCGAAGGCCGCGACCTGACCTGGTACGGCCCCTCCCTGATCACCGCCCGCCCCGCCCTCCTGTCCCGCATCCACGCCAAGGGCGGCGCGTAAGCCCGCCAACCCCTAGCCGTCACCTCCTCGCCAGCAGCACCCCACCAGCCCAGCCGCCCCGCCGCACCCCACCAGCCCAGCCGCCCCGCCGCACCCCACCAGCCCAGCCGCCCCGCCGCGCCGCCCCGCCGCGCCGCGCCGCCAACCTGGTCGATGGCCCATCGGGCCTGCTCTTGCAGGTACAACGTCACATCGACCCGGACGGAATCGCGGCCGCGAGTCGGCATACGGTGGCCAGGTGGCCCGTTCTGGTGCTGAATTCTGGGATCAGTTCTTCCGGCAGCGGCGGGAGTCCGGCAATGACCTGGACTGGGCGGGCGTGTGGACCGCGCCGTTCCTGGTCCCGCTACGCGAGGCGGGCGTGCGCACGATCCTGGAGCTGGGCTGCGGGACCGGCCACGACGCGGCCCGGCTGGCCGGCGAGGGCTACTCGGTCACCGCGATCGACATCTCCGCTGAGGCCATCGGGCAGGCCAGGGCCAGGTATGGCTCGATGGCCAGCTTCATGGTGGCCGACATGACCCAGCGGCTTCCCTTCCCCGACGGGGCCTTCGACGCGGTCATGTCCAACGTCGCCATGCACATGTTCCCCGACGCCGTGACCCGCGCGCTGTTCGCGGAGGTCGGACGCGTCGTCCGCCCGGGCGGGCTGTTCGTGTTCCATGTCAACGCGCTGGAGGACCGGCCGCTGCGCGCCCGCGCTCTGCGCGCGCGCGAACTCGAGCCGGATTACGTGCAGGAAGAGTCAGGCCAGACGATGCACTTCTTCTCTCAAGCCTACCTGCGCCAGCTGCTAGCAGATTGGCAGGAGGTGCGCCTGGTCCCCGTCCCGGTCCCGCATCGCCGGACGGGCGAACTGTACAAGCAGGTCTGGCGCGGCATGGCTCGCCGCTGAACCGGAATCAGGGCTCGACGAGCGCCGAACGCAATGCGGTGAGTTCGCCAGCGGAAAGACCGTGCGCACTCAGATATTCGGCGCCGCTGCCGTACCGGCTGTGCAGGTCGTCGAGGAACGCGGCCATGGACTCCTGGTCCGCGGTCGCGGCGCCCTTGACGCCGCGGGACAGCGCCCGCATGTCCCGGTAGGTCGCCAGCCGGAGCAGGCGGGCGCTGATCTGCCTCATCCGCTGCCCGGTCAGCGCGTAGTCGGCGATGATCTCCTCGCGGCTGACCCCCACCGCGTCGAGCACCACCGCGGCCAGTACCCCGGTGCGGTCCTTGCCCGCCGCGCAGTGGAAAATCGCCGGCGTCGTGGTGTCGTCGGAGAATATACGGGCCGCCGCCACGATATTCGCGGCGCTGCCTCCCAGCAGGGCGACATAATGGCCCACGATATCCATTTCGGCGCCGTCCGCGACGATATCGGACCGGACGTTTCCGGTCGAGGAAAGCGGCAGCGAGAAATAGCGCACCGCGGGAATACCGGAAAGCGCCGAGCCCTCCCGTGCCGCCTCGTCGGCTAGGCGCAGGTCCACGACCGTCCGCACGCCCAGCTCCTCGGTCAGGTGCGTGACGTCGTCCGCCGTGAGGTCCTGCAGCGTCCCCGCCCGCAGCAGCCTGCCGAAGCGCGTGCGCCCGCCGCCGTCCGTCGCCAGCCCGCCCAGGTCGCGCGTATTGTCGGCGCCCGCCAACTCGATCCAGCGCTGATTATGAGTTACCGTCGTCCCCGTGATGCTCACCAGTCATCGTCCCTTTGTCGCCCTCGTTTTCGCTTACTAAATTAGCCGGCCTAATTAAATAACAGGTAAACTCGCTGCGAACGAGGGCCGGTAAATCGCGCTCTATCCCTGTGACTCTGGACACAGTTACGGACTGCACAGCGGTGTCCTGGCTGTGCGGGATGGCCGTTCAGCTGGGCTGGCGGCTGCATCACCGACTCAGGACACTAGCTGGTCATTGGGGGAAGCGTGGATGCGCCGGCGGAGCAGCCAGGCGAGGGCGCAGGCGGCCATGAGCGAAGCCGTGATCACCAGGGTGATCACGGCTGGCCCGACCGTTACTAGCGGGCGGCCATACGCGAAACCGTAGACAACCCGGCTCACCGTGAACGCGAAGACGAGGCTGGCCAGCGGGCGGACGTCGGTTGCCAGCCAGCAGACGGCCACGAGCGCCGTGACCAGGGACAGGCCCGTGGTGTACGGAGACAGGAGGGTCGTCCCGGCCGTCACCGCGGCGAAGAGAGCCGGGTAGGTGCTGGCGAGCGACTCGGCCAGTGCCACCCCCAGGGCCAGGCCCGGCAACCACAGCAAGGACAGCGGCGGCCGCTCCGTGCGCCGGGCGAAGAGCAGGAACACCGCGACCGGCGGCCCGACGAAGTCGGCCAGCACCACCATCAGGTGCCAATCTTGATTGATGACGGTGAAGCTCGCCGCTGCGATCACGGCACCGACGGCACCGGCGGCCACGAGCCCGCGCCGCCCGGACCAGCCCGCCGCGAGTATCACCAGGGCCAGGACGCCGAGCGCGTAGAAAAGCCATTCATAGTTCCAGAAGAGGAACGGCAGGTGCCCCCTGCGCGCGGACCAGACGACCGCGCCAAGTCCCAGGGCGGGCAGCTGGACCAGGTACATCGCGGCGCCGGCCACGGCCACCTGGCGCAAGCTCGCGGCCAGTCCCTGGCGCAGGTTGGCCGCCTGGCGGGCGTGCAGGCCCGCGGCGACAAGCGCGACTGTCTCCCGGGACGGCGGCCAGTCCCGGCCGGGCGGAACCGCCTCCAGGAGGGTGCCGATGATCTCCTCGCCCCGGTCCGCGCGGTAGGCCGCCGGGTAAGCCCGCAACAGCCACCGGGCTCGCCGCTCCAGCCGGCCCGCGTCGCCGTGTCCGCCCTCGCTCATGTGGTCCTCAGTTTCCGGGTCAGCGGGCCGGCCTTCGTCTCCCGGGCCGCGCCGATTACTAGTTCCGCCGCCTCGGCCATCCGCAGGGCCTCCGCGCGCAGGGCGGCAGACCCGCTCTCGGTGAGCCCGTAGGTGCGGCGGACCCGCCCGCCTACGCTCTCCTCGCTGACGAACTGGACGTGCCCCTCGGCGGTGAGCCGGTCGAGCGCGGTGTAGAGCGTGCCGGTGGCCAGCCTGACCCGGCCGCCGGACAGTTCCTCGGCCCGCTTCATGATCGCGTAGCCGTGCAACGGCCCGCGCAGCAGCGCGGCCAGCACGTAGAACGTGGGTTCCCGCATCGGGGGTTCTGCCATGCCCTCATGATAGGTAGATGACCGACATGTAGTCAATCGGACTATTGGACATAACGGCGGGCAGCTCCCGGTTGCACCTGGTGCGGGTCGTCCCGCCGCCAGCGGGACCGCGGACCAGGGAGCTGACATGACCGACGACTACCGCAAGGATCCCGAGGCGGTCGCCCGGCTGACCCCGGAGCAGTACCGGGTCACGCAGAAGAAGGGCACCGAGCCGCCGTTCCGGAACGAGTACTGGGACAACAAGGAGCCCGGCCTCTACGTCGACGTCGTGTCCGGCGAGCCGCTGTTCACCTCGGCCAGCAAATTCGACAGCCACACCGGCTGGCCCAGCTTCACCGCCCCGGTCGAGCCGGGCAACGTGGTCCGGCGCCGCGACTTCAAGATGCTGTTCCCCCGGACCGAGGTCCGCTCCGCCCAGGGCGGCAGCCACCTGGGCCACGTGTTCCACGACGGGCCCAGGGAAGCCGGCGGGCTGCGCTACTGCATCAACTCCGCCGCCCTTCGCTTCGTCCCCGTCGATGACCTGGAGCGCGAGGGCTACGGCGCCTACCGGAAGCTCTTTCGAGCCGGCCGACGACAGCGGCGCCGCGACATAGCCGCCCCCGAACCACGCCCGCGTACCAGGTGCCCGTCGTGGGCGCGTCATCCGGCCGTAGCCGCGTTCCAGTCCAGGAGCTCGATGATGACGCCGTTGGGATCGCGTACCTGGAAGGCGCGCTCTCCCCATTCCTCGGATCTCAGCGGCATGGTGACGGTGACACCTTCGGCCTGCAGCCGGGCCAGTTCGCCCTCCAGGTCGTCCACCTCGAAGGCGAGGATCAGCCCGCCCGCGTGATCATGGCGCTGGTCTTCGGGCAGCATGTCCATGCCGCGGCGCAAGAACACCACGCTCATGCCGGTGTCCTGGCGGGCCAGCGAGACGAAGCCGTCCGCCGACATTTCCTCGGTGAACCCGAAGTGGGTGGTCAGGAACCGGGCGGAGGCGGCAACGTCGTCGACGTTCAGCGATACGGCCGAGGCGGTGATCTTCATGGGCACTCCCGGAAGCCGGCGGACAGGGACAAGACCTTGCTTGTACCATGTACAGAGTACAACGTACAACCTCCTGGAGGTGTTCCCGATTCCGCCTGCTCGTACCGGCGGCGGCGACCCGGCCCGCACCCTGCAACTGCTGTGGCGTGACCCGGAGGTCGTGTCCCGGCACGGCCCGCGGCAGGGCCTGACCATCGACCGGGTCGTCGCCGCGGCAATGGCCCTGGCCGACGCCGAGGGCCTGGACGCGGTGACGATGCGCCGGGTGGCCGGCCGCCTCGGCGTGGTGCCGATGACCCTGTACACCTACGTGCCCGGCAAGGCGGAACTGCTGGACCTGATGCTCGACGCCGCCTACCAGCGGATGCCCCGCGCCGACACCACCGGGCAGCCGTGGCCCCAGCGGGTCGCCGCGATCGCCGGAGAGAACCGGGCCCTGTTCGAGGCCCATCCCTGGGCCGCGGCCATCTCCACCACCCGGCCGCCGCTCGGCCCCGGCCTGATGGCCAAGTACGAGCACGAACTAACCGCGTTCGACGGCCTGGGCCTCGATGACATCCAGATGGACGCCGCCCTCACCCACCTGCTCACGTTCGTGCAAGCCTGGGCCCAGGCCGCCGCCGCTGCTCAGTCCGCCCGCGGCGAGTCCGCCATGGATGATGAACAATGGTGGGCCGCCCATGCGCCCCTGCTGCGCAAGGTTCTCGACCCGGCCGCCTACCCGCTGGCGGTTCGCGTCGGGACCGCGGCAGGCACCGCCCACCAGGCTGCCTATAGCCCCCGGCACGCCTATGAGTTCGGCCTGCAGACCATCATCAGCGGCCTGGCCGCGCTCATCAGCCACGACAGTCAGCTATAACACCGGCAACCACCCGCGGCGCACGGAAACTATTCGCATACGCGAAACGTAGGACCTGTAGCGCGCTACAGGTCACGCTGCTACGCGGCCTTGCGGCCGGACTGGGCGGGTGGGACGGGTATGACTATCATCCCGGAAACGGCTCCGGCGCCCGCGTCAGGGGAACCTCGATGGCGCCGGTTCCTGACGGTGTGGCGCTCGCCCGCGGATCAGCCCGCCTGGGCGCGGCCCGCGCTGCTGGCCGTCGCGGCGGTCGCGGCGGTCGCCTACGGCTGGGGCATGGCGGGCGCCAGCGTCGAGTCGTTCTACGGCGCGGCGGCCCGCAGCATGTCGGAAAGCTGGCACGACTTCATCTTCGGGGCGTTCGATCCGGCCGGGACCGTCACCATCGACAAGCTGCCCGGCGATCTGTGGGTGCAGGCCCTGTCGCTGCGGATCTTCGGTTTTCACATCTGGGCGCTGGTCCTGCCGCAGGTGGTCGAGGGCGTGCTGACCGTCCTGGTGCTGTACCGGACCGTCCGTCGGCTGGCCGGGCCCGCCGCCGGGCCCGCGGCCGGCCTGACCGCCGCGGCCGTGCTCGCCGTCACGCCGATCACCGTGCTGCTGGGCCGCGGCAACGTGTCGGACTCGCTGCTGATCCTGCTGCTCGTGCTCGCCGCCGACGCCACGTCCGCCGCGCTGTGCACCGGGTCGGTGCGGCAGCTGCTGCTCGCCGGGGTGTGGGTCGGCCTGGCGTTCCAGGCCAAGATGATCCAGGCCTGGCTGGCGCTGCCCGCGCTGGGCGCCGCCTACCTGCTCGCCGCGCCCGCGGCCCGGCTGCGCACCCGGTGCGCGCATATCGCGCTGGCCGGACTGGTCACCGCCGTGGTCTCCCTGTCCTGGATGACGGCCGTCTCGCTGGTCCCGTCCCAGGACCGGCCGTACGTGGACGGCAGCGCGAACGACTCGGTGTACACGCAGGTCTTCGACTACAACGGCCTGGGCAGGCTCACCGGGAACTGGTCGCGCCTCGCCGGGCCGCCGTCACCGCTCATAGTCGCGGCCGTGGAGAGCGGGCAGTTGCTGACCGCCGAGACGTTCGGCATCAAGCCGAGCTGGCACCGGCTGCTGGCCGGCCCGTTCGCGGCCGACGGCGGCTGGCTGCTGCCGGCGGCGGTGGCCGGCGTGGCGGGCGTGCTCATCTCCCGGCGCCGCCGGGCCGGCGTGACCCGCTGCGTGCCGCCGTCGTGCTGTGGGGCGGCTGGTGGCTGATCCTCGCGGTCTTCTTCAGCGCCGGCACGTACATCAACTCCTACTACGTCGCGGCGCTGGTCCCCGCGGTGGCCGCGCTCTGCGGCACCGGCCTCGCCGCGTGCGAACCCGGTCCGTGGCCGGCCCGGGTGCGGCTGATCGTGGCCGCGACGGTGCTCGGCTGCGCCGGCTACGGCGCCTACCTGATGTCCGGGACGGCATCCGGCCCGGTCGTGCTCACCGTGGTGGCGCTGGTCGTGGCGGTGGCCGCCGTCGCTCAGCTGCTGCTGCGCTCGTCAGGCACGGGCGGGCACCTGACCCAGGTCGCGTTCGCCGGTGCCGCCGTGCTCCTGCTGCCCGCGGCGGCGTCGGTGAGCTCCGTCGTCGGCGGCCTGGGCCCGTTTGACACCCCGTTCGAGTCGTCGAGGACCGCGCACGTCAGCCATTTGCTGGCCGCCGACGCGCCCAAGCTCACCACGACCGTCCAGCGACTAGAACTCGAGACGCCACCCGGTGACGCCCTGTTCGCCACGGACACCTCCGGGCTCGCCCAGAACTACATCCTGTACGGCGGCGTGGAGGTGCTGCCGATCGGCGGCTACCTCGGCAACGTCCCGGCCCCGACGCTGGCCACGCTGCAGGCCGACATCAACCGCGGCTACGTGCGGGTATTCGTGCTCCCGGTATCGCCGCCGGGCCCGGACCCGCGGGTGCGCTGGATCGAGGCGCACTGCACCATGCAGCCCCCGCCCCCGGCCCGCCGCCCTCCCCCCTACGCGAATTTCATCTGCGCACCCGGCACCGCCCAGTCGCAGGCAGCGCCAGCGTCCCAGGGATAGCTATGGCACCAGGTCCGGCCAGATCTGTGGCTTCCGGTCCATCGCTCACTGTTTACGCGCTAGCGAGCCGCTAAGAGCTGCCCGAGTTCATTGCGTGTGGCCTCGGTGTCAGGGTGGTTGGCCCCGAGGACCCGGGTACGGTCGGCGAGGAGTTGCCGGTATAGCTCCTCGGCCTCGGCGTTGTGGCCTTCGCGGGCCGCGAGCCAGGCGAGAGTGGCCCGCGAAGTGAGGGTGTCGGGGTGGTCGTCACCCAGGACCCGGCGCCGGTCGGCGAGCACGTCGCGAGTCATCTGCTCGGCCTCGGCGAACCGGCCTTGCCTGCCGATCATCCGGGCCACGTCCTGGCGGGTAGCTAGCGTGTCTGGGTGGCCAGGACCCAGCGTGTCTTGCCGGTCGGAGAGCACGTCACGGTATTGCCGTTCAGCCTCCGGAAAGCGGCCCTTCAGTTCGGTCAGCCACGCTAGAGAGGCGCGGGTGGTCAGAGTGTCAGGATGGGTCGGGCCGAGGATCCGGAGCCGGGCGGCAAGCACATCCCGGCATAGCTCTTCGGCTTCGCCGAGTCTGTTGCGCAGGCCGGTGAGCCAGGCGAGGGTTTCCCGTGCGGCCAGCGTGTCCGGGTGGTCGTCACCGAGCATCTGCCTGCGGCCACCGAGCACGTGGCTGACCATTTCCATCGCCTCGGCGTACCGGCCCTGCCGGCCGATGAGCCAGGCCAGTCGATGGCCGGTGGCCAGCGTGTCGGGGTGGTCGTCGCCCAGCGTACGGCGCCGCGCCGCGAGCACCTGGCGGAACAGCGGCTCGGCATCGGCATAGCGACCTTGCAAACCGAGCATCCGGGCCAGCCGGTGTCTGGTGGCCAGGTTGTCGGGATGGTCGTCGCCGAGTAGCCGTCGACGGTCCTCCAGGATCTCCCGGCACAGCTCCTCGGCCTGGGTATAGCGGCCTTGCAGGCCGATCATCCGGGCCAGCCGGTGGCGGGTCGACAACGTATCCGGATGATCGTTCCCCAGGACCCGGCGCCGTGCGTCGAGGACCTGCCGGTACATCTGCTCCGCTTCGGCGTACCGCCCGGCCATCCCGGCGATGCGAGCAAGGCTGTGCCAGGTCGCCAGCGTGTCAGGGTGACGGTTACCGAGAAGCCGGCGCTGGTCTTGGAGGACTTCCCGGCATAGTTTCTCGGCCTCGGTGTACCGGCCTTGCAGGCCGATCATCCGGGCCAGGTTGTGCCGTGCCGCCAGGGTATGACGATGGTCCGGACCCAGCAGCCGGTAGTCGTCATCGAGCAACTGCCGGTACAACTGCTCGGCCTGGCCGTACCGCCCCTGCAGGCCGATCGCCGCGGCGAGATCGTGCCTGGTGGCCAGGGTGTCGGGATGATCGTCGCCCTGGACATGGAGTCGGTCGTCTAGCAGGTCACGGTAAAGCATCTCGGCCTCGCCGACTCGTCCTCGCCTGACCAGGGTAAGCGCAAGCTGACCTCGCGCCGTCATGGCGGCAGGATCCTCGCGGCTCAGGTGGGCCGCGGCCACGACGTTCGCCTCGGCGAGTTTTTCCGCGACCGCCCGGCGGCCACCGCCCAGCAGGGCCTCAAGGCAAGATGCGCTGACCGCAAGCAGACGGGCCAGCAGCACCCGATCCAAGTCGGCCGCGAGCAGGTCAATCGCGGCGTTGACATGCGGAACGAGGAGCCTCCAGGCGGGCCAGTCGATCGGCCTGGTGGCCTCGAGCCCGGCGGCCGCCACCTCGAGCAGCGTGGCGGCCGTGGCTTGCACAGCGGCTCGGTCGGCTGCGGCCAGGGTGGATAGCCGCCTTCGGTTCACGTCGGCGACCACGGGATGCATGGTGACAGCGTTCAGGCCGCCCGGGCCGTCACTTCCGGAGATCTCGATCAGCCCGGTGCGCGACAGCCCCTGCAAGCCCTCACGCAGACTACGCAGGAGTTCACCGTTCTCGCCCGTGATACTGGCCCTTCGGCCTGCGTACTGGGTCAGCACCTCGACGAAAGGCTTCGGCTGCAGCAGCCGGGCCGGGATCGGCGTGGCGGGCGCGAAGCACGACAGGACCAGCAGGAGTTGCCTGGCCTGCGGTCGCCCTTCGGTCGCTAGTGCGTCAAGTGACAGGTCCCAGGTCCGCTGCAGCGTAGCCCGCGTGTCGGCGCCTGGCCCCTCGATGTCGTCCAGCGCCGCGGGTAGTTCGACGCTATCCAGCGCATCGTGATAAGCAGCGAAGCTCGACCAACGGGCGAACGGTGACCCCAGGTAGGCGCCAGCCAAGTGCAACGCCAGCGGCAAGCCCCCCAGGCGGCGGGACAGCCGTTGCGCTTCCTGCCCGGCGGGATCGGCCATATCCGGGGCTAGGTCCCGCAGTACCTCAGCTCCAGCTTCGTCGTCGAGCGGTTTAAGTTCGCGCAAGATGACCCTGGTTCCCCAGACCTGAGGATCGCGGTTCCGGGTGGTCACAATGACCATTCCCGACGGGTCATTCCGCAGCCATCCAGTGCCGTCCGCGGGAGTTCTCGTGTCGGTGCCCGCGAGCACGGCGGCGTGGTCAGCCCCGTCGAACACCAGGAGCCATCGTCGGCCGGCCAGATGCTCGCCATTGAGAAACTCCCACGCCCGCCCGGGTGCGGTCGGTGCGCCTTCGCGTACCGGTGCCATCACCGTTTCCGGTGCGCGGAGCTCTCGCAGCACCTCCAGCATCCCGCCGGTCAGCAAGGCCGTATCCGCGGCACCGACCCACCACACACGGTAGCCACGGGCCCTCGCCATCCGGGTCGCCTCAAGTGCAATGGTCGACTTTCCGAGGCCGCCCATCCCGGCGATCACGAAGGCCCGGCTCGCCCGCCATGGGTAGGGCCGCAGCGCGCGACGCAACTCTTCAAGTAGCCCGTCGCGTCCGCGTATCTCAGCGGGAAGCCTGCCCAGTGGAGCCGCCACCGGTTGTGGGCCGGCCCATTCGCCGGAGACCGCAGACTGACCGTTGCCCGGCTGATCAATAGCACTCGCCGATGACGAGGGCGGGTTCCCGCCCGGCTGGCTGTCTGGCTGTCCCTGAAGTACCGCTCCTCCAGCCATGTGGACCCAGGCTGAAACCCGTATCTTCTTAACCTCGTAATCCACGTGCTCGAAGGAGGCGGAATCCACTCTTCCCACGCAATGTCTTATGACATGGTCGTAGACGTAGTCCGATGCAGCGAACATCAGATCCGCGTGATCGGCGGCGAGTCTCGCTTTGAGTGCGGGCGCGTCCAGAATGCGGGCCGCGACAATAATGGCCTCGCCGTTCATGCCCTCGGCATCTCGGCTTACCGGACCCACATGCAGCGCCACTCTCAGTCGTATCTGCACTACTTCGCTGGCTCGCCGGTTGTACTGCCGCAGGCGGCTCGCCAGTTCTGGGATCAGCGGGTCGACTACTCGCACGGTCGCGATCATGGGCGGTACGACGATAACGGTGCCGTCGCCTCGGTCTTCGCAGTAGCAGTTTTCCCATGGCACACCAGATGCTTCGAGGGCCGACCGCGAGATCTCGTACAACGCGTCTCGCACCGCCTGACGGTCATGGTCATTTCGCTCCGGGTTACCGAAATCCGCCACGTCAGTAAACAAGACCGAGCAGTTCAGCGGTTCAGCGGACTCTTCTAGCCACGAAGGCAGACGGCGCGTTGCGGTAGGTTGCGGTGCACCATATGGCAGTTTCGCGTTCGGGGCTGTCAATGCCGCCGCGGGGCGCTCGTCAGCCACAGGCCCGGAAGCTTCGGCCGCCCGTCCGCCCGCTGGCCTCGGCTGAGCGGATGGTGTCGCGCCGCAAACGATGGCCAGTCCGTCAAGGTCGGCGACGGTGAGCCGCCGCGGACGGTCACTGCGCGCAATGATTCCGCGCTCCCGCCACGACCGGAGGAACCGGCCGACGGCGTCCAGACTCGTGCCAGCCCACTCCGCGAGCTCCTGCTGCGATATTGGCAATGTGAATGTCGCAGATGAAACCTGCTGGTAGCCGCCTCGCCGCCGCGCCAGTTCAAGCAGCAGCCACGCCAGGCGACGCTCGGCGCCGGCTGGCTCGCCCAGGGAAAGCCGCGTCCTGTCCTCTTCGCGGCGCTCGATTATCTGCCGTTGCAGCACGGCGCTGGCGCGAGGATGACCGAGCAGGAACTCGGCGAACCACTCCGCGGGCACCACCATCGCCGACACCTCATCCAGCGCCGTCACAGTGGCCGATCGCACTTGGGCGGTGAGGGCACTCTCACCTACCAGGTCGCCTTGGCCGCGTATCGCGAGGATCTCCTCCCTGGCCTCAGATCCAGCGCTGGCCTTGACGCTGACCTTGACCCAGCCGGAGTCGATGATCATCACGTGCGAGGCTTCATCGCCGGCGCGGCACAGGACTGACCCGGCCCGAAAGACGTGTTCCACCCCGGCCGCCGCAAGCGCTTCGCGTTCCGGGTCGGCCAGCGCGTTCCAGAAACTTCGCGTGGTGGGGCGCTCCCACCGTACGTTTCCGGCGGTCACCGGGATATCTTTTACCTCGCCGGTCTGCTGGTCCGCGTGGAAACCGTCGTCTGCGGTCTCGCCGAACCTCTCGAAACGACCTCCGCTCACGACACCTCCGACCCGGTCAACAGGAACCAAAGCTCGGTAACTGCTCTCCCAGATGCATGAATGGACACTACGAGACTACGCGAACCCGCGACTTACCCCCGCGGCAGGACTTTCCGCGACGATCGGTCTAACGCTCCGAATAGGGTCCTCGCGTACCCGATGCGACCATTCTTCACAGGCAGTTTCCGGGCTCGGCGGGCCCGCCGAGACCACCTCGTTAAAGCCTCTGCGAGGAGGCCATAACGATCGCGGACCGCCACCTGGCGCTGAAAAGTAGTTTCTGTCCACTAATATGACAAGCCGTCCGGTTTAGTCGTGTACTGACTGGCTGAACGACCGGTGCGCCGCGGCGCGGAGGGCACGGTGCAGCACAACCGCGGCGGGCTTCCCGCGGGTGCAGAGCTGGCGGCACCTGCAGATCGTCAAGGAAAGCTACCCCGCATGACCCCGCTGGCTCCCGGCTAGATAACGTCGCCTCGCAGGCTTCAGTGAGGTGCACGCAGGGAGACCACCACGCCGGCCCGGATCGCCTTGCCGCCGCGGCAACTCGACCGCGCTGCGGGAGTCCTGCTCGCCGCGGCCTGCGGGGACGCGCTGGGAGTTCCGTATGAGTTCGCGGTCCCGCCCGCCCCGGGCGAGGCGCCGGTGATGGAGGGCGGCGGGCTGCCTGCGTGCTGTGGTGCGCCGCGATCCGCGGCGCGGTCGTGCACGGCACCGCGCAGGGCCCCGCCGCCGGGCTAGACCTGATCCCGGTGGGCCGTCGCGAAGGCTGGGCGCGTCACCTGGGCGATGCCTGGTCGCAGCCTCCGTCGTCATTCAATCCGAACGGATTCTGCGTCACCGCCCTGCAGGCCGCCTGGTCCGCGGTCGCGCACACTCCCGCCCATCCCGGCCAGATCGCCTGCCGGCACCTGGAGGACGCGCTGGCGGCCGCGATCCGGATCGGCGATGACAGCGCGGACGCGGTAGTGTCGCTGTGCCAGGTCGGCTGGGCCGACTTTCCTGCCGTCCCGCCCCGCGACCACCTTCAGATCTGGCTGGCCGAACACCCCGGCGACAACAACAACCCGCACTACGCCGTCGACCAGGCGGCCCGCGCGGTCGCCGCGCGGCGAGGGCAAGCGCGTCTTCCTGCACTCCCGCACCGGGCAATCCCGCGCCCCGGCGACCAGTTTGCTCAGATACTCCCGGCACTCCCGCCACCGGAGTCGGTCCACCCCACGTTACGGGCGTCGGCGTTCGCCTGGGCCCTTCGTGCCGCCGACCCGATGTCGTGAGTGGTAAGGGCGGCGTGGCGCCGACGCCGCTTCAGGTCAAATCTTATGCCCCAGACGACCAGAGCGAGGATCGGGACGAGCGACCAGCGTACGCGTCCCAAACGAGTCGCGGGTATGAACGTTGCCTCGATCATTTGCACGTCAGAAATTCCTAAAGGCGTGCAGCCGATGAGGTGCCCGTCACGACCACGGCACCATCGTCCGCACCAGCGCACCGTGAGGTCTTACGTGACCAACAGGACTGACGAGAACGCCGTAACCCAGCGTCAGCCGCACTCCACATACCGGCACCCAGAGGCCAACCGCCGGAAGCGGCAGGCGAACATGGCGCGCCACTGGGTGCCTATGACCCGGCGGCCGCGGCTCCGAGGTCCGCCCGGGCGGGCCCAGGATATGGGCGCCCGTCCGGCCTCGCCGATGGGGCACCATCTGGCGCTTCGCCGAGGCGTGCTTCCGGCCGGTCTGGAGGCTGCACGGTCGCCTGAGCAGACTACGGCGCCGCCGATCGTCGCCCCTCGCGTACTGGGCCGGTTATGGCTTGGACCTCGTTAGCCTCAATCGTCAAGTGTCTGCGAGGTACCACTCCCAGGCGTGGCTGTCCGGGCATCGGACGATTCCCAGGCAGCCGCCCGGACAGGTAAAGACATAGCCGGAGCACAACTCTCATTATTACGGTAATTGACCTTGCATCGGACGGCGCGTATCGTACAAGCCAGATTTACGCGCCTGGGAGGGTCAAGGTAGCGGATATCCAAGCCTAGTTCCGCGCAGCAGTGACGACGAGTCCATCGGCCTTCTTACGCTAGGGGTAGCGACGTCACGCTTCACTCTCGATGCCTACAAGCAACGGGACAGTCTCCGGCCTGTATTCAGGCTTGAGCCATTCATGAATCTGGGTGGTCCGATGTCATTTCATTCAAATTCTGCGACCTGTCCAACGTGTCGTGGCTCCGGAGGTGCAGGTTTTCGCACTTGTGGCTCCGATGTGGCGGACTCGGCCACGATCCCAGTAAGAGGGATCCCTTGGCGCGCATCTGTGTGACGTGCAAAGGAAAGGGTCAGATTCCCGTCCCATGCTCCACCTGCCGTGGCCGGGGCACAGTGTAGGGCAGGGCTGCCCTCAGAGCAGCAAGCAATCGCGACAGCGCAGTGGCCGCGCTCTTAAGTTCAACGCGTGGGCCAGCGAAACCTTCAGCACCGTGACCTATGTCCTGGTGGCGGCCCGGGCCGCGCTGCGCGGCAGGACGCCGAACGCAATGCAGACGCGCCACCCGTCGTCCATAACCGCACGATAGCAACCCTCCGCACCGGCACCTGCACCATCACCGCCGCAGATTCCATGCCCGAGTAAGCAATGAACAAGACCGGGGCGCGGTTCCGGGATCGCTCCCGGAACCGCGCCCCTAGCCTCTACTCAGACCTGTCGGATGCCTATCTGGGCGCGATCAGGCCTCGGCTGAGGCGCTCTGCACGCACCCGCCGGCGGTTATGGCGAAGTCCTTATTGCTGAATTCCTCCTGGGTCAGGAAATGGAAGCCGGCGATCACCTGGTTGTAGAGATGCCCGGCCGTGCCCTGCGTCGCTCCGAAGATGTAGGCGCACTCGTCGCCGTTCTCGAAGCCGCTGGAGTCGAACCAGCCGGTGTTGGTGTCCGGGTCGGTGATCGCCTCAGAGATCTCGTGGCTGGTGGGGCTGATCTCGACGTCGGCGTCAGGGTTACCGTTCGGCGACTCGATCGTGCCGAAGTTGAACTCGGTCCCGCACGTGAACCTGGTCTTGGAGTCGTAGATCGGGAAGGGCATGTTCGCGTAGATGGCGTTGCTCGTGGCATCGCTGTGGTAAGCGCAGTAGGCCGCGCTCGGCTGGTAGTTGATCGTGCAGGCGTTAGCCGCGGTGGTCGTCGATCCGGAGAAGAAGCACGACTCGATGTGCTTGGGCGTGTACAGCACGTAGATGTGCGAGAGGTTGTGCGGCAGGCCACGGGCCGCGGTGACGTGGTCGATCTCGGTCTGCAGCTGAGCATCGTCCAGGCAGGCGTTGTAGCCGGAGCCGTCGCCGTAGATGTTGGCGGTGTCCGTGCTGGCCACCGTGCAGCCGCTCGCGGGCAGCGGGTCGGTGTCATTGACCGGCAAGCCGAGCCTGACCTGGTAATGAATTTGCCCGTTGGTGCCGGAGTACTCGTTCAAGGTCGAGTACACGTTGCTGTTCTGGCCGCTGGCCAGGGTCACGGCCAGGAGGTATTTGAGGATGACGACCTTGTAGGCCAGCGACATCCGGTCGCCAGCCGGATTCCAGAAGATCGGCGTGACGATCAGCGGGCCGGTCGATTGCGTCATCATCACCGGGCCGCCGTGGAAGAGCAGCGGCGGCGTGCCATTGGCGGGGTCGCTGGCTTTGACGGCGGCGGCGCGGCTGATGGCGCCGGCGGCTGCGTTCGTGCACGGGCCTTGGGCTAGCACGATGCCGGCGATGTGCCCGTCGCGGGGCGACAGGCTGCAGGCATTGGGTGGCTGCGCTGCGCTTGCCGCCATCGGAGTCATCGCGAGCAAGCTCCCGGCTACCAGGATCAGGCCCGCGAAAAGACCCCATCGTTTGTGGGTGTTCTTCATCGTTCCTCCGCTCTGGCCGGACATTACGGTCTGTATGCCGACCAGGACAGTACGATACTGGTTGAATACGCACTATGGGCTGAAATCGTACAAGAAACGCCAAAATCTGACCTATTAATAGGATGGTCACCGTTTCGTCGTATCATGGCATTGCCAGGGCATAAGCGGCACCGGAGCGCGGAAATTACCCGCCGCTCTCCAGCCCGTGCCACCAGCTGAGCACCCGCAGCGCGCGCAGGGTGTTCCACCGGCTCGGCGTCCCCGCCGGGCCCTCCAGGTCGAAGTGCACACACCCGGGATGGATGCGGTCGAGCAGCCACCAGCCTTCCGCCTGCTGCTTGGACCGGACGACCGCCACCGCCTCCGCCATCCGGGGATCGGGATCCGCCCCCGAACGCCGGAAGTAGTCAAGCGCCCGCAGCGCGTCGTAGTGCCAGTAGTACGGGAACGCGAACTCCAGGTACGCCGCCTGGACGACCTCCCCCGTGCTCCGGCGGCGGAACAGCCCGCGTTCGAGCAGGTACTCCTCACCACTCCGCCGGGCCGTGCGGACCGCATCGGATCCGCCGGTCGCCCGCTCGAATTCCAGCAGGCCGTCGAGCACGTTGATCGTCGTGTCGAACGAGGATCGCACCGAGCCGTTCTCGGCCTCGCAGTTCCAGCCGCCGTCAGCCAGCCGTTCGGTGAGGATCCGCTCGACCAACGCCGCGACGTCCACCCCGAAGTAGGCCCCGGTCTCGATCGTCCGGCCGTTGATGCACGGCTCGACCTCCCCGTCGAAGTACCGCTGCCCGGCGTGCTCCCAGCGCCCGTTCTCCGCCACCAGCCCGATCGCCCGGCGCGCGGACCCCGAGGACGGGTCCAGCCCGAGCAGCTGCAGCGTCTGCAGCGTGTGCATGGTGGCCGTCCACGGCTGCCCCGGCTCACCGCCGGCGTAGGACGCCGGGAAGCACGCGCCGCCCGCCCACAACCCGTCGGGATCCTCCGCCGCGAGCAGCCGCGCGCCCCACCCGTCGCGCTCCACCCGGGCCCGCTCGCCCGCCGCCTCGCCGGCCGGCGCGTCCGTGAGATCAGCCAGCACCTGCCAGCGGATCGCCGGATCGCCGTCAAGCAGCCAGTCGATCACGCTCACCACCGCAGGCTACTCGCCAGCCGGACTGCCGCTCACCCGGTGTCCCGCTAGGCGCTGCTCGCCAGGTCCCGCAGGGTCGGGGGGAAGGCCGGGGCGGGGGTGTTGGCCACGCAGCTGGTGTCCAGGCGGGCCGTGCTGGCCCGCTGGACGAACACCCGGATCAGCGCGCTCTCACAGTCCCAGCCGTTCGCCGAGCTGAAGTAGTGTCCCTGGCCGGGCAGGGTGAGGTCGAGGCTGTCGGGCCAGAACTGCCGCGCCCCGGCCATGTTCCGTGGCTGATCGTTCGGGTCGGCGTCGCCGCTGAAGCCCAGCACCGGTACCTGGGAGGCCGTCAGCTGCTGGCTGCCCACCGCGGCGGCGGACCTGGGTAGCAGCGGGCAGACGTACTGGTACCACTTCGCGGTATCCAGGTCCGTCTGGTAGTAGAAGCTGTCCCGCTGATCCGGCGTCGGCGCGAACTGGCGGCTCGCCCAGGGCTCAGCGCACACGATCTCGTACTGCATCATCGGGGTGGCGCCGCCACCTGGCCCGCTCAGGCCCGCGGCCTGCAGGGCCTTGATCACCGACACCAGGGCGGCGGCCTTGTTGGCGGCCGTGCCGAGGGTGTGCACGATGACCGGGATCGGGGCTATTTCGCTGGTATGCAGAGCCTGGTAGATCCAGCCCGCGACCGTGCCCTGGTCCACGCGCTCCATCTTCGCGGTGGGCGATTGCGTGGCCGGCAGGACCCAAGGGGACTTGCCGAGCGAGCTCCACAGGGCGGCCCACTCGGCGCCCAGGTGCGGGAACGCCCGTCGGCAACCGGGCTGGCGCTGGCACAGGGCGAAGACGTGATCCAGGCCCAGCTGGGCGTTCCCGGGCTCCCGCTGGAACATCGGGACGCTGAGCAGGCTCGCGTTGAGCATGGTCATCGTCCGTACCTGGCCCGGATGGCGCTGCAGGAACACCTGCTCGGCGGTCGGCCCGTAGGAGCCCCCGATGAGATTGGCCTTGGCGTAGTGCAGACCCGTCAGGATCTGGCTCACGTCGTCGGTGAACATGGCGGTGGTGTAGAAGCGCAGATCGCCCGGCAGGCGGGTCAGGCAGGACTCGACGCTGGCCCGCAGCGCGGCCTTATCGGCCAGTGTGGCGGGGAACGCCGGGCAGTTCATCGGGTTCGACTGGCCGGTGCCGCGCTGCTCGATGAACACCAGGTCCCGGTGCAGGCTCAGGCTCTGCAGGATCGGCAGCCACGTCGAGGAGGCAGTTATCGCCGAGTCGCCAGGTCCGCCGGCGAAGAAGACCAGCGGGTCAGGTAGCCGATCCCCGCCCGTGGCCGGGAAGACCACGAACCGGACCGGGATCGTGCGGCCCTGGCCGGTGAGCCGGTCCTCTGGCACGATCAGCGTCCCGCACCGGGCCGCCTGGTCATCAACCGTGCAGGACCGCACGGTCAGCGAGTTGGCCGGCGGCCCGCTGGCGGCCGGGCGGCCAGACCCGCCGCACGACGCCACCGCCAGGCCGAGCATGGCCGCGAACACCAGCGGTCGCGGCCCGGGCCAGGATCTCCCGTGACCTCGGCCAGCAGCCAGGGCACCAACAGCGTTCATGTCTCACCATCCGTAGCGGAGTCCGGCCAGGCTACGGCCGGGCTCCCGGCGGGCACAGTGCCGAAGGTTGCCTGCCCGCGGGACCACAGTCCCGCGATACCGTGTCGAGCCTGCGGTTACCCGCTGGTGCGCGGGGCGAGTGCCAGCTCGGCGACGATCTGCTCGGCGATGGCCAAGGAAGCGGTGGCGGCGGGGGAGGGCGCGTTGCGCACCGCGGTCACCGGCCCGATCGTGTGCAGCCGGAAGTCGTCGACCAGGGACCCGTCCGGGTCCACCGCCTGGGCCCGCACCCCAGCCGGCGCCGGAACAACGTGGCCGGCCTGCAGCCAGGGCAGGTAGCTGCGCGCCTCGGCCAGGAACACCCGCCGCGACAGCGAGCCGCGCATCTCGCGCACCCCCGCCCGCCAGTTCCGCCTGGCCAGCCGCCGGAACGACGCCGAACCGCCCAGCCGGGCCAGCTGCGAGGCCGACACGTCACGCCACCGGTACCCCTCCCGGGCCAGCGCCAGCACCGCGTTCGGCCCCAGGTCCACCGCACCGTCGACCCGCGGCGTCAGATGCACCCCCAGGTCTCCCGCAGCCGCCCCGTCTCCACCTCGTCCCGGGCCACCACCAGCTTGCCGCGCTCGTCCCAGCGGCAGGCCCCGCTCCGCGCAGTAGGCGCGCAGCAGCTCCACCCCGCGCCGGCAGTTCCGCGCCTTGGCCGACCCGGGCGGGTAGTAGATCCCGGCGTGGGCCACCCCGGAGTTGTGCGAGGACTGATGCCGCGCCACTCCCGGCTCCTTCTCCCACACGATCACCGGCACGCCGGACACCGCGAGCTGCCTGGCCACCGCCAGCCCCACCAGCCCCGCTCCCACGATCCCCACCGTCACCATGCATACCTCACGGTCCGTTCGGCTTTAAAAGTGTCTTTTCTACCGAACGGGCCGTGGTGCGTGCCACCGGCCACCCCTCGAGCCGCCGCAGAACGCCCGGTGCCAGCGGCGCGGACGCACGGGACGCCAGGATCACGCCGTTTCGGACTGCAGGATCTGCGGCGCCGGGGTGCGGGCGCCGATCCTGGCCGGGATCGCGGTCAGCCCGGCCACGACCAGGAGGGTGCCGAGCACCGCGGCGGCGATCCACAGCGCCGGGGGCTGCGCGGTGTGGTGCCTGCCCACGGCCGTAAACAACAGCAGGCCCAGCGGGACGCCCAGGATCGTGCCGGGTACCGCGGACAGCAGCTGCGCGGCCAGCAGGCCGGTGCTGACCTGCCGTGAGTGCCCGCCCAGCGCGCGCATCAGCGCGGCCGGGCGCCTGGCGTCGAGCACCGTGGCCCACGCCGTGCAGACGGCGTTCAGCCCCGCCAGCGTGACCAGCATGACCGTGATCACCGCCAGCATCTGGGTGTCCCGGCTGACCACCGGGTTGACCAGCCCGTCGGCCAGCCCGCCGGTCAGCGTCGCGTCGACGGTGGCGCGGAAGGCGAGCACGGCGACGATGCCGCAGACGGCGACCGCGAGGCTGACCATGCTGAGCAGCGCGCGGCGCGGCCTGCGGGCCGCCATCCGCAGCCCGAACAACGCCGGGGCGGGCAGCCTGCGGGACAGCCGGATCAGCGTGCCGTGCCGCCGGGGCCGGCGCGCCGCGTCGGCCAGCGCGCGGACCGTGCTGCTGCGGGCGGCCCGGATGGCGGGGGTGAGCGTGGACGCGAGCGTGACGACCAGCGCCACGCCGAAGACCGCCGCGACCATGAGCGGGGTGAGCGCGGGGGCACCCGGCGCGCCGACCAGGGCGGCGCCCGGGTTGGTGAGCAGCGGGGCGGCCAGGACTCCGGCGGCCAGCCCGGCCGCCCCCGCGGCCAGCGCCAGGACCAGGTTCTCGGCCAGGAACGTGGCCGCGATCAGGCCCGGCGTGCCGCCCGCGGCCTTGAGCAGACCGACCCGCCTGGTGCTCTCGGCCAGCCTGCCGCCGACCAGGACCGCCACGCTGGCCAGCGCGAGCACGCACAACAGCACGGCCCCGGCCACCAGGACGGACTGCTCGTCGGTGACCAGCAGCCCGTCGGCGGAGGCCAGGTTCTGCCAGGTGCTGAAGTTGACGTCCTGGACGCTGACGGTGTTGTCCTGCGGGGTGCTGAAGGTCGGCCCGGACGGTCCGTGGACGGTGTAGCGGCTGGCGAACGCCTGCGCCTGGTCCGGGTCACGGAGCCTGAGGTTCAGCCGGTAGGTGTCCACCGGGTTGGCCGCCGGGGCCAGCTTGGTGACGGCGGGCTCGGTCATCCAGATCAGCCCGATCTGCTTCGCGCCGATCCCGGCGCCGGCCAGCTCGCTGTTGAATTCGCAGCCGCTGTAGCAGATGTTCGGGTAGGGCGCCACGGCCGCGCTGACCGCGATCCCGGCCACGGTGAACGACTGGCCGTTCAGGGTGAGCCGGTCGCCGGTGCTCACGCCGAGCGCCTCGGCGAAGGCCCGCTCGATCACCACGCCGCCGGGGCGCACCCAGCGGCCGGCGGTCAGCTCGGGCTGGTCGACGGCGGCCGGCGCTTCGCCGCGGCCTTCGGCTTCCGCCCCGGCCACCCGCCCGTCGACCCGGAGCAGCGCGTACGTCACCGGATAGGGGCCGCTGGCGGCGGTGACGCCGCGGGCGTGGATCAGCGCCGTCGCCTGGCCCGGCGTGGTCAGCGACGCCACCACGTCCGGGCCCTTGGTCGCGACCCGGGTCTGCTGGTAGGGCTGGCTGGTCACGCCGCTCAGGGCCAGGCCCAGGGCGAGCACGGCGGTGGCCGCGGTGATGGCCAGGAACAGCAGCGCCGCCTGGGCCTTGTGGCGCCGCAGGTCGCGGGCGGCCAGCCGGCGGACGAGCAGGAACTTGCCCATGTCTCAGCCCTCCATCCCGGCCAGGGCGCCGAGGTGCCCGCTGGTGTCCCGCGACGGCGTGGTCTGGTCGATGAACGCCCCGTCGCGCATCGAGATCATCCGGTCGGCGGTGGCGGCGACCTGGACGTCGTGGGTGACGATGACCAGCGTCTGCCCGGCCCCGTGCAGCTCGTCGAACAGCTGCAGCACGTCCCGGGCCGAGGCGCTGTCGAGGTTGCCGGTCGGTTCGTCGGCCAGCACCACCAGCGGGTCGGCGACCAGGGCCCGGGCCACCGCGACCCGCTGCCGCTGGCCGCCGGACAGCTGCGCGGGCAAGAACCCGGCCCGGCTGGCCAGCCCGACCCGCTCCAGCAGCTCCTGCGCCCGCTGCCGCGCCGCGCGCGGTGCGCGCCCGGCCAGCAGCGCGGGCAGCTCCACGTTCTCCACCGCGGTCAGCTCGTCCATCAAGTGGAAGGCCTGGAACACGAATCCGATGGCCTCGCGCCGGAGCCGGGCCAGCGCCCGCTCGGACAGCCGGCTTAGGTCCTGCCCGTCCAGCCATATCTCGCCGCCCGTGGGCCGGTCCAGCCCGCCGAGCAGGTACAGCAGGGTCGACTTGCCGCAGCCGCTCGGCCCCATGATCGCGACCGTCTCGCCGGGCGCGACGCTCAGGTCGACTCCGTCCACCGCGCGGACCAGGCCCGCTTCGCGGCCGTAGTTCTTGTGCAGCCCCCGGGTGCGCAGCACGCAGGCGCTTGTATCGATGTTTGCCATAGCCCGAGCGTGCGGCTAAGCAGGGGCGGCGGGGATCGTGCGATCGCACAGCGCGGGTGCTTAGATTCCCCGGCGGGGTGCTTAGCGCCTCCTGGTGTGGCGCCCGCCCGGGCAACCGGATCGAGCTCTGGCCGCCCGCCTGACCGTGTTTTTCAGGCCGGCCCGGGCGGCAGCAGGCCGGCGCGTTCGGCCAGCGCGGCCGCCTGCACCCGGCTGGAGACGCCGAGCTTGCGCAAGATGCTGGTGACGTGCACGCTGGCCGTGCTCGGGCTGATGTACAGCTCGGCGCCGATCTGCGCGTTGCTGCGCCCGGCGGCCAGCAGCCGCAGCACGGCCAGCTCCCGGTCGGTCAGCCCGTAGCGCGCCGGCGCGGGCGCCGCCTGGCCTTCCGCGGCGGCCTGGGGCCCGTCGCGCATCGGCGCGGGCGCCGTTCCCCGGCCCGGCGGCCTGAGGCTCGAGCCGGATGCGGGCCCGCTCGGCGAGCAGCCGGACCTGCGCCAGCAGCGGCGCGTGCCCGTCGGCGGCGACCGCGGCGGCCCGCAGCGCGCCGGCCGCCGCGGCGACCTGGCGTCCCGCGTCCAGCTCCGCCTGGGCCTGCCGCCACCACGCGTACCCGGCGCGGTGCGGGCAACCCAGCTCGTCCCAGGTCTTCGCGGCGCGGCTCCACGCCTCCGGGTCGCTGGCCCCGGCTAGCCGGGTCCGCTCGGCGTCCCAGCCGGCCCGCTCGGCCGCGGTCGTGGCCACGAACCGGTGCTCGGCGAACGGGGCTCCCGCCATCTGATCCACCCACGACACCAGGCCGTCGGCGGCGGCCGCGGCGGCCCGGACGGCGGGTTCGTCGCGCCGCGCCCGGGCCTGTTCGGCCAGGTCGGCGCAGGCGCGCATGCCCGTGGCCAGCAGCCGTCCGCAGAAGATGGTCAGGTCCGCGACCTTGAACAACCCGAGAACGCGGCGGACCTCCGCCAGGGCGTCGCCCGGGCGCGCGGTCCACACCGCAAGCTCCACGACCCGCTGCGCCGACTCGCGGGCGTAGTCGACGTAGTAGCCCAGCCGGGCGGGAATGGCGTCGGTCAGCCGCCGCCGCGCGGCGGCCGCCTCGGCATCGCCGCGCAGCAGGTCGATGTCGGCCCGCGCCAGGTGCACCAGCCAGCTGTCGCGGTCCGGCGGCCCGGTGATCAGCGGGTCGATCAGCGCCGCGGCCTCCGCGGTGCGCCCGCCGGCCAGCAGCCCTTCGGAGGCGTTGGAGGCCAGGATGGTGGCCCGCCACGAAGCCTGCACGCCGGCCTCGCGCGCGGTGCCCAGCGCGCGCATCGCCACCTCGGCGGCCTTCGCGAACCGGGCCAGCTTGAGCAGCGCGTCGCTCTCGTTCGCGGCCAGCCACACCAGGGCGCTGCGGTCGTCGGCGGCCCGGGCCAGGATCCATCCGCGTTCCAGGACCGCGAAACCCTCCTCGACCTGCCCGCGCCGGAACGCGTTCGAGGCCATCCTGGCCAGCACGCGGGGGATCAGCGCGGTGGCGCCGGTCGCCTCGGCGATCTTCAGCGCCCGGCTCAGCGCGGGGGCGGTACCGTCGGACCAGCCTCCGGCGGACCACAAGAACATGTCGGCGTAGTCGAGCCACGCCTCGGCCTGATCGGCCGACGGCGGCGCCTGCTCGTACAGCCGCAACGCCTCCTTGACCAGGTCGAGCCCGGCGTCGGGCCCGCCCGCCGCCCGCCAGCGCCCGGCGCGATGGCACACGGCCGCGGCCGTCGCCGGGTCCGGATGCCCGGCGAACTGCCGGAACGCCTCCTCGGCCACCCGCTCCGCACGCACTCCGGCCCCGGACAAGTCAAGCGTGTCAACGGCCCGCACATACATCCGCGCCATCCCCAATTCCCCGACGCCTGCCGTCCCCCGCCCGTCGCCGTCCCGGTGCCGGCCGTCTCCCGCCCGTCCGCGCCACCCCGGCGTCCCGGCCCCCCGCGGCGCCGGGCATCTCCCGGCTTAGGTCGATGGCCCGCTGCCAGTGCGCCGCGGCTTCGGCGTAACCGAACACCCGCTCGGCGGCTTCGGCGGCCGCGACCCGGGCGGGCAGCTCGGCGGCCGGATTCCCGGCCGCCTGCCAGTGCCCGGCCACCTCTGCGGCACCCCGGCCGCCACCCGCCGCGAGCGCGCGCGCCATGGACCCGTGCAGCGCGGCCCGCTCGCCGGGCAGCAGCCCGGCGGCCACCGCCTCGGCCAGCAGCGCATGCCGGGGCCGGTACTCGCCCCCGGAGGTGTCCTCGGCCAGCAGCCGGGCCGCGGCCAGCTCCCGCAGCCCGCCGCGTACCGCCTCCGCGCTCAGGCCGGTGACCGCGGCCAGCGGTTCCTCGGCCAGCGGCCGGCCCGCCACCGCCAGTCCCGCCAGCACCGCGCGCGCGTCACCGGCGCACCGTCCCGCCCGGGCCGCGAGCAGCTCGGCCAGCCGGGCCGGCAGCCCGGCCGGGGCCCGCAGCGGCCCGCCCTCCGACGCGTCGGCCAGGGTCGCGGCCACCAGTTGCTCGGTGAAGAACGGGTTCCCTTCCGCCCGCGCGTACAGCTCGTCGACCACCCGGGCCGGCACCGGGCCGCCCGCCAGGGCGGCCACCTGCCCGGCCAGCTCCGCCCGGGACAGCGGGCCCAGCCGGATCTCCTCCACCCCCGCCGCGCCCCGCACCTGCGCCAGCCACTCCGCCACGGGCGCCGTCAGGGCCTCGTCGCCGCGGCACGTGGCCACCACCGTTACCGCGTCGCGGTAACCGGCCCGGGTCAGGAAGGTCAGGAAATCCAGCGACGCGCTGTCCGCCCAGTGCACGTCCTCGACCAGCAGCAGCCCGCCCCCCGAACTCCGGCTCGCCGCCCCCGCCAGCGCGCCCCCGCGAGCCGCCGCCCCCGCCAGCGCGCCCCCGCGAGCCGCCGCTCCCGCCAGCGCGCCCCCGCGAGCCGCCGCGTCGAGTAGCTCCGCCACCGCCAGGAACAGCCGCCCCCGCTGCCATCCCTGCTCCCAGCCGCCCTGCTCCGGCCCGGTGCCCGGACCGAGCCGGGGCAGCAGCCGCCCGACCTCCGCCCGCACGTACTCCGGGGCGGCCGCCAGCGCCGTGTCCAGCAGGGCGCCGCCGTCCAGCCGGGCCAGCTCGTCCAGCGCGGCGGCGACCGGCAGCAGCGGCAGCCGCTCGCCCAGCGGCAGGCATTCCCCGCGCAGGGTCACCATTCCCGTGGCCGCCGCCCGGGCCATGGCCTCCCCGGCCAGCCGCGTCTTGCCCACCCCCGCGTCGCCAACCACGAGCACCATCCGGGTCTGGCTGGCCAGCGCGGCAACCAGGCGGGACAGCTCGTCATCACGCCCGACAAAGCCCGCCGGGGTAGCCATGCCCCAACCCCACCAAGTCCGGTCCGCCAAGTCAATTCCCGCCGCGCCCCTAGACGATCGCGCGCTGAGGATCCCGCCAGGGCCTTTGGGTCCCAGCTTCCTCGGTACTGCTGTTGCGGAGCACGCTGACCTGCGCCGTTCACGGTGAGTCCGTGTCAACTCAGCAGGTGCGTCCCGTCAGGGCCGGTGATCTGCTGGAGCATGGTGCGGGCGAGTTGCTCGATCTGGAGTGGCAGCGGGATGTAGCCGTTGCCGGCTGCGTAAGCCTGGCCGTCGTGGGTGAGCCAGTCGAGCATGGCCACGAGGGTCTGCCCGGTGGCCTGGCTGGTCTGGCGGGTGTAGACCAGCGCCCAGCTGTACCCGCTGATCGGGTAGCTGGCCGCGCCGGGCTGGTTGACGATGGAGAAATCGGTGGGGCTGATGGCGGGTTTCTGGGCGGCGTCGGCCGCGACGGTCTGGGCGGACGGGGTGACGTAGTTCCCGGCCTGGTTGCGGATGGCGGCGAACGGCAGCAGCAGGCCCTGGTCGTAGGCCTGTTCCATGTACCCGATGGAGAACGTGGTGCGGTTCACCGCGACGGCCACGCCGCCGTTACCTTGGGCGCCTTCCCCGGCGGGCCAGGTGAGGGACTTGCCGGTGCCGACCTTGGCGGCCCAGGCCGGGGAGACGGCGGACAGGTAGTTGCTGAAGATGTAGGTGGTGCCGCTGCCGTCGGAGCGGTGCACAACGTTTATCTTCGCGGGCGGCAGGGTGATGCCGGGGTTGAGGGTGGTGATGGCCGGGTCGTTCCAGCGGGTGATCTGCCCGAGGTAGATGGCGGCGAGGACCGGGCCGGTCAGGTGCAGCCGGGCGCCTTGAGGGAGAGGCAGGTGATAGGCGATGCCTTCGCCGCCGAGGTCGACGGGGACCTGGGTGACGGGTCCGCCTTTGGCGCCGGCTTGCTCGGTGGCGGTCATGGGCACGTCGGAGGCACCGAAGTCGACCTGCCCGGCGGTGAACGCGGCGATGCCAGCGCTGCTGCCTATGGCGGAGTAGCCGATGGTCACGGCCGGGTGCTGCTCCTGGTATTTCGCGAAGGCGACAGAGAAGAACGGCGCGTCGAACGTCGACCCGGATCCGGTGAGGGTGGGCGGGTGGCCGCCGGGTCCGATGCTGGCGGCGGCCACGGCCGAGGTGGTGTTGCTGGTGGTCGTACTAGTGCAGGCGGCGATGGCGAGGAGGGTGATCGCCGCGGCGGTGGCCTGGAGGGTGAGGCGGCCGTGCGGGTGGCGGGCTGACATGGGTGCTCCTCTGCGCTGGGGGTGCGGAGCGGCGTTAGCGGCGCTGGATGGCCCGGGTCCAGGCCTGGGTTCCGATCTGGACGGCGTCCCAGGGGCTGCCGAGCGGTGGGGTGTAGGACAGGTCCAGGTCGCTGACCGCCTCGACGGTCATGCCGTGGAAGATCGCGGTGGCGGCGATGTCGACGCGCTTGGCGATCTCGGCGTCCTTGTGGCCGAAGAGCTGCAGGCCCAGCAGCCGTCCGCTGGCCCGGTCGCCGGTGACCCGTATGGCGATGCGGTGGCTGCCGGGATAGTAGGCCTTGTGGTCATCGGCTTCGGTTCCGATGGTGACCGGGTCGAACCCGGCCGCGGCGGCTTCGTGGTCGCGCAGCCCGGTGCGGGCGGCGGCCTGGTCGAAGATCTTCACAACCTGGGTGCCTAGGCTGCCGGCGAAGGCCCGGGTCCCGCCGAGCGCGTTCTCCCCGGCGACCCGGCCCTGCTTGTGCGCGGTGGTGCCCAGCGGCAGGTAGGTCACGCCGAGCAGCCGGTGGTGGGTGACGGCGCAGTCCCCGGCCGCGAACACGTCGGGCAGGCCGGTGCGCATGCCGGGGTCGACCGCGATCGCGCCCCGGACCCCGAGCTCGGCCCCGGCCCCGGCGGCCAGGGTGGTCTCGGGCCGCACCCCGACGACCACCAGCACCATATCCGTCGCCTGGATCACGGCCGAGCCGTCGGCCGTGATGGCCGCCACCTCCAGCCGCCCGGGCCCGCCGGGCGGCGCCTTGCTGATGGCCCGGACCGTGGTCCCGGCCAGCACCTGCACCCCCTGGGCGGCCAGCTCGGCATGAACGAGCGCGCCAAGGTCGGGGTCGACGGTGGGCAGCACCTCGGGCAGTTGCTCCATCTGGGTGACGGCCAGCCCGCGGACGGTCAGGGCGTCGGCCATCTCCAGGCCGATGTACCCGCCGCCGACGATCACCGCGCTGGCCGGGGCGGCCTCCTCCAGGGTGCGCATAACGGCGAACGTGTCGCCCATCGAGTGCAGCAGGTGCACCCCCTCGGCCGGGCCTAGCTCTTCCAGACCGCCGATCGGCGGGCGGACCGGCACCGCGCCGGTGCCGATCACCAGCTTGTCGTAGCCGAGCACCTCCTCGCCGCCGCCGGCCGAGGTGATCAGGAGCTTGCGGCCGGGCACGTCGATGCGCCGCGCGGTGGTATCCAGCCGCAGACCCATCCCGGCGGCCTCCAGGTCGGCCAGGGTCCGGTGGGCCAGGTTGCGCCAGTGGGTGACCTCACCGGAGACGTAGTAGGGGATGCCGCAGATGGAGAAGTTCGGGTAGGCGTCCTCCAGCACCACCGTGACCTCGGCCGCCGGGTCCAGCTCGCGGGCCCGCAGGGCCGCGCTGATCCCCGCGTCGCTGCCGCCGATCATCACCACGTGCATAACGGGCTCCTCTACTTACCGGGCAGCGGGGCCTTGTCCGGCACCCGCCCGTCGCTGGTGTGGGGGACGATGATCGCGGCCGCGTCGGCGGGGGTGATGGCGGGATACAGCGCCTTGATGACCGCGACGGCCGCGATGCCGCCGATGATCTGCGCGGCGATGAACGGCAGTACCGAAGACGGGGCGATCCCGGCGAAGGTATCGCTGAACATCCGGCCGATGGTGATGGCCGGGTTCGCGAAGCTGGTTGAGGAGGTGAACCAGTACGCCGCGCCGATGTAGGCGCCGACCGCGGCGGGGGCGGACCGGGCGCGGCCGGACCGGGCTAGCGCGAAGATGACCAGCAGCAGCCCGGCCGTGGCCACGACCTCGGACAGGAAGTGCGCCCCGGTGGCCCGGTGCTTGCCGGAGATGGTCACCGCGGGCAGCGCGAACATCAGGTTCGCGAGCACCGCCCCGCCGGTGCACCCGGCCACCTGCGCGGGCAGGTACGCCGCCGCGTCCCGCCAGGACAGCCCGCCGAACGCGGCGTCGGCGAATGACACCACCGGGTTGAAGTGGCCGCCGGAAACCGGGCCGAACATCAAGATGATCGCGAACAGCCCGGCCGCGGTCACCGCCGAGTTCTCCAGCAGCTCCAGCCCGGTCTGGCCGGGCGACAGCCGCTGCGCGGCGATCCCGGACCCGATCACCACCGCGGCCAGGAACGCGCTGCCCAGGAACTCGGCGGTCAGCCGGCGCCACAGCACGGCGGGTGCACTGCTCACGCGGCCATCTTGACAGAGCAAGATGGCTCAGTCAATATTGAGTCAATGTCTGCTGAGCGATCGTTCGAGCTGGCCCGGCGCGCCGCCGTGCATGCCGCGCTTGCCGACCCGGCCCGGCTGCAGATCATCGACACGCTGCTGGCCGGGGACGCCTCGCCCTCCGAGCTGGCTGCCATGCTGAGTATGCCGTCCAACCTGCTCGCCCACCACCTGCACGTGCTGGAGCAGGCCGGGGTCATCACCCGCCGCCGTTCCGAAGGCGACCGCCGCCGCACCTACCTGCAGCTGATCCCCGGCCCCCTGGAATCGCTCGCCGCGCCGCCCGCCCGCGCCGCGCCGCGGGTGCTGTTCGTCTGCACCGCCAACTCGGCCCGTTCGCACCTGGCCGCCGCACTGTGGCGCCGGGCCAGCAGCGTCCCGGCGGCATCGGCCGGTACCCACCCGGCCGCGGCCATCGATCGCGGCGCCATCGCCGCTGCCGGACGGCATCGCCTGCCGCTGCCCCGGCTGCGGCCCCGCCACATCAGCGACGTCCAGCAAGACGACGATCTGGTCATCACCGTCTGCGACATGGCCCACGAAGAACTCGGCCGCGCCGCGGCGCTGCACTGGTCCGTCCCCGACCCAGTGCCCGCGGGCGACCCCGCCAGCTTCGACACGGCCCTGGCCCAGCTCGCCGACCGCGTGCAGCGCCTGGCCCCGCGCCTGGCCGCCGTCTCCTGACCGGGTCCGGTTACACGACCGGGCTACGACGCTCGATGAGCAGGGTGTCGCGCCAGCGGCCGTGATGCTGGGCGATGCGCTCCCTGGTGCCCACGACCCGGAACCCGGCGGCCCGGTGCAGGGCCAAGGTGGCCGTGTTCTCCGGGAAGACGCTGCTCTGGATGGTCCAGATCCCGGCGGCCTCGGTGGAGGCGATCAGGGCGGCCAGCAGCGCCCGGCCGGTGCCCCGGCCGCGGGCGGCGGGGTGGACGTAGACCGAATGCTCGACCACCCCGGCGTAGACGCGGCGGCCGGATACCGGGGACGCGGCCACCCAGCCGGCAACCTGACCCGCCGCGATCGCCACGAACCGGTGCGCGGGCAGCCGGGCCGCGGAGAATGCGTCCCAGGGCGGTGCGCGGGTCTCGAACGTGGCGTTGCCCTCGTCCATCCCGGCCTGGTAGATGGCCAGCACCGCCGCGGCGTGCGCATCGGTCATCGCCTCGATCCGCGCGCCTCCTTCGTCCTGGGCGGGCACGGATCAGGGCCTGGCCGCGCGGATGATCGCTGAATGCACACCCTCGGCGACCTGATGGGTCGTGGTGATCGCGATGCCAGTGAAGCCCGCCGCGGTCAGTCCCGCGCGGTACCCGGCAACGGAGGGTGCCCCGGCGATGCAGCCGACCGCACCGCCGCGCTCCATCCGCTCGGCGGCGCTGAGGCGGTCCTCGGCCAGGATGTCGGAGATGCCCAGCCGGCCGCCCGGCCGCAGCACCCGGAAACTCTCGGCGAACACGGCGGCCCGGTCGGTGGACAGGTTGATCACGCAGTTGGAGATGACCACGTCCACCGAGCCGTCCGGCAGCGGGATCGCCTCGATCTGGCCACGAAGGAATTCCACG
The DNA here is from genome assembly GCA_963819785.1 of uncultured Actinomycetes bacterium. GTDB lineage: Bacteria > Actinomycetota > Actinomycetes > Streptosporangiales > Streptosporangiaceae > Palsa-504. The sequence goes on along the minus strand of CAWFXW010000028.1, from coordinate 322,264 downwards.
TTGCTCACGCCGGCCTCACGCGCATGGGCCCTGGCCAGCTCCAGCATCTCCTCGGTCATGTCCAGGCCGTACGCCCGCCCGGACGGCCCGACCCGGCGAGCCGAGAGCAGCACGTCGATCCCGCCGCCGCAGCCCAGGTCCAGCACCGTCTCCCCGGATCGCAGGTCCGCCATCGCGACCGGGTTGCCGCAGCCCAGGCTGGCCCGCACCGCGCCCTCCGGCAGGCCCTCGACATCCGGGTACCCGGCCGGACCGGGGCCACCCGCCGCGAGCCCGCCCGGGTCGCAGTCGGTCACCTGCTGCCCCGCCCGCGCGGCCCGGGCCAGGCCCGCGTACCGGGCAGCGACCGCCACCCGGACCTCGTCCCGATCGGCTTCGTGCTCAGCTGGCGGCATGATCATCTCCTTACGATGCGGGAATGGCGGACGGGACCGGTGAGGGCTTGCCCATCACCAGATCGGCGGCCGTCGGGAAGCACGACACGCAGTCGCCGTTGATCCGGTACAGCCGCGACGTGCCGCGCTCCTCCACCAGGACGAACCCGACCGCGGCCAGCTGACGCAGATGCTCTGACACCGTCGACTGGCCCACCGGCACCGCCGCCACGATCTCCTTGACCGTCAGCGGCCTGCCCGCCCGGGCCAGCAGCGAGACCACCTGGACCCGGGTCCCGTCCGCCAGCGCCTTGAACCACGCCGCATACGTCTCGGCGGTCCGGCGGTCCAAGGGCTTCACGATATTCATCGTTAATCGACGATAGACGATTAACGGCCGGGAGGGAACCCCGGGCCGCGGTCGGCTAGCCGGGCGGGCAGCCGATCAGGGCGCCCAGGCTGGCCAGTGCCTGCGGCCGGACCCGGTAGTAGACCCATACGCCGCGCTTGTCCCGGTCGACCAGCCCGGCCTCGTGCAGCACCTTCAGGTGATGGCTGATCGTCGGCTGCGACAGGTCGAACGCGTCGTTCAGGTCGCACACGCACGCCTCCCCGCCCGGCCGGGAGGCGACCAGGGACATCAGCCGCAGCCGCACCGGATCGGCCAGGGCTTTCAGCAGCGGCGCGACCTGCTCGGCCTGCTCCATGGTCAGCGGCTCGGCCGACAGCGGCGCGCAGCAGGCCGCCGTCTCCGCCGGGCTGAGCATGATCAGCGAATTAGACACACATCTATATTGACAGATGTCGATATCCTGTGGCAAGCTCAGTCCCGGTGAAGACATAGATATTCGTCAATGTCTGAGGAGGCCGGTATGTCCCGGGTACAGCTCGCGCTGAACGTCAACGACATCGAGGAAGCGGTCAGCTTCTACACCAAGCTGTTCGGCACCGAGCCTGCCAAGCGCAGGCCCGGCTACGCCAACTTCGCGATCGCCGAACCGCCGCTCAAGCTCGTCCTGCTGGAGAACCCCGGCCAAGGCGGCACCCTGAACCACCTCGGCGTCGAAGTCGCCGACACCGGCACCGTGGAGGCCGAGCAGGCACGCCTGGCCGAGGCTGGCCTGGCCGCGATCGAGGAACGGGACACCACCTGCTGCTACGCCCGCCAGGACAAGTTCTGGGTCACGGGCGCACCCGGCGGCGAACGATGGGAGATCTACACCGTCCTAGCCGACAGTCAGACCTTCTGGGGCCAAGACGGCAGTCAGAGCTGGGACGCGGCCGCCGCCGCGCTCGACGAGGCCGCCGCCGCACCCGCCAGCGGACAGGGCGCGCAGTGCTGCGGGGCACCGCAGTCGGCCGTCGAGGCCGGGCGGTGACGGGTATGCCCGGGGCGAGCGAGCAGACCAGCCAGGTCAAAGTCCTCAACGCGAACTGGGCCGCCGGGCCGGACGGAACCGATGGCAGGTTCGAGATCATGATCGTGACCGCCGACGGGCAGCAGCACACCGCCGCGCCCAGCCCCGCGGCCATGACCGCGCTACTGGCCCTGGCCAATGCCGACACGATCTTGCTGTGGGACCCGGCCGACCACACGCTCATCGCGGCCAACATCGTCGGTACCTGGCTGGCCCCGACCGGGGTCGCCCGGGCCGAGATCGTCGCCCCTGGTACGTAAAACGGGTGCCGTCCTGCCCGGGATCCCTGGTCTGGCCGCTGATCCGCCTAGATGTCCGAATTGACGGCAGAAGAACCCTGTCCCTGGATATTCTTACCGCCTGACAGTGGGAGGGATGTTGGGCGAGGCGTTCCCGGCTCCGCTGGCGTCGCTGCGGGCGGGCTCCCTGATCGCGGGGTACCGGCTGGAGGCGCAGGTCGGGGCGGGCGGGATGGCGGTGGTGTTCCGTGCCCGCGACGAGCGGCTCGGCCGCCTGGTGGCGCTGAAGATCCTTGCCCCGGTGCTGGCCGCCGATCCGGCGTTCCGCCGCCGGTTCATCGCCGAGTCGCGGGCCGCGGCGGTGGTGGATGACCCGCACATCATCCCGATCTACGAGGCCGGCGACGCGGACGGGGCGCTGTTCATCGCGATGCGGTTCGTCCGTGGCGGAGACCTGCGCCAGGTACTCGGCTATGAAGGGGTGCTCTCGGCGGGCCGGGCGGCGGGGTTCATCTCGCCGGTGGCCTCGGCGCTGGATGCCGCGCACCGCGCCGGGCTGGTGCACCGGGACGTCAAGCCGGCCAACATCCTGGTCGATGCCCGCGCCGGCCGGCCCGACCACGTGTACCTCTCGGATTTCGGGGTGAGCAAGGGCGCGATCTCCTCGGTGAGCCTGACCGGGGCCGGGAATTTCGTGGGCACGCCGGATTACTCGGCCCCGGAGCAGATCCGGGGCGGGGACGTGGACGGCCGCACCGACCAGTACGCCCTGGCGTGCGTGGCCTTCCAGTTGCTGACCGGCGTGCTGCCGTTCGGCCGGGACCAGGGGATGGCGGTGCTGTTCGCGCACCTGTCCGAGCCGCCGCCCTCGCTGCGATCTCAGCGCCCCGGGCTGCCCGCGGCGGCCGACGCGGTGCTGGCCCGGGGCATGGCGAAGCTGCCGGAGCAGCGGTTCGGGTCCTGCACGGACTTCGCCGACGCACTGCGGGCCGCGCTCGGCCTGGCGCCCTACCACGTGACCGCCGCACCCGATCGCGCCGCGCCGGCCTTCTACCGGCCCGCGCCCCCGGCCGATCGCATGACGCCCGCACCGGAGAGCCCGCTGCTCCACGGCTTCTCGCAGACCGGCTACTCCGGGTCGGCCGGGGCCTCGACCGTCGATCAGGTACCCGCTGGCCTGGGCGCCCCGCGGCCCGCAGGTGCGGCGCCGGTGGCACCGTCCGCCACCAGCGGACGTGGCCACGCGCGCCGCCGGCCGAGATCATCGCGGCTGCGCCTGCTGGCGCCGGCAGGCGCCGCGGCGGCCGTAGCCGCCGTCATCGCCGCCGTCCTGGTGGTATCCCACCACCCATCCCGCGCCACCACGACCGGGACTGGCCACGCGGCCGGGCCCGGGTACGCCCTAGGCGGTCGGGTTCCGCCCTATTTCGTGGCGCTCACCTGGTCCAACGGCGCAAGGCCGGCGGATGCCGCCATCGGGCTGACCGCCACCGGCGCCACCATCGCGACGGTCAAGCGCGCGGCTGGCTACAACATCGTCGGGGTGATCGGCGGTTCCGACGACCGGACCTTCATCCTCGACGAGCAGAGCCTGAAACAGCAGCGTAACCAGGTGGTGAACGCCGAGCCGCACGCGTTCTACCGGCTGCGCATCAACTCCTCCGGCCGGCCCGCTTCGGTGACCCCATTGCCGGTCACCGAGCCGAACAACTACTACGTGACGGGGTATGCGCTGTCGCCCGACGGCACCAAGCTCGCCGTGGCGCTCTATCCGGGTAACCGCCAGCCCGTCGTCTCGGAGCTCAAGATTTACTCGATCGCCACCGGCGCGGTGCTGCGGACCTGGTCAGCCACGGGCGCCATCGGGTACAACCCAGATGACGCGGAACAGCTGAGCTGGTTCTCCGACCAGACGATAGGGTTCACGTGGCTGGGCACCACCAACGGCCCGGACCAAGGGGAATGGCTCCTTAACCTGGGCCTTCCCGGTAACAACCTGCTCACCGACAGTCGCCAGGCGATGTCCCTGGGCTACGGCTCGAACCAGCAGTCGCCGTCGGGGGCCTCGTGTCAGGAACTGATTGTCACGCCTAACGGCTCGGCCGTCGTCTGCGCCGCGTTCACCATCCCCAATGCGGCCCAGCGGGTTAACGAATACGCATTCCTGGTTTACCCGACGGCAGCCGGAATGCCGATACGCACCCTCGCGCACGGGACCATAAAGAATACGGATCGAGACTTCGTCGACCTGCTGTGGTCCAACCCTTCGGGCAGCGTGCTCATCGGCGTGATCCCGACTCTCACCGGTCCCACCAAGTCCGATGTCGTCATGGTCACCGCCGGGAAATTGACCCCGCTGCCCGGGGAAGAGGTGGGCGAGGGGAACTACGCCTCGATCGCCTGGTGATCACCCGCGGCCGCCGGGGCTAGCTGTGGCCAGGGCCGCAATTGCTCCAGCTCAGCGGCCACAGCGATGATGACCGGCTCACCGCCGGACGCGGCGACGATCTGGATGCCGACCGGAAGGCCCGCCGCGGCGGCCGACGGCACCGAGATGGCCGGTAGCCCGGCCAGGTTCCACGGATTCGTGCACAGCCAGTAGCCCACGCCGAGCATCGTCGGTATCCAGCCCCGGCCGGCCCACCTCCCGACCGGCACGGCCGGCCTGGTGAGGGTGGGCATCACCAATGCGTCGAAGCCGGCCATCCACGCGGCGGCCCGGGCCGCGAACGGGTCGGCCGAGGCGGGCTTGACCCGCTGCGACAGCCGGCGGCCGCGGCTGGCCATCTTCTGGGTCCGCCGCTCCATGGCGTCGGCGGGCAGCCCCTCGGTGTCCTGCGCGATGCCGGACAGCCAGCGGCTGGCGAACCGCAAGCCCGCGGTGGCCGGGATCGGCGGCCGGGCCCGGACCAGGGTGTGCCCGGCTTCGCGGAGCGCCTCCACCGCGGCCGCGAGCGCCGCCCGAACTTCCGGCGCCACCCTGGCCCCGGCCGTGGCCGGCGCGGCGGAGTAGGCGATGCGCAGCGGGCCGCGCGGCGGCACCAGGCCGGTGTAACGGCGGGTCCCGGCGAGCACGTCCAGCGCGGCTGCGGCGTCGCCGACGGTGCGGGCCAGCGGGCCGAAGGCGGTCAGGCCGTGCCAGTGCTGCTCGGCGCCCCCGGCCAGCGGGACGATTCCCGGACCTGGTTTCAGCCCCACCACCCCGCAGCAGGCCGCCGGGATCCGGATCGAGCCGCCGCCGTCTGAGCCGAGCGCGAGCGCGGCCATCCCCGCCGCCAGCGCGGCGGCACCGCCTCCGGTCGAGCCGCCGGGCGTCCGGCTGGTGTCCCAGGGGTTCCTGGTCGCGGCGAAGGCGGCCGGCTCGGTAAACGGCCAGATCGCGAACTCGGGCATCTGGGTCTTGCCGATCACGACGCATCCGGCTGCCCGCAGCCGCCGGACCAGCTCGTCGTCGTGCCCGGCGGGCTCGGCCCGCGTCGCGGCCGATCCGGCCCGGGTCGGAACTCCGGCGACGTCGACGTTGTCCTTGACCGCCACGGGCACCCCGGCAAGCGGCAGCGTGGCCAGGTCCGCCCGGCCGGCCAGGGTGTGCGCCTCCGCCATGGCCTGCTCGGCCAGCACCACCTGGAACGCGTGGATCCCGGGCTCCAGTCGGGTGATCTGGCTCAGATGGGCCTGGACCACCTCCGCTGGACTGACCCTGGCTTCCCGGACGGCCCGGGCGATCTCCAGAGCCGGCCAGGTCGGTATATCGGTCATCGCTGATTCCCTTCACCATGGGGAACTGACAACGTGACGGTAAGACCGGCGGCCGCGTCACGACATCGGGCGAACGCCCTATGCCACTCACTCGTTATGGTCCCAGCAGGTCATGCCGCAGCGCGAACAGCGCGGCCGCGGCCCGGGTCGAAACGCCGATCTTGGTGTAGATGTGCTGCACGTGATGACCCGCCGTCTTCGGCGTGATCCCGAGCTGCCCGGCGATCTGGCGGTTGGAGATCCCGCGTGCCAGCAGCGCCAGCACCTGCGCCTCCCGCTCGCTCAACCCGGCCGGAAGCACCGGGCGGCTGGCCCGCTGGCGATGGCCGGCCGCGGCCAGCACGGCCCGGACCGCCGCCCCGTCCAGCCCGCCGCTCCTGACCTGCGACTCCAGTTCAGCCGCCGCCTGGTCGGGCTCCCGGCGGCCACGGTGCGGCCGCGGCTGGAGCATCGCCTGGTAACAGTCGGCGGCCGCGAGCAGCCGGGCGGCGACGGGGAGCTGCGCCGCCGCGCACCCGCGGTGGTAGCCCGAGCCGTCGAGCCGCTCGTGGTGGGCGCCGGCGATGACCCCCAGCGGAGCCAGCCCGGGCGACCGGGCCAGGACCCGTTCGGTGTAGTAGGGGTGCAGCCGGACCTGCTCCCGCTCGTTGTCACGCAGCGGCCCCCGGCGGTCCCAGATTCCGCTCGGGATCGCCACCCGGCCCAGGTCATGCAGCAACCCGGCTCGCCGCACCGCCGCCACCTCGGTGCCGCCGAGCCCGGCCCGCCAGGCGGCGGCTTCGGTGAGCTCGGCGACTCCCCGGGAGTGCCCGAGCAGCCACGGCGACTTCAGGTCGGCGAAGTCCGCCGCCGCCTCGCAGGCCCGGTCGAACTGCTCACCAGTCAGCGTGGTGGGCCCGTCAGGCTCGCTGGCCAGGACCAGGTCCCACGGCGTCACCAGGCCGAGCACGTCCGCCGCGTCGCCGGGGGCCAGCAAGGCGGCCACGTCGGGGTCATAGCAGGTCCCGGCCAGCTTTCCCACTCGCTCGGTTCCGCCGACGTGCTCGGCGAGCAGGAGCGCGTCGTAGCTGACCTGCGCGAACCGGGCCGCGACCGGGATGTTCCGGGCCCGCAGCCCGGCCGGGAAGCCCTTGCCGTCCCAGCGCTCGAACACCGCGTACAGTGAGGCCGGGACCTCATCCGGCAGGCCGAGGCTGGCCGCCAGTTGCTCCGCGACCTCGCAGTGCGCGGTCGCGATCTGCCGCGGCAACATCCTGGCCGCCACCAGGGTCCGCCCGATAGCCCGGGCCCGCTGGGCGGGCGGTGCGCCGGCACCGGAGTGCCGGCTCAGCGCGCCGAGCAGTTCACGAGGCGCCAGGTGCGGCGCGAGGTTCAGCTCAGCCCGGGCGGCGATCTCGTCACCGAACAGTTCCGCCTGTTCATGGGCGTCGCTGGTGCAGCCGATCGAGCGCAGCAGCGCCACGTAGTACACGTTCCTGAGCTCGCCGGGAGCCAGGCCGGCCCGCGCCGCCAGGCGGGTCGCCAGCAGGCAGCTTCGCAGACCGTGCTCCAGTGAGAGGCCAGCCGCCATGTCGGCCGCCAGCGAGAGCACGGCCGTGAATTCGGCCAGCTCAACGTGTTCCGGAGCGGTCGCCACGCGCAGACATTATCGCGGCGTCAACCCGGCCCGTTAGTCGCGGCTGGAGCGCCTGGCTATCAGCCACACGACGACGAATACGCCCAGCGCGATCAGTCCCACGATGAGAAACGTCTTGAGCGTGGCGAAGATCCCGCCCGCAGCAGTAAAGACAAGCCATACGGCGAGGATCGTGCCGATGATTGTCCCGATGATCCGGCCCATGTCCCAAGTATGCGCCCCGTGCGGGGGACACTGGTGCGATGCCGTATGACCCGACCATTTATCTCGGTTCGGCTCCGCACTATCGCTGCGGCCGCCCGGCGTACTCACCGGAGCTCGAGGCCGCCCTGACGCAGCAGACGGGCCTGGACGGGAACGGCCGCCTGCTGGACGTCGGCTGCGGTCCTGGCGTGCTGACCGTCCGCCTCGCTCACCTGTTCACGCAGGCGGTCGGCCTGGACCCCGACGCCGGCATGCTCGCGGAGGGCCGTCGCGCGGCCGGGGAAAGGAAGGTCGGGAACATCCGGTGGGTTCAGGGCCTGGCCGAAGACCTGCCCGCGGTGGCGCCCGGACCGTACCGGATGGTGACCTTCGGCCAGTCCTTCCACTGGACCGACGAGCGGTCAGTGGCTGAGGCGGTCTACGACATGCTGGAGCCCGGTGGCGCGCTGGCCCTCATCGTCCACACGGTGGCGGGGCGGCCCCGGCCGCCGGATCCCGGGGTGCCCGCGATCCCGCACGACGAGATCAAGGCACTGGTACAGAAGCATCTCGGCTCGACCCGGCGGGCCGGCCAGGGCATCGTCCCGGAACGAACTCACCGCTTCGAAGATGTGCTGGTCCGGACTCGCTTCGGCGTTCCGCGGCAGTTCTTCCTGCCCGGCATTCCCGATCTGCTGCGAGATAGCCAGAGCGTCCTGTCCGGCTACCTGTCCCTGTCATCCGCGGCGCCGCACCTGTTCGGTGATCGCTTGGAGGAGTTCGCCGGGGAGGTGCGGGCGCTGCTCTTGAGCCGTTCCGCCGAGGGCGTCTTCTGGGACTGGCCGGGCGACACCGAAGTCGTACTGGCCCGCAGGCCCGGCTAGGGTCGTGGTGGCGGTTTCGGCTGGATGGTGAGGGGCGCGGGTGCTTACGACGGAACTCCTGCGCCGCGGCGCGGCGCGGCACGCGAGGCGGACAGCGGTGGTCTGCGGGGACAAGTCGCTGACGTTCGCTGAGGTGGACGCGGCGTCGAACCGCATCGCCCATGTGCTCGCCGGGCTCGGCGTGGCTCGCGGTGACCGGGTCGGGCTGCTCATCGGCAACGGGGTCTGGTCTATCCCGGTCGACTTCAGCTGTGTGAAGGCTGGTGCCGCGCGGGTGCCGCTGAACGTCAGGCTGGCCGCGGACGAGCAGGCCCGGATGCTGGCCGCCACCGGCGTGCGGCTGCTGGTCCACGATGTCGCGCAGGCCGAGCGGGCTGGTGAGCTGGCTTCCCGGGTGGACGGGCTGCGGCTGGCCAGCCTGGGGCCGACGCCGCACGTTGACGCGCTGGACCTGCTCGCGGAGATGGGGCAGGCGTCGGACGCTGACCCGCGCGTGCCGGCCAGGGCCGATGACCCGGTTCTGGTGATCTATACCTCGGGGACCACCGGTGCGCTCAAGGCGGTGGTCCATACTCAGGCGAGCTGGGCGGCGATCACCGCGAACGTCCTGGCTAACCTGGTGTCCCCGGGCCGTGATTCGGTGATGCTGCACGCGGCCTCGCTGATCCACGCCAGCGGGACGTTCGTGTTGCCGTACTGGATCCGCGGCGGCTGCGCCGCGGTCCTTCCCGGCTTCGACCCGGAGACCTACCTCGGTGACCTGGCCCGGCACCGGGCCACCGAGATCAATCTGGTCCCCACGATGCTCGGGATGCTGGTCACTTCCGGTGCCGCCGAGCGCGCCGACGTCTCCAGCCTGCGCACCGCTTTCTACGGTGCCAGCCCGATGCCCCGGCCCCTGCTAGAGCAGGTGCTCGGCCTGTGGGGCCACCGGCTGGTGCAGTACTACGGGCAGACCGAGGCGCCGCTGGCCATCACCGTGCTGGACGCCGATGACCACCGCGACCCCGGCCTGCTCGGGTCCTGCGGCCACCCGTCGGTCGACGCGGAAGTGGCGGCGACCGGCGAGGACGGGATCCCCGTTGCCGTCGGTGACGCGGGTGAGGTGCGGGTACGCGCCCCCTTCGGCATGGCCGGATACGACGGGGCGCCCGACCTCACCGCCGAGACCATCACCGCCGACGGCTGGATCCGCACCCGCGACGTGGGCCGGATGGACGACCGCGGGTACCTGACCCTGGTCGACCGGTCCTCGGACATGATCATCACCGGCGGGTACAACGTCTACCCGCGGGAGGTGGAGGAGGCGCTGCTCGCGCACCCGGCGGTGACCGGCGCCGCCGTCGTGGGCGCGCCGGACGATACCTGGGTCGAGGCGGTCACCGCCTTCGTCACGCTGCGCCCCGGCGCCAGCGCCAGCGAGGACGAGCTGCGGGACGTCGTCCGCGCGCGCCTGGCCGGCTTCAAGGTCCCCAAGACGGTGCAGGTGATCGACGCGATCCCGTTGTCCCCGATCGGCAAGATGCTGCGCCGGGCGCTCCGCGAACCGCTATGGCGCGGGCCGGACCAGTAAGCAGGCGGTCCGGGCGGGCTAGCGGCCGTGGAAACGCGGTTCGCGCTTGTCCACGAATGCTTGAGCGGCTTCGCGATGATCCTGGGTGAGCCCGGCATGCACGTGGTGGGTCACTTCCAGGTCCATGCACTCACCCAGCTCGCCGGATACCGCCCGGTTCAGGTTCTCCTTCATGTAGCGGTAGGCGACCGACGGCCCGTGCGCCAGCCGGGCGCGTTCCATGACCTCACGCTCGAAGTCAGCGGGCGCGAAGATGGCGTTGACGATCCCGAGCCGGCAGGCATCCTCGGCGCTCAGCCGCTCGGAGAAGTAGTAGAGCTCCTTGGCTTTGCTGCTGCCCACCAGCCGGGTGAGAAACCATGTCCCGCCGTAGTCTCCGGCGAACGCGACCTTGGCGAAGGCGGTGGTCAGCACCGCGCCCGGGACCGCGTAGCGCAGATCGCAGGCCAGCGCCAGGGACAGCCCGGCCCCGGCCGCAGGCCCCCCGATGGCGGCGATCGTCGGTTTGGGCATGCTCCACAGGCGGCCGCTGGTGGCCCGCTGATTCAGCCGCTGGCGGTGGATGCGAGCGTCGAGCGACGGGGCGGCCCCGTCCCCGTGATCCGCCGGCGCGGCGGCCATGCTCTTGACGTCACCGCCGGCGCAGAAGGCGCCGCCCGCCCCGGTGAGCACCACGCAGCCAACCGCGTCGTCGGTCTCCACCCGGGGCAGGACCGTCCCCAGGGCGGACACCATGGCCTGTGAGAACGCGTTCCGCCGATCCGGCCGGTTCATGGTGATCACCGCGACGCCGTTGTCGATCTCGGCGCGCAGGTCCTCGGTGCCCGTATCGAGCGCGGTCATGTCAGCCTTCCTCCCCGGCGAAGCGAACCCCGCCCATCTGCCACGGCCCGCCGCCAGGCAGCCCGGCGATGATCACCTCAATGATTCCCTGGCCCCGGCCGTCCCGGGCAGGAACGAACCGCAGCCGCTGGCCCGGCTCCGGCAGCTCGACCACCGCGGTGTCCCCGCTGCCGGCCGCGGGCACACCGAGCACCGCTGCCCACCGCCGTGCCGCGGCGGCCGGGTCGCTGACCTCGATCGTCAGCCCGGTCACGCCGCCTGGGGCATGCTCGGGCACTCGTCCCGTCCACAGCGGGCCCGCCCACCGCCACGATCCCTCGGGGGCAGCCCAGTCCAAAGACACGATGGCGCCCGGGACGTCCCCGGGATGAAGGTGGGTTGCCGCGATATCAGGCAGGTCTGCGGTCCAGACCACCCGTACTCCCAGCCCGGCGGCCCGCCGGCGGGCCGCCGCCACGTCCGGGACCTGGAAGATCGCCATGTACCCGCCGTCGCCGCCGCGCCGCTCGAGGTACCGGCCGGCGGTCGTGTCCGGTTGCGCGGGGGCCACCACCTCCACGAACGTGTCGCCCGCCGCGAACACCGCGTTGATCAGGCCGAACTGCCCCACCCCCGGATCGTGAAAGGGCGGCGGCCAGCCGAAGGCCCGGCGCAGCTCGTCAGCCACCTGGCCGCAGTCCCGCGCCACCAAGGCCACCTGGCGCAACCGCGGTCCGCTCAGCACACTCCAACAATAAGGGCCGCACGGCACCGCGGTCGTGCGGCGCCGCCCAGTCCAGCAGCGGGCCGTCGGGGACGATCCTGGTCGGGTTGATGTGCGGATGCGTGGTGTAGTAGTGCCGCTTGATGTGGCCGAAGTTCGTTGTGTCCCGGAAGGCGGGCATCGAATACAGGTCGCGGGCGTAGCCCCACAGGTTCGGGTAGTCCGTCAGCCGGCGCAGGTTGACCTTGAAGTGGTAGTGGTAGACCGCGTCGAACCGGGCCAGGGTCACCCATAGCCTGACGTCGGCCTCGGTGAGGGTGTCACCGAGCAGGTACCGGCGGTCGGCCAGGCGCTGCTCCAGGTCGTCCAGGGTGGCGAAGACCTTGGACACCGCGTCGTGGTAGGCCTCCTGGGAGGTGGCCATGCCCGAGCGGTACACGCCGTTGTTCACGGTCTCGTAGACGACCGCGTTGATCGCGTCGATCTCGGGGCGCAGGGCCTCGGGTACAGGTCCGTGCCGTTGGAGAACGCGCCGAACTGGGTGTCCAGGTCGATCGTGATGTCGGGGAAGTTGTTGCTGACGATCCGGCCGGTCTCCCGGTCCCACAGCACGGGGACGGAGATGTGCCCGTCGTAGCCGGGCTCGGTCGCCTCGTAGGCCTCGCGCAGCAGCGAGAACCCGTTGACCGGATCCAGCGAGTGCCCGGGGCCCTCCCGGAACGCCCAGCCGCGGCCGTCCCGCACCGGGTCAACCGCTGACAGCGAGACGGCTTCCTCAAGGCCGAGCAGCCTGCGCACGATCGCGGTCCGGTGCGCCCACGGGCAGGCCCAGGAGATGTACAGGTGGTACCGGCCGGCCACGGCCGGATACCCGCTGGAGCCGTCCGCGGTGATCCGGCCGCGGAACGGATAGGCGGACCGCACGAACTCTCCAGTCGCTGGCTGGGGCTGCTTCCGCCTGAAGTCGCCGTAGTCGCCGAAGGTCGCGAAGTCGACCGGGCTTGCGCCCCCCGCCTGCCGAGTAGTGGTCATGGCGGTAAGAACCCGGCGGCCGCGACGGCCATTCCGCGCCGCGGTGACGATCCCTGGCTTGGGCGGGTTATCGCCTGCCCGTTCGTGCCCGGCGCCACTGCGCACGTACCCGCCCCGGGCAGCCAGCCGAAGCCGCGCCCCTAATGAGCCGTCCGGGTCAGCCATCAGCGCCGCGGTCATCGAGTTCGAGCTTGGTCCGGGGGCCGATCGCGTACCGGATGTGGGTCACCTCGGACGTCTGGATCACGCGGGCCGGGGTGAGCTCGATGCCCTCGCGGGCGTCCAGCCCGAGCCCGCCGTCGAACAACCGCATGCCGTCGCCGAGCAGCACCGGGATGATGTGCAACTCGAGCTCATCCAGCAGCCCGGCCGCCAGGACCTGGCGCAGCAGCGTTCCCCCTCCGGCGACGGCGACATCCTTGCCGCCGGCGGCATCCCTGGCCAAGGCGACGGCCCGGTCGATCCCGTCGGTGACAAACGTGAACGACGTCCCGCCCTGGCGGCGGACAATCTCCCGCTCGCGGTGGGTCACCACGAATACCGGCGCCCGGAACGGCGGCACCTCACCCCACGGGATCTCGCCGCCATCGAGCATGCGCCGGCCCATGACGTAGGCACCCGCCGCCGCGAACGTCTCCTCGACGATCTCGGAGTTGACCGACCGCTCGCCCCCGGCATAGCCCAGCCGCTCCCGCCAGGCCATGGCGTCGATGACCCAGCGGGTGACCCGGAAGAACCCGGGCCCCTCAAGGCCCTCCAGAAAGGCGGCCATATCATGCGGGTCGCCCGGGCTTCGCGGCCCGGCATAATAGCCGTCGAGCGAAACCGACATCTGGGCGGTGACCTTGGTCATTCCTGCTCCTCCTGTCCGGCGGCGGCCCCGTCGGCCGCCGGTACTAGAGGGTCGGAGCCGGGCCGCCCGCCTCGACACGCGCCCGCGAAATATCTCCCGTCGACCAGGCGCAGGCTTGCACGCCCGGCTCCGCGCAGGCGCCTGCGGCCGGGACTGTGCCCACCTCACGGTGCAGCTCTGGCACCCCGGTCGTAATGACCTTCCGGGGTGATGAGAGCGAGCAGGGCGGCGGCGGCAAGCACGCCGCCAGCCACGCCGAACGCCGCTGGGTAAGACGCGCCGTCCACGAGCAACCCTGCCACGACCGGCCCGGTGACCGTGCCGGCGTCGCCCGCCATCTGGAAGAACGCGACCAGGATGCCGCCTTGGCGGGCCTGTGCGCTGAGCAGGTCGCCGAGCATTGCCGACGGCGCGACGTCAAGCAGCCCGGACCCGGCGCCGGCCACCGCGAGCGCACCCAGATACGCCCACAGGCCGGGTAGCACGGCGAGCAGCAACAGGCCGGCCGCGGAGATCGCGCAGCCCGCCACCATGACCGGCCGCCGGCCGAGCGTGTCCGCCGCCCGGCCGGCGGGCAGCAGCGCCGCCGCGTTCAGGGCCGCGAACACACCGAACCCGATGCCCGTCCAGGTCGCCGAGCGGTGCAGCGAGTCGCGGACGAACAGCGGGATGATCGCGCCGCGGATGCCCAGCACGGCGAAGCCGTCGGCGAGGTTCACTGCCGCGACCGCCTGGTAGGCACGGCTGCGCAGCGCCCCGGCCAGCACGGCCAGGCTCTCCCGCGGGCTGGCGGTTGCCCGCGGGGTCACTGGACGCGCCACCGGGGCGAGCGCGACCGCGGCGATCACCGCCGGCACCACGAGCAGCGCGGCATACAGGAAGAAAGGCGCGCGCAGCGACCAAGCGGCGACCACCCCGCCGAGCGCCGGGCCGGTGATCCCGCCGAGCAGGAACCCGCCGGTGTACAGGCCGCTGGCCCGGCCCCGCTGGCCGGCCGGGACGCTGGCCAGCAGCAGCGCCTGGGCGCTCACCGAGAACATGGCCGAGCCAAGTCCGCCCACGCCGCGCAGCACCAGTAGCTGGGCGAACGACCGCGAGAATCCGGCCAGCATGCTACTGACCGCGACGACGGCGATGCCAATCGCCATCACCTGCCGCGAGCCGAACCGGTCCACCAGCCGGCCGGCCGGCAACGCGAACGCGACTCGCATCAGCGCGAACGCGCTGATCACGCTCGCCGCTGCGGCGACGCCGACACCGAACTGGCGGGCAAAGGCGGGGATGCTCGGCGCCACGATCCCGTAGCCGAGCGCCACGGTGAACGCCACCGCGGACAAAATCGCGGCCTCGCGCGGCAGGTCAGCGAACGGGCCGCGCCCCGGTTTTGCAACGGCTGCGGCGGAAGCAGACGTCCCTGAGGATCTCACCGCAGCACGAATCCGGGGACCAGCGGGTCGTGCGGGTCGATCCAGAACACGTGCTCCCCGGTGCGGTATGCCGTTCCGGTGACCTGGGGGAGGATGGCCGAGCGCCCGCCGGCGTCGACGGTGGCGAGCACGGTCCCGGTGAACGTGGTGCCGATGATGGACTCGTGCCGCAG
This sequence comes from uncultured Actinomycetes bacterium, assembly GCA_963819785.1. Classification (GTDB taxonomy): domain Bacteria; phylum Actinomycetota; class Actinomycetes; order Streptosporangiales; family Streptosporangiaceae; genus Palsa-504. The sequence goes on along the minus strand of CAWFXW010000028.1, from coordinate 307,167 downwards.
CGCGGTGCCGGCCGGCAGGCGGCCGTCGGCGGCCAGCACCGCGAGCCGGGCGCAGGTACCCGAACCACACGGGGACCGGTCGACCTCGCCGTCGGCGAAGATGGTCACGTTGCGCTGGTGCACCTGTCCGCCGGCATCACCCAGGTCCTCGAACCAGATCGTGCCGTAGATGCCGTTCAAGCGCGGGTCGGCCGGGTGCACGGCCAGTTCGGCGTCGTTGAGGGCCCACTTGATCTCGCGGCCGGCCGCGATGAGGTCACTCAGGCGCTGCGGGGTGACGGTCAGGCCAAGCTGGTCGGCGGGCAGGGACGCGTAGATCGCCCCGCCGTAGGCCACGGTCACGCGGGCCTGGCCGAGGGAGGTGGTCACCGGCACGTCGCGGGCGATCACCCAGCTGGGGACGTTGACGAAATCGACGGCCACCACCCGTGCGTCCTCGCGGTGCACCCGTGCGGTCACCCGCCCGGACGGCACATCGATCACCACGTCTACGGCACCAGTCTCCGGGGCCGCGACCCGGCCGGTTTCCACTGCCCAGACCCCTAGCGCGATGGTGCCGTGCCCGCAAGCGGTCGAGAAGCCGTCCTTGTGCCAGAACAGCACGCCCAGGTCAGCGCCCGGATCGTCGGGCGGCACGATGAACCCGCCGTACATGTCCGCGTGTCCGCGCGGTTCGGAGCACAGCACCGCCCGCAGCCCCTGAACTGCGGAATCCTCAATCGCCCCGGCTCGCCGCTCGGCCACCGTGCGCCCCGGGATCGGCACCGGAGGGTCTGCCACGATCCGGAACGGCTCCCCGGCCGTGTGATAGTCCAGGGCCCGGATCCTCTGGGGCAGCATGCTGGCAGCATGCCACGCGCGCCCGGTTCCAGGGCTGCGCAACGCCACACATCAGCGCCTACCTGTGGCACATCAGCGGGTGCCGCTACTGTCCGCCCAGTCCGAATGCCTCACCCACCGCAGTGATTCCCGCGGTGTCGGCGAAGGCGAAGCTGAAGATCACTTCGTCGGCGCCGGCCTCGATGTGACCTGCCACCAGGCCGGGAATCTCGTGGGGCTGACCAATGGTGAATCCGGCGATCTGCTCGGCAGGGACGGCCGCCGCCACCATCTCGCGCACCTCCGCCGTGTTCTGGCTGGACGTGGTAAGTATCAGCGGGGTCATCCAGGTCACGCCGACCTCGGCTGGATCCCGGCCCACCTCGGCGCAATGGCGGCGGAGCACGCCGATCTTGCGGGCCAGCGTGCTGACGTCGCCCGTCACGTTGCACATGTCGGCGTAGCGGGCCACCAGCCGCAGCGTCCGCTTCTCGCCGCCGCCGCCGATCATGATCTTCGGACCGCCTGCCTGCACCGGCCGGGGCAGGTTGCGGGCGTGATCGAGCCGGTAGTGCGAGCCGGAGAAGCTCACGTCATCGCCGGTGAACATGGCCCGGCAGACCTGGACCGCTTCCTCCAGCATGTCCAGGCGCACCCCGGCACCCGGGAAGTCGATGCCGAGTCCCTGGTGCTCCACGTCGTACCAGGCGCCTCCGATGCCCAAGATGGCCCGCCCCCGCGAGATGACGTCCAGCGTCGTGACGATCTTGGCCAGGATCCCGGGGTTGCGGTAGGTCACACCGGTGACCAGCGTCCCGAGCTGCACCCGCCTGGTCACCGCAGCCAGCGCCCCGAGCAGGGTGTACGCCTCCAGCATCGGCTGGTCCGGCCCGCCGAGCGACGGCAGCTGGAAGTAGTGATCCATGACCCACACCGAGTCGAACCCGGCCTGTTCCGCCGTCGTGGCCAGGCCAGCCACATGCCCGAACAACTCGGACGGACCAAACCCCGAGAAATTGGGCAACTGCACACCGAATTTCGTCATGGCGCAACAGTAACGACTCCCCGGGAGGCAGGGTCTGGGCATACCGGATCTGCCTTATTGCGGCTCACGAGCATGAGATCCGGGCATTCTGCACGCCAGGTGACCGTGGCGTGCCTGGTCGCGGCCGCCGCACCTGACCAGAGGGTCTCCGCGCCGACCTGGATGACTCGTGAAGGTGACCGTGGCCAAAGGAAGCTGTCCGGAAAGGATCCAGTCCCGATGAGCGATGATCATGTGCGCCGCGCGGCGGGCATCTACGGGGCTGCCGCCGATCATTACACCCGGGACGCGCTGAGCTTCTGGGACCGGTTCGGGTCTGCCGCCGTGTCACGGCTGCCGCTGGCTCCCGGTGCCTTTGTGCTGGATCTTTGCTGCGGCGCGGGCGCATCGGCGATCCCCGCCGCTCACGCCGTGGGACCGGCCGGACAGGTGCTGGGAATTGACGCCGCCGCACCGATGCTGGAGCTGGCCCGGGCCAAAGCCGCCCGTCAGGGACTGGCCAGCATCGAGTTTCGCTGCGGTGACGCCACCCGGACCGGGCTGGCCGATGGCAGCGTCGATGCGGTGCTGTGCGTGTTCGGCGTGTTCTTCGCCCCCGACATGGCCGCTTTCATGCAGGAAATGTGGCGCCTGGTACGGCCCGGCGGCGTGCTGGCGGTCACCACCTGGGGGGCGGGCGTGTTCGAACCGGCCAATAGCCAATTCTGGCGGTGCGTCGGGCAGGTCGAGCCGTCGCTGGTCAAGGCGTTTACGGGACGGCCACCCGCCCTGTCCTTGTCCCTCCCATTGCAGGCAGCTGAGATCAAGCGACTACTGCGTCGCGAGGGCAAGGACTGGCATTTGTGGACACGGCGGAGCCGGGATTCTTAGCGGCTCCGTCCGGCAAGGCGGAGGCGCGATGCGAGTTGCGTCGAGATGACCTTCCATCCGTGCGCGTGCTGCTGGACCAGGGCCGGGGGCAGCAGTTCATGCTCGATGGTCATGATCGAGGCCTCATCGCCATCAGGCTCGATCGTCACCGTGACGATGCTCTGGATGGCCGGGTCTGGCCACGTCGAGCAGGTCCAGGTGAACGCCACCCGGTGTGGCCGCTCCAGCGTCAGGTATGTCCCGCTGACCTGGAAGGTACGGCCTGCTTCCTCGATATCGAAGCTCAGCCTGCCGCCGGTGCGGGCATCTGCCTGCACGTTCAGGCACCGGGCCGGGTGGGGGCACATCCACTCGGCCAGCCTGGCCGCATCCGTCCACTCGTCGAAGACCACGTCCGGTCGCGCCGGCAGGGGCTGGCGCACCACGGCTACCCGCGCCGGGCGATCGCTCACCGCGAGTCCTTCGCACGTTCCAGCCGCTGGGCCAGTGCCTGCGCGCGGCGGGCCCAGAACGAGGTTTGCTCGCCGATCCACCGCTCCGCCAAGCTGAGCGCATCCGGCTGAAGGGACAGCCAGTGTTCGCGCCCCCGGACCTCCCGCTTCACCAGTCCTGCCGTCTCCAGTACGCCGACGTGGCGCGACACGCCGGCGAAGGTCATGGGCAGCGGAGCCGCCAGGTCGGTGATGCGCGCCTCGCCCTCGCGCAATGCGACCAGCAGCGCTCGCCGGGTCGGGTCGGCCAGCGCGGCATAGGTGCGGTCAAGGACCAGATCTTCAACCACCTTGTTGACCTTACCCTGGGATCGTGATATTCAATAAATCTGTTGAATATTGGCTCGCCCGTGCCGAGGAGGACACGCATGCCCGTCTACCAGACCGCCCACTACCAGGTGAATCCCGGTGCGGTAGACAAGGTCAAGGCGGCCATCGCCGAGTTCGTCGAATACGTGACCAAGCATGAGCCCGGCACCCGGATCTACACCGCGTGGCAGCAGCAAAGCGACCCGACCCGGTTCGTCCACCTCTTCGAGTTCGCCGACGAGACAGCGCACCAGGCGCACGGCGCCTCCGCCGCGGTGCGGAAGTTCGAGGAGGTCTACCAGCCCGAGCTCACTGCCGGACCCGTCATCTTCACCGACTACCTCCAGGTCGCCTCGAACCAGAGCCGAGGAGCCGATCCGCACTCGTCCGGCTCTCCCGAATCGGGGGCATAGCCGGACGCTCAGAAGAAGGCCTTCTGTGGCCGGTCCAGGCCGTGGCCAGGTGGGCCGGGCATCCTGCAGGTACCGGTACTATTCCGCTTAATCTCAGGTCCTTCGTGGATGGCGAGGCCCGCAGTGCGGAACGAACGATGGCTGGTCGCGGGGGCTGCCGCACTCGTGCTGGCGGGCGGGATTACGTATGTGGCGACGACGGGCCCGGTGATGCCAGAGCATACGGTCGTACAGCGGCTGGCCCGCCAAACCGGTGCCGCCCGCGGTCGTGACCGTGACGCCGGCCGACGGCACGGCGCGGGTCACTCCCGACGCCCAGGTGCAGATCACGGCGTTCAGAGGCACGCTTACCCAGGTCACGGTGGCGTCCGCCAACTCCGCCGTCACCGGGCGGTACGGGCCGGGCAGCACGAGCTGGTCGACGCGATGGGGGCTGAAGCCCGCCACCTCATACACTGTCACCGCCATCGCCAGGAACAGCCAGGGCGTGGCGACGACCGAGGTCACGCATTTCACCACCAGGAGGGCGGCTCGCATCCTGCAGATCAGCAGCATTACTCCCGGCTCCGGTGAGACCGCCGGCGTCGGCATGCCGATCATCGTCGACCTCAACTACGATGTGGACCGCTCGGACCGGGCCGCGGTGGAGCATGCCCTTGAGGTCAGCAGCAACGTCCCGGTCACCGGCGCGTGGTTCTGGGCCTCAGACAGCGAGGTTGTCTTCCGTACCCAGAACTACTGGCCGGCCCACGAGCAGGTGCTGCTCACCGCGCACCTGACCGGCGTCCCCGGCGGGCCGGGCCTATGGGGCGTGAGCGACCTGAGCCATTCGTTCACGATCGGCGATTCGCATGTCGTCAAGGTCAACCTGAAGACCGATCTGGCCCGCTTCTATGTCAACGGGTCGCTCGCCAGGAAGATCCCGGTCAGCGGCGGGATGGGCGGCTACGACTCCGTCGGCAACGACTTCTACACCACCAGCGGCGTTCACCTCACCATGGGCAGCTACGACTCGGTATGGATGACCTCGCCTAACATCAAGCCGGACCAGCCCGGGTATTACCACGAGCTCGTCTACGACGACGTGCAGATCTCCGACAGCGGCGAGTACATGCACCAGAGCCCCGGTGGCTTGTGGTGCCTGGGCCATGAGAACTGCAGCCACGGCTGCGTCCGGATGGGCGCCGGCGACGCGGCCTGGTGGCGGCACACCGCCTACCGGGGCGATCCGGTGGCTATCACCGGCACGCCGCGCGTGCTCGCCTGGGACAACGGCTGGGGCTACTGGCAGGAGTCCTGGGCAGCCTGGCTGAAGGGCAGCTCCGCCGGGCCGGTCACCACAACCACGCTGGCGGAGGCCAGCCCCGCCGCGGCACCTGCCTGGTCTACGTCTCCCGCGGCCCCCTCTGCCTCGCCCACGCCGACAACCGCAGGCTGAAACAGGCAAGGCCGGGCCGCCACGCGCCGACCTGAGGACCGCGGACCGCCAGGACCCCGCATGCAGACCATCATCGCCGTTCTCCAGATCGACGGGCAGCGCGTCGGCGGGCGGTGCCGCGTTGTCCCGGCGGCCGGGCCTGCGCGCTTCTGGCGTGCTTATCAGGCGCGGGCACCGCTGAGCGGAAGGCGGCCGGCGCGGCGGGCCTGGCGCAGCAGCGGGGAGGTGATCAGGTAGTCGGCGCTGGTGCGGTTGCAGGCGATCGGGATGTCCCACACCACCGCGATCCTGACCAGGGCCTTGACATCTGAGTCATGCGGCTGCGGGCTCATCGGGTCCCAGAAGAAGACGAGCATGTCAAGGTCGCCGGAGGCGATCAGCGCGCCGATCTGCTGGTCACCGCCGAGTGGCCCGCTCTGGAAGCAGGTGACGGGCAGGTCCAGGCGGTCGCCCAGCATCTGGCCGGTCGTGCCGGTCGCATACAGGACGTGACTGGCGAGGACGTCACGGTTGTACTCGGCCCACTCGAGGAGGTCACCTTTCCTGTCGTCGTGTGCGACCAGGGCGATGTGCTTCGGTCCGGGTGCGGTCATGGCTCCACTATGGGCCGGGGATGTTGCCGGGCCGGCACCGGGACGTTATCGATCCGTGTACATAGCGTGCCGGTCAGTTCCGCGCCGGGCCGCCAGCTCGTGGCCCCGCGGCCAGGGACACCGCGTGTATCTGCTGCCGGCTGCTCACGCCGGTGACCGTTCTGTCCGGGTACCCGGCCGGTACCTGGCGCGGCATCTCAGCGGGTGGAACCGGCGATCTGCTGGATCCGGTGCCGGACGATGTCACGCACGACCTCGTCCGGCAGTGGCGTGGCGGCGGTGAACCGGATGGTTCCCCTGGACAGATCGAAGGGTGCCAGCCGGTCGCGCACCGCGTCGACGACCTGGGAACTGAACGGAAAGATGCTGAGGTGATGCTTGGCAGCCAGAAAAGCGAGCAAGGGCTTCTGGTTGTACGTAAGTGCGGCCATCCCGTAGCTCGTCCCCTGTCCGGCCTCGGGCACGATCTCTATCGCCAGGTCGCGGATATGCTCAAAAGCGGCCCGCGTTGACGCGTCCAGGCTGTTGAAGTAGTCATCTACGGCTGGCACGGGCGCAACCATACGCGGAGACGATGCGGGGAACGCCTGAACTGGACAGTCTTCGTAAATTCGTAATCGGCACCAGACCGTCAGCTAAGCCGACCGCCGACAGTCACTACCTGTGATAGGCCAAGAGCTGTAACTTTGCCCTTCGTTGATTCGTGGGTCATGCGGCCGGTGCGCCCGGCGTCCCGGGCGTGGTGGCTCGAAGCACGCCAGCTACTGGGCCGGGCACAACTCGCTGGTGTTCTAGCGCGGGGTGTGGTCTCGCAGGAACCGGCTGACCGCTTCGGTGGCGGCGGGAAGATGCCCGGGGTCCTTCCACGGCTCGAGCAGCTCGGCGGACGGCGCGAGTGCGGCGATCTCGCGGCCGGTCTCGGCCGGGTGGTACTCATCGACTCCGGGCAGGACGAGCATCGGCGTGCGGAAGGACCGCACCTGGTCCCGTGTCACGCTGACGGCGAAGTCGGGAGCCCACATCGTGGTGGCGAACGCCTCGATCTCGTCGCTGCCGAGATCGTGGCGCTCGCTCATGAGCTGCTCACCCCACTGCTTCCACAGGTTGTCAAAGAGTTCCCGGTTGCTCGCGATGATCCCGACCGGCTGCTCGAGGACAGCCGCGACGACTCGCTCCGGCGCGAGTTCGCACAGCTTCAGGATGAACGGGCCGCCGATGCAGCAGCCGAACACCAGGAACCGGTCGATGCCGAGATGATCCATGACCGCAAGCTGGTCGGCCCCGTACGCGCCCCACGGGTCGCCGGTCTCAAGCGGGCCGGTGGACTGGCCGGCGTTGCGCTGATCCATCGCGATCATCTGGTACTGCCCGGCATACGCGGTCAGCGGGTTGATCGCCGCCATCTCCCACAGTGACACGCTCGAGCGCATCCCGCCTGGCGCCAGCGTCAACACGGGAAACCCTGTCCCCTGCTCTGTGTACCAGATCTTCGCCTCGCCACGGTCGACATACGGCACACGGGTCTCCTCTCGCGACTCCGATCCCGTGACCCAGCCTATGGCCGGGCCGCCTGCTACGACTGGAATCGGCGTTGTGGGAGGCGGCACAGAACTGGAGCGTCTGCGCAGACCTGTGGGCGCAGGACCATCACGATGTGGAGGTGATGGACGAGGCCGGAACGGTGCAGGCGAGGCGAGCTCCGGTATGAGCGGGTGGCGGGGACCGACATGGCGAAGGCGAAAGCGGACGTGTCCACCCGGCTGCCAGGTGGCCGGATCCGCCTTATGCGCTGGTTTGCCGGGGGCTGATAGTACAGGCTGGCCGCGGGGGAGCGGTCTTTGTGCGTGGCTCTTGGCCGGGATCTGGCCCACGGCCTGATCAACCTGGGCGGCCGTGTTGCCTGCTGCGTTCCTTGCTGGCACGTACCGGCGCTGTGGCTGGGGCGTCGAATAAGCCGAGCGCTTTCGCGTTAATCAGGGCCTTGGATGACACTCTCAGGTTCAGGGCAGGCCAGCCGTCGCGTCCGCGTGGCTACCGGGATGCTCGGTCAAGCTCCAGATGACCGATCGTTTCGCGTGTCGTATTACGCTCAGCATTCTTGCGTCTAATCGGCTCAATCTCGATTGCGGGACGGCGGCGCTAGTGGTTCACTGGCTGCCATGGCGGCGGGCCAAGCCGATACGGCTGCAGACAGCCCCGCAGACCTCCGGAACGCCCGGCTGTACCTGACCGGGCTCGGGTGCTCGGTGACCGGCAGCATGGCGCTGAGCCTGGTCGCCGGGATCTGGGTCAAGTCGCTGACCGGGAGCAGTTCCGAGGCCGGGCTGGTGTCGGCGTGTATCTACCTGCCGTCGCTGTTCGGCCCGCTGGCCGGGATGGCCGCGGACCGGGTGGCGCGGCGGCGGCTGCTGGTCCGGCTCAGCGTGGTGTCCGCGATGGCCGACCTGCCGCTGCTCGCGGTCCGGTCCGCGGCGTGGACCTGGATCATCTTCTGCGTGATGACCTGGTACGGGACGCAGCTCGTGCTCGCCGGGCCGGCGGAGGACGCGCTGTTCGCCCAGATGTTCCCGCAGGATCTGCGGCAGCGGGTCAACGGCTGGCGGCTGGGCCTGCAGGAGTCCGGCCGGCTGGTCGCGCCGCTGGCGGGCGCGGCCCTGTTCGCCCTGGCGGGCGGCGGCGTGGTCGCGCTCGTGGACGCCGCGACGTTCGCCGTGGCCGCGGCCGCGACCGCGCGGCTGCGGGTGCCGGACCAGGCGGCCCCGCGGCCGGGGAAAATGCGCTGGCGGGCCGGCGTGCTGGCCGGGTACGCGCACATCCGGCGCACGCCCGCGCTGGCCAGGATGCTCGGCGTCGGCGCCGTCGTGATGGCACTGTCCGGCGTGCTGGTGGCCGCGCAGTACAGCCTGGTGCAGGGCATCGGGGAGCCGCCCGCGTTCCTCGGCGTGTTCAGCGCGTGCCTCGGCGGCGGGTCCATCGTGGCGAGCCTGGTCAGCAGCCGGGTCCTGCGGCGGGCCGGCGAGGGGTGGCTCGCCGTCTGCGGCATGGCCGACTTCGCGGCGGGCAGCGCGCTGCGTGCCACCGGCGTGCTGGGGTGGGCGATCGCGGGCACGGCAGTGCTCGGGTTCGCGCTGCCGTGGGTGTTCCTCGCCGTGATCAACCTCGCGCAGCGGGTCACCCCGGCGCAGCTGCAGGGACGCGTCTCGGCGGCGGTGACGCTCGCCATGTTCGGCCCGCAGGCCCCGATGCAGGCGCTGGGATCGCTGGCCATCCGGTACGCGACATTCCGGCAGCTCTACGCCGGCAGCGCGATCGCGGCCGTCGCGTGCGCGGCATATCTCGCCCGGCGCGCCCGCGAACATCACCCCGCGCCGGACTCCAGCAGCAGGCCGCATCCGGCCACGACCGCCCCGGCGCACCCCGCCCGCGGCGAACGAGCGCCATGAGCCGTGATCTTGCCAGCCGGGAGCACCCTGGCCCGGTGCCCTGTGTGCCAGGCCCGGATTCGGTACGGTGACCAGATGACCACCGGGCGGATGGAGGCGTTCAGCGACGGCGTGATCGCCATCTTGATCACCGTCATGGTGCTCGAGCTGCCGATTCCCCATGGCACCACCTGGGCGGCGCTGCGTCCCGCCGCGCCGGTCCTGCTGACCTACCTGATGAGCTTTGCCTACCTTGGCATCTACTGGAACAACCACCACCACATGCTGCAAGCCACCATCAGGGTGAACGGGCTGATCTTGTGGGCCAACCTGCACCTGCTGTTCTGGCTTTCCCTCATCCCGTTCACCACCGCTTGGCTTGGCGAGAACCACTTCGCGGCGACCCCCGCGGCAGGCTACGGCATCGTCTTGGTCGCCGCCGCACTGGCCTACTACGGCCTGCAGACCGTCATCATCCGCGACCAGGGCAGCCGGTCCGTGGTCGCCGCCGCCGTCGGCCGCGACGTCAAAGGGAAACTGTCACCGCTGCTGTACATCGCGGGCATCGGGCTGTCCTTCGCCAGTCGCTGGCCCGCTGTGGCCATCTACGCCGGCGTCGCAGTGATGTGGATCATCCCCGACCGGCGCCTGGAACGCACCATCACCAGCACAGCCGCCACCAGCCAGGACCCGGCCCGCGAATAACCGCCATCTCATGATGGCAACACCCTCACTTCCGCCATGGATCCGACGCGCTGAGCCGCCCGTTAGGCATCCGCGATGGCTCGATGCTGATAACCAGGCGGACGACGCGGGAATGGCGGATCTGCGCGGGCTGGCCAGGGGCGGCTGGCACCGCATCGGCAAGGTGCGGGGGTCACCCTCGAAAGGAGCTGGTGATCAAGGTGCGGGAGCTGGATGCTGGGCGCATGCCGTGGACCGCGCCGCAGATCATCTGCCAGCACACGCCGTACGCCGCAGGTGAACGGACGATGCTTGGGGAGTGGCTGGAGTTCCGCCGGCTGCCGCGCAGCTCTAGCAGTGAGCGGCCCCGGCCACGGCCCAGGTGTGCGGACCTTCTGAAGGAATGGCAGTGAGCATGCGGTGGCTGCGGTCAAGCAGCGAAGCGGAAATGGTCGCGCTGTTCTTGCGCACCGAGCTGCCCTCCGGCCGCTGGAAGGATGACCTGCGGGCGCTGCTGGGGCGCGCCGGACTGCCCGACCGCGTTATCACGGCTCCCGACCTCGGCGACGACGCCGAGAACCAGGTGCGTCTGCGGCTGCTGACTGAGCACCGCGGCTACGGCACCCGCACCGGGATGTTCGAGGGCTTCCCGGACGACGTGCGCTGGCAGTGGATGGCCATCACAGCCGCCGGACTTGCCGAGGTCAGGTACATCCGGTACGACTACTGGGACGAACTGTCGGGCGGCAGCCGGCTGGCGGTCGACGCCGCCGCGCGCATTCGCGCCGGCGTGGCCCCGTTCGGGGTACCCAACAACGGAAAGCTTGAAATGGCGCAGGCGGTCGCTGGCGGGGCCCGGTTCCCGCCGCTGATCCTTGTCACCACCGGCCTCGGCGGCGGCGACCTGGTGGTACTGGAGGGCCACGTCCGCCTCACCGCCTTCATGCTCGCACGAGGCCAGTTGCCGCCGGAACTGGAGGTTCTGGTCGGGTCCTCACCGGCGATGACCCGCTGGGATTGCTGGTAGCCGGCCCGCGTGGGCGAAGGCACCATGAGCCGGCGGAATCCGGCCCGAGGCCTGCCGATGACGACCGGCGGCCGGCCGCCGGCGGCACGGGCCACCTGCTGGCCCAGCAGCTGCTGGCTGCGGGTGAGCGGGCGGCGATGTGCAGCCCAAGCTCGGCGCGCGGGTCCGGCTGCTGGCCGCCGGGGACATGAACAAGAACGACCCGAACGATGCCCGCTCGGTGGCCGTCGCGGCGCCGCGGTCGGCTGGTGTCCGGGAGGTGCGGGCTGATGATCATGCGGCGGTGCTGAAGATCTGGTCCAGGTGGTACCGTGACCTGGGCCGCAGCCGTACCCAGGTGGTACGCCGGCTGCATGTGGTACTGGGCGAGCTGATCCCGGCGGTGTTCCCCAGGTGATCACCACGGCTCGCGCCGCCCGGGTGCTGAGGGCGATCAGGCCGGATGGCGCAGTGCAGGCGGCCCGCTGGGAGCTTGCCGCGGCGTTCCTGGAGGACCTGCGCCGGATCGATGCCGGGATCCGGGAGACCCGTAAGAAGCTCGCGGCCGCCGTGGCCGCGGCCGGGACCAGCCTGACCGGGCTGTTCGGGGTCGGCCCGGTGATCACCGCCGCGGTGATCGGCGATGTCCGCGACGTGTCCCGGTTTCCCGGCCGGGACCACTTCGCCGCCTATAACGGGACCGCGCCGATCGAGGTGTCCTCCGGGCAGCGGAAGGTGTACCAGCTGAGCAGGCGCGGGAACCAGCGGCACGGCCACGCCATCCACATGGCTGCGGCGGTAGTGATGGGCAGCGTCACCAGCGACGTTGACGAAGCCCGGACACCTGGAACGACGCCTGGCCTCTGCGGCCGTCCGTGCCTGGGCTTGCGGGCAGTACCCATTAGGCCCGGTCGGCTAGCCAGTTAGGCCAGAGTTGCGGTGTTTACTGAAGTATTACGCACAGTGATATGAGCCACGCGCCCGCCTTGGGCGCACGCCTGGGCGGTCCCCGTTCTGGTGCGGCCGCACGCCCGTCTTGGTGATCTCCCGGCAGTCCCCGGGCGGCTTCGGCTGAGGCCGGCCTCAGCGGTCACCTGGCCCGGTGAGCAGGTCCGCGAGGATGCGCGGGTCGCCGGTGACGATATCGATGATCTTGGTGCGGCTTGATGCCCCGGACACCAGCGTGACGGCGCCGCGGCGGACGCCGAATGCGTCGGCTACCGCTGCCAGGGCGGCCTCCGTCGCCTTCCCGTCCACGGCCCGGGCGCTCACGCGGACGACCAGGGCACCGGCATATTCGCCGCCGACCCCCGGATGCGCCGAGCCGGGCCGCACTTGGATAGTGATCCGCATACCACCAGTGTGCGGCGTAGGCCCGGCGGCCGCCGCCTGGCTAGCTCGTCTCAGCACTGGCCGGCGGCTCACGGTCGATCACCATGCCGCGCCGGGCAGGGTGTTCTGGGGCCACCGTCGTTCTCCCGGTACCCGGCGGCCGCATAGGCTCTGCCGGTCGGCGATCGCGTGCCACACCGGGTTGAGGCTGGCGCGGGACAGCCCGATGTGGTGCTGGAGGCCGGCCGCAACGACGTGGCAGGGTCGTGACCGCCAAGCACCGCCGACAGCATTACCACAACCGCGGCGCCCGCCACGGTGGCTGCATCAGCCCGGCTGCGACGACCACCGGACCGCGGGGCACCTGCCGGCGATCCCCCGCTGCGGCGGGTGCGGCATCTCGGCCCCCGGGGACGGGGCTGCGGTCTGGGCCTCCTGCGCGGCCGCTAGCTGGCGGGGACGGTCCGGGCCGCCGTCAGGGACTCCAGCGCCCCGTCCAGGGTGCGGGCCAGCGGTACCTGGCCGTCCAGTCCGGTCAGCCGGAACAGCTGCCGGGTCCGGGGCCGGGTGCAGACTACCTGCAGGCTGGCCCCGTGCGCGGCGGCACGCCTGGCCGTGCCGACCAGTGCCGCGAGCCCGGCAGAATCAATGAAGCTGACCTGGTCGAGGTCGACTACCAGCGTGCGGCCGCTGGCTGCCAGCTCGAAAAGGCGCTCGCGCAGCCGGGTTACGGTGGCAATGTCAACTTCCCCGGTGACAGCTACGATCGCATAGCCCCGGTCGCACCGAACCTGGATGGTCAGCGCCTCGCTCATAGCTAGCCTCCTGCCCGCCCCTGGGCCGTTATCTGCCTGTGCCCGTACTACTCCATCCTCTCTCGGCGCGTTCCCGGCTGCCGGGGTTCGGGATAATCGCCATGCTCGGCCATGGCGCGGTCCTCTTCGCTGGGCAGCATCAGGCAGGCCGCTGATCCCTAGGGCCCAGGTGCGGCGTGCATGATCCAGAGCAGGCTGAGCGGTTCGCCGTCTGGGTCGTCGCGGCTGGAGAACTCGTCGAGCAGGGCGTGCAGGCGGTCGGCAAGCTCGCACCTTACCTCCGGTGTGAGCCTTAGCGTGCCGCGGAACTGGTCGCGGATCGCGCTGGGTCCCGCGTCGATCAGTTCGGCCCGGACGGCGTGCAGCGCAGCGATCTCGATCCGCTGGAGCAGTCCGGGTGACTCGGCGGTGTCCCAGGCGAGCCTGATCGAGAGCCCGGTCGAGCGGTAGGGCCGCTCGAGCGCGCCGTGCTGGCCGTTGCGTACCGGCTGTGCGGCGAGAAAGCCGGCCTTGGCCAAGATCCGCACGTGCCGCAGCGTGGTGGCGGGCGCGACGCCAAGGCGATCGGCCAGTTCCTGGTTGGTGAGCGCCTGCCGGTGGCATAGCCGCAGCCCGAGATCCGATCCACGCTGATGTGGGTCATGTACCCGGGAGGCGGGTTCTCCATTGGCGGGAAGCGGACGTCGGGACCAAGGTAGGTGCGGGCGAGCCTTTGGAGGAGGTCGGCGGCACCTCCCTCGGTGATGCGGGCAGTGCCGTAGATGACCAGGTATTCGTTCAGGCCCATGGCGTTACGCGTGTCGGTCTCGATAGACAGCGCGACCCGGCTGTCGTTGCGGATATTGCGTACCTTGCGGTGCTCGGGGAGGTGGCCTGCCACGATCTCGTCCCCGTCTAGGCCGACCCATACGACGCTGACCTGGGGGCTGCCGTCCGGGTTCAAGGTCACAAGGTGCGCCAGGGCCGGGGACTCCAGGACGACCCGGGCACTGTCGGGCAGCGATGTCATGCAGCGACGTTAGCAGCGGGCCGCCCGGTCAGCATCGCAGACCGCCCCGGAAATGCACAGGGGACTAACACATCCTCGCGGCCAGCTACACGATCGCCTTGCAGCGCCCGTGCCGGGGTGACCCGCCCCGGCTGGTGCTCATCTCCCAGCAGGCTCGGCGTCTGTTTTCGGCCGACTGGCGGCGGCCAGCATTTCACGCAAGTTGTTCAGGAACTAGGGGTGCGGTCGCGCCGGATCCGCCGTTCGGCGTGACCGCGAGCTTCTCGGCGTCATCGCCGTGGAGCACGCAGATCGGCTTGTTCTGCGGGTCTCCGATACATCAGCGCCTGGTCAATGCGGCATCGTCATAGGCGGGAGCCGAATCTGCGGGCGGCGGTCCGCCGTTTCCTTGAACCTTTCTGGTGCGATGCCGCGTACACCCTGACAGCCATAACGGGCTGCCCCAACCGATCAAGGAGGACATCCCGATTCACCGGAGCGGGCTTCCTCACAGATGTGTCAACGGGCACAGCGGCCTTTTCGTGATTGCACTGCCGGGTGCCTCGTTATTGGCACCGTCTTCCGGGTGACCGATCTCAGCCTGATCGGTCTGACAGATCGCCTCCAGGGCCGGAACCTCACCGTAGGAGTATTCACATGCATAAACTAGTCAGGCGAATCAGCGTAATGGCAGGGGCGGCGTTCCTGGCCGTTGCGGGTGGCAGCGCCGCCGGGATCGGCGGTGCCGCCGCTGACGCGGCAGTCGCGCAGACCACATTTCACATGGTCCGTTCGGCTGCCTCGGTCAAGGCCAACTGCCTGACCGGCGCAGACGCCAAGGTCACCATCGCGTCCGAGGGCCCGGTCGAGGTCATGAAGGTCTCGGCGGACCACCTGCCGCCGAACACGGACTTCGACCTGTTCGTCACCCAGGTCCCCAACGCGCCGTTCGGGATCTCCTGGTACCAGGGTGACCTGGAAAGCAACAGGTCCGGCCACGCCAGGGGCACGTTCATCGGCCGCTTCAGCATCGAGACCTTCGCCGTGGCCCCGGGCTCGGCGGCGGCTCCCCAGGTCTTAACGGACCCTTCCCCGATGCCAGCCTTAACCCGCCCTTCAATCCCGTGCAGATGTACCACCTGGGCCTGTGGTTCAACTCGCCGAAGGACGCCACCGCCGCCGGCTGCGCCGGCGCGACCACGCCATTCAACGGTGAGCACGACGCCGGCGTGCAGGCGCTCAGCACGAGCAACTTCCCCGACCAGGCCGGCCCGCTGCGCCAGATCACATCCTGACCACGAACAATTTCCGGAGGGGCAGTTCCCCCTGCCCCTCCGGAACCAGCTGACAAGCGCTGAGCACGCCGGGCCCGTGATTATCGATGCCGTGCCGGACGGGGGGTTCTGCGCGTCCGCTGGCCGATGGCGTGCCCGGCGCCCGGCGCGCTGCTCAGGCTCGACGTCGGCTGGACCGCAAGGTAATCCGGACGGGACGTGACGAGAGGACCCCTCTCCGCTTCTCGCGGATCTCGATTGCGCGGTGCGCGGATCTGGTCCGTTCCCCCGCGTCTGTCTGGGGTCCTCTGTCACGGTCAGTCCACCCCGTCACGGGCGCGCGTGCCAGGGACTAACGTCCCTGGCCACGGGACCTTCGGCCGGGCGGCGCAGACATACGGCCGGACTGCGGCGGCAGGAGATGGCGGACGCGAACTGGCCATCATGGCGGTCCCGGCTATTGATGCCGGGGACGTGCTACCGGATCCGCCGGATGGGTGTACAAGGGAAGTCATGGACAGACGCGCGCTTGTCCTGGGTGGCGGTGGTGTCACCGGCATTGCCTGGGAGATCGGCGTGATCGCGGGGCTAGCCAGCCAGGGCATCGACCTGGCCGCAGCCGACGTGATCATCGGGACATCGGCCGGGTCGGTGGTCGGCGCCGACATCACCTGCGGGCAGGAGCCTGAGGCGCTGTACCGGGCTCAGCTCGCGCCGCCTGATCCTGAACCCGCCGCCCGGATCGGCTGGGGCCTGATCGGCAGGCTGGCGTGGGTCATGAACACCAGCCGGGACCCGGTCCGGGCGCGGGCGCGGATCGGCCGCTGGGCGCTGGCCGCGCGCACCATGCCGGAGGCCGACCGGCGCCAGGTGTTCGAGGCCCGGCTGCCCGCCGGCGGCTGGCCCGCCACGATGCTCAAGGTAACCGCCGTCGACGCGTGGACCGGCGAGTTCGTGGTGTTTGACTCCGCTGGTGAGGCCAGTCTGGTGGATGCGGTCGGGGCAAGCTGCGCGGTGCCTGGAGTCTGGCCGCCGGTCACCATCGGGACTCGCCGTTTCGTGGACGGGGGCGTGCGCTCAGTAGCTAATGCCGACCTGGCGGCCAGCTACCAGCGGGTGGTGATCGTGGCGCCCGTAGCCCAGGGTATCGGGCCCATCATGCCTGGCCCGGGCCGGCAGGCTGCCGCGCTGGCCGCGGCCGGAGCCCGTGTCGCGCTCGTGCGGCCGGACCGCGCGGCCATGCGGGCCATCGGGCGAAACGTGCTTGACGTGTCGCGCCGGGCAGCGGCGGCGACAGCCGGACGGGCCCAGGCAACGGCCGAAGCGGCTGCGGTCCGGGCAGTCTGGCAGCCGGAGGGCGGACCGGCCGCCTCCTAGCCGTCAGGCCCGCCACAGGCAGCGCCCGGCCGCGGGCGAAGGCAGCATGCGCTCGCGCATCAGCACCAGCCAGCGGCACCTGCCAGCCTGTTTAGGCTGCCAGAAAGTTGTGCCCCGGGTACGCGTCTCGCCCATGTGCACAGAAGCAGACGATATGCACGCACTCATCGCCGAAGTCAATTGAGCCACCGATCACGCCGATTCGGCAGGGCGGTGCCAGGCATGAGATCGAGTCGCATTCTGTAAGCGGTGGTGCCATCTTCGGCGGCTTACGTCAATCCGCGGACAAGGATTGCGGTGGTCTCGGCTGCGGCCAAGCGGTCCTTCGCGATTTCCTGGTACTCAGGCGACCTCACCCACGCCGTGAACGTCTCCCGGTCCGGGAAGGTCATGAGGACGACCTTGTCGCCATCCCACTGTCCTTCGGTCACCTCGGGATGCTCGTCCGCCGCCAGCAGCCGGCCGCCGTACTGGGTGAGGATGGGCATGAAGGCCGCGACGTACCGCTGGTACCTCTCGCGATCGTGAATGGCGAGCTGAGCAATGGCGTAGACGGTCACTGGGCCACCGTACCGGCCTACGCAGGCGGCGAGCCTATGCGCCGGAGAGCGAGACTGCGCGATATATGGATCACAATCTCACCTGCCTCCTGCGTTCGGACAATGAGAACCAGGAAGACCGCCCAGGCCGATCTAACGCCGGACAGATGTCACGCCACAAACACGGATCGACCCCGAACCCCAGAAGCCGTGACGCTCCGCAAGGGCCGGTGGCCTCCGGTCGCCCAAGGGTCAGAAGCGGTTCCTGCGATTTCACCGGCACTGAGGGCTGGTCTGGTGGGTGCAGGGCCCGAACCGGAGCCGGGCCTGGCCGTCAGATCACATGCCGGTTGGGAGGGTGAGGGCATGCCTTTTGTTCATAAGGGCCGGGTTGCCTGGTATCAGAACAGATGGCCCAGCAGGTCGACATCACCTTCGGGCCAGGAGTGTGGCCCGGTGGCTTTGACCATCATGGCGCCAGTATCGGCCGGCCCAGCCAGCCCGAGCGTGGCGTGGTTGTCGATCCGCAGCCAGGAGCAGCGGTTGGTGACCCGGGTCCAGCCATTGCGGGTATAGAGCCGGTCATCGTCCGCGAACAGGATTATGAAGGCCATCTCGCAGTCACGCGCGAACCCGGTGACTTCCGCCAGGATCCTGCCCGCCAGGCCCCGGGACCGCTGGCTCGGGGCCACGCACAAGTCCACGATGCCGAACGTCCGTGCGACCGTGTTCCCCACCCGGATGACCCGGAGTTCCACACCCGTCTGGCCCGCCACCTCCCCGCTGCCGGTCATGGCGAGGTACCGGAAGTGCGGGGGCAGCTTGAAGTAGCTGCGACCGGGATACCCGGGAAAGGACGCCTGCAGCAGTGATTGCAGCTGCCTGCTGAGATCCGCGTTGATCTCGGCCTCGGCGACACGGATCACCGTGATAGCCTCGCCGCCCGTTCCCGCCCCGCCCACACCCCGGACTTTAGCGCGCCAGCCGGAAAGACGCGGCATGCGGATAAGTGCCGACGTCGACCTGCAGGATCCGCGCAGGCCCGCCAGCCTCGTTGCCGCCGCTCCTGGCTCACGCCTCAACTTAGCCTGGAAGAGCCGCAGATTGCTCTTGAAATCTGATATCAAAATGAAAAGCTCGTGATAGATGGGTAGCCGGAGGAGACAGACATGGGTGAACCAGCGATCGCAGTGACAGGGCTGCGCAAGAGTTTCGGTCCGAAGGAGGCGGTGGCAGGCATCGATCTGGAGATCGCGGCGGGATCCCTCGCCGGGCTGGTAGGGCCGAACGGGGCAGGGAAGACCACGTCCTTGTCGATGATGACCGGCCTGCTGCGGCCGGGCGGCGGCCGGATCCTGATCAACGGGCTGGACATGTGGGCCGACCCGCCCGCCGCCAAGGCGGTCATCGGGGTAGTGCCGGCCGAGGCCAGGCTGTTCGAGCGGCTGAGCGGTGAGGAGCTGCTGGAATACGCCGGGCGGCTTCGCAGCATGCCGGCGGCTGAGGCCCGCTCCCGGGCCAGGCAACTGCTGGACGTGCTCGACCTGGCCGAGGACGCCAAGCGACTGGTCGCCGACTACTCCACCGGCATGCGCAAGAAGGCCATGCTCGGCTGCGCCCTGATCCACAACCCTTCGGTGCTGTTCCTGGACGAGCCGCTCGAAGGCGTCGATCCGATCTCCGCCGATGTCATCCGCCGGCTGCTGACCCGCTTCGTCGGCTCAGGCTCGACCGTCCTGTTCTCCAGCCACGTTATGGAGCTCGTCGAGCAGATCTGCGATCACGTCTCGATCATCGACAAGGGCCGGATCGTGGTGACCGGCACGACCGATGAGGTCCGGGGCGGCAAGACCCTGCAGCGGGCGTTCATCGACCTGGTCGGCTCCAGGGCCAACGACGAGGAGGTGCTGTCATGGCTCGGCTCCTCGTCCAGCTGAAGCTGCGCCTGCTCCGCAACGCGCTGCTCGCGTCGACCGGGGCCCGGGTCGCCTTCGTGCTCAGCACCATCTTGGCGGCACTGATCGCGGGCGGCATCTTCTACCTCCTGGCCATATTGCCCGGCGGCATCGCGGCGGCGGACCTGACCACGGTGATCTTCTGCGTGTTCGGGCTCGCGTGGCTGATCCTGCCGGTCGTCGTCTTCGGCCTCGACAGCACCCTGGACCCCGCCACGCTGGCCCTCTACCCGATCCGCACTCGCCCGCTCGCCGTGGGCCTGCTGGCCGCCTCGGCCACGGGCGCCTGGCCGGCCGCCACCCTGATCGGTCTGCTCGGGGTGACGATCGGCCTGGCCCGCGGCGCGCTCGGCGTGCTCATCGCGCTGCTCGCGGTGGCGCTGCAGGTGCTGTTCTGCATCACGCTGGCCCGGTTCGTGACCACCGGCCTGGCCGGAGTGCTGCGCTCGCGGCGCGGCAAGGACTTCGCCGCCCTCCTGTTCATCCCGCTCTTCGCGGTGTACGAGGGTTTCTTCCAGATCTTGCCGAAGCTGACCTCCGAGGGCGCGCTGACCGCTTCGAGCTTCGGGGGAGTAGACCGGTGGCTGCGGTGGACGCCGCCCGGCCTGGCGGTGCATGCGATTTTCGACGCCTCCGCGGGGCACCCCGGCACCGCGCTCCTGCGCCTGGCGCTGCTGGCCGGGATCATCGTCGTGCTCGGCGTGCTGTGGATCCAGTCCCTGCGCCGCGCCCTGGTGACGACCGATACCTCCACCCAGTCGGCGGTCCGTGGTTCGGCGCTCCCGTTCGCCCGGTACGGCCTGCGCGGGACGGTGGCCGCGCGGTTCTGGCTCTACCAGCGACGCGAACCCTACTCGCTGATCTACTGGGGAATCACCGCGGTCATCATGGCGGTCGTGGCGTTCAGGCTCGTGCTGAGTCCGGATTGGTTCGGGGGCCTGCTCGCCAGCGGGGCCGCCGGGGGCGCGTTCGTCGGCGCCTTCCACACCAACGCGATCGGGTGGTCCGGACCGGGGTTCAGCCTGGAGGCGATGGCACTGAACGGCCGGCGCGGGCTGCGCGCCTACTTCTCGGGGCAGAACATCGCGCTCGGCGCCATCGCGGTGCCGCTGGTCACGGGGGTCTGTTTCGCCCTGGCGGTCGTGGCCAAGCATCCGATGGACGGGTTCGCGGCCATGGCGGTGGGCATGGCCGCGATCGGCGCCGGCCTGGCCCTGGCCAACCTCTTCACCGTCACGATGCCCTACCCGATGGAAAAGCGAGGCGGTACCCCCATGCCCAGGGCGACCAGCGGACACAACGGTGAGGCGGCCGGGTCGCAGCTCATCACCCTGCTCTGCGTGGGGCTGGCGGTCACGCCGGTGATCCTCGCCGCGGTGTTCACCCAATCGGTTCCGGCGGCGATCCGGATGCCGGTGCTCGTGCTGTCCGCGGCCGCGTACGGCCTGGCGCTGGCTTGGGGCGGCGTGCGGGCCGCGGCCGTCCTCGCCGAGCCGAAGCTGCCGGAGCTCAGCCAGGTCGCCAGCCAGACCAACCTGTAGGAGGCCGATGCCGGCTGTCACGGCCGGGCGCGGCCGTAGGCGGCGGCGAGCGCGCCGAAGACCTGTTTCGGTTGCCAGGCCATGTCCGGATATGTGGTGCCCTGTTCATGCTCGAGGACCGCGACAACTCCGTAGGAGGCGAGATCAAGATCGCGATGCGGGTCGGTGAGGTGCCTAGGCTGTTCGAATCCGGCGAAGGTGAACCAGAACGCGGAGTCGATGCTCTCGGCTTCGTAGACCGCGAGCATGTCGTGCAGGTGCCTGACCTGCTCTTCCTCGTCGCGTTCGTAGGTCCCGGGAATGATAGGCGGGTCGGAGTTCTCGTCGGCGATCATCCAGCCCAGGCCGCCGCGACTGGCCGCGCCGCGGTAGGTGCAGCAGCCGAACTCGGTGACCGCGACCGGCTTGCCGAAGCGCGTATAGCTTCGTAGCGCATCTGGGTATTCGGCCGCATTGGTGCTGTCGCGGTACAGGTCGACCGAGACGAGGTCAAACAGCTCCCAGTCAACGGTTTCCCACGGCCCAGCCGCGTAGGTGAGGGGCCCGGCGAATTCTTCCCTGGCGGCGGGCACGATATCCCGGTGCGCGTGCCTGGCTCGTTCCAGCCCGCTGCCCAGCGCTTCCATCACGTCCGGCTTGCTCCCCAGGGCCGGGTCGGTCACCGTGGCGATGCGGCCGAGCGCGCTGTCGCCGGGGAAGAAGCCCGCGCACCATAGTGATATCTCGCAGCCGAGCACCAGCACCACCCGGCCTTCAGCGGCCCGCCGGAGCCGTTCGGCCTCGTGTGCGCAGCGGGCAAAGTACCCGGGCAGCGCGCCGGGTACCAGGTTGATCGGGACTGGCGAGAACCACAGTTCCAGCCCGGCGGCGAGTGCGTGCTGGCCTGCCCGCGCTATCCGCTGCGGGTTATCGCCGGACACCCGCACCGCGGTCGCGTGCAGGTCGTCGGCGATGATCTGCAACTCCCGCTGCACCACCGTGTCGTCGAAGCGCATGCGGGTGCTGTGGCCGTCGGCGGTGAGTCCTGTGTCGTAGTTGATCCCGTAGTTCCGCATGACTGCCAGCCTAGCATTAAAGTCATACTTAGTATGTTTTCATACCTGATATAGTAAATGTATGGCTACTGAAGGCCGTCACGACAGTCCGGCGGACCCGGCGGACCGGCACCCCGGGCGCCGGGAACGCAAGAAGGCGGAGGTCCGCCAGCGCATCTCCGACGTGGCAACGGCGCTGTTCCTGCGCCGCGGGTTCGACCAGGTGTCCGTTTCGGAGATCGCCGAGGCCGCCGACGTGGCCCGGCCGACGGTCTTTGCTCACTTCCCGCGCAAGGAAGACCTGTTCTTCGACCGTTACCCGGAGGTGGCCGGCCAGCTCACCCTGGCCATCCGGGAGCGCCCAGCCGGGACGTCAGCGGTCAGCGCGCTCCGCGAGAGGTTCGTGGCCGCCGTTCAGGCGGGCCAGGCACCCTACGGCATGCAGGCCGACATGATCCCGTGGTGGCGGACGGTGGCGGCCTCGCGCGCGCTGCAAGCCCGGGCCCGGGAGCTTGCCGATCAGCTTGCCGCCGAGCTGGCAGGGGCCATGGCCGCCACCGGCACAGCCGAACCCGAGGTTGCCGCCGCACTCGCTGTCGCCGCCTGCCGCACCGTCCACCTGCAGGCCATCCGCGCCATTCTCGGCGGCGAAGACGCCGCAGCGGTCGCGGCCCGGCACCCGGCCCGGATCCGCTCCGCGCTCACCGCGGTCGGCCAGATGACGGCGATGGACCGGTCAGGACTCCATGTAGCGGAGGACGGCGAGCACCCAGCGGTCATGTCCTGATGGGGCGAGCCGATGCCGCGCCGTCGAGCATCGGCTCGGCAACCAGGTTGTACGCGCTGTGCCACGCCTCGCGGGTCTGGGTGTCGAAGCTGTCGCCGAGGATGGCGGCGAGCGCGGCGACGAGGGCGTCGCCGACGGTCTGGTAGTCCGCGACCCGGACCCCGTAGCCGACATGCCGGGCGTCAAGCGCCCGGGTGTGGGCGAGCAGCTCGTCAAGGCGCGGGAAGGCCCGCCGCGGGCGGCCAGGCGAGCCCCGCCGCCGCGGGCGGCCACGCCAGCAGGGCGGCCACCGCGCCCAGGGGCAGCAGTCCGGTGGTCCGGCTGCCGACCACCCGTTCGGTCGGGTGATCGCTGGCTGCCGCCCACGCCCGGCATTCGTCGGCCAGACGGGTCTTCCCCACCCCGGCCCGGCCGTGGATCACCAGGCCCGCGTGTTCGTCAGAGCACAGGGCTTCTTCGAACACCTCGAGCTCCGCGCGGCGGCCTACGATCGGCCACCGCTGCAGCGTAGGGACCCACAGCAGTCAGCATGACAGTTCGGCCGGGATAAACAAGCGCTGACCGGGCGCTTGTCTCGTCAGGCAGTCACGACGGCTGGCCGGAGCGTGGCCGCGATCCCGACGATGCGATCGGTCAGGTCGCGCGGTACGCCAAGCTTGTCCAGCGTGGCGTCGAGGTGGCCGGCGACCCGGTCGAAGTGGGCATCACTGATGCGCAATCCATGGTGAGCCGTGGCCATGTCGCGTCCCCGGTAGCGGCTGGGACCGCCCAGCGCCTCACCCAGGAACGTGATGAGATACGCCCGGTGCCGGTCACCGACGCCGCCCGGGAAGAACGGGCTGAGCTCGCGGCCGCGGTTCTGGTTACCAGATGCGGACCCGGGTTGCGGGTTCGAGCCACAGCTCGTCGGTGACGCCGACATCAAACGTGCCGTAGAACTCGTCGAGGTTCCGCACGATCTGGTTGCAACGGAACTCGCCGGGGGAATGCGGGTCGACGGCGAGCAGCCGGATGGCTTCCTCATCCCGGGTCTTTACCTTCCAGGTACGAGCCCACGACAGGAAGAAGCGCTGGCCGCCCGTCAAATCGTCGATTGCCGGTGCCTGCTCGCCGTGCAGCGACACCCGATAGGCCTGCCATGCGATGCCCAGTCCGCCGAGGTCCCCGATGTTCTCCCCGATAGTCAGCGCCCCGTTCACATGCTGGTCAGGAGCCTGCCTTGGTGCCAGGCCGTTGTATTGCTCGATCAGCGACCGGGTCCGGGTTTCGAACGCTTGCCGGTCCGTTGCGCTCCACCAGTCGGTAAGCCTGCCGTCACCGTCGTACTTGGAACCTTGGTCGTCGAAGCCGTGGCCGATCTCGTGGCCGATGATGGCGCCGATCGCTCCGTAGTTGGCCGCATCGTCACGGCCGGGATTGAAGAACGGATCCTGCAAGATCGCAGCCGGGAACACGATCTCGTTCATGCCCGAGTTGTAGTAGGCGTTGACCGTCTGGGGTGTCATATGCCACTCGTCGCGGTCGACCGGTTTGCCGATCTTGTTCAACTGGCGGCGGAACTCGAAAGCATGAGCCGCCCGCACGTTGGCCATGAGATCCGCCGGGTCGGTCCTGAGGCTGGAGTAGTCCCGCCACCTATCCGGGTAACCGATCTTCAACGTGAACTTCCCGAGCTTCTCCAAGGCCCGTCGGCGGGTGTCTGCCCCCATCCATTCGAGCTTGCTGATGCTCTGGCGGTAGGCCTCGAGGAGGTTGGCTACCAAGACATCCATCCGCTCCCGAGCCCCAGGGGGGAAGTGCCGGGCGACGTAGGCCCGGCCGACAGCTTCCCCCATCGCCCACTCGACCAGCGAGACACCCCGCTTCCAGCGCTCACGCAGTTGGGGGGTGCCGCTCAGCAGGCGGCCGTAAAAGTCGAAATCTTCCTGGACGAACGCCTCGGACAGGTACCCGGCGGCGCTGTGGATCACCCGCCAGCACAGCCAGTCCCGCCACGCCGGAACGTGCTCGTCGGTGAGCAACGAGGCCAGCCCGGCGCTGAAGCTCGGCTGGCGGAGCACGATCTCGTCGAAAGCGCCAGCGGGCGGGTCCAGGGCCGCCAGCCACCTCCGCAGGTCCGGCCCCTCAGCCAGCACCCCGCTCCAGGTGAACAGGTTGTAAGTCTTCTCGCGGTCGCGGCACGCGACCTTGTCCCACTGATGCCCAGCCACCGCTGTCTCCAGCGCGAATACTCGCCTGGCTGCTTCATCGGCGTCCGGCAACCCGGCCAGCTCGAACATTCGCCGCACATGACCAGCGAACGCGTCGCGCACGCCGGTGAACCGCTCCTCGCGGTAGTAGCTCTCGTCCGGCAGCGAGATACCTGCCTGCTCGAAAAGCACCAGGTAACGCTCCGGGTTGCCGGGATCGGTATCGACAATGAGCCGGTACAGGCCCCCGATTCCCAGTGGCTGTAGCCGCCCGAGCGTCTCCAGCAGCTCCGGAATGGAGCTGACGGCTCGGGCCGCCGAGAGCGCCTGGCTGATGGGTTGCGAGCCGAGCAGCTCTGCTCGGTCCGCGTCCATGAAACTGGCGTACACGTCGCCGAACTTCCGCGCCTCGCTTCCTTCCGGTGCGGACGCGGCCTCGGCCACGATCTCGCGCACCGCGTTCTCAGCCTCGTCGGCCAGAATCCGGAACGTGCTGTCGCGTGCCCGGTCGGCGGGGATCTCGGTCCGCGCGAGCCACCGGCCGTTGACGTGCCGGAACAGGTCGTCTTGCGGGCGGATGCCGGGATCCAGCTCGTCGATGGGGATACCGGATGGCAGCGTCATGCGCTCTAGCGTAGGACCAGCGGCGACCAGCACACCGCACCACATCCAGCACGTCATCACCGTCGATCTCGCCGGCGTCGGGTAACCCGCGGCGGGTCCGCCGGACACTTAATGAGTGTGGGCCGATTCGCTATCTTGCTCCTGGAGGACGGTCGTGACGATTGTCCGTATCGTGCTTGCTGATCCCCGGACTGGAGGGCCGCCGGCCGGCAGTGCCGTGAACGGCCGGCACCTCATCGTGCTCTCCGACACGGTGTCTACCGAGGATGGCGGTCACCGGGCGGTGCCGCTGTGGCTGCCGGGTCTGGATTTCAAGTTGCTGTGGTGGCTGCTGGACCGCCCGGCCGGGGACGCCGTGATGGCCGGTATCGCGGAGGAGACAGCGGCCCGGCTGCTGCACGCGGCCGGGGTGCGGGTGACCGCCGTGGACATCGAGCCGGCCGCCGAGGATGTGCCGGAGCTACGCCCGGACACGGCCGCGGCGCTGGTCGAGCTGGCCACGGCCGCCGGGATCCGGCACGCCACGGTGAGCGCCGGGTACGGCCTGAAACTGGCGGTCGCGGCCGGGGCGCCGGTCCGGGTGGCCGATGCGGTGATGGACCGGCTCGCGGTCCCGGTCCACGGCGAGGACGTGCATGCGCCGTTCCTGTTCCCCCCGGCCGTCCAGCCGCCGGGCGACCCCGGGCCCAAGCGGTTCGAGCCGCGGAACATGGCGTTCACCGACGGCCTGGACCGGTGGGAACTGGCTGGCAGCTTCCTTGATGCCGGCCGGACGCACTGGCAGGACTATTCCAGCGCCGTCGCGGACGGGAGCGCGGTGCTGGCCACCGCGGTCCCGGAGCCCGCTGGGTTCGCCGTCCTGTTCCAGGAGATCTACGCCGACGACTACCGCGACGGCACGGTCACCTTCCGCGGGCAGCTGCGCACCGTCGGCGTGCCTGGCCAGGCCGGGCTGCATCTGGCCGCGGGCCGGCCCGTCGAGCCTCCCGGCGAACCCGTGTGCGACCGCGGCGGCAGCAGCCTGACCGCTCCCGGCGGCACCGAGTGGACCTGGCATGAGGTCACGACGCCCGTCCCCGACCGGGCCGACGTCATCCGGTTCGGCATCTGGCTGACCGGCCGTGGCCGCATCGAGCTGCGCAATCCGGAGCTGTCCCCGGCACGACCGGAACCCCAGGTGTAGAAGAACTATGGACATCCCGGATGGCGACCTGGTCCGGCTGGCCCGCGACGGCGATCCGGCCGCGTTCCGGCTGCTGGCCGAACGGCACCTGCCGATGGCGCGCGCCCGCGCGGCCCGGCTGTGCCCGCAGCCGGACGACGCCGACGACGCCGTGCAGGACGCGTTCTTGCAGGCGTTCCTCGGGCTGGACCGGCTGCGCGACCCCGCCCGGTTCGCCGGCTGGCTGGGCGGCATCGTGGCCAACGTCTGCCGCGCCCAGCGGCGCCGGGCACCGCTGACCCTGCTCGGCGACTGGCCCGAGAACCTGCACCCGGCATCGGCCGGCAGCCTGCGGTCGGCCGAGGAGCTAGACCGCGCCGACGCGCTGGGCCGCGCGGTCGCCGGCCTTCCCCCCGGGCAGCGCCACGCCGTCACCCTGTTCTACTACGCCGACCAGCCCGCCGGGCAGATCGCCGGCACTCCCGGCGCCGCCAAGGCCAGCCTGTACAAGGCCCGCCGCCGGCTGCGCGAGTACCTCATCGCGCACCGCCCCGACCTCATCCCCGCCAACTCCCGGAGAAGCCCCGTGACTGCCGTCCGCATCGCGTACGTCGACCCTTGGCCAGGACGCACACCAGCCGGCCTGGTAGTGCTCGCCGACACTGAGGATGGCGGTCACCGGGCCCTGCCGGTCCGGCTGCACGCCCGCGACGGCCGGTTCTGGCGCCTGCTCGCCCGCCCCGGCGACCGCGACCAGGAATACCCCGAAGACGACGCCGGGCAGATGACCGGCCAGCTGCTGCACGCGGCCGGGATCACCGTCACCGCCGTGACCGTCACCGACCTGGGCCCGGCGGTGACCGCCGCGCGGGTCGACATCGCCGCGGCCGGCGGGACCCGGCAGGTCACCACCCGCCTGGCCGAAGGCCTGGCTCTGGCGGTCATCACCGGCGCGCCGCTGGCCGTCGACGACTCGGTGATGGGCGGGCTCGCCGAACCGGTCACCGGCCCCGACCCGCGCGGCCCGTTCCGCAGCCGCCAGCAGGTACCCCCCGGGCCGTACGAGCACACGCGGTTCGAGCCGCGCAACATGACGTTCACCGACGGCCTGCGCCGATGGCTGCTTGACGGCACCTTCCTGCACCAGGCCGGGTCCCGCGACCAGGACTATTCCTGCACCACCGAAGCCGGGCGGGTGATCTTGACCGCGGCCGTGCCCGAGCCCGCCGGATTCGCTTACCTCAGCCAGGAAATCGAGCCCGACGACTACCGCGGCCACACCGTCACCTTCCGCGGCGACCTGCGCAGCACCGACGTCGCCGACCGCGCCGGACTGGTACTCCGCATCCCCTGCCAGGGACGGCGACCGACGCCGCCGGATCCCTGGCACGATCCCGAGAACCACTTCGCCTCTGTCGCCGGAACCCGCGACTGGACCCGCCACGAGGTCACCGTCCGGGTCCCGGCCGATGCCATCAGCATCATCTTCGGCGCCTACCTGAACGGCCGCGGCCAGATCGAACTCCGCAACCCCGAACTCGAACCACACAATGCTGGATAACGCCCGCCCCGGACCTCGCGCATTGCCAGTGAAGCGGTCCCGGAGAGGCGGCGCTCACATGATCCGCCCCGGACAGGTCACACGCGCACCGTAGCCTCGATGGCCAGCCCGTCTTGAGTGGGCTGAGGAGGTTTACGCTCTCGCTGTGGCTGCTCCGGAGGAGGGATAGCGGTCGTTTCGTTTGTCGGCCGCGACCGTGAGCTGGCCCGGGCGGTCGGCATGCTCGACGAGACAGGGGCCGGAGCGGACGCGAACCGCCCCGGCCCGTTGCCGCCGATCTGGATGGTCGGCGATCAGCGGTCTGCGATCATGAGCCAATGCCGTCACGATGCGTGGAGTGGGGGGTGGCCGGCGTGCTGGCCGGCTGGGCCGCTGCCCGGCTGGCGGGCGCTGACCGCCTGCGGTTCGCTGAGGCATGGGCTGTGCCGCTGGTGTCGTTCACCCCGCAGGTAACCGCGGGAGCGTGGGCCAGCGCGCTGCTGCTGGGCGGCGGGGGCCCGGCGGCCGCGGCCGCGGTTGCCGGGGCGGCTCTGACCGCGGCGGTGGGCCCTCGCGCGGTACCGTACCGTCAGCCGCCCGTCACGGGGCCCGTGCTGCGGGTGCTGACGGCCAATCTGCTCGCCGGCCGGGCCGCGGCCGAGGTGCTGGTCGAGCTGGTCTGCTCCAAGCACGCGGACGTGCTGTTCGTTCAGGAAATCACCGACGATGCGGCAGCCAGGCTCCAGCGGGCCGGACTGGGTGATCTTCTCCCGTACCGGGTGCCGCAGGGGACGCGAGGGCGCATCTACGCCCGTTACCCGCTGCGCGGCGGGCAGCCCGCTGCGCAGCCCTCTGCCGTGCGGTACACCGCCTGGCTCGACCTTCCGTCCGGGCCGGTGGTGGAGCTGGCCTGCGTCCACGCGGCGCCGCCCAAGCCGCCCTGGTCCGGGGCCGCCGCGGCCCGGTGGCGCAGTCAGCTGTCCGCGCTGCCCGCGCCTGGTGACAGCCCGCGCATCCTGGCCGGGGACTTCAACGCCACCCTCGATCACGCACTGTTCCGCCAGCTCCTGCGCCGCGGCTATGTGGACGCAGCCAGCCAGGTGGGCAACGGGCTGTCCTTTACCTGGGGACCGCGGCCCGGCCGGCGTCTGACCCTGCTGGCCATCGATCACATCCTGATCGACCGGCGCTGCGCCGCCCTGACCACCTCGACCCACTGGCTGAACGGCAGCGACCACCGCGCACTCTACGCCGAGCTCCGGCTCCCCGCGCCGGGCAGCCAGGCAGGCCAGGCGCCGCCGCCTTCAGCCGGCGGTTAGCGGTCCTGCAGGACGGACAGGATGTTGCCCGCCGGGTCGGTGAACCAGGCGATGAACGGGCCGCCGCCCCGGCTGATGCCCTTGGCGTCCTGCTCCGCCCCCTCGTAGCGCTCGAACCGTACGCCTCGCCTGGTCAGCTCGTCGACGGCCGCATCGATGTCCTCGACCCGGAAGTTGAGGATGGTGAAGCTGGCCGGAATGTGATCGGCCTTCGGGTAGATCAGCGTGTCCCGGCCGCCGGCCAGCCGCAACGTGAGCAGGCCGTTCTGCTCGGTCACCCGCAGGCCGAGCGTCTCGGTGTAGAACTTCCTGGCCTGGTCGATATCACTGACGGAGAACCCGCTGAAGGCCTCGGTGTCCGCGAACATGACATGTTCCTCCCATCTGATCGTACGTTCGTCGGCGGCCGTCCCGCCGGGTCAACCACGGGGAATCCAGCCGCCGACCCGTCGCGCCGCCGCGAGGCTGGCCCACGCGGTCAGTTCGACCAGCGCCGAGTCATCAGGCCAGGCCGGCGTTACCAGGCCGGCCGGCGTTACCAGGCCGGCCAGCGTCGCCAGGCATACTAGCCCGGAACGTCCGGACGACGGAACGGTCGACCTGAGCGGAGGCGAGCGCGGTGAGCAGCGCGAGACGGCCAGCCGGCCGATCCGCGTCCGGCAGGCCGGACACCGCACTCTCGGCCCAGGCCCGGCTCGGTCCGCGCTGCTCGCCGTGCCAGTTTTCCAGTTCCGTCGTGACCAGGTCGCGGACCGATGCTGGTACCGACCGGGCCCCGGCCGCGTCGATGGCGGCACAGCCGCGCGCGAAAGCATCCTCCAGCAGGGGATCGCCGCTGGCCCAGGATAGGTCGCCCGGCAGCGACGCCGCGGGCAGCAGATCCAGCGCCGCGCCCGGCTGGTGCGAGCGCTCCGCGGCCGGCCGCATCCTGCGGTCGAGGATCCACATGACCGGGCCCAGCGCCATCTTCGGTGCCCCCGGCGGTAGCGGGACCTCGGTGAGAAACACGTTCACCATGCGGTTGTAGAAGTGAAACAGGACGGTGGTCCCGATCAGTTCCGGTGCCTCCGCGGCGGGGCAGGCCGGCTCATGCAGCAGGGCGCCGTCGTCGGTCCTGCAGTCTCGCGCCCAGGTCGTGACCGCCCGAAGCCGCGGGTCGGCGATCGACTCGGCCGGATGGTCCGCGAGGACCAGCCCGTCTGCCAGCCCGGAGACCATGGTGCTGTGCACGGTGACGCACCAGGGACAGGTATTGCCGAGCGAGACCGTCGTGGCGACAGCCTCCTTAGCGGCCCTGTCGACCTTGCGGGTCACCAGCAGGGTCTCCCGCAGCATGAGCCAGCTCGCGGCGAGCACCTGTGGTGCCGGGGAGAGCAGGGCGAGCGACGGTGCCAGGATGCCGAACTCCTGCTCGACCTGCTCATAGACCAGGCCGGCCAGGCCTCGCGCGGCGCCGCGGCGAACCGGTGACACGTACCGGACCTGAACCAGTCCCAGTTGCCCGAGCACCGTCGTGATCCGCTTGCTGGTCATCAGCCACTCCCTCGGTCGCTGGGAACGGGCAGGCCCCGGATATGCACACAGATACGCACAGATCGTATGGTCCCCCGCGGCAGACTCCTTCTCCGCGGATGCCGGCCTTTAGGCTGGGCTCCCGTGACCGACGACCTGACCGACGACCTGACCGACGACCTGACCGACGACCTGACTGCCGCGGAGGCTGCCTGCCTGCGCGCCGCCATAGGCCTGGCCCGGCGCTCCCGGCAGCGCGGAAACCACCCGTTTGGCGCGCTCCTGGCCGACGCCGCTGGCGCCGTCGTCGCCGAGGCGGAAAACACCGTGGTCACCGAGCACGACGTGACCGGACACGCCGAAACGAACCTGGTGCGCATCGCGAGCCGCGGGTTCGGCCGTGCCTATCTGCGCTCGTGCACGCTGTACACCAGCACCGAGCCGTGCGCGATGTGCTCCGGCGCGATCTACTGGTGCGGTATCGGCCGGGTCGTCTACGGTCTTTCCGAGGCCGGATTGCGCGAACTCACCGGCAGCCACGAGGACAATCCGACCATGTCCCTGCCCTGCCGGGACGTCTTCGCGCACGGCCAGGCTCCGGTCACGGTCGTCGGCCCGGCCCTGGAAGACGAGGCCAGGACCGTCCATGACGGGTTCTGGACCCGACGACAGTAACGGCTGCCGCTCACTCGGGACGGCTAGCGCCTACGGCCCGCTGCTGCGGGCGAGTTGCCGGAGTTCGGCGGTACACATCATGAACCCGGGTGCCGAAAGCCGCCGCACGTAGTAGTCCATGTCGGCGAGCAGCGCGAAAACGTGCACCGGGGTCGCGGCGCGACGGCCCGCCGCGACCACCTCACCCAGCGCCGCCATGACCGCCGGGTGCCGGGTCCGGTAGGAGGACGCGACCAGGTGATTCTTCCGGTCCGCCGCGAGGTAGAACTGCACCAGGTCCTTGGTGCCGACGAACAGCTCGTCCGCTCCGGCGGCGCAGAACCCGGCCGTGGAGTGAACGGCCGCGGGCGTCTCGATGAAGGCCGACAGGGGAGTGCTGCCGGGCAGGCCGAGGTGCCGCCGCAGCTGGCGGTACTCGTCCTGGTCGTTGACGAACGGCACCGCGAAGCTCAGCCTCGCCGCGTCGGGTCCGAGTCGTTCGGTCACGTAGGTCCGCAGCGCCCCGAACGCCCGCGGGTACAGCGGCTCGGCCAGCAGCCCCCGGGCGCCGTGCAGGCCGAGGTCCGGGTTGGGCTCATGGCCGACCGTGGCACAGCGAGTGATCTTGGCGGCGTCGTCCGACCGGAGGTCGAGCAGTCTCATGACCAGGCGCTGGCCGGGGAGGAGCTCCTTGGCGATCGCGCACAGCTCCATCCCGATCGCGGCCCCGTACCGCTCGGCCTGGTCAGGTCCGGACCGGAGCGCATCGAGCGGGCTGAGGCCCGCCGACAGGCAGATGAACTCTTCGCGCACGAAGAAGCTGGTCACCTGCTCGACCCGGTAGGGCAGCTCGTTGGTCACCCGGACGTCGGCGGCGGCGGCGATGACGACGCAGATCGACCCGAGATCGGCCGGCGTGATCGCGAAGGTCTGGGCCGACGGGGCAGCGGGGCCGGTCTCCCCGAGCGTGACCGACTGGCGGTCGGTCCGGACCGTGACGTGACCGGCGATCTCGTCGAGCTCGGCCCGGTCCACTCGCAGCACCGGGATACCCCTGGACCTGCACAGCGACTCCATGTGGCCGGTCCGCCCGCCGCCGGCACAGATCACGACCGACGACGCGACGATCGCGTCGTACCATCCGGGGTCGAGTGAATCCACGACCAGGACCGAGCCGTCGACGGGTTCCCTGGTGTGATTGCATATGCCGCGAATGACCGCCGGCGGCGATTCGACGAGCAGCGTGCCGAGTATCTCGCGTGCTGTCATCGCGGCAGCCCCTGGCCAGACATGAGGCCAGGCTCGCGGTTAGTCGGCTGGCTGGGCCACTTCTCGCGTGCTTTGTGACGGTTCGGCCCAGGGCTGCTCGAGTCCGAGATTGGACCGCAGGTCCCTCGGCGTCACCGACAGGTCCCGCAGCTTCGCCGCGGCCGCCCTGGTGATGGCCGACCGCAGCGCCCGATCGGTCACCGCCATCCCGCCATCGCCGATCGTGAGGTCGCGGATCGCCTGGAGCCGGTCCTCGAGGCGGGCGGTGATCACCTGGCGGTGATCGCGGTGCCGGGCGGTCATCCGTCGCACGTCGAGCGAGACCACCTCGGCCAGTTCCGGGGTCAGCGTGCCGGGCAGCGTCACGGCGGCCTCGCCGTAACAGGTCTCCAGCCTGCACAGCACGGTGGCGGCGACCTCGACCGAATGGTTCTTGATCGCGGCGAGGTTGAACGTGAACGCGCCCGTCCGGCCGTACCTGACGATTTCGTCGCCCTCGCGCGGACTGCCGACCACGGAGATCGGCCCCGACGGCCTTCCGGCCGATCCGACCAGGTTGCCGCAGCCATCCACCTCGACTCCGCGCCCGGTGCGCCGGTGCGCGCTGGCGATCCCCTTGCGCAGCAGGTTCTGCCACAGCCGGGAGTCGACCCGCGCGTAGTCCGACTCCCGGCCGAAGTTCGAGATCACCAGGTCCGCCTCGATGCGCTGGACCGAGGCAGGCCCGGAGACCGACACCGCCAGCGTTCCCGCGTCGGTGCCGCAAATCTCGTCGATTCGCCCGGTGGTGAACGCGACCTGGCCGCCCGCGGCCGTCGCGGACTGGACAATCTCGGCGGTGTAGGGCATGACCCCCACGCGCAGCGTGGCCACCATGCTTCCGTAGCTGTCCAGCAGCGCGCGCAGGTCGTCGGACGGAACTCGCGCCAGGATCTCGGGCAGGTACGGCTCCCACGCCTTCAGGACGCGTTCGGTGATCACCGCCGGCGGCTCTTCGGGGTGCTCGCGGGCCACGGCCGCGCGGGCCCGCTCCCATTCCCGGCACAGGTACCGCATGAAGTCCTCGCGCCCGTCGTACGCGTCGCCGCCACGTCGCGGGGCCGGCAGGGTCAGGACGCGGTGCCGGTGCTGCGCGGGATAGGTCCACAGTGCCGAGCCGGACCGCGAGATCATGTGGATCTTTCCGGTGTGGCCGCGGCGCAGCAGCAGCGCCGCCGAGTCGTACGCGCTAAGCAACGTACCGACGATGGCCACGACGCCGTCGGCCCGCAGGCCGAGGATCCGCTCGATCCCCTCCGCCGAATACGGATGACGCACGAAGGCCGGGTGGTCCATCACGCCGGCCGCGAAGGCGGGATACTGCCGCTCCAGCCCGGTCGCCAGGATGACGTGGTCGGCCGTGAGCGTGGCCCGGCCCGCGGCGGTGCGGCCGGCCGGCCGCGAGAGGTTCTCGACCACGAGGTCGACGTGCGTGGCGTGGACGGTCAGATCCACCACCTCGCCGTCGGCCTCGATCAGGGTCACGCCCGCCGGCGCCTGGCCGGCGGCATGGGCGAGGCGGTCAGCCAGGTAGTCGGGGTAGATCCGCCGGGGTGCGGGCCCGGATTCGGTGAACGTGAAGCCCCGCCACTCCGGCGGCCAGCCGTCTCGGTCCGCCTCGTGGTTGGCCCAGTTCACGAAGTCGTCTACGTCTTCCCGGAACGCCGACATCCGGCCCGCCTGGATATTGAAGACGTGGTGCCAGTGGTTGCTGTCCCGGTGGTACGCGGGCCCGGCGTTCCGGTATTCGGAGCGCCGCTCGATCACGACGATCTCCACCGGCTCCCGGGCGAACTGGAGCAGGCGGATGGCGGTGGCAGTGCCACCCAGCCCGGCCCCGACGATAACGATCCTGCGCGATAGACCGAGGTGGTCCGACACGTCACCACGTCCTCATCCAGCGTGGCGGCGACCGCCTGGCGGATTGCCGAGCGGCTGAAGGAACGCCGTTGGCCGCGATCTTACCGGGAATCCATAACAGGCGATATGCCTTCAGGGCCAAGGTCAAAATCAAGTTCGTTCTCCCGAACGACCCGTGGCCTGCGCTGTCGGGCATGGTCACCGCCCGCGCAAGCGCGTCACGGTGATCCCGGAACGCTCAGCGGGAGGAATACGGTGAATACCGCGCCCCCGCCCGGGTGGTTGCCCGCCTGGATGTGGCCGCCGTGCAGGCGCGCGTTCTCCCAGGCGATCGCCAGACCCAGGCCGCTCCCCTCGGAACGCGTCCGCGCCGTGTCGGCCTTGTAGAACCGGTCGAATACGTGCGGGATCGCGGCGAGGGCCAGCCCGTGGCCGTGGTCTCGTACTTCCACGGCCAGCTGCCCGCCGCCCCGGCCGTCTGGCTGGATGCCGGCCGTCACGGTCACCGGCGGTCCGCCATGACGCAAGGCGTTGCCGACGAGGTTGGCCAGGACGACATCGAAGCGGCGGCGGTCCACCCGTGCGGTCAGCCCGGCGGGCACGTCGGCGCCCACCCCGGACCAGCCCCGCGCGTGCAGGCAGCGGCCGACGGCGTTCGCAATGTATGTCTCATCGGTCACGAGCTGGGCGGTACCAGCGTCGAAGCGGGAGATCTCGATGAGGTCCTCGACCAGCCGGTTGAGGTGGAGCACCTCCTGGCGGACCAGCCGCGCGGCCACCGCGGCGTCCCCGGTCAGTTCCGGGTGCTCGTGGAGGATGTCGACCACGGCCGTCATCGCCGTCAGCGGAGTCCGCAGCTCATGGGACACGTCACCGGCGAACTGCCGGGCGCGTGCCTCCATCCGCTGCAGCTCACCTACCTTGTCCTCCAGGACCGACGCCATCTCGTTGAACGAGATGACCAGCTGGGCGAGCTCGTCCCGGCCCTGGGGCGGGATCCGGACCGACAGGTCACCGCCGGACATCCGCGTCGCGGCGTGGGCCAGCCGCCGGACCGGCAGCAGGACCCGGCGGGACGCGGCGAAGGCGGCCGTGGCGATCATCGCGAGCAGCAACCCGGCCTCCACCCCGAAGAAGACCAGAGCGGTGTGGCGTACCAGGTGGGGAGGGGGCTGCCTGGGACCGGCGGACAGCAGGCTCCGCAGCCAGCCGGGCCCGAGGATCACATCGTCCAGCCAGCCGGCCAGGTGATAATGCTCGATCAAGGTGTGGAACCATGACGAGGCGAGGGCCGACAGCAGCGCGACGACGATGAACGCGATGACCAGGCGGGTCCGCACCGGGCATCCCTCCTACTCTCCGGCTACACCGGCCCGAACCGGTACCCGAACCCCCGCACCGTCTGGATGTAACGGGGCTCGGAGGTGTCGGCTTCGATCTTCGCCCGCAGCCGCTGCACGCACGCGTCGACCAGCCGGGAGTCCCCCAGGTAGTCGTGCTCCCAGACCAGGCCGAGCAGCTGCTCCCGGGAGAACACCTGCCGCGGCGCGCCGGACAGGACCAGCAGCAGCCTCAGCTCGGTGGGGGTCAGCGAGACGTCCCGGCCGGCCAGCCGGACGATCAGCGAGCCGCGGTCGATCATCAGCTCACCGTACGTCTCCGCCGGTGAGCCGACCCGGGCCGTCCGGCGCAGCACCGCACGGATCCGGGCGTCGAGCACCCGCGGCTGCACCGGTTTCACCACGTAATCGTCGGCCCCGGCCTCCAGGCCCCCGACGATGTCCAGGTCGTCACCCCGTGCGGTCAGCATGATGACCGGGATGTCGCTGCCGCGGCGCAGCCGGCGGCACACCTCGAAGCCGTCCAGTCCCGGGAGCATCAAGTCGAGCACCACGACATCCGCGGCGGCGTCGCGGAAGTCGCGAAGCGCCGCCTCACCGGTCTCGGCGGCATGCACCCCATAGCCGAGACGGCGCAACGCCAGCTCCAGACCTTGCCGGGCGGCCGGATCGTCCTCGACCAGCAGTACGGTTGCCATCACCTGCCATTATGCCGTCGCGCCCGCGCGGGCCAGCCCCGCGGCGGGCCGGTGTCCCGCTGCCCTGAGTACACGGCACCGATGTCATGAACCGGTCCTGGGCTTGTCACAACCGTGTCACAGCGGGCTGTGACACGGTTGTGACCTGAGCCGGACATACCGGCGAAACCGGTATCGCACCGTCGCGGGTATGCATCCAACGAACGGTTTCCGACAGCACCGGGGAATCCTGATCCTGCTGGCCGCGGTCGTCTGCGTGGCCGGTTTCGCCAGGGCGGAGCTGAAGACGTCTCCCTCAGCGCCGGCCATGTCGCCCGCCGTAACGGTCACGCCGTGGGCCGGGACGGCCGCTCCGCGCCAGGAGCGGCCGCTTGTGGTCTCATGGCCGGCGAACGGGGTCTCGGCCGCTGGCATCAGCGGCTTCGGCGTGGTGGCCGGCCCGGGGG
The DNA here is from genome assembly GCA_963819785.1 of uncultured Actinomycetes bacterium. Classification (GTDB taxonomy): domain Bacteria; phylum Actinomycetota; class Actinomycetes; order Streptosporangiales; family Streptosporangiaceae; genus Palsa-504. The sequence goes on along the minus strand of CAWFXW010000028.1, from coordinate 269,783 downwards.
CGACCCGGCCGGTGGCCATCGCCAGCGTCGCCAAGGTGATGACCGCGTACGTGGTCCTGCACGACCATCCGCTGTCTCCGGGAGGATCAGGACCGGATATCACGGTCCAGCCGCTGGCGGCCGCCGCATACCCGTCGCAGGTCCGCGACGGCGACTCGCTGGTACCGGTCGTCGCGGGGGAGCGGCTCACCGAGCGTCAGGCCCTGGAGGCGTTGCTGCTGCCGTCGGCCGACAACGTGGCCTGGATGCTCGCCCGGTGGGACGCCGGCAGCCAGGCCGCGTTCGTGGCGCGGATGAACGCCACCGCCCGCCGCCTGGGCATGACCGGCACCAGCTACACCGACCCTTCCGGCCTGGACCCGTCCACCACCAGCACCGCGGCCGATCAGGTGCGCCTCGGCATGGCGGCCATGCGCGTGCCGGCCCTGGCCGCGATCGCGGCCATGTCCACGGCCGTCGTTCCCGTGGCCGGCCTGGTCCGTAACTACAACACGCTGCTGGGCCAGGACGGGATCGTCGGCCTCAAGACCGGCAGCACGCAGGCCGCCGGCGGATGCGTCCTCATCGCGGCCTGGCACCAGGCGGGTGCGCACCGCACCCTGATCGTCGCCGCGACCTTCGGGCAGCCCGGCACCGCGCAGACCATCCTGCCCAACGCCTTGCAGGCCGGTGACCTGCTGGTGCTCGCCCTGGACCGTTCCCTCGGCCGCAGCGGGCGCTAAGGCGCGTCTGCGGCAACTACGTCGTTGTGGCAACGACGTAGTCAGGTGTGCGTCGTTGTGGCAACGACGTAGTTAGGCCTGGATGACGAGTTCGTCTACACCGGGGGAGGCCCCCCTGACGGTGGCTGGCGACCACCCGTGTAACCTAAATATGTCCGGATTTGTTGAATCATGTGCCATAGCGTCTGGATCCGGACCCAGCGACCCGACGTCGCGTCGATTGGGAGGCGATCTGGTGATGACAAACCTCGTGCGGCCTTGGCGGTTGGCCGCCGCCGCGCTGGCGGTGGCGCTGGCCGCGTCCGGGGCGGCGGCAGCCGGCGCGGCGCCGGCCTCGGCCTCGGCAAGTGCCGCGGCGCCGTACCCGTGCCCGGCCGGCGGCGGCCCGAACTTCACGCCCGGAACCGACTCATCGGCGATCGGCTGGCTCGGTAACGACCAGGGGGCGAACGCCTGCCTCGGCGGCAGCTTCTACGTACCCAACGGCATCAACACCACGTACGGATACGGCGTCTACAACAACTCGCCGACGACCTGGACGAACGCCGACGGGTACCTGCCCGCGCTCGTGACCAGCTTCACGTCGTCCGGGGCGAAGGTCTCCATCACGAACTTCGGCGACCGCGTGGTGATCGGCGGCAACCCGTACGTCTTGATCTACAGCCGCGTGGCCGTGCAGAACCCGACCAGCCAGACGCTGACCGTCGATCCGCAGCCCTCGTCGGGCCTCGTGCCCCTGAACAGCGCAGCTGACCAGGTAAGCCCCGGCGCGACGGTCGACCACGACTACGTGGTGGCGGAAGACAGGTTCGGCGGGACCTACGCCTGGCCGACCGCGGCCCAGCTTGCCGCGGCGGGCGGCTACACCGCCCACTTCGCCCACATGCGGGCGTTCTGGAACCAGCAGCTGGCCGGGATCACTCAGCTCACGCTGCCCGATCAGCAGCTCGTCGACGCCTATAAGGCCGGCTTCGCGTACACCCAGATCGACCGGAGCGGCAACGCCCTGGACGTCGGCACCAACGGGTACCACGCGGAGTACGAGCACGACGTCATCGGCATCCTCGCGAACATGTTCAACGAGGGCGATTTCACCGACGCCCACGCGCTGCTCGACGAGATCGACCGGGTGGTCGGGACCAACACCCAGTACTCGGACGGAACGTGGGTCTACTCGTGGCTGTGGGCCCTGTACGTCGAGAAGACCGGTGACACGAGGTTCCTCGCCGCGCGCTTCAGCGCGCCCGCCCCTCGGGACCAGCGCGCAGCCGAGCATCGAGGCGACCGCGCAGATCATCGCCGCTGACCGTACCGGACCTGGCGGCATCATCGGCCAGACCAACGACATCGACGCCAACGGCTACTGGACCAGCGACAACTACGAGGCCCTGCTCGGCCTGGCCGGCTACGAGTACCTGGCCAAGGTCGTAGGCAACACCGCCCAGGAACAGTGGGCGGCCGGCCAGTTCGGCAGCTTGCTGAAGGCGGTGAACTCGACGCTGTCGTCCACCATCTCCGCCAACAAGCTCGACTACATCCCCTGCTCGATGGTCGAGCCCAACACCGCCAACCGCTGCTCCAACCCGGAGGACGCCAACTGGGCCGCGCCCGGCGTCTACTTCAACTACGCCTGGAACGGATACCTGCTCGGCGCCTCGATGACCGGCCCGGATGGCGGAACCGTCGGGGACTGGGCCGGCAAGACCCTGTCCTACGGGTTCGGACGGCTGAAGGGGCTGCTGCCGGCCGATACCTTCGGCGGGTACCCGGGCGAGGGCTTCTGGTCGACCGCCTACAACGGCGCATACGGCGCCTGGGGGCTGGGCAGCAGCAACTACCGCGACGAGGGCATCCTCTCGCTGGAGTTCCTCATCAACAACGACCAGGCCGGGCCCTACGCCTGGTGGGAGGGCTCCACCCCGCCGGGCACGACGCCGTGGATCGGCAACCACCCGGCCAGCGGCGGCGGCGCGTCTCCGCACTCGTGGGGCATTGCCATGGGTGACCTCGGCCTGCTCGACTCGCTAGTGTCCCAGCGGACCGACGGGTCGCTCATCGTCGGCCGGGGTGTCCCCGACAGCTGGGTCGGGTCCGGCCGCCAGATCGCCGTATCCAACTTCCCCACCACCGGCGGCCACCGGATCAGCGTGCTGATCACCACCCGAGGAGACGCGGTAACGCTGAAGCTGACCGGCAAGCTCCCGGGACCGGTGACCTTCGAGCTGCCCGCCTTTGTCGACAACATCGCCTCGGCATCCGCGGGCACGGTCGATAATGCGGCCGGCACGGTCACCCTACCGGCGCACACCCGGTCGGTAACGGTCACGCTAACTCACGCCCCGGCGGCGTCGTAGCGCTTAGCCGACCTTGGTGCCGCCCAGCAAGCCCTTCGGGATGGCCGCGTCGTTCTTCAGGTCCTTGAACAGCTGGCCCGCCTGGGTCTTGTTCCACAGGACCGAGTTGCCGGCGTTCGTGGCGTAGTTGGCGTTGGCGATCGGCACCGTGCCCGTCTCCGGGTTGCGCAGCGCGGACGCCGCGTGCACCAGGTCGAGCAGGCTGGTGCCCGTGTCGACCGACATCGAGCCCGCGGCGGTCGACCCGAACGGAAGCGCGGTGAACGGGTTCAGGTAAACGCTGGGCGAGGTGGCCTTCTTCAGCAGCGCGGACAGGAACGCGCGCTGGTCCTGGATCCGCTGCAGGTCCCCGATGGCGAACGAGTGCCGGTCCCGCACGAAGGCCAGCGCCTGGGCCCCGTTGAGGTTGTGGCACCCGGCGGACAGGTTCACCCCGGAGTAGGAGTCGTGGACCGCGGTCTTGAGGCAGATCGGCACGCCGCCGATCTGGTTCACCACGGCGACCAGCCCGCCGAAGCCGATCCCCATGTAATGGTCGATCTTCAGCCCGGTGGCGTTCTCGACCGTCCGGATCAGCAGGCTCGCGCCGCCGTAGGCCAGCGCCGCATTCATCTTGTTATATCCGTGACCGGGAATGTCCACGTAGGAGTCACGCGGGATGCTGATCAGCACCGGGCGTCCGCTGCCCAGATGGAGCAGCATGATCGAGTCCGAGTTCAGCGCGCCCGCGTCGGACCCGACGTGCAGCGCGTCTCTCTCGGTGCGGGACAGCCCGGCCCGGCTGTCCGAGCCGGTGATCAGCCAGTTCGTCCCCGCCGAGGTCAGCGTGGTGGCCGGCAGTGCGACGGACTTGTTCAGCTTGCCGTTCAGCCAGAAGTATGTCCCGGCGGCGCCCGCGACCAAGAGGACCACGACCATGCCGATGATCAGCGCGATCCGCCGGCCGTGCCGTCCCGGCTGCCCCCAGAACCGCCAGCGGCGCCGCCCGCCGCCACCGCCCAGGTTCCACCGTTCTGATTCGCCGCCACCGCCCAGGTTCCACCGTTCTGATTCGCCGCCGCCTGGCACGGACCGGGTCGGTGGCTGGCTCGGCCACGCCCCGGCCCGGTTCGTGGCGGCCCCGCCCGCCGCGCCCTCCTGGTAAGCCCCGGTCGGCTGATGGCCGGAGCCGGGCTTGTTCTGGTACCAGCCCTGCCAATCGTCACTCATCGACTCCGGGGCCCCCGCACATACATAGCTGCCATAACGAACTCACGATAGGTGATCATCCCCCGTGCCAGCGCGTCCGAGAGAGATCTTCCAGAAACCTGGAAGACAGAAGGAGGCGGCCGAACGATCCTTACCTGATCTTCCAGTGCAGGCCGGCGAGCTTGAGCACCTGCGCGATGAACGAGTCCGTGATCTGAAGCGCGGGCTGCGGCTTGCCCCCGGCGCTGAACTGCACCGTGCCGCAGGCGGCCGGAGCTTGCGCGACAGCGAGCGGCGGGCCGCCGGTCCTGGCCAGGAACGTCAGCCGGATCTCGTCGCCGACCACCATCGGGCAAGAGACCGCCGGCCCGATCGTGGATAGCCCGAGACCGTCGACCAGCGCCGCGAGCCGCCGGACGACCCCCAGGTCGGTGATCGTGACGGGCGCGGGCGGACGGCCGGCGTTCGGGTCCGGGCCGGATACCTGAGTGATCGTCACCACGCGTGCGTCCGTCGGCACCCGTTCCGCGGCCGGCCGGGGCGGCTGCCAGCTCACCTGGGCGTCCACCCTGATCGCGGTCTGCCCATTTCCCGCTCCGGTCACCTCCACAACCAGGTCCCGGGCGTTGAGCACGCCGGGAACGGGAGTCAGCGAGAACGTGCGATCCCATGACGGCGGCCCGAAATCGGCGTCTTCGGGCGTGAAGCGATGGGGCAGGTGTGCCTGCTCCCAGGCCAGTACCGCCTCCGGCTGGCCGGGCACCCGCCAGAAGGAGACGTCGTCGACCAGAGTGGTGGAGACCAGGGTGCTGATCGGGACCTTGAGGGCGTCCGGCGCCTTCGCCAGCCGCCGTCCGCCCGGAGGCACGACGAAAGCCCGCAAAAGAGCCGCCGCCTCGGCGACCGCCCGTTCCCGCGGCCCGGCCGGGCCCGCGCTCGGCGAAGCACCGGCCGGCGAGGCCGCGCTCGGCGAAGCACCGGCCGGCGAGGCCGCGCTCGGCGAGACCGCGGCCGGGGACGCCGCCGTCACCGGTCCCGCGGTATGTGCGGCGGCGCAGCCCGCCACCATGGCCGCGCACGCGGCCACGAGGGCCGCCCTGCCGGATGCGCACCAGAACATACCCCTTGGACGCCGAGCCGGCCCCTGCGGTTGCGCCACCGCCACCGCCATCGCCGCGTCGCCGCCCGCCGCGTCGCCACCCGCCGCGTCGCCACCCCCTAGCGTGATGGTCGCGGCCATCGCCGCGGCCCCAGAATGGGACTTCAGTCACGCTGGCACCGCCAGCACCGCAATCCGTGCGCCCGGGACCGGCCCCAGTGTGGTGAATCCCGGGTTTCACCACCGCGGCCATGTCGGCCGGGATCGGCGTCTTCCTCCGGGTGAGGCGCTGGCCCTGGCCGCGGTCATCGCCGCCGCCGCGATCCTCAGCCGTAGCTGCCACCTCGCCGACCAGGACCGCCACCGCGCCCCGCAAACGCGGCTACCAGTACCGCGGCTGGCCGGGAATGGTCTCCAGATCGGCCAGGAGAAGGTCGCGGTCCTCGCGGTCGGCAATGCCCTCGGCGGCGGCCAGAGCCTGGTCGGTGCGGTCCCGGGCCGGGCCGGCCTCCCCGGCGACGGCGTGGCCGCGGGCCAGCGCCTCGTAGGCAAAGGCCAGGTCGAAGTCGCCGATACCGTGCTCCTGGCACAGGTCAAGGACCCGGCGCGCGTGATGCAGCGCGGGCTCGGCCCGGCCGAGGACCGCGTAGACCCGGGAGATCAGCCATTCCCCGCGAGCCAGGTTCATCGGGGTCGCTTCGGGGACCTGGCCCCAGTGGTAGCGCGAGGCGTGCGCGGTGTGGATCATGCGATCGTCGTCCGCCCTGGTCCGCCCCTGCTGGTCCAGCAGCCGCCAGGTCTGGTTGAACAACTGGCCGGCCAGCAGTTTCTCGTCGGTGACGCTGCCGGTGCCCGGCGGGCTCTGGGTGCTCACGGCAAGTTCAGGCATATGAACACCGTAGAACCCCGGCCCGGGCTAGGTCACCGCACACGCGGTGACCCCGCCCACATTCCACTTTCCGGCCTTGCGAATCCGGGACTTCCCGGCAACTCGGCGGCGTCCCGATCCGCCCAGTCAGCCTCGCGGTGACCGGTACCGGACGGCCGAATTCCTGAAACAGCTAATACAATTCCCAGGTAAGACACAATGCCCTCCTCGTGGTCGCGAACTTCGTGACGTTCCCGATGGCGTACTTCGCCCGCCCCAGCGTGGCCGTCACCGCCGCGGGCGCGATCCCCGGGCTGCCGCTTCAGCGACCTGCGCGCCGGCGGCCTGCCCACCGCGCAGGCGGTCCAGCAGTGGTTCGCCGAACCGGGCTACATCAAGTACTTCACCTACCAGCCCGCCACCCGCTTCTGGACCTTCCAGCTCGTCGAGGGCAGCTGGCTGCTGGTCCTCAGCCTCCTGCTCGGCGCGGCCACCGTCTGGCTGATCCGGCACCGCGCCACCCAGGTGAGGCTCCCGGCCGGTCCCGGCCGTAACGCCACGGTCCGTTCGGATCATTAAAATATTTATCCCGAACGGGCCGTGGTTTCCCGCTCCGGCACCCCCGCCTGCCTACCGCCGGGACGCCAGGTAGGCCCTGATGACCTGGACCGCTATGGGAGCGGCCGCGGCGGCCCCATAGCCTCCGCCCTGAATGATGACGCCGACGGCGATCTGCGGATTGTCATACGGCGCGTAGCAGGTGATCACGGCGTCGTTGAGGCCCGTGTTGTTCACTCCGTTTTGCGCGGTTCCCGGCGCGCAGGCCATGATGAAGCCCGCCGCCGTGGTGTTGAAGGCGTTGGCCGTGCCGTCGGAGTCCTGGACCGCGGCCAGCATCATCTGCCCCACCGCACCGGCAACGGCGGCGGAGACCGGCTGGCTCAGCACGGCCGGCTCGGTCGTCTCCACCGTGCCCGAGCCGCTGGCGGTGGCGACCTGCTTGACCAGGTACGGCCGCATCAGCGTGCCGCGGTCGGCGATGGCCGCCGCGAACATGGCCTCCTGCAGCGGGGTCACCGTGTCGCTGTACTGCCCGATGGCCGAGAACGCGGTCAGCGCCCGGCTCGGCGGGATCACGTAGGTGCTCTGGGTCACTGGCATCGGGATCCGCAGCGTCGTGCTGTTCATGCCGAACAACTCGGCGAAGTTGCTCAGCGCCTGTCCCCCGAGGCTCAGTCCCAGGCCGCCGAACGCCGTGTCGCACGACTGCGCGAACGCGGTCAGCAGGCCGGCCTGGCCGCTGCCGTTCCCGCAGGCGTTGCCGTTGTTGTTGGTCAGAACGTGGGTGGTCTGCGGCAGCGAAAGCTGCGTGGGCGCGTCAATGCTGGTCTGCGGGGTGCTGTTCCGGGTCTGAGTCAGGTACACCGAGCTGGTCACGATGTCGAACGTGGAGCCGGGCGGCGACGCGAAGTCGATGGCCCGATTCAGCAGCGGCTCGCTGGCCTGATCGAGCAGGGCCTTGTCGGCCGCGTTGAGCTTGGTGGCGTTGTGGGTGGCCAGCACGTCGGGATCGTAGCTCGGGTAGGAGGCCATGGCCAGGATCGCGCCGGTCTGCGGGTTCAGCGCGACCACGGCGCCCGGCTTGCCGTTCGTGTCGTTCTGCAGCGCGTTCCACGCCGCGTCCTGGGCCCGGGAGCTGATGGTCAAGGTGACGTTGCCGTCTTTGAGCGCCGAGTTCTCGTAGTACTCGATGCCGGTCTGGCTGTACAGGGTGTCATAGCCGGTCACCGGGGCGTACTCGACGCCGTGCGGGTACTTGCGCTGGTACTTGTAGGCGTCGTTGACCGGCGTGGACTCGGCGATCGTCACGCCGTCGGCGGTGGTGATGCTGCCGCGCTCGCCGCTGGCGCCGCCCTGGCCGCCGGTGCTACCGCTCTGGTGGCTGGGGGAGCCGGGCAGCACGAACGGGACGATTGCCGCGGCGGCCAGGACCGCGCCCGCCGCCGCCAGCAGCGGGAGGTGGCGGCGCCGGGTCCGGGCGGTCCGGGCGCTTGGCCAGGCGACGCGGTGCCGCGGCTGCCGGGGCGGCTCTGGCCCGCCACCGGAGCCCGGATCGGACCACGCCCGCTGGCCCGTGGCGGCCGGTTCGCCGTCGGGCGCGGAGTCGACGGTCGCGAGGCCCGGGCCAGCCGGGCCAGCCGGGCCAGCCGGGATGGCGGGCGCGGGGGCGGGCGCGGAGCCGAACGCGATGTAGGGCGGCAGGCGGAGCGCCTCCCGGAGCGCGTCCGCGAAATCCCGGCAGGATCCGTAGCGATGCTCCGGGGTCTTGGAAAGCGCCCGGTTCAGTACCTGGTCGGCGGCACGGGGCAAGTCCGGTCGCCGGTCGCTCAGGGACGGCGGCGGGGCGGACAGGTGCGCATACAGCACGGCCATGCCCTGCTCGCGCTCGAACGGCGTCAACCCGGTCAGCAGTTGGAAGGCCACGCAGGCCAGCGCGTACTGGTCGGCGCGCCCGTCCACGGGCAGGCCGCCGATCTGTTCCGGCGCCGAATAGTCCGGGGTGCCGACGAAATGCCCGGCGCCGGTCACGCTCACCGAGGAGATCGCGCCCTTGCTCACCCCGAAATCCGACAGGTACACGTGATCGGGCCGGTCTTCCCGCGCGTCCACCAGGATGTTCGCGGGCTTGACATCGCGGTGAACCAGGCCCGCGCGGTGCGCGGCATCCAGCGCCGAGGCCACCGGGGAGATGAACGCGGCGGCCCGGCCCGGCGCCAGGGCCCCCTCGCGCTCGAGTACCCCCCTCAGGTCACCGCCCATGACAAACCGCATCGCGATGAACAGCACGCCGTCGGCCTCGCCGGCCTCGTAGACCGGGATGATGTGCGGGTCATCCACCGCCGCGGCCGCCCGCGACTCCGCGATGAACCGCCGCCGGAACGCTCCGTCCGCGGCCAGCGCCGGGATCAGGATCTTCAGCGCCACCAGCCGGCCAAGCCGCTCGTCGCGAGCCCGGAACACCACCGCCATCCCGCCCGCGCCGATCGGTGTCTCCAGCCGGTACCCCGCCAGCAGCGAGCCCGGCCGGAACCCGGCCAGCTGCGCCGGGAAATCCTCGCTCAACGGCCCCTCCCCACCCTGTGCGCCGCGGGCGCGGTGCCGCTCCTCATCGGCCGTGCTGCCCGCTCAGGCGTTTAAGTATCCGGCCAACCGGGCCGATTCACCAGCTAATCCGCGTAGAGGTGGTCGAGACCGACAAGCCGGAGGCCGGGGCGTTCGGCGGCTTCCAGCTCGCGGTCGAATCCCGCACCGGAATTGTTTCCCTCCGCCACCGCGGCGAGCCGAAGTAAACTTCACCAATATCCGGACGACGATCTAACCCGAGCCGGCCCGGCCTGCCGCGCCACCCCGCGGCGGAGGGTGTCGTCCGCGGCGGCGTCGTCCAGGCCCGACTCCAGCAGCAGGGCCCGGGTGTGCTGGCCGAGCGCCGGGACGTCACCCATCCGCGCCTCGACTGCCGGCGAACGTCGCCGGGGGCAGCAGCGCCCCGACGGGTGCGTGCTCGGTGCCGATCGTCCGCCAGCGGTCGCGGGCGCGCAGCTGCGGGTGCTCGACGACCTGGTCGAGCTGCTTGACCTGCGCGGCGGGGATGCCGGCCGCGGCCAGCCGCGCGTCCAGTTCGGCGGTGGACCACCTGGCCGTCTGGGCCGCCACGAGCGCGTCGCACTCGGCCCGGTGCCGTACCCGCTGGACGTTGGTGACGAACCGTCGGGTCGTCGGCGAGCTCGCGGGCACGCCGAGGACGTCGGTGACCAGCGTGCGCCAGCCGCTGTCGTTCTGCACGCCGATCAGGATCTGGCCGTCGCGGGTCGGGAACGCGTCGTACGGGGCGATGGAGCTGTGGCTCAGCCCCATCCGCGGTGGCTGGATGCCGGTGTGCATCTGGGTGTAGAGGGCGTACCCCATCCATTCGACGGTGGCCTCGAGCATGGACACCTCGATGGTGGCGCCCTCCCCGGTGCGCCACCGGCGCAGCAGCGCGGCCAGGATCGCCTGCGAGCAGTACATGCCCGACGCGATGTCCGCCGTCGGGATGCCCGTCTTGACCGGGGTCTGCGGCGTGCCGGTGACCGAGATGAGCCCGGCCTCGGCCTGGATGAGCATGTCGTAGGCCTTGCGCTGCTCCATCGGGCCGCCGGTCCCGAACCCGGACAGGTTCGCCACGACCAGCTCGGGCTGGCTCGGCGCGCAGCTCCTCGGCCCCGAGTCCCAGGCGTTCGGCCGCGCCGGGCGCGAGGTTCTGCACGAAGACGTCGGCCCGCGCCGCCAGGCGCTGGACGACCGCGCATCCCTCGTGCGTCTTGAGGTCGACGGCGATCGACTCCTTGCCCCGGTTGAGCCAGATGAAATGCGCGCCGGTGCCGTGGACCACGTGGTCGTAGTCGCGGGCGAAGTCACCGCCGTCGACCCGCTCCACCTTGATCACCCGGGCGCCGAGGTCGGCGAGGTTGCTGGTCGCCAGCGGGGCGGCGACGGCCTGTTCGACGGACACGACGGTGACGCCGTCCAGCGGAAGGCTCATGACAGCTTCTCCCCAGCAACGTAAGAGCGCCGTGCGGCGTCCAAGGACATATACCCAAGCAGAACGCGCGTGGCGGGAGGATTCATGTGGAAGCGGCTGGTCACTGATCTGGGTGTTGCCGCGTCGCTGATGCTGGCGGCGGGCTGCGCGAGTTCGGCATCCTCGCCCAGCGCACCGTCCTCGGCTCCGGTGCCCCGATCCAGTGTCTCCGCACCGGCCGCGACGGTCGGCACCGGGGCCACGTCGGCGAGCCCGCTGGCCCTGCCCCGGCTGACGCTGCGGCCGGCGTCCGGGCCGCCCGGCACGCACGTCATCGATCAGCGGTCACCTCAGCCCGGCCCAGGTGCGGGTGTACGAGGCCGATTTCCGGCGTCCCGCCTATTTCAGCCTCATCACCGACGTGTTTGCCAGCTGCGCGAAGGACTCAGCCAACTGCTCGGCCGGTCCGGGCAGCCTGACCGGCTGCGAGTTGATCGTCAACGTGATTAACCCCGTTGTCCGCCTCGAGGGGGCCACCGGCCGGGTGAGCGGTTCGTTCACCGTCGGCCGCGAGGGGACCTGTTTCCAGGACCACCCCACCGGGCACCCGCGGGCGACGCTGCAGGGACGGTATGACCTGGCCATCGGCCCGCACGCCAGCAGCTGGGCCCTGTTCACGGTGACCCGCCCCTAGACGATGTATCAGCTGCCGCGTCACCTGCCGCGCTCGCGGCCGAGCTGGCCGGTAACGTCGCGGGCTTCTCCATCCGGCTGACCGAGAACGGCTCGACGATCGCGGTGGCCGACCAGAACTGGGCGAAGGAGCCGCTGGACGGCAGCGAGGCCTGGACCCCGGATACCCGGATGCACGTCGCGAGCCTGTCCAAGATCGTGACCGCGGTCGCGATGACCAGGCTCCTGGACGGGGCCGGGATCTCGCCGGCCACGCCGATCATCGACTACCTGCCCAGATACTGGGTCAAGGGCCCGAACGTCGACCAGATCACGTTCGCCGAGCTGAGTACATCGCCCACCTCGAGGAAATCCGGGTGCCGCCCGTAGCCTCCCGGACCTAGGCCGCCGCGGCGGCGAAGGCGGCCGCGGGGCGCTCGATGACGAACGTGATCCCGATGCGGGTCTGCGGGGTCAGCGTGACCGAGCCGGTGTGCTGGTCCGGTCGCTGGCCGGGATGGTGCTGGGGTGGCTTGCCGCCCGGCCCGGATAGGCCGAGCGGTACGCCGATCCCGGCGCACACCACGACCAGGCTGACCGCGCCGGCCACCCGGCGCCGGCGGGTCTTGCGGTGCCGCGCGATCACCAGGCCGGCCAGGTCATGGCCGGGCAGCACGTCGTCCAGCTCGCATTCCAGCGCGAACCTCAGGCTGAACTCGTCATCAGCGTGGATGGACACGGCGACCTCTCTTGTCTTCGTCGTACAGTAGCTGCCGCAGCTGGTCGAGTCCTCTGCTCGCCGCGGACTTGACGGTGCCTTCGGCGATGTCCAGCGCGGCGGCCGTCTCGGTCACGCTGGCGTCCAGCAGGTAGCGGCAGACCAGGACCTCGCGCTGGACGTCGGGCAGCTGGCGCAGCACGCGGACCAGCACGTGACGGCGGTCCACCGCCTCGGCGAACGAGACCACGTTGGCGAGCTCGTCCAGGTCCTGGCTGACCTCCGGATGCCGGCGGCGGTGCCGCCAGCGTTCCCGGCACGCGTTCAGCAGAACGGCCCGGGCGTACGCCTGTGGCGCCTGTTTCGCCTGGTCCCACCGCCGGTAGGTGCGCAGCAGCGTGACCTGCAGCGTGTCCTCGGCGTCCTCCCGCGAGCCGAGCAGCACCAGGGCCGCACGTAGCAGCGACGGGGACGCGTCCCGGACGAACTCGGTGAACTCCGCGTCGCGGCTCGCTCGGCGGCTCATCCTCTCACGGCATCTTTAATGCCGGACCGCGGTGTTAGGTTCCAGCGGATTATTCGCCCGTGCAGGAACCCCTGGTAGGAGTGCTGCTCGAGCTGGCTCTGGATCTGCTTGACGGTGTCCAGCCCGACGCTGACCATGATCAGCAGGCTGACCCCGCTGAGCTGCAGGTCCTGGCCGAGCCCGATCTTGTCCAGCGCGATCAGCGGGAACATCGCGACCAGGGCCAGGTACACCGAGCCCGGCGCGGTGAGCCGGCTGAGCACGGACCGCAGGTGGGCGGAGGTGGGCGCACCCGGCCGGATGCCGGGCACGAAGCCGCCGTACCTCCTGATGTTGTCCGAGAGCTCGTCCGGGTTGAACGTGACGGAAACGTAGAAGAACGTGAACCCGAGGATCAAGCCGAAGAACACACCGAAGTAGAGGTAGGGCGGGACGAGCTGGGCGGCGTCGAGGTTGCGGTCGATCCAGGCCACCCAGCCCTGCGGGCCGGCGCTGATTGCCGAACATCGACACGGCGAGCTGCGGCATGGCCAGCAGCGAGGAGGCGAAGATGACCGGGACCACGCCCGCCTGGTTCACCTTCACCGGGATGAACGTGGACGCCCCGCCGCCGTGTCCATCTGAACTGGCGCGCCGGCCGCTGATCCGCTTGGCGTACTGGACCGGGATGCGGCGCTGCCCCTGCTCGATGAGGACGATGAGCGTGGCCACCGCGATGATCACCAGCACCGCCGTGGCGGCGTAGAAGAACCGCTTGACGATGTAGATCTGCTCGATCTCGCCGGGGATGACGGCCACGATGCTGGTGAACATCAGCACGGACATGCCGTTGCCGACGCCGCGGTCGGTGATCAGCTCGCCCATCCACATGATCACCGCGGTGCCCGACACCATCGTGATCACCATGGTCCCGATGGTGAGCGGAGTCGGGTGGGGGATCAGGGGGTGAAACGACGGGCCGCAGCCGCTGCCCGGGAACGCCGCGCCCGTCCTGGCCGCCTGCACGTACGTCACCGCGTAGACCAGGCCCAGCCCCACCGAGACGTACCGGGTGTACTGGGTGATCTTCGCCTGGCCGGCCTGGCCCTGTTTGCGCAGCGTCTCCAGCCGCGGGATGACCTGGGTGAGCATCTGCACGATGATGGTGGCCGTGATGTAGGGCAGGATGCCGATCGCGAACACGGTCAGGTGCAGCAGCGAGTTGCCGCTCAGCAGGTTCAGGACGGCGAAAACCCCGCCCGAACTCGCCAAGTGCGAGCAGTAGCTGACGTTCTGTTCGGAGATGCCCGGCGCGGGCAGGTTCGCGCCGGACCGGAACAAGGCGATCATGGCCCCGGTGAACAACAGCTTCTTGCGCAGGTCAGGCGTCTGGAACGCCCGGACGAACACGCTCAGCACGGACATGGCGCTGGGGTAGCTACTCACGCCCCTTGAATGCCACCTATCGCCCCCCGGTTCCGCGAGGGACGGCTCGCTCAGGATCGTGGATAGGGACCTTCTCGGTGGATGGTCAGGTGGTCCGGGATCAGCGCGTCCAGGAAGTCCGCGGCGTCGAAGGCTTCTCCGGGTGCCGCGGGACCGCGCACCTTCACCCGGCCGTCGATGAGCCGCCTGGCTGCTTCGGCGACCAGTGGTGCGGTGACGGCGTAGATGTCGCGTCCGGCGGCGGAGATCCGGCGTTCCTGCTCGCCGCGGCGGACGATGACGTCGACGATGAACCGCTGCGCCGAGCGGCCGGCCTGATCGACGGCCCGGGGGGCGGGCGTTGCGGGGTCGCGGATGTCCTGCAGGGCGGCGGTCGTCAGGTAGGTACTGATTGCGGACGCGGCCAGATGGTGGGTCATGGTGAGGATCTCGGCGAACGGGTTGCCGGCCACCCTCTGGCGGTGCAGCGGCCCCGGAAAGTCCCAGTCGCGGAGCGGCGCCGGGCTGGGAGCGGGGACGAGGCAGCCGCGGTCGACGACGAGGCGGGCCGCGGTGTTTCGCCGGCCTGTGTTCCTGGTGCCCTCGGTCGGCCACCACCGGTCAAGGCCGTAGGCAACGGTGATCGTGTCGACGATGTCCCAGCCGGCCGCCGCGGTGGTAGCGAGCAGGTCGGCGAGCCCTCCGTAGAAGGCCATCGCCGGGATGACCGCGACATCGGCGCGCTTGCCCGGCTCCTGGTGAGCGCGGTACACCATCTGGACCGCCGCCTGCTCGGCGGTGACGTCCAGGTAGTGCGCTCCGGCGCGCACCGCGGCCGCCGCCACCGGGACCGCGGTATCGGTGAACGGGCCAGCGCAGTTCACCACCAGCGCGGTACCGCGGGCGGCATCCGCTAGCGAGCCGCTGTCCTCCACGGCCGCGGGCCGGACCGGCAAGCCGGGGAACTGCCGGGCCATGGTACAGAGCTTGGCCGGGTTGCGTCCCGACAGGATGGGCGTCAGCCCCTGGCCCAGCAGTTCGGCGACGACGAATCGCCCGGTGTGCCCGTAGGCGCCGTAGACCAGCACGTTTGTCTGCATGACCGTTATCTCATCAAGGCCGCGCGGCCTGGCGTGAGTGGCCGATCTGACGTCATGCGTACAATTCGGGACATGAACCGGACGGTAGGGCTCGTCCTGCATGAGGACGCGATGCTCTACGAGACGGCGATCGCAGCCGAGGTCTTCGGCGTCGACCGCTCCGATCTGTCCCCGGCGGGCCAGTGGTATGACCTCCTCGCCTGCACCCCGGACGGATCACCGTCCCCATGGCTGCCCGGGTTCGCGGCGGCCGGATACGAGGAACTGGCCAAAGTCGGAACCGTCGTGATCCCGTCCACCAGCGATCTGGACCGGCAGCCCGACCCGGCCCTGTCGGCCGCCCTCCGCGCGGCCTACGACGCGGGCGCGCGGATCGCCGCCCTGTGCACCGGGGCGTTCGTCCTGGCCGGCGCGGGGCTGCTCGACGGGCGCATGGCGGCCACGCACTGGATGCACGCCGCGCAGCTCGCCCGGCTCCATCCCCGCGTTGACGTCCGCGCCGACGTGCTCTATGTCGATGACGGGCAGGTGCTCACCTCGGCCGGGAAGACCGCGGCGCTCGACCTCTGCCTGCACCTCGTCTATCGCGACCACGGCGCCTCCGCCGCCAACGGGCTAGCCAGGCGCCTCGTGGTGCCCTCCCATCGTCCCGGCGGGCAGGCCCAGTTCATCGCCCCGCCGCCCGACCCGCGGGTGACCGACCGGCTCGCGGCCGCTCTGGACTGGGCCCGAGCCCACCTCGACCAGCCCCTCACCGTCCAGGACCTGGCCCGCCAGTCCGGGCTCAGCACTCGCCAGCTCACCCGCCGGATGCACGCGGAAACCGGGCTCACCCCGCTCGGCTGGCTGCACCAGCAGCGCCTCACCCGCGCCCAGGACCTGCTCGAACGCACCGAAGCCTCAGTCGAGCAGATCGCCGCGCGATGCGGCATGGGCACCGCCACCACCCTGCGCCGGCATTTCCACCAAACCGTCGGCGTCAGCCCGACGGCCTACCGCACCGCCTTCCGCGGCTGAGCCCAGCAGGTCACCCCGGTGGCTCCCAGTCGGCTTTGCGGAGGGCATACTCGACGCCCTCCAGCTCAGGGCCGCCCGGGAAGTCAGGCCAGGGCTGACGGAAGGTCCGCACCAGCGTCAGGCCTGCTTTCTCCATCACGCGCCGGGAAGCCGTGTTCGCGGCCGCGGCTTCGGCGGTCACCCGCTGAACGCTGAACTCGGTGAAGCCCTTGCGGATCAGCGCGCGCGATCCTTCGGTGGCATGGCCCTTGCCCCAGGCTGACTTGCGGAGCCGGTAGCCGAGCTCGGCCTGGTCCGGGGGGCTTCCCTGCCGCGGCCGGAAGTGAAACCAGCCCAGGAAATCCCCGGTGGATTTCTCGATCGCCGCCCAGAACCCGTACTCCGCAAAACGCTGGTAGTAGCCGAGGAACGCGGGCAGGAAGTCCTTCTCGATCTCGTCGCGAGGCGTCGGTACGCCGCCGTTGACGAAACGCATGACCTCGGGATCAGCGTCCAGGTCAGTCAGGTTGTCGACATCGGCCATGGTGAAGCGGCGCAGCACCAGCCGCTCGGTTTCCAGGAAGACCCGCATGACAGTATCCATCTGACGACAAGCCCGCCCGGTTATCAACCCGGCTCACCGGACTCAGCCTGGATGCTCGTCGTGGTTGATAGCGTCGGCCCATGATCAGGCATGTGGTGATGTTCCGCTGGACTGCTGAGGCGACCGACGCGCAAAAGCAGCAGGTGGCTGCCGAGCTTGGACGGCTGCCCGGGTTGCTGCCGGTACTGCGCGCCTACCAGGTCGGACCCGACCTCGGCCTGGCCGATGGCAACTACGAGTTCGCCGTGGTGGCCGACTTCGACGACCTCGAAGGGCTCCAGGTCTACCGGGACAACCCGGAGCACCGGGAGATCATCGCGAGGTTCATCCGGCCGATAACCGCTCAGCGAGCCGCGGTGCAGTACCAGTTCTGACGTCTGCTCAGCAGAACCCGCCCGTGCCATCCCTGCCGATTCCGCGCGGTGGATGACATTTTGGCAGCGTGGTTGTGAGGATGCCAGATCATCCTGTTACGGGCGTTGATGTGCTGCGGTTAGCTCGGGCGGCGCGGTGCTGCCCAGGCGGTGCCGGGGGTGGCTTCGGGGCCGGTGATGCCGAGCAGCGGCTCGTCGGGTGAGCGGAGGTCGGCGGTGGGCAGGCCGCCGGGGTACAGCTGCCTGACCCTCTCGGCCACGGCGATGGCGATCTCGACGTGCTGGCGGCGGCTGGCGGTGTAGAACCCCTGGGCGTCCGCGCTGAGCTTGGGGCGGGCATGCAGGGGTTTGTCGCTGACCGCGAGCAAAGTGGCGGTCGGGATCCGGTAGCGGAATCCGTTCGCGGCCACGGTCGCGGATTCCATGTCTACGGCCAGGGCGCGAGATACCCGCAGCCGGTCCTCGCACCGTGGCCAGATGCAGCTCCCAGTTCCGGTTCGCGGTGGTGAAGACGATGCCCATCCTGCTCCGCAGGCCGCGGCTGGTCAGCTCGCTGAGCAGCAGCGTGTTCAGCGTGTGGTTGGAGACGACCGGCACGCTCAACGGCAGCATGTCGTCCAGGACACGGTCATCGCGCATGTAGGCGGTCGCCAGCACCAGGTCTCCGATCTCCTGGTGGTTGCGCAGGCCGGCGCAGTGCCCGATCATCAGGACCAGGTCGGGGCGGAGCACGGCGAGGTGGTCGGTGATCGTCTTGGCGTTGGACGGGCCGACGCCGATGTTGACCATGGTCACGCCGGTGCGGCCGGGGAGCGCGTGGTGCCAGGCGGGCATCTGGCGGCTGTCGGAATCGGGGCCGGTGCAGTCCGGCAGGGCAGCGCGGAATTCCTCGACGTGCCAGGCGTAGTTGGTCAGCAGCACGTACCGCTGGAACATCTCCGGCTCAGTCCCGGTGTAGTGCCGCAGCCGGTCGATCGACAGGGCCATCCGCTCGGGCGCGAACAGGAACAGCTTCTTGCGCCGCAGGTCCCAGCGGGTCTCGTCGACGGCCGACCCGAGTTCGGGATCATGCAGATCAAGCGCCTCGCGGCCGGGGCAGACCGAGATCCGGGCCCCGCTGGCGGCGAGCCGGCCCAGCTCGCGCTCCAGGTACCAGCGGATGGCCCCGGGCGCGGCGAACTCACCCTCGAGCACGGGATTGTCGGCTGACCAGGGCCGCTCGACTGTCAGCCGCGAGTAGCAGCCCGCCTTGTCGGCCGCCTCCATGGCATCGCACAGCCGCTCGATCTCCGCGGCATGCCGGCTGCCGGGGATAGCCGCGAAGTCCGCCGTCAAGGTCATCCCGCCATCATCCCAGCGAAACCGGCGACTGGAGCGATGCGCGCCGCCGACAGATGGACGGTCACAACCAGGTCAGCACGAAGGGGTTGACCTGGAGGTTCAGGTCGCAGGCTTCAGTCGGGCAAACGAGATCGCAGCCAAGCTGTGTCTGCTCAACGGGATGTTCGGTCTGGCAGGCCGGGCAGCGGACCACGAGTTCTGGCCCGCATCTGGTCGCTGTCACCACGATCGGGTCCATGTCGATTCCCACGACCTCGATCCGGTAGAGATCGCCGCCGACGTCTCCGCACGTCACCCACGGCAGCCAGGGGTGGCACGACACGCAGGAAACGCCTCCTGGCACTTCGATACGGGCGACGAGACTCCCGCTGCCGACCTGCCACACCCTCAGCGTGTGATCGTCGCTGGCGGACACGATCCAGCGGTTATCCGGGCTGAACGCAAAGCCGAGGACGAAACCGGAGTGACCGGTCAGGGTCTGCGGCGTCTCGGTCATCAGGTCCGGGAACAGCAACCCGGGGACACGGTTGCCGGCCTCGGCAGTGCCGGTGCCCGCATCCCAAACCGTCAGCGTGCACTCAGCGCCGGCGGACACGATCGTCCGCCCGTCCGGACTGAACCCGCAATCCCAGACCGCGTTGTACATCAGCCTGCTGGCGGTGCTCAGATGACGCACCACGGCCCCGCTGGCCGTGTCCCACACCATCAGCGAGCCGTCGAAGTATCCATTCCCCGACACGATCTGACGTCCGTCAGGGCGGAACGCACAGCAGTTGACCTGCACCGGGTGATTCGAAAGGTCGGTGTGGCCGGTCAGGGTGCGCAGGACGGTGCCGGTATCCGCGTCCCACACCTTGAGCGTGGTGTCGTCGCTGGCGGAGATGATCCGGCGGCCGTCCGGGCTGATGGCGCAGCCCCGGACCGGGCCGCCGTGGCCAGTCAGGGTGCGCAGGACGGTGCCGGTATCCGCGTCCCACACCTTGAGCGTGGTGTCGTCGCTGGCGGAGATGATCCGGTGGCCGTCCGGGCTGATGGCGCAGCCCCGGACCGGGCCGCCGTGGCCGGTCAGGGTGCGCAGGACGGTGCCGGTATCCGCGTCCCACACCTTGAGCGTGCAGTCGTTACTGGCGGAGACGATCCGGTGCCCGTCCGGGCTGAACGAACAGCAGACTACCGGCTCGGTGTGGTGGCTCGCGGTGCCCGGTTCCGAGACCCCCTGCTGGATCTCCAAGGTGTCGTCGTCACCGGCGGAGCCAGGCAACCGGCCGTCCGGGCTGAAGGCACGACCCTCGGCGTGATCGGTGTGGCGGGGGCGGTCGGGCTGCTTGGTGGCGCCTTCGCGGTCCCACAGCTTCAGCGTGCCGTCGTAGCTGGCGGAGGCGATCCGGCGGCCGTCGGGGCTGAACGCGCAACCCGTGGTCCCGCCGGCGTGGCCGGTCAGGGTGCGCAGCTCGGCACCGCTATCCGCGTCCCACACTTTCACGCCCTGATCAATATTGGCGGAGACGATCCAGCGGCCATCTGGGCTGAACGCGCAATGTTGGACCACGCCGTTCTCACCCCACAGGGTATAAAGCTCTTCGCCGCTGCGGGCGTCCCACACCTTGAGCAGGGTGTCCTCGCCGCCGGAGATGATCCGGCGGCCGTCCGGGCTGATGGCGCAGCCCCGGACGGGGCCGCCGTGGCCAGTCAGGGTGCGCAGGACGGTGCCGGTATCCGCGTCCCACACCTTGAGCGTGGTGTCGTCGCTGGCGGAGATGATCCGGTGGCCGTCCGGGCTGATTGCGCAGCCCCGGACCGGGCCGCCGTGGCCAGTCAGGGTGCGCAGGACGGTGCCGGTATCCGCGTCCCACACCTTGAGCGTGGTGTCGTCGCTGGCGGAGACGATCCGGCGGCCGTCCGGGCTGATGGCGCAGCCCCGGACCGGGCCGCCGTGGCCGGTCAGGGTGCGCAGGACGGTGCCGGTGCCCGCGTCCCACACCTTGAGGGTGCCGTCGTTACTGGCGGAGACGATCCGGCGGCCGTCGGGGCTGAACGCGCAATCGTAGACCAGCCCTGGTTGCTCCTCGCCCCCGAAGCCGGTGTGGCCGGTCAGGGTGCGCAGGACGGTGCCGGTATCCGCGTCCCACACCTTGAGCGTGCAGTCGTCGCTGCCGGAGACGATCCGGCGGCCGTCGGGGCTGAACGCGCAGCTGTAGACCGCGCTGGTGTGGCCGGTCAGCGAGTGAAGAAGCGTCTCCGATTCCTGGAGCTGGGTTGCCAGCCGCATCCAGGGCGCGGCCCCTGGGCGGCTTCGCCGCGTCCGCTCCGGGCCAAGCCTCGCTCCCACCGCGCCGCCTTCCCACTGAAGCCGGTTGTGTAGCTGCTGCCAGATCAGGTCGGGGGAGCGGGCCAGGACGTGGGTTTCCCGGCGCAGCGCCCGCGCGTACGCGGCGAGGATTCCCGCCCGGATCAGTGGTTCTTGCGCCACGTCTGCCACCGTCCGCTGCTGTCATCGGGGGACCGGCCGTCACGACGGCTCACCAGGAAGGTGCTCACCCGGAGGTTCAGGCCGCAGCCTTCGGCCGGGCAGGCGAGGTCTGAGCCGAGCCGGGCCCGCTCAACGGTGTGGTCGGCCTGGCAGGCCGGGCAGCGGACGACAAGCTCGGACCCGCTCTCGGTGGCGGTCACCATGATCGGACCGTACTCGATCCCCACGACCTCGAGCCGGTAGAGAGCACCCGCCATATCCCCGCACGTCACACGGGGCCGCCAGGGGTGCCAGGCTACGGAGATCGAGTTCGCCGGGAGTTCGGTGTGCGCGATGAGGGTCGCACGGCCGGCGTCCCACACCTCCAGCGTCCGGTCTTGACTGGCCGAGACGACCAGTCGCGCGTCCGGGCTGAACGCGCAATCACCCATCTGGCCGGTGTGACGGGTCAGGGTGCCCAGCTCAGTACCGCCGCGCGCGTCCCACATCCTGAGGGTGCCGTCGTAGCCGGCGGACACGATCCGCCGGCCATCCGGGCTGAAGGCGCAACCGTGGACCGGACCGTCGTGGCCGGTCAGGATGCCCAGCTCGGCGCCGCTGCGCGCGTCCCAGAGCTTCAGGCTGCCGTACTCGTGAGCGGATACGATCCGCCGGCCGTCCGGGCTGAACACACAACCGTAGACCCACTTCGTGGGGCCGGTGAGGGTGCGCAGGATGGCACCGCTGTCGGCATCCCAGAGCTTCAGGGTGCCGTCCTGGTGAGCGGATACGACCTGTCGGCCGTCCGGGCTGAACGCGCCGTCCCAGATCGGACCGTATTGGCCGGTGATGGTGCCCAGCTCTGCGCCGTCGCGTGCATCCCGCAGATACGTAACATCCTCG
The DNA here is from genome assembly GCA_963819785.1 of uncultured Actinomycetes bacterium. Lineage (GTDB taxonomy): Bacteria > Actinomycetota > Actinomycetes > Streptosporangiales > Streptosporangiaceae > Palsa-504. The sequence goes on along the minus strand of CAWFXW010000028.1, from coordinate 247,904 downwards.
CTGGCGGAGATGATCCGCCGGCCATCCGGGCTGAACGCGCAACCCCGGACCGGACCGTCGTGGTCGGCCAGGGTGAGCAGGACGGTGCCGCTGTCGGCGTCCCACAGCTTCAGGGTGCCGTCCTCGCTGGCGGAGACGATCCGCCTGCCGTCCGGGCTGAACGCGCAGCCCCAGATCTGATCGGTGTGGCCGGTCAGGGCGCGCTCGTCGGCGCCGCTGCGCGCGTCCCATATCTTCAGCGCGCCGTCGGTACCGGCGGACACGATCCGCTGGCCGTCCGCGCTGAACGCGCAACCCAAGGTCCCGCTGGTGTGGCCGGTCAGGGTACGCAACTCTTCGCCGCTGTCGGCGTCCCACACTTTCACGCCCTGATCGGTGCCGGCGGAGGACACGATCTGCTGGCCGTCCGGGCTGAACGCACAACCCCGGACCAGACCGTCGTGGCCGGTCAGGGTGCGCAGCTCGGCGCCGGTGTCCGCGTCCCACACCTTCAGGGTGCTGTCGTCGCTGGCGGAGACGATCCGGCGGCCGTCCGGGCTGAACGCACAGCCACAGACCGGACCGTCGTGGCCGGTCAGGGTGCGCAGGACGGCGCCGGTACCCGCGTCCCAGACCTTCAACGTGCTGTCGAGGCCCGCGGAGACGATCCGCCGTCCGTCCGGGCTGAACGCGCAACAGACCACATCGGCATGGCCGGTCAAGGTGCGCAGGACGGCGCCGGTGTCCGTGTCCCACACCTTCAGGGTGCTGTCGTCGCTGGCGGAGACGATCCGGCGGCCGTCCGGGCTGAACGCGCAACCCCGGACCGGGCCGGCGTGGCCGGTCAGGGTGCGCAGGACGGCGCCGCCGCCCGCGTCCCACAGTTTCAGCGTGCCGTCGTAGCCCGCGGAGACGATCCGCCGGCCGTCCGGGCTGAACGCGTAATCACAGACCGGACCGTCGTGGCCGGCCAGGGCCAGGGTGCGCAGGACGGCACCGCTTTCGGCGTCCCACAGCGTCAGCATGTTGCCGGAGCCGACAGACACGATCCGCCGGCCGTCCGGGCTGAACGCGCAACCCGAGGTCCCGCCGGTGTCGACGGTGAGGGTGCGCAAGAGCGCCTGCGATTCCCGGAACGGATCCGCCAGCCGCATCCACGGTGCGGCCCCCGGGCGGCTTCGCCGCTGCCGCTCGGCCGCGAGGCTCTCCTCCACCGGGCCGCTCTCCCACTGGAGACGGTTGTACAGCTGCTGCCAGGTGAGTTCCGGGGAGCGGGCCAGGACGTGAGCTTCCCGGCGCAGCGCCCGCGCGTACGCCGCCAGGACCTCGGGCGGCTCGTGGTCAGTCTGCGGGTACGTCATCGAGGCGGCTCCCGTCGGCCAGGAAGTCGTTCACCCGCAGCGGCCCATGGCAGGACTCGTTCGGGCAGTCGACGTCCTGGCCTTTCCAGTCGCGCAGATCATGGGTTGTGTTGCAGGCGGGGCACTGGTGGCCGAAGCGGTGCGCGGTGTTGCAGTGCGGGCATCGGACCGCGAGCCCGTCGCCGTAATCGGTGACCGTGACGATGATGCGCGGCCTGGCCTGCGGTGTGCTGGCCGGTGCCGGGCATGAGGCGCAGGGCGGTGTCGTAATCGTCTTGCAGCTGGAACACGCCGGTGTAGAGCGTGGCCTCCTCACCCGCCCCGCCACGGGTGACTATTCCCACGTTCGCCGTCTTCTGCTCGAGGAACCGGAAGTCGGTGAGCGTCTCGCACAGGTCATCCCACCGCTGGGCGTGGGTCAGGTGGTAGGGAAGCTCGCTGAGGCCGCGGATGTCGCCGGTGGTCCAGCTCCGGTCGCCGTCCGGGTCGGCCTGGGCCTGGAAATAGTCGGCGAGCCGGCTGTGCAGCGCGGGTGCGCACTCACCTGCGGCGTAGGCCTCAGCGCTCGCTTCCTGCAGCTCACGGTGGTAGAAGCCGAGCAGGTCTGCGCCGTCGGCGCGACGCCGTGTCAGGTAAGGGGCCAGGTCGGAGAACAGCCGCGACCAGAGCACGACGGGCAGGCTGGGTCCGGGCCGGGGGCGGGCCGCCAGCTGGCCGCTGTCACCGTCTGCCGACACCCGGGCGGGAACGACCGCGCGGAGGAACGCGTCCAGCTCCGCACGCCACTCGCCGAGCTTGCCTACCCAGCGCCGCGCGGCCGCGTCGCCTCCGGCGCTGGCATCGGCGCCGGACGGGTCGAACTCGGGGAACGGCCACCGGGTGCCGCCGCCGGCGGAGCGGTAGGCCCTAGCCCACGCCAGCTCGGGGTTCTCATCCGCCGTGCCCGCCACGGGACCCGGCTCCGCGGCGGTCCACCGGTCTCCGTCGGCGGCCAGGGCCAGCCCGCGGGCGGCGAGCCCGGCGAGGACGCGTTGCGCGCGTACGGGGTGCAAGCCTGCCTGCTCGGCGAGGTCGGTGACCGTCCGGCCGTGCCCGTCGCCGAGCAGCCGGTAGATCTGCCAGGGTTGCTCCGCCAGGATCCGCGCGGCCTCCACGATCGACGACAGCCACGCGCCTGGGTCCTGGCCGTCCGGCCGGCCCGGATACTGCGCGGCGCAGTCGAGCAGGTCACCGGGCAGGTGGTAGGCGCCGAGCAGGAACCACCTGTACAAGTCCAGGTCACGCGACAGCAGGTCCATGATCTCGTCCTCGGCCAGGCCGTGGCGGGAGGCGGCCAGGTAGCCCAGGGCGCGGGAGACAAGGAGTTCGCCGTGGTTGTCCGCGGAGCCCAGCCGGGCCAGCAGGTTCCCGCGGATCAGGTCGCGCAGGTCCGACGCCAGCCGCTCGGGCGGCTGGCCGTTGCCGGAGGTCCACCGGCGGGCCTGCTCGAACGCGAGGCGGAGGTACAGGGGGTTGCCGCCGGATCGTCCGAAGCCATCGAGCACCGCGGCGCGCTGCTCGTCTTGCAGCCGGCGGTGCGCGTGGTCCAGCCATTTGCCCAGTAGCTCGTCGCCGTCGGTGACGGGCAGGCCGCGCAGCTCCAACTGGTCGGCCTCCCTGTCGATGAGCGGGTCGAGAGTGTCGCCGGGCCGGGTGGACAGCACCATGCGCGCGCCCGCCGGGAGCGGCTGGGGGACCCAGGCCAGGCTCCGGGCGCTGTCGCCGGTGCCCGCGAGCTGATCCAGCGAATCGATGAACACCAGGACCGGGCCAGTGGACGCCGCGCGCTCGAGACGGCGCGCGAAGTCCTGAATCAGCTCGGCGTAGTCGCTGGGCACCTCGGTCTCGGCATCGCCGGCCCGCCGGGCGAGTTCCTGACAGATGCCCGCCAGCAGCGCCCGGACGTCGGAAGAGCCGACCGTAGCCCCGATGAACCGGGCCACCGCGGTCCCGCCGCCCGGGCGCCCGGCAGCGCGGTCCAGGGCCTCGGCCATGACCGCCGACTTGCCGGTCCCCCCGGCGCCGTGGACCGCGAGAGGCGCCGGCCGGTTACCGGTGAGGTAGTCAGCGATGCGGGCCAGCTCGCCGGCCCGCCCGGTGAAGAACTCACGCCGCTCCGCCGCGAACTGGCTGTGGGCCCGGATCTCATCGTCGAGCTCATCACCGTCCAACCGGGCGTCCCGGCCCTGGGCCGTGCCCCGATGTTCGAGCTCGTCGAGGATCGGTCGGGTCAGCGCCGCGCGGACATCCTCGGCAAAGCCCCGGAGGTAGTCCTCGTCGTAGGCCGGCCCACCGGTGCGCCAGCCGACTAGCCTCTGCGCGACCCGCGCGCCCCCCAGGTGCTCGCGGACCCTGTCCTTGAGCGCGGAGATCGTCCGCTGGTCCTCATCGACGAATGCGCGCACCGGATGCTTCCGGCCGGTGGCCGCCACTGGCGGGTTCCCGCTGATCTCGCGCACGAAGCCCACGGCCTGGCCGGGATCACCGGCCTCCAGGGCACCGGCGGTGATTTCCTGCTCGGTAGCCGACGCGATGTAGCACCGCAGCCGCGGCTCTGGCAGCCCGAGCCCCGTCATCGCAGCGCGCAGGGCCGTGGCCAGGCGCGCCTCCACCGATCCCCACCGGTCCGGGTCGAGGTAACGGCCCGTGCGCCGGCGCAGCCGGTACTCCGGCGGCACGGCGTTGTTGTCGCGCTCGTACCATTCCCCGACCAGGATCCGGTCGCCGACGGCGAGACGCTCGCTGATCTGCTGGTACTCGGACCCGGGGATCTGCGGCGGCGGGGGGCACCAGCCGTAGCGGTTGCCCAGCAGGACCAGGAAGTTGGGGCGCGGCGTCACCTGGTGGCAGCGTCCGATCTCGCCCAGGCAGATGTTCATGGTCTGCTGGTCGGCCGCCGCCTCCTCGCTCACGCCCCAGCGCAGGTCAATCGCCTGGAAGCGAGCCCCGAATCTCGCGCACAGGGCCCGTAGCGCAGGCCAGACGTCCCGGCGTAGTACCTCGCGCTCAACCTCGAAGTCGGCGAAGGTGGAGCTGACGAACACCCGGAATGTCCGGGTCGGTCCGGTCATCAGTGTCTTCAGCTGCGGCTGGGAGTCCCGGCGTTCCGGCAGGACGCTGGAGGCAGCCTCATCCAGCCCCAGCGGGTGGTCAAAGGGCAGAGGGCCCGCAGACATCACGCCTCCTCCTGAGCTTTTGGCCGGCAGCCGGACGCTGCGTGAGTGTCCTCCCGCCGGGCCGCGCTGGACAGAGCCGAAGGTCCCGGACCGGCTGGACCGCTCGCCGTGGCCCGTCCCGGCCGCGCCACTGCCTGCTCCTGGTCTGGTTCGGCCAGCCGCCGGCGGAGGCGCTATTCGGGGACCGGGATGACGGCGTAGCCGCAGCGGCTCAGGATGGCGGGGATTCCGGTTACGAGGGCGCGGTCTTTCGCCTTCTGGTCCTCAGTTAGCTGATCCCAGGGCACGATGGCCTCGTGCCGTCTGGCTTGCTCGTCGGTGGCAGGGCCGGGTATCCAGCCGGCGGCCGTCTTAGCTGCCAGCCACCGGTCGTGTTCGTCTTCGGCGAGTTGCTCGAGGAGGTCGCCGGGGAAGCCGGTGCTGGCTTCCTCGCTCTTGGCCGGGGCTATCAGGTAACCGGCGCGGGCGAGCTTGCCGGGGATGTCGCGGACGGCGGCCCGGTTCTGCTCCTTGTTTTCCTCGGACAGGTCGTCGAACGGGCACAGCCGAGGCGAGATCTTGTGGTCTTCGTCGGGTACAGGCCCGGGCTGGTAGCCGCGCTGGAGGAGGTCCTGGCAGAAGACATCGTGGGCGGCCGCCGCGAGCTGCTCGAGCAGCCGCCCGGACAGGTCGGGTCGCTGGACCAGAGCCAGGAACCGGCGGCCGTCGACGTGCAGGTCGAGCTGGGCTTGGGAGGGCAGGCATGAGCGCTGGAACGAAGTGCGCCCGGTCAGCTGGCTCATCTCGATGATCGCTTCCATCGACCGGGCGCCGTGCCGGTAACGGGGAATCTCGAGGAAGGCCTGGAGCACGCCCGGGTCCAGGCTGAGAGTTTCTTGCCCGTCACGCCGGCGGATCAGCTGGGGCGCCTTCCGGCGGAGCAGGGACTGCAGCAAGATGGCGCGCCGCAGCTGGTAGAAGCGGTCGGATCCGTACTCGCCGGCGGCGGGGTGCGGGTTGGGGCCGAGGACGTCGAGGTAGCCGCGGAGCCGGCTGACGAAATCCGGTTGCTTCGCCGTGCGTAGCTGCTCATCGCTGAGGTCGCGGCCGAACTCGCTGATCGAGGCGGCAGTCCCGCCGGCGAACACGAACACTGCCCGGCCGATGGGGTGGACGATCTGTCCCTGCCGGAACGCGCCATCTTGCATCGGAGCCAGGAAGTAGCGCAGCCATCCCAGCACCTGGCCGTCGAGCGGGGTGTCGAACTCATCCCAGAACACCAGAGGGATCTTCCCGGCCAGTGAGGTATCGCGGACCTGGTGCAGCGCGTCGGCTAGGTCATCGGGCGAGCGCATCTGCGACAGGTTGAACTCGATCTTCTTGATCCGGCCGGGCAGCAGGCTGTCGGCGACCTGAGCGACGCCGAACGACTTGCCCGACCCCGGCGGGCCGAACACGGCGATGGACAGCGGCTGCCCGGTCCGGTCCAGGCTGCAGTACTGCTCCATCAATCCCCGGATGGCCCGCAAGGCCTCGATCTCGTGGCGGTCCACGGTCAGAAGATGCCCGAACTGGCCGTGCGGAACGCCACGCAGCACCGCGGGTCCTTGGACCACGACCTGGCGGGCTATCTCGTCGAGCGCGTGCGGGTAGGTCTCGTCCAGGATTGTCCAGAAGCCGCGCCGCAGCTGGCCTGGTGCGGAGACCGGACGGGCCAGGAGCCGCGCGGGATCGCGGATCGCGACCCGGTCGAAGGACTCGCCGCCCTGCTCGCCCGCAGCGGCGACCCGGGCGGCCGGGAACATGAGCCGACCGCGGTCATCGGCTTCATAACCCCCGTCGTACAGATCTCGCACCGCTGTCAGCCCCGCGGCCACGGCACCAGCCAACCCCTCGTGAGCCTGGTCACCGATCAGCCCGGCGGCGACGAACGCCGTCGCCGTCGCGGTACCGCCGATGACCGCACCGGGACGACCACATTCCCACTCGCCTTCCATGACCGCTGGATCGAAGATCAGTGAGAACGCCGGGTGGCCGCCGGCTGCGGCAGCCTCCGGATCCTGGCGCGACACGACGACCGCGCCGGCGGCGCCGAACAAGACGACCACGTGGGCGCACTCGGCCAGGCCGCGGACATCGGGGTTGTGGGTCAGTTCCCACGCCAGGTCCTGGGCGGTGCGTTCCCAGGACAGGCCGCGGCTGATCTGGACCTGGCTCCGGCGCAGGTCCTCGACCCGGACCACGACCACCAGCCGGTCCCGGTGCCAGTGCAGCAGATGCTCCCACAGCGCACCCGCGGCGACCGGCGCGCTCATCTTCACCAGCACCCACGGGCCCGGGATCTCGCCAGCGATCGCGGCCGGCCAGAGGTCCGGCCGATCGCGGAAACCAAGCCCGGCATCATCGATCACGACCAGATCGGCGGCGTCGGCTCCGATCCGCTCACCGGGCGAATCGGCGGCCGCGCGCGTCACGCCCAGCGCGCTTTCCACCCGCCAGGCGGTGCCGCCCGGCGTCCGGGGCGACCACAGCGCCCACGAATGATGCACCGTGGGATCACCAGGGCTCACCTCGCCCGGATCCGGTGGCCGGATCACTTCGATCACCTGGCCGGACCGAGCGGCCACCTGCTTCACCAGCCCGGCCAGCAACACCGCGCCACCAGCCCGGTGGCTCACCCGCATGCCGCCATTGCCGATCGCATCGCCTCCCTGCGCTCCGTCGGCCAGGTTCCAGTCGACGGTAACGTCGCCATCCACCACGACCACGGGTGTCGTCACCAGGTCGGCTCCCTCCGGCTGCATGCATCGAGCCAACCACCCTGGCGAGACCCGGACCAGGGTCGAAAGTCATTTGCAGCACCTAGCAAAGGATCGGGCCGCCTTCACCGCTCATTTAGTCACGGAACAGCGGCGGGAGGTAGCGCAGCGCGTGGAGCCGACCTTGGCGGCGAACGAGGACCGGAGCAGCGCCGCCGCCCCAAGCCCTGCCGCCCCGTGCCAGGCGGCGACACTGAGCCCGGCCGCGCGCTGCGCCGTCACGCCCGGGCCTGCCGGCCCTCGCGCCGTTCGCGGAGCGCCGCGCGCACGGCGTCGTCATAAGACATGGGCTGGATCGGGATCAGGTCCTTGATCGACTGGTCGCGCACGATCACCTCGTTGGTCATGGAGTCGATGAGGACCCGGCCGGTACCGATGTCGATATCGGTGACCGCGGTCAGCCACAGCGAGGACAGCCACGGAGTGAGCAGCGGCACGGGCAGGATGAGAAGCGGGCGGTTCTCGATAGCGGCAACCCGGCGCAGCATGGCCGAGTACTGCAGCACGTCCGGTCCCCCGACCTCATAGACCTGGCCCGACGCCGCTGGCGGCTCCAGCACGCCGGCCAGGTACGCCACCACGTCGTCGACCGCGATCGGCTGCGTGCGGGTGGCGACCCACTTGGGGGTGACCATGACCGGCAGGTGCTCGACGAGCTGACGAGTCAGCTCCCAGGAGATACCGCCGTGCCCGACGATGATCCCGGCCCGGATGACGGTGACCGGCACGCCGCCAGTGCCGAGCAGGTTCTCGACCTCACGGCGGCTACGCAGGTGCGCGGACAGGTCGTCCGCGTCGTCACCCAAGCCGCCCAGGTAGATAATGCGGCGCAGGCCCGCGCGGGCAGCCTCCTCGCCGAACGCGATGGCCCCGGCGGCGTCCTTGCGTTCGAAGTCCGCGTTCTGGAGGGAGTGCACCAGGTAGTACGCGGCCTGACAGCCGGCCATCGCCAGCCCTAGGGTGACGGAATCCTGGACGTCGCCGCGCACAGGCAGCCCCGCCCCCCGGTACCCGGCCGGGTTCCTGGTCATGGCAACTACGTCGTGGCCAGCCTGGTCCAAGGCCACGCACAACCGTCGGCCGACGAAGCCGGACGCGCCGGCCACCAGTACCTTCACCGTACCCCCGAGCCTTCCGCCCCCCCGGCCTGCCCTTCCGCGGCCAGGCCGGATCGTCCCGTAACCAGGACACACCCCGCCTACCCCGCAAGCCTGGTTCATACACCCGGCCTCCCGGCAGCCCGTAGCGGTTGCGTGAGATCCCGGTACCGGACCGGACCAGTGAGGCGCTTCATCGGCAATAGCACGGGAATCAGATCGTCCAGATCTGGACCTGCTTTCACCAGCCGGATGAAGCAGCGATGCCCGGTCCGGGTCAGGGAGATCATCCACTCTTCAGCGGACAAACCTGCCGTGTCTTGAGCAGGCAAATCCCCGACTATAGGCAGACTGGGCGCATATCGGGCAAGATAAGCAGTCAGAGTGAACCTGCCGGCCTGGGCCGCTCTCTCTCAGCTATCCATAGCGGCAACGTTTCTATGTGCCATAACTTAACGCGTGTTTCAGCGGGGCTGCTCTGAACGGGCCTCCGGGGCCCACGTCATCGCTGGCTGACTCGTCTGCGTGGTTACCGGTGAGTTTGTGGCCCGCTGTGACGGATGCTGGACTTTTGACGGCCTGCCCGGCGGTCAAGACGATGATCACGGCGTGCCGCCTTGAGGAGGGTCAGATGACGCAGTCCGGCGAGGACCGGGTGCGGCAGGCCAACGCGGCCTTCGGGAGCGGAGACCTCGGCGCGCTGCAGAGTCAGTTCCTCGCCGAGGACGTCGTGTGGCACGTTCCCGGCCGCGGCCCGCTGGCGGGCGACTACCAGGGCATCGCTGAGGTGATCGCGTTGTTCGGCAAGATCTCCGAGCTTTCCGGGGGCACGGCACGTTTCACGCTGCACGACGTTCTCGCCAACGGCAATCACATGATCTCGCTCGCCACGGTCACTGCCGAGCGGGCGGGCAAGCAGTATCAGGACAGGCTTGTCCATGTCATGCAGGTCCGCGACGGCAAGGCGACCGAGGTCTGGACGTATGCGGCTGACCCGTTCGCGGCAGAGGAGTTCTGGTCATAGCGCCGTCGCGCGCCCCCATCCGCTGACAATGGAGGCGATCGCCGACGACGTCATCACCAACGTGGAGGGGACCTCTGACTCTGGCGAGCTGAGATCCGGCGAGTTCTGGTGGCTTAATGGGCCTGTTGACGCGACCGGCAGCTGCGCGGAATGAGAGACGAGGCGGCCACCGGTGGGCCATATTGGTGGTGGTCTGCGCGTCCGCGCTGATCGTCAATGTGGATAACACCATCCTCAATGTGGCGCTGCCCACCCTGGTCCGGAAGCTGGCCGCTACCTCGAGTGAGCTGCAGTGGGTCGTCGACTCTTATGCGATGGTGTTCGCGGGCCTGTTGCTGGTCGGCGGCAGCCTGGCGGACCGGTTCGGGCGCAAGCGGTTTTTCCTGATCGGCCTGACCGTCTTTGCCGCGGGATCGGTCGGTGCCGCGTTCTCAGGGTCGGCGGACGTGCTGATCGGGTGGCGGGCGGTGATGGGGGCCGGGGCGGCGCTGACGATCCCCCCGTCGCTGTCGATCATCAACGATGTGTTCCGCGACCGGGCGGAGCGGGCGCGGGCGATTGGCGTGTGGGCCGGGACCATCGGCCTGGGTATCGCCATCGGCCCGATAGCGGGCGGCCTGCTGCTGGCCCGGTTCTGGTGGGGCTCGGTGTTTCTCGTCAACGTCCCGATCCTGATCACCGCGTTCGCGGGAGCCCTGCTGCTGGTGCCCGGCTCGAAGAACCCGGCCGCGGGCCGGCCCGATCCCTGGGGGGCGGTGCTGTCGATCACCGGCCTGGGCTTGCTGCTGTGGGCGATCATCGAAGCTCCGGCCAGGGGCTGGATCTCAGCGGAGGTGGCCGGAGTCGGGCTGGCCAGCGTTGTTGTTCTCGGCGCCTTTGTCGCCTGGGAGGCCCGCAGCAGCCATCCGATGCTGAACCTGGCATTCTTCTCTGATCGCCGGTTCTCGGTGGCTGCAGCGGCCGAGAGCCTCGGGGTCTTCGGGCTGCTGGGGGCGCTGTTCGTGCAGACTCAGTTCCTGCAGTTCGACCTCGGCTTCTCCCCCCTCCAGGCCGGGCTGCGGATCTTGCCCATGGCCGCCGTGCTCGGCGTGAGCGCACCGCTGTCCCCGATCCTCGCCCGCTTCGCCGGGATCAAGCTCACCGTGGCCGCCGGCCTGGCGGCCATCGCCGGCGGCCTGTGGCAGATCTCGGCGGTGTCCACGGTGGCCACGACCTACGGGGACGTGGTGCCTGGCCTGCTGCTGGTCGGGCTGGGGGCCGGCCTGCTGCTGCCGACAGCAACGAACTCCGTCGTAGGATCGGTCCCGCTGGGCGACTCCGGGATCGGCTCAGCGTCCAACGCCGTGGCCCTGCAGGTCGGCGGCGCACTCGGCGTCGCTGTGATCGGCAGCGTGCTGGCGACCCGGTACCAGGATCACATCAGCACCGCGTTGGCCGGCCGGCACGTACCGGCCGCTGCCGCGCACACCATCCTCGGCTCCCTCGGCGGCGCGCTCGCCGTGGCGGCTCACGCCGGGGGCGCCGCAGGCGCATTGCTGGCATATACCGCCCGCGCGGGGTTCATGAGCGGCACCGAGATGGCGCTGGCCGTCGGTGCCGCCGTCGCCCTCGGCGGCGCCGTCCTGGTGATCGCCCGCCTGCCATCGCGTGTCCCCCAGGACCTACCGGATCCCAGCGTGCTCGTGCCGGCGAAACAGACGCCATCAACAACCCAGCCGAAGGCAAGCGCACGAAACGTCGATGGCTTCCGGGCCCTTCCAGGACCGGACACGCCGGAACCGGGAACTTCTCCCTCGCCCTCCTAGCGCTCGAATCGCACGTGACATCAGCCCACCGGCCGGTCCCCTCTTCAGGGACGGTATGTGACGTTCGGCCCTAGCAGGGCACCGGTCTGGCCCCGAAACTGCAAGGAGCGCCCAGCCACCCGGGAGCGGGGCGGGCACGCGCGGTGGCATGAGGTGCCGGTTCGTCACGTTCAGGGAGCGCGGAGGCCTGCCCCTCACTAAAGGAGATGCCATGAAGGTCCTCGTCGCCTACGCCAGCAGGCACGGCGCTACTGCCGGGATCGCCAGGCGGGTCGCGGCCGCCCTCACAGCGGCGGGCCTGTCAGCAGAGGCCTGGCCAGTCGAGGATGTCAAGGACGTCGAGCCCTACGACGCGGTCGTCCTCGGCGGTGCGGCATACATGTTCCACTGGCTGAAGCCTGCCGTGACGTTCGCGCGGCGGCACCGCAAGGAGCTCGCGGCGCGGCCGGTGTGGCTGTTCAGCAGTGGCCCGCTCGGCACCGACCTAGCGGACAAGGACGGCAAGAACGTCCTTGAGACCACCCGGCCGAAGGAGTTCGACGAGCTCGCGAAGCTGCTCCACCCGCGGGGTGAGCAGGTCTTCTTCGGCGCCTACGACCCGGACGCACCGCCCGTCGGTCTCGGCGAGCGGTTTGTGCAGCACATGCCTGCCGCGCGGGCCGCCCTGCCAGCCGGCGACTTCCGCGACTGGCCGGCCATCGACGCATGGGCCGCGCAGATCGCCGCAGAGCTGGGGGCCGGCGCGCCGCGCGGGCAGTGACATGACCCGGTTCACGGGCGCCGCAGCGGTCTATCACTATGCCGGCCTGGAATGCCGCCGGGCTGTTACGGGTGAGCTTCGGGCTGCTGACGGACCTTGAGGGCAGACTCCACGTGGAACTGCCGGTGCATGCGCTGTTCCCCTGGCCGGAAGTAGGCGGTCGCCTCCGCCATCGGGATTACCTCGGGCCGGTCGACCTCGTACGTGTGCCCGTTAGTCACGATGGCCGCCGAGCCTTTGCCGAGGACGTTCTTCAGCCAGTCGGTGCGCTTCCCGTAGGGGAGGGCGATCAGGAAGTGGTCATCATGCCGGGCCGCGATGACGGGTGTCTCGTAAGTCCGGCCCGATCGTCGCCCGATGTGGCAGATGACCGAGGTGCTGGATCCCTCCTTGCCGGCAGATCTCAGGGCGAGCGGCCGCATGGCCCGGGTGAACAGGCGCAAGGCGTTCTGGACAGGACCTCTCATGCCGCGACGTTCCCACCAGGCGGAGGCCCCGCGGTAGGGCCGAACGACCTTAAAGCCGGGTCTGTAATCCTGTGATGTGAGACCGGCAGGCACCTCGCAGGACGAGCTGGATGCCCGCGGCGTCCGTGACCCCGGCTGGCGGGGGCGGGAACCTGGGGAACTGGCGCGCTCGACAACGACGCCCTGGGTCTGGTCGGCTCGGCGTAGAGATGCAGGTAAGGCGGCTCAGGCGCGTGCTGCGCGCTCTAATAGTTCTGCGTATCGCTAATGACAGCAGCGATGGTCGATGTGGCGTTGTTATTCGCGCCGAAAGGCGCATCGGTCCCCGGCCGAGCGTGGCTGTGACATGCGTCGCCTCCCAGGAGGCCCGTGCTTATCGTTAGGTTGCGCGGGCTGGCGGGGCGCGGAAGGATTGCCCGGGATGGGAATCCGGCGGTAGCGGCGAGAAAGGCGGCCCGGTGGCAAGCGGTAGTGAACTGGCGGGCTGGGATCGGGACCGGGCTGCCTTCGGCGAACAACAACCCAAAGCACGGTGGAAGCAAAATCCCCCGTAAAGGAGAGCATCATGATCGTCGCATTCGCTCTTACTCCGCTTGGCATCGGCGAAGATGTCGGCGAAGCCGTGGCTGAAGCAGTGCGTGTAGTTCGCGGGAGTGGGTTGCCGAATCGCACCGATGCCATGTTCACCAGCATCGAGGGCGAATGGGATGAGGTTATGGCTGTTGTCAAGCAAGCGGTTGATGCCGTGGCAGCCGTGGCGCCCAGGGTTAGCATGGTTCTTAAGGCCGATATCCGCCCAGGCGTAACGGACGGCCTGACATCGAAGGTAGAGGCTCTCGAAAGTTATCTCAACGAGACCGCGTGAGAAATAGTTGTCAATGGCTTTTAGGCCGCGCAGCAACTCGCGGTATTCTGCCACATCGGGATCGTTGCGGAATCTTGCCGGGACGGCAGATGCTACATTCCAAGCGTAACGCAGGAATATGTCGCTACGGTGTCCTGCGGGAACTCCCGATCAGGACGAGTCGGGCGCGATCGTCGCCCGGCTCATGGATGCTCTGCCGCCGGGCAGTTATCTGGCCATCTCGCAGATCCCGGTGTGGTACAGGTGCACCGCTGGCGGGCCGGGTCGGGCTAGCGATCCTCATCGCCGGTGACCCAGCCGGCCGGGGTCCCCGCATCCAGCGCGCGGCCGATCATGCGGCGGGCCAGTCCCGGCTTAGTCGCGAACGCCGTCGTGCCCGGGATGCCCGGGATGCCCGCCGCCGCGCACCGGGCCGGATCAGCGGTCCAGGACCGGGCAGGTACAGTTCCCGGTCGATCAGCGCATGACCGGCCGGCGAGGCGCAGGACAAGAACACCGCCACCTGGCAGTTCTCCACCCGCCCCGCGGTACCGGAGTACTGGCGCTGCACGCCGGCGCTGGCCCTGCCCTTCTTGCCGTCGCCCGTCTCATCAACCACCAGCACCGTCATCCGCGGGACAGGGCACGCCAGCATCACCGCCCGCACTGCGCCCCTGCGCCCGGCGCCCGGCCGGCCCGTGCGAACGATCATGAAGTGCCAGGCCCTGGGAGGTGAGCAGGTCACTCCCTGGCGCGCGCCGTCCCGGCTCCCGGCGATCTGCGCTGCTGCCGGCGGTACTGGCGGGCGCTGCGCCGGGCGGCCAGGCGCATCAAGGCCTGCGGCGGCTGGAGCCCCAGGGCGCTCAGCATGGCGCCGACGTCTTCTTGATGCCAGACTTCGGCGAACTTGCCGTCGCGAACGCGGAAGATCTCCTGGCCGGTCATGGTCACCGGCCGTCCGGTCGGCGGCAGCCCGAAGAGCTCGAACGGACCCGTGTTGGTCCCGGTCATGGTCCAGCGCCCGGTCACATACTCGCCGTCGCAGATCACCACGTCGGCCTCGAAGGCAGCGTCGGGAAAGGCCGTCCGGACCATCGTGGCCATCCAGACATCTCCGGCCCTGCCCGGCGGCTGGCCAGGCACCCGGTTGTGGTCGACGAGGTCCTCGGCGATCAGCTCCCCGGCCAGGGCGTAATCACCCTGGCCCCACAGCTCGATCAGCCAGCGCAGGTACATCGCCTTGAGCTTGCCAGGATCCACAGTCCCCCCTCACGGCGGGCCGCGGCTCGTCGGCGGCCCGGGCCGATTATACTCACAATGTGAGTATGTCAGCTAGTCCGGCCGACCCCGGCAAAGCACCGGTGAAGCGCCTCACCGCCACCTCCTATGCCGTCCTGGGCCTCCTGGCGGCCGGGCCCGCGACAGCCTACGAGCTGGCCACCCAGGTCGCCCGCGGGCTGCGGTTCGTCTGGCCCCGCGCCGAAGGACGCATCTATGACGAACCCAAGCTGCTCGCCGCGCACGGCCTGGCGCGCGCCAGCAAGGAGCGCACCGGCCGCCGCCCTCGCACCATCTACTCGATCACCGAGGACGGCCGGCGCTCGCTGCGGCGCTGGATCGCCGAGCCGGCAGCCGGGCCCGTCCTGGAGTACGAGGCCCTGCTCAAAGTGGTCTTTGCCCGCGGCGGCAGCCAAGCCGACCTACTCGGCCACCTGTCCGCGATCAGCGGCCACGCCGCGGCCAGCCTGGCCGTCGGCCGCACCCGGGCCAGCGAATACGCCAGCCAGCGCGTCCCGCTGCCCGAGCACCTCGCGATCAACGCCCTGATGTGGAAGTTCCTGTGGCAGTTCTACTCCGCCATCCAGGACTGGGCAGCCTGGGCAGCCGCCGAGGTCAGCCGCTGGCCCGAGGACCTGCACCCGACCGCTGACACCCACGCGTGGGCCATGGACCTGTTCCGCTCCGCGGACCCGCCACCCGAGCAACGACATCACTGAAGACCCGCCGCCCGCGCGGACCCCAGGCCGGCACGCCTACGCCGCCACGGGCGCGGCCGCATACAAGCCGGCCCGGCATCAGGAGCCGGGCACCAGCCCCACGATCCAGCCGAACTCAGAGACGATCCAGACGCCCAGACCCCAACCCTGAACGCAGATCGCCTCCCGCACCGCGCCGACGCACCGCTCAGCCGGCCTGCCGCACCGCGAGCCACGAACGCCCCCTCCCGCTGAGGCGAACGCGACCAGGTCGAGGTCCGGCGAGCCCCGCGCCCGCACCGCAGGTCACGAAGTCCGGTTGGAGTACTAGGCCGTGGCCGTGGTTTGGACAGTCGATCTGGCACCTGGTGCACTGCTGGCCGCATAGGCTCGGGCGGTGATCGGCGGAGGGACCGCGGCTCCGGAGCCTGGGACGCGGGCGGAGAGGGATCCGGGGCATGGCCCCAACGCCTGCCCAGGGTCGGGAGCACGCCCGTACTCGCCGCCGTTGAAGAGCAACTGAGAAGAGGGCGAGTATGAACATCACCAGGCCGGAGATCGACTTTCCCGGCGGCGAACCGCCGGCCGAGCTGCAGGTCACCGACATCTGGGAAGGTGACGGCAGCGTGGCCAGCCCAGGCGACCAGGTCACGGTTCACTATGTCGGGGTCTCGTATTCCACTGGCGAAGAATTCGACGCCAGCTGGAACAGCGGCGATCCGTTGCAGTTCCAGCTTGGCGCCGGGCAGGTCATCGCCGGCTGGGACCAAGGCGTAGCGGGCATGAAGGTCGGCGGCCGTCGTCAGCTGATCATCCCGCCGGATCTGGCCTACGGAGACCGGGGCGCCGGCTACGTGATCGCGCCGGGCGAGACCCTCATCTTCGTGTGCGACCTGCTTTCGACCTGAAAGCTATCCGCCAGCCCGAAGACTCCTGCGGACAAGCGGTTCCGGTTCACTCCGGGGTCGTGGTGTGACGACAGCGAAATGGCTCGGGTCAGCTTCCGGCCGGCCTGGCTGGCGCCAGGCCGGTCATCTCCTCGCTCAGCTCCCACAATTCCCGCGCGACCGCGTCGTCGCGCGCGGCGGCCGATGGCTCACACCGCTGACGCTTGACGTAGTACCCCCCGGTCTGCCCCACTACATCCGGCGAGCTGGCCAGGTACACGATGGTGTCCGCGCCGCGCTCGGGCGAGGCCATGAACGGCCGGGCGATCGTGATGCCGAGCTTCAGCAGCGGCCGGGACTCCCGGCCGAAGCCCGTCCGCACCACCCCCGGGTGCGCGCAGTTGGCCGTCACCCCGGTGCCGTCCAGCCTGCGGGCAAGCTCGCGCGTGAACAAGATGTTGGCCAGCTTGCTGTTGGCGTAGGACCGCCAGCTGTCCCACCCGTGCTCCAGGTTCGGGTCGCGGAGGTCCAGACGGGCGGCGGAGTGCGCGTCGGAGGTCACGGTGATCACCCGTGCGGGGGCGGACGCCGTCAGCTTCGGCAGCAGCAGGTTGGTCAGCAGGAAGGGCGCCAGGTGGTTAAGCGCGAACACGTGCTCAAGACCGTCCGGGGTGATCCGTCGTTCACCGAGCACCAAGCCGGCGTTGTTGATGAGCACGTCGATGCGCTCCAGCCCGGCCAGCCGGCCGGCCAGGGCGCGCACCTGTTCCAGCGAGGCGAGGTCGGCGATCTCCGCCCGCGGCGGCGCGGGCGCGGCCACGGCGCGGCCGGACCCCGGTACTGAACGCCTCAATCTGCGTGCCGGCGAGTTGCCAGGCTGAGCTCGGCGGTGAGCTCCGCCACGGTCGCGGCTCCCGCGGCAGCATCGGGTGCGTCGAGGATGGCCTTGACCAGCGCGGACGCAACGATCACGCCATCCGCGAAGCCAGCCACCTGGGCCGCCTGGGCGGCGTTGGAGATCCCGATTCCGACGCAGACGGGGAGCTGGGTGGTCGCCTTGATGCGTAGCACCAGCGAGCTGGCGACCGCACTGACGCTCCCCTGGACACGGACACCGGTGACTCCCATCAGCGCCGAGGCGTAGATGAACCCCGATCCCGCCGCGGTGAGCTCCCGTAGTCGTGCGTCGGTAGTACTCGGCGCGGCCACGAAGACCGTGGCGAGGCCATGCCTGGCCGCGCTTTCGCGCCACAGCGCGGACTCCTGCACGGGCAGGTCCGGCAAGATACATCCGGCGCCGCCTGCCTCGGCCAGCTCGCTGCTGAAGCGCTCGACACCGTACTTGTCGATCGGGTTCCAGTAAGACATGACCAGGACTGGCTTGCCGGTGGCCTGGTATGCCTCCCGCACGGTGCGGATAACGTCGGCGATCCGGACGCCGCCCCGCAGGGCGATGTCGTCGGCGGCCTGGATGACCGGGCCGTCGAGTACCGGGTCGCTGTGCGGCAGGCCGACCTCGACGATGTCGGCTCCGCTGTTCAGCATGGCCTGGATCGCGGTGATGCCCTCGTTGATGGTCGGGAATCCGGCCGTCGTGCCCGTGATGAGCGCGGCCCGGTTCTCCCGCTTCGCCCGCGCCAGCGTGTCGGCCAGCAGCCGTAGGTTGCCGCTCACTTGGCCCTCTCGTACTCGACGGCGACCTCATCCACGGCGGCGGCCGTGACGCGGCCGGGTCACGGCGAGGCCGTGGGCACTGGCGCTGGTCAGCTTCCCGGCACCCACAGCGTGAGTCCGGCCGGCATGGCTGCGTCGGGTGCGGTGGTCCCGGCGAACACGCCGTTGATGTAGCCGGCGGTATCGGGTGCGAATGCGCCGTCAATGACCGCGGTTATCTGCAGGATCGATGCGGCGTCCGTGGTGAGCTGCGCGGCGAGCGCATTAAGGGACAGGCTGCCGTCGCTGGTCCAGGGGGCCCGCCCGGCCCGGATCGCTTTGGCGCGGCTGATGATCTGGTATCGCTGGCCCGCTCGCGGCCCGGGACCCGGGCAGGTGTGGCCACCCCACGCGGTGCCGCCCATCACATGGGTCCCGTAGCCTTTGACCTGGACCGAGTCGGTGACCTGCAGCGGGAACCCGGCGAACCTGCTGAGCACCTCGACCAGTTGCGCCGATGCGGTGAGCTGGGCATCGGTGAGCGGGTTCTCGGTGTTGCCGTCGTCTGCGTGCTCGATCGAGTACCAGGCCTGGTTGCCGGCCTTCTCCGCCCAGGCGATCCAGCCCTTGCCGATCGGCCCGAACTGCCAGACCGAGCCGTCCTGCGCGATGCCGAAGTGCGCGCTCACGGCAGCGGCGGAACTGTTGAACAGATCGACGGTGGTCGGCTGCAGGTTCCCGACCATCGTGTGCATGACCACGCCCATCATGGCCCCGGATCCCCAGGAGCCGTTGCTGGTCGGGAACGGGTCGTTATAGGTGATCGCCACCGGGCCGGTCACCCGGCCGTCAGGACCGATCTCCAGCTTGCCGGTCATGGCTGTCCTTTCCCTTCTCCGCGGCCAGCTGCTCCAGCCTTTGAGCGGTGCCCTGCCGGCGAGCCTGCCACATCCCGTACTTGGCGAACAGCCCGTTGGATATCAGCAGCAGTTTCTTGCGGGGCGGCGCCGCGAAGCCCTTGGAGGTGTGCGGGGCGTAGATCGCGGTGCCGTCGTCAGCGACGTCGAGCCATCCGGTGAAGGTCCGGGTGGCGAGCCCGACCAGCTGCGGCCGGTAGGCGTGGGCGAGCAGGCCCGCCCGGCGGCCGCCGGTCGGGAGGATCCCGTCCGGGGTGACCAGCCGCAGGCCCGCCGCGTCGTGTCCGGCGAACTCCACCGGGACCACCACCGGGAACCCGTCGGCCCCCCGGTAGGCCAGCACCCGGTGCGGCAGCGCGGCGATCCGCCCGACGGCCCGGTCTATCTCCACCCGCGGGCCGGTGCCGTTCCGTGGCGGGGCCTGCGGCCCGGGCGGACCCGGCCAGGCTGCGCCGTAGACCTTCGGGTCGCCGGAGGCGCTCAGGTCGGGCCAGGCCGCCATCCGCTGCACGGCTATGTCCACGAACACCCGCTCGTAGTAGTACTCGCGCAGCAGCCGGTCCCATACCGGGCCGCGCATGAACTGCCCGAGAAAGCGCTCCCCCTGCGGGGCGGCCGCCTCCAGCCGTTCCCGCGAGGGC
Organism: uncultured Actinomycetes bacterium; assembly: GCA_963819785.1. Lineage (GTDB taxonomy): Bacteria > Actinomycetota > Actinomycetes > Streptosporangiales > Streptosporangiaceae > Palsa-504. The sequence goes on along the minus strand of CAWFXW010000028.1, from coordinate 228,480 downwards.
CGGATGTCCACCGAGGCGATTCCCTGGGCCAGCACGAACGCCGGGCTGGCCGAAAACCCGTGCTCGCGTGTGTGGTAAGCCAGCGTCACATGCGGGTCGGCGATAATCCGCTCCAGCTTCTTGCCGAACCCGAGCGAGGTGGTGAAACCCACCTCGCCGCTATCGCGCCGGTCGATACCCATCGGGCACACAGAGGTGATCACCGCACCTCCGGCCGGGGTGATATACGCGGCCGCCGCCGTCAGGTCGCCGGTGAGTACCTCGTCGACCTCATCCGGCCAGCAAACTGGCGCACCGGCCATGCCCATCCCCTCCCGGTCGGTTCTGCCGATCATGACACCCTCCGCCAGCCAGCACCAGACCGAAGCCGGACCGTTCACCGCCGCGTCACGCCTCTTTTTCAGTTAGCCGAACGGGCCGTGGTGCCAGCGGCTCACTACCAGTGACCGATCGCCTAGGCGGACATTCTCGGCCGCCCGGCCTCAGGCAGCGCCCCGCGAAGCTGCCGGCGCGAACTGATGCCGAGCTTGGCGAAGACCTTGCGCAGGTGCCACTCGACGGTGCGCGGGCTGATGAACAGCCGGGTGCTGATCTCCGGATTCGACAGCCCGTCACGGGCGAGCCGAGCGATCTGCGCCTCCTGCACGGTCAGATCGCTCGTCGTCTCGACCTGCCGCTTGCGCACGTTCTGCCCGGTGGCCAGGAGCTCGCGGCGGGCGCGCTCGGCGAACCCCTGGACCCCCATCGCGGCCAGCATCTCGTAGGCCTCGCGGAGCTGCTCGCGCGCGTCCGCGCGTCTGCCCGTACGGCGCAGCCACTCACCATAGAGCAGATGAGCCCGGGCGAGATCCGGGCGGAGCTGGGTACGGCCGAGCCGCTCGATCGCCTCGCGATAGAGCCCTTCGGCCGTCGCGCCGGCGCTCACCAGCGCACGTGACCGGGCCTCGATGCCCAAGCCGAAATCGGTGCCGCCGGGCCGTGTCGTTTCCGCCAGCCGCTCCAGGGCCTCCGCGGCGAGCTGGCTCTTGCCGCAGCGCGCCGCGGCCTCGACCAGTTCGGGAAGCGCCCACATGGACATATAGAGCGCCGGCGTCTCCTGACTGGCGCACTGCGCCGCGGTCAGCGCCTCCTGATAGCGGCCCAGGCCGTTGTTCAAGATCGCGGCCGCCCAGTGCGCGTACGTCGCCGCGATTCCCTGGCCTCTGGTGGCCGCCTCGGCCACGGTGGCCTCGATCAGCGGGACAGCCTCGGCGTCGTCACCCCGCAGAGACGCCATCAGCAGCGCGGCGAATGGCACACTTCGAGCCCCGGTCGCCGCGCAGACCGCGGCGGTCTCCGCGATCAGGCCCGCGGCCGCCGCGAAATCGCCGCGCCAGGCGGCATCCGTGCCGAGCGAGACCAGGTCGATGGGCAGCTGGTCGAGTGCGCCGGCCTCACGGGCGAGCTGGGCCTGCCGGGCCAGAATCGTGCGCCAGCGGACGTCGTCCCACAACGCGCTGGCGGCCGCCCGGGCCAGCCAGGCCCACCGGATATCGGCGATGTCTGTGCTGGCAAAAGCGCTCGCGGCTCGCCGCAAGGCTGGCGCTGCCATCGCCGGCCCCTCGGTGACCAGCAGGGCCAGGCCGTCGAGGACCACGTCGGCCAGACCCGCGGAGCGCGCCGGACGGGGTAGGGCCCGCACGGCCTGGGAGACCTCAGCCAGATCGCCGGCCCCGGCGAAACGCCCCGCGAACAGCGCGGCCATCCATGCGCTCAGATAGGTCTCGCGTGCCATGTCGAGGTTGAGCGATTCGAGCCGCTTGGCCGCCTTGAGCAGCAGCGGGGGAGCGTCACCGCCCAGGCCCGAGGAAAACGCGATCTGCCCGCGGAGCGCGTCCATCCGGGCGCTGGCGAACTCGTCAAGCGGTCCGGCCTCCGCTGCGGCCAGCAAGCCAAGAGCTTTGTCGAACGCGCCAGCCTGGAGGCTGGCCCGCGCCGCCGCCAGCGTGCGCTCGATCCGGCGCCCCGGCTCGACGGTCAGCGCCACCGAGCGCTCCAGGAAGGCCGCGGCCGCGGCCAGCCCCCCGCGTGCCTGCGCCTGGCCGGCCTGCCGTTCGAGCTCCGCCGCGACCGGCTCATCGGGACCAGGCATCGCCTGCGCCAGGTGCCAGGCCCGCCGATCGGGATCGGCCCGCGTGTCGGTCACCTCTGCCAGCGCGGCGTGCACCTTCCGGCGATCACGGCGGGATACCGCCCGGTAGGCCGCCGACCGCATCAGCGGATGACCGAACACAACCTGCCCGCCCATTCCCCCGATGTCCAGGAGCCCGGTTTCCTCCGCCTGCTCGGCCACCTCCAAGCCCAGGCCCAGGCGCCGGGCGGCCCGGTGCATGAGCGCCGGGTCACCGGTGGGGTCGGCCGCCGCGACCGCGAGCAGCAGCCGGGTCTGCTCGGGCAGGCTCTCCAGCCGCCCCGCGAAGCCCTCCAGGACGCTCTCCCGGATCCGGCCCGGCGCCGGCGGTACCTCAAGCATCCCGAAGCCACCTGCCAGCTCGGCCACCGAACGTCCGCGTGACAGCTCGATCAACGCCAGCGGGTTTCCCCGCGTCTCGGCCACGATCCGGTCAGCCACCCGCTCGTCCAGGGGCCAGTGGACCACCGAAGCCAGCAGCTCCCGCGCGTCAGCGTGACGCAGTCCCGCCACGGTCAGCTCGGGCAGCCCGTCCAGGCCTCCGTCCGGCTCTCGGGCGGCGAAGATCATCAGCACTGCCTCCGCCCGCAGCCGGCGCGCCGCGAACGCCAGAACCTGCACCGAGGCCGGGTCCAGCCACTGCACGTCGTCCACCACGCACACCAGCGGCTGGTCCCCAGCCGCCTCCGACAGCAGGCTCAGCACCGCCAGGCCGACCACGAAACGATCCGGCGCGGGGCCTGCCTCCAGGCCGAACGCGACCCTGAGCGCGTCGCGCTGCGGGCCGGGCAGGCACCCGAGCCGGTCAAGCATGGGCCCGCACAGCCGGTGCAGCCCGGCGAACGCGAGTTCGGTCTCCGACTCCACCCCGGCGGCCCGGACGGACCTCAGATCCGGTGCCGACTCGACCGCGTAGTCCAGCAGCGCCGTCTTGCCCACCCCGGCCGCACCCCGCACCACGAGCACGGCGCTGCGCCCGCCACGGACCCCTTCGAGCAGCCCGTCCAGTACGCCACACTCGGCACCACGTCCGCGCAGCATGCTCCAGACAACTCCTTCAGACCGGTCAGCCGATCCCCAGCAAGATCAGCCTGTCCGGAATGCAGGCACGAACCAATGGAGCGCTCTTCAGCGTCCGGACTCAGGAACTCCCGCAGAGCGCATGGGGTTTTCCCCACGCCGAGGATTCCGATTGTGGGGTTCACCCCATTGGCAGGCGCGTCCGGCAGCGGCCATCATCCGTAGGTGGGGTTTCTGATCCTGGTCGTCGACGACAGCCCGCGCTTCCGCGCGGCCGCGGCGGAACTGCTCGCGGCCCGGGGCTTGGAGCTGTTCGACGTGGCTGAGGACGGGCCGCGGGCGCTGGCCGCCGTGGCCGGCCGGTGCCCGGACGGGATCCTGCTGGACGTCAACCTGCCCGGGTCGGATGGCTTCACGGTGGCGGCATCGCTGGCCGCCGCCTGCCCGGTGGCGAGGATCGTGCTGACCTCCACCGATGCCGACTGCGCGCCGCCCCAGGTCATGGCGACCTCGGCCGCGGTAGCGTTCGTGCCCAAGCAGGAGCTCGCCACCACCGATCTCCGGGCGCTTTTCGCCGCCTGACCGCGGTACGGGCCCGGGGAAACGAGCGGCGTCAGGCGCGCAGGTAGGTCAGCACGGCCAGGACGCGCCGATGCTGGTCCGCTGCCTGATGCAGGCCGAGCTTGTCGAAGATGCTGGTCACATGACGTTCCACGGCGGCCACCGTGACCACCAGTTCGGACGCGATGCCGTTGTTGGAGCGTCCCTCCGCGATCAGCGCCAGGACCTGCCCCTCTCGGGGCGTCAGGGCGTCGAGCGGACTTGCCTCCCGCTTGCGGCCGACCAGGCGCGCCACCACGTCGGGATCGAGCACGGACCCGCCGCTGGCCACGCGGCGGACGGCGTTGGTGAACATACCCAGATCGCCGACCTTTTCCTTCAGCAGGTAGCCGACCCCCCGCGCGCCGTCGGCCACCAGATCGAACGCCCAGCTGTCTTCCAGGAACTGCGACAGGATCAGCACACCCGTTTCCGGGCGGTCGGCGCGGATCTGAAGGGCCGCCCGGAGCCCGTCGTCCGCGTGGTCCGGCGGCATCTGGATGTCGGCGATGACGACATCCGGGCCGTACACGCCTGCCATCCGCACCAGGTCGGCCGCGTCGCCCGTGGCGCCGACCACGTTGAATCCGCTCTCCTGCAGGACGTGCACGATCCCTTCCCTGATGAAGGGCTGGTCCTCGCCCACGATGACGCGGATCCGCTCAGGCTGGCTCACGCTACCCAGGTTAGACTCCTGTTACCGGGCGGAAAGGCTGACCATGACAGTCCCAGCGGCACAAGATCCGAGCCCGGGATTCGTCCCCGGCGACCATGTGTGCGCCTATACCGTACGGCCCGGGAATGGATACTGACCGCGAAGCTCCAGATCTCAGCCGGCTGGTATCGTCGGTCAATTCCGTGCTCAGCCTGTCGCTGATCCTGGCCCAGACGCCCACTCCTGCCCAGGCCGTGCGGCTCGTCACCACGGCGGTTCCGTCCATCGCCGCTTCGTACCGCGCCGTAGCCTGGCACCCCAGCAAGTCGGGGGACTACTTCGAGCAGGCCCCGGAGGCCGTCGGCGCGCTCCTGGCTGACGTCACCGGGGTCACCCGGCTCGACGTGAAAGGTCCCGCCGCGTGCTGGGCGTTCCCCATTGCCTCGTCGTTCTCCCGCGAGCAGGTCTTCCTCATCGCCACCGGCAGCCAGGAGCTGTCGGACCAGGAAACCTTCCTCCTGTCGATCCTCGCGCAGCTGTGCGGCACCGTCATCACCAGCCAGGAGTCGATCGCGGCCGAACGGGAGCGGCTCAGCCAGATCGAGGCCCGGCAACGCGCCATTCTCGAAGCCGCGCTCGACGCCGTCATCAGCATCGACCAGGACGCCCGGGTCACGTACGTGAACAGCGCCTTCGAGCGCACCTTCGGCTACCGGGCCGGGGAGGTGATCGGTCAGGACCTCGCGGACAAGATCGTGCCGCCGTCGCTGCGCGAGGCACACCGGCGCGGCCTGGCCCGCTACCTGCAGACCGGGCAGGCCACCATCCTGGACCGCAGGATCGAGATGCCGGCCCTGCGGGCCGACGGCACCGAGTTCCCGGCCGAGGTGACCGTCACCCGCACCGGCCTGCCCGGGGAGGCGGCCTTCACCGCCTACGTGCGCGACATCACCGACCGCCGGCGTGCCGAGCAGGAGCTGGTGGCGTCGCGGGCGCGCCTGGTCACCACGTCCGACGCCGCGCGTCAGCGCCTTACCCGGGACCTGCACGACGGCGCCCAGCAGCACCTGGTCGCCACGCTGATCAACCTCCAGCTCGCCGAACAGCGCTGGGCGTCGGCGCCGGACCGGGCCCGGGAGCTCCTCGGCCAGGCCCTCGAGGACACCAGGCGCGGGATCGAGGACCTGCGCGAGCTCGCCGCGGGCCTGCATCCCGCGATCCTCACCCAGCACGGCCTGGCCCTGGCCGTCCGGGCCCTGGCCGACCGGGTGGGCATCCCCGCCGAGATCGACGTGCCGGGCGTCAGGCTGCCGCCCTCCATCGAGGCCAGCCTCTACTTCTTCTGCTCCGAGGCGCTGACCAACATCGTCAAGCACGCGCACGCCACCCGCGCCTGGGTACGGCTGGAAATCGCGGCCGGCCGGTGTGACGTCGAGGTCCGCGACGACGGGATCGGCGGGGCTCGCCCCGGGCCGGAAACCAGCGGCCTCATCGGCCTGAACGACCGGATCGGGGCGATCGGCGGCACCCTGGACATCACCAGCCCGCACTCGGGCGGAACAACGCTCCGGGCCTCCGTCCCCGTCCCCGAAGTCAAGATCAAAAGCGATTTATCCGAACGGGCCGTCCTGCGTGCGCCGAGCCTGGTCACGGCGTCCCGGCGAATTGGCCCTCAAATACGGCGAAGAACTGGACCTTATCAAGGGGACCGATTCCCTGGACCATCGTGTCATGACCAGTACCACGCGATTCCCCGCCCCCAGCGTTCACCGCCCGGACTTCGAAGGCCAGGTCCTAGCTCCCGGCACCAGCGGCTACGACTCGGCCCGGTCGGTCTGGAACGCGATGATCGACCACCGCCCGCGGCTGATCGTCCGGTGCGCCTCGGCCGGCGACGTCGTCACCGCGGTATGCACCGCCCGTGAGCGCGAGCTGGAGATCGGCGTCCGGTGCGGCGGCCACAACATCGCGGGTATGGCCGTCCCGGACGGCGGGCTCATGATCGACCTCACCGCGCTGGGCCGCGTCACCGTCGATCCGGTCACGCGGCGCGCCCGGGTCCAGGGCGGTGCGCTGCTCGGCGCGCTGGACCGGGCCTCGCAGCCCTTCGGCCTGGCCACGACGGCGGGCAATGTCTCACACACCGGCGTCGGCGGCCTGACCCTGGGCGGCGGCATGGGCTGGCTGGCGCGTCAGTACGGCCTGACCTGCGACAACGTCGTGTCCTGCACCGTCGTCACCGCGGACGGCGACGTCGTGCGCGCCTCCGCCGACGAACACCCCGACCTGTTCTGGGGCCTGCGCGGCGGCGGCGGCAACTTCGGAATCGTCGTCGACTTCGAGTTCCGGCTGCATCCCGTCGGCACGCGGACCCTGGTCACGGAGCTCACCTTCCCGCTCGATCGCGCCGCCGCGGCGCTGCGCGGCTGGCGCGACCTGGCCGAGGAGGCCGCCCGCCCGGCCACGCTGACCGCCGAGATCTCCGGCGGTACCGTCACCCTCGGATACGTGTGGGTCGGCGACCCGGACGCCGGCCGCGCGATGCTTCCGGCGCTGCGCTCCCTCGGCGTGCCGAGCGGCGAGGTCGTGCGCGAGCTCTCCTATCTGGAGCTGCAAACCCGAGACGACAGCGTTGAGGGCCACGCGTACCGGCGTTACTGGAAGGGCCACTACCTCCCCGGCCTGCCCGACGACGCGATCGCGGCGCTGGTGGACCGCGACCCGGCGGACGCCGCCGTGCCCGGCGTCAGCCTCCAGGCCTACGGCGGCGCGATCGCCGACGTCGACGACGACGCGACGGCGTTCAGCCACCGTCGCGCGCGCTTCGAGTACGTCGCCGCCGTGAAGTGGGACGATCCCGCCCAGGACAGCCTGCGGATGGGAGCCGCCCGGCGCGAGGCCGCCAAGCTCGACCCGTTCGCCGTGGGCGCCTACGTCAACGCCCTCAGCGACGAGGGGGCCCTGGGTGTGCGCCGCGCCTACTCCGACGCCAAGCTCGCGCGCCTGACCGCGGTCAAGGACGCCTACGACCCGCACAACGTCTTCCACCTCAACCACAACATCACCCCCTCGGGGCCCTGAGCAGGGCGTCAGGCTGGGGTGGTGCGGGCGTAGTGCCCGGCGATCTCGTCGCTGGTGGTCAGCCACACGCCGGGGTGACTGGCGACGTATTCCAGGGCCTGGTCGAGGTATTTGCGGCGGAACGGATGGCCGCTGACGAACGGGTGCAAGGCCAGTGCCATGACCCTGCCGCTGTCGGCGGAGTCGGTGCAGAGCTGATCGACCTGATCCCGGACGACCTGCACGAACTCCGGGCCGCTAGCGCCCTGCATGGTGAAGATGCCGAGGTCGTTGAGTTCCACCGAGTACGGGACGCTCAGCATCCCGGGTACGCTCAGCCGGTACGGCTGGTCATCGCTGGTCCAGTCCAGCACGTAGCTCAGGCCGAGCTCGGCCAGCAGCCGGGGAGTCTGGAAGGTTTCGGTGAGCCCCGGTCCCAGCCAGCCGCGCGGCCGGTGTCCGGTAGCCCGCTCGATGGTTTCGATGACCTCGGCCAGGTAAGCGCGCTCCTGGTCTTCGGGCATCCCGGCTTGCAGGGTGGAGTTGTTGCGGCCGTGGGCCAGCCATGCCCAGTCCCGCTCCAGTCCCGCCTTGATGATCTGCGGATAGCGGTCGGCGGCATCGGAGTTGAGCAGCACGCTAGGGCGGATCCGGTGCCGGTCGAATATCTCGGTCAGCCGCCAGATACCCACCCGGGGCCCGTAGTCGCGCCACCCGTAGTTCAGCGGATCGGGTACCAGGCCCGAGGTGGCCTGGTAAAAGCTGGTCGAGGGCCGGTCGACGAGAAAGTGCTCGACGTTCAGGCCCACATAGAAGGCCACCCGGGCACCGCCCGGCCACCGGATTGGCTGCCGCTCAGTGATCGGGCTGTACTCGTAGAGTTCGTTGTCCATGCCGCTATGCTCGAACCATCACATGTATGTGAGGGTCAAGGCATCTGGATGTGAGGTGGGTCACCATGCGGATCGGGGAGCTAGCCGAGCGCACCGACACCTCCCGGCGGCTGCTGCGCTATTACGAGGAACAGGAACTGATCGCCCCGTGGCGCCAGCCGAACGGCTACCGCGACTATGACGAGCGGCTGGTGGACCGGGTCCTGCAGATCAGGGGACTGCTGGAATCCGGGATGCCAACCCGGATGATCAAGCGGATCCTGCCCTGCCTGACCGTGCCCGGGATCCTTTACTGCCCCGACGAAGCCACCCCGGAAATGATCGCTGCCCTGGAGGCAGAACGCCAGCGGATGACCGACCGCATCGAGTTCCTCACCCGTAACCGCGACGCCATCACCGCCTACCTAGATGAGGCGCGGAGCACGAGGAGCCCTGCCTCCCTCACGGCGGCTCTCTAGGACGCCTTCCCGGGAGGCGGGTGAGCGGACTCGTACGTGTCGTCCGTACACCCTCGCCGATGCCGCAACCGCAGTGGCCGCCGCCCTCCAGCTCAGGAGCGGAGGATCTCGCGCGCCGTGCGTGCCGCGTCGCGCGCCTGCTCGGCTATGCGGCCGGGTGGCTGTCACTAATTGCCTCCCCCACCTCCCTGGACAGGGCAAGGTTGCCCCGGGCGCCCGGGCAGGTCTGCTGAGGTGCGGTGAAACATGCGAAAGCCCGAACTCCGGACCGGCTGTTTCGTCAACCGTGAAACGAGCGTCCTGCCGCCGAACCGCAGCGGTCTAGGCGGTGTAGCCGTGGTCGACCGCAGGTCAAGCCAGACCCGGCCGCCGCGTTTGATCCGCGTGTCAGCACCATCATCGCCGATGACGCGCTGACCTTGTTCTGTGCCTCCAGCCGAATACGTGAGCTGGTCGTCTGTCGTGCATAGGTCAGTCGATCGATCCATCGTATTACGATTTGATGTAGCCCGCACGTTCGCGGGGTTGCGTCGGCGTAGTACTTGACGCGTTTCTGCACTTGACGGGCTTATATCCGCTAGTTCGCATGACTTCGGATCTGCCGATGTGAGTTCCGGGGCTGCAAGATTCCTTGAGGATTCTGCGAGAACTGTCCAGCCTGTTGTACTGGGACGATTGGCGAGTATTGACCCGTGGCGGTCCCTGCGGCATCGTCGCACTGTGCCCTAATTTCCTTGTTGCGGCATCCGTCCGGGCTATCGCTGGTATGGTCCTATTATGCCGAAGTCGCCAATTCTCCCTCTGGCTGCCGCGGTAACCGCAGTAGCGCTCAGCGTGTCCCCCGCGCAGGCCACGCCGCTTTTAGGGGGAAAGCGTGATGAGGTAAAGATAGTGGCGTTCCCGCTTCTCGCGGTGAAAGGTCAAATGTCGGCGAGTGTTGAGGGGCACGTCAGCCACTCGTCCCATCAATCGCACCAATCGGGCACAGGTGGGCATGTGTCCCATGTCTCCCACCACTCGCATATCTCGTCAGTCCCGACCCCGGGACCGACGAGCGTGCCTGTCGCGACCCAGCCACCTGTGCTTGCGAGCCCAACCCCGGACGCGAGTGCGGGTTCGGGCGGATTGCCTTCCGCCGTGCTGCCGTCGGGCAGCCTACCGAGCAGTTCAGCGGATCTCGGGAGCGGCAGTCCGTCCACGGCCAGTGGCGGGGGCTGCGCGTTCGTTATCGTCGCGCCGGTCAGTGCCCTGGTGAGCTGGATCAGGCGGCTCACCCGACGAGGAAGGGCCCGATGAGCGCGGCGGATGGCGCGCTGGGCGCAGGTGGTGACGGTATCGGTGCCGTGGAGATCAGACTGACATTTGACCAGGCCACCGTGGACCTAGATGCGTTGCAGCGAGCCGTATACGCAGTGGCCGCTGAGATGACGGTCGACATCCGCGTCTGCGGCGCGGACTACGAGTGCACGTTGTTCCCTCGCACGCGGGACGCCGTTGCCGACGAACTGAAGCACCGGTTCCGCGTGGAGGTGAACGACCAGATCCTGCGAGCCCGGATCGCGAAGGAAACCGAGCCACTGCGCAACCTGGTCTTCGCGCTGGCGTTCTCTCAGACCGGTCTCGTCGATGGCGAAGCTGAGGATCCGGCGTGATAAAGCTGGAGCGGGCCGCGACGGCGCTCCCCGCGCACGGATGGCAGTTGCTGCCGCTGCGGTTTCACCGGCTCGATGCGAACTCGGTCGTCCTGACCAACCTGGTGGGTGAGCACGTGTTCGTGACGCCCGGTGAGCTGAGCGCCGTGGTGGACGGGACCTGCGCGGATCAGAAGCTGCTAGCGCGGCTGCGGGCCGCGCACCTGATCCAGGTGCCCGGCGAGACGCTGCCTGCTGAGCTGCTGGCTATCAAGTTGCGTACCCGGATGCAGCGTCTGCCGGATTCGACCGGGCTGCACATTTTCGTGGTCACGCTGCGCTGCGAGCACACCTGCCGCTACTGCCAGGTGTCCCGCCAGTCGGCGGCGAAGAACGAGTTCGACATGACTGAGGAGACCGCACGCCGGGCGCTCGAGCTGGCCTTCAGGTCGCCGTCACCGCAGCTGAAGATCGAGTTCCAGGGCGGCGAGCCGCTGCTTAACTTCCCGCTCATACGCTGGATCACGGCCGAGGCTAAGCGAATGAACAAGGAGCACAGTAAGGATCTGGCGTTCGTGATCGCGACGAATCTGGCGCTGCTCGATGAGGAGATCCTCAGCTTCTGCGCTGAGAAGGAGATCCACATCTCGACCTCGCTTGATGGCCCGCACGATCTGCACAACGGCAACCGGCGCCGTCCCGGCCGCGACAGCTGGCAGCAGGCAGTGGCCGGCATCAGGCAAGCGCAGGAGCGACTCGGCGCGGATCGCGTCAGTGCGCTGATGACGACCACGGAGGCGAGCCTCGGCCGGGCAACCGAGATCATCGATACCTATGCCGAGCTCGGGTTGCGCGGGGTATTCCTACGCCCGGTCTCGCCGTACGGCTTCGCGCTGCGAAGCCGCGGCGGCGCGAATTACGACCTCGGCCGATGGCTTGAGTTCTATAAGGCCGGCCTGGACCGGATCGTCGAACTCAACCGCCAGGGTGTCCCGATGGTGGAGATATACGCATCGATCATCGCGAAGAAGATGCTCACCAACGCCGACCCCGGCTACATCGACTTGACCTCTCCAGCCGGGATCGGGATCGGCGCGCTCGTTTATAACTACGACGGCGACATCTACGCCAGCGACGAGGGCCGGATGCTCGCCGAAATGGGCGATCGCACCTTCAGGCTCGGTACGGTGCACGAATCGTCCTACGCGGACATCATGCTCTCTGATGCCCTGCTGAATCCGCTCACCGAATCGATTACCCTCAGCGCGCCGATGTGCGCTACATGCGCGTTCGAGCCGTACTGCGGCGCCGATCCCGTGTTCCATCACGCGACAATGGGAGACTTCACCGGGCATAAGGCGCTGTCGGCGTTCTGCCGCCGCAATATGAGCATCTTCACGCTGCTGCTGCGGAGGATGCGTGACGACCCGTATTTCCGTGACCTGCTGTGGCGGTGGGCGCAGTGAGACTGCCGGGCACGGCGCGCAGCCGCAAGTCCGGCGCGGAAGAGCCGGTGAGGCAGGGACGGCCGTGTTGAAGTTGATGGGCCGCACCGACCCAAGCGGGCTGGCCAGGCCGGTGGCCGATGATGTATGGCGGGTCTGCCTGCCCGAGGACGCAGCCAGCGGTCTCGCAGGCGCCGACGAAGGGCTCGCCGCTTCCATCGCATGCCTGCTGCGGGACGGGCAGGCTGCGCCGCCTGGGTATGGTCTTTATCTCCTCGCTGGAAGGGATCCCAGGGGGAGGGCCGGGAAGCTCGGGGGGCAGTTGCGCGCCCCCGAGCCTGTGGCCGATATGCCTGGCCCTGCACTCAGGCTCGGGCCCGAGCTGGCGCACTTGGACACGGGGGACATCATCCACGTCCGTGCCGACGGTCGCCGGGTTGCCGTGTTGTGGAAGAACTCTGCCAGGCACAACGGCCTGCTGCTCACCGAGCAATGCGACAACTACTGCCTCATGTGCTCCCAGCCGCCGAAGGACCGCGACGACACCTGGCTGTTCGATCGGGCCAGGAAAGTGATCAGCCTGGTCCCACGGGACGCACAAGCCCTCAGCCTTACCGGCGGCGAGCCGACGCTTCACGCGGACGCGCTCATCGGCCTGCTGGAGCACTGCAAACGGGTCGCACCCGGACTCTCCGTGCACCTGCTGACCAACGGCCGCCGTTTCGCCGACCCGGAATTCACCAGCCGCTACGCGGCGGTCGGGCTTTCCGACATCATGGCCGGCATCCCGCTATACGCGCCCGAACCGGGCCTGCACGATTTCATCGTCCAGGCCCCCGGGGCGTTCAACGAGACCGTGCACGGCATCCTCACCCTGGCCTCACTCGGCCAGGCCGTAGAAATCCGGGTCGTCGTCCAGCGGCATACCGTCCCCGTACTCGCCGGTCTGGCCGCATTCATCGCGCGGAACCTGCCATTTGTCGCCCAGGTCGCCCTGATGGGACTGGAGATGACCGGCCTGGCCCGGCCGAACTCCGCGCTTGTGTGGGCCGACCCCGCCGACTACCAGTGCGAGCTCGCCGCCGCGGTCGAAACGCTCGCGACAGCCCGGATCACGACCCGGATCTACAACCACCAGCTCTGCGTCCTCGACCGGCGCCTGTGGCCGTACGCAGTGCGCTCTATCAGCGACTGGAAGAACGACTACCCCGACATATGCCACTCCTGCTCGGTCCGCGATTCATGCGGCGGCGTCTTCACGACAAGCGGCAACCGCCTCAGCCAGCACCTGCACCCGATACCCTGACTAACGCGAGCACTCTGATCAGGCGTGTGCTCGCGCCTGATCAGATTCCAGATTCTCAGATCGACGCCGTGCTGGAACGAGAACCATAAACAGGCGCGCAGCACCTGACGGACATTCTCGCCAGGCTGCGGGTCTCAAGCTGCCGGCCGCGGTGATCATCCCCGGGCCAGGCCGCGCAACGGCCGGCGCAGTGCCAACGCCGCCGGGCTTGTCGCGGACGTTGCTGTACTCCCGTGCGGTACCGTCCATGGCATCAGTAGCCTGGTCCGCGTTGTCATGGCCCGGCTGGGACTACTGCGTGCGGAAAGCCTCTGGCTTAACGGAGGGTGCGGTATGTCACGGGCTCAGGCGGTTGTTGGCGTGCCGGTCGCGCTTGCCGTAGCGCGATTCCGGTTCGCAAAGCTCCGCCGCGTCCGGCCTCGTCCCTACGCGCTCGCGGAAGTGCCACCGGATATGCCGCCGATCCTCTCGTCGGAGACCTACGGGCCGGGGCTGACCGACATCGTCTTGGAATACGGCCATCCACTCAATGTGAGCAAGCCGCTGATCCAGATCCAGACGTGCTTCTCGGAAGAGGAGTGCGACTCTCCTTCCCTGGAGGATGTCATATGGCACCTATGCGGCGCTTCGATTCGGTCAGGGCTCAGTCATTGTCACCGCCGTGACCCGCCAGGGCTTCCCTTCGGCGTTGTCCTTCGGCGTCATTGACGACCTGGAACCCTACTTCGCCGGGTACCGGCGTTTCGTGCTCAGCTGGCTCCAGCTCCCGCTGCTGTCCTGATAGGCATCAGTCGTCCAGCTGTTCATCGCCTCACCGTTCGCGGCGATCCCCCACTTGCCCGGACCGCTGGCCGAACTCAACGACTACCTCGCCTTCATCGCCATTGTCTATCCCAGGAAGTCGCTGCGGAGCTGGGGGAAGACCTTGGAGACCTTGCCGAGGAGGTAGTCGCCATAGGTACCGGTGAAGGCGCGCAGGTCCTGGCCGTCCCAGCGCCGTCGGCCGTCTTCTGCGGCGGCGGCCTGGTCAGGCAGTGGCGGCACCTCGGCGTCAAAGCCAGGATCCAGGAAGAAGGGGAAGGAGAGCCGGCCGTGGCTGCTGAGGTTGCGGACCCGGTGCGGCGTGGACCGGTACCAGCCTCCGGTCAGGCGGTCGAGCATGTCGCCGATATTGCAGACCAGGGTGCCAGGAATGGGCGGGGCATCGATCCAGCGCTGCTCATTCCCGGCGGGCACGGCGACCTGCAGCCCGCCGCTGTCGTCTTGGGCCAGCAGGGTCACCAGCCCGTAGTCGGCGTGCTCGCCGACTCCCCAGTCCTGGGTCTGCGGCGGTGACGGCGGGTAGTGGAAGATCCGGAACAAGATGGTCGGGTCGGCGGTGTACCCGGTGGCGAAGTACCCGGCATCCAGGCCCAGGCTGAGCGCCACCCCGGCCAGCACGGCCTGGCCCGCGCTGGCCAGCGCATCCAGATAGGCCAGCACCAGCGGACGCAGCCGGGGGACCTGCCGCGGAAACAGGTTGGCGCCGTGCAACGGCATCCTGGCCAGCACCCGCGGATCGTCGGCGGGCAGCTCGGCGCCGAAGTACAGACCCTCCTTCAGGTCCGGGCGGCCGGAAGTAAGCTCAGCGCCCACCGGGAAGAACCCTCGCCAGGCCCGCCCGCCGCGCTCCATGGCAATCTCCAGCTTGTCCGCCAGCGGAAGCGCGAAGAACTCAGCGCTCGCATCGGCCAGCTGGCCCAGGAGATCGGCCGGCACACCATGGCCGGTCACGTAGAAAAAGCCGCGATCGCGGCAGGCCGCCTGGATCTGCCCGGCCACCCTCGCCCGCACCCCAGCCGGTGCCGGGCCAGTCAGCGGGCCCACATCGATGACCGGCAGCGCCGCTGAGCTATCCGACCCTGGCATGCACCCATCCTGCCCGATGCCCTGCCCGTCTTCTTACCGTCGCTTTCTGACCGGGAAGGCTTGACTAGGCGTGGTCAGCTTGTCGCGAACCAGAGGTCGGCCAGCGCGTCGAGTGTGGAGCGGGATGCCTCCGGCAGCCGCAGCATCCACCACCTGAGATCGCTGTACCTGGGCCACGCACCGGCGGGGCCTTCGCTGACGAGCAGGTGCTCGCGCATGACCTCGGTGTGCAGCAGCACCGGCGGGCCGGAGGGCAGCGCGACCGCGATAGTCTGTCCTAGCTGGGCGGCCAGCCGGTCCCGGTCCTGCGCGGATACCCGGTCCCAGGCGGTGTCGGTACCGGTAAGAAACGTGTCACCAGCCGCAACGAGGGTAATCGTCGTGGTCAGACGGGGAAGGTTACCGATCACGTCGTCGTAGCGCTGTTAGATGTCGGAACCGGATCCGGGATCGTGTCCTCGCCTTCGGCGGACGGTGGATCCTGTCGCACGAGATGCTGGGCTCTCCGGGTTTCTTGCCTTCGCGGCGGCCGGGTTCGTTGCCGTCGAGCTGGGTCGGTTGCGTCGCAGTCCACTACTGCGAACAACTCGGCAACGCGTCGATTCTCCGGCTGGCCGTCTTCGATCATGGCGACGCGCTGCTTGAGCCCGACGGCCTCCGGTGTACAGGATCACTCGGTTCTGGCGGTCTCCGGGCCGGTGATGCGCCGCAGCAGCGGGAACGTCGCAAGGATGAGGCCGAGGGCGAGCACGATCCCGGCCGAGGCCAGGACGAAGTAAGCGGCGCCCGGCGCCACCAGGGAAAGATGCATCTCCATGGTCGCGTACATCGCCGAGGCGCCGAACCCGGCGCCGACCGCGACCGTCGCGACGGCGAGCAGCGGGACCGCGCTTTCCAGGGCTATGACGCGGCGCAGCATGCCGAGCCGGGCGCCGGTGAGCCGCAGCAGGCTGAACGGGCGCTTGCGGTCGGCCAGCCCGCCCGCCACGCTCACCGCCAGAGTGCAGCCGGCGACGGTCAGGCTGGTCAGGATCACCACGTCGGCGAGCTGCTGGTAGGCGTTGTCCGCCGCATTGCCGACCGCGTTGTACTCGCCGAGCGTTTGCGGCGGCGGCGGCGAGCCGATGCCGGTCGGGTAGGCGTTCTCCAGTACCGTCCTGGCCTGCTCGATCACGGGCTGCGACCCGTTCGTCGCCACGTCCAGGCTGCCCAGCGGGAGGCTGTCCAGCCGCCGGGCCGGGACATCCGCGGCCGGCCAGGTGAGCCTCGCCAGGTTGCCGCCGCCGGTGTTGTTGAGGACGGCGGGAACCTTGACCGCTGTCGCCCCCGCGGGACACCGGCCGAGGCCAGGAATGCTCGTAAGCTGGGCGCACGACGCCACCGCGGCCGGGAAGCCCTGGATCTGCAGTTGCGGGTTGGTGATGGTCAGCCCCTGGTCCGCCCGGAACTCGACGATGCCCTGGACGCCGGAGATCTGCCGCAGCCGCGTCAGCACCGTCGCGGACGGAGGCGGCGCGGATCCCACCACCGATGTGTCGTCATGATCCGTCGTCGAGAACTGGTCGACGAGGATGTTGTTGGCCGCCGCGCCGTTAATCGGCGCGTAGTGCTTGGTGTCGCTCGTGGCGAGCAGCGCGGCGGCCACGGTGAAGATGAACAGCGCCAGGACCAGGCCGCTGACCGCCCGGAACGCGGCCCGCGGGTCATCGGCCAGCCGCCGCGCGGCGATCAGCGCGCCGGGGCGGCTGGCGCGCCGGGCCAGGACCCGCGCCCCCGCCATCGTCAGCCACGGCCCCCCGATGACCAGCCCGACCATGATCAGCGCGAAGCCAGGCACGAACACCAGGACCTGCCCGGAATTGCTCGCCGGCTTGCCGTGCACGACGAAGAACCCGAGGTCGGCCAGCCCTGCCAGCAGTGGCAGCACCCGCCAGGCCCGCGGCGGCGCCGGGGTCACCCGGCGGGCGACGCCGAGCGGGGAGATGTTCACCCGCCGCAACGCCAGCCGGGCCGCGACAGCAGCGGCCGCCGGCACGCCGACCGCGACCGCCAGGATGTCGGGCAGGCTGAGCGACAGCTCGGCGGGGAAGAACGACTGGCCCGTGAACGGAATAGCCGCCAGCGGCACCCGCAGCACGAAGAACAGGCCGAAACCGATGCCGACGCCAGCCGCCGCGGCCACCGCGGACTCCACCGCCGCGATCAGCGCCACCTGCCTGGGCGTCGCGCCGACCAGCCGCATCGCGGCGAACCGCTGCTCCCGGCGGGCTGCGGACAGGCGGGTGGCGGTGCCGATGAAGATCAGCACCGGCAGCAGCAGCGCCAGCGCCACCGCCGACAGGACCAGGTCGACGCCGGCCGGTTCGAGGCCGCCCCGGATCACGCAGGTGCCATGACTGCCGCAGCCGCTCGGCGGAGTGGTGTTGAGGCTGGTCACCTTCGCGGCGCCGGGCAGGTGCGACATCTGCGCGACCGACCGGCCGACCACGATGACCAGGGAGTCGGGGGACGGCAGGCCCGCCTGGCCGATCAGGCCCGCCTGGTGCCCGGGATAGCGGTCCGCGAGCTCGTCGGCCGGGGCAGCGCGCAGCAGCGCGCTGAGCGCCGGGGAGATGTAGTACTGGCCCGGCCCGGGGTCGCGGGGGATCCCCGGCGGCACCGGTGAGGTGGGGCCGGTGGCTGCGACGTCGGCCCGGTAAATGCCCTGCCCGTTGAATAGATCGGCGGTGAACAGTGCCCACAACGGATCGCGGCTGGTCGCGGCCGTCGCGCCGCCCGAGGCCGCTGGTGCCCCCGTGTCCAGCCAGGCATATCGGTCGTTCTGCACGCCGACGGCGTTGACGGCCGCGACGACGGTCAGCAGCAGGCCGACGCCGATCCCGACCGCGGCGGCCACGATGACCAGGCGGACGATGGCCTCGCGGCCGCCGCTGACCGTCAGCCGCAGGCCGAGGCGGATCATAGTGTCCGCCCGGCAGAAGGGGGCGCCCCGGTGAGCGAGCTGACCGTGCCGTCGCGGACGATGACCTCCCGGTCGGCGTAGGCAGCGACCCGCGCGTCGTGGGTGACCAGGATCACCGTGGTGCCCTGCTCGCGGGCAGCACGGGTCATCAGGCTCATCACCAGCTCCCCGGCCACCGAGTCCAGCGAGCCGGTCGGCTCGTCGGCGAACAGCACCTGCGGCCGGTCGACCATGCCCCGGGCCAGCGCGACCCGCTGGGCCTGGCCGCCGGACAGCTCCCCGGACCGCCGGTTCCCCAGCCCGTCCAGGCCGAGCCGGCCGAACCAGGCCCCGGCTTCGGCCAGCGCGGCGGCCCGGCGGGCACCGCCCAGCAGCAGCGGCAGGGCGACGTTCTCCTCGGCCGTCAGCTCCGGGACGAGCTGACCGGACTGGAACACGAACCCGAACCGGTCCCGGCGCAGCTCGCTGCGCTCGGTCTCGCGCAGGGTGTCCAGCCGCTGCCCGTCGAACCAGACCTCGCCCTGGTCCGGGGTGAGAATGCCGGCCAGGCAGTGCAGCAGCGTCGACTTGCCCGACCCGCTCGGCCCCATCACCGCCACGATCTCGCCCTGCCGGACTGCCAGTGAGGCGCCGCGCAGCGCCGGCGTCGGGCCGAACGACTTGACCACGCCGCGCGCCTCGATGACCGTCGCCGGCCGGGCGGCCACGGCGACCTCGCCGTTGCCCGCGCCGGGCGCCAGCCTCGGCCTGGGTGCCTGTCTCCCGGTCACTGGCGCACCGCCTGGGCGAGCAGGTCCAGCCGGGCCGCGGTGTGGTCGATCCACCGCAGATCCGCCTCCAGGTGGTACAGGCCGTGGTCGGCCAGCAAGGTATCCATCAGGTCACCATTCTCCTTCAGGGCGGTGAGCTCGCGCATCCGCTGCAGGTGCGCCGCGCGCTGGGCATCCAGGTAGCGGTCGGCCGGGCGGTCCAGCATCAGCGCCAGCACGACCTTGGCGAACAGCACCGTCTGCAGGTGCGGCTCGGGCGGGGCCGGCTCGGCCAGCCACCGCTGGACATCGGCGACGCCCGTCTCGGTGATCGCATAACGCTTGCGGTCCGGCCCCTCGCCGGGCTCGGCCGGCCCGGCGATCGCCTTGCCGTCGCGGGCCAGCCGGGACAACGTCGCGTAGACCTGGCCGTAGGGCAGCGGCTTGCCGCGGCCGAACCAGGTGTCGTAGTCCCGCTTGAGGTCATAGCCGTGACTCGGCTCCCGCTCCAGCAGGCCCAGCAATGTCAGCGGAACACTCATACCCGAGAGAATACACTCAGCGTATACGCGTGGCAAATAGAACGCGATGGCCGGGGCCGCGGCTGGCAGTCCAGTCTGCGGCCTTACACCGGATCGCGGCTGTACAGCTTGCGCCCGCAGGTAGCTGGCCAGGGCGATGCCGGCGCTCCAGGCGATCGCCAGCGTTGCCTGGCTGCCGATCGGGCCACCGAGCAGCAGCCCGCGCGTGTCGATGACAGGCGTGACCCGACCGGCAAAGACTTCCTCATCAAATGCGTCTGCCCCGGCTACAAGAGTGGGCTGACGGGCGCTCTCACCGGAGCGGCCAACGACGACGACGGCCCGACTGCAACCCGGGCCGGACCTCACGCCGTTTCTGGCTGGGTCCGCGTGGGCTTCCCTCTCGGCGAAGTTCCGTCTTGGCTTCCGGAGTCGGCACTTACAGATTCCGGAGGTCGGCGCGGCAGCCAGCGACCTCGGGCAGCACGCGTGCCATGGTCCAGAAAGTACCGCCTCCGGCCATTGGCGGAACTTTTGTCAGACCCTCTGGCTATCGTCGGCCGCGGGTCGATGAAGGCGCGGTGGTGCGGGTGGACCTGGACGAGCTGGTCGAGCACTGGACATTGCTCGATGACGAGCGGGAGCTGATCGCCGGGAAGCGCGGGCCGACCCGGCTCGGGTTCGCGGTGCTGCTGAAGTTCTACGCCCGGGCCGGCCGGTTCCCCGCGGCCGGGCCGAGCTGGACGACGAGGCGGTCGCGTTCGTCGCCCGCCAGGTCGGCGTCCCGGCATCCGACCTCGGGTTCTACGAATGGACTGGCAGCACGATCGAGTACCACCGGGCGCAGATCCGCCACCACCTCGGGTTCCGGGAGTGCACCGCCGATGACGCCGTCAAACTCACCGGATGGCTCGCGGACGGCGTCTGCCAGGCCGAGCGTGGCGCTGACCGGGTGCGCGAGCAGCTGCTTGCCCGGTGCCGGGCGGAGCGGATCGAGCCGCCGTCGGCGGGCCGCTGCGACCGGATCGTCCGCTCGGCCTTGTACCAGGCCGAGCAGGCGCTGACCTTGTGCGTGTCGGCCCGGCTCGGCCCGCAGGCCAGCGGGCGGCTCGCCGAGCTGGCCGCGGCCGCCGACGATGACGACACCGCAGGCGGGGAACCGTCGGCGCTGTCGCTGATCAAGTCGGTTCCCGGCAACGTGAGCCTGGAGTCCATGCTGACCGAGATCGGCAAGCTGGACGCGGTGCGCGCCATCGGGCTGCCGGGCGCAGTGTTCACTGGTGTCGCGCCGAAGGTGGTTGCCGCATGGCGGGCCCGCGCGGCAGTGGAAGCGCCATCGCACCTGCGCACACATCCTGAACCGCTGAAGCTGACGCTGCTGGCCGCGCTGGGCGGAAGGTCACCCAGGAGCTGGTCAGCGAGTTCCGCAAGGTCGCCGGGAAGGAGACGCTGCTGTTCCGGCTCGCCGAGGCCGCGATCGCCCGCCCTGACGACACCGTCCGCGCCGTGGTGTACCCGGTGGCAGGCGAGAAGATGCTGCGCGACCTGGTCGCCGAGTACAAGTCATCCGGCCCGGCCTACCGCCGCACCGTCCAGAGCACGTTGCGCGCCTCCTACACCGGGCACTACCGGCGCGGGCTGGTCAAGCTGCTCGAGGTCCTGAGTTCCGCGCCGGCAGCAGCGCCTGCCAGCCGGTGATCGAGGCCCTGGCGCTGATCCGCCGGCACGCCGCCGCGGGCAGCCTGACCTACTATCCCGCCGGGGAGCACGTCCCGGCGCACGCCGGGATCACCGATGACTGGAAGCCGCTGGTCTACCGCACCGACCAGCACGGCCGCCAGCGCGTGGTCCGCATGGTCTACGAGGTTGTCACCTTCCAGGCGCTGCGCGAGCATCTGCGCTGCAAGGAAATCTGGATCACCGGCGCCGCCCGGTGGCGCGACCCCGATGAGGACCTGCCCGCCGACGTCGAGACCCGCCGAGCCGAGCACTACGCCAGCCTCTCGACCCAAGCGAGTTCATTACAGAACTCCGCGAGGAGATGCGCGCGGAGCTCGACGTCCTGCACGACGCGCTGCCCCGCCTGGACTGGCTGCAGATCGCCGAGCGCCGCGAGGGCAACATCAAGCTCACCCCGCTGGACGCCGCTCCCGAGCCGCGCAACCTGCGGCTGCTGAAGAAAGACATCGCCGCCAGGTGGGGCACCGTGCCGCTGATCGACATGCTCAAGGAGGCCGTACTGCGCACAAGCTGCCTGACTGCGGCCACCTCCGCCGCTGCCCGCGGGGACCTGGACCCCGGCGTGCTGGCCCAGCGGCTGCTGCTGGCCGTCTATGCCTACGGCACCAACACCGGGATCCGGGCGGTAGCCGCCGGCGAGCACGGCCACACCGAGGATGACATCCGCTACGTGCGGCGCCGCTACCTGTCCGCCGAGACCGCCCGGGCCATGGCGGTCGAGATCGCCGACGCCACCTTCGCCGCCCGCCAGCAGGCCATCTGGGGGACGGGTTCCACCGCGGTGGCGTCGGACTCCACCCACTTCGGCGCGTTCGACCAGAACATCTTCACCGAGTGGCACGCCCGGTACGGCGGCCGCGGCGTGCTGATCTACTGGCACGTCGAGCGCAAGAGCATGGCCATCCACTCCCAGCTGATCGGCTGCTCGGCCTCCGAAGTCGCCGCGATGATCGAGGGTGTCATGCGACACGGCACCACGATGGAGGTGGAAGCCAGCTACACCGACTCCCACGGCCTTGTTGTTACATGGACACCTCTTGTCCCGCTTGCCCTACTGGTACCAGGATGCGACCAGTTGTACGGGGATCGGGCGGGCCGGATGCGGAGGTGTCTGTGCGGGTACGGCAGCAGCGCGGTGAAGACGGCTCGCACCGGGTTGACCTGCTCGATGAGGGCGGTGAGCCGGTCGAGGTCGTGTCGGGGTTCCTGCGGTTCCTGGCGGCCCGGGACTGCTCGCCCAACACGCTGGTCTCCTACGCCTACGACCTTCGTCACCTGTGGCGGTTCTTCGACCGTGACGGCCTGACCTGGGCGGAGTTCGCTCCGCGGCACTCGATCGGGCTGCTGGAGTACTTGCGGTCGGTGCCCTCGCGCAGGCCTCGGCAGCGGATGACGCTGACGGTGGCGGGCGGCGCGGATGGGCCTGCGACCAAGCTGGCGGCGACCACGGTGAACCGGATTCTCGCCGCGGTCTCCTCCTTCTACGAGTACGTGATCCTGGCCGGGATGTTCGGCCTGCTGAACCCGATCGAGAAGCGCCCGGACCCGGCCCTGCAGCGGGTCTCCGAACGGCACCGCCCGTTCATGGGCGGCGCGAGCCGGCAACGGCCGATCCGGCGGGCGGTGCGGGTCAAGACGGTCCAGCGGGTTCCGCGGCCGCTCAGCGAGGCCCAGGTGCAGGCACTGCTGGCGCAGCTGCGCAGCAGGCGGGACCGGGCGATCGTGCTGCTGATGCTGCAGGGCGGGCTAAGGCCCGGAGAGGTCCTTGGCCTGCACCTGGAGGACATCGCCTACGGACGGCGCCGGGTGGTAGTGCGTCATCGCGATGACCACCCGAAGGGGGCCCGGTCCAAGTCCCGCTACGAGCGGGTGGCCGACCTGCACGAGCCCGAGGCGCTGGCCATGGTCAGCGCCTATGTGATGGACGAGCGGCCCGCCGGCGGCGGCAGCCCGCTGGTGTTCCTGATCGGCGGCCGCGGGAAGCGGCGGCTGGAGGCGCTCAGCTACGACGGGCTGGTGAAGATGTTCACCCGGGCCACGACCCGGGCCGGGATCCGTACGCCGTGGGTGACCCCGCACGCCTGCCTGCACACCCATGCCACCGCGATGCGGGAGGGCGGCATGCGGGAGCTGACCTTGCAGAAGAGGCTTGTTTGATATGCCAAGCAGTTCCTGGATGGCGAACAGGCTCATCCCCGCGAGGTAGAGCTGGGAGGCGCAGAAGTGCCGCAGCACATGCGGGGTGAGCTTGCCCGCCCAGGCCGGCTGGTGGCGTTCGGCGGCCTCGGCCAGCGACCGGCGGAACACATCAGCGGTCGCCCGCGAACACGAGCCATCCAGGCATTTGCGCTCGGAGGGGAACAACGGGGCTCCGGGCCGGGTGTGGTCGGCGCCGAACTGGCCCCACACGTCTTCGATGAACCAGCGCAGGTTCCGGTCCGCGCCGTTGATCAGCGGTACCAGCCGCGGCTTGGGCTCTCGCCGCCGCGAGCCCTTGCCATGGCGGACGTTCAGCTTGCCGAACCGGCCCAGCTCCCACCGCACGTCATCCAGGTCCAGCATGCGGGCCTCGTTGATCCGCAGGCCGACGTCGGCCGCCAGCCGGGCGGCGGCGTAGTTGCGGGCGGCCGGGGCGAATTTGCGGCAGGTGACCAGCTCGCCGCGCCACCCGGCGAACAGCTGCTCCACCTCGGTCTCCGTGGGCGGCACCCGCAGCTGCGGGCCGGCCGAAGCACGCGGCCGGTTCATCTCATCCAGCGGGCACTCGATCACGCGGCCGGTCAAGTTATGCAGCTCGATCTTGTGCCGCAGCTCCAGGAACTGGAAGAACACCGTCACCGCGGCCGCCCGGCCGGTGCGCGTCGACGGCCTCGCATCTCGCAGCACCTTGCCGAAGTAGGCATCCGCGTCGTCCGGCTGCATCTCCCACAGCGGCCGCCCGAACCAGTCCCGGATCAGCTGCAGGTCGCCAGCAACAGGGTTTGATGGACCATGCCGCTGCCGGTGCCCCAGGACGCAGTTCTTCGCGAAGAACCAGCGTGAAACCAGCTCGTCTGGGAGCGAAATCCGAATGACTTAGCTCACCAGCAGGTGTTCTTCCTGCTCGGCTTCCTCGCCCAGTCGCAAGTCCCGGCCAGCCCGCTCGTACTCGGGGTGCTCGACAGCATCGCCGGTCTCCGCGAGGCGCCTGGCCTGGAGGGTCCTCCGGCTGTGCCCAGCCATCATGCGTTCCTTTCGAAGTGGTGGGTGATCGTCATGTCGTGTTCCGCCTGGCAGGCCTTCTTCGCCCGGACGGCGCGGGTCCACATCGGCTCTTTGGGTGCCTTCGCGGGGTCTTCCGGAAGACAGTCAGAAGGATGATGACCCGGCCGCCTGGTTTCCAGAAGCTGATCCTCCATGTGGTGCGATCGAGCGCGACCCGCAACTCGTAGACGTCATCAGCGTCTTGCAGTTTCTTGACGTGATCGCCGTCCGGCATCCGGGATAAATCAGCATTATCTTTAATATATGACAAATACGCAAATAGTGGAGATTGAGGTCTTTATGTGTGTCATCTTAATTCTGTCAATCTGGCATATCTTCCGGCCGTCCTGCGGTTAGACTCAGCTCGTCGAGGTCCAGACCCCGCCTCCCTCAGACTGGCATGAAATGTCAGTAGGCACTGGGCGAAAGCGACGGGAAATGTCAGGCACCGATCCCGAATCGACATACTCTACGGCGATAGCCCTGGACCGACCGGCCGGGCTGGCCTCGACTGGACAGGCTGATCTGCTGGCTGTCGGCCTGGAGGAGTCGCTTGGTCGGGTAGCGGCGCTGGCGGCAGCTGCCCTGAGTACCCCGAGAGCGTCCGTTATGCTCGCTGGTACGCGCTCGCTCTCCGGAATGATCGGCGCCCTGGGTACTGATGGTCAGCAGAGCCCGCTTGAACGATTGTTGTGCGCGGGTGTCCTCGGCTCCGAGGATAATCTGATCATCGGTGACACCCGGACCCGCAGATGCATAAGGACTAGCGGTAACCTGCCTGGTCCGGTGAGCATGATTGCCTGGGCGGGGGTTCCGGTACACGACAAGGACGGTCATGTCGCGGGGGTGCTCTGGGTGGCCGACCAGGTTCCGCGCCAGTGGAGTGTCAGCGACGTCGCGATCCTGGAGATCCTGGCCCAGGTCACCTCGAGCGAAGTTACCTTGCGAGCCGCATTGGCCCATAGCGCCGGACGAGCCGCCCGGGCGCAGACGCTCGAAGAGAGCCTGCTGCCGCCGCGGGTACCGGATATCCCGGGCCTGCAAGTGGCGGCGCAGTACGCGGCAGGGGGGACAGGGACGGAGGTTCTCGGAGATTTCTGCGATGTGTTCCCATCGACCCAGGGGACCTGGGGAGTGGTGGTCGGCGATGTGTGCGGCAAGGGCGTCGCAGCCGCCAAATGCACCGCGCTGGCCCGCTATGCGCTTCGGGCCGTGGCCCGCAGGCGGTCGCGGCCGAGCCTTATCCTGGCTGACCTGAATCAGGTACTGCTGGATTGGCCCACCGATGACCCGCGTTTCCTGACCGCGATCTACGCCGCGGTGCGACCGGTCCGCGGCGGCGCCATGGTGCGGATCAGCTCCGCCGGTCACCCCCTGGCGCTGGTACGGGCCGCGAATGGCCAGGTGCATGAGTTCGGACGGCCGGGAGCCCTGCTCGGGGTGCTGGCCAATCCAGAGCTGCATGACTCGCAGCGGCTACTGCGGCCAGGTGACAGCCTGATCATGTTTTCCGACGGCGTCACCGAGGCCCGTGGCGGTCTTGACCATGACCTGTACGGCGATGAGCGGCTCCACAGCTTGGTCGCCCGGCTGGAGGGCCTGACCGCGATGGCCATGGCGGAGGCCGTCCAGCTGGCCACCCTGACGTTCAGCGGCGGGCGCATTAGCGATGACGCTGTCACACTGGTGATCAAAGTTGCCGTTGGCGACAAGCGAGATCTGGCCAGAGGGCCGACCCTGGGCCGTGCTATTCCAGACGGGCTGACGTACCGCGTTCGCGGTACAGCGAAATGACCGCGCTGGGTTGACGCACGGCGGCCTCGCTGCCTGGAGAGTTGGGAACACCAATCCGTTGACTTTTCCCGAAAGGGTGTTCCTGTAATGAGCGGACTCGCACGATGGTGCATACACCATAAAATCCTGGTTCTGCTTTCCTGGCTGATAATGCTCGTGGCGCTAGGCGGGGTGGTGAGGGCGGCAGGGTCGGCCTTCAGCGATTCCACGTCGCTGCCGGCCAGCGACTCGGCGACGGCGTACAGCCTGCTGGCCCGGGCTGGCAGCGACGCCGCCAAGGTGAGCACTGGAACCATCGTGTGGCACACCCGCAGTGGTTCCGCGCTCTCCGCGGCGGCGAGCTCGAGGATCGCGCCGATGCTCGCCAGCATGGCTAAGGTCGACGGTGTCGAGGCCGTGATCAGCCCGTTCACCGCCGTCGGCGCCAAGCAAATCAGCGCTGACGCGCGCACCGCGTACGCCACGGTTGTCTTCACTTCCGATAGCCACGAAGCGGCGGCAGCCAAACTCGCCAAGGCAGCAGCCAGCAGCCAGCTGAACGTTCAGGTCGGGGGCGCCGCTTTCACCAAGATCAGCCCCGGCGGGGCCAGCGAGATTATCGGCATCCTTGCTGCCCTGGTGATCCTGCTCCTGGTGTTCCGGTCTGTCTGGGCCGCGGTGCTGCCCATCATCACCGGCGTAGCCGGTGTCGGCCTGTCCAGCCTCGCGGTCATTCTGCTCTCGCACATCATCACACTTCCCAGCGTCGCTCCCGAACTGGGCGCCCTGATCGGGCTCGGCGTCGGTATTGACTACGCACTGTTCATCGTCAACCGGCACCGCAAGGCACTGCAGCAAGGCGCCGACCTGCCCAGCGCGATCACGGCAGCGCTGAACACCTCCGGGCGGGCCGTGCTCTTCGCGGGCGGCACGGTCGTCGTCGCGCTGCTGGGCCTGGTCATCCTCAACGTCGGCTTCCTGACCGGGCTGGGCGTGGCCGCCGCGGTGACCGTACTCCTGACCGTCATGGCCGCGGTTACCCTGCTCCCGGCACTGCTGGCCACGATGGGACGACGTGTGCTGCGCAAATCCGAGCGTGCCGCCTCCGGTTCGCTTGCCCTGGCCGGTGCCGGCCGTGCGGCGGATGCCGTGCCTGCCCGCCCTGGCGTCTGGGCACGGTGGGCGCGGCTGGTCGAACGCCGGCCTGTCATGGCCGGAGTGCTGGCCGTCGCGGTGCTCGCCGGGCTGGCGGCGCCGGCCCTGGCGATACGGCTCGGCGCCGCGGACGCCAGCAGCGCCCCGGCCGGAACCAGTGCCCGCAGCTTCTACGACACGATGGCGGATGCGTTCGGCAAGGGCTTCGACGCCCAGCTGCTGCTAGTCGCCCAGACCCCGGACAGCCAGGCCCGGGCTGCGTGGGCCACGCTCACCAGGCGAGCTGCCTGAGGTGAAGGGCGTCGCTTCAGCCGGCGCGCCGACAGCGGTATCCGGCGGCAGCCTGTCCATGATCCAGGTCATCCCCGCCACGGCCTCGCAGGACCAGGCGACCAGTGATCTCGTCCGCACGCTGCGCTCCGGCATCGTCCCGCGGGCCGAGGCAGGGACGGACCTGCGCGTCTATGTCGGCGGAACGACCGCCACCAATATCGACTTCGCCAGCGCACTGACCAGCAAGCTGCCGCTGTTCCTGGCCATCATCGCGGTGCTCGGCTTCCTGCTCCTCACCCTGGCGTTCCGCAGCCTGCTTGTTCCCGCCATCGGGGCCATCGGCAACCTGCTCACGATCGCGGTCGCGCTCGGCTCGACCGTCGCGCTGTTCCAGTGGGGCTGGGGGCAGCCGCTGTTCGGCATCGGCGGTCCGGCCCCGCTGGAATACATCGTCGCCATCCTCATCGTCGGCGTGGTGTTCGGCCTGTCCATGGACTACCACGTCTTCCTGGTCAGCCGGATGCATGAGCGCTGGACCCAGACCGGGGACAACCGGCGCGCCGTCACCTCCGGGGCGGCCGACACCGGCGGAGTGATCGTCACCGCTGCCGCGATCATGGCCTGCGTCTTCGCCGCGTTCGGCCTCGCCGGGGTGCGGACCATCTCGGAGTTCGGAGTAGGGCTGGCGGTCGCCGTCCTCGCCGACGCCTTCCTCCTGCGGATGACCGTGATCCCCGCGCTGATGCACCTGATCGGGCGGCGGAACTGGGCGATCCCGTCCTGGCTCGACCGGGCCCTGCCGCACGTGTCGGTGGAGAACCCGGACACCGACAGCCACCCGCAGACTGCCCACCAGCACGGGACACCCGCGACCGTCGACGCACCGTGACCGGCCACCAGCGAGGATAGTTGAACGGGGGCAGCCTAGCCGCTGCCCCCGGTCGGGCCACGACGACACGAGACGGAGGTACGCCATGACACGGTTCGCGATGACTGGGGCCGCGCGGCTGCGGCGTTACCTCAGCCGCCCCGACTGGCTACTTACGGCCGCCGCCCTGGTGATCATGCTGTCGACCGGCGTGGCCGGCGACAGCTGGCAGTTGCCGGCCGGCTGGGCCGCCGTCGTGGTCGTGGCCTCGTGGCTGCCGCTGACCGTACGGGCATCCTGGCCGCTGCCGGTCCTCGCGGCTGTGCTCACCACCGACACGGCGCACATCGTCCTGGCCGGCCACGCGCACCCGGCGACGGCTACGCTGCCTGCGGCAACCATGCTCGCCCTCTACACAGTCGCCACCCGCTACCCGGCCCGGGTGGCCTGGACCGCGGCGGCAGCAGCAGGCGTTACCCAGTTCACCGCGGCGCTGGTGAGCTACCCGCACGCCGAACCGGATCTGCTGTATCTCAACTGGGCCCTGGTTCCCACCGCGCTGGGCCTTTTCATCCGGGAACGGCGCGAACGGATCGCCGCCGCCGAACAGCGCGCCGAGGCCGCCGAGCGCAGCCGGCAGGCCGAAGCCGACCGCCAGGTCACGGCCGAACGCATCCGCATCGCCCACGAACTGCACGACGTCCTCGCCCACCACATCGCCGTCGTCAACGCCCAGGCCGGTGTCGCCCAGTACCTGCTCCGCACTGACCCGCACGCCGCCGACACCGCGCTCGCCGGTATCGCCGCCAACACCCGGGCCGCACTCGACGAGCTGCGGGCAACCCTTGGGCTACTGCGCATGGAAGGCGACACCGCACCGGGCGACCCTCGCGCCCCCGCTCCGACGATCGAGCACCTCGGCCGGCTCCTGGACAGCTTCACCAACGCCGGCCTGCGGCTCACAGTCGCAGTCCACGGTGAACCCGGCGCTCTGAGCGGGCCGGCCGACCTCGCGTTCTACCGGATCGTGCAGGAGGCCCTCACCAACGCCACCAAGCATGCTCCCGGCAGCGACGTCCGCCTCGGCATCGACTGGTCCGCCTCATCGGTTCAGCTCACCGTGAGCAATACCGGACCAGCCGCCGCACCGCAGGGACTCGTGAGCGAAGGCACCGGCCACGGGCTGATCGGGATGCGGGAACGGGCGGCGGCGGCCGGCGGCACGGTCAGTGCCGATACCGTCGCAGCGGGCGGCTACCGCGTGATGGCGACGCTGCCCGTACTGACCGCCGCTGCAATTGGCCCTGCGGAATCCGCCGCAGCGGTCCGTGATCCCCAGCGGAGCGATAAGCCGGTGACGTCGTGACGATCCGTGTCCTGCTCGCCGATGATCAGGCGTTGCTGCGTGCCACCTTCCGGCTGCTCATCGACTCCGTGCCCGACATGGACGTCGCGGGCGAGGCCGCTAACGGGCGTGAGGCGGTGGCGCTGACCCGCAGCGAACGAGCGGATGTGGTCTTGATGGATATCAGGATGCCCGAGGTGGACGGTATCCAGGCCACCCGCGACATCAGCGCAGCCGACGACCTCTGCGACGTCAAGATCATCATGCTCACGACGTTCGAGACCGACGAGCTCATCCTCGACGCCCTCCGCGCCGGAGCCAGCGGCTACCTCGGCAAGGGCGTCGAACCGCAGATCCTCCTCGACGCCATCCGCAGCGTGGCCGCCGGCGACTCACTGCTCTCACCCACCGCGACCCGGGCCCTGATCGGCCGGGTCCTCGCCCAGCCCAGCATCGCAGTGGCCCGCGCACCTGCGGCGCTGGCCGGTCTCACGCCCCGCGAGCGTGAGATCCTCACCCTCGTCGCGTCCGGCCTGTCCAACGACGACATTGCTGAACGCCTGGTCATCAGCCCAGCGACCGCCAAGACCCATGTAAACCGGACCATGATGAAACTCAACGCCCGAGACCGGGCCCAGCTCGTCATCATCGCCTACGAAACCGGCCTCATCACTCCCGGCCGCAAGCCAGACTGAAGCCAGCCCGAACAGAGTTACGGCAATGGCAAGGCAGCCGGCGCCGGCGCCGATGCGCACGTCTACCGCGACCACTCGACCACCGCGACCACTCGACCACCGCGACCAGCGGTGGCCGTTGACCCGATGAGCACGATTGTGCAGTTGTCGCCGCGCTCCGTCTGCGCGTTTTCGCCCACGTTTGGCTACGACGAGCCGGGGAGCGACGACGCCCAGGGCTGGCCGGTCCAGCCGTCACTGTGGACAAGGTAAGCCGCGCCTTGCTGGAAGAGGCCCTCCAAGTAGGTCACCTGCTGGCCGAGCGTCTTGGAGCCGAGGAGGTAGCCGTCGTAGGCCTCGCTGAAGAGCACTCCCGGGGCGATGTCGTAACCGCAGCATGTGAACGCGTTTATGATCTCCGGCTTGCCCCATGCGCCCTCGAAGTAGGCCGCCGTGGACGCTGGTGGGGTGATGCCCTGGATCGCGGGGATGCCGCCGGTCTCGGCCAGCCAGTTCGTGATGTACTGCGGGGCGCTCATGAACTGGAGGAAGAGTAGTGATGCCTTGAGCGCATTCCCGCTCGTGTGGGCCGGGATCATGTAGCTCGTGCCGCCGGCGGCGTTGCCTGAGCGCGCGGGGACGTTAGCCGACAGCGTCGTGGTCGCCGTGGTGATCTCGGGGAAGGGCATGCTCCCGATCGGGAAGTGCGCGCTCGCCGCGATCGTCCCGTAACCGAAGTCGACGGCAAAGGTCATCGCCGCCCGGCCCGACTCGAACTGAGGAAGCCCGACTCCGTCGCCGGACAGGCCGGTGATGCCCGACCAGTTCTTGGTCGCGCAGCTGTCGAACAGCTGCTTCAACAGCACCATGCTCTCCTTGACGTAGGGGTCACCGGCCGAGAACTTCCCGGTGGCGATCCCCCAGAACCACGTCCTTGGTGGTGAGCTCCGGGGCCTGGCCTGGCGCACCGGCGACAGTGAAATGGTTCAGCTCATTGAACTGCTTCTGCATTAGCTGATCGAGGATCGGCCGGTAGGGAAAGTACGTTCCGATCACGGAGTTGTCCATCGCCATCGGCGTGTACCCAGCCTTCGCCAGTGCCCCGCAGTCGCCGATCAGCTGCGAGAAGGTGCTGATCGGCGCGGTGATCCCGGCCCGCCTGAAGGCGCTCTTGTTGTAGTACATGGCAATGCCGGCGAGATTGAATGGCACCCAGTCGAAGTTCCCCCTGGAGTCGAGCGTCCCTGAGACCTTCGCCGAGAAGGCCGACTGGTCGAACTCCGAGAGCCAGCTTTTGCCGCCGGCGACGAACGGATTGGCCTGGCTCAGGTACTTGTTGAGCGGGACGACCATGTTGGGCTGGTAGGTCGCCTGGTTGAAGACCAGGTCCGGAGCGATGCCGGCGGCCAGCTGAGCCGACTCGACGCTGGAGAACGTGGCGAGCGGCAGCACGTCGGTGTTCACGGTCACGCCCGTCACCTTCTTGAACTCGGCGACGAGCTGGTCCCACGGGCGTCCGAAGCTGCTTCCGCTCTGGGTCCATTGGTTGGGCCCCTCGAGGGTAATCGTGGTACCGGCCACGCCTCCGATGAAGTGGCCAGATACCGCCGGGGCGGTACAGGCGGCGAGGATCCCCGGCGCCAGGGCTCCGAGTGACAGCAGGCTGACAAGGCGCGCTCTGGCTGTCCGTAGCCTCATCGGTACTCCCTATGCTCGTTGACACTACCCGGTGCCTGCCGGGTGGTCGATCCCGAGCAGGGGCGGCTCGGGCCCCTTGCTGTCCCGGACTGGTCAGCGGTCCAGCGCCAGGCCGCCCTCGATGCCGGCCAGGAAATTCTTGGCGAGCGCCACGAACAGGATGAGCAGCGGCAGGCTCGCGATGAGATAGCCAGCAAAGAGCGGGCCGTAGGACGTGGTGAGCTGACCCTGGAAGAACTGGACGCCGACCGGCACCGTACGCAGCGAGTTCGTGACGATGGTGAGCTCGGGCCAGAAGTAATCGCTCCACACCGATATCACGCTGAACAGGGCGACGGTTCCGATGATCGGTCGCGCCAGCGGCAGGGTGATCGACCAGTAGGTCCGCGCCGGCGAAGCGCCATCGATCTGGGCGGCGTCGAACAACTCCTCGGGCAGATGCTCGATATATGTCTTCATGAGCACCACGGAGAAGACCGTCTGGATGGTGAGCTGCGGGATGATCAGGTCGGGGTAGGAGTTGAGCAGACCGAGATCTCGCATCAGCACGAAGAGCGGGATGAGGCTGGCCGTGTTCGGAACCATGAGCAGCAGGGCGATGAGGCCGAAAAAGAAGTTCCGGCCCGGAAAGCGGTAGCGCGCGAGCACGAAGCCGCTGACCGAGCCGAGCAGAATGCAGCCGAACATGACGCAGGCGGCGACGATGATCGAGGAAAGGAGGTAGGGAGCTACCTCGCGCCAGGCGGTGGCGAAGTTGCCGAAGTGCGGCGGCCAGGTGGGTGCTGCCTCGTTGCTGTTGAACTGCGAGTCCGACTTGACTGCCGTCTCGAGCATGTACAGGTAGGGGAACAGCCCGACAAAGGCGAGGCACGACAAGACCGCGGCGGCGGCGAGGTCCGTCAGCCGTCTGGGCGTGATGGGACGTGCCCGCACTCGTGCTGGCAGCGTGGGTGCGCCGGCCATCAGCGTGCACCTCCCGGCGCGCGGCGGCGCCCGGCAAGCAGCGTCAGCCCGCTCATGAGCATCATGATGAGGAGAAGCGTCGTGGACAGTGCCGCGGCGTAGCCCCACTCGCCGGCGTCGAAGGCAACCCCCACGATCCTCAGAACCGGAACCGTCGTGGCGTTGTCTGGCCCGCCTTGAGTGGCGATGTAGGGGGCGAACCCGTACTGCAACACGAAGACGATGGCGAGAAAGAACAGCAGCTTGACCTGACGGAGCAACAGCGGCAGGTCGATGGCGAGGAACCGCTTCCAGCGCCCTGCCCCGTCGATCGCCGCCGCGTCGAAGATCTCGCCGGGTATGTTCTGGAGGCCGATACTGAAGATGAGGAACGGCAGGCCGGCCACCCACGGGAAGTTGATCAAGATCAGCGCCCACAGGGCGGTGTTCGGGTCGCCGAGCCAGTTGTTCTCGAGCACCGAGAGACCGACCTTGCCGAGGAAGTCATTCAGCACCCCGACGTTGGGATCGTAGATGAACTGCCAGGTGAGGACCTGGATCACCGGGGAGAAGGCGAGCGGGACGATCAGCAGGTAGCGGAAGAACAGGCGCCAGCGCGGCCGCGAGAGGGTGATCAGCAGCTCCGCCGCGGCGAGCGGGATCACCCACATCGCCGTCACGGCCACGACGAAGATTATCCCGAGGTGGACGAACGACTCCCACCACAGGCTGTCGTGCCACATGGTGCGGTAGTTGCCCAGTCCGACGAAGGGGGAGCTGAAGCCTGGCTCCCAGTTCGTCAGGGAGTGGATCAGCCCGTTGATGTCGGGGTAGTAGCCGAAGAAGCCAATGAGCCCAAGCGTCGGAACAAGGGCGAGGTAGATGCCCCCGGGAATGCGACGCCGTCGGCGACGAGGCACCGGGGAGCGGTCCGCAGAGGCGGGCCGGCCGACTGGATCGAGCGTCATGTTCCATGTAAGCACGGGTGCAGCCCAAGGGCCGGCTGGCGGTGCTCGGGGGATTACGTCGCCTCCCAGTCCAAGAGAAACGTGAGGTGGCGGCCGGGTTCGCTGTCGAGCACACCGTAGGCGGCGTACGCCCGGTCGGGCGTGATCGTTCCGCTTACGAGCCGCCCCGTTGCGACGGACCCGGCGGCGAGCCGTTCGAGTACCCAGCGCGTGCAGCCGGCGACAGAACGCTCACCGCCGTAGAGCGGGACCTGCCACTCCCAGCCGCTGCGAAGGGACAGGAATCGTTCGAACACGCGGGTTACCACTGAGCTCGCCGCGACCTCCGGCTCGCGTTGCCACGGGGCCCCGACCAACATCACCTCACCGTGGCGAGCGCAGATCTCCGTGGCGAGCAGGACCGCGTGCTGGCTACCTGAGCACTCCAGCACGAGGCTGGCGCCCGCGGGCTCGACGGCGTGGCCGGCTTCCTCCGGTGCGACGACCGTGCTGAGCCCGGTGGAGCGGGCCAGCTCTCGACGACCGGGCGAGCGCTCGACCGAAACCACCCGGTATCCCGAGTCTTGAGCCAGCTGGGCGACGAGGTTACCCACCGGCCCGAGGCCGATCACCGCCACCGTGTCACCGGATCGCGCCGCGGTGAGCTGCAAGCTGATGCCGCCGATCTGGCCGAGGCGGGCAAAGGGCGCAATGTCGAGGCCGATCCCGGCCGGCAGCGCCAGGCAGACGTGCTGCCGGGCGTCGAAGCGCACCACGCTCTGGTGCGGGGTGTGCGAGAGAACGCTCGTTCCGACCACGAAGCCGCTGCAGGATCCGGCGGCAAGGACAGTTCCGGCCATGGCGTAGCCCGGATGGAACGGCTGGTGCGGGCGCTGGCCGGGCGGCCACAGATCGCCGAGGGAGTCGCCGCGATAATGGGCTAGCTCGGTGCCCGGGCTGATCACGCTGCGGCGAGCCTGCACGACGACCTCGTGCGGCCCGAGCTCGCGGAGGTCCACGATCACCTCCTCGAGCTCGACCCGGCGGGGCTCGGGGAACACGACGCGCGTCGCAGAGCGCTCGTCGGCTGGGGTCGAGGTGGCGGTCCTCTCGGCGGTCACGGAGAGTTCGGCCATCTGGTCGGGTGGCAATCTGGAAGCTGGCCTGCGAGGTCTTCGAAGTCGTCGTCCATCCCCATGGTCTGTCGCGTACGAGCGACGATCCGGAAGGCGAGAGGGTCGCACCCGACGCCAGCAAGGTGCTCGCGGAGCAGGTCGGCGGCTCGCTTGGCGTTGCCCGAGGCCGCGGTGCGGACGACCTCGATGTGGTGGCGTTCCCAGTTCATCTGCCCGCGACCGTGACGCTGGCCTGAGGTTCCGGTCATGGCGTCCAGGTGATCATGCCGGCTGACGGGCTGACCTGGTGTTGGCTGCATGAATCCCAGTTTGCGTGGCTGGCCTGACGCGACGCTGAGGTGACACTGAGGTCAACGACCCGGAAGCGCGAGGCGCGCCGCGAGCGTGGCGACATCCGGCTCGTCGGTGAAACTGGTCAGGCTGCCGTACGACAAACTCTGGACGCGCTGCTGAGCGAGCGAGACGAAGGCCTCAGCGTTGGGGCGGGTCGGGTCGGCGAGCGCCCTGACTGCGGCTACGGCGGTATCGGCGAGCAGCTGTACTGCCGGGTCCCCGCTAGCGGCGGCGGCCTGGCGGGCGTCGGCGGCAAAACCCATCGCGTCGTCAGCTTGGCCCGCGCTGAGTGCCCACCAGGCCAGGCCAGCGAGGACACCGGTCTGGCCGGCGGGATGGCCCACGTTCCGGTAGTAAGCTCCCGCCGCGTCGAGCAGTGCCCGCGCCCGCGCCAGGTCGCCGAGCCGGCGAGCAACCGCGGCCTGGCCGACCATCAAGTCGGCCGACACCGACGGGTTGAAGCTGCGTGCGATCGCCTCCTCGTACACGCCGTCTGCGGCGTCGTCGTCGCCTTGCTTGGCTCGCAGTGCGGCCAGGCGCTGGAGACTGAACATCACAAAATCGCGCTGCTCCGCTGCGCGGGACCGATCCAGGAGCGCTACGTAGGCCGCTGAGGCCCCATCGAGATCGCCTCGCGCCGCGGCGATGCCGGCCAGGATGCTCAGCGGGCCGACCGACATCCAGACCTCCCCCTGGGCGTCGAAGCGCTCGGCGCTCGAGCGGGCGGCAGGCTCCGCGTCATCGAAGTGCCCCAGAAGCATCATGTTCTCGGCCACTATCCAGTCGTGGACGGCCAGCAGCCAGCCGTTCACAGCCGGTTCCAGCAGATCGTGCGCCTCGCTCAGCGCGCCGAGAGATCGCTCGAACTCCAGCGCGCGCATCAGCACCGTGGCGCCGAACAGCAGCGCCTCCGCTCGACGATCCCGGTCGCCACTGGTCCCCAACGCGGCGATCGCCGCGTCACATTCGGGCACACCAGCGGCTGGGCTGAACGCCATGCACACAAAATAGCCGTGCCAGACCTGGGCGCTCGCTGCCAGTTCAAGACGGCGCGGCCCCGCCGCGCCGAGCGCGTCACCAAGCCAGCGTGCTCCTTCGACAGAGTCGCTGTTGATGAACCACAGCCAGGCCATTCCCGACGCCAGTGACAGCGCCGCGTCGGCGTCGGCTCTGGCGATGAACCAGTCGAGCGCGGCCCGCAGGTTGCCCAGCTCCGCGGTGAGGCGTTCCCGCCACATCGGCCCGGTGGCACCTCGCAGACCCTCGCGGGCCTCCTCGGCCATCTCCCGGTAATACGCGGCGTGCCTGGCGCACACGGCGTCAACTTCGCCGGATTCATCCAGGCGGTCCCGGCCGTACTGCCACAGCGTCTGGAGCTGAATGAACCGGGCATCACGGCCGGCGTTAGGGGCGGCGACGAGGGACTTGTCGACCAGCCGGCTCACAACGTCGAGGACTTCGGCCGCCGGCACCTGGTCGTCGGCGCAGACCGCTTCGGCGGCGTCCAGGTCGCAGCCTCCGACAAAGACCGACAACCGCGCGAACAGGCGGCGCTCGTCCTCGAACAGAAGGTCGTAGCTCCAGTCCACCACCGCCCGAAGGGTTTGCTGACGGGGGAGGGCTGTGCGGGCCCCCACGGTGAGCAGCCGGAAGCGGTCGTCCAGTCGATCCGCCAGCGTGGCCAGTGTCAGTGAGCGAACGCGGGCGGCGGCCAGCTCGACGGCCAGGGGAAGGCCGTCCAATCGGCGGCAGATGTCGTCGATGACAGGACGGGTGTCCCCGTCTGCGGTAAATCCGGGTCGCACCGCCCGAGCGCGATCCACGAACAGCTCGACCGCGGCCGGCCGGGTCAACGGGCCCACGGGCACCAGGACTTCGCCAGGAACGCCGAGCGGCTCGCGGCTCGTCGCGATCAGCCGCAGACCGGGCACCGTTCCGGCCAGTGTCTCGGCCAGGGCTGCGGTCTGGTCGATCACGTGTTCACAGTTGTCGAAGACGACCAGAAGCGACCGCCCGGCCAGGTAGCGCACGATGAGCTCAACCGTCGAGGCCGGCGAGGGCGGCCCAACGAGGCCGGCCACGGCCGCCCCGAGCGCGCCGGCCACAGCGGGCGGAACCCCGTCGGGCTCGGTGACGCTCGCGAACTCGACCAGCCAGGCCCCGTCTCGGTGCTCTTGGCGCAGTGTGGCGGCGGCCTCTACCGCCAGCCGGGTCTTGCCCACCCCGCCGGGACCGATCAGCGTCACCAGCCGGCTCGAGCGGACCGACTCGCTCAGCTCCTCAAGTTCTGCGCCGCGACCGACGAAGCTGCTCAATGGCTCCCGCAGGTTGCCCGTTGTCATCGGCGCCGGAACCGCCGCGAGACCTGCCGGGCCGGCGGCGGCGAGTGATGGGTCCTGGGCCAGGACGCGGGCCTCGAGTTCTCGCAGGGCCGGGCCGGGGTCAATTCCCAGCTCGTCGACCAGACGGTCACGAGCTTCGGTGTAGGCGCGCAAGGCCTCGGCCTGGCGGCCGGACCGGTAGAGGGCCAGCATGAGCAGCTCCCACAGGCGCTCGCGAAGCGGATGCTCCCGGCACAACGCCTCCAGTTCGCCTACGAGCTCGCCGTGACGGCCCAGCACCAGGTCGGCTTCGGCGCGGGTCTCGATCGCCACCAGGATCAGCTCGTCGAGCCGCGTCCGTTCGGCATCAAAAAAGCCTGCATAGGTGAAGTCGGCCAGCGGCTCTCCCCGTCGCAGCTGGAGCGCTTCGCCCAGCGCGGTTGACGCGAGCGCCGTCTCCCCCTCCTCAACCAGGCGCCGTCCCTTCGCCACCAGCTGTTCGAAACGGACCACGTCGACCTCATCGGGACCGACATCAAGGGCATAGCCGGCTTCGGTAGTGACGATCGCCGTCGCACCGAGGGTGCGGCGCAGCTGGCCGATCTGGGCCTGCAACGCGTTGGCCGGGTGGGCCGCCACCCCGTCGCCCCACAGCACTTCGATCAGCCGGTCGGCGCTGACGGGCTGTCCCCGGTGAAGCGCTAGCAGGGCCAGCAGCGCCCGCTGCTTGATGCCCCGGACCGGTACCGGCACGCCCGCGTGCTCGGCGTCGAGCTCGCCGAACAGCCGTACCTGCATGAGGCCACCATAGGTCCCGCCTCAGCGCCACGACAGTGCCACCTCAGCCGCCGGGCTCAGGATGAGGTCCAGAACCGGCAGATCGAGGGAAGGACGAACAATGGAACAGAATTACCCCGTGGAGGTGCGAGCGTGCCTCGACGAGCCGTTGAGCCGCTGGCTGTGGCTGGTCAAGTGGCTGCTGGCGATCCCGCACTACATCGTGCTGGTCTTCTTGTGGATCGCGTTCGCCGTCGTCACCGTTGTCGCGTTCTTCGCGATCTTGTTCACCGGGCGCTACCCCCGCCCGCTGTTCAGCTTCAATCTGGGGGTGCTGCGCTGGTCATGGCGCGTCGCCT
The DNA here is from genome assembly GCA_963819785.1 of uncultured Actinomycetes bacterium. GTDB lineage: Bacteria > Actinomycetota > Actinomycetes > Streptosporangiales > Streptosporangiaceae > Palsa-504. The sequence continues at coordinate 189,518 of CAWFXW010000028.1, read as the reverse complement.
ATTACACCTACAGTGCGCTGGGGACTGACCGCTACCCGCCGTTCAGCCTGGATGAGGAGCCGGACTACCCCGCCACGCTGGATGTCGCCTACCCGCAGCGGCTCTCCCGCGGCCTGGTCCTGGTCAAGTGGTGGCTGCTGGCGATCCCGCAGTACGCCGTCGTCGCCGTGTTCGCCGGCGGCGCCGCGTACACCGCGGGCTCGGCACACAAATGGCAGGCCGATGCGATCTCCGGCGGCCTGATCGGGCTGCTGGTGTGCTTCGCGGCGATCACGCTGCTGGTCGCGGGCCGCTACCCGCGAGGGCTGTACAACCTAGTCATCGGCATGAACCGCTGGGTGGTGCGGGTCATCGCGTACGCCGCCCTGATGACCGACGCCTACCCGCCGTTCCGTCTGGACCAGGGCGGGACGGGCGTGCCCGCCCCGGTACCACCCGATGACCTCGTACCGGCGTCGGCTGCCCGGGCTCCGGCTCCGGCCGCACCGGTCAGCTGATGGGCCTTCGGCCGCTGGCCGCAGAGGGAGATATGTTGCGATGAGCGAGAAGACGGACGTGGTGATCACGCCGCAGCGCCGCCGCCCGACGGGTGCGCCGCCGCCGCTGCCGCACCCGGTGTCGGTTACCACCGGGGCCTGGCTGGTCCTGGCGGTCGTCGTGCTGGCCGGGGTGATGGTGATCTCGGTGCGGGCGCCGTCGCTGCGGCTCGATAATCAGGTCAGCACGGCGGTGCTCAGGTCTTTCGCGCGGGCCCGGACGCCGTGGCTGACCGGCGTCGCCAGGGGGATCTCCGCGGCCGGCTCGGGCTGGGGGGCCTCGGTGCTCGGGCTGTCGGCGGTGGTGCTGACGATGGTGTTCCGGCGCTGGCGGCACCTGCTGGTGTTCGTGTGCAGCCTGTTCCTCCTGGAGCTCGCCATCGAGTTCGTCACCGAGGGGACGACCCGGCCGCGGCCATACGGCGTGCCGGTCATCGCGGGCTGGACGGGGTATTCCACGCCGGCGCTCTCGGTGGCGATCCTCACGTTCTTGCTGATGTGCATCGCCTACTGCCTGGTCGTGCCGGGACGGCCCCGCAGTTATGCGAAGGCGGCCATCGCGGTCTCCGTGGCCGTGTTCTGCCTGGCCTGCCTGTACCTGGCCGTCGATCACCTCGATGACCTGCTTCTGGGGGTGGCGCTCGGCGTCGCGATCCCGGTCAGCGCGTTCCGTTTCTTCACCCCGAACGAGGTGTTCCCGGTCGCCTACCGGCGCGGCAACACCGCGCACGTCGATGTGACCGGCGCGCGCGGCGAGGCGATCCGGCAGGGCGTGCGGGACCAGCTCGGGTTCACCGTCACCGGCATCACGCCGGTAGGGCTGGAGTCCTCAGCCGGCTCCACGCCGCTGCGCCTGCGGGTCGAGGGCGCCCCGCAGGGGTACCTGTTCGGCAAGCTCTACACCAAGGGCCACGTCCGCGCCGACCGCTGGTACAAGATGTGGCGGACGATCTTGTACGGGTCCCTGGAGGACGAGCATCCGTTCCAGACCGTGCGGCGGCTGGCCGAGTACGAGGACTACGCCCTGCGCCTGCTGCAAGACGCCGGGATCACCGTTCCCAGACCGTACGGCATCGTGGAGATCACCCCTGAGCGGGAGTACCTGCTGGTCACCGAGTTCTTCGACGGCGCGGTGGAAATCGGCGGCGCCGACATCGGCGACCAGGTGATCGACCAGGGGCTGGCATTGATCCGTACGCTGTGGGACGCCGGGATCGCCCACCGCGACATCAAGCCGGGCAACTTGATGGTCCGCGCCGGGCAGCTGCTGCTGATCGACGTGGCCTTCGCCCAGGTACGCCCCTCGCCGTGGCGGCAGGCCGTCGACCTGGGCAACATGATGCTGGTCCTGGCGGTCCGCACCGACCCGGGACGGGTGTATGAGCAGGCGCTGGACTATTTCACCGAGGCCGAGCTGGCCGAGGCCTTCGCCGCCACCCGCGGGGTCGCCAGCCCGACACAGCTGCGCGCCTTCATCAAACGCGACCCCCGGGACCTGCTCGCCGAGTTCCGCACCCTCGCCCCGCAGCGGAAGCCGATCGTGCTGCAGCGCTGGAGCATCCGGCGGGTCACCCTGGCCACGGCGATGCTCGCCCTCTTCACGGTGCCCGCCGCCCTCGGCATCGGCCTGCTGCTGCCGGCCAGCAACCCAGCTGTGCACACGCCCGATTGCGGCACGGGCCACACGATGATCCTGGCCGCCCAGGCAGTTCCCTCGGCGGCCTTCCTGCCCTGCATCGCCGCGCTCCCGCCGGGCTGGACCACGGTCAACGTCGAGATCGCCAGCGGGCTGGCGACCTTCGGCCTGGACTTCGGCCAGGCCGGGCCGCAGACGGCGACGATCACCTTGACCGCGACCTGCGACCTGGCCGGCGCCCGGCAGATTTCTTCCGGCCAGCCCGGCATGAGCCAGTTCGCGCGCCCGGCGTCTGGGTCCGCCGACGTTCGCTACTACGTCTTCCCAGGCGGCTGCGTGACCTACCGGTTCGCCTTCACGGCCGGCGCCGCCCCGGTCCTGGCCACCGCCGTCGGCAGCGCGGTGACGTTCATCCCCCGGTCGGAGCTGGTCGGCTACATCCGGCAGACCGAGGGCCTGGCCCTGTGCGGGCGAGGTGCGGCATGCCCGGGATGACCCGCGCAGTCACGGTCCGGCCGCAGGAGGACGCGCTGCTTGGCCGCCCCCGGCAGGCCGCACTCCTGACCGCCGCGGTGGCGGCGGCCACGGCCGTGGTGTTCGCCCTGGCCGCCGACCACGGCGTACTGGCCCGCATCCAGCAGGTTGACGATGCGTGGCTGCGGCTGATGATCTCCGGCCGGACGCCGCCGCTGACCGTGATCGCCAAGGTCTTCAACGTCCTCGGACTGGTCTACGTCACGCTGCCGGTACGGATCGCCCTTGCCGGGTACCTGGCCCTGCGCCGCCGATGGTGGCATCTGGCCGCTTTCGCGGCCGCCATCGTGCTGTCAGAGGTGCTGATCGGCCCGCTGAAAGGCAGCTACGACCGGGTTCGGCCGCCCGGATCGCTGGTCGCCACCACCAATGCCTCGTTCCCGTCCGGGCACGCCATCGCCGCGTCGGTCACCGTCGTCGCCGCGGTCATCGCGCTGGTGCCCGCGGGGAGACGACGGGTCGGGTGGGGCGCGGCCGCGGCGGCATTCTCGATCGTGATGGGGCTTTCCCGCGCCTACCTGGGCGCCCACTGGCTGTCCGACGCCGTCGCCGGGATCGGACTCGGCGCGTCGTGCGCCCTGGTGACCGCCCTGATTACCGACCAGTTTCAGCGACGGCGCAACCGGGGCCTGCAGCCCAGGCGAGCGCCACGCCCGGCGGGCGTCCGTCCGCCCCGGCACGTCAGGAGCGGGAGAGAGGCATGAATATGGACTGGGCTCAGCTCATCACGAGGCCTCCCGGGCGGTTCCTGCCGCCGGCGCGTTACCGGCATCCGGGCGATGTCATCCGCCTGATCGCCGGCGGCCTGGTTCTGACCGGGATGCTGGTAGCGGTCGCGGTTGCTCCCGGCCCGCTGACGGGTCCCCGGGCCGCCGTCGTCAGCTGGCTCGGATCCAGCCCGGCCGGGCGCCTGCTGACCGGCCTGGTGCAGGTGACCCTGGTCCTCGCGGCCGCCGGGACCCTGGCCGTGGCCCTGCGGCACCGCCGGTTCCGCTTGCTCACGGGCCTGGTGGCGGGCGCGGCCGTGGCCGGAGCTTTGCTCGCAGGTATCGTGCACCTGACGGGCGGGCACGCGATCGCGGCGGCGGCCGCGCACTCGTGGCTGGCCAGCGCGGCGTTTCCCGGCCCGGCCCTGCTGGCCGCGGCCGCCGCGGTCACCGTGGCCCTATCGCCGTGGCTGAGCCGTCCTTGGTGCCGGACGGCCTGGATCACGCTGGCCGCTATCAGCGTGGCCCGGCTGCTGACCGGTATGGTCCTGCCCGCCGAGCTCATCCTCGCCCTCGGCGCCGGAGTGACCGTCGGGGCCGGCCTGCTGGTGACCTTCGGCGTTCCGGACCGCCGGATGGGAGCCGGGGGGATAGCGGCCGCACTGCGGTCCGCTGGCCTGGCCGTCGCTTCCGCCGAGCCGGCCAACGTCCAGACGAAAGGCTCCCGGCCGTTCACGGCCGTCACCGGTGACGGGCGCCGGCTGTTCATCAAGGCGCTCGGCTCGGACCAGCGGGACGCCGACCTGCTCTACCGGGCGTACCGGTTCATCCGGCTGCGTGACGTCGGCGACACGTGGCCCGCGGCCTCAGCCATCCGGGCCGTCGAGCACCAGGCCCTCGTCGGCGTGATGGCCGAGCGGGCCGGAGTCCGGGTGCCCCGCGTCGAACGGGTGATCAAGGCCGATGACGGGACCGCGCTGCTGGTCATGGAGCACGTTGACGGGCAATCGCTGGGCCAGCTCCCGGCGGAGCGGATCAGCGACGATCTCCTGCGCCGGCTGTGGGCGCAAGTGGACAGCCTGCATCGCGCCGGGATCGCCCACCGGTCATTGCGGGCCGCCAACGTGATGATCGAGGACGGCGAGCGGCCGTGGCTGACCGACTTCAGTTTCTCCGAGCTAGCGGCCAGGCCGCGGCAGATAAACCTTGACCTCGCTGAACTGCTGGCCTCGCTGGCCACCCTGGTTGGCGCGGCCCGGGCCACCGCCAGCGCCAGCGCCGTCATCGGCGCCCAGCGGGTGGCCGCCGCGGCGCCGCTGCTTCAGCCGCTGGCCCTGTCGGCCGCCACCCGGCACGCGGCCGGCCGCGGCGGGCTGCTCGCGGACACCAGGTCGGCCGCGGCCAGCGGGCTGGACGGACCGCCGCTGGCCCGCCTTCAGCGGGTCAGGCCCCGGACCTTGCTGGCCATCGCGGCCGCGGCCGGCGCCTTTTACTTCGTCCTGCCTCAGCTGGCCCAGGTGGGCAGCAGCTGGCACGCGCTGCAATCGGCGCAGTGGGCCTGGCTGCCGGTCATCATCGCCTTCTCGGCGGTGACCTACCTGGCCAGCGCCGCCGCCCTGATCGGTGCCGTACCTGGCCGGGTCCCGCTCTGGCCAGCCACCCTGACGCAGGCCGCCTCGTCGTTCGTCAACCGGATCTCCCCGGCCAACATCGGCGGCATGGCCCTGAACGCCCGGTTCCTGCAGAAGAACGGCGTCTCACCCAGCGCCGGCGTCGCCGCCGTCGGCGTCAACGCCCTGATGGGCGCCGTCGCTCACCTGCTCCTGCTGGTCATCTTCTTCGCCCTGGCCGGCCACCGGCTGGCTCAAGCCTTCAAGCTGCCGCCGGCCAGCAAGCTGCTGCTGGCCCTGGCCGTGGTAGCCGCCCTGGCCGGACTCGTGCTGGCCAGCCGCCGCGGTCGGCGGTTCGCCGTGACCCGGCTCTGGCCAGGCGTGCGGTCCGCCGCCGCCAGCTTGCGGACGGTAGCGGCCAGCCCGGTCAAGCTGACCCTGCTGACGGGCGGTTCCGCCCTGGTCACGCTGGCCTACATCGGCGGCCTGGTGGCGTCCGTGCAGGCGTTCGGCGGCCACGCCGGGATCGCCGAGATCGGCGCGGTCTACCTGAGCGCCGCTATCATCGCCGCCGCTTCCCCGACCCCCGGCGGCCTCGGAGCCATCGAAGCTGCCCTGGTCGGCCGGCCTGACCGGCATCGGCGTCCCACCCGGGCCCGCGGTCTCGGCGGTCCTGGCCTACCGGCTGGCCACCTACTGGCTGCCCGTCCTGCCCGGCTGGCTGTGCCTGCGGTTCTTGCAGAACAGACAGTACATCTGATGCCCGGCCAGCTCGATTCCAGTGAAAGGACCAGAAGATGGAATACAAGGTGCTCAGCGGGCCATTCAACGCCGGCCAGCTCGAAAGGGACCTCAACGGCCACGCCGCCCAGGGGTGGCGGGTGGTCGGCACGTTCCAGGCCATCAGCTGGATGAAGTCCAGAACTCCTACGGTGATCGTGCTCGAGCGCGCGAGGCCCTGAGGTTGCCATGACCGCTCTGTCATGGTCCGTGCTGGTCATCGGGGCTGCTCTGACACTGCTATTGTTCGCGTTTGCCGTGCGCCGGCATGGTCCAGCTGGGCGTCGGCCGTTCCAGCCGGGACCTGCCGTTGTCGGTCACGGTCACCGTCAGCCCCACCGCGGCCTCGGGCAGCACCGCGGTGTAGGTGTCAGAGGCCTGGATCTCGGCGCGCGGCTAATCTGCTCTACATCGACCCGGTGCCCACAGACGCAGTGAGGAGTAGCGCTCCGCGCCGAGATCATGTATCAGACCCCGCACAGGACGAAGGCAGTTGTCTTTGATCTTGATGACACGCTTGCGCCCTCCAAGTCACCTCTGGACCCCTTGATGGCAACGGCGCTGGTGTCCCTGCTTCAGCGCCTCCCCGTCTGCATCATCTCGGGCGGCCGATTCGAGCAATTCCAAGCGCAGGTCCTCGATCAGCTAACCGCTCCGGAACCAATCCTCAGCCAGCTTCACCTGATGCCGACATCTGGCACGCGTTACTACTCTCGGCAGCAGGGTGCGTGGTCACAGGTGTATTCCGAAGACTTGTCCGCGGAGGAGAAGGCTCGGATCATGCAGGTCCTCGAAGAAACGTCAAGGACTCTCGGGTACTGGGACGAGCATCCGCGGGGCGAACTCATTGAAGACCGCGGCAGCCAGGTCACCTACTCCGCCCTCGGACAAGCCGCCCCGCTCGACGCTAAAGCCGCGTGGGACCCTGATGGAACGAAGAAGAACCTGTTCGTCGCTCATGCCACGCCATTGCTGCCTGACTTCGAGGTGAGGGGAGGTGGCTCAACGTCGATTGACGTTACGCGCAAGGGGATCGATAAGGCCTACGCAGTTCGCAAGCTCATGACACAGATTCACGCGGCCCCGGAGGATCTGCTGTTCGTCGGTGATCGGCTCGATGAGGCAGGGAATGATTATCCAGTATTGGCCGTGGGCGTACCCTGCGTCCCTGTCACGAGCTGGCGTGACACGCTTAAGGTGATAGCGCAGTTCATCGAGTGGTGGGACGGAGTTGCCGATTCACCACAATTTAGAATCATTTCCAAGTACCCCGACGCAAGGCACGGGCGTGCGGGCGCATGACCTTATTTCGTTTCTCCGACGGCCCGGTCGACCTCTCCTGCTCTGCGGCCGTCCTGCGACCCTGGCGACGCCTGTCAGAGTCACGTCGGGATCTCGCTGCCAGTGACCGACGACAAGGCCGATCGGTGAGGTGGCCGGACCCAGACACGTGTACCCCCGAGTTCTTCTGCGCGCTGCAAGGCAGCCTCGACATCCGGGACGCCGACGTAAAAGATGGCGTGGCTCTCGTAACCCGGTCCGCCTCCGACGCCACCGCGGATTCCTGTCCCGTCTTCGGAGGTGACCAGGTCCAGGAACCCGTAGCTACCAGGTAGCCGGGGGCGAGATGCAGCCCGGCCGACGATGTTGGGCCGGTGCACGGCGAGCGGGCGGTGCCGCAGCGCGGCCAGTGCGTCGAGATGGACCAGGCATTCGCCGAGGGCGGCCGCCGGCAGGCTGAGCGTCAGCGCGATCGACGCGTAACACCGATATCGGATGCTGGTTACCCGACGGGATGCGGGTATCCAGAACATTGCAGTACGGCTCGCTGTCCCAGATATCTCTGCTCCCGATGACATAGAGGCGACGCTTGGCGTGGGTGACGGCTACGTTGAGCAGATTGGGCTCTCGGGTCGCGAGCCGCGCGCGCCGGGTCGGTGCCCTGCCGCCGACTGCGGAAAGCCCTAAGTACGCGAAAAAGGTATATAATAAAGGCATTGCTCCGGACCCCGGCAGCTGTACCCGTGATATCCGCGGATGCAGCGGCAGGACCGGAGCTTTTTACTGGTACACGGACCGGTGCCGGGCACGACGCCACGGCCAAAGGACGGTGAGAACCCGGGGAGAACCTCTTCTCCCTACCGCGATCTACCCAGCATGACCGACCACCGCGTACGTCACTTGGTCACTGACTTAAGGAGTCGGTTATGGGCATCATCGCATGGATCGTTCTCGGCCTGGGCGCAGGCCTGCTCGCCAATATGCTGATCCCCGGCAAGAGATCACAGGGCCTCATCCTGACCTGCGTGATCGGCGTCGCCGGGGCGCTGGGCGGCGGCTGGGCAGCCACCAAGCTGTTCCACGTCCACACCCTGAACGGGTTCTTCAACCTGTCTACCTGGCTCACTGCCATCGTCGGCGCTGCCGTCCTGCTGCTCGTCTTCCACCTGATCAGCAGCCGGTCCAGCGGTTCCCGCCGGTTCGCGCACCGCTGAGCACGGCCAGCAAGGACGCTCCCGCAAACGGCACAGCCGTGCCGGCCCGCCCAGCCGTGCCGGATCCGGGCCACCCGGAACCGGCACGGCGGCGGGCGCCACGGTCCGCCCGCCTATGTCAGTAACTCAGCTCACCGGAGTACATCATGATCATCATTATCGGGCTCGCCATCCTGATCGCAGCGGTGGTCGCCGGCGTGGCCGGCGTCCTGTCCAATAGCGGCAGCGGACATGCGCTCACCCACCCCTTCGCGGTGTTCGGCTACCACGTGACCGGCTCCACCGGCACCCTGTTCCTCTATGGCATCGTGGTCGGCGCACTGGCCCTGCTCGGGCTGAGCCTGCTGCTGGCCGGCGCGCGCCGCACCTCCCGCCGCGGCCGTGAGGCCCGCCGCGGACTCAGCAAGTCCCGCCGCGAGACCGCCGCCGTCAGCCAGGACCGCGACGACCTGCTCGACCAGCGCGAGACCGCCCGCGCCGGCACCGCCAGCGGCAGCGGCAGCCACCGGGCGGGCAGGCCGCGCCTGTTCGCGCGCCGGCCCAGGCGGGCAGAAACGCTGTCCGGCCAGGCCGCCCAGACCCCCGCCGCCCAGACCCCCGCCAATACGTCCGCGCCCGCGGAATGACCCACGAAAGGCAGCCTCCCATGAGTACCGCCAAGAAGATCGCGCACAAGGCCGAAGCAGTCAAAGGCGCTTTCAAGAAGACCGCCGGGCGGCTCGCCGGCAGAACGGCGTCTCCGCGCCGAAGGCCGCGCTGACCAGATCAAAGGCAACCTCAAGCAGGCCGGGGACAAGGTCAAGGACGCCGTCAAGCACTGACCCCTGCCGCGCGGGAGCCCTCACGCCCGCCACGCGGCTGCGACCTGGGCCGCCCGCCTCCGGGCATGACCGTTACCACCAAACCTGACGCAGGGATCCGCGGGCTGCGCCATCACAGCCCCGGGCCCGCCGTCCTGCTCCGCGAGGCTCCCCGCCCCGCCCACCGGGCTCACCGCCTTGAGCCCCGAAGATACGAGAGGAGCACCTCCATGTTTATCGGCTTCGGAACACTTGTTCTCATCGCGATCATCGTGCTTGTCGTCCTGTTCATGCGCAGGCACTAAACCAGATCACCGGCGCGGCCGTGTGATCTTGACCTCGCGGGTCCGGAGACCCTGCTTCTGCCCTGGTCGCCGGACCCGCCACGACGGCAGCGTGTACACCTGAGCAAGGCACCTATACCCGTCCAGGACAGCCTGATCGACGGCGCGGACATCGTGTCAGACCGGCTGATCACGTTTAGGCGTGACCTGCGCAGACGGGGGCGGGGTGTGGGGCTGCCCACAGGCTAAGCAGGCGCCGCCCACGCTATGTGGAGAGTCCAGCTGCGGGCGGCGGGCAAGCTGGCCGGTTACGCGGCCGGGACCGGGGCCCGCGTGCCCTTGCCGCTGCCCTGAATCCCCATGATCACGTATTTGCGCATGTCATCAGCCTGGCATAAGGGGATGGCCCGGCCCAGGCCCCCCGCAGCCTTCCAGGCGACGGCGAGGTTGCCGCGGGCGGCCATGGCCTCCTGGACGTGCCCGGACACGCGCTCGGGCCCGCGCCGCCACCCGTGGATAAACAGCATTCGGCTCCGCACCGCTTGACGAGCGATATCCGCTGTGCACGGAGAATGGATGATGGCAGCTTGGCCGCGGTGCCGTTTCCGACGGAGTTATGTGTGCGGCTATGCTGGCCACGATGCCGGCCGGCGTGCGACTCTGCCCGTAAGAACGCAGCACGTTCGCACCCTGGCTGCGACTGTCTTGACTGACGCAGGGAAGACGATGTCCTGCACGCCCTATACGTATACAAGCCCGGATGATCCTGCCCGGGAAGACGAGGGCTTGTTCGGCCCGGAGTCGGTGACCTGGCGTGTCATGAGCAGCCGGATCATGTGGGTGGCGATTATCCGCGCGCTGTACCTGCAGGCGTTGCACCCGCGAGTGATACGCGGCACGTTGCAGAACGCCGCCACGATCACCCAGCCAGCGGATGCCTGGGCCAGGCTGAGGCGGACGAGGAAGTTCATCGAGACGCGCACGTTCGGGACGACGGCCGAGGCCGAACGGGCGGGACGTCGTGTGCGCAAGATTCACCAGGCGCTCACCGGAACCGACCCCGACGGCACGCGGTACCGGGTGGATGAACCCGAGTTGCTGCTGTGGGTGCATTGCGGCGAGGTCGCCTCCTGCGCCGACATAGCCCGGCGCAGTCGGCTGCCGTTCTCCGCTGCCGATCTCGACGTCTTCGTGGACGAGCAGCGCGCGAGCGCGGAGCTGATCGGCGTCGACCGCGAGGCGGCGCCCGCTTCCATGGCCGAGCTCGGCGCCTACTATGAGGAGATCAGGCCGAGGCTGTACGCGTGCGACGAGGCGAAACAAGCGCTGCGGCTGACCTTCCACCCTCCGGTGCCAGAGGGCAACCGGGTGCTGAAACTGGGGCTGCCGCCGGTAAGCGCCCTGGCGTTCTCGACCCTGCCGCGCTGGGCGCGGCAGATGTACGGCAGGCCGAGCGGCCCGCTGAGCGATATGGCGGCGACCGCCGGGCTCCGGGCCGCCCGCCTGGCGTTCAGCCAGCAGCGGCTGTTCCTCGGCGCCATGCGGGCGATACACCGCGCCGAATCAGCAGGCGGAACAGGCCGCCCGGAGCACACCACCAGCTGATCTGCGGGCGCCGGGCGTTATGGAGTGGCAGGTCTGTGCTTGGCAGGCGGCGGGTCGACCGCGCGGCGGCGCTGTGACAGTTCTTGGCAGAACGAGCTGATGTCGGCGCCGGTGCGCGCTTTGACGAGCTGGACGGTGTCGGCCAGCAGGGTTTCAGCTTCCCTCAGTGCCTGCGCGTTCCCGCTGGTCGCTAGCAGGCCAAGACGCTCGGCGAAATGCCCGGGCGTCACGTCCACTTCGCTGATCAGGTGGCTCTGCCATTTGATCATCAGATGCGGGGAGTAGATGCCGTTGAGCGCCAGGACCGCGCCGAACACCGCGTGCCCGGCGCGGGTGAGCAGGTCCTGGACGGCCAGGTCGTCTCCCCGGCCGGCCAGGCCGGCCCCCATCGACCCGGCAACGGTCAACGCGGCGAGCTTGTCGTTGGCCGCGTATGCCCGGGCAGCTTGCACAGCCACCGCCAGGCGCCACGCGGCATGGGCATTGGCTGCACCTGATCCGCGATCGGGCCGGGCCACGATCTGATCCTGCCAGCCGGGCACCGGCACCGCACCCGCGAGCCGGCAACGCAGATCAAACTCCGGCCCCCGCCTCGGCCACCAGCCCGGCAGATCCGCCAGATCACAGCGATCCGCGCCAACTCACGACCAAGCCGCGGGTTTATCCTGCTTGCCGCCGCCGAGCCGGCGACCCGCCGTCCCGGGCATTCCGCCGCCGCGTCACCTTCCGTGACCGGCGTTGGTCATGGCGCGCGCGCATCGCCGCCGTTATGCCGCCAGCTGCAGGGTCTGCGGAGTGGTGTCCATGCCGCGCCCTAACGGGGATTCTGCGCGCATGCCGGTCAGCCCAAGGACGTGGGGGTTGTCGCGCCAGCGGCCGGGTTCGGCGAATTGCCACTATAGCGGTCAACTTCTGGCGGGTCTGGCCCCGACTTCGGCCACGCTAGTGCGCAAGTCAGCCGGTGCCGTTGATGGCTTAGAGGGCCCGGCGAAGTTCGTTGGTGGAGGCCGCGGGTGCCGTTGATGGCTTCGAGGGCCGTCCGGGAGATAGAACCGCACGACGGCTGGCACCTTGGGAACTTTCCCCCAGGTCTTCTCGCACCTGGCGCTCATCAACGCGTGCGTGCACCTGATCCGCGAGGAGCGCATCGCCGCCGGGTGGGTCACACCGAGATCATGAAGAAGATCATCGGCCGAGACCTCGGCCGGTAGACCCTGAACAAGTGCTTCCGCCGCAGGAGGAGTCGGAGGCGAACCTTCGGCCCAGGCCGTCGGTTCACTGAGCCGCCTGCCTTTCCTGACTGCTTTAGTCGTCCGGCGCGAGTGGATCAGGGTGCCGGTCCGCAGGAGGCGACTGCGAGATTCGGGCGCCTTGAGGTGCGCTCGCCTCGACCTCCTCGTCCTTCCACCTTCTCGGCTTCGGGATGGATTTACTTGGGCCGTCCCGGCTGGGTGAGGGCTGAGTCGTCCCTGCATCCTGCTCGTCCGGAGCGGGAGGCTCTCCGCCATCGGCGGCCGCTGCCGCCGTGCTCCCCTCGAGCTGGAGCCGGGGCACGATGGGCTCGAGCCAGCGCGGCATCCACCAGGCGGCGCTGCCGAGCAGGGTCATGACCGAGGGCACCAGCACCATGCGGACCAGTGACGCGTCGATGAGCACCGCGAACGCCATCCCGATCGCCAGCATCTTCACCGTGGGGTCGGTGTCGAGCACGAAGCTGGTGAACACGACGATCATGATGGCGGCCGCGGTGGTGATGACCTTCGCGGTCGCCCCGATCCCGATCGCGACGCTGCGCTGGGCGTCCCGTGTGGTAATCCAGGCCTCGTGGATCCTGGACAGCAGGAAGACCTCGTAGTCCATGGACAGGCCGAACACGATGCAGAACACCAGCATCGGCACGTACGCCGGGATGGGCAGCGTGGTGTGCACCCCGATGAGGCTCGCGCCCCAGCCCCACTGGAAGATGGCGACGATGACCCCGTAGGCGGCACCGATCGACAGGATGTTGAGTACCGCCGCCTTGGCGGGGATCACCACCGACCGGAACGCGGTGGTGAGCAGGATGAACGAGATCGCGATCACGGCCAGGATCAGCCACGCGATCCGGCTGGTGAGCTGATGGGTGAAGTCGGCGTTGCCCGCCACGGTGCCCGGCAGCCCACGATCCCCGCGATTGGCCCCGAATTCTGCCCGGCTACGAAGAGTATGCGCCCTCATATGCGGCGCTAAACCCTCGCTTCCACAGTTAGGCCGCGGGTTCTCCCGCGCCAGGCAATGATGCTGATTTTTCTCGGGATGCTGGCTGGAAAGGGCGTGCTTTTTGCGTCTGAACACTGCCCTATTGCCCAGCTATAGGGCGATTTACCATCTAAAGGACATCACGGTCTTGGCGCGCCGCAATAGCGGCTCGTTAACTATTGCTGTAACCTGCCGGATAGTCAAGGCCGACGGCCAGCGTCGCGCATTCCGGGGGCTCAGGGGGTCACTTGCATGACGTTCTCTGGCGAATCTCGCCCTTCCCTTCTATTTGAGGCACGGAAAGGGCACGCTATGATTGCCGTCGGGGCGTTGACGGCGGTCACGTTTGCCCTCGCTGCCGGTTCGCAGGCCGGTGCCGCACCCGCGCCTGAACCTGGCGGCGACGGTGTCCACGCGGCAGTGACGGCGGTCACGCTGCCCACGGCGTTTCCCGGCTGCTCATGGCCGCTGGAGACCACGCCGTCCAAAGTGAACGTGGCCGCGCCGGACCCGTATGCGACCTACTGGACCACTCCGTTCATCGCCAGCGTGGGGAATTCGCTGACCATCCAAGGCACCTTCCCGACAAGCCGGTTCATGTCGTTTACCGTCTATAACGACTCCTTCCAGGATTTCACGAACACGGTCGACGAAAGCAGCGTGCCATCGGATCTTTCGGACTACCAGATCGTGCCGGACCAGGGTTCGGAGAACCCGTGGGTCACGGGCCAGTTGGGGTCGGCGATGAACTTCACTGTCCGCATCATTCCCGGGGCTACCGCCGCCCAGCAGACGTCCGAGAACGCGATCCCGATGATCGACCAGAACCCGCCGGCTAACCCGACGGGCCCGCCGGGGGTGGGTTACGTGATCTTCCGGACCTACATTCCTTCGGGCGGCAATACCGCCGTCCAGCTTCCGACTGTCACGGTCACGCACAATGGGCACAGCACCACATTGCCCCCGTGCCCCTCGTCGGCAGCGAAGCAGTTCCCCGCCCTGGCGACGGTGCTCTCAGCCCGGAAGGAGAAGCTGAGCAGCGGCGGCACGCCCGCCTCGTGCACGTCCGACTGCGCCCCGGATCTGCAGTACTTCGGCCCATCGGCCGCATCAGCGGCCGGACTGTTTCCCAACCCGGTCAACGGCTATATCGTGATGAGCTTCACGCCGCGGCGAGGCTATGTCGTAGTGACCCATGGCAAGGCCCCGTCAAGCCCGACCGGCGCGGGCAGCGGGACACCCGGAGACTCAATCGGTGCCGCTCCGGTCTCCTGGGGCAGCCCGGCATTCCAGGTCCGCTACTGGTCGATATCCAACTACCTGGCCGAATCGCCCTACCCGGTGGTCGAAGTCGGCCGCGGCGCCAAAGCGATCTTCGGCGGGACTCCGGACTTCCTGACCACGCTGGACGACGGCTACTACACCGTCGTTTCCTCGCTGCCCTCGGACAAGCCGTCGCCGTCATCCCTGACGGCCAACGCCGCGACCTGGATCCCGACGTCGGCCAGCCATCCCGGGACTCCCGAGCTTCAGATCCTGCGGAACATGCTCTCCCAGCAGACGCTCTACCCGGAAGGCTTCACCTTCATCAGCCCGCCCGCCAGCCCGTCCGACATCATCCCGCCGGCCACGGTGCAAGAGCAGATGGGCGCCTACTACCCGCAGACCGCCCAGTGCACCGTGCAGACCTTTGAGACCGGCGGCTGGACCGGCTGCCTGGCCGCGAGTACCGGGTGACCCTGACGGGGCCGGCGTTCTCGCCCAGGCTCGCTGAGCGCGCCGGCGCCCTGTGGACCAGGAGAGGTCCATTGTCAGGCGGAAGAGCGGGAGAAAGGAAACCCCGATGAGGATCAAGGCACGCTATGCCCTACCCGCAGTGGTCACCGCCCTGGTGGTGGCGGCGGCGCAGCCTACGCGGCAGCGGCCGCGCGGACCCCGGTCAGCGGCGGGGTCATCTACGGCTGCTACGCCAACGGGGCAGTGAACGGCAGCCACGTCATCGTCTTGCAGAACACCGGCACGACGTGCCCGAACGGCACCACCACGATCTCGTGGAACGAGCAGGGGCAGCCAGGACCCGCCGGGCCGACGGGTCCCGCAGGCCCTAGCGGCCCGCCTGGTCCCACGGGACTGACTGGCGCGACAGGACCAGCAGGGCCCGCGGGGCCATCGGGACCGCCTGGCCTAGCGGGGCGCCGGGCCGCAGGGCTCGCCTGGGCCTTCGGGACCGGCAGGGCCGTCCGGCAGCCCGGGGGGCAGCGTCACGGTGGGCACGGGCGGGGAGGAAGTTTCCTGGATGGATCCGGAGAGGAACTGGCGGCACCGCGGACCCGCGCTCGCCGTGGCCGACCGCGAGTCCGGCATGCTGCTGGTCGGCGCCGCCAACGTCTATCCCGCGGAAATAGAGGCAGCGCGCACCGGGCATCCGGAGGTGCTCGACGTATGCGTAGCCGGGATTCCACGCGCCGATCTCGGCCAGGTCCCGCATGCCATTGCCTATGTACGGGCCGCGGTCACCGACGAGGAACTGCGCCATCACCTCGCGGCGCGGCTGCCGGCTTAGAAGCACCCGCGTAGCTTCAAGCGCCCGGACCAGCCGCTGCACGATGACGCCGGCAACATCCGCCGCACGGCCATAGCCAGCAGGTATCGCTGAGCCCAGGACTCGCCACCATCGGCCCGGCGCGAGGACGGGTCAGTTTCCACAGCTTCTGCCCGCTGACCCAGCAGGAGCCGGTGATGAGAGCACGCCGGGATCCACAGTCCCGGCACGGCTCGGCCCACATAAGCGGGTGTTCTGTGTCCCTGCACGATCGCGGCACCGGCAAACCGCGCGAAGACGGAATCGGCAGGGAGGAACTCGGCGACCCGGTCTTCCGATCACGCTTAGCGACTGCGGTTGCATTCGCGTCGGGGTACGAGATCCCTGCCGTTCTCGGTTTGCTGGCGGCCGCATTGAAGCTGCCAGCTGAGGGCCCCCGTCGGGAGCGGGTCTGCCTGTTATGTGCGCGGGTTACCGGTCGGCTGCCAGCGTCGGCGTTGGCGGGTGCCGGGGCGTAGCCTGACCTGGTGGCGCGGGGTGTGGGTTACCGGGAACTGGGTGAAGCAGCCTGGGTCTGGGTGATGAGCCAGGTCCGGGAAAGCGACGGCCCGTGGCTGCCTGAGGCGGTGCCGCCTGATGGGCGGCCGGCCGGGCCCGGCGCCGACCGCGACTCGCTGTATGCGGGTATCGGCGGTTTGGCTCCGGTGCTGGCTGAGATCGGCCGGTACCGGGCGCTGACCGGCGTGGAGCAGGCCCTGGTGGCTGGGATTGTGGCCCGGCTTTGCGCGGTGGCGCCCACCCGAGCTGAGCCGTCGCTGTATGACGGGCTGGCCGGTGACGTCACCGCGCTGAAGTTGCTCGCCCCGGGCAGCGAACAGGTACCGCTGGCCCGGCTGGCCAGCTTGATGACCCCGCAGGGGTGGCATACCACGCTGGGGATCGAGCCGGGTTCGGCGGCTCCGGTGACAGATCTGGTCCTGGGCAATGCCGGCGTGGTGCTGGCTGCTGTCTGGGCCGGTGGTGAGCACGCCGCGGACATCGCTACGACCGGTGGCCAGGCCCTGCTTGCCGCGGCCGACCGGACCGAGGGCGGCCTGGACTGGGCGATGCTGCCCGGATGGCCGTCTAGGATGCCGAACTACTCCCACGGCACTGCCGGGGTGGCTACAGCGCTGGCCATCGCCGGGGTGGCTCTGGGCCGGGCGGACTTTGTCGCTGCCGCCCGGCTCGGTGCGCAGCACCTGCTTGCGGTGGGCTCGCTCGATGACGGCGGGCTCATCGTTCCGCACACCCTGCCGTACTCCACCCGGGATGTGGAGCCGGTCACTTACAACTGGTGCCACGGGCCCGCCGGGACCTCCCAGCTGTTCGCCGCGCTGGCTGCCGCTGGTGTCGACCAGGTCGCCAGGTGGCCGGTAGGGCGGCTGCGGCACCGATGCCTGCACTCGATCCTCGCCTCCGGTGTGCCCCGGCGGCTCCGCCCGGGTTTCTGGGATAACGACGGCCGCTGCTGCGGCACCGCAGGAGTCGCAGACGTGCTGCTCGACGCGGCGCAAGACTGCGCCGACCACGCGCAGGCCGAGGCGCTGCTCGAGGCGGCCTGCACGATGGCCGACGCCCTCGCCGAGCGTGCGATCCGCGACCAAGCCGGGGCGCGGTGGCGGTTCACCGAACATCGCCAGGACCCGCCGCTGCTGCCACCGGGTACCTCGTGGATGCAAGGCGCCGCGGGAATCGCCGCCTTCTTGCTTCGCCTGGCCCGCGTCCTCGAAAACGGGCTCAGTGCCCCGGTCATCGACCGTCCCGACCAGTGGTGGGCCGTCCCGGCCTCGCTCCGCACCGTCCACACCAACCCGCACGCCGCACCGGATCCGGCGTAATACCCGGCCAGAACACCTGCCGCCCGCAACGGGAGCGGTGCCGCAGGCCAACGACAACCTGGCCGGAAAGCCGTCCACCAGCAACAGGCAGACCCTGTTCTAGGGCTCGGGCATCATCCCGTGCTCGGGGAAGACAGCCGAACGGGTCGCGATGATAGCCCGGTCGACCGGATCGGCCGGATCGTATCCGGCCTCAAACCGCGCGAATTCTGGCTCGCTGCCCTCGGTCATCACTTCCGGTGCATGCCGGCCCGTGCGGCGGAACGCGTACTCGCGCCAGGAGGCAGGGATGCGCGCACGGGGGTCGATCGGGCACCCGGCTGCCTCGGCCAGCAGATGCGTCCAGGTCCGCGGCACGACCTCGAGCAGCTCATAGCCGCCTCCCCCGGTCAGCAGCCAGCGGCCGCCGGCCACCTCGTGGGCCAGCTGGTGGATCGCGGCGTGCGCGACGCGCTGCGCGTCGATCGACAGCCGCAAGCCAGCCAGCGGATCGAGCCAGTGCGTATCACAGCCGTGCTGGCTGACCAGGATCTGCGGCTGGAACGCCCGCAGCAGCGGCGGCACCACGGCGTCAAAGGCACGCAGCCACCCGGCGTCCCCGGTCCCGGCCGGAAGCGCCACGTTCACCGCCGATCCCGGCGCCCCCAGCCCGCCCGTCTCGGACGGCAGCCCGGTGCCGGGCCACAGCGTCGCCGGATGCTCGTGCAGGCTGATCGTCAGCACCCGCGGATCGTCGTAGAAGGCGGCCTGCACCCCGTCAGCGTGATGCACGTCGACGTCGACATAGGCGACGCGCTCGGCTCCCGCCAGGAGCAGCCAGGTGATCGCGATCGCCGGGTCGTTGTACACGCAGAACCCGCTCGCGCTGTCGCGCATCGCGTGATGCTGCCCGCCGGCGATGCTCGCGCCGTGCCGCGCCGCGCCGGTCCACACGGCCCGGGCGGCGGCCAGGGTGGCCCCGGCCACCAGCGCCGACGCATTGTGCATGCCCGCGAATACCGGGTTGTCCTCGGTGCCCAGGCCGAAACCCAGCGCCGGAGGGCCCGGCTCCGGGCCGCCCGCCTGCCGCACCGCGGCGATGTAGCGTCGCAGGTGCACCGTCTCCAGTTGCCCGTCGGTGGCCGGCGCCGGGCGCTCGACCGACACCCCGGCCGCCGCGAACACACCGAAGGCGCGGGCCAGTTCGATCGTCAGCTCGACCCGCACCGGTGCCAGCGGATGGCCGGACCCGAAGTCATAACCCGCGAGCTGGTCGTCCCAGGCAACATGCAAGGTACAGGCCATGCACCACTCAAGCACGGTGAGGAGATGCCGGCAATCCTCCACCGTTACCCGCACTCCCGGCCAGCCGGGGGCCGGATACCTTCCCTGGCATCGCTTACGCTGACGGATCCGCATCGTTGAGCCCGGTCGCGGGGGTGCCACGCCGACGGCGCTCCTCGGCGCCGCTGGCTGGTCCGTCATGGCAGCCGGCGCAGGTGGGCGTCGGCGGGCTCGGCGGCCTGGATGCGGATCCGGCCGTCGACGGCCTGGACGCCGTTGGGGCGGGCGATGACGGGGCTCAGCTCGAGCTCGGCGATCTGCGGCAGGTCATCGGCCATCCGGGAGACCCGCAGCAGCATGTCCCGCAGCGCGCCCAGGTCGGCGGCCGGAGCCCCGCGGCGGCCGAGCAGCCGGGAGGCGGCCCGACTCGACCGGATCAGGTCGTCGGCGTCGGCGTCGGTCAGGGGAGCGAGCCGGGCGGCGCGGTCAGCTAGCCCATCGCCGTCGGCGCCGCCGAGCCCGAACAGCACCAGCGGGCCGGCCACCTGCTCGTGCAGCACGCTGATCCGCACCTCGACGCCGCCGGTGACCACCGGCTGGACGATGACGCCGGCGAGCCGCCTGCCGAAGATCTCCTTCAGCGAGCCGAACCCGCGCCGGACCTCATCCGCGCCATGCAGATCAGTCAGCACGTCGCCGGCGTCGCTGGTGCGCAGCAGGCCGGGCACGTCCGCACGGAGCGCGACGGGGCCGCCGAACCGGGCCGCCGCCGCGGCGGCGCCGTCCGCGGTGATGACCCCGATGCTGTCGGCCAGCGGGACGCCGTAGCAGCCGAGCAGCTCCACGGTAGGGTCCAGGGCCAGCCAGCCACCGCGGGGCGGGCTGGCGAGAACGCTCGCGACCAGGTCCCTGGCCCGGTCCTGGCGCAGGCCCGCCAGGTCCGGCACCCGTCCCGGCGGGGCCGCCCGCCAGGTGCCGTAGCGCGCCGCGTGGCCGAGGGCGCGGGCGGCCGACTCGGCGTAGGCATAGGCCGGGACCGGAGGGGAATCCCCGCCGGCGCCCCGCAGCAGCCGGACCACTTCGACCTGATCCAGCACCGCCGCGGCGATCGGCACCGGCAGCCGCGCGGCGCCCACCTCGGGGACCAGGTCGCTGCCCGCGGTCGCGGTCGTCAGCGCCAGCACCGCGTCCACGCCCGGATCGGCGCCGACGAGCTCCAGGCACCGGCGGAAGTGGCCGGGGGCGACCAGCACGGTGGTATCGACCGGCCCGGCTACCAGGGCCTGGCGGCCGAGCATGTCCCGCAGCGCCCGCTGGGTGTCCGCGGCCAGGTCGGCGACCTGCAGGCCCGCGTCGCCGCACGCGTCGGCGGCGAGCACCGCGGCGCCGCGGGTGTTGGACACCACGCCCACCCTGCCCCCGGCGGGCACCGGCTGCGATGCCAGCAGCGCTGCGGCATCGAGCAGCTCGCCGAGGTTAGCGGCGGCGATAATGCCCGACTGCTCGAACAGGGCCTGCCGGGTGACCAGCGGGGTCGCCGCCTTCGCGGAGCGGGCCCCTGCCAGCCGCCCGCCCGTCGCGGACCGGCCCACGGCCACGGTCAGCACCGGCATGGTGCGGCCCACGCGGCGGGCGGTGCGGGCGAACTTGGGCGGGTTCCCGATCGATTCCATGTACAGCAAGGCCAGCTTCGTCGCCCCGTCCGACTCCCACCACTGCAGCATGTCGGTGCCGGACACGTCATCTTTGTCGCCCAGCGAGACCAGGGAGGAGATCCCCACGCCCAGCCGGGACAGGTGCTCCACCAGCACGAAGCCGGTGCCGCCGGTGGACTGCAGCGCCAGCCCGGCCATTCCCGCTCTAGGATGGCGGGCCGCGAACGTCGCGTCCAGGCCGATGCCGGGGTTGGCCACGCCGAAACTGGCCGGCCCGACCATCCGCATACCATAGCGGCGGCAGATCTCCAGCAGCTCTGCGCGGGCCGGGCCGCTGAGCCCGGCCGCGATCACGACCAGCGCCGTGACGCCCCGCCGTCCGCAATCCTCGGCGATCCCGAGCACCGCCCCGGCCGGCGCGGCGATGACCGCCAGGTCCACCTGGTCCGGCAGCGCGGCCGCCGACGGCAGGCAACCGATGCCGTCCAGCTCGGCCGCGTGTGGGTTGACCGGGTAGACCGGGCCGGGGAAGCCGCCGCTGATGAGGTTCTGCAGGATGGCCCGCCCGACCGAGCCGGGGCGCCGGCTCGCGCCGATGATCGCGACCGAGGCCGGCATCAGCACGTGCCGCATGCTCGCCACGTCCGCTGACCGCTCCCGCACCGCGACCGTATCGCGGTAGGTGCCCAGGGCGGCGTCCGCCTCATCGGCAGGCAGCGGGAACGTCAAGTCATACACGCCGTCCACCAGGGCGCGCTGCGCCTGCAGCCCGGCATCGGCGAAGACTCGCAGCATGGCCGCGTTCTCGCTCAGCGTCTCCGCGGTAAAGGCGCGGAACCCCCGGCCGCGGCCCAGCGAGACCAGGTGCTCCAGCAGCAGCATGCCGATGCCACGGTTCTGCAGGTCATCGGCGACCGTGAACGCGACCTCCGCGGACCGGGACCCAGTACCGGCCTGCTCGTAGGTGCCGCAGCCGACCACCTCGCCGTCCAGCAGGGCCAGCAGCGCCGCGTGGTCCGGCCCGGGCTCGCGGCATATCCGCCGCGCCTCCCGCTCGGCCGCGAGCGGGCTCATGCTGAAAAAGCGCAGGTACAGGTTGTCCGGGGACATCTTGGCGTGCACGTCCCGCACCGCGTCGAAGTCATCGGGCCGCGCCGCCCGGATCTCGATCGTGGCGCCGTCGATCAGCAGAGCGTAAGCGCTGTCCTTCGCGTGCATGCTTATGCCGCCCTCCCGTCCTGCCGCTGGCTCGCCACGCCGCGACCCAGTTCGCATTATCGTCACGGCGGCACCAAGCGGGGGCTCCGGCTACTGAATAAGATATGGCACGCCAGGCAGGCGTGAGCCCGCCGATGGCCTGCGGGTACGGGCCGTCGGTGACCGCCCCGTCGGTGGCCACGATGCTCGCCGGCTGGTTTTCCAGCCCGCCGGCGGATACGTACACGCCGGCGTTGATGGCCTCCTGGACCGCCGCGCGCGCGGCCCTGGCCACGGCGGGCATGTCCTGGTCGGAGATGTGGTCCATCGCGTGGGCGCCGAACGAGATCAGGTACTGCGTCATCCAACACTCCGTTGTCCCGGCGGCCTGCTCCAGCCGTGTCCTGATTCAGAGACGAACGACTCGCCCCGGATCCATCGCTCTGCCAAGAGAAATTTCTCACGGGTCCCCGCCATCCGGCCCCGTGGATCCTGTTACCTTCGCTAATGTTCGAGTAAACGAAAATAGTATCGATAATGCGATAGCAGTGCAGAAGGTTTCATATGGCGCCACGTCGACCGCCGATGGCTCCCCACGACTACAAGGGCGTGGCCCCCGAGTGCTGCGGACCGAGGAGGTTCGGGCGCTGCTCTGGGACCAC
This sequence comes from uncultured Actinomycetes bacterium, assembly GCA_963819785.1. Lineage (GTDB taxonomy): Bacteria > Actinomycetota > Actinomycetes > Streptosporangiales > Streptosporangiaceae > Palsa-504. Next base: position 167,094 of record CAWFXW010000028.1, on the reverse strand, counting down.
GTGGTCGCCTGGATCGGAGGTCAGTGGCAGCCGGTCACCGAGGCCGGGTTCGATCACGAGGAGCTCGCGGTGTTCGTGTGGCGGGCCGATCGTGCCGGGGGTGACACGAAGACGCCGAAGTCGCGCCGGACACTGGCGCCGCCGCGGTGGTCGCATACCCCGTCGCCGGCGGCAATCCGCTCTGGATCGCCCACGCGAGCGGCCCGTCGGCCAAGATGGCCACGCCACCTGCCGTCATCAGGCCAGGCGGTATCTGCAGCCACCCGGTGACCGGCATGACGAACGTAGCGCTGCCCACGCCGACCTCGGTGGGATACGCACCCGTCAAGTGGCTGACCGGCGGCGCAGCGGCTTTCCCGTCCAGGAACAGCCGGAGCTGCCCGATCCCGGACAGGCCCAGCAGGTGCGGCGGGAAGGTTTCTCCGCGCACCGGCTCGTCCCAGATCTCCCCGCCCAAGACCACCTCAGGCTGCCAGCTAGCCGTTCTTGCGCACGATGGCTGTTCGCGCGGAATGCCAGAGCGTGCGGAGGTTCTCCCAGTCGGGATAGAGCTCGGTCATCCGGGCGACGATGCCGGCCGTGGTGGTCTCTCCGGCGGCGATCCGGGTGAAGTCCCGCAGGTATTGCTGGGATTCGCTGATGATCTTCGGATCGTTGCCGTTGCCGGTCTTCTTGTGGCCGGCGACGACGACGGCGGGTTCGAGCGCGGCAACCTCATCCAGGTTGGCGATCCACTGGTCCCGTTCGGCTTCACCGGTCTCGGCGGTCATCATGTGCACCTGGTTGTAAGCCAGGTCCCCGGTGACGACCGCGGCCAGCGACGGGACATACAAGACGGTGGATTCCGCGGTGTCGGCCTGGCCGATCCGGATGACCAGCAGCTCGTTGCCCTCCAGGTCGATCGTGTCGCCCGCCAGCAGCTCCGGCAGCACCTTCTCCCCGCCCCCGGGGGACCTCGCCGGGGAAGATCGCCTCCCAGTACCCGGCCATGGCGGGGTCAGCCGCCTGGGCCAGGACCTCAGCCGTCGCCAGGCCCCTCGCTCCCGGAAAGCGCTGGATCAGCCGGGCCAGGCCAAGCCAGTGATCGCCATGGCCGTGGGTGATGTGGATGCGAGACAGCCGCCGCCCCTTCGTCTGGATCCAGTCGGCCAGCGCGTCCGCCTGGTCAAAGGTGACCAGCGTGTCGACGAGGACCGCGTTATGGTCGCCGTAGATCAGCGTGGCGGACGACGGGGACCAGGTCGGCAGGTCACCCGGGCCTCCGGGCGGGGTGGCACTGGTGAACGGCCGGCCCGGGGTCGTGTAGACCTCGATGGTGAGGTCAGGCGGGTCTTGCGCGGTGCCTTCGGAGGTCATGGTTTCCGCCTGTCTCGAGGCTGAACGGTCAATGGACCCGGGTCGGCTGCCGCATGGGCTCACATCAAGATGACAATCGTCATCCATAATTGATGAGGATGACAGATATCATCCTGCTCGTCAAGCGCGCCGACACCAACCGGAGGATCCATCGTGGGCACATCTCAAGCGGCCAAGGCGGCCAGCCATGACCGCATCCTCGACATCGCCGCGGCGCGGATCCGCCGCGACGGCATCGACCGCCTCGCCGTCGCCGAGCTCATGAAGGAAGCCGGGCTGACCCATGGCGGGTTCTACCGGCACTTCGCCTCCCGCGAACATCTCATCGCCGAGGCCGCGCAGCGCGCCCTTACCCAGGGCAGCGCATGGACGATGGCGTCCGCCGATCTCGGCGGGCAGCGTGGATATACCGCGCTCGTCGACGGTTACCTCAGCACCTGGCACCGCGATCATCCCGAGTCGGGCTGCGGCGTGGTCGGCATCGCCGCGGATGCCGCCCGCGCCGGCGGGCCGGAACGAGGCAGCTATACCCGCCAGGTGAAGGAATGCCTGGCCGTGCTGGCCGACCTCATCGATAACCCCGACCGCCAAGCCGGAGAACGCGAAGCGATCCTCACCCTCAGTGCCCTCGTCGGCGCGATCTCCATGGCCCGGGCAGTCGACGACCCGGACCTGTCCCGGCACATACTGGCCGACGCCGCAGCCGCATTGAAACAGTGCATCCTGAACTAGGCCCGAACGCGGACACCCGGGGCTCGCCCGCACACCAGCCAGCAGGGACACGCCGGCGCCCGTGTCAAACCGTCAGCGTCACAGTCACAATACGGCCGGCCGTCATGCCGAATGGCGCATCAAACGTGCTCTGACAGCTGAGAACCGAACCCAGGAAGACGAGCGCTCACCACCCGTAAACCGAGCGCCGGGCGCGAAGCGTGCGGGAAAGCCCATTCCCAAAGCGTCAAATGATTAACGCCACGCGACACTAGCTCGCAGCTTGAGTAGTCATCTCAGAGGCGTGCAGCGCGACCCGCCGCATCCGTACCATCAAGGTGGCTGAGGGCACAACCTTGCCAGACATATAGGTCGACAGACGAGATCGCGAGGTCCCTATTCTCTCCGCGAAATCCTGCTTGGACAGCCCGGATCTGGCGACGAGGCCCTGCACCTCGGATGCGACATCCGCCCGTTCTGAGTCGGCGGCTAGCTTGCGGGCGCGGGTTACTACCTCCTCCAGCAGCTCGGTGGTGCCGTAGGGGTGGGATAGGTGAACGGCTTCGAGGACCTGATGAGCTACTGGACCCCAGGGATCGGCCCGGATCGCGCTCGCGAGTCGGCGCCAATCCGGGAGGGTGCCCCGTTCTACTGCCGCGAGGATGCCTTCGAAGGGCCAGGTCTCCACCGGGTCGTCCGGAGACGCGTCAATGTTGCGGAACCTCAGGGCGGTGGTCATTGCACCATCTCCACAGCTAGCGAGCGGCAGACGTCGGTAACGTTCTCCCAGTCGGTCCAGCGTTCATCCAGGCCCTTGTACCGGCCAAGCTGGCCGATCGTACGAGCGTCAGCTGGCCTAGGGTCGGCCAGTTGCCGGGCGAGCTGGGTCGCAACAGCCTCCGATTCGGGGCCGCGCTGGTCGGAGTAGTAGGTATCAATGTGCCGGAGTACATCTGCAGCGTGAGCGATCCCGTACCGGTCAGAAAGAGCCGCCACATCAAGGTAGTCCCGAACCTGGTTACGCCGGACAATGAGGTAACCCTTGATCCGCAGCGTCTCGTCTGGCGTCGGTACCCGGAGCACTTGCCCGGACGGAAGCTCCACTTCCGTGACCTCCAAGGGCTTGCTCCGGATCAGCTGGCGGACTCCAGACTCGATATCGCCCAGTTCGCCGAGGATAATCTTTCCCGGGGTCACCCGGTTCGTCACCCATCCGTCCGTTGCTTCGATCGCTTCAAGTACGGCGTCGAAGCGATCACTGAGATCCTGTAGCACATGGTCGTGGTCATAGGAGAAGCGGTGATTGGCCCACAGCGCCGCGGCAGAGCCGCCGACCAGGACGGCATCGGGAACCACCTCTTGGAGCCGTGCCGCTGATTCGAGCACGCGTACCAACTCGGGCCGGGCGAGCCCAGGGGCGTCAGATTCCGGTCTGGTCATCCCTGAAGTCCTCCTGCGATTGATCTCATCGTATCATATGTGATACAAGACTTCAGGGAGTCATTGACTGACACCGGAGCGCGGTCGAGCCGCCTTGAGCTGCCAACGGTTGTGTCCGGTAGCCGACCCGCGCAAGCGGCGCCGCGCAGGCAAAGCCGCAGATCAGCGCGCCCGGCAGGATTCGAACCCGCGACCCGCTGCTCAGAAGGCAGTAACGGCCGTGCGCTGTAGTCCTCGCAGGAAGGCCAGCGTAAGGGATCATCGCCTCGGAGCGAGATCCGCATAATTATCTGCTCTCGCGTAGTGAGACTGGGAACCATTCCACGCGAGCCTCTTGATCTCTGAGCCGGCCCCTTCCTATGGCGGGGTCCGCCAAGGCACCGGCGGGCGGCGCATGGCGTCAGGCTGATCCGCTTGGAGACGGTGATGGTCGGCTACCTGTCTAGGCGTCGTCGGACATCGACGGACGAGGAAGCGGACGCGACGCGGAGGATCGCCACCCCGCCGCGGAGAGTTCCGCGGTCTCGCCGTCCGGCGTTTCAGTTCGATTGTTCCTTCGATCCGGGGCAGAATGGCTCCATGGACGATGCTCGCGGCAGGCGGAATCTGCCCTCGCGCTGGAGCGGCGTCGAGGAGACCTTGCCGGCATCGCTCAGCCACTTGGCAGGGCCGCCAGGCGGTGTCGTGGAGTTGCCCCATGACCTGGCCTGGTCGGGGCGGCGGAGCTTCGATCTCGCCAATCCGGTCCAGCGGTACATGTATCACATGACGGTTCTTACCTCCGGTGTTACGCGCGAGCACTACACGAGCTGGCTCAACGTGGACTTGCTCCGGTCAGAGTGGACGCGCCTTGGGCTCCCGCAGCCGCTGCGCCGCGTATGGGAGGGTCATTTTCCCGAGCTCGCCTCGGTCAGGGCTGCAAGTGATTGAAGGAGAGCACGCGCTTCTGGTGGAGGCTGCTCTCCCGGTATGCGCACAGTACGGGTTAGCGCTGGCTGGCGGGTACGCGATCAAGGCCCACGGCTTGGTAACCCGCCCGTCTGACGATGTGGACTTCGCCACCGGGCATAGTGCTCCGGTGGAGGAGATCACAGAAGCGCTTGCGGACGCTTACCGTCACTTCGGCTTCGAGGTTCAGGTGCTCAGGGCGAGCGGCAGGAAAGGGCACTTGGACGTGGCGTTGCCATCAGGGGCGGCCTACCGCGTCGACGTGCTCAAGGAACCGCTAAACCATTCTCCGACGATGATGTCGTTCGTACCTGTACTGGCGCTTGCTGACGCTGTGGCGCTGAAGGTGGGTGCACTGCACGACCGCGGATTGCTCCGGGACGTGATTGATGTACATGGCGCAGCGCAGGTCTTTAGTGAGCCTGACTTGGTTGCGATGGGCCGTACAGCGCTAGACGATGGTGAGTTTCAGCTGGAGAATCTCCGTGATCAGCTCGATCGCGCATTGATGTACCCAGATGAAGAATTTGCCGAGTATGGCTGTGATCCCGTCCAGAGCGCTCGGATTAAGACGTGGGCACAGGCCTGGGCGCAATGCCACTTACCGTAAATTGATCATGCCGCGAGTCCGTATATGCGCAGGTTGACGAGGTTTATGGTCGGCGGTCCGGCGTGGCGGGTTCCTTTGTCGCTGGCTCGCTTGACGCGGTAGGAGTTGTGGCGGGCTCGCTTGATGACCCTGGGATAAGTCCGGTGCCGGCGCTGCGGGTTGAGGTTCTGCTTCCTGGTGATGCCGGCCTTGATCGCGGTGCGGAGGTGTTCTTCCTGCTCAGGGGGAAAGGCCGCCGGGCCGATGGCCCGGCGGATGATGCGGACGGTGCGGGTGAAGCTGACCCGGTCGGGGTCGATGTCGGCCTCGGCAGCTGCCTGGCAGATCAGGACGCTGATCGCATGAGCCGGACGCTACGCTCCATGCGCTGAAGACGCAATAGCAGGTCGCACCGTCCTTAGAGATGAAATGGCCGCCTCGCGATCTGTTTCGATTTCAGCCACGTCGGGCTGCTCGAAGATGGCGCGGCCTGCTGGACCCGGCCAGGAGTACCCGGCGGGCCGGCAGGTTCAGCGCCCCATCGGCCGGGTGCCGGTTCCCCGCCCGGCTCCCGGTAGGCCATCCGCCCGATCACGAACAGGCCGAACGACGAGACCACGGTGCGGGCATGATCGCGCTCCGCGCGGGTCCGCGGCACCCGCCTGCTGCTCGTCCAGCCCGGTCAGCGGTGAGTCCACCTGGCGCTGGGATGCTGCTGCAGAACCGCTGTGGTCGGCCTCCTAGGCTCCACAGTGAAGCGTTTCCGCAGTTCAGCCAGCGCGCCCGGCAGGATTCGAACCCGCGACCCGCTGCTTAGAAGGCAGCTGCTCTGTCCGGCTGAGCTACGGGCGCTCGGAGATCATTGTGGCCGGCGAACATCACGCCTCGGCCACGTGCAGGTCGCAGTGTGTTGCACCTGCGACCCCGCGGACAACCCAGTCTACGAATAAGATGCCGGCCTCAGCCACTTCGCCGGCCTCAGCCACTTCGCCTCAGCCACTTCGCCGGCCTCAGCCACTTCGCCGGCCTCAGCCGTACAGCACGTCGAGGCCGAACAACTGGATCCGCGGGTCTGCGCGAGCCGCATCGCGCAGGCCGACGTCGAAGCCTGCCCCGCTGTAGCAGGCTAGCTTCGTCGCACTCATGTCGTACCCCTTCACCGCGAGCAGGTCCCGAGCCCGGCGGAGCCGTTCAACCTGGCCGACGGTCATGACCTTGTCCCATTTGGCTTCACCGAGCGACAGCACCCGCCGGGGAAGGCCGGGGTCGTCCGGTGCGAATACCGCCACGTCCACCTCGATCTGGCCACGGCGAAGCGGATCGGCGACCACGCCGGCCGCCACTTGACCTGGTGCCTCGCCGAAGACCTCGGCTCTTAGCCCCGACAGCGCCCAGTCCCGGCAGAGCGCCTCGAAGTGCGGTCCGACTACCTGGGCCAGGAAAGTGGCCTGTGAGTTACGCCATGCCCCCACGGCGTCTCCGCGTTCCAGCCTGGTCCATTCCCTGCGCATGACAGCTTCGTAGAAGACGATAAGCGGCTCGGTGATCCGGTACCACGATCGGCCCTTGCGGAAGGGATCCAGCTCCCGGATGATCAGCTGTGAGTCTTCCAGGACGGCGAGCGGATGCCCGATATCGGGGGATTTGCGGCCGATAAACCCGGCGATTCCGCCGCGTGTGGCGTTCCCGGACGCGATCGCACCGAGGACAGCATGGTAGATGGCCGTATCGCGAATGTCGGCTTCCTCGGCTAGCAGGTACCTTGCCTCCCGGAATAGGGGGAGCTGCGGATTGAGCACGGTTCGTAGCACCCAAGGATCAAAGTCGGCCAGCGAGGCAGGGGAGTCTCCCGCCACGAACTCACGACGGTAGGCCGGAGTGCCGCCCACGATCGAGTGGACAAGCACGGCCAGTCGAGGGTCGCTGATGCCCCAGAATGTGGCTGCATCGCGGTAGCCGAACGGCCGCACAATCAGCTCCAGACTGGCACGCCCGCGCAGCGGCGCGTTCCCGCTGAGGAGGCCGCCCATCACCGACATGGCGGAACCAGAAAGCACTAGCCGCGCCGTGGATCGCTGGGCGTACCCGCGCGGGCCGAGCGCGCGCTGGATCAAGGACGGCAGTGGCGGGCTGGCCTTACTCAGGTAGGGGAACTCGTCGATGACGACAAGGCCCTCGCTCACCGTCTCGAACAGCCGCTGCAGTGCCTCATCCCAGTCGGCGAGTGCATACCGGCCACCTCCGGTCCGGCTGGCCAGCGCCCGGCCGAAGCTGGCTAGCGATTCGATCTCGGTGGCGTCGGTAGCGGTGAAGAAGAAGCCGCCGAACGCGTCGGCCACGGCGTCCAGCAGGTAGGTCTTGCCCTGGCGGCGGCGGCCGCTGACGATCCCGAGGCGTACATCGCTGTTCCCAGAGCTCGCAAACCTGATCAGACCGTCCCACTCGGCATCACGGTCGAAGACCCGTTCAGGCTTACTGGCCTTTCCATTCATAGTAGAACTATACACCTAAGCTATATAACCCTAAGGTGCATAAACCTTAGCTTCAGTGCGCTTGGTCCAGCCGCTCCCGCTGCGCCACGCTCAGCTCCAGGTCCACCGCCGCCAGGCTCTCCTCGAGCTGCCCGCCGGGTCGGTCCCGATCACGCGGTACTCCATAAGGCCCAGCCAACCTCGTGAAGCGCGCTCTAAGTCAAGGCGGGAAAGAAACGAAACAACCGAACGCCGGATCCCCGTCGCATCCAGCCCGTGCAGCGCCGCGTGGTAGTCCGGCGTGCCGTACCGCCGCACCTCCGAACGCCCCACGCCCAAGCTGAGCAGCCGGTGCGCCCGCCCCGCCAGCGCCGAGGACACAAGAGAGGACACAAGATATGCAGACGTCCCCGCCAGGTACGGCTCGACCAGCACCACGGATGAAAAGCCCAGCGCCCGCAACCCCTCCCCGTCGAACGGCCGAACGCTCGTCGCGTAAGCCACAGTCACGTCCATGTCGCCCACCGCGTCGAGCACCGGTGACAGCATCGGCCCCACGGCCACCACCACCGCCTCCCGGCCCGAACGCACCACCTGCAGCCCCGGCCGCACCGGCAGCGCCGACCGGTTGGCCTCGCTTGACAACCGCACGTACGTCGACGAAGAGTCCAGCGCGCCCACCGCGGACCGCAGCAGCTCCGGCACCTCGTCCGGATGCCCCGGCACGACCACCGAGAACCCCGGCACGGTGTCCAGCAGCGCCACGTCCCCCGGCGCCTGGTGCGTCCGCCCCGCCCGAGCAGCGTCGTACGACGCGCCGATGCTGACCAGCACGGCCCGCGCCCCCTGGTGCGCGAGGTCCAGCTTGACCTGCTCGAAGGCCCGCTCGACCAGGAACGGCGCGTAGCTGTGCACGATCGGGCGCAGCCCGGCCAGCGCCAGCCCGCCCGCCACGCCGACCATCAGCTGCTCCCGGATTCCCACGTTGAGCACGCGCTCGGGGTGCCGCGCCGCCGCCTTGGCGAACAGGTCGGCCGAGATCTCGGCCAGCACCACCGCGGTCAGCGGGTCCTCGTCCAGCAGCGCCGAGGCCGTCGACGCGAAAACCGTCCGCATGTCACTCATGACTCTCCCTCCACCGTCGCCACCACCAGCCGCGGCCCGGACTCCGAACCGGAAGCCGAAAGCGCCGCGGAAAGCGCGGCGTGATCGCGCCCGGACACCCGCGCCACCGACCAGCCGCTCACCGCGAAGTGCGCCTCGATGCCGCCCGCGCCCCAGCCGTACGACGAGGACTGGTTGTCCACCGCGACCACGACCAGGTTCGGCAGCCCCACGGCACCGGCGTACACGATCGCCTCGTTGTTGCTGCCCTCGTCCAGTTCCGCGTCGCCGACCAGCACGAACACCCGGGGCGCTCGGTCACCAAGGCCGGGCAGCCCCCGCGCCAGCAGCCCGTGCGCGAGCCCGACCCCGAGCGGCAGCCCGTGTCCCAGCGACCCGCTGGCGATCTCCACTCCCGGCACCAGGTTGCGGTCCGGGTGATACCCGAGCCGCGATCCCGCCGAGCCGAACCCGGCCAGCCACGACTCCGGGAAGAACTCCTTGGCCGCGAGGACCGCGTAGTACGCGGCCGGCCCGTGCCCCTTGGACAGCAGGAACCGGTCCCGGCCCGGATCATCCAGCCGGCCCGGCGACACCCGCAGCACCTGGTCGTACAGCACCCACAGCACGTCGAGCGTGGACGTCGCGCTCGGCCCGTGCTTCTCGTCCCCGGTCATCACGGTCATCAGCCCGGGCAGTTCGGCATACGTTCGCATACCGCCAGCCTGTCCGCGATCACGCGAAAGCACATCGGCCGGCCGCCGCACCCGCCCTCGGCCGATGGTCCTACGACCGGAGGGGCACAATGGCGTGATGCCCAGGTCCCGCCACCGGCCGCTGAAAACCCGCCAATGGCCGCTCGCCGTCGGCCTGGCCGCCGGGGCGGCGCTCGACGCGCTGCTCGGCGACCCGCGGCGCTTTCACCCGGTGGCCGGGTTCGGCCGGGCCGCGGCCGCGCTCGAGGCCCGCGACTACGCCGACTCCCGGCTGCGCGGCGCCGCGCACGCCGCCGCCTGCGTCCTGGCCGTCGCCGCCCCGGCCGCGCTCCTGGACCGCCGTACGCGAGGCCGGCCGTCGTCGCAGGTAGCAGCGGCCGCACTCACGGTATGGGCCGTCACCGGTGCCCGCTCGCTACATTTTTATGCCGAACGGGCCATGGTGGCACTGGCCCGGCACGATCTTGCCCAAGCGCGGCGGGTGCTGCCCAGCCTGTGCGGCCGCGACCCGGCCGGCCTCGGCGAGACCGAGATGACGCGGGCCGTGATCGAGTCCGTGGCCGAGAACACCTGCGACGCGGTGGTCGCGCCGCTGCTGTGGGGCGCGGTGGCGGGGCTGCCGGGCCTAGCCGCCTACCGGGCGGTCAACACGCTGGACGCGATGGTGGGCTACCGGTCGCCCCGGTACCTGCGCTTCGGCTGGGCCTCGGCCCGGCTGGACGACGCGGCCAACTGGGTGCCCGCCCGCGTCACGGCCGCGCTCACCATCGCGTGCGCGCCGACCATAAAGACAAAAATGGCCCCTCTGCCGGGAACGTCCGCCCAGAGTCCTCCGGCAGAGGGACATCGCTTGCCAGGTCCGGCCGCGGCGGCGGCGCGGGCCGTGCTCCGGGACGGCGGCCGCCACCCGAGCCCGAATGCCGGGCGGTGTGAGGCTGCCTTCGCCGGAGCCCTCGGCCTCCGCCTGGGCGGCACGAACGTCTACGGCGGCGTCACCGAGGTCCGCCCGGGACTGGGGGAAGGGCGGACCTCAGAGCCAGACGACATCCGCCGCGCGGTCCGGCTTTCCCGGGCCGTCACCGCGGCCGCGACCGGCCTGGCCGTACTGATCGCGCTTACGCGCGACGCATGAAGAAGCCGATCACCCACAGGACCAGCGCCGCGATGGCCACCCACCACAGCACGTGCAGCGCGAACCCCGCGCCGAACAGCACCAGGACGACCAGCAGGAGCAGGAGCATGAGCAGCATTTCGGACCTCCTTCGTAAGCCTTGACGCCGTACAGGTACCCCCCTGGAGCGGATAAAACATCTGTGGGTACCAAGGGGGGGTCCGGGGGGATGGATCCCCCCGGATAAATAAGGTGCCCTAATCGAGCACGGGCCGCCGCCGGGAATGCCCTCTTTGCTGGTATCGCTCAACCATGATCGATAAAGTTTGCCCATGCCCGACAAGATCCTTTACACCGCGGAGGTCATGTCCACCGGCGACGGCCGCGCCGGCCACGTGCTGTCCACGGACCACCGTCTCGATCTCGACCTCTCGGTGCCGACCGAGCTCGACGGCCCCGGCGGCCCGGGCACCAACCCCGAGCAGCTGTTCGCGGCCGGCTACGCCGCCTGCTTCCACAGCGCGCTGCGCGGCCTGGCCCGCCAGGCGCACGTGGACGCCAGCCATTCCACCGTGACCGCCCAGGTCGGCGTCGGGCCTGAGGGCGACATGTTCGGACTGGTGGTCACGCTGACCATCAGCATCCCGAGCCTGGATCAGGCCCAGACGCGCGAGCTAGCCGAGGCAGCCCACCAGCGATGCCCCTACTCCCGCGCCACCCGCGGCAACATCAGCGTCGAGCTCCGCGTCCCGTAGCCGTCCCGCGCCCGTCGCTCCCCGTCACCCGCGCCCCTCGCTCCCCGTCACCCGCGCCCCAATGTGATGAAACCGGGGTTTCACCACGTTCTAGCGTGCTGAAACGCGAGTTTCACTCCACCCATTGTCCCCGTTGACCCGCGACGGCCCGAGGTTCTAGGGTTCGCGTTATGAACTTACGTTCGGGATGCGAACCCACCTTCGGAGGTCGTCATGAACGACTGGGACGCGACCAACTACGCCGCCAAGGAGAACCTGCTCCGGGTGGTCCGCCGGGAAGCCGGCGCGCTGTTCGAGATGGCCGCGAACAGCCCGTGGACCGGAAAGACCGCGTGCAGCGAATGGGAGACCCGGGACATCGTCGGTCACCTGATCGACGTGACCGAGAGCTACTTCGTCGGCTTCGACGCGGCCCGTTCCGGCGGGACGGTCGCCGGTCCGCTGGGCGTCCGGGTCATGCAGGACCGGCTCGATGAGGCCGCCAAGGAACACCGCGCGCTGAGCCAGGCCGAGGCGGTCGACCGGCTCCGCACCGACTTCGCCAAGCTGATGGAGATCTGCGAGGCGCTAGGCCCGGACGAATGGGGCGCGCTGATCGTGCCGCACAAGTACATGGGCCCGCTGCCCGCCTTCTTCTACCCGGTGTTCCAGCTCATGGACTACGGCGTGCACGGGTGGGACATCCGCCAGGGCTCCGGCCGGGCGCACAGCCTGATGGGCGACACCGCGGACCTGCTCGCGCCGTTCATGTTCATCTTGTGGCAGGCCACCACGGACGTCCCGGCCGACGTCGATGCCTACACTATCGGCATCAGGCTGTCCGGGAAGAACGCGCAGGACTACCAGGTCAACATCAGCGCCGAGGGCCTGAGTTACGCTCAGGAGGATGTGTCCGGGCTGCCCGCCGTGATCGAGTTCGATCCCGGCACGCTGGTCCTGACCGCGTTCGGGCGGGTGAACGCGGGCACGATCAGGGGCGACCGGATCGTGGCCGACCAGTTCCTCAACTCGTTCTTCCGGATCTAGGGGGCGCCTGGCCTATGGACCTCGCCGCTATCGAGGCCGAACGCGCGCGGCTGCACGCCGAGTACATCAAGGACGACCGCCCGCCGAGCAGCGCGCGCGGGATCCACCACACCGCGCTGATCAGCTCGGACGTCGAGCGGACCATCCGGTTCTATTCCGAGGTCCTGGAGTTCCCGCTGACCGAGATCATCGAGAACCGGGACTACGAGGGGTCCAACCACTTCTTCTTCGACGTGGGCAACGGCAACCTGGTCGCCTTCTTCGACTTCCCCGGGCTGGACCTTGGCCCGTACGCGGAAGTCCTCGGCGGCCTGCACCACCTGGCCATCTCGGTCACTCCGGAGAAGTGGGCCCACCTGCGCGCAAACCTGGACCGGGCCGAGGTTCCCTACCAGGAGGAAAGCGGCGTGTCGCTGTACTTCCGCGACCCGGACGGCGCCCGCCTGGAACTCCTCGCCGACCCCCTCGGCGAGATGTACGGCAACCAGGTCCTGTAGCCCTTGGGCGGCCGTGCGCGCGGCGCGCTGTACGGGCTGGCCATCGGCGATGCGCTCGGCATGCCGACGCAGCTGCTGTCCCGGCGCGAGATCGTAGCGCGCTGGGGAGTGCAGCTGTATGGCTTCGAGCCCGCGCCGCCCGGGCACCCGATCGCCGCTGGCCTGCCCGCGGGCAGCGTCACCGACGACACCGAGCAGGCCGTCCTGCTCGGCAGGCTCCTGGTCAGCGGCCGCGGCACCATCGATCCCCGAGAACTGGCCCAGGCGCTGGTCAGCTGGGAGCGTGACATGGCCGCGCGCGGCTCGCTCGACCTGCTCGGCCCCTCCACCAAGCGCGCCGTCGCTGCCGTCCTGGCCGGCGTCCCCCCGGAGGAAACCGGCGTCGCTGGCGACACCAACGGCGCCGCGATGCGCATCACGCCCGTCGGAATAGCCGTCCCCCCGGATCTGCCTGCCCTGATCGACCATGTCGTGGCGGCGAGCTATGTCACGCACCACACCGGCCTGGCCCTGGCCGGGGCGGCCGCCGTGGCCGCCGCGGTGAGCGCGGGCCTGGACGGTGCCGGGATCGGGGAGGCAACGGCGTTCGCGGTGGACGCCGCGGGGATCGCGGCCGGCCGAGGGCACTGGGTCGCGGGCGCCGACGTGGGCGCCCGCATCGAATGGGCCACCGGCCTGGTCTCGGGCCGGGACCGGGCCGAAGCCGCCGAGCTGATCTACACCCTGGTCGGGACCAGCCTGGCCACCCAGGAGTCGGTCCCGGCCGCGTTCGCGGTGCTTGCCGCGCTCCCGGATGACCCGTGGCAGGCCTGCCTCATGGCCGCCTCGCTCGGCGGCGACTGCGACACGATCGCCGCCATGGCCGGTGCCGTGGCGGGCGCCTGCCACGGTCTGCGGGCCTTCCCGGCCGACGCCGTCGCCGTCATCGACGCTCACGGCCTGGACCTGGCCGGCCTGGCCGACGACCTTTTCGCCCTGCGCTAGCACAACCCGGCCTGTGCCCCTCGGTCGCGCCAGGACACGTGGTAAACCAGCCAGATGGACCAGTCGCTGACGCGCCTCGTGTTCGCCGGCGAGGCGCTCGTGGACCTGCTGATGTGGGTCCCCGCGCTCCCCGAACGCGGCGGCGACATGCTCGCCGGATCCTCGTCCGTCCAGGTGGGCGGCGGGTTCAACATCATGGCCGCCGCCGCCAGGCAGGGCCTGCCGGTCGTCTACGCGGGCGGCCACGGCACCGGGCCGTGGGGTGACAAGGTGCGCGCGGCGCTGGCCGCCGAGGGCATCGCGGTCCTGCGCGCGCCGGACCCGGACACCGACACCGGCTTCGACGTGGCCCTGGTCGAGGACGGCGGCGAGCGCACGTTCGTGACCAGCCTGGGCGCCGAGACGCTCCGTCAGCCCGGCGCGTGGGACGCGATCGGGGCCGGGGCCGGGGACGCCGTTCTACGTGTCCGGGTACGGGCTGGTGGCACCGGAATCGGGGGCCATCCTCGGGGCCTGGGCCGCCGCGCTCCCGGCCGAGGCGCTGCTGTTCGTCGACCCGGGGCCGCTGATCGCGGACATCCCGGCGGCGGTGCTCGGCCCCGTCCTCGACCGCTGCGACTGGTGGAGCTCCAACCAGCGTGAGGCCGCCCTGCTCACCGGGGCCGGCGACCCGGCCGAGGCGGCCCGCCTGCTGCTCGCGCGCACCGGCCGGACCGGCGTGATCGTCCGGGCTGGCCGGGCCGGGTGCGTCCTCGCCCTGCGCGCGGGCCCGCTCACCCTGATCCCCGCGCCCGACGTGGTGGCGGTGGATACCACCGGTGCGGGCGACGCGCACGCCGGGGTGTTCCTGGCCGGCCTGGCCGCCGCGCTGCCGCCGGCCGCCGCCGCGAGCCGGGCCAACGCGGCCGCCGCGCTGGCCGTCACCCGCGCCGGCCCCGCGGAATCCCCGTTCCAGGCCGAGCTCGACGCCTTCCTGGCGGCGTCCGGCGGGTAAGCCGGAGGTAAGCCAGCTACGCCTTGATGCTGAACACCACCGTGACGACCAGGGCGCCCGGGTTGACCATCAGGCGCACGCTGAGCGCGACCTTGCTCCGCACCGTCACGCTGACCGTCACCCAGGAGCCGGCCGCGTTCAGCGAGCCGGATGGCGGCGACACGGTGACATGGGCGTTCGGGCTGGTGACCACGAAGCTGACCGGGCCGCCCACCGCCGTGATGATGAACGTCGCGCTGGCCGGCTTGCCCGCCAGCGCGGACAGCACGATTCGGCGCGGGGTCACCTGCAGGGTGCCCGGCGGCGGAGGGGGCGGCGAGGGCGACGGCGACGGTGACGCGGACGGCGGCGGTGACGCGGACGGCGATGGTGACGCGGACGGCGATGGTGAGGGCGAGCCCGGGGCCGGAGCCGATGACCGCGGCGTGCCCGGCGACGTGGCCCGGCCCGGCGTGGGCTCGTCCGCCGGGGACGTCTTCGTGCCCGGCGATCCCGGCGCGGGCGTGGGCCCGCGGCTCGGCGAGGGCCGCCCGGCCGGCTGGCTCGACGCCGCGACCGAGGGCGCGCCGGCCGTCGCGAACGTGCTCCCGCCCAGCGCGACGGTCGAGGCGTGGGCCCGGTGCGTCCCGCCCGAGACCAGCAGCGTGGCGATCCCGCCCGCCACGACCGCCAGAGCCACAGCCGCCACCGCGGCCGAAGCGCGCGGCCGCCGCCGGACCTCGTGCCACCACTGCGGCCCGGGCGGGATGACCGGCTTCGGAAATCCCGTCGGGCCGAACGCCCCGGCGCGGTGCGTCACACTCGCCCGGTGCGCGCGTCCGGTCGGCGAGTGGTCCCCTCCGCCCTGCAGCACCCGTTCCCGCAGGCTGCCGGGCGGGCTGACCTCCGCCGCCGCGCCGTCGGACGCGGCCCGCCCGGGGCCGTCGGATACGGCCAGCCAGGCGGCCTCGGCCGAGGCAGAGCCGGCCGCGCTGTCGGCCGCAACCCCTGCGGCGCCGAGCCGGCGCAGGCATTCGTTCCGCGCGACCGCCTGCAGCCAGGCGCTGAGCTGGTCCGGATCGCGGAGCCCCTGGAGCTTGGCGGTGGCGACGGTAAAGGTGTCCGCCACGACGTCGGCGGCCTCACCCGGCGAATGCGGCTCGGGCAGCATGGACCGGCAGTAGCCGTACAGCGGCGCCCCGTAACGGTCATACGCCTCGGCGAGCGCGTCCGGCTCACCCTTGACGATGGCCGCGACCAGCTCCCGGTCCTGCATGGGCTAACCGTAGTTGGCCGCCCCATGGTGACGAGTCGGAAAGACATAACCAGATAGCGGAGAAAAGGACAAAAGACAGTTACGGGATAAACCGGCGCCCCGCCGCGTCAGTTGTACGAGGCGTCCGAGCCGGGCCGGTGCCGGGAGTCCTCGGCCTCGGCCTCGACGTCGGGCAGGCTCGGCGGGCGGAACGGGATCCAGAACTGCACGCTGGTGCCCGCCCCAGCCGCGGACTTGAGCATGGCGTGGCCCCCGTGCGCGGTGGCGATCGCCTGCACGATGGACAGGCCCAGGCCGCTGCCGTGGCCGTTCCCGTTGTGCCCGCCGCGGTAGAAACGGTCGAACGCGCGGACCGCCGCATCCTCGCTCATGCCCTGGCCCGCGTCGCTCACCTCGAGCAGCGCGCCCTGGCCGGCCTGGGCCAGCCGGACCGCCACCGGGGTTCCCGGCGCGGTGTGCTCGCGCACGTTGCCGAGCAGGTTGGCCAGGACCTGCCGGATCCGCGGCTCGTCCGCGACCACGATCAGCCGCAGCGGTGTGGTGGCGCTGACCGGCCGGGCCGGCTCGACGGCCTTGGCGTCGGCGACCGCGTCCCTGACCAGTTCGGCCATGTCGGTGTCGGTCAGGTCCAGGGAGGAGTTGCGGTCCAGCCGGGCCAGCTCGAGCAGCTCGGCGACCAGGCTCGACATCCGGTCCGCCTCCTGCTCGATGCGGCGCATGGCGTTCGGCAGCCGGTCCGGGCCCAGGGCGCCCTGCCGGTACAGCTCGGCGTACCCGCGGATCGTGGTCAGCGGCGTGCGCAGCTCGTGCGAGGCGTCCGCGGCGAACTGCCGTACCTTCTGTTCCGAGGCCCACCGGGCGCCGAACGCCTGCTGGATCCGGTCCAGCATGGTATTGATGGCCGCGGCCAGCCCGGCCTTCCGCGTGGTCACCGGGGTCGGGCATCCGGGCGGTCAGGTCACCGCGGCTGGTGATTATGTCGGCGGTGCTCGCCATCCGGTCCAGCGGGGCCAGGCCGCGCCTGATCAGCCAGCGACCGCCCAGCCCGAGCAGCGCGAGCAGGATCGCCCCGGTGATCAGCTCGGTCAGGACCAGGCCGCGGACCGCGCTGCCCACCGCGCTGTCGGGCCGCGCGACCACCAGGTAGTTGATGCCGAGCGGCAGCGGGCTCTTGGCCTCCTTCGAGGTGATCGCGACCCGCCGCCAGATCGCGGTCAGGGCCGGCTCGTTGGCTCCGTTGATCGCGAACAGCGCCTGCGGCGGATTCTGCGTGAAAAAGCTCCGGGCCTGCCCCTGGGCCAGCAGGCCGTTCAGCATGTTCAGCAGGTCGGAGGCGGTGTCTGAGGGCGCGGACAGGAGCGCCGTGGTCAGCTTGACCCGCCCCGCGACCCCGACGGCCTCGTTGATGTAGGCGGCCGCGTACCCGCTCTGGACGTTCTGGATCTCGGACGGCGTCTCCCTGAGCGTGAGCAGGAGATCGGTATTGAACTGGTCCTGCTCGGTGGTGCGCAGCACGATGGTGGTGACCACGCCCATGACGATGAGGAACAGGGCGGTGATCGCGATGAGCCCGGCCAGCAGCCTGGACCGCAGCGAGAGCCTGCCGCGCCCGGTCGGCTGCGGCCGGGTGTACCTCATCTGATCGCGCGTTCGGCTTCCGGTGGCACGCGCAGGCTGTACCCGACACCGCGCTGGGTGTGGATCAGCGGCGGGCCGAGCGGGTCGAGCTTACGTCGCAGGTAGCTCACGTACGTCTCGACCACCTGCGACTGGCCGGCGAACTCCCAGCCCCACACGTTTTCCAGCAGCTGCTGCCTGGTGAGCATCCGGCCCTGGTTGCGCATCAGGTAGGCCAGCAGCCGGAACTCCGTCGGCGACAGCTCGACCTGGGTCCCGGCCCGGCGCACGACCCAGTGCTCCTCGTCCAGTTCCAGGTCGCCGACCTGCAGCATCGCGTCGGTGCTGCCCGGCTGGGCGTCGCCGCCCGGCGCGCGCGTGGTCCGGCGCAGCACCGCCCGCACCCGGGCCACCAGCGCCTCGACCGAAAACGGCTTGGTCACGTAGTCGTCGCCGCCCAGCGTGAGCCCCCGGATGGTGTCAGACGTGGTGTCCCGGGCGGTCAGGAAGATGACCGGGACGTCGTTCCCGTCGGCACGCAGCGTACGGCACACCTCGAAGCCGTCCATGTCGGGCAGCATGACGTCCAAGATCATCAGGTCCGGCTCGTAGGCTTCGGCCTGGTGCAGCGCGTCCCGGCCGCTGCCGCTGACCGCGACCGCGCAGCCGTGGAACTTCAGCGCCACCTCGACGAGCTCGCGGATGTTCGGCTCGTCGTCTACGACGAGCACCTTGGGAATTCGGTCACCGTCTGCCATGGCATCTCACGTTTCATCGTCCAGCATAGAAGCAGGATAGAAGTGCGCAGCATGCCGCGGCGCGCCTGCCGCCCCGGGGCGCGCCGCGGCATGTCCGGCCGCCTAGCTCACCGACGTACCTGATGGCCCGGATACCGCGCTGGACGAGCTAGACCCCGAGCTCGAACCCGGCCTGATCACGATCAGGCGGGCATCCTTGGCCCCGCTGACGACCGGGCCGCCGGCGAACACCGTCTGTCCGGTGGCCAGCGCGCTGGCCGTCGACTTGGCCCCGTTCTCCCGGACCACGGTGTCGCTCACGATCAGCCACGTCCAGGTCGTGCCGTCCGGCGCGCGGACCACGACGTTGCCGCCGCTCACCGACTGGATCGTGCCGCGCTCGAAGGCCAGCGTGTGGTAGCCCGTGCTGTTGTGGAAGGTGAACTGGCCGTCCACCCCGCCCAGGGCCCGCAGCCGCGCCAGCGCCAGCCGGACCCGCGGCAGCGACACGGCCAGCGAGGCGGTGTTGAGTTCGGAGTTCAGTATCGTGCCCTGGACCTGCCCGGACCCCGAGGCCGGAGCGACCCCCGAGGCCGGGGCGACCGCGGCCGCCGGGCCGGAGCCGCCGGTGACGGCCAGGGCGATCCCGCCGCCCGCGAGGAAGCCGGCCAAGGTGATGCCGGTTCCCCAGCGGAGCATCCGCTTCTTGCGGCCCGGCGCGGAAGACACCGGTGCGGAAGATCCAGGTGCGGGAGACATAGGCGCGTATGAGTCGGTAGGGCTCTCCGGGCCGGGACCGGCAGAAGGCCCGGCCGGCGTGCCATACAAGTTGTTCATGGTGGTAAGAGTGGGTTCCGGGTCTTGGGGATCGCCCGGTTAAAGCTGTAAGCAGGCTGGGAGTGATCCGCGAGTTTTCTGCGAGGGTGGCCGCGAGGGTGGCCGCGAAGGCCGGCTCCCGGCTAACCGGACATCTGCACAGAAATGCCTACAGCGGTTCGTGATTCGTAGAAGTTGTGCGAGACTGAGAGCTGTTGATCAGCAGCTGAGGGGGTTGGAGAGTGGCGGCTCGGGTCCCTCGTGCTTCCGCCGGAGCGGCCAACAGCAGGCCTGCTCCCGCGCGCATTTACGACTACATGCTGCGTGGCGACAATCATTTCCAGGCCGACATTCAAGCCGCCGAGCGGATCTTGTCCGCGGTGCCGGAGATCAGGGATTGCGCCTGGTCGAACCGCGGTTTTCACCAGCGCGCGGCGAAGTGGATCGCCGAGCGCGGGGTGCGCCAATTCATCGACATCGGCTCCGGCCTGCCGACGGTCGGCAATACCCACGAGGTCGTGCAGAAGGTCATCCCGGGCGCCCGGGTGGTCTACGTCGACAACGACCCGATGGTGGCCGAGCAGGGCGGCCAGCTTCTCGCGGAGGACCGCTCGACGCGCGTGATCTGCGCGGACCTGCGCGAGCCCGCGTCCATCCTGGACCATCCCGAGGTCCGTGAGCTCATCGACTTCAGCGAGCCCGCCGGGTTGCTGCTGACCGCGGTGCTGATGTTCGTGTCTGACGACGCAGATCCCTGGGCGCAGGTCAGGCGGTACGTCGACGCCGTGGCGCCGGGCAGCTACCTCGCGCTCTCGCACCTCACTGACGACTACAAACCCCCCGTCACGGCCGAACGTTTCCGCGCCGTCTTCGACGGGGCCACCGAACGCCTGTACTTCCGGTCCCTGGCCGGGATCACTAGGTTCTTCGACGGCCTGGAGCTGGTGCCGCCCTATGACGGCGCCGAGCCCGGCATCTGCTACACGGGGGTCTGGGGCGCCGAGGACCCGGTCCTCGCCGACAGCGACGGCGCGCGCTGGCTGTACTGCGGCGTCGCCCGGAAACCGTGACCGCCAAGCCCTCGGTCTCCGAGCTCGGTATCGACCTCGCCGCGCAGGTCTGGCGGCGCTCCGGCCGCGGTGGCGGCGCGATCGAGGTCGCGTTCACCAACGGCAGCTGGGTGCTGATGCGCGTGACCGGCGACCCGGAGCGGCGGGTGCTGGTGTTCGACCGGCACGAGTGGGAGTGCTTTCTCGACGGCGCGCGTAACGGCGAATTCGACGACGCCGCGGAACCCTGACTCTGCGGTCTAGCGAAGGGTCCATTAAAAGCTGGATTTGCGAATCGCAATTTGGGTACCGTGAGGGCATGGCAGTACCCCATCAAGATGGGGTTCCTGTCAAGAAGGGGAGCCGGAAATGAGCGATGACACCTACGGTGCCACCATCGCCAAGCGTCGGCTTGCCCGGCAGCTGACCGCTGCGCGGGTGAGGGCCGGCTACACCGCAAACCACGCCTGCGACATCCTGAACTGGGGTCGCGGCAAGGTCGGCCGCTTCGAGGCCAACCAGTGGAAGCGCCCCGAGATGAGCGACATCAGGGACCTCATCCGGATCTACGGTATCGAGGGCGCCGAGGCCGAACAGATCGAGGACCTGGCCATCCGGGCCCGGGCCCGGCCCTGGTGGCGGGAGTACCCGGAGATCTTCGACGGCGAGTTCCCCGGTTATGAGAACGACGCCACCACCATCCGGGTGTTCATGCCGCTGGTCCTGCCCGGCCTGCTGCAGACCCCCGCCTACACCGAGGCGCTGATGCGGTCCGGTCCGCGGCCGCCGGCCTACCGGCGCAAGGCGGTCGATTCCCGGCTGCGCCGGCAGGAGATCCTGGACCGCAAGGACGGCTCCGCGCCCATGGTCAGCGCGGTGATCACCGAGGCCTCGCTGCTGTACCGGTGGGGCCTGCGCGAGGATCGCAGGGACCAGATCGAGCACCTGGTCACGATGAGCGCCCGCCGCAACGTGCGGCTGCACATCCAGCGCTTCGAGGACGGCCCGCCCACCGGAATCGTCTCCATGGTCAATATCTTCGGTTTCCGCGACGACGAGCCGAGCCTCGTCTTCGTCGAGACCGATTACTCGGTTGAGGAGGTGAGCACGCCCGAGTCCGTGCAGGGCTACATCGAATCGTTCGAACGGGCCCGCGATGCCGCGCTTGAACCAGCGGACACCAAGGGCTACCTCGAACATCTCGCCAAGCGAATGGAGTAAGGCAATGACCGACCTGTCTCAGGCCATCTGGCGGAAGGCCCGCCGCAGCGCGCACAACGGAGGCTGCGTAGAGATCGCCGCCAACCTGCCCGGGGTGACCGCCATCCGAGATAGCAAGCGGCCCGAGGGGGGCGCTCACGTCGTCGGCCGGGACTCGTTCGCCGAGTTCCTGGCCGACCTCAAGGGGGGGCGCTACGACCTCGAGTAGGGCTCAGCAGGTGACACGGAAGCCCCCGGGTGGATGCCGCCACCGGGGGCTTTCCGCTTGGCCGGCCTGTCTCTGGGCCTGGCGGGTAACCGTCGGGTTTCCCTCACCAGCTAAGAACTGTACACGGCCGGTTCAATTAACGGCTAGGCGAGGACGAGGCGCAATTCCGCTAAAAAGCGGCAAACCATACAAGCCTAGTCACAAATCAAACATGAATATCGCATGTGTCACGTGGTAACACTCATTGCATTCCGCACCACACGGCGACGACTGTCTGTCACCTCTGTGCCCGTCTCCAGTCACCAGGCCACGCGGCCTTGCGGCATTGGCGCGCGTATGGCCGAGTTAAGGATATATGTCCAGTATGGGACCTGTGTTGCAAAGTGCGACGAAAATAATAATGCCTTCAATATTGCGAAGCGGGTCCGGCGAGTCGTAACCTGTGTTTCACAGATTGAAGAGTCGGAATCCAAGACTCGTGGTTTAGGCAAGTTGCTGCCGACGGCACCCCTCCTGCCGGCGGGCTATTGACGGGAGTACGCCGGTGGCACCAAGTGTGTGGCAGCAGGGTATTAGCAGTTGGCGGGGCGTGCACGCGGGCACCTGCTACGCGTGGCCGCTTCCGGCCGACGCCACATGCGCGACAGTGGCGCGGCAGGCGTTCCGGGACGCGGTCTCGGAGGCGGTCCTCGAGGCCGACCTCCTCGAGGACGCGGTCCTGATGGCCAGCGAACTCGCGGCCAACACGCTGCACGCGCAGGCGGTGGCCGGGGCCGGCGGAGGGGGGGATCGGCTCGCGTCCGTGGTCGCGGACGTGGAGGGCGAGTCGATCACGTCCGCCGGCCCGGCCCCTCGAGCCCCGAGGGCGCCCGGCAGCCATCGCCACCGCCCGTCCCGCGTGCCCCGCTACCCGCAGCCGCCGCGGCCGTCCCGGGTTCCCCAGGCCGAGCTCTGGCTGTACCTGCGTGGCCTCGGCACTGGGCGCGAGCTGGTCTGCAAGGTCTTCGACTGCTGCCGCGGCTGGCGCGACGGCGCGCCACCGTCAATGGCCGGGGCGTCCGCCGAGGCCGTCAGCGGGCGCGGGCTGCAGATCGTGCACGAGCTGTCCGGCGGCCGGTGGGGGCACCATCCCACCCGGGCCCGGCTGGACAGCTGGGGGCTGCCCGGCAAGGCGGTCTGGTTCGCGGTGCCCGCTCCGCTGGCCCACGCGCGGCTGATGGACGTGACCGGGCTGCGCTCGTACACGTTCTCGGCCGACGTCACGGCGGCCCGGGCCAGCGGCCGGCTCAGCGCCCGCCAGGCCGCCCGGGAGCTGGAGACCATGCTGGACGTGCGGGGGTTCGGTGGCGGGCTGGTGCGCGACGAACAGCCGGCCCGCGACCTGTCGATCCTGTCGGTCCGGCGGGGCCTGACCGTGTGGTGCCAGGCAGGCGTCGTGTCGCTGACCACCCCGTGGGGCTCCAGCCAGCAATGGGACTACGCCGACATGGTCGAGGCGGCCGAGCAGACCGTGCGCCGCTACGAGGAGCTGGACCTGGAGCAGGACCTGCTCTGCGCCAGGTGACCCTGGTAACCCAGGTAACCTCAGCGTCCCATGGCCGCGGCCACTCGCTGGTAGGTGCCGAGGGTCAGCTCCCAGAAGCCGTCCACGTCGATCGACATCGCTACCCGGGCGTTGCCCTCGTCGGCCTGCCCGGGCGCCTCGAAGTCGGTCACCGTCATCCCCGAGGTCAGCTGCCCGGCCGTCTCCACCTGCACCCGCGCCGGGACCAGGCCGAACAGCTCGGGCGCGGCCACCCAGGCCACCGCGCACACGTCGTGCACCGGTGGCCCCGACGGCCCGCTGACCGACCGGTACTGATCCAGGGCAGGCAGCAGCAGCCCGGTGCCGAGCGGTCCCAGCTCGCGCATCCGCTGCAGGACCGCCGGGGTGGCTCCGGTCTTCAGGGTCACGTCCAGGCCGAGCACGACCACGGTCCAGCCGGCCCGGAACACGGCCGCCGCGGCTTCCGGGTCGGCCCAGATGTTGTACTCCGCGGCCGGCGTGACGTTGCCCCGGCCCGCCGAACCTCCCATGATCACGAACTCCCGCACCCAGTCCGCCAGCCGTGGCTCGCGCTTGACCGCCAGCGCGATGTTGGTCAGCGGCCCGGTGGCGACCAGGGTGATCTGTCCCGGAGCGGCCCGGATGGTCTCGATGATGTAGTCGATCGCGTGCCCGGGCGCCGGGCTGGCCGCCGGCGCGGGCAGCACCGCCCCGCCGAGCCCCGACTCGCCGTGCACCTCGCGCGCGTCGTAGGCGGGCCGCAGCAGCGGCCCGGCGCAGCCGGCCGTCACCGGGGTCCCGGCCGCGCCGACGTACTCGCACACCGCCAGCGCGTTCGCCGTGGTCTTGGCCAGGCCGACGTTGCCCGCCACCGTGGTGATGCCGACCAGGTCGATGCCCGGGTGCCCGTGCGCGAACGCGATCGCGAGCGCGTCGTCGATCCCGGGATCGCAGTCGAGAATGATGCTCGTCGGCATGGGCCCGCTCCGTCTCATTGTGGTGCTCGTGACGAAGGTACCGAACGACCTTGGGCGCGTGCCCCCGTGACCCGCGCGTGCCGCGGTGTAGCCTCATCTGCGAGGAGGTCCTGTCATGCACATCCCGCCCATCCCGGCCGTCGAGAGTTCCGACCCCGAGATCGCCGATCTCATCACCGATGAGGCTCGCAGGCAGTTCGAGAAGGCCCGGCTGATCCCGTCGGAGAACTACGTCTCGGTGGCCGTGCTCGAGGCATCGGGCAGCGTGCTGACCAACAAGTACTCCGAGGGCTACCCCGGCCGGCGCTACTACGAGGGCCAGCAGTTCATCGACCCGATCGAGACGATCGCCAGGGACCGGGCCAAGGCGCTGTTCGGCGTGGACCACGCCAACGTGCAGCCGTACTCGGGCTCGCCCGCCAACCTCGCGGTCTACCTGGCCTTCGCCCAGCCGGGCGACACGATCATGGGCATGGCGCTGCCCATGGGCGGCCACCTCACCCACGGCTGGTCGGTCTCCGCGACCGGCAAGTGGTTCCGCTCCGTCCAGTACAACGTGCGGCACGACACGGGCCGGGTCGACCTGGACGAGGTACGCGACCTGGCCCTCAAGGAGCGGCCCAAGATCATCTTCTGCGGCGGCACCGCGATCCCGCGGACCATCGACTTCCCGGCCTTCGCCGAGATCGCGCGCCGAGTGCGGCGCGCTGCTGGTGGCCGACATCGCGCACATCGCCGGGCTGATCGCCGGCGGCGCGCACCCGTCGCCGGTCGGCCACGCCGGCGTGATCACCACCACCACGCACAAGACGCTGCGCGGCCCGCGCGGCGCCATGATCATGTCGGACGCCGAGCACGCCAAGGACGTCGACCGGGCCGTGTTCCCCGGCCTGCAGGGCGGCCCGCACAACCACACCACCGCCGCGATCGCGGTCGCGCTGCACGAGGCGGCAGAGCCCGGCTTCCGCGACTACGCCCACCAGATCGTCAAGAACGCCCAGGCCCTGGCCGGCGCGCTGCTGGCTCGCGGCTACGACCTGGTCTCCGGCGGCACCGACAACCACCTGATCCTGATCGACCTCACCTCCAAGGGCATCGCGCGGCAAGCCGGCCGCCAAGGCGCTGGACCGGGCCGGGATCGAGACCAACTACAACACGGTGCCGTTCGACCAGCGCAAGCCGTTCGACCCGTCCGGCCTGCGGATCGGCACCCCGGCCATCACCACCCGCGGCCTGCGCGAGGAGCACATGGCCTCGCTCGCCGCCTGGATGGACGAGGCCATCACCGCCGCCGCCAAGGACGACGAGGCGGTCCTTGACCGCATCGCCGCCGAGGTCCGCGATCTGCTGGCCGGCTTCCCCGCGCCGGGCTGGCAGCCCTGACCTCGACCCCTGGGCCCCCTGCCCCCGCTGCCAGCCCTCCGCGTCCCCAGTCCTCTTAGCTGCCTCGCGCCGGCTCCCCCGAGACCGGCACGAGGCCCACCCCCAACTTCCCACCCACGCCTGAGCCTGCCAGCACGGTCCTCAGTCGTGATTGAGGCGCGATTGAGCCCGGCGGCCCAGGATCGGCTGCCCGCCGCGGACCCCCTGGTATGCACGCTCCCAAGGCCAGATCCCGCGCCTGTCCGCGTGCACAAGCTGCAGGCCGCGGACCCGGTTGCCGTACAGTTCGACCGCCAGGTTCAGGTGTGCCCAGGGCACGGCCACCCTGACGATCTCGACCAGCGGCCCGTCGCGCAGCACCGTCTGCGTCCCCGGCTCCGGCTCGTCCGCGTGCAGCAGGTGCGCGGCCACCCCGTTGAGCACGGAGGTGGCCCGGGTCAGGCCCATCCCGGTGATGACGAGCTCGGGGCGCCGGTGCGAGGTGAGCCCGACGGTGTAGGCCCACGGCGGGTGGATGCCGTCTCGCTCCACCCCCTGCACGGCCCAGCCGTGGGCGGTGATCAGCCGCCGCATGTGCTCGGTGTAGTCGCGCTCGGTGGCGCCCGGATGGTCACAGATCCAGCACATGATGCCTCCCTCGGGATGGCCGGACTACCTCCACTATGCCGGGCAGCACTGACATTTCTGAGTATTCGCAGCTCAGATGAAAAAGATTATTTGCATACTAGTTCGATTGAACATATATTCGAGAAGCGGTGCCGGAACTGACTCGTCGATAGCGGCGAGACACAGACGGCACCGCATGCCTCCTCCCGCGAGCCAAAGGGCCGCGGCGCCGTCTGGACCGAGGAGCGACGGAGGAGCGACGAGGGAAGACGGTGCCTCAAAGCGGCCCGGAGGCGAGTGGGTGAACACTGTGTACGGCGAGCCGGTCAACGTCCAGGCCCGCGACGACGGCCGGCCCGCCAGGTTCGTGTGGCACGGGCGGCTGTACACCGTCCACGCCATCCTCGAGCACTGGGTCATCAACCGGGAGTGGTGGCAGGATCCCGAGGCCGAGCCCGGCCAGCCCGAGCTGGAGTTCTGGCGGGTCGAGGCGTCACCGGGCCAGGGCATGACCGCGGGTGTCTACGAACTGCGCCGCGACGCCGGCACCGACGCCTGGACCCTCCGCCTGGGCGCCTTAGGCCAGCCCCTCCAGGTGCTCGATGTACCGCAGCGCCGAACTCCGCACGATCTCCCACGCGCCTGACCTCAGCACCGGGGCCCACCAGCCGCCGTAGATCCGGTCGAACGCGAACGGCTGCACCGCCGCGACCACGCCCCGGACCGCCGCCGCGGACAGCGGCAGCCGGTTCGGCGCCGACCAGACGAACGTCACCCGGTCCTCGCCCGGCGTCACGAAGATCGTGTCCCCGGACAGCAGCACCCCGCGCCCGTCAGCCCCGGCCGCCCAGTGCAGCACCGCGCTGCCGGGGAAGTGCCCGCCGCACTGCACCAGCGTCACCCCGGGCAGGATCTCCAGGACCCCGGACCACAGCCGCACCGGCAGGTCGGCGCCAGCCCGCAGCCAGGCCGCGTCGTCCGCCGGGACCGCGATCTCGGCCCCGAACTCCCGCGCCCACGAGGCGATGCAGCCGTAGAAGTGCGGATGGCTGGCGGTCACGAACCGCAGGCCGCCCGCCGAGCGCACCGCGTCCACCGCCGCGTCGTCGATGAACCCCGACGGGTCCCACAGCACGTTCCCCGCAGCGGAAGACACCAGCAGCGACCGCTGCCCGATCGCCACCAGCGGAGCCGCGCCGATCCCGGTCAGCCCCGGCTCGACCGCCCGGATGTCGGACCGGTGCCCGGCCGCGGCCAGCTCGGCCAGCGTGGTCCAGCGCTGCCCGCCCGGCGGCACCCACTGCCGCTCGTCCGCGCACACCGCGCAGACCTCCGGGCACGGCTCAGGGAAATGGTTACCACAGGTCGCGCAAATACAGGTCCCCATAAAAGCACCACGGCCCGTTCGGAATTTAAAGATCATTTTACCGAACGGGCCGTGGTTCACCATTGAAAGGACCGGTATTCTAGCCAGCCGTGGGGGACCGCCACTTCACGGTCGGCCGCAGCGCCTCCACGCGGACCCGGTGGGCGTACTGCTTGGTCACGTCGAACAGCGACTCGATCAGCGTGTCGGACAGCAGGTGCGGCTGCAGGCCGAGTTCGATCAGCGCGGTGTGCTTGACGTTGTAGTAGTGCTCCGGCGCCTCGACCCGCGGGTTGTCCACGTTCTCGATGACGACGTCGCCGGCGAAGGCGTTCGCCACGGTCTCGGCGATGTCCTTGACCGACATCCACTCGGTGATCTGGTTGAACACCCGGAACTCACCGCGGTTGGCCGGGTTCTCGCAGGCCAGCTGGATGCACCGGACGGTGTCCCGGATGTCGATCATGCCGCGGGTCTGGCCGCCGGAGCCGTAGACGGTCAGCGGGTGCCCGATGACCGCCTGGATGGCGAAGCGGTTCAGCACCGTGCCGAACACCGCGTCGTAGTCGAACCGGGTGGCCAGCCGCTCGTCGATGGCCGTCTCGGCGGTCTGCTGGCCGTAGACGACGCCCTGGTTCAGGTCGGTGGCCCGCAGATCCCAGATCCGGCACGCGAACTCGATGTTGTGGCTGTCGTGCACCTTGGACAGGTGGTAGAACGAGCCCGGCCGCTTGGGGAACAGCACCCGGTCGGTCCGGCCGTTGTGCTCCAGGTCCAGCCAGCCCTCTTCGATGTCGATGTTCGGCGTGCCGTACTCGCCCATCGTGCCGAGCTTGACCAGGTGGATGTCCGGGTTGGTCTCGGCGATCGCGAACAGCAGGTTCAGGTTCCCGACCACGTTGTTCTGCTGGGTGTACACCGCGTGCGCCCGGTCGATCATGGAGTACGGAGCGGCCCGCTGCTCGGCGAAGTGCACCACGGCTTCGGGCTCGAAGTCCCGGATGATGTGGTACGTGAAGATCGCGTCGGTCAGGTCGCCGACGTACATCCCGATCTTCTTGCCGGTCAGCTCCTGCCACACCGCGATGCGGTTCTGCAGCGGCTCGATCGGTACCAGGGACTCGACGCCGAGCTCGTTGTCATAGTGCCTGCGGACGAAGTTGTCGGCGACGGCCACCTCGTGGCCCGCCTCCGACAGGTGCAGTGCAGTGGGCCAGCCGAGATACCCGTCCCCGCCCAACACCAAGATTTTCATGCTCCGGCTCCTGTGTTCCTTCGGTCAGATTGCTGTGAGTTTCCCGTGCCGTTGTGCGCCAGGTCGCACGGGGGCGGTAACGTGCTACGAGTGCGGATGCTGAACACGCTCCTCTAAGGTCGCATTGCGCGGCCCGAGTAAGGCAGCCCTGCCAGGGTAGCTTTTCCCGGCCTGCGGTTTCCGTACTGTATACCTGCTCCTCGTGTTTAGGTCGGCTAGCTAACCTAGGACATACATGGCGATCACATCCAGTCGGCTCGGCGAGACGCTTACCCGTAAGGCCCGCAGCACGCTCGGCATCCGGTTCGGGCGCTTCGCGGTCGCGGCCATCTCGGCGTTCGCGACCAGCGAGATCGTCTACGTGATCTGCGCCGTGCCGCTGGGGCTGTCCGCCACCGAGGCCACCCTGATCGGCTGGTTCTCCGGCGTGGTGGTCAGCTATCTGCTGAGCCGGTGGGCGTGGGAGCGGAAGGGCCGCCCGAACCTGCTCAAGGAGACCGTGCCGTTCTGCGTGGTCTCGGCGATCGTCATCGTCGTCCTCGAACTGGCCGACAAGTACCTCGGCTACCACCCGGCGACCTGGTGGCACCTGCACGGGACCGAGCGCGCGCTGTACCTCGCCGCGGTGTACGGCGGGGCCAACCTGTTCACGTTCGCGATCCGGTTCGTGTTCTTCCACTACGTCCTCTTCGCGCGGTCGCCGGAGCCGGCCCGCCGCCGCCGAAGAGGCGGTCGCCTCCGCCGACGCCGGGCCCGAGCCCTTCGTCGTCGCCGCGGAGTCCACCGGCCCGATGCGGGCGCTCCGGGACGGCGAGGACCCGCCGTCCCGCCCCCGCCGCGAGCGCTGACGCTCGCGCCACCACGTGCCGTAGATGACCCGGGCGAAACGCATCCCGTAGAACAGGTTGTTCACGCCCGGCAGGTGCAGCCCGTAGAGCGGGTTGTGGCCCTTCTTGCTCTCCCCGATCTGCCGCCGGTGAATGGTGGCGGGCACCTCGGCCACCTTGTAGCCGTGGGTGATGACGCCGATCAGCAGCTCGGACGCCTGGTACTGCGGCTGCTCCAGCCGCACGGCGCCGGTCACCTCGGCCCGCATGGCCCGCAGCCCGAACGTCGTGTCGCTGATCTTCTGCCCGGTGAGCATGCTGAGGCTGAGGGCGAAGAACCGGCTCCCGGCGCGGCGGATGAGATCGTTGGTCTCCTGGCTGCCCAGCTGGCGGGACCCGGTCACGAAGTCCGCCTCGCCCGCCACGATCGGCGCCAGCACCCGCTCGATCTCGGCCGGGTTGTACTGGCCGTCGGCGTCGGTGGTCACGATGTAGGTCGCGCCGCCGTCTCTGGCCAGCCGGTAGCCGAGCCGCAGAGCGGCCCCCTGGCCCCGGTTGACCGGCACGTCGGCGACCATCGCGCCAGCCGTCATGGCCTCCTTGGCGGTGCCGTCGGCGCAGCCGTCGGCGACCACGATGGTCGCCGTGGCCAGCCCGCAGACCTCCGCGGGCAGCGCCTCGATCACCGGGCCGATCGCGCCCGCCTCGTTATAGGCCGCGATCACGATCGCCACCGGGGCCAAGCTGGTGGCGCGCTCGCCGTAGGACTGCGCGAACGCGGCCACCGCCGCGTCGTCGACGGCCTGGTCGCGCGGGTTGGAGTAGGTCGTCATGCCGGTACCACCTCCGTCCGGGACTTCGGGACGAAGTTCGGCCAGACCGTGGCCATGCCGGATTCGAGGTCATACACGGGCTGGTAGCCGAGCGCCTTCGCCGCCGAGATGTCGACCACGACGGCGGGCATCTCGCCCGGCGGGACAGGCACGTTTTCCACGGGGATCGGGGCGCCGGTGGCCCGGCGGGCCGCGGCCACCATCTCGTTCACCGTGGCCGTCCGGCCCGAGCCGAGGATCAGCGGGCCGGTGTGCCGAGCCCGCCAGGCCAGCATGATGCCCTGGACGATGTTGTCCACGTGCACCACGTCGCGGCGCATCGTGCCGTCCCCGCGGACCTGGACGCCGGTGCCGTCACGCGCCGCGCGCATCAGCCTGGCGACGAAGCTGTCCTTCTGATCCATCCCCGGGCCGTAGACGTTGGCGAACCGCAGCGCCGCGCCGGTGATGCCGTAGGAACTGACGTAGCTGCTCAGCAGCATCTCCGCCGCCGCCTTGGTCGCGCCGTACGCGGTGAGCGGGCGCAGCACGGTCTGTTCGGAGATCACCGCGCTGCCGACATTTCCGGTGACTGCGTTGGTCGACGCGAACAGGAAGGTCCCCACCTCGTTCTGGCGGGCCAGCTCGAGCAGCCGGGCCGTAACGTCCACGTTGATGCGGTACGTCCCGGCCGGATCCTTCACCGAGGCCAGCACGTAGGTGAAGGCGGCCAGGTGGATGATCACGTCGGTGTCCGGCTGGATCGCCGCCTCGGGGCCGCCGGGATCGCACAGGTCCCCGATCACCTCGCGGATCGCCGGGCGCAGGGCCGGGTCCGGGAACGCCCGCAGGTCGGCCACGGTCACCTCGTGCCCCTCGGCCAGCAGAGCGCGGACCACCCTGCGGCCGATGAAGCCGGCGCCGCCGGTCACCACGACGCGGGAACGATCAGGCATGCGTGCTCCGTTCAGCATGTGAGTTCATGTCATGTTGTCGTGCGCGCGCCGGGCGCGGGCCCGGTACGCAGGCAGCCGGGGGCGTGCTGTCTTGGCTGCCGCAGACGGCTTGAATCGCCATCCGGCTTTCTACCGGGTTCCGTTCGCTCACGCTACCCGGACCCGCTGAGAGTTTGCTGGTGAATGGCTGGCAAACGGCGGCCCCGGGCACACTCCCGGTCCAAACCCGGCCCAGTGTACCCGCCCCCTCCCGCCCTCCCGGCCGTTCCGCTCCCTCCCGTCCCGCGTCCCCACCCCGCCCTCCCGTCCGTTCCGTTCCCTCCCGTCCCGCGTCCCCACCCCGCCCTCCCGGCCTCGGCTTCACCCTTCGCTGGCCCGATGACCCCGTGGCACGATAGGTATGGTCCGTGACGTTTGCCCGCCCCGGCGCCGACCCCAGCTCCCATCCGGGAGCCGACCCCGGCTCCGATCCCGCCCTGGCCGAGTCGTACCGCATCCTGCGCTCCCGCCTCGACCTGACCGGGCTGCCAACGCTCAGCCGGGCGGTCACCGAGCACGTCATCCACGCCACCGCGGACTTCGACTACGTGACCGACCTGGTTTGTGACGAGCTCGCGCTGGCGGCCGGGATCGGCGCGCTGCGGCGCGCCGCCGCCGTGGTCGCGGACACTCCCACGGTCGCCTCCGGCATTACCGCCTACCCGGTGACCTGCAAGGCCGGCGACTCACTGGCCGCCCGGCTGGCCCGCACCGCGAACATCACGGTCAGCGCGGCCGCGGTCCGGCTGGCGTTCAGCGAGGTCGGGCCGGGCGCGGTCTGGCTGGTCGGCAGCGCGCCCGCCGCGCTGTTCGAGATCCTGGCCCGGGAGGTCCAACCCGCCCTGGTCATCGGCGTGCCGGTCGGATTCGTCGGTGCGGCGGAGGCCAAGGACGCGCTGCGCCGCAGCGGTCTGCCGTCGTTGAGCAACCGAACCGAGAAGGGCGGCCCGGCGGTTGCGGTCGCCGCCTTCGAGGCCCTGCTCCGGCTGGCCCACGACCCCGAGGAGAAACCCCGTGCCTGACGAGCACGTCGACCCGGCCGACCACCGCGACCGGCCGACCACCGCGACCAGGCCGAGCACCGCTTCCCTGATGCGCAACGCGAGGCCGTATACCGGGTGATCGCCGAGCGCCGCGACGTCCGGCAGGGCTTCCTGCCCGATCCGGTGCCCGCCGACGTGCTCCGGCGGATGCTGGCGGCCGCTCACCAGGCGCCGTCGGTGGGCTTCTCCCAGCCCTGGGACTTCATCGTGATCACCGACCGGGCCCGCCGGGAGCAGATCGCCGCCCTGGCCCGCAGGCACCGCGACGAGTTCGCGGCCGGCCTGCCCGGCGCCCGGGCCCGCGCGTTCGACCGGCTGAAGATCGAGTCGATCCTGGACACCCCGGTCAACATCGTGGTCACCTGCGACCGGACGCGCGGCGGCCGGCACACCCTCGGCCGCCACGTCCAGCCCCAGACCGCGGACTTCTCCAGCGTGCTCGCGGTGGCCAACCTGTGGCTGGCCGCCCGGGCCGAAGGCCTCGGCGTCGGCTGGGTCAGCTTCTTCGACGAGCGCGAACTCGCCGCGCACCTCGGGCTGCCCGCGCACCTGGAGGTGATCGCCTATCTTTGCCTGGGCTACGTGACCGGCTTCGCGTCCGAACCGGAACTCGCCACGGCCGGGTGGGCGCGCCGTCGGCCGGTGTCGTGGGCCGTGCACGCCGAGGAATTCGGGCGCCGCGGACTGCCAGGAGAGGAACCAGTGGACCCGCTCGCCGACGTGATCGCCGCGATCGCCCCGCCGGACGCGGCGGCGATGACCGCCGCCGCCGAACGCCAGGACCGGATGACCAAGCCGCGAGGTTCGCTCGGCGTGCTCGAGGAGGTGTCCGTGCGGCTGGCCGGCCTGGCCGGCGTCTGTCCCGCGCCGCTGCCGGAGCCCGCGTGCGTGGCGGTCTTCGCCGCCGACCATGGCGTGCACGCCCAGGGCGTGACCCCCTGGCCGCAGGAGGTGACGGCCCAGATGGTGGCCAACTTCCTGGCCGGCGGGGCGGTGGTCAACGCGTTCGCGGCTCAGGCCGGCGCCGAGGTCACCGTGGTCGACGTCGGGGTGGCCGCGTCGCTGGAACCGGTGCCCGGGCTGCTGCCCCGCAAGATCGCCCCGGGCACCGCGGACTTTACCCAGGGACCCGCGATGACCCGCGAGCAGGCCACCGCGGCGCTGTCCGTCGGTCTGGAGATCGCCCGCGACCTGGTCGCCGCGGGCAACCGGTGCCTGGTCACCGGGGACATGGGGATCGCCAATACCACCGCGTCGGCCGCGCTGATCTGCGCGTTCACCGGCGCTGACCCGGCCGAGGCGACCGGTCGCGGCACCGGCATCGACGCCGCCACCTACGCCCGCAAGGTCGACGTGGTCTGCCGTGGTCTGGCCCTGCACGATCCCGACCCGGCCGACCCGGTAGGCGTCCTGGCCGCGTTCGGCGGCTTCGAGCACGCCGCGCTGGCCGGGTTCATCCTGGGCGCCGCCGCGCTGCGCGTCCCGGTCATCCTGGACGGGGTCATCTCCGGCGCCGCCGCACTGGCCGCGGCGGCCCTGGCCCCCGACGTGACCGCGGCCTGCTTTGCCGGCCACCGCAGCGTCGAGCCCGGACACGCGATCGCCCTCTCGCATCTCGGGCTGCCCCCGCTCGTGGACCTGGGCCTGCGCCTCGGCGAGGGCACCGGCGCCCTGCTCGCCCTCCCGCTGATCCAAAGCGCCGCCCGCGCCCTCCGCGACGTCGCCACCTTCGACTCCGCCGGCGTCACAGAAAAGCAGTAGCCGCGACGCGCCCCAGCAACCACTCCAGCACCAGCTCGATCGTGCCCGCTGCGCTATCGGCCGAGGCCGCGCCCAAGCTCCCCGGGCCTTCCTCGGACACTCCGCCCCACCTACCTCCCCGTCACCACCCGACCCGCCCCAACGACATGATTGCCTCCTAGGGTGCGGCTCTTCTGGCGGGAGTTGTGCTGATCTGCCGGGCTCGCGGGCGCTGGTGTGCTGGTCGATGTCACATGGGCCCTGAAAGAGCAGGTACAACGTCACATCGACCCGGAAACCGGGACGCATGCCCCAGCGGTGGCGGTGCTGGCGGGTCCTGTGGTGCGCAGAATGCTACGTCCCTGGCCCTCCCTCCACAAGAGCCGCACCCTTGCCACAACCATGCTGTCCTGGCGCAAAGCCAGGAACTTAAGGAAACCGCCCTCGGCTCGTGCCGTTTCATGATCGCGGGCAGTTCTGGCCGAATACGGCATTTTCTGCCCGTGATCATGGCCGACGCCGGAAATGTCTCAATGTGATGTTGGGACATAGCGGGACAAAGCCGGACCGCGCCGGATAGCGAACCGCTCCCATCGGGAGCGCGTCGTGGTAACAAGGACGTCGTTAGCCCGCGAGGATATGGAGCCATGGACGCGTACCTACTGGGGCTCCGGCTGCAGAACCGCCGGGTGGTGATCGTCGGCGGGGGAGCGGTTGCCACCCGCCGGATCCCCGCGCTGCTCCACGCGGGCGCCGACATCGTCCTGGTCTCACCCTCAGCCACCACGTCCCTGGAGGACCTTGCCGCGGCCGGCCGGATCCGGTGGGAACGGCGCCGCTACGCCGACGGCGACCTGGCTGGCGCCTGGCTGGCCTGCGCCTGCACCGACGACGCCGCGGTGAACGCGGCCATCGCGGCCGCCGCCGAGCAGCAACATGTCTGGTCCGTCCGAGCTGACAACGCCGAGGCCTCGGCCGCGTGGACCCCAGCCTCGGGCCGGGCCGACGACATCCCAACCGAGTTCCGCGCTGACGACATCCCAACCGAGGTCCGCGCTGACGGCATCCCAACCGAGGTCCGCGCCGGCGGCGGCCGTACCGGTGACGTCCGCGCTAGTGACGCTCAGGGGGCCGGTACGCAGCGCCGTTCGGTCCAGGTTGGCGTGCTCAGCGGCGACCCGCGGCGCAGCGCGGCGATCAGGGACGCGATCCTCACCGGGCTGCGGACCGGCCAGCTGAGTGCCCGGCATGCGCGCGGGCACCGCAGCGGCGTGGCGATCATCGGCGGCGGCCCGGGTGATCCCGGGCTGATCACCGTGCGCGGCCGCCAACTGCTGGCCGAGGCCGACGTGGTGCTCACCGACCGGCTCGCTCCCACCTCACTGCTTGACGAACTGCCCGCGGACGTCGAGATCATCGACGTCAGCAAGATCCCCTACGGGCGGGCCATGCCCCAGGATCAGATCAACGCCACCCTGATCGAACGGGCCCGGGCGGGCCGGTTCGTGGCTAGGCTCAAGGGCGGTGACCCGTTCGTGTTCGGCCGGGGCGCCGAGGAAGTCCTGGCCTGCCTGCGGGCTGGCGTGCCAGTCACCGTGGTACCAGGGGTGACCAGCGCGGTGGGCGTGCCTACCAGCGCCTGGCTGCCGGTGACCCACCGCGGGGTGGCGCAGGAGTTCCATGTTGTGTCGGTTCACGTCCCGCCGGGCGACGATCGGTCTACGGTGGACTGGGCATTGCTCGGCGGAAGCACAGGGACCCTGGTCCTGCTGATGTCGGTGCAGCGGATCGGCGCGGTAGCCGCCGAACTGCTACGGCATGGACGCAGTCCGGATACACCCGTTTCCGTAATCGCAGACGGGACGATGCCGACGCAGCGCACAATTAGCTCATCACTGGAACAAGTGGAAGGCATGGTGACACGAGAGGGCATCCGGCCGCCCGCGATTGTCGTGGTCGGCGACGTGGTGGATATCGCGGCAGAGATAACAGAGCTCATGCGCGATGTAACCGCCTGGTGAAGGGGATAAACTCCGCGTGCTAGGCGACTGCCGGGGACCCGGTAGACCCAAGTCTCCCGACAAGCGGGGGTTCCAGGGTTTGAGGAGGCCATTGGAACAATGGAAGGTCAGGGCGTAGCGGCGTCCCCAGCGTCTGAAGCCGGCCGACATGGCGAGCCCGGCGCAGGCGTTGTTGCGGCTGCCGACTTTGATGACCCTGGCGTCAGCCATCTGACCAGTGATGATTCGGGCGGTGGTGAGGGCCAGCGGCGGAACGGGGATGACACCCTCGTGATGCCTGCCCTGGGTAGACCGGAAGAATCTGGCCAGGGCCTCGCAGAATCGTCCGCCAGCCCGCCTTCCGCACCCATCCCGGCGGGATCATCAGCCGGCCCCCCGGGTTCGTCGCCGCTGCCGCCAGCACCCCAGTCAGTCGCGTCCGCGTCTCAGGAGCCTCAATCTCAACTCGAGGAACACAAGCCCCAGAACTCGCAAACCCTTGCATCCCCGCCGTCTCCGGAAGATCAAGCGAATCAGCCGCCTAAAGCGGACAAACCAAATACCATGGTTGATCCGGATCACACGGATGACGCTGCAGGTGATGACACCACGGTCCGCAATCAGACTCCGCCCGAGGTAGCGGCCCCGGCCGGCCAGCCCGATGACGTCAGCATCGCCGAGACCACCCCGAGCGACGCCACGCCGGCCGCCTCAGCCCCGGCAACCGAGAGCCTGGCACCCTCCCAGCCGCCTCAGCCGCCTCAGGCAACCCCGGCGCCCCAGGCCCAGGCACCCCCGGCGTTCCCGGCCACCGAGGCCCACGTACGCGTGGACGCGCGCCTGCTCGAGGCCGCGCTGCTCAACCTGCGCAAGCGGATCGCGGCCATCCCGCTGGTGTTCGAGATCGACGGTTCAGCCGAGGTAAAGACCGAACGCACCAAGCTCCTCAGCCAGATCGACGACTACCTGCTTCCCCGCGTGCGCCGCTCCGCCGCCCCGGTGCTCGTGGCCCTGGTCGGCTCCACCGGGGCCGGGAAGTCGACCCTGGTGAACAGCATCGTCGGCTCCCACGTGAGCGCGACCGGCGTGCGCCGGCCGACCACCAACAGCCCGGTCCTCGCCTGCCACCCCGACGACATCGACTGGTTCGCCGAGAACAACTTCCTGCCCACCTTGCCCCGGGTCCGCCAGGAGGGCCTGGCCCGGCCGGGCCGCGACGGCCTGCTGGTGCTGGCCGCCAGCGAGGGCATGCCGCGGGGCATCGCGCTGCTGGACACCCCCGACATCGACTCGGTGGTCAAGGCCCACCACGAGTTCGCCTACCAGTTCCTCGACGCCTCGGACCTGTGGCTGTTCATGACCAGCGCCAGCCGCTACGCCGACGGGCCGGTGTGGGAGATCCTCCAGCACGCCCGCGAGCGCAAGGCCTCGCTCGGCGTGGTCCTGTCCCGGATCCCGCAGGCCTACCGGACCGAGCTAAATGATCACTTCAACGCCATGCTCGACGCCAACGGGATCGCGGCCGAGAACCGCTTCGTGATCCTGGAGACCCCGCTCATCGACGGCATGCTGCCGCACGACGCCTACCAGCCGATCCGCGACTGGCTCGCCGATACCGCCGCCCGCAGCGACCGCCGGGTCGCGGTGCTCTCCCAGACCATGTTCGGGCGTGCTCGACACGTTCAAGTCCCGGGTACCGGCCATGGCCGCCCACGTCGAGGCGCAGGTCGTGCTGCGCGGCGAGCTGCGCCGGACGGCGGAGACCTCCTACGAGCGGGCCTTCGCCGAGGCGAACGCGGGCATGAAGAACGGCAGCCTGCTCACCGGCGAGGTGCTGGCGCGCTGGCAGGACTGCGTGGTCGGCGGCGACCTGCGCCCGCGCCGCGGCGGCAAGCCGGCCAAGAGCGCGAAAAAGGGCAAGCGCGCCCGCCGCGGGCCGTCGCACAACGCGGCCCTCAACACCGCGCTGCGTGAAGCGATCGAGTCGTTCATCGTGTCCATCGCGGACCGTGCCGCCGAGCACGTGGACGCCAGCTGGCGCGGCAGCCCGGCGGGCACCGTCCTGCTCGAGGACGCGGCCGCCGACCGGGCCCGCGGCGAGTACGCCAAACAGGTCTTCGAGTCCGCCTTCGGGACCGCGGCCACGACCACGGCAACGACCGGCGCGAGGGCCGGGGCCAGCGGCTAGGACCAGGGCGCAGACGGCTGAACCGTCCGAGGCCAGCCAGGCCGCCGCGTTCAGCCGGTCCTCGGCGGACCTGCCGCTGCGCGCGGCGCGCGCCGTCGGCGCCTGGCAGGACCACCTGGCCCGGCTCGTGGAAGCCGAGGATCAAAGGCCCGGCGCCAAGCGGGTTTCCTTCGATGACGAGTCGCTCGGCCTGGTCGTCCTGGTCGCCATGCTCGGCGAGGACGCGCCGGGCGCGGCGGCGGTCAACGGCGCCGAGGACGAGGGCACCAGCATCCACAACGAACCGCGGCGGCTGCTGGCCTCCGGTATACGGCTCCGGGATGCTGGCCGGGATCCTGGCCAAGGCCCGCGCGGACCTGATCCACCGGGTCCGGCTGCTCCTCGACGAGGAAATGGTCAGGTACATCGAAGTGATCGAGTCCGCCGGGCCCTGCGACGACGTTGCGGCGATCCGGCTGTACCAGGCGGAATACTCGCTTGAGGCGGTTAGGTGACAGCGAACACGATCGGGTTGACCGGGCTCGGCCACTCGCGGCTGCCCGCCAGGCTGGCCGCCCTCACCGAGCTGACCAAGATCGCGTCCGGGCGAACTGGATCCGAGGGGTTCAGCCAGGAACTCCTCACCGACTCCGAGACGCTGCTCCGGCGGTCCGGTGAGCGGATGCGGATGTCCGCCTCGCACACCGTGGTCGCGCTGGCGGGCGGCACCGGGAGCGGCAAGTCCTCGCTGTTCAACGCCCTGGCCGGGGCGTCCTTCTCGCCTGCCGGGGTGATGCGGCCGACCACCAAGCACCTGCACGCATGCGTGTGGGGGATGGAGGGTGCCGCCCCGCTGCTTGACTGGCTCAGCGTGCAGCGGCGGCACCGCTACGGGCGGGCCAGCGCGCTGGACGAAGGCGAGGCGTCGCTCACCGGGCTGCTCCTGCTCGACCTGCCCGATCACGACTCGGTGGTCAGCGGCTCGGCGGCCATGGTCGACCGCCTGGTCAAACTGGCCGACATGCTGGTCTGGGTGCTCGACCCGTTGAAGTACGCGGATGCGTCCGTGCACCGGCGGTACCTGGTCCCGCTGGCCGGGCACGCGGCGGTGACCACGGTGGTGCTCAACAAGGCCGACACGCTGACCCCCGACCAGGTTGAAGACTGCGCGGCCGACCTGCGTCGGCTACTCGACGCCGAAGGGCTGATGGAGACGCCCGTGCTGGTGACCTCCGCGTCCACCGGGGCGGGCCTGAACGAGCTGCGCCGCACGCTCGCCACCGTGGTCGCGGTCCGGCAGGCGGCCAGCGAGCGGATCGCGGCCGACATCGGTGCCCTGCTGGAGCGGTTCGCCGTCTACGCCGGAGACTCCGTGCCCGGCTGGCTCGCGCCCGGAACGTCCGCCCCGCACCTGGCCACGGCGCCGGCTGCCAGCGCGGCGACCGCCTACACCACGACCGCCTACACCGCGACCGAGCCAGGCACCGCGAACGCCCCGGCCACCGCAGACGGCCCGGGCAGCGCGAACGGCGCGGACACCACCCGCCGCCGGAACGCCCTCCCTGGGAGCAAGACGGCTGGGTCGATAGCGACAGCACGGACGATCCCGCTGGCACGGCGCCACCGTGGCCGGTCGGGACCGGGACCGGGAACGACACGAGCCCGGGCAACGGCCGGACGGCCAGCACCAGCGACTGGCAGCCCTGGCAGACCACCGCCGCGCCGGCCCAGCCGGCCGCGACGTCGCGTCCGCCGTGGGAGGACGCCACGCCCGACGGCCGGGGGAGCGACGCGTCCGCGCTGGACCCGGTGATGTACATACCGTCGGGTCCGGCCGCCGCGCTGACCACGGCGTTCGCCAAGGCCGCCGGGGTGGCGGCCGCGACGGAGACGCTGAACGGCGCCCGTGAGCGCCGGGCCGCGAGCTACATCGGCTGGCCGCTCGGGCGGCTGGCCGCGCGGCTCCGCGGCGCCGGTGCCGGGCCGACCTCGGCGCGCAAGCTGCTGGCCGGCGACCCCGCCGATGTCGTCCAGGCGCAGCGATCCGACATCGACAACGCGATCACGGTATTCACCGATGAGGTGGGCGGCTCGCTCCCGGAGCCCTGGTCGCGGACGGTGCGGGCGGCGGCCCGGTCGCGCGCCAGCGAGGCCCAGTCGGCCCTGGGCGCGGCCGTGGCCGACGGTCTGCCGTCACGGGACAAGGTCACCGGATGGTGGCGGCTGATCGCGCTGGCCCAGTGGCTGCTGATGCTGCTGACGCTGGCCGGGCTGGTCTGGATCGCGCTGATCCTGGCCCTGCACGGCTCGCACAAGTCGTCCTCGCTGATCAGCGCCACGTCGCTGGTGCCCTGGCTGGCGGTCATGGTCGTCGCGCTGGTGCTGCTGGGCTGGCTGGTCGAATCGTGGTGCCAGAACATGGTCGTGCTCGCGGCCGACCGCGAGCGAGAGCAGGCCAACCAGGCCATCATGACCCGCATCGCCGCCGTCACCAGCGACCTGGTGCTGGCTCCCACGGGCGGCGAACTCGCCGACTACGAGCGCTTCCGCACCGAGCTCGAAGCCGCCCGCGCCGGCTGACCGCCGCACGGACCCCCTGACCCCCGCCCTCCTCTCATTTTCTGCCGAACGGGCCGTGGTTCACGCCGTCGGCACCACCGACAAGTGGTTGGGCCCGCCGATCCGGGACCTCAGGTACTCGGTCGGCGTCACGCCCGCCAGCTGGCCGAACTCCGCCACCAGATGCGACTGGTCGGCATACCCGTGCCGGGCGGCTACGCCCGCCCAGTCGACCGCCGAACACCCGTCGAGATCCCGCACCACCCGCTGCAGCCGCTGCACCCGGGCGAAACGCTTCGGGCCGAGCCCCACCTGCGCCGTGAACCGCCGGCGAAGGGTCCGGGGCAGCACCCCGAGGTCCGCCGCGACCTTGCCGACCGGCATCCCCGCCGACAGCGCCCCGCACGCGGCCACGACCAGCAGGTCGGGAGCACCAGCGAACGTACCGAGCAGCGCGTCCTCTACCAACGCCAGCGCATCGGCCGGCGTGGCGGCCCCGAGCACCCTTTCGCGCAACGCGGCGCCTGGCCGGCCCCACACGTCGCCCAGCGGTACCTGCAGGTCCCGTGTCGCGTCCAGCGGCGGCGCGAAGAAGCAGCCCGCGGCGCCGGGCGCGAACGTCACCGATATGTGCTCCCGGCCCTGCTCGAATTCGATCACCGCCGCCCGGCTGGGCGGCCCGGCCAGCATCGCCCCGGGTACCCGCACGACCTGCCCAGCCTCGCTGAACGAGCGGAACTCATCGCGGTTCAGGTTGATCCACAGGCTGGCCCCGGGTCCGGGCAGGATCTTCTCGACCGACGTTCGCGGCTGCTCGCCGGCCTGGTAGGTGATGGCCCGCACCAGCCCGCGCAACGGCGGCCCGGGCCGGCGCACGAGAACGGTCACAGCCGGTGTCCCTTTTCTCCAAGACCGGGTCGCGCGCGCGGTGGCACGATCAAGGCGACCAGGAAGGACACGTCACGATGCTAGATGACGACGACGGACCCGATCTCGACCAGATGCTCGACCTGGCTACGCCCTGGTGCCTGATGGTCGCCGCGACCCTGCGCCTGCCGGATCTCATCGCCGCGGGCCACCACGACATCGCCGACCTGGCCGCCACGGCCCGGCTGCGACCGCGATGCCCTGCATGCCGTCCTCGGCCATCTGGTCGCCAAGGGAGTGTTCCAGCAGCAGGCGCCGGGGCACTTCGCCACCAACCGCGCCACCGAGCGGCTCCAGGACCGCTTCCTGAACCTGGACGGCATCGGCGGCCGGATGGCTCATACCTGGGGCACGCTGCTGGACTACGTCCGTACCGGCCAGTCGGCCTACCAGAAGGTGTTCGGCCGGCCGTTCTGGGAAGACCTCGCCGCGCACCCGGACATCGGCGCGGACTTCGACGCGCTGATGGGACCCGCCGGGCACGGCACACCCGACTACGACATCGAGCTCACCGGCGGCTGGACTGCGATCCGCACCATGGTCGACGTCGGGGGCGGCACCGGCGCCATGCTCGCCTCCCTGCTGCGGCGCTATCCCCACGTCCACGGCATCCTGGTCGACCTCCCGGGCACCATCGCCCGGGCCGCCGAGCACACCGAAAAGATCACCCTCCGCGGGCAGAGCTTCTTCGACCCGCTGCCCCCGGGAGCCGACCTGTACCTGCTCAAGAGCGTCCTGAACGACTGGCCCGACCAGGAGACCGTCGCCATCCTCCGCAACTGCGCCCAAGCGGCAACCGCAACGGCAACGATCGCCATCCTCGGCGGCGTCGCACCCGATGACGCACCACGGTCGCTGGGCATCGACATGCTGGTCGCGGGCGGCAAGACCAGTACGATCACCCAGTTCACCGAACTGGCCCGCCAAGCCGGCCTCGACATCGTGGCCGCGCGCACCCAGGCCAGTGGCCGCTACGTGGTCGAATGCCGGCCGCACGAAGGGGGAGCCCGATGACCGAGGAAGAGGCCGCCCGGGCCCGGAGCCTTATCCACGGCCAGGTCTGCTACCTGCAGATGCCGGCCGTCGACGGGGCCCGGGCCGCCGCGTTCTACCAGGCGGTCTTCGGCTGGCAGACCGAACACCCCTACCAGGACTTCGTGTCCCCGGGCCTGATCGGCCAGTGGGTGCCGGGCCGCCCGGCGGCCGCCAGCGCCGGCCCGATGATCTGGATCCACGTCGCCGACCTGGACGAGACGCTCGCGCAGGTCATAAGGCACGGCGGCGAGATCACCGATCCGCCGTCCCCCGACGGACCGGACCGCACCCTGGCCACCATCACCGACCCCGAGGGCAACCCGGTCGGGCTGGCCAGCCACAGCCATTAAGCTCCCGGCGGAACCCCTCCGGGTATGCAGCCTTCCCAAATCCTCGTTGCTCTGTAATGTTGTAATCAGGACGAAGACACACTGGGGAGACCCACATGGAGGCTGACAGCCCGCTGGACGTGTACTCGCAGATCGTCTCCGGCGTGGCCCAGAAGCTCACGCCCAAGGTCGCGAGCTTGCGCGTGCCACACCGCGGCGGCCGGGGCGGCTCGGGGGAGAGCCTCGGCTCGGGAGTCGTGTTTACCGGCGACGGGTTCCTGCTCACCAACGCGCACGTGGTCGGCCAGGCGAACGGCGGCACCGCGGCGTTCTCCGACGGCACCTCGGTGCCGTTCCGGGTGGTGGGCGCCGACCCGCTGTCCGACCTGGCGGTGCTGCGCGCCAACGGCGAGACCCCGGCGCCGGCCGAGCTCGGCGAGGCCGACCGGCTGATCGTCGGCCAGCTCGTGGTCGCGGTCGGTAACCCGCTGGGCCTGGCCGGCTCGGTCACCGCCGGCGTGGTCAGCGCGCTGGGCCGCTCGCTGCCCGCCCGCGGCCGGGTGATCGAGGACGTGATCCAGACCGACGCCGCGCTCAACCCGGGCAACTCGGGCGGCGCGCTGGCCGACGCGCAGGCCCGCGTGGTCGGCGTCAACACCGCGGTGGCCGGCGTGGGCCTGGGCATGGCGGTCCCGGTCAACGACACCACCCGGCGGATCATCTCCGCGCTCATGGCCGACGGCCGGGTCCGGCGCGCCTACCTGGGCCTGGCCATGATGCCCGGCCCGGTGCCCGCCGCCTGGCGGCAGCGCCTGGCCCGCAAGACCGGCCTGCTCGTCGCCCAGGTGGTGGCGGGCGGCCCCGCCGACCGGGCCGGCCTGCGCGCCGGGGACCTGCTGCTCACCGTGGGCGGCAAGCCGGTCGCGGTCTCCCAGGACCTGCAGCGGCAGATGTTCTCCGATGCCATCGGCCAGCCGCTGGCGATCACCGTGATGCGCAACGGCGCCCTGGTCGACGTCATCGCCGAGCCCACCGAACTAGTCGCCGCCTGACCTCCTGACCGGGATGAACCCGGGGTTTCACCTCGCTCTTATGGGGTGAACCTCGGGTTTCACCACGTTGCGCGCCCTGCCATGATGGGCAC
The DNA here is from genome assembly GCA_963819785.1 of uncultured Actinomycetes bacterium. GTDB lineage: Bacteria > Actinomycetota > Actinomycetes > Streptosporangiales > Streptosporangiaceae > Palsa-504. The sequence goes on along the minus strand of CAWFXW010000028.1, from coordinate 122,778 downwards.
ATGATCGCCAGCCACGAACCGATTCACGCGCCGCGCGGCCCGCAGCTGACCTGCAAGGGATGGGGCCAGGAAGGCGCCATGCGCATGCTCATGAACAACCTCGACCCCGAGGTGGCCGAACACCCCGACCAGCTCATCGTGTACGGCGGTTCCGGCCGCGCGGCCCGGAGCTGGGACGCCTACGCGGCGATCATCAAGACCCTGCAGGACCTCGAGAACGACGAGACCCTCCTCGTCCAGTCCGGCAAGCCCGTCGGCGTGATGCGGACCCACGAATGGGCCCCCCGGGTGCTCATCGCCAACTCCAACCTGGTCCCGCAGTGGGCCACCTGGGAGGAGTTCCGCCGCCTGGAGCAGCTCGGCCTGACCATGTACGGCCAGATGACGGCCGGCTCGTGGATCTACATCGGCACCCAGGGCATCCTGCAGGGCACCTACGAGACGTTCGCCGCGGTCGCGGCCAAACGCTTCGGCGGCACCCTGCGCGGCACGATCACCTTGACCGGCGGCCTGGGCGGCATGGGTGGCGCGCAGCCGCTGGCCGTGACCATGAACGGCGGCGTGGTCATCTGCGTGGAGTGCGACCAGTCCCGGATCTCCCGCCGCATCGAGTTCGGCTACCTGGACGAGCAGGCCAAAGACACCGACGACGCCATGAAACGGGCCACCCATGCCCGCGACCAGGGCGAGCCGCTCTCGATCGGCCTGCTTGGCAACGCCGCCGACATCTTCCCGCAGCTGCTCAAGCACCACGCCCCCATCGACGTCGTCACCGACCAGACCTCGGCCCATGACCCGCTCACCTACCTGCCCCGCGGCGTCGCGTTCGAGGACATGGCCGCCCTGCGCGCCGAGGACCCAGAAGGGTTCACCCGGCGGGCCCGCGAGTCGATGGCCGCCCAGGTGGAAGCCATGGTCGGCTTCCTGGACGCCGGAGCCGAGGTCTTCGACTACGGCAACTCGATCCGCGGCGAGGCCCAGATCGCCGGGTACGACCGGGCCTTCGACTTCCCCGGCTTCGTCCCCGCCTACATCCGGCCGCTGTTCTGCGAGGGCAAGGGGCCGTTCCGCTGGGCCGCCCTGTCCGGCGACCCGGCCGACATCGCCGCCACCGACCGGGCCATCCTCGACCTGTTCCCGCAGAACGAGGCGCTGGCCCGATGGATCCGGCTGGCCGAGGAGAAGGTCCACTTCCAGGGTCTCCCGGCGCGGATCTGCTGGCTCGGCTACGGCGAGCGTCACCTGGCCGGCGTGCGCTTCAACGAGATGGTCCGCGGCGGTGAGCTCAAGGCCCCGATCGTCCTCGGCCGCGACCACCTGGACTGCGGGTCGGTCGCCTCGCCGTACCGGGAGACCGAGGCCATGGCGGACGGTTCTGACGCGATCGCCGACTGGCCGCTGCTGAACGCCCTGGTCAACACCGCCTCCGGCGCCTCGTGGGTGTCCATCCACCACGGCGGCGGAGTCGGCATCGGCCGCTCCATCCACGCCGGCCAGGTCTGCGTGGCCGACGGCAGCGAGCAGGCCGGGCGCAAGCTGGAGCGCGTGCTGACCAACGACCCCGCGATGGGCGTGATCCGCCACGTCGACGCCGGCTACGAAGAGGCCGAGACCGTCGCCGTCCAGCGCGGCGTCCGCATCCCGATGAACCCATGACGTTTGCCGAGCTGTGGCGCGAGCTCGAACCGATCGGCCGCGACCCGCAGACCGGCGGCTACCGCCGCTACTCCTGGACCGAGGCGAACGCGCAGTGCCGCGCCTGGTTCACTGGCCAGGCCACCAAGCGCGGCCTGGCCGTGGAGACCGACAACAACGGCAACCTGTGGGCCTGGTGGGGTCCCAAGCAGCCAGGCGCTATCGTCACCGGCAGCCACCTGGACTCGGTCCCCGACGGCGGCGCCTTCGACGGCCCGCTGGGCGTCGTCTCCGCCCTGGCCGCGGTGGACCTGCTCAAAGACAAAGACTTTTCTCCCGAACGGCCCGTGGTACTTGCCGCCTTCACCGAGGAAGAAGGCGCGCGGTTCGGGGTGCCGTGCCTGGGCAGCCGCCTGCTGGCCGGGGTCTTCGACCCGGACGCCGCGCGGGTCCTGACCGACGACGCCGGCACCACGCTGGCCGACGCCATGATCGCCGCGGGCATCGATCCCGGCTATCTCGGCCCCGACGACAACCTGCTGGGCGGCATCGGCGCCTTCGTCGAACTGCACGTCGAGCAGGGCCGCGCGCTCGCCCCGATGGGCGCCGCCCTGGGCCTGGCCGAAGGAATCTGGCCGCACGGCCGCTGGCGGTTCGTCTTCAGCGGCCGCGCCGATCACGCGGGCACGGCCCGGCTCGCCGACCGCCGCGACCCGATGCTGCCCTACGCGGCCACCGTGCTCGCCGCCCGCCAGGCTGCCGCGGACCGCGCGGCGGTAGCCACGTTCGGCAAGGTCATCGTCGAACCGAACGGCACCAACGCGGTGCCCTCCGCGGTCCGGGCCTGGCTGGACGCCCGCGCCCCGGACGAGTCAATGGTCGAGGACACCGTCACCACGGTCCGTTCGGCCGCGGAAGGTTTTTGCGAAGAACACGGGATCACGCTCAGCGTGCGTCAGGAGTCGTTCACCCCGCTCGTGCGTTTCGACCAGGCGCTGCGGGACCGGATCGCCGCCACCCTCGCCGCGGCCGGCGTCCAGGTGCCGGTGCTGCCCACCGCCGCCGGCCACGACGCCGGGGTCCTGGCGGCCCGCGTCCCCACCGCCATGCTGTTCGTCCGCAACCCGACCGGTGTCTCGCACTCGCCCGCCGAGCACGCCGACCTGGCCGACTGCGAAGCCGGCGTCCGCGCCCTGGCCGTCATCCTCGAAGACCTGGCAGGCCCCGCTTGACCCCGCCCGCCTCCGGCCCGCCCGCCTCCGGCCCGCCCGCCTCCGGCCCGCCCGCCTCCGGCCCGCCCCCCGCCCGCCGCTGGCTCGCGGACCTGGCCTGGCTCCCCGGCCAGGGCGTCCAGCGCGACGTTCTTATAGAAGCCGACGGCGACCGCTTCACCTCAGTAACCCCCAATGCCAGCTCCCCGACCCCCACCCCCACCCCCACCCCCACCACCACTTCCACCACCACCACTTCCGTCCCTTCCGTCGCTCCAGCCCCGTCCGACACCATCCGCCTCCACGGCCTCACCCTCCCCGGCTTCGCCAACGCTCACTCGCACGCCTTCCACCGCGCCCTGCGCTCCACCACTCAGGCCGACCGCGGCACGTTCTGGACCTGGCGCGAGCGCATGTACGACGTCGCGGCCCGCCTCGACCCCGACAGCTACCTCCGGCTGGCCCGGGCTACGTTCGCCGAGATGGCCATGGCCGGCATCAGCTGCGTGGGGGAGTTCCACTACCTCCATCACCAGCCGGGCGGCCGCCCGTACGCCGACCCGAACGCCATGGGCCGCGCCCTGGTCCAGGCCGCCGCCGACGCGGGCCTGCGCATCACGCTGCTCGACACGTGCTACCTGGCGGGCGGCCTGGCCGAGGACGGACCGCTGCCGCTGGCCGGACCCCAGTTGCGGTTCGGCGACGGCGATGCGGTGCGCTGGGCGGCGCGCGTCACTGAGCTTGAATGTGACGCCCACGGCATGATCGCGCCGCACGCCCAGGCCGGCACGGCGATCCACTCGGTCCGCGCCGTGCCGCGCGGGCAGATGCACCCGGTCGTGGCCTGGGCCCACCGGTTCGGCGCCCCGTTGCACGTCCACATGTCCGAGCAGCGCGCCGAGAACCAGGCGTGCCAGGCGGTGTACGGGATGTCACCCACCCGGCTGCTGTACGAGCAGGACGTGCTCGGGCCGCGCACCTCGGTCGTGCACGCCACCCACGTCGACGACGCTGACACCGAACTGCTCGGCGGCGGTCAGACGTTCGCCTGCCTGTGCCCGACCACCGAGCGCGACCTCGGCGACGGCCTGGCCCCGGCCCGGGCCCTGGCCGCGGCGGGCTGCCCGCTCACCCTGGGCAGCGACAGCCACGCGGTGGTGGACATCCTCGAGGAGGCCCGCGGCGTCGAGTACGCCGAACGCCTGGCCCGCCAGGCCCGCGGTCACTTCACCGCCGAGACCCTGCTGCGCGCCGCGACCACGGCCGGGCATACCAGCCTGGGCTGGCCCGACGCGGGGGAGATCGCTCCCGGCGCCCGCGCCGACCTGGTCTGCGTGTCGCTGGACAGCGTGCGGACCGCGGGTGCCGCCGACGGCGTGGCCCTGGAGGCCGCCGTGTTCGCCGCCACCGCCGCGGACGTCACCGACGTGGTGATCGGCGGCCGCGACGTCGTCCGCGATCGCGTCCACCTGCTCGTCCCCGACGTCCCCGGCGAGCTGTCCCGCTCGATCCGCGCCCTGCTCGCCTAGCCAGGCGCCAGCACATCCCATCCGCCTGGGACAATGACCGGTATGACCGAGATACCCGCGGTGGACCTCGGCGGCGGCGCCACCATGCCGATGGTGGGCTTCGGTACCTGGCAGCTCAGCGGCCAGGCGGGCCTACGATTCCGTCCGGTCCGCCCTGGAGACCGGCTACCGGCACATCGACACTGCCACCATGTACCGCAACGAGGACAAGGTCGGCCGGGCCCTGCGCGACAGCGGCGTGGATCGCGGCGAGGTGTTCATCACCACCAAGCTGCCGCCGGGCAACGCCGGCCGGGTCCGCGCCACCCTGGCCGAGAGCCTGCGTGCCCTCGGTACCGACCACGTCGACCTGTGGCTGATCCACTGGCCGCCCCGCCGGGGCGTCTCGGTGCCGCTGTGGCGGGAGTTCCTCGCCCTGCGCGACGAGGGCCTGTGTCGCAGCGTGGGGGTCAGCAACTACGGCATCGCCGAGATCGAGGAGCTCGCCGCCGCGACCGGGGAGCTGCCCGTCGTCAACCAGATCCCGTGGAGCCCGTCCCAGCACGACCCGGCCCTGCTCGCCGCCCACGCCAACCGTGGCATCGCCGTAGAGGGCTACAGCTCCCTGAAGAACACTCGCCTGCGCGATCCCGTCCTAGCCCAGATCGCCGCCCGCTACGGTGTCACCCCCGCCCAGGTCGTCCTGCGCTGGCACCTCGAACACGGCATCACCGTCATCCCCAAGTCCGCCCACCCCGACCGCATCAAGTCCAACTTCAACCTCGTCACCTTCTCTCTCACCCCCGACGAGGTAGCCCGCCTCGACCGCCTCTGACCTTCGCCGCCTGCTTCAGATGCCCGCCCGCCGGACCGCCGACCCGCCCGCCCGCCGGACCCCGCCCGCCGGACCGCCCGCCCGCCGGACCGCCCGCCGGACCGCCCGCCCGCCGGACCGCCGATACGTAGTGAAACCGGGGTTTCACTACGCTAGAGGGTGCTGAAACCGGGGTTTCACTCCGCTCCGCCGCGCCCGTCAGCACGAGATCTGGGGCTGGTGTGGCTGCTGATGACACAGGCCGCGGTATTGTCCCGCAAGACGTTGCGGATGGCAACTGGTTGTCCACAGGTTGCGCGTCGCGCCGGAGTTATCCACAGGGCGCCGGTGGAGGCGGCCTGGGGAGACCTGGGCCAGCCAGCCTGAAGGGACCGGCAGCGTCGGGCTGCCGGGCATCCCAAGGAGGATCGTGATGAGCCAGGGCGGATACGTGACGCTCGTGGGCTTCGTGGCCCAGGACCCGATTCAGCGCCCGACCAGGAGCGGCGTCCTGGTCACCGACTTGCGCATCGGCGCCACGCCCCGCGTGCAGGACCGGATGACCAATGAGTGGCGCGACGGGGATACGTCGTACTACAACGTCAGCTGCTGGCGCAGGCTGGGTGACCACGTCCGAGCCAGCCTGCACAAGGGCGACCCGGTGATGGTCAAGGGCAAGTTCCGGTCCCGCACGTTCATCGACAAGAACGGCGTGACCCGGAACGTGATCGACATCATGGCCGACACCGTCGGGCATGACCTGAATCGTGGCGTGGCCAACTACCTGCGCCCGCACCGGCCCGCGGCCGTCGAGCAAGATCCGGCGGCCGGGATGGCACAGGACATCGCCGAGGATCGGGAGATGCCCGAGGACCGGGACATAATCGACGACGAGGCGATCGAGCGGTTCGGACGCGAACTCGACGACTTCGGCGACGCCGAAGTCGCGACGCAAGCTCTCGAGGAGGAAGAGGCGGCGTCAGCGCCGCCAGTGCCCTTCTGAGGACTCAAACCCAGATAACGCCTCGCACCGATCTACTCTCCTCACGTGGGGTGCCGCACGGAGCGGATACGTATAACATCGTAGCGTAACCGCTCCAGCGGCACCAACCGTACTGTTAGCCACGGCAGGAACGTGTCTCAACACGAGCCCCGCGGCGTCTGGAAGCGCAGGCCATCCGCCGTGCTCCGCGCTCGTCAGCTAACCTACCGGTTTTGCCCACGTGATGGCACTCAACGCATCTACAATGTTACCTAAAGTGATGACCGGGCCTCGTGCGGGGGGCGTCGGCATCAGCCTGGCTGACCCTGGGCGGGAGGCATGTCAGCAGTCCAAGAGGTGATCGCGCAGCGCCAGCGGGGGCTCCGGCGCCTGATCCGGGGGCCGTGGGGAGGTCGTCCTCCCCGGCTTACGCCGCGCTGGCCGCTGCTCGCCATGCCACCCTCGCTGATCGTCTACGTGCTGGGCATCGTCGCCAGCGACGCGGCACTGATCGGCTGGGCCCTCACCCACACCCAGCTGCACGCCGGGCACCTCGCGCTGTTCGCCGCGCTACTGGCCGCCGCCGGCGTCTGCATCGAGGCCATGCGGCGGCTCGCCCCGCCGTCCGGGGTGTCGCGGGACCTGCTGTCCGCCTGGTGGCTGCCGATCGCGCTGCTGCTGCCGCCGCTCTACGCGCTGCTCGCGCCGTTCGGCATCGGCCCGGTGCTCTACCTGCGGGCCCGCCGGATCCCCATGTACCGGCGGGTGTTCAGCTCGGCCGCGCTCGGCCTGGCGGGCGCCGCCGCGTCGGCCACCTTCCACCTGGCCGTCCCGCAGGCGTCCCGGATGAGCCTGTCCGGTTCGCACGACTGGCTCTCGCATCCGGCCGTGATCGCGACCGCGGTCGCCTGCGCGGTCCTGTTCGCTGTCCTCAACGCGGGCATCGTCGCGGTCGCCGCCCACCTGGCCGACCCCGAGGCGCCGCTGGCCAAGGTGCTGTGGGACCGGGAGAGGCTGCTGCTCGACGTCACCGAGACCTGCGTCGGCATCCTGGTCGCCGTGACCTGCGCGCTCAGCTTCCTGCTGCTGCTCGTCGCCCTGCCGCCGGTCATCTTGCTGCAGCGCAGCCTGATGCACCAGCAGCTGGCCGCGGCCGCCCGTACCGACCCCAAGACCGGGCTGCTGAACGCCACCGCGTGGCAACGCGAGGCCGACGCCGAGGTCACCCGCGCGCGGCGGACCGGAGCTCCGCTTTCCCTGCTGCTGGTGGATGTGGACCATTTCAAGCAGGTCAACGACAGCCATGGTCACCTCATCGGTGACGAAGTGCTGCGCGCGCTGGCCACCGAGCTGCGTCATCAGGTCCGCGAGTCGGACGTGGTGGGCCGGTTCGGCGGCGAGGAGTTCACCGTCCTGCTGCCTGGCACCGACGGCGACGGCGCCTGCCGGATCGCCGAGCGGCTGCGCACCAGCGCGGGCCTGCTCAGCGTGGTCGCCGACCCCATGACCGATGTCAAGATCAGCGTCACGGTCTCGATCGGGGTAGCAGTGCTCGGGCAGCACGGCAGCGACCTGTTCGAGCTGCTCGCCGCGGCCGACCTGGCCCTGTACCGGGCCAAGGACGATGGCCGGAACCAGGTACGCCTGTACGCTCCCCGCCAGCGATCAGCGCCGGACGAAGCGCCTGGCCCAACCACCGGTCCAGGCGCTGCACCCGGCGCTGGACCAGGAGAGTGGCGAGGCAACTGGCGCGTGCCCGTAGGCTTGAGGACATGCCGGAGTTCATCTATCAGATGCGAGCCGTGCGCAAGGCGCATGGCGACAAGGTCATCCTCGACAACGTCACGCTGGCGTTCCTGCCCGGCGCGAAGATCGGTGTCGTGGGTCCGAACGGCACCGGCAAATCGACCCTGCTGCGAATGATGGCCGGGCTGGAGCAGCCGTCCAACGGCGAGGCGCGCCTGATGCCGGGGTTCACCGTGGGCCTGCTCGCCCAGGAGCCCCAGCTGGACGAGACCAAGACGGTGCTCGGCAACGTCGAGGACGGCGTGGCCGACACCAAGCGGTTGATCGAGCAGTTCAACGAGATCGCCGAGAAGATGGCGACCGACTACTCCGACGAGCTGCTCGAGGAGATGGGCCGACTCCAGGAGCTGCTCGACCACAAGGACGCCTGGGACCTGGACAGCCAGATCGAGCAGGCCATGGACGCGCTGCGCTGCCCGCCCCCGGACGCCGACGTGACGAGCCTGTCCGGCGGCGAGCGCAGGAGGGTGGCCCTGTGCCGGCTGTTGCTGTCCCAGCCGGACCTGCTCCTGCTCGACGAGCCCACCAACCACCTCGACGCGGAGAGCGTGCAGTGGCTGGAGCAGCACCTGGAGAAGTATCCAGGCACCGTCGTCGCGGTCACCCACGACCGGTACTTCCTGGATGACGTGGCCCAGTGGATCCTCGAGCTCGACCGCGGCCACGCCTACCCCTACGAGGGCAACTACTCCACCTACCTGGAGACCAAGGCCGCCCGGCTCAAGGTCGAAGGGGCCAAGGACGCCAAGAAGCGCAAGCGCCTCGAGGACGAGCTCGAGTGGGTCCGGTCCAGCCCGCGGGCGCGCCAGGCCAAGAGCAAGGCCCGGCTCGAGCGCTACGAGGAGATGGCCGCCGAGGCCGACAAGAACCGCAAGCTGGACTTCGAGGAAATCCAGATCCCGCCGGGCCCCCGCCTGGGCAACGTCGTGGTCGAGGTCAGCAACCTGGTCAAGGGCTTCGGCGACCGGTGCCTGTTCGAGAACCTCTCGTTCAGCCTGCCCCGCAACGGCATCGTCGGTGTCCTGGGACCGAACGGCGTGGGCAAGACCACCCTGTTCAAGATGATCGTGGGCGAGGAGCAGCCAGATAAGGGCACGATCCGGATCGGCGAGACGGTCACGATCTCCTACGTAGACCAGACCCGTGGCCGCATCGACGCGAACAAGAACGTCTGGGAGGCCATCTCGGACGGCGAAGCGCACATCCGCGTCGGCAACGTCGAGATCCCCAGCCGCGCGTACGTGGCCGCGTTCGGGTTCAAGGGCAGTGACCAGCAAAAGCCGGCCGGCATCATGTCCGGCGGCGAGCGCAACCGGATGAACCTGGCGCTCACCCTCAAGCAGGGCGGCAACCTGCTGCTGCTGGACGAGCCCACCAACGACCTCGACGTCGAGACCCTGGCCAGCCTGGAGAACGCGCTGCTTGAGTTCCCCGGCTGCGCGGTCATCACCAGCCACGACCGCTGGTTCCTGGACCGGGTGGCCACGCACATCCTGGCCTGGGAGGGCGGCGCGAACTGGTTCTGGTTCGAGGGCAACTTCGAGGCCTACGAGAAGAACAAGATCGAGCGGCTCGGCGCCGAGGCCGCCCGCCCGCACCGCGTCACCTACCGCAAGCTGACCCGCGGCTAGCCTATGTAGCATTCGGGCATGACCATCGTCCCGGACACCAAGGACTGGACCTGGGTGCTGCGGCGCCCATGCCCCGAGTGCGGCTTCGACACCCAGAGCTTCGCCGTCCAGGCCGTCCCGGGATGGTCACGGCGAACGCGGCGGCCTGGCAGCAGGCCCTGACCGGCCCCGGCGACGCCCGGACCCGTCCCGCGCCGGATAAGTGGTCGCCGCTCGAGTACGGCTGTCACGTCCGCGACGTGTTCCGGCTGTTCGACCAGCGGCTCGAGCTGATGCTCAGCCAGGACGACCCGCTGTTCCCGAACTGGGACCAGGACCAGACCGCGGTCGCGGAGCGCTACCAGGACCAGGACCCCGCCGAGGTCGCCGCCGCGCTGTCCGAGGCCGGGCAGGCCATCGCCGGCCGGTTCGCCGGCGTGTCCGGCGGCCAGTGGCAGCGGACCGGGCGGCGCAGCGACGGGGCCAGCTTCACCGTCGAGACCTTCGCCCGGTACTTCATCCACGACCCTGTGCACCACCTGCACGACGTCACCGGCCAGCGCCGCTAAGGCAACGGAAGCGGGATGTATTTCCGCCCTCCCGTGCGCCTCCTCCTCGACGGAGGCGCCCTGCCGCCACAATAAATCGCCGAGCATTGGCTCAGGTCTATGGGAGCGGACCCGTGCAGAAGAACATCAAGCTCATCGTGTCGTCACTGGCGGCAGTCGCCGCCCTCACGGCGACCGCCCTCACGGCGACCGCCCTTACCACCACGGGCAGCGCCGCGTCTGCACAGACCCGCAGTGCGCACAGCGTGAACTGGGGTAACGTCACCATCCCCGGCAAGCTCTGCAAGGTCAACGGCCTGATCATGTTGCACAACGGCCGCGCTTTCGTCCGCCACAGCGGATTTGGCGTGGCGCTCGACGTGTTTATGACCCAGGTTTCCCGTGGCGACCTCGGCCATGGCCTGCGGGTGGCCGCGCTGCAGGTCTGGTGTGACAACACGGGCGGCACCGCGGACGGGCAACTGGCCGAAGGCATCTTCGTGTTCGACAGCCCGGGCGGCCGCCCGCACCTGCTCGGGACGCTGACGCCTCAGCTCAAGGGCAACCCGATGCTGCACATTCCGTTCATCGCGGTCAACCACATCGAGACCAGCGGCCACGTCGCGGTCACCGAGTTCTTCTACAACCAGCCCGACCCGACCTGCTGCCCGGCCGGGCGCGCCACCACCCTGTGGAAGTGGACCGGCCGCTCCTTCATCCCGGGCCGCACCCACATCACGACCAAGTAGCGGCGCCCCCGCCACAGCCCTGACCCGTAAGGCCACCCGGCACCCAGCAACCCGGCACCCTGCGGGCTCAGGCGGTTTCATGATCGTGGGTAGTTTTGACCAAATACGGTACAAAAGTGCCCGTGATCATGATTCACACCCGAAATGTCTCAACTTAGGGTTTAGGCATAGGTGATATAACGGACGTATCGCGGACCGAGCGCCATCGAAAAGCGTCTCCGGAGGGGCGGCACCAAAGTAGGCGTCACCCCGGAGGATGACTCCCTCCACCGGCAGTCGCAGCTGAAGATCGCCGTCCGCGCCGATGCGCGCCCCGGTTCCCTCCGGGTTACCTGGACCCAAGGAAAGGAACCTACGGAGGGAACCGGGGAATGATTGAGGCACGGGGTCTGTCGAAACGGTACGGGGACAAGGTCGCCGTCGAAGACCTGACATTTACAGTGCGGCCCGGCCGGGTGACCGGCTTCCTCGGGCCGAACGGCGCGGGCAAGCCTGTTACCGGATTGAGACATTCATTTCCTGCTAGGAAGCGACCGCCATGTGCAGGGTAGCCCGGACGGGAACCCCGGATGCGGCCGACACGCCTCTGGCCAGCCCAAGGCCCTGCTGCAGCGCTCTGGCGGTCACTGCGCGGGCCGTCCAGATCTTGACCCGGCTGTCCGACGCTACTCCTCGAAGAGGTCGCTGGCCTTGTCCACCTTGAACGCGCGGCGGAACCAGCCGTTCAGGGTGTCCAGGTCCGTGCACGACTCGATCAGCTCACGCGACCTCTCGTCGATGTCGATGCCGCGCTGCTCGAAGACCACGAGGATGTCTTCGGCCTTGCCGCGGGCCTCGCCTTCGGCGCGGAGCATTTCTGCGGTGGTCACGTACGCCTCCTCTGCGTCCGGGCCCAGCGAGGCGGCCAGGTCGCGCAGCTCGCCGACCGATGCATCGCTCACAAGCTCAATGTACGTCAGCAGCACGATGAACGCCTCGCTCCCGCCGGGTGAGTCCAGGACCGCCCGCAGGTGCCCGGTCCACCGCCGCAGGTCTGCGGTGACCTGCGGGTTGCCGCGGGCGGTCTTCAGAAGAAGCAGGGTGACCAGCGCGGCCGGGGTCAGCTCCCGGGCCAGCAGCTGGTCCTCCCCGGTGCGGGTGAGGTCGTCGAGCAGGAACTCGAACCGGGGCAGCCAGCCCTGCACCGCCTGCCTGCCGCCGGGGCCGAGGTCGATCACGTCCAGCAGCTGCGCGGGGCTGGTCCACCGGCCGGGGCCCTGGTAGACGACCAGCGGGATGACCGCCGGCAGCCGCCGGGCCTTGGGGTGCTCGCGCTCGTACTGGTCCCAGATCCGGGTGACGTACCGCAGCACCCGGAACGCCATGAGCGGGTCGTCGCTGCTTTGGTGCTCGACCAGGACGTAGACGAAGGCGTCCCGTCCGTCGAACGGCGCGGTGAACAGCACGTCGGAGTGCCGCCACTTCAGCGCCTCGTCGACGAAGCTGCCCGGCACCGGGGCCAGCCGGCCCAGGTCCAGGCGGCCGGCCAGGTCCGGCGGCAGGACCGCGCGCAGCTGGGAGGCGGCGTTGGCGGGCACGCCGAAGACCCGGCGGAATACCGAGTCGTGCGGGGTGGGCGCGCCGCCCCGCCTCCGGCCCGGCGGGGACTGGTCCGGGGACGGCGGGCCGTCACCAGAGTCAGGCTCATCTGGCATGCCCGCACCGTACCGGCCCCCACCGACATTCGGCAGCGGCGCAGCGCCGCGCTTCCGCGAAGACCTCCTGGCAGCCCGGAACGGCGGTTCCCTCGCCCGCGGCTAACGCTCCTCTAACGCGCTGTGTGATGGCACTTTCCGCTGGTCAGGCGGCACAGGATGCGTACCGGTGCCGACAAGCCGCGACCGAATTGTGACTTCCATGGCCGTCGGCGCGATCACTGGGACGGCAGGAGATAGGCCTTGGCCAGGGCCGTGGTGTGCCGCTCCCTGGCCCCTGTGTGCCATGCCTGCCCGCAGGATCTTCCGTCACAGGCCGCCGCCGCGAGCGGGCCGGTGCGGCGACGCTCATCGTCGGCCCGCGGAGAGGGTGATTGCGCTGGCTGTGTTGTTCCGCGCTCAGCGGTAGCCGGTCGTGTCAGCGGGCTTGCCGTCGTGCTCCACCTCGACTATGTAGCGCATGGCGTCCGGGCGGGATCCGTCGAGGTCCGTGAAGCCGTATTCCTTGGCGAGGCCGCCGCTTGACAGGGATTGGCCGTTCCAGCGGTGCTTATCGGGGTCGGAGGCCAGCGCTGCGACGGCGCGGCCGACGAAACGGGGTGTCTCGGAGATGGCGAAGTGCGGTTGCCCGGCGGTGGCGTCGCGCCAGTTTTCCTCGGTGACGCCGAAGAGGTCGAGCATCATCTCTGAGCGCAGCCAGCCGGGCGTCAGCGATACCGCGGTCGCCCGGTGCTTGGCGAGGTCTTTCGCGTGCGCCCAGGCCATCCGGTTCACCGCGACCTTGGACAGATCGTAGTACGGTGACGAACGGTAGTTGGCGGCGTTGTAGTCGGCGGTCCCGTCGGTGACCTCGACGAGCAGCCCGCCGGGCCGCTGGATCAGCAGGGGAAGCGCGAAGTGCGCGGTGATGAGGTGCGTGTCGATCGCCAGGTGCAGCATGCGCAGGCCGTTGGCCAGGTCGTGCTCCCAGACGGGCTTGTCCCATTCGACGAGCAGCTCGCCGCCCCAGATGTCGTTGACGAGAACGTCGAGGCGCCCGTGGCCGGCGCGGATGCGGTCGGTGAGCGCGCGTACCTCGTCAGGAACGAGGTGGTCCGCAGGCACGGCGATGCCCTCGCCCCCGGCGCGGCTCACCAGTTCCCCAGTCTCCTCGATCGTCTCCGGGCGGTCGTACTCCGACCGGCGCTCGCGCGTCGTCCGCCCGGTGACGTACACCGTGGCGCCTGCGGCGCCGAGCTCGACCGCGATCCCGCGTCCCGCGCCGCGGGTCGCGCCGGCCACCAGCGCAACCTTGCCTGCCAGGCTCATCGCTAGCTCCGTTCCCCTGCTCACATATATAAACGAACAGTTGGTTATACTACACGCCATGCCACGTTCCAAGTCCCGGTCCGATGAGCAGGTGCTCGACGCGGCGCTCGCGATCGTCCACTCCAGCGGCGCCGACCGCCTGACCTTCGCGGCGCTGGCCGAGCGCTGCGGCCTGTCCGCGGCGACGCTCGTGCAGCGCTTCGGCACCAAGCCCGCGCTGACCCAACGAACCCTGCTGCACGCGTGGGACAAACTGCAGGCGCGCACCCTCGAACTCGCTTCGTCCGTGCCGAAGACCCCGGACGGCGCTGTCGAGCTTCTCGTCGGCCTGTCGCACTATGACGGCACCGTCAAGGACTTCGCGGAAGGGCTCCTGGTCCTGCGCGAAGACTTGCGCGACCCTGTTCTCCGCAGCCGGGGCGCCGCATGGGAAACGAGCCTCACCACCGCCGTCGGCGAATGCTTCGCCTCCGTCCCCGGTGTCCCCGGCGGGATCGGCTTCGCGCTGGCCGCCCACTGGCAGGGAGCGCTGATCTGGTGGGCATTCGGCGCCCAGCGCCCGCTTGACGACTACCTGCGCGAAAGCCTGCGCACGCTCATCTCGATGCTGCTGCGCCCGCCCCGCCCGCACCTGTAAGCAAACTCCGCAGCGAATCGGGTGGAACTGATATGGGATCTCCCGCCGTAGCAAGTTCTGGGGTGGTGGAGTCAGGCGGCGTGGGTTTCGAACCAGACCGAGCCGAGGTCGTGCCCGGGGGTGAGGCGGACGTCGGCGTCGAGAGCGGCGGCGAGGCGGCGCAGCAGGGCAACGGTGGGCTCGGTGTCGCCTTCCTCGATGCACTCGATGTCGTCCTCGCTCCATCCCGACGCGCGCGGCGAGTTCAGCGACAGTGAGACCGAGGGCAGCGCGGACCTCGTACAGGGCCTTGCCAAAGGCCAGCACCTCGCGGATCGCGATCCGCTCGGGGTCGTCGGCCAGTTCCCCCGTCAGCCAACAGGCGCATCGCCGACGCCCTCTCAAGGCCCCGCCCACGGGCGCCTGCCCTGACCTCCGGTGCCGGGAGGCAGCCGGGGCGGTGGCGTTAGCGGTCGTGGCCTTCGCGCAGCCAGGCGAGGTAGTCCGCGACTGCGCGCCCGGTGTCGTAGGCGGGCTGGTAGCCGGTGTCCTCGCGGAGCCTGGTGATGTCGAGCCAGGCTGGCTGGCCTGATCCGGCGGGGCGGCGGCTCTCTGGCAACTCGATGAGCGCGTCCGGGACGAGTTCTTTGATCGCGGCGGCGACCTCCCGGTTGGTCACCACCTTCCCCGAGGCGATGTTGTAGGTGCGGTGGTTCAGCTGCGGCGCCAGCTGCAGCAAGGCGATGGCCCTGGCGCAGTCTTTGACGTAGCAAACGTCGAGCCCGTCGCCGCCGTAGGCCGGCGAGCGCAGCGCGGAGAAGTCCGGGGCGGTGCCGCGGGCGGCGGCGTGCACGAGTTGCGGCAGCGCCATGAACGAGGAGGACGGGTTGCCGCCGGGTCCCCAGGGGGATATGCGATAGCTGAGGATCTCGGTCCCCGTGGCGTCGGCCAGGTAGTCGGTCAGCAGCTCGCCGACCTTCTTGAACGCCGGGATCACGTGGCCGGCCGTCATCGGCAGCGGCAGGTCCTCCGTGTACGGCGGCTCGGCGGTGACGCCGCCGTACACGCCGACCGTACGACGCGATGCCGACCCGCGGCACCTGCCACTCGCCAGCCGCCTGGACCACGTTGAGGAGGCTGCTTATCGCCTTCCTGGCGCCGTCGACGGGCTCGGCTGCGCCGGGTGGCCAGGGCACCGATCCGGCCAGGTGCACGATGCCGGTGATCTTGTGGCGGGTGCCGACGTCTAGCAGCGCAGCCAGGTCACTGACATCGGCCCGCTCGCAGAACACCCGCCGCCCCGCCTCGTCGGCCAGGTCTTGGGGCAGCACGGGCTCCCGGCGCTGTACCAGCACGCACGTCTCGCCTGCTTCGAGCAGCGCCCGCGTGGTGTGCAGCCCGATGAACCCCAGCCCGCCGGTCGCGAGGATCATGACGCCACCAATTCACTAGCACGCTAACGATATCCGCCACCGTAACATATCATTAGCGTGCTAGCGACTACAGTGGGGGGGATGAATGACCTCCTGGCGCTGTTTACCCAGGCCGCCAAGCTGCTCCGGGAAGCCGCAGACGAGGCCATGAGCGGGCACGGGGTGCGGGTCGGCCAGCATATCGTGTTGAGCGCCCTCTGGGACCAGGACGGGCTGGCCCCAGGTGAGATCGCCCGCCGCCTCGGCGCCGCGACCCCGACCATCGTCAACACCGCTACCCGGATGGAGGAAGCCGGCCTCGTGACCCGCAGGCCCGACCCGGACGACGCCCGCCTCGTCCGCCTGCACCTCACCCCCCGTGGCCGGTCGGCGCGCGAACCCGTCCGCGAGGCCCGCGCCGCACTGGAGCAGCGCGCCACTGCCAGCCTCACCGCCGCGGAACGGGACCACCTCCGCTCCGCACTCGCGAAGATCATCGCCCATCTCCAGAACGAGTCGCCCTGAGGGCTCCGCAACCCGGCGAAGCCGGGCCAAGGCCGACTTCGCCGGGGCCACGCGGATGCGACCAGCTCGGCGGCTGCAGGGCGGCATGGTTGCCGATTTCCGCTGGTCAGGCGGCATAGGACGCGCAACGGTGCGGGCAAGACCACGACCATGCGGATGATCCTCGGGCTCGACCGCCCGACCGCCGGTGCGGTCGCCGTCAACGGCAAGCCGTTCGCCGCGGTGTACAGCGCGATGCGCGAGGTCGGTGCGCTGCTGGACGCCAAGGCGGTGCACGGCGGCCGCAGCGCGTATAACCACCTGCTGTGCCTGTCCGAGACCAACAGCATCCCGCGCCGGCGGGTCGACGAGGTCATCGGCATCGTCGGGCTTGAGGACGTGGCGCGCAAGCGGTCCAAGGGGTTCTCGCTCGGCATGAGCCAGCGGCTGGGCATCGCCGCGGCCCTGCTCGGCGACCCGGACGTGCTCATGTTCGACGAGCCGGTCAACGGCCTGGATCCCGAGGGCATCCGGTGGATCCGGCTGCTCATGCGGTCCCTGGCCGCCGAAGGCCGGACGGTCTTCGTCTCCAGCCACCTGATGGCGGAGATGGAGAACACCGCGGACCACCTCATCGTGATCGGCCGCGGCAAGCTCATCGCCGACTGCCCGATCGCCGAGTTCACTGCGGACGGAACGACCCTGGCCACGAACGTGAAGACCCCGGACGACCAGCTGCTAGCCAAAGCGGTGACCGCGGCCGGCGGCCGGCTGGAACGAGACGGCGAACGGGACCGCGGGCGGGACGCCAACGACGAACTCACCGTCCGTGGCCTGTCCGCCGAGCAAGTCGGCGCGCTCGCGCGAGACCACGGCATCCTGCTGCACTACCTCGCCCCGGCCCGGGTGTCCCTGGAGGAGGCGTTCATGGAACTGACCGCGGACAGCGTCGAGTACCAGGCCAAGACGGGAGCCCAGCGATGACCACGGCCGCCATAACCGCTCGCACCCGGGCCGTCCCCGCCGCGGCCAAACGGCCCGGCCTGCCCGGCACGCTGCGCTCGGAACTGACCAAGATCGTCTCGGTCCGCTCCACCTACTGGACGCTGCTGGCCCAGGTGCTGGCCAGCATCGGCTGGGCGGTCCTGGACTGCGCGGGCATTGTCTCGCACGGCATAGGCCCGGACTTCAACGCGGCCGAAGCGAGCCTGACCGGCCAGGTCGCCCTCGGCGAACTGATCATCGTGGTGCTCGGCGCGCTGGTCATCACCTCGGAGTACTCCACCGGGATGATCCGCACCTCGCTGGCGGTGATGCCGCGCCGCGGCGTGCTGTACGGCGCCAAGGCGATCGTGTTCGCGGCCGTCACGCTCACCCTCTCCCTGATCACCAGTTTCACGAGCTTCCTCATCGGGCAGGCCGTCCTGTCCAGCAAGCACTACAACACCACGCTGACCCAGCCCAACGTGCTGCGTGCCGTCCTGCTGTCGGCGGCTATCGTCACCGTGTTCGGGCTGCTCGCCTACGGCGCCGGCGCGCTCGTCCGGCATACCGCGGGGGCGATCACCTCGATCCTCGGGGTCATCTTCCTGATCCCGGCGCTGGCCCAGGCCCTGCCGAACACCTGGTACGCGGACGTGATCCGGTGGCTACCGGGCGGCGGGGCGCTCAGCCCCATCGCCAGGTCCGCGCCGCCGCTGTCCCCGCATCTGTTCTCCGCCTGGGGTGAGTTCGCCGTGTTCTCCGGCTACGCCGTGGTCCTGCTCGCCCTCGGCGCCTGGTCGTTCATCCGCCGCGATGCGTGAGACGACGGCGCAGGACCAGGCTGATTACCCTGGGTTCGTGGAACAGGTCTACGCCTGGCTGCGCCGCCATCCATGGCTCGTCGACGGGACGCTGGCGGTCGTCCTGCTGTCGGCGCAACGTCCTCCCGACGCGCCGTCCTGCCGGCCAGCCTCGCGCTGGCCGCGCGGTGGCGGCACGCCGCCGCTTACCGGTGCCGCCTCGTCGCCTACGCTCCCATCGGCACCGCTCAGGTCATCATGGGCATCGGGAACAAGTTCACCAACAGCCCGCTGCAGCCCACCTTCGCCGATGCCGGCATCCTGGTCCTGCTCTACACCGTCGCGGCCGAACGACACAGGCGCATCTCGCTGCCCGGCCTGGCGGCGTGCGTGGTGCTGTTCTTCGCCGTGGTCGCGCGGTACAACCCGGGCGGGAACGGGCCCCGGCACCTGGAGTTCTTCCTGGTGACCGCCCTGCTCTACCTGCTCGCCCCGACCAGCGCCTGGGTACTCGGCGACTCGATGGGCACCCGGCGGGCCTACGCCGCCACGCTCGAGGAACGTGCCGCCCGCGCCGAGCGAGAGCGGGACGCCCAGGCACAGATCGCCGCCGCGGCCGAACGCGCCCGCATCGCCCGCGAGCTGCACGACGTGATCGCCCATAACCTCAGCGTCATGGTGGCGCAGGCCGACGGGGGCGCCTACGCCTTTGCCGCCACACCCGAGCGGTCACGTCAGGCCCTGGTTCAGATCGGCCGCACCGGCCGTCAGGCGCTGTCCGAGATGAGCAGCCTGCTCGGGGTGCTGCGCACCGGCCCGGAGACGGAGGCTGAGGCCGAGGCGGAGGCGGCACCGCTGGCCCCCGCGCCCGCCGCGGCCGAGATAGAACAGCTGGTGGCGCAGGCTCGCGAGGCCGGCATGCGGGTCAGCTACACGGTGGAAGGCCCGGTCCGGCCCTTGCCGGGCGGCCTGTCCCTGGCCGCGTACCGGATCGTGCAGGAGGCGCTCACCAACGTCCGCAAGCACGCCGGCCCGGAGGCGGCAGCCGAGGTGACACTCCGCTTCGGCCACGATGACCTGCTGATCCGCGTCACCGACGACGGCCGCAAATCAAGCGGGACACTGCCCCGGTACTCATCCTCACCACCTTCGACCTGGACGAGTACGCGTTCGAAGCGCTGCGCGCCGGGGCCAGCGGGTTCCTGCTCAAGTCGGTGCCGCCGGAGGAACTGCTGTACGCCATCCGCAGCGTGCACAACGGCGACTCGGTGGTGGCGCCCTCCACCACGCGCCGCCTGATCGGCCGCTTCCTGCCGCACCTGCCGGCCTGGCAACACGGACCGCAAAGACCGCGCGGACCTGGCCGAGCTCACCGCCCGGGAACGCGAGGTGCTGGCCGAGGTCGGCTCGGGCCTGTCCAACGCGGAGATCGCCGCGCGGCTGTACATTTCCGAGGCCACGGTCAAGACCCACGTCGGCCACATCATGGCCAAGCTCGGCCTGCGCGACCGGATCCAAGTCGTCGTCTACGCCTACGAAACCGGCCTCGTCCAGCCTAATACAGGCAAGAATTAGATTTTATATTTACCCAATGAGGGTAATACTCGCCTATTAGCAAAATTAGGTTCGCAAATACAGGATCTTGCTGCTTGATTATGCTATTATGCCCATACGGGGGTTTTCAGATCTTTCTTCCGAACGGAGCGTGGTGCATGCGCCCGGACCCGTTCTCCGACCCGGACGACGACGCCGAGGATCCTGACAGCTCTGTGCTAGACGATGGTGAGCCGGACGCCGGGCCTGAGCAGCAGGGCTTGTTCTTGTGCCTGCCCGTCGGCTCCCTGGACACCGACCAGTTCGCCCAGTCAGGCCCGGCGAAGGACATGCCGCCGGACCCGCTGCTGGCCACCATCATCGATACCGTCACCGGAGAGGACGGGAAGGGTCTAACCGGGCTGTCGGATGACCAACTGATCGGCGTAATCGCCGCGGGCCGTCGGATGGAATCGCGCGGCGCCTGGTACATGATTGCCGCGGTCGCGGAGTTCACCGCCCGCAATTCCGAGGACTGCGTGGCGGAGTTCGCCGCAGACCAACTGGCTTATGAGCTGCACCTGACGAATGCGTCGGCCGCTGCGCAGATGGACTATGCCAGCACCGTGGCCAGCCGGCTGCCGGCTAGCTTCGCCGCACTGCACGCCGGGACGATCCATCCGGTGCACCTGCGGATCATCGAGGACGTGACCCGTGTCTTGTCGCCCGAGGACGCGGCCAAGGCTGATGCCGTCCTGGCCGAGGTCGCAGGATCACTGACATACGGCAAGCTGCGCTCGGTCGCGAGCCGGCTGGCCCTGGAGCTGGACCCGGACTCCGCCGAGCGCCGCAAACAGGCCGCCCGGCAGGACGCGCACGTGCGCCCGTTCCGGGAGGAGTCCGGCAACGCCGGGATGGTCGCCCGCGAGCTCCCGCCCGATGAGGTCCTGGCGTCCTGGCAGCATGTCGAGCAGCGCGCCTTGGACCTGCGCGCCGCCGGCGTGCCCGGGACTCTGCAAGAACTCCGCGTTCGCGCCTACCTTGACTTGCTGCAAGAACGCGACAGCCGCCTCGTCCCAGCCGACCCCAATGACATCAGCGAGCAGAGTGGCCCGCAGGAAAAAGGCAGCAGCCCAGGTGACGGCCGCAGCCGCACCCATCGGCCCGGCCAGGACAGCGGGCCCAGCATCGCGGCGCTGGTGAACATCACCGTGCCGTGGTCTGCGCTGGTTCATGAGTCCGGCATTCCGGCCGAAGTGGCCGGGTTCGGGCTGGTCGACGCCGCCGACGCCCGTTACCTGGCCGCCGCCGCGGCCCGCGACCCCCGCACCCGCTGGTGCGTCACCGCACTCCATCCCGACGGCACCGCCGCCGCCCACGGCTGCGCCGCAGGTCGGCACCCACCGCCCAGCACAGACGACCGCACCACAACCCCCGGCTCGGGACCCGATCCGCCTCCCTCTGGCCCGCACGACTGGATCGCACGCCTGCGCATCCTGATGACCCCGATCGCCAGCGGCACCTGCGACCACGACCACGCCGAACCCGGCTACCGGCCCAGCCGCAAACTCCAGCACCTGATCCGCGTCCGCAATGCGCGGTGCACCGCTCCCGGCTGCGGTCGTGCCGCGGCCCGCTGTGACGTGGATCACACCATCCCCTGGGACCAGGGCGGACTGACCTGCGAATGCGATCTCGCCCCGCTATGCCGGCACCACCACCGCTGCAAACAAGCCCAAGGCTGGCACCTGGAACAACCCGAACCAGGCGTCCTGATCTGGCGCACCCCCGCCGGCCGCACCTACGTCACCAGACCCACCCAGTACCCGGCGTATCCCGTCAAGCTGGTGTGAGACCCAGGTCACCGCGGTGCGCAGGCTCCACGTTGACCAGGCTGTGCGCCGCCATCACCAGGTAGTCCCACAGCTGCGCCTCGAGCGCCGAATCCAGCCCCAGCTCGTCCAGCGCCTCCCGCATATGGCGCAGCCAGGCGTCCCGTTCGGCCTCGCCGATCGCGAACCGGACGTGCCGCATCCGCAGCCGCGGATGCCCGCGCAGCTCGTCGTAGGTCCGCGGCCCGCCCCAGTACTGGATGAGGAACAGCCGCAGGTGCTCCTCGGCCGGGCCGAGGTCCTTGGCCGGGTACACCGGCCGCAGCACCGGATCCTCGGCGACGCCCTGGTAGAACCGGTGGACCAGGCGGGTGAAGGTCTCCTCCCCGCCGACGGCCTCGTAGAAGCTGGTCGACTGGCTCATGCCTGCCAGCTTACGGGCCAGGCTCACCCATATCCTCCGACGAGGCCGGCCTCCACAGCGCCCGCCTCCACAGCGCCCGCCTCCACAGCGCCCGCCTCCACAGCCGGCGACTCGGGCGGCGCCGTGATCACGATGGTGTCCGGGCCGACCGGCGCGACCCCGGCCGCGTCCAGTGTCGCCTTGACCCGGGCCCGCAACTCCCGGGCCACCTCCCACTGGCGCATGGGCGCGGTCTTGGCCACGATGCGCATGGTCACTTCCTTGCTGGACAGCTCCTGAGCCCCCCACACCTCGGGCTTTTCCAGGATGAGCTTGCGCCAGCCGCGCTCCCGGAACAGCGAGACCGCGGCCTGCTCCATCAGCGCGCGGATCCGGGCCAGGTCCTCCAGGTACGGCACGGGGTAGTCGATGACGGCCCGCGACCAGCCTTGTGACTCGTTGCCCACGCTGTCGATGGTGCCGTTCCTGATGTGCCAGACCACCCCGTTGACGTCCCGCAACCGGGTGGTCAGCAGCGTCATCGCCTCCACGGTCCCGGTCGCGTCCTTGGTGTTGATCGTGTCCCCGACCCCGTAGTGGTCCTCGACCAGCATCAAGATCCCGGCCAGGTAGTCGCGCACCAGGTTCTGCGCGCCGAACCCCAGAGCAACCCCCAAAACCGTGGTCGAAAGCAGCAGCGGCGTCAGGTTGAAGCCCAGATCCCCGAGGATGGTCAGCGCCGCGATGCCGAACACCACGATCGATACCCCGCTGCGCAGTATCGAGCCGAGCGCCCGGGCCCGCTGCTCGCGGCGTTCCGTCCCGGCCGTCGCCACCGCCGCGGCCGAGATGGCCGCCGTGTCATCCGGCGGCGGCTCGGCCGTGACCCGGCGGCCCCGCCCGCCGAGGCGGCCGCGAGGGTGCAGGGCCGGGCGGATGGCCGACGTGACCGGCAGCGTCGTCGCCGCGCGCTCGGTGATCTTGTTGATCACCCGGTGCGCCAGGATCCGGATGATCAGCGCGACCACGATGACGAACAAGATCCGCAGACCCTGGCTGACCGGCCCCGCCAGGTACACCCGGACGGTCTGCGCCGCGCTCGTACTGTGGGTGATGTCCCAGGTCAGGCGGCAGGCAATGCCCGGGTTGTCGCCGCAGCTCCCGGTCAGCGTACCCGGCCCAACGGCCAGGAAGGCGGCATGAAACACGACACTCCCTTCTCCAGGCTCCGTTAAAGACACTCCACGCGAGGCTACTGCGCAGCCCGCGGCCAGACCCCGTGAAAGGCGCCTTACGCCACCACCAGCCCCGTATACCGGGCCGCGAACGCGAGCGTGTCCCCGGCCAGCTCCGCCATCCGGCTCACCGCCCGCGCTCCGTGTCCGACCTGGTCCTCCGCGCGCAAGAGCACGGGGGCTCCGGAACATGTCGCGTACTGCAGGAGGGCGCACATCTTGTACGCGTGTACCGGGTCAACCCGCGTGTCGTTGGTGAACACGGTGAACAGCACGGCCGGGTACGCCGTCCCGGGCACCACGTGGTGGTACGGCGAGTACGAAAGAAGCCACGAAAGCTGCGAAGCGTCGGTCGCCGTGCCGTACTCGACGTTCCACGTCTCTCCCAGCCCGAACCTCTCGTACCGCACCATGTCCAGCAACGGTGCCGAGCAGACCACGGCGGCGTAAAGCGAAGGGGCCTGGACCAGCGACGCGCCCACCAGCAGCCCGCCGTTCGACCCGCCCGAGATGGCCAGCTGCCCCGCCGTCGTCCACCCATCCGCGATCAAGGCCGAAGCCGCGCACCGGAAGTCGTCGAACACGTTCTGCTTGTGCTCGAGCATCCCGGCCCGGTGCCACTCCTCGCCCTCCTCGCTGCCGCCGCGCAGGTTGGCCACCGCGTACACGCCGCCCGCCTCCACCCAGGCCAGTGCGGAAGGCGCATACGCGGGAGTCAGGCTGATGTCGAAGCCGCCGTACCCGGTCAGCAGCGCCGGCCGCGGACCACCAGAAGGACCACCAGAAGCACCACCAGAAAGACCACCAGAAGCACCGCTGATGACCAGCATCCGCACCAAAGTCCCGTCCGCCGACTCGTACGTCACCTGACGCGCGGTCACATCCGGGACCGCCACCGCTCCCGGCGCCTCCGCCCACGTCCGCACCGAGGAGTCGCGCGCGTCGAACCGCAGTACCAGCGGGGGCGTCGTGTAGTCGGTGTACCCGAACCACGCCTCGTGCCCGCCCTCGGGCCGCTCGCTCAGCCCGCCCACGGTGCCCAGGCCCGGCAGCTCGACCGAGGCCAGCACGGCACCGGAACTCAGGTCGTGCACCGTGACCTCGCTCAGCGCGTGCCGGGACCACGACGCCAGCAGCACCGGCCGGTCCAGCTCGGCGCCGTCCAGGATCGCGTACCCGTTCAGTACCGCCTCGGGGTCTTCAGGAAGAAGGTCCCGCCAGGCGGAACGGTCGGTCACCGCACCGGGATCGGCCACCGCGATCCGCGCCCGCGGCGCATCCAGATCCGTGAAGACGTAGAACCGCCCGTCCCGCCCCGCGTGCACCGAGGTCTGCGCGTCCACCCCTTCCTGCACGACCAGAAGCTCCGGTGACGACGGGTCCGACGAGGACAGGTCGGCCAGGTACAGGTCGTTGCGCGGCGCCGTTCCCCGGGAGCCGGACAGGAACAGCCAGCGCCCGTCCCGGCTCACCGAGGCGTAGTAGTAGTCGGTCTTGTCCCGGCCCGTCCCGAAGATGAGCACGTCCTCGTCGTCCGCGGACGTGCCGACCTGGTGCAGGTACACGCGCCGGTGGTACTGGCTCTCGCCGTCGGGGACGGCAGCGGGCGGCAGCCGCCGCGTGTAGTAGAACGCCTTGCCACCCGGCAGCCAGGCCACGTTGGAGTAGCGGCACCGGTCGATCGGCCCGTCCACCACCGAACCGGTCTCGACGTCGAGCACCCGCAGCAGCGATTCCTCGTCGCCGCCCTCGGACAGCTGGTAGGCCAGCAGCCGCCCCTCCTTGTCCGGCTGCCAGGCGTCCAGCGTGGTCAGCCCGGACGGGTCGATGGCCATCGGGTCGACGAGCACCTCGACCGGCCCGCCGCCCAGCCGCGTGCACAGCACCGCGTGCTCCTGCCCGGGCTCGCGCTGGCTGAAGAAGGACCGCTCACCGCGCCAGACCGGCGTCCCCACCACGCCGACGTTGAGCAGTTCCCTGACCCGTCCGGCCAGCAGGTCCCGCCCCGGCCAGTGCGCTCGCTCCGCGGTGTACAAGCTGGCCTGGGCCCGCAGCCAGTCGGCCCGTTCGGCGCTGCCGGCGTCCTCCATCCAGCGGTAGGGATCGCTGACCTGATGCCCGAAGATGTCCTCGGTCAGGTCCTGCCGGTGTGCCTCCGGATAACTCATCTGGTGTGTCCCGCTCATGCTCGCACTTTACGATCCCGCTGACCTTGTAGGCTTATCTGGTGGCAGAAGCGCGTACCAGGCGACACACTGGGAGCATGAGCTTCTGCTAACGGCGCCCAGCGGGAGGTGCGGTGCGAAGAGTGCTACTGCTCAACGTGACGTATGAACCGCTGACTACCGTGGGCCTGCGCCGCGCCGTGTGCCTGGTGCTCTGCGGCAAGGCCGAGATCGTCCACGACGACGCCGAGGGTGCGGTGCTGCACGCCGCGTCGGTGGCGCTGGCCACGCCGTCGGTGATCAGGCTCAGCCGCTACGTCCGGGTCCCCTACCGCAACCGGGTGCCGCTGACCCGCGCCGCGCTCATGCGCCGCGACAACTACCGCTGCGCCTACTGCGGCCGCCGCGCGGAGACCATCGACCACGTGATCCCCCGCAGCCGCGGCGGCGCCCACGCCTGGGAGAACTGCGTCGCATCCTGCACGATCTGCAACCACCGCAAGGCCGACCGCCTGCTCGAGGAACTCGGCTGGACGCTGGCGGTGCCGCCAGCAGTACCACGCGGCGCCCACTGGAGACTGGTGGGCGTACAACATGACGGCGACCCCCAGTGGGCCGCTTATTTGCGTGAGCCCAGTGCCGCATTAAGACCCAGCGCTGCGTTAAAAACCAGCGCAGCCTTATCGCACCCTCCCGCCGTACCGCAGGTCCCCGCCGCACTAGGTTGCGGCCTTTTTTGTTTCTCCCGAACGGCCCGGACCTCAGCGACCCCAGCTGGCTCATCTGGCCTCCTCCGGCGTGAACCACGGGAACATGTCGAGCATGATCTGGACCGGCAACGCGCCCGGCGACCGCTCCGCCGGGTCGAGCCGGATGTACGGCTCCATCAGCGCCAGCACCTTGGTCCGCAGTTCGTCAAGCTCATCCGGCGTCACGTGCGCCGCGCTGAACGTCTCGCCCGCCGCCCGCTGCCAGCCCGCCGGATACTCCGACCGGCGATCCAGGTAGCGGGCGCGGATCTCCTCCGAAGACGCCCGCAGGTTCTCTGCCAGCAGCCGGCTGGCCAGCCGCTCGGCCGCCGGGGCGTCCGGCTGGTTCTCGAGGGTGAAGGCGAGCAGCCGCGCCCGCCACGGCCGCTCGCGCCCGTTCGCGGCGCTGGCCCGGTCTTCCTCGATGAACCCGTACTTGGCCAGCGTCCGCAGGTGATAACTGCACGCCGAGGGGGAGAGCCCCGCCACCTCGGCGCACTCGGTCGCCGTGACCGACCCGCGCAACCCGATGTGCGACCAGATCGCGATCCGCGCCGGATGCGCGAGCGCCCGCATCATCTTCGGATCGGTGAGCTTGACCGGATTCCCCGGCATCCCCGGTTCGATCCGCTTCCCCGTCCCACCGCCATCCCCGCGCCCCCCGCCGTCCCGGTCGCCCGCCGTCTCGTCCCCGCGTGCCCCGCCGTCCCGGTCGCCCGCAGTCCCGTCCCCGTGCTCCCTGGTCTCCGCGTCCATACGCGTCCTCCGCCTCCCCGGCCCCGGCCGACACGTGAAACATTACTTTCGAAAGATTTGCTTCGCAATACCTCAAGGTACGATTCGTCTGGAGGCCGATGCGATGCAGCGCGAGATTTTCACCCAGGATCACGAAGAGTTCCGTGACATGGTGCGAGCCTTCATCGCGAAGGAGATCACGCCGTATCACGAGCAGTGGGAACGGGACAAGATCGTGTCCCGCGACGTGTGGCTGGCGGCCGGCCGGGCCGGGCTGCTCGGCATCCACCTCGAGGAGAAATACGGTGGCGGCGGCGATCCCGACTACCGGTATTACGTGATCCTCAACGAGGAACTAGCCAGAGCCGGCGCCAGCGGCCCGATGTTCCAGCTGCACAACGACATGATCGGCCCCTATCTCGACCGGCTGTGCACGCCGGAACAGCGCGAGCGCTGGTTCCCCGGCTACTGCTCGGGGGAGCTCATCGCGGCCATCGCCATGACCGAGCCCGGCGCGGGCAGCGACCTGCAGAGCATCCGCACCACCGCGGTCCGCGACGGCGACAGCTACATTCTGAACGGCCAGAAGACATTCATCTCAAACGGCCAGCTCGGCGACATCGTGATCGTCGTCGCGCGCACCGACCCGGACCCCAAAACGGCGAGGCACCGCGGCATCAGCCTGCTCATGGTCGAGCGCGGCATGGCCGGGTTCACCCGCGGCCGGAACCTGGACAAGCTCGGCATGCACGCCCAGGACACCTCGGAGCTGTTCTTCAGCGACGTCCGGGTGCCCGCGGCCAACCTGCTCGGCGAGGAGGGCGGCGGCTTCATCGCGCTGATGCAGAACCTGCCCCGCGAGCGCGTCACGATCGGCGTCACCGCGCTGGCCATCGCCGAACAGGCCCTGGCCGACACGATCGCCTACTGCAAGGAGCGCAACGCGTTCGGCCAGCCGATCGGCCGGTTCCAGCACAGCAAGTTCCTGCTCGCCGAGATGGCCACCGAGGTCGCGGTGGCGCGCGAGTTCACCGACCGCGCCATCACCGAGCACTGCGCCGACCGGCTCAGCACCGAAGAGGCATCCATGGTCAAGTGGTGGAACACCGAGCTGTGCAACCGCGTCACCGACCGCTGCGTGCAACTCCACGGCGGCTACGGCTACATGCGGGAGTACCCGGTCGGCCGCTTCTGGGCCGACAGCCGCGTCCAGTCGATCTTCGGCGGCACCACCGAGATCCAGAAAGAAATCATCGCCCGCAGCCTCGGCCTCTAAGCCTGACCGAGGTCCAGGCGGGCAATAATGACACTTTGCCGGTCACCTGCCGCGTTTTCGCATGAGTCAGGACCCGTTGTTTTCGCGTTGGTTTCCGGCCGGGCCGCGATGCCCGGGTTGCCGGTTGGAGGGGATGTGCCGAGTCTTTCCGAGTCACTCGAACGGGTCATGACGATCCAGGGCGCCCGGGCGGCCGCGCTGATCGACATCGCGACCGGCATGATCGTGCAGTCGGCAGGCCAAGCCAGCCGGGGACTTCCCCGCCGCGGCGGCCAGCTTGGCCGGCGAGGCCCAGACGGTCTGTGACGTCCTCGGCCGGGGGCAGGAGGACGGCGGTGAACACCGAGCTCATCGGCCGGAAGATAATCGGGACGGGGGAACTGGAGGTCCTGCTGCTGACCGCCCTGGCCGATGCCATGTTCGTGCTGGCGAGCGGGACCGTGGAGGAGTACCGGGCGGAACCCGGGCCGCCGGAGGCCGTCCTGGCCCTGGAGCCGGGCGCCGAGGCCGACGGGCTGCTGGCCGAGGCGGCACGCCGGATCGCGATCCTCACGTCGTTGCCGTTCCCGCCGGCGCACCGCTGGGAACGGCTGACCGCCGCGCCCGGCGTAACCCGGCCTGGCGTCCATCTGGGCCAGGGACACGACGAGATCCTGGCCCTGGCCGACGGTCGGCGTACACCCCGTGACCTGGCGTTCGCCCTGGGCCGCGGCGTCTACGCCACCACCTTGCACCTGGCCCGGATGCATCGAGACGGCCTGCTGGTCCCGGCATCCGCGCGGCCGGCATCCAGGCCTGCCCGGCAGCCGGGTCCCGCCTCCGGCACCGGTGCGGGACCAGGCACGCTGCCGCGCCGAGGCAGGGGCCTGCTGGATGTGGCCAGACGGGCCGCGCCGCCACGCCGGGTGCACGACGCGCAGGCACCGCTTGGCCTGCTCCGACCACGCTCAAGCCGGGACGCCGGTCCCGGCCAGACGCCATAACCAGGGAACACAAGGGGACAGTAAGGGGGAGTGGGCGCATGAGTGACGGTGCGTTGCTGGCCGAGATAGAAGGGCTGCGGGACAAGGTGACCGGCATCACCGGCTCCGCGGTGGCGAGCCGTGATGGCCTGATCGTGTGCGCGGATACCGGCAGCGTGAACCCGGACAACCTGGCCGCCCTGGCCGCGGCCGCCCTGGCCGTAGCCCAGCGCCTGGCCAGGGAGGCGGGCCAGGGCTCGCTGCGCGAAGTGGTGACCCGCGGCAGCGGCGGCTACGTGGCCATCTACGCCGTCGGAACCGCCGCCGTGCTGATCCTCCTCGGGGATGAGGGACTGGATATCGCCCGGCTCCACCGGGAATCACGCGCTGCCGTCGAAAGTATCGAGAAGCTGCTCCGCTGACATCCCGGACTAGCTCGGGCCGCTGGCCGCGGTTCCGGTCAGCTCCAACCCGCTTTCCCGGTCGGCAGTTGCTTCCTGGGCCTGGCCGCGGTCGGCCGCCAGCGTGGCGGCGGCGGACTTCGCGACCTCGTCCTCCAGCGGTCCGCGGGCCGTGTCGGCGGCCACCACAGTGGTCACGGCATCGCGGATCGCGGTGAGCTGCCGCATGGTCTCAGCGTGCGCCACGGTCAGCAGGTTCAGGCGGCGCTCGGCGCCGTCGTCGATGGCGCTGGCCCTCGCAGTAGCCTGGTCGAGCATCTGCTTGGCCCGCGAGGTGGCCGCGGCGAGGGCGTCCTTAGCCTCAGCGGCCGCCGTGCTGACGGCGCGGGTGCACTCTTCGTGGGCCGTCTCGCGCATCTTCCGGATCTCCGCCTGGGCGGCCGCGACGGCGTTCTCCGCCTGTTCCCGGGCCTCGGCCACGACATGCTCGGCCTGCTCGCGGGCCTTGGCCCGGAACCGGTCCGCGTCCTGCCGCGCCTGGTCGCGCACCTTATCGGCCTCGTCCTGGGCCCGGGCCCGCTGCGCGTTGGCCTCCTGGTCGGCGAGCTGGAGAATCTCCGCGACCCGCTCGCTGACCTGTTCGTGAGCGGGCTTGTCGCGTAGGGCCTGCCGGGCCGCCTGCAGTTCGGTACGCAGCTGCCCGGTTTCGCCGAGGGAACGCGCGAGCTGTTCCTCGAGGTCCCGGGCCTGGCTACGGGAGCTCGCTACGAACGCATCGACCTGCCTGCGGCTGTACCCGCGCATTTGCATCTCGAAAGCGTCATCGCCGCCAGAACCTGCCATCAGGCCCGGGTCATCAGCCACCGTGGCCTCCCGTGGCTGGCGTCTGCCCGCCGAACAGCCCGCGCACCTGGGTGAGGTGGCTAGCGATGCTGTCTCGTCGCGTCGTCAGCTCCTCCACCTCGCGGTCGACAGCGGCGCGGTACCGCTCGGCCTCGGCCCTGGTATCGGCGAGGTGCCGCTGGGCATGCTCGGTAGCCTGCGCGACGAGCTGCTCGGCGCTCTTGGTCGCGGTCGACACCACCTGCTGTGCCTGCTGCTCGGCGTCCTGGCGGGTCTGGTCGGCCTGAGCGCTGGCTTTTTCCGCGCGCTGCTCGGCGACGGTAGCGCGCTGCTCCGCCTCCGACACCAGCTGCTGGGTAGCGGCCTGTGCGGCGGCCAGGCGATCGGTTTCGTGCCGCTCGGCCTCCTCACGGCGAGACGCCAGCCGGGCCTCGAACTCCGCGTCGGTCTGGGTCCGTTGTGTCTCGCTGTCCTCCAGGATGCGCCGCGCCGCGCCGCGCATCTCATCGGCCTGCCGCTTGGCAGTGGAGAGGATGTGGTCCCGCTCTCGCGTGGCCGAGGCCTTGAGCTGGGCGGCCTCGCGCTCGCTAGTGGTCCGGATCCTGGCCAGGTCTGCCTCGGCGGCGGCCCGCTTCGCGGCGGTCTCGTGTTCGGCGGCCGCCCGCACCTGGGCGGCCTCCCGCCCGGCGGTAGCGGCGAGCTCGCCGGCCTCCCGCATCGCCGCGGCCTTGGCGGCCTCGGCCTCGCCCTCCACGGTGTCACGCAGCTCGTCGGTCTCCTGCTTGGCGGTCGCGCGCAACCCTGCGGCTTCGTCTTCGGCGGCCGCGCGGATCCCGGCGGCCTCGACCTTGGCCGCGGCGACCAGCTCCGCAGCCGCCGACCTGTTTTCTTGGAGTAGCTCGGTGGCCTGATCCTCAGCCAGACGGAGCAGCTGCGCGATCCGCGAACCAAGCCCGGAGTAGCTGGGACGCTCCTGATCCTCGAGCTGCAGGCGTGCCCGCGCCAGCTCGCGCTCGGCGGCCGCGGCCTCCTCCCGGCCCTGCCGAGCCTGGACCTCCAGCTCGCCGATAAGCCCGTCGACCTGCTGCCGGTCATAGCCGCGGACTACCACGCCGAACCGCCGCGACACTGCGTCCTCAGCGACATCGCCGACCTGGGTGCCGATGCCGGGTTCCATCCGCCCATCCCCCATCACACGTCAAAGCAGCGGAAATCTCAGCCGATGCCCCAGTATGCTCCCATTCAGCTCGGCGGCCGGCGGAAATCGAGATTCCGGGCTTACATCGCGTGTTGCCAGTCCATCTCCCTGCCCGCGGCCTTTGCCATGGCATCCTGGGAGAACTCCGCGACCAGCTCGCCGTCTCGAGTGAAGACCTGCCCCCGGCCGAGGACCCGGCCACTGGCCGCTTTGTCAGCCCAGTGCGCGAGCAGCAGCCACTGCGCGACGTCGAACGGCTCGGCGAAGTGGATCGTATGGCCGATGACTCCGGTGTTGAGCGTGCGGTGCGCTTGGCTGATGTCGACCGCGTCCCGGTGCTGGCTGAACGCCAGCCCGATGATGTTGCCGCACGTCGACCAGCTCAGCACGGCCTGGTTCGCGGCGGGAGTGCCCAGCGCCTGCCCGAATCGGTGCCAGGCGTACATGACCGGTACGCCGTCCACGGTGCGGTCACCCGGCACTGGGCGCCAGTCCGCGTCGGGGAAGGCCAGGCCGCTGGGCTTGGACTCCAGTTCCTCGGGACCGGGCAGATCGGCTGGCATCTCCGGCTGGTGGCGCATGAGGTCGGGGTCCTGCGAGGTCATCAGCACCAGCGAGCGGCAGAGCAGCCGCCCTTCCTGGTAGGCCGTGATCGTGTCGCTGCCCCACGTCCGCCCGGTGTGCAGTACCTCGACCTGGAGCTCGATCGGCTTGGTATAGGAGCCAACCCGGGAGAACAGCGTATGGATCGAGCGCGGCGACTTCTGGCGTTCTTCACTGGCCTCAGCCGCCATCAGCATCTGGGCTATGTACTGGCCGCTGAACACGACGTCGCGGCCCTCCGCCGATTCCGCTGGCTGGGTGATGTCGAACCGCCCCTCGCCCATGTCGGTCAGCCGTAGCACATCGGGAAGGTCGGACATCGCCCTCAAGTCCTCTCTTGGGTCCGCCGCACACGCTTCGATCAGCGTCACAGCCGCAGGTTAAAATTATTCGATGATTTTAGTATCTTTGACTCATAGCTCGCAAGATGGTCTGGGCAGCAGCCGGCGCGGGCTTATCCTCAGCGGATGGGGATCGAGGTGCGGTCGGCCACCGGGCGATGGGATGACTTCGCGTCGTTCATGGTGCCGCGCAAGCCGGGTGGCGGAGGCTGCGTCTGCATGGCGTACCGCAATTCCAGCCTCGACATGCCTGCCCGGATCGCGCACATGCGCGCGCTGTGCGACAAGGAGCCGGGTCCCGGCGTCCTGGCGTACGTCGATGGCGAGGTGGCCGGCTGGTGCTCGGTGGCGCCGAAGTCCACCTACCGCGCCCTGGTCAACTCGCGGACGATCCCGCATGTCCAGGACGAGGCTGCCTGGTCGGTGGTCTGCTTCGTGATCCGGCCGGGATTCCGGCACCGCGGGCTGATGCATCAGCTGCTGGATGGCGCGGTCGAGCACGCGCACGCCATGGGCGCCACCGTGCTAGAAGGCTACCCAGTCGAGCCTGGCGGCCAGCGCGTCGACCAGACCAGCGGTTATGTCGGCACTATCCAGCTCTTCGAGGCACACGGATTCAGCCGCGTCCGCCAGACCGCCGGGCGGCGCGGCGGCAAGCCTCGCTGGCTCGTCCGCCGCGAACTCCCCTGAGTCGGGCCCGCCTCGCGGCTTGGCTCCGACCCCGAGGATGACCAGATCTTCAGCGAATGTCATCCTGCTGGGTTGGGGATGATGAGGTATTTCGAGCCGGTGGTCTGCTGGCCGTAGTGGGCGATCGCGTCGAGGGAGAGCGCGCCCGGCAGTGAAACCTGTGCGGTGTAGCTGCTGGCGAAGGTAGTCGTGAGCCCGGCCGCGACCTGGTCACGCAGCTGCGCGACGCGTGCCAGGCCGGCCTTCTGCAAGAACGGCGTCAGTAGCCACCCGCCGATGCCCCAGGCCATGCCGTAGCTTCGGGTCAGCTCGGTCGGGCCGCGGTCCAGCGATCCGTAGATGTAGACCTGCTTGTGCACGGCCGACCCGTACCTGCTGTAGCCGCTCGCGGTGGCGCTGGCGGCGGCTTCCATGCCGGTCAGGATCTGGCTCGCCAGCCGGCCGCCGCCGATGGCGTCGAAGGCCAGCGTGGCACCGGTGGCCGTGAGCGCGCCGATCAGCTCGGCCATGAACCCGGCGGACGTCGAATTGCAGATGTGGACGGCACCAGCCGCGCGCAGTATCGCTTCCTGGTCTGGCTTGCGCACGATGTTCACCAGCGGGATCTGCTGCTCGATGCAGACCCGGTTGAGCATCTGCCCGAGGTTGGAGGCCGCGGCTGTGTGGACCAGCGCGCTGTGATTCTCCATCCGCATGGTCTCGACCATGCCGAGCGCCGTCATCGGGTTCACGAACGAGGCCGCGCCCTGGATCGCCGTCGCCCCGGCGGGCAGCTCCAGGCACAGCGCGACGTTGACCGGCCGGTACTGGGAGTACATCCCGCCGCCCGCCGCCGCGACGACCTTGCCCAGCAAAGCCTGCGCGGCCGGCGACCCGCCCGCCGCCACCACCGTGCCCGCGCCCTCGTTCCCCACCGGCAGGGGCGTTCCTACCCGGCCGCCCAGGCCCCGCATGGCGGCATCGGGGATGGGCGCGGTGACGACCGGGCGTTCAGCTGATCCGCTTGCCGCCGCGGCAGCCATATCAGCCCCGCCGAACAGCAGGCCCATGTCTGACGGGTTGAGCGGTGCCGCCTCAACCCTGATCACGACCTCATCCGGTCCCGGCACCGGTACCGGCACCATGTCCAGGAACAGCTCAAGGGTCTGGTCGGCCCTGACCAGCGATCGCAGCTGGAGCGCTTCGGCCGGAATCTCTGCGGACATAGCTGAGATCTTCTCAGAGCACGCCGCCCAGCCGCGCAGAATAAGGGCATGTCTTCGTACCAGCCGATGCCGTTGCACCTTGAGACCGAGCGGCTGCGACTGCGGCCATGGGACGAGTCGGATGCCGGGGATCTGTGTGCCCTTCACTCCGAACGCGTGAACTTGACCCGAACTCCGACTGTTGAGCGAGCCCGGCAAGCCATCGCGGACGGGTTGGTCAGGACGGCGACGACCGGGCTCGCCGTGCTGCCCATCCGACGCCGTCACGAAGGCGACTTCATCGGCTATTGCGGGTTGATCATCGGACGGGCCACGGCCGACGAACCGGAGATCGCGTATGAGCTGCTGAAGCGCGTGCACGGGAACGGCTACGCCACTGAGGCGGCTCGCGCAGTGCTCGATGCCGCCATAGCGACGGGGCGCAAGCGGCTATGGTCGACGGTCCGCACCTGGAACACGCCATCGTTCCGCGTACTTGAGAAGCTCGGGTTCGAGCGGGATCACGTCTCGCCAGAGGACGGCGGCGAACTGGTGTGGCTTACCCGCTCGCTGCCCTGAATCGAGACGAACCCCATGAACTCGGGCTCCGCGCGCATCACCAAATACACCCACTCCTGCGTGCGTCTCGAGCGTGACGGCACGGCGCTGGTCATCGACCCGGGCGTCTGGAGCGAGCCTTCCGCGCTATACGCCGCCGACGCGGTACTCGTCACGCATGAACACAGCGACCACATCGACGTGCTGCGGCTAGCCGGCCTCGGCGTGCCGGTCTACGCGCCGGCCGACGCCCGGATCACCGGGCTCGACGTGATCGGCGTGAAGTCCGGTGAGTCGTTCACCGCGGCGGGCTTCGCCGTGACCGCCGTCGGCACCCGCCACGCTCCGGTCTTCGCGGGCGAGCCGGACTGCGCCAACCACGGGTACATCATCGAAAACCGTCTCTACCATCCCGGCGACGCCCTGTTCGTCCCGGACCAGCCGGTAGAGACGTTGCTCGTCCCGCTTCACGCATCCTGGCTCAAGACCGCCGAGGCAATCAGCTTCCTGCGAGCCGTGAGACTCGAGCGCGCTTTCGGGATCCACGAAGCGCAGATCAACTCCCGCGGGTTGCAAGCAGCTAACAGCTGGCTGACCGACCAGGGCATGCACCGATACCGATACCTCGTACCGGGCGAGAGCTCCGACCTCTAGTCCTAACCGGCACTTTCCGTGATTATCTGGCGTGCTTGTCATCGGGTTGGGCGGATTGCGGCTACGTAAATTGCTGCCGGGTTGCCGGGCTGCCAGCCGGGCAGCGGGTCGATCGTGTCTATGTGGATGAAGCCGTTGCGTTCCCAGAAGGCCCGGGTGGCCTCGTAGGGGCCGTAGCCGGATGAGCGGTCCAGGGTCTTGGCCTCCACGACGCTGATCCCGGCGGCTGCCAGGTGGTCCAGGATGTGGCTGAGCAGCCTGGTTCCGTGTCCGTGGCCGCGCCGGGCGGCGTCGACGGCGATCCACAGGATTTCTGCGCCGGCGGGTGATTTCCTGGCGGCTACGGCGAAGCCGGTGACCGTTCCGGAGTCGGTGATGACCCAGGCCTGGTGGCTGGCGGCGTCGCGTTCGGCCTTGTCGGGCACATCGTCGGTGAAGTAGTCCGGGAGGCCGCGGATGATGGCTGCGGCGGCGGGAGCGTCGCCGGCGTGGAAGCGGCGGACAGCGGGCATGGGTTTCATCGTGCCAGCGTCTGGCGCCCGTCCGCGACCGCTTTCCCGGGGGCCCCTCTCGAGGCGCGGGCATGTCTGCGTCCCGGGCAGCGCCGCGCGAGACTGTATATATGGGTGCCCATCTTGAACCTGCGTTCGCCGCAGACCCGCAGACCCTGGCGTACTACGACCGCCGGGCCGGGGAGTATGACGAGTGGTACGCCGGCGCCGGGGTCTTCGCTGCCCGGGACCGGCCCGGCTGGAACGACGAGGTAGCGGCGCTGATCGAGCTGACCGCGAGCCTGCCGCCGGCCCGCACGCTCGATGTGGCCTGTGGCACGGGGTTCTTGACCCGGCACCTGCGAGGATTCGTGGTCGGGATCGACCAGAGCCCGGCCATGGTCGCCATCGCCCAGTCCCGCCTGCCGGACGGGCTGGCGATCGTCGGTGACGCCCTGCACCTCGTGGTCGCCGACCATGCCTTCGGTCGCGTGTTCACCAGCCACTTCTACGGCCACCTTTCGGCCCTGGAGCGCCGGTCGTTCCTAGCCGAAGCCCGGCGGGTGGCCAGCGAGCTGGTGGTGGTGGATTCCGCTCTTCGCCCCGGGGTCGGCCCCGAACAGTGGCAGGAGCGGATCCTCAACGACGGCTCCCGCCACCGGGTCTACAAGCGGTACCTCACCGGCGATCAGCTGGCCCGGGAGCTCGAAGGCGAGACGCTGTTCGAGGGGACCTGGTTTGTGGCCGCCAGGACGTCATGGTGACTGTACGTCCATGCCGGGATCCAGTCCGGCCAGCCGCAGGCGGGCCCCGGCTTCCGTGCCAGAACAGGTTCCCCAGGTGCCAGTCGCCGTGCCCGATCCCTAGCCCGGCGGGCCGCTCCCAACGCCGCGGCCGCACCGGTGGACTGACAATTTTCTACCGAACGGGCCGGGCCTCCCGCCGCCGTCACCGCATCGAGCACCCCGCCGTTCACTGATCCGCCCGCAGGACCGGCCGTTATCGTCGTCGGGTGATGGATCTTGACCGCGGCTGGGCTGTCGAGCGGCTTGACCTTGAGCCGCTATCAGCGGCTCATGCCGCCGAGCTGGCGCCGCTGCTGGACGATGCGTCCTTGCATGAGTTCACCGGTGGCGCGCCGTTGTCCGCGGCGGCGCTGGCCGACCGTTTCGCGCGTCTGGCGGCGCGCCGTTCGCCCGGCGGTGACCAGCTGTGGGGTAACTGGGTGCTGCGGGTCCGCGCCACCGGCGCGGCGGCCGGGATGGTTCAGGCGACCCTGCCCGCGGGCGGCCCGCAGGCGGGCCCGGCTGAGGTCGCCTGGGTGGTGGTCCGGGCCGCGCAGGGCCGTGGCTATGCCAAGGAAGCCGCGCGGAGCCTGGTCGCCGTGCTCCAGCAGGCTGGATGGACCGTCGTGGCCCATATCCATCCCGGTCATCTGGCCTCGCAACAGGTCGCCCGCGCCGCCGGGCTGTCCCCGACGACCGAACTCCGCGACGGCGAAGTGCGGTGGATTGGCGGGTCCGCCCGGTGACTATCGTGATTAAGAGCGATGCCGGAGGGATTTCAGCGTGAGTGAGTACAAGGTCGTCAACCCGGCCACGAACGAGACCGAGCGTGAGTTCGCGACCGCGAGCGACGCGGAGGTCGGGCAGGTGCTGGAGCGCTCCGCCCAGGCGTTCCGGTCCTGGCGGACCAGCGCGAAGGACGAGCGGGCCAAGATCTTGCTGCGGGTGGCCGAGCTGTACAAGGAGCGGGCCGATGACCTGGCCGCGCTGATCACCCGGGAGATGGGCAAGCCCACCCGGGAGGCCAAGGGCGAGATCGCCCTGGTGGCGAGCATCTACCGGTACTACGCCGGCAACGGGCCGGCGCTTCTGGCGGACACCGCGTTCAGCCCGCGGGCCGGCGGGCAGGCCGTGATCCGCAAGGAGCCGATCGGCTCGCTGCTGGGTATCATGCCGTGGAACTTTCCCTACTATCAGGTGGCCCGTTTCGCCGCTCCGAACCTGATGGCGGGCAACACGATTATCCTCAAGCACGCGCCGCAGGACCCGGAGTCGGCTCTGGCCATAGAGCAGATCTTCCGGGACGCCGGCCTGCCGGAGGACGCCTATATCAACATCTTCGCGTCCAACAGCCAGGTCGCGGACATGATCGCCGACCCGCGGGTGGCAGGCGTGTCGGTGACGGGCAGCGAGCGGGCCGGCGCGGCCGTGGCCGAGGTGGCGGGCCGCAATCTGAAGAAGGTCGTCCTCGAGCTTGGCGGCTCCGACCCGTTCATCGTGCTGGACAGCGACGACATCGCCAAGACCGTGAACGACGCGGTGGCCGGCCGGATGGGCAACGCCGGCCAGGCGTGCACCGCGGCCAAGCGGATGATCGTCGTCGGTGACCTGTACCAGGAGTTCACCGACCAGTTCACCGCCGCGATGGCCGCCCTGCGTCCGGGCGATCCCACCGATCCCGCCTCGGACCTGGGACCGCTGTCCTCCGAGGCGGCCGCTGAGCGCTTGATGGACCAGATCCAGGACGCCGTGGACAAGGGTGCCACGCTGCGCACCGGCGGCCGGCGGCTCGAGCGGCCGGGCGCGTTCGTCGAACCCACGGTCCTGACCGGCGTCACCCCGCAGATGCGTGCCTATCACGAGGAGCTGTTCGGCCCCGCGGCGGTCATCTACCAGGTCGCGGACGCCGGCGAAGCGGTGGAGCTGGCAAATTCCTCCTCGTTCGGGCTCGGCGGCGCCGTCTACAGCGCGGACCCCGAGCGCGCCCAGGAGGTCGCGGACCTGCTCGACACCGGCATGGTGTGGATCAACAACCCGACGGGTTCGATGGCCGACCTGCCGTTCGGCGGCACCAAGCGCTCCGGCGTCGGCCGGGAACTAGGCACCCTCGGCATCGACGAGTTCGTGAACAAGAAGCTCATCTACACCCCGACCCCGCGCTGAGACCGATGAGCAGGGTAGTGGTGGTCGGCGCCGGGCTGGCCGGGCTGGCTGCTGCCCGGCGGCTGGTGGCGCGCGGGCACGAGGCGGTGGTGGTCGAGGCCCGCGAGCGGGTGGGCGGGCGGACCGAGGGTCTGGTGCTGGCCGACGGAACGCCGCTGGAGCTGGGCGGCCAGTGGCTCGGCGAGGGCCATACCCGGATGTATGAGCTGGCCCGGGAGCTGGGCCTGTCGACGTTCCGGACCTGGAACGACGAGGGACGCCTGCTGCTGGAGCTGCGGGGCAAGCGGTCCACGATGAGTGCGCGTAAGGGTGCCGTGCCGCGGATCTCGCCCTTCGCGCTCGCGGACCTGGCCCAGGGCCTGGCGCGGTTCGCCCGGCTGGCGGCGCGGACCGATCTGGAACGGCCGTGGCTCACGCCCGGCGCCGAGAGGCTCGACGGGCAGACGTGGGAGAGCTGGATCCGCCGCAACCTGCGCACCGCGGCGGGCCGGGCCTACTTCCACGTCGCCTGCGAGGCGGTGTGGGCCGCGCAAGCCAGTGACATCTCACTGCTGCACGCGCTGTTCTACACGCATTCCAATGCCGACCTGGAGACCCTGCTGGCGGTCGACCGGGGAGCCCAGCAGGACCGGGTGGTCGGCGGATCGGTCCTGGTCGCCGGCGCGATGGCCGCCGCCCTGGGCGAGCGGGTCGTCCTGGGACGCCCGGTGCGCCGGATCGAACAGGACGACCACGAAGTCCGGGTCGTCGCCCGGGACGGCTCGCAGTACCGCGGCGACACGGCCATCGTGACCCTGCCCCCGACGCTGGCCGGCCGGCTCGAATACGACCCGCCGCTGCCGTCCTGGCGTGATCAGCTGACCCAGCGGATGCCGGCCGGCTCGGTCATCAAGGCGTACGCCGTCTATCCCGAACCGTTCTGGCGCCAGGACGGCCTCAACGGCCAGGCCGCCTCCGATACCGGGCCGGTCAAGGTGACCTTCGACAACTCCCCGCCATCCGGCACGCCCGGCGTCCTGATGGGCTTCCTCGAAGGCAGCCAGGCGCGCATCTGGGCCCGCCGCAGCCAGGCCGACCGGCGCGAGGCCGTGATCGGCAGCTTCGTGCGCTACTTCGGCCAGGCCGCGGCCCGTCCCGCGCACTACGCCGAGCGGGACTGGATGGCCGAGGAGTTCACCCGCGGCTGCTACGGCGCCCACTTCGCACCCGGAGTCTGGACTTCCTACGGCGAGGCGTGGCGCGCGCCGGCCGGACGCATCCACTGGGCCGGGACCGAGTACGCCCCCCAGTGGAACGGCTACATGGAAGGCGCCGTCCGCAGCGGCGAAACCACCGCGGACGCGGTCAGCGCCCTAACCTGACAGCGGCAGCAGCCGGAACCGCCGGCGCCGCCGCGCCCCATCGGTCCGGTGTCCGCTCACGATGTCGTTCAGCGCGTCACCGACCTGCCGGAACGCCACCACCACCAGAACCAGCACGATCAGCGGCGGGTACACCTGCCACCAGTAGCCGTTGAACAGGTTGTTCACCCCGCCGGACAGCATCGTGCCCCAGTCGGTGAAGGGCGGCGGCGGACCGATCCCGAGGAAGCTCAGCGCCGACAGCGCGTAGATCGAGTCCGCGATCGAGAACGTCGCCGTGACCACGCTGATGCCCAGCGTGTTCGGCACCATGTGCCGGGTCAGGATCCAGCGGCCGCTGGCGCCCATCGTCCGGGCCGCCTGCACGAACTCCCGCGGCCGCAGCGCGAGCACCTGGCCGCGGATCAGCCGGGCGGTGTAGGGCCACGACAGCGCGGTCAGGATCAGGATGATCAGCGAGAGGCTGAGCGAGAACATGCTGGACACGATGATCAGCAGGATGAACGTGGGCACCGCCAGCAGGGTGTCGACGACGCGCATCAAGAACGCGTCCACGATCCCGCCCGCCATCCCGGAAATCGCGCCGTACAGCAGGCCGACCACCGTGGTCGCGATGCCGACCGCGAAGCCGAGCTCCAGCGAGGACTGGCCGCCCACCATCAGCCTGCCGAGCACGTCGATCCCGAACTGGTCGGTGCCCAGCGGGAACCCCGGCCCGGGCGGGCTGTTCTCGATGCCCAGGTTCACCGTCACCTGGTTGGTGTGATAGAGCAGCGGGCCCACGAAGCAGAACAGGACCAGCGCCGCGATGAGTCCGGTCCCGGTCATCGCCCGCTTGCTCTGCAGCAACGCCCGCAGGCTGAGACCGGTGCCGTCGCCGGTGCCGGTTATCTCGCCCCCTTCCGGCGCCAGGGCGCTTCCGGCCGGGGATGGCTGCGCCACCGCTCGCGAGGTTTCAGGCGCTGCCATAGCGGATCCTCGGGTCGAGCGCGCTGTAGGCGACGTCAGCGGCCAGGTTGCCGACCACGGTGGCCACGCCGATGATCAGCGTCCCGCCGAGCATCACCGGGAAGTCGTGGGCGAGCGCGGACTGCCAGAACAGCAGGCCCATGCCGGGGAAGTTGAAGATCGACTCCGCGATCACCGCGCCGGCCACGATGTCCGGAAGCGCCAGCCCGAGGATGGTGATCACCGGCAGCAGCGAGTTGCGCAGCACATGGCGGGTCAGCACCAGCCGCTCCGGCAGGCCCTTGGCCCGGGCCACCCGGATGTAGTCCTCGGCCAGGGCCTGCAGGGCGGTTGACCTTACGTACTGGCTGAAGCCGGCCACGCTGTTGATCGACAGCACGGCGGCCGGGAGGACCAGCGCGGTCCAGTCCGCGAACAGCCCGCCGACCGAGGTCACCCCGCCGGGGAAGGCCGGCGGCAGGACGTGAAACTGGACGCAGAGCAGCGCGATGAGCAGCAGCGCCTCCATGAAGTCCGGCGCCGAGTACAGCGTGAACCAGGTCCCGGCGAGCAGGTCGTCAGCCAGGCGGTTGTGCTTCACGCGCCTGGTAGATGCCGGTCGGCACGCCGATCACCAGGGCCAGCAGGGTGGACAGGCCGAGCAGGATCGCGTCCCGGGGCAGCCGCTGCGCGATGAGCGAGGACACCGGCTGCTGGAGCTGATAGGAGATGCCCAGGTTGCCCTGGAAGAGCTGCTTAACGTAGATCCCGAACTGCTGGTACAGCGGCTTGTTGAGGCCGTACAGGTTGTCGAAGATCGCGACCCGGGCGGGCGTGGCCTTCAGGCCGAGCACGGACCTGGCCACGCTGCCCGGCTCCATGTGCAGCAGGATGAACGTAAGGATCATCACGCCGATAATGACCGCGATCGACTGGCCGGCGCGGCGGATCAGGTACCAGGTCATGAGGTCGGCTTGACGTAATACCAGACCTCGGGATTCAGCGTGAAGTCGAACGGGCTGGCCGGGACGAAGCCGGCCAGGTTCTTCTTGTATACGTAGACGCTCGTCTGGTTCGGCAGCCACAGCCACGGCAGCTGCTGCGCCGCGTAGTCCTCGTAGGCGAAGAACGCCGACGGGTCCGACCCGTACTCGGTCTGGTTGATGAGCTGGTCCATCTTGCGGGTTGGAGTAGCCGCCGTAGTTGTTGATCGCGTCGGTGTTGAAGATGCCCGATCCGCTCGGGTCCACCGAGTACGGCTCGTAGCCGAACTGCTGCAGCTCCCAGTTGCAGGTCGAGTTCGGGTGCGACTGCGCGTTGCAGGTGCCGGTCGTGGCGACCAGGGTGTTGAACGGCTCGGACTTCAGCGACGATATGGATGCCGGCCTGCGCCTCACTGGTCTGGATGGCGGCGTTCATCTGGTCGTAATAGGCCGATCCGGACGCGTAGAGCAGCTGGAACTGCAGCTTCTCGCCCGCGGCGACGCCGGCCCCGCACTGGGACGGGCCGGTGCCCGGCGACTGGCAGGTATCGGTGCCGTTCGGCACCACCGTCCAGCCGTGCGCCTTGAGCAGCGCCGCCGCCTTGCTCGGCGAGTACGAGTACGGTCCGCCCGACTTTTCCAGCGGCGAGGCACACTGCTGGCCGTAGGTGACCGGGACCGGTCCGTTGCCCGGGTCGGCGTACCCGTGGAACGCGTCGGACACGATCTGCGGGCGGTTGATCTGGTACTCCAGGGCCTGCCGGATGTAGAGCTGGCGCAGCAGCGGGCCGTTCACCGGGTTCCACAGGTTCGGCACGATCTCGGCGACGCCGGGGGTGGGCATCGACGCGACTGAGTAGCCCTCCGCCTCCAGCGCGCCGATCTGCGCGACGTCGTTGAGCGGCAGCGAGGCCACGGTCAGAGTGGTTCCCGAACGCAGCGTGTCCATCGTGGCGGCGTCGGTGGTGAACGGGACGAAGATGACCTTGGAAAGCTTCGGCTTGTCGGGGCCGGAGTAGTTGGGGTTCGGCACCCAGACGTAGTAGCCGTCGTTCTGGAACTGCGACAGCTTCCACGGCCCGTCCACCACCTGCCACATCGGGTTGGTGGTGAAGGTGGCGATGTCGGAGCCCTGCTTCTGCAGGAAGGTCCACACCGCCTTGGCCCCGGCGGTGGTCTCGTCGTAGTTGCCGACCGTGCCGGTCAGCGACGTCTTGTCCCAGGCGTGCTGGGGGAGCAGCGGCACGTAGTACAGCTCATCGTCGACGTAGAAATCGGGGTTGTAGGACCGGTTCAGGTGGATGACGACGGTGTTCGTGCTCGGTGTCTCCACGCTGGTCACGTCGGCCGGGAACAGCCCGGGGTTGTAGCCGAGCCAGTCGTTGTAGTTGACCTTCAGCAGGTTGTAGACGAACGTGAAGTCGCGCGCGGTGATCGGTGTCCCGTCGGACCACTTCCATGGCTTCAGCACGATCGTGATCACCGAGTCGTTGTCCGACCAGGTCAGCGAGCTGTACAGGCTCTCCTGCGGGTTGACCACCGACTTCGCGCCATCACCGATGTAGACCAGGTTGGGCCACTCTCCCAAGGTCAGGTTGAGGTTGTACCCGTTGCTGTTGGTGGCCTCCTCCAGCGGGAAGATGTCGTTGGGTGAGGCGCCGGAAAGCTGAGCGACGGTCACCGTGCCGCCCTTGAGCGGCTGCCCCTTGACGGTGTTGCCGGAGCCGATCTTCGAGGTCGTGCCGCCGCACGCCGCCGCGGCGGCCGCCACGGCCAGCGCCGTCACGGTAATGGTCAGTGAACGCCTGATGCGCACGATTTTGCTCCCGTCCTCACCCGCGGCGCAGGTTTGTCCTGCTGTTCCACAGACTCACCGAACGATCTCCAGAGCCCGAACCCTCTGGATTGCTGCCAGGCAAGCAACCCGGGGACCGGTAAGGCGAACGATACGGTATGGGGCCAAACGTGTCACGATCTCCTTCTCGTCCGCCTTCGCCTGGTCAGCGCCCGCCTGGTTTGGCCCGGCACG
The DNA here is from genome assembly GCA_963819785.1 of uncultured Actinomycetes bacterium. GTDB lineage: Bacteria > Actinomycetota > Actinomycetes > Streptosporangiales > Streptosporangiaceae > Palsa-504. The sequence continues at coordinate 78,475 of CAWFXW010000028.1, read as the reverse complement.
CGCCCTCGACCGCCGCGACGGCGAGCCCGCCGAGCGAGGGCAGGTCGTAGCCACCCTCCTGGACCAGCACGGCCGGCCCGAGCGTCGCGATCCGCTGTCCCGCGGCGAAATAACCGGCCTCAGTGACCCGCAGCGGGCTCTCCGGGTCGGCGGCGGCCGCGTCCAGGCCGAGGGACACCACCACGGCGTCGACCCCGAGCGTGGTCACCTCCTCGCACAGCAGGTCGAGGGCGGCGAGCCACTCCTCGTCCCCGGCCCCGGGGGCCAGCGGCAGGTTACGGTTGAAGCCGGTGCCCGCTCCCGACCCGCGCTCGCTGGCGTACCCGGCATAGTGCGGGAACCAGCCCGCCCCCGGGTCCACATGCAGCGAGCCGTACCAGACATCGGCGCGGTCGTAGAAGATCATCTGCGTGCCGTTGCCGTGGTGCGCGTCGATGTCGATGACCGCTACCCGCCGCGCGCCGGCTGCGCGCAGCCCCTGGGCCGCGATCGCGGCGTTGTTGAGGTAACAGGAGCCGCCGTAGGCACCTGGCGTCGCGTGGTGACCCGGTGGCCGGCACAGGGCATAGGCCAGCCGGTGGCCCTCGCCAACCAGGTCAGCGGCGGTCAGCGCGGCGTCCGCGGCGCCTCTGATCGCCTCCCAGCTCCCCGGGCCGACCAGCGTCATCGTGTCATAGCAGAACCGGCCGACCCGGCCGTGCACGGCCGGCGGCGAGCGCATCGGCAGCCCGGCGAGCATGCCGGGGGTCGGGAACACGTAGGGAACGACGCGGTCGCGGCCGTGCTCGCCGGGCAGGCCCGCCGCCTCCCATTCCCGCCAGATCCCGGCCAGGTGATCCAGCAGGAGCGGGTCGTGCACGGCCCGCAGGATCTCGTCGCCGTGCTTCTTCGCCGGAACGACCGGAGCGCCCGCGGCCGCCAGCGCATCGCGCAGGACCAGGGCCCGGGCCGGGACTTCGGTACCCGGATCCCGGACGCCGAGCCACACCTCACCCGCGGGCTCATGCCGGAGGCAATCCTCGCTCCACACCACCGGGACCGGCAGGCTCATCCGTATCCTCCGGAGTTACCATCGCGGGATGCCCCGCGCCACCGATCCTGGCATGCCCGTCGCCCCGACCTCGGGCGGCCCCGACCCGTACGCCTGGATGCGTGACCGGGACCTGCCCGCCATGCGCGACTACCTAGCGGCCGAACGCGCCTACTACGAACGCTGGCTGGAATCGGTACGCGGGCTGCGGGACGAACTTGCCGCCGAGCTGACCGCGCGGATAATCCCGGCCGAGGAGTCGGTGAGCTGGCGCCGGGCTGGCCATAGCTACGTCACCCGGACCGTCCCGGGCCTGGAGTACGAGCAGTTCTGCCGGGACGACCAGGTGCTGCTCGACGAGAACCTGCTGCTGGATCCGGCCGGCGGCGGCTATCTGGGGCTCGGCGTCCGGGAGATCAGCCCCGACGGGCAGCTGCTGGCCTACTCCGTCGATTTCGACGGGGACGAGCTCTACCAGTTGCGCATCCGCGACCTGGCCCGCGGCACAGACCTGCCGGAGCGGATCGAGGGAACGTACTACGGACTGGCCTGGTCGGCCGACTCGCGTTCGCTGCTCTACACCGTCACCGACGCTCAGTACCGGCCGCACGAGGTCTGGCGGCACGCGCTGGGCACCGGCCCCCGCCAGGACATGCTGGTGTTCCGGGAGGAAGACCGGCGGTTCGACCTCACCGTGCGGACCACTCGCAGCGGCGCGTACGTGCTCATCGAAACCGAGTCCAGGGACAGCACAGAAACGCTGGTGCTTCCGGCGGACCGGACCGACGAACCACCGGCCGTTCTGGAAAAAAGAAGGCCCGGCATTGAGTATCGCGCCGACCATGCGAACGGACCTGGCCTGGGCGAATTCTTCCTGGTCACCAACGCCGACGCGGAGGAATTCCGGCTCGTCGCCGCGCCCGCGGACGCGCCCGGCCGGGCCCGGTGGCGGGACGTCATCGCCGGGTCGCCGGATACCCGCCTGGTCTTCTGCGACGTGTTCGGCCAGTACCTGGTCGTGCAGCAGCGGCACGCGGCCGCCACCCAGCTGCGGATCGTGGACCGCCGCTCGGGGGAGCAGCGGCTGATCGAGGCCGGCGGCCCGTACGTCTCGCTCGCCCTGGCGGCGAACGAGGACTACCACGCCACGGCGGTAACCGTGCGTACTGAGTCGCTTATCGAGCCGCCGGCCTGGCACGACGTGGATCTGGCCACCGGCCGGTGGCGGGAGCGCAAACGGCGGCAAGTACCCGGTTACGACCCGGCCGGCTACGCCACCGAGCGCGTCACCGCGGCCGCGCCAGACGGCACTTCGATCCCGGTGACGATCGCCTACCGCAGCGGGCTGCGGCGCGACGGCAGCGCCCCGTGCCTGCTCTACGGCTACGGCGCCTACGAGTCGTGCGAGTGGCCGGCCTTCAGCGTGGCGACCCCCAGCCTGCTCGACCGGGGCTTCGTCTACGCGGTGGCCCACGTGCGCGGCGGGGGCGAGGGCGGCCGGAACTGGTGGCTGGCTGGCCGGCTCGGCCGTAAGCGCAATACCTTCACCGACTTCGTCGCCGTCGCGGACATGCTGGCGGCCCGGGGCTGGGCCAGGCCTGACCGGATCGTCTCCCGCGGGCTTTCGGCCGGCGGGCTGCTGCAGGGCGCGGTGTTCTCATCGGCGCCGCGGCGGTGGCGGGCGGTCGTGGCGGAGGTGCCGTTCGTGGACTGCGTTACCACGATGCTGGATCCGGACATCCCGCTCACCGTCAACGAGTGGGACGAGTGGGGCGATCCCCGGGACCCCGCGGCCCGGGCTTACCTGGCCTCCTACAGTCCCTACGACAACCCGCCCGCCGGGCCGCGACCGGATCTGCTGGTCACCGGCAGCCTGCACGATCCGAGGGTGCTGATTCACGAGCCGGCCAAATGGGTGGCCAGACTGCGGGCCACCGACACCGCGGGCAGCCGGGTGCTGTTCCGTCCTGAACTGGGCGCCGGGGCGCACACCGGCCCGGCCGGGCGGTTCGGCCGGCTGGGGTACGAGGCCGAGATCCTCGCCTTCATCGTGGAAGCGGCAATGGCCTGGCTGCCAGCTGGTTTCATCCATCCCGCCCGGGTCCCGGTCTGCGATGGGTATCAGCTGCGGCCGATCAGGGCCGCAGACGCCGATCTGGATTACCCGGCCGTGATGGGGTCCCAGCCCCGGTTGTGGTCGATCTTCGGCCCGGCGTGGGGCTGGCCGCCCGCCTCGATGACATACCAGCAGGACCGGGAGGACCTGGCCCGCCACGAAGCGGAGATCATGGCCGGCCAGTCCTTCAATTACGCGCTGCTTGACGACGCGGAAACCGCCCTGCTCGGCTGCGTCTACATTGACCCGCCGGAAAAGCAGGGCGCCGATGCCGAGATCTGCTGGTGGGTGGTGGACGGCCAGGCCGGCACCAGTCTGCAGCGCGCCCTGGACACGCTGGTGCCCCGGTGGATCGCCGCCGCCTGGCCCTTTACCCAGCCGCGCTACATCGGCCGCGACCTGTCCTGGACCGACTGGCTCGCCTTGCCGGACGTCTGACCCGCCGCTGGCGGCGGGTGCGATGATCTGGGTGTGGAGCTGGCGGCGGGCAATGTCGGCGAGCTGGTGCAGGCTGCCGTGGGGGCGCACCGGCGGATGATGGAGTCAGCGGCCCGGCTGACCGATGCGGACTGCCGTTGCCCGTCTTTGCTTCCGGGCTGGAGCCGGGGACATGTGCTGGCGCACTGGGCGCGCAACGCCGACGGCCAGTCCCGGATGCTGGCGGCCGCGATGCGCGGCGAGATCACCGCGCAGTATCCCGGCGGTGATTCCCAGCGCGCCGCCGAGATTGAGGCGGGAGCCGCCTGGCCCGCCCGGGTGATCCTCGAGGATGCCCGCGCCGCCATCGGCCGGGTCGAGGATGCCTGGCACCGGATGCCGGCCAGTGCCTGGGACCGGCCGACCGCCGCCCGGGCGGGAACCCGGCCGGCCTGGCTGTCGGCGTGGGCGCGATGGCGGGAAACCGAGATCCATCACCTGGATCTCGATGCCGGCTACACCCATGATCAGTGGCCGGCTGAGTTTACGGGCCTGATGCTTCCCCGGGTCCTGCCCACCTTGCAGGCCCGGCTGGGCGATCAGGTCACCGTCCGGGCCGAGGCGGCGGACCGCGACCTAGCCGTCACCGCCACGGCTCCGCGCGCCGCCGGCGACCTGGTCATCGTCCGCGGTCCGGCGTCGGCCATCTTGTGCTGGCTGCTCGGCCGCCCGGCCGCAGCCGACCTGACCGTAACCCGCGCGGGGCGGCCCTGGACCCTGCCCCGCCTGCGCCCATGGGCGTGACCGGCAGGCCGCAGGCGGTCCTCCGGTGGCATGCCCCGAGGTCTCTGCGGATACCTCCGTTGGCGGGACGTTTCCGCGGAAACGCCTTGTGAATCCGCGCACAAGCCGTTTCCGCGCCAGAAGCTGAGGGTTCGTCCGGTTGGCGGCTACTACGAGCGGATCAGGCGGCGCGCGTCAGTTTCCGTGGCCCTCCTCGTCATCGTGCCGAATTCGAGACCAGGCGGCGTCACGCCGGGCCAGTCGCCAGTTGCGGACAAGGATGGTCAGCTCGGTGGCCGTGAACAGGCCCAGAACGACAATCCCGGCAATTGTCAGCGCGGACAGCCAAACATAGCTCGGGTACGTAACAAGGACGCACTTCACGTCGCTACCTTCTTTCGCCTGCGACACTGGCGACACCACGTCGTCCGGCCGTCTGCCTTGCTGGAGTCCCCGGCCGAGGCCGTCAATGTCTCTGGCACGTTCCTCTGGTACACGCCCGAACCGGGCAGTACTTTCGGCTAGTTGCATGCCTGGTCTGCACGTCTGCCCCGCGCTGAGCGTGGTATTCCGGCAACCGCGCCCCGTCCCGGCAGGCGCCACGTAATTCCCCGGTGTGCGCTGGTGGCGGGCGGATTGCGGCGGGGTTGCCCGTCAGGCGGGCCTGGCGATCCTCAGTCCGCGCGCCCGGGCTCGGCAGGCCCTGGCTCATCCTGCGGGCCAGGCGCCTGCAGAAGATCCAGCCGCACCCGCTTGCCGATCAGCTCCTCCAACTCGCCGCCCGGTCGATTCCCCGCTGCACCGCACCGCGGACACCCTGACCGGCAAGCACGTACCACCGTTCCGGGTTGAAGGCGCGCTGGTGAAACGCGCGCTGGACCTGTTCATCCCACCCCCAGATCGCCGTGATGTACTCGCCCATGGCGGCCTTATGCAACTCGTAGCAGAACCCGGCATCGGCCAGGGTGGCCGGCCGCACCGCGACACCAGACCCGGCCAGACCGCCGCGCACCGTCCCGCCAGCACCCGCGGCCGGCAGCATCCCGGGCCCGGCAGGTGCCGGTGATGGCCGCCGTCCCCGCGCCCGGCTATCGCCGCGATCCTGCTGCACATCGCGAGCTTGCCCAATGCCCGCCGCCGGTTAACGTCCGCACCACACGCGGCCGGATCGCGAGAGCCCCCCACTACGTGGCTGACCGGACGTCTATGCGTATCCTCCGATGAGCAGGGAGTCACGGCGGCTTGACGGTTCGCCCTATCGGCAGCATGCATGTGGACGTTCGATGGATGGCGTCCGAGCAGTAAATTGGCTATACTTATAGCCATGTCCGCATCCGAGCAGATGCCACTTGCCGACGTCAAGAACCACCTGTCCGAGGTCGTGGACCGGCTGCAGCGGGAGCACGGCCGGATCATCATCACTCGGCACGGCCACCCGGCTGCGGTAGTCATGAGCGTGGAGGATCTCGAGTCGCTCGAGGAAACGCTCGACATCATGGACAGCGCCGCATTGCTCGGCGATATCCGCGAAAGCCTGGCCGAGCTGCGAACTACTGAGCCGCCAGTGCTTACCAAAGACGATGCCCTGCGCCTCATCTCCGACCCGTGAGCGGTAGCGATTTCGCGATCGCGTGGACTACCGCGGCACGCCGGGCCCTGACGAGGCTGCCAGAGAAAGTGGCGGCCGCAGTGGTGGAGTTCTTGTACGGCTCACTGGCCGCGAATCCGCATCGAGTCGGCAAGCCGTTGAAACTCGGCCTTGAGGGACTTCACAGCGCCCGACGCGGCGATTATCGCATCATCTACCGCATTGACGCCGAGCGGCGCCTGGTCACCGTCATGGCGATTGAGCACCGCTCCGACATCTACCGGCCACGGCGACTCTAACCATCCGCGCAAAGAGTATGACCAGAACGTTAGCGGATGGTGACAGCCGCGCGGAACGCGGCAGATGGGGACGTCCGAAGTGCGCGGCAGGACGGCAACCTGCCTACTGGTAATTCACCTACCACCAGGCGATCTGATAGTTTGCCGGGCCGCTGACCGCCGAGCGGGTCAGCGGCGTCGCCTTCGACCATCTCGTGGCCGAGCGCGTATGCGGGCCGGCCCAGATGGCTGACACCGCGTTCCTGCGTTCTGACGAACTCCCCGACCGGACCGCGCTCGGCTACCTGCCCATACCGGGCAGGTCGCGGACGAACGTGTTCCACCTGCCGGTAAAGGGCAGCGGGGACGGCGGGATCTATTCGACGGCCGCCGACATCAGCGCTTTGTGGCGGTCGCTGTTCGCCGGCGGGATCGTGCCTGCCCGGTGGGTGTCCGAAATGGTGCGCCCCCGCAGTGACGTCCCGGCGGAGTCCAGGCGCTACGGTCTTGGCTTCTGGCTCGGACAGGACAGCGATACCGTCACGCTGGAGGGATACGACGCCGGTGTTTCATTCCGGAGCACGCACGATCCAAGGTCGGACCTCACCTGCACCGTGCTCTCCAATAGTTCCGATGGCGCATGGCCGATAGCCCGGCGCCTAGATGAGCTCCTGGCCGGCCCGGCGTAACCGTCCGGGCAGTAGCACACTCAGGCAGGTGACGCATCCTTCGAGTTTCTCGAACTCGCACCGTATCCTCGATGAACACCGAGTCCGGGCAATCCTCAGCCGGCGGCGCCTCCCGCGGGATCCAGCCGCTGGCCGCCAGCGCCTCGGCGTACGCCGCGTGCTGGACCCGCGCCCGGGCCACATCCACCGCGGTCCGGCTGATATGGGTGACGATACCCTCGGCCAGCCTGCTGCTCGGCGCGCGCACCAAGACCGTGCCATTCACCGGACGCTCCTTACCTGACCAGGTACCGGACGCACGCCCACCAGTCTGGCATCCGGCACGGCTGCCGGTCTCATCCTGTCATCCGGGGCGTTCCCGAACCGCGCGACATGCGCAGCCCGGCCTTCGCGGGCTCGGCGGATTCGGCCATGCTGTGTAGCGGATAGCCGTCCCGGCTCCCGGCTAGGAGGTCCCTGGACATGATCATTGACTGTGCTCACTACCACGGCGGCCGCAGGCGCGACGAGGGCCCGGTATCGCTGAACGACGCGGCGGCTCGGTGTGAGGAGGGCGGCTTCGTCTGGCTGGGCTTGCTCGAGCCCAGCGAAGACGAACTGGCCCAGGTCCGGGACACCTTCGGCCTGCATGAACTGGCCGTCGAGGACGCGCAGAACTTTCACATGCGGCCGAAGATCGAGAAATATGACCAGAGCGTGCAACTGGTCATCCTGCGTACCGCGCGCTACGACGAGGCCGCCGAGAACGTCGAGTTCGGCGAGATCAGCATCTTCCTCGCCCCGACCTTCGTTATCACGGTGCGGCAGGGCGTGGCCAGCGAGCTGCGCGGTGCGCGGCAGCGTCTGGAGCAGCGGCCCGAGCTGCTCGCGGCGGGCAGCTCATCCGCGCTGTGGGCGATCTTGGACCAGGTAGTGGACGACTACGCACCGGTCGTCGCCGGGCTGGAGCACGACATCGACCAGGTTGAGGCCACCGTGTTCTCCGGCGCCTCCGCACCGACCGAACGGATCTATTCGCTGCGCCGGGAGGCCACCGACTTCTACCGCGCCGTCCACCCGCTGCTGGCCGTGGTCACCGCCATCGAGCGCGCCACAGAGGCCCCGCAGCTGCAGCCGTACATCCGTGACGTCCAGGACCACCTGCTGCTGGTCAACGAGGAGGTCGCCGCGCAGCGTGACCTGCTCGGCACGATCCTGGAGGCCAACATGGCCGTGATCTCGGTCGAGCAGACCAAGATCAGCGTCCAGCAGAACTCCACCGTCGAGCAGCTGACCATCCTGGCCACGGTCTTCCTGCCGCTGACCTTCGTCACCGGATTCTTCGGCCAGAACTTCGGATGGCTGATCAGGAACATCGACGGCCCGGCCGCGTTCGTCGTCTACGGGATCGGCGGCCTGGCGGTGCCGCTGACGCTGCTGTTCGTGTGGCTCAGGCACCACAGGCCTCGCGGTAGCACAGCCCCCGGCCCTTATGACCCCCGGTCCGGACCCGTGCCAAGCCGAGATCCGCGGTGCCCGTTCCGCCGAGGCCATCTCCGGCTGACCGGGCGCAAGCGCGATAGCCTCCTGTCGCGGCACGGCATGACTGGAGGGACCTTGGGCCTGCTCGACGGAAAGCGTGCGCTGGTCACCGGCGGCACCACCGGCCTGGGCCTGGCCATAGCCGGCCGGTTCCTGCGCGAGGGCGCGCGGGTGGTGATCACCGGCCGGGACCAGGATCTGGGCGAGCGCGCCGAACAGGCGCTCGGGCCGGGCGTCCGGTTCGTGGCCGCCGATGCCGCTGACCCGGACGCCGTCGCGTCATCGGTGAGCACCGCCGCGGACCATCTCGGCGGCCTGGACATCCTGGTCAACAACGCGGGCGTGGGCGTGGCCGCCCGGCTGCTCGACACGCCGCTGGCCGACTACGACCGGGTGATGAACATCAACGTCCGCGGCTACCTGCTGTACGCCCAGTGCGCCTACCCGTACCTCGCCCGCGGCCGCGGGTGCATGATCCACATCGCCTCCGACGCGGCCATCTGGGGCGAGCAATCCATCGGGCTGTACTCGGTGACCAAGGCCGCGGTGATCATGCTGGGCAAGATGCTCGCGCTGGACGGCGGCCCGGACGGCGTGCGCTCGAACGTGCTGTGCCCGGGTGATACCTGGCCTGGCATGCGGCACATGGCGCCGCCCGGCGGACAGGACCGGGCTGAAGACCAGAACGACTGGCCGCTGCCGCCGATCGGCCGGGTCGGTCAGGCCAGCGATGTGGCCGCCGCTGCGGTGTTCTACGCCTGCGGTGAGGCCGAGTTCATCACCGGGAGCACCCTCCTGGTTGACGGCGGGATGACCGCCGGCTACCAGCAGCGCGAGCGCGGCAGTCTGACCCCGCAGGCTGACCCCGCAGTCTGACCCCGCTGGCTGACCCGCGGGCGTTACCTGGTGGCCGTGACGGCCTGGATGATCAGGGCGTACAGCTGGTGCCAGCGCGCCGAACTCAATCCGGCCTCGGTCAGCATCTGGGTGGCCCGTCGTTTCGTACGCGCCTTGTCCCGCCGGGCGCCCAGCAGGGTCGGGAGCAGCAGCACGGAGAACAGGTCGGCCAGCACCAGGCTGCCGCCAGGCACCAGCACCCGGGCGCACTCGGCCAGGCCCGCCCGCTGGTCCGCCCAGTGGTCGAACGATGTCGTGCTGACCACGAGGTCGAAGGTGGCCGCGGGCCAGGGCAGCCGTTCGGCGGTACCGACGGCGAACCGTACCCGGTCGTCGGCGGCCGTGGTCCGGGCGACACCGATCATGGCGGGCGCCGCGTCGATCCCGGCCAGGGCTTCGGCCTGCGGGGCGCGGGCGGCAAGCCGGCCGAGCAGATAGCCGGTCCCGCACCCGACATCGAGTATCCGCCTGGGCGCCGGCACGCAGCTCAGGGCCAGGTCCGCCGTCCGGTCGGCGATCTGATGATGCAGCTGACCGAGCCGGCCCTGGTCATAGTGCTGCGCCCGCTCGCCGAACGCCGCGACGTCACGATCACCGGCCACACCCGATCTTGGCATGCACGCCAGCGGCTAGCCTGGCGAAATGCTGGCGAAGTGGAGGCCTGATGCGGCTTTACCTGTCGTCGTACCGGCTGGGCGACCATCCTGAGTACCTGGCCGCTCTGGTCGGTGAGTCCGGCCGCCGCGCGGTAGTGATCGCGAACGCACTGGACGATGCGCCGGCCGACCTGCGCCGCGACGGGGTCGAGAGCGAACTGTCCGACCTTGCCAAGCTGGGATTCCACGCCGCCGAGCTGGACCTGCGTGACTACTTCGGTCACGAGCGGCGCCTTCGTCGCGACCTGACCGGGGCCGGCCTGGCCTGGCTGCGCGGCGGCAACGTGTTCACGCTCCGCTACGCGCTCTTCCGCAGCGGCGGGGACTGCGGGACGGCCAGGTCCTGGTCATCAACGGACCCCAGACCGCAATCGTGTGACAACAGCGATCACACCGTGCGCAGCGCCTCGGTCGGCGAGAGGCGGGCGGCTCGCATCGACGGGTACAGGCCGGCGATGGCGCCGATGACCAGGGCGGCGCCGATCCCGCCGTAGAGGGCCAGGGCGGGGATCTGCACCGACCAGTGCTGGCTGACGGCGTAGATGGCGGTCGCCACCGCGCCGATGATCGGTGCCGGCCACGCCGCCGAGGACGGACAGGAGCAGCGCCTTCGGCGAGGAACTGCTCGGCGACGTGGCGGCGGGTGGCGCCCAGGGCGCGGCGCAGGCCGATCTCGGAGCGGCGTTCGAGGACCGAGATGACCATGACGTTGGCGATGCCGACGCCGCCGACGAGGAGGGCCACGGCGCCGAGGCCGAGGAGCAGCCCGTTGTAGGCGCCCTTGGCGGCCACCTCGGCTTTCGAGGATGTCGGACGGTTGGCTGACCGGCACGGTCGAGGGGTTGGCCGGGTTGACGGTGGCGGGCAGCACGGCGGCGACGGCGTTGACCTGGCTGGGCACGCTGCGCAGGTACAGCTCGGTGGGGTGGCCGTCGAAGCCGAAGTACTGCTCGGCGATCGGGGAACCCGATGAAGGCCATGCTGTCCATCTGGGTGACCAGCTCGACCGGGTTCAGGATGCCGACCACGGTGAACCAGTGTCCGCCGATCCACACCTGGGTCGGGTGGGCCAGGTTGTTGATGCCGAGCAGGCTGGCCGCCTCGGCGCCGAGCACGACCGCCGGGTAGCGGGCGGTGGCCGCGTTCAGGAAGGTGCCGTGGGCCAGGCTGGCGCCCAGGGTGGCGGGCAGGGCGGCGTCGGTCGCGGTCAGCGAGATGCCGTTGGTGTCGATGGCCGGGACGAAGGAGTTGCGGTACACGTAGGTGTTGGCGATGCTGCCGATCTCGGTCGACGTTGGTGACCGGCCCGATGCGCGACACCATGCCTTCGGCGGTGGTGGGCAGCTCGGTCTGCTGGCCGAAGGCGCGTGTTGCCGGCCTGCACGGTGAGCAGGTTGCCGAGCCGGCCGAGCTCGTTCAGCAGGCCCGACTTGGACGACTGGGAGATGCCGAGCACGCCGACGATGGCGGCGATGCCGATGCTGATGCCGAGCGCGGACAGCGACGCCCGCACCCGCCGGCTGCGCAGCCCGAGGCTGCCGACCCGGAGCAGGTCCCGGCGCGACAGCCGGGAGCCTCGGCGGCGGCCGCGCGGGCGGCCGGGAACCGCCACTGTCACGCGCCGGTCGGCGTATCACGGATGATCCTCCCGTCTCGGATCTCGATGCGCCGCTCCATGGCGGCGGCCACGTCGTGGTCGTGGGTGATGACCACGATGGTGGTGCCCTCGTCGGTGCAGTTCGCGGAGCAGCTCCAGGATGGACGCGCCGGTGGCGGTGTCCAGGTTGCCGGTGGGCTCGTCGGCCATGACCAGGGCGGGCCGGCCGGCCAGGGCCCGGGCGATGGCGGTGCGCTGCTGCTCGCCGCCCGACAGCTGGTTCGGCCGGTGCCCGGCGCGGTGGCTGAGCCCGACCCGCTCGATGGCCGCCTCGGCCAGCCGCCGGCGCTCGGCGGCCCGCCCGCCCCGGTAGAGCAGGCCGTCGGCGACGTTGTCGAGCACGCTGACAGGCCGTCGAGCAGGAAGAACTGCTGGAAGACGAAGCCGAGCCGCCGGGCCCGCAAGCCCGACAGCTGCTTGTCGGACATGGTCGAGGTGTCCTCCCCGGCGATGCGGACCACGCCGCGGGTGGGCCGCTCGAGGGTGCCCATGACGTGCAGCAGGGTGCTCTTGCCCGACCCGGACGGGCCGACGATGGCGACCAGCTCGCCTGGGTCGATCCGCAGGTTGACGCCGGCCAGGGCCACCACCGGCGGGTCGCCGGGGTACTCCTTGACCACGTCGACCAGCTCCAGGACCGGCGCCGCGGCCGGCGTCCGGCCGGGCCGGGGCAGGGACGGCCAGCGTCACGACGACGGCACCTCGACCAGCGTGCCGGCGGTGATGCCGGACCCGCTGACCTGGACCAGGGTGTTGCTGTACAGGCCGGTGGTGACCCCGACCAGATGGCTGGTGCTTGCCGGTCACCACGTCCACGCCGTACCCGCCGCCGGCAGCGCCAGCAGGGCGTTCACCGGTACGGCCAGCACGTCGTCGGCCCGTCTGCGTGGTGATGTTGACGTTCACCGGGGCCTGGTCCAAGGTGGCCCCGGGCGGGGTGCTGTCCAGGGTGATGGTGACCGTCACCGTCGGAGTCGAGGTGTTGCCGGACCCGCTGGACGAGCACGGCGACTGGGCCGCCGAGCCGTTGCCGCCGCCTCCGGTGCCGACGCCGCCGCCGCCCGGGCAGGTGGCCACGTTGCCGACCGTCTCGACGTGACCGCCCACCGTCGAGGTGCCGTCGGGCAGCACGACGGTCACCGCGTCGCCGGGCTTGACCAGGTACTCCTGGGTCACGTCCAGGTCCACGGTGACGACCGGGGTGGTGCTGGTGGCCGTCAGCACGATGCCGCCACTGCCGCGCCGCCACCGTCGGACGCCGACCGAGGGCGTGACCGACGTGACCCGGATGGGGCCGGGCTCGAAGACCACCTCGCCGAGCAGGATCTCGCCGGTCGCCGGCAGGCCGAGTGCCGTCTGCCAGCGCTCCACCGCCGCGGCGGTGGCCGAGGAGTAGTGGTTGCTCTGGGTCAGCCCGGCGCCGTAGCCGAGGGCGATCAGGTCGTGGGTCAGCTGGCCCACGTCGGCGCCGTCGGACATGCCGACGTAGAACGCCCGGTAGGCGGCGAGCGAGCCGTACAGCAGCGGCACCGGTTCGTTCCCGACCGAGTAGAGCGGCTGGTCCTGCTTGATGACTTGACCAGGCTCCGGCAGCCAGGTGTAGACGCCCCCGCCGTGCAGGGCCGCGACGGTGTAGGAGCCGTCGTAGCCGATGGAGCCGCCGACCTGCACCGTATCGGTGAGGTTGGTCCGCACCACCGCCGCGGTGGCGACCTGGCCGCCGTCACCGGAAGACGAGGCCGTATCGGCCACCCCGCGGCCGGCCGTCACGGCCACCCCGCCCGCTACCGCCCCGCCGACCACGGCACCGGCGATGGCGGCGACGGCCACGACCTGCCGCGCCGAGAACTCAGCCATTGGAACCCGATCCGGAGCCGCCGCCCGGCACGGTGACCGTCCCGGAACACGGGTTGTTCTTGTAAAACATGCAAGGCCGGGACGAGGGGAGAGGCACTCCGGCCGTGTGGACCTCGATGTCTCCCGGCGTGGACGTGCCGTTGATCCACCAGGTCGGCAGGCCGAGCTTCTTGCCGCACAGATCGTTGACTCGCACGACGGCCGGGCTGTTGGGGTCTACGCCGGTTCCGTTGAAATTGGTCCGCTCCCCGTCGGGGTAGGGATAGTCCGGGACCCCGTTGGCGCGCATGCAGGCGACGTACTTCAGGTACTCGGCCTGGTCCGGCGGCGGCGCGACCGGGTTGGCGGCCCGCAGCTCGTTCGCGGCCTGGGCCACGTACTGGCTGCAGGTACCGGTGCGCTCGTGCAGATCCCCGGCCGGCTGGGCCCCCTTCGGGACGAGGATGTTGATCACCCCGTCGGCGCTGACGGTCGGGTCGGTCTGCTCAGGATCACCGTGGCTGCGCTCGCAGGCCGCCCACTCGTTCAGCAACGGCGTCACGTTGCCCGCGATCCTGGCCGAGGTCCCCCCGCCGCTGGTCCCCGAGCCGTTGCCGGTCCCCGGCGAAGAACTGCTCCCCGGCGAAGAACTGGTCGCCGGGTCAGCGCCGGCACCAATCCCCGGCCCGGAACTGGCCCCCAGGCTGGCGACCTGCGGGGCGCTGGACCCGCTGCTGGTGCAGCCGGCCACCGCCAGGGCGGCTAGCGCGAGCGCGGCCGCCACGGTGAGGATTCTCAATGCGCCCGGCCGCCGCCGGGCGCTGCTATCGGCATTGCCTTTCATCTGCTCTGTCTCCCGGTTGATGCGGTGTTGGGGGACAGGTGTACTAAACCGAAGGTCATAACCCGGTCACAGCTGTGACCTGGCTGTGACCCGCGACGTGGCATCTTGTGACCATGAGAGTGCTGGTGGCGGAGGACCACGAGCGGCTGGCCAGAGCCGTCGCGGCGGGGCTGCGCCGCTACGGGATGATCGTCGACGTCGCGTTGGACGGCGATGATGCCCTCGCTCGCCTGGGCGCCAGCCGCTACGACGTGGTGGTGCTGGACCGGGACCTCCCCGGCACCCACGGCGACGAGATCTGCCGCGCCCTGGCCGCCGAGCGCTGTGAGAGCCGGGTCCTGATGCTCACCGCGGCCAGTTCGGTCAAGGACCGGGTCGAGGGGCTCGGCCTGGGCGCCGACGACTACCTCCCCAAGCCGTTCGACTTCTCCGAGATGGTCGCCCGGGTCCAGGCGCTCGGCCGCCGCCCCGGCGCTCCGAAGCCCGAACACCTCGGCTACCGCGACCTGACCCTGGACCCGGAGAAGCGTCTCGCGAGCCGCGCCGGACGACGCCTGCCGCTCAGCCCGAAAGAGTTCGCCGTCCTGGAATGCCTGCTCGCCGCCGAGGGAAGGCCCGTATCAGCGGAGGAACTGCTCGAACGAGTGTGGGACGAGGCGACCGACCCGTTCACCACCACCGTCAAAGCCACGATCAACCGGCTGCGCGCCAAGCTCGGTGACCCGCCGCTGATCGAGACCGTCCGCGAGCGCGGCTACCGCATCGGAGGCCAGTGATGAGATTGCCTCGCCGCACCGCCCGGCTGCGGCTCACCACGGTGTACAGCGCCCTGTTCCTCCTCTTCGGCGGCGCGCTGGTGGCCATCACCTATGTCCTGTTCGAGGCGGCGACCCGATACAAGACACCTCCCATACCGAAGGTCCCGAGCGCCGCGCCCATCGAGAACCTCCACCTTCCTTCCTCGCTGGCACAAACGCTTCCCAAAGAGCTCTTCCAGGCCCAGCAGCAGCTGGCCGAGGCCCAGAACCAGCTGGGCGTGCTGCCCTCGAGCCCGTCCGCGGGCTCGCTCCCGAGCGGGTTCGCGAGCCCGATCGTGACCAGGGACCAGCAGCTGATCAACGCCGAACACCAGCTGACCCAGGACCAGCACCAGCTGGCCCAGACCGTCCATCAGCTGGCCCAGTCCGTGCGTCAGCTGGAGCAGGCCGGGACGGTCCAGGCCGCGCAGCGCGCGGTCGACTCACACCAGCTCGTGGTCAACTCCGGAATCGCCCTGGCCGTCGTGGCCGTGCTCGCCCTGCTGGCCGGCTGGCTGGTGGCCGGCCGGATGCTGCGGCCCATCCGGACCATCACCCGAACGGCCCGGCGGATCTCCTCCGCGAGCCTGCACGAGCGCCTCGCCCTGGACGGACCGCAAGACGAGCTCAAGGAGCTCGGGGACACCCTGGACAGCCTCTTCGCGCGCCTCGAAGCCGCCTTCGAGGCGCAGCGGCACTTCGTCGCCAACGCCTCCCACGAGCTGCGCACCCCCCTGACCGCCGAACGCACCCTCCTCCAGGTCGCCCTCGATGACCCGCACACGACGAACACCGCGTGGCGTTCCACCGCCCGGGAGGTGCTCGCCTCCAGCGATGAGCAGGCCCGCCTGATCGAGGCCCTGCTCACCCTGGCCAGCAGCGAAAGCGGGCTGAATGACTCCGAACCCGTCGACCTGGCCGGCGCCGTCGGCACGGCCCTGGCCGGCCTGGCCCCCGAGGCCATGGCGGCCGGGATCCACATCGGCGAGATAGCCGAGCAGGCGACCGTCGACGGCGACCCGCTGCTCGTCGAACGGCTCGTCGCCAACCTGCTCGCCAACGCCGTCCGGCACAACGTCGGCGGCGGCCTGGTCGAGGTCAGCACCGCGACCAGGGACGGCCAGGCCGTCCTGTCGGTGACGAATACCGGGCCGCTCGTCCCGCCGGCTGACGTCGACCGCCTCTTCCAGCCCTTCCAGCGGCTCGACCGGCGCCGGGCCAGCTACCGGGACGGACACGGGCTCGGACTGTCCATCGTCCGGGCCATCGCCACCGCGCATGCCGCCACCATCACCGCCCGCTCCATGCCCGGCGGCGGCCTGAGCGTGACCGTCACCTTCCCGCGCGCGCGCCCCGCGACCCCGGAAAACGGCCGGCCACGCCTGCAGATCGAGCCGGCCGCCTCCGGGGGCACGCCCTAAGCCGCTGCCGCCGCTTCCAGCGCGGTCCAGAACACGCAGTTGTGCACGGCGCCGAAGTTGTTCTCGGGCTGCGGCCTGGGCGGCACCAGCGACTCGACGGCCTGGTTGAGCCCGATGAACAGCGGCCAGAACGGCGTGCCGAACGACGTCGGGATCCCGCGCGTCGCGAAGTTCGTCCAGTACCCCTTCATGGTCGCCGCGAGCTGCTGCTGCAACGCCGTCAGCGCCTTGCCGAAGGCGGCCGTCGGCAACGAGAACAGGTACTGGATCTCGGACGCGTGGGCCGCGCCGTAGGGGAAGCTGACCGGCGGCAGGAAGAGCTCCGGCGCGTTCTCGTCGTTGAACTCGTAGGCGAAGGTCGGCACGAACTTCGACACCGACTGGTCGATGGTCAGCGCCGGGCAGGCGAAGATCGCGTCGGTGCCCATCGCGCCCAGCGCCACGGACGGGCTGGGGTACGCGGCCGGCGGGTACCTGGCCGCGATGATCGCGGCCGCCGCCGGGGGAACCCCGAGCGTCGAGGAGATCATGGCCCGGTAGTTCGACGCCGTGACCGGGTTGCCCTCGAGCTCGCTGAGCGCCACGAACAGCCGCCATTCATCGCGGTTGGTCCCGTTGATGATCTCCACCCGGTTGAAGTTGCCGGTGGCGAACGCGGTACCGAGCGACTCGGGCAGCACCTCGCTGTTGATGTTCGGGGTATAGCCGACGGCGTTCTCGCTGGCCAGGATGGTTGAGACGGGCAGGCTGCGCAGGCAGGCCGCGGTCTGGCTGGCGCAGCCCGTCTTGGTCGCGAACGCCTCGCCCGCGGTCTGCGCGCTGGCCAGCGAGGCCTGCGTCAGGTTGTACGAACCGCTCTCCACGATCGCCCGCTCGAACAGTCCTCTGGCCTGCGGCGACGCCACCTGGGACAGGGTGGACAGGCCGCCCGCGGACTCACCGAACACGGTCACGTTATGCGGGTTGCCGCCGAAGCTGGCGATGTTGCGCTGCACCCAGCGCAAGGCGGCCTGCTGGTCCATCAGCCCGTAGTCGCCGGACTGGCCGCTCGCGTCGGCCAGCGCCGGGTGGGCCAGGAAGCCGAGCGCGCCGAGCCGGTAGTTGATGGTGACCACGGTCACGCCGTCTGCCACCAGCCCGGTGGGGGAGTAGTCATCGCTTTCGCCGGTCACCAGCGCGCCGCCGTGGATCCACACCATGACCGGGTGATTGCCGCCGCCCGCGGGCGTGAAGACGTTCAGGAACAGGCAGTTCTCCGACGTGCTGGCCTGGCCGAAGGGCGAGGCCGCCTGCGGGCAGTGCGGCGCGAACGCCGTCGCGGCCCGCACGCCCGACCAGCTAGGAGCCGGCTGCGGCGGCTGCCAGCGCAGCGCGCCGACCGGGGGAGCGGCGTACGGGATGCCGAGGAATTCATCGACTCCGCCACTGGCCATTCCGCCGCTGCGCTTGAGGTTCTTTATTTCTGCCGAACGGGCCGTGGTTTTCCGCGCCAGGCCATCTGTTCTCGCCAACTCGTGCGCGGGCTAAGCGGATCTTCACCAAAAGTACGAATGAGTACTTTAGATACACGACGCCTACCCTAAGCCCGCGACCCGCACCGAGCAAGGGGCAGGCCACCGGCCTACAGGACCACCCACCCCGTGGCCACCCGCACGCCGGATTCTTCGGTCCCCAGCCGGCAGCGGACGCTAACCTGACCAGCCGGCACCACGTCGGCCGCGAACCGCCCCCGCGCATCCGCCTCCGCGGTGACCACGCCCCGGATCTCCACCACCCCCGCCTGCGCCGGAATCAGCCGCCCGGCCACCCGTCGCGACTCCCCGCTCCCGCTGACCTCGATCTCGATCACCAGCCCGCTCCTCCGAAACACCACCCGCCGCACGTCGGCCACCCCCGCATCGCCCGGTTCCGGCAACCCGCCCCGCCCCGGAACGTCGGCCACCAGCCCGCCCGCCCTCCCGTCGTCAGGGTTCACGCGATCGTCCTTTCCCCGCCGGGCCCCGGAGGCCACCCCGATCCGATTTCATGACGATACTCTAGCCGACACGACTATAGCCGACCATAGACAGAGGAAGCTCCCAGCACAAGCCTCCAACCGGGCCAACGACCCATCGCCCCCGCACGGTATTCCGGCCACGGGGCGTCGCCTGCGCTCAGATCGGCTTGAGCCGCTCCCGGCCCGCGGCCACGTCGGCGGCGGTGGGCGGGTCGTTGCCCCGCCGCTCGCAGTTGAGCGAGGCCACCAGGATCGCGTCGTCCAGGGCCCCGGCCAGCTGGTCCGCGGGGCAGCGCGCCAGGTCGGCGGGCGCGTACTGGCCCCGGCTGAGCAGCGATCCGATCAAGCCCGCGGTGAACGAGTCCCCGGCGCCCACGGTGTCGACCACCGTGACGTCGAGCGCGGGCCGGCGGACCGGCGAGCCCTGGGCGGTGTAGGCGTAGGCGCCGTCCGCCGAGCTGGTGATGACCACCACGGTCGCGCCCAGCTCGAGCCAGCGCCGCGCGACGTCGGCGGGGGACAGATCCGGGTAGAGCCACGCGATGTCGTCCGAGCTCGCCTTGGCCAGATGGGCCAGGCCGATGGCCCGTTCGGCCACCTCACGGCCGTGACCGGGATCGGCCAGCAGCCCGGGCCGGACGTTCGGGTCGTAGGAGATGAGCGCGTCACCGCGTTCGCGCAGGCGCCGCGCCAGGTTACCGATCTCAGCGTCGCCCGGCGGTGTCCAGGACGCGATCGATCCGAAGTGCAGTATCGCGTTGTCCGCGGGGGCCCGGCCGGTCTCCCCGGCCGTCCACTGCCAGTCCGCGGTGCCGGTGAGGTAGAAGTCGTAACTGGCCCGGGCCTGCGCGTCCAGCGACACGACGGCCAGCGTGGCCGGCTCCGCGGCGCTCGGCGCGGCGTGCAGGTCGACGCCCTCGGCCTCGGCGTGATCGCGCAGGATGCGGCCGAACGCCGTGTCGGCCAGCCGCGCCATCAGCGTCGCGTGGTGCCCGAGCCGGGCCAGCCCGATCGCGACGTTGTACGGGCTCCCGCCCGGGACGGCCTGGAACGTGCGTGGCGGCCCGGCGGGAATGAGGTCGACGATCGCCTCGCCGATGACCGTGACGCCGGCCTGCTGTGTCATCCGCCCTCCTTACCAGGCCTGCCGAGCCTACCGGGCGAGTCCCGAAGCGGTCGCGCGCTTGATTTCACCTGCGCCCGCGCCGACACTGGACAGGTGAGCACGGTTGTCGAGTTCCTCTTCGTCATCATGCTGCCCACGGTCGCGGTAGGTGCGCTCATCGGCGCGTGGCGCGTGGCCGGGTGGCTTGGCGAGGCCCGCAGCAGGGCCCGTTACAAGGCCCTGCCCCCGGCGCCGCTCGAGCGGCTCGGGGCCGACCTGCGTCGGCTGCGCGCCGAACTCGAGGAAACGGAAACCGGCTCCAGCCTGACCGCTAAGCACCATCGGGTGCAGGCGCTGCGCGGCGCCTACACAGATGCACTGTTGTCGGCCTGCCGGCGGCTGGATGTGAGCCCGCCGCTGGGTGGCGACCGCGCTTCGCAGGCCGAGATCTACCGGGTGGAAGCGGCGCTCCGGCAGTGCGGCCTCGATGTACGCCGGGAGCCGCGGGAAACGGCCGCGCACTGAGGGAACTCGCGAGCAAGGCCGGCCTCGTGTCCGCCCCGTCCTATGATCGTGGTGTGGTCAGTGTCCTCGCGGTCTCCGATGAGGTCGATGACGCGCTGGTAGCTGACCCGACCGCGGTGCGGCACGCCCAGCTGATCCTGGCCTGCGGTGATCTGCCGTTCGAGTACCTGGGCTCGCTGATGAACGCGCTGGACGTTCCGCTCGTCTTCGTGCCCGGTAATCATGACCCTGACGTCTCCGGGTACCGCTCGTCCCGGGCCGGCCTGACGCTCCGGGCCGGCCTGCCCGCTCGGCCGCCCTGGCCGGACGGGGCCGTCAATGCCGACGGCCGGATCATCGACGTGGCTGGCCTGCGCCTGGCCGGCCTCGGCGGGTGCCGGCGCTACAGCGAGGGGCCCAACCAGTACACCGACCGGCAGCAGGCCCGGCGCGCCCGGGCGCTGCGAAGCCGGGCGTGGTGGCGTCGGCAGCGGGACGGCCGCGGGGTCGACGTGCTGCTCACTCACGCGCCGCCCCGCGGTGTCGGCGACGCCGACGACCCGCCGCACCGCGGCTTCCGGACGCTGCCCGGCCTGGTCGCCGCGCTCCAGCCCACCGCGCTGTTGCACGGTCACGTGCATCCCTACGGCGCGCCCGTCCGGCGGGGCCAGCTGGGCCGCACCGCGGTGTGCAACGTCACCGGATGGCACCTGCTCCGGATCGAGCCGGACGCCGCCCTGGCTGAGCTGCTCCCTGGTGGTCGCGATGCCCGCTGACACCGGCTCCCCCCGCGTCGACGTGGAGAACGACTTCGAGCGAGCCCGGCGCCGCCAGACGCTGGCCCGGCTCGCCCACTGGCTCCGCCGCGAACCGGACGACGTCAACCTCATCCTGCCGTTCGACGAGGTCGTCGCGGCCCTGGGTATGCGCGGCGAGCGGCGGCTGGGCCTGCAGAACATCCGGCTGGACACGATCGTCGGCACCCTCGACTCCAGCCGCGACTTCGACCGCCGGTTCCGGCCCACCAACGGGCGGGTCAGGGAGCGGTGGGAGCGGCTGGCCCTGGCCCAGCGGCGCGGCGAGTCGATCCCGCCGATCGACGTGTACCGCATCGGCGACCTGCACTTCGTGCAGGACGGCCATCACCGGGTCTCGATCGCGATCGCCACCGGCGCCACGATGATCGAAGCCTACGTCACCGAGGTTCTCACCGTCGTGCCCGCCGCGGGCATCCGCCGCCGCGGCGACCTGCTGGTCAAGGACTACCAGCGGCTGTTCAGGTCCCGGGTCCCGCTGCCCGAGCAGGCCTACGCCAAGATCACCTTCAGCGACCCGTGGTCGTACGCCGAGCTCGGCGAGGCCGTCGAGGCCTGGGGATACCGGTGCATGCAGGACGAGCACCGGTTCATGGACCGCGGCGAGATCGCCAGCCGGTGGTTCGCCGAGGAGTACCGGCCCGTGGTCCGGATGCTCCGGGCCGCCGACATGATCGGCTCCCGCACGGAGGCCGAAGCCTACATGCGGGTCGCCGCCGAACGGTACCGGCTCATCCGGACCCACGAATGGAACGACGAGATCATCGAGCGCCTGCGGCGTAAGGTCAGGTAGCCTCCCCGGACGCGGACGGGCCGGCCTGGCCGGGAGCCGATTGGACGCCGCCTGACCCGGCGTCCGGGGCAGCCGCCTGCGGCTCACCGGCGTCGGCCCGGTCCGGCGTCGGCGCCGGCTGGACCGAGATAGCCCCGCCGTCCTCACCGGCCAGCGACAGGTTGCGGCCGCTCGCCGGGTCGAAGATGTGCATCGGCCGGGCGTCCACCCAGAGTTCGGCGTCCTGGCCCTCGCCGATGCGGGTGGCCGCGTCGAGCCGGGCGGCGATGGTCTCGCCGGCGCCGCCGCTGTCCGCGCGTCCCGCATCCGCCGCCAGCTCCTGGAGTTCGGCGGAGTTCACCCCCCGCCCGAGCTCACGCGTGAAGTAGACGAACACGTCGGAGCCCAGGGACTCATAGACGTCGATCTTGGCCCGGAACGTGATCCCGTACTGGCGGTTGTCGGGGGAGACCAGCGCCGCGTCCTCGAAGTTCTCCGGCCGCAGGCCCACGATGACGTCTCGCCCGGTCCCGGAGCGCTCGACCTCTTGCCGGATCCGGTCGCTGAGCCGGAAGTCCCCGAGGCTGGTGCGCAGCATGCCCTCCTCGAGCGTGCCGGACAGGAAGTTCATGGCCGGGCGACCCGATGAAGCCGGCCACGAACAGGTTGACCGGCCGGTCGTAGAGTTCCTTCGGAGAGGCCGCCTGCTGCACCACGCCGCTGCGCATCACCGCGACCCGGTCGCCGAGCGTCAGGGCCTCGGTCTGATCGTGCGTGACGTAGACCATAGTGACGCCCAGGCGCCGCTGGAGCCGCGACACCTCGGTGCGGGTCTGCACGCGCAGCTTGGCGTCCAGGTTCGACAGCGGCTCGTCCATCAGGAACGCCGCCGGGTTGCGTACGATCGCCCGGCCCATCGCGACCCGCTGCCGCTGCCCGCCGGACAGGTTGGCCGGCTTGCGGTCCAGGTACGGGATGAGGTCCAGGATCCGGGCCGCCTCTTCGACCTTCTCGTTGATGACGTTCGGCGGGGTCTTGGCCAGCTTCAGCGCGAAGCCCATGTTCTGCCTGACGCTCATGTGCGGGTAGAGCGCGTAGCTCTGGAACACCATCGCGATGTCCCGGTCCTTGGGCGACTTGGTGTTCACCACCTGGCCGCCGATCCGCAGCTCGCCCGAGCTGATGTCCTCCAGGCCCGCGATCATGTTCAGCGTCGTCGACTTCCCGCAGCCCGACGGGCCGACCAGGATGACGAATTCCCCGTCGGCGATATCCAGGTTGAAGTCGTTGACCGCGAGCGATCCATCGGGAAAACGCTTGGTGATGTGGTCAAGCACGATTTCGGCCACTTGTCTCTCCTTAACTCCGCTAGCCCTTGACCGCGCCGGACGTCAGCCCGGCGACGATCCGGCGCTGGAAGAACAGCACGAAGATGATGATCGGGATGGTGATGACCACCGCCGCGGCCGCGATGGGGCCGGTCGGAACCGTGAACTGCGAACTGCCGCTGAAGTACTCCATGGCGGCCGGCGCCGTCCGCGAGCTGAGCGTCGAGGTGAACGAGATCGCGAACAGGAAGTCGTTCCAGCACGCGAGGAAGACCAGGATCGCCGTGGTGACCATGCCCGGTGCCGCCAGCGGGGCGATGACCCTGATGAACGCCTGGAACGGCGTGGCCCCGTCGACCTTGGCCGCCTTCTCGAGCTCCCACGGGATCTCGCGGAAGAACGCCGACAGCGTGTAGATCCCCAGCGGCAGGCCGAACGCGATGTAGGGGATGATCAACCCCGGCCAGGTGTTGAACAGGCCCAGCGCGCGCTCGATGTTGAACAGCGGGGTCACGAGCGCGATCTGCGGGAAGATCGCGATCAGCAGCGCCATCCCGATGAGCACGCTCTTGCCGGGGAACCGCAGCCGCGCGACCGCGTAGGCCGCCATGGAGGCCAGCACCACGGCGATCGCCGTCGCGATCAGGCCGATGCCGATCGAGTTGACCAGCGGCTGGAGGAACTGTGAGGTGTTCAGGATCTGGTGGTAGTTCCCCAAGGTCCACGAGTGGGGAATGAAGGACGGATCGAGGATCGCCGTGGGCGTCTTGAACGAAAGCGAGACCATCCAGAGCACCGGGATCAGCGCCAGCGCGATGACGACGATATTTACCGATCCCCAGCCGAATTTCTGTCGGGACGTGGTCACAGCAGCCATCAGCGGGTCACCTCTTTTCGATGTCTGTGCCCGGGGCCGCGGTGCCGAAGCCCTTGATGAACAAGACGGCGATGATCGCCACGCAGATGAAGATCAGGACCGAGATCGTCGACCCGATGCCCAGGTTGAGCGCGTTGAACAGGTTGTCGTAGCCGAGGACCGAGACCGACCCGGTGTTGTTGGCGCCCTGGGTCAGGATGAAGATGTTGTCGAAGATCCGGAACGAGTCCAGCGTCCGGAACAGCAGCGCGACCAGGATCGCCGGCTTCATCAGCGGCAGCGTGATCTTCGTGAAGCGCTGCCAGGCGCTCGCGCCGTCCACCTTCGCGGCCTTCTGCAGGTCCTCGGGCACCAGGGAGAGCCCGGCCAGCAGCAGCAGCCCCATGAACGGCGTGGTCTTCCAGATCTCCGCCACGATGATGACCGCGATGGCCTTCACCTCATCGGTCAGCGGCGCGCTGTTGTTGAACAGCGCGGACAGGTAGCCCTGGCCCGGCGTCCACGCGTACTGCCAGCCGTAGGCGGCGGCGACCGTCACGATCCCGTACGGGACGAGCGCGGCGGTGCGGACCGTGCCCCGGCCGAACAGCGTCCGGTACATGACGAAGGCCAGCAGCATCCCGAGCACCAGCGTGATGGAGACCGAGAAGACCGTGATGATCACGGTCACCTTCAGCGCCTGCCACCAGTAAGGCGAGCTGAGCACCGCGCCGTAATTACTGAAGCCGATGAACTTGATGTCCTGCGGGAGCTCCAGGTTGTAGCGCTCCAGCGACAGGTAGAGGGCGTAGATGAGCGGGTAGCCGGTGACCGCGAGCATCACCACGACGGCCGGCGCGCACAGCATCCAGCCGAGCCTGCGCTCGGCCCGCGCGCCCTCCGATAGCTGCGGCTTGCCCTTCCTGGTCGGCTGATCGGCGGCGGTGCCGGTGGCCACCTCGGTGGTAGCGCTCATCGGCCCCCTCCTTCCCTCGCGGCACGGTCATCTGGTGCCCTGTGGTTTGCTGCCTGGGAACTCACGGGACCAGTCCCTTCGATTGCAGGGCGTTGTTGAGGACGCTGACCATCGAACTCTCGGTGCCGGTGGGGCTGATGCTGGTCGGCGGTGAGAGCAGGTGGGAGAGGTCGATGGACACGACCTGGTAAACGGGCGACTTGGGCCGCACGCTGGCGTTCTCCAGTGCCTGCAGGATGTCGGCGTGGAACGGGTAGTCGGCGAACAGCGCCGGGTTGCTGTAGAGGCTGGTCAGCGTGGGCGGGGTGCCGCCGACGTTGGCGTTGATGAGCTGGTTCTGCGCATCGCGCAGGCACAGCGCGGCCTGGAACGCGAGGTCCTTGTGCTGTGAGTACGCGCTGACCGCGAGGTCGGTGCCCCCGATCGTCACCTTGGCCGGCACGCCTTGGGTGACCTCCGGGTAGAGCGCCCACTTGAAGTTCTTGAACAGTGCCGGGTTGTCGGCCTTCATGCTCGGATAGACGAACGGGTAGTTCAGCTCGAACGCGGCCGAGCCGC
The DNA here is from genome assembly GCA_963819785.1 of uncultured Actinomycetes bacterium. Classification (GTDB taxonomy): domain Bacteria; phylum Actinomycetota; class Actinomycetes; order Streptosporangiales; family Streptosporangiaceae; genus Palsa-504. The sequence goes on along the minus strand of CAWFXW010000028.1, from coordinate 53,035 downwards.
CCTCCATGGCCAGCCGGTTCTGGTTCTCCATCTGCACCGACAGGCTCGGGTCCGCGGCAACGGAGGTGGCCAGCTGATGCATGATCGACAGCGCCTTGACGGCGGGCGCTCCGAGCGTCACCTGGGTCGCATCCTGATTCAGGACGGTGCCGCCCGCGCTGTTCACCATCGTGTTGAACCAGACGGTAGTGCCCTCGTACTGCGCGCCCTGGATCTCGATGAGGTGCGGCTTGCCCTGCTTGGCCAGCTGCTCCGCGTCGGAGATCATCTGCGCCCACGTCGTGGGCGGGTTCGGGACCAGGTCGGAGCGGTACCACAGCAGCTGGGTATTGCTGTTGTCGGGCACCGCGTAGAGGGCGCCCTTCCAGATCGCGGTGTTCAGGGCCGGTACCAGCGTGCCGTTCTCGGCCTGCGCCTTATACGTGCCGGTCCAGGGCTGGACAAAGCCGGCCTGGGCGAACTCGGCCTCCCAGGTGACGTCGAGACCCAGGATGTCCATGGTGGTGTCGTGCGCGGCCAGCCGGCGGACCATCTGCTGCCGCTGGCCGTCGGCGCCCTGGGGCAGTTTCTGGTAGGAGATTATGTACTTGCCCTTATTTTGCGCGTTGCAGTTGTTGATGCCGTCCTGGGTCGCGGGGGAGCTGTCCGGGTAGAAATAGAAGTTCAGCGTCACCGGGCCGGTGCCGCCGTTGGCCGAGGTGCAGGCGGTCAGCGCCGTCCCGGCCATGACGACGCCGGCCACGCCCGCGACCAGCCGCCGACGCGAAACCCCCATGACACCCCGCGCGTGAGCGCGACGGATGGACGCGCGTGTTCTGCCGCTATCGCTCATCATCATCCCTCCGGCCGCCAGTTCCCGGCCAGCGCGTCATCGCGCCGCCTCGCTGGACGACGAGTAATGTTGCCCTTTCCCGGCCGCCGCGAAGCTGACTGGCCAGTACATGTCACACCGACCGCGTTCCGTCCGCCGCCGCACCGCGCTCGGGTGCTCGCTGATCCGCATCGTGGCCCGGTCACGCGAAAGCTCGCCGTGCTCGAGCGCTGCACGACCTCCAGCGCGAGTTGCTGCCGCAGCGGCCTGACCCGCTCCCCGCGCAGCAGCGCGCAGAGCCGGCGGGCTCCCTCGGCGCCGCTTTGCTCCAGCGGCTGGCGGACCGTGCTCAGGCCGAGCAGGGCCGCCGACTCGATGTCATCGAACCCGATCACCGACAGCTGGCCGGGCACCGGAAGGCCGCACCGGTCCGCCGCGGTGAGCACACCCATCGCCTGGGTGTCTGACGCCGCGAAGATGGCCGACGGCCGGTCCGGCAGCGCCAGCAACCCGGCGGCCAGCGCCTCGGCATTCACGGCTCCGAACGGGCCGCGCCGCACCAGCGCGGGGTTGTAACCGACGCCGGCCGCCGCCAGCGCCTGGCGGTACCCGGTCAGCCGGTACTGCGACGCGCTGAAGCCCAGGCTGGTGGCTGACCGCCGTGTCGCCGTGTCGCCGATGAAGCCGATCCGCCGGTGGCCGAGCGACAGCAGGTGCTCAGTGGCCAGCCGGCCGCCCGCCACGTCGTCGGTGACCGTCTGCGGCACGCCGGGAGCCGGCACGCCGACCGTCACCAGCGGTACCCCTGCTCGCTGGAAGGACGTCAGCTGCGCCCGGGCCAGCCGCAGCGACACCACGATCACGCCGTCGGCCCGGTGCCTCTTGGTCAGCGCGGCCAGGTGGTGATCCCGCTGCTCGGGGGTGTCGACGTTGCACACCACGGTGTCGTAGGCCTGCTCGTCCAGCACTGCCAGCGCACCCGCCAGCCGCATCACCATCGACGGCCTGGTCAGGTGCGGCACCACGATCGCCATCGTGCGCGCCGTGCCGCGCGACAGTGAAGCGGCCAGGTGACTGGGCCGGTACCCCAGCTGGTCGATGACCTTCTGTACCGAGACGCGCGTCGTCTCCCGTACATTCGCTGCGCCGTTGATGACCCGGGAGACCGTGCCCACGCCGACGCCCGAGGCGGCGGCCACATCCGCGATTGTCGCCCTACGCGGTGACGGCATCGTCACACTCCAGCAACGAACGGTTGGAAGCGGTTCCACGGAACTAGATCATCGTCGCGCCGCGCCGCCGCACCGTCAAGAGCCGATCCCACCTCACGCACCGAGTCCTCACTTAAAGTAGTTACTCGAAAACTTCATGTGATAGCGCGGGGCTGGCCGGCGCCCGTGCGGTCAGCCCTGGCGGCCTCAGCCGTCGCGGATGATCTGGGCCAGCTGCCCGGCCATTTCAGCCAGGGCCTGCTGCGGTTCCTTCTGCTGGGTCAGGGCTTCGTAGACCGTGCTCGAGATGGCCAGGCTGGCCTGGTCGTAGTTGGTGATGGCCGGGCGCGGCTGGGCCGAATTGATGGCCTGCTCGAGCACGGGCAGGTAGTGATAGCTGCTGATCAGGCTCTTGTCGGTGTAGAGCTGGGTCCAGACCGGCGGGAACGATCCCTGTTCCAGCATCTGCCGCTCGTTGGCTAGGTCCGTCATGTACTTGATGAAGTTCAGCGCCGTCCGCTGGTGCTGGGAGTACGCGCTGATCGCGAGGTTGGCCCCGCCGAGGGAGCTGGAACCCGTCCCGTCCAGGCCCGGCAGCGCCACGATCCCGAACTTCCCGTATACCTTGTTGCGCGGTCCCGGCACGGAAAGCGCCGCGTAGACGTCGGGCCAGTTGTCGAGGAACAGGAACTTGCCGGCCTCGAACGCGTCCTGGGCCGACTGCTCCTCGTAGGTAAGCGTGACCTTGGGGATCCAGCCTTGCCGGAAACCGTCCACGAGGAACTCGAGTCCCTGCAGGGCCCGGGCTGAGTTCACGGTGACCTTGGTGCCTTCCGGGGAGAGGATCGACCCCCCGGCCGACTGGACGGCCTCTGCGAAGTTGACGGTGAGCCCTTCGTACGGCGCGAAGGTGCCCGCGTATCCGTACAGGCCGTATTCCGGCGCTACGGTCTCGGCGAGCTGCTGCAGCTGAGCCCAGGTCGTGGGGGGCTGCTTGCCCGCCTTGGCGAGGATGTCCTTGCGGTAGTAGAGGAGATCCGCGTTGCTGTAGTCAGGCACGGCGTACAGCCGGTCCTGGTACATGGCGGTGTCGACGGCCGGCTTGAGGAAGTCGCCGAGCGGGAACTGACTCTGCGGCAGCGGGATGATCCAGCCGTTCGAGGCGAACTCGGCGGTCCAGATGACGTCCAGGTCGATGACGTCGTACTCGGCGCTCTTGGCCTGAAGGTTCGCGACCAGCTGGGCTAGCTGGTCGTTGGATGCCTCAGGCAGCAGCAGCAGGGTGACCTTCTGGGTGGGATGGTGCTGGTTCCATCCGGTGATCACGCCCTGCAGCCAGCCGGGGTTGTCCTTGCCGATGGCAAAGGTGATGGGGCCGATCCCGTCCGTCGAAGGAGCCGACCCGCCTGGGGAGGCGCCGCCCGACGCGCACCCCGCCGCGAGTATGAGTCCGGCCGCGATGACTGCGATACCAGGCATCGCACGCCTCATTGCCGGCCTCCACCCAGAAGACGCCCCGGGAAGACGATAGGGTCATGTAAAATTCGTACATGCATGTTATGCACCGCCGTTAGGTATATGTCAACAGCATCACATAACGAGTCCGACATGTTTCGCGGCGCCGGAGAGCGGCACCGAGCGAAGCGCGTCACAGGCCGCGAGGGGCCGCAGTCACCTGCGATCTTCCCCTCGAGATCGGTTTTATCCGCGGCGCCGGCCTTACTTGCCGGTAAGGCGCGGCGATAATCTGAGTCTGGGCCCAGCGGGCCCATGGAGGTGACGGGATCGTGCGGCAGCCCTTGCTGGCCCTGCTCGCCAAGGAGCCGGCCCATGGCTACGAGCTGAGGCTGGCCCTGGAACAGATCTTCGGCCAGGCCTATCCGTCACCGAACATCGGGCAGATCTACGTCACGCTGAAGCGCCTCGAGCAGGACGGCCTGGTCCGCAGCGAGGACGTCGAGCAGACCACCCGGCCCAACAAGCGCGTCTACGAGCTCACGCCCGCGGGCCGCCAGGCGCTGCGGGCCTGGGTGGAGGAGCCGAGCGAAGGGCCGCGCATCCGCGACGAGTTCTTCATCAAGCTGATCCTGGCGCCGATGGCGGGACTGGCCGACCGGATGAGCCTCATGAACACCCAGCGCCGGCATTATCTGGGCATAATGCGTAACCTGACCGAGTTGCAGGCCGAAACCGACCCTGCGGATACCACCGCCCGGCTCCTGATCGAAGGCGCCGTCCTGCACCTGCAGGCGGACCTCGACTGGCTGGAAAGATGCCTGGAGGAACTCGTGTGAGCCGTTCAGCATCGAAAGGCTTGCCCTGGCCGCCCGCGCCGTCGGCCGGGTCCCCGGCCCTGTTGCGGACCTCCAAGCTGGTCAAGGTCTACCGGGCCGAAGGAGTCACGGTGCAGGCCGTCCGGGGGGTGGACATCGAACTCGCCATCGGCGAGTTCGTCGCCATCATGGGTCCGTCCGGCTCGGGCAAGTCCACCCTGCTACACGTCCTCGGCGGGCTTGAGCCCGCCACGAGCGGCGAGATCTGGCTGCGGGGGCAGCGCGTGGACGGCTTGTCCACGGCCGGCTGGGCGATCTTGCGCCGTCGCCACATCGGGTTCGTTTTCCAGTTCTTCAACCTGCTGTCCAACATGACGGTCGCGGACAACGTCGAACTGCCCGCGCTGCTCGCGGGCGCGACCCCGCGGCAGGCCAGGAAGCGGCGGGAAGAGCTGCTGGCCGAGCTCGGCATCGCCGACAAGGCGGTCGCGGCGCCGGCCCGGCTGTCCGGCGGGGAGCAGCAGCGCGTGGCGCTGGCCCGCGCTCTGGCCAACGAGCCGAGCCTGCTGCTGGCCGACGAGCCGACCGGCAACCTGGACAGCTCCAACACCCGCGACGTGCTCCGCCTGCTCCGCCGCGCGCACGCCGGGGGCCAGGCGATCCTGCTGGTCACCCACGACGCCCGCGTCGCGAGCCTGGCCGACCGCGTGATCAACCTCTTCGACGGGACGGTGGCCGACGACGCCAGGATCGTGCCCAGCCCGCGGACCGTGAACGGTGTCGGCGATGTCCTGGAGCTGAGAGGCTGAGACCTGATGCGAGGCACGCTCCGCTGGGCGCGCGCTGACCTGCGCGCCCGGCGGGGCCAGGCCCTGACCACGATCGCCGTCGTCGGCGCGGTGGTGGCCGCGCTCTTCCTCGCCATCATGCTCCTGCAGGGGGCGGTCAACCCCTGGCAGCAGCTGTCTGCCCGGACCCGCGGCGCGGACGTGCTCGTCTACTTCCAGGACGGCACCAACACGGCCGGCCTGCGCCACGTAGCGGGAATCCATGAGATGGCCACGCCCTACCAGGCCGCGTCGGCCACCCTGGAACAGGGCGCGGTCAAGTCCCCGGTCGAGCTCCGGGCCATGACGCCCGCGCCGCCCACGATGTCCGTGCCGATCATCGTGGACGGGAGCTGGCTGCGGTCCTCGGCCCCGGACGGCGCGGTCCTCGAGGCGTCCTTCGCCCAGGCCGTGCACGTCGGCGTCGGTGGTCGCATCCAGGTGGACGGCATCGACGGCACCAGCGTGGCCATGACCGTGATCGGCATCGCGGACACCGCCGACCAGGGTTTCTACCCGCAGTGGACGCCCGGTCTCATCTGGGTCCAGCACACACTGCTGACCCGGGTCGAGCCGAATCCGAGCGAGACCCACGTCATCGTCGGGCTGCGCCTCGACGACAACTCCGCCATCGCCACCGGCCAGGTCGTGCAGACCATCTGGAACCTGTACAACGGCGTGGGCGAGAACTCGGCCGTAGAGCGCTACTCCACCTGGCAGCAGGTGAGGGACTCGATGGCGAGCAACGACCGGCTGCTCGGATTGCTGCTCGCCCTGTTCGGGATCATCGCCCTGGTGGCCGCCCCGTGCGCCATCGCCAACGTCACCGCGGGCCGCGTCCTGGTGCAGCGCCAGGACATCGCGATGCTGAAGGCGCTCGGGTTCACTCCCGGGCAGGTGGTCCGGGTGCTGCTCGCCGAGCAGGCCCTGCTCGGGGCGGCCGGGGCCGGCCTCGGGCTGCTCGCCGCGCGGATCATGACTTCACCGGAGCTCGTCCGGCCGCCGGATGGCACGCCGGTGGGTCTCGCGCCACTCTCCGGCGGCTGGATGGCCCTGATCGGCGTAGGCACGATACTCACCGTCGCGATCGCCACCGTCATCCCGGCCTGGTGGGCGGGCCGGGTTTCGCCGGTCGCCGCCGTCCGGCCGAGCCCGCCCCGAGGGCACCTGTCGCTGATCGCCCGGCTCGGCCTGCTCGTCCACCTGCCCGCCGCGCTGGTGCTGGGAGCCAGGGACTCGCTCACCCGGCGGCTGCCCGCGGCGCTGACCGTGTTCGGCGTGGCTCTCCCGATGGCGATGATCACCATCGCGCTGACCTGCTGGTCGACCATCGGCGGGTTCACCCGCGACCCGGGCAGGATCGGTCTGGCCTCGGCGGTCACGGTCAGTCAGGGCGGCCTGGACAACAAGCAGATGCTGGACCTGATCAGTCACGACCGTCAGGTGCTCGCCTCTTACCCCGGCGCCCAGTTCGTCACGCTGCTGCCGGGTGACAACGGGACCTTCGTCGCCCGGGCCCTGGGCACCTCGATCCGGCCCTACCCGTTCCGGGTCGTGCAGGGGCGGATGTTCGAGGCGGCCAACGAGGCGGTCGCGGGCCAGGGCTTCCTCGACCTGATGCACATCAATGTGGGCGCGTGGATCTCGCCGACCATCGACGGCGTGCCGGTGCCCCCGCTGCACATCGTCGGCCGGACGATCGAGCCCGACAACAACGGGGACGTGCTCGACTTCGGGCTCGACGCGCTGAACGACGCGGGCAGCGCCCTGGTCTACCACCTGGTCCTGAAGCCCGGGGTCACCGCCGCCGCGGCCCGGGCCGGGCTGCTCGCTTCCTCACACGACCGGCTCGACGTCCAGGTGGTGCCCAACCCGGCCAGCGGGCTCCGGGTGATCCAGCTGGTGATCGCGGTCTCGGTGGTCATCCTGGCGGTGATCGGGCTCGCGAACCTGCTCACCGCGACCGTGGTCGGGATGCGCGATCACCGGCACGAGGTGGGCGTGCTGGCGGCCCTGGGACTCACGCCGCGCCAGATAACGGCCACCCTGGTGGTGAACACGATGATCCTCACCGCGCTCGGCGTGACCAGCGGCGTTGTGGCCGGCCTGGTGATCGGGCCGCGGCTGATCAACATGCAGGCTCAGACGAGCGGCATCGGCTCCGGCATCGCGGTCAGCCTGAGCGCGGCCGCGATCGCGGAGACCCTGGCTCTGACGCTCGCCATCGCCGCGGCCGCCGCGCTGTTCCTGGCCCGCCGCACGACCAGGAACTCGGGCTCGGCCCACCTGCACAGCCCGGTCCGCCAGAAGCAGCCCGAACCCGCGGATCCGGCCCGGCCGGTTTAGTATCACGACTGCGGGTAGTTACCCCTTGACAGAGGTGATGGATATGCGCCGGTATCTGCTCGTGCTTGACATGGACTTGCTCGCCGTCGATTCCGAACTCGACTTGCAGCCGATTAACCATCTGGTCGCACGGCAGGAGCAGGGGCCTTGCGAGGTTGTGGTGATGTCGTTGGTCAGGTCACGCCAGGCACGGCTGCCCGCCATGGAGCTTCTTCTCGGTGCGCGATCTGGAAAGTTCCCTGTTGCGCCCCAGCCGGATCATGACATCAGTGCGGCCGCTGAGCATCGCATGGACCTGGCCATAAGGCACCTGAGGACCATCGGCTGTCAGGCCAGCGGCCTGCTCAGCGACGAGGACGACCTGGTGAAGGCGGTGCGCTCCGAGACCCGCCGTCACGACTATGACGAGGTGATCCTGGCCACCGGCGGACAAGACGGCTCACCGCTGGCTCGCGGACTGCACCGGGACCCGGTTCACCGGCTGCGGCGGCGGTTGGGCGCACGGCTGATCGTATTTACGTCCGGCCCGGGTGTGCCGCACCGCGCGTCCCCGGCCTGACCCTGTGCTTACAGCCTGGCGGGATTTCTCGCCGGCCGGGCGGTCAGCCGACTACTCCGCGCACTGCCAGAGCGGGTAGCGTTCGGGTATGACGACAACCAGCGCCCCGTTTGGGCACATGGTCACGGCGATGATCACCCCCATGACCCCCGACGGGGCCGTCGACTTCGACGGCGCCGCCCGCCTCGCCGAGTACCTGGTTACCGACATGCGCAACGACGGGCTCGTGGTCAACGGGACCACCGGAGAGGCGCCGACTACCACCGACGCGGAGAAAGAGCGCCTGATCCGGGTGGTGCTCGAGGCGGTGGGCTCGCGCGCCCGGGTGGTCGCCGGGGTCGGTACCAACATCACCGCGCACACCATCGAGCTGTCCCGCAGCGCCGAACGCGCCGGAGCGCACGGCCTGCTGGTCGTCACGCCCTACTACAACAAGCCGCCGCAGGCCGCCCTCGAGGCCCACTTCACCGCGGTCGCCGACGCGACCGGCCTGCCGATGCTCATCTACGACATCCCCGGCCGGACCGCCGTGGCCGTGACCACCGAGACGCTGGTCAAGCTGGCCGCGCACCCCCGGATCATCGGGGTCAAGGACGCCAAGGACGACCCGTCCGCCACCTCGCACGTGCTGGCCCGGACTGACCTTATTTATTACTGCGGCACGGACCTGCTGAACCTCCCCTGGCTCTCCCTCGGCGCGGTCGGCTTCGTCAGCGTGGTCGGCCACGTGGCGGGGGACCGGCTGCACGAGATGATCGACGCGTTCGGCGCCGGCGACGTGGATCGCGCCCGCCAGCTCCACTACGAACTGATACCGCTCTACGACGGCCTGTTCCGCAACCAGGGCGCGGTGCTGACCAAGGCCGCCCTGGACCTGCTCGGCCTGCCGGGTGGCGCGGTGCGCGGGCCGCTGCTGGCCGCCACCGACGCCGAGCGCCGCCAGCTGGCGCTCGACCTCATCGCGGGCGGCGTGAAGCTGCCGGGGGATGGCCTGAGCGCGTGAGCCACCCGCATCCAGATCTCGCCCCGCCTCCCGCGCTGACTCCCGGCGGCCTGCGCATCGTCCCGCTGGGCGGCCTCGGCGAGATCGGCCGGAACATGACGGTCTTCGAGCACCGCGGCCGCCTGCTCATCGTGGACTGCGGTGTGCTGTTCCCCGACCCCGACCAGCCCGGCGTGGACCTGATCCTGCCCGACTTCGGCTACCTCGACGGCCGGCTCGACCAGGTGGAGGCGCTGGTCCTCACCCACGCGCACGAGGACCACATCGGCGCGATCCCCTACCTGCTCCGGAACCGGTCCGACATCCCGCTGGTCGGCTCGAAGCTGACCCTGGGCCTGGTGCAGAGCAAGCTGGCCGAGCACCGCCTCGACCCGGTCACGGTCGAGGTGGTCGAGGGCAGCCACAGCTCGTTCGGGCCCTTTGACTGCGAGTTCCTGGCCGTCAACCACTCCATCCCGGACGCCCTGGCCGTGGCCATCCGGACCGAGGCCGGCGTGGTCCTGCACACCGGTGACTTCAAGATGGACCAGCTGCCGCTGGACCGCAGGCTCACCGACCTGGCCGGGTTCGCCCGGCTCGGCACCGCGGGCGTCGACCTGCTCATGGCCGACTCCACCAACGCCGAGGTACCCGGCATGGTGACCGCCGAGCGCGAGATCGCCCCCGTGCTCGACGAGATCTTCGCCAACACCAGGCAGCGCATCATCGTCGCCTGCTTCGCCTCCCACGTGCACCGGGTTCAGCAGGTGCTCAACGCCGCGGTCAAGCACCGCCGCAAGGTCGCCTTCGTCGGCCGGTCCATGGTGCGCAACATGGGCGTCGCCCGCGACCTCGGCTATCTGCACGTGCCCGGCGGGCTGCTGGTCGACCTGCGCGAGGCCGAGGAGATGCCGCCCGGCGACGTCGTGCTGATCTCCACCGGCTCCCAGGGCGAGCCGATGTCGGCGCTGTCCCGGATGGCCGGCCGTGACCACCCGATCCGGATCGCCGAAGGCGACACCGTCATCCTCGCGTCGTCGCTGATCCCGGGCAACGAGACCGCCGTGTACCGCGTGATCAACGGGCTGACCCGGCTTGGCGCTCGCGTCGTGCACCGCAGTTCCGCCCTGGTGCACGTGTCCGGCCATGCCAGCGCCGGGGAACTGCTCTACGTGCTGAACCTGGTCCGCCCGCGCAACTTCATGCCCGTCCACGGCGAGTGGCGTCACCTCCGCGCGCACGCCCACCTGGCCTCGCTGACCGGCGTGCCCGACGCCAACATCGTGATCGCCGAGGACGGCATCGTGGTCGACCTGGTGGACGGCCAGGCCAGCGTGGTCGGCGCGGTGCCCTGCGGCTACGTCTACGTCGACGGCCTGACGGTCGGCGAGGTCACCGAGTCGCAGCTCAAGGACCGGCGCATCCTCGGCGACGAAGGCTTCGTCTCGGTCGTGATCGTGGTCGACGCCAACTCCGGCAAGATGGTGGCCGGCCCGGAGATCCACGCCCGCGGCTCCGGCATCGACGACGCCGCGTTCGGCGAGGTCCTGCCCAGGATCGAGGAGGCCCTGGCCCTGGCCGCCGCCGACGGCATCACCGAGGCCCACCAGATCAGCCAGCTAGCCCGCCGCATCGTCGGCAAGTGGGTCAGCGACAACTACCGCCGCCGCCCCATGATCATCCCCGTAGTAATCCAGGCCTAGCCCTCCCCGCGTAACGAAGCCGCGTACCGGCTCGGCGGCACCCCGATCGCCGCGGTGAACTCCCTGGTCAGGTGCGCCTGGTCGGCATAACCCAGGTCCGCGGCCAGGCAAGCCCAGTCGACCGGCTCGCCGCTGTCGGCCCGCAGCGCCGCCTCGTGCAGCCGCGCCCGCCGCATCACCCACTTGGGACTCACGCCCACATAGTCACCGAACAGCCGTTGCAAACTCCGCACCGACATCCCGGAAACGATAGCCAGCTGATCGACCCGCCGCAGCGAGGAGTCCGAGGTAATCAGCGCCACCAACGAAGCGACCCGCGAAGCGACCGGATCGGGTTCCGGCAGGCAGGAGAACAGCAACGACTCGGCGCCACCCGTCATCTCCGCGTCCGTCGAAGCGGCCATGATCGCCACCCGGGTCTTCTCCGCCAGCGGCCCGAACACCCGGGTCGCGGGGACCACCCGGTCGCTGAGCTGCGAGATCGGCGCTCCCCAGAACGGCCGGAAGCACCCCGCCCGGAACCGGATCCCCAGCGCCTTCCCCTGCCCGGACAACCTGCGCGCGAACAGCGACCGATCTACGCCGTAGATGCCTGCGCCGGACGCCTCGAACACCAGGTTCACGTTGGGATGCGGCAGGACCATCTGCTCGTACGGCGGCTGCCCGCGCAGGTCCCAGCGGACGATCCAGTAGTAGTCGACAAACAAAGCGAGCGGACCCGAAGGCTCGATCCGGGTCAGCGAGAACCTGTCTGCCGCGAGATCAGGCCGCAGCACGCCGCGCCCCATTTCCCCAGGCGAGGCGCTGGCGGCGGTGCCGGAATCTGCCACACGACCAGCGTAGCTGTCGCTTTTCTTCAAGACCGGGCCACCCGGCTCTCGTTAGAGTGAACGGATGAATACGAGCCCGGAAACAGCCAACGGCCCGGCCCTGATGGCCGCCGCCGCGGCCGAGACCGCTCGCGTCGTGGCCGGCGCGGCGAAAACGGCCAGCCTGGACCAGCCGACCCCGTGCCCCGACTGGGACCTGCGCACCCTGCTCAACCACACGATCTTGTGGACCTCTTACTCCGCCGAACGCCGGGCGCACGGTGAGAGCGTCGCCGACGAGCTGATGAGCAAGGATTTCACCGCCGAGCCTGGCTATGCCGAGGCGTACCAGGCCCAGCTCGACCGGGCCGTTCAGGCCTGGTCCAAGCCCGAGGCCTGGGCAGGCGACCGGAGCGTGATGGGCAGCGCCACCCCGGCCGCCGACATCGCCGCCATGCTGATCATGGAGATGGCGCTGCACGGCTGGGACGTCGCCAAGGCCACCGGCCAGGACTACCACTGTGACGGCGAGCTGGCGCAGGCCCTCCTCGGAACCGTCGGGGCCCAAGGCGACATGTTCCGTCAGTACCAGGGCTTCGCCGCCATCGTTCCGGTCCCCGACGACGCGACCGCCTTCGACCGCGCCCTGGCCCTGTCCGGCCGCGACCCCGCCTGGAAACCCTGAACAGAACGACTAAGCGGACAGCACCCGCACCGGCGAGCCGGACGCGAACGCCACGATGTCCTCGGCGGCGTCACCGTAGAAGACCCGGTAGGACTCTTCGGTGACGTAGCCGAGGTGCGGGGTGAGGACCACGTTCGGCGCCGTCCGCAGCGCGGAGGACAGCGGCAGCGGTTCGACGTCGTACACGTCCAGCGCCGCGCCCGCGATGCCGCCCGACCGCAGCGCGGCCAGCAGCGCCCCGCTGTCGACCAGCGGGCCGCGCGAAGTATTGATCAACACGGCCGACGGCTTCATCAGGCCCAGTTCGGCCTCGCCGACCAGCCCCGCACTGCGGTCGCTCAGCTTGTAGTGCACGGTGATCACGTCGGCGGAGGCGAACAGTTCCTCCTTGCTCACCGCCTTGGCGCCGGCCTGCTCGGCCACCGACGGATCCAGGTTATGGCTCCACGCCACCACGTTCATCCCGAACGCCCGGCCGATCCCGGCCACCCGCCGCCCCTGACCGCCGAGGCCCACCACACCCAGCCGCTTGCCGTCCAGGCCGGTGCCGACCGTCTGCTGCCAGCCGCCGCCCACGCCCAGCGCCGCCCCGCCGGCCCGCCCGGCCACCTTCATCCACCGGTCCTCGGTCGGGATGTGCCGGAGCAGGGCCAGGATCAGCCCCCAGGTTAGCTCGGCCGTCGCGGACGAGACTCCGCCCGTTCCGCACACGGTGATCCCGCGCGCGGCCGCCGCCGCCAGGTCGATGGACGCATTGGACATGCCGGTGGTGACCAGCAGCCGCAGCTTCGGGAGCCGGCCAAGCCGCTCGGCGTCGAACGGGGTCCGCTCCCGCATCGCCACGATCACATCGAACGGCTCAAGCGCGCTGACCAGCGCCTCGGTCCGCGCGATATGGGAGGCGAAGACGTGGATCTCGGCTCGTTCCCTGACTCCGGACCAGTCCGCACTGGCTAGCGCAACCTGCTGATAATCATCGAGGATCGCGACCCGCATGCGCCGACCCTATCGGTCCGGTCCCTATGGCCGGCCACCGCATCGTCTTAAAATATTTATGCCGAACGGGCCGTGCTGCGTCGCTCCGGTCATCTTTTACGCTCCAGCCTTTTACGCTGGGCCTTTTACGCTCTGCCTTTTTTACGCTGGGCGCGACACGCCCGTCGCGGTGTTTCTCACCGGTCAGCCTCCTAGCTACGTTTGTAAGTATGGCGACCCGTGTCCGGAACCAACCAGCCCGTCAGCCCGGCGCCCCCGCGGCCCGGACCGGCGCGGGCGGTCGTGGCACGTCAGCGAGCTATTCGGGCGGAACGCCGCGCAACACCAAGAACAACACCAGGAAGAAGAACACCAAGAAGAAGCCCCCGCCCAAGCGGGCCCCGCAGAATCGCCGCGGCCAGGCCCGGCGCCGGCCCGGCAGCCAGACCCGTGCGCCCGCCCGTACCCGCGACCCCGTGGTGATCCTGATCGGGTGGATCGGCCGGGTGATCTCGGGCGCCTGGATGGCGCTGGCCGGGGCGGTCGGGTGGGTGGCCCGGTCGATCGGTCGCGGCGCGCGCGACATCGAGCCGCATCACCGCCGCGATGGCGTCGGCTTGCTCACCCTCGGCGTGGCCTTCGTGCTCGCGGGCGGCCTGTGGCTGCGGATGGACAACACGGCCGGGCGCGGTATCTACGAGGCGGTCACCGCCGCGGTCGGGTCGCTGGCCTTCCTCATCCCGGCGCTGGTCGCGCTGCTGGCCTGGCGGTTCCTGCGGCACCCGGACCGCAACCAGGCCACCAGGCGGGCGATGGTCGGCTGGACCGGCCTGCTGCTCGGCCTGAGCGGGCTGCTGGAGATCGCCAAGGGCTCGCCGCATCCCTCCGACGGCGAGACCGTGATCCGCAAGGCGGGCGGCTATATCGGTTACGGGGTGGGCGGGCCGCTGGCCCGCGCGCTGACCCCGTGGGTTTCGGCGGCGCTGCTCGGCCTGCTGACCCTGTACGGCCTGCTGCTCATCACCGGCACCCCGCTGCACAAGATCCCCGAACGTCTCTCCGGCCTGCGCGAACTATTCGGCCACGCCGTCCCCGAGCACTCCTACGACGAGGACGGCCTGGAGATCGACGAGGACTACGAGGCCGGGACCGGGATCCGGGCCAAGGGACCGCGCGGCCAGATCGCCAAGAACATCCGGCTGCGCCCGGCCCTGGAGGGCGGCGAGCACCTCAAGCCGTACGACACGCCGCTGGTCGGCCCGGGCAAGAAGCGCGCCGACGCGGGTAAGCCCGACGCTGGCAAGGCCGCCGCCGGCGCCCGCCCGACCGGCGAGGACGGGCTCATCGAGGCGCTCGGTTTCGGCACTGACGACCGTCCGGCCTCGCCCGCCCCCGTTGTTCCCGCGGCCGACCTCCCCAGGGAACCCATCGAGCTCAAGCCCTCGATGCCGCTGCGTAACCCCGAGCAGCTCACGCTGGCCGGCGACGCGGTGGCCTACACGCTGCCGCCGATGGCGCTGCTGCGACCCGGCTCGGCGCCCAAGGCGCGGACCCGGGCCAACGACATCGTGGTCGAGGCGCTGACCGAGGTGATGGAGCAGTTCCAGGTGGACGCCCAGGTCACCGGGTTCAGCCGCGGGCCCACGGTGACCAGGTACGAGATCGAGCTCGGGCCCGCGGTCAAGGTGGAGCGGGTCACCGCGCTGCAGAAGAACATCGCGTACGCGGTGAAGAGCGCCGACGTGCGGATCGTCTCCCCGATCCCGGGCAAGTCCGCGATCGGGGTGGAGATCCCGAACGCGGACAAGGAGATCGTCAGCCTGGGTGACGTGCTCAAGTCGCAGGTGGCGATCGGCGACCACCACCCGATGGTGGTCGGCCTGGGCAAGGACGTCGAGGGCCGGGTGCTGGTCGCGAACCTGGCCAAGATGCCGCACATCCTGATCGCGGGCGCCACCGGATCCGGCAAGTCGGTCTGCCTGAACGGCCTGATCACCTCGATCCTGACCCGGTCCACGCCCGACGAGGTGCGGATGATCCTGATCGACCCCAAGCGGGTCGAGCTGACCATCTACGACGGCATCCCGCACCTGATCACGCCGATCATCACCAACCCCAAGAAGGCGGCCGAGGCGCTGGAGTGGGTGGTCGGCGAGATGGAGCGCCGCTACGACGACCTGGCCGCCAGCGGGTTCCGGCACGTCGACGACTTCAACAAGGCGGTGCGGGCCGGCCGGCTCGCCCCGCCGCCCGGCAGCGAACGCGTCTATATGCCGTACCCGTACCTGCTGGTCATCGTCGACGAGCTGGCCGACCTGATGATGGTCGCCCCCCGCGACGTCGAGGACTCGGTGGTCCGCATCACCCAGCTGGCCCGCGCGGCAGGCATCCACCTGGTGCTGGCCACCCAGCGGCCCAGCGTGGACGTGGTGACCGGCCTGATCAAGGCGAACGTCCCGTCCCGGCTGGCCTTCTCCACCTCCAGCCTGATGGACTCCCGGGTCATCCTGGACCAGCCGGGCGCGGAGAAGCTGGTCGGGCAGGGCGACGCCTTGTTCCTGCCCATGGGCGCGTCCAAGCCGATCCGGCTGCAGAACGCGTTCGTGGCCGAGAAGGAGATCCGCGAGATCGTCGCGCACTGCAAGAAGCAGGCCGAGCCCGCCTACCGCGAGGACGTGGCCGCGGCCAAGGAGTCCAACCGGGAGATCGACTCCGACATCGGTGACGACCTGGACCTGCTCATCCAGGCCGCGGAGCTGATCATCACCACCCAGTTCGGGTCGACCTCGATGCTGCAGCGCAAGCTGCGGGTCGGCTTCGCCAAAGCCGGGCGGCTGATGGACCTGCTGGAGAGCCGGAACATCGTCGGCCCCAGCGAGGGCTCCAAGGCCCGCGACGTGCTGGTCCGGCCCGACGACCTAGACGGCACGATCGACTCCCTGCGAGGCGGGTAGGCTGCGGGCACAATGAGTACGACTGACGGCACGTGGAGGCGCAGCGTGAGCATCGGCGAATCCCTGGCCGACGCGCGCCGTCAGGCCGGTCTCACGGTGACCCAGGTCAGCCAGCAGACCCGGATCAGGGAATCGATCATCCGGGACATCGAGCAGGATGACTTCGCCGCATGCGGCGGCGACTTCTACGCGCGCGGGCACATCCGCAGCATCGCCGGGGCGGTCGGCACCGACCCGGCCCCGCTGATCAGCGAGTACGACGCCGACCACGGACCAGTGAGCCCGCTGCGCGCGGCCGACGTGTTCGAGCCCTCCAAGCCGATCAAGATCCGCGAACGGCGCTCGCCCAGCCTGACCTTGATCGTGGTCGTGGTGCTGCTCGCCATCATCGGCTTCGCCGCCTACCGCCTGGTGTCCTCGCACAACAACAGGAACAGCCCGGCCGCCGGGGTCGGCGTCGCCGCCACCACCAGCTCCCAGCCCAGCGTCCGCCCGTCGCAGTCGGCCTCGGCGACGCCCACGCAGAGCGCGACGCCCACCGACGTGGTGATCAAGATCGACGCGACCGAGGAGTGCTGGGTGCTGCTCACCAACAGCAGCGACGGCTCGCGGATCTTCATGGGCGTCGTCCCGGCGGGCCAGTCGATGACCTGGACCGAGACGCAGGCGGTGAACATCCGGCTGGGCAACCCGGGCGGCATCACGCTGACCGTGGACGGCCAGCTCCAGCCGCTCAAGACCGTCCTGCCGGTGACGCTGAGCTACAGCCCGCAGGGCGGTGCCACGCCCAGCGCCTCGGCTGGTTCGTCCTCCGGTACCCAGGCGGGTTAGCCGGTCCGGGTCATCCGGCTTAGCGCGTAGGCTCTCGGTGTGTCTTCAGCGTCCCGATCTCCTCGCCCCGCCGGGCCGGCTGCGCGCACGGTCAGCCTGGTCACGCTGGGCTGCGCCCGCAACGAGGTGGACTCCGAGGAACTGGCGGCCCGCCTGACCGCCTCCGGCTGGGATCTGACCTCGGCCGATGAGGCCAGCGTGGTGCTGGTGAACACGTGCGGTTTCATCCAGGCCGCCAAGCAGGAGTCGATCGACGAGCTGCTGTCCGCGGCCGGGTCCGGCGCCAAGGTCGCCGCGGTGGGCTGCCTGGCCGAGCGCTACGGCGCCGAGCTGGCCGGCGAGCTCCCCGAGGCGCAGATCCTCAGCTTCGACGACTACCGCGACATCGGCGCCCGCCTGGACGACGTCCTGGCCGGCCGCCGCCGCCCCGCGCACACCGCCCGCGACCGCCGCACCCTCCTCCCCATCACCCCCGCCGCCCGTCCCACCCCCGTAGGCGACCCTGCTGCACCGTGGACCGGCCCGGGCGGATCCGTCTTCCGGCGCCGCCTGTCCGCCGGGGTGGTGGCCCCGCTCAAGATCGCGTCCGGCTGCGACCGGCGCTGCTCGTTCTGCGCCATCCCGTCGTTCCGCGGCGCGTTCGTCTCCCGCCGTCCGCCCGAGATCCTGGCCGAGGCCCGCTGGCTGGCCAGCCAGGGCGTCCGCGAGCTGTTCCTGGTCAGCGAGAACTCCACGTCCTACGGCAAGGATCTGGGCAACCTGAGACTGCTCGAGGAGGTCCTGCCCGACCTGGCCGCCACCGACGGCATCGAGCGGGTCAGGATCAGCTACCTGCAGCCCGCCGAACTCCGGCCGGGCCTGATCGACGTCATCACGTCCACGCCCGGGGTGGCCGACTACTTCGACCTGTCGTTCCAGCACGCCAGCGGCCAGGTGCTGCGGGCCATGCGGCGCTTCGGCGACCGCAACCGGTTCCTGGACCTGCTCGACCAGATCCGCGAGCTCAGCCCGCGGGCCGGCGTCCGGTCCAACTTCATCGTCGGCTTCCCCGGCGAGACCGCCGCCGACCTGGCCGAGCTCGAGGTGTTCCTGGGCTCGGCGCGACTCGACGCGATCGGCATCTTCGGCTACTCCGACGAGGACGGGACCGAGGCCGCGTCCCGGCCGGGCAAGCTGGATGACGCCGAGATCGCCCGCCGGGTGGAGGACTTCGCCGACCTGGCCGACGAACTGATGGCGCAGCGTGCCGCCGACCGGATGGGGGAGACCCTCGACGTCTTGATCGAAGACGACGACGAGGAGGCCGGCCCGGGGACCTTCACCGGCCGGGCCGCCCATCAGGCGCCCGAGGTCGACGGGGTGACCATGGTCCGGTCCGCCGCTCCGCTCGTCCCCGGCGAGCTGGTCCGCGCGGTCGTGAGCGGATCAGACGGGGTGGACCTGATCGCCGACGCGATCCCGTCTGGCGTCATCCCGTCTGGCGCCGTCAGCCAGCGCCGGCTCGATCTAGCCAGGCCGGCGGTGACTTCGCTCACTCCCGGCCAGCCCGGGCTGGTCAACGTCGCCAACATGCTCACCGTGCTGCGCGTCTTCCTGATCCCGGTGTTCGTCGCCTGCCTGCTCGCGGGCGGCACCGGCTGGCGGCTGGCCGCGCTCGTCGCGTTCTGCGTCGCCTCACTGACCGATCTGCTCGACGGGCGGCTGGCCCGCCGCCGGGGGCTGGTCACCGACTTCGGCAAGATCGCCGACCCGGTGGCCGACAAGGCACTGACCGGGGCGGCCCTGATCTGCCTGTCGGCGCTCGGCGAGCTGCCCTGGTGGGTCACCGGGGTGATCATGTTCCGCGAGATCGGCGTGACCGCGCTGCGGATCTGGGTCATCCGCCGCGGCGTGATCGCGGCCAGCCGCGGCGGCAAGCTGAAGACCCTCCTCCAGGTCATCGCGATCTGCCTGTACGTGCTGCCGGCGGCACTGAGCCCGCCGGGGATCGTGCGCGGGCTGGTCATGGCGGCGGCGGTTGTCGTCACCCTGGTGACCGGCGTCGACTATGTTCAGCAAGCGATGCGACTGCGCCGTTCCGAGCCGGCCCCGGACGGGTGAGTCGGGCCGGTACCGGAGGTTGGAGGCAAGATCGTGGTCGAGGCATCGGCGGGCGAGGACGCGTACGAGCTAGCCAGGCAGATCCTCGCCCGGCTGGAGGCGGGCGGTCGCACCGTCGCCGTGGCCGAGTCGCTGACCGGGGGCCTGGTCGCGGCGGCGCTCACCGACGTCCCGGGTGCCTCGGCGTCGTTCCGCGGTGGCGTCGTCACCTACGCCACCGAGCTCAAGGCATCCCTGCTCGGCGTGGACCGGGGCATGCTGGCCCGGCACGGCGCGGTGTACGCGCCGGTCGCCGCGGCCATGGCGGCCGGGGTCAGGACCCGGCTCGGCGCGACCTACGGGGTGGCCACCACCGGGGTGGCGGGCCCCGAGCCCGCGGACGGGCAGCCGGTCGGCACGGCGCACATCGCGGTCAGCGCCGCGGACGACACGGTGGTACGCACCGTCGTCCTGACCGGCGACCGGCACCTCATCCGTAGACTGACTGTGGAGCATGCCCTCGGCTTGCTGCTCGGCAGGCTCCGGGAAGATACCGACTGATTACAGCGTTACGTTGGCAGCGAACACGGGGTGGTCGGATCTCGCAAACTAGCCGTAGTGCCAGGTACGGTGAGAATGTCGGCGGTTCGGCCTTGGAAGGGAGTGCGACTATGGTTCTGCTCCGTCAGCTGCTAGGTGACGTGCTGCGCCGGCTGCGCCTGCGGCAGGGTCGTACGCTGCGCGAGGTCTCCGCCTCGGCGCGTGTTTCTCTCGGCTATCTGTCCGAGGTCGAGCGCGGCCAGAAGGAAGCCTCGTCTGAACTGCTCGCCGCGATCTGCGGCGCCCTGGGCACACCGCTCTCTCAGGTGTTCCGTGAGGTCTCGGACAACTTCGCCCTCGCGGAACTCCAGAACGAGCCGGTCCTGGAAATGCCGAGGGAGCCCGGCCTGCGGGTGCCGGCCGAGGCGAGCTCCGGCCGGCCGGCCGCGGACTTCGTCTCGATCAGCACCATCGATCGGGACACCGAGGCGGCGATGGACTTCGCGGACTCCGGTCCGGGCTTCGACGTCACCGACATGTTCCCGGTATCGGTCTAAGCCGCCGAGCCCTCCGGCTCTCCGGGCGCCCTAGACCCAGGCGCGCGGGTTCTCCGTCAGGTGCCGCACCATGTCGGGCAGGTTGCCTGACACGATGTCGGCCAGTGTGACCTGCTCGAGGACGGCGCGCTCGTTGGCTCGCAACGCGATCCAGACCTGCTGGAGCGGTTCGGCCACGCCCGGATAGGTGATGTTCTCCGGCCGCTCGCCGCGCACGCCGAGCAACTGGCCGTCGATGACCCGGATGATGTCGGCCAGGGAGATCTCCGACGCCGGCCGGGCCAGCCAGAAGCCGCCGTCCGGTCCGCGCTGGCTGCGGATGATCCCCGCCCGCCGCAGCTGGGTCAGGATCGTCTCCAGGAACTTGCCCGGTATCTGCTGGGCACGGGCGAGCTGATCGGCGGTGACATGACCGGGGCCCGCCGCGGCGAGTTCGATGACAGCGCGCAGTGCGTAGTCGGCCCGGGCTGACAGTCGCATGACCGCCATTATGCACGTTCCCCACTGATTTTCTTGCATTGGTGTTCCTGCCCGGAGCCGCGCCGGGTCCCAGCGCCGTACTAGGCTCACTCGGGAACACACGCAAATCGGCTAGGGGAGTATGCACACGCCATCCGAAGACGACCCGGGCACGATGCCGCTCGCCGTCGCCCGCGCGCGTGCAGGCGCCGGGAATCCGCTCCCCGGCACGTCCGCCGAGCCCGCCCAGAACACCGACGGCACCGGCACCAACGGGGGCAACGGAAGCGGGAGCAACGGAAACAGCCGCACCGCGGAGCACCCCAGCCGACCGCAACCCCAGCGCCCGCAGCTGGAGGGACCGCAGCCCGGGGGCCCGCAGCTGAAGGAACCAAGGCTCAAGCTGCCGCAGCTCAACGGCCTCCCGTTCAAGCGCCCCCGGCTCAGCGCGTCGTGGCGTCGGTGGTTGATCCTGGTCGCCTGGCCGCTCGGGCTGGCCGTGGCGGGCGTCGCGCTGTACCTGTGCTACCTGGCCCTCTCGCGCACCCAGGAGGTCACCTCCGACGGCGCCTCCATCGCGCTGCAGGCCTGGGACATGCTGCACGGCAACCCGTTGCTGCGCGGCTGGACGGTCACCGACGTGTCGTTCTACACCACCGAGGTGCCCGAGTGGGCAATCGTCGAGTGGGTCCGCGGGCTGAACGCCGACGTGCTCCATGCCGCGGCCGCGATCACCTACACCCTGGTCGTGCTGAGCGCCGGGCTGCTGGGCCGCGGCCAGGCCAAGGGCCGCGAGGGCATGGTCCGCCTGCTCATCTCGGCCGGGATCGTCTGCGCGCCGCAGGTCAGCGCAGGCGTGTTCATCCTGATCTTCCAGCCCGACCACATCGGCACCTCGGTGCCGCTGCTGCTGACCTGGCTGGTTCTGGACCGCGCGCCCCGAAAGTGGTTCGTCCCGCCCATCATCGCCGTGATGCTGGCCTGGGGCGCGATCGCCGACGCGCTGATCCTGATCATCGCCGTGGGACCGCTGGCCGTCGTCTCCGCCGTGCGCGCCTACCAGATCCTGGTCCAGCGTCGCGAGGGGTGGCGCAACGGATGGTACGACGTGTCGCTGCTGGTGGCCGCGGCCGCCGGGCTGGAGATCTCCCGGATCGTGATCAAGTCGATCTCCGCGCACGGCGGCTACACCGTGCTGCCCGTCCAGGCCGGCGTGGCCCCCGTCACCGAGATGTCCGCGCATCTGTGGCTGCTGGTCCAGAGCCTGAGCGGCATCTACGGCGCCGACCTGTTCGGCATGACCTCGATCGGGCTGGACGGGGCCATCGCGCTGCTGCACCTGATCGGCCTGGCCCTGGCCGCGGGAGGCCTGTGGCTGGTCATCCGGCGCTTCTTCAGCTGCGAGGACCGCATCGCCCAGCTGCTGACCGTGGGCATCCTGGTCAACCTGGTCGCCTACATGCTGAGCACCACGCCGACCACGTACTGGAGCGCGCGCGAGGTGTCGCCCGTCCTGCCGATGGGCGCCGTGCTGGCCGGCCGGATGCTCGGTGCCCGGTTCATGAAGGCCCGGCTGGTGCCGGCCCTGAGCCTGGTCCTGGCCTGCTACCTGGCAGCGCTCGGCTACTCGGTCACCAAGCCGGGCATTCCGGCCGTCACCCAGAACCTCGCCGACTGGCTCGGCCAGCACAACCTGACCTACGGCCTGAGCAGCTACGGAATCTCCAACACCACCACCCTGGCCAGCGGCGAGACGGTCAACGTGCGCCCGGTGAGCTGGGAAGACACCGAGGTGGCGGGCGGACCGTATGAGTTCAACAAGTCCTGGTACGACCCCACCCAGCACTACGCGAACTTTGTCATCCTCATCCAGCCGCCCCTCCCGATCGACCCGATCGCCCTCTGGGAGGTCAAGGCGTCCTTCGGCAAGCCCGCGCACGTCTATTACTTCGACCGCTACACGATCATGGTCTTCAACAAGAACCTGCTGACCGACCTGGTCCCGTCGCTGCCCCCACCCCCGCCGCCCTCACTCTCACCGTCACCCTCGCCGTCCCCGTCCCCCTCATCCAGCTAGCCCCAGCGCAGCAAGCCGCCAGGCAAGACGCAAAACTCAGGCCAGGCCGAGCAGCTCGGCGGCGGCCTGGGCGCTGGCCCGGGACGCGCCGTAGGTGGCCAGGTAGGAGGTGCCGTCCGGCGGCTGCCAGCGCGGCAGGCCCATCTCGACCAGGACCGTGTCCGGCCGCGCCGCGAGCAGCGCGCTGACCAGGGAACGCGTGCTGGCGTCCCGGTGCGCGTCGCGCACCACAGCGACCAGCGAGCGCCCGGCCGCCTCAGAAAGGATCGCGGCCGCCTCCGAATGGATCGCCGCTGCCTCGCCGTCGCCGGCGTCGACCCGGCGGACGCTGCCCGCCGGCACCCAACGGCCCAGCCCCCACCCGAACCGTCCGGCCGCGATGTTCTCCGGCGGCTCGACCTCGACGATCAGCGGACGGCTGAGCGCGACCCGCGGCCCCGACGCCCGCACCGCGCGCCGGGCCGCCGCCAGGCCCACCCCGTCAGAAAGCCCGGCCTCGTCCAAACGCGGCCCGGCCCCGTCCGCGGCCAGGGATGCGGGCCCAACGTGGGACCGGGTGCGCGCCAGGCCCCCGCGCAGGCGCGCAACCCGGTCTGCGGCTTCTTCCAGCCGCGCCCCCGTGATCGTGCCGTCGCGAACCGCGTCGACTAGCGCCGAGCGGACCGCCAGGTACTCCTCCTCGTCGCTGTCCCGGCCCAGGCACAGCAGGTCGGTGCCCGCCGCCACGGCCAGCACCGCGGCCCCCGGCACGCCGAACGCATCCCTGGTCGCCCGCATCTCCAGCGCGTCGGAGACGATCACCCCGGTGAACCCGAGTTCGCCGCGCAGCAGGCCGCGCTGGGCGGCAGCGGACACGGTGGCGGGCAGGTCGCCGGTGAGCTCCGGGATCCGCAGGTGGCTGGGCATGATGGCGACGATCCCGGCCCGGATCGCGGCCGTGAACGGCGGCAGGTCCCGTCGGCGCAGCTCGGCCAGGCCGCCCTCGATCGTCGCGACGGCCAGATGCGTGTCCGTCACGGTCCGGCCGTGGCCGGGGAAATGTTTGGCGCACGCGGCCACGCCCGTACCCTGCAGGCCGGCCACCGCGGCGGCCGTGTGCCGGGACACCAGGTCGGTGTCCGCGCCGAACGAGCGGGTGCCGACCGCCGGGCTGTCCGCCGAGCCGAGCACGTCGGCGCACGGCGCCAGGTCGAAGTTGATCCCCAGCGCCGCCAGGTCAAGTCCGATGGCCCGGTAGACGGCCTCGGTCAGCGACACGTCGTCGACCGCGCCGAGCGCCGCGTTCCCCGGGTACGGGCTGCCGTCCGCGTAGGCGACCCGGGTGACGTCCCCGCCTTCCTCGTCGATCGCGATCACCGGGTCGTCACCAGCGGAGACGGCAGAGCGCAGCGCACCGGTCAACGCCGCCACCTGCGATGGCGTGGCGACGTTTGGCCCGAACAACGTCACCCCGGCCAGCCCGCGCGCCAGTGCCGACAGGATCCACCGCGGCGCGGTGACCCCGGGAAACGGCGGGATGAGAATCGCGTCCGCCAGCCGGGTCAGTACCGGGTCGGCGTTCGCGGAGAGCGCGGTCACCCCTTCACCGCCCCGGCCACCAGGCCCGCCCGCAGGCGGCGCTGGACCAGCAGGAAGAACACCAGCACCGGGACCGTGAAGAGCGTCGAGGCGGCCATGATCGCCCCCCAGTTGGCCCCGTTCCGGCCGTAGAAGTACTGGACGTAGATGGGCAGCGTGAACTTGGCCGTGTCGGTGCCCAGGAAGGTCAGCGCGAAGATGAACTCGTTGTAGGCGAAGACGAACGCGAACACACTGGTCGCCACCAGCCCCGGCGCTACCAGGGGCAGCAGGATCCGCCAGAACACCTTCATCTGCCCGGCGCCGTCGATCGCGGCCGCTTCCTCCAGTTCGCGCGGCACGGCGGCCACGAAGTTGCGCAGCATCCAGATCGTGACCGGCAGCGCGAACGCCGTGTACACCAGGATCAGCCCGACCAGGCTGCCCAGCAGGTTCAGCGACCGGAAGTCGAGGAACAGCGCGATGACCAGCGCCTGCTGCGGGAGCATCTGCACGATCAGCAGCATGACCAGGTAGGTGGTGCGGAACCTGAACCGGAACCTGGCCAGCGCGATCGCGGCCAGCAGCGCGATCAGGGAGGACGCGACCACCGACACGAGGGTCACGAACAGGCTGTTCTTCAGGAAGTTCCAGTACGGCAGCCCGATGACGTTGCCGTCAATCACCGCGCGGAAGTTCCCCAGGGTCGGATGCGCCGGGAGCGGATGCGGGGTCAGCGTGTACCACTCGGTGGCCGGTTTGAACGCCGTCGAGATCATCCAGAAGATCGGGAACAGCGCGACCAGCGCGACCAGCAGCCCGAGCAGGTTCACCCCGGCCCGGCGAACCAACCGCCGGCGAGACGACCGCCGGCGTGCCAGCGACACAGCGGACGAAGTCATTGCAGGGCCCCCTCCTTGACCGATGCCCGCACGTAGCCGACCGTGATGATCAGCAGGATGATCGTGAGGATGAAGGCCAGCGCGGACGCCATCCCGTACGCGGGCGGCAGCTGGAAGGCGGTGGCGTACTCGTAGATGCCGAGGTTGTACTCGTCGCGCTGGCCGAGCTCCCCGATGACGATGAACACCTGCGTGAACACGCCGAAGTCCCAGATCACCGACAGCAGGAACAGCACCTGGAAGATCGGCCGCAGCAGCGGGTAGGTGACCCGCCAGAAGATCGTCCACGGCCCGCCGCCGTCCACCCGCGCGGACTCGAAGAGCTCCACCGGAATGGTCCGCAGCCCCGCGAGCACGCTGACCGCGATGAACGGGAAGCCCAGCCACACCACCACCGCGGTGGCCAGCGTGTAGGCCGGCAGCGCCGAGTTGGTCCAGGAGAACCCGGCCCAGTGCGCGCCGCCGCCCAGCCAGGACGGCACTTTCGTCAGCAACCAGTCCACCACCCCGCCGTCCGGGGTGGCGAGCCAGACGAAGATCACGCTCGCCGACACCGCGGGCGTGGCCCAGGCCAGCACCGACACCGACGACACGAACGCCGCCATCCTGCGGCCCAGGCGGCTGAGCAGCAGGCCGACCAGCGTGCCGACCACCAGTGTCAGCGGCACCATGGCCGCCGCGGAGAGCACCGAGATCCGCAGTGACAGCCAGAACTCCGGGTCGTGCAGGACGTGTGAGTAGTTGCTGAAACCCACCCACTGCGCGGACGCGGCCCCGGTCTCCTGCTGCAGCCCGTAGTTCTGGAACGACAGCTCGGAGATCTGGATGGTCGGCCAGAGCACCAGGGCCGCGATCACCGCCGCGGACGGCAGCAGCAGCAGGTACGGAGCCAGCCGGTGCCGCCTGGCGAAGAGCGTGGCCCGCTGGCGGAAGCCAGCCGAGGTCCCTGATCCAGGGCCAGCCGGGGCCCGGAGGTTACCCGGCTGGCCCGAAATGGTTCTCACCATGCGGAGGCTAAACCCTTGACGCCTAGCTCTCGGCGCCGGTGTTCAGCACGGTCTGGAGCTGCGAGTTGGCCTGGGACACGGTCGCGTCGAACGGAGCGCCGTTCATCAGCGCCTTGAGCATGCCGGGGATGATGAAGTACTTGCCGGTGTCGGCGGTCGGCCAGTTCTTGGCGTTCAGCGGCGAGACCTGGCTGTTCGCGGCGGCCGTCGCGAACCCGGACATGAACTTCTGGGTCTTGTACGGGCCGCCGGTCAGCTCGGCGGTGTACGGCGGGAAGAAGCCCTGCAGGTTGGCGAATGAGGTGGAGTTCGCCGTGTTGTCCATGACCGAGATGAGATCCCAGTCGGCCTGCTGGTACTTGCTGGTCTTGAAGATGGCCAGGTCCGAGCCGCCCGCGAAGACCGGCGCCGCGTTCGGGCCGTTCTGGCTGGGGATCGGGAACGAGGCCCAGTTGGCCTTGTCCGTAGAGTTGGCCGGCATGGTGGCCGTGGCCCACGGTCCGTCGATGTACATGTCGAGCTTGCCCAGGCCGAAGTCTGTGTTGGCCCCGCCAGAGGTCGAGCCGGTGTTACCGAGCTCCGTTTGGCCAATGTACTTAGACGGGGACAGGTGGTCGGTGCTGTACAAAGAGACGTAGAACCTGATCGCGGCCTCGTCCGCCGGGGAGGTCAGGCCCGCGGTCCAGGTCCCGTTGCTCTCGGTGGCGATCTGGCCGCCGGCGCCCCAGACGAAGCTGGCGAACGCGTTCGTGTCGTCGGTGATGGCGTCGATGCCGTAGGTACCCGGGTATTTGGCCATCAGCGTCTTCGCATCGGTGACCAGCTGGGCCCAGGTGGCTGGCGGGCTGGTGATGCCTGCGGCCTTGAACTGGTCGGTCCGGTACCAGACCCCCCGGACCCCGCCGAACCACGGGACCGCGTAGACGCTCCCGTTCTGCGTGTCGTTGGCCAGCATGCCGGTCACCAGGCCGGGCTTGGCCGACCACGAGTCCACGAAGCTGGACACGTTGGCCAGCACGCCGAGCGAGGCCTCGGTGGGCGTGTCGGTGTTACCGAGCTCGGTGATATCGGGGGCGTTCTTGCCGCTGGCCAGCGCGTTGTTCCAGTCGGTGGTGCGGCTGGTCCACGGGACCCACACCACGTTGACCTTGGTATTGGCGTAGGCCGGGAAGTCCTTGTGGAACTGCGTGACCACGCCGTTCATCCAGGTGACCTCGGATGGGACGGAACCGCCCATCCGCCAGACCGTGAGCTGCGCCGGCGCGGATGATGAGGATGAGGTTGAGCCGCCGGCTGACGGGCTGCTGGAGCTGCAGCCCGCGATCGCGAGCGCAGCCGCGGTACCGAGCGCGGCGAGCGCGGCCGGTGTTTTCCTGAGTCCCACTGCTGGCACTCCTTCCGGGTGACGAAACTCGGCATCGAAAATATGACTAGCCGTAGGGCGAAACTAACAGGAAACTTTCCTATAAGATAGCCCCCGTGGCCAGATCGAGATGAAAGCTCCTCCGGTGACGTGATACAAGGGGCTACCACCGAAGGGACCGCGATGCAGCACCCACTCCA
The DNA here is from genome assembly GCA_963819785.1 of uncultured Actinomycetes bacterium. GTDB lineage: Bacteria > Actinomycetota > Actinomycetes > Streptosporangiales > Streptosporangiaceae > Palsa-504. Next base: position 25,328 of record CAWFXW010000028.1, on the reverse strand, counting down.
GTCACGGCCCGCGGACGACCCGCCGGCGGAGCCGGCCAAGCTGGCCCCGCCGGCGGAGCCGGCCAAGTCGGCAGCGCGCGGCCGCCCGGGCACGCCCAGCCTGCTGCGCGAGCTGAACGACCAGGCCGCCCTTGACCTGCTGCTGAGCGGCGGGATGCTGACCCGGTCCCAGATCAGCGAGTACACCGGGGTGTCCAAGGTGACGGTGTCCCAGGTGCTGACCCGGCTCGAGGAACGCGGCCTGGTCGCCGTCGTGGGGGAGCAGGCCGGGAACCGCGGCCCGAACGCCGCGCTGTACTCCGTCGTCCCGTCCAGCGCCTACGTGGCGGGCCTGTACATGGATTTCGACCTGGTCAGCGCCGCGGTGGCGGACGTCACCGGGCGCCGGGTGGCCGAGGTGAGAGTCGACCCGAACGGCGCCGACGACCCGGTGGAACTGGTCCGCGAGACAATCGAGCGAGCCTGCGCCAGCGCCGGGGTGGACCTCGCCCGGCTGAGCGCGCTGGTCATCGGCAGCCCCGGCGTGGTCGACCCGCAGACCGGCGACCCGCAGCTGGCGGTGAACCTGCCCGCGTGGCATGAGGGGGCGCTGGACGCGTTGCGCGGGGTCCTGCACAAGCCGGTCGTGATCGAGAACGACGTGAACCTGGCCGCCATGGCCGAACGGGCCGCGGGAGCCGCCGTCGGCGCCGACGACTTCGCCCTGTTCTGGATGGGCGTCGGCCTGGGCCTGGCCACCATGCTCGGCGGCCGGCTGCACCGCGGCACGGCCGGGGCCGCGGGCGAGATCGGCTACCTGCCGGTGCACGGCGCGCCGCTGCACACCGACATCAGGCACCCGGCCAGCGGCGGCTTCCAGTCCCTGGCCGGCGGGGCCGCGGTGCGCGCCCTCGCGGACCGGCACGGGTTTGCGGCCGCGACCGCCGCCGAGGCGGTCCAGGCCGCCGTGTCCGCACCGTCGGCCGAGGCCTCCACGTTCCTCGATGACCTCGCCCAGCGGGTCGCGGTCGGGGTGGCCTCGGTCTGCGTCGTGCTCGACCCCGGCCTGGTCGTGCTCGGCGGCGAGGTGGGCCGGGCGGGCGGCACCGCCCTGGCCAGCCGGGTGGCGGCCGGCGTGGCCGCCATCTGCCCCGCCCGCCCGCGCGTCGTCCCGACCGGGGTGCCCGACGAGCCGGTCCTGCGCGGCGCGATGCTGGCCGCCGTAGACCAGGCCCGCACCGCGTTGCTGGCCTCCGTCGCTGACCCTGGGCGATAGGAGTAGTTATGCCGAACGGGCCGTGGCGCGTGCGGCCCGCCAAGACGCAGCGCAATCCGCTGGTCACGCTCGTGCACCGGGTTGCCAATCGGGGAAATGACCCGCGTGATGCGCATGCCGGTGACGCGTCTGCACGTGCATAATAATGGTGGTGATAGCGAGATCCCGATACACCAGAAGGCTCCCCCGTGCCTGAATAGATGGGAGTTATGGGCTGTGCCCTCAGGAGGAATACCGGCTGAGCAATCAGTGCGGTTCCGGGTGGGCGATATGCCTCCGCTGGCCGAGGGATTTAGCGACCGGCCCGACACCGCCCGCGGCATCCTGGACGCCCTGGTCCCGGGGTCGACCATCGCGCTCGTGCCCGGCTCGGAATTCGCCGAGGGCAAGCAGAACTGGCTGGGCGCGTCGGGCAAGACCCAGATCGCGGTGATGCTCGCCGAGACCCTGTGGCGATCGGCCGCCGTCGACGTGGTCGTCTGGATCTCCGCCACCAGCCGGTCGGCGGTGCTCGCGGGGTACGTGCAGGCCTGGGCCGAGGCCGCTGGAATCGAGCCGACCGGCACCGCGGAATCGGTCGCGGCCCGCTTCGTCAGCTGGCTCGCGGAAACTCATCAGCCATGGCTGGTCGTGCTGGACGACCTGCCCAGCGCGGACGAGCTCGACGGGCTGTGGCCCGAAGGCCCGGCGGGCCGGCTCCTGATCACCAGTGCGCAGTCGACCGTCGCGGCCAGCCGGCACCGGACCCGGGTCTTCCCGGTCGGCTTCTTCAGCGTCCGCGAGGCCCTGGGCTGCCTGACCGAACGGCTCAGCGTCAACCCGGTGCAGCGCCAGGGTGCCATCGACCTGATCGAGGCGCTCGGCCGCGAGCCGCTGGCCCTGGCCCAGGCCGCTGCGGTGATCGTCAACTCGGCGCTGGCCTGCCGGGAGTACCGGGACTACTTTGTCCGCCGGCGGCAGCAGATCGGGGTGGCGGCCGGCGGGGTTCCCTCGGCCGCGTCGGTCACCTGGACGCTGTCCCTGGGCCAGGCGGAACAGTTGCTGCCTGGCCAGTCGGTCCGGCTCATGCTGGTCCTCATCGCCCTGCTCGACGGTCACGGGATCCCCGCCGGGGTGTTTAACTCCCAGGCGGTCAGCGTCTACCTGGGCGGTGCCGCGGTCGGGTTCGGCACGCCGGTCGACCCCAAGCCCGCCTGGGACGCGCTGCTCGTCATCGAGCGAGCCGGCCTGATCACCATCAACCGGGCCGAGGGGCGGCCCACGGTCCTGATGAGCCCGGTGGTTCAGGCGGCGACCAGGCTGGCGGCGCCCGCGGTGTTCCATGACCGGGCGGCCCAGACGGCCGCTAGCGCGCTCCTGGAGGCGTGGCCTGTCGAGGAACCGGAGCCGTGGACGGCCGCCGTCCTGCGGGCGAACGCGAGCAGCCTGCAGACCTGGGCCACGGACACCTTGTGGGCCGACGGCTGTCATCCGCTGCTGCTGCGCGCGGGGCGCAGCCTGGACAGCGCCCGCCTGGCCGGGCCAGCCGTGGAGTACTGGCGTGACCTGTCGGTCCACTGCGACAACAAGCTGGCCCCGGGACACCCCGACGCCCTGGTCGTCGCCGATCAGCTGGCCGGCGCCTACCTGGCCGCCGGGTACGGAGCCGAGGCGGTCACCTGGTACCAGCGCGTTCTGGCCGAACGAAGCGTCGATTTCGCGCCCGGGCATCCGGCCATCATCTCGGCCCGGGTCAGCGTGGCCGATGCGCTGATCGCCGCGGGCCAGCCCGCGGACGCGGTGACCATCCTGCGCCGGGCGGTGGCCGAGTCCGAGCAGTTCCGCGGCCCGGGTCACGCGGACACGCTCGCGGTCCGGGACGAGCTCGCGCGGGCGTACGAGGCTGCGGGCGACGCCGAGGGGGCGATCGCGCTGCTGACCAAGACGCTGGCCGAGCGGGAGCGGTCCCAGGGCGGCCGCGACGTGCACACCATTTTCACCCGCGACCAGCTGGCCGCGGCCCAGCTGGCCGCCGGCCAGAACAAGCAGGCCATCTCCGGATACAAGCGAGTGCTGGCCGACCGGGCGGCGGTCCTCGGGCGAGATCATCCCGACACCATCGCGACCAAGGCGAGCCTGGCCGGTGCCTACTCCGCGTCCGGAAGGATGCCGTCGGCGGTGCAGTTCTCCGAGCAGACGTGCGCGGACTCCGAGCGGGTCCTGGGAGCCGACCACGCGGACACGCTGGCGCGCCGGGCCAGCCTGGCCCATCTGTACTACGCCGTGGGCCGGGTCGGCGACGCCCGGGCGCTGCTCAGGGACGCGCTTGCGCGCTGCGAGCGGGTCCTCCCCTACGGTGATCCGCTGCGCGAAGCCGTCCGCCAGAGCCTCGCGAACATCGCGGGCGATGCCTGATAAGGCGACGTTCGGCGGCTCTTGTTACTGAATGGCCATAGAATCGGCCAAACAGACTTCGGCGCTAAATTCAGCGATTTGCCGGGTAGTTCACAATCGGAGCGCTCGGGCGGGTTCCGTATTAGAGTTGGCCTCGGTTTTGTGACGCCGTTTGCACTTGTCAGGCCGGCCGGGGATACCGATCAGGAGAACAGATGGCGGATCGAACCGTAACTTCGATCCCGATAGGCGCTCAGGCTCCCGCGGCCCGGCTGGAACCCGACGCGATCGGGGCCGCCCAGGACACTATCATCGGCATGGGCAATTCGGCGCCCACCGTGGCGCTCGGGCTGGTGCTGGCCTACCTCGCGGCGTCGTCGGCCTACGGCAGCGGGCCGGTCATCGTCCTGTGCGGGATCCCGATGCTGATCATCGCCAACGCCTACCGCAGGCTGAACCTGTGGAGCGCGAACTGCGGCGCGTCGTTCGAGTGGGTCGGCCGGGCGATCAACCCGTACCTGGGATTCATGACCGGATGGCTGATGATCGCCGCCAGCCTCATCGCGGCCGTCTCCGGCGTGGTGGTCCTCGGTCCGTCGATCCTGGCGATCGCGGGCGTCAACACGGCGAGCATCTGGCCCAACGTCATCATCAGCACGGCCGTCATCGTGATCCTGCTGATCATCGCCGTCCTCGGCATCCGCCTGACCGCGCGCAGCCAGGTCGCGATGGGCGTGATCGAGTACGCGATCCTGATCGGCTTCGCGGTATGGGGATTCGTGGAAGTGCTAGGTCACCACCGTGGCACGGTCCCGATCACCAGGGGCTGGTTCAGCCTCAGCGGCGTCGGCGGGCACGGCGACGTGGCGGCATCGCTGCTCTTCGCGGTGTTCATGATCGCCGGCTGGGACGCCACCGTCTACGTCAACGAGGAAGTGAAGCACCGGCGGCACAACCCGGGCCGGGCCGCCGTCATCGCGGTCGGCCTCCTCGTCGTCATCTACACGTTCTGCCAGATGGGCCTGCAGGGAGTGGTGTCGCCCGCCAAGCTGGCGGCCCACGCCACCGCGCCGCTGGTCTACATCGCGCAGGCGCTCGGCGGCGGCAGCGCGGCCAAGGTGATGGCCCTCGCCCTGGCCCTGTCGGTGATCGCGTCCACCGGGGTGAGCATCGTCATCCTGGCCCGGATGCTGTACGGGATGGCTAGTCACCGGGTACTGCCGGTCATCCTGGGCAACGTCAGCACCCGCTTCTCCACCCCCGCGATCGCCAGCATCGTCATCGGCGTGATCCTCATCGCGGTCACCTGGGTGTACCTGCTGGCCAGCTCGATCGAGAGCGCCTTCACCGCGCTTATCGACGTGAGCGGCGTGCTGTACGCCAGCTTCTACCTGCTGACCGCGACCTCCGCCATCGTGTACTACCGGCGCCGTATCTTCAGCAATGCCTGGGACGCGATCCTGATCGGCATTCTTCCCCTGTCCGCTACCGGATTCCTGGTCTGGATCGTCTACAAGTCGGTGCAAGGCGCACCCCAGTCGCAGCGGTGGTCCCTGGCCGGCGTTGTCGCGGCCGGCCTGATCACGATGCTCGCCGCCCGTTTCATCCTTCGCTCTCAGTTCTTCCGCATCAGCCGGGAGAGCGCGCTCAGGTAAATACCTTGCTTGAGGCAGTGCCGGGTCGCAGCCCGCGGCGCTGCCCTCCGGGGAAACTGTTGTTGTCTGACTTGTTACTGGATGTCACCTCCATCGGGGTTGCGGCGAATGTTTCCCCTTTGATTGGATGTACCGGAATCTCCGGAGGTGCGACGTGTCTCACGTAACCGGCGCCGAGTTCGTCTACGAGACGACCGCCAGTGCTGTGCAGGAGAAGAAGAAGCTACGGCGGAATTTCCGGCGCTTCGACATGTTCTTCTACCTGATCTGCACGGTGGTGACGCTCGACACCATTGGCGCGGTCGCGGCCAACGGAGCGCAGGGTTTCACCTGGTTGATTTTCCTCGGAATCTTCTTCTTCCTGCCTTACGGGTTGTCCATTGCCGAACTCGGCTCGGCGTTCCCGCAGGAAGGCGGCCCCTACGTCTGGAGCCGGCTGGCGTTCGGGCGCAAAGTCGCGGCCGTCAACTCGGTCATCTACTGGATCTCTAATCCGATCTGGGTGGGCGGGTCGCTCACGATCGTGTCGTTCGCCGCGATCGAGGAGTTCTTCGGGAACGTGCCCGGCGGCTGGAAGTACGTGTACGCGGTGGCCTTCATCTGGTTCACCATCACCGCAGCCATCGTGTCGCTGCAGTACGGCAAGTGGGTGCCGACCGCTGGCGCCTGGGCACGCGGGCTGCTGATCACGTTCTTCGCGATCACCGTGATCGTGTACGCGGCCAAGCACGGCGTACACGGCTTCGGCGGTCACGCGTTCTCGCCCACGTACGCGATATTCATCGCCGTGGTCCCGGTCCTGTTCTTCAACTACGCCGGGCTGGAGGTGCCCTCGGCGGCGGGCGAGGAGATGGTCAACCCCCGGCGAGATGTGCCCTTCGCGGTGCTCTGGTCGGGCGCCGGGGTGATGGTCGCCTACGGGCTCCCGATCCTGCTCATCCTGATCGTCCTCCCGTCGAGCGCGGTATCCGGGCTGACCGGATTCCTGGACGCGATCAAGGCCGTGTTCACCGTCTACGGCGGTCACGTCGCCTCCGACGGGACCGCCACGCTCACGGGGGGCGGCCTGCTCCTGGGCCGGATAGCGGCCGTGGTCTTCATCTTCGCCCTGGCCAGCGCCGGAACGACCTGGATCATGGGGGCAGACCGGGCCGAGGCCGTGGCCTCCTTCGACGGCGGCGGCCCGCGGTTGCTGGGCCGGTTCTCGGCGCGCTTCGGGACCCCGATCGGGATGAACCTGCTTTCCGGGCTGGTCGCAACCGTCCTCATGATCGCCGCGTTCCAGATCAACGGGGCCAATTCGAGCAGGTACTTTGCTGCCGTATTGGGGCTGACGATCTCCACCACCACGATCTCTTACCTGTTCATCTTCCCGGCGCTGATAAAGCTCAGGTACTCCCGGCCTGATGTGCCGCGGCCCTACCGGGTGCCGGGTGGCATGGCAGGAGCGTGGATCTGCTCGGTCGTCCCGACCTTCTGGGCGCTGCTGGCGACCGTGGCGCTGATCTGGCCAGGGTTCGGTGTCAACTGGTTCGGCGCGGGCGGGAACCCCAACGACAGTCTGGACGCGCTCAGCTTCTCCCACGAGCGGCTGGAATATGAGCTCAGCCAGATCATCCCGCTGCTCGTCATCGTCGTGATCGGCGTCGTCTTCTACCTCCTGGGCACCAGCACGCGCAAGCAAGAGGTCACCGAACCGGTGGCGGCGGCCCTCGCCGGAGTCGGCGGCACGGCCGGCGCGGTAACGGACGTCGAGGCCCCGGCCAAGGACGCCTGCCCGACGACGTAACGCGGGAGCCGTCGGCCTTGGACGAGCCCGTCCCCGGTGAATTCGATCATCGAGGGTGCTAACTAAACTTTGCCGAGCGGACATTACCGGCTTCCCTCGCGTACGGGACATGTGCTAGTCGTTAAGCGATTAGAGTTATGTGGACTCCATTCTGCTTCTCCGCGCAGAATTGGCAGCAGGGAAAGGGGAGGTCATGCTGGTTCCGCCGAGCCGGTTCTGGCCAGGCCCCGGCCCCGGGCGCCCAGATCCGTCGACGAGCGGCAGGATGTGAGCAGCATGCTAGCCGGAATCCTCTTCCTGGTTCTGGTCCTCGCCGTCGCCGTGCTGATTACGGTGGACGTAGTGCGGACGCCGGGCGAGGCGTCGGCCGGGCTGCCCGACCAGCACGCGCATGACGGCGAGCGGGCGTTCGCGGGAGCGCGGGGAGGTACCGGGGTTCAGGCGTTCTCTCGCGAGCCTGTCGCCCGGGAGCAATCCGTTCCGGCGGCTGGCGCGTGGATCGCGGCCGGTCCGACTGAGGTGGAGTTCTCCGCGCGGCCCGATCAGGCGGCGCGCATCTTCGACCAGGCGCGCCGCGACGTGCCGGTGCCCGCGGTCGGCGACGGCGCCCTCCACGGCAAGCCCAACGCCATGTTCGTGAACCTGTCCCGTCGTAGCCAGGCCCTGGTGGAACGCCAGATCCGGCTGATCGAGAGCCTCGAGCACGGCGAGCACGACCAGCAGCGCCTGGCCAGCCTGTCCCGGCTGAACCGTATCGCCATGCGCATGCACCGCAACTCGCAGAATCTGCTCGTCCTGGCCGGCCAGGAGCCCGCCACGGACTGGAGCCAGCCGGTGACGCTGGCCCGTCTGGTCGAGGCCGCGCTGTTCGAAGTCGAGGACTTCGAACGCGTCTCCTTCGAGGTCCAGCCCGACATCGCGGTGCGCGGGCCCGCTGTCCACGACGCCGTACACCTGCTGGTCGAGCTGATCGACAACGCGACGTCGTTCTCGGCGGCCGATATGCCGGTCCACATCAAGGGCTACCTGCTGACCACCGGCGGCGCCCTGGTCGACGTCACCGACCGGGGCATCGGAATGGCCGCCAACGAGATGGCGTACGCGAACCAGCAACTGGACAATCCGCCGCCGCCGGGTATCGATATCCCTAAGTGGATGGGCTTGCTGGTAGTCGCCCGGCTGGCCGCCCGGCACGGGATCAGGGTCCGGCTGAACCAGACCGACCTCGGCGGTCTCACGGCGCTCGTCTGGCTCCCCGACGAGATCCTCACTCACTACCCCGCCGCGGCCGATCCCGGGAGCCCAGCCACCGCGCCGCGCGGCGCGGCGACCGGCTCACGCCCCTTTGTACCCGCCCGGATGGACCCGCAGGCGGCTCACCCCGATCTGGCCTGGGCCGCGCGCAGCCCGCGGGCGGCGGTCCCGCGGCGGCCGTGAAGCCTCCGGTCCCGTCGATCTGGCCGCGGCGGGCGGTCCCCCGGTCGGCGGGTTGCCCACGGCCCGACGAGCCCTGACGTGGCTAGCTCAGGTCGGGCCACTGGTCCAGGGTGTAGGCCATCTGCCAGAACATGCCCTCCAGCCGTGAGCTCATCAGGAAGATCTCGGCCAGCTGCTCGCGCTTGCCGTCGCTGACCGCCCCGTCCCTGGTCATGTCGTCGAACGTCTCGCGCATGTTCCGGACCAGATCGGCCTCCTCGTCCTGGAGGTAGAACGCCACCCAGTCCGAGTACACCGGGTGATCGGCGATCTCGTCCTTCAGCGCCGCGGCGATCTCGATGTAGCTCCAGGAGCACGGCAAGATGGCCGCGGTGATCTCCAGCGGGCCGCCCGCCGCCGCGGTGGCCAGCAGGAAGCTGGTGTAGGCCACGTTGGCCGGGGCCATCCCCCGCGCGCCGCCGCGGTCCTGCGCACCCAGGCTGATCACCCGGTCCAGCAGCCGCCGGTTACTCGGGATCTCCAGCCGGATGATCCCGTCCAGCTGCCTGGTGAAGAACTCCAGGTCCGCGTCGCTGGCCGACTTCGCCGCGCCCATGGCCATGCATTTGGCGAAGGCGGGCAGGAACAGCAGGTCCTGCTCGATGAAGAACCGGAACCGGTCGAGCGGCAGCGTGCCCCGGGCCAGCTCGCCCAGGAACGGGTGCGCGTGCAGCCCGGCCCACACGCGATCGCAGCGCTCGCGCAGCCGGGCCGAGAAGGCGGTCTCCATGACCGCACCCTAGTCCGGTTTCCGGAGCTAGGGCCGGCTAGACCATCTCGATGCGCATGATCTCGGTCATGGCGATGATCTCGTCCCGCTGCCCGGCCAGGGCCTCGCGGCGGGCGTCCTGCATATAGCCGTCCAGCGCGGTGTCGGAGCCGAACCGCAGCATCTGGACCTCGGTGGGCAGGTCGCTGCTGCCGTTCCCGGCCATGGTCCTGGCCCGCTGGATCACGTGCCCGTCGTGCTCGGCGAGCAGGCCCAGCACCTTGTCTTCGTAGGCGGTGAGCTCGGCGTCACGTCCGTCGTGGGCCCACAACAGGACGCAAAGGTTGACTTCCATGAATCGGCACCGTATCGCATCCCGGGCGTTGCCACACGTCGCGTCCGCTAAGGACATTCGGCATGTTGTGAGCGGAGTGCCGCTGACAGGATGCGGCACTCCGCTCTGAACGGCGGGCGTCTGCGGGGCCAGCGCCGCACCGCGCGCCCGCCGTGGTGGTGCTGGGCCGGGGCCCTGCATTAACCCTGACTTATCGCCCCAAACCGGTCAACTCGTTTTCCCGCCGTGCCGGGGATGAACCCCGCGGCAGGGTGACGGCCGCCGCGGCGGCCACGGCCAGCACCACGACGGCGATCAACACGCTGGCCCGCATGCCGGGCAGGAACGACGTACGGTGCGCGATCAGGGCGCCGAACACCGCCACGGCCAGCGTCCCGCCGACCTGCCGGCTCGAGTTGAGCAGGCCCGCGGCCATGCCGGCCTGGTCGGCCGGGATCGCCTCGAGCAGCACCACGATCACCGACGGCACGGCGAAGCCCAGGCCGGTTCCGGCCGGGACCAGTGCCGCGGCCAGCAGGACACGATCCGGCGTAGTGCTCGCCGCCAGCAGGCCCAGCATTCCCAGCAGGCCCAGCACGCTGACCACCAGCCCGGCCTTGATCGCCAGGGCCGGCCCGAACCGGGTTCCCAGCCTGGCCGAGGCCAGGTTCGCGACCGGCAGCAGCGCGGTCATGGGCAGGAACTCCAGGCCCGCCAGCACCGCGGACTGCCCGAGGACCCGCTGGTAGTACAGGCTGAGCACGAAGATCATGCCGTAGAAGGCGACGTTGACCGCGAACCCGATCCCCACGCACACCGATACCGCCCGGGACCGGAACACGGCGAGCGGCACCATCGGGTGGGCGGCTCGCGTCTCGGCGAGGACGAACGCCGCCATCGCCGCCGCGGCCAGCACCAGGCAGCCCAGCACCGCCGGCCGGCCGAAGCCGCTCTCGCCGCCCTCGATGACGCCGAACGTCAGCGCGGCGAGCGCCGCGACCGCGGTAACCTGCCCGGCCGGGTCGAGCGGGGCGGCGCGCAGCGGCGACCGCGGGGCCCGGACCAGCAGCGCGACCGCCACCACTCCGGCCGGCAGGTTGAGGAAGAAGATCGCCCGCCAGCTCAGGCCCGACGTCAGCGCGCCGCCGGCCACCGGGCCGCCCGCCATGGCCACCGTGCCGCCGACCGCCCACACCGCGATGGCCTTGGCCCGCCGGGCCGGGTTGCCGTACGCCTGCCGGACCAGCGCGAGCGAGGCGGGCAGCATGACCGCGGCCGCGCTGCCCTGGACCGCCCGGCCGCCGATCAAGAACCCGAGCGTCGGCGCCAGGCCGCACGCGGCCGACGAGGCCAGGAACGCGGCCAGGCCGATGGCGTACAGGCGCTTGGCGCCGATCCGGTCCGAGATCGCGCCCGCCGAGATCAGCAGGGCCGCGAACATCAGCGTGTACGCATCGATCACCCACTGCAGACCCGCGGTGGACCCGCCGAGCGTCCGCTCGATGCCGGCCAGCGCCACGTTCACGGCCGTGGAGTCCAGGCTCAGCATGAAGAACCCGAGCAGCGAGGCCAGCAGGACGATCACGCTCCTGGTGGCGGGCTGCTGCCCGGCACTGCCCGCGATGCCCTCACCATCCCGGGTCCCGGTCACGGTGACCGTCGCCGGCCGGCTCGGCCCGAAGACCCCGTTAGTCATGAGACCCCTTTCGATCACCGGCGCGCAAAGCCCCCTGACGTGATCAGCCTGCCGCGCCGGAACCGCCCGCGGCAGGCCGGGATCTTCCGGGGTGCGCCGTTCGGGGGTGTGACAGGGCCCCCCACAGTGTCTCGCGCCGCGGCCGGGGCGGGGGAGACTGGAACCATGACCACCGAGCAGACCGAGCTGGGCCGGTTCCTGCGGACCAGGCGCGCCGGGGTGCGGCCCGCCGACGTGGGCCTGCCGCCCGGTACCGGGACCCGGCGGACTCCCGGACTGCGGCGCGAGGAGCTGGCCACCCTGGCCGGCGTGTCCATCGACTACTACACCCGCCTGGAACGCGGCAAGGAGACCCGGCCCAGCCCGGCCGTGGTCGACGCCCTGGCCCGCGTGCTGCTCCTGGACGAGGAGGAACGCGAGTTCCTGCGCGCCCTGGCCGCCCAGGCCGCGCGGCGGGCGCCGGTCCCGCCCCCGCCGCCGTCCCGGCAGGTCCGCCCCACCGTGCGGCAGCTGCTCGAGACGCTCCGCCCCAACCCGGCCTACGTGCTGAGCCGGACCAACGACCTGCTCGACGCGAACCCCGGCGGGTATCAGCTGCTGCCCGGCCTGGCCGAATGGCCCGCCCGGCAGCGCAACACGATCCGCTACACGTTCCTGCACCCGGCGGCCCGCGCCCTGTGGCCGGACTGGGAGCAGAAGGCCCGCGGCTGCGTCGCGCACCTGCATGCGGTGGCCGGCGCGGACCCCGACGCCCCCGACCTGGCCGCGATCATCGGCGAGCTGATCGTGAAGAGCCCCGACTTCAGCCGCCTGTGGGACCGGTACGAGGTCCGCCGGATGGGCGACGGCGAGAAGGTCTTCCGGCATCCGGTGGTCGGCACGATGACCCTCGCCCACGAGTCGCTCGACCTGACCCGCACCGACGGCCAGCGCCTGGTCATCTACATGGCCGCCCCCGGCACCCCGGACTACGACGCCATGGTCCTGCTGGACATGGCCGGCTTCGCCGGTCCCGCAAAGGACGAGAGCGCCTACGACTCAGGGCTGCCCGATCCCCGATAGCCGCGTGTCGTTTCGAGGAAATGCCGGTATGGGCCTGCGCACTAGATTCAATCGGGGCGGACGAAGGGGAACAGGAGCGTCTCGCGGATGTTATCGCCGGTGAACGTCATCAGCAGACGGTCGATGCCCATGCCCATGCCGCCGGTCGGGGGCATGCCGTACTCCAGGGCGCGCAGGAAGTCCTCATCCAGCTCCATCGCCTCCGGGTCGCCGCCTGCCTTGAGCAGCGACTGGGCGGTCAGTCGGGCACGCTGCACCACCGGATCGGCTAGCTCGGAGTAACCGGTCCCCAGCTCGGCGCCGCACACGACGAGGTCCCATCGCTCGGCGAGCCGCGGGTCGGACCGGTGCTGGCGCACCAGCGGTGACACCTCGACCGGGAAGTCCCGGTAGAAGGTGGGCCTTACGGTTCGCTTCTCTACCAGCTGTTCGTACATCTCCAGCACGATCTGACCCCCGTTCCAGCCCGGCGCCACGGGCACGTCGAGCCGCTCGCAGAGCTTACGCAACCCGGCTTCGGCCGTACCTGCCGTCACCTCCTCGCCCGCCACCGCCGAAATCGCGTCGTGCACCGTCACCTCGGGCCAGTCTCCGCCGATGTCATACTCCGACCCGTCGGCGCGTGTGATGACCGTGGACCCAAAGGCGGCGACCGCCGCCCCCTGCACCAACTCCCGAGTCAGCTCCCCGATCGTGTTGTAGTCGCCGTACGCCTGGTACGCCTCGAGCATCGTGAACTCGGGGTTATGCGTGGCATCGGCGCCCTCGTTGCGGAAGATCCGGCCGATCTCATACACTCGCTCGATTCCGCCGACGACCAGCCGCTTGAGATACAGCTCCAGCGCGATCCGCAGGTACACCCGGCTGTCGTAGGCGTTGGCGTGGGTCAGGAACGGCCGCGCATTCGCACCGCCGTGCAGCGAGGTGAGGACCGGGGTCTCCACTTCGAGGAAACCGTGCTGGTTCAGCTGGGAACGGATCGAGTGCATAACCGCCGCGCGCAACTCGGCGGACCGCCGCGCCTCCGGGTTGACGATCAGGTCCACGTACCGCTGCCGCACTCGCGACTCGGCATCGGTCAGGCCACGGAACTTCTCGGGCAGCGGGCGCAGCGACTTCGCGGTCAGCGTCCACGACGAGGCCAGCACAGACAACTCACCCGACCGCGAGATAATCACCTCGCCGGTCACGCCTACATGATCGCCGAGGTCGACGTCGCGCTTCCAGGCTGCCAGCCGCTCCTCACCGGCCCCCGCGAGCGAGATCATCACCTGGATATCGCCGGTACCGTCGCGCAGCCTCGCGAAACACAGCTTGCCGCCGATCCGGGACAGCATCACACGCCCGGCGACGCTGGCCACCTCACCGGTGGACGAATCTGGCGGCAGATCGCCGCACCTCGCACGCAGCCCAGCCGCCGTCGCGGTGCGCTCAAAGCCGACCGGATAGGGTTCGGCGCCGGACTGAAGAAGCCGTTCTCTCTTGTCGAGGCGAACCCGGACCTGTTGCGGTATGTTCTGGTCGGCCACGCCCCGTAGCGTACCGGTGAAGACGACAGAGCAACCCGCCAGCTTAAGACCGATCACTTCCCGACGGCCTGGGCTGGGCGAGGAGGGCGTCGTTCATCGTGCCGAGCGGTGGTGCTCCGAGGGCGAGGAGGGCTTCGTGGAAGCGCCGGAGCGAGAATGTCGTACCCCAGGCGGCGCGGGCCTGGTCCCGGAGCGACCGGCCCCCAAATGCACACCCGGCCGCGTGTCGTTTCGAGGAAATGTCGGTATGGCCTGATATGATCGAACTCAAGATCAAAAGATCTTTCTTGCCTAACGATCCTGGGTGACACTTCCCCGGGACAGGCCCCCCGCGCACGCAGCAGAGCGCCGATCCGGTCCACCCGCGACCCGTCCAGGGAGGTGACGGCTCACGTGAGCGCCATCCCGGCTCCGGCCAGCACCGCCGACGCGACGGACATGGTCCTGACCGGGCTGCGCTACCTGGCCGCCACCGACCCCACCACGATGGCCGCCCAGGCCCAGGCCGAATGCCTGCAGGCCCTGGAGCAAGGCGACGCGATCTCCACCGCCGCCCGGGCCCGGATCCTGGCCGCGTTCACCGCCGCCCAGGGCTATTCGGCCGACGCAGACTACAGTCCCGCCTCGTGGCTGGTCCACCGCACCCGGATCACCAAGGGCGCCGCCCGTGGCCACCGCGCGTGGGCCCGCCGTGCCGTCACCCACCCGCAGGTGGTGGCGGCGCTGGCCGACGGAGGTGTGCTATCTGAGCCGGTGGCCGCGCTGATCTGCGGATGGACCGATAAGCTCCCCGCGTCCTGCTGGGACGCCGCTGATGAGATCCTCATCGGCGCGGCCCGGGGCGGGGCCAGCCAGGGCGACCTGGCCGGGCTGGCCGCGGAGATCTACGCCCGGTCCCTGTCTGATGCCCCCGGCGACGACGGGCTGCCCGACTTCGAGGACCGCCGGGTCCGGACGCAGACCACGTTCGGCGGCGCCGGGGTCATCACCGGTGACCTGACCCCCGAGTGCGCCGCGGTCGTCACCACGGTGCTGGACGCCCTGTCGGCCCCGGCCGGTTCCGAGGACACCCGGACCAAGGACCAGCGCTACCACGACGCGCTGCACGACGCGATGCGCCGCCTGGTCACCGCCGGCCTGCTCCCGGACCGGGCCGGGCAGCCGGTGAAGGTCTGGGCCCACATCTCCCTGGCCGAGCTGCGCGCCCTGGACGACGGATCGGTCCTGCAGACCCAGTGGATCGGCGAGATGGCCATCCGGTGGGCGGCCCGCCGCGCCGCCGCCTCCCAGACCGGCAGCGACGGCGCCGCCTGGCTGGAGGGCAAGGCCGCCCGCGCCACCTCGTGCGACGCCACCCTCATCCCCGTGGTAACCGGCCAGCTTGACCCCGGTGCCCTGGACGACCTGGTGGCCCTGTGCCTGCAGTACGCCAGCCACGGCCCGCAGTGCGCCGGACAGAACTCCCACTGCGCCGGCCAGGGACCCGGCTACAGCCCGCCTCCCGCCGAGCCAGCCGGCCAGCCCGCCACTACCGGCGAGCCCACCGCAGCGGACCAGCCCTCGGCCCCGCCCGTGCCGCGGCCAGCCACGCCGCAGGCGCTGGAGATGCTCCGCCATGCCATCATCAGCAAGGCCGTCGACCTGGTCTCCGGCCCCGGTGGCCTGGCCTCCTTCCTGCGGACCCGCCAGCTCGGCGCCCGCCTCGCCGGGCCCTCCCTGCCGCTGGACGTCGGCCACTCAGCCGACATCCCCGCCGCGATCCGCCGCGCGGTCATCCTGCGCGACCAGCACTGCCGCTGGGCCGGCGGCTGCGACCAGCCCGCCGCAGCCTGCGAAGTCCACCACATCACCCACCTAGCCGACGGCGGGAAAACGAGCGTCGACGGCTGCGCCCTGTACTGCTTCTTCCACCACCACGTGGCCATCCACCAGTGGGGCTGGAAAGTTACCCTCAACCCCGACGGCACCACCACCGCCCGCAGCCCCGACGGCACCAAGATCTTCCACAGCCACAGCCCACCCGGATAAGCGTCCAGCGGCAACCGGGAAGTCGAGCGCCTCGCGGATGGCCCGGTGAACGCTGGCCCGCAGCGCCGCCGTCTGGTCCAGCCGCCGGACCGGGTGTACGGCATTGGTCAGCAACACGACCGCGACGTGAAGCGCGGGCGCGACGAGCAGCGAGGTCCCCGTAAAGCCGGTATGCCAGAACGTCCCCTCCGGCCAGTCCCCCCAGGCCTCGGGTCGAATCCGCCAGCCGAGGACTCGCGCCTCAGTCCCCGCGCCCGCGTGCCGCGCGGTCATCAGCGCCAGGGTCTCGGCGCTGAGCACCGGATGCCGGCCCGGCGTGAGCAGCGCGGCCGCGAACCGGCCCAGATCCTCAGCCGTGCCGAACAGTCCTGCGTGCCCGCTGACCCCGCCAAGCGCGAACGCGTTGCCATCGTGCACCTGCCCCCAGACCACACCCGGACCGGACCGCTGCTCGTCGCCAACCCGCTGGTCGCCGTCAGCCTCCGTGGCCGCGATGCGCCCCAGCGGCACGCGTGGCCGGTACCCGGTCGACGTCATCCCGAGCGGCCCGAACACCTCGCGGCAAGCCAGGTCCGCCAGCGGCTCGCCCGCGCACTCCTCCACCGCCCAGCCGAGCAGCATGAACCCCAGGTCGCTGTAGGCGACCGGCCCAGGCACCGCGTCCGCCAGCTCCGCGATCACCGCCCGCCTGATCTCGGCCGGCCCGGCGCAGGTTTCGTAATAGGGCCGGTGCGGCACCAGCCCGGACACGTGCAGCAGGCACTGCGCGATGGTGACCGCCGACCGGGGCGCGCCGGGCAGCCAGCGGGCCACCGGGTCGTCGATGCTCCACCGGCCGCGCTGGTGCAGCAGCAGCACCAGCGGCAGCGTGGCCACCACCTTGGTCAGCGAGGCCAGGTCGAACAGCGTGTCAGCGTCAG
This sequence comes from uncultured Actinomycetes bacterium, assembly GCA_963819785.1. Classification (GTDB taxonomy): domain Bacteria; phylum Actinomycetota; class Actinomycetes; order Streptosporangiales; family Streptosporangiaceae; genus Palsa-504. The sequence goes on along the minus strand of CAWFXW010000028.1, from coordinate 8,502 downwards.
CCGGCACCGGCTCCGGGAAGCGCCGGCACCGGCTCCGGGAGGTCCGCGTCGGCCAGCCGGGCCCAGCCTCCGGCGGCCGCATAGGGACTACCCTCCGGCGTGCACACCCGGACGGCGACGGCGGGCGGGAAGCCGCCCGCCAGCACGCCGAGCAGCAGCCCGGACACCACCGGGTACCCGCCCGCCGGGTGACCGGGAAGGTCCTGGTAGCTGGCCATCAGGCTGGAAGCGGTCACGACAGCGCCTTGACCAGGCGTACCTCGGTTGCTTGGTACTCGGGCTCGACCCGCGTGCTGCCGTCCGGCGTGTACCCGGCCTTGGCGTACAGCCGCCGGGCGCGCTCGTTGGCCTCGAAGACGTGCAGCGAGACGGCGTCCGAGCCCCGCTCGCGCAGCCGGACCTCGGCGTGGCGCAGCAGCGCCCGCCCGGTACCCGGCCGGCCTGCCCGGGATGGACGTAGAGCCCGAAGACGTAGCCGCCCGGCTCGCCCGCCTTGGTGCCGTACCGGACAAAGCCGATCGCCTGACCGTCGCGCACCGCCACGTCGGTCTGGCCCTCGGCGCGCCCGTCGATCAGCCCGGCCAGCCACCGTGCCGTGCGGTCCTGGTCAAGGCCCGCGAGCACCGCGTCCGGCACCACACCCGGGTAGGCCTGCCGCCAGGCCGCCACGAACACCTCGGCCATCGCCTCGGCGTCCCCGCCCACGGCCGCGCGGATCGCGGTCTCGGCAGACGTCTCGGCAGACGTCTCGGCGGACGGCGCCGGGCCCGCGCGGAAGCAGGCCGCCTCGTGGGCGGGTGTCACCTCCGCCAGCGGCGGGTCCTCGGTCCGGCACCGCCCGATGCTGATCGGGCAGCGCGGCAGATACGGGCAGCTGGTAGCTCCCTCGGACGGAACGCCGGCCACCGAGCTCTCACCCGCGACCGCGCCGACCAACGGGCCGCCGTCCGCGCCCGCGTCGGCCAGCAGGCTGCCGTCCGGGCGCGGCTCGGGCACCGCGGCGAGCAGCGCCCGCGTGTACGGATGCAGCGGCGCCGACAGCACCGCCTCCCAGGGTCCGCGCTCGGTGAACCGGCCCTGGTACATGACCCCGATCTGGTCGCTGAGCTGCCTGATCACCGCCATGTCATGGCTGATGAACAGGTAAGACAAAGAAAGCTCAGACCGGAGCCTGGTCAGCAGGTTCACGATGCCGGCCCGGACCGACACGTCCAGCGCCGAGGTCGGCTCGTCCAGGATGAGGATCTGCGGCTCGGCGGCCAGCGCCCGGGCGATCGCCACCCGCTGGGCCTGGCCGCCGGACATCTCGTGCGGCAGCCGGGTGGTGAACCGCGCGCCCAGCGACACCATGTCCAGCAACTCGGTGACCCGTGCGGCGGCCTCCCGGCGGCCGGGCACCCGCCGGTGCACCAGCAGCACCTCGGTCAGGGCCCGGCCCGCGGTCAGCCGCGGGTTCAGCGAGGAAAAGGGATCCTGGGAGACCAGTTGCAGCCGCCGGGCCCGCTCGGGCCGCGAGTAGCTGGCCAGCGGCTTACCCGAAACCGTGACCGTACCCGCCGTCGGCTGCTCCAGCCCGACCAGCAGCCGGGCCAGGGTCGACTTGCCGCAGCCGCTCTCGCCGACCACGCCCAGGCAGGTTCCTTCCGCCAGGTCCAGCGACACCCCGGCCAGGGCGGTTTTCGACCCTCCGCCACGCCCGCCCGCCGGATACACCTTCACCAGCCCAGAAGCCGCAAGCACGGAGCCCGTCATGGCCGCCACTCAGATACCGGCACCAGGCACGCGGCCGAGACCCCGGAATCCCGCGCGGAAAGCACGGGATCGGTCACGGCACATTCCGCGACCGCCTGCGGGCACCGCGGCGCGAACGAGCAGCCGGGCGGCAGCCGGGCCGGGTCGGGCGGCGAGCCGGGTATCTGCCCGAGCGCACTGCGCGCGCCCGTCGTCGACGGAACCGCCCGCAGCAGCGCCGCCGTGTACGGATGCTGCGGCGCATCGAATATCGCCGCGGTCGGCCCCACCTCCGCGATGCGGCCCGCGTACATCACCGCGAGCCGCTGCACGAACTGCGCGGCCACCCCGAGGTCGTGCGTCACCCAGAGCACGGCCAGGTTCCTGGCCCGCTGCAGCCGGGCGACCAGCGCCAGGATCTGCCGCTGGATCGTGACGTCGAGCGCGGTGGTGGGCTCGTCGGCCAGCAGCAGCCGGGGATTGCCGGCCAGCGCGGCGGCGATCATCACGCGCTGCCGCATGCCGCCGGACAACTCGTGCGGATAGGCCCGGGCCAGCCGCGCCGGATCCGGCAGCCGCACCTCGGCCAGCACCGCCAGCGTCCGTTCCGCAGCGAGCCGGCGGCTGGCCCCGTGCGCGCGCAGGCCCTCGGCGATCTGCGCCCCCACGCGCTGCACCGGGTCCAGCGAGGTCATCGGGTCCTGGTAGATCATCGCGACCTGGCTGCCCCGGAACCCGCGCATGACCCGTCCGGCGCCCCCACCAGCTCGGTGCCGCCCAGCCGCACCGAACCGCCGGTCACCGCCACCGCCGGGCCGGCCAGCAGGCCCATCGCGGCCAGCAGGGTCAGCGACTTGCCCGACCCGCTCTCGCCCACCAGCCCGACCCGCTCGCCCGGCCGGACCTCCAGGCTGACCCCGCGCACCAGCGGCGTCACGCCGGACCTGGTCCGCAGCCCGACCGACAGGTCCCGGATCGCCAGCAGCGGCTCCACCGAAGTCACGACCGGTCCGACGAAGGGTCGAGGGCGTCGCGCAGCCCGTCGCCGGTTAGCGTGAAGCCCAGCACCAGCAGCACCACCGCCACCGCCGGGAAGGCCAGGTTCCACCAGGCGATCCCCGCGATGTTGGTCCCCTCACTGACCATCAGCCCGAGCGTCGCGGCGGGCGGCGGCGGGCCCAGGCCCAGGAAGTCCAGGCTGGCCTCGATCAGCACCGCCCAGCCGAGGGCCAGCGTGACCTGGACGGCCAGGATCCCGCCGACGCCCGGCAACACGTGCCGGAACAAGATCCGCGACCGGGAGAACCCGAGTACCTGAGCCGCGCGCACGTAGTCCGCCTGCCGGATGGTGAGCACCGGGCCGCGCACCACCCGGATGAAGATCGGGGTGTAGCTGATCCCGACCGCGATGGCGGTGTTCTGCCAGCCCGGTCCCAGCCCGCTGACGATGGCCAGCGCCAGCAGCACGGACGGCACGGCGAAGATCAGGTCGGCCAGGCTGGTCACCGCCCACGACACCACGCCGCCGAAGTACCCCGCGGCCACGCCGCCCAGCGTGCCGAGCACCGCGCAGATCGCCACCGCCAGCAGCGCCGTCTGCAGCGACAGCACCGTGCCGTTCATCACCCGGCTCAGCACGTCGCGGCCGAACTGGTCGGTCCCGAACAGGTGCGCCGCCGCCGGGCCGTGCAGCGTGACCAGCGGGTTCTGCGCGTTCGGCGGGTCCGGTACCAGCCCCGCCACCGAGGAAAGCCCGGCCAGCACCATGACGGCCAGGATGATCAGCCCGGCCCGGCTGGCCGGCTGCCGCCACAGCCGCCGCGCCATCAGGACCGCAGCCTGGGATCGACGACCGCGTAGAGCAGGTCGGTGAGCAGGTTGACGATGACGAAGCCGAGCGCGAACACCAGCGTGACGCCCTGGGCCACCGCGTAGTCCGACTCGGTCACCGACATCAGCAGCAGCCGCCCGAGGCCGGGCAGCACGAAGATCTGCTCCACCACCACGGTGCCGCCCAGCAGGTAGCCGAACTGGATCCCGGACATGGTCACGATCGGGATCAGCGCGTTGCGCAGCACGTGCTTGACGACTACCACGCCGGGGCGAAGGCCGCGCCCGCGCGCGGCCCGGACGAAGCCCTGGCGCGCGACGTCCAGCATCGCACCCCGGGTGGTGCGCAGGATGGCGGCCCCGATGCCCAGCCCCAGGGTGAGCGCGGGCCAGAAGATCTGCTGGATGTTGAGCCACGGGTCAGAACCCAGGCTCGCGAACCCCTCCGAGGACGGGAAGTAGTGGAACACCGAGGCCAGGAACGCCACCAGGCCGGCGCCGATGACGAAGCTCGGCACGCCGAGCCCGGCCAGGGCGAGCATCCGGGCGCCGCGATCGGCCAGCCGGCCGGGCGCCGCTGCGGCCAGAACGCCGGAGCCCACGCCGAGGACCAGCCCGATCAGCATGGCCGCGACGGCCAGCTCCAGGGTCACCGGCAGCGCCGCGCCGATCAGCGACGCGACGCTGCGGCCGCTCTGCCCAGGTTGTCGATGGTCATGCGGATGCCCACCTTGGCCAGGTCGCTCTGCGCGGTGACGGCCTGGGCGTTGCTGGTCGCGTCCAGCGCGTCCGAGGTGATCGCGGTGAAGCTGAAACCCTTGCTCATCCCGGCCTTGGCCAGGTACTGCGCCGCCTGGGTCAGGTTCTGCGTGCCGCAGGGGCCGGCCGTGGGACTGGGCGCGTACGGTCCGAGCGGCACCGGGCCCACGACCTTACCCTGGCCGAGCGCGGCGTTGGCCAGGATGTCGGTCCGGTTGAGCGCGCAACCGATGGCCAGCCGGGCGTTGGCGTTGGCCAGCGGGCCGGTCCTGCAGCATCAGGAGCGCCCCGCCGCGACAGTGAAGCGAGGGGCATGTTCCCTCCCGGTGGCGGCGGCGCTCGGAGGCGCCAGTTCGGCAGGGCCTATCGGTCCTGGGTCCGGGTCAAGCGCGTGGTCCGCGTACCCAGCGCGCTGAATGTAAGGATGTTACGAGCAGCATGTTTAGGCTGTCAACCTGCAACATAACCCTCGCCTGCAACAGATCGATAACCCCGGGCAATTTTTTTCTCCCGAACGGCCAGCGTGCGTGCCCCCGGCCACCCTCACCCGCCTCCCGCCCGAAGTGCTCCCCTACACCGGATGAACCGGGGATTCACTACGCTACTCCGCTACTCCGCGCGCCACGGTCCGGGTCGCGGCCAGGGCCGCGCGGACGCTGCCGCCTGCCGCCAGCGCCTCGGCGGCCTCCTCCGGCTCCAGCCCGGACAGCAGGCACAGCATGGCCAGCCGCAGGTCGCCGCCGCAGCGGGCCAGCTCGGCTCGGGACGCCGCCTCGGTCGCGCCCGAGGTCTCCATCAAGATGAAGATCTGCCGCTGGCGCAGCTTCTCGTTCGTGCCGGACAGCGAGACCATGAGGTTGGAGTAGGTCCGGCCGAGCCTGATCATGACCGCGGTGGACAGCGAGTTCAGGATCATCTTCTGCGCCGTGGACGCCTTCAGCCGGGTCGACCCCGCGATCGCCTCGGGACCGGTGTCGACCAGCAGGGCGCGGTCGGCCAGGTCCGCCAGCGGGGCCGACAAGTTGCTGCTGACCAGGACGGTGAACGCCCCGGCGGCCCGCGCCGCGCGCAGCGCCCCGGCGACATAGGGCGTCCGGCCGCTGGCCGACAGGCCGACCGCCACGTCGGCCCCGGTCACCGCCGCGGCCGCCTGGCGGCCCAGCGATTCCCGGTCCTCGGCCCCCTCGACCGCGTACGCCACCGCGCTCTCGCCCCCGGCGTGATGCGCGACGAACAAGCTGGCGTCCACCCCGAAGGTCGGAACGACCTCGGCCGCATCCAGCACGCCGATCCGGCCCGACGAGCCAGCCCCGAAGTAGTGCACGTGCCCGCCGTCGCGGACCCGGGCCACGGTGAGGTCGACCACCTCGGCCAGGGTCGGCACGATGACGGCCACGGCCCCGGCCACCACCGCGTCCTCGGCGTTGAGCAGCCGGAGCAGTTCGAGCGTCCCGACGGTGTCGATCCCCCTCGTACGGTCGTTCCGCATCTCGGTCCGCGGCAGCAGCTGCGCCGTCACGGAGTCCGGCGGCGGTAGCGGCCGGGTCACGGAGTCCGCCGGCGGTAGCGGCCGGGTCACGGCGTCTGGCTGCGGTTCAGCGGGCACCCCCCGCCCTCCTCGTTCCGGTTCCAGGGGCGACGGATCCATGTTACTGTTTTCCGTCGTGAGTTCCAGAGTTGTTGCATATTCACAGCCCGAGCCGCCGCGCCGGGCCCGCGTGCTGGGGTGCATGTCCGGGACCTCGGTCGACGGCATCGACGTCGCCTGCGTGGACCTGGAACTCGACGGTGATGAGCTCGGCTGCGGATACCGCGGCGTGCTCAGCGTCCCGTTCGACGCCGCGCTGCGGGAGCGGGTCGTGGCCGCGCTGCCGCCCGGCCGGCCGGGTGCCGGCGAGCTGTGCCAGCTCCACGCGGAGCTGGGTCACGCCTACGCCGGCGCGTTCGCCGCGGCGGCCGGGGAGCTGGCCGGCGGCCAGGCGGACTTCGCCGTGCTGCACGGGCAGACGTTCTTCCACTGGGTCGACGACGCCGGCCGCGCCCTTGGCACACTCCAGCTGGGTAACTCGGCGGCGGTGGCCGAACGCCTCGGCCTGCCGCTCATCTGCGACCTGCGCAGCCGCGACGTGGCCGCTGGCGGCCAGGGCGCGCCGCTGGTCTCGATGTTCGACCAGCTGCTCCTGGCCGGCCGAGAAGGGCTGGAGCCGGGCGACGGGCAGCGCAGCAAAGGGATGCCGGCCGCGGCGGTCAACCTCGGCGGCATCGCGAACCTGACCGTGGTGGACGCCGGGCAGGTGCTGATCGCCTACGACATCGGCCCAGCGGGGGCGCTGATGGACCCGGCCGCCTCGCGGGCCAGCGGCGGCGTCGAGCGGTTCGACGTCGACGGCGCCCTGGCCGCCCGGGGTACGGTAAGCGAGCCGCTGCTGGCCCGGCTTAAGGCCGAGCCGTACTACCGGCTACCCCCGCCCCGCAGCACCGGCCGTGAGCTGTTCAACGCCGGCTACCTGCGCGCCATGCTGACCGGGATCGATCCCGCCCCGGCGGGCCCGGACGTGGCCGCCACCGTGACCCGGCTGCTGGTCGACCTGCTGGCCGAGGCGGCCGGGCGGCACGGGCTGGCCGAGCTGGTGCTGTCCGGCGGCGGCAGCGCGAACCAGACCACGATGCGCTGGCTGCGCGAGGCGCTACCCGGCGTGCGCGTCCGGAGCATTGCCGAGCTCGGTGTGCCCGCGCAGGCCAAGGAGGCCGTGGCGTTCGCCGTGCTGGGCTTTCTGACCTGGAACGGATTGCCCGGGTCGGTGACCGCGGCGACTGGCGCGGCCCATCCCTCGATCCTGGGCACGATCCAGCCCGGCAGCGCCCCGCTCCGGCTGCCCGAGCCCGCTCAGGCACTCCCTCGCTACCTGCGGCTCCGCTAGAACCGCGCCCATCCGGGGATCCAGGGTGGCCCGGATGCCGTCGGCGAGTTGCCGCGCGGACACGGCCCGGAAGGTCGCGTCGATGCTGCCGGACCGGACCGCCCCGATCGCGGTGTCGGCGTCGAAGAGCGTCACCACGTCGAGCTCGGTCTGGGGGTGCGCGTGGTGGAAGCCGCGCAGCAGGGCGGCCGGGGCGATCCGCCTGCTGATCACGTCGACGCGCAGCGCCCGGCGGCCGGGCCGGACCGAGGAAACGGCCCGCTCTTCGGCCTGCAGGAGCTCGCGGGCGTGCGGCAGGAACGCCTGCCCGTCCACGGTGAGCTCGGCGCCACGGGCCGTGCGGGTGAATAGCCGCACGCCGAGGTCCTTCTCCAGCGCCGCGATCCGCTTGGAGACCGCCTGCTGGGTGATCGAGAGCTCGGCCGCGGCCTCGGAAAACTGCCCGGCGTCGCTGACCGCGACGAAGGTGCGGACGGCCTCGAGATCCACGCCCACCGACCCTAGTCCCACAACGCGTCGTTGTGGCTCGCCGGCGCGGCGGTTGTTTGCTCGCCAGGCCCCCGCCTCGCTTTGCTCGTGGGTATGGGCAGGCAGTTCAGGTGGCTCTGGTCGGCGTATGCGGTCAGCACGCTCGGCACGTGGCTCGCGTTCGATGCGTTCTCGCTGCTCGCCATCCTGGTCCTGCACGCCGGGCCGGGCGAGGTGTCGGTGCTGGCGGCCACCGGGATGGCCGTGGGAGCGCTGGTCGCGGTGCCGCTACCTGGACCGCGACCGCGCTCGGGCCGCCGCTCGGCGGGGCCGCGTTCGGCCTGTTCGGCCCGGTGACGACCGTGCTGGCCAACGCGGTCAGCTTCCTGCTGTCGGCGGCCGGGATCCGCGCCATTGGCGGGAGCGAGCCGCGTCCGGTCCGGGACGGCGCCGCGCGGCTGCGCATCCGCGACCTGCCCGACGGGTGGCGGTACATCCTGGGCCACGCCGCGCTGCGCCCGCTGTTCTTCAACACGATCGCGGTCGGCGCCCTGATCCTGGCCCCGGCGCCATCGCTCGCGGTGCTCATGCTGGGCCGTCTGCACTTCGCGCCCTGGCAGTACGGCCTGGCCTTCGCCGTCCCCTGCCTGGGCGGCCTGCTCGGCGTGGTCGGTCACCACCAATGCCACCATCGCGGCCCTGACCGCCGTGTGGGGCCTGCTGGCCAGTGTCACCAGCCTGCGCGCCGCGCTCGCGATCGCCGGCCTGCTGTTGCTGGCCACCCCGCTGCTGC
>CAWFXW010000027.1:0-126904 GCA_963819785.1 uncultured Actinomycetes bacterium | reverse complement strand
CTAAACAGAACCGGATCCGAGTCGTGATCGCGTCCGTTTTCACAAGCGTGTACCAGGGCCGCCATAAAGCGGCCGGCGACAGGAGCGTTCTTGAACTGGTTGCCGCTCGTGCCAATGGCTACATAGAACCCAGCCAATGAGGTACGGTCGTAGACCGGGATCCAGTCGTCGGCGACGTCGTATAGTGCGGCGAAACCAGCGGGACGGGCGGGATGCCCAGCGACGGGATTCTCCGGGCCAGGCGGAATACCTGTGAATCCCACGCCTGCGCGGTGGGCTGGGCCTCGAAATCATCCGGATCATCTATCCAGTGGAGGGCGTCGCATTCTGGCTCCGCGCTTCCGACGATAAGCTGCCCGCCGAAGTGAGACCTGAAGTATGTGCCTAGGTCTCCGTCCGTGACAACGGGACCCAGCTCGCCTCGCGCATAGCCAGCTGGTGCGGGCACGGAATGGACCTCCTGCCGGAGTGGGCGGGTTCGGATTCGGAATTCTCCAGTGACACCCGCAAGAGCGTTAACCTGACCGGAGTACGGGCCCGCCGCATTGACCACAACGGGAGATTGAATCACGCTTCCTGAGCGCAGCCTTATGCCCTGGACCCGGGCATTCTTCTGGAGGATCGCCACCACCTGTTCGCGGAGCTGAACTTCGGTTCCCCTCCGCTTCGCCGCGGCCATGAGGTTCCTCGCCGCCAGCTGCGGGTCGTCGATGAACCCGCCGTCGGGCGTGTAGTAGGCACCGAGTTCGCCGTCGGCATCCGCCCAGAATGCGGCGTCCGTGACCGACTTGGGTGGACCGTACCGTCCGGGATCCAGACCCGGTACCCGCTGCCGGATGGTCTCGGCATCCCAGCACTGATACGGACACCCACGCGGTCAAAGAGAGGCAGCACCCGCTCACGCTGGGTACTGCCATCAAGGACCAGGCAACCTGTCTTGATAAACCTGGCCAGGGACTCCTCAGGACGGCTGCCCAGATATTCGGGCCAGCTCTCCCAGCTGAACTTGGATTCCCAGGAGGCGGCCACGCCCTCGAAGGTCGAGTAGTGAAAGCGGACGATGCTTGAGGACGAGCTGGTAGAGCCCGAACCGACACCGCCCAGCCGGTCGATGGCCACAACCCGCAGTCCGGTCTGGGCGAGCTCGTAGGCGACGGCGGCACCGATGACCCCGGTTCCGATCACAACTGCGTCGGCTGTGAGTGTCACGCAATAGTCCTCTCGGACCAGGTTGACGGTCCCGGTGATCATTCTACGAGCACGCTGGTCCCCATGCCGGGCTGAGCTGGGACAGCAACTGCCCGACACCGTTTATCCCGGCGAAGAAGAGCAACAGCGCGGTCTGCTCGGCCAGATCGAGGTGCACTCGATCGACTGAATTCCTGATACCGAGCGGCACCGGCCGGACCGTCAAACCCGCCCTTGCCCTCGGGACGCGACAATCGTCAGCCCGGATTCAACAGGTGCTGCAGCGCAGCGAGGACGGGCAGCCAGACATCTTCTGCGTCCTCACGTGAATCGGTGCTGTCGACCTCGTCGATCTCCAGGCGGATCGTGCACCCGCCCGGTGCCTGCCTGATCAGCCAGGTCAGATACGTGGGCGGGTCGTGTGGCCCGGATTGCAGCACGTAGGACAGCCGTTCGGGACGCCGGGCGTGCAGCACGCGACCGATCAATTCGGTGCGGTCGCCGAGGCAGAAGCCGATAGGAGCCTCGGGAATCCAGGTGGAGTGCGCTGCCAGGCCGTAGAGGTACGCGGGTGTCTTGTCCGCATCGGTAAGCGCCGTCCAGGCCAGCTCGGGACGCGCCCGGACGTAAGCGGCGAAGGTGTGCGCGACGCACGCCCCGCCGCGTGATGAGCGGCGGGGCGCGGCGTCGTCGGGCACCACGGCATCGCCGATCGCGGTCAGGCGTCGATCTCGGTGGCGATATCGAATCCCGTCTCCTGCGGAGGCGCGGTGAAGCCGCCCGCGATGCCCTGCGCCATGCGCGGCATCAGGGTCGAGTCACGGAAGCTTTCCCAGCTGGCCTTCGAGTCGTGTACCGCGAAGATGATCCAGCCGTCCGCGGAGGGCCCGGCGGCGTGGTAGATCTGACCGCCCGGCAACGTGCCGTCACTCGGGTGCACGGCCGCGATCGATGCTTCGTACTGCTGCTTGGTTCCGCCCTTGAACTGGTGGATGACGCCGTAACTCATCGCTCAGCCTTTCGCTAGTACTGCGGATGACGTCCCGGCCTACGACTCGACGAGGAAGACCAGGGTGTCCAGGAGTACCCCGTCGCTGGCCGCGGCGGCGGCGCCGTCCTCGGACTGCAGCCAGGCCATGAAGGCGTCGAGGTCCGGCACGTCGGCGCTGACCGCCACCCGGGCCGGGTTGGTCGGGTCGGTGAAGGTCCGGATGTTCGTGACCCCCAGCTCCCCGAACTTCTTCTCGCGAAGATCCGAGCCGAGCCAGTGGTCGTGGTCTGTCACGTGGTGGTAACCGATGATGCTAGGCACCTGGTAATGCTCCTTTGTCTTTCGCGCCGTGAAGGCGGCGCTAAGAGCATCGTGACGCCGCGCCATCTCACCGGCGCATCACCGGCGCATCACCGGCCCACCTCTCCGCTCAGCTCGCCGATTGCAGCGAGCATGCCGGGCAGCCCCCGAGCGACGCAGATGCCCGCGGCCGTCTCGAGCCACGCCCGCGCCGTATCGTCGATTTGGCCGAACGATCCGTGGCGGGCCGCGGCCCGGGCCATCAGGATCGCGGCCCGGTGGTAGTCCCAGTCAAAGGCGTCGACGATCTGAAATGCGGCGTCTAGGTGCCGGTCCGCGACGTCGTGACGGCCGAGCAGCGACGCGAGCCGTCCCGCGTAGGCGGCGGCCGGGCCCAGGCTGGTGGCGATCTGCCCGGCGTAGGGCTCGATGATCGCCAGCAGGCGCTCGGCGGCGTCGAGGTCCTTGAGCTCGATCGCCAGGGTGGCGTACCCGAGCATGGAGGTCAGCCACATGACGTCCGGGGGGACGTTCCGGAATCCGTCGGCCGCCGCCTCGCCGAGCAGGTCGCTGGCGACCTGCTCGGGTCCGCTGGCGATGGCGTGGGCGAGGCGATAGGTGAGCTTGACCGGGCCGGCCTCGATCGCTTGCGCGACGATCGGCGGCAGCTCGGCGTGATGACCGGCGATGGTGGCCAGCACGGCCGCCTGCCTGGTGAAGACGTCCAGGGCCTCGGCGGCACCCAGAGTGAGGCCGATCGCCTCGGCCTCGCGCCCCAGTCGGCCGGCGTCGGCGAAGCGCGCCTGCATCGTGGCGACGAATGCCTCGAACCAGCCCACCGTCCAGGTCATCTGCGGGGCGCCGATCACGTCGGCGATGGCGTGCAGCCGTCCCAGGCTCCGGGCGGCTCCGGCCGGGTCGGCCAGCTGGATGGCGACGGTGTAGGCCGCGGTGTGCACGGCGAATTCAAGATCCAGGTCACCGGCGGCCGCCGCGGCCGCGATCGACCTGCTGGCCACGTCGGCGCGCAGCCGCGTCGCCTCGAGGTCGGGGCCCCACAGGGCGTGCAGCACCGACGAGCAGATCCTGGCCAGAAGCGCCGGATCGGGGCTGGCGTCGGCCAGCGCGATGGCCTCCCGGGCCAGCCCGATGCGCCGGGTCCCGGCCATCTCGGAGACGAGAACCTCGGCCAGCAGGGCGAGGAGCCGGGCGCGTGTGGCCGGATCGGCGTCGGCCACTTCGAGGGCGGACTCGACGAGCGCGACCTGCGCGGGGGAGGCCGTGCCGAGCCGCAGGAACCCGCGGTCGGTGGCCAGGGCGGCCTCCGCCACGATGGCGGGCGCACCACAGCCACGGGCCAGCGCCGCCGCTTCGGTCAAGGTCGCGAGGGCGCCAGGATCACCGGCCTGCTGCTGAGCGTGGCCGAGCCGGACGAGCAGATCGGCGCGTTCGTGCTCCGGGACATCCAGGATGGCGCCGTGGTCGAGCGCCGTCCGGTACCAGCGGGCCGCTTCGGCCGGCGACAGCTGCCCGGCCGCGTAATCGCCAGCCGTTATCGCCCAACGGCGAGCTTCGGCGTGCATCCCGCCCAGGTTGTACTGCCGGGCGATCTGCGCCGCCAGGTGGACCGTGGGTGCGCCGGCCCGCTTCACCAGCACCTCGGCAGCCTGCGCGTGCAGGCGGCGGCGCCGCCCGCGCGGGAGCCCGCCGTACACGGCGCGGGCGACCATGACGTGCACGAACCGCAGCGTCGGGGCCCGCGCCTCGACCTCAGCCAGCAACCCGGCCGCCTCGGCCATGTCGAGAGCGTCCATCGCGTCGCTCTCGGAGATCCCGGCCATGTCGATCACCGCGCCCACCGCGAACTGCGTGCCCAGCACGGCGGCCGCCGAGAGCACCTCCACCACTTGGTCTCCGAGCGAGCTGACGCGGCTCCACAACAGGTTGCGCAGGTTCGCCGGGACCTCGTCGCCCGTCGCGCCGTCGGCGAACTCGACCTCGGTCGCGGCGAGCGCCAGGTACCCCGACTCGGCCCAGTGCCGGACCAGCTGGGTGGCATACAGCGGGTTCCCGGCGGTCTGATCGCGCAGCCGGGCGGAAACCGCCGAGGTCACCGCCGCCGCGTTGACCGTGAGCAGCGAAGCCGTCAGGTCGGCGAGCTCGTCGTCGTCGAAGCCACCCAGGAAGATACGCCGCCCGGGACGGCATTCGAGGTCGGCGAGCACCGCCCGCAACTCGCTCGAGCGCCGTTCGTCGGTGTCGCGAGCGGACAGGACCAGCAGCACCGGCACGTTGACCAGAGCACGGCCGAGGTGACGAAGCAACTGCACCGCGGTCGGCTCGGCCCATTGAACGTCGTCGAGCAGAACCACGAGCGGGCTGATCGCGGCCAGTCGCGACAGCACGTCGCTGACCGCCTCGAACAGCAAGTGCCGGTCGGTAGCTTCGTCGCTGACCGAAGCGCCGGACAGTTCGACGCGGTCGGCCATGCGTGGCGCGATGCGGACCAGGTGCCCTCCGCAGCGGCTGACGTGCGCCCGCAGCACGTCCGTCGGCGCGTGCTCGACCAGGTGCCCGATCAGCGACCGGAATGGCTCCAGCGGCGCGGCGGGCCCGTCCTGGCAACGCCCGTAGAGCACTGCCGCTGCGCCCTTGTCTCGTACCGCGCGGGCGAACGCGCCCAGCATGGTCGTCTTGCCGATCCCCGCCTCGCCCTCCACGATGACGGTCCGCAAGCCCGACCCGCCTACCTGAGCCGCCTCTGCGGCCAGCAACTCGAGCTCGCGGGCTCGCCCGACCATGGCCGGTCCCCGGGCCAGCTCGGCCTGCAACGGCAACCAGCCGTTCCCACGCCAGGATGATGGCCCCGCGGGCTGCGGTGATCCCGGCTGGCCCTGCTCCTCGATTCCGTCCCACCCGGCCGCGATCCGCCGCTGGATGTCGCGCACTCCGGCTGACGGTTCGGTCCCGACCCACTCGGCCAGATAGGCCCGGTACTCCCCGAACGCCGCCAGGGCGTCGGCCTGGCGGCCGGCGCCGCCGAGCGCCTGGACCAGAAGACCCCACGGCCTGTCCCGCAGGGGATGCACCGAGACGTGCGCCTTGAGCTCCGCAATCGCCTCCGCCCACTGTCGCGCGCCGATCAGCTCGACCGCGTGGTCCTCGACCGCCGACGCGTGCAGCTCAGCCAGCCGGACGACTTCGGGCTCGGCCCACGCCTCGCCCGCGAACTCCTCGAACGCCGGGCCAGTCCACAGCGCCAGCGCCCGTTCGAGCGTCCCGATCCGGTTGTCATCGGCCCCCGCCCGCGACAGCAAGGTGGCGAACAGGGTGGCGTCGACGGGAGCGCCGAGACGATACCGGCCCTGCGACGCCTCGACGATGGTGTCGCCGAAACCCTTGCGAAGTCGCGACACAATCGTCCGCAACGCGCCCGGCGAGACCGCGAGCACGTCACAGAGCAGGTCCAACCGCAGCGCCCGCGGGGCGTCCACGGCCAGCCGGGCAAGCAGTCGGCGCTGGCTCGCGCTGGGCAGATCGAGCGCCAGTCCGGAGGTGGTGACGACCTGAATCGGTCCCAGCACACGCACGAACGCGACGTCAACCGGCATTTGCGCTCACCCCACCCCACCCCACCTTACCAGCACGTATGCGACCAGATCGTGCTCGAAGGCGGAGGCTGGAGCGGGTGACCCCGGCGGAATGCTCAGCTAACGCGCGTCAACCACGTCCTGCCACTGGCCGGTGTCCACGTACTGCTGGAAGCTGGTGAGGCGGCGTCTCAGCGACGCATCAGTTGCGCGTCACCCGGCCGGACTGTGGGCTGCACCCTACCCGGCGGTGTGACCCAGATCATACAAATCTAAATACGGTCATATCTCCTATTAGGTAACATAAAAACCATCAGTTACATCCGAAACGTACGTGATGGTCGCCAGCCCGGCAGCTCGCCCGGCCCTGACCCGTCTCGCATCGGCGTCCTTGCTGGTCGCTCTCGGGAGGAACGGCACATATGACCTTCTCGCTGGACGGCCAGACACACAGCTTGACCCTGCGAGTCGCGAAGGCTGTTCCGAAGGACGCAGGCCACGGCGTGGCACGACTCGACCCCGCCGATATGGCACGCATCGGGGCAAAAGTCGGCGACGTGATACTCGTTGATGGGCGGCAGCGCTCGACCGCGCTGAAGATCGTGCCTGCGTATCTCGCCGAGCGGGGCAAGCGCCAGATCCAGATCGACGGCATCGCTCGCGAGAACGTCGGCACCGGGCTCCACGAGCAGGTAAGCGTGAAAGTGATGCAGGTACGGGCTGCTCAGGTGGTGACGCTGACACCCATCGGAGCCGTGCGCGCGCCGCAAGCACAAGACGCTTCCCATGTCGGACCGCTCATCGACGGGCTCGTGGTGCAAGCTGGCGAGCGTGTCAGCGTGCCGGTTCTCCGGTCCCGGCCGCAGAATTTCAAGGTCAGCGGAACGGTACCCGGCGGCCACGTAATGATCCAGCCGGACACGCGGGTCCGCGTGGTGAGCATGGCCGGGAAGCCGGGCAACCGCGGGAGCAGGCTGAAGGTCTCGTATGCAGACATCGGTGGTCTCGGCGGGACAGTGGCGCGCGTACGCGAGATGATCGAGCTGCCACTTCGGTTCCCGGAGGCGTTCGAGCGGCTGGGAATCGACCCGCCGCGAGGAGTGCTGCTGTACGGGCCGCCTGGTTGCGGCAAGACGCTGCTGGCCAGGGCGGTCGCCAGCGAGACTGCGGCACATTTCATCCACGTCAACGGGCCGGAGATCATCCACAAGTTCTACGGTGAGAGCGAGGCTCATCTCCGCAAGATCTTCGCGGAGGCCGCGGCGAAGGCGCCCTCGATCATCTTCCTGGATGAGATCGACGGTATCGCGCCCAAGCGAGGCGAGGTGCAGGGCGAGGTCGAGAAGCGCGTGGTGGCGCAGCTGCTCGCGCTGATGGACGGCCTGGAAACGCGCGGTCAGGTGGTCGTGATCGGCGCGACGAACATCCCGCAGAATCTCGATCAGGCACTGCGTCGGCCCGGCCGCTTTGACCGGGAGATCGAGATCGGCATCCCTGATCGTGACGGACGCAGCGAGATACTGCAGATCCACACGCAGGGGATGCCGCTGGCCGGCGACGTTGACGTGGCTCACCTCGCGGCCGTCACGCATGGCTTCGGCGGAGCCGATCTGAAGGCGCTCGCGCGCGAAGCCGCGATGGCCGCGCTCCGACGGCTCATGCCGAGCGTCGGGGAGGCGACGGCGGATATTCCCTACAGCGAGCTGATGGCGCTCGAGGTAACCATGAGCGACTTCTCCGCAGCCCTCGACGAGGTGGCGCCTTCGGCGCTACGCGAACTATTTACCGAGATACCTGAGGTCACCTGGCACGAGGTAGGCGGGCTGGAACAGGCGAAGGCGGCTCTGCGCGAGGCAGTGGAGTGGCCGCTTCGTTACGCACCGGTGCTTGCCCATGCCGGCGTGCGTCCGGCGAAAGGGATCTTGCTTACCGGGCCGCCCGGAGGCGGCAAGACACTGCTGGCGAAGGCGATCGCGCACGAGAGCGGCGTGAATTTCATCTCGGTCAAGGGACCTGAGCTGCTGTCCAAGTGGGTAGGGGACTCCGAGAAAGGGATTCGGGAAGTCTTCAGTAAGGCACGGCAGGCCGCGCCCTGCATCGTCTTCCTCGACGAGATCGACGCACTGGCCCCGCGCCGGGGCGGCGGGGGGGAGAACCATGTCAGTGAGCGGCTGGTAAGCCAGCTCCTGACTGAGCTCGACGGAATCGAGGAACTCCGGGGAGTGGTTACCCTCGCGACAACGAACCGGCCCGACATCGTGGACCCCGCCCTGCTGCGGCCGGGCCGGTTCGATATGCAGATCGAGGTCGGGCCTCCCGATGCCGCGACCAGGCGGGCGATTCTTGAGGTGCATACCAGGCACCAGCCGCTAGCCGACGACGTCGACCTCGCGTTGCTAGCCGCGGCGACGGAGGACTGTATGGGAGCCGATCTGGCCGGCATCTGCCGGGAAGCCGCCATGGCGGCGGTGCGCAGGGTGATCACCCGAATCGATGGCGGCGCCCCCCCTGACGTGTCACGACTCAAGGTCACTCAATCGGACCTATACGCGGCGCTTGCGCGTAACGCAGGACGGCGCGAAGACGATGAGTTCAGCATTTCAGCACAATAGTAGGTGATCGCCGATATATGACTAATAGCTGTAGAAGCGCCACAATATGTCGGCTTGATATGGAAATAAGAGTTTGGCGTGGTCGTCCCATCTGAGGCGCCAGGATCCAGGGATACAGGAATGGAGCTTTTTGATTGATTCTCACTCGTGGGACTTGCGGGACCTGATTGCCGGGTATAGTCTCGTCAAAGACGACGCCTCCCTAGACCTCTAGACAAGTGGGGTCGGTGGGCAAAGATGTCGTCTATCTGCAGGCTCATTACAGGGGGATGACCAGTGGCTGTAGAAAAGGCAATCGGCTCGTCAAGTCTGGTCGAGGTAATTGATCGGATTCTTGACAAGGGAATCGTGATCGACGCGTGGGTGCGAGTGTCCCTCGTCGGCATCGAACTCCTGGCTATCGAGGCCCGGGTCGTCGTGGCTTCGGTGGAGACCTACCTGAAGTACGCCGAGGCTGTTGGCCTGACCGCGACAGCGGCGGAGGCATAGGGACGCCATCCGCATAGGGCCCAGTGAACAGGGAAAGCAGGCGCGGGGCAAACTGATCGGGCCGGTGCCCGTTCATGTTCTCCCTGAGACCAGTTCACCGTATTTGCTGGGTCCTGCGGATGTGCTGGGCCGTCACTTCCAGCAACAGGATAGGGGGAGAACGACGAATGGCGATCCTAGGCGAGATGCGGCTTCTCGTGAGCGATCTTGAGGCGGCGTTCTCGCGTCGACTCGAAGGTGAAAAGGAGCGGGAGGAAACTGCCGCAAAGGACGCCCAGTACCGCGCTATGGGCGTTCGCGAGCTGCGGGCGACTACCGCCGAAGAAGCGCACGAGCGCCTGGCGGAGATATCGAGGCGCAACAGCGAGATCGCTGACATGATGGACAGCTTCTTTCGTCACCGGACGGCGCAGGCCGCGAGCGATGCACATGCCCGGGCCATGGTCGAGCGTGAGCGGGTCAAGGCCGAGCGTGAGCGGGTGGCCGAGGCGGCGCAGGAAGCGCGCGCGCGGATGGCTGAGTTCCATGAGCTGGACGCCATATGGCGTGCGCACACCGCGGTGATCGGAGGCCGTCGCGCCGGAACGCCCCGAACGCCGGTACGCCGGGCTGCTCAGCCTCCGCAGCAGCGGGGAGCGCCGCAGGCGGCGAAGCCACCGATACCGAGGGCAGCGATGAAGGCGGAGGCACCGAAGGCGACAGTATCGGATAATTCTGATATGTGACTGCGGCGCATGACCGGGTGCCAGTTTCCGGGCACCCGGTCAGCGACCGCGGCGGGCCTGAATTGCAGGGTGGGCCTCAGCCGCTCTGCTGGACGGCGTTGGTCGGCTTAACGGCCGTAGTCGCAAGCAAGAACTGATCTGGCGGGCTGCGGACGATTACGACTTCGCCCCGGTACTCGCTGCCCGGGGTACGCATTTTTTCCTTTCCTGAATAAATTCGGCCCTTCCAGTGAACGACATTTCCTTTTAATTCAGGAATTTTGTGAATTCTCTGATCAACCAGTATCCGGAGAGGCGCATATGGTGTATGCAGGTTCTGCGACGATCAAGGCGGCTCCGCGTTCTGATTTCGTCGAGACCGCTTATGTGAAAGGGGTCACGGCCCGCGCGCTTAGATATGTGCAGGCCGGGTGCCCAGTGCATTTCCGCGGTCCGTCCGGGGTCGGAAAGACCACGCTGGCCATGCATGTCGCCAACCAGCTGGGCAGGCCCGTGATGCTGATGGTGGGTGATGACGAATACGGCAGCTCGGACCTTGTGGGTCGGCAGGCCGGATACCGGCGCAGGCGGGTGGTAGATCATTTCGTCCAGTCAGTGCTGAAGACCGAAGATGACGTTGCTCCGCACTGGGTGGATAACCGGCTGACGGTCGCCTGCCGGGAAGGGCTGACGCTGCTGTATGACGAGTTCACCCGGTCGCGGCCAGAGGCGAACAACGCGCTGCTCTCAGTGCTGGAAGAGGGAGTGCTAGTGCTCCCGGCACGGGATCGGGAGGGGAGAGATTACGTGCCGGTCCACCCTAACTTCGTGGCCATCTTCACCAGCAACCCGGTGGAGTACGCGGGAGTACACCAGGCGCAGGACGCGCTATTCGAGCGGATCGTGACGATCGACCTGGAATCCTTTGACGAGGCGACCGAGACCGCTATCGTGCGAGCCCGGTCAGGGCTCACCGAGGCCGATGCACTGACGGTGGTGCGGCTGGTGCGGGCGAGTCGGCAGGTGCTGGGCGGGGTCGATCGTCATACGGTGCGTAGTGCGATCGTGATCGCACGGGTACTGGGACAGCAAGGTGCGGCCGCGCAGGCTGGAGATCCGATCTTCGAGCAGGCGTGCCAGGACGTGCTTTCCAGCGAGACAGGTCGGCGCGGCTGGAACGGGCTGACACCGCAAGCGGTCCGGCAGCAAGTCCAGGAGATGATCCGCCAGCACGCGCCCGGCACAGCCAGCCGCCGCCCAGCTCGCGCGTCCTCCTCAGCCCGCATCCCCGCCCCGGCCCGCCCTACCGCCCAGTCCAGCCAGGTGCGTACATGAAACGCCTCCGTACCGCTCAGGACATCCGCAGCGCCCCCAGGAGGTCGGCCTGCCAAGGCCTGGTCACTGAACAATACGCATACGCCCTGCTGACCGGGCTGGCGCGGGAAAGACAGCGACTCCTCAGCCAGCAGGAGTCCTGGCAGCGCAGGCTCGTGCGGATCAGGCGGAGCCTGGCCGAGATCGACGCCCAGGCCGATCGCCTGCACAGGCAGCTGCCTGGGACGGTCGGCAGGCCGCAGGTTCCGCGCCGCAGGCCCACTGCTGGCGAAATCGAGTTCCGTAACTGACCAACCGTGCCGAAAACGAGGTGGGCTAGATGACATCGGGGGGAACGCGCCCTAAGCGCCCGGGAGGCGAAGGCGTCGGGGGCCTGCTGCGCGGCTTGGGGGACTTGATCAACCTAGCCGAGCGCCTCGCTGAGCAGGGCGAGCAGGCGACGACCGGGGAGCGGGAGTTCACCTCGCCTGGTGGCGTGCGCGGCGTCTACGGCTTCTCGGTGCGCACGGGGATAGGAGGAACCCCGACCGTCGAGCGTTTCGGGAACGTCCGAGACACGACGGAGGGACCTGTCGTCAGCGATACTCGTGAACCCCTCGTCGACGTTTTCGACGAGGGCGAGCAGATCGTGGTCGTCGCCGAGATCCCAGGGGTCCAGGAGAAGGACATCCACCTTGAGGTCCACGGAGATGTTCTGGCGCTATCGGCGGAAGGGCCGAAGCGGAAGTACGAGAAGGAGATCCTTCTCCCCGCGGCGGTCGATCCGGGGCAGCAGCAGAGCTATCAGAACGGCTACCTGGAGTTGCGTTTCACCAAAACGCAGGGTCGAGGCTGAGGACTTCGCCATGGCTCGCTCGCCGGTACGCGACGAATCGCCCCCGCTGACCTTGCGCGTCGCGGAGGCGCTTCCTAAGGATGTTGGCCGCGGGATCGCCCGTATCGACCCGGACAGCATGGAGGGCCTTCACGCGAGCATCGGCGACGTCGTGGCGATCACGGGGGAACGAGCCACCGCACTCAAGCTGATGCCGGCATATCCCGACGCGCGCGGGAAAGGGCTCATCCAGATCGACGGGATTGCCCGCGAGAACGCAGGCGCCGGACTCGACCAGCGGGTCGGTGTGGAGCTTGCCGCTATCCAGGACGCCCGGACCGTGACGCTCTCGCCTATCGGCCGGTCGCGGCTGACGCAGCAGGCGAGAGATGCCTCCTATGTCGGGCGCCTGGTCGATGGTCTCGTGGTCCAGGCCGCCGACCGGATCCGGGTCAATCTCTTCGGATCACGGCCGCAGGATTTCACCGTGGAGAGTACGACCCCCCGGGGCTTCGTTCTTATCCAGGCCGGGACGCACATCCAGATAACCGGTGAGAGCGCTGAACGGCGCACCGTGAAGATTTCGTACGAGGACATCGGAGGCCTGGGCAAGACGATTGCGCGGATCCGGGAGATGATCGAGTTGCCGCTGCGCTTCCCGGAGGTGTTCGACCGGCTCGGCATAGACCCGCCCCGGGGAGTTCTACTCTACGGCGCACCCGGATGCGGAAAGACACTGATCGCCCGGGCGGTGGCGAATGAAACGGCGGCGCACTTTCTGCATATCAACGGGCCCGAGATCATCCACAAGTTCTACGGGGAAAGCGAGGCTAACCTGCGGCGGGTGTTCGAGGAGGCGCAGGCGCGCGCGCCGAGCATCGTCTTCCTCGACGAGATAGACGCCATCGCGCCCAAGCGAACCGAGGTGCAGGGCGAGGTCGAGAAGCGAGTGGTCGCGCAGTTGCTGGCGCTGATGGACGGGCTGAAGACCCGTGGTCAGGTGATCGTGATCGGGGCCACCAACATACAGCAGAATCTCGATCCGGCCCTGCGCAGGCCAGGCCGCTTCGACCGGGAGATCGAGATCGGCATCCCGGATCGCAACGGTCGCCGCGAGATCCTCGAGATCCACACCCGGGGTATGCCGCTCGCGGCCGATGTCGATCCCGATCACCTCGCCGGTGCCACACACGGTTTCGTCGGAGCCGACATGGAAGCGCTCGCGCGCGAAGCCGCGATGGCCGCGCTGCGCAGGCTCATGCCGACCATCGACCTGGCGGCCGCGGAACTTCCCTACGAGCGGTTGGCGGAGCTCGAGGTGACCATGGGCGATTTCCTTGACGCCCTCCGCGAGATAGAGCCCTCCGCGATGCGGGAGGTGTTCACCGAAGTGGCCGATGTTTCCTGGGACGACATCGGCGGCATGGAGGAAGCGAAGATGGCACTTCGCGAGGCCGTGGAGTGGCCCCTGCTGCATTCGGCCGTACTCACCCGTGTCGGTGCGCAGCCAGCAAAGGGCATCCTGCTCACCGGCCCTCCTGGCAGCGGGAAGACGCTGCTGGCGAAGGCGGCCGCGCGCGGGAGCGGCGTGAACTTCATCTCGATCAAGGGGCCGGAATTGCTCTCCAAGTGGATCGGGGAGTCCGAGAAGGGTGTCCGTGAGGTCTTCAAGAAGGCGCGCCAAGCGGCCCCCTGCATCGTCTTCATCGACGAAATCGATGCGCTGGCCCCCCGGCGCGGCGGCGGTGGCGGTGAGAGCCACGTGACTGAACGCGTCGTGAGCCAGCTGCTTACCGAATTGGATGGCATCGAGGAACTGCGCGGAGTCGTCACGCTGGCGGCGACCAACCGGTCAGACATCCTCGATCCGGCCTTGCTGCGGCCCGGCCGCTTCGACGTCGAGATCGATATACCACTTCCGGACCAGGCCGCACGCCGGGCGATTCTCGGTGTGCACACCCGGAGCCGGCCGCTCACCGCCGATATCGATCTGGACGCGCTGGCGGCGGAGACAAAGGGTTTCGTGGGTGCCGACCTCGCGGGCCTCTGCCGCGATGCCACCATGGCGGCGGCACGCAGGTTCATCGGGCAGGACGCCGAGACCGCGGACACCGACCTTGAACGTCTTGACGTCACGCAGGCTGACATGTCGGCCGCGCTGGCCACGATGGGGGCACGCAAGCGGCGCAGAGGCGATGATGGCTGAGACACCGACCTATGTCTACGGGGTGGCCACGGCCGGAGCCCTTCGCACCCCGCTTCGCGCGCAGGGAATGCCCGACGGGCAGTCTCCGGTCACGGCGATCGCCGTCGGCGGCGCGTCGGCCATCGTCGGCCGTCACGCAGGCCCCGCGATGAGCGGCCTGCGGCGGCCGGAACTGCTGCACCGGCTGGCCATCCACCAGCGGGTGATCGAGGACGCACTCGAACGGGGCGACGTGCTTCCTGCGCAGTTCGGGACGATCCTGGCCTCAGAAGACGAAGTCCGCACGCTGTTGACCGGCTGGGGCGACCTGGTACGGGCATCGCTGGCACGTTTTTCCGGCCTCGTCGAGGTGGAGGTGGCGGCGACCTGGGACCTGCAGCGAGTCCTGGGCGACGTCGCCCGCGATCCGGAGGTCATGAAAGCCAAGTCGCTGGCCGTGCAGGCTCCGCCAGAGGAACGTCTTGCTCAGCAGGTCAACGTCGGCAAGATCGTCAAGGAAGCCCTTGACCGGCGTCGCGCGCTTGGTCACCAGATGCTCCTGGAGGCCGCCGGGCCGCTGGCGGAACGTGTTCAGCCGAACGCCCTGCTCTCAGATGAGCTGGTGTTCAATGTCGCGTTCCTCGTGCCGCGGTCGGCGATGGCGAAGTTTGAGGCGGCTATCGATCGACTGGATGCGAAACTCGCAGGGTCTTACCTGCTCCGTATCATCGGCCCGCTCCCGCCTTATACCTTCGGCACGGTCAGCATCATCCGATTCGACTCCGAACGGCTGGCGGCAGGCCGCGCCCTCCTCGGACTGGCGGGCGAGATCTCCGAGCAGGCGGTGCTTTCGAGCTACCGGCGGCTGGCCAGGCAGTTCCACCCCGATTGCCAGCTAGCCGGCACCGACGCCGCTCAGCGATTCGCCGCACTCAACGCGGCGCGCTCTGACCTGCTGGCTTATGCCCGCGGTCGCGTCTGGGGCGATGCGGCCGATGGCTCGGCGCTGATGGTGACGATCGGGCGGAGCGAACAGGACGGCGCCGCGCTGGACGGCCGACAATGAGCCCGGGGACTGCGGTGTACCTCTACGGCGTGGTCCGCGACGGTGATCCGCTGGTGCTCGACGTACCACCGATCGGCGACGCGGGTCCCGTCTACACGCTCTCGCACCGTGGCCTGGCGGCGGTCCTGAGCGACGACCCGCTGCCGAGATACGAGGTGACGCGTGCGAACGTCCGCGGGCACCAGGCGGTAGTCGACGAGGTGATGCGCACGACTGAGATCCTGCCCACCCGGCTGGGCACGATATTGCCGAGCCCGCAGTGGGTGGTGGCGAACTTCCTGGAGGAGCGCTGGGCCGAGCTGCGGCGGCTGCTCGATCGGGTGGCCGGCCGGGTCGAGTTCGGGTTGAAGGCGTCGTGGACGGACCTGCAGTCCGTCTTCGCTGAAGCCATCACCGACGACCGTGACCTCCGCGCTTTGCGCGATCGCCTGACCAGGCATCCAACTGCGGCGACCTACGAGGCGAGGCTTCAGCTCGGCGAGCGGGCCGCCAAGGCGCTGACGGCAAAGCGCAAGCAGGAGGCGAACGACCTTGCTGGCGCACTCGAGCCGCACGTAGTCGACATCCGCAGGAACGATCCGATCTCAGAGCTGATGGTGCTCAATGCGGCGTTCCTAGTTGATCGTCCGCGGATCGAGCCTTTCGAGGCGGCCGTGCATGGCCTGGACCGTATCCACGCAGGCCGGCTTGGCTTCGTGCTCGCGGGTCCGCTGCCCCCCTACAACTTCGTCGGCCTCGGCGGGCCATGAGCAAGCGGAAGCAGCCGAGGTGAGGGGACGGCGATGGGACTTCTGAAGAATCTTCTGCTCGCCCCGGTGATGTTGCCGGTCAGCGGGCTCACGTTTGTCTTGGCGGAGATCCGGGATGCGGCCGACCGCGAGCTGAACGATCCGCAGGCCATCCGCCGCGAAATGCTGGAACTCCAGCAGCGCCTGGACGCCGGCCTGATCAGCGAGGACGCATACGACTCGGCCGAGGCCGAGTTGCTCGCACGACTGAACGCGATTATCAACGAGAGGAGCTGGTAGTGCAGCTGATGCAGATCACCGAGCGGGCCAAGGCACAGCTCGCCACGGCCACGAACTTGGAGCCGCTGCTCGTTTCTGGGGCGGACAAGGACGCAGGCGGATGGCGGCTGACGGTCGAGATGATTGAACTCGACCGGATACCCGAGGCTCAGGGCATCGTCGGCGCGTATGAGGTCCGGGTGAACGACGAGGGCGAGCTCGTCACCTGGCATCGCACCGGCCTGCGCCGACGCGATGAAACGGATTGGATCGCGGAAGTGATCGTGCCGGTCCCGGTTCTGCCGTCAGCGGAGGAGACCCGTGGGGCTTGAGCCGGCCAGGAACCACGGTGACGGTCTCGCTGACGTTATCGACGCTGTACTGGATAAGGGTCTTGTGATCAACGCCGACATCATGGTCTCGCTGGCCGGAGTCGAGCTGCTGGGCATCAAGATCCGGGCCGCGCTCGCTTCCTTCGAGACCGCGGCGAAATATGGCCTCGAATTCCCGTCCGGCACGAACCTGCAGGCGCCTGCCTGGCGCGCGGTCACGCCGGCGCAGGTGCGCGGCCACGGTTACGGCGGGACGTTCGCCCAGCCACTCGCTTCGGCGGAACCCGCGCATGTCCCGGCCCGCTGAGGCGGATCGCCGCCTATGGAGCCCCAACGTGAATCCCGAGCGACGATGACGGATCTGATCGAGCGCGTCATGGACAAGGGGGTCGTGGTCAAGCTCGACCTCATCGTCGGCGTGGCGGGCATCCCGCTGATCGGTATCAGCCTTCACGCTGCGATAGCCGCGATCGAGACGATGCTGCAGTACGGCATGATGGAGGCCTGGGATTCGCAAACGCGCGCCATCGAGAACCACGAGGCGCAGTGGCTGCAGCTGGCCCTGCGGCCAGGCGAGCAGGTCCAGGTCGAGCTGTACGGGTCATACCACGAAACCGAAGGCATCTGGCAGGTCTGGCGTCCCGGCCGCCTCCTGCTGACTGACCAGCGTCTCCTGCTGATCCGGCCGCTGCCTCAGGAGATCCTCTTCGCTGTCGAGGTGAGCGCCATCGCAGGCGTCGGTCGTATCGTGCGCGAGAACGTCGCGGGCGGCCGTCGCGACGTCACCTGCCTGGCGCTGGAGGACGGAACCCTGGCGGCGCTCTACACCGCCGAGGCGGATGTCC
Source organism: uncultured Actinomycetes bacterium (assembly GCA_963819785.1). GTDB lineage: Bacteria > Actinomycetota > Actinomycetes > Streptosporangiales > Streptosporangiaceae > Palsa-504. Next base: position 109,446 of record CAWFXW010000027.1, on the reverse strand, counting down.
TGGAGGCGTGCCTGACAGACCGGCTCCGCGGGCTCGGCCGCACCATAACGAAGCTCTCCGCGGCTGACGTGGGATCGCTCGGGCTCGGCGCCGCCGCCGCGGGTCAGTTGTGGCACCGCTGGCTGCCTGAGGATGGCCAGGCGCAATGGAAGTCCGGCTGGGCGGTACTGACGGCGAATGAGCTCACCTGGCGGGCAGACGTCGGTCCGGGCGTCCTGCTGCGCGTGCCGCTGACACAGATCGGGAACCTGGCGGTCGAGCGCCGCGAACTCGGAAACCTCGGCGCTCGGGACGTGCTCGTCGTCAGCCATGGAGCCGGAGGGCGCCAGGCCGAGGCCCTGTTCACCGGCGAGAACGTCAGCGACTGGCCTACGGCCATACGGCGAGTCGCGTACCGGGGGGACGGCGATGCTTGACCTCGAAGAGGACAACCTGGGACGGGGACTGCTGGCGCTCGTCGTCGCCCTCTTGGAGGTGGTCAAGGAGGCACTCGTCCATGCCGCTGTCCGCCGCGTCGAGGGGGGAAGGCTGACCGACTCCGAGATCGAGCGGCTCGGCGATGCCCTCGCTGAACTGGAGGATGCCGTCGACCAGATCAAGACCGAGCACGGTGTGGTGGACGCGGTGCGAAGCGTACGCGATGACCTCGACGAACTCGTCGGCGACCTCATCCACGCCGTGGCTGCGAGGCCGCGGCGAGAGGAGACAGAGCGCGCTTATGCGTGACCTAACCCGGGAAGGACCGATGCTGCGAGCTCAGGGCGCCCTCAGTGTCAGCCCGCGGGGCTGCTGGCGTCTCGGCTGGCTGGGCTGGCAAGGTTCCACGTTCACCTTTCACAATTCGGGCGGGCCAGCCGCCGTCAAGATCGACTTGGCCGCCATCACGGCCCTGAACCGGGAACGGCGGACATTCATCCTGGTCAGCAAGCACGTTCTGCGGCTGACGTACCAGCCCGCGGCGGCGGCGCGGCGGCGCTTGTGCTGGCTGATCACCGCCCGGCTAGATGACTGGGAAGCCATTCTCGGACAGCGGCTGGCTGTTCCGCCAGACGAGGCATCCGCCGCGGAACCGCCCGCCCCGGTATCTCGTCGGCTTGCCGCGCGGCTGACCGGGCTGCCCGGTGCGTCCGCTCTGATGCTTGACTACCTCGCGTGCCGCGGCCATGCGACGACCGCCGAACTCATGGCGCTAATCGGCGCCGAGACGGAGGAGTCCCTGCTCGCCGAGATGCATGCGGGCTTCCGGCAGCTCGTGCCCGTGCTCGGCGGTCCCGCGGTCCGTTATGCCGACAGGTATTTCGACGCGGCGTCACGGGAGGTGAGGCAGCAGACCTGGCGCATCGGCGAGAAGGTGGCCGCTGGCTGGCTGGCATCCCGCGTTCCGACAGAGGTGTGTATGGAAGGTGACGAACTGCTCGTGATCACCAGCGTCCCGACCCAGGCGCGCGGCGCGCCGCCATCCGCCCATGCCACCGCCGACGGCCGCGGTCTCGTGTTGCGTCACCCGCACAGCCATGATCGCTGGATAGGGCTTCCCGAGCAAGTCGTCGGCGAACCGCGGTGCGCTGTGAGCGCGGCTGGAACGCTCGTCATCCGCGGACTGCACCGCGCACTGGGCATCCGGGGGAATGGTCTGACATGACGGCCAGCGCCCGCTATCTCTACTGCGTCCTGCCGGCTTACGACGCGGCCCCCGTGGTCTGCGCGCCTGCGCTGGACGGGGGACCGGTACATTCCATCCGCCACCGAGACATCGCCGTGCTTACGCACGCTTGCGCCCCCGAGCCTTACCAGGGCGGCGAAACAGAAGTATGCAGCTGGATCGCTGCGCACAACGCGGTCATCGAGGAAGCATGGAAGTCTGCGGGGACCGTCCTGCCGATGAGCTTCGACATCATCGTCCGCGGCGATCCTGGCCATAGCGCTGAGGCGAACGTGGCCGGCTGGCTTGAAGAACATCATGCCGCCCTGCGCAGTCGCCTGCAGGCTCTGCGGGGGCGCGTCGAGGTGGGGGTCCAGATCCTCTGCGACGCGGAGGCCTCAGCCGCGGCCGAGGCCGGGGAGGCGGAATCTCCCCCGCTGCGCCCGCGCGGGCACGCCTATTTTGCCCGTCATCAGCTACGGCGCGAGCAGCGCGAGAGGGCCGGACGGGAGGCGGAAGCAGTTTTCCGCCGCCATGGCGAAATGCTTGCCGCGCTGGTCGACGATGTGCAGGTAAACAGGCCGCGGCCGGTGCGCGGGAAAATTATGATACTCAACCTCTCCTTGCTTACCGATCAGGCCGGCGTGCTGCGGGTTGGTGATTATCTCGAGCAAGTGAGCCGGGAAACGGATGCCGAGGTGCGTTTCACAGGACCGTGGCCCCCTTATAGCTTCACGGGTACGTTTGCTAGGCTGAAAGAAATTGCAGGACCAGCGAGGAAAGCCGCCGGAATCGCGACAATAGGGTAAATTTTATAAAAGGCGGGTAAATAATGTGCGTGCCACGGGATGATCTGATTCCTGGCCGCGCATCGTCGAGCAGAAGGTGGTTGCCAGCATGAGTAAGACCCAGCGGGAGCTTTCTGTGCGTTGCGCCTTCTGTGCCGGGACAGGGCGTGATCGTTTCGGAATTCTCTCTCCGCCGTCGGCTTGCCAGGTCTGCCTGGGGCGCGGCGTCGTGGACGTGCCGGAACCACGGGTAAAGTGCGCCTACTGCCGAGGGCTCGGGGTACACCCCCACACCAGGCTGACCTGCAGCAGCTGCGGAGGAAGAGGAGCCCAGACCGTCCGGGAACCGCACCTGACCTGTTCCCGTTGCGGCGGCGACGGAGTGGTCCCCCGGAGCGAGCGCAACCTATCCTGCCCTGATTGCGGCGGCGCCGGGGTAGTTCACGCTGCTGACGGCCGTTCGCGCCATTAGCACTACCCTTGTCCCTCCGCCTTCGCCCGTGTGATGCCCAGCTTCCTTACGACAGACGAAAGCAGTTCGTGGCAAGCGCGCAAGCTGGTTACATGGATGTCAGGCGGCAGGATCCTCGCCACCTCGTGCTGCAGGCCGATGAAGAGCACGCCCGTGCCGGCTGACGGCAGCGTGTCACCGATCCGCGTGGCGATATAGCGGTCCCTGTTCTCCAGCAGCCCGGTCGCACGGGCCGCGTAAGCTTGCCTCGCCGCCTCGTCGGTCACGCTCGCCTTCAGCAACTCGTACTCCTCCTGCAGGAGGACCGGGTCCTCGGTACCGACCACCGTGGCTCCCTGACTGGCGAGCCAGCGCAGCAGTCGGTAGTTCGGGCTGTCAACGTCGGCGACAATCCGGGCCAGGATGTCGGCCCTGGTATCCGGCAGGCCGTCCTGATAGACGCGGACTTCTTGCCACCGGCGACGCATGGTGTGGAAATCGGATTCGACGGCATCCCAGTATCTGCCGACCTGCACGCCGTAGTCCGCGGGCTGCGGGATGATGCCGGCGAGCGACCCCATATCACCAGGACTGTGCAGCACCGGTACATAAATGAGAGAGCGTTCTGTCCCCATACAGGCCTTCTGTCCGAGATCTGAGTGGTTGTGTCGGCCTATCCCTATCCCTTCTCATCCGCAGACGCCGGGCCGCGGAATCGCAGACCTCCGCGCATATTGCAATCGTACCCGGCAAATCCTGCCGACCCATTCAGGCTGCGTCGATCAGGACGAGCTGAAATAATAAATCGACCGGAAAGAGCCTATGGCCAAGGGCCACGCCAGAGTGCCCCGGAGAGGATCTTTCCCTCCGGGGCAATTTGTTTGCTGCAGCGACGACGGACTGGGATCGGCCTAGGCGTCCTCGAGGACTTCCGCGAATGCGATCACTACGCCTCCGGTGGCGTGCTCGACGGTAGCGGCGACAAGGGGCCCCGCCTCTGCGGCGGCGGCGCTGGCCGCCGCGTAGTCGGCAAAGTACAGGTCCAACAGTCGGTACGCCGGGGATGGGCTGCCGTCTTCCTTGGGCCAGACCTTCGACGTCTGCAGCCGAGTCAGGCCAGGGAGTTTGCGCGCTAGCGCGATCTGGTCGGAGTAAGCCGTCTCGAAGGCGTCCGGGTCGGTGGGGTTGGAATAGACGAAGCTGATCTTGGTCGGCTTGCCTTGCTCAGCCATGGATGACCTCCTGGTTGTTAGTCTCGGTTGACACAAGCGAGCGGACCCAGACCTGGACGATGATGTCGGCCGAACTTCCGGTAGCGGCCGTTGGCTCCACTCACTGTCTGTCGACTGTAGTCAGAGGAATGGGCAGCGACCATGACCGATTCGCCGGGAAATCTTGCCGATCGTCCAGCGGTGCCAGCCGATTTGCCCCAATCGCCGCAAGAGTTTGCCGATCCGCCAGCGCCTGAGGAAGCCGCGCTCGGCCTCGACGCAGATAGTCGGCCGCACGACTTGCTCTCGGAGTTGCTCCGGAGCGTCCGTCTGAGCGGAGAACGGATCGTCGCGTACGCTCCGCTGCGGACGTTCTCGGTTGGCTTCGCCGATGTCGGCAGCCTGCACATCATCGAAGCGGGCGAACTCGTGCTTCGGATCGATGGAGACCCGTACGTCGAGCACGTAAGCCGCGGCGATGTCGTCCTGCTCCCGCGCGGCGACCCGCACCACCTCAGCGACGCAGGCAACCGTGCGCCCGCGATCGCGCGGGCGGGCGCACCCGAGGCGGCCCGCTGGCTCTGCGGAACATTCACCATCGGCGACCCGCAGGCGAGCCACCTGCTCGCGAGCCTCCCGCCAATGATCATCCTGCGCGGCGCTCGCGGCCCAGCGCTCGAAGGGCTCGAAGTGGCCCGCCGGATGCTCGTATTCGAGATGCAATCGCCCTCTCAAGGATCGGCGGTGATGGTCGCCCGCATCCTCGATCTGATCTTCATCCAGATTCTGCGCGCCTGGGCAGCCGGCACGGACGCCGAACCGAACTGGCTGGCCGGTGCGCTCGACCCGCAGATCGGTCCGGCCTTGAGCGCTGTCCACCGAGACCCCGGCCACGACTGGACAGTCGAGGAACTGGCCCGAGCGTGCAACCTTTCCCGGTCGGCGTTTGCCGCGCGGTTCGTCGCTCGCGTCGGGAAGCCGCCAGCTACCTATCTCGTGCACGTACGCCTCGACGCCGCCACCGGCCTGCTCCGCGACACCTCCCTTCCGGTCGCGTTCATCGCGAAGAACGTGGGCTACACGTCGGAGGCGGCATTCAGCCGCGCGTTCAAGAACCGTTACGGTACGCCACCGGCCCGCTGGCGACGAGGCACACGAGCTAAACACTCGTGAGCGGCCCGCGTGCTCCCGTCGGCGCAAAACCGGGGCCCGGTCCTGGATTGCTCCAGGACCGGGCCCCTGGCGGAGCCGCGATCAGGCCTCCGCGTTGGCGCTCTGCACGCACCCGCCGCCGGTGAGGGCAAAGTCCTTATTGCTGAATTCCTCCTGGGTCAGGAAGTGGCCGCCGTTGATTACCTGGTTGTAAAGGTGACCAGCTGTGCCCTGGGTCCCGCCGAAGATGTAGGCGCACTCGTCGCCATTCTCGAAGCCACTGGAGTCGTACCAGCCGGTCTGGGTGTCCGGGTCGGTGATCGCCTCATTGATCTCGTGGCTGGTGGGGCTGAGCTCGGTGTCGGCGTCGGGGTTGTTGTTCGGCGATTCGATTGCGCCGAGAGTAGCGTCTGATCCGCACGTGAACCCGGTTCCTGATTGGTAGACCGGGAAGGGCATGTCCGCGTAGATGGCGCTGCTCGTGGCGTCGCTGTGGTACGCGCAGAAGGCCGCGCTCGGCTGGTGGTTGATCGTGCACTGGTTGGACGAGGTGGTGGTCGAGCCGGCGTTGAAGCAGGACTCGACCGCCTTGGGCAGGAACAGCACGTAGATGTGCGAGAGGTTGTGCGGCAGGCCATGGGCCGAGGTGACGCTGTTTATCTGAGACTGCAGCTGGGCGTCATCCAGGCAGGCGTTGTAGCCGGTACCGTCAGCGTAGATCCCGCTGCGGTCGTTCCTGGCCACCGTGCAGCCGCTCCGGGGCAGTGCGTTGGTCGCGTTTATAGCGGTGCCGAGGGTGACGTTGTAATGGATCTGCCCGTTGCTGCCGGTGTACTCGTTCGCGACCGAGAACACGTTGGTGTTCTGGTTGCTGGCCGCGGCCACATCACCGACGTAGGTGGTGATGAGCGAGGTGTAGGCAGACGACATGGTGTGGCCGGAGGGAGTCCAGAAGATCGGCGTGATGACCAGCGGGCTGGTCGACGGGGTCATCATCACCGGGCCGCCGTGGAAGATCAGTGGCGGGGTGCCGTTGGCGGCGTCGCTCTTCTTGATGGGGGCACTGGCGCCGCAAGGGCCGCCCACCGGGCGCACGATGCCGGCGATGTGTCCCATCCGCGGCTGTTGCGAGCAGGCATTCGGTGGCGCCGGGGCGGCGCTTGCCGCCATGGGGGTTGCCATAGCGAGCATGCTCCCTGCTACCAGGGTCAGGGCCGCACCTAGGCCCCATCGCTTGTGTGCGTTTTGCATTCTTCCTCCGGGTCGAGGTCGAGGCGGACATCCAGGCTGTTTGCCGGATATGCGCCGCAAATTTGGCCAAGATGAACATACGCTTTCCCCCTAACGCAAACAAGATGCATCAAGGTGCCAAATCATGAAGAAAGGAAATTGACCTAATTGAGTAGCACGTTACGGAAGTCATCTGGAGCGAAGACGACGTACGCCAGCAATCTGGGTTAAGAATCTGGTTTACATGGACAGGAGAGGCTGAATTGCTTCTGGTGATGGCACCTTAGATTATCGAGGCGTTTGCTCTCGGGAGTGGCAGGCGTGCGCCTTGTGATCTGGGTGCGCGAGGTCGAGGTGCTGCAGCACGGCGACGAGCGTCGTCGCGGGGCGCCGACGGCCTGCGGGCCGTGAATAAGCCCAGCTGAGGAGGTCGTTAGTGTCGGGTTAGCTAAGTTCCTTGGGACCGTGAGGTCTGGTTCCCGGATGGGACCTGTTGACCTGGCGTTGATGTTGTCGCGCACGCCAGAGCGGAGCCCGCACCGTCGCCGGGCGGCAAGGTCACCGCACTTTCCCGGTTGCGCGCCCTGGTCTGCCCAGCGTAGCGAGCGCTTGAGCCGGTCCGTCCGCAACGTCAAAGGTGCGGGTGTGCGGCCGGGCCTGCGAGGCTGCCGGGCGGGAGGCTCATCTGGGGCGGTCGGCTGGGCTTGTGAGGTCAGCCGCTGCGGACAGCCTGGGAAGGTTACGCGGCTCTGGCACTGCCGATCGGAATGAGGATCACCATGGCGAATCCCTTCGAAGACCCGGACGCTTCCTACCGGGTACTGGTGAACCACGAGGGCCAGCACAGCCTGTGGCCGGCGGCCCAGCCGGTGCCGGACGGGTGGACCGTCGCGCACGATACGGACTCCCGTGCCAGCTGCCTGGAGTACATCGAGAAGAACTGGACCGACATGCGCCCCAAGAGCCTGATCGAGGCCCAGGACGGCTGATATTTCTCCGCCGGGAACGACGTGGGCCTTGCTGGGCTGGCGGTACGCGCGAGTGCATCACCAACTGGAATGAGGATTACATGTCCGACGTTCCTGGGCGAGGCTCGCCTAGGTCGCGGGTCGAGCGGGCGCTGATGCCCGCTGAGCGGCAGCGGGTGCTGGAGGACGGGAACGGCGCCGCGCGGGAGCTACCCGAGCTGACGTGGCCGGAGTTGTTCGAGGCGCAGGCGGCCCGGACTCCGGAGGCCCCTGCCGTGATCTTTGAGGGTACCCAGGTGTCCTACGCCGGGCTGAACGCGCGGGCGAGCCGGCTGGCGCGGTACCTGATGTCGCTGGGTGCGGGCCCGGAGCGGCTGGTGGCGGTCGCGGTGCCCCGTTCGGCGGAGATGGTCGTGGCGGTGCTGGCCGTGCTGAAGTCCGGTGCGGCGTATGTGCCGGTTGATCTGACGTATCCGGCGGAGCGGGTCGCTTTCATGCTGGCGGATACCTGCCCGGTGGCGGTGCTGACCACGGCGGAGGCGGGCCGGGACTTGCCGGGCGGGGTACCCCGGGTCGTGCTGGATGACCCGGGGACGGTCGCGGTGGTGTCCGGGCTGGACGGTGCTGACCTGGCCGGCGCTGAGCGGCTCGGGCAGCTGAGGTTGTCCAGCCCGGCGTACGTGATCTACACCTCGGGGTCGACGGGGCGGCCGAAGGGGGTGGTGGTCGAGCACCGCAGCCTGGCTGACCTGGTGTCCTGGGTGGGTGTGCAGTTCTCGGCGGGGGAGTTGTCTCGGTCGCTGGCATCGACGTCGCTCAGTTTCGATTTCTCGGTGTTCGAGATCCTGGCGCCACTGGCGTGGGGCGGGTGCGTGGAGGTCGTGCGGAACGTGCTCGCGCTGGCGGGTGAGTTCGGTGATCCGGGGTCTGGGCGGTTGGTCAGCGGGGTGCCTTCGGCGATCTCGCATGTGGTGAGCACGTCGGCGGTGGGTGTCCGGGCGCGGACGGCGGTGCTGGGCGGGGAGGTGTTCACGCCTCGTGCCCTCTCGGCGATCCGGGCGGTCTGGCCGGGGGCACGGGTCGTGAACATCTACGGCCCGACCGAGACGACGGTGTATGTCACGTCGTGGAGTCCGGAGGATGAGGCGGACCAGGTTCCGACGATCGGCCGGCCCATGGGGAACACGCGGGTGTTCGTGCTGGACGCGGGGCTGGGGCTGGTCCCGCCGGGGGTGGCGGGGGAGCTGTACGTGGCGGGGTCGGGGCTGGCGCGGGGGTATCTGGGCCGGGCGGGGCTGACCGCGGAGCGGTTCGTGGCGTGCCCGTTCGGGACGGGCGGGGATCGGATGTACCGGACCGGGGACCTGGCCCGGTGGAACGGCGCGGGGGAGCTGGAGTACCTGGGCCGGGCCGATGATCAGGTCAAGATCCGCGGGTTCCGGATCGAGCTGGGCGAGGTCGAGGCGGTGCTGGCCGGGTTGCCAGGGGTGGCGGCCGCGGCGGTGGCGGTGCGGGAGGACCGGCCCGGGGACCGGCGGCTGGCCGGGTACGCGGTCCCGGCGGGAGGAGCGCTGCTGGACCCGGCCGGGCTGCGGGAGGCGTGCGGGCGGCTGCTGCCGCGGTATATGGTCCCGGCGGCGGTGGTGGTGCTGGAGGCGCTGCCGTTGTCGCCGTCCGGGAAGCTGGACCGGCGGGCGCTGCCGGCCCCGCAGTACGCGGCGGGTGGCGGCCGGGCCCCGGCGACCCCGGCCGAGCGGGTGCTGTGCGAGGTGTTCGCGCAGGTCCTCGGCCTGGCCGAGGTCGGGCCCGAGGACAGTTTCCTGGACCTGGGCGGCCACTCGCTGCTCGCGACCAGGCTGGTCAGCCGGGTCCGCGCCGCGCTCGGGGCCGAGCTGCCGGTCCGGGCGGTGTTCGAGCACCCGACGCCGGCGGCGCTGGCCCAGCTGCTGGACGGGGCCGCCCAGGCCCGCCCGCCGCTGACCCGCGCGGCGGTACGGCCGGCACGGCTGCCGCTGTCGTTCGCGCAGCAGCGGCTGTGGTTCCTGGACCAGTTCCACGGGCCGGGCACCGCGTATAACCTGCCGTCCGCGTGGCGGTTGCACGGTCCGGTAGATGTGGCTGCGCTGACCGTGGCCCTGGATGACGTGGCGGCCCGGCACGAGTCGCTGCGGACGGTGTTCGGCGTCGACGACGGCGAGCCCTGCCAGCACGTGATCCCGGCGGGGCAGGCGCGGGTCCCGGTCACGGTGACGGCCGCGACAGCGGGCGAGCTGCCCGGTTTGATCGACGCGGCGGCGCGGTACGAGTTCGACCTGGCGGCGGAGTTGCCGGTGCGGGCGTGGTTGTTCTCGGCGGGCCCGGATGAGCATGTGCTGGTGCTGCTGTGCCACCACATCGCCAGCGACGGCTGGTCGATGCAGGTCCTGATGTCCGACCTGGGAACGGCCTATGCCGCCCGCCAGCACGGCCGCCAGCCGGGCTGGCCGGACCTGCCGGTCCAGTACGCGGACTACACGTTGTGGCAGCGGGACCTGCTCGGGGGCAGCGCCGGTGACGGGGTGCTGGCCGGGCAGGTCAGATACTGGCAGCAGGCGCTGGCCGGGCTGCCCGATGAGCTCGCGCTTCCGGCTGACCGGCCGCGGCCTACGGCGCCGTCCCAGCGCGGCGGGGTGGTCCGGTGGGAGCTGGCGGAAGCGGGCCTGCACGCGGCGCTGGCCGGGCTGGCCCGTGACCATCAGGCCACGGTGTTCATGACCCTGTACGCGGGGCTGGCCGCGTTGCTGTCGCGGATGGGCGCGGGGCCTGATATCCCGGTGGGTGCGCCGGTGGCGGGGCGGACCGACGAAGCCATGCACGACCTGGTGGGGTTCTTTGTGAACACGCTGGTGCTGCGGGCGGATGTGTCTGGTGATCCCAGCTTCGCGGAGCTGGTGGACCGGGTCCGGGAGGTGGTCCTGGGGGCTCAGGCGCGTCAGGATGTGCCGTTCGAGCGGCTGGTCGAGGTGCTGAACCCGGCCCGGTCCGCGGCCCGGCATCCGCTGTTCCAGGTGATGATCGTCGATGAGACTGTCGCCGCGGTGGACTGGCAGCTGCCGGGGCTGAACGTCACGGCGGAGCCGGTCCCCGATGTGGCGGCCAAGTTCGACCTGACCCTGTTCTTCCGTCAGGACCGCGACGCCAGCGGGGCACTGGCCGGGATCAGCGCGTCCTTGGAGTATGCCGGGGATTTGTTCGATCGGGCCACCGTTGAGGCGCTGGCGGCCCGGCTGACCCAGCTGCTGGCCCGGGCGGCGGCCGATCACGCTCGCCCGCTCAGCACCCTCGATGTCCTTGCCCCCGCCGAACGCCGCCAGCTCCTGCACGACTGGAACGGCACCGCGCGGGACGTTCCCGCCACCACTGTGCCGGAATTGTTCGAGGCGCAGGTGGCCCGGACACCGGATGCCCCGGCCGTGGTCCACGCCGGTGTCACGGTCTCGTATGCCGAGCTGAATGCGCGGGCCAACCGGCTGGCCCGGCACCTGGTCACCCTGGGCGCCGGACCCGAGCGTCTCGTGGCGATCGCCATGCCCCGGTCTCCTGACCTGATCGTCGCTCTGCTCGCCGTGCTCAAATCCGGCGCCGCGTACGTCCCGCTCGACCCGGCTTATCCGGTGGACCGTGTTGGGTTCCTGCTGGCCGATACGTGCCCAGTGGCGGTGCTGACCACGGTGGCGGCCGGGCGGGGGCTGCCGGACGGGCCGCCCCGGGTTCCCCTGGACGACCCGGCGATCGTGGCCGCCGTATCGCGCCAGGCTGATGGTGAGCTGGCCGGCGCGGAGCGACCCGGGGGGCTGGGGCCGTCCAGCCCGGCGTACGTGCTGTACACCTCCGGGTCGACGGGACGGCCGAAGGGGGTGGTGGTGGAGCACCGGTCGGTGGTGAATTACCTGCTGGCGGTGGCGGGGGAGTACCCGGGGGCGGGGCGGGGGGCGCTGCTGCACTCGCCGGTGTCGTTCGACTTGACGGTGACCGGGTTGTTCGGGCCGCTGGTGTCGGGGGGTTGTGTGGTGGTGGCGGGCCTGGAGGGGATGGAGGGGCCCGGGGCGGCGGGGAGTGCGGGGTTCGGGCTGGTGAAGGTGACGCCGAGTCATCTGCCGTTGCTGGGCCGGGTGGCCGGGTGGGCGCCCGACGGTGACCTGGTGGTCGGGGGGGAGGCGCTGTCGGCCGGGACGCTGCGGGCGGTGCGGGAGCGGTACCTGCGGGTGACGGTGGTCAACGAATACGGGCCGACAGAGGCGACAGTGGGATGTGCGCGGTTCTGGGTGCCCCCGGGGGATGAGCTGCCTTCCGGGGTCGTGCCGATCGGCCGGCCGGCGGGGAACACGCGGGCGTTCGTGCTGGATGAGACCCTGCAGCTGGTGCCGCCGGGGGTGGCGGGGGAGCTGTACCTGGCGGGCGTGCAGCTGGCGCGGGGGTACCTGGGCCGTCCGGGGCTGACCGCGGAGCGGTTCGTGGCGTGCCCGTTCGCCGCGGCCGGAGGCCCAGGCCAATCCGGCACCGCGGCCGGAGGCCCAGGCCAATCCGGCACCGCGGCCGGAGGCCCAGGCCAATCCGGCACCGCGGCCGGAGGCCCAGGCCAATCCGGCACCGTTCCGGGGGAGCGGATGTACCGGACCGGGGACCTGGCCCGGTGGACGGCGGCCGGTCAGCTGGAGTTCCTGGGCCGGGCCGATGACCAGGTGAAGATCCGCGGGTTCCGGATCGAGCTCGGTGAGGTCGAGGCCGTGCTGGCCGCGCAGCCCGGGGTCGGGCAGGCCGCGGTGATCGTCCGGGAAGATCAGCCCGAGGACAAGCGGCTGGCCGGGTACGTGGTCCCGGCGGGCGAGGTGGTGCTGGACCCGGCCGGACTGCGCGAGGCGTGCGGGCGGCTGCTGCCGGGGTACATGGTCCCGGCCGCGGTGGTGGTGCTGGACGCGCTGCCGCTGACCGGGAACGGGAAGCTGGACCGCCGGGCCCTGCCGGCCCCGCAGTACGCGGCGGGCGGCAGCCGGATCCCGGCCACCCCGGCCGAGCAGGCGCTGTGCGAGGCGTTCGGCCAGGTACTGGGCTTGGACCGGATTGGGGCCGAGGACAGCTTCTTCGACCTGGGCGGGCATTCCCTGCTCGCCACCCGGCTGGTATCCCGGGTCCGGGCGATGCTGGGCGTCGAGCTGCCGGTCCGGGCCGTGTTCGAGCACCCGACGCCGGCCGCGCTGGCCGCGGCCCTCCAGGAGGCCGAGGCGGCCCGCCCGCCGCTGACCCGGGCGGTGGTGCGGCCGCAGCGGCTGCCGCTATCGTTCGCGCAGCAGCGGCTGTGGTTCCTGGAGCAGTTCCACGGGCCGGGCACGGCGTACAACCTGCCGTCCGCCTGGCGCCTGTACGGACCGCTGAACACGGACGCGCTGACCGAGGCACTGGGCGACGTGGTGGCCCGGCACGAGTCGCTGCGGACCGTGTTCGGCGTGGAAGACGGCGAGCCTTACCAGCGTGTGATCCCGGCGGGGCAGGCCGTGGTCCCGGCCGCAAGTACCCCGGCTCGTTCTGATGAATTGCCCGGTTTGATCGACGTGGCGGCCCGGCACGAGTTCGACCTGGCGGCGGAGTTGCCGGTGCGGGCGTGGCTGTTCACGCTGGCCGAGCAGGAGCATGTGCTGGTACTGCTGCTGCATCACATCGCCGGTGACGGCTGGTCGGTGCGGGTGCTGATGGCGGACCTGGCCACCGCGTACGCGGCCCGGCGGGACGGGCGGCCGCCGGACTGGCCGGACCTGCCGGTGCAGTACGCCGACTACACGTTGTGGCAGCGGGACCTGCTCGGCGGGAACGACGGCGGCGGGATGCTGGCCGGGCAGATCGAGTACTGGAAACGGGCGCTGGCCGGGGTGCCGGAGGAACTGGTGCTGCCGGCCGACCGGCCGCGCCCGGCGCAGCCGTCTCAGCGGGGCGGGGTGGTGCGGTGGCGGCTGGCGGATGCGAGCCTGCACGCGGCGCTGGCCGCCCTGGCCCGGGAGCAGCAGGCGACCGTGTTCATGACCCTGCACGCGGGGCTGGCCGCGCTGCTGTCCCGGATGGGCGCCGGGACCGATATCCCGGTGGGCGCGCCGGTGGCGGGCCGGACCGATGAGGCGGTCCATGACCTGGCCGGGTTCTTCGTGAACACGCTGGTGCTGCGCGCGGATGTGTCCGGTGACCCCAGCTTCGCCGAGCTCCTCGGCCGGGTCCGGGAGACCGTGCTGTCCGCGCAGGCCCGCCAGGATGTGCCGTTCGAGCACCTGGTCGAGGTGCTGAACCCGGCCCGGTCCGCGGCCCGGCATCCGCTGTTCCAGGTGATGATCGCCGATGAGGACGTCGCCGCGGCGGACTGGCAGCTCCCGGGGCTGCGCATCGAGGCCGAGCAGGTTCCCGCCGGGGCCGCCAAGTTCGACCTCACGCTGGCGTTCCGCCAGGATCGCGACGGGGCCGGTGCCCCGACCGGGATCAGCGCGACCCTCGAGTACGCCGCCGACCTGTTCGACCCGGCCACCATCGAGGCGCTGGCCGCCCGGCTGACCCGGCTGCTGGCCCAGGCCGCCGCCGCCCCCGCCCGCCCCCTCAGCACCCTCGACCTGCTCACCGCCGCCGAACGCCGCCAGCTCCTGCACGACTGGAACGACACCGCCCGGCCGGTGCCGCAGGCCACCGTGCCGGTGCTGTTCGAGCAGCAGGCGGCCCGGACCCCGGACGCCCCCGCCGTGATATCCGACGGCACCCAGGTCACCTATGCCGAGCTCCACGCGAGGGCGAACCGGCTGGCGCGGTTGCTGGGCTCGCGGGGGGCGGGGCGGGGGACGCTGGTGGGGGTGGCGCTGGAGCGGTCGGCGGACCTGGTGGCGGTGCTACTGGGGGCGTGGATGACCGGGGCGGGGTACCTGCCGGTGGACCCGGGCTACCCGCCGGAGCGGATCGGGTTCATGCTGGCGGATGCGGCGCCGGCCGTGGTGGTGACCTCGCGCCGGATGGCGGCCGGGTTGCCGGCGGGAGGCGTGCCGCTGGTGGTTCTGGACGACCCGGCGATCGTGGCGGAGCTGGCGGGCCTGGATGCCGGGCCGGTGGCGGGCGGGCCGGAGGCCAGCGACGTGGCATACGTGATCTACACATCGGGGTCGACAGGTCGGCCGAAGGGAGTGATGGCCGAGCACGGGGGGGTGATGAACTTCCTCAGCTGGCATCTGGCCGAATTTCACATCGTGGCCGGCGAGCGGCTGCTGCACCGGGCCTCGCCTAGCTTCGACGTGTCGGTCTGGGAAATATTCGGGCCGCTGATCTCGGGCGCGGCCATGGTCGTTGCCCGCCCGGATGGGCAGCGGGATCCCGCTTACCTGGCCCGCCTGATCCACGAGCAGAACGTGAATGTGGCCGAGTTCATGTCGTCGATGCTGCGGCTGTTCCTGGCCGAGCCCGAAGCGGCGCGGTGCCGCTCGCTGCGCCAGGTTCTCAGTGGTGCGGAAGAACTGCCGCCCGCCACCGCGGACACGCTCTCCGCCGTGCTGCCCGGCGTGATGCTCGGCAATGAATACGGCCCGACGGAGACGACGGTAGTCGCGACATCGTCCGGGCCGTTCAGGAGCAACGGGGCCCGGTCGCGGATCCCGATTGGCCGGCCGGTGTGGAATACACGGGCGTTCGTGCTGGACGCCGGGCTGGGACTGGTCCCACCGGGGGTGGCCGGAGAGCTGTACCTGGCAGGCGCGCAGTTGGCGCGGGGGTATCTGGGGCGGGCGGGGCTTACCGGAGAGCGGTTCGTGGCATGCCCGTTCGGCGGTCCGGGTGAGCGGATGTACCGGACAGGCGATTTGGTCCGGTGGAACCAGGCCGGTGAGCTGGAGTACCTGGGCCGGGTCGACGACCAGGTGAAGATCCGCGGGTTCCGGATCGAGCTGGGTGAGGTTGAGGCGGTACTGGCGGGGCTGCCGGGGGTGGCACAGGCCGCGGCGGCGGTGCGGGAGGACCGGCCTGGGGACCGGCGGCTGGCCGCGTACGTGGTCCCGGCGGCCGGGGTGGTGCTGGATCCGGCGGGGCTGCGGGCGGCGTGCGGGCGGGTGCTGCCCGGGTATATGGTCCCGGCGGCGGTGGTGATACTGGACGGGCTGCCGCTGACCGGGAGCGGGAAGCTGGACCGGCGGGCGCTGCCCGCCCCGGAATACGCGGCCGGCCGCGGCCGGGCCCCGGCTACTGCGCGGGAACAGGCGTTGTGCGAGGTGTTCGCACAGGCCCTCGGCATTGCCCGGGTCGGGGCCGAGGATAGCTTCTTCGATCTGGGCGGGCATTCGCTGCTGGCGACGCGGCTGGTATCCCGGGTCCGCACGGTCCTGGGCGTGGAGCTGCCGGTCCGGGCGGTGTTCGAGAACCCGACACCGGCGGCCCTGGCCCAGGTGCTAGAGGGCGCGGACGCGGCCCAGCCGCCGCTGGTTCCCATGCCGCGGCCGGAGCGGGTGCCGCTCTCGTTCGCGCAGCAGCGGCTGTGGTTCCTCGAGCAGTTCCACGGGCCGGGCACCGCGTACAACCTGCCGTTCGCCTGGCGGCTGCAGGGCCGCCTCGACACTGACGCGCTGACCGCGGCGGTGGAAGATGTGGCGGCCCGGCACGAATCGCTCCGGACGGTATTCGCGGTCGCGGACGGCCAGCCCTACCAGCATGTGATCCCGGCGGGGCAGGCGGTGGTCCCGGTGACGGTCGTGACGGCCAGGCAGAGCGACCTGGGCGGGCTGATGGCGGCGGCGGCCCGTTACGAGTTCGACCTGGCCGCCGAGCTGCCGGTCCGGGCCTGGCTATTCACCCTGGCCGAGCAGGAGCCAGAGCAGGAGCAGGAGCAGGAGCATGTGCTGGTGCTGGTGTGTCATCACATCGCCAGTGACGGCTGGTCGGTGCGTGTGCTGATGGCGGATCTGGCGGTGGCATACGCGGCGCGGCGGGAGGGGCGGGCGCCGGGCTGGGCGCCCCTGCCGGTCCAGTATGCCGACTACACGTTGTGGCAGCGGGACCTGCTCGGCGGGAACGACGGCGGCGGGATACTGGCCGGACAGATCGAGTACTGGAAACGGGTGCTGGCCGGGTTGCCGGAGGAGCTGGTGCTGCCGTTCGACCGGCCGCGGCCGGCGGAGGCGTCGCAGCGGGGCGGGGTGGTGCGGTGGCGGCTGGCGGACGCGGGGCTGCACGCGGCGCTGGCCGCCCTGGCCCGGGAGCATCAGGCGACGGTGTTCATGATGCTGCATGCGGGGCTGGCCGCGCTGCTGTCGCGGATGGGCGCCGGGACGGATATCCCGGTGGGCGTGCCGGCCGCCGGGCCGGACCGATGAGGCGGTGCATGATCTGGTCGGGTTCTTCGTGAACACGCTGGTGCTGCGGGCGGACCTGTCTGGTGATCCGGGGTTCGGTGAGCTGGTGGGGCGGGTCCGGGAGATGGTGCTATCGGCGCAGGCTCGTCAGGATGTGCCGTTCGAGCGGCTGGTGGAGGTGCTGAACCCGGCCCGGTCGCCCAGCCGGCATCCGCTGTTCCAGGTCATGCTGGCCGATGAGGATGTCGGCGCGGCGGACTGGCAGCTGCCCGGCCTGCACATCGAGGCCGAGCCGGTGCCCGCCGGGGCGGCCAAGTTCGACCTGACCTTGGCGTTCCGCCAGGACCGCGACGCTGGCGGTGCCGCGGCTGGGATCAGCGCTTCGTTCGAGTACGCCGAGGACCTGTTCGACCCGGCCACCATCGAGGCGCTGGCCGCCCGGCTGACCCGGCTGCTGGCCCAGGCCGCCGCCGCCCCGGGCCGCCCGCTCAGCGCCCTGGATGTCCTCACTCCCGCTGAACGGCGCGCGCTCCTGCACGACTGGAACGACACCGCGCGGGACATTCCCGCCGCGACCGTGCCGGAGCTGTTCCAGGCGCAGGTGGCCCGGACTCCGGATGCCCCCGCCGTGATCTGCGAGGGCGCCGAGCTGACCTACAGCGAGCTGGATGCGCGGGCCAGCCGCCTGGCCCGGTATCTGGTGTCGCTGGGCGCGGGCCCGGAGCGGCTGGTCGCGGTCGCGGTGCCGCGGTCGGCGGAGATGATCGTCGCGGTCCTGGCTGTGCTCAAGGCCGGCGCGGCCTACGTGCCGGTCGATCCGGCCTACCCGCCCGCCCGGATCGGGTACATGCTCGCCGATGCCCGCCCCGTCGCGGTGCTGACCACGATGGCGGCCGGGCGGGACCTGCCGGCTGGCACCCCGCAGGTGGCACTGGATGATCCGGCTGTCGTGGCCGCGGTGTCGCGGCTGGCTGGCGGTGACCTGACTGCGGGGGAGCGGGGCGGGCCGCTGGAGCCGGGCAGCCCGGCGTACGTGATCTACACTTCGGGGTCGACCGGGCGGCCCAAGGGCGTGGTGATCGAGCACCGTACCGTGGCCGGGCTGCTGTGCTGGGCGCGGGCCGCGTTCGGCGCCGGGGAGCTGGCCCGGGTGCTGGCCTCGACCTCGCTTAGCTTCGACGTGTCGGTGTTCGAGATCTTCGCGCCGGTGACCGCGGGGGGCAGCATCGAGATCGTGCCGGACCTGCTGGCGCTGACGTCCGGGCCGTGGCGCGGGAGCCTGCTCAGCGCGGTGCCGACCGCGCTGGCGCAGGTGCTGGCCGCGCCGGGCACCTCGGCGCGGGCGCCGGTGGTGGCGTTGTGCGGGGAGGCGGTGACCGGGCCGGCCGCCGCGGCAATCGCGGCCGGGGTGCCCGGCGCGCGGATCGTGAACATCTACGGCCCGACCGAGACGACCGTGTACGCCACCACGTACACCCTGCCCGAGGCCGGGGCGGCGGGGCCGCCGCCGATCGGGCGGCCGCTGCCGGACCGGGCCGCGTTCGTCCTCGATGAGCGGCTGGGTCTGGTGCCGCCGGGGGTGGCCGGGGAACTGTACCTGGCCGGCGGCCTGGCCCGCGGGTACCTGGGCCGGGCAGGCCTGACCGCCGAGCGGTTCACCGCGTGCCCGTTCGCCGCGGCGGGGGAGCGGATGTACCGGACCGGGGACCTGGCCCGGTGGACCACCGCCGGGCAGCTGGAATACCTGGGCCGGGTCGATGACCAGGTCAAGATCCGCGGGTTCCGGATCGAGCTGGGCGAGATCGAGGCCGTGCTGGCCGCCCAGCCCGGCGTCGCGCAGGCCGCCGCCGCGGTCCGCGAAGACCAGCCCGGCGACACGCGGCTGGCCGGGTACGTCGTCCCCGCACCCGGCGCGGTGCTGGACCCGGCCGCGCTGCGCGACGCTGCCGCCCGGGTCCTGCCCGGCTACATGGTCCCCGCCGCGATCATGATCCTCGCCGGCCTGCCCCGGACCGCGAACAGCAAACTGGACCGCCGGGCCCTGCCCGCCCCCGACTACACCGTCGGCCGGGCCCGGGCCCAGGCCCCGGCCACACCCAGAGAGCACGCCCTGTGCGACCTGTTCGCCCAGGTCCTCGGCACCGCCCAGGTCGGCGTCGACGACAGCTTCTTCGACCTGGGCGGCCACTCCCTCCTCGCCGCCATCCTGGTCGCCAGGCTCACCGAACAACTCGGCACCAAGATCACCCTGAAGACCTTCATGAGCAACCCCACCGTCCGGGCCATCGACAGGTATCTAGACCAGTAGCCCAGGCAGCAGGAGCAGTCGACACCATGTAAATAACCATGATCGCCAGCCACCCGGCTTGTCCTCGGTGCCTGAAGGTGAGGTGCCTGAAGGTGATCCGAGGGTGCCGGTTACAGCGCTTTCCAGTCCTGGTCGGGGTTGCGGACGGCGCTGGTGAGGATTTTCCGTAGGTCGGCGGCCCAGCCCTGCACGGTGCTCTCGTCGAATTCGTCCTGGTTGAACAGCACGCTGCCGTTTAGCTTGCCAGACCGTTCTATGTTCAGGTTCCATACCATGCCGCTGGGGATGTCGTGGTAGACGGGTTCTTGCAGCAGACGCTCGCTGATAACCCGGGCGCCATCGGCGATGGGGTGGGTGAGATCGTCGTCGAACAGCGCCACGGAGCTCGAGATGATGAACTGTGACGTCCGCAGGTCCTCGCGTGATTTTATGAAGTCTGGGAACGCCTGCTCGATCACGTTGACCGGAAGCTCGTGCGTTATGGCGTCGATGAACGTTTCCATCGCGTGCGTGACGATATCGCGGAAGCTCGTGCAGTCGGCCAGGCTGGTCCGGAA
This sequence comes from uncultured Actinomycetes bacterium, assembly GCA_963819785.1. GTDB lineage: Bacteria > Actinomycetota > Actinomycetes > Streptosporangiales > Streptosporangiaceae > Palsa-504. The sequence continues at coordinate 89,804 of CAWFXW010000027.1, read as the reverse complement.
GGGCACCACGTTGAGGAACAGCCCCATGGTGTCCTGGAACTGCGGGTCGTCGCGGCCGGCGGTGAAGGCCCGGATCGCCAGGTCAGTGGCACCGCTGATCTTGTGGGCCAGGACGTAGAAGGCCGAGAGCAAGACCGTGAACGATGTGCTGCGGGTCGCCGTGGCCAGGGCGGAGGCCCCGGCTATGACGTCGGCATCGATGACGTGGACGTGCAGCGAGTATGGCCTGGAATAGCTCTCCGGGTGCCAGTGGTCGTTCGAGATAGTGAATTCCCGGGCGCCGTGAAGCTTTTCCTGCCAGTATTTCGGCGCGCCGTCCTCGGCCGTGCTGGCGGCGTTGGCTCGCTGCCACTGCGCGTACTCGCGGTATTGCCGGACCGGAGGCAGTGCCGCAGGAACGCCGGTGCGCCGGGCGGCGTAAAAGGCACCGAGGTCGCGCAGGATCACCTGCAGCGACCAGGCATCCGAGACCGAGTGATGCACGGTCAGGAACAGGACGCTGTCCCGGTCGTCGAACCGGCACAGCTCCGCCCGCAGCAGCGGTACTTCCCGGGCGCTGATCGCGCCGGCCTCGGCCTCGACGATCAGTTTCTGGGCGATCATGTCCCGGGACGTACCGGTGTCCGCCGGCAGGTCCCTGACCTTCAGCGGCACCGGGCACGGCGGGCGAACGATCTGGTAGGGCCGGTCGGTGTCCCTGATCACCAGGGTACGGAGCAGCTCATGGCGCGCGACCACGTTGTCGAGCGCACCCTGCAGGACCGCGAGGTCCACCGGACCGGTGACGCGGATCGCGGAGACCAGGATGAACCGGCGGCCGAACGTTCCGCCGTCGTCGCCCTGGTCCAGGGTGATGAACCATTCCTGGGTGAAAGACAGCGGGTACCGTTTCGATTCCTGGTCCGGCGCCATGCCCTCACCGTCGCCGAGCGGCAAGATCACCGCACCTTCCCGGTTGCGCGCCCGCCATGGCCATGGCCGATCAATCGGTGTCGGCGGAGACCTGGAGTAGGTAGTCGTAGTTGCCGGTGACGTGGTGGGTGTAGATCACTTCGCGCAGCCAGCCGGGCTGGCACCATACCTAGCTGAGACTATGGGACTTCCAGCTCAGACCTGGCAGGCTTAGCCAACATGAGCCAAGAGCTGACGGGACCGCATGCGCCATACATGCTGATCGTTTACGTGCTGGTAGACAAGATCAAGTCAGGCGAGCTGAAGCCTGGTGACCGTATGCCGAGTGTCACGGAGCTCGTTGACACCTACAGCGTGAGCCACAGCACCGCTAGGCGAGCACTGGCCAAGCTGAAAGAAATGGGCATGACTGACACGGTGCCCGGCTACGCGACGTTCGTGCGATTTTCCGATCAGGGTGCATCCAGCTGAGCCAGGGTAGTCCTGGATGGCTTCCCCGAAGAGCCCGCACCGGAGGTCTCCGCGGACGTAGCCGGAGAACCGGACGCGCTGGCCGACCGAGAACCGGACGCGCTGGCCGACGGAGAACCGGACGCGCTGGCCGACGGAGAGGTAACCGGAGAACTGGACGCGCTGGCCGACGGAGAGGTAACCGGAGAACTGGACGCGCTGGCCGACGGAGAGGTAACCGGAGAACTGGACGTGCTGGCCGACGGAGAAGTGAACGGAGAACTGGACGGGGAGCTCGCCGGAGAAGTGAACGGAGAACTGGACGGGGAAGATACGGCGGGGGATGGTCGAGGCCCTGATGAGGATGGGGCGCTCGTGGTTGTTGCGGGTGATGAGGGGACGACTGGCTTCTCACCGAACGGAGACAGGTGCGCGCTCAGAGCCACAACCAGGTAGGCAATTATGAGCGCTACGGCTGCTGCCGCGGCGCCGGCGAGTTCCCGGTGGGGGCGCTGCCCCTCTGCCCGGCTACCGGGTGCCTGGATCCCGGTGGATGGCGGCGGCAGCGCAGGCCCTGGGGTCGCGCCCGCCCAGGGTGCCGCGGTCGGCGGGACTGATTGGCCGTCGGCCGCCGTGGGCATGACCGGGCTGGGTTCGGTCGGAGGGTGCGAAGGGAATCCCTGGGTAATCGGCTCCGGCAACCAGCCCGGTGCTGGAGGCTCGGTGTTGAGTTCGGTCAGGATCTGCTCTGTGCTGGGCCGCTGGTATGGGTCCTTGGCCAGGCATCGCTCGACTAGCGGCCGGAGTTCAGCAGGCAGGCCTGTGGTGTCGGGCGGGGCGAAGACCACCCGGTACAGCAGGGTGGCGCTGGGCGCGGTGCCGAACGGGCCCTGGCCGATGGCCGCGAAGGTGAGCAGCGCGCCGAGACTGAACACATCGCTGGGCGGGCCTACCCGTTGGCCTCGGGCCTGTTCGGGGGACATGAAGCCAGGCGAGCCGAATACCGGCCCACTGCCGGTCAGCATGCTCGCCTCCGCCGCCTGCGAGATGCCGAAATCGATGATCCGGGGCCCGTCCTCAGCCAGCAGCACGTTCGACGGCTTCAGGTCGCGGTGCACGATGCCCGCCGCGTGGATCGCGCCCAGGCCTTCGGCGAGTCCCGCCGCCAGTGCCAGCACGGACTCGGCAGGCAGCGGGCCGTGCCTGGTGACCGTGTTCGGCAAGCGACAGCCCGGGCACGTAGGCGGTGGCCAGCCACGGCACCGGTGCGTCCGGGTCAGCGTCCACCACCGGCGCCGTGAACAGGCCGCTCACCGTCCGCGCCGCGGCGACCTCGCGGGCGAACCGCCTCCGGAAATCGGCTTGACTGGCAAGTTCGATCCGGACTATCTTCACCGCGACCAGCCGCCCGCCCGGTGACCGGCCCAGGAACACTTCGCCCATGCCGCCGCCGCCCAGCCGGCCGAGCAGCCAGTACCGGCCCACCTGGCGCGGGTCCCAGGGACGCAATTCCTGGGCTACGCCGGCGGGCCGCCTGTGATCACCTATGATCCCGGTCACCGGAGTCTCTCTCCTTGCCGCGTTCCAAGATGTGCATGGAGCCCGGAAACCAAGCTGCACCGATCCGCCATCACGGGCTAGACCGGATCGACCCACCGGCCAGGGACCTAAGTCCTGTTCCGCAGAGCCGCCTGCCCGGTGTACGCCGCGCTTCGTTCGGCGGCCCACAGCGAAGGGGCCCCTCTACGGGGTCCCTTCGTTTGTTCGTTACCTCCTACCTGGGCAGGTTGGCGTAGTCCGTCCAGGTGTAGCGGGAGCCGCCCCACGGGGTGGCTGCGGTGGTGCCGCGCAGCTGCGCGCCGGTGCCGTTCGGGCTGACGATCAGGCCGGTGGCCACGTTCTTCAGCGTGCCGTTGGCCAGCGGGATGAACTGCTGCCACGGGCCGTTGTTGGACACGGCCAGGACCAGGCCGTCAGGCAGCGGGTCGGTGGCCCAGCCGCCGCCGGGATCCGAGACGCACAGGCCCGAGGCCACGCCGTTGGGCGCGTACTCGTACTTGTACGCTCCGGGGACCGAGCCGGGCAGCCGGATGAAGTGGGTCGCCGGGTCGGCCTGGGTCGCGGTCCAGCCAGCGATGATGGCACCCGCGTACTGATGCTGCTGGTAGACATCGAACCCGTTGCCGAACGGGTTGACCATGTCACCGTAGTTGCCCGGCAGGGAGACCGGCTGCGCCTTCACTACCAGCTGGAACGTGGACTGCGAGCTCGCGCCGTACTGGTCGGTCGCGGTGATCCCGCGGCTGCCGTAGACGCCGGGCGCCGCGGTCGAACCGGCAATGGTGAACCGGCCGGCGCTGTTGCTCACGATTCCGCCCGGCAGCCCGCTGTAAGCGAAGCTGTAGGCCGGAGCCGGCGACAGAGTCCGGGCTGGTCCCCGCATTCGGAGTGACGGTACTGGTCTCACCGAACTGCACGCCCCCGACCGGATAGCTGCGCGTAATCGCGCCAGGCGTGTCGGAGTAGTAGTAGTCGGTGATCAGGCCGGCCGGTGCCGGTGGTGCGCCCTGATCGAAGACAACGATCCAGGCAACAGTACATCCGGACGCCGACGTGTCGTCGACCACCAGCGTGCCCTGAACAGTCCTCGCTGGCTGAGCCTTCAACCCTGTCACCGTTACGGTGCCACCGGCGTTACTGACTGTCATTCCCTGCGGGATTTTCGACATCTGCGAGTTGACGGTCAGCGTATCGCCGGCCGAGGCCCGCGACACAGTAACCGTGCCCGCCGTGGTGAACTGGGTCGGCGCGGGGACGATAGCCGCTGGCCCGGGAGCGGTGCATGTTGAATGCAGGTAATTGACCTGCAGTGCGGTGTCCTGCCACGCCTGGGCGCTGGCTGGTGCTGCTGCCGCGCCTACCGCAAGGGCACCTCCGAGCAGCGGGACAATCGAGATTCCCAGTGCCTTCTTAAGATTGAAGTGCATGGCTCATGCCCTTCTGTGTCCACCCTCTGCGGGTGTTGCCAGACCATCTGGCAGGAAGGCCCGCCGACGGGACCCGGATGACGATGACGTCGCCGGTGACCCCGCCAGCCAGATGGTCCGCCTGGTGCTTCCCCTGTTAAACAAGGCACACCTCCTTGGGTGCCGGGTCGCGGGGCGGCTTGCCCCGGGCCCGCGCTCCGCGCAGCTCGCCTAGCCGTTCACTGCGGGGGCAGTTTCTCCGCTATTACTAAGGTAAGCTATGGTGAGCCTAGTGGAGCTAGGCGAAAGTCAGTGGACATAGGGACCTTGGTCACCAGTGCGTGATGCGTGGCCGCCGCAAACGATGTACGCCGCCCCGCAAACGGTGCGCGTCAGATGTCGGCGCCGAGGGCGGGCGTCGTTTCGGCTGGCTGGCGAAAATGGACTCCTCGTTCGGACCCTGGCAGCACCGTGGTGCTTCGTCCCGCGGGCCGGCGCCTGGTACGAGTGTGGGACAATGGGAACAGGCCCGGGGCATTTCGAACGCTGACAGTCACGTCGGCGCCGTCCGGGGGTCAGGTTAGCGGCGCACCATGCGCCAGGGAACAGGACGGCCGAGATGTTCGGCTTCTCATCGTGGGCCGCGGTACCCGGCCAGGAGGCGATCAGGCCGCCGCGGAAAGGAACAGCACCCTAGTCATGCCGTTCACGGTCGAACTCCTGCGCTTCTTCGACCGTGCTGCTCGGCCCGAACACACACCTGAGGGCACATACTGGTAATGATGAAACCTGCCCGCGCCGCCACCCGGCGCATCCTGCCCACAAGTCCCTTCAGCCTCGCGCCGCCCGCTCCGCCTGCCGAGCAGTTCGCGGAGCAGGACCAGGTAACACACGATAAGTACGGTCTCGGCCGGGTTGTCACCGTCCAAGATGACGACACACTGGTCATCGATTTCGGCGCGCACCGGATGCGGATCGTGATGCCCTGCGCGAAGCTGGCCAAGCTCTGATTCAAGGTGCGGGACAGAGGCAGCCGCCCTGATTTGGTGCCATGTCTCTTCCGGCGCGCGAGGAAAGCCAGGACGAGCCTTTGGTTTCCGGTGATAAGGGCAAAGTACTTCCGGCCGCCCGGCTTACAGCCGTCGGCGCTTCTGCCGACCCGGTGCGGGACTACCTCATGCAGATCGGCAAGGTGCCGCTGCTCAACGCCGTGCAGGAGGTCGAGCTGGCCAAGTGCATCGAGGCGGGCCTGTTCGCCGATCAGAAGCTCGCCGAAGGCAGCCCGAGCCTCTCCGTCGAAGCGCGGATCGACCTCGAGCAGGTCGCCGCCGACGGCAGGAGGGCCAAGAACCACCTCCTCGAGGCCAACCTGCGCCTGGTCGTGTCGCTGGCCAGGCGGTATACCGGCCGCGGCATGTTGTTCCTGGACCTGATCCAGGAAGGCAACCTGGGCCTGATCCGCGGCGTGGAGAAGTTCGACTACACCAAGGGCTACAAGTTCTCCACGTACGCGACCTGGTGGATCCGGCAGGCCATCACCCGCGCCGTGGCCGACCAGGCCCGCACCATCCGCCTCCCGGTGCACATGGTCGAGGCCATCAACAAGCTGGCCCGGGCCAATCGGCAGATGCTCCAGGACCTCGGCCGCGAGCCGACTCCGGAGGAGCTGGCCGTCGTCCTGGAGATGACCCCGGAGAGGGTCGTCGAGGTGCAGAAGTACGGCCGCGAGCCGATTTCCCTGCACCTTCCGCTCGGCGAGGACGGTGACAGCGAGTTCGGCGACCTGATCGAGGATTCCGAGGCCATCGAGCCCGGCGAGGCGGTCGGCTTCACGATGCTACAAGAACAGTTGCGTTCGGTCCTCGGTGCGCTGTCCGAGCGTGAGGCGGGCGTGGTCTCGATGCGGTTCGGCCTGGCCGACGGGCAGCCCAAGACCCTGGAGGAGATCGGCCAGGTCTACGGGGTGACCCGGGAGCGCATCCGCCAGATCGAGTCCAAGACCATGTCCAAGCTCCGTCACCCCTCCCGCTCCCGGGTCCTGCGCGACTACCTCGACTGACCCGGCCCGGCCTGGAGGGCCGCCATCATCGCCGCCCCGCGACCCGAACCCCACCCGTCTCAGCAGTTTCCCAGATCTTCGCTAAGGAACCGCGAAGGAACACTGTCCCGCGCCCCATTGATCCCGATATGTTGGCACCCGGATAGCCGGTCTCGGGTGGGGAGTGGATGGCATGACGGCCATGAAGATGAGGTTGGCGGCAGCTGCGCTTGGCGGGTTCGGACTGCTGGTCGCGACGGGGTACACCAGCCAGGCCGCCCTGGCCTCGGCAGCCCGGCCGGCTACCGTGCAGGCCGCGGCGACATCGCCCTCGGCGAGCCATCCGTGTGGCACGCAGAGCAAGCCCGGTACCTACAAGCACGTGATCTGGATCTGGATGGAGAACCAGAGCTCCAGCACGATCATCGGCTCGTCCCAGGCGCCGTACCTCAACAAGACCCTGGTCAAGGACTGCGGGCTGGCCACCAACTACCACAACGTCACGCACCCCAGCCTGCCGAACTACATCGCCGCCACGTCCGGCCTGGCGTTGTCGGCCCTGCACGGCTTCCTGCCCGACTGCAGCCCGGGCGGCAGCTGCCAGACCTCGGCGCGGAGCATCTTCGGGCAGGGCGAGACGTGGAAGTCGTACGAGGAGTCGATGCCGTCCGCCTGCGATCACTCCAACTCCGGTAACTACGCGGTGCGGCACAACCCGGCCGTTTACTACACGACGCTGCACGGCTGCTCCAGCAACGACGTGTCCTTCTCGCACCTGGCGACCGACCTGGCCCACAACCAGCTGCCGGCCTTCTCGTTCGTCACGCCGAACCTGATCGACGACTCGCACAACGGCACGGTCGCCGACGCCGACAAGTGGCTGTCCCGCAACCTGCCGACCATCCTCAACAGCTCCGAGTACAAGAACGGCTCGACGGTCGTCTTCGTCACCTGGGACGAGGGCGAGGGCGGCCACTACGCCAAGGGCGAGAGCTGCGCGACCAACACCTCGGACATCAGCTGCCACATCGCGGCCGTGGTCCTCAGCCCGAGCACCAAGGCTGGCACCCGGTCCGGCACGCTGTTCAACCACTACTCCCTGCTGGCCACCGCCGAGCAGCTCCTCAAGCTGTCCAAGCTGGGCCAAGCCGCGAGTGCCACCACCATGACCAAGGCGTTCAACCTGTAGCGCGGGCCGCTGTTTTACGCTTTGCCAAGGATCTGCTGACACCAGATGTCAGCAGAGATCCCATAACCTGCCGACCGTGAACGACTTCGACTTCCTGGCCGGCGTCTGGGACGTGGCCAACCGCTGGCGCACCGACTTTCTCGACCCGTCGAGCGCGTGGGAGGAGTTCCCCTCGGTCAGCCGGGCCAGCAGGCACTTCGACGGCGCGGCCAGCTTCGACGAGATCACGTTCCCCACCAAGGGCTTCGCCGGCCTCACCCTGCGCCTGTACGACCCGGCCACCCAGGAGTGGTCCCTGTACTGGGCCAGCAAGCGCACCGGCACGCTGTTCCCGCCCGTGGTCGGCCGGTTCACCGGCGGCGTCGGCGAGTTCTACGGCGACGACACCTACCAGGGCACGCCGATCAGAGCCCGGTTCATCTGGTCCGGTATCACCGCCAACTCCGTCCACTGGGAACAGGCCTTCTCCGTCGACGACGGCCGGACCTGGCTCACCAACTGGAACATGGACCTGACCCGGCGGACCGCGGAAAGCTAGAACGAACGCTCAGTGCGGCCAGCGCCACTCGGTGATCTCGGGCGCGTCCTGGCCCTCCTCGCGGGTGTAGGCCCGGCATGTGATCCGCTTGTCCACCATCATCTGCCGGACGTGCCCGGCCGTGGAGGCCAATCCGGGCACCCGGTCGATGACGTCCATGACCAGGTGGAACCGGTCCAGGTCGTTGAGCATGACCATGTCGAACGGCGTGGTGGTGGTGCCTTCCTCCTTGTACCCGCGCACGTGGAAGTTGGGATGCCCGTTGCGCCGGTAGATCAGCCGGTGAATGAGCCACGGGTACCCGTGGTAGGCAAAGATCACCGGCCGGTTGGTCGTGAACAGCGCGTCGAACTCCGGGTCCGACATGCCGTGCGGATGCTCGGACTCGGGCTGCAGCCGCATCAGGTCCACGACGTTCACCACGCGCACCTTCAGGTCGGGCAGGTGCGTTCGCAGCAGCGACACCGCGGCCAGCGTCTCCAGCGTCGGCGTGTCGCCGCAGCACGCCATCACCACGTCCGGCGCGCCGGACGCGTCGTTGGAGGCCCACTCCCAGATCCCCGCCCCCCGGGTGCAGTGGATGACCGCCTCGTCCATGTTCAGCCACTGCCAGTCCGGCTGCTTGCCGGCCACGATGACGTTCACGTACTGCCGGGATCGCAGGCAGTGGTCCGCCGTGGACAGCAGCGTGTTCGCGTCCGGCGGCAGGTAGACCCGCACCACCGAGGCCTTCTTGTTGACCACGTGGTCGATGAACCCGGGGTCCTGATGCGAGAACCCGTTGTGGTCCTGTCGCCACACCAGCGAGGACAGCAGGTAGTTCAGCGACGCGACCGGCCGCCGCCAGGGGATGTCCCTGGTCACCTTCAGCCATTTCGCGTGCTGGTTGAACATCGAGTCCACGATGTGGATGAACGCCTCGTAGCAGTTGAACAGCCCGTGCCGACCGGTCAGCAGGTAGCCCTCCAGCCAGCCCTGGCACATGTGCTCCGACAGCACCTCCATCACCCGGCCGTCGGGGGCCAGGTGATTGTCACCGGGCACGATCGAACCATCGAACGCCCGGTTGGTCACCTCGAATACCGCGTCCAGCCGGTTGGACGACGTCTCGTCCGGGCCCATCAGCCGGAAGTTCGACGGGTTGGCCTTGATCACATCGCGCAGCCAGATGCCCAGCACCCGGGTCGCCTCGGCCGTGCTGCCTCCCGGCGCCGGCACCTGAACCGCGTAGTCCCGGAAGTCCGGCAGCGCGAGCGCGCGCAGCAGCAGCCCGCCGTTGGCATGCGGGTTGGCGCTCATCCGCCGTTCGCCGTCCGGCGCCAGCCTGGCCAGCTCGGGTACCAGCGCGCCGGAACCGTCGAACAGCTCCCCGGGCCGGTACGAGCGCATCCACGTCTCGAGCTGGGCCAGGTGCTCGGGGTTGGTCCGGGCCGCGTCCAGCGGTACCTGGTGCGCCCGCCACGTCCCCTCGACCGGCAGCCCGTCCACCACCTTCGGCCCGGTCCACCCCTTGGGCGTCTTCAAGATGATCGCGGGCCAGGCCGGCCGCGACGCGTCGCCGAGGGCGCGGGCCCGCCGCTGGATCTCGCGGATCTCCCCGACCACCGCGTCCAGCGTCGCGGCCATCTGCTGGTGCACCAGCTTCGGGTCGTCGCCCTCGACCGTGTGCACGGAGTACCCGTAGCCGCGCAGCAGCGATTCGAGCTCGGCGTGCGGGATCCGGGCCGGCACCGTCGGGTTGGCGATCTTGTACCCGTTCAGGTGCAGGATCGGCAGCACCGCCCCGTCCCGGACCGGGTCCAGGAACTTGTTGGAGTGCCAGCTGCCGGCCAGCGGGCCGGTCTCGGATTCGCCGTCGCCGACCACGCAGGCCACGATCAGGTCGGGGTTGTCGAACGCCGCCCCGTAGGCGTGCACCAGGGAGTAGCCGAGCTCGCCGCCCTCGTGGATCGACCCGGGCGTCTCCGGCGCGTCGTGCGACGGGATGCCGCCGGGGAACGAGAACTGCTTGAACAGGCGGCCCATGCCCACCGCGTCCGGTGTGATGTGCGGGTACAGCTCGGAGTAGGTGCCCTCGAGGTAGGCGTTCGCCACCATGCCCGGGCCGCCGTGACCGGGTCCGCACACGTAGATGACGTCCAGGTCGTGATTCTTGATCACCCGGTTGAGGTGCACGTAGATCAGGTTCAGTCCGGGCGTGGTGCCCCAGTGCCCGAGCAGCCGCGGCTTGACCTGCTCGGGCCGCAGCGGCTCGGTCAGCAGCGGGTTGCTCATCAGGTAGATCTGCCCCACCGAGAGGTAGTTCGCCGCGCGCCACCAGGCGTCGAGGGCGTCCACCTCACTGACGGCGAGAGCCTGCGCGCCCGGATCCGTCTCAGTCATCTTCAAACCCCTTTTTCCACCGAACGGGCCGTGGTGCTCGCACTCGATTCCCTGCGTGCATCCCCAGGCTATTTCCCCCGCTTCCGCCCCGGCCGGCCGACCCTGCACCGTTAACGGTCACGACACCCGAGCGTAACCTCAGCGTCCTCGGTGGTCAGGACGAGGGGACCGTGACGATCGGGCCGTGCGCGTGGTTCAGCACCGCGTGGGTCACCGCGCCGGGACCGTGATGGGCCGCGTGCCTGCCCAGCACGACCAGGTCGGCGCGGGCGGACAGGCCGGACAGGATCCGCCCCGGGTGCCCGTGGACCACGTCGTGGCTGACCGGCACGTCGGGGTACTTCTCCCGCCACTCCGCGAGCAGTGCGTCCAGCTGCGCGGTCGCTTCGGCTTCCAGGGTGGCCCGGCCCGGTGTCGTCAGGGCGATCCCGGCCCGCGAGATGTCGGACTGCGGCGTGTGCCAGGAGTGGACGGCCACCAGGCTGGCCTTGCGCAGGGCCGCCTCCTCGAACGCGAAGGTGAGCGCGGCCGTGTTGCCCTCCAGGCCGCCGATGCCGATCCCGACCTGCCGGTGCGCGGCCCCGATCTCATCCCGGACCACGGCCACCGGGCAGGACGCGTGGGTGGCCACGTACCGGCTGACCGAGCCCAGGATCATCGCGGCGAACGCGCCGACCCCGCGGGAGCCCACGACCAGCATCAGCGCGCCCGATCCGGCCGCGGTCACCGCTTCCGCGGGGCCGCCTTCCAGGTGGTCGGCGTCGATCAGCAGGTCCGGGGCGGCCTTGGCCGCGCGAGCCGTCGCAGCGGTCAGCGCGTAGTCGCTCTCGTCGCGGATGACGTCGGATACGGTCTCGTACTCCGAGCGGCCCTGGGCGCTGGCCATCCGGGGGAGCAGGCCCGGGGCCGAGACGATCCGCAGCGCAGCGCCGCGCAGCACCGCCTCGCGTGCGGCCCAGTCGACCGCGCGCAGCGATTCCTCCGAGCCGTCGGTGGCGGCCACGATGGGCTTTGCTGACATGCTGCTCCTCCTCGCTGTCATTCCCTCAGGGACATCATGATCTTGCCCCAACCAGGCGGGCAAGGCGTTTCACAAGCTTTTGCCACGCCGGGAAAAGGACTCTCCATCAGCCGTGCTGGGCGCGCGGACGCCGCCGCCACCAGCGCCGTACCGGCCGGCTCAAGGTCATGACCGGCGACGTGCCGAACTCCTCGTCCGGCTTGGCTGCTCTCGCCAGCGGAGGCCGGAACGGCGGGCGGGGCCGCCGGGGCTCGCGCACGCCGGCCAGTCCTTCCCCGCCCCGGTGCCGGACGAACGGCAGGCGGTGCCACGCGCGGACCAGCCACTTCCTGAGCTCAAATCGCGGGTGGCGCGTCACCCTCCAAGCGTAGTACGGGACAATTCGGATCTATGACAGTGCGAATACGCGTTGCGGGAACACCCTACGAGCGCGGCCGCCAGTACGGCACGCAGGCCCGGGACCGGGTCCGCCTGTCGGTACAGGCCTACCAGCGCGTGTTCGCGCACTTCGCGGGGTGGGACTGGCCAGCCGTCCGCCGTGAGGCGGCCGCGTTCGAGGCGCCGATCGCCGCCTTCCGCCCCGCCTACCTGGATGAGATGCGCGGCCTCGCCGACGGCGCCGGGCTCGACCTGGCCGACGTGCTGGCCATCAACGTGCGCACCGAGGTGATGTACGCGGCCAAGGCCCGCCAGGCCCCTCTCGCCTCCCGAGTCCCGCCCGCCGAGTGCAGCGCCTTCGCCGTGGTCCCGGCTCCCGGGGATCCCGGCGGCGCCACCATCATCGGCCAGAACTGGGACTGGCTGCTCCACTCGGCCCAGACGCTGATCGTGCTCGAGGCCAGGCCCGACGACGGCCCGGATTTCGTGACCGTCGTCGAGGCGGGCCTGCTGGCCAAGACCGGGCTGAACGCCGCGGGCCTGGGGCTGGTCACCAACGCCCTGGTCACCGACGCGGACCTGGGCACCCCCGGGCTCCCGTACCACGTGCTGCTGCGCGCCATCCTGGATTGCGCGACGGTCACCGAAGCGCTCAAGATCCTGCAGGCCGGGATTCGGTCCTCCTCGGCCAACTACCTGATCGCCCAGGCCAGCGGCGCGGCGCTCAACGTAGAGGCCGCGCCGGGCGACTTCACCCGGCTGTACCCGCTGTTCCCCGACCAGGGCCTGCTGCTGCACACCAACCACTTCCTGTCGCCGCGCCTGCACCCGGTCGACGTGTCGCTGTGGGCCATGCCGGACAGCGCGGTCCGGCTGCAACGGCTTCGGGCGGGAGCGACCGGGTCCGCCACGCTCGCCGGCTTCCGGGTCCTGCTCGCCGATCACGCCGACCACCCGTTCAGCATCTGCTCACACCCCGATCCGCACGATCACCCGCTCGAGCAGGGCGCCACCATCGCCTCGGTCCTGATGGACCTGAACGCCCGGCGGCTATGGCTCGCGACCGGCAACCCCTGCCAGGCCCCGTACGAAGAGCTGGACGTCGGCTGGCTGGGCGCGCCCGTCGCGGCCGGCGCCGTGGCCTAGCGATCCCCGGTGACCGGTCCGGAGCCGCTCCGCTCGCTGGCCCGTCCCCGTGCGCTGCGCCCGGGGGACCGGCTGGCGGTGCTGTGCGTCAGCAGCCCGGTTGACCCCGAGCCGCTGGCCGCCGGGCTGGACGCGCTCCGCTTCGCCGGGCTCGACCCGGTCCTGTACCCCTCGCTCACCGACCCCGGCACCATGCGGCCCTACCTGGCCGGCGACGACGCCACGCGAGCCGGGGACCTGCGCGCCGCGCTCACCGACCCGGGCATCGCGGGGATCTTGTTCGCCCGTGGCGGTTACGGCGCGCAACGCACGCTGGAGGCGATGGACTGGGACGGCCTGAGCGGCCTGCCGCCCAAGGTGCTGGCCGGGTACTCCGACGTGACCGCGGTGCTCGAGGCGATCGCGGTCAGGTTCGGCTGGGCGTCACTGTTCAGCCCGATGGCGGCAATACGCGACGGTGCCGCGCACTACTCGTTCGGCTCGCTGCTGCGCACGCTGCTGCGCCCGGACCAGGCCATGACGATCCGGTACCCGCACGCGGTCACCGTCGTCTCCGGCACCGCCCGCGGGGTCACGGCCGGCGGCACGCTGAGCCTGCTCACCTCATCGCTCGGCACCGGCATGTCCCGCCCGGCCCGCGGCGGCATCCTCCTGCTCGAGGACGTCGGCGAGGAGCCCTACCGCATCGACCGGATGCTCACCCAACTGCGCCGCTCCGGCTACCTCGACGGGGTGACAGGCATCGTCGCCGGCACGTTCTCCGGGTGCGGGCCCCCGGACCTGATCCAGGACATCCTCGCCGAACGCCTCGGCCCGCTCGCCGTGCCGATGCTGGCCTGGGCCAACGTCGGGCACGGCGGGCCGTTCCAGACCTTCCCGCTCGGTATCGCCGCCGAACTCGACGCGGACCAGGCCAGCCTGCGCCTGCTCGACCCCCCGCTCAGCTAATACCGCTCAGCTAATACCGCTCAGCGAAGCGATCTGAAGCTCGCGCGCATTTCTTCCGCGAAGAGCAGCGGCTGCTCCCAAGCGGCGAAATGGCCCCCGCGGTCGAGCTCGTTGAAATGGATGAGGTTGTTCGGATAGGCGCGCTCGGCCCAGCTGCGCGGGGCCTGGTAGAGCTCGTCGGGGAAGACGCTGATGGCGTACGGGATCGTGATGGGCTTGGCGTCGAAGAAGTCCCCCTTGTTCTCCCAGTACAGCCGGGCCGCGGAGATCCCGGTGTTGGTCAGCCAGTACAGCGTGATGTTGTCTAGCAGGTCGTCCCGGGTGAGCGCGCTGTCCAGCGTTCCCTCCAGGACCTGCTCGACGAGTCCGGGCTGGCCGGTGCCGTCGCCGTGGTCGAGCATGAACGCGGCCAGATCGACGGGGGAGTCTGAGAATCCGTACAACGTCTGCGGGCGCGTGGACATGATCTGCGCGTAGCCTAGGTGCTTGGCGTAGAACGTGCTCAGCTGCTCGTAGGCGCGCAACTCCTCGTCGGACAGGCCCGCTGGCGGCGGGTCACCGCGTTCGAACCCCCTGGTGATGTCGGCCGGGGCGGTACCGGGCATGTTGGAGTGGATGCCGGCCAGTTCCGGTGCGGCCTGAATGCCCATCTGCTGGGTGACGGCCGCGCCCCAGTCGCCGCCCTGGGCCACGAACCGGGTGTATCCCAGGCGCTTCATCAGCACCACCCAGGCCCGCGCGATGTGGCCGGGATCCCAGCCGGTGGTGGCCGGCTTGGCCGAGAACCCGTGGCCAGGAAGCGAGGGGATCACCAGGTGAAACGCGTCCGCCTCGCTCGCGCCGAACGCGGTGGGGTCGGTGAGCGGCTCGATGATCTTCAGCTGCTCGATGACCGACCCAGGCCACCCGTGCGTGACGATCAGCGGGAGCGCGCCAGAGTGCCGGGAGCGGACGTGGATGAAATGAATGTCGAGCCCGTCGATCTCGGTCAGGAACTGGGGCAGGGCGTTCAGCTTCGCCTCGCACTTGCCCCAGTCGTACTGCGTCTCCCAGTAGCGCGCGAGGTCCTGAATCATCGCGAGCCGGACGCCCTGGGAGTCGTCGGCGACCGTCTCGCGCTCGGGCCACCGGGTCGCGCCTATCCGCCTGCGCAGGTCGGCGAGATCCGCCTCGGGAAAACCGACCTGGAACGGGCGGACAGCGGTGTTGTCGCCGCCGCCCGTCTGCTGCGTGCCTTCAGTCATTGCTTCGTTCCTCCGTCTGGTGCGCCGTTGTGCTTACGGTCGCACCAGACGGCGGTCACTCGAACCCGGGTAACCCCCGTGCCGGTACCCTAGCCTCGGCCCGGATACGGCGGGCCAGCCCGGCGTGCATGCGCCGGGGCCACAGCGGCCCGCCGTAGATGAACCCGGTGTAGGCCTGCACCAGCGTGGCCCCGGCCGCCAGCCGTTCCCACGCGTCGTCCGGGGTCTCGATCCCGCCCGCCGCGATCAGCACCAGCCGGTCCCCGGCGCGCTCCCGCAGCCGCCGCAGCACGGCCAGTGCCGGGGCGCGCAGCGGCGGCCCGGACAGGCCTCCCGGGCCGGCCGCGCTCACCTCGGCCGCCGAACTGGCCAGCCCGACGCGGGACACGGTGGTGTTGGTGGCGATGATCCCGTCCAGCCCCAGCTCGACAGCCAGGTCCGCGACCGCGTCGACGTCCGGTCCGGCCAGGTCCGGCGCGATCTTGACCAGCAGCGGGACCCGCCGCGATCCCGCCGCTGCGTCCAGCGCCTCGCGCACCGCGGCCAGCACCGGCCGGAGCCGGTTCACCTCCTGCAGGTCGCGCAGCCCGGGCGTGTTCGGCGAGCTGACGTTCACCACCACGTAGTCGGCCACGTCGGCCACGGCCCGGGCGCTGGCCGCGTAATCCGCGGCCGCGTCCTGCTCAGGCACCGCCCGGGTCTTGCCGATGTTGACCCCCACCACCGGCCCGGCCCCGGGTCCCCGCGGTCGGCGCCGCAGCCGGGCCGCCGCCGCGGCGGCCCCGTCGTTGTTGAACCCCATCCGGTTGACCAGCGCCCGGTCGGCCGGCAACCGGAACATCCGCGGCCGGGGGTTCCCCGGCTGGGCCCGCGCGGTCACGGTGCCGACCTCGACGAACCCGAAGCCCAGCGCGCCGAGCCCGGCCGTCGCGCGTGCGTCCTTGTCGAACCCGGCCGCCAGCCCGAGAGGCCCGGGAAACTCCAGTCCCAGCGCGTGCACCCGCAGCACCGGGTCCCGCGGCCCCAGCCACCGCCGCAGCAGCCCCGCGGCCCCCGCCACGCCCGCCACCCGGATCAGCGCGAAACCCGCCCGGTGCGCGGTCTCGGCCGGCAGCCGCCGTAGCATCACGCGGAAAAGAAGCCGGTACAGTGTTTTCCCCTCTCGCCTCCGGCGCCTCTTGACCCGCCTCCTTCCCTCGTCGCTCCTTCGTCGCGCCTGGGGTGGGCTCGCGGGAAGAACAGAGTCCAGTCGGCGGCGGCGCCTTTGGCTCGTGGGTCCAAATTATGCGACGAGCTCGGTCTCCCCGGTGAAGGCGCCCCACAGCGAGGCGTAGGTGCCGTCCGCGGTCAGCAGCTCGTCGTGGCTGCCGACCTCCGCGATCCGCCCCTGGTCCAGGACCACGATTCGGTCCGCGCGGGCCGCCGTGGTGAGCCGGTGCGCGACCACGATCGTGGTCCGCGCCGCGGTCAGCTCGCCGATCGCGTGGTTCACCGCCGCCTCGGCGGCCAGGTCGAGCGCCGCGGTGGCCTCGTCGAGCAGCAAAATAGCTGGATCGGCGAGCTGCGCGCGGGCCAGCGCGATCAGCTGCCGCTGGCCGGCCGACAGGTTACGGCCGCGCTCGGACACCACGTGATCGTAGCCGCCCGGCAGCTGCATGATCATGTCGTGCGCACCGGTCGCCCGCGCCGCGGCGACGATCGCGTCGTCGCCGGCCTCCGGCCGGGCGTACGCGATCGAGTCCCGCACCGTCCCGGCGAACAGATACGACTCCTGCGGGACCACGCCCAGCTGGTGCCGGTAGCCGGCCAGGTCGAAGTCACGGATGTCGGTCCCGTCCACCAGGACCGCCCCGCTGGTCACGTCGTAGAACCGCGCGATGAGCTTGACCAGCGTGGACTTGCCCGCCCCGGTCTGACCGACCAGGGCCACGGTCTCGCCCGGCTTGACCGTCAGGCTGATCCCGTTCAGCGCGTTGGCCTCGCTGCTGGTATAGCCGAAGTCGACGTCGCGCAGCTCGATCCGGCCCCGCAGCCGCCCCGGCGTAACCGGCTGGGCGGCGGGCGGCGTGGAGGTGTCGAGCCGGAGCAGCTCGGTGATCCGGCGGAACCCGACCATGGCCTGCTGGTAGCCGTCGAAGACCTGGGACAGCTGCTGGACCGGGGCGAAGACCATGTCGATGTACAGCATGTACGCGATGAGCGCGCCCACCTGGAGCGTCCGGTTGGCGACCTCGCTGGTGGCGATGACCAGGACGATCGCGCCTGCCGCGGTCGACAGGGTCTGCACGAACGGGAAGTAGGTCGCGATGTATCGCTGCGCCCGCATCCGGGTGTTCCGGAACGACCGGCTGAGCCCGCCGAACCGGTCCCGGTTTATGCCCTCGCGGCGGAACGCCTGGGTCACCCGAAGCCCGGCCACGTTCTCCGCGAAGTCGGCGTTGACCGCGGCGACCTTCTCTCGCGACTCGGAGTATGCCCTGGTCGATTTGGCCCGGAACACCAGCGTCGCCGCCACCAGCAGCGGGAAGATGGACAGCACGGCCAGGCCCAGCCGCAGGTTGATGATGAGCAGCGCGGCCAGCACGCCGAAGAAGGTCAGCACCGAGCTGACCATGGTGACCACGCCGGTCTGCAGGAACGTGGACAGCGCGTCCACGTCCGTGGTCATCCTGGTCATGATCCGGCCGGACATCTCACGTTCGTAGAAGTCCAGGCCGAGGCGCTGCAGCTGCGCGAACAGCTTGACCCGCAACATGTACAGCAGCCGTTCGCCGTTGCGCCCGACCACCATCGTCTCGGCGATGTTGACCACCCAGTCGGCCAGCACCACGGCCAGCCCGATGAGCGAGACCACCACGATGGCGTGGAAGACCTTGGTCTCCACGCCGTGGTCGATGCCGCCCCGGACCAGCGCGGGCAGGGCCAGCCCGGCCACGGCGTCCAGGCCGT
Source organism: uncultured Actinomycetes bacterium (assembly GCA_963819785.1). GTDB lineage: Bacteria > Actinomycetota > Actinomycetes > Streptosporangiales > Streptosporangiaceae > Palsa-504. The sequence continues at coordinate 71,643 of CAWFXW010000027.1, read as the reverse complement.
CCAGGATCAGCCCGATGACCAGCGCCACGGCGAGCGGCTTGAGCAGCTTGCGCAGCGTGAAGTGCCGGTCCGCGGTCCGCGCCGCGGCGATGTCCACGTCCGGCACGTCCCGGGCCGGGGGCAGCGCGGCGACCTGCGCCAGCAGTTGCGGCGTGGGCGGCAGGCTCTCGAACGTCCCGGACGCCTGCCCGCTTATCACCGCCCTGGTGGCGTGTCCGGGGCCCGGCCCGTCGAGCACGTCTTCCACGGTGCGGACATGCCGCGGCCGGATCAACCGCCCGCCCGCCTCGGCGTCGGCGTCCTCACCGGTGATGAGCCGACGGTACAGCGGGCAGCGCTCGGTCAGTTCCTCCTGCGTGCCGCTGTCGGCGACCCGGCCGTCGTCCAGGACCACGATCCGGTCGGCCAGGTTCAGGGTTGACCTGCGATGCGCGATGATCAGCGTGGTGCGGCCCCGCATCACCTCGCGTAGGGCGGCGTGGATCTCCGCCTCCAGCCGCGGGTCGATGGCCGAGGTCGCGTCGTCCAGGATCAGCACCCGGGGGTCGGTGACCAGGGCCCGGGCCAGGGCCACCCGCTGCCGCTGCCCGCCGGACAGGGTGAGGCCCTGCTCGCCGACCACGGTGTCGTAACCCTGGGGCAGCTTGACGATGAACTCGTGGGCCTGCGCCGCCTGCGCCGCGGCGAGGATCTCCTCGTCAGTGGCGTCCGGCCGGCCGTAGGCGATGTTGGCCCGCACCGTGGTCGAGAACAGGAAGCTATCCTCCATGACCAGCCCGATCGCGGCGCGCAGCGAGTCGCGGGTCACGTCCGCGACGTCGTGGGCGCCGATCCGGACCGAGCCGGCCTGCGGGTCGTAGAAACGCGGCAGCAGCAGCGCCAGGGTGGACTTGCCCGAGCCGGACGCGCCCACCACGGCGACCGTCTCGCCGGGCTCGACCCGGAAGGACAGGCCGCTCAGCACCGGCTCGCCGGGCACGTACCCGAACCGGACGTCCTCGAAGCTCAGCCCAGCCGCGTCCGCCGGCAGCTCGACCGCGTCTGGCCGGTCGGCGATGACCGGCCGCGAGTCGATGATGTCGAACACCCGGATCACGCTGGCCCGGGCCTCCTGCCCGAGGGTGATCATGTAGGTGAGCATGCGCACCGGGCCGGTCATCTGGGCCAGGTAGGCCGAGAACGCCAGGAACGTGCCCAGGGTGATCGAGCCGTGGATGGCCAGCCAGCCGCCCAGCGCCACCACCCCGACCAGGCCCAGGGACGGGATGGCGGTCAACGCCGGGTTGTACCTGGCGGTCAGCCGGATCATCCGCAGCCGGGAGGCGAACAGGCGCGCGCTCGCCGCCTCGAGCTGCTGTTGTTCCTGCTCCTCCTGCCCGAAGCCCTTGACCACCCGCACGCCGCCGATGGCCTCGTCGACCAGCCCGACCACCTCGGCGGACTGCTGCTGCGCATCCCAGCTGGCCGGGAACAGACTGCGCCGGGAGGCCAGCGCGATCATGTACAGCGCGGGCGCCACCGCGACGGTCACCAGGGTGAGCACAGGGGAAAGGACCACCATGATGCCCAGGGACACCGCGAACAGCACGAGGTTGCCGAGCGTGACCGGGATCATCGACATGATGCCCTGCACCATGTTCAGGTCGGAGATGGACCGGCCGACCAGCTGCCCGGTGCGGATCTCGTCCTGGCGCGCGCCGTCCAGCCGGGACAGCGAGTCGAACAGCTCGGTCCGCATGTCGTGCTGCACGTCCAGGGACACCCGGCCGCCGTGGTAGCGGCGCAGGTAGATGCCGGCGAAGTTCACCGCCGCCGCGACCAGCAGCAGCCCGGCCAGCGGCCAGATCGACTGCCGGTGGGTCACGATGACGTCGTCGATGATCCGCCGCTGCACCAGCGGGATCGCGGCCGTCGCCACCGTGGCCAGCAGCGTGCCGCCCAGCGAGATCACCACGTTGCGGCGGTAACGCCAGCTGTACAGGGCCAGCCGCCGCAGCCACCCGTACTCCCGTTCCCTGCTGTTCCCTGTCCTCGTTGACAGTGCTACCGCCCGCCCTCGCTGATCGACCCGTAGCAAAGCCAACAACCCAGCCCGTCCGTTCATTTCATTTCCCTCGCTAACCATCCGTGACCAGTCCGCCCGCGCCCTGGCCGTCGTCTGGCAGGACGACGTTGGGAACCTCCACGCCGGGCTGCGCGCCCAGGAGCTCAATCCCGCCCTGCGCCTGGTGCTCGCCATCTACAACCGGCGCCTCGGCGACCACATCCGGATGCTGTTCCCCGACTGCACGGTACTGTCCGGCACCGCGATGTCGGCCCCGTCGTTCGTGGCCGCCGCGCTCGGCGAGACCGCCCCCAGCCACGTCCGGGTCCAGCGCCGCACCATCTACGTCACGCGGCCCGGCGACATGACCAGCGGCCACGTGCTGTGCGGCCTGGTGGCGCCCGCCGACGACCTGGCGCCGCCCCGGCTCGTCCCGCCCGGCACCGAGGGCGCGGACCTGGTGCTGGCCGCGGCGGACGGGGCGCCGCGCAACCCGCTGACCCGGCGCCGGGATCCGGTGCGGGCCGCCGCGGGCGTGCTCCGCCGGATGGTCATGAACCGGTTCGGGCTGTTGTTCACCGTGCTGCTCGCCATCGTGGTGGCGGGCTTCGTGCTGAACTTCGTCCGTTACTCCTTCGCCAACGCGGCCTACCTCACGCTGATGGACCTGACCGGGGCGGCGCTCAGTGACTACCGCGACAAGGGCGTGGAGAAGATCGCGCAGGTGCTGCTCACCTTCGACGGCCTGGCCTTCATCCCGGTGGTGACCGCGATCATCGTCGGCGCCCGCTTGACCGGGACCGTCCGCCGCGCGCCCCGCCCGCCCGGCGGCCACATCATTGTGGTCGGGCTCGGCAACGTCGGCACCAGCGTCACCGGACAGCTGCACGACCTGGGCTTCGACGTGGTTCGTATCGACAACAAGCCCGACGCGCCCGGCGTCCCCCTGGCTCGCCAGCTCGGCCTGCCGGTGGTGATCGGCGACGCGTTCCGCGAGGAGACCCTGCGCCGGGCCAGCCTGGAAACGTGCATCGCGCTGGTCTCGGTGACCAGCTCCGACATCGTCAACCTGGAGACCGCGCTGAACGCCCGCGCGCTGCGCGAGGAGGTGCGCATCGTGCTGCGGCTCACCAACGACGACCTCGCTGAGCGGCTGGGCAAGACGATCACCAACACCGTCTCGCGCAGCGTGCCGTACCTGGCCGCGCCGGCCTTCGCCGCCGCCATGCTCGAGCACCAGGTCCTGCGGACCATCGCGGTCGGCCTGGCACGTCCTGCTGATCGCCGACATCCGCGTGGCGAACGCGGCCTGCGTGGTGTACAGGTCGAGCGCGTCCGCGACGGGTAGCCGCTCGGCCGGGCCGAGCACCAGCCCGTCGCCGGTCCGGCGTAGCACCGCGTCCCGCAGGCCGAGCAGCGGATCGGCGGTGATGACCGGGGCGTCGGACGACCCGGCCACGGTGATGCCCGCCCGCCGCCAGGACCCGAACGCGTAGAGTTCGTCGCTCCGGTCGCCGAACGCCGCCGCGAACCCGTCTCCCAGCGTCGACATGAACCCGGGCTGGCTGGCCACCACGATGCCAAGCGCCGCGGCCCGGACGGCCAGCGGCGGGTACATCGCCCCGCCGTGCTCGATCCGGTGACGGCGCGGATTGCCCGCCGCGCCCAGGGCGGCGTACGCCTCAAGCACGGTCTCGATCGCCCGGTCGCCCTGGGCGTGGATGGCGACCTGGAAGCCGCGGGCGTCGAAGTCGCGGACCATCTCGGTCAGCAGGTCGCGCTCGAAGTACAAGATGCCCGAGCCGAACGGCGGGACCGGGTAGCTGCCGTGGATGGCCGCGGTCCGGCTGCTCATCCCGCCGTCGGCCCAGATCTTGACCGCCTCGGCGGCCAGCCGGCCAGAATGCCGGCCACGCAGGCCCGCGCCGAGCAGCCAGTCCACCTGGTCGTGCACGACCAGTCCGTAGATCCGCTGGCTGAGCAGGCCGTTCGCGTCCGCCTCGGCGAACGCGCCGAAGCTGTCCCGGCGCATGTCGGCCTCGCACGCCGCGGTCAGGCCCAACGCGGCCAGCCGCTGCCCGGCCATCTCGACCACCCGCGCGGCCTGCGCCGCGCCCATCCGGGCCAGATCGTGCCGCAGGTTGCGCTCGAACAGCGCGAACATCGGGCCCTCGAAGATCACGCCGTCCAGCCGTCCCTCGCGGTCCCGGCCGAACGCCCCGCCGGGCGGATCCGGCTGCATCTCGGCGAACCCGGCCTCGCGCAGCGCGGCGGTGTTCAGCACGCAGGCGTGCAGCGACGTGTGGTACACGACCGCCGGGCGGTCCGGGACGGCCTGGTCCAGGTCGGCGCGGGTCGGGTGCCGGTTCTCCCGGAGCTTGTACTCCACATACCCGCCGCCGGTTACCCAGGAGCCGTGCGGGGTGCGGCCGGCGGCTTCCCGCAGCCGCGCCTGGATGGCCGGGATGTCCGGCGCGGACGGCTGGCTGCAGTCGGCGGCCGAGGCCAGGTAGCCGACGTCGCAGACGTGGCAGTGCGCGTCGATCAGTCCGGGGATGACGGTGGCGCCGTCCAGCCGGGCCACCCGAGCGCCGGGTGCGGACGCCGCCCGGACCGCGCCGGCCGGGCCGGTGGCCGCGATCCGGCCGTCCCGGACCAGCATGGCCTCAACGGGCCCCGCGCCCCCCGCCATCGTGACGAACTCGGCATCTTCGACGATCAGCTCCATCGGCCTGCCCTCCGGAACCAACGCTATACGCTGCTGTCATGGCTGCAAGGTCACGTCGGGCGCGGATCGACGACGTGCACGAGCTGGCCCTGGGCATGCCTCACGTCACGGTCTGGAACGGCCCGCGTGGCAATCCCGTCTACCAGGTCGGCGGCAAATCCTTCGTCTTCTTCCGCACCCCCCGCCCGGACGCCGCCGACCCGGAAACGGGGGAGCGGTATCCCGACGTGATCATGTTCTGGGTCACGTCCGAGGACGACAAGCAGGCCCTGGTGCAGGACCAGGGGTCGCCGTTCTTCACCACGCCGCACTTCGACGGTCATCCGTCAGTCCTGATCCGGGGCAGCCGGATCGGCGAGCTCACCGTCACCGAGCTGACCGAGGTCATCCAGGACGCCTGGCTGGCGCGCGCCTCCTCGGCCCGGGCCGCCGCCTGGCTCAGCGCCAGAGCTGATCAGCCCGCGCGCCGGGCGATGCCTGGGTAGTCAAGCACCAGCCCGCTCTCGTCGTAGATGAGCCGGCTGGTGAAGCCGAAGGCGGGCGCGGCGTAGTCGTAACGCTGCCGCGGACCGTCGTCGGGGATCCGCCGGTAGGTCTGCTCCAGCCGGGCGACGCTCAGGTCCAGGGCCCGGACGTACGCGGCCGGGGCGTCCGCCTGCCCGCCCGCCGCCAGCGCGAGGCGGTGGACCGGCATCGTGTTGGTCATCGCCGAGGACTCAAGGTCGACGTCCAGGCAGCCGTCAAGATGGGGCGCGGGCTCGCCGTCGACCAGCCAGTTCCCGGCCCCGTCGGCCGTCAGGAAGGTCTCCCGCGAGCCCAGCACGCTGCGCGCCGTGATCTGCGCGCTGCGCGTCACCCAGCCGGCGTCCAGCCCGATGCTGTACGTCACGACCCAGGTCCGGCCGTCCTCCACCGCCGCCGTGGTGCCGTCCACGGCCCAGCCGTCCGGGAGACCGTGAAAATAAGCCACCTCGAAGCCCGAACGGGCTTCGAGGTGCTGCCAGCAGGCCGTCTCCGGCGGCGGGCGGAACGACATCCGGGTCGGCGTCTCAGCTCGCCCCGGTGCCCTTGGTCCCAGCGCTCTTGCGCGCGCTCGAGGCCGCAGTGCTCTTCCGTGCGCGCGGCGCAGCCGTCGTGCTCTTCGCAGTCGTGCTCCCGGCCGTCGCGGGCTTGGCAGTCGTGCTCTTGGTCGGCCGCCGAGCAGGCGCAGCCTTCGGCGCGGTGTTCTCCGCCGCCTTCGGCGCCGCAGTGACCGGGGCCGCGGTGGTCTTCGGCGCGGTGCTCTCAGCAGCCTTCGCCGGAGTGCTCTCCGCCGCCTTCGGCGCGGGGCTGACCGCGGCCGCCTTCGGCACCGCACTGACCAGGGCCGGGGCCGGGGCCGGAGCCGGAGCCGGGGCCGGAGCCGGAGCCGGAGCCGGAGCCGGGCCGAGCCGGAGCCGCGGTCGCCTTCGGCTTGCTCTCGGCCACCGCGTTCTGCCACGCCTTCGGGCTGGGGGCCTCCGCCGAGCGGTAGCCGGGCCGCAGCGGCGCGGTCGCCTTCACCAGGTCCTCGGCGAACTTCCGCTGGCTGGCCAGCAGCTGCTCTGCCAGGTGGTACGCGTTCGCCACGGCGTCCTGCGGCGTGGGCAGCCGGTCCGCGAACGGCAGGCTGACCTTCGGGAGCCTGCCGTTCAGCGGTGCGTATGCCGACGGCAGCTTCGGTGTGGCGGTCCGGACCGTCTCGAACCAGGTCTTGATGGCGGCCATCATGGCCTCCTGGCTCTTGCGAGTCGCGGCCAGGACCTCTTCCTGCGTGGGAATGCTAGCCATGGTTATGGTCTCCTTCATATGCATTGATAATGCAAACTATACCAAGCGTGATTGAGATGTCAAGCAGATCGCTTGACGTATGCAGCATTCACCCCGAGCGCCCGCACCCCGAGCGCCCGCACCCCAACCCCAGCACCCCCAGCGCCTCCGAGCACCTCAGCGCCCGAGCGGCCGGCGCTCAGCGGTACTGGTCGCCGACCGTCCTGGACGGGGGCGGCGGGCGGGGCGGCGGGCTGGACTGGTAGTCGCCGCCCGGGCGGCGGCGCCGTACCGCGCGCCCGGCGACCTGGCTGAGCAGCGTCCCGATGGCGATGCCCAGCACCAGGTTGACCAGCGCGGTGGCGAACTTCTGATCTACCGCGGCCGTGGTGCTGAACGGGAACACCACGGCGACGATCGTGGCCAGCCCGATGATCCAGCCGAAGAACACCTGCGGCCGCGGCGTGGTCAGCAGCAGCAGGTGCATGATGGCCGTGCCGGCCAGCGCCGCTCCCGCCGCCGACAGCACGTACATCCCGGTAGACGCGTCACCCCACGCCCCGTCCCGGCGCGGGGCCAGGATCGGGATGGTGAACAGCCACCGGGAGACCAGGATGCCGACCAGCGCGATCAGCGCCGCGACGATCGCGGTCGCCACGCCGCCGGACCACAGGGGTCCGGGTTCAATCCAGCGGACCGGAGAGTCCGAGGCTGGTTCTTCCGGTCTGCGCATCGGAGTTGTCATCGGCGTGCCTTAGCTAGACCCGAGGGTCTCGGTTGAGACCCGACCGCTCACGAGAGAGACCTAACCGCTTACAGCGTTCCGAAACGCGTGTTAGCTCACATTCACCTCAGGAACAAATGACCTGCACCTCAGGAACAAAACGGCTAGCCGACCCGGACCGCGGCCGACGGGTAGCCGGTGGCCCCGTTCGGTTCCGGCTGCGCCTGGGCGGCGGTCTGGGTGTAGCCGGTCTTGTCGGTGGCTCGGGCCTCGATCACGTGGTCGCCGTCGGTGGCGTCCCACTCCCAGACCCACTGCCGCCAGGTGTCCAGACCGGGGACGGCGGCCAGCCGGGCCTGGCTCCAGGGCCCCTGGTCCACCCGAACCTCCACCGCCTCGATCCCCTTGTGCTGCGCCCACGCCACCCCGGCCACCGCGGTCCGGCCGGGCTTGATCTGAGCGTCACCGCTCGGCACGTCGATCCGGGACTCGGTCTTGATCGGCGCCTGCTGTGACCAGCCGCGCTGGGCCCAGTAGGCGTAGTTCCCGGCGAACGTCGTGACGTTGATGTCGGTGACCCACTTGGTCGCCGACACGTACCCGTACAGGCCGGGCACCACCATGCGCGCCGGGAAGCCGTGCGCGATCGGCAGCGGCTGGCCGTTCATGGCCACCGCGAGCAGCGCGTCGCGGCCGTCCATCACGGTCTGCACCGGGGTGCCGGAGGTGAACCCGTCCACCGACGTGCACATGAGCTGGTCGGCGCCGGCCTTGATCCCGGCCTCGCGCAGCAGGCCGGCCAGGCTCGCGCCCAGCCACAGCGCGTTGCCGATGTAAGGCCCGCCGACCGGGTCGGATACGCAGCACAAGGTGACGTAGTCCTCGATCAGCGGCCGCTTCAGCAGTTCCTTGAAGGTGATCGTGATCTCGCGGCTGACCATGCCGTGGATCCGCAGCTGCCAGCTCGACGGGTCGACCTCGGGCAGGACGATGGCCGTGTCCACCCGGTAGAAGTTGTTGTTGGGCGTGATGAACGAGGCCAGCCCCGCGATGTTGAAGTCGGTGCCCGGCGGCAGGGTCGGCACGGTCGACGGTACGGGCTTGGGGATCTTGAGCGTGCTCCGCGCGGTGCTCACGCTGCTCCGCTCGGCCAGCGTCCGGCCGGCCAGCCCGGCCACGGCCGCGGCGCCCGCGGTGGCCACGCTCGCGGTCACGAACCGCCGCCGGCCTGGCTCTGCCGGGCCCGCGTGCCTCGGGGTACCCGCCAGCCAGTCACCCCCCTGACCGGCAGAAGGCCTGATCACCCCGCCCGGCCTCGCTATCCCGGGCGGCAGGTCCGGGGCGGCGAGCTCACCGGGGTCAGCCGCGGCCGTCCCGGTGTCCCCCCACGTCTGCGGCGCAGCCGAGGCCCGGGCCCGGGCCGGCGGTCCGATCCGCTCGATCAGTGCCCGCAGGGCGATGGCGGCCGCCGCCGTCGCGGCCAGCGTCGGCAGCAGGCTGGACACGGACGCGGTGGGCCGGGTCGCGGCGGCGGTCAGCCCGATGGCCGCGAACACCAGCAAGCCCGCCATCCCGTACCTCAGCCGCCGCGTGGCGGCCACGCCGATCCCGGCCGCGAAGATCCCGAGCACCACGAGGATGCCGCTGACCAGCACGAGCTTGTCGTCGGAGCCGAACTCATTGATCGCGAAGTTCTTCAGCCACGGCGGCGTGAAGTCGATCTGCAACTGCCCGACCGCGACCACCGGCGACCCGTTCGCGCCGGTCAGCCCGGCCACCAGCTGTCCCACCCCGAGCGCGGTGGCCGCGGCCAGCACCCCCGCGATCGCGCCGAGCCCCGCCCGGCGCCTGGCCCATGGGTCGCTCGGACCCGGTCGGCTCCCCTTCATTCCCATGTCCCTTATTCGTCGCCGAGGCCCTCAGGGTTTGCCGCCGGACCCAGATGGCAAACCATAGTGGCCGGCTGCTACGAATATCGGGTGTGACCGCTACTGGCAGCCAGGAACCGGGGAACCGGCCGCGTCCCGCCCCGGATGTCCCGGCAGGCACCGATCTGGCCGGCCAGATCGCCCTGGTGGCGCGCGGCGAGGCCGCGGCCTTCGACGCCGTCTTCGAGCAGCTAGGCCCGTCCGTGTTCGGCGTGGTCAAGCGGGTGATCCGCGATCCGGCCCAGTCCGAGGAGGTCACCCAGGAGGTCATGCTCGAGGTCTGGCGGAGCGCGTCCAAGTTCGACGCGGGGCGGGGGAGCGCGACAGCCTGGGTGATGACCCTGGCTCATCGCCGGGCCGTGGACCGGGTCCGGTCCGTGCAGGCCGAAGCCGAACGCGAGCGCCGCATCGCCTCCGCGGAGATCCCGTTCGACGAGGTGATGGAGGCCGTCGAGTCCAGTCTCGAGCGCGAGCGTGTGCGGCGCTGCCTGGGCGCCCTGACCGAGGTGCAGCGCGAGTCGGTCACCCTGGCCTACTACCGCGGCTACACCTACGGCCAGGTGGCGAGCCTGCTCGGCGTGCCCACCGGAACGGTGAAGACCAGGATGCGCGATGCGCTGATCAGGCTGCGTGACTGCCTGGGGGTGCCGGAAGTGGACTCAGCATGAAACAGCAACGCGACGAGCACACCCTGGCCGGGGCGTACGCGATGGACGCGGTCTCCGCCTCGGACCGGGAACGGTTCGGGCGGCACCTGGCCGGGTGCGAGGGGTGCGCGCGGGAGGTCGCGAGCCTGCGCGAGGCGACCGCCATGCTCGGCGCCGCTGCGGCCGAGCCCGTGCCTGCAGGCCTGAAGGACCGGATCATGGCCGCCGCGGCCGTGACCCGCCAGCAGCCGCCCGCCGAGAGCGAGCCGGTGCCGCTCGCCGACGGCAGGCGGGCCAGGGTCGGCATCTGGTTCCGCGCCCTGGCCTGGCCCGGCCGCCTCACCCTGGCCACGGCTGGCGTGGCCGCCGCGGCCGCGCTCGCGGTCGCCGTCGTGTTCGGCGTCAGCAACAGCAGCATGCAGCAGCAGATCGACCAGGCCCAGGCCAGCAGCCAGCAGATCGCCGTGGTCCTGACCGCGCAGGACGCCCGGATGACCACCGGGACGGTGGCCGGCGGCGGCACCGCCACGATCGTCATGTCCCGCTCTCAGGACGCGCTGGTCTTCACCGCCCGGGGCCTGCACGCGCTGCCCGGCTCGCGGGGCTACGAACTGTGGCTGATCGGGCCGGCCGGAACCCGCCCGGCCGGCATGCTGCCCGCAGGCCGCCACGGCATGGCCGGCCCGGTCACCGCCTCCGGCCTGCGCCCGGGGGATCGCCTGGTCCTGACCGCCGAACCCGCGACCGGCAGCGCCCGCCCCGACACCCCGATGATGCTCGACGTGGCTCTGTAATACGGTCCAGGCCGTGGTCCATTCCGGCGACCCCGTTCGTCGTGGTAGTGATGACTCCGGGAGGTAGCCGATGAAATACATGCTGATTCACGCCATCGACCCAGCCGCCGAGCACAGCGCCGAAGGCATGCCGGCCTTCGACTCCTGGCTGGCGGAGATGCTGGCCCGCGGGGTGACATTGCATGGCGACCGGCTCAGGGGCGTTGACGACGCCACCACCGTCCAGGTCCGCGACCGCGAGATCCTGGTCAGCGACGGGCCGTTCGCCGAGACCAAGGAGCAGATCGCCGGCTACGACGTGATCGACTGTGCCGACCTCGATGAGGCGATCGAGATCGCGGCCAAGCACCCGACCGCCTGGACGGGCACGATTGAGGTCCGCCCGATCCTCAGCGTCCAGTGCGGCATCCCCGAGGAGGGCGGCTGAGCGCCGAACCCGCGGTGCTCGGTCTCGATCTGGGCACCAGCGGTGTCAAGGCGCTGCTCTGCGCGCCCGGCGGCGCCGTGCTCGGCCAGGGCACGGCGGGCTACCAAGTCGGCACGCCCCGGCCCGGCTGGGCCGAGGCCAGCCCGGCGCACTGGTGGCAGGCCACGTGCACCGCGGTCCGGGCGGCGGTCGGTCCCGCGTCGGCTGAGGTCGCCGGCCTGGCCGTCGCCGGACAGATGCACGGTCTTCTTCTTTGTACCGAACGGGCCGTGGCTCTCCGCCCCGCCATCACCTGGCTCGATCGCCGGGCCGAAGCCGAGGCGCAGGAGTACCAGCGGCTGCCCCAGGAACTGCGCGCCCGGCTCGGCAACCCCCCGTCGCCCGGCATGGCCGGCCCGATCCTGCTCTGGCTGGCCCGGCACGAACCCGACCTGTACTGGCAGGCCCGCTGGATGCTGCAGCCCAAGGACTGGCTCCGCTTCCGGATGACCGGCCAGGCCGCCACCGACCCGACCGACGCCTCCGGCACCCTGCTGTTCGACCTCGCCCGCGACCGGTGGGCCACCGACGTCGCCCGCGCCCTCGGCCTGCGCACCGACCTGCTACCCCCCATCCGCCCGCCCGCCGAACTCGCCGGCCCCCTGCTCCCCGCCGCCGCCCGCGAGCTGGGCCTGCCCCCCGCCCTCCCGGTAGCCATCGGTGCCGCCGACACCGCCGCCTCCCTCCTCGCCGCGAACCTCCCGCCCGGGCGTGGCCTGCTCACCCTCGGCACCGGCGGCCAGCTTCTCGTCCCCGCCGCCCCCGCCTCCCCGGCCGCCCCCGCCTCCCCGGCCGCCCCCGCCTCCCCGGCCGCCCCCGCCTCCCCGCCTCCCCCGCCTCCCCCGCCTCCCCCGCCGTCCCCGCCTCCCCCGCCGTCCCCGCCTCCCCGGCCGTCCCCGCCTCCCCGGCCGTCCCCGCCTCCCCGGCCGTCCCCGCCTCCCCCGCCGTCCCCGCCTCCCCGGCCGCCCTCGCCCCCTCGACCTCGGATATTCCATTTCCGGACTATCCGGATCCGGGAGGTACCGCGACCAACCTGTTCCGCTCGGTGGACGGGAGCGCCTACCGGCTGGCCGCCGCGCAGAACGTCGGCGTGACGCTGGACTGGGTGCGGCGCACGCTCGGCGCCAGCTGGGACGAGCTGTACGGCACCGCCGCCCGCCCCTGGCGCGCGGACACCCCGGTCTTCCTGCCGTACCTGGCCGGCGAGCGCTGGGATCACCGAGTCTCCGGCGGCGCCTGGATCGGCCTGACCCTGGCTCACCAGCGGGACGAACTGCTGCGCGCCGCGTTGGAAGGCGTCGCGTTCCTGCTCCGCGGCAAGCTCGATGACCTGCGCATGCTCGGCTCCGGCCCGGCCACGCTCCAGCTCGGCGGGGGCGGCAGCCGCCATCCGGCCTGGCGCCAGCTGCTCGCCGACGTACTGGCCGTGCCGCTCTACCCGGACCTGGACGGCACCGGGTGGCTCACCGCCCGCGGCGCCGCCAAGCTCGCCGCCACGGCGGCCGGGCTGGTTCCGGACGCGAGCACCACGGCCCGTTCGGGAGAATATACTGAACCCGTCGTGGCCGCGAGCCAGCAGGCGCAAGCGAGCTACCATCGCTTCGCAACGGCGGCTTGCCACCAAAGTCCCTGATACCCATGTATCGTGCTTTGTCGTGAGTGAGGGGACCGGCTGGGCCGCCAGGCTCAAGCGCGTGCTGAACACCCGCTTGGAGGAGATGAGCTTCCGGTCGGGGCTCGCCGTCGTGGCCGCGGTGTTCGCCCTCACTGCCACGGGCATCACGGTCACGCTCACGGTTGGCGGCGGCGGGCATGGGGCCATCGCGGCACCGCCCGCGACCGCGGCCAGCTCCGATCCGAGCTCGGCGTCGGCTCAGTCCTCCGCCGCGGCCGAACCCTCGCCGTCGGCCAGTTCCGCCGCCTCGCAGACCTCGCCGGGATCCCAGCCGGTAGCGGACTTCAGCGCCCAGCCAAGCGCCAGCCCGGCCCCGGCATCCCCGTCCGCGTCGTCGTCCGCGCCCCCCTCGTCATCCCCCTGGCCGACCTACCACCCGATGGGCCTTGCGCCCTCCCACTCGCTGAGGACGCCCGGGCGGGCCCCCTGGGTGGACCCGCCCTAGGTCAGGCGGCCAGCAGCCTCCCGCCTGGTACATCATGGTCGGATGCCACTTTTCGAGTTCGAAGGCCACCGGCCGCAGGTCAGCCCCACTGCCTGGATCGCGCCCACGGCGACGCTGGTCGGGGACGTGCGGGTGGAGGACGAGGCGTCCATCTGGTACGGCGCGGTGCTTCGCGCCGACTTCGGGCCCATTCTGGTCCGGCGCGGGGCGAACATCCAGGACGGGTCGGTGCTGCACGGCGGCGCCGATCCGGTCACCGAGGTGGGGGAGGGGGCGACCATCGGTCACCTGTGCGTGGTCCACGGCGCCGTCATCGGAGCCGAAGCGCTGATCGGTAACGGAGCCACGGTGCTCGACGGCGTGATCGTCGGCCGCCGGGCGCTGGTCGCGGGCGGCGCCACGGTGCCGCCGAACCTGATCATCCCCGATGGCATGCTGGCCGCCGGGGTCCCGGCCCGGGTCGTCCGGCAGGTCAGCGGCGGTGCCAAGCCGTGGGTGGAGAACAACCCCGCCGTCTACCGCGACCTGGCCCGGCGGCATGCCATAGGCGTACGGCCCATAGACCCGTGACCGCCACCGGGTTACCATCGCCCGGAATGCCTATGAGGGGTGCGTTATGGATAAGGATCTGGCCGAGCAGGTAGCCGACATCGCCCAGCGCGTGGTCGCCAGCGGGGCGATCTCCGCCAACGGGCACGGCAACGTCAGCGTCCGGGTGCCCGGTGCGGACGAGATGTACTTCACCGCGGGTCCCTCATTGCGCGGGCATCCCGCCTCGGCCGTGGTCCGGGTCGGGCTGGACGGGGCCCTGCTCGAGGGTGACCTGCCGCCGATCCAAGGGGCCGTGGTAGCCATGCACACGGCCATGTACCAAGACAATCCCGAGGTCGGCTGCGTCCTGCACACCCACTCGCCGTACGCCACGGCCTACGCCGTGGCGCAGCGCCGGATCGGCTGCTGGGTCGAGGCCATGGCCATGTTCGGACTGGCCGACGGCGTGCCCGTCGCGGGCTACGGGCCGCGCGGGTCCGCCGAGGCGGTGGCCAACATACGCGGTGCGGTCATCCCCGGCGTGCCGGCCGTGCTGCTGGCCAACCACGGCGTGCTGATCTTCCACCGCACGCCGGACCTGGCCATCCTGGCCGGGAGCGTGGTGGAAGAGGCGGCCCAGGCCGGCCTCAACGCGGCCGGCCTGGGCGGGCCGGTGGAGATACCGCCGGACCTGCGGGCCGCAGCCTTGCAGCGGGCCATGGCCTTTGACAGCCGGGGGACCGTGCACGCCTGAGATGTACGCGACTACTGTGTCCTCCGCTGCTGAGCAGACCGAACTGCGTGCCCAGTGCACCATGTTCCTGACGGGTCACGGACTGGTGGGTGCCGCCGGCCTGCTGGCCAGCATTCCTCCCGAGACCGCCATCGACCGTTACGGCGACGGCGGTGTCGTCGCCGAGCTTGAGGCCGAGATCGCCGGGATGCTCGGCAAACCCGCGGCCGCCTTCCTGCCCAGCGGCACCATGGCCCAGCAGTCGGTGCTCCGGGTTCACGCCGACCGGCGGCGGCGCCAGACCGTCGTGTTCCATCCCATGTGCCACCTGCACCGGCACGAGGGACAGGCGTTCGAGCGTCTGCACGGCCTGACCGGGCGACCGGCCGGTGACGCGGACCGGCTAATGAGCATCGACGACCTGACCGTGATCGCCGAGCCGCCCGCGGCGCTGCTCATCGAGCTGCCTCAGCGCGACCTCGGCGGCCAGCAGCCGGACTGGCCGGACCTGCTGGCTCAGGCCGAGTGGGCCCGCGGCCGGGGCGCCGCCGTGCACCTTGACGGCGCGCGGCTGTGGGAGTCAGCCGCCGGGTACGGCAAGCCGCTCCGCGAGATCGCGGCCCTGTTCGACAGCGTCTACGTATCCTTCTACAAGGGCATAGGCGCGCTGGCCGGCTGCTGCGTGGCCGGGTCGGCGGACATCCTGGCCGAGGTGCGGGAGTGGCGGCACCGGATGGGCGGCACGTTGTTCGGCCTGTGGCCCAACGCCGCCTCCGCGCTGAGCTGTCTGCGCCGTCGGCTGCCGCTGATGCCCGAGTACCTCAGCCACGCCCGCGAGATCGCCGCCACCGTGCGCGACCTGGCCGGGGTGCGGGTCGTGCCGGACCCGCCCCAGGTCCCGATGATGCATCTGCTGCTGAGCACGACCCAGGAACGGTTCGCCGCGGCGGCCCGCCGGCTGGCCGTCGAGCGGCGGATCTGGACCTGGCCGACCGCCGCGCCGACCGGCGACCCGGCCGTGCAGCGGGTCGAGCTCTCGGTCGGCGACGCGACCCGCCAGCTCTCGCCCGCTCAGATCGGCGAGATCATCGCGACCCTGGTTGCCTTATCGTGGGTTTCGCCGGCGCGTGATCGTGCGGATCAACCGGACGGCCTGGTAGGCGATCAGCACGGCGATGATCAGGGCGACGGCCGGGTCCAGCCAGTACCAGCCCCTGACCACCATGATGACCGCGCCCACGGCGGCCACCCCGGCCGCTGCGGCGGCGTCGGCGACGGTGTCCAGCAGCACGGCCGCCACCGACAGGTCTTGCTCGCCGCCGTCCTCCTCATCTCCGCGCAGGACGAGCGCTGCGGCCGCCATCACCACCGCGGCGATACCGCTAGCCACCAGCACGGGCAGGCCGTGCACCTGCGGCGTGCGGGTGGCCAGGCGGCCGATCGAGGCGCCGGCCACGATCAGTTCCAGTACCAACAGCCATCCGGCGTTGACCAGCGCGGCGGCGCTGGTCAGGCCGGGACGACCGCCGCTGGCCCGCCAGGCTGACAAGCGGATGGCCAGTAGCGCCAGGCCGGCGCTGGCCGCGTCGAGCAGGTAATCTCCGCCCTCGGCGAGCACCCCCAGGGAATGCGCGTCGATCCCGGCCGCGACCAGGCCCGCGACCAGGGCCAGGTTGAGGGCGAGGACCACGGTCAGCCGCCGGACCCGGGACATCCTCGGAGCCTATGGCGGGGCGGTGGTCTTGACGGCGAGGTCGCCGACCCGGATGGTGCCGGGCACCACGATCCGGGTGTTCATCCCGCGCAGCCGGAGCCGTCGGCCGAGCCGGGAGTTGACGAACCGTATCGCGTCGGTCCCGAAACGTTCGATGAACTTCGCGCAGCCGGTGTGCGGCGCCTCACTGACCCGTAGCACCGCGTCGCCAACGGTGAGCAGGCTCCCGGCCGGGAGGTTGTCTACGCTGAGGTCCAGGTCGAGATAGAGCTGATCGCCGGCCAGCGCCATCCGCTCGGTCCCGCCGGCGACCAGTTCGGCCAGCCGGGCGTTGATCACCGTCACCTGCTTGTCCGGATGCGCCGAGCCGTCCGGCGTACTTGAGCTGCCGCGCGTGAACCAGTTATCCCCTTCCAGACCGGTGACCTGGTTCAGGATCGCCTCCTCGGGCAGATCCCGCTGGCCTACCTCGGGACGGCGGACGACGAGCACCAGCCGGCCACGGTTCTGCGGAGACTCGCGGATGTGGTCGAGCCCGGCCTCCAGGCGCTCACGCGACACATGTTCCATCATCCGATTCTCGCCAGCTATCGCTCGACCGGCCAGCCGGTATTCTGCCGGCCCATGGACGAGCGATTTGACACCATGCAACTTCCGGGCGTCCGGGATGCCATCGCACCCGACGGATCGGACGTGCGGGTGCTGCTCCGGCTGGCCCGGGGCTCCATGGCGCATTTCGAGCTGGGCCCGGGCCGGGTTTCGCTGGCCGTGGCCCATCGTTCGGTCGAGGAGATCTGGTACGTCCTGCACGGCAGCGGCCAGATGTGGCGGCGGCAGGCCGGCCGGGAGCAGACGGTACCTCTGCACCCGGGGACCTGCGTGTGCATTCCCGCGGGCACGCATTTCCAGTTCCGGGCCGACGCCGCCGGTCCGCTGGCCGTGGTCGGCGTGACCATGCCGCCCTGGCCCGGCACGGACGAGGCCTACGAGGTCCCGGGCGCCTGGCCCCCCGAACCCTGACCCGGCAGCTCACCGAGCTCGGCTGGCACGCCACCATCGCCCGGTCGGGCGCGGACTGGCTGCTCGGCGAGGCCCGTCCCGCCCTCAGCCCGTAACGTCGAGCCGCATCCGCGGCGCCGTCCCGAACGTGGTGGCCACCTCCCGGTAGACCACGAAGCCGGCCTTCTCGTAGAACGCCAGTGCATGCGGGTTCGCGGTGACCTCAACCCGCCCGATACCGCGTCCGCGCGCGATCGCGATCATGTCCAGCACCAGGGCCCGCCCGATCCCGTGCCTCATCCACTCCGGCTCGACGAACATATCCTCGATCTCGAAGCCGTCCCCGGAGCCGATCCAGCTCGCGAAGCCGACCACCTCATCTGCCGCGAACGCCGCCCGGGTCCGCCCCTCGCGCACCGCGAGATCGGAGAACTCCAGCGTCTCGGGATGCGCCAGCAGATTCGGCCGGTCTCCCTCGTTGGACAGCGACGACCTGCGATACACCCCGCTCAGCGCCGCCATGTCGTCGGCCGCCGCGTCCCGGATCACGAAACTGGTCACCCCATACCTTCACCACGAGACCAGCGGTCCGCCAACTGGTTTTCGGCGCGGCATATTCACGTGCCCGCGGATCCCGCCGACCCTATGGTTGCGGTGTGCCAGAAGCCCCGCTCCGCCAGCGCCTCCAGCTAGCCCTCCGGTCGGCACTGCGGGCGCGGGACACGATCGCAGTGTCCGCCCTGCGCACGGCCCTATCCGCGATCGACAACGCCAGCGCCATCCCGGCTGGTCCCGCACCCGCCGCCGGTACCGGCGGGCCGCACTTCGCCGGCGCCGTGCCCGGTCTCGGCGCCGCCGAGGCGAAGCGACGCGCCCTCAGCGAGCCCGAAGCCGAGCAGATCGTCCGAGCCGAAGTCGCCGAACGCCAGGCCGCGGCGCACGACTACGACCAGGCAGGCCGCCCCGGCCAGGCCGAGCGCCTCCGCCGCGAGGCGCAGGTTCTGACCGCGGCCCTCGATCCGCGCTAGCGGTGCCCCTTACGGCAGCGAGGTGAGGAAGGCGCGCAGCCCGGTCACGTCGGCCCGGCGCGGAAATAGCTGCCGTCGTCCGGGCCGGTGTTGGACAGCGCCCGGTCGGCGTCCTCAAACACCGTGAGCCGGACGGCTGTCAAGCCAGAGCGCCCACGGCTCGATCACACCGACCTTCAGCAGCCCGGCGCGGGCCCACGGGTCCCGCGCAAGCCGCATCGTGACGTCCTGCTCATCGGCGGCCTCGATCACGTGCAGGGTCTGCTCGCCGTTGCCGACCGGGCCGCCCAGGATCAGGAAGCCGTCGTCGACCAGCCCGTCCATGAAGGCCGCGTGCTCGTCCCACCCGTCCTGCGCCCGGATGGGGCGCGCCGGATCCCAGCCGGGGCCGTGGACCAGCCTGACCGCGAAATGTGCCATGGCCGCACAGTACTTGCCGCCACCGACAGCAAGTCGGCTGCTCGCGGGGGCGTCGGTTAGCGGCGGCAACCACTGGTTTGCTGGTCGATGACGCATCGTGCCAGTTCTAGCTGGTACACCGTCACATCGACCTGGGTAACCGGGACGGGTCAGTCGTCCCGGTGGACCGTGCCGGGCGTGAAGGCGGGTACGCAGACGGCGATGTACTCCGCGCCGTCCGCTCCCGGACTGCTGTACCGAACCCATTCACCGGGCCGGGCGTGCACGGCCTGCCCGGCCTGGACCGTCAGCTCGCCGTCGTCGGACTCCACCACCAGCGCTCCCCGCAGCACGATCGTGAACTCGTCGAATTCCGGGCGCTGACCGGGCTCGGCCCAGCCTGACGGGCTGCGCATGTGCGCAATGCTCAGGGCGGCCTGGCCGGTGTTGACCTGTCCCACGTACTCATCGATCAGCTTGGGCGGCTCGCCGGCCGCGGCGACGCGGGTCGGCTCGCGGATCAGTTCAGGCATGACCGCCAGTATTCCGCAGCGCGGGTCTACCGTGGTCAACGGTGACCGTGAGCCGAGGAAGGAAGCCGATGGCGCGCCGAGTAAACAGTGACCTGCTCCTGGTCGGAAGCCTGCCAGCGGACTCGGCCGATTCGGCCCTGCGCGCCGCGGCCGGGTTCTTCGGCGACCTGGTGTTCGCGCTGCCCGACGGTGAGACCGGCCCGCGGGTCGCCTGGGTCGGCTATGAACGCGAGCGGCTCGTCCGCCCGAACCCCGGCGTGATCGTGGTCCAGGAGACCGAATCGCCGACCGGGATCCCGCGGCACGCCTACGAGACGCCGGTGTTCGGCATCGCCCCCGGCGTGGCCGGACTGCACTGGGACTCCTGGCCCCGCATCGACGACGCGATCGCGGGCTACCAGGTGTTCAGCGCTCTGCGCGCCCAGGGGGTCATTCCTGGCCACCTCCGGTTCCAGGTTGGACTGCCGTTCCCGGCCAGCGCGCTGAACGGGTTCAAGGCCGACTTCGCCGCTGACTACCCGGTCGCGGAACGGGCGTTCGAGGACCTGGTGGCTCGCGAACTGCGCCGGCTGACCACGGCGATCCCGCCCCAGGATCTGGCCATCCAGTGGGATCTGGCGTACGAGACGCAGGACATCGAGGGTGTGCTCGCGTGGACGCCGGAGGGCGGGTGGGAGCGGTTCGCCGGGCCGGTCACCCGGCTGACCCGGCTGATCCCGCGGGACGTCCTGGTCGGGTACCACCTGTGCTACGGGACGTTCCCCGAATGGCCGATGTACGAGGCACGCGACATGGGCCTGCTGGTCCGGATGGCGAACTTCGCGGTGGCGCACTCCGGGCGCCCGGTGGACTGGCTGCACCTGGCCGGGCCGCGATACCTGCGCAGTGAGGACCGCAGCTTCTTCCGCCCGCTGGCCGACCTGGAACCGGGCGACGCCCGGGTGTTCCTGGGCATCGTGCTGCCCATCGACGGGGCCGCCGGCCTGCGGCGCAGGCAGGCCACCGCGGCCCGTTACCTTTCCGACTTCGGCGTCGCGATGTACTGCGGGTTCGGCCGCCAGCCCGGCGCGGACGGAACCCAGACCATGCGGGAACACGCGCAAGTGGTGCGCACCGTCCGCGACGAACGCCACGTATAACGTGACGCATTACGCGTCGCGCAGCGCCAGCACGAGCGCCCCGGCCAGCATGGCCGCCGCGGCCCAGGCGGCCAGGACGCCCAGCCCGGCCCACGGACCGATCGGCAGGCCACGCAGGCCGGCGGTCGCCTGGATGGCCAGCCCGGCCGTCATCGGCCCGATCTGCTGGAGATGGCGCCCCAGCGAACCGCCCAGGAGCGCACCCATGATCGGGAACAGGTACAGCAGCCCGAGCACGATCCCGATCGCGGCGGCGGAGTCCCGGACGGCACACGCGATGCCCAGGCTCAGCAGCGCCACCAGGGCCAGGTAGAGCACTGAGCCGAACGCCGCGCGCAGCACCGGCCCGTCGGCCAGGGACAGCGACGGGTAACCGTGCGCCGAGTCGATGCCGTGCCCCGCCAGCAGCGACCGCCCGGCCAGCACCGAAGCCAGTACCGAGACCGCCCCGTCGGCCAGTACCAGACCGGTCATGACGACCGCCTTCGCCGCCAGGACCGCGGTCCGGCGCGGCATCGCCGCCAGCGTGACCCGGATCATCCCGCTGCTGTACTCGCTGCTGATCATGAGCACGGCCAGCACCGCCACCACCGCCTGGCCGAGGTAGATCCCGGTCAGGCTGATCTTGGCCGGGTCCTCGGCGCAGTTGCCGGCCGGGCAGCTGACCGCCGAGGACACCGCGGCGCCCACCGCCACGGTCAGCACGACCGCCGCCAGCAGCAGCCACCCGGTGCTGGCCAGCGTGCGCGCCTTGACCCACTCCGCCCGAAGCGAATTACGCAGCGAATCACGCAGCGAACAACGGAGCGCGCTCATGCGTCCCTCCGCCGCAGCAGGTACATGGCCAGCCCCAGCGCCAGCGCCGTCCACGCGCACAGCACCGCGAAACCTGCCCACGGAGCCAGCGGATAGTAGCCTTGCTGCGGCGTGTAACTGGCGGTGACCTGCGGGTAAGCCGGATAGGGCTGCTGGATCGCGAACCCCGCGGCCGGCGTGAGCCGCAGCAGCCAGTCCGCCGCACCGGCCGGCAGCACGGCCAGCGGGCTGGCGAAGAAATACGGCAGGACGATGACCGCGACCACGACGGTGACCGTGGCCGCGCCGCGCCGCAGGACGGCACCCAGCGCCATGGCCAGCACGGCGGCGACGGCCAGCAGCAACGCGGTGCCAGCCAGCACGCGCACCTCGGTGAGCGTGCTCACCGGGTCGATGAAGATGCCGCGCGAGCGGGCCATCGGCTCGCCGATCAGAAGCGCCAGAACCGCCGCGGGCAGGCCGACCACGAAGGCGGCCACCCCGATCACGACGGCCTTCGCGGCCAGGATCCGGTACCGCTTCGGGCTCGCGGTCAGCGTTACCCGGATCAGCCCGCGGCGGTACTCGGCCGTGATGAACATGGTCGCCACGACAATCATCGCGATTAGCCCGGCGAACGTTCCGATCTGGTTCTGGGCCACCGAGTTCGCTCTCGAAGGCGCCACCGGAGCGATATCACCCGACCCCCTGACCACCAGCCCGCCGCCGGACCGGTGATAACCCAGCACCGGCCCGGGACCGCCCGAGCCACCGCCCACGGCGGTACCCGTCCACGCCCCGGCGCCCGACTCGCCCGCCAGGCCGATGTGATCGAAGGCAGCGGTGGCCTGAGTCGGACTGCCGCTCCCGCTCCCGGAACCCAGAGACTGGCTGGTGGGCGCCGAGTAGTCCGGTGCGGCGGCGAACAGCCCGCCCAAAGTGACCGAAGGCAGCCCGGGCAGCCTCACCGTCCCCACCAGCGACCAGTGCGTGCCGTCCGCCGAGTCGTAACCGATGACGGTGTCCCCGGCCCGTGTCAGCCGCAGCCAGCGTGGCGAGGCCGCGGAAACCGGCCCGGCCAGGCCGGCCGCGTCACCGGTGAAGTCCCATTGCATCCGCACCCCGTGGCTTCCGGTGACCATCATCGCCGCGTAGGCCGATCCCGGCGTAGCAGAAGCCTTGATGATGATCCCGGCCTTGGACCACGGTTGCAGGGTCGACCCGGTCAGCGACGTGACCCGGACGGTGACGCTCGCATGAGAGCCCAACGGCTGGTGCACGAAGTAGAAGCTGTCGCTCACCGCCTCGCCGCCGGGTCCCAGCGGGCTGGTGCAGGCCGGCCCGCCCGTCACGACCGGCGCGGACGGGCCGTCCTGCGAGCCGCACTCGCCGTGGCTGAGCAGCGCGACCCCGGTGGTCAGCAGCCCTGCGAGGATCAGCCCGACGACCCAGCCGCGGACGGTCCGGAACTTGGTCCACTCCGCCCGCAGTAGCTGCCAGAATCCGTCGTTCCCGGCCGGCGCGGTTGACCGGTGCGGCGCCATCGTGGGGGTCATCGCGAGGCCGCCGGGGCTCGGTACTCGACGGCGTCGCGGGTCAGTTCCAGGTACGCCTCCTCCAGCGACACCCGGTGCGCGGACACCTCAGAGAACGGCACCCCGCTCGAGCCCAGCACGGCCACCACCCGCTCTGCGGCCAGCCCCGATACCATCACCCCGCCGCCCCCGGACACGCTCGAAGAAGTGGCACCGCCCGCCGCCTGCAGCGCCGTGACCGCCGACGGCACGGCCGTCGTCCGTACCAGCACCCGGTCCCCCGACGCGGCCGCGATCAGCTCGCTCACCGTGGTGTCCGCGATTACCCGCCCCCGCCCGACCACCACCAGATGGTCGGCCGTTCCCTCCAGCTCGCCCATCAGGTGACTGGACACCAGCACCGAACGGCCCTCGGCCGCCAGCGACCGCAGGAACCCGCGCATCCACACGATCCCCTCCGGGTCCATCCCGTTGAACGGCTCGTCCAAAATCAGCACCGGCGGATCCCCGAGCAGCGCCGCCGCGATCCCCAGCCGCTGCCGCATCCCCAGCGAATAGCCGCCCGCCCGCCGCCGCGCCGCCGACTCCAGACCCACCACGGCCGCGACCTCGTCCACCCGCCGTGGCGGCAGGCCCTGCGACCGGGCCAGCCACAGCAGATGGTTCCGCCCGGTCCGTGACGGCTGCAGCGCAGCCGCGTCGAGCAGAGAACCCACAGCGCACAGCGGCCGCCGCAGCGAACGGTACGAATGGCCCCCGATCAGCGCCGACCCCGCATCGGGCGCGTCTAGCCCCATGATGACCCGCATCGTGGTCGACTTCCCGGCCCCGTTCGGCCCCACGAACCCTGTCACCTGACCCGGCGACACCGTGAACGACATCTGGTCCAGCGCCACCGTCGACCCGAACCGCTTCCGCAGCCCGCTCACCACAACCGTCGCGTCACTCATCTGACCGTCCCTCTTAACGCGGAAACTGCGGAAACTAAGGCGGTTCTACGCCCCCGGCGGTGTCAGCACGGTGCCAGCGGATGACACTGGACTGACACCTGCGACCTGGCACCATGAGATCCATGAGGGTGCTGGTCGTCGAAGATTTCGAGGTCCTGGCCGCCGCGATCGGGACCGGGCTGCGCCGCGAGGGCATGGCGGTCGACGTTGTCCTGGACGGCGATGACGCGCTCGAGCACCTGGCCGTTACCCGCTATGACGTCGTGGTGCTGGACCGGGACCTGCCCGGGACCCACGGGGACGAGGTATGCCGCAGGCTGGCGGCCTGCCCGTCCGGTAGCCGGGTCCTGATGCTCACCGCGGCCAGCACGGTCCGGGACCGGGTTGACGGCCTCGGCCTGGGCGCCGACGACTACCTGCCCAAGCCGTTCGACTTCGCCGAACTCGTGGCGCGCGTCCGCGCGCTGGGCCGGCGCTCCGCCGCGCCGCTGCCGCCGGTCCTCGAAACCGCCGGCGTGAGCCTGGATCCGAGCCGCCGGGTCGCGTTCCGCGCCGGACGCCGGCTCGACCTCAGTCCCAAGGAATTCGCCGTCCTGGAGTGCCTGCTGGCCTCGAACGGCCGGCTGGTCTCCGCCGAAGAGCTACTCGAACGGGTCTGGGACGAGGCCGCCGACCCGTTCACCACCACGGTGAAGACCACCATCCGCCGGCTCCGGGCCAAGCTGGGCGAGCCGCCGCTCATCCACACGGTCCGCGAGGGCGGCTACCGGATCGGAGACGCGTGATGTTCCAGCGCCTGCCCCGGATCACGCTGCGGATGCAACTCGCCCTGCTCTACGCGGGGTTTCTCACCTTCGGCGCGGCGCTGCTCCTGGTCCCGATCCTCACGATCCACCAGTCGATACCGCAGGGCGCGGACGGTCGTGTCATCGCCGGGATCCAGGCCAGTACCAATGCGCAGGTCATCCGCTCGGTGGCCATCCTCGCGGGCCTGGTCCTGCTGTCGCTCGCGGCCGGCTGGCTGATCGCCGGCCGGTTCTTGCGCCCGCTGCGCACGATCAGCGCGACCGCGCGGCGCATCTCCGCCAGCAACCTGAACCAGAGACTGGCCATGACCGGCCGCAACGACGAGTTCAAGGACCTGGGCGAGACCCTGGACAGCCTGTTCGAGCGGCTCGAGGCGTCGTTTGAGTCGCAGCGGCACTTCGTGGCCAACGCCTCCCACGAGCTGCGCACCCCGCTCGCCGCCGAACGGACCCTGCTCCAGGTGGCGCTCGCCGATCCCGGGGCCACGACCCAGACCCTCCGCCACACCTGCCAGCAGGTCCTGGTCCTGGGCGATCAGCAGGAACGTCTCATCGAGGCCCTGCTCACGCTGGCCAGCAGCGAGCGGGGCGTCGAGCAGTGGGAACATTTTGACCTGGCCGACCTGACCGGAAGGGCCGTCGGCGGCCGCCGTCACCAAGCCGCCGAGCAAGGCGTCCAGGTCGAGACGGAGCTGTCCGCCGCGCGGGCCACCGGCGACCCGAACCTGGTCGGGAGCCTGGTCGCCAACCTGGTCGACAACGCCCTGCGGCACAACGTCCCGGGCGGCCGTGCCCAGGTCCGGACCACCCTGGAGGATGGCCGGGCCAGCATCTGGATCGCGAACACCGGGCCGGTGATCCCGCCCGATGAGGTGGACCGCCTCTTCGAGCCGTTCCAGCAACTGGGCCGCGAGCGGATCCACCAAGGCCAACGCCAAGGCCAGGGCTACGGCTACGGCCTGGGCCTGGCCATCGTCCGCGCCATCGCCACCGCGCATAAGGCCACCCTCACCGCCACCGCCCGCCCCGAAGGCGGCCTAACCGTCGAGGTCAGCTTCCCTGAATTCCACGATGCGTAAAGCTTGAGGCGGATTGGTCTTTGGCGCCGTACTGCCGCGGACCGCCCGAGGACGAGGAAGACCTGCCGTCGAACGCACTGCTGAATGAGCCCGGGACCTCAAGTATCACGCCAGTTTCTAACGTCACGCGCTGAGAGCTCGTCCAACCGATAGTTGTGGCAACCTAACGGCTCTTCCCGTCAGGGTGCCGCGTCCACGTGGGTTTCTGGTGGCCGACAGAGGCATCATCCCAGGCAGGAAGGGTGCCGAGCCGGAACCGAAGGTGCAGCGCCCGCACGCGCGGGAGGGTCGCTGTACGGCCAGTGTGTACCTCATGTCCGGCTAATGCGCGGTGGCTGGCCCGGATCCGGCGGCGCCCCCGGTGCATGCGTTGCGATACAATGTAATACGTGGTGGACGATCTGTGGTGGCGTGACGAGGACGCCGATTACATCCGGCGTCGCGGGGAGCGCTACCCCGGAGCGTCGGGCATCGAACCGGCGTGGACGCTTGAATCCGCAAGCGATCCCCGCCGTATCGTGCGCGACCCCGATCCGAGGAGCCGCCGCGGCGCGATTCGGATTACCGGCTATTCGCCGAGCGCGGGATTCGTTATCACAGTGATCGCCACCCGTCCGACCATGCCGGGGTCACCGCCTGGAAAACCAGCGGTGCGGACCTCCGCGCGTATGAAAGCCAGGAGAGGCAATGACTGAGCATGACCGCGAGACGCGGGTGGATACCGAAGTCCGGGCCATCCGTGCTGAGTACGCAGACGAAGAAGCCGAAGCGGCCGAGGGCGAGGCCGCTGAGACGGCTGCGGCGCTGGAGATCCCGCTGAACCTGCGGATCGACAGGAAACTCGACACCCAGCTCAAGCAGCGTGCCGCCGCCGCGCAGATCCCCACCTCCGCGCTGGTGCGGCGCCTGCTGCGGAAGGCGATGCGCGAGCCCGACGCGCCGGTGCTCACCGAAGAGCGGGTCGAGGCCATAGCCCGGCGAGTGCTGGCCGAAGCCAAGCGCGACTGACCCTCGGCACGAGGCGCGGCCTGCCCGCTCGTGCCGGTCATGACGATACTTCAGAGCGCGTAGGTGGCTTCGACCAGGAGCCGACACGGCGAGCTGACCGAATGGTTGGGGGATTTATCCAAGACCGCTCTAGCAAGTACGGCGGCCCATCGATCAGCATCAGGCACGGGCCTGACCGTGTGAGCATGGTCAACGGCCCACGTACCAGCTCTCGGGCGAGACCACTGACATTCCTCTTCAGCGCTAGCCACGGTCCTGGCCTGGGCCAGGTCTCGATTCAGGGATACGGGTTCCACTGCCCGGTCCGGGTCACCTATGGTCGGATTCGTACCGGCGGATCGGGGAGGGTCGCGATGGGCATAGACGGGCTGATCGTACAGGTTCTGCCTATGGCCGACAGCGACGCGGAGGAACTGGCGGACCTGGTGCGGCAGCTGCACACCGAGCTGCTCGATGTAGACGCCGCCTCGGTCGCCCCTCTCTCCGTCGAGGCGGCTCCGCAGGGGACCAAGGGAATCGACGGGACGCTGGCCAGCTGGCTGCTGGTCCAGTTCGGGACCCCCGACGGCCTGCGCGCTGTGGTGGCCGCCGTGCGCGGGTGGGCCTCGCGGGCGGGCCGGACAGTAGAGGTCAGTATAGGAACAGACACGCTGAAGGTGACCGCCGCGACGTCCAAGCAGCAGGAACAGATCATCGATGCCTGGCTGGCCCGTCATGCCCCTGGCGGCTGACCCGCCGCCCGGGGCCCGACTGGCCCTTGTGGTGGCGACCGGCACGTATACCGACTCCGGGCTGCGGCGGCTGCGGGCCCCGGCCCAGGATGCCGCTGACCTGGCCCAGGTTCTCGCCGACCCAGGCATTGGCGGCTTCGCCGTTACCAACGTGATCGACCAGCCGGCCCAGCGGATAAAGCTGGCCATCGAGGATTTCCTGTACGGCCGGGGGCACCGGAGACCTGCTGCTGGTCTACCTGTCCTGCCACGGGCTGCTGGATGCCCGCCGTCGGCTGTACTTCGCCGCCACCGACACCCGCAAGGACCGGCTCGGGGCAACCGGGGTCGAGGCGGCCTGGGTGCTAGATCTGCTGGAGCACTGCCGGGCCCGCCGCCAGGTCCTGATCCTGGACTCCTGCTTCAGCGGCGCGTTCGCCCACGGCGCCAAGGGCGAGGCCGACCTCGGCCTGCAGGCCCGCTTCCTCGGCCAGGGCCGCGGGCGGGTGGTGCTGACCGCCTCCACCGCCACCGAGTACTCCTTCGAAGGTGATCCCACCGACACGTCCATGACCCCGGCTGGGTCGGTGTTCACCGCCGCCCTGGTCCAGGGCCTGCGTACCGGCGAGGCCGACAGCGACCACGACGGGCATGTCTCGGTCGATGACGCCTACGCCTATATCTTCGACCAGGTTCAGGCAGTAGGCGCCGCGCAGACCCCGCAACGCTGGCTGTACGGGACCGAAGGACAGATCCTGCTCGCCCGAAGCCGGGCCGGACCTGCCATCATTTCCGCGTCCCTGCCCGAATCGCTGCAAGCCGGGCTGGATAGCCCGTACCCGGGCATTCGCATCGGCGCCGTGACCGAACTCGGCGAATGGCTCACCGGCGGCGACCCCGCTCGCGCGGCGACCGCGCGTCGGCGTCTGCAGGAGGTCGCCGACACCGACATCCCCCGCGTCGCCCGCGCCGCCAGCACCCTTCTCGACACCGCACCCACGCCGCCGCCCCCGCCGACTCCGGTCCCAATCCCGGTCCAGCTATCACACCTGGTCCGCACCCTCACCGGCCACGCTGGCGGGGTCTGGGATGTAGCGTTCAGCCCGGACGGGCGGCTTCTCGCCACCGCCGACGGCGACGAGACCGCGCGGCTGGGGGACCCGGCCACCGGCAATCCCCTGCGCATCCTCACCGGCCACACCGGCGGGGTCTGGGGTGTGGCGTTCAGCCCCGGCGGGCGGCTTCTCGCCACCGCCAGCCACGACAAGACGGCGCGGCTGTGGGACCCCGCCACCGGGGACTGCCTGCACACCCTCACCGGCCACACCGAGTGGGTCCGGGGTGTTGCGTTCAGCCCGGACGGGCGGCTTCTCGCCACCGCCAGCCACGACAAGACGGCGCGGCTATGGGACTGAACTGGCCCGCCCGGTCCGGATTCCTGTGACACTACCGGTATTGCAGGAACCGGAAGGGGAATAGTACGCCACCGACGCCAAGATGTCGGACGGGTACTTCCACTCGGCTGGCGGTTCCCTATCTCACCTAGCGCGATAATGGAGCTGGGATTGACGTAGTGGGGCCGCTCGCAGTACGGAGCGGCTCCCTATAGTTGGAAGTCAGAGAGGGAGGGTTATTCAGAAGATCCTAAAGAACTCTAGGCCGATCACGGCCGTGATGAAGGAGCCTGCAGTTGGAACAAATTCGATAAGCGCGCCGACGATCAGCGGGGTCATCGCGGCGATTGCGCGGCTGATAGTCGACTGGGAAACTCCGTAGTCCTCCGCTATTTCAGCCTGGGTCCGGTTCCGCCGGAGGTACTTCAGGGTGGCAATCAGCGAATCCCGGAGGCCGAGAATTGGCGGCCACGGCCGCATCCCCGGCTTAGCCCGTGGGCGGCAATTCTATCGCGCAAACCCGCGAGCTTGGCCTTGGTGAACCCGGTGGTATGATATATGTCGGCG
Source organism: uncultured Actinomycetes bacterium (assembly GCA_963819785.1). Taxonomy (GTDB): domain Bacteria; phylum Actinomycetota; class Actinomycetes; order Streptosporangiales; family Streptosporangiaceae; genus Palsa-504. The sequence continues at coordinate 42,484 of CAWFXW010000027.1, read as the reverse complement.
ACCTGTTTCTGGCGGACTAGGTATGGTAAACCAATCCTGTCAGAGACGGGTCGTCTTTTTCTTATTTTAAGCATTTTGTTGCCAGGCTCCGGTTTACCCAATAACCCTTATCATGCCGATCCCTTCTTGGAGGACCTAAGGTGCATCTCAACGACTATCAGCGGGCGGCGCTTCGAACGGCAGCCCCTAAGAGCAAGCACAACGAACTGTTTCATCTACTCCTAGGGCTCGTCGGCGAGACGGGCGAGATCGCTGAGAAAGCAAAGAAAATTATCCGTGACCGCGATAGCGACTTCTCGCAATGGGACGCAGAAGACCTCAAGAAGGAACTTGGCGACTCCCTGTGGTATATCGCCGTGATCGCCGACTATTTCGATATTCCTCTCGATGACGTCGCTCAGCTCAACATCGCCAAGCTCGCTGACCGACAGCGAAGAGGGGTGATCGGTGGTAATGGTGATGGCCGGTAACTGACTCTAGAGTTCGGTTGGTCCCTGGGCCCCAGATCAGTACGTGCTCGGGCTGGTGTCGTGGCTGTGAGCCGCGGCCGGATGGTACAGCGAGGACACCTGTCGTTTTTCATGGTGGCAGGACGAGTCATCATTGGACCGGGCCGGCGCCGACATGACCAGTACAGTTGGCTCCGGTTTACTGAATAACCCTCAGGGTACGTGGCTTCGATTACGAGACGCCGCACCGGTCCCTCCGGGCAGTTGTGGGATTTATCCACGATGGCTCTACCGGGCCGTGTGCCGGGTAGGTCGGCTGCAAACGCCAGCAGGGATGCTCCTTTCGCCCCTCACGTCACGCCCGCACCATTTGCGTGGTCGATTCGTGCTTGTTGGTCGATTACCGGTACTGGAGTCCCTGCGATCGACCGCAGAGCACGGATCGACCCCGATAAACGGACACCGTCTCCGTCTGGCGTGGCGCTAGCGGCGGCTGTGACGTACGGGACGGGACGGCTGCGCACCCCGTACTGCCGGCGGAGGTTCAGAGCGCGTCGGTGGCCTCGATCGCCAGGCGCCGCAGCGGTCTGGCTGGGCGGCTGGGAGATTCATCCAACACGGCTCTAGCTGACAGTAAGTGGCAACAAATGTGTGGCTGCCCGGCCCGGAGGCTGGGCAGCCCCCGGGGTATAGGCACCACCGCATGAACGCTGCTATGGCCCTCTGGACAATGATGTGAGAACATCGTCAAACTCCGGAGGTCTGCATGAGCGAGAGCGAGTTCCCGGCGCCGCGCAGTGGGTTCGTGGTCACTCATTTCCTGGTCGTCTCCGACCAAGACCGGTCCCGCGACTTCTACCAGTCGGTATTCGGGGCCACGGTGCTCACTGAACGCGACCCGGTCATCATGAAGCTAGCCAACAGCTGGCTCATCCTCAATGCGGGCGGCGGCCCGACCGACGACAAGCCCACGGTGACGCTGGAGACCCCCACCGACCCGAACCGGACCAGCGCTTTCCTTAACCTCAGGGTGGCGGACATCGCTGCGGTCTATGAGGAGTGGTCGGCCAAGGGCGCCGAGTTCCTGACCGAGCCCAAGGTTCACGCCTCCGAGATCCGCGCGTACATCCGCGACCCCGACGATCACCTGATCGAGGTCGGCCAGTCCACCGTCAACCCGAGGCAGCCATGACCGAACAACCATCCGCCGTCAAGGCCTGGCACGCCGTCGTCGAGTCCGGCGATCTGGCTCTCCTGGATGACCTGCTGGCCGATGACGTGGTATTCCGTTCACCGGCGGTGTTCGCGCCGCAACCGGGCAAGGGCCTGACCACGCTGTACCTGCGAGGCGCAATGGCGGTCCTGGGCCCGACCCTGCGCTACGTCGGCCAGTGGTACGGCCGAAATAGCGCAGTGCTCGAGTTCGAGGCCGAGCTCGACGGCCTGTACGTCCACGGCGTCGACATGCTGGCCTGGAACGAGAACGACCAGCTGACCAGCTTCACCGTGATGGTCCGGCCCATGCGCGGCCTGACCAAGCTCGTCGAGCTGATGCAGCGCCAGCTCACCGGCAACGAAGCAGGCATCGAAGCAGCCAACGAAGCAGGCGGCCAGGCATGAGCATCCAGCTGAACCACACCATCGTCAACTGCCGGGACCAGCAACAGTCAGCCGCGTTCCTGGCCGAGATCCTGGGCCTGCGGCCCGCCACCCGCTTCGGTCACTTCCTGGTCGTCCAAGCCGACAACGACGTCTCGCTCGATTTCGCCGAGACCGCCGGCCCGGTTACCCCGCAGCACTACGCGTTCCTGGTCAGCGAGGTCGAGTTCGACGCCGCCTTCGACCGCATCCGCGGCCGGGGTCTGCCCTACTGGGCCGATCCCGGCCGGACGCAACGCCAGGCCATCAACCACCGCGACGGCGGCCGCGGCCTGTACTTCGAAGACCCCGACGGCCACCTGCTCGAGATCCTCACCCACCCCTACGGCAGCGTCAGCTCGCCCGTCGATACGCCCTGACCGCCAGCGGGACGAACACCACGAAGATGGCCGCCAGCCAGACCAGGCTCTTCCACAGGCTGGCCTCGATCGGGCCGCCCAGGGCCAGCGCGCGCATGGCGTCGATCGTGTAGGTCACCGGCTGGTTGTTCGCGAACGCCTGCAGCCAGCCCGGCATGCTCGGGATCGGCACGAACGCCGAGGACAGGAACGTAATCGGGAAGATCCAGATCAGCCCGAACGCCTGCACCGACTCCTCGTCGCCGATGGCCAGCCCGACGAACGCCGAGACGCACGAGATGGCCACGCCGAACACCACCGCGAGCACGATCATGGCGATGGCCGCGGCGACGCCGTTGTGGAACCGGAAGCCGACCGCGTACCCCACCCCGATGATGACCAGGATCGTCACGAACATCCGCAGCGTGTCGGCCACCAGCCGCCCGGCCAGCACCGCCGAACGCGCCATCGGCATCGACCGCAGCCGGTCGATCACGCCCTTCTTCAGCTCGATGGCCAGCGCGATCGCCGTGCCGAAGGTGGCGAACGCCGCGGTCTGCGCGATGATGCCCGGCATCAGGAAGTCGACGTAGCCGCCCGCCGAGCTCACCCGGATCGCGCCGCCGAACACGTACCGGAACATCAGCACGAAGATCACCGGCTGGACCAGGGTGAAGAAGATGTACGCGGGGACCCGCATCCAGACCAGCAGGTTGCGGCGGGTGATGGTGATCGTGTCGGTCACCGCCCAGCCGAACCGTACGCGCCAGCCAGGCGCACCAACCGGGCCCACGGTCCGTTCCGCGATCGCCGTCATGACGCTACCCCCGTCCGCTCCCGGCGGCGGCCCCGGCCGCCGCGTTTACGCCCGTTCTGCTGTACTTCTTCCTCGGCGGCGTGCCCGGTCAAGGTCAGGAACACGTCGTCCAGCGAGGGCCGGCGCAGCGCCAGCCCGCGGGTCGCGACGCCCGCGCCGTCCAGCGCGCGGACCACGTCGATCAGCGCGTCCGACCCCTGCCCGCCGACCCCGATGCTAACCACGCCGGTCTCCGGGTCGGCATGCGGCTCGCCCAAGGCAGCAACCGCCTTGACCGCGTCCTCGACCTGGCGGCGATCCGGCACGGTGAACTCGACCACGTCCCCGCCGGCCCGGCCCTTCAGGTCTTCGGCCGTGCCCGCGGCGATGACCTGACCGTGGTCGATGACCACGATCTCGTCGGCCAGCTCGTCGGCCTCGTCGAGGTACTGGGTGGTGAGCAGGATCGTGGTCCCGCCCGCCGCCAGGGACCGGATGATGTCCCACATGCCCAGCCGCGACCGCGGGTCCAGGCCCGTGGTCGGCTCGTCCAGGAACAGCACCCGCGGCTTCCCGACCAGGCTGGCGGCCAGGTCCAGGCGGCGCTGCATGCCACCGGAGTACGTCTTGGCCGCCCGGTCGGCCGCGTCGGTCAGGCCGAACTCCTCGAGCAGTTCGCTGGCCCGGCTGCGGGCCTGCGGCCAGTGCAGGTGGTACAGCCGCCCGACGATCTCCAGGTTTTCCCGCCCCGTCAGCTCCTCCTGGATGGCGGCCGACTGTCCGGACAGCCCGATCGACCGCCGGACCGCTGCCGCCTCCCGCACCACGTCGTACCCGTCGACCACCGCGCGGCCCCCGTCCGGGTGCAGCAGCGTGGTCAAGATCCGCACCGCGGTGGTCTTGCCCGCGCCGTTTGGCCCCAGCACCCCGAGCACCGTGCCGCGCGGCACCGACAGGTCGATGCCCCGCAGCGCGTGCACGTCCCCGAACAACTTGGTCAGGCCCTCCACCAGAATCGCCGGCTGGCCATCTGCCATGAATCCTCCCGAACACCCGTCAACTTCCCCGTACAACGAACCTACTGTGCCCCACTGACAGTCGTACAAAAGATATTTATGCCGAACGGGCCGTGGCGCGTGCGGCAGAATCTGTCCATGCTGCCCGTTGCTGAGCTGCACTTGCACATCGAGGGCACCCTCGAGCCCGAACTCCTGGTCCGCCTCGCGGCCCGCAACGACGTCGCGCTGCCCAGCACCGATCCCGCGGTCCTGCGCGCGCAGTACCGGTTCGGCAGCCTGCAGGACTTCCTGGACCTGTACTACGCGAACCTAGGTGTCCTAAAGGACGAGCAGGACTTCTACGACCTGGCCCGGGCGTACCTGACCCGGGCCGTCGCGGCCGGGGTCCGCCGCGCCGAGATCTTCTTCGACCCGCAAACGCACCTGGGCCACGGCGTGCCGCTGGCCGCCGTGTTCGGCGGGCTGACCGCCGCGCTGGCCGTCGCCCGGCGTGACGACGGGCTGTCCGCCGACCTGATCCTGTGCTTCCTGCGGGACCTGGGGCCCGAAGCGGCCGCCGAGATGCTCGGCGCGGCGCTGCCGTTCCGGGACCAGTTCATCGGCGTCGGCCTGGACTCCGCCGAGATCGGCTACCCGCCCGCGTTGTTCACGCAGGTGTACCGGCGGGCCGCCGCGGAGGGCCTGCGGCTGGTCGCGCACGCGGGGGAGGAGGGCGGCCCGGAGGACGTGCGCGAGGCGCTCGACCTGCTGCACGTCGAGCGCATCGACCACGGCGTGCGCTCCGTGGAGGACCCAGCCGTAGTCGCCGAACTCCGCGACCGGCAGACCCCGCTGACCGTGTGCCCGCTGTCCAACGTGGCGTTGCGCGTGGTGGACACTCTCGACCAGCATGTACTGCCCGCCATGCTCGATAACAACCTGCTGGCCTGCGTGAACAGCGACGACCCGGCCTACTTCGGCGGGTACGTGGACGACAACCTGGCCGCGGTCCGGGCCGCGTTCTCCCTCGACGACGCGGCGCTGGCCGGGCTGGCCCGCAACTCGTTCGACGCCTGCTTCGCTCCCGAGGCCGACAAGAACCGGTGGAAAGCCGAAGTGGACGCCTGGCTGGCCGCAAGCGACTAGGACAGGTCGGCCAGGAACCGCGCCACGATCGGGCCGCAGGTGGGCCCGCCGTTGCCGTTGGCGTTGACCACCAGGCAGGCGAACGCCGTGTTGCCCTTGAAGCCCATCAGCCAGGCGTCGAGCTTGAACGGCGTGCTCGTCCCGTACTGCGCGGTGCCGGTCTTGGCGAAGGTGCCGGCCGGCAGGCCCTGGCCGGCCGCGGTGCCGCTGGCCACCACCGACGCCATCATCTCGTGCAGGTCGCTGACCACATCGGCGGGCAGCTGGGTGGTGGGCGCCGCCGTGGCGCCCGTGCCGGACGCGCCGACGACCAGCTGCGGCGAGTGCACCGTCCCGGTGTCGGCGGCCGCGGCCACCATGGCCATGGACAGCGGCGACATCACGACCCGGCCCTGCCCGATTGAGGTGGCTCCCAGGTCGGCCTTGTCGGTCGGCTTGGGGACCGAGCCGGCGAAGGAGAGCAGCCCGATGTCCGTGCTGCGGCCGACCCCGAACATGGCCGCGGCGGCCGGGAGGTCAGGCGCGGCAAGGTGGCCGGTGGCGAGCTGGATGAACGCGGTGTTGCACGACTCGGTGAACGCCTGCAGCAGCGTCTTGACCGGCGCCTCACCCTCGGCGTTGTGGAACACCTCGCCGTCCACGGTGGCGGTGCCCGGGCAGCTGGCCGCCGAGCTCGGGGACAGCCCGTGGGTGATCAGCGCGGTCGAGGTGATCACCTTGAACGTCGAGCCGGGCGGGAAGTGGCCGTCGAGGGCCTGGTCGAAGCCGGCGGAGTTGACCGAGACGGTGGCCAGGACGTCTCCGTTGGTGGTGTTCACCGCGACCAGCGCCGCGCTCTTCTTCTCGCCGGCCAGCGCTGCCTCCGCGGCGTGCTGCACGGTCGGGTCGATCGTGGTGGTGACCGGGGCGCCCGGATGCGGCGCCAGCGTGGTCACGGTGGCCACTTTGGTCCCGTTCACGTTCACCACCGTGACCGTGGCGCCCGGCTGGCCGGCCAGCTGCTTCTCGTCCGCCTGCTCCAGCCCGGTCTGCCCCACGGTGCTGTTCGCGTCGTACGGCGTGCCGAGCTGGCCGAGTTCCTGGGCGGTGATCGGCCCGACCGTGCCGACCACGCCCGCGGCCAGGCCCGGGGTGAGGGCGCTGCGTGCGCTGCCGTGCTCGAACACCGTTCCCGGGATGGGGTAGATGGTCGGTTCCAGCTGGTTGTAGCGGTCGCGGGACACGGTGAAGACCGGCTCGAAGTACGTCGGGTGCTGCCTGGCCGCGGCGATCGCGCCGCTGGCCTGGGTAGCGGTAGCGCCCGCCGCGACCAGGGCGGCCTGGACGGCCTTGGCGTCCTTGATCCGCGAGCCCTCCACGCCGATCGTCACTACGTCGCCCTGACTGGTCAACGGCGTTCCGCCCGCGCCCAAGATCGGCGCGCGGGCCGGCCAGGTTTTCTTCACCGCCAGCTGGTCGCCGGTCTTCAGCTGCGGCGCGATGGTGGCGGGGGACCAGGTGACCAGCCAGTGGCCCTGGACCTGCACCAGGTTCAGGGTGGACTTGATCGTGACCGTGCCCACCCCGGTCAGCGCGAGCCCCTCGGTGAACGGCTCGGTGGCCTTCGAGCCATTCGCGACCACGGTGCCGGGGGTGAAGGTGGCCTGGTGCACGCCCAGGCTGGTGAACGCCGCCTTGTTCACCGCGGTGAAGTCGGCGGGCGGCTGGGAGACCAGTTGCTGCATCGCGGCCCAGTCCTGCCTGGCCCAGGCGGCGAAATAGGCGCTCGCCGTCGTCTCCGGCTTGGGTGCCGAGCTGCACGCGGTCGCCAGCCCGGTGACCAGCATCGCCGCCAGCACCACGGCCACGGGACGGACTTTGTTGCCCAGGCTCATGACGAGAAAGGTTAGCGCGGTCGTGGCGTACCGGGCCGTAATGTCGGTCCCCTCCGCTATGTTCCGGGCCATGCTCATGTTGCACACGTCCGACTGGCACCTCGGCCGGTCGCTGCACCGGGCCGATCTGCGCGCCGCGCAAGCCGCGTTCCTCGACCATCTCGTGGACACCGTCCGCGCGGAGAAGGTGGACGTGGTGCTGGTCGCGGGGGACGTCTACGACCGGGCCGTGCCCCCCGTCGACGCGGTCGGGATGTGTGAGGACGCGCTGCTGCGGCTGCACGACACCGGGGCCAGGATCGTCCTGATCAGCGGCAATCACGACTCCGCCCGCCGGCTCGGGTTCGGCAGCGGCCTGCTCGACAAGGCCGGGGTACACCTGCGTACCCAAGCCAGCTCGCCGGCCCGGCCGGTCCTGCTCGAGGACGCGTACGGACCGGTGGCCATCTACGGCGTGCCCTACATCGAACCCCAGCTTCTCGCGCACGAGGTTCACGGGATCCAAACCGACGCGGACGCCCGCGGCGTGCGCCGCCGGGTCGTCATGGCTCACGGCTGGGTCACCGGGGGAGCGGCCAGCGCTTCCGAGCGTGACATCACCGTCGGCGGGGTCGGCCAGGTCCCCGCGGCCACCTTCGCCGGTTTCAGCTACGCCGCACTCGGTCACCTGCACGGCCAGCAGACCCTGGCCCCGCACCTGCGCTACAGCGGCTCGCCGCTGCCGTACTCCTTCTCCGAGGCGAACCACCACAAGGGCAGCTGGCTCGTCGAACTGGACGCCGAGGGCACCACACGGGCCGAGCGCGTGCCGGCCCCCACCTACCGCAGGCTGAGCCTGCTCCGCGGCCGCCTCGCCGACCTGCTCAGCGCCGCGCAGTACTCCGGATTCGAGGACGACTTCGTGTCGGTCACCCTCACCGACCCGAGCCGTCCCGAGGGCCCGATGGACGCGCTGCGGACCCGGTTCCCGCACATCCTGGTGCTCGCCTTCGAGCCCGAGGGCGTCGTCCCCGACGCCCGTAGCTACCAGGCCCGGGTCACCGGCCGCGATGACCAGGCGATCGCCGAGGAGTTCGTCCAGCACGTCAGGAACGCCCCGGCCACCGACGGCGAACGGCGGCTGCTCACCGACGCGTTCGAAGCCGTCCGCACGGAGGAGGCGGGCTGATGCGCCCGCACCGGCTGCGGGTGACGGCGTTCGGCGCGTTCGGCGGCACCGTCGAGGTGTGTTTCGACGACCTGGCCAAGGCGGGCCTGTTCCTGCTGCATGGCGAGACCGGAGCGGGCAAGACCACGCTGCTGGACGCGATCGGGTTCGCCCTGTACGGCCGGGTCCCCGGCGAGCGCGGCAAGGCCCGCCGGCTGCGCTCAGATCACGCGGCGTCCGGCACGCCGACCGTGGTCGAGCTCGAGGCGACCATGAGCGGCCGCCGGATGCGCATCACCCGCAGGCCTGAGCAGCAGCGCCCCAAGCGGCGCGGCGGCGGCACGACCACCGAGCAGGCCAACATCCGGCTCGAGGAGGCCGACGGCGCCGCCTGGCGTGTCGTCTCCACCCGGGCCGGCGAGGCCGATGACGAGATCAAAGACCTTATGGGTATGTCCGCCGAGCAGTTCTACCAGGTCGTCCTGCTGCCTCAGGGCCAGTTCGCCCAGTTCCTGCACGCCGACGCCAGCGACCGCCAGCGCCTGCTGCAGAAGCTGTTCGGCACCGACCGCTTCCGTGCCGTCGAAGACTGGCTGGCCGACCGCCGCCGGACCACGGCCCAAGCCGTCGACCAGGCCAAGCAGGCCGTCAAGGAGCTAGCCGCCCGCGTAGCCCAGGCCGCCGGCGCCCCAGACGTCACCGCGGACCAAGGCGATCCGGACGCGCTGCCCGACCCCGCCTGGGCGCCCGGGCTGGCCGAGACCGCCGCCCTGGCCGCCGCGGTCAGCCAGGCCGAGGTCCGCGCCTGCCGCGCCGAGCTCGACCGGGCTCAGGACCGCCAGCGTGCCGCCGAACGCCTGGCCGACCGCCAGCGCCGCCGCGCCGCCGCGCTGCGTGCCCGCGACCAGCTCGCCCGGGACGCCCCCGCCATCGCCGACCTCAGGCAGGAGCTCGCCGCCGCCCAACGGGCCAATGAGGTGACCCCCGCGCTCGTGGAAGCCGACCGTACCGCCGCCGCCCTGGCCGAGGCCTGCCGCGCCGAGAGCCGGGCCCGCGCCGCGGTGCTCGAGGCCGGCCAGGCCGGGCCGCAGGCCACCGTCGCGGACCTGCGCGCCGCCACGGCGCAGCACATGGCCGCCTATGGCCGGCTGGACGGGCTCCGCACCCATGAGCAGCAGGCGGCCGAGGAGGATCAGAGCGCCGCGGCGGCCCACGCCGCCGCGGCGGCACTGGCCGCCGAGATCGAAACGTCCGGACAGCGGGCGACCGCGCAGCACGAGCAGCGTCCCACCCTCAGCAGCCAGCGTGACCAGGCCCGCGAGGCCACCGAACGGCTGCCCGCCGTCCAAGCCGAGGCCGACCGCCACCAGCGGGCCGCCGCCGACATGGCCGCCCTGGTCCAGGCCCGGGCCGATGCAGCCCAGCACTCCCAGGCCTACATCACCGCCAAGATCGAGCACGCCGAGCTGGTCAACGACGCGGCCCGGCTGCGGATGGCCCGGATCGACGGGATGCGCGCCGAGCTCGCGGCCGCCCTGGTCGACGGCGCCCCGTGTCCGGTCTGCGGCTCGCTCGACCATCCGGAGCTGTGCGAGCTCACCGGCGAGCGCGTGACCCGCGAGCAGGAGGAGACCGCCGTTGCCGAAGCGGCGACCGCGGGGGAACGGGCCGAGACCATCGGCGCGCGGCTCGGCGCCGCCGATGTCCGCGTCGCCGATCTGACCGCCCGGCTGGAGGGAGCCGGCTTCGCCGTCGCCGTGGACCTGTCCACGCTGGCTGCCGAAGCCGGACGGCTGGCCGGGGCCGGTGATCAGCTCCGGGCCGAGGCCGAACGGCTGGCCGCGATCAGGCTGCCCGATCTGCAGACGGCCCTGGACGACCTGGACCGGGACATCGTCGCCGGGGACCTGAGGCTGGTCGAGCTGACCGATCAGCACCGGAACGAACTCCGCCAGGCCGCGGCGGCCGAGCAGCGGGCCGCCCAGCATCGCGCGTCGCTCGCCGCCCACCTCGGCGGGGCGCCGGACCTGGAAACCGCCCTGTCCCGTGAGCGCGCGGCGGCTGACGCGCTGACCCTCGCCGCCGATGCCACCGACGCGGCGGCTCGCGCGCGGTCCGACGCCGACCGGGCCGCCGACCTGGCCGCCAAGGCCGCCACCGAGGCCGGCTTCGCGGACCCCGAGACGGCTCGCGATGCCCGCCGCGAGTCCAGTTGGCGGACCGCCGCCGAGCGCGACATCCGCGAGCACCAGACGAGCGCGAAGGCCGTCGACGACCTGCTGGCCGACCCCGAGCTCGACATCTCGCTCGATCCGCCCGCCGATACCGAAGACGCGACCGCGGCCGTGGACGCGGCCCGGCAGGCCCACGATGAGGCCGTGGCCGCCCGTGATCGCGCCGAGTACCGGGCCCAGCAACTCACCGATCTGGCGCCGCGGCTGGCGGCCAGCCAGGCCGAACTGCAGCCGCTGGCCGACCGCGCCGCCGAGGCTCGCCGCCTGGCCGACCTGAGCGCCGGGCAGGGGGCCAACACGTTGCGGATGACCCTGTCCGCGTTCGTGCTCGCCGCTCGCTTGGAAGAGGTCGCGGCCGCGGCCAGCGAGCGGCTGCTCGCGATGACCTCGGGTCGCTACTCGCTGATCCACACCGACGCGCGCCGCGGCGCGGGCCGCTCCGGGCTCGGCCTGCTCGCCTGCGACGCCTGGACCGGCGTGGACCGCGACACCAGCACGCTGTCCGGCGGCGAGACCTTCCTGGCCAGCCTCGCCCTGGCCCTCGGCCTGGCCAACGTCGTCACCGCCGAGGCGGGCGGGACCAGGATCGAGGCGCTGTTCGTCGACGAAGGCTTCGGCAGCCTGGACGAGGACACCCTGGATGAGGTCATGACCGTGCTCGACGGGCTGCGCGAGGGCGGCCGCATGGTCGGCATCGTCAGCCACGTGCCCGAGCTGAAGCAGCGCATCCCGGCTCAGATCCGGGTGCACAAGGGCCGCTCCGGCAGCAGCCTAAGCGCCAGCCTCGTACCCTGACGAGGCCATGCACCAGTTCCACATGCTGGCCCAGCCGTTCCACGTCAACGCGATGCTCAGCTGACCCACAAGCCAGGGCTATCGCTAACAGCGATACGATGACCCAGGCGTTGCAAGTTCCCTGCATATGGCCGTGAAAAGGGGCCGGGTCCCCTCGTCATGAGACTTGCGCCGGATTACCATCGGAAACTGTCAGTCAAGATTCCGGTTACTCTGACGGGTTCGGCAGTGGCGGGACGAACGGGAGTGTCAGAGGTGACGAGCGGTAGGAATAGGAATTCGTCATGGCAATAGATCCCGGTGTTCGACGCATCGTGGTCGGTGTCGACGGCTCGGCCGAGTCAGTGGCCGCTCTGAGATGGGCGTACAGGGAAGCGATCCTGCGCGCTGCTGAGATCCACGCGATCCTCGCCCTGGAATCGGCATGTCATCAAGTCGCCAGCTATGCGGTGCCGGCCCCGCGGCGGTCCAACGGCAGCTGGGGCGCCGCCCGTGAGGTGCTGCGCCGGTCGGTCAGCGAAGCGGCCAGCGTCTATCCCGGTGTCAGCGTGCGCACCGAGATCACCGAGGGACTCGCCGCGCGGGTCCTGCTCGACCATGCGCAAGAGGCCGACATGCTGGTCCTCGGGCGTACCGCGCACGGCCCGGACCCGTACCGCGGGGCCGGTCCCGTCATCCGGGTGTGCCTGCGGGCCGCCCCGTGCCCGGTGGTCATCATCGGCCTGGCCGCCACGGCCGAGCCCGATCCGGGCGACCACATCCTCGGGTCGTGGCAGTGGACCCTGGAGGGCTCGGCAGCGGCCAGGTAGGGTGCCAGCTAAGGCTCGGAGTACCGTCGCGGTCATGACCACCGCGACGAGCATCACGGTATGGCTGCCCGACCTGGGCTAGGTCCAGCCGCTGCGCAACGTGGTCGGCGAGCGGGGCTACTGACCGCGCGCGGCGCGGCGATGAGACAATCGTGCCGTGCCGTCTTCCCTGGTCGAGGTGTCCCCGAAGGTCAGCGCCGCGCTCGCGGCCGGCGAGCCGGTGGTCGCGCTGGAGTCCACCATCATCTCGCACGGCCTGCCGCGCCCGGGCAACCATGCCGCCGCCCGGAAGTTCGAGGCGATCCTGGAAAGCCAGAACGTGACCCCCGCGACCATCGCGCTCATCGACGGAGTGCCGAAGGTCGGCCTGCAAGCCAAAGACCTGGAGCGCATCGCGTCCGAGGAGTCGGTGGTCAAGGTCAGCAGCCGGGACATCGCAATCGCCATGGCCCGCAAGGTGACCGGGGGCACCACGGTCGCGGCCACGTCCATGCTCGCCGCGCGGGCCGGGTTGCGCGTGTTCGCCACCGGCGGCCTGGGCGGCGTGCACCGCGGCGCGGCCGAGACGTTCGACGAGTCCGCGGACCTGACCGTCCTGTCCCGGACGCCGATCACCGTCGTCTCGGCCGGGGTGAAGTCGATCCTGGACATCCCGGCCACTCTGGAGCGGCTCGAGACGCTGAGCGTCGCGGTCGTCGGCTACCAGACCTCGAGGTTCCCCGCCTTCTGGCTGTCGGATTCCGGCTACGACCTGGACTGGCGCGTCGATTCCGCAGCCGAGATCGCCGACATCATGGCGATCAGGGACGCGTTCGGCGAGCCGTCCGCGCTGCTCGTGGCGAACCCGCTGCCGGCCGCGCTGCAACTGGACCCCGGCGTGCTCGACGACGCGCTGGGGGAGGCGCTGGCCCTGGCCGCCGAGCAGGGCATCCGCGGCAAGGCGGTCAGCCCGTTCCTGCTCGACCGCATCCAGCAGGTGACCGGCGGGGCCAGCGTCGATGTGAACCTGAACATCGCGCGCGGCAACATCGAGCTCGCGGGCCAGATCGCGACCGCGTGGGCCGCGCGGACTGGTGAGCCCCGCTGACCGCCACCCGGCGGATCCTGGTCTGCGGAGACGTGATCAATGACGTGCTGGTCAAGCCGCTGGACGGAGTCACGCCGGGCAGCGACACCCCGGCCGCGATCCGGGCCCGCCCCGGCGGCGCCGCGGCCAACCAGGCCGCCTGGATGGCCCATCTCGGCGCCGCCGTCACCTTCGCCGGCCGGGTCGGCGCGCGCGATGAGGCCTATCACCGGCGTGAGCTGACCCGGGTCGGCGTCCGTGCGCACCTGACCGTCGACCCGGACGCGGACACCGGCTCGATCGTGATCATGGTGGCCCCCGATGGGGAGCGGACCATGTTCACCGACCGGGCCGCCAACCACAACCTGCAACCGCGGGACGTGCCGCTCAGCCTGCTTGACGACGCGGACGTGCTGCACCTGACCGGCTACACGTTCTTCGAGCCGCCGCTGCTCGAGGTGGCCCGCTGGCTGCTCGGCGAGGCCCGGTCCCGCGGCCTGGCCATCACCATCGATCCCGGCTCGGCCGCCTTCCTGGCCCGGCTTGAACCCGGGGCGTTCTTGCGCTGGACCGACGGTGCCGCGGTCTGCTTTCCCAACCGGGACGAGGCCGCCGTCCTGGCCGGCGAGGCGGATCCGGCCGTCATGGCCGCCCGCCTCACCAGGCACTACGGCGTCGTGGCGCTGAAGCTGGGCGGTGCCGGCTGCATGCTAGCGGTACCCGGCCAGGCTCCGGTGCTGGTCGCGGCCCACCCGGCGCAGGCCCGGGACACCACCGGCGCCGGCGACGCCTTCTGCGCCGCCTTCATGAGCCGATGGCTGCAGAGCGCCCCAGCCTCCCCGCGCGCGTACGCCCGGGTAGCGGAGCTGACCAGCGCGGCGGAGTTCGCCGTGCGCGTCGCCGCCTCGGTCGTCACCCGCTTCGGGGCCCGGCCCGCAGCGCCCGATTAGCCCCGGGCACCTCGGCCCGGGGGCGGCGTCGAGGACGGCGGGTGCGAGGGCGGATGCAAAGTGATCGAGGGCGAGGGCGACGCAGACGGTGACGGTGACGGGGATGGCGACGGTGTGGGCGACGGAGACGGGGACGGCTTCGCGGACTTCTTGGGTTTTGGCTTGGGCGAGGCCGAGGTCGAAACCGAGACCGGCGGGCCCGCGGGCACCGGCGTCGTCGAGGGGCCCGACCCGCCCTTCTTCTTGTCCTTCTTCTGCTGCGGCGACGGGGACAGCGACGATGCCGCCGAGGACGACGGTGGCTGCAGCGTAGCCAGGTGCAGCGCCGCATCCGGATGGCCCGGGGACCCGGGCTGGTGCGCGCCCGTGAGGGCCAGGGCCGTGCCCGTCGCGGCCACCACGAGCACGACCACGCCGGCGGCGATCGCGCGCCGGTGCCTGAGGTGCCTGAGGTGCTCCACGTGGCGAACGTGGCGAACGTGCCGAACGTGCCGAACGTGCCGCAGCTGCCGGGACGCGGTGGATCCGCGGGCGCCCTGGTGTAGCTCGACCCGCTCGACTGCCGAGCCCTGGACCGCGGGTGCCGTGCCGGACGGCCACAACAGCGCGAGCAGCAGCGCCGCCTCGGCCAGGTGCGACCGTCCGCGTTCGGCCCAGTTACGACCGTAGGCGCCGTCGGCGACCGCCGTCAGCTCGGCGACGAAGGCGCTGGCGTCGTAGGGGCGGTCGCGGGGATCCTTGGCCATGCCCGCGGTGACCAGCCGCCGGAGCGGCTCGGGGACCGGGTCCAGCGGGACCGGCTCGGCCAGGTGCAGGTACATCAGTTCCTGGGCGGTGCTCGCGGTGAACGGCGGCTTGCCGGCCAGGCACTCGTAGAAGGTGGCGGTGGCCGCGTAGACGTCGCCGGCCGGGCTGGCCGGGGATCCCTCGATCTGCTCCGGCGGGGCATAGACAAGCGTGCCGGCCGGGATCGGGCTGTCCCCGGCCCGGGCCGCGATGCCGAAGTCGGTCAGCTTGCTCTCGCCATCCCCGTTGACCAGCACGTTGCCTGGCTTGTAGTCCCGGTGCACCACGCCCTGGCGGTGCGCCGCGGCCAGGCCGAGCAGCGAGCCCATGAGGATCACCAGCGCCGCCTCGGCGGTGGTCGCGCCCTGGTTCTTCAAGATCTCGCGCAGACAGACCCCGTCGACGAGCTCCATCACGATCGCGGCGCCCTGCGGCGTTTCGACGTACTCGTACAGCCGCACCACGTGCGCGTCGTTCACCGAGGCCAGGATGGCCGCCTCGCTCCGGAACGCCTCGGTGAACTCGGCGTCCTCGAGCAGGTCCTGCTTCAGGTACTTGATCGCCACCTGGGTGCCAGAACCGTCGTGCCGGGCCAGTACCACCTCGCCGAACGCGCCTGAGCCCAGCGTCCGGAGCTCGGTAAACCCCTGAACGTTCCATTCGGCCATGCGATACGGCCCCCTTCGGGTCGTCTGCTGGTCTGGGTCAGCAGCTGATCGTCACGTCGACCGTCTTGGTCCTCGGATCGGGGCTGAGGACGTCGAGCGTGACCTCCTGGGTCGCGGTTCCGTGGCCCTGGCCCTGGACGGCGACGGTTACGAACACGTCGTGCTGCCCGGCGGTGACCGACTGGCTCAGCGGCTGCGGGGCCTGGATCTGCGGCTTGAACACCCACTGGTAGGAGACCGTCCCGGCCGAGCCGTTGGTGGCGATCTGGCCGGTCACGTTCATCCCGCAGGAGGTCTTGGTCTCCTGGCTGATGCTCACCCCGGTCACGTGGAACGGCGAGTGATGGAAGAAGCGCAACCATACCACCACGCCCGCCGCGACCAGCAAGATCACGGTCAGGGCCGAGCCCAGCACCCGGCGCATCCGGCGCAGCCGGCCCTGGCGCGGCGGCGGCCCGGGCCGCTGCCCGGTGCGCCATACGCTCTCCGCCGCCACCCCGGCCCCGCTCTCGGGCACTCCGGGTCCGTACCGCAGCACATTCCCTGCGCCCCCCGGCCCGCCCGCCGGCGGTCCGCCCGGCCCCGTCCCCCCGGGTCCGTACCCGCCCGGAGGCCCGCCCGGCGCCCCCGGTGCAGGCCCGGGCGCGTACTGCGGCGGCGGCCCGGGCGCGTACTGCGGCGGCGGCCCGGGCGCGTACTGCGGCGGCGGCCCGGGCGCGTACTGCGGCGGCGGCCCGGGCGCGTACTGCGGCGGCGGCCCGGGCGCGTACTGGGGCGGCGGCCCGCCCGCCGGCGGCGCAATGTCCGGCGTTGACCGGTACGTCGCCGGGTCACCCGGCCCGACCACTTCGGTCGGCTGGCGCCGCACGACGGTGGGCGCCTCTCGCCCGGCATCAGGCGCGGGCGGCGCCGTCTCGTCTTCCGGCCGGCGCGTCGGGATGTAGGTCGGCTCGTATCCAGGCTGGACCGGGGTGGGCTGGGTAGCTGGTTCCCGCCCGGGGAGCGCCGATGTTGCCTCGTCAGGCTCCGGTGTTTCGTCCCCCATGTGGCCCTTCTTCCGGTCAGTTGGTGACGCGCCCTATTGTCTATACGGTCCCGGAAGCCTCGGTCGTGATACCCGCCCAGACCTGGACGTTGTCGATCAGTGTCACATCATGTGTATTTGCAGGTCAATGGAGCTTAAAGTGAGGAAATACTACTGCCTGAGCCAGGCCCGTGACCTGCGTCTGGAAGATGATCGGCGACGATCTTGATGCAGCGGTCAGCACTGCAGGAAACTAGAACGGGACTTCAGCCGCACTGGTACCACCAGCACCTCAGCCCGCATGCTCCGGACCTGGCGAACGGACTGAAACCCCGCTTTCACCACGTTCTAGGGTGGTGAAACCCCGCTTTCACCACCCTAGAACGCGGTGGTCCAGTTTCACTCCGCTGGACAGCGCTCAGACGCGCAGCTAGCCAGCGGCGGGGACGAGGACCCGTTTGGCGGCGGCGAGAAGGGCGAAGGCGGCAGCGACGAGGGCGGATGCAGCGTGATGGACGGCGACGGGGACGCCGAGGGCAATGTGGACATCGACGGCGATGGTGACGGGGAGGGCTTGGGCGACGGCTTGGGCTTGGGTGACGGCTTGGACGAGGCCGAAGTCGCGGACACCGCCGGCGCCGGGACCAGGGGCGGCGGCGTGACGGCCGGCAGCGCGGCCGGTGACGAGGAGGACGCCGTCACCTTGGGCGAGGGTTTCGGCGAGGACGATGCGGGCAACGCCGACGGCGTGGACGGCTGGAGTGAGATCTGCTGCACCGCCGCCACCGGGTGAGCGGCGGTGCGCGGACCCGGTCCGCCGACGGCCAGCGCCGTGCCCGCCGCCGCGGCCACGGCGACCCCGCTGACCGCGATGGCCGCCTTGAGCCCCGTGATCCGCCGGAACAGAGGGATCCGCTCCACCGTGCTGCCCTGCAGCGCGGGCGGCGCGCCGACCGGCCATAGCATCGCCAGCGCCAGCGCCGCCTCGCCCAGGTGCGACCGGCCCCGCTGGTGCCAGTCGCGCCCGTAGGCGCCCGCGGCGATGGCCCGCAGTTCGGCGACGAAGCTGCTCCCGTCGGTCGGCCGGTCGCCGGGGTCCTTGGCCATGCCCGCGGCGACCAGCGGCCGCAGCGGTTCAGGGACCGGCTCGAGCGGGACAGGTTCAGCCAGGTGCTGGTAGAGCAGCCGTTCACCGGAGTCCCCGGTGAACGGCGGCCTGCCGACCAGGCACTCGTAGAAGGTGGCGGTGGCCGCGTAGACGTCGGACGCCGGGCTGGCCGGCGTCCCGCCGAACTGCTCGGGCGGCGCGTACACCATGGTGCCGGCCGGAATCGGGCTGTCCCCGGCCCGCGCCGCGATCCCGAAGTCGGTCAGCTTGCTATCGCCATCCCCGTTGACCAGCACGTTCTCCGGTTTGTAGTCCCGGTGGACGACGCCGCGCTGATGCGCGGCCGCCAGGCCGAGCAGGGAGCCCTGCAGGACGACCAGTGCCGCCTCCGCCGTCGTCGCGCCCTGCCGCATCAAGATGTCGCGCAGGCATACGCCGTCGATGAGTTCCATGACGATCGCCGCGCCATGCGGCGATTCCACATACTCGTACAGCCGAACCACATGGGGGTCATCCACGGTGGCCAGCACGGCCGCCTCGGCGCGGAACAACTCGGTGAACTCGCCGTCGGACAGCAGGTTCTGCCGCAGGTACTTGATCGCCACCCGGGTGCCCGAACTCTCGTGCCGGGCCAGCACCACGTCACCGAACCCGCCGGAACCGAGCGTCTTCAGCTCGGTGAACCCTGGGACATTCCATTCCGCCACGCCGATCCGCCCCTCGATGTCAGCAGCTGACGCTCACCAGCCGCGAAGCCGTCCCGGCGTTCGGGCCGAGCACGTCCAGCGTGACCTCCTGGGTCGCGCTGCCGTGGCCCTCGCCTTCGACCGCGACGGTCACGTAGACGGCGTGCTGCCCGGCGACGACGGACTGGCTCAGCGGTTGCGGTGCCTGGGTCTGCGGCCGGAACACCCACTGGTACAACACCGTCCCGGCCGAGCCGTTGGTCGCGATCCGGCCCGTCACGTCGACTCCGCAGGCGGTCTTGGTCTGCTGGATGATGGCCACCTCGGTGACGTGGAACGGCGCGTGATGGAACCGCAGCCATAGCACCACCCCGGCCGCCGCGAGCAGGATCACGGTCAGCGCCGACCCCAGGATCCGGCGCACCCGGCGCAGCCTCAGCCGCCCGGTTGGCGGCTCGGCCCGGTGCCCGGTCCGCCAGACGCTCTCGGCCCCGGTCGCGGCGACGGCCCCGGCAACCGGAACCCCGGGACCGTGCCGCACCACGTCGGACGCCTCACCCGGCTGCGTCTCACCCGGTGGCGACGGGCGCGGCACCACGTACGTCACCGGCTGGTGCACGTCGGCATCGCCCGGCGGCGGGGACGGCGGCGCGGCGAACGTCGGCGGCTGGCGCGGCTCGGCGGCCTGCGTCGGCTGATACCGCACGTACTCCGTGGGCGGCTGGTGCGGCAGCCCGGGCTCGTACCCGGGTGACCCTGGTCTCTCCGTCATGGCGACAAAACCCCAGAAATAGACACAAACAACATTACCCTCAGTATTCACAGAAGCACTCTGAGTGTGGCATCGGGGTTACCGCAGGTCAATGGTTGCGGGCCCGCTACGGATCCGTGTCGCCCGGCGCGGGCCGGCCCCACCGCGTGAGGCACATCACCGCACCCGGCCCGCCAATTCCCACGTGCCGAGAAATGCGCCATTGCCCATACGTCACGGTCCGTTCGGTAAAAGATCATTAATGGAACCGAACGGACCGTGCTTCGTGCATCCCGGAACCCAAGTAAGTTAGTGTCCATCGGCACGGGGGTAGTTCGGGATGGGACGCATGAGCGTACTGCTGCGGCGTGCAACCGGGGCGATTAGCCGGCCATCAGTTTGGCTCGGGCTGGTCCTCTTGCTGGACGCCGCTATCGCGATAGCGGGAATTTTCCTGGCCCACGGCTCGGGTCTTCTCGGCCTGCTGGCCGCGGGTCCGCTGCTGGCCTGCGCGCGCTGCGGCGGCCGCGCCACCGCATTTTCAGCGGCTTACGCAATTGCACTGTGCGCGATCGCGGCAGCGGCGGCCGGGGTCGAGGATAGCACGCTGGCCAGCTACCGGTTCATCATGGTCGTTGTGGCGGCCGTGGCCGCGGTGTTCGCTTCGGTGATCCGCGACCGCAGGGAAGTCGCGCTTATCCGCATTAATGACCGCGTTCAGCGTGCTATCTTGCGCCCGCTTCCGGCGGAATTCGGCGGTGTCGCTTTTGCCGCTCATTACCAGTCGGCGACCAAGCAGGCGCTGGTCGGCGGCGACCTTTACGACATTGCCATGACCCCGGCCGGCCCGCGTTTGATTATCGGCGACGTGAAAGGGAAAGGGCTGGAGGCGGTGGGCCGGTGCGCCGCGGTGCTGGCCGCCTTCCGCGAACTCGCCGGCACCGAGCCGGACCTGGTCGCCCTGGCCACCGACATGGACGCCCGCCTGTCCCAGGACCTCGAGATCGAGGACTTCGTCACGGTCATCCTGGCCGACTTCGCGCCGGGCGAGGTCCGCATCGTTAACTGCGGTCATCATCCGCCGGTGAAGGTATCCGGCCGTTCGGCCGAATGGCAGCTGATCGCGTCCGAACAGCCGGCCCCGCCGCTCGGCCTGCATCCTCGTCCGGCCCGTGAGGACATAACGCTGAAACCGGGCGACCGCCTGCTGTTCTATACCGACGGCTTGGTCGAGGCCCGCGATCGCGCGGGCCGTTTCTTTGATCTGGGCGACCCGGCGGTCGCGGCGGCGCTGGCCGGGCCCGATCTGGAGACCGCCATCGGGCAGGTGGTCGGCCTGCTCCTCGAGCACGCGGGCGGCCGGCTCGCCGACGACGTGCTGCTGATCCTGGGCGAGCCCGAGCCGTCACGCATTAGGCCCCGGAACACGCTTCTCAGCGGCTGATATCGACATCAAGGGGCGGCAACGAGCACACTTTCTGTGTGGCAGATGAGCCGCCCGTTATGGGGCTGGCCGTCGAGCGGGATGCTACGCCGACGGCCCATGCCCGCATGTCGCCGAGCCAGCGCCATGACTGATCTCCCGAGCGGCGCGGTCACCTTTCTCTTCACCGACATCGAGGGTTCGACCCGGCTGGTCAAGGCGCTGCGGGAGGAGTACGTCCAGGTTCTGGCCGACCACCGGCGCCTGGTCCGCTCGGCCGTTGCCGGGCAGGCTGGCCACGAGATTGACACCCAGGGCGATGCGTTCTTCGTGGCGTTCGCGAGCGCGAAGCAGGCGGTCTTGTGCGCGCTGGAAATCCAGCGGGCCCTGGACGGGCATACCTGGCCGTCCAGGGCATCCGTCCGGGTCCGGATGGGCATTCATACCGGCCAGGCGGTCCCGGTCGAGGGCGCTTATACCGGCCTGGCCGTGCATCGCGCGGCCCGGATCTGCGCGGCCGCCCGCGGCGGCCAGGTTCTCGTCTCCCAGGCGACGCAGACCCTGATCGAGGACGAAGAGGAGGAAGAACTCGGATTCACGCTGGCGGAACTGGGCGAGCGCCGGCTGAAGGACCTCGCCCGGCCGGTCCGCCTGTTCGAGCTCACGGTTGCCAACGCCGTCCCGGAGCCGCCGCGGCATACCGCCCCCGCGCCGGTCCTGCCAGCCATTGTCGGACGGGCCGCCGAGCTCCGGATCCTGTCTGCCGCCTACGCCCGCGCGGCGGGCGGCCAGTCCCAGGTGATGCTGATCACCGGTGAGGCCGGCATCGGCAAGACCAGGCTGGTGGAGGAACTGACCGGCCAGCTGAAGTCGGCCGCCGACGGGGCGCTGGTCCGGGTCGGCGAATCGGCGCCGATAACCGGGACGACGCTGGCCTACGGGCCGTTCGTCGCCGCGCTGGGTCATGAGGCGCAATGGCTGCTGGCCGACGACCCCGCGGACAACATGCTCGCGGCCCGGCATCGCCTGTTCGTGCGGGTGGTCGGGCTGCTATCCGGTCTGGCCGCCCGGTCGCCGCTGATGCTGGTCCTGGAGGATCTGCACTGGGCCGACGAGTCCTCCCGTGAGCTGCTGACGTTCCTGGCCGTCCGGCTGCGCGAGGAGCCGGTGATGATCGTCGGGACGCTGCGCGAGGACGACCTGACCGACTCAGTCCGGCGATGGCTCAGCGAGCTTGAGCACCGGCCGCGGGTGACCCGGCTGCGGCTCGGCCGCATGACCGACGCCGAGATTGCCGGGCTGGTCGCCGGCGCGATGCCGGCCGGCGCCCGCCCCGGCCAGGTGACCGCGGTGGTCGCGGCCGCCGACGGCAACCCGCTGTTCGCCAGGGAGCTGGCCAGCGCCGATCCGGGCGGCCCGCCCGCCTCGATCACCGACGCCGTGCTGGCCAAGGCCTCCGCCCTCACCGCCCAGGCCCGGGCGGTCGTCGAGCAGGTATCGGTGGCCGATGGCGGCATGTCGCACGAATTGCTCGCCGCGACCGTCAAGCTGTCGCAAGCGCGCCTGCTCACCGCGGTCCGGGCCGCGGTCGAGTCGGGCTTGCTAGCCCCGGCGGGTGATGGATACTCGTTCACTCACGTGCTGATCCGCGAGGCCATCTACACCCAGACGCTGCCGAGCAGGCGGTCTGTTCTGCACCGGCGCCTGGCCGAGGTGCTCGCCGGCCGGCCGGGTTCGGATCCGGGCCTGCTGTCCCGGCACTGGCAGCGGGCCGGATGCCCGGACCGTGCGGCGGACGCCGCGCTGCGAGCGGCCCGGCACGCGGTCTCCGTCCGTGCCTACCCGGAGGCGGCCAAGCACTACGGACTGGCCATCGAGCTGATGAGTTACCTCCCGGATGCCGGGCCTGACCTGCTGGAGGAGGCCGCCCGGTCGGCCAGCTGGGCGGGCGATTCGGGGCAGGCCGCCACCTGGGCGGCGGCCGCGCTCGCCCGGGCGGGCGCGGCCGTGCCCGCGGACCGGGCCAGGTTGCTGGAGCGGCTCGGGCGTTACCGGTGGGAAACGGGCGACACCAAGTCGGCCGTCGATGCCGCCGAGCAGGCCGTGGCCATACTCGAACCAGAGCCGCCGTCCCAGCTGCAGGCTCGCGTCCTGGCCGCGCTGGCCACCTGGCGGGTGCTGCTCGGCGAGGCGGACGGCGCCCTGCCCCTGGTCACCAAGGCGATGGAGGTCGCTCAGGCGATCGGCGCGGACGCCGCGTACTCCCATGGCCTCGCCACGCTGGGGATCATCGAGGCGCAATATGGCGACCTGGAGGACGGCCTGGCCGACCTGCAGGCGGCGTTCACGCTCGCCTGCCGCGTCGGCAGCATCGAGGACGCGATTCGCGCGGCGGCGAACCGCGTCCACCTGTTGTACCGGGCCAGCCGTTTCGCCGAGGCGGTCGAGGCCGGACGCGCGGGCCGGAACGCGGTAGCCGCCATGGGTGCGCCGCCCGCGATCACCACCGGGATCGGTAACAATGCCGCGGCCGCGCTGCTGGCCTGCGGCCGGTGGACGGAGGCCGATGAGCTCCTCACCGAGCTGGTGGCCGAATCGACCACGAACTTCACGCGCTACCTCCAGCTGCTGCAGCTCGAGCTGGCCGTCGGCCGGGGCGAGCGCGAACGCGCGGCCGATCTGGCGGCCACCTTGCGGAGGTCCCCGGACGATCCCAGGCTCGTCGGATCCCTGCATGCCTGCCTGGCCGAGCAGGCGCTAGCCAACCAAGACCTGGCCGCGGCCGCTATCGAGGTGACGGACGGGCTGAAGGCGCTGTCCGGGGCCGAGATGGCCGAGGAAGAGCTCCGGCTGCTCGCCGCCGCCGCGCGGCTCGCCGCCGACCTGGCCTCCCTGCCACCCTCCGCGCGACCAGGCGAGATCCGGGACGGATGGGAGGAACGAGCCGCGAGCTTCGCCGAGCGGGCCGGGGATATCGTGACCGAGCAATCAGCGGGGCAACCGGATCTGGTCGCCTTCGGCGCCCAGGTAGCCAGTGAGGAAGCGCGCCGTCTCGGGCGTGATACCCCCGAGACGTGGCGAGCGGTGGCCGAAGCGTGGCGACTCGCGGGCTGGCCGTACCGGGAGGCGTATGCGCGGCTGCGGGAGGCGGCCGCCGCGTTCAAAGCAAGCCGGCGTGAGCAGGCCACCCGCGCGCTGGCCGCATGCCAGGGCGCGGCCCGCGAACTGCAGGCTACTCCGTTGCTCACCCAAGCCAACGACCTCGCCCACCAGACCCGATAAGGAGTACCCATGGCCTGTCACATTCAGATCGGAGACGACCCGACGATTTGGTGGCTTGCTGAGCAGCTTCAGCCGAGCCAGCTGAGCCAGCCGCTGAGCCTCTTGACCTGGTATCCCATCCGGGGCACCTTGGTGCTCTCACCCAGGGCCTCCCACGTGGCCATCTTCACTCCGCCCCCCGTGCCGGTACCGAATCCTCTGTCTGGTCCCGGCGGCCTCTATCTGCCGACCACGACCGGGCCGTCCGCGGGACATATCGGGTACCCGCTGGCGGGTCAGGACCCGGCCGCCCTCGCTGGACAGATCCAGGCCTCGATGCACAGCGGGCAGAGCCAGAGCATCGCTCTCGGCGGGGGCGGGACGCTGGTGCTCAACGGTGCGACGTTGCCCTTCGCCGTGACCGGCCCGGCCGCGATCGGTGGCTCGACGCCCCACGGATAACGTCAGGCGTCGCGCAAGCGCAGGAGCAGGCCGCCGGCCAGCAGCGCCCCGGCCGTCCAGGCGGCGAGCACACCGAGGCCCTGCCAGGGCGCGAGCGGCAGCGAGCGCAGGTTCGTGGTGGCCTGGATGTACATCCCGGCCACCATCGGGCTGATCTGGTCCAGGTGCCGCTTCCAGTCCGCGTCGCCGATCGCGCCCGCGACGATCGGAAACAGGTACAGCAGGCCCAGCACCACCCCGATCGCCACCGCGGAGTCCCGGACCGCCGCGGCGATACCGAGGCTGAGCAGCGCGATCAGCACCAGGTACACCACCGACCCCGCCGCGGCGCGCAGCACTGATCCGTCCGCCAGCGACAAGGTCGCATAACCGTGCGCCGGATCGATGTCGTGCCCGGCCAGCAGCGGCCGCCCGGCCAGCACCGAGGCCAGCACCGCGACCGCCCCCGCGACCAGGGCCGCGGTGCCGACCACGGCGGCCTTGGCCGCCAGCACCAGCCACCGCCGCGGCGTCGCGGTCAGCGTGAGCCGCATCATCCCGGTGCTGTACTCGCCGCTGACCACGGTGACCGCCACGATCGCCACGATCGCCTGTCCGAGGTACATCCCGGTCAGGCTGACCTTGGCCGGGTCGACCTGCAGCCCCCGTCCGGGCAGCTCACCGCGTTGGCCGCGATCGCGCCGACCGCGGCGGTCAGCCCGATCGCGGCCAGCAGCAGCCAGCCGGGCCCGGCCACGGTACGCAGCTTGGTCCACTCCGCGTGCAGCGTGTTCATCTGCGCGCCTCCGGCACGACCTTGGCTCATCGTCCCTCCGGCGCAGCATGAACACCGCCAGGGCGATCGCGGCCGCGGTCCAGGCGCACAGCACCGCGAACCCGGCCCACGGCGCCAGCGGGAAATAGCCGTTGGCGAGCCGGTAGGACCCGTCGACCTGCGGATAGATGGGGACGCTCTGCTGGATCGCGAACCCGGCCGCGGGCGTGACGCGGGCCAGCCATCGCTCGCCGGCCGTGGGCAGCACACCGGGCAGGATGGCCAGCAGATACGGCAGCACGATAGCCGCGATGACCGCGGTGACCGCGCCCGCGCTGCGCCGCAGCAGCATGCCGACGGCCACGGCGAGCACCGCGGCCACGGCCAGCAGCGCGGCGGTGCCCACCACGATCCGCGCCTGCGTCAGCGCGGACAGCGGAAGGATCGGGTTGCCGTTCTCCTTCAGCAGATGCTCAGCGAGCGGGACCGTGACCGCGACCGCGACCAGCCCGGCGGCGAACGTGACCGCGGCCAGCACGACGGCCTTGGCGGCCAGCACCCGGCCGCGCCGCGGGCTGGCGGCGTACGTGATCCGGATCAGCCCTCGGCGGTACTCCGCGGTCACGAACATGACGCCGACCACTACCACCACGATCAGCCCGACGAACGTGCCGGTGAGGGTCTGCTCAACGGTGCTGCCACCAGCGCTGCTGTCCGCCGGAGCGATGTCGCCCGACCCGGTCACGGTGAACGTGCCCGCGGTCTCCCGGTACCCCAGTACCGACGCCGGGAGGGCGTTGTCAGCGG
Organism: uncultured Actinomycetes bacterium; assembly: GCA_963819785.1. Classification (GTDB taxonomy): domain Bacteria; phylum Actinomycetota; class Actinomycetes; order Streptosporangiales; family Streptosporangiaceae; genus Palsa-504. The sequence goes on along the minus strand of CAWFXW010000027.1, from coordinate 16,493 downwards.
GCGCCTGGATGGCCTGGCCGGTCCACTGAGCCGCCGAGCCCGCGGGCCAGGCACCCTGCCTGCTCACGTCGTCGAAGGCGCCGGTGGCCAGGGCGGGGCCGCCCGTCGATGACGCCCCGCCGAGCGAGGCGGAGTTCTTCGAATACCCCGGCGTGGCGGCGAACAGGCCGGCCGTGGTCGTCGAGGGCAGCCCGGCCAGCGTGACGGTGCCGACCAGCGTCCAGTGCGTGCCATCGGCGGAGTCGTAACCGCGGATCACGTCACCGGACCTGGTGAGCCGCAGCCACCGCGGCGACGCCGCGCTCACCTGCCCGGCCAGGCCGGGCGTGTCGTTGACGTAGTCCCACTGCATCCGCACCCCGTGGCTTCCGGTGACCATGATCGCCGCGTACGCCGAACCCTGGGTCGTCGAGGCCTTGACGATGATCCCCGCCTTGGCCCACGGCTGCACGCCCGGATTCATGCCGGCCAGTATCCCGCCCGATGCGGACACCCCGGGGTGGGTAGCGTACAGGCCGGTCAGCGACGTCACCCGGGTGGTGAGGCTGCCGCTGGTGCCCAGCCCTTGGTGCACGAAGTAGAAGCTGTCGCTCACCCACTCCCCGCCCGGCCCGGTCGGCGGCGCGGGGCAGCCCTGCGACGGGCTGTTGTCCCGCTGGAAGCTGCACACGCTGTTCGCTCCGGTGAGCACGCCCAGCCCCACGATGAGCAGCAGCCCGACGAGCAGGCCGATGACCCAGCCGCGCACCGTCCGGAACTTCGTCCACTCCGCCCGGATCAGCGAGCCGAACCCGTCGCTGCCCGCCGGCCTGGGGGAGCGGTAAGGGGCCAGCGCGGTCATGACGCCGCCGCCCGGAACTCCGCCGCATCCCTGGTCAGTTCCATGTAAGCCTCTTCCAGGCTGGCCCGGTGCGCTGATACCTCGGCGAACGGGACACCATTCCCGGCTAGAAGCTCCACGATCCGTTCGGAAGAAAGGCACGAGACCGTGATCAGGTCGGGAGCCGTGGCCGCGACCTCAGCCCCAGCCCGGGCCAGGACGGTCATGGCCTGATCGCGCGCCGAGGTACGGATGGTCACCCGGTCGGCCGAAGCGGTGGCGATCAGCTCCGCCACGCTGGCGTCCGCGATCACCAGGCCGCGGCCGACCACCACCAGGTGATCGGCGGTGTCCTCGAGCTCGCTCATCAGATGGCTGGACACCAGCACCGCCCGGCCCTGAGCCGACAAGGAACGCAGGAATCCGCGCATCCACACGATGCCCTCGGGGTCCATCCCGTTGAATGGCTCGTCGAACATCAGCACCGGCGGGTCGCCGAGCAGCGCGGCGGCAATGCCCAGCCGTTGCCGCATGCCCAGGGAGTACCCGCCGGCCTTGCGCCGCGCCGCGCCGCCGAGGCCGACCAGGTCCAGCACCTGGTCTACCCGTTGGGCGCCGAGGCCCTGCGAGTAAGCCAGCCACAGCAGATGGTTGCGGGCGGACCGGCTTGGCTGCAGCGCCCCCGCATCCAGCAGCGACCCAAGGCAGCTAAGGGGGTGGCGGAGGCTGGCGTAGGGCTGGCCGCCGATGAGCGCGGTGCCCGCGTCGGCCGCATCCAGGCCCAGAATGACCCGCATCGTGGTGGATTTGCCCGCGCCGTTCGGGCCGACAAAACCGGTCACCTGACCGGGGACCACCATGAACGTCATGCCATCCAGCGCCAGAACGGACCCGAACCGCTTACGCAGGCCGGTTACTTCGATAGTCGCTTCCATGCTCGCCACGCTAGAGAAAGGAGCACTCCGCGGTCGTCACGCCGTGGTGCTGTCCATTGACCGGGTTGAGTACCTCTCACGGGGGACGGCCAGACCACCGGCCCGAGCGATGCGCCCGCCCTGACCAGCCGCGAGAATGAGGGCATGGAGGAGCCGCGAGCCTATGGCCAGGCCGCGCTCGGCGCGCTGCTCGGACTGGCCTCGCTGACCGAGCTCGCCAGCCGGCTGATCACCGGCTCGACCGTGCGCGCCGGGCAGGCGGCCGGTCCCGCCTCCCATGTCGGGGTAAGCGTGACGAATGCGCTGCTGATGTGCGCGTTCTGCCTGCTGGCGACGGTGCCGGCCGTCATGGTCCGCCCCGTTCCCGCGGCGGCGACGGTGTGCGTGGCGAGCGTGCTGTCGCTGATCTTGTTCGAACTGGTGACGGTCGCGGGTGCGGTCGCGCTGCTGGTCGCCGCCTACCGGCTGGCCCGCCGCGGGGCGGGCGGGACCGAGCGGTTCCTGGCCGTCGCGCTCGCGGCGCCGTTCCTGATCATCGCGATTGCGCTGGCGGCCGCTCCGCGTCCGACGCCGGTCGCGGGAACCGCGTCCGGCCTGGCCGGGGCGGGTGGCGATACCCGGGTGCTCGCCGTGCTGCTGGCCTCGGCGATCCCGGTCGCCGCGCTGGCCGGCATGACGCGCAGGGCGCGCGAGGAGAGCCACACCTTCACCGCCGTCCGTGAGCTGACCGAGGGCGTGCTGGCCGAGCATCTGGCCCGCGGCGAACGGGCCCGCATCGCCCGTGAGCTGCACGACGTGGTCGCGCACCACATCTCGATGATCGCAGTGCAGGCGGAGACCGCCCGGCTCACCACGCCCGGGCTGACCGAGACGGGAGCGCAGCGGTTCGCCGCGATCGGCGATACCGCCCGCGCCGGGCTGACCGAAATGCGGCGGCTGCTCGGCGTGCTCCGCGAGGATGCCGCGGCCCGCGGCAAACCGCCCCACGACGCCGAAGCCGAGGTTGCCCCAAGGCCGGCGGCGGACCGGCAGCCCCAGCCCGGTCTGCCGCAGCTCGGCAGCCTGGTGGACGACGCGCGGGAGGCGTCGGGCAGCACCGCTAGGCTCATCGTGTCGGGCCCGGTTACCCGGCTGGATCCGGGTGTGGAACTGGCCGCGTACCGGATCGTGCAGGAGGCCCTGACCAACGCCCGCAGGCACGCGCCGGGCTCGGCGGTAGACGTGGAGCTGTGCTATACCGACCACGTGCTGCGGCTGCGCGTCCGTGACAACGGGCCGGGACCGGCCGCCGGGGCAGGCGACCGGATCACCGGACACGGCCTGCTCGGCATGCGTGAGCGCGCGGCGGCGGCCGGCGGGTCGCTGCGGACCGGAGCGGCGGCCGGCGGCGGCTTCTGTGTCGAGGCCGAACTGCCGGCCAAAGCCCATGTCCTTCTGAACGGAGCGGGAGACGCACCATGACCATCGGCATCGTCGTCGCCGACGACCACGAGGTGGTGCGGACCGGGTTCGCCGCGATTCTGGGCACGCAGCCTGACTTCACCGTGCTCGGCACCGCCGCCGACGGTGCCGAGGCCGTCCTGACCTGCCAGCAGCAGCACCCCAACGTCGTCCTCATGGACGTCCGGATGCCGGGTATGGACGGCATCGAGGCCACCAGGCGGCTGACGTCGGCGGGGTCCGCGCCGCGGGTCCTGGTCCTGACCACGTTCGACCTCGACGAGTACGTCTATGACGCGCTGCGGGCCGGCGCCAGCGGGTTCCTGCTCAAGGACGTCACCGCGGAGCGGCTGTTCGAACGCGGTCCGGGTAATCGCGGCCGGGGAGGCGCTGCTCGCGCCCGCGATAACCAGGAGGCTCATCAGCGAGTTCGCCCAGCGGCCTCGTCCCAAAAACCCCAAAGAGCTCAAACATCCCGGCCAGGCCAGCGGGCCGCTCGCCGCGCTGACCCCGCGGGAGACCGAAGTGCTGCGGCTCATCGCCGCCGGGCTGTCCAACACCGAGATCGCCGGGCGCCTGGTGGTCACCGAGGAGACGGTGAAAACGCACGTCAGCCGCGTGCTGAGCAAGCTGGGCCTGCGTGACCGCACGCAGGCCGTGGTCCTGGCGTACGAGTCGGGGCTCGTCGTCCCCGGGACCGGCGAGCGGTCCGCATGACCGCCATCCGCGAGGCCGACGCCGACCGATGGCCGCTGCGCTGGGTGCTTCCGGCGATCGCCACCGTGGGCGTGATCTGCATCGGGATGGCGGGCACGATCTGGGGGCCGGTCTACTACGGCGATCAGGCCTGGGCGGTCCCAGATGACCTGTGGGCCACCCTGGTCGCGGCTCAGCGCTTCATCCACCTGGACCTGGCGGGCCTGTACACCCCGCCGACCAACCTGGTCACCTTCCCGGGTGCCGCCGTGATCCTGGCCCCGGTCGCCGCGATCATGGACCTGGCCGGGATCCCGATCCAGGCCGGCCGGCAGGGCGTCCACCCGGCCGGATGGCTGGTCGCCGGGCCGCTGGAGACCATCTTGTCGGCCCTGACGCTGTTCGCGGCCGACGCGCTCGCCCACCGGATGGGGGTGAACCTGCTCAAGCGGTTCCTGCTCGCCGCCGCGGGCGCGACCGCGCTGTGGAACGTGTCGGTGCGCTGGGGGCATCCCGAGGACGCGGTGGCGGTCGGGCTCCTGCTCTACGCGGTGCTGGCCGTATCCGACGACCGGCCCAACCGCGCCGCCTGGCTGGCCGGATGCGCCGTCGCGGTCCAGCCGCTCGTGCTGCTCGCGTTCCCGCTGGTGGCCATCGCCGCGGTCGAACCGAGGCGCCTGCCCGGATTCCTGGTCCGGGCCGCCACTCCGGCGACGGTCCTGCTGGCCGCGGCGGCCGCGGCCAACTGGACGGCCACCATCCACGCGGTCACCAACCAGCCCAACTCGCCGACCGTCGACCACCCCACGCCGTGGATCTACCTGACCGCGCTGGCTCCGCACATGAGCGACGGGTCGGTCGCCGCCGGACCCGCCCGGGCCCTGGCCATCGTGGTGGCCTGCGGCTGCGCCGCGCTCACCTGGCGCCGGTGGCGGACGGCGCGGCTGGCCGGGGTGTGGTGCCCCGCGGACGTGGCCGCGCTGCTGTGGTGGGTCGCGGTAACCCTGGCCCTGCGTACGGTGTTCGAGCCGGTCATGGTGTCGTACTACGTGTGGCCGCCGCTGGCGGTGGCGCTCGTGGCCGCCTCGCCGTACTGGCTGCGGCTGCTCCCGGCCATCGTGCCCGCCATCGTGCTCACGTTCCTGGCCCAGGGTTCGTGGCGGAACCCGTGGGTCTGGTGGACCCCGATCGTCGCGGTGCTGGCGCTTACCTTGGTCGCGTCGACGCCCAGGCGATCAGCGGCGGCGCAGGTGCTGCCAGAGCCGGGGCAGAAGTTCGTCGCCGACAGCACGCCATGAGGCGATCTCGTCCGCCGTCAGCGGGGTCACCGAGTAGGGCGTGCCGAACCCCGTGCCCATCGTCTCCCTGAACCCCAAAGCCCCGCGCGCGGCCAGGTAGACCTCGCACGCGGCCGCCAGTATCCACATCCGGGCCACCGCGAGCCCCGGCGTGGCGCCCAGCGTGATCGCCCCGTTCCCGCGCAGCAGCAGCGCCGCACCGCCGGCCAGCGTGCGCGCCGCGCGTTCGGCGAGTTCCGGCGAACGCAGCAGCAGGGCGCTGTCGTGCACCGGGATCGACGCGCCGAGCCAGGCCGCCTGGCCGTGCAGCGGCACCAGCGACGTGGTGGTGGCCGCCGCGGCGAACGCGCCGACCGGCTGGGCCCGGGCGATCGCGGCCGCGTCCGGCCGCGCCCGGTACAGCGCCAGGTGCGCCCACGCCTCGGCCGGGACGCCCGCGGGCAGCGGGGGAGTGGCGGTCAGCGGCACCGCGATCACCTGGGACGCCGTGACCGCGGCCAGGTCCGCGGCCGGCGTGATCAGCATGTCCGGCCCGGCCCGCGCCGATACGTGCCCGTACGCGGTCACCAGCCCCAGCCGGGCCAGCACGTTCGCCGCCTCGGCCACCGCGGTACGTCCGGCGGATGTCTCCGCCTCCGGGAGCCCAGAACCCACCGCCACCCCAAGGTCGTCACACACCTCAGGTCCTCTCACATCCGCCTCGGCCATCGTGAGCCCACCCCGCAGATGCCTCGATCACCGTCAACTCTCCCCTTCACAACAAACCAAACCCGTGGCTAAACTGTATGCAGTCTAAACTGTATGCAGTTTTGCTGAACAGGGGAAGAGCCGTGATTTCAGGGCTGCACCACTACGCGTTGGAAGTCCCGGACCTCGACATCGCCGAGGGCTTCCTGCAGGACTTCGGCCTGGAGACCAGCGAGAAGGACGGCTCGCTGGTGGCCCGCTGCCCCGGCCGCGACCAGGAGCAGGTGCGCATGGTCCGCGCTCCGGCCAAACGGCTGCACCACGTCACGTTCACGCTGCGCCCGGGCAGCATGGACGCCGTCCGCGAGGCCCTGGACCGGGCCGGCACCCCGGTCACCGAGCCCCCGTCCGGCGGCACCGAGGACGGCTTGTGGCTACGCGACCCCGACGGCACCGCCGTGCAACTGCTCGACACCACACCGGCCCCGGCCCGGCCGGTAGCCGAGGTCCTGGTCAACATGGGCGCCACCCAGCAACGGCTCAACGTCGCCCAGTGGACGCAGGCCACCAGGGACGTGCTGCCCCGCAGGCTGGGTCACTCCCTGCTGTTCACCGCCCAGCCCGGCCCGATGACCGACTTCTACACCCGGGTCCTGGGCCTGCGGGTCAGCGACACCATCCACCACGACCGGGTCACGTTCCTCAACGCCGGGCCCGGTGATCACCACGTGTTCGGCTTCATCGCCAGCAGCCACCCGGGCTTCCACCACGCCAGCTTCGAGGTGCCGTCCATCGACGCCATCGCGATCGGCGCGGACCGGATGCGCGCCCGGGGCCGCGGCGCGGGCTGGGGCCTGGGGCGGCACACCATCGGGTCGAACTTCTTCCACTACAACCCCGACCCGTGGGGTTCGTGGATCGAGTGGTTCTCCGATATCGACCAGATCGACGACTGCTGGGTGGCCAACGACTGGGAGGTGCCGCCGCACCTGTGGGGCACCCCGCCACCCGAGACCTTCCTGAACAACCAAGAACCGAGGAGCGCAGAATGAGCCGCGACATAGCCCCCGTCTTCGCCGCCATCGACGCGATGGACGCCGACAAGTTCAACTCCTACCTCACGCCGGACGTGCGGTTCCGCTTCGCCAACGCCGACCCCGCCATCGGGCACGCGGCCGTCAAGGAGGGCGTGGGGGCCTTCTGGGCCAGCATCGGCGGCCTCACCCACCACATCCTCAACTCCTGGGACTTCGGCGACACCACCATCGTCCAGATCGAGGTGGAGTACCGCCGCCTGGACGGCAAGACGGTCACCACGCCGAACGCCGACATCCTGATCTTCGAAGGCGACCTGGTGAAGGACTGGCAGATCTACATCGACGTCGCCCCCGTCTACGCCCCATGATCACGCTCACCGACGTCGCCTACGTCCGGTCCGGGACGGCCGACCTGGCGGCCGCCACCCGGTTCGCGACCGAGATCGTCGGCCTGGAGCTGGTCGCGCCCGAAGACACCACAGTCTCGCACCTGCGCGCCGATCACCGCCACCACTGCCTGGCGCTGATCGAGGGTCCGTCCGGGGTGATCGCCTCCGGCTTCACCGTGGCCGACTCCGACGCGCTCGAGGCTGCGGAGACCGAACTCGAGCGGGCCGGGACGGCCGTCCACCGCGGCTCGGCCGCCGAAGCCCGGTCCCGGCGGGTCCGCGAGTTCATCGCCTTCGACGACCCGTTCGGCAACCGGATCGAGCTGGTCAGCCAGCAGGAAACGGTGGCCCGCCCGGTGGCGTTCAGCCGCGCGGCCGGGATCACCGAGTTCGGCCACCTGTGCCTGGACGCGCCGGACGTGCACGAGGCCTACCGGTTCTGGAGCACGCGCTTCAACGCCCGGGTGTCGGACTGGATCGGCGACGCCGCCTGCCTCATGCGCATCGATCCCGTGCACCACAAGCTCGCCGTCTTCCGCGGCGACGAACCCGGCCTGTGCCATATGAACTTCCAGGTGGCCACCATCGACGACCTGTTCAGGAACTGGCACTTCCTGCAGGAGCACAACGTGGAGATCGAGATGGGCCCGGGCCGCCACCCGCAGTCCACCGCGGTCTTCGTCTACTTCCTGGGCCCGGAGGGGTTCACCTACGAGTACTCCTTCGGCGTGCGCCGGATCGAGGACGAGGCCAGCTGGGTTCCCCGCACGTTCGACCCGGCCGAACCCGGCTCGATCGACATGTGGCTCGGCCCGACCACCCGTCCCATCACCCAGCCGCAGGTCCGGTCCGGCGAGCCCGCCGGGATCGCCGGCTCGTTCTCGTGACCACGGCCACCGTCGCCGGTCACCTCGACGTCGCCGGCGTTTCCACCGCGCTCATCGACACCGGCCCGGGGGAGCACGGCGCGCCGCCGGTGCTGCTGTTGCACGGGTCTGGTCCGGGCGTGACCGCGGCGGCGAACTGGCGCCCGGTGATCCCGGCGCTGAGCGCGGACCGGCGCGTGATCGCGCCCGACCAGCTCGGCTTCGGCGGCACCGCATCGAGCGGCACCGCATCGAGCGGCACCGCCACCGGCGAGCCGCGCCGCTACGGCCGCGGAGCCTGGACGGCGCACGCGCTGGCCCTGCTCGACACACTCGGCATCCGGGAAGCGGACGTCATCGGCAACTCGATGGGCGGCGCGATCGCGCTGTCCATGGCGGTGGCCCGGCCCGGTTCGGTCCGGCGCATCGTGCTGATGGGTTCGATGGGGGTGGCCATGGCCCTGCCGCCCGGTCTGGACGCGGTGTGGGGCTACACGCCGGGCCGGGAGCAGATGCGCGAGGTCATCGGCCTGTTCGCGCACGACCGTCGGCTGATCACCGACGACCTGGTCGAGCTCAGGTACCAGGCCAGCCTCAGCCCGCCGGTCCGGGATTCCTGGGCGGCGATGTTCCCCGCGCCCCGGCAGCGCTGGGTCGATGACCTGGCCCTGTCCGGCGCCGAACTCGCCGGGATCACCAAACCGGTGCTGCTCGTGCACGGCCGCGACGACCGCGTGGTGCCCTGGCGCACCTCGTCCGCCCAGTTGCTCGACTTGCTTCCCGACGCCCGGCTGCACGTCCTGGCGGGCTGCGGGCACTGGACCATGATCGAGAAGACGGCCGAGTTCCTAGCCGTCGTCCAGCCCCACCTCAGCTAGAACGGCTCGCGCTGAGGAACGCCCGGGCGATCACGCCGTAGCCGGCCTGGTTCGCGTGCTGGTTAGGCCCGCGCGGCGGGCTCGCGCACTCCCAGGTCCACCGGCAGATCAGCGCCACGTTGCGCGGGACCGTGCCCACCCCCGGCACCGTCACCTGACCGGAGAAGTCCGAGGTCTGGAATACGCCGAACACGTTCGCCACCCGGACGTCGGACTTGGCGTAGGCGTTGTCTAGGAGCTTGTTGTACCCTGCGGCCAGTTTCTCGCTGAGCCACGCGACGGCGTGTCCCGCGATGCCCAGCCGCCACTGAGCCAGCGACGGCAGGTAGTAGCTCATCCCGACGATGCGGACGTCGGGCCCCGCGGCCGCTCGCAGCCGGGTCAAGATGGTGCTGAGGTGGCCGACCGCAGCCGGGAAATCGGTGCCTACGCAGTGCAGCAGGGTCAGCGGGTCCGCCCAGTCGCCGCAGGCCTCGGGGTCGTTAGCGCCGATGTCGAGGGTGACCAGGCGCACGTGCCCGCGATGGGCGCTCAGGAACGCCACCGCCGCGGCGAGCTGGGAACCCCCGGGATAACGGCAGATCCCGCCGTGGATCATGGTGGCGGTCGTCTCGCCCGGGCAGCCCAGCTTGACCAGCCGCAGTCCGGGCTGGCCGGGGCGGAGCATGGCATAGAGCTGATCGGCGTAGCCCTGACCCGTTTCGACGCTGGTCCCGGCCGCGTTCGGCTGGACCCCCTGAGCTAGCGAATCGCCCAGGGCCAGGTAGTAGCTGGCCGGGGTCGTCACGGCACGGGACGTGGCGGGCCCCGAACACGCGGTGACCGTCGCCGTGACGGCGACGGCTGCGGCGAGCGCGATGCGGACCGGACCCATGTCTGACTCTTTCCCCGAGTTCGACTATAGGTCGGTGCGGCGCCGTAATCGCACGGCGCTCAGTCGCCTCTCAGCTGGCGGCTCTCAGCTGGCTCCGGTCAGCCGCAGCAGCGTGGGCGGCTGGCGGTCGATCAGCGATACCGCGTGCGGCACTGCTACCGGCACGAAGTCCGGCGCGCAGTCGGCCAGCACCCGCAGGGCGGTGCGGGCCAGATGATGGGCCATCTCGGTCAGCGCGCCCCGCTCGTCGCCCGCGATCAGCGCCTCCAGGATCGCGGCGTGCTCGACGTCGCCGGCCGCCTGCCAGCTGTTGGGCTCAGAGAGCTGGTAGATCCGGATGTACCGGGTGGTCCGGTCGGCGAAGGCCCGCAACTGCCGCTGCATGGTCTCGCCCGCCGCCGCGGTGCAGACCCGGTGGTATTCGGTGTGCGCGGTGAACCATGCGTCGAAGTCGCCGCTCTTGGCCGCCCGGCGCATCGCGGTCAGCAGCCGCTTAGCCTCGGCGCGCGCCTTCGCGCCGAAGTGCCCGATCGTCATCGACAGCGCCAGCGTCTCCAGCAGGATCCGGCTCGCGTAGATGTCGTCGAGCTCGGCCGGATCCAGCCCCGCGACCCGCGTCCGCTGGTTGGGCTCGATCTCGACCAGGCTCTCTTCCTGCAGCATCCGCAGGACCTCCCGCAGCGGCGTGCGGCTGATCCCGAGCTGAGCGGCCAGGCTCACCTGCGACAGCTTGGTGCCCGGCGGCAAGGTCCCGTCTAGGATGCACTCCCGCAGGTACGCGTGGACGTGCGGAATGGCCTGCCGCGCCTCGGGCAGATCGACCCGGCGGATGTCAGGCACCTGCACCACACGAGCCATGGCAACCACTCCCTTCACCACAACTGCATACAGTTTACTCCATGCCTTGATACGAACGTCTTTGCCTGCTGGGCACCATAGTGGCTCCGGTCGAGCGGCACGCGGACTCCCCCAGGGCCAGGTTCGAGGTACCGGGCCGGGACCCGGTGGCCAGCGCGGCGGCGGACTGGGCGAGGATCACGGCGCTGGCGGTGGCCAGGGCGACGGCCACCACCAGCGCGCCGTAGATGACCGAGATCCAGACCAGCCGCAGCGCGGCCGTGATCTGCCCGGCCTGGGCCTGGCCGGGGGCGGGCGGATGGTTACCGGGCACCGCACCATCCTGCCTCCCAGACAGCGAATACTCCGGGAGCAGCAGGTTACGATGCCGACGAGGGGTGTGGTTGCTGGGAGGATACTGTCATGACGCTGGCAGATGCTCCGGCGCGCCAGGCGCTGCTGCGCCGCGGCTTTGCCCTGGAGTACGCCACGCTGACATGGAACGTGGTCGGGATCGTGGTGCTGGCGATCGCCGCGGTCGCGGCGCGGTCGGTGGCGCTAGCCGGGTTCGGCCTGGACTCGCTGATCGAGATCGGCGCGTCCACCGTGGTGATCTGGGAACTGTCCGGTACCGGCGAGCAACGTCAGCGGCGAGGCCTGCGGCTGATCGGGACCGCGTTCGGCGCCCTGGCCGCCTACCTGCTGGTGCAATCCACCGTGGTCCTGGCCGCTGGGTACCACCCGCGGCACTCTGTGCCCGGGATCATCTGGACCGGGGTGACCGCGGCGGTGATGTACGCCCTGGCCGCAGGCAAGGCCCGTACCGGTGCCGCGCTGGCCAACCCGGTGCTGCAGACCGAGGGCCGGGTCACCCTGATCGACGGCATCCTGGCCACTGCGGTGCTAGCCGGCCTGGTCCTGAACACCGCGCTGGGCTGGTGGCAGGCCGACCCGGCCGCCGGGTACGTGCTGGTCTTCTACGCCGCCCGCGAAGTACGGGACATCTTCGTCACCGAGCATTGACGGCGGGTTCAAGCTGAACTAAGCCGCCGGTCCGGCGGAACCGCCAGCATCTGGTTAACGGAATGGCACCTGGACCTGCAACTCGTCCGCGCTGTTATTGCGGGCGGCCATACATTCCGGGCCAGCAGCCGCGCTGAGCGCTGGGTTGCCGGTGGGATCCCTGCACGGCTTATCCGAGCCCCGGCCAATGATCCCAGTATTGCAACCAGGTGCTTAGGCCGGGCAGGTGCGGAGGTTTGTGACTAAAGACCCTTACCTGTTGCTCCTCTCCGTCTTTTGCTGGTGGCGGTTCCCCTGTATTCGTTCTCATTCGAGAGGAGACCTTGATGGATGGTTCGGGTGAGACAGGCCCTGATGCGCCGGACTCGGGGTTGCGAGTTCACCGGTCGGCGCATCCCCGAGCGGCGCAGGGCGCTGGCCCGGATGCCGCCGACGAAACGGCGTCGTCGTGAAGCCGTCGGAAGGCCGCGGTTCGGTTGGCCTGACCGAAAGGCTGGCGGCGTCTAGCGCGAGGCGGGCGCGCCGTGTGCTGGCGATCTGGGGGATCGCCGTGGTGGTGGCGCTGATTCTTATCGTCACCTCGCTCAGCGGCCTGACGACGAGTGCCCACGTGGTGGGGACGACGCAGTCCAGCCGGGCCGAAGCCCTGTACCGCCAGGCGATGGGTGCGTCATTCGGCCAGCGGCCGACCGATGTGATCGTGGTCAGCTCGACGGGCTCTACCGTCAGCGACGCCAGCTTCCAGCAAATCGTGGCCCGGCTGGCGGCTCAAGTCCGGACGCATCCTGGCATCACGCACGTGGCCACGGATCTGAGCGTTGGCAGCCAGTTCGTCTCGTCCGACCATCACGCGGCGCTGATCGCCCTGCGGGCCGCGAGCGACGCCCGCATAAAGCCGGTGGTTAAAGACGTCCGGGCGGCAAACGGCAGCGGCGGGTTCTCGGTGGCCGTCACCGGCGACCACACGGTCGGGAACGACTTCACGACCCTGTTGGGGAGCGACCTTCAGCACGGGGAATTGGACTTCGGGCTACCGATCGCGATTGTGATCCTGCTGCTGGTGTTCGGCGCCGTGGTCGCCGGCTTGATGCCGGTGCTGATGGCTCTGCTTTCCATCATCGTCGGCCTGGGCATCGCTGCGCTCCTGGCCCGGGAGTTCAGCCTCTCTGTCTTCATCGTCAACATGATGACCGGAATGGGACTGGCGCTTGGCATTGACTACTCGCTGTTCATGATCTCGCGCTTCCGGGAGGAACGCGGCCACGGCCACGGTCAGGAGGCGGCGATCCGGATCACGGGAGCCACCGCTAGCCGCGCCGTGCTCTTCAGCGGGAGCACGTTCGTTGTCGCCCTGCTCGGCTTGTTCCTGGTCCCGGTGACCATCCTTCGCAGCCTGGCGGCCGGCGCGGTGATCGTCGGCGTCGTATCGGTCGCCGTGGCGCTGACCCTCCTGCCGGCGATGCTCAGCCTGATCGGTGATCGGGTGAACTCGCTGCGCCTGCCCATCGTGGGCAAGAACCTCGGGCGTTCCGACGCGGCGGAGGCCCGGATCTGGACCGCGGTGACCGGAAGGGTGATGCGCCGTCCAGCCGTGAGCCTGGCGCTGGCGGGTGGATTCATGGTCCTGGCGGCGGTACCGGTGCTCGGCCTCCACATCGGTCAAAGCGGGGTGGCCACGCTGCCTGGCAACCTGCCGTCCAGACAGGGCTACCTGGCCGTCCAGCGTTACTTCCCGGGCCAGAGCCAGGACCCGGTTGAGATCGTCTCGGTGGGAGGGGCCGGCCAGGCCCAGGCAGACCTCGCGAAGCTCCAAGCCGTGCTCGCCGGCGACCCGCGCTTCGGGCCTGGTGTCGTTCGGGCCTCGTCTGACGGCACGATCCTCACCCTGACCGTTCCGATCCGGGGTGACGTCGTCTCCAGCCAGGACGTGGCGGCTGTCGTGAATTTGCGCCAGCAGCTGATCCCGTCGGCGTTCGCCGGTTCCGGCGCACAGGTCTACGTCGGAGGGCAGACCGCTGATGAGGCCGACTACTTTCATGCCGTCACCAGCCCGACTCCGTACGTGCTGGCCTTCGTGCTGGGACTCAGCTTCCTTCTCCTGATGCTGGCCTTCCGGTCACTGACGATCGCGGTCGTCTCGATCCTGCTCAACCTGCTGTCCGCCGGGGCCGCATACGGCCTGCTCACACTCGTGTTCATTCACGGGGTCGGCGCGGGCATCTTCGGCTTCCAGAAGGTGCCCGTCATCGATGCGTGGGTCCCGCTGTTCATGTTCTCGGTGCTCTTTGCCCTCTCCATGGACTATCAGGTTTTCCTGATGAGCCGGATCAAGGAACGCTATGACCAATGCGGCTCGACACGGGAGGCGGTCGCAGGCGGTGTCGCGTCCACGGCCAGGATCATCACCGGCGCGGCGCTGATCATCGTGGCGGTGTTCGCCGGTTTCGCCCGGGGGCAGCTCCTCCAGTTCCAGGAGATGGGCTTCGGCGTGGCGGTAGCCCTGATCTTGGATGCCACGCTGATCCGTCTGGTCATCCTCCCGAGCACCTTGAGCTTGCTCGGTCAACGCAGCTGGTATCTGCCCCGCTGGCTGAGCTGGTTGCCGAACCTCCAGGTGGAACCACCCGAGGCACCCTCCTCCGGTGAGCCCGTAGCCGTGAAGGCACCCAGCCCGGCCTGAACCGACCAGGGCCGCGCCCTCCGAGAGCGTTCAGGTACTGGGGCGGCCTATGGTCTCGCGACGCGCGGTTAGAGCCGCGGCGATGCGCAGTGCTATCTCATCCATTGCCGCGTCAGGAACGCTCCGGCCGGGGTCCGCGCCGAGCAAGTTGAACACACATGGACCGCGCAGTCCGGGATCAAGGTCTCGGTGACGTGGGACGACATGGAAATGGACATGCGCGAACCCTGCTGCCTCCCTCTCTGTCAAACTCGCTTGAGACACAGGAGTGAAGCAAACCTCTTACTGAGCAGGGCGAGACAGGAACCACCTAGACGTGACTATGACGATGACCGACATGGCGTCGGCCGCTGCCGGGCATGATGGTGCCGTGGCCTCCGGGAAGGGGCCGCGGGCCGGCCAGCCGAAGCGGCGGGCCTTCACCGCGGCGTACAAGGCGCGGATCCTGCGCGAGTACGACGAACTGGAATCCGGGCGCGAGCGCGGCGCGCTGCTACGCCGGGAAGGGCTTTACTCCTCTCATATCGACGGCTGGCGGAAAGCACGCGAGGCCGGCACGGAGAATGGCCTGACGGATAAGCCGGCCGGACGGCCGGGACGCAGCAGCGAGGCGGTGGAGAACGAGCGGCTGCGGCGGGAGAACGAGAAACTCACTGCGGAACTGGCACGGACTAAGGCAGCGCTTGAAGTGGTGGGAAAAGCGCACGCGCTCTTGGAACTGCTCTCCGAGAGCGCGGACTCAGGCACGAAGCGGCACAGGTGATCGACATGGCCGTCACCGAGCTCGAGCCGCTGACTTCGGTGAAAAGAGCATGCGAATTGCTCGGGAAATCACGGGCGACGCTGCACCGCCAGCGTCATCCCGTCCCGGCCCCGGGCAAAGCACCGCCCGGGCCGCGGGCACCGCACCCCGCGGCGCTGACGGCGGCCGAGCAGGCCGCTCTGCTGGCCCTGCTGGACAGCGAGCGGTTCGCGGACAAGTCCCCGGCCCAGGTGTATGCCATCTTGCTCGATGACGGCATCTACCTGGCCTCCATCCGCACCATGTACCGGGTGATGACGCTCGCGGACCAGGTCCGCGAGCGCCGCGCTCAGGCCGCCCATCCGCCCCGGGTCCGGCCCGAGCTGGTCGCCGACGGCCCGGACCAGGTCTGGACCTGGGACATCACCAAGCTGAAAGGACCCTGGCGCGGCACCTACTTCGACCTGTACGTGATGCTGGACATCTTCTCCCGCAAAGCCATCTGCTGGGAAGCCCATTACGGCGAGAGCGGCGACCTGGCCAAAGCGTTCATGCAGCACGCCATCATCGCCAACGGCGGCGCCAGACCGCAGTACATCCACGCCGATAACGGCACGTCGATGACCTCCAAGAACGTCGCCACCCTGCTCACCGATCTGAACATCACCCGCAGCCATTCCCGGCCGCACGTCTCCAACGACAACCCGTTCTCCGAGGCCGCGTTCAAGACCTTCAAATACTGCCCCGTCTTCCCCGGCACCTTCGCCGCCCTGCAGGACGCACGCGCATTCAGCGACCTGTTCTTCACCTACTACAACAACGAGCACCGCCATTCCGGGATCGGCCTGCACACCCCGGCCTCGGTCCACGACGGTACCGCCTGGGCCATCCAGGCCCGCCGCCAGCTCGTCCTCGACGGCGCCTTCGCCGCCCGGCCCGACCGGTTCCGCGGACGGCGCCCGCTCGCCCCGGCCCTGCCAGCCAAGGTATGGATCAACAAGCCCCGCACCACCATCGAGACCCAGGAGACCCGTCAGAGTAATCCAGCCGCCTGATGTCTCAATCAGTTTGACAGGCTCCGCCTCGGCGAACAACGCCACGTACGTCTTGTCGCAGCCCGTCACCTCACGCAGCGCGCGCGTGACCGCCCGCAGCAGCGGCGGATTCCGCTCCGAGGTGGTCAGCTGCACGGCCGCCGACGGCACGGAGGTGGTCCTCAAGCTGGCCATGACGCGGGAAGAGATGCGAGCCGAGGCGACCGCCCCGTGCTGGCGGATCTCGTGCCGGCGGC
>CAWFXW010000026.1:0-1173581 GCA_963819785.1 uncultured Actinomycetes bacterium | reverse complement strand
CACGCTGACCGGAACCAGGTTCGTGGCCGACGCCGCCTCGGCCGCGCGCAGCAACTCGACCGTCACTCTGCTCGAAACGGGGGAGCTCGAAACGGGGGAGCGAGACACCGAGGGCGAAGCCGACGGCGACGCCCATCCCGGCGGAAGCACCAGCCTGGCCTGGAGCTGGCCCAGATGCTGCCGGTGCTGGGCCAGCAGCCCCCGCACCTGGCTGGCGGGCCGCAGCGAGACGTCCACCGCGGTCTGGTACAGCGCGATCATGGCCCGTTCGGCCGCGATGACCTCCTGCAGCGTCAGCACGTCCCGTGACCGAGGGGCGGGCGGCCCGCCAGCGGATCGGGGCCGGCGAACACGTCCGAGGACCGGCAGCCCGCGGCGGCCGAGCAGCACACGGCAGCGCCGCCGCCGAGGCGAGCCAGCACCCGGCGCCTCGGCACGATGTCTGGACACACGGGCAAGCTACCACGTGCGTTTGAAGGGCCTTCGGCAAGGGTTGGGCCCGTCCTATCCGCGACCGGCCTCCCGCTGCGGATAGGCTAGGAGCCGAATCCCGCAGGTCGTGGACGAGGAGGTCGTGATGCCTGGGGGCCCGCGGCACGCACCGAAGCCTCGCGGCGCGGCCGAAGGAGGACGATCCTCCAAGCGGCCCCGCGACGGAGCGGAGAAGGCGCCCAAGTCAGCAGCCAGCCTGCCGCGAAGCCTGCCGGAGGAGACCAAGGCGGGGCGCTCGGTCGACGAGGCCCGGATCGCCGAGGTCATCCGGCCCGTGATCGCCGCGGCCGGCATGGACCTGGAATCGGTGCGGGTGACCGCCGCGGGACGGCGCAGGTTGCTGCGCGTGGTGGTGGACAGCGACCGTGGCGTGAGCCTCGACGACGCGGCGGTGGTCAGCCGCGAGCTGTCCGCCGCGCTCGACACGGTGGCCGTGATGGGCGACTTCCCGTACATGCTGGAGGTCGCGTCGCCCGGCGTCGACCGTCCCCTACCGACCCGCGGCACTGGCGTCGGGCGGGCGGCCGGCTGGTCCAGGTGACGGTCCCCGATCCGACGGCGCGCGGCCGTCACCGGCCGGGTGCCGCCGCCGACGCCGACGGGGTGACCCTGGACGTCGACGGGTTCCCGCCGGGGCTTCCCCTACGCCGTGCTGGGCGCCGGGGGCGATCCAGGTGGAGTTCGGGCGTCCGCCGAGCGAGCTTGGAGCGACCGGCGATGGACATCGACATGACCGCCCTGCGCAGTCTGGAGAGCGAGAAGGACATCTCGCTCGACCTGGTGGTCAAGGCCATCGAGGACGCGCTGCTCATCGCGTACCACCAGACCGAGGGCGCGTCGCCGACCGCGCGGGTCGAGCTGGACCGCAAGACCGGTCACGTCACGGTCTGGGCCACCGAGACCGGCCCGGACGGCGACGCCCTCCAGGAGTACGACGACACCCCGACCGACTTCGGCCGGATCGCGGCGACCACCGCCAACCAGGTGATCCTGCAGCGCCTGCGCGACGCCGAGGACGAGCTGACGTTCGGCGAGTACGCCGGGCGCGAGGGCGACATCGTGGCCGGCGTCATCCAGCAGGGCAAGGACCCGCGGACCGTGCTGGTCGACCTGGGCAAGATCGAGGCGGTGCTGCCGCCCGAGGAGCAGGTGCCCGGCGAGAACTACGAGCACGGCGAGCGGATCCGCTCCTACGTGGTGCAGGTGCGCAAGGGGCACCGCGGGCCGTCGGTCACGCTGTCCCGCACCCACCCGAACCTGGTCAAGAAGCTGTTCGCGCTGGAGGTGCCCGAGATCGCCGACGGCACCGTCGAGATCGCCGCGATCGCCCGCGAGGCCGGCCACCGCACCAAGATCGCCGTACGCTCGCGCCAGCCCGGGGTCAACGCCAAGGGCGCCTGCATCGGCCCGATGGGCAGCCGGGTCCGGAACGTCATGAACGAGCTGCACGGCGAGAAGATCGACATCGTCGACTGGTCCGACGACCCGGCCGATTTCGTGGGCAACGCCCTGTCGCCGGCGCGGGTCAACCGCGTCGAGGTGATCGACGCTGAGGCGCGCGGGTCGCCCGGGTCATCGTGCCCGACTACCAGCTCTCCCTGGCGATCGGCAAGGA
Source organism: uncultured Actinomycetes bacterium (assembly GCA_963819785.1). Classification (GTDB taxonomy): domain Bacteria; phylum Actinomycetota; class Actinomycetes; order Streptosporangiales; family Streptosporangiaceae; genus Palsa-504. The sequence goes on along the minus strand of CAWFXW010000026.1, from coordinate 1,171,474 downwards.
GGGGCAGAACGCCCGGCTCGCCGCCCGGCTCACCGGCTGGCGGATCGACATCCGGTCCGACACCGAGGTCCCCGCCGACGGAGCGCGCCGTGCCCACGCCGCGGGTCCGAGCGCAGGCCCCCGAACACGCAAGCCCAGAGGCTGTGGCCGCGACGCGTAGACCCGCAGACGCAGGTTCGCCGGTCCGGGACGTTCGGACGCGGTAGACTCATGACTTCATGGCCACGCGGCCGAGCGGCCTCCCGTAGCCCGCATGCGTACCTGCGTGGGCTGCCGGGACCGCGCGGCCAAGTCCGACCTGCTGCGCCTGGTCGTGGTCGAGGACGTCGTCCCCCGATCCGCGGGGCGACTGCCGGGACGGGGTGCCTCCCTGCACCCCACCAGGCATGTCTCGAGCTGGCTGAGCGTCGTCGGGCGTTCCCCCGGGCATTCCGCCCGCGGGGCCGCTCAGCTCGAACCATGGCTGAGTATCTTTGCGGCGGCATCCCCGTCATAGCATTGACTGCGGCGGAACACCAGGCTGGACAGCAGGCCTTAACGCTAAAGCGACGTCTAGTCGGAAGCAGGTCGAGATTGCTATGAGCGCTCGATGAGCACGCAGCAATGATTACCGCAAGGTAGCGACGGTCCGAGGACGCTCTGCCCGGACCGGTCGGGGCGGCCGAGTAGGGAGTGCAGTGGCAAAGGTCCGGGTATACGAACTCGCCAAGGAGTTCGGTGTCGAGAGCAAGGTCGTCATGGCCAAGCTCAAGGAAATGGGCGAGTTCGTCCGATCGGCGTCCTCGACGATAGAGGCGCCGGTAGTCCGCCGGCTCAAGGAAGCTTTTCCGCGACGGTCGCCCGCGCAGGACAGAATCCGCGCGGTCAAGGTCCGCAGGGTCTCCGGGTTCCGGCCCAGGCCGGAACGGCCAGGCCGCGCCGGCAGCAGCCCGGCGCGCCCGGCGGCGGTGCCAGGCCGCGGCCACGGCCGCCCGGCGCGGTGCCGGCCGCGCCCAGGGTCGCCCGGACGCCGAGCGCCGCTACCGCGGCGGCCCCCGCGCCGCACCGGCGGGACGGCCAACGGCCCGCGGAGCCGCGGCTCCGCCCGAGGTGCCGCCGCGCCCGGCACCAGTGCCCACGCGGCCGAGCGGCGGCCCGCAGCTGCCGCCGTCCCGCCGTCGCCGCGTCCCGTCCAGGGCCGGCCGATGCCCGGCCCCAGGCACCGGCGCCCCGCGTCCCCGGGCCGCCGCGCACCCCGGCCACCCCGGCCGACTTCCGCAGCCCGGGCGGCGGGCCAGCGCGCCGGGCAGCGCGCCGGCCCCCGGCGCCGGTCCGGCTGCGCCGGGCCATGGCCAGCCCGGCCAGGCGGCCCGGGAGCCCCCGGCGCCCCCGCCAGGAGCCAGGGTAGCCAGGGTAGCCAGGGCGTCCGCGCCCAGGGCCGCACACGTCCTGGTGCCCCGCGTCCCGGCGGCGCCCGGCCCGGCGCCCCGGGTCCGCGTCCCGGTGGCCCGCGTCCCGGCCCCCGTCCGGGTAACAACCCGTTCTGCTCGACCAACACCGGCATGGGCTCGGCGCCCCCGGCGCGGCCCCGGGTCCGCGTCCCGGCCGGTCCGGGGGGCCGTCCCGGCCGGTCGCGACCGCGGCCCCCGGCGACGGCGGTCCGCGTCCCGGCGGCCGCGGTCCGGGCGGCCCCGGCCGGCCCCGGGTCCCGGCGCGCCGCGCCGGCGGTCCGCGTCCCGGCGGGTTCGCGCGGTCCGCGGCCCGGCGGCCCGCGTCCGAGCCCGATGAACATGCCGTCCCGTCCGCAGCGCGTCCGGCGGTGGTCGCGGCCCGGCGGTCCCGGCGGCCGTGGCGGCCCGGGGGCGGGTGGCGGCGGAGGCCCCGGCCCGGTGGCGGCGGCGGTGGTGGCGGCGGCCCGGTGGCGGCGGCGGTCGGCCCGGTGGCGGCGGCGCCCGGCGGTGGCGGCGCTCCGGTCGCGCGCTGGCGGGGGCGGCGGGCCGCCCCGTCCGGGTGGCGGCCGTGGCCGTGGTGGCACGCAGGGCGCCTTCGGCCGTCCCGGCGGTCGTCCGTCGCGTGGCCGCAAGTCCAAGAAGCAGCGGCGTCAAGAGTTCGACAACATGCAGGCGCCCTCGATCGGCGGCGTCCACGTCCCCCGCGGCAACGGCCAGATGGTCCGGCTGCCGCGGGCGCCTCCCTGACCGACTTCGCCGAGAAGATCGGCGCCAACCCGGCGTCGCTCGTCGAGGTGATGCTGCACCTCGGTGAGATGGTCACCGCGACCCAGTCGGTCAACGAGGAGACCCTGCAGTTGCTCGGCGCCGAGCTGGACTACACGATCCAGGTCGTCACGCCCGAGGACGAGGACCGCGAGCTGCTCGAGTCGTTCGACATCGAGTTCGGCGAGGACGAGGGCGACGACACCGACCTGGTGGCCCGGCCGCCGGTGGTCACCGTCATGGGTCACGTCGACCACGGTAAGACCAAGCTGCTCGACGCGATCCGCAACGCCAACGTGGTCGCCGGCGAGGCCGGCGGCATCACCCAGCACATCGGTGCCTACCAGGTCACGACCGAGGTCGACGGCCAGGAGCGCAAGATCACCTTCATCGACACCCCGGGTCACGAGGCGTTCACCGCCATGCGTGCCCGTGGTGCCGAGACGACCGACCTGGTCGTCCTGGTGGTCGCGGCCGACGACGGCGTGAAGCCGCAGACCACCGAGGCGATCGACCACGCCCACGCGGCCGGCGTGCCGATCGTCGTCGCGGTCAACAAGGTGGACAAGGAGGGCGCCGACCCGCAGCGGGTGCGCGCCCAGCTCACCGAGTACGGCCTGGTCGCCGAGGAGTTCGGCGGCCAGACGCAGTTCGTCGACATCTCCGCCAAGCAGCGGACCGGTCATCGACAACCTGCTCGAGGCCGTCGTGCTGACCGCCGACGCCGAGCTCGACCTGCGGGCCAACCCGGATCAGGACGCCCAGGGCGTCGCCATCGAGGCACACCTGGACAAGGGCCGCGGCCCGGTGGCGACCGTCCTGGTCCAGCGCGGCACGCTGCAGGTCGGCGACTCGATCGTCTGCGGCGAGGCGTTCGGCCGCGTCCGGGCGATGCTGGACGAGAACAACGAGCCCGTCGACGAGGCGCCGCCGTCGCGTCCGGTCCTGGTGCTCGGCCTGACCGCCATCCCCGGCGCGGGCGACAACTTCCTCGTCGTCGACGACGACCGGATGGCCCGGCAGATCGCCGACCGCCGGGAGGCGCGCGAGCGCATCGCCGAGTTCGCCCAGGGCCGGCGCCGGGTCACGCTCGAGGACCTGTTCAAGGACCTCGAGAAGGGCGAGCGCGAGGAGCTGCTGCTCATCATCAAGGGCGACGTGTCCGGTTCGGTGGAGGCCCTGGAGGACGCGCTGCTCAAGATCGATGTCGGCGAGGAGGTCAGCCTGCGCGTGATCCGCCGCGGCGTCGGCGCGATCACCCAGGACGACGTGAACCTGGCGCTCGCGTCCGACGCGGTCATCATCGGCTTCAACGTCCGGCCGGCCGAGCGGGCCGGCGAGCTGGCCGACCGCGAGGGCGTCGACATCCGCTACTACTCGATCATCTACCAGGCGATCGAGGAGGTCGAGGCCGCGCTCAAGGGCATGCTCAAGCCCGAGTTCGAGGAGGTCCAGCTCGGCACCGCGGAGGTCCGCGAGGTCTTCCGGGTGCCGCGGATCGGCAACATCGCCGGGTGCATCGTCCGCACCGGCATCGATCCACCGCAACAGCAAGGCGCGGCTGATCCGGGACGGCGTGGTGATCTCCGACAACCTCACGGTGGAGTCGCTGCGCCGGTTCAAGGACGACGCGACCGAGGTCCGCGAGGGCTACGAGTGCGGTATCGGCGTCGGCTACAACGACATCAGGATCGAGGACAGTGATCGAGACCTTCGAGATGCGGGAGAAGCCGAGAGCCTAAACGACGCAGTTGTTTGTCGCGGCGCTGACCCTTGACGTGCTGCTGGGCGACGTGCACTCGCTGAAAGCCAAACGTGCCGTCGTCCGGCCGCTCGTCGCCGAGTTGCGCCGGCGCTACCCGGGGGTCGCGGTGGCCGAGACCGGCCACCTGGATCTGCACCGGCGGGCCGAGATCGGCGTGGCCGTGGTGTCCGCGACGGCCACGAACGCGATGAGCGTGCTCACCGAGTGCGAACGCCTGGTGGCCCGGCACCCGGAGATCGAGCTGCTGTCGGCCCGGCAGCGGTTGTTCAACGAGGAGGAGTGAGCGAGCATGGATGCCGCCCGCGCCCGTAAGCTGGCCGACCGGATCAGCCAGATCGTCGCGGAGATGCTGGAGCGACGGATCAAGGACCCGCGGCTCGGCTTCGCGACCGTCACCGAGGCCCGGCTGACCAACGACCTGCGCGAGGCCACCGTGTACTACACCGTGCTCGGCACCGACGCCGAACGCGCCGACACGGCCATGGCCCTGGCCAGCGCGACCGGCGTCATCCGGTCCGAGGTCGGCCGGCAGCTCGGCCTGCGGCACACCCCGTCGCTGGAGTTCGTGGCCGACGTCCTGCCGGACACCGCCCAGCGGATCGAGGAGCTGGTCACGATCGCCCGCAACGCGGACGCCGAACTGGCCCGCAGCCGCGAGGGCGCCGTCCCGCCGGCGACCCCGACCCCTACCGCAAGCCCGCCGAGTACGGGACGACGACGAGGACGAATGACGGACGGCAAAGACGGCCTGGTCATCGTCGACAAGCCAGGCGGCATGACCTCCCATGACGTCGTGGCGCGGATCCGGCGGCTGGCCGGGACCAGGCGGGTGGGCCACGCGGGCACGCTGGACCCGATGGCGACCGGTGTCCTGGTGGTCGGGGTCGAGAAGGCCACCCGGCTGCTCGGCTACCTGACCCTGACCGAGAAGCAGTACGACGCCACGATCAGGCTCGGCCAGTCGACCAGCACCGACGACGCGGAGGGCCAGCTCACCGGGGCCGCGTCAGCGAAAAACGTCGCCCCGGACGCGATAGCAAAGGCGGTCGCGGACCTGACCGGCGAGATCCAGCAGATCCCGCCCGCGGTCAGCGCGATCAAGGTCGACGGCCAGCGCGCCTACAAGCTGACCAGGGCCGGGGCCGCGCCCGAGCTCAAACCCCGCCCGGTGACGGTCTACGAGTTCAGCGTCACAGACATACGCCCGGCCGGCGTAGACCTCACCGACCTCGACGCCACCGTCCGCTGCTCAAGCGGCACGTACATCAGGGCCCTGGCCCGCGACCTCGGCGCCGCGCTGGGCACCGGCGGCCACCTGACCGCCCTGCGCCGCACCCGGGTCGGCGGGTACGGCCTGGACCAGGCCCCAGACCCTGGACCAGCTGGCCGAGCGGTTCGAGGTCATGCCGCTGGCCCGGGCCGCCGCGGCCGCGTTCGCCCGCCGGGACCTGTCCGCCGACGAGGCCCGCCGCCTGGCCCACGGCGGCCGCCTGGCCGCCACTGGCGCCCCGGGAACGACGGCCGCCTTCGCCCCGGACGGAGCCCTCGTCGCCCTGCTGAGCGAGGACACCGGCCAGGCGCGCCCGCTGGTGGTCTTCGCCGGAAGCTAGGCTGTTCTGCGCGGAGCGGATACAAGGAGGAACGGGGATCGTGTACCGCTGGTACGGCTTGGACGACGTGCCTGCCGACTGGGCCGGGTGCGTGGCCACGATCGGCGTGTTCGACGGCGTGCACCTCGGCCACCAGCGGGTCGTGGCCCGGGCCCGCGAGGTCGCTCGGGACCAGAACCTGCCGCTGGTCGTGATCACCTTCGATCCGCACCCGGACGAGGTCATCCGCCCCGGCTCGCACCCGCCGTTCCTGACCACCCCCCGCCGCCAGGCCGAACTCCTGGCTGGCCTCGGCGCCGACGCCGTGTTCGTGCTCCCCTTCACCGTGGAGTTCTCCCGGCTGAGCCCCGATGAGTTCGTCCGCATCGTGCTGTCGGACCGCCTGCACGCCGCCGCCGTGGTGGTGGGGGAGGACTTCCGGTTCGGCCGCAAGGCCGCGGGCGACGTCCCGCTGCTGGCCGAGCTGGGGAATAAGTACGACTTCACCGCCGAGGCCGTGCCGCTGCTGGCCTCCGGCGGCATCACGATGGCCTCGACCTACATCCGGGGCCGGCTGTCCGCCGGTGACGTGGCCGGGGCCGCGGCCGCCCTCGGCCGCCCGCACCGGGTGGAGGGCGTGGTCGTCCGCGGCCACATGCGCGGCCGGGCCCTGGGCTTCCCGACCGCCAACCTGGAGACCCCGCCGCACACCGCGACGCCCGCCGACGGGGTCTACGCCGGCTGGCTGGTCAGCCTGGACCTGGACGGCACCGAGGTGACCCGCTGGCCGGCCGCGATCTCGATCGGCACCAACCCGACCTTCGACGGCACCGACCGCACCGTCGAGGCCTACGCGCTCGACCGCGACGACCTGGACCTGTACGGCACCCACGCCGCCATCGAGTTCACCGCCCGGCTGCGCGGCACCGAGAAATTCGATTCCGTCGACGCCCTCGTCGCCCAGATGCGCGACGACGTCGCGGCCGCCCGGGCCCTGACCGCCCACTGACCCCGCACCCATCACCCTCCTTCCCTTTCCTCCGAACGGTCCGTGGTCCCCGCTGCCCAGACCGCCCTCAAGCCGCCCGGCCAGACGGCCTCCTCTCTGATCGCTCCCCGGCCCAGCCGGGCGGCCCCTGACCCGAGGCCGTCGGCCGGCCGCGCCCTACCGCGACCGCTTCCAGAACGCCCGGTCCTCGCTCGGCCCCGCGTCCCCGGCGAACGCGGTCAGCACCCGGATCGCCTCCTGCCACAGCGCATCAAGCCGGCCGCCGCCCACCCGCCCGGGCTCGTCGCACCCGTGCAACTCGCGCGCCAGCCGCGCCAGCGCGGCCAGGTCCCCGCCGGCGCCCGCTGGCCCGCCCGCGCCCGCTGGCCCGCCCGCGCCCCCCGCCGTGGCGGTCGGCCCGTCCGCGCTCGCGTCCCCGGCCACCGCCCCGCCGGCCGCGCCAAGCCCGGCCAGCAGCGCCTCGATGCGGGTCGCCAGGTCGGCCAGCAGCCGGGCCCGCTCGGCATCCGGCACGCCCTGCGCCGCCCGCAGCGCGGCAGCCTCGTCGGCCGCCTGGCGCCGGGCCTGCGGCAGCCGGGGCGGCGCCCCGGTAACCGCCGCGCTCGCCGCCGTGACGGGCGCGGCGTACGCGGCGCTCGTGGCTACCCAGCCGCCCGCCTTCTGGGACCGCCTGGCGCGCCCCGATCTGGCCTGCATTGGCATCGCGGGCCGGGGCATCGCGCCCGCCGTGCCTGCGCCCGCTGGCATCCCGCCCGCCGCGTACCACCCGATCTGGGGCGGCGGCGCGGCGATGCCCGCCATATCCCAGCCGGCCGGCAGTTCGACCGGCTGGGTCACCCGGTGCGGCCCCGTCCCGTGGGTGACGACCCGGGAATCGACGGCCACGAACGCCGTGAACCGGCTCAGCACGCCGTAGCGCAGCGAGACGTCGGTGATCTGCTGTTCCAGCCGGTCCAGCCCGGCGGTGTCGTGACCGGCCCAGGCGGCGTAGCGATCCTCCAGGTCGCGCACGTGAGCGCGCGCCCAGGCGGCCCTGCTCGCCGGGTTGCCGCCGGCGACCGCGGTGACCTTGCTCTCGAATCCCGTGCCGTCCGCCGCCGTGCCCGTCACCGTGATCGATCCGCCGGGCTGTCCCCGCCAGCGCCCGCTCAGCGTGACCGCCACGCCCGGGAACAGGTCAGGCAGCAGGCCTGGCGCCACCGTCCCGGGCACGATCGCCATGCCGTCCGCGGCCAGCGCGAGCGCGGTGACCAGCGGCGTGCCGATCCGGCGGTGGATGCGTGCGGCCGCCTCATCCAGCCGGTCCTCGGACTCCACCAGCTCGCAGCGCCCGCGCCCGGCCGCGGCGAGCCGCGACAAGAACCCGGCGTTGGCCGCCTGGTCGATGCCCACCACATGCACCCGGATCCCGGCCAGCCGCGGCCCCGTCCGCTCCAGGATCTGGTCCTCGTTGCCGACCTGCCCGTCGGTGACCAGGACCAGCACGCGGTCGCGCCCCGGATCATCGCCGGCCAGCAAGCCGACCGCCTGCTCCAGCGGCGCGAGCATCTCGGTGCCGCCCCTGGCGTCGGTCCGGGCCAGCCACTCGCACGGCGCGGAACCGGTTCCGGTCGGTGCAGGAGGCCAGCCCGTCCGCCAGGTCCGGCGGCCGCTCGACCACGTTGTCGAAGCACAGCACGGCGAACCGGTCGGCGCCGGTCAGCGTGTCCACGATCCGCGCCGCGGCGCGCCGGGCCGCCACGATCTTCCAGCCGTGCATGCTCCCGGAACGGTCCAGGACCAGCACCACGTCGCGGGCCCGGGACCGGCTGCCGCCGTCCGGCGGCACGAGGGTGAGGGTGAACGTCCCCTCCTCCGGGTCCGCGCCTGGGTCCGGGGTCAGCGTCAGCGAGCGTCGTGATCTGCTCGGAGTCCGCCACGGCCAGCCGGAGGATGAAGTCCCGGTCCAGCCGCTCGCCCGGGTGCAGCCGGACGGTCGTGCGGCCGTCGGCGCCGGCCTGCTCCGCGGTGGCGTGCAGGCTGCTGCGGATCCCGGTCAGCGGCAGCCCGGCCGGGTCGATGTCGGCGCTCAGCGTGAGCCGGACCGGGTTCGGGAAACCGGGCAGCAGCACCGGCGGGCTGATCCGGGACGCGTCGGGGACGGCATCGGTGTCGGCGGCCACGCCGCTGCCGGCCGCCGCGCCCGGCAGCGGGTGGCCCGGGATGTAGCGCGGCGCGACCACCAGCGGGAACCGGAACGTCACCTCGCCGTCGGCGTACGGCAGCGGCTGGGCTAGGACCAGCCGGACGGTGACCCGCTCGCCGGGCGCGATGTTGCCGACCCGCATGGTGAACACGTCGGGCCGGTCCTCCTCGGCGATCGCCGCCCGGCGTCCCTCCGCGATCGCCTGGTCGTACTCCTCCCGGGCCCGGGAGCGCTCTCGCAGCACGCCCTCCACGACGTGCCCGGCGCACTCCATCCGCATCGCGGTGACCGCGGCCCGGTCCGGCAGCGGGAAGATGTAGGTCGCCTCGAGCGGGACGTCGAACGGGTTGCGGAAGCCCTGGGTCAGCTCCACGCTGGCCGCCGCGCCGGCGATGGCGGCGCGGACGTCGACGGCTTCAAGCGGCAGGTTGCCCCGGCTGGTCGCGAGTGCGCCCAGGCCGGCACCCGGATCGGCGGTGTGCTCGCCCTCCAGCGCAGCGATCTCAGTGGTCATGTCCGGCTCTCCTCGGTGAGCTGTCCTACTCCAGGTGGAATTGGTGCGGAGCATCGGCCGGATGCTCCGCGCCGGGTTCGCGCAGCCCCCTGCCAGCCAGTTCGGCCAGCAGCGCCCGCGCGGAATTCAGTATTGCGTCGACATCATCCGGCCCCGGCTCCCGCGCCGCGCCCTCCAGCAGCAGCGTCACCCCCGCCGCGAGCCTGACCCCGTGCACCAGCCGCCCCCGCCCCCCATCCCCAACCGCGCCCCTCGCGCCGGCGGCCGTCCCAGCCAGCTCCCCAACCGCGCCCCTCGCGCCGGCGGCCGTGCCAGCCAGCTCCCCGTCCTCGTCCTCGTCCGCGTCGTCCAGCTCTCGCCCTCCGGCCGATCGAGTCCAGAACCGGGTCGGCGCAGCCGGGAGGACGTCCGCTCCGGGCCGGTTGCCCGGGACGCGGGCCACCGCCGCCAGAGTGTCGTCGGTCGCGCCCGCCAGCTCGGCCTGGATCTCGGCCAGCGACCGCCCCTCCGCCTGACGGCGCTTGACCGCCACCAGCTGCAACAGGTGCCGCCGCCCGTACTGGGCCACCCGGCCCCGCCGGCTCAGCGGCGGATCCACCAGGCCGACGGTGACGTACCAGCGAACCAGCCGCTCGTTCGGCACATCGCGAACCCGTCCGTTCGCCCGCACCACCCCAGCCGGCAGCCCCTCCCCGCCCGGCCGCCCAGCACCGCCCGGCCGCCCAGCACCGCCCGGCCGCCCAGCACCGCCCGGCAGCCCGTCCCCGCCCGGCCGCCCAGCACCGCCCGACCGCTCAGCACCGCCCGACCGCTCAGCACCGCCCGAAGGCCCGCCTCCAGCCGAAAGCCCGCCCTCACCCGAAGGCCCAGCGTCAGACGACGGCCCGCCCTGCTGACCGGCAGCCAGCGCATCGGCCGCCAGTTCCGCCAGCTGCAGAATCGTCCAAGGCTCCTCCATACCGCAATACTGACACTGTAATTATTACAGTGTCAATATTGATGCGAAGGCGGGCCTTGGCCAGCCAGGCTGGGTCGACCTCGGTACGAGCCTCGACCACCGCCGTTGACCCGCCACACGCCGGTTCTCGCCCATAAATTCCATGATCCGGAAAACGTCGTGGTGGATCCGGCTTTCACGGAGCGTTGTGGCAACCATGGTTACCCGAATCCACCACGAAGGCCGGATCCACCCTGCCAATGGGACACCAGCGCATCATGAGGCCGCTGGGCCGGCAACGCGGCGCAGGCCGCACCGCATGAACGCTGCCATGGCTCGCCGGAGATCACAGGAGCACCAATCAGAACACGGGCCCCAGGCTGCTCCGTCAGGCATCCGCCAGCACGGCCTCCAGGGCGTGCCGAAGCGGCGCCAGGCGCTCGGCGGCCGACCCGCGGGCGGCCGGGAGCGACCGCCCGGCCAGCGGCTCGGTGATCTCGATGTAGCACTTGATCTTGGGCTCGGTGCCGCTCGGCCGTAGCACCACCCGAGCGCTGGGCAGCCGGAAGATGAGCACGTCTGCCCGCGGCACGCCGCTGCCGTCTCCCGCGGCCAGGTCAACCAGCTCCGCTACCGGCAGGCCGCCGAGCTCGGCCGGGGGATCGGCCCGGAGCCGCCGCATGACCTGCGCCTGGTCGGTGGTCCGCAACGTCACCTGGGAGGTCAGGTGCACGCCGTGCGCGCTCTCCAGCCCGTCATAGCGGTCGAGCACCGAACGCCCGGCCGCCTTCGCCTCGGTAGCCAGCCGGAGCATGGCCAGGGCGGCGCCGATGCCGTCCTTGTCCCGCACCACGCCGCCGACCGCGTAGCCCAGGGCCTCCTCGTACCCGAACACGAACCGCGCGCCGGGCACGCCGTCGCCCGCGCGGACGATCCACTTGAACCCGGTCAGCGTCTCCGCGTACCGAGCCCCGGCCGCCGCCGCGACCTTGGACAGCAGCGTGGAGGAGACGATCGTCGAGGCCACCAGCCGGTTCTCGGGGTCGGGATCGCCCGCCGTCCGGTCCAGCAAGCTGGCCCCGAGCAGCGCGCCAACCTGGTCGCCGGTCAGCACCACCCAGCCGGCCAGACCCTGGCCGGGGCGCCGGGTGGCCACGGCCAGCCGGTCCCCGTCGGGGTCGCTCGCCACCACCAGGTCGGCGCCGAGCCGTACCGCGTCGGCCAGGGCCAGGTCCAGCGCGCCGGGCTCCTCCGGGTTGGGGAACGCGACCGTCGGGAAGTCCGGATCGGGCCGGGCCTGCGCCGCCACCACGTGCGGCGCCGCGAAGCCGGCCTGCGCCATGGCTCGCAGCATGAGGTCGCCCGCCACCCCGTGCATCGGGGTGTAGACCACGTTCAGCTCCGCCCGGTCGAACCCGAGCCGGCCGCCGTGGCCACCACCGCGTCGAGGTAGGCCTTGGCGATCTCGTCGCCGTGCCTGGTTATGAGCGGACTGCCCGGGTCCGCCACCGGTACCTGCGCCAGCGGCCCGAGGGCCGCGATCCCCGCCTCGACCTCGGCGTCGACCGGCGGGATGACCTGGGCCCCGTCGCTCAGGTACAGCTTGTACCCGTTGTCCGCGGCGGGATTGTGGCTGGCGGTGATCATCACCCCGGCCGACGCGCCCAGGTGCCTGACCGCGAACGCCAGCAGGGGAGTGGGCCCGGGCTGCGGAAGCATATCCACCGCGATGCCGGCCCCGGACAGCACCCGCGCCGCCTCCTCGGCGAACTCCGCCGACCGATGCCGCGCGTCACACCCCACCGCCACCCGGACAACGCCCCCCGCCGAGCCGCCCCCCGCCGAGCCGAGCAGCCACCCCGCCACCGCGGCCGTCGCCGCCCTGACCACCGCGCGGTTCATCCGGTTCGGCCCGGCCGCCACCACCCCCCGCAGCCCGGCCGTCCCGAACTCCAGCCGTCCCGCGAACCGGTCCCGCAACTCCGCCAGCCCCCCGCCACCCGAGCCACCAGCCACACCCGAGCCACCGAACGCCCGCTCCAGCAGCCCCCGCAGCTCCGCCTGGTCCCTCTCGTCCGGGTCATCCGCGATCCAAGCCTCGACCGCGCCCCGAAGCTCAGCCTCAGTCGTCACTTGCATCGCTCATCTCAACCTGTCCTCGCCCGTTGCAACACGTCTTAAAAAGATCTTGGAAGATCCGGCCGTTGCGGAACATCAGCGCAGGTCAGCCCCAGTTGCCCAAGGTTTCCGCAGAAGCCGGATATTCCACGCAAATGTTGTACAAGTGGCGCGTGGGGTACGCGCGAACCCGATCGGCACCCCGCTTACCGGGCCGGCCGCGAAAGCCGTCACGGCGGGCATCACACCGAAAAACCACAGCTCCGCGCCACGAATGATCATGCCTTGACGTAGGGGATGCCCTCGGCCTTGGGGCCGCGGACCTTGCCCACCAGTCCGGCCAGCACGATGATCGTGACGACGTACGGGGCCATCAGCAGCAGGTTGGACTGGATCGGCGTGTTCAAGGTGGACAGGATCGACTGCAGCTGCGTCGTGAAGCCGAACAACAGCGCCGCCGCGATCGCCCCGAACGGGTTGTAGCGGCCGAAGATCATCGCCGCCAGGGCGATGTAACCCTCGCCGGAGGACATGCCCTTGCCGAACGACCCGACCGAGCCGATGGTGAAGTAGGCACCGCCGATGCCGGCGATCACCCCGGCCGCGATCACGTTGCGGTACCTCATCGCGATCACCCGGATGCCCACCGTGTCGGCCGCGATCGGGTGCTCGCCGATGGCGCGGGTCCGCAGGCCCCACCGGGTGGAGAACATGCCGACCTGGACCCCGGCCAGCGCGATGTAGGTGAGGTACAGGAAGATCGTCGAGTCGAAGAACACCGGGCCGATGATCGGGATGTCGCCGAGCAGCGGGATCTTGATCGCCGAGAACGTCTGCGGCGAGTTCAGCGTGTTCTGGTAGGGGATCATCAGGCCGTCGTACAGGTATCCGGTCAGGCCGAGGATCAGCGTGTTGATGACCACGCCCAGGACCACCTGGTCGACCCGGTAGCCGATGGCGAACGCGGCCAGCAGCGCGCCGACCAGGAGCCGGCCAGGGCGCCGCAGATCAGGCCCAGCGACAGCGACCCGGTGCCGCTGGCCACGATCGCGGCGGTGAACGCGCCGAGCAGCAGCTGGCCCTCGATGGCGATGTTGATCACCCCGGACCGGGAGCAGATGACGCCGGTCAGCGCGCCGAGCATGATCGGGATCGAGCCGGACAGGGTGCCCTGGAGCAGGTTCACGATGTTGAACGCGGTGGTCTGCCCGGCGTCCGCCCAGCACAGCAGCGAGACGATGAGCAGGAACGAGACCACCGCGATGGCCACCCGGTTCACCGCCTTGCCGAACGGCAGGAACGCGCGGGCCACCGCGATCGCGATCGATATCCCGCCGCACACATAGCAGGTCACGCGGGCCGCGATGCTCAGGTCCGGCACCGTGACCTTCGCGAACACCTGGGAGAAGGCGAACGTCGCGTCACCGGAGTGCGAGTAGTACCCGAGCACGAAGATGTCGATGAGACCGAACAACAGGAACGTCGCCGGGGCCAGCCAGCGCCGGAAGGCGCTGCCCGGCGCGACGGCGTCCAGCACCGTGGGAATGCGCTCGGTGATCGTCATGCGTTCCACCCCCTGGCCAGCACGGCGAGGCCGCCGCCCCCGCTGCGCAACCGGAATATGGTCCGGATCAGCGGTGGCGCGGCGATCATGAGGACGACGACCGCCTCGAGCACCTGCACCATGTCCACCGGCGTGCCGGTGGCGGCCTGCATGAGCGGCGCCCCCGCGTGCAGGGCCCCGAACAGCAGGCCGCCCACACCACGCCGAGCGGCCGGCCCCGGCCGAGCAGCGCGACCGTGATGGCGTCGATGCCGTAGGTCCCGAAGCTCAGGTCGTTCAGGGTGAAGTCGGTGCCCTGGATGACGGTCGAGGCGGCCAGGCCGGCCAGGCCACCCGCGATCAGCATGACCAGGACCCAGCTGCGCTCCACCTTCATGCCCGCCACCCGGGCCGCGCTGGCGTTCTTGCCGACGCTGCGGAACTCGAACCCGATGGTGGTCCGCTCGAGCAGCCACCAGACGCCCGCCGCGCAGGCCAGCGCGACCAGGAAGCCGGCGTTGATCCGCAGGTGCGTACCGAACAGCAGCGGCAGGTGCGCGTCGGAGGCGATGGCCGGGGAGATCGGGTTTACCGTTCCCGGCGCCTGCATCAGGTAGTGGAACGAGAGCAGGTAGGACAGGAAGTAGGCCAGCGCGTAGTTGAGCATGATCGTGACGATCACCTCGTGCGCGCCGGTCCGGGCCTTGAGCTCGCCGACCAGCCAGCCGATCGCCCCTCCGCCGGCGAAACCGCCGAGCACGCACACGATCACGTGGATCACGACCGGCATGCTGACGCCGTAACCGAGGTAGGTGGCCACGATCGCGCCGCCGATGAACTGGCTCTGCGCCGCCGATGTTGAACATGCCGCACTGGTAGGGCAGCGCGACCGCGAGCCCGGCCAGGATCAGCGGGGTGGCCTGGACGCACGTCTCGGACAGCGGGCCGAACACCGCGCTCAGGTAGCCGTCGTGGACGGCGCTGCCGATTGAGGCCTGCTGGAACAGCGCCGAGACCGTGTGCGGGTTGAAGATCGACCCCTCGAACAGCGCCACGTACGCGCCCACCGCGGTGTTCCAGGCCAGCGAGAACGCGTGGCCGGGGGCCGAGAACAAGTTGCCCCAGGCGTGCAGCACGGTGGTGTTGCTGAACGCGTTGATCAGTCCGCCGATCACCAGCGCGGCCACCAGGGCCAGGACCGTGACGGTGAACGAGTTGCCTTCCACGATCGAGGTCAAGATAAGCCGGGCCCGCCCGCCGCCGGCGTACCCGTCCGAACCCGGCGGCGGCTCCGGCTGCTCCGCGTCCTCCGGCGACGCCGCGGCCACCTCGGCCAGCGCCGCCTCAGGCTCCGCCGCCTCAGGCTCCCCGGCAGAAGAACCGGCAGAAGAAGAGGCATCCGGCGACGAAGCGTCCGGGGATTCAGGCGGAGGCGTCTGCTCGCTCATTGGCCGGCTCCTGGTGTTCCGGCGCCCGGTCCGGGCGCGGAGGCCGCTGTGCCGGTGCCGGGATCCGGCTCCGGGATCTCGTCGCTTCCGCCCGCCATCAGCCGTCCGAGTTCCTCGGCGGGCACGGTGGGCGGCCGGAAGCCGGTGATCTTGCCTTCGTATACGACCGCGATCCGGTCCGCGAGCGCGTAGATCTCGTCGAGTTCGGAGGAGACGATGAGCACCGCCACGCCGTGGTCGCGCTGCTCGACGATGCGGCGGTGCACGAACTCGATCGAGCCCACGTCAAGACCGCGGGTCGGCTGGCTGGCGACCAGCACCTTGTGGTCCTGGCCGAGTTCGCGCGCCAGGATCACCTTCTGCTGGTTGCCGCCGGACAGCGTGCCCACCGGCGTGGCCGCCGACGACGTACGCACGTCGAATTCGCGGACGAGCTCGGCCGCCCGGCTGGCGATCGCGCCCAGGTTGAGGTTGATGCCGGACGCGAACGGGGGCTGGTTGTACTGGTCGAGCACCATGTTGTCAGCCACGGAGAAGTCGCTGATCAGGCCGTCTTCCTGCCGGTCCTCCGGGACGTAGGCCAGGCCGGACCGCAGCCGCTGGACCGGTGTGGCGTGGGTCAGGTCGCGGCCGGCCAGGGTGACGTGGCCCGCGGCGGTGGGCCGCAGGCCCATCAGCGCCTCGCACAACTCGGTCTGCCCGTTGCCCTGCACCCCGGCCACGCCGAGGATCTCGCCCGCCCGGACCTGGAACGACATGGCGTCCACCCAGACCCGGCCGGTCTCGTCGGCCACGGTCAGGTCCGATACGTCGAGCACCACGTCGCCCGGGTGGGCCGCGTCCTTGCTGACCCGTAGCTGGACGTTCCGGCCGACCATGAGGGCGGCGAGTTCGTCCTCGGTGGCCGATGGCGGCCGCTCGCCGACCGTCGCGCCCCGGCGCAGCACGGTGATCGTGTCCGCGATGGTCTGGACTTCCTTAAGCTTGTGCGAGATGAAGACGACCGACGTGCCGCCGTCCTTGAGCTGGCGGATGATCCGGAACAGGTCCTCGGTCTCGGCCGGGGTCAGGACCGCGGTCGGCTCGTCGAGGATCAGTACCTTCGCCTCCCGGACCAGTGCCTTGACGATCTCGACCCGCTGCTGGATGCCGACCGGCAGGTGCTCCACCAGGGCGTCGGGATCGATCTCCAGCCCGTACCGGCGCGACAGTTCGCGCACGTCCTTGCGCGTCTTTCGCCGGTCAAGCAGTCCGGTGGGCCGGGTCTCCTCGATGCCGAGGGTAACGTTCTCCGCCACGGTAAACACCGGTACCAGCATGAAGTGCTGGTGCACCATCCCGATGCCGGCCGCGATGGCGTCCTTCGGGGAGTGGAAGCTGACCGCCTTGCCGTCGATCAGGATCTGGCCCTCGTCGGGCTGCAGCAGCCCGTAGAGGACGTTCACCAGCGTCGTCTTGCCCGCGCCGTTCTCGCCGAGCAGGGCGTGCACCTTACCTGGGGCCACCGTCAGGTCGATCCGGTCGTTGGCCACCAGCGGACCGAAGCGCTTGGTGATGCCCCTCAGCTCAAGTTCCACGTCGACCCCTCAACACCCTTACACCCGGCAGCGGTGCGGCGACGTCGCCGCACCGCTGCCACATTGTGTCGAATGTGCTGCGATCAGGAAGTGACCGGGCTCTTGGTCGGCGTCTGGATCGAGCCGCTCTCGATGCCCTGGCTCACCTGGGTCAGCTCGGTCTGCAGGGCCTGCGGGACCTTGCTGGCGAAGTCGTGGAACGAAGCCAGCACCGCGCCGCCGTTCTGCAGCGTCCCGACGTAGGTGCCGCCCGCGAACGTGCCGCCAGCCACGCTCGTCACCGAGGCCTTCACCGCCGCCACGATGCCCTTCTCCACGCTGGTCACGAAGTACGGGCAGTAGGTCGCGGCGCTGACGCAGCCGTCGGTGTCGACCCACTCCATGAGCACCTTGGTGCTGCCCGCCGTCTTGTCCGCGTTCTGCACCGCCTTGGCCGCGCCGAGCCCGACGTTGCCCGCGACCGGGAAGATGACGTCCGCGCCCTCGGTGATGAACGTATCGGTCAGGTTCTGGCCCTTGGTCTCATTGGTGAAGTCGCCAGTGAAGGAGCCCTTCTGGGTCTGCTCGTTCCAGCCGAGGACCTGCACGTGCGTGCCGTGCTTGGTGTTGTAGTACTGCACGCCGTCCCAGTAGCCGTCCATGTAGATCGTCACGGTCGGCAGCTCGATACCGCCGAACGTGGCCACCTTGCCGGTCTTGCTCATGCCCGCGGCCAGGTAACCGCCGAGGAAACCGTCCTGCACGGTGTTGAACACCAGCTGGTCGATGTTGGGCTCGTGGGTCCCGGTGATGCAGCCCGACGCGTACGAGCAGTCCACGATCGCGAACTTCTGGGTCGGGTTGGCCTTGGCTGCCGCCTCCGTCGCGGCGCCCATCAGGAAGCCGACGGTGACGATGATGTTGCACTTCTCGGTGAGGAAGGTGTTGATGTTTAGTGCGTAGTCGCCTTGCTGAGTCGACTGCAGGTACTTGACGGTGATGTTCGGGTTGGCGGCCGCAGCTGCCTGCATGCCCGCCCACGACGAGGCGTTGAACGAGCGGTCGTTGATCCCGCCGGTATCGGTCACCATGCAGCCGAGGATCTTGGATCCTGTGGCGGCGGGCGCCGAGCTGGTCGAGGTGCCAGCTGAGCTGCTGCTGCTGGAAGAACTCGACGAGGCCGAGCTGGTGCTGCTGCCGCACGCGGCGACGACCAGCGTCGCCGACACGGCCAGCGCCGCCGTGGCCCATGCGCTGTGTTTCACGCTTACCTCCACTGGGCCAGGCACTAGCAGCGCCTGGCCTCGCATTCGTCCTGGGTTGTCCCGCAGGCTATTCCTGGTTGTCTCGCCTGGGAAGAGGACACGCGTCGATCTGAGCTGCTCGTTGCCGAATCGGAACCCGAACATGATGACATTCCTGGCCTGACAGACATATAGCTGCGCTTCCCGCCAGCCGTCTTCGTGCTTTCCTACAGGCCGGCTACAGGCTGACAGCGTCCTGCACCACCGGGGCACTGCCATTAGCCGCCGGGGCGCCGGGGAAGTCAAGGGTGACGGTCAGGCCCCCGCCGGGGGTCTCGTCGAGCTGCGCCGTGCCGCCGTTGGAGATGGCCAGCCGGTGCACGATGGCCAGGCCCAGCCCGGTGCCGTTGGGGCTGGAGGTGGTGAAGCGCAGGAAGGCCCGCTCGCGATCCTCGGCGTTCATGCCCGGGCCGTTGTCGGCGACCGTGATCCGCACCCCGGCCGCGGTGGGTACGGCGGTGAGCCGGACCAGGTTGCCCGGGTGCAGCGCCTCCAGGGCGTTCGCGATCAGGTTGTCCAGGATCTGCTCCAGGTGTCCCTCGCCGATCCAGGCCAGCACCGGCCCGCCCGCCGAACGGCCTACGCCAAGCGCGTTGCCCAGCCCGCTGCCGCTGCCCGCCGTCGTGGCGATCAGGACGATGCTCCGGTCGTCGGCCACCGGATGCCAGGCCACCACCCGCTCCCGGGTCACCTCGGCCACGTCCACCGCCACCGGCACCGACACTACGTTCTCCGCGCGGGCCACGGTCAGCAGGCCGTCGACCAGCCGGGACAGCCTGGCCAGCTCGTCCAGCGCCCCGGCCAGCTCGTGGCCGGTCTCCGGGTTCGAAGGGGCGGTGTCGGCGGCCAGCAGGTCGAGCCGCAGCCGCAGGGCCGCCAGCGGGGTGCGCAGCTGGTGTGACACGTCCGCGATGAGCGCCCGGTTCCCGTGCACCAGCGCCTCGAGCCGCCCGGCCATGGTGTTGAACGTCGTGCCCAGACGACGCAGCTCCTTCGGGCCGGACTCGACCTTCGCCCTGATCTCCAGGTTGCCGTCGGCCAGCCGGCGAGCCGCGGCGTCGAGACCCTTCAACGGCCGGCCCACCCATCGGGCCAGGCCGAACGCCAGCAGCGCCGCGCCGATCATCGCGACCACGCAGATCGTCCCGAAAAGAACCCAGAGCCCGACGATCTCACGCTCCAGCGGCGCGGTGGAGCGGACCAGGATCACCGTGCCAAGCACGGGCCCGGTGAGCGTGCCCACGTTGAAGACGGGAACGGCGGCGATCGACCGCGAGCCCGTCGTCCCGGTGAAGGCCTGACCGGAGCTGACCACCTGGGCGGCCAGGTGCCGCCACTGGCCGGCCGGCACGTGGCCCTTGGCGTCCAGCAAGCGGCCGCCGCTGAGGTAGATCACCAGCCCGTCGCCTGCCTGCTCGACCTGCTTGTAAACGGACAGCAGCTGGAAGTCAACCGGGAGGGCCCCCTTCCCCTTGCGAAGGGCCTTGGCGAGCTGCGGCTGGGCGACGGACGCGTCCACGTTGGCCATGGCGTGCGTGTCCTGGATGAAGGAATTCCTGTCCTGCCCGATCGTGCTGAGCATCAGCGGGACCACCGCGCCGACCAGCACGATGGCGGTGAAGGCCACCAGGACGAGCAGGATGCGCCTGGTCACCGGTGACCGCCGGGATCGGCGAGCCGGAAGCCGTGGCCGTACACGGTCTCGATGATGCCCGGATCGCCTAGCTTGCGCCGCAGCGCGGCCATGTGCACGTCCAGCACCTTGGTCGGGCCGTACCAGTGCTCGTCCCAGGCCCGCTCGAGCATCTCCTGGCGGCTGACCACCCGTCCTGGGTCGCTGGCCAGGCACTCCAGGATCGCGAACTCCTTCGGGGTCACCGCGATTTCCTGCCCGGACACGCTGACCTTGTGCGTGCGCAGGTCCACGGTGAGCACGCCGTGCTGCAGTACCTGCCCGGCGGGCTGGCGGCTGCGGCGCAGCACCGCCCTGATCCTGGCCAGCAGCTCGTTCAGCCCGAACGGCTTGATCAGGTAGTCGTCGGCCCCCTCGTCGAGGGCCAGCACCCGGTCGGATTCCTCACCTCGCGCGGTCACCACGATGATGGCCGCGTCGCAGGCCTGGCGGAGCCGCCGGCAGACCTCGATCCCGTCGATGTCAGGCAGCCCCAGATCGAGCAGCACCACGTCAGGCGCCGGCCAGTCCAGCGCCGCCTGGCCCGTGGTGACGCTGCCTGTCTCGTAGCCGGCCCGGGTCAAGCCACGGACCAGCTGATTCGCGATGCCGGGGTCGTCTTCCACGACGAGGACCCGGCCCAGACGTGCGTTCACGACCTCCACGCTAAGCACGAAACCCGCGCGCGCCGAATCGGGCCAAGATCTTAACCAAACCTGAACTTCTTCCAGGGTGGGTCCTAGGAAGTAGTTGGGCATCATTGATAACAGAGTTCCTTGCTCCAGCGCGAACAGCCCCCTGCCGCTGTCGCGCGGATGACATGGGAGGGTCCGAGTGGATAAGGCAACCCTGCAGCCTTATCCACTCGGACCCCAGGATCCCAAGGACCCCGCCAACACCCACCCTGCCGCTTGAGCACCGACAGCACCGACGCACCGACTGGCCGGCGTTGCGCGCCGCGGCGACCGCCGCCGCCAGCCGTGCCTATGCTCCTTACTCCGGACTGCGCGTCGGCGCGGCGGGCCTGACCGGCGACGGGCGGATCATCGTCGGCTCCAACGTGGAGAACGCGTCGTTCGGGTTGACCCTGTGCGCGGAGTGCAGCCTGGTCAGCGCCCTGCACGGCGCCGGGCCCGCGGATGGCCAGGAGACAACAAGCACCAACCTCATAGCGGTGGCCGTGGTCGCGGGCGACGGGAAGCCGCTGCTGCCCTGCGGCCGGTGCCGGCAGCTCCTGCTCGAGGCCGGCGGCGGCGCCCTGCTGGTCAACACCGCGGACGGCCCGGTGGAACTGAAGGTCCTGCTCCCCGCCGCGTTCACCAGCACCGACCTGTCCCAGCGAAGGGAGCAGCAGAAAAAGTGACGGATGCGGTCACGCTGATCAGGACCAAACGCGACGGGCACCGCCTCTCCGACGACGACATCGGCTGGCTGTTCGAGGCCTACGCCAAGGGTGAGGTCGCCGACGAGCAGATGTCCGCTCTGCTGATGGCCATCTACTTCCAGGGCCTGGGCCCCGAAGAGCTGCGGACCTGGACCGCGGCGATGATCGCCTCCGGCGACCGCCTCGACCTCTCCCCGGTCCAGCGGCCCACGGTCGACAAGCACTCCACCGGCGGGGTGGGGGACAAGGTCAGCCTGATCCTCGCGCCGCTGGTCGCGGCGTGCGGCGCCGCTGTCCCGCAGTTGTCCGGGCGCGGCCTCGGCCACACCGGCGGCACGCTGGACAAGCTGGAGTCGATCCCCGGCTTCCGCACCGCGCTCAGCCCAACGCAGACGATCGACGTCCTCAATAAAGCCGGCTGCGTGATCTGCGCCGCGGGCTCGGGCCTGGCCCCGGCCGACCGCCGGCTGTACGCGCTGCGCGACGTGACCGGCACGGTCGAGTCCATCCCGCTCATCGCCAGCTCGATCATGTCCAAGAAGATCGCCGAGGGCACCAGCGCGCTGGTCCTGGACGTCAAGGTCGGCAGCGGTGCGTTCATGAAAGACGAACAACGGGCCCGCGAGCTGGCCCAGACCATGGTCGCCCTCGGCCAGGAGCACGGCGTCACCACCCGGGCCCTGCTGACCAGGATGGACGTCCCGCTGGGCCGCGCGGTCGGCAACGCCGTCGAGGTCGAGGAGTCGGTACAAGCCCTGCACGGCCAGGGCCCCGGCGACCTGATGGAGGTAACCCTCGCCCTGGCCGCGCAGATGCTCATCCTGGTCGGCATCGACGAGGACCCGGCCGCAGCCATCGCGGACGGCCGGGCCCTGGCCGCCTACCGGGACATGGTCCGCGCCCAGGGCGGCGACCCGGACGCCTCCCTGCCGCAGGCCCCGCACATAATCCACGCTCTCCCGGCCCCCGGTGACGGCTGGCTGACCCGCCTGGACGCGCTCGCCGTCGGCACCGCGGCCTGGCGGCTCGGCGCGGGCCGGGCCCGCAAGGAAGACGCGGTCAGCGCCGCCGCCGGCGTCATCTGCCTGGCCAAGCCCGGCGATCGCGTAGCAAAGGGCCAGCCCCTGCTGGAGCTACGCGCCGACGACGAGTCCCGCTTCGCCGCGGCCCTGGCCGCCCTCGGCGCCGCCGTCGAGGTCAGCGACCAGCCTCCCGTCCCCGTCCCCCTCGTCATCGAGAACATCAACCCCGCATAGCACAATAAGGGGATGCTGACCCTCGACCAGATCCGCGCCGTCCCCAAGGTCCTGCTGCACGATCACCTGGACGGCGGCCTGCGCCCGCAGACCGTGCTGGAGCTGGCCCGCGAGATCGGCTATCAGGACCTGCCCGGCGACAACGTCCAGGAGCTGACCCAGCGGCTGACCGAGGGCGCCCACCGCGGCCACCTCGAGATCTACCTGGACGCGTTCCGGCACACGGTCGCGGTCATGCAGACCCCGGACGCGCTGCGGCGCGTCGCGGCCGAGTGCGCACAGGACCTGGCCTCCGACGGGGTGGTCTACGCCGAGGTCAGGTTCGCGCCGGAGCTGCACACCGAACGCGGGCTCAGCCTGGACCAGGTGGTCGAGGCGGTCCTGGACGGCTTCCGCCTGGGCCGCGCCAGCGCGGCCGAGGAGGGCCGCGGGATCACGGTTTACGCGCTGCTCACCGCGATGCGTACCGCGGCCAGGTCGCTGGAGATCGCCGAACTAGCCGTCCGTCACCGCGACGAGGGCGTGGTCGGCTTCGACATCGCGGGCGCCGAGGCGGGCTTTCCGCCGAGCCGGCACCTGGACGCGTTCGAGTACCTCCAGCGGGAGAACTTCCACATCACGATCCACGCCGGTGAGGCGTTCGGGCTGCCCTCGATCTGGGAGGCGGTGCAGTGGTGCGGCACCGAGCGGCTCGGCCACGGCGTCCGCATCGTGGACGACATCGAGATCAGCCCGGAGGGCGCGGTCCATCTCGGCCGCCTGGCCGCCTACATCAGGGACCGCCGGATCCCGCTGGAGATGTGCCCGACCTCCAACGTGCAGACCGGCGCCGCGCGGTCGATCGCCGAGCACCCGATCCGGATCTTGCGCCAGCTCCAGTTCCGGGTCACGGTGAACACCGACAACCGGCTGATGAGCCAGGTCACGCTCAGCTCGGAATTCCACCGGCTGGCGCAGGAGTTCGGCTACGGCTGGTCGGACGTCGAGTGGCTCACCATCAACGCGATGAAGAGCGCGTTCGCCGGGTTCGACGAACGGCTGCGCCTGATCAACACGGTCATCAAGCCGGGTTTCGCCACCGCCCGCGCGCTCAGCGATGCGGTGGTTCCGGTCAGCATTCTGGGACCCCGCCACACCGGCTAAATCCCATTTTTACCGAACGGTCCCTGGTGTCACTCTCCGCACATCCGCAACAGTCCCGGCCGACAATTCGCATTCGCTATCTGTGATTCGGCATTATGGAAGCTGACCGCGGGTTCTGAAGGGCTGGGTTCAACGGGTTCAGGAGGGACATGACGGAACCGCTGTCGGGGGTAAGGACCGGGGGAGAGCCGCTGCGCCGGTGGGATCCGGACCGGATCGGTCCGTACGTGATCCTCGGGCGCCTGGGGGCGGGCGCGATGGGCCAGGTGTACCTGGGCCGTTCGGCGGCCGGGCGGCTGGTCGCGGTGAAGACGATCAAGGTGGACCTGGCCGAGGAGGCGGGCTTCCGGACCCGGTTCGCGCAGGAGGTGGCGGCCGCGCGCAAGGTGAGCGGGTTCTTCACCGCCGCCGTGGTCGAGGCCGATCCCGAGGCCGACCTGCCCTGGCTGGCCACGGCCTACGTGCCGGCGCCGTCGCTGGCCCGGCTGGTCAAGGCGTGCGGCCCGCTGCCGGCCGGCACGGTCCGCTGGCTGGCCGCGGGGTGCGCGGAGGCGCTGGCGTCGATCCACGGCGCCGGCCTGGTGCACCGCGACCTCAAGCCGTCCAACGTGCTGGTCGCGCCGGACGGCCCGCGGGTCATCGACTTCGGCGTGGCCCGGGCGGCCGAACGCATGGGCCTGACCACGTCCCGCGGCGCGGTCGGCACCCCGGCCTACATGGCGCCCGAGCAGGCCCGCGACACCCACCAGGCCTCGGCGGCCTCCGACGTGTACGCGCTCGGCGCCACGCTGCTGTTCGCGGCGACCGGGCACCCGCCCTACCAGGGCGAGTCGGTCATGGACGTGCTGGCCCGGCTGGCCACCGAGGAGCCCGACCTGTCCGGCCTGCCCGGCGAGCTCACCGATCTGATCACGGCCTGCCTGGCGCGCGTCCCGCGAGACCGCCCGACCTCCTCGGCGATGCTGGCCCGGCTCGGCCAGTTCACCGAGACCCGGCCGGGGGAGCACTCCTACCTGCCTGACGCGGCCATGGCCCTGATCGCCCAGTACCAGGCCAACCCCTTGCTGGCGGCCGGCCAGCCTCGCGCCGAGGACGGCGCCGAAGACAGCGTCGCCGACGCCACCTCTGCCTCCTACACCGAACTCCCCGCCTCCAACCTGCCCCGCACGGTCCCGCGCCGGCGCTGGCTGGCGGCACTGGGTCAGGACCCACCTGGCCTGGGCCGCCTGGGCCTCGGTCGGCGCCGCCTTGGTCGTGGGCGGCGTCATCCTCGGCGCCTCGCTGAGCGGCTCGGACGGTCCCGGGACAGGAGCACCGCCCAACGGTATCCCGCCGGCCCCGCCGACCGTGTGCGGCACGTTCCAGCCTCCCCCCGGGCCGGTTCTGTGCATGGTGAAGCAGAGTCAGGGCACCGCTAGCACCACGTTCGTGATCCAGGGGAGCAAGTTCGCCCCGGGGGTGTCCGTGACCTTCCTGCTGAGCGAGATCGGCCCGCCGCCAGAGCAGAAGAACCTGGTCAGCACCACGTCACCAGTGCACGTGGTGGTCAGCCCGGACGGAACGTTCCGGGTCGCGGTCGGCCAGCTCTACTCCGGTCCGCTTCAGCTGGGCCAGTTCACCGTCACCGCGACCACGCCCGCTGGCAGCCGGGCCGACACGGACTTCATGATCCTCCCGGCGGATCCGCAGCCGTGAGGTGGACGTCGACCGGGTGGTCCTCAGGCCTCGGTCCACCACAGGTCTTCCTGGCGGGAGCGCCAGACCGGGTCGGCCAGCCGGCTGAGGTCGGCCGAGGTGATGATGCCGTGCTCGATCAAGATCCGGACCGCCACCTCGTCGGCGAGCCGCACGTCCGGGCCCGCCAGCCCGCGATCGGCGATCTTGCGCCGCAGCACCTTGATGTGCTCGGCCACCCGGGCCGAGAGCAGGTCGCGGAACTCGGCGTCGGTCTCGAACCGCTCAAGCTCGTGGTAGGCGCCGGTCACCTCGAGCGCCCCGCGCGCGATCTCCGGCGTGCGGGGCAGCGGCGTGGTGGCGCTCGGGTCGAGCAGCCAAGGCCGGCACCAGATCAGCGCGACCAGGAAGAGCTTGGTCATCGGGTCCAGGTACAGGGGCAGGATCGTGCCCTCGCCGTCCGGCTCGCGGCCGGCCGAGGCCCCGTCCGCGGCCCGCTGGCCGGTGACGCTCACCTGGAGCGGCTGCCCCTCGTCGAGCATGGCGCGCGAGCCGACCAGCGCGGTCCCCGAGTGCAGCAGCCAGCCGCCGGCCGGCTCGCCACCGTCCTCCAGCCGCGGCAGCCGGATCCGGTACCCCTCGCCCTCCACGTACAGCGCGTGCGTGCGGCTGATGTTGGTGATCCACGCGCCAGCCGGCATCGCGGTCACGATGCCCGCCCGGCGGGACAGCCCCCGCCCGGCCGCCACGGCCAGGTCCACCTCCGGTCCCCGTCCGAAGACCAGCTGTGCCCCCTCGGCGACCCGTACCTCCTCACCCGAGGCGGTGCACACCCGCGCGCTCACGGTCATGGTCCAGCCTCTCACAGATCCCCGGGACCTGACCGAACCCCGGATTCGGGGATACCGACGGGCTAATTGTCCTGGTTGGCTACAAACGGCAGGGTGCCGGGCTCTGCATCGCGGTGGTGGCGTCCGCCCTCGGGTATGGGGGGGCCTATTACCTGCGGACCGATCGTTGCCTCGCTCTCGCGCGGCAGGCCCGGCGCCCCGCCCGGAACTTCCGGGCGGGGCGGACCGCCGGTCGTCCGGTCTACGGACGGACTCCGCCTGCTGGGGACCTGCGGCGGTAACTCAGCGGATCGAGGCTTGAGCAGCTCGTGGAGCTGCCGGATCACGGGGTCGCGGCCGTCGACGGCGGAGAGAATGGCCAGCAAGCCGGCGGCGTCGAAAGGGAACATCTCGCCGCGGATGGACGGGTCGGCGCCACGCTCCAGGAGCAAGCGGACCACCTCGACCCGCTGGTGCAGGATCGCCAGGTGCAGTCCGGTATACCCGAGGAAGGGGGCGACGTCGGGGTTCTGGCCGCGGTCGAGGAACCAGCGCACGACCTCGGTCCGGCCGTGCTGGCAGGCGTAGGCGAACGCCTCGGCCATGATCTGCTCCGGATCGTCAGTCGCCGGGATCCGGGGTGGGATAGGGAAGAAGTTGGCGGGGTCGGGGCGCGGCAGCGCGGCGTCGGGCCGTAGCCTGCCGTCCGCATCGAAGCAGGCCTGGACCAGGTCCAGCTGGCCGCACGCGGCATAGGTCCACAGCGCCGCCGGGATGATCCCGCGCTCGGCGAGCAGGTCGACCATCTGCGTGCCGCCAAAGACGATGGCGTTCTCCAGCGGCATGGTGCCGTCCGTCCGGGTGCCGGGGTCGGCGCCGGCGTCGAGCAGCAGGCGCACGTACTCCACCCGGTCGGATCTGACGGCCCGATCCAGCGCGAGGTCCAGGCGGGTGGCCTTGCCGATCAGCATATCGACGGCGGCGCGCGGCGCACCGAGTCCCGCGCCGGGCTTGGTACCGAGGATCTCCCGCCCGGCGAGTATCTGCAGCAAGGTGTCGGCCTGCCCGGCGGTCAGCTGGGCCAGCCGGGCGGTGTCGCCTGCCAGCAGGGCTTCGGCCTCCGGGCGCATGCGCCGCCACCTCTCCTGGCGTTCGGCCTCATCGCGCCGGGATTTCTCATCGCTCGCCACGAGCTCCCGCCAGGTCGGGAAGCCGAGTTCCCGGGCGATAACCAGCCGCGCGTCGCGCAGCTCGGCGGTGGCGGCGTCGGTGGCAGCGGCGTACCTGGGCACATTGGCCCGCAGTCGTTGCAGCGCGTCCGGGTCGCCGCGGCGCAGCTCGGTGAGCAGGCCATCGGCCTGCGAGGCGTAGCTGCCCGGCGTCCCCCACAGGCGGGAGACCGGCCGGTCGCCGACGGTGCGCTGGCTCTGGATGTCCGCCCGGAACTCGGCCCAGGTCCGGAATCCGTGTTCCTGGGCCAGGACGAACTGGGCGTCGCTGAGCAGGAACCGCCCGGCGGCCCGGTCGCCCAGCACCTCGGCCGCCCGGTCCCGGGCGGCCGCATCCCCCGCCTCGTACGAGCGCTGCAGGTGCTTGGCCTGCTTGCGGTAGTACTCCAGGTCCGGATGAGCCGGCAGCTCGGAATGACGATCAGGCATCACAACCTCCTCCGTCGCCGAGGTCCGCTTGCCCGGCCGGAAAGAGGCTGGTCTTACCGGTGCGCTTTCGCTGCTGCTCGAGGTGGGAAAATCCCTGCCCGCGGACTGGCAGCGCCCTCGCACGCTCCATCCATCGTAATGACCGGCCCGGCCCGTAACAACCGGCAGAAGGATCGTGCACGCTGGCCACCCCGGCATCGCGCGAGAGCCGGCCGGCAACCGCGCTGGACTTGGCCAGCGCCACTCGCGAGCGGAGTCTGGCCCATCCGGCTATCCAAGTGCGCACTAACCTGTCACAAGTCAGGCCGGGTCACGGAATGCAGCGATTGCGGCACGGCGTTGTCCTGCATCCCGGCGTACTCCAGATCGCCGATACCGCGCGCTTGACCGCTGCGTGCCAAGGGCGGGGCGGTCGCATGCATATGAGCCCCTTCCGGGCGTTCCTGCGCATCCCGGAGGTGCAGGTTCAACCCGCGAATACCAGAGTGGGCGTGGGCCAACCCGCCAGTTCGCCGCAGAGCGTCACCCCAGCCTCAAGCCCAGCCAAATCACGAAAGATTCAGGCTAGTCGCCGGGCTTCTTGAAGGTCTTCACAGAGAAGACGATTGACCTGTCAGTGGAATTGATGGCTACAACACGCAGCAAGGAGTAACGACCTTGCTTGGTGTGCACGCAAACGAAACTGCCGACGCTGAGATTGAGATTCTGATAGCTGTTCCCCGGGATCCAGCCCGTCGCATTCTGGCAGGTGGTGTCAGTTCCCGAGTTGACCGTGACAAGAGTGGCGTTGTTGACTCCCCCAAAATAGGGATACTGCGAACAAAGATCGCCGCCAGCGCCGGCACTGGCTGAGAGCTCCCCCCAGTGTGGATCGCCGGGCGGGGCATCCAGGTCGGCGCAGCCGGAATATGCGAGAGCCAGCGTGCCCTGATGATAGATCCCCGTTGCCGTAGTAGCTGGCGTAGTAGCGTCTGTGCTGGCTTGCGACTTTAGCGAAGAGGGACTGCTGGTCGGGCCTGAAGAACTAGCGGTTTGACCGGAGGTTATAGCCGCCAAGATTACGCCACCGATTACGGCCGCCGCGGTCCCACCGATGATCGCAACCGCCCACGGGCTCCCCCAGAATTGGTGTTGGCGAGTGCTCACTGGTGCTCCCCCCATCGGGGCTGCTGCCTCACCACGGAGCAGCGAACAGCGGGGCGAGGTTCTGCTTCCGCTCCATGATCAGAGCCGGCGTCACCACGGCAACTGGCCCATCACCGGAGCGAGGCCCTGCATCACCCTCGGGCCACCCTGGACAGAGATGCCTGTCCCCGTCGCCACGGGCACGAAAACCAGGCTGAAACGCTCCGTCACCGGCCTCGATTTCACATACCAGTGGATGAGGCCACGAAGGATCGACACGAGCAACAAGACCACGAGCACGACCACGTTCGGCTCGTCCTTACCCATGAGCGATCCGTCGATCCGGCCCAGCGTCGTCTGCGTGAGGGTGACGCCCGTCATCGGAAGCATCTGCACCAGGCGGGCCTGGGCCTCAGCTGCCGGAAGAGAGGTGAAGCGGTCCGACGCAGCAGGCGCCGCGTCCGCCTTCGCCGCCATGCTCAGCTACACCTGGACGGGTACCGCCTTTACCCCGTGACTTTCCCCTCCCCGTACGGCCGCTAGCCTGTTCTCCTATGACCGACACCGGTGCCGGGGACACCTCGCAGCCCGCCGATCCGGACGGCCTGGCCCAGACCATCGCCGAGGCCCGCACCAAGTTCCTCCAGGTGCAGAAGCTGATCCTCACCTCCGAGCAGGCAGAGGCGCGGATCCGCAAACACGGCACGACTCCCGGGCCGGAGCTCGCCGAGGGCCGAGCCCAGCTTGAGAGAATGCTCGGCCAGCTCACCAGCGTCATCGGCCGGGCTGAGGCCATGCTCGCCGCCCGCAGCGCTGCAGCCGGTGGGGCTCCCCTTACCACCACGCAGGCGGAGCATTTCCTGCAGGCCATCGGCGCCAGTGATCAGCTCAGCGCCCTGTACCGCGATAAGCCGGACGAGACGACGGCGATACTCAATAACCTGCTCTCGCGGCTCGAGGGCCCGTTCGAGACCAGGCTCGGATACATCGTGACGTACCTGGGCAAGGTCTAGGCCGGCCGGAGCGCCGTATCAATCCGGCAGACCCCATTTCACTGCTCGCGAACGCGTCAGCCTTGATCCGGGTCGGCAGGCCCAACTTTGACTCCGCCTACGCCAGGAATCTTAATTCCCCCCTCCAAGCGCACTCGGTTGCGCCACGAAGGCGATTGATCGATAATGAACTGCTGAAGCTTGCTCTCAGACAATAGACAAGTTCTCGCATACGATCATGGTGCCCAAAGGCGAACATACCTATACATGTCCAGCGCTAATCGGTTCCGAATTGATTCTTTATCGTCATGGCGAACGCGAGATCATGCAGTGACTCGTCCAACCCTGCACGAAGAACGCCCGCACATGGTTGCCGCATATCGCGCGTCGGCTCCAGCATGTCCAACTGGGCTGGATCGAAGGTCGGCCTCGAGGTGATGCCGATCGCCAGTGTGACGCTGAGTGACGGCCCTGTCCGGGAGAGCGCGCGTGAGGCGGGGGGAAGCAATGCATCTCACGAACATCGTCGTACCCAAGATTCTCCAGGTCCCAGTATGTTTGGGCGCTGCTCGGAGTGGTGGTCCTCGTCTTCATCGCGGTGGTGGCCGCGGATAACCTTCAGTCTATTTACGCGGCGCAGAAGGACTTCGTTGTCGGTTCGCTGCTCTCGCTTACGGGCTTCTGCTTCGGCAGGGCGCTGAGCCGGACGCAGGAGCAGCGCGCGATCGAACTGATTAGGACCGCGCCGACCGAGGCCGTGGAAATCGCGCTGACGGCCGAACGGATCGAGCGACTGCACCGGGACGGAGTGTTCCAGCGGCTGTCGTTGCTGGCCAGGAACTTGGAGGCAGCGGGAGAACGGATCGCCGAGTATTACGACACCGAGGCGAGACGGCTGGATTTCTACCGGTATCTCCCTCTGTTGCGGGTTGTGCTCAGCGATCTTGACCAGGCCCGCGCCAACATCGTGGGCATCGAGCGGGTTGCTAGGGCCGGAGGGCAGCATCCAGCGGGTAGCCGGATCGGCGGACGAGCGAGGAGGGTACGCGATACCCGCCGTCGCGCGGCTTGCCCTCGCCTCGATCCAGCGTGACCTGCGTGAGTCGCTGGGCCGCAGGGACCAGGCTTATGAATGGCTTGCCGCCCACCGTGACCGGCCTGTAAACCAGGAACTATGGGACGTGTTTGCCACCATGACTTCTGATGCGCTGAAGGCGGATCGCCTGCTTGACGCGTTGCTCGGGCAGTATGTCGCCTTCCCGCCCGTCGAGGTTCTTGTCACGGCGATCGGATATCTTGCGGCGGCGATCGCGCGGGCCGATGAAGTAGTAACTTCACTTGTCACGCAGGGCATCAAGGAGCCCAAGATCTTTGACGTGATGAAACAGGATCTTGCCAGGGCCAAGGGTGCGCTCGGCCAGGTTGACGTCCAGGAGGCGCGTTCAGTGCGGGCTCCCGCGTAGCAGGCTAGCCACCGCTTTGCATCTGCGCCACGAAGATTAGCCACGTGACGACGACCCAGGTGTAGCCGACTATCGCGAAGGCGATGATCGCGGCCGCCAGCGGACATCTCGTCCGTCATGACGCGACCCGGCCGACGGCAAGCGTCGCGGGCACCGTGACTCGAGCAAGCGCCTCGGCGTTATCGGCGGCCCAGCAATCCAGACTTCAACCCGACCAACGGTCGACCGGCCTGCATGAATATACGTCGCCGCCTGCGATAAGACCGTACTCGTCTGCCGCGATGAGGGGCATGATGGAACGATCGAGGCGCCGGGCAAAGGGGTCGGGCGGGGCTGTGGAGAACCATTCAGCCCGTCGGGGGACGCGCTCGCCGCCGGTCGTGACGGGTGCCATGGGCCAGGAACTGATCCGCCTGAGCGCCGCCCGATGCCGCTGCCTGTTGAACGTGCGCACCCGCCTGACTCGCCCGGCGCCCTTCCACGAGCGCAGGTCACGGTGGCGGCGCCGCTACCAGGTCCGCGCCCGCCGCTGCCGCTACGCCCGCCGGGCCGCGGATCTGTGATTGCCGGCAGCAAGTGACGTTTCCGGTTCTACCTGGCGTGATCTGCCAGTCTTGGCTGGCGTGTTAATGCCGGAGGCGGACGACGAGCTTGCCGGTGGCGCGGTCGTGCTCCATGTCGTCGTGGGCCTGCGGCACCTGCTCCAGGCCGTCGTAGACACGGTCCACGGGGAAGGCCAGCCAGGCCGCGACCGCGTCGAGGATCTCCTGGAAGGTCTCCCGGGGCAGGTCGGCGGCATCGCCGAAGTAGCCGGCCAGGCGCACGCCCCTGGGCAGGTACTCGTTCGGGGAGAAGTCCCGCACCGTGTACTGGCCGGAGAGGCTGCCGCCGAAGCAGGCCGTGCCGTGCACGCGTACCGTGCGCAAAGTGTCGGGCAGGGTCGTCGTGCCGACCAGATCAAGGGCGGCGTCGACGCCGTCCGGGTACAGCTCGCGTACGGCGGGCGCGACCTCGCCGGTGTCAAGCAGGGGGTGCTCGACGCCGTGTTCCTTCAGCAAGGCCAGGCGGCCGGCCTGCCGTGTGGTGGACAGCACCGTGGCACCGCGCCACGTGGCCAGCGCGGCGGCGGCCAGGCCCACTGAGGAGGTGCCGCCGCGGATCAGCAGGGACTGATTGGGCTTCAAGTCCAGGCCGATGGTGAGCGAACCGTAGGCGGTCTGCACCATCTCCGGCAGGGCGCCCAGCACCTCCCAAGGCAGGTCGGTCTCGACGGGGATGACTTGGGACAGCGGCACCGACGTGTACTCGGCATAGCCGCCGTCGTAGGTGCGCCCCATGTCTCCCATCATCGCGACGACCTTCTGCCCGGGAGCGAGCCCGCTGCCGGCCGGGGCCGCGTCGACGGTGCCGGCGGCCTCGATACCCGGCACCCGGGGAAAGCTGACGCCCACGCCCAGGCCCAGCCGGAGCTTCAGCTCCGAGCGGTTCAGGCCGAACGCTTCGACGCGGATGCGCACCCAGCCGTCCCGCTCGGACGGCAGCGGGAGCGTGGTCAGCCGCAGGTTGCCCACGGGGCCGGGGGCGGAGAGCCGGACGGCGCGCATGGTGGCCGGCGAGGACGTCATGGGCCCGCCTTCTTCCTTGCGTAGAGAGCCGGTCGGCGATGATCAACCGGCAGCCACCGCGGCTTCATTCCCAACCTCGGCCCGCAACCAGATAATCTGGGAAATGCTGCTTATCGCCGGGTAGTCACAGGCAGGGCGTGCCCGATAGCCACGAAGTCCAGGGATTCTCGATCTCTTTCCGCATTCGGAATGATCTCTACGCGCGCGCCCGCGTTAACCTCGAGCCGCTTATATAATACCGTTCTTGTCGTCAGCACCCTGGATAATCCTGGTGCAGCGATATGGCGCGGTCGATCACGTTGCTGTACGGCCAGACGCCCGCTCATGCCGCTGGCTGGGGCGCGGCGATCGCTTCGATGGTGGCCTGATCGTGTGACGGTGCTCGCCAGTGCTTTGTTGGTCTCATGGTGGTACCCGCGGCGGATGCGCGACCTGCAGTGGTAGGGGCTGACCAGGCAGGACGTGGGTGGTTGCCGGGTAACGGCGTGATCTGCCTGGTGTCTAGTGTGTGGCCCGCGGACCTGAGCCGGGCGGCGAGCGCGGCGCCCATCGCGGTGGCCGGGGTCAGGACGCCGGCGGCGTCGGGCAGCTGGTCGCGGTCCAGGGCCAGGCACAGGGCGGTTTCGCCGAGCATCACCGAGGTGGCGGCGTATCCCGGGTCGCCCTGGGCCTCGATGGCGGCCAGGTACCGCGCCCCGGCGGAGGTCCGGGTATGGACCTGGATGCGGAAATACCCGGTGCGGCGGGTCTTCTCGCCGGGGCCGTGGCCCGGTGCTGGCAGCAGCCGGCTCAGCAGCGCCCGAGATGGCCCGAACGCCAGCCCGGCCGCCGCAGCTGCCGTCCCGGCGCTGGCCAGCCCGGCCAGCACGGGCGCGGCCGGGCCGGCGCCGAACCCGGTGACCTCCCGGTACCGGAACCGGCGGCCGTAGGCCCAGCCCTGCAGGGCGTTGCTGCGGCGCACCACGCGGGTGTTGATCCCGGCCATCGCCCACGGCCCGGTCCACATCCGCAGCTCACCGTCATACCGGGCCCCGCCCAGGTCACGCTCGTCGCCCAGGCCGGGTTCAGCCGCGCGGTCAGGGCTGAGCGCATACGGGTCCTGCACTACCCGGCGGCGCTCAGCGCTGGCCCGCATCTCTTCCAGCTGGCCCGTCATCGAGGCCAGCGTCCCGCCGCTGAGCCCGCCCCGCATCGCCGTCACCACCAGCGTGGTGTCCAGCAGGTCACCGGCGCCGTCGGCGCGGGCGGCGTGATGCAGCAACAGCACGCCCAGGTCGGAGGGAACCGAGTCGAACCCGCAGCAGTGCACGATCCGCGCACCAGAACCGGCGGCCGCGGCGTGGCAGCTGTCGATGCTGTCCCGGATGAACAGCACCTCACCGGTCAGGTCCGCGTAATCGGTGCCCGCCTCGGCGCAGGCCCGCACCAGCGCGAGCCCGCGGGCACGGTACGGCCCCACCGTGGTGACCACCACCCGGGCCTTGCGCGCCAGCGCGGCCAGCGACACCGGATCGGCCGAGTCAGCGACCAGCAGCGGCCAGCCCGGCGCGGCAGCACCCAGCCCCGCCCGGACCTCGGCCAGCCGCCGCTCAGAGCGTCCGGCCAGCCCGATGCGAACCCCGCCAGGCGCATGACCGGCCAGGTAACCGGCCACCAGCCGCCCGACGAAACCGGTGGCGCCGAACACCACGACATCGAGCTCACGGTCCTCGCTCACCAGCTCATCCTAGGCAAACCACTACCACTACCAGGCGCGCGGGCCGCCCGATATGCACCACGCAGGCTGCTGCTGATCGGCACCGGCCTGGCCAGCCCCAAGCTGTACGGGGAACGCGGGCCGGGTCCCAGCCGGGCTGCGGGCCCGCATCGTCCAGCGCCTGCTCGCGCTCAACGCCTGCACCTGGTTCAGCTGGCAGATCGGCGCCCCGGTCAAGCGCTCCCTGATCGCCTGTGACCGCTGACGCCCGATCATCACGCCACCCGGCTGATCCCGGTTCGCAGCACATCTGCGGCGATGCCGGGCCGTGGCTGCCCGCCGGATCCGGGTCAGGCTGCGGCTGCCGGGATGCGAGGATGACGCCCATGACCCTCAGCGCCGCAGCACGGTGCTTCGTCTGCCGCAAGCACCAGGAGCGGGGACCGCTGCTGCCCGGAGGCCCGGTCGGCGAGGACGAGCTGGCCATCGTCTCCCACCTGGCCCCAGCCGCGCCAGGCCGCCCCGGCGGCCCGGTCTACCTGGGACATCTCCTGGTCGAACCACGCCGGCACGCACCTGGCCTGGCCGACCTGACCGGCGCGGAAGCACGGGCCGTGGGCTGGTGGTGCACCCGGGCCAGCCAGGCCCTGCGCGCCGCGGCCGGCGCCGAGCATATATACGCCGCCGTGATCGGCGATCACGTCCCGCACCTGCACGTTCACCTCCTGCCCCGGTACCCGGGCACACCGCGGGAGTACTGGTGGGACCGCGTGGATGACTGGCCAGACGCCCGGCGCGGCACAGAACCACAAATCGCCGAGCTCGTCGCCAGCCTGCGCGACTACCTCACCACCGCCCAGCCCTGACCCAACGCCATAACCAGGCACCCAGCCGCGACCGGCAACGAATCCCCGGTCAACGATCTAGATCTTGCCGAACAGCCGGTCGCCCGCGTCGCCAAGCCCGGGCACGATGTACCCGCGCTCGTTGAGCCGCTCGTCCACCGCCGCGGTGACCACCACCACCGGCACCCCCGCGTCGTCGGCGAACGACTGCTCCACATGCCGCAGTCCTTCCGGCGCGGCGAGCAGGCAGATCGCGGTCACCGACGCGGCGCCCCGGTCCAGCAGCATGCTGATCACGGTGGCCAGTGTCCCGCCGGTGGCCAGCATCGGGTCGAGCACGAATGTGTCCCGGTCGGTCAGGTCGCTGGGCAGCCGGTTCGCGTAGGTCTCGGCCATCAGCGACTCCTCGTCGCGGCGCAGCCCGACGAAGCCGACGTCGGCCATGGGCAGCAGCCGGGTCATGCCGTCCAGCATGCCGATGCCGGCCCGCAGCACGGGCACGATGAGCGGGACCGGCCGGGCCAGCTTGACGCCGCGCGCCACGCCGACCGGAGTGGTGACCGAGGTCGGCTGCACCCGTATTTCGCGGGTCGCCTCGTAGGCCAGCAGCGTGACCAGTTCGGCGGTCAGGCTCCGGAACGTCGCGGTGTCGCTGGCGACGTCGCGCAGCGCGGTGAGCTTGTGGGTGACCAGAGGATGATCGACGACGAGCGTGCGCATAGCTCTATCTTCCCCCACTCGCCTCCAGGCGCCTCTTAAGACGCCGCCTTCCCTCCTCGCTCCTTCGTCGCTCGTCAGTCCAGGCGGCGCCGGCGCCCTCCGGCTCGCGGGGCCCGCGCTCCTCGTGTGAGCCGAGAAGCATCCGGGGCAACTGTGACATCTGAGTGAGACAAGGGCTCTGGACGTGCAACTTTCACCGCCATATTCTCTGAAATATGATGCAACGAGCCTGGGGCGTCACCTGGGCCATAGGCCTTATCTTCGGTTACGCCTCCCACCGCATCGGCGGCCTCGTCGTCGCGGCATTAGTGCTCTTCGTGGCCTATTTCCTTTCCTGCCGTTTCAATCCCAGAGCCCGCCACGGTTCGTGCAACGGGACCGGGGAAGTCCGGTCGAAGATCATGCCGTGGTCGTTCCACAAGTGCCCGGGCTGTAGCGGCGGCAGGCACATACGCCACGGGGCGCGGATCATCGGCTCGGCCGCGGCCAAGGCTGAGCACGAGAAGGCCGTAGCGGGACGGAAGACGGCGAAGGACCAGAACCGGTGGAGGTAGGCCGGGCGTCCCGTGGCTCGCGTCCCCGGCCCTAAGCGTCCGGGCGGGCCCGGGCCGTTGTCCCGGACGAACGGGCCAGGTCGGTCTCGATCCGGCGCGCGGTGGTCAGCAGGGGCTGCAAGAACTCCTCCACGATGGTGTTCAGGGTGCGCCGGCCGGCGTGCGTGGAGATGTTGATGGCGGCGATGACCTGGCCGTCCGCGTCGCGGATGGGCGCGGCGATGGACCGCAGGCCCTCCTCGAGCTCCTGGTCCACCAGCGCCCAGCCCTGGGACCTGATCTTGCGCAGTTCCCGGCGCAGGGCGGTGGCGCTGGTGATGGTGTGCCCGGTCAGGCCGCGCAGGCTGGTCGACTCCAGGTACTCATCCAGCCGCTCGTCGGGCTGGGCGGCCAGCAGCACCCGGCCCATCGACGTGGCGTACGCCGGGAACCTGGTTCCCACGCTGATCGTCACGGTCATGATCCTCTTGGTCGGGACCCGGGCGATGTAGATGACGTGGTCCCCGTCGAGCTCGGAGACCGAGGACGACTCGTGCACCTGCTCGACCAGCTGCTCCAGGTGCGGCATGGCGACCTCGGGCAGGGTCAGGCTGGACAGGTACGCGTAGCCGAGCTCGAGGATCTTCGGCCGGAGCGCGAACCGGCTGCCGTCGCTGCGCATGTAGCCGAGCTGGACCAGCGTGCGCAGGAACCGCCGCGCCGCGGCCCGGCTCAGCCCGGTGGCCGCGGCCACCTCGCTCAGGGTCAGCTTCGGATGGTCCGCGTCGAAGGCGCGGATCACCGACAGACCGCGCTCGAGTGACTGCACGAAGTCCCCGTCGTGACCCTGTTCCTGGATGTCAGTCAATGGGCCTCCTGCTCGGTCGATGACATCATAGACCTGGGCACGGAGCGTTCGCCTTCTGAACTATCGTTCGTCTTACGTACGGTCGATGTGAGGGAGCGGCACCATGACCGCCAGGACCCAGGTAGGCATCGTCGGGGCCGGGCCGGCCGGCCTGCTGTTGTCGCACCTGCTGGCGCTGCGCGGCATCGACTCGATCGTGGTGGAGAACCGCAGCCGGGCCTACTGTGAGGCCCGGCAGCGGGCCGGGCTGCTGGAGGCAGGCACCACCGAATTGCTCCGCGCGGTCGGCCTGAGCAACCGGATGGACACCGAGGGCCTCGAGCACGGCGGCATCTACCTGCAGTTCGCGGGAGAACGGCACCACCTGGACTTCAAGGACCTGACCGGCGGCCGCTGGGTGACGATCTGGGCCCAGACCGAGATCGTCAAGGACCTGATCGCGGCCCGGCTGGCCGCCGGGGCCCAGGTCGAGTTCGAGGTCTCCGGCACCGAAGTCGCCGACCTCGACCAGGACCGGCCCCTGCTGCGCTACACCGACGCCGCCGGGACCAGGCACGAGGTCCGCTGCGACGCGATCGCCGGCTGCGACGGCTTCCACGGCATCTGCCGCGACTCGATGCCGCCCGGCCTGGTACGGGTGGCCGAGCGCGGCTACCCGTACTCCTGGCTAGGCATCCTGGCCACGGTGCCGCCGTCCACCGATGAGCTCATCTACTCCCGGCACGAGAACGGGTTCGCGCTGCACACCATGCGCACCCCGCAGGTCAGCCGGCTCTACCTGCAGGTCCCCGCGTACGAGGACATCGAGAACTGGCCCGACGACCGGATCTGGGCCGAGCTGCGGCACCGGCTGGAGATCCCGGGCTGGGAGCTGAAGGACGGCCCGATCACCGAGAAGGCCATCTCGCCGATGCGCAGCTTCGTCGCCTCGCCCATGCGCTACCAACGTCTGTTCCTGGCCGGCGATGCGGCGCACATCGTCCCGCCCACCGGGGCCAAGGGGCTCAACCTGGCCATGGCCGACGTGACCGTCCTGGCCGAGGCCCTGACCAGCCTGCTCCGCGACGGCGATCCCGGCCCGGCTGACGCCTACTCCGACGCCAGCCTGCGCCGCGTCTGGCGTGCCACGCACTTCTCCTGGTGGATGACGTCCATGCTGCACGTCGACCCGGGCCCGGATCCGTTCGGCGCTGAGCTCCAGCTCTCCCAGCTGCGCTACGTCACCTCCTCCCGCGCCGCCGCCACCACCCTGGCCGAGAACTACACCGGCTACTACCCTCTCCACTGGCCCTAGCCGC
This sequence comes from uncultured Actinomycetes bacterium, assembly GCA_963819785.1. GTDB lineage: Bacteria > Actinomycetota > Actinomycetes > Streptosporangiales > Streptosporangiaceae > Palsa-504. The sequence continues at coordinate 1,132,529 of CAWFXW010000026.1, read as the reverse complement.
GGCTACGTTCCCAGAACGATCCGAGCGTAGCGTGGCCGCACCTCGAGCCGGTAGGCCAGGGCTGCTTATCCCAGGCCCAGATGGTGGCGGGGACGCAGGGCGCGGGAGAGCAGAGCCGACAGGGCGGCGGCGACTCCGATGTCGGTGAGCGAGAGCGGCGCGGTGAAGCTGCGCTCGCTGCCCAGCAGGTGCAGCGCCCACAGCCGGTGCCGCAGGGTGTAGAGCTCGGTGCGCACGGCGCTGGCCAGGCCGGTGCTGCTGCCCGCGGCCCAGCCCTCCACGCCGTGGATGTCGGTCAGCAACCGGGTCAGGTCGTCGTACCCGGTCGGGCCGCTGGTGAGGATGACCAGCAGCGCCGCCTCCCGCACCGCGACCGAGAAGTCCGGCTGCGGCCCGTCGTCCGGGCCGATCAGCGCGGCCGTGCCGATGTGCCACCTGGTCGCCGGGTCGGCCACCATCAGCTTGCCCGTCTTGGTCAGGACCAGGCTGGTCCGGCTGCGGCGGATGGCGCCCATCTCGGCCTGCGCCATCCCGCGCAGGGTGTGCAGCGGGAACACGTCAAGCTCCTGGCGCAGCGTGCCGACCAGCTGGTCGCGCCAGCCGAACGTGTCGACCGCCTCGGTGACCAGCGCGGGCGCGATGTAGTGCCGGGCGGTGAGCCGGAGCCCCTCGTCCGCGTGCCCGAGCAGCCAGCGCAAGGTGGGCAGCGGGTCATCGGGCAGGGTCGGCGGTTCGAGCAGGCGGGGGATGAGGGAGCGGGCCAGCCGGGACCGCTCGCCGGGGCGGCCGTGCGCCCACGCGTCGATCCGCTCGGCGCTGATCCGGCCGAGCCACGTCTCGGTGCCGAGCGGGCCTCCAGAACGAGGTTGCCAGAGACGAGGCCGCCAGAGACGAGGCCGCCAGCGACCTGGTCGCCGGCCTGCGGCGGGCGGGGCAGCGCAGCGTCGGCGCGGCCGGTAAGCCAGCGGTTGACCAGGTCCATGCGCTTGGTCCGCCAGCCGCGGGTCCCCACGCTCAGCTCGCCGGCGGCAAACGCCAGCTCGAGCGCGGCCGCGCAGGCGTCGTACGCCGCCCGCTCCTGCGACCCCATCACCGAACCCCAGGCCAGCAGGTCGGTGTCCGGCGGGGCCGCGTTCGACGCCTCGATGGCCTCGGTGTAGGCCGCGATGCCGTCCTCGTGCCCAGCCGCGTAGGCCTTGATGATCCGCTCGGTGGCGGCCGACGAGCAGACCCCCGCGTACCGGTCCAGGCCCGCGAGCATGAACAGGCGTCCGAGCGCCTTGGCCACCCCGACCCGGCCCGGCGTGGACATCGGCCACTTGACCGGGAGCGCGTACCAGAGGAACTCCTGCAGGCGCAGCAGCGAGATGGCCTCCAGGCCCTCGTCGCCGGTCAGCCAGGCCAGGGCCGCCTTCGCGTCTCCGGCTGCTTCAGGATCCTCGCGCGTGAGGGTCTCGAGCGCCTGGCTCTCTGTCATCATGACGGACAGTCTGCCGCAGCCCTGCTGCGCGCGGCTAGTGCGCTGTCCACTATGCTGACCGGCCGCCGGCGACGCGGCCCGGCGGCCTGGTCGGGCATCATGGTCGGGTGCCCGGAATTTATGACGAACCACAGCTCTACGAGGCCGCGTGCGCCTACCGTGACGTCCCGACCGAGGTGAGTGCGCTGCTGCGCTGGTCCGGCAAGCACGGCGACCGCGACCCGCGCGCCGTCCTCGAGCTCGCCGCCGGACCGGCCGAACACTCCCGTGAGCTGGCCCGACGCGGCCTGGACGCCACCACGCTGGACCTCAGCCCGGCGATGTGCGCGCGGGCCGCGGAGCTTGCCGCGGCGGACGGGATCGCCCTGACCGTGGTGCGGGCCGACATGCGGGACTTCAGCATCGGCCGCCAGTTCGACCTCGCCGTCACCATGCTCAACTCGCTGTGTCATCTGCTGACCCTCGATGACCTGCTCGCGCACCTGGCCTGCCTGGCCCCGCACGTGGCCCCGGGCGGCCTGTACATCCTCGAGCTCGCCCATCCCGCCGACTTCTTCGCCGCCGAGCGCCGGACCAGCAGCGAGTGGAGCAGTGAGGTCGACGGCGGCACGGTCAGCGTGCGCTGGGGCGGCGGGTCGGACGAGATCAACCCGATCACGCAGATCACCAGGGAGCACGTCCGGGTCACCTACCGCAAGCGGGGCGGCGGCGTGCGCGAGGTGACCGACGTGGTGCCCAACCGGTTCTGGACCGCAACCGAGCTGACCGCCGCGATCCGGCTGGCCGGCGGCTTCGCCGTGGTGGCCAGCTACGGCGACTTCGAGGCCGACACCCCGGTCGAGGCGCCGGACGCCTGGCGCATGATCCTGGTCTTGCGCCGCGAGGGCCCGGCCAAGGCCCCGTCCGCCGAGCCGGCCGAGGGCCCGCCTGCCGAGCCGGCCGAGGGCCCGCCCGCCGAGCCGGCCGAGGGCCCGCCAGCCGTGGACGGACCCGGACCCGGCTGATCCTCGGCCGCCATGCCGTGCCGCAGGTAGCGGTCCAGGATGGACTCCACGACCTGGCTCAGCGAGTTGCCGTCGTGCGCGGCGGCCTGGTGCGCGGCCGCGCGCAGGGCCTGGTCGATCTTGATCGTCAGATGCGGGCGGAACCCGTTCGCGCTGGCCTCGCGGCGGTGCGGGAACGGCGGCGGGGGCTCGCAGCTTGCGATGCGCCCGCGCAGTTCGGCCGGGATCCGGCGGCGGATGCGCCGCTGCACGGCCTGCTTGCTGATGCCGAGCGCCTCGGCCAGCGGGCGCAGCGGCCAGCCCGCCTCGCTCAGCGCGGCCAGCGTGGCCGACAGCAGGTCGCTGCGCCCCGAGGCGCGCAGCTCACGTAGCCGGTCGGCCTCCCGCTCCGGTAGCTCCGGCAGCACCGGACCGGGCGCCGCCGAAGCTACCGGAGCGCGCCGCGCGCGCTGCACGTACTGGCGCAGGCCGTGGGTCACCACCTCGGACATGGTCCGGCCCTCGCGGGCCAGGCGCGCCTTAAGGCGCCGTCGTTGCTCCTGGTCAAGACGGAAGGTCAGCAGCAGGCTCTTCGCGGTCATCCGGAACTCACCCCGCCGCGGCCACCTCGGCCAGCACCGCGTCCGACGCCCCGGCCGCCAGCCCCACGGCCGACCCGGCAGGTCCGTCCGGCCCCGCAGCCTCGGCAGCCCCGGAAGGCATGGCCTGCTCGGCCGCGATCAGCTCCAGGTAGCGCCGCGTCTCGGCGGCCCGCCGCCGCCGGCTGCCAGCCGAGCAGGCGGCCCATGATAAGAGCCACCTGCTCCGCCACCCCGGCGCCCGAGTCGGCGGACTCGATGGACAGCCGCATCCGCCGCATCAGCACGTCCTCGATGTGCAGCGCGTTCTCGTGGGTGACCGCGTAGACGACCTCGGCCCGCAGGTACGGATGCCCGTCGGCCAGCGGCTGAGCCAGCCCCGGGTCGGCGGCGATCAGGTCCAGCACCTCGCCCGCCAGCGTCCCGTACCGGTCGATCAAATGCGAGACCACAGCGCGCGGCATCCCGTAGTCCTCGGCCAGCCGTCCCGCGCCGGCCCGGACGGCGGCCAGGCCGTCCGCGCCGAGCAGCGGCAGTTGCTCGGTGACCGAGGCCGGGACGGAGCGATCGAAGCCCGCCACCGCCGCGTCCACCACGTCCCTGGCCATCAGCCGGTAGGTGGTGAACTTTCCGCCCGCGATGCTGGTCAGCCCCGGCACCGGCGTGTCGACCACGTGCTCCCGGGACACCTTGGTGGTGGGCTTGGCGCCCTTAGCGGACCCCGCCAGATCCACTAGCGGCCGCAGCCCCGCGTACACCGCGATGACGTCGGCGCGGGTGAGCGGGCGGGCCAGCACCCGGTTCGCGGCGGCCAGGATGTAGTCCACGTCCGCCTGGGTGGCGACTGGCTCGGCCCGGTCACCGGAGAAGTCGGTATCGGTGGTGCCGACGATCCAGCGCTCGCCCCACGGGATGAAGAACAGCACGCTCTTCTCGGTCCGCAGGATCAGCCCCGTGTCGGCGCGCACCGCCGACCGCGGAATCACGATGTGCACGCCCTTGGACATCCGGACCCGGTACCCGGCCCGGACCCCGGCCAGCTCGTGCACCAGGTCGGTCCACACGCCGGCGCACACCACCACGGCATCCGCGGACACCTCGGCCGAACGTCCGGTCTCCTCGTCCCGCACCCGGGCCCCGGTCACCCGCACCCCGTCTGGTCCCCGCAACAGCGACACAGCGCTCACTCGCGTCGCTACCACCGCGCCGTGCGCGGCCGCGGTCCGGGCCACGGTCAGGGTGTGCCGGGCGTCGTCCACCTGCGCGTCGTAATAGCGCATCGCGCCGGCGAGCCGCTCGGGGGACAGTGCCGGGGCCAGGCGGAGCGCGCCGCGGGCGGTCAGGTGCCGGTGATGCGGCACCGGCCGCCTGGTGCCCTCCATCGCGTCGTACAGCGCCAGGCCCGCTCCGACGTAGGGCCGCTCGACCACCTTCCGGTACAGCGGATACAGGAACGAGACCGGCTTGACCAGGTGCGGGGCGAGCTTGGAGACCAGCAGGTCGCGCTCGCGCAGCGCCTCGTAGACCAGCTTGAAGTCACGCTGCTCCAGGTACCGCAGGCCGCCGTGGATCAGCTTGCTGGACCGGCTCGAGGTGCCGGAGGCCAGGTCGCGGGCCTCCACCAGGGCCACCCGCAGGCCGCGGGACGCGGCATCCAGGGCGGCTCCCGCTCCGGTGACGCCGCCCCCGATGACCAGCACGTCGAACCGTTCGGTCGCCAGGCGACCGAGCATCGCGCCGCGCTCGCGAGCGTCCAAGACACCATTACTCGCCATCGCTGATTCCCCCATGAGGTGCGCTCTTAGCTCTAGGGTATGTACGTCGTCAATCTACCGGCGAACTGCGACACGCCGGTGAATAGCGGAGGACGGGGAGGCGCAGTGTGGCCGAATTCGTCGGCGCGGTGGACCAGGGCACCACGAGCACCCGGTTCATGGTCTTCGATCACTCCGGCGCCGAGGTGGCCAGGCACCAGCTGGAGCACACCCAGGTGCTGCCGCGGGCGGGCTGGGTCGAGCACAACCCGGCGGAGATCTGGGAGCGGACCAGTGCGGTCATCAAGACCGTGCTGAACACCACCGGCCTGAAGCCCAAGGACCTCGCCGCGCTCGGCATCGCCAACCAGCGGGAGACCACGGTGGTGTGGAACCGGCGCACCGGCCGCCCGTACGCCAACGCGATCGTGTGGCAGGACACCCGGACCGACACCATCGCCGCGGCCCTGGACCGCGCGGGACACGCGGACCTGATCCGGCACAAGGCGGGCCTGCCGCCCGCCACTTACTTCTCCGGCGGCAAGCTGCGCTGGCTGCTGGACCACGTCGACGGCCTGCGCGCCGACGCCGAACGCGGCGAGGCGATCTTCGGCACGGTCGACACCTGGCTGCTGTGGAACCTGACCGGCGGCACCGAGGGCGGCGTCCACGTCACCGACGTGACCAACGCCAGCCGCACCATGCTGATGGACCTGGGCACCCTGGACTGGGACGACGAGCTGCTCGACCTGTTCACCGTGCCGCGCGACATGCTGCCCCAGATCAGACCCTCGGCCACACCCGACCCATACGGCCTCACAAAAAAGAACGGCCCGTTCGGCGGTGAGCTGCCCGTCACCGGCATGCTCGGCGACCAGCAGGCCGCCATGGCCGGGCAGGTGTGCTTCGCCCCCGGCGAGGCCAAGAACACCTACGGCACCGGCAACTTCCTGCTGCTCAACACCGGCACCGAGCTGGTCCGGAGCACCAGCGGCCTGCTCACCACGGTGTGCTTCAAGTTCGGCGACGAGCCCGCCACCTTCGCGCTCGAGGGCTCGATCGCGGTGACCGGCGCCGCGGTTCAGTGGCTGCGGGACCAGCTCGGCATCATCAGCGGCGCGGCGCAGAGCGAGACGCTCGCCGCGCAGGTCACCGACACCGACGGGATGTACTTCGTGCCGGCCTTCTCCGGCCTGTTCGCGCCGTACTGGCGGGCCGACGCGCGCGGCGCGATCGTCGGCCTGTCCCGGTACCACACCAGCGCGCACCTGGCCCGGGCGACCCTGGAGGCCATCGGCTACCAGTCGCGGGACGTGGCCGAGGCGATGGAGCGCGACTCCGGGGTCCGGCTGGAAGTACTCAAGGTGGATGGGGGAGTGACCGCCAACGAGCTGGCCATGCAGCTGCAGGCCGACATCCTCGGCGTTCCGGTCAGCCGCCCGGTGGTGGCCGAGACCACCGCGCTCGGCGCCGCCTACGCGGCCGGCCTGGCCGCCGGCTTCTGGCGGGACACCAGCGAGCTGCGCGCCAACTGGCACGAATCACGGCGCTGGCATCCGTCCTGGACCGACGACCGGCGGGCCGGCGGCTACGCGGGCTGGCGTAAGGCGGTCCAGCGCACGCTGGACTGGGTGGAGGTCGATTAACCCCCATTTTCTTCCGAACGGGCCGTGGTGCGTGCCCTCAGGGCTGGAATCCCGCCCACGGGTCGTAGTCCACTTCCAGTTCCTCCTGCGCCGGGCGCTGCGCCTCGGGCACGTGCTGCAGGTTGATCCGGATCCGGTACCAGACCGAGCTGCGCCCGCGCATCCCGTCGACCAGCACGTCGCGCGGTTCGAGCAGCGGCCACACCGCGGGGTGCTTGGCCTTCCAGCGGTCCAGGCCCGCCATCGCCTCGGCCTTGGTCTCGGCCCGGGCGACCTCGATCAGCGGCATCGTGCTGCGCCGCCGCCCGGTCGGCCCGGCCGTCTTCCCCGGCGCCGCGCGCCGCTTGGACGGCTGCACCCGCGGCGCCTCCCCGGCCTGCTTGTCGTACATTGGCGGCCACGGCGCGTCGGGCAGGCCCGCCGCCTGGTCCCGGGCCGCCTGCTCGAGCAGCGCATCCAGCGACCCGGCCGCCTCGTCCATCCCGGCCCACGGATCGCCCAGCGCCGCGAATCGCTCCGGCATCGTAAAGATGGTGTACGCGGCCGGATCGCAGGAAGGCACCTCGTCCCAGGTCAGCGGCGCGGAAACCCGGGCGTCCGGGACCGGGCGGATGGAGTACGCCGACGCGACCGTGCGGTCCTTGGCGTTCTGGTTGTAGTCGACGAACACGCCGTGCCGCTCCTCCTTCCACCACTTGGAGGTGGCGATGTCCGGCGCGCGCCGCTCGATCTCGCGCGCCACCGCCACCGCCGCCAGCCGCACCTCGCTGAACGTCCAGCGCGGCTCGATCCGGGCGTAGACGTGCAGGCCCCGCGACCCCGAGGTCTTCGGCCACCCGGTCAGCCCGAAGTCGGCCAGAACATCCCTGGCCACCAGCGCCACGTCCCGGATCTGCGGCCACTCCACGCCCGGCACCGGGTCCAGGTCGACCCGCAGCTCGTCGGGGTGGTCCAGGTCGGCGGCCCGCACCGGGTGCGGGTTCAGGTCGATGCAGCCCAGGTTGATCACCCAGGCCAGCGCGGCCTCGTCGCTGACCACCACCTCGTCCGCGGTCCGGCCGGACGGGAAGCGCAGCTCGACGGTCTCGATCCAGTCGGGCCGCTTCTCCGGGGCCCGCTTCTGGAAGAACGCCTCGCTCTCGGCCCCGTTCACGAACCGCTTGAGCGCCATCGGCCGCCCGCCCACGCCGCCGAGCGCGCCGGCCGCCACGGACAGGTAGTAGCGCACCATGTCCAGCTTGGTGACCCCGGCCCGGGCGAAGAACACCTTGCTCGGGTTGCTGACCGCGACCTCGCGGCCCCCGAAGTCGAACACCTTCTTCGGCTCAGCCATCAGACGCTGCCTCCGCGCAGGATCTCGGCCAGGTTGTAGCTGACCGGTTCCTCCAGCTGCTCGTAGGTGCACGAGCGCGGTTCACGGTCCGGCCGCCACCGGACGAACTGGGCGGTATGCCGGAACCGCGGCCCCTCCATGTGGTCGTAGCGGACCTCGAGCACCCGCTCGGGCCGCAGCGGCACGAACGACAGGTCCTTGTCCGCGTTCCACCGGCTGGCCATGGCCGCGCGCGGGGTCCGCTGCCCGGCCGCCTGCGCCCCCCAGTCCCACGGGTGCCCCTCGAAGCCGGTGACCAGCGGCTGCAGCTCGGTGAACAGCGCGATCCGCTGCTCCATCGGGAACGCGCCGACCACCCCCACGCTCGCCAGGCGGCCGTCGGCGGTGTGCAGCCCGAGCAGCAGTGACCCGATGCGGTCCGGGCCGCTCTTGTGCACCCGGTAGCCCGCCACCACGCAGTCCGCGGTGCGCTCGTGCTTGACCTTCTTCATCACCCGCTTGTCCGGCTCGTACACCCCGTCGGCGGGCTTGGCGATCAGCCCGTCCAGCCCGGCCCCCTCGAACTGGCTGAACCACCCGGTCGCCACCGAACGGTCCGTGGTCGCCAGCGTCAGGTGAATGGGCGGGCGGACCCCGGCCAGGACCTTGGCCAGCAGGGCCCGGCGCTCGGCGAACGGCCGCTCCATGTAGTTGTCCGAGCCGAGCGCCAGCAGGTCGAACGCCATGAAGTGGGCCGGCGTCTGCCCGGCGAGCAGCGTGACCCGGCTGGCCGCCGGGTGGATGCGCAGCTGCAGCGCCTCGAAGTCCAGCCGCTGGCCGGAGGAGTCCGGGACCACGATCTCGCCGTCGATCACGCACCGCGGCGGCAGTTCGGCCCGGATCGCCGCGACCAGCTCCGGGAAGTAGCGCGTCATCGGCCGCTCGTTCCGGCTGCCGATCTCGACCTCGTCGCCGTCGCGGAACACGATCGACCGGAAGCCGTCCCACTTCGGCTCGAAGACGTAGTCCCCATCCGGGATGGCATCGACCGGTTTGGCCAGCATCGGCGCCACCGGCGGGTTGACGGGAAGGTCCATGGCCCCAGCTTAGTTAGGCCAGGTAGGGTGCGGTCCACTCCGCGCTTTGCGTCCACAGCGCACCGGCCAGCTCCGGCGTCGCGACCGGGCTGGGCTCCCGCGGCGCGCACCGGTCGTAGAACCGGCCGCTGTCGGGGGCCACCTCCGGCGAGGTCGCGCAGTACAGCGACGTCTGCGCGCCCAGGTCTACCGGCAGCATCTTCCTGGTCACGAAGGGCCGGATGGGCCACGGTATCCGCCGCCAGATGTCGGAGGCCACCACCCCGGGATGCAGGGCGTAGCTGTGCACCCCGGTCCCGGCCGTCCGCCGCGCCAGTTCCTGGGAGAACAGCACGTTGCACAGCTTGGACACCGCGTACTCGTCCAGCCCCGTGATGCCCCGGGCCGGCCGCCGCACCGCCTCGAAGTCCACCCCGCGCGCGTTGTAGTGCGCGTCGCTGGCCACCGTGACCACCCGCGCGGGCGCGCTGTCCCGCAGCCGGTCCAGCAGCAGTTGCGTGAGCAGGAAGTGCCCGAGATGGTTGACCCCGAACGTCATCTCGAACCCCTGCTTGGTCACCCCCCGCGCCCCGCCCACCCCCGCATTGTTGATCAGCACATGCAACGGCTCGTACGGCTCCAGGAACGACTTCGCGGCGTCCCGCACCGACGCCAGATCCGCCAGATCGAGCATCAACAGGAAGACCGCGTCGTTCCCCGTCGCGGCCTTGATCGAGGCAACCGCCGCCGCCCCCTTGCCCTCCGAGCGCGCCGTCACCCACACCCGCCAGCCCTGCCCCGCCAGCGCCTTAGCCGTGGCCAGCCCGATCCCGGTATTCGCCCCCGTCACCAGCGCCGTGCGCGCGTCCACCGCGCCTCCCTATGACATAGGACCCCGGACCTATGACATGGAACCCGGGTTCCACTACATAAGAGGGTAGTGAAACCCGGGTTCCATCACATTCCGCCGTGCCCGGAAACAGCTACTCGACGGGGATTTCCTTGTTGATCAGGCCGAGGTCGATACCCTGGCGGCTGCGGATGAGCCGCGCGGCGATGTAGATCACGATGGCCAGTACGTACATGCCGCCCATGTAGTAGAGCGAGTCGTGGTTGTTGACGAAGTAGGCGTCGTTGGACAGCCACTCGTACAGGTTGAACACCAGCAACCCGATGGTGACCACGCCCGCCACCGGCACCACCGGCACGCCGAGCACCTTGACCTTGCTGGCCGGCGAGGCGTACCACAGGTCCGGCTTGCGCAGCGGCAAGATCACCACCGCGATCGCGCTGAACAGGTACGTCACCGCGATGACCAGCGTGGCGTCCAGCGTGTACGACGCGAATGTGGTGTTGAACGCGTACAGCGCGCCGAACCCCACCGCGGGCAGCAGCATCAGCACCAGCGAGGCGATCGGCACCCGGCGCTTCTCCGAGACCTGCGCGGCCGCGTCCGGGAGCACCCGGTCGAAGGCGGCGGCGAAGATGACCCGGGTCGAGGACAGGAACAGCGTCCCCACCCAGCCGAAGAACCACAGGCTGAACAGCAGGATCAGGATGACCTGGAACGCGGAGTTGTGCACCAGCCAGGCGGCCATCATCACCGGGTACGGGAAGACCGGCAGCACGGCCTTGCTGACGAAGTTCTGGCCCGAGTTGACGTTCATGTAGAAGGCCCAGCCGAACGTCTTGGCGAACAGCAGCAGGAACACCACCGACAGCGCCACCGTGGTCCACAGGCCGATAAACATGCCGCTGAACACCCGGCGGAAGTCGTTGGCCCCGCGGATCTCGCCGTACAAGGTCGTGCCCCAGTTCGGCCACAGCAGGTAGAACATCATGAACGGCACCAGCAGGAAGCTCTGGCCCAGCGTGCCGCCGCCGAACGTCGGCGCGACGTAGCCCGCCGTGGCCGCCGACTTGTTCACCGCATCGTAGGCATTGTTGAGCCCGAACAGCTTGTGCGTCTCCAGGTTGAACGAGTTGATGAAGCTCTGGTGGCTGGACACCAGGAGCAGGATGACCAGGACCAGGACGCCGAGCAGACCGCCGTAGAAGCACCACTTCTGCACCCGGGCGTAGCCCGCCATGCCGATCGAGACCAGGACGCCGGCCAGCGCGATGGTGATCAGGGTGACCACGAACTTCCCGGTCTCGCTGACGAAGAACGTCCCGTGGTAGCCGAGCGTGGCCCAGATCGGCTGGAAGAACTCCTCGGACAGCACCGCGCCGTAGATCGGCGCCCACAGCCACAAGATGAACCACCACCCGGTGGCGGCCATCACGAAACCGATCCCGCTGCCCAGGATGCGGCTCTGCCACACGTAGTCGCCGCCGGCCCGGGGGATGGTGGTGACCAGCCCGGTGTAGGCCACGACCAGGAACGAGACCCATACCCCCGAGATAAGGATCGAGTAGAGCAGGTTCCCGTGCGGGAACGACGACTGCACGGTCCACTCCACCATGCCCAGCGTGACCACGTTGGTGGACAGGCAGGCGTAGATCATCGAGTCCCTGACGGACCAGCCCCGGACCAGGCCCGTCGCGTTGCGGAGGAAGAGGGTCGGTCTCTCTTCTCCCAGTGCCCCTGCAGCCATATGTATCCTCCGAAATCCCGGATGTGACCAGAAAGATCAAATTGTGAAGGTTACATCTGCGTACTTATGTGGTCATCAAGCGTCAATATAGGGCTTTAGGGCCCGGTCATACCGGTAGTTCTGCGAAGTGGCGGTCTCACGTTCTGCCATACCCGCTGGCAGCAGCCCCACTACACGAGAACTGAACCAAACGTCTCAGCCGTTCACGAGGATGTACCTCGTGACCTTGCCTTTCTTCTCGTTCAGGTCGAGCACGGCCCCCTGCAGCACGCCGTCGCTGTAGGAACTGCCCGGGTTCATGGTCAGGGTCCGGCCGAGCCGCAGGACCCCCTTGCTCTCGTGGATGTGCCCGTGCACCGACAAGATCGGCTGGTACTTCTGGATGGCCGCCTTGACCGCGGTCGACCCGACCGGCTTCATCACCGCGCCGCCCAGGATCGGCCGCATGTTCTCGTCCAGGGCCGGCGCCTCGTCCAGGCCGGTGCCGTACGGCGGGGCGTGGAAGTTGAACACCGCCCGGCTCATGTCCGGGATCGAGGAGACGATCGCGTCGATCTTGGTCGCCAGCACGTCCTCGGGGGCCTCCCGGAACGTGTTCCACGGCGTCGGGTTGGTCCAGCCCATCGAGGCCAGGTAGAAGCCGCCGATGTCGAGGACTTTGGATTCCGCGAAACTGACCGCGGGAGACTGCTCGATGATCGCGTCGATCTCCCAGATGTCGTCGTTCCCGCCGTTGAGGATGCAGGGGATCTCGCCGCCGCGCAGCTTGCTGTCGGCCATGTCCAGCCACATCTCCAGGCCCTTGGTCATCTCCTGGGTGAAGCGGCGGTCGACCGAGCCGTCCTCCTGGTTCAGCGCCGACAGCTCGTCGCCGGACATCACGGCCGGGTAGTACCCCCGGTCGCGGATCTTGCGCTTGATGTCGTCCAGCTCGGCCTGGGTCTCGAGCTGGACCTTCTGGCCGCCGAACGTGACCTCCCAGTGGCCGGGCGCGGTGGCCACGATCGGCACCATGACCTTGCCGGTCACGTCGCCGCCCAGGATGACCATGTTGGCTTTGTAGAAGGCAGCGGAGTTGAGGAATTTGCGCCAGCAGATCTCAGAGCCGTGAATGTCCGTGGCGAAGAAGACTTTCATCGTGACGTCCGTGCCTTCCCAGGTCTATCTAATGGTCGACTTCTTCGGGCAGCTCGTACCAGCGGACCCGGTTGCCGACCCGGGCCCGGGTCTTCCACTTCAGGCTCTTCGGCGCCGAATCGGCGACCTCGAGCAGCTGCTTGGCCTGGGTCAGCGCGTCGTACTTCGGGTCCGGCGGGGCTAGGGCCGGCTGCTCGGCCAGCAGCGCGGGCAGCTTGTTCAGGCTGCCGGTCACCGTGCGCCACCAGCCCCAGTCGACGGCCAGCACCGCGGCGAACCGGTCCGGGTTGATGAACGGCCTGGTGCCGTCCGGCCCGACCCGCACCCCGGACAGCAGGTGCACGATGTCGTGCGCGTCCTTGGCGTTGAGCTCGACGATCTGCAGCTTGGACAGCAGCAGGTCAGCGGCGTCCAAGGCGGCGGACGCCGCGCCGAACGACGGGCGGAAGTCCAGCGTGTGGCACATGGACAGCCGGTCCACCATGACGTCGATGGGCCGCCCGGACGGGGCCATGAAGTACATCTGCCGGTCGCCGTTGAGGTTGTTGAACCGCTTGTCCGGCGTGCAGCCGGACTGCTCGAGATGATTGGCGACCTGGCGGCGTGATTTGCCCAGGCAGGCCAGGTCGATGTCCTGGCCCGCGCGCTGCCGCGGCGGGAAATCGGGGCACAGCACGCGCACCCCGAGGCCGCCCAGGATCTTGAGCTGGTGACCTGCCTCCGACGCGCTCCGGACCAGCGTCATAGCCTCAGGCAGCGGATCTCCCGCCGGCCCGTTCGGTGTGGTCATGCCCGGTTCGCTCCTCGTTCTACGAGCACCGATGCCGCATGCCACCGGTGCGATTCGATCATGGTGACGTGATAGCCGCTGTGTCTAGGTTCGGATAAAGAATCCCACGTTGTGGGTGAATTGGCACGACGGTAGAACTCCACCCGTTCCGCGGGCAGCGGGGTATTGCCGAGGATCAGGTCGGCGGCCTTTTCGGCGACCATCATGACCGGCGCGTAGATGTTGCCGTTGGTGACGTACGGCATCACCGACGCGTCGACCACCCGCAGCCCGTCCAGGCCGCGGACGCGCAGCGAGCCGGGGTCGGTCACCGCCATCTCGTCGGCGCCCATCTTGGCCGTGCACGACGGGTGCAGCGCGGTCTCGGCGTCGCGGGCCACCCAGGCCAAGACCTCCTCCTCGCTTTGCACCTTGGGACCCGGGGACAGCTCGCCCGCGTTGAACTCGTCCATGGCCGGCTGGGTCAAGATCTTCCTGGCGATCTGGATCGCCTCCACCCACTCCCGCCGGTCGGTCGGCGTGGACAGGTAGTTGAACAGCAGCGCGGGGTGCACGTCCGGGTCGGTCGAGGTGATCTTGCAAGTGCCGCGGGAGTCCGAGTACATCGGGCCGATGTGCACCTGGTACCCGTGCCCGCCCGCGGGCTGGGTTCCGTCGTAGCGGATAGCGATGGGCAGGAAGTGGAACATCAGGTTGGGGTAGTCCACCTCGTCGTTGCTGCAGGCGAAGCCGCCGCCCTCGAAGTGGTTGGTGGCGCCCGGGCCGCTGCGCAGGAACAGCCATTTCGCGCCGACCACGGGCCGGTTGCGCCACTTGAGCGCGGGCGCGACCGAGACCGGCTGCTTGGAACCGTACTGGACGTACACCTCCAGGTGGTCCTGCAGGTTCTCGCCCACGCCGGGCAGGTCGGCCACCACGTCGATGCCGAGCCCGGCCAGCTCGCCGGCGTTACCCACGCCGGACAGCTGCAGCAGCTGCGGGGAGTTGATCGCGCCGCCGGACAGGATGAGCTCGGCGGACCTGACCCGCTTGGTCTTGCCCCGGTGCCGGAACTCGACGCCGACCGCGCGCGTCCCGTCGAAGATGATCCTGGTGGCGAAGGCGCCGGTGGCCACGGTCAGGTTCGGCCTGTCCATCACCGGATACAGGTAGGCCCGCGCGGCCGAGAGCCGCCGGCCCCGGTGCACGTTGCGGTCGAAGGGGGCGAAACCCTCCTGCCGGTAGCCGTTGACGTCGTCGGTGAGCTGGTAGCCGGCCTGCTGCACGGCCGCGAAGAACGCGCCGAACAGCGGGTTGGTGGCCGGGCCCCGCTCGAGGACCAGCGGCCCGCTGCGGCCGCGGAACTGGTCGGCGTCGTCCGCGGCCAGGCAGTTCTCCATGCGCTTGAAGTACGGCAGGCAGTGCGCGTAGTCCCAGTCGGCCATCCCCGGGTCGGCCGCCCAGCGCTCGTAGTCCATCGGGTTGCCGCGCTGGAAGATCATCCCGTTGATGCTGCTCGACCCGCCGAGCACCTTCCCGCGGGCGTGGTAGATCCGCCGCCCGTTCATGTACGGCTCGGGTTCGCTCTCGTACTTCCAGTCGTAGAAGCGGTTGCCGATGGGAATGGTCAGGGCCGCGGGCATGTGGATGAACGGGTCCCAGATGTAGTCGGACCGGCCGGCCTCGAGCACCAGGACCCGGGTGCCCGGGTCGGCCGAGAGCCGGTTGGCCAGGGCACATCCCGCCGACCCGCCGCCCACGATGACAAAGTCGTAGCTTCCCATTGCTCTACCTCTTTTCGCCGCCGGGCGTCCCAATTTTCCTGTGAGGCTACGCCTGGGTCGCGGCATCCAGGTTCCGGCGCACGGTCTGGGTCATCTCGTGGTCGGGACCCAGGTACCGCTCGCAGTCGGTCAGCGCCCGCTGCAGGACCGCGACTACTTCGGACAGGCGGCCGGCCGTGTAGTACGCCGAGGCCAGGTTGCACCGGGTGGTCAGCGTCTCGGTGTCGCCGGCCCCGAGCATCCGCTCGCTGTCGGCCAGCGCCCGCTCGTACTGCGGGATCGCGTCGGTCAGCCGGCGCGCCTGCTGGTAGCACCCGGCCAGGTTGGTCCGCGCGGTCAGGGTCTCTCGGTGGTCGGGGCCCTGGACCCGCTCCCGGTCGGCCAGGGTGCGCTCGTAGACCGGGACCGCCTCCCGGAACCGTCCCGCGCTGCGGTAGGCGTAGGCCAGGTTGGCCCGCGCCGCGATCGTGTCCGGGTGATCGGCGCCCTCGACCCGCTCCCGGTCGGCCAGCACCCGTTCGTACTGGCCGATGGCGTCCTTCAGCTTCCCGGCCGCCCGGTACGCCGAGGCCAGGGCGGCCCGCGCCGCGATGGCGTCCGGGTGATCGCGCCCGTGCATCCGCTCCTGGTCGGTCAGCGCCCGCTCGTACTGGTCGATGGCCGGCTTGAACCGCCCGTTGGCCGCGTACGCGGCGGCCAGGCTGGCGCGCGCGCTCAGCGTGGTCGGATGCCCCGCGCCCAGCACCCGCTCGGCGTCGGAAAGCAGCTGCTCGTAGCCCCGCAGCCCGTCCCTGATCTGCCCCGCCTTGGCGTACGCGTCGGCCAGGCTGGCCCGGCTGCCCAGGGTCACCGGGTGGCCGGTGCCGAGCAGCCGCTCGGAGTCGGCCACCGTGCGCTCGTACAGGGCGACCGCCTCCGCGGGCCGCCCCGCGCTCTGGTAGGCGTGCGCCAGGTGCCCGCGGGCCTCGATGGTCTCCGGATGCTCGGGTCCCTGGTTGCGCTCCCGGTCGGTCAGCGCGGTCTGGAACACCGAGATCGCCTCGGCCGGACGTCCGGCCGACTCGAACGCCGCGGCCAGCCGGTCCCTGGCCACCACCGCGTTGGCGTGCGCGGGGCCGAGCAGCCGGGTGCTCGTGGACAGCATGGACTGCCAGTACGTGATCGCCGCACCGGACAGCCTGCTGTTCTCCAGCGACAGCCCGGCGCGGAACAGCAGCGGATGGGCCTCGGTCTTCCACAGCATGCCGCCGTCGTTGGCCCGCAGCGCCGCGGCGCAGTCCCGCAGGGCCTGGTCGAGCTGGGGTCCGCCCTCGCCCTCGGGCCAGGTCTCGAGCAGCGCGTCCGCGGCGGCCAGCGCGACCTGCTCCAGGTCGGCCTGCGGCAGGTAGGACCGCACCGCGGCCTGGACGCTCGCGTGCATCCGCACCGTGCGCACCGGGCTGGCCGGGTCGATGGTGATCAGGCCCACCGCGGCCAGGTTGTTGATCGCGGCCCGGACCATGTTCTGGTCCGCCCCGCCCGCCGTGCTCGGCCGGCCCGCGATATAGCTGCACGCGGTCGGGCTGGTCATCACCGCGCCGGGGACGCCGTGGTGGTCCATCATGGCGGCCAGCACCAGCGTGGGCCAGGCCAGCCCGCCCGGCGGCAGCCCGTGCGCGCACTCGGCGGCCAGTGACCAGGTGGCCAGCACGGTGGCCGACGCCCCGTCCACGGCGGACATGTGCCGCAGCCGCTCGTTCAGCGCCGCACGGTACTCCCGGCAGCCCTGCTGGCGGGCGTTGATCACCGCGGTGGCCTGGCCGAGCGCGAGCGGCAGGCCGCCCAGCTCCTCGCCCAGGTCGAGCGCCTCGATCCGCTGGTCGGGATGGTCGGTGAGCCGGGCGCTGAGATAGGAGAGAGCCTCCCGCCGGCTCAGCCCGGGCACCGCGATGACCTGCAGGTCCTTCGAATCCCAGGCCGACTGGGGCAGCCGGGTGGTGATCAGGACCCGGCCGGACGGGCCGGACGGCCACAGGTGCTCCAGGTCGGCCACGTCGTTCAGGTCGTCGATGATCAGCGCCCACGGCCGCGTGGTATGCGCCAGCCAGGACACGAACCGCGCCGCGGCCTCCTCCGCGCCCTCACTGGACGGGCCGGCGTCGACCATGTTCGCCGCCTGCGCGAAGCCGGTGATCACGGCGTCCGCGTTGGTCGCGGTCACCCAGACCAGGATCTCGACCAGCCGGGCGTTCCACATGGCGTGCGCGAACTCCACCGCGAGCTGCGTCTTGCCCGTGCCGCCCTGGGCCGCCGGGGCCACGTCGCTCTCCTCGCCGTGCACGAGCACGACGGTCTGGCCGGGCTGCAGGCTGGTAGCCAGATCCGGCCCGGTCTCGGTCCGGGTGTAGTAGGTATCCGCGAGCGGCGGCACGATCCCGGACAGCAGGATCCCCGGGTGAGTCAACATGCCGGGGTGCTGCGCGACCACTGTGGATAGCCTCTCTCACCGTGCGGGCTCATCTCGCATGATAATAAGGATCACCAGGCCATGATGATATGTCGTGATAAGTCACTACCTGCGCCCGGTAATCCGAACCGTATCCTCCCGGGTACCGTCCGTACTCATCTCCTGAAGGCCGAGTCTATCGACTTCCCGCAGGCCGCACGGGGTGATTGCCTATGCATAGCCCTTTTTAAGCAGTCATTTACGGCTTTACGTCCCACTGGTAGACGGCAGTTTCTTGTAATTTCAAATACCCGAACACCATCTCAGCAAGTGATAGGGCGCAGCGGCCCCGGCGGTGCTACGGGATCAGGTCCGCGTGGCCGCGTCGAGGTCGGCGCGCACGGTCTGGGTCATCGGGTGATCCGGGCCGAGATAACGCTCCGCGTCGGACAGCGCGCGCTGCAGCACCGCGACGCCCTCCATCAGGCGGCCCCCCGCGTACAGCGCGGAGGCCAGGCTGATCCGGGTGGTCAGCGTCTCCGCCTCGGCCGGGCCGAGCATCCGGTCGCAGTCGGCCAGCGCGTGCTCGTACTGCTGCACGGCCTCGGACAGGCCGGCCTGCTGGTAGGCGGCGGCCAGGTTGGCGCGCGCGGTGCGGGTGTCCGCGTGGTCCGGGCCCTGCACCCGTTCCCGGTCGGCGAGCGTGCGCTCGTACTCGGGGATCGCCTCGCGCAACTGCCCGGCGCTGCGGTAGGCGAAGGCCAGGTTGGCCCGGGCCGCGATGGTGTCCGGGTGCTCGGGCCCGGCGGTCCGCTCCCGGTCGGCCAGGACCCTCTTGTGCTGCGCGATCGCGTCTTTGGACTTGCCGCTGCGGCGGTAGGCCGAGGCCAGGGCGGCCCGGGCCGAGATCGTGTCGGGATGGTCCCGGCCGCTCATCGCCTCGTGATCGGCCAGCAGGCTCTTGTACCGGTCCACCGCCTCCCGGCTCTGCCCGTTGGTCAGGAACGCGGCGGCCAGGTTGGCCCGCGCGGTCAGCGCGGCCTGGTGCCGCGGGCCGAACATCCGCTCGGTGTCGACGCTGAGCATCTGGAAGGTGGTCAGTGACTCCCGGGTCCGGCCCGCCTCGGCGTACGCGTCGGCCAGCCCGGACCGCGCGGTCAGCGTGACCGGGTGCCCGAGGCCGAGCTGCCGGCTCGAGTCCGCCACCATGTGCTCGTACAGCGCCACCGCCTCGCCGGGCAGGCCCGCCCCGGCGTAGGCGTGCGCGAGCCGGCCGCGGGCCGCGATCGTGTCGGGGTGCTCGGGGCCCTGGCCGCGTTCCCGGTCGCTCAGGGCGCCGGCGAACAAGGCGATGGCGTCGCCGAACCGCCCCGCCGCCTCGTAGGCGACGGCCAGCCGCTCCTTGGCCGTGAGCGTGTTGGCGTGCACCGGTCCGAGCCTGCGGGTGGTGGCGGCCACCATGAACTGCCAGTAGGCCATCGCCGGATCGCCGAGCCTGCTGTCCTCCAGGCTCTGGCCCAGCCGGAACAGCACCGGGTGGGCCTCGGGCTGCCACAGCGGGTCCGGCGCGGGCGGCGCGTCCGGCGGCGTCTCGGCGCCGGGCCGGGCCGCACACAGGCTGATCGCGCAGTCGCGCAGCGCCTGATCAAGCAGCGCCTGATCGATTGGGGCCTGGCCGAGCTCCGGCGCCCCGTCCCGGTTGGTCCCCGGTTCCGGCCAGGTCTGCACCAGGGCGTCCGCCGCCGCCACCACGACCTGGTCCGCGTCCGCGGGCGGCAGGTAGGCGCGCACCGCGGCCTGCACGCAGCGGTGCATCCGCACGGTCCGGATCGCGTTCGTCGGGTCGATGCTGACCAGGCCGGCCACGGCCAGGTTGGTGACCGCCGTCCGGGCCAGGTTCTGGTCCGCGCCCGTGGCGCTGCTCGGGCGGCCCGCGATGAAGCCGCAGGCCGCCGGGCTGGTCAGCACCGCGCCCGGGATCCCGTGCGGGTCGAGCATGGCGGTCAGGGCCAGGGCCGGCCAGGCCAGTCCCGCGGGCACCAGCTGGTGTGCGCACTCGGCGGCGAGCGACCAGGTGGCCAGCACCGCGGGGGAGACCCCCTCGACCGGCCGGCCGGCCATGTACGCGCGCCGCTCGCCGAATTGCGCGCGGTACTCCTTGCAGCTCAGCCCGTTCGCGTTCATCACCGCGGCCGCCTGGGCCAGCCCGAGCGGCAGCCCGTCCAGGTCCTCGGCCAGGTCGAGCGCCTCGACCCGCTGGTCGGCGTAGTCGGTGAGCCGGGAGCTCAGGTAGGAGATCGCCTCCCGGCGGCTGAACCCGCCCACCGGGGCGATCCGCAGCCCGCTGGCCGCCGCGTGCACGCCGACGCCGAACGCCGCGCCCGGCAGCCGGGTGGTGATGATGATCTGGCCGTTCGGTCCGGCCGGCCACAACCCGTCCAGGTGGGCCAGGTCCGCCAGGTCGTCCAGGATCAGCGCCCAGCGTCGCTCGGTGCGCGCCAGCCAGGCGGTGAAGCGGGCCGCGGCCTCGCCCGCGTCCGCCGCCGGGTCGCCCGCGCCGACCGCGCCCGCCGCCTGCGCGAACCCGGAGCGAAGCGCGTCCCGGCTGCTCGCGGTGATCCAGATCAGGACGTCGACGGCCCGGGCGTTGCGCAGCGCCTGGGTGAACTCCACGGCCAGCTGGGTCTTGCCGGTGCCGCCCATGGCCACCGAGACGGCGTCGCCGTCACCGCCGTGCACCAGCACCACGGTCTCGCCGGGGAACAGCCCGGACTTCAGGTCGATGCCGGTCTCAAGGCGCTGGAAGTAGGCGTCGGCCAGCGGCGGGATGCTGCCCGACACCAACATCTCCGGTGGCGGCGCTCCGGAACGCTGCGCGACCACGCTGACAGCCTCTCCCGCGATACCCGGGCGGCTGGCAGGGGATCCCTGCCTCGCCGCGGCCAACTCCTCCAGGTGCGAGCGGCCGCTACCCCCCGTCATGGCCGTCCGCGATGCTCGAGCCCGGCCCGCCGACTCCGCCGAGCGGGCCACCATTCCGCACGTGCAGCGCAGTCCGGTCTTAAGGGGCATGTTAGTGGGTGATTCCGGCCCCTGGCTATGCGTTGCGAAAAGTTGAGATAAGCCCCGAATAGGGTAGGCAAAAGGTTTCCTGCAATCGATTTCCGAGCCGCGGTAACGCAAGCCGCCCAAAGCCCGGCAAGTCCCAGTAATTGCACATATGCCATAGCCGCATCCCCGCCACTACGCAGCGTCGTCCCTACCCTCCAGATTGCATACCCGCATACCCCGCAACCCACTCGCCCCCGACCCGCGTACCCCACCCCGCGCCCCCCGCTCGCCAACCCTCCGACCCCGCTCGCCAACCCCTCCGACCCCGCTCGCCAACCCCTCCGACCCCGCCCGGCTCAGCCTCCGCCACCGTCCGGCCCGGCCCGCGACCCCCTCCGTCCGGTTTGCCGGCCCGGGAACGGGATTTCCGGTCACCTTTGGACGCGCTTTCCAATCCGCTCCGGATTAAGTTACTCACCGGTTCGGCGCTGACTCCGGCTCGCGCGGCCCGCGTCTTCCGGGCGCACTCTGATGCGGTCCGCAACTTCACGCTCCACCCGGATTCCCGCAATCGATTGCTGCGCAGTTGCTACGCATCCGCGCCCCTCCGGCCCCGTTTTAGCTGACCGTTACGGAATGTCGAAGGAGCAATGAGATGGATTGCTTTTTGACCATTTGACCAAATATTGATGATCCGTAGCGATACGGCTGCTTTCCGTGGTCTCAGCGCCTGCGGACAGGTTTGCCCGCCGAGCTGGCCCGCAATTCCTTCCGGCTCGCCTGGCTCGCCTCCGCCGACCGGGACCGCAAGCACGTAGTTACGCCACCCCGCCACCCGCCCGAGCGCCTGGCGCAATCCACGTCAGGTCACGCAGAACTCATTACCCTCCGGGTCATACAGGGTGACCGAACTGCCGCGCACATCGTCAGTCCGCCAGGCCAGCGTTGCGCCCGCCTGAACCAGTCGCTCCACATGCTCGCTGACCAGCCGCCTGCGTGCCTCGCCGCGGACCTCCCGCCCGGCCACCCGTACGTCGAGGTGGACGCGGTTCTTGGCCGTCTTGCTTTCCGGCACGCGCTGGAAGTACAGCCGCGGGCCCTCGCCTGCCGGGTCGATCCGGGACGCCACCTGGCCCCGCTCATGTTCACCGATCCCGGCCGAGCTGGCGAAGTCCTCCCAGCTCGCAAAGCCCTCCGGCGGCGGCTCGACCACGTATCCCAGGGCCAGGCCCCAGAATTCGGCCAGCTTCTCCGGCTCGGCGGCGTCGAAGGTCACCTGGATCTTGGTGTACATGCTCACGCTCCCGGCGCGGTCGGACGGACCCGCCTATGGTGCCATGTCGTTCCCGGGCACCCGAAGTGGGAGGCCACCCGCATGCCGAGCACCCCCACGATGATGCGCCCGTCCCGCGCGGCCGCACGTTCCACGCGCCCGGCACCGGCTCCCAGCGGTACCCCGTTTCTCCCGTGCCCGCCCCGTTGCTCCCGCCACTCCCACCCATGATGGCAAACGGCCGCGGGGCCGTTTGCAGAACTATTCTTCCCCCCGGTCGTCCACATGGGTGGAACGGTTCTCCACAGCCGCAGTTGCCGTCCGGGCAAGGATCGCGTGCCCCGGTGTCCACAGCCGCGGCCGCCGTTTCCCGCCCGTCGTCCACAGGTTGCCCGCCCTTGTGCACATGGCGATCCACAACCCGCCGGAGGTAGCGTGCTCTTTCCTGGGCAGTGCGTATGAAAGCTATATGCGCCGGGCAGGGACCCAGGTCTCGGTAGGGGTGGGGCGCGGCGAGGCGATCATGACGAGCAGAGCGGGCGGCACCTCGATCGCTGCCGACGTGGCGCCACGTCGCAGGGTCGTCGTGGACGTCATCCTCCTGCTGATGAGGAACGGGCGCATCCTGCTCAGGGAGCGGGCCAACACCGGTTACGGTGACGGCGCGTACGAGCCGCCGTCCGGCGAACTCGCCGACCGGGAAACGATCGTGGAGACGGCGATCCGGGTGGCCTCGGCCGCCGGCATCGCGATCGGCGGCGAGAACGTCTCACTGGCCCATGTCATGCACGACGTCTCCGGCGGCGGGCGGATCGCGTTCTTCCTGTCCGTGTCCGGCTGGGCCGGCCAGTCCGCGTCGCCCGACGTGTGCTGGTTTCCGGTCGGAGACCTGCCGACGAACATGCTCGACCGGGCCCGGGTGGCTCTGCGCAACTACGCCGACGGGATGCGCTTTTCCACCTACCCGGCGTTCGTGCCCGTGGGCACGGGCGGAACCAGCGGCTTCCACGCGGTCAACGGTTCCGTCATGCTCAACGGGTCATTCGAGGCTAATGAGTCCAACGGTGTTAATGGGCTATTTGGGACTGGTGAGTCATATGGGGCTAATGGGGTTTCTGAGGCCAAAGGACGGACGTCGCGGAACGGATCCCCGGCGCGACGACGGGAAGCTTGCGGGAGTCGCCTTCTGGGCTGACGAGCCGGCGGCCTCGTGGCCGGCGCCGCCCGAGCCCAGCCCGCCCGAGCCCAGCCCGCCCGCCGTGGCGCTGAACGCCCCGGACCGGCGCCGCGCCGGCCGGCACGCCGCCACCCGGCGTAATAACCCTGGCCATCACGGCGGCGCTGGCCAGCACGCCCGCGCCAGCTTAGCGGGGCCAGCTTAGCGGGCCGCGCGTTCGGATAGGCTGGCCGGCGATGGCCGAGATCCTGAACGCGCACGGCTCGCTGAACGACATCTTCGTCACCGAGCTCACCCCCGCGGACTTCGCGTCCGAGACGGACCTGCAGGCGTTCGTCCGGAACCTGTGCGACCGCGGCGGCCCGTTCGGCGGCGACGGCGTCTACTTCTACGACGCGGCTCCGGCCGTGCCCGAGGCCTGGTTCTTCAACCCGGACGGCTCGGCGGCCGAATTCTGCGGCAACGGCATGCGCTGCCTGGGCCGGGTCATCCTCGACGGGCGCGGGACCGACGCGGCCGAGATTCGCAGCGGCAGCCGCGAGTACACGGTCCGGCGGGGCGCGACCACGCCCGAGGGCGTGCGTCAGGTCAGGCTCGAGCACCCGGCAGTCGACTTCGAGCCAGAACACCCCGTGGTGAAAAACCGCAGCCCCGCGGTCCAGACCCGGCTGCCCGAGCTCGACCCCGCCCTGACCTTCACCGCCGTGACCATCCCGAACCCGCACCTGGTCGCCGTGGTCGACAAGTACGTCGAATCCGACCTGGTCGCGATGGGGGAGCGGGTTGCCGCGCGGCGCGACATCTTCCCGGCCGGCGCCAACCTGTCGGTCCTGCTCCCCCTGACCGCCGAAGAGATCTTCGTGCGCACCTTCGAGCGCGGCGCCGGGCTGACCGCCTCCTGCGGATCCGGCATGGCCGCCGCCCGCGCGGTCTACTCCCGCGTCGGTCACGCCGACCCCGACCGCGACGTCCTCATCCGCAACGCGGGCGGCATGGCCACCGCGTCCCTGCGCGTCCGCGACGGCCAATGGTTCCCCGTCCTGCAAGGCAACGCCACCTTCGTCTACCGCGCCGACATCGACCCGGAGCAGGTGGCCCGCGCGGCCGCGAACCGCGAGCCCTACCCCGACGAGATCCGCGCCTACGCCACCCTCGACGAGCAGAACGCCGCTCGCCTGCAGGCCGCCGGCATCCACACCGCCTGAACCCCTCCCGCCCCGCGAGTCGCGGGTGATCGTGCGCCCCGTATAACCCGTATAAGGCGCGTGGTCCACAACCCCCAAAATCATTTATCCCGAACGGGCCATGGCGCGTGCCCCCGGCATCGCCCTTAGCGCAGCGGGGAAGAGCGCGGGGAAGACCACCTCGATGGCCAGCCCGCCCCCGGCCCGGGTCACCGCGCGCAGGTCCGCGCCGTGCGCCGCGGCGATCGCGCCGACGATGGCCAGGCCCAATCCCAACCCACAGGGCCCCAGCTCACAGGCCCCCAGCCCGCCGGGCACCCGCCGGGCCGGGTCCATCCGCTGGAACGGGCGGAACAGCCGGCCGAGCTGGTCGGGCGGGATCACCGGGCCGGTGTTGACCACCGTCAGGTAGGGGCGGCCCGCGCGGGTGCCGGTCGCGATCTCCACCCGGCCGCCGGGCTGGTTGTACCGGATCGCGTTGTCGACCAGGTTCGCCACCAGGCGCTCGGCGAGCCCGGGATCCCCGCTCGCCGCGGCGGGCTCGGTCCGGCTCGCCAGGCTGACCTGCGCCGCCGCCGCGTCGTCGCGCCGGGCGTCCGCCGCCGCGCCCGCCAGCGCGGCCAGGTCGAACGGCTCGAACCGGTCCAGGCCGCGCTCGCCGCGGGCCAGCGTGAGCAGGCCGGCGATGAGCCGTTCCTGCTGCTCGCCCGCGACCAGCGCCCGCTCGCAGGCCGCGCGCAGCGAGGCGCTGGTCGCCTCGCGGTCGCGCAGCGCCACCTCGAGCAGGGTGCGCTGGCGGGCCAGCGGCGTGCGGAGCTCATGCGAGGCGTTCGCGACGAACTGGCGCTGGGCCCGGAACGAGGCGTCGAGCCGGCCGAGCAGCTGATCGAAGGTGTCGCCGAGCTCCTTGAGCTCGTCGTCCGGACCGCTCATCGCGATCCGCTGGTGCAGGTTGCGGGCCGAGATCCGGCGCGCGGCGGCGGTGATCGTGCGCAGCGGGCGCAGCACCCGCCCGGCCATCAGCCAGCCCAGGCCGACCGAGGCCACCGCGCCGATGCCGAGCGCGATCCCGGACTCGATGAGCAGCTGGTCCAGCGTGTCGCTGCGCAGCCCGGCGAACGCCTGGCCGACCAGCACCCGGCAGGTGTTCAGCTGCCCGGGCGCCAACGACGACGATGGCGCCGGCCCGTCCGCCGCCGGGTCGCAGGCCGCGGCGACCCCGGCGCCGAGCGAGTCGGAGCCGCTGATCATGACGGCGCCGTTGGCGGTCGTCGTGACCTGCGGTAGCTGCTGCTCGACCAGGAAGTACGTGATCGTCAGCAGGGCCGCCGCCGAAGCCAGGAACAGCCCGACATACAGCAGCGTCAGCCGCATCCTGATGCTCTGTTTATTATTCGCTCGCCTCCGGGGCGCCTTTAGGCATGCCCTTCCCTCGTCGCTTCGCTCCTCAGTCCAGGCCATGCCGCGCCCCTCGCTCGCTCTGTTTATTGTTCGCTCGCCTCCGGGGCGCCTTTAGGCCATGCCCTTCCTTCGTCGCTTCGCTCCTCAGTCCAGGCCATGCCGCGTCCCTCGCTCGCTCATGTGGGGATCCGGTAGCCGGCTTGGGCCAGGGTCTCGATGACCGGCGGCTCGCCGAGCTTGCGCCGCAGCCGGCTGATCGTCACCTTGACCGCGCTGGTGAACGGGTCGGCCATCTCGTCCCAGACGCGCTCGAGCAGTTCCTCGGCGGACACCACCCGGCCCTGCGCGGCCAGCAGCAACTCCAGGACGCCGAACTCCTTGGGACCAAGGTCCAGCGCCAGCCCGCCGCGGCTGGCGCTGCGCCGGGCTGGGTCCAGGCGCAGGTCGCCGCCGGTCAGCACCGGAGCCAGCGGCGGCTGGGCGCGTCGCAGCAGCGCCCGCAGCCTGGCCACGAGCTCGGCGAACGCGAACGGCTTGGGCAGGTAGTCGTCGGCGCCGAGGCCCAGCCCGTCGACCCGGTCCTCGATGGTGGCCGCGGCGGTCAGCATCAGCACCCGGCTGCGGCCGCCCGCCCGGACCAGTTCGGCGCATACCTCGTCGCCGTGCCGCCCGGGCAGGTCCCGGTCGAGCACGATCACGTCGTAGTCGGTGAACAGCGCCCGGTCCAGCCCGGCGCTGCCGTCGACGGCCACGTCGACGGCCATCTGCTCCTGCCGCAGGCCGGCCGCGATCGCCTCGGCCAGCTCCTCGTCGTCCTCGATCACCAGAACCCGCACGGCCGCACCTCCGCCCATCCCGTCAAGTCTTTGCGCGCCGCCTGAACCTGACCTCAGAACCGCCTGACGGAACCCCGAACCGGAACCCGAGACGGAACCCGAGACGGAACCCCGAGGCGCCCCGGTGCCCCCGGGATCCCGTGTCTACACTGCCCCGGCCGCGGTTGCGTGCCAGTTACATCGCCTGTAACCGCCGTGCAACTGCACCCCGCGTAGACCTGCCGACATGTTCTTTCTCACCTACCTCAGGCGCGAGCTGCGCCGCAGAATGCGCCAGGCCGTGTTCATCGCGATCGGCCTGGCGATCGGAATCGGCCTGGTCATTACCGTGATCGGCGCCTCGTCCGGAGTGAAGGCCGCGCAGGGCAAGGTGCTCCGGGCCCTGTACGGCATCGGCACCGACGTCACCGTCACCACCAAGCCGGCCGCCCCGTCGGGCAGGCCGGTCAGCAGCGGCCGGGCGACTAGCGGCGGCCCTGGCCAGGGCGGGTCCGGGCCGCGCGCCGAGATCTGCCTCAACGGCAAGTGCTACACCAGCGGCACGGTCGACGCGCTCGCGCTGGGCGACACCGGGCCGATCAGCGCGGCCCAGCTGGCCCGGATCGCCGGCCTGCGCGACGTGTCCGCCGCCGCGGGCGGCCTGGTGCTGACCGACAACCGGGTCACGCTGCCGTCCGCGTCCAGCCCCAACCTCCAGCCGCCCACCTCGTTCACCGTGGACGGGACGGACATCTCGCACCCTCACCTGGGTCCGCTCAGCAACGCCCGGCTGACCAGCGGCCGGGCCTTCACCGCCGCGGACGAGAACTCCGACGTGGCCCTGGTCGACGCCGGCTACGCGGCGTCCCACAACATCAAGCTCGGCTCGGCCACCACCATCGGCGGCACCAAGTTCACCGTCGTCGGCCTGGTCAGCCAGCCGCAGGCGAGCAGCCCGCCCAACATGTACATCCCGCTGGCCCGCGCGCAGGCCCTCGCTACCAACCCAGCCACGGGTAAGGCCATGAAGAACCTGGTGGACACCGTCTACGTGTCCGCGGCCAGCGCGGCGGACATCGCGACCGTGCAGAGCGAGATCCAGCACCTGCTGCCGAAGGCCACCGTGACCAGCTCGTCCGACCTGGCCAGCGAGATCACCGGGTCGGCGGCCAGCACCGCCAAGCTCGCGGGCGCGCTCGGCAAGTGGCTCGCGGTCCTGGTCCTGATCGCGGCGTTCGCCGTGGCCAGCCTGCTGACGATGGCGGCCGTGGCCCGCCGGGTCCCCGAGTTCGGCACGCTGAAGGCCCTGGGCTGGCGCAGCAGCCGGATCGTCAGCCAGGTCCTCGGCGAGTCGGTGACCACCGGCGTCATCGGCGGCCTGGCCGGGGTCGGCCTCGGCTTCGCCGGGGTGGCGATCATCGACAAGATCGCGCCGAAGCTGTCCGCCACCGTCCCGTCGGCCAGCGGGGCGTTCGGCACGCCGCAGACCGTGACCGGGCCCGGCGGCACGTCCGGCGGGACGCTCATCGGCGGCCCGACGGCGGCTCACACCACCGTCGCGGTGCCCATGTCCGCGTCGGTGACCATCGGCGCGATCGCGCTCGCGGTGGTGCTGGCCATCGCCGGCGGGTTGCTCGCCGGATCGTTCGGCGGCTGGCGCGCGGCCCGGCTGCGCCCCGCCGCGGCGCTA
Organism: uncultured Actinomycetes bacterium; assembly: GCA_963819785.1. GTDB lineage: Bacteria > Actinomycetota > Actinomycetes > Streptosporangiales > Streptosporangiaceae > Palsa-504. The sequence continues at coordinate 1,104,376 of CAWFXW010000026.1, read as the reverse complement.
GCCAAGGTCGGATAGGGAGAACCGCCATGGATCCACGCATCGACACCGTCGGCGACATCTACCAGCTGACCGGAGTGAGCAAGACCTACCGCAAGAGCGGCCGCGAGATCCTCGCCGTGCGCGAGCTTGACCTCAATATCAAGCAGGGGGAGTGGCTCGCCGTCCAGGGCAAGACCGGACATGGTAAGACCACCCTGCTCCAGCTGCTGGGCGGCCTGGACCGGCCCACCGGGGGCCGGGTCGCCTTCGCCGGGCAGGACCTGGCCCGGGCCCCGGAGACCCAGGTCCGCAAGGTGCGGGCCAGCTCGTTCGGCTTCATCTTCCAGACCTTCAACCTGCTCCCCACGCTCACCGCGTACGAGAACGTCGAGGCCGCGCTGGTCCCGCTCGGCGTCCGTCACGCCGAGCGGCGCGCACGGGTGACGGCCGCCCTGGACAGCGTGGGGCTCGCCGACCGCGCTCAGCACCTGCCCGGTGAGCTTTCCGGCGGCCAGCAGCAGCGGGTGGCCATCGCCCGGGCCCTGGTCAAGGAGCCCCGGGTGCTGCTGGCCGATGAGCCGACCGGCAACCTGGACGAGGACACCAGGGACGAGATCATCGGCCTGCTCGACACGCTGTGGCGCGAGCGCCGGCTGACCCTGGTCCTGGTCAGCCACGACAGTTCGGTGGTCCGCCGGGCTCAGCGGATCGGGGTGATGTCCCGCGGCCGGCTCTCCATCCGCCAGGACACCCGCGCCTAGTGTCCGGACAGGTGCCAGTGGCTGGGCTCGATCATCTTGCGGACCGAGTCCGGGCCCCACGATCCGACGGCGTACGGCTCGACCGGCGGCGGCTTCTCCAGCAGCGGCTCGGAGATTTCCCACAGCCGCTCGATCGAGTCCGAGCGGGTGAACAGCGTCTGGTCGCCGATCATGGCCTGCAGGATCAGGTGCTCGTAGCCCTCGAGCGCATTCGCCTGGATGAACGAGTCCTCGTACTTGAACGTCATCGTGGCGTGGCCCAGGCTCAGCTCCGGGCCGGGGACCTTGGCCAGGAACTCGGTGGTGATCGAGCCCGGGTCGGCGAAGTCGATGACGAGCTCGTTCATCCGGCCGGTCGGGATATCCCTGCGGTGCACGTGGAACATCCGGGTCGGCGGCTCGTGGAAGCCGAGCGTCACGATCTGCCGGCTGGCGGCCATGGCCTTGCCCGAACGCAGGAAGAACGGCACCCCGTGCCAGCGCCAGTTTTCCACCTCGGCCCGCACCGCGACCATCGTCTCGGTCTGCGAGCCGGCCGCGACCCCCGGCTCGGCGAGGTACCCCTCGTACTGCCCGCGCACGACATGCCGGGGGTCCAGCGGTCGCAGCGACTGGTACACCTTGGACTTCTCGTCTCGCAGCGGCCCGGCGCTTAGCGACACCGGCGGCTCCATGGCCACGAACGCGAGCACCTGGAACAGGTGGGTCACCACCATGTCCCGGTAGGCGCCGGTCGCGTCGTAGAACGCGGCCCGCCCCTCGATGGTCAGCGTCTCCGGCACGTCGATCTGCACGTACCGGATGTGGTCGCGGTTCCAGACCGGCTCGAAGAGCCCGTTCGCGAACCGGAAGGCCAGTATGTTGTCGACCGACTCCTTGCCCAGGAAGTGGTCGATCCGGAAGACCTGCGACTCGTCGAACACCGCGTGCACCGCCTGGTTCAGCTTGCGCGCCGAGTCCAGGTCGGTGCCGAACGGCTTCTCGATGATGACCCGGGCTCCGCGGGCCAGGCCGGACTCGCCGAGCATGCCCACCACCGAGGTGAAGGCGACCGGCGGTATGGCCAGGTGGTACAGCCGCCCGTGGGTGCCGCCGATCTCCTTCTCGGCTCGCTGGACCGCCGCCACGAGGTCCCCGAAGTTACCGGGCTCGGCGGCGGCGAACGACAGGTTCTTGATGAAGTCCGGCCAGCGGGGATCGGTGGGCTTGGTGATGCAGAAGTCGGCGCACGACTGCCGGGCGTACTCGCGGAACTCCTCGTCGGTCATGGCCGACTTCGGCGGCGCCGAGCCGATCAGGCGGAACTCCTTGGGCAGCAGGCCCGCCGCGTACAGGTGGAACCACCCGGGCAGCAGCTTGCGCTTGGCCAGGTCGCCGGTGGCGCCGAAGATCACGACCACGTGGTTCTCCGGCCGCGTGTATCCGTTGCTGCTCATGCGCTCAGGCCTTACCGGTCGGGCCGCCTGCGGCGGCGGGCTTCTCCATGTGGCCGCCGAACTCCGAGCGCAGTGCGGACAGGACCTTCCAGGTGAACTCGCCGTTGTCGCGGGAGTCGAACCGCTCGTACAGCGACGCGGCGATCACCGAGGCGGGCACGCCCTCGTCCACCGCGGCCAGCACCGTCCAGCGGCCCTCGCCGGAATCGGACACGCGCCCGCTGAATCCGGCCAGGTCGGGTGACTTGGCGAAGGCGGCGGCGGCCAGGTCGACCAGCCAGGAGCCGATCACCGAGCCCCGGCGCCACACCTCGGCCACGTCGCTGATGTCGATCTCGTACTGGTAGGCCCAGGGGTCGCGCAGCGGCGCGGTCTCCGCGTCGATTTCGTCCTGGTGCAGGCCCACGTCCGCGCCCTTGATGACCGACAGACCCTCGGCGATCGCGGCCATCATGCCGTATTCGATGCCGTTGTGCACCATCTTGACGAAGTGGCCCGCCCCGGACGGCCCGCAGTGCAGGTAGCCCTGCTCGGCGGTGCCCCCCGGTGCCAGGCCCGGGGTGGGCTCGGCGCTGCCCTTGCCGGGCGCGATGGTCAGGAAGATCGGGTTCAGCCGGCGCACCGGCTCGTCCTCGCCGCCGATCATCAGGCAGTAGCCCCGGTCCAGGCCCCACACGCCGCCGCTCGTTCCGACGTCGATGAAGTGGATGCCGTCGCGCTTGAGGTCCTTGGCCCGGGGGATGTCGTCCCGGTAGTAGGAGTTCCCGCCGTCGATCACGATGTCGTCCGCGTCGAGCAGCGGCTTGAGCTGCTCGAGGGTGGACTCGACGACGCCGGCCGGCACCATGATCCACATGGCGCGCGGCTTGTCCAGCTTGGCCACGAAGTCGGCCAGGCTCTCCGCGCCGGTCGCGCCCTCACTCACCAAAGACTTGACCGCGTCCGGGTTCCGGTCGTAGGCCACGCACCGGTGGCCATCGCGCATCAGCCGGCGGACGAGGTTCGCGCCCATCCGGCCCAGCCCGATCATCCCGAGCTGCATCGGCGTGTCAGTTGGCATGACTGGTCCGTCCTTGTGTCGTCAAAGGGCCTTGAGCGCCCGGTACCGGCGGATGAGGTTGTTGGTGGAGGAGTCGTGGCCGAGCGCGGGCTCCGCCTCGCTGGTGAGCTCGGGAATGATCGCCACCGCCAGCACCTTGCCGAGCTCCACGCCCCACTGGTCGAACGAATCGATGTCCCAGATGGCTCCCTGGGTGAACACGCTGTGCTCGTACAGCGCGACCAGCGCGCCCAGGATCCGCGGCGTGAGGATCTCGGCCAGCAGCACGTTCGAGGGCCGGTTGCCCTCCATCACCCGGTGCGGCACCACGTTCTCCGGGGTGCCCTCGGCCCGGACCTCGGCCTCGGTCTTGCCGAACGCCAGCCCCTGCGCCTGCGCGAACACGTTGGAGGACAGGATGTCGTGGTGGTCGCGCAGCGGGTTGAGCGTCTTGCCGAAGCCGATCAGGTCGACCGGGATCGTCGTGGTGCCCTGGTGGATGAGCTGGTAGAAGCTGTGCTGGCCGTTGGTCCCCGGCTCGCCCCAGAACACCGCGCCGGTGTCGTAGGACACGTGCTCGCCCGCCAGCGTGACGTGCTTGCCGTTGGATTCCATGGTCAGCTGCTGCAGGTAGGCCGGGAAGCGCTTGAGGTACTGCTCGTACGGCATGACCCCGTAACTCTGCAGCCCGAAGAAGTCGCGGTACCAAACCGCGAGCAACCCCATGATTACCGGCAGGTTCCGCTCCAGCGGCGCGGTCCGGAAATGCTCGTCCATCAGATAAAACCCGGCCAGCATCTCGCCGAACCCCTCGGGCCCGAGCGCCACCATGGTGGACAGCCCGATCGCCGAGTCCATCGAGTACCGGCCGCCGACCCAGTCCCAGAACCCGAACATGTTGGCGGTGTCGATGCCGAACTTGGCCACCCGCTCCTCATTAGTCGACACCGCGACGAAGTGCTTGGCCACCGCGTCCATGCTTCCCAGAGCCGACACCACCCAGTCCCGCGCGGACGTGGCGTTGGTCAGCGTCTCCAGCGTGCCGAACGTCTTGGAGGAGATGATGAACAGGGTCTGCTCGGCGTCCAGATCCCGCACCGCCTCGGCGAAGTCGGTGGAGTCCACGTTGGACACGAACCGGAACGTGATGTCGCGCGTCGCGTAGTGCCGCAGCGCCTCGTACGCCATCACCGGGCCCAGGTCCGAGCCGCCGATCCCGATGTTCACCACGTTGCGGATCGGCTTGCCGGTGTGACCCTTCCACTCCCCGGACCTGACCCGGTTCGCGAAGTCCGCCATCCGGTCGAGCACCTCGTGCACCTGCGCCACCACGTCGGCGCCGTCCACGACCAGCGACGCGCTCCGCGGCATCCGCAGCGCCACGTGCAGCACCGCCCGGTCCTCGGACACGTTGATGTGCTCGCCGCGGAACATGGCGTCCCGCCGCTCCGGCACGCCGGACTCGACGGCCAGCTGGACGAGCAGCCGCATCGTCTCGTCGGTGACCCGGTTCTTGGAGTAGTCGAGGTAGAGCCCGGCCGCCTCCGCGGTCAGCCGCTCGCCCCGGCCGGGGTCCGCGGCGAACAGCTCCCGCAGGTGCTGGCCGGCGATCTCGGCGTGGTGCCGCTTGAGCTCCTGCCACGCCTTGCGTTCGGGCAGAGGGATCACCGCCATGTGCTGCCTCCTCGCGCTGCTACCTTTCCCCACGGCATAGTTTCATGCCCGCCCGGCGGCCTGCCCCGGGGCCGCCGATAACAGCGGCTGAACTCGCGGTGCCCGGCTAGTGCCCGTTCCTGGCCAGCAGCTCGGCGGCGTGGTCGGGGACGTAGGCCTGCATGTCTCGCGGCGTCCGGACGTAGCCGCGCGACGGCGGCCGGGGCGGGAGCTTGAGCTTGGGCGGCTCGATGTCGCTGTAGGGGACGGTGCTGAGCAGATGCGCGATCATGTTGACCCGCGCGCGGCGCTTGTCGTCGCTCTCCAGCACGTGCCACGGGGCTTCGGGAATGTCGGTGTGCACGAACATCTCGTCCTTGGCCCGTGAGTAGTCCTCCCAGTGGGTGATCGACTCCAGGTCCATCCCGGACAGCTTCCACCGGCGCATCGGGTCGGCGAGCCGGTCCCGGAACCGGCGCTGCTGCTCCTCGTCGCTGACCGAGAACCAGTATTTGCGCAGCAGGATGCCGTCCTCGACCAGCAGCCGCTCGAAGATCGGGCACTGGTGCAGGAACCGGATGTACTCCTGCTGGGTGCAGAACCCCATCACGTGCTCCACACCGGCCCGGTTGTACCAGCTCCGGTCGAACAGGACCAGCTCGCCCGTGGTCGGCAGGTGTTCCACGTACCGCTGGAAGTACCACTGCCCAGTTTCCCGCTCGGTCGGCGCGGGCAACGCCACGACCGGGGCGCTGCGCGGGTTGAGGTACTCCGAGGCCCGTTTGATCGTGCCCCCCTTCCCGGCCGCGTCCCGGCCCTCGAAGATCACCACCATCCGGGCGCCCGCCGCCCGCATCCAGCCCTGCATCTTGACCAGCTCGCCCTGCAGCCGGTACAGCTCCCGCTCGTACACCTCCCGCGGCAGCTTCGCCGGCCGCGGCGCGTTCTTGTTCTTGGCTGGCCCCGTGTTCTTGGCTGGCCCCGTGTTCTTGGCTGGCACCGTGTTCTTGGCTGGCACCGTGTTCTTGGCTGGCACTGCGGTGATCTCCCTTCGATCGGCTCGCCGGCCCACGCGGTAGCATGACCCGCGTGGGTGACTATGAGCTGTACCACCAGTATGAAACGGTCAACCTGTACCGCCGGGGACCCGGGGCCAAGGTCGAGCTGAACCGGCCCGATCGGCTGAACGCGTGGAACACGCAGTTCGCCGTCGACCTGCTGGATGTCATCCGGCTGGTCACCGACGACCCGGAGGTCCGGGCCGTGACCGTCACCGGCGCTGGCCGCGCCTTCTCCAGCGGCGCCGACCTGAAGGACATCTCCGACCGGCCCGACGGGGGGCCGCCGGACGTGTACCAGCGGCTGACCCAGCAGTATCACCCGATCATTACCGGCCTACGGCTGATGCCCAAGCCGGTCATCGCCGCCGTCAACGGGCCCGCGGCCGGCATCGGTCTGTCGCTGGCTCTGGCCTGCGACCTTGTTATCGCCGCCGAGTCGGCGTTCTTCCAGCTCGCGTTCGTCAACATCGGCCTGGTCCCGGACGGCGGCTCGTCGCTGTTCGTGCCGGCCCGGGTCGGCTTCACCCGGGCCGCGGAGCTGGCCATGCTGGGGGAGCGGCTCGACGCCCGGACCGCCCGGGAGTGGGGCCTGATCAACCGCGTCTGGCCGGACGCCGAGTTCGCCGAACAATCCGCGGCCCTGCTGGACCGCCTGGCCGCCGGCGCCACCCGGTCCTACGCCGGCACCAAGCGGCAGCTGAACCGGTGGCTGTATGAGCGGATGGACGGCCAGCTGGAGTTCGAGGCCGGGATCCAGCAGGAGATGGCCGCCTCCGGCGACTTCGCCGAGGGTGTCGCGGCGTTCGCGGAAAAGCGGCCGGCCCGGTTCAGCGGCGCCTGAGGCCGCGTAAGGGACCTTGGACGCAGCCGAGCTCGAGCGGGTCTACCACGAGGAGGCGACCCGGATCAGGGCCGCACTGGCCGCGCGGCTCGGTGACGTGGGGCTGGCCGAGGACGCCGTCCAGGACGCCTTCATCGAGGCCATCGAGCACTGGCGCGACGGCCAGATCCCGCCCAACCGCGGCGGCTGGCTGGCCACCACCGCCCGCCGCAAGGCCATCGACCGGCTGCGCCGGGCCCGCGCCGGGCAGGACAAGCTCGCGCTGCTCGCCGCGACGATGACCGAGACCTGGGACGGCGCCGACACCGAGGACGACGACCTGCTCGGCATGGTCTTCGCCTGCTGCCACCCGGCGCTGCCCCGCGAGTCGCAGATCGCCCTGACCCTGCGCGCCGTCTGCGGCCTGACCACGGCCCAGATCGCCGCCGCGTTCCTGGTCACCGAACCCGCCATGACCCAGCGCCTGCTCCGGGCGCGCAACACGCTGCGCAAGGCGAACGCCGACGTGCGCGTGCCCGATCCCGATCATCTGGCCGAACGCCTCGCCGAGGTGCTCGCCGTCGTCTACCTGGTCTTCAACGAGGGCTACCTGGCCAGTGCGGGCCGCCAGCCCGCCCGGCGCGACCTCGCCGCCCAGGCGGTGACGCTGACCCGGCTGCTGCACCGGCTGATGCCGCGCGAGCCGGAGGTCCTCGGCCTGCTCGCGCTGGAGTTGCTGCACGAGTCCCGGGCCGCGACCCGGTTCGACGGCTGGGGGCGGCTGGTCCGGCTCGCCGACCAGGACCGGGCCCGGTGGAACCCAGAGCTGATCGGCGAGGCCATCCGGCTGCTCGACCAGGCCCTGGCCATGCGCGCGTCCGGCCCGTACCAGGTCCAGGCGGCCATCGCCGCGCTGCACACCGAAGCCCCCAGTTATACCGAAACCGACTGGCGCCAGATCCGCATGCTGTACGACCGGCTGCAGGAGCTAACCCCGTCCCCCGTGGTGCTGCTCAACCGGGCCGTGGCCACCAGGTACACCAGCGGACCCGGCGAAGCGCTGGCCGAGATCGAGCCCCTGGCCGGCGACCTGGACGGGTACCGCCTGTTCCACGCGCTGCGCGCCGGGCTGCTCATGGCGCTCGGCCGCCAGGACGAGGCCTGGGAGGCCAGCGAGCGGGCGCTCGCGCTGGCCAGCAACCCGGCCGAGCGCGAGCTCATCGCCCGCCGCCTGTCGTTCTGAGCTCGCGAAGGGGCCCTACATCTCGATGACGGGCCGGACCTCGACCGCCATCCAGCCCTTGTCCACCCCGGGCCAGGTCTGCGCGATCTCGATGGCCTCCTCGATGGTGTCGGTCTCGAGCACCGAGTACCCGCCGAGCGCCTCCTTGGTCTCCATGAACGGGCCGTCGGTGACGCCGCTGGCCCGGACGGTCCTGGCCGTCTCCGGCGGCGCGAGCTGGTAGCCGGTCTCGGCGAGCTTGCCCGAGCCGCCGCCGCCCTTCTCGTACCAGGCGCCGATCTCCGCGTACCACTGCTGGCCCTCGGCCTCGGACATGGTCCGCGCCGCCTCGGTGTTCAGCAGCAAGATGACGTACTTCATGTGTCCCTCCGGTAATCCTCAAGGGGATGCCGCGGTGACATCCCCGCACCCGTTCCACGAACGGCCCGACGCCGTATCCGACGCGGCAGACTTTCTTTTTTCCGCCTCCGGCCCCCGCCCCCCGCCCCTTTCGGCCTCCGGCATCCACCCTCCCGGCCCTTTCGGCCCCCGGCATCCACCCTCCCGCCCCTTCCGGCCTCCGGCCCCCGCCCCCCGGCCCCGCCCCCCCTTCCCGCCTCCGGCCCGGCTACGCCTTCCGCTCGCTCGCGGTCAGCATCGACTCCATGGTCAGGATCGCCTCGTAGCGCCGCCGGATGTCGGCCCGGTCGGCGGCCTCGGGCACCGACCGCTCGCTGGCCCGGTCGATCATGGCCGCCTGCTCGAGCAGCACGCGGCGCTGCCCGTCGCTGGTCGTCTCGGTCATGATCCGGGCCAGCGCCTCCAGCGCCCGGATCATGACCGCCGGCATGCCCCCGTGTCCCCGCGGACGCCCCGCCCCCCCTGTCCCGCGGCCCCACCTCACGGATCGCCGAACCCCGGCACCCTCCCAAAAGCTCTCAAACTAGTGTTCGTATTCTGTCCAGTTAACGGTATCATGTCCGTAAGGGGATTCTTAAATTTCTTCCGAACGGGCGGTGGTGCATGCTTCCCGAACCGGTTCCCGATCGCGGCCCAGACGAGGAGCCCGATGGCTCCTTGCTGCCCGATGAGGACTGGGACGGTCCGGAGCAGGGCCTGTTCGTTTGCCTCCCAGCGGAGGAACTGACCCTGGAAGGGTTCACCGAGGACGGCCGCGCCGACACCATGGCACCCGGTCCGCTGCTGGCCGCCGTGGTCGGCGCCGTCACCGGCGACGATGCCCGGGGCCTGAAGGGCACCTCCGACGACCAACTCGCCGGAATCATCTCCGCCTCCCTGCGGCTGGAGTCCCGGGCCGCCTGGACCCGGCTCGCGGCGCTGGCCGCCGGGCGGATCCATCCCGTGCACCTGCAGATCATCGAGGACGAGACCCGTTTCCTCAAGCCCGAGGACGCCGCCCGCGCCGACGAGATCCTCTGCCAGCAAGCTCCGTCCCTGACGTTCGGCAAACTGAGATCCGCCGCGCACCGCCTGGCGCTCGAGCTCGACCCGGAAGCGGCTCAACGCCGCAAGGAGGCGGCCCGGCGTGAGACCCACGTCCGCGCGTTCCGCGAAGCATCGGGAAACGCGGGCCTGATCGCCAGGGAATTGCCCTCTGACGAGGTCCTCGCCTCACTGCAGCACGTCGAGCAACGAGCCCAGCAGACCGACCGTCTACTCGCTCTGACCCCGACGCGCCGCGGGGTACCGATCGCTCGGTACCCCACCCCCGCATAAGAGCGCCGGTCAGGTCAGGCCGTCGACCCGGTGGACGTCCCCGCACGGGACGCCGAGCGCGGCGTGGTGCTTGCGGATCGCGTCCTCGTCGGGCCCGTCCAGCAGGCAGTACACCTGGCCGTCCGCGTTGTGATACAGCTCGACCTGGCGCACGCCGAAGTCGTCGGCCGTGCCGTTCCGGGTGTCCTCGGCGATCTGCGCGATGGCCTCGGACGGCAGCTTCAGATCCGGGTGAAAGTCCATGAATCGTGGCATGTCATGCTCCTGTGTTCAACGAATGCGTTCACCGCGACGTATGGCGGCCGGCTCCGCGCGGCATCGGCATTGGGTACCAGTTTCCCGTCCGCGCTGCCTATATTTCGCGGCGCCGGCCCGGCCGCTCTTCCTGCCGTGCCCCGCATGGCTTACGCGGCCGAGATGACTGCCCGGCGGCGAGCAGCCAGGGCCCGGTCCGCGAGCACCGCAAGGGCGGCGGCGATCAGGGCGGCGCCCGCGGCGATCAGGGCGATCTGCCAGCCGGGCATCCCGCCGGCCACGATCGTACGCACCTGGGCCGGGACCGAGGCCGGCGCCACGTATCCGGGCGGGTCAGCGGGCTCCAGCCGGGCGAACGCGGGCGTGGCTCCGAACGTCACCATAAGGCTGGCGGCCAAGGCGGCCAGGGCGATGACCGAACGGCGGATGCGGCGGATCGAATTCATGATGGTCTCCTTCGGCTCGTGATGACTACAAGGCGACCGTATGGCGGCGGGTCGGGCGCGAAATCGGGAGTCGTCACCTAGATTTGCCCCAGCCCTACCCATGTTCCGTCCTGGCTGTCCCTTCACATAGGAGCCCGTCATGCCCGCACCTGTCCGCATCGGCCTGGCCGGCTACGGCCTGGGCGGCCGCTACTTTCACGCGCCGCTGATCGCCTCGGCCGATAACTGCGAGTTCCTCGGCGTGGTCACCACCTCACCTGAGCGCCGCGGCCAGGCGGCCGGCGATTTCGGCCTCCCGGCCTTCGACGACCTGGCCGCACTGGCCCGCGCCGGGGCCGAGGCGGTGGCCATCTCCACTCCGGCGGCCACCCACGTCGCGCTCACCCAGCAGGCGCTGCGCCTGGGCCTGGCCGTGGTCTGCGACAAGCCGTTCGCCCTGGATGCGGAACAAGCCCGCGCCACCGTCCAGCTCGCCGAGCAGCTCGAGGTTCCCCTCACCGTGTACCAGAACCGCCGCTGGGACTCGGACTTCCTGACCCTGCGCGAGCTCCTCAGCCAGGACGCACTTGGCACCCTGCTCGTCTTCGAGTCGCGGTTCGAGCGGTTCCGGCCGGGGCGCGGCCCGGGCGCGGCTGGTGGCGGCACCCTGCTGGACTTCGGCAGCCACCTCGCCGACCAGGCCCTGGTCCTGGCCGGCCCGGTGACCGGCGTGTACGCTGAGGTGCATCACCGCGCCGACCCGGAAGGGTTCGACGACGACGTGTTCGTCGCCCTGACCCACGAGGGCGGCGTGCGGTCCCACCTGTGGGGCAGCTACTGGCAGGGCGCCCCCGGCCCCCGGATCCGAGCCGCCGGGACCACCGGTGCCTATGTCATCGCCGACGTCGACGGCCAGGAGGCTCGGCTCCGCGACGGGGAATCACCCGCGAAAGCAGCCGGTCAGTGGGGCACCGAGCCGCCCGAGCGCTGGGGGCGCCTGCACCGCGGCGACGTCAGCGAGCCGGTCGCGTCCGTGCGCGGCTCGTGGGACCTGTTCTACCCCGCCTTCGCCGCCGCGGTGCGCGGCGAGCGGCCGATGCCGGTCAATCCGTGGGACGCCGTGGCCACCGCCGTCGTCCTGGACGCCGCCCGCACCAGCGCCCGCACCGGCCAAGCGGTATCCCCCGCGGAATAATCCGTGCCGTCGTACTGCTAGAGATACATGCAAACGCATATATCCGGCCCGCCGCGACAGAACGGCGGGAAACGCAGGAGGCACGCCATGCAGTTCGGGATCTTCTCGGTCAGCGACATCACCCGGGATCCCGTGTCGGGTGAGACGCCGAGCGAGGCCGAACGGATCGACGCGATCGTGCAGATCGCGCAGAAGACCGAGGAGGCCGGGCTCGATGTGTTCGCGATCGGCGAGCACCACAACCCGCCGTTCTTCTCCTCCGCACCGACCACGCTGCTGGCTTACATCGCGGCGACCACCAAAAGGCTCATCGTCACCACCAGCACCACGCTGATCACGACAAACGATCCGGTGCGCATCGCCGAGGAGTACGCGATGCTGCAGCACCTGAGCAAGGGCCGGATGGACCTGATGCTGGGCCGCGGCAACACGGCTCCGGTCTACCCGTGGTTCGGCCAGGACATCCGGCAGAGCCTGCCGCTGGCGCTGGAGAACTACAACCTGCTGCACCGGCTGTGGCGCGAGGACGTCGTGGACGCCGACGGCAAGTTCCGCACCCCGCTCCAGGGGTTCACCAGCATCCCGCGGCCGCTGGACGACGTGCCGCCGTTCGTGTGGCACGGCTCGATCCGCACCCCCGAGATCGCCGAGCAGGCCGCGTACTACGGCGACGGCTACTTCGCCAACAACATCTTCTGGCCCAAAGAGCACTACATGCGCCTCATTGACTTCTACCGGCAGCGTTACGCCCACTACGGCCACGGCACGCAGAAGCAGGCCATCATCGGCCTGGGCGGCCAGGCCTACATCGCCAGGAAGAGCCAGGACGCCATCAGGGAGTTCCGCCCCTACTTCAACGAGGCCCCGGTCTACGGCCACGGCCCGAGCCTGGAGGACTTCGCCAAGCTCACCCCGCTGTCCGTGGGCAGCCCGCAGGAGGTCATCGACAAGACCCTGACCTTCCGCGAGCACTTCGGCGACTACCAGCGCCAGCTGTTCCTGATGGACCACGCGGGCCTGCCGCTGAAGACCGTCCTGGACCAGCTTGACCTGCTCGGCGAGGAAGTCGTGCCCGTGCTGCGCAAGGAGATCGCCGCCCGGCAGGACCCGGAGACGCCCGAGGCTCCCACTCACGCCAGCCTGGTCAAGGCGAAGTACGGCGACCAGCCCGCCCGCCAGCCGCGCCCGAACGCCAACCGCGGCGACAACACCGCCGGCGAATCCCCCTACCAGGACAGCGACAGCGGCAGCGGCCACCAAACCGGCGACGACGAGCAATGACGAATCTGGCCAACGACGCCTGGGAGGCCCTGCTGTCCGCCCACGCCGTGCTGATGAAGCAGTTCGCCGCCGAGGACATCTGGGAGGGTGCGTCCATGCGCGATTACGACGTGCTGTACACCCTGTCCAAGTGCCCGGTCCCCATCAACCTGCGCGAGCTGAACCGCCACGTCCTGCTCAGCCAGCCGGCCCTGTCCCGCCTGGTGGACCGGCTGGCCGAGCGCGGCCTGGTCGAGCGCTGCGCCGACCCCGCCGACGGACGCGGCGTCCGCCTGTCGCTCACCCAGGCCGGCCGCGCCCTGCAGCGCCAGATCGGCCGCCAGCACGCCCGCGGCGTGGCCCGGGCCATGACCGCCGAACTGGACCCCGCCGAGCTCAAGCAGCTGCAGAGCATCTGCCTGAAACTGGCCCATCACAACGAGGACCCTCCCGCATGAACAACGAATTCCGGCTCGTCGTGATCAGCGCCGGCACCAGCGACCCCTCCTCGACCCGGCTCCTCGCCGACCGCACCGCCGAACGCGCCGTGGCCCTCGCGGCCCGCCACGACAACACCGTGACGGTCGGCGTCATCGAGCTGCGCGAGCTCGCCGCCGACATCACCACCGCGCTTACCACCCAGCTGGTCACGCCCAAGCTGCAGCAGGCCATGACCCTCCTGGGCGAGGCCGATGGCATCGTCGCCGCCGCCCCGGTCTACAAGGCCGGCCCCAGCGGCCTGTTCACCTCGTTCTTCCACGTACTGGACAACGACCTGCTGATCGCCAAGCCGGTCGTGCTCGCCGCGACCGCCGGAACCGCCAGGCACGCCCTGGTCGCGGACGAGGCGATGCGGCCCATGTTCGCCTACCTGCGCACCATGACGACGCCGACCTCGCTGTTCGCCGCGCCGGAGGACTGGGGCGATCCGGCCCTGGCCACCCGCATCGACCGTGCCGCGCTCGAGCTCGTGCTGCTGATGGAAAGCGGCTTCGCCCGCCAGATCAAGGACCAGTCCTGGCAGAACTACACCCACGAGTACGGCAGCGCGGGCGGCACGCAGACCGACATCGACCTCGACACCGACCTCATGCGCCTGGCCGCCGGCGGGTCCGCCGGGCAACCGGGATAGGCGCAACCGGATAAGCAGAGCGCGGAGGCCAGCAACCCGGTCGCGGTGACCAGCTCGGATTCCGTCGGCAGGGCGAACCCGAGCAGCAGCGCCGGCCCCGACGGCGCCTGAGTGGTGCAGTGGCGGTGCAGCTCGTGGACGCCCACGCTGTAATGCCGGGCCCGCATCGCCGTGGCGTGCTCGTCGGCGCCGTCGGGCAGCCAGGCGAGCACGTGCAGCCCGGCCGCCGTCCCGCTCACCCGGACCTCCGGGAGCCGCTTGCCCAGCTCGGCCACCAGCACGTCGCGCTTCAAACGGTACCGGCGGCGCATGGCCCGCAGGTGACGCTCGAGCGCGGCGTCCTCGATGAACGAGGCCATCGCGATCTGGTCCAGGGTCGGCGGGGTCACGCCGGTCACGAGCAGCACGTTCTCGACGTCGTCGATCAGGTGCGAGGGCGGCACGACCCAGGCCAGGCGCAACGCCGGGGCCAGCGTCTTGCTCGTCGTCCCCACGAACGCCACCAGGTCCGGCGCCAGGCCCTGCAGCGAGGCCACCGGATCGCGCCCGAACCGGTACTCGACGTCGTAGTCGTCTTCCACGATCAGCGCCCCGCGCTCGCGCGCCCACGCGATCAGGGCGCCGCGGCGCTCGGCGGTCATGACCACCCCGGTCGGGTAGTGGTGCGCCGGGGTCATCACCACCGCGTCCACGTCGGCCGCGGCCAGCTCCGAAACGACCATGCCGTCCCCGTCCACCCGCACCGGGACCGCCTCCAGCCCGGCGTGCTCGACGGTGTACCGCTGCCAGCGCCAGCCGGGATCCTCGATCGCGACCCGCCGCCCGCCCTGGTGCCGCAGCGCGTGCCAGAGCACGGTCAGCGCCTGGGATGCCGCGCAGCAGACCACCACGTGCTCGGGCTCCACCACCACGCCGCGCACCCGGGCCAGGTATCCGGCCACCGCGTTCCGCAGCTCGGCGATGCCGCGGTGGTTGGCGTAGCCGAGCCGGGTGTCGGGCAGCTCCCGCAGCGCGCGCATCAGCGCCGCCTTCCAGCCGGCCCTCGGGAAGGCGTGGAAGTCGGCCTGCCCGGGCCGCAGGTCATACCGGAACCGGTGCGGCGGCTCGACCCGCCGCGGAGCCGGCGGAACGCCCGCGGCCGCCAGCTCCGCCACCCGGGTCCCCGATCCGCGCCGGGCCGCCAGGTAACCCTCGGTGGCCAGCTGCGCGTAGCTGTCGACCACCACGCCCCGCGACACGCCCAGTTGCTCGGCCAGGTCACGGCTGGGCGGCAGGGCCGACCCCGGCACCAGCCGGCCGGAGCGGATCGCCACCCGCAGCGCGTCCTCGAGCTGGCGGCGAAGCGAGCTCCCGGTCCTGAAGTCGATCTCCAGATCCACGTCCCGACGCTACCCGTTCATTGGCTTCAGTTTCCTGCCGTTGATTGGCCTCACCGCCGGACCACCCGCTGGTTATCCTGGTCCGATGAGCGGCGCAGCGCTGACCGAGGCGTATCAGCGGTTCCACCGCACCGGCCCGGAGTGGGGTGCCGACCAGCTGACCAACCACGGCCCGATGGCGGCCGAGGTGCTCGTCCGCCGGGGGCGCGCCGAGGTCGTGCCCGGCTGGGTCGACGCCTACATCCGCCGCCTGGACGACCTGCCCCGGCCCATCGGCGAGATCACCGACACGTCCTGGCCGCAGGCGCTGGGCGACGGCCGCCGGATCGGCGACTGGACCGCCTACTTCGCCCGCCAGCTGACCGAGCAGCCCTGGCGCCAGCTCCTCGCGACCTGGTGGCCGCGGCTGCTGCCCGGGATCGCGGCCGGGGCCACGCACGGCGTGATCCGCACCGGTCACGTGGTCCGCACGCTGCTGACCAGCAACGAGGACCAGCCCACCCGCGACGAGCTCGGGCACGCGCTGGCGTTCTGGGCCGCGCGCTCCCGGTCCGTGCCGCCCGCCGCCAGCCCGGCGGGCCGGCTGGACCCGCAGGCCGCGCTGGACGCCGTGCCCCGCATCGCCCGCCAGCAGGGCAACCTCGCCGCCCGTTTCGGCCAGCTGACGCCGGAGTCCGGCTGGCCGGACGCCGTGGGCCGGCTGCGCCCGGCCACCGCCCCCGAGCAGGTCCCGGACCGGCTCGCCGACCTGGTGGCCGCTGCGACGCTGCGCTATCTCAGTCACGGCCACGGCCACCCCGTCCTGCTGGTGCATACCGCCACCGCCCCGAACGCCGTCCTGCACGCCCTCCCGGCCCTGCCCGACGACCTGTGGGCGCCCAGCCTGACTGCGGTCTGGACCGCCAGCGCGGCGATCTTCGCCGCCTACGCCCCCGCCGAGGCCGCCCGGCCCGAAAGCACTGCGCCCGAAAGCACTGCGCCCGAAAGCACTGCGCCCGAAAGCACTGCGCCCGAAAGCGCCGCCGAGGCCATCGACCGCGCCGTGGCCCACGGCGACGAGCACGTCATCAAGTTCACCGACACCGCGGCCGAGGTCTACGCGCGCACCGGCCAGCCCGCCGCGCTGGCCGCCGCACTTCGGGTCGGCGCGCTCATCCGGTCACCCCGCGCCTGAATCCTCGGTATGAAGGGTCCCATGGATCCTGATTCCCGCCCCGTGCTGAGCGAGGACCTCGTCCGCGCCGCGGCCGCCGCCCCGCCGATCACCGCGTCCACCCGGACCGACGACGTCCCGCTGACCTGGGACGAACGCACGGTCCTGACCACGATGCTGGAATACGTGCGCGACACCGTGCACGTGAAGTGCGCCGGGCTCACCGACGAGCAGGCCCGCCGCGCGCCCCTGCCCGGCTCGCCGCTCACCGCCGTCTCCTCCCTGGTCAGCCACCTGCGCTGGGTGGAGTACTACTGGATCCGGGTGATCTTGCTCGGCGAGGAGGACCGTATGCCGATCACCGAGGAGGACCCCGACGCGGAGATGCGCCTCGGCCTGGACGTCCCCCTGGCCCGGCTGCTGGCCGAGTACCGGGCCAGCTGCACGCAGCTCAACGCGCTGGTGGCCCCGCTGGACCTCGACACCCCGTCCCGCGGCGCGCTGTCCTGGCGGGACGAGCCGGTCACGCTGCGCTGGGTGCTGTTCCACCTCATCGAAGAGACCGCGCGGCACAACGGCCACCTCGACATCCTCCGCGAGATGGCCGACGGCGTGACCGGCCAGTAGCGGCGCTGTTCAGCCCCACTGCCCGGGCTGGTAGTTCCCGGCGGGCTGCCGGGTGATGGCGTTGACCCGGTTGTAGGCGTTGATGAGGGCGATGAGCGACACCAGCGCGGCGAGCTGATCGTCGTCGTAGTGCTTGGCCGCGTTCGCCCAGGTCTCGTCGGTGACTCCGGCCGCGGCGTCGGCCAGCCGGGTGCCCTGCTCGGTGAGGTCCAGCGCGGCCCGCTCGGCGTCGGTGAAGACCGTCGCGTCCCGCCACGCCGCGACCAGGTTGAGCCGGACCTGGCTTTCCCCGTCGTGCGCGGCGTCCTTGGTGTGCATGTCGGTGCAGACCGCGCAGCCGTTGATCTGGCTGGCCCGGATCTTCACCAGGTTCTGCGTGGCGGCCGGCAGGCCCGAGTTCGAGACGACCGCGCCCGCCGAGTTGATGTACTTGATGAACTTCGCGGCCATGCCGTTGCCGTAGTAGCCGAATCGTGCGTTCATGTCGATCCCCTTGAGCTTTCGTAAGTTGGTGACACTGCGTCGACGGATCAGCCCGGCCAAAGGTAACGGGGTGGGTTTACCGGCCCGCTGACCGGTTAGTTGAGCCCTGGTGAGGGTCAGCACCAGGACGGCCGTGGTATCGCTGTGCCTAGTGCAGTTCGTCGACGTCCTCGGAGTGACCGTCGTGGTCACCGCGCTGCCAGCCATGCTGACCAGCCTGCGGGCGCCGTCCGGCGCGGCCAGCTTGATCTCCGCGGGCTACGCCATGTTCTTCGGCGGCCTGCTGATGCTCGGCGCGCGCCTGGGTGACCGGTTCGGGCACCGCCGCGTCATTCTGGCCGGCCTGGCGGTCCTCGCCGTGGCCGCGGTCCTCGCCGCGACGGCCAGCTCGGCGGCCCTGCTGACCGCGGCCCGGTGCCTGCAGGGCGCGGCCGCGGCCGTCTCGGTGCCGTCGGCGCTGCGGCTGCTGACCACGATCACCGAGGACGGCCCGCAGCGCCGCACCGCGATCGCGCTGTGGAGCGCGGCGGGCGCGACCGCGGGTGCGAGCGGCTTCGTCATCGGTGGAGTCGTGACCGACCTGGTGGGCTGGCGGGCCGTGTTCTGGGCCTACCTGCCGCTGGCGGTAGCTCTTGCCGCGGCCATCGGGCAGGCGGTGCCGCCCGATCGCGCAGGCGATCGGTCCGTCCGGCTCAACCTGGCCAGCTCGGCCGCCTTCACCCTGATGGCGATGGCGTTCGTCGTCGCCACGACCCTGCTGCCCGGACGAGTCATAGCCGGCGCACTGCTCCTGGTCCTGGCGATAATCCTGGCGGGCGTGTTTGTCGTCCTCGACCGGCGGTCGCGGGCCCCGTTGCTGCCGAGGGCGCTGTTGCGCGAGCGATCGCTACGTCAAGGCACGTTCGGCGGATTGCTGAACACCCTGACCACCAGCTCGGCCCTGACCCTGGTCACGCTGTACCTGCAGAGCACCCGCGGTCGCAGCCCGCTCCAGGCCGGATTGATGCTCCTGCCGTTCAGTCTCGCCGCCATCGCCGGCTCGGCGGCGGCCCCGTCAGCGCTGGCCCGATGGCGGCCTCAGCGCGTCGCCGCCGCGGGCCTGACCCTCATCGCCCTGTCCGACACTGCGCTGATAGCGGCGGTCGCCAGCTCATGGGCGCTGCCGGCATGTAACGCGGTTGGCGGCGCCGGCATCGGCCTGGCCTCGGTCGCCACCACCGGCCTGGGCACCACCGTCCCGGCCGCCGCCCGCGGCACTGCCTCCGGCATCATCAACACCGCTGCCCAGCTCGGCACGGCGCTCGGCATCGCCATCCTCCTGCTCGTCGCCGCCGTGACCACCGGCCTCCCGGCACCCCACCGCCCGCCCCCGTCCCTCGCCTGGGCCGGCGCCGCCGCCCTCAGCCTGGCCGGCGCCGCCCTCTTCACCCACTGGGACCGCCGCGCGCCCGTCCCTTCGGTGCGCGAGCGTCCCGTAATGCATCCATCAGAGGGACTATCTGGGAGGGAACCCCGTTTATCGCGGTGGATCCGGCTTTCACGGAGTGTTGTGGCAACTATGGTTGCCCGGATCCACCGCAGAAGCCGGATCCACCTCGCAAATGTGACGCGAGGGGCTCAGGAGGCGGAGGGTGCAGCCAGCCACCAGCCGCCACCCGCAGCCAGCCACCAGCCGCCACCTCCGCCGCAGGCCGCCGCCGCAGCAGGCCACCAGCCGCCACCGCGGCGCGGCCGTTACAGCGGCAGGCCGGCTTCCAGGAAGGCGAGCGCCTCGTCGATGCGGCCGAACATATCCTCGAAGCTGCGCCCCTCGGACCAGCCCTCCCACGGCATCGTGATTGACATGATCACGCCGATGATCGCGCCCGCCACGGTCCGGACGGCCAGGTCGTCCGGGGACCGCCCGGCGCGCTTGGCCACAGCCTCACCCACCACCGCGATCGTCCGGGCGAACTCGTCCATCGCCCGCGCCCGGACCTCGGGCACGGTCATGGTGAGCCTGGTCGTCTCCCGGACGATATCCAGGTCGGCGCCGGTGTAGGAGGAGAGCGCCTGCCGGGTGGCCGCGCGGACCGCGGCGATCGGGCCCAGCCCGGGCGGCTGCTGCTCGAACGCCGCCACCATCCGGGTGTCCATGTCGTCCTGCAGGACCAGGTCTTCCTTGGTCGGGAAGTACCGGAAGAACGTGCTCGGCGACACCTCGGCCGCCGCGGCGATCTGCTCCACGGTGGTGGCCTGGTAGCCCTGTTCCCGGAACAGCCGGAGCGCGTGCTCCCGCAGGGAAGCACGCGTCCGGGCCTTCTTCCGCTCGCGCAAGCCGGGCGCGGCCGGGCCCTGGCTTGTGTCGAGCATGTCCGTCACACCTCCAATTGTGCCCGCTCGGCGCCGTTTTCACCGGACGCCGAAGCAAGCGGTGCCGCAGGCGCCCCGTCGGCCCGGCGCGGCAGGAAGACGAACGCCAGGATGGCGCTGGCCACCGCGATGCCCCCGCATGCCCACAGCATGGTGTCCATGCCCTGGACGAACGCGGTGCGTGCCGAGTGCAGCAGGGCTGCAGACCCGACCGCGTGCGCCACCCCGACGCCCGCCACCACGCTGCTCTTGGCGGCCGCCGCGGCCGCCGCGGGCAGGCCGTGGACAGCGAGGTGCCCCCGGTACACGGTGCCGAGCACGGTGCCCAGCACGGCCACCCCGATGGTCGCCCCGACCTGGCGCAGCGCGGAGATCAACGCCGAACCCGCGCCGCTGCGCTCGGCCGACAGCGCGGACAGCGCCGCGTTCATGGTCTGCGGCATGGCCAGTCCCAGCCCCAGCCCGAACGCCGCCAGCCACGCCGCCGCGAACCCCGTCCCGCTGCCCGCCTTGGTCGTGGCGCCGAACGCGAGTGCGACCGTCATGATCGCGAACCCGGCCGTGACCAGCCCCTTCACGCTGGCCAGCGGCCCGCGCACCTCGCTCGCGACGCGTCGCGGGGTGGCCAGGCGGGTGCCGCCGATCATCCCGACGATCAGTCCGCCGATCATCGGCAGCAGCCGCAGCCCGCTGCCCATCGCGTTCGCGCCCTGCACCTCCTGGAAGTACTGCGGCATGGCGTAGAAGATGCCGAACATCGCGAACGAGACCAGCGTGGCCAGCGTCGTGCCCCAGGTGAACCCGGCCGACCGGAACAGCCCGAGCTCGATCAGCGGCCGCACCGTACCGGCACGCTGGGTCAGCCAGCGCTCCCAGCCGACGAAGACGGCCAGCACCGCGACCCCGGCCGCCACGGTGGCCAGCGCCGTGGCGTCGCTCCAGCCCTTCTGGCCCGCCTCGATGAAACCGTAGGTCAGCGCGGCCAGTCCCGCGCTGGACAGCGCCACGCCGAGTGCGTCGACGCGCTTGCGCTGCTCGCTGCGCGACTCGGGCAGCAGGACCACCACGGCGATCAGGGCCAGCACGACCACCGGCACGTTGATCAGGAAGACCGAGCCCCACCAGAAGTTGTCGAGCAGGTAGCCGCCCACGATCGGGCCGATCGGGAAGCTGATGAAGGTCGCGGACGCCATCAGCGCGATGGCCTTCTGCCGCTCCTCGGGCGCGAACAGCACCGGGATCACCGACAAGGACAGCGGGAAGATGGCCGCGGCGCCGATGCCGAGCACCGCCCGGGCCGCGATCAGCTCGCCCACCCCGCCTGCGTACGCGCAGGCCGCCGAGCTGGCTCCGAACAAGGCGAGCGCGACCAGCAGCACCTTCTTGCGGCCGAGCCGGTCGCCGAGCAGGCCCGCGGGGAGCATCGCGGCCGCCAGCACCAGGCTGTACGCGTCCGAGATCCACTGCAGATCGCTGTTGGAGGCGTGCAGGTCGGTCGCGATCGTGGGCAGGGCCAGGTTGAGCACGGTCAGGTCCAGCCCGACCACGAGCACGCTGGCGGCGATCGCGACCAGCGCCCACCACTTGCGAGCCGAGTTGTCTGCCATGACAGTTACATCCCTTCGGCAGTAACCCTTAAATGGAAGTCACTGTCAAAAGTATGTGACATCCATTTGGTGGTGTCAACCGAAAGCAGTGTCAACCAAACAAGGGACCCAGGGATGATCCTGGGCCCCTCGCCTGGTTGCCTGGGTTACTGCAGGCGGCTCAGCTCTGCAGCCTGGTCAGCTCTGCAGCCTGGTCAGGAGGGCCGTGCCGTCCGGGGATCCGAGGCCCGAGCAGGAGTCCCAGCCCGGCCCGGCCGCGTAGGCACCATTGTTCCCGCTGGTGATGTCGTGGAAGCCGGGCACGTCGGCGCCCGGCGACACGCCCGCGTACAGCAGCGGCTGGATCAGGCCGAACCGCTTGCCGGTGGCCTGCGCGAGCCGTGCGATCAGCGCTGACCACAGCGGCGCGACCGCGCTGGTCCCGCCGACCACCTGGGCCTTTCCGCCCGAGTAGATCTGGTACCCGGTCACCGGGTCGGCGTTGCCCGCCACGTCCGGCACGCCCCGCCACTGCCCGGAAGACCCGCCCGAGCCCGAACCGCCTGAGCCCGACCCGCCGGACCCCGACCCGCCGGACCCCGACCCGCCGGACCCCGACCCGCCGGACCCCGACCCGCCCGACCCGGACCCGTCGCCCCGGTGATGCCGGCGGTGGTACTCGGCGTCCATCTCGCTGGCGCCCGAACCGGCCGCCGCGGCGGCACCACCCGCGCTCGCTGCGGCCGGCTGCGACGCGGCCCGCGGCCCGACCCCGGCGCTGGCCTGCCAGGCGGGTAGCTGGAACTGGTCGCTGACCCCGCCGCCGCCCGCACCCTCGCCCGCGGCCAGCTCGTTCCAGACCACCTCGGAGCTGATCGTGCCGGTCGCCGCGTCGGCGAGCAGCTTGGTCCCGCCGCAGGCCAGCACGTAAGGGCTGGACGCGGGGAAGTCGACGTGCACCTGCCCGTCGGACACCCCGTCGGAGGACCCGTTGTCGCCCGCGGCCGCGCACACGGTGATGCCCAGCGCCGCCGCGTCGGACATGGCCGAGTTCATCGCGGCCATCCCCTGCGCGGTCCAGGAGTCCTCGGACTGCCCCCAGCTGATCGAGATCGCGATCGGCGGCGGGGTGGCGCCGGCGGCGTCGGAGATCGCGTCGACGAAGCCCTGGTCGCCGTTGTTCGGCGCGAAGTACACGATCTGCGCGGCGCCGGGCGCCGCCGCGCCGATGACGTCGATGTCCAGGTTGACCTCCACCGACGCGCCGCTGGTGTCCCCGGGGTTGTTCTGCGCGCCGTCCACGCTGACCGCGGTGACCGACGGGGCGGGGCTGATGCCCAGGCTGCCGAAGTAGGTAGAAAGGTCGCTGCTGGTGAACCCGCCGCCCAGCTCGATGACCGCGACCGTCTGGCCCGCGCCGGTGGTGCCGGCCGGGAAGTTGTAGATCTGCGCCACCTGGTTCGGCGGGTAGGAGGTGCCCTTCGCGGCGGCTTCCGGCGCCGGCCCGCCCGAGCCCGAGCCCGAGCCCGAGTCCCGGCCGGCCTGGCCCCTGACCCGGAAGTGCGGCTTGGACTGCGGCCGGGTGTCCAGCCCGAGCACCGCGGTGACCACGTCGGCCAGCGCGGCGGGCACGTACAGCGGCCCCTCGCGGTACCGGTGCGCGACCCGCCCGTGCCCGCTCGGGTCCGGGCTGCTGACCTGCCGCAGCGTCGTCCCGAACGCCCGGGACAGATCGCCCAGCGAGCCGGCCACCTTGACCCGGCGGGTGGTCGGGTGGACGGCGGCGACCTCCAGGCCCCGGCTGACCAGCTCCCGGCTGACCAGGTCCACGTCGGCGGGGTCGGCGCCGTACCCGTCGCCCAGCTCGGCGTGGCTCAGCACGGTGGGACCCTCGACGATTTCAGCGGGAAGCTCGGCCCGCCGCCGCAGCACGATCGTGATCTCGGCCCGCTCGTCGGCGTCCAGCGGCGCGGTTTCCGTGACGTCCGGCAGCGACGTACGTTCGCTGCCGGATAGCTGCACCAAAGATCCAGATTCATCCGGCATTATTAGCTCCGCTCAGTAGATACCGGGGAAGCTCTCCATCGACCCCCCCTGGGCGAATTCTTCCGTCCCGCGCGGTGCACCACCGGTCGTTCGGAAAGAATTATTTTTACCGAACGGACCGTCGTGACAGCATCCTGATACACCGTCAATAGACCTGATCTAGAAAAAAGCGTGCACGATATCGATCACCAGGTCGTCATCGTTCAGTACCACCAGCACCCGCCACTTGTCGAGTGTGGTGCACGGATGAGAAATGCCCAGGCCGACCACCTCGCCCGGCCTAAGGTCAGCCCCGGCGTCCAGCCGCAGGAAAGCGTGCTGGTCATTGAGCCCGGTAATTGACCAGCCGTCCGTGCTGGTGTCGCGGCCGAGCAGCCGCAGCGGCACCGGCAGGCCCATGTCGAAGCCGGCGTCGCGTCGGCCCGCGGCGAGCAGGGCCAGGCCGGGCTCCGGCCGGGACAGCACCTGCGCCCACAGCTCGAGTGCGGGCCGCAGCGCGGGCGCGCCCGCCGCGCCCCGCCCGGCGGGGGAGACCGTGCCGTAGAACCCGTGGTCGTAGGTCAGGTACGCGCCGCTGCGCACGATGACCTGGACCGGGACCGCGCCACCCGCGGTCAGCTCGCGGATCACCACGTCGAAGTACGCGCTGCCGCCGGCCGTGACGATACGTAGAGCCGGACCCTCGCCGAGCACGTCGGCCAGCCCCCGGAGCCGCCGGCAGAACGCGGCCACCTCCCTGATTACCCCCGGGGGGACGACCCCCCGGGATCCCCCCGCTCGCGGGGGGGCTGCTCGCCTCCCCGGCCCCCCCAGGGTGCCCTCGTACCCAGCCACGCCCGCCACCGTCAGCGTGCCGCTGGCCTGCGCCGCCCTGGCTACCTCGAGCGCCTGCTCGTCGGTGCGGCAGCCGGTACGCCCGCCGGCGTGGCCGATTTCGACCAGCACCGGCAGCGGGCGCCCGGCTGGATGCCGCCGCAGGACGCGGTCGAGGATGGCCACGCCGTCGAGGCTGTCGACATAGCAGTACGCCTCGAAGCCGGGATCGGCGGCCAGCTCACCGGCCAGCCAGGCGATGCCCGCGGTGTCGGTGAGCTCGTTGGCCAGCAGCAGCCGGGGAAAGCCGAACTCCCGGTACGTCTGCAGCTGCCCGATGCTCGCCACCGTGATCCCCCAGGCGCCGTGAGCCAGCTGCCTCGCGGCGAGCTCGGGGGACATGGCCGTCTTGCCGTGCGGGGCCAGCGCCACCCCGGCCCGGGCGCAGTAGTCGGCCATCGCCGCCAGGTTGCCGGCCAGCGCGCTCTCCCGCAGCGTCAGCAGCGGGAAGACCAGGCCCGCCTCCGTCAGCGGCGGCCGGGCCGCGGCCATGCTCGCCGCGCTGACCCGGCCGCGCAGCGACCCGAAGCCCTTCTCGGCCGGCTCGATGGGCCGCTCGCGCAGCGCGTCCAGCCGCTCCTGGACCAGCGGTGGCAGCGCTCGTGGTAGCGGTCCAGTCACGTCGGCCTCCGATCTCCGATCCGTGCGACCGGAATACGGCATTTGTTCGGATATGTCAAAAATAGCAACGCTGGCATTTTCACCGGAATGCTTCGCGATATCCGCTATTTCCCCGGATTTGCGCGCCGACCTTACTAATCTGGCACGAGGGTGCCGGCGTCCGGGGTTCCCCGCGCCGCAGGCGTCATGTACAGAGCGCCGCAGGCGTCATGTACAGAGCGCCGCAGGCGTCATGTACAGAGCGCCGCAGGCGTCATGTACAGAGCGCCGCAGGCGGGTGAGACGATCAGTGACCGATTCCACACCACTTGTTGCGATTTACACCATCGCTGGGTGATGATGACGACACAGCCAATGAGGACAGCGGACCACCAGGCCCGGACAGAAGGACCGGACGGAAGGGTCACAGTGAACCGTGCTGTGCCGCCGCGAGCCACGTTCCGCGAGGTATTCGCGGTACGCGAGTTCCGGGTCCTGTGGTCCTCCGTGGTCCTGTCCACCGCGGGCGACCGGCTGGCCCTGGTCGCCCTCACCCTGCTGGTCTACGCCCGCACCGGGTCGCCGCTGCTCGCGGCGGCGGCCTACGCCGTGGGGTACGTGCCCTGGGTGATCGGCGGGCTGTTCATGGCCGAACTGGCCGACCGGCGCCCGCGGCGCTCGGTGATGGTGGTCTGCGATGCGGCCCGGGCCGTGCTGGTCGGCGCCATGGTGATTCCGCACGTGCCGATCGGCGCCCTGGTCGCGCTGTTGTTCGCCGCCACGATGTTCGCGCCCCCGTTCGAGTCGGCCAAGGCCTCCATCACGCCCGACATCCTGCAGGGCGAGCGCTACGTCCTGGGCACGGCCGTGCTGCAGACGACCCTGCTGCTCGGCCAGGTGGCCGGCGCGGTCGGCGGGGGAGTGGCGGTCGCCTTCCTCGGCGTCCGGCCCTCGCTGGCCATCGACGCCGCCACGTTCGTGGTCTCCGCGCTGCTCGTCGGCCTGGGCATCCGGAAGCGTCCGGCCGCGGCCCGGCCGGACCTGGACCAGCCGTCGGCGCTGGCCCGGATGGCGGTCGGGTTCAAGCTGATCTTCGGCGACCCGGCGCTGCGCACGCTGCTGCTGTTCGGCTGGCTGGTGGCCTTCTACACGATCCCTGAGGGCATCGCCGCCCCGTATGCGCACAAGCTGGGCGGAGGGCCGATCGCCACGGGTCTGGTGCTGGCCTCCACGGTGCTCAGCACGACGATTGCCGTCCCGCTGTTCACCAGGTTCGTCCGGCCGCGCCAGCGGATCAACCTGATGGGCCCGCTGGCCATCTTGACCTGCGGCTCGCTGGTCCTGACCGGCCTCCGCCCCAATCTCACCATCTCGCTTGTGGTCTTCTCATTGTCGGCCGCGTTCGGTGTCTACCAGGTGGCGGCCAACACGGCGTTCGTGGTCAGGGTGCCGAACGAACGTCGGGCTCAGGCCTTCGGCATCGCCAACATGGGCGTGATCGTCGGCCAGGGGGCCGCTTTCGTCGCGGCCGGCGCCGTCACTGAGGTGGTGTCCCCGGCGACGGTCATCGCGGTCGGTGGTGCACTCGGTGCGGTCATTGCGGTTGTGCTGACGCTCCGGTGGCGGCACGTCTCGCCGCCAGGCGGTCGTCATGCGGCCGGACGGCGTCCCGGGCACGCCGCGGCCACGAGTTCAGTGCCGCTCCGTGAAGCCAACTAGAAGCGGCTGCGGGCTAGGACTCAAGTCCACGTGTCGCGCATTGCGGTTCCCCTTCCGGGTCGAGATCGCGACGTCGGCTACGGCTGCTCACGTCCACGCCAAACGCATGGTGGGCCCTCCCTCCGGCTGCGTCAGGACACCTCCGAACGCCCCCCGGCGGGCAGTACGCCGGGTAATCGGGGCATGTCAATCACCATTTAGCGCCTCTTTATGACGTGATGTCGGAGAATCGGACGCAATAGTGCATAAGATGGCCCGGGTGAGTTAAGGTAGCTATACGGAGCTAGTCCTTTACGGTGAGCTGCCGACTAGACAGGACTCTGTTGCGTCCCATCAGGAACGGTGGAGTATGGAAGCCTCGTCCGTCACGCGTCGCGTGCTGACGCGCGCGGACTTCCGAGGCTGGGCCTGGTGGCAACTGCCCTGGTTGCTGCGCTGTTACGTGGGCGTGGTGCCGGTCGTGGCGGCCGCGCTCACCGCCCTGGCCGCCGCCCAGACCACCTGGCACGCCGCGGACTGGTGGAAGTTCGCGCTGCTGCTCGGGTGCGGCCTGATCTCGGTCGCGGCCACGCCGCGGGTCGTCTACCGGCACGGCGGGATCACCCGGGACTTCATCACGGTGTGGGTCCTGCCCATCGCGATCTTGCTGCCGCCCTTCTACGCCATGGTCACGCCGATCCCGATCTACGTGCTCACCCAGTTCTGGGTGTTCCGGGGCGTGGTCTACCGGCGGGTGTTCACGGTCGGCGCGATCGCGCTGGCCTTCGGCGGGGTGTCGTACCTGTTCCGCGCGTTCCCCGCGTCGTTCGCCGGCCCGGCGATCGGCACCGGCATCCACGCCCTGACCTGGGCGGTGGCGGTCGCGATCTGCGAGCAGGTCGGCCGCCGCGGCAACCAGCTGCTGATCGCGGGCGGGATCAAGCTGACCGACCCGTCGGTACGGTTCGCCGAGCAGGAACTGAACCGCGAGGCGCTGGTGGCCGACTTCGCCGAGTTCGACCTCAGCATCCTGATCACCCTGGTGGTCGCGGTCAGCCCGGTGCTCTCCATCTTCGCGGTCCCCACCGTGCTGCTTGTCCGGCGCTTCATGATGCACGGCCAGTTGCTCGCCCAGTCCCGGATCGACACCAAGACCGGGCTGCTCAACGCGTCCACCTGGGAGCGGGAGGCCACCACCGAGATCGCCCGGGCCGTCCGGACCGGTATCCCGCTGGCCCTCGCGCTCATCGACATCGACCACTTCAAGCTGGTCAACGACACCTACGGCCACCTGGTCGGCGACAAGGCGCTGCGGGCGGTCACCGATGCCCTGCAGAGCCAGCTGCGGGCCTACGACGTGGCCGGGCGGTTCGGCGGCGAGGAGTTCGCCATCCTGCTGCCGCACACCAACGAGATGAACGCGCTGAGCGTCGCCGAACGCCTCCGGGTCCACATCGCGAGCCTGGCCATCCCGGTCAACGACGCCGACCCGGCCGGGGAGTATGTCAGCGTCACGATCTCGGTCGGGGTGGCCGCCCTGGACGGCGAGAACCGCGAGCTGACCGACCTGCTCACCGCCGCCGACGCCGCCCTCTACCACGCCAAGGAAACGGGCCGCAACAAGACCCACATGGTGACCGCGAGCGCGCCGGCCCCTTAGCTGGTCGCCGAGCCGTCCAATTCACCATTTTTTGCCCGTTTTCGGGCAAGAAACTTGCCAAACTGGCCATCGATGCGTAGAAATTGTGCATGCCTGAGCCGTTCCCGCAGGACCTCGCGGGCTATCTGGCCGCCTCCACCGGCCTGCCGCCGTCCACCGCGGTGCGGGTCATCGCGGACGTAACCGCGTACTTCAGCGAGACGGTCGAGGAGTTCGTCCGCAGGCGGCATACCGAGCTGCAGCGAGGTCAGCGCAAGAACGACGAGATCTGGCCGCTGATCGCGGCCGAGCTCAGCCAGCGCCGGTTCGCCGCATCCGGCCTGTCGGAGCGGCAGCTGCGACGCCTGGTCTACGGATAGCCCGACACCAACCGAACAGGAGAGCCTGCATGTGCGGAATCGTCGGCTACATCGGCCGCAGAGATGCCATCCCGGTCCTGCTTGAGGGCCTGCGCAGCCTGGAATACCGGGGCTACGACTCGGCCGGCCTGGCCGTCATCTACCGGAACAAGCTGCAGATCACCAAGACCGCGGGCCGCGTCCAGGACCTCAGGGACCGGGTCGAGGACCGGACCAAGGCGACCATCGGCATCGGCCACACCCGGTGGGCCACGCACGGCGAGCCGACAGAGGTCAACGCGCACCCGCACACCGACACCGCCGGCCGCATCGCGGTCGTGCACAACGGCATCATCGAGAACGCCGAGCCGCTCCGGGCCGCGCTGGTCAACCGCGGCGTGACGCTGGTCAGCGACACCGACACCGAGGCGCTCGCGCACATGATCGCCGCCGAGCTCACCGGTGAGGTCAGCCTGGAGGACGCGGTCCGCCGGGTGCTGCGCCGCGTGGAGGGCACCTACGGCCTGGTCGTGCTGGACACCCAGAACCCGGGCGAGCTCGTGGTGGCACGCAACGGCAGCCCCATCGTGCTCGGCATCGGCGCGTCGGAGATGTTCGTGGCCTCCGACGTGGCGGCCCTGGTCCGCTACACCAAGCAGGTGGTCTACCTCGACGACGCCGAGGTGGCGACCGTGCACGCCAGCGACTACCGCGTCGTCTCCCTCGACGAGGGCGGCCGCCGTACCGCCGACGGCAAGGTGCCCACCACCGTCGAGGCCGAGGCCGACGACTACGAGCTCGGCGCGTACGAGGACTTCATGCGCAAGGAGATCCACGAGCAGCCCGAGGCGTTGCGCCGCGCGCTGCGCGGCCGGCTGGACGACCGGTTCGCCACCGCCAAGCTGGGCGGGATCAACCTGGACGCGCGCCAGCTCCGGTCGATCAGGCAGGTCAAGTTCCTGGGCTGCGGCTCGGCCTACTACGCGGGCCAGATGGGCGCGGTCCTGGTCGAGGAGCTGGCCCGGATCCCGTCCGACGCCGAGCCGGCCTCGGAGTTCCGGTACCGCAACCCGGTGGTGGACCCGGACACGCTGTACGTGGCGGTGAGCCAGTCCGGCGAGACCCTGGACACCCTGATGGCGGTGCAGGAACTACGCCGCAAGGGCGGTCAGGTCATCGGGGCGGTCAACGTGGTGGGCAGCGCGATCGGGCGCGAGTGCGGCCACGGAGTGTTCCTGCACGCCGGCCCGGAGATCGCGGTCGCGTCGACCAAGGCGCTGACCAACATGGCGGCCACGTTCGCCATGCTCGCGCTGCTGCTCGGCCGGGTGCGCGACCTGTCCGCCGCCTCCGGGCAGCGGATCGTGGCCGGGCTGCGCGCGCTGCCGGGCCAGCTGGAGACGATCGTGGCCGAGGAGGAGCAGGTCGCCGAGATCGCCCGCCGCTTCGCCAGCGCCGAGCACATGTTCTTCATCGGCCGGGTCCGTGGCTGGCCGGTGGCCCGCGAGGGCGCTCAGAAGCTCAAGGAGATCTCCTACGTGCACGCCGAGGCCTACCAGGCCGCCGAGCTCAAGCACGGACCGCTGGCCCTGATCAACTCCTCGATGCCGAGCGTGGTCGTGGTGCCCGCGGACGATCTGCTGCCCAAGAACATCTCCACCATCGAGCAGATCAAGGCACGCGGCGGCCCGGTCATCGCTGTCACCAGCGCCGACCTGCCCGCCACCCTGGCCGACGCCGTCATCCGGGTGCCCCGCGGCGAGCCGGAGCTGGAGCCGCTGCTGCTCACCGTGCCGCTGCAGATGCTGGCCTATCACATCGCCGCCAAACTCGGCCGCGACATCGACAAGCCCCGCAACCTAGCCAAGAGCGTCACCGTCGAATAGCACCCGTTATCCGAAAATCCGGCCCCATGCCATTTTCCGGACTTAACCGGCTTATTCGGCATTCGCGGCCTCCCGGCCATTACGGTCTAATGGAGCGAAAGCTCCGACCGGCCCAGCGAATCCGGGCCTTGCGCCCGGATGAGCGGCCGGTGTATCGGCGAGAACGGCGGCGGGGCGCGAAGCGCACCGGGGGTTCCGGGGGGTCGTCCCCCCGGGCCAGCTCAGTGCAGCGACTGCCAGTCGGCCTCGGGGCCGGGACCGCCGGGCAGCGGCTGCTCGCACCAGACGACCTTGCCGGTCGGCGTGCGGCGCGCGCCCCAGCGCTGGGAGAGCTGCCGAACGACCTGCAGGCCGCGGCCGTTCTCATCCTCGCTGTTGGCCTGGCGGAGCCGGGGCAGCGCCGCCGAGTTGTCCAGCACCTCGCAGACCAGCGCCCGCTCGTTGACCAGGCGCAGCGTGACGTCGCCGCGGGAGTACCGGACCGCGTTGGTCACCAGCTCAGAGACGAGCAGCTCGGTGGTGGGGATCAGGTCCTCAAGCCCCCAGCGCTTCATCGGCTCGACGATCGCCGCCCGGGCCTCCCGCACGGCGGTCAGCTTGGGCGAGTAGGTCCACGACGCGTGGTTCTCCTCGGGCAGCCGGCGCAGCCGGGCGATCAGCACCGCGATGTCGTCGCGCTGCTCGTCGGAGTAGACCCCGTCCAGGGTGGCCTTGCACAGGTCCTCGAGCGGCCGGGTCGGCGAGCCGGGACCGAAGATGCCGCGCAGCCGGGCCAGCCCGTCGCTGATGTCCTGGCCCTTGTTCTCCACCAGGCCGTCGGTGTACAGCACGAACAGGCTGCCGTCCTCGATCTTGAACTGGCGGCTCTCCACCTCGCCGTCGCCGATGCCGAGCGGCGGTGCCGGGGGGACGTCAAGCAGCTCGTTGGTGCCGTCCGGGCGGACCAGCAGCGGCGGCAGGTGGCCGGCCACCGCCACTTCGCAGTCGCCGCTCACGGCGTCGTACACCGCGTAGGCGCACGTCGCGAAGTGCGGCTCGCGCTCGCCGAGGGTGTGCATGAGCTCGTCGAGCTGTTGCAGCGACTCGGCGGGCGGCAGTTCCAGCATGGCCAGGGTGTGGATGGCGGTGCGCAGCCGGCCCATGGTCACCGCGGCTCGCACCCCGTGCCCGGCCACGTCGCCGACCACCAGCGCGACCCGCCCGCCGGGCAGCGCGATGGACTCGTACCAGTCCCCGCCCACCTCGATCAGCTTGCTGCCGGGCAGGTAGCGGTGCCGGACCTCGACCGAGGACGGGGCGGAAAGACCGGTCGGCAGCATGCTGCGCTGCAGGGTCAGCGCGGTCGCGTGCTCCCTGCTGTACCGGCGGGCGTTGTCGATGAACACCGAGGCACGGGAGGCGAAGTCCATGCCGATGTCCATGTCGTAGGCGTCGAACCGGCGGAACCCCTCCTGCCTGGTGCAGGCGAAGAACCCCAGCATGGTGCCCCGGGCGACCAGCGGCAGCATCAGCATGGACGCGTTGGACAGCAGCTTGCCGACCGGCTTGCGCCGCCAGGCCTTGGCGATCTTGCTCGCCTGGCTCTCGGTGATCGTCGTCTCGAGCACCGGCCTGGCCGTGTCCATGCAGTTGTAGTACGGCGTGTTGGCGGGGTACCGCAGGATCTCGCCGGTCGGGAACGCCGCCTCCCAGGCCTGTTCCTTCCGGTCGTGCGAGAGCGCGATCCGGCGCAGTGGCAGCTTCCCCTCCGGCCCGTCCGAGGGCAGTTCGTCGTTGCCCATCAGGCTCTCGAGCAGCAGCAGGTCGGCCGCGTTGCAGAAGTGCGGGACGAGCGCGTCGATCAGCTCACGGGCCAGGTGGTCGATGTCGAGCGTGTCGCCGATCCTGGTGAAGGTGTCGTCCAGCATCTGCTTGCGCATGACCGCGGGATCGACGAACCGCTCGGCCCGCGGCACCGGGATGCGCAGCAGGGCCAGCGCGGCCAGGCTGGTGCCTCCCGCCCGCATCGGGTGGACGGTCACCACCGCCTCGGCCGGGTGGCCGTCGCGCGTCTCGATGGTCAGCATCGCGCTGCCCTCGCGATCGGACCGGATCGCCTCGAGCAGCCCGCCGACCGCGGCCACGCCGTCCATCGGCCGGGCCGCGTGCGCCGCGTTGCCCGCGGAGCTGACGGTCAGGTCGCTCAGCTGAGCGCCGAGCAACTCGTCGGGCTCGCGGGCCAGAATGCGCGGCACATTGCGGTCATACTGCACAATGCGGCCGTCGTAATCGATGCCGAGAATGAGGGTGCGCACCGACTCGGAGAGGGTGAGCGGTACGCTCCCGGCACCGATGCTCCCGGCGAAGGTCCCCTCGGTTTCGCCGATGCCGGCCTCCACGGACTCGGTTCCGATTGTCACCGCGTGGCCTCGCCCGGCGCCGTTACCTGCGCTTTCGGGGGCTCGCGGAGCCGGGGCGCGCTTCGACGCGGCACCGCTCTCGGGGGCACTCGCCCCGAGAGCGCTGCCCTTCGCCGACATGCCCGATGTCATGTCTGTCTCCCGATGGCATCGCTGGCTGCGCTCTTGTCAATTATGGGCCACGGACGGCACGTTCAGACAGGAGTTCCGATGACTCACCTTAATCCGTAAATGTAATGTTTATGCCCGATTGCGGTAATTCGGCGCGCAAGGCGGCACGGGTGACCGCTAGCCTGGCAACCTCAAGTTACGTCGTCAGGTCAGCCGGGCCACGGCCAGGGCGGCGGCCAGCAGGACGATGGCCCATGACCCGGCGCGCAGGGTCCGTTCCAGCGGCCTGAGCAGCTCGTCCGCGGTGATCGGCTCGACCCGGCCGTCGCCGAAGGTGATGCTGCCCTCGACCCGCACCGCTCGGCGCCGGATGTTCCTGGCCGGCGTGCTTAGCCGCCGCTGGGCCGCGGACAGCGCGAACGCGCCCAGCGCGGCCAGCAGCGGGGCCAGCGCCAGCGTGCCGGTCTGGGCCACGTACGCGGTCAGCACCGGGAACGCCCCCCAGGCGGCGGCGAACCCGAAGTCGGTGTGCATCGCGCCGCCGAACAACTCGGCGTTGTACGCGATGACCAGAACCGGGCCCGCCACCATGAACGGGATCAGGGTCCAGCCCACCCGGTACACCCCGGCCACGCCCAGGACCAGCGCGCCGGCCAGGCCCGCGACGACCACCGCGACCAGGGCCGGCCCGGGGATCCGGGTCCGCAGCGGCCGCCCGCGCAGCTCGTCCAGGGCGTGCGCGGCCAGCCCCACGGCCAGGAAGAAGGCCAGCACGGTGGCGATCAGGCGGCCGGTCTGCACCCGCGGCGCGAGCGCGGCGCCGATCACCGCATAGGACAGGTGCCATGCCGTGTACGGCGGGTGCAGCAGCGTCCACCAGTCCCGCCAGCCCCCCGACCGCGCCGCGTAGTACGCCGGCCGCGCGGCCGCCTCGTCCTCCGCCTCACCGGGTGTCGTCACGGGTGCCCCACATGACCAGGCCGCCGCCCAGGCTCATGACCCGGGCGCTCACGTCGGTGAACCCCGCCTTCTGCCAGGCCTGCACGGTCCACGAGACCGGATACCGGCGGTAGTGGGCGGAGATGTTGGGGCCGAGGAACCGGCCGACCCGGTACCACTCCCGCCCGCCCAGCGCCAGCCCGCCGGCCGGCAGCAGCAGCCTGGTGTAGGCCCACCAGGCCGGTCGCCACACCGGACTGCCGGGGAGGCAGAACTCCAGGCTGGCCATGGTGCCGCCGGGCCGCAGCACGCGGGCCAGCTCGGCCAGCGTGGCCTGCGGGTCCTGGACGTACCGCAGCAGGTAGGTGAAGGTCAGCGCGTCGAAGTGCTGGTCGGGGAAGGGCAGCCGCTCGGCCCGCCCGGCCACCAGCCCGATCCGCTCGCTCTTCCCGGCCGCCGCCACTCGCCGGCGCCCCTGCCGCAGCATCGCCTCGGTGAGGTCCACGCCGACCACCTTGACCCCGCCGCGCCGCTCGAGCTGCAGCGCCACGCCCGCGGTGCCCGACGCGACGTCCAGGATCACGCCGTGCTCATTTCCGGCGGCTGGCAGCACGCGGTCGACCATGGCCGAACGCCACCGTCCGTTCTGCCCGAAGGACAAGATCTCGGCCAGCCGGTCGTACCGGGCGGGCAGCGGACCGAACAGATCACGCGCGAAGCGGTTGGGACCCGAAAAGCCTTCGGACATAACGGACCTCCTGGGTCCCAACGCTACGCGAAACTGGACGCTAAGCCGGTGGCAGCGCGGCCCTGATCCGCTCCGCGAAGGCCTCGGCCGGGTGCTCGGCGTCGTACCGGCGCCGCGGGCCGAGCCAGAACCGCAGGCCGTCGCGCTTGTTCCGGGGGATGGCGTGCAGGTGCAGGTGCGGCACGGACTGGCTGACCACGTTGTTGATCAAGATCATCGAGCCGTCGGCGGGCAGCCCGTCCTCGACCGCGCGTTCCAGCCGCTGGGCGGTGCCGAAAAATTCGGGCACCTGGTCAGAAGGCAGGTCGCTGAGCAGCACCAGGTGCTGCTTGGGGACCAGCAGCGTGTGCCCGTAGAACAGCGGCCGGTGATCGAGGAACGCGATCAGCCGCTCGGTCTCGAGGATGGTTACCGCCTTCTTCTCGCCCGAGATGATCTCGCAGAAGGCGCACGTCCCAGCCATAACCCCCGACCCTACACATCGACCCGGAAGGCCTGGCGCTACGGCGCGATCTCGAACCAGACGCAGGTGCCCGACTGCTCGCGGAGGAAACCCCAGCGTTCGGCGAGCGCGTTGACCAGCTGGAAGCCGCGCCCGTCCTCATCGTGCCCGCGCGCCTCGCGCCAGTGCGGCAGGCCGGTGCACCCGTCGTCGACCACGTCCACGTGGACCACCGCGCCCAGGCGGATCACGGCCACCGTCACCCGGGCCGCGTCGGCGGCGTGCCGCACCGCGTTGGTCACCAGCTCGCAGGCCAGAAGCTCGGCGTCGCAACAGCACGGATGGCCGGCCAGCACGTCCCGGACGAACCGCCGGGCCTCCGGCACCTCCTCGGCGCGCCGCGCGAAGGTCCGCGTCGCGCTCCGCGGCCCGGCCGGGGCGGAGACAGTGAAGGAAGCACCGGGCATATCGGCCCCCACGCTCGTTTGACTACTGTCCGTGTTTACACAGTAACTCTCTGCTGACAATAGTTCACTCAAACGCGGAGCGCACCGCGCCAGAATCCAGAATCCCAGAATCTGAGAATCTACGAGTTCTGGCTCAAGGTGGTGTGCGTGCCCGAGATCGTCACCATCACGCCCTGCTGAGTCACGCTGACGCTCTGGATCGACACCCCGGCCGGCAGCTTCGGGATCGAGAAGCTGAAGTTGGTCAGGTTCCCCAGGACGTCCAACGGTATCTCGCCGGCGTTGATGACCTTGACGTTGATCGTGTTCGGCCCGGTCTGCGTGACCTGCGCCTCGGCCGTGTCGGAGAGCGGGCCGAGGCTGACATCCGCCTTGATCTTGTTCCCGCCGTCGGAGGTCAGCGTGATGCCCTGCGGGATGCCGCCCACGTTGGCCAGCGCGGTGAACGTGACCAGGGCCGAGGCGTTGAACTGGTCGACGGTCGCGCTGTTGCTGCTGAACCCCTGGAAGTGCAGGCCGTGCAGCGTGGCGTTCAGGCTCTTGATCTCCAGCGCCCCGCCGCCCGCGCTGGCCGAGTTGATCGTCTCGTTGCTGGCCGTAATGTTGACCGTCTTGAAGTCCTTGGCGAGCAACTGGGTCCAGAACGGGAACCCCTGGATGCTCACGTGCGGCTTACCCGACAGGTTCAGCGAGGACTGGACCTGGCTGGCCATCTGGTTCTCGGCGAACGCGTTCGCCACCCGGTCGCTGACCACGAGCAAGATCACGATCACCAGCACCGTGATCAGCGCGATGAGCGGCCCCTTGCGGCGCCGCCTGCGAGTCACGAAGGTCGGCGGCTCGGGCGGGCGCTGCTGCTGCTGCCACCACTCGGGTATGGGACGGGTGGGATCGGCGCTCATGGCTGGCCTCCCGGCGTGGTGGATGGCGGCGAGTCACGCGGAGCGTGGCCATCGGTGGTTCCAGACGTTTCAGTATCACGGGTGTCCCCACCCAATATGCCAAAAGGCTCGGCTGGTCCGAAAGGTTCGGCCGATTCCCGTTTACCGCCGTCGGCTCTACACTTCATGACATGCCACCCGAGCACTCCGATTGGCCAGGCCAGCAGCAGCCTCAGGCCGGGTCGCCGGGCCCAGGTCCAGCGGCTGGACTGGCCGAGGCGCCAGCCTCCGCCGGACCCGGCGGCCCCGCCGGACCGGCCGGCGATTCCGCCGCGCCCGCCCTCGTCG
Source organism: uncultured Actinomycetes bacterium (assembly GCA_963819785.1). Lineage (GTDB taxonomy): Bacteria > Actinomycetota > Actinomycetes > Streptosporangiales > Streptosporangiaceae > Palsa-504. The sequence continues at coordinate 1,067,385 of CAWFXW010000026.1, read as the reverse complement.
TCAGGACCCGGAGCTCGGAGCGCACGTTCTACGGCGGCAGCAGCTACCGCATCGGCCGAGACCCGAAATCCGACATCGTGGTGGCCGACTCGCGCGTCTCGTGGCGGCACGGCGTGCTGCGTGTCGAGGGTGACGTCTGGCTGCTTGAGGACGTCGGCAGCACCAACGGGACGTTCGTCGGCCTGCAGCGGATCGAGCGGTTCCCGATCGCCGCCGACTGCGTGGTGCGGCTGGGCAACCCCGACGACGGGCCGATCCTGCGCTGCATGCTCCAGGCCGCCGCCGCGCCGTCCGACGCCGGCCTGTACCGCGACGGGCCGTCGGCCCCCGCCCCGCCGGCTCAGGCCCCCCCGGCTCAGGCCCCCCCGGCCCCGGCGGCCGCGGCCCAGGCCCCCCCGGCTCAGGCCCCGCCCGCCCCGGTGGCCCCCGCCGCACGGCTCCGCCCCGAGCTGTCCCGCGAGATCCATATCCCGCAGGATCTGCACCGCCCGCCCGCCGGGCCCGGTTCCGGCTGGGCCGACGTCGCCCCGCACCCCGGCCAGCGCGACGGCGCGCCGGGCGCGCTGGGCGGCCAGGGCGCCGCGGGTGGCATGCCCCGCGCGCTGCTGCCCAGCGTCGACCGCCGCCCGACCTCGCGCATGCCGCTGCCGGTCAAGGCTCTGCGCATCGGGCGGATCCCGGACAACGACATCGTGCTGCCCGACCTGGACGTCTCGCGCCACCACGCCGAACTCCGCAAGTCACCCACCGGCACCTACGAGATCGTCGACCTGGGCAGCCACAACGGCACCTTCGTCAACGGCCGCAAGGTCTCCTCCGCCGTGATCGGCGAGAACGACATCGTCAGCATCGGCCGCTCGACGCTCCGGCTGGCCGGCGGCGAGCTGCGGCTGTTCGTCGACGACGGCGTGGTCAGCTTCGAGGCGCAGGACCTGGTCGTGCAGGTGGGCGGCGGAAAGATCCTGCTCGACCACGTGACCTTCCCCATCCCGGAGAAATCCCTGCTCGGCGTCATCGGCCCGAGCGGCGCCGGCAAGTCGACCCTGCTCGGCGCGCTGACCGGGATGCGCCCCGCGGACACCGGCAACGTGCTGTACGACAACCGTGACCTGTACCGCAACTACGCCGAACTCCGGTACCGCATCGGGCTGGTCCCGCAGGAGAGCGTCCTGCACACCCAGCTGACCGCCCGCCGCGCGCTGCAGTACTCCGCCGAGCTCCGCTTCCCGGCCGACACCGGGGCCCACGAGCGGGACGCCCGGGTGGACGAGGTGATGGGCGAGCTCGGCCTGACCAAGCACGCCAACACCCGGGCCGACCGGCTGTCCGGCGGGCAGCTCAAGCGGGTCAACATCGCCCAGGAACTGCTGACCAAGCCGTCCCTGCTGTTCCTCGACGAACCCACCTCGGGCCTGGACCCGGGCCTGGACAAGTCGGTCATGGAGCAGATGGCGGAGCTGGCCCACGGCGGCCGGACGGTCGTCGTGGTCACGCACAGCGTCCTGAACCTGGACCAGTGCGACCGGCTGCTGGTCCTGGTCCCCGGCGGCCGGATCGCCTTCTACGGGCCGCCCGCCGACGGGCTCACCTACTTCGGCAAGACCCGCTGGGACGACGTGTTCCAGGACTTCGAGCGCTACCCGGACCGCGACTGGGCCGCGGAGTTCCTCGCCTCGCCCGCCCACGCGCAGTACGTGCTGGGCCAGCAGTCCAAGCAGGTGCCGGGGGAGGGGCCCTCCGCGCTGGAGGACATGCCGGTCAACCGGCGCGGCGCGATCCCGCAGATGACCACGCTGACCCGGCGCTACGTCCGGGTGCTCGCCTCCGACCGCGGCTTCCTGCTGTTCATGGTCCTGCTCCCGGTCATTCTCGGCGTGCTGATCCGCCTGGTCGGTGGCAGCACCGGCCTGGGCCCGACCAGCGCGGACAATCCGACCAACGTCAACGCCCAGACCACCCTGCTGCTCCTGGTCATCTGCGCCTGCCTGTCCGGGGCCGCCAGCTCGGTCCGCGAGCTGGTCAAGGAACGCGTGATCTACGTCAGGGAACGGGCGGCGGGCCTGTCCTCGGGTGCCTACCTGGCGTCCAAGCTGGTGGTACTCGGCGCGATCAGCATCGGGCAGTCGATCGTCCTGGTGGTGATCGGGGTGATCGGCCATCCGCTGCCGCCCAAGGGCGCGGTGCTGTCCGGGTTCCCGCTGGGCGAGATCCTGATCGCCATCGCGGTGCTCGCCCTCGCCTCGATGTGCCTGGGCCTGCTGGTGTCGGCCCTGGTCAGCACGTCCGAGAAGACCATGCCCATCCTGGTCCTGCTCACCATGGTCCAGGTCATCTTGTCCGGCGGCGTGGTGTCGCTGGTCAAGAAGGCCGGGCTGTCCCAGCTGGCCTGGATCTCGCCGTCCCGCTGGGGGTTCGGCGCGGTGGCGGCCACCTCGAATCTCAACTCCCTGGACGGTGCCCCGCCCCCCAGCCCGACCCGGATCGCACCCCTGGACTCGGTGTGGACGAGCAGCGCGGGCAACTGGCTGCGCGACATGGGCCTGATGATCGCGCTGGGCGTGGTCTTCGTACTGATCGCCTGGTTCCGGCTCAAGTCGCTCGGTCCCAAGCGCCGCAAGCACTAGAGCGCCGCAAGCACTAGAGCGCCGCAGCCGCACGCACTAGGTGGTCATGGCACCGGCTCGGGCGGCACCAGGTCGCCGAGCAGGGCGCGCCGCAGCTCGCCCAGCATGGCGTCGCTGACCTCGAGCCCGTGCGTCACGAACCGCCCGAACGACCCGTACCGCCGCTCCGCCTCCTCGAACGCCGCGCCCAGGTACGTGGCGCTCTGCTCCAGGACCGGCCGCAGCAGCTCGGGGTCGGCCACGATCCCGGTCTTGGCCAGGTCGAAGCGCAGCTTCTGGTACCCGGTGCGGTGGAAGTCGTTGGACAGCAGGTAGTCACGCAGCACGACCTCGCGCGGCACGCCCAGGACGGTCAGCACGATGGCGGACATCCACCCGGTCCGGTCCTTCCCGCTGGTGCAGTGGTACAGCAGCGGCAGCCGCCCGGCCGCGCACACCACCCGCAGCGCGCCGCCGAACGCCTCGCGCTGCCGCGCGTCCGCCACGAACTCGCGGTTGATCGCCACCATCAGCGACGCAGCGCGCCCGTCGCCGAGCTCGCGCCGCTGCCGCTCGTGGTCGCCGCTGGCGATCAGCTCGTAGACCGAGCCCAGGTCGCCGCCGCCCACCGGCAGGCTGACGAACTCGACGCCGAACGGCAGCCGGTCCGCGCCGGACAGCAGCACCTCGCCGGGGGACCTGAAGTCGATGACGCTGCGCAGCCCCAGCCGGTCGATCCGCTCCACGTCCAGGCGGGACAGCTGGCTCAGCGCGTCGCCGCGGAACAGCCGCCCGCGCGCCACCTGCAGCCCGTAGCTGCTCTGATAGCCGCCCACGTCCCGCACGTTCACCGCGCCGTCGAGCACGACATGGCGAGCCACTGCCCACTGGGCTGTCATCGGACCAGGCTCATCACATACCGCCCATCGTCCCTCGCCACCCTAAGCGTAATCGCATAAGCCGTTAACCAGCATGAATAGGAAAAAACAATAAATTTCTCCCTAACGGCCAGCGGTACTCGCGGCCGGCCCTCTGACGTGCCCCTCGTTAGGCTAGCGGGGTGACCGAGCCCGCTCCCGCCGCCCGCGACCTGCTCCGCCGGTTCCCGCTCATCGACGGGCACAACGACCTGCCCTGGGCGCTGCGCGAACGGGCCGTCCCGGTGGACCTGGCCGAACCAGTCGCGGGCACCCACACCGACCTGCCCCGGCTCGCGGCGGGCGGGGTGGGCGCCCAGTTCTGGTCGGTCTTCGTGCCGGCCTCGATCGGCGGGGACGCCGCCGTCACCACCGTGCTCGAGCAGATCGACCTGGCCCGCGGGATGATCGCGGCCTACCCGCGGGCCCTGGAGCTCGCGCTGACCGCCGCCGACGTGGAGCGGATCTTCGCCGCCGGCCGGGTGGCCTCGCTGCTCGGCGCCGAAGGCGGCCACTGCATCGCCTCCTCGCTCGGCGTGCTGCGCATGCTGTACGCGCTCGGGGTGCGGTACATGACGCTGACCCACAACGTGAACGTCGGCTGGGCCGACTCGGCCACCGACACCGCCGCGGCGGGCGGCCTGACCGGTTTCGGCCGCGAGGTGGTCCGCGAGATGCAGCGCCTCGGCATGCTGGTCGACCTGTCGCACGTGTCCCCGGCCACCATGCACGACGCGCTGGATGTCGCCGCGGCGCCGGTGATCTTCTCGCACTCCTCTGCCCGCGCGGTCTGCGACAATCCGCGCAACGTTCCCGACGACGTGCTGGCCCGGTTGCCCGGCAACGGCGGCGTGTGCATGGTGACGTTCGTACCCGGTTTCGTGTCGCAGGAGTGTGCCGACTGGCTGGCCGCCCTCAAGGCCGAGGCCGCCGGGCGCGGCCTGGACCCGAAGGACTTCACGCAGCTGTACAGCATCAAGGCCGAATGGGAGGCCGCCCACCCGCCGCCCCACGCCACCCTGGCTCAGGTCGCCGACCACGTCGAGCACGTCCGGCGGGTGGCCGGCCTCGAGCACGTGGGCCTGGGCGGCGACTTCGACGGCACCCCCGACGTCACCGTCGGCCTGGAGGACGTGTCCACCTATCCGGCCCTGTTCGCCGAGCTCCTGGCCCGCGGCTGGACCGAACCGGACTGCGCCGCCCTGGCCGGCGGCAACCTCCTGCGCGCCCTGCGCGCCGCCGAGTCCGCCGCGTCAGGTTCGTAGCAGTGTCAGTTTCCTAGCAGGGCCCTGATCGCCGCCGTGCAGGCGCTGGCCGGCCGGTCCCCGGTCAGCCGGCAGATGGCCGCGGTGATGTAGTTCGCCGCCCCGAGGATGGCCTGGCCAGCCGGGCTGGCCGGGTTGCGGAGCGCGGCCGCGATCTGGCTCCAGGTCTGCTGCTGCAAGACCATCGGATCGAAGCTGGAGCCGACGATCACCGACCGGTTCCCGAAGTCCACGAACGGGACGGAGCCGGTCCTGTCGTACCTGTTCAGGATCGCCTGCTCGGCGCCGGTCAGCTTCTGCAGCGTGGTGTAGCTGCCCCGGTTCTCCGGGTTGGCCGTGCGCGAGACCAGCACGTTCGATCTGGTCTCGACCGGGACGAAGGTCAGGTACCGGCTGGCGTACGCTGACCCGTAGAACGTCCAGGTGGCCAGGTCCGGATAGGGCTGGTAGTTCCCCGACCGGATGGTGCGCAGCCCGGTGAACGTCCCGAACCGGCTGAGCGCCACGACGAGGGCCCAGCGCTCGGCGGCGCAGTACGGGCAGTACTCCGACCCGACGAACAGGACCTCCGGCTTGCCGTTCGCCTCCAGCGGCGACCCCGTGACCAGGACCGGCCTGCCGGTGACCTGGCCATGCCCGTCGCCGACCGCCTCCGCGAGACCCGCCGGGACGCTGGTCACCTGGGCCACCAGCCCGGCCGGCGCCGGATTGCCCTGCCCCTCGGCCGAGCCGTTCCCGCCGGGCTTGATCCCGACCAGCACGACCACCGCCGCGACGATGATCACCCCGGCGGCCGCGCCCCCGATGAGCAGCCGCTTCCGCGCCGGGCGGGCGGGCTTGGCCGGCGAGAACTCGATGACGTCCGGATCAGGCACCGTGCACTCTCCCCGATTAGTGCCCCCACGCCTATTAAACCGGGCTCCCGCGCCCTCGCGCCCCGAAACGGCCCCCGCGCCGGAGCCGCTAAGATCGCAGCCGATGACCCCTCACGCCCGCCCCCTCCCGGCCCGCCCCGTCCCCGCCGGCGTCTCCCGCGTCCGCACGGCCGGGGACCTGCGCCTGCTGACCTGGCCCGCGATCGAGGCGTCAGGAGCCGACGCGGCGGTCACCGCCCGCGACGGCGGCGTGTCGTCCGGGCCGTATGCCACGCTGAACCTGAGCCTGTCCGTCGGCGACGACCCGGCCCGCGTCCTGGAGAACCGCCGCCGCCTGGCCGCCGCCCTCGGCGTCGACCCGGCCGGCTTCGTCTTCGCCCGCCAGGTGCATGGCGCCGCCGTCCGGATCGTCGGCCCCGCCGACCGGGGGAGCGGCGCGTTCACCCTGGACAACGCCGTCCCGGACACCGACGCGCTGGTCACCACCTCCCCGGACGTGGTGCTGGCCATCTTGACCGCGGACTGCGTGCCGATCGTGCTGCACGACCCGGTGGCCGGCGTGCTGGCCTGCGTCCACGCCGGCTGGCGCGGCATCGTCGCCCGGATCCCCGCCGCCGCCGTGACCGCGATGCGGTCCCTCGGCTCCCGCCCGTCCGACATCATCGCGGGCCTCGGCCCCGCCGCCGCCCCCGCCCGCTACCAGGTCGGCCCCGACGTCCGCCAAGCCATCACCCAAGCCTTCCCCCGCCCCCGCTCCCGCCCCAGCGACCGCCCCCGCCCCCGCCCCAGCGACCGCCCCCGCCCCAGCGACCGCCCCCGCCGCCGCAGTAACACCCGCCGCCCCGACCTTCCTGCGCCCCGACCCCACTGCCCCCGGCCGCTGGCTCCTCGACCTGTGGTCCGCTACCCGCCATATCCTCCTCGAATCCGGCCTTCCCGCTGCCCAGATCCACACCACCTCCCACCCCACCGGCCCCGCGCCCGTAGATCCCGCCAGCCCCACGGACCCCACCAGTCCTGGTGGCTTCTTCAGCGACCGCGCCGCCCGCCCGTGCGGCCGCCTAGCCCTCGTCGCCCGCCTCCGCGTCGCCGGCCAGCAACCGATGAACGTGGCGTTCTGATGGCTCTATCCAGCACAACGCCACGTTCACCTGTTCGCGGACACGTGTTCCGTTACGAAGGCTGGCGCACTGACGCCGAGCACGGCACGCTGACCTGCAAGTATTCGCTGGATGGGCGAGAGTTCACTGAGCGGGTCACGCTGGCTCCTGGCCCGCGCTGGGACACCGACGCGGCAAAGGCCGCCGCGCGGCTGGTGTTCTTGCTGGCGGGCGTGTCCTACTACAAGACCGCGGCGCCGCCGGTCATCGATCTGGGCCAGACCGCGCTGACCGACGCCGAGCTGGCCCTCCTGCGCGAGTTCTACCTGCAGGGCCTCGGCGAGTTCGCCTACCGCAATACCTTGGACCTGACCCCGCTGCGCATCGAGGCCCGCCGGGCCGACGCTCAGAGCTCCGATCAGCCCGAACCAACGACACGCCAGCGGGCCCTCGTGCCGTTCGGCGGCGGGATCGACTCGATCGTGGTCGTGGAGCGGGTCCGGCGGCTGGCCGACGCCGCGCTGTTCGTGGTGAGCAGGCCGGCCGACCGGTTCGCGGCGATCGAGGAGCCGGCCGCGGTCACCGGGCTGCCGGTGGTCCGGGCCGAGCGGGAGATCGACCCGCAGCTGCTACGGTCGGCCGAGCTGGGCTTCCTCAACGGGCACGTGCCGGTGACCGGCATTTTGTCCGCGATCGCGGTGCTCGCCGCGGTGCTGCAGGACCGGGACGCGGTCGTCATGTCCAACGAGTGGTCGGCGTCCATCCCGACGCTGCGGTACCAGGGCCGCCCGGTGAACCACCAGTACTCCAAGAGCTTGGAGTTCGAGGCCGCCTTCCGGGGCGCACTGGCGGGCCGCCCGGAGTATTTCTCCTGGCTGCGGGACCGGACCGAGCTGTGGGTGGGTCGGGAGTTCGCGGGCCTGGAGGCCTACCACGGCTCGTTCCGCAGCTGCAACAAGGCGTTCTACGCCGACCCGGCCCGCCGCCTGGATCACTGGTGCGGTCAGTGCGACAAGTGCTGCTTCATCGACCTGATCCTGGCGCCGTTCCTGCCGGCCGCGACCCTCAGGCAGATCTTCGCCCGGACCGGCGAGCCGCTGGACGATCCGGAGCTGGCCGGGAAGTTCCGGGCCCTGCTGGGCGAGGGCGCCAAGCCATTCGAGTGCGTCGGTGAGGTCAACGAGTGCCGGGCCGCGGTCCTGCTGGCCGCGCGGCGCGACGACCGGGCCGGAACCGGATTGCTCCAGGAACTGGCCGCCGAGGTCGCCAGCTGGCCCGACGCGCCCTCGGACGCGGACGCCGCCGCCATGCTGCGGCCCGACGGAAATGAGCAGGGCGGCAACTTCATCCCGGCCGGGTACCGATGAGCGATTGCCGCCCGGAACTCTCCTGGTCCGACCTGGCCGGCACCCGGGCCGGCGTCTGGGGCCTGGGGCGCGAGGGCCACGCCAACCTGCGTAAGCTGCGCGCCCTCGGGGCCGAGGCCGTCCTGGTCGACGACCGCCCGGATGCCCTGGACGTGCTCGCCACCGACGAGGGCGGCCTGGCCGCCCTGGAGCGGTGCGACGTGGTGGTCAAGACGCCCGGCCTGAGCCGGTACCGGCCCGAGGTGGCCCGCCTGAACGAGCTCGGCATCCCGGTGGCCGGCGGCCTGGGTCTCTGGCTTGCCGAACAAGACCTGCGCAGGGTGCTATGCGTGACCGGCACCAAGGGCAAGAGCACCACCGCGTCGCTCACCGGCCACCTGCTCACCGGGCTCGGCTACCAGTGCCTGGTCGGGGGCAACATCGGCGTCGTCCCCTACGACCCGGCCGACCCGGCCGCGGCGGGTGAGTTCGACTACTGGGTCATCGAGGTATCCAGCTACCAGGCCACCGACCTGCCGTACACGCCGCCGGTGGCCGCGGTCACCTCGCTGCACCCGGATCACCTGGACTGGCACGGGGGAGTGGGGCAGTACTACCGGGACAAGCTGTCCATGTGCACCCAGCCCGGCGCCGACCTGACCGTGGCCAACGGCGACAGCGAACTGCTCAGGCAGCACGAGAAACTGCTCGGCCCCCGGGTGGAATGGGTGTCGCAGGACGATGACCCGGACGCGGACTGGATGGCGCCGCTCGGCCTGCTCGGCCGGCATAACCGGCGTAACGCGCTGATCGCCAGGCGCTGCCTGGCGGCGCTCGGCATCCCCGCGGCCGCCGACGACAGTGCGCTGCGCGCCGCCGCCGCCGGTTACCAGGGACTGCCCAGCCGGCTGACGCCGATCGGGACGGTCGCCGGCGTCACCTTCGTCGACGACAGCCTGTCCACCAACGTGCTGCCCACCCTGGCCGCGCTGGACGCGTTCCCGCACCGGAGGATCGCGCTCATCGTAGGGGGCCACGACCGCGGCATCGACTATGCCCCGCTCGCCGCGGGGGTGCTGGCCCGGAACGCGCCGACGTACGTGCTGACCCTGCCGGACAGCGGCCCCCGCATCAGTGCCGAGATCAAACGGGCCGCCGCGAGCATAAGCGTGACCGACTGCCCCGGCCTCACCGAAGCCGTCGCGGCGGGTTTCCGATGGGCCGAGCCCGACGGGGTGGTCCTGTTGTCCCCGGCGGCGCCGAGCTTCGGGCGGTTCCGCGACTACCGGGACCGCAGCGACGCCTTCGCCGCCGCGGTCCGCGCGATCCCCTGAACCAGGCCCAACCGCCACCGCCGCCGCATCGTCCCACTGTTTAGCAGCGAGGAGATGGCGGGCATAGGTCATGCTGGTCGTACTCAAGGTCAGCCGTCCACCGTGATGCCGAGGTGGCGGGCCAGGTACGGGGCCAGCGCCACCAGCTGAACGCTGTCGATGGTGGCGCCGCGCAGCGCGTCGAATCCGGCCGTGATGCCCAGCGAAGCACCGCGCAGGTCCACCTCGGCGCAGGTCGCCTTCGTGAAGTCCGCGCCGGTCAGGGTGCACCCGGCGAAGCTGACCCGCGTCAGGGTGGCGCTGCCGAAGTCCGCGTCGCGCAGCACGCAGTCCTCGAAGGTCACGTCGGTGAGCGCCGAGTTGCGGAAGTTCACCGAGTCCAGCTTGCCGTCGCGGAAGCTGACCCGGCGCAGCGCCGCCGAGAAGGCCTGCACCCCGGCCAGCGCGCAGCCGGCCAGGGTCGCGTCCTGCCAGCTGGTTTCGGCCAGGTCGGTGGCCACGAACCGGGTGTCCCGCAACGCCACGTCGGTGAACCGGCTCTTGCGCAGCCGGGTGCCGGCAAACGATACGCCAGCGAACGAACAGTCAAGGAAATGGCAGCCGCCCGCCGTGACCTCCTCGAACCGGACGTCGGCGAAACAGACGCGCTCATAGTCCTCGTCCGGTTCCAGATCACCCTCGAACGCGGTGAGCTCAGGCATGTACCCGACTCTAGACGAGTGAGTTTCTAGGTTCGGTGGCTGGCGCGGGTCCGCGGCTGCTGATCCGCGAGGGGCACCATCAGCCTCGCCATTCACTCCCGCGCCATTTGCGTGGATGATTGGTCTTTCGTGGAAACTTTGGGCAACCCCAGTCGACCAGATGTTCCACGAAGGCCGGATGTTCCACGCAAATGGGACGCGAGCGCACCGTGAGGCGGCTGAGCCGCTTGGGGGCTCAGGACGCGGCAGGAGTGGCGCCGAAGAGCCGGGCCGCCACTGAGTCCGGACGCCGGGACCTATTCGCCGCGCATCACAAATCACTTGTCTCGCAGTGCAGGCACCTCCGGACGCCTAGCCTCGTCCTGGCGTAGCCTTCGCTACGCGAAGCAATCCGCACATATCCGGAACGACCGCCTGGAACACGAGGTACGTGCATGGACGTAGCCGAGCCCGTCGTCCGGACCGCCAGCGGCCTGGTCCGCGGCCGCCGCTCCCCGGCAAACCCGGCGAACCCGGCAAACCTGGGAGGAGCCGTCTTCCTGGGCATCCCGTTCGCGGAGCCGCCCGTCGGCGACCTGCGGTTCGCCGCGCCGCGCCCGGTCCGGCCCTGGGACGGCGTGCGGGAGGCGGCCGCCTTCGGGCCGCCGCCGCCGCAGTCCGCCTACGCGGTGACGCCGGTGCCGGCCACGGCGCCCGGGACCGACCCGGACGACTGGCTGACCGTCAACGTGTTTACCCCCGACCCGGGCGCGGCCGGACTGCCGGTCATGGTGTGGATCTACGGCGGCGCGTACCGGGCGGGCTCGTCGAGCCTGCCCGGCTATGACGGCGCGCGCTTCATGGAGCACAACGTCGTCCTGGTCACCTTCAACCACCGGGTCGGCGTGGAGGGCTACGCCCAGATCCCCGGCGCGCCGGCCAACCGCGGGCTGCTGGACCAGGTCGCGGCGCTGCGCTGGGTCCGGGAGAACATTGCCGCGTTCGGCGGCGACCCGGACCGGGTGACGGTCTTCGGCGAGTCGGCGGGAGCCGGCGCGATCGCGGCCCTGCTGGTCATGCCGGACGCGGTCGGCCTTTTCCAGCGGGCCATCGCGCAGAGCGTGCCCGGCACGTTCTTCTCGCCCGCGCTGGCCGCCGACATCACCGCGGCCATCGCCGCGGCAGCCGGGCTGCCCGCCACCGCGGAGGCGTTCCGGACCGCGGACCCGGCCCGGCTGACCGCCGCCGCCGACGCGGTGCGGCCCGGTGATCACTTCGGCCGGTGGGGACCGGTCGCTTACACCCCCACGCCGTTCTCGCCGGTGGTCGACGGCGAGGTGCTGCCCGCCGCGCCGTGGCGCGCGGTGGCCGCCGGCGCGGCCCGGCGCGTGGACCTGATCACCGGCCACACCCGGGACGAGTACCGGCTGTTCATGCAGGTCCTCGGGCTCCGCGGCCGGGTCAGCGCCGAACTGGCCAGCGACGCGCTGGCCGGGCTCGGCCCCAGCACGCCCGCGGGTGCCGAGGCGTCCTACCGCGCCGCCTACCCGGACGCGGACCCCGAGACGCTGTTCGAGCTGGTCCACACCGACTGGCTGTTCCGGATGCCCAGCCTGCATCTGGCCCAGGCGCACGCCGCCGCCGGCGGCCGGACCTTCCTGTACGAGGTCCGCTACCCGGCCTCCCAGGCCGGTCTCGGCGCCTGCCACGCGATCGACGTGCCGCTGGTGTTCGGCGCCTACCAGGCCCTCGGCCAGCTGCTGTTTGGTCCCGAGCCGCCCGCTGCGGCCGTGGCCCTCGGCGACCTGATGCGCCAGCAGTGGGCCGCGTTCGCCGCCCACGGCGACCCGGGCTGGCCGGAATACACGCCCGGCAGCCGGATGACCCGCATCTTCGACGACCCGCCGGACGTGGCCGGCTACCCGGAGAAGGCGTCGCTGCACCTGTGGGACCAGCACCGCTTCGGCGTCATCGACGTGGCCGCCGAGGCCGCGCGATAAGCACGCACGGTAGGGTTTCCTGGTGCCGATCTACGCCCTGGGCGACGTCGAGCCTGACATCGACGAGGCCGCGTTCGTCCATCCCGACGCCGTCGTCATCGGCCGGGTGCGGATCGGCCCGCAGGCCTCGGTGTGGCCCGGCGCGGTGCTGCGCGGCGACCACGGCCGGATCGAGGTCGGCGCGCGGACCTCGGTGCAGGACGGGACCGTCGTGCACTGCACGCACGACTGGCCGACGCTGATCGGCGCCGAATGCGTGGTCGGGCACAACGCCCACCTGGAAGGCTGCGTGGTCGAGGACCGCTGCCTGATCGGATCCGGGTCGATCACGTTGAACCGGGCCCGGGTCGGAACCGGCGCGATCGTGGCTGCCGCCGCGCTGATCCCCGAGGGTTTCGAAGTACCGCCGCGCGCCCTGGCCGCGGGCGTACCGGCCACGATCAGGAAGACCGCCGTGCCCGGCGACTGGGTGGAGGGCGCGGTCCAGACCTACATCGCGTCCGCCCGCCGGTACCGGGCCGAGCTGCGGCGTCTGGACCCGCCAAGCCTGTGATCGACGGCCTGGCTGTGGTCGACGCCCACATGCACGTGCCCAGGCTGAGCACCGTGTCGTCCTCCTGGATGCAGTGGGCGGTCAACTACGGCCGCGACTCGGGATGGCAGACGGCGTTCGACCAAGCCGGGGATCCCGACCCGGCCCGGCTGGACGCGCTGCTCGACGCCGAGGGCGTCGACGCCGCGCTGCTGTTCGCCGAGTACAGCCCGGGCGCGACCGGCATCCAGCCGGTGGAGGACCTGCTCCCGATCATTGCGCACAACCCCGCGCGGTACCGGCTGGTGGCCAACGTGAACCCGCTCCTGCACACCCCGCCCGCCGCCGAGGCCGAACGTCAGCTGAACCTCGGCGCGGTCGCGGTCAAGGTGCACCCGGTGCACGGCGCCTTCCGGGTCGACCGCGACGACATGTACCCGGTCTACGACCTGTGCGCGCAGCGCGGCGTGCCGGTCATCGTGCACACCGGCCCGAGTATCTTCCCCGGCTCGCGGGCCGGGGCGGGGGATCCGGAGCTGATGGACCCGATCGCCGCCGCCTACGCCGGCGTCTCGTTCGTGCTGGCCCACGGCGGCCGTGGCCACTGGTACGCCGCCGCCGCCCGGATGGCCCTGGCCCGGGACAATGTCTGGATCGACCTGGCCGGGCTGCCGCCCACGCGGCTGCCCGACTACTATGCGGGCTTCGACCTGCCCGCCCTGGCCGCCAAGTGGATCTTCGGCACCGACTGGCCGGGGGTCCCCGGCGTGGCCCGCAACGTCCGCGCCGTCGCCGCGCTCGGCCTCCCCGAGGACACCCTGGCCGCGGTCCTATCCGGCAACGCCCGGCGTGTCTACCCTGGCCTCACGAGTCCTTAGGCCGCGCGGCGAGACGGTTGCTCAGGAGCGCCGCGAGCGGGCCGCTTCCCAGTCGGCCGTGTCCCCGGCCAGCAGCCGCTGCAGCAGCAAGACCTCGGAGCGGTCCAGGTCGGCGGCGACGGGCAGCCGGCGCAGGCTCTCCCTGGCTATCGCCAGCGACTGCTCCGCGGCCCGCAGTTCCCCGCGCAGCCCGACGTTCTCCTCGGCCAGCTTTCCGTGCTTGGCCCACGCGTCGGCCAGTTCGTACTCCAGCCCGGCCACCGTCTCGCGCAGGGTGGTCACGTCGGGCGTGAGGCCGGCCTCGGTGGCGGCCAGCCGCCTGATCACCTGCGCCAGCAGCCGCCGCGCCAGCTCGTCGTAGTCGAACCCGGGCGCCGCGCCCGGCCCGAGCATCCCGGCCAGCCCGCGGATCCCCGACGCCCCGCCCGCGCCGCGGCGAAGTCACCCGCGGCTGCCGAGTCACCCGCGGCTGCCGAGTCACCCGCGGCTGCCGAGTCACCCGCGGCTGGGGCAGCACCCGCCGTGGCAACACTCACCGCCGCGCCGGCGCCCGCCGCCGAGTCATCTCCAGCAGCAGGCTGCTCGCCCGCGACCCGGGCGGCACCCACCGCCCGCCGCAGCCTGATCCGGTAGGTCCGCTTGCCGCGCACGTCGCGCTCGATGAGCCCGGACCGCTCCATGCCCGACAGCAGCTGCGCGAAGGCCACGCTGGAGCCGGGATACCTGACCGCGGCGGCCAGCCGCGTGCTGGCCATCCCGCCCGGGTCGTAGAGCTCGGAATTGTCGGTCAGGTACGCGATGATGTGCTCGCGGGTCCCGACGGCCCGTCTCCTGGAAGCATTCTTCCGGTCCGCCACGTCAGCACCCTCCCGTGGCAATCACGTCGGCCGACGACCTCATGATAGTACGGCTGGCCTGGCCGGACCCGCAGACCGCGATAAACGCCCGCAGACCTGCGGATAGCGATAGATCCCAATCACGTGGGGCGGGCCGCCATGATGTCCCCGCCCGGCGCGGCGGCGTTAACTCCGGTAGCGGGCTAGCGTACGATCGAAAATGCCCAGGGTCGCGCGAAACTAGCCGCCAGTAGTGCACGTTGTGATTGATAGCCGCACACCGCGTCTTTCATAGAAGACAACATGTGCCCCTTGTGAGACAAAGACAGAGCACTGTGGACCTGGATGTGGACTATGCGACCACCCTGCTGGCTGGCGTGCTGCTCGGCGTCGGGTTCGTCCTGCAGCAGTACGCTGCCGAACAGGAGCCCGAGTCGCGGTTCCTGCACCTGCGCATCCTGACCGATCTGCTGCGCAAGCCCCGCTGGCTGCTCGGCATCGCCTGCATGATCGGGGGCTACCTGCTGGTGGCGTGGTCGATCGACCATCTCGAGCTGACCCTGGTCGAGCCGCTGCTGACCACCTACCTGATCTGGGCCCTGGTACTGGCCGTCCCGATGTCCCGGCAGCCCGTCAAGGTCGCCGAGGTGATTGGCGCAATGATCCTCATCGGCGGCGTGACCCTGGTCTCGCTGACCCGGTCGACCACGCCCGTCGGCCTGTCGTTCGGCTCGCTCTCGCACTGGTACGCGGCCGCCATCCTGGCCGGCGTCGCGTTCGCCGCCGTGATGATCGGGCACCGCCGGACGGGGCAGGTCCGGGCCACCCTCACCGGTCTGGCCGCCGGCCTGGTGTTCGGCATCCAGGACGCGCTGACCAGGCAGACGCTCGAGGGCCTGCAGTTCAACTCGTGGACCGTGCTGTTCACCACGTGGTCGGCATACGCCCTGGTCGGCGCGGGCATCGCCGGCATCTGGCTGATGCAGAACGCGTTCAGCGCCGCGCCCCTGCACGCCTCGCTGCCCGGCATCGCGGCCGGCGAGCCGCTGGCCGGGATCGCGCTCGGGATCGTCGTGTTCGGCGACCGGGTGCAGATCACGCCGGGCATGCTGGCCGTCGAGGCGGGCGGGATCGCCGCGCTGATCGTGGGGGTGATCGCGGTGGCGCGCTCGTCGGCGTTCAGCGGCCTGCGCAAGATCACCGACGTGATCACGCCCGGCGCCCACGGCGCGGACTCCCGGACGCCGGACTCCCGGACCCCGGACTCCCGCGCGCCCCGCACCGGGACGCCCGGCCGCCGGTCAGCCGGCAGCCCGTTCTCCGCCGCCCCGCTGAACGGGGTGTTCCGTGACGCCCCGGCGGCGCGGAGGTTCTCCCGGCCCGCGCACCGCCGCCAGGTTCACGACTCACCGCCGGCCGGCGACGGCCGCTGAGCCGGGTCAGGCCGGGTTCACGACTCCGCGTCCGGCGACGACGGCCGCTGAGCCGGGGTCAGCACGGCGGGCCGGGCCCAGCCGCGCGGCACCGACCGGGAGGCGCCGCGGCTCAGTATCCGGTCCAGCGCCGTGCCGAAGCTGCCGTCGGCGGCGATCAGCCGCCGGACCGTGACGATCATCGTGGGCAGGGCCCAGAAGTCGCCGCACACCCACAGGATCGCCGCCCCGATCTGCTGGTCGGCGTACGGCGGCAGCGTGACGCCGGGCACGTGGTCGTAGGCCGGGTAGACCGAGTGCGTGACGAAGATGCTCAGCGCCATCGCCAGGCCGATCATGATCATGTTGGTGCCCAGCAGCGCGGCCGCCTGGTACACCAGCGGCATCCGCCGGCGGAACGGCGGCGACGGGATGAACTGCAGCCAGAACAGCACCCCCGCGGCGAAGAAACTGCCGTGCATCAGCCAGATGTGCACGGCCTGGTTGTTCTCCGCCGCGTCGAAGGGCCCCGGCAGGTGCCAGAGGATCATCACCGCGTTGAACAGGGCCACCGCCACCCAGGGCCGCAGCAGGAACCCGCCCGCCGCGCGCAGCGGCCGGGACCAGCCGCCCGCCAGCACGCCCCTGGTCACGCTGCGGCCCGACCGGCCGGGCAGCGCCCAATAAAGCGCACTGAGCAGCGGCTGCCACGGCGCGCCCGCCACGATCAGCGACGGCGCGGCGAACATCAGCAGCAGGTGCTGGACCATGTGCACCATGAAGTAGGCGTCGGCCCAGTAGTCGACCGGCGACTCCACCGCGAGCAGCAGTACCACCAGCCCGGCGTAGAACCACAGCGATCGCAGCCGCCGCTCCCGGGTCCGCTCCGGCCGGGACCGCCGGGCCAGCCGCCGCAACCCGGCCTCGTGCCATACCGCGACCAGCACGGCCAGGACGAGGAACGGATCGAACGACCAGTGTCCGGTGATGTAGCTCATGACTGGCCCTAAATTAACCCGCGCAGCCGCCGCCGGACCCGGACCGGTCCCAACATGAGCAAGATGTAATGACGCTCAGCCGCGCTGCCGCTCGGGCAGCCCCCAGGCCGCCGCGGCGAAGGCAGTGAGCACGAACAGCAGGAACGTGATCGCGTGCACGCTGGTGCAGTACAGGCAGATGGCGCCGATGGTGAACAGCTCGGTGTAGACCAGGTAGAGCACGAAGCCCACCCCGACCACCAGCGACGCGATCCGGATCAGGGCCACCTCCCGGCGGGCCCACCGCCAGGCCCACGGGCTCATCAGCGCCACCGCGGCCACGAAGAAGGCCAGGCCGAGCACGGCCACCGGAATCCCGAACACGTACGACTGCGGACTGGTCGTCACCTTGGTGCAGTTGAACGCGGCGTTCTCCGCGCAGCCGGCCAGCGGCTTGTCGGTGAAGTGCGCGATGGTCAGGTAGATCGACACCCCCAGCCCGGCCAGCGACAGGACCCAGGTGGTGAGCTGGAACCACAGCGGGATCGTGGTGGTAGTCGGCGCCTCCGGCTCGGCGGTCGCTTCCTGCTGGCGGGCCGGACCGCGCGCGCCGCGACGATCCAGGCTGCCACCGCGCGTGGCCACGGCCCGCGCCGGGCTGGCCGTGGGGACCAGCGTGCTCGCCTTGGCCACGGTGCCGGGCTTGGCCGTGGTGCCGGCCCTTGCCGTGCCGCCGTTCGCGGTGCCGCCGTTGCGCGAGGTGGCCTGGCCCCGCTGGGCCTGGGCCCGGGCGCGGGCCTGCCGGGCGCGGCTCGACTTTGACGCTGTCATCCGGGCTTCGCCTCCGGTCTGGGTCCTAAGCCAAGCTTAGATCTGGCTCTCCAGGGACTGAACAGTCGAGGTGCACGCGCTGGCCGGGGTGTTGTTGGTCAGCCCCTTGCAGATCGCGGCCGTGATGTAGTTCGCCGTGCCGTCGATGGCCTGGGCCACCCGGCTGCTCGGGTTGCTCAGGTCGCTGGCGATCGTAGCCCAGCTGAGGTTGGCCAGCACGCCCGCGTCGTAGCTCACCCCGTTGATCAGGTAGTGGTTGCCGAAGTCGACGAACGGGATCGGGCTGTTCGACCCGCCGTACTTGGTGACGATGTCCTGCTGCGCCTTGGTGGGCGTCTGCAGGGTCACATAGCCCGAGGCGGAGCTGGAGTCCGGGACGTTGGTCGTGAGCTCCACCGGGCTGAAGGCCAGATACTGGCTCGTGTAAGTGGACTTGTAGAAGGTGAACGTGGGCGTGTTCGGGTCGGTGTCGGTGCTTGACGAGTGGACGGTGCTGAGCCCGGTGAACGTGCCGAACCGGCTCAGTGCCACGATCATCGCCCAGCGTTCGGCCGCGCAGTACGGGCAGTACTCGGCGCCCACGTAGAGCATCTCGGGCTTGCCGTTCTCCATCAGGGTGGACCCGCTGATGGTGGTGGGCTTGCCGGTGACCGCGCCGTTGCCGCTCCCAACCGTGTCCAGCGTGCTGGCGGGCACCGAGGTGACCTTGTCCACCACGGAGGTCAGCGCCGCGCCGGTGGGCCCGTTCGACACGCCCGTGGCCGAATTCGGCTTGTGGTTCAGCTTGACGATAACGAAGACCAGCACGACGGCCAGCACCACGACGACGCTGCCCGAGGCGAGAAGGATCCGCCGCCGCTTCTCGGCCCTGCGTTCGGCCGCCCGCTGCGCGGCGATCTTCTCCCGGCGGGTGGATTCAACCTTGGTCCTGCTTGCCTTGCCCATGCTCGCTACGTCCAACCCTCGATCCGTCATCCTGGATAACGGGCTCTATCGTAGGCGGTTCAATGCCCTCGTGCGCGCCGCCATCAGGACTCGGAGCGAACCACCAGCCGGCGGCGAGAAACTCCTCAGCGAGTGACCGGTTGCGGGCCGCGGGAGCGGGCCGTGAGCCGGGCCCGGACGCCCAGGTAGACGACCACCACCACGGTCAGGTAGCCGGCGTAGATGAGGGCCTGCAACGGCGTCGGGGCGTCGCTGTAGCCGAAGAAGCTGTGCAGCACGTCGCCGAGCGCGCTGTCCTGCGACAGCAGCGCGGCCGAATGCCACATCGGCACGTCCAGCAACCGGAGCCAGCCGAGTTCCTGCAGGTTCTGCACCGCGTCGGCCAGCAGGCCCGCGGCGAAGACCATCAGCAGCACGCCGATTACGGTGAAGAACCGGGCCAGGTTGAGCTTGTGGCCCAGCCGGTAGATGACGAACGCGATGGCCAGCGACCCGGCCAGCCCGATCACCGCTCCGCTCAGCGCCCCCGCGGTGGAGGTGGAGAAGATGATGGCCAGGGTGAACACCACCGTCTCCAGGCCCTCGCGGCCGACCGCCTGGAAGGCCAGCAGGCCCAGGCCCCACCGGGCCCGGCCGTCCAGCGCCGCGTCGGCCCGGGCCCGCAGTTCCCTGGACAGCGACCGGGCGTGCTTGCGCATCCAGAACGTCATGAAGGTCAGCACGGCCGCGGCGACCAGGTAGGTGACGGTCTCGAAGATCGTCTGCAGCCGCGAGCCGTCGTAACTGCGGATGGTCAGGTACGCCGCGACCCCGCCCGCGGTGGCGAGCAGCAGCGCGGCGCCGACGCCGGCGAAGACGTCGCGGAAGTACTCCCGCCGCCCGATCCGGTTGAGGTAGGCCAGCAGGATCGCGACGATCATGCTCGCTTCCACGCCCTCGCGCAGGAAGATGACGAGCGTAGCGAGCATCCACGGCCTCCAACCGTCGCGTGCAGAAATCCGACCGGACTTAGATTAGGCAAACCTTACCTGGTGAACCCGAGGAAGGACAGGGCCGGACGCAAAGCACGCAAAGTGACGTATTGGGCAAGATAGGCCGACGATTCAGTAAAGGTCCGGTGTCGTGACCTCGCCGGACGGTACCGCTTAGGGCCAGAGGGTGCCGACCCTCACGGCAGGTAGTGAGGGGGGTGCCGTGAGGGTCGGCGTCTCCGGGGTCTTCGAGCCCGGAGGCTTCAGGGCCCCGGGGTTTTCAAGGCACAGTTCCCCACGGACAGACCTCCCCCGCGTAGCCGCGCAACCCGCGCCCTTCGGCACGGGCGCCGTCCCGCAATCCCGTTCGGCGCGCAGACGTGGCGCGGACCAACTATGAACCGGGAGTCTCTAGGCGATCTAGATTTTTTCTAGAGGACCGGCCCCGATCGCTGTAACCTTCAAGGAAGACGACGCTTTCTTGCCCGGGGTGGGGTGGCGTCGGGTTGGGCTGGGGTGGGCAGAAGAGGGAGCCGAGGAACCCGTGGTGCTGCGCGTTGGCGTGCTCGGTCCGGTAACCGCGTGGTACGGCCAGGAAGAGCTGCGCGTGGGTCAGCCCCGGCAGCAGGCCGTGCTGGGCATCCTCGCCATGCGCGCCAACCGGGTGATCTCCCGCGGCGAGCTGGTCGACGCGGTCTCGGGGGCAGGATCCGCCCGCCAGCGCCGAGGGCGGCATCTACACCTACGTGGCCGGGCTGCGCCGCGTCATCGAGCCCACCAGGTCGGCCCGCGGGCCAGGCCGCGTGCTGGTCTCCTCCGGGGCCGGCTACGTCCTGCACCTGGTGCCGGGCCAGCCCGACGCGGTCGCCTTCGAGCAGCAGGTGACCCGGGCCAGGCAGCTGCGCAAGAACGGCGACCCGGTCGCCGCGGTCGAAGCGCTTGAGGGCGCGCTCGGGCTCTGGCGCGGCGTCGCGTTCGCCGGCGTACCCGGCCCGTTCGCCGAGACCGAGCGGGTGCGGCTCGCCGAACTGCGTTCGGGCGCCGCCGAGGAACGCGCCGACGTGCTGCTCGCGCTGGGCCGCCACGAGGAGGTCGTGCCCGACCTGACCGCCCTGGTGGCGGACCATCCGCTGCGCGAGCGGATGCGCGGGCTGCTGATGATCGCGCTGTTCCGCGGCGGGCGGCACGCCGAGGCGCTGCGCGTCTTCGACGAGGGCCGGCACGTGCTCGCCGAGGAACTCGGCATCGACCCCGGGACCGAGCTGTCCCGGATTCACCGCCAGGTCCTGAACGGCGACCCGGCGCTGAACCTCGCGGCGGGCCAGAAGCCGGACCTGACGACCAGCAGATCCGCCCCGCCGCGGCCCGGGCAGGCCGGGAACGGCACGCCCGAGTCCGTCCCGTCGGCGGAGACGACCGGCCCGGCCCGCCCGGCACCATGGGCCGGCGTGGCCCCGGGTATTCCAGTCCCGGCCCAGCTGCCGCTGGACGCTCAGGGCTTCTCCGGCCGCCACGACGAGCTCCGCGCGCTGCACGACATGCTGCCCTCGGCCCGGGGTGAGGAGACGGTGCCGGTGGCGGTCATCTCCGGCACGGCCGGGGTGGGCAAGACCGCGCTGGCCATCCGCTTCGGGCACCAGGTGGCCAAGCACTTCCCGGACGGGCAGCTCTACATCAACCTCCGCGGCCGCGACCCGGGACGTCTGCCCATGGAGCCGATCGAGGCGCTGGGCCTCCTGCTGGTCGCGTTCGGCATGCCGCCGCACCGGCTGACCCCGAGCACCGAGGAACGGGCGGCGTTGTTCCGCAGCCTGGCCGACGGCAAGCGCATCCTGGTCGTGCTCGACAACGCGAGCAACGCGGCGCAGGTGCGGTCGCTGCTCCCCGGCTCGCCGGACTGCCTGGTCGTGGTGACCAGCCGGAACCAGATGGCCGGGCTGGTCGCCGCCGAGGGTGCCACGCTCATCTCGCTCGACGTGCTCGGCGACGCCGAAGCCCACGAGGTGCTGGCCCGCCGGCTTGGCCGGGAGCGCGTCGCGGCCGAGCCGCAGGCGGCGGAGGAGATCATCGCGGCGTGCGCGGGCCTGCCGCTGGCCCTGTCCATCGCGGTCGGGCGGGCCACCGCGGGCCGGGCCAAGCGACCGCTGGCCCAGCTGGCCGCCGAACTGCGCGACGCCCGCAACCGGCTCGACGCGCTGGAGGAAGGCGACGCGGCCACCGACGTGCGGGCCGTGCTGTCCTGGTCCTACGACCAGCTCAGCCCGGCCGCCGCGCGGATGTTCCGGATGCTCGGCCTGCACCCGGGCCCGGACGTATCCCTGTCCGCGGCGGCCAGCCTGGCCGGGATCTCCCGGGCCGAGGCGGGCACGGCGCTGCGCGAGCTGACCCGGGCGCACATGGCCGCCGAGCACCTGCCCGGCCGGTTCACCTTCCACGACCTGCTCCGTGTCTACGCGGCCGACCTGGCCGAGCGGCGCGACCCCGCCGACGAGCGGGCCGCCGCCGTGCAGCGGATGCTCGACCACTACCTGCACACCGCGATGGCCGCCGCGCAGCGGTTCAGCCCGTTCCGGTCGCCGCTGCGGCTGGCCGCGCCGCAGCCCGGCGTGCTGCCCGCCGAGATGGCCGACAAGGACCAGGCCATGGCCTGGTTCGACGCCGAGGCCCCGGTCCTGCTCACGCTGATCGAGTACGCCAGCGCCAACGGCTCCGACTCGCACGCCTGGCAGATTCCGTGGGCCCTCGGGCCCTTCTTCAACCGGCGCGGCCGGTGGCGGTCGTACGCGGCCAGCCAGCGCACCGCGCTGGCCGCCGCGCAGCGGCTCGACGACACCCTGGCCCTCGCACACGCCCACCACCTGCTGGGCCACGCTCAGTTGCAGATGAGCGACTACGAGGCGGCCGAGCCGAACTTCCGGCAGGCACTCGATCTGTTCCGGGAGCTGCAGGACCGGGCCAACGAGTCAGTCGTGCTTAACGGCCTGGCCGGCATGCTGGAGAAGCAGGAGCGCTACGAGGAGGCGCTGGCCGTCGCGCTGGACGCGCTGCGGATGCTCAAGGCCGCCGGGCACTGGTGGACCCAGGCCACCCTGGAGAACGGCGTCGGCTGGCTCTACGCCCACCTGGGCCAGTACGACAACGCGCTCAGCCACTGCCAGCGCGCGCTGAGCCTGCACCGCGAATCGGGCCACCGTGGCGGCGTGGCCGACACCCTGGACAGTCTGGGCTACATCTACCTGCACCTGGACGACCTGGCCCGGGCCCGGGCGCACTACCTGCAGGCCATCGACGCCTACCGGGAGATCGCCTCGCCGTTCGGCGAGGGCAACTCGCTGGCCGGGCTGGGCGACGTCCTGCTCCGCGGCGGCGACCCCGACGCCGCCCGCGCGCTGTACCTGCAGGCCGCCGCGATCCTCGACACGCTGCCGCACCCGATGGCCGACGTGGTCCGAGGAAAGCTCAACGACCTGGACGACGAGGCTGGCACCACGGACCGTTCGGTATAAAGGAAACTACCTACAGCGCCACTTACGGGACCCGGGGGAGTACACGCGCCTTATGACGACCAGAGCTCTGCTGCTCGAGAACATTCATCCCGACGCGCAGGCGCGGCTGGCCAAGGAGGGCTACGAGGTCTCCACGCTGCCGCGCGCGCTCGCCGAGGATGAGCTCATCGACGCGCTGCGCGGCGTGCGCCTGCTCGGCATCAGATCCGGCACCCAGGTCACCGCGCGGGTCCTGGACGCCGCGCCGGACCTGGTCGCGATCGGCGCGTTCTGCATCGGCGTCAACCAGATCGACCTGGCCGCGACGAGCGGGCGCGGGGTCGCGGTGTTCAACGCCCCGTTCTCCAACACGCGCAGCGTGGTCGAGCTCGCGCTGGCCGAGATCATCGCCATGGCCCGCCGGCTGCCGGAGAAGAACACCCAGATGCACGCCGGTCACTGGGACAAGTCGGCCACCGGCAGCCACGAGGTGCGCGGCCGCAAGCTCGGCATCGTCGGCTACGGCAACATCGGCACCCAGCTGTCCGTGCTGGCCGAGAACCTGGGCATGTCGGTGTACTTCTACGACGTCGCCGACAAGCTCGCGCTCGGCAACGCGCGGCGCTGCTCGACCCTGGCCGAGCTGCTCGAGTCGGTGGAGGCCGTCACCTTGCACGTGGACGGCCGGGCCGGAAACCACGGCTTCTTCGGCGAGGCCGAGTTCGCCGCGATGCGCCCGCGCTCGCTGTTCCTCAACCTGTCCCGCGGGTTCGTGGTCGACCACGCCGCGCTGCGCCGCAACATCGAATCCGGGCACATCGCCGGGGCGGCCATCGACGTCTTCCCCGAGGAGCCGAAGGGCCGGGGCGACGAGTTCGTCTCCGGACTGCGCGGGCTGCCCAACGTCATCCTCACCCCGCACATCGGCGGCTCGACCGAGGAGGCCCAGCAGGACATCGGCGAGTTCGTCGCGGGGAAGCTGGCCGACTACATGGCCTCGGGCGCCACCTCGCTCAGCGTCAACCTGCCCGAGATCGCCCTGGGCGTGACCAGCGGCGCGCACCGCCTGGTGCACCTGCACCAGAACGTCCCCGGCGTGCTGGCCGCGATCAACGGCGTCCTCGCCCAGCACGGCGTCAACGTGGAGGGCCAGCTGCTACGCACCAGGGACGAGCTCGGCTACGTCCTGACCGACATCGGCTCGGAGTACAGCGACCAGGTCCTGGCCGAGCTGCGCGCCATGCCCGTCACCATCCGCCTGCGCACCCTCCGCTCCCCCTGACCCCCGCCCACCGTCCCGCGCCGCACCAGCTCACCGCGGCGGCATGTCGTTGCCCGGAAATGTCGGTGGGTGCTGATAAACTCGAACTCAAGTTCTAAAGATCTTTTTCTACCGAACGGGCCGTCCTGCAAGCTTCACGTCAGGGAGGTGAGGCCCAGATGAGTATCCCCGCTCCCGCGAGCGACGCCGAGGCGGCGGAGATGGTCCTGACCGGGCTGCGCCACCTGGCCGCCGCCGATCCCACCGCGATGGTGGCTCAGGTTCAGGCCGAGTGCCTGCAGGCCCTAGAGCAAGGCGACGCGATCTCGACCGCTGCCCGGGCGCGGATCCTCGCCGCGTTCACCGCTGCTCAGGGCTACTCGGCCGACGCGGACTACAGCCCGACCTCCTGGCTGATCCACCGCACTGGCGTCACCAAGGGCGCGGCCCGGGCGCATCGCAGCTGGGCCCGCCGGGCTGTCTCGCATCCTCTGGTCGTGGCGGCGCTGGCTGAGGGGACCGCGCTGACCGAGTCGATGGCCCGGGCCATCTGCGGCTGGACCGACAAGCTACCCGCGTCCTGCTGGGACGCGGCCGACGAGATCCTGGTCGGTGCGGCCCGGGGCGGCGCCAGCGAATGCGATCTGGCCAGCCTGGCTGCGGAGATCTACGCCCGGTCGCTGTCCGATGCCCCCGATGACGACGGGCTGCCGGACTTTGAGGACCGCCGGGTCCGGGTACAGGCCACCTTCGGCGGCGCCGGCGTGATCTCGGGCGATCTAACGCCGGAGTGCGCGGCGGTCATCACCACGGTGCTGGAGGCCCTGTCGGCCCCGGCCGGGGCCGAGGACACCCGGACCAAGGACCAGCGGTATCACGACGCTCTGCATGACGCGTTGCGCCGCCTGGTCGCCAGTGGCCTGCTCCCGGACCGGGCCGGCGCAGCCGGTCAAGGTCTGGGCTCACATCTCCCTGGCCGAGCTGCGGGCGCTGGATGACGGGTCGGTCCTGCAAAACCAGTGGATCGGCGAGATGGCCATCCGCTGGATCGCGCACCGGGCCGCTGCCTCCCAGACCGGCAGCGACGGCGCCGCCTGGCTGGACGGCAAGGCCGCCCGCGCCATGTCGTGCGATGCCACGGTCATCCCAGTGGTGACCAGTCAGGTCGACCCCGGTGCGCTGGATGAGCTGGTGAGCTTGTGCCTGCAGTACGCCGGCCACGGCCCGCACTGCGGAGCCGGCCACGAAGCTAGCCCACCCCAGAACCCGGAGGACGGTGGCCTGCAGGACCGTGACCCGCGGTCCGAGGGCGCGGCGGGCGGCGCCGGTGCTACCTGCCCGCCGGGCGCGCGCCTGCCCACCGCCGAGGCTCTGGAGATGCTCCGCCATGCCATCATCGGCAAGGCCGTCGACCTGGTCTCCGGCCCCGGCGGGCTCGCGAGCTTCCTGCGGACCCAGCTGCTGGATGCCCGGCTGGCCGGGCCCAGCCTGCCGCTGGACGTCGGCCACTCCGCCGAGATCCCCGCCGCGATCCGACGCGCGGTGATCCTGCGCGATCAGCACTGCCGCTGGGCCGGTGGCTGCGACCAGCTCGCCTCGGCGTGCGAAGTGCACCACGTCACCCACCTGGCTGACGGCGGGAAGACCAGCGTCGACGGCTGCGCACTTTACTGTTTCTTCCACCACCAGATAGCGATCCACCAATGGGGCTGGAAAGTCGCCCTGCACCCCGACGGCACCACCACCGCCCGCAGCCCCGACGGCACCAAGATCTTCCACAGCCACAGCCCCCCGAGCGCGCGCGCCGGGTAGCCCGGCTTAGGCTTCTGGGGACCAGTCGTCGGCATCCCGGCTGCGTAGCAGTACAGGTCTGCGTGCACCTCTCCGCAGTCTCCGGTTACCGTTAGTCTGACCGCGCAACGCCAGAAGGGAGAGCCTGGTGACTGCTCTGCCCCAGGACCCGGCGACTGCCTTGCCCGGCTGGATGGACCTGCCCGACGGCTTGAGCGCCGCGGACTACGAGGCGCTTCCGGAGGACATCTGCCGCCGGATCGAGATCGTCGACGGAGCCATCATCGTGAACGCTGCCCCGCGCCGCCTGCATCAGGACATCTGCCGTCGCCTGGCCAACGCCCTGGAAGCGGCATGCGGAACCGCGCTCACGGTATCCACCGACGTGGACCTGCGCCTGCGCGACATCCCGCTGCTCAACCGCCGTCCCGACGCCGTGATCTATGACGCCTCTCTACCTGATGACGAGGTGCTCCGCCCGCAGCACTGCGCGCTGGTGGTGGAAGTCATGTCGCCCGGCTCGGTGACCGCCGACCAGACCGACAAGCCAGCCGAGTACGCCGCATCCCGCATCCCGAACTACTGGCGCGTCGAACACGACTCCTGCCGAGACAAAGCCTGTCCGTCTTCTGCTACCGGCTCGATCCCACTACGGGCACCTACGCGTCAGCCGGAATCCATACCGGGAAGATGACCGTCACCGAACCGGTCACCATCACCATCGACCTCAGCACGCTACTCTGAGCAGCCGACGGGTGCAGACAGCAGACGACACTACAGCGGCGTCACGTACGCTCCCGAGATCCCGCCGTCGACCAGGAACGACGAGGCGGTGATGAACGAGGAGTCGTCGCTGGCCAGGAACGCCACCGCGGCCGCGATCTCGTCCGCCTCGGCGAAACGCCCCATCGGGATGTGCACCAGCCGGCGCGCGGCCCGCTCCGGATCGGACGCGAACAGCTCCTGCAGTAGCGGGGTGTTCACCGGGCCCGGGCACAGCGCGTTGACCCGGATTCCCTCCCGGGCGAACTGCACCCCGAGCTCACGGGAAAGCGCCAGCACCCCGCCCTTGGACGCGGTGTAGGAGATCTGCGAGGTGGCCGCCCCGAGCACGGCCACGAACGAGGCCGTGTTGATGATCGACCCCTTGCCCTGCCGCTGCATGTGCGGGATCACGTGCTTGCAGCACAGGTAGACCGAGGTCAGGTTCACCTGCTGAACCCGGTGCCACGCCGAAAGCTCAGTGGTCAGGATCGAGTCGTCGTCCGGCGGCGAGATGCCCGCGTTGTGGAACGCGATGTCCACCCGCCCGTGCTGGGCCACGACCGCCTCGTACAGCCGCCGGACGTCGTCCTCGCTGGACACGTCGGCCGCCACGAACTCACCGCCGACGGCCGCAGCCGCCGCCTTGCCGGCCTCCTCGGCGATGTCGACCACCACCACCAGGGCACCTTCGGCGGCGAGCCGCCGCGCGCTGGCCAGCCCGATCCCGCTGCCCGCCCCGGTGACAACCGCCACCCGATCCTGCAGACGCATTAGCCCTCCGTCGAGATAAAGACGTTCTTGGTCTCGGTGAACGCGTCCGGGGCATCCGGCCCGAGCTCGCGGCCGAGGCCGGACTGCTTGAAGCCGCCGAACGGCGTCCAGTACCGCACCGAGGAGTGCGAGTTCACCGACAGGTTTCCGGTTTCCACCGCGCGCGCCACCCGGATCGCCCGGCCCACGTCGGAGGTCCAGATCGAGCCGGACAGGCCGTACGGCGTGTCGTTGGCGATAGCAACGGCCTCCGCCTCATCGACGAACGGCGTCACGGTCACCACCGGGCCGAACACCTCCTCGGTATACGCCGGGTCATCCGGCCGCACCGGGGCCAGCACGGTCGGCGGGTACCAGAACCCCGGCCCGGACGGCGCGCTGCCCCGGAACGCGACCGGAGCGTCCGGCGGGACGAACGACGCCACATGGGACCGGTGCGCGGCCGAGATCAGCGGCCCCATCTCGGTCGCCTCGGACGCCGGATCACCCACCGCGACCCCGGAGACCGCCCGCTCAAACAAACCCATGAACTTGTCGAGCACGGAAGCCTGGACCAGGATCCGGGACCGGGCGCAGCAGTCCTGGCCCGCGTTGTCGAACACCGCGTACGGCGCGGTCGCCGCGGCCCGCTCCAGGTCGCAGTCGGCGAAGATGATGTTGGCGCTCTTGCCGCCCAGCTCCAGCGTCAGCCGCTTCACCTGGCGCGCGCACCCCGCCATGATCGACTGGCCCACCTCGGTCGACCCGGTGAACACAATCTTGCGCACCAAAGGATGGTCGACCAGCCGCTGCCCGACCACGCTGCCCTTGCCCGGCAGCACCGTGAACACCCCGGAAGGCAGGCCCGCCTCCAGCGCCAACTCACCAAGCCGGATGGCGGTCAGCGGCGTCGCCTCGGCAGGCTTGGCCACCACGGTGCAGCCCGCGGCCAGCGCGGGCGCCATGCCCCAGGACAGGATCGGCATCGGGAAGTTCCACGGCACGATCAGGCCGACCACGCCGACCGGCTCGTGGAAGGTCACGTTCAGCCCGCCCGCCACCGGGATCTGGCGACCGCACAGGCGTTCCGGTGCCGCCGAGTAGTACTGCAGCACGTCGCGGACCTGGCCGGCCTCCCACCGCGCCGCCCCGATCGGATGACCCGAGCCCGCCACCTCCAGCCCGGCGAGCTCTTCCAAAGCAGAGTCCACCAAAGCAGCGAACGCGCGCAGCAGCCGGGCCCGGTCACCCGGCGCCACCGCCCGCCAGGCCGGCAAAGCCGCCGCCGCCCGCGCGATCGCAAAATCGGCCTCCTCCGCGGAGACCTGCGTCACGGTGGTGACCGGCTCCTCGGTGGCAGGGTTGAGCACGGTAAAGACAGACATGCGCGAAGCCCCCTAGTCACAACCGTTCGAAGCCGCGCCGCAGCTCCCAGTCGGTCACCGCGGCGTCGTAGGCGGCCAGCTCGACCCGGGCGTAGTTGGCGTAGTGCTCGACCACCTCGGCCCCGAACGCCTGGCGGGCCAGCCCGCTCTTCTGCCACAGCTCCAGCGCGTCACGCAAGGTGGACGGGACGCGCACATCGGTGTCGTGATACGCGTTCCCGGTCACCGGCGGCTCGAGCGGCAGCTCGTGGTCGATGCCGTGCAGGCCCGCGGCGATCATCGCCGCGACGGCCAGGTACGGGTTCACGTCACCGCCGGGCGTCCGGTTCTCCACCCGCAGCGAGTGGCCGTGCCCGACCAGCCGCAGCGCGCAGGTCCGGTTGTCCGGGCCCCAGCGCACCGAGGTCGGCGCGAAGCTGCCCGGCACGTAGCGCTTGTAGGAGTTGATGTTCGGCGCGTAGCACAACGTGAGCTCGCGCATCCCGTCCAGCAGGCCGGCCAGGAAGTGCTCGCCGAGCCGCGACATGCCGAACGCCCCATCCCCAGCGAGAACCGGGGCCCCATCAGACAAAGACCGCACCGACAGGTGGATGTGGCAGGAGTTGCCCTCCCGGGCGTTCGGCTTGGCCATGAAGGTGATCGACATGCCGTCCTGGGCGGCGATCTCCTTGGCCCCGGTCTTGTAGATCGAGTGGTTGTCACAGGTGGTCACCGCTTCGGCGTAGCGGAACGCGATCTCGTGCTGGCCGAGGTTGCACTCGCCCTTGGCCGATTCCACGTACAGCCCGGCACCCGCCATCCCCAGCCGGATGCGGCGCAGCAGCGGCTCGATCCGCGCCGTGCCCAGGATCGAGTAGTCGACGTTGTACGTGTTGGCCGGGGTGAGGTCCTGGTACCCGCGCGCAGCGGCCTCCTCGTAGGTGTCCCGGTAGACGATGAACTCCAGCTCGGTCCCGGCCAGCGCGGTCAAACCGCGCGCGGCCAGCCGCGCGATCTGGGCCTTGAGAATCTGCCGCGGCGAGGCCGTCACCGGCGCCCCGTCCAGCCACGTCAGATCGGCCACCACGAGCGCGGTACCCGGATGCCATGGCATCCGCCGCAGCGTGGCCATGTCCGGGACCATGACGAAGTCGCCGTACCCGCGCTCCCAGGACGACATCGCGTACCCGTCCACGGTGTTCATGTCCACGTCCACCGCGAGCAGGTAGTTACAGCCCTCGGAGAAGTTCTCGGCCACCTCTTCCAGGAAGAACTCGGCCGACAGCCGCTTGCCCGCCAGCCGGCCCTGCATGTCGGTGAAGGCGAGGACCACGGTGTCGATCTCGCCCTCAGCAATCGCGACCCGCAGCTGCTCCAGGGTCAGCATGCCCGGCCGTGAAGACGCAGCCATCAAATCGACAGCTCCCGCTCGATCGCGGCCAGTTCCTCCGCGGTGCCCTGGACCTTCGGCCCGGTGAACCACTTCCTGGCCGAGAGCATCCAGGTCAGGCCGGCGTACCCGATCACCACCGCCACGGCGATACACGCGTAGTTGAACGTGGCGTACCCGATCGGGCCGAACTGCGGCAGCATGAACAGGAAGAAGATGATCACCACCCAGACCACGGCGATCCAGCCGATCAGGTAGCTCCACCGGCCCAGGTGCCACGGCCCGCGCTTGAAGTTGTTGCCCTGCCGCAGCCGCAGGAAGGTCGGGGCCACGTAGGCGATGTACAGGCCGATGACCGCGATCGAGGTCACCGCGCCGTAGGCCGCGCCGTTCCACAGGTACGGCAGGCCCAGGATCAGCGCGCCGCCGGCCGCCAGCCAGATCGCGTTGGTCGGCGTCCTGGTCCGCTTGTTCACCTTGTGCCAGATCCTCGAGCCGGGCAGCGCGCCGTCCCGGGAGAACGCGTAGATCATCCGCGAGTTCGCGGTCACCGACGACATCCCGCAGAATAGCTGGGCGCCGATCACCACCAGCAGCAGCAGTTCGGCGCCGGTCCGGCCGATCGAATCGATAAAGATCTGGCCCGGCGCCGCGGTGCCGGCCGCCGCCTCGTTCAGGTAGTTACCCTTCTGGAGCGCGAACGTGACGCCGATCAGCAGCACCCAGCCCGCGATGAGCGAGATCAGGATCGACATGACGATGCCGCGCGGGCCGCTGCGCGCGGCGTTGTGCGTTTCCTCGGTCATGTGCGCCGAGGCGTCGTACCCGGTGAAGGTGTACTGGGCCATCAGCAGCCCGACCGGCAGGATGTACCACCAGCCGATGTGGAACCCGGACAGGTTCTCCAGGTCGGTGAACACGAACTTGGCCGAGGCGTGGTGCGCGCCCGCCTTCAGCCCGAAGATCAGCGCCCCCACGATGATCAGCACGCCGGTGATGTGCCACCAGACGCTGACGTCGTTCAGCAGCGCGACCAGCCGGATGCCGAACTGGTTGAGCAGGCCGTGCAGCAGCAGCACGCAGGCGTAGATCAAGATCGTGTGCCAGTGCGTGGTCGTGTTGAAGTTGAACCACAGGCTGAACAGGAAGTTGATGAAGAACGCCGCGCCGAAGTCGATGCCCGCGGTAACCGCCACCTGGCCCAGGAAGTTGAAGTAGCCGGTGAACCACGACCACGCCGCGCCGTTGCGCGGCGCGAGCTTGGCCGCCCAGTAGTACAGGCCGCCGGCCGTGGGGAAGCTGGAGCAGACCTCGGCCATGGACAGGCCGACCATCAGCGTCATGATCCCGACGATCGGCCAGCCCCAGACGATGATGGCCGGGCCGCCCTCGTCCATGCCGAAGTAGTACAGGGTCAGGCAGCCGGACAGGATCGAGATGATCGTGAACGACACGGCGAAGTTCGAGAACCCCGACATCCGCCGCATCAGTTCCTGCGCGTAGCCGAGCTCGTGGAGGCGGCGCTCGTCCTCGCCCGCTGCCTGCGCGGCGGCTATATCGTCGGCCATGCGATCTCCCTAGGCGAGAAACAGCAGATAATGGCTGGAAGTGATCCATTGAATGAAGGTATTCACCCACCAGCCCAGGGAGCGTGTCAAGAGCGCGGAGCTATGACCCCAGCACGTCGCCCAGGAACCCGCGCAGCAGCGCCGCGGTCCCGGCCACGTGCTCCTCCATGATCCGCCGGGCCTTCTCCGGGTCGCCGGACAAGATGGCCCGCACGATCGCGGTGTGCTGGACGTTCGCGTGCTCCAGGTTGCGTTCCAGCATCGGGATGGCGTTGAGCAGGTCGGCCAGCCGGACCCGGGCCTCGACCACGCTGGCGGTCAGCAGCGGGGAGCCCGCCGCGTCGGCGATGGCCAGGTGCAGCCGCGTGTCCGCCTGCCGGTAGCCGAACGACCCGGCGTCCTGCATGCCGGCCAGGCACTCGGCCAGGCTCTCCCGCTTCTGGCGGCTCAGGCTGGCCCGGGCCGCCATCTCGGCCGCGCCGGTCTCCACCACCCGCCGGAACGTCAGCGCGTCGTCCAGCTCGCTGGCCATGTCGCGCGCGGCGGCGGTGAGCTCGTCGGTGACCAGCGGCTCGGGCTGGCGGATGATGAACGTGCCGCCGAACCGCCCGCGCTTGGTCTCCACGTACCCGGCCGCGGCCAGCTCGCGCAGCGCCTCGCGGAGCGTGATCCGGCTGACGCCAAGCCTGCGGGTCAGTTCCCGTTCCGGGGGCAGCCGGTCACCCGGCGCGTAGACACCAAGCTTGACCCCCTCGAGAAGCCGCTCGACGGTCTCCTCGAAGGCGTTTCCCGTCCGCACCGCGCGGAATACCGCGGCGACGATGGCGGGTGAACCTCCCGGCACGTGCTTACTCCTGATCACCGATGCTGAGCACTGTGCATTCAGCATTCACGCAAATTAGATCATAGGCGCAAGAACGCGCGTCCGGACAGCGGCTCGTTCGGCGGCGGCGCTGGCCAGCGCGCCGAACAGCCTCATGTCGTCGCCCTGCTCCGGGTGCCACTGGACGCCCAGGACAAAGCCGGGCAGGCCGCCGAGCTCGGACGGACCCGGCTCGACCGCCTCGACCGTGCCGTCGTGCGCCCACGCGACCGCCCGCAGGCCGTCGCCGAGCAGGTCCACGGCCTGGTGGTGGTAGGTGGGCACGTGGAAATAGCCCAGCTCGGGCACCGCGCCGGCCAGCGCGCTGTCCGGGCTGACCCGCACCGGGTGCCGCGCGTAGACGCCCGGCGTGCCCTCGTGGCCCTCGTGCCCGACCAGGTCCGGCAGGTGCTGGTGCAAGGTGCCGCCCCGGCACACGTTGAGCACCTGCATGCCGCGGCAGATGGCCAGCAGCGGCACGCCCTGAGCCAGCGCGGCGCCGGTCACGGCCAGGTCCCAGGCGTCCCGGACCGGGATGGGCGGCTGGGTCCGCGGGTGCCGCGCCCGGCCGTACCGGCCCGGATCCACGTCCGGCCCGCCCGCCACGACCAGGCCGTCCAGGCCTGCGACGGTCGCGCTGGCCTCGGCCTCGTCCCCGCCAGGCGGCAGCAGCACAGGACGGCCGCCGCCCTGCCGCACCGCGTTCACGTACGCATACGGAAGCATGGCGGCCCGGGCCTTCCAGTTACGCCAGGCTGCCTCGTCGTCGTATGCGGTAATGCCAATGACCGGCGTCATGGGTTCCCCTTTGAACTGATCCGCATCCGCTACCCAGGAAGATCTTTATTATTCCGAACGAACCGTGGTTCGTCGTCACCATCCGTATTCACGGGCCCCGCTGGTGACGCAGAATGGGCGGCGATTGTCGGGAATCAGGTTATCAGTGTTTCATCCGGTGATTCGGAACATAAGTTCAAGTCACACCCTGTGTTTACAGGATGATTCAGTGTATCGCCGCTCGCGTCCCTTCGTGCGCGAAACGCAAATCCGTCACGCACCGTGTTTTTGCGCGGACCTGCCCCGAATTGCCGCTACCCGGGCTGGGGGACGAGCGCCCGGGCCTGGTGAGCCGGCCAGCAGGGGAAACGCGGCTGCTCAGTGCCGGGTACATTCGGCTGCGGAAAGGAGCGAGATGGCCATCGTGGTACTGGTCCTGTGGCTGCTCACCGTCGGAGCCGGCTTCTACCTGCTCCTGACCAGCAGCCTGGCCCGCGCCCGCCCCGCCACACCCGTCCCAGCAACCACACCCGCCCCAGCGGTCGTCACCACCGCCGACCCGCCGTCCCAGCGCGACGCACGACGAGCGGCCCGGGAACGCTGGGACCCGCCCTCGCTGGTCGCCTCCCGGCAGGCACCGGTCGTACCCGGCGCCCGGTCCTTGGTCGAGTTCGCCCACCCCGCCGGCGGCCTCATCGGCCTGGCGTTCTGGCTTGGTTTCACCCTGGTCCACAACCGCGCGCTGGGCTGGATCGGCTTCGGCCTGGCGGCCGCTACCGCCTGCGTGGGACTGGGCTGGTTCACGGTCAACACCCGCGCCGCGCGCCGCGCCGACCCGGCCCGTCCCGCGTCCTCGTTCACCGGCCGCCTGGTCGCGCTGCACGGCAGCGCGGCCACCCTGACCCTCGCGCTGGCCGCCCTCGCTGCCCTGGTCCTCAAGCCTTAGCCCCGCACCGCGGCGAGCCCGCAGGATCGCAGACATGACTGTGGCCAGTGCCTGCGGCGCCTACACGGATAGGAGGAGACGAGCGATCACTGAGCCCGGGAGCGTTCGCGATGAAGGAAGGCTCATTGATCTTTCGGCAACCGCGGCACTGGCCACTTACCCACAACTACGGGCGCCCGCCGCGGTCGGCTCGATGATCGCCGGCCCCGTAAGACGCCGGTAATAAATAGGCCGCCGATGCGAGAACCAGCCCCGCCTCGCGGTCGTTAGCCCTAAGGGGGCCGCTGGGTACGATCGTTGCGGGGCCGAGGACCGGGCAAAGGATCGCGAAGGTGAAAAAGGCGAGCGGCTCGACAGGCCTGACCCGGCGCGAAGCGCTGGTTCTGCTCGGTGTCGGCGCCCTCGTCGCCGAACAGGCCCTGCTCGAGCGCCCCTCGTTCGTCAGCACCGCGCGCCCGTCCGGCGCTGACCTGGCCCGCACGGCCAACGCCACGCCCATCCCGGGCGGCTACGCGCCGGACGGCACGGCGGGCCGCGCCGCCGCGCTGCCGCTGCGCGACGTCCAGCTGCTCGACAGCCCGTTCCTGGACAATCAGGGCCGGAACACCGCCTACCTGCTGTTCCTGGACCCGGACCGGATGCTCCGCCCGTTCCGGCTGAACTATGGCGTGGACACCCAGGCCCAGCCATGCGGGGGCTGGGAGCAGCCCGCCTCCGAGGTGCGCGGGCACATGACCGGTCACCTGATGTCGGCGCTCGCCCTGACCTACGCCAACACCGGCAACGACGAGGCCCTGGCCCGCGGCCGTTACCTGGTCGGCCAGCTCGCCGCCTTGCAGGCCCGGGCCGCCCAGTCCGGATATCACCCGGGGTACTTGTCCGCGTTCCCCGAGAGCTTCTTCGACCTGCTGGAGCAGGGCAAGTTCGTCTGGTCGCCGTACTACATGATCCACAAGTACCTGGCCGGCCTGATCGACCAGTACCAGCTGGCCGGCGACGACCAGGCCCTCGACGTGGCGATCAAGCTCGCCGACTGGGTGGACTGGCGCACGGCCCGGCTGCCTTACGCGCAGATGCAGATGGTGCTGGAGAACGAGTTCGGCGGCCTGCCGGAAGCGCTGGCCAACCTGTACACCATCACCGGCCGGGAGCGGTACCTGGCCACCGCGCAGCGGTTCTACCATGCCCAGGTGCTCGACCCCCTGGCGGACGGGGTGGACCAGCTGGCCGGGCTGCAGGCCAATGTGACCACGCCGAAGATCATCGCGTGCGTCCGGATGTGGGAGGAGACCGGCAGTACCAGGTACCGCGACATCGCGCAGAACTTCTGGGACCTGGTGACCGGGCACCACGTCTACGTCATCGGCGGGGCCGGCAACTACGAGCATTTTCAGCAGCCCGACGTGGTGGCCGGGCAGCTGTCGAACTTCACCTGCGAGAACTGCGTCAGCTACAACCTGCTCAAGCTGACCCGGCTGCTGCACTTCCACCAGCTGACCCGGACCGACCTGATCGACTATTACGAGCGCACGCTGTTCAACCAGATGCTGGGGGAGCAGGACCCGACCTCGCCGCACGGCTTCAATTGCTACTACACCGGCCTGTCCGCGGGGGCGTTCAAGCGCCAGCCGCTGAACTATTTCCCCGGCGGCAATCCCGGCATCTACGCCACCGACTACGACACCTTCACCTGCGATACCGCCACCGCGCTGGAGACGGAGGCCAAGTTCGCCGACAGCATCTACACCCGCGACACGGACGGCCTGTACGTCAACTTGTTCATCCCCTCCCGGGTCCGGGTCTCCGGGCTCGTGCTGCAGCAGTCGACCGGGTTCCCCGACGACCCGGTGATCGGCCTGTCCGTCGTGTCCGGCGCGGCGACGATGACGCTGCGGGTCCGTGTGCCGGCCTGGGTGGACGGAGCGCCCGTGGTGTTCCTCAACGGGACGTTGATCCCGGACGCGGTGGCCGGGGGCTGGGTCGCGGTCCGGCGGCCCTGGCGGACCGGTGACGTGCTGCAGGTCACGCTGCCGATGCGGCTGGCCTTCGAGCCGGCGCCCGACCATCCTTCCGTGCAGGCCGTGACGTACGGTCCGGTCGTGCTCAGCGGGGTGTACCCCGCCAACCCGGGCACGCTGACCCCGAACCTGGAGGCCGGCTCGGTCCGGCAGACGGCCGCTCAGCCGATGACGTTCGAGGCCACCTCCGGCGGGAAGCCGGTCACGCTGATCCCGGTCAGCCGGGTCGCTCACAAGTACTACAGCGTCTACTGGCAGACCGCCTGAAGAAAGGCCGGCTTACGGGCGGGTCGGCAGGTGCTGGCAGCAGCAGTCCTGCTTCCCGCACGGCACCACCCGGACGCCCCGCTCCACCACGCACCCGCACTCCGCACAGCTCACCTTCATGTCCCGATCGTAACCAAAGCCGTCGTCCCCGCTCGCGGGCCGGGGCGGGGACGACGGCGGGGACGACGGCGGTGCCTCACCTATGCGCGGTCACTGCTCCCTGGCCCGCCGGGGCAGCCCGAAGGCCACCGCGAACGAGCAGGCCAGCAGACCCACGGTCGCGAGCGCGGTCCACTCCGCGGCGCTGAGGTAAACCGGGACGTGACGGCCATGCCCGCCGGCCAGGGCGAAGAAGATCGCGCCGATCCCGGCGATGCCGAGCGACATGCCCAGGGCGTTCACGGTCTGCAGGACACCGGAGGCCGAGCCCATCTCCTGCGGCCGGACGCCGGCCATCACGATGTCGAACAGCGGCACGAACACCATGCCCATCCCGATCCCGCCGACCACCATCGGTGCCAGCAGGTCCACCGTGCCCACGCCCGCACCCGCGCCGCGCAGCACCGCGTAGATCCCCAGCAGCCCGGCCGCCTCGACCACCAGCCCGGCCTGCAGGATCCGCCGCCCCAGCTTGGTCATCGCGATGCCGCCGACCGCGGACCCGACGAACGCGCCCGCCGCCCACGGTGCGGTGGTCAGCGCCGAGTGCCACGGGGTGAAGCCGAGGCCGTTCTGCAGGAACACGTTGAAGATCATCACGATCCCGCCCAGCGACCCGACGAACACGATCGAGAACGCGATCCCGGCCCGGTACGACCGGTGCCCGAAGATGGACGGCTCGACGAGCGGCGTGCGGCCCGCGCGCTGGCGGCGGATCTGGTAGACGACGAACAGGGCCAGCACCAGCACCGACGCGGCCAGCATGGCGAACAGCCAGGCCGGCCAGCCCAGCGCGTGCCCCTGCGCCAGCGGGAAGACCAGGCCGAACATAGCCACCGCGGCCAGCCCCGCGCCCAGCAGGTCCAGCTGCCCGCGCCGGGCCCCGCTCCCGACCTCACTCCGGGCCCCGTCCGAAGAAGCCGCACCCGCCGGGAGCAGCCGCGCGCCGAGCACCAGCGCCGCCAGCCCGACCGGCACGTTCACCAGGAAGATCATCCGCCAGCCGGCCCCGAACACGTCGGCGCTGATCAGCCCGCCCGACGCGATCGGCCCGACCATGGCCGACAGGCCCATCACCGGCCCGTAGACGCCGAACGCCTTGCCCATCTCGTGCGCCGCGAACAGGTCCCTGATCAGTCCGAACACCTGCGGCAGCATGATCGCGCCCAGGGCCCCCTGCGCCGCCCTGGCCGCGATGAGCTCGCCCGCGCTCCCCGCCGCCGCGCA
This sequence comes from uncultured Actinomycetes bacterium, assembly GCA_963819785.1. GTDB lineage: Bacteria > Actinomycetota > Actinomycetes > Streptosporangiales > Streptosporangiaceae > Palsa-504. The sequence continues at coordinate 1,029,253 of CAWFXW010000026.1, read as the reverse complement.
CAGCGCCGAGGCCGCCACGAATCCGGCCAGCCCGATCAGCAGCATCCGCCGCCGCCCGAACAGGTCACCCAGCCGCCCGCCGGTCAGCAGCCCCGCCGCCATGGCCAGGGCGTACGCCGCGGTCACCCACTCGATGACCGCGTACGACCCGCCGAGCTCGCGCCGGATGGCCGGCGCCGCGACCTGCGTGATGGTCGAGTCGAGCAGGTCCATCACCGCCGCCGCGATCACCACCGCGAAGGCCAGCCACCGTCCCCGCTCGGAACCGGCCCGATGCTCCATCGTTCCGGTTCCAGCCGGCTCGATGGCCCCCTGCACCGGTTGGCCTACCCTCTCGCCGGCCCGCGTCGCCCGATCCGTGGCCTTGACCGCTGATGACATCCGATCCTCCTGAAGACTATCGGAACAAAACCTTCTGTTCCAACAATATCAGAACGGAATGCTTTGTTCCAGTCTCTGCTACACTTTTCTCATGACCGAGACCAAGCCGGGGACCGAGACCAGGACCGGCCGCCCGCACCGCGACGGCCCGCTCAGCGGTCGTCAGGCCGAGGCGGCCCGCAACGACCAGCGGATCCTCGAATCGGCCCGGGCGGTGTTCGTGGCCGACCCTGGCGCGCCGATCACCGCGGTGGCCAAACACGCCGGCGTCGGCATCAGCGCGCTGTACACCCGCTACGGCAGCAAGGAGGAACTCCTCCGCACGCTGTGCACGGACGGCCTGGTCATCGTCATCGACGAGACCGAGGCGGCCCTGGACCGCATACGCCACGGCGAGGACCGCTGGACGGTGTTCGCCGACTTCATGCACCACCTCACCGATGCGGACACCAGCTCGATGACCCGAGCGTTCGCCGGCAAGTTCGCTCCCACCCCGGAGATGTTCGCCCTGGCCAACCGCTCGAGCCAGCTCTTTGACAGCTTCTTCGCCCTGATCAAGGACCTGCTGCGTCCGGGCATCGTCACCCATGACCTGTCTCTGGTCTTCGAACTCGTGGCCGCGATCAAGTTCTCCAGCCCCGAACGCACCGCCGAACTCCGCCACCGCTACCTGACCGTCATCCTCGACGGCCTGCGCGCCAGCGACACCAAAAGCGACCTCCCCGGCTCACCCCCCGCCTGGCAAGAACTCAGCGAGCGCTGGATCCCGCCCAGCTAAACGACCGCCCAGCTGAAACGACCGGCCCCGGCTAAGGCGACCGGCCCCAGCTATAACGACCGGCCCCAGCTAAGACGACCGGCCGGCCCGCTTCCGCCGCTTGCCCTCGTGCATGGCCTGCACCCGCGCGATCGGGATCTCATGCCCCTCCGCCACCAGGTCCGCGCTCAGCGCCTGCGGCTCCGGCATCAGGCCCGCCCACGGCAAAGACCCGGACCGCGAAACCAGCGCCGGGACGCTGTGCACGGTGAAGTCGGCCGGAGTGATGGAGTCCAGATCGTCCCACGCCACCGGGAACGAGACCGTCACCCCCGGCCGGACCCGCGGGCTGTACACCGCGGCTACGGTGGCGCCGTGCGCGCGGGTCGAGTCCAGGAAGACCTTCCCCTCCCGGTCCTCCTTGATGAACGCGGTAGTGGCCAGCGCGGGGTCGAGCCGTTCGGCCCGCACGGCGATGGCCCGGGTGGCCGCGGCCGCGTCGTCCGCGCTCGCCTCGATCGGCACGTACACGTGCGCGCCCTTGGCCCCGCTGGTCTTGACCGCGCCGTTCAGCCCGACGTCGGCCAGCGCCTGCTGGACCAGCCGAAGAGCCGCGACGACGTGCTCGAACGACCCGCCGGCCGGCGGGTCGATGTCCAGGATCAGATAGGTCGGCCGGTCCGGGTGCCCGGCCAGGAACAAGTTGGGGTGGTACTCGACGGCGCGCTGGTTGGCGAACCACACCAGCGTGCGCCGGTCGTTGCAGAGCGCGTAGCGGACCTCGCGCTTGGACGACTCGGCCCACATGGTCACGGTGCGGATCCACGACGGCGCGTAGTCCGGCACGTTCTTCTGCATGAACGGCGCCTGCCCGCCGCGCACCCTGATCACCGACAGCGGCCGGTCGGCCAACCCGGGCACAATAAGCGAGGCCACCGCGTACAGGTAGTCCACCAGGTCGCCCTTGGTCGCGCCCGCCCCGTCGAACAGCGGCTCGTCGAGGTGGGTCAGCGCGACCCCGTCCCGTTCCGGCGTGCTCATGGCTCCCGTCATACCCCGTCAGGCAGGCAAACACCAACGGTACGGTGAGACCCACCAAGACGATCACCCCGGAGGGGACCATGGCGTTCAGCGGCTGGCCTGAAGAGGCGCTGGATTTCTACGACGGGCTCGCGGCCGACAACACCAAGACCTACTGGACCGAGCACAAGGCCGTCTACGACGAGAAGATCCTGCGCCCGATGGCCGAACTGACCGAGGAACTCGCCGTCGAGTTCGGCGAGCCCAAGATCTTCCGGCCCTACCGCGACGTCAGGTTCAGCGCCGACAAGACGCCGTACAAGACCCACATCGGGGCCACGGTCGGGCACACCGGGTACATCCAGCTGTCCGCCGAGGGCCTGGGCGCGGGCGCCGGCATGTGGCAGATGGAGCCGGAACACCTGGCCCGCTACCGGGCGGCCGTCGCCGACGACGGCCCCGGCACCAGGCTCGAGGAGATCATCGCCGCCATCGAGCGGGCCGACGTCACCATCCACGGCCACGGCGCGCTCAAGTCGGCCCCGCGCGGCTACCCCGTCGACCACCCGCGGATCGACCTGCTCCGCTACAAGGGCCTGACCGCGTGGCGGCAATGGTCCGTAGAACCCTGGCTGGAAACGTCGGCGGCTAAGGACCGCGTTGTTTCATTTTTCCGAACGACCCTGCCCCTTTGCGCCTGGCTCAACGACCACGTCGCCCGGTGAGGACGCCTGCCGCGGCTAAGGCTGCCGGCGCGGACGGAACAGGTCGCCGGGCGGCGGCTGGCCCGGATCCGTCGGGGTGATCCGGATTACGGGCCCGGCCTGCGGCTCGTACTGCGAGGTCCGGGCGATCCTGGCCATCAGCTCGCCCTCCTCCAGGATTTCCGCCGCGGTGGGCGACAGGGCGATCACGGTGGAGAAGATGAACCCGATCATGGACAGGCCCAGGATCAGCGGCAGCAGGAAGGCCAGCGCGCTGGCTGTGGCTGAGGTGTTCACGGTCACGCCGGGCGCCGGGTAGACCCGCAGCGCGGCCATGCCGGTGTAGTGCATGCCGCTGACCGCGACGCCCATGATCAGCGACGCGACGATGGTGGACAGCAGGGTATGCAGCCGCACGGCCGCCCACAGCGCCGCGGTCCCGGCGATGACGGCGATGATCACCGAGGCCGCGACGAGCAGCGGGTTGTAGCCCAGGGAGCCCTGCACCCGGATGGCGCTCATGCCGATGTAGTGCATGCTGGCCACGCCGAGGCCGATGACCACTCCGCCGAGCACCAGCGGCCCGGTTCCGTTCCGGTACCCGACGATGAACGTCCCGATCCCGACCACCACCACGGCGATCACCATGGACAAGATGGTGACCGGCACGTTGTACCGGACCGACTGCGCCGGGATGGTGAACCCGAGCATGGCGATGAAGTGCATGACCCAGATCCCGGTGGACCCGATCGCGAAGGCGGCCAGGGTCAGCCACCGGGCCCGTGCCGCGCCCTGGTAGGCCCGCGCCCGGGTGGTGCACCGCAGCCCGAGGAAGCAGCCCATGCAGGACATGAGGTACGCCAGCACCGGATTGAGCGCACCGTTGGAGAAGTTATTGACGTGAATCACCGGGTCCCGCTCCCCAGCTTGATGACTAAAAGGATGATCATGGTATCGCCCGGGGAGCGCTCCGATAGCCTAGACCGACCCGAAAATGCACTTATCACGACTTATCACGAATTGCGTAGTTGCCGGTCACCGGTCGGAATCGGAGGTCAGGTGCGGAACGTGGTCGCGGCGCCAGCGCCCGGCGTCGCGGTGCCGGCCATGCGGGAGATCGAGCTGGCGGTCGGCGGCATGACGTGCGCGGCGTGTGCGGCGCGGGTCGAGAAGAAGCTCAACGCGGTCGGCGCCGGCGTCGTCTCGGCGGTCAACGTCGCCACCGGCCGTGCGCTGATCATCGCCCCGCCGCAGGTCTCACCGCTGACGCTGATCACGGCCGTGCAAGACGCCGGGTACACGGCGGAGCCGGTGCCCGATCCCGCGCAGGCCGGGCCGGACCCAGTGTTGGACGATGATGGCCAGGCCCGCTACCTGCGCCGGCGGCTCATCCTGGCCCTGGTGTTCTTCGTCCCGCTGAGCGAGCTGTCGATCATGCTGTCGCTGTTCCCCTCCTACCGGTTCGCCGGCTGGCAGTGGGTCCTGGTCGTCCTGGCCGCGCCCGTGGCCCTGTGGGCCGCCTGGCCCTTCCACCGCGCGGCGCTAGTGAACGCCAGGCACGGCGCGTGCTCGATGGACACGCTGGTGTCCCTGGGCGTGGTGGCCGCCTGCGGCTGGTCGGTGTACGCCATGTTCCACCTGGACCGAACGTCCGGGGCCAGCGCCCTGGCCGAGCTCGCCCACGCCTCCGGTGGCGGCATCTACCTCGAGGTGGCCGCTGCGGTGACCACGTTCCTGCTGGCCGGGCGGTTCTACGAGGCGCGAGCCCGGAGCACGGCCGGGCTGGCCATGGCCAAGCTGGCCGCGGCGGCCGCCAAGGACGTGTGCGTGCTCGACGCCGACGGCACCGAGCGGCGCGTCCCGGCCGGCCTGCTGCGCCGCGGCGAGGTGTTCGTCGTGCGGCCGGGGGAGAAGATCGCGGCCGATGGCGAGGTGCTGTCCGGTGAGTCGGCCGTAGACCGGAGCATGATGACGGGCGAGTCGGTGCCAGCAGACACGGTCGCGGGAGACACCGTGACCGGCGGGACCATCGCGCTGTCCGGCCGCCTGGTCATCAGGGCGGTCGCGGTCGGCGAGGATACCCAGCTGGCCCGTCTGGTCGCGCTGGTCGGGCGGGCGCAAGCGGACAAGGCCGCGATCCAGCGGCTGGCCGACCGGGTGTCCGGCGTCTTCGTCCCGCTGGTGCTCGCCGCCGCGGCGGCGACCCTGTCCGGCTGGCTGCTCGCGGGCGCCCCCGCCGAGCGGGCGTTCAGCGCCGGGCTGGCCGTGCTGATCATCGCGTGCCCGTGCGCACTGGGCCTGGCCACCCCCGCCGCGATGGTGGCGGCCTGCGGCCGCGGCGCACAGCTGGGCATCTTCATCAAGGGACACCACGCGCTCGAGTCGTCCGGCCTGATCGACGTCGTGGTGTTCGACAAGACGGGCACGATCACCAGCGGCCAGATGACGGTCACCGAGGCGATGGTCGCGCCCGGCACCGGCCAGGCCGAACTGCTCCGCTACGCGGGCGCGGTCGAGCAGGCCTCCGAGCACCCGATCGCCACCGCGATCGGCCAGGCCGCCTCGCTCCGGGTTGGCCCGCTGCCCGCGGCCGGCGGCTTCGAGGCCCTGCCGGGCCTGGGCGCGCGCGCCGTCGTCGACGGCCACCAGGTGATCGTCGGGCGCGAGAAGCTGCTGCGCGACGAGGGGATCGACATCCCGCCCGGGCTGGCCGCCGAGTGGGGATCCTGGGAGCAGGACGGCCGGACGGCGGTCCTGGTCGGCTGGGACGGCGCGTTCCGCGGCGCGTTCGCCGTGGCCGACACGATCAAGCCCTCGGCGCCGGCCGCGGTCAGCGAGCTACGCCGCCTCGGGCTGCGTCCCGTCCTGCTCACCGGCGACAACGAGGCGACCGCGCGGGCCGTGGCCGCGGCCGTCGGCATCGAAGACGCGATCGCCGGCGTCCTGCCCGCGGACAAGGCGGCCGCCGTCAAGGACCTGCAGGCGCGCGGCAACCGGGTGGCGATGGTGGGGGACGGGGTGAACGACGCGCCCGCGCTGGCCGCCGCCGACCTGGGCATGGCGATGGGCGCGGGTACCGACGTGGCCATCTCCGCCGCCAACGTGGTCCTGCTCCGGCCGGACCTGACCGCGGTGCCCGACGCGATCGCGCTGGCCCGCGCGGCCCGCCGGACGATCAGACGCAACCTGGCCTGGGCCTTCGGCTACAACGTAGCGGCGGTCCCGCTCGCCGCGGCGGGCTTGTTCAATCCGCTCATCGCCGCCGCCGCGATGACCTTGTCCTCGGTCCTGGTCGTGGCCAGCAGCCTGCGCCTGCGTCGTTTCGGCGTAGCATCGAGCCGGAGGTCACAGTGAGCGAACCCGATGACGCCCTCCGGGTTTCCGATGCCGAACGCGACGCGGTGCTGCGCACGCTGGGCGATCACGCCGCGGTCGGCCGGCTGACCCTGGACGAGCTCGAGGACCGGTCCGGCCGGGCGCTGAACGCCAAGACCCGCGGCGAGCTGGCCACCCTGACCAGCGACCTGCCGCGGGAGGCCGGCCAGCCCGGCGTGCCGGAGCTCGCGGCCGCAGCGCCGCAAGCCGGTGCGGTGGATGGTCGCGATCATGAGCGGCTCCCAACGGCGTGGCCGGTTCCGCGCCGTGGGCCGCATCAACGCGGTCGCGATCATGGGCGGCGACGAGATAGACCTGCGCGAGGCCGAGATCGAGGGCGGCGAGCTCACCGTCAACCTGTTCGCGATCATGGGCGGCTCGAACATCTACGTCCCGGACTCGGTCGATGTCGAGGTCGGCGGCTTCTCGCTGATGGGCGGGCACGAGGAGGTCGGCAGCGAGCGCACGCCGCGCCCGGGCGCGCCGGTCATCCGGATCCGGGTGTACACCCTGATGGGCGGCGCTTCGATCTACCGGCTCCCGCCACAGGCCCGCGGCGTGAGCCTGAAGGACGCCCGCCGTCTGGCCAAGTCCGCCGAGCGCGGCGAGCTCCCCGCGCCGGACTGACCGGATCGATCTCGGCCTGCGGGGCCAACGCGGCCTCGGCCCCCAGCCTGGACGAGGTCGCTATGTCCCGAACTCTGCCCTGACCCCGAGCAGCCGCACCGGCCGCCGCCCGGCGAACCGCTCCAGCGCCGACGCCGCGGCCGCGGTGATCACCGCCGCATCCACGCTCGGCGCGGCCAGCGTCACCCCGTGCGTCTCGGTGACGAACGGCGCGTACCGCACCTTGACCACTACCCGCACCGCTGGCCGCCCCTCAGCGCCCAGGTCGGCAGCCAGCAGCCCGGCGATCCGCGCCACCTCGGCCTGCACCAGCGACCAGTCCGCGATGTTGACCTGGAACGTCTCCTCCTTGCCGTGCCCGCGGGCCAGGTACGGCGAATCGTCCACGTCGGCGTCGCCCCGGCCCCGGCCGAGCAGCACCAGCCACGGCCCCGTCATCGGCCCGAACACCGCCGCCAGCGCGTCCGGGTCCGCCGCGGCCAGGTCGCTGACCGTGGCGATGCCCAGCCCGGCGAGCTTGCGCGCTGTCTTGGCCCCGATGCCCCACAGCGCGTCGGTCGGCCGGTCACCCAGAACCGAGAACCAGGTCGCCGACGTCAGCCGGAACACCCCGGCCGGCTTGCCGAACCCGGTGGCGATCTTGGCCTGCAGCTTGTTCTCGCCGATCCCCACCGTGCAGTCAAGCTGCGTGGCCGCGCGCACGCCAGCAGCCAGCGACCGCGCGAACCCCTCCGGATCGTCGGTATCCACGCCCAGGAACGCCTCGTCCCAGCCCAGCACCTCGACCACCGCGCCGGAGGACCGCAGCACGTCCATCACCGACGCCGAGAACCTCGTCGTAGGCCTCCCGGTCCACAGGCAGGAACACCGCGTCGGCCGAAGATGAGCTGAGCCGCCGCGCGGCGGTCCGCAACGGCAGCCCCGAATGCACGCCAAATGACCGGGCCTCGTACGACGCCGTGCTGACCACGCCGCGCTTGGTCGGGTCACCGTCGCCGCCCACCACCACCGGCCGCCCGCGCAACTCGGGATGGCGCAGCACCTCGACCGCCGCGATGAACTGGTCGAGGTCCACGTGCAGCACCCACCGCCCCACGCTCTACTTTTACCCGACCCGGCCCCGGGTACCGTAAGAAACCATGTCGTGGTCGAAGTACACCGAGTTCCTGGCCTTCGCCGCGGTGCTCGTCGTGATCCCGGGCGCCGATTTCGCCGTGGTGACCTAGAACACCCTGGTCGGCGGGCGCCCGGCTGGGGCAGAGGATCGGCGCTGTCCAGTACATCACCAACCCCAAGGTGCTGGTCTTCTACCTCGCCGTGCTGCCGCAGTTCCTCACCCCGGGCGCGGGCCTGGGCTGGCTGCTCGTGCTGGCCTGGAGCCACGCGGTGCTGAGCCTGTGCTACCTGCTCGTCCTCGTGACCGGCCTGCACAGCGCCCGGCGCCTGCTCATGCGCCGCAAGGTCCGCCGCACCCTCGACGCCACCACCGGCGCGGTCCTGCTCGGCTTCGGCGCCAGGCTCGCCACCGAGCACGTATAGGCGATCACGCACACTTCACGCCTGCCGCGCACTTTTGTCGCAAATGTTCCGTCCTCGCGCACGAATTATCCGGACAAATAGCTTCACACGGCGGAATGAGAGGAGGATGATCGGCCTAGTTCATTTGTCGAGGGGGGATTGGCAGTGCTGAGCTCACCAGTCATTGACCTGGCCATTGGCCTGACGTTCGTGTTCGCCGTTACCGCGGCGCTCGCCTCTTTGCTCACCGAGTTCATCGCGCGGTTCCTCGGCCTGCGCGGTGCATACCTGCTCAGCGGCCTCCGCGAGCTAGTCGACGGCGGCGGTTCGCCGATGGCCCTGGCCGATGCGGAGAAGAACTATAAGGCCATACAGAATTTGATCGAGCCGCCTGCCGCTGGCCAGGCACCTGCAGACGGGGAACCTGAAGCGCTGTCGGTGACCGGCGCTCTGCTCGGCGGCCCGATCCTGGGCAATCAAGGCGTCGTCGGCCAGCTCGCCAGCCGGAAACTGACGCTGATTGAGACGACCGGAAAGAGCGGCCGGCCCACCATAACCTTCGGATCCGGAAGCAAATGGTCTCAGCTCAGGAGCAAATGGTCTGAGCTCAGGAACCTGCCCTCGTACATTTCCTCGAGGTCTTTCGCCAACGCCGTCATCGACCTGGTGGTGCCCAATCCGCAAGGGCAAACCACCATGGATACCATCCAGACGAACATCCAGGAACTCCCCGACCCATTCAAGACTTCGCTCGGGGCGCTGGTCAAGAATGCCAACGGTGACGTCGGCAAGTTCCGCACGTCCGTCGAGCAATGGTACGACGACCATATGGACCGCGTATCGGGCTGGTACAAACGGCGTACTACCTGGATCACCCTCGTGGTCGGGGCCATCGTTATCGTGCTGCTCAACCTCAACGCCCTCACCATCGGGCGCACACTTTACACCGAGAACGCGGTCAGCTCGGCCGTAAGCACCGCGGCGGTGAAAGCCACCGACTGTACCAGTGCGACCCAGACTTGCCTCGCCACGCTCGACGGCGACCTGTCGGCTGCGGCCTCCTCCGGCCTGCCAGTCGGCTGGGGAACCGTCCGGGCCTGCAGGGAAAAGGGTGCGCCGTGCGGCTTTTGGGAGAGGCGCGGGATTCTCAGCCCGTACGGCAGTGACTCCCAGCAGGCCGCGCAGGTCGTGCTGGTCCTCCTCGGCTTTCTCATCATGATCGTCGCGCTGCTCCCCGGCGCCCAGTTCTGGTTCGGCCTGCTGAGCAAGCTCGGCACGCTTCGGTCCACCGGACCGAAGCCCGCCGCGGCCGCAAGCACCGCTATAAGCCTGACCGTCAGTCCACCGGTTACCGGCCAGGTCTCATCGGAGGCATCGCTCGAATCGAAGCAATCGAGCTAGGACCGCCTGGCCCCGGGCACCCGCCACGGTCCGTTCGGCAGAAAATTGGTTTTGATCTGAGCAGAACCCGGTCCGGGACAATGACCTGGTGCTGCTGACCATCACGACCACCCGGGCGCCCGCGACGGATCTCGGGTACCTGCTGCACAAGCACCCCGACCGGCTCCAGACGTTCGACACCGCGACGGGCGCGGCGCACGTCTTCTATCCCGAGGCGACCGCCGAGCGCTGCACGGCCGCGCTCCTGCTCGAGGTCGACCCCATCGCCCTGGTCCGCGGGCAGAACGCCAAAACCAAATCTAACGACGGCGAGCTCGCCCAGTACGTCAACGACCGCCCGTACGCCGCCTCCAGCATGCTCGCGGTGGCCCTCAAGGAGGCCTTCCGGACCGCGCTGACCGGCCGCTGCGACGCCCGGCCCGAGCTCGCCCAAGACAAGATCCCGCTGGAAATCCACGTCCCGGCCCTGCGCTGCCGCGGCGGCGCGGACCTGGCCAGAGCCGTCTTCGAGCCCCTCGGCTGGACCGTGGCAGCGGAAAGCCAGCCGCTGACGCCACCGGAATGGGGCCCGTCGAATTACCTGGACCTGCGGCTGACCGGCGAACTGCGGCTGGCCGACGCGCTCAACCACCTGTACGTGCTGCTGCCCGTGCTCGACGACGCCAAGCACTACTGGGTGTCCCCCGAGGAGGTGGACAAGCTGATCCGGGCGGGCGGTGACTGGCTGGCCGCTCACCCGGCCAAGGAGCTCATCACCCGCAGGTATCTGTCGCACCAGCAGCGGCTCACCCGGTCCGCGCTGGCCCGGCTGGCCGACGCCGACGACACCGAGCCGGAGGCGCTGGACAACGCGGTCAGCGACGAGGAGGACACTCGCAAGCCGCTGGCCGTCCAGCGCCGCGATGCCATCATCGCCGTCCTCCGCGAAGCCGGCGCCCACACGGTCGGCGACTTCGGCTGCGGGTCGGGCGTGCTGATCAAGGCCCTGCTGGCCGAAAAGCACATAACAAAGGTCGTCGCCGTCGACGTGTCGGCCCGGGCCCTCCAGCTAGCCGCCCGCAACCTGAACCTGGACCGGATGCCCGACCCGCAGCGCGAGCGCCTGACCATCTTCCAGTCCGCGCTGACCTACCGTGACGACCGGCTGGCCGGCCTGGACGCGGCTGTGCTCATGGAGGTCATCGAGCACGTCGACCCCGAACGCCTGCCCGCCCTGGAGCGCGCCGTCTTCGGCTTCGCCGCCCCCGCCGCCGTCCTGGTCACCACGCCGAACGCCGAGTACAACCCGCTGTTCACCACGATGACGCCCGGCACCAAACGTCACCCCGACCACCGCTTCGAGTGGACCCGCGCCCAGTTCACCGAATGGGCCGAACAGGCCGCGAGTACCCACGGCTACCAGGTCCGCTGCCTGCCCATCGGCCCCGAACACCCCGACGCCGGCCCCCCGACCCAGTTCGCCGTCTTCACGAAAGAAGCGAAATGACCGAGCTGAGCATCCCCGAGCTGAGCCTGGTCCTGCTCGTCGGCGTGACCGGGTCGGGCAAGTCGACGTTCGCCCGCGCGCACTTCAAGCCCACCGAGGTCATCTCCTCGGACTACTGCCGCGGGCTGGTCGCCGACGACCAGAACGACCAGTCCGCCACCCCCGCCGCGTTCGAGGTACTGCGGTTCATCGTGGCCAAACGCCTGGAGGCCGGCCGCCTGACCGTGGTCGACGCGACCAACGTCCAGCCCGAGGCCCGCCGGGACCTGGTCCTGCTGGCCCGCGAGTACGACGTGCTCCCGGTGGCCATCGTCCTGGACCTGCCCGAGCGCCTGTGCGCCGAGCGGAACGCCGGGCGCCCCGACCGCGACTTCGGCCCGCACGTGATCCGCCGCCAGCGCCAGCAACTGCGCCGGCATCTGCGTGGCCTGTCCCGCGAGGGCTTCCGCACCGTGCACGTGCTCCACAGCACGGACGAGATCGACGCGGCCACCATCACCCGGACCAAGCTGTACAACGACCTGCGCGACGAGCAAGGCCCGTTCGACGTCATCGGCGACGTGCACGGCTGCCGCGCCGAGCTCGAGCTGCTGCTGGACAAGCTCGGCTACGTGATCGACCGCGACGGCGCGGGCCGCCCAGTGAACGCCACTCACCCCGCCAGGCGCGCGGTCTTCGTCGGCGACCTGGTGGACCGCGGCCCCGACACCCCCGGTGTGCTGCGCCTGGTCATGGGCATGGTGGCCGCCGGGACGGCGTTCTGCGTGCCGGGCAACCACGAGGCCAAGCTGCTGCGGGCGCTGCGCGGCCGCAACGTCAAGCGCAGCCACGGCCTGGACGCCTCGATGGAGCAGCTCGACGCCGAGCCCGAGGAGTTCCGCGCCGAGGTGGCACGGTTCATCGACGGCCTGGTCAGCCACTACGTGCTCGACGGCGGGCGCTTGGTGGTGGCCCACGCCGGCCTGATCGAGCGCTACCACGGCCGCGCTTCGGGCCGGGTCCGCGAGTTCTGCCTGTACGGCCAGACCACCGGCGAGACCGACGAGTACGGCCTGCCCGTCCGGTACCCCTGGGCCCAGGAGTACCGCGGGAAGGCTCTGGTCCTCTACGGTCACACGCCGGTGCCGGAGACGGAGTGGCTGAACAACACCCTGTGCCTGGATACGGGCTGTGTCTTCGGTGGCCGTCTGACCGCCTTGAATTATCCCGAACGGTCCGTGGTGTCAGTCCCCGCGGCCCGGGTCTACCACCCGCCGGCCAGGCCGTTCCCCGTCGCCGAGCCCTCCGCAGAAACCCCCGCCCGCCGCGAGCCTGACGTGCTCGACATCAACGACGTGTCCGGATCCCGGGTCATCGAGACCGGCTACGTGCCACGGATCGGGGTCCGCGAGGCCCACGCCGCGGCCGCGCTAGAAGTGATGAGCCGCTTCGCCCTGGATCCCCGCTGGCTGCTCTACCTGCCGCCCACCATGAGCCCGGTCGCCACCTCGACCCGCGACGGCCTGCTCGAGCACCCCGAGCAGGCCTTCACCGCTTACCACTCTGAGGGCGTAGCCGAGGTCCTGTGCGAGGAAAAGCACATGGGCTCCCGCGCCGTCCTGCTGATCTGCCGCACCCCCGCCGCCGCCCGCGCTCGCTTCGGCGTCCCCCCCGCCGCCGCCCGCGCTCGCTTTGGCGTCCCCCCCGCCCTCCAGGCCGCATCCGCCCCTCAGGCCACACCCGCCCTCCAGGCCGCATCTGCCCCCCAGGTCGCATCTGCCCCCCAGGCCCTGGCCGACCCTGCCGGCGCGATCTGGACCCGGACCGGCCGGCCCTTCTTCCCCCGGCCCTGACCGCCGACCTGGCCGACCGGGTCCGCGCGGCCGCCGAGCAGGCCGGCCTGTTCCGCGACCTGGACACCCTTTGGCTGCTCTTCGACGCCGAACTCCTGCCCTGGAACCTCAAGGCCGCCCAGCTGCTCCGCGACCAGTACGCCGCGGTCGGGGCCGCCGCCCGGGCCGCGCTGCCCGCCGCCGTGGCCGCGCTCGACCAGGCCGCGGCCCGCCCGCTGCCCGCCGACGCCCCGCCCCTGCGCGCACTGCTCGACCGGACCCGCGCCCGGATGACCAACGCCGATGCCTTTACCGACGCCTACCTGCGCTACTGCTGGTCTACCGACGGTCTGTCCGGCGTGCGTGTCGCCCCGTTCCAGCTGCTCGCCACCGAGGGCGCCGTCTATCACGAGCGCCCGCACTCCTGGCACCTGGACCTCGCCGACCGCCTGGCCGCCGCAGATCAGGCCGGAGCCGCTGCCGCGGCGGGCCCTGATCTAATCGCCACCACCCGCCGGCTGGCCGTCGACACCGGCGATCCGCGGTCGGTCGCGGCCGGGACGCGATGGTGGGAGGACCTGACCGCCGCCGGGGGAGAGGGCATGGTGGTCAAGCCGGCCGCCAACCTCACTACCGGGACGAAGGGCCTGGTCCAGCCCGGCCTGAAGGTCCGCGGCCGGGAGTACCTGCGGATCATCTACGGCCCGGACTACACCGAGCCGGGGAACCTGGACCGGCTGCGCCAGCGCGCGCTCAGCCACAAGCGCTCGCTGGCCCTGCGCGAGTACGCCCTCGGGCTGGAGGCCCTGGACCGGGTGGCCCGCGGCGAGCCGCTGTGGCGGGTGCACGAATGCGTCTTCGCCGTGCTGGCCCTGGAGTCCGAGCCGGTCGACCCGCGGCTATGACCGACCCCGGGTAACCGAGTGAGCCGCAGCCGGTGCGCCAGCCCGCGGCCCATCAGCCTGAACTGGTCACCCGGGCCCGTCGACCATGGCCACATCCTGAATGTCGTACCCGGCTGACAAGATGTTCGCATGCTCGATTCGGACGGCAAAGCCGACCTGCACCGCTACCTGCAAGACGCCCGCGAGGCACTGCTGTGGAAGCTCGAGGGCCTGTCCGAGTACGACGTCCGCCGCCCCCTGGTCCCGACCGGCACCAACCTGCTCGGCCTGGTCAAACACGTGACCGGCGTCGAACTCGCGTACTTCGGCGACGTCTTCGGCCAGCCCGGTCCCGACCAGCTGTCCTGGGACGAATCCGATCCCATGACGGACATGTTCGCGGCCCCCGAGGAATCCCGCGAGTCCATCACCAGCATGTACCGCCGCGTCTGGGCCCACTCCGACGCGACCATCGACGCCCTGCCGCTGGACTCCGTCGGGACGGTCCCCTGGTGGCCGGCCGGCCAGAACCAGCTGACCCTGCACCACGCCCTGGTCCGCGTGGCCACCGAGACCGCCCGCCACGCCGGCCACGCCAACATCGTCCGCGAGCTCATCGACGGTGCCGCCGGCTGGACTGCCGCCAAATCCAACCTCCCCGACGCCGACCGCCCCTGGTGGCAAGCCCACCACGACCGCGTAGAAACCGCCGCCCGCCAAGCCGCCCAGGGCCCCGTCCGTTAGCGTTGGCGCGTGACCGTCATCGGCGTTCCTTACCACCTGGACGAGTACCTGCCCGACCTTGACCTCACGCCCGAGCCCGCGGAGCTGATCACCCCCGAGCTGCCCTCAACCGAGACCTGGCCGCGGCTCGCCGTGCTGTACACCGCCGTGGCCCGCGCCGTGACCCGCAACAGCCCCGACGCAGGACGCCCGCTCGTTGTGGCCAGCGGCGACTGTCTCACCGCGCTCGGCACGGTCGCCGGGCTGCAGGCCGCCGGAGCCGACCCGGCCATCATCTGGTTCGACGCCCACGGCGACGTGCAGACGCCGGAGACAAGCTCGTCGGGCTACCTGGCGGGCATGGTCCTGCGCCTGCTCGCCGGCCACCGCCCCGAGCTGATCGCCAGCCGGCTCGGACTCAGACCCGTTCCCGAGAACCGGATCGTGCTAGTCGGCGCCCGCGACCTGGACCCGCCCGAGGTCACCTACCTGGACCAGTCCCAGATCCGCCGCCGCCAGGTCAGCGAGCTGGCCGTCGCCGACCTCCCGGACGGCCCGCTCTACGTCCATGTGGACCTGGACGTGATCGACGGCGCGCAGCTGCCGGCCCTGCGCTATCCCACCCCGGGTGGCCCGGACGTCGGCCGAGTCGCGGACGCGCTGAGCCTGCTCCTCGGCACCGGCCGCGTCACCGCCTTTGGCATCGCCTGCAGCTGGTTCCCCGGCCACGACGCCGCCCGCCTCATCGCCCCCTACCTGGAAATCGCCCTCGCCCGCAGCTAACCCCACCACACCCTTGCTCATGGGCGGAACCTATTCCGCGTACGTCCGCATCAGCCGCAGCGCCGTGGCGCCGTGCGGCCCGCTGACCGAGAGCCGCGACGAATCCGGCGCGAGCCGGCGCGCGGCCACCCGGCAGAAGTCACCGGCCGGCCCGGTGATGCCCGATTCGGCGTCCGCCGGCCCGAACTCCCACACCGACGCCCCGTCCGGCGCGGTCAGTTCGCAGCGGACCGAGGCCGGCTGCTCCCCGGCCAGCGCCATCGCGTACGGCAGCGTCCGGTGCGCCAGCCACGCCACGTGCCGCAGCCGGTCGGTGTCGGGGAAGTCCAGGGCGAGCGGCCCGGTGATGTCCAGGCCGTGCGCCCAGTGCTCGGCCAGCCGCGTGGTGGCCAGCGTGGCCGGCTTGACCGGTGCGGCCACCCACGTCAGCGCCCGGTCCGGGTCGGCGGCGCGCAGCGCGTCCAGCGCCGCCCGCCGGGCCCGCTGCCACCGCTCGAACACCACGTCCGGTGCCGCCCGCTCGGCGGCCACCAGAGAAGCGACTCGCTCGTCCACCGTCCCGCCCGCCACCGAGCCCAGCCCGGTCCGCAGGTCACCGCCCGACGCGGTGGCTACCACCGATTCCTCGGACTGGGCCAGGTGCAGCACCACGTCGGCGATCGTCCACCCCGCCGCCCCCGACTCGGACCTCCACTGGGTCCCATCCAGCCCGCCCAAGATCCCCGCCAGCCGTTCCTGCTCCGCCGCCAGATCATCGAACACCGTCATGCCCTGGACTATCGCACACCGACTCGACCCGCCGCGCCTGCAGGCGTACTTCATGATCGCGGGCAGAAATGGGCCGTATTTGGTCAGAACTACCCATGATCATGGTCCGCGTCCCGGCCTGGGTCAGCGGCCGCAGCCTGAGTCGGCCGCCGGGTCAGCCGGCCGCCGTAGCAGCGTCAGCGGGCCGCCGCGGCAGCGGCAACCGGCCCCGCACGAAAACCCGAACCAAAGCCCAGGCCGTTCTGGCGAGTGCCCTTCTGGAACCCGCCGAACATCACCGACAACACGATGAGCAGCACCACCAGCAGAACGATCCACAGCAGGCAGCCAGCCGCCCGAGACCTCGGCCACCACCGGCGTCCGCTTGAACGCCCGCCAGAACGCCCGCCAGAGCCGTAATCCGCGCGTCGGCCGAACCGGTTCCTGTACATGTCCTGTGTCTTCCCAGCCCCCGCGCAATATGCCGGCCCGCCCGAATTATCTCCACGCTCCCGGGTAGCTGAAGCGCACCCCCCACGACACGAGGGAAGACCATGGCGCGCATGCCGAGAGTTGGGTCGCTGGCCGGAGTCGTAGTCGCCGCCGCGGCCGCCGGAATCCTGATCGTGGTGCTGTCCGCGGTGCACCTTTTGCCGCAGCTGCGCAACCCGTTCGCGACCACCACCACCGTCCGCAGCGAACCCGTCATCTTGAAGTCCATCACCAACCTCAGCCGCTACGAGGCGGCCAGCGGCTCGTTCGAGGTCGTGGTCGACCTCACCCAGCGCACGTCGCTGCTGCCGTCGTTCCTCGCGGGGAGCGAGACGCTGTTCATCGGCCAGGGCACCGACATCGCGTTCGTCGACTTCTCCCAGCTCAAGGGCCAGGCCATCACGATGAACGCCAACCGCACCGCGGTCACGATCGTCCTGCCGAAGGCCCAGCTCGAACCGGCCGTCCTCAACGTCTCGCAGTCCTACGTGTACGCCCAGCAGCAGGGCCTGTTCAACCGGATCGGCAACTTCTTCTCCGGCAACCCGAACAGCCAGCAGCAGGTCTACATCCTGGCCGAGCAGAAGATCGAGACCGCCGCCAAGCAGAGCCCGCTGCTGACCGAGGCGCAGAAGAACACCGAGGGCATGCTCGACAGCATGCTCACCTCCCTCGGCTTCCAGCACGTGACGGTCACCTTCGGGACGACTCAGAAAAGCTAACCACAAACCCCATTTGCGTTAGAGCACGCTCTAACTCCTACGCTCGATAACGTGACCACCTGGACCATCGGCGAGGCCGCGGAAAAATGCGGCCTGTCTCAGCACACCCTGCGCTGGTACGAGCGCATCGGCCTGCTCTCGCCCATCGAGCGCGGCAGCGACGGCCGGCGCCGGTTCACCGACGGCGACCTGGACTGGCTGTCGCTGCTGACCAAGCTGCGCGCAACCGGGATGCCGGTGCGGGACATGCAGCGCTATGCCGAGCTGGTCCGGTCCGGCGCCGGCCACACCGAACGTCTCGACCTGCTCAAGCGCCACCGCGAGGAGGTGCGGCGGGCCCTGGCCAGCCAGCGGGAGACGCTCAAGCTGCTCGACGCGAAGATCGGCAGCTACCAGCGCAGCCTCACCTAGACAAGGAGCACCACAACACATGCGCACCACCAAACTCGGCGATCTCACCGTGTCCGCTCAAGGGCTGGGCTGCATGGGGATGAGCGAGTGGTACGGCCCCACCGACTGGGACGAGTCGATCGCCACCATCAACCGCGCGCTCGACCTGGGCGTCACGTTCATCGACACCGCCGACATCTACGGCGCCGGCCACAACGAGGTCCTGGTCGGCCGCGCCATCGCGCACCGGCGCGGCGAAGTGCAGCTGGCCACCAAGTTCGGCGTCGACCGGACGGCCGGCGACGCGCACCGCGTCGTCCGCGGCGAGCACGATTACGTGAAGCGCTCCGCGGAGGCGTCGCTGACCAGGCTCGGCGTCGAGGTCATCGACCTGTACTACCTGCACCGCCCGCCGCAGACGGCCGAGATCGAAGAGACCGTCGGCGCGATGGCCGAGCTCGTCACCGAGGGCAAGGTCCGCTACCTGGGCCTGTCCGAGGTGAACGACGAGCTGCTGCGCCGCGCGCACGCCGTGCACCCGATCGCCGCGGTGCAGAGCGAGTACTCGCTGTGGACCCGCGACCTGGAGACCGAGGTCCTCGGAGCCATGCGCGACCTCGGCGTCGGCCTGGTGCCCTACTCACCGCTCGGCCGCGGCTTCCTGACCGGCACCGTAGACGTGGCCGCGCTGGACAACAACGACTTCCGCCGCCGTAACCCGCGGTTCCGCGGCCAGGCCAGCGAGCAGAACCAGGCCATCGCCGCCACGGTCCAGAAGGTGGCCGACGCCAAGGGCGTGCCGCCCGCGCAGGTCGCGCTGGCCTGGGTCTACGCCCAGCAGGACCGGCTCGGCGTCCCGCTGGCCCCGATCCCGGGCACCAAGCGGGTCAAGTGGCTGGAGCAGAACGTCGCCGCCCTCGACCTCACCCTGACCCCCGATGAGCTGGCCCTCCTCGACCCGCTCGGCACCCAGGTCGCCGGCGCCCGCTACTAGCGCCACCAGGGCTGGCGGCGCTGCTCGGCCACGTGCGTGGCGGGTTCGGTGATGGCCGCCAGGTGCTCGCTGAGGTGCTCCAGGTGCTCTTGCACCCACAGCAGGTGCGGGTGATGGCCGGTGGTGAGGATCCGCACCAGGTCGTCGCCGTCTGCGTCGTCAGGTACCTCGCCGCCGTCCTGGACCGAGGCCCCCAGCGCGGCACCGACCCGGACCACCGCGCTGACCTCCTCAGGGCTCGCGTCGGCCGCGGCGCTCGTCCCGTTCAGGCCGGTGAAGGCCGGGACGGTGACCGGCGGGACGACCTCGCCCGCCGTGGGCCGGCCGACCAGCACCGCGATCCGCTCGTAGAAGGCGGCCAGTTCGGCGGTGGCCTGGGTCAGGACCCCCTTGGCGTAGCGCAGGCTCGACTGGTGGTGACGCCGGACGTGGTCCGGCTCCCGCATCCCGGCCAGCGAGTACGCGGTCAGCCGCAGCCGCATGGTGGCCATGACCAGCATCCACAGGTCCGACTTGGACAGGTGCTTGGCGCCCTGCTCGGCCAGGAACCCGCGCAGCGCCTCGTCGAGCCGGGTCGCGGCGGTGATCGCCGCGGGCCCCGCGTCCGGTTCCAGCTGCCTGGTGCCCAGCGCCCACTGCACCGACTCGGTCAGGTAGACGGCCCCGACCCGGAACGCGTCGGCCAGGTCGTCGCCGACCACCGACGCCGCGCCGCGCGGCCAGAACAGCACGCCGACCACCAGGCTGACCGCGCAGCCGATGGCCACGTCCTCGATGCGCAGCAGGCCCACCTTCCAGCCGGCGGGTGCCAGCAGGTTGAACAGCACCACGATGACCACGGTGAACGCCGCCTGACCGAAGGTGAACGGCAGCGTGCCCGGCGCGTACGCGGCCACCGCGATGGCGATCGGCAGCGCCGCCCACAGCGCCGGGGTGCTGGTCCCGATGCCGAGCAGCAGCAGCGCGCCGATCGCGAAGCCGATGACCGTACCGCCCAGCGCGCGCAGCGCCGTCGACTCGGTGGACGCCGCGTTGGTCCGCAGCACCGACATGGTGCCGAGCACCACCCAGAACCCGTGCTGGACCCCGGACACGTCGGCCACCAGGACCGCCGCGGCCAGGGCCACCGACCCGCGCAGGCTGTTCAGGAACCAGACCGAGCGGATGCTGGCGTGCCGGGTCAGCACGCCGAGCGCGCCGTACAGCGCGGCCACCCGCCGTTCGGCCTCGTTGCCTTCGGGCTGCGCGCCGTACCAGCCGCGGCGGCGGGCGGCGATCGTCTCGGGATCGGCCCGCCGGGTCGCGATCAGCGCGTCCGCGGCCAGCCCGCGCACCGCGAGCGAGATGGCCTGGGCGTGGAACGCGTACCGCGCCACGGCCTGGACCGAATCGTCATCCCCGTCCGCGCTCACCGAGCGGTGATAGTCGTTGGCGGCCTCGCGCTGCCGCTCGAGCTCGCCGACGTCGGGCAGCGTGGCGGTCCCGTCGTAGTCGGACAACAGCCCCGCCACCTGCCCGAGCACCGCGGCGGTCTCGACGATCAGGTCGCGGTCGGGCTGGGCGGCCCGGTCCATGTTCCCGTGCCCCCCGGTGGCGTCGGCCACCAGCGCCATGCACCATTCCAGGTACTGCACCACGCTGCTCATGGCCTGGTCGGCGGTGGCCAGCCCGGTCGGCCGGAACGGCGTGCTGGCGAACGCGCTGAGCAACTCGTGCTTGGCCGCCTGGCAGGCCTGGTGATCGGCCGCGGTGGCGGTGCCCCGCGCGGCCGCGTCCAGCGCGGCGGACAGCGCCCGGGCCGAGCCGGCCGCCGCGGCCCGCAGCCGGTCGCCCGGCGACGGCGGCGAGAGCACCAGCACCGCCACCGTGGACACCGCCGAGGCCAGCCACCAGCCCGCCAGCCGGTCCGGGATCGTGCTCACCGTCCCGGCCGTGGCTATCGGCAGCACGTAGGGGAACAGCGCGGCGATGACGCCGGACGCGGCGTTCGGCCCGGCCACGCCCGCGAAGAAGATGCCGAACGTCACCGGGATCGTGACCAGGACCGCCAGCCAGTCGATCCCGTGCACGGCGGTGCCGATGATCAGCCCGACGCTCCCGGTCACCGCCAGTCCGAAGTGCGCGATGAGCTTGTCCCGCCGGGTGCCGCCGAACGAGGCGACGACCAGGTTGGCGAAGCCGCCGAACGCCGCGAACAGGGCCATCTGCAGGTTGCCGAAGCCCTCGTAGGTCAGCGCGAACATCGAGGGCACCACCAGGACCGCGCGCAGGGTCCGCAGCGCGGCCGACTTCGACCAGACGGGCCACCACACCGGCCGGGTAATGCTCGTATCGGGCATTAATCCAGTCTAGGGAAGCGCCCGGAAGGCTGAACGCCAGCCGCAGGATAGCCCGTGATCGGCTGAGATTCGCGGTGTACAGCAGGCCCGGTGCGCTAGATTGCTAACCTTCGCGATCGGCGCGGTTCAGCGCTCGCCCCCAAGCGCGCAGCCCAGGAGGAGGACGTTCATGCAGGAGGCAACGCCGCCAGCGCCGGTGGTGCTGGACGACGACGACACCCGGCTGGAAAGCCTCGGGTACCGCCCGCAGCTGAACCGTGTGCTCGGGCTGTTCGCGAACTTCTCGGTCGCGTTCACCTACCTGTCGCCGATGGTGGGCATCTTCACCCTGTTCACCCTGGGCCTGAGCACCGGCGGCCCGGCCTACATCTGGCTCACCTTCATCCCGGTGGCCGGGATGCTGCTGGTCGCCCTGGTCTTTGGCGAGCTGGCCAGCCACTATCCGGTGGCCGGCGCGCTCTACCAGTACAGCAAGTACACGGTCGGCCGCAGGTACGGCTGGTTCGTCGGCTGGTTCTACGGGATCGCGCTGCTGGTCACGGTGGCTGCGGTGGACACCGGCGCGGTCAGCTACGCCGTCGCGCTGGGCCATGACCTCTTCCACTGGAACTTCAACTCCAGCAGTCACGGGACCATCCTGGTCGTCACGCTGAGCCTGCTTGCCATCCAGACCACGCTGAACACCACCGGCGCCAAGGTCATGGGCCGGGTCGCGCAGCTCGGCGTGTACGTGGAGATCCTCGGCACGTTCGGCATCGCGATCGTGCTCGCCATCAAGGGCTTCCATCACGGTTTGGGCTTCCTGACCACCACCCAGAACGTCCAGCACGCCAAGTCCAACCCGATCGGCCTGGACTTCGGCGGCAGCTGGATCGCCGCCGCGCTGGTCGCGGTGCTCGCGCCGGTCTACATCTTCTACGGCTTCGAGTCGGCTGGCGACATCTCCGAGGAGACCCGCAACCCGGGCCGGCAGGTCCCGCGGGCCATGCGGCTGGCCCTGATCTGGGGCGGGATCGCCTCGTTCGTGCTGACCGGCGCGCTGCTGCTGGCCATGCCCGGTGGCGCCGACTCGGTGGTCAAGACCATCCAGGGCGGCGGCATCCCGTTCATCTTGTCCTCCGTGCCCACCGGCCTGCAGGAGACCATGCTGGGCCTGATCATCCTCGCGTTCTTCTCCTGCGGCAGCTCGGTGCAGGGCGCGGGCAGCAGGCTCGCGTTCTCCTACGCCCGTGACGGCGCGCTGCCCGGCTCCAAGTGGATCTCCGCGGTGAGCGAGCGATTCAAGACCCCGGCCAACGCGCTGTTCGCCGGCGCGCTGATCACCGTGGTGTTCGTGGGCCTGGAGTTCGCCTCGCCTACCCACAACGTCAAGATCTTGTTCTTCACCTACCCGGCCAACACCAACGTGCTGGTCTCGCTGGTGTCCTTCGGGATCAGCGGCATCTACCTGTCCTTCGGCCTCACGGTGATCGGGTGGATGATCGCCCGGCGGCGCGGCTGGGTCCCGGCCGGCCGGTTCAAGCTGGGCCGCTGGGCCTGGCCGGTGTCGATCACCGCCCTGCTGTACCTCGGCCTGATGCTGGTCAACGTGGTCTTGCCGACCGGGCTGGGCAGCGCGCGGTCCTACTTCAACTATGACTGGGTCACCCTGATGGTCATGGTGATCGTCGCCGTGCTCGGCGTGATCGTGTTCTTCGCCGCGCACCGGGGCCGGGAGATCGGCGATCATCTGATCGACCGCGAGGCGCCGGCCGCGGCGGCCGCCGAGCCGGTCCCCGTGCCCGATGATCCCGGGCCGGAGGCCTCCTGAGACGTGGTATCGTGAAACGCTGCCCGGCGGCTAGCCGCGGCAGATAGAGGCATGCTGCACCCTCAAGTGGCCGCCTCGGGGGATCAACCCTTTTGGACCCTTTCAGCGCTAATTTTAAGGAGCCACGTGCCGCTCGACACCGCCGTCAAGAAAGAGATCCTGACGGAGTACGCGACCAGTGAGGGTGACACCGGTTCGCCGGAAGTCCAGATCGCGCTGCTGACCAGGCGGATCAACCATCTGACCGAGCACCTGAAGCTGCACAAGCACGACCACCACAGCCGCCGCGGGCTGCTGCTGCTGGTCGGCCGCCGCCGCCGGCTGCTCAAGTACCTGGCCAAGAAGGACATCGCCCGCTACCGTGCGATCAGGGAGCGCCTCGGCATCCGCCGCTAGGCCGCCCCTCCAGGACAACTTAATAACCACACTGACATCCCGTAGCCCCCGGCCCCGAGCGCCAAGGGCCGGTCCTCGGTAGTGGTCCCCGGGTCTGTTTACCCGAGGACTTCGATCGAAGACCGGCCGGCAGCCCTGCTGAGTCAACAGACAAACACTGTCTAGGCAAACACAGGCAGGCGAGCCAGGCCACAAGCGGCACGGCGGCGGGTGGGTGCGGGATCTACCGCAAGGAGGTCTCACCCGTGGAGGGTGTCCGAAGTGCCGAAGCCGTTATCGACAACGGCGAATTTGGCGTTCATACAATCAGGTTCGAAACGGGCCGGCTGGCTCGTCAGGCCGCCGGGTCCGCATTGGTGACCCTGGACGGCGAGACCGTGGTGCTCTCCGCCACCACGGCGTCCAGGCAGCCCAAGGAGAACCTGGACTTCTTCCCGCTCACCGTCGACGTGGAGGAGCGGATGTACGCGGCGGGCCGGATTCCCGGCTCGTTTTTCCGTCGTGAGGGCCGTCCGTCCGAGGACGCCATCTTGACCTGCCGGCTCATCGACCGGCCGCTGCGCCCGTCCTTCGTCAAGGGCCTGCGCAACGAGATCCAGATCGTCGAGACGATCCTCGCGCTCGACCCGCAGCACCTGTACGACGTGGTGGCGATCAACGCCGCCTCCATGTCCACCCAGCTGGCGGGCCTGCCGTTCTCCGGCCCCATCGGCGGCGTGCGGGTGGCCCTGATCAAGGGCCAGTGGGTCGCGTTCCCCCTCCATGAGCAGCTGGCGCAGGCCACCTTCGACATGGTGGTCGCGGGCCGCGTGCTCGAGGACGGCGACGTGGCCATCATGATGGTCGAGGCCGAGTCCACCCCCGAGACCCTCAAGCTGCTGGCCGACGAGAGCAGCGGCGCGGTGGCGCCCACCGAGGACACCGTGGCCGAGGGCCTGGAGGCCGCCAAGCCCTTCATCAAGATCCTGTGCGAGGCGCAGCAGCGCCTGGCCGACGAGTCGGCGAACGCCGAGTCGGCCGCCCCGCACGCCCAGTACCCGGTCTTCGTCGACTACACCGAGGACGTGTACGACGCGGTGGCCCGCGAGGTCTCCGACGAGCTGGCCAAGGCGCTGACCATCGCGGGCAAGCACGACCGCGAGGCCGAGACCGACCGGGTCAAGGCGCTCGCCCAGGAGAAGCTCGCCGAGCAGTTCGAGGGGCGCGAGAAGGAGATCAGCGCCGCGTTCCGCTCGCTGACCAAGAAGCTGGTCCGGGAGCGGATCATCAGGGACGGGGTGCGCATCGACGGCCGCGGCCTGGCCGACATCCGGGCGCTGTCGGCCATGTCCCACGTGCTGCCCCGGGTGCACGGCTCCGCGCTGTTCGAGCGGGGCGAGACCCAGATCCTGGGCGTGACCACGCTGAACATGCTCCGCATGGAGCAGATGATCGACACGCTCAACCCCGAGCGGACCAAGCGCTACATGCACAACTACAACTTCCCGCCGTACTCCACCGGTGAGACCGGCCGGGTCGGCTCGCCGAAGCGCCGCGAAATCGGGCACGGCGCGCTGGCCGAGCGGGCGCTGCTCCCGGTGCTGCCCGCCCGCGAGGAGTTCCCGTACGCGATCCGGCAGGTGTCGGAGGCGATCAGCTCGAACGGCTCCACGTCCATGGGCTCGGTCTGCGCCTCTACGATGTCGCTGCTCGACGCGGGCGTGCCGCTCAAGGACATGGTCTCCGGCATCGCCATGGGCCTGATCCACGAGGGCGGCCAGTACGTGACGCTGACCGACATCCTCGGCGCCGAGGACGCGTTCGGCGACATGGACTTCAAGGTGGCGGGCACCGAGCAGGTAATCACCGCGCTGCAGCTGGACACCAAGCTCGACGGCATCCCCGCCTCGGTGCTGGCCGCGGCGCTGAAGCAGGCCCGCGCGGCCCGGATGACCGTTCTCGAGGTCATGCGCGGCGCGATCAGCCAGCCCGGCGAGATGTCCCCGTACGCGCCGCGGATCATCACGATCAAGGTGCCGGTGGACAAGATCGGCGAGGTCATCGGGCCCAAGGGCAAGATGATCAACTCGATCCAGGATGACACCGGCGCCGAGATCACCATCGAGGACGACGGCACGATCTACGTCGGCGCCACCGACGGCCCCTCGGCCGAGGCGGCCCGGGCCGCGATCAACGCCATCGCCAACCCGCACATGCCCGAGGTCGGCGAGCGGTTCCTGGGTACCGTGGTCAAGACCACGACCTTCGGCGCGTTCGTCAGCCTGCTGCCCGGCAAGGACGGCCTGCTGCACATCACGCAGATCCGCAAGCTGCACGGCGGCAGGCGGATCGAGAACATCGACGACGTGATCCACATCGGTGACAAGATCCAGGTCGAGATCCGCGAGATCGACGACCGCGGCAAGCTGTCCCTGGTGCCGGTCGAGGTCGTCGAGCGTGAGGCGGCCGGCGAGGACCTGTCCGGCGGCGAGCCGCCCCGCGGCGACCGCGGTGACCGTGGCGACCGGCCGCGGACCGGCGGCGGCGACCGTGACCGCGGCGACCGTGACCGCGGGGGTGACCGCGGCGCCGACGGCCACGATGGTCATCGCCGGACCCGGCACCGCACCCGCGGGCACCACGAGTAGATGGCTACCGAACCGAGCCAAGTCAGCGCAAGCCAGGTCAGGCGCACCGTCCTGCCCGGCGGGCTGCGGGTCGTCACCGAGTTCCTGCCCGCCGTGCGGTCGGTGGCGCTGGGCATCTGGGTCGGCGTCGGCTCACGCGACGAGGACCTGGCGCACGCGGGCGCCACGCACTACCTGGAGCACCTGCTGTTCAAGGGCACCAGGCGGCGCACCGCGCTGGATATCTCGGCCGAGATGGACGCGGTCGGCGGCGAGATGAACGCGTTCACCGCCAAGGAGTACACGTGCTACTACGCGCGGGTGCTGGACGCGGACCTGCCGCTGGCCGTGGACATCCTGTCCGACATGGTGACCAGTTCGCTGATCACGCCCAAGGACGTGGACGCCGAGCGCAACGTGGTGCTCGAAGAGATCGCGATGAACGAGGACGACCCCTCCGACACCGCGCACGAGGCGTTCACCGCCAAGCTGTACGGTGACACGCCGCTCGGCCGGCCGATCCTGGGTACCGTGGACTCGATCAACGCGATCACCAGGGAGCAGATCTTCGAGCACTACCAGGCCCGGTATACCCCGGAGCACCTGGTCGTGGCCGCGGCGGGAAACCTGGACCACGACACCGTGGTCCAGCTCGTGGCCCAGGCGTTCGGCTCGGCGCTCGAGCGCGCCGCCGAGCCCGCCCCGCCCCGGCTGAACGGCGGCGCGTCCGGCTTCGGCGCCGACGCGGGCGTGGGCACCACGCTGATCTCCCGCGGCATCGAGCAGGCCAACCTGGTCCTCGGCTGTGAGGCGCTGGCCAGGACCGACGACCGCCGCTTCGCGCTCGGCGTGCTGAACGCGGCGTTCGGCGGCGGGATGTCCTCCCGGCTGTTCCAGGAGGTCCGGGAGAAGCGCGGCCTGGCCTACTCGGTGTACAGCTTCGCGGCCCAGCACGCCGACACCGGCATGTGGGGTATCTACGTGGGCTGCCTGCCGGCCAAGGCCGACGAGGTCCTGGCCATCTGCGCCGAGGAGATCGACCGGGTGGTGACCGGCGGCCTGACCGAGGCCGAGCTGGCCCGCGGCAAGGGCCAGGTGCGCGGGTCGATCGTGCTCGGCCTGGAGGACCCCTCGTCGCGGATGAGCCGCCTGGGCAAAGCCGAGCTGGTCTACCCGCGGCTCGAGCCGGTCGACGAGGTGCTCGCCGCCATCGACGCCGTCACCCACGACGACGTCCGCGATATCGCCGCGCAGGTGCTGACCCGCCCCAAGGCCCTGGCCGTCGTCGGCCCCTTCGACGACGCCTCCGCCTTCCAGGCCTGAGCCACCGGGGGATCTCGATGATCAAGGTCGGCGTAGTGGGCGCACGCGGGCGGATGGGGCGCGAGGTGATCCGCGCGGTCAGCGAGGCCCCGGATCTGTACGTCGCCGCCGAGGTCGACCTGGGCGATGACCGGGACGCGCTGACCGGGTGCGACGTGGTGGTCGACTTCACCCGTCCCGGCGCGGTCATGGACAACCTGCGCTGGTGCGTCGAGCACGACGTGGACGTCGTGGTCGGCACCTCCGGGTTCGGCGAGGACCGGCTGGACGAGGTGCAGGGCTGGCTGGACGAGCGCAAGACCGCGCGCGTCCTGGTCGTGCCGAACTTCTCCGTCGGCGCCATCTTGATGATGCGCTTCGCCGAGCAGGCGGCCCGCTTCTTCCCCTCGGCCGAGGTCATCGAGCTGCACCACGCGGCCAAGGCGGACGCCCCGTCGGGGACGGCGCTGCGCACCGCGTCGATGATCGGCGCGGCCCGCGCCGAGGCGGGCCTCGGCCCGCCGCCGGACGCCACCGTGTCCGAGGTGCCCGGCGCGCGCGGCGCGACCGTGGACGAGGTCCACGTGCACTCGGTGCGCGTGGCCGGCCTGGTCGCGCATCAGGAGGTGCTGTTCGGCGGGCAGGGGGAAACGCTCACCATCAGGCACGACTCCCTGGACCGGGTTCTCGTTCATGCCCGGCGTCCTGCTCGCCGTCCGCAACCTGGCCACCCTCCCCGAGGGCCTCACCGTAGGCCTAGAGGGCCTCCTCGGCCTGGAGTAGGGGTACGGTCGAAGGCATGTGCCGCAGCATCAAGACCCTTCGCCCGCCCTTCGCCGAGCAGGTCACCGACGCCGACATCCACGCCGCCGCCCTGCAGTACGTGCGGAAGATCAGCGGTTTCCGCGCTCCCGCCGGGCACAACGCCGAGGCCTTCGGCGCCGCGGTGGACGCCGTGGCCGCCGCCACCGCCACCTTGCTCGACCACCTGGAGATCCGCGGCACCGCAAGACTGTAGGCCGTCACGCCCCGGGCCAGGGCAGGTACACGGTGCTGCCGGTGCGGCGGCTGCGCAGCCCGGCGGCCACCCGCGTGCTGATCATCGGCGGCAGATAGCGGGGCAGGTCGGCCTCGTCGACGAACCGGTAGTCGTCCAGCTCGTCTTTCTGCAGCCGGATCGCGGTACCGTCGGCCAGCACGCCGCCGTCGAAGACGAAGTGCACGATCGGCCGGGGCCGCAGCCCGTCCGGTGCCGACCATCCGACGACGAGCAGCGGCCCGGGCTCGATGTCGAGCCCGAGCTCCTCGGCGACCTCACGGCGGCAGCCGGCGTGCGGGGCTTCGCCGTGGTCGAGGATCCCGCCCGCCAGCGACCAGTGATCCCGGTAGTTCGGCTTGACCAGCAGCACCCGCCCGGCCGGGTCGGTGAACAGCGCGGCCGCGGCGGCGAACATCGTGGGCAGCTGCGCGAACCACGCCGCCTGCTCGCTTTCCGAGAACTCTCTGCTGGGCACTGCGTCGGGACCGGCTGCTGCGTCGGGCACGAACCGACCCTACCGGCCGGAGCAGGCGCGCGCTCACCGTGCCGGTAGTAGCCTGAGCGCATGCACACACCGGGTGACGATGCCGAGGAGAGCCGCGTCGAGGTGTACGTCACCACCGACACCTCGGCCGCTCCGCACAAGGCCGACGAGGCCAAGCTCTACGTGATGTACGACGCGGCCCACCCCGACGGGGACAAGCTGTACTTCACCGAGGCCGAGTGGGACGCGTTCGTCCTCGGGGTCAAGGACGGCGAGTTCGACCTCGACGAGTCCGGCAACCTGCCCTGACCGCTCCCGGCAACACGGTACGCGGTCACGCTAGGCAGGCTTGTTCGGCCCACCCGGGTTGACCCCGCCCTGGGGCTGCATGGTTCCCGGCTTCGGCGTGCCCACAATGGCGCCCAGGTCGATGGCCAGGCGCGGCGCCGCCGCGGCCGCCGGGCCGTACACCCCGGTGCTCAGCGTCTTGCCCGCCGCCGTGACGCTCACCCGCGCGCAGCCCGACGCGGTGTAGGTGAACGTGGCCAGGGCCCGGGTGCCGTCGTAGAACGTCCCGAGGAACTCGGTCCCGACATCGGCCGGGCAGTGCATCAGCCGGTTCGGCGCCGGATGGGTCACCGCGGCACACATCTGGCCGAACAGTGCCCGTACCTGCGCCGCCTGCCGGTACGTGATGCTGGTCTTGGTCTTGGTGTTGACCGGCACCACCATGCGCTGCACGTTGCGGATCGTGACCGCGGTCGCCTGGTTAACGCTGGCGCAGCCGACCTGAAGGGCGGCCGTGGTGGCCGCCGCGGCGGCGGCCGGAGCCGACGCCGAATCGGACGCCACTACCGAACCGCACCCGGACACCGCCGCGAACAGCAGCCCGATCCCCGCGGTGGCCAGGAACCGGGTGCGCCCGCGCAGAAGGCGTTGATCCATCATGCGGGTTGGACGCGCCCGCCGCGCCACCGGTTCCATCGCGTCTCCGCCGGCCCCTCAGAAAACGCCCGCCGCACCAGACTCCAGAACCGGACGGCGGCGGTCACCACAGCGTGACCGGGCCCGCGCCCTCCAGCCGGAGCAGCAGTTCCTTGCGGTCCAGCCCGCCGCCGTAGCCGGTCAGGCTGCCGTCGCTGCCGATGACCCGGTGGCACGGCACGATGACCGAGATCGGGTTGGCCCCGTTGGCCAGGCCGACCGCGCGCGAGGCCACCAGCCGCTTGCCCAGCGCCCGGGCGATGTCGCCGTAGCTGACCGTGCTCCCGTAGGGGATCGTGGTCAGCTGCGTCCACACCGCGAGCTGGAACGGCGTGCCGGTCGGGGCCAGCGGCACGGTGAACTCCTTGCGGTCCCCGGCGAAGTACTCCGAGAGCTGCGTCTCGACCTCGGTAAACGCCGACGGGCTCAGCGTCAGTCCCTGCTCGACCCGGGCCGAGTGCCGATCGGCGTCCAGCATCCACAACCCGGTCAGGGCGTGCCCGTCGCCGGTCAGCAGCAGCCGGCCGATGGGGGAGCTGATGATGTGCGAAAGGCGCGGGGCATCGGTGTCCAGTGCCACGAACGGGCTGGTCATGACTGATTCTCCTCCAGATAGGCCCACAGGTGCTGCACTGCGTACGAACGCCACGGCCGCCAGCTCTCCGCCAGCTCCGCCGCGGCCGCGGCCTTGACGGCCCGGCTGCGCTCGGCCGGGATGGCGCCGAGCCGCACGAGCGCCTCGACCAGCCCGACGTCACCGGGCAGGAACGCGTCCGGGTCCGACAACGCCCGCATCCGGATGTAGCCGGCCGTCCACGGCCCGATGCCGGGCAGCGCCAGCAGCTGCGCGGAAGCGCGGTCCCGGTCGGCCCCCGGGTCCAGCGACAGATCGCCGGAGGCCAGCGCCGCGGCCAGCCCGGTCAGCGCCAGAGCCCGGGTCCGCGGCATCGGCAGCGTGCCCGGATCGGCCGCGGCCAGCGTCTCCGCGGCCGGGAAGCAGTGCGTCAGCGTGCCCTCCGGCCGTTCGAGCGGCTTGCCGTAGGCGGCCACCAGCCGCGCCCCCAGCCGCCGGGCCGCGGCCACCGACACCTGCTGGCCGAGCACGGCCCGCAGCGCGAGCTCGTTCCCGTCCACGTGGCCGGGCACCCGCCGACCCGGGCTGGCCAGGGCCAGCGGCCCCAGCACCGGACCGGCGGCCGCCAGCGCCGCCGTAACCGCGGACGGGTCGGCGTCCAGGTCGAGCAGCCGGCGGCAGCGCTGGACCGCCGCGGTCAGGTCGCGCAGGTCCTCCAGCTGCAGCTCGCAGTCGATGTAGCCGTCACCGGGGCCGACCGACAAGATCCCCGAGCCGTTCGGCAGGAGTATCGTCCGCCGGTACCGGCCGTCCTGCACCTCCTCCACGCCGGAGATGGCACGGGCCGCGAAAAACCGCATCATCCGCTCGATGTCCACCGGCGCCCGGTACGGCAACCGCAGCGCTATACCCAGGGGGGACGACCCTTCTTCCCCGCCGAGGGGGCTCCGCCCCCCCGGACCCCCCTGGCCAACCCCCCGAATGCCCGCCCCGGTGCCTCGCCGTTGTATCGCGCGACCGGGGGGCGCTACCTTTCCCCGCGAACCCACCCTGGACCCCCCGCGGGCCGCACGATCGCGCGACTCGCGCAGCTGGGTCGGCGTCACCGCGAACACCTCGCGGATGGTGTCGTTGAACTGCCTGATGCTGGTGAAGCCGGCCGCGAACGCGATCTCCGACAACGGGAGCATGGTGGTCTCGGTCAGCACCCGGGCCGTCTGGGCGCGCTGCGCGCGGGCGATGGCCAGCGGCCCGGCGCCCAGTTCGGCGGTGATCAGCCGGCGCACCTGGCGCTGCTCGTAGCCGAGCCGGTCCGCCAGCCCGGAAACGCCGTCGCGGTCGACCACCCCGTCGGCGATCAGCCGCATCGCACGCCCGACCACGTCGGCCCGGATGTTCCATTCCGGCGACCCGGGGGAGGCGTCCGGGCGGCACCGCTTGCAGGCCCGGAAGCCGCCTTCCTGGGCCGCGGCGGCGGTCCGGTAGAAACGCATGTGCTCGCGCTTGGGCGTAATCGCCGGGCACGAGGGGCGGCAGTAGATGCCCGTCGAGGTCACGGCGATGAAGAACACCCCGTCGAAGCGGGCGTCCTTGCTGATCGCCGCCTGGTACCGCTGCTCGTCGTCCGGTCCGGCAAAGGCTGTCAGTGTCGTACTCACGCCTTCCACAATGCCAGCCCGCGGCGACCGGTACTGGCGGAAATCGGACAGCCACCCCAGGCTCGAACCGTACCTGGCCCGCCAGGCGACATCGTGCGCGGACAGTAACCACGACCGTCTTTCTACTTCTGACCGAACGGTCCGTGGTACCCGCAACCCGCACGCCCCGTGTTCACAGTGGTTTCTGCCGCCGCACAGCGTCCCCCGGATCGTGTTTTGGTGACTCTGCGTAGAGCCTTACCTGAGGGATAGGAAAATATTACCTTCAGAACACTGGTTACCCATTGCATTGGGTACAGTACATTCGGTTACACTACAAATGGTAGCGAAACAACTTCGCACCGTGTTTTACCAGACGTTGCCCCGCTCGCGGGCCGTGTTAGCGGGCGGGGCAACGTCGCAGATCAGAGGTGTGGATCGTGGCCAGCATGGATGAGGACGAGGGCCGGTCGCCGGACGACGGGGCCGAGTCCCGTGACCGGCTTCCCTTCCGGGAAACCGGCGCCGCCCGCCCCGACGCCCGGACCCCCATCGAGGCACGCGCCGAAGTCCGCGACCGCGAGACCTACTACGCAGAGTTGCGCTTCGCGGTTCACTGCCAGAGCCGGTCCATCCCTCTACCCCGGGCCGCCCTGGATGACCAGGAGACGGACACACCGAAGCGCCGCCCCGACGATGAAAGCTGGGACGAGATGATTTCCCGCTTCGGCGACACCTGGACCTGAGAGCTGTCGGCGGCGGCCCGGACCCTTCCTCCGGCGCTCGGGCGTCCGAGCCGCCGCCGACGTACCAGGCGTATCGCCACAGCCCAGAGCCGCCGGAAGCCCAGCGCCGCCGGAAGTGGCTCAGATCCGCCAGAAGTCGAACCGGTCCCGGCCCGCCCGGAAACCGGCCGCCTCGGCCAGGTCGACCGCCAGCTTGAACCGGTCACCCACCCGCCAGGGCTGATGCGCGTCGCTGCCGAACGACACCGCGGTCCCCCCGGCCTCCCGCCACCAGCCGAGCAACTCAGCCGACGCCATCGGGCTCTTCGTGTTCACCTCGAGGACCCGCCCGCTGGCGGCCAGCGCGCTCAGCACGGCCCGGATCTCCGGCTCGAAGGCTCGCTCGTCGTAGGCCTCCGCGGTCCACGGCCACATCCGTCGCGGGAAGTCCAGGTGGGCCAGGACCTCAAAGATGTCGCTGCCCTCGACCAGCCGGAGCAGTTCGGCGAAGTACAGCCGCATCACGTCATCGGCGGGCATCCGGCGGAACAGGGTGTCGGCCGCGGTCAGCCTGCCCTCGAACGGGATCGCATGCAGCGATCCGAGGATCCGGTCGAACCCGGCGCGCCCCACCACGGCTCGCGCGCTCGCGGCCCACATATGAGCCTCCCCGATCTCGGCGCCGGTGAGGATGCGCAGGTCCGGAAAGCGCTCGCGGCACTCCTGCACGCTCGCCAGGTAGCCGGGTACGTCGAGCAGGCGCATGTGTCCATACGGCCGGGGGTTGACGTGCTCCTCGGCGATCAGGTCCCCGTCGGCCCAGACCGTGAAGTCCAGGTGATCGGTGAAGGCTACCGCCGGTACGCCGGCGGCCAGCGCCTGCTCGCAGCTGCGCACCATCGACGCCTCGGGCGGCGCGTCCCACGACCATTGGGTGTGCACATGGTTATCCATGGGGAGACCGGAGTTTCCGCCGGTCAGGTCAGGTTCAGCTGCCTGATCTTGGTAGCTCATCGGCTACGGACGACCCCCAACCTTGCTCAGTGATGATTCAACTCTCACCACCTAGCAACCGCCAAGCCCCGCCCGCCCTATTCCTGCCCGCGCTGAACACCCCATGAAGTTCTTCCCCGCCGCCGCAGGCAGCAGCCATCAGCCCGCCCCCGCGCCCGCAGTCTCACCAGCCAGGCTGGCGGGGCTTGGCGGAGGTGATGACGTACACCTCGCCGGACTCTGACGCGGATTCCTGCGTCGGCTGCGGGGTGGGTGGTTCCAGGGCCGGCTGTTCCGCGGGCTCGGGCAGAGCCAGGAGTTCCTCACCCTCGCCGCGGCGCCTCTTCACCGCGTCGGCGGTGATCCTGCTAGCCAGCTTCTGCCAGCGTTCTTCCCACTCGGCGACGTTCCCGCCGCAAGCACGCACGTACGCGACGGCCACCGGCAGCGTGGGCAGCCGCAGCCCGCCCGCCGCCGAGGCGAGTGTCTTCATCGTGTAGTGCGAGGTCTCGGCCATCTCGGGGTACTCGAGTTCGGCCTTGGCGCGTAGCGCCCGCAGGTCCCGCGCGAACGACTCGAGCCCGTCCGGCGCGATGCTGACCACCGCCTGCGCCGTCGGCACCGGCCGCTCATCGGGAATGGTGTTCTCACGCTGGCGGATCACCTGAGCCGGCCCGGCCGCCTCTCCGGACAGGGTCGCCCCGCGCCCCGAATGGTCCCCGAGCCGTCCCCACCCCTCACTCCGCGACCCCGCCGATCCCGACCCGCCAAATCCCGATGCGCCAACCCCCGAACCGCCAACCCCCGAACCGCCAACCCCCGAACCGCCAATACCTGAGCCCCCAGGCCCCGGCCCAGCAGGGCCCTGACCCGCCGCACCCGGACCCGTGTACCCCGAACCCGCCGGGCCCGATCCGCCAAAACCAGGGCCCGAATAACCCGAACCCGGTGCACCCGACCCCGCATAGCCCGACCCCGGGGCCGCATACCCAGACCCCGGGGCCGCATACCCAGACCCGGCGGCGCCCGCATATCCCGCGCCTGCCTGCCCGGGACCGGCCGCGCCCGCGGGACCTCCGGCGAACCCAGCGCCGCCCGGATACTGGGCAGCGCCAGGCGACCCACTTGCGCCGCCATACCCGGTCGTCCCGCTGTACCCAGGAGCGTTGCTGTACCCAGGAGCGTTGCTGTACCCCGAAGCGCCGCCGTACCCCGAAGCGCCCGCAAACCCGCTAGTCCCGGGCATCCCAGAAGCACCGGCTCCCCCGGGCATCCGATGCGTCCCGGGACCCGGGCCGTAGGCCCGCGGACCTGCGTCGCCGCCTGGAGGCGGACCGCCGGATGCCTGCGACCGGGGCCGGCGCCAGTTGGCGCCGAGCGGATCCTGGCCTGAGGGCTGCCCCGGACCGGGCTGATCCCATGCTCCCCGCATCCCGCCCTGGGCGCCGGGCGCCGGGGAACGGTACGGGCGGTCGGCACGCGGCGGGACCCGGCGCCCGTTCGGCAACCGGTACTGCCGGCCAGGTATCGGCCCGCCGTTCGCCGGACCCCCGTTCATCGGGCCCCCGTTCGCGGGGTCCGCGGTCATGGGCCCGCCGTTGCCGGCCGTGCCGTTCGGCGGGAAGGGATCGGAGCGGTTCCCGGGCGGCGGCGCGAAGCGGCCCGGCGGCGGGCGCATACGCGAGCGGCCCGGCTGGTGGAAGCCGGGCTGGGGCGGCATTTCGCCGGGGCGCCGCAACAGCTGGCCGTACTCGTCGTCGTCGGCACCGTCCGGCCCATTCGAGGCTGCCGCGGCCTCCGCCCGGTAGGCGCGGCGTTCACCCAGACGTCGTCGCCTGGGCAGGCCATAGGCATCGCGGCCCAGGCCGGTGTCGCCACGTTCCACCAGGTACCTCCTGGGCTGGTTACCCAGCCGCGCCGCAGGACATGCCCTTACCTGACGAGTGTAGGTCGGGAGAAATCCCCTGTAGGACCTAGACGGCCAATTGTCATCAATTGCACACAATCGTCGGGTATTGAACCGATAACTCCGGGTATCGAGGAGAAACCCGCATCCGGCCAGCAAACCACATCCCCGAAGCCGCCACGCCACAACCTTGCCTACCTGGGCTTGTGTGCACAACGCCCGCGCCCACGCGGATCCTGTCTCGTTTGAGACACCGGACCGTAACCGGGTCGCGATACGAACCGATTCCGGCAGGGGATACTCTCGAAGCACAAAGCATTCAGCGGAGCGGCCATGTTGTCCTGGATCATCTGGCTGATCGTGGCAGCCGTGCTTGGCGTTGCCGAACTGCTGACCATGACCTTTGCCTTTGGCTTGATCGCGGTCGCGGCGGTCGTCGCGGCCGCGGTCGGAGCGTTCCACCTTGACCTGGGTATCCAGCTGGCTGCGTTTGTCGTCGCTGCCGCGGCCGGGCTTGGCTTCGTCCGCCCGATCGCGATCCGGCATATCAAGCAGCCGCCGGCGTTGCGCACGGGAGTCGCCGCACTGGTCGGCCGTTCAGCGATCGTCCTGGAAGAGGTGAACGAGCACAGCGGACGGGTCCGCATCGACGGCGAGGAGTGGTCCTCCCGTCCCTACCTGGACGAATCGCTTGTGATCCCGGTCGGCACCAAGGTCGATGTGATGCAGATCAAGGGTGCCACCGCACTCGTCTATCCCCGGGAGTAACCATGGTCCTGGCTGAAATTGTCATCGCGGCCGTCGTCGCGCTGCTCGTCGTCCTCACGGTCCTGCGCTCGGTACGGATCGTGCCACAGGCTCGCGCCCGCAACGTAGAGCGGTTCGGCCGCTACCGCAAGACGCTCGAGCCCGGTATGAACTTCATCATCCCGTTCATCGACCGGGTCAAGAAGGAGATCGACCTGCGCGAGCAGGTCGTCTCGTTCAATGGTGCGCCGGTGATCACCGAGGACAACCTGGTCGTGCTGATCGACACCGTGCTGTTCTTCCAGGTCACCGACCCGCGAGCGGCCGACTACGAGATCGTCAACTACATCCAGGCGATCGAGCAGCTCACCGCGACGATGCTGCGCAGCGTCATCGGGTCCATGGACCTGGAGCAGTCGCTGACCTCACGCGACAAGATCAACAACATGCTTCGTGGGGTGCTCGATGACGCGTCGGGCAAGTGGGGCATCCGGGTCACCCGGGTGGAGATCAAGGCCATCGACCCGCCGAAGTCCGTCAAGGACGCCATGGAGAAGCAGATGCGCGCGGAACGCGAGAAGCGCGCCACGATCCTGACCGCCGAGGGCGGTCGGCAGTCCAAGATCCTCACCGCCGAGGGCGAGAAGCAGAGCGCCATCTTGATGGCCGAGGGCGCCAAGCAGAGCGCGATCCTGCGCGCCCAAGGCCAGGCCCAGGCCATCGCCGCCGTTTTCCAGGCCGTGCACGACAATGACCCCGATCCCAAGCTGCTGGCCTACCAGTACCTG
This sequence comes from uncultured Actinomycetes bacterium, assembly GCA_963819785.1. Lineage (GTDB taxonomy): Bacteria > Actinomycetota > Actinomycetes > Streptosporangiales > Streptosporangiaceae > Palsa-504. The sequence goes on along the minus strand of CAWFXW010000026.1, from coordinate 992,108 downwards.
CAGATGCTGCCGCAGCTGGCCCAGGGGCCAGGCAACACGTTCTGGGTCATCCCGAGCGAGGTCACCACCGCGCTGAGGTCCGTGGCCAGCGCCTTCGGTGGCGGAGAGCCGCCCGCTGGGACGGAAGCCAGCCCGCGGACCAAGGATCAGGCCCGGCGCCAGCCGCCCGCCGTGCCCGCCGCGGGCGGGCGGCCCGCGATCAGCGCCTCACCGGTCGCTGGCGGCGCCCCGGAATTGCTGGCCGATCCATCCGCTGACACCGGAGCACCCGCGGACGCGGCAGCGCCGGCCGGCGAGGTGCCATCGTCGGCCGCCGGGCCACTCGCCGCGGCGGTCGGCTCTGATCCCGCTGTTACAGCCGAGGCCATGACGGCGATGCTCGCCGCCACCCTCCCCGGCGTGAACTTCGGCGATCCGCTCGGCTCCGCCGATCCGCTGAGCGCCGGGGGCGGTGCCCAGGCTGATATGCCGGCGGTGCCGCAGGATCTGGAGGCGCCCTCGCCCAACGGCAGCGAGCCCGCGAGTTAGCTAGCGCAGCAGCAGGACCAGGATGCTGCCGATCAAGGCGGCCACCACGATGACCACCAGCAGCCGTACCGGGTAGAGCCGGTCCGATCGCGATTCGCTCGGCGGGACGACCGGCCCCGGCGGCACCGCGGGCGCGGGTGGTACCGCTGGCCCGGACATGGTCACCGCCAGTGTGTCCGTCGGGCCCTGGGGGAGGATCGAGGGCGCGCCCGGAGCGTCGGTGGGCGGGGTCTCGGCCGTCGCGGGCCAGCCTGCCCGGGCAATGGTCGTGCCCTCGACCTGTACCGGATCCGGCCGCCGCACCTCAGCTGACGCCGACGCCGACGAAGGCGCGGGTGAAGACGAAGGCGCGGGCGCAGGTGCAGGCGGGGGTGAAGGTGTCCGGGCCCGTGCCGCTGCCGAAGGCGTCCAGAAGCCCAGTACCGGCTCGGAGTCGTCAATCGCGGGCGGCGTACCCAGCGGCCGCTCGGACGGGGTCAGCCCGTTGTCGGGCCGATCGCGCGGGGTGAACCAGGTCTCCTCGGCGGCGGCCGGTGACTGGGTATCGGCCGAGGACCAGCCCTGCTCGCGTGGTATGAACCAACTAGGCTCGGCCAGCGAAGGCTCGGCCAGCGAAGAAGGCTCAGCCGCCGAAGGCCCGGTCTCCTGCCACTCGGGCTCGACGTCGGGTGGCGAGGTCAGCTCACCGTCCTGCAGCCAGGCAGCGGAGAACGGGTCACGCCGGATGGCCTCGGCCTGAGCCGCGTCCGGCGTCTCGACGATCCCGGTGTCGGGCAACCCGTCGCCGGACTCGCTCACCTGATGATTCCCGTTGCTCAGCTCAACGGAAACGTCATCCCACCGCGTGCCGGCGTCCGCAAGCTCGTCCGCCGCAGCGTCCCACCGCGCGCCGGCGCCGCGAGTTCCTCCGCCGCAGCGTCCCACCGCGGGCCCGTCACCGTCGGCGCATCTGCGGCGTTATCCCACGGCGTGCGCCGGTCGGTGCGGAACCCGTCCCAGCTCGTCCTGAGGTCCGGCGGCGCACCCGCAGCCTGCCCGTACCCGTTGTCCCAGCCAGCGGCGGGCCGAGAGGTATCCCAGCGCGCGGTCTCGTCCCAGTTCGTCCCCGGGTTCCAGCTCGCCGGGCTCTCCGGGACCCGCGGCTGGGTGGCAGCCGTCCCGTGACCGTCGCGCTCAGTCGCGGCCCACCCGCGCCCGCGTCCGCGCCGGTCGGAGCTCTCGGCCGGGCTCCCGGCCGAACTGCGCAGCACCGCCCTGATCCGGTCCGCGTCGTACGCCTCGGGCGGGGCTACGCTGACTCCCGCGCGCGCTCCGGCCAACGCCGCCGGACTGGCTCCGGCGGGCCGGACCGGCAGGCCGGGATCGGCCTCGGCCTCCAGGCTCAGACGCCGCCACCGCTCTTCCCACTCAGGGACGTCTCCGTCGCAGGCCCGGACATAGGCGGCCAGGATGGGCAGCCCGGGCAGGGAGGGCCCGCTCTCGGCTTCCTTGAGGACGTCCGTAGGGTAGTGGGCGCGGGCCGCTAGTTCGTCGGACTCCAGGGCGGCCGTATCACGAAGCGCGCGCAGGTCGGCGAGGAATCGCCGGTTATCGTCGCCGTCGCCGGCCGACCACATTCCCTGCCGCTGCAACTGAACACCTTCCCGTTGGACACGCACGCGCTCAGGCACCGTTCCGCGCCCGTATCTCACAACCTGGGATTATGGGGAGGGTACAACGCCAACCGCCGTGATGTCGCTGATACCGCGCATTTCGTCTCAAGTGTCTCTCGCCAGGCCGCCCGCCACGCCCGAAATCCCCGATCTGGCCGCCCCCGACCCGCACCAACCAGGACGACCCCGACCCGCACGAACCAGGACGACCGGCACCCACCACGACCCCGCCCGCGCACACCCTCACACGTGGACAGCCAGGCCAATCGCGAACGCGATGCCGAACGCCATCTGTACCCGCCCCGTCTGCCCCAGCGCCTTGATCAGCGCCGGACCCGACGCGCCGGCCCGCACGGCCCGGATCGGGACCAGTGCCAGCGGCACGGCCACCAGGACCAGGAGCGCGACCGGACGGTAGATGCCGATCAGCGCCGCGCAGCAGAACGGCAGCAGCATCGTCAGCAGGTAGGCGGTCCGGGTCCGCGCGTCTCCGAGCCGCACCGCGAGGGTCCGCTTGCCCGACAGCGTGTCGCCGTGGATGTCGCGCAGGTTGTTGACGATCAGCAGCGCGCAGGCCAGCAGCCCGGCAGGCACCGAGGCGGCCAGCCCGAGCCAGCTGAACCGGTCCATCTGCACGTACGCGGTGCCCGCCACCGCGACCACGCCGAAGAACGCGAACACGAAGACCTCGCCGAGCCCGTGGTACCCGTAGGGCCGCGGGCCGCCGGTGTAAAACCAGGCCGCGGCCACACACGCAAACCCAACCGCCACCAGCCACCAGGCCGTTACCGCGGCCAGAAAAAGCCCGGCCCCGCCCGCCACCAGAAAGCACGACAACGCCGCCGCAAGCACGTGCCGCGGCGCAGCCAGCCCCGACGCGACCAGCCGCACCGGTCCCACCCGCTTGGCGTCCGAACCGCGCACGCCGTCGCTGTAGTCGTTGGCGAAGTTGACCCCGACCTGGAGCGCGAGCGCCACGACGAGCGCCAGCAGGGCCCGCCACCAGGAGAACCGGCTGTATCCCAGGGCCACGCCCGAGCCGATCAGCACCGGGACGACAGCCGCCGGCAACGTCCTGGGCCGCGTTCCCGCCAGCCAAACCCGAGCCTCAGCCACGCACCCGATCCTAAGCGAGCCCAAAGCCAGCCAGATTCACTCGCTGATCGCCGTGTGCAGCCGAACAACCGGGACGCTCGCCCCCACGTCCAGCTCACCGCGCGCGCCGTCGGCCGCCCACCCCGCCGACTCCAGGAAGCCGCGCATCACGGCGTCAGCCTCCGGCACCCAGATGGACACGGTGCGGAACCCGTCGCCGACCAGCGTCTCCGCGGCCGCGTGCATCAGCCGGCCGCCGTGCCCCTGCCTGGTCCGGTCCGGCGCTACCCGGAACTCGTAGATCTCCGCGTCGGTGCCGGGCCAGCGGTCCGCATCGCCGGCGGGCCCGGCCGACATGAACCCAGCCACTTCACGCGGCACCTCTCCACAAACCGCCACCAGCACCCGGTGCTTACTGGTCGGCGGGCTGGCGATCGCTTCCCGCCAGCGGTCACGCCACACCGCCGACGCCTCCTCGCCGGTCAGCGAGGCCAGCAGCTCCACCGGAACGATCCCGGCCAGAGCCGAACGCCACGAGACCACCTGCACCCGGGCCAGGTCATCGGCGTCACCCGCGCGCGCTGGCCGGACAAACCCGGCAGAGACAGAGGACAAGGCTCACTTGTCCGGGCTGGCGATGAGCGTGATATCGCGCGCCGCGCCGGTCGCGGCCGAGGTGGCCATCGCCGCGTAGACCTGTAGCGCCACGCTGACCTGCCGCTGCCGCGAAACAGGCCGGTACGACCCCAGCGCCGAGACCACACGTTCGCGACGAAGGCCAAGGACAGCGTCGGGCACGTCCAGCCGCAGCTCCCGGCGCGGAATGTCGATCACCACCGTGTCGCCGTTCTCGACGACCGCGATGAGACCGCCGCCCGCCGCCTCCGGCGCCACGTGGCAGATCGACAGGCCCGAAGTCCCGCCGGAGAACCGCCCGTCGGTGATCAGCGCGCAGGCCCGGCCCAGGCCCTGGCCCTTCAGGAAGCTGGTCGGGTACAGCATCTCCTGCATCCCCGGGCCGCCGCGCGGACCCTCGTACCGGATGACGACGACATCGCCGGCCGAAACCGCGCCGCCCAAGATGCCCGCGACCGCGTCCTCCTGGCTCTCGAACACCACGGCCGGGCCGGAGAACGTCCACAGCTCCTCCGGGACGCCGGCGGTCTTGACGATCGCGCCGTCCGGCGCCAGGTTCCCGTGCAGCACGGCCAGCCCGCCGTCGGTGCTGTACGCGTGCGCCGCGTCCCGGATGCACCCGGACATCCGATCCGTATCCAAAGATGACCAGCGCGACGACTGCGAGTACGGCCGGATGGTCCGCACCCCGCCCGGCGCCGCGTGCCACAACTCGACCGCCGCAGAAGACACCGACGGTGACCCCACATCCCACGCGTCCAAAAACGACCGCAGCGACGCGCTGTGCACGGTGCGCACCTCGCGGTTGAGCAGCCCAGCGCGGTCGAGCTCACCCAGGATCGACGGGATGCCGCCCGCCCGGTGCACGTCCTCCAGGTGATACGAGCTGCTCGGCGCGACCTTGCACAGGCACGGCACCCGGCGGGACAGCTCGTCGATCTCCTTCAGTCCGAAGTCGACTCCCGCCTCGTGCGCCGCGGCCAGCAGGTGCAAGATCGTGTTCGTCGACCCGCCCATGGCCACGTCCAGCGCCATCGCGTTCTCGAACGCGTCCCGGCTCGCGATCGACCGCGGCAGGACCGAGGAGTCGCCGGACGCGTAATAGTCGCGGGTGATCGAAACGATCAGCTCCCCGGCCCGCTCGAACAGCCCGCGGCGCGCCTCGTGCGTGGCCAGCGTGCTGCCGTTGCCGGGCAGGGCCAGCCCGATCGCCTCGGTCAGGCAGTTCATCGAGTTGGCCGTGAACATCCCCGAGCACGACCCGCAGGTCGGGCAGGCCGACTCCTCCATGGCCAGCAACTGCTCGTCGGACACCGACGGGTCCGCCGAGGCCACCATCGAGTCGATCAGGTCGAGCTTGCGACCGCCCGAGGCAACAGCGGCCAGCCCCGCGCCTGTGCTTGCTCCAACAGTGCCGGCTTCCATCGGCCCGCCGGACACGAACACGGTCGGGATGTTCAGCCGCATGGTCGCGATCAGCATGCCCGGGGTGATCTTGTCGCAGTTCGAGATGCAGATCATGGCGTCCGCGCAGTGCGCGTTCACCATGTACTCGACCGAGTCGGCGATCAGCTCGCGGCTCGGCAGCGAGTACAGCATGCCGCCGTGCCCCATGGCGATGCCGTCGTCCACCGCGATCGTGTTGAACTCCCGCGGGATCGCCCCCGCGGCCTGGATCGCCTCCGCGACCACCTGGCTGACCTCGCGCAGGTGCACGTGCCCGGGCACGAACTCGGTGAAGCTGTTCGCTACCGCGATGATCGGCTTGCCGATGTCCTCGCGCGCTACCCCGGTGGCGCGCAGCAGCGCACGCGCGCCAGCCATGTTCCTGCCGTGGGTGACCGTACGGGACCGAAGCGGAGGCATAGTGATCTCCTGAGCGCGAAGAAGTCCGCGAAGAGCCGGGGAAGAGCCGAAGACCTCAGCCTACCGGCACGCCGGCGTCAGGAAGGGTCCCGCCCGAACGCCGCGTGGGCGGCCTTGTCGACGCGCTCGACCTCGCTGCGGGTGAGCGGCCCGGCGTCCCGCCGCCGGGCGCGGCGGCGCAGGTAGATGCGCAGCCGCGGGCCGCTGAACACGTCGACGTCGCGGATCTCGGCCACGTCCCACGGGATCTTCGGCCCGTACACGGCCATCGCCGCGCGGACCGAGACCGGCCGGCCGGCCTGCGCGGACAACAGCGTGGCGGCCTGGCTGGCCTCCCAGTGCGCGTGCTGGAGCCGGTCCTTCATGCTGCGCGGCCCGTGCCAGAGCTCCCGGTGGTTGCTGGTCCGCACCGGCATCCGCTTGTCCCAGTCCTCGGAGTCGATGGCGAACACGCCCGCCGGCCCGATGACCAGGTGGTCGATCTGCTCCTCGCTGTCCGGGATGGGCAGGATGTGCAGGGCCCGGTAGCCCTTGCGCTCCAGGCTGGACAGCTGCCGCAGCGTGTGCTTCTGGGCCTTGGTCAGCCGGACGCCCGCCGGGCCCTTGAACACCGTCCGCGACCGGATGATGGTGTCGGCGATGGCGGCGAGCACCGCGAAGGTCAGCCCCCACCGCCAGTCGTTCAGCAGGTAGCCGAACACCACCCCGGCGATGACGGCGACGATGATCCGCCGCCGCCAGGCCCGCATCCGCGGGTTCGCCGACAGGTGCGTCACGCTGCCCAGGTGCTGGCCGATGCCCTCGGCCTGCGGCGGCTGCTCGCGGGTCTGGCCCGCGGCGGCGCCTGCGGGCTCCCAGGAGCGCCGGGGCCGCGGGTCCACGTCGGTGACCGCGTCGTCGGCGGGGCCGTCCTCGGGGAGGCCGTCGTCGGGCTCGTCCGGGTCGGCCGCCTCGTCGACCCGCCCCCAGTTCTCCCAGAACGGCCGGTCACCCGAGTCGGTCGCGGCCGCGTCGAACCCCTCGGCCGCGTCGAACCCCTCGGCCGAATCGAACGCCTCGGCCGCGTCGAACCCATCGAATGCGTCCGGAGCATCGGACGTCTCAGCGGCGCTCACGTACTCGTCCACCGGCACCGGCACGACCGTGGCGTGCGCGTTCGGCCAGCGCTCCGGCGACGGCCACGACGACCTGCGGCCCCGGCCCCGGTCCTGGTCACGGTCATGATCCCGGTCCCGGTCCGGTGTCACGGCATGCGGAACGGCATGCGGGCGTGCCCCGTCCGGTGCGCCCCCGGCTGTCTCCGTTGGATCTGGTGACCTGCGGTTTCTCGGCTTAGGCCACGCCATCGGTCCTCACCTACTACCTGAGCGTAACTGCCTTGGGACTCAGCGCACAGCACCGTGCTACCACGATTGTGCCCGCTCCGGCCCGTTTAAAGCAGGCCATTCGTCCCGATAACACCCCGAACGTCCCGGCCCGCTCGTGGTCTAGCATCTCCACCATGACCCAGATACACGAGCTCACCGCGATCGAGCTGGCCGCGGCGATCCGCGCGAAGGAACTATCGCCGGTCGCCGTCACTGATCATTATCTCCGCCGCACGGCCGAGCTCAACAACCAGGTGGGCGCGTTCTACACCGTCACCGCCGAACTAGCCGCCGACCAGGCGCTCGCCGCCGAGAAGGCCGTCGTCCAGGCCGCCGATCCAGCCGCCCTGCCGCCGCTGACCGGCGTGCCGATCCCGATCAAGGACCTGAACATGGTCGCGGGCGTCCGGCAGACGTTCGGGTCGCTGGCCTACGAGAGCAACGTGCCGGAGGGCGACGACTACGTCGTGACCCGGCTCCGGGACGCCGGCGTGGTCATCACCGGCAAGACGTCCACGCCGGAGTTCGGCCTGCCGTGCTACACCGAGACCAGGATCGGGCCGCCCGCCCGGACCCCGTGGGACCTGTCCCGGTCCGCGGGCGGGTCCAGCGGCGGCGCGGCCGCCGCGGTGTCCGCGGGCCTGGCCCCGGCCGCCCAGGGCAGCGACGGCGCCGGGTCCATCCGCATCCCCTCCAGCGTCTGCGGGCTGTTCGGGATCAAGGCGTCCCGCGGCCGGATCTCCGGCGGCCCGCTGGTCCCCGACCTGCTCGGCTTCGGCATCGACGGCCCGATCACCAGGACCGTGGCCGACGCCGCGCTGCTGCTGGACGTGATGACGGGCAACTACCCGGGCGACATGTACACCCAGCCGCCGCTGCCGCCCGGCGAGACCTTCCTCGGCCACGCCAGCCGTCCGCCCGGAAAGCTCAGGATCGGCCGCACCCTGCAGGCCCCGGTACCCGGCGTGGAGGTCCACCCGGACTGCCTGGCCGCCTACGAGGACGCGAGCAGCCTGCTGGCCAGCCTCGGCCACGAGATCGAGGACATCGCCCTGCCGCTGGGCGAGGACATCGTCCCGTTCTTCGAGATCATCTACTACGCCTACGCCACGCTGACCCCGGTGGACCCGGCCCAGGAGCAGATCCTGCTGCCGCTGACCAGGTACCTGCGCGAGCGCGGCCGGGCCACCCCCGCGCCCGACTTCATCTTCGCCCAGGCCTACATGCAGTTCGTGACCCGCCCGGCGATCACCGCGCTGGCCGCCTACGACGCCGTGCTCACCCCGACCCTGGCCCTGCCCCCGCGGCCCGTCGGCTACTTCGACGAGGTAGACCCCGCCGAGAACTTCGAGCGGCAGAAGCGGTTCACCCCGTGGACCGCGATCTACAACGTATCCGGCCTGCCCGCGGTCAGCGTCCCGCTGCACTGGAGCGCCGAAGGCCTGCCGATCGGCGTGATGCTGGCCGGGCGGATGGGCGACGAGGGCACCCTTATCTCCCTGTCCGCCCAGCTCGAGCAGGCCCGCCCCTGGAAGGACCGGCACCCGCCGCTCTGGTAACTGTCTTTTCTGTTTTCTACCGAACGGGCCGTGGTTCGTGCCTCCGGGACACGTATCAAAGCCAGCCCGGCCGTCCCCGTTTTGGTGAGGGGAACACGCTCATCAAAACGGGGAGGCCCGGATATGCCCGGAATATGGCAGCCACTGACCAACCAGCCCGCATTCAACGCCAGCACCATGCTCCTGCTCACCGACGGAACGGTGATGTGCCAGGAGCCGAACGCCACCGCGTGGTGGCGCCTGACCCCGGACGAGTGGGGCGACTACACCAACGGCACGTGGTCACCGCTGGCCCCGATGACCGACGCACGCCTGTACTACGCCTCCGCGGTGCTCGCCGACGGGCGCGTTTTCGTGGCCGGCGGCGAGTACAACGGCGGCTCGGTCGGCGTCGACTGGAACCGGGTCGAGATCTACGACCCGGTCGCCAACGCCTGGCACCCGGCCAGCGCGCCGGGCTGGACGCACATCGGCGACGCGCCCTGCTGCGTGCTGCCGGACGGCCGGGTCCTGCTCGGCTCGATCGACGACACCAGGACCGCCATCTACGACCCGGCCACCGGCACCTGGTCGCCGGGGGCGGACAAGGCCGACTCGAGCTCCGAGGAGGGCTTCACCCTGATGCCCGACTACACGGTGCTGGTCCCGGAGAACTCCAACCCGCCGTTCGCCGAGAAGTACCTGATCTCCGCGGGCGCCTGGGTCAGTGCCGGGCAGACCCCGGTATCGCTGGTCGAGACCAGCGTCTCGATCGAGATCGGGCCCTGCCTGCTCCGTCCGGACGGCACCGCGTTCCAGGTCGGCGCGGACGGCCACACCGCCGTCTACCGGCCCGATCCCGATCCCGCCGCGCCCGGGACCTGGACCGCGGGCCCGGACTTCCCCGACAGCTCGCCGGGCACCCCGCTGAAGGCCAACGACGCGCCGGGCTGCGTGCTGCCCAACGGCCACGTCCTGTGCGTCGCGGGCACCGCCCCGAACAACAGCGGCTACGCGCAGAACGGCCAGTTCTTCGAGTTCGACGGCAAGCTGCTCGACCCTGCGCCCGCCCCCGCCAACGCGGGCGGCAACGTCTACGACGGGCGGATGCTGGTCGTGCCCACCGGCCAGGTCTTGTTCGCCGCCGGGAGCGCAGCCATCGAGATCTACACCCCGGTCGGCGAGGCCGACGACGAATGGCGCCCGCGCATCACCGAACACCCGCGGGACCTGCGGCCCGGCCACTCCTACACCATCCACGGCGAGCGGTTCAACGGCATGACCCAGGCCGTGGCCTACGGCGACGACGCGACCATGGCCACGAACTACCCGCTCGTCCGGCTGATCAGCGAGGACGCGCAGGTGCACTACTGCCGGACCTTCGGTCACAGCACCATGGCCGTGGCCACCCGCGACCGCCGCGTGCACACCCGGTTCACGGTCCCGGCCGGCCTGGCCAAGGGCCGCTACGACCTGCGCGTCGTGGCCAACGGGATCGCCTCCCGCGAGGTCGAGGTCCGCGTGTCCTGACCTAGCGGGGGGCGTCTCCCATCCGGTACTGGTGGGTGACCTCGTCGAGCCGGCGCTTCAGGTCGCCGTCGAGGACCATATCGGCGGCGGCCAGGCTCGCCTGGAGCTGCTCGGGCCTGCTGGCCCCGATGATCGGCGCGGTCACCGCCGGGTTGGCCAGCACCCAGGCCACCGAGAGCGTGACCAGGTCGATCCCGGCCTGCTCGGCCAGGGCGCCGAGCTCGCCCACCGTGCCGAACTCCCGCTCGTGCCAGTACCGCTCCTGGTAGATGCCGCCCGCGTTGCCGAGCGTGAAGCGGGTTCCCTCCGGGGGCGGCGCGGACCGGGAGTGCTTGCCCGACAGCAGGCCGCCCGCGATCGGGTTGTACGGGATGACCCCGACGCCTTCCTCCAGGCAGAACGGCAGCATTTCCCGTTCGATCTCCCGGAACAGCAGGTTGTACCGGGGCTGCACGCAGTCCAGCCGGGTCAGCCCGAGCGTCTCGGTCCGCCCGATCGCCCGGACCAGCTGGTAGGTCAGGAAGTTCGAGCAGCCGGTGTACCGGACCTTGCCGGAGTGGACCAGATCGTCCAGCGCGCCCAGCGTCTCGTCGATCGGCGTCGCCCGGTCGTATCCGTGCAGCTGGTACAGGTCGATGTAGTCGGTCTGCAGCCGCCGCAGCGAGGCCTCGACCGCGGACATGATGTGCTTGCGGGAGTTGCCGCCGTCGAACGGCGCCGGCCCGGTCGGCGCGAAGCACTTGGTGGCCACGATGAACCGGTCCCGCTTGCCCCGCAGCCAGCGGCCCAGGATCTCCTCGGTGCTGCCCCGCGTGCTCAGATCCCCGCCCAGCGGATACGCGTCCGAGCTGTCGAGAAAGTCGATGCCCCCCTCCGCCGCCCGGTCCAGGATCGCCCCCGCCGTGCTCTCGTCGCTCTGCAGTCCGAAGGTCATCGTCCCCAGGCACAACCTGGAAACCTGCAGCCCGGTCCGCCCCAGCCTCACATGCTCCATACCAGCACGCTAGCGCCTCCGCCCCCCCGCGCCCCAGCGGTAGCCCCGCCTCGTGCCCCCCGCCCCTCGTGTCCCCCCGCCCCCGGTGCCCTCCCCGTCTCCGCTTCCCTCCTTGTGTTATTAGTTCTATAAGTAGTAGAATATTGATCAGCACATCGGACGATCTCGGGGGAGAAGCGAGAGCTGAGCGAATCCTCAAGCCCGGTGCGGCCGCCGCAGGCGGCTCCGCCCGGCGCGGCGGCGATCGAGGTCAGCCATCTGACCAAGGCCTTCGGCCCGCGGACCGCCGTGGCCGATGTGTCGTTCAGTGTGGCCCGCGGTGAGGTGTTCGGCTTCCTGGGCCCCAACGGGGCGGGCAAGACGACCACCGTGCGCATCCTCGGCATGCTGATCGCGCCGACGTCCGGGTCGGCCGCGGTCGCGGGCATCCCGCTGGGCCCGGATCGCGCGGCCGAGATCCGCCAGCAAATCTCGATCATGCCGGAGGCCCCGGGCCTGTACCGCCGGCTGACCGTGGCCGAGAACCTGGAGTACTTCGCGCGGCTGTACGGCCTGCCGGGGCGTCAGCAGCGGATCGCCGAGGCTCTGGCCGCGGTCGGCCTCAGCGACCGCGCTCACGACCTGACCGGGAGCCTGTCCAAGGGCCTGCGCCAGCGGGCCGCTCTGGCCCGGACCCTGCTGAACGACCCGTCGGTCATGTTCCTGGATGAGCCGACCTCGGGGCTGGACCCGGTCGCCGCGCACGAGGTGCACGGCCTGATCGCCGCGCTGCGGGATCGCGGAGTCACCGTGTTCCTCACCACCCACCGGCTCGATGAGGCGGAGCGGCTGTGCAACCGGGTCGCCATCATGAACACGCAGCTGCTCACCATCGGCCGACCCGACGAGCTGCGCCAAACCCTGTTCAACCGGTCGCTGGCCGTCAGCACCGCGGTGCCGCTGGCCCACCCCGAACAGGTCTTCGCCAGCCTGCCCGCCGTCCAGGGCTGGCAGGCCGCCGCCGACAAGCCAGCCAGCGGTTCAGCGAACTATGTCCTGACGGTCACCGATCCGGCCCAGGCCGCGCCCGCGGTCACCCGGGCCCTGGTCGCCGCCGGGGCCGACGTGCTATCGATAGCCGAGTCGCGGCACACCCTGGAGGACGTCTACCTGGAGCTGGTCCAGGATACGGAAGGCGGAGCACGATGAGCATGAGCGCGACCCGAATCGGCGCCGTCGTCCGCAAGGAACTCGCCGAGTTCCAGCGCAACCGGTTCATCGTCGTCACCGCGTCCATCCTCCCGATCGTCTTCCTGATAAGTCCCACCGCGCAGATCCTCTCGGTCAAGGCCACGGTGCTGAGCGCAGTGCTGGAAAGGCGGGTCGAGGCCGGCCTGTTCCTGCCGCTGCTGATCCCGGTCTTCGTGCCTTCGATACTGGCCGCATACTCGGTGGTCGGGGAACGCGAGCAGGGCACCCTCGAGCCGGTGTTGACCACGCCGATTAGCCGGACGGAGTTCTTGCTCGGCAAGGCCGCGGCGATCTTCCTGCCCGGCGTCGGTGTTTCGTACCTGATGTTCGGCGTCTTCGTCGCGATCACGCAGTTCGCGGCCGCGCCGCCGGTAGCCACGGCCGTGCTGCACGCTCCCCAGCTGCCCGCCGGGCTGGTCTTCATCCCGCTGCTGGCGGCCTGGGCGATCTGGGCCGGCCTGGCCATCTCCGCGCGAGCCACCGACACCCGCGTCGCCCAGCAGCTCAGCATCCTGGCCAGCCTGCCGCCGGTCGCTGTGACCGCGCTCATGTCGTTCAACGTGATAAGGCCGACGTTCGCCGTGGCCGCCGCGTTCGCAGGCGGGCTGCTGGTCATCGACGGCCTGGCCTGCTTCGCGGTGGCCCGGCTGTTCGACCGCGAGCGCCTGGTCACCGGCACCAAGGCGAGCAGCGGCAGCTACCGAGTCCGAGGGGCATCATGACCACGACCCTTGAGCTGACCCGCAAATGGGGCGGCGTCACGGACCGAGGCAAGTGGCAGATCGTCATCGACGGCGCCGTCGCCGGCTCGATTGACCGGCAGCAGACGGTCGAGCTCCTGGTCAAGCCGGGCCACCACACGCTGCGCGTCCGGCGGTCGCAGCGGTTCCTGAGCCACGAGCGGTCCTTCGACGCCGCCGACGAGGAGGTGGTCAGCTTCTCCTGCCGCAGCCAGCTGATGTGGCCGATGTACGTGGCCTCGTTGGTCAAGCCCGACCTGTGGATCAGCCTCCACCGTGCTACTTAGCATCGAACCGGACGGGCCGGTTCCCATCTACCAGCAGATCCGCGACCGAATCGTCGAGGCGATCGCCGGCGGCCGGCAGCCTGGCGGCTCCGGCCTGCCCTCCACCCGGCAGCTCGCGATCGACCTGGGCGTCAACTTTCACACCGTGAACAAGAGCTACGACCTGCTCCGTCAGGAAGGCCTGCTCCGCCTGAGCCGCAAGTCCGGCGCGGTGGTACAGCGCGACGCCGGCAGCGGGCCGCCCCGCCCGGACTGGGCGCGGGACTGGGCCGCCCGGCTGCAGACGCTGCTGGCCGAGGCCGCCGCCCAGGGCCTGCCCGCGAACGACATCATCGGCCAGTGCCGCGAGGCCCTCGCCGCGTTCGCCTTCCCCGAAGGCCAGCCATTCGCCTTGCCTGAAGGCCAGCAATTCGCCGTCCCTGAGGGCCAGCCATGACCGCGGCCCGCGTGATCGGCGAGGTTATGGTGCCGTTCTTTGCCGTGCTGATGTGCCTCGCGCCCGCGATGACCCGGCCCACCGTGGCGTTCGGCGTCCGCGTCCCCGTCGAACGGGCCGGCTCGCCCGTCATCCGTCAGGAGCGGCACGCCTACCTCTGGCGGACCGCGGCCGTGGGGGCCTGCTGCACGATCGCCGCCGTGCTGCTCGCGGGCTACGGGTCATGGTGGCTGAGCCGGATCATCCTGCTCGTCGAGCTGGCCGCGGACTTCGGCTGCTACGCCCTGGCGCGGCGGAAGATCGTCGCCGTCAAGTCTGCGGAAACCTGGTACGCCGGGCACCGGCAGATCGTGGCCACCGACACCAGCTGGCGCATCGACCCGCCGCGCTTCCCGGTGCGCTGGCTGGTCCCCGCCCTGGCGGTGATCGCGGTGACCATCGTCGTCGGCGTCCTGCGCTACCCCGACCTGCCCGCCAGGCTGGTCGCGGGGTGGGGCGGCCGCCGGGTACCGAAATCGGTCCTGGCCGCCTTCGCCGTGGTGGTCGGTCAGCTATACGTCACCGTCTTGTGGACCGGGCTGATGCTGCTCGTCTACCGATCCCGGCCGGACATCGAAGCCGCTGACCCGGCCGGCTCGACCCAGCGCTATCGCCGGTTCCTGGCCGCGTTTTCCCGGGCCGTCCTGACGCTAATGGCGCTGGTGAACCTCAGCGTGCTGCTGGCCGCCCTGAGGAACTGGCAGGTCTACCGGCTCTCCGGTCCCGCCTCGGCCCTGCCGGTCCTGCCCTTCGCGGTCGGCCTGCTCGTCCTGGCCGTGACCGGCTACCGGACCGGCCAGGGCGGCTACCGCCTGGCCACCCGCGCAGTCAGTGCGGGCGGCGCCGCCGGCGGCCGCGGCCCGGCCGCCGGGACCGACCGGGACGACGACCGGTTCTGGAAGGCCGGGCTGATCTACGTCAACCGCGACGACCCGGCCATCATGGTCGGTGCCCGTTTTGGTGTCGGCTTCACCTTCAACGTCGCCAACCCGATGGCCTGGCTGGTTATCGCCGGCATCGTGGCCGTACCCGCCGGCCTGGTCGCGATCAGCGCCGCCGCGGGCCTGTGAGCCGGCGGTCCCCGGCGGCAGCCCTCGTCCAGCCATAGCACCTTCCCACCCAGTTCTCGCGGGGATCGCGCATCCGTTACGGGATGTGTGGTCCACAACCACCGTCTATCAGGGCCTGTGTGCCACAAGCCCCGAACGCCTCCCGGCCGCCGAGCTGGTCAGGCCGGAGCAGCCAGGTCCAGGCTGGCCGGAATGGCATCGATGGCCTCCTCGAAGCGGGCCAGGAGCGCGGCGCGGCCGCCCTGCCCGTCGTGCTGAACCCAGTAGCGGCCGGAGACGCTGAAGGCCGTGGTGGTGAGCTCGGCCAGCAGGTGCAGCCGGAGGTCTTCGGCGTCGAGCCCGAGCTTGCCGGCCAGGCTGGCGATCACCTGCCTCTTGACCCCGGCGCGGTAGTGCTCGACGTATCTGAGCAGGGCTGGCTCGGCGATTATCAGCCGGCGGGTGGCCAGGAAGCGCTGATCCCAGCCCGGATCAAGTCCCGCGACGGCGCGGGCCAGGGCGTGGTGCAGTTCGTCCAGGACCGCGCCGGACAGCTTGCGGCTGGCGAGCGCATCCAGGTAGGCCGTCCATAGCTCGGTCTCGGCCTCGATCGCCGCCGCTTCCTTGGCCGCGAAGAAGCGGAAGAACGTGCTCTTGGAGACCTCGGCGTCCTCGGCCACCTCCTCCAGCGTGGTCTTGTCGAAGCCGTTCTCGGTGAACAGCCGCATCGCGGCGTCGGCCAGCGCGCGGCGGGTCCGCAGCTTCTTCCGCTCGCGCAGCGGCAGCGACCGGTTGTCGGCCGGGTCCGTGCTCATCCGCGCATGATACCTCTAACTCGAAACTCAGAAACAAAAAATACTAGAAACTTTTTGGCACTTGACTTTAAATAATGCTGAGTGCCAAAATTTGAGAACACGTCAACGGGGTCCGGGAGGAACCATGGAGTACCAGCTCGACATGAGCATGATGTTCGCCATGCACGACGCGCTGCGCCGCGAACTCGTGCAGGTCACGCGCATCGCCACGCTGAAGGACGACAACCCGGGCCCGCTGCTGCGAGCCGCCCTGGGCTGGGAGCTGTTCAAGAAGTTCCTGCTCGTCCACCACACGACCGAAGACGACGTCCTGTGGCCGGATCTGCGCGGCCGCGTGGCCGGGCACCCCGACCGGCTAGCCCTGGCCGACGCGCTGGAAGCCGAGCACGCCATCATCGAGCCGCTGCTGATCGCCATCGATGCCGCCGCCGCCGACCCGGACTACGGCTACCAGCGGCTCGGCGACCTCACCGGTGAGCTCGTGACCAAGCTCACCGCGCACCTGACCCATGAGGAAACCGACGGCCTGCCCCTGATCGACGCCTCGCTGACCCCGCAGCAGTGGCAGCACTTCGCCCAGACCCACGGCCAGCGCCTCACCGGCGACGCGTCGATGTACATGCCCTGGCTGCTCAACGGGGCCAGCCCGCAGACCCTCGACGCGGTTCTGGGCAAGTTTCCCCCGCCGCTGCTGGCCGCCTACCGCGAGCAGTGGGCGCCCAGGTACGCCGAACTGACTATCTGGCCCTCCGGAGGATCCGATGCCTGACCGGGACGCCCTCGTGGACCGGCTCGAGCTGGAGCGCACGGTCTGGTCGCTGGGCCGCTGCCTCGACGAGCGCGACTTCGACGGGCTGGGCCGGGAATAACCGGACCTCTTGGTCAGCCGGCGCCGCCCCGGCCAGGCCGCTTGGTCAGCCGGCGCCCGCCCCGGCCAGGCCGCGCAGGAAGTCGATCAGCCCGGCGAAGTAGGTCACCTGGTCGTCGTACATGGCCATATGGCTGCCGTCCGGGCAGTGCAGGTACCGGCCGCGGGGCAGCCGGCCCGCCATCATCCGCATGTGCTCGGGGTCCATCGTGTCGTGCTGCGCGCCGATGACCAGGGTCGGCACCTGGATCGAGGCCAGCTCGGCGGTCCGCTCCCAGTGCGCCAGGCTGGCGTCGGGGCTGATGCCCAGCTCACTTGGCCCCTGCATGGACACGTAGATGGCCGGATTGATGTGCGCGAACGCTCGCTGCACCGGGTCGGGCCAGTCCGCGGGCGGCATACGCAGCACGTGGTGCACGTAATGCTGCTCCATCAGGAGCTCCATGTACCGCGGGTCCCCGGTGTCCCCGGCCGCCTCGAACGCCTTGATCTCGGCCAGCGCCGCCTGGTCCATCTGCGGCATCAGCACCTGCTCGGCGTAGGCGTTGTAGGCCGGGACGCTCGACATCATGGAGGAGATGACCAGCCCGCGCAGGTGCTGCTGGTGGGCCAGCGCGTACTCGGTGGCCAAGATCCCGCCCCAGGAGTGGCCGAGCAGCACGAAGTTGTCCCGGTTCAGCCCGAGCGCCTGGCGGACCTGCTCCACCTCGTCCACGAACCGGTCCAGGTCCCACAGCGACGGCTCGTCCGGCTGGTCGCTGAACCCGGAGCCGAGCTGGTCGTAGTAGTAATACTCGATCCTAAACGCATGATTCCACCCGGGGCCCCCGTGGACCCGGGTGGAATCATGTCAGCGCGTCTACCTGCCGCTCAGTACCAGATCGTCCTGGGCGGCCGGGCCCGGGCCGTCGGAAACCGCGGCCGGGGCCGGGGAGGCCGGGATCCGCAGCACCCGGGCCAGCCCCGCAGGCAGCCACCAGTTGGCCCGGCCGAACAGCGCGACCAGCGCCGGGACGAGCAGGCAGCGCACGATCAGCGCGTCGATGAGGATGCCCGCGCCGAGCCCGGTGGCCAGCACCTTCAGATCGGTCTGCGGCCCGGTCGACATGGACAGGAAGCCGAGCATCAAGATCGCCGCCGCGCTGGTGACCAGGCGGCCGGTGCGGCCCAGGCCCTCGGTGACCGCGTGGCGGGCGTCACCGCTGGTGTCGTACGCCTCCCGGATGCGGCTCAGGATGAACACCTCGTAGTCCATGGACAGGCCGAACAGGAAGGCGAAGACCATCAGCGGCACCCACATGGTGATCGCTCCGGTGGCCGGGATGCCCCACAGCGCGCGGGAGCCGTGCCCGTCCTGCCACACCCAGGTCAGCACGCCGTACGCGGCGGCCAGCGAGATCAGGTTGAACACCACGGCCTTGGCCGCCAGCAGCACCGACCGGAAGGCCCGGACCAGGAGCAGGAAGGTGGCGACGCCGATGATGGCCAGCATGAGCGGGAAGTCGCCGTAGACCGCGTGGTCGAAGTCGATCAGCGCCGCGCCGTCGCCGCCCACCCCGAGCACGTGCGGCTTGCCGAGCAGAGCATGCTCCAGGCCGGCGACCGTAGCCTGCCCGGCCGGCACCCCGCTCTCCGCTACGGGCAGCACCGTGACGATGGCCGTCCCGGCCCGCTGGTAGTCCGGCGTGGCCGGGGCGACCGCGGCGTACACGCCGGGCACCTGGGCCGCCGAAGCGGCGGCCGCCGCTCCGTCACCACCAGAGACCAGGACCTCGGCCGGGGTGATGACCCCGGACGGGATGCCGCCGTCGGTCAGGGTGACCAGCGCGTCGTGCGCGGTCCCGCTGCTCGCCAGGGCCGAACTGCCGGGCTCGCCCAGGTGCAGGGACAGCGCGGGGAGCATCAGGGCGGTCAGGATGCCCAGCCCGGCCAGCGCGGCCAGCCAGCGGTGCCGGTAGACACCGCGCGCCCAGGCCGAGAACACCCGGCTGGCCCGTCGCTCGGTCCGCAGCCGCGGCCAGTCCAGGCGCGGGCCGATGGTGGCCAGGATCACCGGCAGCAAGGTGATGGCCACCAGCACCGAGACCAGCGGCACCAGCACGCCGCCGTAGCCGACGCTGCGCAGCATGGGCACCGGCAGGATGATCATGGACAGCAGCCCGATGGCCACGGTGAGCCCGGAGAACACCACGGCCCGGCCCGCGTGGTTCATCGCCTCGAGCACCGCCGCCTGGTTGTCCCGGCCCGCGGCCCGCTCCTCGCGCCACCGGCTGACCACCAGCAGCGAGTAGTCGATGGCCACGCCCAGGCCGATCAGGGCGATCAGGAACTCGACGATCTGGCTGACCCCGGTCACCTCGGTGAGCCCGCCCACGAGCAGGAACGTGGCCAGGACGGAGATCCCGCCGATGACCAGCGGCAGCAGCGCCAGGAAGCTGGCGAACACCAGGGTCAAGATGACCAGCGAGCCGACCGACCCGATCATCGTCTCGACCATGATCGATGTGCCCTTGGCCGGCTTCGCGCCGTTCTCCAGCAGCTGCGCGCCGGTGACTCCGACGTGCCACCCGGCGGGAACCGCCGCCGTCACGGTGCGCTGGAGCACCGGGCCGAGGCTGGGACCGCCGAACCCGGTGACCGGAGCGGTGTACACCAGCGCGAAGGTGGACCGGCCGTCGCTGGTCACGAACGCGCGGTTGCCGGTGGTCGCGTAGTCCGCGATCCGCACGTCCGGGATCGCCCTGGCCAGCGCCGCGAACGCCCGCCCGGTGGCGGCGGCCACGGCCGGGTCAGTGACCCGCTCCCCGGCCGGCACGGTGATCACCGGCACGTAGGGAGCCTGGTCGCCGCCGTTGCCGTACTGACTGGCGATCTGGTTGTCGACCCGGAACGCCTGCCCCGGCATGGCGAAGTTGTTGGTCATCCGGTGCGTGGTGCCGCTGATCGTCATCACGCCGGCGGCGGCCACGACGACCCAGAGCAGGGCCACGAGCGCCTTGTGGCGGAGCACGAAGCGGGTGAGCGCGGTCATCGCGACCTCCGTTTTCCTGGCCGGCGGGCGTTCCGCCGACACTGGAAAGCCTCCCGCCCGCCGGCCCCGCCCGTCGTCCGGCAGCGGGAGGCACTTGCCGCTACCACCACGGGAGCAACGGACGCCGGTGTACTCCCGGGGGAGTAGGGCGATCGTCACCCGGGGGAGGGCGACGAGGGTCTGCCGCATGCCTACGCTTCTGCCATGGAGGATCTCGTGGCGGCCTGGCGGCGCTGGCTCACCTCGCCGGTCAGGGACGCGGCGCTGGCCGTGCTGCTCACCGTCCTCCTGCTGATCGGCAGCTACGGCGAGGGCAATCCCAAGAGCGTCTCGGACCTGGACCAGTTCCGCGGTCAGCCGGTGCCGCACCCGACGGCCGCGCTGACGCTCGTCGCGGTGGCCTGCCTGGTGCTGGCCTGGCGGCGCCGCTTTCCTGTCACCGTGCTGGCCGTCTCGGTCACGGCGGTGGCCGTCTACTCGCTGCTCGGCTACGTCAACGGCGCCGTCCTGATCGCCCCGGTCCTGGCCGTGTACGCGGTGGCCAGCCAGGTCAGCGTGCGCCGGGCCGTGGCCGCCGCGGCGCTGACGCTGGCCGTGCTGATGGCGGTCACCGCCGCCAACAACCCGTTCGGGCACATCAGCGGCGGCGGCTTCGACCTCCTCCCGGGGATGGTGGTCGCCGCGCTGCTGGCCGGGATCGCGATAGCCAACCGGCGCGCCTACGTGAACTCGATCCGTGACCGGGCCGAACAGGACGCCCGCCGGCAGGTGGACGAGGAACGACTGCGCATCGCCAGGGAACTGCACGACGTCGTGGCCCACACCATGGCCACCATCAACGTGCAGGCCGGGGTGGCCGCCCATGTGCTGCCCACCCAGCCGGAGGCGGTCGCCGAGGCGCTGCAGGCGATCAAGAGCGCCAGCAAGGAGGGCCTGCGCGAGCTGCGTGCCATCCTCAACGTGCTCCGTCAAGCCGACGACACCGATTCCGTTCAGCCCGCGCCAGGCCTGGCCCAGCTCGACGTCCTGGTCGAAGGAGCGCGCCGGTCCGGCCTGCCGATCATCGTCGCCGTGGCCGGGGAGCCGTTCCCGCTGCCGGCCGCCGTGGACCTGGCCGCTTACCGCATCGTCCAGGAGTCGCTGACCAACGTGATCCGTCACGCCGGCCCGGCCAACGCGGTCGTCTCGCTCCGCTACCAGCCCGAGGAGCTGGCCATCGACGTGACCGACACCGGGCACGGTTCCGTTGCCGGGTCCGTCGGCGGGACGGCCGGGCACGGCCAGGCCGGGATGCGCGAGCGCGCCGCCGCGGTGGGCGGGACCGTGCGGGCGGGCCCGCGCCCGAACGGCGGGTACCAGGTCACGGCCCGCCTGCCCGTCCACGGAGCCCTCGTCGAAGGGATCACGCAATGATCCGGGTACTGCTCGCCGACGACCAGGCGCTGATCCGCGCCGGGTTCCGCGTCCTGGTCGACACGGCCGAGGACCTGCAGGTCGTAGGCGAGGCCACCAACGGCCAGCAGGCGGTCGACCTGGCCCGCCGCGAGCGCGCCGACGTGGTCCTGATGGACATCCGGATGCCCGGGGTCGACGGCCTGGAGGCCACCCGCCGCATCTCGGCCGACGAGGACCTGGCCGGGGTCAAGGTCATCATCTTGACCACCTTCGAGTCCGACGAGTACGTCTACCAGGCGCTGCGCGCCGGGGCCAGCGGCTTCCTGGTCAAGGACACCGAGCCGGCCGACCTGATCCAGGCCGTCCGCGTGGTGGCCAGGGGCGACGCCCTGCTCTCGCCGAGCGTGACCCGGCGGCTCATCACCGACATCGCCAGCCGGCCCGAACGCCCCCCGCCCAGCGACCGGGCCCTGGCCGGCCTGACCGACCGCGAGCGGGAGGTGATGGTGCTGGTTGCCGAGGGCCTGTCCAACGACGAGATCGCGGTCCGGCTGTTCCTCAGCCCGCTCACCTCCAAGACTCACGTGAGCCGCATCATGACCAAGCTGAACGCGCGGGACCGCGCGCAGCTCGTCGTCCTGGCCTACGAGACCGGGCTGGTCACCCCGGGCGGCCGCGATCCGCGGTGACCCGGTTCGGGGTACGGTGACGTATCCCTGATGTGCCTCAGGTATGCCTGGAAGCCCGGCCGGCGGCCCCCGCCGTAACTGAGCATTGCCCGCCGGCCGCCGGCCGCGCTACCGTCCGGGGAGTGGGGGGTAGCGATGCCGTGCTGGCCGCGCGCCTGGCGGCCGGTGATGATTACGCGCTGGCCGAGGTCTTCGACGCCTTGGCTCATAGCGTGTATGGCAGCGCGCTGCGCGTCCTCGGGGACAGCAGCGCTGCCCAGGACGTTGTGCAGGATGTGTTCGTGGAACTGTGGCGTCACCCCGGCCGGTACGATCCCGCGGCCGGGACCCTGCGCACCTATCTCGCCGTGCTGGCCCGCCATCGCGCGGTCGATGTGGTCCGCAGTGAGCTGCGCCGGGTGGCGCGCCAGGAGCGCAGCTACCGGCTGACCCCCGCACCGCTGGCGGTGAGCGCCGGCGACGAGGTCCTGGCCGCCGAGACCGCGGGCCTGGTCCGGTTGGCGGTCCAGTCGCTGCCCGCCAGCCAGCGCCAGGTGGTCGAGCTGGCCTACTTCGAGGGACTGACCTGCCGCGAGGTCGCGCACGCGGTTGGCATCCCGGAGGGCACGGCCAAGTCCCGGCTCCGGCTGGCCATGGCCAAACTGGAAGAAATGCTGGACCGTCAGTTGCTGGAATCGTCATGACCCCCGCCGACGACCGCGATCTGCCCGTGCTGCCGGCCGGGCTGCGCGAGCGCGTCCTGGCCGCCTCGCTGCGCGCCCGGGACGCCGGCCGCCCCGTACCCGACGCTCCGCTGATTTCTCCCGTCGAGGCCTTCAGCCGCGCGGCCAGCGCCTTCTACGCCGTGCTGTGCTTCCTGGATGACCAGGGCTGGCGCACGCCGGTCCTGCGCGGCCTGGACGTGCAGGGCCTGGTCGGCCACCTGATCGGTGTCGAGGAAGACGTGCACCGTGCCCTGGCCGGTGACCCCGCCGTGGCCGACGCGGAGCACGTCGAGTCCACCCAGGCGACAGCCCTGGACCAGGCCGCCCGGCGGCCCGCCCAGACGCGCGCCGACTGGCGCCGCGCGGTCGACCGCACCCTGGATCTGGTCCGCCCCGCCGACGCCCGGCCCCTGGTCGCCGTGCACGGCCTGCGGATGCCGGTGGGCGCCCTGCTGGTCGTGCGGGCCTTTGAGCTGTGGACCCACGAGAACGACATCCGGCAGGCCGTTGGCTGGGCTCCGTCGGTGCCTGACGCGTCGACGCTGCGCCTGATGACCGATCTCGCCGCCCGGCTGCTGCCGCACGCCGACGCCGTCCTGCCCGAGCCGGTGGACGTCCGCCTGGTCCTGACCGGCCCCGGCGGCGGTACCTGGGACGTAACCATGGGCGGCCCCTCAGCCGCCGCTCCATCCGGCGAGTCACCCGCCGCGGCCTCCGTCGCGATCGTGACCGACGCGGTCGGATTCTGCCGCCTGGCCGCCAACCGGGTCACCCCGGACGACCTCGATGTGGACGTCACCGGTGACCCGGCCCGCGCCGCCGCCGTACTAGCCGCGGCCACGACCCTCGCCCTCGACTAGCGAGCCAGAGGCTCCGGCTCGTGGCCCGGGGCCGCCAGTCATCGCTGCTGATCGCCCGGACCGTCCCCCGATCCGTGCGGTCAGCGTCGGCGAGGGCTCATCCCGGCCGCTCCCGGCCGTTCCGCGCCCGTCCGGTCAGACCAGCACGAGCTCGCGATCGTCGTCGTTGTCGGGCTGCGGCTGCCGCGGCGGGTCACGCCGGATTCCGCCGTTCGGCGTCTGGCCGCTTTGCCTCACCGAGGCCGAAGCCCAGAGTGCGAGCGCGAGTGCGATGGATACCCCGACGAGAATCGCCAAAGCCGTGAGTACGCCGCCCAGGATCTGCATGTTGATCATCTATGGCCCCCTGCCATGATCGAGTTAACACTGTTTACGATTCAGATTATTGAACGCATTAGTAAACGATGTCAACTCATTTATTGGCGTTAACACCCGTTCACGCGCCGTGTCGGCCCTCCGATGCCGAGCCGACCGCGTCCCAGTCGCCCGCCGTCTTATGGAAGCGACGCTGGAGGTAATCGCGGGGCTGGCGGGACTGCAGAGCCCTCGCCGGTTAGCGCCGCACTTAACTCTTAACAACGTCGTTGCCGCAACGATGCATACCCGACTACGTGGCACGAACCGGTGATCCGACGCCTGCAGCGGCGACGTACCGGTATCAGGAGGGACACAACTCAAGGGAGGGGTTCAGATCATGAGCGTCATAGTCACTCTGAAGTTCCAAGGCGACGTGGCCAAGTTCCGTCAGGCGATGGTCGACCACGGTGATCAGTTCGCCAAGATGTCCGAGGAGGCCAAGACCTCGGGCGGCGGCATCCATCACCGGTTCGCGGTGGGCGAAGACTTCGTCCTCGTGGTGGACGAGTGGGAGAGCGCCGAACACTTCAGCAAGTTCTTCGCCAACCCAGACCTGCAGGCCCTGGTGGCCGCGTCCGGCGCCGCGCCGCAGCCGCCGGAGATCACTATCGCCGAGGCCATCAGCTCACCGGACGAGTACTAGTGCCACGAGTCAGCCACCACTTCGTCGCCGATCGCCCCATCGATGCGGTCTTCGACGTCGTGACCACGGCCCGGTACTGGACCGAGTGGCACCCGGCCACCCGCGGCATCGAGGGTGATGTCGATCATCCGGCGCGGCTCGGCGATCACATCACCGAGCACGTGACGATCGCGGGCATCGAGGGCACCGGGACCTGGACCGTGGTGGAGCATGACCGGCCGCACCACCTGGCCCTGGAGAGCGAACTCGCCATGGGCCGCCTGCGGATCAGCTACCAGCTGGCCGCGGTACCCGACGGCACCCGGTTCCAGCGCGATCTGGACTTCCCCGAATTGGGGCCGCAGATCGCGGCGGTCATGGCCGCTCAGTCGCAGGCCGGGGTGGCCAGCCTAGCCCGGCTGGTCGAGCGCCAGATCCCGGCCTAGCAAGGCCTAGCAAGGCCTAGCAAGCCCGCCGCGCGGCGGGACTCCCCGAAGGTCCCGCCGCGCGGCGCCACGGCCAAGGTCCCGGCCGCATAAAAGGTCAGGGCCGCATACAAGGTCCCGGCTGCGCACAAAGTCCCGCCACGTATAGTGCGGGTGTGAAGACGCGGGTCAGCGCGATCTTGCTCGACGCGGGCGGGGTGCTGGTCTTCCCGCAGCCCGACCTGTTCCGCCTGCCGCTGCGGGAGCTCGGCGTGTCCCCGGACACCGCCGCGTTCGAGCGGGCTCACTACCAGGCCATGGTGGTCCAGGACGTGGCCGCCGTGCCGCCCGTCGCGGGTACCTGGTGGCGCGAGTACCTGGTGGGCTACTTCGCCGGGTGCGGTGTGGCCGAGGACCGGTGCCGCGAGCTGGCCACCGAGGTCGCGGTGGCGACCATGGGCCGGGCCTGGACCCACGTCGGTACCGGGGCGATGGCGGGGCTGCGGGCGCTGGCCGCCCTCGGCCTGCCGATGGGCGTGGTCTCGAACTCCGACGGCACCGTACAGGCCGAACTGCGTCGGCTGGGCGTCTGCTACGCCCCTGACCAAGAAGGCGCGGACGGGATCCCGGTCGGCGTGGTGGTCGACTCCGCCGTGGTGGGCGTGGCCAAGCCGAACCCGGAGATCTTCGGCATCGCCCTGGATGCTCTCGGCGTGCCCGCCAGCGGAACCGTCCTGCACGTGGGGGACAGCCTCCGCTACGACGTGGCCGGTGCCCTGGCCGCCGGCCTGGAGCCGGTCCACCTGGACCCGCACGGGTTCTGCCCCGCCCCGGACGGCCACCGCCACGTCCGCACCCTGACCGAGCTGGCCCAGACACTCTGACCGGCCAGCAGGGCCCGGCCAGCCCAAAGCCAGGCCGGGCCCGGCCAGCCCAAAGCCCGGCGCGGAATGTCGGTCCCGGATGCCATGATGTTCCGATGCCGATGAACACCCGGCCGGTCACCGGCGAACTCGACGGTCTGCTGGCCTTCCTCGACCATCAGCGTGAGGCGGTGCGCTACGTCTGCTTCGGCCTGACCGACGAGCAGGCCCGCGTCGTGCCAGCGGCCAGCCCGCTCAGCCTGGGCGGCCTGGTCAAGCACCTGGCCTGGGGCGAGCTGACCTGGACGGCCCGGATCGAGGGACGCCCGTTGCCCGGCGACGCCGACCCGGCCGCGGCCATGACCGAGTACATGGGCACCTTCCAGCTCACCGCCGGCGAGACCCTGGCCGGCGTGCTCGCCGGCTACGAGGCGGCCGCCGAGCATACCGACCGCGTCGCGCGAGCAAACACCGACCTGGACCGCAAGGTGCAACTGCCCGCGGCGCCCTGGGGCCCCGACCCCGACCGCTGTACCGTGCGCTGGGTCCTGCTGCACCTGATCGAGGAGACCGCCCGCCACGCCGGCCACGCGGACCTGCTCCGGGAGGCCCTGGACGGCGGGCTCAGCGGACCGCTGATGGCGGCGGCGGAGGGCTGGCCCGCCGACGGCTGGGTCACTCCCTGGAAGCCGCCAGCCTGACCCGAGACGTCAGAAGCTGAACGTGGTAGCGCCGTCCCCGATCCACTCCCACAGCTGCACGGTGCCGCCCAGATCGGCATTGGACACGACCTGGTCGCCGGACAACTGCTTGGCGTTGAAGCAGATCGGGCACAACAGCAGCCGACCTCCCGCGGCGTCGAAGCGCTTCATCAGATCCGAGATCGGCGGGCAGCCCTCGCAGGCCGTGCCCACGGCCACGCCCTCCAGACCTAGCCGGACCGCCTCCTTGGCCATGAACAGCAGGGTCGGCCAGGCCCTGTTCGGCGGCTCCCACCGCGGTCAGCAGGGCCACGGTCACCTGCTCGGGATCCTCCAGACCCGTCGTCACGGTGATGGCCACCTTGCCCTTGGCGCTCATGTCATAACTCCTCTCACGTGCGGGACGAACCCCGCTGAACCCCGGCAAACCCCGAGTTACCAGCCCCGGGTCTTACTCAGCGACCCACCCCGAGCACAGCAGGTCCATCGACTCGATCCGCTCGCCCGCGGTAACGAAGGCGTGCTGCTCCACCAGCCGCGATGAATCGGCGCCCGTCATGCGCACCCGCCAGCACAGGTGAATCCGGGACCCGACGGCGTCGGCGCTGGCCGCCAGCAACTCGAAGCGGTCCGCACCGCCGAACCACCGCTCCAGCCGCGCCAGCACCTCTGCCCGCCCCCGCGCCTCGAACGGACCCGGCGGCACCAGGGCCCGGAACCGCACGTCCGGAGCCAGGCACGCGCCCATCGCGCCGAAGTCCCGCCGAGACAGCGCCGCCGTGAACAGGTCGGCGCCGGTGAGCTGCTGAGTGATCATGGGACCGTTCTACGGCCCGCCGGCCAGCGCCGGCATCGGACATTTACCCGATCTTTGGCCCCGAAGCCCCCGAAGCCCCCGCAGTCCCCGAAGCCCCCGAAGCCCCGCAGTCCCCGAGCCCCCGGAGCCCCCGCAGTCCCCGGAGCCCCCGCAGTCCCCGGCAGCGCACCGGGCCGCTCAGCCATCACCAGCCCGTGCCCCATGGCGTACATCGCGGCCGCGCCCCGCGTGGTAACGCCGATCTTGGTGAACGCATGCTCCAGATGGCTGCTCACCGTCCGCGCCGACACCGACATCTGCCGGGCGATCTCCTTGTTCTGCAGCCCACGGGAGACCAGGACCAGCACCTCCACCTCGCGGGGCGACAGCCCGGCGGGCAGGGTGGGGCGCCGCGGCACCCGGTGACCGGCGGCGTGCAGCACCGCGTCGACCGCGTCGGGATCGAGCGCCGGCCTTGGCCTCGGCCCGCAACGCCGCGGCTCGCGCGGCAGCATCCACGCCAGCCCGGTAGGGCCGGTCCTCGCCCATGGCGTGGAGCACGTCGGCCGCCGCCACCAGGCGCGCGCCGACCGGGATGGCCTCGCCCCGCAGCCCGCGCGGGTAGCCAGAGCCGTCGGCGCGCTCGTGGTGCAGCCCGGCGATGGCGCCGATCTCGGCCAGCCGGGGCTGCCGGGACAAGATCCGCTCGGTGAGGTACGGGTGGGTGCGGACCCGCTCCCGCTCGGCCGCCGACAGCGGCCCGGCCTTCTCCCAGATGCTGGTCGGCACCCCGATGATGCCCAGGTCGTGCACCAGCGCGGCCCGCTCGACCAGCGTCACGTCGTCGCCCGGCAGCCCGAGATGGCGGGCCGCCGACGCGGCGAGCGAGGAAACCCCGCGCGAATGCCCGAGCCGGGACGGCGACTTCAGGTCGGCGTAATCCGCGAACGCCTCGAGCGCCGTAGTCAACTCGGCCTCGGAAAGCTCGCTCTCGGACGGCCCAGCCCCGGACAGCCCAGCCCCGGACAGCCCAGCCCCGGACAGCCCAGCCCCGGACAGCCCAGCCCCGGACAGCTCAGCCCCGGACAGCTCAGCGCCGGACAGCCCAGCCGAGGCGATCGCCGCCTCCCAGCTGTCCACCGCATCCAGCCCGCCGAACAGGCTCGCCGTGCACAGGTCGACCAGCGCCGGGTCGAACTCCGTGCCCCGGCGCCCCCGCAGCATGGTCACCGCCGCGTCCGGCCCGCCGACCCGGTCGAAGACCTCGGCGTCGTCGGCGATCTGCACCACCCGCATGACCGGGTCGATCCGCTCCCCGGCCAGCCCCAACGGGACGCCCCTGCCGTCCCATCGCTCGAACGCCTGGGCCAGCGCGCGGCCCACCTCGGCGTCCAGCCCCAGGCGGCGGGCGATGTCCCCGGTCGTCTGGCAGTGCGCTACGAACGACTGGCTGGCCTCGCGGGCGCCCTCGGCCAGGAACCGCCCGATCATGGTCAGCCGCCGCAGCGGCGGCGCGCCCGCCCCGATGTGGCCCAGCATGAAGCGCATCAGCGGCAGGCCCGCCTTGTCGACCTGGTAGCTATCGGCCCGCAGCCGCAGGTCGTCACCGAACCACCTGGCCAGCTCGTGCGAGTCCGCGATGCAGCCCACCCAGGCCAGCAGCGAGACGTAGCAGACCTGCCGCTGCTCGCGCGCGGTCAGCCCGGCCGCGGCCGCCAGCCGCCGGGCCAGCACCGTCTGCCGGAGCACGTGCTCCTGCGGCTGGCCCAGCCCCAGGTCGGTAGCCAGCGACAACGCCCCGACGAGCTCGGCCATCCGGACGCCGGACGGCGATGACTGCTCCACGCCTCAGCATAGAACGCAGCCCGTCGGCGATAGACTACGGGCTTGCCCGATCCTGGCGTGAAAGTGAGAGTACGCAGCATGCGCTGGTCCACGATGCACATCCCGACGCTGCGCGACGACCCGGCGGACGCGGGCGCACCCAGCCACCGCCTGCTGCTCCGGGCCGGGTTCATCCGCCCGCTGATGGCCGGGCACTACTCCATGCTGCCGCTCGGCCAGCGGGTCCGGCTCAAGGTCATGGGGATCATCCGCGAGGAGATGAACCGGATCGGCGCCCAGGAGATCATCATGCCGGTCATGCACCCGGCCGAGCTGTGGCAGCTGTCCGGCCGCTGGGAGCTGATGGGCGATGAGATGTTCCGGCTCAAGGACCGGCGCGGCGCGGACCTGGCCCTCGGCATGACGCACGAGGAGATCGTCACCAACCTGGCCACCGAGCTGGAGTCCTACCGCGACCTGCCGCAGATGTGGTACCAGATCCAGACCAAGCTGCGCGACGAGCCGCGGCCCAAGGCCGGGCTGATGCGCACCCGCGAGTTCACCATGAAGGACTCCTACAGCTTCGACCTGGGCCCGGACGAGCTCGACGTGTCCTTCCGCCTGCACCGCGACGCGTACGTCCGGATCTTCGAGCGGCTGGCCGTCCCCGCCGTCCCGGTCGAGGCCTCCAGCGGCACGATGGGCGGCTCGGACTCCACCGAGTTCATCTGCCCCTCACCGTCCGGTGAGGACCTGATCGTCCTGTGCCCGGAGTGTGGTTACGCGGCGAACATCGAGAAGGCGACGTCGCGGCTGGCCGCCGTCAACGACGATTATTCCGAACGGGCCGTGGCCCTCGCGGCCCCGGAGTCGTTCGACACACCCGGGGTCCGGACCATCGATGACCTCGCCCAGCGCTACCAGGCCCCCGCCGAACGCCAGGTCAAGACCCTGGTCTACTTCCTGGACGGCGTGCTCACCCTGGTCCTGCTGCGCGGCGATCATGCGCTGAACGAGCAGAAGCTCATCGACGCCACCGGCGCGAACACGATCCGCCCGGCCCAGCCGGACGAGATCCGCGACGCCCTCGGCGCGCTGCCCGGCAGCCTCGGCGCGGTCGGCGTCAAGGGTCACCCCATCATCGCCGACGAGGCCCTGCGGGATGAGACGGGGCGCGGCCGCAAGGGCATGTTCACCGGCGCGAACGCCGACGATACCCACCTGCGCGGGGTGGACGTCGAACGCGACATCAACGTCGGCCAGTGGGCCGACCTGCGCGAGGTCGCCGCCGGCGACAGTTGCGTCAACTGCGGGCACGGCCTGGAGGTGCAGCGCGGCATCGAGGTCGGGCACATCTTCAAGCTCGGCGCCAAGTACACCGAGGCCATGCAGATCCGGGTGTCCGGCCCGGACGGCAAGCCGATCCGGCCGGTCATGGGCTGCTACGGGATCGGCGTCGAACGCGCCATGGCCACCGTCGTCGAGGTCCACTACGACGCCAAGGGCATCATCTGGCCGGTCGCGGTGGCCCCGTTCGAGGTCGTGGTGGTGATCGCCCAGCAGGACGATCCCGCCGTGGTCGAGGCGGGGGAGGAGGTCTACGCGGCCCTGGCCGACGCCGGAGTGGACGTCATCGTGGACGACCGGCCGGTCCGCGCGGGGGTCAAGTTCAGCGACGCCGAGCTGGTCGGCATCCCGTTCCGGGTCACCGTGGGCAAGCGCGGCCTGGCCGCGGGCACCGCCGAGCTCACCGAGCGCGAGTCCGGCACCACCGTGCAGATCCCGCTGGCCGACCTGGCCGCCCAGGTCCGCGAGGCGATCGCCAAGTCGGTCGCCGCGAACCGCTGAGGCGACCCGTGCAGCAGACCGTTAAGTGGCTGCCCAAGCCGGAGAACCACGACTACCAGGCGGCCGAGGACTACCTGTCGCTGATCATGTCGCCCAAGAAGGCGGCCGACGCCCGGCAGCAGCTGTCCGCGGCCCAGGGCAACATCACCAGCCGCAAGGCCAAGGACATCCTGCGCGCCAGCCAGCTGGCCCTGCTGGACCAGACGAACAAGCACGTCGCGTCCGACCTGCTCAAGGTGTCCTCCGGCCAGCCCCTGTCCCCGATCCTGCTCCTGCGCGGAGACGAGGGCCACCCGCTCATCGTCGCCGACGGCTACCACCGCGTCTGCGCCAGCTACTGGCTAGACGAGAACACCGACATCCCCTGCGTCCTGGTCTAGCCGCCTGCCTGCCACCCCCGCCCCGCCAGCCGCCACCGTCACCCCATCCATCACAGAAGCCCTGTCTGCCCCGACGTCCCGCACCTCCGGCGCGGCCGCCCGCGCCGTCCGTGACGCGCTGTCCGAGGTCATCGACCCCGACCTGGGCGTGAACATCTTCGATCTGGCGGCCCGCCGACATGACCGACAGCGGCCGCGAGCAACTGCGCGCCATCGGCTTCATCATCTAACTGACATCCGCGATCATCTAGCCGCCGCCCGCGCGCCCGACGCGCTACCGGCTCAAGTACCAGTCACCTCTCTATTCCCTCCCATCCCAGACGCCACTCGGAAGCGGACGATACCCCGGTTATTGCGGTGGATCCGGCTTCTGCGGTGGATCCGGGCAACCATAGTTGCCACAACACTCCGTGAAGGCCGGATCCACCGCGGAAATGGGGCGCAGGTTGCCTGAGGGACTGATGAGGACCTCCCGCCGACATCGCCGCGCTGGACGGGCGGCATGTGGCCGAACGCAGGCTGCCATGGCCGGTCGCCCCCGGGCGGGTGTGCCGCATCCCCTGGAACCTGCTCAGCCAGATCGATCCCGAGGCGGGCGACGTCGCAATTGGGTTGTCGGGCCGGTGATCCGCCGACGGCCGCGGTGACGTACGAGTGACAAGGGGGGCCCAATGCGGGGCCCGCGAAAAGATCGTCAGGAGTCCCGATGCCCGAAGCTCTGATCTTGGAATTCACCGGTGTCAGCGAGGCCGACTACGAAGCCGTCAACAAGCAACTTGGCATCGACATGCACACCGGCCAGGGGGATTGGCCCGCGGGCCTGCTCTCGCACGCCGCCGGGATGGCCGATGACGGGCTGTTCGTCGTGTCCGAAGTGTGGTCTTCGCGCACCGCGCAGGAGTCGTTCCTGGCCTCCCGGCTGGGCGCGGCCTTCGCCGCCGCCGGCCTGACTGCCGCACCCGCCATCCGCTGGGTCCCGCTGCTGGCGTACCACCGGCCGGATGCCTAGCGCCAGCGGCGCCGCGGGAGTGGGCGGGCTGGCCGCCCTGGCTCTGCTGCTGCCGATGGAAGCCGGAGTGCCGATCCCGCTGCCTGCCGACCTTGTCATGTTCACTGTGGGCCAGCAGGTGGGCGCGCATCGGTTGCCGCTGTGGCTGGCGGTGTCAGGCTTCGAGGCCATCGCCATCGTCGGCACCACGGCGCTGTTCCTGGTCAGCCGCGGACCCGCCCACCAGCTCATCGCCCGGTTCGGGCCGCGCCTGGGACTCACCCAGGCGCGGCTCGGCCGGGCCACCGCCCTGGCCGAAGCGCGCGGGCGGCCCGGCCTGGCCGTGGGCCGCGCCCTGCCCGGCCTGCGCACCCTCACCGTCATTGCCGCGGGTGCCTCGGGCCTGGCCGGTCGTCGGGCGCTGCCCGCGCTTGTCCTGGGCAGCAGCGTGTTCCTGCAGGTTCACCTGGTCCTTGGCCTGCTCCTCGGCCCGCTCGCGAGCCAGGCCTTCGACCGGGCCAAGCTCCCGGCGCTAGCCGCTGCGGCCGTCCTGGCCGTGGCCGCCGTGATCTTCTGGCGCACCCGCCGCCGGCGCGCCGCCCAGGCCAGCCCGACCGCCCCGGCAAACCCGGTCGCCTGGCGGGAAGCCACCTGTCCGGCCTGCATCGCCGTCACCCTGCTCGCCGACCGCGTCCCCGCCCTCGCCAGCCTCACCGCCCCCAGCCCGTTGGCGGCTGAAGAACCCGCCGCCCCCCGAGCAAGCCGCCCCTAGCCCGCCGCAGCTATGAGGCCTGGCGGTCGCGCTCCTGGCAGCGCAGGGCGCGGAGCACGTCGTCGCGCCCCTCGACGAGCAGGCGGTGCAGCGCGGCGGGCGGCTCCGCCTGGGCGAGGTACTCGTCCGTCGCCGCCACCGTCTCCGGCGACAGCGCGCAGACCACGTAGGCGCCGCTGACGAAGTCCTGGGCCATGGCCGAGGACCAGTCGCGCCAGATGTCGCCCACCACGGCGAAGTAGTCAGCCCGGTATTGCTCGATGAGCTCGGGGTGATCCAAGTCGACGAAGCCGGCCAGCGCGGCCCGGAACATCGCGATGGTCAGCTCGCCGCTGGTCAGCGTGCTCCAGGTCTCCTGCTTGGCCTCGGCCCTGGGGATCACCGCCCGGCAGGTCGCCGCGTGCCGTTCCCCGGCGTCGGTCGCGTCCCGGGCCAGTTCCGCGTCGATCTCGGCCGGCCCGAAGCTCCCGGAGCCCGAGGGGCTCGGGGCGCCGCGGCTCACCAGCCGCGCCAGCAACGCCCAGCGCAGGTCGGTATCCACGGTCAGCCCGTCGAGGCGCTCCGAGCCGTCGAGCAGCGCGGCCAGGAGCGTGAGATCCTCGGCGGAGGTGGCGACGCCCGCGAAGGCGCGCACGTAGGCCAGCTGCGCGTCCGAGCCGGCCGGCGCCGTGCGCAGCAGGCCGCGCAGCGTGCTGGCCATCATGGCCAGACCGGTCTCCCGCCAGCCAGGGTCGGCGAACCGGTGCGCCGCCTGACCCGCCTGGCGCAGCAGCGTCTGGACCACGCTGATGTCGGTCACCGAGGAGACGCCCGACATCACCAGCCGGACGTAGTCCCGCGCCGCGATCTCACCGTCACGGCACATGTCCCAGGCGGCGGCCCAGCACAGCGCGGCGGGCAGCGACTCGGTGAACGAGCCGATGGAGTCGATCAGCGTCCGCAGCGAATGGTCGTCGAGCCGGATCTTGGCGTAGGTCAGGTCGTCGTCGTTGACCAGGACCAGGTCCGGGCGCGACTGCCCGGCCAGCTCCGGTATCACCGTGCGCGGCCCGGTCACGTCGGTCTCCACCCGCAGCCGGCGCGACAGACCCTCGGAGGTCCGGTCGTACAGGCCGATCGCGATCCGGTGTGACCGGAGCAGGGGATGGGTCGCCGCGGCCTCCTGTTCCACCGCGAACTCGGTGAACTGGCCGTCGGCATCCACCGAATACGAGGGCCGCAGCGTGTTCACGCCGGCCGTCTGGAGCCATTCCCGTGACCAGGAGGTCAGCTCCCGGCCGGAGGTTTCCTCCAGCGCGGATAGCAGGTCGGCCAGCGTCGCATTGCCCCACGCGTGCGCGCCGAAGTATTTCCGCACCCCGGCCAGGAAGTTCTCCCGCCCGACGTAGGCCACCAGCTGCTTGAGCACAGAAGCGCCCTTGGCGTAGGTGATCCCGTCGAAATTGACCTCTACCGCTTCGATGTCAGGTATATCGGCCGCGATCGGATGGGTGGACGGCAGCTGATCCTGCCGGTTCGCCCAGGCCTTGTAGAGCTGCGCGAACGTCGTCCAGGCCGACGTCCAGCGCGTCGCCTCGGCCTGAGCCAGCGTGCCGGCCCAGGTGGCGAACGACTCGTTCAGCCACAGGTCGTCCCACCAGCGCATGGTGACCAGGTCGCCGAACCACATGTGCGCCATTTCGTGCAGGATGGTTTCGCCACGCGCTTCCCGGGCGAAGTCAGTGACCCGCGACCGGAAAATGTAGGCCTCAAGGAAGGTGACGCAACCCGCATTCTCCATCGCGCCCTCTTTGAATTCGGGCACGAATAGCTGGTCGTACTTCTCGAACGGGTACTTTATCCCGAACGAATTGTGGAAAAAGTCGAAGCCCTGGCGGGTCACCTCGATGATCTCGTCCGGGTCGAGATACTCGGCCAGCGACTGACGGCAGAACAACCCCAGCGGGATGCCGTCGTGCTCATCGCGGACCACGTGGTACGGGCCCGCCGCGACGGCCGTGATGTAGGTCGGCATGACCGGTGTGGGCGGGAAGTGCCAGCGCAGCGTCTCGCCTTCGGCGATGCTCGACTCGGGGGCCATGTTCGACACCACCAGCCAGTCCGCCGGAGCGGCCACCGCCAGCTCATACGTGGCCTTCATGTCGGGCTGGTCGAAGCACGCGTAGACCCGGTGCGCGTCGAACGTCTCCAGGTCCGAGTACAGATACACCCGGCCGTCGGCCGGGTCGGTGAACCGGTGGAGCCCCTCGCCGCTGCGCGAGTAGGCACAGTCGGCCGCTACCCGCAGCACGTTGCTGGCCGCCAGCCCGGTCAAGGTGATCCGGTCGCCGTCGAAGGCGTCCAGGCCGACCGTCTCCCCGTTGAGCGTGATCTCGCGTACCGCGGGGGCGGTCAGGTTGATGAAGCTGGTCGAGCCAGGTGCGGCGCAGTCGAACCTGATCACGCTGACCGATCCGAATACCTCGTCGCCGCCGGTCAGGTCCAGATCCACGTGATACGAGGCGACGGTGATGAGTGCCGAGCGGGCCGCCGCCTCGTCGCGGGTCAGGTTCGATGTCACCGGTTCGTCCCTTTCGTCCTTTTGGCCGGGCCTGCGCGGAATTCAAGGCAGCGGCTTGCGGTTGACGCTGCCGGGGGTCAGCGGAGCAGGCTTACTCGTGGTAAGGAGCACAGATGACCCAGCAGGAGCCCACGCGTGTCGACTTCTGGTTCGACCCTATCTGCCCGTGGGCGTGGATCACCTCACGGTGGATGCTCGAGGTTGAGAAGGTCCGGCCGGTCGCCACGAGCTGGCACGTAATGAGCCTGGCGGTGCTGAACGAGGACAAGGAAGGCCTGCCCGAGCGGTACCGGGAGAGCATGCGGTCGGCGTGGGGCCCGGTCCGGGTGCTCATCGCGGCCGAGCAGGCCCACGGCCCGGAGGCGTTGCTGCCCCTGTACACCGCCCTCGGGAACCGGTTCCACCTGGAGAAGGCGCCGCGGGACACCGAGACGATCACCGCCGCCCTCACCGAGGCCGGCCTGCCCGCGAGCCTCGCGGCCGCCATGGACTCCACCGACTACGACGCGGCAGTGCGCGCGTCGCACGCCGAGGGCATCGAGCGGGTCGGCTACGACGTCGGGACCCCGGTGATCTCGGTCGGCCAGATGTCGGTCTTCGGTCCGGTCGTGTCGCCGATCCCGCGCGGTGAGGACGCCGGGAAGCTGTGGGACGGCGTGCTGCTGCTCGCGGGCATCGACGGGTTCTTCGAGCTCAAGCGGTCCCGCACCCGCGACCCGATCTTCGACTGAATCCGCACGGTGGCGCACGGGGTCGGTCTGTCAGACTGGCCCCGTGCGCGTTTACCTGGGATCAGATCACGCTGGTTACGAGCTGAAGTCCCGCATCATCGACTGGCTGGCCGGAGCCGCGCACGAGGCGGTGGACTGCGGCCCGCAGACGTATGCCGCCGATGACGACTACCCGCCTTCCTGACGCCTAGGCCGGGCCGGCCCATGTCACCGCACCTCAGCGAGACGCGCGGCCCCGTCCGGACCCTCGCCATCGCCGCCGCCCCCCGGCCGTAGACCCCGAGCCGGCCGCCGGGGGACTGGCCGGCGGGGGACTGGCCCTCTCCGCACCGGCCGGCTCCGCAACCGCATGCGCCTCAGCAACAGGGTCGGCTACCGCCGGTGCTGCGGCGGCAGGTGCCGCGGTCCGGCCCCGGACCGCGTCGGCCTCCGCCGCCTCGGCGTAGGCCAGCTGCTCGGCGTGCGGTCGCGACACGTCCCGGGCCCGCATCGCGGCGCTGGTCGTCACCTTCATCGCCGCCATGAGGCCATTGTCGCAGGCCCGGATTTACGTTGGACAACCCGGCATGAGCCGGGCAGAGTGGAGCCCATGCCGGGGGACGAGCCAGGGCGGACGCTCTGGCGGCATCGCAATTTCCTGCTCTTGTGGAGCGGGCAGACGGTCAGCGAGATGGGCTCGGCCGTCACCCAGCTCGCGCTCCCGCTGACCGCGGTCGTCGCGCTCCGCGCCTCCACCTTCCAGGTCGGCGCGCTCACCGCGGCGTCGACCCTCGCGTTCGCGCTGATCGCCCTCCCGGCCGGCGCCATCGTGGACCGGCGCACCAAGCGATGGCTGATGATCTGGTGCGACGTCGCCCGGATGCTGATCATCGGCTCGGTCCCGCTGGCCGCCGCGTTCGGCGCGCTCACCATGGGCCAGCTGTACGTGGTCGCCATCGCCGCCGGGGTGTGCACCGTGTTCTTCGACGTGTCCTACCAGAGCTACCTGCCGGTCCTGATCGGCACGGATGAGCTGGTCGAGGGGAACGGCAAGCTCGGCGCCACGCAGTCCTTCGCGCAGCTGGCCGGGCCGGGGCTGGGCGGTGGGCTGGTCGGACTGGTCGGCGCGGCCCGGGCCCTGTCCGCGGACGCGATCTCCTACGCCGTCTCGGTGGCCTCCCTCCTCGCCATCCGCGCCCCCGAGCAGGCGCCCCATCCAGACCAGCGCCAACCGCTCACAACGGAGATCAAAGAGGGGCTCTCGTTCGTCCTGCGTGACCCCATCCTGCGCAAGATCGTGGCCTGCACGGGAACCGCGAACCTGTTCGGCGACATGGCCATGGCGCTGCAGATCCTCTTCCTGATCCGGGTGCTGCACGTCCGGCCCGCCGAAACCGGCCTGCTCATCGCGGTGGCCGGTCTGGGCGGCGTGGCCGGCGGGGCGTTGTCGGGTCGGCTGAGCCGGCGCATCGGGTCCGCCCGCATCATCTGGTTCTCGATGCTCGTCCTGTCCCTGCCGCAGTTGCTCGTACCGCTGGCCGAGCCCGGCTGGCGGGTCGCGGCGTTCGCGGTCGGCCTGGCCGGCTTCTGGTTCAGCGCCGTGATCTACAACGTCGCCCAGGTCAGTTACCGTCAGGCGATCTGCCCGCCGCGGCTGCTTGGCCGGATGAACGCCGCGGTGCGCTGGATCGTATGGGGCACGCTGCCCCTCGGCGGCCTGCTCGGCGGGGCCCTCGGGACCGCGTTGGGCATCCGGACCACGCTGTGGATCGGGTTCGCGGGCAGCTGGCTGGCCGGCTGGTGGGTGTTCTTCTCCCCGCTGCGCGGGATGCGCGACGTGCCAAGCGACATGCCAAGCGACATGCCAAGCGACATGCCAAGCGACAGCCCGGATCTAGAAGTTGACCGGGCACCAGGGGGCGGGATCCCAGGACAGAGCGGTGGAGAGCTGCCGGACGGCGCCCGAACGCCCCTCGGTCACTAGCCCCGCCGCGGCCAGCGCGCCGAGCGTGGTGCCGCCCAGGTAGGCCGCCCCGAGTTCGGTGATGTCGAGCAGCACATCGGGGGCGGCAGCAGAAGGCACGCACGTGCCCGAAAGGCCGCTGCCGTCGTCAACCGAGCCGGACGTGGTCAGCCGCCAGCGCCCGGCGTTGGCCGGCAGCAGGTCGTCGCGCACCTCCAGGACCAGGTTGGCCGGGGCGGAGTACCGGCGGCGCGCCAGCGCACCCGGGACGTCGATGATCCGCACCCACAGCGCGTCCTTCAGCCGCGGGCGGCCCCGCCGGGGGTCGGCGAGCTGGTACAGCAGCGGGTCGTCGACCGGGCGTCCGCGCAGCCGGAACTCCGCGGTCAGGTCCCGGCTCAGCAGGTCCGTGCTCAGCGCGGCGCTGGCCGCGGCATCGGCGGCTACCATCTCGCGCACGCTAAGCACGCCGTCGGGCAGCGACGTGTCGCGGTCCCACCGGCCGTCGGCAGAGTAGAGGGCGTAGCCGCGCGGGCCGCTGTCGTCCTCGGCGAGCACGCAATGCAACGGGCTGGTGCCCTGCCGCCGGTCCGCCGGGTCGTACACCGTGCGCTGCCACCACGACTCGGTCCGCGCGATGAAGCCGGGCCGCGACGGCAGGACCGCGTCGTAGACCTTGGCCAGCTCGGGCAGCACCGAGGCCGGCGCGGCCAGCCGCAGCCGCAGGCCCCCGGCCGCCGGGGCGGTCCGCGCCAGCGTTCCCTCGCCGCGGCAGAGGGTCAAGTCGGCGTGCCACATCGCGCGGCCGTACCCGAACCGGGAGTAGATCACCGACTCCGACGCCCACAGCACCGCGAGCGGTTCGCCGCGGTCCCGGACGTCGGCCAGCTGCTTGCGCATCAGGCCGCTCAGGACCCCCCGGCGCCGGTGCGAGGGCAGCACGCTCACCCAGGTCACGCCGGCCGCGGGCAGTACCTGGGAGCCGGGCACGGTGAGCTGGAACGTGTACGCGCCCGCGGTGCCGACCGGCGTATCGCCGTCGAAGGCGGCCAGGCTGCGGTCGAACTCCAGGTGCGACACGACCAGCTGCCGCTCTTCCGGGGACAGCGGCGAGCCGTTGAACGCGTGCATATCCACGGTGTGGAAGGCGTCGAACTCCTCCGGGCTGACCGGCCTGATCGGGTACGCATGATCGCCGCGAGGCGCCGATGTCGTCATGATGCCTTCGTACCCCGCGGTCCTGCTCCGGCGCGACTGGTTTAGGCCGTCCGGCCCTGGATGGAATACAGTGCGCGCATCATGGTTAGCCCGCCGCCGAACCGCACCCGCCGCCGCGCGGGCCGGATCGGCAGGGTCTTCCGCGCCCTGAGTGCCCAGCTCACCAAGCAGTTCATCACTCAGAACCGCCGGATGGCCTTCATCTTGTCGGCCGCGGTGATCGCCATCGCGGTCGCGGCCGTGCACGTCTCGGTGTGGTGGTTCTCGCCCGGAGTGATGATCTTGCCGATCCTGGCCGGCGGCTTGCTGATGTGGCCCCGGGCGCTGCGCATCTTCCTCGCCGTGGTGGCTGGCGCGCTGATCTATGACCTGATCAAAGGCAAGGTCGGGGCCGGGATCGTGGCCACCATCGCGCTGACCGCGGTCTTCGCCGACGTCCTGGCCCGGACCCGCAAGAAGCTCGGCGTCCAGGGCCTGCGCGGCGACCGGATGCTGCTGGAGCTGCGGGACCGCATCCAGGCCCAGGCCAAGCTGCCGCCGCTGGGCGAGGGCTGGGGCTCGTCGGTGGTGCTCAGGCCGGCCGGCGGCTCCTCGTTCGGCGGCGACTTCGTGGTGTCGGTCTGCGACAGCAAGACGCTCGAGGTCGCCCTGGTCGACGTGTCCGGCAAGGGCATCGACGCCGGGACCAGGGCCCTGCTGCTGTCCGGGGCGTTCGGCGGGTTGCTCGGCTCGGTGCCGCGGGAGGAGTTCCTGCCTGCCTGCAACGCCTACATGCGGCGCGGCTCGGCCGCGGAGGGCTTCGTCACCGCCGTGCACCTGTCGCTCGACCTGGCCTCGGGGGAGTACGTGATCGACTCGGCCGGGCACCCGCCCGCCGTGCACTACGACGCCGCGGCGGGCCGCTGGCGCCTGACCCGCGCCCGGGGGATCGTCCTCGGCGTGGTCCCCGACCTGCGCGGCGCCGCGGCCGAGACCGAACGCGGCATCCTGCAGCGCGGCGACGCCCTGATGCTCTACACCGACGGGCTCGTCGAGGCGCCCGGGCGGGACATCGACGCCGGCACGGACCGCCTGCTCGGCGAGGCCGAGCTGATGCTGACCAGCGGCTTCCACGCCGGCGCCGGTCCCATGGTCACCAACCTGCAGCGCGTCGGCGGCGGCTCAGACGACTGCGCCCTGGTCCTGATCTGGCGGACCTAGCCCGCCGCGCCCCCAATCAAGCGGCCAGCGTGTCGGCCTGGGCCAGCAGCCCGTTGCCCTGGGCGATCAGCTTCGACAGCGCCTTCTTGCCCGACTTGGTGGTACTGAGCGGCTGCCCGCCGAACTCCGCTCCGATCAGCAGCCCCTGAATCTGCGCCGCGAGCGTGTCGCGCGCGCTGCCCAGCGAGGCCAGCTGGCCCTCGATCGTGGTGTAGGTCGCGTCGCCCGCGGCGTCGCTGGCCAGCGCCCGGGTGGAGGCGGCCAGCGTATCCAGGCCGAACTCCCCGACCGGCGCCTCGAGTTGGGTGTACACCTGGGCCAGCTTGTCCAGCGTCGGGTAGGCGGACAGCATCGCGGGCGGGAGCGCCGTCGGCTCGATCGCGTCGCCCAGCACCACCCCGTCAGGCGTGTAATCATCACGCAGACCCAGCAGGGCCGTCATCGTCGGCTGGATGTCGGTGTGGTCGGACCAGATCGTGTTGCTGACGCCCAGGTGCACCACGCCGGGCCCGGCCAGGCCGAGCCACGTCGTATTGATCGACGGCGACACGTCGCCGTGGTTCCACGCGTCCTGCCCGCTCGGCTCGCTGACGCACGAGCTGCCGCACTTGGCCGGACCGCTAGAAAGCCAGAAGTCCGGGTTGGCGAACAGCGCGAACGTGCCGGTGCGTTTCGGATCCCCGGTGACCATGTGCAAGATGTTCATCTCCAGCGGGTCGGCCAGGTAGTTGGTCAGCAGCACGCCCTGCCCGGTGGCCAGGTCTGGCGCGGTCAGCCCGGCCGCGGCCCGCTCCAT
The DNA here is from genome assembly GCA_963819785.1 of uncultured Actinomycetes bacterium. Taxonomy (GTDB): domain Bacteria; phylum Actinomycetota; class Actinomycetes; order Streptosporangiales; family Streptosporangiaceae; genus Palsa-504. The sequence goes on along the minus strand of CAWFXW010000026.1, from coordinate 950,736 downwards.
GGCCCGGACCGGGGGAGAAGAACCAGCAGGCTGCCCGTGCACGTAGATGACCGGCGCGGAGTCCGCCGCCACGTCGAACGGGGTGATCACACCCCGGCCCGCGAGCATCCCGGTCAGATTGCCGTCCACCTCGCCGACCTTGCCGTAGGAGCAGGCCACGGTCACGCCGTTGCAGGTCGCGGGGCTGGGGGAGGAGCCGACGAAGTGGTCACCCTCGTCCGCGGTGATCACGAACAGCGTGTTGGCCTTGGTGATCCCGGTCGCGGCGAGCCGCGCGAAAAACGCGCCGAAGGCGGCGTTCTCCGCCTTCAGCTGGCTCTCGTAGGTGGCGGTGCCCGGGCCCAGGCCGGCCCCGGTGGTCCAGTTGTCGTGCACGTCGGACAGGTAGGTGAAGGTGACCGGGATGCCGTGCGTCTGCATGTACAAGGTGTAGGCCAGCCCCACCGGGCCGGTCAGCCCGTCGTACCCGGGGAACCCCACGTCGCCGGTCGGGTCCTTGATCACGTTCCCGTTCAGGTCGCGTACCGGGCCCGACGGGCTGATCACCGGCTGGATGAACTTGTTCCCGAACAGCGCGTTGAACCCGCTGTACCCGCCCGGCTCGTCGGGCAGCAGGTCGGCGACCCCGCCATGCGAGGCGGCGCAGATGGCCGACCCGGTCGCACAGTGCACGGACAGCCCCATGAAGTCGGCCTCCGCCTTGTTGGCCAACGACGGGTTCTCGGCCTCCTTGGCCTCGGCCGAGTTGGCCCCGAACACCAGCGGGATGTCGGGCAGGGTGTTCTCCAGTTCGGTGTCGGCCGCCGCCACCGAACCGAAGTCGCAACCGGCCCGGGTGTAGGGCACCCACGGCGCCGGGGTGTTCTTGCCCTGCGCGGTGACCAGCGTATGGTCGCTGTCGCCGACCGGAGCGGCGGTCGTGGTGTTGTTGTAGTCGACGATCGGGTCGGTCCAGTACGCGAACGAGCCGGCCGTGTCGGCGGACCCGCTCGGCGTGAAGTAGTTGTACTCGTTCGCGATCGGAACGCCCTGGTCGCTGCCGTACAGGCCGGTCTCAGAGGTCACGATGTCGTCGGCCGTGTGCGCGATCAGCGGCGTGTGCTCATGCGAGATCAGGGTCCCGTTGCCGGTGATGAAGTTGAGCAGGTTCGGCATCTGCTGCAGGTCGCTGGGCACGTTCGGGTTGTCCCGCGTGTAGTGCACGTTGTCGAACTGGATGTAGATGACGTGCTTGACCGACGTCCCGGTGGCCCCCAGCGCGCAGGTCGAGCCCGCCGGAGCGGCCGAACGCCCCAGCGTCGTACCCCCAGCCGCCGAACGCCCCGACGAGGCCAGCGCGGCCGACCCGGCAGGCGTATCGGGCACGCCCCTGGCGGGTACCGCCAGCATGCCGAGCGCCAGGGTGCCCCCGCCGACCACCGCGAAAAGCCCCGCCGACCGGCGAGCGCGACGGGCAGCCGGCGTTTTCCCGCGGGTCCGTCCGGCGGGCCCGTTTGTCAGCCTCGTGGCGGCCATGGGCGACTACCTCCGGATGGGTGCGAAGGAGAGCAAAGCACTGGCCATGGAGCGAGCCGGCGATGATCATGATAAGACCGGACGAATATCCGCAGGTGGAACGACACGCCGACCGATCAGCGGCCGCACCGGGGAAGCGCTTGCAAGCGCCAGGAAGCGCCAGGCGCCGCTACCGGGCAGTGGCCGCGGCCGGAAAGTCAATGTCATTGCCGCGAAAAATCCGCGGAACTGACATTCACGTCAGCGAATTACCTAGCATATGCTCGTTCGCTGCTGCAAACTATTTATCCGGATCGTAACCTGTGCGAACAGTAGTGAACGCCTCACCCGCCGGGTGCCTGGTACCGGTCCTAACCGACACGCTTGTCAGGTGACGCACGCGTCATTGTTTGCAATTAAATGTGCATTCCCTGGAAAATGACGTGGTGACTGGGGGCAGGGCCAGATCGGACCGGACGGGTGTGCGGGAGCACGTCCGCCCGGGGGTGACGCGTGCCGAAGAGGTGGTGGCCAACGCCTCCGGGGAGAACTTCCCGGTCGCGCTGCGCGTGCTCCCCGCCGCGCCCCGGCGCCACCTGACCGCCTTGTACGGCTTCGCCCGGCTCACCGACGACCTGGGCGACGAGGCGCGCGAGACCGGTCAGACCGACGCCGACCTGCGGCTGCGCCTGCTGGACGAACTCGACGCCGACGTGGACCGCATCTACCAAGGCCAAGCCCCGCAGTCCCCGGTCATGCAGAGAATGGCCGTCACTGTCGCCGAGTGCCATGTCCCGGCTCAGCCGCTGCGCGACCTGATCCAGGCCAACCGCCAGGACCAGCGGGTCACCCGCTACCGGACCTACGCCGAACTGGCCCAGTACTGCGAGCTGTCGGCCAACCCGGTCGGCCAGATCGTGCTCTACATCTTCGGCGCGGCCACCCCCGAGCGCATAAAACTCTCCGATTACGTCTGCACGGCCCTGCAACTGGCCGAACACTGGCAGGACGTGGCCGAGGACCTGGCCAACGGGCGGATCTACCTGCCGGGCGAGGACCTGGACCGGTTCGGGGTGACCGAGCCGGACCTGGCCGTGCCGAGCGCGGGACCCGCGGTCAGGGACCTGATGCGCTTCGAGACCGACCGCGCCGCCGCGCTCCTGGACCAGGGCGCGCCGCTGGTCGGCACGCTGCGCGGCGCGGCACGGGTGGCCGTGGCGGGCTACCTGGCCGGCGGGCGGGCCGCGCTGGCCGCCATCCGGGGCCAGCGGTACGACGTGCTGAGCGCCACCGCCCGGCCGCGCAAGCCGCGGATGCTGGCCGAACTGGCCAAGGCCTACGTGAGAGGACGGTAGTGGAGCTGACCGAGGCGTACACCGAATGCGAACGGATCACCTGGTCACAGGCCAGGAACTTCGCTTACGGCATCAGGCTGCTGCCGCCTGCCAAGCGGCGCGGCCTGGCCGTCATCTACGCGTTCGCCCGGCGGATCGACGACATCGGTGACGGCACGCTGCCGCCGCGGGAGAAGATCGCCGCGCTGGAGCAGGCCCGCCACCAGATCCTCGACCTCAGCGAGCCGCCCGCGGACGACCCGGTGCTCATCGCCCTGGCCGACGTGGAGCGGAACTTCCCGGTGCCCATGGCGGCCTTCGGGGAACTCATCGACGGCTGCGTGGCCGATGTCCGCGGGACCAAGTACGAGACCTTCGACGACTTGCTCTACTACTGCCGCTGCGTGGCCGGCTCGATCGGCCGCCTGTCGCTGGGCATCTTCGGCACCCGGCAGGGCCAGAACCCGACCGCCCGGGCCGCCGGCCTGGCCGACTCCCTCGGCGTTGCCCTGCAGCTGACCAACATCCTGCGCGACATCCGCGAGGACCGCCAGAACGGCCGGGTCTACCTGCCCGCCGAGGACCTGGCCAAGTTCAGTGTTGACCTCGGGGGGGACGACCCCCCCCAGACCCCCCCCGCTCCTGGGGGGAAGCCGTTCCCCCCAGACCCCCTCGGCCCCCCCATCCCCCCCGGGCCGGGCTTCGTCCGCCTGGTCGAGTTCGAGGCCGAGCGCGCTCGCGACTGGTACGCCACCGGGTGGAAGCTGCTGCCGGTTCTCGACCGCCGCAGCGCGGCCTGCACCGGCGCGATGGCCGGCATCTACCGCCGCCTGCTTGAGCGCATCGCCGCCGAGCCCGCCGCCGTCCTGCGCGGCCGGATGTCACTGTCCGGCCGGGAAAAGGCCACGGTCGCGGTCAAGGCCCTGTCCGGGAGGTTCGGATGACGCCCGCGAATAGCTCCGCGCACCTCCCCAGCCCGCCTCCTTCGGTCGCTGTGATCGGCGGCGGCCTGGCCGGGATCACCGCCGCGATCGCGCTCGCCGAAGCGGGCGCGGCGGTCACCCTGCTCGAGGCCCGGCCCCGCCTCGGCGGCGCGACCTGCTCGTTCAACCGCGACGGCCTGACCGTCGACACCGGCCAGCACATCTTCCTCGGCTGCTGCACCGCCTACCGTGACCTGCTCGGCAAGCTCGGCATGACCGAGCACGCCCCGATCCAGGACCGCTTCGACGTGCGCGTGCTGGCCCCCGCCGCCACTCCGCACCTGCCCCCGTCCCTGGGCCGGCTCCGCAGGACCGCGCTGCCTGGCCCCCTGCATATGCTGCCCGCCCTGGGCCGGTACCCCTTTCTCTCTTTGTCCGAACGGGCCAAAGTGGCACGACCCGCTCTTGCCATGCGCTTCGTCGACCCGGCCCGTCCCGGGGTCGACGAGCAGCGCTTCGGCGACTGGCTGGCGGCCCGTGGCCAGACCGAGCGCTCCCGTCGCGCCCTGTGGGACCTGTTCAGCGTCTCGGCCCTGAACATCGCCGGCGACGACGCGTCCCTGTCCCTGGCCGCCTTCGTGGTCAAGACCGGCCTGCTCGGCAAGAACAACGCCGCCGACATCGGCGTCCCCGCCCTCCCCCTGGGCGAACTCCACGGCGACGTCGGCGCCACCCACCTCACCAAACTAGGCGGCCAAGTCCTCCTAAACGCCAAAGTCTCCGCCATCGAGCCCACCACCCCCACCACCCCCACCGACCTCACCGACCTCACCACTCCCATCGACCCCAATGCCTCCTCCCGCCCCGCCTTCCGCATCCGCCTCGCTCGCCCCGCGGACCCCGCCGATGACGCCTCAGCGAGCTCCGATGAGGCCGCCGCGACGGACCTCGTCGTGGACGCCGTGGTCCTGGCCGTGCCGCACGAGGCCGCGGCCCGCCTGATCCCGCCGGGCGCGCTGCCCGAGGCGACCGTCGCGGGCTGGGCCGGCCTCGGCGCCTCGCCCATCGTCAACGTGCACGTGATCTACGACCGCCCGGTGATGGACCAGCCCTTCGTCGCCGCCGTGGACTCGCCCGTCCAGTGGGTCTTCGACCGCACCAGCATCTCCGGCCTCGACCGCCTCCCTGCCCCCGCGCCCGCTTCCCCCAATGGTGATGAATCCCCGGTTTCAGCACCTTCTAGTGTGGTGAAACCGCGGTTTCACTCCGCCGCCGATGTCACGGGCGCTACGAGTGGTGCGAGTGGTGCGAGGCGGCCGCAGTACCTGGCCATCTCGCTGTCGGCGGCCGATCAGTACGTGGACGTGCCCGCGGCCGCGCTGCGTGAGCAGTTCCTCCCCGCGCTGGCCGAACTGTTCCCGGCCGCGCGCGAGGCGCAGGTCGTCGAGTTCTTCGTGACCCGCGAGCGGCGCGCGACGTTCCGCCAGGCTCCGGGCACCGCCCGGCTCCGCCCCGCGGCGGCCACCAACCTGCCCGGCCTGGTCCTGGCGGGCGCGTGGACCGCGACCGGCTGGCCCGACACCATGGAGAGCGCGGTCCGCAGCGGCCTGTCCGCCGCGATCGAACTCCGCCGTACCGTCCTGTCCGCACCCGGGCAGCCCCGCCTCGGACAACCCGATCCCGGACAGCCCCACCCCGGACAGCCCGATCCCGGACAGCCCAGCACCGGATATTCCGATTCCGTACTTTCGGAATCGGAATCGGAATCGGAATCGGAATCCGAAGCGAACGAAGCGAACGAAGCGAACGAAACGACCTCAACGATAGGGGAACGTCAGTGACTGCAGTGATGCCCGAGGGCGTGGCCGTGGCGCGAGACCTGGTGAGCCCGGCGATCGAGGCGGCCATCGGTCGGCTGACGCCGGACGTCCGTGTGGTCGCGGCGTATCACTTCGGCTTCGCCGACGCCGAGGGCAACCCGACCGGCGGCGGCAGCGGCAAGGCGCTGCGGCCCGCCCTGGCCCTGCTGTCTGCCCGCGCCACCGGCGCCCCGCCCGAGCGCGGCGTGACCGCCGCGGTCGCCGTGGAACTGGTGCACAACTGGTCCCTGCTGCACGACGACATCATGGACGGCGACACCGAGCGCCGGCACCGGCCCACCGCCTGGACCGTGTTCGGCGTCGGCGCCGCCATCCTGGCCGGTGACGCGCTGCTGGCCCTGGCCCAGGACATGCTGCTCGAGGACGGCACTCCGCAGGGCCCGTGGGCGGCCCGCTGCCTGTCCGCCGCGGTACAGCGGCTGATCGCCGGGCAGGGCGCGGACCTGGCCTTTGAGAAGCGCGACGACGTGACCTTGACCGAGTGCCTGGAGATGGCCGGCAACAAGACCGCCGCGCTGATGGCCTGCGCGTGCAGCATCGGCGCGGTGCACCTGGGCGCCCCGCCGACGCTGGCCATGGCCCTGGCCGGGTTCGGCGCGCACGTCGGGCAGGCCTTCCAGCTCACCGACGACCTGCTCGGCATCTGGGGCGCGCCCGAGGTCACCGGCAAGCCGGTGCGCGCCGACCTGCGGGCCCGCAAGAAGTCGCTGCCGGTGGTGGCCGCGCTGACCAGCGGCACGCCCCAGGCCGCCGAACTGCGCGCGCTGCTCATCGACCCGCAGCCGCTGAGCGAGGACGACCTGATCCGCGCGGCCGACCTGATCGTCGCCGCGGGCGGCAAGCAGTGGGCCGAGCGCGAGGCCGACGCCGAACTGGCCGCGGCCAACGCCAGCCTGGCCGACATCGACCTGCCCGCCAACGTCCGCGCCGAGCTGACCGCGATCGCCGAGTTCATCACGGCCCGCCAGTGGTAGCTGACCCCGCGGTCCTCGACCTCGCCCGCGACACCCTGAGCCGGGCTCGTAATCACGCGCTCGGCCTGCAAAGCACCCAGGGCTGGTGGCAGGGCGAGCTGGAGACCAACGTCACCATGGACGCCGAGGACCTGCTGCTGCGCGAGTTCCTCGGCCTGCATGACGACCAGACGATCGCGGCGGCGGCGCGCTGGATCCGGCACCAGCAGCGGGACGACGGGACCTGGGCCAACTTCTACGGCGGGCCCGGCGACCTGTCCACCACGGTCGAGGCCTACGTGGCGCTGCGGCTGGCCGGCGACGAGCCGGACGCCGCGCACATGACGCGGGCCCGCGACTGGATCCTGGCCCAGGGCGGCGTGCAGGCCACCCGGGTGTTCACCCGGATCTGGCTGGCCGTGTCCGGCCGGTGGTCCTGGGACGACCTGCCGGTCATCCCGCCCGAGCTGATCTACCTGCCGGCCTGGTTCCCGCTGAACATCTACGACTGGGGGTGCTGGGCCCGGCAGACGCTCGTGGCCCTGGCCATCGTCCAGTCGTTCCGCCCGTCCCGCCCGCTCCCGTTCACCATCGACGAGCTGAAGACCGGCGGCCCGCACGGCCGCGGCCCCCGAACGCCCCGCTTCTTCGACGCGCGCCCCCTCCCCGCCGAGTCCGCCACAACGGACCCCTGGGCCCACGTGTTCAACGCTCTGAACAAAGCCCTGCACCGGTACCGGCCCGTGAAGTCGGTCCGGCGAGCCGCGCTGCGCCGCTGCGCGGAGTGGGTCATCGCCCGGCAGGAGCGGGACGGCTGCTGGGGCGGCATCCAGCCGCCCTGGGTGTACTCGCTGATGGCGCTGAACCTCCTCGGCTACGACCTCGAGCACCCTGTCATGCAACGCGGGCTCAACGGCCTTGACCGGTTCACCATCACCGAGGAGGGCCCGGAAGGCCCGGTGCGCCGCCTCGAGGCGTGCCAGTCGCCGGTCTGGGACACCGTGCTGACCATGATCGGCCTGGCCGACGCGGGCCTGCCGCCCGATCACCCGGCCCTGGTCCGCGCGGGGCAGTGGGTGCTCGGCGAGGAGATCCACGGGCCGGGCGACTGGCAGGTCCGCAGGCCGGACCTGGCCCCCGGCGGCTGGGCCTTCGAGTTCGACAACGACAACTATCCCGACACCGACGACACCGCCGAGATCGTGCTGGCGCTGCGGCGGGTCGCCTTCCCGGCCAACGACGCCAAGCCCGCCATCGAGCGCGGGCTGCGCTGGCTGGCCGGGATGCAGTCCAAGGACGGCGGCTGGGGCGCCTTCGACGCGGACAACACCCGCGCGCTGGTGAACAAGCTGCCGTTCTGCGACTTCGGAGCGGTCATCGACCCGCCCTCGGCCGACGTCACCGCGCACATCGTCGAGGCGTTCGCCGCCGAGGGGCAGGCCGGCCACCCGGCGGCGCGCCGCGGCGTGGTCTGGCTGCTGAGGGCCCAGGAACCCGACGGATCGTGGTTCGGCCGGTGGGGCGCGAACTACATCTACGGCACCGGCGCCGTGGTTCCCGCGCTGATCGCGGCCGGGGTGCGGCCGTCCAAGCCCGCCATCCGCCGGGCCGTGGCCTGGCTCGAGCAGCACCAGAACCCCGACGGCGGCTGGGGCGAGGACCTGCGCTCCTACGACGACCAGGCGCTGGCCGGCCGGGGGACCTCCACCGCCTCGCAGACCGCCTGGGCCCTGCTAGCCCTGATCGCGGCCGGCGATCACCGCGAGCGGAGCGAGCAAAGCCATCAGCACAGCACAGCGGCCGAGCGCGGCATCCGCTGGCTGGCGCAGACCCAGCGGCCGGACGGGAGCTGGGACGAGCCGCAGTACACCGGGACCGGCTTCCCCGGCGACTTCTACATCAACTACCACCTGTACCGCCTGGCCTTCCCGCTGAGCGCACTCGGCCGGTTCGTGACGGCCCATACATCCGGAGGCAGCGCATGACGGAGACCATCCCGCGGCCGCGCGACAGCGACACCGCGACCGACGACGCGGAGGAGCAGGACTCGCTGCTCCTGCTCGCGCCGCTGCGGATCGAGGCCCGGGCCATCCGCCGCGGCCTGCGTGCGGGGGGGCATGGGCCCGCCGCCACAGGCGGCCAGGCCAGCACGGTCGTCCCCCCGGGCCAGCACAGCCTTCCCGAACCCCCGGCGGTAATCCGCACCGGTTACGGGACCACGCGCGCGGCGCGGCAGGCCGGACGCCTGAGCCAAGAACCGTTCGGCCAAATGATGATCATGGGCGTGGGCGGCGGCCTGGGCACCGACCTCAGCCCGGGCGACCTCGTCGTCGGGACCGAGGTGGGCCCGCAGGTGGGCCCGGAAGCAGGCACCGTGACCTGCCTCTCCGCGCCGATCCTGGCCGGCGAGCTGCGCCGCGCCGGGCTGACCGCGCGCACCGGCCGGATCACCACGGTCGACCACCTGGTCCGCCGCGCCGAACGGGCCAAGCTGGCCGCCGAGGGCTGGCTGCTGGCCGACATGGAGTCGGCGCCGCTGGCCGCCGCGGCGGGCGGACGCCCGGTGGCGGTGATCCGGGCCGTGTCCGACACCCCGGACCACCCGCTGGCCGGCATCGTCTCGGGCGGGCTGGCCGCGCTGCGCTCGCTGCGGGCCGCCGCGCCGGTGGCGCAGCGCTGGGCCGCGGCGTGCGGGACCCGGCAGGTGCTGCTGGCCGGACCGCGGTCGTTCTGCGCCGGCGTGGAGCGCGCCATCGAGATCGTGGAGCGCGTCCTGGAGCGCCAGGGCGAGCCGGTTTACGTGCGCAAGCAGATCGTGCACAACACCCGCGTGGTGGGCGACCTGGAAAGCCGCGGCGCGGTGTTCGTCGACGAACTGGACCAGGTGCCCGACGGTGCGACCGTGGTCTTCTCCGCGCACGGCGTGTCGCCGGCGGTCCGCGAGGACGCGTCCCGCCGGGGGCTGGCCGTCATCGACGCCACCTGCCCGCTGGTGTCCAAGGTGCACGCCGAGGCCCGGCGGTTCGCCGCCGACGGGTACACGGTCGCGCTCATCGGCCACGCCGGGCATGAGGAGGTCGAGGGCACGCTGGGCGAGGCGCCCGACTCGACCGTCCTGGTCCAGACCGCCGCCGACGTGGCCGCGCTCAAGCTAACGGACGGTGAGCGCGTCGCCTACCTGATGCAGACCACGCTGTCGGTAGACGAGGCCGCCGAGGTGTCCGGCGCGCTGCGCGAACGCTTCCCCGCGGTGCGCGCGCCGGGCAGCGACGACATCTGCTACGCGACCACCAACCGGCAGGTCGCGGTGCGCGCGGTCGCCGCCGGCTCCGACCTGGTGCTGGTGGCGGGTTCGAAGAACTCATCCAACTCGGTCCGGCTGGTGGAGACCTGCGAGCGGGCCGGCACGCCGGCCTACCTGATCGACGGGGCCGAGGATATCCAGCTCGACTGGCTGGCCGGAGTATCCACGATCGGCCTGACCGCGGGCGCCTCCGCGCCGCCCGCCGTAGTGGAGGAGATCATCGCGGCGCTGTCCGGCCTCGGGCCGGTGACGGTCCAGGAAAAAGTGACGACCACAGAATCAATCCGGTTCGGCCTGCCCAAGGAGGTACGGCAGTAAATGCCTATGCCACTACGTCAGTCCATGCGCGTCGGGTCCTACCTGATGCGCCAGAAGCTGGCTGGTAATAAGAAGTTTCCGCTGCTCGTGGAGCTCGAGCCGCTGTTCGCCTGCAACCTGAAGTGCGCGGGCTGCGGGAAGATCCAGCAACCGCACGACATCCTCAAACAGCGGATGCCGGTCGAGCAGGCCCTGGCCGCGATCGAGGAGTGCGGCGCGCCGATGGTGTCCATCGCCGGCGGCGAGCCGCTCATGCACCCGCAGATCGACGTCATCGTCGCGAAGCTAATAGAGCGCAAGAAGTTCGTCTTCTTGTGCACCAACGCGCTGCTCCTGCCCAAGAAGATCGACAAGTTCAAGCCGTCGCCCTATTTCGCCTGGGTGGTGCACGTCGACGGGCTGCGCGAGCGGCACGACGAGTCGGTCTGCAAGGAAGGCGTATTCGACGAGGCGGTCGCGGCGATCAAGCTGGCCAAGTCGCGCGGATTCAAGGTGAACACGAACACCACGTTCTTCAACACCGACACCCCGCAGACGATCATCGATGTCCTGAACTACCTGAACGACGACCTGGGCATCGACGAAATGCAGATCTCGCCCGCGTACGCCTATGAGAAGGCGCCCGATCAGGAGCATTTCCTCGGCGTGACCGAGACCCGCGAGCTGTTCCGCAAGGCGTTCGCGGACGGCCGCAGGCGCAAGTGGCGGCTGAACCACACGCCGCTGTTCCTGGACTTCCTCGAGGGCAAGACCGACTTCGGCTGCACGGCGTGGGGCATCCCCTCCTACTCGCTGCTCGGCTGGCAGAAGCCCTGCTACCTGATGAACGACGGGTACGTGAAGACCTACAAAGAGCTCATCGAGACCACCGACTGGGACTCCTACGGGCGCGGCAAGGACCCCCGGTGCGCCAACTGCATGGCGCACTGCGGGTACGAGCCCTCGGCCGTGCTGGCCACGATGAGCTCGTTGCGCGAGACGATCAGGGCGGTCCGCGGCGTCTGAAAGGCGCTCTTAGTCGGGGAAATCCCGGAGGTTCTGCTCAGCGGTTGTTCAGGTAGCACCGCCATGCTCGGAATTGGCGCGGCGCCCGCTCCGGGGGGCGGACCCCGCGCCGCCAAGGACCCCGCGCCGCCAGTATGACGCGCATTCGGAAATCCAGCGCTATCCGAACGACCCGGCACCCGTACGGCGCCGAACCGGGACCGGCCCGTCCCGCGAACCCTGCACTTGCGGCGGGGCGGGCCGGCTCCCAGCTCCGCGCGCCATAGCCTCAGTCGAGGCGGGCTTCCCGCCGCAGCAGCGCCGCCAGGTCCCCCGGCTCCGGGTGCACCCCCGCCAGCCCGTGACTGCCGAACCACCGGCCGATGTTCTCCGCGTCCCGGTTCAGGAAGAAGGCCCCGCGCGGGTTCGCGATCACGTCGACCACCTGCGGCAGGTCGATCATGACCAGCCGCCCGTCGTGCACCAGCACGTTGTATCCGGACAGGTCGCCGTGCGCCAGGCCGTCGCGGGCCAGGGCGACCAGCGCGCCGACCATCTGGTCCCACAGGTCCGCGAGCTCGGCCGGGCCGGGCCGGGTCTCGGCCAGCCGCGGCGCGGCCGTCCCGTGCGCCGACCCGATGAACTCGAGCAGCAACTCGGTGCCCAGGATCTGCACCGGGTACGGTACGGGGATTCCGGCCAAGCTCAGCCGGGTCAGCGCGGTGAACTCCGCGGCGGTCCACTGCCCGGCGATGGCCTGCCGCCCGAACGCGCTCCGGCTGGCCACCGCCCGGTTGACCCGGGACTCCCGGGTCCGCCGCCCCTCCAGGTAGCCGCTGTCGCGGTGGAACATCCGGTGGTCCGAGGTCCGGTATCGCTTGGCCGCGAGCAGGCAGGACCGGTCCGTTCCGGGGATGCCGCGGCGGACCAGGAAGACGTCGGCCTCCTTGCCGGTCTTCAGGATGCCGAGCTCGGTATCGACCGCGGCGAGCTCGGTGACCAGCCAGTCCGGATACGGCCTGGGACCGCGCTCGGTCGGCGTGGACTGGTCCCAGGTGGACCAGCGATCGCCATCCGGCAGCCTGTCGGTGGCGTCGAAGGTCTCGAGCGACGGCAGCGCCCGGCGTCCCCGGACGCGCTTAACGGAAGTCGGATCGTCGTCGTCAAAGCGCCGCTTACCGCGGCCAGAGGTGAACTTTCCGTCGTACGCGGAATGATAGTCGGACACGGGTGATGCTCCCCAGCTGAGAATCGGACAGGGCAGGCGGCAGCGCGCCCGCGACGGGCATATACATCTGGCGTCTCCCTTCCGCTCAGCGGGCCAGCAGCGGCAGGCCGGGCCCGGTCCGCTGCAGGCTGCCACACCGGCCCGCCGCCGCGCAACCGAATTTCGGCGCCACGGGCTCCCCAGCGACCACGCACCACAACCCCAGCGACCAGCACACCACGACCCCAGCGACCAACACGCCACGAAACGGTCGTTTAACGCATCGGCGGAAGGTGCCCGCGATCCGGCCGCGCCCTACCTTTATCCCGAACGGGCCGTGGTATTCCGCCCTCACCCTGCCAGGTGGCAGATCCTGCGCTGAGCGGTAACGTTCCCGGAACGATCCCGGCGTGACGTCCGCTCTGTGGGAGGGACGCGCAGCTTGCTGTTCCCGGACGGCCGGCTGCCCTCGCCCCGCTTACACCTGGACGAACTCGATCCCGGTCAGCTGGCAGAACACCTTCCAGTCAGCGGCGTGGTGGCCCAGGTTCATTACCTCGTGGTGCGGCCCGCCGGCGCTCAGCCACCCGTTGAGGCACTTGCGCAGCCCCGAAGCGGGCCGGAACTGGCCGTACGGCATCTCCAGCGCCGGCAGCAGCTGGCTGTCCAGGTTCTGGCCCTCGGCGACGACCAGCCGGAACCGCTCGCCCTCCAGCGAGACCAGCGTGGCCAGGGTGGCCGGGCCCGGCTGGTACTGGAACAGGAACGTCGGCGGGTCCTCCAGCCGCCCGATGCCCAACGGCCGCTTGATCAGCTTGACCGGCCGGTCGCTGCGCGCGACCTTCCAGTTGCCCTCACCCATGTGGCTCATCAGCACCGAGTCCGACGGGAAGTCCATCGCGTACATCTCGGTGAAGTGCGCGTCGCCGATCAGGACGTGCCCGGCGTAGACCAGGCAGGCGGTGAGCACGTCGCCCTCGGCGGCGTACCCGTAGCCCTTGGCCATCAGCGATGACGCCGCCGCCAGGGGCAGCCGGCTGAACCGGCCGTCCTCCCCGATCGCGTCGAAGTGGGCCGTGTACGCGCCGAAGCCACGTTCGTTCAGAATATTCTCGATCGCCACCTGCATACGGGCGTGGTCCGTACGCTCGGTCTCCGACAGCCGCGGGTCGATCTCGAAGTGCTCGTCCTCGAACGCGATCACCGACGCCACCGCCTCGGGGCGAGCCTCCTGCATGCCCCGGTACAGGTCGCCCTGCGCGACCGAGATGATGGCCGGGCCCAGCGTCCGGACCAGCGCCGACTCATCCACCCGGATGTCGCCCATCTCGTTCATCGCGTAGCCGAAGATCGCCACCTTGAGCCGCTTCCACGCGGTGGCCGCGGCCGCCGCCCGCGCCCAGCGGCCCACGTCCTCGCGGAACGTGCCGCTCCGCCAGTCGTCGGTCAGCACCGCGAACCGCTTCCCGGCCCGAACCATGGCGTTGGCCGTGTCCTGCGCGCCGTGCACGCCCTGGTTGTAGGTCATGTCCGCCATGTCCCAGCCGGCGTCACGGTGGGTTCCGGCTGGATGTTGGCCAGGCACACCGGCAGCCGGGACTCCGAGAGCAGCCGCGCCACCCGCATGGCCGGGCCGTAGGTGAGCATCACCACCAGCACGCCGTCCAGGTCCGCGTTCTCGAACTCGCGCATGGCGCGCTCGGCGTCCTCCCGGTACTTGATCGCCTTGCTGGGGGTGAACTCCGCGACGTCGGACAGGTGCGCGGCGAGTTCGGCGGCGTAGCCTTCCTGCCGCTGCGCGATACCGGGGATCATGTCGTCGTACAGGTCCTGCATGATCCCGAGGATTCCGATGCGCGGCTTGCGTCTGGTCCAGATCTGCTCGGCGGACATCAAGATCACTCCTTACCTAGTGTCCTCATCGCTGGCCATAGTGGTTCTGGTAGCGGGCGTAGAGCGCGTCCACCTGGTCGGAGGGCAGCAGCGCCGGCTCGCCGTAGGCGCGGGCCAGGTGCACCGTCCGCGCCGCGTCCTCGCACATCACGGCGGCCTTGACCGCGTCCCGGGCGGTGCCGCCGATGGTGAACACGCCGTGGCTGCGCATCAGGACGGCGGGGGAGCGGTGCCCGGCCAGCGTGGCCACCACCCCCCGGCCGATCTCGTCGCTGCCGATCAACGCGAACGGGCCGACCGGGATCTCGCCGCCGAACTCGTCGGCCATCGCGGTGATCACGCACGGGATGGCCTCGCCCCGCGCCGCCCACGCGGTCGCGTAGGTCGAGTGGGTGTGCACCACCCCGCCGACCTCGGGCATGTGCCGGTAGATGTAGGCGTGCGTGGCGGTGTCACTCGACGGGCTCAGCGACTCCGCCGAGACCGGCTTGCCCTGCAGGTCGCACACGACCATGCAGGACGGGGTCAGGTCGTCGTAGGACACGCCGCTCGGCTTGATCACCATCAGCTCCGTGCCCGGGACCCGCGCCGACACGTTGCCCGACGTCCAGGCGACCAGGCCGTTGCGGACCAGTTCGGCGTGCAGCGCGCAGACCGTCTCCCGAAGCGCCGTGACCGAGGGGTTCATCGCGAGCCGCCTTCCATCGCCCGGTCCCGGATGGCCCGCAGCCGGTACATGACCTCGTTCGCGCCGCGCCCGAAGTAGTCGTGCAGCAGGACGTACTCGGCGTACAGCTGGTCGTAGACCTCGGCGCGGGCACCGTCCGGCCGGTAGACGTCCCGGTTGACGCTGCCCATGGCGGCGGCCGCGGCGGGCACGTCCGGGTAGGCGCCCGCGGCCACGGCCGCGTGAATGGCGGAGCCGAGTGCCGGTCCCTGGTCGGAGCCGATCACGCTGAGCGGGCGGCCGATGACGTCCGCGTAGATCTGCATCAGCGGGGCGCTCTTGATCAGCCCGCCCGCCACCACGAACTCGTTGACGGGCACGCCCGAGGCGCTGAACGTCTCGATGATCAGCCGGGTGCCGAACGCCGTGGCCTCCAGCAGCGCACGGTAGATCTCCGGGGCCGTGGTGGCCAGGGTCAGGCCCACGATGGCGCCGGACAGGCCGGCGTCCACCAGCACCGAGCGGTTCCCGTTCTCCCAGTCCAGCGCGATCAGCCCGTGCGCCCCCGGCGGCTGGGCGGCGGCCAGCTCGTCGAGCAGCTGCGGCAGCGAGACGCCGCGGCGCCGGGCCTGCTCGGCGAATTCGCCGGGCACCCCGTTCCTGGTGAACCAGGCGAAGATGTCGCCGACGCCGCTCTGCCCCGCCTCGTAGCCCCACAGCCCGGCGACGATCCCGCCGTCCACCGCCCCGCACATGCCCGGCACCTCGGCCAGCCCGGTGCCGTTCATCACGTGGCAGGTGGAGGTGCCCATGATGGCCACCATCGTGCCCGGCGCGCAGGAGCCCGCCGCGGGCAGCGTGACGTGCGCGTCCACGTTGCCGACCGCGACCGCGATCCCCTCCGGCAGGCCGGTCAGCGCGGCCGCGGCCGGGGTCAGCCAGCCGGCCAGCCCGCCGAGCGGGGAGATCGGGTGGGCCAGCTTGCCGGCCGCGAACCCCGCGAAGCGCGGATCGAGCGCGGCCAGGTAGTCCCGGGACGGGTACTGGCCGTCCTGGAAGATGCCCTTGTACCCGGCGGTGCACGCGTTGCGGGTCTCGGTCCCGCACAGCTGCCAGATGATCCAGTCCGCGGCCTCGATCCACCGGTCGGCGAGCTGGTACATCTCCGGGTCTTCGTCGAGCACCTGCAGCGCCTTGGCGAACTGCCACTCCGAGGAGATCTTCCCGCCGTAGCGGTTGATCCACTTCTCCTGGCGCTCGTGCGCGGCGGCGTTGATCCGGTCCGCCTGTGACTGGGCGGCGTGGTGCTTCCACAGCTTGGGATAGGCGTGCGGCCGCCCGGTCAGGTGCGGGAGCTGGCACAGCGGTGTCCCGGCGGCGAGCACCGGCATGCAGGTGGACGCGGTGAAGTCGGTGGCCACGCCGATCACCTGGGCCGGGTCGATGCCGGCGTCCCTGATCGCGGCCGGGACGGCCACGCTCAGCGCCTCGGTGTAGTCGCCGGGGTCCTGCAACGCCCAGTCCGGCGGAAGTTCGCCGTGCCCGGCCAGCGACCGGTCGATCACGCCGTGCGCGTACTCGCGGACGGCGGTGCCCGCCTCGGTGCCGTCACTGACCCGTACCACAAGCGCCCGGGCCGACAGCGTGCCGAAGTCAACGCCCACCACGTAGGCATCGCCCGCACCTACGCCGCCATGTGACCGTCACCTGCGTCGACGTCCGTTGCATAGGCATTGCCCTGGCCATTCTTGTTAGCGCTAACATCCATCCATCCGCCTCATCCTACGTATGTCCAGGTGCATTCTCGCTCTCGCCCGGCGACTCAATCCCGGCGGCTCATTCGGCAGGGGGATCAGCCAGCCGCTGGCGGCCACGGTGCGCCGGCCGCCACCAGTCTGGCCGGCGGCCCGGCCCGCGTGGTCAGCGGCCCGCCGGATCAGCGGCCCGCCGGGTCAACGCCCGGCGGCGCGGCACTGGCCCTGGTGATCAGTTCCGGCGCGATCCGCACCCGCAGGCCCGCCTCGATCGCACCCGACATCCGGTCGGTGAGCGTGCTGAGCGCCTGCCGTCCCACCTCGCCGAAGTCCTGGCGGACCGTGCTGAGCGGCGGGCTGTAAAAGCCCGCTTCCGGAACGTCGTCGAAGCCCACGATGCTCACGTCGCGCGGGACCCGCAGCCCCTGCTCGGCCAGGGCTCGCATGACGCCGAGCGCCATCGTGTCGTTCCCGCAGAACACCGCGGTGACGTCCGGATCGGCCGCCAGCCGGCGGCCCATCTCGTAGCCGGACGAGGCCGACCAGTCGCCGGGCAGCACCGCGGGTTCCGGCGCGCCGACCTCCGCCAGCGCCCGCCGCCACCCGTCGATGCGTTCCTGGGCGTCGAGGTGGGCCGTGGTCCCGGCGATGTGGTGCACGGTCCGGTGCCCGAGGCTGAGCAGGTACCGGGTCGCGGCGGCCGCCCCGGCCGCGTTGTCGATGGCCACCGAGGTCACCGCCGCCTTGGTACCGCAGCCGACGGCGACCAGCGGCACCTCGGCGGGCACGTGCGCGAGCGCGGCCACCGCGGTGTCCTGCGTCGCGATCACGATGATGCCCTCGACCCCCTGGCCGAGGAACCGGTCCACCGCATCCAGCATCGACCGGCGGTCCAGCGCCGGCAAACTGGCGATGGATACGAAGTAGCTGTCGTGCGCCGCGCGCTCGAAGCCGTACAGCATCGACGCCGGCCCGTACAGCATGGTGTCGAAGCTGATCACGCCCAGCGTGTGGGTTCTGCGGGTGACCAGCGTGCGAGCCGCGGCGTTCGGCCGGTAGGCAAGCGCGCGGATGGCGGCGAGCACCTTGTCGCGCGTCGGCGGGCGAACGTTCGGGTGGTCGTTGAGCACCCGCGACACGGTCTGGTGCGAAACCCCGGCCAGCCGCGCCACGTCGGCCATGACCGGCGGCCGTCCCAGGCTGCCCGGACCGCTGACCACCGACGCCGTCGGCGGGCTCTCGGCTCTCTCGCCCGATGACCGCGTCACGTGGTGCCTCCCTTGCCGCGCGCTGTGTAGCCAGCGATCAGCCGGGGCCGACGTTAGCGCCAACATCCGTGCAGGTCAAATGGCCGTATGAAGCATATATACCCCCCACGGCGACAGGCACCTCTCCGCACGCCCGCCCGGATTACCTGCGTCTCAGCGCAGCCGTCACCCCGCTCCCGCGGTACACCCGCTCGCCGTCCGCCGCCCGCCCGGCGTCAGTCCCGCCGCCCGCGTCGTCCCGCCCGCCCCGCGTCAGGACTTGTTGCGGTTCGTGGCGCTGTCCCGCAGATCGCGGAACGCCGCCTGCGCCTTGCGTCCGGTCTCGCTGTCCCGCAGGTCCTGCAGCGCTTCGCGCGCCTTACGGCCCGTGTCGCTGTCGCGCAGGTCCTTGAGCGCCTCCCGGGCCTTGCGTCCCGTCTCGCCCTCGCGCAGGTCGCGGATGGCCGCCTCGGCCTTGCGCCCGGTCTCGCTCTCCCGGAAGTCCCGCAGGGCCGCCTTGGCCTTGCGGCTTCCCTCGGCGGCCTGCTCGCCGCGCAGCCACGCGGTCAGCTTGGCCCACCAGGTCCGTACTTGCTGCTCAAAATCGGTCATCGCCGAATCTCCTTCGCCACGAGGCGACACGCTCTCGAGGCATGCCACTCAACAAGCTGTCAATCTCAAGATATAACGTGATACGGAACGCGCCAAACCGAGCCCGTCTCGGCTGCTACCCGTCCGCCTCCCGCCCAACCAAAGCGCGGGTGGGAGAATGCCCGTCGTGTCCCGTCAGCGCATCAGCGGTCACTCGCACTACGGGATGGTAGGAAAATGGCGGCCTGTGGTGCTGCTGTTCCGGGCGGGACCACGGCTGGCCGCGCTCCGACAAGAGGCGAGGAGGCCGTGATGTGTTTCGTCCACTCGGGTAACGCCGGAGGCGGTTCCCTGATCCAGCAGACCGCGCTCGGCCCGGCGGCCGCGACCGCGTTCTCCACCCTGGCTGCGGGCGGCGGGGTGGTCGGTGGCATGGACATCGCTGGCGGCTCGCCCGACGTGGTCGCCGGGCCGGGCGGGGCGCGGGTCGTGGACGGCTACAGCCAGATCCTGCACACCCGGTGGAACCGCGACCTTCCGCCGGCGGTCACCGTACGGCCCGGGGAAGTGGTCCAGCTGCTGTGCCGGGACGCCCTGGATATCGGCGAGGCGGCTCGCACGCTGACGCCGGAGGCGAGCCTGACCGTGGACCTGGCCCGGGTCCACCCGCTGACCGGCCCGGTCGAGATCGAGGGCGCCGAGCCCGGTGACATCCTCGAGGTCGAGGTCTTGGACGTGGCCCCGCTGGTGGACTTCGGCTACGTGGTGATCGGCCCGGCCCTGGGCATGTTCGGCTCGCTCCGGCCCGATGTGCTCGCCCCGATCACCCAGTTCACCGAGGCTTCCCAGATCAGCGACCCCAACCCGGGGCCGGTGCCGGGCGCGATCCCCGAGGATCAGCCGTACAACAGTGGTTCGCCGTTCGTCCAGCTGTTCACCTTCGAGCGAGGCCAGAACACCGGTTTCGCCATCTTCGTCGGCGCCGACACCGGCCGGCAGGCCCGGATCCCGGTTGCCCCGTTCATGGGGATCTACGGCGTCGCGCCGATGCGCAAGGGCATGTATCGCACGCTGCCGCCCGGCGTCAGCGGCGCCATGGGCGGCAACGCCGACATCAGGCAGTTCACCAAGGGGGCCCGGATCCAGTACCCGGTCTACGCTCCCGGCGCGAAGTTCTCCGCGGGGGACGGGCACATGGCCCAGGGCGACGGCGAGGTCTGCGTGACCGCGATCGAAACGCTGATGGCCGTCACCCTGCGCTTCTCGGTCATAAAGAACAGCGTGATCGCCTCGCCGCGGGCGATCGTGCCCGCCGCGGATCCCACCCAGCTGGCCATGCCCGCCGAGATGCTCGCCCACGGCTACTACCACACCACCGGCGTCGGCCCGGACCTGATGGAGAACGCCAAGAACGCGGTCCGCGACATGGTGGACTGGCTGGTCACCGACCAGCAGCTGAGCCTGCACGAGGCCTACGCCCTGTGCAGCGTGGCGGGCGACCTGAAGATCAGCGAAACCGTGGACCTGCCGAACTGGGTCGTGTCGATGACCCTGCCCCGCGGGATCTTCGCCGTATAGCCCAGCGCCCGCCACCCTAGCCCAGTGCCCGCCACCGCGATGGCATTTGCCCGGGCCGACGGCACCAGAGCCCCGGGGTGCACTTCTGCCCCAGTATCGCGGTGGATCCGGCTTCTGCGGTGGATCCGGGCAACCATAGCTGCCACAGCACTCCGCGAAAGCCGGATCCACCACGACGTTTTCCGCATCATGAAATTTATGCGGGAGTGCAGCTAAGCGTGGGGTCGCCGGCACCGGTGAGCGCCCGGCCATGGCCAACCTCGGAACCGGTGCAGGGCCCGGCCATGGCCAACCTCCCGGCCCGCCCGCTGCTACATCAAGGTCGGCTTCCGGCCCGTGGGCGTGATGCGCCAGTACGAACGCGGCGGGGACGGCCAGTTCCCCCGACGGCCTCCTCATGGACCTCCTCCGCGACGGGCTAACCCTCGACGCGGCCCGTAAGCGCAGCCAGGACCAGACCGGGGCAAAGGCCCCTCGCAAATCCGGACAGATGTCGTTGACATTTGGTCGAATACGTCGTTGGGTCATCCCCATGGAGAACAAGGATGTTCAGGCGACGGCCGGTTCTGCGCGTATAACCCGCAGGCGGCTTCTATCCGCGTCGGCCGTCACCGCGGCCGCCGTGCCTCTGATCAGCGGCACCGCGCTAGTCGGCACCGCTGATGCCGCCACAAAGCAGATACCGGACCCGGGCCTGGCCGCCTTGCTGCGCCAAGTGGACCCCGACCGGATCAAGGCCACGATCCTGCGGCTGGTTCAGTTCGGCACCCGGCACACCGCGTCGAGCCAGACCGACCCGGTGCGCGGCATCGGCGCGGCCACGGCCTGGGTGGTCCAGCAGTTCCAGGCCATCGCGGCCACCTCGGGTGGCCGGATGACGGTCCAGCAGCAGACGTTCACCCAGCCGGTCTCGGCGACCATCCCGGTGCCCACCACGATCACCAACGTCATCGCGACGCTGAAGGGCACCGCGTCTCCCGAGCGCTTCTACGTCATCACCGGGCACCTGGACTCCCGGGTGACCGACGTGCTGAACTTCACCGACGATGCTCCCGGCGCCGACGACGACGGGTCCGGCGTCGCGGTCGCGCTCGAGCTCGCCCGGCTGTTCGCCACCCACCAGTTCCCCGGCACCCTGGTGTTCGCCACCGTCGCCGGCGAGGAGCAGGGGCTGTTCGGGTCGGCTTTCATGGCGAAGCAGATGAAGGCCGCGGGCAACGACGTGCAGGGCATGTTCAGCAACGACATCGTCGGCGCGAGCCAGGCCTTCGACGGGACCCGGCCCGATCCGTTCACCGTCCGGCTGTTCGTCGAGGGCATCCCCACCGCCGCTACCGCGAACCAGATCGCGCTCATGCAGTCGGTCGGCGGCGAGAACGACGGCGCCACCCACCAGCTGGCCCGGTTCGTCACCAGCGTGGCGCCGTTCTTCCTGACCGGCATGAACGTCCGGGTGATCTGGCGGCGCGACCGGTACCTGCGCGGCAGCGACCACATCTCGTTCCAGCAGCAGGGCTACCCGGCGGCCCGGCTCACCGAGCCGCGGGAGAACTTCAACCACGAGCACCAGGACGTCAAGGTGGCCAACGGCGTGCAGTTCGGCGACCTGGCGGAGTTCGTGGACTTCGACTACACCGCCCGGGTGGCCAAGGTCAACGGCGCGGCGCTGTGGGCGCTGGCCACCAACCCGGGTACGCCGAAGGGCCTGGTGATTCATACCGCTCCGCCGGTCGGCTTCCCCGGCACCAACCTGACCACGCTCGACTGGAACGCCAATCCCGAGACCAACCTGGCCGGGTACGAGGTGGTGTGGCGGGAGACCACCGAGGCGGACTGGACCCACGTGATCCCGGTCGGCAACGTCACCACGGTCACCCTCGACATGTCCAAGGACAACGTCCAGTTCGGCGTGCGCGCGGTCGACACCGCCGGCCACCGCAGCCCCGCCGCCTTCCCGCAGGTGGTCAACTAGCCCTGACCAAGATCCCGCCCAGGATCACGTCCACCACCTCGGCGATGAAGTCGTCGGTCAGCGGCAGGTGCCCGAGCAGCAGCCGGTGCTGCGCGGCCCCGAAGAACAGGTCGAGCACCACCTCCCGGTCGACGGTGGCCGCGATCTCACCCCGGGCGATGGCCCGGTCCAGCATGATCCGGTGCTGGCTGCGCAGCGGCTCGAGCACCCGCTCCCGCCACGCGGCGCGCAGCGACGGGTCGTACTGCGCCTCGGCGATCAGGCCGGTCAGCGTCGCCCCCATCGGGGTCTCGGTGACCGCCCTGACCCACAAGGTCAGCGCGGCGATCATGTCACCGCGCAGCGTTCCGGTGTCGGGCAGTGGCTGCTGGGCCTGGAACGAGGCCACGAACGCGTCCAGCGCCAGCAGGCCCTTGGACGGCCAGCGCCGGTAGATCGTGGCCTTGCCCACCCCGGCCCGCGCCGCGATCTCCTCGATGGACATGGCGGCTAGCCCCCGGGACGTCAGCAGGTCCGCGGTGGCGGTCAGGATCGCGCGGTCCGCCTCCTGCGACCGCGGCCGCCCCCGCTGCCCTCCGCCCCTCTCGGCAGGCAAAGGCTCGGCAGGCAAAGGCTCGGCAGCAAAGGCTCGGCAGGCAAAGGCTCGGCAGGCAAAGGCTCGGCAGGCAACGCCTCACCTCCCGGAATATCCCGGTTCATCTCCCGGTTCTACCCTCTAGAAATCCGAAACGATCCGTACCGTATCTGATTGGTATCATGCCCGGCACCGCCTCTCCGCAAACCCCGCCCCGGACTCGCCGCCCCCTGCAGCTCGCCCTCATCCTTGTCGCCGCGTTCATGGTCGTTCTGGACTTCAGCATCGTGAACGTCGCGCTGCCCTCGATCGAGCGCGAGCTGCACATGCCCTCGGACGCGGTGCAGTGGATCGTCACCGGGTACGCCATCTCCTTCGGCGGCCTGCTCATCCTGGGCGGCCGGGCCGCTGACCTGCTCGGCCGGCGCCGCATGTTCATCGTCGGGCTTGTCGCGTTCGCGCTGGCCAGCCTGGCCGGCGGGCTGGCCAGGGACCCCGCGCTGCTGATCGCCGCCCGGGTCATCCAGGGGGCGGGCGCCGCGATCGTCGCGCCCGCCGCGTTGTCGCTCATCACCACCAGCTTCCCCGAAGGCCCGCAGCGAACCCGCGCTATCGGCCTGTACGGCGCGATCTCCTCCGTGGGCTTCGTCTCCGGCCAGGTCCTGGGCGGCGTGCTCGTCCAGTTCACCAGCTGGCGGGCGGTCTTCCTGGTCAACGTCCCGGTCGGGCTGGCCGCCGCCGCCCTCGCGCCCGCCATCCTGGGCACGGCCGCGAAATCAGCAGGGACCGCGCGCAGAATGGACATCCGCGGCGCCCTGCTGATCACCGCCGCCGTCGCGCTCGCCGTGTTCGTCGTGTCCCAGGGCGTCGTCCTCGGCTGGACCTCCCCGCTGGTCATCGCGGCCACCGTCGCCGCGGCCGCGGCCACCGCCGTGTTCGTCAAGACCGAAACCAGGCATCCCGAGCCGCTGATCCGGCCGTCCCTGCTCCGCCGCCCCAGCCTGCGCAACGGCAGCACCCTGTCGTTCCTGCTAGGCCTGTGGAACGGCGGCGAGATGCTCATCCTGTCGCTGTACCTGCAGCAGGTCCTGCACGAATCGCCCCTGTTCACCGGCCTGGCCATCGCCCCGCAGGGCGTGGTCGGCTTCGCCGCGGGCGTGTTCGGGCCCCGGCTGGCGGGCAAGATCGGGGTCAGCAGGCTCCTGGTCCTGACCGGCGCCGCGACCGCGGCCGGCTTCGCGGTCCTGACCCAGCTGCCCGCCGACGGCTACAGCCCGGTCCTGCTGGTCGTCATGCTGATCGGCTTCGGCACCGCCGGCACCGCGTTCGGGTCGGTGGTGCTGGCCAGCCGCGGCATGGCCGACTCCGACCAGGGTCTGGTCGGCGGCATGATCAACACCAGCCGCCAGATCGGCGCCGCGGTGGGCGCCGCCCTGCTGCCCGCCGTGGCCGAAGCGGTAAGCGCCGGTGGTGGGCACAGCTCGGTCGGCGTGTCCGGCGACCGCGCCGCCATGCTCACCGCCGGCCTGGCCGCGGTGGCGGCCACCGCCGTGGCCTGGCACGCGGCCCACCCCGCTCCGGCCCGGGCCCGCACCGCCAGCTGAGGTCCGGATCCGGATATTTTTTCTGCCGAACGGGCCGTGGTACCCGCCCCCGCTAACCGCCCCTCGCCAGCCCGGCGCGGGCTAGCCCTGGCTCCTGCGCTGCCGGTACCCGAAACGCTTCCTTACCTCGGCGGCTTTGCCGGTCCGCTCGTTGGCCTGGGCCAGCTGCTCGGCCCGGCGCAGCACCAAGTGGTCGATGAGCCCGGCGTTGATCAGGAATTCCGCGAGCGCCTGCTGGTGACCCGCCGGCTGGTCCCAGATGAGCCGCTGCAGTTCCTTCTTGTAGTCGGCTATGGTCGTCTGGTTGGTCAGGTCCAGGGCCGCCGCCACGTCGATCATCGGCACTTCGGCCGGCGCGACCTTGCCGCGGATGAACTCCCGGTAGTAGTAGGCCATCGCCATCTGCACCCGGCGGTGGGTGTCGAAGTATGCCCGGACCCTGGCTATGGCGTCCGCCACGGGCGGCTCGTCGTCGGTGATGACCGTCGCCTCGGCCGCCCGGTTCCGCCCGCCTTCCTCGTCCGCCCGCGGCGCGGCCTGAGCCGAACGCCCGGCCAGGTCGTCGTCGCGCAGCGGCACCCCGACGAACAGCACGACAGACCACGGCCCGATCCCGACCAGCCATTCTCCCCGGTCCAGCGGGACCGGGTGCGGCTCGGCCAGGACGGTGGCGGCCTGGAGCACGTACTCGGGAGTGGCTCGCGCGGCCTCCGCGCTGGCCGGCGTCCCCGGGCGGCGCGGGGCCAGGTACACCTCCCGGCCGGTATCCCGGTTGAACAGCTCCCACCGGCGGGCCACGTACCGAAGGCCTGCGCAGACGATGCCGCGGTGCAGGTTCCGGTCCTGGCCCGCGCTCAGCACCATGCGGCCGAGCCAGGTGATCTCGTCGCGCGAGCAGTACACGTACCGGCCACATGCGGGTGACCAAATGACAAGCTCGTCAGCTGTCATCTCTACCTCTTAGTCGTCCGGGATGGCGATATCGGCGACGATGACCGTGACGTTGTGCGCCGTCCGGGCACCGATCGCGAGCTGGATGAGCAGGTCGGCCACGTCGTCGGGAACCGCCGATCGGTGATTCCGCAGCACATCGCGCAGGCGTTCCCCGCCCAGCGCGTTGACCAGGCCGTCCGTGGTGAGCACCAGGCGCTGTTCGTGGTCGGCGTAGACCCACCACCGCTCCGCGTCGACCTCGCTGGCCAGGCCGACCGCGGCGGTCAGCCGGTTGAAGTCCGGGTCGGCGGCCAGGCCCGCGGCCCGGTACGGATCGACATCGGCCAGCCGCCCGCCCGCGGTGTTCTGCCGGGTCAGCCGGTGTATCCCGAGGTTGTCCTGGAGCAGGACCTGCCCGTCGCCGACGTGCGCGCCCTCCAGGCACCAGCCCCGGGCCGCGTCCCGGAACAGCCGCACGACGTCCAGGGTGGCGGCCATCCCGGTCAGCTGCAGCGCGTTCCTGCCGATGGACAGGATCGAGTCGTTCACCCGCTCGACCAGCTCGGGCAGCGGCTGCCCGGCCGGGCTGCGGGCCACCTCGATGACCGCGGTCCGCGCCGCGATGTGCGGCCACGGCCTGTCGAGCACGCCATCGGCGATGACCAGGAGCTGCGGGGTGGCCAGGTGCGCGTCCGCGGTGCTCTTCAGGCGGTCCAGGTCCTCCAGCCGCCCAGCGGGCTTGGTGCCCGGAGTGGTCCGCGCCGCGGCGGCGAACTCGAGCTCGGGCTCGGCCAGCGCGGGCGGGATGAACATCCGCACCAGGGTCCGCAGGCCGAACTGGAGCAGGTCACCGTCGGACAGGACCCGGCTTTCCCCGGGCTGCACGGGGGTGTCGTTGAGCCACGTGCCGTTGCTGGTGATGGCCGGGAGCAGCCACCACGCCCCGTTCGCGTAGGTCAGGGCCGCGTGTTCGCGGCTGACCGTCGGGTCCCGCAGCACGACGTCGCACTCGGCCGCCCGGCCCACGCTGACCTGCTGGCTGGTCAGCAAGAGTTCCCCGGTCAGGCCGCGTTCTCCCCACAGCCACGCCCGCCGTGAGCTCCTGGCCTGTCCGGTCCGGATCGCCCGGCTGGAGGCCACCGTATGCGGCAGCGTCATCTCATCGCGCAGGCCAGCGCCGGCCGCGCCCGCCGGTCCGCCAGCCGGTTCGCCAGCCCTCCCGGCCGGTTCGGCGGCATAGTCCGGGGCCTGCGGCGCGCGGTCCTCGCCGGCCGCCTCCGGCCGTGCGCGGATCAGCCGGGGCCGCAGCAGCAGCGGCGCGCGTGCCACGAGAACCACCGCCACGGAAAGGCAGCAGGTCCACGCGACATCGGTGACGATCCCGAGTACTGAGCGGGTCATGACAGCGTCGACTCCTCGTCGTCGGGACCGATCGGCGGTACCTGGCCCGGCTGGCCGTCCGGCGGCACGATGGTCGGCGGGTCATCTTCCTCGGGGCGCGCGTGGCGGCCACGGCCCGGCACCCGGTCCGCGGCCGGGGCCGGCCCGGTGCCCCCGCCCGGTGCGGGGCGGACGGACCGGCCCTGCCAGTCGGCCCGCAGCGAGGCGAAGGCGGGTTCCTGGGTGACCAGGACACCGACCGGGTAGTCCGCCTCGCCGTTCTCGGCCATCTCGTCGTAGATCGCGACCAGCTGCTCTCGTACCCGGTCCGGCATGGTGCGCGGCGTTCCCGGCGCGCGCCGGTTCGGGTCCAGGCGCAGCCAGGTGCGCAGCAGCGTGTCAAGCTCGGGGGGCACGTAGCTGATCAGCTCCGACACCAGTACCGGCTCGGTGGTGCTGATGAGTTCCTTGAGGTCGAACACCGCGGTCGGATCCTGCGGGTGCCACTGGCCCGACTCGTCGACGATGCCGAGGGCCTGGGCTTCCCTGAACATCGGCGGATGCCCGGTCAGCATCTTGTAGATGACCGCGGCCAGGGCCCGCAGATCGGCGTTGCGGCTGATCCAGCCCTCCCGGCATTCCATCTGCTCGGGCGGGGCGTAGAACATCGTGAAGCGGGCGGTGGAGGTGGCGGGGTAGCTGGCGCCCGCCTTCTGGTAGTGCCGGGCCAGGCCGAAGTCGATGAGCTTGACCGTCAGGTCCTCGGTCAGCGCGATATTGGCCGGCTTGAGGTCCAGGTGCACGAAGCCGAACTCCCAGGCCGCCCGCAGGCCCTGCAGGATCTGCAGCGCCAGCCGCACCACCGTGCCGATGGTCAGCGTGCCGTTCTCGGTCGCCTCGCGCAGGTACCGGTCCAAAGTCATGGGGAACAGCCGCGTGACGATGTAGAAGCCGTGCTCCGGGTCGATGTCGCTGTCCAGGACCTCGGCGATGTTGTCGTGGATGTGCCCCTGCGGCAGCGACATCTCCATCAGGGCGTGCCGCCGCTCGCTGGCCGCGCCGAGGCCGCCGACCCGCGGCGGCGGGGCGATGATCTTGACCACGACCTCGTACGGGTACTCGCCGTACAGGTCGGCGGCCACGAACGGAACGTGTCCCGCGCCGGCCGTGCCGACAGCATGCGGCGCACCAGCCACCGGCGCCCGATCACCAGGCCCGCATCGCCACCCGCCGCGCGGGCGGCGTAGTCACCGCCGCGGCCGGCCGCCTGCACAGCCCAGGCCCCGGCCCCGGCCCCCACCCCAGCGGGCCCGGCGCCCGCGGGCCCGGGGCTGACCGCGTTCTCCAGCGCCGTGTGCACCGCCTCGGTGAGCAGGTCGAACCTGATCTCGGTGATCTCCTCGTGGTACTTCAGGTCCCGCTCGCGCGTCATGGCCTTCTTGGCGCTCTCGTGGTCGCTGTCCGCCACGGCCTCGTTGATCTCGTTACGGCCCATCCGTACGGCCCGGCCGCGCTGGGTCAGCTCGTAGACGGTCCGCGGCGAGAAGGTCTTGAGCAGGACCGGCGCGAGATCGATGAACATGAGCGCCAGCCAGAGCATGATCCGGCGCAGCAGGAAGCCGGGATTGCGCTTGCTCAGCGTGTCAAGCGCCTTCTCCCTGGCCAGCAGCCCGTTGTCCGCGTCGATCGTCTTGGTGGCCGCAGCGATGGCCGTGCTGGTCTGCTGGGCCAGGGCCGCGTTGCCCGAACGGGCCGCCGACTCCGCCTTGTCCAGGATCTGCTGGTCCGCCTTTTCCTGGCTCAACGCGGTCTGCCAGGCCGCGTAGTCGGCCCGGGTTTGCGGGCCGTCCCCGAAGACCCCGGTGACCTCGCCCGGCGGGAGATTGCAGTTGCGGCCGGTCATCTCGCAGATGTAGACCGTGTGGTCGTGATCGGCCGTCCTGGTGGCGCTGGCCAGGGCGGCCGCCGCCGTGGTCACCGGCGCGTTGACCTGGCCGGCCCGCTGCTTCCCGGCGGCGTAGATCTGGGCCGTCTGCGTCTGGATATCGGCCGTGTGCTGCACGGTGAGCTGCTGGCCGATCTCCGGGCCGAAGATGGCCAGCACGATCGGCTCGCTGATCACCAGCCCCACCAGCCCGGCCATGGTGAACCGGACCAGGAAGTGCACGATCTTCGAGCCGGCGTGCCGCGCGTGCCCGGCCTTCATCTCGGCCTCGGTCAGCGGGCCGTAGTCCACGCTGCTCACGATCCACCGGTCGAAGTTCAGGACGATCGAACCCCACAAGAGCCCCGCCGGCAGGAATACCGGCCACCGGGCCGTGGTGAAGATCAGCGACAGGGCGACGGTGAGCGAGGCGGTGGCGGCCATGGCCGTCAGGAGCACGACGGTGCCCATCGAGGTGTAGCGGACGCGATCGGGTGCGGTCAGGCGGTCCCGGGGGTCGACGCCGGCGATGCGCAGGCCGACCTGACCCATCATCGCCGCGGCCAGCACGGCCACCACCACGCAAGCACCCAGGGTGATCACGATGTCCCGCATGGGTCCTGTCCTTCACTGAGGCGGTCCTGCGCCGCGTGTAGCACAGATGGTTCCAGCGGCCGCATGACCTGCATAGATCACATGACGCAGCTCCAACTACGCGGGAATCCGGGCGCAGGGATTGACACCTGCCTCAGGAGCTGGTAAGGACGTCCACCTGTATCAGAGAAACCAGAGCGCTGGCGTGCGTCCCCCAGGCCACACGGTCGCCGCTGTTTACCATGTGCGGCTCGGTGAGCCGCGACCCGTTGAGCAGCAGTCCGTTCCGCCCGATCCCGGTGATCCACCAGTGGCCGTCGGAGAAGGTGAACTTGGCGTGCACCCGGGAGATCGTCAGTTCCCGCGGCAGGGGGAGCTCCACCGAACTGCCCCGCCCGGCCCGGGCTCCGGACTCGCGGGTGTGCGCCACGTCCTGTCCCGTCACCAGCCGCAACGAGGGCGCCGGCTGGTCGTCGCGGGCCGCGGGCCGGTCTCCCGGCCGGCGCGGGGCGGCCGGATCCGGCTCGGTCAGGGTCAGCCCGTCCCGGACCGGGGGAATGGCCCGCCACCCGGCCAGCGCCCACCGCCTCCTGAGCATCGCGGCACCCCCCTCGTTGTGGACGATGCCGGGACTTTGTCGCGGGCGTCAACTAATCGCACGCGGATTCCAACCGTTTGGAAAAGCGGGTCGGTAAGGTCGGCTCATGGAGTATCGCGCACTGGGCCGGTCGGGCCTCCGCATATCGGTTCTGACCATGGGAACGATGACGTTCGGCGGCGCCGGGGGGTTCGCCGACGTCGGCTCGACCGACGTCGAGGAGGCCGAACGCCAGGTGGACATGTGCCTGGACGCCGGGGTCAACCTGATCGACACCGCCGACGTGTACTCCTCCGGGCTGGCCGAGGAGATCCTCGGCCAGGTGCTGCGCGGCCGCCGGGACCGGGTGCTCGTGGCTACCAAGGTCCGGATGGGGATGGGCCGCGGCCCGAACGATTCCGGGCTGTCCCGCCATCACATCATCTCCGGCTGCGAGGCCAGCCTGCGCCGCCTGGGCACCGACCACATCGACCTGTACCAGGTGCACGAGTGGGACGGCCAGACCCCGCTCGAGGAAACCCTGCACGCGCTGGATCACCTGGTCCGGTCGGGCAAGGTGCGCTACGTCGGCGCCTCCAACTACACCGCCTGGCAGCTGATGAAGGCGCTGGGCATCGCCGCCCGGCTGGACCTGGCCCCGCTGGTCAGCCAGCAGATCTACTACTCGCTGCAGGCCCGCGAGGCCGAGTACGAGCTGATCCCGCTGACCGTCGACCAGGGCCTGGGCGTGCTGGTCTGGAGCCCGCTGGCGGGCGGGCTGCTGTCCGGCAAGTACCGCCGCCACCACCAGGCCCCGGTTGGCTCGCGCCAGCTGTCGGACTGGGGCGAGCCGCCGGTCTACGACACTGAGGGCCTGCACGACATCGTGGAGCTGCTGATCGGCATCGGCGCCGAGCACGGCGTCTCGGCCGCTCAGGTCGCGCTGGCCTGGACGCTCGGCCGGCCCGGGGTGACCTCGCTGGTCATCGGGGCGCGGACCGCCGAGCAGCTAGCAGACAACCTCGCGGCGGCGGACCTCATCCTCACCGGCGACGAGCGGGCCCGGCTCGACAAGGCCAGCGCGCTGCCGCTCATCTACCCCTACTGGCATCAGGCCAAGACCGCCAGGGACCGGCTCTCGCCGGCCGACCTGACCCTGCTCGGCCCGTACCTGGTCTGACCGCACCTGGCCCGACCGCAGGCTGCTCAGGCCGATCCCCAGGACGACGGCCAGGCCTCCGGCCAGCTGCCTGGGGCCCACCGGGTCGCCGAAGAACGCGATCCCCGCGATCGCGCCGACCAGCGGCTCGATGTTGAGGAAGGCTCCGGCCACCTCGGACGGCACCCGGCTCTGCCCGAAGGCGAACAGGGTGAACGGGACCAGCGTCCCGGCCAGCCCCAGCGCGGCCACCGCCAGCACGGGCCCGGGACGGCCGGGGAGGGCGGGTGCGCCCTCGGCCGCCGCCGAGAAGGCCAGCGCGCCCAGCGCGGCGCCGAGGACTGCACCGCGGGACCGCGACCGGGTCGCGGCCGGACAGCAGCCGGCCCTGCGCCACGGTGACCGTGGCCGACAGCACCAGCGAGATCAGCACCAGCCCGTCGCCGAGCACGGTCGCCGCCGCCCCCGCCCGCGGTGATCAGGCCGACCCCGCCCAGCGAGACCGCGAAGCCCAGCCAGGACAGCGGCCGGGCCACGGCCCGGTGCCATACCGCGGCGATGACCGCGACCATCACCGGCACCGCTCCGATCAGCAGCGCCGCGTGCGTCACGCTGGTCCGGGTGATCCCCGCGTTCTGCACGATGACCGAGCCCCCGTACCCGGCAGCCCCGGAAACCAGACCCTCGCTCCAGCACCCGGGCGCCGCGCCGCCTGGCCACCGGCAGCAGCACCGCGGCCGCCAGGCCGAAGCGCACGGCGGTCAGCCAGCCCGGGGCCAGCCACTGCAGGGCCAGCTTGGACAGCGGCACGGTGGTACCCCACAGCAGCCCGGCTGCGACCAGGGCTGCGACGGCGTGACGGCGGCTGGTGTTCATGCCTCCATGCTGCCTAGTGGGCCGTACAGAATTGGCTAGTCAGGTATCGTGGCAATATAAAATTTTGCGATATGGCCATATCGCTTGACGAAATTGATATCCAGCTGCTCGACGCGCTGCAGGCCGACGCGGACCGGACCAACGTCGAGCTGGCCCGCATGGTCGGCCTGTCGCCGGCCGCGACCCTGCACCGGGTCCGGCGGCTCAAGGAGTCGGGCGTGATCCGGATCATCAGCGCCCAGCTCGACCCGGACGCCTGCGGCTTCCCGCTGCAGGTCTACGTGACCGCCACCCTGGCCCGTAATGACATGCGCACCAGCCACATGTTCGACGACCTGATCCGGTCCACGCCGCAGATCATCGCCGCCGACACCGTGGCCGGCGAGACCGACTACCTGCTCACCGTGGTGGCCCGCGACGTCGCCGAACTACAGCAGGTCCTCGTCAGCCTGGCCCTCCGCGGCGGGTCGCGGCTGGTCACCTACCTGCGCCTGGCCGAGGTCAAGCCCCCGTCCCGGCTGCCGCTGGGCCCCCGTTAGCGTTCGGCCCCGCTAACCGGCCGCGGAGCCGGAACCCACCCGGTGCCGGCCGTAACGCCGGACGAACCCGCGCAAGATCGAGGGCGGGTGGCTGATCTGGCTGGCCCAGGCCTGCGCCTTGATCTGGTCGGCCTCGCTGGGATGGAAATAGCCAGCGTGCTTGTACACGTCGACCCGGGTGGACATGCCCGCCGCGTCCAGCTCGGGATGGAACTGGGTGGCGTAGCCGTGCGCGCCGATCCGGAACGCCTGTACCTCGCACGCAGCCGAACTGGCCAGCAGCACCGCGTGCGCCGGAAGCTCGCTGACCGCCTCCTTGTGCCCGGTGAACGCGTCGAACTCCGCGGGCAGCTCGCCAAGCACGGGGTCACGCCGACCCGCCTCGGTGAGCGTGATCCGGGCCGTGCCGACCGGCTCGCTGTACCGCCGGTCCACGACCGCGCCCTGATGCCGCCCGAGCGCTCCGACCCCGTAGCAGGCGCCCAGGAACGGGAAGTCGGCCCCGACCACGGCGTCGAGCAGGCCGTCCAGGTCGGCCTCGACCCGCCGCTGCACCGCGGACTTCTTCTCGTCCGGGTCGGTGTAGTTGAACGGCCCGCCGCCGACCCAGATCCCCGACCAGTCCCGCAGGTCGATATCGCCGAGCGGCCGGCGGTCCAGCCGGATCCGCCGCAGCTCGCCCTCACCCAGCCCGGCCAGCGTCAGGAACGACTCGTACTCGTTGTCCGCCGCGGCGTCGTCGGCGCGGATGGACAACAGCAAGAACGGCTCCATCCGCACACCTTAGTAGCTGTCCGACCCCGCCGCAGCCGCCGCGTCACCGGCCCCGGCTTCGTCCCACCACGATTACACCCTGATGACGGGCAGCGCCGGATCGATCCGGGCCATGTCCTCGGGGTCGCTGGTGACGATCGCATGCTGTCGTTCCCGGGCGCAGAGCGCCACATGAACGTCGATGATGTCGTTGTGACCGGTACTAGCGCACAGCAATCCCACGCTCCGCGCGACGTTCGGCGTCATGATCGCGATGGCGACATCTCGCGACTTCAGGAGGCGAGCCAGCCGGACCTGAGGCGAACTGCGCCACGCCTGGGCGATGACCCCGACGGGAATGCACAGCGTCCCGCCACGTCGTAGGGTCTCGTCCAGGCGAGCCTGCATGACGATCGCCTTGCCGGGATGATCCATCGCCAGCAGCGCGCCGGTGTCGAGGGTAAGGCCGCTGGTCGTATCCGCCCTCACCCCGCCAGCCTGTTATCCCGTCCAGACCGGTCGGCAAGGCCAGCGGCGTCTAGTTCGTCTCGCACCTGCCGCCGGACGTCGTCCGGTACGGGAGTCTCGGCGCTCCACGAGGCGAGCACGTCTCGCAGATTTTCCCGCTCGGCGTAATCCTCGACGCGGCAGCCACATAAGAGCTGACCCGGCGCTCGCCGCCCGCGGCCAGCTTGACCTGCTCGGCCAGCTCGTCGGGAAGACTGACCGTAATCCGTTTCATACATTTATCATACTCCGCGCCCGACCCCGCCAACGCGCTACCGTGCCGCCATGCCCGAACGACCCCAGGTGACCGTGCTCGGCAGCCTGAACATGGACATCTCCGTGACCGTGCCCCGGCTGCCCGGCCCGGGCGCCACCGTGCTCGGCTCCGCGGCCCGGTTCACGCCCGGCGGCAAGGGCGCCAACCAGGCCGTCGCCGCGGCCCGGCTAGGCGGCGAGGTCCGCATGGTGGGCTGCGTCGGTGACGACGACTTCGGCCGCCAGCTCCTAGCCAACCTGCGCGCCGAAGGCATCAACGCCGACGCGGTCCGAACCGAACCCAGCGCTCCCACGGGCCTGGCCCTGATCGCCGTCGACGAGGCCGCCGAGAACCTCATCATCGTCTCTCCCGGCGCCAACCACCACGTCGGCCCGGCCGACGTCGACGCGGCCATCGCAACCAACAGCGACATCCTGGTCATCAGCGCCGAGATCCCCGCCGAGGCCATCACCCGGGCCCTGACTCACCAAGGCCGCACCATCGTGAACCTCGCCCCCGCCCCGGACAACGCCCCAGCCCTGGTCGCCACGGCCGGCGGCAACCTGGACTGGCTGGTCGTCAACGAGTCCGAAGCGGCCGCGATCCTCGGCCGTCAGGTATCCGGCCTGGCCGACGCCACCCAGGCCGCCGCCGAGCTGATCCGCCGCGGCCCCCGCCACGCCGTGGTCACCGCCGGCGCGCACGGCGCCGTCCTGGCCAGCAGCCCCGGCAGCCCCGGCAGCCGCGGCAGCGCCAGCAGCCCCAGCGCGGAAAGCCCGGACCACACCCAGGTCATCGACGGTTTCCGCGTCCGCGCGGTCGACACCGTCGGCGCGGGCGACACGTTCGTCGGCGCGCTCGCCGTCGCGCTCGCGGCCGGCGTCCCGGCCGCCGAGGCGGTCCGGGCCGCGACCGCCGCGGGCGCCACCGCCGTCACCCGGCCCGGCGCCCAGGCGGGCATGCCCCGCCCCGCCGACATCCTGGCCGCCACCGGCGTGCCCTGGCCGGCGGCCTGAGCCCGGTGTATACAAGTCATAGGGGGAGTGGCAGTAAGATTCTCCGAAAGGAGAGCCTGACTTCATGACGCCTGACCTGCGAGGATTCGAGATAGATGGAGATACCGGAGACATCGGCGGACACGACCCGGTCTCTGCCGTCCTGGACGCCCTCGGCCAGGCATTCGGCGTCGTCACCGAACCCGGCGCGCCCGGCAGCGGCGCCCGCCAGCACACCTGGCTGGACACCTTCGACTGGCGGCTGAACCGCGCGGGCCTGATCCTGGAGTACGAGCACAAAAACGGGGGCGGCCGCCTCCTGCTCAGCCGCGACAACACCCCCCAGGCCGAACAGCCCGTCACCTCCTTCCGCCCCACCCGCCCCCGGCTCGCCGCGGACCTGCCCGCCGGACCGGTCCGGGACCAGATCCTGAAGCTAGCCAGCCCGCGCGCCCTGCTGCCCGTGGCCACCGCGTCCGGCTCGGTCAGCGTCACCCGCCTGCTCAACGCGGACGGCAAGACCGTCGCCCGGCTGCTCGTGGACCGCTCCACCGTGACCCGGGCCAACCAGGTCGTGCCGCTGCCGCCGCGGCTGACCATCGCCGAGGTTCGCGGCTATCCCGGCCAGGCCCGCCGCGCCGCCCGCCTCCTGGCCGGGATCCCCGGCGTCGCCCCGGCAAGACAGGCCGGCTTCCTCGACGCCCTGCACGCCCTCGGCCGTCACCCGAACGACTACAGCAACGGCGTGCCCACGGACATCACCGCGCGCATGCCGGCCTCCGTCGCGGTCGCCACGCTGCTGCTCGGGCTGCTCGACACCCTGGAGCAGAACGTCGACGGGACGCTGCGCGACATCGACACCGAGTTCCTGCACGACCTGCGGGTAGCGGTCCGCCGCACCCGGTCGGCGATCAAGCTCCTCGGCGACGTGCTGCCCGACACCGGTCAGTACGCGGCCGAGTTCAAGTGGCTCGGCGACATGACCACGCCGATCCGGGACCTGGACGTCCACCTGCTCGGCTTCGACGCGATGGCCGCGCAGCTGGTGGCCGCGACACCGGCCGATCTCGAGCCGTTCCGCGCCTTCCTGGCCCGGCGCCGCGTCCGGGAGTTCCGGCGGCTGACGGCCGTGCTGCGCTCGGCCCGGTTCCGGGCCCTCACCGACCACTGGCGCAAGACGCTGACCGAGGTCCGGGACGCGGGCCGGCCCCGCAAGGGCCCGACCGCCGACGAGCTCGCCGTGTCCCGGACCGGCCGCGTGTTCCGCCGGGTCGCCGCGCAGGGCGGCGCGATCACTGCGGCCTCGGCCCCGGAATCCCTGCACGACCTACGGAAACGCTCCAAGGAACTGCGCTACGTGCTGGAGTTCTTCGCCCCGCTGCACGACCCGGTGGCCTACCGGAAGGTGGTCGGCGACCTGAAGCAGCTCCAGGACTGCCTCGGCGAGTTCCAGGACAGCGAGGTGCAGCGGCACGAGATCGGGGCGCTGGCCGACGCGATGCTGGCCGAACGCGCCGCCCCGGCCGCTACGCTGCTGGCCATGGGTGAAATCGCCGCAAATCTTGCCCTCAGCCAGGCCGAAGCCCGCGCGGACTTTGCCCAGCGGTTCGCCAGGTTCGGCGGCCCCGCGGGCCAGCAGCGCGTCCGCGCCCTTCTGGACAGGCCGACCGCGTGAGGATCTTCGCCACTTACAACATCAAGGGCGGCGTCGGCAAGACCACCGCCGCGGTCAACCTGGCCTACCTGTCCGCCGCCGACGGCTACCGCACGCTGCTATGGGACCTGGACCCGCAGGGCGCGGCCAGCTTCCTGTTCCGGATCAAGCCCCGGGTCAAGGGCGGCGGCAAGGCGCTCATCCGCGGCACCAAGGCCCTGGACGAGGCGATCAAGGGCACCGACTACGACCACCTGGACCTGATCCCGGCCGACTTCACCTACCGCAACATGGACCTCATCCTGGGCGATAAGGACAAGAAGGCGACCCGACAGCTCGCCCAGCTGCTCCGCCCGCTGGCCGGTGAGTACGACCACGTGTTCCTGGACTGCCCGCCCAGCATCTCCCTGGTCTCCGAGAACGTCATGCACGCCGCCGACGTCTTGCTGGTCCCGCTGATCCCGACCACGCTGTCGGTCCGCACCCTGGACCAGCTCACCGAGTTCGTGGCCGGCTTCGATGGCAAGCAGCCCCAGATCCGCCCCTTCTTCTCGATGGTTGACGGCCGTAAGCGCCTGCACCAGGAGACCACGGAGAAACTTTTGGCGGAACGGTCCGGCGTGGCAGCGACCCCCATCCCGGCACTATCCCTCATCGAGCGAATGTCCGTGGAACGCGCCCCGGTCGCCGCCTTCGCCCCCCGCAGTCAGGCCGCCCGCGCCTTCAGCGCCCTCTGGGCCGAGCTCAGCGTCGATAAAGACCGGCCCGACGACCCCGCCCCCGCACCGCGGTCCTCGCTCTCCCGCTGATTCGCTGCGATAATCGAGACGGTCCAGGGGGGGAGGGGTGTTGAGCGAGGATTTCCCGGCGCAGCTGACCGAGTTCCGGTCCGGCTCCGTGCTGGCCGGGTACCGCCTGGAGCAGCAGGTCGGGCGGGGCGGGTTCGCGGTCGTGTTCCGGGCCCTGGACGAGCGGCTGGGCCGCCCGGTGGCGCTGAAGATCCTCTCGCCGGCCCTGGCCTCCTCCAGCCCGGAGTTCCGCCGGCGGTTCATCGCCGAGTCGCGCGCCGCGGCGGCGGTGGACGACCCGCACATCATCCCGGTCTACGAGGCCGGCGAGGCGGACGGCGTGCTGTTCATCGCCATGCGGTACGTGGCCGGCGGTGACCTGCGGCAGGTACTGGAGCGGGAAGGCGCGCTGGCGCCCGACCGGGCCGCGGACTTCGTCTCGCCGGTGGCCTCGGCGCTGGACGCCGCGCACGGCGCGGGGCTGGTGCACCGCGACGTAAAGCCGGGGAACATCCTGGTCGACGCCCGGGCGGGCCGGCCCGATCACGTTTATCTGTCGGACTTCGGGATCGTCAAGGGCGCGGCGCTGGGCAGCCTGACCGGGGTCGGCAGCAGCAACCTCGGCACCCCGGACTACATGGCGCCCGAGCAGATCAGCGGCCAGCCGGTGGACGGCCGCACCGATCAGTACTCGCTGGCCTGCGTGACGGTTCAGCTGCTGACCGGAACGGTGCCGTTCCAGCGGGACTCGGTCCCCGCGCTCATCTACGCGCACCTGTCCGTCCCGCCTCCGTCCCTGAGCTCCCTCCGCCCGGACCTGCCTCCCGCCGTTGACCGAGTGGTGACCAAGGCCATGGCCAAGGCGGCCGAGAAACGGTACGACTCGTGCGGCGACTTCGCCGACGCCCTCCGCGACGCGCTCGACCTGGCGCCCTACCACCGGCGCACCCCCGTCACCGCCCCCCCGCCCCCGCACCGACTGCCGCCCGGCGCCCTCAATCCGGCCGCCCCCGCCCCGGTCGATTCGCGGCCCGTCAACACCTCGCCCGGGACCGTCGAATCGCCCCCGCCCGGGACCGTCGAATCGCCCCCGCCCGGGACCGTCGAAACGCCCGCCGCCGCCGCCACGCCGCCCCGCACCGCCGAAACCCCCGCGGCCGCCGTGGCGGACCGCACGTCCGTCGATCCGCGGCCCCCGGCCCCCGGCGAGTCAGCCGATGAACGCGCCGCGCAGAGCCCGGCCGCCCACACCGACGTCCGCTCCAAACTCGCGGCCGACACCGACGTCCGCCCCAGCCCGGCAGCGGAGGCCGACGTCCGCCCCAGCCCGGCAGCGGAGGCCGACGTCCGCCCCAGCCCGGCAGCGCAGACCGACGTCCGCTCCGGACCTGCCGCCGCGGCCACCGATCGTCGGCCGGTTCCTGAGCCCGGAACCCCGGGGCCGGTAGCCGAACCAGACCAGCCGGCCCATCAGCCCCCGGCCTGGGAAGCCGCGCCGCGTCCGGAGCGCTCGCGCGGCCCGGTGGTCGTCTGGGTCAAGCGCCACCGCCTCCCCGTGCTCGCCCTGATCTGCGCGATCCTGGCCGCGGCGGTCACCATCCCTCTCATCTCGTCGAATCCGTCCTCCTCCGGCCGGCCGGGATCCGCGGGTCCGCCGGCGGCCAGCACCGGATTTGTCAGTCTCGGAAACCTGTCTGAGTCTCCGTCCCCGGTGGACGTGTACCTGTATCCGTCGGGCAGTTCCAGCCCTCAGTTCGTCCAGCACGGCCTGGCCTACGGGACGATATTGCCGTACCGGGCCGTGAAGGCCGGCGCCTACGACGTCAAGATGCGTGCCGCGGGCTCGTCGGCGGCGAGCACTCCGGTGTGGTCCGTCAGCCTCACCGTGAAGGCGGGCGGCACGTACACCGTGGTACCGCTCCGGACCAGCGCCCAGCAAGGCCAGCTCAAGGTCATCGACAACAACCTGACCGCGCCGAAGGGCAAGTCCTTCGTGCGGGTGGTCCAGGCCGCCATCAATCAGCAGACGGTGACGTTCCACTGCAGTTGCGCGCCTGGGGATCCGGGCAACATCACGACCGATGCGGCGCCCGGCACGGTCAGTCCCCAGGTTCCCATCCCGGCCGGGACCTGGACCATGAGCGCTACCGGCCCGGCCAAGACGACGAGCCTGCCGGTCACGCTGACCTCGGGCACCGTCCATACCGAGATCGTCATCGACGCGCCCGGCGGCGGCATCCAGATCATCAACCTGACCGACGCCGCCGGGGCTAGCCAGACGCCCACGGGTGGCGCCTCGGCCGGAACCGCGGCTAGCTACCGGAGCGTCCCGGTCAGCCTCCCGGCGGCCTGGCGTTTCGTCCCCATCGCGTCGCTGGCCTTCAGCCCGTCCGGCACCACGCTGGCCATAGCCTCTGAGCAGGTCTGCCTGTGGGATATCGCCGCCGCCCGCTGCACCGGCAGCTTCGGGAACGCGAGCATCACCGCGGTCGCGTTCAGCCCGGACGGCAAGACCCTGGCCGCCAGCGATAACAGCGGTAACACGTATCTGCGCGATGTCGCCACCGGCAGCCAGACCGCCCCCTTCACCGACTCCGCCAGTGACGGCGCGTATTCGGTCGCGTTCAGCCCGGACGGGAAGGTCCTGGCGGCCGGCGATGGGAACGGCCGCGCGTACCTGTGGAACGTCGCGACCGGCAAGCTGGTCACCAGCCTGTCCGACTCGGGCAGCAAGGGGGTGAACTCGGTCGCGTTCAGCCCGGACGGGAAGGTCCTGGCGGCCGGCGACGGGAACGGCCGCGCGTACCTGTGGAACGTCGCGACCGGCAAGCCGGTCACCCTGTCCGGCTCGGGCAGCAAGGGGGTGAACTCGGTCGCGTTCAGCCCGGACGGGAAGGTCCTGGCGGCCGGTAACAACAATGGCCGTACCTACCTGTGGGACGTCGCCACCGGGCAGCCGGTCACCAGCCTCACCGACCCTGGCGGCACCGGCGTGATCTCGGTCGCGTTCGGCCCGGACGGCACGACCATGGCGGCCGGGGACAACATTGGCCGTACCTACCTCTGGAATATCGCCACCGGCAAGCTGGTGACCACCCTCCCCGCGCTCAGCAATGTGGAAATTAACGCGGTGACATTCAGCGCCGACGGCAAGGAACTCGCGACTGGCGATCAGGACGGCAGGGTCTTCCTCTGGTATGCGAAGTTATCGCGTCCAGCTGGTCCCGGTCCGCGCACGCGCTGCCTCGACGCGTGCACAGCCGGCCGGCGGCCTGCCTTTTAATTCCGGTCTGGGGGATTTGTCGATAACGTCGCGGTCAAGGCTCAGGTTCATCTGTTGCTATAGCGCAATTCGACCTCTACTGTGAGCACAGCGTCTCATCAGTGCCCTGGTGACCTCGTCCCAACGAGAACGAAAACGACTCGTCTGGTCACCCTTGCGATGTGGCGCACTTAGCCTCCTGGGTGGGGAGGCGGAAAAATTTCCGCAGCGTTGGGAGGGATCTAACATGAAGCTTCGTGTCATGCCCTGGCGGCCGGCGGTGTTGCTCGCCTTCTCGGCCCTCCTGGTCGGCATTCCGGCCAGCGCCTCGGCGGCCCCCGCGGCCGGAAGCACCGGGTTCATCAGCCTCGGGAACCTGTCTGAGTCTCCGTCCCCGGTGGACGTGTACCTGTATTCGTCGGGCGGTTCCAGCCCTCAGTTCGTGCGGCACGACGTGGCCTACGGGACGATACTTCCCTATCAGGCCGTTAACGCCGGCGGCTACGACGTCAAGATGCGCACCGCCGGGTCGTCCGCGTCGAGCAATCCGGTGTGGTCGGTCAGTTTGACGGTCAAGGCCGGCGGCGCGTACACGGTGGTGCCGTTGCGGGCCAGTGCCCAGCAGGGGCAGCTCAAGGTGATCGACAACGACCTGACCACGCCGAAGGGCAAGTCCTTGGTTCGGGTGATCCAGGCCGCGGTGAACGAGAAGACGGTGACGTTCCACTGCAGTTGCGCCCCGGGGGACCCGGGCAACATCACCACCGACGCGGCGCCCGGCACCGTGAGTCCGCAGGCCCCGATCCCGTCCGGGACCTGGACCATGACCGCGACCGGTTCCAGCGCGAAGTCGAGC
Source organism: uncultured Actinomycetes bacterium (assembly GCA_963819785.1). Classification (GTDB taxonomy): domain Bacteria; phylum Actinomycetota; class Actinomycetes; order Streptosporangiales; family Streptosporangiaceae; genus Palsa-504. The sequence goes on along the minus strand of CAWFXW010000026.1, from coordinate 909,406 downwards.
CTGCCGGTCACGCTCACCGCGGGCACCGTCCACACCGAGATCGTCATCGACGCGCCGGGCGGCGGCATCCAGATCGTCAACCTGACCGACGCCGCCGGGGCCGGTCAGGCGCCCAGCGGCGGTGTCTCCACCGGGCTCGGCGGCACCGCACCGCACGGCTCGGGCTCGCCCCTGCCCTGGCTGGCGCTGATCGGCGGCGGCGCTCTCCTGGTCCTGGCCGGCGGCTGGCGCCTGCACCGCAACGCGCAGCGCAGACTCAACCCGAGCTGAGCTAGCTCATCCGCAGGCCGGCCGCGTTCCTCGTCGCGGCCGGCCTGCGCACCAGCGCTCGGTTGCCGCCCAGCACACCAACGGCTCCTCGCGCACCCAGGCCTGTCCCGTGGACCGGCGACTGCCCCGCCGCCGCTCCGGCCTCACCCGTCCCGGCCCTGCCAGGTCGACACGCACGCCTCGTTCCCCTCGGCGTCGGCCAGCACCCAGAACGCCGGGGCCTCCGCATCGCTGAGCAACTTCCCGCCCGCCGCCAGCGCGGCCCGGATCCGCGGCTCCGCCTCGTCGTGCGGCACGGACACGTCAAAGTGGATCCTGTTGCGCTGCGGCCGCGGCGCGTCCATCTCCTGGAACCAGATCGCCGGTCCCTGGCCCAGCGGGTCGACCAGCCCGTCCCACGGCCCGGCCCCGCCCGGTTCGTCCACGTACCCCAGCACCGCCCGCCAGAACGGCCGGATCGCTCAGCTTGCGATAAGGATCCTCCATACCGCCATGGTGCCAGGAATCACCGGCTACCCGGGGTGAACGAGACGCCACGCAGCACCTCGCCGAAGCCCGCCATCCGGACCGTCCGGAAACTCTCGCTCCTTCGGGCCCGGTCCGGACACGTCCGGACATCACCCGGACATCCAAGCGTCGTTACCGGTCCTGAAGGCTCCCGGCGGGTGAACAGCACGGCGTCGCTTAGCGGGCTATCGCCCTCGCGTCAGCCGCCGTGGCGCTGCAGGAAGTCCAGCGTCTGGGCGTTGAACCCCTCGACGTTCTCGTAGATGGCCGCGTGCGCGCAGTCCTCGAACACGATGAGCTCGGTGTTCGCGATTGCCGCGGTCAGCGGCGCGGCGAAGCGGGTCGAGGTCACGATGTCGTGGCGCCCGTAGGTGATCAGGGTCGGGGCCTGGATTGACCCGAGGACGGCCGTCGCGTCGTGCGCGAGCACCGCCCCGGACTGCCGCATGAACGCGTCCACCGGCGGCATCGGGCGGCTGCGGACGAAGTCGGCCAGGACGTCGACGTACTCCGGCCGGGCCGCGTACAGCTCCGGGGTCAGGCAGAACGGCAGGATGCCCGCGATGACCATCTCGGTCACGCTGTCCAGCGCGTTGGCGATGATCCGCCAGCCCTCCACGACCACTCGCAGGAACGGGTCGCTCTTGTCCCAGGCGCTGTGCAGCAACAGCGTCTTGACCAGCTCCGGGTGCTTGCCCGCCAGCCACATGCCGGTAGCGGCACCGAGCGAGACCCCGAAGACATACGCCGGCCCGATCCCGACGGCCTGCATGAACGCGGCAACGTCGTCGGCCAGCAGTTCCGTGGTGTACTCGCCCTCCGGCTTGCTGGACAGCCCCGCGCCGCGCGGGTCGATGCTGTAGCAGGTGAAGTGCTTGGCGTACTCGCCCACCTGGAACGCGTAACAGGCCTGCTCGGCGGCCAGGTACGGGATGAGCACCATCGGCTCGCCCTCGCCCTGCACCTCGTAGTTGATGTCGATCCCGTTCGCCTGCACCACTGGCATCGTTGCCCTCCCGAGTCCGGAACTTCCTCGATCCTAGAGTGGCCCGATCCGCCCCGCACCATCGCCGAGCCGCCATCGGCGGCGCGGGGGCGGCCGTTAAGGATCTCCGCACTTCCTCACAGGTCGTAGGGCAGCAGTGTGAAATGCTCCGCTCCCCATAGCGGCCGGAGCCGTCGAAAGTGCCGCTGGTCGAGAGTAAGCAACCGAGTTGTGCGGTAACGATCGGCCAGCACCACGTTGGCCGCGTCCGCGATACCGATGTAATTGCTGTCATCTGAGTTCCGGTTGATGACATCCAAGGCCGCCGCGTGGTCGGTCGCGGTCCATTCCGGTAGCTCATATGCCTCTGCGGCCACGTCGGCCGCGAACTGGCGCGCGGCCGCAGCGCCGAGCCGGCTGTAGAGCATGTAATCGCTCTCGGCTGCGACCATCGGCGAGACGACCAGCAGCTCATCAGCGGCCGCGAGGACCGCGACGATCGACTCGTGCTCAGCGTAAGCCTCGTCGAGGCTGGCCAGGACGGCGCTGGTGTCAACGATGATGCCGGTCATCGCCGAGGCCGGAGGCGAGCTGGTCGTCGATCTCCTCAGCGGTCAGCGGTCGGTTGCTCCGGAACCCGCCAGTTGTCGGCCGGGGTCGCGGCGCTCGGTCCCTGACCAGCTTGTCGATCTCCTGCGCGAGGGTAACCCCGTCAGCAGCGGCCAGTCGGTGCAGCCGGTCTCGCGTGGCCTTCGGCACCTTTATGGTCGTCATGGTCATACCGGTGAGTATACCAGCGCGATCGTCGGCCACCATCGCCGGATACTGGCTAGAAACCGGGCATCCTGCTCCCTATTGGCCGCGCATCTGGCATGGGGCGCGTGTGCCACGACCCCCGTCTAGCGGGGCATGTGTGCCACAACCCCCAAAAGGCGGGCCCGCGCCGCCCGGCGCGTGCTCGCCCGAGCTCACCCCGCGCCGCTAGGGTCCAGGCTGGCCAGGCCGCTCAAGTCGACGCAGATCACCCCGCGGACCCGCACGAACGCCATGAGCACGTTGTCGCATACGCGACAGCGGACCACGGTACCGAGCTCCGAGCGGTACACCGCCGTCTCGCCGACCTGCCCCGTGCTTCCGCACACGCCGCAGGTGCCCACCGCGGTGGTCATCTCCACCCCGAACACCTCGATCAGCATCCCGCCGATCGCGTTACCGTCCAGCACCCCGTCTTCCAGCGCACGCATCACAAGACCTCCAGCCTAGACACGTCACGGCGTCCCGGTCGCGCCGAACCGCTCGGTCTTGACCCGCTGCGCCGGGTAGCCGAGCGCCACCAGGTCCGCCGCCACCGCCTCCACGAAGTTCGTCGGCCCGCACACGTAAGCCACCGGAGACGCACCAGCACTAAACGGCCACGCCACCTCGGCCATCATCGCCGGATCCACCCGCCGGGCGTACCCGGTCCAGCCCGGCGGCTGCTGCCGGGTCAGCGTGTAGGTCACCTGTACCCCGTCAGCGGGCGACGACAGCTCGGGCCGGTAGATCACCTCAGCCAGGCTGCGCACCGAGTACAGCAGCCGGACCGGCACCGAACTCCCCACCCGCGACCGGTGCCGCAGGATGGCCCGCAGCGGCACCACCCCCGAACCCCCGGCGGCCAGCAGCAGCGGCACCGTGCCGTCCGCGCCGGCCGAAGCGTCCCACACGAAGTACCCGCCGATCGGGCCGCGCACCTCGAACTCGTCGCCCGGCTGGACGTCCTGGGTCAGGTACGGCGATACCTCGCCATCGTCCAGCCGCTCGACCGTGATCGCGACCGGCTCGCCGGGCGCCGAGGCGATCGAGTACGATCGCTCGGCGACATAGCCGTCATCGGCGGTCAGCCGCACATCGAGGTGCTGGCCCGCCCGGTGCCCGGCCCAGTCCGGGACCGCCAGGGTGAGCGTCCGGGTGGCCGGGGTTTCGTCCACCACCGCGTCGACCGTGGCGGTCTGCCATGTCAATCGCCCGCGTACCGCTGTTCCTTCCATGGGTCTCCGTATATGTGGTAGCCATACATTTCCCAGAAGCCCGGCGCGTCGGTATCCCGCAGCCGCAGCCCGCGCACCCACTTGGCGCTCTTCCAGAAGTACAGGTGCGGGACGAGCAGCCGGGCCGGCCCGCCATGCTCCGGGCGCAGCGGCGAGCCGTCGTAGGAGTACGCCACCCAGGCCTTCCCGCCGGTCAGGTCGGCCACCGGCAGGTTGGTCGTGTAGCCGCCGTCGCAGAAGGCCAGCACGTACGACGCGTCAAAAGAGACCGCGCCGAGCAGCACGTCCAGCGACACCCCCATCCAGGTCGTGTCGAGCTTGGACCACCGGGTCACGCAGTGGATGTCGACCGTGATCTTCTCGGCGGGCAGCGCCTGGAACTCCTGCCACGTCCACGAAACGGGCGAGGCGCCGCCTTCGATGGAGAACGTCCAGTTGGCCAGCGGGGTGTGCGGCGTAGGCCCGGCCGACAGCACCGGGAAGTCCGAGGTCAGATACTGCCCCGGCGGGACCCGGCCCGCAGGTTCCGTCTCCTGGTGACGACGGTGGAAGCCACGCGAGACAGGACTCATAAGCGGCAGACTACGCCCGCGTTTCCGAGCACCAGTCGCGGGGTGAATTCACAATGGGACTACGCCGCCGTTACCAAAAGGTAGACGTTGAGCCCCACGATCAGCGCGGTGACCAGCCCGGCCAGCACCGTCACCGGCCGCCGGTTCACCAGCGACCCCATCAGCGAGCGCGAGCTGGTGAAGAACAGCAGCGGGATCAGCGCGAACGGGATCCCGAAGGACAACAGGACCTGGCTGAGCACCAGCGCGCGGGTCGGGCTGAATCCGACCCCGATCACGACCAGGGCCGGGATCATGGTGATCGCCCGGCGGGCGAAGATCGGGATCTGCCGGTGGATGAAGCCCTGCATGACCACCTGCCCGGACATGGTGCCCACGCAGGAGGAGGCGATCCCGGAGGCCAGCAGGGCCAGGCCGAACACCAGCCCGCTGTGCGCCCCGAGGAACAGGTTCAAGCCGTTGAACACCGCCCCCAGGTCGTTGCCCGCGCCGAACAGCCCGCGCGCGTGGAACACCGCGGCGGCCGTGGCCAGCATGGCCAGGTTGATCACGCCCGCGATGCCCATCGCGATCATGATGTCGACCATCTCGAACCGGAAGATCTTGCGCCGCGCGTCCGGGCTGGTGCCCACAATCCGGTTCTGGGTGAGCGAGGAGTGCAGGTAGATCACGTGCGGCATCACCGTGGCCCCGATGATGCCGACCGCCAGCAGCGCGGGTCCGTGGCCGGAAAGCGAAGGCACGAACAGGCCCCGGGTGACCCCGGCCAACGAGGGCCTGCTGCGCAGCAGTTCCAGCCCGAACGCCAGCACCACCACCGCGACCAGCCCGGTCAGCGCGGCCTCGAGCCGCCGGAAGCCCCAGACCTGCATGCCCAAGATGGTGAACGCGGCCACGCCGGTCAGTACCGCCGACAGCCACAGCGACAGGCCGAACACCAGGTTCAGGCCCAGCGCCGCGCCGACGAACTCGGCCAGGTCGGTGGCCATCGCGACCGCCTCGGCCTGCAGCCACAACAGCACCACCACGCGGAACGGGAACCGGTCGCGGCATACCTCGGGCAGCGACCGGCCGGTGGCGATGCCCAGCTTGGCGCTCATCGACTGGACGAGCACGGCCATCAGGTTCGCGGCCAGCACCACCCACAGCAGCATGTACCCGAACTGCGAGCCGCCCGCCATGTTGGTGGCGAAGTTGCCCGGGTCGATGTACGCCACCGAGGCGATGAACGCGGGGCCCAGGAACGGCAGCACCGCCCGGACCCCGCGCCGTTCGCCCGTCAGAGCGCGCTCGGCGGCCGCCAGAATCCGGGCTTCGCCCGGGAGGGCATCGCCGGCCGAGACCCTACGGACGAGCGGGACCGTATCAGCCAAAGGAACGCCAGGGCTCAGCCAACGGACGGACCGTACCCCAGCGACTGCGGCATGCTCGAGTCGGGCGACGGCTGCTTGAGGCCCTCGTCCAGCGAGCCGAACTCGGTCATCAGCGCCGCGCTGCCGCCCCACGCCGTCTGCTCCTCGGCCACCAGCGTGTTGGTGGTGAGCAGCAAGCCCGCCACGGACGCGCCGTTCTGCAGCGCGGAGCGGACCACCCGGAGCGGGTCGATGATGCCCATCTCGATCATATTGCCATGCCGGCCCTCCAGCGCGTCAAATCCCTCGTCCACGCCCATGCCCGCCGTCTGCTCCACGATCTCGGCGGCCGGGTAGCCGGCGTTGGCCGCGATCAGGTAGGCGGGCGCGCTCAGCGCGCGGCGGACGATCCCGGCCCCGATCGCGTAGTCGCCGGTCACCGACAGGTCGTCGAGCGCGCAGATCGAGTGCAGCAGCGCCGCGCCGCCGCCGGCCACGATGCCCTCGGCCATCGCCGCCCGGGTGGCGGACAGGGCGTCCTCGACCCGGTGCCGTAGTTCCTTCAGCTCGGCGGGGGTGGCCGCGCCGACCCTGATCACCGCGACCTTGCCGGACAGCGCGCCGATCCGCTCGGTCAGCACGTCCTCGTCCGCGCCGAAGGTGGCCCGGCCCAGCTCGGCCCGCAGCTGGTCGATCCGGAACTCGACCGCCTCGGCCGAGCCGCCGCCGCCGATGATCGTCGTCTGGTCGGCCGTCACCCGCACCTGGCGGGCCCGGCCGAGCTGCTCGGCGGTCATCGTCTCCAGGGTGAACCCGGAGTGCTTGCTGTACACCGCACCGCCGGTCAGCGCGGCGATGTCCTCCAGCTTGTGCAGCCGGCGGTCACCGAACCCGGGGGCCCGCACCGCCACGCACTGGAAGATGCCGTTCACGTGGTTGTGCACCAGCATCGACAGGGCGGTGCCCTCGATGGTCTCGGCCATGATGACGAGCGGCCGCGGCGCCCGCATCACCTTGTCCAGCAGCGGCATGAGCTGCTGCACCTTGGTGATCTTCTCGCTGCACAGCAGGATGTACGGGTCGTCGACCACGGCCTCCAGGCTGGCCGGGCTGGTCACCATGTACGGCGACAGGTAGCCGTTGTCGAACTCGAAGCCCTCCACGAAGTCCACGTTCATCCCGGGCAGCGGCGCGTCCTCGATCGTGACGATGCCGCCGTCGCCCACCGTGTACAGCGCGTTGGCGATCACGCGGCCCACCATGTCGTCGTCGTTGGCCGAGATCGCCGCGACCCGCGCGTAGTCCGATTCGGTCGAGATGGGATGCGCGACCTTCTGCAGGTGCTCGACCAGCCGGCCGACGGCCAGGTCGATGCCCCGCTTGACCAGCACCGGGTTGGCGCCGTCGCCGATGGCCTGCATGCCCTCGCGCACGATGGCCTGGGCGATCACCGTGGCGGTGGTGGTGCCGTCACCGACGATGTCGTTGGTCTTGATCGCGGCTTCCTTGACCAGCTGCGCGCCCATGTTCTCGAACTGGTTCTTCAGGTGGATCTCACGCGCGATCGTCACGCCATCGTTGGTCACCACCGGCGAGCCGGTGATCTTCTCCAGGATGACGTTGCGCCCCTTGGGGCCGAGAGTCGACTTGACGGCTTCGGCCAGCTGGTCCACGCCAGCCAGCAGCAGGCCGCGAGCTTCAGCGCCGAAGCGCAGTTCCTTGGCCATCTAACAGCTCCCTAAGGGGTCTGGAAGTAACGAAGTAACGGAAGTAACGGAAGAAATCACGGGACGAGGATCGCGCGGCCGCGGACCCGCCCGGCGTCCAGGTCGGCAAGCGCTTGAACGGCTTCGGAAAGCGGGTAGATCTTGGTGTGCAGGGTGACCTTGCCCGCCTGGGCCAGGGCCATCAGCTCCGCCAGGTCGTTGTAGGTGCCGACGATGTTGCCGATGACGTTCCGCTCGGTGGAGATGACGTCCAGGGTCGGGATCTGCAGCGTGCCGCCGTAGCCGATCACGAAGTACGAGCCGGCCCGGCTGGTCATGGCCCACCCGTCCATCTCGGCGCCCTGCTCGGCCACGAAGTCCAGCACCACGTGCGCACCGCGCCCGCCGGTCAGGTCCGCGACCGCCTCGCGCTGGGTCCCGTCGGCCACCACGGTGTGGTGCGCCCCCAGCTCGGAGGCCAGCTTGAGCGCGTCCGGGTTGGCGTCGACGACGATGATCGACGTGCCGGTCAGCTCGGCCAGGCACTGGATGCCGATGTGGCCCAGCCCGCCCGCGCCGATCACCACCGCGGTGGTGCCCGGGTAGAGCAGCGGGAGGGCCTTGCGCACCGCGTGGTACGCCGTGATGCCCGCGTCGGCCAGCGCCGCCACGTCCTGGGGGCGCGTCGAGGGATTCAGCTTGACACAGGCCCGGGCCGAGGTGAGCAGGTACTCGGCCATGCCGCCGTCCCGCGACAGCCCGGGGAACTCGCCGTTCTCGCAGTGCATGTCATCGCCCGCCCGGCAGGCGTGGCACAGGCCGTCGGTCATCAGCGGGTGCAGGATCACGGTGTCGCCTGGCTGCACGTTGGTGACGCCGGAACCGACCTCGTGCACCCAGCCCGCGTTCTCGTGGCCCAGGATGTAGGGCAGCGGCGTGTGCATCGCCTCGTCCCACTGGCCCAGCATGATGTGCAGGTCGGTGCGGCACACCCCGGCCCCGCCGATCTTGATGATCACATCGAGCGGCCCGCTGATCGTGGGCTCGGGTACGTCGTCGACCACCGGCATCTGGTTGAACTCGTGCAAGCGGACGGCCTTCATTGGTCCTCCTCAGACTGTCCTTGTCCTGGTGTGTCGTATCGCTGCCGCAGCATGCCGCGGCAAATGCCGGAATTGGCCTCGATGCTGGTCCGCGTGAGCTGCGCCTTGCGCAGGTGCAGCGGCAAGGCGCCCGCCGAGACCGGCAAACCCGTGACCGGGTCGACGAGCAGCAAAGCCGAATCGTCGGCGGGCAGGCCGAGCTCGGCCCGCCGGTCCCGCAACCGGGTCAGCGCACGAGACGGCGGCACCTCGCCGAGCGTCATCGCGAGCAGTGCCGCCTGATCCTTGCCGGCCGCCAGCAACGGCCTGCATACCTGGTCGGTGCCTGCCATCACCGCCTTGCGCAGGAAGCTGGCCCGGAGCTCGTCGAGCTCCGCGACCGCCTCGCCGTCGAAGGACCGGACGAAGCCGGCCTGGGCGGCGACGCCCCCGTTGATCGCGTCGGACGCGAAGTGATCCTCCAGCACCACGGTGACCAGACGCACTCCCGGCAGCGCCGACACCGCGTCGTAGGCGTCGGCGACCATCAGGTAGGCGAAGTTGGGCGCGCAGAAGTACGTCGGCAGCCGCAGCCGGACCTCGGCCTCCCCGCCGGCGGAGACGGTGCACGAGGACACGAACCCGAGCGAGGTGATCGGCTCGTCGAGCTCGGGGTCGCGCACCGTCTCCAGGGCAGCCAGGGCAGCCTCGGACCGCGCGCCAGTGATAACGGGAGCGGTCATGCCCCCGCGACCAGCTGCGCGTCGTCCTGGGCGGCCGGCGTCCCCGCCTCGGCGGGCAGCCGGAACTCGGCGGGCACCTCGATGTCGTAGAGCTTGGCCGCGTTCAGGCCGAGGATCTTCTTCTTGCCGGCCACGCCGAGCCTGGGGAAGTCGGCGAACTCCTCGCGGTCCGGCATCTCCCAGTCCACGAAGCCCTCGACCTGCCACTTCGGCTCCCAGATGCCGTAGTCGCTGCCGAACGTCATCTTGTCCTCGCCGACCCAGAAGAGCAGCTCGCCCATGACCTTGGCGAAGAAGTTCGGCCGGGCGTGCATCAGGCCGCCGATGACCACGGACAGGCCGGCGTACACGTTCGGCTCCTGGGTGGCCATGAAGCAGAAGTCCTCGATCCGCGGCAGCCCCACGTGCTCGATGATGAAGTTGAGCTCGGGGAAGTCGGTCGCGCAGTGGTCGATGTCGGAGACGTCGAAGGCGTCCTTGTCCAGCGGCCAGATCGTCGGGCCCTTGTGCACGTGGACGTTCTTGATGCCGAGGTTCTGCGCGGCCTCGAGGTACCGGTAGGCGCCGGGGTCGGAGAGCTTGTACCCGCGCGAGCCGTTGTTCCACTCCGCCGTGTAGAGCTTCACCCCGCGCGACCCGAATCGCTCGACGTTGCGCCGCAGCGCTTCCAGGCCGGCGTCGCTGTCCCGGGGGTCGAAGTTGGTGTTGTAGATGAACTTGCCCGGGTGCTTCTGGCCCATCAGCGCGTTGCGCTCGGTGGTGTTGAAGCCCTCCTTGTACCACTCCTTCAGGTTCGTGGGCTGGAAGATGGCCACGTCCACGTGCCCGTCCTCGAAGACGTCCTTCATCAGGTCGTCCTCGGAGTACTTCTGGAAGTGCTCGATCGACCAGTGCGTCTCCGGCGGACCCAGGCCCTGGTAGGCGTGGAAGCACTCGATCCAGCCCTTGGCGTACTGCTCGGCGCCAGGCACCCAGTTGTCCGGGGCGGCGTTCCAGTAGTGCATGTGCGAATCGACGATGAAGTACTTCTCGCCGTTGTGCTCGTACAAGGCGCCTCCTCAGCAGCTCCTGCGTAACTTGGCAGCAAAACTTGGCAGTGGCACTGAGCCGGTTATAACCGGCTCAGTGCCACCTCATGCCGCGAGCAAAACATGGAATTTTCCATCTTCTGCGCGGTGGGGTGCGCGGCTCGTACGATGCCGGGGCACGGCCGCGCCTGGAGTGACCTAAGACCGGGCCACCAGGTCGAACCCGATGAACTCGGCGGCGTCCTCCGGGTTGGCGAACATGATCGTCCGGTCGTCCTCGTGGATCATCCGGCCGTAGTGGGTGGACATGGACTCCTCGAACTCCGCGGCGTCGAACCAGCCGGGCTCCTCGCCCGCCGCCTCGGAGATCTCGTCGTAGACGAAGTCCATCCGGCCGATCGCGTCGACGCGCATCATGGACGGCAGCCAGGTCACGGTGACGTTCGGCTTGGTCGCCATCACCTGGGCGACGATCTCGCCGACCTGGTTGTTCATGAGCGTGACGCCGCACCGGTTGGACGCCGTGTTGTCCGATTTGAACGGGCTCTCTACGGCCGTGGTCATTGCGCGAGCTCCTTCGGGAGGTCCAGGTCGAGATCGGTCACGATGCCGGCGAAGCGGTTCTTGGCGGCGTCCAGCCCGTCCTCGAACCGGCCCGGCTTGGCCTCGGGCTGCGACCACAGCGGCTGCAGCGTCCGCGCCGCCGAGATGGCCCGCGGCACCCAGACCGACATCCAGCCCATGATCAGCGCCCGGTTGTGGTCCGCGAATTCGCGGTCCCTGGTCAGGAGCTGGAACATCGGGACGGTGTAGCGCAGGTCGCGCTCGGCGAAGTCGTGCTCCTCGGCGCCGATCACGGTCGGCGTCACGAAGTCGCCGTTGCGCGGCGCGGCGTGCATCACCAGGTGGCTGCGGAACAGCTCGCCGACCAGCGGCTCGAACACCACGTTGGCCGCGAAGATGGCCTCGCACCAGTCGTCGATGCCGGTCAGCTGCTCGGCGACCTCGCGGACGCCCTGCCAGGCCGGGTCCTCGTTCCAGGTCTCCAGGTGCGCGGTCCCGTTGAAGCCGTCGATGACCTCGGACAGGGTCAGGTTGTACAGCGCCAGGTCCTGGGCGGCGCGGATCCGGTGCATGCTGTTTACCGAGATCGCGTTGTTGTGCATGTTGGTCGGCGCCCGGCGGTTCGCGTTCGCGTACAGGTACAGCCCCAGGCCGTGGTCGACGTGCATCCACGCGCCGAGGTTGCGCTCGACGAACTGCACCCACGAGCGGTTCCACTGCTCGAACGCCTTGGCCTGCTTGGCGTTCTCGATGTTCTGGTTGAGCTGCCGCACCACGTTGGCGTTGTAGCGGTACAGGGTGAGTTCCCACTCCTCATTCGGGTCGCGGAACTCGTGCCAGCCCAGCGCGGGCCAGTCGTAGCCCTTGCCACCGGAGCCCGGGAAGCGCTTGGGCTCGGGCCGGTCGCTGCCCCACGCCTTCAGCGCGGTCCAGTCCAGCGGGTAGCCGCCGCGGCCGTCGGAGAACCCGTACAGCCAGCCCTGGCTGAGGTAGTGCCGCGGGTCCGGCTGGACCTCGACGGTCACGTCCTCGTAGTGCGACTGCTTGCGTCCGGCCGGGACGTAGTAGTTGTAGCGGCGGGCGTTGGAGTCGGGGAATACCTTCGCGCCAGCCTCCGCGTCGGTGAAGTTCACCTTCGGGACGCTTCGTTGCTGAGCCCCAGTCTGAGCCTCTGTCATTAGCCCTTCCCTTTCACGATGCTCGTTCATAAAGCTGGCGGGGCCTTACCCGGGTCCCCGGTGGTCGTGAACTTGTCGAAGTAGACGTGCTTCTCCGGCACCCCGAGCCTGGTCAGCAGCGGCACCGCGGCCTCGACCATCGGCGGCGGACCGCAGATGTAGGCGTGCGCTTTGGCCAGTCTCGGCTCCGACCGCGACACCACGTCGGTGATCAGGCCGGATTCGCCCTCCCACGACTCCTCGGCCCCTATCGGTTCGGAGAGCGCCGGGACGTAGCGGAAGTTGGGCAGGACCTGCTCCAGCCTGCGGAGCTCGTCCTCGAAGCACAGGTCGGCGCGGCGGCGCGCGCCGTAGTAGTACACGGCCTTGCGGTCGATACCCCGTTCGGCCATCGAGCGGAGCAGGCACAAGATGGGTGCCATCCCGGCCCCGCCGCCCACGAAAATCAGGTCGGTGTCCAGGGCGTCACGCAAGGTGAACACCCCGTATGGCCCGGTCACCGTGAGCCGGTCGCCGACCTTCAGCGTCTTGTCGAGATACTCCGAGAACAGCCCGTCCGGATAGACCTTGATGATGAACTCGAGCCGCCTGCTTTCCCGGGCCGAGGTGTTCGCCATCGAGAACGACCGGACCTCGTCCGTGCCGGGGACGGCGATGTCCGCGTACTGCCCGGGGAAGAACTTGAACTCCGCACCGTCATCAAGCAGGCGCAGCACCAGGTGCCGCATGTCGTGCGTGACCGGGTCGTTGGCTACCACCTCGGTCTCGGCATCGGTGATCGGGAGCCCGGACCTGATCATCTCCTCGTCGAAGTTGAGCAACTCGATCGTCACGTCTTCGTAGACGTGCGCCCGGCACAGCAGCGTGAAGCCTTCTTCCCGCTCGAAGTCGGGCAGCGCGAACGTCGAGTACTTGTCCAGTTCCACGTCGTCCCCGTCGAGCAGGAACGACTTGCAGGCCGCGCACTGCCCCTCCTTGCAGCCGTGCATGAGCATCAGGCCCTGGTCGAACGCCGCGCGCAGGACGGTCTGCTCCTCGTCGACCTCGATCTCGATGCCGACCGGTTCGAACCGTACGACGTGCTTGTCGCTCATCCATCACCTCACGGCACGCAGCAGGAAGAGGGCAGGGGAGTTGAGACCGGGGAGCGGGAGGGAACGGCCGGAGAACCAACCCAGCCTCCCGCCCCCCGGCGAGATCGCACAGCGAGATCACACGGGCCGCAAGACGAACCACGGCCCGTTCGGGATAAAGAACTGAACTAAGCGTCTTCCTTCGGGAACCGGCCCGCGGGGCCAGCCTTGATGTACTTGGCGTGGAACGCGACCCGCTCTTCGGGGGTCATCTCGTTGAACAGGACGTTCGGGCTCTGCACCGGGCCCATCCGGCGCAGGTGGTCCAGCGTCCACATCTTCGACTGGTCGCCCAGCTTCAGGTGCGGCTGCGCCACCATGGTCTTGCCGTCGTCGCGGACGAAGCCCATGTCGGAGACCACGTCGGCCCAGTTCCAGCCGTGGTACAGCGTCTCCCACTCGCGGTGGCCGATCAGCTGGCCCATGTTCGGGGTGGCCCGGCCCTGGTAGGTGGGCCGGAACGCGGTCACGTCGGTCCACTTGCATTCCTCGTGGCAGTACGTGCGGACCACGCCGTCGACCTCGGCGTACACCATGTCCTCGCGGACCAGGCACGGGACCATGCAGGTCCAGCACCGCTGCGGGTACCAGTAGTCGACGTCCTCGGCCACGATCGGGTGGTGCCCGTTCGGCTCGGACAGGCGGCTGTAGTTCTCCCACCACTTGCCGTACTTGTCGTACCAGCCCGGGTACTTGTACTCGAACCACTCGAAGTCTTCGTCGGTCATGCCGTCGATGCGCCAGTAGTTCGCCAGCCAGCCGGTGGCGAAGAACTGCGCGACCTCGTGCACGTAGCCCTTGTTCCAGATCTGGTTCCAGGCTTCCTCGATCAGGTCATGGGGGATGACCAGGCCGTACTTCTCCAGCGGCACGAGGTAGCTGCGGTAGTAGTCGTCGTAGATCCACCGGCGCCACATCTCGGCGTAGGACTCGCGGTCCTTGCGCCGGTCCTTGGTGCCGTACTCGATGAACGTCCCGATGGCCGCGTCGACCACCCGGTGGTTGTTCCACCACGCGTAGCGCAGGTCGCGCTCGAGCAGCTGGTGGTTCTCCTCGTCGGCCAGCGCCATCAGCAGCGTCGCGTAGCCGTTGGAGATGTGCCGGGACTCGTCGGACTGCACCGAGTGGAACACCGTCGGCAGCAGGTAGTCCCCGTTCGCCGCCGCCTCGGCCGGCATGGCCACGAACAGCGTGTTCGTGAACGCCGTCTCGGCCACGATGGTCAGGTAGATCGACGCCGCGGTGATGGCGTCACCGGTGATGAAGCCCTCCGCGAACTGCCGCCCGATGGTGCCGCAGTAGTCGTCCTGGAAGTTGCGCAGGCTGGAGTTGAAGCCCGCCGGGTCGATGTAGTTCTGCATGTACAGGCGCTTGAGGTTCTGCTGGATCGTCGAGTGCCGTACCTCGTCGATCATCTGGATCGCCTGGCCGTTGTGCAGTTCGGGGTTCGGTACCGTGCGGAACAGCAGCGGCATGGCCCGCGCGGCCGAAATCTCGGGCAGCGGGATGATCGACAGGAACAGCTTCTGCCATTCCAGCCAGCGCTCCTGCACCTGGCGGAACATGTTGCCGCGGATCGCGCCGTCCTCGGCGCCGTAGACGCGGTGGTCCTTCTCCTCCTGCATCGGGAAGTAGGACCGCAGGACCTGCTTGAGCGGGTCCTTCTTCGCTGCCTTGCGGAAGGTGTAGTCGGTCCCGTACTGCGCGACCGGCTCGTGGTACTTGGGCTCCCAGGCCAGCTCCTGAATCTTCTGGTGGGCCCTGGCCACACTCTGGCGACTCATCGTCACCCCTTTCTCGGCGGGTTCCGGGGTTCGGGGGCCATAGGTGTCCCCCACGGGCTGCAGCCGACAGCCCCGAAGTTCTTGTGCTCCGCATCACATCTCGAAAGCCGAGGTCATGGACTCTCGAAATGAGACACCGAGCCGGTTTTCAGCCCTGCTCGAAGGCGGCTCTGATCGCCGCGAGGTCCTGCTTGGTCTGCTCGGAGCGCTGCCGGTTCCCCTCTTTGGCCGGCGTGATGCCCAGCGCCCGGAGCAGATCGGCCGCGGGCCCGCCCGGATCACCGGCCTCACCCAGAACGGGGTGCAAACCCTGCTGGGCCAGATGATGAAACACCAGGTTGACGATGCTCCACGGGTTATAGGTCTCGGGTTCGGGGGAATGGTTGGTTTCGCCGTGGGCGTCCATGGTTCCCAGCAAAACGTGAGCTCGACCAGACCGGCGGTCTCAACTTGAGACAGTGCCTCGCAACAACGGGTTTACTTTGTAAGGGGCAAGTAACGGCCGTATTCGATCCGAGCAGGCTAGCCTCAAGGCCAGGCTGAGCCTCCAGCCGGAAACTTTGGGTGGGGGAGGCGATATGGCACACGCGTCAACGCCGCCGCAGACGTCACGGGACCTGCTGGCTGAGGCCAGGGTCCGGTTCCTGCAGGCCGAGCCGGTGGACTCCGGAATGGTGCGCAAGCCCATCCTCGCCTCGTGGTGGCGCTCGCGCCAGTTTCATGTCGCGGCCGACCGCGTCGACCTGGACTACCTGCACGAACCGGACCTGGAGACCAGGCTGGTCCGCAGCGCCGTGCCGGTGCTGCGCAAGCTGCACGAGGAACTGAGCGGCCAGCCGATCAGCATCATCTTGACCGACGCCGACGGGCTGGTCCTGGCCCGGCTGACCGGCGACCACGACCTGGAACGCGCCCTGGACGCCATCAAGCTGGCCCCCGGGTTCAGCTACTCCGAGGAGCGCGTGGGCACCAACGGCATCGGCACCGCGCTGGAGGCCGGCGGCCCGGCCCACGTGTTCGGGCACGAGCACTACGCCGAGGACCTGGACCGCTTCGGCTGCGCCGGGGTGCCGATCCACGACCCGGTGTCCGGCAAGACCGTCGGCGTGATCGACCTGACCTGCTGGCGCAAGGACGCCGACCCGCTGATGATCTCGCTGGTCAAGGCGACCGCCGACCAGATCACCCAGGCTCTGGTCACCGCGAGCAGCAGCCGGGACGTCGACCTGCTCCAGGAGTACGTCCGGGTCTGCCGGCGCACCGGCGGCATCGTGCTGGCCCTGGGCAACGACGTCGTCATGCTGAACGACCACGCCCGCACGCTGCTCGACCCCGGCGACCAGGCCGCGCTGATCGGCCACGCCACCGAGGCGCTGACCCGGCGCGTGCCCGGCGCGGTGACCGTGGACCTGCCCAGCGGCGTGATGGCCCGGATGTCGGTCCGCCGGCTCAGCGAGGACCGGGTGGCCGACGGCGTGGTCCACGTCAAGCTGGTCTCCGCGGCGGCCGCCGCGGCCGACGTGCCCGTGCCCCGCTCGGCCATGTACCTGCCCGGCCTGGTCGGCAGCGGTGTGCTGTGGCTGCGCGCCTGCCGCGAGGCCGAGACCCTGTACGACTCGGGGGAGTGGCTGACCCTGGAGGGCGAGCCGGGCGTGGGCAAGCTGGCCCTGGCCCGGGCCGTGCACCAGCGCCGTGCCCCGGCCGCGCCGTTCCACGTCCTCGACGCCGAGTCGGCGGGCCAGGACTGGCTGGTCAAGACCCGCCGCGAGCTGCTCGACGGCAAGGGCATGCTGGTCATCAGGCACGTCGACGCGCTCAACGCCAAGCAGATGCACGCGCTGGCCAGCGCGCTGCAGGAGACCAGGGCCGCCGGGCGCCAGGCCGAGCTGCGGGTCGCGATGACGCTGAACCGCAAGCAGGCCACCGCCGACCTGAACCCCTCGACAACCCGGCTGCTGCGGTTCTTCCACGGCACGGTCGAGCTCCCGCCGCTGCGCCACCACATCGAGGACCTGCACGAACTGGTGCCGTTCTTCCTGGCCCGGCTCAGCCAGCAGGGCCGGCTGACCTGCTCCACCGAGGCCATGCAGTTGCTGCTGCGGCACAGCTGGCCCGGTAACACCGAACAGCTCTGGCAGGTCCTCCGCCAGGTCGTGCAGCGCCGCCGGGCCGGCGCGATCATGCCCAAAGACCTGCCCCCGGAATGCTGGACCGTCAGCCGCCGGCTGCTGTCCCCGCTGGAGTCCATCGAGCGGGACGCGATCGTGCAGAGCCTGCAGGATCACGACGGCAACAAGGTGCGCGCGGCCGAGGCGCTGGGCATGTCCCGGGCCACCATCTACCGCAAGATCCACGAGTACGGGATCGTCACCTCGGGCAGTTGAACCCTGTAGAACCCCGTACAACCTGTCACCGCAGGTCACGGCGGTGCTGGTTCAAAGTGAGAACACATGTGTCCGGTCATCGGCGTACTGATGCATTAAGCCCGCCTACGCGGGACGCTCTTTAGCTCAGGGAGCGAAATCGATGACCACTGTTGACGCAACCGCCGGCGGACCCGCGATCGAGGAGGCGCCGGCGCCCGTGATCGGCCCCTTGGCCGGGGATCCGTCCATCTTCGGCCTGGGCAGCTTCATCGCCGGCTCCGTGGCGCTCGGCCTGGGGCTGGTCGGCGCGGCGCCCTTCGGCGTGCTCGGTGCTCCGCTCGCGATCATCCTGTCCGCCACGGCCCTCGGCCTGCTCATGGCCACCATCTGGTGTGCCGCGCTCGGCCAGAGCGCGGTGGCCGCCGTGTTCGGCATCTTCGGCACCTTCTGGCTGAGCTACGCGGTCCTGGTGCTGGCCTTGAACCACAACTGGTTTGCCATCCCCGCCACCGCCGCGACCGACACCGTCCGGCTGTTCCTGCTCACCTGGCTCATCGTCATCGTGATGCTGACGCTGGCCACCCTGCGCCTGCCCTCGGCGTTCACCGCGGTGTTCGCGCTGGTCGACCTGGCCCTGCTGTTCCTCCTGCTCGCCTTCGAGGAGACCTCGGCCGCTGGCGCGCCCTCCTCGGGTCTGCTGAAGGCCGGCGGGTACGTGGTGCTGGTCTTCGCCGCGGTCGGGGTCTACCTGTTCTTCAGCGCGTCCGCGACGGGCACCGGCGGCAAGCCCCTGCCCCTAGGCCGCCCCCTGATGAAGTAATTTTCGGCCGAACGGGCCGTGGTCCCCGCCCCCCGTCTCGTTCAAGCCGCCCCCGGGTTCGAGCGGCCCGCCTGCGAGCCGCCAAAGCGTAATGAAACCGCGGTTTCAGCACCTCCCCACGTGGTGAAACCGCGGTTTCACTCCGCTCACCGGACATGGACCGGGAGGCAGCGTTCCGCGACGTGGCGACCGCCGACGTGGCCGATGCCTTCCGGCTCTGGCGGGCCGAATGCGACCACGCGCGTGCCCTGGTGGCCAAGGCGCCGTCGTTCGACGTCCGGGGCTTCCGGTCGAGCGGCTACGTCTCGCTGCGCTGGGTGATGACGCACATGATCGAGGAGTACGCACGCCACAACGGGCATGCCGACCTGATCAGGGAGCGCCTCGACGGCTCGACCGGTGAATAGCCCCCGTCAGAACAGGGGGGCTAGCCTCCCTTGCAAGCGTTATATCTTGAGGTAATCTGGCCCTAGTGGCAGCGCACCACCTGCCCGCTTCCGAGCCAGCGATCGGCCCGCGCCGTCAATGGCAACGAGGACAAGGGTCAAAGACTCGGGTGCCTCCTAGTCATGGCAGCGCTAGCAATAGCCAGGCCGTTCACCATGGCGAGCAGACGCGGGCCGCCTCGCCAGGGAAGCAACGATCATGACTGAGGACAAGGCCCGGAAGATCGCCACCCGCCAGCGGATGGCCGAGACGGGCGAGCCGTACAGCGTGGCCCGCCGCGCGGTCGAAGACGAGCACGACGCCCCCGAAGACCTCCACGACGCCCCCGAAGACCTCCACGACGGCACGGCCGCGGACCCGGGCACGGACGCGGACCCGGGCACCCGGCAGGCCAGTGACCCACGGCCTCACGAGGGCGCGGACGAATACAACCGCGAGGACGAGGCCCGCGCCCGGGAGTACGCGGCCCAGGCCCGCCAGCTGGCCGAGCACGCTCGGCACATGGCTGAGCAAGCACGCGAGCAGGCCGAACGTGCCTCGGAGCACGCCGACCAGGCCGAGGAGGCCGCCGACCTGACTCAGGAAGCGGCCGAGCTGACCAACGAATGGGGCGACGACGAGACCATCGCCCAGGCCGAACGCCGGGCCGAGGAGGCTCGAGCCGCCGCCGAACGGGCCCGCCGCCGCGCCGAACGAGCCGAGGAACAAGCCGACCAGGCCGAGGAGGCCGCCGAGCGGGCGGAAGAAGCGGCCGACGAGGCCGAGGGCCTGGTCGACGACGTCGAAGACATGCGCCATCACCACCGGCAGCACCGCCGGCCACGGCCGCCCCGGCCTCCGCTTCCGCCGCGGCCGCCCCGGCCCGGGCCTGGCGGAAGCCGACACCGCTTTGACCCGCCGGGCCCGCGCCGGACGGAACCTGCCCGCGATCCGGCCGATCGGCTCCAGGACCGCTTCGAGCAGGTCATCCAGCGATTCGAGGTCATGCGGGACCGGGCCGACCGGCTGATCAGCGTGGCCGAGCGCATCTTCGGTCCGGGCCGCACCGAATCGGTCAAGGCGGAACCCGCCCCCGAGGAGCCCGGTCGACAAGCCGCGCCAGCTCCCGCCACGCCGGCCGCCAGCGAGCCCGAAGCTGCCGATCCAGACTGATCCGCGGCAAAATCGCCGGCACCGATGATTCCGGTCGTCCGCGGACGTCTGCCAGCTACAGTGCCAGCTACATGGCCAGCTACAGTGCCAGCTACAGGGGCCGAAAGGGCTGAGCGGGCGACCGGAAAGGGATCAGATGACAACCCCCGTTACCACCATTGACCAGCGGTTCAGCGACCCGGCAGCGGTCGCGGTCAGCTGGGACGAGACCCGCCGGATGCTCGAGCAGGCCGAGATGTTCTGGGTCACCACGGTCCGGGCCGACGGCCGGCCCCACGTCACGCCGCTGGTGGCCGTCTGGGTCGACGGGGCGGTCCACTTCCACACCGGCCCGGGGGAGCAGAAGGCCGTCAACCTGCGGGCCAATCCGCACGTGGTGCTGATCACCGGCACTAACCAGTGGGACACCGGTGTCGATGTGATCGTCGAGGGCGAGGCGGTCCGGGTCACCGACGAGGACACGCTCAAGCGCCTGGCCGAGGCGTGGGCCGCCAAATGGGACGGACGCTGGGAGCTCACCGTCGGGGACGGCACCTTCGGCAGCGGCGCCTCCGCCAGCCACGTCTACTCGGTCAGGCCGGCCAAGATCTTCGCCCACGCCAAGGGCGACCCCTTCGGCCAGACCCGCCACACCTTCGGCTAGAACCAGGGCAGGCTCCGCGCCCGCAACCAGCTGGGACAGCCCCGCTAAGGCCAGTGTCGCGCGGGCCTCGTCGATCTGCCGCAGCAGCCCCGGCGCGCCGTTCTCTTCGGCGAGCGCGCGCGCCTCCCGGGCCAGCGCCAGCCCGTCCTCGCGGCGGTTCTGGCCGGCCGCGATGTAGATCAGCCCGACCATGTTCGCGGCCACGCCGGGCCAGGCGCCGATCTCGCGCCGCAGCCGGGTGGATTCCTCCAGGTGCAGCCGGGCCGCATCGAGCCGGCCCGCGGCGTGCTCGGCGATGCCCAGGTGCCGCAGGGCCTCGGACATGACGACCGGGTCGTCGGCCTCGGTGGCCAGCTCCAGCGACCGCCACAGCACCGGCACCGCGGCCTGGTTGTCGCGCCGGACCACCTGCTGGCAGCACCCCACCCAGAACAACGCCTCGGCCTCGCCCCGCAGATCGCCAAGCGTCTGGTACAGCGAAGCGGCCCGCTCGAACAAGGCCAGTTCGCGGGGATCCTCCCCGGCCAGCGACGGATCCTCGGTCCGCTGCTCGAGGAACCGCCCGTGGATCACCCGCCCCCGGGCCAGGGACAGATCGGCCTCGACCCCGTCCAGCTCCCGCTCCGCCTCGGTCAGCGCCCCGGCATCGCCCTCGAACAGGGCCCGCGCGTACAACTGTCTGGATCGCTCGATCCGTCCGTCCATGTCTTAAATCATTTCATCCGAACGGGCCGTGGTTCGTGCGCCCGGTAACACCAGGGCCGCCTCGTCGTAGCCCGTATGTCCACCTGGTGGCAGGCACTTCCGCCAGCCCGCCGAGGGGCTGGGCTTCGACGGCTCCCCGGTCGCGCACATGTGGGGCACGATGATCTGGCCGGACAACTTCCTATGAGTACGCGCGGTCCGATACCGCCGCGTCCGGCCTGACCTGCGCCGCGGGCCTGGCGGCCCGGCGGGCGGCGAACCGCACCGGGGCGTGGTGGCCGAGGGCGATCGCCGCCAGGCCCGCCGCGATCCAGACGAGCAGAACCGTGAGGTGCACCCCGGCGCCGTGGCCGCCGAAATAGGCGGTGCTGCGCAGCAGGTTGGCGCCCGCACCGGGCGGCAGCCACTGCCCGATGGCGCCGACCGGCGCGGGCAGCAGCTCGGGTGCGGACGTCGCTCCCGAGAACGGGTTGCCGACGAAGATCATCGCCAGGATGCTCAGCCCGAGCCCGCCCGCGCCGATGAGGGCGATCAGGCCCGCCGTGGCGGACCCGATGGCCAGCAGGATCAGGGACAGCGCCGCCCAGGTGGCCACGGCGTGGTGCGGTAGCGCGCCTAGGAACCCCTGGGCGATCAGGTAGGCGCCCAGGCCCGCCGTGGCCGAGACCACGATCAGCGCCATGATCTGCCGCCAGGCAGGCCGGAACGCCAGCACCAGCCCGATGACCGCGGCCATGATCACGCCGCAGATGGTCAGCGGCAGCAGCGCCGACGGCAGCACCAGCCCGCGGGGATCGCCGGCCGGCAGCGGCACCACGTCGAGGTCCCGGACCTGAACCGTGTGCGACGTCGCCCCGCCCGCCTGAGCGGGCGCGCCAGCGCTCCGCCCGAGATCCTGGCCCACCGTGCTCAGCAACTGCGCCACGGACGGGCTGGCCGCGCTGGCCTCCAGGACGGTCACGCCGCCCGGGCCGTCCCCGGCCGCGCCGCCGCTGTCCCGCGCTGCACCCGGGCCGGTCCCGGCCGCGCCGCCGCTGTCCCGCGCCGCGCCGGGGCCGATCACGAACGCGCCGTAGATGTCCCGGTCCCGGATCGCCGCCCGCGCCGAGGCCTGGTCCGGGTACCGCCGCACGTCGAAGCCGCCCGGCTCGCTCCGGTTCAGGCCCGCGAGGGCCCGCTCGCTGGCCGTGCCGGCGCCCACGATGCCGACCGGCAGGCCGCGCGGGGCGATCCGCGCCGCGGGCCAGGCGAAGGCCAGCACCGCCAGCACGATCATCAGCGGCAGCAGCACGGCGATGATGGTCAGCTGACGCCACGGGGGATGGGCCGCCAGCGGGTTCCTCATGACGGAAACCTCCAAAACGAACGATCATTCTCTTAATCTCCGTCCAGTTTGCCCCCGACCAAGCCAAATGTCAAGACGAATGTTCGTTTTGCTTTATGATGGACCGCATGCCCAAGGTCACCCAGCAGCACCGGGATGCCCGCCGCGAGCAGATCCTGGCCGCCGCCCGGCGCTGCTTCCTGCGCGACGGCTTCCACGCCACGTCCATGCAGGACCTGTTCGCCGAGGCCGGCCTGTCGTCCGGCGCCGTATACAGCTACTTCGCCAGCAAGGACGACGTGATCGAGGCCATCGCCGAAGAGAACATGCGCGGCGTCACCGAGATGATCGCCGCCGTCGCCCGCCAGCATCCGGACCGCCCGGTCGGCGACGTGCTCGCCGACATCATGGACCTGCTGAAGGCCCGGGACGAACGCGACGGCCTCGGCAAGCTCACCGTGATCGTCTGGTCAGAAGCCCTGCGCAACCCCTCACTCGCCGCGCGGTTTACCGCCATGGTCGACCGGATCCGCTCCAGCCTGGCCGAGGTGATCGAGCGCCGCTCGCCCGCCCTGCCCGCCGACCCGGCCCTGCCCGCCGACCCGGCCCTGCCCGCCGACGGCCTGGCCGCGACACTCATCTGCCTGGTGCCCGGCTACCTGCTGCAGCTGGCCATCCTCGGCCCCGCGGCCGTCAGCGCCGTCCCCGGCACCGTCCGCGCGCTGTTCCCGGATTAGGCCCGGCGCCATGGTGACCGGACACGGGCTGGACCGGAACGGGACGATCATCCGCGAGGGGGCGCTGGACCGGGTGCCGGCCGCGTTCATCCCCGTCGTGGACGCCGCCCGCTCCCGCATCACCGCCACGTTCGGCGATCCGCGGCTGCCCAGTGCCTCCATACACAGTGCCCGCATCCACAGCGCCTACCTGTACGGCAGCATCCCGCGCGGCACGGCCGTGCCCGGGGTGTCCGACCTCGACCTGCTGATCGTCTTCCGCGACGAACCAACCGACGCCGACCGCGCCGCCGCCCGGGCCCTCGAAGCCGCCCTCGACGAGGACTTTCCGCAGATCAACGGGGCGGGAATCGTACTGGGCAGCGTGCCGGGCACGCTCAGCGAGCTGGAACGCTACGACGGCGGTTTCTTCGTCGCGTGCCTGTGCACCCCGCTGCTGGGCGAGGACCTAGCCGCCCGGCTGCCTCGCTACCGCCCCACCGCCCTGCTGGCCCGCGAGACCAACGGCGACCTGGCCCTGGTGCTCCCGCGCTGGCGGGCCCGGGCCGCGCAGGCCGTCACCGACGCCGACCGGCAGACCCTGACCAGGGCCTTCGCCCGCAGGCTGGTCCGCACCGGGTTCACGCTGATCATGCCCCGCTGGGGCGGCTGGACCAGCGACCTGCGCCTGTCGGCTGACCTGTTCGGTCGGTACTATCCCGAACGCGCCGGCCAGATGCGCCGCGCTGCCGCCATTGCCCGGACCCCAAGTGCCGATCCCGCGGTCCTCGCCATGTTCATCGACGACCTGGGGCCGTGGCTGGCCGCCGAGTACACCGCCGTCCACGGCGAGAAGGCCCCGCGCCCCGCACCTTAGCCGGGTGCGATCTCGCCGAGCAGGTCGTCCAGTGACCGCGGCGGACGGCCGGTGAGCCGCTGGATGGTCCCGGTGACCTGGGCGGCGTAGCCGTCGGTTCCCGAGCGGCGGTAATCCTGGTACAGGCCGACGAGCGCGCCGGCGAACCACTCGGTCAGCCCGGCACCGAGCAGCGCCTGGCGGACCGCGTCGTCGGGCGCGTCGGCGTAGCTGATGCGGCGGCCCAGTCGCGCTGGTCAGCTTCGCGGCGACATCCGCGTACGACAGCGCCTCGGGCCCGGTGACGTCGTAGTGAGCGCCGGCGTGCCCGGGCTCGGTGAGGGCGACGGCCGCTACCGCGGCTACGTCGCGGGTGTCGACCATGCTGATCCGTGCCTGCCCGGCGTCGGCGTAGAAGGTCCCCGATGCGTCGATGGAAGGAATCGTCGACTCGGGGATGTTCTGCAGGAACAGGTTGGGCCGCACGATCACGTACGGCAGCCCGGAATCCTCGAGATAGCGGTCGCAGCTGGTATGCGCGCTGATGAACTCGGCCGGGGACTCCCGGTCGGCGCCGAGGATCGAGCTGCGCACCAGCAGTTGCACCTGCGTCCGGCGGGCGGCGTCGATGGCGTTGCGGTGCCAGCTGACCGCGTCGGGGTGCGGGCTGGAGAGCAAGAACACCTTGTCGATTCCCGCCATCGCCGTGACCAGCGAGCCCTCGTCGGCCAGGTCGCCGGCGACCGCCTCGGCCCCCCGCGGGCAGACTCCCGGCTGGACTCACCGGCGCGGACCAGCGCCCGGACCTGCTCGCCCCGGCCCAGCAGCTCCCCGATCAGCGCCGCGCCGATCTTGCTGCGTCCCCCGATCACAAGGATCAATGCCCGCTCCCTTCACTCTGGCTGGCCCGCGCCCCTGGCGGTGTCCCGGGTCCAGGCTGTGCCAGCGGGCTGCCGCCGATCAATGGCCGATCGCTGATCGGATTGATTAGGATCCTTGATTGATGTGGCATGACGTGGAACTACGCGAGCTGCGGATCTTCCTGATGCTCGCCGACGAACTGCACTTCGGCCGGACGGCCGAACGCCTCGGGCATCTCCCAGCCCGGCGTGAGCGAGGCCGTGCGGGTCCTTGAGTCCCGGCTCGGCGTCAAGGTCTTCGACCGGACCAGCCGCCGGGTCCGGCTCACTCCGGCCGGCGAGACGCTCAAGCGCGGCCTGGTGCCCGCGCTGGCCGCCCTGGACCAGGCCCTGGCCCAGACCAGTGACCTGTCCCACGCCGTCCGGGGGCTGCTGCGGGTCGGGTTTTGTCCTGACCACCGAGGGCCCGGCGCTCAGCCGGCTCATCGCCGCGTTCCAGGCCCGCTACCCGGCCTGTGAGGTCCGCCTCCAGGAGGTCGAGACCTTCGACGCCTACCGGGCGCTGCGCCAGGGTGACGTCGACAGTCTTGTGCAACTGGCTCGCCGTCGACGAGCCAGATCTGTCCGCGGGCACCGCGTTCGCCCACTACCAGCGGGCGCTCGCCGTTGCCGCCACCCACCGGCTGGCCGGGCAGCGCACGGTCTCCATCGAGGACCTGGCCGACGAGGAGGTGGCCCTGCTCCCGCCGTCCACCCCGCCGGGGGTCTACGACCTGCTCGTTCCCCCGCGCACGCCATCGGGACGCCCGATCCGCCGCACTCAGCCCGTCCAGACCATCAACGAGATCCTCTCGCTGGTCGCCCGCGGGCGCATCGTCCACCCCACCAGCTCCACCGTCCCCATCTTCAACCGCGACGACGTGATCCTCATCCCCATCGACGACCTGCCGCCGCTGCCGCTGGGCCTGGTCTGGTGCACCGACCGCGCGAATCCCCGGATCCGTGCCCTCGCCGAAGTCGCCCGCTCCGGTCAGCTGGCCACACTCCGCGCCACCGCCCCGCGCGGCACGCTGCCCGAGCGGTAGTGCCAGCTTCCGCCGCCACCACCCGTGCAGGGCAGGCCAATTCGCTGCCCCGCTCGTTAGCGGGCCGCCAGCAGCGGATGGAGCAAGGACCGGTCCGCCTCCAGTGACACAAACCCAGCATGGCACGGGCGCCCCGGCACCATACCTGCACCCGGACCATGGCGGCGATCCATCCTTGACCGACGCGCGACGGTCGCTGACGCCATCTCGCCGATGCAGCGGCTGAACAACGAACTGGCTACGAAGGCGCAGAACTAGCTCCGTTGCGCCGATCATGGGAGATATGACACGGATCCGTGCTATCGCAATCGGCGCGAGTAGCTGTGTCCTCGTCGCGGCCTGCTCGTCGGCCGGGCACTCGGCGGTCTCCGCCCCGGTCCCGGTGTCGTCGCCGAGCAGCAGCAGGGCCTGCGACCTGCGCGGCCACGGGATGTCCGAGGCGCCGCTCGAACCGGAGCACTATACCGACGCCAGGCTCTGGGCCGACGACGTGGCGGCGATCATCGAGGAACTGCGGCTCGACCGGCCGGTGCTCGTCGGCTGGTCGTACGGCGCGTTCGTCATCTGCGACTTCGTGCGCGTCTACGGCCAGGACCAGATCGCCGCGATCGAGTTCGTCGAGGGCGCGGCCAAGCTCGGCGAGACGGCCTTCGGCACGCTCATCGGCCCCGGGTTCCTTGATCATTTCGTCGGCGCCACCGCCGGTGACCTGCCGACCAACATCGCCGTCTCCGGCAGCCTCCGGGACCGCTTCCACAAGATCAGCACCGCGTCCACCTACGACGAGAGCCACCGGATCGGTCAGCGCCTGGTCATCGGTCGCCGGGGGCGGCCTGCCGGACGGTGGTGCACCATGCTGCGATCTCGGTACGGCGTGCGGCGCCCAGTTTGGTGAGGATGTGGGTGATGTGTGCCGAGATTGTCTTGGGCGCAAGGAAAAGCCGTTCGGCGATCTGCCGGTTGGTGAGGCCGGCCGCGACGAGCTGGGCGACCTCGAATTCGCGCTCGCTGAGCGGGTGCCACGGTTCGGCCTGCCACGCGCGGCCGGACGACGCGGTGAGCTGGTCGGCGGCATCCATGATGGTGGTGGCGCCGGCCTCGGCTGCGAAGGTGCGGGCTTCGTCTGAGAGGACGGCCGCCTCGCCGCGGCGCCGTGCCTTGACGGCGGCCTGTGCGAGGTCCAGCCGGGTCCACGTGCCTTCCCAGAACCGGCGCCGGGCCCGCCACCCCTCACTCGCGGATTCCAGTTCCTGGCGGGCTGCGGATAGCTCGCCGCGCGCGAGCAGGACGAGCCCGCGGCCGTGGTTGATCGCGGGCAGCGTGCCGGGGATGGCGCGGGCGGTGAGCACCGCGGCGACCCGGTCCGACCATTTCTCGGCGGCGGCGATGTCGCCATGCGCCAGGTAGGCCCGCGCGCCGGTGAGCAGGTACGGGAAAAGGTACGCGGCACCTGTGACGCCGGCCGAGGCCTCGTAGCCGCGCTCGCAGAGGGTGACCGCGGTGCCGTAGTCGCCCCGGCACAGCGCGGCTTCGGCCAGTCCCCATAGCGGCGGCGACAGCCGGTTGAGCTCGGCCATCTCCTCAGCCTGGGCGAGCGCTTCGCGCAGCAGCGTCTCGGCGGTGCTCCAGTCACCGCGGCCCATCGCCAGGAAGCCCAGGACGTATTGCGCGGTGATCCGGGTGGTGATGCCACCGCGCCCGTCGGCGAGCGCCTGCTGCGCGGTCTGGGTGGCCGCGGCCCATTGGCCGGTGGCCCACTGGACGTGCGCGAGGTTCGATGCCATGAAGTGCCGGTGATTCCACAGCTCGGCCTGCTCGGCATAGCGGATGCCGTCAGCGAGCCAGCGCTCACCGCGGTCGTATTCCACCAACTCTGACGCGGCCGATCCGATCAGGCGGTATCCGCGTGCCGCCTCCACCTCCTGCTGCGTGCCAACCGCGCGGGCGATCGCGTCTTCGAGCAGCCGCCAGCCTTCGTCCATCCGGCCGACGAAGACCAGCACCGTTCCGAGCGTGGCGGCGGCGTTGAGGGCGGCCTCCTCGTCGCCGATCCGCTGGCTTTCAGCCCGGCTGAATTCCCCGTGGGTGACGGCCTCGTCGAGGCGGTCATCCAGCAGGTAGGCAGCGGCCATGGCAGAGCGCAGCCTGGCCCGCTCACGATCCGCGCCGGCCACTGCGTCCAGGTTGTCCAGCGCCGCTTGCAGCGTGCCCAGGCGGGCATCGAGGCCCTGGCCGAGCAGGTGCGCGACCGCGGCCATGCGCGGTGCCAGCGCGGCTGCCGCGCGCACATCACCGGCGTCGGCGGCCAGCTCATGGGCGGTCCGGTACGCCTGCGCGGCAGCGGTGTTGTCGTCGGTGGCGGCGGCTTCGTCGCCCAGCGCGGCGAACAATGCAGCCCGGTCCAGCGCCGCGAGCCCGGCGGGCAGGTTGCGCACCGCCCGGCGGTACAGCTCCAGCGCCTCGCCGTGGGCCGACATCAAGGCGGCCTCACCCGCGGCGGCGGCGGCGTGCTCGTAGGCGGGTCCTGGACACCCGGCCTGTTCGAAGTGCGCCGAGATGAACGCGCCGCGGTAGCCGCGCTCGGCCGCGGTCCGTGCCACCCTTTCGTGCAGACGGCGCCGCGCCGGCAGGTCGGTGTCCGCGTAGAGCGCATCGCGGATCAGCGCGTGCCGGAAGTCGAAGCTGACCGTGTCACTGCCGGGGAGGACGAAATAGGCGTCTCGTAGCTCGCGCAGCGCGGCAGCCACCGCGTCCGGGCTGACGTCGGTGATGGCGGTCAGCAGGTCGAAATCGAGGGAACGCCCGATGACAGCGGCTGCCGACGCTACCTGGCGCGTCCGCGGGGCCAGCTGCCGTGCGCGGCTCAGCACGGCGTCCCCCAGCGTGTCCGGCACCGCGGCTGACCGCACTGCCACGCTGGACTGCGGCGTCAGCGCGTCCTCGTCGATCGCTGCGAGGAACTCCTCGACGTGCAGCGGGATCCCGTCGCTGCGCTCGTGGACCGCCGCTACCACCTGGGCAGGCGCCGGCGGCCGAGTATCGCGCTGGCCACGGCCGCGGTCTGGTCCAGCCCCAGGCGCGGCAGCCGGATCTCCTCGGCCAGCCGCTGGCCCAGCAGACGGGCCCGCAGCTCACGCATGGGCCGCGAAGGGTAAAGCTCGTCGCTTCGGTAGGCGCCGATGATCAGCACCGGCCTGGCCGCCAGGCGGCCGGCCAGGTGGCCGAGCACATCCAGGCTCAGCTCGTCGGCCCAGTGCAGATCCTCCAGGACGATCAGCACAGCAGTGCCAGGATCTGCGGTAACCAGCAGGTCGGCCACGTCCTGCACCAGCAGGCGGCGCCGGTGGTGGGCATCACCGGCACCGGCGGTGACGTGGCGCACCCGTGAGGTCAGGCTCCGCCCGAGGGCGCTCAGCGCCGGCTCGCGTGCGCGCACGAGGTCGCTGGCCAGGTCCAGCAGCAGGCCCGCGGACGACTGCACGTCGCCGGGGAACGCCGCCGCACGGGCCACGGCGAAGCCGTCGGCCTGAGCCTGACGCGCGATCACGCCGAGCAGGCGGGTCTTGCCGATGCCCGCCTCACCCGCGACGAACAGCAACTGGCCCGAGCCGGCTGCGGCATCGGCAAGCCGGCGCTCGATGAGGGTCACGAAGGCATCGCGGCCGGCCAGGACCGGTGACTGGATCACGCCGCGAGCCGGCACCGCGCACCTCCCTCACAGTTAAGTATCCGGCACCCGCCGATTAGGGCACCTGACCGATGAATCGCATATCCGGCGGGCCGAGGCTGAATACTGCCAATTCACCACAGCGCCCTGGCGGGCGCTCTCATGGAGGAGTTCTCCGGATGCCGCTATTCATGGATGTACACAACCTCGGCAACGGCGTGTCGATGGACGATGTCGCGAAGGCACACCAGGCCGACCTGGCCACTCAGGGCGAGTATCAGGTCAGTTACCTGCGCTACTGGGTCGATGAGCACAAGGGGCAGATCTTCTGCTTGGTCCAGGCACCCGATGCCGGGGCCGCGGCCGAGGTTCACCGCAAGGCCCACGGCCTGGTGGCCGATGCCGTCTACCAGGTGCAGGAAGGTGCCTGACACTGGCATCAGCCAGGCGCGGCACAGCGCCGTCCGGGCTTGCGCAGCCCGGACGGCGCTCCCTCCGGAGCCCACGCGACCTGACCCGGACGTGAGCAGTTCGACGGTTTCGGCATCCGGCAAATCCGGCCTCCGGTTGCTCCGGTAGTCACGTAGTCGCAGGACCGGAACCTGCGCTGGCCGGTGGTTTCGATCAGGGTGAAGGCCTGCGGGCCAGGCCCAGCCGGAGCAGTAGACTCCGGCCAGCGGTGGTATCGATCCGGTCGTCACGAAGCCGTGAAGGGGGATCGCCGTGACCTGTACTCGGCAGATCCTGTTCATCCAGGGCGGCGGCGCGGGCGCGCACGATGAGTGGGACGACAAGCTGGTCGAGAGCCTGAGGCGAGAGCTCGGGGGTGAGTACGAGGTCCGCTACCCGCGCATGCCTGATGAGGGTGACCCGAGTTATGCCCGACCTGAGCGAAGTGGCCGAGGCGATCCGTACCAACAGACCAAGACCCGTCACCCATACGTAGCGCCCTCACCACTCTCACAGCCAGGCACTGGGACAATGACGGGATCGAGGTCAACGCCCTGCACCCGGGGGCCATCGCCGACTCCAACCTCTCCCGCTACTACCCGACCGCCGCCGGCACCGACGCCGCCGGGGTCGCCGCCTATGCGCTCGACCCCCAAGCCGCGGAACGGCTCTGGGCCGTGTCAGAGCAGATGAACCAGTAACCGAACCCGGCGGCCGAAAGCTGATCCTCCCGAAGCCGGACAACGGCCCGCCGTAGTCCAGGCGGAGCCAGCCGATGTGCTTGCGCGAACGATATTTCGGGTATCAGAAAGCGGTAGTTATCCGCACCTGAGGTGCGACCTTCAACGGAGGCTGACCGGGGAGGAACGGCGCTGGTATTCGAGAGCCTGGCCAGTCGCCCTAGCAGGCCAAGATGGTCACGAGCGGTGGTCCCGGCTGCCGTCGTGATCGTCGCCGTCGGGCTCTTGACGGCCGCGGCCGCGGCCGAGAACTCGGACGTGGCCGCGTCACTCAAAACGCTGGCCCGTGTCCGCTGGACCTGGTTCGCGGTCGGCGTCGCGCTCGAGGCCATCTCGATAGCCGCGTTCGCCGCCATGTTCCGCCGGCTCTTCAAGGCCGGCCGGGTAAGGCCCCGGCGGTCCGAGATGCTGGTCACTGTCTACGCCGCGAACGCGATGTCGGTCTCCGTTCCGCTCGCCGGCCCCGGCCTGGCCGCAGCCTACCTCTTTCGCCGCTTCACCCGGTCCGGCGCCGGCACCGTGGGCGCCGGCTGGACGCTGCTGGCCGGTGGCGTGATCTCCACCACCGCCTGGGTCGTTGTCCTAGCGGTCGGCGGTCTGGCGTCCGGTGACACCGTGGCGCTGGCGATCACCGTTCCCGCGCTCGCGTGCGCCGCAGCCGTCGCGGCGACCATCGCGGTCGCGGCCCGCTATCTTCGCGTGCGCCAGGTCTTGGAGAACCTCCTGACTCAGGCACTCACGCAGGGCGCGCGGCTGTTGCGCTGGCCGACCACCGACCCGAAACTGGCCCTCCGTGCCTGGGTCCAGCGGTTCGGCGCTCTCCGTCTCCCGACGTCTGACTGGGTGCTGGCTCTCGGTGACTCGCTGCTCAACTGGCTCACCGATGCGGCGGTCCTGACCGTCGCCATCATCGCCGTCGGCGCTCGCGTCCCGTGGCACGACCTGCTCCTGGTCTACGCGGCGGGAGTCAGCGCGCAAGGCCTGTCCCTCACCCCCGGCGGCCTGGCCATCACCGAGGGCGCGATCAGCCTGGCTCTGGTCGCATCTGGCATGCATGTCCGCCAGGCTCTCGCCGCCGCCGTGCTGTACCGGCTGATCAGCTTCTGGTTCAACGCCGCGCTGGGGTGGCTGGTCCTGCTGTTCCTCCAGGCCCGCAGGCCCGCGGCGCAGCCTGCGCCGGAGCCTGCGCTGGAGCCGTCAGCCGAGCCAGTTCCGCAAATAGCGCCTCATGCGCACGAGCTCGTCCTGCTCCACGGCCAGCCCGGCAGCGCCGCCGACTGGGACGCCGTCCTGTCCCGTCTGCCGGCCCACCTGCACGCGGTGGCAAAGGACCGCCCCGGATACGGCGCGAGCCAGCGTGACGCCGGGGGCTTCATCGTCAACGCCCAGGTGGTCCTTGATGACCTGGACGAACGGGGCGTGGACGCCGCCGTTCTGGTCGCTCATTCCTGGGCCGGCGGTGCCGCGCTGCTGGCGGCGCGCCTGGCCCCGCACCGGGTGAAGGCGGTGGTGCTGCTGGCCGGCGTCGGCCCGGGCTCCGTCAGCATCGTGGACTGGCTGCTCGCCGCACCTGTCATAGGCCCGCTGGCCGCGCAAGTCATGTGGCGGTGGACGCCGTGGATCGCCCGCGTCCGGCTCGCCTGGCTGCGCGCGCGGGAAGGCCGGCCGCTAGACCCCGGCGAGCATCTCAGCCTGCAGGTCTGGGGGGAGAAGCACGCTGGCGCGAAGCCGCGGTGGCGCGCCTTCCTCACCGAGCAGCGGGCACTGCTCAGCGAGCTCGCCGAACTGGAGGGCGCACTGCCGTCCGTCGGGGTGCCGGTGCTGCTGCTCGCCGACCCGGCCGACCAGATCGTGCCCATCATGACCGCACAGAGGCTGGTCAGCGAACTGCCCGACGCCCGCTTGCGGCTCATCTCGGACGCGGGCCATCACCTGCCCCGGCGCGCCCCTGGTGCGGTCGCCGAGGCAATAGCCGGGTTCGTCGCCGCCCTCGACGAAAACGGGCGCCAGCACTCCGGGTGGTCTTTAGCTGCATACTCTGCCTCACGTCGCAAAGAACGACCGTTCTGCGTCTATCAGCCGACGAACGGGGTAGCTGCCCAGGACCTTGCCGGTTCTGGGTCTGTGACTGCGGGCATGTTCGTAGTATGGGCACCGGCAGGCATCCGGCCCGCGGACTGTGCGGAGCCGCGGACGTTTACCTAGCGCGGGCCCGGCAAAGAGTCAGCGGCATTTTGATCGCGCTGACGGTCGCCGCGGCGGGCTGCTCGGCCGTAAGTTCGCCCGGCTCCGGCCAGGTGAACAGGTCCGCTGGGCCATTTGCTGCTGATCTCGAGCGGCTAGCGGCTCCCATCGAAGCGTGCATCATGCGCGACGACACGGCCAATCCAGCTTTTCACGGGTGCGTTGACTGGCATTCGGCTGTACACGCAACCTTCTCACTGCTGGCCATCTCACGGCTTACCGGGGACCTGGCCTATCGTGGTGCTGCGCGGAAAGCGGTGGGAGGCCGGCCCGCCATCGAGATGGCCGTCACGGAGGTCCAGGCGAGCCGCCTGACCGAAGAGCTGCCATACGGATACAGCTGGTCATTGATCCTCGACACCGAAGCGCGAATCGAGGGCAACACCCAATTCGACGGGCTGGCGGGGGTCACGGCCGCCGCGCTGGCAAAGTGGCTCACCTCCATGGCGCCGGGCGAACTTGCCCGGGGCGCGCTATCTCAGGAGTACGCGAACACGATCTGGCCAGTTGCATGCCTGCTCATCTGGTCTCGGGTCACCCGCCAGGCACGCTACACCGCACTCGCCTTGCATCTGGCAGGCTATCTTCTCACTGAGGCCGAGCAGAGACGGGTCTGCAGCAGCGACGCCGGTGGAACTTACGGCTTCTTTGCTCCCTGTTCATTGCTCGCGGTAACGGCATGGCTCGCGGGCAGAAACGCGGGTACAACTCGTCCTATTCTTGATGCCCTGGCAGCATATCAGCCGGTGCCCGGGAATAACATGGCAGCCGTCCATAGCGCCGGACTTAACTTCTCGCGCAGCTGGGGTGATATTGCGATTTATAACCTGACGGGCTCCCCGCAATGGCTGGGTCGCTTCACGCGTCTATTCGACTACGAGATGCGGCTGAACGATATCTGGGCTGGCAGTTACTACCTTTATGCTCACTGGGTTGCGCAGTTCGGCGTATTCGGCGTATGGCTGAAGAATCTTAGGCTGGCCGGCTGAAATATGTTTGCCCGGACCAGGGGCGAAGACGGCAGGTGCTGGTTGACACGCCCACAGGAGATTCCTGTGGTTCGGTCTAGGGGAGGTTGGTGGGGAGCGGGCCCGCACCCAGAGCGGCGGACTGACGCTCAGTCCAAGCCCAGGGTCGATCACATGCCGTGAGCGACACCGCGGCTATACGTTACCGAGCGATTCCGTGCGGCCTGCGGAGTTGCGCTCTTTGGCCGGCTGCTGCTTACAGATCAGCCTGTTTGGTGGCGCTCAGCGCCGGCGGGTGGGCTGGCCTGGCCGGCCGGGTCTGCCCGGCCCGACGGCGGCCTGGCTGTCTTTCAGGTGCTGGCAGAACCAGGTCAGGATCAGTTCTGCCCGGGTGACGCGGTGTTGCGGCGTCCCCGAGCGGGTCAGCTCGTGGTTCTCGCCGGGGAAGCGGTACATGACCGGGTTGCGGCCGAGCATCCGCAGCGCGACGAACAGCTCTTCGGCCTGGCCGATCGGGCAGCGCAGATCGTCTTCGGAATGCAGGATGAGCAGCGGAGTGGTCATGTCGCGGACGTGGCTGACCGGCGAGTGCCGCAGGTAGGCGCCGGGATCGGTGAGGTGGTCCGGGCCGACGTAGCTGCGGATGAAGCCGGGGACATCGGCGCTGTGCTCCATGGTAAGCAGGTTGTTGCAGGCGCGCTCGGAGCAGGCAGCCCGGAACCGGCTGGTGTGCCCGATGGCCCAGGAAGTCATGAAGCCGCCGTAGGAGCCGCCGAGAATACCGAGCCGGCTGGGATCGATCCAGCCGAAGCGCTGGCACGCGGTCTCCAGGCAGGCCATCACGTCCGCGTAGTCCGCTCCGCCCCAGCCGGTGCCCGGATCCTGCGCGCACTCCGGGCCCCTGATGGCCCGGCCCCACTGCTCGCTGTAGCCGGCGCTGCCCCGCGGGTTGCAGTACAGGACGCCGAAGCCGGCGGCGGCCTGCAGCTGGAAATCGTCGACGAAACGGTTGCCGTACTGCGAGAACGGGCCGCCGTGCACATTCAGCAGCGCCGGGTACTGTTGCCCGGCTGCCGCGCCGGCCGGCGCGACGACCCAGCATTCCACCTCGCTCCCGTCGGCGGACCGGGCGGTGAACCGCTGCGGGGAGGCAAGGGTGACCGCTTCGGCGAACGGCCGTGTCAAGCTGGTCAGCGTCCGTTCCGCCGGTTCCGCGGCTGGCTCGCCGGCGGGCAGGTCCCGGGCGGCAAGCTCACCGGTTGACACCGGCGAGCCGGCCACGAAGGCGAGCGTGCCGCCCGCCCAATCCCACTCGCTGATCCACCGCTCACCGACGGCCAGCAGCACCGGGAGCCCGGTCCCGCTCGCGCTCACCAGGTACAGGTGCACGTTGCCGTGGTCCTCGACGCCGAACAGTAGCCGGTCACCGACCCACACTGGCGGCCGCGTGATGCCAAACGGCGCGCAGTTGCGGTCCAGGCCGGCCGTCAGCACCTGCTCCTTGCCCGAAGCCGTGTCGATGACGGCCACCTGCCGGTGCCGGGGGCTCTGCAGCGGGGTGGCATTGACATAACAGGCCAGCTGGCCCCCGTCCGGCGACCACGACGGCAGCGAGTAGGCCGGGCCGCCGCCGGCGACGCGGCTGGGCGTGCCGGTCCCGTCCGCGGGGACCACCCACAGATCGACGGCCAGGTCCAGATCTCGCTCTTCGTGCCGTCCCGACGCGAAAGCCAGCGTCCGCGAGTCAGGTGACCATGACAGGCCGGCCGCCTCGAACGGCCCGGGCGTGACCGCGCGGGCCGGAGCTGACCCGTCCGCGGCGACGACGAAGACGCGGGCCGGGCGGTCCACCGTCCAGCCGACCTGGTTGAACCGGTACAGCAGGTCACTGACGCGCCGTGGCGGCATGTCCTGGTCACGGCGCTGCTCGCCGTGGCGGCCGTACCGCCCAGGATCGGGGTCGCGGGCGGCGAAGGCAAGCGCGTGCCCGTCCGGGGCCCACTCCAACTCGGTGACGGGCGCTTCGGTGCCGGACACAACCAGCCGCTCACCGCCGTCCGCGACGGGAAGGACGCAGATTTGCGACCGGCCGTCGTCGCCGGTCACGGCAAACGCCAGCCGGCGGCCATCTGGTGACCACCGCGGCAGCTGCTCCGACCCCGGGCCGGTAAACGGCCGCGGGCCGGGCCCGGCCCCGCGCGCAGGCACCAGCCAGATCCTGCGCGCATACCGGTTACGCTCCAGGTCGGGATCGGTCACGGTGAACGCCACCGTGCTCCCGTCCGGCGACACCCGCGGATCACCCAGCTGGCGCAACCGCCCGATGTCGGCCGGGCACATGCCGGCCGGAGAATCCGTGACCTGGCTCATCCAGCTCCTCTCGGCGCAAAGGGCCGCGCCATGGCGGACGCCGATCACCGCGGCGGAAGCCACCCGGCCTCCATAACAACCTACTCACCGCGTCCCCAGCCCGGGAGTGCCGAGTATCCCCAAGGCGGTACATACCGGCAGCTCGCGGCCTGCTTCGACACCCAGCAGCTGGTGCCTGCGCGATTGGAGCCGGCGCTATTGCCTGATATGGCTGGGCAAGATCCCGGCTCCGGTGCCAGGCACAGGGTATGCTCACGGTCGGTGCGGCGCGGCCGCGCTGTCGCATGACGGATAAGGACTTCGGGCATATGGCAACTGGCACGGTGAAGTGGTTCAACGCCGACAAGGGGTTTGGTTTCATCGCCCCCGATGACGGGACAGCGGACGTGTTCGTCCACTTCTCCGCGATCGCGGCATCCGGCTACAGGTCGCTGAACGAGAACCAGAAGGTCGAGTTCGACACGACCCAGGGGCAGAAGGGGCCGCAGGCGGAGAACGTCCGCCCGCTCTGAAGGCACGCTGCGGGCCAGGACGAGATCCTGGCCCGCACTGCCGCCCCGCCAAGCCCGGCGTTCTTAACCCGGTGACTGCGCGCGCGGGCTCCCACCGAAAGGCGGCCACATTCTGTGTCCGCGCGGTCAGCCGGGGCGCCAGATTGTACGTTCTGGCGTGGTGTTCGCGATCATGCCGGGCGAGCAGCGAGCCGTACCGAACGGCGTTTCTAGCGCGATTCGGCTGGTGACCCGTATCGGCAAATCCAGGGCACATCTCGGTCGGAGGGCTGACCTGTTCAGGCTGCGATCGACCGGGCCAGGCCCCGGCGCGCCGCGGCTTCCACGCCATACCAGGCCAGGTCGGCAACGGCCTTCCCCGCGGCGAACCCCAGCCACACCCCGCCCGGCAGCCCCCGCAGCAGCCACGCAGCGCCGGCCAGGCAACCGGGACGGACCACCAAGAAGTCCAGGGCCTCCGCGGCCACGCACGAGGCCAGCTGCTGGGTCACCGCGTGCCATGCCCCGGCGGCCAGCCTGCCCCACCCGGTCAGATGGGTGGTGGCCCGGCAGGCTGCCAGCACCGTCCTAGTCCCGACACACCCGTAAAAACCGGTGAACTCACCGATAGTAGCCAGCCCGGCCGCGGTGACCAGCGATCCGGCGGCCCGGTACCCCGCCGCGAACCCGCGACAGGCCCCGCCACGTTCGCGGCCGACGTCACCGGCCCCCCGGCCGTCAACGCCACCGCGCCGGTCACCGTCCCGCGTACGCTCATCCGGGCCCCCGCATCGCCTGCGGACCACAGCGTGCCAGCGCGACCTTGACACACGATTAAGGCAAGATTGCGGACCTCAGCCGACGCAGTCAGCAGGCCCATGCGCCTTGTTCAAGCCCAGGAATGACCACTCAACGTGAGACGGCGCGCCCTTCCTCGGAGTATCCGGCTGGGAAAGAGGATTTCACTCTTGAGCTTTATCTGACAGAAGTTAGAGCGCGTCTGGCCATAACACGCTGGCCTGGGGAACGGCCCTGGTGTTTGTGATAGGCACCGCGGCGGCCTGCGGAAAGGCGTCAATCAGAACAAAGAAGCGGAATCTTCGCGATCATGAAGATCAGCCGGTCCGCTGATCGCCAGACCTGCCTGGCCGCGCCCATCGCCTCCCGCGCCGTAGCACATGGGCGCTGGGAATAGGCCATAGCTGCGTGTTAATAACTGACGCGCGCTTAGCGTCCGGGGATTGACAGAGACGCGTCACGGACTTCATTCTTGGTATGGATCATGAGGTTTGGGGGTTTTTGGGTCGTACCCGGGCCGCGGGCTGCGCGAAGGACTTCCGGTGACGGATTCGCCGCGGCGGGGTGCCATTTAAGGACGGCGCGGATGGTGGGGGGATTTGATGGTGCTGGGAGTTCGGGTCCGGCAGGCGCACGGCCACGCGGGTCAGCAACGCAAAGCGATCGTACTGATGGCGGAGTCATCCGGCGGGCTCGGAGTGCCCGGCCCATGTGATGCTGACCGGTAACTCCCGCGGCTCCGCCAACACAGGTGACGCCACCGCACCTGGCGGCGGAAGGGGCCTGGCCCCAGTACGAGGACCGCGCCAGTTGCTGACAGACATCGGCAGCCAGCGGCCAGCCCGTGTGATCACGGTAGGGCGGGAATGAGGTCCGGCCTGGTCGACCAGTCCGGCGTCGGGAGAGGCAGATTGTGATGCGAGAGTGGGACGCCCCTGGGTATACCGAGGTCAGGGCGCTGGGTTCGGGCGGTTTCGGCGACGTGGTGCTGGCCAGGCACGATGAGTCAGGCGCTCTGGTGGCGGTCAAGTACCTGCACGGTGAGCTGCTGGCCGACCCGGGGTTCGCGGCGATGTTCCGCGACGAGGCGGCCGTGCTGGCCTCGCTGGATGACCCGAACGTGGTCCGGCTGTATGAGTACGTCGAGTCGCCGGCCGGCGCGGCGATCGTGATGGAGCTGGTCGACGGGGTGTCGGTGCGGGAGATCTTGTCCCGGCGGGGCGCGACTACGGCGGAGGCGGCGCTGGCGGTGTTGCAGGGGTCGCTGCTGGGCCTGGCGGCGGCGCATGCGCGGTCGGTGGTGCACCGGGATTACAAGCCGGAGAACGTGCTGGTCAACGGCCAGGGTGCCAGTAAGCTGACCGATTTCGGCATCGCGGCCCGGACCGGAGACCGGGCGATCGCGGCCGGCACGCTGGCGTACGCGCCGCCGGAGCAGTTCAGCGGGGGCCCGGCCAGCCCGGCCGGGGATGTGTACGCGGCCACGGCCACCTTCTATGAGTGCGTGACCGGCCGCCCGCCGTTCACCGGGACGACGACCGAGGCGCTGCTGGCCCAGCACCGCTCCGGCCCGGTGCCGCTGGAGCCGGTACCAGAGCCGCTGCGGCCGCTGGTATCGGCGGGCATGGCCAAGGACCCGGGGGACCGGCCCGCTGATGCGGCGGCGTTCGTCGCCGAGCTCAGGAAGACGGCGTCGTGGGCGTACGGCCCGGACTGGGAGGACCGCGGCCGGTCGCACCTGGGCGAGGCGGCACTGCTGCTGGCCGCCCTGTGGCCGTCCGGCACTACGCCCGCGGCCCAGGGCCACGCCGCGGAGCAGGTCCACCTGTCCCGGGGCACTCACCAGCCCCAGGCCCCGCAGCACCCAAGCAATCTTGATCATCTCAGGCACCTCCAACATACCGAGCATCTGCATGCCGAGCATCTTGAACACGCTGAGCACCTCGAGCATCTCCAGCACTCCGGACCGCCCGGCCAGTCCCCGCCAGTCCGCTCGGGCCCCAGCACCGCGCCAGTCCGCTCGGGCCCCAGTACCCTGGCAGCAGCACAAGGCGCCGGGTCCGCCGATGCGGGCGTCGGCACCGGAGCCGGAGTTGCCGCCGCAGGCGTTGCAGCGGCCGCCGCCGAGGCGCGACCCCGCCGCCCCCTAGCTCGCCGCCGTCCCCTGGCTGGCCGCCGCCCCCTAGCCCGCCGTCGTTCACCCGGCTCTACCGCCTAGGCCGACGCAGCCGCAAGGCGTTGTCCGCCGGGCACGGCGCAGGCGCCGCCGTCGCCATCGCGGTAGTCGCAGCCTTGATCACCGGCATCGTGCTGGCCTCAAGCGGCGGCCCAGGACCGGCGAGCATCCCGATCACCGCCAGTTCCAGCTCGGCTCCGGTGACCGGCGACGTGTTCGTGGATTACCACGACGCCGCTAAGGCAACGGCCCAGATCAGCGGCGAGACCACCCACGTGCTCAGTGGGGAGGTCGCCCGGCTGGACGCCCAGCAGTTCCCCTATACCAGCGCGCCCGCTCCGGTCGCATCCCTCACCTTGCAGCCGGCCAACGGGACCGCCAAGTACACGTTCCAGGTGACCCCGACCCTGGCCACCCGCTACCGGATCGAGTTGTTCGGGAAC
The DNA here is from genome assembly GCA_963819785.1 of uncultured Actinomycetes bacterium. Classification (GTDB taxonomy): domain Bacteria; phylum Actinomycetota; class Actinomycetes; order Streptosporangiales; family Streptosporangiaceae; genus Palsa-504. The sequence continues at coordinate 869,151 of CAWFXW010000026.1, read as the reverse complement.
AGCACCGCGACGGCGCCTCTGGCCATCTCGGCCACCGCCACCGTGTACGTGCTCTGGGGCGGGACTACGACGAGCACGCAGAGCTGCAACGGCGTGACCTGTCGTGTGACCAGCACGTCCCTCCTTTATGTGCCGCCCTCGGCGATAGCCATGGAGATGTCGAAACAGTGGTACGTGTACTTCGCCGTCAACCTCTCGCCGTCAGGTTCACCCCCGACGCCAACGTCGCTACAGCTGGGCGCGGGCGATCCCGTCGTCAGCACGTCGCAACGCATCTCGGCTGACGAGTTCAGAAGAAGCGTTACCGTCACTTATACGAACAACAATGAGCAGAGCCGGACGGCCTCGGAATTTTGCGACAAGGACACCGAGGCCGTGGACGGGTTCGGCCTGCCCGGCGCCCATAGCTGCGGCGATCCGACCATTCCTTACCCGCCCCCGTACCTCGGCTAGCGGGCGCTGGTAATCATGCCCGGCCTCCGGCATCGTGCCGCTTCACCGGCGGGCGGCGGAATGGTTTTCGGCTGCGCGGGCGAGGTCTGGTCGGGCGTCGAGAACAGGTCGCATCCGCCGCCACGCTTCCTCCCGCTTGGCCGGGATGTACTCGGTGGGCCAATATCCCTCGTGCGGGCGGTAGCCCTTCCTGGTTGAGTAGCGGCTCGAGCCACCGCTTCTTCTGTTCCTCGGTGCCGTAGGCCGCGAGGATCTCGATGTTCCCGGTATCGGGCGCCGACGCAGTCGAGCTTGCGCTGAAACTGAGGGTCGGTCGAGAAATCCCACGCCATGCCCTCACTCCTTGTCTCGCGTAGTCACAGGGCAGCGGTGCGCAGCGCGTCACGGGCGGCCTCCGCCAGGACGACCCGGTCCCCGGCCTCGCCGGGCTCAGCCGATGTCAGGAGCCTGGCGGCGAAGCCGTCGTCGGCCATGTGCCCGGCCAGGTAGCGGGTCCGCACGCCGACTCCGATGCACGCCGAACGCCACCGCGAGAACGCCACCCAGTACGGCAGGTTCGACACGTCCCGGCCCGTCAGCCGGGCGTAGCGCTGCACAAGCCGCGCCCGGGCGGGGAAGCCGGCCACGGTGCTCGGCCCTGGCGTGGTCGGCGGCAGTTGCTCACCCGGGTCCTGCCAGGTCGAGGCCAGCCACCCGAGGTCGGCCATCGGGTCACCTGTGGTCGCGAGCTCCCAGTCGAAGACCGCCCTGACGGCACCGTCCGGCCCGAACGTCACGTTTCCGGCCCGGTAATCGCCGTGCACGATGCCGCCGGACTGCGCGGGTATGCGGCGCGCGAGCAGGTCGTGGACCTCGTCGAGCAGCGCGAGTTCCGGTGCGCCCGTGGCGTGTACCTGCGCGTGCCAGCGGCGCAGCTGCCGCTCCAGGTACCCGGTCCTGCGCACCATGTCGCCCAGGCCGATCGCGACGGGGTCGAGCGCGTGCAGCGCGGCGAGCACGTCGACGAGGTCCTCGGCCGCGCGGGCCCGGGCCCGCGGCGGGCCAGGGCCAGTCCAGCCTCGCTGTCCGCGAGCACCAGGCCCTCGACGAACCCCATCACGTAGAACTCGGCGCCGGTGACCGCGGAATCGGCACAGTAGGCCACCGGCGACGGGACGGGAACCGCGGTCGGCGCCAGCGCGGAGATGAACCGCCATTCCCGGCTCACGTCGTGCGCGGTGTTCAGCACCCCCCCGGTGGGCGGGCGGCGCAACGCGTAGCTAGCGCCCGAGGCGTCGGTGAGCCGGTAGGTCAGGTTCGAGCGCCCGCCCGGGAGGAGCCCGAACTCCACCGGGCCGGCCAGGCCGTCGACATGCTCGCCGAGCCAGCGCTCCACCCGGCCGGCTTCGATACCCGGCAGCGCCGGTTCGGCGACCGACATGCGTCCTCCATGAACGTGGAACTCGCTTCCCGACCGATGACCCCATCCAATACCGGATCGGGCGGCCCGCCCAGTCAGCCGGGAATCTTGAGGCCGTCAACGTCGCCGGACAGTGACCCTGCTGACCAGTGCAGATTGAACGACTGGCGCAGCTGGCTGGCATCGGGGAATATCGCGTAGCTCATCAGGGACTGCCCGGGCCCGATGTTCTGCGTCGTCTGGTCCGGATGCTGCGAGCAGTACGTGGCCGTCGCCGCTATCGCCTGGCCGTTGCTGAGGGTCACCGTGTCGATCGTCGGATCGGTGTTGCCCGAGCACGTCAGCTGGGCCGTCGCCGAGCCGGTATTGGTGTACTTGATGCCGAACTCGGCCTGGCCGGACGCTGTCACGCGGATATCGGTCAGGGTCAGGACCCAGGGACTGACGGCAGAGATCTGGCGGTTGATCACGTAGTCGCCCGGACCGCCGGATCCGTGTGAGGACCCGGTGGCGACGGCCACCGCAACACCCGCCACCACCGCGGCCCCGACCCCGACCCCGATCGCCACCCGCAGCCGCTTCAGATGCTTGAGATGCCGGAGGTGCTTGAGATGCCACAGATGCCGAGATTCCGTGTGGCCAGGGGCCTGCGGGGTGCCGGGCGCCTGGGCGTTATGGATCAGGTTGACATGCTCCACCGCGGCGCCTTGGATCGCGGGCGCCGCGCCGGAGGGCCACAGGGCCGCCAGGAGCAGCGACGCTTCGCCCAGGCGCGACCGGCCGCGATCCTCCCAGTCCTGGCCGTACCCGCTGACGGCGGCGGTCTGCAGGGCGGAGACGAAGCTGCCCGCGTCGGCGGGCCGGTGCCTGGGGTCCTTGGCCAGCCCGGCGGTAATCAGCGGCCGCAGCGGCCCGGGTACCGTGTCCAGCGGCACCGGCTCGGACTGGTGCTGTTGCAGCAGCATCTCGGTCGTCGGCCCGGAGAACGGCGGATGGCCGGTCAGGCACTCGTAAAAGGTGGCCGTGGCCGCATACACATCGCTTGCCGGGCTGGCCGGCGCCCCGGTGAACTGCTCAGGCGGCGCGTACGCCAGCGTGCCGCTCGGCACCGGCCGGTCCCCGGCCCGCGCCGCGATGCCGAAATCGGTCAGTTTGCTGGCGCCGGTCCCGTCGACCAGGACGTTCTCTGGCTTGTAGTCCCGGTGCACCACGCCGCGTGCGTGCGCCGCCGCCAGGCCGAGCAGTGACCCGCGCAGTACCACCAGCGCCGCCTCCGCCGTGGTCTTGCCCAGACGCGACAAGATCTCCCGCAGTGACACGCCGTCGACGAGCTCCATCACGATGGCCGCGCCGGCAGTCGACTCGATGTACTCATACAGCCGGACCACGTTCGGGTCCTGCAGTGCGGCCAGCACGCTCGCCTCGGCGCGGAACATCGCCGCGAACTCCGGGTCATCAAGCAGTCCGCGGCGCAGGTACTTGATCGCCACCAGCGTGCCCGAGGCCTCGTGCCGCGCCAGCACCACGTCGCCGAACCCGCCCGAGCCAAGCTCCCGCAGCGCGGTAAAGCCAGGCGCGTTCCACGATCGCGCGACCCCGGCCACCATCTCCATCAAATCCCCCCGCCAACGCGTAACGACCCTGAAAGCGCCGTAGAGCAGGCGGGATTCGCGGAGGCTAACTGATATTAAAACATTTTTGGCCGAACGACTCCGCTGTGCGCGCAACCCTCACCGTCCCAGGGAAGCCGAGGTGGTGCTCGTCCTCGTCGAGGACACCGTCGGCAGCCTCGCGTCCCTGCTCCTGGCCGCGGGACTCGATTAAGGGCATCGTCTCGGCGATGCTTGAATTGCACCCCGACCGTGACAACCCGCGCGTCCTGTGGCACTGCGCGCGCGAGGCCGTCAAGAAGCGCCAGCAGGCCTAGTCGCCTTCAGCGAGAGGACAGATATGACCACGGTGCTTGACCGCTTCCGCCTGGATGACAAAGTAGCGATCGTGACCGGGGCCTCCTCGGGCCTCGGCGTGGCGTTCGCCAAGGCGCTTGCCGAGGCAGGGGCGGACCTCGTGCTCGCGGCCCGCCGCGCGGAACGTCTCGAAACGACGCGCGCTATCGTCGAGCAGGCCGGCGGGCGCGCGATTACCGTCTCCGCCAACCTGGCCGAGCCGGAGAGCGCCCAGGCCGTCGTCGAGGCCGCGATCAACGGGTTCGGGCACGTCGACATCCTGGTCAACAACGCGGGCAAGGGGACGGCGGTGCCCGCCACACGCGAAACGCCCGAGCAGTTCCGCGAGGTCATCGACATCAACCTGAACGGCTGCTACTGGATGGCTCAGGCCTGCGGCCGCGTCATGCAGCCCGGCAGCGCGATCATCAACATCTCAAGCGTCGCCGCGCTCGCCAGCGGCGGACTGCCGCAGGCGGCCTATTCGGCGAGCAAGGCCGCCCTGATCGGGCTGACGCGTGACCTCGCCGTCCAGTGGACCGGACGCAAGGGCATTCGCGTGAACGCCATTGCCCCCGGCTATTTCCCGTCGGAGATGACAGACCAGTTCCCCGACGGCTACATCGACAGCCAGATGCCGCGCCTGCCCGCCGCTCGGCCCGGCGACCCGGAAGAACTCGCGGCCGCCGTCGTCTTCCTGGCCAGCCCCGCCGCCGGGTACATCACCGGAACCACCCTGGTCGTCGACGGCGGCCTGACTGCCCTCTGATCCTCGAAAACGGGCGCTGAAGACCAGCGACTACCCAGATCGCGGGTTCTGGCTCTGTGACAAGCTGGTGGCAGCAGCCCCGAGAGCGGGCTCACATTCTCAAGGAGAGCGTTATGAGCGTCTACAGGGTGACCGAGATCATCGGGACAAGCAGCACCTCATGGGAAGACGCGGCAGCGGAGGCGATCAGGACCGCCTCCGGCACGCTCCGCGATCTACGGGTGGCCGAAGTCGTAAAGCAGGACATTCACCTGGACGAGGACGGGGCAATCACCTATCGCACCAAGCTCCAGCTCTCCTTCAAGTACGAACCCGGCGACTGATCTCCCGGGTCACCTGCACGCGCTCCGGTAGTACCGGCGCAGACATCGACGCAGTTCAGGCACAGCCGGATGCACTTGACCATCTCGGCCAGATCCTGCTCGCTCAAGTCAGCGTCGACGTCGGCGGTGCAGGCCTGAACGCAGTCGGTGAGTGCATCGATGGTGGCGGCCAGCACGTCGGCGTCGAGGCCGGAGGTGCGTGGGTAGCTGTCCAGCATCTGCCTGGCGTAGCTCATGGCATGCTCCTTTCGCAGCCGATACCGCGTTCAGGTCATCATCGGAGGTGCGGCGTGCAGGCCCGGGGCCAGCCAGGGAAACCAGATCACGGCCACCGCGAGGGCCAAGGCGATGACACCGGCTAGCCGGCCGGCCGCCGGGCCCCATCTCCAGACCTTCTCGACCAGCACCACGGCGCCCAGGCCGACCATGGCGGCGATGTTCATCACGCCCACCGCGATGAGGATCACCATGAGCCCCCAGCAGCAGCCCAGGCAGTATCCGCCATGATGGGCGCCGGCTCGCAGGTCGCGGAGCCTGCCGCGGTAGGAGCCGTAGTGCAACAGCAGCGCGAGCGGCGAGCGGCAATGCGCCAGGCAGCGGTCCTTCAGCCTGCTCAGCTGGTACACGCCGCAGGCGGCGAAGACCCCGATGGCGAGAAGGTGCGCCGCGCCAGGATGCTGTCCGGTCATCCAGCCGGTGAGCCAGGCCAGCCCGGCCACCGCTCAGGAGTATGAGAACGGCGCTGTCATCATCCGCAACGCAGACGGGTTCCACCTGGCCCTCTACTGTCATGTGACGGCTCAGCGGATGGCGGGGAGTTCACGGCGATGGATGAGACGACGGGCGATCGTGCGCAGTCTTGTCCGGTCGAGGGTTCCGTGTCCGAGTTTTGGCCGTCGCATGGCGTCTGCGGTCAGGATGGCCCACGTTCCCGTGGCGGCGATGACCAGCGTGGCCTGGATGATTCGCGAGGTGGTTGGAGCGGCCCCGATAGCTCCGTAGGCTGACCATTCGCTGGCGGTGACCCAGTAGCCGAGCACGGGATAAACGATGAACTGGTGCCATAGTTTGGTGGGGCTGAGGGTCTGGGCGCGGGAGTAACGGCCGGTAGAGAGTTCGTGGTGAGACTGCCAGAGCCCGAACGCCCAGCCTCCTGCGATCCAGGCGCAGCCACCAGTCCAGGCGGCCGGGAAGCCATGGGGGCCTGCCGGCCGGCAGAGGTTGGCGGCGAAGCCGACAGCTACGGCGAGCAGGGGGTCGCCGATGAGGACCGCAGCGTAGTCGTCACGCCAGGTAACTCTGCGGCCCTCCAGAAGCGGTGACAGCAGCAAGTGGGCACCAGGCGCGATGACGAGCGCGGTCAGGGCCAGCAGGGCGGGGGGCCAGTGCAGGGGAACACCGAGGAAGGGCAGCACGCTCATGTGCCGGGCTCTTCCCGCGCTCGCCGGTGAAGCCGGTCGAGCAGGGCGTGTATCTCCGGGTCGGACAGCACGGGGCCGTATTTGGTCGCGAAGGCGACGAGTTGCGCGCCGGTGCTGCTGCTGAACTCCTTATACCTCGGGTCCAGCTGGGCATCGATAATGCTCAGGTGTCCGTCCAGGTCATGCAGGCATTCGCCGGCCAACGCCCATGCGACCGCGACGGGCCCGAACTGCTTGGTGACAGCCCGGGAGTAGTCCTGCTTTCTGCTGTCGTCTTGATCGGTGAGGCTACCGTGCCGTTTGCGTGCTTCGAAGGCCGCGTCGGCGTGGCTCTTATGTCTGGCCATCTCCTTCCAGTAGGTGCGCTTCCAGGGCAGATCCAGGAGGTAGTCGAGCAGACTGACCGGTCGGCTCTTGTCCCCGTGCCACATGACTTCCTGCACGTGCAGCAGGGGTTTGGGCGCGGCTTTGGTCAGCGGCCAGGGCAGGTCGGCCTGCTTGGCATGGGCGATGTGGCGAGCGTGCTCGCGTACGGCAGGGCCATCAGAGCTGCTCTTCTGGGCAACGGGGATGGCGCCGCCGTTGAGCTGGGCTGCGATTACGGCCAGCATGTCGCGGTAGTCTCCCAGGCCGTTGGTATTCAAGATCGCTGGCAGGTCGCGGGTATCACGATGCTGGCGCAGGGTGGCCAGGGCCTGCAGGCCGTCAGGCTGGCCTGCGCCCAGGCTCAGGTCGAGGATCGCCAGCTCGGTTTCGTAGGGCGGGTCGGGCAGGTTGGGCAGCCGGTCTCCGGCCAGGAAACGTTCGATCTCGTGCACGCTCTCCAGTGAGAGCCGGCGATGGCCGGAAAGGTGTTTGCTGAACCAGCCCGACTCGTGATCGGGCTGGTCATCGACGACGATGATGTCTATGCCTCGGTCACCGGAGGGCAGTGCAGCGCGGCGCGCGTCGTCCTCGGCAGCAGCGCGGGAGGTCAGATCGATGGTGATCGGCTCAGACATGTGCTGTCTCCAGGGATTCGGTTGCCGCGATGACACGGGCGCGGGGCCGTCGGGTGCTGGGCCAGGCCAGGTCGAAGACGTGGCTGCCGTCTCCGGCGTCGTGGACCCTCAAGGTGCCCCTCTCGCCGTAGACGAGGCGCGTGAGTTCCATCAGGCTTGAGTCGGCAGGAATATCGCCGGGCTCTACCCTGCCTCCGCACCGGCACAAGACCGTCAGGTTGAGGACGCTGCCGTAATCGGCCGGCGTGCTGGTCAGCGCGACTTCAAGGTGTTCGGCCGATCGCTGGGCCGCGTTGGTGACCAGATCGCTGACGGCCATGAAGATGATGCCCGCGTCGCGATGGCTAAGATCGGCCGCTTCGAGGTCATGCGTGACACTGGCGCCGTAACGTGCGGCCCACTCGGTGTTGAAATGCAGCAAAGCCTGAAGCACCTGGTCCGCGTTGCTGATATTGCTCGGTCCGCCGTCCAGCAGGCTGCCGCGGAAGGCATCGATGTTATAGCACAGGCGTTTGACGCCGTCGCGTAGCGAAGCGTCGGGGATCAGCACGAGGTCATCCATGATGGCCCGGGCCTGGTTCTTCAGGGCAGAATGCACCAGGTCGCTGTCTTGGCGGCGCGTCAGGTCGATGGTCTGCTCGCGAATGTCATCCATGCCCTTGACCTGGGCTTTGACCTGGGCTATCAACCGCCAGGAGCCGACCATCACCATCAGCGGGCCAGCGACCGCAACGAATCGGGCCGGAGTGGCCGGCGAAGCCCACCACAGCAGGGCCAGCCCGACGGCCGCGCCGAACGGGCCGATAAACATCCGCACGCTGCGCATCCACTTCGGGGCGGTGTCGTCCTGGTCGACTTCCCATACGAGGTGTCCGGCCGTGTTGGCGACAACCGAACCAAGAATTCCCACCGTGATGACCGAGCCGACGGCGGCGGTGGCGGGATCATCAGCCAGTAGCCGGAACGGCCATCCGGTGGCCATCCCGAGTGACACCAGCCCGAGGAGCTCGGCGATGCCGACCCAGTTCACGTGCGGCTGATCGGGATAGACAAACAACCGCTCGAACAGCCGTCGCAGCGGTCGGGGCAGCCGCCCCTCAAGACGCAGCACCACCGTGTGGCTCGCATGCAGAAGGGACAGGCCCGAGGCCAGCAACATGGGCAACCCGCCTATCCAGGCGCCTCCGCTGATCGTCAGGGCGGCCAGCGTTACCCACCCGGCGGCCAGCCCGCACCTCAGCATCGCCCGCGTCAGAAGGACCTGGTCGGCGTCCTTCCACAACGCATCACCGCGGAGCTGGCGAACCGATTCCCAATCGCTTGTCGGCATTTTCCTACTGTGACGCCCGCGACGGGACTCCGCCAGGTACATGTGTGCCCAGCCCGCTCCTTTCCCGGGCACACGTGTACTCGTAGCGCCCCCGGGAGGTGCGATCGTGTGCTGCGCCACCCCGTGAACTCGGTGACGGTCCGTTCTATCGGCTGCCCGGACAGCGACCTTAACTGAAGGTACGGCCTGATGCGCGTCCGCTCACAGCAGCAATTACGCGTCATCGGCCCAACATAACGGCCAGCACCCCTGGAAGGTTTGCGATGAACACACCCCCCGCAGTATCCGTCAGCTGGGAGTCGCCCGAACCCGCCGCCCTGCCGTTGTCACCGGAGTTGCCGCCGCTGCCTCCTAACCCGCGCGTTCTCCTCCTCATCGATGGCGATTGTGTCTCCCGTGGCCTGGTTGAAGGCACCGCCCGCGGGCGCGCCTGCGATCACGAAGTTCGCGCATGCCTGGACCGGGTGCACGCTACCGCCACCCTCCTTGACCCGTACCCCCGGACCCGATGCGCCGTCTCCTCGGCAACCGCGACGCACCACTTCAGTGTCATGGCTTCCGCGGGCAATAACGTGTTCGCCATCCGCTTCGGGCTGGACGGGGCGGACTTCGAGCTGATCGATGAGCTCAACCACCTGATCCAGGCCCGCTCGATTGCCGCCCGGCCACGACGCACGAGGCGCGCCCGGCCTGCCGACCTAGTGATCCTCGTCGGCCACGACGGGATCTACGCGCCGCCGGTCAGGCAACTGCGCCTTGGCGGGACTCCGACTTGGCTGCTTGCCCCCGGATACCTGGTCGCCCGTTCGCTGCGCCGCGCTGCCTCCGCGGTCACCTACGTCGGGCCTACGGGCGCCAAGGCTGCTTGATGAGCCTCTCCCGAGGCAGCTTGCCCGAGCCGGACCAGCCGGCGCTGACGGGCGGAAGGTGACGCCGGCCCGCGCTGAGGCGGCAGCCCGCGCACACCATCGCCGCAGCAGACCACATGACAGCCCTGACCACACCGGGGGATACGCGTTTACAAAAGTTGGCGTCCGGGGTGAACGCCATCGAGTCGACCGGGCCGCTGATCATCACGGTCGCGTCGGCCGCCTTCGTTCTCCTCGGCCTGGCCCGCACCCTGACCCGGATCGTCCGCCAGGACATCGCCAGCGGTAGCTCAGCCTGATCGACGGGCACCTGGAGACGCGCATGTCCGGGAGGAGCTTACGCGGGACAGCTAGCCTGTGCAGGAGTCGGGCGGGCCGGCTTGGTAATCAGCCCGCCGGCTCGGCCGCCCCTTGTGGGCCATGCGGCGATGATTAGTGAAACTCTGACGGGGCGTGCCCGTTTGCCGCAGGTCCGCCGCTGAAGCGAGGAGAACCCGATGAACTCACTGCAGCCGCCCGTTCCAGTCGGCGCGTCCGGCGGCGTGCTGGGCGCCCGGCCGCTGATAGCCCAGACGTTCCACGGCGGTGATCCTGACACGGTGGCCGCGTCGGCTATCTGCGATGTCACCCCGACCAGGTGCCAGGCACGCACGCGGCTTTACCGGGACGGCAGGCTTGAGCTTGAGGGTTTCCCTGTTACCGAGATCAGTGACCACCTCGCCGATGAGGCGGTCACCATCTGGCTAGACCTGCGTGACCCTGACCACCGTGACCTGGCGGTGCTGAGCGAGGAGTTCGGGCTGCACCCGCTGGCCGTGGAGGACGCCGAGCAGGAACACCAGCGCCCGAAGCTTGACCGCTACCGCACCCACCTGTTCCTGAACGTATACGGAGCGCGGCTGAACACCGGCACGGGAGAACTGGCCACGAGCGAACTCGCCGCCTTCGTCACCGCACGGGCGCTGATCACCGTCCGCAAGGATGACGGACTGGATATCGGCGCCGTCGTCGAGCGCTGGGACGCGAACCCCGATCTCACCAGATTCGGCGTCGGCTACCTGCTGTACGGACTGCTCGACTACGTCGTGGATGGCCACTTCGAATCGGTGCAGAGCCTGGACGACTCTGTTCGAACTGCTGGAGGACCAGTTGTTCTCCGACGTTCCGCAGGACATGCAGGTCCAGCGGCGCAGCTTCGAACTACGCAAGAGCCTGGTCCTGCTGCGCCGGATCGTGATCCCCATGCGCGAGGTCGTGAACGCCCTTATGCGGCGTGACCTGCATGTTGTCGGGGACGAGCTCATGCCCTACTACCAGGACATCTACGATCACGTGCTCCGCGCCTCCGAATGGACTGAAAGCCTGAGAGACCTGGTGAACAGCATTCTGGAGACCAACCTGACCATCCAGGGCAACCGGCTGAACGTCATCACCAAGAAAGTCACGAGCTGGGCCGCGATCATCGCGGTCCCGACATTCATTACCGGTTTCTACGGGATGAACGTGCCTTACCCTGGCTTCAGCCGGCAGGCTGGCTTTGGCGCCTCGATCGCCATAATGGCCATCGCCGGAACTGTGCTCTACATTATCTTCAAACGAAAGGACTGGCTGTAAAACCGAGCCTGGGCCAACGCTGACCTCCGCCACGTACTGCAGTCGCGGTTTTACGTTGGGTTACTGTCTGTGCCAGTTGAGTAGCGGCCGGTTCTCGATCCGGAGTTACTCCTTGAGGACCACGTGCAGGCACTGGAGCACGGTGTGGTCTTTCCCCGGGTGGCCGGGGCTGTCAGGAGGGACGCAGTTCCGCTCCAGCTCCTCCGCCGTCGCGCCGGCGATCACGTCACGTACCTCGCCCATGCGCTCCCGGCGCAGATCGAGCACCTGGTCGAGCGACGGGTCGGCGTCTGGGTCGATGCCCCAGCGGCGAGGGCTGGTGAGCCACGATCCGCCCAGGCCCCACGGGTGATACGGGTGGGCGATCCCCTTGACCATCCGCCGCGGCCAGCAGTCGGTGGCAAGCACGAGGTGGCGGTGCGTCTGCACAAAGCTCCACTCGCCGTCGACCTGCTCGTGGAGGACCGGTTCGGGCAGCTTCCTGGCCCGGGCGACCGTGCCGCTCCAGAGGTCTTCGACCATCACCCAGGCGTCAGCCAAGCCCTCCGGGTCTGCCACTCTCAGCTTGTCGCGCTCGGCCCTCAGCCTCACGCGCTGGGCATTGCGGCTTTCCACCTCTGCAGTTTACGAGGAGCGCCACCTCGATAGCCGCTCCGCTCGTCAGGCAGGATCGACCCTCAGATGCTGGCCCGACAAGGTCCACCAGTTCAGCGGTCACTGAGCCCTCAGCCTACGATACGAATTGCGGCATCAGCGCACCTTCGGTGGCGGCGGAAGATGCAGCGTCACGGCGCCATGGCCAGAATCTCGTCACGCAATCGGGTCAGGAGGCTGGCGTGATCCGGGTGTTCCTGATCCGTCACGGTGAAAGCGAATCCAACACGGGGCTGCCCTCCGCCGACCCGGGCTCGGCCCCGCTGACCCCGGACGGGCACCGGCAGGCCACGCTGATCGCGCGGGTACTGGCTGACGTCCCGGCCCTGATCGTGACATCGCCCTACCTGCGGGCCCGCCAGACCGCGCAGCCGACGATCAGCCGGTTCCCCGAAGCCGCGTGCCAGGAATGGCCCGTCCAGGAATTCACCTACCTCGGCGACCTGCACGGGCGCACCAGCACCGCCGCAGAACGCCAGCCCTACGCCCGGGCGTACTGGGACCAGGCCGACCCCCATCACGCCAGCCCCGGAGCCGAGTCCTTCACCGGCCTGCTCCGCCGCACCGCCAGCTTCCTGGACCGGCTCAGCGCGCAGAAATCCGGGCCGGTCGTGGTGTTCACCCACGGGCTGTTCATGCGCGCCGTCGCGTGGTCGTTGCTGACCGGCATCACCACCCCCGGCCAAGACCAGATGCACAGCTTCCGCAGCTTCGCCAACCACTACCTGATCCCCAACGCAGGCGTCATCGAACTACGCCAGCCCGGCAACGACGCCCCTGCCCTCCTGGGCGGCTCCACCATTCACCTGCCCGCCGCCCTCACGCCACGGCCGCGATGAGACCAATCGCAGTCATCGCGGCAGATGAGGATGTTCGAACAAAGTTCGCTTGTAAAGTGCGCAACGGTGGGATGACCATTTTTAGACGGTTCAACTACAGCAGCACTAGGACGCCAGATGACATCTGCCGCCTTAGCCAATAATGGTCCATTCCCGCAATTGTGGCTCAATCTGTTCGCTCGTGACCGCAACCTCAAGCGCAGCCCATTTGCGGAATATTTGCTCCAGCTCATAAGGCACCGGCAAGTCTTGCAATTTGTTGACGCCCCAGCGAAGCTTAGTGCGGAGGGCAGTATCCTGCCGGACAGATTGGTACGGCACCAGCTCCGGGAGTGCGCTGAATGGCGGCCGGAGAGCTTTCTGACTAGACTCCGCAAGGATCGCGGTGATGCCAGCGGCGCCGAGGTATGCTGTCCGACTAAGATCATTGAGTGGCGCGCTTGGTTTCGGTGAATATTCGCTCCGAATTGCGCTGCTATTCGTGTAGTCCGCCGCACCTTTAATCCAAGGCGGCTTAGGGTGATCGAGCAGGTATTCACCAAAAGCCTCAAGGTCATTGATAATATGAGCTTCGCCGGAGTCGGGCCAGCTGCCGTCTAGTGCACGGAACACGCTTATGAAATAGGGTTCATAGGGCGCGAAACATCCGTGGGACTCCCGAAATAGGACGGTAGGTCCTCCCGGCATAGACAAGGCCGTGTTTACCGTGATAAAGTGGTAGGCCAAGGCGATAAGCCGGAGATAAGTGTCAGTTTCAGCGGCAGTGATTACAGCGGCATGGTGCGTATTGATATTGTCTCGTGTACGCGATAGCCAGAATTCCAGCGCCGAATTTTTGGAGTCCCACGAGGGAAGAGCATATGGCAGCGAGGCCATCAGCCGGATGTCGCTGACTTGTGCGCCTTGGCCTGAAGGCTGGATTTTGTCAGTGAGCGTGGCGTCGATCTCTTCAGCGACCAGGTCCCTATACGAACCGCAATCTGTAAGCAGAACTGGCAGCGCCAGATACATGGGTGCCGGTCGAGAAGGCGCAGCGTCGGTGATCTGATTTACTCTCCGTGTTGGAAGACTACGAGCGTCGGTTTCGCACGCATGCCCAATGATACGGCGAGCGAGTTCGCGGACGCGCCGCGGAGAGGGATCGACGGACCTCAAGCACAATGCGAGAAAACGCAGCACGCCATCTCGTTCTTCGTGCGATCGGCTTCTCAGTTCGTTGAACAGAGCGGCAAAAACGCGCTTAGCGCCGTCATCACAGGTGCGGTCCTTAATCTGCACGGCAATTTCTGCCACGAGTAGCCATTCGCTCCGCGCTATATGGTCTGCGATGGCGTCGGCAAGTTGCTCGGGTGTGTCGTTCCCGTACGCAAGATGCGCTGCGGCAAAGTATTCGAGGAAAGTCCTGTGAGTAAATGAGTAAAGCCTCTCACCCGAGACGGTAGTTCCCGCATCACTGAAGACCCAAATCCGACTCCGGCAAAACGCGACGAATTCACCGGCGGCCTCCCGGGCCGTATCTATGGACTCAAAACCTTTACCATGGAGGAACTCCGAGGCCTCTCTGATAAGTTCGCGCTCCGTGACGGCCGACTGGGCGTCCTCTCGGAGGAAAAGGAAATCGGAAAAATGGCGTAGCATGGCCCCAAGAAGGTGACCAGCGCGCAGTTCATGGTGAATTTTGCGACGTGCATCCCATCTTCGGAACAACAGATCGGTGCATTGTTCATAGACCTCGGATCGATTACGCGGAAGCGAGCCGGCGCCCCGGTACAAGATGCACAACAAGGCAAGTATGAGTGGGTTGGAGCGTATGTCAGGAATACCTGCGCTCTCTGTAAGGAATGTCTCTGCGTCATTTGCATTGGCTTCGGTGTCTTGAGCAAACCACTTGCGTACGTACTCGCCAACCTGCTCCTCACCGAACCCGCCCAGACGATAGCAGGTGAACCGACCTTCATCCAGCCGTGCTTGGTCATAACCGATCAGCCGCGATGTGACGAGTACTGCGGCGAGCGGATACTCACTGCAGAACCGCTCTACCCTTGCAGCTACATCCTGACGGCGGGAAGTGTCAAGCAACTCATCGAGGCCGTCGAAAATCACTACGGCACGGCCGGTCAGAAGCAGCAGATCTACAAGTCCAGGCGGCGCTGGGCACTGGTAAAAAGTTTCTAGCTCATGCTCTATATGCATTGCAACCGAACGCTCTGGTGGGTACGTCGCCGCGTACTCCCGAAGTGTAACGAGGAACGGCACTGGATATTCCTGGTCACTGTTCAACCCCTTGCCAGCGAAGTGATGCATCAAAACTTTCGCTGCCGTCGTCTTGCCGCCTCCGGGGTCACCGAGCAGCACTGACCGGTCGATCTTTCGCGCCAATTGCCATACGTTCAGCTCATGAGGAGAAGTTGCAGTCTCGTCAGTACGCAGATCTTCTTCCAGGATGACCGTTGGCACATAGATATCATCGATTGGGACCAGACGCCGCTGGTCAAAGTCTGGGGGTACCAGCTTTCCGTGTTGCTCGATCACGTGCTGCCGGTACCTGGCGATAAATCCGATTTCACTGTGTCGGCCGGGTCGCCTCGAAAGCGCCACCATGTGACGCTCGATGGCTCGCAGAACCGCAACGATCCGTGTGGGGAGCGCCTCGCTTCTGATCTGCTCCATCAGCGCGGGTTCCTGACTTTCCAGACGCGCGACGAGCTCGCGGATCTGGTCGTCGTAGTAATCGGCCAGGATTTCGGCGACGTCAGCTGCCCCAGGCGCTGCAGTGGTCAGTGTCAGGCAGAATGCTTGTCGTGCCCATGCTGCATCTGTTGCGGTCGCGTGAGTTAGCCGGACCGCAAAGAGATTATGCACTGCGGCCAAGGCCTCATGGCTTTCCATGACGCCAACGAGCTGATCTGCAAGTTTAGGAGACAGATTAGGTAGATCTAGGCTGCGGCTGGTCAACTGGTAAGTGTCGAACCAGCGGGCGATGGCGACATCATTCTCATACCAAGAGCTATGTGCCTTGCGGACCGCCTTGGCGATTTGATGCCCCGTTACCGCGATCGCGTTGTCCAGAACGCTGTCCGCTATAACTTCGGGTTTGTCCAGCTCATCAGGAAGGTAAGGATGATCAGGTCGGCAAATCCACGCACTGTCCCGGGTTTCCTTAACCACGATTGCAACCCGCCGGTAAGACGTCGGTGCGCTAGCCGGAGTGTGCCTTATAACCTCTTCAAAAAACCAGCGTGATGCAATCACTGCAAGCACTCCGGAAGATCCGGCCAAGGCGCGCTTTAGCGGACGGGCTTCGAGCAGTCGGAAGGCCATGTTGATCGAGGCTCCGGCCACGCCGTGCGCGTCGTAGTGGACCTCCCCGGCGTGCACTGCCAGTCGCAACCGTATCCGCTCCTGTCGGCTGCGGGCCTGGTTATGTTCCTTCAGTGCGGAGGCCAGTTCTCTGGGAAGATCAGTCACCAAAAGGGATTTGGGCACGTCTGGCGATATCAGGATCAACGCCCCGTCGCCGCGATCCTCATGATAGCAATCTTCCCAGTACAACCCGGACCGGGTGAACGCCTGGCTAAGTGCGAAGTAGAGGCCATCACGAGCCGCGAGCTGATCTGGGTTCGTTCGCCGTCGATCCCCGAAACCTTCCACGTCGACACAGACGATCGCCCGGTGTACCGCAGGTGACAACACGCTCATCTGCACCCTCCCTGTTAACATTGGTACGTTCCCTGGCTCTTAAGCAGACCAGGGTGCATGACAGGCGGCGCTTAACCGTGGTCCATGACCACGTATCATAGCCTCCTCCAGCGATCGGCGGTGGCATAGCGTTTCCTGGCTTTTATTTCTGACCACCGAGATGTCCTGTAGCTTCATCGGTGTCCGATAGCGCAAGTTTACGAATCGGTGCTAAGATTCCAGTCAAGAGAGTCAAAGAGCTGGCCGATAATCCCTAGTTAGATCGAGCAAATAAGCGTGAGTACACGCTCCATGCAGAGGTATACACGGCAATGAAGATACTCATCTCGGCAGATTAGCGTGTCGGCCGGCTGTCGGACTGCAGGTGAATGGCGTGGTGGTGGCCGGTCAGGAGTGATGGTTCCGGGCTGCCGGCTTGGCCAAGCCGATCGAGAAGAAGCCAACGCAGACGAAGGAACATCACCATCATGACCGGACAGACGACGGCCGGGGCTCACCCGGCCAGCACTCTCGCCGCGGCGGACCCGATCACGTCGGCCGCCGCCAGCACCCGGGCCCCTGCGGGCCTGCGCCGCCGCCGGGCCGCTGTTCGTGGCCACGGCCCTCGTCCAGGCGCTGACCCTGCCCGGTTCAACCTGACCCGCAATGCGCTCAGCCTGCTCGATGACGGCAGCCTGGGCTGGATCCAGGCGGTGTGCTGCACGAGGTGAGCGGCAGCGCCGCGTTTCCCCGCGCTGATCATCTTCTGCTTCGTGGCCGCCCGCCGCACGGCTCACTCACCCTGTTCGCCGGCGTGTCCATCGCCCTGCTATGGACCGCCCTCACCATCACTCGCCAAGGTCCGGATCGCTGACCTGCGCCGTCAAGCCCGGCGCGATCGGCTGGCCCTCGCCGGCGCACCCGTGCCGTCCCATGCACCGCAGTAGGACCGGAACCTAGTCGAAGAATTTGCGGCCGCCGGTGTCCATTCTGGAGCCGCCCGTTCGAAGCACCGGTGAGAGCGGCCGGGTCGGCTGGCCGCTCGAGACTTTCGAAGGAGATGCGATGCGGAAGATTGTGGCGGGCCTGATGGTATCGGTCGACGGTGTGGTGGAAGCGCCGGAGACGTGGACCGGCCCGTACTTCAGTCCCGAGCTCGGCCAGGTCGTCGGGTCGATCATGGCCGATGGTGACACCATGCTCCTGGGCCGGGTCACCTACCAGACCTTCGCCGCCTCGTTCGCCGGGAACACCAGCGACCCGATGGCAGCCCAGATGAACGCCTTTCCCAAGGTGGTCGTGTCCAGCACCCTCGACAAGGCCGAATGGGAGAACTCCACCCTGATCCAGCGCGACGTGGCTCAGGAGATCACCCGGCTCAAGGAGCGGCCCGGCGGGAACATCAACATCAGCGGCAGCGCGGCCCTGGTGGCGTGGCTGCTGGGCCAGGGTCTGCTCGACGAGCTGAACCTGCTGCTGTTCCCGGTCGTGGTCGGCCACGGCAAGCGCCTGTTCGGCGACGAGAGCCACACGACGGGCCTGACGCTAGCCGGGTCCGAAACATTCAGCACCGGCGTGGTGCAGCTGATTTACCGCGCCGTCGGCAACGCATGACCTCCGGCCGCCGCGCGCCCGCGCGACGCGGCGGCCGGAGCACCAGCACAACGACAAACCAGGAGACCATCATGCACACCATCACCTCACCAGACGGGACCACGATCGCTTATGACCGCACCGGTGCCGGCGAGCCGATTGTCCTGATCGGCGGGGCGTTCAGCTACCGGCGGTTCCCCGGCCAGGTCAAGCTGGCCGAGCTGCTGTCGGCGCGGTTCACCGTCTACAGCTACGACCGCCGCGGCCGTGGCGACAGCGGCGACACGGCGCCCTACGCCGTCCAGCGGGAGATCGAGGACCTCGCTGCGGTGATCGGCGCGGCCGGCGGTGCTGCCTGCGTGTGGGGCCTGTCCTCCGGCGCGGTCCTGGCCCTTGAGGCAGCCGCCGCGGGCCTGCCGATCCGCAAGCTGGCCGTCCAGGAGCCGCCGCTGGGGGTCGACCCCGCCGACCGGCGGCCCCCGGCCGGCCTGCGCCAGCACGTCACCGAGCTGATCGACGCCGGCCAGCGCGGCCAGGCGGTCCGCTACTACATGACCGACGGCATGGGCGCCCCCGCGTTCGTCCCCGCCCTGCTGCACCTGATCCCCGGAGCGTGGAAGAAGCTCACCGCCGTCGCGCACACGCTGCCCTACGACGCGGAGCTTGTCGAGCCCTACCAGACCGGGCGGCCGCTGCCGGCCGGGCAGTGGGCCGCGGTCACCATGCCGACACTGGTCATGTGCGGCACCGAGAAAGAAAGTCCGGGCCTGCTCCGGCACGGCTCCGCCGCCGTCGCCGCCGCGCTGTCGGACGCCCGCCTCGTCGAGCGCCGCGGCCTGGGCCACGCCAAGAAGCTCACGCCCGCGATCATCGCGGCCACCCTCACCGACTTCCTCGCCGGTCCGGGCCTGACCGCACCGGCACATAACGGAGCAGATCATGCCTGAACGCGTCCAGGGTCCCGCCTACTACTTCCCGTCGATCGAGAAGAAGTACGGCCGGCCCATCAGCTACTGGCTCGACCTCATCGGCACATCGGAGCTGACCAAGCACAAGGAACTCGTCGACTGGCTCAAGGCTGACTGCGGCATCGGCCACGGGCACGCCACCGCCCTCGTCGGCCACGTCCTGGCCCAGCGCGCCGCCGAAGGCACACCGCAGCAGCCGGAGCACCCCTCATCGGGGAAGGACAGCACATGAGAAAGATCATCGCGGGGATGTTCGTCACCTTGGACGGCGTGGTGGAGGCGCCGGAGAACTGGAACCCGCCGTACTACGACGACGAGCTGAACCAGGCCGTGATGCCGCTGCTCGCCGCCGCCGGCACTCACCTATACGGGCGGCGCTCCTACGAGTTGTTCCGCGGCGTGTTCACCAGCCGGGCCGCCCCGCCGCACGCCGGGATGATGACCGCCACCCCCAAGGTCGTCGTCTCCGCCACCCTGAAAGACCCCGACTGGGGTCCCACGACCGTGATCAGCAGCGACATCACCACCGCCTTGACCGAGCTCAAGCAGCAGCCCGGCCAGGACATCACCGTCGGAGCCAGCGGCACCCTGGTCCGTTTCCTGCTCGCCGAGCAGCTGCTCGACGAGCTCAGACTGCTCGTGCACCCGGTCGTGGCCGGCACGGGCAAGCGCCTGTTCGCCGAAGCCAGCGGCCGGGTGCCGCTTACCCTCCTCGAATCCCGCCCCCACCGCAGCGGCGTCGTAGCGCTCCGCTACGCGCCTGCCTGCGGTCTCGATGACGCTATCCAGCGGGATGAAAGGGTCCGCTACGATCTTCCTCATGGTGGCCTCCTCGGTCTGGGGCGGCGGCCGGCCCTGTCGTCCGGCCCGCTGCTGACGCCCCGAGCGGGGATCGGCCGGATGCACCCGGCGGCGGAAGGAATTTCTGCGGAGGTCTCGCTATGCGCTTCCTGATGACGGTCAGCGGCGGCGGCCGCCCGCCAGACGAGCAGCTCTACGCCGAGATGGGCCGCTTCGTCGAGGAGCTGACCCGGGCCGGGGTCCTGCTGGCCACGGGCGGCCTGGACCGCGGCACGCACGTCGTCGCGTCCGGCGGGAACATCACGCTGACCGACGGGCCGTTCACCGAATCCAAAGAGGTGATCGTCAGCTTCGCGCTGATCGAGGTGCGGTCCAAGGACGAGGCGCTGGAGCTGGCCCGGCGGTTCTGGAAGCTGGTCGGGGACGGCGAGGGCGACATCCGCCAGGTGTTCGGCCCCGGGGATTAGTGACCGCGGACGCTAGTACGCAGGCGGCGCACCGCGCGATCGAGGCGGTGTGGCGGCTGGAGTCGGCCCGGATCATCGCGGGCCTGACCGGGCTGCTCCGGGACGTCGGCCTGGCCGAGGAACTGGCGCAGGACGCCTTGGTCGCCGCGCTGGAACAGTGGCCCGCCGAGGGCATCCCGGCCAGCCCCGGCGCGTGGCTCATGCTGACCGCCCGGCACCGGGCCATCGATCGGATCCGCCGGAACGAACGGCTGGCCGGCAAGCTGAACCTGCTGGGCCGCGAGCTGGAAACCGCCCAACAGGGCACGCCGGCCGAGTTCGACGACGTCCTGGACCAGGGCAGGATCGACGACGACCTGCTGCGGCTGATGTTCATCTCCTGCCATCCGGTGCTGTCCACCGAGGCCAGGATCGCGCTGACCCTGCGCCTGCTCGGCGGCCTGACCACCGAGGAGATCGCCCGCGCGTTCCTGGCGGCGAAGCCGGCGATCGCCAAGCGGATCGTCCGGGCCAAGCAGACGCTGGCCAGCAGGCAGGTCCCCTTCGAGGTACCCCCGCCGGCCGAACGCCCGGCCCGGCTCGCATCCGTGCTCGAGGTGCTCTACCTGGTGTTTAACGAGGGATACTCGGCGATGGCGGGCGACGACTGGATGCGCCCGGCGCTGTGCACCGAGGCGCTCCGTCTCGGCCGCGTGCTGGCCGGGCTGATGCCTGCCGAATCCGAGGTGCACGGCCTGGCCGCGCTGATGGAGATCCAGGCGTCGCGGCTGGCGGCCCGGCTCGATTCTGCCGGGCTGCCGGTTCCGTTGCCCGAGCAGAACCGGGGCCGCTGGGACCAGTTGCTGATCCGGCGCGGTTTCACCGCGCTGCTCCGGGCCCAGGAACTCGGCGGCCCGCCGGGCCCGTATGTGCTGCAAGCGGCGATAGCGGCCTGCCACGCACGGGCCCGGGACGCGGCGGACACGGACTGGGAGCAGATAGCCCTGCTGTACCAGGGCCTCGCGGCGCTGGCGCCGTCCCCGGTGGTCGAGTTGAACCGGGCAGTGGCGGAGGCCAGGGCGTTCGGCCCCGAACGGGGCCTCGAGCTCGTCGACCGGCTGGCCGATGCAGGCCCTGGCCGGGTACCACCACCTGCCCAGCGTCCGCGGCGACCTGCTGGCGCGGCTCGGCCGCGATGATGAGGCGGCCGCCGAGTTCCGCCGTGCGGCCGGACTCACCAGGAACATTCCCGAACGAACCGTACTGCTACGCCGCGCCGCCGAGTGCGACGAATGCACTTGACGGATCACACGGAGCGAGCGGGCGGACCGGAAGATGCCTTCCCCCGGCGCGACGCCCGCTGCGGAGCCGGACGAAGTATCCGCCGCTAGCGCGCATGACGGTCAACAGCAGAAATCTTCCTTCAAACGCTGACGCGCCTCACTGTGACGGCGTGATCTGTGCCGGTTCTGGTGGCTGCCTGCCATGCGAAGCCGTCCGGGTCGGTGAAGGGCTGACTGCCGCCGGCGATGACGATCCGGTGCGAGCCGATGCCGTCCGCGGAGACACCGGCGTCCTTGGCGGCGGCCCGGCGGCTGTATAGCGCCAGCTTCACCGGCGATCCGGCCGTGTCGAACTCGACGTACTTGCTGCCGAAGCTTTTGGCCACGGACAGGTCGTGGGCGAGGTAGAACTGCTTGGTTGCCTTGACGTCGGCCGCTCCGAGCAGCAGCACGAAGTCATCGATCTCGCGGGTCGCGGGGCCGGAGTTCTTCTTCGCAGACGACGCGATCTTCCAGATTGCGCCGTCCGGTGCCTGCACGACGCCGCCATACCCCCAGAAGCTTTTTCCGGCGGGCTTGAGCGTCGTTGCGCCGCCGTGAGCGGCCGCGTCGATCAGGGTATCGACGATGTTCGGCTGGGCGACGACGAGCGACAGGATGAAGCCGCGGAAGCCGCTCGTAGGCGCATCGGCCGCGTAAACCAGCAGCCGGTCGCCGAGGTCGAATGCGGTGGCGTAGAACTCCTCGGCGGCAGCCGCGTCGGGAGCTTGCAGGATGACAGATTGGATGCCGGTCATGACTGGTCCTTTCTGAGTTCGCCGGCCGTGGTCACCGGCCGCGATCGGTGTTCTCAAATCGAGAGTACCACTCTCAATCTGAGAGTGGTACTATTATTTTTGTGGACGCAGGTGTCAAGGGCAGCCGGACTGCGGCCAGAGTCGCCCCTCAGGCCCGCACACGGCGAACCCGGGCTGCGGTGGTCGAGGCGGCTCGCCAGCTATTCCTCGAACGCGGGTACGCGGCCACCACGATCGAGGCGATCAGCGAGCTTTCCGACACTCCACAGCCGACCGTGTACCGGTTGTTCTCCTCCAAGCTCGGAATCCTCAAGGCCGTGCTCGACGTCTCGATCGCCGGCGACGACGAGGCGGTCGCGATGGCGGACCGGCCGCAGGTCCGCTCCCTCGTCGCGAACCTGGACCCGCGGGACACGCTGACCGGCTTCGCAGCGCTGGTCCGCGGGCTGATGGCACGCACCGCGCCGGTGCACCGTGTCCTGGAAGAGGCGGCACGATCCGACCAAGGCGCTGCGGCAGCACTCGCCGAGATAGCGCGGCAGCGTCACGACGGTCAGCGCCGCATCACGCGCTCACTGATCCAGGCCGGCGCGCTGCGGCCGGGGCTCAAAGAGCGCGATGCGGCCGACATCGTCCACGCGCTCGCCTCTCCCGAGGTCTACCGCCTGCTCGTCACCGACCGCGGCTGGAGCGGCGAACGGTACCAGCAATGGCTTTCGTCGATCCTCATCGACCAGCTCCTGCCGTAACGACAAGACGGTGAAAGCAACACAGCGAAGTTACGGGGTGCTGCGCAGCAACGGCCCGAAGGCCACCGTCTACGGCGTGCACGGCGCGGCGGCCGTGGTGTTGCTGGCCGCCGCCGCGCTCTTATTCACCTGACTAGCTAGGCTGTGGAGTAATGGCCGAGACGGATGTGATCCGCACGCCTGACCAGCGGTTGCGGGTCTTTGTGAGTTCTACGCTGCAGGAACTGGCCGCTGAGCGGCAGGCAGTGCGGGACGCGGTGACCCGTCTGCGGCTGGTGCCGGTGATGTTCGAGCTGGGCGCCCGGCCGCATCCGCCGCGGCAGGTATACCGCTCCTACCTGGCGCAGAGCCAGGTGTTCGTGGGCGTGTACTGGCAGAGCTACGGCTGGGTCGCGCCGGGGGAGCAGGTATCGGGGCTGGAGGATGAGTACCTGCTGGCGGCGGGGCTGCCCAGGCTGATCTATGTGAAGTCGCCGGCGGCGGAGCGTGAGTCGCGGCTGGCGGAGATGCTGACCCGGATCAGGGATGCCGGTGACGTGTCCTATCAGCGTTTCTCTGCTGCCGCGGAGCTGCAGCGCCTGGTCGAGAACGACCTGGCCGTGCTGCTGAGCGAGCGGTTCGAGAGGGTGCCGGCGCGGGACGGCGCCGCGGACAGGGGGTCGCTGGCCGGGGCGGTGCCGGTGCCGGCGACGCCGCTTGTGGGCCGCGACGATGTCGTTGCGGCGGTGGGCGAGCTGGTGCGTGCCGAGGGCGTGCGCCTGGTGACCCTCACCGGGCCGGGCGGGGTCGGCAAGAGCAGGCTCGCGGTGGAGGTCGCGCAGCGGGCGGGTCCGGGCTTCGCGGACGGGGTGCGGTTCGTTGCGCTCGGCTCGGTCCGGGCGGCCGAGCTGGTGACGGCCGCGATCGCCGCCGCGCTGGGGCTGAACACCTCGGGCGGCGCGCTGGTCACCGACCTGAAGTCGTACCTGCGCGCCCGGCGGCTGGTGCTGGTGCTGGACAACTTCGAGCAGGTGATGGGGGCGGCTCCGCTGGTGGCTGAGCTGCTGGGCGCCGCTCCGGGCGTGGTGGCGCTGGTGACCAGCCGGATGGTGTTGCGGCTCAGCGGTGAGCACGAGTTCCCGGTGGCGCCGCTCCCGGTGCCGCCGATCGGGGCCGGGGGGGATGCCGCACAGGTGCAGCGATCCGCCTCGGTGCGCCTGTTCGTGCAGCGGGCGCAAGCCGCGTCCGCGGGTTTCGAGCTGACCAGCGGGAACGCCGGGGCGGTCGCTGAGATCTGCCGGCGGCTGGACGGGCTGCCACTGGCCATCGAGCTGGCCGCGGCCAGGGTCAGGCTGCTGCCACCGCAGGCCCTGCTGGCCCGCCTCGATGACAAGATGGGGCTGCTGACGGGCGGAGCACGCGACCTGCCCGAGCGGCAGCAGACACTGCGGAACACCCTGAACTGGAGCTTCGACCTGCTGTCCGCCCGCGAGCAGGCGCTCTTCGCCCGCCTAGGGGTGTTTGCGGGAACCTTCGACCTGACCGCCGCAGAGGCCGTCGGCGCCGCCGGGCCGGCGGACCCGGGCCGGGCCGGGCACATCATGGACACGCTGGGCTCGCTGGTGGACAGCAGCCTGGTGCAGCCGCAGACCCGCGACGGCGAGCCGCGCTTCGCGCTACTGCAGACCATCCGGGAGTACGCGCTGGAGCGCCTGCGCGACGGCGCTGCCTGGCGGGAGGCGCACGACGGGCACGCGGCCTACTTCCGGGCGCTCGCCGAGCCGGGTCCAGCCGAGCTGCAAGGTCCCGGACAGCTGGCGTGGCTGGACCGGCTCGAGACCGAGCACGGCAACCTCGGCGCCGCGATGTCCTGGCTGGTGGAACAGGACCAGCTCGAGTCGGCGATACAACTGTCCTGGGCGACCTGGAGGTTCTGGTGGCTGCGCGGCCACGCCGAGGAACTCGCCTCCTACGTGGACGTCCTGGCCAAGAGCGAGCACCTGCCGCCGCGGCAGCGTGCCCTGGCGCTGAGCGGCACCGGCTTCGGCCTCTTCGCGTCCGGGGACCAGGCCGCGGCGCAGCCGCTCCTGGAGCAGAGCCTGCCGCTGTACCGCCAGGCCGGGGACATGCTGGGCGCAGCCACGACGGCAGCCATGCTGGGTCACCTCCTGGCATTGCAGCACCAGGACGCGCGGGCCAGCGAGCTGCTCGAACAGACGCTCGCCCCGCTGCGGGAGGCCGGGAGCGACCAGCTCGCCGGACCCGTGCGTCTGCAGCACCTGCTGGACGTGGCGCTCGTGTGCAATTTCCTCGGCCAGATCCGGCTCGGCCAGGCAGATCACGACCGCGCAGCGCAGCTGTTCACCGAGGCCCTGAACGCGGCCCGCAGCGCGCAGGACCGGTTCACCATCCTCGTCTCGCTCTATGACCTGGCGCTCAGCAGCCAGGCACAGGGCGATCTGACCGGCGCGGCGGAACGCCTGCAGGAAGGGGTGTCGCAGTCGGCCGAGGCCAGGGACGAACCAAGCGTCGCCTACTACCTCGAGGCGCTCGCCGCGGTCGCCATCCGGCAGGACAACCTCGAGCGCGCCGTGCATCTGCTCGCCGCCGCGGGCGCGCTCCTGCAAGCCAAGGGCAGCGGCTGGCTGCACGCGCTCGTGCCCCGCGCCGTCCACGACGATGATCTCCTGGACGCGCTGCGCTCCCGCATGGGAGATGCGGCATTCGAGCAGGCCTGGACACGGGGCCAGTCCCTGGGAGGCAGCCGCGCCGTTGAGTACGCGCTAGCGGAAGCACCACCCGAACCCACCCGCCCAGCCGGCCCGCCGAGAGCCGGCGATACCGGAACCATCAGCTAGGCGCCCAGACCCGCCGCCAAACGCGTCCCCGGGACTGCCCCGAGCCGAAGCGGTCGCGGCGGCTCTGCCCGATCCCGACCGCCCGTGACGGTATTCACATCCACACGCAAGGTGTCTCGACAGCCCAGCCACTGTCGCTGTTTCGTAAGCCGAACCTCACCGGGAACACCTCAGGTCGCAGGGGACCGGAGTTTCGCCGTGACGGGTGGCGGCTACCTGGAGATATGAATGCCGGGCGTACGGTCGCCAGCCGGCAACTGTGGCGTAGCGCGCCAGCGACGCGATCGTCTCGATCATGCGCGAACCTTAAGGAGATCGGTGGGGCAAGTGATGTGTACCACAGGCATGTGGTACGCTACTTGCATGGAGGTACCGGCAGTCATCGAGCGGATCGGCGAGCTCCTCGACGGCAGCGAGCCAGGGACATCTAACACCTCGATGAGGATCCCGACAGCCCTCCGAGACGCCGCAGCCCTTGCGGTCAGGGAACTTGGCATAGCGCCATCTGCTACTGCCCTGACAACTGCTGCGCTGCGGGCGACGCTTGAGTCGGTCGTCATGCAGGCTGCCTTGGATGATCACTACGAGCAGCATCCGCAAGCGCGCCCTGACCTCGGCGACCTGGCTATCGCGGCCGCAGAACTCGACGGCCATGGACTGGCAGGACAGCCTGAGCGCCTGCGTCAGGCAGCCGCCGAGATCGCCAGGAATCACCCCCACGCTAGCCCCGATGATGTGCTGCTGTGGGCTGAGGCCCGGGCGCTTCCCGCGGCATGATGCGCCTCGTCGTACTGGATAATGAGGCCGTTCAGGCCCTCCGGGATCCGGCTCATCCCAAGCATCGCCACGTTGTCAGCCACGCCCAGGTCGTGGCAAGCCGCAAGCGCCGTGCCGCTGCGATACAGGTGGTGGTACCCACGGCAGTCCGCGTCGAGGCCGGCTGGGATCGGACCTCTCCTGCGTGGGTTTTCCCGAACCGCCTGCGGATCGCCGACAGCCCGCTGGATACGGCCAGCGCCAGCACCGCGGCGAGCATCCGAAACGAGACCGGCGTCGCCGTAGCCGATTCACACATAGGCGCCGTCATCCGGTCAGCGCACGACGACCAGATCACCGTCGTAACCACCGACCCCCGTGATATGCGCCTAGTGGCCGGGGACAAGGACATCACGGTGGCCGCTATCTGAGTCCTGCAGGTCCGGCAACTGACCGGCCGCACCGGGATGCCGATCTCCCCAGTTTCTGTATTCACCGGGGCAGGTTCAAGTACCGGAACCGGCCGGTGCTAGGTAAAGGCAGCTTTCGCTCGCGGTGCATGAAGGCTCAGGCTGCTCCACGTGACGGGCTTCCTGCCAGCTTCCGTCCTCTACTGGCAGAATTCGCGGCTGTCGACTGACCACATGGCATGGCTAAGGTCCCGGCACACCGCAGCGCTCGACCCTGTCCGCGGCAGATGAATAAGCCCACACATAGAGCCTTTGCTGCTGAAACCTGCATCACCGTAGGTTAGTGACCTGTCGGCGGCTCAGATCGAATGACACGGAATATTAGGCCGCGGCTCTAACCTTCGGACGGAGGCGCAGGTCATTGCCTCGGGGTGATCTGGGCGCGTCCGGTCCGCCCCTGCGCAGCGAGCGACCATCACGGAGTATGACAGGCGAGCTAATTGTAGTTGGCTCAAACAATTTCAATGGGAGAGGTACTCATCTGAGATCTGAGACGCAACGGCGGACTTCTTCTCTCGCGTTGGGAGTGCTGACTTGCGGGCGCGGATTGTGCGTCAGCATTTCGGACACGGGGGTTTGCGGCAGGAGAGACTAGCCCGGATACTTAGACCGCTTGAGAAGTGCAGTGCCGGTGGCTGCCGAAAGTCCTTTGGCAGCGCGGCGGCGGGGAGGGATGTTGACCGAGGATTTCCCGGCGCAGCTGACCTGGTTCCGGCAGGGCTCATTGCTCGCGGGATACCGGCTGGAGGCGCAGGTCGGGGCGGGCGGGATGGCGGTGGTGTTCCGGGCCCGCGATGAGCGGCTCGGCCGACTAGTGGCGCTGAAGATTCTCGCTCCTGCGCTGACGACGGACTCGGCGTTCCGGCGGCGATTCATCGCCGAGTCGCGGGCGGCGGCGGCGGCCGACGACCCGAACATCGTCCCGATCTACGAGGCCGGCGAGGCAGACGGAGTGCTGTTCATCGCTATGCGGTTCGTCCGCGGAGGTGACTTGCGGCGGGTCCTGGACCGGGAGGGCGCGCTGTCGCCGGGCCGGGCCGCGGAGTTCATCTCCGCAGTGGCCTCAGCGCTGGATACCGCGCACGCCGCAGGGCTGGTGCACCGCGATGTCAAGCCGGCGAATATCCTGGTGGAGACGCGTCCAGGCCGACCGGATCACGTGTACCTCTCGGATTTCGGCGTGAGCAAGGGAGCCATGTCGTCGGCGGGCCTGACCAGGACCGGACAGTTCCTGGGTACCGTGGACTATTCGGCGCCAGAGCAGATCCAGGGCCGGACCGTGGACGGGCGCGCCGATCAGTACGCGCTAGCCTGCGTGGCGTACCAGTTGCTGACCGGATCGGCGCCATTCGTGCGGGATCAGGAAATGGCGGTGCTGCTGGCGCACATGTCCGAGCCGCCGCCGTTGCTGAGCTCGCGGCGGCCGGACCTACCTGGTCCGGCGGACCAGGTGCTGGCCCGGGGAATGGCGAAGGTCGCGGAAAAGCGGTACGGGTCTTGCCAGGAGTTCGCCGACGCGCTGCGGGACGCGCTCGGTCTGCCGCTCTACGCCTCTCGCGGCTCCGGCGCCGTACCCCGGCATCCGCCAACTGAGATCGTCACCCAATCCGGGCTCTCCGACCCGGCTACGGTCGGGACCGAGACAGCAGCCGGCCTAGCTGCGCGGCCAGCAGCCGAGATCATCGATTCGGCGTCCGCCAGGTCAGCCCACGCTGCTGACGCCCCGGCAGCCGTGACGAGGCCCATCCTCGCCGAGCGGCCTAAGGCAGTTCACACCTTCCGCGGCAGTTGCGCGGTCAACTCTGTGGCATTCAGCCCGGATCGTCGCTTGCTGGCTATCAGCGCGAACGAGAAGTCAGTGTTGATCTGGGACGTCATCGCCGCAAAGCCCCATCTGCGCCTGCCGGTCCGCGGGTGGGCCGTCCTGTTCAGCGCTGATGGCAAGTGGCTCATTACGGCCGACACGCGAACCGCCCAGATCTGGGACACTGCAACCGGGAAGCAACTCCTGAGCGTCACTCACCGGAGTTCGCGTGATCATGCGGTCGCCCTCACACCGGACAGCCGATGGCTGGCGACAAGCAGCCCTGGTCACAAGGTCCGCATCTGGAGTACCGCCGATGGCCAGGCGCTGACGACGATCTCCCTCGATCTGCTGCCGAATTCGTCGTGGAACGCAGACGCAGCCGTCGGGCTTGCGTTCAATCCCGACGGCCGCTGGCTGGCCACCGCAAGCACCGATACGACCGCACGTATCTGGGACGCCGCCACCGGCAAGCCCATCCTCAAAGTCGCTCACGGCGGCGCAGTCTCGGCAGTGGCATTCAGCCCCGACGGCCGCTGGCTGGCCACCGCAAGCACCGATACGACCGCACGTATCTGGGACGCCGCCACCGGCAAGCCCATCCTCAAAGTCGCTCACGGCGGCGCAGTCTCGGCAGTGGCATTCAGCCCCGACGGCCGCTGGCTGGCCACCGCAAGCACCGATACGACCGCCCGCATATGGAAAATGGATACAGGCCAGATGCTCGCGGAAATTCCCCACCAAAAGGCTGTCCGAACCGTTGCGTTCAACCCTGGCGGCGACCATCTAGCGACTGCCAGCAAACAATCGGCCCAAATCTGGGCACTGTATGGGAGCAGCGACCGCGGAGAGTCCTAGGCCCTGGAGGCTGCATACGAACGAGACACGTGCCTGCTATCGGCGTAACTGTGCTGAAACGCGTAAGGACTCAATAGAGGACGCCTGGACCTGGTAAGGAAGGCAGACTTAATGGACAATTGCTGCCATCGTTAACGATTTACAGTCCTGCGCACGCAGCGTCCTCATTTCGGCAAGAGTGAGCGTCGCGGCGCGTCTGATTTGGTGGACCGTGGAGGGTGCGTCGTGCGGGATTGCTCAGCCGGGAAGTGGCGCACTGTCGGCAGCTACCCAGCGCTGCCTGGTGGCAGCCTCGGCGCGGTCGGCCCGCCTCGATACCCGCCGCGGAAGGCCCGTAAGGGCACTGGCTCACCCGGGACAAGCCAGGTCCGTCTGCATGCCGGTAGGGGCTGCGGCCTGCTCTGTCACCGCCGGGATAACATGTCGACGCCGGTGGCTTCGAAGACCTGCGGCTCGTCCGGTGCGAGCTGAGAGATAAGGGCATGCTCAGGTGCCGGCGCGAACTCGCCAAACTGGGCGGCGACCAGCACCTGGTGACTCGTCCCGGTTAAGTCGGGTATGGATTACCCAGTGGGAAGGGTGCCTGGGTTCCCGCCGCCCTTCGGGGAGGGCCGTCTTTGCCGCTGCTTTCCGCGCCGCAATTGCACGAGATGAGGCGGGTTAGATGCTTCAGCCAGCCGTTCACCGCGCCATCCTGATCGTTGACGTAGAAAGGTTCGGCGATCCGGCCAGGACCAATGCCGACCAGCTGGCCGTGCGGGATGCCATGTATCAAGCGCTGCGGCAATCCTTCTCCAGCGGTCGCATCAGCTGGGCCGACTGCGTAACCGAAGACCGCGGGGACGGCGTCCTCGTCCTGGTCCCTCCGGTGGTGCCGAAGAGCTGGCTGGTCACGAGACTGCCTGCCTGCCTCGCGGAGGCGCTGGTCCGCCACAATGCTGCCCACCCGGAGCAGGAGCGGATCCGGCTGCGGATGGCGCTGCATGCCGGCGAGGTTCACCAGGATCCGCACGGGTTCGCCGGCGTCTCGATCAACCGGGCCTTCCGCCTGATCGAGGCGCCGGCGTCAAGGACGGCTCTGCGTGATTCATCCGGGGTGGTCGCGCTAATTGTCTCCGACTGGTTTTACGACGAAGTAGTACGGCATCATCCGGCCGCCGGGCCTTCATGCTTCCGCCAGGTGCGCGTGGTCATGAAGGAAACCGAGATGACAGCCTGGGTCCGTGTCCTGGAGTCCGGGGAGGCACCTGCCCGACGCGATACCGGGCAGGCAGCACCGGCATCGGCAGCCTTGTCTCACCTGACCCGCGTTGGCCACTCACTGCCGCCTTCTGCGCCTGGGGTGAGGTATTCGCTGCCGCCGGATGTTACGGCCTTTACTGGCAGGGATGAGGAATTGGACCGCATTTCGGCCTCGGTGACACAGGGCGCCGGTGCCGGCGGCGTGGTAGCGATTCACGCGATCGACGGGATGCCAGGGGTGGGGAAGACCACCTTGGCCGTGCACGTCGCTCATCTGCTGCGGCACCGGTTCCCGGACAGGCAGCTGTTCATTAACCTGCACGGTCACACACCCGGGCAAGACCCGCTGACCCCGGAGGCTGCGCTGGCCGGGCTGCTGACGGCCAGCGGTGTCGACGCCCGCAACCTTCCCGGTGATCTGCAGGGCAGGACCAGCCTGTGGCGGGACCGGATGGCAGGGCAGCGGACCGTTCTCGTGCTGGACAACGCCGCTAGCAGCGATCAGGTTGTGCCGCTGCTACCCGGGGACGAGGATTGCCTGGTCCTGGTCACCAGCCGCCGTTACCTGGGCGACCTGCCCGGGACCGCCGTCCCGGTGCTGCTCCAGGTCCTGTCTTCGGAGGAGGCGCGGGAGATGTTCGTGCGGCTGGTCCCGCGCGCCATCGGCCCGGACCCAGCCGTGGCGGAGCTGGTACGGCTGGCCGGGTTCTTGCCGCTGGCGATCTCGCTGCTGGCTCGCGTATATGCCCGGCATCCATCCTGGACGCTGACTGATCTAGCCGCCGAGACCAGGGCGAGCATACTCACCTTGGCGGCGGAAAAAGACAGCGTGGCCGCCGCGTTCGAGGTGTCCTGCCGGCACTTGGACCCGGATCACCGGAAGTTCTTCCAGCGCCTCGGCCTGCATCCGGGTACCTCCATTGACGGCTACGCCGCCGCCGCCCTGGCCGGCACCGGCCTGCGGGAGGCTGCCACGTACCTGGACGTCCTGCATGGCGAGGGCCTCCTGACCGAGGCGGGCTACCACCGGTACAACATGCACGACCTGATCCGCCGCTACATCCGCGACCGCGCCGCCGCTGACCCCGTTCTCGATCGCCAGCAGGCCCTCGATCGGCTGCTGGACTACTATCAGCACACCGCCGCCCTCGCTGAGGCCCGGCTGGCGCACCGCGCCCGCACTAGCCCCGCCCCGCCCCTGCTAGCACCGCCGGCCGCGCTCCCCGCCCTGGCGGGGGCCGATCAGGCGCTGGCGTGGACACGGGCTGAACGGCCCAACTTGCTCGCCTGCCTGGACCATGTCACCCACACTGGCCAGCATGCCCGGGTCGTGGCCCTCACCGCCGCGATGGCCGCCCTGCTGCGGCAGGACGGTCCCTGGGCCGACGCCCTGACCCGTCACGCCGCCGCCGTCGAGGCGGCACGTCACATCGGTGACCGGCTGGGTCAGGCCAACGCCCTGCTCTGCCTCGGGGCCGTGCGGCAGCTGACCGGGGACTACCCAGGCGCCGCCGAGGCCCTGGCGCAGGCGCTGGGCATCTCCCGCGATCTCGGTGACCGGCTGGGCCAGGCCAGCGCCCTCCTTAACTTGGGGATCGTATGCTGGCTGACGGCGGATTATCCGGGCGCGGCCGGTGCCCTGGCGCAGGCGCTGGACATCTTCCGCGCTTTCGGTGACCGGCGCGGCGAGGCCGACGCGCTCAACCGACTGGGAGGCGTGCGGCGGCTCACCGGGGATTATCCGGCTGCCGCCGATGTCCAGGAGGAGGCACAGGGCATCTACCGCGACATCGGCGACCGGGGCGGCGAGGTTGAGACGCTCAACGAACTGGGGATGCTGTACCGGGTCCGCGGCGACCTCAGCCGAGCAGGAGAGTATCACCGCCAGGCCCTGGACCTGGCCCGCGAGATCGCCAGCCCGTGGGATGAAGCCCAGGCGCTAGCCGGCCTGGGCCGCTGCGCCCTAGCGGCGGGCCGCGCTACCGACGCGGCCGCCGGCCTGCGGCAGGCGCGGGAAATGTTCGAACGGATCGGCGCAGCCGAAGCTACCGCCGTCGCTGCCGAACTGGACGGCCTGACCGGGCCGGGGCCAACCGAATAAGAGTCATCACTCCACGCCGTAGCGGCCGATCACAGCCAGGATGCAGGGTCGGGGTACGTGTAAAGACACGAAGACTGTGGCCATGCCATGAAGACCGGATGTTATATCAGGCACGTCGGCCCTGATTCGTGCGTCATCATCGAGTGGTGCGCGCTGTGCTCCGGAATCTGATTCTTTCGCCCGACCCCCCGGGACACTGCCTGGCGACCCGGCGGGCTTCGTGTTCGGCGCCCAGCTGCTCGTGGGCCCCGCGGACGGACCGGGCCAGGAGTCCTTCGAGCTGACCGTCTGCAGTCCGCGGTTGCCCGAAACCGGCTGCTCAGGTAGCAGCCGGTAGGGCGCATCGCGTTATGCTCTGGGCAGCGTTGGGCTGGCCAGCTGGGCCAGCTGGAGGGCCTGCTGGCCGAACCAGTCTCCGGCAGCCGGGTCGTCGGTACCCCACAGCGGGTCGAACAGGGACTGGGCCGACGCCGTGGTGGGCCATCCTGGCTGACTGTAGTCGGTATAGTCCCAGGCCCGGACGCCGCCGGCGGAGTCGCACTGGCCATCTGACTGCCCTGGTGTCTTGACCCACAGGTAGGCGTCGAGCAGCGGCACGCCGGTACTGGCTGTCGGCCGCAGACCCAGGCCGGAACCCGGCGGGTTGCACCAGTTCCCGGCGGCGAGGGTGCTGATGACGCTGGCCGGCTGGTCGTATGGTGCGCTGGCGTACTTCTGCATGTTGTCGGGCCCGTCGCCGTTGCGGCTGGTGTCGACCACGAAGTGGGTCGTCGCGACGGCGTTGCCCATGTTCTGCGCGTACCACTGGGTGGTGAGGTCCCAGGTGCTGAAGTCGGACTGGGTGGCCGGGTAGTACTGGCTCGCGCACGCGGCGGGATTGCCGTAGTAGGCGTTCGAGGCGTCGGTGACCATCGCGATGCAGTCGGAGATCCAGGTGCCGTAGTCCAGGAGCTCAGCCGTCGGCTGGTAGTTGGACACGTTGAGGAAGAAGCCCTGGGCCTGCTGGACGTCGGCCTCCAGCAGCCGCTGCGTGATCGTGCCGACGGACTGCCACGCGCTGTGGGTCCCGTCCAGGTATACGCTCACGCCCGGGTCGCGTTCGAGGGCGCCCACCGCGTACTGGAGTTCGGCGATCCGCTCGGCGTCGGTGAAGGGGTACGTCGAGGACGGCAGCCCGCAGTTCGACGGCAGGTTGCCGAGGGCGTCCGGTTCCAGGATGACGACCGCCTTGCCCCTCCCGATGCCCTGGGCGAACGCGCTGATCCACGCCTGGTAGTCAGCCTGGTTCAGTGCCCCGCCCGCTGAATACTGAGCGCAGTCACGGCCAGGGATGTCATAAGCGACGAGCACGGGGACGGCCCGCTCGATGGCGGCTCCGGTCATCGTCTGCCGCACCTGCTGCTGAACCTGCGCAGGCATGCCGCTGGTGAACCACACGGCCCGCGGTGTTGCCTCCATCTCGGTGATGAGCGCCGCGTCCTTGCGGTCGCCGCTCTTGAGCAGCTGCAGGACCTGCTGCGGCGCTCCGTCGGAAGGCGGCGGCACGAAGAACCGCGTGCCCGGGCCGAGACCACGCTGAACTGCGGAGACGGCCGTACTGGCCGCGGCGCTGGCCGTGGCGGGCAATGACCCGGCGGCGGCGCCCGCCATCACGAGGGCCGCGGCTACGGCAAGACGCGGGATACGACCGGACAGGCCAACAGCCATGAGTCCTCCCGAAATTACCGGAACATTTCCGGAAGGAATGTAACAAGACCGGGCGCCCCGGTCAATGCTCTCGCGGTCACAGCCCGGGCCGTCCGCCAGGTCCGGCAGTGGAGTCCCTGATCACCAGCCTGGTCGCCAGCTCGATGCGGAGCGGCTCCAGGCGCCTGTTCTCCATCTGGCGCAGCAGCAGGCTGACCGCGGTCCGGCCAAGCTCGGCCAGCGGCTGACGGACGGTGGTCAGGGCCGGAACGGTGATCGCCGCCTCGATGGTGTCGTCAAAGCCGACTACCGAGACGTCGGCGGGCACCCGCAGGCCGCGCGCCGACGCCGCCTGCAGCGCGCCGACCGCCATGCTGTCGTTGAATGCGAAGATCGCCGTGGGCGGGTCCGGCAGGCCGAGCAGGCGTGCCGCCGCCTCACGGCCGCCTTCGATACGGAAATCGGAGTACCGCACCAGTGCCGGGTCGGGCAGGACGCCGGCGCCCGCCAGTGCTGCGTGGTACCCGCGCATCCGCTCCTCCGTCGCGACCCAGCCCCGCGGCCCGCCGATCACGGCGATCTGCCGGTGCCCGAGCTCCAGCAGGAGACGGGTGGCTTGCGTCGCCCCGGAGGAGTGCGCGGCGCACACGACCGGGATCCCCTCAGCTATCTCGGTTCGCGGATCCACGATCACGAAGGGGAAGCCGTGCCCGGCCAGGACCGCGAACTCCTGGCTGGACTCCTCGGGAAGGACGATGATCGCGCCATCGGCTGCGCCGCCCGCCAGGCGCTCCAGCAGGGACATCTCCCGGGCGAGGGAATGCCGGGTCGGGCCGAGGACGGCCCGCAGGTCATGCTCATACAGCGCCTCGACGGCCCCGGCCAGGATCTCGGCGAAGCAGCCAGGATGGATCAGCGGCACCATGACGCCGATCTGGCCGGTCCGTGCGGCCCGGGACCGCGAGCCTGCCGGATAGCCGCGTTCCCGGATCACCCGCTGCACGGCTTCCCGGGTCTGACTGGACACGTCCGCGTGCCCGTTGATCACCCGGGAGACCGTCGCAATAGAGACGCCGGCCAGTTCGGCGACGCGCCTGATCGTCACCCGCTCGGGACTACGGCCGTCCGGACTGCTCATGTCCACACCAGAATTGAAACACTTCCGGAACATCGCCGTGGCCTCGGCACAGGACAACCATCCTCGCGCAACAAGATGCCCTCGGCGCCCCCAGAGTTGCGGGCTGCCACCGGCGCGTCGGCACGCACCACCGGAGCTGCAGGCATCCCCCGCAGGCTTGCCTATCCAGGGCAGCCGAAGCGGCCGAATCACCCGGCCGATCAGGGCCAGACAAACCACGACAGCCAGCGGCACCCGCGAAACCCATAGGAATAATCCGCGCGAGGCCAGTCGCGCTGCTGACGTGGCGGCCCGCCGCTCCGATTCGGCAGGGAGAATGGTTCGTCCAGGCGCGCATATCAACGCCATGCGAGAAGTCGGTAAGCACGCCGGAGTCTGCCGGATCGCGAATAGCCATGCAGAGCGGTGTATAAGCATCCAGCAGAACTGCGCACTACTTTCGGCAGATTCGGGCGAGCTGAAGGCCGAACCTTGAAATTTTCGCGTAGCTGCTTTCTGGGCGCCGCCTTGGACGTGTTCGCCGTGCAGCGGGCGCCCGTCCGCGGCCTTTGTCTCGATGCTGTGGGCAGCCGTCACCCCGCTACGTGGGTGACGAGCTCCGCCAGGTCCGCGCCGCCGCCTGGAACGCCAACCTGGCCGCCCTCCGCGCCACTGCCGAAGCCAAAGCCGCCGACAGCCGCGCCCAGCGCCACCTCGCCGTAGCGGCCGACGCCGAACTGCGCCGCCGCCACCCCAGCCAGCACTACCCGCCGCTACGCTCCGCCGAACCCCAGCCCGCCACCGGCGCTCAGCTAAACGAACTCACCCTGACCGCAAGCCGGCAAATCCCGCAGATGGGCCAGTGGCTCAAAGACCTGACCGTCGGCCACCACACGTTCGCCGGCAAGCTCGCCGAACGGCAGAGCCTGACCATCCCGTCCGAGGACCCCGCCTACGGCGATCTCGGCCAGGCATTCCCGCCCTGGCCCCGGCCGGCCAGAGACGCCATCTTGCAGCCACCCAAACCCGAGATCCGCCCGTCCCCCAGGTCCTCCAGCGCACCGCAGACCGCGACGCCGACCCGGAGGCCGCAGATTGACAGCACCCCGGTGCATCCTGAGATCAGGAGGTGACCGCGATGACCGCCCTCGCCATCGCCGGCATGGGCCTCACCGGCGTGCTACGGCTGACCTGGCTCCACGACAACCTGGCCCACGTCCTGCACCACAGCCAGACCGACGAGACCACAGGCACCTGGGCCTGGCCTGCCCCGGCCACGGCCTGGCCCTAGGCGCCGACGTGGACAACGCGGTGCTACAGGAAATGGCCGCCGGGAGCGAGATCGCGGATCTCACCTGGGAAGCCCCCGACCAGTTCACCGCCGAACACACCCAGGCATTCCGCGATGCCATGCGTGCTCACCTGCACGGTGACGCCGAACGCGCCGGCCAGCTCTTTCTTGCCGGTGCCATATCACTCATTCTCCCTCATACCCGGCGGCCGGAACGTCAGCAGCGATGCCGGACAGCCGGGCCGCTGGCAGCTCACCGTAGTTGAAACGCCCGGATTTGTATGAAACCCCTGCCCTTGAACCGCACGTCATCCCCGGGGCGGGTGGTACCAAGTTCGGCTCGTCCTTCGTACTCGGCACCGCTCGCCAACTCGGTCGGGGTCGTGAGGCTAGTGGACTCCTTGCGTTTTACCGTTGTGCAGCCTGCCAGCCGCAATCCCGTGTTGAGTCCGCTGTTGAGCCCGCGGCCCGTGCCGCACCTAGGCCCGGGAAAGCTCGCCGCATGGTGACTATATCCATCAGTTGTCTCCATGGCGTGCTGCCGTCCTTAGATCTGCTGAAGAGTCCTGTGGGCGAACACAAGGACATGCTGCTCGTGCGCAGTGAGGTCCTGGTGAACGGTGCGCCACGCCTGCAGGTTGCGGAAATAGGCCAGCCACGCGTCGTGCTCGGCGCCCGTGGTGTCCGTTGCGAAGACCTGCGAGAGGTGCGCCTCATTGAAGGCGCCGGGCGCTACGGGCTTGGCTGCGGGCACCACGATGGCTTCAGCTTCGGGTGCCGGGTACTGCCCGTGCTGCCGGATGATATTTGCGCGGCGTACGATCTCGGCGCGGGCCAGCGAGCGAGTGTGATTCGGGTTCTTGTCGGCGTCGGGGCACGAGTGGCCGCCAAAGGCGGCGCCACCCATGCTGTGCGTCCCCAGACCCTCCTTTTTCGGCGAGTCGGTCACCTGGATCGCGAACCCTCCGTACTCCGGCCGTGCGGTCAGCTCGAGGATCTGTGCGATGCGCGAGAGCTGCGCATCGGTATACGGGTTGTTCGGGTCGCCGTCATCGGCGTTCTCCACCGCATACCAGTGCGGGTTCGCAGCCTCGGCGTGCTCGGCCACCACGCCCATCGGTACCCACTGAATGACGGTGCCATCTTGGGCGGTGCCGAAGTGCGCAGAGTTGCCTGAGCCATGCGGTCCCGGCGTGAACAAATCGTCGGTGCCCGGCAGGTTCCCCACCATGGTGTGCGACAGCAGCCCCATGACCGCCGATGCCGGCAACGCGCCGCCTTTAAAGCCGTCGTGGCGAGTGAATTCGCTCACCCAGCCATTCTCGACGGTCAGCTTCTGGTAGATCTTCATGATTTTCATGCCTCCGAATGAGCGGATGATGGTTGGCCCGACCAGATATGGCCGGCTGGTTCGAGTGTCACTACTGACACCTTTCTGCGTTCGCTCGCCGTGGGTCAGGTGAGTTCCCCGATTTCGAGGTAAAGCTCCCGCTCGGCCTCCACCCTGACGGTGAAGCCGCGGGAGAAGCTGGGCGAGCGGGCCACCGGGAATGAGGCGGTGGCGACCTCGCCGGCGACCACCCGGCGCTCCGCCAGGTCTTCCCGGCCGAGTGCGGCGCGCTGCGCCTGGTCGAACCGGATCGCCGCCACGTCGTCGTCGAGCGGGTGCCCGACCTGGGTGCGCACCGTGCCCGGGACCAGCCGTACGGTCAGCACCTGATCGAAGCTGGGCCGCGCCCGCATCGCGTGGACCAGGTACATCTGCTCGCCACGCCCGAAGTACAGGTACTCCATAGCCGGGCCTGGGTCGCGCGCGGCATCGGCGTCGAGCTGCTGGAACCACACGACGTTCCTGATGTCCATCCGCAGCCCGGTGCAGATGGGGGTGCCGCCCCGCTCGAAGTGCCCGCGCACCAGGGTAACTTCCAGTGATGTCCGGGCCGGCGCGCCGTCGCGCGGCGCCAGGTCGGCGATGGGGAAGGGCACGGGGTCGACGGTGTACATGCCATCCCCGTGCCGGACGCGGTCGGCGCGCAGGGTGTCCAGCGCCGGGCGGTCAAGCCCGACCTCCAGCAGTACCTGGAAGTTCCGCGGGCAGGCGTACCCCGGCAGGTGCGACAGGTACACGGGGTCCTCGCCGAACAACAGCATGCCGTGGCGGCCTGCGGTGTCGCAGCCTGCTGGCCCGCGGCGCGGGCCGTCGTGGTTATGCTCGCTGGTCATCGCGCCTCCTTGGCAGACATATGCACGATCACCCGCGGGCCTGTTCGCGTACCTTGCGGCGACCTTGCGGCCTAGGTCAGCATGGCGGGAGACGGTCGGTAGCAGATTGATCATCGAGGGTGTGCTGATGGAGTTCCGGTTGCTGGGTGAGGTCCAGGTACGGGCCGCGGGCCAGCTACTTGACGTCGGTACGCCCCGGCAGCAGGCCGTGCTGGCGGCGCTGGCGCTGGACCCTGGGCGGCCGGTGCCCATCGAGACGCTCATCGACCGGATCTGGGGCGATGAGCCGCCGGCCGAGGCGCGCAACGTCCTGTACTCGCACCTGAGCCGGATCCGCCAGCTGTTCAAGCGGGCGGCCGAACTTGGCGACGACACCGCGGTGCGGCTCGAGCGGCGGCACGCCGGGTACGTGCTCGACATCGACCCGGACCTGGTCGACCTGCACCGCTTCGGGCGCCTGGCCGACCAGGGTCGCGACCCGTCCCGCACGAATGCCGAACAGGCGGGCGCGCTCACCGAGGCGTTGGGCCTGTGGCGAGGCACCCCGGTGGCCGCGCTGTCAGGCGAGTGGGCGGCGAACGTACGCCAGAGCTGGCACCGCCGCCGCCTAGACGCCGCCGTCCAGTGGGGGCGCGCTGAGCTTGGGCTCGGACACGCCGAGGTGGTGGTCGGCACCTTGCCCGACCTGATCACCGAGTACCCGTTCGCCGAGCCGCTCGAGTGCCTGCTCATGGAGGCGCTGCACGCGGCCGGCCGGGATGCGGAGGCCATCGACCGCTATGCGACGGTACGGGAGCGGCTGGCCGAGGCACTGGGCGCCGATCCCGGTCCGGAGCTGCGCGCCGTGTACGAGGCGATCCTGCGCGGCGAGCTGCGGCCCGCTCCCCAGCTGGACCAGGCGGTCGCCGCCCGGAGCGTGACAGGGCCAGCTCAGCTGCCGCCAGATGTGTACGGGTTCACCGGGCGCGAGGCGCAGCTGCGCCAGCTGGACGCCCTGCTCGCCACGGCGCCCCCGGCGCGGGACGCGCCCGCCGCACCGGTGGTGATCGTCACGATCGACGGGATGGCCGGCGTGGGCAAGACAGCCCTGGCGGTGCACTGGGCGCACCGGGCGGCCTCCCGGTTCGCCGACGGGCAGCTCTACGTGAACCTGTGCGGGTTCGAAGCAAACCGCTCGCCGGTGACGCCTGATGAGGCGGTACGCGGATTCCTCGACGCGCTTGACGTGCCGCCCGAGCGGATTCCGGCCACGCTGGAGGCACAGGTGGGGCTCTACCGCAGCCTGCTGGCGGGCAGGCGGGTCCTCGTGCTGCTGGACAATGCGAGCCACGCCGAGCAGGTGCGTCCGCTGCTGCCCGGGGCGCCCGGCTGCATGGCCGTGGCGACCAGCCGCAACCAGCTCGCCGGCCTGATCACCACGGCCGGCGCAATCCCTATGACACTGAACCTGCCGTCAGTTGACGAGGCACGCGAGCTCCTGGAGCACCGGCTGGGCACCGCTCGCATCAGGGCCGAACCATCCGCGGTGGACGAGCTGATCGTCAGCTGCGCGCGGCTGCCCCTGGCGCTCGCCATCGTGGCCACCCGAGCGGCCATCCAGCCCGGTCTGCCGCTCGCCGAACTCGCGGCCGGACTGCGCGAGGCCAAGGGCGGGCTGGCCGAGTTCACCGATCCCGACCTGGCCAGCGACGTGCGGGCGGTGTTCTCCTGGTCGTACCGGCAGCTCAGCCCGGCGGCCGCGCGGCTGTTCCGGCTGCTGGGTTTGCACCCTGGACCCGACATCGCCACGCCGGCCGCGGCCAGCCTGGCCGGGCAGCCGGTCGCCGAGGTGCGGCCCTTGCTGGCCGAACTCGCCCGGGCGCACCTGCTCGAGAGCACCGCGCGCCGGTACGCGTCCCACGACCTGCTCCACGCATACGCCAGGGAACTGGCCCACAGTCTCGACACCGATGCCGAGCGGGCCGCCGCGTGGCACCGGGCGCTGGGCCACTACGCGCATAGCGCGTACCTGGCTGACCCGCTGCTCAACCCGCACCGGGACGATCCCCTGACACCGCCGCCGATCCCCGCCGGAGTCACCCCGGAACACGCCGCCAGCCAGCGGCAGGCGCTGGCCTGGTTCGTCGCCGAGCACCGGGTGCTGATGGCGATGATCCGCCAGGCCGACGACGATCCGCTTGCCTGGCAACTCGCCTGGGCCTTGATCAGGTTCTTCACCTACCACGGGCACTGGCACGACTCGATTGACGCGCTCACCGCCGCGATGCGGGCCGCCCGGAGCCTGGCCGACCCGGTCAAGGAGGCTTTCACGCATCGCTTCCTGGGCTGCGCGTACATAAACTTGGGCCGCCTGCGCGACGCGGACCTCTGCCTGCGCCATGCGCTGGGCCTCTACCATGCGGCCGGCGACACGGTCGGCGAGGCTCACACTCACCGCCACCACGCCTGGCTGCTGGAGCGTCAAGGCCGCTACCGGGAGGCGCTCGGGCACGCGCAGCAGGCCCTCGGCCTGTTCCGTACTGCCGGCCACCGGGCCGGACAGGCCAGGGCGCTCAACGCGATCGGCTGGTTCCACGCCATGCTCGGCGACTACGCGGAGGCCGTCACGTACTGCCAGCAGTCCCTCGACCTGCAGCGGGAACTCGGCGACCGGTTCGGCCAGGCGGAGACGTGGGACAGCCTCGGCTATGCCAGCCTGCGACTCGGCCGGCACGAGGCGGCCATCTCGTGTTACCGCACCGCGGTCGCGCTCTACCAGGCGTTCGATGACCGGTACAACGAAGCCGACAGCACCGCGTCACTTGGTGACGCGCACTATGCGGCTGGCGATGTCGATTCCGCCCGGACCGCGTGGCGGCACGCCGCCGGCATCCTTGACCTGTTGCGCCACCCGGAAGCAGACCAGGTCCGCGCTAAGCTCACGAACACCCGGCGGTCCGGCGGCCGGCACGACGCCACCGACCGCGCCGACGAAGGAGAACAGCTCAACCCGGAGGCCCGAATTGGACAGCGTATCCGTCAGCCATGACGACATCGACGCCCTCGTGGATGCTCTTGACGCCGGTACCTTGCCCGCGACTGAGTTGCTGCGGTCCCTCGTCGCCGCGATCCGCGAAGTGTCCGGCGACGAGGAGTCAGTGACCGTCAGCGTGGAGGTTGCCGGTTCGCTGCAGGAAACGTTCGATGCCGCGTTCACCCCGGATCCGCCGCCGGCAGGCCC
Organism: uncultured Actinomycetes bacterium; assembly: GCA_963819785.1. Classification (GTDB taxonomy): domain Bacteria; phylum Actinomycetota; class Actinomycetes; order Streptosporangiales; family Streptosporangiaceae; genus Palsa-504. The sequence goes on along the minus strand of CAWFXW010000026.1, from coordinate 826,613 downwards.
CGCTTCCGGCACGCAGGTTCACGTGACGGTTCATAAGATCGGCCGTTGACGTCACTGCATGCGTACCGTCCTGGTCTCGATGCCGTTCATGAGCCTGGACCGTCCGTCTATCCAGCTGGGTCTGCTCAAGGCGATCGGCGAAAAACACGGCTTTGCCGTCCGCACCCTGCACGCGAACCTTGACTTCGCGGCGCGGATCGGCGCGGACTACTACCGCACGCTCGCGGATACGCGCGGTCCGCTGGTTGGCGACTGGCTCTTCTCGGTTGCGGCGTTCGGCGCGCAGGCTCCCGATCCCGACGGACGCCTGCTGGACGACTTCGCCGGGGAACTGTCGTTCCTGCCCGGGACCTGGCAGGAGGCTCGGGACCGGCTGCTGCATACCCGCGAGCACGACGTCCCTGCACTGCTGGATTCCCTGGTCGACTCCTATTCGTGGCACGAGGTGCGGGTGGTCGGCTTCAGTTGCACGTTCCAGCAGAACACCGCGTCGTTCGCGCTGGCGCGCCGGCTGAAGCAACGGTACCCGCACCTTGTGACGGTCTTCGGCGGGGCGAACTTCGACGGCGAGATGGGCCTGGAGCTGGTCCGTTCCGTGGAGTCCATCGACCTCGCCGTCACGGGCGAGGCCGATGCAGCCTTCCCGCGCTTGTTGCGCAGACTGGCCACCGGAGCCGACCCGGCAACCGTGCCCGGAGTCTCCCGCCAGGCCGGTGACCGGCTCGTCTCGGCGGTGCCCGAGCCGCCAGACGGTGATCTCGACGACTTGCCGGCACCCGACTACAGTGAGTACTTCGAACGGGCGGAGCGCCTGAACCTGCTGCCTCGCGCCGCGTACCGCCAGGTGTGGATCCCTTTCGAGAGCGCCCGCGGGTGCTGGTGGGGCGCCAAGCACCACTGCACGTTCTGCGGTCTCAACGGGACGGCGATGCGATTCCGCGCCAAGTCACCGCAACGTGTCCTGGACGAGCTGGCGATCCAGGCCCGGAGGTACCGCAGCTTCCGCTTCGAGGCGGTGGACAACATCCTCGACATGCGCTACCTGAAGGAACTGTTCCCCGCGATCGCCGACAGCGCCTCGGACTACCAGATCTTCTACGAGGCCAAGGCCAACCTCACCCGCGACCAGCTTCGGGTGCTGGCCCGCGGCGGGGTGACCCACCTTCAACCCGGCCTGGAATCGCTGAGCTCCAGCGTGCTGCGCCTCATGGACAAGGGCGTCCGGGCCGCACAGAACGTGAATCTCCTGCGCTGGGCCCGGTACTACGGCATTGACGTGGCGTGGAGTATCCTGTGGGGCTTTCCCGGCGAGACCGCCGAGGATTACGCCGAGCAGACGGCGGCCGCATCGCATCTGATACACCTGCAGCCCCCGGAAGACTCCGGCCGGATCTGGCTGGAACGCTTCAGTCCCATGTACACCGAGCCGGAGCGGTTCGGACTGCTGCGCTGCGAGCCCCAACGCAGCTACCGGTACGTGTACCCGGGACAGGTCGACCTCGGCCGGATCGCCTACTTCTTCGACTACGAGATCGCCGGCGCCCTCCCCGAAAGCACGTACGAGCCCTTGCGGCGGGCGCTCGCCGCCTGGACCGATGCGTGGCGTTCCGGGCCGCAGCCGGCGCTGACGTACTGGTCGGCGCCGGGCTTCCTGCGGATCCACGACAGCCGCTACCCTGAGCGTGCTGGAACGTACACTTTCGAAGGGACCCTCGCCGACATCTACCTCGCATGCACGGATCGGCCGGCAACCGCGGCTGCGGTACGGGACCGGCTGCGGCCAGGGCAGTCCGTGGGCTTTATCGAGGAGGTCTTCGACGAGTTTCAGCGGCGCGGGCTCATGTTCCGCGACGACAAGCTTGCGGTGGCACTGGCACTACCCGCCGTCGCAGGCCGCTAACCCGGACCTCGAGGCAGTGGCCTGAAAGCTGGCAGCATAAGAGCTGGCCCGGCCTGTGCCGCGGCAGAATCCTGCGTGTCGCGCTGACCTGCTGGTCTACGATCGGCGCTCGTGCTCATCCGCCTCGTTTACTTGTTCATGGTCCGGGCGTTCGGCTGGCTGGTTGCTCTTGGCACGCGGTGACGCCGCGAAGAATGCGGAGATCCTCGTCCTGCGGCACGAGGTCGCGGTCCGGCGCCGGCGGGTCCCACGTCCGAGGCCAGATTGGGCTGACGTGCCGTACTCGCGGCCTGGCCCCGGCGCTGGTCGACCAGACCCCTATGCTGCCCGGCGACCCGGCCGAACTGCGCCGGCAGGTGCCGGTCGGCAGGCTCGGCCAGCCATCCGAGGTCGCCGATCTCGCCGCAGCGATCCTGGCCAACGCCTACCTGACCAACCAGGTCATCTCTCGACGGCGGCATCCACCCCAGGTAAACACCGAACGGCCGCAAGAATGCTTGCATCCCGCCCGGTCGGCGGCAGATGCGGACAAGTTCACCCCGAAGCGCCGATGTACAAATATACGGGTCGGCTGTCGCTGGCGCGTTGGACCATAACTGGGCGGCCAGGCGGTCAACTACGCGAAGCCTGGTTGATAACCGCTCGCCGACCCGCCGTTCGGTACGGCGATGCGAACCACGGCGATCCTCGCCCGAGGGGCGCATAACAGGGCGTTAGGTTACCTGTGCTGCCCGAGCGATAACTGGCTGTCCGCGCCACGGTCTTCGATCATGCGAACTTCAGTGCCGGAATCCGTCGCCGTGCGAACATCAGGCAGCCACGCACTCAACGCCATGGCTGAGTCTGGCTGGTGATAGAAAGCGCCACGGCCACGGGAAACCGCAGCCCGGCACGCCGGCAGCCAGCGGCTCGGGAACCGGCAGCGGCAGCTGCCCAGCCAGGATCGGCAACCAGTGCTGCTCCTTCCGGACGGCTGGGACATACTCCTCAGCGCTGGGCAGCCGGACCGACATGTCCTCGCCCAGGCGGAACGTGGCGTTGTCCCAGCCATCGGCGTCAACACGCCTGACCGGCAGACCCGCCCACTGCGGGAACTGCGTCCAGACCAGCCGCGAGACCAGCTCAGCGGTGATATCAGCCTTCCGCACCAGCAGATTGTCGCAACGACCAAAGCCGGGGAGCCACCGAATTATCCCTCGTCCGGGCGGCATCGATCGGCGCGGCAGCGGGGAAGGACAGGGCGATTTGTGCTCCGTACGAGCAGCGGCTATTTCGGCATCTTTTCCGCGCGGCCGAGCAACCTTCTGGCGCCTGGTGCATCTTTAGGCGCGTGAGTTCAACTATGGAGGCAACGCAGGCCGCGCAGACAAGGCAGCAGGTCGCGGCACTGTACCAGGCTCACGCGCTCGGCCTGGTCAAGCTCGCGGTGCTCATGGTCGGAGACCAGCGAGCGGCAGAGGACGTGGTACAGGACGCCTTCTTGGGCCTGTACCGCCGCTGGTCCGCGCTCCAGGATCGGGACAAGGCCCTGAGCTACGTCCGTGCCAGCGTGCTCAACGGATGCCGCGCGATCCACCGCGGCAAGTACCGCCGCAGCCACATCCGTCTCGAAGACCCCGGACACGCCGAGTCCGCCGAGGCCGTCGCGATGCTCGGCGAGGCCCACCGCGAGGTCCTCGCCGCGCTCCGGCGGCTTCCAGACCGCCAGCGCGAGGCCGTCGTGCTGCGCTACTACCTGGACATGACCGAGGACCAGGCTGCCCAGGCGATGGGTGTGAGCCGCGGCACGGTCAAGTCCGCCACCTCCCGTGGAATCGCCGCCCTCGCCCGCATGCTCAAGGAGGAATCATGAGCGTCGAAGATCGGGTCCGCGCCGCTACGCTCGCCAGGACAGCCCTGGTCCGCGACGTCCGTCCGCTCGACCTGCCCGCGATCCCCGCCCGCCCGCTGAGGGCTCGACGCTGGGCCGCCTGGACTGCCCCGGTGGCCGCCGCCGCCGCAGTCGCGGCGCTGGCCGTCTCGCTGGCGGCGGTGCGCCACACACCGAATGCGCCGGCGGCACCCGCCGCGGTCCCCGCAGTCAGCGGGATGCTCCCCGGGTACTACGCGGCCCTCGACAACCCCAGCGGCCCCATTACACAGATATTGCCCGGGAAGCACCAGACCCCAGTCAGTCTTCGCGTGGGCGACGACCGGACCGGCAAGCTGATCACCACAATCACCCCGCCGGATGGCCAGACGTTCACCGGGCTGACCGCAGCCGCTGACGACCGCACGTTCGTAGTGGCCGCAGCGCAGTTCCCGGTACAGCAGCTCTCCCCGTCAGCGAACACGGTGGCCTGGTACCTGGCCCGCCTGACTCCCGGCAGCGCTCACCCGGTCACGCTGACCCGGCTGCCGATCCCGGGAGAACCGGCAGGAACGCAGGTCAGCGCCATCGCCCTGGCCCCCGACGGCAGCGAACTCGCCGTCATGTCCCAGCAGGTGTGGCTGCCCAAGACAGGCCCGCTGACAATCAAGCTGTATTCGCTGGCCACCGGAACGTCCGTACGTACCTGGACCGCGGACACCAAAGGCTTCCCTGCAGGGTTCGGCTGGTACTGGGGCCGGTACTCCAACACCGCGCTTACCTGGCTGAACGGCGGCCACACCCTGGCGGTCACGTATGGCATCAACAACTCGGGCAGCGGGCCGCCGCTCACATACGGGTTCACCAACGTGACCATCCGGACGGTGGATGCAGACAGTCCCAGCGGTAACCTCCTGGCCATCAGCAAGGTCCTGTTCCGCCTCCCGAACGGCGCTGGCCGGGCCGGGACCGACTGCGACACCGTACAGCTAACCGGCGACGGAAAGACTGTCCTGTGCGGCAAGGACGCCGGAAATGCGCGCAAACGCAGCACGGCGTACGCCCCGAAGTTCGCCGCATACTCAGTCGCGACCGGCAGACCCCGGCTCCTCTACCAGCTACCGGGCGCCTACGGGATCGGCCTCGCCGACGTCCTGTGGGCCAGCCCCACCGGGTCCACACTGCTCGGCTCTGTCTACACGCAAGCGACCTGGGGCCACGGTCCCGTTAACCAGACGGCCGGCCTGCTCTCCAACGGCACGTTCAAGCCGGTGAAGTTCCCGCTGACCGCGGTACCGTTCGCCGGCGAGATCGCCTTCTGACCCCCAATGACGCAGCATTTCCCAGCGCCGGTCCGCAGCCCCGGGCAGCGGTGAGCCCGTGCACCACGCGGCGAATAGGCGGGCGGTGCCGGCCGCGATCGTCCGGGCAGCGGCGGCAGCCACCCGGCTTGGAACGGGTCCGGCATAGCTGGCATGGATTGAAGCTAGCTTCCAGAACTGCGGGAAACATCTGTGCCGGGTCGGCGAAGTACAACCAGCAAGCGTGCCGAAGCGTCCGTTTGTGTGTCTGGAACCTTCGGGAAGGCGGCGGCTATGGCGGGCTCGCGGCGATCGGTACTTGTGTGCGCGTGTGCGCTCGGCGTTGCTGTCGCCGTAACAGCAACAGCATCCGCGGTAACTCAAGCGCGGTTGGCGGCTCAAGGGAGGACGGCGACCGAGGCGGGCGGCTGGCAGGTCGCCGCCACCATCCACCCGGCGAAGAACTCCCGTGTGTTCATGTCGAGCGTCTCGGCTCCGGCCGCCGATGACGTGTGGGCCGTTGGCGGCACCATGACCAACTCGAATCAGAGCTTCCCGGTTCTCCAGCACTGGAACGGGCAGAGGTGGAAGTCCGTCGCGATGCCGCGCTCGTTCGCGGGCGTCCCGTTCGAGCCGTATCAGGTCGCGGCCTCATCCGACGCCGACGTGTGGGTGGTCACGTCGGCCGGAAAGCTCCCGTGGCACACCGTGGGCCAATGGGCGCATTGGAACGGCCGCTCGTGGAGCACGGGCACTGTTCCCGCGGTGCGGGTCGCGGGAGACTCCAGTCCCGTGGTGACGATCACCGCCGCGGCGGCGCCCGGCGGTGACGATGTGTGGGTGGGCGCCACCGTCGCTGACGGGCAGTCGAAATTCGGCCTGCCGGCCGTGGCGTTCCTCGCCAGCTACGACGGGCATGCCTGGCGGACTTACCGCTTCCCGCAGACCATGCCGAACATCATCGGGATCAGCGCGCTCAGCCGCACAGACGTCTGGGCCGATGTCAGCGGCGGGCAGGGAACCTCCGGGGTCGGCGCAGTAGTCACGGACAATAACATCCTGCTGCACTGGAACGGCAGCTCGTTGCGGCAGATCCCGGCGCCGAAGAGCCTGTACGCGGCGGCCGTCACTGGTGAGCCGGCGCACGCGGCCTGGGTCACCGGCCAGGTCACCGTCAACAAGTCCTATGAGCCGGGCGCGGCGTACTGGAACGGAAAGCGCTGGACGATCGTGCCTGACCCCGCTCTCGCCACCACCCAGTGGCGGCCAGCCGGCTACACCGAAACGCTGACCAGCGCGGTGTCCGACGGTAACGGCGGGCTGTGGGCGGTCGCGGAACCCTACCCGCCGCTGCTGGGCTCGCTACCCGGGCAGGCCTCGATATGGCACTACGCGAACCGCCGGTGGACCGGCGTTCACCTGAACCGCCTCGGCTACCTGAACCTTCTCCAGCTTGCCCGAGCACCGGGAACTACCTCGATCTGGGCGGCGGGCACCACCGTGACGACAGCCGCACCCGGGTATCCAGAAGACGGGTCGATTCTCCGATACAAGAACTGAGCCCTGCTACCTTACCGGGAATCTCCGCAGTGTCCTTGACCTGATGCCCGAGCCCGATCCCTGGACCCGGACCACACCAGCGGGATGGGCGCGCTGCCGGTGATCTTGACGCGTTCCGAGATCCGCCGATCAGTCCACAGGTTACGGGTTGCTCGATAGTCTTCGTTTGCCGGGTGCAGAACAGGCCGGTCTGCACGGCGGGCTGGATGGTGGCCTCGTCGTCCGTGGTCTTGATCGCGACCTGGATATCCTGGCCGGCCTGCCGGCCGGTGAGGACAATCCAGTCCCCCCGGTAGATCAGGGAGGGCGACCGGCTCAGCTCAATCGACGTCTGGGCTGCCGGGAAGTAGTACTCCAGGCCCATCACCCACGGCGGCGCCCTCGGCCGGTGCGACGACGACGCCGAGTTCACGTTCGCACTCGACTTCATCCTCGACGGCCTCGCCCGGCTCCACAGCGGCTGACCGCTTCCGGGCAGGCAGCCGAAGCGACACGCAGCATCATGATGATCAGCCCAGCCACCTCCCGTCGCGCCAGTGACCGGGCACTCGATCATCGCGCAGGAGCGTCGATGGTCCGCCGCCGCCGCTCATGCTGGTGCCCGGGCTACGCGCCCGGAGCGATGCGAGGAACTGCGGCGACGGTCTCCCATCTCAGGACCGCTCCAGCGACGCCGACCCGCGACCTGCGCGACGCTGCGCCGGGCGGGAATGGCGCACGCAGACCGGGATAATAAGCGCGGACATGCGTGACCTCGCCGGCACCTGCCGCCCAGCGACCGATTCGGCGATCCGGTGCTGATCGTCGCCTGTGGTCAGGTCACGCTGCGTGGTTAGTGACGCACCCGGATCCCGGGTATCTGGTGGCTCTGCTGTCAGTTTCGTGTCAGCCGCCAGACAGGGCCTGCCTCAGTATCACCAGCGGAACCGCTGTGTGAAGGGCGCCAGTACGTGATCAAAGGCCCATGGCGCCTGCTTGATGCCTGAGCAGGTGTTGCTGTCCGCCTGGCCGAGACAGCTCCTGGGTCCTTCGGTGTCCCGCTGGATCGCCCAGATGGACAGGAGGTTCATCTGCATCTTCTGCTCGAATGCCAGCATCACCTGGGCGTCGTGAACTGTCGTGGTCTCGTCCTTGCCGAAGTCAGAGATGCCCGGCAGCATCGTCATGGCCTGCATCTGCCAGATCTGCCGCGAGCTCAGTTTCGGGTACAGCCCGGCCAGTTCGGCATGCACGGCATTCGCGCTCGTGATGGCGGTCTGGCTCATGTTCATGACGCCTTCGTGCGGCAGGTAGTAGTCGAAAACCATGATGTTGACCGAAGACACCCGTACGCCGGCGGCGATGGCGTTTCGCAGCACCGATAGCCCGGCCGGCCCCAGCCCGTCCGGTTCCACCGGCAGCGTGAACTGGATCTGCAGCCGGATTCCGTGCTGGGCCGCCCAGCGTTGGGCGAGCGCGATCGCCTCATCGCGCCGGTTGATGCCGGCCGCGTAGGTTTCCGCGTCGGACTCGACGTCCATGTCCAGCCGGGTCACCCGCAGTGTCTGCACCACCTGCTCGTAGACGGCCGCGATCTGCTGCACGCTGGTGCACGAGTCGGCGATCTCGGTTCCGTGATCGTGCGACCCGAAGGTGTCAGCGCTGCTTCCGCCGAAGGACGGGATTACGTTCCCGCCGATCTTGCGCAGGGTCGCGATGCCGGCGTTGTAATAGGTCAGCGGCTGGCTGGCCGCGCCGTTCCAGTCCACGGCGCAGGACCTGGTTCCCGTGGACTGAACGAACGCGATCGTCATGAACCTCGCGCCAGACGCCTCGGCGGTCGCGGTGATGCCGGGGGTGTGCGGAGCGAGGTAGGACTCGTAGTACGGGGCGTACAGGCGGTGCGGCAGGGGCCGCAGCCATTGCGGGTGGTGCGCGGGTGCCGCCGACACCGCCGCTGGCGTGCTGGCCAGCAATGCGAGGGCCGCCGTCGCCACCATGGCCAGCCGGAACCGAGGTTGCATAGCATCTCCTGACCGCTCGCCAGGCTGACCGGGTCGGCGGGCCCTGCCAAGACGGGTGCTAGATGGTCAGGTGCAGTATATTAGGAAAGTTTCCTAATTTTCAGGGTGGGCTGCGAAATACCGCAAGGACATCGTGCGAGCGCTGACCCTGGCGGCTTCGGCATGCCAGTGACGGCCGTGGGCGTCCGGGCTGTGCGGCTCCAGGTCAGCGCTCCTGCGATATGCCCCCGGATACCAAGCAGCGCGAGGAAGGCGCCCGAGGATGCAGCCGAAATCCTCGCATCGGCGGCCTCCGGCAGCGCTCCGGCACTCGGCGAGGCCGCAGCCACCCGGAGAATGCTCGAGCGCGCATTCCGCTCCGGGCACCCAGATCCTGTCGTCCCTAAGCCCCGTGATCCTCCAGCCCGATGACGACAGGGGCGTGACGGGTGCAGATCTGAGTATTGTGTGTGCCCTGGCCGGGTCGGGCGGGCGGCGGTGGGGGATGGGCTGCGGGTCTTGGAGGGCTTTGCGCTGGCGCTCGTGCTGTCGCAGCTCAGCGTCCTGCTGGCAGCGGACCGGCGACGGGAAGTGCGAAGCCGGGCTTCATCGCGAGAATTCTGTGCGGGCAGGCCATCGTCTGCCGGTATTTGCATCTGGCACTAGCGAGTCCTTTCGGTGATCCATCAACCATTGTCAGGGCGAATGGCGGCCCTGTTCGCCGACGGCCTGGACCGGGGGGCGGTGCGGCTCAGCCGGGAAATTCGGTGACGCCGAGGGCGAGGTCCCAGTTCCCCGTCCCGTGGCGGGCGAGGCCCATCACGACCAGGGCCGTTCCTTCCAGCCAGTGCGCCATTGTCAGGCCGCCGACGTCCAGCGGGCGCAGCCCGAGGCTCTTGATGAACGCCTCCACGTCCGCCTTGGCCTGCGCATTGTCGCCAGCGATGAAGACGTCGAGCGGCCGGCCCTGCTCCAGGACATGACCGAAGATGGTGTTGAATGCCTTGAACACGCTGGCGCTGGCCGGGGCCGCCTTGGCGGCTTCCTGCGCGATCGAGGTGTCCTCGCGGGTGGCGAGCCCGTCGGCCTCGGCATTGAAGGGGTTGCTGATGTCGATGATGGCCTTGCCCGCGAGGGCGTCTCCGTACTGGGCGACGACCGGGACGACACTGGCGTACAACAGGGCCATGATGACGATGTCGCCGGCCGGGACGGCGCCCCACTCTCCCGTCGTGGCGCCGCCGCCCAGAGCCCTGGCCAGGTCGGCGGCCTTGGACTGATCGCGGCCCAGGATCTCGACGGTGTTGCCGCCCGCTACCGCCAGCGCGCCGATGGTGCGGGCCATGTTCCCGGTGCCGATGATGCTGATGCTGCTCATGAGGTGTCCCGTCTTGACCGGCGACGTAAAGGTTGACTGGTCCACCTTAAGCAAGGTTTGTTGATGAGTCAACCAATGGAGTAGCATGGAGGCTGATGGAACCGAACTGGCTGAGCCCTCGCGAAGACCGCGCCTGGCGGGCCTTCCAGCACGCCCATCATCAGCTCGGCGTGCACCTGAACCGGGGCCTGCAGCAATCGGGCCTGTCCGCGGCCGACTACCAGATCCTGGCGGTGCTCTCCGAACACGACCGGGACCGCATGCCCGCGCACGACCTGTGCACCACACTGGGCTGGGAGAAGAGCCGTGTCTCCCACCAGGTGCGGCGCATGCAGAAGGACGGGCTGATCCGCCGCGAGCCCAACCCCGACGACGCCCGCAGCACCATGGTCTGCCTGCTGCCGGCCGGCCGCGCCGCCATCGAGAAGGCGGCGCCCGGGCACGCGGAGGACGTCCGCCGGAACTTCATCGACCTGCTCACCCCGGCCGAGCTCGACATGCTCGCCGCCCTCCACGAACGAGTCCTGCGCCACCTGGCCCAAGACGACGACTCCCCCGCCGAAGACAAGCCCTCATAGCCCTCGTCAGCCGCGAGCATCTCAGGCCCCGCATCCCAGGTCCTCGGCCGGGGCCACCCTGACGGGCCAGGCAGATGCCACCTCGACCGGGCTGCTACGTGATCTTCACTACCGAGGCTCACTGCGGCAGGGCCCGCCCCGGTAGCCAGGAACCGGACCTCGCCGGGATCGGCCGACGCTTGCCCGGCCAGGTCGGGTCCTTCCCCTACCGCAGTGAGGCCGAGTTGCCGGCAGAGCGAGTTGCCGGCAGAGCAAGCCGTTACGCCCGCCACCCCGATCTGGGTGATCTGCTCCCACTGCCAAACCGCCACGGCAAGCCCGCCGCAAGGACCGATTCGGCAGGGAGGATGTGGGTGAGAGCTTCCGCCCTGCTTCCGTGGTTTCGAGTGTGACGGGCGTAGGGTCGGTGCTGGGACCTGGTCTGACCTGTCATCCGGCCTGACGCCCCATCTGGGTTGTCTTCAGACCGGCCCGTCGCCCGGGTCCCGGCCTTCAGGCACCCACCGGCGCTGCCGGTCCGATCTGCCTGGCCTGGGCAAGAGGCCGGGGTTTCACAGGTCGGCGGCCAGCGGGTGCGTGCCATCCCTCAACCACAGAGAAAAGGGGACGGCAATGACCATCGTAGAAGACACACGCGTCATCACCGGCGGCGTGGACACCCACGCCGGCATGCACGTGGCCGCCGCGCTGGACCCGCTCGGGGGACTGCTGGGGTGCGGGAGTTCCCGGCGACCGCGGCCGGGTACGCCGAGCTGCTCGCCCCGGCTGTACGGCCATCAGTGGCCAGCCTCCGAGCTTTTCTCAGGGCGCACGACGCCACAGTGTTCGAACAGGTACGCCGGGGCGGATTCGTGCTGGGATCTCACTACGAGTCGCCAGGCTAAGCGCCTGCCGCGTCGCCTCAGCCGCTTGCCGGCCGCGGCCCTTGGTGTCGTTTGCCTGGGCGTTTGCCGGCTTCCCGGAGCCGCGATATCAGTGCCCAGTGGCCATGTGGCCGCCATGCGGGGTGTGACCGGTGAGCCGGCGCGCCAGCGTAAGGATCCGGCCTGCGCTGTTACCTGCGATGGTGCGCTGACCGCGGCCTGGACCCGCTGGCCGCCCGCCGTCCGGACCTGGAGCAGTACATCCGGTGGATGCAAGAGACCTGCCGGTTCAAGCCCTCCACCATCTCCCGGCGGTTCTCGGTGGCCGCCGGGTTCTACCGCACCTGCGTCATCGACGCCGTGCTGGAGCACTCCCCGGCCGAGCATGTCCGCCGGCCGAATGTCCCGCCCGAATCACCCACACTTGGATTCACCCATCTGCAGTTCGAGGCGCTGCTGACCGCCGCCCGCGAATCGGCCTGCGATTACGACTTCGCCCTGGTGGCCATGCTCGGGCTGCTGGGCCTGCGGATCTTCGAGGCCACCGGCGCCGACATCGCCGACCTCGGCGAGGAACACGGCCACCGCGTCCTGCGGGTGTGCGGCAAGGGCGCCACCAAGCTCGTCCTGGTCCCGCTCGCCCCCCGCAGTCGGCCGGGCCATCGACCGCGCCGTCGCGGACCGGGCCCGCGGGCCGATCCTGCTGAACAGCCGCGGCACCCGGATGGACCGGCACGCCGCCACCCGCGCCGCCTGCGCCACCTCGCCCAGCACGCGGGCCGTACGGATCACCCGGCCACATCCCCACATGCTCAGGCACACCTTCGTTCGTCACGACCATGCTCGATGCCGGCGTTGACCTGCGCGATGTCCAGATCGCCGCCCGGCACGCCGATCCCCGCACAACCACCCGCTATGACCGGGCCCGCCAGAACCTCGACCGGCACCCCAACTACATCTTCGCCGCCTACATGGCCTCCGGCACCTGACGCCACAGCGTCTCCCGTGACATGCGCCACGGGAGACGTCCGCCATTGCCGAAAAGAGGACGCTACTACGTATGTTCATACGTATCTATGGCCGGATTGGCAATTATGTTCATGACTCAGCCCACATAGAAGTACCCCAACAGCGACTGCCCACGTACCCCTTCCGAAATTAGGCCAGGTTGCAAATCGATATAGCATCGACGACGTGCCAGTTAGGTACGGCATGCAGATCATCCGAACCTGAGCACCCCAAGCGAGGAGACCTTAGCTGTGTCGCAACGAGCGGCCGACCGCTGAGGGCTATCGGCTCGAGCATGTATCAGCAGCCTGGCGGCAGTCCTCTGTAAGTTATCTAGGCGATGACAGTGTCGTCTCAGGGTAAATGCAGCCAGGATGAGCCATCCGTCACCGAATACGCCTGTGGCAGCCACAGAGAATGGCAACGGTCCGGGGGTACGGAAGGGATGCGAACAGATAGCGGAGGTAGAGCAGTGAATACTGATACCGATGTGGCTGCAGATAGCAATGTCCGTAATCCAGGGGGAAACTATGGCTGAGCCTCTAGGCCTCGCACCACACGCCCGTTATAAGAAGAACCTGAAAATCCTAATCGACGACCTTGGCGCCAGCTTGATTGTGTTGGCTAGCATTGCCGTGGCGAGCGTGATCGTCCTGATCATCGTCTGGCGCCTTCATCCGTCATACGACACTCTTGGCTTCGAGTTGGCCAAGACGAGCATGCAGGCGCTTGGCGTTATAGTCGTCGGTTCTATGGCCGGGATCGCCACCTTCACCTACCAGCAAAGACGTATACGGGCGGCCGAGATCCGCGATGAGCAGCATGAAGACTGGCGTCGCGAGGTTGACAGAATTAGGGACGAGCGCCATCGGCAGGACGAATTTTTGCAATCAGTCCTGAAGGACACGCTCGCCGCTTATAATGCGATCAAGCGCATCCGACGATTGCTGGACGCCGAGACAGGCCCTGAACGGAATGGACCAGTGTCGTTTGAAAGCTACGAACGGTACATGTTGGCAATCATTGACGAACAGCTTGAGTTCGAGAAGCTCAAGACACTCGCAGACATCGTTAACGATAGCCGCCTCCCCCGCACGCCTGCCTGGACGGATGCTCGGTCTAAAGATAAGAGCAAGGCACCTTTGGCCGCAATGTTCAGCGCGATCGAGCACTCGCTCAACGAACTGGTGAATGAGTATAAGTCTAAGCGCCTTGAGATGGAACAGGTCGGAAGCATACCCCTGCCTCAGCTCACCCAGGCATCGGTGTTCGTAACCAGCGAAGGCTTTAGGGCAACCATCGCACATCCTAAAGACGCTGTCGTAAAGCTGCTTCAGACCGCCCTTCTAAAGCCTATCTACCTGCCTACGGTAGAGGAAGTGGTGGCAGATCATAGCCCAGAGAATCCTCACAGCATCAGCTGACCGACTCACGTACCGATTTCGTGGTCGCCAAAGCGTCCGTTCCAACGGCCCTGGTAGGAACGCGGTGGCCAGGCATGAACCACGACTTCCTTTAACCATAGCCGCTAATACTCATCATCCTGCATCGAAAGACGTTCTCATTTGCCGCTGCGGGAGCGTTATGCGGTTAGAGACCGAGTACGCGGCGCAGTCCGCGGCTGACGTCGTTCATGAGGGATTCGGGCAGGTGGCCGGAAGGTGACTCGAGGTCGGTCTTGTTGAGGGTGACCAGGGCGGTGATGTTGACGACTGAGTCTTTGGGCAGGCCAGAGACAGCAGCGGGCACGAAGACGTTGCCAGGCATGGCGGCCAGTGCGGTGTTCGACGTGATGACGGCCGCGATGGTGGTGGTCAGCCGGCTGGCGTTGAAAGGGCCGGACTGGATGACCAGCACGGGGCGCCGCTTGGCAGGCCGGCTGCCGTGAGCTTCGCCCAGATCGGCCCAGCAGATGCTGCCGCGCTGGATCACCAGTCGTCCTGACCTGCCAGGTAGCTGCGGCCGGCGGCAGCAGCGGCGGCGTTGGAATCGTCGTCGGCGGCCTGCAGCGCCTCGTCGATCTGCTGGGTCAGCGACTGAGAGGCGAGTTCGTCCAGGTAGCGGCGGGCGGCGCGGGCGAAGAACTCCGACCGGCTGATACCGAGCTCCGCTGCTCGGCTGGTGGCTTGGGCGTAGGTGTCGTCAGGGAGCGAGATCGCTGTCTTCATATTCTCAGTATAACCGGGTATTACCGATCACGGGGCCAGTGAGCGCGACGCTCGCGGCCGTACTCACATGCCGCATATCGGGCGCCAGGTTCAGCTGATGCAGTCGTCTCCATAGCTGGGCGCCGCATCGACGAGCAGCACCTCGGGCAGTGGACAGTGCAGGCATCAAGAGAGCCGACAGTGCCGGATCCTCCTGAGGCTGACCCAGAGGCTCATCACCGGTACATCACGCTGGGTGACTGGGAGGGTCAGGGAGAACGCTCACCGAGCCGCATTCGATATGAACGGCTGCACCATCACGCCCTGCCGACGTGCGGGGCCAGACTGATCTGGATGTTCTGAGCGGCCGTGTCGTTGCCGGAACTACAAAGAGCCGGATTAACTTAAGTCGCGGCGCAGTCTGGCCAGGGACGAAGCGGCGGCTTTAGGCTCGGCTCGTGAGAATATGCCGCAGTGGTGTGCTGCTGTCGGTCAACCTCGCGACTGAGACCATGCCCACCCCGCATGACACCGGCAGGACTGGCATCGGCAAGCACCCGGTCAGCTGGCCGGTACCGGTTTCTGACCCGGGGCCTAAGCGGCGCGGGCACCCGCGGCCGAACGGCCTCGCGGGTGACATCGTTCTGTACTACCGAGCATCACGGTGGCACGGACCAGGCCGTGTACGCGTATGCGCGCGAGGACCTGGACTGGTGGGAGCGGGAACTAGGGTACGAACTGCCGGCTGGCCGGTTCGGCGAGAATCTGACGACCCATGGCCTGGACCTGACGAACACGCTGGTGGGGGAGCGCTGGCGGATCGGCGACACCGTGGTGCTGCAGGCGACCTCGCCGCGCATCCCGTGCGCGACGTTCGCCCACCGGATGGGGGAGCCGAAGTGGGTAAAGAGGTTCGCCGCCCGTGGCGCGACCGGAACCTACCTGCGAGTGGTCGTCCCGGGTGAGATTAAGGCCGGAGACCGCATCGAGGTCATCAGGCGTCCGCGGCACACGGTGACCATCGGCCGGTCATTTCGTGCCCTCACTACCGAAGCGGACCTGCTGCCCAGCCTGCTGGAAGCCGGTGATGACTTGCCCCCGGAGGAGCGCGCGGCCATCCTGCGTCGTAGCGGCTGAGTCCGGCCACCTGCCACGCCCTCGGGCTGCACCGGTTGGTGGGGGTTTTCCAGTAACTGGCGAGAGCCCGAGGGTCCCGCGTTCCATCTGACCTCGCCCGGGATAAAACCTTGCATACGGCGTTTAGCGCGTCCGGGCGTTCCTCCCCCGGGTAGAAATGGTTTCGTCGGCGGCCAGCATCGTAGCTCCGCCAAGCGGGCCGGGCCCCGCTTGCCTGCGGGCGGCATTGGCGCAGGCCCGTCCCTTGACGGTGGGTCACAGCAGCACGCGGGCGAGTTGCCGGTAGGCCGGTATGGGGTCGTTGCCGGTGCCGGTGAGGACCTGGATCGCGACGTGGTTCTGCCCCGGCGTCCAGGTGGGAGCGGAGGCCGGCCGCGATGATATCGGGGGGGCCGTGGAGCACGAGCGCGTCGATCAGGCGGTCGCTGCCGCCGTCATCGAGGTCGGCGTCGGTGTAGCCGTAACGCCGCAGGTTGGTGGTGTAGTTCGAGAGCTTGAGGTAGGGGTCGGACACGAACGCGCGGCCGGTGGCCCGGGCCCTGTCTGGGTCGGTGTCCAGGACGACCGTGTGCTCGGGCGCGATGACGGCACCCGGGCCGAGCATCTGGCGGGCGGCGCGGGTATGGTCCGGGACGGTCAGGTACGGGTGGGTTCCCAGGGTCCGTTCCGCGGCGAGGTGCAGGGCTCTGGGACCCAGCGCGGCGAGGATCCGGCGGTCCGGCGGGACGCCGCCGGCGTCGAGCCGGTCGAGGTAGTTCGCCATGGTCGCGTGGGGCTGCCGGTAGGCCGTGACGGATTCGGGGTGGCCGATGCCGATCCCCAGCAGGAACCGGTCGCGGTGCCGGGCGGCGATCCGCCGGTACGACGCGGCGACGTCCGCGGCGTCGTTGGCCCACATGTTGACGATCGCGGTGGCCACCGTGATCGTGGACGTGGCGTCCAGGATGCGCTCCGCCAGGGCGAGATCACTGACCGGCGCGCGGCCGAACCCCAGCCACGCCGTGGGAAACCCTAGCGACTCAGCCTGGATCGCCAGGCCTGTCCGGGCGTCGTCGCCGTACCCGGGGTTGAGCCAGGCCCCGATCCGTCCCAGCCGCAGCCCCGGGGTTGAGCCAGGCCCTGATCCGTCCCAGCCGCAGCCCCGGGCCCGCCGGGCTCACCGTGCCGCCTCGGCGGGCACGATCTCCAGCCTGGCGATCCGCCCGCCGCGAAGCGCGAAGCGATCGGTCAGGTCGACCTCGCCGCCGGGGAAGTTGCCTTCCAGGTGGACGTCCACGTCGTGACGTCCGGCGCCATCCACCTCGCCCAGCGCCTCCGCTCCGGTGACCTGAACGGTGTACTGGTAGGCCGTGGCGACGGTGCCGCGCCATCGCCGGATCGCGGCCGCGCCCCGCCATTCCCGGCCCTCGTCCACGACTGCTGCGTCCTCGGCGAAGCAGCGCACAACGGCCTCGGTGTCGCCGCGGTCCGACGCGGCCAGGTACTCGGAGATGACCGGCGGCAGCGACCCTGCCGCGCCCGCGGCGGCTTGACTCATGAGAACCCTCCAGCCTTCAGTCCCATATGACTGCTAAAATAGAAGCGAGTAGCTTCGAATATAGCAGTCAGATTGGAGAGGTGCTGCGCGTGGCCCAGAAGATCAGGCTCGAGGACCGGGAATGCCCGCTGTCGGCGACGCTCGGCCTGGTCGGCGAGTGGTGGACCCTGCTCATCTTGCACGACGCCTTCGACGGCTACTCGCGCTTCGACCAGTTCCAGGAGAACCTCGGCATCTCCTCCAGCCTGCTGACCAGCCGGCTCAAGCGCATGGTCGGCGCCGGCCTGCTCGAACGGCGCCAGTACCAGGCCAACCCGGCCCGCTACGAGTACCTGCTGACAGAACTCGGCCGTTCCCTGCGGCCCGTACTCGTCGTCCTGGCCGCCTGGGGCAACGCGCGCCTGGCCCCCCGTGAGCGCAGCATGATCCTGGTGGACGCCCAGACCGGGACCGAGGCCGAACCGGTCCTCGTCGACCGCGCAACCGGGCGGCGCGTGGACGGGCCGGACTTCGTCTTCACCGCGGGCCCCGCCGCCAGCAGGCCATTCCAGGACCGCTATGCAGCGCACCCCAAGCCACGGCAGCCCTGACACCACCCTGGCCGCGGGACCTCCCCGGGTTCTCCGGCTGCTCCCCGGAGCACGCTGACAGCCCCTACCGAAACGACGGCCCGCGCGGGTCCCGCCATCCGGGCCGCTCGGCTACCGGCCCCGGGCCACGGTCTCCGATGATCACCACGCGCGGCCACCCTGGTTACCCGACCGTCACCAGCCCGCCAGAGCGGGCTGTTCTGTGTCGCCCGGTCAATACGAAGCCATCATCGGCAGGCCGCTCCGAGTCGGCAGGGAGACCGGCCGGGTAACGGCCTCAGGCTCGGCGTCACTTTCTGTGATCAGTCCTGTCCCTGGCTGACGCGCGCGGACCCGCTTGGACCTCGCCGTCAGCCGGCGCGTCAACAGGACCTTTGAGATCGAGCGGGGGTTCGCTGCGCCAGGTGGTGCCCCGTCAGGCGTTGACCCCGTGGGTGCCCGGCGGCCCGGCCGGAATGGCCGGAACGCACTCGAGCAGCTGGATGCGGCCATCGAAGGTGCGGCTGTTGGTCATGTCCGGTGCGACATCGGGATAGCCGTCGTAGATCCGTTCCCGGCCGCTGCTTCCGGTGATAACGGGAAGACAACCACGCGGAACCGGTCCACGAGACCGGCCTTCAGCAGAGAGCGGCACAGGGTGAGGCTGCCGATGGTACGCATCGACCTGGCGGCCTTGTCCTTCATCTCCCGCACGGCCGCAACGGGGTCCTGGGCCGCGAGTTGCGTGTTCGCCCAGGAAAGGGGCTCGCTCAGCGTGGCCGAGAAGACGGCCTTCGATATGCCCGCCAGGGCACCGGTGCCCGGCTCGCCCCGGCGGCGGATCCCGGCATGAGGCGGTACGTGGCCGCGCCCATCAGGACCGTGTAGTCCGCTTCCGGCTGCTCTGCAAGCCACGCGAGGTACCCGGGTCCTTCGAGCCCCCGCCAGCCCGGCCAGCCGTCGGCAGCCGCGTAGCCATCGAGCGAAGTGATGAAGTCGATGAGCAGCTCTGGCATCGTAGTGTCCTTGTCCTCGGGGTCCCGGGTAGCGGCTCCCGCCCTCTGCCACGAAGGCAGGAACGACGGCAGGAACGACGGCAGGACGTGCGACGAGGCGAGAACTCATCGCCAGCGGGCGCCCTGTCAAGCGATCTGGGCAGCAGGAGAGACCATCATTTCTCCGTCGCGCTCTGTAGTTTATGCAGGGCATCGCTTGACAGGCGGTAACCGCCGTTATGACGCTCAGGCGGTCTGCCGGCGACATCGTGAGTTGCGCAGCAGAACCAGGTGATCTGTAGCTGCCGTGGCGCGCGAGACGCGTCTCCTCGGCGGCCTGGGCGGCGGTGGGAGTCAGGGCGCGGCGTTACCGCCAGTGCCAGCGCTTGCGGTTCCCGGCCGGGCAGCTGCCCGGATGGGACCGCGATGAGCAGGGTTGTTACGAGCGTGAGGACCAGCTCTGCCATGGCGGTGGCACGAGGCTGCGGTTTAGGTCAGGAGGTCACCTGGGCGAGCGGCAGCACGAGCTGGCGGACGAATGCGGCCGGGTCGGGCCACGGGAAGCGCGGCAGCGCCGTGCGCAGGCTGACGGTCCCGTGCAGGGCGACCCATACGGCGGTGGCGTCGGCGACGACGTTGGTGCTCGCGGAGACCCCTGCCGTGACGCAGTCCTGGATGGCTTGGACGAGGAGCGCGAATGACTGGGCCCCGAATTCGGGCACCGGCCGGCCGTCGGGCCCGATCGGGACCGGCTCGGGGTAGTCCGGCGCGGCCGGCCGCTGCGCGGAGAACAGCATGCTGTAACGGGCGGGGTGCTCGAGCCCGAAGGCCACGTACGCCTCGCAGCCCGCGATCAGGCGGCCGGCCGGATCCTGGCCGGCCGGCTTCTTGCCCCGCTCGATCGCCTGGGTCAGCTCGTCGAAGATCCGGGCGACGACGGCCCGGAGGACGGCGTCCCGGTCCGGGAAGTGGGAGTAGATCGACGGGGCGGCGATACCGACCTCCCGGGCGACCGCGCGCAGCGTGACCGCCTCCGCCGAGCCGGTCCGCTCGATCAGGGCAAGCGCTCCGGCCACGATGTCCTCGGTCAGCCGGGCTCCCTGGCCGCGGGGGTTGCGGTGCCGCTTGCGGACCGCGGCGGACGGCTGGGCCAGGGCCTCTGGCCGGGATTCCGCCGTCTCCAGTGATGATTTCACATCTCCTACTTTACATCCGTTAGTTCATCTACGTATACTTACAAACGTAAGGTAACGTGCGTAAGCAAGCGATTGTAAGGAAACTCTGATGAGCACCGCGACCGCCGCCCGCCCGCCGGCTCCCGAACCGGGCAACACGGAAAACTCCCAGTGGCCATCGGGTCACCCCCGGCGCCGGCTGATCCTGCTGGTGCTCTGCCTGAGCCTGCTCGTCGTCGTGATCGACAACACCATCTTGAACACGGCCCTGCCGACCCTCGCCCGGGTCCTGCACGCGGGGACCAGCTCGCTGCAGTGGATCAGCGACGCCTACACGCTGTGCTTCGCGGCGCTGCTCATCCCGGCCGGGGCGCTCGGCGACCGGTACGGGCGCAGGCTCTCGCTGCTCGGCGGCCTGGCCGTGTTCGCCCTCGGCAGCGCCGCGGCGGCGTTCGCGCCCGGCACCGGCATGCTGACCGGCGCGCGGATCGTGATGGGCCTGGGCGCGGCGTTCGTCATGCCGGCCACCCTGTCGATCCTGAACGCGGTCTTCCCGCCCAAGGAGCGCCCGCAGGCGATCGCCGCCTGGTCAGCCGTGACCGGCATCGGCATCGTGATCGGCCCGACGCTCGGCGGCCTGCTGCTCACGCACTTCTGGTGGGGCAGCGTCTTCCTCATCAACATCCCGCTGGTCGCCCTCGCACTGGCCGGGGTGATCCTGACCGTCCCCGAGACCGCCGAGCCCGGCAGCCACCGCCTCGACATCCCCGGCACGGCGCTCATCGGCAGCGCGCTGTTCGCCATCGTCGACGCCATCATCGAGGCGCCCGGCCGGGGTTGGACCGGGACCGCCACGCTCGCGGAAACCGCCGCCGGGCTGACCGCGCTCGCCGTCTTCACCTGGTGGGAGCTACGTACCGCGCACCCGCTCGTCGACCTGAGGATCTTCGCCTCACGGGCCTTCTCCACAGCCGCCGCATCAGTGACCGTGATCTTCTTCGCCCTGTTCGGCAGCTTGTTCGTGCTGACCCAGTACCTGCAGCTGGTGCACGGCTACAGCCCGCTGTCCGCCGGGCTGCGCGCGCTGCCGTTCGCCCTCGCCATCGGCGCCATGTCGCCGCTGTCGCCGATCCTGGCCAAGCGCTTCGGCACCCGCCTGGTGATCCCGGCCGGCATGGCGCTGATGGGCACCGGCCTGCTCGACCTGTCCACCGCGGGCGTGCACACCGCCTACCCGCCGATCGCCCTGGCCGTCACGATCATGGGCGCCGGCATGGGACTGGTGATGGCACCAGCCAGCACCATCATCATGACCACGGTGCCCGCCCACCAGGCCGGCGCCGGCAGCGCCATCAACGACACCATCCGCGAAGTCGGCGGCGCCCTCGGCATCGCGATCATCGGCAGCCTCGCCGCCGCCGTCTACCGCTCCCGGCTCGCCCATGTGCTCGCCGCGCAGCACGCGCCCGCCCTGATCGCCCACATCGCGACCAGCTCGGTCGCCGCCGCCGATGCCGCCGGCCAGCAAGCCGGCGGCGCACCGGGCAGCGAGCTGGTGGCCGCCGCGCACAACGCCTTCGTCAACGCCATGGCCATGGGCGTACGCGTCGCCGCCGGCGTCGCCCTGATCTCCGCCGCCGCCGCGATCTTCGCGCTCCCCCGCCGCCGCCGCGAGCCGCAGGCCACCCAGATGGCCCCGGTCACCCAGGTCACCAGGCCGGCCACCAAAGCGCTCCTCCCGGCCGCCTGACAGCACCGCCACCGCTCAGGCTCACCCCGGCCGCCACACGGACCGAGCCCGGCGTCTATCTCACCGGGACACAGTTCCCGGGCGGGGTCCAGGTGCCGGCTCCATCCCGGACCGGCGACCGGGACGCCGAGCCCGGGCCAGGGCCTGGCACCGGGCGGAACAGTTCCCTTGAGTCCGAACCGTTGCAGGGCGAGCCGCCCGGGACCTCGCCGGTAGGCTTCCGGTGTGGCCGCGGCGCGGGTGATCCTGGTGTCGGACACCCACCTGTCTGCGGCTGCGCCGCAGGCGCAGGCCAACTGGGACGCCGTGGTCAGCTACGTCGGAGCGTGCGCCCCTGACCTGGTGATCCACCTGGGCGATCTCAGCCTGGACGGGGCAGGCAGCGCTGCGGATCTGCGTCATGGCCGGACCCAGCTCGACCGGCTGCCGGCGGCGTGGCGTGCGGTTCCCGGCAACCATGACATCGGCGACAACCCGTGGCCGGGCGCCCCCCCGGGCACCGCCGTGGACGCCGGCCGGCGTCAGCGGTGGCTGGACATCGTCGGCGCCGACCACTGGTCGGTCACGGCCGGCGGCTGGGTTCTCCTGGCGGTCAACGCCCAGCTTCTGGGGTCTGGCCTGGCGGCCGAGGCCGCGCAGTGGTCCTGGCTTGACGACCAGGCCAGCCGGCATCGCGGCCGCCAGCCCGTCGCGCTCATCACGCATAAGCCCGTCACCGCGACCCGAACCGAGCTGGCTGCCGCACCGCCCTACCGGTTCTGGCCGCCGCCGGCTCGCGGCCGGCTCGCCCGCCTGTTCGGCGGCACGCCGCCCGCGCTGGTGATCAGCGGCCACGTGCACCAGTACCGCCTGCTGCACCTGCACAACATTGGAGCTCGCGGTGCCGAGCCGATCCTGGACGCTGTGCTCAGGGTCCGGCAGGATGCCCCCCAGGCTTGCCAGGGCGGGACCTGCGGCACCTGCCGGCCGAAGCTCCTCCGCAGCACGGCCCATGTGGAGCGGGCCTACGCGCTCGAGCAGGATGACATCGACCGAGGTTACATGCTGACCTGCCAGAGCCATCCGACTAGCGACGCGGCGGCGCTCCGCTACGCCGGCTCAGGCCAGCCGGGCATGTGACGGCGGGACTGAACACGCCCGGAACCAGTCGGCGGTCTTACCTCGTTTGCGTAGTTGTCAGGCAGTCTCGTCCGTACGGGCGGGGTCCGGCCGCACCGTCCTGCTGTGACCTCGCAGCTCGGCAAGCACCTCCCCGTCGGCGCGGCGGACGCTGACGTCATAAATGCCGTTGCGCCCCATCCGCACTCGCTCCGCGGCCGCCGCGACGAGTTCGTCGCCCTCACGCGCCGGCCTGAGGAAGGTGACCTGACACGCCTGAGCGACCGTTACCGGACCGTAGCTGTTACACGCGTAGGCGAAGGCGGTATCTGCAAGCAAGAAGATATAGCCGCCGTGGGCCATACCGTGACCATTCGTCATGTCCCCAGTCACCCGCATCCGGGCCGTGGCCCGGCCGGGCGCGACCTCATCGATGCTGATCCCTAGGGCCTTGGCCGCCTGATCACCGGCATACATGCGGGCGGCGCTCCGCAGTGCCCGGTCCGTCGCCTCGCCGTCGGCGCCGTCATCGCCGCGGTAGTCATCGCCCTGGCCCGTAGCCATCTCAAGACCTCCTCGTGCTCAGCCTTCCCGCAGAAAGCTCGTGATCACCGCACTTACCTGCTGGGGCGACAGGACCGTCGTCGCCGGAGACCTGGCGGCCGCTAAACCGCGGAGCGCGCACCCTGCGTGTGTGCCCGGCGGCCGTCTGCGCGTCTCCGCCACCTGCGCGGCCTGCGTGTCTGGTCATGAGCGGCTGCGATGCCGACTCCCGTCTCGGCGGTGAGAAATGCCTCGACGACCGGGGCGAGGTGTTCGGCGTCGGTGGCCAGGTCAAGGTGGCCGCCGTGATAGATGTGCAGCTCGCTGCGCGGTATCAGCCGGTTCATGATCCGGGCGTTGACCAGCGGGATGATGGGGTCGTCGTCGCCGGCCAGGATCAAGGTGGGCTGGGCCAGCCGCGGCAGCCGCGGCAGGCTGGTCCAGCCGATGCCGGAGGCGAGCTGGTAGTAGTAGCCTCGGGCCGGGCCGGGGCGCGCCGCGGGGTGCAGCAGGACGCGGGCCAGCGCCGGGTGGTCGCGCACGCTGCCGCCGTAAAGCTCCCCGGCGATGCGGGCCGCGTGTGCGGGGTCGTGATGGCGCCGCGGGGTGAGCATGCGCAGCAGGACGCGGGGATGTCCCGGGATCATCAGCGCGCCGGGGCCGGTGGCCACCAGCACCAGGCGGCGCACCCGGTCCGGGCGGCTCAGGGCGAACTGCTGCGCGAGCCCGCCGCCCCAGGAGATGCCCAGGACGTCGGCCTGCTGATAGCCGAACTGGTCGAGCAGCCTGCTGAGCAATGGCGGCAACGTGGCCAGGTGGTACGGAAGCGCCGACGCCGGGGAACCGCCGATGCCGGGCATGTCGAACCGGATGATGGCCCGCCGGCGGTCCAGCGCGTCGACGAACGGCTGGAACACCTCCAGGGGGGCGCCGATGCCGTTGCACAGCAGCAACGGCGGCCAGTCCGGGTTCCCGTCCCGCGCTGCGACTCGCAGGGCGCGCCCGCCGATGCTCAGGGTCCGTATCTGCTCGCCCGGGACGGCGCGGTGCGGCCGGCCTGGTATCAGCTGACGCAGGCCGCCGTCGGCCCCGAACCCGGGCCGCGCTTTCCGCTCGTCCGTCACGGTCCACCTCCTTCATCGCGAACCACCGAACCCGGCAGCGCCGGGAACTGCGGGTTCCGGCGCTGCCGCGTAGCAGCCCTGCCCGCGGGCGTGGCGCTCTGGCTGCCTACACGGCGGCCTTGGCGGTTACGGCCGTCGGCCCGGCCCTGTCAGGCCGCAGCGGGACGTTGCCGTGATCACCTTGCCGGCAAAACTGCCGCCGGCTCGCAAGCAGGTGCTCGGCGAACTTGGTAGCCATTCTCGTGCCTCCTCACCAACCTCTATGCTAACTATATCAAGCAGCGATTGGGGTATCAAGCGGCCTGTCTGGCATCCGCAGCCTGGGTCCGAGCTAGAAAATAGCGGCAGGTCAGAGCCTGTATGAAGCGGTCTGTAAACCGTCGGCTCAACCTTGGGCAACCGCTGGTCCGCAGGCCAGTCAAACCCTTCCGGGCTGAGATGGGCTTCGCGCTGGAATGGCCGATATGGGCGCCATCCATGACAGTTGCACCCGACAGGCCTTGAGCACCGAGCCGGCGATCAGTATCCCAGAGAGATGGAACGTTCCTCGCTACGCTGCGTAATAAGCCCTCGCCTCGAGCCACGCGCACGCTGCCGCCGTTATGGCGCAGGTTGCCGCGGCCAGGATGCGGGCCGACTGCGCGGCAGATCTGGTGTTCGGGAGCGGCTTGGAGCATCGGCGGCTGGTCCCTGACAGACCTGCCGCGATCATCCGGCGGCGCGTGCCCAGGCGTTTTTGAGGGCAAGGATCTCGGCGGCGCTGTTCTCCCGTGCGATATACGGGATGTCCAGTGCGTAGCGCATTCGCTCGCGGGGAATCCGGCGGTGGACCTCGGCGACGTCGTCGAGGATCGCGCGGTACAGGTCCGTCCCAGCCATGCAGAAGACGTCAATCAGCACCGGCCGCCCGCCGGCGGCTCTGAAGATGTGGGCATCGTCCAGGTCGCACCTGCCCCACCAAGGTGTCGATTTGCGGTATTCCGCATCGATCATCTGTGCTGCCCGGCGTACCTCCTGGAACTCCGCATCGTGCGCCCTGGCCCGCCACTGCTCAGCGAACTGCTCGACAACTGGATGATCTACGGGAGCGACGAACTCCAGGAACACGACCGAACCGCCGCCTTCCAGGCCGGCGGCCAGCTCGATCCTCGGCAGCCATCGGTTGCCGGCGCACTCGCGGCACAGATCCACGAATGCCCAATATGCCGGGTCAAATGCACATACCCTCGCGACGACGGTCCCGTCCGGGGATCGCAGCGCAACCGCCCAGTCGCCTATCCCGCATGGCACCCAGCCCGCTGTGGCCAGCTCGGCTAGGACCTGGCGATGAGACAGCGACTCCCAGGGCAGGCTAGGAATGCCCTGAAGACCCGTACTCAGCTCAGGCACCTCAGCAACGTACGTCACGCCACGGGGAGCCGCACCTGATTTAAACGCGGCTGCCATCCACCATCGATGCCTGCCGGCCCACACCACTCCGTCAACAGTCCCGGGGTGGCCCCAGCCTTACCTCCCGGACGCCACTACCCGCAGCCGGGGACTGTCCGCGGCGGGAGGGGGCAGCGTCGCGGCAATTGCGTCCGCCGCCGTCTCCAGGATCGCGGCCATCGTAGTAATGACGGCGATGATGAATATGCGGAACATCTTGGTCTCCTCCTCTTGCACGATCGGATCCAGGAGCGCGCGCTACGTCATCCTCACCGAGGCGGCTCAGAACCCCCGAGATTATCGGGAGGGGGCGAGACGCTCCTGGCGGCGTCGGTACGATCGCCGTCACAGGGCATGGACACTGCGGGACCTCCTAATCCGTTAGGGCCCCAGACTGAGGCGGCGGCCCTTCCCTGCTGCCATCTGTTGTCCCACGCGTGAGTTACGGTGGTATTTCTCGGCGGTAATGCAGCCGGTAACGACTGCGGCCGGCGTTACTTTGATGTGTCGCTGCCGATCACCTGGTCCGCTGGCCGCACCGGCGGAGCTGGCCACCCAGGCGGCCGTTACAGCGCCTCATCCCCCCGGGGAAACGGTGCCCTACGACGCGATAGCCGGGTTGATGCGCGACGGGGGTTGCATCACATCCGCTACGCCCAGCGTCAGGAGGAGATACGGGGCCTCAGTGCCGTCGCCTGACCCGCAAAGCCGGTAAATGCCGTTCTTACTTCATCTCATGACTGCGGAGATGAAGTTACTCACCAGTGCCTCGGGCGTGCTGCAATTATTTATCCATGACACCGTTGTGCGATTGAGAAGCTGCGTGTAGCGCCGTTCCTCGCGCAACTTGTCCTTTTCCGTGGTCAGGATCAGTGATCCATTGAAGAACGCTTCGTGATGGTGGATCAGACGCGCGTCACCCTCGCTCTCGATCGCTCTGACCGTCTCGTTTTCCCGGCCCGGCGGCAACCAGCCCGCAGGCTCCCGCACAACCACGGCCACATGCTCGGCCACCGTCGCCGCGGTGCTCCATGCCGTTCCGTAGACGCTTTCCGGCGGCACGAGCATCCGGGCGTTCTGGTCATGCTCTGACAGATCGCTCGAGTACGAGCCCGCTGGCGCGGTTGCGAAGAAGCCAGGGCAAAGGGCCAGCACGCTGCCCGTCTTCATGTGCAGCATCCGTTCTCCCGTGCTGACCAGAACCCCGCTATCGACCGAAAGGGCACCCCAGTCATCGTTCAGCACCGCCACTGAACACTCAGGATGCCGCAGCAGGCCCGCCACCAGCGTCGTCTTCCCCGCGCCGGAACTTCCCGTGACAAGCACGCCACGCCGGCCAGTCCGCGCGCCGACGGACAGCGCGCATCCGTGCACGAAGACGATGTCATCCCCGCTCACCGCCGAGCAAATGCCCCGCACACACACCTTAGCCAGCCTGTATGAGCCAAATCCGAAGACCACCATCGTCTTGTGGTCCCGCGACCACCATCGCGCCCCGTCCCACCACTGGTCAAGCCCGTAGCCGCAGGCCGGCCCCGCCAGCGCATAGAGCGTCGCGTCCGGCTCCTGGCCGGCTTCGGCCTGAGCCCAGTTGGCCGCGAACATGCGGCTGAGCAGCGCGCTGTCAGAAACGAAGGCGAGCACAACCCGGCCTCCGGGCACGCAGACCGACGCGAGCACCCGGTAGGGAAGACCGATCCGGGCCAGCACGGCCCGCAGGCCGGCTCCGGGCTCACGTACTGGCAACAGCGCGTCGTAGTAGCTGATACCCATCTCCTCGCACCCCTTGCATGCAGCGTCGCGGGCAGAGGGGCGGCTATGGCAGCGGCGTTCGGCAGCCGTACCCGGGCCCTCAGTCCTCCCCGCAGGGGTCCAACGACCCTGCCGAGGCCCCGGTACAGGCATATGGGTCACGCGATGAGCACCGTCCCGTCCTCAGGCTGGTGATGTTGTCCGTCAGCCGGGCCGCTGACTTCTTTGACGAGCGCCGGTTCGTCTCGCAGGCCTGCCTGGCCGCCTGCGACTGCGAGAAGTTCCGCCCGCCGCTGCCTGCCCGCGATAAGGCAGCAGCCAGCCGCGCTAAGCGGACTTGGCTTATTGCGTACTATCCCAAGCGCGGCTTACTATCCCCGTAGCCGTGTGACTGCCGTCACAGACGCGGCAGCCACGGCATGTCCTGGGAGGAAGGGACATGACTGTCAGAGATGACTCCGTGCGCGAACAGATCATGCAGGTGGGCGGGACGCCGCTGCGCGCCGCGATCCGGCCGGGCACCGGGACCGGGCCTCCGCTCCTGCTGTGCAACGGCATCGGGATGCGACTGGAAGCCTTCCAGCCGTTCGTGGACGCACTCGACCCGGCCATCGAGGTGATCCGCTTCGATGCCCCCGGCGTCGGCGGCTCTCAGCTGCCCAACCGGCCGTACCGTTTCACCACCCTGGCCCTGCTCCTGCGCGAGATGCTGCATAAGCTCGGCCACCAGCAGGCCGACGTCCTGGGTATCTCCTGGGGAGGCGGGCTGGCTCAGCAGTTCGCGCTGTGCAACCCGCGCGGGTGCCGGCGGCTGATCCTGGTGGCGACCTCAACCGGGCCGCAGACGATGGTGCCGCCCAACCCGCTGCCGCCGGTGAAGAACCTCATCCTGCGCCGCTGGGGCGACCTGTGGGGAGGAAGCGCGAAAACCGACCCGGACGCGCTGGCCGGCGCCCTGCGCAAGGCGCGGATCAGCCCGCTCAGCATCGGTTACCTGTACCAGCACACCGCCGCGCTGGGGTTCACCACGCTGCCGCTGCTGCCGCTCATCCGCCAGCGCACCCTGGTGCTCACCGGCGACCAGGACCCGATCATCCCGGTGGCCAACGGCCGCATCCTGGCCGCGGGCATCCCGCACGCGACGCTGCACGTCTACCACGGCGGCCACGTCGAGCTGGTGACCCAGCCGAGCTTGCTCACGCCCCTGATCACCGGTTTCCTCGCGTCATGACGAGGCAGAACGGCAGCAGCCCCCGCCAACAAACTGGAGCGGGCGACGGGAATCGAACCCGCATGACCAGCTTGGAAGGCTGGTAACGCATCCTGGCCGACCGCTCCAGTTCGCAGGCATGACCAGGACATATAACATTTCGGCTCCGCTTTGCCGCACTTCTGGGTAGAAATCTGGGTAGAAAATCGCCGTCGCCCGGAATCCGTGAAGGCTGGTGTAGGCCAGTCCGGTTCTGTGCATACGGCAATCAGGTTCTCGAACAGAGTTTCGTAATCAAGGTCGTGGCACCCTGCAGATATATATGAGCGCTCAGGGTACGGTCGGGGTACAGGCTGCGCCGGGCCGCTGAAGCCCACCGTGGCACCCGCAGGCCGGAACGGTAGTTTCTCGTCGGCCTGGATGGGTTCCGTACTCTCGGCAATGCTCAGAACATCCCGTTCTGCGCGCCTCAGCGGCTAGACGCTAAGCATTCTCAATGCTGCATACCGGCGGATCCGGTACGCCTCGGCCGAAGTGCCGGTTGCGGCGAGCAGCTAATGTGCTGAGATGACAGGCTAGTGTTCCCGGCTGTCTCTTCCAGAACTGGGTTTCTTAGCTCACCAGAGCACGCTCGGCGGCGCCGAAGTAGTCCTCGACCGTTCCAGGCAACACCCTGAGGTGGACGATCATGCTCCCGTCGCCACCGGGCTCCAAGCGCGTGACCTCGCACATCGCAGCGGCAACCTCGCTGCCTGCGACAAGAACAGCGCCAGTCTTGACCAGGCTAGGGTCACGAGCCTCATCAAGGAAGGTCCAGAGGTACCCACTGCCATCGTCGTCGTTAAGATCCGCGCTGATGTCCACTCGGTACATCCCTGCACCTCCTTCGCCAGCCGCTAGTTTTCATACCCACCGGTACGTTTAGCGTACCCCGGATTCACCTGCAAAGGCCCTAGCGCAGCGAGGAGTCCCCTGAGCTCAGGGTCGTCGGCACGCTCTAGCCGGACAGTGAAGTGCGGGCGGCCAAAGGTTGGCAGCAGTTGGAAGCCTTCCAGCACGGCGACGGTAGGTGCGTAGACGTGCTCAAACCGGAGCAGGGGAGCATGGCTTACTAGCTCATCTAGCGATACATCTAGAGCGGCAGCCACTGAGACACCCAGTAACGGTTCGCCGTCCAGGCAGAAGCGCCGAGCAGTTCTGTGGGCGGCCGAGCGCAGGCTCGCGATGGAGTCTGGGCCGCCTCTGGCCAGGAACACGGTCGCAGCAGGAGGCTCCTCGACGCGGAGCAAAGGGCGCAACTCCTGAAGTTCCGGCACCGGTCAACCCTATCGGCGGATCCTTGCGCGGGCGGACAGAGACGAACTCCTTCCCGTGACGAGCTTCCCTCAGCCTCCGCCCTCGGTCGGCGGAGTTCAGGGCTGCCGACTGGCCACACGGCAGGGGCCCAGGTCCCGCCGTGCCTACGGTGCTCGACCCTGTTGGCGGCATGACAGGACGGTTCTGCCAGGTGCCATTGCTGATAGGACTGAACCGTGACGACTTCGCTACCGCCAACGCGCAGCGGTTCGGGAAGACCCATCGCGATCACCGGTGCGACCGGGCGGCTCGGTGGGCGCGTCGCCCGACGGCTCGCTGCTTCCGGTAGGCCGCAACGGCTGCTCGTACGCGATCCTGCGCGGGCGCCCCAGCTGCCCGCAGCCAGCACTGTCCGGGCGCCCTTCGATGATGCCAACGCCGTGCGAGAGGCGTTGACCGGCGTCGGCACCGTGCTCATGGTGTCCGCGTCCGAGACCCCGGACCGCGTTGACCAGCATCGGACGTTCATCGATGCCGCCGCCGACGCTGGTATCGCCCACCTCATCTACGTCTCCTTCTATGGCGCCGCAGTCGACGCCACCTTCACCCTCGCCCGCGACCACTGGGCCACCGAGCAGCACATCCGCACCCGCGGGATCCCGTTCACGTTCCTGCGCGACAACCTGTACGCGGACTTTTTCCCGATGATGACCGGCGACGAGGGAGTCATCCGCGGGCCCGCTGGCGACGGCCGGGTGGCGGCTGTGGCCCAAGACGACATCGCCGACGCGGCCGTCGCCGTGCTGCAGGATTCCGGGAGTCACGTCGATCGCACCTACGAGCTGACCGGACCGCAATCGCTCATGCTCGCCGAGG
Organism: uncultured Actinomycetes bacterium; assembly: GCA_963819785.1. Taxonomy (GTDB): domain Bacteria; phylum Actinomycetota; class Actinomycetes; order Streptosporangiales; family Streptosporangiaceae; genus Palsa-504. The sequence goes on along the minus strand of CAWFXW010000026.1, from coordinate 795,557 downwards.
TCGCTGCCACGCTCACCGCGGCGACCGGCCGCACCGTCACCTACCAGCCGGAAACCGTCGAGGAGGCGTACGCTTCCCGGCGCGCCGCCTACGACGCCCCCGACTGGCAGCTCGACGCCTGGGTCTCGACCTACACCGCGATCGCCGACGGATCCCTCGCCGCCGTCACCAACGCGATACCCGATCTCACCGGACACCCAGCCACCAGCTTGGCGCAGCTACTCCAGGGACAGGGCTGAGCCGAGCCGTATCAACGTCCGCTTCTCGGCAGATCCGGTCGGCCTCGGACGCGCAGAGGCTCGTGATCTGCGCATCTCGGCCGGTGATCGCCGGTGAGTCGCCAATCGCCCAGGCGGCTCGGCGGTTGCCCGGAAGCGGCGGTCGCGGCACGCTGGTCACAGGCTGGCAGGTCATGTTGATCCGGGTTCCGGTCGGCGTCCCGGGAGGCTGTTCACCATCGTTCTCGCCGGTGATCGGCGCGGTTCTATGCTGGCTGGATGAAGCATGCATGGCCGGTCACCCAGGCGGCCCTCTCCCTTGCCGTGTGGCCGCTGACAATCACCTTGTCCCCGGTGATCCTGGTGGCCGGGGAGCCAGTGAACCGGTACGTGATGCGGCGGGTGCGCAGGAGCGCCGCTGCCGGGCCTGCGGCCGTTACCGGTCACGGTGACGGGCCGGCGCACGCGGCGGTGGTGCGCCTGTCAGCGCCGGGCCTCCCTGCTCTGGGTGGTCATCAGCAATCCGCTGTGGATCGCGCTCACCGCACCGGGCCGCTGGGCGGGCGACCGGCTCCGCAGACCACCCTCGATGCCGGCAGACACGGCAGCCCGGTGACCGCGGATGCCTGTCGTGCGCGACCCCGAACCCGGCCCGCGCGGATGGCGGGCCGGGCACAGATCACCCATTCGGACTCGGGAGAAGACAGCACCGCTGGCCGTGAGGTGTGCCGGTCATAGGCGGTTCTCTGTGCGGGGCCTCTGACGAGGGGTGGCCGCACTGCGTGACCGCTGGCGCTGTCCGCCCGGCTCGCGCAAGGTCGCCCGGGGGCGATCGACGCCGGTGACGGCACCAGGGGTGATGCGGCAGCCTGCGGAGGGCTACTGCAAAGGGACGCCGAGCACTTCGGGATGGGCACGGCGGTAATGCTCGGTCAGGACCTCACTGAGGCGGCCGGGCCGGTACGCCACGGTGCACTGGCAGATCTCGCAACGGGTGACCGGCAGCTGGGTAACGGTCACTGGGAAGCGGCGGGACGGTGACTTACTCATGTGCCTCCATCATGCCAGCCTAGCCGGAGTGATCTCGCCCTGGGCTTGCGCCGTACGCACTCCACGCGGCATGTGAGTGCGATACGTGACCGTCTGCGCACAGCCCCTCCGTCCGCCAGCGGGGATCCCGGTCTGGCACGGGACGCGGCGCAGCGGCGCCTCCGCCGGCGGTATCAGAGCCGGGTCAGCTTGGCGAAGGGCGTCATGATCCGTACTTGACGTGAACCGAAATCGATGACCAGGGCAGCATCATCATCCTCCACGCCGATGACCCGGCCAAGGCCGTACTTATCGTGAGTCACCTGATCCTGCATGGCGAACTGGCCGACAGGCGGAACCACGGGCGGGGCGAAGGGACTTGTGGGCAGGTAGCGCCGGGTCGCGGCGCGGGCAGGCTTCATTACTACCAGTGTATGCGCCTGCACCATGACCAGAATCTGCCTGCAGACCGCCCGCTACTGACTCCTCCAGGCCGCCCTGGTGCAGACGGACCGCGACGCCTGCCGGCAACATAAAGTGGCGCGAGTCCGCCGGGACCCGCCGCCACAGCCCGATCATACGAAACACCGATCGGCGGCATGAGCGCGCGTTTCAGCGCGGCGGCCAGCGTCCGTTCCGGAGGCCGCCAAGCCACACCTCTGCCCCGCCGGTGCATCAAGTCTCACTGGCGCAGCGGCCACGAACCGGTCAACGTGGCGTTCTAACGGCTCTTAAAGCTGAGGGCATTTTGGGTAGAACGGCGGGTAGTCCCACCAGTCCCTGACGTCAACATAACTAAGTTCAATAATTGTAATTGAGCTGGAAGAACGTTGCATCGGCAGACTTGCAGCCCGGTACCAGACGTACAGCGCAGACATGCAAGAAAACAAAATCGAAAAAAGCCATTAAACTGGAGCGGGCGACGGGAATCGAACCCGCATGACCAGCTTGGAAGGCTGGAGCTCTACCATTGAGCTACGCCCGCAGCAACCACCTCGCACCGAGGCTGCTGTCACCCCGTAGCGTACCGTCTCCCCGCCGCGGAAGCCCGCAGCGAGTACATCACCGGCACCCGGGCTGCCCCGCCGGCAGCCGGAACGTCCCGTCCTCCTGCCCCTCCAGCCAGGAGAACCGCCGGAACAGCCCGAAGTCAATCGTGGTGCAGATCTCGCCAGCCGGCGCCGTCGTCCTCCGCCCCGGCAGCGTGACCCCCGGGAATGGCATAGTGATCCAGACAGCCAACCGGGAGGAGACGAGCAGCAGATGCCCGAACACGCAGCAGCGCAGATCGGCGTCACCGGACTAGGCGTGATGGGCCGCAACCTGGCCCGCAACTTCGCCCGCCACGGCTACACCGTCGCCCTGCACAACCGTACCGCCTCCCGCGTCACCGACACGGTGGACCAGTTCGGTCATGAGGGCACCTTCGTCCCGGCCACCGACCCGGGCATGTTCGTTCAGGCCCTGGAGCGCCCGCGCCGCCTGCTCATCATGGTCAACGCGGGCCAGGCCACCGACGCGGTGATCGACGAGTTCGCCCCGCTGCTCGAACCGGGGGACATGCTCATCGACGGCGGCAACGCCCATTTCCTCGATACCCGCCGCCGCGAAGCGGCCCTGCGACAGACCAACCTGCACTTCGTCGGCATGGGCGTCTCCGGCGGTGAGGAGGGCGCGCTGCACGGCCCGTCCATCATGCCGGGCGGATCGCAGGAGTCGTACCAGGCCCTAGGCCCCATGCTGGAAAACATCAGCGCCCACGTCGACGGAACACCCTGCTGCACCCACATCGGACCCGACGGCGCCGGCCATTTCGTCAAGATGGTCCACAACGGCATCGAGTACGCCGACATGCAGCTCATCGCCGAGGCCTACGATCTGCTCCGCCACGCCGTCGGCCAAGAGCCCGCCCAGGCCGCCGAGACGTTCCGGACCTGGAACACCGGCAGGCTGAACTCCTATCTGATCGAGATCACCGCCGAAGTCCTGGCTCACACCGACGCGACCACGGGCAAGCCCTTCGCCGACATCGTGCTCGACCAGGCCGAACAGAAGGGCACCGGCCGCTGGACCGTGCAGGACGCGCTCGACCTGGGCGTCCCGGTCAGCGGCATCGCCGAGGCGGTCTTCGCCCGGTCCCTGTCCGGCCACGCCGACCTGCGGGCCGCCTCCCGCGGACTGCCGGGCCCGCGGCATTCATCAAACCGGGCAGCCCCGGCCCCAAGCGCCGAGTTCTCCGACCAGATCGAGCAGGCCCTGTACGCGTCCAAGCTGGTCTCCTACGCGCAGGGCTGGAACATGATGGACGTCGGCAGCCGCGAGTACGACTGGCACATCGACCTGGGCCAGATGGCCACCATCTGGCGCGGCGGCTGCATCATCCGGGCCAGGTTCCTGGACCGGATCCGCGCTGCCTACCAGGCCAGCCCCGAGCTGCCCACGCTGCTGACCGACGCCGACTTCGTCAAGGAGATCGAGCAGGCGCAGGATGCCTGGCGCAACGTCGTGGCCACCGCCGCGCGCCTGGGCATCCCCGTCCCCGGCTTCTCGGCCGCGCTCGCCTACTACGACGCGCTGCGCGCCGAGCGCCTGCCCGCCGCCCTCATCCAGGGCCTGCGCGACTACTTCGGCGCGCACACCTACCGTCGTACGGACCGTGACGGCGTGTTCCACACGCTCTGGGCACAGGACGGCTCGGAGGAAGCCCGTTAAGTCCCTTTTTATCCCGAACGGACCATAATGGCAGCGGCTCGGCCACGCACTCGAACCACGTCACCATGCGCGTCCCGACCTGGTGGTAGTCCCAGGTGAGCGCGTAGGCGTCGACCAGCCGCAGGCCGCGTCCCGCCTCGGCCAGGTCGTCGTCGCGGCGCATGGTCGGCGCGGTGGGGCCGCCGTCGTCCTGAACCTCGACCCGCACGCGGCCGGGGGTGGTCCGGACCGTGACCGTGATGGTCCCGCCCTCCAGGCGCGAGTCGCTGTGGTTGACGCTGTTGGTGACCAGTTCGGACGTCAGGAGCGTCGCCCGCTCGGTGCCGGGATGGCCCACCCCGAGCACCTGCCTGATGAACGCGCGGGCCACACTGACCTGCTCGGGCCGACCGCAGATGACCAGGCGGTGCCAGGCGTCGAGTTCGGCGATCGCGCGATGGTGCGGGACGGGACGGCCGGTCGCGACATCGGGAAGCGGTCTGGGCATTCCTTACCCTTCGCGACAGGCGCTCATACTGAGCTAATTAATGTTCTGTTTATGCAAGCGTTCAGCACAGAATCTAGAAACATCCTGAGTATCTATCAGTATCAGCACTCGCGCAATGCCTATGACGGCATTCGCCGCGGGGCCTTCAGCGGCATTCGCCGCAGGGCCTCCGGCGGCATTCGCCGCGGCCTCCGGCGGTAGTCGCCGTAGCCTTCGGCGGCAGCGCGGCGAAGGCCGCCTCAGCCGGCCTTGCGCCCGACCCCCATCCAGACCTGCGAGGCAGGCGTGGCCGCGCCCGGGTCCGGCCGCCAGCTGGTGGCCTGCACCACGCCCGGCTCGAACCAGGTCCAGCCCGGTCAGCAGCGCCGCGACCTCGTCGCGGGTGCGCAACGTGACCGTCTCGGCCATGCGCGCGTTCAGCCGGCTGAACGCCTCGGACATTTCCTCCGGATGCAGGTCGCTGGCCAGGTGCGACAGCGCCAGTCCGCTGCCGGCCGGCAGCGGATCCAGGAGCTGGCCGATCACGCCGCGCGGGTCGTCGGCGTCGCTGAAGAAGTGCAGGATGCCGAACAGCATGATGGCCACGGGACGGCTGAAATCGAGCGTCTTGGCCGCCTCGCGCAGGATCGGCCGGGGGTCGTGCAGGTCCCCGTAGATGTAGCTGACCGCGCCTTCCCGCGTGCCCCGTAGCAGCTGGTGCGCGTGCGCCAGCACGATCGGATCCCAGTCGACGTACACGATCCGCGGGTCGGCCGCCTCCTCGGCCGCCGCGACCTCGTGCACGTTGTTCTGCTTGGGAATGCCGGTGCCGATGTCGAGGAACTGCGTGACCCCGTCCTGGACGAAGTACCGCACCACCCGGCCGAGAGCCGCCCGGTGCTCTCGCACGTCGGCGCGCACCCCTTCGATCCCGCCCGGGAAGGCCGCGTATGTGATCGCCGCCGCCTCGCGGTCGACCTTGAAGTTGGCCTTGCCGCCGAGCAGGTAGTCGTAGACGCGCGCCGCATGAGCCTTGGACGTGTCGATCTCGGCCGGTTCAACACTCCCGGCGGGGGCCCCGTTGCTGGTCACAGCGTTTTCCTCCGTCACGCCCGTACAGTCCGGGATCAGCAAACGTTTTCATTATCTTTCGGTGCGCGGGAGGCTCGCAACCCGCCAGGCCGCGGGCAGTCTACGCCCCGACGGCGGGCTGGCGCGGTCCCCGGCTCGAGAGCCGCTGCTGGTCAGGGCGGCGCCACTGGCCAGAATCCGCCCAGATCTAGAATTCAAACCCAGTACACGAACAGCTCTTACCTGAGTAACCTGAACGTGCAAGGTTTCGGACTGTTCGCGAAACTCTGCCGTTTCGGCATCCGCGACGGAACAGAAAATCCAAGGGGACCACCATGAGCGACGACAAATTTGCCGGCTGGCGCACGTCCAGCTACAGCGGGGATGGCAATAGCTGTGTCGAACTCGCCTCCGCTCGCGACGGTGCGGGCTCGGTGGTCGGGGTCCGGGACACCAAGGCGAACGGGCGCGGGCCCGTGCTGGAGTTCACCGCGACCGCCTGGCGGGAGTTCCTCAGCCGGATCAAGTGACTCCCGGGCCCGACCCGTCACCCCAACCACACCCGCCTCACCTACCGCAGCCGACCGCGGTCGGCGCCCGTCGGCCACCGTTATCCGCAATCCGCCGGTCTAGGATGCCTGTCGGACTTGTGATCATCGCTGTGCGAATCAATAATTGGGACATTCATTGATCCGGTACAGCACTCGGTGATGGTCAGCCGTCGGGCCGTGGGAGGACGTGGATGATCAGCCCCTACGTGCGTCGGTTGCGGCTGGCCGCCGAGGTGCGGGCGCTGCGCGCTGAAGCCGGGCTGACCGCTGACCAGCTGGGCAAACAGATAGGCCGCTCCCGGGCCGATATCTCGCGGCTGGAGAACGGGCACGTCGTCGACCAGGCCGACATCATCGCCATCCTGGATTCCGTGGGGGTCGACGGCGACCGCTGGACGCAGATCGTCACCATCGCCCGTGAGGCGGGGGAGCGCGGCTGGTGGGAGTCCAACAAGACGATGGGCGAGCGCCAGGCGCTGTACGCCAACCTGGAGGCGGGCGCGGCGGCCATCTGCGAGTATCAGCAGACCTTCGTGCCCGGGCTGCTCCAGATCCCGGACTTCGTCCGGGCCCGGGTCGACGCGGAGGTCATACTCAAGCCCGGGAACCCGAACGCCGACGGCGTGCTCGCCGGGCGCGCCGGGCGCCAGCGCATGCTGCGCCGGCCCGGCGGGCCGACCTACGAGGCCATCGTCGACGAGGCGGCGGTCAGCCGCCTGGCCGCCCCGCCCGAGGTAGTCAAGAAGCAGCTCTACTATCTGGCCACCACGGTGAACGGCGAGCCGAAGGTCACCGTCCGCGTGCTGCCGGTGCACGCGCGGATCGCGGACTACGCCGTGCCGCGTTGCACGTTCTCGACCTACACCTATCCCGATCCCGGTGATCCCGCCGTGGTCGCCGTCGACACGGTGACCTCCGACCTGATCCTCACCGACCCCGCCGACGTGCAGTCCTACGAACAGCTCTACCGGCGGCTGCGCGACGCGGCACTGCCGCCCGACGAAAGCCTGGACCTGCTCACCCAGATCGCCGCCGACCTCCCCGACGAGTGAGCCCGGGGCCAGGAACCGAGCGGCGTCAGCTCAGGTACAGGCAGAACGGGTGGCCCGCCGGGTCGAGGCAGACGCGCACGTCGTCCTGGGGCTGGAAACCGGCCAGCGTCGCGCCCTGAGCCACCGCGTGCGCCACCGCGGCATGCTCCGGACGCAAACCCCGGTGCCGCCCCACGCTGGCTTAACATGACGGGAACGAGTCCTGATCTGTGTCACTTGTCCCTGTGACCCCACCAGATGGCGGTGTGCCCATGACTACCCTCACCCGGCGGCCTACGCACCTGGTCGGGCCCGGTCTCGACTGCCTGCTGGCCGCGACCGGGCGGGAAAGGGCGTGACCGCCTCCCGGCACCTGGTCCGATTGGCCGGCGAAGCGCGTTACGCCGGGCCGCCGGAATGGGCTCCCGAGGCCACCGGCGCCCGTCGCTGGGCGGCCGTCGATGACCAAACCATCGCGGTGCACACCGGGTTCGGGATCTGCGAGCTCGAGCCGGGCGGCAGCATCCCCGGGCACGTCCACTCCTTCGAGCAGTCCTTCTTCATCCTCGAAGGCGAGGTCGTGCTCACCACGCCGGAGGGCTCGTTCCTGTTCGGCCCGGACGACTACGGGCTCGTCCCGGTCGGTGTGCCGCACGCCTGGCGGAACGCCGGCCGCGTGACCGCCCGGTGGGCCGACATGCTGGCGCCCCAGCCGCGGCGGCACTACCACGGCGACACGATCGGCGTGGACCTGGCGCACGAGGCACGGGCCGTTCGGCCGAATCTGAAGGATCCGCGGATGCGGTCGTTCGGTCATATCGCGGCGGCCAGCATGAGCGGTCCGTCGCCGGACGAGGTCAGCATGCGGACCGCCCGCCTGGTGTACAGCGGGATCACGGTCAAGATGATGGTCGACACCGACCTCGGGGCTCAGCTGCAGACCATGTTCATGGTGCAGTATGAGGCCGACGGGTCGGCCGGGCCGCATGATCATCCGTTCGAGGAGACCTACCTGATCCTGGCGGGCACGACCGATGCCACGTTCGACGGCCAGCCCTACCGGCTGGAGGTGGGCGACATCGCCTGGGCCGGCGCCGGGTGCGTCCACTCTTTCCGGAACGCGGGCCGCGAGCCGGTGCGCTGGCTTGAGACGCAGGCGCCGCAGCCGCCGGCCCGGCATTCCTACCGGTTCGCAGGGGACTGGGACTACCTGCGCGAGATCGCAGCGCCCGCCGCCACAGGCGGCAAGGCCCGCCGCCACAGGCGGCAAGGCCCGCCGCCACAGGCGGCAAGGACAGCACAGCAAAGCAAGGAGATACCGCAACCATGAGCAGCTACCTGGTCGTCGGCGGCACCTCGGGCCTGGGCCTGGAGATCGCCAGGCACTATGCCAACGTCGGTCATCGTGTCACGCTGACCGGCCGCGACGCCGACCGGGCGGCGGCCGCGGCCAAGGACGTCGGCGGCGACACCACGGGCCTGGCGCTCGACCTGGCCGCGCCGCACGACATCGCGTCCGCCCTGGCCGGGATCGAGTCCGTGGACGGCCTGGTCCTGGCCGCGATCGAGCGCGACGTCAACACCGTGACCGACTACGACATCGACCGTGCGCTGCGGCTGGTCACGCTCAAGCTGGTCGGGTACACCGAGGTGGTGCACACGCTGCGGTCCCGGATCGCCCCGGACGGCGCGATCGTGCTCTTCGGCGGTCTGGCCAAGGAGCGGCCCTACCCGGGTTCGACCACGGTCTCGACCGTGAACGGTGGCGTCACCGGACTGCTGCACACGCTTGTCGTAGAGCTCGCGCCGATCAGGGTCAACGCCATCCACCCCGGCATCGTGGGCGACAGTCCCTACTGGCGGGACCGCGACCTCAGCCACGTCATCGCCCGCACCCCGTGCGGGCAGCTGGCCCGGATGGCCGACATCGTGGACGCGACCGCGTTCCTGCTCGGCAACCGGGCGGTCAACGGCGTCAGCCTCCACGTCGACGGCGGCTGGCTCCTCGGCTAAGCCCCGGGTTCGGCCCGCACCTCATGGCCGAGTTCCTGGCGGAGCTGATCCTCGACCAGCGCCGCGGCCGTCAGCCGGCCGTCGACCACCGCGGCGTACTTGCTGCCGGCCAGCGCGCTGAACGCCGTGCGCAGCGTGCGTCCCGATAGGCCGCTTCCAGCACCACACCGCCAAGCGCGTGCCGCAACTCGTCGACATCCACGCTAGAGAGCATGGCGCAGCCGGCCCCATGATTGAAGACCGGAAGACGGGAGGATGACGATGACCGGCCAGCCTGAAGAGCCCGAACAGCAGGCGGTCCGCCGGGCCGCGGTGGCCCTGCGGACCCTGGGTCACCCGAACGCGATCGCCCGGGCCTACGACTTCTGGGACGACCGGTACGAGTGGCGGCGCATGTTCGCCGAGCTCCTCGGGACGTTTTTCCTGGTCCTGGTGGCCGTGGGCGGGGGCATGGTCAACGCCAGGTTCGGCGGTCAGGCCGTGCCCTACAGCGCGCGGGTCGTCGCTCCGGCCCTGATGGTGATGGCCATCATCTTGTTCATGGGGGCCGTGTCGGGTGCCCACCTCAACCCGGCGGTCAGCATCGCCTTCGCGCTGCGCGGCGACTTCCCGTGGAAACGAGTCCCCCTGTACCTGGTGGCCCAGTTCGCGGGGGCCATCCTGGCCGCCTTGCTGCTGTGGGCCCTGCTCGGCAAGCAGGGCAGCGCGGGCCTGACCCTCCCCGGTCACGGCATCTCCGCCGGCACCGCGCTGGCCTGGGAGATCATCCTGACCACGGGGCTGGTCAGCGTGATCCAGGGCACCGCCTCCGGCGCGCAGCAGCTGGGCGCGCTGGCCGCGATCGGCGTCGGCGGCTACATTGCCCTGGCCGGACTGTGGGGCGCCCCGGTCAGCGGCGCCTCGATGAACCCGGCCCGGTCACTCGGCCCGGCGCTGGTGCTGAACGACTGGAACTCGTGGTGGGCCTACCTGATCGGGCCGATCGCGGGCGGGGTCATCGCGGCCGGCATTTCTTTCGTGCTCCGCGGCCAGGGCGGCGGCATGAGCGGCACCCAGGCCGCGACCGGCACGCTGGGCCTTCGCTGGCGGCCCGGGCGCATCGGCGGAGAGGACCACCACTGAACGGATAAGAGGGCCGCGACTTACTTTCGCGAACGGATTGACCGCCACGTCCGGCCTAGCCCAGAATTCCGTCGTGCAGCAGATCAGCAGACGCCAGGCGCTGTCCATTGCCACCGGCGCCGGGCTGCTCGCGGTAACGGGCTGTGGCGCCGTCCCTGCCGCCCGCGCCAACGGCACGCAAGCCAACGGCACGCAAGCCAACGGCACGCAAGCCAACGGCACCGGGGCCAGCGGCGGCCGGCTGATCTGGCGGACCCAGGTCGCCGCCTCGACCGACGAGCCGGTCCTGATCACGGCGGGCGGTCTGGTCTACGCGGGGATCAGCGGGGCCGCCAACGGGGATGCCCGCACCTATGCGATCACCGCGGCGACCGGCCGGCTGGCCTGGCGGACGCCCGGCTCGGCCGGCCCGCGCCCCTACGCCGCGAGTCCGGGCGCGGTCTTCGGCTTCACCGTCACCCGGGGCGGCGCGACCGACGTCGTGGCCACCAGCGCCGCGTCCGGGCACACGCTGTGGACCCACGACGCGGGTCCGCTGCTCAACAACGCCAAGGTCGGCTGGCTGACCTACGGCGGCGGGCTCGTCTACGTCGCGGCCGGGACGACCGAGAACAGCACCGCCGGGCAGCCCACGGTCCGGGCGCTGGACGCACGGACCGGCCGCCGCGTGTGGGCGGTGACCCTCGGCACCGGGCCGCAGGAGCCCACCCTGGCCGGCGGCGTCCTCTACACGCCCGACGTCTCCTCCGCCCTGGCGAGCACCGGCCGGGTGGCCGCGCTGCACGCCTCGACTGGTGCGCGCCGCTGGACGTCCGCCCCCCTGCCCGGAATGCCGGGCCTGCTCGTGGTCACCGGCGGCGCGGTCTGCGGCACCGCGCTGACCGCCACCGCGGGGGCCTCGATCTTCGCCCTGGACAGCGGGACCGGCCGGCGGCTGTGGGAGCGGGAGTTCGGCGGCCTGACGATAGGGGGCACCGGCGGCATGGTGTTCCTGATGCCGCTGAGCGCCGGCCAGACCACGCTGTCGGCCTGGCACGCCCGGTCCGGCCGAACGGCCTGGTCCCGGACCGTCCCGGCCGGGGCGGCGGCGGTCGCCGCGGGCAGCGTGCTGTACCTGGCCAGCGGCCGGACGCTGACCGCCCTGGTGCCCACGACCGGGTCCGCCCGGTGGAGCTACCAGCTCGGCGCCACCGTCGCCGACGTGATCGCCAGCGGCAACGTGGTGTATGCGCTGGACGCGCACGGCGGCGTGTACGCACTGCGCAGCTAGCTGGGCCAGCAGGGACCGGACGTCGTTACAACCATTCCCGTCTGCGGACAGTCTTGTAGTTAGGTTCCCATACCGGGCGCACTAACGGGGGTCAGCACATGGGAGCGGAGAAGGTAACGCGTCGCGTCCTGCTCACGGTCGGCGGCCTCACGCTGCTCGGCATCTACGCCTCCGACCCGGCCCAGCACGACCCGGCCCAGCACCACCCGGCCCAGTACGACCCGGCACAGCACGACGGCGTCGAGCGGACCGCGGGCGCCCGGCCGTTCCCGGCCAGGTCGGCAGGCTCCCACACCACAGGCGGCCGGCCCGCCGCCGCCGCGCCCGCCCGCCAGCCGCGCACGCCGCCCACCGAACACCCGCAACTAGCCGTGGCCCGCCCCGGCCGCCGCGGCTCCGGCCGGGGCGGCCGGGCGCCTCTGGTCGCCATCGACGACGGACCCAAGGCCATCGCGCTGACCATCGACGACGGTCCCAGCCCCGTCTATACCCCGCAGGTGCTTCGGTTGCTGGCCCGCTACCAGATCACCGCGACGTTCTCCATGATCGGCATCCAGGCGCAGGCCTACCCGGCGGTGGCCCGCGATGTGGCCGAGGCCGGGCACCTGATCGCGAACCACACCTGGACTCACCTTGACCTGCAGTGGCTGCCTCCGGCGCTGGTCACCGAGCAGATGACCCGCGCCACCGACGCGATCCACGCGGCCACCGGCCGGGTCCCCGGCCTGTTCCGCGCGCCGTACGGCGCATGGTCGCCGTTCGTCCTGACCCAGTGCGCGAAAACCGGGCTGACGCCGCTCGGCTGGTCGGTGGATCCGCGCGACTGGTCCCGCCCCGGTGTCCCCGCGATCGTCGCCAACATCATGCGCAACACGCGCACCGGCTCGATCATCCTTGAGCACGACGGCGGCGGCAACCGCGCGCAGACCGTCACCGCGCTGAAGATCGTCATCCCCCGCCTGCTGGCCGCCGGCTACCGCTTCCGCACCCCGTAGTCGCACGTCGCCGGCTCCACTACCGCGCCGGCCCGCTACACTCGCCCTGACGGGCTGTAGCGCAGCTTGGCTAGCGCGCCGCGTTTGGGTCGCGGAGGCCGCCGGTTCGAATCCGGCCAGCCCGACGACGGCCGGCCCGACGACGGCCGGCCCGACGACGACGGCCAGCCCGACGACGACGACGACCTAGAGGGCCAGGGCCCTCACGCCGCGGTCAGGCGCTCCCCGCTGGCCAGCACGCCGAGCAGCGCCCGGACCGCCTCGGTAACCGGCTCGAGCGTCTCGTCGTCCGGCAGCTCGATCGAGGCCGGCACCGGCGTCCCGTCCGAAGCCGCCCGCGAGACCGCGTCCAGCGCCCGGCACAGCATCCCGACCCCCGCGTCGGGCACGCGCGCGCCCCGCCCCACCGCCAGCGAGACCGCCGTGACCGCGTCCAGCACCTGTTCCAGGCCGACCAGCGCGGGCCACCAGGCCGTCGCGCCGCGGCTGACCGACGGCGGTTCGGAACATCGTCCGCTGGAACTCCGCCCGCAGGTCGCCGAGCGCCCGGTACGTGGCCCGCAGCCGCCGCGACCGCGCGGCGGCCGCCGCAGACCCGGAGGCCGCAGAAGCACCCAGCGCCTCCCGCATATACCCGCACACATCCAGCACCGCCTGCCCGAACTTCCCCGGCACCTGCGCATACCACGACATCGGCCACGGGGCGAACCCGATGACGAGCACGATCGCGCAGCCGATCAGCGTGTCGACCAGCCGGGCGGGGCCAGCAGCCAGCCGGGCAGGATCAGGACCAGCGCCCAGACCACGCCGACCAGGAAGCCGGCCGCCGTATGCCACACCGGCCGCAGCGCGCCGATCGGCCCGATGCCGAGCGACGCGTAGACCAGCAGCTGCAACCCGACCTGCGAGCCGACGTCGCCGATCGTGCTCAGCACCGCGGACGCGCCCGCGATCACGACCAGCGCGATCACGGCGATCCAGCCAGCCAGTCCGGGACGACCGCCGCCCGCATGGCCGCCGCCCGGGTCCTGATCTGGGCCAGGCTCCGCTCGCCGCTGATCGCCGTGACCTCCTCGCCGTAGATTTTTCTCCCGAACGGCCATTGATGACAGCCCCGCGCCCCTGCGAGCCCGCCGTGGCAGTAAGGCCTTAGTTGGCAGATATCCTGCCAAACGCTCTGGCATACTTGCATCATGCTCAGGAACGTCGCCGTGGTGGTGGTCAACGGGTTCCTGCCGTTCGAGTTCGGCACCGTCTGCGAGGTGTTCGGGGTGGACCGCTCCGACGACGGGCTGCCGCGCTACGACTTCGCCGTGGTGGCCGGCGAGCCGCCGCCACTGCGCACGCTCGACTTCACCATGCATCCCTCGCACGGCCTGGAGCGCCTGGCGGAAGCCGACCTGATCGCGCTGCCCGCGGTCAGCGACGAGCGGTTCCGGCTGGACGGCTGCGCCCCGGCCCCGGCTCACCGGTTCCCCGAGGACCTGCTCGAGGCGCTGCGCCGGGCCGTCGACCGCGGCGCGCGCGTGCTCAGCGTCTGCAGCGGCGCCTTCATCCTGGGCGAGGCCGGGCTGCTGGATGACCGCCGCTGCACCACGCACTGGCGCAACGCGGCCGAGCTGGCCCGCCGCTACCCGAACGCCAAGGTCGATCCCGACGTCCTGTACGTCGACGACGACCCGGTGATCACCAGCGCCGGCACCGCGGCCGGCATCGACGCCTGCCTCTACCTGGTCCGGAAGGAACAGGGCTCCCGGGTCGCCAACGGCATCGCCCGCCGCATGGTCGTCCCGCCGCACCGCGACGGCGGCCAGGCCCAGTACGTGGTCCAGCCCATCGCTCCGTCCTGCGACGGATCCCTCCGCGACCTGCTGGAATGGCTGCGTGCCCACCTGGATCAGCCGCTCACGGTCCGCCAGCTGGCCGCCCGCGCGAACATGTCGGAGCGGACCTTCGCCCGCCGCTTCGTCCAGGACACCGGGACCACCCCGCAACGCTGGCTCACCGGGCAGCGCGTCCTGCTGGCTCAGCAGCTCCTCGAGGAAACCGACGAGACCGTCGACGCCATCGCCGACCGGGCCGGCTTCGGCAACGCCACCGCCCTGCGCCACCACTTCCGCATCTGGCGCGGCACCACCCCCAACGCCTACCGCCACCTCTTCCGCGGCGACCCCCTATCCCTCACCTAGCCCCCCGCAACCCCATCCCGCCTCCACAAATTCGCCATCCCGCGACCCCCAGATTCGAGTAATATCTGGTTTATGAGATTCCTGCTTCGGGTGCTGGTCTCGGCCGCGTCCCTGGGCGTTGCGACCTGGGCGGTATCCGGGATCGAGCTGCTCGCGGGGAGCGGCTGGACCAGGGTCGGCACACTGCTTGCCGTGGCGCTGATCTTCGGCCTCATCAACGCCACCCTCAAGCCGCTGATCAAGGTCATCGGCTGCGCGTTTTATGTACTCACGCTCGGCCTGGCCGCGCTGGTCGTAAACGGCCTGCTGCTGTGGCTGACCAGCGTCATCGCCGGTGACCTGACCCTGCCGTTCCACGTGACCGGGTTCTGGCCCGCATTCTGGGGCGCCATCGTCGTCGGGCTGGTCAGCTGGCTGCTGAACCTGCTGATCGGCGACGACCGCCGGCGGAAGGACGAGCCTCCGCCAGTGCGCGTGGTTCGCGTTCGTTAGCCCCTAGACTGGCGGCTTAGACTTCTCAGCGATCGATCGCTGAGTTACCACCCCCAATTCCGGAGTGACGCGGACGTGAAGACTGACGTCGAAGAGCTGAGCCCGACTCGTGTCCGGCTCAGCGTCGAGGTGCCGTTCGATGAGCTGAAGCCCAGCCTCGACAAGGCCTACAAAGAGGTCGGCCGTCAGGTCCGCATCCCGGGATTCCGCCCGGGCCGCGTTCCGCCGCCGGTGATCGACCGCCGGGTCGGCCGCGACGTCGTCCTCAGCCAGGCCGTCAACGACGCCATGCCCGATCTGTACGCCAAGGCGGTCGCCGAGGGCGACGTCCACGCGCTGGGCCAGCCCGACGTGGAGATCACCGGCCTCGACGACGGCAAGGAACTGAAGTTCACCGTCGAGGTCGACATCCGGCCCAAGTTCGAGCTGCCCGACCTGGCCAGCCTGGCCGTGACCGTCGACGACACGCTGGTCACCCCCGACGAGGTGGCCGAGTACCTCGGCAACCTGCAGGAACGGTTCGCGTCGCTGAAGGGCGTGCAGCGGCCGGTGGAGAACGACGACTACGTCTCGATCGACCTGTCCGCCTCGGTGGACGGCGAGCCGGTCGAGGACGCGCAGGCCAGCGGCCTGTCCTACCAGGTCGGCAGCCAGTCGCTGCTGGACGGTCTTGACGACGCCATGGTCGGCATGTCGGCCGGGGAGTCCAAGACGTTCCAGACCGAACTGGCCGGCGGCGAGTTCGCCGGGCGTGAGGCGGACGTTACCGTGACCGTGCACAGCGTCAAGGTCAAGGAAGTCCCGGGCCTGGACGACGACTTCGCCCAGCTGGCCAGCGAGTTCGACACGCTTGGCGAGCTGCGCGCCGACACCCGCGCCCAGCTGGAGCGCAGGAAGTCCACCCAGCAGGTCATCCAGGCGCGGGACCGGGCCATGGACGCGCTGATCAGCCAGGTCGACATCCCGCTGCCCGAGAGCGTGGTCGCCGAGGAGGTCGAGCAGAACCGCGAATCGCTCGTCCAGCAGCTCCAGCGGGCCGGCGCCACGCTGGATGGCTACCTGGAGATGACCAACCAGTCCCAGGAGCAGTTCGACGCCGACCTGCAGGAGCGGGCCCGCCGCGCGGTCAAGGTCAGCCTGATTCTCGACCAGCTGGCCCGCGAGGAGGAGCTCAACGTCGACCAGGCCGACCTGGCCGCCTACGTCACCCGGCAGGCCGAGCAGATGGGTGTCGCGCCGGACCGCCTGGCCCAGCAGCTCGCCGACGACGGCAGGCTCCCGCTCGCGGCCGCCGAGGTGCTGCGCGGCAAGGCCATGAACCTGATCGCCGAGCGGGTCAAGGTGACCGACTCCGCGGGCCACGAGGTCGACGTCAAGGCCGCCCTCAACGCCCCGGTCGACGCCGCGACGACCGCCGACGACGACGAAGACGACGCCGCGGACGCGTAACCCTCTCGCCGCCCGAAGCGGCGTGTTCATGATCGTGAAGGGTTTACTACTCTGTGGAGTATTAAAGTCTTCGCGATCATGCTCGCGCGCGTGCCGCGCTCAGGTCGCGCGCGTGCCGCGCTCAGGTCGCGCGCGTCCCGTGCGCCGGTAGCGAACACCCCGCCGCGCGGGACGAACAGGTTCCGTGCCGGCGTTATGGTCCTGACAACGACACCAGAAATCACATATCACGGAGCAGGTGAGTAAGGGTGACTCAGCCCCTGTGGACCCCCACGACGCCGTCGATCGTGGCCGCGTCGGAACCGCCGGCTCAGCCGTTCGGAGACCCGTTGTTCCAGCGACTGCTGCGGCACCGCATCATCTTCCTCGGGCAGCAGGTCGACGACGACATCGCCAACCGCATCTGCGGCGAGATCGTGCTGCTCTCCTCCGAGGACGCCAGGCGCGACATCAGCATCTACATCAACTCCCCGGGCGGCTCGGTCTACGCCGGGATGGCCATCTACGACGTCATGCAGTACGTGCCGAACGACGTGGCCACCTACGCCATGGGCATGGCCGCGTCGATGGGCCAGTTCCTGCTGACCGCCGGCGCGCCGGGGAAGCGTTACGCGCTGCCGCACGCGCAGATCCTCATGCACCAGCCGTCCGGCGGCATCGGCGGCACCGCGTCCGACATCCGGATCCAGGCCGAACAGATGCTCTACATCAAGCGCACCCTGTTCGAGCGCACCGCCTATCACACCGGTCAGCCGATCGAGCAGATTGAGAAGGACGCCGATCGTGACCGCTGGTTCACCGCCGAGGAAGCCAGGGACTACGGCTTCGTCGACCAGGTGATCCGCAGCGCCGTCGAGGTCCCCACCGCAGGCGTTCTGTCATGACCCAGCTAAAGGAGCCGAACGTGGCGACCCCGCAGTCCCGGTACGTACTGCCGTCCTTCGTCGAGCGCACCTCGTACGGGATCAAGGAGATGAACCCGTACAACAAGCTCTTCGAGGAGCGGATCATCTTCCTCGGCGTCCAGATCGACGACGCCTCCGCCAACGACGTCATGGCCCAGCTGCTGACGCTCGAGGCCATCGACCCCGATCGCGACATCACCATGTACATCAACTCGCCGGGCGGGTCGATGACCTCGATGATGGCGATCTACGACACGATGCAGTTCATCCAGCCGGACATCACCACGTGCTGCATCGGCCAGGCCGCCTCGGCGGCTGCGGTGATCCTGGCGGCCGGGACCAAAGGCAAGCGGATGGCGCTGCCCAACTCCCGGATCCTCATCCATCAGCCAGCCACCGAGGGCGGCTACGGCCAGTCGACCGACATGGAGATCCAGGCTCGCGAGATCCTGCGCATGCGGTCGGCGATGGAGGTCATCCTGGCCCGGCACACCGGCAAGGACGAGGAGATCGTCCGCCGTGACATCGAGCGCGACAAGTTCCTCACCGCCGAGGATGCCAAGGATTACGGCATCCTCGATGAGGTCCTGACCATGATCAAACGGGGCAGTGAGCGCGCGGTCGAGGTAGTGTCGTCCTAACCGGGAGAAATCAAGTTCTTCCTCTCGGGCCGCCAAGAGGGTTTGATGGTGTCCATCGAACCCAGGAGGCGGTACCGTCGATATGCAACACATGACGGCCTCGCGGGACATGCCCGCCGGAGGCGGTCGGCCCTGAACAGCCGGCCGTCGCGGCGGCCCCATGTAAAGGAGTATCTGGGTGGCACGCATCGGTGACGGTGGGGACCTGCTGAAGTGCTCGTTCTGCGGAAAGAGTCAAAAGCAGGTCAAGAAGCTCATCGCCGGCCCAGGCGTGTACATATGCGACGAGTGCATCGATCTCTGCAACGAGATCATCGAGGAAGAGCTCGCCGAGCCCGCCGAGTTCAAGTGGGACAGCCTGCCCAAGCCGCGGGAGATCTACGAGTTCCTCGACGCCTACGTCATCGGCCAGGACAAGGCCAAGAAGGCGCTGTCGGTCGCCGTCTACAACCACTACAAGCGCGTCCAGTCGGGCGAGGACCGGCCCGGCGACGAGGGCGTCGAGCTGGCCAAGTCCAACATCTTGCTGCTCGGGCCGACCGGCTCGGGCAAGACGCTGCTCGCCCAGACCCTGGCCCGGCTGCTCAACGTGCCGTTCGCGATCGCTGACGCGACCGCGCTGACCGAGGCCGGCTACGTCGGTGAAGACGTCGAGAACATCCTGCTCAAGCTGATCCAGGCCGCGGACTACGACGTCAAGAAGGCCGAGACCGGCATCATCTACATCGACGAGATCGACAAGATCGCGCGCAAGAGCGAGAACCCGTCCATCACCCGTGACGTGTCCGGTGAGGGCGTCCAGCAGGCTCTGCTGAAGATCCTGGAAGGCACCACCGCGAGCGTGCCGCCGCAGGGCGGCCGCAAGCACCCGCACCAGGAGTTCATCCAGATCGACACGACCAACGTCCTGTTCATCTGCGGCGGGGCGTTCGCCGGGCTGGAGAAGATCATCGAGCAGCGGTCCGGCCACAACGGGATGGGCTTCAACGCCAAGCTCCGGGTCAGGAACGCCCAGGCGACGACCGATCAGTTCGGCGACGTGATGCCGGAAGACCTGCTGAAGTTCGGGATGATCCCGGAGTTCGTCGGCCGCCTCCCGGTCATCACCAGCGTGCACAACCTGGACCGCGACGCGCTCATCCAGATCCTGACCGAGCCGCGCAACGCGCTGGTCAAGCAGTACCGGCGCCTGTTCGAGCTGGATGGCGTGGACCTGGAGTTCACGCCCGACTCGCTCGACGCCATCGCCGACCAGGCGAACCTGCGCGGCACCGGCGCCCGGGGCCTGCGCGCCATCATGGAAGAGGTCCTGCTCTCGGTCATGTACGAGGTGCCGAGCCGCAAGGACGTGGAGCGCGTCGTGATCACGCGCGAGGCCGTGCTCGAGAACGTCAACCCGACCATCGTGCCCAGGGACGTCAGCCGGCGCACTCCACGCGAGAAGTCCGCCTGAGTCCCCGGCCAGCGGCGGTGCGCGGCCCGGCCCGGCCTCAATCCGGCAGGAGCGGGTTATCCTGCGCATATACCCCGAACCGACATTTTCCACCGCGTGTCGACTTTGGGGGTATTGCCCATGATCAGCGCGATTCCTGTGTAGCCTCCAAATTATTGCGTTGGTCTGGCGCGGTCCCGCCACGCCAGGATCTCGGACGCTTACCGGCAGCCGTCTTCCAAGCGACGGGGAATTGAGTACAGATGAGTGGTTGGGACTCCCCGACGGGGAGCTGGAACTCCGGTTCCGAACCCGAAGGCTCCGGATCGGATGATCAGGGCTATCAGCAGAGCCAGGCGACCGGCGGCCACCGCACCATCCGTACCGGGCGAAGAGGCCTGCCCGGCTATGACCAGGCGCAGAACTACGAGCAGTCCTCGGGCTACGACCAGGGGGCCGGCTACGACCAGCGGTCAAGCTACGGACCGGGATCCTCCTTCGGCCAGGACGTCGGCTACGGTCAGCAGTCCGGTCATGGTCAGGACTCCGGCTACGGACAGCAGCCCGGCTACGGACAGCAGCCCGGCTACGAGCAGGGAACCGCTCCCGCGCCGGTCATGCGCTACGGTCAGGGCGCCGCTGATGAGACGATCTACCGGACCGACCCGCGCAACCAGCTTGGCAGCGGACCGCAGGCCACCCCAGCTCCACAGGCCTGCCTCCCGGTGCCCCGGCGTGCCATCAGCTCCGGACCGCAAAACCCCGTGAGCTCCGGCCCGCAGGCATCGCCCGGTTATGACCAGGCGCCCAGCGGATCCCACGCTGCCTACGACTCGGCCGACGGCAGCCGGACGGCCTGGGAGGGCGTCGACGACCAGGCGGGCTGGGGCAGCCAGCAGACGTCAGACCAGGGTTACGGGTCGGGCAGCTACAGCCAGCGCGATAGCGGCCAGCAAGATTACGGCCAGCAGGGCTATGACCAGCAAGGCTACGGCCAGCAGGGCTATGACCAGCAAGGTTACGGCCAGCAGGGCTATGACCAGCAAGGTTACGGCCAGCAGGGCTACGGTCAGCAGGGCTACGGCCAGCAAGGCTATGACCAGCAAGGCTTCGATCAGCGCGGCTATGAGCAGCGGGATTACGACCAGGCTGGCTACGGGCGCGACGGCCACGGGCAGCAGGACTCCGACCGGTCCAGCTACGGCACCGGCCGGTCTCAGGCCCTCGGTGAGTCAGATCAGCAGCACTCGGACCAGGGGACCCAGGGGTTCCAGGCCGGTTATGGCCTGAACGCCCTCGGTCAGCCGGTCAGCCCCAACGGCGCCGGCCACCAGCAGGACAGCTACGGCCAGGGCTCCTACACCCAGGATCAGTACACCCAGGATCAGTACACCCAGGGCCAGTACACCCAGGGCCAGTACACCCAGGATCAGTACGCTCAGAACGGCACCCAGGCCCACCCGCAGGACGGTTACGGGCAGGCCGGTTACGGCCAGGCCGGGTACAGCAGCCAGCCGGGCTACAACGGCCAGGCCGGGTACAACAGTCAGCCCGGATACAACGGACAGCCCGGATACGGTAACCAAGCCGGGTACAACAGTCAGCCCGGATATAACGGCCAGGGCGGCTACAGCCAGGAGAGCTACCGTCAGGACGTCCACGGGACCGGCGGCTACACGCCGGACTCGTACGCCCAGCCCGGGTACGAGCAACCGTACGGCAACGAAGACCTCAACCCCTCGGCCCCGCCCGGCTCGCCGCCCCGCGGGTCTCGGACGGCCCAGCGAGGGGCGCCGCAGCGCCTGGGCGGGATCCGCATGGTCCTGTACCTGCTGTCCTCCGTGGTCGGCGTGGTCGTGATCGTCCTGCTCGTCGTACACCTGACCAAGACCGGCACGAACAGCGCGGCCTCGGGCGGCTCGACCCCCGGCACCAGCGCCCCGGCCGCCGGCGCCGGCCCGGCGCAGAAGTACACCCTGAAGGCCGCGTCCAAGGCCGGCCCGCTGGCGCTGAACGCCGCCGCTACCCGGTCCTTCGCCACGCTGGCCGAAGGCCAGGCGGCGCCTATCGCGGCCCAGCTCAAGGCCAAGGGCGCGGGCAAGCCGGGCAAGGAGGTCGTTGCCGTTTACAACCTCGGGTCGGTCACCTCCTTCACCTCCAGCGCTTACAAGGCCGCGGTGGTGGTGGGCTTCGAGGGCACGTTCAACCCTGCCGCGGTCATCCAGTACGAGCAGACCCAGCTCGTCTCGACCCGCATGGTCAACGCCGGACCGCACGGCGGGCAGATGATGTGCGGCTACAACCGCTCGAGCGGCTCTGACGCCAGCGCGTGCGTCTGGGTCACCCCGTCCACGTTCGGCATCGTGGAGTTCATCAAGGGCACCACCCCGGTGAAGCAACTGGGTGCCGCCAACATCGCCCTGACGATCAGGGACGCGGTCGAGGTGCCGGTCGGCTGATCCGGCTCGGCCGGCCCGGCCGCACAGCACGTCGCAGGGCCGTAGACTCACCTGTCGTGAGCAGACCCGATCCGATCGAGCTGCCCTCCCAGTACGCGCCCGCCGAGGTGGAGGGCCCGCGCTACGAACGATGGGAGAAGGCAGGTTACTTCGCCGCGGACGCGGATTCCACCGCGCCCGCGTACTGCATCGTCATTCCCCCGCCGAACGTCACCGGCTCCCTGCACATCGGCCACGCCCTCGACCACACCTTGATGGACGCCCTGATCAGGCGCCGTCGCATGCAGGGCTACAACACGCTGTGGCTGCCGGGCATGGACCACGCCGGCATCGCCACCCAGAACGTGGTGGAGCGCGAGCTGGCCAAGGACGGCCTGTCCCGCCACGACCTGGGCCGCGAGGCGTTCATCGAGCGGGTCTGGCAGTGGAAGGCCGAGTCCGGCGGCAAGATCCTCGGCCAGATGCGCCGCCTGGGCGACAGCGTGGACTGGTCACGGGAGCGGTTCACCATGGACGCGGGCCTGTCCCGCGCCGTGCAGACCATCTTCAAGCAGCTGTACGAGGACGGGCTGATCTACCGGGCCGAGCGCATCATCAACTGGTGCCCGCGCTGTTTGACCGCGCTGTCCGACATCGAGGTCGACCACAGCGACGACGAGGGCGAGCTCACCTCGATCCGCTACGGCAGTGTTGGCGAAGACCAGGTGAACGACTCGATCGTGGTCGCCACCACCCGCCCGGAGACGATGCTCGGCGACACCGCCGTCGCGGTGCACCCGGACGATCCCCGCTACGCCCGCCTGGTGGGCAAGACCGTCGAGCTGCCGCTCACCGGCCGCCGCATCCCGGTCATCGCCGACGATCACGTCGACCCGGCGTTCGGCACCGGCGCGGTCAAGGTCACCCCGGCCCACGACCCGAACGACTTCGAGATCGGCCGCCGGCACGACCTGCCCGGCCTGACCATCATGGACGAGCACGGCGTGATCACTGCGCACGGCCCGTTCCAGGGCCTGGACCGGTTCGAGGCCCGGCCGGCCGTCGTCCGCGCGCTGCGCGAGCAGGGCCGGATCGTGGCCGAGGTCCGCCCGTACGTGCACGCCGTCGGCCACTGCAGCCGCTGCGGCACCACGGTCGAGCCGCGCCAGTCCCTGCAGTGGTTCGTCCGCGTCGCCCCGCTGGCCAAGGCGGCCGGCGACGCGGTGCGCGACGGCCGCGTCCGGCTCTCACCGCAGGAGATGAACGCCAGGTACTTCGGCTGGGTCGACGACATGCACGACTGGTGCATCTCCCGTCAGCTCTGGTGGGGCCACCGTATTCCAGTCTTTTATGGACCGAACGGCCAGGCGCTTTGCGTTGGCCCGGACGAGCAAGCACCGCCGGGGTGGGAGCAGGACCCGGACGTGCTCGACACCTGGTTCTCCTCGGCACTGTGGCCGTTCTCCACGCTCGGCTGGCCGGACGACACGCCGGACCTGCGCGCCTTCTACCCGACCAGGGTGCTCGTGACCGGCTACGACATCTTGTTCTTCTGGGTCGCGCGGATGATGATGTTCGGCCTGTACGCGATGCGGGATAAGGCCCCTGATGACGCGGTGCCGTTCCGGGTCGTCGTCCTGCACGGCCTGGTCCGCGACCAGTTCGGCAAGAAGATGTCCAAGTCGCGGGGGAACACCGTCGACCCGCTGGACTGGATGGACCGGTTCGGCGCCGACGCCACCCGGTTCACCCTGGCCCGCGGCGCCAACCCGGGCAGCGACATCGCCATCAGCGAGGAGTGGGCGGCCGGCTCACGGAACTTCTGCAACAAGCTGTGGAATGCCGTCCGGTTCGCCCTCCTCAACGGCGCCCACCTCCCCACCGCCTCCCTGACCCCCACCGCCCCCCAGGACCGCTGGATCCTCTCCCGTCTTTCCGCCGTAATCGCCGAGGTGGACGACCTGTTCGAGCGGTTCGAGTTCGGCAAGATCTGCGACGTCCTGTATCACTTCGCCTGGGACGAGGTTCTGCGACTGGTACCTGGAACTGGCCAAGGTCCCGCTGGCCGGCGATAGTCCGCCCGCGCGGGGGGGACAGGGGGGGTCGTCCCCCCAGGCAAACACTGCGGCCGAGACGACCCGGCAGGTGCTCGGGTTCGTGCTCGACCAACTGCTCCGTCTGCTGCATCCGGTGATGCCGTTCGTGACCGACGAACTCTGGACGGCGCTGACCGGCGAGGATTCGGTCATGGTGACCCCATGGCCCGCGTTCGC
Organism: uncultured Actinomycetes bacterium; assembly: GCA_963819785.1. Taxonomy (GTDB): domain Bacteria; phylum Actinomycetota; class Actinomycetes; order Streptosporangiales; family Streptosporangiaceae; genus Palsa-504. The sequence goes on along the minus strand of CAWFXW010000026.1, from coordinate 771,260 downwards.
CTTCGCCGATCCGGCCGCCGAAGCGGAGATCTCCTCGATGATGGCTCTGGTGACCGAGGTCCGGCGGTTCCGTTCGGACCAGGGCCTGCGGCCCGGGCAGCGGGTGGCGGCCCGGCTGGTGGGCATCGAGGCCACCTCGCTGGCCGGGCACGAGGAGGCGATCCGGTCCCTGCTGCGGCTCAACCCGCCCGGCGAGGGCTTTGCGCCCTCGGCGTCGCTGGCCGCCGAGGGCATCACGGTCGAGCTCGACGTGGCTGGCGCCGTGGACGTGGCCGCCGAGCGCCGTCGGCTGGAAAAGGACCTGGCCGCGGCCCGCGGCGAGGCCGAGCAGGCCGAACGGAAGCTGGCCAACGCCGACTTCACGGCCAAGGCGCCCGCCGCGGTGGTGGACAAGACCCGCCAGCGCCTGACGGCCGCCCAGGCCGACATCGCCCGCCTCGAGGACCGCCTCGCCGCGCTCGTAAGCTAAGACGATGGACACCCAGACCCGGATGCGTGAGGTCGAGCAGGAGATCATCTCCCGCCGTCCCGAACATTCCGTGGACCTCGCGCTGGATCGGATGAATGATCTCGTCAGCCTGCTGGGCGATCCGCAGCGGGCGGCCCCGGTGGTCCACATCACCGGGACCAACGGCAAGACGTCGACCGCCCGGATGACCGACGCGCTGCTGCGCGGCCGCGGGCTGCGCACCGGCCGGTTCACCAGCCCGCACCTGGTCTCGATCAGGGAGCGGATTGTCGTCGACGGCGCGCCGATCAGCCCGGAGCGGTTCGTGGCCGCCTACGAGGAGGTCATCCCGTACGTCAACCTGGTCGACGAACGGCATCCGGTGGCGATGTCCTTCTTCGAGGTCCTGACCGGGATGGCCTTCGCGGTGTTTGCCGACACGCCGGTCGACGTGATGATTCTCGAGGTCGGCGTGGGCGGCCGGCTCGACTGCACGAACGTCGCGGACGGCGTGGTCGCGGTTATCACCCCGATATCCCTCGACCACACCCGGCTGCTCGGCAGCACGGTCGAGGAGATCGCGGCGGAGAAGGCCGGGATCATCAAGCCCGGCGCGGTCGCGGTGCTCGCGCAGCAGCCGCTCGGCGCGGCCGAGGTGCTGCTGCGGTACGCGGTCGAGGTGGGCGCGACGGTTGCTCGGGAAGGCGTCGAGTTCGGCGTGCTGAGCCGCGAGCAGGCGATCGGCGGCCAGCAGCTGGCGCTGCGCGGTCTGCGCGGCACCTACGACGATCTGTACCTGCCGCTGTTCGGCCTGCACCAGGCGGGCAACGCGGCCTGCGCGCTGGCCGCGGTCGAGGCGTTCGCCGGGGTCTCGGACGAGGGGGCGGCGCTCGACGCGGACCTTATCCGCGAGTCGTTCGCGAAGGCCAGCTCGCCCGGGCGGCTGGAGATCGTCAGGCGCAGCCCCACCATCATCATCGACGCCGCGCACAACCCGGCCGGGATGGCCGCGACCGTGGCCGGGGTCGAGGAGGCGTTCAGCTTCGCCCGCCTGACCGGCGTGTTCGCGGCCAGCGGTGACAAGGACGTGCCCGGCATCCTGGCCGAACTCGAGCCGCTGCTCACCGACATCGTGGTGACCCGCAATTCCTCGGACCGTTCCCTGGACCCCGAACAGACCGCCGAGCTGGCCGTCGAGATCTTCGGCGAGGACCGGGTCCGGTCCGCCGATCGGCTCGACGACGCGATCGAGATCGCCGTCGCGCTCGCCGATGAGGCCGTCGCCGAGACCGGCCCGGGCAGCGGCGGGGTGCTCGTTACCGGATCGGTCATCACCGCGGGCGACGCGCGCCGCCTGCTCGCCCCGGCCGGCGGCGAACTGCCCGCCGAGCCGTCTGCTACCCAGCCCTCGCGCCACTCGTTCACCGCGGCGGAGCTGTCATGAAGCAGCTGCGGCAGTTGTGCGGCACCGTCCTGATCATGGAAGCCGTCGTCATCGGGCTCGCCATCCCGGTCGCCATCGTCATGGAGCACCTGCGTCACGGCGTCGCGGGCGGCGTCGGCGGTGGCCTGGCCGTATGCGCCCTGGTCCTCGGCGGCCTGGTCGGCCGCCCGGGCATGGGCTGGGCGCTCTGGGCCGGCACGATCCTGCAGGCCCTGGTCATCGCCGCGGGCGTGGTCGTCCCGGCCATGTATGTGCTCGGCGTCATCTTCGCCGCCCTCTGGGTCACCGGCATCTGGCTCGCCCGCCGCCTGCAAACCCCGCCCCCGGCCGTCCCCGACCGCCCCTCGGGCTCGCGACATAAACGCGCCCAGCGTCTCTTATATCTCCTTGCGTCGCTTGCGCATCAGCAGTCGTGACGTGATGACCACCATTCTGACCCCTTCGCGCACATGATCATGGCCCGAGGCGCTACGCTCCCGATAGCATTAAGTAACATTAAGAATGCTATAAGTAACCATTGGAGACCTGGACGTGGCCGCGGACCTGGGCAAACCGCCGACGGGGCCGGAAGGACGCGCGCCCCGCCCGCGCGGTGCCCATGCTGCGGCCAAGAGCGGACGGTTCCGCCGCGGCGCCAGTGCCCCGGCCCGGCCCATTTCGCCGGCGTCAGTACCCGCGCCGTGCCAGATCCCCGCCATCTCCGAGCCACGCAAGGCCCTGCGCGCACTCCGCCCAACCGCCCCGCGAGTCAGCGCGGCAGGCCTGTGCGCGGCGGCTCTGGTCGCCGCGGTGGTCCCGTTGGCCATCGCGCAGATCCCGGACGCCATCGCCTGGTCGCCCCCGTCACAATTCGCCGCCGGGCGACCGAACGACCTGTTCAGCCTGCTGCGGGCGGCCAGTCTGGCGCTGCCCGCCATGGCCGTCGCGGCGCCGTTCGCGGCGCTGGCCACCCGGCGGTTCCGGGTCGGGCCGGTCCTGCTGGGCGGGCTGCTGGCCATCGGCGCCGCCGATGTGCTCGGCGAGGGCGCACGCACGGTCCTGCTGATCGGCGTGGACCGCCTGCTGCACGGGCTGGGCGCCGGGATCTCGATGGCCGCCGTGACCGCGATCGTCGCGGAACGGCGCCAGGTGGCACGGTCCCTGGCCGGCTGGTGGACGTGTGCCGTGGTGTGGGCGCTGGCCGCGGCGCCCGTGCTGATGCGGCACCGGGTCGCCGTTGGCGGCTGGCGGGCGGCCCTGCAGCCCTACCCGTGGCTCACCGGCGCGGCGCTCGTCCTGGCCGCGCTGTACGCGGTCCTGGCCGAGGGAACCGCCAGGACCGCGGTGCGCGGCGCCTTCCCCGCCACCGAGCGGGCCCTTCTGGGCCTGCTCGCCGCTCCGGTGGCGGGCATCTGCGCGGTCACGGTCGCCGTCACCTACCGCGGCGGCCATGCCGTTGTCGCGGCCGCGATCGCCAGCGCGATCGCGCTGGTCGGCCTGACGGTGATATCGGTCCGCGCCAGCACGGCGGGCCGGTTCGCCGCGATCTGCGCCGTGACCGGGTTCACCGTCGCTCCGGCCGCCGGGACGGTGGCCGCGCTCAATCCTCCTGGCCAGCACGGGTGGGAGGCCGGCGGCGCCGCACTGACTGCGGCCGCGGGCGGCGCGGTACTCGTGCTAACCCGCCGGCCCGCCCAAGCCAGGACCGCATCCGCGGCCGGGCTGTTCGTGGCCGCCGCGGCCTTCGCCGCCGCGTCGCAGGGCGTACCCGCTGTCACCCACGCGGGCGTGCTCGCGCTGCTGTGCGTGCCACTGGCCGGCGGCCTGGGCGCCGCCGTGGCCGCCGCGATGCGCGGCACCGGGACCGGGGCCGCGATGCTCGGGATCGTCCTCCTGCTGACCGGGGTGGTCGCCGGGTACCTCGCGGCGGGCGCCGTGCAGTTTCAGGCGCTCCAGCACGCGCAGACCGCGGCCGCGGTGCGCACGGCACTGGTCGCCACGTCGGCCCGCTGGGCGGTCCTGGCGGCGGGCGTCACCGCCGCGGTCGCGCTGGTCATAGCCGTGGCGCCGGGGCCGCGCGGGCCCGTGCGGACCACGGATTCCGGCACGCCGCCGGTCCGGCGGGCGGGTGGCACGCCCGATCGTGGGTAAGCTGAGAACAGTGGCGAATCATCAGCATCTGGCCGCGGGGCTCGCCCGCGACCGGGAAGATCGTCTTCCCGGAACCCGGTGAGCCAGCGTCACCGTTGTCCAAGTAGAACCCCTAGGCCGCTCCACGGCGTGGACCGCGAGACCACGCTCACAGTTTCAGATGTCCAGCCCGGATCGGAAGGTTCCCGTTCCCGATGAGCAACGCGCTGACGTTCCTCGGCCGCGATATGGCGGTCGACCTCGGCACTGCCAACACGCTGGTCTACGTGCGCGGACGCGGCATCGTGCTGAACGAACCGTCGGTCGTCGCGCTCAACACCAACAACGGCCAGATCGTCGCCGTCGGCGCTGACGCTAAACGGATGATCGGCCGGACCCCGGGCAACATCGTGGCCGTGCGTCCCCTCAAGGACGGGGTCATCGCCGACTTCGACGTGACCGAGCGGATGCTGCGGTACTTCATCCAGAAGGTCCACCGGCGTACGCACCTGGCCAAGCCGAGGCTGGTCGTGGCCGTGCCGAGCGGCATCACCGGGGTGGAGCAGAGCGCGGTCAAGGAGGCCGGCCACCGGCCGGCGCCCGGCGGGTCTACATCATCGAGGAGCCGATGGCCGCGGCGATCGGCGCGGGCCTGCCGATCAACGAGCCGACCGGCAACATGGTGGTCGACATCGGCGGCGGCACCACCGAGGTCGCGGTGATCTCGCTGGGCGGCATCGTAACCTCCCAGTCGATCCGGATCGGCGGCGACGAACTGGATCAGGCCATCATCACCTTCGGCAAGAAGGAGTACTCCCTCATGCTCGGCGAGCGGACCGCCGAGGAAATCAAGATGGCCCTGGGCTCGGCGTTCCCATCCGAGGACGAGCCGCACGCCGAGATCCGGGGCCGGGACCTGGTCAGCGGCCTGCCCAAGACCGTGGTGATCTCTGCGGCGGAGGTCCGGCGCGCGATCGAGGAACCGCTTAACCTGATCATCAACGCGGTCAAGAGCACACTGGATAAGTGCCCGCCCGAGCTGGCTGGCGACGTCATGGACCGGGGCATCGCCCTGACCGGCGGCGGCGCTCTCCTGCGCGGACTAGAGTCACGAATCCGGGAGGAAACCGGGATGCCCGTGCAGGTCGCGGACAACCCGCTGGACTCCGTGGTGCTCGGCACGGGCAAGTGTGTCGAGGACTTCGAGACGTTGCGTCAGGTTCTGGTGCCCGACCACAGGCGCTGATCCTGCCGCGGCCCGAGACCCCGCCGCATCGGCCGAGCGGGCCAGTCCCGGGGAACACTGACGAGGAGCCGCAGTGCACGACAGCCGGCGTACACGCCTGGTTCTCGGCGTGCTCCTGATCGTCGCGATCGCCCTGATCACGCTGGATTTCCGCGATGGCGGCGCATCTCCGGCCCGCAACGTCGGCGCGGACATCTTCGGACCCATCGAGCGGGTCACGCACGACGTGACCGACCCGGTTGCCAGCCTCTTCGACTCGATCACCGGCGGTCCCTCGGCGCAGGGCACGATCGCGAACCTGCAGCGGGAAAACGCCGCACTGCGCGCCCAGCTCAGCTCGGCCCAGTTGAGCAAGACCGCCCGCCAGCAGCTGTCCCAGTTGCTGCAGATGGATGCGGGTGGCTACCGGATCATGGCCGCGAACGTGATCGCGGCCGGTGGGGACTTCTCCGATACGGTCACGCTGGACGTCGGTCGCAACGACGGGATCAGGCCGAACGAGACGGTGCTCAACGGTTCCGGTTTCGTGGGCACCGTCACCCAGGTCGGCCAGGACACCTCGACCGTCCTGCTGGCCGACGACGCGTCGTCGCTGATCGGCGTGCAGCTGGAGGGCAGCGGCGAGATCGGCGCCATCACCGGGACCGGCAAGTCCATGTCCGGGTCGGCCATGATGCGCCTCACCCTGTTCGACGCGAACGCGGTCCTGCAACCCGGGCAGCAGGTCGACACGTACGCCTCCGTAGGTGATCAGCCGGAGGTACCCGGCGTGCCGGTGGGCACGGTCGTCTCGGTGCACACCAGCCCCGGAGCGCTCACCCAGACGGCGCTGGTCCGCCCGTTCGTCGACTTCACCTCGCTCGGCGTGGTCGGCATCGTGGTTCAGGTGCCCAAGCACAACCCGAGGACCTCGATCCTGCCGCGTCCCGCGCCCACGGTCACGATCACCGTCACCCCCAGCCCGTCCTTCTCGGCCTCCCTCGCCCCGGGCACCGTGCCGTCGTCGGCCGGGGGAGGGCCGAGCGTCGTCACCCTCGGCCACGGCGTCGGCCCGGGGCGCGTCACCCTCGGCCACCCCGTCGGCGACCGGTGGCGGCGGCTGATGGTACGCAGGCTCATCTCCTTCGTGGTCGTCAGCCTCGCGGTCGTCGTCCAGCTCACCATCGTTAACCGGATCGCCTTCCCCGGCGGGTCCGGCCCCGACTTGGTGCTGCTCGCCGTGGCCGCCCTGGCCCTGGCCGGCGGCCCGATGACCGGCGTGCTGATCGGGTTCTGGGCCGGCCTGGCGCTGGATGTCGCCCCGCCGGGTAGCCACTTCGTCGGCCAGGACGCCCTGGTGTTCTGCCTGATCGGCTACGCGTGCGGCCTGGCCGCCGACGTCCCGAACAGCGAAGGGGTACCGGAACAGGGGCGCACGGCGGTATTCGAGATCGTGATCACCGCGGTCGGCGCCGTCCTCGGGGAGGCGTTGTCCTCCCTGCTTGGTGCCATGCTCAGCGATCCGCGGGTGACCTGGTCCGCGATCAGGTACGTCCTGCCCGTGGCCGTCGTCTACGACGTGTTGTTGTGCCCGTTCGTGCTGTACGCGGCGGCCGCGGCGCTGCGCCTGGCCGGAGCGCCGCGCGGCGAACGCAGCCGGGCCGCCTGGTCGATGCCCGTCATGCGGAGCTCGGCGGATGCCGCCCAGGGGGCCATCAGGCAGGTCAACGGAGGCAGCACGCCGCGGCTGCGACTCGCCGAACGCGGCCGGGGTGAGGGCCTGGGGGCCGGCCTGCGCAGCCCGGTCCCGGCCAAACGCGAACCCCGCCTGAAGCTCAGCCAGAGCGGCTCGCTCGGCGGGAGCGCGCTCGGCACCGCCTTGGCCGCCGGAAACTCGCGCCGGGGCCAGGGGCTCGCCAGCGGCACGATGGCAGGCGCGCTCGGCGGTGGCGCGGCCAAGGTCAAATTCGGGGCCCGCCGCGGCGGGGCGCTTGGCGGTGCCATGGCCCTGAACTCAAATCAGGCCCGATCCGGCCTGAACACCGCGCGTTTCGGCCGCTCGCAGATCGGCCGGTCGCTGCTCGGCGGCTCCGTGTTCAGCCAGTCGCCCTCGGCGCTGCGGACGTCAGCCCCCGCCCGTAAGTCCGCCTCGATCGGCAGGTCCTCGTTCCTGGGCCGCTCACCCTTCCTCGGCCGCTCGCCGGCGCTCGGCCGCTCGCCGGCGCTCGGCCGCTCATCGGCGCTCGGCCGCTCCTTGGCCCCACGCCGGACGGGCAGCCTGTTCCGCTCGGCGACCGGCGGTTCGGCCGCCGGCTACCCGCACCGCCCCTCCCGGCCGGGTATGCTCGCCCGCCTGACCGGCGCCCTGCGCGGGACCGGAAGGCGTCAGCCACGCCTGCGCTCCCAGACCGCCTTTCGTCAACCGCTCGGCGGCGGTTCAGCACTGCGCGGCAGCGGCGGCTCAGCACTACGCGGCGGCTCCCCGGGCCGTGGCTGGCTGCGGCGATCGTCTTCCCGCGGCCTGACCGGCCGCCGGGCGGCCCGGCTGGGGGCGGGTCCCGCCCGCTTGCACATGCCGCGCCCGAGAGCGAAGAAGAGATGGCGGACAGGAGGTTACCGTTGAACGTGTCGTCGCGCCGCCGTCTCGTGGTGCTCTACGTGCTCGCCGCCGCGATGCTGGTCTCGCTCGGCGGCCGGCTGTACTACCTGCAGGTGATGAACAGCACCTCGTTCACCAAACTGGCCGCGCAGAACCAGACCCGGAACGTGATCGTGCCCGCGGTCCGCGGCAAGATCCTGGACGACGTGGGCAACGAGCTCGTCACCAACAAGACGTCCCTGGTCGTCTCGGTGGACATGATGACGCTGAACCAGCAGCCGGGCGGCGCCACGCCCGTCCTGAAGCGGCTGGCCCCGCTGCTCGGCATGTCGTACACCACGCTGAGCCAGGAGACGCGGCTGTGCACCAAGGGCGTCCCGCAGCCCTGCTGGGCCGGCTCCCCGTACCAGCCCATCCCGGTCGACCAGCACGTCTCGGACCAGGTCGCGCTGCAGGTGATGGAGGAGCAGAGCCAGTTCCCCGGCGTCACCGCGCAGACGCAGCCAGTCATCGAGTACCCCGAGCCCTACGGCGCAAACCCGGCGCAGGTCCTGGGCTACCTCCAGCCGATCACCCCGCAGGAGATCGCCGGCCGGCACCTGAAGGTGACCGGCTTCTCCGGCGTAGACCTCGTCGGCCAGGCCGGCCTGGAGGCCCAGTACGACAGCCTGCTCCGCGGCACGGCCGGAACCCAGGTGGTGTCGGTCAACGCCGCCGGTGACGTCACCGGCGGCGTCAGCCAGTCCTCGCCGGTCACCGGCGATGACCTGGTGACCAGCATCAACGCCCAGATCCAGGCCGACGTCCAGAACGCCCTCAACGGCGCGATCAACCGCTCGCGGGCGTCGGGGAACGCCGCCAACCAGGGCGCGGCGGTCGTGATGACCACGACCGGTCGGGTGGTGGCGATGGCCAGCTACCCGGACTACAACCCGAGCGTCTGGACCGGCGGCATCTCTCAGCAGGAGTTCAACGACCTGTTCGGCACCAAGGACGGCGAGCCGATTATCAACTGGGCCGCGCAGGGTCAGTACGCGCCGGGTTCGACCTTCAAGGTCACCTCGACCGCCGCGGCCGTGGCCGAAGGGTACTCGCTGGACGGCCTGTACAGCTGCCCCGCCTCGTTCAGTATCGGCAGCCAGAAGTTCCTGAACGACGGCAACCCCAACCTCGGCGACATGACGTTCGAGACGGCGCTCATCCAGTCCTGCGACACCGTGTACTACCAGCTCGGCTACGACATGTACCTGAGCGACGACCCGAAGGCCAACAACTCCACCGGGCCGAACGCCCCGACCCAGAAGATGCAGAAGATGGAACTGGCCTGGGGCTTCGGCAAGGGCACGGGCGTCGACCTGCCCGCCGAGTCCGACGGGTCCATCCCCACCCGGCAGTGGCTGTACTACCTGTGGAAGGACAACGCGCACACCGGCCAGAACTGGTGCAAGTACGGGAAGCAGAACGGCTCCTACATCCAGCAGATCGAGTACCAGGACTGCCAGAACGGCTGGCAGTGGGAGCCCGGGCAGGCCGCCATCGCCGCCATCGGCCAGGGCTACGTGACCGTCACCCCGCTCCAGCTGGCCAACGCGTACGCGGCGCTGGCCAACGGCGGCACGCTGTACAGCCCGCGGATCGGCGAGGCGCTCATCTCGCCGACCAGCGGGAAGGTGGTCCAGAAGATCAACCCGCCGGTCATCCGCCACCTGCCGGTGTCGGGCAACACGCTGGCCTACATCCGTAACGCCCTGGCCGGCGTGGTGACCCAGGGCACCGCGGCGGGCGCCTTCAGCGGGTTCCCGCTCAACCAGGTCTGCGTGGCGGGCAAGACCGGTACCGCCCAGCTGTTCGGCAAGAACGCCACCTCGGTGTTCGCCTCGTTCGCACCGTGCAACAACCCGAAGTACGTGGTCCTGGTCATGGTCCCGAACTCCGGTTACGGCGCCGACGTGGCCGCCCCCGCGGTCCGCCAGATCTGGGACGACATCTACGGCCTCGAGGGGCACAAGGCCGCGGTGCCCAGCGGTCACGTGCCATCCGCGCTACCGCAGATCACCACCACCGGCACGATCGTCGCGCCGGCCGGCTACACCAGGGAGCCATGATGCTGGGCCGGTCCAGCCCGAGCTACAGGGTCCGCGGGTACACCGTGCCGCGGCCCGGTGCGTTCACGGGCCGCCCGCGGTCCCTGATGTCACGGGCCCTGGCCCGGAACTCGGTCCTGCGCCAGATGGACTGGCTGCTGGTCGTCGTGGTGTGCGGGCTGAGCGCGATCGGCGTCCTGCTCGTCTGGTCGGCCACCCAGCCCTCGCTGCTGGCCGTGGGCGCGAACCCGCACACCTACATGATCAAGCAGGCGCTGTGGGCCGCCATCGGGCTGATCCTGATGCTCGTGGTGAGCTTCGTCGACATCCGCCGCCTGCGCTCGTGGACGCCGTTCGTCTACGGCGTGACCGTGCTCGGCCTGCTAGCCGTGTTCGCCACCCACGCGGTCAACGGAGCGCATGCGTGGATCAACCTGCCCGGCGGCTTCCAGGTCGAGCCGTCGGAGTTCGCGAAGGTCGCGCTCATCCTGGCCCTCGCCACCGTGTTCAGTCAGGCCCGGTGGCGCGGCACGCCGGGCCTGCGCTCGGTGCTGCTCGCGCTGGCCTGCGCCGCGCCGCTGCTGGTCCTGGTCGTGAAGGAGCCTGCGCTGGGCGTGGCCCTGGTGCTCGCCGTGGTGACCGCCATCATGATCGTGCTTTCCGGGACCAAGCTGCGCATCATCGCCGGCCTGGCCGCGATCGTGGGCGGGGCTGTGGCCCTAGTCGGCGGCACGCACCTGCTGAAGTCCTATCAGCTGACCCGGTTCACCTCGTTCCTGCACCCGTCCGCCGATCTGGCCGGCGCAGGCTACAACGCGGCCCAGGCCAAGATCGCGGTCGGCTCGGGCGGGATGTTCGGCACCGGGCTGTTCCACGGCTCGATAGTGGCGGGCAACTACGTGCCCTCTCAGCAGACCGACTTCATCTTCACCGTGGCCGGCGAGGAACTCGGCTTCGTCGGCACGATCACCATCGTCGTCCTGCTCGGCGTCGTCATCGTCCGCGCGATCCGCATCGCCGCCCGCGCCGACGACCTGTTCGGCGTGCTGATCGCCTCCGGCGTGGCGATCTGGTTCACGTTCCAGTCGTTCGTGAATATCGGCATGACGATCGGCATCATGCCGATCACCGGCCTGCCGCTGCCGTTCGTCTCCTACGGCGGCTCGGCGATCTTCGCCGACATGATCGCGATCGGCATGCTCCAGTCCGTCCGCCGCCACCACAGCGTCTTCACTGACTAGCGAGGCTGAAGCCTTACTACGACGACTGGGACATGATGACCGTGGTCACGTTCGTGGAGCCGATCCCGGCGACGGCGGCGCCCGGGAACTGAGCCACCGATTCGATGTTGCCCTTGAAACCATGACCGGTGAACTGGATGATCGCCCCGTTCTGGCCGCCCTGGCTGACCAGCGAGTTGGTCGTGACGGTAAATCCGGCCTGCGGTAGGGCCGTGGCGTAGAAACGCGCCACGTCCTCGGGGGCGACCGAGCCGAAGACGACGAGGAGCGACGAGCCGCCCGACATGTTCTCGCCGATCTTCGCCGCGGCCGGGATCGGGAAGCTGCCGATCTTCCCGTTGATCTGGAGCGTACGGCCCGCGATCGCCGGCCCGGACGTCGGCACGGCGGACGATACAACCGGGACCGGGCTCTTGCTCGCCGAGGCCGAACTCGCGGCGGACGAACTAGAGGTCGACGGGGTCCCGGCCGAGCACGCGGCCACGGACAGGCTGGCCGCGCAGGCGGTCAGGGCCAGCGCAGCAGAGCGGTACCTGTTCATCGCTTTCCTTCACTCGGTCCGGAAGTCACAGGTGCCCAATCTAGACGCCCGCCCGACCGGACGAGCCAGGTTTGGCCGCAAGCCGGGCCTCACTTCAGCGTGAACGTGATCGTGGTCACGTTCTTGGTCCCGAGTCCCAAGCTCGCATCGGAGGCGGGGGCCTTGGACAGCGCGCCGATGTCGCCCTTGTAGCCGTGGCCGCTGAAAAAGATGAACGCCACGATGCCGCCACCCTCGCTGACCACGGAGTTGCCCGAGATCGTGTACCCGGCCCGCGGCAGTTCCGTGGCATAGAAGCTCGACACGTCGGCTGGGGTAACCGAGCCGAAGGCGACGATGACGTCCTTCTGATCGATGGCGATGTTCTCGGTCACCTTCGCCCGGGCCGGGACCGGAAAGCGGCCGACCGATCCGGTGACCGTTATCATGCGGCCCGAACTGGCCCGGCTCGACGAGGACCCGGTCGCGGCCACGGACGCGCTCCGGGCCGGAGCGCGCGCACTGGCCGTGGGCGAGCTGGCCGTGGTGATCCCGGCGGTGCACGCGGTCACGGACAGGCCGGCCGCACCGGCCGCCAGGCTCAGCACGGCAGAGCGGTAGTTGATCATCGAATTCCCTCAGTTGGTCGGGGCGCAATCGTGCGACGCCGCGTCGCACAGGTGCCAAGCTAGACGGCGGCCATTCCGGGCGTATCCCGGTCTTGTCGCAAACTAGGGACATCCGGCGCGATCCTGGCACGCTCTGGTACCGGTAGCCGGATACCGACCACCGTGCCCTGGCCATCCCGGCTGCGGACGGCTACCTGCCCCCCATGCCGGACGACGATGACGCGGACCAGCGCGAGCCCGATGCCGGTCCCGGGCAGGCTGCGCGCGGCCCGGCCCCGGGCCAGTTCCTGCCAGACCTGCCCGATCTCGTCCGGCGGGATTCCGGCCCCGGTGTCGGCCACCTCGAGCAGCAGCGCATCGCCGTCCTCGCTGGCCCGGACCTCGACCGTGTCACCGGGGGCGGAGAACTTGACCGCGTTGGCGACCAGGTTCTGCACGGCGATGAACAGCAGGTCCCGGTCGCCTTCGACCAGCGGCAGCGGCCACGGGGCCCGGGGCACCGTCACCCGGATAATCCGCTCGGCGGGCCTCGGGGATCTCGGCGACGGCCTCGGCTACCTCGTCGAGCAGGCCGGTCACGTCGACCGGTGCCATCTCGATCTCCTGGGTCTCCAGGTCGGCCAGCTTGCGCAGATCGCCGACCAGCCGGGCGATCCGGTCCGCCTGCGACCGACACGCTGGCCAGGGCCGCGACGGTCCCGGCGCTGGCCAGGGCCATGCCCCCGCCCTGCTCGATGTTCGCCAGCCCGGCGCGGATCGCGGTCAGCGGGTTCTTCAGCTCATGGTCCAGCCGCATGAAAAAGCGGAGCCGGTCCCTGGCGGCTTCCTCGGCCACCTGCCGGACGGCCGCCGCGCTCGCCGCCGCGGCCGCCACCGCCGCGGCGCTCATAGCCCGCCGCCGGGCCAGGATGGCGATGGCCACCACGGCCGTGCCGAGCAGGCCCGGCGGCGCCGCCACCAGGCCCGGTGCCGCCGCCGTGTACAGCCGCACCCGGGGGTCGGCCGCCTGCAGGATGACCCCGAGGATCACCCCGCCGAGCAGCGGGGCGAGAACTCCGCGCACGATCCGGCGGCGCGCGCCTCATCGCGCGTCGTCCACCCGGGCCACGAACCGGTAGCCCTGGCCGGGTACGGTCGCGATCCATTCCGGCCGCGCGGGATCGTCGCTCAGCGCGCGGCGCAGTTCCGCGATCCGGTTGTCCACCGCCCGCGTCCCGACCGGGAAGTCGAACCCCCACAAGACCTCGAGCAGCCGCTCCCGGGTCATCAGCTCGTCCGGGTGGGTGAGCAGGTAGTCAAGCAGCAGCATCGCCTTCGGCGTGAGCACGAGCTCAGCGTCCCGGAGCCAGGCGCGCCGGGAGATCCGGTCCATCCGCAGGTCACCGGCGCGCAGCGTCGGCGACGCCGAGAGCGGCCTGCGCCCGGGCCGGGCGCGGCGCAGCACCGCGCGGAGCCGCGCGAGCAGCTCATATGGGTCGAAGGGCTTGTTGAGGTAGTCGTCCGCGCCCTCGTCGAGGGCGATCGCCCGCTCGGCCGACTCGCCGACCTGGGTGAGCAGCACGACCGGCAGCCAGCGACCGCCGCGCCGCAGGCGGCGCAGCACCTCCCGCCCGTCCGGTCCCGGCATCAGCACGTCGAGTACGCAGCCGTCCGGATCGAGCCGCTCGACCAGCTCGAGCGCGGCATCCCCGTCCGAGGCGACGTGCACGGTAAACCCGGCCCGGTCGAGGAATGGCGCCAGGTTGGACGTGATCGCCTCGTCATCGTCGGCCAGGATCACGACCGGGCGCACGTCTGGTCCGCCCATAGCGTGCCAATCGTATCCCCGGACCGCTCGGCCCCGGCGAGCGATCCGCTGCGCTGCGGTATCACCACGGCCCGTTCAGATAACCTACTTAGATGCCTGTTGACTCCGTTCTACCCGGCGCTCGAGCAGCTGCTGCCGCGCGTGCGCAAGCCGATCCAGTACGTCGGCGGTGAGGTTGGCTCAGTCATCAAGGACTGGGACAGCGCCGACGTCCGGTGGGCGCTGTGCTATCCGGACGCCTACGAGGTCGGGCTGCCCAACCAGGGCGTCCAGATCCTCTACGAGGTGCTGAACGAGCGCGAGGGCGTGCTCGCCGAGCGCACGTACACCGTGTGGCCCGACCTCGAGACGCTCATGCGCGAACACGGCGTACCTCAGTTCACGGTGGACGCGCACCGCCCGGTCGGCGCCTTCGACGCGCTCGGGATCAGCTTCGCGACCGAGATGGCCTATACAAACCTCCTCACCGTGCTCGATCTGGCGGGGATCCCGCTTTTTTCTTCCGAACGGACCGGCGATCACCCCCTCGTCATAGCCGGGGGCCACGCGGCGTTCAACCCGGAACCCATCGCCGACTTCCTGGACGCCGTGGTTCTTGGTGACGGTGAGCAGGCCGTGCTCGCCATCACCGGCCTGATCCGTGACTGGAAGCGCGCCGGGCAGCCCGGCGGCCGGGACGGCCTGCTGCTGCGGCTCTCGACGGTTGCCTACGTACCCCGCTTCTACGACGTAACGTATCACCCTGACGGCAGGATATCGAACGTGACTCCGAACCGTCAAGGTGTTCCGCCCACAGTTTCGAAACATACAGTGATGGACCTGGACGCGTGGCCCTATCCGCGCCGGCCCATCGTCCCGGTCGCGGAGACCGTGCACGAGCGGTACAGCGTGGAGATCTTCCGCGGCTGCACCCGCGGCTGCCGGTTCTGCCAGGCCGGGATGATCACCCGGCCGGTCCGGGAGCGGTCCATCACCACCGTCGGCTCGATGGTCGCGAACGGCCTCCAGGCCAGCGGGTTCGACGAAGTCGGCCTGCTGTCCCTGTCCAGCGCCGACCACAGCGAGATCGACGAGATCGCGGTCGACCTCGCCGACTGCTACGAGGGCACGAACGTCGGCCTGTCGCTCCCGTCCACCCGGGTGGACGCGTTCAACGTGACCCTGGCCAACGAGCTGAGCCGCAACGGCCGCCGCTCCGGGCTGACCTTCGCTCCCGAGGGCGGCTCCGAGCGGATGCGCAAGGTGATCAACAAGATGGTCACCGAGGACGACCTGATCCGCACCGTGACCACGGCCTACGCCAGTGGCTGGCGGCAGGTGAAGCTGTACTTCATGTGCGGGCTGCCCACCGAGACCGACGAGGACGTACTGGCCGTAGCCCAGCTGGCCCGCCGGGTCATCGCCGCGGGCCGGGAGGCGGCCGGCCGGCGCGACATCCGCTGCACGGTCTCGATCGGCGGCTTCGTGCCCAAGCCGCACACGCCGTTTCAGTGGGCCGCCCAGTGCCCGGCCGAGGTGGTGGACGAGCGGCTGCGCAAGCTCGGCGGCGCGCTGCGCGCCGACCGTGGCTACGCCAAGGCCATCGGGTTCCGCTACCACGACGGCCAGCCGGGCATCATCGAGGGCCTGCTGTCCCGGGGTGACCGCCGGGTGGGCAAGGTCATCGAGGCCGCGTGGCGGGACGGCGCGCGATTTGACGGGTGGAGCGAGCATTTCTCGTTCGAGCGGTGGACGCGCAACGCCGCGTCCGCGCTGGCCGCCGAGCCGGTGGACGTCGCATGGTACACTACGCGCGAACGTGATTACAGTGAGGTGCTCCCCTGGGATCACCTGGACGCGGGCCTTGACCGCGACTGGCTCTGGCAGGACTGGCAGGAATCCATCGCCCCCGAGGGACCGGCCGAGGTGGAAGATTGCCGCTGGACTCCGTGTTATGAATGCGGGGTCTGCTCAGCTATGGGTACCGAGATCCAGGTGGGTCCGACCGGGGAGCGGCTCGACGGGAGGCGCCTGCTTCCCGTAGTGGGCGGGAGGTAGTGTGACCGGACCGGCGGCCCAGTTGCCTGCAGTGCAGCATCTGGTGGTCCGGTATGCTAAGCGCGGAAAGATGCGGTTTGCCAGCCACAGGGACGTGGCGCGCGTCTTCGAGCGGGGAGTGCGCCGGGCCGGGCTGCCGATCGCCTACTCTGCCGGGTTCACGCCGCACCCGAGGATCTCCTATGCGGGAGGAACTCAGACCGGGGTGGCGAGCGAGGCCGAGTACCTGAGTATTGCGCTGACTTCCCGCCAGGCCGCGGCACACGTGTGCGAGCGGCTGAACGAGACTTTGCCTGATGGGATAGATGTGATCGACGTCACCGAGGACTCCGCGGGGCCAAGCGCCCTGGAGGCGTCGCAGTGGCGAGTAGTTCTGCCGGGCGTGGAGCAGGCGGCGGCTGAGCGGGCCGTCGCCGGTTTCCTCGCCCTCAGTGCGGCGCCCGTTGAGCGCCTCACTGACAAGGGCGTCCGGCGCCTGGACGCCCGCGCGGCCGTGGTCACGCTCGACGTGCTCGAATCGGCCGATCCTGACGGCAGCCCGCGCGCTGCCGTGGCAGGTGTACAAGGTTGTGCCATTCTTCGAATGGTTGTTCTACATATGGCTCCCGCTGTACGGCCCGATGACGTGCTGACCGCGCTCCGCGAGCAGTACGGCCTCGTCCCGTCCTCGCCGCCCGTAACCACCCGGCTGGCACAGGGTTCGCTGGCCCTTCTGGCCGGGACGAGCGTGTTATGAGGGCGTTGCTGTGGTGCAGGGAGCCATGACATGAAGACAGGAAACCAGGCTCAGTGCGGCCGGTCCCGCGTGTCTAACGCGCGTGGCCAGAGCCGCCGCCAGAGCGGCTCCGCCTGTGCCTACGTTGACAATGTGTGCCCCCGCGCGGCGTGCGTAACTCGCGCGCCCGGGGGCCTGACTGGAGATTGCCCGAATGCTCGAGAGCGAGCTGTACGACAGAGAAAACAGTGACAGCGCCGGGGGAGGGCGCGCGGCCGGGGAGCTGAACGCACCCGCGCCGAGCGTGCCAGCGGCCGTGTTCCAGCCGCCGCAGGTGGTGTTCCAGCCGCCGGCGATGCGGCCCGCGGCCGCGCCGGTTACCACCCAGCCAACGGTGTCCACCCGGCCCGCCGGGCCGCCCGACAACTTCAACGCGGTCGATGACGCCGGCGGCGATGACGACGGCACCGCCGCCGCGCGCCGCCGCAGGCGCAGGCCCACCCGCAGCCGGACCCGGCCCGCCGAGGACGGCGCGGCCGAGACCGCGGATGCCCCGGCCAGCCAGGACGCCGACGGGGCTCAGTCCGGCCCCGACGCCGAGGCCGCCGCCCAGGATCAGCCGGTGACCCCCCGGTCCCGGTCGTCAAGGACGCGTACCCGGCGGGCCGCCCCGGCCCAGGACGCCGCCGACCCGCAGGCTGCCGAGGGATCCGCGGAGACGGCCGAGGATGGCGGACCGGATGACGGCGCCGACTCCGGCGAGGCCCGAGACGGGGAGACCGGCGTGGCGCGCCGTCGGCGGCGCAAGCGGCGCCGCGGATCGGCCGACGGGACCGGCTCCGAGCTCAGCGCCGATGACCCGCCGGACACCGTGGTCCACGTCCGCGAGCCGAACGGCCCCGCCGGCGCAGCCAGCCCCGCCGGCCACGCCAGCCCCGCCGGCGCAGCCGGCCGTGCCAGCAGTGACGACGTGCGGTCGGTCAAGGGTTCGACCCGGCTCGAGGCCAAGAAGCAACGGCGCCGTGAGGGCCGGGAAACCGGCCGGCGGCGTCCGCCGATCATCACCGAGTCGGAGTTCCTGGCTCGCCGCGAGTCGGTCGAGCGGACCATGGTGGTCCGCCAGCGCAAGGACCGGACCCAGATCGCGGTGCTGGAAGACGGGGTGCTGGTCGAGCACTACGTGAACCGGTCCAGCCACCAGTCCTACGTGGGCAACGTCTACCTGGGCAAGGTGCAGAACGTCCTGCCGTCCATGGAGGCCGCGTTCGTCGATGTCGGCAAGGGCCGTAACGCGGTGCTCTACGCGGGCGAGGTCAACTTCGACGTCAGCGGTTTGGAGGGCCAGCCCAAGCGGATCGAGTCCGCGCTCAAGGCCGGCCAGTCGCTGCTCGCGCAGGTCACCAAGGATCCGGTCGGGCACAAGGGCGCCCGGCTGACCAGCCAGATCAGCCTGCCCGGCCGGTACCTGGTCTACGTGCCCGGCGCGTCGATGACCGGCATCAGCCGCAAGCTGCCCGACACCGAACGGAACCGGCTCAAGCAGATCCTGAAGAAGGTCATGCCGGAGGATGGTGGCGTCATCGTCCGCACCGCGGCCGAGGGCGCGGCCGAGGAAGAGCTGGCCCGCGACGTGTCCCGCCTCGCCGCTCAGTGGGAGGCGATCGAGAAGAAGGCCAAGACGGCCAGCGCGCCCGCGCTGCTCTACAGCGAGCCCGACCTGACCATCCGGGTCATCAGGGACGTGTTCAACGAAGACTTCTCCAACCTGGTCGTGGCCGGCGACGAGGGCTGGGACACGGTCGACGAATACGTCCGGTACGTCGCCCCGCACCTGGCCGAACGCCTCACCCGCTGGACCGACGACCGCGACGTGTTCGGCGCCTATCGCATTGACGAGCAGCTGGCCAAGGCGCTGGAACGCAAGGTGTGGCTGCCCAGCGGCGGCTCGCTGGTCATCGACAAGACCGAGGCCATGACGGTCATCGACGTCAATACCGGCAAGTTCACCGGCCAGGGCGGGAACCTCGAGGAGACCGTCACCAGGAACAACCTGGAGGCCGCCGAGGAGATCGTCCGCCAGCTCCGGCTGCGTGACGTGGGCGGCATCCTGGTCATCGACTTCATCGACATGGTTCTGGAGAGCAACCGCGAGCTGGTGCTCCGCAGGCTGCTGGAATGCCTGGCCCGGGACCGGACCAAGCATCAGGTGGCCGAGGTCACCTCGCTGGGGCTGGTCCAGATGACCCGGAAGCGGGTCGGCGCGGGCCTGCTCGAGGCCTTCTCGGTGCCGTGCGAGTGCTGCAACGGGCGCGGCGTGATCGTCGCGTTCGACCCCGAGGCGGACACGCAGGCCTCCCACCACGTGCACCAGCGTGGCGGAGGCAACGGCGGCAACGGGTCCCGCGGCGGTAACGCGAGCCCGGCTACCATCGCCGCTCGCGTCCGCACGGACACCCCCGCCCCGGACCCGAGCGCCGCCGACGGCCAGCAAGCTGATGCCCAGCACGCGGACACCACCCCGGCGGTCACCGCCGAGGCTCCCAGCGGCCAGGCCGAGCCGCAGCGAAGCGGCAACGGCCGCCGTCGCCGCCGCCGGTCGGGCACCAGCGCCGCCAGCGCCGCCAGCGCCGCCAGCGCCGCCACGCGGACGCAGCCGCGGACGCAGTGGCGGAAGCACCAGCCGCACCTGAGGCCCCCGCACCTCCGGCCCCCCTGCCGGAGCCCGCGCCGGCTCAGGACGGCGCCGCCTGACCATCGCTCCGGTCCGAGTTCGTGGATCCGCCGCGGTCTGGTAGCCTTGGCGATCGGGAGTTGCCCGCTGGGCGGGCCCCGATGTGCAAGCGAGCCGCCGTGGTGACCACCGGCGCGCCGGGGCACGCAAGGAAAGCGCAACGAAAGAGAGTTCTCGGGTGTACGCGATTGTGCGCTGCGGCGGCAGGCAGGAAAAGGTCGCGCTGGATGACGTCGTCACCGTCGACAAGCTGGACGGCAAGGCCGGGTCGAGTATCACCCTGACCGCCCTGCTGGTCGTTGACGGTGACCGCGTGATCAGCGACCCCGCCGAGGTCGGCCGCTACCAGGTCACGGCGGATATCGTCGGTGACGCGGCAGGCCCCAAGATCAACATGATCCAGTACCGGAACAAGACCGGCTACCGGCGCCGCCTCGGCCACCGGCAGCGGTACACCCAGGTGCGGATCACCGGAATCGGCACCGACGTCAAGAGCGCCAAGGCCAGCCCCGCTAAGGCAAGCACCGCTAAGGCAAGCACCGCTAAGGCGAGCACCGCCAAGGCGAGCAGCGCCAAGGCCAGCACGACGAAGGCCAGCAGCGCGAAGGCCGGTGCCGCGAAGAGCAGCAGCGCCAAGGCGGAGGAGGACTGAGATGGCACACAAGAAGGGCGCGTCATCCAGCCGCAACGGCCGTGACTCGAAGGCCCAGCGCCTCGGCGTCAAGCGCTACGGCGGCCAGCTGGTGAACGCGGGCGAGATCATCGTCCGCCAGCGCGGTACGCACTTCCACCCCGGTCATGGTGTGGGACGCGGCGGCGACGACACGCTGTTCGCCCTGGTCGGCGGGACGGTGGAGTTCGGCAAGGTCCGCGGCCGCCGGGCCGTGAGCATCGTCCCGGCGCAGACCGCCGAGCCGCCGGCGTAGGCTCGCCGGGACCAGCAGAACCACAAAGGCGGGCCGGGCAACCTGGCCCGCCTTTCCCATGCCAAGACTTCCATGCAAACAGAGAAGAGAACGAGGGAACGACAGTGGCGGAGTTCGCCAACCGGGTCACGCTGCGAGTAGAGGCGGGCCACGGCGGAAACGGCTGCGCCTCGATCCACCGGGAGAAGTTCAAGCCGCTCGGCGGCCCCGACGGCGGCAACGGCGGCCGCGGCGGCGACGTGATCCTCCAGGTTGACGCGAGCTCGGCCACACTGCTCGACTTCCACCGCCGCCCGGTACGCAAGGCCGGCAACGGCCGGCAGGGGGAGGGCTCCAACCGGACCGGCGCCAACGGCCCGGATCTGATCATCCCCGTGCCGAACGGCACCGAGGTCAAGACCGCGGACGGCGAGGTGCTCGCCAACCTGGTCGGCGTCGGCACCCAGTTCGTGGCCGCGGCCGGCGGCCGGGGCGGCCTCGGCAACGCGGCCCTGGCGAGCACACGGCGCAAGGCGCCGGGTTTCGCGCTCAAGGGCGAGCCGGGCCAGCACCTTGACCTCATCCTCGAGCTGAAGACGATCGCCGACGTCGGGCTGGTCGGCTTCCCCAACGCCGGCAAGTCCTCGATCATCGCGGCCATGTCCGCGGCCCGGCCCAAGATCGCCGACTACCCGTTCACCACCTTGATCCCCAACCTGGGCGTGGTAGAGGCCGGCGACGTCCAGTTCGTCGTGGCCGATGTGCCCGGGCTGATCCCGGGCGCCAGCCAGGGCAAGGGCCTGGGCCACGACTTCCTCCGCCACGTGGAGCGGTGTTCCATGTTGGTCCATGTGCTCGACTGCGCCACCGAGGAACCCGGCCGCAGCCCCGTCGCCGACCTGGCCGCGATCGAGCACGAGCTGACCGCCTACGGCGAGGCGACCGGTGTCGACCTCATCACCAGGCCGCGGCTCATCGTCCTGAACAAGATCGACGTCCCGGCCGCCCGAGAACGCGCCGATCAGGTCAAGCCGGATCTCGAACAACGCGGCTACCAGGTGTTCAAGATCTCCGCCGCCACCGGCGAGGGCCTGCGCCCGCTCGGCTTCGCCATGGCCGCGCTGGTCGCCGCGGACCGCGCCGCCCGTCCGGCCGAACAGCCCGCCGAGCACGTCCGGGTCAAGGTGGCGGTCAAGCGCGTCGACGAGCCTGGCTTTGAGGTCATCCGCCTCGGCGAGGACTCGTTCCTGATCCGCGGCGAGAAGCCGCGGCGCTGGGTCCAGCAGACCGACTTCAGCAACGACGAGGCGATCGGCTACCTGGCCGACCGGCTGGCCCGCCTGGGCGTGGAGGAGGCGCTCGCCGACGCGGGCGCCGAGCCAGGCGCCGAGGTCCTGATCGGCGAGCCGGACAACGCGGTCGTCTTCGACTGGGAACCCGGCGTTCCGATGAGCAGCGGTGCCCGGCCGCATCGCGGCCCGCGCGGCACCGACTCCCGGCTCTCCCCGTGACCGCCGTCCCCGAAAGGGACACAACGGCCGGCCCGCGCCAGGACATCGCCACCGCGGCCCGCGTGGTGGTCAAGATCGGCTCCTCCTCGCTCACCACCGCGGCCGGCGAGATCGACGACGACCGGATCACGGCCCTGGCCGCCGCCCTGGCCTCCCGCCACGCCGAAGGCAGGCAGGTCGTGCTGGTTTCCTCCGGGGCCATCGCATCCGGCCTGGTCCCCCTGGGCCTGACCCGGCGCCCCAACGACCTGGCTACCCAGCAGGCCGCGGCCAGCGTCGGCCAGGGCCTGCTCATCGCTCGGTACACCGCGGCCTTCGCCCGGCACGGCATCCGCACCGGCCAGGTCCTGCTCAGCGCGGACGACCTGATGCGCCGGACCCACTACCGCAACGCCCAGCGCACCCTGGACCGGCTGCTTGAGCTCGGTGTCCTGCCGGTGGTCAACGAGAACGACACGGTGGCCACCGACGAGATCAGGTTCGGCGACAACGACCGGCTGGCCGCGCTCGTCGCCCACGTCACGCGGGCCACGGCGCTCGTCCTGCTCTCCGACGTGGACGGCCTGTACGACGGCGACCCGCGCCGCGGCGCGGCCCAGCTGATCGCCGAGGTACGCGGCCAGGCCGACCTTGAAGGCGTCCGCCTCGGCCGCGCCGGAGCGACGGGCATCGGCGGCATGGCGACCAAGGTGGAGGCGGCCCTGATCGCTTCCGCGGCCGGCATCCCCACCGTGGTGGCCGACGCGGCCAGCGCGACGACGGCCCTGGCCGGCAACCCAGTCGGCACCTACTTCGCGGCCCACGGCCGCCGCCCCGCGACCAGGCTGCTGTGGCTCAAGCACGCGGCGGTGGCCCGCGGCAGCCTGAACCTCGACCAGGGCGCCGTCGAGGCGGTGGTCAAACGCCACGCCAGCCTGCTGCCGGCCGGCATCACCGGCGTCGAGGGCACCTTCGACGCGGGCGACCCGGTGAACCTCCGCGACGAGAACAACCTGGTCATCGCGCGCGGCCTGGTCAACTACGACGCCGCCGAGATCCCCGGCCTGATGGGCCGCTCCACGAGGTGGCTGGCCAGCAAGCTAGGCCCCGAATACGAACGAGAAGTAGTGCACCGCGACGACCTCGTGATCCTCTTTCCCGCACCATGAAAACGCCCCCGCCACCCGGAGCAAAAGACCCCAGGTGACGAGGGCGAAATCAAACCCGGCTAGTTGTCGTCGTCCCCGCTGTTACCGCCGCCACGGTTGGTCATCCGGTCGAACAGGCCGCCGCCCGCCCGCGCGGCGCTCTCCGCGACGCCGCGGAAGATGCCGACCAGCGGGTCCTGAGACCGGCTCCACGACTCCTGATACGACTTGGCGGCGTTCCTGATCTCCTCGCCCACCGAGGCGTTGGCGTCGGTGTCCCGGTGCGGGTAGTCGCCGCCCAGGATCCGCTCGTACTCGCCGTGCGTGGCCCAGTAGTCGAGCTCGGCGAACCGCACCACCGCGAACGGGTGCGTGTTCCCCTGCAGCTGCATGATCTTCAAGATGCTGTCCCGCAGGTCCGGCACCGCGTCGTACTCGTGCGCCTGCTCGCGGAACGCGTCGGGGTTCAGCTCGGACAGGTACGCGCCGCCGGCCAGCTTCATCAGCGCGCGGCGAGCCGCGTCCAGGTCCTGTCCGGCCAGCAGCCCGGCCCGGTCGCAGGACAGCTCGGACTTGCGGAACCACTCCTCCAGACCCCAGATGATCGCCGTGAGGGCCAGCGCGAGCGGCAGGAACGCGGCCCGCGCCGCCAGCCGGAGCAGGATCAGCAGCATGGTCCGGTACACCGCGTGCCCGGACAGGATGTGGCCGAGCTCGTGCCCGATCACCCAGCGCAGTTCCTCGGGGTCGTACAGGTTGATCATGCCGGTGGTGATGACGATGAACGGCTTGTCCCGGCCGAGCGCCATCGCGTTCACGGTCGGGTCCTGGCTCACGTACACCTCGGGTACGTCGGGCAGGTCCAGGATGTAGGAGCCGTCCCTGACCAGCTCGTACACGTGCGGGAACTGCCGCTCGGAGGCACGCACGGCGCTCGCCAGGTACGTCAGCCGGAAGGCCCGCTCGTTGAACAGGCCGAACAGCTTGCGCAGCAGTACGTCGAAACCGGTCAGCTTGCGCAGCGCGACCAGCGCCGAGCGGTCTGCGGGATGCTCATAGGCGCGGGATGAGATGCCGGTGAGCCGGACCCGCGCGCGATCTGGCACTGAAGTCATATCTCGATCATAGCCCTGTGACCGACCAGATGGATCCGACACGAGCCGGTACCATACGGGGTCATGCGACGGATCGGTGTCATGGGCGGAACGTTCGATCCCATCCACCACGGACACCTGGTTGCCGCCAGCGAGGTGGCGCACATCTTCGCGCTCAACGAGGTCATCTTCGTCCCCACCGGGCAGCCCTACCAGAAGGAAAACCGCCAGGTCTCGCCCGCCGAGGACCGCTATCTGATGACGGTGATCGCCACCGCGTCCAACCCTCGGTTCAGCGTCAGCCGGGTCGACATCGACCGCCCTGGGCCCACCTACACCATCGACACGCTGCGCGAAATCCACGGCAAGAACGGCCCCGACGACGAGCTGTTCTTCATCACCGGCGCCGACGCGCTGGCCGAGATCTTGACCTGGCACGACGCGGATGAGCTTTTCACTCTCGCGCATTTCGTAGGCTGTACCCGTCCGGGCCACCGGCTGTCGGGGGCGGGTCTGCCCGACGGCAAGGTCAGCCTGGTCGAGATCCCGGCGCTGGCCATCTCGTCCACCGAGTGCCGTGCCCGGGTCGAGGCGGGCGAGCCGGTCTGGTACCTGGTGCCGGACGGGGTCGTGCAGTACATCGCCAAGCGCGAGCTATACGCGAAGGCAAAATGACAGCGCGCTGTGAGACGCTAATAAGGAACGCGAACCGACCGAGGGAGGCCGACAAGCACTCGTGACTGCCACACCGAGGGCCGTCGAGCTTGTGGAAACCGCCGCACTGGCGGCCGCGGACAAGCTTGCCGACGGCATAATCGCCTACGACGTGAGCGAGCAGCTCGTGATCACCGACGCCTTCGTGCTGTGCTCGGCGTCGAACGACCGGCAGGTCCGGTCCATCGTCGACGAGATCGAGCTCCGCATGCGCCAGGCCGGCGCACAGCTGATCCGCCGCGAGGGCGAGCGCGAGGGCCGCTGGGTACTGCTCGACTACCTCGAGGTCGTAGTCCACGTGCAGCATTCCGAGGAACGCACCTATTACGCGCTCGAGCGGATCTGGAAGGACTGTCCCCAGATCCCGCTGCCCGAGCTGGTCGTAAATCCCGGGAGGACCTCCTGAGCGACCGGGTCCGGCTGGTCCTGTGGCGGCACGGGCAGACGAGGTGGAACGCCGAGCGCCGCTTCCAGGGGCAGAGCGACATCCCGCTCGATGAAACCGGCGAGGCCCAGGCGGAGCGGGCCGCGCGCCTGCTCGCCGCGCTCCGTCCTGACCTGATCGTCTCCTCCGACCTGGCCCGCGCGTCCGGCACCGCCGCGCCGCTCGCCCGGCTGACCGGGCTGGAGGTGACGCTCGACAAGGACCTGCGGGAACGGCACGGCGGCTGCTGGGAGGGCCTGACTGACACCGAGATCCGCGAGCGGTACCCGCAGGCGCACGCGACCTGGACGCCGCCGGACGGCGAGCCGGCCGCCATGGTCGCCAACCGGGTCGCCGCCGCGCTGCACCGGGCCGCCGCGACCGTCGCCGAGCAGGGCAGCGCCCATGACAACAGCGGCCGCGACGGCCTGGCCGTGGTGGTCAGCCACGGCGCCGCGCTGCGCCTGGGCATGTCGCGCCTGCTGGGCATGCCCGACGAGCTGTCCGGCGTGCTCGGCCCGCTGTCCAACTGCTCCTGGTCGGTGCTCGGCGTCCGCTACGGCCGCTGGCGCCTGCAGGAGCACAACGCCGGCACTCTCCCCGAGCCAGTCCTCAGCGACGACCGCTAAGCCACCCGCCCGCCATGCCACCCGCTAAGCCACCCGAGGTGATGAAACCGGGGTTTCACTACGCTAGAGGGTAGTGAAGGGCGGGTTTCATGCCCATCGCGCGGGCCCGAGCCCGCCACGGTCAGATCATTTCTATACGGAACGGGCCATGGATTCTGTATCTGTCACCTGGTACGGCCAGTCGGGCTTTCGCCTCGCGGCCGGACAGAGCCGGGTCTTGATCGACCCCTTCCTGTCCGACCGCCCCGACCGGCGTTACCCGCCGCCGGCCTCGGCACCGGACTTCGCCGACGTCACCCTCGTGCTGTGCACCCACGAGCACGTAGACCACCTGGACCTGCCGTTCCTGCGCGAGTTCTGCGCGGTCAACGCGCAGGCCACGATCGTGGTCCCCGCGCCCGTGGCCGAGATCGCGGCCAGCGCCGGCATCAGCCAGGACCGCCTCAAGGGCGCCGAACCCGGGGCGGAACTGCGCGACGCGGACGTAACCGTGCACCCGGTGCCGTCCCTGCACGGGATCGGCGGCGACCAGCCCGTGGTCTACGAGTTCGCTCCGGCGGGCGACCCGGTCCGGTTCCTCGGCTACGTGGTGGAGATCGGCGGGATCCGCATCTATCACGCCGGCGACGGCCTGGTCTACCCCGAGCTGCCCACCGCCCTGGCCGCGCTGGCCCCCGACGTGCTCATGCTGCCCATCAACGGCCGCGACCACATGCGCGAGTCGGCCGGCATCGTCGGCAACATGAACGAGACCGAAGCCGCCTGGCTCTGCGCCCAGGTCGGCCCCTCCTACGTCATCCCCATGCACTACGACGCCATCGAAGGCAACACCGGCGACCCCGGCCACTTCACCAGCCTGGCCCACCGCTCCGGCGGCTCCGCCACCGTCGTCGTCCCGCCCCGCGCCCGTCCCGTCACCCTGGCCCTGCCCTAGCCCGGCCCCGCCACGGGCCCGCCAGCCGCGCCGCCAGTCCCGCCCGCCGGCCGCCAGGGATGCAGGCGAGGCCGCCAGGCCGGCACCGCGCGCCGGTACGCCTCGTACTCGGCCCCGAACCTGCGCGTCAGGGCGGGCTCCTCGTACCACCGCACGAACACCGCCGCCCCCGCCCATCCGGCTGCCGTGTATACCAGCAGGCGAAGCGATCCGAACAGCAGCGCCTCGCCTGCGAAGATCAGCAGCGATCCCAGGTAGATCGGGTTGCGGACGTACCGGTGGAACCCGCTCACCACCAGCCGCCGGGTTGGGGCCAGCGGCAGGGGAGTACCCCCGGCCCGCGTGAACTGCACGAACACGCTCACCACCGGCACGACCCCAAGGCCGATCAGCAGCGCACCCGCCGCCTGCGCTACCTCCCAGTAAGACCACGGCCGGTGAAACTGCCAGCCGGTCACCAGCCACGGGACCAGCACGGCGAAGGTCCCCGCCGCTACCGCGAAATAGATCGCGCTCCCGATCGCCGCCGGCCATCTTCGCATCGCCCGCCTCCCCTGGCATGAACCGGCACGCGGCAAGAGTGTGACCGGGCCACGTTTCAAGACAGTGCGCGGTAGGCCTCGCGGCGGTGGCCGACACCGACGATCAAAATGATGAGCTGCTCGTCCACGATCTCGTAGATGACCCGGTAGTCGCCCACGCGTAGCCGGTACCGGTCGGTGTACCCGGCCAGTTTCTTGATGTCGGCGTCCTGCCTCCGCGGATCGTCCCCGAGGGGGGTAAGGGCCCGCAAGATAGTGAGTGCAGCCGACTGCGGGATCGCTCGAAGCTGGCGGACGGCGCGTTCGCGCCAGCGGAACGCGTACTTCATGCGACGCTCTGACCGGTGTCCTCGCCGAAGATCGCAGCCACTACCTCGGACATGCTGTACGTGCGTGCATCGGGGTCCGCGGCCAGGTCACGGTCGGCCTCGCGGGAGAAATAACGGTCGACGGCCTCTTCAAGGACGTTGAAATCCTCGATTGGCACGACGGCGGCCACTGGCTCGCCGTTACGCATGATGACAGTAGGGCTGCCGTTCTGCGCACGACCAAGTACTGCGGCGAGATTGGCGCGGACGTCCCGGACGTTCATCCTGCTGTCATCCTCAGTCACGAACTAAGTGTACTCCGATTTGTGTACATCGGTATAGCGCTCCGAACCGCTCGCCAGAGTCCCGGCCAGCCTCGGGTACGGGTTCACTCAGCAGACCGCGCTGCTGCTGCGGAGGTTACCCTCATCACCATGACGATGACCGCGGAGTCGGCGTGACCGGGCCCGCCGAGCACCGCGCCACCCCGGTGGGCAAGCCGCGCGCCCGGGCCCTCGGGCTGCCGTTCGCCGGGCATCCCGGCCGGTGGAACGCCATCACCGACGTGCCCGGCCTCGAGGTCGGCTACGTCACCCTGATCAAGGGCGACCACGTGCGCACCGGCGTCACCGCCATCCACCCGCGCGGCCCGGTCGGCACCGGCGACCCGGTGGCGGCCGGATTCCACTCCCAGAACGGCAACGGCGAGATGACCGGGGTCTCCTGGATCAACGAGTCCGGCACGTTCACCGGCCCGGTCGCGATCACCAACACCCACGCGGTCGGCGTCGCGCACGCCGGCATCGTGGCCTGGACCATCCGGCACTATCCCGAGGTTGCGGACGCATGGCTGCTCCCGGTGGCCGCCGAGACCTGGGACGGCTACCTGAACGACATCAACGGCCACCACGTCACCGAGGACACGGTGATCGCCGCGCTGGACGCGACCAGCACCGGCCCGGTCGAGGAGGGCTCGGTCGGCGGCGGCACCGGGATGAACTGCTACCAGTTCAAGGGCGGCTCCGGCACCGCCTCCCGGATCGTCGGCGACTACACGGTCGGCGTGTTCGTCCAGGCCAACTTCGGCCGCCGCCACGAGCTGGTCCTGGCTGGCATCCCGCTCGGCGAGGACCTGGCCGCCGACAACCCGATGGCCGACCATGCTGCCAATTCCGGAGCGGGCGCCCCGCCCGGTGCCGGGTCGGTCATCGCCGTGGTCGCCACCAACGCGCCCCTGTTCCCGCACCAGTGCCAGGCCTTCGCCCGGCGCGTCACCTCCGGCCTGGCCCGCACCGGAACCAGCGGCTCGCACTTCTCCGGCGACCTGTTCCTGGCCTTCTCCACCGCCAACCCCGGCGCCTTCCGCCCGGACTCGGGTGCGCTCAGCCGCCTCGACTTCGTCCCGTGGGAGCACCTCGACCCGTTCTTCGAGGCCGTCGTGCAGGCCACCGAGGAGGCCGTGGTCAACGCCCTGGTCGCCAACGAGGACATGACCGGCCACGACGGCCACCGCACCCCGGTCCTGCCCCGCGACCGCGTGGTCGAGATATTGTCCCGGGCCGGCCGCCTGTCCTGACCGCCTCGCTACCAGGCACTAGCCCGGGTGCGTGTGTTGCTTTGCCGCCCAGGTGCGCGCGCGCTCGGCGAGCTGGGCGGAGCAGATGAGATCCGCGACGGCCTGCGGCCCGGATGGTCCGATGAGCTGTGGTGGATTCGTGCTGGCTGCAGGCCACAGGAGCTGGGCCTGGGAGTACCGGCGGCCGCCGGGAGGCGGCCAGGCGAGGTTCAGGAAGACAGAACCGTCCCTGATCTCCGGCGGAAGCAGCTGAGCCAGCGCGCACTGCGTACCGGCAACCCGGCTGCCCGAACGCCACGTGGTGAGCAGCCGCGAATCGGTGAGGATGTACGCCGATCGCTTGATGCGGGCGTGGCGGCGCAGCACGCGGCCGATGGCCGGGTAGCCAAAGGCGAGGGCGGCGACGGCGGTAAAGGCGGTGATCGGAACCAGCGGCGCCCCGGTACTCCTGGCCCACGTGAAAATGAAGCCGATGGCGACCACGAAGAGGGCGAAGTACGCGGAGAACGCGATGTCGGCGGCGCCGAACCACCACGGCACGGCCCGCGGACGTCCCACCCAGAGAACCTGTTCTCCCGGCGCGGGCACGAAGCCGGTGCCCTCAGCGCTGCCGGGCTGTGCGTCCACGGGAGGGACGTCGAGTGCGCCTCGCATCATGCGCTCCCGGCCCGTGCTGATGACCTGACGGGCCAGCTCGGCATCCGGGAGGCCGCGCAGGACCGGGAAGGGCGGCTGGCTGCCGGGAGTGTACGCCCGGGGCAACGGCTGGCTGTTGGCCAGCGTGCTGAGCGAGAACTTCTCCGTCGCCCGGAGCGCCAGGTCCGCGGTGCCGTCCCGCTGCGGCATCACGATGGGCTCGGCGAGCTGATCGAGATACGCGGCCCAGGCATGCCGGGTCCCGGTCGCTATCAGGACCCGCCGGTCGGTGACCCGGTAGACGGTCCGGCGCAGCTCATCCGGCTTCACTCGCAGCGCCCGCACCGCCGTGGCGATCAGGCCGGCCAGCGCCGCGACCCCCGCCACCACCTGTTCGCCGAGACCGCCAGGGGCAACAGCCGCGCCACGGGGGACGCTCAGGACCACTACGGTCAGCAGCGCCGCCAGCAGCAGACCAGGGTAAACGAGATCGCCCGGGATGACCCGCGCCCGGGCCGGGCGGCCCGTCCACAACAGGCGTTCGCCGGGCAGCAAACCGGCCTCGGTATCGGCCATCGCGCCCCTCTCAGGGAAGCCCGAGAGGAACCATACATCCGGCCCCTGCCTACGCGATGCCGGTTTCGCCCGCGTTCGCGCCGAACAGCGCGACCGGATTGTCCCAGCAGACCGCGCGCAGCCAGTCCTCGCCGAGCTCCAGCCGCGCCAGCCCGGCGAGCTGCCGTGCGTAGGGGTAGGGGATGTTCGGGAAGTCGCTGCCCAGGAGGATCTTGCCCGCCAGCCCCAGCTCTCGCGCCACCGGCAGGGCCGCGGCCGGGAACGGCGACAGGTGGTCGAAGAAGTCGGTGAAGATCATCGTGGTGTCCAGGAACACCCGCTCATACTCAATGGCCAGCCGCAGGAACGCCTCGTAGTCCGGCGCCCCCATGTGCGCGATGATCGCGGTCAGTTCCGGATGACGCGCCAGCACTATCCCGAACGGCCCCGGCCCCGTGTGCTCGGTTCCCACCGGCGCGTGCCCGGCGTGCACCACCACCGGCACCCCCGCCTCGGCCAGCAGCCCCCACACCTCGTCCAGTACCGGCTCCAAAGGCGAGAACCCGCCCACCTGCAGGTGCACCTTGAAGATCCGCGCGCCGTCGGCCACCGCCGAGCGCACGTACCGGTCCGCGCCCGGCTCCGGATAAAACGTCGCCGAGGGCAGGCAACCCGGCGTCGCCTTCGCGAACGCCATCGTCCACGCGTTCAGGTCCGCGGCCATGTCCGGCCGGTGCGCGTAGGCCAGCGCGCTGAACATCCGCACCCCCAGCCCCCGCAGGTGCGCCACCCGTTCCTCGTCGCTCCCCTTGTACCGGATCGGCCAGCGGACTCCGACCAGCGGACCCGCCGCGTCGAAGTACTCCCACACCCGCCGCAACATCCGCGGCGGCAGGAAGTGGGTATGGATGTCGGCCAGCCCCGGCAGCCCCAGCCCCCGCCAGAACCCCGGAACGTCCCCGTCCTCCTCCGGCCCCCGTCCTCCGCCTGTCGCCTCAGTCACCCGCCTACTGTCCCATGGCGCTCAGCATCTGGTCGTCCACGAACCACGAGACCCCGAACGCGAAAATGCCCATCGCCTCGTACAGGAAGAGGCAGGGGAAGGACGGCCGGAGCGAGACCGGCAGGAAGTTCGTGACCACCGCGGCCACCGCGCTGGCCAGGATCACGATCGCGCAGATCCAGTAGATCCGGTTCCTCAGGAGTCGTTGCGGTGAGGGCTGCGGCGAGTCCGTGGTGGTGAACCGGATCGCCATCCACGCCAGGAACAGGAGGAACAGGACGGCCGAGACGGCGTGCACGTCGCCGATGACCTGCTGCCGCGATGACAGATGCGAGACCGTCTCGCACGTCGCCGAGGCCGGCGACGCCACCGTCGGGGTGGTCGGGAAGAACGCCACGCCCAGCGTGAACACCCCGGCCAGGTCGGTGATCACGCGGTCACCCAGATCCGCTCCCACGTAGGCGATCAGGAACAGGCCGAGGCCGACCAGCGCGCCGACGAAGATGTTGCGGACCGGCGAGTAGTAGTAGCCGCTGACCGAGTTCGGCAGCCACCCGCAGGAGGAGTGCTCGATGCTCAGCGCGATCGGATTGGCGGCCAGCAGGATGAGCGGCAGCAACGTACCCAGCCAGCCGACCACCTTCCGCAGGTACAGGTAGTTCGCCGCGAGCACGCCCCCCGTCGGCCTCCCGCGCCCGACCGACCGAAGCCATCGCAACATCGCGACCGTCCCTCCCTACGCCCGCCCCCGGCCGCTGGATACCCCGTAGATAGCGCAAGCCAAGACCGCCGTCAATTGCCCGGGGGTGCCTCGCCGTGTCCGGCGCACGCTGACTACATTCCGTAGCCGAATAGCCGCCTTATCACGCACCCGCGCTCCTCTCAGCCGGGCCTTCTTCCCCCATAGAGGGTCGCAGCCGCGCTCAGATACCGAGGCGCACTGTGTATCACCCTTAGCTGCGGGTGCTCTGCGCGGGGTGAGGCACGAACATCAGGGAGGATAGCCATGACTAACGCAAGCCTGATCCAGATTCGCCCGGCGGGGCTCCTTGGCGGCGGCCGGGGACGGGGACTGGGGCTCGCACTGCTCTACCAGGACAAGCTGGCCCGCGTGAGCCGGCGGGCCGAAATCCTGTGCGTTTTCCTGGGACCGCTTGTCGTCGTGGGCATCACCTACCCGCCCTTCGACGGGTTCGGTTTGCTCGCAGGCGTTCTGGTCGGAGGGTTTCTCGGCCGGCAGGTCGACCGAAGGACAGCGGCCAGGCGGGTCGCCCGAGGTGGCCGCGGCGTGACCGCGATACCGCTCGATTCGATCACCAGCGCCCGCGCCGGGTCGAACGACCGCCTGGGTAACCCGATCCTGATCGTGACGACTCAGGACGGAGCCGAATACCGTATCTACGGCGAGCTGGGCAGGTGGCAGGCTGACCTCGCCGCGGCGCTGACCGCACGCGGCCGTCCGGTCCAGGTCACCGATAAGGGCATCACGGTCACCCCGCCGACGGCGGAAAACTGACGGCCCGATCGGGGAGGCGTTATGGAACCCGGCATCACCTGGTATGACGTCCTCGGCGCGGTGCCGGACGCCGAGACCCGCACGATCAAGCGGAAATACCAGGACAAGGCCGCCCTGCTGCGGCCCGAGCTGATCTCGGGCGCCTCGTCGACCGTGCTCACGGCGGTCACGCGGGCGCAGCACCTCCTCGACACGGCGTGGGGAGTGCTCGGCGATCCGGACAGCCGCAGGCGCTACGACGAGGCCGTCGGCCTACGGCGGTCGGGCGGCGGCCTGGGCCAGCCCGGCAGCGGGATCGAATCGGCCGGGATGGCCCCAGTTGACCCGGGTATCGTCGGTGATCTGGCCGGCGACGCGCTGGGCGGCCTGCTGTGGCTACTGCCAGAGCAACTGGTGCCGCGGCGCCAGCGGAACAGGCCCGAGACCGTCCCGGACGTCCGCGGGCTGTTCTATCCCGTGTGCCTGGAGGTAGCGACCCGGCAAGGGCTCCACGTCAGGGTCGTCCGGCTCACCGAGCGCCCGATGGCGGTCGACGGGCTGGTGGTCGATCAAGATCCCCGGCCGCCGTCGCGAGTTCGCCGGGGCGGCCAGCTCACGGTCCAGCTCTGGCACCCGCCCGCCCGGGAATGACCCGCCCGCCCAGCGTCGCCGCGAACCGCTCCCGTACAACCGCCGCCGTCTGGTCCGGCGGCGCGGTCCACACATCCTCGTTGAAGATCTCCACCTCGACGTACCCCCGGTAACCCGCGGCCTCCACCGCCGCCGTGACCGGCTCGAAGTCGATCACCCCGTCACCCAGATGCCCCCGGCCGAGCAGAACATCCGCGGGCAACGGCAGCACCCAGTCGCACACCTGGTAGCTGACGATCCGCCCCGCCGCTCGCGCGACCTCCGCAGCCAGCCGCGCGTCCCACCACACGTGGTACGTGTCCACCACCACCCCCACCGCCTCGGCGGGGAACAGCAGAGCCACGTCCACCGCCTCGCCCAACGAGGCGATCACGCACCGGTCCGCGCAGAACATCGGGTGCAGCGCCTCGATCCCCAGCCGGACCCCGAGCCGCTGCGCGACCGGCACCAGCTCACCGACGGCATCGGCCACCATGCGCCGGGCCAGCCCGAGATCCCGGCTCCCCGGCACCAGCCCGCCGCATACCAGCACCAGCGCATCGGCCCCCAGCGCGGCGGCCTCTCGTATCGCGGCCACATTGTCCGCGTGAGCCGCCGCCCGCCCCTCGGCGTCAGCCGCCGTGAAGAACCCGCCCCGGCACAGGCTCGACACGTGCAGCCCGGCTCGCCGGACCAGGGCCTCCGCCGAAGACAGCCCCACCTCCGCCACCCGGTCCCGCCACAGCCCGATGGCCGGGATGTCGTGCCGCACGCAAAGGTCCACCGCCTCGGCCAGCCCCAGGTACTTGACCGTGGCCTGGTTCAACGACAGCCGGTCCAGCCCGATGCCTGCCCCCGCCACCCCGGCCGACCCGCCGCCGCCAAGCACGTTCATACCCGCTCCGGTCCCACGAGCCGGGCCAGCAGCTCGTTCATCCGCTCCACGGCCAGCTCCGGATCGGTCAGCGCCCGCGCCGCCGCGGCTAGCTCGAACACCCGGATCAGGTGCCGGGCCGGCCGCTGCCGTTCCAGCCCGCCCAGCATCGCGAACCGCGGCTGGAACCCGTTCAGCCAGGCCAGAAAGGCCACCCCGACCTTGTAATGAAAGGTCGGCGCCTCGAAGATCAGCCTGCTGAGCGGCACCGTCGGCGCCATCGCCGCGTCGTATCCGGCCAGGTCGCCGCGGTCCAGCGCGGCCAGCGCCGCCGCGGCCGGGGCCGTGATCGCCGCAAACGCCCCGAGCAGCGCGTCGCTGTGCCCCGAGCCGTCGCCGCGGATAAGGTCCAGGTACCCGAAGTCGTCCCCGGTGTACAGCCGAACGCCGACCGGCAGCCGCCGCCGCAGCGCCACCTCCCGGCCGGCGTCGAGCACCGACAGCTTGATCCCGTCCACCTTCGACCCGTACCGGTCGACAAGCGACAGCACCACATCAGCGGCCGCGTCGAAATCTGTGCTACCCCAGTAACCACGCAGCAAAGGGTCGAACGCCTCGCCCAGCCAGTGCAGGATCACCGGCCGCTCAGCCTGCTCAAGCAGCGAGCCATAGACCGACAGGTAGTCCTCAGGCCCGCGGGCGCTGGCCGCCAGCGCCCGGCTCGCCATCAATATGACTTCCGCCCCGGCCGACTGCACGAAAGCCATCTGGGACAGGTAAGCGTCGACGATCCGCGGCAGCGGATAACGAGAACCGTCCGCCAGCTGATCGGTGCCCGCCCCGCACGCCAGTGCCCCCCGCGCCGCCAAAGAAGCAGACCGAGCGATCAGCTCTCGCGCCATCGGCCACGACAACCCCATGCCCCGCTGCGCGGTGTCCATCGCCTCGGCCACCCCGAACCCGTGCGCCCACAAGTGTTCCCGGAACCGCAGCGTGGCCTCCCAGTCAACAGACCCGCCGTCCACAGCCGCCACGTGCGCCGCCGCGTACACCCGCCGCGAAGCGGGCGGCGGATAGCCAGCAGCCCACCCCGGCGCGGGAACCACCAGCAAACCATCGCGCCCCGGCAGCTGGATCGTGGTCGTCATGTCACAGCTCCAGGTCCGGCACACAAACCCGCCGGCCCTCGGCCGAGGACTGCAGCGCCAGCTCGGCCAGCTGAACGCCCTTGGCTCCCTCGGTCAGGTCCCACGCAAAAGGCTGCCCGGAAGCCACCGCGGCCAGGAACAGCTCCCACTCGGCCTTGAACCCGTTGTCGAAGCTCATGTTGTCCGGCACGTCCGTCCACTGCGACTGGTAGTCGAGCGGGTCGGGCAGGTCCGGGTTCCACACCGGCATCGGCGTGGACACCCGGTGCTGGATCGCGCAGTGCCGCAGCCCGGCCACGGCGCTACCCAAGGTCCCGTCCACCTGCAGTTCGAGCAGCTCGCGCCGGTTGACCCGGACCGTCCACGACGA
This sequence comes from uncultured Actinomycetes bacterium, assembly GCA_963819785.1. Taxonomy (GTDB): domain Bacteria; phylum Actinomycetota; class Actinomycetes; order Streptosporangiales; family Streptosporangiaceae; genus Palsa-504. The sequence continues at coordinate 735,196 of CAWFXW010000026.1, read as the reverse complement.
GTTCACCGAGGCGACCGCGCCGCTGGCGAACTCCAGCACCGCATACGCCGCGTCGTCCGCCGTCGCGTCATAGGCAACCCCCGCCTCGTCCCACCGCCGCGGCACCCCCGTCACGGCCCGCGCGTACAGCGCGCTGACCGGCCCGAACAGGTCGGTCAGCAGGTACTGCCAGTGCGGGAACATGTCCAGCACGATCCCGCCGCCTTCCTCCGCGCGGTAGTTCCACGACGGCCGCTGCGCGGCGACCTGGTCTCCCTCGAACACCCAGTAGCCGAACTCCAGCCGCACCGACAGCACCCGGCCGAAGAAACCCGAGTCGACCAGCCGCCGTAGCTTGATCACCCCGGGCAGGAACAGCTTGTCGTGCACCACGCCGTGAATGATGCCCGCCTCCCGCGCGGCCCGGGCCAGGGCCAGCGCCCCGGACAGCGACTCGGCCACCGGCTTCTCGGTGTACACGTGCTTGCCGGCCGAGATCGCCCGCATCAGGCTGGCCTCGCGCAGGCTGGTCAGCTGCGTGTCGAAGTAGACCTCGACCGAGGGGTCGGCGAGCACCTCGTCCACCCGGGTGGTCCACCGGTCGACCCCGTGCCGGGCCGCGATCGCCCGCAGCCGCTCCTCGCTCCGCCCGACCAGCACCGGCTCGGGATAGACAGCCGTCCCGTCGGAAAGCTGGACGCCGCCCTGCTCCCTGATGGCCAGCAGTGACCGGACCAGGTGCTGCCGGTACCCCATCCGGCCGGTGACGCCGTTGACGGCGACCTGGATGACCTTGCGCGTCATAGATTCAGCCCTCTAGCCTGAACGTTCAGGAAAGTGCTTTCCCAGACTAGGCTTGGCCCGCGAAACAGGTCAAGCGCACGACGGGAGGGTGAGGTGCCGAGGTCGAGGGTGACGCTGCAAGACGTCGCCGACCGGGCCGGCGTGTCACTGACCACCGCGTCCCGGGTGGTCAGCAACGGCCCCCGCCAGGTCGGCCAGCCGCTTGCCGACCGCGTCCACCGAGCCGTCGCCGACCTCGCCTACACGGCGAACCTGCAGGCCAGAGCGGTCGCAACCGGACAGAGCACGATGGTGGGCGTGGTCGTGCACGACATCGCCGACCCGTACTTCTCCTCGATCGCGGCCGGCCTCATCGAGGTGGCCGCCCCGCAAGGTCTGCTGGTCTGCATGTCGAGCACCTCGGCCACCGAGGCGGCCGAGCGCGAGTACGTCGCGCTGATGCGTGCCCAGCGGGCCCGCGCGGTGATCCTGATCGGCAGCCGAACCGACGACGAGCAGGCCCGTGACGAGCTGAAAAGCGAGGTGGCGGCCTTCACCGGGTCCGGCGGGCGGGCCGTGTGCGTCGGCCAGGACCTGCTGGGCGTGGACACGATCCAGCCCGAGAACGCCGCGGGCGCGCAAGCCCTGGCTCAGGCCATGGTCGCGCTCGGGCACCGCCGTTTCGCCGTGCTGGCCGGGCCGCGCGGCCTGCTGACCGCCCGGGACCGGCTGGACGGCTTCCGGGCCGGCCTGGCCGCCTGGTCAGTGCCGCTCGCGGATGCCCGGATCGTGTACGGCGGGTTCAGCCGGGACGGCGGCTTCGAGGCGATGAGCGCCATCCTGGCCGCGGGGGAGCCGTGGCCGGACTGCGTGTTCGCGGTCACCGACGTCATGGCCATGGGCGCGCTGGCCCGGCTGCGGGCCGGTGGCCTGCGGGTTCCTGCGGACATCGCGCTGGCCGGCTTCGACGATATCTCCACGCTGCGCGACGTCTACCCGCCGCTGACCACGGTGCGCCTGCCGCTCAAGCAGATGGGAGAGATGGCCGCCAGCCTGATCCTGTCCGACGTCGGCGCGCGCGCGGGCGCCGACGCCGACGACGGGCCGCGCCGCGACCAGCCGCGGGTGATCCCCGTCCCCGGCGAGGTCATCCTGCGCGAAAGCACCGTGCCGCGCCCGCCCGGCTAGCCCGCCGACCCTTGCGTACCCCGGCACGAATCAGATACGTTTCGCACCAACTGGAAAGCGCTTGCCAACAACGAGCATGGTTTGGGCGGCAGGTCAGGCGGTGATTCCGACATCGAGGAATTCACCGAGCGTCGCTGGTTGACGGTCAACCCGGGCCCCGCGCATTATCCCTACTAATTGGTACAAGACCGCCCCTTGAGGGAGTTGAGCGCATGAGCGAAGCGCCGCACGTTCCGTTTACGGAGACAAAGGCACCTGAGTCCGCCGAGCGGCTGCACCGCGGGGCCCTCAGCCTGGTCGACATCGCCGCGTCCACGATGGCCAACATCGGGCCGGCCTATAGCTTCTACTTCGGCTTCGCCGGCATTGTGATCATGGCCGGCCTCGGCTCGCCGCTGGTCCTCGTGGCCGCTATCATCGCGATCGCGCTGCTCGGCAACACGCTGTCGCAGTTCTCCCGGGCGCACCCGAGCACGGGCGGCTTCATCACCTTCGTCGGCAAGACGTTCGGCGGCACCAGCGCGGTGACCACAGCGCTGCTGTGCGGCGTGGGCTACATCATCGCGATCTCGTCGGTGCTGGTCATCTCCGGCGGGTTCCTGTCGATCATGATCCAGTACTACACGGGCACCGCCATCCCGTGGGTCATCTTCTCCGCCGTCTTCACCGCCGCCGCCATGTTCATGATGTTCCGCGGCGTGGCCGTGTCGACCAAGCTGGCCGGCTTCTTCTTCGGCTTCGAACTGCTGGTGCTGCTCGTCGTGTCCGTCGCCACGCTGATCAAGCACGGCGGCCACCTTTCCGGCGTGCCGTTCGAGCCCAGTAAGATCACCCACGGCTTCACCGGCCTGGCCGCCGCCTTCCCGCTGGGTGTGTACCTGTTCATCGGCTGGGAGAACTCGGCGGCGCTGGCCGAGGAGACGAACAACCCGCGGCGCAACGTGCCCCGGGCCGTGTTCATATCGGTCGCCCTGATGGCGTTCACCTACCTGCTGGTGGCCTACTCCACCGTGTCCGGCTTCGGCTACAACGCCACGGCCCTCACCGGCGCCGAAATCCCGTTCATCAGCGTCTCCCACGACGTAGCCACCTGGCTCACCTTCGTCGCTTACATGGCCGGGCTGACCTCTACCCTGGGCGTGCTCATCGCCGCGGTGAACTCGCAGTGCCGGCTGATCTTCAACGCCGGCCGCGAGGGCCTGCTGCCGCGCTGGATCGGCTACGTGCACCCGGTCCGCCGGACGCCGGTCAACGCCATCATCGTGTTCGTCGGCTTCGCCAGCGCGGTCACCCTGGTCTGGGCGATCGGCCACTGGATCGGCGGGCACAGCGACAGCTTGAGCGCGCTGAACTTCTTCTTCGAGTCCAGCACGATGGGCACGATCTTGATCCTGGTCGTGTACTTCCTGGCCAACCTGGCGCTGCCGTTCTACTACCGGAAGTACCGTCCGGCCGAGTTCAACCTCATCAAGCACATCGTGCTGCCCGTCCTGGGCATGGTCGCCATCGCCGTCCCGGTCTACTACCTGGTCAAGCCCGGTCAGTCCCAGCCCTACAACTGGTTCCCGTACGCGGCGCTGGGCGTCGTGATCGTGTCCGTCATCTACTCCATGTGGCTGGTCAGGCGCGACCCCGGTCTGGGCGACCGGGTCGGCTCGATCATCGCCGACGAATAACCCCTCCAGCCCGGTGGCGGACGCAAAGTCCGCCACCGGGCGAAGCTGTCAACTCCACGGGGAGATCTGCCATGACCGACACCGCGGTCCGCCCGGACGACGCGGATCAGACCACCCCTGCGCACCCGCTGGACCCGGCCACCGGCGCCGAGTACCTGGCCGGCCGCGAGATCATGGCCCAGGCCGGGCTGCTGGCCGACCCGGTCCGGTTCGCCTACTACGGGCTCGAGGAACCGCCCAAGCAGGACGTCCTCAATAACACCGCCACCGACCGCCAGCTGCGCGCGTACCTGGTCGACACCGCCACCGGCACCTCGACCGACGTCGTGGTCTCGCTCACGAACAACAAGGTCATCACCGCGCGCACCCTGGATCCGCCGGCCGACGGCCAGATGCCGATCCTGGACAGCGAATTCGAGCTCGTGGACGAGATCGTCAAGGCCGACCCCGGCTGGTGCGCGGCCATGGCCCGGCGCGGCCTGCACGACGTCAGCAAGATCCGGGCCTGCCCGATCACCGCCGGCGCGTTCGGCCCGCCCGCGGACGACCGGCGGCGGATGGTGCGGGTCCTCTCCTTCGTCCAGGCCCGCGAGCACGACCTGGCCTGGGCCCACCCGGTGGACGGCGTCGCGGCCTACGTGGACCTCATCGAGAAGAAGGTCTTCAAGATCACCGACGAGTTCGACCTGCCGGTCCCGGCCGAATCCGGCGACTACGACGACGAGGCGGTCCGCGGCCCGCACCGCACCACGCTGCGACCGATCGAGATCACCCAGCCCGAAGGACCCTCTTTTATCCAGAACGGGCCGTGGCTCCAGTGGCAGGACTGGTCCATGCGGATCGGGTTCGACGCCCGCGAGGGCCTGACCCTGCACCAGGTCAGCCTGCAGGACCGCCCGGTGCTGTACCGCGCCTCCATCCCCGAGATGGTCGTGCCGTACGGCGACCCGCGGTTCCGGCACTGGCAGGCCTACTTCGACACGGGGGAGTACCTGGTCGGCAAGTGGGCCAACTCGCTGGAACTCGGCTGTGACTGCCTGGGCGAGATCGCCTATCTGGACGCCACCGTGACCGACGACACCGGCCACCCGCGGACCATCCAGAACGCGATCTGCATCCACGAGGAGGACTACGGGATCCTCTGGAAGCACACCGACATCTTCAACGGCTCGGCCCAGTCCCGCCGCCAGCGCCGGCTCGTGGTCTCGTTCTTCACCACGGTCGGCAACTACGACTACGGCTTCTACTGGTACTTCTACCTGGACGGCACGATCGAGCACGAGATCAAGGCCACCGGGGTGGTGTTCACCTCGGCCCACCCGGGCGGCGAGCACCCCTACTCCACCGAGGTGGCGCCCGGGCTGGCCGCCCCCTTCCACCAGCACCTGTTCAACGCCCGGCTGGACATGACCGTGGACGGGCTGGCCAACGCGGTGGAAGAGGTGGACGTCAGCGGCCTGCCGATCGGGCCGGACAACCCGTACGGCAACGCGATCGTGCAGCAGGTCACCCGGCTGACCCGCGAATCGCAGGCCGGCCGCCGGGCCGACGGCGCCCGCGGCCGCACGTGGCGGATCATCAGCACCGAACGCTCCAACCGCTTCGGCCGCCCGACCGGCTACACGCTCTACCCGGAATCCGCGCCGGTCCTGCTGGCCGACCCGGCCGCCCCGCTCACCGCGCGGGCCGGCTTCGCCACCAACCACCTGTGGGTCACCCGGTACGACCCGGGCCAGCGCTGGCCGGCGGGCGACTTCGTGAACCAGAACCCCGGCGGGGCGGGCTTGCCCGCGTTCATCGCGGGGGACCGGGACATCGACGGCGAGGACATCGTGGTCTGGCACACCTTCGGCCCCACGCACGTCCCGCGGCTGGAGGACTGGCCGGTCATGCCGGTCGCCCGTTGCGGTTTCATCCTCAAGCCAACCGGTTTCTTCGACCGCAACCCGACCCTGGACGTCCCCCCGCCGTCTTCTCACTGCCCCGCTTAGGCGTGACCTGGGAAAACGGCGAATGGTGTAGGTAGCCCCCCTAGAAAGACAGTGGCTAGCCTCATGTCGGCGGCCGGCCGGAGCAGCCTAGGTTCGACCTCGTGCGAACGGGGCGACGGGGCGGGGCCGGGCTGTGCCGGTAGCATCCGCCAGTCGCACCACGGCGCCGTTCCCGCGGCCGGCGGTCACGGGTGCCACGGGACTTTTCCGGCGTGCTGGCCGTGTTCCTGCGCCGCCAGGCGTGGCCGGCCGCGGGGTCGCCGTGGACCGTGGGCTGGCTGCTGCCGGCGGCGCTACTGCTCGAGCCGCTGCGCAGCGACCTGGCCTACGGCCAGGTCGACATCGTGCTGATGGCCCTGGTGACCCTGGACTGCCTGACCGTTGAACCACGCTGGCCGCGCGGCGTGCTGACCGGCCTGGCCGCCGCGGTGAAGCTGACTCCCGCGGCGTTCGTGCTGTTCTTCCTGCTCCGCCGCGACTACCGGGCACGGACGGTTCCCCGGCGACGCAGGTGTCCCGGCCCACACCAAGGTGGACGACCACACCGGCGAGCTCCTTTTCTTTAATTACCGAACGGTCCGTCCTTACCTGCACTACGGAGTCGTCGACTCGCAGGACCGGCTGGTCCGCTTCCTGGCCCCAGGAGTTCGGCACGATCCACAGCGGGTTCGGCGGACGGCCGTACCGGTATAATTACGCCGCCACTGACGAACCGGGTTGGTTCGTGTTCAACGGGTTGGTCAAGTACGACACGGTGACCGGCGCGGCGGAACGGTACCAGTTCAAGCCGGGTGTGTTCTGCAGCGAGGTCGGCGTGGCCCCGCGCGTCGGCGGGACGGAGGAGGACGACGCGTATCTCGTGACGCTCACGGTCGACATGAACCGCGACCTGTCCGAGGTAGTCGTGTTCCGGGCCAACGACGTGGGTCGCGGCCCGATCGCACGTGCTCAGCTTCCTGAGCGGATCGCCAGTGGCACGCATAGCTGCTGGGCACCGGGCGAGTCCATCGCGGGCTGGTAAGGCGCCCGCTCCGAGCCCGAACCCCGAGTCGGAAGATGACCGCAGATCCCGAGAACGTGCCGGTAACGGAGAACTCCAACGCCATCGCGCTCGGCCTGCTGGGCGATGAGTGGAACCTGACCATCGTCAAGCTCGCCATCATGTCCGGCGTCAGCCGGTACAAGGATTTCCGCGACACGCTCGGCATCGCCAACTCGGTGCTGACCGTGCGGCTGCGCCGCCTGACCGAGGCGGGCGTGTTCGTCATGCGGCAGTACTCCGACGCGCCCCGCCGCTACGAGTACATCCTCACCGAACGCGGCCGTGACCTGTGGCAGGTCCTGCTGACCATCTGGTCGTGGGAGGCCACCTGGGTCACCGAGCACATCGAGCCGCTGCCGGCCATGTACCACAAGGCCTGCGGGGAGGAATTCTCCCCGGTCATGCACTGCCGGGCCTGCGGGCAGCCGGCCGGCATCCACGACGTGCGCGGGACGTTCGGGCCCAGCGGCGGCTTCGCCCGGTCGGTGCCGCAGGCCACCACGCGGCGCCGGTCCACGGGCGGTTCGCCCGGCCCGGGGCTCGTGACCCAGACCATCGAGCTGATCGGCAACCGCTGGTCGGCCTCGGCCTTGGCCGCCGCGTTCCTCGGCGCCCGGCGGTTCACCGACATGCTGACCATGATGGGCGCGCCGCCGGCCATCGTGTCGGACCGGCTGCGCACGTTCTGCCGGATGGGTGTGCTGGAGACCCAGCTGACCAGCGCCACCTCCGGCCGGGCCGAGTACCGGCTGACCGATAAGGGCCGCGCCTTCTTCCCGCACGTCATGGTGATGCTGAACTGGGGCGACAAGTGGTTCCGCGCGCCCGAGGGCCCGGCCACGCTGCTCACCCACACCATCTGCGGCGGCGAGTTCAAGCCCGTCCTGCACTGCTCGGTCTGCCACCTGGAGCTGCATGGCTCCCAGATCCAGGTCGGCGGCGACCCGCCCAAGGCCTCATCGGACCGGCCGCGATAGCCCCGGACGTTTCGGAGGTAGCTATGGTGCCAGATTCACCGGTTCCAGATCCATCGGGCATCGCCGCTGTGCAGCGACTGCTGCGGGCCAGCCAGGGCCCGTTCGTGCCCAAGCCGCAGCTGCCGGTCATCGACGAACTGGTCGCGACGGTGCTATCCCAGCACACCTCCGACCTAAACTCCGGACGCGCGTTCGCCCAGCTCAAAGCCAAGTTCCCGGACTGGGAGCAAGTCCTGGACGCGCCGGCGGAACAAGTGGCCGACGCCATCCGCTCCGGCGGCATCGCGGATCAGAAGGCGCGCCGGATCCAGCAGATCCTGGCCGCGATCCGTCATCGCGAGGGCCGGGCCGACCTCAGCTGCCTGCATGACCTCGACGACGAGGCGGTCGAGGAATACCTCACCTCCCTGCCCGGCGTCGGCCCGAAGACGGCCGCCTGCGTGCTCGTCTTCTCGATGGGCCGCGCCTCCTTCCCCGTCGACACCCACGTGCACCGCATCGCCGTCCGCCTCGGCTGGATCCCAGAGGGGACCAGCGCGGAAAAGGCGTACCGCATCCTCGGCCCCGCCGTGCCGCCCGGCATCCGGTACGACCTCCACCTTGCGCTCATCGAGCACGGCCGCGCGGTCTGCAAGGCGCAGCGTCCGCGGTGCGAGGCATGCGTCCTGCGCCGCGAATGCCCCTACGGCCGGGAAACAAGCGGCTAACCGGGCCCAGCCCGCCGAGACGGCGGCCACGGAAAGAACCCGCTGGTCCGATGCACACCCGCGCTGCGTTAACTGGCGGCCTGGACGGCTTCGCTCCCGCCCCGGCCCGGATGTTGAACCGTCAACATGCCCGGTATGCAGGTCCTGTCGCATACTGGTCCAGTGGAGCCGGCCGCTGATTCCGTCGGGGAGAACATCCAGCCACCGGCGCGCCGCCACCGGCGGGCACGCCGACCGCGGTTTTCCGGGCCATCTGACCGGGCCCTGCACTGGCTGGCCGGGTGGTATGCGATGGCCCTGCGCCTCGGCGGCGCGGTCTTGTTCACCGCGGTGGCCGTGCTGGCCGCGACGAAGCAGATCTCCGGCTGGTGGCTGGCCGCGCCGCTTACTGCGCTGTGCTTGTGGTCCGCCTTGTTCACCTGGCGGGTCCGGCGGTCCGGGTTGACCCCGATCGTGGTACTGGCGGACGCCGCGGTTATCTCGGCGCTGGCGCTGGCGCAGCAGCACATGGTCCCGGCCGTGCTGATCGCGGACGACACGACCTGGATGCTCCCGCTGGCCTGCACGTCGGTGTACATCCTGCAGATCGCGCTGCGGCCGTGGCTCGGGCTGTCCGGGGCCGCGATCGTGGTCATCGCCTACGGGCTCGGATCCGGCCATCCGGCCGATGCCTGGCTGCTGGCGGTCGAGACGATCGTCGCCGCCGGGCTGGTGGCGGTGATCCGCGGCGGCGCCCGGCAAGCGGACGCGATCGTCGCCGCCGGGCTGGAGACCGAGCGGCGGATCCGCGCCGAGGAGGCGCGGCGCGCTGACGAGCGGGAGCAGCACCGTCAGTTGCACGACACCGTCCTGTCCACCCTGACCATGGTCGCGGCAGGCGCCTTTGCCGGACCCTCGCGGGCGCTGACCGCGCAGGCGGCCCGGGATCTGCGTGTGCTGCAGGGGCTCGCGGGCGCTCCCGCCGTTCCGGGCGGGCCGACGCCGCTGACTGACCTGAGACCACAGTTGGAGCGGGCCGCGGCCAGCACCGATGACCTGGCCGTGCGGCTGAAGCTCGTGCCGGTCACGCTGCCGTCTCCCGTCGCGGATCAGCTGGTCGCTTGCGTCGGCGAGGCGCTGCGCAACGTCGAGCGGCACGCCGGGACCGGCCGGGCGGAGGTGAGCGTCACCGGCGGTACGGGCTGGGCGGTCATCAAGATCACCGACCGCGGCCGCGGGTTCGATCCGGCCGCTACCCCGCCGTCCCGCCGTGGCATCCGCGAGTCGATCACCGGGCGGATGCTGGCGGCCGGCGGCCGGGCCGCGATCGCCAGCCGCCCCGGCGCGGGAACGACCGTCACCGTGAGCTGGCCGGCATGACCCCCGTGCAGCAAACAGTGCAGCCGACGGCGATGATGTCCGGCCGGTATCAGCGCGCCTTCACCATCGCGGTGATCTTCCTGGTCGCGGGCTGGCATCTCGCCGGAGCGGGCGGGCAACTGCTGCACAACCGGGCGGCCTACGGCTCGTTCGCCTTCCAGGGCGCCATGTGGCTGGTTATGGCGCTGGCCATCACCGCCGCATCGGTTCTGGTGCTGCGCGGTACGCCCGGCTGGCGGTGGGCCTGGGCGGTGGCCGTGATCGCGCTGGCCGCCAGCACGGCAGCAGCGGTGGCCAGCCCGGCCGGCCAGATGCTCGCGGTCAACTGGTCGTGGGGAAGCGCTGGCTGGACGGGCGTGCTCGTGCTGCTCCGCCGCCGGTTCGCCGAGCTGGCATGGTTCCTCGCCGCCGAGGCGCTGGCCATCTTGAGCGTGCAGCTGTGGGACGGGCTGCATCGCACCGACCTGGCCGGGTTCCTCGCCCTGCTGGCCTGGTCGACCGGCGCTCAGGTAGCCGTGGCCGTCGGGGTCAGGGCCCTGGATGTCGCCGCCGGCCACGCCGCTGCGGCTGCGCGGAACGAGGACGCCGCGCGTGAGCGGGCCGCCACCGCGGAGGTCATCCGGGCCGCCCGGCACGCCCGCTGGCTAGCGCTGCAGGAAAGCGCCGTCCCGCTGGTCGCCGAGCTGGCGGCGGGGACGGCTGACCCGGGCGACGCGCAGGTGCGCAGCAGGTGCGCGGTCCAGGCGGCCCGGCTGCGCCGGCTGCTGGCCGAGAGCGACGAGGTGCCCGGATCGCTGCTGCACGAACTGCACGCGAGCGCCGATGTGGCCGAACGCCGCGGGGTTGCCGTCGAGATCGAGACGGCCGGGCTGCTGCCGCAGGTGCCCGGCCCGGCCCGGCGGGTGATCACCGATGCTGCCATCGCGATCCTGACCGCCGCGCGCAGCCAGGCGCGGATCACCTTGACCACGGTGGCCGCGGGAATCGCCGTCAGCTTCGTCGCCGATACCGGCGCGGCTGTCCGGCTGCCCGCGGCCGGCGAGGGGGTTGCCGTCGAACAGCAGCAAGACGGCCGCATGCTCTGGGCGGAGGCGCGATGGAACAGCCCGTGACGGTGGCGATCATCGAAGACCATCCGGTCGTCACCGAGGGAGTGGCATCCTGGATCCGCTCCGATCCCGGCCAGCGAGTGCGGCTGGTGCAGACGGCGCGCGACCTGACCGGGCTCCACATCGTGCCGGGACCGCCGGCCGAGGTGGTCATCCTCGACCTCGAGCTGTCCGGCGAGCTGGTCACCACGCAGATCCCCACGCTGGTGGCGGCCGGATACCGGGTGGTGGCCTTCTCCGGGCACACTGATCCGGCCATCGTGATGGAGACACTGGACAACGGCGCGCATGCCTACGTGTCCAAGGACGAGGGCCGTGAGCATCTGGTCGAGGCCGTTCTGGCGGCCGCCGCCGACCGGCCGTACGTGACCCGGTCCCAGGCCAGGGCGATGCTCGCCGACCAGCGGCCGACCCGGCCGACGCTGTCGCAGCAAGAGCGGCAGGCGCTGCTGCTGTGGTTCCAGGGCATGTCGAAAGCATCGGTCGGGCGGCGCATGTCAATCAGCGAGAACACGGTCCGGCAGTACATCAGCCGCGCGCGCGCCAAGTACGCGGCCACCGGGAGGACCGCGCCGAGCAAGGACGCGCTACTCGCCCGCGCGATCGAGGACGGCGTGATCAAGCCGGGGGAGATCATGTCGTACGAGTCATTCGCGCGCGCCGCGGCCGAGGACCCCAGCCTGGATACCCCGGGCCGGTGAACGGCCCGGGACACCCAAGCTCCCCCCCGGAGCTGCCCAAGGTGACTCGGCGCACAGTCAGCATTCCCGATCGAGGACGACCCTGTCATGACGCCCGATCGGGTGACATGACCGCGAAGGGCACGCCCAGCGGGGCGGCGCTCTGGAATACTGCGGACTTGGGAGCTGGGGATGGGCGCCGGGGAGGGCGAGCGTGGGGGTACAGGTTAATTCAGCTGTCTATGTCCGCGGAAGCGCGGTGACGCAGGACGTTACCGAACCGCTACCCGCGATCGGTAATCCCGGACCCGGGCTATCCGGCCAGATCGCGCGGTTCGGGTCTCTGGCCGCCCGGGAACTGTGGGGCGCCGCTCAGCGCGAGCGAACAACTCGAAATGCTCGCTCTGCGGGCCGCCATCATCGGCGATGCCCGGACTGTCGCTCCTTCCGGTACCGGGGAGGCCGGGCAATCCGGGTCATCGGAGGTCCTGAATCGCCCCGCACGGCTGTGGCGCCCTGCGCCACTGCCAGGTCCGCGACGCGGTCCCGCCCGACATCGCCGCATCGCGGATACGAACCCGCACGGCTAGTGATCGGCTGCTCAGCCCGCTCAGCGTCCACGCCCCCGGGGTTTACCACCAGGTACTCGCGTATCACCTCGGTGTGCAACAGCACCCGCTGCTGCCCTGGCGTGAGCGGCGCCGACTCCAGGAAGCCTTCGATCTGGCTGCGGTCCGCCTCCCGGTCTTTATCGCACCTCTCGGGCCGACCCACTAACCAGATCGAGCTGGATGGGCTCGGCAGGTCTGGGACGGTGGTCAGGGTTGGTGAGGTCGCGATCGAAGACGCGCGTAACCGAGTTGCCGGCCACGTCTTCCAGTTCCGGCGAAACAAGCAGCGTGTACGGGGAGGCATGCCAAGCGCTTGCTGGGGTGAAGGCCCAGGACCTCTCCTCGGCTCCTAGGGTGCTCTGACCGGGTACGGGGGTGCCGGAGGCATCGATGACGGTGAGGCACCGCAGTCCGAGTGCGTGATCGACGGGGCGGTCAAAGATGACCGGGACGGGGAGCCGGGTCGCGACGTGTACGGCTTCGATGCGCCAGTCGCGCGGTTCGAGGCGCCGGCGTATCGCCGGGCCGACTGTGTAGCGGCGTTCGCTCCGGGCTGCTAGCGGCGCTCCGCTGGCGTCGAGAAACGCGCCGTGGATGACGAGCACCACAGAGCGGCCCGGTGTCAGCGGGTAGCCGCCCTCGGTGTGCGGGATGAGGCCCCTCTTAATGCGGCCCGGGTCCAATAGCAGCGTCAGCCTGGTCCGGCGCTGATCCCACAGCTCGGGTTCCATCGGCAGGACGGCTCCAGGCAGCGGCTGGCCCCAGCCCACATCACGCAGTTCGACGGCGGTGCCGGCCTGCCCTTCGCTCATCGGGGCGGAGAAGTGTACGTAGAACCGGAGCGCGTTGACCGGTAGCTGGCCGGCGGTGGGGTAGATGTGCGTCACCACTGTGCTCGCCCGGCGAGCCGCCGCGGGCCTGGCAAGCAGCAACGGCGGCGACGGGTGATCATCCAGGAATGCGTAGCTGGTGCCGGGCGTGAACGGAAAGCGCGGGCGGAACCTCAGCGCCTGGTCGTCAACCACGAATGTCCCTGCCATCGGCGTAGCCGCGGCCGGGTCGCGTACGAGTGAATCGGCGGTGACAACACAGAACCGCCGGCCGAGGTCACCGGCGTCAAGCTCGGAGAGCTCGGCCAGCTCAGCAGGGCTCCATCCGAGAACCCGCCAGCTAGCCTGGTCGCCGTCCGGCGACCAGGCTAGCTGGCGGTCTGGGCTCAGAGCGATGCCGTGCTGTACGTGTGCAGCGCCAGGTCACCGGTCGCCTCTCGCTGCAGCATCAGCACGTGGTCGGGGCCAAGATTAGCCATCAGCCTCACCCCGGCGTGATCGAGTTCTTCGCGCGGGACGCCGGATGGCCCGGCCTGGCTGGTCAAGGGATCCTGGCCGGCGATCGCCGCCGCGGGGATCTTCAGCAGCGGATGCCTGGTGTTCGACACCAGCAGGTATTCCGCGCCGTCATGCCGGTAGGCGATCATGTCCAAGGGCTGATTCATCGCGCCGAGCTCGGCGACGGTGCGCCCCTTGACCTGAGTTCCGGGCTGCAGATCGGCCAGCGGGAAACGCACCACCGGCGTGCACGTGTAGCTCGCCAGCACGCTGGTATTACCGTCGAACGGATGAACGTCCGGATCGGCGAGGCGGTCTCGTACTTGCCGTGCGAGACATGGAAGATCTCCAGCGAACTGCTCTGCATCTCCTCGCCGAACGGGAAGGGGGCACATCCGCCAGTTCCACTACCGCCAGCTCGCCGCCGGCCACCCGGACCAGCACCGGGATCTCCGCCGCGCCGCGCCCCCGGGCCACCGACAGGTAGACCGCCTGTGAGTCAGGATGTACCGCCATCCCGGCGATCCGCACGTCCTCCCGCGGCACACCGAGCAGCGAGCCCACCCGCGTGTCCAGCGCGCTGACCTCCACCGGCGTCGAGGAGGCAGCGGCGGCGTCACCGACACCGATCGCGAAGATGGTGGCCGCGGCGTTGTCAGCGGCGAACAAGATCCCCTCTGGCCCGAACGCGATCGCTCCTGGTGACGACCAGGTTGGCGTGCCGACCTGTAGCCCGTACTTGTCCGCAACGCTGCTCATAACGGCCTCCTCCAGACATCCGCCACCCAGGCTAGCGTAAACGGAGGACACCTTCCATTATGTCAATTTAAATTGACATGCCTAGCTGGCCGATCAGCGCGCGGATCTCGGAGGCGACCTGGCCGGGCTGGGTCAACAGCGCGAGGTGGTGGCTGAGCTGCACTTTCACCGGCCAGCCCAGCTCGCGTGCCTGGGCCGCCTGGTCGTGGTATGCCTCGCTGAGCTGCAGGTAGCCACCGGGAGCGGCGGGCCACCCGGCCGCCGGCGGATAGGCCTCCTCGACCATGGCCAGCGGCAGCCGGGGGCACCCGGCGGCGAACTGCCGCCGGAGCGCCGGATCGGGCACCAGCGCGGCCAGTTCCTCCTCGCCCCACCAGCGCGGCCATGGCGGCAGCCAGCCCTGCGGGTCGGCCATGCCCCGCAGCCAGGCCGCCAGATCGGGCGGCGTGGTCTGCATCCAGGACCGTCCCGGCGTCGGCAGTCGCGCGTCGACGAACAGGTAGCCCCGGAGGTCATTTCCCAGCATCGACCCGGCCGCGGCCAGCAGCGGCCCCGCGCGGCTGTACCCGACGAGGATCGCGGGCTGGCCCGCCGCGCTGTCGGCGACCGCCCGGGCCTGCCGCAGGTGATACGGCGGGCCCGCCGCGAGGGTGCCGGCCAGGTCGGGAACGGCCACCGCGTATTCGTCCGCGGCCAGGTCCCGCGCGACCGGGTCCCAGGTCTCGCAGCCGACCAGCGGGCTATGCACCAGCACCAGCCGAGCTCGCATGCCCGCATTCGTATCACCGCTTGGCAGACGCGGAATCAGGTTACGACGATGACCTGGACGCCTACAGCGTCATAAGTACCCGCGCGCCCGGGAGTCCCGGGTGGCCAGCGGTATGCCGTGTTCCTTGGCCGCCAGGGCCACCAGCGCGTCGTAGACCGCACCACCTGCGATTCCGAGGCGGCTCAACGTGTCCGGCAGCGTCCGGGCCTGCGGGCTGCCCACCATCAGCGGGGACGAGAACCTCGCGTCCAGTAGTCGCGCCGCTCGGTCGACAGGCCGGCCCGGACCGAAAAGGTAGCGGCCGGGTGCTCAGCTCGAGGATCCGTACTGGATGGGGACGTTGATGACCTGGGTCCGGGTCCATTGTGTCGCGCCGGGTGTGAGGTGCCAGATGGTGAGGGTGCCATGGTTGACGGCCAGGGCGTCGGCCGTGCCGTCCGAGCCGGGGGTCAGCGTGGCCGTGCCGGGGGGCAGCGGGGGCAGCAGCTGCCAGGAAGACCCGGTGCTGGCGATGATCTCGCCGTGGCGGGTGGTGGTGATGACCGCGGCGGTGCCGCCGGGCCCGAAGGAGGCCGAGGCCAGTGCCGCGCCGTGCAGGGGGAGTGGCGGGGACAGGGTCCAGTGGCCGCCGTCGTCGGCGGACCAGGCGGCGAGCAGGGTGGCGGCCGGTCCGGTGCCGGCGGTGAGCAGCGCTGCGAGGCCCTGCCCGGTCTGGGTCAGCCTGGAGACGGTAATGTCCTGCCCGGCCAGGGCGGCGGGTATGGCGGGGCCGGTTGCGTGCCAGGTCCCGCCGGTGCGGGCGAAGATGCCCGCGGTTCCCGGGTGATCGCAGGTGCCGCCGAGCAGGGGTGTCCCGGGCGGGGCGAACGCGGCCGCGGTGAGGTCCTCCAGCCCGCAGCGGCGGCCGGGCGGCTGTCGCGGCGAGGGACCGTTGCGTGGTCAGGGTCGTCCAGCTGGTGTAGCCGGGCGCGGCCAGGACGGCGGTGCCGCCGGCGAGTCAGGGCGAGCAGGGTGCCGGTGCCGGGCGCGGCGGCGAGCGCGTCGGGAACGTCGGCCAGGGCGGCATCCAGCGGGCCGGCCGATGACCAGGCCTGGCCGTCGTCGCGGGTGAGGGTCAGCGGCGTGTAGGTCAGGTACTGGCTGGGCCGGAACCCGGTGATCAGCGACTGCGCGCCGTCGCCGGCCAGGACCAGGCCGCCGTTGTCGGCGGTCCCTGGCGGGGTAACCAGCTTCCAGGTGCTGCTCCCGGCCGGGCGCACGAACAGCTGCCAGAAGTTGTTCTCCGTGGCGGCCGAGCCGCCCATGACCACGACCGCCCACGTGCCGGCGGCGGTGGTCAGGGAGGTGGCCAGGAACGGCGTGCCCGCCGGGCGGGGCTTCGGCCGCGGGCCCGGACGCGGCGGGAGCGGCGCTGCCGCACCCGGCCAGGAGCGCCGCCACGACCAGCGCCAGCGCGGCGGCCGGGCGCGCTTTCACGAGTGCCCCAGCAGTTGCTGCGCGGCGTCGGTCAGCTCCGCGGCGAACGACGACTTGGTGGCCTGTGTTCCCGGGCCGGTATCGAAGTCCAGTTCCTGGCGCATGTGGCCGGTCTGGTCGATGACGAACGCGTAGTCCCCGTGCCCGATCATCGACCCGGCTGGCAGGATCTCCGGCGGGGCGATGGCGTAATGCCGCCAGACCTGCTGGAGCTGGGCGAGGGTGCCGGTCAGGTAGAGCCAGTTCGGCACTCCGGCCATGCCCTCCTGGTGGTCGAACGCCTGGAGGTAGCTGACACCGGTGTTGACCGGGTTGTAGTTGATCGCGACGAGCGCGACCCGGGCGGTGTCCGCGGACAGCAGCTGGCCGGCCTGGCGGAACTCCTGCGCGATCAGCGGGCAGTCGGTCGTGCACGTGTCGTCCAGGAACGTCAGCAGCACCACCTTGCCGTGCAGGCTGGCCAGCGTCACGGCCCGGCCGTCCTGGTCGGTGAGCGTGAAGGCCGGCGCCGGGAAGTTCACCACGGCGCTGGCGCCATCGATCGACTGCGCCAAGATCGTGTCGGCCACCGGGCTGGCCTGCGCGACCGCCATCGGCGCCGCGCCCAGGATGATGACCCCGATCGCCCCGACCGACGCGACGGACCTGATGCCCGCCGAGGCGACGCTCCGCGGCCCGGCAGCCGCGCGGAGCCGCTCCCGCCAGCTGACGCCGGGGTCCGGCTGCGCCGCGGCTGGTTCCGCCGCGGCGGCGGGGGCGCGGGCCACGGCGAGGTATCCCGCGGCGGCCAGCAGCACGAAGGGGATCATGCTGTTCGGGTCGGTGCCCAGGCCGCCGAAGAAGCCGAAGTCCTCGATCAGCACCCAGTCGGCCAGGCACAGCACGGTGAACCCGGCCAGGACCGGGCGGATCAGCCGCGGCCGCCCGGACAGGAACGCGGCGCCGGTGACCGCGAGCGCCGCCACGACGACCAGGTTCACCGCGAACCCGTGTCGCCTCGTCGAAGGTCGTGAAGGCGTTGACCCAGGCCGACAGGAACCTGGGCTGCGAGGTCTGGGCCATCGTCCCGGTCATGCCGGCCAGCGTGCCGGGCTGGCCTCCCGCGGCTCCCTGCCAGAACCCGCGGCCCGGCCACGCCTGCAGCACCGCCATCCCGGTCAGGAACGCACCCGTGCCCGCCGTCATCAGCCGGCCCAGCCACGGGCTGGACCACACCCGGTCGGGCAGCGCGATCAGCGCCCCGGTGACCGCGTAGATGAGCACCGCGCCCGGCGCGCCGAACAACCAGGTCAGGCCCGGGGCGAAGATGCCGCCGAAGGACTCGCCGAACACCCACACCACCAGGCCCCAGCCGACGCTGGCCAGCCCGGCCAGCCGGGACAGCGGGCCGCGCGCGGCGACCAGCAGCCAGATGCCGATGCCGACCTGGATCCACACCGACGCGGCGCCGGCCTGCATCGGGTGATACGACCAGTTGGTCCCGGCCCAGTTCACCACCTGCTGCACCCACTGCGGTGAATTGGCCGCGGTCGGCTCGATGACCTGCGACGGGAGCCCGACCGCCATCTTCGGCTGGGCCTGCAAGATCCCGTCGAAGATCCACAGCATGCCGAAGCCGATCCGCAGCACCTGACGCCAGGCAGGCTCGGCCGTCACGGCCGCGGGCACCTGCGCGGCCGCGGCCGCGTTCGCGGGGAACAAGACCCTGATCGTGACCCAGGCCAGCCCCAGCAGGGCGAAGATGAGCAGCGCGATCAGCCCCTGGTGGACCAGCACGGCCTTGAACGCCGCGACCACCGTCGGGTCGCTGACGTCGATCCCCGAGTTCATCCCCGGCATGACCGGGCCTCCTTCTCACGCGGCTCGCGGCCGGCCCGCCGCGTGGTCCCGAACCGGCGCAGCCGGATGCTGTTGGCCACCACGAACGCCGAGGAGGCCGCCATCGCCGCCCCGGCGATCAGCGGGTTGAGGAATCCCGCGGCGGCCAGCGGGATCGCGGCGATGTTGTAGCCGAACGCCCAGGCCAGGTTGCGCCGGATGGTGCCCAGTGTGGCCCGGGCCAGCCGGATCGCCTCCGGGATCACGTCCAGGTCGTCCCGCAGCAAGATCAGGTCTGCGGCGCTGATGGCCACGTCGGTGCCCGTGCCCAGGGCCAGGCCCAGGTCGGCTGCGGCCAGCGCGGGCCCGTCGTTGACCCCGTCGCCGGCCATGGCCACCCGCCGGCCCCGGGCCTGCAGGTCCCGGATCACCGCGACCTTGCCGGCGGGCAACGCGCCGGCGATCACCTCGCCGGCGCCGATCTCGGCCGCGACCGTCTCGGCCACCGCCCGGCTGTCCCCGGTCAGCAGCACGGTTCGCAGCCCGAGCTCGTGCAGGGCGGCCACGGCGGCGGCGGCCGAGGGCTTGACCGAGTCCGCCACCGCCACGGCGCCGCGGGCCTGGCCGTCCCACCCGGCCAGCACCACCGTGCGGCCCTCGCGTTCCCACTGCGCGCACTGGCCGGCCAGGTCCGCCGGGATCATGATGCCGCGGTCGCGGAACAGCTTCTCGCGGCCAGCAATAACTTCCTGGCCGTCAATTATCCCGCGGGCGCCCAGACCCGGCAGCGACTCGAAGCCGCTGGCCCGCGGCAGGTCCCCCAGCTCAGCTCGCGCGGCGGCGCTGACCGCCACGGCGACCGGATGGCTGGAGGCATCCTCGACCCCGCCCAGGCGGCGCAGCAGCGCCACGCGGCCGGTGCCAGACGCGGACCGCACGGCCGTCACCGTCATTGCCCCGGTGGTGACCGTCCCGGTCTTGTCCAGCACGATCGTGTCGACCGACCGGGAGGACTCCAGCGCCTGGTAACCCTTGATGAAGATGCCGAGCTGCGCGCCCCGTCCGCAGGCGACCACCAGGGCGGCCGGGGTGGCCAGCCCCAATGCGCACGGGCAGGCGATGATCAGCACGGCCAGGGCCGCGCTGACCGCGGGCTCGGCCGGGCTTCCGGCGGCCAGCCACCCGGCCAGCGTCAGCACGGCCGCGGCCAGTACCAGGGGGACGAACACGCCGCAGATCCGGTCGGCCAGCCGCTGCACGCCGGACTTACCGGCCTGCGCGCGCTCGACCAGCGCGATCAAGTGCGCCAGCTGGGTGTCCTGGCCGGTCCGCTCGGCGCGGACGATCAGCCGGCCGCTCACCGCGACGGTGCCGGCCGTGACCGTGCTGCCCACCTCGACCTCGGCGGGCACCGACTCGCCGGTCATCACGCTGGTGTCCACCGCGGATTCGCCGAATTCCACCACGCCGTCGGCGCCGATCACCTCGCCGGGCCGGACCACGATCCGGTCGCCGGGCCGTAGCTGTCCGGCCGGGACCCGCCGCTCGGTCCCGTCACCGGACAGGACGCTGGCCTCCCGCGCCCCGGCGGCGGCCAGTTCCCGCATCGCGTCCCCGGCGTCGCGCCGCGCCCGCGCCTCGTACCACCGTCCGGCCAGCAAGAAGGTGGTCACCGACGCGGCCACCTCCAGGTAGATCCCGCCGCCGGAGGCGTGCAGCAGCAACTGCAGCGCGCTGACCTGGACCTGCCCTCGGTCCAGGACGAACATCGCGTAGACCGACCAGCCGCACGCGGCCGCGATGCCCAGCGACACCAGGGTGTCCATCGACGCGGCGCCGTGCCGGGCGTTGCGCAGCGCCGCCTGATGGAACGGCCACGCCGCCCACCCGGCCACCGGCGCGGCGCACCCCACCAGCACCCACTGCCAGCCCGGGAACCTCGGCCACGGGAACAACGACAACATCAGCGACAGGTCGCTGAGCGGGACGAAGAACACCAGCGCGACGATCAGCCGCCGCCGCAGGTAGACGACCTGGGCTGCCTCGGACCCCGCCCCGCCTGGGTCAGCTGCCCCGGCCGGCGGCTGCGGCAGGTCAGCGCCGTAACCGGCCTGCTCGACCGCCTCGATCAGCCGCGACACCGGAACTGAGGCGGGCGCGGTGACGGTGGCCTTCGCGGTCGCGAAGTTCACCGTGGCCGCCACACCGTCCAGGCCGCTGAGCTTCTTCTCCACCCGCGCGGCGCACGACGCGCACGTCATCCCCCGGATCGAGAACTCGACCTTCGTCATTACCGGCGGCGCGGTACCGGCAGTCGCAGCCGTCATCCAGCCCTTCCTCCCAGCCGGACCTCCCGGCCGGCTTGATCGCGGCGGACACCGCCCAAGCCGGAAATCTACACCGGTCAGAAAACCCGCAACAATGCGGGCGTGTAAAAATGACATTGTTGTAACGACGGCCCTCTCACCAGCAATACCCAGGCCGGGTAAACGGCAGCCGGGACGATACCCGGCCCCCGTATCACGAATACCCGGACAGGGTAAGTATGTGCGATCCGGGCTTACCCAAGAGCGCCGTAATGACGCCCGGGCGCCCATTCCATTGGCTCATCTTGCGGTAACCGCAGGTGGCGAAATAGCCTTTATTTGTTATCTCAGCCCCAACCCCCGGGAAGACACCACCATGAGCGGACCTGGCTGGCTCGCCGGCGGCCTCGCCGGGCTCATGATCGCGATCGCCGTCTACTGCGCGTGCCGCCTGGCCGTCTCCCGCCTGCGCGGCAGGGACACCGAACTCGACACGGACGGACTGCATGCGGTGATGGGCGTCGCGATGGCCGGAATGCTGCAGCCGCGGCTCACCGCCGTTCCGGTCACCGCCTGGAGCGCGGTGTTCGCGGCCGGGGCCACGTGGTTCACGTGGCAGGCTATCCGCGCCCGTAGCCGGAGTTCCGCCAGCCCGCGCTGCGCGCACCCGGTGCCGCACGCCATCGAATCCGCCGCGATGGTCTACATGCTCCTGCCCATCGGCTCCTGGCGGCCTGGCTACCGGCCGGGCATGGCGATGCCGGCCATGAGCCAGGGAGTTACCATGGGCAACCCCGCGATCACTCTGATACTGGCGCTTTTCATGCTCGGCTATGTGCTGTGGGCCCTCGACCGGCTCGCCGGGCTGTCCCGGGTCACGACCGCGGCAACAACTCGCGGAACCGGTACCGGCTGGCCGTCCCGGCCCGCACTAGCCGTGCCCGCCACCGCGAGCATCCCGGGCCAGCCCGCGCCTGCATCACTCGCGCACCGTCACCAGCCAGGCACTCCGGCGCTCGCCCCGCGGGCCGCCGCCTGTTACAAGATCGCCATGGCCATCACCATGGGATACATGCTCGTCATGATGCTCTGAATCAGCCACGTGGCCGGGAAATCACCCGTTGCAGCCGCAACTACAGCCCTTGGGGCAACCACATGACGAACCATGTCCGCACGAGCAACCGCGCATCGGAAATCACCTTTCGTGAGGTTCCGCCATACCGCTGGTCCTGCATACCGATTCCAGCATGACCCGAGCGGATCGTCCACTAATTGCACTGGCTATACTTTCCTAGCTGGGTAACTTGTCCAGAAAGTAGGGGAAATATCTGGAATTATCCAGACGATAATCCCGTCCCTGGGCTAACCAGGGCCTCGGCTGAACGAGGTGAAACCGGGCTTTCAGTACGTTCTAGGGTGGTGGAGCCCGGGATTCACCACAACTGCGGCCGGGCCCGACACGCTGACGCTTGCTGAATAGCTACGTCGCGCAGGGCGGCGATGATGCACGTTGCCACAGCCGGGCGCACGATGGAAATGACAGCGATCGCCGCAGCGGGCGTCACCTGGTTTGCCGTGGCCGCCGAGGTCACCGAGGTCACCGAGGTCACCGAGGATGTCTCGTCGCTCCGGATGCCGCGTTCACGCCGTGCGTGTAGCGGCTGGCTCAGGGACGGGCAGCGCCCCGCGCCGGGCCGTAACGGGCCCCGCCGAACCAGGGACTAAGTGACGAATGGGGAACAACCCCGTCTTCCAGCATGGAGGAAATTGATGAGAATCCTCGATCGTCGTGCCGCCAGGGCGGCCGGCGGCCGCCGCGGCGGCTCGCGTGTCCTGGCGTCCCGGCGGTGGCTCCCGGCGGTGGTCGGCCTGGCCGCGACCGGTGCCGTCCTCGCCGTGCCCGCGGCCGCCTCAGCCTCGACCCGGGCGCTGCCGGTCATCGGGCACGTCTACCTGGACGACAACACCACGGGCACGAACACCATCGGCGCGTTCGACCGGCACGTGGACGGGACGCTGACTCCCGAGCCTGGGTCGCCGTTCACCGCAGGCGGCGCGGGGACC
The DNA here is from genome assembly GCA_963819785.1 of uncultured Actinomycetes bacterium. Classification (GTDB taxonomy): domain Bacteria; phylum Actinomycetota; class Actinomycetes; order Streptosporangiales; family Streptosporangiaceae; genus Palsa-504. Next base: position 712,574 of record CAWFXW010000026.1, on the reverse strand, counting down.
GGGGCAGGCCTGGCTTCGCAGGGCGCGATCCAGCTCGCGGGAGGCGGCCGTTTCCTGCTCGCCGTGGACGCGGGCAGCAACCAGATCTCCGTTGAGCGGGTCCTGCCGGGCGGGTCGCTGCGCCTCAGCGACGTCGTGTCCTCGGGCGGCGTGCTTCCGGTAAGCATCGCGGTGCACGGCAGTCTGGTCTACGTCGCCAACGCCGGCCCGGCCGCCACCGACTACACCGGGTTCCGGCTCAGTCCCCGAGGCAGCCTGACCCCGATCCCCGATTCCACCGTCACCCTGCCTGGCACCGCCCAGCCCGGTGACGTGCTGTTCAATAGCACCGGCACCAAGCTGATCGGTACCAGGGTCGGTACCTCGCAGATCGACAGCTTCACCGTGGGCTTCGACGGCCGGCTGACGGCAGCGCCTGGATCGCCGTTCACGGCCCAGGGCCTGGGCCCGTTCGGCAGTCAGTTCCGCCCGACTAATCCGAGGCAGTTGTTCGTTTCCAACGCCCACAACGGCACCGGCCTGGGCACGGTATCGGGGTTCGCTGACTCGCCCGACGGGTCGCTCACCTCGATCGGCGCTTCCCCGTACGCCAACCAGCAGACCGCGCCATGCTGGGTGATCATCAGCCCGGACGGTCAGTACCTGTTCGCGGTGAACACAGGTTCGGGCAGCATCTCCCGGTACGCCATCGCCGGGGGCGGGCAGCTGACCCTGCTGGGCAGCACTACCGTCTCGGCGACTGCGGGCGTCGGTGCCGTCGACCCGGGCCTCAGCCCAGGCGGCCGGTTCCTGTACGTGAATGAGAGCCGTGTCGACTCGGTTGGCGTGTTTGCCGTCAGCGGCAACGGCAACCTGACCGAGCTGCCCGGTTCCCCGGCCGCCTTGCCTCCCGGTGCCACACCGGCCGGCCTCGCGGTGAGTTAGGCCACAGCCGCCAGCGCAGCACAGACAGCCGCCGGCCGGGATGCCGTAGGGGACTCCCGGCCGGCGGTCGCGAGTAGGTCATGGCCATCGTCAGCCGCGGAGGTAAGACGGGCGCCCGCGCTTGCCGCCAATGTGCAACCGCGATTGTCGTGGCGATGGCCGCCGCGATGGCTGCTCAGGGAGTCTTGCGATGGCGTTGCCGCGACCGGGAAGCCGGTCCATGCTTGAGGACCCGGATGCTGAACTCGTCGGCCGGTTCCGCACGGGCGATGAGGACGCGTTCGCCACGCTGGCGGGCAAATACCGGGCTGTCATGCTGTCGCTGGCACTGGGATATGTGCCGAGTACGGCTGTGGCCGAGGAGGTGGTCCAGGACGCCTGGGTCGGGGTGCTACGCGGTATCGGCACGTTCGAGCACCGCTCGACGTTCCGCACATGGCTGTTCCGGATCGTGATCAACCGGGCTGTCAGCGCCGCGGCCCGGGAGCGCCGTACCGTGCCGGTGGACGGTCTCGAACCGGCCAACGGCGGATCCAGGTTCGACGCGGCCGGGAACTGGGAGGTGCCGCCCGAGCCCTGGGCTGATCAGGTGTTGGACAGGGTGACGGCGGCCAAGATGGCCACGAGAATCCTGACGGCCATCGGCGAGCTGCCGCCGCGGCAGCGGGAAGTCGTGACCTTGCGTGATGTCCAGGGCATGAGCAGCGAGGAGGTCTGCAGCGCCCTCGATATCAGTCAGGCCAACCAGCGGGTGCTGCTACATCGCGGTCGCAGCTGGCTGCGACAGATCATCGAGTCCGAGTTCGGGAGGCTCCGGTGATCGGCCTGGCGATGCGGCGCCGCCGCGACCTGGTCTGCCAGCAGGCTGTCGAACTGGTCACCGATTACCTCGAAGGCGTCCTGTCGCGGTCCCAGCGCCGCCGGTTCGAGGCGCACCTGGCGGACTGTCCAGACTGTTCTGAGTACCTGGCCCAGATGCGCGCTGTCATCGGGCTGGCCGGAACCATCACGCCTGACGACCTGACTCCGCAGATGCGCAGCGAGTTCATCAGCCTGTACCGGCGATGGCGAGCCAGCTCCTGAATGAACGTCGCGGGGTAGCCTGGCAGGCGTGAAACCTGCCAGGCCTCCGGCGCAGGACTTGGACGAGGAGTCGGCCGCCTGGCTGCGCCGCCTGGACGCGGCGGACCGGGACCGACAGCTGGCTCAACGCGAGTTGCACGCTGAGCTGGTCCGCGTCGCACTGGGCGGGCGCTTCCCTAGGCCACGGCGATGAGCAGGGCGGTCACAAACGCCAGGTATCCCGTGATGATCGCGGCTCCGGACGGGCGGTCCAGGCCCCGGCCGCGGAACGCCAGCGCGAGCGCGAGCACGGTCAGGCCCGCGTACCACGCGGCCACCAGCATGCCCGGACCCGGACCGCGGCTCCAGCCCGGCCAGGCACGCCGGGATCAGCAACCCGGCCACCACGTTGATCGCGTTGCTGTTCAGCGCGGTGCTCAGCACCGCGGCGCCGCGGCCCCGCCGGGCCAGGTACACCGCGCTTACCGCATTCGGCAAGCTGGTCACCACGGCCAGCACCAGCCCGCCGGTGACGATGTCCGCGACCGCGTACCGGCGGCCCAGGGTCGTGGCGGCCACTTCCATGACCGTGCTCGCGCCGACCACCGCGATCAGCGCCGCGACCGCCGCGACCGCGTCCCGCCAGGTGCCCCGGCGGGGCCGGATCGCCCCGGCGAGCTCGTCCTCCTCCTCGTGCACCGCGGCGACCAGCCACCGGACCCAACTGGCCGGCAGCCGCAGCCGCTCCAGCCCCGCGCGGCGCATCCCCAGGACCGACACGTAGGGCACCAGCACCACCGCGGTCAGGGCCAGCCCGGCCACCGGGCCTACCGGCGAGGACACCGTGACCAGGCACACTACGGCGATCCACGCCGCGGGCACCCCGGCCAGCACGACCACCCGGCGGTGAAAGCCGATCCGCGCGGCCACCACTGCGGCCAGGCCAAGCAGGGCTGCCAGGTTGAACACGTTGGACCCGATCACCACCCCGGCCCCGACGCTGGCCTGGCCGCGGGACAGCGCGGTCACCGCGGAGGTGATCTCCGGGGCGTCGGCGGCCAGCGCGGCGACCAGCCCCAGCCAGGCCTCAGAGAATCCGGCGCGTTCGCCGAGCCGCTCGAGCCGGGAGACCAGCAGCCAGCTCGCGGCCAGGCTCACCACGATCCCGGCGCAGAACAGCACGACTGCCGTCACTTAGGCCACCTCCGGCATTACCTTCCCAGCCGGGACGGCACCGATGCCATTCCCGCCCGCCCGGACCCAGCCGCCCGGCAGCGGGCTTCGGTCAGCGCCGCTGCCGAGCCGCCGGCGCCCGCCGCCCGCCGCCGGCGCCCGCCGCTGGCAGCCAGTCAGCCTTCCATGTGAGCTACCCGCTCCTCACGAACCGCCGCCACAAAGCTAGCGTGTCAGCGGAGTTGCCTCACTAGCTGGTTTCACGGACTGCCCGGGAGGGCCCGTTCGGCCTGCGATGGGGACGGAGGCGTTCACGCGTGGAAGCCGGCCTGGGGACTTATGCCTGAAGCGCAGGTTCGTCGGGGGCGGACAGGCTGAGCACGGCGCCGGCCACGGCGGGTGATGCGCAGAACTTCGCCTCCAGCGCCCGCAGCCGGACCGCCACGTGGGACTCGATGTCATCACCGGTGAGGTCGACGTCGCCGGTCACGAAGACCATCCGCGGCCCGACGACCTCCAGCCGCAGATAGGTGACCCGGGCCACCTCCGGCATCTCCAGCAGGGCCCGCAGGACCGCGGCACGGATCCGGGGATCGGCTTCCTCGCCGACCAGGAACCGCAGGTTGCGGTTGATCAAGACCACCGCGACGACGCCGAGCAGCAGGCCGACCAGGATCGAGCCGGCCGCGTCCGGCACCGCGGAACCGGTCAGCTGATGGGCGGCCAGCCCGGCCGCCGCGATGACCAGGCCTGCCAGGGCGGCGGAGTCCTCGGCGAACACCGCCCGCAGAGTAGGATCGGAGGTCACCATCACATGCTCGATCAAATCCCGCTGCAACGGCTCGGCCTCGGACCTGGCCTGCCGGACCGACTGCAGGAACGAGATTCCCTCCAGGACAAAGGACACGGCCAGCACCCCATACCCGATAGCGAAGTGCTCGGCCGGCCCGGGATGCAGAAGTTCCTCGATGCCGCGCGTGACCGATACCGCGCCGCCGGCCACGAACACCCCGATCGCCGCGAACAGCGACCAAACGTAGGCTTCCCGGCCATGGCCGAACGGGTGAGCGAGATCCCGCGGACGGCGAGCCCGCCGGGTGGCGATCAGCAGGAAGACCTCGTTGCCGCAGTCGGCCCACGAATGCGCCGCCTCGGCCGTCAGTGACGCCGACCCGGTCACCGCGGCAGCGGCCGACTTCGCCGCGGCGATCAGGAGGTTGGCGCCGAAGGCAACCAGTACCGTGACCAGGCTCTCCGACGCGGCGGGGCCGCGTAGCAACGGCACCGGCATGAGCGGCTCACGGGATCCGCGGGCCACCCCTCCAGCCGCCACCTGCTCCCCACCCTGCTCGCCCGCCATCAATCACTCTTAACACAGTCCGCTGACCTCGGTAACGGCCACGGGTCCTCCTGGACTAGCGCCTAGATGGGGTACCGGGTCGGCTCGGTGATGAATTGCCGTCCCGATGGCATGGTCCACCGGATGTGCCCGCCGGGCAGGTGCTCGGCTTTCCACCGCGGGTGCTGTTTGAGCCGGTGGTCGAACCGGCACTTCGGATCCGCGTTGCACAGGCAGGTCCGGCCGCCCGCTTCGTACGGGGTGTTGTGTTCGAAGTCGCACCGGGTGGCGGGCCGCCGGCAGCCGGGCCCGGTGCAGGTGGCGTGCCGGACCTCGGTCAGGTGCCGGAGCATCACCCCGGGATCATGCCCCCGGGCCTGGTGCCGGTGATCACAGTCCCCGCCGGGCAGCGCCTGGATCGTGACCAGCATCTCGCGCCGTCCGGCGGTAAGCTTCCACGCCCCGGGCCCGGCCGGGGTGAACGCGAAACCAGGCCCGCCGGGCGGATCAGGCCCGCCGGGCGGGTCGCGGCCGTCGGGTTTGCGGCGTTTCACCGGCCGGGCGCAGCCGTGCCCGACGGCGTGCCCGTCCTGGTCGGTCACTGTTACGCACCAGGTGGACCTGGGGTTCCGCGCCGCCGCCGCGGCCAGCTCCCGGGCCAGGTCAGGATCGATAGGCCCGATGCCGCCCAGTTCTGCGGGCCGGTCTATGAGGCTGGTCAAGGTGGCGGCGGGGATGGTGAGGTTGACATGCCCGGCGAACCCGGGCGGGATCATCCCGGCCAGCGGCCCGCCCGGACCCGGTCCCGGTCCCGGTCCCGGTCCCGGCGCCGGGCGCTGAGCCGCGGCCTGGGGGTCGCGGGCGCACCCGGGCGCGGTACCGAGGGGCCGGGAGTCCATGCCGAGCAGTATGTCCAGGAACGCCCGGGCCCGCAGCGCGTCCATCCCGCCGTCCAGCCCCGCCTTCTCAAGCTCCCGGGCCCACGCCGTTACCCGCTGATCGGCGGCCAGCACCTGGGCGGGCGGCAGTTCCCGCCCGGCCAGCCCGCTGTTCCCCGACCCCTCGGCCCACCGCTCCACGCGCGCCCTTTTCGCGGCGTGCTCGCGGCGTTTCTTCGCCGTGCCCGGCGCGACTTCCATGACGGCGCGCTTGATCGCGGCGCGCAGCCCATGCGGGGTCATGGTTCCGGCTCGGCCCAAAACGAGCGCCTCGGCCGCCCGGGCCTGGTCCGGGTCCAGCAGCATGGTGCCCGAAGCGATGATCATCGCCTTGCGCTGGTTCACGATCCCGGCCCGGAACGCCGCCTTCGTCCCGGGCAGGTTCACCTCCAGCTCCTCAGCGAGGGACAGCATGTCCCCGGCCACATCCGCAGACTCCCCGAGCACCGCGCCCAGTTCCCGCGCGGTGAACTCATCACACGCCTCAGGCATCTGCGCCGGCCCCTGCAGCGCGCATCCCTCGGCCGGGCGGCGGCGGATCACCTCGGCCACCGCGGCATGCTTGCGGCTGCTGACGTAGGCTTCGGCCCGCTCCCACGCCGCGACCACCCCGAGCATCTCATCATCGGAGGCGCCCGGGTACCGGTCATCGGGCCCGGCGGCTTCTTCGGCGAACTGGGCTAGGACAAGGCACCCCGGCGCGGTATCCAGCGGCTTACCGGACGCGAACCCCGAGGACCGGCTGGCGTACACGCCCGGGAACGACTCCGCTGATCCGGGCATCCCCGGACCCCGCCGTCCCCACCCTGCCGCCGTCCCGGCAGCCAGCGCCCCGGCTACTCCCAGCCGCGCCGCGGTCACCGCCCACCGCGCCTGATCCCGGGCGATCTGGTCCGCCACCGCCGCGAGCTCGCCGTCCTCCACATCCGGCGGCGGTTCGCCCCCGAAATCCTCACCGCACTCTTCGGCATCCTCCGCCCGCAGGGCCAGGTAAGCCGGGTCATCCATCCACTCCGGCCACGACGGCGCCGGGCAGGAGCCGTCGTCCCGCCGGGGATCCGCTGAAGCCGGAATTTCGCTCATATATTGAAACCTATTCGAGAGATATTAACCTCTATCAAACAGGATAGCGATAAATAGTCTCCTGTAAAAGGCGACACGCCGGGTGCCAGGTAGGGGCCGCGATCTGTGCCGCCAGGTGCCCGGTACCGCTTCAGCGCCTCGCGGCGAGGACTACTGTTGCTCTGACCTGCTGTCTTGCCCGTGGGATACTCGGCAGGACCTCGACGTGGACCACCATCCGGGACGCATCACCACCGACCGGTCCCGCCTACAAAGACGAGTTCAACACCGACCTGCTGAACTTCCTCGAGTCCTGAACGGCGACACAGCAGCGACGCCCGGGGACGCGGTGATCGCGCCGATGACCCTGGGCGCCGAACTGGCCGGTCATCGGGCACCTCCTGAATCGGCTCACGCGCGGCGTCCGCCATGGCGCTCCGCCACACGGCCCGTACGGCCTGGATGATCAGCTGGGTCACCTTCCCCGGGTGGGTGACCAGCGCGAGGTGGCCGGAATCGATTTCGACCGTCGCCGCCTTCGTGCGTTCGGCATGAAGCGCTGGAGCTCGGGCGAGATCGTTCGGCCCTGTCGCGAAACCGCGTACCAGACCGGCCGGGACCGCCCGGCCGCCACCGCTGGGTCGGATCCGGCTTCGGTGATCACGGTTCCGCCGAACGAGTGACCCGCCAGGATCACCGGCCGCGTTGCCGTGCCAGGATGCGGCGGGTGTGCGGTCGTGCAGTTGCTCCGGCGCGCACCTGCGGCGCAGCCGTCAGACCAGCTTCTAGCTGGTCATGTCGCGGCCGCGTTGGCGCAGGCGGACCTCGGCCGTCAGCTTCACGGGCCGCTCTTGCTCTGGAGCGCCACTGCGGGCTGGGGTGACCGTGAAGATGAGGCCACCCTGCCCGAGGCGCACCCGGTTGACCAGCACTGGGTCATCGGCATCGGGCAGCACGATCACGTCGCCGACGTCGACGTCCTCGGCCGGGATTACGTCCTCCACAAATAGGACGATACCGGTCAGCAAGATCTACTTCATCCAGTGAGCTAACACGAGGTGTCTCATATACCAACACTTGATGACGTGACGCTCCGTCGGCGAGGCAGGCGCTCAGATCCGGGCCAGGGCCTTCGCGTCGTAGCCCTCTATCGGCGCAGTCGTGGGACCAGGCGGTCATCGTTCAAACCCGGGTGCGGGCGATGGTTAGCGCAGCGACTTGAACGTCGCCCGGATCTCGGTCGCGAACAGCTCGGGTTCCTCCCACGCGGCGAAGTGGCCGCCCTTGTCGACCTCATTGAAGTAGGTGAGGGTCGGGTAGGCATTCTCGGCCCAGCTGCGCGGGGCCCGGAATATCTCGCCGGGAAACGTGGTGAAGCCGACCGGGATCTTGACCTCCGGACGGGGCATCCCGGCCGCCGCGACGGCGGCCTGGGTGTTCTCCCAGTACGACCGGGCCGCCGAGGCCCCGGTGCCCGTCAGCCAGTACATCGTGATGTTGTCGAGGATGTGGTCGCGGGTCAGGCCGCCTGAGGGTTGCTTGTCGGTAAAGGCGCGGGAGATCTTGTAGTAGGCGTCGGTGTCGTGGTCAAGCATCCAGGCGGCCAGGGCGACCGGTGAATCCAGCAGGGCGTAGCCGATCGTCTGCGGACGCGTGTTCTGCTCGATCAGGTAGCCGTTGCCGCTCGTCCTGAAGGTGGCGATCGCGTCGAGAGCCGCGCGTTCGGCCGCGGACGGATCTGCCGACGGGTAGCCGCCGCCGAGCCCCACCAGGAGCAGGTTCATGTGGATGCCGAGTAGCCCGTCGGGCGCCTGGCGGCCCATCGCGTCGGTGACGGCGGCGCCCACGTCGCCGCCCTGGGCCACGTAACGGGTGTAGCCCAGGCGGCGCATCAGCTCGGCCCAGGCTCCCGCGACGCGGCTGACGTTCCAGCCGGCCTCCGCTGGCTCGGCGGAGAAGCCGTAGCCCGGTATGGAGGGCACCACGAGGTCGAACGCGTCCTCGGCGGAGCCGCCGTGCGCGGCCGGGTCGGTAAGCGGCCCGATGACCCCCAGCATCTCGAGAATCGAGCCGGGCCAGCCGTGCGTGATGATCAGCGGCAACGCGCCCGTGTGCGGCGATTTCACGTGGATGAAGTGGATGTCCTCCCCGTCGATCGTGGTCTTGAACTGCGGCAGCGCGTTCAGTGACGCCTCGCACGCGCGCCAGTCGTAGTCCGTCGCCCAGTAGCCGGCAAGTTCCCGGATCGTCGCGAGCTGCACGCCCGGCGAGCCGGCTGTCCTCGGGCAGCGCGGTCCGGAGCTGCCTTCGTGAGGTGATATCGAGCGCGCCGACCTCGCGGGCCAGCCGGACCGGCCCTTCGACCAGGCTGTAGCCCTGATAATCCCACAAGGATGCGCCGCCGTCAGATGAAGTAGTGGCCCTGTTCAATGTCCTCGATGAGGCCGGGGTGGGTGGGTTTCCAGGCCAGGAGTTCCTGGGTGATGGTGCTGGAGGCGGGCATGTCCGTGCTGAGCAGGGGCACCAGCATGCCCTCGTATTCCCCGGCGGAAAGGGACCGGACGGGCAGGTTCAGGTGTCGGCCGATGGCCTCGGCGATCTCGCGGACGGGCACGCCTTCGTCGCCGACGGCGTTGAGCACCGCGCCAGCGGGAGCCTGCTCGATGGCCAGCCGGTACAGGTTCGCGGCATCCTTCACATGGACGGCGGGCCACCGGCTCGCCCCGTCGCCGATGTAGCCGGAGACGCCCTTGGCCCGGGCCATGGCGATGAGCTGGGGCACGAAGCCGTGACGCTCTCCCTGGCCGTGCACCGAGCGGGGCAGCATGACCAGGCACGAGCGGATGCCCCTGTCCGCGGCTGCGAGCGCGGCCCGCATGTTGGTGATGCGGGCGGCGATGGGCCCCCGGGCGATGAGCTCGTCGCGTTCGGTCGAGGGACGGCCGGGCGTGACAATGGTCGCGCCGGAGACCAGCAGGGGCTTGCCGGAGCCTGCCAGGCTCGCGGCGAACGTTTCGATGGCCATGGCGTCGGTCCGCGTCGCAGCCTCGCTCACACTGGGCACGACGAAGGCCAGGTGGACGACGCCGTCGCTGTCGAGGGCGCCGGCGCGTAGCACGTCGATGTCGTTCAGGTCGCCGCGCAAGACCTCGGCGCCCATGCCGGCGACTGCTGTGGCGGAGGCGTCCGAGCGGGCCAGCCCGAGGACCTGATGGCCGGCACCGATGAGTTCGGGGACGACGGCCGAGCCGATCCAGCCGGAAGCGCCGGTGACGAAAATGCGCACGAAGGGTCTCCTTGGTCGTGCTTGCGTGATGAGGATGCGCGGCGCAGCCGCCGCGGCCGGAACACTGATGCGATCCAGTCGCATCAACGCTAACACAACGATGCGACTAAGTCGCATCACCTGACTAGGTGATGCGATCCGGTCGCATCGCTTAGGCTGTGACGGTGAGCAGATGGGCGCCGGACGCACGTGAGCGCCTGGAAACCGCCGCGCTGGACCTGTTCGTGGAGAACGGGTACGAGGCAACGACCGTCGCGCAGATCGCGGATCGCGCGGGACTGAACCGGGCCACGTTCTTCCGGCACTTCGCCGATAAGCGGGAGGTCCTGTTCGGCGGGGAAGATGTGCTGGCTGGGCTGTTCGCCGACGCCATCGGGGCGGCCTCTCCGGATGCGACGCTCGCCGGGTGCCTGCAGGCGGCGTTCGCGGCCGCCGATGCTCGCGATGACCCCGCAGCAGCGGGCCAAGGCTGCCCAGCGCGTGCTGGTGGTCACGGCGAACAAGGAACTGCAGGAGCGGGGACTACTCAAGCATGCCCGGATCACCAGGTCGATCACCGCCGCCCTGCGCGAACGGGGCGCAGACGACCTGACCGCCCGGCTGGGAGCGGAAGTGGGGATGCTCGCCTTCACAATCGCCGTTGAGCGCTGGATGAAGGCGGACAATGACGAACCGTTCTCGCTCCATGCCGCAGCGGCCATGAGTGACCTGCAGGTACGCGCGGCCGAGCTTGACTCCCGGTCCCGCCTTTCAGTCTGAGGTGGCGGGTTTGTCCAGGCCCTGTAGCAGTCCCTGGCCGCCCCCGGTCCAGCCGTCCCTGTACCCCTGGCGCACACGGAGAGGGACCATGGTCCGGCGGACGACCCGGGTTGGTCTTGGCGCTGACCTAGGGGAAGCCCAGGGTACCGGCCAGGGTGTTCCCGGGCGCGGCGGCCGCCTTCCGAAATCCAAGGTGGAATCAGCACCGACCACGTGGCCGCGACACAGGCCGCTGACGCCCGAGAATTGAGGAACAGCACATGGCTCAGACCCTTCCCTACCGGCAGCTGGGCACGGAGTCCCGCAGCCAAGCGCACGCCTTGTTCGCGCAGACCATGGGCTACGTCGCCATCACCGCCGCATTGTTCGCGCTCGGCGCCTGGGCCGGCCACGACCTCACCGGCGGGGTAGGCATCGTCGCGTTCATCGCCGCCTTCGCGGCCCTGATCGGCATGCGGTTCGCGGCACGGCGGTCCGTCCAGTTGACCGTCGGGCTCCTCGCCGCGTTCGGCCTGCTGATCGGGCTGGCCGTGGCGCCGACGATCGCCTACTACGGCAGCATGGACCCCCGCCCGCTCTGGGAAGCCGGCGGGGCCACCGCGCTGTTCATCGCCGGCTTCGGCGCGGCTGGCTACGCCACCCGGCGCGACCTGACCGCGGTCGCCCGGGCCTGCTTCTGGGCCCTGCTGGCCCTGATCGTGGCCGGCATCGCGCTGATCTTCGTCCGCATCCCCGGGGCCGACCTGGCCTACTCGATCCTCGGCCTGGTCATCTTCGCCGGGTTCACCATGTTCGACTTCCAGCGGCTGCGCACCAACACCGACATCGCCGAGGCGCCGCTGCTGGCCGCCTCCATTTTTCTCGACGTGCTCAACGTCTTTCTGTTCTTCCTGGCTATCTTCTCCGGCGAGGAGCGGTGACGACCGGCCTGACATTCATCGAGGTTCTCCTACGGATCGGCGATCCCGGCTAAACCACCTTGGTGGCCTTGCTGAGGATGGCGATGAGCACGGCCACTGCCTCGCGGGCGTCGGGACCGGCTGCGGAGACGGTAAGGTGCTGGCCGCTGGTGGCGCCGAGACCCATGACCCCGAGCACGCTCTTGGCGTCGGCGGTGTGGCCGCCTGCGCTGACATTGATGATGGCGGCGAACCGGCCGGCGGCCACGGCGAGCGCACCGGCCGGGCGGGCGTGTAGGTCGCCCTCCAGGATGATCCCCTGCTCATAGCTTGCGGACATGGCGAGCCTCCTCCGCGGCCGCGGCGACCGCCTTGACGTCCCCGCCCGCGGCGGCGGTGACGGTGGCCGCTACGGCGCCTTCGACGAACGGCGCGTCCGCGAGCAGCACGGCGATGTCCTCGCCGTGATCCTCGAGTACGGCCCTGACGGTCAGCACCGCGCTGCCCAGATCGGGCAGGACCACCACGCCGGCCCCTTGGTTAGCGTGGCGGAGGCCGTCCGCCACCTTCGCCGCGCTGGTGCCCAGGCCGCCGTCGTCGGTGCCGCCGGCCGCGACGATGGTCACCGTCCCGCCGCTGACCTGGGCGGCCAGGTGGGCCGCGCCGGCGGCCAGTTCGGCGCTGTGGGACACGAGGACAATTCCGACGGTGCCTGTGCTCATCGCGTATCCTGAATGTTGTTCGGTATCGCTGAAAGGCCGGGAAGAAGATACTGATGATCCAGTCGGTGCAGCGCGCGGCCCAGATCCTCGGCGTCCTCGGCTCGGGGACGCCGCGTCTTGGCGTGACCGAGATCGCCGAGCGAGTCGGCCTGGCCAAGCCCACGGTGCACGGGCTGCTGCGGACGCTGGAGGCGCACGACCTGGTCGCCCAGGACCCCGACACGGGCAAGTACAGCCTGGGCCCGGGCGTGCTGCAGCTCGGCAACGCTTACCTGGACGGATCTGAGCTGCGCGCCAGGTCGCTGCGGTGGGCGGAAGCCCTGGCCCGGCGGGCCTGCGAGGCGGTCTGGGTCGCCACCCTGTCCGGGTCCCGGGTGATCGTGCTGCACCATGTGTTCCGGCCGGACAACACGGTGCAGATCCTCGAGGTCGGCGCGGCGATCCCGTGGCATGCCTGCGCCCTCGGCCATGCGATCGTGGCGTTCTTGCCCGACGGCCAGCGGGCCCGGGCCTTGGCCGGCGAGCTGGTCCAGCTGACCGGCCAGACCAAGACCACCAAGGCCGCGCTGTCCCGGGCGCTGGCCCAGGTCCGCCAGCGTGGTTACGCGGTGGAGGACCAGGAGGCGACCGTGGGTGACGCCGGGATCGCGGCGCCCATCGTGTCCCGGGACGGCATGGTGGCGGGTGCGATCGGGGTGGTTGGCGCGGCCGACCGGCTGCTCGCGGCCGAGGCCCGCGAAGAGCTGGTGCGCTTGGTTACCGAGGCCGGGCGGGCGGTGTCGCGGGACCTGGGCGCGGGCCGCGGCGGGATGGTCCTGTCCGCGCTGAGCTGAGCGGGCCCTGGTCGGCATAACCCGGTCACCTGGGCGGCCCGGGCTTTGGCGAGCGCGGTGTCGGTGTCCGCTATCTGCCGTGCGACCCACGGCACGCGGGACGCGCCGACGCTGAGGGTCTTGATCCCGAGGCCGAGCAGCAGGGGCAGGACCAGCGGATCGGCGGCGGCGTCCCCGCAGACCGACACCGCGACGTTGCTGGCCGCGGCCGCCTCGGCGACCTGGCGGATGAGCGTGAGCACGCGCGGATCGGCCGCCCGCGCGGGTGTGGTCGCCTGGCCGGCGCGGTCCAGGCCGAGCACCTCGCTGGTGAGATCGTTGGTGCCGATGGAGAAGAAGTCCGCTGCGGCCGCGAACGCTGCCGCGTTCGCGGCGGTCGCCGCGACCTCAACCATGATGCCGAGCTTGGGGGGGACGAGGCCCTCGGCGGCGGCCGCTTCGGCGAGGGCGGCGCGGACCGCGGCCACCTCCGCCAGCGACCGTACCATCGGCACCAGCACCGACAGCCGGGTACCGCGGCCCGCGCGCAGCATCGCGGTGAGCTGGGCGGCCAGCGCTCCGGGGTTATTGAGCAGCGCATCCAGCCCCTGCTCGCGCGCAGACCTGAGGAACGGCGGGACCTTGTCGCCGGAGAAGTCGAGCAGGCGGATCACGGCCGGGCGGTTCCGGAGCAAGCTGAGGATGGGTGTCAGCTGGGCCAGGTGGTCTGGGGTCGCGGGCCAGTCCGCGGCCGTGGTGAACGCGATCTCGGTGCGCAGCAGGCCGACCCCCGCCGCGCCGCCGGACAGGCCCAGCCGCGTCTCGGCGGCCGAGGCGACGTTGCACAGCAGTGTGACCGGCTGGCCATCGGCCGTCCGGACCTCCACGTCCGCGGCCCTGGCCGCCTCGGTCCTCGCGCTGGTCGCGGTCCTCGCGGTGGTCGCGGCCGTCGCCTGGACGGCGGCCAGCTCGGGCTCGGGCGGATCGACGATCAGCTCGCCCGTGGTGGCGTCGAGGATCGCGTGGTGCCCGCTCTGGGTACCCAGGACCATCGGGTCGGCGCCGGCCAGCATGGGCAGGCCCAGGCCGCGGGCGATGATTGCCGCGTGCGAGCTGGCCCCGCCGCCGACCGACACCGCGCCGGCCAGCCCCGCTTCGGCCAGCCGGATGAGGTCGGCGGGGTCGACCTCCCGGCGGACCAGGATGAACTTGGCGGCCGGGGGCGGGCAGGCGGTTGAGCCGTTGAGGTAGTCGGTCGCGGCCTGGGCTACCTGGCGGACGTCGCCCGCGCGCTCGGCCAGGTCGGGGTCGGGCAGCGCGGCCAGCAGCGCGGCCTGCGCTTCACCGGCTTGGCGGATCGCGTCCGCTGCGCCGGCGCCGGACCGGACCGCCTCCACCGCCGGGCTGACGAGGGCCGGGTCCGCCGCGATCAGCGCGGCGATGTCTACGATCATGGCCTGCTCGTCCTGGCCTCGCGCCCGGAGTTCAGCGGCGAGGTCGGCGCGGTCCCGGGCCACCGCGGCGAAGGCGGCCCGCACCTCGTCTTCAGTCGGTGGCCGGCGGTGCCCGGGTTCCGTCGCTGGCGCATCCCCGTGGTAGATCTCGCCGAGACCGATCCCTTCGGAGACCGGCTGCCCGCGGTAGCGGCTGGGTACGGTCATCGCCCGGCCCGGACGGCGTCCCTGAGGGCGCCCAGGATGAGGGCGGTCGAGACGGCCCCGGGGTCCTCGTGGCCGACGCTGCGCGGGCCGAGATAGCTTGCGCGGCCCTTCAGTGCCTGCATGGGGATGGTCGCCTGGGCGCCGGCCTCGGCGGCTTCGGCCAAGGCGCCGAGTGCCTCGTCGGCCGAGGCCCCCTCGGCGACTGCCTTGCCGAAGACCCTGGTCGCCGCGGCGAGCGCGTCGACCATGGTCTTGTCGCCTTCGCGGGCGGCGCCCAGTTGCTGTACGCCCGCCAGCGCCGCGTCGAGCGCGGCGGACAGCGCGGGGAGGTCCACGTCGGCGGCGTCTCCCAGAGCCTTCCCGGCCCGGCGGAACGCCGTGCCGTAGAGCGGCCCGGAGGCGCCGCCGACCTTGGAGATGAGGGTGTTGCCGGTCAGGGTCAGGATGGCCCCCGGGACCTTGGGCGATGCCGCGTCCAGTGCGCCGAGAACCGCGGTGAAGCCGCGGGCGAGGTTGATGCCGTGATCGGCGTCGCCGATTGCGGCGTCCAGCTGCGTCAGGTGGTCGCGGTTGGCCTCGATGACCTCGGCGGCCGACGCTATCCAGGTCCGGAAGACTTCAGCGTCCATGATCGCTCCCTGCTCGGTGACTGTGGGGTCTAGCGTCCCCACCGCAGGGCGGGCGTGTCCACTGGTGCGTCCCACAGCCGGGTAAGGGTGTCGGTGAGCTGGCAGACCGTCACCGAGAAGCCCTGCATTTCCAGGCTGGTGATGTAGTTGCCGACCAGGTTCCTGGCCACTCGCGCACCGCGGGCCTCCAGGTACCGGCGGACCTCGTTGAACATCAGGTACAGCTCGATCAGCGGGGTGCCGCCCATGCCGTTGACCATCACCAGCAGGTCCTGGTCGTCGACGGGCATGTCGGCGCGGACGGCGTCCAGGGCCACGGCGGCGAGTTCGGCTGCCGACGTGTGGGCCCCGCGGGTCCGGCCGGGTTCGCCGTGGATGCCGATACCGAGCTCGATCTCGGAGTCGCCGAGCTCGAAGGTGGGCTTGCCCGCGGCCGGGACGACGCACGAGCTCAGCGCCACTCCGAAGGACCGGCTCCGGTCGTTCACCTCGCGGGCCAGGGCGGCGACGGCGGCCAGGTCAGCGCCCTCCTGGGCCAAGGCCCCGGCGATCTTCTCCACGAAGACCGTCGCCCCGGTGCCCCGGCGGCCCGCGG
This sequence comes from uncultured Actinomycetes bacterium, assembly GCA_963819785.1. GTDB lineage: Bacteria > Actinomycetota > Actinomycetes > Streptosporangiales > Streptosporangiaceae > Palsa-504. The sequence goes on along the minus strand of CAWFXW010000026.1, from coordinate 696,713 downwards.
TGTACAGCGAGTCCTCGACCGCCACGTCGTCATTGGTGATGACCGAGACGACCTCGATGCCCTCGTCCCCGGCCAGTTCCGCGGCCATCTGGAAGTTGAGCACGTCGCCGGTATAGTTCTTCACCACGTGCAGGACGCCGGCGCCGCCGTCGACCGCCCTGGTCGCGATCAGCATCTGGTCCGGCACCGGCGAGGTGAACATCTCGCCCGGGCAGGCGGCGTCGAGCATCCCGTAGCCGACGAAGCCGCCGTGCAGCGGCTCGTGGCCCGAGCCGCCGCCGGACACCAGGCCGACCTTGCCCTTCGTGGGCGCGCCGGCGCGCGTGATGACCTTGTTCTCGACGTCTACCGCGAGCTGAGGGTGCGCCGCGGCGACGCCCTGCAGGGCCTGGGTGACGACCGTCTCCGGGCTGTTGATGAGCTTCTTCATGACGTTGCTCCACTGAGTTCTTCCGATACGGGATCGGCGTCCGGCGCCAGGCTGGTCATCGCCGCGTCGGCACGCACCCGGCCGATAAAGACGTAGGCGAGGCCGCCGAGCACGCCGCCCGCGAGCTCGCCGATGAGGTACGCGGGAACCTGCGCCCAGGACACCGTGCCCCCGAACCCGCTCTGCATGAACACGGCGCCGAGGTAACGGGCCGGGTTGATAGCGGCCCCGGTGGCCGGGCCGAGGATGATAATGATCGCGAACACGACCGAGCCGATCGCCATCGGCGCCCAGCCGGGCACCGCACGGTGGTCGATAACGCCGAAGATCACGAACACCAGCATGAACGTGCCGATGGCCTCGATGAGCGAAGCCCGGCCGAAACCCATCGTCGCGGCGTTGTACTGGGTCACCCCGCCGCCGGCCGCCACGGTGGCGACGCGGCCGAGGGTGAGGAAGATGGCCGCCGCCCCGGCGCAGGCCCCTACCAGCTGGGCCGCGATGTAGCCGGGCACCTCGCGCCAGGCAAACTTGCCCGAGACGGCGAGCGCCAGCGTCACCGCCGGGTTGATGTGCCCGCCCGAGATATGCCCGATCGCGTACACCGCGCCGACGATGACCAGCATGAACGCGAACGAGATCATGCCGAGCTGGGCCATGGAGAAGGCGACCTTGGTGCCGGAGGCGATCACACCGGTCGCGGCGGCTGACCCGGCCCCTACGTACACGAGAAACGCGGTTCCGAGGCCCTCGGCGAGAAGCTTCTGGGGAGTTGTGGGTGGAGCTGCCATTCGGGGTCGCCCGCGGCGTGCGCCCGGGCGTCTCACCTCCTTCGGCGAGAGGAGACTACCTGAAACCTGTTCGACATGGTCGAACGCTGTTTCACGAAACATAAGCCCAGATATGCGGCACGGTCAAGAGGGCATCAGGCGAATTCCGCGCGATACTCATGGAGGAACTCGGTCACCGGGCGCGGGGGGCGGCCGCCCGCGCCTTATCCGGCTGGTGCGCGCCGGTCTTCCAGCACGGTGCGCAGGGTGCGGCGGCCGACTTCGCGGAGTACGGGATTGTCTTCGGAGTGGGCCAGGAGCACGATCGCGAAGTTCAGGGCCCAGCCTTTGGCCCGCGCCCGCAGCGCATCGCCGGCCCGGCCGCCGGCGCCGCCGGCCGCCTGGTAGGCCGACCAGAAGCGGGCGTGGCAGCCGGGCGGGAGCAGCATCCAGGCCACCGCCAGGTCGCTGGCCGGGTCGCCCGCGGTGATATCGCCGAAGTCGATCACCCCGCTGACCCGGCCGTCGTCCACCAAGATGTTCGCCGGGTGCAGGTCGCCATGCAGCCACACCGGCGGGCCGTCATAGCCCGGGGCCGCCAGCGCCGCATCCCATACCCGCAGCACCGCGTCCCGGTCGACCTGGCCGGCGAGCAGGGCGAGGTTGGCCGCGAAGGTGCCGGCCCGCTCGGCCAGCGGGACGCCGCGGAACGGGTTGGCCGGGGCGTCCGCCGGGGCCGGGACGTGCAGCGCGCCGAGGAACCCGCCCACGGCAGCCGCGGCTGCCGTCGCATCAAAGGAGCTGGCCTGCGCCGCGGGCAGGCCCGGCAGGTAGGGCACCACACTCCAGGAATACGGGTAACCGCAGCCAGGAACCCCGGTCCGTTCCGGATACGGGACCGGCAACGGCAGCCGCGGGGCCAGCCCGGGCAGCCAGCGCTGCTCGTTCTTGATGATCTGCGCGCCCAGGGCGCGGCGCGGCAGCCGCGCCACCAGCTCATCCCCGACCCGGTACAGCTCGTTGTCCCAGCCGTTCGCGAGGAACTCCACCGGCAGCCGCGCCAGATCAGGATGCTGGCCGGCAAGCAGCCGCCGCACCAGATCCGCCGACACCTCCACCTCGGCGGCAGGCATCCGGTTCACCGCCACAACAACTAATCCTGCCATCGCGGGCTATCCGGTCTGGTCCTGATCTCGCAGCGCGAGGGTCATGTCGCAGAACTGGGAATCGGCGACCTTCACCCAGTCCCATGCGTCAGAGGCGTGGACAGTTGCGGCGACGTAGGCCAAGGCCGCGTGTACCTTCGCCAGTTCCAGGCACCACTCAGCTCTCGGGTTGAAGTCGCCGCGAGAAGTGGCCTCCTCCAGGAGCCGTTCTGCTTCGCGGTAGTGATCTGGACCGTTCATTCAGTTCTCTTTGCTCGTAGTTCGGTTCGTCCCTGCCCCGAGCCCAGAGGCTTACGCTGATTTAACGCCGTCTGGCGGTCAGCGGTTCAAGACGCGTCGCGTATGCGTGCGTGGCATTGGCGGCGCTCGCCAATAGCAGTCGCCCGGCCGCGCCGAGGACCAGGGAAGACGTCAGCGCCGCCCGGCTAGCGCTCGGCCACCGCTAGCCTTGGCGGCCCCATGGGCCGCTAGGTCAGGGTGGCGATGGCCTTGTGGACCGAGGCGATGGCGCTGGCGCCTTCGCCGGTGGCTGCGGCGACCCGCTTCATCGAGCCGCAGTGGACGTCGCCGACCGCGAACACGCCGGGAATGCTGGTCTCGAACGGAAGCGGCCGCCGTCCCAGCGTGTCCCAGGCCGGTCCGAGGTCGTCGTCGGTCAGCTGGACGTCGGTCCGGATGAACCCGTCGTCTCCGGTAGCGATCCCGGTCAGCCAGTCCGTGGCGGGCTCGGCGCCGATGAAGCAGAACAAGCCCGCACAGGGCTGGGCTTGCGCGGTGTCCGCTGCCCGGTCGGTGATGGTGACTTCCTGGAGGAAGTCACCGCCGTCCAGCCGGGTGACCTCGCTGCGGCACCGCACCGTCACCCGAGGGTGGGCCAGCAGCCGGTCGACGAGATAGGCCGACATCTCGGTCGCGATGTCCGGGCCGCGGACGACCAGGCAGACCTCACTGCCTCGCCCGGCCAGATACAGCGCCGCCTGACCCGCGGAGTTCGCGCCGCCGACGACCGTGACCGGGCTGCCGGCGCACCCCCGGGCTTCTAGTTCGGTGGCCGCGTAGTAGATGCCGGCGCCCTCGAAGTCGGGCCAGCGTTCCAGCGGCAGTGCCCGGTAGCGGGCGCCGGTCGCGATGACGACGGCTTTGCTGTCGATGACCTCCCCGCCCTGCAGATGCAGGCGGAGCAGGTCGCCGTCGCGGTCAGTGTCGAGTTTGACCGCCTGGCACGGGCTGGCCAGCTGGGCTCCGAACTTCAGCGCCTGGAGCACGGCCAGGCCGGTCAGATCGGCGCCGGAAAGGCCGAACGGGAAGCCGAAGTAGTTCTCGATCCGGGAGCTTGCCGCGGCCTGCCCGCCGGTGCCGACGGCGTCCAGCAGCACGGTGTCCAGGCCCTCGGACGCGCCGTAGACCGCAGCCGCCAGGCCGGCCGGGCCCGCGCCGACGATCGTGACGTCGGCCGGCTTGGCGGACGAACGACGGTAGGACAGGCCAAGCTTGTCGGCCAGCCCGCCCGGCGTGGCCTGCTTCAGCGTGGTGCCGGGCAGGACGACGGCGGGAAGGTCGTCCTCGGTCAGGCCGGAGGATTCCATCATCGCCTGGCCCGCTAGGGTGCCGGCGTCGAACCACAGGTGGATCAGGCGCTGGCGGGCGGCGTAAGTCCGCAGCGCCAGCGCCGCCGCCGACCGGTCAGTGCCGACGATCTCCACCGCCAGAGCGGCAGTGCTGCGCTGCAGCAGCTCCCGGCGGGCAATCAGCGCCTTGAAGACGATGTCGGACAGTTCGACATCGTTGGCCATGAGCTGCCGCAGGCGTTCCGGCGGCACCCGGTAGACCGTACCGCCCTCCCGCACCCGGCACAGCAGGTAGACATTCTGCCCGGTCAGGAGGTTCAGTTCGCCGACAAAGCCCCCCGCATCCACCGCCGCGACGGTCGCGGCGGGCACGTCCGCCGTCTCCGTCCGGATAACCTCCACCGAACCCCGGGCGACCACGATCAGATCGACGTCCGCCTCACCCGGCCGGAACAGCACATCGCCCCGATGAGTCTCGTGCGGCGTGCCGTACGACAGGAGCCGCGCGAACAGCTCATCCACCAGCCGCGGCGATGCGACACTGACCGGCACCAGCGGCTTGCCCGGCCGCGCGCGTACCCGGCTGGCGCGTAGCCGATCCAGATCATCCGGTGTCGCCCAGGCCACCGGCCTGGCCAGGCCAGGCTGACTGAACACCGGGCCGCGCCCAGCCCAAAGCGCGGCGGCGGTACGCGACAGTTCATTCATCGCTGTCACGCTTTCAGCTCTCCGGCCATCTGGTCAAACCTCTTGCCGCCGACGTGACCCCAATTGCCGCCGGCATAGCGTTGCCGGGTCCACTTCGGCTAGGAGCGGGATAGAGCGCCGGTACGGTGGTGGCCATGGCCAGCGACCACGGGAGCCGGGTTCGCATGCCCGCTGCGACACTCGGGGCCGAGGGACCGGCAGTCTCCCGGATCGGGCTGGGACTGGCCGCTTTGGGCCGTCCGGCATATATCACCACCGGCCGTGAGGAAGACCTGCCCGACCGCAGCGTCGCCGGCCTGCGGACCCGGACCTTCTCGATCCTGGACGCTGCCTACTCGGCTGGAGTCAGGTACGTTGACGCGGCACGTTCCTACGGCCGGGCGGAGGAATTCCTGGCGGGCTGGCTGGCCGAGCGCGGCCATGCGGACGTAATCGTCGGTTCGAAGTGGGGGTACCGGTACACCGGTGGCTGGCGGCTGGACGCTCCTCAGCAGGAGGTCAAGGAACATTCGCTGGCCATGTTCACGACCCAGCTGACGCGAAGCCGGGCTCTGCTCGGTGACCAGCTCACCTTGTATCAGGTGCACTCGCTGACCCTTGATTCCGGATTGTTTACCGACCCGGCGCTGCTGGCCGCGCTGTCCCGGCTGCGCGCCGAGGGTGTGATCATCGGGCTGAGCACGAGCGGGCCCCGTCAGGCGGACACGATCCGCCGGGCGCTGTCCCTCACCGTCGATGGGCAGCCGCTGTTCACCGCGACCGAGGTGACATGGAACCTCCTGGAGCCATCGGCAGGACCTGCCGCGGCCGAAGCCGCCGCAGCCGGCTGGGCGGTCCTGGTCAAGGAGGCGGTCGCCAATGGACGGCTGACCCGCGCGGGCGGACCGCCGGCCCCGTTGACCACGCTGGCCGCGGCCCACGGTGTCACCGAAGACGCGATCGCCCTGGCCGTCGCACTGGCCCAGCCCTGGGCATCGGTTGTGCTGTCCGGCGCCGTCACCGGCACGCAGCTAGCTGAGAACCTGGCCGCTCTTACCGTCGGCCAGCTTCCCGCGCTCAGCCTCGCCGAAGCCCCCGACGCCTACTGGGCCGAGCGGGCGGCCAGGCCATGGCATTAACCTCCGGCTTCCGCCTGGGATTAGTGGCCGGGCTGGAGCCGGCCACGATCGACGGTCTCGTGTACGCCAGTTCGATGCTGTGGTGCTGTACGCGGCGCGGCACCGGGTCCCGGTCCCTTCCCTGGCCCGCTGGCTGCTCGGCCTGGGGATCGCGGCGACCCTCACGGTGAACATGGCCCAGGGCTGGTCCCACGGTCTGGTCGGGGCGGTGGTCGCGGCCTGGCCGGCAGACAGCCTGGCCGGGATGGAAGTGCGTCAGGACGTAGCGTTGAGAGGTCCCGGTGGGCTGGCTTGCTGGGGCGTGCCTATCCGGGCATTATGTACTCCCGCCACGGAGTGCCTCCGTGTTCGGCGGGTGCATCTGACAGCGGGAGGGCCGATGCCGGGCGGCGATGAGATCCGGGACGTTCAGCGAGCGACGTGGGCCGGGCTTTCTGCGGGCTGGGAGAAGTGGGACTCGGTCATCATGGATCAGCTGGGCCCGGTCGGCGCGGCGATGATCGGGCGTCTGGGCATCGCCGATGATCAGCAGCATCTCGACATTGCCGCGGGCACCGGGGAGCCGGGGCTGACCGTGGCCAGGCTCGCGCCGAGGGGACACGTCGTCCTGACCGACCTGGCGGCTGAGATGCTCGACATCGCGGCGCGGCGAGCGGACGCGCAGGGGATCACCAATTTCGAGACCCAGGTGTGCAGCGCCGATGACCTGCCATTCGGTGACGCGGCATTCGACAGTATCTCGGTGCGGTTCGGGTACATGTTCTTTCCCGACGTCGCCAGGGCGACCGCGGAGTTCGCGCGGGTGCTCAGGCCGGGCGGGCGTGTTTGTTCGTCGGTCTGGGCCGGGCCCGGGGAGAACCCGTGGACGACGATCGCCATGCAGGCGATCGCGGCGGAGACGGTGCTGGCGCCACCGGACCCGGACGGGCCGGGTATGTTCCGGTGCGCTGCCCCGGGATATGTCAGTGCCCTGTACGAGGCCGCGGGGCTGGTCGAGGTGGCCGAGTGGGACGTCGGCGTCGAACTGGTGACGGACTCGCCTGCGCAGTACTGGGAGATGATCAGCGAGCACGTCTCGCTCGCAGTTGCGGCGCTTGCGCAGGCCGGCGAACCGGCGCGGGAGCGGATCGCGAAAGCCGTCATCGCCAAGGTCAGCACCTACGAACAAGACGGCAGGGTAAGGATTCCGGGCGTGGCCTGCTGCACCGTCGGCACGAAGCGGGGACGCCCGAACTGAGCGGCTGCGCACAGTTGCCGGGCCGCGGAGCTCATCTTGGCAGCCGGAAATGCTCGGCGATCGGCATCCTGGCAGGCGCCTGGCGGGCAGCTGGGTGGAGCGGCGGGCAAGCCCTACTTCCATGGCCGGGTTCGCGGTCGCCAGGCTGGGACGGCGCGACGGTATGTCTCGTACTGCGCGCCGAACTGGCGGGCCAGGGCTGGTTCCTCGTACCAGCGGGCGAATGCGGCTGTCGTGACCCAGACGGCGCCGGCATAGGCAAGGAGCACCGGCTGGCCGAGCGTGAGCGCCTGCCCGGTGATGGCGGCGACGACCGCCAGGTACATCGGGTTGCGGACATACCGGTAGAGGCCGCCGGTTACCAGCTGCTCGGTCGGGGCGGCCGGGGCGGGGGTGCCCCGGCCTTCGGCAACGAAGCGCGCGAACGCCTGGACCAGCACGAGGGTACCGAGGATGAGCGTGATCAGCCCGGCTGCGCGCACTGCCGCCCAGTGGGCCAGCGGCCCGCGTAGGTGCCAGCCGGTCAGCCACCAGGGCACTACGCCTGCCACGACACCGGGCGCGATCGCGAAGAACAGTGCGCTGCCTGCGGCAGCCGCCGGTTTGCGCATGCTGACCGCCCTCAGGCAGTGTGCTGCGCGGCGGCGCGGCGTGCCAGCTCGGCGATGAGGTGAGCGGTGCGCTGCGGCTGGTCGCGCATGACCCAGGTGCGGCTGCCGGCGATGACTTCCAGCTGCGCGTCGGGGAGGATGGCGGCCAGCAGGCGGGCGTGCTCGACGGGGAAGAATTTGTCGTCGGCGGCCCAGGCCAGCAGCGCGGGCTTGGTGAAGGCGGCCAGCTCGGCGGCGATCTGGGTCATGAAGTCGTCGTCGCCCAGCGCGGTGGTTAGCCGCCGCAGGTCGCGGCGCACGCCCTTGTCGGCGAAGTACGTGGCGACCCATCGGCCGATCAGGTCCTGCGGCAGGTCGCCGTGGGTCAGCCACCCGTAGGCGGTGGGCAGGGAACGGGCCGGCCTGGCCTTGAGCACCGCGAGCAGCAGGGTCAGCGTCCCGGTGCGTGCGGCAGCGATGAGCGGACGGAACGGCCTAGGCGGGAAGTTGTCGAACGCGTCGCCGGTGGCGAGTACCAGCCCGCCGAGCCGCTCGGCGTGGCGGGCCGCGACCACCTGGGCGACGGCAGCGCCGCTGTCGTTGCCGGCCAGGGTGACCTCACGCAGGTCCAGCGCGTCGAGGAAGCCGGCGACCAGACGGCCCAGCCCGGCCGCGGTCAGGTCGGCATCGGGCCTGAGCGAGGCCGGGTGCGCGCCGAACGGCAGCTCCGGGACCAGGCAGCGGAACTGGTCCTGGAGCAGGCGCACGACGGGATCCCACAGGTCAGCGCCCATGAGGTAGCCGTGCAGGAATACCACCGGCGCGCCGGCGCCGCAGTCGTGATAGTGCAGCGTGCCGTGGGATAGTTCGACGTGGGGCATGGCTCCTCCGGATGGCTCCTCGCAATATATACAGACTGTCTGTATTAGAATTACATACAGACAGTCTGTATTACAAGAGGGTGGCAAGGCGCATGGCCAGGACTAAGCATGATCTCCGCTCCGCGGCGACCCGCCAGCGGCTGGTGACCGCGGCGCGCGAGCTGTTCGGCGCGCGCGGTTACGCCGACGTGGGCACCGAGGAGATCGTGCGGGCGGCCGGGGTGAGCCGCGGCGCCCTCTACCATCAGTTCCGCGACAAGGCCGACCTGTTCGCCGCCGTCGCCGAGGAGATTGAGGCGGAGATCGTCGAGCGGATCGCGGCAGATGCAGCAGGAGCCGCGGCCGACCCGGCGGGAGTGCTCAGGATCGGCGCGCGGCTATTCCTCGATGCCTGCGCGGAGCCCGAAGTCGAGCGGATCATCCTGCTCGACGCCCCGGCCGTCCTGGGCTGGGAGGCGTGGCGGGACCTGGCCGGCCGCTACGGTCTCGGCCTGGTCCAGCTCGCGCTGCAAACGGCGATGGACGCCGGCGCGATCATTCACCAGCCGGTCGTCCCCCTCGCCCACGTCCTCACCGGCGCCCTCAACGAGGGCGCGCTCTACGTGGCACGCGCCGAGGACCCGCCGGCGGCGCGGGAGCAGTGCGCCGTGATCTTTGACCGCATCCTGCGCAGCATGACGCCGGGCTCCTGACAGGCCGCCTCCGGCGCATTGGCCGCCGTTACGTTTCACCAGCCGCAATGAGCATGATCGTGCTGGTCAGACCGGGAAGCCGCCGATGACATCGCCGTAGCGGTGCTGGGCGTCGGCGAAGACCAGACAGGCGCATCGTTACCGACGGTGACAGCTCCGAGGTCGTGCGAAACGCGAGATCCGCCGATCGGCGCGGGCGATGCTGCATGGGGTGCCACCGTTATGGTGGTCCAGATCTGGCTGGTCTGCGCTGCGGGAAGCGCACGCGCATTCTGGCCCGCCTCGTGATTCGTGCCTGTTATGTCGCTGGCATTTCAGCCTCGGCGAGATGACGGAGTTGCCGCAAGCCGTGGTTCTTCGGCAGCTCTGGTTCGGGCGCGAACGCGGGCCAGTGAATGAGGCCGCGCAGCGCGAAGCCGGCCCGGTAGAACCACTGGCGCTGCTCGAAGCCGGGCACATCGAACAGCTCCGGATAGAACTCGGCCAGCCAGGGCAGCATCGGCGGCCCGCCAGCCCAGGCCGAGAACGCGGGCAGGGTCACCTCGATGTCTCGCGGGCCGCGCCGCGACCATTCAAAATCCAGCAGCGCCACGACACGCCCGTCCCGGACCAAGACGTTAGCCGGGGTGCAGTCGCCGTGCAGCACCACATCGGCGTCCCGGCTGATCGTGACTCGCGCAGCGACCTGGGCCAGCCGCGCCGCGATCGTGTCCAGGACGTCCTGGTCGGTGAAGGCTGCGGCGCGGGCGTGCTCGATGAGCCGGCCGAGCTGGCTCACGGACAACGGCGTCAGGGTGCTCGCCGCGATGGCGACCGGGTCGGTCTCCGCTTCCGGGCACTCGGCCGCGGCGTACCGGGCCAGTACCTGGGCGGGCGGCTGCCAGGAGTGCAGGCTCCGCATGATCTGCGCCAGCTGCGAGACATAGGAACGCAGCACGGCACCGGGTTCGCTGCCCCAGACCTGCCACAGCGATCCGGCACGCACCCGCTCGACGAGGATCCAGCTCATCAGCTGGTCCCGGCCGTGATCCAGGACGGCCGGGCCGGGCACGCCATCCGGCAGCACAGCCAGCAGCTCCGCTTCCCGTACCAGGCGGTCCACGTCGCCGCGGTAGCAGACCTGCAGCACCGTATCCCCGGACACGAACCACGTATCGTTCGATCCGCTCTCCACGAAAACCTCATCGCCGGTCAGCCGCAAGCCCGCCAGCTTCGCGACCTGGCCCAGGCGACGCCGGGCGACCGCTTCATCCCAGGGCCATCGCGGTATCCCGTCCACGACCGGCACCACCCCGCCGGGCAGATTGTACGGACCCGTGAACCGCGCGATACGGTCCGCGTCCATCACAACCGCGAAGCCCGGACCGAGTGGCTCATGAGCCGATTACATCACGGGGACACCCCGCCACCAGCTTGCCCGCAGCCACCGCTCGCCCAGCCGCAACCTGCACAGAGCCGGGCATTCCGCATGCCAAAGGACAGCAATACGCCACCCAGGCAAGCCGAAAATAATCGGCGATCCGGCCGGGTAACGGCCTCAGGCTCGGCGTCACTTTCTGTGATCAGTCCTGTTCCCTGGCTCGAAGGTGCGGCTGCTGATCATGTCCGGTGCGACACCGGGATAGCCGTCGTAGATCCGTTCCCGGCCGCTGCTTCCGGTGATAACGGGAAGACAACCACGCGGAACCGGTCCACGAGACCGGCCTTCAGCAGAGAGCGGCACAGGGTGAGGCTGCCGATGGTACGCATCGACCTGGCGGCCTTGTCCTTCATCTCCCGCACGGCCGCAACGGGGTCCTGGGCCGCGAGTTGCGTGTTCGCCCAGGAAAGGGGCTCGCTCAGCGTGGCCGAGAAGACGGCCTTCGATATGCCCGCCAGGGCACCGGTGCCCGGCTCGCCCCGGCGGCGGATCCCGGCATGAGGCGGTACGTGGCCGCGCCCATCAGGACCGTGTAGTCCGCTTCCGGCTGCTCTGCAAGCCACGCGAGGTACCCGGGTCCTTCGAGCCCCCGCCAGCCCGGCCAGCCGTCGGCAGCCGCGTAGCCATCGAGCGAAGTGATGAAGTCGATGAGCAGCTCTGGCATCGTAGTGTCCTTGTCCTCGGGGTCCCGGGTAGCGGCTCCCGCCCTCTGCCACGAAGGCAGGAACGACGGCAGGAACGACGGCAGGACGTGCGACGAGGCGAGAACTCATCGCCAGCGGGCGCCCTGTCAAGCGATCTGGGCAGCAGGAGAGACCATCATTTCTCCGTCGCGCTCTGTAGTTTATGCAGGGCATCGCTTGACAGGCGGTAACCGCCGTTAGGGTCGGCTGACCGCGCGCCGTTCACCGTCGCGGGGGCGACGCGCGAACGGTTGATCTGTGCGGTGCCTGGCGCGGCCGGTTCCAGGCACGGTGACGGCGCTGGTTCGCCAGCGGCAGGCCCGGGCGCTGGAATTGTGATTATGGCCGTGAGCACTGTGAGCTCGCGGCCGGGCCCGCCGCGGGGACGGCTGCGGGCCAGGTGCTCACGCTGGTGTGCGTGGCCGGGGTTGGCTGGGGTGCGGCCCTGGCGTCCGGCTGGCGTTAGCCGGGCTGGTCGTGGTTCTGGTTGGCCTGGATCAGGTTGTCCAGGATCCTGGCGAGTTCGCCGATGTCGCGGCGGGTCAGGGGCTGGACGAAGTAGCGGCCGATCCCGTCGGCGTGGGCGGGCCAGGCCTGCTCGAACCGCAGGCGCCCGGGCGGGGTGAGGGAGACGTCGAACCGGCGGCGGTCGGTGGTGCTGACAGTGCGGGTGATCAGCCCGTCGCGGTCCATGCGGTCCAGCAGCCGGGTGATGCCGCTGCGGCTGAGCGCGTCGGCGACGACCATGGAGGCGGTCAGCTCGTGCAGCGGGAGTGTCCCGGACGGCGCCCAGGCCAGGTGGACCAGCACGTCGAACTGCTCCAGGCTCAGCCCCGCGGCGGCCAGGTCGCGGCGGAACCGGCCGGTGATCAGGGCGGTCGCCCACTGCGCCGCTGACGGCCGGGCACTCGCGCACCGCAGGAACGCGGCAGGTCACTCGCCGGTACGTACAACCTTGGCAGCTGGTTCACCGCCGCCGGCGGCCGCCGGCCCAGCGAGGGCCCGGTGCCGGACGTGCGCCCGCAAGGGTCCGGTCAGCAGCAGCGGCGGTCCGGGTCACCGGAGGCAATCTGGGCGGCGACGGCGGCCTGGCTGTGTGGCCGGGGCTGCGCCGCCACGTCACCGGGTTCCGGTCCCTGTACCAGGTGCACCACCACTCCGGGCGGCCGGCTGGTCTTCCGCCTCTTCGCGGCCCTGGCCGAGTTGATCCGGGACTCATCGCGGAGGGTTCGCGCTGTCCCACGCCGCGACCGGGCAGCACGGCCGGGCAGTGGCGCTGCTGGCCCGGCTTGCCGCGCACCGGACGCCCCGGCCCGCGCAGATCCCGGCGGCCAGCGCCCAGTGCCCGGTGCCGGCCAAGACCGCGATCTCAGGCAACTTCGGATCCCCGGTTTCCCGGCTGGTACGGCAGCAGGCCCAGGCACTCCCTGATCTGCTGCTGGATGACTTCCGGCGCGGGCCGCGCGTCCACGGTGTAGACGTACTCCTTGCGCCGGAAGATCTCCAGGACGGGGTTGGTCTGGTCGTGATAGTCCCGCAGCCGGACCGCGAGCGCCTCCTCGGTGTCATCTTCCCGGGTGATCAGCTCGCCGCCGCACATGTCGCACCGGCCGGGGACCTTCGGGCTGTTCGCGATCAGGTTGAAGTCCATCCCGCAGTCGCCGCACAGCCTGCGGCTGAGGACCCGGCGGCGGACCTCGCTGTCCGGCAGGTCAAGCTCGATGACGCCGTCGATGTCGTAGCTCTCCAGGAAGAACTCGGCCTGCCGCGGATCCCGCGGGAACCCGTCGATGATGAAGCCGAAATTCCAGTCGTGCTGGGTGAGCCGGTCCCTGACCACCGACTCGACCAGGTCGTCCCCGACCAGTTCCCCGGCCGCCATGACACGGCGCACCTGAGCGCCCATCTTGGTGTGGTTCTGCACGTTCCACCGGAAGATGTCACCCACGCTGATGTGCACCAGGTCCAGGCCCGCCGCCAGCATCTTGGCCTGCGTGCCCTTGCCGCTGCCCTGAATCCCCATGATCACGTATTTGCGCATGTCATCAGCCTGGCATAAGGAGATGGCCCGGCCCAGGCCCCCCGCAGCCTTCCAGGCGACGGCGAGGTTGCCGCGGGCGGCCACGGCCTCCTGGACGTGCCCGGACACGCGCTCGGGCCCGCGCCGCCACCCGTAGATAAACAGCATGATGACGGTCAGGCTCGCACCGTCAAAGACGACCCGCACCGAACCGGCATTTCTGCGTGGCTGGAAACGTTCGCCCGCACGTCAACCAGGTGAGCGCGTAATCGGCAGGGAGACTGTCGCGTCCAGGGCCCTGGTTGGTTCACGTTGAGTGATGAGCTTTCCGTCTCGCTGCTAACTGCGGGATCTGCGGGAACGCCGGGCAGGCCCTTGTTAGTCGTGATCGGCGCCCGAGGGCTGAAATGGATTCTCCACGCGGACTCCGGAGTACTCCTGGCTGGCGTTGAGATCCTCCGAGTAGAGCACGGAGCAGCCGATTTCAGCGGCGCTGCGGACAATCATCGCGTCCCAGAACGAGATCCCGGCGCGCTGGTGGATGCCGATCGCAGCTAGGACGTCATCTGCCGCCGGGACATGCACGTACCAGCGTGACAAGTCGGCGATGATCTCCTTCGCCGTCTCCGCATCGAGCGGCTTTGCGATCTTCCGGGTGACGGTCACGAAGAACTCCTGCAGCACTTGGACGCTCAGGCAGCCGTCCCGGGACTGCCAGAGTTGCTCGACCAGCGCCCGTGCCTGGTCTCGCTTGCCGCCGGCGGAATCGTCGTGCGCGTACACCAGGACGTTGGTATCGACGAACCGCCGGTTATCGCTCATGGACGCTGTCCCGGTCCCAGTCGATGCGGCCGCCGGTACCAAGGTCCATTCCCTCGCGCAGCCGGGCCAGGCTTCGGTCCCGGGCGTGGGCGTACCCGGTCTCCTGCTCGACGAGTTCCCTCAGCATCCGGGCCAGCAGCTGGGACACCGATGTGCCGCGGCTGGCCGCAAGGATCCGGGCTTCCCGGATGTCTTCCTCGGGAAGCGACAGCGTGATGTTCTGGTTACTCATGACCATCTACCTACCCAGGGCAGGTCGGGTTTGCACGTAAAAAAGTGTAGCACAGATTTACGTGACATCGGGAGAACCGCCCAGAGGCACAGCGGATTGTGGCGACAGGACCGGGCAGCCGGGGCTGATGCACGAGCCGGCCGATTGGGGCCGCCGCCGGCGGGCGGCGAGCGCCATCGTGCGCTCGGCGGGGCGCCGGGCGAGGCGCGGTGGCAAACTGGGCCGATGGTGCTGTGGCGGGTGCGTGACTTCCACGATGACGATCTCGATGCTGCGATCCGGCTGTGGGGCGATCCCGCGGCGGGGGGTGAGGCGCCGGTCTTCGGCCTTTCTGACCTGGTTACCGCGGTCCGTGCCGGGGAGCCCGCGGTGGTGGCGGTCGTTGGCGATCAGCTGGCCGGGACCGCCGCGGCGACGGTCAGCGGCGGCCGCGCGTGGATCGTGCGGATCAGCCTGGCCGCCGCGTGGCGGAACCGGGGCATCGGCAGCGCGATGCTGACCGAGCTCGAGCGGCGGCTGGTGGCGGTCGGCGTGCACCGCATCGACTGTCTGCTGGCGAGCGGCGACGAGGTCGGCGCGCTGGCCCTGGAGCACGGCGGCTACCGGGCCCGGCCGGGCATGGTCTTCTACGAGAAGCTGGAGCCGGTCGGGCCGGGCGACGTCGGGATCTTGGGCAGGCTGGGGGGCCGGATGCTGCGGGCCGGTACCTGGGACGAGCTCGAGGGAATGGTCAAGGAGAAGGAGCTGATCGAGCGGAGGGTGATCCTCCCGCTGGCGCAGGCCCAGCTCGCCGGGCGGCTCGGCCTGGTGCCGCCGCGGGCGGTCGTGCTGTTCGGGCCGCCGGGGACGGGCAAGACCACCTTCGCCAAAGGCGTCGCAGCCCGGCTTGGCTGGCCGTTCGTCGAGCTGTTCCCCTCCCGTCTGGCCGGTGACTCCCCGGCCGGCCTGGCCGCGGCGCTGCGGGAGTCGTTCGCGCTGGTCGCCGAGCTGGACAAAGTGGTCCTGTTCATCGACGAGGTGGAGGAGATCGCCGGGCTGCGGCAGCCCAGGACAGCCTCGGCAGCCCAGGGAGTCACCAACGAGATGCTCAAGCTCATCCCGCCGTTCCGGGAAAAAGATGACCGGCTGCTGGTCTGCGCGACGAACTCGGTCCGCGCCCTGGATACCGCGTTCCTGCGGCACGGCCGGTTCGACTACGTGCTGCCGGTCGGCCCGCCGGACGACGATGCGCGCCGTGCGATCTGGGACCGCTACCTGCGGGCGATCCCGCACCGCGAGCTGGACATGGCGGCGGTGGTCGCGCAATCCCTGCTGTTCACCCCGGCGGACATCGAGTTCGCGGCCCGCAGGACCGCGCAGCTGGTGTTCGAGCGAGTCCTGTTCGAGCACCAGGAGGAGCTGGCTGCCACCGCGGATGTCCTGCGCGGCATCGCCGAGACCAGGCCTACTCTCACCCAGCAGATGGTCGCGGACTTCGAGCAGGACATCACCGACTTCGCCCGGGTCTGAACAGCCGCCCGCCGGCACGCCGCCCAAGCCAGCAGACCTCGCGGCGAACGCCCGCCACTTCGCCGCGGTAGCTCAGCTATTGACGATCACCGTCGTAGACTCGCCGAGCCGCCTAATTGTTTCTTGGATGCGCTGCGGTGTTGGTCGTAGCGTCGGAAGGGTCCGATGGGCTGGCTCCCGAACCGCCTGCCGGCCGCCTGGCCTGGCTTAAGAACGATGTGCCAGCCTGTCGGGTCCTTGCCGTGGCGTGGCTCGAAAGAGGGGCGACCGCTGATCGATCCGGAATTAGGCATGCCCGCCACGGGATCCCGCCTGAGCTCAAGCGAGGACCTCCAGGCCGGCGCCGGTGAGGGTACTGCCGTACCTAAGATGACACTCGTGGACCCAGGCGGCCATGCTGGCGATGAGCTACTTGCTGCCGTGGCAGCAAGCCTCAGCGGTCGTCTGGCCGAGATCAGCCAGGATGTGACCGGACACCTGGCCGCCGCGATCGAGCAGCTGCAGGGCGATACCACCATCCTCGGCGTCCTGCGCGCGAGCGTCACGGAGAACATCACAGCGATATTTCACGTCTTCGAACACGGAATGCCGGTCGAGAACATCGAAGCGCCGCCGGCGGCGATCGAGTACGCCCGGCGGCTGGCCCAGCGTGGCGTGCCCGCCGGCGCGCTGATCCGCGCCTACCGGGTCGGCCACGAGCGAGTCCTGCAATGGTGCCTCGATGAGCTGGCCCGGCAAGGCCGGGAGGTACCGCTGGCCGTGGCCGCGGCACGCCGCATGGTGGAGCTCAGCTCCGGGTACATCGACCGGGTCACCGAACAGGTCTTCACCGCCTATGAACACGAACGCGACCGCTGGCTGCTCACCCAGACCGCCATGCGGGCAGGCCGGGTCCGGGCGCTGCTGGAGGACAAACAGGTCGACCTCGGCACGGTCGAAGCCGAACTTGGCTACCGGCTGCGCCAGCACCACATCGGTCTCATCGCCTGGGATCCCGATCCGCCGCCCGGGGGCGCGGGGCTGACCCGGCTCGAGCGGCTGGTCATGGCGGCCGCCCAGGCGCTGGCCTGCCCGGGCAGGCCGCTGCTAGTGCCACGGGATGAGGCCAGCGTCTGGGCCTGGCTGCCGCTGGGCAGGCACGTCAACGTCCGGTGGGAGCTGCTTCACCAGGCCGTGGACGGCACCGATCCGGGGACGCGTCTGGCGGCCGGGGCTCCTGCTCCCGGCGTCGAGGGCTTTCGCCGGACGCATCATCAGGCGCGCTTGGCGCAGGAGCTGGCCTTGACCGCGGGCCCGGACGGCCCCCGGACGACGGCGTTTGCGCAGATCGGTCCCGTGGCCTTGTTGTGCGCGGATCTGAATGCCACGCGCGCCTGGGTGCACAGCACGCTGGGAGCCCTGGCGATCGATGACGAGCCGCGGGCGCGGCTGCGGGAGACGGCGCGCGTCTTTTTGTCTACCGGCGGGAGTTTCACTGCGACCGCCGAACAACTGATGCTGCACAAGAACACCGTGCACTACCGCATCCGCAAGGCCGAGGAGGTCCTGGGCCGTCCGCTGCAAGAGAGCCGGCTCGATGTCGAGCTGGCGCTGTCGGCCTGCCGCTGGCTGGGCCTGGCCGTCTTGCAGCAGCCGCCCGCCGGCCGCTGACCGGACGCCCGCGGCGCGAGCACGCCGGGCTGCTCGGACTGACAGCACAAAGGCTGGCGGGTTGTTCTGGCTTCTTCGTGATCGGGGCCCATGTCTCAGCTCACCGGCCCCTCCTACCGTCAAAGCATTACCCCGGAGGCTGCCTGATTAGGAGCTGCTGACATGACAGGACCTAGCCTTGCCCCGCTCATCATCCCCATCGCCGGGACGCTCTTCCTCACCACGTGGCTGATCCTGGTGTTTTACGCCGGCCGCCGCCCGCGGAGGGCCGGCGCTCCTCCGACGGATCCGGGCGGCCCGGCGAACACCTGCCATTCCCGGGCACGGCGGAGAGCACGCCTCGGCGTGATCATCGAGGTGGAGCGATGAGCATTGACTATTTGCCGTGGAACCGTCCGGTGATGCTGGCCGACCGCGTGTGCATGCGTGACACCCAGGCCGAGCTGACCTATGACGAGGTGGCCCGCCGGGTGGATGCGGTCGCCGCGCAGTTCGCCGCGGCCGGGGTCGGCCGGGGCGACACGGTCGCGGTGATGCTGCCCAACCGGGTGGAGCTGCTGCTCGCCCTGCTGGCCGCGTGGCGGCTGGGCGCCGCGGCCACCCCGGTGAACCCGGTGTTCACGCCGAACGAGGCGGGCTACCAGATCGCCGACTCCGGGGCCAAGCTGATGATCGCCACTCAACCGGACGCGAGCTACGGCGTCCCCGTGCTGGCGGCCGACGACCTCGCCACCGCGCCGGCCCGCTGCCCGCTCCGGACACCCGGCCTGGTGACCTGGCCCTGCTGATCTACACCAGCGGCTCGACCGGCAGGCCGAAGGGTGTCATGCTCGACCACGCGAACCTCGTGGCGATGGGCGCCTCGCTCGGCAAGGCGATGAGGCTGAGCCCGGACGACAGCTGCCTCCTGGTGCTGCCGCTGTTCCACGTGAACGCGATCCTGGTGAGCTGCCTCGCGCCGATGATGGCCGGCGCCCAGGTGACGATCCTGCCCAGGTTCGCCCCGGACACCTTCCTCGCCGCGATCTCGCGGTACCGGGCGACGTACTTCTCCGCGGTGCCCACCATCTACGCGCGGCTGGCCGAGCTGCCCGAGGATCAGCTCGGCGACACCTCGTCCGTCCGGTTCGCGGTGTGCGGGGCGGCACCGGTGTCCAGGGAACTGCTGCGCCGCAGCGAGGCCAGGTTCGGCTTCCCGGTCATCGAGGGATATGGGCTCACCGAGGGCACCTGCGCGTCGACCGTCAACCCGCTGGACTGGGTGCGCAAGCCCGGCACGGTCGGGGTGGCGCTGCCGGGCCAGCAGGTGGCCGCCATGCGGCCAGACGGCTCGTTGGCCGCAGTCGGCGAGCCGGGCGAGGTGGTCATCCGCGGCGAGAACGTGATGCGCGGGTACCTGAACCGCCCAGAGGACACCGCCGCAGCGATCGTGGATGGCTGGCTGCACACGGGCGACGTCGGCGTGCTGGACGCGGATGGCTACCTGACGATCGTCGACCGGATCAAGGACATGATCATCCGGGGCGGGGAGAACGTCTACCCCCAGGAGATCGAGTCGGTCCTGGCCCGGCACGACGCAGTCCTGGAAGCGGCCGTGATCGGCGCACCGCACGAGGTATACGGCGAGGTACCGGTGGCCTACGTGGTCACCTACCCGGACACGGCCGTGACGGCCGGCGAGCTGCTGGCACTCTGCCGCGGCAACCTCACCAAGATCAAGATCCCGGTGGCGATCAACATCGTGCCCGCGCTGCCGAAGAACCCCGTCGGCAAGATCGACAAACCAGCCCTGCGCGCCGCGCGCTCATAGCCCCGCGGGGTTGAGGACCAACCCCCGCTAGCCATCACCGTAAGGAGACCATGATGGGATTCACCAAGCCTGACCTGCCACAGGTCGACCCCGGCACGTTCATGCAGCAGCCGCTGATGCACCGGATGAAGGTGCTGGCGCTGCACTGGGCAGAGCGCGGCTTCGGCACCCCGCGGATGGTGCACGTGATCTACATCGCCAAGCTGCTGACGTTCTACATCCTCGGCGGCGTGGTGATCGCCACCGCGACCTCGCACCTGGCCGCGTTCTGGCACGTCGCGCAGTGGTGGAACCAGCCGGTCGTGTACGAGAAGGCGGTGCTGTGGACGGTGCTGCTGGAGACCGTGGGGGTCGCCGGGTCCTGGGGCCCGCTGGCGGGCAAGTTCAAGCCGATGACCGGCGGCATCCTGTTCTGGGCCCGGACCGGCACGATCCGGCTGCGGCCGTGGAAGCGGGTTCCGCTCACGGCCGGTGACCGCCGGACTCCCGTGGATGTCGCGCTTTACCTCGCGCTCATCGTCAGCGTGATCGTCCCCCTGGTGGCCCCCGGCGGGCACAGCGACTCGCTGTCCGCCGCGGTGCCCGGCAACACCTCCGGCCTGGTCAGCCCGGTGCTCATCATCCCAGCGATCGTCCTGCTCGTACTCAACGGGCTGCGGGACAAGATCATCTTCCTGGCCGCGCGCGGCGAGCAGTACCTGCCCGCCCTGGTGTTCTTCACCGTGCTGCCGTTCACCGACATGATCATCGCGCTCAAGCTGCTGATCGTCACGGTCTGGATCGGCGCAGGCTTTTCCAAGCTCGGCAGGCACTTCGCCAACGTGGTGCCGCCCATGGTCAGCAACAGCCCCGCCGTGCTGTTCCGGTGGGTCAAGCGGGCGCACTACCGTGACTTCCCCCGCGACATCCGCCCGTCCCGGCTCGCCCACACGATGGCGCACGGCGGCGGCACGTTCGTCGAGATCATCACCCCGCTGGTGCTGCTGCTGTCCCCGTGGAAGCCGGTGACGCTGGCCGCGGTCGTGGTCATGGTGATCTTCCACGTGTTCATCATCTCGACGTTCCCGCTGGCCGTGCCGCTGGAGTGGAACGTGCTGTTCGGCTACGCCGCGGTGTTCCTGTTCGCCGGCTACCCGTCCTGGCACGGCTACGCGATCACGGACATGTCCTCGCCGTGGCTGCTGCTCGCGATCGTGGCCGCGCTGCTGTTCTTCCCCGTGCTCGGCAACCTGCGCCCGGACCTGGTGTCGTTCCTGCCCTCGCTACGCCAGTACGCAGGCAACTGGGCGTCCGCGCTGTGGGCGTTCGCGCCGGGCGCCGAGGAGAAGCTCAACGCGGTCAAGCGGCCGGCGGCCAACCAGGTCGACCAGCTTGTGGCATTCGGCTACGACCGCGAGTGGGCCGACGTGACGATGCAGCTGACGATCGCGTGGCGGACCATGCACAGCCAGGGCCGCGGCCTGTTCTCGCTGCTGCTGCGGCACCTGCCCGACATCGACACCCGGATCGTGCGCGAGGCCGAGTTCGTGTGCAACTCGCTGGTCGGGTTCAACTTCGGCGACGGGCACCTGCATGATGAGGACCTAATCAGAGCGGTGCAGGCGCAGGCCGGTTTCAAGCCAGGCGAGCTGGTCGTGGTCTGGGTGGAGTCCCAGCCGGTGCACCGCGGCGACCAGGCGTACAAGGTGATCGACGCGGCGCTCGGCGTCATCGAGCGCGGCACGTGGCAGGTCGCCGACGCGGTCGCCGAGCAGCCGTGGCTGCCCAACGGGCCGATCCCGGTGCAGGTGACCTGGTCACGGGCGGGCGCCCTGCAGGCCGTCAGCGAGCAGCACGACGGGAAGGAGGTGGCGGCATGACCACCGCGACGGTGGTGGGCGGCGGGCCCAACGGGCTCGCCGCCGCCGTGGCCCTGGCCCGGGAGGGCGTGCGGGTCACCGTGCTCGAGGCGGCCGACGAGCCAGGCGGCGGCGCCCGCTCCGGCGAGTCGCTGCTGCCCGGCCTGCTGCACGACCACTGCTCGGCCTTCCACCCGATGGCCGTCGGCTCCCCGTTCCTGACTGGTCTGGGCCTGGACAAGTACGGATTGTCCTGGCGCTGGCCGCAGATCGACTGCGCGCACCCGCTCGACACCGGTGAGGCTGGCCTGCTGTACCGGTCGGTTGAGGAGACCGCGGCCGGGCTGGGCCGCGACGGAGCCCGCTGGCGGCTGGCCTTCGGCCGCCCCTCGGCCGGGTACGACAAGCTGGCTGACGACATCATGCGGCCGCTGCTGCGGGCGCCCAGCCACCCGCTGGCGCTGGCCAGGTTCGGGCTGCCGACGCTGCTGCCCGGCTCGGCGTTCGCCCGCCTGTTCGCCACCGAGAAGGGACGCGCGCTGTTCGGCGGGGTGGCCGCGCACGCGTTCCGGCCGTTGCACTACCCGCTCACCTCGGCGATCGGCGTCGGCATCATCACGGCAGGACACCGCTGGGGCTGGCCGGTCGCGGCCGGCGGCTCCGGGTCGATCACTGCGGCGCTCGCCGCGCTGCTGACCGACTTGGGCGGCAAGATCGAGACGGGCACGCGGGTCACGGCGGCGTCACAGCTGCCCGCGGCGGATGTGACGTTGTTCGACCTGGCCCCGGCGGCGGTCGCTGACCTGCTCGGCGGCACGCTGCCCGCGCGGGTGGCCCGGGCGTTCCGCCGGTTCCGCCGTGCGCCGGGAGCGTTCAAGGTCGACTTCGCGGTCGAGGGCGGCGTGCCGTGGGCCAACCCCGATGCGGGCCGGGCCGGCACCGTGCACCTGGGCGGCAGCTACGCCGAGATCGCCGCTACCGAGCGGCAGATCAGCACCGGGCGCATGCCGGAACGACCCTTCGTGCTGGTCGGACAGCAGTACCTCGCCGACCCGCAGCGGTCGGCCGGGAACATCCACCCGGTCTACAGCTACGCGCACGTGCCACACGGCTACGACGGGGATGCCACCGAGGCGATCATCAGCCAGATCGAGCGGTTCGCCCCCGGGTTCCGCGAGCGGATCGCCGGGCAGGCATCATACGGCCCGGCGTCGTTCGCCGCCGCCAACCCGAACTTCGCCGGCGGCGACATCATCACTGGAGCCAAGGACGTACGCCAGCTCGTCTTCGGCCCCCGCACCACCTTGTCGCCCTACCACCTCGGCATCCCGGGCATGTACCTCTGCTCCGCGGCCACGCCACCCGGCCCCGGCGTGCACGGCATGTGCGGCGCGAACGCCGCCGCAGAAGCACTCCGCTACCTCCACCGCGCGGCATTTTCTTCTCCTTATCGTCGGGCTCGGTTCAGCAGGTGCATTCACCCGGCGGAACGAGTGCTGTAGCTGGGCTGCCCGCGGGTTAGGGCGCCGTCGGTTCGGGTTCGGCCGGTCGCTGGGCGGGGGCCGGCTGGGCGCAGAGCTCACCGGGGGCGGGGCTGGGCGGCGGTTGCCTGGCTGGGTCGGGTCCGAAGGCGAAGCCAGCGATCGTGCCGAGCGCGGCGAACGCGGCCGCGGCGAGCAGGACGTCATTGAGCCCGCTGGCGGTGCCGGCGCGGGCGGCGTGGGCGACCGCGGCGCGGGCGGCAGGCGGGACCGCGGCGGCTACCCGGGTGCCGGCGCCGGAGGCAACGGCGGCGGCCAGCCGGTGGGCGGCGGCGGGCGGGGCGGGCAGGCCCGCCAGGGCGTGCAGGGTGGCGGTGGTGACGCGGGAGGCGTAGAGGGCGCCGATCACGGCCACGCCGCTGGCGGTGCCGACCTGGCGCAGGGTGTTCACCAGGCCGGCGGCCATCCCGGCGCGGGCCGGGTCCACCGCCGCCAGCGCGGCCGAGGCCAGGCCGGTGGAGGTGATGCCCAGGCCGGTCCCGGCCAGGATGAAGCCGGGCAGCAGCACCAGCCAGCTGGACGTGGCGGTCAGGTGCGCCATCGAGGCCAGCCCGGCCGCGGCCGCGGCCATGGCCGCACCCAGCAGCACCCGCATCGGCACCTTGCCGATCAGCCGGCCGGTGAGCAGGGCGACCGTGAAGGAGGCCAGCGTCAGCGGCAGGAACCGCAGCCCGGCCTGGACCGGGGAGTAGCCGAGGGTGTTCTGCACATACAGCGACAGGTAGCTGATCATCCCGATGACCGTCGCCGAGATCGCGAACGCCACGAACCCGGTCGCGGCAAAGCTGCGCCGCCCGAACAGGCGCAGGTCGGCCATTGGCGCGGCGGCGACGCGCAGCTCGTAGAGCACGAACCCGGCGAAGGCCGCGGCTGCGGCCGCGAACAGGGCCACGATCGCCGGGCTCGCCCAGCCCATCGCGTTCCCGCGGATCAGCGCGAACATCAGCGCGGTCAGCGCCACGGTGATCAGGGCCGTGCCCGCCCAGTCGGCCCGGCCGCCGGCCGGGTTGCGGGATTCGCGCAGCCGGGCCACGCCGCCCGCGAACGCCGCCACGCCGATGGGCAGGTTGACGAAGAAGATGGACCGCCAGCCCAGTGCGTCGGTCAGCACCCCGCCGGCCAGCGGCCCGATGGCGCTGGCGCCGCCGATCGTGGCGCCGAAGACGCCCAGCGCCCGGGCCAGGGCGGCGCCGGAGAACTCCGCGCGCAGCAGCGGCGTGGCGGTGGCGAACAGCACCGCGCCGCCGACTCCCTGCAGTGCGCGGAACAACTCCAGCGCCAGCGCGGTGGGGGCCAGCGCGCACGCCAGCGACCCGGCGGTGAAGATGACCAGGCCGGCCAGGAACAGCCGGCGCTGGCCCAGCCGGTCACCCAGGGTGGCCGCCGGCAGCAGCAGCACGGCCAGCACCAGGGCATAGGCGGCGCTTACCCACTGCAGGTCCGGCAGGCTGGCCCGCAGATCCCGCTGGATCGATGGCAGTGCCACGCTCACTATGGTGATGTCCAGCAGCAGCATGAACGCCGCCGTGCACACCAGCGCCAGCGTCCACCGCTGCCGCGATGACGTCCTCGCGACCTCAGCCATCTGACTCACTGCCGGCGGTAAGTTCGGTGATCATATTGCTCCCCTGCCTCAAAGCTCGATGTCCGTTCCCACTGCCAGATCTGGATCGAAGGTCTCGACCTCCGGCGAGTAACGGACGAAATCGGACGACATGTGTCAGTGCTCCTTTCCGAGCCAGCTCAACGCCGTGAGCGACGGCAGGAAGAAGTACTCGCCGCCGCGCAGCACGTTGAAGGTCTGGATCCCGTGGATGCGGCGCCGGACGGGCTCCTGCGGGATGGTGAAGGTGGCTCCGGGCTGCTGCAGGCCGACGTTGGGGTCGCGCTCCTCGCCTAGACCGGTGAAGTTGCCGTTGTTGATCCACTCCTGCTGGAGGAACTCCAGGGTGGCCGCCGCCTTGGCGCTGAGGAAGATGAAGTACAGCCCGTGCGGGGTTTCGTCGTCTTGCGGTGAGATCGCGTCCGGGTCGTAAGGGGCCCCGTAGGTGGTGCTGCGCCGGATGATGCGGTGGATGTTCACATCGGTGAGGATGGACAGCGTGGTGTCACGCGGGTTCATCCGCCGCATGTGCGAGCCGAACGGCACCCGGCGGCCGCCGGGATCGGCGGCGTAGCTGAAGTCGTTGTTCCGCCGCGGGTCCGCGCCGAGCGCGGGGTCGTCGCGGTCCGGGGCGAGGGTCAGCGGCGCGCCGCTGCGCCAGCGCCCGACCAGCTTGGCCGCCAGCAGCTCCCGCTCTTCCTCGGTATTGGTGTGCTCGCGCAGGAAGCGGTTGAAGGTCGCGACGCGGGACTGGTACTTGCGCAGCCCGGCGAACGTGCCGTTGCGTCCCAGCACGTCGGGTCGGGGCATCGGCAGCGGCACGCCGTCTTCGCCGGGGTAGCCGAGGATGAACTCCCCGGCCTTGATCGCCGGTCCCTGGCCCGGCAGGGGATCGACGCCGCTGCCCTCGATGGCCGGCTGTCCGATCGAATCCCTGTAGCCGAGCGGATTGAGGTCGCCCGGCTGGGCGCCGAAGTCCTGCTCGATCAGCACGGCCAGACCGGGAAATCCCTCGTACTGCCGCCGCGCCATCGCCATGGTCCGGTGCCAGGCCTGCTCGGAGTCGCTGAAGATGCTGACCCCGATGTGGACCTGGCCGCTGCCGAACGGCGCATCCCAGTGCGCCGGGGCGTTGTCGCCATCGTCCCGGAGCTGGCCGGCCCGCGCGGCCATCCCCGCCCGGAACGCTTCGGGGAAGCTGTCCAGCGAGTCCCGCGGCACGCCCAGCGCCACGAGCCCGGAGTAGCTGATGGCGACCGAGATCCAGGACTGGCCGGCCCGCCACCAGTCGGCGGCCGAGTCGACGTGAGGAGTCAGCCTGCGCACGAACTCGCGGCCCGCCCGCGCGTCGGCCACGTGCAGCATCACGTGCGTCCCGTAATACGGCTCGGGCCGGTAGCGCAGCACCGTCGCCTGGATATCGTCGAGGTCCACGGTGACCGGGGCGCGCGGCAGGCCGGCGCCGAAGCGATCGATGAGCGTCATGGCGTTCTTCTCCCGGAACTAGCGGTGAGCCGGCGTACCGGGGCAGCCTGGGGGCTGGCGTCCGCAGGCTGCCCCCGCGGTGTCACTACTCGTCGCCGACCGAGTCCAGGAACTGGTCCGCGGCCTGGCCGATGCGCCGCAGCCGCCGCGTCTCGGCCACGGTCAGGTCGTTGGCGACGTACCAGCCCTCCGCCGTGACCTGGTACTTCGCGAGGTAGTCCTTCGCCTGCGGGCTGCGGATCCCGGGCCAGCCCTCCCAGGCGGAGTCGATGATGTCCAGGAAGTCGGGGATCTTCGTCGCGAAGTCGTCGATGTAGGCGTCCCAGTCACCGTCGTAGGCCGTGGCGAAGAGCATCCTGGTGTCGTTGTCGAGGAACACGAAGCGCATGTCGTGGACGGTGCCGACGTCGTCCGCGCCGGCCAGGTTGCCGCCGAACAGCTGCAGGAACGCCCGCAGGCGCTGGGCTCCGCCGGGCGCGAACGGGACGATGATGGTCAGCTCCGAGACCTTGCCCAGCCGGCTCCCGACCCGGCCGGCGCTCTGCACCGGCGGCGGCGGCTTCTGCGACGCCTGCGACGCCAGCTGGCCGAGCACGTTCTCCAGCGCCTTGCGGCCCACCTCTGGCGCGTCGGCGAACAGCTCCCGCAACTGTCCGATCTTCTCCTCGGCGGTCGCGCCCGTGGTCGTGGTGGTCGTTTCGGTTGTCATTTCTGCTCGTTCCTCTCGGATCAGGTGAGGCTGTCGGCCTCTTGGATGGCGCGGACGAAGTCCAGCGGCGCCTCTTGGGGCAGGTTGTGGCCGATGATCGATCTCCTAAGTAGAAGCCGGGCCGGCGTCAGCCGGCGGCCCAGAACGAGCAGTGGTGAGCGGTGGCGAAGTCGGTCGTGACCTGCGACTGCAGCGGCACGAGCGACAGCACCCTGGTTCCGCCGAACGACGGCCAGGGCAGTGCGCGCGACGACGGGTTGCCGGTCCCGGCGAAGCTGGCCCAGTCCGTCCGCATGCTGGCGGCGAGCGCCTGCTGGTCGGGGTTGAGCACGACCGGCGTGCTCGGCTGGTCGAACAGATACGGGAGTTCCGCCCCGTGCGTCGCCAATCCCAGGCTTTTACCCAAGATCGGCGCGTTGTCGTCGTTGAACTGGTAGGCGTACGTCGGGACGCCGCGCGCGGCGGTCCAGCGGTCGACCTGCAGGGCCGGGCACGCGAAGCTCGCGTCCGAGACGAGCAGGCTGAAGGCCACTACCGAGTTCGGGTAGGCGCTGAGTGGATACTCCTTCGCGATCGCCGCGGCCCGCGCGGCCGACACGCCCAGGGCCTGGGCGATGTCGGGCTGGTAGTTCTCGCTGTCGCTCAGTGGTGCAGCCAGCGGTATGTTCGTCCCCTGGCTGACGGTCAGGCTCAGGCCGGCGACGAAGAGCAGTTCCTCGTCGTGGGTGATGCCGTTGATGACCGGCACCCGGGCGAACTGCCCGCGGGCCAGCGCCGTCCCGATCGGCTGGGTGAGCACCGACCCGTCGACGACACCCGGAATCTCGACGCCGAACTTGGCCACCAGGTCGCTGACCGGCGCGTTGCGCAGGCACGCCGCGCTCTGATCCGGGCAGCCGACGGCGGTGGCGAACTTCTCGCCCGCGGCCTCGGCCGTGGCCAGCGGCTGCTGGTTCAGCGCGAACGTGCCGCTCTGCACGATGGCCCGCTGGAACAGCCCGCGAGCGCCGGGCGAGACCAGCTGGGCCAGCACCGACAGGCCGCCGGCCGACTGGCCCGCGATGGTCACGTTGTGCGGGTCACCGCCGAACTGCGCGATGTTGCGCTGCACCCAGCGCAGCGCCGCCTGCTGGTCCATCAGCCCGTAGTTGCCGGCCGCGCCGCCCGGCCGGGAGGCGAGCGCCGGGTGCGCGAGGAAGCCGAGCGCGCCGAGCCGGTAGTTGATCGTGACGACCACCACGCCGTCCGCCGCGAGCTTGGTGCCGTCGTAGTTGCGGGCGCCGTCCTGCTCGAGGCCGCCGCCGTGGATCCACACCAGGACGGGGCGCCCGCCAAAGCTGCTATGCGCCGCGGGCGTGTAGACGTTGAGGTACAGGCAGTCCTCGCTGAACGGGCCGGGCGGCGCGAACGGGCTCGGCGCCTGCGGGCAGCTCGGCCCGAACGTCGTCGCGTCCCGGACCCCGGTCCAGCCCGCGGCCGGCTGCGGCGGCCGCCACCGCAGGTTCCCGGTCGGCGGTGCGGCGTACGGCAGCCCCAGGAAGGAGTCCACCCCCGTGGCGCTGGCACCGCGGACGAGGCCGCCATCAATGCGCACGATCGGGTTGGCGCCACCTGATACGGGGGACGCGACCGCGGCGCCGGTGCTGGCCGTGACGAGGGTTGCCGCGACGCTGACCGCCGACACTGCGAACAACGCGGCCCACCGTAGGCGCCGCGCAGGGGTTGCCTTCATGCTCCGCTCCTTGGTCCTGTAGTTGGAACCGTCTTCGGCCCCTGGGGCTCAGAGTCGTGATCGGCGGGACCTGTCGCCCCAGTGGCGCACCCTGGTCCGCGCCCTGGCCGGGCACTGGTCCTCGGCGTCCGATCAGGTTCCGTTGCCGGCCAGGAACGACTCGGCGTCGGCGGCGAATTCGGCGTGATGCTGGAACAGGAACCCGTGCGCCGAGTCCGGGTAGATCTTCACCCGGGCCCTGGTGTTCCGTCACGGACGGGAGCGGCCGGGGCAGATAAGCCCTTTCAAGCCGCTGACCAGGTAACTTTTCACTCCGTTTAGGCGCTTGACCTGAACATTGCAAAGGTGACGGGCCAAGAGTAACTTCAGTTCTTAGGGTCCTTGTCTTCCGGCGGGTGCGATGCAGGCTGGGCACGTGAGGCACCTCGTGATCACTGCCGCGGCCGGCCGCCTCTGATCGCACCCGTCGTCGGCCAACGCCGAGATGGGGTCAGCGGCAGCTACTCGCAGGCGGATTAGGCTCATGGATATCGGCGTCCTAGCCCTGGTGGGCACGCGCAAGGGCCTTTTCCTGCTGGCGGGGGATGACGACCGCCGTTGCTGGCGGCTGGACGGCCCGCTGCTTGACGGCTGGGGGGTTTATCACGCAACGGTTGATGCGCGTGACGGCACCATCTATGCGGCGGCGAACCATGTCGTTTACGGCCCCACGGTCCAGCGTTCGGCCGACCGGGGCAAGACGTGGCAGCGGTCGAAGAAGCTGGCCCTTCCCGAGTGGTCGGGGCTGACCGTGAACGCGGCCTGGCACATCGAGCCAGGCCTTCCGCAGCAGCCTGGGATCCTGTACCTCGGGGCGGATCCCGGCGTTCTCTTCCGCTCTGACGATTCCGGCGAAACCTGGGAACCCAACCGCGCCATTCTCGAGCACCCCACGCGTAATCGCTGGTTTCCCGGCGCCGGCGGATTGTGCTGCGATTCGATTCAGCTCGACCCCCGTGACCCGCGGCGCATGTACGTCTGTATCGCCTCGGCGGGCACGCTGCGAACTGAGGACGGCGGGCAGACCTGGCGGCCGGCCAACAAGAACGTCGCGGCTGAGTACCTTGGCGCCCCGTACGGGGAGATCGGGCAGTGCGTGCACAAGCTGCTGCTGCACCCGGCGCGGCCGGAACGGCTCTGGCAGCAGAACCACTGCGGCGTCTACCGCTCCGACGACCGCGGCGACTCCTGGGAGCGGCTCGACGGGAACGGGCTGCCGACCGGCTTCGGCTTCCCGATCATAATCGACCCGAAGGACCCGGATACGGCGTTCGTGATCCCGGAGCGGAGCCCTGAGTATCACTACAGCCCGGACGCGCGGTTCGCGGTCTACCGCACGCGGGACAGCGGGC
The DNA here is from genome assembly GCA_963819785.1 of uncultured Actinomycetes bacterium. Lineage (GTDB taxonomy): Bacteria > Actinomycetota > Actinomycetes > Streptosporangiales > Streptosporangiaceae > Palsa-504. The sequence continues at coordinate 667,108 of CAWFXW010000026.1, read as the reverse complement.
GGACGTGGGAGGAGATGTCGGACGGCCTGCCCCGACCGGCCTGGGCGGCGGTGCTCCGCGAGGCGTCGGCCTCCGACGCGGACTCGCTGTACTTCGGCACCCAGAGCGGCTCCTTCTTCGCGCTCGCCGACGGCGTTACATGGATCGAGGCGGCCCGGCACCTTCCTCCCATCCTGTCAGTGGAGGTCACACCTTGGTCCAGGTAGTTGTCCCGAGCATCCTCGCCGACCAGGCTGACGGCAGGCGGTGCTTCGACGTCGAGGCAACGACGGTGGGGGAGGCACTGCGGGCGCTGCCTGTTGCTGACCTTCTGTTTAACGAGCGGGGCGAGTGGAGCAGGCACCTGAATGTGTTCGTCGACGGGACGGACGCGCGTGAGCGGGGTGGTCCCGCGTGTCCGCTGGCCGGTGCCCGCGAGATACTGGTCATCGCCATGCTCTCCGGCGGTTAGCGCCCGGCCCGGGTCCAACGGATGACATATCCCCCTTCCGGAAGGCCAAGGCCGCTGGCGGGCCGCGGTCCCGAGAGCGCCCGGCTGGACCGGCTGCTCACAGACGCGCGGGCCGGGCAGAGCGCGGTCCTGGTGCTGCGCGGCGAACCCGGGATGGGAAAGACAGCGCTGCTGGGGTACGCGGCCGAGCGTGCCGCGGGCTTCCAGGTTGTCCGGGCGGCCGGGGCCGAGTCCGAGATGGAGCTTCCCTTTGCCGGCCTGCATCAGTTGTGCGGACCGATGCTGGGCGGCCTCGGGCGGCTGCCGCCGCCGCAACGCGATGTGCTCGGGACGGCGTTCGGGTTGAGCTCCGGGACGCAGCCCGACCGGTTCCTGATCGGCCTGGCCGTGCTCAGCCTGCTCTCCGACACCGCCGAGGAACGGCCCCTGCTGTGCCTGGTTGATGATGCCCAGTGGCTTGACCGGTCTTCGGCGCAGGTGCTCGCGTTCGTGGCGCGGCGCCTGCAGGCGGAGTCGGTTGTGCTGCTGTTCGCGGAGCGCGAGCCGGGCGAGCTTGACGAGCTCGCCGGGCTGCCGGACCTGCTATTGCGAGGGCTGCCGGCCGATAGCGCGCGCGAGCTGCTCGCGTCGGCCATCAGCGGGCCGCTCGATCACCGCGTGCAGAACCGGATCCTCGCCGAGGCGCATGGCAACCCGCTGGCCCTGCTTGAGCTGCCGCATGAATTGTCCCCGGCGGAACTGGCCGGCGGGTTCGGCCTGCCGCTGCCGGGCCGGATCCAAGAAAGCTTTCTCCGGCGCGTGCAGCAGCTTCCCCCCGCCACTCAGCGACTGCTACTGGTGGCCGCGGCCGAGCCGACCGGCGAGGCGGCTCTGCTCTGGCAAGCGGCCGGGACGCTGGGCATCCCGGCCGAGGCAGCGGGCCCTGCGCAGGCGAATGGCCTGCTCGATCTCGGTGCGCAACTCACCTTCCGCAACTCGCTGCTGCGTTCGGCGGTCTACCGCGCCGCAGCGGCGGACGAACGCCGGAGCGCGCATCTGGCGCTGGCCGCGGCCACCGACGCCGAGACCGATCCCGACCGCCGGGCCTGGCACCGCGCCCACGCGACGCTCGCGCCTGACGAGGAGGTCGCCGACGAGCTGGAGCGCTCGGCCGGGCGGGCCCAGGCGCGTGGCGGGCTAGCCGCGGCTGCTGCCTTCCTGGAGCGTGCGGCGGCCCTGACACCCGATCCGGGCCGACGGGCGCGGCGTGCGCTTTATGCCGCTCGGGCCAAGCACCTGGCCGGAGCACCCCACGAAGCCCTGACGCTGCTCGCCGCCGCCGATGCCGGTCCGCTGGGCGACTTCGACCGGGCCATGCTCCAGCGCCTGCGCGGGCAGATCGCCCTGGACGCCAGGCGCGGCGGGGACGCGGTGCCACTGCTTATTGAGGCGGCCAGACAGCTCGGACCACTGGATCCCGCCCTCGCGCGCGAGACGCACCTGGAAGCGTTGCGAGCCGCGAGCATCGCCGGCCGGCTCGGTGTCGGCGCCCGGGCCGCCGCCGAGGCCGCTCGCCGGGCACCCTCCCCGCAAGGACCGCCGCGTGCTGTCGACCTGCTGCTCGAAGGCCTCGCCGTGCGCTTCACCGATGGTTACGCGGCCAGCGCGCCGGCGCTCAAGCGAGCCCTCATTGAGGTCCGCGACCAGGGCGGGCGTGCCGGGCAAGACGTGCGCTGGCCGTGGACGGCCCGCCGCGTCGCGCCGGACTTGTTCGATGACGATGCCTGGCAGGCGCTGGGCACCCGCAACGTGCAGATCGCGCGCGACGCTGGCGCGCTGGCGGTCCTCCCGCTGGCGATGAACTATCTCGCGACGCTGCGTATCTACGAGGGCGATCTGGAGGCCGCGGCGGCGCTGCTCGAAGAAGCCGAGGCGATCGCGAATGCGACCGGCGCCGCGCCCATCGTGTTCGGAAGACTGCAGCTCGCGGCATTTCGCGGCGATGAGGCGCAGGCCTCGGCGCTGATCGAGGCCAGCGAGCCCGCGGCCATCGCCCGGCGTGAGGGGGTGGTGCTCACCTTCGCCGAGCACGGGCGCGCTGTGCTCCACAACGGCCTCGGCCATTATCAGGCGGCGCTGGATCCCGCCCAGAGCGCGAGCGCCCAGGACGAGCTGATGCTCTCGGTATGGTCGCTGCCCGAACTGGTCGAGGCGGCGGCCCGCTGCGGCAGGGCCGATCTGGCGGCCGACGCGCTGGAGCGGCTCACCGAGCGAACGCAGGCGGCCGGGACCGAGCTGGCGCTCGGCGTCGAGGCACGGTCACGGGCGCTGCTCAGCGACGGTGAGCCTGCCGAGCGCCTGTACCGCGAAGCGATCCAGCGGCTCGGCGGCACCCGCATTCGTTCCGCCCTGGTCCGCGCCCATCTCCTGTACGGCGAGTGGCTCCGCCGGGAGAGCCGCCGCGGGGACGCGCGCGAGCAACTCCGGACTGCCTACCAGGGCTTCACCGCGATGGGCCTGGAGGCGTTCGCCGAGCGCGGCCGTCGCGAGCTGCTGGCCACGGGCGAGACCGTCCGCAAGCGCGAGGTCCAGACGCGCTATGACTTCACCGCACAGGAGGTGCAGATCGCCCGGCTCGCCGGTGACGGGCTCAGCAATCCGGAGATCGGCGCCCAGCTGTTCCTGTCCAGCCGCACCGTCGAATGGCATCTGCGCAAGGTGTTCGGCAAGCTTGGCATCAGCTCGCGCCGGCAGCTGCGCCGCGCTCTGGCCGATCTCGCCGGGTCGGCGGCGGTGAGCGGCGCGGGCCAGTGGAACCACCAGTGAACCACCAGGGTGTCTCCCTGGGGTGACGCAGCGATCGAAATCGTTAGCGTCAGCCCTGACACCACCCAGGGAGGCGGCCATGACCACCGTCGAGAACCACGCCAGCGCCGCGAGCGGGCAGGCGCCGGGACTCTTGCCCAGCGACCTTCGTGAGGGCTACGCCGAGATCGGCGACGTACGACTGCATTACGTCGAGGCCGGCGAGGGGCCGCTGGTCGTCCTGCTGCACGGCTTCCCCGAGTTCTGGTACGGCTGGCGGCAGCAGATCGAGCCGCTCGTCGCGGCGGGATTCCGCGTCGTGGCACCCGACACGCGCGGCTACAACCTGTCGTCGAAGCCGGACGGCGTCGCGGCCTACGACATCAGCTTGCTGGCCGCGGACATCCGCGACCTCATCCATGAGCGCGGCGCCGAAACCGCCATGCTGGTCGGCCACGACTGGGGCGGAAGCATCGCGTGGGCCACGGCGATGAACCATCCCGAGGTGGTAGGCCGGCTGGCCATCCTCAACGCGGCCCACCCGCGGAAGCTGTCGCAGGGACTGCACCACCCGGGCCAGCTCCGCAAGTCCTGGTACTTCTTCTTCTTTGACCTCCCGGACCTGCCAGAGACCGTCGTGCACGCCAACCGCTGGCATTTCTTCCGGCACTTCCTGCACGACGCCAGCCCGGCCTTCACGCCGGAAGAAACCGACCGCTACATCGAGGCCTGGTCCCAGCCAGGCGCGGCCACCGGCATGATCAACTACTACCGGTCTTCGGTGCGGACCTCGCCGAAGAAGGCCGAAGCGGCGCTTCGCCCGATCTCGGCGCCCACCCTGGTCATCTGGGGTCAGCGCGATCACTACCTCGGCCCCGAACTCGCCGAACCCGACCACGACGACGTGCCCAACCTGGACCGCGTCGAACGGCTGCCCGACGCGTCGCACTGGGTCCATCACGACGAGGCTGAGCGCGTCAACCAGCTGCTCATCGAGTTTTTCGTCCCCGCTCGGCCAGCCGAGAGCCGCTGAACGTCGACGAGGCAACCAGGACCCAAGCCACGTCGGCCAAGCGCCAGGCCGGGTTTACCCGGCCTGGCGCGCCAGGTTCGGCTGCTTGCAGGCGGTGGCGTGCTCCGGCTACGACCCGGGGCCGTGGCGCAGGGGGCCGTGGCGCAGGGGGGCGCGGCATCGGCTCGCGCCGTGAGCTGCGCGAGGCACTGCCGGCCGTCCCCATGGCCCTCGGACGTGATACCACCGTCCGTTCGGTGAAATCTCTTTTATTCCGAACGGAACGTGGTGTTACGGTCCGCAAATGTCGCCGCACACCTCGGTCTGGCCACGCGAGGACCGCGTGATGGAGACTGCCAGTAGGCGTCAGACCCAGGGAGTCGCGCAGTGGCTGAGTTGCTCGGACGTCGTGACGAGTGTGCAGCGCTCGACCGGTGCGTGGCCGGCGTGCTCGCGGGTTCGAGCCGGGTCCTCGTCCTGCGCGGCGAGGCGGGCGTGGGCAAGAGCGCCCTGCTGGCCTACCTGTATGGCCGGGTCACCAATGAGGCGGGAAGGGGAGGTGGGTGGGGAGTCGCGTCGGCCGTCGGGGTGGAGTCGGAAATGGACCTGGCCTACAGCGGCCTGCATCAGCTCTGCGCGCCCCTGCTGGACCATCTCGACGAGCTGCCGGTCCCGCAACGCGACGCGCTCGCGACCGTGTTCGGGCTGAGCACTGGTCCCGCGCCCGACCGGTTCCTGGTCGGACTGGCCACGCTGACGCTGGTGGCGCAGGCCGCTGAGCAGCAGCCGCTGGCCTGCATCGTTGACGACGCGCAGTGGCTGGACGGCGCCTCCGCGCAGCTCCTCGCGTTCGTGGCCCGGCGCCTGCTGGCCGAGCGGGTCGCGCTGGTGTGCGCGGCGCGCACCGGCATCGGAGACGGCGTGCTGGCCGGCCTGCCCGCGCTGAGCATCCGCGGGCTCAGCGACGGCGATGCGCGGCCGCTGCTGCTAGGCCACGTGCACAGCCCGATCGACGCGGCCGTCACCGATCAGATTATCGCGGAGAGCCGCGGCAACCCGCTCGCGCTCATGGAGTTGCCGCGCACCTGGGAGGCGGCCGGCCTGGCTGGGGGATTCGGGCTGCCCGCGAGCCAGCCGGTGGCCGGCAAGATCGAGCACAGCTACATCCAGCGTCTACGGCTGCTACCGGCCGACACCCAGTTGCTCGTCCTGACCGCGGCCGCCGAGCCGCTCGGCGATCCGGTGCTGCTCCGCCGCGCCGTCGGTGCATTGGGCATCGACATGCTGGCGGCGGCTCCCGCGATGGACGCCGGGCTGATTCAGCTGGGCATTCGCGTGGAGTTCGCCCACCCGCTGGTCCGGTCGGCCGCCTACCGGGCGGCCGGCGCCACCGATCGCCGCCGTGTGCATCGCGCCCTCGCCGAAGCCACCGACGCCCTGACCGACCCGGACCGGCGGGCCTGGCACCGGGCCCGCGCCACCTCCGGGCCCGATGAGGAGGTGGCGGCCGAACTCGAGCAGTCGGCCGGCCGGGCCCAGGCTCGGGCCGGGCTCGCGGCCGCCGCCGCCTTCCTGACCCGCGCTACCGAACTGACCCCGCTTCCCGAGGCGCGGACCCGGCGCGCGCTGGCCGCTGCCTTCGCCAATGTCCAGGCCGGCGTCTTCGAGAGCACCCGGACCCTGCTCACCATCGCCCGGGACGGCCCGGTCGACGACCTGCAGCGCGCCCAGATCGATCTAGTGCGTGCTCAGATGGCCTTCGCCTCCAGCCGCGGCACCGAAGCGACGCTGCTGCTGCTGGCTGCGGCCCAGCGGCTCCAGTCGCTGAATCTCCCGCTCACGCGCCAGACCTATCTGGACGCATTCTCCGCTGCCCAGTTCGCGGCCCGGCTCAGCGAGGGCGTCGGTACCGCCGAGGTGGCCCTGGCCGCCCGCGGCGCACCGCGGCGGCCGGACGACGAGCTCACGCCCGGCGACTTGCTGCTGGATGCTTTCGTCGCGCTCACCGATGACTACACCACGGCCGTTCCGCTGGGCCGCGACGCACTGACCAGGCTCCGCCGCGACCCGAACTCGGCCAGGGAGAATCTTCGCTGGTTGTGGCAGGGCTGCGTGCTCGCCCTCGAAATGTGGGACGACGAGAGCGCGTACGACCTGTCCGGCCATCACCTTCAGATGGCACGCCAGACGGGAGCGCTCAGCGAGCTACCGCTCGCGTTCGGTTCGCGCACGCCCATTCTCGTGTTCGGCGGCGAACTCGCCGCGGCCGCCTCGCTGGTCGAGGAATCACGCTCGGTACACGAGGCGGCGGGGATCGCCGAGGCACCCTACGGCGCGCTGGTTCTCACCGCGTGGCGGGGCCAGGCCCGCGAGGGCAGAGAACTGATCGACGTCGCGATCGGTGAGGCCCGCGCCCGCGGCGAGGGAGTCGGAGTGGCCATCTGTGAGTACTCCCACGCCGTCCTGTGCAATGGCCTGGGTCATTACGAGGAGGCACTCGTGGCCGCGCGCGGCGCCTGCGCGGATCCAACCGAGATGGTGGCCCACAACTGGGGCATGATCGAGCTGATCGAGTCGGCGGCCCGAACTGGAAGGACCGACCTGGCGGCGGAGGCCCTGCAGCGGCTGACCACCAAGGCGCGGGCGTGCCGGACCGACTGGGCACTTGGGATCGAGGCCCGTTCGCGAGCCCTGCTCAGTATCGGAGACACCGCCGAGAACGGGTTCCGCGAGGCTGTCGCGCATCTCAGCCAGGCCCGGGTACCCGGTGAGCTCGCCCGTGCTCACCTGCTGTACGGGGAATGGCTCCAGCAGGACGGCCGCCGGGTCGACGCCCGCCGCGAGTTGACCCGGGCCTACGAGATGTTCACCGCCATGGGAATGGAGGGTTTCGCCGAGCGAACTCGGCGCGAGCTGCTGGCCGCCGGCGCGGCCGTGCGCCAGCGCCCGGCCACGGCCGTCGAGCAGCTCACGGAGCAGGAGGCACTCATCGCGCGGCTGGCCCGGGACGGCCTGACGAATCCGGAGATCGGCGCCCAGATTTTCATCAGCGCCCGTACGGTCGAATGGCACCTGCGCAAGGTGTTCACCAAGCTGGGCGTCAGCTCCCGGCGGCAGCTGCAGCTGGCTATGGCCGATCACGGCCGGCCGGCGACGGCCGGTTCATAGTACTTTTCGTGCCTCGTCATGGCCAGTTGCCCGTGATCGAGTCCAGGACGGTCGAGGCGTACTGCGCCGGCGCCTCTTCCCATACGAAGTGCCCGGCATCGATGATCACCACGCGGCTGGTGGGCAGTCGCTGGTCGAGAAACTCCGCGTTGGCGAGCGGGACAACACGATCGTGGCGGCCGTTGATGATCGTGACCGGCACCGCGATCTGCGGCAGCAGCCCGGCCAGCACGGGAAGCTCCTGAGGATACCTGCGGACATAGCGCATCGACTCGGCGAAGCGGTCGCCGTCGTAGCAGGCCAGGTAGTCCGCGCGGATGTCGTCGGGTATCCCGCCGGCGATGGTGTCCGCCGCCGCGCCGACGATCACTTGCGGGTCCATCCTGCGGTACTTGTCGAGGTCGGGATCCAGGACCCACGAGGCCAGCGGCTGGCCGAGCAGGATCGGAACCGCAGCTCCGCCGCTGCCCACGATCACGCTGACGAACTGTCCCGGATGTGCGGCCGCCGCGAACAGCGCGGCCGCGGTTCCGACGTCGGGCGCGACGATGTGCGCCGCGCCCAGATCGGCCTCGGTAATGAGCCGGGCCAGGAACTCGCCCATCGCCCGGGGTGACAGGAGGTCCTCCCGGCGTTCGGATGCGCCGAAGCCCGGCAGGTCAACGGCGAACAGGCGGGCGCGCTCGGCCAGCGACGCCCAGATCGGCGCGAACGCGTGGACGCTCTCCGGCCACGGACTGGTAAGGACGACCGTCGGCTGTTGCGCGCTACCGCTATCGGCGAACCGGATCCGGACTCCGTCGATGGTCCGGAAGCGGATTTGCGGGATGGTTGTCGTTGGCATGCATCCCAGCCTTCAGCTCCGGGCCGTTCTTCGAGCCCGCGAACACCCTGGCCAAATCCCTGGTCATCCAGTGATCTGCTGAAAGGTGCCGGTCGTGTAGTCGTTCTCGCCGGCCTGGATCGCCCACTCGCGCGTGATGAGCAGCTCAGCGGTCCCGGCTGGTATCCCGGCGCCGGTGAGGCGGTCGAGGCGGCGAACTGGTCGATGCTGTAGTGGGCTCGCTGGTTGATCCCCAGGGAGCCCGCCGAGGTATTGAGCACCGACAGCCGGGTCACCTGCTCGATCGAGGAGATCCCGGCGGCGGCGTTGATCGCGATCCGCTGCAGCACGCCCTCGGTCCCGACCGATCCCATCGCGATGAACACCGTGCGGATCCCGTCCAGTGCCGCGGTGAGGTCGCGCGGGTCGTCCAGCCGGGTGGGCCGGACGTGCAGCCCGCCGGGGTCGCCGAAGGCGCGGCGGGCCTTGCCGGGGTCGCGGACCAGCGCGGTGACCGCATCGCCGCGCGCGAGGACGCCGCGGACGATCTCGCTGCCGACGCGGCCGGTGGCGCCGATCACGGCGGTGCTCATCGTGTCTCCTTCTGGTAGAGCCCAGTCAGTTCGAGGACGTGCGCAGGTCTGTACGCCCACGCCTGGCAGCGGATGCGCGACGATCTGATCGCGGACCTCCAGGCCCGCTGGAATGACTCCCTGCGGGGGCGCGCCGCCATCGACCCGCACTCCCCGGTCCCGCTGCTCGGCACCTTGCCGGCGCCGTTCCGGACCGGACCGGCCCGGGACGACACGATCTCCCAGATTCCTCCCGATATGGCGACAGCTCCCATCCGCCGGGTGGGATGAGAGCTGTAGGTGAGCCTCTGACCTGCAATTTCTTCGGTGGAGCTGAGGGGATTCGAACCCCTGACCCCCTCCATGCCATATAGCGGCAGGAAGGTCAATAGAGGTCATCTGCGCAGGTCGTAAGGCTGATGGCGGCTGGTGGCGGTCATCTGTGGGCAGTGCGGTTGCTGCCGTTTGCTGCTGCCGTTTGCTGCTGCCGTTGTGCGTGGTTGACGCTTAATCATCAACTCCGCCACCCTTGGCGAGCAAGGTCACGCGTTTACGTCTCAGGCCAGATACGGTGATCGTGACGTCAAGCGTGCGAGCATCGACCTCGACCTGACAGCCCTTGCTGTTTACGACCCTCGTCCCAGGGGATGGGACGATGGCGCCACCGTGACCGGGATATGAAAGTGTGACACCGGTCAGGTCGCATAGGGCGTGCGGGACTGTGACGGGCACCTGGCGCACCGTGACACGAGAGCCGGGCCGTCCGCAGGCGGGGTGGAACTCCGGCGGTACCGCTGTCAGATCCCGGTAAACGGTCTCAGCGCGGCCCTGCCCGGCCTGCACATATCCTCGTTCCTCCAGCCGGACACAGGCACGGGTATAGCGCTCGGCATCCCAGCCGAGCCGACCCAGGATCCCCTCGCTGGCTGCTTCGCTTCCATCTGCCGGAAGCAACAGAAGCAAAGCCCGTTCGTCCTCGTCAAGCTGACGTTCGGCCTGTTCCATGGACTATAAACTAGCTGATCAGCCTTGCCAGTTTCGCCGGTTGCCGTCTGCTGATCACCTCGGTGTGAACGAGTGGCATGGAAGTCAATGCTGGTCGTTGGTGCAGCTCACGGGGTCTGCTCCGGTCGCATGAAGTCGGTGCTGGGCGGAGAGGTTGCTGTACTTATCGGCTGTACCGCCGTCATGCCCTGAACTTCGGCATCTAAGCAGCTCACCGGCCCGGCTTGCTCCGTTCAAGCCAAGGTGCTCACGCAGGCCCGGCGCTTATTTGCCCAGGTTGCTTGGGCAAAGTAACTGTGCAACAGTGCTTCCATGAACGATGATCGCCAGCGCATTGTGCGCTCTCACGAGGCACGCGTTGCGGCGGAAGCGGAAGAACGGCAAGCGGTGCTGGACGCTCTTCGTAAACACTCGGTTCCGCAGGCGGAAATCGCACGAATAATCGAGGTATCGACAGAAACAGTTCGTCAGCTTCGTATGGCTGCAGGAATCCCGCCCGATGCCCGAAAAGTCCGTGGTCGCGCACCTGACTTGATCTACGCTTTCCGCGACGAGACAGGTACCTGGTGGCCCAGAGGACACGATCAACTTCTTGGCAGCGGTTACATTATCGGCCTAGAGTTGCGAATCGATGAGGGCCTACCGAGCAGATTTGCAGGTCAGAGGCTTACTGTGATGTGTACGCTGGAGCCCGATCTCCTTCCCGACGACTCGCTCGGCGACGTATACGTGCTTTCAGACGGTCGCGCGCGACGTACCACGAGAGCTGTCCATGATGAGATCTGGCGAACAGAAGCGCTCGGACTAAACGACAGCGGGTCATGAACGGGCGAACGGTGAGCCACCGTCTAGCCTCGGAAGGTGCCGCCCGGTCAGCCTTGGCCACATGCTTGAGCGCCCGGGATAGGTGACGTAGCTCCGCCGCTGCCGTGTCCAAGCCGTCGGATACCACGAACATACGTTAACGTAAGGTGTATCACGATCGTCACGTGCTAGACTGCGGTTGGAATCAGTCTAGTCTGACGAGGGGGAGCAATGAGCGATACGCCGGTCGTCCTTCTCGATTGCGACGGTGTCATTGTAGATAACATAGCATTCGACCAGCGAGTCACGGAAATAATAGTCAAGACACTGGCCGAGACGGCAAAATTGGCTCCCGATGAAGCGGGAAGGCGCTGGCAAAAAGAACTCTCTATCACTAAGGGCCATCCCTCCTGGTATGATTACGCATTTCATTGTGATCGGCTCGGGCTAGGTGGTGAAAACCTTTCCCAGCGAGCACATAACGAGGCTGCGGAACTTCTCACTCTCGTCACAGGGGCGAGCGATACACTTCATTTGCTCCAACAGCATGGCCTTGCGGTTGGCGTTGTTACCGACGCAACAAGTTGGGTTGTGAACTTTAAGCTGACTCGACTATCAATCGCACCGCTGTCTTTTGTCTTTGCATCAACAGATGCTGGAGCCACTAAAGCTTCCGTTGCGTACTGGGAAAAGCTAACTAGGCAGTATGAGTTTCTGAAGCCGCAGGTACTCGTAGATAATCGAGAAGTTAATTTGCATGCTGCGGCGGATTCGCTTCCAAGACTTAAGCTGGTCCAGTTCGAAAAGCAAGAGCATGTTACGACATTGCCGACTGCTATCGCTCCCAAATCTAACGGTTCAGCAAACTATTTGGTTGAAGTGGTCCACGATCATATTCAGCTACGCGACTGGGTCTTTCATCACATCAAATAATTTTACAGCCATGAGCAGGCCGTTGCTTGCTATGGCTTTAAGCTACGGGATCTCTAATGGCAGATAGTAGCGGTAAAGCTATCTTTTTTGCGGAGCTAGATGATGATTATCAGGAGTTCCGGTCATTGTCCGATGAGGATTTGATCCGACGGACCTTCTGCTATTATCTGCTTGCTCCCAGTCTTATCGTCCATCCTGCTTATATCTGGCAGTCCAGGATGGCGCATCGATTGTTGAACGGACCGGCGGGTGACCTGCTAACTCCTCCTTTCGCTAACCTCGAGCTAGGTAATTACGCAAGTATCAATGACTATATGACTCGACGTATTGAGCGACTGCATAGTGTCGCCCAACCTACTAGCGAACTTCGCCAGTACGAGTCACATGGTGAAAGTTTGTTCGAAGAAGCTAAGTCGCTTGACAGACGCTTCAACTCAACTACCTCTCGCCCGATATCAGTAACTCTGCGCGATAGGCGATTTCGCGACTTGCTTTATGGCGACCTCGGCGCGACTGACCTCGACCAGCTTTCACTTGGCGCGCAGCTGGGAGCTCTTAGCGAAACGCCTCCCGAAGGCCTGGGGCGAGAATTCGCAGAAAAAATGCAGCGTTTCGTACGCACAGCGCAGTTGGTCTCAGTAGATACATTCCGTGCCCGCCTCTATAATGCCGGATTTCGGGAGCTAGAGGGAGACAGAGAACTGCGCCGGAGGCTTCTAGCTCTGTACTACCAGACCTACGCAGATGGGCAAACGGTAATACCAGCTACGTCCAAGTTGCTGTTCGGGCAGGTCGTTAACCCCTATGACTCCGATGTCTTCTGGAGTACCATGGTCAAAATGTTTGGCGAGCGCTGCCGAGCGTTGATGACCGATACTCCGGAAATAGTATCAGCTCTGCGCAATATACGCGAATCTGAAGAATGGCCGTATTTCGTGTCGATGTACTTCGACACTCTTTCTACGGTTGATGAGACGCTTTGGTCCCAGCCAGAAGAGGTCATTAAGGCTTTTGACAAGCATCTTCCTCCCCGGACTCCGATGTTTATCCTTAAGCGCCTTTGGCAAAAGCGTAAGATTGACCTCTCGGCAGCCGCGTTCGGCGCTCTCGCGCTTTCGTCACCTACCTTCAGTTCGATGCCCGAGGTGTTTGCCGGTTCTGCGGGTGCCGTATCAGTAGGAATAGGCGCTTTCGGTATTCTGCGTAACGTTAAAAAGCTCGTCGGGGAGTATAAAGATAAAGAACTTAGCAGAGTTAAAAGTGCTGTAAAGGAGCAGGTCGAACGCGTGCTTCGCGAGATTCGTTCGAAGGGTGACGGCGACTGATAAAGGCCGGTTGGATGTGGAGCACCGCTCAGGCCGGAGAGGACCACCCGGACGTTGCGCGGCCCTTAACGGCGGCCCGATCCCAGTCCAGCACAGCGGCGAGATCGTCGGCTTAGTGCGCTTCTCAGGATGCTCAGCGCCTACCATAACCGACCCTTACCTCCCTGATCCTTTCGGTGTGAACTAGTGGCAGGAAGGCCAATGAAGGTCATTCCGGCAGTTCAGAGGGTTGATGTCGGTCGATCGCGGGCACCTGGGGGTGATGCGGTTGCTGCCGTTTGTTGCTGCCGTTTGCGGCGTCTTGACGCTTGATTGTCAGTACGTTAGCTGGGGAGGTGACCGGCCCTTGACGCTTAAACGTCAATGCATTCTAAAGCTCTTGAGGGCTGGACCCTAGGGGTGCTATGTCGGTGATAATCTCGTCGGTTCACCGTCAAGTAATTGTTGAGGAGGTGCGCTACCAGCTGCGCTACAGCCCCGCACACCGGGTCGTCGTGCCGGTGAACCGCAGTCAGCATACCGGTTGCGAGCGCAACTTCGTACAACCCTCCGCTCACCTCCCGCACCGCCAGCGATCGTGGGTCAAAACCCATGCCCCAGTCGGGGTAACGACCCACCAGCGCCATCCGGAAGATCGTGGACCGTCATGGCTCCCATTCATCAGGCTCTGCGGAGAGCCGGTAGTCACAGCAGCCACTCCGGCCCCGGAAACCCCGCGCGATCACTCGACAAGCAAGGCCAACCGACCCAGGGCCCACCGCGCCTGCCCACCGCGCGAGCCGCTACCGGGCCACCCGCTACCGGGCGAGCCGCTACCGGGCGAGGACCTCATCGGCAGCACGGACGCCCGAGCGCAACGCGCCCTCCATCAGGCCCGCCCAGGCTCCGGCGGTGTGCTCGCCGGCGAAGTGGACCCTACCGGCAGGCGCGGCGATGAGCTCATCGTCCCCCTCCGCCACCGTGACCGTGAGCGCGGAGTACGACTCGCCCGCCCACGGGTCGTCGTTCCAGGTGGTGACCATGGCCCGGTCGAGGTCCAGGGACAGCTCGGGCCGCAGCGCCGCCGCAAGCGACGCCCACCTGGCCGGTCCCTCGGCGACCGCCAGCGCGGCCAGTCCCGCCTCGGTGCCGCCGAACGCATGCAGGACGGGCTGCACCTGACCGGATCCGTCGGTCGCCGTCCAGGTCCAGAACCGGCCCGGCACGCTCTGCACCGCCGACACCACCGGGCCGCCCGCCGAGGCTACGGCTGACCCGGCCGCCGGCCGGGTGAGCGGCACGTGCAGCTTGGCGTTATGCGCCAGCCCGGCCCGCTCCCACGCAGCACGGCGCAACGACGGCAGTACCGGCGAAAACGGCAGCGCGCGCAGCACGGCCATCGGCACCGCGACGATGACCGCGTCGCCACTCACCTCACCGTCATCGGTGAGCACCCGCACGCCATCGACATCATGTGAGACCGAACGCACCGGGCTCCGCAGCCACACCGAACGCCCGAGCCGTCCGGCCAGGCCCTCGGCCACTAGCTGGTTCCCGCCCGTCCCGGCCCGAGCCCGGGCCGCCGCCGACGCCACCACCTCCGCGCACCGCGCCATGTCCTGATGCGTGGTCGCGGCCCCGCCACGCGGCTCGCGTTGGTAGTACGACATGCCCATGTCCGCGAACCGCAGGCCGAGCTCACCGGCCACCGCCCGCATCTCGTCATAGCCGTCAAGCACGAACTCACCGCCGCGCTCCACGACGGTGCGCGGGTCGCCGGGCACCAGTTCCTGTGACCACACCCGCCCGCCAACCCGGTCCCGCGCCTCCAGGACGACCGCCTCATGGCCGGCCCGCAACACCCGGTCCGCGGCCATCAGACCCGCGAACCCGGCCCCCGCCACCACGACCCGCACGAGGCTCTACCCGGCCGCGCGCGCCCGGTCGGCCACCAGCGCGCGAAGGCGCTCTACCACCTGCCTCAATCCGCTCTCGAACCCGCCGAACGTCCCGGCCGGCATGCCGGCGAACAGCCGCCCGGCCAGGTCACGATGCCCGTCGGCCAGGTCCTGCCCGGTGGTCCGTCCCAGCTCGGTGAAGGTCACCAGGATGGCGCGCCGGTCGGTGGGGCACGGCTCGCGGGTCACGAACCCGGTATCCACCAGGCTGTCGACCAGCGCGGTAATGGCGCGCGGGGTGACGTGCAGCGCCGAGGCCAGCGTCCGCTGCGTGCACGGCCCCCGGTGCTGCAGCTCCCACAGCAGGTGCGCGCGCGCCTCGGTCAGCCCCATCCGGGCCAGGCCGTCGGCCGAGTCCCGGCCGAGCAGCACGGTTAGCAGGAGCAGCTGGTCCAGCGCGGCTTCCCAGCGGTCCTCAGGCATATAGTTACATTACTACACAATGAAGTAGATACACTGTTTGGCGACGCGAACCCGGAGGGAAACGATGACCACGCAGCAATCCGCCAACGTCACGCTGGTGCGCAGCAGCCTCGACGCGTTCAACCAGGGCGACATCGACGCCTGCGCCGCCCTGCTCAGCCCCGGCTTCATGATGAATATGGCAGGCCTGCCGCCCCGGCAAGGCCCGGACGTGTGGCGGCAAGGGGCCGAGATCATCAAGCGCGGCTTCCCTGACCTGCACGCGCACATCGACAACGTGGTCGCCGAGGGCGACCAGGTGGCCCTCCGGCTCACCTTCCGTGGCACCCACCAGGGCGAGTTCCTGGGCCTGCCCGCCACCGGACGCACCATCGAGTACGTCAGCTACGAGTTCTACCGGATCGCCGGCGGCCTGTTCGCCGAGGAATGGATCTGCTCGGACCTGGCCACCCTGCAAAGTCAGCTGGCCGCCGACGCCCGATAAGAGATTTCTCCCGAACGGCCAGTCGTGCATGCCCTCGGCCAGGCCTCAGGCGTCCCGCCGGTTAGCCACCGCCTGGCCGCGCCGGATCGCCGGTGCCCAGGCGCCCGTAGACCCGCGGGAACCCGAGCACGACGCTTAGCGGATCCGCGATGCCGGCGCCGTTCCGCAGGACAACCGGGGCAGAACTCGTCGTCACCGGATCATCGTAGTGAGCGCCACGCGGGGGATAGGTGTCCCCGTCGCCGCATCGCGACTCTAAGCTCATGCAATGGCCAGGTACTTCGACATCCATCCAGCCAACCCGCAGCGGCGCGCGATTATCCAGGTCGCCGACATCGTGCGGGCGGGCGGTGTGATCGCCTACCCGACGGACTCCTGCTACGCGCTGGGATGCCAGCTTGACAACCGCGACGGCATGGCCAGGATCAGGTCGATCCGCGGCCTGGATGACCGGCACCATCTCACGCTGGTGTGCCAGGACTTCGCCCAGCTTGGCCAGTTCGCGTACGTCGCCAACCCGATCTTCCGGGCCATCAAGGCCGCGACTCCCGGCAGCTACACGTTCATCCTGCCCGCGACCAAGGAGGTGCCGCGCAGGTTGCAGCACCCGGGCAAGAAGACCGTCGGGGTGCGTATCCCGCGTCACGTCGTGGCCCAGGCCCTGCTCGCCGAGCTCGGCGAGCCGCTCGTCTCGAGCACCCTGCTGCTGCCCGGCGAGGACGAACCCATGGTCCAGGGATGGCAGATCGCCGAGCAGCTCGAACACGCCGTCGACGCGGTGATCGACTCGGGCGACTGCGGCACCGAACCGACCACCGTGATCGACTTTTCCCAGCCCGAGCCCGTGATCGTGCGCTACGGCGCCGGCGACACCTCCGACTTCGAGGAGTCCTAAGCCAGGGCGGTACCGTCGTAGCGCGATCAGCCAGGCGAAACCTGGATTAATCACTAATCGCATCGCCGCCATCGGGGCACACTGAATTCGAGGGAGACTCAGTTCGGCATCCGTAGCTACGAAGGAGCGTGAGCATGCGAGCGGCCCAGTCATCCGAGAGAGCCATCCACGCCCGCGCTTCATGGCCGGCCGGAAGCCTGGCCGAGATGCTGTCCGACGAGGCCCGGACCGCCCTGTTCAAGCTGGGCGTGCGGCGCGTGGTCGGCAACGGCGAGGTCCTGATCAGGGAACAGGACGACTCGGCTCACGTGATCCTGCTGTGCCAGGCCGTGGTCAAGGTCACGGCCAGTCTGGAGAACGGGCGGGCCGCCCTGCTCGGCATCATGGTCAGCGGGGACGTGGTGGGGGAGATGGCGAACTGGTCTACCGCCTCGTGGTGGCGGTCGACATCGAGAGCTATAGCAAGATGAACACGCTCGAGCAGTACGAGGTCCAAGCCGATCTCGGCGACCTGCTCGACAAGGCGGCCACCCGGGCCGAACTGGACCGTGAGACCTGGGACCGGGAGGTCCGGGGCGACGGGGAGCTGTCCGTGCTCCCGGCCGACACCGACGTCGCGTGGGTGGTCGCGCGCCTCACCCGGGAACTCGATCGGGCGCTCAGCGAGCGGAAGGCGCACGGCGTCCGCCGGCCGCCGCTGCGCCTCCGGCTGGCCATGCACTACGGCACCTTGACCCAGGGTCGTTTCGGACCGGTGGGCCAGGCGCCCATCGTGGTAAGCCGTCTGCTTGACGCCGGGGTCGTGCGCCGGGCGCTGGCCGAATCGACCGAGCGCGACCTGGTCCTCATCGTCTCGGCCGGCCTGTACCACGACGTGATCGAGACTGGCTTCTACGGGCTGGACGCGACCCGGTTCAGCCCGGTCCGGGTGACCGTCAAGGGCGTCACGTATTACGGCTACCTCGACGCGAACCAGCCAGCACTGGACCAGGCCCAGGTCGCGGCGGTCCGCCCGGAGCCACAGCTGGGCCAGCATCGGGTGACCGTGCTCGCCCACTCCGGTGCCAGCTACCCCATCCTCCGCCGCCACCCCGCTTAAGCCTCCTCGGCCCCGCCATGCCGCCCGGAGGGAGCACCACCCGCGCCGGCGCTGCGGCCGAGGCGGCGGTAACATGCCGATGCCCAATTCCGCTTTAACTTTTAGCACCCCAAAAGCGTCATACAAAGGAGACCTGAAAGCGTCCTACATTACGTAGAGGATCTGGAACGCTATGGTGAGCATTGACCATCCGGCTGGCAGGGCCGCCGGCGGTGTCGGTTGCGCTTCCTGCCAGATGGTCTGGCAACGCCCTCAGAAAGCGAAACGGAACGGGGTGAAGCCTTGCACTTCATACTAAGGAGAACAATCGGGGTAGCACTTCCCGCAGTCCTCGGGAGTGCCCTCGCAGTGGGTGCGGCAGCACTCCCTGCGAGCGCCCAGAATTGGCAGGACACCGCGCTGATCTCGGGTGTCGTGGCGGACGGCACATTCAGCGGGGGCACCCTCGGCGCCGCGAACGGTACCGGCGACGCCGCCGGCACCATCCACCTGTCAAACACAGGGACCGCGGTGACCTGGTCGCTGCACGGCACGCCGACCACCGGCGTGACCCTGTCGGGGACCACGATCGGTTACACGGGCACCACCGGTGTCACCAGCCCGCCCAACCTGGTCGTGGATGCGACCGACAGCACCGGGGACGCCGAAGCCCTCGTGATCCCGGTCACGATCACGGCTCACTCGATTCAGCTGGGCGGCACGGTCGTCCCGGTGTCCGTGACCGCGGTGACCGACTCGAACGTGTCCGGCACCATCAAGTTCAGCGCGACCACGTCGCTGACCACCGACACCGTCAACTTCGCCGAGACGAACCTGCCGACCGGGCTGACCTCGGGGAATCCCGTGCTGACCTTCGTCGGGGGAACGGCGGCGCCCGGCACCTACCCGGGAGTCGTGGTCACCGCTACCAACGTTGACGGCGCCGTGCTGCACGGCACCTTTACCCTCACGGTCCAGGCGAACGCGGTCAACACGCTCGGCGACGAGGTCAACAAGTTCGGCTACGGGTTCGACTCGTTCCGCCAGCACCACTTCGCGGGTGCGATCATCGCCGGATGGACGGCGACCCAGAGTGACCCGGCGACGCACTTCCTGCTCAACAATGGCACGCACCAGGGCGCCTTCCAGTTCGAGTACGCTCCCAGCGGCTCGGGCTCCGGGCTCTGCGTGTCCGACCCCGGCGGCGGCTGGGCCTCTGACCCGCTGCGCGACGGTCTGATCCTGACCAACTGCAACACCGGTCCGTGGCAGCAGTTCATCCCGCAGTCGAACGGCTCGCTGAAGAACGTGGCCACCGGCCTGTTCGTCAACCCCAACGGCAAGGGCGCGCAGCTGCGCGGCGGCTCCTCGCCCACGTCGTGGGGCGGCTCCTCCTACACCTGGACGAACCTCTCCAGCCTGCCCAGCTGAGGAACCGGGTAAAGAACTAACACGGAGGGCCCCCATCCAGGGGGCCCTCCACCCGTTTAAGCCGGCGCCTGCTCCGGCACTCCCGGCGTCTGCTCGGCGCTGGCCGCCACCGGGCTCGGATCGCGGTCCCGGCCGGCCATGGCCAGCACGCCGAGCACCGCCGCCACCGGGATCAGGTAGAACTGAGGTATCTCGTACCGCCAGTCGAAGGTCGCGATGATGAACGGGGGAACGACCATGGCGATGGTGCCCAGCGAGAAGAGCAGGCAGGGGCCGCGCAGCCTGCTCCGCCGGGCCCGGCCGAGTCCGGCCATGCCCGCCAGGCCCAGGACCAGGCCCGCGGCCAGTACCGGTCCGGGTACGTAGAAGTCGTGGCCGTAACCGGTCAGGAAACCGGCCAGCCCCGGCTGAACGCGCCCGGTGCTGCCGGTATAGGCGCGCAGCGTGGTGAGCTCACCCTTGCCGCTCGGGAACCACGTGTGGAAGTCGTGGTAACCCTTCGGGTAGCGCTCGGGCCCGTTCCCGCGAACCGGGGAGAAGCTGTACAGAACGTCGCGCGTTACCGCCGCCACGTAGCTCAGCGGCTGGTGCTCGATGATCCGCGTGTTGAAGGCGTGGATGATCTGGCCCTTGCTCAGCCCGTCCGTCGGCTGCAGGGTCACCTGCGGCGACTGCGGCGCCCACATGTACCAGTCCAGGTCGCGCTTGGCCGGCGGCTGCTGCGGGCACAGGTGCTGTTCGTACGAGGGCAGCGACAAGCCCGTGCAGTCGGCGAACTGCACGATCCGCCCGTACATGAACTGGTTGGTGTAGGTGACGAAGTTGAACGTCCCGAACCACACCTGGAACCAGGCGAGGTAGCCGATCACCGGGATCGCGCAGCCGAGCAGCGCTATCCCCGCCAGCCGCATGCAGCGCCGCCAAGGCCGGATGACGGCCACCAGGTACAGCAGTGCGGGGATCATCACCACCAGATCGGATTCCCTGACGATGGTGCCCGCGGCGACCAGCAGCCCGGCGGTCAGGGCTGCCCCCTTGCCGAGCGCGTCGCGCCTCCACACCAGCACCACGAGGGCCAGGAAGACCAGGAACGTGGCGCAGACGTCGGTGAGGATGTACTGCTCGAGGTCGAGCTGGAGCGGATCGAACAGCACCGGGATGGTGGCCAGCGCGGCCAGCCAGCGCCGGGCGCCGAAGCGGATCAGGGTCACGTAGATCAGCACGCCGGTGGCCAGCCCGAGCAGGTGCTGGATCGCGACGACCACCGAGAGGTTGTGGGCCAGCACCGCCGGCATGAGCAGGAGCGAGTAGCCGCTCGTACGCAGCCAGTCCGGACTCCAGTTCCCGGCGAGGAAGTTGGACGCGTACTGCAGGTACCGCTCGCTGTCCGGGAAAATAAGGGCCTGCTGGTAGGCGAGCTGGACCACGACGCGGACCGCGATGCCGCAGACGGCGATGACGGCGAACAGCCGGTGCTCGCGGACACGGCGCCAGGACGGGACGAGCGCCGTCCTGGCCAGGCGCGACGGGTACATGGTCTTCAAGCTAACCGCATCCGCGCCACCGGATGCGCCCGTTTGCCGTCAAGCTGCGGTGACACCGAACGGGCACCCGGCCGCGCACCCTGTGTTCTGCCCGACCGTGCCGCCCGCCCCACCAGCCTCGCCTACCATGCAGGTCATGGATTCCTTGGTACTGGGGCCGCCGGCCAGCCCGGCGCATCACCCCGAATGCCCGGGGTGATGCGATGACCCGGGGTCCGGTTACCAAGGCGTCAGATCCCGCCGTTGCCAAGGCGTCAGACCCAGCCGCCACCAAGGCGTCAGATCCCGCCGTTGCCAAGGCGTCAGATCCCGGTGCCGCGCAGCCCGCCCAGCTCGCCGAGCCGCCGATTCCCGGCGGCCGGGTCGAGGCGCTGATGGGCGTGCTCATCCGGGCGATGAAGTCCAGCCCGCTGTCCCGGCCGCGGCCCGCCGTGTCATTGTCCGCGCTCGGGCTCGGGCTGCTGGCGTTCGTGGGACTGTGCGCGACCGCGCCCGGCGCCAGCCAGGCGACGCTGCCGGTGCTGCTGCCGTTCAGCGCGCTGACCCGCCGGCTGGGCGCGCCGGTCCTGTCGGGCGCCGTCACCAACGCCATCATGTACCCCGCCATCACCTTCTGCTGCCTGGGCCTGGCCGGGATGCTGTGGGCCAACAGCCGCGGCTGGCAGCCGAACCCCCGGCGGGTCTTCTGGTCGGCGGTGGCGGTGGTCGCGGTGGTGGTGAACATCACACCGGTCGGCAGCTCGGATCCGGCCAGCCTGGCCGCGTACGGGCGGATCGCCGCGCTCGGGCACGACCCGTACACCTTCCTTCCCATCAGCCTGAACGGCGGCGTGCACAATCCGTACGTCGTCCTGGTCGACCCCCGGTGGCGGACCACCCCCTCGGTATACGGCCCGGTGGCCACCTGGACGCACCTGGTCGCCGCGCTGGCCGGCGGCAGCAAGCCGTGGCTGACCATCTGGGTGCTGATGGTCATGACCGGGATCGCGTACCTGGCCGCCGGCTACCTGCTGCTCCGGTCGGCGGCCAACCCGGTGCGAGCGGGCCTGATCTGGGCCGCGAACCCGTTGCTGATCTACGTGCTGGTCATGGGCGGGCAGCTGGACGCGTTCGTCGCGCTGGCCGGAATCGCGGCGATCCTGATCTCGCGCCGCGGCGCGACCGTCTGGCACGACCTGGCCACCGGCGTGCTGATCGGCGTGGCCCTCGGGATCAAGATCAACGCGGCGTTCGTGGCCCTGGGCATCGCCGTGCCGCTGATCCGCGAGCGCGACTGGGCGCGCCTGTCCCGTACCGCCGGCTTCGCCGCGGTGGCCACGTTCTGCCTGTACTTCTTTACCTACGGCGTGAACGCGCTCCGGCCGCTGCCGGATGCATCCGGACGGGTCATCACCCCGTCGTTCTGGCGGCTGTTCCAGTTCGTCGGCAACCACCTGGCCGACAAGACGACGATCAACGCGCTGATCGGCGTGCTGTGGCCGCTGCTGCTGCTCCTGCTGGCCTGGTACCTGTACAACCGGCTGTCCCCGGACGTGCCCGCGGTGCTCGCGGCCACCTGCGCGCTGACCTTCGCCTGGGTGCTGGTGGCCCCGTGGTCGCTGCCCTGGTACACCGCGGTGGCGTGGGTGACGCTCGCCCTGTTGCCGCGCAACTCGCTGACCCGCTGGCTCACGCTCGCGACCTTGGTGCCCGCGCTGCTGCACTTCAGCGCCGGGCAGCCGGACAGCCACCCGGGCGGCTCCGCCCCGACCCCCTAAGGACCTTGTAGCGCCGTGGATCAGTACCGGGCCTGGGCCGGCGACGCCGCCGCCGCGCTGCAGCGCTGGTACAACCCCCGGACCGGGCTGTGGAAGACCGCCGGCTGGTGGAACTCCGCCAACGCGCTGACCGCGCTGATCCAGCACAGCCAGCGGACCGGCGAGCAGGCCCACCGGCACGTCGTCGAGACGACGTTCACCCGGGCCGAACGGGTCAACCGCGGATTCAGCAACCTGTACTACGACGACGACGGCTGGTGGGCGCTGGCCTGGATCGCGGCGTACGACCTGACCGGCGAGGCGAAGTACCTCGAGATGGCGCGCGGGCTGTTCGCCGGGATGGCGGCCGGCTGGGACGAGGTGTGCGGCGGCGGTGTGTGGTGGACCCGCCGCAAGACCTACAAGAACGCGATCCCGAACGAGCTGTTCCTGCTCATCGCGGGCCGCCTGCATCAGCGCGCGGACGGCGGCGGCTACCTCGACTGGGCGCTGCGCGAGTGGCGGTGGTTCTCCGCCAGCGGCATGATCGGCCCGTCCGGCCTGGTCAACGACGGGCTCACCGCCGGGTGCGCGAACAACGGCGGAACCACCTGGACCTACAACCAGGGCGTGATCATCGGCGGCCTCGCCGTGCTGTACGAGATCACCGGCGACGACGCCTACCTCGGCCAGGCCGAGACCATCGCGGACGCGGCGCTGCGCCACCTGACCGTCCCGCCCGGCATCCTCACCGAGCCCGGCGAGCGGGAGACCGGTCGTGATGACCATGACCGGCCCCAGTTCAAGGGCATCTTCGTCCGGCACCTGTACGAGCTCTGCCGGCACCGTCCGCGGCCCGGATACCGCGACTTCATCGTGGCCAACGCGACCTCACTGTGGCGCAACAGCCGGAACCGGCGTAACCAGATCGGGCTGGCCTGGGCCGGGCCGTTCGACCGGGCCGACGCGATCCGGCAGGGGTCGGCCCTTGACGCGCTCAACGCCGCGGTCGCCCTCACCGGTCCCGAAGCAGAGCACCACGGCCCGTTCGGGGGAAATCAGTTAGCTGCCTCGCCGGTGACCGGCGCCCGCGCCCGCGCGCCCGCCGGCCCGGGCCCGCCGCCGCAGGCGGCCGGGTCAACAGCGCCACCACGAGACAGCCGGCCATCAGCACCCCGGCGGCGATTGAGGCGGCCAGCCCGGCCTCGAAGCCGGGCGGCGTATAGCGGAAGGTGAGGACGCCGGTGCCGGGCGGGACGTCGACGGCCTGGACCAGGCCGTCGCGGTGGACGGCCAGCGTGGTCGCCGGGCCGTTCCGGGGTTGCCAGGTGGCGCTCCAGCCGTCGATCGCCGCCACCGAGCGGACCACGCGGACGCCGTCCGGGGAGGACACCGTGGCGGTCGTCGGCGCGGCGGGCGGGCCGCTGGCCCCGCGGACCGACGCACCGGAGACGGACCGGCCCGGGAGGGCCTGGACGCGCAGCGGCGGCTGGGCCAGGCGGTTGGCGAAGACCGCGAACGGGCCGTCGAACCCGGCGAATCCCCACCGGGGCGGGACCAGCGCGTCCTGGAGCTGGCCGTCGGCCACGACCACGTTTCCACCCGCCGCGGTGACGGACGGCGGGCCGAGCACACCCGGCACGTTCGCCCGCGCCAGCACCGCGACGCTCGTCACCGGCCGGGGAACGGTGATGGCCAGGGTCGAGGCGCTCACCGCTTCCGCGCGGGACCAGCGCACCGAGCCGTCGGCCGCCATGAGCCCGATCGTCGTCCCCGCGGCCGCGTCGCGCCTGGCCGCGGGGTCGGGCAGGTCGACCCCGGACACATCGATCGCGGTGCCGACGTACCAGGTGGCACGCTGACCCGCGGTGACGTCCCGCCGCCCGGTGCCCGGGGGCCCCGCGGCAGGCCCGTTACCGCTGGTCACGAGGTACGCGGCCGGGGTCAGCAGGACCGTGGTGCCGAGCTGGTCGAGGGTCCCGTCCGCGATCGCCGCGGGCGCGAGGGTGTCCTGCCCGGCGCCCGTGGCCTGATGCGATCCGGTCACCGACGCGTACCGGCCGTCGACGGTCGAGGTGTAGCCCTGCATGGACGGCATCGCGCCGCGGCCGGCGAAGTTGCTGTCGGGCGGGTCGAGGCCGGACAACTCGGCCGGATCGAGCAGGTCGGGATCGTAGATCGCGAAACGCCCCGGGTACCCGAGCGTCGCCACCGGCCGCACGGCCGCCGTCCCCTCGCTGGCGGCCGCGGGGGGAGGCGAACCGGCAAACAGGCCGGGCGCCACCTCGACCACGGCCAGGACGGCGAAGACGAGCACGTCGGCGACCACGAAGCCGGCGATCAGGCGCGAGCGCAGCCCGTCCCTGAGCCGCCACCCGAAGACCACCAGCGCGGCCGCGGCCTCCCCCAGGACCGCGTACGGCAGCAGGTAGGGCCTCAGGCGGCTGACTTCGCTGATGCTCGGGCTGATGTTCAGGCCCACCCAGCGGATCCAGCTCATGCCCCAGGCCACGCCGAGCACGGCCGCCAGCGCCACCGCCAGCGGCGGGATCACGCCCAGGACGGTCTCGCTGGTGACCCGGCGGGTCCGTGATGGCTCGAAGGGCCGGTCGGCCCAGTACGCGAGCAGCACCGCCAGCGCCAGGTCGAGCACACCGATGTTACGGCTCTGCAGCCGCTGATCGCCGAACAACGGCAGGTGGTACAGCACATGCCCTAGGGGGGTATTGCCGCCCAGCGCCAGCACGACCCCGGCCAGCGCGATAACGTGCCAGACGAGCCACTCCGGCACCCGCCGGCCCCGTCGCAGCCGGCCGAGCAGCGCGAACGCGGCCACGAGCGGCAAGATCCCGACGTAGCTGGTCACCTCGGTCAGGTTGTAGAAGCCGAAGAAGCTGGGCTGACCCAGCGACCCCGACCCGCCCAGGAGGTCAGGAACCAGGGTCAGCAGCACCCAGCGGACCGGAAGCGACCCGGAGCTGTACAGGACCATCGAATCGACCCCGCGCTGGGAGCTGCTGATCGCGGCCAGGCCGGGCAGCCACTGGACCGCTCCCAGGCCCGCGCCCAGGGCCAGGCCCGCGGTGACCGACACGGCGGCGGGCCCCGCGCGGCGCCCCAGCCGGGCCACCCGCCACACCGCGTAGATCAGCACGATCACGCAGGCGTCGTCGATGGCCCGCGGCTCGCCCGCGAGGATCACCAGGCCCATGGCCGCGGCCAGGGCCGCCGCCCAGGCCAGCCGGGAGGGCCAGGGGCGGTCCTGCGCGAGCCGCAGGACGCTCAGCAGGGCCAGCGGCACCCAGCTCAGGCCCGCGACCAGGCCGAAGTGCGTCACCTGCGCCGCCATGCTGCCGGCCCAGGCGAACGAGAACGCCCCGAGAAAGCTGGCCAGGCTCGCCAGCCGCAGCGCCCGCAGGAAGCGGAACATCCCGGTCCCGGCCACCGCCCAGGTGATGATCATGTTGAGCGTCCACGCCGCGGTGCCGGGCAGGATGGCGAACAGCCAGGTGAGCGGGTAGGCGGCCGCCGCGTTCCAGCCCCCCAGCAGCGGCGCCCCGCTCCAGATGTACGGGTCGAACAGCGGCAGGTGCCCGGTCCTGATGTCGCGTCCGGCCAGCTCACGCAGCGGGAGGTTCTGGGTCAGGTCGTCACCGGGGAGGACGGCGTGCCCGAGCAGCGCGGGCACGCCGAAGATGACGGCCGGCAGCGCGACGAGCAGAACGACCGCCGCCACGTCGCCCCGTCGCCACGGCGACTCAGTCCCCATCGTGTGCACTGTGCAACTCGAACCTAAGAAATACCCGGAGATTCTCACTGACGCAGCTGAATTACCGACCGACTGTAGCCGCTACCGGCTGAGACAGGCGTGGCATTCGTCAGCCCATGAGGCTCTAGCTGTGCCTGCGCCGCAAGCCTTAGAGTGCAGCCGTGGTCGTAAATCCGCGACGCGCCGTCCACCCCGCCGGCCACTGCGGGACGCCCGGTGACGGCCCGGCTCACAGCATCCCGCCCCCGAGAACCGGGTACCGCCCCCGAGGAGGCAAGCATGACCACCGATGCCGGAGCCGCGTCCAGCCGCCCCACGCTGCAGACGTTCACCCTTGACGAGCTGGCCGTATATACCGCCGAGCAGGCCTTCGGCCCCACTGCCAGCCCCGACTTCCGGGTCTTTTACGTCGGCCGCGATGACGTACACGGGGTGCTGATGCACCTGTTCACCCGGGTGACCCTCAGCGTGAAGATGAACATGTTCGGCTACGACGACAATGAGCTCAACAACGTGCTGATGGGCCTGGTGCATAACCCGTCGGTGATGGTCTCGGTCACGCTGGACAAATCCCAGGCCTCGGGCCCGACCGAGAGGGCCATCCTGGCCTCCGACGTGGGGCAGGACGCGGCCGGCTTCGCCAACGACTTCGTCGTCGGCACGTCGGCCACCGATCAGATCAGCCACACCAAGGGCGGGATCCTGGACGGCATCGTCGCCTTCGAAGGCTCGACGAACTGGTCATCGTCGGGCGAGGGTACCGGCATCAGCCTCACCGCCGCCAAGCAGGCGCCGGGCTTCAAGGCGCAGAACAATACGCTTGCCGTGTTCATGAACCCGTACGAGATCGCCAAGTTCTCCGCGCGGCTGAACTACGAGCACGCCGTGGCGGGTGCGCGACCCCAGCCGACCTTTACCGCGCCGGCGACCGGTGCGGCGACGGCTATGGGAACGGCGCCGGCTCGGCCAGGGACGCCCCGATGACGTGCTCGAAGAACGCGTCCCTGGCCTCCTCGAGGTAGGTGAGGAACACGGCGTGGTTGACGTGTCCCTGGGCGTCCGTGTCACGCCACCTGACCGGGACCAGGCGCTCGAACACCCCCGCTCGTTCCACCTGACGAGCTTAACCTCTGACCATCGACCCCACGTCGAAGGTGGGGAAGCCCAGGAACTGCCGCATCACGTCGGCGACCCGCTGGACCCGGACCACGTCAACCGGTCCGGTCGGGTAGCTGTCCAGCGCCATCACCGCCGCCGTCACCGCGGTGAGGCCCAGCGGCTTGGGCAGCGACTGCATCGCCTGCTGCACGGCGGCCCGGTCGGTGTCGGCGATCTCCTGGCCCTGCTCGAACGCGGCCCGGAACGCGGCCAGCTCGTTCGGATGCTGGGCGGCCCACTGCCTGGTCACCGCGCAGCCCTGCACCGGGAACGCGACGGTGGTGCCCTGGTCCAGGTCGGCGAGCCGCGTCACCCCTATCGACTGCTCGGCCTGGCTGGCGAACGGCTCGGGCAGGACCGCCGCCGCGATCTTCCCCGCCTTGAGCATCGCGGCCATCTGCGGCAGCGGGTAGTACGCGAAGTGCACGCCGGGCACGCTCAGCCCGTTGTCGGCCAGCACGGAGGCGGCCAGCAGGTACAAGATGTTCCCCGGCGCGTTGACCCCGATCGTCTTGCCTTCCAGGCCCGCCAGCGTCTGGATGTGCGAGCCGGGCATCACGTACAGGCCCTGGGCGCCGGTTTGCATCACCGAGCCCTCGGCGAAGATGTCCAGGTTGGCGGCGACCATGGCGTCGTTGGCCGAGGAGGACCGCTTGCCCTGGTTGTAGTTCTCCTGGGCCTGGATGTAGCTGACGTAGTTGCCGCAGGAGATGTCGACCCGGTTCGAGCGGCTGGTTGAGCGCCTGGGCGTTGATCACCGTCTCGGAGCTCACCGCCGGGATGAACGTGACGTGCAGGCCGCGCGCCGCGAATAGACCCTGGTGCAGCGCCACGAAGAAGCCGGCCGAGTCCACGGCCGGGACCACCGCCACGTTCAGGTCCGGCTCTCCGATGGCCGACGTGGCGGCCGCCCCGCCGCCGGCCAGCTTCGGCAGGAACAAGATCGCCAGGACTACGGTGGCCACCACGGCGCCCACGATCTCGGCGCCTCGGACGGCCCGCATGAACCTACGCGCCATCGACGTTCCTCCCTCTCTCAGGGTCGGGAAAGACATCACGGGCACAGGTGAGCCCCTGGACCGCCTGCGGTCGTGGGCTGATTCGGAAAGCCTGTGCGCTGCTCCCGGGGAAGGTCGGGGCCGTTACGGAAGCCCCGGTGCCGGTTGCGCGACAAATATTGCTGCAATTTGCAGTGAGAGACATCGGTCAGCTGACCGATCTTGTTCCCCGCGGGTCCGCGGACGGGGCAGCGTCCAGCGCTGAACGAGATGAAACTGGGCTTTCACCACGCTAGAGCGTGGTGAAACCGGGGTTTCACCACGCTAGAGCGTGATGAAACCGGGGTTTCACTCCCTTCGGGCGCGTCCGGCGCATGCGGGCTGTGGTTCTGGCGGTACCAGCGTGACTGATGTCCCATTCTGATCCGTAGCGCTGACCGCGACCACCAAGCCGAGCAAGGGTTGCGGGCAACGACGTCCTAGGGGTGCCCGGCAGGTCCGGTCAGGACCCGTTTCACGGCGCGCAAAACGGCCGGGCCGGAGTGCGCACTCCGGCCCGGCCGCGATAAAGCGTGAGGAACGCTAGAAGCCGACCTCCTGCGGGTCGTCACCCAAGGTGACCTGTGTGGCCGCGCCCGCTCCGTTGGTCACCATCGTGACCGTCTTGTGCAGGCCGAAGTTCGCGCAGTTGAGGTTGTCGAACGACGAGGCCAGCCGGGCGGCCAGGAACGTGTACAGGGTGTCGCCCACCGTGGGTACGGGCGAGGGCCAGGCGGAGAAGATCTTCTCGTTGGCCGCGATGAACGCCGTCTGGATGTTGACCATGTTCTGGCAGAACATCCCCGGGCTGCTGCTCGCGCTGGTCTGGCTGCCGACCGGCGCCTGCCCGATCTCGGAGCGGTAAAGGTCGGTCTTGGCCACGTCGATGCTTCCGCCGTTGTCCAGCACCATCGCGTCGTTCTCCGGGATCAGCGCCGCGGCCTTGGGCTGGTTCTTGGCGGCCAGCAGCTCGTCGAGCGCCTGCGAGGTGGACATCACGCCACGGTTGCCCAGGTCGGGCGCCATGAACGGAGTGCAGCCGAGCGCCGGGTCCAGGAAGTAGTCGATGAGCCCGTTGTCGCTGCCGTTGACGAGTACTTTGGCGCCCGGCATGCGCGCCGCGGCGGCCGTGGTGTCCTGCGCGGTCTGGCCGGTGGCCGGGTTGAGCAGGTACTTGCTGGTCAC
This sequence comes from uncultured Actinomycetes bacterium, assembly GCA_963819785.1. GTDB lineage: Bacteria > Actinomycetota > Actinomycetes > Streptosporangiales > Streptosporangiaceae > Palsa-504. Next base: position 637,554 of record CAWFXW010000026.1, on the reverse strand, counting down.
GTTGTCGCTCGGGTCCTGGTCGATCATGTCGAAGTTGCGCGTGGTCGGGCACTCGCGGCCGGTGCCCAGCGCCCCCGCGCTGGCCACCAGTTTCCTGGACATGCCCGCGGCCGGGATGTGCACCTTCCCGCTACGCGCCATGGCGAAGGCCGCGTTGAAAAAGTTGGTCCCGTTGCAGAACGACACCTGCCCGAACGGCGATTTCGGCATGCCCTCGGTGCAGTTGCCCTCGGCGAGCGCGTTAGGTGTCGCGCCCTTCTGGAGCAGGACCGTGCCGTTGAACCCGAAGTCGATCGTGACGATCGCGCCCTTGGGCAGCTTCGGCACCACCGGCTTGACGGCCGGGGTGGTCCCCGCGGTGATGACCAGGGGGTTGTACACGTACAGCTTGCCGCTGTGCGGGTCCAGGATGGTGGCCTGGACGAACGCGCCCAGGTTGAGCGAGTTGCTCATCTGGCAGCCGGTGGCCGCGGGGGTGCCGCCGGCCGGCCCGGTGAGCTGGTACGGCGTGGCCAGCCCCTTGGCGCTCAGCGGGTGCGCCGGGACGATGATGACGCAGGTGTCCTCGACCGCGGTGGACGCGACGCCCGCCGAGCCCGAGGAGGCCGCCGAATGCAGCCTCGAGGTGCCGTGCCCCGAAGACGCGCCCACCATTACTCCGACCGTCACGCCCAGCGCCAGCACACCGGCCACCGGGATAGCAATACGCGCGTTTCTCCGGCGACGTCGCCGAGCGGATCCATGGCCGCTGAACATCCGGCCCACCTCCATTGGTCACCCCTGGGAATGCTCTCGGCCGACACGGTAGACCAGCGGCGATGCCGTGTGGAGGAACTTTAGAAGATTCACAATTTGTCCGTTTTTAAGTGCGGGCCGCCGCCGAATTCGCGGCAATTTATTGCGAAGTTCTTACGTCGCAGGTAACAGGCCCGCGATCGGGCCGGGATCACCCCGTGATAGGCCCGTCCTGCGCCGATGGTCCCCGCGCCCCCACCGTGAGACACGGAAAGTAATTATTACGACTCTTTGTGTAACGAAAGATTCTTTCGAGGAGCTTACGGACCACCGATCCAGGGCGGCGTACGGTGAGGGCGTGCAGGCGCGTGCAGGCGCGTGCAGGCTGGCAGGAGGGCCGATGGACGACCGCGGAGCGGACCGCGATATCTCGCTGCTCTTCGACGTGTTCGTGGTCCATCAGCGGGTGCGGTCGCTGCTGGCCCGCGCCCTCGCCGGAACCGAACTCCGCGCCGATGAGTACGCCGTCTACAGCGTGCTGTTCGAGCGCGGGTCGCTGACGCCCACCCAGCTCGCGGCCAGCCTCGCCATGCCGGTCACCACGATCCTGGACTACCTGCGGGTCATGACCCGGCGCGGCCACATCCAGCGGGCCCGCAATCCCGCCGACGGCCGCTCCTACAAGGTCGCGCTGACCGCCGACGGCCGGAACGTCCATCAGCGCACGAGCGCGGTATGGAGCGTCGCCGTCCGGGGCCTGGAGGACGCCCTGGCCATGCCGGTGCCGCAGGTGCGTGCCGCCCTGCAGGCGCTGGACGACGCGGCCGCCACCGCACTGGCCCGGCTCGCGGACACCGAGCTCGCGGACACCGAGCTCGCGGACACCCTCACGGCCGCAACTAGCACGAATCCGTGTTAGTTTGGTACCGTCCTGACGTCGATATACCAGTGGCCGGGGCGTTCGCCGATCCGGATGCTGACCGGACCGTTCACGCCCAGCGCCAGGGTGAAGACGCCCTCGAAGTCGCCGGCCAGGGCGTAGCCCTTGAGCACCGGGTAGCCAAGGGCGTGCACCGAACGGGCGATGGTGGGCCGGCCGCTGATGTCGTGGGCCTGAGTCGGCTGCAGCGTGATCAGCAGGTACTGGCGGCCGGGCAGGGTGATCGGCAGCCCGGACGGATCGGCCGTCACCTGCGCGACGGAGCGGACCTTGTAGTTCGGCAGCGGCCCGCTGATGTCCAGCACCAGGCGGTCGTACCCGCACTCGGGATGCGCCGCGGTCCGGATACCGGTGACGACCGGCAGCGGCGGCGCCGCCACTGGCCGGCTCGCGCTGGCCGGGACCTGCCGCCACGTGCCGCCCGCGCAGCTCGCCGACGGGCTGGCTACCGCCGACGAGCCGGCACCCGCCCCTGGCGCCGGGCTCGCCGCCGGAGTCCCCGCCGCGCAGGACGTCACCATTACTATCGCGAAGACGGGGACAATGGCCCGGACGAGAGATGACGGAGTGGTGATGCATCGCATCGTGACCACCTCTCGTCCGAGCGCATGATCAGCTAACTGCGCGGCCGTGCAGGACAGTTGTCGCCCATGTGGTGAATCGGTGGAGAAGCGTCGTCGGCCCGTTCCGACCTGCCGGGATGCCGCGCGGCGGCGGCCGACCGCCGCCGGGACACGATCCGCCGGATCAGCTCCACCAGCCCGCTGATCGCGATCGTGATCCCGAACGCCACGGCGAACCCCGCCCAGGAGTGTCCTCGAACGCCTTTCCGCCCAGGCGCCCGATGAAGAACGAGTAGCTGGCCCAGATCAGTCCCGCGACGGCGGTCGCGATCACGGAGCCGACCTGCAGGCTCGTGAGCGCGCTCACCGGCGCGCCGGCGTGCTCACCACGGGCCGCCCGGCTCGGCATCGCAGCGGGGCAGTACCGCGTCTCGGGGATGAGGGCCCCGGGCCTGCCAGCTCGCCTCCAGCAGCGCCCGCCACTGCGGGCCGTCCAGGACCGGCGTCGTCGTGGCCGTGCTCGGATCTTGGTTGGGCATCATGCTCCCGCGAGTCGAGGTGCTGCCTGTCAGTGCAGCCGGCCGCGGTGCCGGCCCGGTGGAGCCGCGGTGGTGACCGCGTGGAAGCGGCCGGGACGACACGCCGGGTTGCTATTGCGTTAAATCCCGTAATCATGCCCGCGGTTCCGCGATAATCGAACGCGCGTACCGTAGACCGCCTGAGTGGAGAGAGCAGTTGATCAAGACAACCAGGCCCGGGCAGGACGGCTCCGTCCGCGTTACCTTCGCGCTGCCCGCCGACGCGCCGGATGGCGCGGTGTCGGTGGTCGGCAACTTCAACGACTGGGATCCCTTCGCGCACCCGCTGCGCAAGCGCGCGAACCGTACCCGCAGCGTCGCGGTGACGGTCCCGGCCGGCAGTACCCTGCACTTCCGTTACCTCGCCGAGGGCGGGAGATGGTTCGACGACGAGACCCTCACCGTGCCTTACGGCGAGGACGTGGCCATCACGGTCTGACCCGGCCCGGCCCGTCAGCCCCCTGAGGGGCGTCTAAGCTCAGCGGACATGCCCAGGCTGCTGGTTGTCCATCACACGCCGTCGCCCGCGTTGCAGGAGATGTTCGAGGCGGCGGTGAGCGGAGCACGGACTGACGAGATCGAGGACGTCGAGGTAGTGACCAGGCCAGCCCTCACGGCTGCGGCCCTCGACGTGCTGGAGGCCGACGCTTATTTGCTCGGCACCCCGGCCAACATCGGCTACATGTCCGGGGCTCTCAAGCACTTTTTCGACGGGATCTACTACCCGTGCCTGGAGGCCACCCGGCGGCGGCCGTACGGCCTGTACGTGCACGGGGCCTCGGACACCGGCGGTGCCGTACGCGCCGTGGAGTCGATCGCTACCGGCCTGCAGTGGCGCAAGGCCCACCCGCCGGTCTGCGTCACCGGAGCTCCCAGCAAGCCGGATCTGGAGGCCTGCTGGGAGCTCGGCGCACTGCTGGCGGCGGAGATCGCCGGCTAGGCGGAGGTGGCGACCCTTCCACAGGTAGCCGTCCGGGTCGGCGAAATACCCGGCGTACCCGCCCCACTTGCCGGCGGCCGCCGGCTTCACGACCTCACCGCCGGCCGCCACGGCGTCGGCGATCACCTCGTCCACCGTCTCCCTGGCGGGCTAACTCATCCGTCGAACGGAGCCCTCCCCTGGATGGACTCCCTGGCCAGTTGCTGCAGCGTGCGGCCGTCCGTGGCGTACCTGACCGGCTGGCCCGCTTCCGGGTCGGCGGTGCCGATGCCGAATCCGCGGGGCACGGTCGGCGGGTCGATGATCGTCATGCCGGCCGCCAGCGCCGCGATGACCCCGAGCAGCGCGCCGACCAGCACGCCGGTCAGGGCGTAGCCCTCGACCCGTTTGACCGGCGTCTCCGCCGCCGTGGCCGAAGTCGCGGGCTGGATGATCTGCACGTCCGCGTGCTCGGCCATGTACCACATCGAATCGGCGTCGGTCACGAAGCTGCTCGCGACCTCATTGGCCAGGGCCTCGGCCTGGGCGGTGGTGTAGCCGCTGGCGCTGACCGACAGGACGTCGCCTCCCGCGGGCTTGACCGCGACGCCGTGCGGGAACTCCTTCAGCAGCATGGCCCGGAAGTAGTCCGCGGAGAACATGGGCTCGCCGCAGATGGCCCCGGCCGGGCACGTAGGGGCCGTGAACACCACCAGCGCCTGGCTGGAGGATCTCGGCGGGTTGAGCGCGGCGAGGAGGATTCCGGCCAGGGCGCCGAGCAGGGCCGCGAAGCCGATCAGGCTCTTGTACCGGCTGATGATCTGGACGGACCTGGGCAGGTCCGGCGCCTGCTGGTTCATCTGGCCTCCGCATATCTCCGGCCCCAGACCAGCATGGTCTCTGGTACCCCTCATGCTACGACCCGATGTCGGCGATGACCAGCCTGGCCAAGCCCAGGTGCCGCCGGGAAACCGCCCGGGCAGCCGGTGTTCAGAATCCGATGGCTTCGCGGAGCAGCAGGACGGTGCCCCGCCCTGGGTAGGGTTCGGCGTTGAGGATGAGCAGCCGGTTGATCGCGCTGGACTGCCCGTAGGCTGCCTGGGCACGAGCGCTTTCCAGCGGAAGGCAGTGGTCCTGCACCCGGCGCAGCGCGGTCTCCAGGTCGGGCACCACCTTCTGCGCCCCGATGACCCAGATCGCGCGGGCGGCGCCGCCCGCTCCAGGCGCTCGGCGGGCGCCGGGTCGGTGAACAGCGCCAGTGGAATCGAGGTGGTCATGGTGCCTCCTGGGCCGGCCGCCGGGACGGCGGCCTCTCAGAAGTAAGACGAGGCAGCCCCGCGGAATGTGAGGCTGACCTACCCAGCGGCGAGTTACGCCTCGCCGGCCAGCGAGTCGATCCAGCGTTCCAGACGTCGCCCCTCCCTAGCCATCAGGTCAGGATCGCGGAACGTGTTAGTGAGCAGCGAGACGCCCTGGTAGGACGCGACCAGCGCCACGGCCAGATCGAGCGCGTCGGAGCGGCCCAGGGAGCGGAACTGCCGTTCGGCCCAGTCGACCAGGGTGCCGAGCACCTCGGCGGCGGTGCGGTCCAGGCCGTCGCCCCGCTTGTCGAGCTCGCAGGCCAGCGTCCCGAACGGGCAGCCGTACTTGGCGGCCAGCTCGCGCTGGTCGGTCAGGGCGCGGATGAGCCCCTTGAGCCGGGCCCCCGGCGTGCGGCGCCGGTCCAGGCCGGAAAGCATGGTCCGCAGCTCGTCGGCGTGCGCGTTGATCGCCGCCTCGACCAGCTGATCCTTGGTCTTGAAGTAGTAGTACACGTTCCCGACGGGAACGCCGGCGGCCAGCGCGATGTCGGCGAGCGTGGTCCGTTCGACCCCCTGCTCCCATAGCACCTGGCAGGCGGCGGCCACCAGCCGCTCGCGCTTGCCGCCGGCCGGTTCCCGAAGGTCTGAGTCAGTCATCTCACTGAGAAGGGTAAGCGCCGCCGCCAGCGTAGACAACATGCCGGCTCCTGTGTAAGTTAGTTAACTAACTAAGACCCGATCCGGCCCGCATGGAGGTCACCCCGTGGCGACACGCCCGCCGAACCCCTCGTACCTGGCGACCCGCCGCGGCAGGCTCACGCTCGCCCTGCTGTGCGCCGTCGCGTTCCTCAACTTCGTCGACGCGTCGATCATCAACGTCGCGCTGCCCGCCATCCGCGATGACCTGCACATGTCGGTGCAGAACCTGCAGTGGGTACCCAGCGGTTACCTGCTCACCTACGGCGGGTTCATGCTGCTCGGCGGGCGCGCCGCCGACCTGCTCGGCCGCCGCCGCGTGCTGATCGCCGGGACGTTCCTGTTCGGCGCGTCGGCGCTGGCCGGCGGGCTGGCCACCGACTCCGGCGCGGTGATCGGCTCGCGGCTGGCCCAGGGCGTCGGCGCCGCGATGATGCTGCCCGCCGCCCTGTCCCTCCTGACCACCACGTTCACCGAGGGCCCCGAACGCAACAAGGCGCTGGGCGTGTGGGGCGCCATGGCGGGCCTCGGCTCCGCGGCCGGGGTCCTGCTCGGCGGGCTGCTGACTCAGGGACCCGGCTGGCGTTGGGTCTTCCTGATCAAGCCTCCGCTGTGTGTCATCGTTCTGGCCGGCGCATTGTTCTTTATCCCGAACGACCGGCGGCGCGCGCGGCTGGCCCACTTCGACCTTCTCGGGGCGTTGCTGGCCACCGCGGGCGCCCTGCTGCTGGTCTACGCGCTGGTCCGCGCGCCCGCCGTCGGCTGGGGCTCGGCCCGCACCATCGGCGAGCTCGCCGCCTCCGCCGTCCTGCTGGCCGTGTTCGTCGGCAACGAGCGACGCAGCCGCAACCCGCTGCTGCCGCTGTCCGTCTTCCGGATCAAGGGGCTGGCCGCCGCGGACGTCACCCAGCTCATCGGCATCGCCGGCATGTTCGCAGTGTTCTTCTTCCTCACCCTCTACCTGCAGAACATCCTCGGGTACTCGCCGATCCGCACCGGCCTGGCCTACCTGCCGGTCACCGCGGGCGTCGGCCTGGGCGCCGGCATCACCCCCAGGCTGCTCGGCCGCGTCGGCACCCGGCCGGTCTTCGTCGCCGGCACGCTGATCGCCGGGGCCGGGGTCTTGTGGCTCTCCCGGGTCCCGGTCCACGGCTCGTACCTCACCGACTTGCTGCCGGGGCTGGTGATCATGTCGATCGGGCTCGGCGCCGAGTTCGTCGCGGCCACCACGGCGGCCAACGCCGGGGTGCCGCCGCAGACCGCGGGCCTGGCCGCGGCGCTGTTCAACGCGTCGCAGTGGATCGGCGGCGCGCTGGGACTGGCCATCTTCTCGGCCATCGCGACCGCCCGCACCACGCATCTGCTCGCGGCCCGCGCCGCCCCGGCGGTCGCCCTGGACGCGGGCTTCCACCAGGCACTCATCGCCGCCGCCGCCTTCCTGCTGGCCGCTACGCTGTTCGCCCTGCGCACCACCAGCGCCCGCGCCGAGCTGCCCGCCGCCGAGCCGGTCATCGTCGAGCCGGTGATCGTCGAGCCGGTGCTCGTCGAGCAGGCCTCCGAAGGCCAGCCCGTCCGGGATCAGCGCAGCTGATAGATCCCGTAGCCGTAAAACGGCGCATGCTCGGGCACTCGTTGGTCCGTGACCGCCGTGTAGGCCGTCGCGTGCTCGGGATTGCCGAACAGGTGCCATTCGTTGAGCCGAGGCGTCCAGACCGGTGACAGCGATGCCGCCTCCTCAGGCGTGTAGCCGCAGTTGGTCAGGCCGCCCAGCAGGTCGTAGTCGGCGACGTCGTAGCCAAGGAGTTCGTGCTGCTCGGTCCCGTCGGGGCTTTCCGGTGGCCCCTCGTCGTCCTCATCGAGCGATGTGATCCGCACCGCCACGGCGCCCGCGCGGTCCAGGCCGTGCGCCGCGGCGAGCAGGTCGGCGAGGGTGGGCCACAATCCCTCCGGTACCGGCGGCGGCGGGAGCCCGGGCGGCCGCTCCCAGACCATCGGATCGACCGAACGCACCGACGTTACGTCGCGGCGCAGCAGATGGCGCGTCCGTCGATCCGGGGTCCAGCTGGGGTCCGGGACGAGCGAGCGCAGGTCAAATCCGATGGTCGTTTCCATAGCTCCCATCCATAGCCGGGTCACGCCGTGCGGTGGGGGGCAACGTACCGGGTGATTTTCCCATCCGGAAGAGCATCTGCAGGTGCTGGCCGGCCGGGGCGTATGCGCGGGCCGCCCGGCGGGTGGCGGGGTTCTCCACCACCGCGGTAAGCGGGGCGACGGCCAGGCCGGACAGGTGCGCGACCAGGGCCAGGTGCTGCCACGCCAGCCCGGCGCGGACCCAGGCCGCCTCGGTCTCCTCCGCCGAGGTCAGCAACCCGATCAGCGGCCCGGCCGCGAGGGCCTGGGCGTCGCGCTCGCCCATCTGCTTCAGCGGCTCACCCGATGTGCGCAGCGCCGCGATGAGGGCATCCGCGGCGTCCGGCGGCAGGGGCACGGTCATGCCGTCACGCCGCGGATCTGCCGGGTCGGCTCTCAGCCAGCCCGCCAGTTCCCTGGCGAACGAGCCGGTCCGGGCCAGATCGCCGACGGCCTGCCGGTGCAGCGCCGCTATCTGCTCGCGGGCCCGCGGGTCAGCGACGTAGTGCACGCCGATGCCCGGCGGCCAGGCCACTTGCGGCGGCTCGACCGGCTCCGGCGGGTAGCTTCGCTTATCGGTCACCCGCGAGGTCAGGGCGGGGAACAGCCGCGCCAGCGTGTGCTCGGCCTCGCCGTCGGCCAGCTCGAGCCGGACCTGTCCGCCCGGGGCGATCTCCATGGTCATGCCCAGGCCCGCCGCGGCGGCCGCCACCAGCACGCTGGCCGCGCTGCAGCCCAGGCTGATCGCCAGGGCGCGCCGCCGCGGATCGGCCACCGCGAGCGCGCGGGAGGGGTCCGGGCCGATCGCCAGCGTGCGGCCGGCCGCGCGGAACCGCCATGGCTGCGTATTGTGCGGCGACGGAGCAAGCGTCGCGTAGGCCGCGAGCCTGGTGAGCACGTCTTCGCTGCTGTCGCCGGCCAGCGTCCGGGGATCGTGCAGCTCCGCTCGCTGCCCGGCGGCCGGTACGGGCCGGAGCCGGTCCATGATCGCCGCGCGCTCAGCCGCGGTACCCCGGTCATCCGGCAGGCCGTAAGCCTCGGTGAGGCTGATCCGGTACCGGCCGCTGCGCAGCGGCGCGTCGAGCAGCACGGCACGCGCCGCCATCGCGGCCAGCCCGCCAGCCATCGCCGCGGTGCTCGCGACCTGCGGCCGGCCCGCGAGTTCGCGGTTGATGAGCGGGAGCGACGCCAGGGCGCGCAGCGGGACGTTGTCGACGCCGATGACCTGAGCCGCGAACCGGGACACGTCCTGCGGGGTCAGGCCGGGCCGGGTCAGCTCCTCCAGGGACACGCCGTCGAGCTGGCCGTTGAAGGGCTCCAGGCCGTCCTGCGGCCGATCCCAGCGTTCCACGTCGATCAGCACCGTGTCGCCAAGGTTGGTGGCCATGACCAGCGGCTTGCCGTGCGACCGGGCCATGAGGCGAAGCTGGACCTTCACCCGGAAGTCGTCCACTTCATCGAAGACCACATCGCTGTCCGCCACGAACGCGCGCACCGTGTCGTCATCCAGACCGTGCGGGTACAAGACGCACGCGGCGAACGGGTCGACTTCCCACAGTGCGCGCGCGGCGAGCTGGCACTTCGGCACGCCCACGTCGAGCAGCCGGCCTGGCGTGCGATTCAGGTTGCTCGTGGCCAGGTCGTCGTGATCGGCGAGGGAGAATGTGCGGCCGATCCCGTGCCGGGCGAGCACGGACAAGATGTTGCTGCCCACCGACATCCCGGCGATGGCTACGTGCGCCGTTCGCAGCCGGTCCTGCTCTGACCTGGTGACCAGGTTCCGGTTCCGGTTCGTGCGCAGCTCGTAGAGCGCCTCGGGCTCCACGGTACGCAGGGCAACGTCCAGCCACGGGTAATAGGACCAGACTCCGGATTCCCGCGCCCCGTAGTCCGCGATGAAGGATTCGCGCGCCTGACGTGATCCGCCGGGCAGGCGTACCTCGGCCAGTTCCGCGACCTGGATGTCATAGATGTCGCGTACCCGGGCGTTCCCGAACCGGGCCAGCCAGGCCGCCTGCTCCGGCCCGTCGGCCTGCCTGGCCAGGGTCACTCGCTCAGGCATGGCCGTCCTCCCGCGTGCCGCGCTCGTCGACGTAGAGCGGGATCTTCCAGTGGCCCGCCAGCGTCGCCGGGGGATCGCGGAACTCGACCAGGGGCGGGGCCAGCTCGCCGCTCGTGATCTCCGCGGCGATCTGCGGGAAGTCGTCGAGCAGCGAGCGGGCGGCGGCGGTCAGCCCAGTGGTCAGCCCAGCGCCGTCTGCCCGGCCGATGACCCGCACGACGGGCTGCTCGCGCTGCTGGCCCGGCGAGTACCCGCGGACGAGCTGGACGGCCACCACCGACGGGTCACGAGCCGCCAGGCGGGGCGTCCAGGTCCGCAGGTCGCTGTACGGGACGAGCGTTGATCCGATGGCGGCTTCGGCGGCCCGCTCGATGTCGGACAGGAGAAGACGGCCCCGTTCCCAGCCGCGGTACGTCGCGCGGTCGCCCACCCGGTAGCGGATGATCGGCGCGGCCAGGGCACCGAACTGGGTGACCACGACGTCGCCGCGTTCACCGGCGGCGACGGGACGGCCGTCGTCGTCGAGCACCTCGATCAGGTGCGTCTCGCTGAACGTGCGGTAGACGCCGTCGCGGTCAGGCGCGACACCGAGGGCTCCCGCGTCGGTCGTGGGGTAGAACGCGGTGAGCCGGACGCCGGGAAAACGGGACCGAAGCAGTTCGGCGTCCGGATCGGCCAGCGCCGCCCCGCCGTACACCAGCAGCACCGGACGCACGGCGGTTGCGGTCAGCGCGATCTGCCGGAGGAACCCCGGCGAACCCGAAATCGTGTCCGGCCGGAAGGCGGCCGCGCGTCGCAACTGCTCATCCAGCGGCTCGGTGGCCGCGGTGACCAGGGCGTTGTCGCCGCAGTGGCGGGCCAGCCAGGTCATCGAGACCGAGGAGCCGGTCTCGCCCTGACCCGGTCCGTCCGGCCGGTGCTCGATTCCCCAGTGCCGCTGGCCGGGGCCGGCGCCGCCCATCGCCAGCGCGCGCAGGAAGTTGTCGCCCAGACCGCGGTTGGCGCACTCCGCCGTCACGGGCACCAGGACCTGCGTGTCGGTGCTCCCGCTGGTGGCCACGATCAGGACCGGACCAGGGCACGCGGGCTGCCGGTCGTAACCGGCTCCGGCCAGCCACCGCTTGTCGATGACGGGTATCCGGCGCCATCCGGCGGCGGTCTGGACGGCACTCGCCGGATCGACGCCCGCCTCGTCGATCAGCTCACGGTAGGCGGAGTTGAGGCTGTGCCGGGCGTGGTGGCGCAGCAGGGCACCGGCCCGGCCGCGGTGCCACCGCCGGACCTGGCCGGTCGTCTTCCCGGCCACGTCACTCATCTCGCGCCGGACACGTCCCCACGCATCGCCGGCCACGCCATCACTCCGGGTCCGCTGCTCCATGACAGAATCATCGCCGGCCGGTGTCGGGGCCGGGCCTCGCACGGCGATGGTTTGGCCCGATCCGGGCGGGCCAGGATAATCAATATCCGGGCATTCGGGCCGGGACGAGGCGAGGGAGCTGCGTAATGGACGGTGAGTCCAGGTTGCGCGTCTTGCGACGGGAGAAACCCTCCTTAATGCCGCGCCGGGGCGGCCGGGCGCGGCCGGTCCCGGGCCTGGCGCTGACCATGACGGTCAAGCGCGGACCCGGGCAGGTCACGGTCAGCGTGGCCGGCGAGATCGACATCGCCACCGTGGCCCAGCTGGAACAGCAATTGTCGGTTCTGGCCGCGGGCGGTGACCCGCTGGTGGCCGACCTGACCCAGGTGAGTTTCATTGACGCGGCCGGGCTGCGCGTGCTGGGCCGGGTGGCCGAGCAGGCCGCCGCGCGCGGGGTCACCCTGCACGTGGTCTGCGGCCAGGATCACATCCTGCGGCTCTTCCGCCTCACCGGCCTGGACCAGCGTCTGGCCTTGGCGCCCACCCTGGGCGAAGCGCTGCGCTCCCTCGCGCCCGCCGCCAAGCGGCGCAGCCAGAGCAGGCCGAACACGGGCAGGACGAGCGGGACGAAGCCGTAGCCGCTGCCGTAGCCGGACCAGACCGTGGCGTCGGGGAAGGTGGCCGGGTCGGCCACGCTCCAGGTGCCGACCGCCAGCACTCCGGCCAGTTCGACCGAGCAGGACACGACCGCGATCCGGCGCGCGGTCGGGCTGCCCACGGCCAGGGTGACCGTGGCCAGGATGTAGACCAGAGCGGCGAAGGCCGACAGCAGGTAGGCGACCGGGGCGTGGCCGAACTTGGTCGCGATCTGCACCCCGGCCCGTGCGGTGGCGGACAGCGCGAACAGCGCGTACACGGCGACCAGCAGCCGGCCCGGCCCGTCCTGGCCGAATCCGGCGGCGACGGCGTGGACCCGGGCGATGCCACGGGCTCAGCCGGTGCCACGGGCTCAGACATGGATGACCGGCCAGATCTGATGCAGCCGGACCATCAGCACCGCCGCGACGAGCCCGGCCACGGCGACGACCGCCGGGCCCCACCGTGATCGCTCTATCAGTCCCCAGAACGCCGCGGCCACCGGCACGATCGGTATCGCGACCAGGTATCCGACAAGCGTGGGCAGCGAGGCCGGCCGTCCGCCGCCGGCGAGCTTGGCCACGACGATGCCGACCTCGACCAGCAGCACGATCTCAAGGACGCCCAGCGCGGCGAGCATGGGCACCGTCATCCGCCGGTTTCGGGCGGTGTTCAGCAGTGCGTACCCGGCAAGCACGAGACCGGCGACGATGATCGTCGTGGGGACGGCGCCGTTCACACACGATATGTTACTACGGTTCGTAGTAAACGACCGGCGGTACCGGTCCCCGGACGCGGGCCCGCGTGTTGCCCTGTTCCGGGCTCGTGGCCGCTGGCCGTCGGAGATCATTAGGACGAACACGGCGGACATGACCGTTGAGCTAGCTGAGGAGCGAAATGAGCAGCACCGACCCGACGACGATCGGCGTACATCGCGCTCTGCACGAGGCGCTTAATTCGGCGAGGGAAGCCCGGCATCGCCTCGAGGAGGGGGACGCCACCCCCGACCTGGACGATCTTGTGGAACTGGGGACGCTGCTGGTGGGGCTGTCCGAGAGCGTCATGGCCGTCAACTCGGGAATGCTGGCAAAGGCGCGCCAGGCAAGCAAGTAAGCCATGGCCGCGTTTTCCGCGCAGTGAGCGTCCGGCCCTCAGGCCCCGCCTGCCTCCCCGTCACCAGCTGACCCGTCCTGCGGCCTGGCATCGAACGACGTCGTTGCCACAACGACGCAGTCCTGACGCAATGCCGCTTTGCTTGAGTTGATCATGAAGGTCAGCCCCGGGCGCTGAACGAGATGAAACCGGACTTTCAGTACGTTCTAGGGTGGTGAAACCGGGGATTCACCACCCTGCGACCGGTCCCATGCGGGCCAATCGGTCCAGGATCTGTTACAGGTGGCCGATGTTCAGTCCGCCCCACTGTCGCCGCCCGCCTACTACATCCCCGTCCACTAAAGCCGCCTCGTCGCGCTCCGCGATCAGCACTGCCAGTATCCGGGCGGCTGCGACCAGCCCACACGCGGCTGCGAACACCACATGACGATCCTGCTCGCCTCCCACGACCGCAGGTCGCCACCCAGGATGACCGGCTGATCCGGCTCCGCGACGGCGCGGTGGTCGGCGACATCCAGCTGGCCGGGCATGCCCCGTACGGGACGTCATCCGGCACATAAGCCAGCTGGACTGACTAACGGACCCGGCTGCGGGATCTGCTCCGGTCCGGGCTGGCGGCCGCGGGCCAGGCGCAGTATCTCCTCGAATGCCTCCACGTTCCCCATCGCATCGTGGACGGGGTTGTGGTCATGAGCGGTCCTTCTGACTGCTTTCCGCCCTGTGTCTCGCTCCAGTTGCCGCTCGCCGACCTGCCCGCCACCCGGCCCGCGTTCCGGGCACCGTCTGGCCCGTCCTCCGGCGCCCGGCCGTGGCCGCCATCCGGCCGCGTAGCCGCGCTGGTCGGCATCGGGATCGCTGCCGTCCTGATGGTCGGCGTGGCGCACGGCGGCTGGGGCCTGATCTGGCTGCTCCTGCCGGTCCTGCTGATCACCCGGCGGCTGAGCGGCCCGGGCGCGCCCTGGCACCACGGACAGGAGAACTGACCCGCATCATCGCGGCGGCCCGGCCACCGGGCGGCGCCATCACGGCGCGGGCCACCCGAAGTTCCCCGGTTGTGTTGTCAACCGCGTGTACCGGGTAGATGGTGGCCTTGAGACGCCTGTTGCGGACGACCGCGCAGGGCCTGGTCCGCCGGAGGAATGTCGCGAGGAGGTCGCCGTGCCCGCTGGCTCGAACGCCTACAACAGTCTGTGGCAGGTCCGGACCGATGCCTGGTCCGCACTGGAAGAGTCGACCGCTCAGCTGGCCCTGGCCGGCGCCCAGCAACGTCCGGTCGAGCAGCTGACCGACACGGTCGCCGAAGCTCTTGACGTCCTCGCGCCCATCGAGCGGTTCTGGGCCTTTCCCGGTATGCAGGCCTTCTATAAGGTGCGCCGGCTGTTCGCGACCGGCAAGTACGACCGGTGCGCGACCATGGTCTCCCGGATCAACCGGGCGCTGGCCACCGACTCCTACCGGGGCAGCCAGACCTGGGACTCCGACGCCGACGACGACGCCTACGACCACGAGACGCGCCCGGCCGACCAGGGCCGCCAGCACCGGCCGTACTTCGAGGTGCTGATCGTCGAGGACATGACCGAGGACCAGGAGCGTGCGCTGCGCGAGGAGCTGCGCCGCTGGCGCCGCCCGGATGACCAGTTCCTCTACGAGATCGTCGTGGTGCCGAGCTTCGACGAGGCGGTGATGGCGGCCCGGCTGAACTTCAAGCTGCAGGCGTGCGTGGTCCGCCGCCGGTTCGCGCACCGGTCCCGGCACGACTGTTCCTCGCTGACCCAGTTCGTGAGCCTGGGGGAGTGCGAGGACCTGATGGACCGCTCCCCGGACGAACGCGCCCAGGTCCTGGCCAGGTCGCTCGCCAGGATCAGGCCCGAGCTTGACCTGTACCTGATGACCGAGATCGCGGTCGAGGACCTGGCCGGCCGGCTCAGCCACCATTTCCGGCGCATCTTCCATACTCGCGAGGGCTCCCTCGAGCTCCACCTGTCCATCCTGGACGGCATCGCGGCGCGCTACCGCGCGCCGTTCTTCAGCGCCCTGCGCAGCTACAGTCACCGGCCGACCGGGGTCTTCCACGCCCTGCCGATCTCGCACGGCAAGTCGATCGTCAACTCGCACTGGATCCGCGACATGATGGACTTCTACGGCCTGGACATCTTCCTGGCCGAGACGTCCGCCACCTGCGGCGGGCTCGATTCGCTGCTCGAACCCACCGGGCCGCTGCGCGAGGCTCAGCAGCTCGCGGCCCAGACGTTCGGGTCGCGGCAGACCTACTTCGTCACCAACGGCACCTCGACGGCCAACAAGATCGTGGTGCAGGCGCTGGTCCAGCCGGGCGACATCGTGCTGGTCGACCGGAACTGCCACCAGTCGCACCACTACGGGCTGATGCTGGCCGGCGCGATGGTCACCTATCTTGACGCCTACCGGCTCAACCAGTACTCGATGTACGGCGCCGTCCCCGTCGCCGAGATCAAGAGCCAGCTGCTGGCCCTGCGGCGGGCGGGCAAGCTCGACCGGGTCAAGATGCTGCTGCTGACCAACTGCACGTTCGACGGGATCGTCTACGACGTCCAGCGGGTGATGCAGGAGTGCCTGGCCATCAAGCCGGACCTCATCTTCCTGTGGGACGAGGCCTGGTTCGCCTTCGCCAGGTTCCACCCGGTCTACCGGCCGCGCACCGCCATGCGGGCCGCCCGCACCCTGGCCGAGCTCCTCCGCCAGCCCGACCACAAAACAAGCCACCAAGCCCAGATCGAGGAGATCGGCCCGGTCGACGCGGCCGCCGACGACGTCCTGCTGAACCGGCGGCTGCTGCCCGACCCCGCGCGGGCCCGGGTCCGGGTCTACTCGACCCAGTCCACCCACAAGACGCTGACCTCGCTGCGGCAGGGCTCGATGATCCACGTCTTCGACCAGGACTTCAGCCAGAAGGTGGAGGAAACCTTCCACGAGGCTTACATGACGCACACCTCGACCTCCCCGAACTACCAGATCCTCGCCTCCCTGGACCTGGGCCGCCGCCAAGCCGCCCTGGAGGGGTTCGAGATGGTGCAAAAGCAGATCGAGAACGCGATGCGACTCCGCGACGCGGTAGACCGCCATCCGCTGCTGTCCAAGTACATGCACTGCCTGACCACCGCCGACCTGATCCCGCCCGAGCACCGGCCGAGCGGCATCGACCAGCCGCTGCGCTCCGGGCTGCCGAACATGATGACGGCCTGGCACGCCGACGAGTTCGTCCTGGACCCGTCCCGGGTGACGATCTACATCGGCAACACCGGCATCGAGGGTGACGCGTTCAAGCGCCGTCACCTGATGGACCGCTACGGCGTGCAGATCAACAAGACCTCCAGGAACACCGTGCTGTTCATGACCACCATCGGGACGACCCGCAGTTCGGTGGCGTACCTGATCGAGGTGCTGGTCACGATCGCCCGTGAGCTCGAAACCCAGCTGGCCGACATGAGCCCGAACGAGCGGGCCGCGCACGAGCGCGCGGTGCTGCGGCTGACCGCGCCGTCGGCTCCGCTGCCCGACTTCAGCGGCTTCCATCCCAGCTTCACCGACGGGAGGGGACTGCCCACCAGGGAAGGTGACGTCCGGCGCGCCTTCTACCTGTCCTACAACGACAGCTACTGCGAGTACCTCATGCCCGACGAGGTCGAGCAGCGCATCGAGGCGGGCGACCAGGTCGTGTCCACGACCTACGTCACGCCCTACCCGCCCGGCTTCCCGGTGCTGGTGCCGGGCCAGGTGTTCAGCCCGCAGATCCTGGCCTTCATGCGCAGCCTGGACACGCCCGAGGTGCACGGCTACCGCGCCGACCTCGGCTACCGGGTCTACGTAGACAAGGCGCTGGAGATCGCGGCCACCACCAGGCCCGCGCCGCCGCCCGATCCGGCTGGCCGCCCGGACCCGACCCCCTTCACGGCCGGTCCGGCGCCCGGAACTGCCCCGTCCACCGCGCCCGACGCCCCGTAGCGCCCCCGTGTGCACCGACGACAGCCCCGCCGCCCTGGCCACCCAGATCTTGCACGACGTGGAGCCCGCCGTCGAGATTGACCTGGAGCCGGTCGACTCGGTGGTGGTGACCACGCTGATGGACAACGTCACCGACATGCTGATGCCGGACCTGGGCCCGGCCCGGCGGATCACCATCGGAAGCGGACCGCGCCGCCCGTCCACGACGATGGTCGGCGGCCTGACGCCAAGCCCGCTGATCGCCGAGCACGGCTTCTCCGTCCTGGTCACGGTGGCCAAGGGCGGCACCGAACATCGGTTCCTGTTCGACACCGGCACCAGCCCCGATGGTGTGCTGCGGAACATGAGTTTCCTGGACATCGATCCGGGCAGCATCGAGGCCGTCGTCTGCAGCCACGGTCACTTCGACCACACGGCCGGGATCGACGGGCTCGTCCGCTCCCTGGGCCAGGTGAACATGCCGGTGCTCATCCACCCGCACTTCTGGCGCCGACGCCGTCTCGTGCTGCCCGGCCGGGATCCACTCGAGATCCCGACCACCAGCCGCCGGGCGCTGGAGGACGCAGGATTCGACATCATCGAGGAACGGCAGCCGAGCTTCCTGTTCGGCCGGTCTGTGCTGATCACCGGCGAGGTCGCGCGGACCAGCGGGTACGAGCCGGGCTTCCCGCCGCAGCAGGCCCGGCTCGACGGCCGCTGGGAACCCGATCCGCTCGTGCTCGATGACCAGGCGCTGATCGTCAACGTCAGCGAGCGCGGCCTGGTAGTGATCACCGGCTGCGGCCATGCCGGCGTGGTCAACATCGCCCGCTACGCCCGGCGCCTCTGCAAAGGCCAGCCGCTCTATGCGCTGCTTGGTGGTTTTCATCTGAACGGGCCGTTGTTCGAGCCGCTGATACCCGCGCGTGCTAGCCGAACTCGCCGCGATGAAGCCAGGGCGTGATCGTGCCGGCCCACTGCACCGGCTGGCGGGCGCAGCAGGCGCTGGCCGCCCAGTTCCCCGGCGCCTACATCCCGAACTCCGTCGGCACCAGCTTCACCCTGTGCGGCCCCGCCTACGCGGAGCCCGACCAGCGCAAGGTGAATCCGGCCAGCGTATAGCCGAGCGCGTTCACCGTCGGCTGGACGAAGTTGTTCCGGATGATCTGCGCCGCCTCGTTCTCCGCGGCGCCGAGCATCGGCCGCGTCACCTGCGCATCATGGGTTGCCCGGTAGAAGGCGAGGTTCTGCGCCTGGGCGTACAGCACGGACGGAGCGAACTGCGGCTTGAGCAGCGCGCCGCAGCCGAAGCCCGGGTAGGTCCAGCTGTGGTCGGTGCTGATCACGTGGGACAAGGTGTTGTCGACGGTGATGTCGTGCACTGACTGGGGGAGCTGCGGCGGCGGCAGCACGATGGTGACCACGACCCGGCCCGCCTTGCCGTCCGCCGGCCGGCTCAGCGTGGTCAGCTGGTAATGGCCAGAACCCGGCGCCCACCACCCCGGTCCGGGGTTCAGGTCGACGGTCGCCGACGCGCGCCCGACCGCGTAGAACGTGCTGGAATACCAGCACGGCCAGAAGCCGACGCTCTTGCTGACCTTGTGAGTGAAGACGAAGTTGAAGTTCTCGGTACCGAGCGCGGGCCGCGAGATCCCTTCGATCTTCTGCAGCACCCACGGGCCGATGTCGGTGTCGGTCGTCGTCCCGCTCGTGATCGACGTCCACGGCCAGGCCAGTTTGAGGTGAGGCAGGTGCACGTTGAGCCCGACCAGGTGGAACGCCCCGGACAGCACGGCCAGCACCGCGAACGCTATCGCCTTGCGGAAGACCAGGCCCGAGAGCGCGAGCACGGCGGCCCACTTGACCCAACGCGGCACCAGCCGCCGCCGCCTCGGCGGCATCTGGTCGCGCGGCCGCAGCCGCGGCGGCTCAGCATTGCGGGCCAGCCGCACCGGGGGCCGCGCGTCACGCGCCACCACCCAGGTGTCGTCCGAGGCATACCGCGGGCCGTCCAGCCAGCGGCCCGGATCCTCCCACTCGTCCTCGTCATCGTCCGCCGGCCGGACCGGGCCCGTGTCGAGCCTGCCCGCTCTCGTCGTCACCATGCCAAGCAGCAGAATCAGGAAGCGGAACATAGGGCCTGCTTTCTGTGCCGCCGCGCGCTTGTCACGCGACCGCCGGATAGTTGAGCCGCAGGACGACCGGCACGGCCCCGAACGGCCTCTTGAATCGCGCGCCGGGCTTGTCCGGAGCGTCGCCGCCGATCTCGGGCCACCGCATCTTCACGTGCGCGGCGGTCAGGCCCTCGACCGAGTACGGGAACGCCATGGCCGAGATCCGGTGCGTCCTGAGCAGCCCGCCCCAGCGGAACGCGGCGAACACGTTGGCCAGGTCTTGCACCGATAGCAGCCGCCGCTGCCGCAGGTTGATGCCGTACACGGCGGCGGCCAGCTCGATCAGGTCGGCCGCGCACTGCTCGAGCGCGTCGGCCTTGCTCCGGTACACCGTCCCGTCGGGGTTCTTCGTGCCGAGCGCCTCGCCGTAGACCGGCGACAGCCCCGGCTGGGCCTGGCACTGCATCCAGTCGCACGCCGCGAGCAGTTCCCACCGCATGCCCTGGCCCTCCGCGACCTGCTGGTACACGGGCTTGGCCCGCAGCAGCGGGATCTTCGCGGTGGTGACGAAGTCGGTGAGCACGATTCGCGGCATCTGGGTCACATACCGCCGGGTGCTGACGTGCAGGTTCCGCGGACCGGCCCGCAACGCCGACCCGCCGGTCGGCTCCAGGTGCGCGTTCGTCGCGGCCGCCGATGCCGAGGACCCCACCGCCGGCGTACCCGCATACTCGTCGAGCCCCGGAATGCTCGCCTCGCCCTGCCCCACCGCGCTCTGCTCCGCCCCGCCCTGAGCCGCTCGCCGCGCGCCCGTTCCCCGCGCCGGGTGACCATGTGCCGCGCTGCCCGACCCCGACGCCTGCCCCGCGCCGAGCCCCAGTCCCGCCGCGTTCACCTCGACCGCTCCCGGAATCTGCGCCGACCCACCCAGCCCCGAGCCACCAAGCCCCGAACCGCCCAGCGCCGCACCACCCAGCCCCGCCGAACCAGCCTGGGCCGCCCCACCGCTGTGCCCCGCCGAACCATTCCGCGCGCCCGAACCGCTCCGCGCGCCCGAACCGCTCCTCGCAGCGGAGCCGCTCCTCGCATCCGAACCGCTCTGCGCCGAGCCGCTCTGGCCCGCGGACGTCCCGGCGTCGTAGCGGTACAGGTTGTACTGCCGCATGATCGTGATCAGGTTCGAGCCGTAGTTCGGGTCGGTGGCGTAGACGCCGGTCAGGTCGTTGGCGAAGGCGTCGGGGGAGCGGCGGTCGGCCATGGCCTGCTTGTAGCTCGACCCCGTGGCCAGCAGCAGGCTGTGATCGGTGATGCTCTGCGCCACGCTGCTGTACACCCGGAACGGCGCGTTCACCGTCACCGCCTGGCCGTTCACGTACTCCTGAGTCGGCCGCATCACCGAACCCGCCGGGCCGGTGCCCTTGATCCCGAACAGGTTGTTGTCATGACTGGCGAGCATGCTCTGCCCCCAGCCCGACTCGTCGATCGCCTGCGCGATGGTGACCGCCGCCGGGATCCCGTACTGCCGCTGCGCGGCCAGCGCGCCCGGCGCCACCTGGGCGATGAACGCCTGCTGCGCCGGCGAGTCCGGCACCGATGCGGTGCTCGGCGCGGCCTGGCTCCGGCTGTACCGCGAACTCGGCGCGGCCGAGGAGTAGCTGGTCACGCTGCCCGTGACCGGCGCCGCCCCAGGAATGCTCGCCGTCCCGCTCACCGCCGCGCCCGCGCCCGCTGACGACACCGCACCCGCCGGCCCACCGGACTGCCCCACGCCCCCGGACTGCCCCTGGCCACCGGACTGCCCCACGCCCCCGGACTCCCCCTGAGTACCGGACAGCACCGACCCGCCGAGGCTGAGGGCCGGAAGCGCCAGGCCCGGGACGTCGGCCTGGCCCTGCTCGGCCTGCGCCTGGGACGGGAATAGCTCGCCTTGCGCCGGGCCGGTGTCCGCCGCGGCCTGGTTCTGCGTGCCGCCCGACGCCTGGCTGACCGCGCTGAGCAGAACGCCGTTGTTCACGAACCCCGTCACGCCCTGAGCCGCGAGCGGGCCAGCGTACTGATGCGCGTTGACCGACAGGTTCGGCATCGAGTCGCCGCCGATGGTGGACAGGACGCCGCCCGCGTACTTGGTCACCACCTCGACGTGTCCGTCGAACAGCACCCAGTCCCCGGGCTTGGGGGTGTACCCGTCCCCGACGCGATGCCAGCGCTGATGCGCCTGCGCGTCCTGCAGGATCGAGATCACGTCCGGCGACTCGGGATTGGGGTCGACCCGGGAGTCGGCCCACGCGTGTACCGGCCAGGGGTATGTGGTGCCGCCCGTGACCCAGCTCTGCTGGCCGGTCGCCTGAGCGCCCGACTCGAGGGTCAGGCTGGCGAACGCCGCGCACGACTCGCCGTGGTCCACGCCGTCCGTGCTGTCGTTCTGCCAGATCATCGCCTCCATCGCCGACGGCGACCGGCTATGCGCCAGGCTCAGGTAGTGCCGGGCCGCCTTCACGATCGCCGCCCGCAGGGCGCTGTCACTATCTCTGGCGCTGGCCGCCGCCGACTTGGCCGGCTTGTTCATGGCCATGAGCTTGACCGGGATGCTGCTGGGGGAGGTCAGGTCGGACACCGAGCCGTGCGTGACGGAGAATCCGGTCATCGCGCCGCACGTGCTGAGGCTGACCAGCGCCGTGGCCTGCTGCCACCGCGCCTTTCGCGAGGACTGCACCGGCCTACCTCCTTCCGATCTCGCCTGCCGGGCCCGGACCGCCGCTAGGACGCCGACCCGAACAGGCTCCGCAGAATGGCCTGGACCTGCGCGTTACCCGGGTCGTTGGCGTTCTGGTACAGCACGCTCGCGTCCTGGGCGAACGCCGGGGAGGATCCGACGAACCACTTCTGGTACACGTCGGCCACCAGCGCCGCCTGACCGCTAGCGGAGGTCACCGCGGTCGCGCACATATCGGGGTAGCCGGCGCGCGTGATCACCGCCGCCGAACCCGTGTACCGGGCGCAGTTGGCCGGGCTGCTCTCCAGCCCCGGCTGAACCGTGAGCTTGCCGTTGCTGCCGACCAGGCTTGCCCCGCCGATGATGTTGTTGATGGCGCGGGCCGCGACCTGCAAGCTGTCGGTCGCGTTGCGCGGGTTGTACGGATGGTGCAGGTTGAGCGACCAGGCGACCTCGCCGCCCTGCGCCGCGGATATCGGCTCCAGGCCCTCACGGCCGCTCTTGGTGTCGTTGAAGTTGGGGTTGTCACCGCTGGTCATCAGCGAGAACACCCACAGGATCTGGCTCGTGTCCTTCCCGCACGCGAAGTCGACCTGGTTCGGTTCGGAGACGACATTGGGGTTCTGGCAGGCGGTGCTGATCTCGCTCTGTACCACGGCCACGCTCGACGGCCACGACGCGCCCGGCCGGAACACGGTCATGACCAGCACCGCGCCACCGACCGCAACAACCGCCGCCCCGAGCGCCACCTTGGACATGCGGCCGAACCGCCCCCGCCGCACGCTGCGCCGGCCGTGGTTGATCAACGCCCTGGTTCGCTCGTCGTGGCCCAGCGTCCAGCCAGAACCGCGCGCCTGACCCGAGTCGCGCGACTGGCTAGAGCCGCGCGACTGACCACCACTGCGGGTCTGGTCGGCGGTGCGGGCCGCGCTGGCGGCGCGCGGCTGACTCCGCCCGGTGGCCCGGCGCGCGGCGGTGTGCACCGGCGTCCGCGGCCCGCCCGCCCGCGGGCTGACCTGCGGCGGCCCGGCGACCCGGCGGAACGACTCATGCGGCGGGCCGGCGACCGGCTCCGCGTCGTAGACCTGTTCGACCTCGCAGTCCTGTTCCGCCTCGTAGTCCTGTTCGGCGATCGCCCGCTGACGGCTCTCGCGCCAGCTGGAGAGCTCGGTCTCCAGATCGATGGCCCTAGTTTCTAGATCGGAGAGCCACAGTTCATCATCATCGCTAAAGTTTTCGAAATCGGCGCTCGTCGCACTCACCTCTGCAAATGTGTCCTGAACTGGGTACTCAGGCCTGCGGGCCAGTTGAGGGCCGACCGACGGGGCGGTCGAGCGCCGGCCGGGGACCTGACCGGGCGCAGCGCCCGGCGCCCTCCGGAGGCCGCCGCGGGGTTGGCGGCGCCCCCCGGACCTCCTCCTGGCCGGCTACTCCCATGTCAGTATTAGAACATAGAAGCGAGCGGATTGGAAGAGAGTAAACTCGAATTAAGATTTGTTCGAATACCGTGCGCCCTGGTCGGAGCCACGGAGCCACGGAGCCACGGAGCCGCCCGGCGGGTACGCCGATGCCGACCGCCGAGACCCGGCCCGAGGCGACGGCCACGTCGGCGACGGCGTCGAAGCCGGACTCCGGATCGATCACGCGGCCGCCCCGCAGGACGATCTCCCCTTCGGTCATCCGCCCGCTCCTCTCCGGCGGGGCAAGTGTAGGGTGCGTCGTGACCTCAGTCAGGGGTGTGGTGGTCGTCGCACACGGCGGCCAGTCGGTGTGCAGCGAACCCACCAGCGCGTACCAGCTTGCGGTGCTCCGGATGATCCCGGTCGCCGCCGCCGTCAAGCACGCCGTGCGCGGCCGCGACGTGACGGTCCGCCGGGTCCGCTTCTCGGTCCGCGGCTGGAACGACGCGCAGGCGTCCCCGGTGCGCGACTTGACCGGACTGCTCGACGACCTCCGCCGCGATCACGGCCCGGTCCCGGTCGTGCTCGTCGGGCACTCGATGGGAGCACGCGCCGCGATGCGTGCGGCCGGGCACCCGGCGGTCATCGCGGCGGCGGGCCTGGCGCCCTGGCTCCCGCCCGGGGAGCCGGTTGACCAGCTTGCCGGGCGCCGCGTCCTGCTGGCGCACGGCACGGCAGACGCCGTCACCAGTCCCGCCGACACCTGGGCCTATGCCGAACGGGCCCGCACCCTGACCAGCCTCACCCAGGTCGAGGTGCGCACCGGCGAGCACACCCTGCTCTGGCGCGCGCCGCTGTGGCACGCGCTGGCCGCCGCCTTCGCCTGCGTGTCCCTGGGCCTGCCCGCGCCCTCCGGACCCGCCGCCACCGCCCTGACCACAGCGCCGCGCCAGCCGGGCCGCACGGTCCTCTAAACCTTCTCTCAGCGCCGCCCACGCCATTATCGCCGGCCTGCCCCGCCATCGGCTGTCCGGCGTTTTATGAAAAGTCCGCATTTAGCCGCTATTTTCGCGGCCTCGCTGACGAGCGGTAATCACTAAAAGCACTCGTTGTGTCGCGCACTGTGCTATATATCGGAGCAATGGCGGCTTGGCCCCCTGTGCCGAGAATGGAAAAGGGGTGTAATCGTGGCGAGATTAGTCCGCATTCGGCATGAGCACGTCGCGTTGACGCGGGGAATTCTGCCGTACGACGTCCCGTCGGCCCGCAAGGCCGCCCCGGACAGCGGTCCGGAGCCCGAAGGAAAGCGGGACGGCAAGGCGTTCCGGCCCAGGCACGCCGCCCGCCACGCCCGAACCTCCGGTCCCGCCGCCCCCCAGCACACGTCCCTGTCGATCCGGTCCGCCGAACGGCGGCGCTGGTCCGCCGACCTCGCCCGGCCGGAGCTGACCGCGCTGGTCATCCACGGCCTCGGCGGAGTCGGCAAGTCGACACTGGCCGCCCAGATCGCCGCGCGGCTGAGCCGGCTCGCGCCCGAGCGGGCGGTCACCATGGCCAGCGGGGAGGTCTCCGCGGCCAGCCTGGTCGCCCAGCCCGCCGAGACCGGCCTGCTCGTCCTGGACAGCTTCGAGGACAACCTGGCCTGCGAGGCGGGCCTGCGGACGGTCCGCGACCCCGCCCTGGCCTCGCTCCTGTCCGGCTGGACCGGCAAGCTCCTGATCACCTGCGGCACGGCGTTCAGCCTGCCGCCCGGCGACCGGCACCGGTTCGCGTTCCGGCACCTCGGCCCGCTAACCCGCTCCGGGGCCGCCGAGCTGGCCATGTCGCTGGCCGCGCTGCGCGCCTTCGGCGAGCCCGATCGCGACCTGGCCTGGCGGCTGACCGTCGGCCACCCGCGCGCGATGGAGTACCTGGACGCGCTGCTGGCCGCCGGCCTGCGCTTCGCCGACCTGGCCGAGCGCCTCACCGCCACGATCCAGGCTCGCACCGGCCAGGCCCCGGCCGCGACCGAACCCACCGAGCTGTCCGAGGCCGTCGCCGAGGTCACCGCCCAGGCGGTCGGGCAGCAGCTGTTCGGCGAGCTGTTCGGACGGCTGAGCGAGGGCGCCCAGGACCTGCTCGTCCGCGCCTCGGTGTTCCGTACGCCGGTCGCGCCCGGCGTGCTGGCCGCCCGCCCGGCCCACATCGCCGAGTGCGAGGGCGCCGGGCTGCTCACCCCGCGCCCCGGCCGCGAGCTCACCGTGCACCGGTGGACCGCCGGCCAACTGCACCACCGCCTGGCCGAGGCGGGCCGGACCGCTCAGCTGGCCGCCGCCCACCGGCAGGCCGCCGGCTACTGGCACGCCCGGACCGCCACCCCCAAGCTCGGCCCGCGCGCCCAGCTCGAGGCCGCCTACCACCTGCACCAGGCCGGCGAGCTAGCCGCGCAGGCTCCCGCCGCGATCGTGGCCAGTTCGGGGCAGATAGTGCCCGAAGCTGGCCGTGATCATCCCGCCGCTCCCCGCGCCCGGCGCAGGCGGGTCGTGTGGCTGGCCGCGGCGGCCGGCGCCGCGGCGGTCGTCCTGGCCGTGGAGGCGACGAACGGCCTGTCCGTCTCCCACCTGGCCTCGGCCGACCGGCCCGACCATCCCGCCGCACCCGCGCCGCTGACCCAGGCCAGCACGGTCCGCGACCAGGCCGCGGCCTGGGTGGCGAGTCAGGTCAGCGCCGGGGCGATCGTGTCCTGCGACCCGGTCATGTGCTCGGATCTGATCCGGCACGGCTTCCCCGCCGCGAACCTGCTGGTCCTTGGGCCCGGCGCGGGCGACCCGCTGGGCTCGGGCGTCGTGTTGGCTACCGGCGCGGTCCGGTCCATGTTCGGCAGCCGCCTGGCCACCGTGTACGCGCCGCAGACGCTGGCCAGCTTCGGCACCGGGCCGGCCAGGATCGACGTACGGGTCGTCGCCGCTGGCGGAGCTGCCGCCTACCGGACCGCGCTGGCCGCCGACGTGCGGGCCCGCCGCGCGGCCGGGCTCCAGTTGCTGGCCGACCCGCGGGTCTCCGGGCCGTCCCAGGTCCGGGCCGACCTCTCCGCCGGCCGCGTGGACGCGCGCCTGTTGCTCGCCCTGGCCACCATGGCCGAGTCCGAGCCGTTGCGGATCCTGTCCTTCGGCGGCGAAGATCCCGGGGCCAGTCCGGGCACGCCGCTGCGGACGGCCGAGATCGCCGCCCCGCCGGCACACGCGCAGGCCATGCTCGCCTTCTTCCGCGCCCAGCGCCCGCCCTACCTGGCCGTTCGGTCGAATCTGTCCCAGGGCGTGCTGACCGTGGAGTTCGCCGCGCCCGCCCCCCTCGGCCTGCTGCAGGCCCCGCCCTGACCGCGGCACCGCCGGGGGTACCCGCCGTAACCGACGTATACCCCCGTAAACTCCGTTTTTTATGCCGAACGGTCCGTGGTATCCCGTATACCGACCCCGTTTCTCGCCCCGGATTCCTCGGTTATATCCGGGTTAGTCGCGAATCGATTTAGCCCGCGCAATTTCGTTTCCTGGTCGATAACGGTTCGTGCACAATCGCCGTCGGGCATAGGGGATGACCTCGGACGTGGCATAGAGTCCGGCTGGCAGGCAACTGTACAGAAAGTGAGGGTTGCCATGAGCGAGCATCCAGGCCAGGGTGGCGGACAGGACGCTGTGCAGCCGCCGCCAGCGCAGCCCTACCCTCAGTCGGCGCCGACACAATTCAATCCGCGGGTCAACCCGCCGCAGCGGCAGGACCAGCAGGGCGGCCAGCAGCAGTACGGTCAGCAGCAGCCCTATGGTCAGCCGCCGGGCGGCCAGCCGCAGTACGGCGATCAGCAGTACGGCCAGCAGCCCTATGGTCAGCCGCCGGGCGGCCAGCCGCAGTACGGCGATCAGCAGTACGGCCAGCCGCAGTACGGCCAGCCCCAGTACGGCCAGCCCCAGTACGGCCAGCAGCCGCCGCCCGGCTTTCCCCAGGCGCCGCCGGTGCCGGCCAATTACGGTTACGGCCAGCCGGGCGGCCAGCCCGTCCCAGCCGGGCTGTACCTAGACCAGCAGTCCGGCCTGCTGCTGCCTCAGGGCACCGTGCTGGCTCCTTCCGGCCGCCGGATCGGCGCCTTCTTCCTGGCCATCCCGCTGGCGATTATCACGCTCGGCATCGGCTATGTCATCTGGGGCCTGATCGCTTGGGGCAACGGCACGACCCCGGCTCTGCAGGTGCTGGGGATGCGCTGCTACCGGCCGGAGGACAACCGGATCCCGGGTTTCTGGTGGATGGCCCTGCGCAATATCGTCGGCCGCATCGCCGAGAACATCTTGTGGCTCGTCACCGAACTGATCTCGCTGATCTTCATGCTGACCAGGCCCGACCGCAGGACGCTGCACGACCTGGTGGCCGGAACGGTGGTCCTGCACGACCCGAACAAGGTCCTCGCGCAGCAGGCGCCCCGATAACCAATTCACCCGCGCCGGGTGGAGTTGGCCTCTCCACCCGCGCCTCCACCCGGTCTGGACCTGGCCTCAAGCCGCAGGCCGACGCGCGGGCAGGCCTCGGATTCCTAACGTGAGGGACATAAGAAAACCTCACCGAGGGAGCCCGAAATGGACACCAGCGTCCTGATCGTCACCATCGTCATCCTCACCACGGTGCTGATCTCCGATCTCGGCACCCGCAAGGTCACCGCGCTCCGCCTGGCTCAGGCGTCCTGGCGGTAACGTTCTCGGAACGCTCGGCCCCTAACCTGGCCTCGTGGGAGCACCCAGCCAGGACCGGCACCTCCCCGGAGCTCGCGGCTCGCCGGTCCCGCCGGTCCTGGCTGGCCCCCGCTGACGCTGCCGCCACAGTGTCCTTACCTAACCCGACAAAGCCGGTTATGCCGTTTGCGCTCCCTGATGGGCGGTAACCGAACTACGGTGATGCGCATGCAGGACCGGGAGATGGTCGCCGCCATCGTGGCGGGCGAGCAGGAGGGGATGGCCGAGGCGTACGACAAGTACGCCGTGCCGCTGTACTCCTACTGCCGGTCGCTGCTGCGTGAGCCCGCGGACGCCGCCGACGCGGTGCAGGACACGTTCCTGGTCGCCGCCGCCAAGGTCGGCGGCCTGCGTGACCCGGGCAAGCTCCGGCCCTGGCTATACGCCGTCGCGCGGAACGAGTGTTACCGCAGGCTGCGCGCGGGGGAGACCACGTCCGCGCTCGACGAGGCGGGGGAGATGACAGCCGAAGGGGTGGACGTCACCAGCGCCGTGGAGCAGGCCGAAGTGCGGCAGTTCGTCCGGGATGCGATCGCCGGGCTGAACCCCAGCGAACGCGACGTGATCGAGCTCAGCCTGGTGCAGGGCCTGGACGCCGACGAGCTGGCCGACACGCTCGGCGTGTCCCGCAACCACGCGCACGCGCTAGCGTCCCGGGCCCGCAGCCAGCTCGAGCGATCCCTCGGCGCGCTGCTGGTCGCACGGACCGGCCGGGAGGATTGCGCCGCGCTCGACGCGCTGCTGACCGGGTGGGACGGGAAGCTGACCGCCCTGATGCGCAAGCGGATCAGCAGGCACATCGACCAGTGCCAGACCTGCGGTGAGCTCAAGCGCCGCGAGCTCACCCCGGCCCTGTTCGCCGGGGCGCTCCCGCTGGTCGCGCTGCTGCCCGGGTTCCGCGAGCACGTGCTCAAGACGTGCGCCGATTCCTCCGCCGCCGGGCTGGCCCGCCGCGCGAGCGTGGCGGGCCAGGCCGGCCAGTTCGGCCCGTCCGGGTTCCCCGCGCCGAGCCTCCCGCCCGGGGTGCCGGGCTGGCACCGGGTCCTGCGGCATTCCCATGCCCTGACGGCCAGCGCGGCCACCGCGGCCGTGGCCGCCGCGGTCAGCGCGGTGCTGATCATCGGCGGGGGAGCGCCGCCGTCCAGCGCGCCCGGTGCCGGAGCCCGCGGCAGCGCGGGCCCCGGCGTGGTGGGCAACTCCCGGGGCGGTCCGTCGCCAGGCGCCGGCCAGACGCCCGGCGCCGGCGGGAGCGGGCCGGCCCCGTCGGTCAGCCCGGGCGGCGCGACCGTGCCGGCCGTCCTGGCTACCGGCCCAGGCTCCCAGGCGGCACCGGGAACCTCGCGCTCCGCGACCTCCGCGCCCGCTTCGTCGTCGTCCGGGTCCTCCTCGTCCTCCACCGCCTCGGCCTCGTCCCCGGCCTCGTCCCCGGCGTCGTCCTCCTCGTCCTCGGCTCGGGCCTCGTCCCCGGCACCCGTGGTCCAGGGCACCCTGACCGTGTCCGTGGGCAGGCTGGTCCTGGTCGCCGTCAACGGCCACGGGGTGGGGACGTTCACCATTAGCGCCAAGGGCGGCCCGGTCAGCTACTCGATCTCGGCCGCGGCCGGGCTGACGATCTCGCCCGCATCGGGATCCCTGTCCGCCGGCGCGACCGCCACCATCACCGTGACCTCCTCCAGCCTGATCTCGCTGAACGAGCAGCTCACCGTCAACCCCGGCGGCTATACGATCACCGTCGTGCTGAACATCTCCTTGTAGGCGGGTACCACGGCCCGTTCGGGATAAAGGTCTTGCCCGTAACGATCCCGGAACGGTCCGCGAGTAACGTCGTGCCCATGGTGGGGGAGGAACGCCGCGTGGATCGCGGTCCTGGTGTGCATCCCGGCCGCCGTCTGCTTTCGGCGCGGTTGGCGGTCGCCCTGGGCATCCTGGCCTTCGCGCTCAACATCGTGGCCCTGGTGCTGATCGCGTCGGCGGACCAGACGGCACCCCAGCTGGTGCGGGGGACGGCGCTGCTGCCCACGGCGGCGGTCGGCATGCTGGTGGCGGTCCGCAGGCCGGGTAACCCGCTCGGCTGGCTGCTGCTGGGCTGCGGCGTCCTGTTCTCGCTCCAGGGAGGCTCGGTCGCCTACTCGGTCCTGGACTACCAGTTCCATCACGGCACCCTGCCGCTGGGCAGGCTGGCCATCGCGCTCCAGGCGACCTGGGCGGCCGGCCTGGTGCTGGTCGCGGGTGTGCTGTGGCTGTTCCCCGACGGGCAGCTGCCCACCGGGCGCTGGCGGCGAGTCGGCGGGGTGCTGTGGGCGGCGGGCCTGCTGTTCGGCGTGCTCGCGTTCGTGCCCTTGGTCATCGCCGCGGCCGCGCACACGGTGCGGGTGGACGCCAACGGCGGCCCGGTCGCTCTCGATCACCCGGCCGGCTACGAGCTGGTGTGGGTGATCGTCGAGAACATCGGGTTCTTCGCGCTGATCATCAGCTGGGTGGTGTGGCTGGCGGTGCAGGTTCCCAAGTTCCGCAAGTCCAGCGGCGATCGCCGGCTGCAGCTCAAGTGGCTGTACAGCGGGGCGGCGGCCTTCATCGTCTGTCTCGGCGTCGGCCTGTTCCAGTCCGGCAACGCCTACGGCCTGGCGGCGGTGGCCGGCGGCGTGATCGCCGCGGGCGTGGCGGCGCTGCCGATCGCGCTCGGCATCGGGATCCTGAAGTACCGGCTGTACGAAATCGACCGGATCATCTCCCGCACCCTGGCCTACGCGATCGTCACCGGCCTGCTCGTCGGGGTGTACGCGGGGCTCGTACTGCTGGCCACCGAGGTCCTGCGGTTCAGCTCACCGGTGGCGGTCGCGGCCTCTACGCTCGCCGCGGCCGCGCTGTTCAACCCGCTGCGCAAGCGGGTCCAGCGCATCGTCGACCGGCGCTTCAACCGCGCCCAGTACGACGCCGAGGCCACGGTGGCCGCCTTCGCCGGCCGCCTCCGCGAGTCGGTCGACCTCGCCTCCATCCAGCACGAGCTTGCCGCCACCGTCGACCACGCCGTCGAGCCCACCCATATCTCGGTCTGGGTCACCGGCCCCGCGAGCCGGTAACGATCCAGCCGCCCGGCTGAGCCGGGCGAGGCCGAACGCGCGGACCGCCGAGCGGTTCTGGCTGCTGGTCGGCGGCCACGTCGGCGGTGCGGGCCAGCACCTTGGCCAGCATGTCCAGGAGTTGCGCCCGTTCCCCGGGCGTGAGGGCGGACATGATCCCGCGCTCCAGCGTACGGATGCCCGGCAGAAGCTGATCGGTGGCCGCGCGGCCGGCCGGCGTGACCTCGACCAGGACACTGCGCCGGTCGGCCGGGTTGGGGATGCGGCGGATCCAGCCGCGCTGTTCCAGTAGATCCAGCGTGGCGGTCATGGTCGCCGACGCGATCAGGACCCGCTCGCTGACCTGCGAGGGAGTCAGGGGTTCCCCGGCCCCGTCGATGACCGCTAGCGCGGTCGCGGCCGCCTGCGGTATGTCGAATGTCAGCCGGATGCGCCGGTCAAGCTCCCCGAGCAGGGCCTCGCCGGTGCGGCACAGCGACGCGTACGCCTCCGTGCAGGTGGCGTCGCCGTCCGGGTACTCCTCCTCGAAGTCG
Source organism: uncultured Actinomycetes bacterium (assembly GCA_963819785.1). Classification (GTDB taxonomy): domain Bacteria; phylum Actinomycetota; class Actinomycetes; order Streptosporangiales; family Streptosporangiaceae; genus Palsa-504. The sequence continues at coordinate 605,970 of CAWFXW010000026.1, read as the reverse complement.
GCGTCCACCTTGACCACGCCGAGCGTGGCCGGGGAGGGGCGGCTTCTGCTGCCCCTCCCCGGCCGCAGCGGCGGGCCCGGCTCAGACATCCGTGAAGATCTCGATTCGCGGCATGCCCTGTACCCCGGCCCGGCCCATCCCGTCCCGCAGGGCCGGGTCGTGCGCGAAGCTTTCCGCCTGCTCGGCGGTGGGGAACTCGTGGGTGACGAATACGTCGTTGTCGTCGCCAGGCAGTCGCATCACGCGCTTGGCGATGCAGCCGTGCTGGGCACGCAGCGGTTCGAGTTCGTCGTAGACCTTCCGCCAAGCGGCGTAGTCCTCGACGTTGTGCCGGACGGCAAGTGTTGCGCTCATAATGGTCTCCCCTTCCCGGAGCGGGGGCTGTCAGCCCCATGCCCGCAGCCTAACGAGACCCTCATCTCCAAGTCAAGATTCTTACCTCGGAAACATATATCTCATATCCGAACTATCTACCCAACCCGGCGCGCCTACGGGATACGCCAGCCGTTAGCTAGCCCACGCCGCTGCCGCGCGTCGTCACAAGATGCCCAACGACCCCGGAGACCACATACACCGAGTTCGTTAGGCGATCGCGCTACCACTCCACGAGCGTCCAGATCTCCGGTCGCGGCGCGTCGCCCACGTCGACCGAGGCGAACCGGCGGGCCGCCTCCTTCAGGTGGGTCATCGCGGCGTCACCCTGGCCGTCCGCGTGCAGCAGGTCGGCCATGTTCGTGTGCAGGGCCGCCACCCGGTGCTGGTCGCCGAGCTCGCTGCCGAGCTCGAGCGCCTCGCCCGCCACCGGCAAGGCCTCGTGCACCCGGCCGGTCTCGGCCAGCAGCCGGGCCAGGTTGTTCAGCGCGGCCACCGCCGCGCCGAGCTCGGGCAACTGCCGCGCCTCGGCCAGGCTGTCCCGCAGGTAGGTCTCGGCCGCGGCGGTGTCGCCGGCCCGTGCCGCCAGCATGCCCAGCACGTTGAGGGCCTGTGCGGTCGCGCCCCGGTCGGCGGCCGTCCGAGCGCGGGACAGCGCGGCCCGGCCGAGCGCCGCGGCCTGCTCGGCGTCCCCCCGCCGGTACGCCACCACGGCCCGGTCTGCCTCGGCCCGGGCCAGGCGGCCTGGCTCGGCGCCCGCGACCAGTTCGGTGACCACGGCCAGGTGCGCCTCGGCCAGGTCCCAGTCACCGAGCCGGTGGTGCACGTCAGCCAGCTGGTGCTCGATGCTGGCCTGCACGGCCCGGTCGCCGGCCGACTCGCCGGTCTCGCCGTCCGGCCTTTCGCCGTCGGCCGGCTCGTCGCTGACGCCCGGCCCGGCCAGCGCCGCCGCGGTCTCGAACTCGGCAAGCGCCTCCCGGTATCGGCCGAGCACCACCAGCACCTCGCCCAGCGCGATCCGCCCGGGCAGCTGCGGGTAGCCGAGCGCCAGGGCGCGGACCAGGTGCGCGTGCGCCTCGGTGTGTGCGTACAGCTCGCGGGCCACCTGCGCGGCCCGCCACCACCACTGCGCGGCCTCGGCGTCCCGGCCGGCCAGCTGCAGATGGTCGGCCACCGTCGCGGCCCGGGTGGTGGCCGGGTCCCGCTCATGGCGCCGGGTCAGGACGTCCGCCGCCCGGCTGTGCAGCAGCCGGCGCCGGGCCAGCGTGGCCGACTCGTACGCGGTCCGGCGCAGCGCCTCGTAGGGGAACCCGTAGGAAGGCGCCTGGGCGGCGGCGGGCGGGGGGATCTCGGTCAGCAGCGACCGGTCCAGCGCCTCGTCGATCGCCTCGACGATCTCGTCCTCGCCTCGCCCGCTGACCGCGCGCAGCAGATCCGCGTCACTGTCGCTGCCGAGCACCGCGGCCGCGGTGAGCATCTGCCGGGTCGGCTCACTGACCACCTGGAGCCGGGCGCGCAGCAGGTCGCGGACGCTAGCGGGCGGCCACCAGTCGGCCTGCTCAGGCCCCTCGCCGGACTCCCCGGCGGACCGCAGCGCCTCGATGTACTCGCGGACCAGCATGGGCAGGCCGCGCGTCTCGGCCATCAGCTGGTCCACCTTGACCTGCGGCATCCCGTCCAGCTCGAGCAGCGCCCCGATCGCCTCCGGCCCGAGCAGCCCTGGCTCGATCATCTCGCCCATTGACTGGTCTTCCGCCTCGCCGAGCGCGGCGCGCAGCACCCGCAGCCGTCCGGCCTGCTCGTCCTGCCAGCTCAGCACCAGCAGCAACGGCCAGTCGGCCAGCCGCCGTACCAGATACGCGAGCAGCCCGAGCGACGAGCTGTCCGCCCACTGCACGTCCTCCACCACGACCACCCCGGTTGGCCCCGGGCCCTCCGTCCCGGCCCCAGCACCGGAACCAGCCCCGGAGCGGGAACCGGAACCGGACGCCCGGGAATCAGAGGCCCCGGAACCGGAAGCCTGGGCAACCCCCTGGGTTGCGGCCCGCAGCGTGTCGGCGATCGCCGCGTAGAGCCGGGTCACTGCCACCGGGCTGTCCAGCGCCGGCGCGACCGAGTCCGGGTGCGCCGCGGCCAGGGCCGGCACCAGGCGCCCGGCCATCGCGGCCGTCTGCGCCGGGAGCACCTCGGGCAGATCGGGCCGCACCGCGAGCGCGGTCCGTAGCAGGTCCGCGGCCAGCACGAACGGCAGCGCGGTCTCGCCGTCGTGGCAACGGGCGGCCAGCACCACGGCCGGACGCGGCGGCCGTGTTACCTCGGTCCGGAACTCGGTGATCAGCCGCGTCTTCCCGCTACCCGCCTGCCCGGCGATCGCCACCACCCGGCCAGCCGCGCCAGCCGTGCCGGTCGCCTCAGCCGCCCGCCGCGTCGCCCCAGCCGCCCCAGCCGCCCCAGCCGCGCCAGTTGCCCGCCAGGCCGCGCGCAGCCTGGCCAGCTCGGCCTCCCGCCCCACCAGCGGCCAGACTCCGACTACCCCAGAGGCTCCGACTACCCCAGAGGCCCCAGAGGCCCCAGAGGACCCCGAAGCAACAGATGCCCCCGAAGCAACAGAAGACCCTGAAGCAACAGAAGGCCCAGGAACCTCGGCAGGCTCGGCGGCCGGCGGTTGCGCGGCCACGGAAGGCGCCGGCGGTGGCCCCAGCCGCCCGGCCCGTACGTCGTCGTAGAGCCGGGTCGTCTCCGGCAGCGGCCGAACCGCCAGGTCCCGGTCCAGCACCCGCACCAGGGTGCGGTACTGGCGCATGGCTGCCGACCGCTGGCCTGCCCAGCCGTGCAGCCTGATCATCGCCTGATGGGCGGGCTCGTGCAGCGGATCAAGCTGCAGCCAGCGCCGGGCATGCCCGGTGGCGCGCTCCAGATCGCCCTGGTCGATGCACGCCGCAACCAGCCGCTGCAGCCCGCGCGCCAGCGCCTGTCGCAGCCCTTCGCTCACCGAGGCCTGCCACTCCTCGAAGTCCGGGCAGCCGCGCAGCACGAAACCCGACAGGAAGTCATCGCGGTACAGCTGGACCGCCCGCTCCAGGGACTCGGCGTCTGCCCGGCCGATCAGCGCCTCGAACTCGCGCACGTCCACCTCGACCGCGGCGAGCTCGAGGGTCACCGCGGCCCGGCTGATGATCAGGCCCGAACCCATGGCGGCCGCGGTGACCAACAGGGTCCGCCGCAGCGAGGCCCGGCCCTTGGCCCTATCGGCCTCCGGCCACAGCAGGTCGGCGAGCTGCTCGCGGCTGTGCTCGCGGCCGGTCACGGCGAGCAGCGCCAGCAGCGCGACCGCCTTCCTGGTGTCGAAGGTGACCGGCAGGCCGTCGCGCAGCACGACCGGCGGCCCGAGCAGCGCCAGCCGCAGATCGGTCATCGGAAAGCTCCCACTGTGTCCTACTCAAAGCTTCGCGTCATGCAGCGCACCTACGAGCTCCGCGGCGACACGCAGCACTCCGGTTTCATGATCGCGAAGACTTTTGGGTCTCTGCGGGGCTGTTGCATATTCGGGTTTCTCTGATTTCTGGTGTTATTGCTGGCAGAATTGGTTTATGGCACACCAGTTCAGATCGGTTGACCGTGACGCCGAGATGCTTTTGCCCCATAACATGCTCGACTGGGTGCCTGAGGGGCATGCTGTCCGGGTCGTTATCGGCACCGCCGAGTCGCTGGCGACCCGGGAGCTGACAGGCCGGCTGGTGCCGCCGACGGAAAAAGGCTCGGCGGCCGGGCCGGCCCGGTATGACCCGGTGATGCTGCTGACCGTGTGGCTGTATGCGTACCTGCGCGGGGTGCTGTCCACCCGGGCGGTGGAGGACCGGTGCCGCTACGACGCGACGTTCCGGGTGGCATGCGGGCGCGCCATCGCGGACCACACGACGTTCTCCCGGTTCCGCAAGCACCTGTTCGCCCAGGACGGCCTGGCCGAGGAGCTGTTCTACCAGGTGCTGCGGGTGTGCGCGTGCGCGGGGCTGGGCCGGCTTTCCGTGGTGGCCGGCGACGGGGTCAAGATCGCCGCGGACGCATCGAAGGAGGCCAGCCGGACCGAGGCTCACCTGCGCAAGCTCGCCGGCCAGGTCATCGCGGGCGCCAGGAAGGCCGCTGCGGACGAGGACGCGGAGCAGGATGTGCTGCCGGGCACCGACCTGCTGCTGGGCGCGGATGCGGCGGCGGGGCCCGATCCGCGGTCGCGGGCCGGGCGGGTGCTGGCCTGCCTGCAGGACCTGCACAAAGAGCGGGAGGCGGCCGAGGCCGCCGCCCGTGAGCAAGGGCAGGCCTACCTGGACGCGCTGGCGGCCGGCAGCTGCCGGCCGGCCCCGGCAGCAGTGGCGCTGGCCGCGTGGCAGCTGCGGCTGGAGCAGGCCATCGCGGCGCAGCAGGCCCTGATCGATGACTGGCAGGCCCGCCGTGCCGCCGGAGCCGGGTCGGCGCTGGGCCGCCGCCCGGTCAGTCCCGGTGACGCCGCCGAGGTCCGCAAAGCCCGCGCCCGGGTGGCGGAACTGCAGGCCGCCGCGGACGCCGAAGCCAGATCGGACGCCGGAGCCGCCGGGGAGAACGGGACGAGCAAGCAGCCGCGGCGCAACGTGACCGACCCGGACTCCCGGCTGCTGCCGGTCCGCGGCGGCGGGTTCATCCAGGGATACAACTGCCAGGACGCCGCCGCCGATGACCGGCTCATGCTCGGCGGGTACGCCTGCCAGGACACCGGCGACGTGCAGCAGGCACAGCGGCTCGCGCAGGTCGCGGAGAAAGGCGCGGCCGTCGTCGCGGCCGCCCACGCCGCCCACGCCGCCGGCCCCGCCCTGCTCGCGCACTGCCACGACCGGATGTGCACCCTGCCCGAGCAGGACAAGCACGATCCCGGCCACGACGCCGCCGCCTGCCATGCCGCCATGACCGGCGGGATCGGCGTGGTAGTCATCGACGCCGGCTACCACAGCGAGGCGAACCTGACCGCTCCCGGCCCGGCCCGGCTCATCGCCGGCGCCAAGACCCGCGACCTGGCCCGCCGCCAGCCCGCCAGCGGCCCCCCGCCCCAGGACGCCACCGTCATCGAGGCCAACGCGCACCGGCTGGCCACCCCCGAGGGCCGCGCGCTGTACAAGCGCCGCGCCCCCGACGTCGAAGGCCTGCACGCCAGCCTCAAAGACGACGGCGGGCTGCGCCGCTTCTCCCTGCGCGGCCTGCACAACGCCACCAGCGAGTTCCTGTTCGCCGGCATGGCGCACAACCTGCGGCTGCTGGCCGCCATCAGCTGAACTGAACCCCGGACCCCGCCCGGCCGCGCTCCGCGCCGCCGGGCCGCAGCATGCCCGCCAGCAGCCGCAACGGCCACCGCAAACCCGGCCGCCGCCAGACCCGCATACGCCACGCCGCTTCACCGGCATCCCCAGCGACGCTTCGCCGGCATCTCTGGCCTGGCAACCGCCCGCAGAAACCCGCAACAGCCCCCTGCAGACTGAAAACCCTTCGTGATCATGGAAAACACCGCCCCGCGAGGCCGAAACACCGCCCTGCGAGGCCGAGCCGCCGACGGCTCGCGTAACGCTCACGGGCTCACCGTAACGCACCTCCGTAAAAAAACACGCCGGAAGCCTTGACGGCCGTAACGATCCCGTATCGCAATCTTTCTAGTGTGAAGGTGCGTCGCAAGACGAGCCGCGAACCCGGAGTGTGACATGACGCAACAGATGGGGAGTACCAGCGGGACCGCCCCTGCGGCCCGTGATAGGGAGGTAGCGCCCGGGGGGGCGTCTGACCTGACGTCTGAGCCGATGACGGCAGCAGCGTTGGGGGGGACACCCGGGGTCACGGAGGCTGGCTGGCAGCCGCCGGACAGCGCCGGGCCGGCCGGCTCCACGTCGGCCGGCTCCACGTCGGCCGGCTCCGAAAGCGGAGCCACGGAAAGCAAATCCACGGAAAGCGAGAGCCACCGAAAGCGGAGCCACCGAAAGCGGAGCCACCGAAAGCGGAGCCACCGAAAGCGGAGCCACCGAAAGCGGAGCCACCGAAAGCGGAGCCACCGAAAGCGGAGCCACCGAAAGCGGAGCCACGGAAAGCAAAGCCACGGAAAGCAAAGCCGCCGCCCGCCGCCGGAACTGGCTGCGCCGCACGGCGCCGGCCGCCGCCGACGTCGTGCCGATCGCGCCGAGCGTGGTGGCGGCCGGGCCCGAGCTTGACCTGGCCTCCAACGACCCGCTGATCGGCTACCTGCTCAGCGCGGCCAGCGCGGTGGACATCACCGCCCTGCAGCTCCAGTCCCCGGCGCTGAAGGCCCTGCAGGAGGCAGGCGTGGTCCTGGTCGTCCCGCTCATCTCGTCGGGCAGCCTGGTCGGCCTGCTCAGCCTCGGCCCGAGAAGGTCCGAGCGCGGCTACTCAACCGACGACCTGCGCCTGCTCAACTCGCTGGCCGGCTACGCGGCCCCCGCCATGCGGGTCGGCCAGCTGGTCCGCCAGCAGCAGGCCGAAGCCCGTCAGCGTGAGCGGCTCGACCAGGAGCTGAAGATCGCGCAGCTGATCCAGCAGCAGTTCCTGCCCAAGGAACTACCCGACCTGCCGAGCTGGCACGTGGCCGCGTTCTACCGCCCGGCCCGCACCGTCGGCGGGGACTTCTACGACTTCATCCCGCTGCCGGACGGCCGGGTCATGTTCGTGGTCGGCGACGTGACCGACAAGGGCGTCCCCGCGGCCCTGGTCATGGCCAGCACGCATTCGCTGCTGCGCGATGCCGCGCCGCGGCTGATCTCGCCGGGCAAGGTCCTCGGGCACGTCAACGACATGCTGTGCGTCGACATCCCGGCGCACATGTTCGTCACCTGCCTGGCCCTGGTCCTGGACCCGGTCAGCGGCGAGGTGGAGTTCGCCAACGCCGGGCACGACGTCCCGTACGTGCGGACCCAGGGCGGCGTGCAGGAACTGCGCGCCCGCGGTATGCCGCTGGGCCTGATGCAGGGCAGCCTGTACGAGGAGATGCGCTTCCAGTTCGAGCCCGGTGACTGCGCCCTGCTGCACAGCGACGGCCTGGCCGAGGCGCACGCCCCGGACCGCGAGATGTTCGGCTTCCCGCGGGTATCGGCGCTGGTGGGCAAGGGCCCGTCGGGCGAGGCGCTGATCGACCTGTGCCTGACCGAGCTCGGTAACTTCACCGGGCCTGATCACGAGCAGGAGGACGACATCACGCTGGTCTCCCTGCAGCGCTCACCATCGGCCTGGCTCCATGACCCGCATCACCAGGACACACGGTTGCAGGAGCAAACGCGATGACTCAGGTAGCCCGCCCCGCGCCTCGCAGGCTCGACTCGTTCGAGCTGCCGAGCGAACCAGGAAACGAGCGCCTCGCGCTGGCCCGGGTCGAAAAAAGCGTGCGAGGCCTAGGGCTGCCCGATGGACGCCTTGAGAAGCTGAAGACCGCCGTCGCCGAGGCCACCATGAACGCCATCGAGCACGGCAACCAGAACCGCGCCGAGATCCCGGTGGAGGTCGAGGTCACCCAGAACGGCGACGAGATCATCGTCGCCATCAGCGACCAGGGCGGCGCGCCCGAGAAGACCGGCCCGGCCGAGGAGCCGGACCTGCTGAAGAAGCTGGACGGCGGGCAGAGCCCGCGCGGCTGGGGCCTGTTCCTCATCCGCAACATGGTCGACGCCATGGACATAACAACCAATGGCCAGCGCCACACCATCTGGCTGACCATGCGAACTGGAGGTGCTGCACATGGCGAGCATGTGTGAGGCCACGACCCGGGTGCTGCCCGGCGCCGCCGTCATAGAGCTTTCCGGCGAGGTGGACGGGTCCGCCGCCACGGTGCTGACCGACGCGTACGCGCAAGCGATCACCCCGGACAGTGACCCGAGCACGGTCGTGCTCGACTTCGCCGCGGTGGACTACATCAACTCCACCGGCATCGCGCTGATCGTCAGCGTGCTGGCCCGGGCCCGGGCCGAACGCCGCAAGGTCGTCGCCTGCGGGTTGTCCCCGCACTACCGCGAGATCTTCGACATCACCAGGCTGTCGGACTTCATCGAGCTCTTTCCCGACCTCGACCGCGCCGTCAGCCAGCTCACCGGACCGGCCGCATAGCGCGGCCCAAAGAACACAGCGGCCCAAAGAACACAAGGGTCATCCAAGGGGAGGGAATCTCAGATGAATGCACCGGCGATCACGATGGACGTTCGGCGGATCGACGACGAGGTGGCGGTCGTCGACATCAAGGGTGAGGTCACGGCGGCGTGCGAACCCGTGCTGATGTCGGCCTACGAGGCGGCGAGCGACGGCCGGACCAGCCGTCTGGTGCTGAACTTCGCGGGCCTTGAGTACATGAACAGTGGCGGCATCGGCATGCTGGTCACCCTGCTCGTGCGGGCCAACCGGCACCGCCAGCAACTAGCCGCCTACGGGCTGAGCGACCACTACCGGGAGATCTTCGAGCTCACCCGGCTGGACGAGGCCATCACGATCTACGACAGCGAGGAATCGGCGCTCAACGGCGTCGTCAAGTAGCAACAAGTAACAACAAGTAACAATAGCAATAGCAAGAGAGAGGGGGCTTGGCCATGACCGAGACAGCGGGTCCGGACCGGGTGCGGTCGGCGGAGCAGATCGGGCTGAGCGCTCGCGAGGCCGCCGCGGCCCCGGTGCCGCACACGACGGGCGGCGTCCCGCCGCGCGACGCGGCGAGCTGGGCCAAGAAGGTCGAGCGGCTCGAGGTGAACCCGCGCGATGGCGTGCGCGGCACCAACGTCGCCGGCCGCCGGCTCACCGGGCCGGTGCAGGGCTTCGGCAAGATGTGGCAGAAGAGCTACCGCATGAAGGCCGGAGCCCAGATCGCGCCGGAACAGGCCATCAGCACGTGGAAGGAGCACTTCCCCGAGTTCTGGCCGAAGGGCAACCGGTTCGCCGGCGCGCTGACCGGCATCAACCCCGGCGACGTGGCCCTGCTCGACCTGGCCATCGGCGGCGGCGTGAAGCTGTCCACCGGGGTCTTCGTCCTGTACGCCGACGCGGAGTCGTTCACCTTGATGACCCCGCAGGGGCACATGTTCGCGGGCTGGATCACCTTCTCCGCCGAACGCGAGGGCCCGAAGGACGGCGGGGAAACGGTCGTTCAGGCCCTGGTCCTGATGCGGGCCAACGACCCGCTGTACGAGATCGGGATGACGTTCGGCGGGCATCGCAAGGAGGACAAGTTCTGGGCCGCCACGCTGACCGCGCTGGGGAAGCGGCTCGGCCTGACGGACCCGCAGGTCGACACGAAAACCACCTGCGTCGACACCAAACGCCAGTGGCGTCACGCCAACAACATCTGGCACAACTCGATGATCCGCAGCGTGTTGCAGACCCTTACGTTCCGTCGCAACAAGAAGCCCGCCTGATACTGAAAAGATGTCGATGCGGGGGAATCCTGACGCGGTGATAGTCGGCAGCGGCCCGAACGGTCTGGCCGCTGCCGTCACCCTGGCCGCCGCGGGCCTGACGGTGCAGGTGATCGAGGGCGCGCCGGAGATCGGCGGTGGCTGCCGGACTCAGGAGCTGACGCTGCCCGGCTTCCGGCACGACGTCTGCTCGGCGGCGCATCCGCTCGCCGTGGCCTCGTCGTTCTTCCGGCGCTTCGACCTGGAGGCGCGGGGGGTCAGCTTCGCCCGGCCGGAGATCGAGTTCGCCAACCCGCTGGACGGCGGCCGCGCCGGGATCGTGACCCGCTCGGTGGCCGAGACGGCCGCCCGCCTCGGCGCCGACGGCCGCTCCTACCGGCGCCTGATCGGCCCGATGGCCCGCCACGTGGACGACATCTGTGCCGAACTGCTCCAGCCGCTGCGCCGCCCGCCCGGGCACCCGCTGGTCATGGCCCGGTACGGCGCCCGCGGCATCCTGCCCGCCTCGGCCCTGGCCCGCCGCTGGCGGACCCAGGAGGCCCGCGCGATCATGGGCGGCGCCGCGGCGCACTGCATGATGGAGCTCGACGCGATCCCCACCGGCGGCATCGCCCTGCTGCTGATGGCGCTCGCCCACGGCGTGGGCTGGCCGGTCATCGCGGGCGGCAGCGCCCGGATCACCGACGCGATGGCCGACGCGGTGCTCACCGCCGGCGGCAGCATCGAGACCGGCCGCTGGGTCCGCTCGCTGGCCGAACTACCCAAGGCCACCGCGATCCTCCTCGACGTCTCGCCCAAGAACCTGATCGAACTGGCCGGCGACCAGCTGTCCGGCCGGTACCGCGCCGCGCTGCGCCGCTACCGCTACAACCCCGGCGTCTGCAAGGCCGACTTCGCCCTGTCGGGCCCGGTGCCGTGGGCCAACGAGGACTGCCGCCGGGCCGGCACCCTGCACCTGGGCGGGACCTTCGAGGAGATGGCGACCGCGGAGGCCGAGGTCATCGCGGGCAAGCACCCCGAGAACCCCTACGTGCTCGTCGTCCAGCCGGGCGTCGCCGATCCGTCCCGGGCCCCGGCCGGGCAGCACACGCTGTGGGCTTACACCCACGTGCCCGCCGGGTCCGACCGGGACGCGACCGACCGGATCGAAGCGCAGATCGAGCGGTTCGCGCCCGGCTTCCGCGACCTGATCCTGGCCCGCGCCGTGCGCACCGCCGCCGACGAGGAGGCCCACAACCCCAACTACGTGGGCGGCGACATCGCGGTCGGCATGCAGACGATGAAGCAGACCCTGTTCCGCCCGGCCGTCCAGTGGAACCCGTACCGCACCCCGATCCGCGGCGTCTACCTGTGCTCCTCGGCCACCCCGCCGGTCCCCGGCGTGCACGGCCGCTGCGGCGAACTCGCCGCCCTCAGCGCGCTGCGCGACATGTTCGGCATCCGTGAGGCTCCCGACATCAGCCCGGCCCGCCTCCGGCCCGCCGCCGTAGACCGCTGACCCGCCGCCCCTTTTTGATATTTATGCCGAACGGGCCGTGGTGCCCGCGCCACGCACTGGTTCACGCCAGCGCGGCGTCGAAGCCCACCGCGGGCGGCGGAATGTCGGTGTCGAGGTTCTCCAGCCGCAGCAGATCGGGGTTGCGGGCCGCGTCGGCGGCGTCGCCGATCTCGTCCACGCCGATCCCCGGGATGTGCGCCAAGCGCGAGACGGACATGATGTAACTATGTCCCAGCGCGCTGCAGATGCTTCAGGAGAGGCCATGATCCTGGTGACCGGGGCGACCGGGAACGTCGGCGGCGAGCTTGTCCGCCAGCTGGCCGAGGCGGGCCAGCCGGTGCGCGCCCTGACCCGAGGCGACGCCCAGGGCGGCTTTCCGCCCGGCGTCCAGGTCGTGCCCGGCGACCTGAACGACCCGGCGAGCCTCCGTCCCGCCCTGCACGGCGCGACCGGGGTGTTCTTGCTGCCTGGCTACGCCGACATGACGGGGGTGCTGGCCGAGGCCCGGCAGGCCGGAGTGGCCAAGGTGGCGCAGCTGTCTCGGGCCCGGAGCCGCTCACCCCGGCGGGCCGCCTCGCCATCCTCGGCCGGGTCCTGGGCCGGTCCCTGCGGTTCCAGGCGCAGCCCGACGACGAGGCGCGGGCCGAGATGAGCGCCGCCATGCCCGCCGAGTACGTGGACGCGTTCTTCCGCTTCTACGCCGATGGCACCCTGGACGAGTCCGTGGTGTGGCCCACCGTGCGCGACCTGACCGGCAGGCCGCCCCGGACGTTCGAGCAGTGGGCAGCCGCGCATGCCGGGATGTTCGCCCCCGCCTGACCGCAGAGCGCGTACTCCAAACGGACCAGGCGAGCGGGGCATATCGCGCAATGAGTGTGTGTCCCAGGCCCGCTCGTCGCCGCCCTGATGACCCGCCGGCTCACCCAGGCCGCCGGCCTATCAGGACGCTCACTAGTCTGGCGGGCATGGAGTTCAGCGATGTCGTACGGCGCCGGCACATGGTCCGCCAGTTCACCGGCGAGCCGGTCTCGGCCGAAAGCCTGGACCGGATCTTGCGCAACGCCGTGCGTGGCCCGTCGGCCGGGTTCTCCCAGGGCCAGGCATTCCTGGTCCTGACCGGCGAGGACCTGAAGCGCTTCTGGCAGGCCGGAGCCGGCGCGGCCGCCGGTGACTCGGTGAGGTCTGCCCCCCTGGTCATCGTGCCCCTATCTTGCAAGCGGGCCTACCTGGATCGCTACGCCCTCCCCGATAAGGGCTGGACTGACCGGGATGAGAGGCGCTGGCCGGTCCCGTTCTGGCACATCGATACCGGCATGGCCGCGCTGCTGATCCTGCTCACCGTGGTGGACGAGGGGCTCGCCGCGATGTACTTCGGCATCGTCCCCGAGGCCGCGGGGCCGTTCCGCGAGGCGTTCGACGTGCCGGAGGACCACGAGCCGATCGGCGCCATCGCCATCGGCCACAACGCCGAAGCCGCGCCGCGTGACCTGCGGTCGCGCCGTCGTCCCGCCCAGAACGTCATCCACTACGGCCGCTGGCGCGGCGGCTCAGCGGACCACGATGCCGGCAACAGCCAGAGATGATCTTGCAGGCACGATCACCCTGATGACCCGTCGCCTAACCCAAGCCCACGATTCATCAGAAGCTCACTTAGCCCGCTCAGCAAGGCCCGCAGCGGCCGCCGCTGGCCCGCGCCCGCGCGGCTACCGCAAGGATCGCGTCTGCCACGCTCCCAGGCCGGTTCCTATCCGCCGGTTGGCGGATTCCGAGTCAAGGCCGATGGCACATCGTGCCAGTTCTAGCTGGTACAACGTCACATCGAACCGGTAAATCGGGCCGCGTGCCGCAGCGGTGGTGATGCTGGTGGTTCCTGGGGTGCGCAACATGCCAAATCCCTGGCTCTCCCTCGAAAAGGGCGCCGCATCCCTCCGGAACCCACGTCAGCTTCCCGGAGCCGTTTCCCCGGTCACGTGTTCCAGCAAGCGAGGATCGGCGAAGTCGCGGAAGAGCACGATGTGACCGTCCCGGATCCGGAGGATCTGGATGGACGTCGCCGTGATCGACCGGCCCGTCGTGGTCACGGTCGCCTTCGCCCGCATCTCCGCGATCACCACCTCCGGGTCCTGGGTCTGGTGGAGCTCCGCCACCTCGTAGTCCTCCAGCCGCAGCGGCGACGCCATGACCCGGCGCGAGTACTCACGAATCACCTCCCGGCCCTCTAGCCGTACGGGCGTGCCCGGCGGCCCGTGGAAGGAGAATTCGAGCACGGCATCGGGTGCGAACAGGTCAGCCAGGCCGTCGGCATCGCCGTCCAGCATGAGCTGGCGGCGGCGGGCCAGGACGTCGGCGGAAGCAGCGGATGACATGCGGTCTTCCCTTCATTCCAGGTACTTCGGTCAACAAGCGTTCATTGAACAAGTGTAGAATCAAATCCGCTCCGGTCAACACCCGTAGAATGAAAAAATGACCACTCCCCGGCCCGGTTCGCGCGCCGAGCAGCGCCGCCGTACCGAAGCGCGCATCCTCGACGCGGCGGCCCGGGTTTTCGTCGCCGACGGGTACGAACGCACGACCATCCGGGCCGTGGCCTCGGCCGCAGGAGTCGACCCCGGCCTGGTCATGCACTACTTCGGGTCCAAGCAGGAGCTTTACCGGCGAGTGATCGACGACGCCCCCGTCCCTGAGGTCAGCGGGAGGCCGGCCGAGGCAGCCGACCAGATCCTCGCCACGCTCGCCGACCGGCTCGCAAGCGTGCCCGTGGCGTCGCTGGCCCTCTTGCGCTCGATGCTGACCAATCCCGAGGCCGCCAGCGCCGCCAGCACCGGCATCGCCCGCTACGAAGCCCAGATCGCCCGGGCCATCCCGGCCGCCGACGCCGACCTGCGAGCCGCGCTCATCAGCGCCATCACGGTCGGTATCACGGTCTCCCGGCACCTCATCAAGTCCGACGAACTCGCCACCGCCGATCCGGCGCAGGTCATCCGGCTGCTGCGTCCCTGCGTACTTTCGCTGGCCGCCTGCCCCGACCACGGCGGGCCGGACGACCGGGGCTACTTACGGGCACCTTTGATCGAGCGGGTCAGGGTCGCGCCGGACGGCTGCTTGGGGGTGGAGAAGTAGGCCACGCAGTGCAGTGCGCGGTCGCCCGACGGCCAGGTCGAGGCGTCGGGGATGATATTGGTCCAGGTGTAAACGGACTTCTTGTAGGTGATCCCGACGTAGGACTGGAAGGCGTTGTCGCACGCTGTGTTGCCGTCCTTGCTGATCTTGCTGGCCCCGGGGAACGGGCTGTTCTGCGGCCAGAAGTTGTTATCGGCCAGGAACACTTCCGCGGTGTGCGGCTGGGTGCACGGCACGGCCTGCGTCAGCTTGGGCCATGGGTCGCTGGTGTTCAGTTCCATGTTCGCCCCGGTCAGGCAGTCGCCCACCTGCAGCTGGGCGAGCTGCAGGTTCCCAACGGTCGGCGTGGACGTGACGCGGGGCCCCGGCGCGGAGCTGGAGCCCGTCCCGGCCCTCGCCCCATGGTGGCCCGAGCCGACCGTCAAGATGACGGCCGCCGCGATCACCGCGCACACCGCCGCCACCGCCCCGGCCGCCCACGGCCACCGCGTTCGCCGCCGCGGCGCCGGCTGCACGAGCGGCGAGTACCACTGGTTTCCCTGCAGCCCCGGATACGCGGGCTGCGCCCCGTACGCCGGCTGAGTCGGATACGGCATCGGCGGCGGAGCCTCCGCCCCGCCGCCCGCCCGCTGCGCTCCGCCGCCCGCCCGCTGCGCTCCGCCGCCTGAACCCTGCGCTCCGCCACCCGGCGCTCGCCACCCCGGCGTGTCCTGCGGCCCACTGCCTCCCGGCCCGCCGACACCCGCCTGGCCGCCCGCAACGGCGTGGCCCGGATAACCTTGCGGCTCCGGATACGCCTGGCCTTCCGACGGCATCCCCCGGGTCGGCGGCCCGACCGGCGACTTGGCCGTCGGCGGCGGGACAAGCGACTTGGCCGTCGGCGGTGGGACAAGCGACTTGGCCGTCGGCGGTGGGACAAGCGACTTGGCCGTCGGCGGCGGGACCGGTGCCACGCCGCCGGCCCCCGAGCCCGCGGCCACCGCGGGCTCGGCTTGCGGTCCGGGAGAGCCGTCCCCGGTGTCGGACGGGTGGGCGTTGACCTCGGCGACACGCCTCGCGGAGAACTCAACGAGCCGGGCCGGCAGCCAGTCGGCCAGATCTGCGGCTGTCGGGCACGCCGCGGTCAGCTCGGCCAGGAACTCCGCCGCCGTCGGCCGCGCCGCGGGGCTCCGTGACAGGCACCGGCCGATCAGCGGCCGGATCTGGTCCGGGATCTGATCCAGGTTGGGCGTGCCGTGCACCACGCGGTACAGCAGCGCCGCCGTATCCCCGGTCCCGAACGGCCCTTCCCCCCGCGCCGCGAAGATCAGCACGCCGGCCAGGCTGAAGATGTCGCTGGACGGTCCGACCGGCATCCCCTCGGCCTGCTCGGGGGACATGAACCCGGGCGAGCCGATCATCAGCCCGGTACCGGTCAGCGAGGGAGCGTCGGCCGCCGAGGCGATCCCGAAGTCGATGATCCGTGGCCCGTCGGGGGCCAGCAGGACGTTGGACGGCTTGAGGTCCCGGTGGATGACCCCGGCCGCGTGGATCGCGCTCAGCCCTTCGGCCAGCCCGGCGGCCAGCGGCAGCACCGTCGTGGGCGGCAGCGGCCCCTGCTGGTCCACCGCCTCGGCCAGCGAGGCACCCGGGACGTAGGCCGTCACCAGCCACGGTACGGGGCTGTCCAGGTCGGCGTCGACCACCTGCGCGGTGAACAGGCCGCCTACCTTGCGTGCCGCCGACACCTCCCGAGCGAACCTGGCCCGGAAGCCGTCGTCCTCGGCCAGTTGCGGCCGGATCACCTTCACCGCCACCTGGCGCCCGCCCGGTGACCGGGCCAGGTAGACCCGGCCCATCCCTCCGCTCCCGAGCCGGCCCAGCAGCAGGTAAGGCCCCACCCGTTGCGGGTCGTCGGCTTGCAACGCAGCCAACTTCGTCACCCCCACCCGCTGCCCGACGACGCGCCAGCGAACTACACATACCACGGCCCCGATCGGCGGAGCCGGATCCGCGTAGCTCAACCGGGCCGGCCGCCGCGAGCCAGTTCCCTAGAGTAGTGCGGTTTACGGCCATATGGCAGATTAAGCGGCAATCGACCAGCGGCTATGACCAGGACCGGCGAGCGTCGCGAGCTAGTGCCGCAACTTACCCTGGCGGGTATGGCTGACCTGGTGGTCTGCGATGACGAGGGCAATCGCCCGAAACGGACCGTTCGCCGGCCGGGGCAGCCACCGGAAGCTAGCCCGGGTGCCGGTCCATGGCATCAGTCTGGCCCGCCGAAAAATGAATAGCCGCGGCCGGGCCGTGCTCGTTAGGTTCTCAGTCCATGGACGATCCGGACGGATACTTCGGAGAACGGGTCGCGGCGAGTTACGACGACCTGTCCGATCGCATGTTCCAGCCGGAGGCAATCGACCCGGCGGTCAGCCTCCTCGCCGACCTTGCGGGCGACGGCCGGGCGCTGGAACTCGCCATCGGCACCGGCCGCATCGGATTGCCGCTGTCGCAGCGCGGCGTACCGGTGCACGGCATCGAGCTGTCCCGGGCCATGGCGGCCAGGCTCCGCGGCAAGCCGGGCGGCGCGGCCATCCCCGTAACCATCGGCGACATGACCACGACCAGGGTGGACGGCGCCTTCACCGTGGCCTACCTGGTGTACAACACCATCAACAACCTCACCACGCAGGAAGCGCAGGTGACCTGCTTCCGCAACGTCGCCGAGCATCTAGCGCCGGGTGGCTGCTTCGTCATCGAGACCGGCATCCCGAACCTGCGCTATCTGCCCCCCGGGCAGGACATCCTGGGATACCGGGCAGGCCCGGACCGGATCGTCTCCTACACCTATGACCACGCCAGCCAGCAGTACAGCGGCCACTACGTCGAGTTCAGCGGCGGGACCGGGGAATACCGGACAATCCCGTTCCGCTACGTGTGGCCCGCCGAGCTCGACCTGATGGCCCGGCTCGCCGGACTCCGGCTGCGTGACCGATGGGCGGGCTGGAACCGCGAGCCCTTCACCACCGACAGCCGTTCGCACGTCTCAGTTTGGGAAAAGCCCAGGCAGCCGTAACGGCAGGCCCACATTCGGCGCGGGTGCGGTCGTTACCACCGGCCGCGGTGGACCAGCTCAGCGAGGGACTTGCGCTCGCTGGCGCGAGCGGGCGGAACGGGATCGGCGGGCAGGTCAGGATGGCCGACCGCGATCGCGCCGATCGGCGTCCACTCATCGGGCACGCCTAGGGCCTCATGCCGGCGGCGGTAAGCGGCGATCGGGCAGCAGCCCCGGACCTGCGGGAGCGGCCCGGGCAGCCGGGGCCGGGCCGGTCGAGCCGCGGACGACCAGCTCGGGTTCGAAGAGCAACTCCTCGGGATAGACCGAGAGGTTCTCCATCTGGTTCACCAGCAGGGCCACCGCGGCCTTGCCCATCGACTCGATGGGCTGCCTGACCGTGGTCAGCGGCGGGTCGGTGCAATTCATGAACGCCGAATCGTCGTACCCGACGACCGACACGTCGCCCGGGACCGACAGGCCCGCCCGCCGAACGGCCCGGATCGCGCCCAGCGCCAGCACGTCGCTGGCGCAGATGACGCCGGTGACGCCGTGCCGTAGTAGCCGCGTGGTCGCGGCCTGGCCGCCCTCCAGCGAGAACAGCGCGTGTTCGACCGGGCCCCCGCCAAAGCGCCGGGCGTGCTCGGTGAACGCCGCGAGCTTGCGCCGCGAGGGCATGTGATCGGCCGGCCCGGCGACCAGGCCGATCCGCTGGTGGCCAAGTGAGACCAGGTGGGTGAAGGCCTGTCCGGCCGCGGTCATGTCGTCGGTGGCTACGCACGGGAAGTCCAGGCCGTCGACCGACGCGTTGAACAGCACCGCCGGGATGCCGCGAGAGCGCAGCAGCCGGTAGTGGTCGTGCGGGGCGGCCTGCTCGGCGTGGTGGCAGCCGGCGAACACCACCCCGGAGACCTGCTGGTCGAGCAGCATGGCGACGTAGTCGGCCTCCGACAGGCCGCCCGCGGTGCGGGTGCACAGCACCGGCGTGAAACCCCGCTGGGCCAGTGCCCCGCCGACCACCTCGGCCAGCGCCGGGAAGATCGGGTTCTGCAGTTCGGGAAGCACCAGCCCGATGAGCCGGGCGCGCTCCCCGCGCAACTGGGTCGGCCGCTCGTAGCCGAGCACGTCGAGCGCGGTCAGCACGGCCTCCCTGGTGCTGTCGGACACACCAGCCTTGCCGTTGAGCACCCGGCTGACCGTCGCCTCGCTGACCCCCACCTTCTGGGCCACCTCGCCGAGCCGCCTGCCGGGTGTGCGCGTCATGCCTGCAAATATACGGCACCAGCACGCAAGAATTTGCATAATCTGGCCCCCGAATTCGGCAATTTCTGCCGAACGGACCGGCGTGCTTGCCGCTCATTTCCGCAAGAGCGGCGCAATAAATGTCGGCCAAAACCGGGAACCACCAGGTCAGGCCGCTGATTCGCGATTCCGTAATCAAGTTGTGTCTTTGCAATATTTCGTCCAGATCTTGCAAAGAAAAGTCTCAAAAAGTATCTTGAGCCATCGATATTTTCCACCGCATGTATCGCATGCCCCGCTGGTAGCAGGAAGGATCGTCGATGCACAGACGGCTCCACGGACGGGCCGGTTACCGAAAGGTAGCCGGGGTCACCGTCACCGCGGCTCTCGGTCTCGCCGCCGTCGCAGCGTGCTCGAGCAGCAGCACCACCTCAGGGTCCAGCCCCTCCATCACAGGCCACGTCACGGTCGGCGGTTTCTGTGCTCCACCCTCATCCTCGCCCGTTCCGTACCGGGAGTGGAAAGAGGACGTGGCTGCGTTCGAGAAGGCTAACCCCAACATCACCATCCAGAGCATCTACTCCGCTCAGTGCGACGTCCCCGCGACGCTCACCGCCCAGCTGGCCGCCGGCACCGAACCGGACGTCTACGAGACCTACTTCGGGGACCTTAACCAGGCGCTCGACGCTGGCCAGGCCGCCGACATCACCCAGTACGTCAACTCGAAAACGGTGCCGGTCTGGAAGGACATCGTGCCGAGTGCGATAGCGCCGGTCACCGCGGGCAAGACGCTCTACGGGATACCGATCTTCAACTACACCCAGGGCCTTGTCATCAACCGGAAGCTGTTCACCCAGGCCGGCCTGAACCCGGACACCCCGCCCACGACCTGGGCTCAGGTGGAGACCGACGCGGCCGCGATCACCAAGCTCGGCAACGGCATCTACGGCTACGGTGACTACAGCTCTGGCAACAACGGCGGCTGGCACTTCACCTCCGAGCTGGACGCCAACGGCGGTGCGATGACTAACGCCGCGGGCACTACCGCGACCTTCAACACCACGCAGGGCATGCAGGTGCTCCAGGCGCTGCACAACCTGCGGTTCACCGACAAGGCGATGAGCGCGACCCAGGGGCTGGCCTGGGGCACGCTGCAGAAGCAGATGGCGGCCGGCAAGCTGGGCATGTTCATCGCCGCACCTGACGACATCTACAACGTGATCGTTCCGATCGACGGCGGTAACGTCAACGACTACGGAATGGGCCCGCTGCCGAGCGTCAGCGGCACCCCGGCCGGCACACTGTCCGGTGGCGACGCCTATCTGTTCGCCAAGCGGGACACCCCCGCGCAGATCGAGGCGGGCATCAAGTGGATCAATTTCGAGGACCTGACCCTGGGCTCGGGACAGTTCAACTTCGCGCGGACCAAGGCCGACGGCCAGCCGGTCGGCTTCTACGAGCCGCAGCTGTTCCAGGGCGCCACCGGTACCGCCTACACGGCCCTGCTGAACAAGGACACGACGATCAACGAGTCCTACTACACGACGTTCATCAACGCGAACGAGCAGCCCGACGGCCAGCCGGTGGACGACCAGGCGCTCTATAAGTCGCTTGACCCGGTCATGCTCGCCGTGCTCACCAACCCGAACGCCGATATCCCGCAGTTGCTGAAGAGCGCGACGAGCGCGGTGAACCAGATCCTGGCGAACAGCAGCGGTGGCTGACCTCGTCACCGCGCGGAAAGCGGACAACCTGCCCCCGGCGCGCAATGCCGCCGGGGGCAGGGCGGCGCGGGGCGGGGTCGCCCGCACACTCGCCCCCGAGGCCAGGCGCAACCTCTCGGCGTACGGGTTCCTGATCGGCGCCGTGCTGTGCTTCGCCCTCTTCTCCTGGTACCCGATGGTCCGGGAGATCATCATGAGCTTCCAGAAGACCCAGCTGGGCGTGACCAGCTGGGCCGGCTTGGTCAACTACCGGCGCATCTTTAACGACCCGACGTTCTGGACGGCCTGGCGGAACACGCTGGAGTTCACCCTCCTCGCGCTGCTCCTCGGCTTCGCGGTGCCGTTCTTCGTCGCGATCGTGCTGAACGAGCTGCGGCACGCCAAGGGATACCTGCGCTGCCTGGTGTACCTGCCGGTCATGCTGCCGCCAGCGAGTGCGCTGCTGCTGTTCTCCTACTTCTACGACCCGACCTATGGCCTGTTCAACGACATCCTGCACACGCTGCACCTGCCCACCTCGCAGTGGGTGCTGTCATCGGGGACCAGATGGCCGACGGCGGCGATGATCTCGGTGGTGATCGCCGCCACCTGGATGAACATGGGCGGTGCCACGCTGATCTACCTGGCCGCGCTGCAGAACATCCCCGGCGAGCTCTACGAGGCGGCTGAGCTGGATGGTGCCGGGATCGTCAAGAAGATCCGGCACATCACGATCCCGCAGACCAAGCTGGTTCTCTCCATGCTGCTGATGCTGCAGATCATCGCCACCATGCAGATGTTCGTCGAGGCGTTCATCCTGGACGGGGGCCAGGGTGTGAACAACAACACCGAGTCCGTGGTCTACCTGATCTACCAGTACGCGTTCGCCATGAGCAGCGCGAGCAACTTCAACAGCGCGGCAGCACTCGGCGTGGTGCTCCTAGTCGTGCTCGCCACGTTCTCCGGAGGTTACGTGTGGCTGACTCGTACGCGCGATCGCTGATCTCCAGCGCCCAGCTGAACCGGGCGCGCGGCAAGATCGTCTACCGGATCGTGCTGACCGTGGTGATCGTGATCTTCACCCTCGTCTTCATCGGTCCGCTGTACTTCCTGTTCACCGACGGGCTGAAGTCGACGCAGGAGGCAATCGCGGTCCCGCCGACGCTCTATCCGCACGCGCTGCACCCCAGCTCGTACTCGCGGGCGTGGAGTGAGTTCAGCCTGGGACGGCTGCTCCTCAACACCCTGTACTACGCGTTCGGCGCGCTCGCATTCCAGCTGGTCTTCGACGTGGCCGCGGCCTACTCGCTGTCCAGGCTCCGTCCAGCGCTCGGCAACGTCATCCTCGCGATGATGGTCGCCACGCTGATGATCCCGGCCATGGTGCTGATCGTCCCGCTCTACATAACGGTGGCGCACCTGCCGATCGTGAACATCAACCTGATCGGCTCGCCGGCCGCGATCTGGCTGCCTAGCGTGGCCAACGGGTTCAACATCTTCCTGCTCAAACGGTTCTTCGACTCGATCCCGGTAGAGCTCACCGAGGCCGCCGCCATCGACGGCGCGTCCCCCCTGCGCGTCCTGCGGTCGATCATCATCCCGATCTCGAGGCCGATTCTCGCCGTCGTGTCGATCTTCTCGCTGGTCGCGGTGTGGAAGGACTTCCTGTGGCCGCTTCTGGTCGAGGGCGGGTTTAACCCGCCAAGGGAGACGCTGAACGTCGGCATCTGGACGGCGTCCCAGACCGCGCCGGAGAACATGGTGCTGGCCGCGTCCGCGATAGCCGCCGTGCCCACGATCATCTTCTTCCTGATCTTCCAGCGCAACATCCTGGCCGGCCTGACCGCCGGCGGCATCAGGGGCTGAGGCAACCCGTACTTCGCGATACACAACACAGGAAAGCAGGTACCGCTTGCACGGCATCACGGGTGGCGACTGGTGGCGCGGCGCCGCGATCTACGAGCTGTACGTTCAGAGCTTCGCCGACGGTAACGGCGACGGCTGGGGTGACCTGGCCGGCGTCCGGGCCCGGCTGCCCTACCTGGCCGCGCTCGGCATCGACGCGATCTGGTTCACCCCGTGGTACCCGTCCCCGAAGTCCGACGCCGGCTACGACGTGGCCGACTACCGCGCCATCGACCCCGCCTTCGGCACCCTGGCCGACGCCGACGCGCTGATCGCCGACGGTCACGCGCACGGCATCAGGACGATCATCGACATCGTGCCGAACCACTGCTCGGACCAGCATCGGTGGTTTCAGGCCGCGCTGGCCGCTCCGCCTGGGTCCGCCGAACGCGCCAGGTTCTGGTTCCGGCCAGGCCGCGGGCCCGGCGGGGACCTCCCGCCCAACAACTGGCAGTCGATCTTCGGCGGTCCCGCGTGGACCCGGGTCGCCGCGCCGGACGGCACGCCCGGCGAGTGGTACCTGCATCTGTTCGCGCCCCAGCAGCCCGACTTCAACTGGGCCAATCCGCAGGTCCGGGCCGAGTTCGAGGCAGTGCTGCGGTTCTGGTTCGACCGCGGCGTGGACGGCATCCGGATCGACTCGGCCGCGCTGCTGACCAAGGATCCCCGGCTACCCGACGTCGGAACCGGCGACCAGTCGCCGTACACCGACCGGGACGACGTGCACGACATCTACCGGGCCTGGCGCGCGGTCGCCGCCGAGTACCCCAGCCGGGTGCTGATCGGCGAGATCTGGCTCGCCGACGCCGCCCGGCTGGCCAGGTACCTGAGCCCCGACGAGTTGCATAGCGTGTTCAACTTCCCCTACCTGTGCTGCCCCTGGGACGCCGGGCGGCTGCGCGAGGTCATCGACAGCACACTGGCCTTCCACGCTGCGGCAGGCGCGCCGCCCACCTGGGTCCTGTCCAATCACGACGTGGACCGGCACGTGTCCCGTTATGGCCGCGCCGACACCTCGTTCGGTCTGGACCGGCGCGACCACAGCCAGCCGGTTGACCTGGAGCTCGGCACCCGCCGGGCCCGGGCCGCGGCGCTGCTCACCATGGCCCTGCCCGGCTCGGTCTACCTGTACCAGGGCGAGGAGCTGGGTCTGTGGGAGGTCGAGGACATCCCGGACGAGCGCCGCCAGGACCCGATCTGGTTCCGTACCGGCGGCACCGACCCCGGCCGGGACGGCTGCCGCGTGCCGCTGCCCTGGGCGGGCGTGGAGCCCCCGTTCGGTTTCTCGCCACCCGCCGGCCCCGCCAACGCAGTCGGCCCAGCCAGCTCCGCCGGCCCAGCCAACACCGTCATCGCGCAACCCTGGCTGCCGCAACCCAAGGAATGGCGCGAGCTGACCGTCGAGCTGCAGACCGGCGACCCCGACTCCATGCTCGAGCTGTACCGTGCCGCGCTGCGCCTGCGCCGCGCCGAGCCCGGCCTCGGCGACGGGCTCATGCGGTGGCAGCCCGCGCCTCGCGGGGTGCTGGCCTTCGACCGCGGTGACCTGTTCTGCGTCGCCAATCTGTCCTCCGCCCCGGTCGCCATGCCCGCGCATACCGCCGTCCTGCTGGCCAGCGGCCCCCTCGACGACGGCCTGCTGCCCCCCGACACCGCCGTCTGGCTCCGCACCCCGCGTCAGGGCCCGCCCAGCAGGCTATAGGACGCGGCCCGGCACGCCTCGACCCGGCCACCCGAAGGCAGCCGGGCCGAGGGAATCGGTTAAGGAAATCCGCTAGTTGCTACGCAGCCAGGTCCCGCTGAAGCTCGTCCCGCCGCTGAGCGCCGAGATGCTGTCCTTGGCTTGCCCGGAGTTATTGATCATGGTGATCTCGGTTACCCCGCCGGCGTTGCCGATGGGCGAGCCGTTGGCGTCGGAGTTGGTGAAGCTCGCCGTGCCGAAGTCAGCCAGCGGCAGGATGCCGCCGGAGCGCGTGCAGCACGGCGCCTCGATGATGACCTCCGCCGAGGAGCGCGGCGCTCCGGCCAGGCTCTTGACGGTGGTGTGGCTCCACCCCTGAGTGGTGTCGGCGATGAACAGGCTGTAACTGTTGTTGCCCTGATAAGTCACCGAGGCGTTGAAGTGATCCCCGGGCCTGACCGTGTTGGAGTAGGTCACCGACGCGCTCGGGTACATCTCGTACCACGCGTAGTACTCCGCGGTCCGTCCTACGCAGTCGACTTCGCTGCCGGTCTGCTCCACCGACGAGCTGTTGTAGCCGTCTAGCCCCACCCAGAAGGAGGAGTACTGGTCGCCCCGGCTGCAGGTGCCGGTCGGCTCCGTCCAGCTGGCCGAGACGCTGGTGTACGTGCCCGTGGTCCCCGCGTAACCGGACCAGTTCGTACTCTGCGCCTGGAAGCTGAGGCCACGCGTGTGCGCGGCGCTCACGCCCATCAGGTGGATCAGTCCGCCGGGGGAGAAGCTGGGCCCGCTGGTGGGCGCGGCTGACGCGCTGTTCGCGGTCAGGGCCAAGCCGGCCGTCAAGACCGCGAGGGCCAGGACCATGCACCATCGTCGTAGCATTCGGACTCCTTTGGGTGTCGGTAGCCGGCCCGACGCGGGACGCAGGAGCAGGTCTTGCTCACGATGGATTGTGTCGTCTTTTGTCGGGCTAGCTGGGGGTCGCCACGAGTTGACTCTAAGTGAGAGTAACGAACCATAACCAACAAAAGGAAGGTCCTTGACCGAATTTTGGCGGACTTGGCGGATTCTTGAACAATCATGGACTCTCAGCGAGAAACCCAAGGTCGTGCCCCGGCAACCCAAAAACAGTCCTAGTTCAGCCCGGATCGTCCCCGCTCAGCTGCCGCTCTCGCCGCTGGTGAGCTCCTGCGGCGCGCTGCCCGGCTCGATCTGGGCCTTCAGCGCGGTTAGCTCACTTTCGACGTCAGCATCTGTGCCGGCTTGATCGAGTTCCTTCTGGATGTCGTCGGTATCCCCGCCCACGTCCTCCAGCACTCCGGACTGCAGCAGCTCGTCCAGCGCGCCCGCGCGCGCCTGCATCTGGGCGATCTTGTCCTGGGCCCGGGCCAGCTCCGCGCCAGAATCCGACAGCGTGCCGGAGATGCCCGCCACGCTCTCGTTCACCGAGGTCATCGCGCTGGCCGCGGTGTACTGGGCCTTCAGCGTCTCCTTCTGGGTCCGGAACGTGTTGACCCGCTGCTGCAGCGCCGCCAGGGTCTGCTCGAGCTTCTGCTCCTGGTCGGTGAGCTCCTGGTGCTGCGCTTCCATCGGGCTGATCTGGGCCTGCGCCGCGGCCTTGCGGGACAGCGCCTCGCGGGCCAGGTCCTCCCGGCCGATGGCCAGCGCCCGTTTGGCCTGGTCCTGCAGGTGGTCCGCCGAGTGCTGCAGCTGCTGTTCCTGCAGTTCGAGCTGCTTGCGTGAGGCGGCCACCGACACCAGTGCCTGGCGCACCTTGGTGAGCTGGTCGAGCATCTGCTCGTAGGACAGGTCGAGCATTTCGTCGGGCTTTTCCGCGGCATCGAGCGCCTTATTGGCCTTGGCGTTGAGAATGTCGCGGGCCCGCTGGAAGAGGGTTGCCATGTCCGATCTGCTCCTTAGTCGACGGTGACCGGCCAGCTCTTACCGGCAAATCTAGCCGCCCGACGCCAAGTCCGCGCTTGGGGTATGAAGGGGCGCGTGCTACAAGGAAAGCTGACCGGGCTGCGTGCCCTCACCGAGGCTGACATCGAGATCTTCGAGACCGAACTCCACGCCGACGTCGAGACCCGGACCCGTGCCACGGGCCAGCCCTGGGTGCCGCTCACACCCGGTGCCGCCGACTCGCCGTACCGCAAGACCGAGGACCGTGCGGTGGTGGTCCGCTTCGCGGTGGTCGAGCTGGCCACCGGGGACCTGGCCGGGGAGGCCGTGATGTCCGGCATCGACCTGCACAACCGCCACGCCGAGATCGGGCTGGTGTTGCGTCCGGCCTGCCGCGGGCGGCACCTGGGCACCGACGTCGTCCGTGTGCTATGCCATTACGGCTTCTGGATCCGCGGGCTGCACCGGATCCAGATCACCACTCTGGCCGATAACCACGCGATGATCGGCGCCGCGGTCCGGGCCGGCTTCGTCCTGGAGGGCACCTCCCGCGAGGTGGCCTGGACCGGCGGCGGCTTCGCCGACGGCGTGACCCTTAGCCAGCTGTCCGGCGAATGGTCGTCGCGCCGGGCGGATCCGGCAAGCTGACCTCATGGAGATCACGCCCCCGGTCCGGCAGATCGCCCGCGATGTCTTCGGCTACCCCGAGCTGCGGCCCGGTCAGCTGGAGGCCGCCGCGGCGCTGGCCGGCGGCCGCGACTGCCTGGCCATCTTGCCCAGCGGCGCCGGAAAGTCGGCCATCTACCAGATCGCCGCGGTCGCCCTGGGCGGCCCGGCCGTGGTGGTCTCTCCGCTGCTGGCCCTGCAGCGCGAGCAGGCCGACGCGCTGCGGGCGCGGGGCCTGACCGCCATCGCGGTCAACGCCTTGTCCGGCGCGCCCGCCCGCCGCGAGGCCGAGGCGCTGCTGGCCGGCGGCGGGACCGGCTTCATCTTCCTGGGGCCCGAACAGCTGGCCCGCGACGACGTGCGGGACCACCTGGCCCGGGCGCCGGTCCGGCTGTTCGCAGTGGACGAGGCGCACTGCATCGCGTCCTGGGGTCACGACTTTCGCCCCGACTACCTGCGGCTGGGCGGGATCATCGAGGCGTTCCCGACCCGGCCCGCGGTGGCCGCGCTGACCGCCACCGCCGCCCCGCCGGTCCGCCAGGAGATCGCCGGCCGGCTCGGCCTGCATGATCCGCTCCAGGTCATTCGAGACTTCGACCGGCCCGAGATCCATCTGGCGGTGCGCTCCTTCCATCGTGCCGACGACCAGCGGGCGGCCGTGCTGGCCGCGGTGCGCGAGCAGGCCGGCTCGGGCCTGGTGTACACCGCCACCCGGGGCCAGGCCGAGGCCTACGCCGCGCTGCTCGGTGTCCGTTACTACCACGGTGGCCTGTCCCGGGCCGACCGGCTGGCCGCCCAGCGGGTCTTCGAGGACGGCGCCACCATCGTGGCCACCAGCGCGTTCGGCATGGGCATGGACCGGCCCGACGTGCGATTCGTCGTGCACGCCTCGGTCCCCGGCTCCCTGGATGAGTACTACCAGGAGATCGGCCGCTGCGGCCGTGACGGCCGCCCGGCCACCGCGATCTGCTGCTACCGGGCCGAGGACCTGGGCCTGGTCCGGTTCTTCGCCGGCGGGCATGCCCGGCCAGGACGACCTGGCCGCCGTCGCCGCCGCGGTGGACCGCCCGCTGACCAGGCGCGAGCTGGCCGACCGCACCCAGCTGCCGTCCGGCCGGCTCGCCGAACTGCTCGATGTGCTGGAGGTGGTCGGCGCGGTCCGGCTCGGCCGCCAGGTCGAGCCCGCTCCCGGCCGGCGCGCCCCGGCGCAGGCCGCGGCCCGGGCCCTGGAAGTGGCCAAGCACCACCGCTCGGTCGAGCGGTCGCGGGTGGAGATGATGCGCCGGTTCGCGGAGATGACCGACTGCCGGCGCCGGTTCCTGCTGCGCTACTTCGGCGAGGAGGTATCGCAGGCCTGCCAGAACTGCGACAACTGCGACGCCGGCACGTCCCGCCCGGTCGTCCCCGCCGGGACGTTCTCGCCCGGCGAGCGCGTCAGCCACCACCAATGGGGCCCCGGCCTGGTCCTAGAAGCCGAAGCCGACCGCCTCACCGTCCTGTTCGACGACTACGGCTACCGCGAACTGTCCACCCAGCTAGTCTCCGCCCACCACCTCCTCAACCCCGCCTAACCCCGCCCCGTGCCGATGTGTAACCAGGGCTAGCGGGCGCCCAGCAGGCTCACGTACCGGGCACCGAGCCGGCGAGGCGCTGCACGGAGTCGCTCATGTGCCGTTCGAGCAGCCGGGTGGCGGTCGCCGCGTCGCCCTGCCGGATCGCCTCGACGATCTCCGCGTGCTCGGTGACCATGTCGGTCCGCCGCGGGTAGAAGGACTCGAGCGCGACCATGCACAGCCGGGTCTCGGCCGCCAGTGTGCCGAACATCCGGGCCAGCCGCTTGCTGCCGGTGCTACGCACCAGCACCTCGTGCAGCCGTAGGTCCAGGCGGGCCAGCTCGTCCCAGTCGTCAGCCGGCGCGGCCCGGAGCTCATTGAGCGCCGCGGACAGGGCGGCCAAGGCTTCGGGCGTTCCGGAGGTGGCCAGCAGCTGGGCGGCGGCTATCTCCACCGCGCCCCGGGCCAGGTACAGGTCGGCGATGTCGTCCGCGGCCAGCTGCGGGACGAAGACGCCGCGGGCCGGGTGCGCATCGAGCAGGCCCTCCTGGATCAGCCGCTGGAACGCCTCCCGGACCGGACCCCGGCTGACCCCGAGCTGGCGGGCGATCTCGACCTCTCGCAGGGCCTGACCCGGTGCTCAGCCGGCCGGTGACGATCCCCGAGCGCAGCTGTTGGGCGATCCGCTCCGGCGTGGAGTCCCGGCGCAGCGGCTCAAGCACATCGCCCATGCTCATCTGCCGATCGTACTCATGTCACCACCAGTCAGGGTCCAGCCCGCGATGCCCACCTCAATTGTCAGACTGTTGACATTCTGACGATCCGCGGATTAGCCTGTCAAGCGGGGCCGCCCGCACGTACCAACACGCTCACGATCCGCCAGCCGGAGTTGAAGGTGCTCACCAAACTGCAGATCAGCGCGATACGAGCCCGCGAGGTCCTGGACTGCCGTGGCCTGCCCACGGTTCAGGTCGACGTCGTGATCGACGATATGTTCCTGGGCCGGGCCGACGTTCCGGCGGGCCGGTCGCGGGGCCGCCACGAACCGGTCGAGCTGCGCGACGGCGGCCGCCGCTTCGGCGGTTACGGCGTCCGGCAGGCGGTCAGCAACGTCCGGGACGTGCTGGGCCCGGCGCTGGCCGGCTTCCCGGTCGTGCCGCAGCGCCAGCTCGACCTGCGCCTGGTGGAACTGGACGGCACGCCGGACCGCAGCCGCCTGGGGGCCAACGCGCTGCTCGGCGTGTCCCTGGCTGACCGACCACGGCGATTGTGAGCTGCGCGCCACCGTCCTGGATCTGGCCGAGGTGGCCCTGACCGCACTGAGCCCGTCGGCAGGCCTTCGCCGCTCGGTAGCGCTGGACGGCACGGACCTGATCGCGGGCGGCCGGAGCTACGATCTGTCCGCGGCGCAGCGCCTGGTCCTGCTGGGCGCCGGCAAGGCCAGCGCGGAGCTGGCCATGGCCCTGGAGCAGCTGCTCGGGCCCCGGCTTGACGGCGGGGTCGTGGTGGTACCGCGTGCCGAGAAAACACCCATCGGCCGCCTGACGGTCCTACCCGGCGAGCACCCGATCCCCGGCCCGGCCAGCGTGGCCGGAGCGGAGGCCCTGCTCGAGCAGGCCGCCCGCCTCGGCGAGCGGGACCTGGCCATCTGCGTCTTCACCGGGGGCAGCTCAGCGCTGGCCAGCCTCCCCCCGCCCGGCGTCTCTCCCGCCGACAAGGCCCGGCTGCACCGGCTGTTGCTGTCCTCCGGCATGTCCGTGGTCGAGATCAACACCGTGCGCAAGCACGTGTCGCTGATCAAGGGCGGCCGGCTGGCCCGGGCCATCGCCCCGGCCCGGATCCTCAACCTGAGCGTCTCCGACGTGGTCGGCGACCCGCTGGACTACATCACCGACCCCACCGTCCAGGACACCTCCACCGTGGCCGACGCGCTGTCCGTGCTCAGGGAGTGGGAGCTGCTGGACCGGGTGCCGGAATCGGTGCGCCGTTACCTGGTCACCGAAGCGACGGCGGAGTCGCCGGACGTCGGCGGCGCCGACATCCACAGCGTGCTGCTCGCGCGCGGCGAGGACGGGACCGAAGCCGTCCTCAAGGCCGCCGAGGCCCGCGGGTTCTCCGGCGTGCGGCTGGGCGGAGCGCTGGAGGGGGAGGCCGCGACCGTCGGACGCGTCCTGGCGACCTTGGCCCGGGAGTCCCGGGCCACCGGCTCGCCCTGGCCGCGCGGTACGGTCGTGGTGGCGTGCGGCGGCGAGTGCACAGTCAACCTAGGCCCGGACGCGGACGCGCGGTTCGGCCGGGGCGGGCCGAGCCAGGAAGCCGCGGTCGGTGCGGCGCTGGCTCTCGACGGCGCGCCGGGGATCGTGGCATTGTTCGCCGATACGGACGGCTCGGACGGCGGCACCGCGATCGCGGGCGGGCTGGTGGACTCCTCCACCGCCGCGCGGGCCGGGGATCAGGGACTGAGCTTGCGGAAGGGATTGGTGGACCATGCCACGACGGCGCTCCTTGAGGCCTGCGGGGATGCCGTGCTGACCGGTGCCACGCGGACCAACGCCAACGACCTGATCATCATCGGGGTGTCGTGAACGCGCCCCGTATCGCGGTCGGGCCCGGGCCCGCGCCCTGGGCCGACGAGGCGATCCGCCGCGGCGGCGGGCAGGTCGTGACGCTGGACCAGGACCCCGAGGGCCTGGTCTGGACGGACGGCGGCGCCATGGACGCCCTGCGTTCGGCGCTGGCCACCCGGCCGGCCATCACCTGGATCCAGCTGCCGCAGGCCGGCGTGGAACGAGCGTTCCAGGCCGGAGTGGTCGACCCGCGGCGGCGGTGGACGTCGGCCAAGGGCGCGTACGCCGAACCGGTCGCCGAGCACGCGCTCGCGCTCATCCTGGCCGGCTTGCGTCTGCTGAAGGTCCGGGCCCGGGCGAGGACCTGGGGCCAGCCCGCCGGGGAGAGCCTGTTCGGCCAGCCGGTCACCGTGGTCGGCGCGGGCGGCATCGCCACCGTGCTGATGCGCCTGCTCGAGCCGTTCGGCACGCCGGTCACCGTCGTCAGGCGGCAGCCCGAGCCCGTGCCCGGCGCCGCGCGGACGGTCACCACCGAGCGGCTGGCCGACGCCCTGCCCGGAGCGCGGGCCGTCGTGATCACGGTGGCGCTCACCCCGCGGACTCGCGGCCTGATCGGCCAGGCCGAGCTGGCCGCCATGGCGCCGGATGCCTGGCTGGTCAACGTGGCCCGCGGCGGCGTGATCGACACCGGAGCGCTCACCGCGGCCCTGGAAAAGGGCCAGATCGGCGGCGCCGCGCTGGACGTGACCGATCCCGAACCGCTTCCGGCCGGCCACCCCCTCTGGGACCTGGACAACTGCCTCATCACGCCGCACACCGCGGACACCGAGGAGATGACCCAGCCCCTGTTGGCCGGCCGGATCGCGGAGAATGTGGATCGCCTGGCCGCCGGGACCGAACTCATCGGCCTGCTCGATCCCGGCCAGGGCTACTGACCAAGTACCAAGCAGCTATTAGGCCGCCGGGTTCTCCAGCCGCAGCCAGATCGCGGCAGCTGACCCGGTCACCTCGGCCGCGGCGGCTGACCCGGTACCCCGGCCGCGACGGCTGACCCGATCACCTCGGCCGCAGCGGCGGCCTGGGTTTCCGGCAGCAGCGCGTAACCGCAGACCAGCGCCCGCCGGTCCAGCGGCTCGGTGCTGAACTGGCCAAGCACGTCCACCGCCAGACCCGACCGCAAAAGACGGGCCTGCACCTCGCCCTCGTCTACCCCCGGTGGCAGGTCGGCCACCAGGTGCAGCCCCGCGTCCACGCCGCTGACCCGCAGCCCCAGCGGCCGCAGGCCCGCGATCAGCGCGCGGCGCCGGGCCGCGTAGGTCCGCGCCGCCCGGGCCAGGTGCGCGGCCAGATGCCCGGACCCGATGAAATGAGCCATCGCCCCAGCGGCCGGCGCGCTGATCCGCTCGTCGGTCACCGAGAGCGCGTCAAGGACCGGCTGGCGCAGCCCCGGCGGCGCGATCATCCAGGCCAGCCGGAGCCCGGGAGACAGGATCTTCGACGCGGTGCCGAGGTAGGCCACGACGTCCGGGCCGCCGGTCATGCTGTGCAGCGCGGGCAGCCCGCGCACGTCGTAGCGGAACTCCCCGTCGTAATCGTCCTCGATCACCAGCGCGCCGGCCCGGCGGGCCCAGCCGATCAGGGCCGCGCGCCGGGCCGCGGACAACCGCGCGCCGAGCGGGAACTGGTGGGCCGGCGTGGTGTAGGCGGCGGCGTCGCCCGCGACCAGGCCGCCCGCGACCAGGCCCTCCTCGTCGACCGGGACCGGCCGGATGACCGCGCCCGCGGCCTGCAGCGCGCGCCGTCCCTCCGGATAGCCCGGCTCCTCGAACGCGACCGGGCGCCCCGCCAGGCCCGCCGCGAGAACCAGTGCGCGCAGCCCGGCCGACACCCCGGGCACCATGATGATGTCCGCGGGATCGGCGGCCACGCCCCGGGTCCGGCGCAGGTGCGTGGCCAGGGCCTGCTGCAGCGGCTGGCCGAAGGAGTCGAAGGGGAGACCGCTGGCGACCGGGTCCGCGGCCGCCGCTCGCCACGCCGCGCGCCAGTGCCCGGCCGCGATCAGGCCCGCGTCGGGGTAGCCGGGCAGCAGGTTCCACCGCGGCCTGGCCGGCCCGGCAGGCGGCACACCCGGCGCCGGCGAAGGCGCATGAACGTGCGAGGACACCCCGGCCCTGGCCGCCAGGCCGGCGCCCGGTGACACGATCGTGGACGAGCCGCCGACGGCGTGCACGAACCCCGCCGCGGCCAGTTCGTCGTACGCCGCCAGCACCGCGGTCCGCGAGATGCCCAGCTCGGCGGCGAGCGCCCGGGTGGCCGGCAGCGTGTCGCCCGGCCGCAGGTAGCCGGTGCGCAGCAGGTCGATCAGCGCGTCCGCGACACGGTGCCGCAGCGGCGCACCCGAAGGCCCCAGAACAAGCGGCAGCGAAACCGGACGGGCGTGACGGGTCACAAGAGCACCATACTGGCTCGGGAAAAGAGCCGATTCTGGCTCTCGGAACGATCCGCTTAGACCGGTAGCGTCGCTGCTGTGACGAACACGACGCTGACCCGCATGCACGACCGAGCGATTACCGACCGGGCCGAACTGGACCGTCTCCTCGACGACACGGTCCTGGCCCACATCGGCCTGGTCGACGACACCGGCAGCGCCGTGGTGATTCCCACCGGGATCGCGCGTGACGGCGACCGCGTCCTGATCCACGGCTCGACCGGCTCTGGCTGGATGCGCGGGGTCGCCGTCGGCCGCCAGGTCTGCGTGACCGTCACCGACCTGAACGGCATCATCGTCGCCCGGTCCAGCTTCGAGAGCTCGTTCCGCTACCGCAGCGCGGTGCTGTTCGGCACGTTCACCCGGCTGACCGGCCCGGATGCGTCGGACGCGCTCGACGTGATCATTGAGCACTTCCTGCCTGGCCGGCGCGCCGAGATCCGCGGCACCCACCGCCGCGAACTGGCCGCCACCATGGTGCTGGCCATGCCGATCCGGGACTGGTCGCTGAAGATCTCCGGTTCCTGGCCCACTGATCCCGACGAGGACGTGGCGGGCAGCACCTGGGCCGGCGTCATCCCGTTCCACGTCCAGTACGGTGACCCGCTGCCCGCTCCCGACCTGCGCCCGGGCATCCCGGTCCCCGCCTCGGTCCGCGCCCTGACCCGATGAGTCAAGTCCGCGTCCGTTCCGTTATGAACGATCTTGAACCGGCCGCGCCGGTAGCACGTAGTGGCAGGTATGGGGAGCATGAAGGGGACGTCACTGTCCCGGCGGTCCTTGTTCGGGATCGCCGGGGCAGCACTGCTGGTCGCCGCGGGAGCCATTCACCTGGACCTGTACCTGACCGGTTACCGGACCATCCCGACCATCGGGCCGCTGTTCCTGCTCCAGGTCATCGCCGCGTTCGTGCTGGCCGCCGGCATCCTGGTCACCGGCAACTGGCTGATCGACGCGCTCGGCGCCGGGTTCGCGGTGTCCACGCTGGGCGGCTACCTGCTGTCCCTGTGGTTCGGCCTGTTCGGCTTCACCGAGGTCCGGACCACCGCCGGGATCGTGTCCGGGATCCTCGACGTCGCCGCCTTCGCGGCCCTGGCTGTGGCGGCCGTCATACCAGGCCCGGCACGCCACCTCAACCTGAAGCTCAGCCGCCGCCTGCTGCCCGCCATCGCGGGCGCGTCGGTGGTCGCGCTCGCGCTGCTGTTCGCGGCGGTCGCCACGCCCAAGAGCCAGCCCGCGGCCACCGGCCCGGACGTCCTGAAGTCCCGGACCATCGGCGGGGTCAACCTGCTCACCAGCGCCAGCGGGCTCACCCTGTACTGGTTCGCCCCGGACACCTCGACCAAATCGGCCTGCTACCGCGACTGCGCCGCCTACTGGCCGCCGGTGACCGGAACCCCCTCGGCCGGGCCCGGCGTCACCGGCACCCTCGGCACCATCACCCGGACCGATGGCACCAAGCAGGCCACCTACGACGGGCACCCGCTGTACACCTACATCGGCGACCACGCGCCCGGCGCCGCCAGCGGCAACAACGTCAACCTGAACGGCGGCCTGTGGCACGACGTGCCGGTCACCGGCTGAGCCGGCTGAGCGGGCCAAGCGGGATAATGGCCTTACCCGAAGGGGAGGTCAGCCATGTCCGTCCCGTTCCCCGAGCCGACCGCCCCGGCCGGCTCACGCGCCGAGGTCTTCCTCCGCTACCTGGACTTCTTCCGCGCCAAGCTGGCCGCCAAGCTGGCGTCCCTGCCCGCCGCCGAACTGACCCGCAGCAGGCTGCCCTCCGGCTGGACGCCGCTGGAGCTG
Source organism: uncultured Actinomycetes bacterium (assembly GCA_963819785.1). Taxonomy (GTDB): domain Bacteria; phylum Actinomycetota; class Actinomycetes; order Streptosporangiales; family Streptosporangiaceae; genus Palsa-504. The sequence goes on along the minus strand of CAWFXW010000026.1, from coordinate 571,026 downwards.
GCCAAGCACCTGCGCTACGTCGAGCTGCGCTGGCTGGAGTGGGGCTTCGAGGGCCGCGCCTTCGGCAACCCGTGGGCCGATCACCAGGACGGCCGCTGGCATGTCGGGCCCGGGGAGACCCGCGAGACCCTGCTGGCCGGCCTGGACGAGCAGGCCGCGCGCACCCGGGCCATCGTCGAGTCCCACGACCTGGACGAGACCGGCAAGCCGGGCGACCGCTGGGGCGACGCCGACCCGGCCACCCTGGAACGGGTCCTGTTCCATCTGGTCCAGGAGTACGCACGGCACGTCGGCCACCTGGACATCGTCACCGAGCTCGCCGCCGACCAAACAGGCGAGTTATTTTCGGCCGAACGGGCCATTGATCCCCGCCCCCCGCCCCGCCAAAGCCGCCCAATCCGGATGAACCCTGGGGTCCACCTTGCTAGAGCGGTGCGTGACACGTCTACGGGCGTGTCACGCACCGCGCTGGTGTCGTGGTCGGTGCGGGGGTCGGCCACAATGGCATCGATGATGGCGGGGGTCGTGTCGGTGATCGTCAGCACGATGGTGGCTTGGCGGGTGTCGTGCCGGAAGATGGCTTGCAGGCCGAACGCTGCGGCGAGGCGCTCGCGGAGATCGTCGGGTGCCTGGGCGAGCAGTCCGGGGGCGTAGGGCAGTTCCTCGATCAGGGACAGGTCACTGTGGGGCAGGGGGGCGGCGTCCTCGATAGCTTGCAGTTCGGCTTCGAGCGCGTTCTTCTCGTCGTACCGCTGGCTGAACTGCTCGGTGAGCCGGTCCCGGATCGCGCAGCTGACCGGGTCGGTCTTCCCGGCTAGCTGGCCGATCTCGGCGGCAATGCCGGTGATGGCGGCGTCGGCCTGCTTGCGCTTGCGCTCTAGGGTCTCGGCGCGGGACCGGTCAAGGTCGTCTTGCTGGGCCTGGCTGGCGGGGAGCAGTAAATGGTCACGATTCGCGAGCAAGATCAACGCGGGCCGAGGACCGGACGGGCCGGCATGGTGACGCCCCGGCACCTAGGGAGGCGGTGCCGGGGCGTCTTCTCTACCCGCCGTGCTGAACCCCGCCAGGGACTCAGAGCCGGACGGGGAGCCTACGGGAAGGGATCTGCTGGCCGGGGGTGTCCCGCACCCTGCGGCGCTGGTGATGACCGGGTGCCGGTCCTGGTGATCGTCGAACCACTCGGGGTCGTCGGTCGCAAACCAGCACGAACACAGATAAATGATCATCAGCTCTCCGGGCCGGTGACACACTGCCGATGGTCCAGCTCGGCGTCAATGGCGCTCAACTCGGCCAGGATCGGCACGCGCACGGGCGAGCCGGGAAATGCCAGGGCAAGGCTGACCTCAAGGTCACGGCGGGCACGGGCAAGCTCGGCTGAGGTCATGCCGCTGACATCATGCAGACGGTCATCAGGCACGGGCCAGCCTCGCGCGCTCGTCCTGCTCGGTCAGCACGGCGTCCAGGCTGGCCTGCAACCGGTCTCGCGCTGGCGGGACCGGGTCCTGCCGGTCAAAGAACGCGATGGCGGTCTCAAGCTGGCGGCGGTAGTCCCTAAGCTCGTACGTGGTCATGGCATGAAGCGGATGCTTCGGCTCTGCGGGTGCGGTTTCGGCTGGCATCGGCGGGTGTCCTCTAGCGGCGTGTGGCGATGTGATCTCCGTTTCCAACGTCTCAGCCAAGGAGCACAATTGGCTATGTGGCACGGGCAAGGACCACGCTTCCGCCACAGTCGCCACATCGGAGAGGAAGCGAGCACAATGGAGCACGACGACTACGACTCCGATGCGATGTTCCTCGGTCGCGTGCTACGTCGGGCACGGGTGGCAGCCGGCATTACCAGCCAGGAGGAGCTAGCGAGGCGGCTTGGCTTTGAGCGGACAGTCATCGCGAAAGCCGAGTCGGGCCAGCGTCCTCCGTCACCAGAGGTAGCCGCCGCGTATGGAAGAGAGTTCCCGCAGCTCAACGCACTGGTTGACAGCGGGCTGATCGAGGAATGGGCCGAGCACGTCAAGAGGAACGGGAGGCCTTCGTTCCCGGAGTTCTTTGTTGACTGGATCGACGCGGAGAAGAACGCGACCACGCTGTTCTACTGGGCTCCGACCTTGGTCCCTGGCCTGCTCCAGGTCGAGTCGTACGCTCGGGTGATCCTGGCTACCGAGCCAGATGAAACTGAGTCGCTGGATGTGCTTCTCGCTGGCAGGATGGGACGCCAGCAGGTTCTGTCACGCCCGCAGCCACCAGCCGTGACGGTTGTTATGGCCGAGGCTGTGCTGCACCGTGGCGTAGGCGGGCCTGCGGTGATGTACGAGCAGCTCACCCACTTGGCGGATGAGAGCCAGCAGCCGAAGGTCATGATCCAGGTGATACCGGCTGGGGTCAGCGCTCATGCCGGTCTCGGGGGGGCTGCGTCCATAGCCGACCGCGAAGGCGAACCGACTGTCGTCCACCTGGATTCGTTCACAGCACCGCAGACGACACGAGCACCCGAGATTATCGCCAAGGTACGGCAGAGGTCAGACATGCTTCGTGGTGAAGCACTCCCGCGTGGTGCCTCACATGAGCTCTTCGGATAGTAACCCAAGGTTAGCAGTGCGGCGGTGCCCTCCTGCGAATTAGGTCGACGCTATGCTTAGTCGCCGAAAAATGGTGGCCAGGGTAATAGCAAATCCAGACGGGCTTCGGTCGACGGGCGCTGCGGAGACACGTGGCGACGTCCGAGGCCGGGGACTTTGGTTCCATAGACGGGCAGCGCCAGGCTGGGCGCGTCCGGACAGCGTAAGCGGTAGGCAACCGCCTGCTAACCGAATGTGTCGTTTAGAGATCGACGAGTTGTAGAAATTTCTTCCGGGGATTGTAGAAAAACTAGCGTGTCAGTGTTGATAGCGCCCTTGCTTGGGTGAGATCGTCGGTATCTGCCGGCAACTTACCGGCAGATACCGGCTCTTGCCGGCAGATGCCGGTAAGAGCGAGGCGGGATCGCGCCCACCGCCACAGGCAGTAGCAAAGGGGCGCGACCCCGGTTGACCGCGCTGTTACGGGTCGGCAGCCGTTAGGTTGTCGACCCGTGGCGGAGTACGTACCACAAGTACAGCCCAAGCTGCGCCACTGAGGTGGCGGTTGGACCGTACGTCGTGATGGCCTCCTTCAGGCGATCGGGAAAGGACCATTTGGGCCTCATGCCCGTCCTCCTTGGTGAGCGGCGCATCTCGGGACTTCTCTGACGGCCCGCCGCTCTTTCGGCCGCCAGATCTGGTTTCGGCCGACGAGAGGGTTGGCTCGCCTCACGAGTTCCCGATTGCGCTGCCCGATCCGGAATCGGGACCGGTCACAACCCGTCAGGGTCTTTCCGGGGCTAACGTAGCGCCTGACGTAGGAGTCCTCCGATTGTTCGCGCGGCGTGTCGGAAATCTGACTCGGTCAGTTGATTTCTGGTACTAAGACCATTACTCAGAGTAGTTGCCTTCAACTGGCGTGTCAGGCGCTAGGCCCCGTCCCGCACGGCGCATGGGGGCAGCGCGACCATCGCGCATCCGGGCCGAGCACACTCCTGCACCATGATGGAGGCGGCTTGTCTTGGCAGGCCGCTTCGCGCATACGGCGCGGTTACCACGTGCAGGCCGCGAACTGCGCGACAAGGCCGTGGTGATCCTAGATGCCACCGAAATTGTCATCGCCGGCGCTGCCGTCATCGGGCTGGTCCCGCTGGGCGTGCGGTCAGTCAGCGACATGATCAGAAATCACCGGCGCAAGAAGACCAACGAGATGTTGACGACGGTGCTAGTCAGCGTGATCGCTAGCCATGTTGCGCCGTCGGTTCTGACCGAGCTAACGCAGCGACTAGGGGCGGTGGTACAGGAGCTACAGAAGTTGAAGGTCTGAGGTCTTTGTCTGCTTGATCACTCTCGGCGTGCCTGCGTGATTGGTGTTGCCGGCGGGTCTACGCCAGAGATATGAGGTACCCGGATGGTGGCGGGCTGACCGGGCCCGCCGTGAGAAGCTGCGGCTGCAGGCCGCGCAGATGTTCGAGCAGGGAATCAAGCCGGCGCAGGTGGCCCGGCTGCTGCGGGTCAGCACCAAGTCGGCGTATCTGTGGCGGCGGTGCTGGCGATCGGGCGGCGAGGCGGCGCTGGCCTCGAAGGGACCGGGCGGGAACGCGTGCAAGCTGGACGATGCCCGGCTGGCCCGGCTGCGGGCCGCGCTGGACCTGGGCCCGGCAGCTTATGGCTGGAAGGAAGACCAGCGGTGGACGCTGGCCCGGGTGGTGGCGCTGATCAGGCGGCTGTTCCACGTGTCGTACACGCTGCGGGGTGCCTCGTACCTGCTGCACCGGATCGGGTTCAGCCCGCAGGTGGCGGCGCACCGGGCCGCGGAGCGGGACGAGGACGCGATCGCCGCGTGGCGGGCCGAGACCTGGGCGAAGGTACGAGGCTAGCGGCGGCGACCGGGGCGTGGATCTGCTTCGAGGACGAGGCCGGGCAGAACCTTCGCCCGCCCAAGGCCCGCACCTGGGGCCGCCGCGGGCACACCCCGGTGATCAGGGTGTCCGGCAAGGGCTCCGGGCGGGTCTCGGTCGCGGGCCTGGCCTGCCTGAAGGCCGGCGAACCCGGGCGGCTGTTCTACCGGACGCGCATCCACCGGGGCCGCAAGGGCGAGCGCCGGAGCATGTCCGAGGCCGACTACGCAGACCTGATCGCCGCCGCGCATCATACGCTGGCTGCCCCCGTGATCTTGATCTGGGACAACCTGAACACCCACATCAGCGCCAAGATGCGCGAGTTCACCAGCGCTCACCCGGACTGGCTGACCGTTGTCAGGCTGCCCGGCTACGCCCCCGAGCTCAACGCGGCCGAGGGCGTCTGGGCGAACATGAAAAACGGCCTGGGCAACCTGATGGCCCGCGACGTGGACCAGCTCGCGGCGATCATCAAGAACCGGCTCAAGAGCATCCAGTACCGGCCCGGGCTGATCGGCGGGTTCCTCGCCCAGACCGGACTCACCCTTGAACCCGGACCGCCATAGGTCCCAGACCCTGGCCTGTCAGCCTCTTGAAGGACCGTCGCGGGTAAGCATGCTGGCTCACGGAACCGATCGGGAGGCTCTGACGCCCGTCGCCGCGCCGAGCAGGCAAAAGAGGAGAAAGACTCCCACGCCGCCGAAGACGAAGGCCCCGAATAGGTGCCTGGGCAGGACCGCGGCGAGGACACCGCCGGCCGCCAAGACGGCACCGCCTGCCCCTGCCAGGGGCGCAGCAGCCTTGTTGGCCGTTTCGAAGGCTGCATCGCTGCGCATCGTGGACGGTGTCCGTACCCCGGCGGCCGAGCCGCGCGCCACGCGCCCCTGCCGCATCCGGATGGCCAGCCACACGACGATGAGGCCAGCGAGCACCTCGGCGATTGCCGGGACGAGCATCGCGACCACCTCCACTGTGCTGCTCGATAATCCTTTTCCCGTCCTCGGCCAGGTCCGGCCAGAGCACCGGTGCCACCAAGTGCGGGAATAGTCCCACAAGTGGAAATGATACCCTAGGCGGGGTGAAGAGCGCAGAGCTGCTGCTCCACCCGGTACGGCTGCGGATCACCGGCGCCTTCCTCGGCGACCGGAAGCTGACCACCGCAGACCTCCGGGCGGAGCTGCCTGACGTGCCACCCACCAGCTTGTACCGGCATCTCGGCCACCTGATCGATGCAGGCGTGCTGGACATCGTGTCCGAGCGCCGGGTGCGCGGCACCATCGAGCGCACCTACGTCCTGCGGGCAGCGCTCTCGGTGTCACCCGACGACCTGGCCTCATGGACATCCGACGACCACCGGCGCGCCTTCTACGGCTACGTCGCAGCCCTCCTCACCGACTTCGACCGCTACCTCGACCGGGAGCACATCGACCTGCGGCGCGACGGGGCCGGCTACCGCATGGCCGGCATGTGGATGACCGACGAGGAGCTGAACGAGCTGACCCGGGGGTTCCTCAGCCTGCTCCAGTCATACCTGGCCAACCCGGCCACGCCGGATCGGACGCGGCGGATCCTCCGCACCATCGTGCTGCCGGCACCCGATTCCACCCGGACCGACGACCACAACGGCAGCTGACGCGCCGGACGGCAACAACGACGAGCTCCGCGAAGCGCTCGAACACTGCGCCCAAGACACCCAGGCCGACTTCCCGCCGGGAGCCAGCCGGGCAAGAGCCGACCTGCCCGCCGCGCGCAGCCCCGGCAACCCAGGCAGGACACCACCCGACAGGTGACACCCAGGCACAGCGTCCGTCAGCCAGTGCCCGCAAGAGCCGGTACCGAGTCGGCCGGCCAGCTGGCCGTGACCGTCCGGAACCCTTTCCGCTACATCCAATCACGGGCTGACAGACAGATCCCTCGCCCAGAACGGGGGCTCAGCCTCGAACCCGCACCGTCATAGCAGCCAGACCTTGGCCTTTCAAGTTCTGTAGCAACCGCCTTGGGCGAAGGCGGCGCTCGGTGCCATCCCTCAGCCGCAGCCGACTGCCCCGGCCGGGCAGTCGGCTGAGAACAGCGCGGGACAGATAGCAAGCGGCTCGTCGCCAGACGGGCATGTCCCGGCAGCAGGATCACAATGATGACAGCAGGTCGGCACTCCACTTTGTGACACTGAGCGGGAAGACGCAGACATGAATGCCGGGGACTGGGTAGCGGTCGCCGCCGCTGTTATCGCACTGGCGGCTGTGTGGTATAGCCGCAGGTCTGCGGGTGCCGCTGACCGCTCCGCCGTAGCCGTCGAGGAGCAGACCGCGATTCAGCGGCAGATTAGGATCGATGCCGCTCAGCCGTATGTCTGGGCAGATGTCCGCAGTGATGACGAATCTGGAGTCCTTCTGAACCTGGTTGTCGGCAATAGCGGTCCGACGGTAGCAACGAACGTGCGGATCAAGATCGATCCCCGCTGCCGCTGATCGACCAGTTCAAGGACAGAGCGGACGCGCAGAAGCGGCTTGCTGAAGGCATCAGCTCACTCCGCCGTGCAAACGATAATGACACACTAACTCGCCCAGGTGCCGGCAGCCGCCATGGCTGGAATGTAGAACGGACGGCGCATACCCGCAAGCGGAGCAGGACGGCGGGCCGGGTGCTGCGCCACGGGCCATCCCGCGGTTCACGCGGGTACCGCCTGCACCAGTATCCGGGTACCAGTTCCATCATCCGGAAGTTATCGCGGTGGATCCGGCTTTCGCGGTGGATCGGGGTAGCCATTGGGCTAGGTCCAGGCTGGCGGCCAGGGCGCCCAGGTCGTGGCGGGACAGGCCGGTCAGCTCGGGGCTGGCCAGGGCGGCTACGGCGGGGGCCACGGCCGCGCGGGCGGCGGCTGCCGGGCCGGGCGCGGGGGGTGGTGCCGCCGGCGCGGGCCGGGGTACCGGCGCGAGGGTGTAGTTCCAGTCGCCGTGGAAGGAGTGGCGGGTTAAGGTCCTGGTCTCCAGGTCGGTCATCTGCTCGTCGCTGACCTGGACCCCGGTGGGGCAGGCGCCGGTGTCCAGGGCGGCGGTGACGGCCAGCCCGGTGGCCGTGGTGGTCGCGGCGATGGTGTTGATGATGACATCGTGGCTGGTCAGCGGGCGGCCACGCCAGTTCAGGGTGATCTGGGAGAACAGCCGGTGCTCGATCTTGTTCCACTTAGAAGTACCGGGCGGGAAATGGCACACGGTGATCTCCAGGCCCGTCTCCCGGGCGAGCGCCGCGATACCGGCCTTCCAGGCCCGGTTCCGCCACCCGTTGGACCCCCCGGCGTCGCAGCAGATCAGCAGCCGCCCCGCGGCCGGGTAGGCGTCCCTCCCGATCAGGTCGTGCCAGCGGCGGATCGACTCCACCGCCAGCGCGGCGGTGTTGTGGTCGGTGCCCACGTTCACGAACCCGGTGTTCGCCCCCACGTCGTAGACCCCGTACGGGATCGCGTGCCCGCCCTGCCCGTCCTCGAAGCTGTGGTCCCGGACCCGCACCGGGGTGCCCTTGGGCCGCCACTCCCGCCCCGCCTGCGCATACTCCCCGACCTCCTCCTTCTTCTTCGCATCCACGCTGATCACCGGCAGGCCCGCGGCCAGGTGCTCCCTGGCCTGCCCGGCGATATACCGGAACTGCCCGTCCCGGTCCGGGTGCCGCCGCCCCTCGGTCACCTTCGCGTTGGCCTGGGTGGAGAACCCCTGCTCGTGCAACAGCCGCCACACGGTCTGCGGGCTGCACCCATGCCCCTGCCTGGCCAGCTCACCGGCCAGGTGCTCCGCGCTCTTGGTCGTCCACGCCAGCGGCGACTGCGGATCTCCCCGCGCCGAGTCCTCCACCAGCGCCAGCAACGCCGGCACCAGCCCCGGATCAGCCTCAGCCAGCCTCGGGCGGCCCGCCCCCGGCCGGCGGACCCGCGCGCCCGCCACGACATCCCCGGACCCCAGCTCCGCCGCCCCGTTCGCGACCGTCTGCCAGGACGCCCCCGTCAGCTTCGCTACCGCCCCGGTCCCGCCCTTCCCGGCCGCCCGCGCCACCATCCCCAGCGTCAGCCGCCGCGCCTTCTCATCCAGCTCCGGCAGCAGCAACTCCAGCTCCGGCCCGATCCGCCCCAAGAACTCCGCGTCCGCGCTCATACCAGCATCCTGGCACGCGACACGCCGCAAACTCAGTTAATTTTGGTGTGTCTACATAGCTACCACAGCACTCCGCGGAAGCCGGATCCACCACGCCACTGGGACAACCGGGACTAACGTGCCGCACGGGCATTCCGTCATCAGGGCACTAAGCCACGGGCAGCCGCGCATACCGGGCCCGGCGCCAAGGGCCGGCGCACCGGGCCGGAATCACACCTTCAGCCGCTAACTGTTTTCCCAGTTCAACAGCCATCCCTGCAGATGCCGCCACAGCCCCGCCAGGCCGCATCCTCACCTGGCCTCTCGGCCAGGGCTTTAACCTCCTGAAAAGGCCGGCCCACAGCTACATACCTTCGTAATCAGTGCTGAGGGTCCGTTCGGCCCGGTGCCCCCCGTGTCATACACGATGGATCTGACAGATTGGGAGGGTCAGCTCGCCCGAGGGGCCGGGAGCCTTCGCCTAGTCGCCAAGGCGATAGATGAGCTCGCCAATAAGATCCGCCAGCCGGAACAGCCTTAATCCTGCAACGCCGGGTCGGCGGGGGGCTCGCGGGTGGGGTTTACCAGACCGCATCTGGAACAAAGTACAGGGTTGCCGTGGCAGTCGACCGTCCTTGTGGCGGTCTTGCTACGTTGACCGGCGGTGTTGTTCTGAGCCCAGCCTTACAGTTGGATAGTTCCTTCGATGACCAGACGACGACGGCAGGGGCGAGGGCTGCCCGTAGACGTCTCGTCTTTCCTAGAAGGAGGTGAACCCCGGGTTTGACCACAATCGCTAGCCGATCTTCTCCGCGACACAGTGGTTCACGCATTCGCCCAGGCCCTCGATCCAGGTCCGCAGCACGCTCCCCGGCTGCAGGTAGACCGGCGGCTTGCGGGCATTGCCCACCCCGCCCGGCGTGCCCGTGGCGATCAGGTCGCCGGGCCGCAAGGTGACCGCCTGGCTCGCGTACGCGACGATCTCCGCCGCGCCGAACAGCAGGTCCGAGGTCCGCGACTGCTGCATGACCACGCCGTCGACCTCGCACCTGACTTCGAGGTCCGGCGCGCTCCCGGTCTCGTCCGCGGTCACCAGGTAGGGCCCGGCCGGCGTGCTGCGCTCGAACATCTTGCCCTGCAGCCACTGCAGGGTGCGGCGCTGCCAGTCTCGCATCGACACGTCGTTGACCACCGTGTACCCGGCGATGGCGGCCTCGGCCTCGGCCGCCGTGGCCCGGTACACCGGCCGGCCGATGATCACGCCGAGCTCGACCTCCCAGTCGACCTTCTCGCTGACCGACGGCAGCACCAGGTCGTCCCGCGCGCCGGTCAAGGTGTCGGCGAACTTGGCGAACAACGTCGGGTACTGGGGGAGGTCCCGCCCGGTCTCCAGGATGTGCGCCCGGTAGTTCAGCCCCACGCAGATGATCTTGCCCGGACGCGGCACGACCGGCGCGAAGTCCGCCTCGGCGGCCGGCACCGGTGCCGCGCCCTCGCGCGGCCGCCCGAGTCCGCCCGCGGCGAGCACCTCGCCCACGTCGGCCGCGTCCAGCGGGACGAGCACGTCCCCGTCGAGCCGCGCCGCGGTCGTCCCGCCCCGTGTCCTGATCGTCGCCAGTCGCATAGCGCCGAGCCTAGCGTGCCGGGGCGGCGGGCTTCCGCGCCCAGTAATCCTCCGCTGCCTTGGCCGCGGCGAGCGCCTGCGGGGTGCCGAAGCCGGGCGCCATCGAGGCGGCCGTCCCGGCCAGGACCTCGTGGTGCTCGATGTCCAGCAGCCGCAGCCAGCTCTGCTGGCCCATGGTCAGGGCGACGAAGCAGCCGAGCTCGACCAGTTCCGGCTCGGAGAAGTTCTGGTGCAGCCGCTCCCACAGGGCGTCGTCGGCGTCCAGCCGCCAGGTGATCGCCTCCGCGTAGGCCAGCGCCGCCTTCTCGCGTTCGGTGAGCCTGGCCGAGGTCTCGAAGTTGAGCAGGTCGTCGTACTGTCCCTCGCTCAGGCCCTGGGCCCTGGCCTTTTCCGAGCGCTGGTTCCCGCAGTACTCGCATTTCACCGAGCGCGACACGTATACGCGGCACAGTTCCTTGATGGCGTGATCGCAGACGCCATTGCGGAAGATCTCCTCCCACGATCGGGCGAACGCCCAGAAGCAGGCGGGAACGTGCGCGCGCACCGCCGAACTCTCCGGCCGCGGGGTGCCCTCCCGCATGCACCGGTCCATCTCGGCCTGCATCTCGGCGTCCATCGCCTCGAACGGCAGGTAGCTGATCCGTTGTTTGCGGTCCATCGCGTCTCCCTCAAGCCTGCGTCGCCAGCCCGTCCGTTACAGGCTAAACCGGGCCGTCCGCGGCCAGCGGGCCCGCCCGGTCCGACCCGGGTCAGGTCCGACCCGGGTCAGGTCCGACCCGGGTCAGGTCCGACCCGGGTCAGGCCAGGGCCGGGTCAGGTCAGGGCCGGGTCGCCGTCCACAGGGTGCGTGTGCCGCGGATGGCCAGGTCCTGGCGCCGCAGGACGCTGCCGGGCCCGTCGTCGGCGATCAGCACGTCGAGCGCGGCCAGGTCGTCACCGGCTAGCGCGCCGTCCAGGTGGGTGCGGGTGCGCCGCAGGTAGGCCTGGGCGAAGCGGCCCGCGGCCGGCGGCAGCGGAGCGCTCAGCTCGATGCCGAACGCCCGCTCAGCTACGTCCGTCCACCCGGCCGCCGCCAGCAGCGGACCCCAGTCCGCACCCAGGTAGGGCATCGCCTCCGCGTGGTGCTCGGCCACCGCCGCCATGACCCGCTTCTCGAGCCCGGGGCGGCCCACGCCGACATCCTCGGGCAGGAAGCGGTGCGGTTCGGTGATCTCGGCCACCGCCAGCAGCCCGCCGGGACGGGTGGCGGCGAAGATCTCCCGCAGCGCCCGGTCCGGGTCACCCAGGTGGTGCAGGGCCAGCGCCGACCAGGTCAGGTCCACGGGCCCGAGCGCCGGCCAGGCCTGGTCCAGGTCGGCCTCGACGGTCCGCACCCGGCCGTCGAGCCCGCGGTCGCGAGCCTTGGCCCGCAGCCGGGCGAGCAGCTCACCGGACCGGTCCACCGCGATCACCTCGGCCTCGGGGAACTGCCCGGCCAGGGCGAGCGCGCCGTTTCCCGTCCCGGCGCCCGCGTCGAGGATCCGGTGCACGGGGCGCCCGGCGGCCACCTGGCCTACCCAGCCGACGGCCCCGGACAGGTACGTATGCAGGACCTCGCCGTCCAGGTCCAGCAGGTCGATGTCGGCGGAGAAGTCATCAGCGTCGTGCGAATGGGAGTGTGCGTGCGAGTGCGAGTCGGAGTGGTGTTCCATGCCCGCGACGCTACGCGATCCATGCCGAAATGGCATAGCATCTTGCCAATGGAGCAAGAAACGGATGTGGACGCCCTGGTGCGCCAGCGGATCAGGGGCCTGCGGGTGGCCCGCGGCTGGTCGCTGGATGAGCTGGCCCGCCGCTGCCACGTGAGCCCGTCGAACCTGAGCCGGATCGAGACCGGCCACCGGCGCATCGCGCTGGATCAGCTGGCCGTCATCGCCCGGGCCCTGGGCACCACGCTCGACCAGCTCGTGGAGTCGGCCGACGACGGTGACGTGGTGATCAGGCCGCGCCGCGATGTCGTGCGCGGCGCGACCACCTGGCTGCTGACCTCACCGGACCGGGCGCCGTACGGCGTGTCCGTGGCCAAGCTGCGCATCACCGCGCCGACGTCCCCCCGCTACGAGGCCGACCTGCGGGTCCATCCCGGGCGGGACTGGTTCACCGTCCTGTCCGGCACCGCGCGTCTCCAGCTCGGCGACCGGGTCATCCTGGTCGAGGCGGGCGAGGCCGCGGAGTTCTCCTGTATGGTCCCGCACGCGATCACCGCCCACGGCGGCCCGGTCGAGATCCTCGCCATCCTCGACCCCGCCGGCGACCGCGCCCACATCCAGACCCTCCAGATATGATGCTGCGCACGATGCCGGAAAACCATGGAGCCCTGGAGCGGGTTCCCGGCAAGGTCGTCGCGGTACACGCCAGCTACCGGAGCCGCGCGGCCGAGCGCGGCACCATGCCGGCCTGGCCGTCGTACTTCCTCAAGCCCGCCTCCTCGCTGGCCGCCAGCGGCGACCCGGTCGCGCGCCCGCCCGGCTGCGAACTGCTCGCCTTCGAGGGCGAGGTGGCGCTGGTCATCGGCCGCCGCGCCCGCCGGGTCCGCCCCGCCGACGGCTGGGACCACGTGGCCCACCTCACCGCCGCGAACGACTTCGGCGTCTACGACCTGCGCTACGCCGACCGCGGCTCCAACGTCCGGTCCAAGGGCATCGACGGCTTCACCCCGATCGGCCCCCGGCTGATCGACGCTCGCGCGGTCGACCAGGAGGCGCTGCGCCTGCGCACCTGGGTCAACGGGACCCTGGCCCAGGACGCCTGGCCCGCCCGGGACCTGCTGTTCGGCTTCGGCGACATCGTGGCCGACCTGTCCCGCCTGCTCACGCTGGAGCCCGGCGACGTGATCCTCACCGGCACGCCCGCCGGCTCGACCGTGGTGCAACCCGGCGACGTGGTGGAGGTCGAGGTCAGCGCGGGCGACCAGTCCTCCGGACGGCTGCGCAGCCCGATCGTCGAGGCCGACTACCGCCTGGATCCTCCCGGCGCCATGCCCCGCGCCACCGACGCCGAGCGCAGTGCTGCCTATGGCGCTGCGCGCGGAGCCGCCCATGGTGCCGCGCATCACCCCTCGGCACCCGATCAAGAGGTCCTCGACGGCCTGCGCGAGGTCTCCACCGCCACCCTCGCCGCCGTCCTGCGCAAGCGCGGCCTGAACACCGTCACCCTGGACGGCCTGCGCTCCACCCGCCCGCACTGCAAGATGGCCGGCTACGCCCGCACGGTCCGCTACCTGCCGCTGCGCGAGGACCTGTCCGCCGCGCAACCACCGATGAACGCCCAGAAGCGCGCCATCGAGGCCATCCGTCCCGGCGAGGTCCTGGTCATCGAGGCCCGCGGCGAGGCCGCCGCGGGCACGATCGGCGACATCCTGGCCCTGCGCGCCCAGGTGCGCGGCGCGGCCGGCATCGTCACCGACGGCGCGATCCGCGACAGCACCGCCCTGGCCGGCCTGGACATCCCGGTCTACCACGCCGCGGTCCACCCGGCCGTCCTCGGCCGCCGCCACGTCCCCTGGGAGACCGGCGTCACCGTGGCCTGCGCGGGCGTCACCATCCAGCCCGGTGACCTGCTGGCCGGCGACGCCGACGGCGTCGTCGTCCTGCCCCCGGCGATCGCCGCCGAGGTCCTGGCCGAAGCCCGCGAGCAGGAACACCAGGAGGAATTCGTCGCCGAACGGGTCGCCGCGGGCGAGACCATCGACGGCCTGTTCCCCCTCCCGCAGTCCCGCCGCCCGGACTACGAAGCCTGGTCGGCGGGCCGGGACCGGCGGTGACCCCGCCGAACATCCCGGCCAAGCTGGAGCACTTCATCGCCGGGACGCACACCCCGAGCGCGGACGGCGCCACGTTCGAGGTCGCCGACCCGGTGTCCAACCGGCCGTACGCCACGGTCGCCGCGGGCGGGCCGAACGACGTCGACCACGCCGTCACCGCGGCCGCCCGCGCCTTCGCCGAAGGCCCCTGGCCCGCGATGGCCGCCCGCGAGCGGGCTCGCGTCCTGAACCACATCGCCGACGGCATCGAGGCCCGCGCGGCCCGCATCGCCGAACTCGAGACGTTCGACACCGGTCTGCCGGTGACCCAGGCCCGCGGCCAGGCGGCGCGCGCCGCGGAGAACTTCCGGTTCTTCGCCGACCTGGCCGTGACCCTGCACGAGGACGCCTTCCGGACCGGCCAGCAGTTCGGCTACGTCATCCGCAAGCCGGCCGGGGTCGCGGGCCTGATCACCCCGTGGAACACCCCGTTCATGCTGGAGACCTGGAAGCTCGCCCCCGCGCTGGCCGCGGGCTGCACCGTGGTGCTCAAGCCGGCCGAGTGGACCCCGCTGTCGGCCAGCCTGCTGCCCGAGATCGTGACCGAGGCGGGCCTGCCCGACGGCGCCTTCAACCTGGTCCACGGGATCGGCGAGGTCGCGGGCGCTGCGCTGGTCGCGCACCCGCGCGTGCCGAGAATCTCGTTCACCGGCGAGACCAGCACCGGCCGCACGATCATGGCCGCCGCCGCGCCGCACCTCAAGGGCCTGTCCATGGAACTGGGCGGCAAATCGCCGTGCCTCATCTTCGCCGACGCCGACCTGGACGCCGCGACCGACAGTGCCCTGTTCGGGGTGTTCTCCCTGAACGGCGAACGGTGTACGGCGGGTTCGAGAATTTTGGCCGAACGGTCCATCTATCACGATCTGGTCACCCGGCTCGCCAGCCGGGCCGACCGCATCGCGGTGGGCGACCCCGCGGATCCGCAAACCGAGATCGGGGCGCTGGTGCATCCCGAGCACTACGCCCGGGTGCTGTCTTACGTGCAGTCCGGCCTGGACGAGGGCGCGCGCCTGGTGGCCGGCGGCTCCCGCCCGCCAGCCCAGCCGCCGGCAACTTCCTGGCCGCGACGGTGTTCGCCGATGTCGAGCCGTGGATGCGGATCTTCCGTGAGGAGATCTTCGGCCCGGTGGTGTGCGTCACCCCGTTCGACGGCGAGGCTGACGCGATCGCCCTGGCCAACGACACCCCCTACGGGCTGGCCGCGTACCTGTGGACTGCGGACCTGGCCCGCGCGCACCGCGTGGCGGACGCGGTGCAGGCCGGCATGACCTGGATCAACTCGCATAACGTGCGGGACCTGCGGACTCCGTTCGGCGGGGTCAAGGCCAGCGGGCTCGGCCGCGAGGGCGGCGCGCACAGCCTGGACTTCTACACCGAGTCCCGGATCGTCCACGTCCCGCTGGCCGGCACCCGCGTCCCCCGGTTCGGAGCGTGAGCATGAGCATGGACCCCCCTGACATCGTGCGGGCCGCCTACGCCGAGCTGGTCGTCACCGACCTGGCCGAGTCGAGGCGGTTCTGGGTCGACCTGCTCGGCTTGGTGGTCACCCGGGTCGAGGACGATGCCCTGTACCTGCGCGGGTACGACGAGCTGACCCACCACAACCTGATCCTGCGCCAGGGCCCGCTGGCCGCCGCGGCCCGGCTCGCCTTCCGGGTCCGGTCCGCCGCCGACCTCGACCGGGCCGAGGCGTTCTACGCCGCGCTCGGCTCGCGCACCGCACGGGCGCCCGCGGGCGCCACGCCCGGGGTGGGGGAGAGCGTCCGGGCCGAGGACCCGCTCGGCTTCACCGTCGAGTTCTTCTTCGCCGCCGAGCATGCGCCGCGCCTGCAGCAGCGCTACGACCTGCGCCGCGGCGCCGAACCCGCCCGGCTCGACCACTTCAACATCGTCGTGCCCGACGTGCGGGCCGCCTACGAGTATTACTCCTCGCTCGGGTTCGGGCTGGCCGAGACCATCGAGGACGGCGACACCCTGTACGCGGCCTGGATGTTCCGCAAGCAGACCGTGCACGACGTGGCGCTCACCGGCGGCGACGGGCCACGGGTGCACCACCTGGGGTTCTTCGCCCACGAGTCGCACCAGGTGCTGCGCATCTGCGACATTCTCGGCTCGCTGCACGAGGAGTTCCTGATCGAACGCGGCCCGGGACGGCATGGCGTGTCCAACGCCTTCTACGTCTACCTGCGCGATCCCGACGGGCACCGGGTGGAGCTCTACACCAGCGACTACTTCACCGGCGACCCGGACCATCCCGTGCTGCGCTGGTCGGTGCGCGACCCGCGGCGCCGGGACTTCTGGGGCAACCCGGTCATCCCGTCCTGGTACACCGAAGCCAGCACCGTCCTCGACCTGGACCGCCGCCCGCGCCCGGTGATCCCCGAACGGCAGCCCGCCGAGGTCAAGGTGGGCGCCGACGGCTTCACGATCACGCAGTAGCCCGGGGGGCGCGTCCCGGCTGCCCGGCTGTACCTGGAACGCCCGCGGCCCGGGGTCCGCGCACCGTGACGGTGCGCGGACCTCGGGCCGGCTTGGTCAGCGCCGAGTTAGCTGTGCAGGATCGGCGGCCCCAGCGGGAGTTCCTTCCCTCCGGTGGCACCGGAGGCCGAGCCGAAGAAGAGGTAGGCGACGATGGCCGAGACAGCCATCAGAACCCATCCGGCGGCCTTGGTCATGTCGGCCGAGCTCTGGATGATCCCGAGCAGGTTCAGGATCAGGGCCGCGTCGACCACCGCGAACAGCAGCGTCCAGATCGCCTGCAGCCGCAGTGTCGCCAGCAGGAGCATCGACACGATGGCGATCCAGGTGATCACGAAGATCTTCTGGGTGCCGGCCATGTCGGCGAGCCCGATTCCGTACCAGTTGTGGATCAGGCCCAGCGTGAGCAGGGCGTAGCTCAGCAGGAAGCTCCCGACGATGCCGGAGATCCCGGCCGCCGCGCTCTCACCGAGCCGGGCCGCCCAGATCGTGGCCAGGAACATCCCGGCCGCGGCCGCGAGCACGAGCGGCATCGAGGCACCGACGGCCGTGGCTGACACGACGCCGATGTTCACCATTCCGATCGTCAGCGCGCCCACGATGAAGCTCGGGAACCCCACCATGGCCGGGTTACCGGCCGACGGTGCCGCCTTGGACGTCTCGATCGGGGGAACGAGCCGTACCGGCTGCTGCGGGGTTGGAGCTGGACTTGGAGTAGCCATTACTGCCTCCTTCAGGAAGCATTCCCGGGACGCGCTGATAGGGCCAACCGTCCCTGCTGGGATGTGTTGATACCTCGATGGGACTGTCTGTCCCGGTATGCGCAATAGGGTCTCTGGCCAGCCAGGAACGGGCCCTACGTCCCGGCGCGCCAGGACGTAGGGCAGCCGGGGCCCGGCGGTTACCGGTGCTACCCGCCGGGCCAGCGGTGCTAGCTGGCCCGCTCGACCTCCAGCTCGCCGCCGGCCAGGCGGGCGCGCAGCACCTTCTTGTCGAACTTGCCGACCGCGGTCTTCGGGATCTCGGTCACGAACGTCCAGTTTTCCGGCACCTGCCAGCGCGCCACCCGGGTACCGAGGAAATCGGCGAGTTCGGCGGGCTTGGCCGTCATGCCCGGCCGGAGCACCACGCTGGCCAGCGGCCGCTCGCCCCAGCGGGAGTCGGGCATCCCGATCACCGCGGCCTCCTGCACGGCCGGATGGCCCATGAGCTGGTTCTCCAGGTCGACCGAGGAGATCCACTCGCCACCGGACTTGATCACGTCCTTGATCCGGTCGGTGATGGTGAAGAAGCCGCGGTCGTCGATCGTCCCGACGTCGCCGGTGCGCAGCCACCCGTCGCGGAACTTCTCCGGCGCCGGGTCGTTGTGGTACGACCCGGTGACCCACGGGCCGCGGACCTCGATCTCGCCCTCGCTCACGCCGTCCCACGGCAGCTCTTCGCCGTCCTTGCCGATCAGCCGCATCTCGACCCCGTGGATGACCCGGCCCGAGCGCATCCGCCAGTCCAGGTCCTCGGCCGTCCCCGCGGGCACCTCGGCGGGCGGGATCGCCATGCCGCCCACCGGGCTCATCTCGGTCATGCCCCAGCCCTGGATGATCCGCAGCCCGTACCGGTCACCGAACCGCTCCAGCATGACTCTGGGCGCGGCGGCCCCGCCCGAGTTGCCCAGCCGCAGCGAGGACAGGTCGATCTCGTGGTCCTGGCCGTAGTCCAGGATCGCGTTCCAGATGGTCGGTACCCCGGAGGTGACCGTGGACCGCTCGGCGGCGATGAAGGCGGTCAGGTGCTGGGGCTGCAGGAACGGGCCGGGCATGTGCAGCGTGGCCCCGGACAGGAACGCCGAGTAGGGCAGGCCCCACGCGTTCGCGTGGAACATCGGCACGATGGCCAGCGCCCGGTCCGCCTCGCTGATGCCGAGCGGCGCGGCCATGACCGCCATCGCGTGCAGGTAGGTGGACCGGTGCGAGTACACCACGCCCTTCGGGTTCCCGGTCGTGCCGCTGGTGTAGCACATCAGCGCCGCGGCCCGCTCGTCCAGTTCGGGCCAGTCGTACCCGGGATCCTCGCCGGCCAGCAGGTCAGCGTACCGTAGCACCGGCACCGTGCCTTCCAGCGCCGACGCGTCGCCGGGGCCGTTGACGATGAACGCCTCGACGGCGGGCATCTGGTCCTTGATCGCGGCCAGCAGCGGGACCAGGCTGTCGTCGGTGATGATGATCCGGTCCCCGGCGTGCCTGACGATCTGGGCCACCTGCGCGCCGGGCAGCCGGATGTTCAGCGTGTGCAGCACCGCGCCCATCGCGGGCACGCCGAAGTAGGCCTCCAGGTGCTCCTGGTTGTTCCAGCAGAACGTGGCCACCGGGTCGCCCGCCCCGATCCCCAGCCGGGCCAGCGCTCCGGGCCAGCCGTCCCGCGTTCTGCGCCACGACGGCGTACGAGGCCCGGCGGGTGCCGGCCCCGGTCCAGGTCACGCACTCACTGCGGCCGTACACGCGGGCGCCGTGCCGCATGATCGCGCCGATGGTGAGCGGGCCGTCCTGCATGGTGCTGCGGATCATCGAGCGTCGTCCTCCCGGAAATTCGGTCCTGCCCACACCAACGTTACGGCTGCGCGCCGAGTTCGCGCTCGACCAGCGCCACCAGGTCGGGCCGCTCGCTCAGCCCCCACAGCACCTCGGCCGGCACCCCGAGCTGGCGGGCGGCCTCGCTCACCACGGGCCGGAGCATGCCCAGGGCCTGGGCCAGCCCCTCGTCCCGGGTGTAGGTCGGCGGCAGGTCGTCGAGCGAGAGCTCGCCTGGCCGGCGGAAGGCGCCGTCCCGGCCGGGCAGCCAGGCCTGGTCCGCCGCGGCCCGGCCCATCGCCGACCTGGTCTCCTCCAGGCTCGACTCGCTGAACGAGGTGAGCACCGACCGCTCGACCACCCCCGCCACCAGTCGGCGGTTCGGCGCCAGCAGCACGTTCCAGACGTACTCCGAGCGGGCGTGGCCGGGATGAGCCAGCGCGAAGTCCAGGCCGTCGACCTCGGCGCCGGGGTCGAACCCGTCGAGCCCGCGTTCGTTCCGCCCGAAGTCCACGGTGATCACCACGTACCCGGCCGCGTTGGGGGTGCGGGCGCGTACCTCCACTGCCTGCCGGACGCCCATCGCCCGCAACTGGACCAGCCATGGCCCGTATCCGTCGCGGGCGAACCACGCACCGGCGTTGCCCTCGAAGTAGGCCTCCAGGTCCTTGCCGCGCTGGTACAGCCGGGGCGGCGGCAGCAGCGCCTGCTCGCCGGTGGCGGCGTTCTCCCCGATCAGGAACGCCGTGGCCTGGACGCTCTCGATCAGTTCGGCCCGCCGCCCGGCCGCCGCTTCGTCCAGGGCCCATGCGATCCGCTCGAGGTCGGCCTGGTGCCGGGCCGGGTCGAGGTCCGCGATGTCCAGCCCGCGATATCTAGGCAGCACGACCTGGAGCACCTCGGCCACCACGTCCGGCGCGGTGAGCTGCAGCGCGGTCAGGAATGGCTGCGCCGCGGGGGAGTCGGCGACGGCCCGCTTGACCGTCGGCAGGCTGCTCGGGGCCGGACCGGGCAGGTAAACCGCCGGACGGCCTTGCCCATCCAGCGCCGCGACCTGTTCTCCGTCCTCGAGCCGGATGACCGGCTTGGCCCCGGCCGCGGGCCACAGCGACGGGTAGCTGGCCAGGAACCGGTAGAAGCGCGTGATCCACTGGTCGTTCTGCTGGTTAAGAAACTCCCCGGTCACCAGGTCCACCACGGCCTCGGGCGTGATCTCGTCCACGCCGATCTCGTCCCTCAGGTACCGCCACAGCGCCGGGGTGTCCCGCTCGGTGATCGACGCGTCCGCGAACCAGACCGGCCGCCCCGCCCCGCACAGCGCGCCGAGCTGGCCGGGGTCGAGCAGCCCGAGCACCTCCGGGCGGCCGGCCAGCAGCAGGTCGACAGCCACGCCGTAACCGCCGCCGTCCATCGGGATCAGCGGCTCGGCGGTCAGCGCGTCGCCCGCCGCGTCGAACAGCGGCCGGAACATGGAACCCTCGGGGAAACGGGCCTCCTCGAGCGGCAGCGCCTGCAGGGCGTCCGCCGTGAGCAGCCCCTCGTCACGCAGTTCCGGCAGCGCCTCGGTCAGCAGCGCCGCGGTCTGGCGCACCAGCGCCTGATTCGACGGGTCGTCCCCGGGAATGTTGTCCCGGGCCGGCGTGGTCCGGTACGGCCCCTGGATCAAGAAGCCGAGGAAGGTCTCCTTCTCGGTCGGGAAGAACGCGGTCAGCGGCGAGGAGCCCACCGGCAGCACCCGGTCGCCGGCCAGGGCAAACGCGACCTCGACCCGCTGCCCCGGATGGCCCACGACTTCGCGCTGCCAGGTGAGCCACCCCTCCCGCCGCCCGTCCCGGGACACCGTCGCGCGCCGGGACGTCCCCGGCCCGTCGGCCACCGAGCGCTCGAGCACCGAGTCCGCCGCGGCGGGCCCGCCGGTCCGCAGCCGCTCGATGTTCCGCAGGAACAGCAAGATCCGGGGCTGGAGCGTGCCCAGGGCCGTCGCGATCTCCCGCGCCGCGACCCGCGCGGGCACCGTGTCGTGATCGAACGGGAACACGAACAGCGTCCCGGCCAGCGGCGCGGCAGGCCGGTCCACCGCGTGCGGCCGGACGAAGTTCTCGATCCGGAACGCCTCACCGCCGCTGTAGATGCGCGGCGTCCTGGTGTACGCGTACACCGACTTGAAGCCGATGCCGAACTTCCCGATCGCGGTCAGGTCGCCGGCCTTGCCGCCGGTCACGTCCCCGGCCTTGTCACCGGTCATGCCGCCGGCCTTGTCACCGGTCACGCCGTCGGTCTTGTCGCCGGCCTTGCCGCTCTGGCCCACGCCGCAGACCCCGCGGACGTCGGCCTCGGTGAAGAGCCGGCCGTCGTGCCGCAGCTCCAGCCGGTCCTCGAACAGCTCGAAGGCCACCTCGGTGGCGCCGGCGTCCTCGGCGTTCTGGATCAGCTCGAAGATGAAGTGGGTGCGCTCGCTGTAGAGCTGCCCGAGCAGGTCCAGCACGGCCGTGTCCCAGCCGTACCTGGCGATGTTCTCCTCGCGGATCCTCTGATAGTCAGCAGGCACCGCCATTCCTCCCAGCTCCAGCCGGACCCCGTGCGCCGAATCTACCGGCCGCGCCGCCAAGTCCCGACCCCCAACCGCAGCTCGGGACGCCCCCCGCGCGGCTCGCCGGAGCAGTCATGACACGCATAGTGATCGCAAAAGCGACATAGCCGTACTCGGATCACTTCTGACTCACTACTGCGTTTGCGTAGCTTTCGGTGGACAAGTGAAGAACTTTGCGGCTTTGCCTGAGTCGTCCACGCCTGAGTGGCTAACTTGGAGGAGGAGCCTGCACGTCGACTTCGCTCCGTAGTACCTGAAGTACTACGGGGTGCCGGAGGTCGCCGTAACCGGCATCCGTGGGAGGAACTATGGCCGCATCTGCCTCGCCGGCATTGGCGATGCCCATTTTCAGGGAGTCCGAAGAGCTAGCGGTAGTCCGATGAGCCGCCAGTTCTCATGGGGGGACTCATCGATGGCCACGCAGCGTGACGACCGGCATCGCCCCTTGCCGTCTGCGCAATGCTCGCTGTGCGGTATCGCGCTGCCGACCGGGCTGATGGTGCCCGACGGCGGCCAGGCCTGCGCGGACATCCGCTGGTACTGCAAGGACGCCAAGTCGTGTACCGAGCGGTGGACGGCGAGCCTGCCCCGGCATCCGCACATCGCCCCAACCCCGTCCAGCCTGGCCCCGCCGTCCGCGCCGATGACGGCTCCCATGCCGGTACCGATGCCGGCGCCCATGTCGGCCGGCGGCCCGGTGCCGGAACCCGGTCCCGGTGGACCTGCTGGGCGCCCCGGAAGAGGCGTGGTCCATCGACCCGTCCTGAGGGGATGACCGGCCGCGCGCCCTAAGGGGAGACCAGGCCGCGCAGGACGTTGCTGGCCGGCCTGCCCGCGAAGCGCAGCCAGCGCATGGCGGTGACGTCCAGGATGGCCCAGTTGCCGCGATCCGCGCCATCGCAGTCCAGGCCGGTTACCTCGATCGGGCCGCCGCCCAGGTCGACCTGACGCTGGTAGCTCAGATGCAGGTGGCCATGCATCAGCCAGCGCGGCCGCACCGCCAGCACCACCTCGCGGAGCAGGCCGCGGTGCGCGTCGCTGCGCCGCAGGTCGGACCGCGACCACCAGGGTGGCGGGGGCGGGAACGCGTGGTCGATGCCGGCCGGGCACTCGTGGGTGACCATGACATCGGCGCGCCCTGCCTCGATCACCGAGCCCGCTTGCCGCAGGGTGATCTCCTCCTCGGGCCACCAGTCGGCGCCTTCGGTCCGCCCGGCGCGGTCCAGGCTGACCGCGCCGCCCAGGGCGAGCCAGTCCCGCCCGTGCCAGCGCCACCGGTGCCCGCGGGGCAGGTGGTAGATCCGCTCGGTGACCTGTGCCCGTCCGTCCGGGCCGGGCCGGAGCCGCGCCAGCTGGGTGAAGTCCTCGTGATTCCCGTCAATGAAGGACAACTCCGCGTCGGCCTCGGCGAGCGCGGCGTCGAGCCGGGCCAGGTACTCTCGGCCGGCCGGACCGGGCCAGATGCCGAAGTCGCCCAGATGCACGATGACCCGCGGTCCGTCTCCGGGCAGCAGCCCGGCCATCTTGCGCACGGCCCGGGTGGCCCACGCGGTGTTCCCGTGCCAGTCGCCCGCGACCCCGATGCGCGCGGGTACCGGTTCCATATGTCAGCAGCGTAGGCGAGAACCGCGGTCCGTCGAAGACATCTGAGCTTTGACAGGTATCCACCCATTCGTTTAGCGTCGTTTGTCCCGCGTAAATCTGAATGGGGGCGCAGCATGCTGCGGATGCCGGCGGTCTCGGGTCTGACCTTGCGAAGCCCGGCCAGCGAGACGGGGCACAGCGGGACGGGGATCGGCGAGCGGCGCTCGCCGGTGGAGATCGTCGCCACCATGGGGACCTACCTGACCCGCACCCACGCCGCCGAGATCACCGGGCTGCGCGCCGGCCCGTTCGGGCGGTGGGCCGACGGCGTTACCGCCATGCGCGCCGACTGCGTGTCGTTCGCCGATCACTGGCAGGCACACAACGAGCAGGTCCTGCGCACCGCGCCGGCCGGCCCGCTGTGGGTCGTACTCGGCGACTCGACCGCGCAGGGCCTTGGCGCGCCGGGCCCGGAGTATGGCTACGTTGGCCAGGCCCTGCAGGTGCTGCGCCAGCGGACCGGGCTGCCGTGGCAGGTGCTCAACCTGTCCGCGTCCGGCTCGCTCATCCGTGACGTGCTGTACCACCAGCTGCCCCGGCTGCCCGCCTCGGCGGACCTGGTGACCTGCGGGATCGGCGTCAACGACATCCTGTACAGCGGGCCCGGGAAGCTGTTCGGCGACCTTCGCGCGCTGCTCGCGGCGGTGCCGGACCGCACCGTCGTGCTCGACCTGCCGGTTCCGGCCGGGTACGCGGGCCTGCTCGGCCGGGCCAGCCGACCCTACCTGACGCGGATCAACCGGACTTTGCATGAGGTCGCCGCGGCCCGGGGCCTGCCGGTGGCCGAGATATCGGCGCACTTCCTGCCGCCGTGGACGGGGAAGTTCGCCTCCGACTGCTTCCACCCCAGCCAGGACGGCTACCGCGACTGGACCAGGGCGCTGCTCGCCGTTCTTTAAGCAACCGATCAGCTAGCCGCAGACGCTGCCGCCTGCGCCAGCGGCGTCCCGTCGACGGTGAGCGTGACCTCGATGTTGCCCCGGGTGGCGACCGAGTACGGGCAGCGCTCGTGAGCTCTGGTCATCAGGTCCGCGGCCTGTACGGCGGTCAGGTTCGGCGCGTGCAGGTCCAGCGAGACCGCCAGTCCGAAGCCGCCGTGGCCGGTCGGGCCGATCCCGACGCGAGAGGTGATCCGTGACTCCGGCCGTCGGTGGTACGGCCGTGCCCCTGGCGTCCGCCCTCCACCACCGCCTCCGCCGTGTAGAGGACCTTCTGAAGCTGAACAGCCATGGCGCCATCCCCTCGAGTCAGCGATTCGCGCGTCCAGGTATGTGAAACCACGGCCCGTTCGGAAATATGTCGGTTCAGAACCGAGTCCAGGAAGGTACCGATGGCGCGAGAGATCGACCGGGACGGGGTCCGTCGCCTCATGGAGCAGCGGCCAGATCCGGCCCGAAATGAGTAGAACACCGTTCACCCAGCGGGTTACACTCACGCCATGGCCCCGATGGCGCGCCTGCTCCTCGTAACGCCGCCCTGACACGATCGGTACTGACCCGATCGTTCAGTGCGGCAGCCCCTCATGCGTGAGGGGCTTTTTCATGTCCCATGACGACAAACGAGGAGAGTCCGATGGACGAGGGGACGCCGCGATTCCGGTACGACGCCCGGCTGGCCAACGAGATCGAGCTGCGCTGGCAGGAGCGCTGGGAGCAAGACGGGACGTTTCACGCCCCGAACCGCGCCAGCACCGGGCCCAAGTTCTACCTGCTGGACTTCTTCCCCTATCCCAGCGGCATCGGGCTGCACGTCGGCCATCCGCTGGGCTACATCGGCACCGACGTGTTCGGCCGGTACCTGCGCATGACCGGGCACCAGGTGCTGCACCCGTTCGGGTTCGACACCTTCGGGCTGCCCGCGGAGCAGTACGCGATCGACACCGGCCAGCACCCGGCCGTCACCGTGCGGCAGAACGCGGCCGTGATGCGCCGGCAACTGCGCCGGCTGGGACTGGGGCACGACCGCCGGCGCGAGATCTTGACCAGCGACCCGTCCTTCTACCGCTGGACGCAATGGATCTTCCTGCAGATCTTCAACAGCTGGTTTGACCCCCGAGCCGGCCGGGCCCGGCCGGTCACGGAGCTGATCGCCGAGTTCGCGGCCGGCCAGCGCCCGGTCCCGGGCGGCCGGGCCTGGGCCGGCCTGTCCGGCGCCGAGCGGCGCGATGTCGTCGACGGCCACCGGCTGGCCTTCCGGGCCGAGCAGGTCGTCAACTGGTGCCCGGGGCTGGGCACCGTGCTGGCCGACGAGGAGGTCACCGACGAGGGCCGCAGCGCGGTGGGCAACTATCCCGTCTACCGCAGGCCGCTGCGGCAGTGGCTGCTGCGTATCACCGCCTACGCCGAACGGCTGCTGGCCGGCCTGGACGACCTGGACTGGCCGGAGAACATCAAGCGCCTGCAGCGGAACTGGATCGGTCCGAGCGGCGGTCCGTACCGCCTGCGGGACTGGCTGTTCTCGCGCCAGCGGTACTGGGGCGAGCCGTTCCCCGTCGTGTACGACGAGGCCGACCCGTCCCGGCCGATCGCGCTGCCCGAACAGATGCTGCCGGTCACCCTGCCGGACATGACCGACTTCCGGCCGGTGCCGCAGGACGACGCCAGTGACCCGGTGCCCGCCCTGGCCCGGGCCACCGGGTGGACGCACGTCACCCTGGACCTGGGCGATGGCCCGAGACGCTACCGCCGCGAGCTGAACGTCATGCCGCAGTGGGCCGGCTCGTGCTGGTACTACCTGCGCTACCTGGACCCGCAGAACCAGCAGGCCCTGGTCGATCCGGACATCGAGCGCTACTGGATGCGGTCGCGCGGTGTCGACCTGTACGTGGGCGGGGTCGAGCACGCGGTGCTGCACCTGCTGTACGCCAGGTTCTGGCACCAGGTGCTGTACGACATCGGCGTCGCGAGCACCCCGGAGCCGTTCGGCCGGCTGTTCAACCAGGGTTACATCCTGGCCGACGCGTTCACCGACGCCCGCGGCCAGTACGTGCCCGCGGCCGAGGTTACCCCCGATAACCAAGGCTGGGCGTACCGCGGGCAGCCGGTCACCCGGCGGGCCGGGAAGATGGGCAAGAGCCTGAAGAACGGCGTCAGCCCGGACGACATCTACACCTCCTACGGTGCCGACACGCTGCGGCTGTACGAGATGGCCATGGGCCCGCTGGACGGCGACCGCCCCTGGCGCACCGACGACATCGTCGGCATGCACCGGTTCCTGCAGCGCCTGTGGCGCCTGATCGTCGACGAGACGACGGGCGAGACGACCGGCGAGACGACCGCTGCCGCCAAAGAGCCGCTGGACCCGGCCACCACGCGGCTGCTGCATCAGACGATCATCGCGGTCCGGGAGGACTTCGCCGCGCTGCGGTTCAACACCGCGATCGCGCGGATCATCGAGCTGACCGCGCACGCCGCCCGGCTGGCCCGCGTGCCGCGCGCGCTGGCCGAACCGCTGGTCCTGATGGTGGCCCCGCTGGCCCCGCACGTCGCCGAGGAGCTGTGGCAGCGGCTCGGGCACTCCGGGTCGCTGGCCTACGAGCCGTTCCCGCAGGCCGATCCCGCGCTGGCCGCGCAGGCCACCGTGACGCTGCCGGTCCAGGTCAACGGCAAGCGGCGATTCACCATCGAGGTGCCGGCTGCGGCCGACGAGGCCGAGATCACCGGCCTGCTGGCCCGCCATCCCGGCTACCCCGCGGACGATGTCGCCCGCCTGGTCATCGTCCCCGGCAAGATCGTCAACGTCGTCCTGCGATAATCCACGGTAGTAACGCACCTGCCGACAGTCGCGGTGGTATGGGGTGACCGGTTGAGCGAGCTTCCCAGTGGTGCCGTTACCTTCCTGTTCAGCGATATCGAGGGTTCGACGCGGCTGGTCAAGGCGCTTCGGGACCGGTACGCGCAGGTCCTGGCCGAACACCGGCAGCTGGTCCGCGCCGCCATCGCCGGCCATCGCGGGTATGAGGTCGACACCCAGGGCGACGCCTTCTTCGCCGCCTTCGGCGAGGCCAGGCAGGCGGTGCTGTGCGCGCTCGAGATTCAGCACTCGCTCGGCGCCCATGACTGGCCGGAGGGCACGCGGGTCCGCTTGCGGATGGGCATTCACACCGGCCAGGCGGTCCCTGCGGACGGGGCGTATACCGGCCTGGCCGTGCACCGCGCGGCGCGGATCTGCGCCGCGGCCCGCGGCGGCCAGGTGCTGATCTCCCAGGCCACGCAGACCATCGTCGAGGATGAGGAAGAGGGGGAAGAGCAGGGCTTCACCCTGGCCGACGCCGGCGAGCACCGGCTGAAGGACCTGGACCGGCCGGTACGCCTGTTCCAGCTCGTCGCGCCGGGCCTGGACCCGCCGGGCGCCCGGGTTCCTGAACCGGACGCAGCCGGAGTCCACGGGTGGCCGGTCGCGCTGACCAGCTTCGTCGGCCGGGCGGCCCAGGTGGACGAGGTGACCGGGCTGCTCGGTGAGTTCCGGCTGGTGACGGTGATGGGCCCGGGCGGCGCCGGCAAGACCCGGCTGGCCGGGGAGGTGGCCAGGCGGGCGGCGGCGCGGTTCGCCGACGGCGCGTGGCTGGTCGAGCTGGGGCCGGTGCGGGACCCGGCACAGGTGGCCTCGGTGGTCGCCGCGGCGCTGGGCGTGCGCGAGCAGCCGGATCTGCCGGCCGCCGACGCGCTGGCGCGGGTGCTGGCCAGGCAGCAGCTCCTGCTGGTGCTGGACAACTGCGAGCAGGTGACCGTCGGGGCCGCGGCCCTGTGCGCCGGGCTGCTGGCCGCCGCCGATGACCTGCGGGTGCTCGCGACCAGCCGCGAGCCGCTGCGGGTGACCGGCGAGGCGCGCTACCGGCTCGCGCCGCTGACCCTACCCGACCTGGATGACCTGGCCGAGGCGGCCCGGGCCGAGGCGGTGGCGCTATTCGCCGACCGGGCCCGGCAGGCCGACGCGCGGTTCGCGCTGGACGAGCAGACCGGCCCGGCCGTGGCGCGGCTGGTGCGCCGGCTCGACGGAATGCCGCTGGCCATCGAGCTGGCCGCGGCGCGGGTCGAGACGCTCGGGGTGACCCAGCTGCTGGACCGGCTCGACCTGCTCACGGCCGGGGACCGCGCGACGCCCGACCGGCACCGGTCGCTGGCCGCCACCGTGGACTGGAGCTACCAGCTGCTCGATGAGCACGAACGGCGGGTGTTCCGCGCCCTGTCGGTGTTCCCCGGACCGTTCACGCTGGAGGCCGCCGAGGCGGTGGCCGGGGCGGACGCGGGCGCGGCGGTGCTGCGCCTGGTCGACTGCTCGCTGCTGATGCCGCCGCGGGCCGGCCCCGACGGCCGGTTCCGCTACACGATGCTGGAGACGCTGCGGACCTACGGGACCGAACTACTGGCCGCGGCCGGTGAGCAGGACGCAGCCGCCGCCACGCTGGCCGGATACGCCCTGGACGTGGCCGAACAGGCCGCGGCGGGGCTGCTGACCACGACCGCCGAGCTGGCCGCCCTGCGGCGGCTGGACGCCGAGGACGCCACCACCCGGCGGGCGCTGGCCTGGGCCATGGCGCACGATCACGCCATCGCCCCGCGGCTGGCCGTGGCGCTGGCGCCGTGGTGGCTGCTGCGCGGCCGCGCGGCCGGTGAGGACGCGCTGCTGCGCGAGGCCGCCGGTTATGCCAAGACGGGCAGCCAGACCTGGTGCGACGCGCAGCTCTGGCGTGGCCAGACGGCGCTGCACGCCGCCGATCTGGCCGGAGCCCTCGGCCACTTCACCGCGATCCGCGATGCCCTCGAAGGGCAGGGGCCGTCTCGGGCGCTGGTAGAGGCCCTGTGCGGCCGGTCGAGCGTCCTCGCCACCCAGGGCCGGTTCACCGAGGCGGCCGAGGAAACCGCCCGGGCCCTGACCATGGCCCGGGCGCTCGGGTACCTGGTCGGCGAGGCGCTGGCCCTGGGGAACCTGGCCATCACGGCGATAAACACCGGCGACGACGACGGTGCGCTGGACCTGATCAGGCAGGTGCAGCGGATCCCGGGTGACATCCCGGGCTGGCTGACCCGGGCCTGCGCCAACGTGCTGGTCGCCGTGCTCGTCGATACCGGTGACCTGACGGCCGCCGAGCAGGTCTGCGCCGCCGCGCTGACCCAGTCCCGGGACGCGGGTGACCTGCGGGTCCTGGGCCCCTTGCTGACCTTGATGGCGCATCTGGACCTGCGGGCGGGCCGCCTCGAGGACGCCTCCGCGCGCCTGCGGGAGTCCCTCCAGATCACCATGCGGACCGGTATCTGGTTCGAGCTGATCAACGTCTTGTACCACTGCGCGGAGCTGTGCGCCCTGACCGGGCGCCTGTCGCAGGCCCTGACCGTCCGGGCCGCCCACGCCGCGTTCGCGCGGCGCGAAGGGTTCAGGGACGGATCCGACGCTGACCGCCGGCTGGTATCCGAACGCGAGCTAAGGACGGCGCTCGGACCCGCCGAAGCCGACGCGGCCACCCAGCGCGGCGCCGCGATGAGCACCGCCACCGCTGCCGAGTACCTGCTGCTGCTGACCGCGCCGCCGCGGCCCGCGGCCGCGCCGGACTCCGGGCCCGACTCCGGGCCGGACTCCGGGCCGGACGCGGGGCAGGGGCCGCTGACCGCCCGGGAACGCGAGCTGGTCACGCTGGTCGCCCAGGGCCGCACCGACGCTCAGATCGCCGCCCGGCTGGGCATCAGCGTGCGCACGGTCGGCTCGCGCCTGGCCCGCATCCGCGACAAGACTGGCTGCCGCCGCCGCGCGGACCTGACCCGCCTCGCCCTGCAGGCGGGCCTGGTCTGACGGAAGTCTGGCCAGCGCCCGGGCGGCCTCCGGCCTTGCGGCCTTGCGGCTAGCCGGCCTTGCGGCTAGCCGGCCGGGCGGATGTCAAGCAGAGCATGCCCTCGTTGTTCTGGTTCGAGGCGATTGCTGTGGTCGCCTTCAGCGCCTCCTGGCTGGTGAAGGGGGCAGCCGTGCCCGGTCTCAACGACAAGCCCGCCGCTGCCGAGGACCCCGGCCGGGAGCTGCAGAGGACCTCAGCCGGGACCTGACGAGCTTGACCAGCGGCGCCGCGCCGTGCTAACTCGCGAGAGCCTCGCGGCGGTGCGGCGCATCCCAGTCGGCGGACACGGGCTCGACGCCGATCCGCCACGGCGCGTCGTTGACGAAGCTGGGCCTGGGCCCCTCGCCGAACCGCCCGAACGTCCCGAAGTCCGTCGTCTCCCGGAACGCCGGGTGCTGGTACAGGTCGCGCGCGTAACCCCACAGGTTCGGGTAACTGGTCAGCCGCCGCTCGCTGATCTTGCCCAGCGGGTTGTAGCTCAGGTCGAACCGGGCCAGTGTCGGCCACAGCCGCACGTCCGCCTCGGTGATGCCCGCGCCGAACAGGAACCTGCGCCCGGCCAGGCGCGAATCCAGGACTTCCAAGCTGCCGATCAGCAACTGCCGCAGCCGCTCGTAGTCCTCCTGCGTCGTAGCGCCCGCCACGTTGTAGGTGCCGTTGTTCACCGTCTGGTAGACACGCTCGTTCAGCGCGTCGATCTCGGCCCGCAGCGCCACGGGGTACAGGTCAACCCCCGGATTCGCCCACCGCCCGAACTGCGTGCCCAGGTCGATCGTGATGTCGGGGAAGTTGTTGCTGACCACGCGGCTCGTCTGCCGGTCCCACAGCACCGGCACGGACACGTGCCCGTCGTACCCGGGCTCGATGGCCTCGTAGGCCTCGGCCAGGAACCGGAAGCCGTTGACCGGATCGGGCCCGCGCCGTTCCCGGAACGCCCAGCCCCGGCCGTCCCGCACGTCGTCGACGTGGGACAGCGAGACCACGCCCTCCAGGCCCATCAGCTTGCGGACGATCGCGGTGCGCTGCGCCCACGGGCAACCCCACGAGATGTACAGGTGGTAGCGGCCGGGCTCGGCCCGGTATCCGCTGCTGCCGTCGGCGGTGATCCGGTCCTGGAAACGGTACCGGGGCCGCTGGAAGGACTGGCCGCGCTCGAAACCGCGGCCTGGCCCGTACTCCCCGTACGCGGCGCGTCGGCCTGACCCCAGCCGAACCACACGAACGCGAAGAACCCGTCCACCACCACGGTCACCCCGCGGCTGCGCCCACTGGGAAACACGCGCGCTGTCCTCCGTAACGACAGATTGGCAACACCCTACGCGGCTCGAGAACGGCCCTCTCCCAGATAAAACAAATATTCGCTTAGAGTCGTAACATGACGATACTTAAGATATACTGTTCGCAAGGGGTATTTCTGGATTCTTCCGAACGGGCGGTGGTTCGTGCCCCAGGACCTGTTCTCCAGCCCGCCGGGCGACGACGAGGAGCCCGGCAGCTTCCCGCTGCCGCCCTCAGCCGATGAGGAGGACGATCCGGGCTTCACCGGGCAGGGCTTGTACATGTGCCTGCCGCCAGAGCAGCTGACCCTGGCCGGGTTTGCCCAGGGCGGCCAGGCCGACACGATGACCCCCGGCCCGCTGCTGTCCACCGTCGTGCATACCGTCACCGGCCAGGACGGCCAGGGCCTTCCGGGATGTTCGGATGACCAGCTGATGGGGATTATCTCCGCAGCTAGGCGGCAGGCCGCCCGCGACGAGTGGACGGTGATAGCGGCCATGGCCGAGTACGCCTCCCGCCACTCCGGCGCCAAGCCACTGGATGAGTTCGCCGCCGATGAGCTGGCCTTCGAGCTGCACCTGACTCCGCTGTCGGCCGCCGAGCAGATGCAGTACGCCACCACGGTCGCCACCCGGCTGCCCCAGACGTTCGCCGCGCTGGCCGCCGGGCGGATCCACGCGGTACACCTGCGGATCATCGAGGACGAGACCAGCATCCTCAGTGACGAGGACGCGGCCACGGCCGACAGGCACCTGGCCGGGGCCGCGCCCGGGATGACGTTCGGGGAGGTGCGCTCGGCCGCCCACAAGCTGGTCCTCAAGCTCGACCCCGAGGCGGTCCGCAAGCGCAAGGAAGCCGGGAAACGGCAGGCGCACGTTCGCCCGTTCCGCGAGAACTCCGGCAACGCCGGCCTGATCGCCCGCGAACTCCCCTCCGACGAGGTCCTCGCCTCCTGGCAGCACGTCGAACAACGCGCCCTGGACCTGCGCGCGGCCGGGCTGCCAGGCAGCCTGCGTGAGCTTCGCGTACAGGCCTACCTCGACCTGTTGCAAGAGCGTGACAGCCGCGACCTGCCCGCCTCCGCCTCCGCCTCCGCCCCCGTCACCGCCCCCGTCACCGCCCCCGTCACCGCCCCCGTCACCGCCCCCGACGCCGCCGCGGAAGCCGACAGCACCCCGGACCAACCGCCCGCCGATGCCCAGCCGCCCGAGGACACCCAGTCGCCCGGCTCTGGATCTGATCCCGGACCCGATCCCGGACCCGGCGGTCCCGGCGGTCCCGGCGGTCCCGGCGGTCCCGGCGGTCCCGGCGGTCCCGGTCCCCGTCCGGGCCCTGCGGCCGGGCCGAGCCTGGCCGCCCTGGTCACCATCACGGTGCCCTGGGCCACCTTCCAGGGCCGCTCCGAGGCACCCGGCCACGCCGACGGGTTCGGCCTGGTAGACGGCGACGACGCCCGCGACCTGGCCGCCGCCGCGGCCCGCCACCCACGCACCCGATGGTGCGTCACCGCGGTAAACCCCGACGGCACCGCCGCTGCGCACGGCTGCCTCCCCGGCCGGCACCCGCCGCCCGGGACCGGGCCCCCGGGAGGCCCTGACCCGCCCGGTCTGACCATCCGCATGATCCCCGTCACACGCGGTTCCTGCGACCACGCCCACGGTGAGGTCGGGTACCACCCCAGCCGCAAGCTGGCCCACTTGATCCGCGCTCGCAACGCGACCTGCACCGCCCCAGGCTGCCGCCGCCCCGCGGCGCGCTGTGACCTGGACCATACGGTCCCCTGGGATCAGGGTGGAATCACCTGCGAGTGCGATCTCGCCCCGCTCTGTCGGCACCATCATCGATGTAAGCAGGCTGAGGGGTGGCGACTGGAGCAACCTGAACCCGGCGTCTTGGCCTGGCACGCCCCATCTGGCCGTACCTACACGACTACGCCTAGCAGCTATCACGGCTAAATCGCACAGCGGCTCGATGCCGAACTTGACCCCTTCCGCGGTTCGGCTGAAGACACCAGGCCAGCGGCTGTGACAGAGTTTCTGGCACCCGAAAGGAATCGCGGCGCTGGCAGAAAAACGGAGGCGGCTTGTATTCCAGCAGGGACCCTGAGTTCATCCGGGAGAGGCTGGGTGCGGAGGCCTACCAGCGCGTGCAGCGCACCAGGGAACTGCTCCGGAGCCCGCAGCCGCTGACCGAGGCGGATGCGGTGGTGCTCCGGGCGGCGGCCGCGCCGCTGCTGCGCGACCTGGCCGCTACCCGGATGCCCGTGCCAGACATCAGGACCGAAGCACACGAGGACCGTCCGTGGGCGGTCTGCGGCTGGATCGCCGGACGAGGCGTGACCGGTCAGGGTGTCTGGGTTATGCGCGACTGCTCACCCGCCGACCAGGTGCGGGAACTCGCGGAGCAGTTCCAGAGCTGGGCGTCCGACGTGCTCGTCGGCGCCGGGCAGTCACCGGAATGGCCATTGTGCCCAGAGCACGACCGCGGTCACGGGCTGATGGCCGATGTCAGGGACGGCGCCGCCGTCTGGGTCTGCCCTCACCCGGACCACGTGATCGCACCGATCGGCGCCCTCATGGGCTAAGGCCCGTCCGCCAAGCCGATCTGGTCCACGGGGGAGGTCACCCTCTGTTATGAGCATTCACGCCCTCCAGCCCGCGTTTTGGTGCCGGGTTGAGCAGGGTGTCCGGTGGACAGGCCAGCCGGTTCGGCGTACGGGGCGGTCCGTCGTGCAAACGATAACCACACACGTAGTTTCGATTGGCGCCGCGAAGTGCCCTGTACCGGCGCAGGCGGGTCATTCGGCCGATCTGACCGGCGGGGTTCAGCCGGTGCAGCCGGTGATGGAGCTGAGTGGCTCGCAGTTATCTGGCTCGTTGTCGGCCGGGAGAGAGTCCGTCAGCGTCACCGTTGCTTGGGTACCGTCGTCGTAGATTCCGCCGCCCCCGCCGACCGCTCGGTTACCGATAATCTGGGTTCTCGACGCGGCGAGAGATCCCTGGTTGTAGACACCGCCGCCGCGGCCGTCGGCAGAATTCGCCACCATGTGACAGGCCACGCCTCACCGCACCCGCACACGGACCGTCGCCTGACCCAGGCCGGGGTGGCTGGCCGACACCACGACGTGTCCCGCCGAACCCGGCAGCGACCGTATCCAGGCCGCACCCACCCCGCCCGCCGCCGCGAAGTCGAACGGGCTCTCCCCGACGAGTACCGCCGGACCGGAAACGGACAGCGTCACCAGCCCGGTGACATACGGCCGGGGCGCCCCGCAGCCGTCCACCGCCCGGAACGCCACCCGGGTCGCGTCCACCCCGTCGCCGGCAATCTCGTCGTCGTCCGCCGCCAGCCACAGCGTGTCGAGTGACGGGTCCGACGAGAACGACCGCGACGCGACCAGATCAGATCCCAGGTACCCGTCGATCCGCAGTTCGGGCCGCGAAGACCCGTCCACCCCGCGGAAGTCGACGAACGACGGCGGGTAGGCGAGCGACCCGTAATCCCCGGCATCCGGCGTCAACGAAGCGAAGTGCGTCCCGCCCACGTACACCTCCAACCGCTCCAGATTTGCGCAGATCATCGCGCCCGGCAGGCTGGTCACCGGCGACGTCGGGCCGAAGTCCCAGTAGAACGCGGGCGCGATGACCGGCCTGACCCGCGGGTCGACCTGCGCCCGGTAGATGGCGGCACCCGGCTTGAGCTCGCGGAACAGGTCCACCACCCCGGTGTACTTCACGCCCCGGTACACGTTGCCGCCCGCGCCGGACGGGTAGTCGATCCCGGACCAGGCCAGCAGCCCGCAGTACCGGTCGTCGGCGGCCACGATGGCGTGCACCCGCGCGTGCGCCGTCGCCTGCCCCTGCTGGACGCCCTGGGTGTCGGTGCGCCGGTAGAACCGGGCCGGCCCGGACAGCGTGCCGACCGCCTCGGTGACCAGGTACGGTCGGCCAACCCCGTCCACCGGCGGCTCCAGGGACGGCTGCTTGACCCCCGCCACGGTCACCGAGGAGTAGTCGTTCTCGGCGAACACGTCCTGCTGGTAGTCCGCGGTCAGCCGCATCCCGGCCATCGCGCCGGCCGTCTGCCGAGAGTCGTCCAGGCCGTGGGCCAGCTCGTTAGCAGCGGTGTAGAAGGCGGTGTTGTTCGGCGTCTCGTTGAGCCGCGCGCCCCAGATCACGATCGAGGGATGGTTGCGGTCCCGCACGATCATCTGCCCGATGTCGCGGGAGGCCAGCGCCAGCCACGCCGCGTCTCCCAGGTAGCCCCAGCCCGCCGCCTCCTCCCAGGCCAGCAGCCCGAGCTCGTCGCAGGCGTCGAAGAACGCCTCGGACTGCGGGTAGTGCGAGCAGCGCACCATGGTGCAGTTCAGCTCGCGCCGGATGATCTCGGCGTCCCTGGCCTGCACCCGGGCGGGCATCGCGCCCCCGGCGAACGGGAAGAACTGATGCCGGTTGACCCCGAACAGCGTGACCCGGCGCCCGTTGAGGTAGAACCCGTCCAGCGCGAACGTGGCCTCACGGAACCCGATCCGTACCCGGTGCTCGTGCCGCCGCTTCCCGTCCACCCGCAGCGATGTCACGACGTGGTAGAGCTTCGGCTCGTCAAGGTCCCAGAGCGTCACCCCGCCCAGCCCGGACAGCGTCACGGTCACCGTGGCCTGGCCAGGCGCGGCGAAAGCCACCGGCGCCCGCCCCGCCGCCACCACGCGATCCTCCTCACGCAACGAGACCGATACCTCCACGGACCCGTCGGGCACAACCGCCGCGTCCACCGTGGCCTGCACCACGACCTGCCGCGCCGCCGGATCCAGCACGTTGACCGGCTTGGCGAACACGTCGGCCAGGAATACCTCCGGCACCACGCGCAGCCGCACGTCGCGGTAGATTCCGCCCGGCTGCCAGAAGTCGACCGACGTGCTGACCGCCGGCGCGGGCCGGTCCGGCGGCACGTTGAGGTTGAACCCGGAGTCCAGCCGGACCGCGAGCACGTTGCCGGCCGGGGCCAGCGCGCCGGTGATCTCGCCGGAGAACGGCAGGTACCCGCCCAGGTAGTCGGCCACCTCGGTCCCGTTCAGCGTCACCGTCGAGTGGGTCATGGCCGCCCCGAAGTCGAGGAACACCCTGCGGCCAGCAGCCTCGGGCGGCGCGTCGAAGCGCTTGCGGTACACCCAGACCCGCTCCCACGCCGCCGGGTCCCACTCCTGCCAGGACAGCGGCGTCACCGTGTGCGGCAGCGTCACGGTCTCGAACCCGCTGTCGTCGAATCCGGGCAGGCTGGCACCCGGCGCCTCGGGCCCGAACCGCCAGCCGTCCCCGAACGGGATGATCACGAGAACCTCCACCAGGGCTATCGTCAGTGCGTGTGCACCGTCGTGATCAGTCTCGCCCCTGCCGAACCGATGCCGCTGCTGCTCCTGGGCTTCCGCGACGAGCTGACCAGCCGGCCGTGGCAGCCGCCGGCCCGGCACTGGCCGGGATCACCCCTGGTGGGCGGGCGTGACGAGCAGGCCGGCGGCACCTGGCTGGCGGTCCACCCGCGGATCCCGCGGGTCGGCTGCGTCCTGAACGCCCGCGGGACCCAGGCCTCGCCGCAGAACCGCCGTTCCCGCGGCGACCTCCCGCTCCGTGCCGCCGCCGAGGGCCAGCAGGTGCTCAGGGACCTGCATGACGACCTAAGCACACTGGCCAGTTACGATCCGTTCCTGCTGATCTGCGCGGACCTGTCCACCGCGCTGATGCTCAGCTGGGACGGCTCCCGCGTCGCCCTGGAGAACTTCGAACCGGACCAGACTCACATCATCACCAACGGCGGCCGCGGCTACCCGCCGGCCTCGGGGGAGACCCGAGCGCAGACCGGGCCACCGGCGGACGCCAAGGCCGCGCACTTCGGTCCCAGGTTCGCCGCGCACCGTCCCGACGCCGGCCCGGCCGCCACGATCAAGGACGCCTGGGGCGACTGGCTCACGCTGGCCGGCGGCGACGGCCTGTCCGACACCGACCCGGCCGCGATCGTGGTCCGGCACGAACTGCCCGACGGGCGCCTGTACGGCACCACGTCGGTCAGCCTCGTCGCCCTCGGCCCCGGCGGCCTGCGCTACGACTTCCAGCCCGTGCCCGCCGACCCGACGACCTGGTACTCCGTGGACCTCCGGGCCCGCTGACCCCAGAGCGCCCCACAGCCGGAAGCCAAGCGGCCGGAAGCCCAGCGGCCGGAAGGCGAGCACAGAACTCAGAAGAACTCGAAGTACTCCCGCATCTCCCACTCGCTGACGTCCGAGCCGGGGAGGTCAGCGGCCGCGTCGGCCGCCATAGCGTCCTCGTACCGGCGGATCTCGGCCCGCTTCATCATGACGAGGTAATCCACCAGCGTCGCGCCGAACATCGACCGGTAGAACTGGTCCGCGTCCAGTGCGTCCACCGCCTCGCGAAGCGACCCCGGCAGCGGCGGCGCCTCGGTGGCGTACGGGTCGGCCGTCACCGGGGGCGGCGGCTCCAGGTTCCGCCGGATGCCGTCCAGGCCGGCCGCGATGTTCGAGGCCAGGTAGAAGTACGGGTTCGCGGCGGGCTCGCCGAGCCGCATCTCCACGTGGCTGCTGACGTCCCCGGGCGCGCCCTGGACGCGGACCAGCGCGCCGCGGTTCTCCATCGCCCAGCTGATCCGGTCCGGCGCGAACGAGTACGGCCGGAACCGCTTGTACCCGTTGACCGTCGGCGCCGCGAAGGGCGCCATCGCCGCCGTATGCGAAAGCAGCCCGGCCACGTACCGCCGGCCGACATCCGACAGCGGAGAGGCGGAAGAAAAAAACGCGTTCGACCGGTCCGCCCGGTTCAGCAGCGACTGGTGCAGATGCCAGCCGGAGGAGAAGAAGTTCGGCAGCGCCGGCCGGCACATGAACGTGGCCAGCAGCCCGCGCCGCTGGCACACCTGCTTGACCGCCGACCGGAACAGCACCGCCGCATCAGCCGCGGCCATCCCGGAAAACGGCGGGAAGCTGAACTCCAGCTGCCCCGGCCCCCACTCGTCCTCCATCGACCGCGGCAGCAGCCCCACGCCGTCCAGCGCGTCGCGGATCGCCTCCAGGACCGGCCCCATGCTGTCGAGCCGGACCTCCGACAAGTACTGGTACCCGCGCTCGAACACGCTGACCGGCGGCGGCGAGGGAGTGAAGCCGGCGTCCGACGGGGACAGCGGCCCCGGAGCAAGGACCGCGATGTAGAACTCGACCTCGATCCCGGCCAGGAAGTCGAACCCCGCGTCGGCCAGCAACGAAAGCATCCGCCGCAGCAGCCCGCGCCCGTCCAGCGGCATCGGCTTCCCGTTGCCGAAGTACACGTCGCACAGCATCCACCCGGTGCGATCGGCCCACGGCAGCACCTTGAACGTGGCGGGGTCGGGCACCAGCATCACGTCAGGGAACCCGGTGAACTCCTCGATGCCGAACCCGCCGCCCTGCGCGAACGCGGGCACGAACACCTGGTTGCCGGTGTCCAGGCTGTAGATCGCGCCGGAGAAGTCGAGCCCGTCGGACATCGCCGCGATGGCCGCCTCCGGGGACAGCATCTTGGCCCGCGGCACGCCGTGCTGGTCGACCACGGCCAGCCGGACGGTCTTCAGTCCCAGCGAGCGGATCGAGGCCATGACCTCCTGGGCCAGGGCCTCTCGCTGCGGCGAGGCCAGTCCGTGCCGGCCCACGAACCCCGGCTGCCCGACACCAGCAGGATCGATGCTCACGGGGTCAATAATGCCGCGTAACGCTTACGGCAGGCGCGACGCCGGGCCGAGGGCGAGAAGATCCGCGCGCCGCGCCCTTGATCCACAGCGTGTACGGCGGCATGGTCATCACCGCGTCCTCGTGCAGCAGCGTGACCAGCTGATCCAGGTCATAGCGCTGGAACGCGTCCACGTAATTGGCCAGCAGGCCGGCCTGGTCGGCCTGCACCGCCACCGGCCGCTGGTCCTCGGGCAGCGCGGCCAGCGTGGCCCGGGCCCGCTGCAGCGCGCTGTTGACCGCGGGCACGCTGGTGCCGAGCGTGGTGGCCGCCTCCGTGGCGGGCATGCGCAGCACCTCGCACAGGATCAGCGCGGCCCGCTGCCGGGCCGGCAGGTGCTGCAGCGCGGTGACGAACGCCAGCCTGATCGTGTCCCTGGCCACCGCGATGTCCGCCGGGTCGCCGTGGTCGGGCAGCACCCGCTCGTCCGCGATCGGCGAGATCCAGGTCTCCTCCGGGCGCGAGTCGCCGAACAGCGCCTCGACCGGCGGCGAGGCCGGCCCGAGGTCCATCGGCAGGGCCCGGCGCTGCCGTCCGCGCAGCATGTCCAGGCAGATGTTGGTCGCGATCCGGTACAGCCACGACCGCACGCTCGACCGGCCCTCGAACCCCTCGGCCGCGCGCCAGGCCCGCAGCATCGTCTCCTGCACGGCGTCGTCGGCCTCGAACCCGGAGCCGAGCATGCGGTAGCAGTACCCGGTCAGCTCCCGCCGGTATTCCTCGAGCGTGTCCAGGTTTACCTCAGCAGATGCGATCGGAGGCATACTCCCAAACCTACGTCAGCCCCCTGACATTTAAGGCGGGGACCGTCAGGCGGGCTCCATCCCGTACCTGCTCATCAGCTCCCGCTCGGCCTCCCGGGTCGGCGGCTCGGGCCCGGCCCACAGCGCGTCCAGCTCGGC
Organism: uncultured Actinomycetes bacterium; assembly: GCA_963819785.1. Lineage (GTDB taxonomy): Bacteria > Actinomycetota > Actinomycetes > Streptosporangiales > Streptosporangiaceae > Palsa-504. The sequence continues at coordinate 530,933 of CAWFXW010000026.1, read as the reverse complement.
GAAGTAGGCGTCCATGGCCGGGGCGTGCAGCACCAGCAGCCGGGCCGGCTCGGCGCCGCGGTTGCCGAACGTATGGCCCGCCCCGCGCGGCACCAGCAGGAAGTCCCCGGCCCCGCCCACCAGCTCGGCACCGTCCAGCCAGAACGTAATGGTCGCGTCCAGCACGAAGAACGCTTCCGAGCAGTTCACGTGGCGGTGCGGCGGCGGGGTGCGGGCCCCCGGCGGCACGGTCCGCTCCATCAGCGAGAAGTCACCGCCCGTCTGGGCCGCCACCGCCTTGAACGCCATCACGTTCCCGCGCGCGGTCAGCAGCCGCCCCTGCCCCGATGGCACGATGTCGGTCATGCTGCCTATCCTCTCAAGTTGACGTCCTCTCCCGCCTGAAGTGAAGGCGGGAGATTCCAGCCGCTCACGTCCGTTGGGAGGTAAGCAATTGAGGTTCGCGGTTCACCGGCCCGGCATGCCGGAAGCCTCCCCGCGCAGTCACGGCGTGCCCCGCCGCGATGTCCTGGGCCGCGTTCACATCAGCGTTGCAGGCGTATCCGCAGGCAGTGCACGCGAACCGCGCTTGGCTCTCACGCGAGTTCGCATCCACCCGCCCGCACGCCGAGCACCGCTGGCTCGTGAACTCCGGCTTGACCTTCTCCACCCTTCCAGGCGCCTTGTCCGCCAGCCGGCGCACCAGCAAGCCCCATCCGGACCGCAGGATGCCTCGATTCAGCCCGGCCTTGGCGCGGACGTTGCGGCCCGGGTTCTCCTGGGTGCCCCTCGCCGACCGGGTCATGTTGGCGATCTTGAGGTCCTCGACCCGGATCAAGTCGAACCGCCGCGCGATGCCGGTACCGGCCTTCTCCGCCCAGTCCGTGCGCCGGTCCCTCTCGCGGGCCTTCAGCCGGGCGACCGCGCGCTTGACCTGGCCGCGGCGGTTCGACCCGCGCCGGGCCCGGGCGAGCTTGCGCTGCAGGTGCCGTACCCGCCGCGCGCTGGCGCGGTCCGGCCGCCAGTGCGCGTGCTGCCCGACGGCAAGGTTCCACACGTACCGGGCATGCCCGCAGTGGTCGGCCAGCACGGCCTGCTGGGCGGGCGTGGGGTACAGCCGGTACCGAGACATACGAACACACTATCGACCACTACTGACATTTCCGGGGAGGTGAAGCGGCGTATCCTCCCCGGCCTGAAGGCCGGAGTCTCCACGCCGCCATCAAGATGAACGACCTGCTAGCCGACGCCAAGGCCGAGCTCTACCAGGCCGACCCGGAAGACTTTATGGCCCGCCGCGCCGAGCTCGTCGCCGGGGCCCGTGCGGCGGGGGAGAGCGCCACGGCCAAGCAGATCGGCGCGCTGCGCAAGCCAACCCGGTCGGCCTGGGTGGTGAACCGCCTGGTCCGGGCCGATCCCGACGTCCGTGACCGGCTGGCCGTGCTGGCCGCCGAGCTCCGCGACGGCGGGCTGGACGGCGGGCGGATCCGCGAGCTGACCGCGGCCCGGGCCCGGCTGGTCGACGAGCTCACCCGGCAGGCCCTCGACGACCTGCCCGCCGCGCCCGCGGCGGTCCGCGAGGAGGTGACGGCCACCTTCGACGCCGCCCTGGCCGACCCCGAGGTGGCGGCCAGCCTCGGCACCCTGGTCCGCGCCGCGCACTGGGCCGGCTTCGGCCTAGTTCCCGGCGGCGCGCCGGCGCCGTCCGCGCCAGCTGCGAAAACCAAGAAACCCGAGCCGGTTGAGCCCAGTGCCGAGCGCGAACGTCGTCACCGCGAGAAGATCATTTCGGCCGAACGGGCCGTGGCTGAAGCCGGCCGCACCGCCGACGCCGCTAACGCGGCTGAGCGCGATCTGGCGGATGCGGTCCGGCGGCTGGAAGCCGAGCTGGCGCAGGCCCGCCAGCAGCTCGCGGACGCCAGGCGGCAGGCCTACCGGGCCGAGTCGCAGCAGCGGCGGGCGAACGAGACCCTGCGCCGGCTCCGGGAGTAAACCTTCCCGGGCACCCAGCGTCTCTATTACACGTGAGGCCGCCGTGCGTTGCGAAGATTGTGCCGGAACGGAGGATCGGTGGACACGCTAACCGGGGTTGAACATCTTGCCGAGCCAGACGGGTTTCGTGACTTCGTGGAGGCGCGATCATCGGCCTTGCTGCGATCTGGCTGGCTGCTGACCGGGGACTGGCCGAGTGCGGAGGACCTGGTCCAGACCGCGCTGGCCGCGGCCTGGCCGCGCTGGGCCAGCCTGCGGCGGCAGGACGCACCGGAACTGTACGTGCGCAAGATCATGGTGAACACGTTCCTGCGCTGGCGGCAACGGCGCTGGACCGGCGAGATCGCGACCGGCCGGCTCCCCGAGACGCAGGCCTATGACGTGTTCGCGCAGGTCGATGCCCGCCAGTCGCTGCTCGCGGCGCTGGACCGGCTGCCCGCCAGGCAGCGGGCCGTCGTGGTGCTGCGCTATTTCGCCGACCAGACCGAATCGCAGACCGCCGAGGCCATGGGCTGCTCGGTGGGGGCCGTGAAGGCGCACGCGGCCAAGGCGATGGCCAGGCTCAGGGACGCGCCGGGCCTATCGGAGCTGCTTAGCGGAGGGGTGACGTCGTGAACAACGAGGAACGGCGGCTAGCCGACATACTGCACCGGATCACGCCCGAGCCGCCGCGCCCGGTGACCGTCGAGCAGGTTGCGTACCGCCTGGTCAGCGAGCCCCGCCCGGGTCGTCAAACCCGGGGTCGTCAACCACGGGGCCGCGTGCCGCGGCCGCGGCGCGGCGGCCTGGGCCTGAGCCGCGCCTGGGCCCCGGCCCTGGCCGCGGCGGCCGTGGTCGTCATCGCCGGCGCCAGCGCCGGCATCGCGGTCCTGGCCAACTCGCACCACAACCCGCCTGCCGCGGCCGGCGGTCCGGCCTCGTCGGCCAGCTCGTCAGGCTCGCCGGCCCAGACGTCCTCTTCGCCCGAGCAGACCACGCCGGCCACGGCCGTGGGCGGCGCGCCCTGGGGCGCGAAGCTGATCGGCCACCAGGCGCTCCTCCAGGGCTCGCTGGTCAGCGCCGACGGCTCCCTGTACGCGATCGGAAACACCAGCACGCTGGACCGGATCGACCCGGCCACCGGGGCCGTCGTGGCCTCGGTCCCGTACAACATGCCGGTCTTGAACCCGCCGGTCGTCGTCGGGAACACCGTCTGGATGGTGTCGTCGTACAACGGCGGCAACATCGTCCTGCAGGGTTATGACGCCCGCACGCTGGCCCGAACTTCCTCGATACCGGTGCCAGCCATCGGCGGGGTCGGTCTTGGCGGCCAGGGGGTGCTCACCAGCGGGCCCGACGGGAACCTGTACGTGGCCGCGGGCGAGATGGTGCAGGTGGTGAACCCGGCCAGCGGCCAGGAGGTCCACCAGGTCCAGGTGCTCGCGGGCAGGGCCAGTTCGGTGGCGGTCTCACCCGACGGCAGCAAGGTGTACGTCGGCATCGCCGCCCAGGGATCGTCGACCGCGTTCCGGCTGGTGGTCTTCAACCTGCCCAGTGACACGATTGCCAGCCAGACCGCCCTGGCCTCGGGCGGCGGCGGCAACCTGGTCGCGACCTCGGGCGGGGTGTGGGGCACGACCGGATCCGGGCACAGCGAGTGGGTCTGGTTCGCCCCGAACGGGAACCTGGCCCGGGCCGTCCAGGTCGGCCGGGGCGCGGGCGGCGGCTGGAGCTCGTTCCCCAGCTACAGCGGCGGCGTCGTCTGGGTCGGCGGCACGGGCGACGTGGTGTGCGCGAGCCCGGCGACCGGGCAGGTCCTGGCCAAGGCGGACGTCCCTGCCGACCACGGCGTCGCCCAGTACTTCGCCAGTCCCGTGATATCCGGCGGCCAGGCCTACTCCTACTACCAGACTAACGCGTCGCAGCAGACCGGCCTGGCCCGCATGACGCCCCCCGCCGCCTGCTCCGGGGTAAATTCCTAGCGCAGCGCCACCTGGCATCCGGACCCGTTCGCAGCGACCTCCTCGGGGGCGGCGACTTCCTGAATCCGTCTGCCACAAATTTCCGCGGAAGCCGGAAGTTCCGCGGAAACTTCCGGATGCCGGAACGCCGGTGTGAAGAACCGTGCATGTGTAGTGCCGTCGTGGCCCCTGGCCGTGGCCCTGGCCCTGGCCCTGGGCGCGGCCACGGGTGGCCGCCGGCCTGGCCGTCTTCCCGGCCGCGTCGCGCCACCAGTCTCAAGATCAGGCTGACAGGATTAGTTAGGTTAGCCTAAGCTAAGTTTCTTGCCGACCGGGGGAGGGTTATTACGCATGAGGCGCTGGCTGACCGTCGTCCTGACCGTGGCCGTGTGCGGAGTGCTCGGAGCCTGCGGATCATCGGGCTCCGATCCGTCCTCCGGGCCGTCGATCACGCTGTACAGCGGCCAGCACCAGCAGACCGTCAACGGGCTGGTGACCGTGTTCGAGAAGCAGACCGGTATCCACGTCAACGTCCGCAACGACGACGAGGACACGCTGGCCAACCTGATCGCGGTCCAGGGCTCGCACTCACCCGCCGACGTCTTCTACACCGAGAATTCGCCTGCCCTGGAGTTCCTGCAGGACAAGGGGCTGCTCGCCCCGGTGCAGACCAGCACCCTGGCCCGCACCCCGGCCAAGTACAACTCGCAGGCCGGTGACTGGGTGGCGGTTTCGGCACGGGTCAGCGTGCTCATCTACAACCCCTCGCTGATCGCCAAGAGCCAGCTGCCGACCTCGATCCTGCAACTCGCCGACCCGAAGTACCAGGGCAAGCTGGCCTTCGCGGCCGGGGAGACCGACTTCCAGCCGATCGTCACGTCGGTGCTCAAGACCTACGGCCAGGCCGCCGCGCTGCGCTGGCTCCAGGGCATGAAGTCCACCGCCGCCAGCCACCTCGTCCCGGACAACGAGACGCTCGTCAACGACGTGAACCGCGGCCAGGTCGCCTTCGGCCTGATCAACGAGTACTACTGGTACCGGCTGAGGGCCGAGATCGGCGCGTCCGCCATCCATTCGCAGCTCGCCTACTTCGCCCCGCGCGATCCTGGGTACGTGATCGACGTGTCCGGCGCGGCGGTGCTCAAGTCGAGCAAGCACCAGGCCGCGGCGCAGAAGTTCCTGGCTTTCCTGGTCAGCGAGCAGGGCCAGGACATCATCGGCCGGGCCGAGGGCAACGAGCAGAGCTACGAGTACCCGCTCGCGGACGGGGTGACCACGTCGGCGCCGGAGACCCCCTTCAGCCAGCTCCAGCCGAACCCGATCACGATCGCCGATCTCGGCGACGGCTCGGCGGCCATCGCCCTCCTCCGCCAGGCGGGCCTGCTGTGAGCCGCCGATGACCTCGGGTACGCTGACCGACCGGCCCCGCGAGCGGCCCGCGGGCGCTGCGCGGCGCGGCCAGCGCCCGGCAGCCCTGCTCACCGTCAGCTACCTGGTCGCCGCGATCCTGGCCCTGCCGCTGGTCTTCCTGCTCATCGAGGCCCAGGGCGCCGGCCCCGCGGACGTGGCCCATCTGATCTTCCGGCCGCTGACCGGCACCCTGCTGTGGAACACCGTCCGGCTCGCGGTGGCGGTCACCGTGGCCTGCGCGGTGATCGGGACCGCCGCCGCGTGGTGCGTCGAGCGGACCGACCTGCCCGGCCGCCGGGCCTGGGCGGTGCTGGTCGTGGTGCCGCTCGCGATTCCCGACTTCGTGGTGAGCTTCGGCTGGAACTCGCTGTGGACCTGGGCGCACGGCTTCCGCGGCGCGGTCCTGGTCATGACCCTGGCCGTCTACCCGCTGGTCTACCTGCCGGTGGCGGCCAGCCTGCGCAGCGCGGACCCCGGTCAGGAAGAAGTGGCGCGCAGCTTGGGTTCGGGCCGGGTCAAGACCTTCGTCCGGATCACGCTCGGCCAGGCCAAGGGCGCGATCGCCGGCGGCTGCCTGCTGGTCATGCTGGTCCTGCTGGCCGAGTACGGCGCGTTCGAGATCGTCGGCTACCAGACCTTCACCACCGAGATCTTCACCGAGTTCAACGGCTACAGCCTCGCCGCGTCCTGCGCGCTGTCCCTGGTCCTGGTGCTGTTCAGCCTGCTCGTCCTGGCCGGGGAGGGGGCGCTCCGCGGCCGGGGCCGCCTCAGCAGGCCCGGCCCGCAGCGCCGCAGCCCGCCGCTGCGGCTGGGCTGGACCCGCTGGCCGGTGCTGGCCCTGTTCGCCGCGCTGGTCCTGCTCGCGCTGGGCGTCCCGGTCGGATCGGCCCTGTACTGGATGGCGGACGGCCTGCCCCCGGCCCTGTCCGGCGGGTCCAACGTCTCGTTGCTCGACGCCGCCGGGCACACCGCGCTGTACGGCGGGGCGGCGGCCGCCCTGGCCACGGTCATGGCCGTCCCGATGGCTCTGCTCGCCATCCGGCACAGCGGGCGGATGCGGCAACTCCTGGAGCGCAGCACCTACCTGGTCCTGGGCATACCCGGGGTGGTCATCGCGTTCGCCCTGTCGTATTTCACCGAGCGTTACGCGGCCGGGTTCGGGTACGGGACGTCGATGCTGCTCATCGCCTGCTACGCGATCATGTTCTTCCCGCTGGCCCTGGTCGGGGTCAAGGCGTCGCTGGCCCGGGCCCCGGTCAGCCTCGACGAGGTGGCCAGGTCACTGGGCCAGCGGCGGCTCGCCGTGCTGCTGCGGGTGACCCTGCGGCTGGCCGGACCGGGCCTGGTCGCCGCGTTCTGCCTGGTCTTCCTGTCCGCGGTCACCGAACTCACCGCCACCTTGCTGCTCATCCCCGCCGGCACGCAGACCCTGGCCACGCAGTTCTGGGCGTACGAGACCAACCTGTCCTACAGCCAGGCCGCGCCCTTCGCCCTGGTCATGATCATCGTCGCGGCTGTGCCAAGCTATGTCCTGGGCCGGTTCTTCAATCGCCCAGTTCAAGCGCGAGCCAGCCGAGAATGAAGAAGCTGAGGGGAATGCGGCAAGTCGCGGTGACCGGCCTGCACAAGGCGTTCGGGGCGCACCCGGTGCTCACCGGAGTGGACCTGGAGGTACCGGCCGGGTCCCTGACCGCGATCCTCGGCCCGTCCGGCAGCGGGAAGACCACGCTGCTGCGCCTGCTGGCCGGCTTCGAGCGCGCCGACGCCGGCACGATCACGATCGGCGACGGCCTGGTCGACGGTCCGGGCGCCTACGTCGCGCCGGAGCGACGGCGCATCGGGTACGTCCCGCAAGAGGGCAGCCTGTTCCCGCACCTGACCGTCGAGGCCAATGTCGGGTTCGGCCTGTCCGCCCGCGACCGCCGCACCGGCCGGGCCGCGGCCATGCTGGAGATGGTGGGCCTGGGCGGCCTGGGCCGCCGGTACCCGCACCAGTTGTCCGGGGGCCAGCAGCAGCGGGTCGCGCTGGCCCGGGCCCTGGCCATCGAGCCGGCCGTGGTCCTGCTCGACGAGCCGTTCGCCTCCCTCGACGCGCAACTGCGGGCCAGTGTCCGGGCCGACGTCCAGGACATCTTCCGCCGGGCCGGCACCACCGCCGTGCTGGTCACCCACGACCAGGACGAGGCGCTGTCGGTGGCCGACCGGGTCGCGGCCCTGCGCGACGGCAAGATCGCGCAGTACGCCGCCCCCGAAGACCTCTACATCCGCCCGGTCGACGCCGACCTGGCCACCTTCGTCGGCGAAGCCAACCTGCTCGAGGGCGTGCTCAACGGCACCCTGGTCAAGACCATGCTCGGCAACCTCCCCCTGGACCCCGCCGCCGCCTCCCTGGGCACCGCCGGCCAGGTCACCGTCCTGATCCGCCCCGAGCAGGTCGACCTCGCCGCCGCGGATGGCCTGCCCGGCCGGGTGACGTCCTACGGCTACCACGGTCACGACGCCGTCCTGCACGTCCAGCCCGACCGTGCCCCCGACGACCGCACCCTGGTGGTCCGCATCGCCGGCGGCCCCCACCTCCCGGTCGGCTCCCCGGTCACCCTCCGCGCCCGCGGCCCCGTCTACGCCTGGCCCCGCGACTAGCGGGGTCAGGCCCGCAGGTCGCCGAGGATCCGGGCGAGCTCGGCGCGGTCGGCCGGGCTGAGACGGCCGAAGATCCGCCCGGCTTCGGGCCCGCGGGTGGCGCGGATCTCGGCCAGGATGCCAGCGCCGTGCTCGGTCACCTCGACCAGGGTGGCGCGCCGGTCGCCCGGGTCGGCGCGCCGCCGGACCAGGTCACGGGCCTGCAGGGCGTCCACCACCTCCGTGGCCGAGCGCGGCGCGATCTGCAGGTGTTCGGACAGCTCGGACAGCCGCATCGTCCCGTGCCTGGTCAGCATGCGCAGGGCGCGCAGGTGGGCCGGGGTGATGTCCCACGGTGCCAGCGTCTCGGCCGACTTCTCGCGCAGCTGGCGCGCGACGGCGCCGAAGGCGTCAGCCAGAGACTCATCGCTGGCTGGGTCAGGGGTCACGGGAATAGAGTACCCGGGTTTTGTGCTATAGCCTCATATTGAGGTAACCTCATCAAATAGCCTGCATCCGACGAAAGGAACTACCTCTTGGCGTCCCCTCACCCGAACCGGGATACCCCCGCCCGGCGGCGCGGGCCGGCTACGGTTACCGCCGCGGAAAAGGCGCAGGCACGCGAGGTGTCACTGCGCCGCATCGGGCGGCTCTTCCGCCCCTACCGATGGCAGCTGGCCATCGTCACCGCCATCATCGTGGCCTCCTCCCTCGTGGGGCTGGCCTCGCCGTTCCTGCTCCGCGCGGTCATCGACACCGCGCTGCCGACCCGGAACCTGCGGCTGCTGGTCTGGCTGGTCGCCGGGATGCTCGCGGTCGCGGCGCTCACCTCGGCGTTCGGCGTCGTCCAGACCTGGATCAGCACCAAGGTCGGCCAGCACGTCATGCACGGGCTGCGCGTCAGCGTGTTTACTCACCTGCAGCGGCAGTCGATCGCGTTCTTCACCCGGACCCGCACCGGCGAGGTGCAATCGCGCATCCAGAACGACATCGGCGGCATGGAGTCCGTGGTGACCTCGACCGCGACCTCCATCGCCTCGAACCTGACCACCGCGGTGGCCACGGCCGTGGCCATGGTCGCCCTGTCCTGGCGGCTGTCGCTCATCTCGCTCGTGGTCATGCCGCCCTCCGTCTTCCTGACCCGCAAGGTGGCCAAGATGCGCCGGGCCATCACCACGCAGCAGCAGCGCGAGCTCGCCGACCTCAACGTGACCATCGAGGAAGGGTTGTCGGTCAACGGCATCCAGCTGGCCAAGACGATGGGCACCGGCCCGGCCCTGGTCCAGCGGTTCACCGGCTCCTCGGCCCGCCTGATCGACCTGGAGCTCCGCTCTCAGCTGGCCGGGCGCTGGCGGATGGGCTCACTCAGCCTCATCTTCGCCGCGATCCCCGCGGCCATCTACCTCGCGGCCGGACTGCCGGTTACGGCCGGCACGGTCAGCATCGGCACCCTGATCGCCTTCACCACCCTGCAGAACGGCCTGTTCCGGCCGATCACCGGCCTGCTGTCCACCAGCGTCTCGGTGATCAGCTCACTGGCCCTGTTCGCGCGGATCTTCGAGTACCTCGACCTGCCGGTTGAGGTCGACGAGCCGGCCCGCCCGGTCAGCATCGACCTGGCTCAGGTGAGAGGCGATGTCCGTTTTGAGAAAATCGACTTCACCTACCCTGGTGCGGACCGCCGCGCTCTGACCGGCATCGACCTGGATATCCCGGCCGGCAGCACGCTGGCCCTGGTGGGCGAGACCGGATCGGGCAAGACCACCCTCGGCTCGCTGGTCGCGCGGCTGTACGACCCGAGTTCGGGCACCGTGTCCATCGACGGGAGCGATCTCCGCGACCTGCGGCTGGCCGACCTGGCCGCCATCGTCGGCGTGGTCAGCCAGGAAACCTACCTGCTGCACACCACCGTGCGGGAGAACCTGCGCTACGCCAAACCGAGCGCCACCGACGCCGAGATCGAGGCGGCGGCGCGCGCGGCCCAGATCCACGACCTGATCGCCAGCCTGCCCGACGGCTACGACACCATGGTGGGATCCCGCGGCCACCGCTTCTCGGGCGGCGAGAAGCAGCGCATCGCCATCGCGCGCACCCTGCTGCGCGACCCGCGGGTCCTCGTGCTCGACGAGGCCACCAGCGCCCTGGACACCGAGACCGAACGGGCCGTCCAGCAGGCGTTCGACCGCCTGGCCCGGGGCCGGACCACCATCACCATCGCGCACCGGCTGTCCACCGTCCGCGACGCGGACCAGATCGTCGTGCTCGACCACGGCCGCATCGTCGAAGCCGGCGACCACGCCAGCCTGCTGGCCGGCGAAGGCCGTTACGCCGAGCTGGCCGCCTAATGCGGCCAGCTAATGCGGCCAGCTCGGCCGATCCTCCAACCTGCCCGCCGCAATGTGATGAACCCCGGGTTTCACCTGGTCAGAGGCGGGTGAACCCGGGAGTTCCCCTGATACGAGCGGCGAACCCGGACACGAGGGTGTTTGCCCTGGGGTGCCGGAACTGACAGGCTTTCGGGTACTGTCTGATGGCTCAGCGACGGGGGTTGCTCATGGCGGCGCGTGTTCGGCGGCCGGTCCGCGTGTCCCGCTGGGCCGCGATCGTGGTCCTCGCCGCCGGCCTGACCGCGGCCGCCGCTCCCTCGGCCGCGGCCAGCGACGCCCGCCCCGCCGCCGGGCCGGCCGGCGTGCAGGCCCGGGCGGCCGCGATCGAGGTCGCGTCGACCGGCCAGGTGCTCTGGAGCCGGGATCTGAACACCGAGGTCCCGATGGCCAGCATCACCAAGGTGATGACCGCGCTGGTGGTGATCAGGGCGGGCCATCTGAGCCGGCGGATCACCGTGCCGTCGGCCGTGATCGGGTACGTCGAAGAGCACGACGCCAGCGGCGCGGGCCTGCGTCCGGGGGACTCCCTGACCGCCAGCCAGCTGCTCGAAGCCCTGCTCCTGCCGTCCGGCGCCGACGCCGCCTACACCCTGGCCGAGGCCTACGGCCCCGGCCTGTCCGCGTTCATCGCCAAGATGAACGCCACGGCCAGGCTGCTCGGCATGACCCGCACGCACTTCAGCAACTTCGACGGGCTGCCCTACCCGACCGGGTACTCGACCTACTCCACCCCGGCCGACCTGCTCAAGCTCGGCCGGTTGGCGATGACCTCAGCCGTGTTCCGCTCGGTGGTGGACCGGCGCTCCTACCGGCTCACCTCCGGCTCCGGCCATCACGCCTACCTCTGGGTGAACCTGAACCCGCTGCTCGGCGTGTACCGGGGCGCGATCGGGATCAAGACCGGCTACACCCCGGCCGCGGGCCATTGCCTGCTCTTCGAGGTCATCCGGGACGGCCGCTCGTTCATCGGGGTCACCCTCGGCAGCCCCGGCGTCGGCACCACGGTCAACGGAGCGGACGCCACCCGGATGCTCAACTGGGCCTTCAGCCGCTGACCCGCACCGACACGAACGGGCTCGGAACTGGCGAAATACTTGACGAAGCCGCTGGCCAGCCGGAATCATCGGAAACCTTGTGCACTCGTGAACAACAGGCACGGCAGATTCCGCGGATCGGAGAACAGGACATGAGGGGATTTAAGAACTTCTTGATGCGTGGCGATGTAATCGTCGTCGCCGTGGGCCTGGTCGTAGCCCTCGCGTTCAGCGGCCTGATCATGGCTTTCACCAGCGATATCGTCTACCCGCTCGTGCAGAGCTTCACGGGGGGCAAGGCCGGCCTGGGCGTGCAGATCCGCTCCGGCAATCCGAAGACCATTCTGGATTTCGGCGGGCTCATTTCCGCGATCATCAACTTCGTGATCTTCGTGGCCGTGGTGTACTTCCTCATCGTCGTGCCCTACAAGGTGATCCAGGCCCGGCGCGGGCAAGTCGTGTTCGGCGACCCGGCGCCGGTTAAGACCTGCCCCGCGTGCCTGTCCAGCGACCTGCCGGCCGCCGCCTCCAAGTGCAAGTACTGCGGTACGGACCAGCCCGCCACCACCGCCTGAGGCGCATGAACTCCTGACACTGCCGGCTCGCGCACCTGGGAGTGGCAGGAAAGGTGGGGTATTCGTCATTGCTGCCATCCGGTCGCGGGCGACACACTGGCATGCATGCGCACGGTGCTGATCGTCCTGTTCGACCGGGTACAGAGCCTGGACGTGACCGGCCCGCTCGAGGTGTTCGCCGGCGCCAACCACTGGCCGTCCCGGCCAGACCATAACCAGGCGAGCAGCCGGGGCCCGGACGGACCCGCGTACCGGATCCGGACCGCGAGCCTGGGCGGTGGTCCGGTGCGGACCACCAGCGGGCTCCGCCTGGTGCCGGATGAAGACCTCGCGGACACGATCGAGCCTGACGTGCTGATCGTGCCCGGCGGTGAGGGCACGCGGCAGGCCGATCCGGAGCTGATCTCGTGGCTGCGTGCCCACGCCCCCCGGGCCCGGCGCCTGGTCTCGGTCTGCACCGGCGCGTTCCTGCTGGCCGAGGCGGGCCTGCTGGACCGGCGCCGGATAACCACCCACTGGGCCTACTGCGCCACGCTGGCTGCCCGCTTCCCTCAGATCACCGTCGACCCGGAGCCCATTTTCGTCCGCGACGGCAACGTCATCACCTCCGCCGGGGTCACCGCCGGGATCGACCTGGCCCTGGCGCTGGTCGAGGACGACCTCGGCCGGGACGCCGCGCTCGACATCGCCCGGCACCTGGTCGTGTTCCTGCGCCGCCCGGCCAACCAGGCCCAGTTCAGCACCCAGCTCGCCGCGCAGCTAGCCGGCCGCGAGCCGCTGCGCGAGGTGCAGCGGTGGATCGCCGACCACCCCGCCGCTGACCTGTCCGTCGAGACGCTGGCCAGCAAGGCCAGTCTTTCCCCGCGCCAGTTCGCCCGCGCGTTCGCCGCCGAGGTCGGCATGCCGCCCGGCCGCTACGTCGACCGGGTCCGGCTCGAGACAGCCCGCCGCCGGATGGAGGACACCGCCGACGGCGTGGCGGAGACCGCCCGCCTGTGCGGGTACGGCACGCCCGAGGCCATGCGGCGTGCCTTCATCCGCACCCTGGGCATCAGCCCGGCCGAGTACCGCCGCCGCTTCCGCCCGTCCGTCCATCCCTGAGGAGGATCATGCAGATCGCCATCGTGCTCTATGACCGGTTCACGTCGCTGGACGCGGTCGGCCCGTACCAGGTGCTCACCAACCTGCCCGGCGCCGACGTGATCTTCGCCGCCGAGCAACCCGGACGCGTCACCGACGAGGAGGGTCGCCTGCACCTGACCGCCGAGGCCGCCCTCGCCGACCTCCCGCACCCGGACATCGTCCTCGTCCCTGGCGGCCCCGGCCAGCACGACCAGATGACCGACGGTCCCCTGCATGAGTGGCTGCGCGCCGCCGACCAGACCACCGCCTGGACCACCTCGGTCTGCACCGGTTCGCTCATCCTGGCCGCCGCCGGCCTGCTCAAGGGCCGTCGCGCCACGTCGTACTGGATGGCCGTCGAACAGCTCGGGAAGTACGGCGCGATCCCGGTGTCCGAGCGGGTCGTGTTCGACGAGAAGTACGTGACCGCGGCCGGCGTCTCCTCCGGCATCGACATGGCCCTGACCCTGGCCGGCCGCATCGCAGGAGACCAGACCGCCCAGGCCATCCAGCTCGGCATCGAGTATGACCCTCAGCCCCCCTACCACGCCGGCTCCCCAGACAAGGCCCCCGCCGACATCGTCAGCGCCATGCGTTCCCGCAGCCGCTTCATCCTCACCGGGCAGGCCTAGCGCTAGAACGGAGCGAACACGCCCTCGCGGCGGTCGTAGTCGTAGCGGTAGATCTCCCGGCCGTCCACGTACGCGACCTCGGCGCGGCTCATCACGTCCAGCGGGTCGCCGGACCAGATCACCACGTCAGCATCCTTGCCCACCGAAAGCGAGCCGATCCGCGAGTCCACTCCGATGATCCGGGCCGGATTGATCGTGACCGAGCGGAGCGCCGTGACCGGGTCCAGGCCCTCCTTGACCGCCAGCGTGGCCTGGTGGATGAGGAAGTGGATCGGCACCACCGGATGGTCGGTGGTGATGGCGATCATGATCCCGGCCGCCGCCAGTCGGCCGGGATTGGCCAGCGACCGGTTGCGCAGCTCGACCTTGGACCGGCTGGTGAACAGCGGCCCGATCACCACCGGGATCGAGGCGGCGGCGATCTGGTCGGCCAGCAGGTACGCCTCGGTGCCGTGATCGATGACCAGGTTGTAGCCGAACTCCCGTGCCATCCGCATCGCGGTCGCGATGTCGTCGGCCCGGTGACAGTGCTGCCGCCACGGGATCTCCCGCCGCAGAACCAGGCTGAGCGCCTCGAGTTTCAGGTCGCGTTCGACCACCGTGCGTTCGGAAGAAGAAGAAGAAGAAGAAGAAGAAGAAGTATTCCCCGCAGAGGCGGCCAGCTTGGCCTGGTAGTTCTGGGCGGCCACGAACGCGCCGCGGATCACCGCGGCGGTGCCGAGCCTGGTCGCCGGGGTCTCGTTCCGCTCGCCGTAGACCCGCTTGGGGTTCTCGCCGAGCGCGGACTTCAGGCCGGCCGGCTCGCGCAGCACCATCTCGTCGACCGTGCGGCCCCAGCACTTGATGGCCACCGTCTGCCCGCCGATCGGGTTGGCCGAGCCGGGGTTGACGTTGACCGCCAGCACGCCACCGCCGATCGCGTCGCGGAACCCCAGGTCGGCAGGGTTGATCGCGTCCATGGCGCGGACGTGCGCGGAGTTCGGGTTGGTCCGCTCGTTGGTGTCCTGGCCCGCCCAGCCCTCGGCCTCCTCCGAGACGCCCGCGTGCGCGTGCGCGTCGATGAAGCCGGGCAGCACCCACTTCCCGGCCGCGTCGACGACGGCGACATCGGACGGCACCGCGAAGCCCGGTCCCTCGACGGCCGCGATCTTCCCGTCCCGGATCAGGACGGTGCCGCCCTCGATCGGCTCACCCTCGACCGGGACGACCCGGCCCCCGACGATCGCGGTGCTCGTCAACGTCACCGGCCAATCCTAAGGGCGGGAACGCATGAAGAACTCGGTCAGCACCGGCGCGAGCACCTCGCCCGGCACGTTGTGGTCGTAGCCCTCGACCATGACCAGCCTGGCCCCGGGAATGACGTCGGCGGTCGACCGCACCGCGCGGTGGAACCAGTCCGGGCTGGTCCCGCCGCCCAGCACCAGGGCCGGCACCGCGATCGCGGCCAGCGCCGCCGGAACCCCCTGGTCGCCGGTCAGCGCGATGTCGTAGGGGAGCGTGTGGGTGAGCGCCGCCAGCGCCGGCCACGCCGGGGAGCCCTCCATCATCTGGAGCACCTGGGGCGGCGCCGCCACGACCGTCGTCATCCAGTACCGGACCGCGTTGTCGCGCCGCCCGGCCGCGACCAGCTCGCGGATCCGCTCCGCCGGATCCGTCGCCACCTCGCGGCTGCCCGGAACGATGAACGGCGCCTCGTACGAGGCCACCGCGGTCAGCGGCACACCCGCCGCGGCCGCGCGCAGCACCAGCGCGCCGCCCGACGAATGGCCGTACGCGAACACGCCGGACCCGGAAGCACCGGACCCGGAAGCACCGGACCCGGAAGCACCGGACCCGGAAGCACCGGACCCGGAAGCACCGGACCCGGAAGCACCGGAAGCCGCCGACACCACCGCGGCCAGATCCTCGACCTCGCGCTCAACGGCGTAAGGCTGGGTGTCCCCGCTGTCGCCCCGGCCGCGCCGGTCGTAGGTGTATACGCTGAACCGGGAGGTCAACCCCGGTGACGGGACGAACGTCCGGCGGTCGCAGAACGCCCCGACCGCCACGACCAGCGGCGGCCCGTCGCCGGTCTGGTCGTAGGCGATGACGGTGCCGTCCGCGGACTTCGTGGTCTCCATGTGTTCCCCTTGTGATCCGATCCCAGTGTTATAGCTACGACGATCGGAAACCCCCGAAATGCCCGTTACCCGCCTTGGCTGATGGCCCGGATTTCCTCCGGGCTCAGCTCGATCGACGCGGCGGCGATGTTCTCCTCGGCGTGCTCGGGCGATCGGGTGCCGGGGATCGGCATGATCGCGGGGGAGATGGCCAGCAGCCAGGCCAGCACGATCTGCCGGTCGGTCACCCCGTGCTTCTCGGCGGCCGCCGCCACCGCGACCCGCCGCTCGGTCTGCTGGATCGGCGCCCAGGGCAGGAACACCAGGCTGGCCTGCTCGCACAGGTCGATCAGCGGCTGCGACTGCCGGTCGGTGACGTTGAACCGGTTCTGCACCGACACGACCGGGAGGATCTGCTGCGCCGCCCGGAGCTGGTCCTCGGTCACGTTGGAGACGCCGACGTGCCGGATCTTGCCCTCGTTCTTCAGCTCGGCGATCGTGCCCAGCGAGTCGGCCAGCGGAACGCGCGGGTCGACCCGGTGGAACTGGTACAGCGGGATCTGCTCCAGCTTGAGCCGCCGCAGGCTGCCCTCGCACGCCTCACGCAGATGCGAGGGACGCCCGTCGGCGTCCCAGCGGTTCGGGCCCGGCCGGGTCAGGCCGCCCTTGGTCGCGATGACCAGGTCGTCCGGGTACGGGTGCAGCGCCGCGGCGATCAGCTCCTCACTGACCGAAGGCCCGTAGGAGTCAGCGGTGTCGATGAAGTTGACGCCCAGCTCGACCACGCGCCGCAGGGTCGTGATGGCCTGCTCGCGGCTTGGCGGGTCGCCCCAGATCCCGGAGCCGGTGATCCGCATCGCGCCGAAGCCCATGCGGTTGACCGTCAGGTCCCCGCCGACGTCGATGGTTCCCGCTGCCGCCGCGGTTGGCTGCGCGCTCACGCCGTACCTCCTTATGCCAAGGGCCCGATAACCCTGAGCAAGCCTCTCATGATCTCCCCCCGCGCCTCCGTAGCGGGGGGAGATCATGGGACGGTTCAGTGGTGCACGGGGGCGTGCCGGATGAGCCGAGGCTTGCTGACGATGACCTGGCGGACGCCGGTCCGCACGATCAGGTCCGGCTTGAAGTTCCGCGGCAGGCGGGGCCAGGCCATGATCCAGCCCGGCAGCTGCTTGCGCACCGTGACCCGCTTGATGGCCACGGCGTCGACCTGCCGCGCGTCAACGCATTCCAGGCCGATCGCGTACTTTCCAGGCTTGGTTTTCCCGGTGACCCGGATAAGCAGGTTTCCCGCCCCGGGAACCACGACCGGACGGTACAGCAGCGGCGAGAAGATAACACGGAGATCCTTGCGTGCCGGGCATTTTGTGGTGACCGCGAATTCCCCGCCGCCCAGGTAGGTCCATTGCGGCATGATGCGCAATGTGGCGGTCGGCGGCTTGGGGGCTGGTTTCGCGTAAGCTGGCACCGTGGCCAGCCACATCGAGCCGGCCGCCGCCACGGCGGCACTGACTGCGGAGACACTGGCCGCAGAGACACTGGCCGCGGCGATAGTTCGCTGCATAATTCCCCCCGGGGTGAGTAAAAGTCTGCTCGGCTACCCAGGCTGGCATAATGATGCGCAGATGTCCCGTACACGGCAGGAATTAATTAGGCGTGTCAGGCGCTGATTTTCGCCCGGGCCAGCGCCAGTTTAACCGCCTTTGACAGGCTTTCGATGTCATAGGCGCCGTAATGCCGCATGCCATTGACAAAAAACGTCGGAGTTCCCGATACGCCGGAAAGGTCGGCGGAATCGGTGTCCTCGGCGACGCGCGCCGCCCCGGCGTGCTTGCGCAGGTGCGCGGTGAACCGCTCGATGTCCAGGCCGAGCGAGGTCGCGTACCCGATCAGGTCGCGCACGGTGAGCGCGCCCTGGTGCTCGAGCAGCTGGTCGTGCATCTCCCAGAACTTCCCCTGCTTGGCGGCCGCCTCGGTGGCCTCGGCGGCCAGCTGGGCGTGGGGGTGGACGTCGGTCAGCGGCAGGTGCCGCCACACGTACCGCACGTCGCCGAAGTCGCGGAGCAGTTCGCGCACCGACGGCTCGGCCAGGCCGCAGTACGGGCACTCGAAGTCCCCGTACTCGACCACGGTGACCGGCGCCTGCTCCGGTCCCCGGATGTGGTCGCGCTCGTCGTCGACCGGGACGGCCAGGTCGACGAGGACCTCGGACGTGCCCAGTAGCGCGCGCAGCCGCGATCGCACCGGCAGCCGGTTGACCGCCTGGAAGATAATCCAGGTCAGGCCGGTCGAGCACAGCGCCGCGGTCAGGATGCCCAGCTTGGCCTCGGCCAGGTCCACCCCGGTCAGCGCCAGCGAGGCGATCAGCAGCGAGACGGTGAACCCGATCCCGGCCACCGCGCCCGCTCCGGCCACCGCACCCCAGCCGACCGGCGGCCGCAGCCGGCCGTGGCTGAGCCGGGTGACCAGCCACGCGCAGCCCGCCGTGCCGGCCGGCTTGCCGACCAGGTAGCCGACAGCGATGCCCAGCGTGACCGGCGAGGTGTACGCCTGGCCCAGGAACGAGGGGTTGAGCACGATCCCGGCGTTGGCCAGCGCGAACAGCGGCACGATGAGGTAGCTCGACCACGGGTGGAACAGCTGCGCCAGCCGGTCGTTCGGCGAGATCGCGATCCGCACCTCGTCGCGCGCCGACTGAGCCAGTTCCGCGGTCGGCTGTTCACGGAACGAACGGAACGCCTCGGACGCCTGCTCCAGCGAGGCCCGGGTGGCTGGGTAGGCGTACGACAGCAGGCCCAGGACCAGACCCACCACCACCGGATCCACGCCCGACTTGAAGAACGCCACCCACGCCGCGATCCCGATCACCAGGTACGCGGGCCCGTACCGGACACCCCGGGCCCGGATCGCCAGCACCGCCAGCAGGAACGCGATCCCGATCAGCAGCGGCATGACGTCGATGTGCCCGCTGTAGAAGATGGCGATGATCGCGAGCCCGGCCAGGTCGTCGACCACCGAGAAGGTCAGCAGGTAGGTCCGGACCCGGTCCGGCAGCCGCCGGCCGACCAGGGCCAGCGCGCCGAGCGCGAACGCGGTGTCGGTCGACATGGACGCGCCCCAGGCGTGCGCCGAGGGCCGTCCGGCGTTCACGATCAGGTAGATGCCGATCGGCACCACCATGCCGCCCAGCCCGATCGCGACCGGCAGCGCCAGCCTGCTGCGCACCCGCAACTCGCCGACGTCGAACTCGCGCCGCGCCTCCAGCCCCACGACCAGGAAGAACAACGCCATCAGCCCGGAGTTGACGAACTCGTGCACGCTGGCCGTCACGCCTGAGCCGCCGATCAGCACCGCCACCCGGGTGCCCAGGACCTGGTCGTAGGAGGACACGCTGATGTTCGCCCACACCAGGGCGGCCACCGTGGCGGTGCCCAGCACGAAGGCACTGCCCGTCTCGGTGCGCAGGAACTCCCGCAGCGCGGTGCGCTTGTGCCAGACCGTCCGCCCCGAGAACAGCGACCCGGACGACTCCGCGGCCGTGCTGTCAGCCGACGACTCCTCACTCACCGTACGGACCCTTTCACGCCGCTCCCCTAGATTTTTATACCGAACGGGCCGTGGCATTTCGCCCCGGGTCACCTCATTTTGCTGGTGTGGATCATCACCTCCCGCAGGCGGGTAGGTAACGATCCACGGTCGCATACTCGTGGCGGGAGGCGCGGATGGCCCTGATGTTTCTGAACGGGGACGGGATGCGAGGAGGGCGGGCGCACTACACGATCGAGGGGGTGCCGCTGATCGGCGAGCGCCGGACCGCGCCGCTGTACCGGTTCTACTCGGTCCGCGACGAGTTCCCCGCCCTGCACCCGGCCGCCGACGGCGCCGAGCCGATCCTCGGTGAGCTGTACGACGTGCCGATGGGCCCGCTGAGCGCGCTGCTGGCCACCGAACCCGAGGAACTCGAGCTGTCGATCATCGAGCTGGCCGACGGCGAGCTGTCGTTCGCCATGGTGCTGCGGGACGCCGAGCACGCCCGCGGCATCCACAAGGACATCACCAGCTACGGCGGCTGGCATGCCTACCGCACCGCCCTGCTCAGCGAGGATCGCGACCCGGGACGCCCCTGATCCACACGCTGGCCACGTCGGCCGGGGTGGCCAGGGCGAAGATCCTGGCCAGCGCGTCGGTGGTGTTGCGGGCATGCCTGAGGTTGACCTCCAGCGTGCTGCCCGCGACCGGGCGCAGCCAGACCGCGTCGAAGTCCTTGCCCACGGCGAAGTCGCCCACCCGGCCGTCCAGGCCCAGCGCCCGCGCGCCGGCCCGGGTCGCCAGGTACAGCAGGTGCGCCGGCGTCAGCGGGAGCCCGTCCGTGCCCAGCAGTTGCTGGATGAAGTAGGCCTGCAGCGCCTCCTTGGGCAGGAACAGCCCCGCGCCCGCGCCCACGTCGGACCCGAGCGCGACCCGGACGCCGTGCTCGACGTGACGGCGCAGCGGGAACAGCCCGCTGCCCAGGGCGCAGTTGCTGGTCGCGCAGTGCGCGACCGAGGCGCCGTGCTCGGCCAGCACCTCGAGTTCGGCGTCGGCCGGATGCACGTTGTGGGCCAGGACGCTGCGCTCGGTGACCAGGCCGTGCCGGCGGTAGGTGTCCAGGTAGTTCCGGGCACCGGGGAACAACCCGGCCACCTGCGCGATCTCGGCCACGTTCTCGTTGATGTGCGAGGTGAACCAGACACCCTTGCCCAGGAGCTGCGCGCACACGTCCAGCATCTCGTCGGACGCGGACAGCGAGAACCGCGGCGTGACCGCGTAGCGCAGCCGGCCGCGGTCGTGCCAGCGCAAGATCAGGTCCGCGCTGTCGGCCAGCGCCGT
Organism: uncultured Actinomycetes bacterium; assembly: GCA_963819785.1. Classification (GTDB taxonomy): domain Bacteria; phylum Actinomycetota; class Actinomycetes; order Streptosporangiales; family Streptosporangiaceae; genus Palsa-504. Next base: position 510,275 of record CAWFXW010000026.1, on the reverse strand, counting down.
CTCCGGCGAGTTGAGCAGGTCGGGACGCAGGATCCGGTCGCTGAGCACCAGCCCCGAGGTGATGTTCAGGCCGCGCCGCTCGGCCGCGGCGAACAGCTCGTCCATGGCCGGGGCGAAGTGCGAGCCGAACACCAGCGCGCTGGTCGTGCCCGAGGCGAGCAGGCCGTCGAGGAACTCCCCGGCCACCGCGCGCGCGTACGCCCGGTCGGCGAGCTTGCTCTCCTCGGGCAGGGCGCATCGCTCCAGCCAGTCAAGCAGCGGCATGCCCAGCCCGCCGATCGCCCGGATCTGCGGGAAGTGCACGTGGGTGTCGACGAAACCCGGCACCAGCAGCCCGCCGCGCAGCTCGGTAACTGGCTCGTCCGGGTGCTCGGCCCGCAGGGCGGCGAAACTGCCCCGGGCGCGGATGACGCCCTCGCGGACCAGCAGCGCGCCGGCCTCGGCCAGCGCGTCGTCCGGGTCGCCGGTGAACGGGTCGCCGGGTGTGTCGACGAACGTCCCGGCGTACAGCGTCATCGCGTCACTCTGCTTTTTGGCTCGCGGTTACGGCGCCCAGCGAGTCCAGCAAGGCGGCCGCCACCGCGACGGCGATCACGGCCGGGTCCTTCCCGCTGATGCCGGGCTGGCCGATCGGGCAGGTGATGCGGGCGATCGCCTCCGGGCTGTGCCCGGCCGCGGCCAGCTGGGCCTGGAACCGGGCCCACTTGGCGGCCGAGCCGATCAGCCCGATGCCGCCCAGCGGCTGGTTCAGCCGCAGCGCCGCGTCGCACAGCGCGTAGTCCTCGGCGTGGTCGTGCGTCATGATCAGCACGTGCGCGCCGCGGGGGAGCTGCTCGAGCACCTGCTCGCCGAGCAGTGTGTGGTAGATGCCGACCTCGGCGGTGCCGTCGATGACGTCGGCGAGCCGGACCCGGTCCAGCTGCTCGGCGCGCGAGTCGGCCAGCAGCAGCTGGATCGGCAGCCGGGACAGGATGCGGGCCAGCTCGTAGCCGACGTGCCCGACGCCGAACAGCGCGACCACGGGCCGGACCGCGAGCGGTTCCAGCAGCAGCTTGACCACGCCGCCGCAGCACTGGCGGCCGTGCTCGGTGCGAGCGTGCGGGTTGAGCCGCATCTCGTGGATCTCCGGCTCCGCCGCTCCCGCGGACATCATCTCCCGGGCCCGGGCCACGGCCGTGGCCTCCAGGTTCCCGCCGCCCACGCTGCCCCAGCTGTACTCCCGGCTGACCACCATCTTGGTGCCCGCCTCGCGCGGCGCGTGCCCGCGCACCTCGATGACGGTCACCAGCACGCCGGGCTGCCCGTCGTGCCGTAGCTGCTGCACGGCCCTGAGCCAGTCCATCCTCAGACCTCCGCGTACGCCGGGACCCGGGCCGCGTCCCTGGCCGCCTCGACCGCCCAGAACACCGTCTCCGGCGTGGCCGGGCAGCCGAGATCGACGCTCCACCCGGCCGGGCCGAACGCCCCCGCCGCCTGCCGCAGCGCCTCGCGCACGCTGAACGCCTCCATCAGCGGCGGCTCGCCGACCGCCTTGGACCCGTACACCACGCCCGACTCGGTGGCCCGCTCGAACAGGTGCACGTTGAACTCCGGCGGCATCTCCGAGAAGCTCGGGATCTTGTAGGTGCTCGCGGCCTGGGTGTTCAGCCGGCCCCGGTGCGGGCCGGCGGTCTCGTCCCAGAGCAGTTCCTCCAGCGTCAGCCAGCCGACGCCCTGCACGAACCCGCCCTCGATCTGGCCCACGTCGATCAGCGGGGACAAGCTGTCGCCCACGTCGTGCACGATGTCGGCCCGGCGCAGCCGGTACGCACCGGTGAACCCGTCCACCTCGACCTCGGCCGCGGCGGCGCCGTACGCGAAGTACTTGAACGGCTCGCCCTGCATGCGCTCGGCGTCCCAGTGCAGCCCTTCGGTGCGGTAGAAGCCGGCCGCCCAGAGCTGGATCCGCTGGAAGTACGCGTCGCGCACCAGGTCGGCCCAGGCGAGCTGCTGGTCGTGGAAGCCGATGCCGGTGACCACGCCGTCGGCGAACCGGACGTCGTTGGGGTTGATGCCGAGCTTTCCGGCCGCCACCGTCGCCAGCCGCTGGCGGATCTGGTCGCAGGCGTCCTTGATCGCGCCGCCATTGAGGTCCGCGCCCGAGCTGGCCGCGGTGGCCGAGGTGTTCGGCACCTTGTCGGTGCGGGTCGGCGCCAGCCGCACCGCGCGCATCGGCACGCCCAGCGCGGTCGCCGCGACCTGGATCATCTTGGTGTGCAGGCCCTGGCCCATCTCGGTGCCGCCGTGATTGATCAGCACCGAGCCGTCCTTGTAGACGTGCACCAGCGCGCCAGCCTGGTTGAAGGCGGTCAGGTTGAACGAGATGCCGAACTTGACCGGGGTGATGGCCAGCCCCCGCTTGACGTCCGCGTGCACGGCGTTGAACGCCGCCACCTCGGCCTGCCGCCGCGCGAAGTCGCTCCGCTCGAGCAGCTCCGACCAGATCGCCTCGAGCCGTTCGGCGTGCCGGACCGGCTGCCCGTACGGCGTGGCCTGGCCGGACGCGTAGAAGTTCCGGTGCCGCAGTTCCTCGGGTGACAGGCCGAGCGCCGGCGCGCAGCGGCCCAGGATGTCCTCGATCACGATCATGCCCTGCGGGCCGCCGAAGCCGCGGAACGCGGTGTTGGAGGCCCGGTTGGTCTTGGCGATGCGCCCGTGCACCTCGATGTCGGGAATCCAGTACGCGTTGTCGATGTGGCACAGCGCCCGGGCCAGCACCGGTTCAGACAGATCCAGGCTCCAGCCGCCGTTGCTGGTCAGCGTGGCGCGCAGCGCGCAGAGCCGCTTGTCGGCGTCGAAGCCGACCTCCCAGGTGGCGAAGAACGGGTGCCGCTTGCCGGTCATCTGGATGTCCTGGTTGCGGTTCAGCCGCAGGCTCACCGGGTGCCCGGTCAGCGTCGCGCCGAGCGCCGCGATCGCGGCCAGCCCGTGCGGCTGGAACTCCTTGCCGCCGAAGCCGCCTCCCATCCGCAGGCACTGCACGGTGACCTGGTGGGCGGGCAGGTCGAGCACGTGGGCCACGATGTCCTGGGTCTCGGACGGGTGCTGCGTGCTCGACTGGATGAAGATCTGCCCGTTCTCGTCGACCAGCGCCAGCGCGGCCTGCGTCTCCAGGTAGAAGTGCTCTTGCCCGCCGATCTCGAGCTCGCCGCTGAACCGGTGGGTGGCCCGCTCCAGCGCGGCCGGCCGCGTCGCCGCGGCTGACCGTGCGCTGGTTGCCCTGGTAGCTGCCCGCCTCGATGGCGTCGTGCACGCTGACCAGCGCGGGCAGCGGCTCGTAGTCGGCCTCGACCTTGGCCGCCCCCTGCCGGGCCGCCTCCAGCGTCTCGCCGAGCACCCAGCAGACCGCGTGCCCGTAGTACATGACCTCGGCGGGGAACAGCGGCTCGTCGTGCTTCTCGCCGGCGTCGTTGACGCCGGGCACGTCCCGCGCGGTCAGCACCCGCACCACGCCGGGCACCTCGTAGGCGCCCGCCACCCGCAGGTCCGTGACCCGGGCGTGCGCGTGCGGGGCCGAGACCGGCCAGGCGTGCAGCGTGCCGAGCGTGCGCCCGGTCAGGTCCTGGGTGTACAGCGCGGCCCCGGTCACGTGCAGGTCCGCGCTCTCGTGCGACACCTCCAGGCCGACCACCGGCCGTTCCGGCCGGTCAGCCAGCGGACCGTACGCTCTGCTCATCTTTGCCTCCGGGGCGCTGTGTTTTCCCCGCTTGCCGCCGGGGCGCCTTCGAGGCGCCGCCTTCCCTCGTCGCTCGTTCCTCGCTCCTCAGTCCAGGCGCCGCCGCGCCCCTTTGGCTCGCGGGTCTGACTCATGACTTCAGCCCTCTCCCGGGTGCTCGGCGTAGAACTTCAGCAGCGAGTTGCGCAGCATTGCGATCCGGTAGCGTTCGCTGGCCCGGTGATCGCTCATCGGCGTTCCGGCCCGGGCCAGGACGTCGGCCGCCGCGGTGACGGTCTGGATGGTCCATGGCTGGCCCGTCAGCGCCTCCTCGGCCGCCGTCGCGCGCAGCGGCGTGGCCGCCACCCCGCCCAGGCCGATCCGGACCGACGTCACGCGGTCCCCTGCCAACCTCAGCGCGTAGGCCACGGCCACGCTGGAGATGTCGTCGAACCGGCGCTTGGCGATCTTGTGGAAGGCGGTGACGGGGGCCAGCGGCAGCGGGAGGCGGATCGTCTTGATCAGCTCGCCGGGCCGCCGGACGCTCTGCCGGTAGCCGGTGAAGTAGTCGGCCAGCAGGACCTCGCGCTCGCCGCCCTCGGCCGAGACCAGCACCAGCGAGGCGTCCAGTGCGAGCAGCACCGGCGGGGCGTCGCCGATCGGCGAGGCGGTGCCGAGGTTGCCGCCGAGCGTAGCCCCGTTGCGGATCAGCCTGGAGGCGAACTGCGGGAACAGGTCGGCCAGCAGCGGCACGCCCCCCTTGGACCCGGCCAGCCGGGTCTCGATCTCCGAAAGGCTCAGCGCGGCGCCGAGGTCGATGCGGTCCGGGCCGACGGTGAACTCGCGCAGCTCGGCCAGCCGGTCGATGCCGATGGTCAGCGCGGCCCGGGCGTGCCGGATGTTCAGCTCCACGCCCCAGTCGGTGGACCCGGCCACCAGCCGCGCGTCCGGATGAACGGCCAGCAGGTCCAGGACCCCGGCCAGGTCGGCCGGGCGCACGTAGCGGCCCTGCGTGCTGGACGTCGTGGTGGCCGCGGGCCGCGGCGCGGGCTCGGCCAGCCGGGTCAACAGCGGGTCGCCGGCCTCCGGCGCGCCCAGCGCGTAGGCCGCGTCCCGGATCGGCCGGTACCCGGTGCACCGGCACAGGTTCCCCGACAGCGCATGCAGGTCGAACCCGTTGGCCCCGTGCTCATCGTCCGCCCCCGATCCGTTGGAGACCGTCCCGTGCTCGTCGCCCGTCCCCGGTCCGCTGAGGACCGTCCCGTGCTCGTGGCCTGCCGCGCCCGCGCCGTTCGGCCCGTGACCGTTGCGCGCCGGACCCGACCCGTTCAGGGCGGCGGCCGCCCGCCGCTCCGGCCGGTAGAACTCGGCGGCCATGGCGCAGATGAAGCCGGGCGTGCAGTAGCCGCACTGGGATCCGCCGCGGTCGGCCATCTCGCGCTGCACCGGGTGCAGCTGCCCGGGTCGGCCCAGGCCCTCGGCCGTCAGCACCTCCTGCTGGTCGAACGCCGCGGCCGGCACCAGGCAGGCGTTGATCGCGACCCATCGGGTGCGGTCGGTCCCGTCCGGCCGGGCGACCAGCACAGCGCACGCGCCGCACTCGCCCTCCGCGCAGCCCTCCTTGCAACCGGTCAGCCCGTCGGCGCGCAGCCATTCCAGGAGCGTGACGTGCCCGCCGACCTCGCCCAGCTCACGAGCCCGGCCATTGACCACTAGCTGCGGTTTCATCACCCACGCTCCTACCCCCGCCGCAGCCCGTCACCCACCTGGGCATACGCCGGCCCAATCTGTCTGATACCGACGATAACCCCTCGCCAACCCGAAAAGCTAGCTCATAATGAAAACTTTCTTCCGCATCATGGATAGAAATCGATACCTAAGCCTCTCGGGCACCCCCAAAGCCCCTGCCTGCCCTCGCCCACAACCCCTGGTGCCCCACCAGACGCGCCACTCACAGAATCGTGGTTGATTCGGGTTCTGCGGTTGATCCGGTGCACTATAAGCCCCCTAATCAACCACGAAGCCCGAATCAACCGCGCAATTGGTGCAGATGGTCGTACTGGTGATCGAGTTAGCGGCCGCCCAGCCCAGAAGCCGGGCCAGCCCACCGCGCCAGCCAGGGCCCAGAGTCAGAAGCCCGGGATCGCCTGCCAGGCACGGCCGGGCTCGGGCGCGTCGTCGCGGGTCACGGTCCCCTCGATCAGCCCGTACGGGCGGTCGGCGGCGTAGTACACCTCGTTGTCGTTGGGCAGGTCGAACGGGCTCAGGTCGACCAGGAAGTGGTGCTTGTTCGGCATCGACATCCGGATCTCGGCCACCTCCGGGTGGGCCTCGAGCACCTGCTCGCCCATGTAGTACAGCGTCTGCTGCAGGGCCAGGCTGTGCTTGGCCGCGAACGACTCGATCAAGATGCGCCGCACGTCGGTATACGCCTTGCCCCAGTCGACATCCAAAGACGCGTACCGCCAGCGCGCGGTGACCGCGGTGGCCAGGATGCGGTCCGTGGTCTCGGCCAGCGAGGTGTACCGGTCGCGCGGGAAGCCCCAGAACTCCGACCCGGTCGACTTCAGCACCACCAGGTCCGTCAGGCCGGACACGACCCACGCCTGCGAGCCGTCGATGGTCACGTCCGTGGTCCTGGTGCCGCCGCCGGCCCGGGAGAACGCGTGCCCGTGCTCGGCGCCATCCACCGTGATCCGGTCCCAGCCGTACTCCTCGATGCTGATCTTCGCGCCGGTCACCCACTCGAAGTCGTCGACGAAGTGCCTGCCCAGGCGCAGCGCGAACTCCTCGATCTCGCCCACCCCGTACTGCTGGGCGAACGCGTAGACGGTGTTCTTCTGCGTGTCGGTGGCGACCACGGGCGAGTTGTCTCCGGTCACATGCGCGGCGGCGAAGTCGCCGCGCAGCGCGCTCGACACGTTCAGGTCCTTGATCTCGTGCCGGTCGCCGTCGCGGGTAACGCGAACCAACCGGACCTCCGCCTTGCCGTACTGGTTCTCGCCGAGGGTGATGGCCATGCTGTGCTCCAGAAATGTCTCGTGATTCGGAAACTGTTTTTCGTAAGAAGGAAGGCTAGGCCGAAGAATGGAGCCGGAACGCCGCCCTCGCGGCCGGCGGCAGGTCCGCGAGCCCGCCGCGCGCCGCCGCCGAGGCGCGCTCGGACGCCTCCTGCGCCGACACGCCGGCCGCGCGCAGCAGCGCGGCAAGCTGCTGGCCGGGCAGCAGCCGCAGGAACCGGTCGGCCAGCGCGGCTCGCGCCTCCTCCGTCGGCCTGCCGAACACCCGCAGCCGCGCCATGCCCCCATCCGGATACACGTCGAGCCGCACCTTCTCCGCCACCGGCCCGCCGGCCACCGCGAACCGATGCCGCGTGTCGGGCTGCAGGGCGGTGCGGGCCAGCAGGTCGCCGCCGTCGTAGCCGAGCGCCGCCCAGCCCGGGGCGTTGCCCACGAAGTGCGAGGTGTCCAGCTCGACCACCTCGACCGATCCGGCGCACGCCAGCCGGACCTCCACCCAGTCGTTGGCGTCGTCGCGCCGCCGGGCGGTCTCCCACCCATCGCCCATGACCCGCGCCAGGCCCGGCATGAGCAGGTTGGCGGGGGATGAGTAGAACATGTTGCTGCATCCGGTGACGACGGCGCCGTTCTCCAGCGCGGCCAGGTCGATGGTCGCGGGCAGCAGCCGCGGATCCGGGACCGGCTCGCCGTGCACCCGCAGCCGGGCCACCCCGCCGTCGGGGAAGATCGTCAGCCGGACGTGCGTGAAGCGCTGCTCGACCGACACCTCGAACTCGTTGCGGGAATCGCCTGCCACCGCGCTGCGCGGCACCAGGGTCGTCCACGCCGCCGCGGCCAGTTCGGCAGGGGAGGGGTAGCCCTCCGCGCCGCACGCCTCGACCGACACCTCGGGCGGGTAGTTGCCGGTGAAGTACGAGGTGTCGACCACCACGCGGTGCACCACGCCCGCGCAGCCGAGCCGCACGATCGCGTCGTCGCTGCCTTCCGAACGCCGGCGCCGGGTCTCCCAGCCGTCCATGATCTGGCCCTTGTTCCCGAACGTGTGCGGCTGGAATACCGGGTCCCCGGGTTTGATCAGGTTCTCCCGGTCAGCGAACAGCTCGTCGTTGGCGTAGACCACGCCGCCGCCGAGCGACCGCGAGGCCAGGTCCGGCCACTGGGTCATGATTCCGCCCTCCTCACGGTCCGGTCACCGCCCGCGCGGACCGGTCACGGGCCAGCGCCTGGCCCACCTGCCGCAGCAGCTGGCTCGCCTGCGCGCTGGACCGCGCCGGGTCCGGCTCCAGGGCAGTGAGCGTATAGACGGCCGATATCCCGGCCGCCGTCAGCTCGGCCGCGGTCAGCGTGCTGCGCCCGGCCACCACGACGACCGGGATGCCTCGCCGGGCCGCGGCCCGGGCCACCCCGACTGGCGCCTTGCCCGCCAGCGTCTGGGTGTCCAGCGAACCCTCGCCGGTGATCACCAGCGCCGCGCCGTCCAGCGCCGCGTCGAAGTCCAGCAGGTCGAGCATCACGTCGATGCCCAGGCGTCGCTGGGCACCGAGCACGGCCAGGGCCGCGAGGCCGACCCCGCCCGCCGCGCCGGCCCCCGGCGCCTGCGACCAGTCGGTCCCGGTCGCGGCCGCCACCACGGCCGCCCAGCGGCGCAGCCCGCTGGACAGCGAGGTGACCTGCGCGGGCGACGCGCCCTTCTGCGGTCCGTACACCTCGGCCGCTCCGTCCGGGCCGGTCAGCGGGTTCACCACGTCGGTAGCCAGGATGACCGAACTATCCCGCAGCGCCGGATCCAGCCCGGTCAGGTCCAGCGCGGCCACGTCGCGCAGCGCCGCCCCGCCCCGGGCCAGCGGGCCACCGCGAACGTCGAGCACCCGCACCCCGAGCGCCTGGAGCAGGCCGGCGCCGCCGTCGGTGCTGGCGCTGCCGCCGACGCCGAGAATGATCCGGCGCGCACCCGCTGCGAGCGCGGCGGCCAGCACCTGCCCGCAACCGAAGCTGGACGCCGTGAGCGGTGCACATTGGCCGCCGGGCAGCCGCAACAGGCCGCACGCGTTGGCCAGTTCGATGACCGCCACCTCGCCGCGCCGCGCGTAACTCCCGTGGACCGGCTCGCCGGTCGGGCCGTCCACCGTCACCGGCACCCGTTCCAGGCCCGCCGCCACGGCCGCGTCGACGGTCCCGTCGCCACCGTCGGCCACCGGTACGGTGACCAGTCCCGCGCCGGGCCACTCGGCCCGCAGTCCGGCGGCGATCGCGGCGGCCACCTCGGCGGCCGCCAGCGATCCCTTGAACTTGTCCGGCGCGATGACGATCTTCATCTGCTCAGTCCAGCCCCGTCAGTCCAGCAGGGCGACGACCGCCGTCGGCGCGTCCTCACGGCGCGCCGCCAGGTCCTCGAACTCGGTCACGTTGTCCAGCTCGGTCCCCATCGAGATGTTGGTGATCCGTTCCAGGATGATCTCGACCACGACCGGCACCCGGTACTCGGCCATCAGCTTCCTGGCCACCTCGAAGGCAGGACCGATCTCGTCCGGCATGGTGACCCGCAGCGCCTTGCAGCCTAGGCCCTCGGCCACCTTGACGTGATCCACGCCGTACCCGCCGATCTCGGGGGCGTTGACGTTGTCGAAGGACAGCTGCACGCAGTAGTCCATGTCGAAGCCGCGCTGCGACTGCCGGATGAGGCCGAGGTAGGCGTTGTTCACCAGCACGTGGATGTAGGGCAGGTTGAACTGCGCGCCCACCGCGAGCTCCTCGATCATGAACTGGAAGTCGTAGTCGCCGGACAGCGCCACCACGGTCGCGTCCGGGTCCGCGACGCAGACCCCGAGCGCGGCCGGCACCGTCCAGCCCAGCGGGCCCGCCTGCCCGGCGTTGATCCAGTGCCGCGGCCGGTACACGTGCAGGAACTGCGCCGCGGCGATCTGGGACAGGCCGATCGTGCTCACGTACCGCGTCTCCGGCCCGAACGCCCGGTTCATCTCCTCATACACCCGCTGCGGCTTCACCGGCACGTTGTCATAGTGCGTCCGGCGCTGCATGGTCGAGCGCCGGTGGCGGCACTGCTCCACCCACGCGGTGCGCTCGACAACCCCGCCCGCGGCTTTGCGTTCCCTGGCCACCTCGACGAACAGCCGGAGCGCCGCCCCGGCGTCGGAGACGATCCCGTAGTCAGGCGCGAACACCCGGCCGATCTGGGTTGGCTCGATGTCGACGTGCACGAACGTCCGGCCCTTGGTGTAGGTGGCCAGCCCGCCGGTATGCCGGTTCGCCCACCGGTTGCCGATGCCCAGCACGAAGTCCGAGGCCAGCAGCGTGGCGTTGCCGTACCGATGCGAGGTCTGCAGGCCGGCCATCCCGGCCATCAGCCGGTGGTCGTCCGGCAGCGCGCCCCAGCCCATCAGCGTCGGGACCACCGGCACGTCGACCAGCTCGGCGAACTCGACCAGCAGGTCGGCGGCGTCGGCGTTGATGATGCCGCCGCCGGCCACGATCAGCGGGCGCTCCGCGGCGCTCAGCATGTCCAGCGCCTTGGCGATCTGGGCCCGCGTCGCCGCCGGCTTGTACACCGGCAGCGGCTCGTAGGTCTCGATGTCGAAGTCGATCTCGGCCAGCTGGACGTCGAACGGCAGGTCGATCAGCACCGGGCCCGGCCGGCCCGAGCGCATCAGGTGGAAAGCCTGCAGGAACGCGCCCGGTACCTGGGCCGGCTCGAGCACCGTCATCGCCATCTTGGTCAGCGGGGCGGCGATGGCCGCGATGTTCACCGCCTGGAAGTCTTCCTTGTGCAGCTTGGCCACGGGTGCCTGCCCGGTGATGCACAGGATCGGGATGGAGTCGGCCGAGGCCGAGTACAGCCCGGTCAGCATGTCGGTGCCGGCCGGCCCCGAGGTGCCGACGCACACGCCGATGTTGCCCGCGCGGGTCCGCGTATAGCCCTCGGCCATGTGCGAGGCGCCCTCGACGTGCCGGGCCAGCGTATGCCTGATGCTTCCGTCGCGGCGCATCGCCGCGTAGAAGGGGTTGATGGCCGCGCCAGGAAGCCCGAACACATTCGTGACCCCCTCCCGGCGCAAGATCGCCACCGCCGCGTCGGCGGTTGTCATCCGTGGCATGGCTCTACTCCTGTCGTCCCGAGAGCTGGATGACCAGCTTCAGCAGCGCCGAATGGTCCAGCCCTCCGTCTCCTTGCGCCTTCAGCGACGCCACCAGCTGCGCCACCACCGCGCCGAGCGGGATCACCACGCCGGCCTCGCGGGCCGCGGCGGTGACGATCCCCATGTCCTTGTCGTGCAGCGCGATCCGGAAACCCGGCTTGAAGTCACGGGCCAGCATCGCTGCACCCTTGCGCTGGATCACCGTGCTGCCGGCCAGCCCGCCGCCCAGGACCCGCAGCGCCGCCTCGGTGTCGACGCCGTACGCCTCGAGGAACACGATCGCCTCGGCCAGCAGCTCGAGGTGGCCCGCCACCATGAGCTGGTTCGCGGCCTTGACCGTCTGACCCGAGCCCGCGGGCCCCACGTGGACCACGGTCTTGCCCACCGCGTCGAAGACCGGCGCCGCCGCCGCGAAATCTGCGGCGTCACCGCCGACCATGATCGACAGCACGCCCTCGATTGCGCCCTGCTCACCGCCGGACACCGGCGCGTCGAGCACCCGGAAGCCGCGCTCGGCGCCCTCGGCGGCCAGCGCCGCCGCCACGTCGGGCCGGATGCTCGAGAAGTCGATGATCAGTGCACCGGGCCGCGCGGTCTCGAAGACGCCGCCCTCGCCGGCCAGCACCGCCCGGACGTCGGGGGAGTCCGGCACCATCGTGGCCACCAGGTCCGCGTCGCGGACCGCCGAGGCGATGTCCTTGGCGCCGTGACCTCCGGCCGCCTCGAGTTGCTCCACCCGGCCCGGGCTCCGGTTGTACCCGGTGACGTCGAACCCGGCCTTGACCAGGTTGGCCGCCATCGGCGCCCCCATGATGCCCAGCCCGATAAACGCGATCCGCGCGATCCCCGTCGCCTCCGGGGCGCCTTCGCGGGGGCTCTGCATGCTCATGACTGCTCCTTGCTGTCCTGGCCGCCTGCGGCGGCGGGCCCGGCCCGGCGCTCCCGGGGCAGCCAGGCCAGGCTCGCCTCGGTCGTGGTGGTCGGCTTGTACTCCAGGCTGACCCAGCCCCGATACCCGTGATCTTCCAGCGCGGACAGGTAACGGTCCAGATCCAGTTGGCCGCTGCCCGGCTCGCCCCGGCCCGGCGCGTCGGCGATCTGCACGTGCGCGGTGACGTCGGCGTGTGCCGCGATCGCCGCGTCGACGTCGTCGCCGTTGCTGGCTAGGTGGTACAGGTCGCACAGGAAGCCCACGTTGGCCGCGCCCGCTCCACACGCCCGCCGGACCACCGCCACCGCGTCGTTGGCGGTGCGCAGCGGATACGGCTTGGGCCCGCTCACCGGCTCGATGAGCACCGTGCCGCCGAACCCGGCCACTGCCTTCGCCGCCAGCCCGATGCTCTCCACCGCCAGCTCGTCCTGCGCCTGCGGAGACACGCCGTCGACCCGGTTGCCGTACAGCGCGTTGAACCCGCGCACGCCCAGCCGCTCGCCGATCCCGGCCGTCACGTCGACGTTGTCGCGGAACTCGCTGCTGCGGCCGGGGATCGACAGCACGCCGCAGTCCGGCCCGGCCAGATCCCCGGCGAAGAAGTTCAACCCCACCAGCGTCACGCCGGCCTCCTGGACCGTCGCGACGAACGCGTCCACCTCGCGGTCGGCTGGCACCGGCGTCGCGAACGGCCACCAGAACTCCACCGCCGTGAATCCCGCGGCCCGCGCCGCGGCCGGCCGCCGGAGCAGAGGCTCCTCGGTGAACATCAGCGAGCAATTGACCAGATAGGGAAGCGAATGATCAGTCATTTTCCGTATCCTGAAAGTTTTTTTCCGTTTCTTGGATAAGACTAGACCGATCAGCGACCGCCCGTCAACCACCCCGAGCCGCCAGCCCCGAGCCGCCTGCCCCGAGCCGCCTGCCCCGAGCCGCCTGCCCCGAGCCGCCTGCCCCGAGCCGCCTGCCCCGAGCCGCCAGCCCCGAGCCGCCAGCCCCGAGCCGCCTGCCCCGAGCCGCCCGAGCCCGGCGCGCGCCAAACCGCGGCGAGCCGCCCGGCACCAGCGCGCCCGAACGGTGTGAATCCCGGGTTTCACTACGCTCTAGTGTGGTGGATGCCCAGTTTCACTCCGCTCTAGCTCTGCCGCCTCATCTTCCGCGCCGTCCGCAGCCCCGCTCGAGCCGTTCCGCGGGCCGCTAGCACCACATGGCCCGCCGCCCGCCGACCCAAAGAGTTTTGCCCTGTGAATTACAAATTCTGTATGATGGAAGCGTGATTGACTCTCAGGGGACCGGGCAGGCCGCCCAGGCCGCCCAGGCCCGGCAACGGCCGAGCCGCGGGCGGGGTGCAGTCCATCGAGCGAGCCTTCGACCTGCTCGAGATGCTGGCCGACGCGGGCGGCGCGCTGGGGCTGTCCGAGCTCGCGGCCAACTCCGGGCTCCCGCTGCCCACCGTCCACCGGCTCATGCGCACGCTGGTCAACCGGGGCTACGTCCGCCAGGAGACATCGCGGCGTTACACCCTGGGCTCGCGGCTGATCAGGCTCGGCGAGACCTCCAGCCGCGTGCTCGGCACCTGGCTGCGCCCGTACCTCGCCCAGCTGGTCCGGGAGACGGGGGAGACCGCGAACCTGGCCGTGCTGGACGGCGACGAGGTCGTCTATATCGCGCAGGTGCCCAGCGCCCACTCGATGCGTATGTTCACCGAGCCGGGCCGCCGGGTCCGCCCGCACTGCACGGCGGTCGGCAAGGCCCTGCTCGCGCAGCTTCCGCCCGAGCAGGCGCGCGCGCTACTGGAACGCGACGGTATGCCGGCGTACACCCCCACCACCATCACCGACCCGGACCTGCTGCTGGCGCACCTCGAGGTGATCCGCAAGCAGGGTTACGCCATCGACGAGGGCGAGCAGGAAGTCGGCGTCCGTTGCTTCGCGGTGGCCGTGCCCGACGCACCCGCATCCCTGGCCGTCTCCACCTCCGGCCCGCAGGCCCGGATGACCGACGAAGCCGCCGCGCGCATCGTGCCCGCGCTCAAGCACGCTGCCCTCCAGATTTCCGCCACCATCGCCGCCGAAGGCGCGAATTAAGCAAGCCGCGCGAATCAACGGCGCATGCCGTTGACCGAAAACGGGACGATCAGAACGCAAATCCCGCCGGTCGCGGATCTCGCACAGGCATTCGGAATCATCGTGGGCTCGCCCTTGGGCCGGCCACCACCGGCATGCGCACCCGAAGATCTTGCCGATCCCGACGCTCTGGATCACGGTCGCGATGCCGGACACGAACAGGTCGGCGTTGACCAGCAGTCCGATGGTCGACGTCGGGAGCCCGAGCGCCCCGCCGACGATGAGCGGAACGGCCACGGCCCCGGCGTACATGATGAACAGGTGCTGCAGGCCGAGCACGAACAGCCGGGGCGCAGGCAGCACCTCGTCCACGGGATGAACTCGAGAGGTCAAGAGGGCCAGAACAAACGGCAACAAATGAGCACCCCTTGCTCCGGCCTATCCCGAGGTCTAGACTGAACGTTCAGTCAAGACAAGGAGCCCTGGGAAGCCATGGTGACCGTCCACCAGCCCGTCCGGAACAGCACCGAAGAGCAACGCAGCACCAAGCACCGGGCAGAACGCTCCGGCCGCGCGCCCGCCGACGCCACCCTCAACGAGATCATCGCGGTGCAGGAAGAGATCTTCGTCCGCCGCCAGCCGAACTCCGCGCACCTAGCCGCGGCCGCCCAGCAGCACCTGGCGGGCGGTGTCACCTCGAGCTGGCAGATCACCGCGCCGCAGCCGGTCTGGCTCAGCCACGGTCAGGGCTCGAAGGTCTATGACGTCGACGGCAACGAGTACGTAGACCTGCACGGCGGCTACGGCGCCGCCCTGGCCGGTCACGCCCACCCCGCTATCACCGAAGCCATCAAAACCCAGGTCACCAGGGGCACCCACTTCGCCCAGCCGACGCCGAACGCCGTCGCCGTGGCCCGCGAACTCGCCCGCCGTTTCGGCCTGCCCCGCTGGCGCTTCGCCAACTCCGGCACCGAGGCCACCATGGACGCCATCCACCTCATGCGCTCCATCACCGGCCGGGACCTGATCATCAAGATCGAGGGGTGCTACCACGGCCACCACGACTCGGTCCAGGTCTCCGTCATGCCCGACCCCGAGGACGCCGGCCCCGCCGACCAGCCCTACAGCGCCCCGAGCTCCACCGGCATCCCGAAGGCCATCACCGACCTGACCCTGATCGCCACCTTCAACGACCTGGCCAGCGTCGAACGGCTGCTCAGCAAACACAAAGACCAGGTCGCCGGCATGATCCTCGAGCCCATCATGATGAACGCCGGCATCATCAAGCCCGCCCCGGGCTACCTCGAAGACCTGAAAACCCTGCTCCACCGTCACCACGCCCTGCTGACCTTCGACGAGGTAAAGACCGGCCTCACGGTCGGACCGGGCGGAGCCGTAAAACAGCAAGGCGTCCAGCCCGACCTCATCACGCTGGCCAAGTCGCTGGGCGGCGGCGTCTCGGTGGCCGCGATCGGCGGCACGCCGGCGGTCATGGACCACGTCGCCAGCGGCGGCTACGAGATGGTGGGCACGTTCAACGGCAACCCGCTGGCCATGGCCGCCACCCGGGCCATGCTCTGCGAGGTGGCCACCGACGCCGCGTACCAGACCATCGACAAGCTCAGCGAACGCGCCAGGGCCGGCATCGAGGACGCCATCCGCGAGACCGGCCTGACCGCGCACGTGGTCACCGCCGGCGCCAAGGGCTGCGTCGTCTTCGCCGAAGACCCCGTCACCAGCTACCGCGGCTTCCTCGGGGTGGACGACCGGTACAGCCACGCGCACTGGCTCTATCAGCACAACGGCGGCGTTTTCCTCCCGCCGTGGGGCAAGATCGAGCAATGGCTCATCTCGGTCCAGCACGATGAGGCCGACATCGACCGTCTGATCAAGAACTTCGCCGTCTTCGCCCAAGCGGTCGGCGGCCCGCCATAACCGCGCGCACCATAACCGCGCGCGCACCATGACCGTTACGCGCGCGTGACATCTGAACGACAGTATCTGCTATTGACGGACTGTTCAGTCAAGGAGCACTGACGGCCGACGGGAGAGAGGTGGCCCGGGATGCATCCACGAGAAGGATGGACCGAGGACAGACGACCGGAACTGCTCACGCGCCGCGGCTTCCTCAGGCAGGGCGCGGCCGCCGGAATGCTGCTCGGCGGCGGCAGCTCGCTCCTGGCCGCCTGCAGCTCGGCGAAGTCCGGAACGACGCCCACCGGACCCAGCACCCTCACCAGCGGCGGTATCCCGCTTCCCAGGCCGAACGCCCCGGTGACCTGGCCCCTGTACCAGGACAACGCGGCCATCGCCAGCAGCCTGCCGCCGGAGACGAACGCCACGCTGCGGCTGTACAACTGGGTCGCCTACATCAACCCGGATTGCCTGAAGGCCTTCGGCAAGAAGTACAACTGCAAGGTCGAGGTGACGACGTTCGAGAACATGGACGTAGCGCTGGCCAAGCTGCGCAGCGGGCAGCACCTCGGCTTCGACGTCTTCTTCCCGACTGTCGACGTCATGGGCGAGCTGGTCTACGGGAAGCTGATCCAGCCGCTCAACCACAGCTACATCCCGAACATCACGCAGGCCTGGCCGGACTTCACCAATCCGTTCTACGACGGCAAGTGGCGATACACGGTGCCTTACACCATCTACACGACCGGCATCGCCTGGCGTAAGGACCACGTCAACGAGAACCCGTACGCGATGGCGAACCCGTGGGCGATGCCCTGGCAGGCCAAGTACAAGGACAAGGTCGCGATCCTCGATGACGCGCGGGAGTCGATCAGCCTCGGGCTGATGAAAAACGGCATCTTCGACCTCAACACCACGAACCCGAACCAGATCTCGGCGGCCGGGCAGTCCCTCGCGCAACTGGCGAAGATGACCAATGTGCACATCGACAACAACGACTACACCGAGGTCCCGAGCGGTCAGATCTGGATCCACCACGCCTGGTCCGGTGACATCGCCACGGCGCCGTCCTACATGCCCAAGGGCGTGAACGTCGACGTCGTCGGCTACTGGTTCCCGCCCGACGGCAAGGGCCCGGTCGGGAACGACACGATCACCGTGCTCAAGGACGCCCCGAACCCGGTACTGGCCCACCTGTTCCTGAACTACATGCTGGACGTCAACAACGTGCTGACGAACATCAGCTTCAACGGCTACATGCAGCCCATCAACGGCATCACCCCGCAGCGCCTGGTCTCCGAGCAACTGCTGCCGCCCAGCCTGACGTCCACGGCGGTGCTCCCCTCGTACTTCCGGCGCGGGGTGATGGAGCTCCAGATCCCGACGGCCACGAACGCCCTATGGGAGCAGGCATGGCTCCAGGCCAAGAGCTCCTAGGGTGGGCATGAGGGAACAAGCAGAGCGGCTCGGCTTGAAGGACCCCACCCGGCACCGGCTGTTCTGGGCCGCGCTCGCCGCGCCCGGCATCATCTGGCTCGCGCTGCTGTTCATCGTGCCCTTCTACGCGATCCTCGCCATCGCGGGCGGCCAGCTCGACATATTCGGAAGCCCCGTCGCGGTGTGGAACCCGCTGCGCTGGAGCGGCACTAACTTCACCGGGGCCTGGCACGACGTGGCCGGGGCGTCGGCCTTCGTCGGCCCGATCATCCTCAGGACCCTCCTCTACGTGGCCCTGGCCTCACTGATCTCGCTGGTGATCGCCTATCCCGCGGCGTACTTCGTGGCCAGGTTCGCAGGGCGGCGCAAGGCGCTGTTCCTGATCCTGCTCATCGCGCCCTTCTGGATCAGCTACATGATGCGCATGCTGGCCTGGATCGACCTGCTCCAGACCAACGGCTACGTGAACAAGGTGCTGAGCTCCCTGCACCTGATCAGCCAGCCGGTCGACTGGCTGGGCGGAATGTGGATAACGGTCGTGCTCGGCCTGGTCTACGGCTACATCCCCTACCTGATCCTGGTCCTGTACGCGGGCCTGGACCGGATCGATGAGGCGCTGATCGAAGCGGGCCGCGATCTGGGCCTGGGCCGGGTCCGCACCTTCCTCCGCGTGACCCTCCCGATGTCCAGGCAGCCGATCCTGACCGGGATGCTGATCACGGTGCTCCCCATGCTCGGCGACTACTTCACCAACCAGCTGATGTCCGGCACCACCGGAACGGCGATGTTCGGCAACGTGATCGATGACCAGCTGACCTCGAGCGGCGGAGTCCTGGCGGGCCAGGGCGCGGTCTTCTCGCTGCTGTTCCTGCTGATCCTGATCGCCCCGATGATCTATTACGTGGTAGCGACGAATCGCTCGTCACGGGGTGCGACATGACAACGACCGCCCCGCGCTCGCCCGCCCGGGCCGGCGAGACCCGGACCGCCGGTACCATGCTCGGCAGGCTGCGGCCGCGCCGCAATCCCTGGCGGCACGCCTGGTTCCTCGAGGGGTTCACCTGGCTCTACCTGATCTGGTCGCTGCTCCCGGTCGCGCTCGCCGTCCTGTTCTCGTTCAACAACGGGAGATCACAGAGCGTCTGGCAGGGCTTCTCCTGGCGCTGGTACTACAAGGACCCGGTGAACTCGGTCCTGCACAATCCGGACCTGCACGCCGCCGTCATCCAGACCGTCCGGCTGTCCGTGTACGTCACCCTGATCACCGTGCCGCTCGGCGTCGCGTTCGCGCTGGGGATCAACCGCTGGCGCGGCCCGGTGGCCTCGAGCTTCAATTTCGTGATGATCCTGTCCTTCGTGATCCCCGAGCTGATCTTCGGCGTCGCGATGTTCTTCGTGTTCACGCGGCTGTTCACCACAGTCGGCCTGGGCACGCTGGCCGAGGTCCTGGCCCTGGTCACCTGGAACGTCAGCTGGCCTGCCCTGATCGTCCAGGCCAGGCTGGTGACGATCGGCAGGCACTACGAGGAGGCGGCGGCCGATCTCGGCGCCACCCCGTGGCAGGTCACCTACCGGGTCATGATGCGCCTGCTCACGCCGGCCATCTTCGCGAGCGCGGTCCTGGTCTTCTCTGGCGTCATCGATGACTTCGTGCTCGTCGACCTGCTGAGCTCCAACTCCGGCAACACGCCTATGTCGGTGTACATCTACTCGCAGCAGCGCGGCGGCAACGGCGGGCCCGCGCTCAACGCGCTCGGCACGATCATGCTGGTCATGTCCTTCGTCGTCGCGATCATCGGCTACATCGGCTACCGCTGGCTCACCCGCGGCGAGCGCGGCAGCCGCATCGACGCCCTGACCACCATCGCCGGCGAAGGCTGACCCACCGCACCTTTTCATTTTCTGCCGAACGGTCCGTGGTTCGTGCCCCGCGGAAAGGCCCGGCTGTCTCATTCTTATCTGGTCCGGACCCGGTGCGTGCGCCAGCATGTCGCTAGGAGCCCACCGGAGGAGACCCATGCTGCACGACCTGGAGGTCGACGACAGCGGCATGCCCGCGATCAGCCTGGTCCCGCCCGGCGTCCCCTGGGCCGAGGTCCGCGACCACATCAAGATCGCGCACCACCCGATGCTGGTCCCGCCGTCCGCCGACGGTGGCCAGTTCGCCGGCGCCTACTGGACCGGCACCGACATGGTGGTCATCGACGGCCTCGGCCCCGATCATGACCAGGCCATCGACGACTTCCGTGCCGCCCTCCAAGACCTCGGCGAAACCTGACCCAAGCCGCCCGCCGGTGGCCGGTTTGCAGCTAATTCGCGTCTAATTCGCATTGTCCTAAATCACCCCCGCCGGCCAGCAGGTTCAACTAACGAAATGGCCTCATGTAGGGATTATTAGTTTTTTGGGGGTTTCGCGGCGATTCGTCGCGGGCGTATGTTCATCTCGTTCAGATTTGCCCGCTGCCTCGGCGGGTCGTGGCGCCGCAGGCTCCGTGTTGCTCCGCGGCCGGAGGAGTAGCCGGAGTTCGCTCGGCCGTGCGCTGAGGTCGGTCGGGCATGCCGTACGACTCAGGCAGCCCATGCCACCATCCGTCAGCAGCCTTATCCCCCCCGCCCCGGCTTCGCTGATGGGCGAAAGGACACCAGATTGAAGCGATCTAGACTGGCTGCGCTCAGCCTGCTGAGCGTCCCGATCCTCGCGGCCGCCGCTGCGATACCGGCGAGCGCCGCCGCCAGCCACGCGAGCTCACAGGCAACCGTCGCCAGCGGCTTGGTAAAGAGCCTCGGCGGCTCGTCCCTGTGTACGAGCAAGCTGTCACTGTGCGTCGATGCCAATCAGTACCCCTACGGCAAGTACGTCGGCCACGACGAGCCGTCCCTGGAGTTCAAGTCGAACATCCCGGGCTCGGGCAACGACATGAGTTACACGATGGTGCTGCCGCGCGACCCCAAGACCCAGCCGAACGCGTCGGGCGCCGGGGGCACCACGTGGAACTTCCAGCTGCGGCCGACCTTCTGGTTCGGTATGACGCTGTGCGACAGCCAGTCCTCACCGGAGTTCACTACGAATTGCACGCCGGACTCCGACCAGAACAACCTGGTCAACAGCGATCCCAACGCGCCGGACTATATCGGGAAGCATCCCGGTAACGCCTTCATGGAGCTCCAGTTCTACGGCCCGGGCTCCGTCCCGCAGTTCGAGGGATTCGGCTGCACGGCGACTCAGTACTGCGCGGCGATGACCATCGACAGCCGCACACGGGATCAGAACACCGGCGTCGAGAACACCAAAGCGTGCAACAACTACATCCTCGGCGGACCCGAGCCCATCAACTGGGCCTACGTCACCACGAGCGGGGTATCCCAGGCCCCGGCGAACCCGTTGTTCACCGGGACCTTCTCCAACCCGAACTTCACCGCGGTGAACCCGAACCCGGCCGAGGATCTGTTCATGAGCCCGGGTGACACGATCAGGATCCACATGCAGGACACCCCGGCCGGGCTCCGGATCGACCTGAACGACCTCACCACGGGCAAGCACGGCTCGATGACCGCCTCGATTGCCAACGGGTTCGGCCACATCCTGTACACCCCGAACTCCAACACCTGCCAGGCAGAGCCCTACGCGTTCCACCCTGAGTACTCGACCGCGAACGTCCGGGGCAACACCTGGTCGCTGCACACCTACAACATCGCCATGTCCGACGAGATCGGCCACTTCGAGAACTGCCTGGCCATCGACGCTAACGGCAACTGCACCTCTCCCGGAGCCCAGGACCCGAGCCTGGACGCGGACGACACCGGCTGCCTTCCGGCTGCTGACTCGTCGCTCGTGATGATCAACGCGTGCACAACCGCGGACGAGGACTGGGACAGTCAGGCCTACCAGCTGGACTGGCCGGGCACGAACCGGAACCCGTTCGTGGACCGAGCCCTGCACCCCTCGCCGGTGCTGTTCACCAGCCCGACGACCAACGGGAGAAACTACTCAACGATCGCCTTCGAGACCGACCTGCCGGGCATCGAACGCAACGGCGCGCAGTCCAACCCGCCCTTCTGCGACGTGATTACCGGCGCAAACTGCGTTGATCCGCCGAATGGCGCGGCGTTCTACCCGTTCTTCTCCACCACCTTCCGGGGTGGGGGATGCACCTGGCAGGAGGGCGGCCCGTTCATTCCGGGCACCGTGAATAGGTTCGGCGGTAGCGCCCATGCCGAATTCGGGCAACTGCTGCCGGTCACGTTCCCGGTGGCTGGATCCACCACGGTGACTGAGTTCGTCGACTTCAACAGCGGCGACCTGAGGAATCCCTGCACATCCAGTCGGGACTAACCCAAACCCCGATGCGTGCTCCCAGGAGGCATCCCGCCCCCTGGGAGCACGCCCGGCGCATAACGCCGGGAGCACCCCGACGCCCATCACGGCCCCGTCGGCACGCTGCTCGGATGAACGCCCGGCGCCAGCCGGCCCGTGCCGCCCAGCGCCTCGTCGAGCAGCACGCCGAAGTGCGACGACCCGGACCACCACCGGGTCGTCCCGACCCCGGTCACGCTACGGCAGCCCGTCTGCTGCACGATGACCGGCGGGAAGCTCTGGTCTGCGGCCGCGAACACCAGCCGGACCGATGCCGCCGCCGCGCAATGCTGCCCGGCCGGCAGGGCCGGGAGCGCGCACAGCGCGGCGATCATGGCCTGTACCTGCGTCGTACCCGTGACCGTGACAGGACGCGTCGAAGCGAGCCGGGTCCGGCTGACCGCGACCCGGTCCGCGCTCTGCCCGTTCGCGCACAGCGACCCGCCCGCCGCTCCCGCGGCGGCCGAAGAGGTTCCCGCCCCGGCCGCCGGCGCGCTGGATGAGTTCGCGCTGCCCGACGTCGATGCCGGGTTCCCGGCGCTGCCGACCGAGACGCTGCCGCACGCCGCCAGTCCCATCAGGGCGGTGACGGCGATCAAGCCCTGTACTCCGCGAGCGGCCATGACAGGCCTCCGTTCGTCCCCCCTTGGACGGTCCAGAGCCAGCCACGGTTCCCCCGGCGAGGACAGGCTTACCTCTCCCCGCCCGGGCGCCGCTAGAGGGCGGCTCGTCTGAGTAGTTGCCGCTCCCGCCCCGGGCGCCGCTAGAAGGGCGGCTCGTCGGAGTAGTTGCCGCCGCCGTCGGACGCCCACGGATCGGCGTCCTGACCCGAGCCGCCCTGGCTGCCCGCCGCCCGGCCGCCGCCCGGACCGCCCTGGCCGCCGCCCGGACCACCCTGGCCGCCGCCGGAACCACCCTGGCCGCCTCCGTTCCCGTTCGACCGGGCCACCTTGTTGACCTTGGCCGAGGCGTTCCGCAGGCTCGGGCCAACGTCGTCGACCTCGACCTCGTACACGGTCCGCTTCTCGCCCTCCTTGGTCTCATACGAACGCTGCCGCAGCCGCCCGGACACGATCACCCGCATCCCCCGGGTCAGCGACTCGGCCACGTTCTCCGCCGCCTGCCGCCACACATTGCACGTCAGGAACAGCGAATCACCGTCCTTCCACTCACCCGTCGCGTTGTCCCGGAACCGCGGCGTGGACGCCACCCGGAACCGCGCCACCGGCTGCCCGGCCGGGGTGAACCGGAGCTCCGGGTCATCCACGAGATTCCCCGCGATCGTGATCGCGGTGTCGCCTGCTGCCATGAGCAGACCTCCTAACCTACGTCTTTCGCTCCTTCCGATATTGTGTACGAGGCCACCGACATTTCCGGTGGCGTTGTCCCAGGCCGGTCATTACTCGGCGATTACCTGGGCCAGCCGGGCCACGCCCTCGGCGATGGCACGGTCGCTGACCGTCGCGTAGCCGAAGATCAGGCCACCCGGACCCGCGTTCGCGATGCGGTACGGCCCGACCGCGTCCAGGCCCACTCCGGCCCGCCGGGCCGCGCCGACCACCGTCGCCTCGTCCAGGTGCGGCGGCAGCCAGGTGACCAGGTGCAGCCCGGCGGAAATGCCGACCGGCTGGAGCCAGGGCAGATCGCGGGCCAGCGCGGCCAGCAGCGCGTCACGCCGTCTGCGGTAGACGGGCCGCATCCGCCGCAGGTGCCGGTCGAATTCACCGCGCGTGACGAAGTCCGCCATCGCGACCTGCTCGAGTACGGGCGACCCGCGGTCGGCCTCGACCTTCGCGGCGGCCATCGGCTCGGTCAGGTGATGCGGCAGGACCCACCATCCGAGCCGGATCCCCGGCGCGAGCGTCTTGCTCGCCGAGCCCGCGTAGACGACGTGGTCCGGCGCCAGCCCCTGCAGCGCGCCGACCGGGGTCCGGTCGTAGCGGTACTCGGCGTCGTAGTCGTCCTCGACGACGACCGTGCCCTGCTCGGTCGCCCACCGGATCAACGCGGCCCGGTTCCGCGCGGACAGGACGGACCCGGTCGGCCACTGGTGCGACGGTGTCACGATGACGGCGTCGGCGCCGCTGTCCCGCAGCAGGTCGACCCGGATGCCCTCGTCGTCCACGGGGATCCCGACCACCTCGAGCCCGGCCGCGCGCGCGGCCGGCAGGGCATCGTCGCGGGAGGACGGGTCCTCCAGCGCGAGCCGCCTGGCGCCCGCGGCGGCCAGCACGCCGATCAGCAGTCGCACGCCCTGCGCGTAGCCGGTGCTGATCACCATCTGATCGGGCTCGGCGACGGTGCCGCGGACCCGGTTCAGGTAGCCGGCCAGCGCGGTGCGCAGCTGCGGCACGCCGCGTCCGGCCGAATAGCCGAACACCTCGTTGGGCGCCTCGGCGAGCGCACCCCGGATGGCCCGCAGCCAGGCGGCCCGGGGAAAGTTCGACACGTCGGCCCGGCCGTAGCTGAGGTCGATGGCCGGCTTGGGCTCGCTCGCCGGGTGTGGCGACGCAGCGGCCGGAGCCGGCCCGGCCGCCACCTGCGTGTAGCCGCCCGCCCGGCTGCTCAGGTAGCCCTCGGCGGTCAGCTGCTGGTAGGCCTCGACCACCACCCCGCGGGAGACGCCGAGGTCGGCGGCCAGGACCCGGGTGGGCGGCAGCGAAGATCCGCGCGCCAGCCGGCCAGCGCGGATCGCCTCCCGGATCGAGGTCTCGATCTGCCGGTGCAGCGGAATGCGCGCGTCGTGCCGCAGCGGCACGAGCAGCTCCGAATTGGTCCTGGTTTCAGCCATTGCACTGGACCTTATCACCAGTACCGATTTCTGTCAGGGTCGGAGTGTACCCACCAGCGAAGTAAGGAATGACAATGGGAATCTTGCTCGCCCTGGCCGCGGCCGCGTTGTACGGCAGTTCCGATTTCGGCGGCGGTCTGGTCTCCCGGCGGCTCGGATCGCTGCGGGTTTCCGTCATCGGCTCGGCCGCCGCCACCGTGCTGGCCTGGGCCACGCTGCTCCTGGTCGGCGGTCCCGGGCCGAGCCTGCGGGCCGTCGCCTGGGGGCTGGTCAGCGGTCTGGCCGGCGGGGCCGGGACCCTGGTGCTGTACCGCGGCCTGGCCCGCGGGCAGATGAGCGTGGTCGGTCCGCTGTCTGCGGTGGGCGCGGCGGTGGTCCCGGTGGTGGCCGGCGTCGTCCTGGGCGAGCGTCCCAGCCTGCTGTCCGTGGCGGGCGTCCTGGTCGCCCTGCCCGCCATCGTCCTGGTCGCGGCCAGCGGTTCGGTGCGCGGCAAGCTGGGTGCCGGACTGCTCGACGGCCTGGCCGCCGGGCTGGCCTTCGGCATCTTGTTCATCGGCCTGGCGCAGGCCGGCCAGCACGCGGGCCTGTGGCCGGTGGTGTCCGAGCAGACCGGCACCCTGGTGATCACGCTCGCCATCGCGGTCAAGACCCGCGAGCCGCTACGTATCCCGCTGCGCGCGGTCGGCTTGCCCGTACTGGTCGGCGCCAGCGGCATGGCTGCCACGCTGGCCTACTTCTACGCCACCCACTTCGCCATGCTGGCCATCGCCGCGGTCCTCGTCTCGCTGTACCCGGGCGTCACCGTCATGCTCGCCCGCACCGTGCTGCACGAGCGCTTCACTCCCGCTCAGCGTGCCGGCCTCGGCCTGTGCGCCCTGGCCGTGGCCGCCATCGCCCTGAACTGACCGCTCATGGCCCTGGGGCCAGTCCCGGGGCGCTCGCCAGGCAGGTGAACCCCGGGGTTCACCAGGTTCGGCCGCCCGCGGTCAGCATCTTGAGCTGGTCGAGTGATTCGCGGATCAGGGTCGGCAGGTCCTATACCCAGATTGTAAGCGATGACAGTGACTGTCATTGAATGATACGATGATGACAGTACCTGACATCATTGTGAAACAGGAGATCTAACGTGCGTGTCTTCGTTACCGGCGCGAGCGGGCACATCGGTTCCCTCGTCGTCCCTGAGCTGCTAGGGCCTGAATGCCTTGTCGCTAACGGGCTGCTCCAAGTATTTGCGCGTACCCGGTCGGTAGATTCGTCGGCTACCCGGCGGACGAGCAAGCCAGTCGCGGGCTTAGCGGCTAATGCAGCTGTTGCCGACCGTACAAGAGTCCAGGGAAATCCCTCAGTAGCGTCAGTCCATGCCTCGCGCCGCTGCCCGCACATGAGTTAGTCGCGCCATTGATTCTTCCTGGCGTTTGCCCGGCCGGCCTGTTTGAGGCTCAAGCGGATACGCAACCATTCTGCACCCTGCCGGGCATCCTTCTGGCTACCCGGGTGGGTGATCGTTGCAGTAGATAAAGATCACGCGCCGTTCCGGTAGAGCGGGAGATGGGGGATTCAGTGAGGGCGACTATTTTTGTCCCTGATCCCGGCGCATGCCGCGTTCTTGAACAGCTCCGGGTGAGTGACGATATCGGCATCCAGGCAGGCCAGCAGGTTATCGCCGCCCAGGACAGCCTGATGTCACCATCAGCGGGGAAAACAATGAAGCCGTGTCTCGTCGTCCTCATCCCGGCGCATAACGAGCAGGACTATATCGCCGAGACGGTCAGGGGGGTCCAGGCCCAGTCGCGCCCGGCTGACCGGATTATCGTCGTGCCGAATAACTGCAGTGAGGATGACGCCACTGCCGCCGTTGCGGCCGGTCTTGGCGCCGAGGTCATCGAGCTGCACGGGATCACCGGGCGGAAAGCAGGGGCGCTGAACGCGGCACTGGACATCGTCCTGCCGCAGCTGGACGCCGACGATCTCGTGGTCTGCATGGACGCCGATACCACCATTCACCCGGACCTGCTGAAGAACGCCGAGGCGCATTTTGCCGCTGATTCCCGCCTTGGCGCGGTCAGTTCCAACCACCTCGTCGAATTCAAGCGGACGGCCATCGAGCTGCTCCAGGCGATGGAGTACGAGCGCGACCGGCGGATGATCGGGCGGCGGAAGGGCCGTTACGGCTGCATGACCGGAATGGCCGCGATGTACCGCGTGGCCGCCATGCGAGACGTCAAGGCGCACTACGGCACCGTGTATGACCCGGACAACTGGACCGAAGACTGGAAGCTGACCATCGCGCTGAAGACCCTTAGGTGGAACATGGTCCGCCCGCAGGACTGCCTGGCCACCACCGTGCCGGTCTCCACCGTCAAGAGCTTGTTCATCCAGCGGGAGCGCTGGGCGCGCGGGTACATCCAGACGCTGAGCCAGTTCGGCCTGACGCGGTGGACCGCCTTCCCGTGGCTCCGGCAGCTGGGTTTCGCCTGGTCGCTGCTCATGCGGGTGGGCGTCGTGTACCTGATGTGGATCTCGCGCCACCACATCATCGCGATCTGGATTCTGCCGATTACGGCCCTGATGATCGCCGACAACGTCAACACCGCGTGGCGGGTGGGATGGAAAGGCATCCTCGCCGCGATTATCTTCCCGATCGAAATGGCTTACGGTGCGCTTCTCACCCTCGCGATCCTCTCCGGCTACTACAAGCAGATCACTGGGGCCGGAGCCAACGATCAATGGCACATGGTGAGGAGGTAAATCAAATGTACGGACCTGCTGGAAAGGTAGCGGGCGGCGCTGCTGGCGCCCTGCCTGTGACCGGCATTACGAGCGGTACCGGAATTCTGTTCATGGTAGTGCTCGGGACGGTTCTGATCGCACTGGGCGTGGCGCTGACGCGCTTCATCCCGCGCCGGCAGCTATTAGGGCCAACTGGCCGGGGGATTGCTCCCCCGGCCGGGCTGCGCTGAGAGGAAAAGGTTTTGAAGATCATCAGGTATGTCCGTCTGCCGCTGACCGTGGTGTCGGTCATCGCGGTGACGATACTCATGTCGGCCGCAGCGACGGCCTCGTCGGTCAAGGCCGCCGCTCCGACGGCCACCACCCTGGCGGCCAGCAACGTCACGAGTACCACGGTGACGCTCAACGGGAGCGTCAACCCAGGCGGGCTGGCGACCACCACGTGGTTCCAGTGGAATCCCCCGGACGGGGACACTAACACTATTGTTGGCATCGGCTCGGGCACGACCGCCGCCGCACTGCACGCGAGCATCACCGGCCTGATGCCGTCGACGGCCTACTCGTTCCAGGTCTACGCCTGGAATTCCAAGGGGCAGAAGAACGGCGCGCTCATGAAGTTCACCACGTCCGCTGCCGTCGGCCCGTCGCCGTCGCCCTCTCCCTCGCCCACCTCGGCCTCACCCTCTCCCTCACCCTCACCCTCACCCTCGCCCACCTCAGCCGGAACGATCTACCTGACGTTCGATGACGGGCCTACCGCCGGGTACACCAACCTGGTCCTGAATGACCTGAACGCGGCCGGGGCGCACGCGACCTTCTTCGAGATCGGCCAGAGCACTTACACCACTTCGGGCATGTGCCCGTCGACAGTCGTGGGAACTGCCGCTCCGTCCTATGCGACCTGCCTCGCCAATGCGGGGAATGCGGCGTACGGGAATTACGGTCTAGTGCTATCCGTCCTGGCGGCTGGCAACCAGATAGGAACGCACAGCTGGGATCACCCCAACTTCACCACGCTGACTACGGCGCAGACGACTACGGAGATATCTCAGGCCCGGTCGCTGCAGGTCGCCGTTACGGGACGCGACTCCAAGCTATTCCGCTTCCCGTACAACCAGGCCACGACGGCTGCGTTCAGCTACCTGTCGAGCCAGGGAATGCAGTCGATCGGGACGGATATCGATCCGAGCGACTGGAACTGGCAGTCGGTCACCGATGCCCAGGTTATCTCGGCGGTCATGTCTCAGCTCCGGGGCGGAGCTGTTATCCAGCTCCATGATGGCCAGGACGTTCTCGGCCGGGATGGCGGGAAACCAGGGTACCTTCCGCAGCTGCTGGCTGATATCAAGGCAGCCGGGTACTCTTTCGGTGTTCTTCAGCTGGGTGCCCCTGTTCCCCAGCAAGTCCTGCGCGGCGCTAACAACAACGCGTGAGTGTATCCGCAGCCGCGATCCACTCAGGAATACAGGAGTAGATGGTGAGCTACGTATTCACCGATGAGTTCAACGGCCCGGCGGGGTCGCCGCCGGACCCCTCGAAGTGGAATCACGAGACGGGCCGGTGGACCGACAACAACGAGCTGGAGACCTACACCGACAGCACCGCGAACGCCTACCTCGACGGCCAGGGCCACCTGGTCATCAAGGCCCTCAAGGGCACCGGGCGGCGCGGTGGCTACACCTCGGCCCGGCTGACCACCCAGGGCCTGTTCGCTCGGAATCACGGGAACTTCGAGGCGCGGATCAAGTTCGATCTCGCGACCGGAGCCTGGCCTGCCTGGTGGATGCTCGGCTCGGACTACCCCATGGCCGGCTGGCCGCGGTGCGGCGAGATCGACATGATCGAGGTCTACGGCCAGCCAGGCTGGTCTCCGGACTCGACCGTCCATACCGCCGACGACAACGGGAACGACACGACCAAGCAGATGCCGGTTCCGGGCGGCGTCGACACCGGCTGGCACGTCTGGCATCTGCGGTGGGACGGCAACACCGGGCAGCTCCAGTTCTCAAAGGACAGCGAGACCTACCTGACCGTGAATCCGGGCGACCTGCCCAATTGGCCGTTCGGTGTCCCCGGGGCCAGCGGCGGGGACGCATTCATGATCCTCAACCTGGCGATAGGCGGTGACGGCGGCGGCCCGGTGCCCGAGAGCTTCACTCAATCGACCATGACGGTCGATTACGTCCGAGTCTGGTTAAGCCCATCACGCGGTCAGGCCCGGGACCGTGCCGTCCGACGTCACCGCGCCGTCGGTGTAGCTGACCGAGTTGGTCGCCACCGCCGGTATCCGGGGGCCCGGCAACACCACGCCGACCAGGTTCAGCGGATCCGCCGCGGACAGAACCACCGTCTCGCCGTCCCGCGGCCGCTTCCTGATCTCGCGTAGCACGGCCACCGCGTCGGGGTGCGCGAACTGCTCGCCGCTGAACCCGTTGACGAACCGCCCGCCGCTGATCGTGCCGCGCGCCTCCATCCGCCGGAACGCCCACAGCACCTCCCGCCACGGCACCGCGATGTTCTCCCGGACCAGGAGGTCGCGGAACACCACGCCCCACCGGACCGCCAGCTGCTCCGCGACCGCCTCGGCCAGCTCGTCCGGATCGCAATCCGAAAGGGGCGAGGGCAGCAGCGACCAGCGCCCGGCGGTCCGCGAGGCGAGCTGGCCGCCGCGGCGCAGCCGGTGCCGCCCGAGCGAGGTCTGCGCCAGGGACCGCTGCGCGAACAGCGACCGCACAGCCCGGAAGCCGTCCGCGGTGAGCAGGCCCCGCGCCACCCCGTCCCACAGCGCGTCCTCGATCTCGCCCGGCAGCCGCCCCGTCGCCACCGCCAGGTCGGTCTGGAACAAGGCGCCGCGCGCGGCCAGCGCGTCGAGGACGTCACGCGTTCGACCGGGCCCGGGCACGGCCGGGCACGCGGCCCCCCGCGAAGCCGCCAGCAGCCAGGGCAGGTCGTCCCGGACCATCAACGTGATCGGGGTGGCCCGGGACGGGGTCAAACCGCGGCTCGGCAGCTCATCCGAGGAGGAGGAATCAGGCTCGCGTACCGACAGCCGCCCCCAGGCCACGCCGCCGTCCAGGCACACCTCGTCCAGCCATTCCCGGCGGTAACCGGTCACCCGGGCCGGGAGGATGGCCTTCTCCCAGGCGCCCGCCGCGAGCTCGAACCCCTGTAGCTGCTCGACCACCGCCTGCACCCCGCGGCTGCCCTCCCGCCGGGTGTCCGGGGTGACGTGCTGCCAGCGCAGCAGGAACCGCATGAAATCCCGGGCCGTCACCGGCTCGGCCTCGCGCCGCTTGCGCTGCCGGGAGTAGGCGTGGATCCGGGTCAGCACCCGCCGCGCGCACCACTCCTCCTCCACGGTGGCGGGGTCGGTGAACCGGCCCCGCAGCGCGAACCCCTCCGTTTCCAGCCGGATCAGCGCCATCGACACGTCCGGCCCTCTCAGCGCCGTAACGCGGGCCAGCGAGGCGGCGCTACACGGCCCCGACACGTCCAGGTGCCCGCGCAGCATCTCCGCTGCCACCGCCTCCGGCTCCATCGAACGAAGCCCCGAAACCCCGGGCACGGCAACCGCAGACCAGTCAGGGAAAAGCGGAGCAAGCACCACGGACCGTTCGGCAGCACACCACAGAACCCCGTCCGGCCCGCACATCTGAACCGCCCGCCCGGCCGCCGCCAGCTCGTCGAACCAGGCCTGCCACGACGCGCAGGGCCGCATCACGAACAGCGTCATCAGCAGATCGTGCAGCTCGTCGACGTCTCGCGGCGCAGGCCGCACCTGCTCGGTGACCTGCGAGATCGCTGCGGGGTCGAGCCGGGCCAGGTCCCGGGCGTCCACCGGAAGGCCCCGGGGGAGCTGTACCTGGCGGCTGCGCCGGTTTCCCGCCTCCGTCTCGTCGTCCAGGTACGTGTAGGGCATCCCGTTCAGGATCTCGTGGGCCAGCACGGACGGCTCAACCGTGTCCCGGGTGATCACGGTGATCGTGCCCGTCTCGATCCCGGCCACCAGCTCCCGCAGCCCGTCGATGTCCATCGCCTCGTGCAGGCAGTCGGCCAGCGTCTGACGCACCAGCGGGTGGTCGGGGATCTCGATCGGGCCCGGGGCCACGTTCTCCTGGCAGGCGGCCAGCGTGGGGAACACCGCCGCCATCAGGTCGTCGGCCTCCATCCGCTGGATCGCCGGCGGGTTCTTCCGGCCGCCGCGCATTCGCAGCACGGTCAGCGAGGTGTTCAGGTTCCACCGCCAGCGGGCCTGGAACAGCGGCGAGGTGAGCACCGCCTGCCGGACCACCTGCTCCACCGTGGGCGAGGCCAGGAACCGGGGCACGCTCTCCAGCGGGAAGCTGTGCTGCGGTCCCAGCGACAGCAAGATGGCATTGTCGCTGGCCGCGGCCTGCAACTCGAAGTCGAACGTCACACAGAACCGCTTGCGCAGCGCCAGCCCGAAGGCCCGGTTCACCCGCGTCCCGAACGGCGCGTGCCCGATGAGCTGCATGCCGCCGGCCTCGTCGAAGAACCGCTCCAGGATGATCGCGTTCATGGTCGGCAGCGCGCCGAGCGCGGCCAGCCCGGCCCGCAGGTAGGCGACGATCGTCTCGGCGGCCGCCCGCTCCAGGCCGCACTCCTCCTCGAGCCAGCCATGCGCGTCTGCCGCCGAGCGATCCGCGACCGCCTGGCGCAGCGCCGAGACCTCCTCGGACAGCTCCCGGGTCCGCCCGGGCGCCTCGCCCTGCCAGTGCGGCACCGACGGCGGCGCCCCGTGCGCGTCGATCACCCGGACCGTCCCCGGCTCCACCCGCCGGATCCGCCAGGAGTGCGTGCCGAGCAGGAACACGTCGCCCGGCCGGCTCTCCACCGCCCACTCCTCGTGCACCGAGCCGACCTGCACCTCGTCCGGCTCGGCCACCACCCGGAAGTCGCCGAGCTCGGGGATCGCGCCGCCGGAGGTCAGCGCGGCCAGCCGGGCCCCGCGCCGGCCCTTGACCGTGCCGTTCACCTGGTCCCGGTGCAGGTAGTAGGCACGCCGCCCGCGCCCGGTCCGGATCCCCTCGGCCAGCAACTCCTCGACGTCCTCGAAGTCCGACCGCGACAGGTCCCGGAACGGCGCCGCCCGCCGCGCGAGTTCCAGCAGCGAATCCGACGCCCACTGCTCGGCCGCGGACTCGGCCACCATCTGCTGGGCCAGGATGTCCAACGGCCGTTCCGGCATGACGATGGCGTCCAGCCGCCCGGACCGGACGCCGCGCAGCAGAGCCGCGCACTCCACCAGCTCGTCCCTGGTCGTCGGGTACAAGATCCCGCGCGGCGTCCCCGCCCGCGTGTGATTGGACCGGCCCACCCGCTGCAGGAAGGTGGCGATGCTGCGCGGCGATCCGATCTGGCACACCAGCTCGACCGGGCCGATGTCGATGCCGAGCTCGAGCGAGGCCGTCGCCACCAGCGCCCGCAGGTCCCCGGCCCGCAGCCGGGCCTCCACCCGCTGCCTGCGCGCCTTGGACAGCGACCCGTGATGCGCGGAGACAAACGCGCCATCTGCGGGGGGTTCCGGGCCACCGGGGTCTGGGGTGTCCCCAGGGGGCAGAGCGCCCCCCCGGGCTAGCAGAGCTGTGCCAAGCCGTTCGCCGAGCTGATGGGCGACCCGTTCGGCCATGCTCCGGGTGTTGACGAACACCAGCGTGGTCCGGTGCCCGGTCACATGCTCCGTGATCCGGTCCAGGATCTGCGCCATCTGCTCGCCGGTCGGCACCGCGCCCAGCTCGTCGTCGGGGATCTCCAGGGCCAGGTCGAGCTGCCGGCGGTGCCCGGAATCCACGATCGCGCACCGCGGCGACCCGTCCGGGTTGTCGCGGTCCTCGCCCGCCCCGACCAGCAGGCGCGCGATTGCCGAGATCGGCCGTACGGTCGCCGACAGGCCGACCCGCTGCACCGGCTCCTCGGCGATGTGGCTGAGCCGCTCCATGGTCAGGGCCAGGTGCGAGCCGCGCTTGTTCCCCGCCACCGAGTGGATCTCGTCCAGGATCACGGTCCGGGTGCCGCGCAGCATGGACCGGCTCCGCTCCGCGGTCACCAGCAGGAACAGCGACTCGGGAGTGGTGATCAGAATGTCGGGCGGGTTCTTCAGCATGGCCGTCCGCTCGGCCGCCGCCGTGTCGCCGGTCCGCACCGCCACCCGTATCGCGGGCGCGGGCAGCCCGAGTTCCGCGGCCACCGCAGCGATCTCCCGCAACGGTGCCTCGAGGTTCTGCTGGATGTCCGTGGCCAGCGCCTTCAGCGGCGACACGTACACCACCTGCGGCCCCGCGACCGCCTCGGCCGAAGCCGAAGCCGAAGCCACGTATAGCCGGTCGATGCAGACCAGGAACGCGGCCAGCGTCTTACCCGACCCGGTCGGCGCCGCGATCAGCGTGTGCCGGCCCGCCGCGATCTCCCGCCAGCCGCCCGCCTGCGGCTCGGTCGGCCCGGCGGGGAACCGTCGCTCGAACCAGGCACGCACCGCGGGATGGAACGAGTCAAGCACCCGCACACCGTACCTCCGCCATCCGACATTCCGCCTGAGCTCGGCAACACGGGCCGGCGATCTTCCGCAGCAGCTCAACCTCGCGGCCCGCAACGGCGTTAGGTGAGTGGGAGATCTGGCCAGGGTAGGAGGCAAGCGTGTCGTTCGAGGAGTTTGTGCAGGGCTCCTCGCCCCGCTTGTTCCGGACCGCGCTGCTGCTCACCGGGCACGACCGGGCCGCCGCGGAGGACCTGCTCCAGGTCGCGCTGGAACGGGCCTACCGGCACTGGGCACGGATATGCCGATCCGAAGAGCCCGAACGCTACGTGCGGCGCATCCTGGCCAACGCCTCAAATGACCGCTGGCGGCGGGCGTCACGCCGTCCCGAACGCGTCATTCCCGGGGCGGACGTCGCGGCGGTAGCCGATGATCATGCCGGAGCTGTCGCGGACCGCGACTTCCTGACGCGCGCGCTGGCCGCGTTGCCGAAGCGGCAGCGCACCGTCCTGGTCCTGCGTTACTACAGCGACCTGTCCGAGCTGGAGATTGCCGACGTCCTCGGGTGCAGCGTGGGCACGGTCAAGAGTCAGGTCTCGCGCGGCCTGGCCCGCCTGCGGACCGAGGCCGAACCGGGTGCCGCCGGATCGGCCGAACGAATCCGGAGGTGCTGACGACATGACCGACCTCGAACGCCGCCTGCGCGCGGCCATGGAGTCATCGGTCGCCGCCGAACATCCGCCCGCGGACCTCGTCGCCCGGGTCCGGCGGCGGCACCGCTGGCACCTGGCCCGGCTGGGCGCCATCGGGGTCACGGCCGTGATCGCCGCTGCCGTTGCGGTTCCTCCGGCCCGGTCCGCGCTGCTCAAGAGCGTGACCACCCGGCCCGTGACGTCGGCCGTCCTACCGCGGGGCCAGGTCTATGGTTGTGACGCCCAGACCTACGGGGCCCTGGAGCCGGACTGGCGCAAGTTCGCCGTCCAGGCCGGCCCGGTCTGGATCATCAATCGCGGTATCGCGCCCGACTTCGACTTCCGCAACCCGGACGGCACGTTGAACGCCGTCCCGCTCATCGTGCTGGTCCGGGACAACGTGACCGTGTTGGTCGAGCCTGCCGAGCGCGACCTCCGCTTCCTTCCCAGTGTGGGCCCCGCAGTGAAGTACACGCTGAACGACGGCTTGCCCGACGCGACCTTCATGAGCTGCTCCGCGCCGGACTCCCTGTTCGGCGACGGCCTCACCGAGTACTACATCGGCGTCGTCGTCGCCGGCCCGCGCTGCGTCACGATCGACGTCCGGACCTCAGCCGGCCAGCCTCCCTACCGTGCCACGCTCCAGTTCGGAACCTGCGGGCCCTAGCCGTCTCCAGCTACCCGGTAACCGGGCTCGTCCCGTCGGCCGGGTGCTGACCCAGGTCAGCGAGCCGATGTAACACAGCAGCGCCACCCCGGTGAGCAGGGCCATGACCAGCGACGCGGCGCTTTGGCCGTTGCGGATGAAGATCTCGCCCGACGCGAACGCCCCGCCGATGGCGGTCAGGCCCGCCGCGGCCAGTACCGCGATCACCTGGTCGCCGAGGCGCACCGCCCGGATCAGCAGCAGCAGCGCGCCCCCGATCAGGCCCAGCCCGAGCACCGCGTGCACGGTCAGCATGAGCGGGCCGCCGGCGATTTTCTGCAGCAGTCCGGCGTTGGCGGCGGGTGCCGGGACGGCGATATAGAGGTTCAACACGATGCCCACGCCGTACTGGACGATCAGCATGACCAGAGTGGCCAGGGATACCCGGCGCACCCCCTCCAGCTCAGCCCGGCGGATGTGCTTGCCGGGAACGACTCGGACCACTCCGCCCGCCATCAGCCCACGCACCTTCCCGGCCTGCCCGGCCGCGTCGTTGCCGCTCCCAATCGTTAGATACGGCTGGTGGGGCCGTGGCGTTCAGCGGATGTCGGCCGTATCCGTGATCTCGGCGGCCATGCGGCCGACAGCGGCCCAGACATGCGGGTCGGCCCAGTATCCAGAGTGACCCTGCGGCGCGGGCTCGGGCTGCCCGTACACGTACCAGCACTGCGCCGGGTCGAGCAGGTCCTGGTCCACCCGATTCCCGTCGGCCCGGGTCAGGTCCGCGGCCACCGGCCCGCCGATGGGGTCGGTCGGGTAGAAGAAGTTGCACCAGTCCTCCACGCCACCCCGCCCGCCGGGCGCCAGGATGGTCAGCAGGTCCAGGGTGACGTAGGCCGGGAAGCCCCAGCCGTACAGCTTGACCACCGGGGATCCGAACGTGACCAGCGACGGGTGGTCGCCGTCGGGACGGCATGCGGGCTGGACGAGCGCCGCGGTGGCCAGCATCGCGCCCTGGCTGTGCGCGATGAGCACTACGCGCCCGCCGTTGTCGTGCAGCCACCACATGCGCCGCTGCAGTTCCGGAACGGCCCGCTC
Source organism: uncultured Actinomycetes bacterium (assembly GCA_963819785.1). Taxonomy (GTDB): domain Bacteria; phylum Actinomycetota; class Actinomycetes; order Streptosporangiales; family Streptosporangiaceae; genus Palsa-504. Next base: position 474,255 of record CAWFXW010000026.1, on the reverse strand, counting down.
GCTGTAGCAGGGCGGCGACAGCGGATGGTAAGACCGCGGCCAGAAGGTGCCGACGTCCCACAGCACCCCGATCGTGCGCCGCTTGGCCGGGTCGCTCCACGCCGAGTACAGGAAACCCATCAGGGCCGGCACCCCCAGGCCCGCGATGAACAGCCCGACGTTGCGGATGACCAGCGGCGGCTGCCAGTGCAACTGCCACACGCACAATGCCGTGAACAACTGGGCGGCGATCAGGCCCCACAGCAGCCAGCCCGCGTCCAGCGGCACCCGGGCCAGGAACCGCGTCCGGGCCACCTTCCGCTCCCACGTGTCGTCCGGCGCGAGCCCGGACTCGTACCAGATCTTCTGCACACCGGGCTGCCTGGCCGACGAACGCCCGGGCCTGATCGCGGTAGGCGTCGGTCATCGTCGCGGGCAACTGTCGCGCCCGCCACCACCGCCCGAGCGTGACCAGCCCGAACACCACCACCGCGGCCACCATCGCCCAGGCCGCCAGCGGGACGCCCGAGGTGATCAGGTCCGGCACGTAGATCGCGTGGGCCGCCGCCACGGACGCCGCGTTGCTGGTCACCGGGCCCACCAGGTGCGCGACCCAGATTCCCGCGCCGAGCAGCAGGATGTTGAGCAGGATAAAGCCCAGCATCAGGGTCACGAAGGGACCGCCGGCCAGCGTCCCCCGGCTACCGCGCAAGCCCAGGACCATCGAGACCAAGGCCAGGGCGAGCGCCACCGCGATGGCCAGTACGGTCCAGCGGACCACGCTCACCATCCCGGGCGGTCCGGCCGGCGCCCCGGCCACGCCAGCAGGCTGGAGCCACGCGAACCCGCCCGCGCTGACCAGCCCGGCTCCGCCCAGTTTCAGCAGGAAAACGGGGGAGCGGAGCATCGTGTCGGTCACCGCGCCGAACGCGTCCAGGCACACGTAGCTCGACCGCGCCGGCCATCGCGACCCCGCCCGCCCCGATCGCGAGCCACTCCAGGACGGTCCAGTGCGCCGGCCCGGCCGAAGCCAGGACCGCGAGCACCACCGCCAGGAAGCCGGCCGCCGCGGCCAGGTGCACCCAGGTGAGCAGCTTGACGCTGTCCTCGCCGTCCCAGAACTCGGGATGAGCCAGCCCGCCGGGGAGGGCAGACGCCGTGATCTTCCTGGTTTCGGGCTCAGTCTCGCCGCGGAACGGCGGCCGCACCTGCTCATACCGCCACGACCTGCCCGCCAGCACCGTCAGCAGCGCCAGGCACAGCACCGGCACCAGCATCCCGATCAGCAGCTGCCGGGCCGGGAAACCGGAAATGTCGTGCCAGCCCAGCGGAGCGAGCCACCACTGGTGCCCGGCCCGCCCGGCGCGCACCGCCTGGTGGGCGAGCAGGTCCGCGCCGATCAGCGCGGCGACGAGCGTCGCGTTCACCGTCAGCGCCAGTCCGCTCAGCCCGTGCGACAGCCGGTGCAGCGTGAACCTCCAACCCGACCGCCGGGTCCGGTTCGAGCACATCCAGCCCGCCAGGTTGGTGAGCAGGAACGGCAGCAGGGCCAGCCACAGCACCCGGACCTTGCTCCGCGAGGTCAGCCCGCCCCACGAGTAGGCCTCGACGTGCCGGTTGGCGTCGCGCCCGGTGGTCTCGTCGTCGCGGCCGGCCCGGTGATCGGCCGAGCGGTAGAACCCGGCGATCTGATCACCGCTGGCCTGCTCGGGCGCCAGGTCGCCGAGAATGGCGTCCGGCGGCGACCCGCCGACCCCGTGTACCCGCAGCTCGGTCACGCCTTCGCACCTGGCGACCAGCGGAAGCTGCACGCTGGCCACGGCCATGGAATGCCTGGGAATGGGCATTTCCGACCTCCGCCCCCAGAACCGTAACTCTCTACGACTGGTCGGAGGCCGGTCCGGCAGGCTTGATACAACGAACCGGCTCGATGCAGCTAGGCGGCCGGGTCGATATGGATCTTGGTCCCCGACCCGGTGCTGATTCGCCCGGTCAGCGCCTCGGCGGCCTGGCTCAGGCCGACGGTCACGTCCACCAGGCCGGATGGATCGACCCGGCCGTCTGCGTAGTGCTCGATCGCCGGTCCCAGCCCGGCCGAGGCACCCAGGATGCCGACCGCGATGAGGTCGCCGAGCACCAGGTCGCGGCTGTCGATCAGGCTCGGCGAGCCCGACACCCCGATGAACACCACCCGCCCGGCGGGCTCGGCCCGCGCCAGCGCGAAGGCGGGCACCCGGTGGTCGTCGGTGGCGTCGATGACCGCGTCGTAGCTTACGGGCGGCAGGTCCGCGCCCGTCCAGTACCCGGTCGCCCCGAACGACCGCGCCAGCGCGCGACGGCTGCCGTCGACGCCCAGGACGTGCACGCAAGCGCCCGAAGCGACGGCGAAGGCGGTGGCCAGTAGCCCGATGGTGCCCGGCCCGCAGACCAGGATGCGCCGCCCCGGACCCGCCTGCGCCGCCGACGCCGCCCGCCAGGCGTTGCCGCCCGGCTCGACCAGGGCTCCGGACCGGTCATCGAGGGTGTCCGGCAGCCGGTACAGGCTCCACGCCGGGACCAGCACCCGCTCGGCCAGCGCCCCCGGCCACCCGCCCATGATCCCGACTTCGTAGCGGTCCGCGCACACGTGCCTGCGCCCGGCGCGGCAGCGCGCGCAGCGCCCGCAGCCGAGCATCGTGTCTCCGGTGACCCGGGCACCCAGCCACCCGCCGGGGACCTCGGGCCCGACCGCCGTCACCACGCCGCACCACTCGTGTCCCGGGCGTACCGGGAACCGCGTCTTGCCCTGGGCAAAGTAGGCCAGCTGCCCGTTGAGCAGCTCGACGTCTGTCCCGCAGATCCCGGCCCGCCGGACGTCGACCACCACCTGCCCGGCCCCGGGTACCGGCTCCTCGACCTCCTCCACCCGCGCCGACCCGGGGCCGGCGATCACCAGTGCGCGCATGAGCCCAGTATCGACGCCCCCGCGGCACTCAGCTGGTAACCAGCGGCGCCAGCGCCGGCGCTGGTACCACGCCTCGCGCCCCGGCCAGCACCCGCAGCGCATCCGGCGGCAGGTGGGCGTGCACGGGGGTGCCCTGCGCCAGGTCAAGGCGTGAACCGTCGTTCTGCACCAGGGCCTGGAGCGGAACGCCCGGGGCCAGGCGCAGCATCACCTGCGTCGCCGAGCCCAGGAAGACGACCCGCTCGACCATCGCCGGCACCCGGTTGTCGCCGGCCGACCCGTGCTCCTCGATCCGGACCCGCTCCGGCCGGATCACCGCGTGCGCGGCCCCGGTCACATCGGCCTCACAACGTGAGGACGCCAGCGTGAAGTCCCCGAGGCGGAGCACCCCGGCGGACTCGACGGAGATCTCCATCAGGTTGGCCGCGCCCAGGAAGTCGGCCACGTAGGTGTCGGCCGGCTCCTCGTAGACCTGGCGGGGCGTGCCGATCTGCACGATCTTGCCGGCGTTCATCACGGCCAGCCGGTCGGACATGGTGAGCGCTTCCTCCTGGTCGTGCGTGACGTAGAGGAAGGTGATGCCGACCCGCTCCTGCAGCGCCTTCAGCTCGATCTTGAGCGAGCGGCGCAGCTTGGCGTCCAGCGCGCCGAGCGGCTCGTCGAGCAGCAGCACGGCCGGGTTGAGCACCAGCGCCCGGGCCAGCGCGACGCGCTGTTGCTGGCCGCCGGACAGCTGCCCGGGGCGGCGCTTGGCGAACGAGGTCATCAGGACCAGCTCCAGCGCCTCGTCCACCCGGCGCCGCAGGTCCGGCTTCGCAATCGACCGGTGCCGCAGGCCGAACGCCACGTTGTCCCACACCGACAGGAACGGGAACAGCGCGTAGCTCTGGAACACCGTGTTGACGTTGCGCCGGTGCGGCGGAACGTCCGATACGTCGACCCCGTTGAGCAGGATCTTGCCCGACGTCGGCTGCTCGAAGCCCGCGATCAGTCGCAGGGTGGTGGTCTTGCCGCAGCCCGACGGGCCGAGCAGCGAGAAGAACTCGCCGCTGGCCACGGTCAGGTCGACGTTGTCGACCGCGATCTCGCCGAACCTCTTGGTCAGCGCGACCAGTTCGATGCTTCCTCCGGCCACGGCGCCACCTCCGAAGGCTACTTACCGCGTTTGCGGGGACGTCTGGAAACGGGGGCAGGCTTGTAGTCAAATCCCAGTTGCCCGGCCGCGAACCGCATCGCCAGCTCGTACGTGCGCTGCGGCGGAACGTCCGGGTCCTCCAGTGCGATCTGCACGGCCAGCCCGTCGAGCAGGGCCGACAGCGTGATCGTGAAGTCGTCCGCGTCGACGGGCGCGAACTCGCCGGCCTCCTGGCCGGCCTGCACGATGGAGCGGATGGTCTGCCGCCACCGCTCGTCGGACTTCTGCCGTACCGCGGCCACCCCGGGATTCCGCGGCGACAGCGCCCACAGGTCCAGCCACAGCAGCCAGTAGCTGCCGGGCTCGGGGTCGGTGCCGGGCAGGCAGTTCATGGCGATCAGCTCGGCCAGCTGCCTGGCCGCGGCCGGGATCTGCCCTACCCGCCGGACATACTCGGCGTACCAGGAGTCCTCGGAGTACCTGATCGCCTCGGTGAGCAACTGGTCGCGGGTCTTGAAGTAGTAGATGACCAGCGCCGGGCTGGTCCCGGTGCGCTCGGCGACGTCGGCGATCCTGGTGTCGGCGTACCCCCGCTCGACGATGACCTCCAGCGCGGCCCGCAGCATCTCTGTTTTCCGCTCGCCTCCGGGGCCCCGCCCGCCTCCCCCAAGCCTCTTCAGGGCGTCGCCTTCCTTCGTCGCTCCTTCGTCGCTCCTCGGTCCAGGCAACGCCGCGCCCCTTCGGCTCGCTCGGCCGCTCCTTCGTCGCGGCACCCTTGAGAATTTATCGTAGCAGCTTCTAGACTGAATGTTCAGTCAATCTTTTGGAGGGCCAGGTTTCATGGCTACGAAGGCGACCAAGGCGGCAAGCACGACGGGCGCGGGGGGAGCCCACACAGCGGACTACGACGCGATCATCATCGGCGGCGGGCACAACGGCCTGGTCGCCGCGGCCTATCTGGCGCGCAGCGGGGCCCGGACGCTGGTGCTGGAGGCGCGAGGCAATACCGGCGGCGCCGCGACCACCGAAGCCCCGTGGCCGGACGCACCCGAGTTCAAGGTCACCCGCCTGTCCTACGTGATGTCGCTACTGCCCCCGACCATCATCAACGACCTGCAACTGGCCAGGCACGGCTACAAGATCTTCCCGATGGGCCCGTACTACCAGGCCTTTCCCGAGGGCGGGTCGATAAAGCTCTACGCCGACGACGCCAAGCGCAACCACGACGAAGTCTCGAAATGGTCCAAGAAAGACGCCGACGCGATGCCGCGCTGGGACGCCTGGCTGGCCGGCCTGGCCGAGGTCCTCGGCCCGCTGCTGCTCACCGTCCCGCCGAACCTCGGTTCACGTAAACCAAACGACCTCAAGGAGACCCTGCGCCTGGCCTGGCGCCACAGGAACCTCAACGTCCGCACGATCGCCGACGTGACCCGGCTGATGACGATGTCGATCGCCGACCTGCTCGACGACTGGTTCGAGTCGCCGCAGGTCAAGGGCGCGCTCGCGGTTAACGGCGTGATCGGCACCTGGGCCGGCCCGTACGAGCCGGGCACCGCCTACGTGATGGCGCACCACTCGATCGGCGACGTCGGCGACGGGCACCTGGGCAACTGGGGCTTCCAGGAGGGCGGCATGGGCGCCGTCGCGGACGCGATCGCGCAGGCGGCTCGCGAGAACGGCGCGCAGATCCGCACGGACGCGAAGGTCAAGCAGGTCCTGCTCAAGAACGGCCGGGCCAGCGGCGTCGAACTCGAGAACGGCCAGCAGCTCACGGCCAAAGTCGTGGTCACCAGCCTGCACCCGCGCACCGCGTTCCTGGACCACGTCGGCCGGGCCAACCTGCCCGACGACTTCGTCGAAGACATCGAGCACTGGAAGACCCGCAGCGGCGTGGTCAAGATCAACCTGGCCCTGGCCGAGCTCCCCGACTTCACCGCCGATCCCGGCACCAGCCTGCAAGAACACCACACCGGCTCGGTCGAGATGGCCCCCACCATGCCCTACATCGAGCGCGCCTTCCAAGAGGCAAGGGACGGAAGACCGGCAACCAGGCCCTTCTCCGACGGCGTGATCCCGACCGCGTTCGACAAGACGCTATGCCCGGACGGCTACCACATCATGTCGCTGTTCACCCAGTGGGTCCCATCCGACTGGAGCGAGGAGCCGCACACCGAGGAACTGCAGGCCTACGCCGACCGCATGATCGACTGCTACAACGAGGTGGCGCCGAACTTCAAGAGCTCGATCCTGCACCGCGACATCGTCGGCCCGTACCAGATGGAACACGACTACGGCCTGGTCGGCGGGAACATCTTCCACGGTGAGCTGTCGCTGGAGCAGCTGTTCCACATGCGCCCGGCGCCGGGCTTCGCGGACTACCGCACTCCGGTCCCCGGGCTGTACTACGCCAGCTCGGCCACGCACGCCGGCGGCGGCGTGTGCGGCATCCCCGGCATGCAGGCCGCCCGCGCCGCGATCGCCGACCGCAGAGCTGGCGGAGCCGGCAAAGTCGGCAGAGCGGCACGGACCCGCCTGCGCCGGAGGTGACCGTACAAGCCATGCTGGAGGCGCGCAGCGTCGCCCTGGTCGGGGCGAGCGCGCGCCCCGGCAGCCTCGGCGCGCGGATGATCGACCAGCTGGCCCGCAGCCCGTCCCGGCCGCGCACCTACCTGGTCAACCCCCGCTACGCCGAAATCGGCGGAACGCCCTGCCTGCCCAGCCTCGCCGAGCTGCCAGAACCGGTCGACCTGGCCGTGCTCGCGGTGCCCGACGCCGCGCTGGCCGATCAGCTGGCCCTGGCCGCACGCACCAGGGCCCGTTCTGCCGTCATCTTCGGAAACGCCTTCGACGCTGACGGCACCACGGGGTTGCGAGCACGGCTGGCCGCGACCGCCGCCGGCGCGGGCATGGCGTTGTGCGGGGCGGGGTGCATGGGGTTCGTGAACGTGGCCCGCGGCCTGCGCGCGGTGGGGTACATCGAACCCGACCCCGCGCCGGCCGGGCCGGTCGCGCTGATCACGCACTCCGGGTCGGTGTTCTCCACCATGCTGCGCGCCGACCGCGGGTTCGGTTTCAGCCTGGTCGTCTCGTCCGGGCAGGAGCTCGTCACCACCGCCGCCGCCTACGCGCGGTACGCGCTGCAGCTCGAAGAAACCAAGGTCCTGGCCCTGGTCCTGGAGGCGATCAGGGACCCCGCCGGGCTGACGGCGGCCCTCACCGCCGCCCTCACCAAGGATGTCCCTGTCGTCCTGCTCAGCGTGGGCCTGTCCCGGGAGGGTAAGCACCTGGTCTCGGCGCACTCGGGCGCGCTGGCCGCCGCCGACGGCGCGTGGGAGGCGCTGGCCGGGGCGTACGGCCTGCACCGGGTCCAGGACCTGGCTGAACTGGCCGACACCCTCGAGCTGTTCGCGTCGGGCCGCCGCTGCGCCCGTGGCGCGACAGGCATCGCCACCGTCCACGACTCTGGCCTGGAACGCGCCCACACCGCGGACCTGGCCGCCGGGCTCGGCGTCCCGTTCGCCCCGCTGAGCCCGGCCACGCAGGAAAGGCTCGCGGCGACGATCGACCCCGGCCACCAGCCGGGCAACCCGCTCGACGTGTGGGCGACCGGCCGGGACACCGAGCCGCTGTTCGCCGAGTGCCTGGCCGCGCTGGCCGCCGACCCGCAGGTAGCGGTGGTCGCGCTGGCCGTCGACCTGGTCCCCGAACTCGACGGCGACGAGGCCTATCCCCGGGCCGTCCGCGCCGCGGCCGCGCAGACGGACAAGCCGGTCGTCGTGCTGGCCGGCCTGCCCGCCGCCATCGACCCGGCCGCCGCCCGCGAGCTGCGCGCCAGCGGCGTGCCCGTCCTGGAGAGCACCCGCACCGGCCTGCTCGCGCTGCGTCACCTGCTGGACCACGCCGCCCACCTTGAACAGCGCCCGGAACCCCCGCGCCCCGCGGCGCCCGGGCCCCGCCGCCAGCGCTGGGCCCCGATCCTGGCCGCGGGCCCGCCCGGCAGCGCCGTCCTGTTCGACCTGCTGCGCGACTACGGCATCCCGGCCGTCCGCGCCCGGCAGGCCGGTACCCGGGCCGGGGCCCTGGCCGCGGCGGCCGAGATCGGCTACCCCGTCGTGCTCAAGACCGACGAGCCCGGCATCGCGCACAAGTCCGACGTCGGGGGTGTGCGGCTGGGCCTGGCCGACCCCGGCGCGGCAGGCGCCGCCTACGACGACCTGGCCGCTCGCCTCGGCCCGCGCGTCCTGGTGTGTCAGACGGCCGCGGCCGGCACCGAGCTGGCCCTGGGCCTGGTCCGCGACGCCGCGCTCGGTCCCCTCCTGGTCATCGGCGCCGGAGGTGTCTTGATCGAGATTTTTTCCGAACGGGCCGTGGTGCTTCCTCCCCTCACCCGCTCGAGCGCTCTCCTGGTGCTTGCCCGGCTGCGGCTGGCCGCCGTACTGGCCGGGGCACGCGGGCAGCGGCCCGCCGACCTCGACGCGATCGCCGGCGCCATCACCGGCCTGTCCGAGCTCGCCACCGACCTGGGCGACCTGGTGCACGCGCTGGACATCAACCCGCTCATCTGCGGCCCGGCCGGCGCGGTGGCCGCCGACGTCCTGGCCGTTATCCGGTGGCCGCCAAAACAGATTTCCCCAGATATCCGATAGTTCACTTCAAATACCTATAAAGCTAAAGATCACAGGGTTACGGGACCACAACAATTTGACCGATGAATTGGTAACACGGCTGCAGTTGCCCGGCGTCCCGCCGCGCCGATATTTCGACGGGGGCGCAATTGTCATGCCATTTTGTTAGCACGAGGTCCTGGCCGCGGCTACCATCGTCAAGCACTGGCAGGGTCCCGGAAGGGTATTTTTACATGCGGCATGGGTGGCACCTGGTGCGGGCCGTGGCGTTCGCTGCCCTGATCGGCTTGGCGGCGGGATGCGGCGGCAGCAGCAGTTCCTCGTCTACGAGCAGCGGCAGCACCGCGACGGCGACGGCGACGCCGTCCGGCCCGGCCTCCGCGCAAACCACGTCGGCGCCTCCGTTCGCGGACATCGTCGAGCCGTTCGACCCGGGTCATCCGGCTCAGGCCAAGAGCGCCCCGGCCGACTGCGGGAGCCAGTCGAGCACGCTGGCCATCGTGCAGTGCTTCGAGAACCAGACCGAGACCACCGATGCCCAGATCGATACCGTCGGGCGGCAGTTGTACAAAACCGCGTCGCTGGTCACGGTCAAGACGGCCATCGTGGAGCAACTCGGCGCGTGGCTGAACGCGCGCGGGCCGGTGTGCAAGGCGGCCTTCAACACCGGCGGAACTATCAACCAGGTCAACATCGCGTCCTGCCTGCTCGATGAGAGCACCGCCCGGCTGGACGCGATCAAGGACATCACCCCGCCCGAGGCCAAGCTCAAGTCCACCGACAGCACGGACCCGAGCCAGCTGTCCTGGTACACCACGCCCGAAGGCTCCCGGATCGCCGAGATCGACACCCAGGGCGACCAGACCGGGGGAGCGGTGATCAGCTGGGTCATCATCGGCGGCGCTCAGGGGTTTGTGGTCAACCCCAAGCAGTTCTTCTTCCAGGACGGCGCGTTCACCGACCCCGGTGTCATCCAGGGCGCCAACCCGACCTACCACAAGGTCGCGACCGGCCAGATGTACCAGTTCGGCATCGACTACTCCAAGCTGTCCAAGGACCCGGACGCCAGCAAGGGCAGCGGCGGGTACGTCTACGTGCCAGGCACCGCGGTCGCGGTCTGGCAGTAACCCTGCCCCCGCGTGCGGCAGACGCTAGGCGGCCATCCGCTTCTCGGCCAGCCTGCGCGCGTTGCGCATGGCCAGCGCGACGACCGTCTCCATCGGGTTGATGCCGATCGGCCCGGGGAACAAGCTGGCGTCGGCGACGAACAGCCCGGGAACGCCGTGCACCGCGCCGAAGCTGTCCGTGACGCCGCGTCCCGGGTCCTCGCTCATCCGCGCGGTGCCCATCAGGTGGATCGAGTACACCTGCATCGAGGCCTTGGGCACCGGATGGGCCAGCAGCGCCCGCAGCGCGGCGGGGCTGCGTACCTCGGGCGCGCCGTCGAAGGGGAGCAGCATCCTGCGTGCTCCGGCCGCGAACAGCGCCTCCGCGGTCAGCTCCACCCCGCGGACCAGCCGGGCCGCGTCGGCGTCGGTGAGCCGGTAGAAGACCTGGGTGCCGAGGCCGGGGATGGTCCGCACCCGCCCGGTCCCGGTGTCGGAGACCAGCGGGCCCGCGGTCACGATGCGGTTGTAGTCCGCCATCAGCTCCCCGAGCTCGCGGCCGTAGGCCGGCACGATCCCGGCCAGCATGGGCGGCGGCAGGTTCTGCGCGGTGAGCACCAGGCCCTCGGCCATGTATTCGCGGACCTGGAACGCCTGGTGCACGCCGTGCCACCCGGTGACCTCGGAGTCGAAGAACGCCACCACGGTGGTGTTGGGGTGCAGTGACAGGTTGCGGCCCAGCTGCCCCGAGGCCGGGCGCACCCCGGACCGGGCCAGCAGCGCGGGCGTCTGGATCGCTCCGGCCGCCACGATCACCGCGCCGGCCCGGACGGTCAGCCGCGGGCCCTGACGCCCGCCGGGCCGGATGAAATGCCCGGTCAGCCCGGTGGCTGCCCGCCCGGCGCGGGTGACCCGGTCCACCCGGCAGTCGGCGTACAGCCGGGCGCCGAGCGCCAGCGCGCGCGGCACGCTGGTCACGAGCATCGAGCGCTTGGCGCCGGTCGGGCAGCCGCTGGTGCAGTTGTTCGTGCCCGCGCAGTGCAGCTGGGCCCGGCGGTTCGGGACCACCGCCCACCCCTTGGCCACGGCGCCCGCCCGCATCAGCTCGGAATCCCGCCCGATCGTCTCCGGGTCCTGCAGCCCCACCGAGTGCCGTGCCTCGGCCCTGGCGAACCAGGTTTCCATCTCCTGCTCGTCCAGGGCCAGTACCCCCGACGCCGACCAGCGCTCCAGCACCCGCTCCGGGGTCCGCCAGGACATCCCGCCGTTGACCACGGTGGATCCGCCCACGCACCGGCCCTCCGCGAACAGCACCGACGGCCGCCCGACCGCCATCCCGCCGCCCCCGTCGCGGTACAGCGTCCGCAGCGCCCGCATGCTGTCCGCGGTGAACGACCCGGTCGGGTGGTAACCGCCCTCCTCGACCACCACCACGTCCACGCCCGCCTCAGCAAGCTCCGCCGCCATCGTCGCCCCGCCCGCCCCCGACCCCACGATCACCACCTCACACTCCACGCTCAGATCCGCGCCGACCTCCGCCCCGGTCGTCACCCCTCGCGGCACCCTCATGGTTCGGTAACCGCTGCCTCGCCCTTGGCGATCTCCAGCCCGTAGGACTCAAGCCGCCGCCGGGACACCGCCGCGATGTACGGGGCCGGGTCGTAGCCGATCTCGCGCTGCACCGGGGGCAGCTCGTAGTAGCACATCACGACCAGGCCGCGCAGCCGCTGAACCAGCTGCGCCGCGACCCCGCCGCGGGCCAGCAGCGCCCGGATGTAGGCCTCGGCGGCTTGGTCGTCCAGCCGGGTGAACCGCCGCCCCCGGCCCGCGGGTACATCCGCGCGCCGTGGTCGAGGACGACGATCGCGGCGGTCAGGGCCTTGCGGGCCGTCGGGCCCAGCGCGGCGAGCATGAGCTCGAACTCGGCCATGACCCGGTCCGTGCGGTGATGCGCCCGCATGCCGGGCGGGCAGACCACCTCGGCGAAGCGGCGGGTGACCCGGCGCACCCGGGCGCTCAGCGGCGGGTCAGGCCGGGCGGTCGGCGCGGAAGATGGGCCAGCCAATCTCGGTCCTCCATTCCGACTCGTCCGCCGTGTCGCCGGCGCCGCGCAGGTAGTACTCGCGGAGCGGCCCGTCGATGCTGATCTCGTGCGCGGTGGCGTACGAGCCGAGCTTGGCGTAGCTGAGGTCCGCGTCGGCGAGCGAGCCGTGGTGGCTGATGATAGCCAGCTCGGCCGCCGGGACCACCAGGGACGCCACCCGTCCGATGGACCGGACCTGCCCCTGGACCGGGACGAACACCGTGGCCTGGCCGCGATCGCGCTGGAACAGCTCGCTGGCGAACACCCCGCCGACCGGCCCTGCGGGGTGCAGCCCCTGGGCACGGACGGTGGCCCGCAGCTCGCCGAGGGCGCCCTGCCACCAGGCCAGCGCGTCGGCACGGTCGACCACCGCCTCGATGGCGGCCGCGGCCGTGGCGGGCACGCTGCGGTGCTCGATCGCCGCCGCGCCGTCCGGCGGTTGCAGCAGGTTGCGCAGCGATTCGACCGCGGACCGGGTCTGCGCGAGCTCGGCTTCCAGCCGGCTCAGGTGCGCGGCGATGAGGGCGTTGCGGGCCGGCGCGTCCGGCGCGACCAGCACCGCCTTGACGTCGGCCACCGGCATCTCCAGGTCGCGCAGGCGGCGGATGACCTGGGCGGTCGGGATCTGCCCGGCCGAGTAGTACCGGTAGCCGGTGTCCGGGTTCACCGCGGTCGGCTCGAGCAGCCCCACCTGGTGGTAGTGCCGCAGCGTCTTGATGCTGAGGTGAGTGGCGCGGGAGAAGTCGCCCACGGTGAGCCCTGCTGCCATCAGGCCATTGTCGACCCTCCGGTAACTGGAGAGTCAATCCGCAGTTCCAGCATCGGCGCGTGGCATCCTCGGGATCACGCAGGACCGAAGCGCCGCACGAGCAGGTCCGGACGCAGTCCTCCAGCCGCGTCAGGGCCGAGAGCCACTGCTCCTCGGTGACCCGGCCCGCCGCCGGGTCCCACAGGCCGGTGGTGAAGGCCCGGTCGAACATGGCGCGGAAGAAGCGCGGGTAGACCGGCCACCACCGCAGGACCTGGTCGCCGGGAACCGGCCGGTTGGAGTCGTCCTTGGGGTCGAACACGAACACCGGCGCCAGCCCGAACGCCCGCAGCGCCACCTCGCCCTCGTCTCCGGCGTCCGGATCCGTGCCCTTCCCGTCCAGCGGATGCCCGTGCATGAACAGGAAGAACAGCAGCACGGCCAGCGAGTGGCGATCGCTGCGCCACGACACGGGCGCCTCGCCGCGGACCACCTCGGGAGCCATGAACGGTGAGCTCGAGCCGAGATACCGCTCGCTGTGATCGGGAGCGATGGCGTCTATGTCGACGAGCGCGATCGCGCCCCGGTCCGCGTCCGCCATGATCGTCCCCAGGCCGATGTCGCGGTAGCACATCGCCGCCTCGTGCAGCCCCTCGAACGCGCTGACCAGCTGCAGCCCGATCGAGATCAGGACCGGGAACGACGGGCTCTCGGTGCGGGCGAGCAGCTGGCCGAGCGACACCAGGCCCGGTTCCGGCAGCGGCATGACCAGCCCGAACCCCGGCATCTCCTCGCTCATCACCGTGTCGATCGGCCACGTGAACGCAGGGTGCGGAGAGCCGATATCCACCAGCCAGGTCAGCAGCTTGGCCAGCGACCGGGTGCCTGGCAAGTCGGGATACCAGCTGACCGCGAGCGGGCCGTCGCCCGCCGAGGCCCGGTAAGTCGTGAACGCGTCCGAGTCGCTGACCCGCTCGCCGACCGACACCGGTGTGCCTGCCCGCACCATCCGCAGCGTCCTGCCCTGCAGTGACATGACGTCATTGTCAACCCTCCCTGCGTTAAGGTGAAACCCTGGCCCGCAGGAGGCCACCGGGTCCGCGGAAAGGGCAGAGCCCGCCTGAGCTGGCACGTACCAGATGGCCACCCACCTCCTTTCGGCCTGACGACGCGGACCGCAGGCATGCGAAAGGAGTCGTCATGCCGGTCATCTGCCTGCCCGACGAGCCCAGCCTCACTCAGCTCCGCAAGCAGGCCAAGGATCTGCGCCGAGCCGTCCTGTCGGGCCAGCCCGACGCGCTCGCCGAGGTCGCCGAGCACGTTCCGGACGCCCCCGCGTCGTTCCCGTTGCACACCGCGCAGCTCGTCGTGGCCCGCCGGTACGGTTTCCCTAGCTGGGCCCGCCTCAAGCGGCACGTCGAGGTCATCGAGCAGTACAGCCGCTTCCCCGCGCGCATGACAGCGGAACCTCCGGCCAGCCGGGCCGATGAGTTCCTCCGCCTGGTAACCCTGTACTACGCCGACGACCAGCCGGAACGCTGGGCCGAAGGGCGTCGGCTGCTGGCCGGGCACCCCGAAATCACCGCCAACAGCGTCCACGCCGCTGCCGCCGCGGCCGACGTCACGGCACTGCGGCGGATCCTGGCCGCCGATCCGGCCGCTGGCCGCCGCGAGGGCGGCCCGTTCCGGTGGCAGCCGCTGATGTACCTGGCCTACTCCCGCGTCGATCCCCGGGTCGCGCAGGACGCGGTGCTGACCGCGGGCCGGCTGCTGCTCGACGCCGGTGCCGATCCGAACGCCGGTTACCTCTGGCACGGGCTGCTCACCCCGTTTACCGTGCTGACCGGGGTGTTCGGCGAGGGGGAGCAGGGCCCGGTCCGCCAGCCGCGTCACCCGCACTCCCTCGCCCTGGCCCGCCTGCTGCTGCAAGCCGGTGCCGACCCCAACGACGGCCAGGCGCTGTACAACCGGATGTTCGAGCCGGGTACCGACCATCTGGAGCTGCTCTTCGAGTTCGGCCTGGGCGCCGGCGACGGCGGCCCGTGGCGCAGGCGGCTCGGCAACGCCGCCGACACCCCGGCCGAGATGGTCCGCGGCCAGCTCGCCTGGGCCATCACCCATGGCCTGACCGAACGGGTCCGTTTGCTGGTCAGCCACGGCGTCGACCTGACCGCCCCGTTCGAACGCGGCGCCACCGCCACCTCGGTGGCCGCCACCACCGGCCACCCCGACCTGGTCGACTACCTGGTCGCACACGGCGCGCCGCCGCTCAGCCTGGATCCGGCCGAGGCGTTCGTCACCGCGGCCCTGGCCCCGGAAATGGGCTCTGCCCGGGCCGACCTTGACCGGCTGCTCCGCGAGCATCCCGGCCTGGCCGGTCAGGTCCGCGCGGCGCGGCCCGCGCTGATCACCTGGGCCGCCGCCTGCGGTCGCCCGGAGGCCGTCGAGATCCTGGCCGGGCTGGGTTTCGACGTCAACGCCATGGGCCGCACCGACGTGCCGAGCGACCAGCCCTGGCAGACGGCCCTGCATAAGGCCGCCGAGGACGGGAACCTGGAACTGGCCCGGACCCTGCTCCGGCTGGGCGCCGACCCGGACATCCGCGACCACCGGTTCGCCTCGCCCCCGCTCGGCTGGGCCCGCCACTTCGGCCAGCAACCGCTCATCGACCTGCTCGAACCGCTCACCGCCGCCGGACCGGAAAGCCCTGAGGGGTAAGTTCTCCAGCGTGAGCTTCGATGTCAGCGCGGATGCCTACCTGCGGTTCATGGGCCGCTACTCCGAACCGCTTGCGGTCCAGTTCGCCGACCTGGCCGGGGTCCAGCCCGGGCAGCGGCTGCTGGATGTCGGGTGCGGCCCGGGCGCGCTGACCGCCGAGCTGGTCCGCCGGGCCGGCGTGCAGGCGGTCAGCGCGGTCGAACCGTCGGCGTCGTTCGCCGCCGCGGTCCGCGAGCGGCTGCCCGGCGTGGACGTCCGGCAGACCGCAGCCGAGCAGCTGCCGTTCCCCGACGGCAGCTTCGACGCCACGCTGGCCCAGCTGGTGGTCCACTTCATGACCGACCCGGTGCGGGGCCTGCGGGAGATGAGCCGGGTCACCAGGCCCGGCGGGGCGGTCGCCGCCTGCGTGTGGGACCACGCGGGCGGGCGCGGACCGCTGACCGCGTTCTGGTCCGCCGTGCGCGCGCTGGATCCGGCCGCCGACGACGAGTCGGGTCTGCCCGGCGTCCGCGAGGGTCACCTGGCCGAGCTCTTCGCCCGGGCCGGGATGGACCAGGCCCGGGCCACGACGCTGACCGTCCGGGCCGGCTACGAGAGCTTCGAGCAGTGGTGGGAGCCGTTCACGCTCGGCGTCGGCCCGGCCGGCGCCCACGTGGCCTCGCTGGACCCGGACCGGCGGGCCGCGCTGCGCGAACAGTGCCGACGAGAGCTGTCCGCGGGCCCGTTCGAGATCAGCGCGACAGCGTGGGCGGTGACCTGCCGGAAGCCCTCGTGACCGGCCACGTGCCGCCCGCCGTGACCGTCCGGGAAGACGCTACGGCGGGCCGGCCACCTCGTAGTGAGAGACGGTCAGATCGCGCTCGATCAGGTACCGGTCGTCCTCCGGGTAGAAGACGGCCCGCTCGATGTCCTGGCCGGCGAAGCCCTCGATCGCGGACCGCGACTCCCACAGGCTCATCGTGACGATCTCGGCCCGGTCGCCGTCCACCCGCCACAGGGCCCAGGCCCCGCGGTTGCCCGGCGTGCGCTGGTATCCCGCGATCCCGGTCTCCTGGACGTAGGCCGCGTAGGCGGCGGCGTCCTGCGCCCGGACCGCGCCGCGCCAGATTCTCGCGATCATCGTCCGATACTCGCACAGGGCCGACCTTTCCGTCGGCCGTGGCTTGTGAAAATCTGCACAAGGCGTCTCCGCGGAGACGCCGGCCGCACCCTGGATGGGTGATTCCCGGTACGGTCCGGCGTGCTCGGCTACTCGCCGGTGGCGCCGTCGATCCGCTCGCGCAGCAGGTCGGCGTGACCAAGGTGCCGCGCGTATTCCTTGATCAGGTACAGGTAGAACCAGCGCAGCGGGTAGGAGTTCTTGCCGAAGGTGTCGTCGAGCTGGTGCGCCGCCATGACCTCCCTGGTCCGGGCGCAGTGCGCCCGGAAGGTCTCCAGGTCCTCGGCGGCCCCGGCTGCGGTCGCCGCCTCGAAGTCGCCTTCCTCGTTCTCGTCCGTGCAGTACAGCCAGCCGTCGAGCAGGCTCCGTTCATCGTTCGACCCGGCCGGCATCTCCCGCTCGGCCACCGCTACCTCCTCGATGAGTGAATCCTCATCTAGCCGACCTGGCTGGCCTGGCCGGCCCAGTACGGTGCCCGGAGCTGGCGTTTGAGCAGCTTGCCCGACCCGGTCCGGGGCAACTCGGTCGCGAACTCGACGGATCGCGGGACCTTGTAGCTGGCCAGGTGCTCGCGCGCGAACGCGACGATCTGGTCGCTGGTCAGCGCGGATCCGGGCGACCGGACTACGGTGGCGTGCACGGCCTCGCCCCACTGCTCGGACGGAATCCCGAACACCGCGACGTCGTAGATCCCCGGATGCTGTTCCAGCGCCGCCTCGATCTCGGCCGGGTAGATGTTCATCCCGCCCGAAATGATCATGTCGTTCTTGCGGTCGCAGATGTACAGGTAGCCCTCGTCGTCCCAGTAGGCGATGTCGCCGACCGTGTGGTAGTCGCCGCGGCTGTTCGACTGATAGCCGGCGTCGTTCTTGTAGTACGCGTCGAACGTGACCTTGGACCGGACGAACACCTCGCCGGCGTGGCCCGGCCCGGTTCCCGTGACCTCGTCACCGTCGGGACCGCACCAGCATGATCTCGATACCGGGAGCCGGCCGGCCGCACGATCCGGGCTTGCGCATCTGGTCCTGGGGCATCAGCACGGTATCCACGCCGAGCTCGGTCGAGCCGTAGACCTCGAACAGCGACTCGGGCGGGAAGTCGGCCACGTACTGCTGCTTGAGCGCGTAGCTCCACGGCGCGGCGTTGGCGATCATGACGCGCATCGAGGAGCGGTCGTAGCGGTCCTTGACCTGCGCTGGCAGCGCGCAGATCATCCGGACCAGCGCGGGCGCGGAGAACGTCGAGGACACCCGGTACCTATCCACCAGCCGCAGCCAGTCCTCGGCGTCGAACTTGCGCTGCACGATGATGGTCTGGCCGAACAGCAGGGAAGCGCTCATGAAGGCGCTGGGCCCGCTGTGGTACAGCGGGCCGGAGGTGAGGTAGATGTCGTCCGGACGGTAGCCGAACAGGTTCAGCAGGGCGCCGAGCACCTCCGGATCCGGTGGTCCCTTCCGGACCGCGCCCTTCGGCTTGCCGGTCGTCCCGGAGGTGTAGATCATCGTCCCGCCTCCGCCAGCCGCGTCCCCGACGTCGGGTGCATCGGCCGGCGCACCCGCCACCTCCGCGTCGCCCAGCATTCCCTGCGGGGTCGGCCCGCCGACCGCGATGACGTGCCGCACGCTCTCCAGCTGGCCGCCGAACGCGGCGAACATCGGCGCGTACTCGCAGTCCACGTAGGCCACCTCGGCGTCGCTGTGGTTGACGACGTACAGCGCCTCCTCCGGCGCCAGCCGGTAGTTCAGCGGCACCGCGACCGCGCCGATCTTCCTGGTGGCGTTCATGACCGCGACCACCTCGGGGGAGTTCGGCCCGCACCACAGCACCTTGGCGCCCGGCCTCACCCCCAGCGACAGCAGCAGGTTCGCCACCCGGTTCGCCTGCGCCTCGAGCTCGGCGTACGTCCACATGACGACGGTCCCGTCCGGCCGGTCGTCAATGATGCCTGGCTTACCCGGCTGGCTCCGCGCGTAGACCGAAAGAGTGTCCTCCGGCATTCGCACCTGCCCCTCACGTACACGTCAGCGGCCACCAGCGGCCGGCTAGCACCGCCGCCTGCAGCCAATGTACGGAATCCCTACCGATCGGTAAACCAGGACAACCCGGGAGTGCGTCACGGGCGGTCGTACTCGTCGTGGCGAGGGTTGCGTCAAACGGTCCGCCTCGGGCGCTGACGCCACGTCTCCGGAACATCCGCGAGTGTTCCTTAGGACGGCAAAACACTAATTACACCGATAGCGACGGCGTTTCTCGCATTGCGAGAAAACGCTCACTCAATACCGCCGTGTATTGGCGGTAAACGGCTAGAGCTGGCCCACGTCGGTAATGCGCAACACGGCCGAGCCCGCCTCATCGGAAGCGGCCAGGTCGACTACGGCGTTGATGCCCCAGTCGTGGTCGCCCGCCGGATCGTCGAAGATCTGCCGGACCGCCCAGCCGTCGGGACGGGGGTCGATGATCAGCAGCGCGGGGCCGCGCGCGTCCGGCCCGGTACCGATCTCGTCGTGCACCTCGAAGTAAGGCTCGACCGCGTCGGCCCACGCGGCCACGTCCCACCCGGACGAGGAGTCCAGCGCGCCGAGCGACTCGTAGTCACCGAGCGCGGCCAGCTTGACCCGCTGGAACAGCGCGTTGCGGACCAGCACGCGGAACGCCCGTACGTTCGACGTGACCGAGGGAGGCTGACCCCCGGCAGAGGCCGCGGCCCAGGCCTCAGCGGACGGATTACGCAGCCGCTCCCACTCGTCGAGCAGGCTGGAGTCGACCTGGCGCACGATCTCGCCCAGCCACTCGATGAGGTCGGTCAGTTCCTCGGTCTTGGCCTCGTCCGGCACGGTCTGGCGCAGCGCCTTGTAGGCGTCGGCCAGGTAGCGCAGCACCAGCCCCTCCGAGCGCGCCAGCCCGTAGAAACCGACGTACTCGGTGAAGGTCAGCGCCCTTTCGTACATGTCCCGGACCACCGACTTCGGGGAAAGCGAATAGTCCAGGACCCACGGATGCCCGCGCCGGTATATGTCGTACGCGCCCTCCAGGGTGTCGGCCAGCGGCCGGGGATAGGTCACGCCGTCCAGCAGTTCCATCCGCTCCTCGTACTCGACGCCGTCCGCCTTCATCTGGGCCACCGCCTCGCCGCGGGCCCGGAACAGCTGGGCGGACAGCACCTGACGCGGGTCGTCAAGCGTCGCCTCGATCACCGACAGAACGTCCAGCGCGTACGACGGCGACTCCACGTCCAGCAGCGAGATGGCGGCCAGCGCGAACGGTGACAGCGGCTGGTTGAGCGCGAAGTCGTACTGCAGGTCCACCGTCAGCCGGACCAGCCGCCCCGACTCATCGGGCTCAGGCAGCCGCTCCACCACCCCGCCGGCCAGCAGCGCCCGGTAGATCGCGATCGCCCGGCGGATATGCGCGAACTGCTTAGCGCGGTCCTCGTCGTTGTCGGTCAGCAGGTGCTTCATCGCCGCGAACGCGTCACCCGGCCGCGCGATGACGTTCAGCACCATCGCGTGGGTGACCTTGAAGCTCGACGTCAGCGGCTCGGGGTCGGCGGCCACCAGCCGCTCGAAGGTCGGCTGTCCCCACGACACGAACCCGGCCGGCGGCTTCTTCCGCACCACGCGCCGCCGGGCCTTCGGGTCGTCGCCCGCCTTGGCCAGCATCCGCTCGTTCTCCACCACGTGCTCGGGTGCCTGCACCACCACCCGCCCGGAGACGTCGAACCCGGCCCGTCCGGCCCGCCCGGCGATCTGGTGGAACTCCCGCGCCTGCAGCAGCCGGGTCTTGGTCCCGTCGTACTTGGACAGCGCGGTGAACAGCACGGTGCGGATCGGCACGTTGATGCCCACGCCCAGGGTGTCGGTCCCGCAGATGACCTTGAGCAGCCCGGCCTGGGTGAGGGTCTCCACCAGTCGCCGGTACCGGGGGAGCATCCCGGCGTGGTGCACGCCGATGCCGTGCCGCACCAGCCGCGACAGGGTCTTCGCCGAAGCCGGCCGCGAACCGGAAGTCGCCGATCAGGTCGGCGATGGCGTCCTTCTCGTCCCGCGAGCAGACGTTGACGCTCATTAGCGCCTGCGCCTGCTCCAGCGCCGCGGCCTGGGTGAAGTGCACCACGTACACCGGCGCCTGCCCGGTGGACAGCAGCTCACCGAGGGTCTCGTGCAACGGCTCGATCGAAAAGGAGAACACCAGCGGCACCGGTCGTTCGGCCGAGGAGATCACCGCGGTCGGCCGGCCCGTCCGCCGGGTCAGGTCCGCCTCGAACCGCGAGACGTCGCCCAGCGTCGCCGACATCAGCAGGAACTGCGCCTGGGGCAGCTCGATCAGCGGGACCTGCCAGGCCCAGCCGCGCTCGGGGTCGGCGTAGAAGTGGAACTCGTCCATCACGACCAGGCCTACGTCGGCGGCGGCCCCGTCGCGCAGCGCGATGCTGGCCAGCACCTCGGCGGTGCAGCAGATGATCGGGGCCTCCGGGTTGACGCTGGCGTCCCCGGTCATCATGCCGACCTCGGCCGGGCCGAACGCCGCGCACAGGTCGAAGAACTTCTCCGACACCAGCGCCTTGATCGGCGCGGAGTAGAACGTGCGCCTGTCGTCGGCCAGCGCCGCGAAGTGAGCCCCGGTGGCCACCAACGACTTGCCCGACCCGGTGGGCGTGGACAAGATGACGTTCGCGCCCGAAACGATCTCGATGAGCGCGTCCTCCTGGTGCGGGTACAACGTCAGCCCGCGCCGCTTCGACCACCCGGCGAAGGCGTCGAAGACCGCGTCCGGATCTGATGTCTCCGGCAGGAGGTCGATGAGGGTCACGGCTGACCAACCAAAAATCAAAATCATTTATGCCGAACGGGCCGTGGTTCGTCCCCGGCGTCTTCTGCTAGCGTCCCACAGTGAACCGGACGCGGCCCCCAAGGCACCGGTTCGCTAGGGTGCATCCCGTGCGGACTGTACTGATCACCGGCGCGAGTTCCGGCTTCGGGACCGCGGCCGCCCGCCGGTTCGCGGCCCTCGGGGACCGGATCATCGCCGCGGCGCGCCGGACCGAGCGGCTCACCGACCTGGCCAAGGAACTCGGCCCCGAACGTCGTCCTGCCGCTGACCCTCGACGTGCGCGACCGGGCCCGCGTCGAGCGCCTCCCAGCCGAACTTCCCGCGGACTTCGCCGAGGTCGACATCCTGGTCAACAACGCAGGCCTGGCCCTCGGCCTGGAGCCGGCCCAGGCGGCCGACGTCGACCAGTGGGAGCAGATGATCCAGACCAACTGCACCGGCCTGGTCTATATGACCCGCGCGTTCCTGCCCCAGATGGTCGCGCGCGGCCGCGGGCATGTGGTCAACCTCGGCTCGATCGCCGGCACCTATCCGTACCCGGGCGGCAACGTCTACGGCGCCGCCAAGGCGTTCGTGCACCAGTTCAGCCTGAACCTGCGCTCGGACCTGCACGGCACCGGGGTCAGGGTGACCTCCGTGGAACCGGGCCTGGTCGGCGGCACCGAGTTCTCCCAAGTCCGCTTCGGCGGCGACCGCGAGCGGGCCTCGGGCGTCTACGCCGGGACCGAGCCGCTCACCGCCGAGGACATCGCCGCCGCGATCGAGTGGGCGACCAGCCAGCCCGCCCACGTGAACGTCAACGTCATCGAACTGATGCCGGTCAGCCAGAGCTCAGCCCCGCTCCAGATCCACCGCGGCGCATGACGTTAACCCTCACCACTCGCGTGAAGTATGGTTTAACGAATCACCGGCGGGCCGGTGGCACGCCGGGGAGCCAGGACCTGCGCCAGTAGGATGAGATCCGTGGCCCCACGGATGTTCGCGGACGGGAACGCCCCCGCAGACTCGCTCGACCGCGGCGCGCTCATCGGGGCGCGGCTGCGTCACCGCAGGCTCGAGCTCGGCATGACGGCCCGCGAGCTTGCCCGCCGGGTGGACTGCTCACCCAGCCTCATCTCCCAGGTGGAGCGGGGGCGGGCGGTTCCGTCGGTGAGCACGCTGTGGGCCTTGGTCACCGCGCTGCGGATTTCGATGGACCGGCTCTTCGACCCGGCCCAGGACGGCCCGGCCCAGAAAGGGTCGGCCCGGAAAGGGTCGGCAGAGCCGGGGGAGAACCCCGCGGCGACCGCCGAGAGCCCGCCAGAGGGCCCCATTCTGCGGCGGCACGACCGGCCGCGGATCACCTTGGAACGCGGCGTGATGTGGGAGCGGCTCACCGCGGCGGCCGAGAAGGACATGGAGTTCCTCGAGGTGTGCTACCCGGTCGGGCAGAGCGTGCCCGAGGCCGAGCACGCCATCCAGCACACCGGGCAGGAGTACGCGGTCATCGTCGAGGGGGCCCTGTCCACCCAGATCGGCTTCGAGCAGTACGTCCTGGAGGAGGGCGACTCGCTCACGTTCGACTCGGCGATCCCGCACCGGTTCTGGAACGCGGGAACCGTCCCGGCCCGGGCCATCTGGGTCATCCTCAACCGCTCTCGCTGAGGCTTGTGTGCCACGCACCCCTACCCCCGGACGCGCGATCCCGCGCGAGAAACGGCTTCCCCACCCGGAAGAGCTTGTGCGACCCCAGCGGCGTCCGGCGCTACCCCTCGTCTTCCTTCCACGCGGCCGCGCCGGTGTAGGTGTACGGGTTGGCCAGCTGCTCGTGCTCGGGAACCTCCGGGTGCATGCCCTCTTCCCAGGCCTGCTCGCCGAGTTCGCTGCGCAGGTACGCGGTGGTCTCGTCGATCGCCCGCCGGACCTTGGCCAGGTCCACGTCGACCAGCTTGTGGTCGAACTTGACCGCCCGCCCGTTGACCAGCACGGTGTGCACGTCGCCGCGCTGGGCCTGGTACACCACGTGGCCGTACGGGTGCAGGATCGGGAAGCTGACCGGCGAGTCGTCGTTCTTGATCAGCACCAGGTCGGCCTTCTTGCCCTGCTCCACGCTGCCGATGACCGAATCCAGCCCGATGGCCTTGGCGCCGCCGCGGGTGGCCCAGTCGACGACCTGCTCGGCCCGCAGGTGATGGTTGGTGACCGCCTTGCCCTCGTTGTGGTTCTCGAAGTGGTCCATAACCCGGTCCGCGCTCAGCGTGGCCCGCATGGCGGAGAAGATGTCGCCGCTCCACCACACGCTGGTGTCCTGGGACAGCGACACCGGAATGCCGTACTTGCGCAGCTTCCAGGTAGGCGGGTACCCCTGGCCGGCGCTGCACTCGCTCTCGGTCGACACCGACACCGACCCGCCGGTGGCGGCGATCATGTGGTAGGAGTCCGGGGACAGCGACGCGGAGTGCACGTAGACCGTCGACGGGGTGCAGAAGCCGTTCTCGTACATGCGCCGCACGCCCGCGTCCAGCGTGATGCCGTACACCCCGGCGTGCGTGGTCACCGGCACGCCCATCTCCCTGGCCACCTCGAACGTGGCCTTCTCCGGGAACGCCGGGTCGTCGCCGGGAATGTCGAAGGCGATCGCGAACCCCGCCATGTCGCCCTTGCCGTCGAACCGGCGGACGTAGAAGTCCCGGAACTCCGGCGTCGTGCTCCATTCCCACGAGCCCTGCTGGATGTTCCCGTAGGCCAGGACGAACCGCCCGCGGGCCTCCTCCAGGGCGTCGGTGGCAGCGTCGGCGTGCTCGGTGGTCTGCAGCCCGTGCGACCAGTCCACCGTGGTCGTCACCCCGGCGTCGACCGACTCGATGGCCGACAGCAGGTTCCCGGCGTAGACGTCCTGCGGGCGGAACTTCTTGCCCCAGTTCAGGTAGTACCAGACGAAGTACTGGGTCAGCGTCCAGTCCGCCCCGTAGGCCCGCATGGCGGTCTGCCACATGTGCCGGTGCGTGTCGATCATGCCCGGCATGACGATGCCGCCGGTCGCGTCGATCTCCGCGGTGCCCTCGGGCACCTGCAGGTTCGGGCCGACCGCCGCGATCTGCTCCCCGGTGACCAGGACGTCGGCGCCGGCCAGGATCCGGTGCCCGTCGTCCATGGTCAGCACGGTCGCGTTGCGGAAAACCAGCGGCCGTCCCGCTACCAGGTCCGCTGCCGTCGTCATAGGAACCTCCACTATCGGCACTGATAAGGGCAATCACAAGGCCGCTGACGGACGAGTGCCCGTGACATAGTCGCCAGCGGCCTGATCGGAAGCCTTGCGCCTGCTTCCAGCGGCTGTCAATAGTGGGTCACCCCAAGATCGACCAGCCCGAACGCTCCGCGGACACAGCCGTTGTGTCCGCGTGCTGACCGGGGACTACCTGCCGATGCTGCTGCAGACCGCGGGCGCGATCGGCGCCGACCTGGCCGCCTGCCAGGCCGCCCCCCAGGTCGTCAGGCCCGGTGCCGCCCGTGCGTCCGCTGAGCAGACGGGTTGATCGTCGGCCCCGCCGTCGGCCGCCGCCCGCAGCCGCCTGCCCCTGCGTACGGCACGGCCGATCGTCGACGGCACGACCACGCCTCCCAGGACGAGATTGACCAGGCCCATGACCAGCAACATAGACCGAGGACTGAGTCGCTGACCACCACAGGGTCAAGGACGACGAACATGATCATGGTCAAGGTCGGGGTCGCCGCGCCCAGCACCAACTGGGCGGCTCGAACCCGGGGCGCGAGCGTGAGGTGCCTGGCCGTGGCGACCGTCGCCGCGGTCCACAGCCCGATCGCGATCGCTATCGCCAGGCCGGCGGCCGAGCGGCCGGAGAACAGGACCCATGAGGCGTTCTGCTGGGCCAATGAGCGTGAACCCGAGGCGACAGACAGGCCAGCCAGGACGCCGCCAGCCACCACGGTTGCTCCCGCCGCCCGCGCGACCCGGCGCCGGATCTTCGGCCAGCCGCCCGCTCGCAAGAACCTGATCAGCGCCGGAAGGGCCATCAGGCCGCTGGCCAGGACACTGACGCCGGTCAGCGCGACCGCCGCCAGCATCGCATCGGCGGTCGCCGCCTGCCATCCTCGCGCCTGAGGCGGCGATGCCGTGACCGCCACCGGCAGGCTGGCCAAGACCAGCCCGGTCACGAACAAGGCTCCACCGGTCAAGCACGGTCCGCCACGTGACCGACGCTCGCACGACGCGGCCACGCCTGGTGGCCTCGTTCGCGCAGGCCGCCCCGGATCACGCCGAGCCGCAGCCGCCAGGTCGGCCGCCCGTCCTCCAGCGTGTCCTGGATCAGGGCCAGCAGTTCCTCGCCGTACCGTTCCCGCCACGCCCGGGGGTACCAGCGGAGCAGGCTCGCGGGCTTCATGCCGGGTCCAGGCCGAGCCGGGCCACGCCCGCGCGGGTGATCCGCCGCAGGTCAGCCAGGGCCTCGGCCAGCGCGGCCGAGCCCGGCGGGGTGATCCGGTACGGGCGGCGCCGGTCGTCGCCGCCGGACGGCTCGATCAGCCCGCGCTCCACCAGCCGGGTGATCGCCCCGTACAGGGCACCCGGGCCGAGCCGCACCCCGGCGAAGTCCTCGATGTCCTTGGCCAGCGCATGCCCGTGCTTCGGCCCCTCCGCCAGGCTGACCAGGATCAGCAGCGGCGGGTCATTCGCCCTGCGCAGCCCGCTCTGTGCCATGCCTCCGTTGTACTACGTCCCACGTAGCTACGCAAGACGTAGCACGACCGCTTGCCCCCTTTCGGCTACAGCCGAAAGGATTGGCGCGAGCGAACGCCGCTGGTCATCCTGGTAGCGGAAACCACAGCCGGTGGTCCGAGCTGGCCATGATCCGGCCGATCATGGCCAGCCCACCGCCCGGCGGCCCGTACGGGGGCCGGGCCGGGAGCTAGCCGGCGCGGAGCAGCTCCGCGCCGAGCGGCGTGAGCACATGCAGCACCGCGCTGCCCTGCCGGTGCGTGGTGATCAGTCCCGCGTCCCGCAGCACCGACGCGTGCTGGCTGGCCGCCGCGAGCGAGATGCCCACCCGGTCCGCGAGCTCGGTGGTCGAGCACCCTTCTGCGATCGTGCGCAGCACCTGGGCCCGGTTCCGGCCCACCAGCGCGGCCAGCGCCGCGCCCTGGGGCCGGTGGCTGCCCCACAGCTCACGCTGCTCCATCCGGCCGTCGGCGGGCGGCATGACCAGCCAGGGCGCCGAATCCGGGTCGCCCGGGTCCGTGTGCAGGCTCGGCGTCTGGCCCACGAACACCGAGGGCACCAGCGCGATGCCCCGGCCGTTCAGCGGGACGTCGTAGTCGACGCCCGTCAGTACTTCGAGCACCGGCGGCTTCCAGCGGACCCACGGGCTCTGCAGCGAGGCAAGCAGCCGGTCCGGGCCGCCCGTGGCCAGCGTCCGCAGCCAGGCCATGTGCTCGGCGTGCAGGCAGGCGTGGATCCGGGTCCAGTACGGCTCGACCAGTACCTGGTGGGCGGCCACGGCCGCCGCGGCGAGCTTCACCCGGGCCTCGCCGGTATCGGCCACCGCCCATACGTCCTCGGGCAGCTTGTGCTCGCGGTCGGTGAACTCCATCTCCATCAGGATCTGCTCGCGGGGCACGGCCAGCAGCGCCTGGACGCCCTTCTCCACGGTGGGCGCCTCGCCGGTCAGCATGTACAGGTCCACGCCCTTGGTCCCGGGCGGCATCAGCGCCGTGAACGGGGCCATCTGCGGCGTGAGCCTGCCCTTTACCTGACCGCGCCACTGCCGGAACGCCGCGCGGGGCTGCTGCGGGCAGCGCAGCAGCCCCATCGCCTTGACCGTCTCGGCCAGCGGGCCGAGCGACGGCCTGACCTGGATCCGGTCGAAGTCCCCGGGCGTGAAATGGATCCGCCAGACCATGACACTCAGGGTGGCGCACCGCCGGGAATCGGTCAATGTCCCCGTTTGCTCCCCAGGCCCGGGGGAACGGGAACCGGCATGACCAGAAAAGGCGCTCTGACCCAGCGCTGATTCAGATCAGCGGAACAGCGCGCTGTAGGCGTTGAGCGCCGGCTGCCCGCCCAGATGGGCGTACAGCACGGTGGAGTCCGGGCCGATCCGGCCGTCGGTGACCAGGTCGATGAGCCCGGCCATCGACTTGCCCTCGTAGACCGGGTCGATGATCATGCCCTCCAGGCGCCCGGTGAGCCGGATCGCGTCCAGCGTGGACCGCACCGGGATGCCGTAGTAGTCACCGGCCCAGCCCGCCAGCACCGTGATCTCGTCCTCGCGCAGGTCCCGGCCCAGTCCGATGAGCTCGGCGGTGTTCCTGGCGATCTTCTCGACCTGGGCCCGGGTCTCGTCGATCTTGGCCGACGCGTCGATCCCGATCACCCGGCGCGGCCGGCCCGGGTCGTCGGCGGCGGCGAATCCGGCGATCATCCCGGCGTGCGTGGAGCCGGTCACGCTGCACACGATGATCGTGTCGAAGAACAGCCCGAGTTCGGCCTCCTGCTGGCGGACCTCGTAGGCCCAGTTCGCGAAGCCGAGGCCGCCCAGGCGGTGATCGGACGCCCCGGCCGGGATGGCGTAGGGCGTCCCGCCCGCGGCCCGGACCTCCTCGAGCGCCCGCTCCCAGCTGTTCTTGATGCCGATCCCGAAGCCCGCATCGACCAGCCGGACGTCGGCGCCCATGATCCGGGACAGCAAGATGTTGCCCACCCGGTCGTTGACCGAATCGGGCCAGTCGACCCAGCTCTCCTGGACCAGCACGGCCTGCAGGCCGAGCTTGGCCGCGACCGCGGCCACCTGGCGGGTGTGGTTGGACTGCACCCCGCCGATCGAGACCAGCGTGTCCGCGCCCTGGGCCAGGGCGTCCGGGATCAGGTACTCCAGCTTGCGGGTCTTGTTCCCGCCGTAGGCCAGCCCGGAGTTGCAGTCCTCGCGCTTGGCCCAGATCGGCCGCGCCGCCCAGGTGGGCGGACAGGCGCTCGAGCGGGTGGACCGGGCTCGGCCCGAACAGCAGCGGATACCGCGGAAAGTCGGCCAGGGCCACTGCAACACCGTCCGTAAAACCTAGAAGATGACGTACACCTTCCGGATAGTCTCGTGGATCTGCCAGGTCCCGGTCCAGCCGCGGGGGAACACCGCGGCGTCGCCCGGCCCGATGTCGGTCGGCTCCCCGTCGTCCGGTGTCACCGTCATCCTGCCGGACAAGATGTGCACGAACTCGTTGGTCTCCAGCGTCCACCGGGACGGGCCCGCGGTGCACTCCCAGACCCCGGCCTCCTGGTCGCCGTCGCCGGTCCACAGCGTGGTCCCTGAGGTCTGCATCGGCGAACCAGTGGCCTCGTCCAGCGGCCCCCAGTCCTCGAGCTTGGCCTCGGCCGCGGCGGCCAGGAACGGGGTAGCGGTGATCATGACGCGGAGATCCTTTCCGGGAAGGGCAGGGCGATGGGGTCGGTGGCCAGGCGGCTGCGCCCGGCCTCGTCGAAGCGGTCAAGGCCGAGCGGGGACACGTCGAGCACGTCGGACTTCCCGGTGAGCGCGACGTCGGCGGCCGCGCGGGCCACGCCGGGTCCCCACATCATGCCCGCGCCGCCGGCGCTGGCCACGGTGACGTGGTCCAGTCCGGGCGCGCGGCCGATGATGGGCAGGTGGTCCGGGGTGTAGTCGATGGTCGCGGCCCAGATCCGGCGCAGTCCGAGCCCGGCGGTGACCGGGACCAGGGCGGCCAGCCGGGCCCGCATCAGGGCCAGGTAGTCCTCGTCCACCTCCCGGTCCTCGCCCGGCGGCTCGTCCGGGTTGCTCATCCCGAACAGCAGCCCGCCCTCTTCCGGCCGCCAGTACAGGCCGGCGGCCAGGTCGAACACCATCGGCACCCGGCCGGGCTCCAGGTCCCGGTGCCGCTCGGTCACCGCCACCTGATGCCGGACGCCGCCCGCCGGGATGCGCAGCCCCGCCAGCCGGCCGACCTCGGCCAGCTTCGGCCCGCCGGTCAAGACGACCAGGCCCGCGTCGATCCGCCCGTCGCCGGTGTCCACGCCTCCCGGTATCAGCCCGCGGAACGCCACGCCCTCGAGGACCTCGACCCCGCTGCGCAGCAGGGCCACGGTGTAGGCGGCCACGTTCCGGGGCGGCGTGATGTACCCGTCCTGGGCGCAGAACGTCCCGCCGAGCGTGCGCCCCGGCGCCAGCGTCGGGTTGACCTGGTCCACCTCGGCCGGGTCGAGCCAGCGCACCGGCACGCCCAGCCCGGCCTGCATGGCCATCCGCTCACGAGCCGCGGCCACGTCCGCCGCGGTGAAGCAGGGGAGCAGGTAGCCCAGCTCGGTGAACCCGGAGTCGGTCCCGATCTCGTCCCGCTGGCGCAGGTAGAACTGGCGGGACCACTGGCCCAGCTTGACCGCCTCGGGCGTTCCGCCCTGCATCCGCACGACGCCGGCCGCCCGGCTGCTCGCGCCCTGGCCGAGATGGCCCTTCTCGATCAGGACGACCCGGGCCAGCCCGGCCTGGCGCAGGAAGTACGCGCACCAGGCGCCCACCGTCCCGCCGCCCACCACCACGGCGTCAGCAGTTCCCATTGGCACAGCACCGATGCTGGCATAAACTGAACATTCAGTCAATACAGCTGCGCTCCCTGAGAGGACCCGCCGGATGT
The DNA here is from genome assembly GCA_963819785.1 of uncultured Actinomycetes bacterium. Taxonomy (GTDB): domain Bacteria; phylum Actinomycetota; class Actinomycetes; order Streptosporangiales; family Streptosporangiaceae; genus Palsa-504. The sequence continues at coordinate 444,294 of CAWFXW010000026.1, read as the reverse complement.
ACGGATTGTCGGCCGAAGACCTGGCCATCCAGGCCCGGGCCCGCGCCTTCGCGGACGAGCTCATCGGTTTCGAGGAGCAGGCCGAGGCCGCCGGCGGCGAGCTGCCCGCCGACCTGACCGCCGGGCACGCCAAGCGGGCCCGCGAACTGGGCCTGCACTCGACCAACATGCCGGCCGAGCTCGGCGGGGGCGGCTGCACCACCCTGCAGCAGGTCCTGGTGCAGGAGCAGGTGGGCCGGGTGACCAACGCGCTGGGCTGGGTCGCCGCTACGCCGCCGTCGTGGCTGCCCAAGGTGGCCACGCCGGACCAGATCGAGCGGTACGTGCGGCCCGCGATCGCCGGCGAGCGCGAGGAGTGCTACGCGATCACCGAGGAGGGCGCGGGCTCCGACGTCGACGCGATCGAGGCCACCGCGCACCGCGACGGCGATGAGTACGTGCTCAACGGGGTCAAGTGGCACGTCACCTCGTACAACACCGCCGACTTCGCCTTCTTCCAGGCCCGGCTGCCCAGCGGCGACCACGCGATGTTCCTGGTCGACCTGCCCAGCCCCGGCGTCCGGGTGGTCCGGACCCCGGCCTACTCCCACACGATCAGCCACCATCACCCGATCGTGGCGTTCGAGGACGTCCGCGTCCCGGCCGCCAACCTGGTCGGCGCCGAGGGCGACGGGATGGCGTTCGCCTACGAGTGGTTCCGGTTCGAGCGGCTGATGGTCGCGGCTCGCTGCCTGGGGGCCGCGCACCGGCTCACCGAGGAGATGACCGCGTTCGCCGCCGCCCGCCGCGCCGGCGGCGGCCCGATCGCGGAGCACGGCCTGGTGGCCGGGATGCTCGCCGACAGCCTCACCGAGCTGTTCGCGGCCCGGGCCATGGCCTACGAGACGGCGCGCGGCATCGACCGCGGCGTCGACCCCCCCGCCGCCGCAGGCGGCCAGGCCATCAAGGTCTCGCACGCCCAGTGCTCGATGGCCAAGCTGTACTGCTCGGAGATGGCCGGCCGGGTCGCCGACCGCGCCGTCCAGGTCTTCGGCGGCCGGGGCTATATGCGCGAGAACGTCGCCGAACGCTTCTTCCGCGAGCTCCGCGTCGAGCGCATCTGGGAGGGCACCAGCGAAATCCAGCGCATGATCATCGCCCGCCAGATGGTCAAGCGCACCCCCGCCGCCCTCGCCTAAGTTGCCCATACCGCGACCCCGAGCCCGGGATGCCTCCCCGGCGGAGCGGCGTCCCCCGCCGCGGCCCCAAGCTTCCCATCGGCCTCTCCCACCCCAGATCAGCGGCATGAAACCGGGGTTCCACCACCCTAGAGCGTAGTGAAACCGGGGTTTCACCACATTCCGAGAGGGGCCAAGCCGAGCGCCCGAGCTCAGCCCAGGAAGTAGTCCGCCGGAAGGTTGGCCTCGATGGCGTCGAGCACCGCCGGGTCGTCGGGCACCATCCGCGGCCGGAACCGCGCGGCCACCGTGCCGTCCGGGCGGACCAGGAACTTCTCGAAGTTCCACATGATGTCGCCGGCCTGCGCCGCCCGCATCCGGGGCAGCGGTCAGCACGTCGTAGACCGGGTGCCGCCCGGGCCCGTTCACCTCGATCTTCGAGAACATCGGGAACGTCACCCCGTAGGTCGCCGAACAGAACTCGGCGATCTCGTCCGCGGTACCCGGTTCCTGGCCGCCGAACTGGTTGCAGGGGAAACCGACCACCGAGAGCCCGCGGGAGGCGAACTGCTCGTGCAGCTTCTCCAGCGCGGTGTACTGGGGCGTGAGCCCGCACTTGGATGCCACGTTCACGATCAGCAGCGCCGAGCCGGGCGCGGCCGCGCCGAGCGAGGAGTCCTGCCCGGCCAGGGTCTTAAGCGGGATGTCAAGTATGGTCACGCTGTAAAGCTACCGGGCCCCACGCGATCTGGCCCAGGTAGCCCCGGGCGATGGTGGTGACGAACGAGTACACCGCGTCCTCGTCGGGCGCCAGCGGCCCCGGCGAGGCCTGCGGCGAGGCCAGCCCGCGCTGCACCGACTCGCACGCCGACCAGTCCTGCCGGTTGGTGATGTCCCAGAACTCCACCGCGTAACTCGGATCAAAGGACGACAAAGAAACCGCCTCCGGGGCGAACGCCCAGGTGCACTCGACCCGGGTCCGGTCCGCGGCGACCGGAACCAGGACGTGCGTCATCACGTAGTCCGGATGCAGGCTGAGCAGGACGTTCGGCAAGATGTTGACGTAGATGACCGTGCGCAGGCCGGCCGCGTCCAGTCCGCGCAGCGGGACCCCACCAGAGGCCCCGGACAGCGACATGGTGGCCATGCCCTCCCGCAGGTCCATCCAGCCGCCCACCCAGCCGCCGTCGGCGGCGTAGTTCTCGCCGCTCTTAGGCGGGCTGACCCGGCACAGCTCGGGGTGGATCGACGGGCAGTGGTAGCACTCGTGGTAGTTCTCGGTCAGGATCTTCCAGTTGGCCGCGGCATCGTAGACGTGCCGCCCGGCCGTCACCAGCCGCTCCGGCTCGTACGGCGCGATGATCTCGTCCAGCTTGGCCAGGGACTCAGCCAGCGAACCAGAAAAACCGCCCGAGGTATCGACGAACACCAGGCCGTGCCACTCGGTGGCCGGCAGCCGGGCCAGACCCCACGACCCGAAGTCGAAGCCGGGCACCTTCTTGAAGTTCCCCGCCGCGCGCAGGTCGCCGTCCAGGGTGTACGTCCAGGCGTGGTACGGGCAGATGATCATCCGGGCCTGTGAGGACTCACCGCAGGGCAGCAGCTCGTGCCCGCGGTGGCGGCAGGTGTTCGCGAACGCGTGCAGCGCGCCGTCCTCGCCGCGGACCAGCAGCACGCCGCCCGTCCCGATCGCCTCGGCCCGCTGGTCGCCCGGCTGCGGCAGCTGCTCGCTGCGCGCGACGCACACCCAGCCGCCGCCGAAGAAGTTCCGCTGCTCCCATTCGAACACCGCCGGGTCCACGTACGCGGCCCGCGGCAGCATCCGGCTCTCGCCGAACGGCCGTAGCGCCTCCGCCAGTCCCGCCCGCTCGAGCGGAGCCGGGTCACGCCGCACATCACTATCTTGACTGACCATACAGTCAAGACTAAGCGGCCCGCCCCAGCCCTGTCTAGGGCGCCGTATCCGGCGTGACCGCTGCCGAGGGCGCTACGACCGATGACACCGTTGCCGCCACGGCCAGGACCGGCACGCCGGCCGCCGCGAGAAGTCTGGAGCGCTTCACGCGACCCATTGTGCCGCGCTCGGCCGGTGATCTTGCGCCTCTGCTGTCGGCGTGCCGATACTGCAAGCATGGTTGACCGAAATGTGCTCGGCGGGGACCTTGAGCCATGTGGAACCGATCCGCTTACCGGGTTCTACCGGGACGGCTGCTGCACCACCGGTCCCGAAGACCTGGGCAGCCACACGATCTGCGCGGTGGTGACCGCCGAGTTCCTCGCGCACCAGCGCGGCATCGGCAATGACCTGTCCACGCCGATGCCCCAGTTCAGCTTTCCCGGCCTGGTGCCGGGGGACAGGTGGTGCGTGACCGCGGCGAACTGGCTGCGCGCGCACCGCGACGGTGCCGCGGCGCCGGTGGTGCTGGCCTCGACGCACGAGCGCGCGCTGGAGATCGTCCCGCTGGACGTGCTCCGGCAGTACTCCGTCGACGTCCCCGCCGACGCCGGCGCCCTCGAGGAGTAACGAACAAAAGATCTTTATCCGGAACGGGCCGTGGTGCGCGCCCCCGCCCTAGTGCGACGGCTCCGGGGCGCGTGCCCGCGCGGCGGCGGCCGCCGCGGGGGGCGACGGTGGCCTCGATGCCCACGGCTGGCCGGGCTGCGCGGCCCTGATGACCATCAGCGAGTCGAAGATGTCAATACGGCAGGCTCCTGCCAAATTTGCCGCGCGTGGGACCACGGCGCGCGGGGAACTGCTTTGCTAGCGCACAGAGAAAGGGGGGCGTCGATGAGCAAGACGGGCAAGGTCAGCGTCGGGACGCCGACGCGGCTGCGGTCCTTCGATCCGGTCCGGCTCGCCGACCTGGAGTACCGGGCCTGGGTGGGGTACTACCTGCGGCAGTGGCCGCGGGTCCTGCTCGCCTCGGTCGGACTGGTCCGGTCGGGCTTCGGCATGGACTGGTTCCGCACCCTGCACGGCGCCTGGCTGGTGCTGCGGGCCAACCAGCTGTGGGCGCCGTACCCCGACAACCATCCCAAGCGGGCCCAGGCCTGCATGCGGCGGTTCTACGCGTTGGTCAGGCTCACCTACGGCGAGCCCGCCAACCCCGCCAAGGCCGCCGAGCTCGAGGTCGACTGGTGGCGCGTCCACCGGGAGGGCCAGCACCGGGACGGGACGCACCTGATCGAGGACGCGGAGCCCGCCGAGGAACTGGTGGAGTCCCTGGTCCGCCTGTACTGCTTCCTGTACGGCGAGCCCGAGGCCGCGCTCCGCCCGGCCGCGGCGCACCGGGCCCGGGCCATGGACCTGTCCGATCAGTGGATCCGGGAGGGCTGCCAGCCGGACAGCCGGCTGCTCCCGCTCGAGCACGCCGCACTGGTCCGTTCCTACGCCGCCCTGCTCGCCGCCGTCCACCGCTAGGCCAGCATCCGTAGTATCGGCACTATGACCGATGCGGATCGGCCGGAGCCCGGGCCGAACGACATCGCGGCGCAACGGGCGGCCGATGTGGACCGGGACGCGGTGGCGGAGCGGCTGCGGATCGCCGCGCGCGAGGGCCGGCTCGAGCTCTGGGAACTCGATGACCGGCTGGGCCGGACCTACAGCGCCAAGACCTACGGCGATCTGGAGACCCTGGTGGCGGACCTGCCTCCGCAGCCGCCCTTTGTCTCCTACCCGGGTGTCGGCTTCGAGCCGGACACGCTGGTCCTGCGGACCACGACGGTCAACATCAGGCAGGCCGGGCACTGGATCGTCCCGCGACGGATCACCGCCGAGTCCACCACCGGGTGGATCACCATCGACTTCACCCAGGCCTCCTGCGCCTACCGTGAGGTCACCGTGGAGGTGATCACCCGCACGGGCTGGATCCAGCTGATCCTGCCCGACGGCTGGGCCGCTCGCGTTGGCCCGCTGAGCACCTACACCGGGCACATCAGCAACCGGGCCACCGATCTGGCCGACCCGGGCGCCCCGACGGTGATCGTGACCGGCCACCCGCTGTTCGGCTACATCAAGATCAGGCAGCGCCGCCGGCGGTGCTAAGGAGGTCATCGTGGTTGCCTCGGTCGCCGTCCTGTCTGACATCCACGGCGTGCTGCCCGCCCTGGACGCCGTGCTGGCCGAGCCCGACGTCCAGACCGCGGAACGCATCGTGCTCACCGGGGACATCGCGGCCGGGCCCCAGCCGGTAGCGGTCCTGGACCGGCTGCTCGGGCTGGGCGACCGGGTCACCTGGGTCCGGGGCAACGCGGACCGGGAACTGGTCGCCCTGGCCCGCGGCCAGACCCGTGACGTCCCCGATGCGATCACGCCGTGGGCCGCCGGGCAGCTCACCGCCGATCACGTGGACTGGCTGGCGCGGCTGCCCCATCCGGTGACGCTGAGCGTGGACGGCTTCGGCGAGGTGGTCTTCTGTCACGCCACGCCGCGTGACGACGAGGAGGTCGTCCTGGTGGACTCGCGGCTGGAACGCTGGGCCGAGGTCCTGGCCGGACTGCCCGACGAGGTGATGACCGTGGTCTGCGGGCATACCCACATGCCGTTCACCCGGCTCGCGCACCGGCGGCAGATCATCAACCCGGGCAGCGTCGGCATGCCGTACGGCCGCCAGGGCGCGCACTGGGCCCTGCTGGCGGGCGGCGCGGTCTCGATGCGGTGCGCCGGCTATGACCCCGACCGGGCCTGCGAGCTGGTCAAGGAGCAGTCGTCCTACCCCGAGGTGGCCGAGTGGGCCGATTACTTCCTGCACTCCCGGGCCAGCGACGCCGAAGCGCTCGAGGCCTTCGGGCCGCGCGACGGGCGCGGGCATGACTGACGTCACAATCGAGCCGGTCCGCGACGGCGACCTGGCCGCCCGCTGGGCGGTGGCTCCATAGCTGAGACATAGCCGTGGCATGCTGGGTCCTGACAGGAGAGGACCATGCCGTCGCAGACGTCGGGGAGCACCGCTCCGGGTCCGGAGCGGCCGCTGGCGACCTACGCCAGCGTCGCGCATGTCGCGCGGGTCTATGACTACCTGCTGGGCGGCAAGGACAACTTCGCCGTGGACCGCGAGGCCGCCGAGCAGGCCATCCGGATCAACCCGGACGTGGTCTCCACCGCCCGGGCCAACCGCGCGTTCGGCATCCGTACCACCAGCTACCTGGTCGGCCAGGCCGGCATCCGCCAGTTCCTCGACATCGGCACCGGCATGCCGACCAACAACAACATCCACGAGGTGGCCCAGTCCATCGCGCCCGAGTCCCGCATCGTCTACGTGGATCACGACCCGATCGTGCTGACCCACGCCCGGGCTCTGCTCACCAGCGCCCCGGAAGGCGCCACCGACTACCTCGAGGCCGACCTGCGCGAGCCGGGCAAGATCTTGGCCGAGGCCGCGCAGACGCTGGACTTCAGCCGCCCGGTGGCGATCATGCTGATCGCCGTCTTGCACCTCATCCCGGACCGGGACGATCCCTACGACCTGGTGAGCCAGCTAGTCAACGCCGTGGTGCCGGGCAGTTACGTGGTGGTCAGCCACGCGGCCAGCGACATCGACACCGGCGCGATGATCAGCATGGCCAACCGGCTCAACGAGCTGATGGCCCAGCAGAGCGTGCCCCGCACCCACCGCGAGGTCGCGTCCTTCTTCGCCGGGCTCGACCTGCTCGAACCCGGCCTGGTGCGCGTCCCGGAATGGCGGCCCGCCTCGGTCAGCGAGTCGGCCGCCCGAGCCCAGATGTGGGGCGCCGTCGGCCGCAAGCCCTGATGCGGATGCCTGGGACATGCTAAAGGCCAGCAAGATCCCTGAGCCGGGTCCGGCCGTCGCCGACCACATAACACAAACACGTCAGGGCCGTGGGCATACCTGCGGCATGTACGATCGCCATATGGCCGACTACGATCTGCTTGCAAAATACTACGACCGGCTTATGAGTGACTCATCGCTCAGAAGCAAGCAGGTTATGCGTTGCATTGAACGTTATAGCCCAAGCGCTTCATCCCTTCTCGAACTCGGCTGCGGGACAGGCGCAGTGCTTTATGGCCTCTCGGCTGTGGGCTCACTGGCCGGCCTGGATATCTCGTCCAATATGCTTGACATCGCACGGGCGAGGCTTCCGGGCGTACAATTTATACAGGGCGATATTTCATCTTTTGACCTTGGGCGCAGATTCGATGTCACTGTATGCACCTACGACGTCCTGAACCATCTGGCCGAATTTAATCGCTGGATCTCGTGCTTCGCGTGCGTCTGCAAACATCTGACCGAGGGCGGACTATTCATCTTTGATATCAATACAGTTGGCCACCTGAACAGGGTAGCGCGCGAACAGCCCCAGGTGTACGAATTCGACGGCAACACTGTCATCATAAACGTCAGCGCCGAAGAGCGCCCTATCTACGAGTGGGACCTACGGATATTCGAGCATGTGGTCAATAATCAGTATCGGCTCCATCGCAGCCAGATCCGCGAGCTCGCGGTAGAAATCCGTCAGATCCTGGAGGCAATGCCATCTGACTTCGAATTGCTGAATCTCGCCGACTCCGCCGGAGGTGCACCGGACGACGAATCGGAACGAGCATTCTTTGTCTACCGCAGGCAACGATCTTGATCCCGCATCGGCCCAGGGCTTTGTGGTCTTCGTTCGGCGCAGGCCCCGCATGAATCAGTAGCAGGTCTTGTCAGTGTTTCGGAAATCGCAGGCCCTCTACTTACGGTGCATTGCGCCGACCGTGATGTCAATGTCAATCACCCTGCTCGGGTTTCTGTGCGATATTGACTGGATCATAGTGATCCGTGATGCTCGTTATGTGAGCTTCGGGTCCCGGACGCCGATACGTATGCTGCGGGCCTACATCAGTCTGTTTGATCAGCGCGGCACCAAGGGGTTCGTAGCCGCCGGCTTTGTCTCGCGGCTTACCTCGTCCATGGTGTTCGTTAGCCTGATCCTCGCGATCACTGAACGCGGCGGAGGGTACGCCACGGCCGGGGCGGTGATCGCGGCGCTCACATTGGCCGCTGGCCTGGCCCTTCCGGTGTTCGGCAGGCTGATCGACCGGTACGGACAGCACGGCGTGCTTGTCCCCCAGGTACTGGCCTTCGGTGTGCTGATGCTGCTGCTGACGGTCGCCGTCGAGGCGCGCGAGCAAGCGTGGCTGCTCGTCGTGCTGGCTGCCGCCGCCGGCGTACCGATGCCGGCGGCGGGCCCGCTGGTGCGGGCTCGGTGGACCAAGATCTACCAGGGCACGGACAAGCTTCGCGTCGCCTACGGCTTTGAGAGCGCCACCATCGAGACGGTCGAGATCGTCGGACCGATCCTGGTCACCGCGCTCGTCACCGGCATCGGACCGCTGGCGGGACTTGCCGCCGTGCTGACCTGCGCGCTCGGCGGAACGCTGGCCCTGGCGGCGCAGCGCGGCACTGAGCCCGAGCCGGTCGGCCGGGTTGCGGGCGGCGGGGTTGGCAACTCGCTGCGTATCCCCGCGCTGCAGGCGCTGTACGCGGCCCGGTTCTGTGCCGGCGCCGTGTGGGGCGCGATGCCCGTATCGCTCATCGCGTTCGCGACCGCGCACCACGGTCGCGCGTTCAGCGGCCTGTTTCTCGGACTATATGGTGCGACCAGCCTGATCGCCGGGCTCGGCTACGGCGCGCTGAAAGAGCGGATGCCGCTGCATCGCCGGCTGATCGTCAGCGTCATGCTGTTCGCGGCAGGTGGAATTCCGCTGCTCGCCGCCCGCGGGCTGTTCTCCCTCATCGGCCTGCTACCGCTCGCCGGCCTGGCGATGGCGCCGGCGACGGTTACCGCGATGGAGGTCATGCAGCGTGTGGTGCCGCCAGCCATGCTGACCCAGACGATCTCCTGGGACACGACAGCGATCGCATTCGGCATGACCGCGGGCAGCTTCCTGGCCGGCGCCACAATCGCGCCGCTCGGGGCGGATTACGCGTTCGTGGTACCGGTTTGTGCGGGACTGCTCGGCCTGATCGCGGTGCTAGCTGGCAGCAGGCCGATCCGCGCCGCCTGCCTGGCCTCCCCGCCGGGGGTAATTCCTCGGTGACCGTGATCGCCCGTGACGGACATATCAAGGCGGCGTAACGGACGTTTTCGGTTTGCTCTGGCAACGGCCTGTCCGTTCGCAGGGAAACGACACCGTCGTATTCGCGCTGGTCGAAGACGGCCGGCGCGGTCATGACGCACTGTCCTGAGCTGGCGCACTTCTCCTGGTCAGCCTGAATGCGCATAAGTTGCTCCCTCAAGTCATCCCGGTTACCAGGTCACGGGCAGTTCATTTACGCCGTAGACGAGCCCGTCATGCTTGAACCGAATATCACCGGGATCGACGGCCAGGGCCAGCGTCGGGATCCGGCGATACAAGGTGGCGTAGGCAACCTGCAGTTCCACCCGGGCCAGCTGCTGGCCGACGCACTGGTGCACGCCGAACCCGAACGCGATGTGCTGGCGGGCGTCACGGTGGATATCGAGCGTCCCCGCGCGGGGGAACACCGCCTCGTCGCGGTTGGCGGTTTCGATGGGGATGACCAGGCCTTCGCCAGCGCGGATCACCTGCCCGGCGATCTCGATGTCTTCCAGGGCCAGTCGGCGCAGGCCGGTATGGATAACGGACAGGTAGCGCAGGAGTTCCTCGACAGCCCTGGCGACTAGCTTGGGGTCATCGGCGTTCCGCAGTTGGGTGAGCTGGGCCGGATGGCGTAGCAGCGCCAGCGTGCCAAGCGCGATCATGTTGGTGGTGGTCTCGTGCCCCGCGAGCAGCAGAAGCGAGATCAGCTTGACTAGCTCCTGCTGGGTCATCTGCCCGGTCTGAATTTGTTCGCTGGTCAGGCGGGATAGCAGGTCGTCGGCCGGCGCGGCAAGCTTGCGGCTGATCAGCTGCTCGAGGTAGCCGCTCACCTCCGCCATGGTGTCCTTCATGGCCGCGGTAGAGGTCTCACGACTGATAAGCGTCGCGCTGGTGAGCTGGAAAAAATCGTGGTCAGCGTAAGGAACACCGAGCAGGTGGCAGATAACCAGAGACGGAACGGGCAGGGCGAACCGCGACACCAGATCGGCCGGCCTGGGCCGGCCAGCAGGTCGCTGATGAGATCGTCGACGATCTTGCGGACCGCGGGCCGCAACCCCTCGATCCGCCGGACGGTAAACGTGCCGGCGACCATCCGGCGCAGCCGGGCATGCTCGGGATCATCCATGTTAAGGAAGGTTTGCGACTCATCAGTGATGTCCCGCAGGCCCTGGCTCTGGAAGGGGTAGCCCGGCCGATACGGGTCCGCGCTGACCCGCGGATCGGCCAGCAGGGCACGCTGTTCGGCGTGCCGGGTCACCAGCCACGCCGTGCTGTCGTCCCACAGCCGGACCCGGACAAACGGCACCTTGGCTTGCAGGTCGCTGAGCGCGGGAGCCGGGTCCAGCGGGCAGCTCGCAGCGCGGGTCATCGGGTAGAACGGGATGTCCTCGGGGGCCAGGTCCGGAGGATGAGTCAGCGTCAAGGCGGCTCCCTCACATAGCGCGTGCCGGTTCCTTTTCCGGGTTGCTGTCCGGTGGTCGTCCGTCAGCCATCCGGGCGGCCCGTCCCCGTTCGTCAGGTTACTTTCGGACAAAACGCTATCAAAGTCTTTTGCGGCGCGACACTATCTAAAGTGATGGAAGGGTTGTCTTTAAAGGGAGCCCATTCCCGCCCATCCCGTGCGGCCTGACAGATCGATCTTGCACGTTTCCCGCATATGTGATTCGCTGTCGGTGGCCGTGCGGGATGCGATGACGGGGCGTCGATGGCAACACGCGAGGACGAGGACAGCCCCGGCCCTGCGATCGCGGCCCAGGACGTGACCAGGCCGAGCATCGCCCGAGTCTACGACTACTTGCTTGGCGGGACGGACAATTTCGACGTCGACCGGGATGAAGCCGAGCGAATGATCCAGCGCTCCCCTTCGATGCCCGCCCTGGTCCGGGAGAACCGGCTGTTCCTGTCACGGGCCGTCGGCTGGCTGGCCCGGCAGGGTATACGCCAGTTCCTCGACATCGGCTCCGGACTGCCCACGGCCCGCAACACCCACCAGATCGCACAGGACGACGACCCGGCCTGCCGGGTCGTTTACGCGGACAATGACCCGGCGGTCGTAGCGCGCGCGCAAGCCCTGCTGGGCGGCACCGGGGTGGCCGCTATTGAAGCGGACCTGCGTGACCCGGCCGCCGTGCTCGCTGCCGCCGCACGGACCGGGCTGTTCCGGGCCGGGGAACCCGTCGCCGTCATCCTCGCCTTGGTCTTGCACTTCTTCGACTTCGGCACCGCTCACGAGGCCGCCGCTGAACTGACGGAATCCATCGTGCCCGGTAGCTACGTGGTGATGAGCGTGAGCGCAGGAGACGAGGAGACCAGCGGGACGCTGAACCGCGAATACAAGGCGGGCACGCTGTACACCTACTCCCCGACGCAGATCGCGGGGTTCTTCGGCGGATTGGAACTCGTCGGCCCTGGCGTGGTCGATGCCCGGGAGTGGGATCCGGCCCTCGGCCGCACGGCTTCGCCTTCCAGCCGCGACGGCGGGTGCATCCTGGCCGGAGTCGGACGCAAGCCGTTAGCCGGTCAGCAGCTCTTCATGAGTCAGGTCGTCTGACCGCTCCCACCACCTGGCTGAGATAGGAGATGATCCGGCGCCGCGCCTGCCAGACCTCGTAGCGCACGTCTACCTCGCGGTCGTCCACGCGCCAGTAAACGGGATCGAGGACCTCGTGCACGTCACCAATCCACCTGTCCCGGCTGGTGTAATGCTCGTCGAAATGCATCGGGCTTGCGATGACCAGGAGGCCGCCCGGCCGCAGCAGGCGTGTCAGCTCACCCGCGAACGCCGCCGGGTCGTCCACCCGGTCGAGGACGTTCGTGCACGTCACGACGTCGAAGTAACCTTCGGGTCTAGGTACATCCGACGCGGTGACTTGGTAGATGAGCGTCTGCGGTATCGGCTTGGGCAGGCAGGCGGGTTCGACCCGCCGGTGATCGGCCCGCAAGATAGGGCCAGGCACGGGCACCCACCGGTCGAAACCTTCACCAAGCAGCAATCGCCTGGCCCACGTGCAGAAGGCGGCCGACGGCTCGACCAGCACCAGTTCCTCCGCGTCGGGCAGGCGTTTGGCCAGTTCGTGCACCAGGCGGCCGGTGCTTCCGCCGACGTCACAGACCCGGCGCGCGGTGATGCCCAGGCCCGCGGCCCAGGTCGCCGTGATGGCCGCGGTCCGCTGGTAGAAGCGCCCGGGTCGGCCATCGCCGATGAGTTCGTCCGGTTTCAGCGGCTCCGCTTCTGCGCAAGCTTGGGCGCCGTCGGGGCGCAGGTCAGGGAAGAGGACATCGCCCCACTCATTGCGCAGGTAAATGGCCTGGTACTCAAGTGATGCATAACGGTCGGCGTTGACCGAAACCGTACCCATAGCCCCGCCCGCCGTCGTGCGGAAACAGGAGACGACCGTCAGGCCGTAGGTCAGGATGCCACATAGCGCCTCCGGAGATCGGCCTTGCGAATCTTTCCCATCGGCGTCCGGGGCATGTCATCGAGCACCTCTATCTGCTCCGGCCAGTACCATTCGCTGATCCCGGCCTCGCGCAGGAAGTCCCTCAGTTCCGCAAGCGTCGGCGGGGATCCGGCCGCGGCCGTCACGACCGCACAGACCCGTTCGTCCGTCGCCGGATCCGGAATGCCGATAAGCGCGACGTCCGCCACCTTCGGGTGCTTCTCGATCACCGCCTCAATCTCGGCGACCGGCACGTTCCCGCTCTTGTAGATGATGATGTCCTTGGTCCGGCCGATCATGCGGATACCGCCCCGCCCGTCGTCGCGGACGAGGTCGCCGGTATTGAACCAGCCGTCCGCGTCGAGTTCGGCGGCGTAGATATCGTCCTGCTTGTAGTAGCCGAGGCACTGGGCCGGACCGCGGACCCACAGCGCACCTGCCCCCTCGTCCAGGCCGTGCACCGGGTCGATCCGTATCTCCATTCCTCCGGTGGGCCGTCCATCGCTGCGCGTCGGCCAGTCTTCGGGATCGGTCGGCTGGGTACACGTGACCGCCCCGTTCTCGGTCATGCCCCACAGCGAGAACATCCGCACGCCGAGCACGGCCCGGACCTCGTTGAGCAGTTGCGGTGGCACCGGCGCTGAACCGGTGACGATGCTGGCCAGCTGGGTGGCCTGCGGTGGGCGGGAGCGGCCCGCGGTCAGCAGTTCACGCACGAAGTGCGGTGAGCCGTAGAAGGTGGTGACGCCGTGCCGCGCGATCAGCTCAAGGCTTGCCGCCGGATCCCAGGTGTCCAGGCAGACCGCGGTACCGCCGAGAACCAGCGAGGTCAGCAACCGGGTCACCAGCCCCGCGCGGTACATGTTGCTGTGTGCTGTGGTGTTGACCAGCGTCTGGTCGAAGCCGAGTGCCCCCGTGTATCCGCGGATCTCGGCGTACAGGGTGTTCTGGCTGTGCACGGGGGCTTTGGTCGTGCCGGTCGTCCCGGAGGTGAACAGCACCACGAATGGCTCGTCCGGGCCCAGGCGGCGGCCGGCCAGCTCACCCTCCGGGCGGCCGTGCTCGGTCAGAAACTGCTCGGCGAACGACAGCGTGCCAGGCGGCCGGTCATCGCCGAACACCACGATGCGCTCGGGCAGGCCGATGTCTCGGGCGAGCGCCAGCGCCGTATCGGCCGGGCGTGCTCCGAACACCTCGGTGGCCGTGATGAGCAACCGGGCATCGGTCAGCCGGAGCGCGAACTCCATCTCGGCGCGCCCGAACTCCGGGGGGACCGGAACGATCCGTACGCCTGCCTTGATGCAGGCCAGGGTGAGCGGGAGCATCTCCCAGTTGTCGGGCAGCAGGACGCCGACGCACTCACTCCGACGCACTCCGAGGTTCACCAGGGCGCGGGCCATCTGGTCGGTCACCCGGGACAGCTCCGCGTAGTCGATCTTGTCCGTCCGCCCGGTGGCCAGGATGTGCCCGACCACCGCCGTCTTGCCCGGCCGTTCCCTCGCGTGGCGATCCAGGTCGTCGAGGAAGGTCTCGCTCCGCCACCATCCGGCCCGGTAATACTGAGCCGCGTCGCTCATCGATCCTCCATCCGGTTAACGCCGTCGGCCGGTACCGGGTCCCGCATATGGACCCGCAGCTCGCTGAAGTAGCGCTGGCCGCCCGGGCCCGGGAGCCATGCCTGGTCGGGACCGGGCAGCAGTTCGGTCATCGCTACCTCGGTCTCGTCGCCTGCTCGCTGCCGGGCGGCTCTCAGCATCGTGGCGAGCGCGGACACGTAGCGGGGGCTGGTCAGGTCGACGTAGACGGGCTTGACCTCGGTGCTGATCTTGACGAAAAGCTTCTCCGGCAGGCCAAGCGCCCGGCGCAGACGGCGAGCGGCGAGGTACTCGGGCAGCCCGCCGGATCTGGTTGGCCATGCCTCGGCGACGGTTGTGCGCCAGCTCTCCCTGACCGCCACCAGCCGGTCAATGGTGATTCTCGGTATGTGGCGATCGGGTCTGGCCAGTTTGAACAGGTCACTGCCCGACCAGGCAATGGGTATGGCGAACATCGCGAGCAATGGCCATCGGCGGCCGTCCCCGGCGGCTGCGATCAGTTCTCCGTCTTGCTCGGTCACGGTGATTGTCATCGCCGGGAGCAGCCTGGCTGGGTCGGCGCCTGACTCGGGCGTGAAGGCGAGCTGGTACTCATCAGATCGGACGGAAGCCATGCGAGGAGTGAACTGCGGGCACCAGCTTGCGTAGAACGGGACGATCTGCGGGCCGATATCGGCGGTCGCGGCGGCCCGTAGCCTGGCCGGTTCGGGGTGGCGGTCGGCGGCCGACGCATTGTCCAGCGTTGGCCACATCGCGTGCAGTTCGCCGAGGACGATCGTGAACTCACCACGGGCGAGCGCCGTCACGCTCCCGGCGCAGATGTGGACGTCTGGGCTGTGAATCCGGGCTCCGGCCCAGGCCGGCCGTGTTGCGGCGAATAGCTCTGCCGCCGGCCCTGCCAGCTCAGCGCTGGACAGCGTCACCCGGTGGGTCCCTGACGGCAGCTGGTCCAGGCCGAAAAGGGTGGCCCAGCGCGTTGTGAAGTCGGCGGCGACACCGCTGATAACTGGCCCTGGATCGGTGAACAACGGCAGTGCGGCCGCCCAGAACCGGTGCAGCGGAACCCCCGCCGTGCAGGACCCGCCAAGCTCCGTATACAGCGTGCGGAATGCTCGCGTGTAGGCGCCCGCCAGGGCCGCCGACAGCCACCTCGCCGCGGGCAGCAGCACCCCGCCGAGGGGTCCGGCCATCGCATCGAGCACTGGCCCGCCGAAGGTCACCTCGATATCGCGGACCGTTTCTTCGTAACAGATCCTCCTGCCCGCATACATCTGCCCGTGCCTGCGCTCAGCCGCGGCGCCAGTAATGCTGGTGAACTCCGCATCCAAGTTGCCCAGGGCCGCGGCCAGGTTGTCTGGGTCGCCAGGCCGCCGCGGTGACCGCGTCCCGGGCGGTGTCCAGCCTTACGAGCCACGCGATTGCCCGCTCCCTTGCCGGCTGGTCGGCGATGGCGGCCACGGTGGCCCGCAGCACCTCCTCCGCCTTGGGGTTCTGCGGCATGTTCACCCCCCACCAGATCACCTCCCGTGCGGCAAGCCCGTCGAGCAGGGCAAGCGCCGAAGCATGTTCCGGGCCGCCGGCCACTGCCGCAGCGGAGGTGCGGCCGTCGCAGCGGGCCAGCAGGTTCGCCTCGGCTTCGGTCAGCGGCAACGGATCCCGCCCGGGCATCAGCACCTGGCGGCCGTCCACGGTGACGTGCGGCCACGGGCCAACCGGGAGCCACGGCCGGATCTGCGGGTCAGCGGCGAGATGGCTGGCGAAAGCTTCCAGCGCCCAGTACTCGAAGTAGACGGTGCGGGTCCGGACCAAGCGGTCACCGTGGTCGGCGCGCACAGCGGGTGCTTCCGGATCGAGACTGACCCAGGTGGTTGGGCCGAAGAACCCGATCGTGTCGTTCTTGGCGCAGTAGCGCTGCCAGTACCGGGTGATCAGGTTGTCCCTTGCCTTACTCCGGTTCCGGCGCTGCCAGGCGCTCTGCCGCCGGCGCCGCCATCGCGATACGGGCGGCAGCGCCAGGGTTCTGCCAGGTGAGCGCCTCACGAAAGAGTGGGTCAGCGGCGATTTCCGCGACCACCCTGCTATCTTGCGCAACCGCCGCCGCATGGGCTGCCTCCAGATCGGCCCGCTCGGCCCGTCCGTCGAGGAAAGCGTCGGCCACCGCGGCGCACTCCGGTGCCGAGAACCGATCCAGGCCTACGGCGGGGAATCCGGCGGACCGGAGTTGCGCGTCCCGCCAGACCGCCCACCCGCTGCCGGGCAGCGGGACAAGATGATTGTCCGCGCGCTCGCTGGTCATCACGGCCACCGGATCACAGCGCGGCCCCGGTCGTGGCGCTCTCGAAGCCGTAGGCGACGATCATGGATCCAGTCAGCCGGGAGACAAAGCCCGCGGCCACAAACCCTTTCGTCCCGCGCAGATCAAACGAGTTGCCAGATGCAGCCAGCACCCGTACGGCCGGACCGCCCATGCCCTACTGCCCCGGCCTGGCAAGCATCCGCGCGGTGCGGCGGCCGGACCCGGAATAACGGTGGTGGTTTATGCGCGTAACGGGTTCGGCCTCCATTACCTGCTCCCGGATACTCCCGTAAAAGATAACAAAATAACGACATAACGTCACTATAACAACTCGTGGGACTTGTGCGACAAGTGATGCAATAAATACCACATGGTTATGATGGTGCCCGATGGTGTCATGTTGCCTGAGTAGGCGAAACGGGATTAACCCTGGACCATGTGCAAATGCTCTTGCATTCTGGAAGCGTGGATCTTTGTGCCGTATATCCGGGTTTGCAGGGCATCGTGCAGCCCATCGCCGCCCAAGCCCAGGAGTCGATCGCTACGAACCTGCCCGCTGCTGGACGGCAGTACTGCTGGCCTGAGCTGCTGCCATCGGCGATAACTGCCGTCCTGGAGCTGGCCATCGCCCAGGCTGAGCTGAATAGCGGCAGCCGCGGCCGGCTAGAGGATGCGGCTAGGCGCGCCGCCCGCGACTGGGTCCCATTGTATGAATGTGAACGCGCCTGCGAGATCGTGCTCGGATGCGTTTGCAAGGTGCTCTGGGAGACCAGCGAGCCCGGCAACTGCGCTGGCATGCTGGGGCTGAGCCGGTGGGCCGCGGACATGCTGCCAGATGCCCTGGCTGTGCTGCGCGCCGCGTACATCGACGAAATGCGGCGGCTTGGCGGCAGGCGGCGCGATGACAACATCGTCATCGGAATGCTGCTCGACGGCGGGGACGCGCGTGCGGTCGCCTGCGCGGTCGGTCGGCCGCTACCGGAACCTTGCGCCGTGCTGGCGCTCAGCTGTGCCGACAGGCGTGGTCCCGGCCAGGACTTTTTGTTTACCACGCCACCCGGCGGCGTGCTTGACGCGCTGAGTGATGTCCCCGGCATGTTGTGCGCCGCGAACTGGGAACGGTCGGTCCTGGTCGCGGTAATCGGGATACCGCCCGCATCGGTGGGGACATCTGTGCGTGCCGTAAAGCAGATGGCAGAACGAGCGGTCGATGCCTGCGAGTCCGTTTATGGTCACGCCTTTGTGGCTGGGCTGGCCCTGAACGATTCCGCGGCCACGGTCGGCCAGGCTGCCTGGGAAGCGGTTGATATTTCGGCCATACTGGCGGACTCTGACCGGCGCTGCCGCGTCGCATTCAGTGAGGAAATAACACTTGACATCCTGATCGGCTCGCACGACGGGGTGCGGCAGCGGCTGGCCGAACGGGTCGCGGACGTGGCTTCGCGGCCGGAACTGTGGGAGACGCTTCGCGAATTCTACCGAGCCGATCTGGACCGCGGCAGGACCGCCCGTCGGCTTGGCGTCCACCGTTCCACGCTCGACTATCGCCTCAACCGGGTGGAGCAGCTCGCCGGCATCTCACCGACCAGTGTTCAAGGCATCCTGTTGTTCGCCGCGGCTCGAGCCGCCTCGGCGGCAAGCGAACCCGCTGCCGTGACTGCCCGCTCTCGCTGTACCGCACGTATGCGACGTTCGCTGTAATGATCACCCCGGACACGGCTAGGAGGGCATATGACCTTTGCCGACCGACGAGTGCCCCGACCCGAATCCGCCAGGCTGGCGATCGTTGGCGGGCAGCCCGTTCGGACGCGACCATGGCCTACCTACGAGAAGGGGGATGTGTTCATTTCTCCCGAAGACGAGGCGGCGGCATTGTCTGCCCTTCAGGGCCGCCGCTATTTCCGCTACGACGACCGTCCGTTCGAGCAGACCTGGACCCGGCGCCTGGAGAGCCGCCTGTGTGAGATGTTCGGCGCTCGGTACGCGCTAGCTTGCACCAGCGGAACGACGGCGCTCGCTCTCGCCCTGCTCGCCTTCGACCTGCCACCCGGTTCGCCGGTGGCTTGCCCGGCGTTCACCTTCCCCGCCACACCGAGCGCGATCCTGCTGGCCGGACATCGCCCCGTACTGGTGGAGTGCGACGCGGACCTGCATCTCGATCTCGGCCACTTGAAGCATGTCCTCGATCCCAGACGGGGCGAGGGCGGCCGTCGTCGTCCACATGCGCGGCTACGCCAGTGACATGCCGGCGATCATGGACCTGGCTCGTCCCCGTGGCGTGCGGGTGGTCGAGGATGCCGTGCCCGCCCTCGGCGCCCGCCTGCACAACCGCTATCTCGGCACGTTCGCCGACTTCGGCGCGTTCAGCACGCAGTCGGACAAGTCGCTCAACACCGGCGAGGGCGGTTTCCTGCTGACTGACGACGCGGAAGCCTACGCCCGCGCGGTGGTGTACTCCGGCGCCTATGAGGGGCGGATGCACCGGCATTTTCCTGACCATGCGCCCGCCGTGGATGAGCTCGCCCATCCGCTTTACGGGTTCCGTATGGATGAGATCCGCGCGGCGCTAGCCGGTGCCATGCTCGATCGGCTGCCACAGCGGCTGGCCGCCCATCGGCGCAACCACGATTACGTGGTTGCCGCGCTGGCCAGCCAGGAGGGAATCGCGTTGCGCCGCCCCGTGGGCGACGGCGCCTACCTCGGTGAGGCTTTGATGTTCCGGCTGCCCGGCGCCATGCCTGCCGAGTGCGCGTGGTTCGCCCAGGCCATCACCGCCGAGGGAATCGACGCGCGGGCAATCGGCGACCCGGCCCGCGTGAATGTGCGCGCGTTCTGGCACTGGCGGTTCTTGCTCGGCCCGGACCAGGAGCAGTCCCGTGTCCGACTGCCGCAGGCGGCACGTTATGTCGGCGAGGCGATCGACATCCCCCTGTCCGCCAACCTGACCGTCGCAGACTGCGATGACCTGGTGACGGCGGTCGTCAAGGTGGCGGCGGCGCTGCGTCACGTCACAGGGTAACGACGAAGAAGTTTGTCGGAAGGTTGACCACGACCCGTTCGCGGATCTCGGCCATGATCGCGACGCCAGGCGTGGCGAAGGTCCCCGGAGGCGGCTCGGCGAAGCGGACCACCGAGCGTCCGGAATCGAAGAGCGTGACACCCCAGCCGAAGTCGCCGACAATGGCCGTTCCCGGATCGACCAGGCGGGTCCGCACGATGAAGACCCCGTTCCGCTCCAGGTCAGCCATGAGCTGCCCTTGCCCCATGAACAGGTAGTAGTCGGCCGGGTTGATAATAAGGCCGTCGGCGGTACCGCCCATCTGCTCCGCCGCGTTGGCCGCGGCGAGGATCGTCGAAGCGAAAGGGCCCTTCGAGGTTATGCGCCGGATCCCCTCGATGTTCAGCAGCCCGCTCTCGCCCCGGATGATCGTGTGGTTCTCGGCCGTGCTGAGGCGAGCGACGAGCCGGTAGTTGAAGAAAAGCTCAAACGCTTCCGCGTCGTCGGCTAGGCCGGCCGGGATCTGGACCCATGCCGTCGTGGCCAGCAGTTCCGGGACCGGCGACCGGTGGAAGCGGTGCGCGAGCTCACTCCGCATACCGCCTTCGGTTACGTCGGGATCGCCGGGCTCCGGTGGGCTCTCGTGCCAGTAAAAGCGCTGCGGGTTCCTGGACAGGTCGACGATCTTCATCATGTTGCGCGCCGGATAGCGCCGCTTGCGGCGCGAGCTTGTCAGTGAGTCGGTGATCGTCACGTCGTACTCGACGCAGGCCTGGAAACCATCGGCAGCGTAAGCCTCGGCGAACATCCGGCCCGGCGACACCTGCGTCTTCCGTTCGGCGACGACTTCCGCCAGGGTTTCCTTCATGCTGCGCTCCTGTCGTTCCGCTTGCGCGCGACGAAGATTCCCCAGCTGAACTCTTCGTCGTCGATGGCGATCTGCATCTGCAGGCACGACTCGGCGAAGGCCAGCATCCAATCTCTCGCCGCCTGGTCGGGCGCGGTTTCCGCGCGCTCTGTAGCCGTCTTCCCCAGCACGTGGTAGGTCTGCCGGATGTGGCTGCGCAGATTGCGCGCGAGCAGGATCTCGAATCCGCGGTTATCCAGCGCTTCCTGATACCCGATGAGGGAGTAGCCGCCGTTCCAGCGCACGCGGTCGAAGACGTGCCGGCGGGCCCGCTCGCTGACCTGCTCCTTCGGCTGGAGGAAGTCAGAAAAGGCGAAGATGCCGCCCGGGGCCAGCACGCGCTCGATCTCGGCATGGCTGCGCGGCTTGTCCGGCACCAGGCATAGCGCATCCTGGCTGACGACGTGCGTGAAGGTGCCGGGCTGATAGGGCATCTGGGTGGCAGAGCCGTGCCGGAACGTGATGCGCAAGTCCTTCTCGTCGGCGAGCCTGTCCATGGCGAACGCGACCCGCTGCTCGCTCAGGTCGAGTCCTTCGCCGCTGCACCCGTATTGCCTGGCCAGGTACATCAAGAAGTTGCCGCAGCCGCTGCCCACGTCGAGGACGTGGGATGAGCCGTCGATCATCGCCTCCGCGGCCAGCACCGCGGACGTCTGCTGCGCGGCGGCGCGGTAGTCGTCGTGGTTGTCGCCGGCGAAGTAGCCGGTGTGCAGGAACGCCGTCCGTATCCCAGAAATTCAGGTAGTTGCTCAGGGTCTGGTCGAAGAACTGTTCCACATCGCGCTCGGTGTAGACGCGGCTGGCCACTGACATCCCGGATTCTCTCCCAGTCATGTGTAGGTGTCTTTAGGTACGGACGTGTACTGCGTCACCGAGTGCCCCAGCACGCTGGCCCCGCCGTCTAGCAGGTGCACGCCGCCGGTGACGTAAGAGGCCCGCTCGCTGGCCAGGAAGGCGGCCACCGCCGCGAACTCGTCGGGCCGCCCGATGCGGCCTACCGCGCTGTGATCGCCGATGGCCCGCAGCGGAGCCTCGATGTCTCCGTCTTCGGCCAGCCTTGCCGCCGCACGCTCCACCATCTCGGTCCGGGTGGCTCCAGGCGCCAGTACGTTGACGGTGATGCCGTCCCGGCCCACCTCGGCGGCCAGGGACTGAGCGAACCGCGCTAGGCCGGCCCGAGCCGCGCCCGACAGCACGAGCGTGGCCATGGGGACGACAGCCGTCTCCGATGCCACGAAAAGTATCCGGCCCCATCGGGCCGCCTTCATGTGGGGCAGTGCGGCCAAGGCGAGGTTGACCGCGGGCAGGAACGACTCGTCGAAGGCGGCCTGATAGTCCGCCAGCGAGAATTGCGAAGCCGCGCCGACCGGCGGACTGCCTCCGCTGACCGCGAGGATGTGAAGCGCGTGGAACCGCGCGGCCACGTCCTCGACCCATTCCCGGGCCGCCGCATGGTTAGTAATGTCGACGCTCGTAGCCGCCACCTCGCCGCGTGCCAGGGCTTTGACGGTCCGCTCGGCGGCGGCCAGCCGGCTGTGATCACGGGCGCCGATCGCGACATGTGCGCCCTCGGCGGCCAGTTCCTTCGCCATGGCCAGGCCCAGGCCGCTCGAGCCGCCCGCGACCAGTGCGACCTTGTTCTCAAGCCCTAGGTCCACCGGACCTCCTTACCTGTGCATAGCGATAGCCATAGCGCCAGAACAGCGGCCACGACAGCGCCGCTGCGGCGAGTTTGGCCGACGTCGGCAGGGTGGCCTCCCAGGAGTCATCGGCGTCCCTGATGACCGTGGCACCGCTGCGGAACCGGTCCGGGTTGCCGGTCACCGTATGGTTGACACCAAGCTCGATTACTCGGCCCTGAAGCGGAATAACGCTGGACTCTGCGCCGCAGAGCCGGAGTATGGCGGCCAGGGTGGCAACCGGGTTCGCGATGAACTCCTCGTAACGCACGGTCAGCGACCGCTTCGGATGGCGCCGGGTGAGGGCCTCGGCGGCCAGATTGAAGCCGTACCAGTATGCGGTGCTCATGCTCGACGACATGGCGTAGACGTAGTCCTTCGGCTGGTGCCAGGATTCCGCCACCGCCCGCGGGTCGCGCACCAGGTGAACGTAATAGGATTCGATGCCCGCCAGATGCGAGAGCAGGGCCGATTCGCCCGGGATCTTCTTGGTGTCCACGAGCACGGCCGCGTCCGTCCGTTCTGCTATAGCGTGGTAAACCTGCTGCATGAGATCGGCGTGTTCGCGGATTCCGTCGCAGTACAGCCCGCGGCGCAGCACCCGCCACGTATGTCTCGTCCTGACGTAGGCGCGCTGCCGAGCGACGACCAGGTCGGCATAGGCCTCCGCCGAGGTCCCGGCTGGTCGGCCGAGCGGAAGGATCTGCGACCAGATCGTGCACTGGGGTAGCGGGCGGCCGCAGCCGCACAGGTTGTTCGCGCCCCAGCCCGCGGCGTTCTTCCACAGGAAGTGAAGTTCTCCGACGTGGAAGAAACCCGGGATCTCGTTAAGTACGTTGCCGACAATGGTGCTGCCATTGCGGCACCAGCCGGTGATGCACAGGACCTTGAGCGGTGGTTCTGTCATGGCGACGGGCCAAGCACCTCCTTACCGGCGCTCGAGGCACCCGACCAGGCCGAGCCGGCCGTAAGTCACCCCGTCGTGCCTGAGTATGGACCGGCAGTCCCCGTCCGCAGCCTAAGAAGTAGTCCGCTCCAGCGGACATGCCCCGCGGCTAGTGAAAATGCCGGAAGGGGAAACCCGCTTTGCCGCGAATGTCGCAAAGGCCTGGCTGCGAGGCAGGGAACAGGCGATCCGCAACCCGGAAGAACCTGGCCGCGTGTGCTGTTCGGACAAGGCGTGGACGACATGGACCGCAGCCCCGCCCTGACCTTCGGACCCGAGTCCGTGCCGCTCTCGATCCTCGACCTGGCCCCGGTCCCGGATGGCGGCGACGCCGGGGACGCGCTGCGGGCGACCATCGACCTAGCCCGGCACGCCGAACGGCTCGGGTACACGCGGTTCTGGGTCGCCGAGCATCACAACATGCCCGGCATCGCGAGCTCGGCGCCGCCGGTGCTGATCGCCGCCCTGGCCGACGCGACAACCACCCTGCGGGTCGGCTCCGGCGGCGTCATGCTGCCCAACCACGTCTCGCTGGTGGTCGCCGAGCAGTTCGGCATGCTCGAGGCGCTCCATCCGGGTCGCATCGACCTGGGCATCGGCCGCGCCCCGGGCACCGACCAGGTCACGGCGGCCGCGCTGCGCCGGTCGCCGGAGGGGCTGTCGGCGGACGACTTCCCCGATCAGCTCATGGACCTGCTCGGTTACTTCACCGGCCGCTGGCCCGAGGGCCACCCGTTCGCCCAGATCACCGCGGTCCCCGGCCGGGGCCACCAGCCGGCCATGTGGCTGCTCGGCTCGAGCGGCTACAGCGCCCAGGTGGCCGGCCTGCTCGGCCTCCCGTTCGCCTTCGCGCACCACTTCAGCCCGGCCAACACCCTCCCGGCCCTGGCCCTGTACCGCCAGCACTTCCGCCCGTCCGAGGTGCTCGACCGGCCCTACGCCATGGTCGCCACCGCCGTGGTCTGCGCCGACACCGATGACCGGGCGCGCTGGCTGGCCGGCTCGGGGGCGCTGGCGTTCCTGAAGCTGCGCTCCGGCCGCCCCGGGCCGCTGCCCTCCCCGGAGGAAGCCGAGACCTACCCGTACACCCAACTCGACCGGGCCTACATCCTGGACCGGCAGGCCACCCAGGTCATCGGCGCGCCGCCGACCGTGCGCCGGGGCCTGACCGAGCTGCTCAAGGCGACCGCCGCGGACGAGCTGATGCTCACCACCATGGTCTTCGACCCGGCCGACCGGCTGCGTTCCTTCGAGCTGATCGCCGACCTGGCCGCGGTAACCCGGCCCGCGTCCGTGGGTCCCCCTGGTCCGCGACCCTCGTAACGCCATTCGTTAAAAGCTCGGAAAACGACAGTCATACCGTAACGTTTTCGTACCGTCATCTTCCTAGGCTCGTGCTCAGTTGAACAGGACCGCGAGCCTCAGGAGGACGCCATGACCGAGCACACCGGACCCGAGACCACGGCCTCCCCGGACGGCACCGAGCACGCCGCGCCGCGCGACGGCGGCCACTGGGCGGCCAAGGTCGACCGGCTTGTGGTCGAGGCGCGCGAGGGCGTCCGCGGTACGAACGTGGCGGGCAGGCGGGTCACCGGCCCGGTCCAGGGGTTCGGCAAGCTGTGGCAGAAGACCTACTCGGTCGACGTCGGCGCCGAGGTCTCTCCGCGGGACGCGATCGCGGTCTGGAAGGCGCACTTCCCGGAGTTCTGGCCCCAGGGCAACCGCTTCGCGGGCGCCCTGACCGGCATCAGCCCCGGCGACGTGGCCCTGCTCGACATCGCCGTCGGCGGCGGGGTGAAGATGTCCACCGGCGTGTTCGTGCTGTACGCGGACGCCGAGTCGTTCACGTTCGCCACGCCCCAGGGACACCAGTTCGCGGGCTGGATCACGTTCTCGGCCGAGCGTTCCGGCGAGACGACCGTGGTGCAGACGCAGGTGCTGCTCCGGGCTGGCGACCCGTTCTACGAGCTGGGCATGCCGGTCATGAACCGCATGGAGGACCGGTTCTGGGCCCAGACGCTGACCGCGCTGGCCAAGCGCCTCGGCGTGGCCGACCCGGCCGTCCAGACCCGCTCGGTGGTCATGGACCCCAAGCGCCAGTGGCGCCGCGCGGGCAACGTGTGGCACAACGCCATGGCCCGCAGCGTCCTGCAGACCGTCGTCCCGGTCCGCCGCCGCCAGCCTCGCCCCTGACCGCTGAACCGCGAGCCCTGAGCTCCGCGCCTAAGACGCGCCCTCAGCGGTGCGTCGCCGATGCCTTCGCCCGCCCGGTCCGCCCGCCCGGTCAGAGCGGCCCGCGAGACTCGACGGCGCCAGCGTTCGGCGCGGCGGTCGGTGAGGACCTGCCGGACCACGTTGCGTCCCGGGATGCCGGTGACCCCGCCGCCGCCGTGGGTGGCCGACCCGGCCTGGTACAGGCCGCGGACCGGGGTGCGCAGGTCGGCGTAGCCGGCCGCGGGCCGGGCGTGGAACATCTGCCCCAGAGACAGCTCCCCGTGGAAGATGTTCCCGCCGATCAGCCCGTACTCCTCCTGCATCTGATGCGGCCCGATGACCTGCCGGTGCAGCACCGAGCTGGTGAATCCCGGCGCCACCGCCTCCAGCCGCCCGAGTACCCGGTCCGCGTAGGCCTCGAGCTCGGCCTCGTGCGAGCCAGCGGCGAACCCGCATGGCACCCACTGCGTGAACAGCGACATGACGTGCTTCCCCGGCGGCGCCAGCGAGTCGTCGAACACGCTCGGGATGCAGATGTCCGCGAACGGCAGCTCGGCGGGCTGCCCGGCCACCGCCTGCTGATAGGCGTTCTCGATGTCGTCCAGGGACTCGGCCAGCACGATCGTGCCGCCGTACACCGCCGGGTCGGGATCCGGATGCGAAGCGAACACCGGCAGCCGGTCCAGGGCCAGGTTGATCTTCACCGTGCCGCTGCGGCTGCGCCAGCCGCGGATGTCAGCCACGAAATCGGCGGGCAGCTCGGCCGGGTCCAGGAGCCGCAGGAACGAGATCTGCGGGTGCGCGGTGGTGACCACCACCGGCGCGTCGATCGACTCGCCGCTGGCCAGCGTCACCCCGGCGACCTGGCCGTCGCGGGTGCGGATCTCCGCCACCTCGGCGCCCGTGCGCACCTGAGCCCCGAACATCCTGGCCGCCCGCGCCAGCGCCCCGGACACCGCGCCCATCCCGCCGCGGGGGAAACCCCAGGCCGTCTCGCCGATGTGGTGGTGCAGCATCACGTACGCGGTCCCCGCCGACCGGGGACCGGCCCACGTCCCGATCACCCCGGAGACCGACAGCAGGCCGAGCATCGCATCGCTTTCGAAGTACCCCTCGATCAGGTCGGCGATGCTGTCGGTGAGCAACCGGGTCACGTCGACCGCGCCGCGCTCGTCCAGCGCGCGCAACTGGGTCACCAGCCGTGCCTGCCGTAGCAGGTCCGCGGCCGGCGAGAGCCGAGCCGCGGCGGGATCTGATGCAGCAACGGCCCGAGCACGCGCCCGATGTCTTCCAGATGCGAGGCGTACGACCCGTACGCGTCAGCGTCCCTGGCGGAGAACTTGGCCATCTCGGCGTGCCGCGACGCCGGTTCGTCCGGCAGCCGCAGGTACCGCCCGTCCCGGCGCGGCGCGAAGTAGGGTCCCTGCGGGTACACGTGGTAGCCGTGCTGGTCCAGGCGCAGGTCGCGTACCAGGTCGGGCGGCAGCAGGGAGACCACGTACGACAGCGACGTCACGGTGTAGTCCGGCCCGAACGGGTGCTCGCTTACCGCCGCACCGCCGGGTACCTCGCGCCGCTCGCAGACCACCGTCTCCAGCCCGGCGCGGGCCAGGTACGCCGCCGCGACCAGCCCGTTGTGCCCGCCGCCGACCACCACGACATCCGCGTGTCCCGTCACCGCCCAGCCCTTCCTTCCGTACGGCCCCCGATGAGACGGTACGGGATCCCGGCGACCGACCCCGCCACTGAGGGTGCTTACATGGGCGTGGAACGTCCATTGCATACCAGGACGAACGGAGTGCGCCCCGTGGATCTAACCGTCATCGCCGTCGCCCAGCTGGCCATCACCATCGGCGAGCCCGACGCCAACCGCAAGGCCGCCGCGGCCGCGGTGGCCGAGGCCGCGGCGGCCGGGGCCCGGCTCGTGGTGCTGCCCGAGCTGTGCGATTCCGGATACGTCTTCGGCGCCGTGGCCGGCCAGGCACGAGCCGAGGCCGGCGCGCTCGCCTCGCCCGCGGACGACAGCGACACCCTGCGCCAGTGGCACGCCCTGGCCGCCGAGCACCAGCTGGTGATCGTCGGCGGCTTCTGCGAGCGCAGCGGCGACGGGCGCCTGTACAACAGCGCGGCGCTGGTGGACGAGTCCGGGACCCGGGCCGTGTACCGCAAGGCGCACCTGTGGGACAAGGAGAAGCTCGTCTTCACCCCGGGCGACGCGCCACCCCCGGTCCTGGACACCGCGGTCGGCCGGGTCGCGGTGATGATCTGCTACGACCTGGAGTTCCCCGAGTGGACGCGCCTGGCCGCGCTGAAGGGCGCCGACCTCATCGCCGCCCCGGTGAACTGGCCCTACGCGGCCCGCCCGGCGGGGGAGCGGCCCGCCGAGGTGGTCAAGGCCCAGGCCGCGGCGGCCACCAACGGGGTCTTCGTCGCGGTCGCCGACCGCTGCCAGGACGAGCGCGGCGTGTCCTGGATCAGCGGCTCGCTGATCGCCGGGCCGGACGGCTACCCGCTGGCCGGACCGGTGCTGCAGGACCGTCCCGCCGTGCTGACCGCCGCATGCGACCTCCAGGCGGCCCGGGACAAGAGCCTGGACGGCGACAACGACCTGCTCGCCGACCGCCGCCCCAGCCTCTACGCCGAGCCGCAACGCAACGACGAGAAGGACGAGCGCGTCGTCGCGGCCAACGCCCACTGGGCGGCGCGTTTCATCGCGAACGGGACCAGCTACTCGGACTTCCAGGCCACCATGGCCCGCATCACGGCCTGGGACGACTGGTGCCGCGAGTGGGGCCGGACCGGCCAGTACTACGAACGCCTGGCCGAGGCCGCCGAACAGAAGGGCCAGACCCAGACCGCCGGGGAGGCCTGGCGCCGCGCCGCCCTGTGCTGGCACTGGGGCAAGTTCGTCTTCGTCGACGACCTGGACCAGCAACGGGCGGCGCACGACCGCACCGTGGCCTGCTTCCGTCGCGGCGCCGCGACGCTCAGCCCGCCCGCCGAGCCGGTCCGCATCCCCTATCGGGGCACGACGCTGGCCGCGTACCTCCGGGTGCCAGCCAGTCAGGCCAAGCCGCCCATCGTGATCATGATGCCCGGCCTGGACTCGGTGAAGGAGGAGCTCCAGGCCACCGCGGAGTACATGCTGGCCCGCGGCCTGGCGGTGATCGCCGTCGACGGCCCGGGGCAGGGCGAGGCCGAGTACGAGCTGCCGATCGAGCCCGCCTACGAGCGGGTGGCCACCGCGGTCGCCGACTTCCTGGCCGGCCGCGACGACATCGACCCGGCCCGGATCGGCGGGTTCGGGGTCAGCCTGGGCGGCTACTACGCGGCCCGGGCGGCGGCCTACGAACCCCGGATCAAGGCCGCGGTGGCGCTGGCCGGGCCGTACCAGTGGTCGCTGGACTGGGACATCCTGCCGCCCCAGACCCGGGCCACGTTCCAGCGCCGGTCCCGAGCCGCGACGCAACAGCAGGCCCGCGAGAAACTCTCCCAGCTGACCCTCGAAGACGCCGCCGCCCGGATCACGACCCCGCTGCTGGTGGCGGCGGGCGGCCGGGACCGTCTGGTGCCGACCTACCATGCCGAACGCCTCGCCCGCGAGGCACCCGGCGCCGAGCTGATGCTCGACCCGGAGGGCAGCCACGGCCTGACCAACCACGCCTTCGAGTCCCGCTCCAAGATGGCCGACTGGCTCGCCGCCCGCCTACACCCCGCCGGGGCTGACGGCAACTGAGATCACGGTCATTCCCGCGGCATCTGGAGACGGGGCGTCCATCGCGGCCAGCGCCCGGCCGGCGTCGGCCAGGCCGATCACCCGGCCGGTCAGCAGCCCGGGACGCAGCCTGCCGTCCGCGACCATGGACATCATCGGCGGATAGTCGCGGGCCGCCATGCCGTGCGAGCCGTAGATCTCCAGTTCCCGCGCCACCACCAGGTCCATGGGCAGCGGCACCGGCCCGTCGAGCAGCAGCCCGACCTGGACGTGGCGGCCGCGGCGCCGCAGGCACCGGACCGAACACGCCGCGGTCGCCGGCGATCCGAGCGCGTCGACCGAGACATGCGCCCCGCCCGCGGTGAGCTCGGCGATCGCAGCCGCCGGATCAGTCGAGCGGCCTCGACGGGCACGGTGAACGAAGCGCCGAGCTCGCGGGCCCGGTCCAGCGCCGCGGCGGACACGTCGACCGCCACCACCCGGGCCCCGAGTGCTGCGCCGATCATCACCGCCGACAGCCCGACGCCACCGCAGCCGTGCACGGCCAGCCAGTCGCCGGCCTGGATCCGGCCGTGCGCGGTGACCGCGCGGAAGGCCGTCGCGAACCGGCAGCCCAGGCACGCGGCCGCGACGAAGTCGACCGCATCGGGCAGCCCGACCAGGTTCGTGTCCGCCGCGCGGACCGCGACCAGCTCGGCGAACGAGCCGGGCCCGGTGAAACCCGGCTGGGTTTGCCGCGGGCACACCTGCGCCTCGCCCGCCAGGCAGTACTCGCACTGGCCGCACCCGCACACGAAGGGGACGGTCACCCGGTCCCCGGCCCGCCAGCGGGTCACCTCCGGCCCGGCCTGCGCGACCGACCCCGGCCAGCTCGTGCCCGCCGATGTGCGGCAGGTCCACCGGATCGTGCCCCTTCCAGGCGTGCCAGTCCGACCGGCACACGCCGCTCGCCCCGACCGCGATGACCACCCCGTCCGCGGCGCAGGAAGGGTCCGTCACCTGCGCAAGCTCCGGCATGACACCGTAGCCGGAGTAGACGACCGCCCTCACGAGGCCGACCGGATCAGCGCCCGGTCGAGCAGGGCGAGCCCCAGCTCGGAGACCTGGTACAGCACCCGGCGGCCGCTGCGCTCCCGGTCGACCAGGCCGCCGCGATGCAGGACCGCCAGGTGCTGAGAGACCGCGCTCGGCGTGACGCCGAAGCCCAGGGCCAGCGCGCTGGTGGTGGCCGGTGAGCGCAGCGCGCCCAGCAGCCGCGCCCGAGGCGTGCCGAGCAGCGCCTCGACCGTCGGCATGTCGGCGGAGACGGACGCAGAGCCGGAAGCGGACGCAGAGCCGGAAGCGGAAGCGGAAGCCAGGACGGCTCCGTCCTGCCAGACCGTCGCCGCGCCCCGCGCCGGGTACTGCAGCGTGGTCTGGGTGCTCGTCGCCTTCTTGATCGACCAGTGCGGCCCGTTGAACACGCTCGGCACCAGCACCAGGCCGTCTGGCCCGAGCGTGACGGAGGGATCCGCCTGCCACCGCTCCGCGTCCGCCATGAAGAGCCGCCCCGCGGACCAGCGCAGGTCCGGATGCAGGTCGCTGAACAGCGACCGGGCTCCGCCGCCGGCCAGCAGGCCGGCGTGGTAGCTGATGTCGGCGTCGAGCACTGACCGGATCCGCTCCCAGTGCGGAGCGATGAGCCGGGCGTGATATTCCGCCGCCTCGGCCGCTATCTCCGCCAGTCCCTCTCGCGGCCGCTCGAACAGGTCGGTCGCGGTGTCCGGCCACTGGCCCTCGCCGACCTCCGAGCCGAACACGTTCCGCAGGCTCGTCCGCACCGCGCCTGCGGGCGTCGCGCAGACCGCCGCCAGCTCCTCCTCCAGGCTGGGGGACTTGCCCGCCGGCGCCGGGCCCAGGAATTCCGGCGTGTACGGCAGGCCGGTGACGATCAGCGGCCATAGCCGGGGAAGCCGCAGCGGCCGCCGGTCAAGCTCGGCCAGCGCCCACCGCACCCAGGGCCGGTTCACCGCGGACTGGCCCGGGTTGGCCAGCAGCGGAAGGGCCCGCAGCGCCTCGTGCAGGGGCGAGACCGCGAACCGGGTCGCGGCGAGGTCCGCCACGTCGAGTTCCAGCATCAGCTGCATGTCGCCTCCCGAGGCTAATCTGCCGTGCCAACACGAACCGGCACCAGGATTTAGCCATCCGCTTAACAATAGATCGCGAGCCGAGGTTTAGCAGAGCGCTGAAACGTGGCCCCCCGCCCGCGCTCGCACCACTCTGGCCCGTATGACCCAAGGCACCACGCCCGCACCGAGCCGGGAAGCACAAAAGACGGTACGCCTGGGCCGCCCCTACTGGCGGCTGTGGTGGGCCAACACGATCAGCAGCACCGGCGACGGCGCGTTCGTGGCCGCGCTGCCGCTGCTGGCCGTGACCATCACGCGGGATCCGAGGCTGGTCTCCGTGGTGACCGCCGCGACCTTCCTGCCCTGGCTGCTGCTCTCCTTGCCGGCCGGCGCCATCGTCGACCGTTACGACCGGACCACGCTCATGTGGGGCGCCCAGGTGATCCAGGCGGCCGTGGTCACGGTCATGGCGATCCTGGTCATCACCCATCACGCCAGCATCGAGGTGCTCGCCGCGGGCGGCCTGCTGCTGGGCAGCGCCGAGGTCGTCTTCAGCAACGCCGCCCAGTCGGTGCTGCCCGCCCTGGTCCCGCCCGACCTGCTGCCGAAGGCCAACGGCAGCCAGCAGGTGAGCCTGACCATCGGCGAGTCCTTCCTTGGCCCGCCGGCCGGCAGCCTGTTGTTCGCCGCGGCCGCGGCGCTGCCGTTCGGGCTGGACGCCGCGTCGTTCGCCGGCTCGGCCGCTCTGCTGGGCGGCCTGCCCAAAACCCGCCCGGCACCCGAGACCACCCCCGCGAAACGCACCACGATCCGCGCCCAGATCGCCGAAGGCCTGCACTGGCTGGCCCGCCACCGCCTGCTCCGCGTGGTCGCCGTCCTGCTCGGCATCTACAACTTCGCCAACCAGATGGGCCAGGCCATCCTGGTCCTGCTGGCCACCCAGACACTGCACGTCAGCACCCGCGGCTACGGGCTGCTGCTGGCCGCCAGCGCCGTCGGCAGCGTGATCGGCGGCCTGGTCAACCCGGTACTCAGCCGCAGGCTCGGCGTGCTGGCCGCGCTGATCCTCCCGGCCCTGGCCGACGCCGCCGCCTTCGTCGGCATCGGGCTCGCCCCCGGTCCGGCCGTGGTGGCGGCACTGCTGGCCGTCCAGGGGTTCTCGGTAACGTTGTGGAACGTGGTCACGGTCAGCCTGCGCCAGCGGGTCGTCCCCGGCCACCTGCTCGGCCGGGTCAACAGCGTCTACCGCATGCTGGGCTGGGGCCTGATGCCGATCGGCGCGCTGGCCGGCGGCTTCGTCGCCCACGCCGCGGGCCTGCGCGCCCCCTACGTGGTCGCTGGCCTGCTGTGCGCCCTGTGCACGCTGGCCGCTCTCCCGCTCCTGAAAGCCGGCGCCGCGTCCCCCAAGGCCTGACTCCCGGACCTCTCGAATGACCGTCAGCGACCAGTCATAACCCCACCGCCAATGACCGTCTTTATCTTTATTCCGAACGGGCCGTGGCTCATGCTTCCTCGACCACCAGGCCGCCGGCCGTGGCAGCATCTCAAAACCTTTATTCGTCGGGGGCGGTCGCGCTGCTGTGAGAATTTGGCGCGGGACTGCGGGTTGCCGGCTGGCTGGCCGCTGCCGCTTCGTGCCGGGGTTGCGGGCGGGTGGTGCTCGCCGTTCCGGTCCGTTCCTCAAAATTCTCCGCGGCACTGGCCCGCCCGTCGTAGTAGGCGGTCACCACCTCCGGGCCGAAGTCCACCGCGGTCACCCGCGTGCCGCGCGCATCCCACCGCCCCGGCGTGCCGCTCAGCGCGGTGCCGTGCCAGGTCCAGGCCAGGCCGTCCGCGCTGGTCGCGTACTCCGTGGTCATCTGGTCGGTCTGAAGCGGGTCGGTCAGCGGGTGGCAAGACGCCCACAGGTGCCACCGGCCGTCGTGGTACCGGATCACCGGGTCCTTCACGCCGGTCTTGGTGTCGCCGGGCAGGATCACCTCCCGCCGTGCGGGGTCGAACTCGCCGGGGTGCGCCGCCTCGGTCATCTCCACCCGCCAGTGCTTGGTTCCGGTGGTCGCGCAGCTCAGGTACAGCCGCCAGCCTCCGGCCGGCGTCCGGACCAGGGCGGGCCGCTCCAGCGACTCGGTAGCCATCTGCTCCTTGCCGATGGTCAGCAGCGTCTCGAACCGCTCTCCGTCCGCGGACCGCGCCACCGCCACCGCGTACCCGCGGCCCTTCCCGACCGGCCGCCGCAGCCGGTAGGCCAGGAAGATCTCGCCGTCGCCCGCCACCGCGCACGGCGCCCCGGCCCAGTACCCGGGCCCAGTTCCCGGCGCCCGGACGGCGACCGCACCACGCTCCGGCGACGGCAGCAGCATCGGATGAGCCTCTTCTCAGTTATTCATATCGGAATACTCGCTAATTCAGGATAGCTCCTGCGATTAGGGCAGCACTCCATCATGGCGCAGCCGTGCCGGGGCCGGGGCCGGGATTAGGTGCTCGGGCTGGGGGAGGGGGCGGTCGGCGACAGGAGCACCCGGCAGGTCTGGACCGCCTTCGCGGTCTTGCCCGTGGCGTTTCGGAGCTTGGCCAGGACGGCGGCCGCCGTGGTCCCGGTGACCTTGACGCCGTTCTGGCTCAGGCAGCTCTTGAACGCGGCCAGGGCTGAACTGCTGATCGTGCGGCCGAAGCCGCCGCCGCCGAAGCCGGCCGGGGCGTACTTGGCGCACGCCTTGAACGCGGCCGAGTTAGTGCCGGCGAAGGACCCGGAGAAGGACGGGCGGGGGCGTGGTGACCCGGTCGGGAAGGCGCTCGGCGTGAAGGACGGGCGCGGCCCGGCGCTGTTGAACTGCCCCGGCCTGATCGTGACGCCGTGCTGCTTCAGGCACGTCTGGAACGCGCTGAGGTTGGCCGACGTCGGCGAGGCGCTCCCGCTGGAGGCAGCCGCGCTGCTGCTGCTGCTGCTGCTGCTGCCGCTGCCGCCGCCGCAGCCGGTCAGCACCAGCGTCGCCGCCAGCACCGCCAGGGTCCCGCCGACTCCGAACCGGTGCAGCGTGGTACCGCCGTTCATGATGATCTCCTTCGATGGTTCGTGAGTAGCTAGCCGCCGGTGCCTGTGCCGGCGCCGCCCGCCCCGCCAGCCCCACCAGCGCCGCCAGCGCCGCCGGGGAAGCCGCCGCCTCCGCCGAGGCCGCCTAGGCTCGTCTGGCTGATGCTGGTGGCGGCGATCGCGCCACTGGAGTTCTTGCTGCCCTGGACGATGACCGTCTCGCCAGGCTTGAGGTCCTTGACCGGGACCGTGGAGCTGACCGTGACCTTGGTCCCCGCCGAGGTGGCCACCTGGACGATGTCGCCCGCGGTGGTCTGCACGTAAACGGTGCCGCCGTCGATGAGCTTGATCGTGCCGAGCGTCGCGTTGCCTCCGCCGAACTGGCCACCCGGGCCGCTGGTGCCTGACCCGCCGGTCCCGGTGCCGCCGGTGCTGGACCCGGCGCTCGCGGACGTACTCGCCCGGGCGGCGAGCCCGCGGAACGCGGCGGCCAGGTTGCCGGAGCCGGAGCTGCCATAGTGCTTGCCGACCAGGGCGCCGCCGAGGAAGCCGGCGCTCGCCACCACGATGGCCGCCAGAACCAGCGTCAGCGAGGGCAGCTTGGCCCGCGGCCGCCTGGTCAGGACGGCGGTGAGCTCGGCGTCGTTGTCGTCATCGAGCGGGCTCGACAGCACGTCGAGCAGGTCGTCGAGGCCGGTGCCCTCGTCAAGGTCTTCTGGTTCTGGCATGTTCGTGTCCGATCACTCGTAACGCAGTGCGTCGGCGGGCCGCATGTTCGCCGCGCGATTGGCGGGGAAACCGCCGAAGAACAGGCCGATCAGCGCGCTGACCCCGAACGCCAGCGGGATCGACAACGGGACCGTGACCGGCTTCACCCCGACGATCGTGAACCGGGTACCGATGATCCCGGCCAGGACGCCCAGTGCCCCGCCGATCATCGACAGCAGGGTGGCCTCGGTCAGGAACTGGGCCAGGATCACTCCCGGCGTTGCGCCGATGGCCTTGCGGATGCCGATCTCCCGGGTCCGTTCGGTCACCGTGACCAGCATGATGTTCGTGATGCCGATGCCGCCGACCAGCAGCGAGATCGCCGCGACCGCGCCGAGCAGGACGGTGAACGTGTGCGCGGTGGAGGAGGCCGTGGACAGCAGGGTGGACGCGTTCAGCACGTCGAAGTCGGCGTCGGCGGCGGTCTCGTGGTGGCGCAGGTCCAGGGTCGAGGTGACCTCGCCCTCCACGGTGCTCACCAGGGCGGCCGATTTGGCCAGCACCACGACGTTGTTCAGCGAGCCGAAGCCCGTCAGCTCGTCCTGCACGGTGGTCAGCGGGGCGACGGCTGTGTTGTCCGCGCTGGTCAGGCCGTTCGAGCCCTTCGTCGCGAGCACGCCGACGACCGTGAACGGGATACCGGCGACCAGCACGCTCTGGCCCACCGGGTTCGCGGTGCCGAACAGGTCGCTGGCCGCCTCGCTGCCCAGCACCACGACGTTCCGCGCCGTGTTCACTTCTTGCTGTGGTGAAGTACGACGCCCTTGCTGAACGTGTCGTTCTCGGCCGGGAAGTAGCTCGGGTACGTGCCGGTCAGGCTCACTCCCGAGTCGCTGGTCCCGCCGTTGCTCAGCGTCTCGGAGGTGGACACCACCGGCGACGCGCTCGCCACCCCCGGCCCTGAGCCGAGGGCCTGCGCGTCCTGCGCGGTGAGGTTCTTCGGCTCCGCGAACGCCGTGCGGCCTGCCGCCGACGTCGACGCGGCGGCCGGGCCACCGCCGGCCGAGCCGTTGGTGTGCAGGACCGTGATCGAGCTCGCGCCCAGGGAGGAGATCGCGTTCTGCACCGACTGGGACGAGCCGTTGCCGACCGCGACCAGCAGGATCACCGATCCGACGCCGATCAAGATGCCCAGCGTGGTCAGCGCGGACCGCAGCTTGTTCGCGGACAGCCCGGCCAGCGCGAACCGGAAGATCTGCACCGGGCTCATGACCGCACCGTCCCGTGATCCGGCCGACGCAGGAGCGGCGGGTCGGCGTCGGGCCTCGGTCACCCGGCGGTCAGTCACGATGTGGCCGTCCTGCACGCCGATCACCCGCTTGGCGTGGGCGGCGACGTCCGCCTCGTGCGTGATGAGCACTATCGTGCGGCCGGCCGCGTTCAGCCGGTCGAACACCGCCATCAGGTCGGCGCTGGCCTTGGTGTCCAGGTTGCCGGTCGGCTCGTCGGCCAGGATCAGCGACGGCGCCGTCACCAGCGCCCGGGCGACCGCGACCCGCTGCTGCTGGCCGCCGGACAGCTGCTTGGGCTGAGCGTTCATCCGCTCGCCCAGCCCGACCAGGCGCAGCGCCGCCTCCGCCCGGTGCCGGCGGTCGGCCGCCCGCAGGCCCGCGTAGGACAGCGGCAGCTCCACGTTGGCCAGCGCGGTCATCCGCGGGATCAGGTTGAACGCCTGGAACACGAACCCGATCTTGCGGTTGCGGACCATCGCGAGCTGCTGCTCGTCCAGCGCGCTGGTGTCGATGCCGTCGATCAGGAACTGGCCCTCGCTGGGCACGTCCAGGCAGCCGATGATGTTCATCATCGTCGACTTGCCGGAGCCGGACGCGCCCATGATCGCGACGTAGTCCCGCTGCACCACGTCCAGGCTCACCCCGCGCAGCGCCTGCACCGCGGCCTCGCCCGTGCCGTACGTCTTGACCACCGACACGAGCCTGATCACCGGCTCGGGCGGCAGCACCGGCTCCGCCTCTGGCGGTACTTCCCATGGCGGTCCGGCCGCGTGCCGCGGCAGTCGCCCGGTCATCCCCGACCGCCGCCCCCGCCGCCCAGGCCGCCGCCGAGCCCGCCGCCCAGGCCGCCGCCGCCCAGGCGGGGGAAGCCCCCGCCGCCGCCGGTGCCGGTAGCCGCGGTCGACGTGAGCACCTTCTCGCCCAGGGTCAGCCCGCTGAGGATCTGGTCGTCGGTGCTGCCCTGCACGCCGAGGGTCACCGGCACGATCTGCTCGGTGTTGTCCGTGCCGACCACCGTGACGGTTGACGTGCTACCGGTCGTGGTGACGGCGGTGGCCGGGACGTAGAGCGCGTTGTTCGCCTCGCCGGTGATCACGCTCACGCTCACCGTCTCGCCGGACTTCAGCCCGGCTGCCATGCTGGGTGAGGGCCAGCGTGACCCCGTAGTCCACCACCCCGTTGCTGGTGGTCGACGTCGGGTCGATCTCCGCCACGGTGGCCGAAACCGCGCTCGCGTTGCTCACGCCCTCCGGCGTCACGGTCGCTGCCGCGCCGACCCGCAGGCTCGCCGCGTCGGTCTCGTCGAAGGTGGCCTGGACCACCATGTTGGACAGGTTGGTCAGCACGATGAAACCGCTGGCCGTACTGCTGGTGCCCGCGCCGCCGGCCCCGGTGCCGGCCCCGGACGCACCGCTCGCCGCGGCCTCGCTGGAGCTGGAGCTGGAACTGGAGGAGCTCCCCGTGCTCCCCGTGCTCCCCGTGCCCGAACTTCCCGAGCCCGAGCTCCCCGAGCTAGTGGAGCTCGAGGAGCTGCCGGCCCCGCTGCTCGACACGACCTCGCCGACATCAGAAGCTGATCGATGCGACCGTGCCGGCGAACGGCGCGGTCAGCGTCGCGCCCGCCACCGTCTGCTTATCCTCCTGGACCACGACCTCGTCGTTGGTCACGGCGGCCGCGTCCTGCGCGACCGTCGTCTGGTTCGGCGTGGCGGACTCGGTGTTCGAGTCCAGCGTGGTCTGGTACGACTTCTGCGCGCTGGCCACGGCCTCCTTGTCGGAGGTGACGGTGGCCTTGTCGTGGTCCTCGGTGCTCTTCTCGCTGTCCTGGGCGGACTTGACGGCGTTCTGGTCGCTCGTCACCGTCTGCTGCGCGCCCTGGATGGCGGTCTGGTCGGACGACACGGCCGAGGTGTCGCTGTTGACGGTCGACTTGTCCGTCGCCACCGCCGACTCTTCCGCGGAGCACGTGCTGGAGGTGGGGGAGGGGCTGGGGCTGGCCGTGCCGGTGGTGCCCGTGCTGGTGCCCGCGCACGCGGCCGCTTCGGCCGCCTCATCGATATTCAGCTGGTTCTCGGCGGTGGTCAGGGCGGCTTCGTCGGTGCTGAGTTTCGACTCGTCGTTGGACAGGGTCTGCTCCGCGAAGCCGAGATTGTCCTGGGCCGTGGTGACGGTCTGTTCCGCCGACGTCGCGTCATCGTCGGCCGACGTCTCGGCGGCCGACAGGTTCGATTCGGCGACCTGCACCTGCGCCAGGGCCTGGGCCGCCTGATCGCCCTGCACCTTCTTCGCCTGCGGGGTCTCACCCTCCGCCGCGGCGGCCAGGTTCGCCTCGGCCGAGGCCAGTTGCGCCTGCGCCTGCTTGAGGGTGTCCTCGCTCGAGGTGGCATCGACCTTGGCCAGCTTCTGGCCCGCCGTCACGCGCTGCCCGACCTTGACGTAGATCGCGGTCACCTTGCCGCCGGTGGTGAAGTTCAGGCCGAGGTCCTGTGCCGCCTCCAGCGTGCCGGAGGCGGCTACCGTAGCCAGCACCGTGCCCTGTTGCACCGTCGACGTCGCCAGCGCGGTACTTTGGCTCGCCGGCTTTATCTCCAGGTACGACGTGACTCCCACCGCCACGAGGATGACCGCGAGCGACAAGTTGATCAGCAGGCTCTTCCGCCGCCAGATTTTCACCGGCATAGACTTTCGGTCTTTGATTGAGCAAGCCTCCTGAAAGGCTGTGAACTTGATGAACGCTTTGGTGCTCGCAGCCCCTGGATAGGCCCTAGCCGGGGTGAGCCTGTCAATCCGTGCGGTGCCGCGCCCCCAGCCGCCTCCAGCTGACCACCTGCGTACCGTGAACCACGTCCGCCCCTCACATCACACGCGTGCGGCGCACTCCAACCGATGAGTGTGGCACACCGTGATGGCTCTAGGGGAGTTGGTCACGCGCTGCACGGCTGGTGTGCGGTCACTGTGCGGGGATTGCGGGTTCCCTGCCGCCGGTGACGGTGCTGTTGCTGGGGTGAGGTTTCCGGCTGAGCGGTAACGTTCCCGGAACGGTGCGGGCATAGCGTTGCGGTCGTGGGCGGGATTCAGCCCGGGGGCGGGCGGAGTGCGGTGGTGGCGGAGAGTGCGGGCCGCCGGTTCTTCCGAGCCTCCCCGGCGACCTGCGCGGCAGTGCTCGGCGGGCTGCTGGCGGTCTCGACGGTCGCCATGCTCCCGCTGACCCTGCTGGCGCACCAGGTGTTCGGCGGGCTGGTGGCGCTGGTGGTCGGCGTTCCGTGTGCGGGGGTGGGGGTGATCGTCGCCCGACGGCAGCCGCGCAACCCGATCGGGTGGCTCTTCCTGGTCATCGCTGCCTGCCTGATCCTGGCCACCGACGGCATGGACTACGCCCTGCTGGCCTACCGGTCCGGCCGCCACCTTCCCCTCGGCCCGGCCGCGCTGGTGCTGGACCAGTTGTGGGGTCCGGGCCTGGAGCTGCTGATCATTGTGGTCCTGCTGTTCCCCGATGGCAGGCTGTCCTCGCGGTTCTGGCGCTGGGCCTTGCGCGCTTTCTGGGTGGTGTACACCGGACAGCTGGCGGCGCTGGCGGTGGCGACGGGTGGTGCCCTCGCCGAGCGCCCCGTCCGCGTCGACGCCGCGGGCGGGCTGTCCGCCGTTGACAACCCGGTCGGCTGGTTCCACGCCGTCCAGAACCCGAGCAGCCTGGTGCTCGTGGTGTTCGCGGTCTGCTTTATCGGCCGCCAGGTGCTGAGCTGGCGGCGCTCGTCCAGTGACCGGCGTCAGCAGCTGAAGTGGATGGCCGGCGGGGCGGCCGTCACCGTGGTCTGCGCATTCCTCGCCGTGTCCGTCGGCTCGTCGGGCGCGACGCTGCTGGATCTGGTCGCGGGCCTGGCCTGGTTCGGGTTCGCGGCCCTTCCGGTGAGCATCGGGGTGGGGATCTTGCGCTACCGGCTCTATGACATCGACCGGATCATCAGCCGCACCCTGGCCTATGCGATCGTCACCGGGCTGCTGGTCGGCGTGTACGCGGGCTTGGTCCTGCTGGCCACTCAAGTGTTCAAATTCCACAGCACGGTGGCCGTGGCTGCCTCCACGCTGGCCGCGGCAGCGCTGTTCAACCCGCTGCGCCTGCGTGTGCAGCGATCGGTGGACCGGCGGTTCAACCGGGCCCGCTATGACGCCGACCAGACCGTAGCCGCGTTCGCGGTCCGCCTGAATGATGCCGTGAACCTGCACTCGGTCCGCGACGACCTGGCCGCCGTCGTGCACAAGGCCCTGGAACCGGCCCACGTGTCGGTGTGGATCGGAGCGGACGAACGGCATTGACGCAGGTACCTGCGAGCCAGACGCAGAGGGTCCGGGGTACATACTGGCCGCACGTCGGCACCCGCGCGGGACGTTACGGGGCAAGCTCCAGGTACGACACGGCCGGCATGGGCAGATCGAAGCCGAACTCCAGCATTCCGCCGCTGTCCGCGGTCACCTGGGAGGGCGGGCGCAGCTCATCGAGCGTGTTCAGCTCGCGCAGCCCGGCCCACTGGTCCGGCGTGGGCCACGGGGCGCCGCCGCGCATCCGCTCCCAGGCCGGGACGACGTTGGAGTGCTCCTCGTCGATCCGGTAGTGCCGGACGGTATACGCCGCCCCCGGCGGCACGGCCACCCGCAGCCGGACCGCCCGGTCCAGCAGCGGAGCGCCAGCGATCTTGCTCTGATCCAGCGTGACATTCCAGGCCAGGACCCCGATCCGCCCGTCGTCGTGCCGCGCGGCCAGCGCCTCCACCAGGCCTCCGGCGCCGTCGCCGCGGACCGATACCGGCAGCCGGGACCGCCCGAGCCGGGCTCAGCAGGGACATGGCCCAGTACCGGGGCTTACGCAGGTTCCCGACCGACAGCAGGCCGAACCCGCCGTGGAAGAGCTCGGGCGGCCGCCCCAGCTCCTCGAAGTGGTCCGAGGCCACCCAGTGCGACAGCGCCTCGATCCGCCCCAGCGCCGAGGTCATGCCGCGCAGCAGGAACGCCGCGGCGAAGATCGTGTCCCCGACGTGATGAAAGTGGGTCGGCGTGGTGCCCCACTCGGTCCACCAGATCGGCGCTCCCGGCCGGCCAAACGACGCCAGTACCGGCCGCAGGTCCAGGGGCACGTTGCCGTAGACGTGCGTGGACAGGAAGTCCAGCGGCAGGTCCGAACCCTCCAGGTGACCGAGCAGTTCGCCGATCCAGCCCGCCGCCGCCGAAGACGGCCCGCCCACCCGCAGGTCCGGATCCACCGACTTGACCGCGCGCGCTGAGACGTCGTAGAGCCGGAAGTATTCTTGCGGCGTCCCGGACCAGAACACCTCCAGGTTGGGCTCGTTCCACACCTCGAACGCCCACCGGGACACCACCTCATCCCGGCCGTAGCGGTCGATCAGGTGCGTCGCCAGATCGCGGACCAGGTCCGCCCAGCGGTCCCAGTCCCGGGGCGGAGAGATGATCGCGCCGTAGCTGAACACCGTCTTGCCCGGGTCGCTGGCCAGGTCGCGGGGCATGAACGACAACTCCACCACCGGCCGCAGGCCGATCTCCATGAGCTGGTCGTACACCCGGTCCACGCCGCCGAAGTCGTACACCGGCCGGCCGCCCGATTCGGTGTACACCCCCAGGTCATCACACAAGATCGCGTGCGCGCGGACGGCGCGCACGCCGATCTCGTCGTGGGCGATCCGCAGCGCCTCGCGCACCTCCGGGCCGATCACCTGGCCGCCGGTCCGGTCCTGGCTCAGCATGTAGCTCAGGTGCTCCGACCCGATCATCGGCTCCCACGGGCGCTGCAGCTCGCCGGCGGCCCGATCGCCGACCTCGATGGTGACCGTCGGACGGCCGCCGTTGGCCGCGCCCGGCGCCATCGCCACCGGTTCGGACAGCGGCCCGGCCGAGGATCCGTCGGCCACGGCGGCCAGCGCGTAGTGCCTGATCTTCCCGGGCTCGCCCGAGGTGTCGGCGTACGGCCCGGCCGGCACGGCGAGCACGTCCCCGCCGCCGTGGTCCAGCGGCTGGTACGGTTCGCCCGCGGCCCGGTAGACCAGGTACCCGGCCGCTCCCGGCACCGGATCCCAGTCCAGCGTGACGTGGCCCTGGCCGGATACCGCCCGCAGCCCGGCGGGCGGCGCCAGGCCGCCCGCCGCACCGTGGTGCGCGTCCTGGCCGGGCACGCCCCGCCGCCCGATCCGCTCCTCCCAGTCGGCCCGCGCGTCACCCGTCATATCGACATGGTCTCCATCGACAAGTAGGTCTGCGCCGCCCAGGACACCGGGTCACGCGCGAAGTCGCGCTGGATGGCCCGGTTGTCCAGCGCGTTGTCCAGCGCCGCCATGATCATGGACTGGTCCAGCACCAGGTCGCGATGGCCGACCGCCCCGGTGGTGGGGTTGACCGCGTCGAAGAAGCCGTCCGCCCCGTACACGCCCGGGTAGTCCGCCCGCAGGGCCGCGATGTTGGCGTAGGCCTGCTGCGGCGCGACGTCCAGCGCGATGAACGACGCGTGCGGGGTCACCACGTCCTCGGTGGCGCACCCGTGGCACTGCGAGAGCCCCTCGTTGGGGTGGCTCGCGTCGGCACCGGTGCCGAAGTACGGGAAGGCCAGGCCCTCGACGCCGTACCCGGAGTAGCCGCCAGTGTCATCCGGCGTACTGGACGGCGACATGCCCCACACCTTGTCGTGCAGCTGCTGGGTGGCGTACTTGATCTGCACCTGGACGGTGCGGGCGTCCGCCAGGCCGAAGCTGCGGGTGCCCCAGCTGGTCTCCGGGACCACCAGGTTCGGCATCATGGCCTCGAACATCCCGCCCGAGTAGGTCGGGATGAAGGTCAGGTTCGTGCCCGGGTAGGTGTAGTGCCCTTCCCAGACGGGGAACTGCTGGCCGGACTGCGGGTCGGTGTAGGTCTTCCAGGTCCCGCCCATCGGCCACTGGCCCTGCCAGGAGAAGTCCGGGTCGGTGCTCTGGCAGTCGGTGAACGGCGCCGGCGGCGGCAGTTCCCGCCAGCTGCGCCACCACACGTTGCCCGGCATCTGCTTCAGGCCCATGCCGATGTAGGCCGAGATCCGCGGGTCGCTGTAGAACGCGCCGTTGTGGTAGTAGTACTGCGCCGCGTTGTTGCCCTGGTACGGCGGCAGCCCGACGTAGTACCCGCCGAACATCTGGCCGGTCGGCTGGTTCCCCGTGATTGCCGGGTTGGTATTGCAGTGGGTCTCGGCCCGGTTGTCGTAGAAGATCCCGAAGTTCATCGGCGCGATCAGGCTGTCCGCCAGGTGCGCCAGCTCCGGCATGGCCTGCCGGACCACGATCAGCCCTGAGGCGTACCAGCCGTTGTCGACGTTGGACAAGAAGAAGCAGTTGTTGTTCGTGGGTGCCGCCCCCGGGGGCAGTCTCCCTGACCGGGGTTGAGGAGCACGTCGCCGTTGGTGGTGTCGTACCACTGGTACAGGAAGCCGTCGTACCGCTGCAGGTGCGACACCTCGGTCAGCGTGGCCTGCACCAGGTCCTTGGCCTGCTCGCTCGTTGATCAGGCCGAGA
Organism: uncultured Actinomycetes bacterium; assembly: GCA_963819785.1. GTDB lineage: Bacteria > Actinomycetota > Actinomycetes > Streptosporangiales > Streptosporangiaceae > Palsa-504. The sequence goes on along the minus strand of CAWFXW010000026.1, from coordinate 400,605 downwards.
TCCCGGGCCGAGACCACGGCCCACAGGTAGACCCCGATGTTGGCGGCCGAGGTGTAGTGGCCGGAGGCGGTCGGCGTGGCCGAGCCGCCCGCGAAGGTGAGGTTGTCCATCGGCAGGTTGGTCGCCGTGTCGACGTCCACGCCGTAGAACTTCCAGGTGTCGCGGGCGATGGACAGCAGGTTGGCCCGCTGCGCCGCGCTCAGCCCGCCATACGACGCGACCTGTCCCGACGCGCCGGCCGACGCCGTCGCGCCCGCCCGGGCTTGCTGAAGCGGCGCCAGCAACGCCACGATGGCCGCCACCGCGATGATCCACCAGTACCTCGTCCTCTTCTTCATTTACTGCCCCTGCCTTTAGCCGGGCTGCCCGCCTGGGCAGCGCTGTCATGGGGGGCCGACCCCCCCAGGCCCCCCCGCGAAGCGACGAACGGATTGGCCACCGCGTCGAGCAGCTGGATCGTGTAGCCGTGCTGCGGGTGCTGCAGGACCTGCTTGGTCGGGCCGTGCTCGACGACCTGGCCGGAGTTGAGCACGAGGATCTCGTCGGTGACGACGCCGCGCGGACTGAGCAGGTCGTGGGTGATGTAGAGCAAACTCAGCCCGCGCTGACGGCGGAGTTCGGCCAGCAGCCGCAGCACCCCCGCCCGCAGCGAGACGTCGAGCATGGACACCGGCTCGTCGGCCACGATCAGTTCCGGATCGCTGCCGAGCGCGCGGGCGATCAGCACCCGCTGCCGCTGACCGCCGGACAGCTGGTGCGGCAGCTTGGGCGCGAACTGGCTGGCCGGGGTGAGGCCCACGGTCTCCAGCAGTTCGCGCGACCCGCTCCCGGGCCCGCGCGGCGGACAGGCCCAGGAAGTTCTGGACCGGGCGCATCACCGTGTACTCCACGGTGTGCAGCGGGTTGAGCGCGCCATAGGGGTCCTGGAACACCATCTGGACCTGGTGGTGGTACCGGCGCAGGCCGCCGGCCCGCAGCCGTCCCACCGTCACCTCGCCGAACGAGATGTCCCCGGCCGTCGGCCGCTCCGAGCCGGTGATCATCTTGGCCAGCGTGCTCTTGCCGCTGCCGCTCGCCCCGACCAGGCCGACGGCCGCGCCGGGCGAGATGGTGAACGAGACGTCGTTCACCGCCGTGACCGTCTTCCGGTCCCGCCCGCGGACGTTGTAGACCTTGGACACGCCGCTGACCGTGAGCGCGGGGACGGTCCTGTCGCCGTTAGCCGACACTGCTGGCCTCCATTTCCACCCGCTTGGCCCGGGCCCGCACGTGGCACGCCGCCCAGCCCGGCAGCAGCGGCGACAGCAGGGGATCGGCGGTGCGGCAGATGTCCTCGGCCACCGGGCAGCGCGGGGCGAACGAGCACCCGGTGTTCGGCTGCGACAGGTCCGGCGGCGATCCGGGGATGCCGCCGATCTCGACCACGTCGGCGCGCGGGTCGCCGTAGCAGTTCAGCAGCGCCTCGGTGTAGGGATGGTGCCGCCCGCCGGCCATGACCCGGGCCGGCTGATCCTCGACGATCCGGCCCGCGTACATGACCATGACCCGGTCGGTGGCCTCCAGCACCACGCCGAGGTCGTGGCTGATCAAGATGGCGGTGAACCCGCGCTCTCGCTGCAGGTCCTTGATCGTCTGCATGACCGCCTGCTGCACGATCACGTCCAGCGCGGTGGTCGGCTCGTCGAACACGATCAGCCGCGGCTGCAGGGCCAGGGCCAGCGCGATCGAGACCCGCTGCCGCATGCCGCCGGACAGCTCGTGCGGGAAGCGGCTCAGCACCTCGCCGTCCAGGCGCACGCTCTCCAGCAACTCGGTGCCCCGGCGCCGGATGCCCTCGGCCGAGACGTCGTCGCCTGGCCGGGCGTGCGCCTTGAGCACGTCGCCGAACTGCTTTCCGATGCTGCGCACCGGGTTCAGCGCGTTCATCCCGCTCTGCAGCACCAGCGCGAAGCCGTTGCGGCGCTGCCGGCGCAGCTGCTCGCCGCTCAGGCTGGCGATGTCGATGCCGTCGAACCGGATGGTGCCGCCGGTCAGCCGGGCCGGAGGCCGCAGCATCCGGGTCAGGGCGTAGCCCAGGGTCGTCTTGCCGCAGCCGGATTCGCCGACCAGTCCGACGAACTCGCCCTGCTCCAGGGTCAGGTCCACGTCGCGGACCGACCAGATGCGCTGGCCGCGGCTGGGTTCGTAGACGACGTTGACGCCGCGTGCTTCCAGTAGGGCCATCACTTCTCCCGCAGCCGCGGGTTCGACAGCGCGTCGACGCCGAAGTTGATCAGCGTGAACGACACCATCAGCAGGACGATGGCCAGGCCGGGCGCGAGCACCATCAGCCACTGGCCGGTCAGCAGCGCGTTCTGCTGCTGGGCGTGCGTACAGGATGGTGCCCCAGCTGACCGTGGTCGGGTTGCCCAGGCCGAGGAACTCCAGGCTGGCCTCGGCCAGCACGGCCGCGGTCGCGGCGGCGAAGAAGCTGGCCGCCACCAGCGAGGTCATGTTGGGCAGGATCTCCCGGAACACGACCCGGCAGTAGCCGCTCCCCGGAGAACACCGCCGAGGTCACGAACTCGCGGGTGCGCAACGTGGAGGTCTGGCTGCGGATCACCCGGGCCCCGGTCGCCCAGCTGGTGAACGCGACGACCAGCACGATCGTCCAGACCGAACGGCCCTGCAGGTACGCCGCCAGGATGATCATCAGCGGGATGCCCGGGATCACCAGCGCGAGGTTGGTGACGAAGCCGAGCACCTCGTCGACCACGCCGGGCCGGTACCCGGCGATCAGGCCGAGCGTCACGGCCACGAAGGTGGCCGCCGCCCCGGCGAGCACGCCGACGATCAGCGAGATCCGCGAGCCGTAGATCAGCTGCGAGAAGACGTCCTGGCCGTTGCCGGTCGTGCCGAGCAGTTGGTGCCGCTCGGACCCTTGTACGGGGTGAACGTCGTGGCGCTGGCGGCGAGTGCGGCGCGAGCAGCGGCGCGAAGATCGCCACCACGATGATCAGCCCGAGGACGATTATCCCGGTCCGGGCCTTGCCGTTGCTCCACAGCGTCCGCAGGGCCCGCCCGACGAACCGCAGCGGCCCGGGTATGGCCTGCACGGTGCCGGTCGGCACCGGCGCGGCTGTGCCCTGCTGGCCCGGAGGGCGACCCCCGGGCCCCCCGGGCGGGGCGCCTCCGGCGGCGGCACGGCGGTGAGGATGGTCATGATGCGCTCCGGACTCGCGGGTCGAGGCGGACGTAGAACAGGTCGACGACGAAGATCGCGACCAGCATGCTGACGCGTGAACACCAGGAACAGAGCCTGCATCAGCGGGTAGTCGTGGTTGCTCACCGCGGTGAACAGCAGGTCGCCCACGCCCGGGTAGCTGAACACGCCCTCGACCAGGACCGACCCGCCGACCACTCGCGCCCAGGATCAGGCCGAACGCGGTGACATTGGGCAGCAGCGCGTTGCGCGCGGCGTACAGCAGCGCGATGGTCCGCGTGCGCAGGCCGTTAGCCTCGGCGAAGGTCACGTAGTCCTCGCCCAGGGTGTTGATCATGTTGTTGCGCATGCCGAACACCCAGCCGGACAACGTGGTGATGCCCAGCGTCACCGCGGGCAGCACGCTGTGCTGGAACGCGTCGGACAGGAACGACGGGCTCCAGTTCGGTGTGCTGCCCGCGCTGTAGCCGCCCTTGATCGGGAACCAGCCGTACTTGAACGCCACCACGTACAGCAGCAGCAGCCCGAGCCAGAACGGCGGGAACGCGCCGAAGAACGTCGCCCCGACCGTGATCGAGGTGTCGGCGGCCTCGGCCGCGGTGCCATCCGGCGTAGACCCCGAGCAGGGTCCCGATGACGAACGCGACGATCGTTGTCACGCCGACCAGCACCAGCGTCCAGGGCAGGGCCTTGCCGATCGTCTGCGCCACGGTCTGGGTGGGGAACGAGTACGAGGTGCCGAACCTGCAGCGTGGCGATGTTCTTGAGGTAGTCGCCAGTACTGGATGAACGGGCTGGCGTGCGGCTCGCCCAGCTGGACCTCGATGGCGCTTCGTTCGGCGTTGGTGATCGGCACGCCGGCCGACGCGAGCTTGCCCAGCGCCGCGTCGACCGGCGACCCCGGCATCAGCCGGGGCAGCACGAAGTTCAGCGTGACCGCCGCCCACAGCGTGATGACGAACAGCGCCACCTTGCGCAGGACGATAGCGCATCGCGTCAGGCCTTGACCAGGTGAGTCACGACCGTGAGCAGCGAGTTGTTGTAGTTGGTCGGCAGGGTGTAGGGGTTGCTCGGCCGACGGCCACCCGGTGAAGTGCTTGGTGGAGAACAGGCCCCAGCTGCCGCCGTAGTACAGCAGCACGATCGGGACCTGGCTGTACATCATCATCTCGAGCCGGTCGGTCGCCTGCTGCTGCGCCGGCTTGCTGGTGGCCGCGGCCAGGGTGGACAGCGCCTGGTCGACCGCGGGGTTCTTGAACCGCTCGAAGTTGTTCACCGTCGCGCGTGTGCACCGGGGCCGCGAAGCTGCTGTTCAGCGCCTTGTTGAAGTCGGTGTAGGGGTTGCCGGTGCCGCCGAAGCCGCCGATCGCCGCGTCGAACGTGCCGGCCTGCGTGGTCTGCGAGTACTGGGCGTACTGCGGCTCGTCCAGGCTCACCTTGATGCCGACCTGCGCCGAGCTCGTTGCTGATCTCGGTGGCGGCCGCGACCCAGTCGGTGAAGTTGTTCGGCAGCACGATGCTCATGGTGGCCTGCGTGCCGTTCGGGCCGATCAGCTTGCCGCCCTTGCAGCGTGTAGCCGGCCTTGGTGAAGTCGGTCATCGCGGCCGTGTGGTTCTGGCTGACTATTCCCTGGTCAGGCAGGCTCGGGTTCAGCCACTGCTGCAGGTTGGGCAGGATCAGCCCGGACAGGCTGGCCTGGGCCATGTAGCCGTTGACCGCCTTCTGCGCGATCGTGGTCCGGTTGAGCGCCTGTGAGACGCCCTGGCGGAAGTCCACGTTGTTGTACGGCGCCTTGGTCAGGTTGAGGAACAGGCCGATGGTGCCGCCGGGCGGGAACCAGTAGGAGTTCGTGGACGGATCACGGTTCACGTACGTCTGCCTTGACGTCGGGAAGGTAGGTGTAAGCCCAGTCGAACTTGCCCGCTGCTCACGTCCAGCTGGTTGGTGCTCTGGTTGCTGGCCTGGGCCGGGAACACCACCGAGCTCGGCGCGATCTTCGCCGCGTTCCAGTACTGCGGGTTCTTCTTCAGCGTGTACTGGGTCGGCGCGAACGCTGCCCAGCATGAACGGCCCGGTGCCGACCGGGTTGGTGTTGGCGTACTTGGTCGGGTCGCTGATCTTCGACCAGATGTGCTCGGGCACGATCGGGACCTGCGCGATCGTCCCGGCGAACGGGACGTCGGGCGCCTTGAACGTGAACGTGACGTCACTGCCCGAGGCCGAGACGCCGGAGATCTGCGCCCAGACCCCGGTGGTGTCCAGCGCCGGGTACTTCTTCAGCAGGTTGAACGTGAACACCACGTCGGCGGGCGGTGAAGGCTGTGCCGTCGCTCCACTTGACGCCCGACCGGATCGTGTACACCAGCGTGGTCGGGTTGGTGAACTTGTACCCGGTGGCCAGGAACGGCGTGTACGCGCCGTTGACCGGGCTCGGGATCTCCAGCGGCTCGTAGATCAGGAACGCTCCGTGCAGCTCGGTGCTCGGCGTGAACGGGTTGAAGTTCTCCACCAGCGACGGGTTGCCGGTGTCACCCTGGATGGTCAGGGTGCCGCCGGAAGCCGCGCTACCGGAGGTCCCGGCCGAGTTGTTCGCTGAGCATGCGCTCGCGGCGGTCGCCATCAGGGCCGCGGCGCAGATGCATACCGCGGCGGATCTGGCGTGCGACAGAGGTTTCATGTGCTTCTCCTTGACGGTGCCGGGCGGCATCGATCGATGCCTCACCCGGCAGGCAACGGATCCGGGCCCAAGCCCGGCCTGGATACGAGCTGGGGCGGCCGCCCCGGCTGGTCTTCGGCCCCCGTCGCCCCGCCCCTAGCCCCCGTCGCCCCGCCTGCAGCCCCCGTCGCCCCGCCCCTAGCCCCCGTCGCCCCGCCTGCAGCCCCCGTCGCCCCGCCTTGAGTCCCGGTCGCCGCATCATCGGCATCGCTCGCCCGCGGAGCATCATGTGCCCCGGCTGCCCGCAAACCGCCGGTATATTCGGGCTGCTTGTAGTGGCGCTGGCCCCGCCAGCGCTTCCGGTGTCTGCCCGGTCCCTCATGCCTTCTTAGGGGTGACCTTGCTCGGCGGCCGGGTGCGGCACCCGCAGCTGCGGCGGATCACGGTCCTGGTCGGCAGCGTCACCGACTGCCGCGGCGCGGCCGGATCGGCGAGGCGGCCGAGCAGCATCCGGACCGACTGCTCGCCAAGCTCGCGCATCGGCTGACGGACCGTGGTGAGCCCGGGCCGGACGTGATGCGCCGCGGCGATGTCGTCGAACCCGGTCACCGCGACGTCCGCGGGGACCCGCAGCCGCCCGCCGCGCAGCGCCATCAGCGCCCCGATCGCCATCTCGTCGTTGCCGCACACGATGGCCCGCGGCGCGCGACCCGCGGCCAGCATGGCCGTGACCGCCTGCTGCCCGCCCGCCTCGGTGAACCCGCCGCTCGCGGTCGGCTCGCCCGGCACCGCCAGGCCGGTCTGCCACAGCGCCTCGCGGAATCCCTCGAACCGCTCGGCGGAGTCCGGCGAGTCCGGGGGACCAGCCAGGAAGGCCAGGTCGGTGTGACCGTGCACCTCGATCAGGTGCGTCGTGATCTCCCGGCTGCCGCTGCGGTTGTCCGCGCCCACGAAGTCGGGTCCGTCCTCGGCGGAGTTGCCGGCCAGCACCACGACCGGCACGCTGCGCGACAGGGCGGCGATGTCGGCCTCGGACAGGCTGCGGGCCATCACCACCAGGCCGTCGGTCTTGCCCGCCACCGAGAACGCCAGGTCGCGCCCTGACGCGGACCGGGTGGCCGCGATCATGACCGCGTCTCCAGCCAAGGTCGCCGCGCGCTCCGCGCCGCGGATCACCTGGTCCACGTACAGCGGGGACTCCTCCTCGGCGTCACCGGACTGCCCGACATCGGGGAACAGCAGCCCCACGACCCCGGCGCGTTTGGAGGCCAGCCCTCTGGCCGGCCCGCTCGGAACCCAGCCGAGCTCGGCCGCAGTGGCCCGGACCCGCTCGCGGGTAGCTTCGGAGAAGCCCTTGCCGTCGGCCATGACCCGGGACACCGTCGCCGTCGACACGCCGCTGCGCTGCGCGACTTCGTAGATCGTCGACCGGTCGGGCACGTCCAGACCTCTGCCTCTCAGACCTGGCCGCTTCCCGCGGACCTCGGAACCGCTTCCCGCGGACCTCGGAACTCTGCCTCTCGTCTGCCTCGCGAGACGTAAGCGCTTGCTCTGGTTAAGCGCTTACGTTGATTAAGCGCTTACGTAAGCACACGAATCCGACCACTGTCAAGGTCCGCCTAACCCCCGACCCCTCCTCAACCAATGCCCTGACCAGCGACGATGCTCCCCTGAAAAAGTTTCAGCGGCCCAGCCCCCAGCCCTCAGCTCACGCCGACAGCAGGCCGATCAGCCGGGATCTGATTGCCTTCGCGCTGCCGGTGGCCGAGGTCGGCGTCGCCGACGCAGCCGCCCTCGATCTGGCCTGCGGAACCGGGGCGACGATCCGCGAGATCCTGCCGCTGCCCGGCCCGGACGGCACGGTGACTGATGTTGACCAGTCAGTCTTCGTCGCCCTGGCGAACGATGACGTATCCTTGAGCACTGGCAGCCACGTCTGCCTGATCCGAGCTACGCCAGCCCGGCGCTGGTGATAGTGCCTGAGGACAAGAGCGGCCCAGCCCTCGCGTGGAGTTCTTCCTTCCATCGTGATCTTCTCTTTGCGGTGGCCAGGCGCCGGGACGCGGCCACCGGAGCAGAGGCACGATGTCGCACGACAAGATCAGGGACGCGGCCCGCAAGCGCATGGCGGAAACGGGCGAGCCGTATGCCACCGCCCGCCGCGAGGTCATCAAGAACCACCAGGACGCCGGAGCCGGAGCGGGTGCCGCCTCGTCCTCCGGGGCCAGCTGGTTCGCTCTGGACTACAGCGATATGGGCCGGGTCTCCCGGTGGGAGGACACGCGGCATGGCGGGGGCCCGGGCCGCGGCGGCGTGGTGCTCGACTCCACCGCGCTGCGGGTTCTGGTGCCCAGCTTCCGCCTGGACATCCCGCGGGCATCGGTGCGCGCGGCCACCCGTTCGGCGCGCCAGATCCGCGGAACGATCGGCGTGCACAGCAGCCGGGGGCGCTGGCTCGTGAACGGCTCGTATGACGGCCTGGTCGAGCTCACTATCGAGCCGCCCTGCTACACCCCCCGGCAACCCAGCACGCTATTCCGCAAGATGAAGGTCAGTTCGCTGACTGTCAGCCTCGTCGACCCTGACGCCTTCATCACCACACTCGAAGCCGAATAACCCGCGCCCCCCGGCGGCCATCATCGTGGGTCAAAATCCCTGCCATGGCATGGGTAGCGACCCACGATGATGCGGCGCCCGCACGGCCTCAGGCGGCCGGCCGCCTCAGCCTGCCGGGCCCTCAGCCTGCCTGCCGCCTCAGGCGGCCGAGTCCGAGGCCGGGACGTGGTCGCGCCAGGAGTGCTGCGGCTCGAAGCCAAGCACCTCCCGGGCCCGGTCGATCGCCAGCAACGTGCCGAACTCCCCTACCTCCCGCGTCAGCTTCACCCCCGGAAACACCTCCGCCAGCAGGTCCGCCGAGGGACGGTTCATCACCGTGTCCGCGGCCGCGATGATGAAGGCCGGGCTGCCGGCCACGGCTTCGCGCGGCACCTCCAGCGCCAGCCGGCAAGACAGGGCCACGTCCCGCTCGTCGATATACCCCCACAGATTCCACTTGCGGTCCCGCGCGTCAGCCCAGAACGACGGGAACTCGTGGTAGTCCTCGGGGCGCCAGATGTTGGAGAAGCGCAGCGCGACGAACGGGATACCCGACCACTCGGCGAAGTGCCCGGCGATCGTCTCGGTGGCGACCTTGGACAGCGCGTAGGTCGAGGTCGGAAGCGGGTAGTGGTCCTCGTCCACCGGCGCGTACCGCGGCGGCACGTCGAACGGCAGGCCCAGCGTGGTCTCGCTCGACGCCCACACCACCCGGCTCAGCCCGAGGTTCGCCGCGGCCTGGAAGACGTTGAAGTTCATGGTGATGTTCGTGTTGAAGGTGACCGGCGGGGTGGACAGGCCAGGGGCCGGGATGTTGGCGAGGTGCACCACGGCTTCGGCGCCGCGCAGCGCCTCGAGCGCCTCGCCGTAGTCGGTCAGGTCGGCCCGGAGCATGCCGTCGAAGCGATCGTCCTCGGAGACCGCGATGTCGGTCGCCGCCACGTCGTAGCCGTGCTCGCGCAGGTCCCGGACCACCGCCCGGCCCGCCTGGCCGGCCGCTCCCGTCACGCAGATTCGCTGTGCCATTACAGTCCTTTCGCATCCGTCACCACGTACTCAAGAGCCTCGCACCCGAACAGGCACCTCGGCCCTAGGCGGCCGCATGAACCGCACACGTTCACGCGTGCACTAACCCGTTCCGACTCATTGACACAAGTAAGCCCGTGGCGAGAGGCTTGGCCATGCTCTAGGCGCGTGCGGCCTGACCGAAGCCGCCGGTGCGGCCAACGGTCTGCTCAACGTGTCCCTTCTGGCTGGGGGGAAACGACCGGAGGCCTCGGCATTATGCGCAAATATCGTTTCACGGCGCTGCTGGCTGGCGCGACCCTCATCGGGAGCGGCCTGCTCGCCGCCGCCCCGGCCGCAGCCACCACCGCGAGCCACGCAAGCCACGCAAGCCACGCAGGCGCAAGCGCAAGCGCAAGGCACCACAGCACCCGGAGCCCCCGGCGCCGCGTCGTACTTCGACCTGGCCAGGAAGGACTGCGTCGGCACCGCGGCCGGCGCCGGCTCCAAGGTGTGGTACACCGTGGCCGGCGGGGTGCTCTCCGACGTCTACGAGCCGACCATCGACAACACCGACGTCAGCACCCTGCAGTACGTCGTGACCGACGGGTCCACGTTCACCGACCTGCAGACCCGCGACATGACCTACACCGTGGCGGCCGACCGGTCCGGCATGGTCGTGCACCGTGACCTCGACCGACGCCAGCCACCACTTCCGCCTGGTCACCACGTACATCACCGACCCGGCCCGGGACACCGTGCTCATGCGGACCAGGCTGGAAGGCAACACCAGGAACCTGCACCTGTACGCGCGCCTCGACGCCCACGTCAACGGCAACGGCGGAGGCGGCACCCAGAACGCGGGCGCCAACTCCGGCGTCGTCGACACCAGCACCAATGAGCAGATCCCGGTGATCTTCAGCACCAACACCGTGACCAACGCGACCAACCGAACCTACGCCGTCCCCACCTACATGGCCCTGGCCTCGAGCCCGGTCAGGCCAGCAAACAGCGCGCCAGCAAACAACGCGCCAGCAAACAATGCGAGCGTCGGCTACGCGGGCACCGCCAGCGACGGCCTGACCCAGCTCGACGCCTCGCACACCCTGACCAGCTACACCGACGCGCCCGATGGCCACATCGTGGCCACCGAGGCGCTGACCCCCGGCCGCGACGGCCAGCTGACCCTGGCCCTCGGTTTCGGCCGCACCCAGGCCCAGTCCGTCTCGACCGCGGGCACCTCGCTGAACCAGTCGTTCGCGCAAGCGCTAGGCCAGTACCAGCAAGGCTGGGCCGCCTACGACAACGGCCTGCGCTCCCCGCCCGCGCACCTGCCAGGCCTGAGCGGCGGCGACAGCAACAGCACAGCATCAGCAACCATTACTACCTGTCCGCCAACGTCCTGAAGGCCAGCGAGGACAAGACCTTCCCCGGCGCCATCGTGGCGTCTCTGGCCAGCCCGTGGGGCCAGTCGGTCCCGGCCGGAGCCGACGCCGGCGGAACGAGCCTGCCGAGCTACTTCGGCTCCTACCGCGAGGTGTTCGCCCGCGACCTGTACGAGGCGTTCACCGGCCTGCTGGCCGACGGCGACGTCACAACGGCCCGCGCGGCGACCTTGTTCCTGTTCGACAAACAACAGCTCGCCAACGGCTCGATGCCGCGCAACTCGCTGCTCAACGGCGAGGCGGCCCCCGACACCGGCGGAACCCAGCTGGACGAGGCCGCCTACCCGATCCTGATGGCCTTGCAGGCCGGCCTCGGCAACGACAACGCGCTCTACCAGAACCACATCCGCCCGGCCGCGGACTTCCTGGTCGCCAACGGCCCGTCGCTCGGTGCCGAGCGGTGGGAGGAGCAGAGCGGCTACTCTCCGTCCACTATCGCCGCCGAGATCGCCGGCCTGACCGCCGCCTCCGCCATCGCAGCACTACACAATGACGCGACGCGGGCCCAGCTCTACCAGGCCACCGCCGACGATTTCCAGCGCATGATCAAGACCTGGACCGTCACCACCACCGGGCCCGATGGCGCGCGCTACTTCATCAGGCTGTCCAAGACCGGCGACCCGAACGCCGCGATCACCTACGGTCTCGGCAACGGCGGGCCGACCCTGGACCAGCGCGCGGTCATCGACGGCGGCTTCCAGGAGCTGACCCGCCTGGGCGAGCTGCCGGTCAGCGACCCCGACATCCAGGCCTCCCTGAACGTGCTCGACAAGCAGATCTCGGTAAAGACGCCCAGCGGGACTGGCTACTACCGGTACGGCAACGATGCGGCCAAGGGCAGCGCCGACGGGTACGGCGACTGCTACCAGCCGAGCCAGACCTCGTGCAGCACCACCGGCGCCCCGTGGCCGCCGACCGACACCGGCACCGGGCACCTGTGGCCGAACCTGTCCGGCGAGCGTGCCGAGTCCGACCTCGCCGCGGGCCACCCGGCCAACGCAGCGGAACTGCTCCAGGCCATGATGGACTTCTCCTCCGGCGTCGGCCTGGTGCCCGAGCAGGCCTGGGAGGACCCGGACCTGGCCGCCTCGCCCTACGGCAGCGACCCGGCCACCGCCTCGATCGGGTTCACCGACGGCCAGGCGGCCGGCTCGGCCTCCCCGCTGACCTGGGCCCAGGCGCAAGAACTCCGGCTCATCGTGTCCCTCGGCACCGGTCGCAACGTGGACACGCCGGCGGTCACCACGGCCCGTTACGTCAAAAATGGCCCGCCCGCGGCGCTCAAGGTGAACATTTCCGCGCCCGCCGCCGGCGCGACCCTGGCCACCTCCTCCACCACGGTGACCGGCACCACAAGTCCGGGCGCCCAGGTCGCCGTGGCCATCGACGACACCACGACCGGAACGACGGCCACGGTAACCGCCACCACGGCGGCCGCCGACGGTTCCTTCCAGGCCACGGTCCCGGTCAGCTTCGGCAGCAACGTGATCACCGTATCGGCCACCGCCGGCGGTGGCCGCAGCACCGGGTACGCCCAGGTCACCGTGACCAACGAGGGCGGCGGGACCAGCGTCCTGGACGTCACCGACCTGGCCGGCGACGACAACGGGCCCGGCACCTACCAGTACCCGACCGACTCCTCCTTCACGGCCGGGTCCTTCGACCTGACCCGGTTCCAGGTGCTGAGCGACGGCACGTTCGCCTACCTGCGGGTCACGCTGCGCACCCTGGTCCCCACCTTCGGGCAGCTCGACGGGGCCCAGCTGCTCGACGTGTACGCGCACACCCCGAACGCCACGGCCACCTCCACCGCGGCCGCGTTCCCCAGCCGCAACTACACGATCGCCACGGACGGGGCCTGGAGCCAGCGCGTCGAGGCACAGGGCTTCGCCGCGCCCGTCTGGGTGAACCCGTCAGGCGGCACCGTAGGGACCCCGTTCGTCCTGCCCGTCCAGTCCGACCGGACGATCACGATCGCGCTGCCCGAGGCCCAGTTCGGCACGCCGGGCTCCGGGTGGGCCTTCAGCGTGGTGCTGACCGGCCAGGACGGCTTCAGCTCCGACCAGGCGCGCGCCTTCACCGCTACGCCCGGGGCCTTCTCGTTCGGGGTGTGCGCACCCAACGGCACCGCAAAGATCTGCACCGCCGACCCCGGCACCGTGCCCAAGGCGATGGACGTCATCACCCCGGCGGACGTGTCGCAGGCCACCGAACTCGATCCCACGCTCGGCTCGGTCGTCATCCAGCCGGTAACGGTGCCCTAAACACGGCACGCCGGGTAACCCGCTGCAGGTACTCCACGCGGTTCAGCGGGTCGTCGTCGGTGCGCGGCCGGGTCGGGATGGCGCCGCGCACCGGCGAGTACCGGTTGAAGGCGCACTCGAGCACGCCTTCGCCGCGGGTCAGGGCCGGGAGTTCGGCCCGCAGCCGGTGCACCCGCGCCGCCGGGACCTCACCCTCCAGGGTCAGCAAGGCACCGCGCACCACCTGCGACAACGGCACGGCATGCAGCCGCGCCAGCGACGCCAGCAGCGGCCCTATGCTGTCGGCCGGCGCGTCCAGCCGGAACCGGTGGACCGGCTCGCAGACCACGGTGCCCGCCTGCCGCAGCGCGCTGGTCAGCACCAGCGGGGTCAGCTTGCGGTAGTCCTCGCCCGTGCTCGACATGCTCTTGTTGAACCGCTGGTGGCCAAGGCTGTGCTTGCCCAGGTAACCGGAGTGGGTCATGGCCACCGCGCAGTCCGGGACCGCCCAGCCGTGCAGGCCCTGCCGCAGGGTCTCCCGCGCCGTGTCCTCCACCGCGCGGAAGAAGGCCAGCGGCATGGACCCCGGCTCCACCTCCAGGCCGAACCGCACGCCCGCTCCGGCCGCGGCGGGCGAAACGCGCAGCCCGATCGTGGCCAGGAACGGGTTCGGCGCCTCACCCAGCCGCTCGACCGCGGCGCCCACGCCGGCCAGCCGCTCGACGCAGACCGTGGTCGTCTCCCGGAAACACACGGAAAGGCCGAAGTCGGCGGCCAGCGTCGCCGCGATGACTTCCTTCTGGACCTCGCCGAACAGCGATACGGAGATCTCCTGCCGCACGTCGTCCTGCCGCACGTTGATCAGCGGATCCTGCTCGGCAAGCTGGGCCAGCGCCGCGTGCAGCGCGCCGCGCTGGCGCGGATCGCACGGTATGACGACCGTCTCCAGGGACGGCGGGGCGAACTGCTGCCACTCCGGACGACCGGACGGCGCGCCGACCGCGTCGCCCACCCGGATCTCGGGCAGGCCCCACAGCCTGGCGATCTGCCCAGCCGAGACCGAACCACGCGGGGCGTCCGGCCCGTCCGCGAACACGCTGATCGCGGTCACCTTCCGCGCCGGCCCGGTCCGGTCCGCACCCGGTCCCGGGTCCGGACCGTGCCGGAGAACATCCGGACGTAGGCGATCTTCTCACCGGCCGGGCCCCGCTCGATCTTGAACACCCGGCCCGAAACCGGACCCGAGGCCTCCCGGGCGGCCGTCGGCAGGAGCCCGGTGACCTCGCTCATCAGCGTGTCCACCCCCGCCCCGGTCAGCGCCGACCCGAAGAACACCGGGTACACCTGACCGCGCCGCGTCCGCGCCGCCAGCCGGGCCGGAGCGGGTGCGGCGGCGACGGCGGCCGCCCGGGTGCCCAGCTCACGGACCGAGCTCATGGCCACGATGTCCGGGGTCAGCCGCTCGGAGATCTCCCGCAGCACGCGGTCGTAACCCGCGCCGCGCCGGTCGATCTTGTTCACGAACAGGACGGCCGGGACGCGCAGCCGCCGCAGCGCCCGCATCAGGATGCGGGTCTGCGGCTGGACGCCCTCGACGGCCGAGATCACGAGTACCGCCCCGTCGAGCACGCTCAGCGCGCGTTCCACCTCGGCGATGAAGTCCGGGTGGCCCGGCGTGTCGATCAGGTTGACGGTCACGTCGCCGACCGTGAACGATACGACGGCGGATCTGATCGTGATGCCGCGCTGCCGTTCCAGCGCCAGCGAGTCGGTCTGGGTGGTGCCGTCATCGACGCTGCCGACCTCGTCGATGACCCCGGCCGCGTACAGCAGCCGTTCGGTCAGGGTGGTCTTACCGGCGTCTACATGCGCCAGGACCCCCAGGTTCAGCGTTCCGCGAACCACGCCTCATACCCTCCGGACAGGTGGAAAAGCCCTTGTCGATGGATATGAAGGCCGCTCGCATTCCCGCTCCCTTCTCAGCCGCCCGGATCAGGTCCACGGTGCACCACCGGCCCGGTCCAGGCAAGTTATTTTCTCCGGAACGGGCCGTGGTGCACGCCCCCGGAACCGGTCACGCCGGCCCGGGCTACGCGTCGCGGCGCAGCAGCGTCACCGCGGTGACCGCGATCAGGGCGGCCGCCAGGACCAGGAAGATGCCGGTCTCGATGCCCTGGAACGTCCAGTAGCGGCCGGCCGGCTGGTAGGTCAGGTACCCGCGGAAGTGGGCCAGCGCCTGCGTGCAGGACGGCGGGGGAGTGAACGAACCCCGCGTCGTCTGGTTGCACGACGCCGGGAGGTAGGTGACCGGGACGCCGTTGAGCACGTTCCCGTTGGTGGTCTGGTCGACCGGCTGGCCGTTCGGGAACAGGACACCCGTCGCCAGGCTCCAGTACGACCCCGGCGGCGTGAAGCTCGTGGTCACGCTGTGGTAGGCGGTGACCGGGCTCAGGTAGTGACGGCGCAGGAACAGCGCGATCACGGCCCGGACGGCGACGAACCCGCCCAGCGTGATGGCCATGGCCGGCAGCACCCGGCGCACCAGCGCCCCGGCGGCGATCCCGAGCGCCAGCGCGAACACCGAGTAGGCCACCGGGACGATGCCCATGATGTCGAACCGGCCGGTGGTGAACGCGTCGAGTTGCTGGGCGTTGTCCGGGCCGGACCACCAGGTCACCAGGGCCGAGATCACGCCGCCCCACAGCGCCGCGGCCAGCAGCATCCAGCCGACCTTGACCGCGAACCAGTGCTTGCGCGTGACGCTCTGCATCCACGCGAAGTGCGTGGTGCCCGCCTCGGACTCCGCGGCCACCAGCGGCGCGCCCCAGAAGAGACCGACCAGCACCGGCGCGCCCACCGTCGCGATGACCAGGAAGCCCACCGCGTGGCTGCCCAGGAACGGGCTCTGGCATCCGTGACTCGCGGCGCAGGCGGCCTGCGCCGCGTGCCACTGGCCCGCCGCCTGCACGCCGGTGATCACGATCAGCGCGGCGAACGCGGCCAGCAGGGCGGCGCCCAGAAAGAACTGAAGGCGGTACTGCCGCCAGACAAGCCAGGTCATTGTCCTTCTCCAAACTAGACGTCGCGGCGGAGCAGCGTCATCGCGGTGACCGTGATGAGGGCGGCCGCCAGGACCACGAAGATGCCGGTCTCGATGCCCTGGAACGCCCAGAAGCGGTTGCCGGGCTGGTAGGTGAGGTACTCGCGGAAGTGGGACAGGGCTTGCGCGCAGGCCGGCGGCGGATTGGCGGGCGCGTTGGGGCCGTACATCACCGTGCACGCATGGGGGAGGTAGGTCTGCGGGACGCCGTCGAGGTAGACCGTGTTGTTCGGCTGGGGGAGCCGCTGGCCGTTCGGGCCGAGGACGCCCGATGCGAGCCGCCAGTAGGCGCCCTGCGGCCCGTAGTTGCCGAGCACGCTGGACGTCACCGTGACCGCGCTCAGGTAGTGCGAGCGCACCCAGAGCGTGATCACCACGCGGACCGCGACGAACCCGGCCAGCGTGACCGCCACCGCCGGCAGCGTCCGGCGCAGCAGGGCGCCGGCCGTGACGCCCAGCGCCACCGCGAACAGCGAGTAGCCCACCGGGACGATGCCCATGATGTCGAACCGGCCGGGATCGAACTGGTTGAGCTGCTCGGCGTTGGTCGGGCTGGCCCACCAGGTCACCAGGGCCGAGATGACGCCGCCCCAGATCACCGCGGCTGCCAGCATCCAGCCGATCTTGACCGCGAGCCAGCGCTTGCGGGTGACGCTCTGCATCCAGGCGAACTGGGTGGTCCCGGCCTCGGCCTCCGCGGCCACCAGCGGCGCGCCCCAGAACAGCCCGACCAGCACCGGCGTGCCCAGCGTGGCGATGACCAGGAGGCCTACCACCTTGCTGCCCATGAACAGCCCGCCGAGCTGCCGGCATCCGTGGCCCGCGGCGCAGGCCGCCTGGGCCGAATGGAACTGATCGGCCACCTGCGTGCCGGTGATCACGATCGTGACCGCGAACGCGGCCAGCAACGCGGCACCGACCAGGTACTGGACGCGGTGCTGGCGCCAGACGAGCCAGGTCATCGGTCATCTCCGACCGTGCTGAGGCGGGCCGGGCTGGGGCTGGGGGGACTTCCTCGCCCAGGTAGGCCAGCGCCAGCTCTTCCAGGCCGACCTCGCTGACACCGAACGCCGGGTCGATGACCGGGCCGGTCAGCCGGACCAGCAGCGTGGTCTGCCGCGGCGTGCGGGTGACCTGCACCACGCGCTGGCTGCGCTCGATGGCCGTGGTGTCCTTGCTGGGGCCGGTCAGCACCCGGTGCTCGGCCAGCAGGTCCTCGATGTCGCCGCACAGCTGGACCCGGGACGAGGCCAGCATGATCATGTGGTCGCAGACCCGTTCCAGGTCCGCGATCAGGTGCGAGGACAGCACCACGGTCAGGTTGCCCATGGCCACCGCGTCGGCCAGCACGCCGAGGAAGTTCCGCCGGGCCAGCGGGTCGAGCGCCGCGACCGGCTCGTCGAGCAGCAGCAGCCGGGGCTGCTTGGCCAGGACCAGGGCCAGCGCCACCTGAACCCGCTGGCCGCCGGACAGCTTGCCCACCGCCCGGTCCAGCGGAATCTTCAGCCCGGTCAGCCGCTCGCGCACCAGCGCGCTGTCCCAGCGCGGGTTCAGGTGCGCGCCGGCCTTGATGTGGTCCTCGGCGGACAGCCGCCGGTACAGCGGGATCTCCTGGCCCAGGTAGCCGATGTCGGCCAGGAACGCCGGATCCTGGCGCGGGGTGCCACCGTTCACCGTGGCCCGGCCCGCGGTCGGCCGGGACAGCCCGGCGAGCAGACGCAGCAGCGTGGTCTTGCCCGCTCCGTTCGGCCCGATGAGCGCGGAGATCCGGCCCTCGGGGACGGCGACCGTGCAGTCGTTCAGGGCGGTGACCTTGCGGTAGCGCTTGGTCAGACCGCTGGTCTCGATCGCGAGAGTCATGCGATTTCCTCTTCTTCCGCCGCCCGCAAGGTGACGCGCAGCAGTTCCTCGATCGTTTCGTCGTCGAGCCCGGCGTCGCGGGCTTCGCTTACCCACCGGCCCAGGCTGCGGCTCAGCCGCGAAACAGTGCCCGGCGGCGGTCCGGGCGGCCGGGCTCCGCACGAACGTGCCGTGCCCGACCCGGGCCTCGACCAGGCCCTCGCGCTCCAGGTCGCGATAGGCCTTCAGCACGGTGTTGGGGTTGATCGCCGTCGCCGAGACGACCTCCCGCACGGTGGGCAGCTGGTCGCCCACCTCGAGCAGGCCCGTCCGCAGCGCCTGCCTGACCTGCTGGACGATCTGCAGGTAGGGCGGCACCACCGAACGGCCGTCAATCCGGAAACTGATCATGCCGTGCTCATTCTCTGGGACTCATTCGCCGCGCTTCAATGTCTTAGTTAACTAAGACACTAGATTGCTGAAACGCTCGCGTCAAATCCCGTGGCCGGTTCCCGGCGGCGTGACCGCGAACACCATGAGAATGTGCTGATCGACACGGCCGGGATCCCGCGCTCTTGGGCCGGTACGGTGTTGACGCTCAGGTCGGACCGTCGTTCGGCACGGAGAGGAACCCCCGGGACCTCCGGTGATAACCGGGCACAAGCCGTAGCGTCAGTGGCGATGCGGCCGGGGGTGAACAAATCGCGTCCCAGCGGGCTGTGTTTCCAGATGGCCACGGCTCCGGACGGTAATGCCGAATACCCCTGGGGTCCACTCGGCGGGCACCCCGTCGGCTCGTGCCGCCTCACCGCTGGGATCTCAGCACGTCGACCTCGCACCCCTGTTGCCACGGGTCGAAGCCGTGCTCCATCAGCCAGCGAACCCCCCGCAGGCTTCGCAACGACCACCAGGCGCGGATGAGGTCGCGGTCGACGGCTCGCCGAGGCGGCCGAGTGCTGTCCCGGGGAGGGCGGCGAGCGCGAGCACGGGCGGGTTCCGCCACAGGACCTCCGGAGTCGGGACCGGCGCCCTGGCCATCGCCTCGACCTCGATGTCGGTGTTCCTCTGATCAGCGTCGATCTTCAGGAACACGTCGCCGACGCGCAGGGTCGCGCGCTCGCGATGGGCGACGACGACCTCGACCTCTGCCACGCCGGCCAGTATCGCCGGATGACCACCGATTGTCGCCGGGTTTATCGATGCCGCCTGTCGCCAGATCGGCCTAGGGTTTGTGCTGAACAGGTGGAAGGGAGCGGGGATGGACGCGGTGCGGATGGCCGATCTGCCGACAACCGACACGGACGTCCTGGTCGTGGGCGCGGGCCCGACTGGCCTGATGGCCGGGCTGGTGCTGACCCGCCGCGGAGTACCGGTGGTGGTAGCTGACCAGAAGGCGGGACCGACCCGTGAGTCCCGGGCGCTTGCGGTACAGGCCCGCACCATGGAGATCTACGACCAGCTCGGCCTCGCCGACCAGGTATTGTCCGGCGCCTACCCGGCACTACGGATGCAGATCGGAACAGACCCGCCCCGTGGGGGCGTCAGCATCGCGGATCTGCAGCAAGGCGATACCCGGTTCCCGGGCATCCAGATCTTCGAGCAGAGCGCCAACGAGCAACTCCTGTCGGGCGCCCTGGCTGCGGCGGGTACCGAAGTGCTGTGGCGGCACCGACTGGTCGACCTGATTGATGACGCCGGCCAGACCCATGATGACGTCGTCGCGCTGCTCGACGGACCGGCGGGACTGGTTCGCGTTCGGGCCCGCTGGTGCATCGGCGCCGACGGGGCGCGGTCGGCCGTGCGTCGTGAGCTGGATATTCCGTTCGAGGGCGTGACCGACGACGCCACGTTCTGGGTTGCGGATCTGCGTGGCGTGCGTGGGCTGCCGGACAACGCCATGGCCGCCCGGTTCGGCGACGCCACCTTCGCCGTCGCGTTTCCTCTCGGCCCGGCTGGTCACGCCCGGCTGGTCGCCCTGGCGCCGCGGGACGACATCGGCCAGGATGAGGCTCTTGCGGCGGCCCGTGATGACCTCGGACTGACCCACGACGGGGTGGAGTGGTTCTCCAGCTACCGAGTGCACCACCGCGTCGCCGCGGCGTTCCGCAAGGGATCGGTCTTCCTCGCTGGCGATGCCGGGCACGTGCACTCCCCGGTCGGCGGCCAGGGAATGAACACTGGCCTGCAAGATGCTCACAACCTCGCGCTACTTCTCGCCGACGTCAGGCAGGAACGCCTAGACACTGCCGCACTCGACCGGTATGAGCGAGAACGCCGTCCGGTCGCCGTCATGCTCGTCAAGGTCACGGACCGGTTGTTCGGCTTCGTCGGTCGGCGAAACCGGCGGACGGCACTGTTGCGCCGCCGGGTGAGCGGAATCGGCGCGCATCTCGCGCCCCGGCTGCTGAGCACCCGGTTCGGCAGGCGCATCGGCGGCTACCTGGGCCAATACCGAATCCGCTACCGCTTCGTCGCCAAGAAGGCCCCCACGCCCGCGTGGGCGGCCGACCCAGCCGTGGGCCTTCGGCTGCCGCCAGTGCCCGGCAATGACGTGCCGCTGCGCACACTGGCCTGGCAAGTGCACACCTACGGCACCGAGGCCACCCGGCCTGATCTACCCGCCTGGATCGAAGGCCCGTATCGTTTCCCCGCCGACCGGAAAGGCCGGTTGCAGGCCGGACGGCTCTACCTGGTCCGGCCAGACGGATACGTCGCGGCATCACTGCCGATCGACTCCGGCCATGTCAGCGATGGCGACCTGCGCGACGCGCTGGCCGCCCACCAACTCCGCAATTAGGAATGTCCCGCCAACCGGAGGTGCTGAGCGTGCGCAAGGTCGTCGTGTACGAACTGTTGTCTCTCAACGGTGTCGCTGAGAGTCCCGACTCCTTCATCACCGACTGGGATGACGCGATGGATGCCAACCTCGCCGCGGTCATCGCCGCGCAGGACGCGGTCATCCTCGGTCATCGCAGCTACGACGAGTGGGCTGAGTTCTGGCCAGGCAGCGACGTCGAGCCCTTTGCGACGTTCATCAACGGGGTCGCGAAGTTTGTCGCCGCATCCGCCCCGCTCCAGCGGGAGTGGGCCAATTCGACTGTGGTCGACGGCGAGCTGGCCGAATTCGTCCGTGACCTGAAAGCCCGGCCGGGAGGTGACATCGGGGTCCACGCCAGTATCTCGGTGGCCCAGGCACTGCTTGCCGCGGACGTTGTCGACGAGCTCCGGCTGGTGATCGCACCGAAGATCGCTGGCAGCGGACGGAGGCTACTCGACGGATTGCCGTCGATTCAGTTCGAATCGATCCGGAGCTCCAGCTCACCGAGTGGCTATCTGCTTGCCGACTACCGCGTCGTCCGGTAGCCGCCGCAGTTCGCACGGCAAACTTGATGCGGGCGGGACGCGAGAAATGTCGCGCGGGACCCCTGCCACTCCGCACATCGCCCGAGGGCATACCGGCGCCAGTAGACGGGGGCCAGGGTGCCACATGCCCGAGACCGGATCCCGGGCCAAAGCCACCACGGCGCGCTTAGCGCAAGTAGCGGCTCGCTCACTCCCACAACTCGGCGCAGTGCGCCGAGATCCGCTCGCCGATGTCGGCCAGCACCGCACTGGCGGGTCCGGCCGGCAGCCGCCGTCCGTCCCGCAGCCGCAGTGCCGCCTGACCCTCGGCCGCCTCGCGGGCGCCGATCACCGCCTGGTACGGCACCAGCCGGTGGACCCGGATCCTGGCGCCCAGGCTCCCGGACTCGGGCCGGGCCACCGCGGCCCGGAGCCCCTGCCCGGCCGCCTGACCGGCGAGCGCCTCGGCCGCCGGGACCTGCGCGTCGGCGACCGGCAGCACCGCGAGCTGGACCGGCGCGAGCCAGGCCGGGAAGGCGCCGCCGTGCACGTCGATGAGGTGGGCCATCGCCCGCTCGGCGCTGCCGATGATGCTCCGGTGCACGATCACCGGCCGGTGCCTGCCGCCGTCTGCTCCGACGTACGAAAGGCCGAACCGCTCGGGCAGGTAAAAGTCGATCTGTACGGTGGACAGGCTGGCCTCCCGCTCAGCGCTGTCAGCGACCTGCACGTCGATCTTCGGCCCGTAGAACGCGGCTTCGCCCTCCTCGGCCTCATACGGCACCCCGGCCCCGGCCAGGACCTGCTCCAGGAGCCCTGCCGCCCGGTCCCACATATCACGGCCGCCGACGTACTTGCCGTCCCGGCCGGGAAGTGACAGCCGGTACCGGACCGGCTCGATGCCGAGCGCCCGATAGGCCTGCTGGATGAGCCCGAGCGCCGCCGCTGCCTCGTCGGCGACCTGGTCCGGGGTGCAGAAGATATGCGCGTCGTTCAGCTGTATCGCGCGCACCCTGGTCAGCCCGCCGAGCACGCCGGACAGCTCAGCCCGGTACATGCCGCCCAGCTCGGCCATCCGCAGCGGCAGGTCACGGTAGCTGCGGCCCCGCGACCGGAAGATCAGCGCGTGGTGCGGGCACAGGCTCGGCCGCAGCACCACCTGCTCGCCGCCGACGTCCATCGGCGGGTACATGCCGTCCCGGTAGTGCGACCAGTGCCCGGAAATCTCATACAGCTCGCGCTTGCCGAGCACAGGGGAGTAGACGTGCTGGTAGCCAGCCTGCCGCTCGACCTCCCTGATGTATTCCTCGAGCGCGTGCCTGACCGCGGCGCCGGCGGGCAGCCAGTACGGCAACCCGGCGCCGATCAGCGGGTCGGTGTCGAAAAGCTCGAGCTCACGGCCGAGCTTGCGATGGTCGTGCATGGTCCTCTCCTTGCCACGGGACGGGGCGAGTGACCAGGGGACATGCGAAAGCCCCGGAGCGCTCGCCCCGGGGCTTGCCGATAAGAGCAGCGGTCAGCGCGCCGGGAGCGACTCCGGCGTCGTCGTCATGACCGCGCGCATCACGATTCCACGATAACACCGTCGCGGGCGGGGGATACGTTAGAGGCAGCCGTCGCCTGGGCCTGGAAGGAGACAGCGACGATGCACGGTCGTGGTTCTTGGGTCATCGCCGTTCTCGTCACCGGCCTGGTCGGCTGCAGCGCGGCCGCCTCATCCAGCAGCGGGACGGCGACTGCCGCTGGCCGGGCGACGAGCTCGGGCCCGCGCGCGTCGGCGACCGCCGTCGTTGTTCCCGGGCACGATACGCCGGAGCAGGCGGCGGACGGGCTGATCCAGGCCGAGCAGGCCGGGAACCAGCGGCTGCTCTGCTCCTACGCCGTGCCCTCCCAGCAGGCTAACTGCCGCAGCCTGCAGATATTCGTGACCAAAGGGCACATCTCGGTGGTGGGCGCGCTTACGTCGGGCGACCGCGCGCTGGTGGAAATCACCGGCCACACCTGCTGGGCCGGAAACGGCTGCCAGGACAGCACCAATCCGTCCCTCGGCATGCCCACTGGCTCACTGACGTTCACGCAGGCCTACAACAAGGCGCTCACCAGCGACGAGTTCTCGCCCGTGCCGTGCCTGAAGGTCAACGGGAAGTGGTACGTGAACTTCTCCACCGGGTGAACAGCCGCCCTCAATCCGGCCGGGAGAACACGTTGACCAGGTTCCCGGCCGGATCGCGGAACATCGAGCGCGCCATGTTCCGGATGCTCGGCATCCGCCCGTACCTGCTCTTGCGCCGCGTCGACAGCTAGGGCTGTCCATCGTGCCCGCGACCGTTCGTCGTCCTGGTAAGGCGGTCCGCACCGGGGCCGGACTAACCTGAGACACGCGTCGTCACCAGGAGGAAGCCATGACCTACTTGCTGCTGATCTGCGCACCCGAGAACGCCCAGCTCACGCCCGAACAAAGCGCCGCGATGGGTCCGGCCACGGACGCCTGGCTGGCCGAGTTGGAGGACGTCCGGCGGGAGGGAGGGCCGCTGCGGCCGGTCCGCGAGACCGCCGTGGTGCGGGTCCGCGACGGCGAGATGCTGGTCAGCGACGGCCCGTTCGCCGAGACCAAGGAGCAGATCGCCGGGTACGACGTGATCGAGTGCTCGAGCCTGGACGAGGCGGTCAAGGTGGCGGCCAGGCATCCGGTCGCCCCGTTCGGCGCGATCGAGGTCCGGTCGTTCGGTCCCGCCGGCTGGTGGCGGTCGGCGGAGCACAGCGCGCCGGCCGATGCCCCCGAGTACCTGATGATCCACCGCGTGGACGCGGCCGCCGACCTCGGCCCGGCCGACGACTGCACGATGCCGGGCTCGCCGGCCGCCCGGTCCCTGCGCGCCTGGGACGAGAAGACCGACGCTAGCGGCGTGAAGCTGGCCGGCGGCCGGCTGGAAATGCCCGACGCGGCCCGGACGGTCCGCGTCCGCGATGGGGAAATGCTGGTCACCGACGGGCCGTTCGCCGAGACCAAGGAACAGGTGGCTGGCCTGAACATCCTCACCTGCCCCAGCCTGGCTGAGGCCGCCGAGATCGCCGCCCAGCATCCGACCGCCCGGATCGGGGCCCTCGAGCTGCGTCAGTTCGCCTAGGACTGAACCGCGCCGCCCAGGGATAGATCGCCGCCGCCGGGGAAGACGACCGCCGGAGTCAGGCGCTCGCCCCTGGGAGGCAGGTTGTGACCGAGAGTCTGGATAGCCGGCGGCTGGACCTGGTCCGCGCCGCTCAGCAGCAGTGGATCGCGGCGCTGACCGACCTGGGCGGCCGGAACACGCTGCTGTACTACAAGGATCGCCGGGCGAGCACCCTCGACCTGGCCCAAGCCGACCCCGAAGCCATGGACCGGTTCACCGGGACCGGCTCGATCCGGCTGACTCGGCTGTTCAAGGACGCCGACCTGCGCGCCGACGCGATCCGGCGGATGCAGGCCATCCACCGTAAGGCCCGCGAACTGGTCGAGGAGCGCGGCATCCGCGCCGGGTACCTGGCCACCGGCATGGCCCGCTGGGACGAGCTGTTCCTCGAGCCCGCCGCGCCGGTCATGCTCCGCGGGCTCACCATTACGCCCACCCGGGCCCGTTACGACGACTTCGAGCTGGTCCTGGACGACGAGGAAGAGGTCAATCCCGTCCTGGTGCACAAGCTCACCAGCGTGTTCGGCGCCGAGCTGGCCAAGCTGACCCCGGCCAACGCGGTCGAGCGGCTGTCGGCGGCCGCGGCCGCCGCCGAGGTCCCCGGCTTCGAGATCACCGGCCGGCGGGTGATCGGCACGTTCACCTACGCCAAGCTGCCCATGGTCAGGGACATGGAGGCGGCCGGTGACCTGCTGGCCGAAAGCGACCTGGTCGCCGCCATCGCGGGCGACCCGGAGGCCCAGGAGATCGTGTCGGCCGACCGGAACCCCGGGGCCGGGCCGGCCACCGACGAACCTGAGGACGATTACTCCGTCCTGGACGCCGACTCCTCCCAGCGCAACGCCATCGACACCGTGCTGGCCGGGCAGAGCCTGGTCATCCACGGGCCGCCGGGCACCGGCAAGAGCCAGACCATCGCCAACCTGATCGCCGCCCTGGTCGCCCGCGGCCGCAAGGTGCTGTTCGTGGCGGAGAAGCGGGCCGCCATCGACGCCGTGCTGTCCCGGCTCAAGGGCGTCGACCTGGGCGACATGGTGCTGGACATCCACGAGGGCACCCGGGACCGGCAGCGGATCGCCAGCGACCTCGGCGCCACCCTCGACCTGGCCGGGCAGACCGCCACCCCGGACGACGGCCGCCTGCACCGCCGCCTGGTCGACCGGGTCCAGCGCCTGTCCCGGCACGTCGGCGCGCTGCACGAGGTGCACGAGCCGTGGAGCCTGACCCCGTTCGCGGTCCAGTCGGCGCTGCTCGGCATCCCCGCCGCAGCCCGCACCCCGTTCCGGCTGCCCGCCCCCGAACGCCTGGACGCCGAGGCCGCCGAGATCCTCCGCGACGAACTCCGCGAGTTCGCCCACCTGGGCGGCTTCACCCTGCGTCCCTCCAGCACCCCCTGGTACGGTGCCCTGCTCCGGACCGGTGCGGACGCGCAGCAGGCCATCGAGCTGGCCGGCACGCTGGACTCCGAGACGCTGCCGATGTTCGCCCACCGGGTGGCGGCGCTCGCCGCCGGGAGCGGGCTGCGGCCCCGCGCCGGCTATGCCGAACAGGCCGCGCTCGTGCGGCTGTACGCCTCGATCGGGCAGACGCTGCGCACCTTCGACCCCGCCGTGTACCGTTCCGGCCCGGCCGCGCTGGCCGCGGCCACCGGTGACGGCGACGGCCTGGGCCTGCTCGAACGCCGTCGGCTGCGTGGCCAGGCCCGGTCGCTGTGGCTCGGCCCGGCGAAGGCGCCCTGGGCGGACCTGCACGCCGCGCTCGACGCGGCCGCCGCCCAGCTGGCTGAATGGCAGCGCATCTGCGCGGACGAGTCGGCCGCGCCGCAAGTCCCGCCCGGCTACCCGGCCGTGGCGCAGCTCCACGCCCAGGCCGAGGAGCAGCTGGCCGCGCTGCGCACCTTCGTGCCCGCGCTGCCCGCGCTGCCCGTGCCGCCGGCGCCGCCGGTACTGCCCGCCGGCCAGCCCGAACCGCTGGTCCGCGCGCTGGCCGCCGACCAGGAGACCCCGTGGCAGCTGCCCCGGCTGTACCAGCTGGCCAAGCGGTTCGACCGGATGGGCCTGCGCCCGCTGCTCGACGAGCTGGCCCGCAAGCGCGCGGACGGCGACCTGGCCGCGCTGACCTTCGATCACGCCTGGTATTCCTCGGTCCTGGACCAGATCCGGGTCCGCGACCCCAGGTACGGGGCCGAGCGCGGCACGGCGCTGGACGAGATCGCCGACGACTTCCGGCAGCGCGACGTGGAGCACCTGGCCGCGAACCGGTCCCGGGTCCGCCGCACCTGGGCCGAGATGACCCGCGACGCCGAAGACCGGCACCCGCTGCAGGCCCGGGTCATCCGCAAGCAGGCCGCGCTGCGGCGCGGTCACCTGCCGCTGCGCCGCCTGCTCGACCAGGCCGGGGACGTGCTGTTCGCGGCCAAGCCGTGCTGGGCCATGTCGCCGCTGATGGTCAGCCAGGTGCTGCCCGCCGCCCGCGTGTTCGACGTGGTCATCTTCGACGAGGCCAGCCAGATCGTCCCCGCCGACGCGATCCCCTCGATCATCCGGGCGCACCAGGTGGTGGTGGCGGGCGACGACCACCAGCTGCCGCCGACCAATTTCTTCCGGCAGTTCGGCGACCCGGCCGCCGAGGACGAGGACGACGAGGAGACCGTGTCTGTTCGGGGCCGGCTTCGAGTCGGTGCTCGACGCGCTCCGGCCGCTGCTTCCCACCGCCCCGCTGAACTGGCACTACCGCAGCCGCGACGAACGCCTGGTGGCGTTCTCCAACGAACGCATCTACGGCGGCACGCTGACTACCTTCCCCGGCGTGCTGCGCGACGACTGCCTGCGGCACGTCGTCGTGGCCCAGGACGACTCACCCGGCCAGGACGCGTCGGTGACTGCCGAGGTGGCCCGGGTGGTAGAACTGATCCTCGAGCACGCCCGGACCCGGCCCGCGGAGTCCCTCGGGGTGATCGCGCTCGGCATCAAGCATGCCGAGCGGATCGACCTGGCCCTGCGCGAGGCGCTGGCCAGCGTGGACCCCCGGATCGAGGCGTTCTTCGCCGACGACGTGCCCGAGCCGTTCTTCGTCAAGAACCTGGAACGGGTCCAGGGCGACGAACGCGACGCGATCATCTTGTCCATCGGGTACGGCAAGCACCGTGATGGCCGGATGCGCTATCAGTGGGGGCCGTTGCTTCGTGACGGTGGCGAACGCCGCCTGAACGTCGCCGCGACCCGCGCCAAGCACCGGCTCACCGTGGTCAGCTCGTTCTCCAGCCACGACGTCGACCCCGGGCGGCTGACCAAGGCGGGTGCCCGGCTGCTGGCCGACTACCTGGAGTACGCGGGC
The DNA here is from genome assembly GCA_963819785.1 of uncultured Actinomycetes bacterium. Lineage (GTDB taxonomy): Bacteria > Actinomycetota > Actinomycetes > Streptosporangiales > Streptosporangiaceae > Palsa-504. Next base: position 372,671 of record CAWFXW010000026.1, on the reverse strand, counting down.
TCCGGCGGCACTCCGGTCGCCGCGGACGGCGCCGGTGCCTCCGACGCGTTCGAGGCCTCGGTGCGGTCCCGGCTCGCCGAATATGGCATCACCGTCGTGCCGCAGTACGGCGTCGGCGGCTACCGTGTCGACTTCGCCGCCGCCCATCCCGACGACCCGTCCCGGATGATCCTGGCCGTCGAGGCCGACGGCGCGTCCTACCGCGACTCCGGCAGCGTCCGGGACCGGGACCGGCTGCGCAAGGAGCACCTGGAGCGCCTCGGCTGGCGCTTCCACCGCTTGTGGTCTACCAACTGGTTCCACGACCCCGACACCGAGGTCGCCAGGCTCCGCGAAGCCTACGAAAAAGCCGTCGCCACCTCTCCGCCCCCCGGGCCCTTCGACCCCCCCGAGCCTTCCCCGCCCCCCGAGCCCTTCCAGCCGCCAGCCCCCCCGGTGCCGCCCGAGCCATCACCGCAGCCGCCCCAGCCGGTCGACCCGCCGGACCCGACCCAGCCCCCACCCCCGATTGAGCCGCCCAAAACCATCAGCGCGAGAACCAGCGCCTAGACAGAACCCGGGACACCAGCCGCCAGCCGAGCAGGAACAACCCGAGGAACCCCAGCGCCACGCCCACGAACGCCGCGGCGGTTCCCTGCCCTGCCGCCACCCGCAACACCATGCCCAGGCCCGCCGCCCCGAGCCACGCGCCCAGACCAGCAGGCACCACGGAAACAGGCCGCCGCCAGGCCCGCACCGCCAGCCACCCGCCAGAAAGCCCGGCCAGGAACGGCCACGCCGTCGACGCGACCCCGCCCAGCCCCAGCCCGTCCGCATGGCTGGCCCGCCCGATGATCACGAAGGCCAGCACGCAACAGCAGTCCAGGACCACCGCGAGCCGGGCCGTACGCACAGATCACAGGCTAGCGCTGCGGCTCGATGATCACCTTCAGACCGGTGCGACGCGCCGCCTCCCCGAACGCCCCGGCCGCCGAGCCCAGCCCTTCCCTCCTGCTCACCAGGGCACCCAGGTCCACCACCCCGCGCGCGGCCAGGCTGATCGCCCGCGGGTAGACGTGGTTCATCCGCCGTACCAGCGCGATCGTCAGCCCTTTGCGCCGCGCCGCCGAGGCCTGGAACGTGATCGCGTCGTCGCCGGGGATGCCGGCCAGCACCACCCGCCCGCCGGGCCGCACCGACTCCATGGCCAGCCGGACCGCCTCGCCGGTGCCCGCCGCCTCGAACGCCACGTCCACGCCGGGACCGGTCAGGTCCGCCGCACCCGGCTCGGCCACCAGGTCCGCGCCGTACCGCGCGGCCGCCGCGCGCCGGTGCGCCAGCGGCTCGACGGCCAGGACCGAGCTCGCGCCCGCCGCCTTCAGCACCGCGATGAGCAGCAACCCGATCGGCCCGCAGCCGATCACCGACGCGGTGCCGCCGAACGGCAGGTGCCCGAGATCCATGCTGTGGATGGCCACCCCGAGCGGCTCGAGCAGCGCCCCGTCGGTGTCCGAAACGCCATCGGGCAGCGGGTACAGCAGGTCCGCGGGCCAGGCTATGACCTCGCGCATCATGCCGTCGGTCTCGCCGTGCCCGGCGAACCGGATCCGGTAGCACAGGTTCGCGTAGCCGTCCCGGCAGGCTCGGCAGGTCCCGCAGGTGATGGCCGGGTCGATGGCGACCCGCTCGCCGCGCCGCGGCCCGTCGGCGATCACCCCGGCCCCCTCGTGGCCGAGCACCAGCGGATGCCCGAGCGTCGCGTCGCCGATCGCGCCCTCGTCCCACCAGTGCAGGTCAGAGCCGCAGATCCCGACCGCGGTGACCCGCACCAGGCTCGTCCCGGCCACCGCCGCCGGCGCCGGCTCGTCGCTGACCCGCAGGTCACCGGCCGCGTGAAGTCGCGCCGTACGCACCCGATCCCTCCTCACCGGTCCCGGTTCCCTTTTTATCCCGAACGGGCCGTGGTGCGTGCCCTCGGCCACGTGAAAAGCAAGTGATCCCCGCCGCAGGGAGGCGGGGATCACTTCCGGGGGGTCCGGGGGGAGGATCCCCCGGGAGCGGGGGGATCCGGGGGGTCGTCCCCCGGGCCAGCACTGTTACGCGGCCGGGCCGGTGGTCAGGGTCAAGTTGGCGGTGTGGGACTGGCCGGAGGTGTCGGTCCAGCTGACCGAGATCGAGTCGCCGGGGTGGTACTTGACCAGGGTGTGCGCGACGTCCTTGGCCGAGCTGACCGACTGGCCGGCGATCGCGGTGATGGTGTCGCCCTCGGTCAGGCCCGCGTTGGCGGCGGGGGAGCCGGAGACGGTCCCGGCGATGCTCACGCCGGACGTGGTGGTCTGGCTGTTCTGCCCGCCGAAGCCGCCGAACCCGCCCGAGTTGCTGTTCGACCCGCCGATCTCGAGCCCGAGGAAGGCGGTGGTGCCGATGTGCACGTCAGCCGACGTGGTGCCCGCCTCGATCTGCTTGGCGATGGACAGCGCGTCGTTGATCGGGATCGTGTAGGCCTGGGTCGCGGCCGAGGACTGGCCCTGGAACTGGAAGTTCGAGGACCCGGCGGTGTCCATCCCGATCACCTGGCCGTAGGAGTTGACCAGCGGGCCGCCCGAGTCGCCGGGCTGGATCGGCACGTTGCTCTCGATCAGCCCGGTGAGCTGCTCGCTGACGCTGGACAGCTCGTCCGACGCGGTGATCGACTGGTTCAGCGCGGTCACCGTCCCGGTCGCGACCGCCGGGGTGCCCTCCTTGCCTTCGGCGTTGCCGAGCGCGGTCACGCGGTCCCCGGTCTGCACCGTGGAGGAGTCGCCCAGGCTGGCGGTGGTCAGCCCCGACGCGTCCTGGAGCTGGATCACCGCCACGTCGTGGCTGGCGTCGTAGCCCACCACGGTGGCCGTGTAGGTGCGGCCGTTGCCGATGTCGATCGCCTTGATCGAAGTGGCGCCCTCGATGACGTGGTTGTTGGTCAGCACCTCACCGGTGGAGGTGAGCACGATGCCGGTGCCCTCCGAGGTCGCCCCCTGGAGGCTGTCGGTGGACACCACGTCGACCAGCGCCGGATCCACCCGGGAGGCGATCTCGCTTGACGTCAGCGCCGTCTTTGACGTGGCCGTGACCGTGCCCGCCACGGTGTGGTCCATGCTCCCGATCAATCCGCCCAGCGCCGCCCCGGCGGCCAGTGCCACCACGCCGGTCACGACCAGCCCGCGCTTGCGGCTGCCCCGCGGCGGCATCGGCGGCTCGCTGCCGTAACCCGGACCGCCCGCGTACCAGGACCCGCCTGCGTAGCCGGGGGCCGCCTGATAACCCTGAGGCGCCGGGTAGCCATAGGGGTAACCCTGTCCGTGTCCCGCCGCCGAGCCTGGTCCGCCCTTGTTCTCGCCGGCCTGTCCTGAGTTGTCTGGGTCAAAAGTCTGGCTCATGGGTATCGCCCCTCAATCCGAGCGCCGCGGTCCTGGCGGCTACATCCCTCTATTTCTGGGGGGAGGCCTCCCCCCAGACCTCCCTCGGGCTTACACCTAGATATTCGGTCGCGGACCTTGAGCCCAGCCAAGGACAACCGCTCGCAATGCTCTAAGTTTCCTGAACGTTTTCTGAGTGCGTTCAGGTTGACGGGTGCTCGGAAACCGGGACAAGTTCCCGTTCGGCCACCTCGTCCTCGGCGGTCAGCCATTCGCGCACGGCCAGGGCCAGCAGCGCCGGCACTAGGTCGCGGGACCGCCGGGCCAGCCACGTGGTGCCCTTGGTGGCCATCCACCGGATCTCGGCCATGCGCGACGGCGGCGGCGTGGACGGTTCCGGGTCGGGCCCGGGACCGACCGGGAAATCCGCGCCGGCCAGCAGGGCGTGGAACTGGCAGGCCATGAAGCGGTGCCCGCGCTCGTTCGGGTGCAGCCGGTCCACGCTCCAGTAGCGCCGCTCGTAGATGGCCGGGTCACGGGCCGCCGCGTCCAGGTGCAGCGTGCCGTAGCGGAGCGCTATGTCGTCTATTGCCTCGTTTACCGCGCGCACCCGTCGGCCCAGCGGCTTGGCCAGCGACTTGGGCAGGCCGAACATCTGCCCGGGGTCCGGCAGCCGCATGGTGAGCACCTGGGCGCCCGCCGCCCGCAGGCCCGCCACCGTCCGGGCCAGCGCCGCGCCGGTGTGCTGCGGGTCGAAGTTGCCGCGCAGGGTGTCGTTGATGCCGACGACCACGCTGGCCACGTCGGGCTTCAGCTCCGTGGCGGCCGGCAGCTGGGTGCGCTCCACGTCGGCCGCCAGCGCGCCGAGGGTGGCCAGGTTGTGCATGACGGGCTGGTGCAGGCTGGCGGCCAGCAGCGCGGCCCAGCCGCGCCAGCCGCCGCCGTCGGGGGCGGGGTCGCCCATGCCCACCGTGATGGAGTCGCCGAGTGCGACGAAGGTCGTCATGCCGGCCTCCGCTCGGCGGTCACCGCGGCCCTCACGGCGGCTCCGGTCTGCACGTCGTCCTCCTCCAGCGACTCGTGGATGGCCAGGAACGCCCGCACGGCCGCGGGCCAGCCGAAGCGTTCGGCCCGGGCCCGGGCCGCGGCCCGGCGCGCCTCCTCGGGCCAGGACAGCACGGTGGTGACCCCGGCGGACAGGTCCTCGCCGGGCACGGCGGCCCCGGCCTCGCCCACCACCTCGGGCAGCGCGGACTCCGCGCTCACCACCACCGGCGTCCCGCAGGCCAGCGCCTCCAGCCCGGCCAGCCCGAAGGTCTCCGCCGGTCCCGGGGCGATGGCCACGTCGGCGCTGGCCAGCAGGGCGGCCAGATCGGTTCGGTCGGGCAGGAAGCCGGCGAACGTGACCGGCAGGCGGTCACGTGCCGCGCGCCGTTCCAGCCGCCGGCGCAGCGGGCCGTCCCCGGCCACCACGAGCCTGGCGGGCAGGCCGCTGGCGCGCAGGGTGGCGAGCGTGGTGAGCGACCGCTGCGGCTTCTTCTCCGGGGACAGCCGCCCGGCGTGCACGAGCAGGACCTCGTCCGGCGCGGCGTAGGCGTCCCGCGCCGGCCTGCCCCGCGGGCCGGGACCGGGTGCGGCGAACGTGGCCAGGTCGACGCCGAGCGGGGCCCGCACCAGGTTGGCGGCGCCGATCCGCTCGAACTCCGCGGCCGCCCAGGCGGTGGTGCAGATCACCCGCCGGTACGCGCGGGCGGTCCGCCGGTTGACCGCGTTGACCAGGGCCAAGGCGGGACCCCACCGGGTCAGCCCGGGCAGATCAAGCCCGGGCACGGCCAGCCGCATCAGCGCGGTCAGGCTCTCGTGCGAGATCATCACGGCCGGCACGCCGTGCTCGCGCGCCCACCGCCCGGTCCAGCGCAGCGTGGTCCGGTCCGATACCTCGAGCGTGTCCGGCCGCAGCTCGCTGAGCAGCGCCGCCACCCGCCGCTTGCGCAGCAGCGCCCGGTACCCGCCGGTGAACGGCAGCCGCGGCCCGCTCAGCGTGATCACCCGGCCCTGCGGGGTCTGCTCGTCGCTGTCGCTCGGGCCGGGGATGATCAGCACCGGGTCGTGGCCCGCGGCCAGGTAGCCGGCGCCGAGTTCGCGCAGCGACGTGCGCAGCCCGCCGGAGTGCGGCGCGACGTAGTTCGCCACCCGCACGATCCTCATGTCGTGACCTTCGCGGTGCGCTTGCGGCCCAGGACCGCGGCGTAATGACCGATCAGCTCCTCGGTCAGCGCGGGCCAGCTCCGGGTGAGCACCTTGCGCCTCCCGGCCGCGCCGAACGCGACCCGGCTCGCCGGGTCCGCGGCCAGCCGCGCGACCGCGGCGGCGAAGGCGTCCGCGTCGCCGGGCGGCACCAGGTATCCGGTCACGCCGTCCTCCACCAGGTCCAGCGGCCCGCCCGCGGCCGGCGCCACCACCGGGAGCCCGCTCGCGGCGGCCTCCTGCAGCGTCTGCCCGAACGTCTCGTACGGCCCGCTGTGCACGAACACGTCGAGGCTGGCGTAGATGGCCGCCAGCTCGTCGCCGCGGCGCTCGCCGAGGAACACCGCGCCGGGCAGCTGCTGGCGCAGCGCGGCCTCGCTCGGTCCGGCGCCGACGATGACCAGCCGCACCCCGGGCAGCGCGGTGATCCCGGCCAGCAGCTCGACGTGCTTCTCCGGCGCCAGGCGGCCCACGTAGCCGGCGATGAGCTCACCGCCGGGCGCCAGGCGGGCCCGGATCTGGGCGCTGCGCCGAACCGGGTCGAACCGGGCCGTGTCCACGCCGCGGCCCCACAGCCACACGTCGGCGATGCCGCGGCCGAGGAGGCTGGTCGCGGTGACCGTGGACGGCGCCAGCGTCCGCGCGGCCCGGTTATGGATGCCGCGCAGCCACCGCCACGCGACCACCTCGCCAGCCCGGCCGAGCCGGTACGCATGGGCGTAGGACGGCAGGTCGGTCTGAAACACCGCGACCACGGGCAGGCCAAGCCGTCTGGCCACCGCGGCGCCGTGGGCGCCGAGCACCACCGGGCTGGCCAGGTGAACGACCTCGGTCCGGTGCTTGATCAGCGCGTTACGCAGGCGCCTGCTCGGCAGCCCGAGCCGGAAGCTCGGATAGCCGGGCAGCGGCACGGCGGGGACGCGCACGACGGGGTAGGGGAACGGTCCGGGATCGGAGTCCTCCCGCCGTGACCGCGTGGCCCGCGGCGGCTTCGGCGCGATGACAAGAGGCTGGTGGCCGCGGGCGGCGAGGAGCTCGGCCACCCGCACCACGCAGTGCGCGACGCCGTTGACGTCGGGTGGGAACGATTCGGTGATGATCGCAACCCTCATGCTTCACAAGGTGCGTTACTTCAGGATCGAAGCGCCACAGCCGCCGTGACTTCCAGGCGAAGAGTCCGTGACTTCTTGGCGGCGCTAACCCGGCCGGACTCCTCCCGTACCCGCCGGGGACAATAGCCGGTATGGATCGCGACGGCGGCAGTCCGACCTGGATCGTGCGTCTGGACGGCGCCGGGACCGGAACACCGGGCGCGCGGCTCGCGGTCAAGGACTGCATCGACGTCGCGGGCCTGCCGACCACGGTCGGCTGCCCGGTAATCGCCGAGCGGGCCGCGCCCGCCGGCCGGGACGCGGCCGTGGTGGCCGCGGCCCGCCGCGCCGGGGCCCAGATTCTGGGCAAGACCAACCTGGCCGAGCTGTGCTGGTCCGCGGTCGGCACCAACGCCTGGTCCGGGACCCCGGTGAACCCGGCAGACCCGCGGCGCGTGCCCGGCGGCTCGTCCAGCGGCTCGGCGGTCGCGGTCGCCACCGGCGAGGCCGACGTCGCCCTGGGCACCGATACCGGCGGTTCGGTGCGGATTCCCGCGGCCTGCTGCGGTGTCGTGGGCCTGAAGACGACCTGGGGCCGGGTACCGGTCGAGGGCGTCTACCCGCTGGCCCGGTCGATGGACACGGTTGGCCCGCTGGGCGCGGACGTGGCCGCGGTCGAGCGCGGCATGCGCCTGATCGAACCGGGCTTCACGGCCGGATCCGGCCAGCTTCCAGTGGCCCGGGTCCGGCCGGAAACCGACCCGCCGGTCGACCCGGCCGTCGAGGCCGCGATCGACGCCGCGCTGACCGCCGCGGGCATCGTGACCACGCAGGTCGCGGGCCTGGACTTCGCGGCCGCCAACACCGCGGGCGGCGTGCTCATCGACGTCGAGGCCTTCCAGGTCAACGGGTACCTGCTGCCCGACCTGGCCCGGCTCAGCTCGTACAACCAGCGCAACCTGCCCGGGGCGGCCAGGGTGAACGCCGGCCAGGAGGCGGCCGCCAACCGGACCCGGGACTCGGTCCGCGACTGGTTCGCCGGCCTGCAGGCCCGCCACCCGGTCCTGGCCCTGCCCACGCTGGTGGGCGCTCCGCCGGTGCTCGGCGAGCGGGCGGGACGCATCCCGCTCACCTTGCTGACCATGCCCGCCAACCTGGCCGGCCTGCCCGCGCTGGCGCTGCCCGTGCCCGGCGGCCCGGCCGGCCTCCCCGCGTCGCTGCAGCTGGTCGGCCCGCCCGGCGGTGAGGAGGAACTGCTGGCCCTCGGCTACCTCATCGAGGCTGCCGTCGCGGCCCGATGAACGTGACCGCGCAGGCCGCGGCGGATCAGCCAGGTGTTCCCGCCGGCGGCGGTCACGACGTCCAGGTGCCGGGTCGCGGTGGCGCTGGAGGCCGCGCACACGATCCTCGCCCGCGGGTCCAGGTCCCTGGCGGTGGCCTGCACGAGGTCCAGGCCCGCCCGCACCTCGTGGTTGGCCGCCCGGTCCCGCGGCGTGCCGTCGGCCAGGCCGCGGGAGACGGCATCGGCGTCGGTGAGCTGGAGCACGCGCGGCCGGGGGGTGAGCCCGGCCGGCAGTTCCGGTGGATAAGGCAGGGGTATCGGCTGGGCCAGCACGTCGGCCGGGGCGCGCAGCGGTCGCATCGCCGGGGACGGTCCTTCCTGTCCGGGGCGGGCGGGGCCTGGCCCCGGCCCGTGCTGGCCGGTCATTACGCGGCCTCGTCGTAAGCGTCGTCGTAGGACTCGCCGTCGGAGGAGTCGTCGTTGGGGACGACCCGTAGCCAGTAGCCCCGGGAGCCGGCGCCGTTGAGGCGCCGGACCCCGCGGTCCATCCGGCTGTCGCTTTGCTTGGTCAGGCTGCCGCGGCGCTCTTCGCGGTGGATGCCCAGGCAGATCACGATGAAGACACCGGTGACGACACCGGCGATCACCAGCGCTGCTGCTACGGCCAGGTAGGTTCCGGTCATGATGTCCCTCGTCTCACCAGTTGGGCTGTCGCTAACTACACGCCCCCGCCCCTCCAGCGATTAGCCCCACCCGCCAACCAGCCCCGAGCAGGCAGCCCGCCCCGCCCTCGAAACCCCGCACGCCTCACACATGGGGTGCGTGGGCCACCGCCCCCGTAGGTCTATCGGGGGTTGTGTGCCACAAGCCCCGAACGGCCGCGCTCCAGCTTTCCCGCCCCAGGCCAGGGCCCCTAGTCGCGCGCGTCGTGCCAGACGACGTGGTCGGCGTCCTGCTCGTCCAGCCGCTGGCGGCGCGGCGGCAGCGGCACGTCGCTGAACCCGAGCGCGAGCACGCCGGCCAGGTCACCGGTAAGATCCAGCGCGACGCGGATGTCGTCCTCCGCGATCACGACGTCGCCCATGAACGCGACCCGGACGCCGAGCGCCTCGGCGGCCAGCCACATGTTCTCGACCGCGGCCCCGATGCCGATCATCTCCAGGCTGAAGCCCATCAGCGAGCCGGCCAGCGCCGGGCGGGTCGCGCCGACCAGCGCGGCGCGGCCGTTGCTGAACAGGCCGCGGTTCTCGATGAAGATCGCCGCCGCCACCTCGCGCAGCACCTGCGCCGACTCGCGCACGGTCGAGACGTAGGCCGGCCGCGGGCGGCCCGTGGCCGGGTCGTGCGGCACGTACTCCGCCGCGCCGTCGGCGTGCTCGACCGCGTCGGCGAGCTTGCCGAGCCTCACCCGGTCGGTGACGACGTGCATCCGCCAGGGCTGGGCGTTCTTGGACGACGGAGCGGCCAGGCCGCAGCGAACGATCTCCTTCAGGACCGGGTCAGGGATAGGCTGGCCATCGAACCCTTCCCTGATGCTGCGCCGGGCGAGCATCGCGGCGATGACCCGCGGCCGCACCTCGTCATCGAGCGGGGGGCCCGGCCGCGGCATAGGGTCATCCTTCCCGCGCTGCCGTAGACAAGGTGCAGTGCAGTGTTTTTCCATAGTAGTAACGGGCATGGTCGGATCGAGGCACATGGCAACGACACTGAGCGTGGCCCAGCGGCTGAAGTTCCAGTTGCTGGCCGAGGGGATCGAGATCTCACGGCCCGCCCGCCAGGCCTTGCGCGAGGCCACCAGCCACAGTGATCTCACCCCGGCCGACTACGCCTCCACGACCGGCTTGATCCTTGAGCTCGACGACGACGTATGGGTCAACGCGCCGATCAACGACCACAACCCGAACTTCGTCTCCGGCTCGCGGTTCGTCCTGGACCACGGCGTGGACGGCCTGTGGGTGCACGGCGCCGGGCTGGCCAGCCCGGCCCGGTTCTGGCCGCCGCCGCGCTACCACGGGCACGCGGAACGGTTCGGCCCGCTGAACAACTTCGTCGTGACCCACGGCGACCGCGTGCGGCTGTCGCCGCTCCGCGGCTGCGCCATGACCTGCACGTTCTGCAACATCCCTTACGACGACCCGCTCGACGTGTACGGCACCAAGCCGATCGACGCCCTGCTCGAGGCGGCCCGCGTCGCGGTCTGCGACGAGCGCCAGCCCGCGCACCACATGCTGATCTCCGGCGGCACGCCCAAGCGGCCTGACTTCGACTTCATGCAGGAGCTCTACCGGCGCGTGCTGCTGGAGTTCCCGGATATCCCGGTCGACATCATGATGGTGCCGCTGCCCGGCCTGCTCGACCTGCCCCTGCTGGACAAGCTGGGCGTGAACGAGATCTCGATCAACATCGAGGTGTTCAGCCAGACCCACGCCCAGCAGGTCATGCGGCACAAGTACAACCAGGGCCTGGACTTCTACCTGGGTTTCATCGAGGAGGCCGCCGAGGCGCTCGGCCCGGGCCGCGTCCGCTCGATGCTGATGGTCGGCCTGGAGCCGATGGAAGCGACGCTAGCCGGGGTGGCGGCCATCGCCGAGCGTGGCGGGGTCCCGGTGCTGAGCCCGTTCCGGCCCGACCCGGCCACGCCGCTGCGGGACCAGCAAACCCTCCGGAGCGGCCGAACTCGAGCAGACCTACCTGCGCGCGGTGGACGTCGCGGCCAGCCGCGGGGCGGTGCTGGGCCCGGACTGCCCGCCGTGCACGCACAACACGCTGAGCTTCGTCACTCCCGGCGCGCCCTACCGCCACCAGCGGCCGGTGATGGTCTGAAGCCCGCGCCGAACCGGGTGGTGGCCGGCGTCGATGACCTGGGCACCGAGCAGATCCGGCACATCCTCTCGCGCGCGACCGCCCTGCGGGCCGGCGCGCCGAGCAGGCTGCCCCGGCCGCCGCTCGTGGGGCTTTTGTTCCTGGAATCCTCGCTGCGCACCCGGGTGGGCTTCGCGGCGGCGGCGGCCCGGCTGGGCGGGCAGTCCATCGACGTCGTGGAGCGCCGCGGGAACGCGGACGCGGTGCCCGAGGGGTGGGCCGACACGCTGCGCGTGGTGAGCGGCTACGTGGACCTGGTTGTCGCCCGCCCCGGCCGGCCGCTCGAGGCCTCGCAGACTCTAACGAAACTGCTGGTCAGCAGCTTCCTGAACGGCGGCGACGCGGGCCGCTACGGCGAGCACCCGTCCCAGGCCCTGATCGACCTGTACGCGATCGAACAGGCCCGCGGGCCGGTCTCGGAGCTGACCGTGGCCGTCTGCGGCGACCTGCGGATGCGAGCGGTGCGCAGCCTGTTGCGGCTGTTCGCGCGGTTCCCGCCGCGACGGCTGGTGGCCATCACCGACCCGCACCTGGCCGGCCACGAAGAACTGCCAGCTGAGCAGCGCAAACCGTGGGACGTCGATGACGTGGACGTGCTGTACGTGGCCGGCATCCCGCACGGCGCCCTGGACGAGCCGGGGCGGGCGCGCCTGCGGGTGGACCGTAAGGCCCTGGCCGCGCTGCCGCCCGGCGCGGTGGTGCTGTCGCCCATGCCGGTCATCGACGAAATCGCCAGCAACGCGCGCGATGACCCGCGCATCCGCATGTTCGAGCAGAGCGACGACGCGCTGTTCGTCAGGATGGCGCTGATCGAGGCGCTACTGGTCTAGCTCCACCATGGCCGGCTCCCGCCGGTACGCCATCAATCGGGCCCGGTGCACGATGTCGGCGCGATCGGCGATGCTGTGCTCGCCGAAGTCGGCCTTGCGCCCGGCGTCGGCGCTGTCCTCGATGTTGACCGCCCCGTACCGGGTGCAATTCTCCAGCGTGACCTGGTAGCGGCTGCGCTCGCTGACGTTCAGCAGCTGCCAGACCACGCTGCCCTCGATCCGCGCCGTCCCGGTCAGCCCCTCGTCGAACCAGGTGTTGGCCAGCACCGAGCCCTTTACCGTGAGGTCGATCTCACCGGGCTGCTCCTCGGCGCTGATCCGGCGGCTGATCGACAGCCCGCGGATCGAGCTGCCGAAGATCTGGATCTTCGCCGGTCCCTGTTCGGTGATGTCGAGCGAGGACCCGGCGATGTGCCGCAGCGCGAGCTCGCCGCCGTCCCGGAACCGCCCGCTGCGGACCATCAGCGAACTCAGCCGGCCGCCGTACATGGTCAGGCCGCCGCGCTGGGCCGCCCAGTCGAGCAGCTTCGCCCGGCCGCCCAGCGTGTTCGTCACCGGGATGCCCGACGTGACCGAGTACACCGCCCCGGAGAAATCCTCCCCGCGGTAGTGGCTCAGCGCCGCGCGGGTCGAGGCGTCGAGCCCGGTGAGCCGGAACGACGGCATGCCATCCTGGTCGTAGACCGCCGCGGACGCGCTGACCACCGGCCCGACGATCTCGCAGTCGCCGAACGTCGCCCCGTCCAGCAGGCAGTTGATGAACACCGTGCCCTCGAACGAGCAGTTCTCGAAGCGGGTGCCCCGGAAGTCACAGTTGGCGAACACGATGTGCCGGAACCGGGCCGTGACCCGGCAGTTGCGCCAGCGCAGGTTGACGATGGTCCGGTCCTGGCCCGCGCCGTCGAACTGGGGCCAGCATCCCTCGGGATCATCGAGGGCCCAGTCGAACACGTCGCCCTGCGCGCCGGTCAGCAGCACCAGCGCCGCCGCGGGCCCGGTCTGCTCAGAGTCGGCCCAGTCCTCGAGCGCCTCGCCGAACCCGTCGTGGATGAGCGAGAGCATGGTGCAGTCCACCGCCGGTGACGTCGGCCTGATCAGCGAGGACGTGGTGAGCCACTCCAGCGCGAAGGCGAAGCGCCGCAGTTCCTCGACGATCACCTCGGGCGCCGGGTACCCGAGCATCGGGCCGGCCGACAGGCCCTCGGGATCGGCCTCCCAGGGCGACATCACGATTCCCAGCTCGGCCAGCGGCGAGTCCTGCACCTCCCCGATCGGCAGGCGCAGGCGGGCCGCCGTCACGGCCTCGGTCCGCGGCACGCTGAGCAGGTCGACGACCCCCGCCGCGGCCGGCCCCGCGGTGGTACCCAGACCGTAGATGATCCGGAAGGCGCGCTCGGCCGCGGACGGCTCGATCTCACTGAGGATCCGCAGCTCGCGCTCGAGCGCGAGCTGGGCCAGGTCCCACGCCTCGCGGTCCAGCTTGAAGCCGCCGCTGGACAGGTGCGCCGCGGTCCGCCGCACCGCCTCGCGGGTGCCGGCGATCAGGAACTCATCCAGGCTGCTCGCCGGGTTCTCGTCGAGGCAGGCCTCCTCGCACAGGTCGAGCTTGCGGGCCACCGACTCGATCAGGCCGAGCGTGAAAATGTCCCGGTGCCGCCGGGCGGCGGCCGCGATCATCTGCCGGACGTGCTCGGCCCGGATGGCGTTTCCCCCGGGCTTGGCCCGGGCGTGCAGCGCGTACAGCGCACCCTGCAGATGCAGCAGTCCCACGTCGGCGGACCTGAACTCGGTTTCCTGCATCGAGTTCCACTCGCCGAGCAGCAACTCGATCGCCTCGAGGGTGAGGGCCAGGCCCGCCGGGTCGGGAACCGCGTCCTCGGTGCGCAGCGAGGCCGTACTGCCGAAGTGGCCGGGATTGCCGCTGGCCATGATGTCGCGGACGTGCTCGGCCGCGGTCAGCGCCTCCAGCTCGAAGGTCGACATCGAGAACGGCCGGATCTGCGCGTTGAGCGCCTTGAGCCGGTGCACGTACTCCGAGCGCAGCGAGATGACCACGTGGATGTCGTACCTGCCGTTGAGCTCGACGACCCAGTCCATGGCCCGCTTGAAGAACGGCCGCTGGTGCCGGATGAGCTCCTCGAACTGGTCGAGCACCAGCACCGCCAGCTCGCCGTAGCTCGCGTTGAGCTGTTCCACCATGGACTGCGGCGCGGCGGTGTCGATGTCGACGCCCAGCGATCGCAGCTCGGCGGCCACCTTGGCCGCGACGAAGTCCTCGGGCCGGTCCGGGCTGCCCGCTTCCCTGGTCCAGTTGCGGCAGACGATCGGCTGGAAGCCGCGCTCGGTGAGGTCACGGACGAGGCCGACGTTGAGCAGGGACGACTTCCCCACCCCGGACTCGCCGTGCAAGATGACCAGCTGATGGGTCAGCACCTCGTGCGCGAAGCGGTCGCGGTCCTCCTGCCGCCCGATCAGCAGGTCGTCGTCGCCCGGCTCCATCGGCTTGGGGCCGCGCCACGGGCAGGTGTCCTTGTCGAGGAAGTTCTTCTTCCACTGCTCCAGGGTGATCAAGTCAGCTCACATCTCTTACGCGCGGCGGGGCGATGGGTGGTGCTCTGCAGGTGCCGCAGATAGTGCTGGAGGTCGACCTGGAAGTTCTCGCAGCGGTCGGTCACGACGTCAAAGTTGTACCAGCCGAGCAGGTCGCGCACCGTGTCGTCGGTGCGCCAGTTGACCACCAGCCCGGCGCGGCTCGGCGTCGGAGCCTTCTTGACCGATTCGCCGTCGATGCTGGTCGGCACCGTCATCTGTGACGCGAACCGGTAGCGGATGCTGCTGTCGCTGACCTGGACCCCCATCATCATCCAGAACCGGGCGAACGCCGAGCCCCTGGTCCCGAACAGGGCGGCGGGCAGGCCCTGGCGGACCCGCTCGTTGCTCCGGTCGGGCTGGTAGACCAGGAACTCCGACGCCGCGTGCTGCATGGCCGAGTACTCGTCGAGCAGGGCCACGTGCGCCATCCGCAGTTCCGGCTCGTTGAGGTCGGGCGGATCGCCCGGCAGCTCGATGTGGTAGTCCTTCAGCAGCCGCCGGCACAGGTCGTTCCAGTCACTGCCGTCCTCGGTCCACAGCCGCGGCGCCCGCATCAGGGGCGACCCGCTGAGCCGGACCACCACCGGGTAGTTGCCGTAGGTCAGCTCGTAGGCGCCTTCGCCGTTGAGCAGGAACCAGTCCTCCTCGGCCGGGGTGCGCAGCCGTTCCAGTTGCTCCTCAAGCGGGAGGTCGTGGTCGGGCCGGATCAGGCAGCCCAGCCAGCACACCGACGCCAGGCACGTCACGGGTTCGGCCACGTCTTGCAGCAGGTTCATCGGTACCGCGATCACGAACGGCTCAGTGCTCGAGCGCCACATGGCCATCTCGAGCTCCAGGTCGAACGACGTGACGAAGGCCGACGCGATGGGCGGCTGCAGCGGCGAGGACTGCAGGAAGCCTTCGCGCAGGGCGGCCTGCTGGCGCAAGATCGCGGCCACCGTCGCGTAGAAACGTTCCCGGTCGGTCTCGTCGTCGTCTTCCAGCTCGTTCCAGGACAGCTGGGTCGTGGCCGCGTAGCGCTGCTCCACGAACTGGCAGGCGGCATCGATGTCGTCGAAGGCGGGGCGAGGCAGCCACCGGTCGAACAGCGCGGGGGAGGTCCGGGTGCTCAGGTGCAGCAGCAGGTCGTTCCATCCCGGGTACACCGAGGTGCCCTGGGTCAGGGAGTACCAGCACAGTTCGGTCAGCAGCTGGACGTCTCCCACCCGCAGCGACGGCTGGTGGCCCCGCGGGCTGAGCGAGCTGTCGATCGTGGTCAGCGCCTGGTGCAGGACGGTGTCCCCGGTGTCGTGCCCGTTCTCCTTCGTCGAGCTGAGCAGCTCCTCGAGCAGGCCCAGGACTGGCTGGAGGGCGTCGGTCTCGAGCTCGGCCGAGCCGGCCCGCCCGATCGGCAGGGCGACCCGGTCGTGACCGGTGCGGCTGAGCGCGTCCGGGGCCGCCGCGCTGGCCAGGTGGTACAGGCGGGTCAGCAGGGCCGCGCAGAGCAGGAGCTTGGCCGTCTTCAGGTCGGTCGTGGCGTCGAACGAGCCGCCGAAGCGCGGACCGGGCTCGCCCGGCTCGGCCGCCTGGTCGCCGTCGTCACCGGCCCGGGTCATCGGCAGTCCCAGCCGGTCGGCGATTAGGGAGGCCGCAAACGCGCCGGCCAGCTTCGCCGCGTTCGTCCCGTCGGGCAGCGGGTCGGCGTCGGCCAGCAGCCGCTGCACGATGGCCGGCACGTCGCGGATCCGGGTGCCGCTGATGTCGTGCCCGGCTTCCAGGCAGCCGCTGCCCAGCACCAGGGTGATCCAGGGGTATCCGCTGCGCTTGTAGAGCGGGCCGAGCGGTGAGTGGATCTCCTCCAGCGCGTTGCAGAACCGCCGCGGTTCCACCCACGGCGGCACCTTGGCCGCTAGGTACTCGTCCCGCCCGTGCTCGAAGAACGTCTTGGTTCCCGATCGCGGCTCTCGCCGGGCCTTGAACTGCCTCATCTAGCCCCCCAGAGATCCTGGCGTCATCACTTGCTCCGCGGACACGACCGTGGGACGGGTCGCGGCGGCCTTCCACGTCGAAACTACGCCGGCCCACGGCTCGGTCAGTTCGAACCCGGTCCGCGTCACCGACTCCCGGCAGACAATGCGAGCGACCGCGGCGCCCCGCTCGGTGAGCAGCCCCGGCCGCGTCTGGACCTCGGCCCGGATGGGCCGGCCGGTCGCCATGGCCAGCCGGACCAGCGGCGAGGCGTCAAGCCGCTCCGCCCCCTCGCCCACCCAGTGCACGACGAAGTGGGCCAGCGCGGGCGCCTCGGCGGCGAGTTCGGCGACCGGGCGCTGCGGCGGCGCGGACATGCCCATGATGGCCGCCAGGTGCTCGAGCATCAGGCAGCTCTCGCCCGCGTCGATGGCAAGCTTGCACGAGGCGTGGGTCGAGCCCTGGAAGCGCGGGTTGACCTCGGTGAACAGCGGTATCCCGTCGTGCACGAGGAAGTCCACCCCGAACGTCCCGCGGTAACCGAAGCTGCGCAGCCAGTTCCCGATGGTGACCGTGGCCAGCTCGATCTGGTCCAGGATGGCGCGGTCGAGGTCCTTGACCAGGCCATAGTCGTTGCCGCAGTAGCCGAACGGCCGCGTCACGCAGTCCGGTATCCCGATCAGCTGGACCGACGGGTAGTGCACCGTCACCCCGTCGTGCCACGCGGTGGCCCCCACGTTGACCGGCAGGCCGCCGGACAGGTACGGCGCCACCCCGGCGAACGCCTCGGACGCCCGCGGCCACTGTTGCCTCAGCTGCCCGGCGTCGGCGACCTGAACGATGCCCTCGCCGCCTGAGGTCCGGCTGCGGCGCAGGATCAGCGGCCCGTGCCGCAGCATGTCGTAGGTCCGCAGCTGCTCCTCGTCGGCCACGTAGGTCCACGGGATGGTGCGGACGCCGAGATCGGCCAGCGAGGTCTCGACCCACGGCTTGTGCTCGAAGGCGGCCTGGTGGCCGCCGAACAGTCCCAGGTTGAGGCAGCGGTCGCGCCGGGCGAAGTAGATCGCGGACAGGAAGCTGGACGGGCGGTAGGGCAGCAGCGCGCTGGGCGCCGACAGCGCCTGCAGCATCACCCGGCGGAACGTGGCCGTCTCCGGCGCGCCGAGGTGGTCGTCGATGTCCCACGTCTCCAGGTCGACCCGGACCCCGGTCAGGTCCTCGTAGGCCTGGCTGTCGACCGACAGCCTCCTGGAGTAGGCGTTGATGATCGTATACGCGCCCTCGAACTGCGGCAGATCGGCCAGCGGCTCGGCGTCGTCACCTCTGATCCCGGCCCACACCAGCCGCCGGTGGCGAAGCCCGGCCGACACGTCCCGCAGCAGCGCGGCCCGTTTCACGATCCGCCATCCGCGGCGACCCGCTCGATGTGCCCGTCGCTGCTCAGCAGGATCTCCACCGGGGCTCCGGACAACGGCCGTACGACCACCACCTCGTCGGCTGCGGTACGGCGCACCAGCGTGCCCATGGATCCGGTATCGGCGACGATCGGCCGTCCGTCCTCATCCCGCCCGGCCAGCGCGTAGACCTTGCTTCCCGCGGAGCGCGCCCCGTCGAGCGAGCTGACCTCGGCGATGCCGTACCGGTCCTGGTTCACTTGCCAGCCGCGCAGCCGGCCACCTGAGTCGACCGTGTCGATCTGCCCGGCCAGGATCGTCGCGTGCCGGGTGGGCTCGCCGAACATCGGCGTCACCACCGGACGGACCCTGGGCGCCACGTCGACCCGGTAAGTGACCTGATCGGTACTCAGTACGCATACCACCTCGTCACCGTAGTCCACGGCCACCGCGAGCAGGCGTATTTCCTGTGCGTCCAGCCCCAGCTCGAACGTCTCCGGCCACCGGTCCAGCCGCGGCCGCACCCGGTCCACCCAAGCCAGGGCGAGCCGGCCCCGGTTGACCTGGGCCACCACCCGCCCGTCGCTGCTGAGGGCCAGCGACGCGTGGACCTGGCGCAGGTGGCTGATGTCGGCCTTGGTGGCGTCCTCCACCGGCCGCAGCTCCGGGCCCGCCTCGCCCGGGATGACCTGCCAGTGTCCCTGGTCGCCGCCCATCATCGCCCACCGCCGGATTCCGTCCATCGGCGCCCGGGCCGCGGGCGTCGGCGCGACGGCCGCCGGCATCGGTTCCAGGAACCGGCCGCTGCTGGCCCGGCTGTAGAGCACCACGTAGCCCCAGCCGGGCAGCGACTCGTCAAGCCCGAGCCGGCCCCGGGCCACGGCCTCGTCGACGGTGCTGCCGTTCAGCAGCCACTGGTAGAACGTCTCGGCGAAATCCTTGGCGTCCCGGTCCCGCACCGCGTCCCGCATGGCGATCACCACCGGCACGATGCCGGTCAGCGACTGCGCGACACCGGGCCCGTCGCCGGGAGCGATGGCCGCCTGGTCGGTGTAGCACGCATTGACGAACGCCAGCGACGTCCCGGCCCGCTGCAGCTGCCTGGCCAGTTCGTCGCCCCGGTAGTGCTCGCTGCCGGTGTCCTGATCCCGGTACAGCACCAGCGCCCCGGCCTGGCCGTCGCGGGGCGGCCGGCCGTGCCCGGTGAAGTGGAAAATGTCCAGCGGATCCTCGCCGTCGGCCACCTGGTCGATGAGCTCGTCTATGCTCCTGCGAGTCGGCCGGGGCAGGTCGAGCCGCCGCAGGTCGATTCGGCGCAGCGGCGCGTCGTGCGCGAGCTGCTCGGGGAAGTCGGGCTCGAGCTCGGCCTCGGCCAGTACCTTGGTGGCGTCGACGGTGAGGATGACCAGGTTGCGCCGCTCCTTTGGCTGGGCGGCCGGGCGGTGGTCGATGACCGTCCGGACCAGTGAGAAACGCTCGTCCCGGAACAGGTACCGGGGCCGGGCGGTGGCCGGCACCGCGATGCGTACCAGTTCCCACGGCCAGCGCGCCATCTCCTCGTCCACGCACAGCAGGCGGATCCGGATGCCGGTACCGGCCTTCAGCTCGCGCAGCGTCTCGGTGAAGGCGGCCAGCACCCGCGGCGGGAACATGCAGTGCCCCAGTTCCTCACCCAGACCGATCCGCTGCTCGGCATTTGCCGCGGGCATCAGCCGCTGCACCGAGGCGGTGATCGGCTGAGCGTCGGTGGGGCCGACCCGGCCGCCGTCCGGCTTCTCGCACTCGACCGTCACCCGGTGGCCGTGCTTGCCCTCGCGGCCACGACGGATCTCTACTTTGAACTCGACGTAGATGTACAAGGGGGACGTCCGATCGGAACCGAGGCCAGCTCAATCGTAAGCCACAGCGGCTTTCCGGTGCAGGATTCAGGCTCTGGGACGCCGGCCTACCCGGGTGCCGGCGGGTCGGTGATCCGGACCCGCACGCGCTGCGGCCTGGCCCCCTCTTCGGGCGCCTCGGCGTCGATCTCGGCCAGGTCGTTCTCGAAGATCGCCTCGTGCTGGGTGATCTGCCGGCTCGTCCAGCCGATCCACACCGCGGCGTGCCGGGCCCGGGGATCCCGGACGGTGATCCGCCAATCCCGCCCGCCGTAGGGCTCGGCGGTAATGGACTGGTCCTGAGCGCGGCCGCGGATGTGCAGCGGGCGGGCCGTCTCGGTCTGGCTGTCCAGCCGCCGGACCACCTCCATCGGCTGGAACGCCAGCCAGGCCAGGTCGATGTCGTCCGGCAGGGCGTCCGGGTCAAGCCGGTCGAGGTCGGGCCGGTCGAGGTCGGGCCGGTCGAGGTCGGGCCCGGCCAGCCGCTGTAGCTGCTCCTCGCAGGCGGCGCACCCCGGGTGGGCCCGGTCGAGCAGTTCCCGGTGCCGGATGGCGCTCTCGTCGGCCCCGACCGCATGGCTCAGGAACTCCGGGCTGGGATGGTGCTCGGCCCAGTGCTCAGCCGCCGTCGCGACGTGGCGCCGGTTGTTCGCCACCACCCGGGCGTGCTGCCAGCTGTCGAAGCCGTACGAGAGCCCGACCGCGAACGTGGCCGGGTCGACGCCCCGCAGGTCCATCTCGGTCGGCGGCCCGAAGAATTCCGCGAAGATCGCGTCGAGCTCGCGGCTGATCTCATCAGGCTCGTCGGGTTCACTCATGGTCGTTTCCGCTTTCGTCAGCCGCGGGAATCAGCCGCGGGAAGCCGTGTGCCTCGCACACGGGCTCTCGATGCAAGAGGGATTGGGATTGGGAATGGCCGCGGCGTATCTGGACTCGGCGCCGTGCAGGTCACGCAGGCTTGCCGACCGGGCCTGGATCGCCCGCTCCGCGTCCTTGGGGAGCAGGTAGGGCTGGCCGACGGGATCGCGCCGGACCGCCCCGCCCGCGTGCCGCAGCAGCGAGCGATCGGCCGAGGTCAAGGCGGCGGCCAGGTCCAGCAGTTCCAGGTGCGAGCCGATCTCGGCCTCCCGCTGCGGAGCCCTGACCAGGCCCAGGATCTCGGACAGGTACAGCGCGATCCGGACCTTCTGCCCGACCTCCGATTTCAGCTGGGAGATGCGTCCCTGGGTCACGCCGAACTGCTCGGCCAAGGTCCGCTGCGGTACCTCCTCCACGACTCCCTGCCAGTAGGCGCGCAGGTCGTCATCGCGCAGCCAGCCCCGGGCGAGAATGGCGCGCAGGTAGGCATATAGCGGCCCGATTTCCCCGATCCGCGTCTCGATCTGCTCCTCGAACGGAATACGCCACGATTCCTCGGCCGAGTCGCGATCCAGCAGTTCTGCTTCCGCGGGCACATCGCTCTTGGCCCGCTCCCGGTACCAGTCGACTATCTCGTTCCTGGCCACCGTGAATATCCACGCCTCGACCGGCTCGCGCGCGATCATCCGGGCGAAGTTCACCTGCATCTTCAGGAACACCTTCTGCACGAAGTCGTCGGCCTGACTGGCGTCCCCGAGGCGCTTGCAGCCATATCCGTAAAGCCGTGCCTGCAGTGCGCGCCAAAGCTCCTCCAGAATCGTGCGCGGCTCCTCGCCCTCGGCGACCCGCCGTTGCAATCCGGTAAGTGACCCGCCCGGAAAACCCTGGTCCATTGCCCTCCCTTGCCATGGCTTGGCACGAGAGTAGTCAACGCGTCGCCGCAGCAGCCAGTGCCTCACGCTCACTACTACGTGGCAGCCGCCGCGGTGATTAGCTAGTCGCGGCCGTGGGTGAGAATGGTCGCAGGAGGGAGTCGCCGATGAGCGCGCCAGTTGTCGCCCCGGTTAGCACGGGCTCTTCGCTGCGGGAGTTCCTGCACGGCCTGCCCGGGGTGGACCAGGTTCGGGCCGAGGCCCGGGCGGCCATGCTGGCCAGCCGGTCGATCAAGACCACGGCCAAGCAGTGGGCGCTCGACATGGCCATCTCGATGATCGACCTGACCACGCTGGAGGGCCAGGACACGCCGGGCAAGGTCCGGGCCATCTGCGCCAAGGCCAGGCGCCCCGATCCCGCCGACCCGACCGCGCCTCAGGTCGCCGCGGTCTGCGTCTACCCCGACCTGGCTCACCTGGCTGCCGCTGAGGTCAAGGGAACCGGCATCCACGTGGCCAGCGTGGCCACCGCGTTCCCCAGCGGCCGGACCAGCCTGCCGGTCAAGCTGGCCGACGCGGCATTCGCGATCGAGTCCGGCGCGGACGAGGTGGACATGGTCATCGACCGCGGCGCCTTCCTGGCCGGGAACTACCAGCTGGTCTACGACGAGATCGCCGCCGTCCGGGACGTCTGCCGTGACCGGGCGCACCTCAAGGTCATCCTGGAGACGGGCGAGCTGGTCACCCTGGACAACGTGCGGCGCGCCTCGTGGCTGGCCATGCTGGCCGGCGCCGACTTCATCAAGACCTCGACCGGCAAGGTCAGCCCGGCCGCCACGCTCCCGGTTACCCTGGTCATGCTGGAGGCCGTGCGGGACTTCCGGGTCACCCGCGGCCGCCAGGTCGGCGTCAAGCCGGCCGGCGGCATCCGCACCGCCAAGGACGCGGTCCGCTACCTGGTGCTGGTCAACGAGACGGCGGGGGAGGACTGGCTCGATCCGGACTGGTTCCGCTTCGGCGCCTCCAGCCTGCTGAACGACCTGCTCATGCAGCGGACCAAGCTGGCCACCGGCCGCTACTCCGGTCCGGACTACTTCACCCTGGACTGACAGTAAACGTGGCTGTGACAGATTTCCTGGCATCCACTGAACCGTTCCGTTCAAGTGCGCCCCTGTTGCTCACTTGAACGGTTGCGGTCCTGCGCGCAGCGGGCTAATTTCAGCCAAAACGCGTGTCGCAGAATGCGGCGCAAATTGGGTGCTCTGCCATTTATGCACACGGATAGGAGAGGTAATGTCAGCAGTCATCCGGAAAGCGAATTCCGGTCCGCTCGCGGCCATTCCCGTCGATGCTACCGAGCCCATTGTGATGAACGAAGCCGTGTCGCCGGTCAGCTGCTTCATTGTGTCAGGGATTAGCGCGGAAGGCGGATACCCGACCGACACGACCGTCCTGGGCTAAGGCTCCTTTTCCATGTCACGCATCGCGGCTTTGGCGCGCTCGGTTACCGGTGACAGGCCGCCGCCCCGCTGGCTGGCGCTGTCGCTGACCGAGCGGCTGAGCGCGGTGACTCATCTCGTCTCGAGCCTGGAATACCTGGCGCGGCCCGGTGACCGGGAACGAGGCGGGCTGAATGACTGGACGGTGATGCGCAGCGCCCACCTGGGCGAGCCCCGGTGGGCGCTGCGCCTGCATGACACGGTTGCTGACCGCCGGGTCACGAAAGCCCTGCACGCCGCGCGGATCGGGGCGGCGGCTGTGCTGATCGCCGGGCCGGAGGCCCGCCGGCCGCGGCTGGCCGCCGATTCGTTTCTCGCGGCCAGTTCGATGCTGCTGCAACGACGGCAGCGCTATGGCGCAGACGGGTCGGATCAGGTCGGGCTGCTGGTGCAGACGGCGGCGGCGGTGGCGCGAGCCGGCCAAGACCGGCTGGAGACCGTGGACGCGTGCCTGTGGTTCGTCGCGCTCCAGTCGGTGCTGTCGTACACCGCGTCCGGTTGGGCGAAGCTGGCGGGCAGCGCGTGGCGCAGCGGAGACGCGCTGACCGGCATTATGCGTACCCAGGCCTACGGCGAGCGCCGGATGTGGCAGTTGCTGCGCCGGTATCCGCGGACGGCCCGCTGCGTGGGCGGCGGCGTGCTCGCGATGGAGTGCCTGTTCCCGGTGGTGTTCGCGGGACGGGGGCGGCTGGCCAGACCGATGGTTGCCGCTGCGGCCGGCTTCCACGTGGCCAACGGCCACCTGATGGGGCTGGGCCGGTTCGTGTGGTCGTTCATCTCGATGCACCCGGCGCTGCTGTACGCCGCGGCCCGTTCAGGGCCCGGGCCGGATGGCGGCGCCGAGCCGCCCCGGTCCGACGTGCTGCCCCGGGTCGCGGCCGGGCTCGGCGCGGGCCTGTGGACCGCGGGACTGGTCGCCCGGCAGGCGCGGCGTCGTGCTGTGACGCGCACCAAGCCTGGTGAGCGCGCGTTCCGCCCGTCGTCGGGTAACGCGCTCGTCTACCGGTACCGGACCCCGGCGGACCACGAGGCGGTCGGCTCGGGCCCGGTGGTGGTCCTGGAGGCCGGGCTGATGGGCGGTCCGGACTGGCTGGAGTGGCTTGTCCGCCAGTTGTCTCGCCGCTGGCCGGTCGTGACGTACTGGCGAGCCGGATACGGCCCGAGCCGGTACGCGACGTCCGCTGACTATGACCTCGAGCTCAGTGTGCGGGACCTGACCGAGCTGACCCGCCATGTTGGCGCCGGGCGCCCGGTGGTGCTGGCCGGGCATTCGCTCGGCGGCTATCTCTGCTACCTGGCCGCCGGGCGGCTGCGCGACCAGGTGCGGGCGGTGTGCCTGCTGGATTCCAGCCATCCGGGTGAGCTGCTGCGCTCGTCCCGGCAAGCCATGGCCGCGGACGACCTGGAGACGGCCCTCAGGCTGGTCGCGACATCGCTGCAGCTTGGCTGGGGCGGGTTGCTGCGACCGCCGGGCTGGCTGGACATGCTGCCCGCCGAGGTGCGCCCAGACCTGGTTACGGCGTACCGCGATGCCAGGCAGTGGGACGCGGCGTGCCGTGAATGGCGAGGCGCGCGGCGCCACTTTGAGAAGACGGGTGGCACGCTGGCCCCGCTTGACGTGCCGCTGCTGGTCGTCACGGCGGGCCGGACCGCGGCCGCGGAC
The DNA here is from genome assembly GCA_963819785.1 of uncultured Actinomycetes bacterium. Lineage (GTDB taxonomy): Bacteria > Actinomycetota > Actinomycetes > Streptosporangiales > Streptosporangiaceae > Palsa-504. Next base: position 348,283 of record CAWFXW010000026.1, on the reverse strand, counting down.
CCTGTGCACCAGGAGCTTCAGGACGAGTTCGCCCGTCAGGTACCCCGGGCGGAGTCACATGTGCTGGCCGGAGTGGGGCACGAGCGAATGCTGGCCGACGCCGCCGTCGCCCGCCAGGTGGCCGGGCTCGTCACCGGCTTTGCCGACGCCGGGCACGGTGAGCGGCCATGACAGGCGTCCGCCCGGGCAGCCTGCTCGCCACGGCCGGCTTCGCGGCCTGGCTGGTGCTGACCGCGGCCTCGCAGCATCCGGACCGGAACTTCGACCGGATGCGGGAGGTGGATCCGACCCGGACGCTGATCCCGGACTGGCGGTTCTTCGCCCCGAACCCCGCCCAGCACGACGTTCACGTGCTGTACCGGGTGGTGCTGCCCGGCGGCCAGACAACCCAATGGGCGCTGAGCTCCGAGCTCGCCAGGCGGTCCTGGAGCAATTTCGCCTGGCTGCCCGACCGCCGCCGGGACAAGGGCTTGTTCGACATCTGCGTCGGGCTGGGCCGCATAATCCAGAATGGCGGGGCTGGGCTGACCGAATCGGCCCCCTATCAGCTGCTGCGCAACTTCGTCGCCCAGGCGGTCGGCAGAAGCTACGCCGGCCAGCCCACGCCGCTCGGCTTCCAGTTCGCGATAGTGCGGCACACCGGTTATGACGAGGAGCCGGATCTGGAGTACCTGATGGTGTCCCCGTACGTAGAGCTGGCCGGATGACCCGGCAGGCCATACCGTCCATGCCTGAGCAGGCCCTCATCGTCTTCGACGGAACCTGCGGCTTCTGCCGTCACACCGTGCACCGCCTGGCGGCACGCTGGCACCTGTCCGGACGGCCCGTGCCATGGCAGACCGCGGACCTAGACGCTCTCGGCCTATCCCAGCAGCAGGCGCGCGCCCGGATGTGGTACGCCGAACCCGGGGCCGCGCCGGCTGGCGGTGCCGCGGCGTTCGCCGCCTGGCTCGCCACCGGTGACCGCACAGCCCGGTTGATCGCAGCGATACTGCGAGCCTCGGGCGTTCGGATCGCCGCTGAGGCTCTCTACCGGGTGGTGGCGCGCGGTCGGCACCGCATTCCCGGTCCGTGGGAGCACACCTGCACGGTCTGACGGCGCGAGCGCCGCCTGCGCTGCACATCGGCTGCACATGACGCCAGGATCTGGCGGGTATGTTTTGAGAAGCGTTGAGATGTGAAATCCCAGGTGGCCAAGGGCCTTGCGGCTCTGGCCAGGATCCCGCCTTACTTCACCCTGGACTGACATGGCTAAGTTCGAGTACGCCCCCGCGCCGGAGTCTCGCGCGGTCGTGTCTCTCGAGGAGTCCTACGGGCTCTTCATCGACGGGGAGTTCACGCCCGCCGCGGACGGCGGCGCGTTCAAGACCATCTCACCTGCCACCGAGGAGGTCCTGGCCGAGGTGGCCGAGGCGGGCCTGGCCGACGTAGACCGCGCGGTGACCGCCGCCCGCACAGCCTACGAAAACATCTGGTCCACGATGCCGCCCGCCGAACGCGGCAAGTACCTGTTCCGCATCGCCCGGATCATCCAGGAGCGATCCCGCGAACTGGCCGTCCTGGAGTCACTCGACAATGGCAAGCCGATCCGGGAGTCACGCGACGTGGACATCCCGCTGGTCGCGGCGCACTTCTTCTACCACGCCGGCTGGGCCGACAAGCTGGAGTACGCGGGCTACGGCCCGGCGCCGAAACCCCTCGGCGTGGCCGGCCAGGTCATCCCGTGGAACTTCCCGCTGCTCATGCTGGCCTGGAAGATCGCCCCCGCGCTGGCCTGCGGCAACACGGTGGTGCTCAAGCCGGCCGAGACCACGCCGCTGACCGCGCTGACCTTCGCCGAGATCTGCCAGCAGGCCGACCTGCCCCCGGGCGTGGTCAACATCGTGACCGGCGCCGGGCGAGACCGGCCGGGCGCTGGTCTCCCACCCCGGGATCAACAAGGTGGCGTTCACCGGCTCCACCGAGGTGGGCAAGGAAATCGCCCGGGCCTGCGCCACGGACCCGCGCAAGAAGCTCACCCTGGAACTGGGCGGCAAGGCCGCCAACATCGTGTTCGAGGACGCCCCGGTCGACCAGGCCGTCGAGGGCATCGTGAACGGCATCTTCTTCAACCAGGGCCACGTCTGCTGCGCGGGCTCCCGGCTGCTGGTCCAGGAGTCGGTCTACGACCAGGTGCTCGCCTCGCTGCAACGGCGCCTCACCACGCTGCGCCTGGGTGACCCGCTGGACAAGAACACCGACGTGGGCGCGATCAACTCGGCGGCCCAGCTGGCCAAGATCCGCGAGCTGTCCGAGGTCGGCGAGGCCGAGGGCGCGCAGCGCTGGTCGCCGCCGTGCGAGCTGCCGGTCAAGGGCTTCTGGTTCCCGCCCACCGTGTTCACCGGCGTCTCGCAGGCGCACCGCATCGCCCGCGAGGAGATCTTCGGCCCGGTGCTGTCCGTGCTCACCTTCCGGACCCCGGCCGAGGCGGTGGAGAAGGCCAACAACACCCCCTACGGGCTGTCCGCCGGGGTCTGGACCGACAAGGGCTCGCGGATCTTGTGGATGGCCTCCCGGCTGCGGGCCGGCGTGGTGTGGGCCAACACGTTCAACAAGTTCGACCCGGCCTCGCCGTTCGGCGGGTACAAGGAATCCGGTTACGGCCGGGAAGGCGGCCGCCACGGCCTGGAGGCCTACCTCGATGTCTGACACTCTGCTCCCCCCGGGGGGCCGCCTGGCCGTGCGCAAGACGTACAAGCTGTACATCGGCGGGGCCTTCCCCCGCTCGGAGAGCGGAAGGTCCTACGTGGTGACCGACCACAAGGGCGGCTTCCTGGCCAACGCGGCCCTGGCCTCGCGCAAGGACGCCCGCGACGCGGTGGTCGCCGCCCGCAAGGCGTTCGCCGGCTGGTCCGCGGCGACCCCCTACAACCGGGGCCAGGTGCTCTACCGGGTCGCCGAACTCCTCGAGGGCCGCCGCGCCCAGTTCGTCGCCGAAGTCCGCGCGGCCGAGGGCCTCGGCGCCCGGCAGGCCGAAGCCGTGGTCGACGCGGCCATCGACCGCTGGGTCTGGTACGCCGGCTGGGCCGACAAGATCGCCCAGGTCCGCGGCGCGGCCAACCCGGTGGCGGGCCCGTTCTTCAACTTCTCCCTGCCCGAGCCGACCGGCGTGGTCGCCGTGATCGCTCCGCGAGGCCTCCAGCCTGCTCGGCTTCGTCTCGGTCGTCGCGCCCGCCGTCGTGACCGGCAACACGGTCGTCGCCCTGGCCAGCGAGCGCGGCCCGCTGCCCGCGGTCATCCCTGTCCGAGGTGCTGGCCACCTCGGACGTGCCCGGCGGAGTGATCAACGTGCTGACCGGCCGCACCGCCGAGGTCGCCCCCTGGCTCGCCTCGCACATGGACGTCAACGCGATCGACCTGGCCGGCGCACCCGACGCCGCTGGCCGACGACCTGGCCGTCGCCGCCGCCGAGAACCTCAAGCGCGTCCTGCGCCTGCGTGCGGAGGACTGGACCCAGCCCCCCGGCCTCAAGCGCATGCTCACCTACCTGGAAACCAAAACCGTCTGGCACCCCGCAGGCACCTGACCAGCCTGGATGTCGCTGTCACGGCCGGGGCCATGACATCCATCATGTCCAGGACAGGATCTGTCGCACTGGGCCGGCGCCGGGCGCCTGCCTAGCGTTGAGGACATGACGACGAGCACCCAGTCCAGCGCCCCGGCCCGCAACCGCAGCCGCCTGCGGTCGGTCGCGAAGATCGTGATCTTCGACACCGCCGGTCCCCTGCTGGCCTACCAGATGCTGCGTTCGGCCGGGCTGAGCAGCGTTTCGGCCCTGGTCCTGAGCGGGATTCTGCCCGGCATCGCGGTCCTGGGCGGCTTGGTCAGGCGGCGGCACCTGGATGCGGTCGGCGCCTTGGTGCTGGCCGGGATCGCCGTCGGCACGATCCTCGGCCTGGTCAGCGGCAACGCCCGCCTGGTGCTGCTCGAAGGCTCGGTACCCACCGCGGTGTTCGGCCTGCTGTGCCTGGCCTCGCTGCGGTCCCGCCGCCCGCTCATCTTCCGCTTCGCCCTGGAGTTCATGGGCCCGGACACCCCGCGCGGCCGGGAGTTCGACGCCCTGTGGCGCTACCCCGGATTCCGCCACCTCTTCTGGCTCTACACCGTGGTCTGGGGCGTGACCTACCTCGCCGAAGCCGCCGCCCGGGTCGTCATCGTGGAGAACACCTCCACCGCCACCGCGCTGGCCATCTCCAAGGTGATGCCCTACGCCGTCACCGGCCTCCTGGTCGGGTGGATGGTCATCACCGGCCGCCGCGCCCGCCGCCAGGGCGAGCGCCTAGCCGCCCAAGCCGCCGCCCCCGAGGCCGCCGCCAGCAAGCCGCCGCCCAGCAAGCCGTTCCCGCCCTCGCCGCCAGCTGACCACGCAACGCTCGCCCTCACCCGGCGTGGTGCACCCGGTAATGCTCAGCCAGCACGTCGTCGCCGAAGTCGTCGGCCGGGTTGCGCCACGCGGAGTGGATGTGGTTGCCGTTGGCCTGGGTGTTGTCGTGCTCGATGAGCAGCGTCGGCCCCTGGACCCGGAAGTAGTGCCGCTCCCCGGGCGACGTGCCGCCCGCCCACGCGAACCACAGACTCTCCAGCCCTGCCTGCTCAAGCGAGTGGAGTTGGGCCCCGGCCACCTCGTCGGGCAGCCGCCGCGCGAACGACCCGACCAGCGCGGCCAGGTCGTCGAGCTGGACCCGGTTCAGCGCCGAGCCGGGAACCCCCTTCGGCCCCGACCGCACGTAGCTCAGCACGTCCCGCTCGTCCTCGCCGATCACGTAGTCCGGTTCGGGGGAGAACACCGAGTCGGGCCGCTCCACCTCGCCGATCCTGGGCACCATCCGGGTGGCCAGGTCCGGCGGCGACCGGTGGTGGATGATCGCGGCCTGCCGCTGCCCGGCGTCGAGGGAGTTCACGAACCGGTAGCCGAGTTCCTCGTCGTCGGCCAGCGGAGCCAGTAGCGCGTAGGACGCGGGCTCGGCGCCGAGCATGCACGGCGTCGGCGACACCCACCGGCCGTCCACGACGGTGAAGTTGAGTGACACGTGATGCCCGGCGACCTGCCATCCCCACACCTGCTCGCCCGGCGACCCGAACACCTTGAAGCAGTACCGCTCCGGGTTGAACAGGTCGGCCAGCCCTGGCGTCAGCGCCCGCAGCACGTGCTCCATGGCCATCACCGAGACGACCTTGGCGTATCCGGGCAGGCTGGTGCCGGCCGCGATCAGTTCGTGCGCGAGCCGGCGCTGGCCGTCGTCAAGCGCCCCGATCGGCAGGCCGCTGCGATCGGTCGCCGGCAGGTACGACCAGTCGCGCCGCTCCTCACCGAACGCGCAGCACGCCCGCCCGCGCTGCCTCTCATCGAGCGCGGCCACGAACGCGGCCGCCGCCGCGGCCATCCGACCCGCCGTCTCCGGTACCGCCAGGCGATCGCCCTCACCTATCGTCATAAGTCCTTTTCTACCGAACGGGCCGTGGTGCGTGCCCCCCGCCCCTGCCTAACATTCGCAACAGCGAAGCGGTGGCTGGTGTCGAGGTGCTGCGATGGCGTTTTTCGCTCATCCTGGGGACATGAGCGACGAGCACCACCACAGTCACGGTCTCTGGCAACGCGTGGGGCACGCGATCCGGCCCCATTCGCACGACCACCGGACTTTGGGGGGCGACGCGGCGCTTGAGGACTCGGCCGACGGCTGGCGCACCCTGTGGATCTCGCTGGCCGGGCTGGCCGCGACGGCGGCCGCGCAGGCGGTGGTGGTCGCGCTGTCGGGCTCGGTGTCGCTGCTCGGCGACACGCTGCACAACGCGGCCGACGCGCTGACCGCGGTCCCGCTCGGGGTGGCCTTCATGCTCGGGCGGCGCCGCCCGACCCGCCGGTACACCTACGGGTACGGCCGGGCCGAGGACCTGGCCGGCGTGGCCATCGTCGCGGTGATCGCGATCTCCTGCGCGGTGGCCGCCTTCGCCGCCGTCCAGCGCCTGCTGCACCCGCGGCCGGTCACCCACCTGGCCGCCGTGGCCGTCGCGGCCGTTCTCGGCTTCGCCGGGAACGAGCTAGTGGCCCGCTACCGGATCCGGACCGGGCGGCGGATCGGGTCGGCAGCGCTGGTCGCCGACGGACGGCACGCCCGCGCCGACGGGTTCACCTCGCTGGCCGTGCTGGCCGGGGCGGGCGGGGCAGCGCTCGGCTGGACCTGGGCCGACCCTGTCATCGGGCTGGCCATAACCGGAGCCATCGTGACCGTGGGCTGGCAGGCGGCCCGCGACATCGGTGCGCGGCTGATGGACAGCGTCGACCCGGTGCTGACCGAGGAGGCTGAGGCGACCCTCCGCGCGACGCCCGGGGTGCTGGGCGCCGGGCCGGTGCGGCTGCGCTGGGTCGGGCGCAGGCTCCGCGCCGAATGCGCGATCCTGGTCGACCCGCGTTGTTCGGTGATCGAGGCGCACGCGGTCACGGTCAGCGCCGAGCACGGGCTCATCCACGCCATCCCGCACCTGGCCGCCGCCGTGGTGCACGTCGACCCGCTGGACGACGCCGACCACCACGCCCTGCTGGCCGACCACGCGCTCGGTTAAACGCGAGGCAAGATCCCGGCCAGCAGGGTGCCCATCCGGCTGGCCGACGCCCGGCCGGCCTCGACCACCTCGGCGTGGCTCAGGCTCTTCCCGGCCAGGCCCGCGGCCAGGTTCGTGACCAGCGAGATGCCGAGCACCTCGGCTCCGAGCTGGCGAGCCGCGATCGCTTCCAGGACGGTCGACATCCCGACCAGGTCCGCGCCGGCCCGGCCCAGCATCGTGATCTCGGCCGGGGTCTCATAGTGCGGGCCGGGCATCATCGCGTACACGCCCTCGGTCAGGCTCGGGTCCGCCTCCCGGGCCAGCGCGCGCAGCCGCGGCGAGTACAGGTCGGTCAGGTCGACGAACCGCTGGCCCACCGCGGGCGCGGGCCCGGTCAGCGGGGACCTGCCGGTCAGGTTCAGGTGGTCGCTGATCAGTACCGGCTCGCCGACCGTGAGCCCGGACCTGATGCCGCCCGCCGCGTTGGTCAGCACCACCACCCGGGCACCCGCTGTGACCGCGGTGCGCACCCCGTGCACCACGGTGGCGGGCGGCAGCCCCTCATACAGGTGCACCCGGCCGAGGAACACCAGCACCCGCAGCGGCCCGGCCCTGACCGCACGCACCGTGGGCGTGTGCCCGGCCACCGTGGGCTCGGGAAACCCGCCCAGCTCGGTCAGCGGGACCTCGGCCTCGGCCGGGCCGATCGCGCCGGCGGCCGGGGCCCAGCCCGAGCCGAGTACCACGGCGACATCGGGAGGGCCGGCCAGGGCGGTCAGGCGGGCGGCGCTGGCCGCCGCCACAGCGTACGGATCGGGTTGCGTCACGTGCGCCATCATGGCGTAAAGCCACGGCCCGTTAGGTCGAAGATGGAATTACCCGCGTTTCGGTATACCGTGACGGGGTGGACGACGAGGCTGTGACCCGAGAAGTCGGCGTAGCCCCGGGGGTCGATCCGCAGACCGCGCAGGCCGAGCCGTCGGGGAGCCCGCGCAGCGCGTGGGATGACCCGCGGGTGCCGTGGTCTGGGCGGCCGGGCCGGGTGGACATCGTGCTCTGGGCTGGCATCGTGCTCAGTGGCCTGTACTACTGGGCCCTGCTGCCGTTCGTGGCGCCGCTGGTCGGCACCCATCCGGTGCTGCTCGAGGTGCTCAACGGGAACACCGCGGCGATCATCTCCGCCGCGGCCTTCGTCCGGGTCGGGCACGGGTCGCTGGTCATCGTGCTGCTGGCCGCTCTTCCCGGGCTGATGAAGTTCGACTGGCTGTACTGGTGGGCGGGCCGGCTGTGGGGTGAGCGACTGATCGCGATCCTGTCCGGCCGGCGCAACCGCGGCGGCAAGTACATGGACCGCGTGCAGCGCTGGGGCCGCAAGTTCACCTGGCCCGCCGTGATCGTCGCCCCGTTCCTGCCCATCCCGACCGCGATCATCTACGTCGTGGTCGGCTGGGCCGGGATGCGGCTGGTCACGTTCCTCATCCTGGACGCCATCGGCTCGCTGCTGTGGGCCGGCCTGCTGGCGAGCCTGGGCTACGAACTCGGCCATCACGCGGTCGTGGTCGCGCAGAGCATCTCCCACTACGGACTGTGGATCTCGCTCGGGCTGGTCGTGGTGATCGTGTTCTTCCAGGTGCGCTCCCAGCGTCACATGATGCGTGTGGCCGCGCAGGCGCGCATGGCCGCGCAGTCCGGTGGCGACGAGGCCCGGACCTGAACCCGGCGCCGACGCTGGCCGCTGTCCATTCCTGACAATTGGCACATGAACCGGTTATAACGGGAATTTCCCGTTATTAATGAATGGCGCGTGTCCGGAGATGATTCTCGCTTTCCCGTTTCTGTAACAGGCCCTGAGCAGCGATTATGCTAAAATTCCCACGATCGGTTGTACCAGGGGGAATAACGGGGGCATGCGTTGACCGGACAGGAGAAATGCGGGTGGACACCGGCGGGGTGCGATTACCGCCGCCCCCAGTTCACCGCGCCAGTACACGATCTACCAGACCGCCGCTCGCGACGGCGTATGGTCCGGGCCGCCGTGGCCGCGCTCGCCGTCACGGCCGCGCTGGCCGCGGGACGGCGACGCCCGCCGTGGCCGGCGGCCCGATCGGCAACGGGACGTTCGGCATCAGCCCGGCGCCCGGCCGTGACGGGCAGGCGATCCCGTACTTCACGATGACGCTGGCTCCCGGCCAGTCGGCGACGGGCGTCGCGATCATCAGCAACCAGTCCCAGGCCACCCAGAGGCTGAAGATCGCCCCGGCGGCCTGCGTCACCGCGGCCAACGGCGGCTCCGCCTACCAGCCCGCCTCCACCGGCTGCTCCGGCCCGGGCTGCTGGATCACCGGCCTGCCCGGCAAGGTGACCCTGGCCCCCGGCACGGCACAGGAGCTGCGCTTCACCGTGCACGTGCCGGCCGGCACACCGCCCGGCCAGTACCTGGCGGGCATCTCGGCCGAGCCGGCCACCACGCCGAAGCCGGTGCCGGTCGGCTCCAGGGGAGCCGCCGGCGCCCAGGCCATCGTCATCGAGCAGGTCACGGTCGGCGTGGCGGTGACCGTAGGGGAGCTGGCCGCGCTGCATTCGCTGTTCCAGATCCCCACCGTCACCGGTCAGGTCATCCAGACCCTGGTCCGGCTGAACATCCACCTGGACAACACCGGCCAGAAGTTCTCCAGCGGGACCGGCCGGGCGTCATGCACCGCCGGGGGCAAGGCGCTGTCCTACAAGGTCGCCGCGGGCACCGTGCTGCCGCACCAGTCGGCGGTGATCGCGGTCAACACGCCGGGCCTGCCCGCGGGGAAGACGGTGCCCTGCACGATCACGCTGCACTACGGCGCCGGCCAGGTCGTCACCTGGACCGGCAACATCGCCATCCCTGGCGCGCCGAGCACCCGCATCGTCCGCAACGGCAACGGCAGCTACTCCGTCGTCCCTGTCCACAGCGGTATCCCGCTGTGGGCCTGGCTGCTCGGCGCGCTACTCGTCGCGCTGCTCCTGCTCGGCCTCGCGATATTCATCGTGTACTACAGGCATGTCCGAGCGCGCGGCGCCGGCTGAGCCCGGCGCCCGGGATTCAGCGCGGGCCACCGGCGGCGCCTGGCCGACCGAATCGTGCGGGTTAGGGACCAAGGACCCGGCGCGCTGGGGGCCGAATGGCTACCGGCGATCGGCGGCCAGGACGGGACTATCTCCTCTGCCGGGCTGCTAGCTGCACTGATTACTCTCAGTTATAAGAGTTACGGATCTGTCGAGAACGCCGGATCTGCACATAACTGGAGGAGAATCAGTCATGCGCGACAACACCACTACCGCCAGGGCCACCCGGGCTCGCGTGCTGGCCGCGGCCGCGGTGCTGGCCACCGGCGCGGGCCTGGCCGTCCTGGCCACAGGCCCGGCCTTCGCGACGACATGTGGCACCGGGCTGAACCTTACCTGTGACGTCGGCGGATCGGCACACCTGTCCGCGGGCACGCTGAAGATGAACGGCCCGGCCACCTTGAAGTGGGGCGCGACGCTGACCGGCTCGGACCTGCAACTGGTCGACGACGGCTCCAGCAACGGCGCCAGCGCTTCAGACCTCCTGCTCACCACCGACGACGCGACCGGCAGCAACGCGGGCTGGCACATCACCGCGTCGGCCACCACGTTCACCGACGGCACCAGCGACACGCTGCCCGACGCCGGCGCAATGGCCTTCACCGGCAGCACCGGCGCGGAGAGCGACGCCACCCGGCCGAGCGCGGCCTGTGACACCGGCGCCACCTGCACCGTGCCCACCGACACCACCATCACCTACCCGGTGCCGATGGACACCGCGCCGACGGACCCGTACACCGTCTACAGCGCCGACGCGAGCACCGGCGAAGGGCAGGCCGTCATCGGCGGCAGCGCCTCGGTGGGATGGTGGGTCAACGTGCCAGCCAACACCACCGCCGGCACCTACACCTCCGTCATCACCGTGGCGATCGTCACCGGACCCGTCGGGTGACCTGGCCAGCATTGCCCGCGCGGGGCGCCCGGCCGCTGAGGCGGCCGGGCGTCCCGCTGCCCGCGTCATGCCCGGGGAAGTGGTCTTATGCGTCACGGCGGCCGGGCCGTGATGCGCGATGAGCAACGCAGTGGTAGCTTTTGATTACTCTGAGTGCACGATGGAGGTCATGCCGCCATGGCGAGGTCCACGTTCCCGGCACGGCGGGGTTCGCTCGGCGCCGGCCTGCTGGCGGCGGCGGCCGTCGCGGCGGCGTTGCCGCTCGCGGCCGGGCCCGCGACGGCGGCGGCGTGCAGCCCGAGCACGCCGGCGGCCAACTGCACGATGTCCGGGTCGTTCGGGCTGACCCTCGGGTCGCTGGGCGTGGCCGCTCCCGCCTCGCTGAGCTGGTCGGCCACGCTGAGCGGCTACAACCTGACCGCGGTGGACTCGACCGACACGACCTACACCGCCGACGACGCCACCGGCAGCGGCGGCGGCTGGAACATCACCGCGGCGGTCACCCAGTTCACCACCGGCACCTACATGCTGGCCAACGCCGGGACGTTCTCCACCACCGGGAGCACCTCGTTGGTGTCCGCCACCACGGCGCCCAGCGCCGCCTGCGCCGCGTCGTCCACCTGCGTGCTGCCCACCGAGAGCGGCATCACCTACCCGGTCGCGATCACCACCGCGGCGGCCAGCCCGACCCCGTACAAGGTCTACAACGCCGCGCTGACCACCGGGATGGGCGCGGTCACCATCGGCGGCACCACCCCGGCCGGCTGGTGGCTCGCCATCCCGGCCAGCGCCCACGCCGGCACCTACACCTCCACGATCACGCTGGCGATCAGCACCGGGCCGTGACCGCGCCGCGGGCGCCTCAGGGCCCGGATATCAACTGGACGGTGAGGGTGGTGGTGTAGGTGCCGGCGCGGGCGTCGCCGGGTGCCACCACCCACCAGCCGACCGGGTGGGCCGAGGCGCTGCCGCCGATGGTGACCTGGCCCATGCCGGTGCTCGCCGCCGTGTCGTAGACGGTGTAGCTGGCCGGGGAACTGGCGGCCGTGGTGATGCTCACCGGGTACGTGGTGCTGTCCGTCGGCAGGGTGCAGGAGCTGACGCACGCGGTGCTGGGCGCGGACGAGCCGGCGGAGGAGCTGGTGCTGCCGGTGAACACGAGCGCGCCGGCGTTCGGCACGGTGTAGGTGCCGGTGGTGAGCGTGGTGGCGGAGACGGTGACGTGCCAGCCGGCGTTGGTGCCGGTGGTGTCGGTGACGGTGAGCTGCTGGTCGCCGGAGACCTGATCCACGACCGCCAGGTTGTACCCGGTGTCAGCAGCGCTCCAGGTCAGCGAGGCGGGGGCGGCCATCTGCAAGGCGGTCGTCGTCCCGGTGATCGACGAGCTGGTCGCGCTGCCGGTGGGGCTGGCGGTGACGGTGACGGTGATGGTGTAAGTGACGCCGCCGGTCAGCCCGCTGATCGTGCACGAGGTCGCACCGGTGGTGGTGCAGGTCAGGGTGCCCGGGGTGGCGGTGGCGGTGTAGCCGGTGATGGTGCCGCTGTTGGTGAACGCCGGGGCGGTCCAGGACACCGCCGCGGTGCTGGCGCCCATGGTGGCGCCGAGCCCGGTCGGCGCCTGCGGCGCCACGTAGACCGCTACCGTGCTCTGCGAGGAGGTGGTGTTGTTGCCGAGCTGGCCGGAGGAGCCGCCTCCCCAGCAATAGTCGTACGGGGTGGTGTCCTGCGCGCAGGTGAACAACTCGCCGCCGCTGATCTGCCTCAGCGTCACGCCGGACAGCAGCCCGCCGGTGTAGGCGGCGACCGGCACGCTGGAGGGGCTGGTGCCGTTGTTGCCGAGCTCGCCGCCGCCGTCGTCGCCCCAGCAGTAGGCGGCCCCGGAAAGGCTCAGCGCGCAGGCGTGGTCGAAGCCGGTGGTCAGGCTGGCCAGCGCGGTGCCGTACAGGGCGCCGGAGGTGGTCACGGCCACCGGCACGTTGGAACTCGTGCCGAGGTTGTTGCCGAGCTGCCCGTTGCTGCCGTACCCCCAGCAGTAGGCCTGCCCGGTGGACGACTGCGCGCACATGAAGTTGTTGCCGCCGCCGGTGAGGCCGACGAGCGAGACGCCGGACAGCGCGCCGGAGGTGGTCACGGCCACCGGCACCTGGCTCTGGGAGTTGGAGCTGTTGCCGAGCTCGCCGAACCCGTTGTAACCCCAGCAGTACGCGGCCCCGTTGGAACCGAGCGCGCAGGCATGCAGGTTCCCGGCGCCGATATCGGTCACGGTCACCCCGGACAGCGCGCCGCCGGTATAGACGGCGACCGGGGTGGTCTGCGTGGCGGGGGTGGCATTGTTGCCGAGCTGCCCGTTGCCGCCGGCCCCCCAGCAGTAGGCGGCGCCGCTGCCTACCGCGCACGCCAGGGCGGAGCCGGCGCTGACCTGGGTCACGGTTACCCCGGACAGCACGCCGCCGGTATAGACGGCCACGGGGACGCTCGAGCTGGAGCTGGCGTTGTTGCCAAGCTGCCCCGAGGTGCCCAGCCCCCAGCAGTACACCGCCCCCGCCGACGACAGCGCGCAGGTAAAGTCGTTCCCGGTGGTAATCGCGGTCAGCGTCACCCCGGACAGCGCCCCGCCGGTGTCCACGGCGACCGGGGTGGTCTGCGGTGTGGCGGTGGTCGTGTTGTTGCCCAGCTCGCCGTAGGTGTCGTCCCCCCAGCAGTACGCCTTCCCGCCGGAGATCGTGCAGGCGTGCGTGTACCCGGCCGCGATCGCGGTCGTCTGCGGCCAGGGCGTCGCCGAGGCGGGGGCGCTGGCCGCCGAGCTGCCCGCCGTGGTGTTGGTGCTGACGGTGACCAGGTAGACGGCACCGTTGGTGAGCCCGGTGATCGTGCAAGACGTGCCGGAGGCGGTGCAGCTTCCGGAGGCCGGAGCCCCCCCACCGGGGTAGGTGCCCGCGCCAGGGGTGGCGGTGACGGAGTAGTTGCTCACCGTGCCGAAGCCGTCGTCGGACGGCGCGGTGAAGTACACGGTCATGCTGGTCCCGGCCGGGAACGCGACCACGGCGGTGGGCGGCCCGGGAAGCAGGTTATGTGTGACCACCGCGACGCTGCTGTTCGTCGTCCCGCCGTTGTCGAGCTGGCCGCGGGTGTCCTGGCCCCAGCAGTACGGGAGGCCGCCCGGCCCTCCCGCCGCGCAGGTGGAGGAATAACCGCCGGTGATCTGGCTGAGCACCTGGCCGGACAGCACCCCGCCGGTGTACGTGGCCACCGGGGTGCTCGAGGGGCTGGTGAAGTTGTTGCTGCCGAACTCGCCGTCGCCGTTGTTCCCCCAGCAGTAGGAGGCCCCCGCGGTGGACACCCCGCAGGCGTTGAAGGCGCCCGCGGTGATCAGGCCGAGGCTGACCCCGGACAGCGCGCCGGTGGTCGTCACCGCCACCGGGACGTTGCTGTTGGTGGTGGTGCTGCCGTTGCCGAGCTGGCCGTAGGTCGTGTCGCTGCCCCAGCAGTAGGCCTTGCCGGTGCTGTCGATCGCGCACGCCGACAGCGCGCTGCCGGAGATCTGGGTGAGGAACTTGCCGGACAGCACCCCGGACGGGTAGACGGCCACCGGGAAGTTGGTGGCGCTGTTCGAGCTGTTCCCGAGGTCCCCGTCGGTGTTGTAGCCCCAGCAGTAGGCGGCTCCGTTCGCGCCGACCGCGCAGGTGCCCAGGTGCTCGACGCTGACCTGGGTGATCGCCACGCCGGACAGCGCTCCGGAGGTGGTCACCGCCACCGGGGCGCCGGTGGTGGTGTTCGAGCTGTTCCCGAGCTCCCCGTCGACGTCGTAGCCCCAGCAGTACACGGCGCCGGTGGTGGCCAGCGCGCACGTGTGCTGGTTTCCCGCGCTGATCTGGATCAGCTTGACGCCGGACAGGACCCCGGTGGTGGTGTAGACCGCGACCGGGCTGCTGTACGGGGTCGAGGAGGTGGTGTTGTTGCCGAGCTGGCCGTAGTTGTCCTGCCCCCAGCAGTACGCGACGCCGGCGCTCGACAGCGCGCAGGTGTAGTTGCTGCCCGCGGAGATCTGGGTGAGCGTGACCCCGGCCAGCACCCCGGAGGTCGACACGGCGACCGGGCTGGTCTGCGCCGTGCTCGTGGTGGTGCCGTTGCCCAGTTCCCCGTAGGTGTCGTCCCCCCAGCAGTAGGCGGCGCCGCCGGAGCTGATGGCGCAGGCCTGGTTCTGGCCCGCGGAGATCGTGACCGTGGAGTTGGAGGTGACGGCCTCAGGGACAGAGGAGCTGAGGGCGGTGGCCGGGTTGCCGAGCTGGCCGCTGACGTCGGCGCCCCAGCAGTAGCTGCCGCCGGCAGAATCCAGCGCGCACGTGAACTGCGAGCCGACCGCGATCTGGCTGACCGTCTTGCCGGACAGCGCGCCGCTGGTGTTCACGGCGGCGGGCGTGGTTCTGCCGCTGGTGGAGTTGTTCCCGAGCTCGCCGCTGGTCCCCCGGCCCCAGCAGTACGCCGCGCCGGCGGTCGACAGGGCGCAGCTGGTCAAGTTGCCGGCCGCGATCTGGCTGTAGCTGATGCCGCCCTGGGTGACGGCGACCGGCACGTTGGAGTCGGTCCCCGACCCGATGCCGAGCTCGCCGTGCCCGTCGCTGCCCCAGCAGTACTCGGCGCCGGCGGATGACAGAGCGCAGGTGTGCTCGTAGCCGGCCTTGATCCCGGTGAGCGTGACTCCGGACAGCACCCCGGAGGCGGTCACCGCCACCGGCACGCTGGAGCTGGTAGTGTTGCCGTTCCCGAGTCCGCCGTGCGGGTTGCCGCCCCAGCAGTAGGCCTTGCCCGTGCTGGACAGCACGCAGGTCTGGAAGCCGCCGGCGGTGACCTGGCTGAGCGTGAGCCCGGACAGCACTCCGGCGGTGGACACCGCCACCGGGGCGGTGGAGTTCGTGGTGGTGCCGGTGCCGAGCTGCCCCCAGGCATTCCAGCCCCAGCAGTACACCGCGCCCGCTGAGGACAACGCGCAGGCGTGATACTCGCCCGCGGTGACCTGGCTGAGCGTGACGCCGGACAGCACGCCGACCGTGGACACCGCCACCGGCACGCTTGAGACCGCCTGCGAGCTGTTCACGCCCAGCTCGCCGTAGTTGTTGGCCCCCCAGCAGTAGACCGCCCCGGCGGACGACAGCGCGCAGGTGAAGTCGTCGCCGACGGAGATCTGGCTGAGGGTGACCCCGGACAGCGCCCCGCCGGTGTAGACCGGCACCGGCACGGTGCTGCCCACGGTGGAGTTGTTGCCCAGCTCACCGTAGGTGTTGTCACCCCAGCAGTACGCCTTGCCGGACCTGATCAGGCAGGTATGCGTCCAGCCGGCCGAAATCGTGGTCGCCGTGGCCGCGGCGGCGGCCGGCGGCGCGGTCGCCAGCTGCACCAGGCTGGCCAGCGAGGCAGCCACCACGAGTGCCATGGGCGTGGTTGCCCACCGCCGCAGCCGTGCCCCTGAGCAGCGCATCCGTCCCCCGTAACTGCGAATCGCTATCACTGCCTACGGAGAGTAGTGAACCATGGGTGACGGGTCAATGCTGGTGGCTCGCCATCCCGGCCAGCGCCCACGTCGGCACCTACACCTCCACGATCACGCTGGCGATCGACACCCGGCCGTGACCAAGACCCGAACGGCCCGGTCCGAAAGGCCCTGGCAAGACCTGACTTTCTGCTCTGCCCGGCTTGAGCTGTGCTTATTACTCTGTGTTGTAACCGGTCGAGGGATTTGCCGTAATGGCTTGAGAGGCGGATCCGCGCCAGCAGACCAGCAGAGGAGGTATGCCATCATGGCGAGCGTCACGACCCCGGCCGGGCGGCGCCGCACGCGCACGCTGGGCGCGGGCCTGCTGGCGGCAGCCGTCGCGGCGGCGTTCATGCTCGCGGCCGGGCCCGCGGCGGCGGCGACGTGCGCCCCCGGCACCCCGGCGGCCAGCTGCGCGATGCCCGCCTCGGCGGCGCTGACCAGCGGCTCGCTGGGCGTGGCCGCCCCGGCCTCGCTGAGCTGGGCGGCCACACTGAGCGGCTACAACCTGGCCCTGGCGGACCTGACCGACACGACCTATACCGTCGACGATGCCCGCGGGACCGGAGCCGGCTGGAACCTGACCGCGGCGGCAACCACGTTCAGCACCGGCGGCGGCGCCACGCTGGCCAACACCGGGACGCTCTCCACCACGGGGAGCACCTCGTCGGCGACTGCCACTACGGCGCCCAGCGCCGCCTGCGCCACGAACGCCACCTGCGCGCTGCCCGCCCTCCAGTCCGCCGTCACCTTCCCGGTGGCGATCACCACCGCGTCCACCAGCCCGACGCCGGTGGCGATCTACGACGCCAACACGAGCACCGGCGAGGGCGCGATCACCATCGGCGGCACCACGCCAGCCGGCTGGTGGCTCAGCATCCCGGCCAGCGTCGCCTCCGGCACCTACACCTCCACGATCACGCTGGCGATCACCACCGGGCCGTGACCGCGTGTGCTATCCGTTTGTCGCCTGGATGCCGGAGATCGTGCCCTGCGCGGTCTGCAGCGCGGAGCTCACCGACGCGGTGCCGGTGATCGCGGCCTGGATGGCGGTCCAGATCGCCTGCGACACCTTCGGGTAGTTGACGCCGTACTCAGTGGTGCGCGGCCGCGCGTTCTCGGTCTCCTGCGCGAATACGGTGTACTCGGGGCCGCCCTGGAGGTACTGCTGGACGACCGCCGGCTTACTGGGCAGGTAGTACATCATCGAGGTGACATGGATCATCGTCGCCGGGTTCTGCAGTCCCTCAATCCACTCCCAGGCGGCCTGCGTCTGCGCCGCCGAGCCGCCCGCGCCGATGTCCGTGGTCTCTCCGCCCAGGGGAGCGATGACCTCCTGACCGGCCTGCTGCACCGGGATGGGCACGATGCCGTACTGCTGGTTGTATTTCCAGCCCGCCGCGTTCAGCTCGGGGAAGATCCACGGGCCGTCGACGATCATGGCCGCCTTCTGGTGCAGGAACTGCTGGGTCAGGTCGGGATCTTGACCCCAGGTGAGGACCGACTTCGACGCCGACCCGTCCTTGATCATGTTCACCCACAGCTGCAGCGCCTGCTGGAACGGCGGCGTGTTCACGTGGGTGAGCGACGCCCCGTTGGACCAGAAGAACGGCTCAAGCTGCCAGGTGGACTGCTCGTCGTTGGTCGCGTCGAACGCGATCCCGTAGTGGGACGAGGTGGTGAGCGCCTTCGCGTCGGCCTGCAGCTGCGCCCAAGTGGTGGGCGGGGTCAGGTGAGCGGCGGCGAGCATGGCCTTGTTGTAGAACAGCCCCACCGCGTTGGTGCCGATCGGGTAGCAGTAGTGCTTGCCCTGGTAGGTGCATTCGGCGATCGCGCCCGCGGTGTACCCGCTGGTGGTGAACCCGGGCATGCTGTCAAGCGGCACCAGCTGGCCGGTGGCGGCAACCTCGGGGACGTTCGGGTTGTCGATCAGCATCAGGTTCGGCATGTCGCCGGCGCTGGCGTCCTGCAGGATCTTCGTGATCAGGTTCGCGTACGGCACCGAGGTCCGCTTGACGGTGATGTTCGGGTGCGCCTTCATGAACTGCGCGTTGTACGCGTTGATCGCGGCGTTGGCGCCACCGGTGTAATAGTCGAACTCGGTGATTGTGACCTTGCCGCCACTCGTGCTGCCGCCACCAGCTGAGCTGGACGGGCTGGACGAGCAAGCGGCGGTCGTCGCCACCAGCAAGGATGCGCCAACCACGGCGAGGGCACGTCTTCTTATCCGATGCTGACCGGGCATGATTATCTCCTTAAGGTGAAATAAACCCTTCACCGAGCCGACCGTCAGGCCGGCCGCGATGTAGCGCTGAGCGGCGATGAGCAGCATGGCGGCGGGCAGCACCGCGAACACCGCGAGCGCCATCGCCTGTCCCCAGTTCTGCGAGAACTCGCCGACGTAGGTGTAGATGGACAGCGTGACCGGCTCGAACGTGTTGCCGTTCAGCATGGTGAGCGCGAAGATGAAATCGCCCCAGCCGTTGAGGAACGCGAACAGCGCGATGGTGATGACCGCGGATCGGCTCATCGGCAACACGACCCGTGCGAACGCCTGCCACTCACTTGCCCCGTCCACGCGGGCCGCCGCGATCACGTCGGGCGGCAGGGCGAGCATGAACGCGCGCAGCACCAGGATGCCGAACGGCACGGCATAGCTGGCATCGGCGATGATCAGCCCCGTGTAGCTGTTGAGCAGGTGCAGCCTGTGGTACACGAGGAACAGCGAGTTCGCTATTACGATCGACGGCAGGATCTGCGCGACCAGCAGCGAGCCGACCAGCATTGCGGTCACCCGGAACCGGTAGCGGGCCAGCGCATGCGCCGCGGGCAGGGCGATCGCGAGCGTCAGCACCGTAGTGCCGAGCGCGATGATCAGCGAGCTCACCACGTGCGAGCCCTGCTGGGACAGCACTACGCGGTAGTTCGACAGCGTGAACGTCGTCGGGAAGAAGCTATAGTGCGACGCGCCGAACAGCTGCGAGTTCGTCTCGAACGAGGCGACGATTACGGCGTACAGCGGGAACAGGAGCACGACCAGCGCGGCCAGCGCGCCAAGGGTGGCCGCCGCGGCGGCCAGCCGCCGCCGGGTAGCTGCTCTCATCGCGAATCCCCCCGTAGTGAATCACGGTTCAGCCAGATGTACAGCGGGGCAGCGACCAGGGCGATCAGCAGCAGGACAGTGTTCAGAGCCGCGCCGGCGCCATAGTCGAAGTCCTGGAAGGACAGGTTGTAAGCCCAGGTGGCGATCAGCTGGGTCGAATTGGCCGGACCGCCGTTGGTCAGGCCGATCACGACGTCGAATACCTTGACGGTGAACACGAAGCCGAGCACGAACACCACTTCGATCACGGGCCGGATGATCGGCACGGTGACCCGGGTGAGCCGCTGCCACGGCCCGGCACCGTCGATCCTGGCCGCCTCGAGGAGCTCCGCGGGCACGTCTTGCAGTGCGCTGTACAGCAGTACGGTGAAGAACGGGACGCCGATCCAGATGTTCGTGACCAGCACGGTAAGGTACGCCCATCCCGGCGAGACCTCGAACCCGACCGGGACGTGGATCAGGTGCAGGTCGGCCAGGATCTGGTTGACCGCGCCGGCCTGGAGCTGGAACAGGAACTTGAAGATGACCCCGGTGACCAGCAGCGGCAGCAGCCACGGGACGAGGATCAGCGATCGGGCCAACCTGCGCAGCGGAAACCGCAGGTTGAACAGCAGCGCGAGGCCGAAGCCGATGAGGAACTGGAATACCAGCGACAGCACTGTGAAGGTGAACGTACGCACGATCGCGCTGTCCGCGGTCGGATCCTTCAGGGTGGTCGTGTAGTTGGACCAGCCGGCGAACGGCGCGGTCAGGTGGGATACGGTCGCTGGCGAGGTCTGTTCGAAGGACAGCAGCAGGTTGTACACGATCGGGATCGCGAATGCGAAGAGCAGGTAGGCGATCGCGGGCAGCAGGAACACCCACCTGACGGCCCGGTATAGCCGGGCGCGGCGTGCGGCGCTGGCCTCGGGAACACCGCCAGGCCGCCGGGTTCCCTGCGGCAGTCGGCGGGCGTCGGCCGTCACTTGGCTCACCCCGTGCCGCCGAACCTGTCCAGGTCGCCGAACGGGTCCAGGCTCCCGCCGTCCCTGACGTAGACGGGAATGGTCTCCAGCGGCGCGTGGGCGGTGAGCCACCGGCCGCCTGTCAGCCGCGCACCCGTCCAGGCGTCCCGCCAGTCGGCGCCGCCCGGCAGGTAAACCTCCCGCTCGGTCGCACCCTCGGTGACCACGGGCGCCACCAGCAGATCGTCGCCGAGCAGGAATTGATCCGCTATCTCCCAGCTGGTCCGGTCCCCAGGAAAGCTGAGGAACAACGGGCGCATCGGCGGCAGGCCCTCGGTATGTGCCGTTTGCATGCTGCGCATGACATAGGGCCTCAGGTGCTCCCGGAGGCCGAGCCACCGGCGCAGGATCTCGTACGCCTGGGGGCCGAAGGACCACAGCTCGTTCGGCGCCCCGGTCTCCTCCGCTCCCGACGTGGTGACGGGCTGCCGGACTCCGTGCAGGCGGCACAGCGGCGAGAACACCCCGAACTGGAACCAGCGCACCACCAGCTCACGGAACGACGACGATCCGATGTCCCCGCCCTTGAACCCGCCGATGTCGGTGGTCCACCACGGGATGCCGGACAGGCCGATGTTCAGCCCGGCCGGAATCTGCCGCCGCAGGTCCTCGAACGTCGAGCCGATGTCGCCTGACCAGACCGCCGCGCCGTATCGCTGGCTGCCTGCCCAGGCGGACCGGCACAGCAGCACCGTCTCGTCCTCGCCCTCGCTGGCCATGCCGTCGTGGAACGCCTTCGCGTGCAGTAGCGGGTAGATGTTGCCGACCTCTAGGCCGGGACCGAGGTAGTAGCGCAGGTTGTCGGGATGATCGGGGCGGAGTTCGGGCTCGCACGCGTCCAGCCACCAGCCCCGTACGCCATGCTTGTAGTAGCCCTCCCTGACCCTGGACCAGATGTACTCCCGCGCCCTCGGGTTCGTGGAGTCGTAATAGGTGACCATGACCCGGCTGTCCGAGCCCCGGTCCCAGAACGGCAGATGCACCCCGATGCCGCGTTCGCTGGCCACCAGCAGGCCAAGATCGGCCAGCTCGGCGTAGTTCTCACTCGCCGGGTTGACCGTGGGCCAGATGGACACCATGAGCTTCACGTTCAGCCGGTCGAGCTCGGCCACCATCTCGGCCGGATTCGGCCATTCACCTGGGTCGAACCGCCACTCGCCCTGCCGGGTCCAGTGGAAGTAGTCCACGACGATCACGGAAAGCGGCAGCCCGCGCCGCTTGTACTCTCGTGCCACGTCCAGCAGTTCGTCCTGGGTCCGGTACCTGAGCTTGCTCTGCCAGAAGCCCGACGCCCACTCCGGCAGCATCGGCGCCGTCCCGGTCACGTCCGTGTACCGGCGCAGGATTCCGGCGGGCTCATCGGCGGCGGTGATCCAGTAGTCCCACTGCCGGGACGCCTCGGACACCCAGCGGGTGGCGGTGGTGCCGAGCTCCACCCGGCCGATGCCCGGGTGGTTCCACAAGAACCCGTACCCCAGGCTGGATAGCAGGAACGGAATGGACACCTCGGTATTGCGCTGGGCCAGCTCGACCACCGCGCCCTTCTGGTCCAGCTTGCCGTGCTGGTGCTGGCCCAGCCCGTAGAACCGCTCGCCGTCCCGCGCGGCGAACTGGACCTCGGTGCGGTGCAGCTCACCGCGTCCCGGTCGGCACGTACCGGCGTGGTGAGGGATCGGAGAAGAAGTGCGGTACCAACTCCGCGAGCAGCTCAGCGCGGTCGGACGTGCGCACGAACCGCACTCGGCCCCCGGCGGTGATCTCGGCGGTCACCCGGCCGTTGATCACCCGGGCCAGGTCTGGCGTGATCTCGGCCCGGGCGTTAACGGCCGGCGGGGCCGGGAGCAGCGCCCCTGGCAGGCCGTCCCTGACGGCCTGCCAGACCGTGCCGCGGACCCGGAGGCTGTCCGGGCCCCACGGCTCGATCCGGACGGTCTCTTGGCCTCCGCGCCACTCCACCGCCGCGCCGTCCTGGCCGAAGACACCCATCCGGGTAACCTCCCGGTGTTTCGCGGATCACGCAAAGGTTTTCCAAACCCGGATGGTAGTCAGATTCTCGTTGAGTAGTCAAGCTAGGTGCTAATTTGTTACGGTCAGCCAAAAAGCTTGCTGACTACTACGAAACGTTGATGGCAAACCTTTTCACAAGTATTCTTCGCGGTAAACCGTCTCGGGAGGAGGCCGAAGCGAACACAGTCCGGAAGGGGAGCGGCGCTGCGGGAGGTTCGGCCACCTCGCCGCGGGACACAGCCGCGGCCGCGAGCACCGTCGGGACTCTCAGGGGAACCGGCAGGCACAGCCAGGTGACGATTACCGATGTGGCCCGGCTGGCCGGCGTGTCGCCCGGCACGGCGTCGAAGGCACTGAACGGCCGCGGCGGGATCAGCCTGGAGACGACGCGGCGGGTGCGCCAGGCCGCGGACCGGCTCGGCTACCAGCCGAACGCCCTGGCCAGAGGATTGCTCACCGGCCGCAGCGCCACGGTGGGACTGATTACGACCGACAGCTTCGGCCGGTTCAGCATCCCGGTCATGCAGGGTGCCGAAGACGCGTTCGGCCCCGGGAGCATATCGGTGTTCCTGTGCGACAGCCGTGACGATCGCATCCGCGAACAGCATTACCTGCGTACCCTGCTGGAACGGCGGGTGGACGGCATCATCGTGACCGGCCGCCGCCAGGACCCCCGCGAGCCCATAGGCACCGCCGTCCCGGTTCCCGTGGTCTACGCGATGACTTGCTCGATGAACCCCGCCGACCTATCGCTGGTACCCGACGACGAGCAGGGCGGCTGCCTCGCGGTACGGCACCTGCTGAGCACCGGGCGGACCAGGATCGGCCACGTGACGGGCCCCGCACGGTTCGCCGCCTCGCGGCTGCGGGCAGCAGGGGCGCAGGCGGTGCTCGACGAGGCCGGCCTCGCGATGGCCGGGGGCGGGCCGTTCTATGGCGAATGGAGCGAGGAGTGGGGCCGGCAGGCCGCCGACGCCCTGCTTCGCTCGGTATCCGATGTGGACGCGATCTTTTGCGGGAACGACCAGATCGCCCGGGGCGCGGCCGACGCGGTCCGCGAGGCCGGACGCAGTGTCCCCGATGACGTGGCCCTGGTCGGCTTCGATAACTGGGAGGTCATGGCCGCGGCCTGTCGCCCACCCCTGACCAGCGTTGACATGAACCTTCGCGAGCTTGGCCGGACCGCCGCCGAGCGGCTGCTGGCCGCCATCGATGGTCAGTTCGCCGTCGGCGTGGAGAAGCTGCCGTGCCGCCTGGTGCTCCGCGAGTCCAGCCGCGCCCGCGGTTCGGCCCGTATCCCCGCACCATCGGACGCCGGCGCCGAGACCAGCCTGGACCTCGCCGACTGAGTCACCCACGGAGGCCGTACACGTGAACAGCGCCGGAGGGTCAGCCACCGGGCGCCGGGATCCCGCGTCACCGGAACGCCCGTGCAGCCCCGCTGAGGAGCATCGGCGCACCGGCCCGGTCGCGCCCACCCCTGCGGCAGCCATCGCCCACCGGCCGGCCACGGACGCCCGGCTGACCAGAGGATTGCTGTACGACTGGCAGCAGCGCAACCTGTCTTCGAGCCTGCCGCTGGCGCTACAGCAGCTCGAGCGCGCCGGCAACCTGGACAACATCCGCCTGGCCATCCAGGCAGCCGGCATCCCCGACCGCGCCAGCACGCCAAGCGTGCGGCCGGCCTGGATCGGGCCGGTCGACCCGCTGCCTGGGATCGGATACCGCGGACCGGTGTTCATGGATTCAGACATTTACAAGACCCTGGAGGCGATCGGCTGGGAACTCGGGCACGCCCCCGGGCCCGAACTCAGCTCGTTCGCCGCCGGGGTCACCATCCTGCTCGAGCAGGCCCAGCGGCCCGACGGCTACCTGAATTCCTACTTCCAGGTCAGCGGTGAGCCGCGGTACTCCCGGCTGGCCACCAGCCACGAGATGTACTGTGCCGGGCACCTGATCCAGGCCGCGGTGGCGCATCAGCGCGGTGCCGGTGATGGCCGCCTGCTGGCCATCGCCGTACGACTGGCCGATCACCTGGTGCGCACGTTCGCGGGCCAGGAGCGCGGCCTGGACGGCCACCCCATCATCGAGACCGCGCTGGCCGAGCTTTACCGCGAGACCGGCAACCCCGACTACCTCGACCTGGCCCGCCAGTTCGTCGATCAGCGCGGCCACGGGCTGGCTGGAGACTCCGGGCTGGGTCGCCGATACCTGCAGGATCACGCGCCGGTGCGGTCCCTGGACACCACGGTCGGGCACGCGGTGCGCGCGCTCTACCTGGAGGCCGGAGTGGCCGATGTGGCCGCCGAACTGGGCGACCGCTCGCTGCTGGAGACCTCGCTGCGCCGCTGGGACGACATGGTCGCGACGAAGACATACCTCACCGGCGGCACTGGCTCGCGGCACGTGGACGAGGGCTTCGGCGACCGGTACGAGTTGCCGCCCGACCGGGCCTACAACGAGACGTGCGCCGCGATCGCCAGCTTCCACTGGACCTGGCGGCTGCTGCTGGCCACCGGGGACGCAAAGTACGCCGATCACATGGAGCGGATCCTCTACAACGGGTTCGGCGCCGCGGTGGCCACCGACGGCCAGCGGTTCTTCTACGTGAACCCGCTGCAGCGCCGCGAGGATCACTTCGAGAAGGACGACCCCGGGCGCCGGCGGGCTGGTTCAACTGCGCCTGCTGCCCGCCGAACATCATGCGCCTGCTGGCCTCGCTCGAGCACTACCTGGCCACGGTGTCGGGCGACACGCTGTACGTGCACCAGTACACCGGCTCCCGGCTCTCCGGCGCGGATCTCGACGTGGAGGTGACCACCGACTATCCGTGGTCCGGCGCGGTCTACCTGCGCGTGCTCGCCGCCCCCGCGGCCGAGCGGGGGATCGCACTCCGGATTCCGGCCTGGAGCGCGCGCACGCGCGTCTCGGTGAACGGCGAGAGCCATCACCCCGGACCCGGCTACCGTCTGCTCCGCCGCCGCTGGCAGCCGGGCGACGGGGTCACCGTGCACATGGACCTGACCCCGCGCTGGACCCTGCCGGACCGGCGCGTCGACGCGGTGCGCGGCTGCGCCGCGATCGAGCGCGGCCCCCTGGTCTACTGCTTCGAGCAGGCCGACCAGTCCGACGGCGTTCACGTGGACGACCTGGCCGTCCGGGTCGGCTCGGTGCTGAGCGAGCGGACCGTCACGGTGCATGGCATCGGGGAGACGGTCAAGGTCACCGCGGACGGAGTGCACCTGCCCGCGGCCACGCCGACCACCGCGACCGCGATCCCGTACTTCCAGTGGGATAACCGCGACGGCCACGCCATGCGGGTCTGGATTCCCCGCGCCGACGCCGAGCCGCTCTAGCGCACGCCGTACAGGTGTTCGAGCGCTAGCTGGTCCAGGTGCTCGTAGGCCAGGCCGCGCCGTCCGAGCGCGTCGGTGTCGGCGGTGGCGTCGCGCACGTCGCGCCAGGTCTCACCGGGGGCTAGCGTCGGGGAGCGGAGCTGGTCCACCCCGGACGCACGCAGCGCCTCGGCCACCTCCGGGTCGGCGCGGAACGCCCGGACCTTGGCCCGCAGGATCAGGTAGTTGCGCATGCACGCGGCGGCCGAAGCCCACACGCCTTCGTCGTCCTCGGTGCGCGGCGGCTTGTAGTCGAAGTGGACCGGCCCGTCGTAGCCGCCGGCCTCCAGCGTGTCGGTCACCCAGAACGCGCCGCGAACGTTCCCGGCACCGAACCGCAGATCCTGGTCGTAGCGCGGGCCGTGCTGGCCGTTCAGGTCGATGTGGAACAGCTTGCCGTGCCACAGCGCCTGCGCGATTCCGTGCGCGTAGTTCAGCCCGGACATCTCCTCGTGCCCGATCTCGGGGTTGATCCCCACCATCTCCGGATCAGCGAGCCGGCCGATGAACGCCAGCGCGTGACCCGCGGTCGGCAGCAAGATGTCGCCGCGCGGCTCGTTCGGCTTCGGCTCGATCGCGAACCGGATGCCGTAGCCCTGCTCCCGCACGTACGCGCACAGCAGGTCCAGCCCTTCGGCGTACCGGTCAAGGGCGGCCCGGATGTCCTTGGCCGCGCCGGATTCCGCGCCCTCGCGGCCGCCCCAGAAGATGTAGGTGCGCGCGCCGAGTTCCGCGGCCAGGTCCAGGTTCCGCATCACCTTGGCCAGGGCGAAGCGCCTGATCTCCCGCTCGTTCGCGGTGAACGCCCCGTCCTTGAACACCGGGTGGCCGAACAGGTTCGTGGTGGCCGTCGTCACCACCAGCCCCGTTTCGGTCAGCGCCTTGCGGAACGCGCCGATCCGTTCGTCGCGTTCGGCCGGCGTGGCGTCGAAGGCGAACACGTCGTTGTCGTGGAAGTTGACCCCGTACGCGCCCAGCTCAGCCAGCTTGTACACGGCCCGCTCGGCCGGCATCGGCGGCCGCACCGCCGACCCGAAGACATCCACGCCCTGCCATCCGACCGTCCAGATCCCGAACGAGAAGCGGTCCTCACGCGTGGGGACGTAATCCGTGCTCACCTGGCGTTCCTTCCCTTAGCTGCCACTGACGCTCCCATGCTTTCACGCCCGACGCTCGTCTCCACGAGCACGCCAAGTTTCGGGAATCTTTCGACCCGACTCGACCCCCGCACACCTCAGGCGCCCCAGTCAGCCGTCGCGTCGCGGAGGGTCGCGTAGCGCTCGCGGACCACCAGGTCGGGCTCGGCGGTGTACTCGGCGCTCGTCTCCGCCAGCGGCCACTGCGGCGGCGACGCGGCCCCGGACAGCGCCCAGGCGGCCTGCCGGGCCGCGCCGAGCGCCACGTACTCGGCCGGCGGGGGTACGGTCACCGGCACCCCGAAGACTTCCGGGGCGATCCGCCGCACCGCCTCGGAGCGGGCGGCACCGCCGATGAGGATCACCCGTTGTGCCGTGATCCCGCAGTCGGCGAGGTTGCCGATGGCGTCCGCGAGCGAGCACAGCAAAGCCTCGACCGCAGCTCGCGCCAGGTTCTCCGGCGTGGTGTTGGTGCTGGTCAGGCCGCGCAGCACGCCACTGGCGCCGGGCCGGTTCGGGGATCGCTCGCCGTCCAGGTAAGGCAGCAGTGTCAAGCCGCCCGCCCCGGCCGGCGCGGCCAGGGCCAGGCTGGACAGGCCGGCCGCGTCGGTGCCGAGCATGCGGGCCGTGACAGTAAGGATCCGTGCGGCGTTCACCGTCGCCACCAGCGGCAGGAAACGCCCGGTGGCGTCCGCGAACCCGGCCACCAGGCCCGATGCGTCGGCCGCGGGCTCGGCCGCCACCGCGTAGGCAGTGCCCGAGGTGCCGATCGAGACGACCACCTCGCCCAGGCCTACGCCTAGGCCCAGCGCCGCGCCCATGTTGTCACCGGTCCCCGCGGATAGCGCCGCGCCGTCCGGCGTCCGGCCCACGATCTCGGCCGGGGCCGCCAGCCGCGGCAACCCCACCGGGTGGCCGAGCGCGGCGGTGGCGATCTCCGGCAGCCATTGACCCGTGGCGGGGGAGAAGTAGCCGGTGCCCGACGCGTCGCCGCGATCGGTCGCCGCCTCCGCGCCGCCGCCACTGCCGCCGCTACCGCCGACCACCGACCCGGGCAATCGCCACCCAGCCAGCCGCCAGGTCAGCCAGTCGTGCGGGAGGAGCACTCGTGCGGTCCGTTCGGCGAACGCTGGTTCGTGCTCGGCCAGCCAGCGCAGCTTGGTCACGGTGAACGACGCGGTCGGGACGCTCCCGGTTCGCCGGGCCCACTCAGACGGGCCGCCCAGTTCGGCGATCAGCGCCGCCGCCTGCGGCGCGGAGCGCATGTCGTTCCACAGCAGCGCGGGCCGGATCACCTGGCCGTCCTCGTCCAGAACGACCATGCCGTGCTGCTGCGCTGCCACCCCGATCGCGTCGGCCCGGTCCAGCAGCCCACGTCCGGCTTCGCCCAGGGCTTGCCACCACAGTTCCGGTTCGCACTCGGTTCCGTCCGGGTGCAGGGCGATGGCCTGCCCGACAACGCTGCCGTCATCGGCCTGGCAGAGCAGCACCTTGGTTGATTGGGTAGATGAGTCGACGCCTGCGACCAGCATCAGCGGCTCCTGTTGCGGCAAACCTGATTTGGGCCCTGCCCAGGGTCCGCACTCTACGCGTAGTGTCCGTACTGGAGCGCCCGACGCAGGTGCACGGTACAAATGAACGTGCAAACGGTCTTGCATGAAGTGCCGGATCTCGGGCAGGATGTCAAATGCGTCGATCAGCCGGGGTTGGCGCACTACAGTTCGCGGGGTCGCGAATGGGCATGAGCCAAGTAGGGTTGCCGACACGTACGAAGGTTGATCCAGCCTTCCGTCGGCCCCTTGACCTGAGCGCGAGGTTGCAATGCGCGCCGGGCCGCCCACGGGTGGTCCGGATGCCCTCAGACTGGTGGGATTCGCCCGCCGTCGCGGCCTGCCCGCTCGGCGTCAGCGCCCAGTCCGGCCGGACCGCGCGCCGCTTCACCCGGAACACCCTGCGTGAATGGGGCCTGCTCACGCTGGCTGACGACGCCGAGGCGATCGTCGGCGAGTTCGTGGCCAACGCGGTCTCGCACGCTGCCCGGGCGGCTCTGCCTGGGCAGTCTCTCGGCCTACGCCTGCTGCGCAGGACCGGCGAGGTCATGTGCGCGGTGCTCGATCCGTCCGATAGCGCGCCGGTGCTCAGGATGCCCGACCGGAACGAGGAGGCCGGGCGTGGCCTGCAGATGGTGGACGCGCTGAGTGACGTCTGGGGCTGGAGCCCGGTGACCGGCCGCGGCAAGGCCGTCTGGGCAATCCTCTTCTGCGCCTTATCCCCGTGCCACGCACGGTAACCTCTCACGGGTTAACCTTGGGGTCCCGCACACGCCGCACCGGCCAGACGAACGGCGTGAGCAGCGGGGCGCAAGGCCCCGGCGCATAAGGCAGCAGACCGCAGGAGAGGCGTGGCATCGATGCCCTGGACGTGGCGCTACGAGAAGGCGGACGGCACTCCGGTGGCCGCCGATGACCTGCAAGAGGCGATCTTCGTCAGCCAGGGCGACGCGGAGAGCTGGCTCGGGGAGAACTGGCGCGCCCTGCTCGCGGTCGGCGTGGACCAGGTCACACTGCTAGAGGACGCCCGGACCGAATACGGCCCGATGAGCCTGCATCCCGAAGACTAAGGACCGCGAAAGGACCGCGCAAGGACCCCGAAAGGCCCGCAAGGACCGCCGAAAGGCCCCGCAAAGCCCTCAAGGACGCGCAGCCGGGCTCGCCGTCCGCGCCGGATCGCGCACGACCACATTCCTCAGCGCTTCGTCGATCCGGCTCATCAGCTCCGCGTCGAGCCGAACACCCGCCGCCTTCACGTTCTCCCGCACCTGGTCGGGCCGCGTGGCACCGACGATAGCCGCGGACACGTTCGGGTTCTGCAGCGTCCAGGCCACCGCCAGCTGCGCCATCGACAGCCCGGCCTGCGCGGCGATCGGCGCCAGGCGCTGCACCGCGGTGAGCACGTCATCGCGCAGCAACTGCCGCATGAAGCCCGAACCCCCTGGATCAGTGGCACGCGACTGCGCGGGCGGCGGGGAACCGGGGAGATACTTCCCGGTCAGCACGCCCTGCGCGATCGGCGACCAGACGATCTGGCCGATGCCCTCTTTCTCGCACAGCGGAACCACCTCAGCCTCGATGACCCGCCACAGCATGTTGTACTGCGGCTGGTTCGACACGATCCGGTCCAGGCCGAGCTCCCCGGCCACCCGCAGCGTGGCCGAGATCTCCTCGGCGCGCCACTCCGAGACGCCCACGTAGAGCACCTTGCCCGCCCGGACCAGGTCGTCGAAGGCGCGCATGGTCTCTTCGATCGGGGTCTCGTGGTCGTACCGGTGCGCCTGGTACAGATCGACGTAGTCCGTTCCCAGCCTGCGCAGCGAGGCGTGCACGGACTCGATGATGTGCTTGCGGGACAGGCCGCGGTCGTTCTGCCCGTCACCGGTGGGCCAGAACACCTTGGTGAAGACCTCGATGGATTCGCGCCGCACGCCCTGCAGGGCCCGCCCGAGCACCGCCTCGGCCCGGCCGTTCGCGTACCCGTCGGCGGTGTCGAAGGTGGTGATGCCCTCGTCGAGCGCGGCGCGTACGCACGCGACAGCGGCCTCCTCCTCGACCTGGGAACCATGAGTAATCCAGTTTCCGTACGCGATCTGGCTGATCTTCAGGCCGCTCTGGCCGAGGTGCCGGTATTCCATGATCTCCGATCTTAGAAATCTTAGAATTTGTCTCCCGGCCGGACCCGCGGGGCCGGCACCCGAAACCGCCGGATCTGCAGCGCGCGCATCACCGAGTACATGGTCAGGCCGCGCGTGGACTCGCCCGGCAGCCGCTGGCTGACCAGCCTGCGCAGGCTGTACCTGATGAACTGGGCGTCGATGACGATGACCAGGACCAGCACCAGGACCAGCGGCGAGACGTAGGTCTGCACGGTCTTGTTGCGGATGAATATCACGGCCAGCAGGAGGATCAGGATGTACATGTAGTACTCGCTGATCCTGCGCTTGGAGTCGATGTAGTCGCGGGCCAGCGCCTTGGCCGGTCCGCGGTCGCGCGGGTTGAGCGCCCACGACTCGCCCTGCTTCATCGCCTCGTACTTGCGCGCTCGCTCGGTGCGGGCCTTGGCCTTGTCCTCGGGGGTACGCGGCGCGACCGGGGCCCGCGATCCGGTGATCGGCTGGCGGCGGTTGCGCTCGGCCTCGCTGCGTTTGGGCGTGGGCCGCCCCTTGGCCGCCTCGGCGGGGGATCGAGTCTGCTTGGCTTCTGCCGGGCTGTCCGGGCTCGTCGTGCCCGGGGAATCCTGGGCCGTGCCGTCCGGCGCCCCGGCGTTATGGCGTCGGAACACGCGCCTAGCTTATTGCTTAGCCGGGCGGGGACGGCACAACGGTAGCTCGCATTCCAGCGACCGCGTAGGGTGGAATGCGACTAGTCGCACGGGCTCGTCCGCCGTCTAGCCGGGTGCCCGGCCACCTTCGGCCCGGTCGCGCGGCCACGTCGGCGGCGTGAATGTTAATGAAGGGGACGGCCGCACGTATGGGCGTGATGAAGCGAGTCTCACTTGTCTTCAAGGCCAAGGCCAATAGGGCCCTGGACAAAATGGAAGACCCGCGTGAGACCCTGGACTACTCCTATCAGCGGCAGCTCGAACTGCTGACGAAGGTCCGCCGCGGGGTAGCGGACGTCGCCACGTCACGCAAGCGCGTCGAGCTGCAGATGAACCAGCTACAGCAGCAGGCGAACAAGCTCCAGGACCAGGCGCGCAAGGCGCTCTCGATGGGCCGTGACGACCTCGCCCGCGAGGCGCTCACGCGCAAGTCGTCGGCGCAGAGCCAGCTGGACGACCTGCAGACGCAGTACGCCCAGCTGCAGGGCGAGGAAGAGAAGCTGACCGTCGCCTCCCAGCGCCTGCAGGCCAAGGTGGACGCCTTCCGCACCCGGAAGGAGACCATCAAGGCCACCTACACCGCGGCTGAGGCGCAGACCAGGATCAACGAGGCGTTCTCCGGCATCTCCGAGGAGATGGGCGACGTCGGCATGGCGATCCAGCGTGCCGAGGACAAGACCGCCCAGATGCAGGCCCGGGCGGGCGCGATCGACGAGCTGATGGCCTCCGGCGCGCTGGATGACGTGGGCGGCCGGCGCGACGACATCCAGTCCGAGCTGGACATAATGAGCGCCAACAGCGACGTCGAGCGCGAGCTGGCCATGCTCAAGGGCGAGCTCACCACGGGTGCCCCCAAGCAGCTCGAGGGCGGCGCTCAGAACGGCGCCAGCCAGGGGTCCCAGGCAAACCAGGCAAACCAGGCACCCCAGCAGTCACAGCAGGAGCAGGGACCGTACGCGCCCCAGTACGCCCCGCCGCAGCAGGACCAGCAGGCTCCGCAGAACCAGGCCCAGCAGCAGGCCCAGCCCGCCGGGCTGCCCGTCTCTGACCTGCCTGGTCTGCAGGACGAGCCACAGGACGGTGACAGATCGTGATCGTCAGGATTCTCGGCGAGGGACAGTTCCGCGTCGACGACGAGGCCACCGCCGAGCTCAACCAGCTGGACGCCGTCCTCGAGACCGCGGTCGAGCGCGGCGACGAGGCCGCTTTCGCTGTCGCGCTGACCAACCTTTTGGCCCAGGTTCGTGCGCATGGATCACCGTTGCCCCCGGATATCCTGGAAGAGTCGGAGCTGATCCTTCCGCACGAGGACTCGAGCATGGACGAGGTACGCAAGCTGCTCACGGACGAGGGCCTGATCCCGGGCTAGGGACAGGCTGATAGGCCGGCCGGATCCGGGGTGTACGGGGACCCCGTCAGCCGGAACAGCCCTAGAGCAGACTTGCGGACATCGTTCAGCAAAGGCTCAGTATCCGTCGGATACATTTCAGCTAGGTAATGCTGGTGGCACCCGGAGGGCAACACCCCGCCGGGGCCGAACGGAGGTGGCGCCATGGCGGCGCGGACCAGGTATGCGCCTGACCGGGGGCTGACGGCGCGGATGACCGCGACGATGTTCCTGCTCGGGTTGGTGTTTGTAGGGTTTGTCGCTGCGATCATCGGTATCGGGGCCGCGACCCACGCGTCCGACGCCGTGATCGTGCTGTTCGCGGTGGTTCTCGCCGGCGGCTTCGCCATCGGGTCACTGTTCTACTCGGACAAGATCGCGCTCAGCACGGCAGGCGCGAAAGAGGTCGGCCCGAACGACGGGGACGACGCCAGGTACCTGCACGGCATCGTGGACCGGGTGTGCGCGCTGGCCGACATGCCCAAGCCGCGGATCGCCATCGCCCAGTCGCCCTTGCCGAACGCCTTCGCGACCGGCCGCAACGCCGACAAGGCCGTGCTCTGCGTGACCAGCGCGATGCTCAACCGCATCAACTTCACGCCCGAGGAGCTCGAGGGCGTCATCGCGCACGAGATGTCGCACGTGGCGCACAAGGACGTCCAGGTCATGACCATCGCGTCGTTCCTGGCCATCGTCGCCGCGCTGCTGATCAGGTTCTCCTTCTACGGCGAGCTGTTCGGCGGCGGCGGCCGCCGCAACAACAACAACGGCGGCGCACTGCCCATCTTCCTGATCATCATGGGGGTGAGCATCGCCGTCTACGCGATCAGTTTCCTGCTCATCCGGCTGCTGTCCCGGTACCGTGAGCTGGCCGCGGATCGCAGCGGCGCGCTGCTCACCGGCCAGCCGAGCGCGCTGAAGAGCGCGCTGGTCAAGGTCAGCGCGGGCATCAACCGGATCCCGACCAGGGACCTGCGCAGCGCCGAGCCGCTGAACGCCTTCTTCTTCGCCCCGGCCGCGCATCTGAGCGGCGCGAAGAGCCTGTCCTCCATCTTCTCCACCCACCCGAGCCTCGAGCGCAGGCTGGCAGAGCTGGACAAGGTCCAGCAGCAGCTCAACAAGGGCCGGTAAGGGTGGGCTTCCTGGACACCCTGCTGGGCCGGACCAAGCCGGTCCAGCCCAAGCTGGATGACCTGTTCGCACTGCCGTCTGCGGCGATCACGCTCGACGCCGGAACCGGTTTCAAGGCGACCGGTTCCGGCTCGGTGTGCTTCCGCCCGGTCGAGGGCCGGTCCTTCGACGACGTGCAGAAGGAAGTGCAGGAGCTGCTCGACATGAGCTCGGGGAAGGAGGGCGGCCTGCCGGTCGAGGTGACCAAGGACTCCTACGGTTTCACCTGGCTGGTCAGCTCCCGCATGTCCGACGAGCTCGACGCGCTGGTCACCGACCTGCACGCGGTCAACTCCTCGCTGGTCGACGCCGGCTTCGGCCCGCAGCTGCTGTGTACCCTGGTCGCCTTCCGGGATGACCGGGAGCGCCGGCTCGGCCTGATCTACCTGTACAAGCGGGGCACGTTCTACCCATTCGCCCCGCTGAACGGCGAGCAGCGCGACAACGCGCTGGAGCTGCAGGTCAAGGGGGTCATCGGGTCGGACCTGAAGTTCGAACCGGACCTGGCCCGCTGGTTCCCCGTCTGGGGTGCCCCGGGCCTTTAAAGCATCGCGGGTGGCTGGAATGCCCCAGCACCGCTTATCGTTGGGACTGCACGTGGGGGTGCTCCCACGCCGCAGCCATGCGGCACACGAATCAGGCAGGAGCTAAGGTGACTGTTCAGCAAGAGGCCACAGAGGGCATCGTCCTGACCGACGGCGCGGCCGCCAAGGTGAGCGGCCTGCTCGCGCAGGAGGGCCGGGACGACCTGAGGCTGCGCATCGCGGTCCAGCCGGGTGGCTGCTCGGGGCTTCGCTACCAGCTCTACTTCGACGAGCGCCAGATCGACGGCGACATCGTCGCCGACTTCGGCGGCGTGCAGGTCGTGACGGACAAGATGAGCGCCCCGTACCTGATGGGCGCGACGATCGACTTCGTCGACACGATCGAGAAGCAAGGCTTCACCATCGACAACCCGAACGCCACGGGTTCGTGCGCCTGCGGCGACTCCTTCCACTGACGCGCCGCCGGGTATCCCGCCGTGCGCATCGCCGTCACGGGGTCGATCGCGACCGACCACCTGATGACGTTCCCTGGAAAGTTCACCGACCAGCTCATCGCGGACAAGCTGGACAAGGTCTCGCTCTCGTTCCTCGTTGACGACCTTGCCATCCGCCGCGGCGGCGTGGCGGCCAACATCGCCTTCGGCCTTGGCGTGCTCGGCCTGCAACCGCTGCTGATCGGCGCGGTCGGGGCCGACTTCGACGAATACCGGCACTGGCTGGAAGAGCACGGGGTGCGCACCGCGGGAGTCCGCGAGTCACTGCTGCGGCACACCGCGCGCTTCGTCTGCACCACCGACGCGGACGGGAACCAGATCGGCTCGTTCTACGCCGGCGCGATGGCCGAGGACGCGAACATCAAGGTCGCGCCCCTGGCCGCCGAACACGGCATCGACCTGGTCCTGATCGGAGCCGGCGACCCGGGGGCCATGGTGGTGCACACCGAGGAGTGCCGCGAGGCCGGCCTGAAATTCGTCGCCGACCCGTCCCAGCAGCTGGCCAGGATCCTCGACGACGAGCAGGTACGCGCGCTGGTAGACGGTGCCGAGTACCTGTTCGGCAACGAGTACGAGGAAGCGCTGATCGAGCGCAAGTCCGGCTGGACCAGCGCGGAAATCCTGGCCCGGGTCAAGGTCAGGATCACCACCCTGGGCCCGGGCGGCGCGCGGATCGACCAGTCAGGTCAGCCCTCGGTGCACGTGCCGTCCGTTCCGGACGCGCAGCCGGTCGACCCGACCGGCTCGGGCGACGCCTTCCGCTCCGGCTTCCTGGCCGGCGTCGCGTGGGGCCTGTCCCTGGAGCGCTGCGCCCAGCTCGGCAACCTGATGGCCGTGCACGCCCTGGAAGCGACCGGCCCGCAGGAGTACAACCTCAAGCCCGGGCCGCTGACCGACCGCTTCGCCGCGGCCTACGGACCCGCCGCCGCGGCCGAGGTCAGCGCGCACCTGCCCGCCTGATCCTTTTTCATTTCTACCGAACGGGCCGTGGTGCCTGCCCGGGCCAGCAGACCTATACCCGGATGACCCTGATCTACCCCGGCGCGCGGCCGAAGGGCGTCGGCCAGACGCAGACCGTCTCGCTGCCGACGTCGCTGCCGGCTGCTGTCAGGACGTGACCTGCGGGGCGGCTCCAACCGGCGTGCCCGCCCGGCCGTCATACTTTGCGGGACGGCGCATGTGGCGCCACGAGATAGGAGGCACGGCAGTGTTTCCCAGGGTCGAGCGCTCAGGTAACGGGATCACCGGCGCGGCCGCCGCGCTGATCGTCCTCGCCGCGGTAGCCGGATGCGCGTCATCGTCTTCCAGCTCGTCGTCCGCGCCCGCGAGTTCGTCCAGCTCGGCTGCCACGGGCGGGAGCACCGCCGTCCCGCCGCCCACGACGCCGCCCGCGTCCTTGTCCCCGGCCGGGCCGGCGCCGTGCGCGACCAGCGACCTGAACGTGACCCTGGGGGCCGCGTCGGGTTACGCGGGCGGCACGGACCAGACGATCGTGTTCACCAACACCTCGGGCGCCACCTGCACCCTGTACGGCTACCCGGGCGTCTCGCTCGTGTCCGCCCCGCCGTACAACCAGATCGGCCTGGCCGCCCAGCGGGGCGGCACCACGCCGGTCACGCAGGTCACGCTGGCTACCGGGGCGACCGCCAGCGCCGTGCTGCAGGTCGTCGACGCGCTGAACTTCGGCGCCGCGACCTGCAGCCCGACCAAGGGGGCCTTCCTGCGCATCTACCCGCCGAACCAGACCGCCCCGGTTTACCTGGCCGACGCCGCGCAGGTGTGCGCCCAGCCGGTCCAGACCCTGTTCATCAGCGCGGTCCAGACCGGCTCGGGCGGCACCTCGTAACTACCGGAAGGACTGGATGTACCGGGCGGGCGAGCCGACCCCGGTGGCGTCGTCGTAGCCCCTCACGGCCGGCAGCGCGGCGGCACCTTCGCCGTTGATGCCGAGCGTGCGCAGGAACGTGAGGAACGGTCCGGTCTTGGTGGACGGGTCGGTGTAGTTGTTGCGTACCTCGGCCAGGTGCACCCGCGGGCCGAACGGGTGGTCGGTCACGTCACGGAACGCTGACGTGCGGGACCGCTGGTAGATCGCCGGGTTGGCGAACCCCAGGACGTGCCCGGCGGCCTGCTGCGCGTCCGCCTCGATGCCCGCGAAGACCGGGCAGGCGACGCTGGTGCCGCCGATCCGGCTGAGTGAGAACGCGAGCGTAGTGCCGTCCGGCTGCACCACGGTCTCGCCGATCGCGATGCCGGTGCCCGGGTCGGCCAGGGCCGACACGTCCGGCACCACGCGCATCGGCGTGGGGCTGGTCGAGCCGTTGGCCAGGTGGGTGGCCAGGCTGTTCGGCACCACGCTCCGCTGGTAGGCCGGCTGGGTGAAGTCATAGCTCACCCCGCCGCCGCCCGAGCCGTCGTACTCGTCGGGATAGATCCCGGGCGGGGTGTCCTGCCAGGACGTGCCGTCGGCCGCCAGCGGGACGTTCATCGTGCCCCACGAGGTCTCGAACTCGTAGTTGTTGGACCGGCCGATGGCCAGGCTGGTGCCGCCCACCGAAGTGACGTACGGGCTCTCGGTCGGGAAGTCGGTCTGGATCATGTCCGAGCCCGGGTCCTCGTCCGGGGATTCGTAGCCGGAGTCACCGGAGGAGAAGAAGAAGCCGATCCCCTCGGCCGCGCCGGCCTGGAAGACGCCGTTGTAGACGGGGAGCTCGGTGGCGTCGTCGGCCGGCTCACCCCAGGAGTCGCTGACGATGCTGGCCAGATGGTTGTCCACGATCAGGGCGAGCGCGGACAGCAGGTCCTCGTCGGTGCAGCTCGCCGCGCCGACGTAGGTCACCTTGGCGTCCGGCGCCATGCCGTGCACCGCCTCGACGTCGAGCGATTCCTCGCCATACCAGCCGGCCGCGTCGCACTCGTCGGGCGCGGTGAGGACGAAGTCAGAGGCCAGGACCTGCTTGTACTGTCCCGCCGCGAACGGCTTGTCACCGGTGGCCGCGGCGAACTGGTTCGCGTCGGCCAGCATGGTGGGGGAGGCGTAGGCGTCGACGACCGCGACCGACACGCCCTTGCCGGTCATCCCGGACTGGCTCACGCCATAGGCGCTGCGGATCTGGCGCGGGGTGTAACCGCAGTTCGACCACGGCTGCTTGGCGCCGTAGGCAGACGGCTCGTTGACCGCGATCTTCTGCGCGTAGTACGTCGAGCACGGGGAACCGATCCAGTAGTTCGGGTCGGGCGGCGGCAGCGTGTCGGCCGGCTTCATGCTGTGGGTCGCGGTGTCGAGCCCGCTGACGGCCAGCACGTCACCGGCCACGCCGGCGGGCGCGCTCGCCGTCTGGTCGGGCGCGCGGTCGGTCTTGCGATCCGGTCCCTTGAACATCCCGAACGTCACGCCGAACGCGTGCGCGGTGGCCTGGACCGAGCCCTGCACCGCGACGTAGCCGCCTATGCCGTCCTGGACCTTAGTCACCGTCAGCCCGGCCCCGGTGAGCCAGCTCTTCACCGCGCTGACCTGGGCCTGCGAGGGCCCGTACTGCGCCTTCACCTGCGCGGCGGTCAGGTAGTGGCGGTACAGCGCGTTGCCCGGGGTCGACACGGCCGTGGCGAAAGCGGCCAGGCCCGCCGAGTCCTGCCCGGCCAGGTACACCCGGGCGGTGACGGTGCCGGAGTTGACGGAGGACATGCGCGCGGACGCCGTGGCCCAGGAGGGATGAGTTCCCGGAATACTGGCTCGCGCGTTACTGGGCTGCGCTGCGGCGCTCGAGGTCATGACGCCGACCGCGAGCGCGGATGCGGCGCCCGCGATCAGGGCAGCACGCAATCCTCTGCTTACGTGTGGCACTAGTTCCGCTCCTTAGATCCGTGGTACCGATCTAGCCGTGCTGCTTCCCGGTATGGGAGAGACTCATGTGTGTCCTGGTGACGCCAGGCCGACTGATCGGACACGGGCAGATATGGCTATGGCCTCTTTGAGCATCAAGAGTCAGCTTCCGCCGGGACGCCCCGATCCGGCAAGATATGTTTTGTCTGATATGTAGCGATTCAGGCGATTACGCGAAGTTTTCTGATGGAAAATTTTGATAATTGCGCGTGATGTTTCCCATGAGGCACAAGAGCCCGAAGTGTCTACATGGACATCTGAGCATCCTGACCACCTAGCACCGTAGCCTGCACCGATCCCCTCACCCCGCAGCCCGCCAGCGTGTCGCCCCGGGAAACCTCCCCGTCTCGTCCCTTGAGATCATGAAAAGCGCCCTCACGCGTTGTCCGATCCTCAGTCGCCCCGGGGGCAGTAGCGGGGGAGATCCGGGCGCCGGGAAGCGCGGTAGCGTGGCGGCATGAGAACCGCCCCCGAGGTCGCGGGCGTGCCCGGGCTGGCCCGTGCTCTTGCGGCCGGGTATCACGGGCCTCCCGAGCTAACCGTGACCCGGGCCCTGACCGAATGGACGCTCGACCCCTGGATGCTGGCGCTCATCGTGCTCCTCGGCGGCGG
Organism: uncultured Actinomycetes bacterium; assembly: GCA_963819785.1. GTDB lineage: Bacteria > Actinomycetota > Actinomycetes > Streptosporangiales > Streptosporangiaceae > Palsa-504. Next base: position 309,073 of record CAWFXW010000026.1, on the reverse strand, counting down.
GTACCTGGCCGGGGCCCGCCGGGTCCGGGCCCGGGCTCTGGGGGATAAGGCCGCCTGGCCGACGGCCCGGCCGATCTGGTTTTGCGGCCTCGGCCTGGGCTTCTTGGTCATCGCCACGATGTCGTGGGTGGGTGTCTACCAGTCCGTCCTGCTGTATCCCCGGGCGGTTCAGACGGTGCTGCTGGTCCTGGTGGTACCGCTTTTCCTGGCCCTGGGCCGTCCGCTCACGCTGTTCGCGACGGTGTTCCCGCATGCGGGCGCTCGCCTGGAAGCGGTCATCCGCTGCCGCCCGGCCCGGATCCTGACCTTCCCCGCGATCACCACGTTCGCGCTGGTCGCCGTGCCGTTCGTGATGTACTTCACGTCCTGGTACACGGCGGTCTTCCATAGCGCCACGCTGCGTGAGCTGACCTACCTGGTGCTGATGGTGCCCGGCTACGTGTTCTTCTGGACGCTGCTGCGGGTCGATCCGGTGCCGAAGGAGTACTCCTACGCCGTGTCGATGTGGATCACCGGCGCGGAGGTGATCGGCGACGCGTTCTTCGGGATCGCGGTCATCGCCGACCAGAACCTGATCGGCGCCGGATATTTTCACGCGCTGGCCCGCCCCTGGGGCCCCACGCTGGCCACCGACCAGGTCATCGCCGGGGGAGTGCTGTGGATCCTCGGTGACCTGGTTGGCCTGCCGTTCCTCGCCGCCCAGCTGATCCACATGATGCGCGAGGACGAGTCCGACGCGGCCCGCATCGACGCCGAACTAGACGCCCAGCAAGCTCGCGAAGCCCACCACGCCCTCCAGACCACGGCGCCACCCTCCGGCGAGCCCTCCCACCCCGCGAGCCCTCCCACCCCAGCGAGCCCGCCAGCGCCGCCGCGCCCGCCGAAACCCAGCAACCCCAAGAGCCACAGCTGTGGTGGGAAACCGACCCCCGCTTCACCAGCCGCTTCAAGCGCACCAGCTAGCCCTCTCACCCCACGCCCCGCCTAAGCTGCCCCGAGCAGCCCCAAAGCGGAATGAAACCCCGGTTTCAGCACACCCTAGGGTGGTGAATGTACGGTTTCATTCCGCTGCCAGCGACGCCGGAGGCGAGGCCGGCGGGGAAGCAGCGAGGCTACACGGCGCGGCGGATGAACAGCGCCCAGCCGCGGGGGAGATCCTGGGCGAAGACGAACTCCTGGGCCTTCATCGCGCACCAGGACGGCACGTCGGTATAGGCGGCCGGGTCGTCGGCGAGCACCGAGACGATCGCGCCCAGCGGCACGTCCCTGATTTGCTCGGCCAGCATGATGATGGGGATCGGGCACTTGCGGCCGAGCGCGTCGATGGTCAGCGCGGGAGCGAGGCCCGGGGGTGGCGCCACGGTCCGTTCGGGCCCAGAGAAAGCGACGGAATTGACCACGCCCTCCGAGCGATCCGTGCGGCGAGCCGCCGGAACCCGCCCGAACAGGCGTAGTCGACGTCCGGTCATGAGCACATCATGCCCGCCGCTGCCTGGGGTACGCGCGGGGAGCCGCAAAGATAACGGCGAAGATCACAGAAACATGTGGGGGTCGCCGAAGGCCGGCGCTCAGCGCGCGATACTGTTTGCACGACACGCTGTAGCAGAACCGAGGAAGGCCCTCGCCTTGACTACCGATCACGCCGAACCGGGCGAGCCAGGACCCGAGCCACGACCCGGGTCAAGACCCGAGTCAAGACCGGGGATCAAGCCCCGCCGGGTACGCGTCGCCCGCGCGACGGGCATGACCGTCGCGGTTGCCGCGGGAGTCCTCGGCCTGACCGGCTGCACGAACAACTCGTTCACCCGGCTCGGCTTCCCCAACCCCATCACCGAGCAGGGTAAGACCACGCTCACCCTGTGGCAGGGATCCTGGATCGCCGGGCTGGCCGTCGGCGTCCTGGTCTGGGGCCTGATCTTGTGGGCGGTGGTCTTCCACCGCAAGCGCGGCAACAAGCTGCCCGAGCAGGCGCGGTACAACATGCCGATCGAGATCATGTACACGGCGGTGCCGTTTGTGCTGATCGGGATCTTCTTCTACTACACCGCCAAGGACGAGAACTACATCGACCGGGTGTCGAACAAGCCGGACGTGATCGTGAACGTGCTGGGCTTCCAGTGGAGCTGGCAGTTCAACTACCCGCAGTACCACGTGACCAACGTGGGCAACATGTGGGACGAGGGTGCGCTGCCGGTGCTGGAGATCCCGACCGGGGAGTCGGTCGAGTTCAACCTGACCTCCGCCGACGTCGTGCACTCCTTCTGGATCCCCGAGTTCTTGTTCAAGCGGGACGTGATCCCCGATCACCCGAACCACTTCGAGGTCACCGCGACCCAGACCGGCACCTTCATCGGCCACTGCAGTGAGCTGTGCGGCCTGTACCACAGTCGCATGCTGTTTACTGTGAAGGTCGTGACCCCGAAGCAATTCAAGGCTTACATGTCCGCCCAGGAGGCGGCGCAGTCATCCGGGAGCACGCAGTGAGCACCATCGAGCAACCGGTCCGCGCCCTTCAGACGGCACGGACCCAGCGCAAGGGAAGCATCCTCGCGTACTGGCTGTCGTCGACCGACCACAAGATCATCGGGCACCTGTACCTGATCACCTCGTTCTTCTTCTTCCTGGTCGCCGGGGTCATGGCGCTGCTGATGCGGATCCAGCTGCTCGGGCCGGACCAGCGCTTCATCTCCGACCAGCAGTACAACGAGCTGTTCACCATGCACGGCACGCTGATGCTGCTGCTGTTCGCCACCCCGATGTTCGTCGGGTTCGCGAACGAGCTGATCCCGCTGCAGATCGGTTCGCCCGACGTGGCCTTCCCGCGGCTCAACCTGCTCAGCTACTACCTGTTCACCTTCGGCGGGCTGATCCTGCTGGCCAGCTTCCTCACCCCGGGCGGCTCGGCGTCATTCGGCTGGTACGCCTACGCCCCGCTGACCAACGCGGTGTACTCGCCCGGGGTCGGTGCCGACATGTGGATCATGGGCCTGGTGCTCTCCGGGTTCGGCACCATCCTGGGCGGGGTCAACTTCGTCACCACGATCTTCTGCATGCGGGCGCCGGGCATGACCATGTTCCGGATGCCGATGTTCACCTGGAACGCGCTGCTGACCTCGATCCTGGTCCTGATGGCGTTCCCGGTCCTGGCCGCCGCCCTGCTGGTGCTGGAGGTCGACCGGCGGCTCGGCGCGCACGTGTTCGACGCGGCCAGCGGCGGGGCCATCTTGTGGCAGAACCTGTTCTGGTTCTTCGGCCATCCTGAGGTCTATATCCTCGCGCTGCCGTTCTTCGGCATCGCGACCGAGATCATCCCGGTGTTCAGCCGTAAGCCGCTGTTCGGCTACAAGACGCTGATCGCCGCCACGATCGCCATCGCGGGCCTGTCCATGACCGTATGGGCGCACCACATGTTCACCACCGGCGCGGTGCTGCTGCCGTTCTTCTCGTTCATGACGTTCCTGATCGCGGTGCCGACCGGGGTGAAGTTCTTCAACTGGATCGGCACCATGTGGAAGGGCCAGCTCAGCTTCGAGCCGCCCATGCTGTTCACGATCGGGTTCTTGATCGTGTTCCTGTTCGGCGGCATCACCGGGATCATCCTGGCCTCGCCGCCGCTGGACTTCGCGGTGTCGGACTCCTACTTCGTGGTCGCGCACTTCCACTACGTGCTGGCCGGCACGGTGCTGTTCGAGGTCTTCGCCGGCTTCTACTTCTGGTGGCCGAAGATGACCGGCAAGATGCTCAACAGCCGGATCGGCAAGGCCCAGTTCTGGGTCATGTTCATCGGCTTCAACCTGACGTTCCTGGTCCAGCACTGGTCGGGCGTCGAGGGTCAGGTCCGGCGCACCGCCAACTACCCGCTGCTGCCCGGCAACGTGACCACGCTCAACGTCATCTCCTCCGTCGGGTCGTGGCTGCTGGCCCTGTCCGTCCTCATGTTCTTCTGGAACATGTACGTGACCTGGCGGTACGGGGAGAAGGTGACCGAAGAGGACCCGTGGGGTTTCGCCAGCTCGCTGGAGTGGGCCACGTCCTGCCCGCCACCCCGGCACAACTTCTACCGGATCCCGCGGATCAGGTCCGAACGGCCCGCGTTCGAGGCGCACTACCCGGACATCAAGTGGGGCCGGTCCTCGCACGGACTGGAGCAGACCATCCCGGCCCTCGAGAGCGCGCGGAAGTAGGTTCGGACCATGAAGGTCGAAGGCTGGCTGTTCCTGGGCTGCGGGATCTTCTTCGCCGGTTCGGACATCGTGTACTGGTACACGTCGAAGGACCCGACCGGGACCACCGCGCTCGCGCTCGCCGTGGGCCTGGCCGTGCTGATCGGGTTCTACGTGCTGTTCACCGGCCGCCGCCTGCCCATACGGCCCGAAGACGACAACGAGGGCGAGATCGCGCAGGGCACCGGCGAGATCGGTTTCTTCAGCCCGCACAGCTGGTGGCCGCTGTTCCTCGGGCTGGGCGCGGCCACCGCCGCCCTCGGTGCGGCGATCGGCTGGTGGCTGTTCCTGATGGGGATGCTGTTCACCGTGTTCGCCTCGATCGGCTTCGTCTTCGAGTACTACCGCGGCCACTACAGCCACTAATCGCGCAGTCCGCGAGGGCCGGCGGCCCTCCGGCTGCGTGATACTACGGCGAGCACCGCAGCGGGCTATCGGGGGGTTCCAGGGGGGTCGTCCCCCCTGGGGTTAACAGCCCCCCTGGGGTTAGTAGTAGTACGGGAACCGCGCCCAGTCCGGGCTGCGCTTCTCCAGGAACGCGTCCCGGCCCTCGACCGCCTCGTCGGTCATGTAGGCCAGCCGGGTGGCCTCGGCCGCGAACACCTGCTGGCCCACCAGGCCGTCGTCGATCAGGTTGAATGCGTACTTCAGCATGCGCTGCGAGGTCGGGCTCTTGGCGTTGATCTTGGCCGCCCACTCCAGCGCGACCCGCTCCAGGTCGGCGTGCGGCACCACCGCGTTGACCATGCCCATCCGGTGCGCGGCCTCCGCGTCGTAGGTCTCGCCGAGGAAGAAGATCTCCCGAGCGAACTTCTGGCCGACCTGGCGGGCCAGGTAGGCCGAGCCGAACCCGCCGTCGAAGCTGCCCACGTCCGCGTCGGTCTGCTTGAACCGGGCGTGCTCGCGGCTGGCCAGGGTCAGGTCGCAGACCACGTGCAGGCTGTGCCCGCCGCCCGCGGCCCAGCCGGGGACCACGCAGATGACCACCTTGGGCATGAACCGGATCAGGCGGTGCACCTCCATGATGTGCAGCCGCCCGGCCCGGGCCGGGTCAATGGTCGCGGCCGTCTCGCCGTCCGCGTAGCGGTACCCGTCGCGGCCGCGGATGCGCTGGTCCCCGCCCGAGCAGAACGCCCACCCGCCGTCCTTGGGCGAAGGGCCGTTCCCGGTGAGCAGCACGCAGCCCACGTCGCCGGACATCCGCGCGTGGTCCAGCGCCGTGTACAGCTCGTCGACGGTATGCGGCCGGAACGCGTTCCTGACCTCCGGCCGGTTGAAGGCGACGCGCACCGTGCCTGAGTCCACGGCCCGGTGGTAGGTGATGTCGGTGAAGGAAAACCCGTCGACGGAACGCCACTGCTTAGGGTCGAAGATCTCAGAAATCATGCCCCCCATTGTGGCCGAACGCCCACAGCGCCAGACCCGGGGCCTACTGCAGCGTGGTGACCAGGCCGGACCGGTAGGCCATGATGACCAGCTGGATCCGGTCCCTGGCGTCCAGCTTGGTCAGCAGGTGGGCCACGTGCGTCTTGGCCGTGGCCGGGCTGATCGTCAGCCCCTCGGCGATCTCGGCGTTGGACAGCCCCCGGGCCACCATGGTCAGGACCTCTCGCTCGCGTTCGGTCAGCACCCGGGCCAGCTGATCGACGGTGCACCGCCCGCCCGCGGCGGTCCTGGCCGGGAGCTCGGAAGCATCCTGCCCCGGAGCAACCGAGGCCGGCGTGGTCCGGGCGAACTCACCGATCAGGCGCCGGGTCACGCTCGGCGCCAGCAGCGCGTCACCCGCCGCGATCACCCGGATGGCGGTCAGCAATTCGGCCGGGAGGGTGTCCTTGAGCAGGAACCCGCTGGCGCCCGCGCGCAGCGCGGCGAAGACGTACTCGTCGAGGTCGAAGGTGGTCAAGATGAGCGCGCGCACGTCGGTGCTCTGCGTGATCTGCCGGGTCGCCTCGATGCCGTTCATGACCGGCATGCGCACGTCCATCAAGATGACATCGGGCCGGGCCCGGCGGGCCGCCTCGACCGCCTCCGCCCCGTTGCCTGCCTCGCCGACCACGACGAAGCCGGGCGTGGCCGAGATGATCCCGCAGAAGCCCACCCGGACCAGGGCCTGGTCGTCGGCGACCACCACCCGGATGGGCGCGGTATCGGTCATGCGCTCGCGGCGGGCAGCGGGATCCTCGCGCTCACCCGGAAACCGTAGCCGGGCAGCGGCCCGGCACTGAACTCGCCGCCGAGCAGGGTGACCCGCTCGCGCATGCCGATGATGCCGTGCCCGGCCCCGGGCAGCCTGGGGACGGCCGCGGCCGCGGCTGCGGCCGCGGCGTCGGACGCGGTCGGCGCGCCGTCCAGGACGCCAACGCCGCTGCGTGACATCAGAGCCGTGCCGTTCGGCCCGGCGGCCCCGCTCCGGGCCAGCCCGGAACCCGCGAGCCCGGAACCCGTGAGCCCCGAACCGGGGAACCCGGCACCGGCCAGCTCCGGCGCGGGCATTCCAGCGCCGTTGTCGGTGATCTCGATGGTCAGTTCGTCGTCCCGGTAGCCGAGCAGCACCCGGCACGAGCTCGTCTGCGCGTGCTTGACCACGTTGGTCAGCGCCTCCTGCACGATCCGGTAGGCCGACAGGTCGATGCTCGCGGGCAGGTCACGCGGCCGCCCGAAGCGCGTCACGTCGACCCGAACACCCGCGCCCGCGGTCCGCGCCACCAGCCGGTCCAGCTCGGCCAGACCTGGCGCCGGGAACAACGGCGCGCCGCCCGCCCCCCCGGAAAGCCTGGAGCCAGCGGAGAGCCCGGAGCCAGCCGCCAGCCCCGACCCCCCGGCAAGCTCAGCGCCAGCCGCAGACCCAGCCCCAGACCCGGCCCCAGACCCGGCCGCGGATTCGGCGTCGTCGGCTTGCCGCAGGGCGCCCAGCATCCGGCGCATCTCGTCCAGCGCCTCGCGGCTGGTGGCCTGGATGGCGCCGAGCGCGGCCCGGGCGTCACCGGGCTGGCTGTCGATCACGTACTGGCCGTAGCCCGCCTGGACCGCGATCACGCTCATGCTGTGCGCCACCACGTCGTGCAGCTCCCGGGCGATCCGCAGCCGCTCCTGCGCCACCGCCTTGCTGGCCGCCTCGTCCTGCAGCCGCACCGCGTACCGGCGGCGCTGCCGCACGCTGTACCCGCTCGTCCACGCGATGATCACGCAGAGCACGACGGGGATCAGCGCGCTTCCGTTGAACTGGTGACCAGCGCCGAACATCAGCACGATGGCCACCCCGACCAGGGTGAGGTACACCGCCACCAGGACCCGCACCGCGTCCCGCTTGGTCTCGTAGGTGGCCGCCACCAGGTACAGCACGTAGGCCACGGGCAGGAAGTAGCTCAGCGCGCTGGCGTCCGGGACGGTCAGCGTGCTGAGCAGGAACGCGCCGACGAGCAGGACGGCGAGCATGACCACCGGCTGGCGGCGGCGCAGGGCCACCGCGAAGCCAGCGGCCATCACCAGGAGCAGGCCCGCCGGCCCGGTCAGGGGCATCGGCCAGTAGCGCACGACGCCGAAGCCCTGCGGGAAGTTGTCCGCGGTCAGGCCCCGCCTGACCTCCAGGAACAGGACCAGCGCGGTAAACCCGCCGGCCAGGTAGTCAAGCACGGCCCAGTGCCTGGGTCCCAGCCTCTTGGTCAGCGGCGCCCGGGGCGAGGTGGTACGCACATACCTACCGTAACCGCCACGGCCGCCCATGGCGTCATCCTGCAGGTGTAAGCCACGGCGATGACCCGGCGCGGCACGCGACATGCCGCAACTTCACTCTTGCGGATGATGACGCCGAGCCCGCCTCCTGGCACGGTAGCACCATGCCATCCAACCAAGACCCGCCCGGCCCCGAGGCCCCTCATACAACAGGCAGCTCGGGCAGCGAAGCCGTCATCGAGACCAGGATGCTGACCATGGTGTACCCGGGCGACGTCACCGCGCTGGACGGGCTCACGGTCACCGTCGCGCCGGGGGTCACCGGACTGGTCGGCGCCAACGGCGCGGGCAAGTCGACCCTGATCAAGATCCTGCTCGGGCTCCTCCCGCCGACCCAGGGCCAGGCCAAGGTGCTCGGCCACGACTGTGAGACCAGCGCGGAGACGATCCGGACCCTGCTCGGCTACATGCCCGAGCACGATTGCCTGCCGCCCGACGTGACCGCCACCGAGTTCGTGACCCACCTGGGCCGGATGTCCGGCCTGCCGCCCACCGTGGCCAAGGAACGAGCGGCCGAATCGCTGCGTCACGTCGGGCTGCATGAGGAGCGGTACCGCCTGATCGGCACCTATTCCACCGGCATGAAGCAGCGGGTCAAGCTGGCCCAGGCGCTGGTCGGCGACCCCCGGCTGCTGCTGCTCGACGAGCCGACCAACGGGCTCGACCCGGCCGGGCGCACCGCCATGCTCGAGCTCATCGCGCGGATCGGGGCCGAGTTCGGCATCTCCATCGTCGTCGCGAGCCACCTGCTCGGCGAGATCGAGCGGATCTGCGATCACCTGGTCGCGATCGAGGGCGGGCGGCTGCTGCGGGCCGACACGATCACCAGCTTCACCCGGGCCAGCCAGGTCCTGGCCGTCGAGGTCGAGGAAGGCCTGGCCCAGCTGCAACACGAGCTGCAAGCCCGCGGCCTGGCCGGCACCATCGCCCAGCGGACCCTCCTCGTCCCGCTGAACAGCGACGACACCTACGACCTGGTGCGGGACGCGGTGGCCGACCTGGCCCTGCCGCTGTGCCGCCTGGAGCAGCGCCGGCACCAGGTCGAAGAGCTGTTCCGCGACGAGGAGGGAGCAGCGCATGTCTGAGACCACCCAGGCGACGGGCGTCATCCACGACCTCGGCTACCGCCGCTACGACGGCCCCCGGCTGGGCCGCGCGCAGATCGTCAGGGCGCTGATCTGGCACAGCTTCCGCTCCTCGTGGGGCATCGGCCGGGGCGTGAAGGCCAAGATCGTCCCGATCCTGGCCGCCATCGCGATCTGCCTGCCCGCCCTGGCGAACGCGTTCGCGGTGGCCAGAGGCAACCCGCGGCTGTTCGGCTACGACGTCTACGTGCCGCAGCTCAGGGTCATCGTGCTCACCATCTTCATCGCCGCCCAGGCGCCCGAACTCGTCTCCCGGGACCTGCGCAGCCACGTGCTGCCGCTGTACTTCTCCCGGCCGATCCGCCGTGCCGACTACCCGCTGGCCAAGTACATCGCGCTCACCCTGACGCTGCTGCTGCTGATCGAGGTGCCGCTGCTCATCACGTACGTGGGCACGATCGCGTCCGCCAAGGGCGGCAGCGGCGTGTGGTCCGAGACCAAGGCGCTCATCCCGGGCCTGGGCGTGGGCCTGATGTGGGCCGTGCTGATGGCGGCCATCGGCTTGGTCCTGGCCTCCCTCACCGGGCGCCGCGCCTACGCAACCGGGATCGTCGCCATCTCCTGCTTCCTCACCTGGACCGTGTCCGAAGTGCTGATCCAGGCCGAAGGCGGCATGGAGTCCACCTCGACCGGAGCGCGGATCGCCGGGTTGTTCAGCCCGTTCAACATCCTGGACGGGATCCGGATCTGGCTCGGCGGCACGTCGCAGGGCGAAGACGCTAACCCAGGCCACTTCGGCCCGCTGTACGGGGTCGTGGGGGTCCTCCTGCTCGCGGCCTGCCTCGGGGGCCTGGCCGCGAGATACCGGAAGGTGAGCCGAGCATGACCATCGAACTGAAGAACGTCTCCCGCTGGTACGGCAACGTGGTGGCGGTCAACGACGTCACGATGTCGATCGGTCCCGGCGTGACCGGGCTGCTCGGCCCGAACGGGGCAGGCAAGTCGACGATCATGCACATGATCGCCGGCTTCCTGCCCCCCTCCCGCGGCGAGCTCACCATCAAGGGCGGACCCAGCTGGCACAACCCCGACATCTACCGGACCGTCGGCCTGGTCCCCGAGCGGGACTCGGTGTACGCGTTCTTGACCGGTGAGCAGTTCGTCACCGCGACCGCGAAGCTGCACCAGCTCCCCGACCCGGTGGCCGCGGCCACCAGGTCCATCGCGCTGCTCGACATGGCCGACGCGGCGGACCGCAAGATCGCCACGTACTCCAAGGGCATGCGCCAGCGCATCAAGGTGGCCGCCGCGCTGGTGCACGACCCGGAGATCCTGGTCCTCGACGAGCCGTTCAACGGGATGGACCCGCGCCAGCGGCTGCACATGATGGACCTGCTGGACAAGCTGGGCAGTGAGGGCCGGACGATCCTGTTCAGCTCGCACATCCTGGAAGAGGTGGAGCGGCTGTCCGGCACCATCCAGGTGGTCGTGGCTGGCCGCCTGGCCGCCTCCGGCGACTTCCGGGCCATCCGGCGGCTGATGACCAGCCGGCCGCACGTGTTCACCGTGCGGTCCTCCGACGACCGCCTGCTCGGCGGCACGCTCATCGCCCGGCCCGCGGTGACCGCGGTCGAACTGACCGGCACCGGCCTGCAGGTCCGGACCTCGGACTACGGCGCGTTCTGCCGGGACATCGCGGTCCTGGCCCGCGACCACGGCATCCGGCTGCGCGAGGTGCAGCCCACCGATGAGTCCCTGGAAAGCGTCTTCGCCTACCTCGTTGCCGATTAAGGAGCAGCTGTGTCTGGCTTGTTCAACCCCACGGTCGCCTGGATTACCACCCGTGCCATCCTCGGCCGTAAACGGGCGCTGCTGTTCGCCATCCCGGCGGTGATCCTCATCGTGGTCACGGTGGCACTCAAGGCCAGCCGGCCGCCGTCGCGGCCGTGGCCGTCGCACGTGCTCGGCACGTTCGGCTTCTCGGTGCTGCTCCCGCTGACCGCGCTGATCATCGGCTGCAGCGTGCTGGGCGCCGAGATCGACGACGGGAGCGTCATCCACTTGCTGGCCACTCCGGTCCGCCGCTCCTCGGTGATCCTCACCAAGTTCCTCGTGGCCACCGTGCTGACCATGATCTTCGCCGCGGTGCCCGAGTTCATCGCGGCGCTGATCTCCGGCGGCGGCAGCAGCGAGGCGGTCGTAAGGTTCACTCCGAACGGGCCGGTCGTCGTCACCCCCGCAGCCGTCATCAGCAACTCCGGCTTCGCCATCGGCCTGTTCGTCGGTGCCCTGGTCGGGGCGGTGATCTACAACGCGATCTTCGTCATGGTCTCGGCCGCCACCACCCGGGCGATCGCGGTCGGCCTGCTCTACGTGCTGATCTGGGAGGCGCTGCTGTCCAACTTCGTCAGCGGCGCCCGCCTGCTGTCGGTCGGCCACTACGCGCTGGGCATCGCCAACGGGTTCGCGCACGACTCCTCGCTGGACGCGGGCCTCACCGTCGGGGTCTCGATTGTCATGGGTGCCATCGTCACCGTGGGGGCCCTGATCCTGGCGATCAGGCTGCTGTCCTCCTTCACGCTCAAGGGCGAGCCCGCGTAACGCCAGGCCCGGACCGTAACGCCACGGCCCGTTCGGTAGGAAAAAGATATTTATGCCGAACGGTCCGTGGTTCCACGCCCACCGCCCGGTAGCGTTAGCGCACCTTGCTGGAGCGCCGGTCAAGCAGCGGCGTCGGGGTCGAGATTCCATAGAGCTGAAATGGGCCACGCGCGCAGCCGGTCGCCGAACGGCAACGGCTGGCGGCCGGCGTAGAGCACGATCCCGGCCACAAGCTGTTCACCGAGTCGGCGGGCGAGCCGCTGGATCCCGCGAAAGTCCTCGGATCGCACCGTCTCGCCCGCCTTTACCTCGCACGCGACTACCTCGCCCGATGCTGACTCGAGGACCGCATCGACTTCATACTGGTCTCGGTCGCGGTAATGGTAGAGCCGGACCGGTCCATCGGTGAAGGGCAGCTGGCGGGCCAGCTCGCCAAGCACGAAGGTCTCGATCAGCGGTCCGACCGGAGCTGTGGGATGCCGAGCCCGCCGCAGGCCCATGCCGGTCAAGTGAGCGGCCAGTCCGGAATCGGTGAACACAAGCTTCGGCGTGGCCACGGCCCTGGTAGTCAGGTTGGTCGACCAGGCGGGAATCTGGCGGGTGATGAACAGCAGATCGAGCAGGTTGAGATACCTCTTCACCGTGCTGGCGGGAACCTGAAGGCGGCTAGAGAGGGCGCTGGGTACCGCCAGCGAAGCGCTGCACGCAGCGACGAGGTCGACTAGGCGCCTCATGTCCGCGGGCCGTTCGATCTCGGTGATCTGCCGGACGTCGCGGTTGATGAGGTCGGTGATGTAGGACTCGAAAAAGCTGGCCCGCCGTCCCGGGTCGGTACGGCGCACGGCTTCCGGGTACCCGCCCCGCAGCGCACGTTCCAGATAGTCATCGCGCCGCAGGTCTGATGAGGGGACGCGCAGGTTTACGCCATGCCGGAATAGCGCCTCGACGAACCCATCGGGCGACCCGTAGATCTCGCCTTGCGACAGGGGCGACAGCTCTACGGTCTCGGAGCGGCCGGGCAGCAGGTCGGGGATCTCGTGGAGTCCGAGAAGTCGGGCCGATCCGGTAAGCAGGAACCGGCCAGGACGCGGATCGATATCGACCTCATGCTTGATGGCCAGGAACAAGTCAGGGACGATCAAAGTGTGGTTGTTCTGCCGATAGGTTCTTGGTTATTCTGCCGAAGGTGTTGTGGACATCTGGCCGCTACCTTTGTGGTCATCTCGCCGCTTCGGTAGAAGGAGGGACCGGCCCAGGATCAGTGAGCGGCCGGGAGGGTGGTGATTAGCACGTCGGACACCGGGGAGCCGGGCCCGTCGTCGCGGGTCCGGGCCACCTTGTGCCAGCCCCAGCTCCGGAACGCGCTCTGCGCCGGGGCGGCCGCCGGCGGCACGGTCATGGTGGCCCGCTCCTCGGTCCGGTTGCACAGGATCAGGTCGTGCAGCGCTCCGGCGATGCCCTGCCGCCGCCATGAGGTGCGCACCAGCAACTCGACCAGCGCGAAGGTCCGGCCGGGGTGCTCGGTGGTGACGTCGTCCGGCAGGGGAGTGGTCAGCTGCCGCCACCAGGAGGTCGACGGCCGCAGCGGCATGCCGAAGGCGTAGCCGACCAGGTAGCCGCCGTGCCGGGCCTGCGCCAGGACGAAGCCGGGCTGGCGCCGGGCGACCCGGAACCGTTCGGCGAACGGGCTGTCGTCGTATTCCTCGGCCCGCAGAGCCAGCACGTCGTCCGCGTGCGACGCGGCCTGGGTGCCGTCGAGCAGCTGGAACGTTATCTCCGACTGGCCTGCCACGGCTTCCATTGTGCTCTGACAGGGCGGAATCTCGCCGGATCTGCCGGGCGTCCACTACCGCCGAGTAGCCAAGATGCGTCATGATCCAGCCATGGCAGATCAGGCGATCAGTCGGCCGGACGTGCAGTCCCTCGCGCTGGCCGAGCCGACCCAGCACGTGCGGGTCCGGTGGATCTTCGTCCTCACCCTAGCCAGCCTGGGCATGTGGATGGCGAACCAGACGCCCTCGCAGGTCTTGCTCGCGCTCCAGTTGCAGGACATCACGCCCCGCCACAAGATCGTCGCCCTCGGCGTGGTGACCGCGGTCAACGCCGTCTCCTCCGCTCTGGCCACCCCGGTCGTCGGCGCGCTCTCCGACCGCACCGCGCACGGCGGGCGGCTGGGCCGGTTCAGCGGCCGCCGGCACCGGTGGACGCTGATCACGGTCCTGCTGGCCGCGATCACCGTGGGGCTGCTGGCCAAGGCGGGCACGGTGGTGGCCGTGGCCGTGCTGTGGTTCTTGTTCGGCGCCTTCCAGAACGGCGAGTACGCCACCCTGAGCGCGGCCCTTCCCGATCACGTGCCGGTCCGGCAGCGGGCCACGGTGTCCGGCTGGGTCGGCATGCCGATCGCGCTGGGCCTGGTCCTGGGCACGGTCCTGGTCGTCGACGTCCTGAACCAGGATCTGCTCACCGGCTATATCACGCTGGCGGTCCTGATGGTGCTGCTGGCGCTGCCGTTCGTGCTGTTCACCCCCGACCACCCGCTCGCGCCGGAGCACCGGGAGCCGTTTTCCTGGCGCCGGGTGGCCTCCTCCTACTGGATCAGCCCGCGCGAGTACCCCGATTTCGGCTGGGCCTGGCTGACCCGCTTCCTGACCACCCTCGCCATCGCCATGGGCACCCTGTACCTGCTCTACTTCCTGCGCGACAAGCTGCACTACGCGCGGCTGTTCCCCGGCCAGACCGCCGCCGACGGCCTGCTCATCTTGATCCTGATCTACACCGGCGGCGTGGTGCTGGCCTCGATCATCGGCGGGATCATCTCCGACCGCAGCGGCCGCCGCAAGATGCTGGTCACCGTGTCCGGCGCGCTGATGGGCGTGGCCGCGCTGCTCCTGACCTTCTGGGAGACCTGGCCGGCCGCGCTGGCCGCGGCGGTGCTCTTCGGCATCGGCTTCGGCTGCTACATCGCGGTCGACCAGGCGCTGATCACCCAGGTGCTGCCCAAGGCCCACAACCGGGCCAAGGACCTCGGCATCATCAATATCGCCATCGTCACCCCGTACGCCATCGGCCCGGCCATCGCGGCCCCGCTCGTCTCGCTGGCCGGCTACCCGGCGCTGTTCGGGGCCACCGCGCTGGTCGCCATCGCCGCCGCGCTCGGCGTCTGGAAGATCAAGAGCGTCCGCTAACGATGTCATCGGCAGCGGCCCGGTCGGGACAGAACTGTTCGACGTACCTGCGCAGGGCCAGGGCGTGATGGGCATACAGTTCGCGGACCGCGGCGTCGGCGTCACCGGCCGGCCTCCCGTCGGCCGAGTCCGAAATGACTAGCATGATTACTAACACGGATAGTAGACTGGAAACGTTCAAAACGTGCAGTACTGGGGACCTGGAATCATTTCGGCGTGAACGGGTGTCGTGTTCTATCCGTTTTAGTAAAGAGCAGTACGTCCGCCGTTGTGCGATGGCACGTCCGGGAGCAGAAGATGCGTCAGTTCGGTGAGCTGGAAGCGGTGATCATGGACCGGCTGTGGCAGTGGGGCAGGTCGGCGCTGGTCCGGGAGGTGCTCGATGACCTGCGCAAAGACCGCCCGCTCGCGTACACCACGGTGATGACGGTAATGGAGAACCTGCATCGCAAGGGGTGGCTGCGCCGTCACCGGGACGGCCGGGCCTGGCGCTATGAACCGGCAGGCTCGCGTTCGGCGTACACCGCGGCGCTGATGAGCGGCGCGCTGGCTACCAGCACGGACCGGCGCACCGCGCTGGCCCACTTCGTCCTGCAGATGAGCCCGCACGACGCCGCGCTGCTGCAGCAGGCCCTCGATCAAGCGCGCCCCCGGCTGGAAGAAGGCGGGACACAGTGACCGTAGCGGCCATCTTGCTGGTGTACGCGGCCGGCACGGGCACGGTGGGCTCCCGGTTGCTCGGCCGGGCCAGCTGGGCGGTCCGGGCGCCGCTGCTGGGGATCGTCATCTACCTGGCCGCCGTCTGGTCGGTCGTGGCCGCGCTCGGGCTGGCCGGCCTGACCCTGGCGGTCCACGCCACCGCCCTGGGCGGCGGGCTGAGTCACCTGATCGGCGCCTGCGTGCTGCGGCTCCGCGCCACCTACGCCACGCCAGGCGGCGCCACCGTGGCCGAGCTCGGCCTCATCCTGGCCGGAGCGGTAATGGCCCGTACCGCGGTCACCGCGACGACGCACCTGCGCGCGGTCCGGCGGCAGGCGGTTCAGCACGCGCAGGCCGCCCGCCTGGTCGGGCGCCCGGACCCGGACCTGGGCGTCACGCTGGTCGACCATGCGCAGCCAGCCGCCTACTGCGTCGCCGGGCCGCACCCGACGGTGATCCTGACTACCGCCGTGTTGGAGGCGCTGGACCCCGAGCAGCTTGACGCCGTCCTGGCGCACGAGCGAGCGCACCTGGCCAGTCACCACCACCGGCTGCTGGCCGTCGCGCGAATCGGGCGTCAGATCCTTCCCTTCCTCCCGTTGATGAGGGACGCAGACACGCAGATTACGCGGCTGGTCGAGATGCACGCCGACGACGCGGCGACCGCGGGCCGCGGCAGTAGGCCGCTGGCCACCGCCCTGGTCCTCCTGGCTGGAGCCCCTGGCCCCGCGCTGGGGCTCGCCGCTGCCGCCACCGACGCGGTGCAGCGGGTCCAGCGGCTGCTCCGGCCCGCTGAGCCGCTGAGCCAGGTCCGACGTCAGCTGCTGGGCGCAGGCGCCGCCGTGCTCGCGCTGACCCCGGTGCTGCTGGCGCTGACCCCGGCCCTGATAGCCCTCGCACTGGGCCGGGTCCCAGCCGCCTAGCGGCCCGGACGCGATCCAAGGATGACATGACCGACACCCCCGGCGGACGCCTTGGCCAGCGTCATCGCAGGCCTGCACCTAGTCAACCTGCTCCTGCTCCGCGAGCTGCACGAAGCAACCGGCAGGCCGCCAGCGAGCACGCTGCAGAAACTCGCGATCGTGGCGGCAGGACCGCAGCGGCCCTGTACCGGATAGCCAGCCCTCCAGCCCGCGCCCGCACCGGGTGCAAACGGGTCCGAAGACGTCCCGGTCCCGGCCGCCGCGCCGCTGGCCGGCACCGCTACGGCGGCGACCGGGCAGCCCGCCGATCAGATCAGCTGCCAGACCGGGGAACAGACCCTGTTCCACATCCACGCCCATCTGGCCATCTTCGCCAACGGCACGGTGCGGCAAGTACCGCCCGGGATCGGCATCCCGGGCGCGCGGGCGCAGGAAACCCCGAACGGCCCGTTCGTCGACGCCGGTACGTGTTTCTACTGGCTGCACACCCATGCTCCCGACGGCATCATCCACATCGAGTCCCCGGTCCACCGGACCTACACCCTGGGAGAGTTCTTCGATGAGTGGGGCAGCCGCTAGGACCGGCCCAAGTCGGCCCGGCCACCGGGCGCGTGGTGGCCCTGTACAACGGCAAGGTCTACCGGGGCAACCCGCGCGACATCCCCCTTACCGCGCACGCGCAGATCCAGCTGGACATCGGCACTCCGCTGATCGCCCCGCAGCCAGTGACCTTCCCCGCCGGGCTATGACTTCTGGCCTTTGTCGACCCTCCCGTTGCCGGAGAGTCAATGGCGGAATGCCCTGTTGACCCTCCGGGGAGCAGGCAGGCTCCCGGGTCTGCCTGCCACGGTGCCGCGTAAGCCGCAGCGGCCGCCGGCAATTCCTCGCTCGACCAGTTCCCGGACGTCGGCTGGGCGCAGGCCCAGCATCCCGGTCAGTACCGCGGCCGTGTCCGCCCCGAGCGTGGGCGCCGGAAGCGGCCCCACCGTCCCGGCCATGTCCAGCGGCGAACCGGGCGCCAGCAGCGGCCCCACCCCGGGCTGGTCGATCTCGGCCAGCAGCGGATTCCCCGCCAGATCGCCGGAAGCGACCAGGTCGGTGAAGCGCCGGTACCGCGACCACAGCACCGACGTGCCCGCCAGGCCCTGCTCGACCTCGGCCAGCGTGCGGCCCGCGAACCACGGCTCCAGCAGGGCGGTGATCACCTCCCGGTGCCGGTACCGCTCGCCCTCGTCGCCGAAGTCCGCGCCGAGCAGCCGCTCCAGCTCGCCGAACGTCCCGGCCAGCCTGGTCGCGGCCCCGAGGTCGGCCAGGTGCCGGCGGGTCAGCACCACCACCATGACCCGCTCGCCGTCGGCGGTCCGGAAGTCCCGCGCCAGGCCGCCGTACAGGTGGTTGCCGATCCGCGGCCGTTCGGTCCCGGTGACCTGCGCCTCGGCCAGGAAGCCCAGGTGCCCGGCCACGGCCATGGCCACGTCGGCCAGCGCCAGCGTGACCGCGCTGCCCTCACCGGTACGCTGCCGGCGCCGCTCGGCGGCGAGCAGCCCGATCGCGGCGTAGAGCCCGCAGGACACGTCCCAGGCGGGCAGGACGTGGTTCACCGGGCCCTCCAGCCCCTCCGGGCCGGTGATGTACGGGAACCCCGTCTCGGCGTTGACCGTGTAGTCCACGGCCGTCCGGCCGTCCCGGTGGCCCTGGATCCGCAGGTGAATCAGGTCGGTGCGCACCTCGGCCAGCGCCGGGTAAGCCAGCCAGTCCTGCCTGGCGTTGGTCAGCACGATGCCGCCCCCAGGACCCGAGGCGGCCAGCAGGTCGCGGAGCAGACCCCGGCCCTCCGGGTCGCGGAAGTTCAGCGTGACCGACCGCTTGCCCTTGTTCAGCGCGGTCCAGTACAGGCTCGTACCCGACGGCGCGAGCGGCCAGCGGCCCAGGTCCGGGCCGCCGCCCACCAAGTCGATCCTGATCACGTCCGCGCCGAGCTGGGCCAGCGTCAGCCCCCCGAGCGGAGCCGCGATGAAGCTGGACACCTCGAGCACCGTCAGCCCGTCCAGCGGCGCGATCGCGTTCACCGTGCTCCGCAAAGCAAACCCGGTCCGACGGCTCGTTACGAGTCGCCGGACTCCCCGTCGGAGCCGTCGCCGCTGGTCAGCTCGGCGTGACCGGTACCCACCGCGGCAGGCTCGTGCCCGTTCCCGTGACCGTGCCCGTTGCCGTGACCGTTCGTCTCGACCACCACGGTCTCGGCGAAGCCCCGGTTGGCGATCGCGCGAGCCCGGCCCAGCACGCCGCTCACCTGCGGCGCGGGCACGCCGTTCTCGTCCTCGGACCCGGCCGCGGGCATCAGCGCCGGGACCTCCTTGGCCTCCAGGACCGCGCGTTCCTCCTCGTTCATCGGCCGGTGGATCTCGACGAACTCGCCGTTGGGCAGCTGCCGGATGATGCCGGTCTCGAGCCCGTGCTCGAGCAGCTCCTTGTCCTTACGCTGCAGACCCAGGCAAATACGTCTAGTGACGATAAACGCGATCGCCGGTCCCACGAAGACCAGTACCCGCGCGATC
This sequence comes from uncultured Actinomycetes bacterium, assembly GCA_963819785.1. GTDB lineage: Bacteria > Actinomycetota > Actinomycetes > Streptosporangiales > Streptosporangiaceae > Palsa-504. The sequence goes on along the minus strand of CAWFXW010000026.1, from coordinate 290,067 downwards.
CAGGTGATCGTGTACAGCGGGACACTCAGGAAGTCCGCGAGGACGTCGTTCGCGCCCTCGGCCCACAGCACGCCGTAGAACACGACCGTCGCCATCCCGGTGGCGGTCCGGATCGGCGCATTCCTGGGCCGGTCGTTGATGTTGTGCCAGGACCGGTCCCCGGTCGCCCACTGCTCGAAGAACGGCCAGAACGCCGCACCGGTAAAGATGATGCCGAACGGTACCGCGGCCGGGATGAGCACGCTGAGCGTGAGCGTATGGCCGAGGAAGTTGATCTCCCAGGCAGGCATCACGCGCAGTGAGCCCTCCAGGATGCCCATGTAGAAGTCGGGCTGGGAGGCCGAGGAGATGGCCACCGGGCTGTACGGGCCGTACAGCCAGATCGGGTTAATCTGGGCGAAGGTGCCCAGCAGGGCCAGCGCGGCGAAGATGAAGAAGAACCAGGCGCCGCCCTTGGCCATGAAGTACGGGAAGAACGGCTGGCCGACCACGTTCTTCTCGGTCCGGCCCAGCCCCGGCATCTGGGTGTGCTTCTGGTGCACCATGATGAACAGGTGCGCGGTGATCAGCGCCAGGATCAGGCCCGGGATCAGCAGCACGTGCAGGATGTACATCCGCGGCACGACCGAGTTCCCCGGGAACGGCCCGCCGAACAGGAAGAACGCCGCGTACGTGCCGACGATCGGGATGCCCTGCAGCACGCCCTCGAAGATCCGCAGGCCGGCGCCGGACAGCTGGTCGTCCGGCAGCGAGTAGCCGAACAGCCCCTCGAGCAGGCCCAGCGTGAACAGCACGATGCCGATCAGCCAGTTGACCTCGCGCGGCTTGCGGTAGGCACCGGTGAAGAACACCCGCAGCATGTGGATGGTCAGCGCGGCCATGAACAGGTCGCCCGCCCAGTGGTGGATCTCCCGCAGCAGCAGCCCGCCGCGCACGTCGAAGCTGATGTTGAGGGTGGACTGGTAGGCCTCGCTCATCTTGATGCCGTTGAGCTTGACGTACGAGCCGTGGTAGGTGACCTCGTTCATCGACGGGACGAAGAACAGCGCCAGGAACGTCCCGGTCAGCAGCAAGATGACGAACGACCACAGCGCGATCTCGCCGAGCATGAACGACCAGTGGTCCGGGAAGACCTTGCGCATGAACACGCGCAGCCCGCGGGCTCCGTGGAACCGGTCGTCCAGCCACGAGCCGGTGCCGCTCAGCGCCTTCGGGACATTGAGGGTGTCGCTCATCCGCGCTCCCAGAAACTCGGGCCGACGGGCTGGGTGAAGTCGCTCTTGGCCACCAGGTAGCCCTGCGCGTCGGTGGTCAGCGGCAGCTGCGGCAGCGGCCGCGCCGCCGGGCCGAAGATGACCGTCGCGCCGGTCGTGGCGTCGAACGTGGACTGGTGGCACGGGCACAAGATGTGGTGCGTGGTCTGCTCGTACAGCGCTACCGGACAACCCACGTGCGGGCAGATCTTGGAGTAGGCCACGATGCTGTTCTCGACCGTCCAGTTCATCGTGCCTACCAGCGTACTGCCGTCGTACCTGGTCGGGATGTTCAGCTCACCCGGGCGGAACTTGATCAAGATGACCGCGGCCTTGGTCAGCGCGTCCGGGTCGTCCTGGTACCCGTCGGGCACGATGGTGATCATGCCGCCCGGCGCGCTGAACTGGCCCGGGGTGATCGGGGTATTGGTGCCGTACACCAGCAGCCGCCGTCCCGGGCTCCACACCGTGTGCCGCAGGCTCTTGTACGGCAGCGGGCCCAGGTCACGTAGCAGCACCACCGGCGCGGCCACCAGCGGCAGCGTGGCCAGCATCAGCGTGCGCCGGACCAGCGGCCGCTTGACGAACTGGCTGGCCCCGGTGCCCTCGGCGAAGTACTCGGCGAACGCGGCCCGCTCGGCGTCGGTCGAGCGCATCTCGTGCCGCTCCTCGACCACCTCCGCGTCCGGCATGATGTGCCGGACCCAGATCAGCGCGCCGCCGCCCAGGCCGAGCAGCGCCACCGACAGTGACAGGCCCAGCGCCAGGTTGGACCGCAAGACGCTGTCGACCGAACCGACCTCGAGCCCGATGTAGGCGGCGATGAACCCGCAGCCCGCGATGAACGCGAGCAGGAAGCAGAACGCGACTACCTTCTCGGCGTTCTTGGCGTGCGCGGGGTAGTCCGCCACCTCCGGCAGCTTCTCCTCGGCCGGCTCGACCTCGGTGCCGTGGCCGGCCCGGCCCTCAACCCCGCCCTCGGCGGCCTCGCCGTCGGAGCCGAGCAGCCGCGGAGTCGGCGGGGGAGTCCCGATCACCCGGTGCGGGGCGACTGGAATCCCAGAACCCTCCTGGCCCTCCGCCTCTTCCATGTCGTCGCTCATCAGTGCTCCGTCCCCGACGTCCCGGACGTCTCGCGCGCCCGCGCGTTCTCTTCCTGCGCCACGTCCCAGGGCTCGCGCCGCTTGGCCGTGATCCACGCCGCGATCAGCACCAGGAAGCCCATCCCGCCCAGGAAGATGACCAGGCCTTCGGTGATGGGCCCGGTCCGGCCGAGCGAGAAGCCACCCGGGTTGGGCTCGGTCCGCGTCTGGGTGATGTAGGCGATGATGTCGCGCTTGGCCTGCGGGCTGATCGCCCCGTCGGAGAACACCGGCATCGCCTCGGGCCCGGTCAGCATGGCCTCGTAGATCTGCGTCGGGGTGGCCTGGGTCAGCGCGGGCGCGTACTTTCCGTAGGTCAGCGCGCCACCGGACAGGCCGGCGTTGTGACACTGCGAGCAGTTCGCGCTGAACAGTTCGTATCCGAGCCCGGCGTCCGCGCCGGCCGGGGACACCCCCTGGGCGTCCGGAATCGGCGGCCCGCCGCCGAGCGAGGCGATGTAGTCGGCGATGTCATAGATCTGCTGCTGGGTGAACTGCACCGGGCCGCGGCCGTTCTCCGCGCCGACCTCCTTGGCCGGCATGCGGCCGGTGGACATCTGGAAGTCCACCGCGGCCGCGCCCGCGCCGATCAGGCTCGGCGCCTGCGAGGTCCCTTGCGCGTCCAGGCCGTGGCAGCTCGAGCACGTGGCCTTGAACAGTTTCTGGCCCGTCGCGATGTCCTGCGATGCCGAGGTCGGCTCCGCCTGCGCGCCGCCGCCGGTGCGGGTCAGGGCACCGTACAGCAGCCCGACGAAGACGAGCCCGAGCAGCAGTGCCGCGTAGCCGGCGGCCGGGCGCCTGCGCCTGGCGTTGATCCAGCCCACTCGCTGTCCCCTGACTAGTGGATGAGGTAGATGGTGGTGAACAGGCCGATCCAGACGACGTCGACGAAGTGCCAGTAATACGACACGACGATCGCGCTGACCTGCTGTTCATGAGTGAATCTCTTGGCCGCGTAGGTGCGGCCCAGGAGGAAGATGAAGGCGATCAGGCCACCGGTCACGTGCAGCCCGTGGAACCCGGTGGTCAGGTAGAACACCGAGCCGTAGTTGCTGGACGAGAGCGTGAGGCCTTCCTTCCTGATCAGGTCCAGGTACTCGTAGCCCTGCCCGAGGACGAAGTACAGGCCCATCAGGAACGAGAGCACGTACCACTCGCGCAGGCCCCAGCTCATCGGGTGCAGCAGCGAGCGGGTCCGCTTGATCTGGCCGCGCTCGACCGCGAACACGCCCATCTGGCAGGTAACGCTGGACAGCAGCAGCACCGTGGTGTTGGCCGACCCCAGCCCGATGTTCAGGTGCGCACCCGGCCAGGGCTGGCTCTGGCCCTTGTCCACCGACCTGATGGTGAAGTACATCGCGAACAGGGCCGCGAAAAACATCAGCTCGGAGGAGAGCCAGATGATCGTGCCCACGCTGACCAGGTTCGGTCTGCTGGCCGGCGTGCGGGGGCTCGTCTGGACGGTTGCTGTCGCCACGAGGCCATTATTACGACAACCTGTAGGCGATCGCTACGCGACCCCCCGCATCGGTGGCCCTGCTTGCTACTCGGGTCGATACGATGCCTGTCATGAAGGTCGTTGTGTACAGCCATGACGCGGATGTGCGAGCGCAGATCAGACTCGCCATCGGGCGTCGTCCCGCGATGGACGTGCCAGACGCGGAAATAATCGAGGTCGCCACCGAGCCGGCCCTGTTCCGCCTGCTCGACGCGGGCGGCGCCGACGTGATGGTGCTGGACGGCGAGGCCCAGCCGGCCGGCGGGATGGGCGTGTGCCGCCAGGCCAAGGACGAGATCTACAACTGCCCGCCGGTGCTGCTTGTCGTCGGCCGCCCCGACGACGGCTGGCTCGCCACCTGGTCCGGGGCCGACGCCGTGATCGGTCACCCGATCGACCCGATCGCGCTGGCTCACGAACTGGCCGGCCTGATGCGGGACCGTGCCGTAATCCGCTGAACCCGCCGTACTTTTCCCTTTTATTCCGAACGGACCGTGGTTCCCCACTCCGCCACCTGTATCCCAAGCCCATTCAGGGAGCTGCCATGGATGCCCGCACGACATGGCCCGCGCTGCTCGGCGCGCTGATCCGCGGCGACTCGCTGACCGCGGACGAGAGCGAGTGGGCCATGAACGAGATCATGGAGGGGGCGGCGACGCCCTCCCAGATCGCGGGGTTCGGGGTGGCGCTGCGGATCAAGGGCACGTCGGTGGCGGAGATGACCGGGCTGGCCCGGGCCATGCTCGCGCACGCCACGCCGATCCACGTGACCGGTGACCTGACCGACCTGGTGGGCACGGGCGGGGACGGGGCGCGCACGGTCAACGTCTCCACCATGGGCACGATCGTGGCCGCCGCGGCCGGCGTGCGGATGGTCAAGCACGGGAACCGGGCCGCGTCGTCGGCGTGCGGCGCGGCCGACGTGCTCGAGGCGCTCGGCGTGATCATCGACCTGCCGCCCGCCGCGACCGCCGAACTCGCCGATGAGGTCGGCGTGGCGTTCCTGTTCGCGCCGCTCTATCACCCGGCGCTGCGCTACGCGGGCCCGACCCGCAGCGAACTGGGCGTCCCCACCGTGTTCAACTTCCTCGGCCCGGTGGCCAACCCGGCCCGGCCCTCAGCGCAGGCGGTCGGGGTGTTCGATCCCCTGATGGGCGGGGTCATCGCGGGCGTGCTGGCCGGGCGCGGATGTTCGGCCCTGGTCTTCCACGGCTCCGACGGGCTGGACGAGTTGACCACCACCGGCCCGTCCGCCATGTGGGTCGTGCATGACGGCGAGGTGGCCAAGACGGAGTTCTCGCCCGCCGACCTCGGGCTGGCCCCGGCCTCGCTGGCCGACCTGCGCGGCGGTGACGCGGCGCACAACGCGGCGGTGGCCCGGGCGGTGCTGGCCGGCCAGACCGGACCGGTGCGGGACATCGTGCTGCTGAACGCGGCCGCGGCGCTGGCCGCGGCGGCCGGCGTGCCGGGCCCGGAGGCGGTCACCGCGGCGCTGGCCGATGGCTACGCCCGCGCCGCGCGCGCCGTGGATTCCGGCGCCGCCGTCGCCCTCCTGGACCGCTGGATCCAAGCCAGCCATCGCCTGGCCCCGTAGAACCCCGTAACGACCCGAAGGGCCGCTGACCTGGCCTAGTTGTCGGCGCCCAGCCCGAGGGAGAACGCGGCCTCCAGGTCGTGCCTGGAGTAGGTGCGGAACGCGATGTGCGTCTCGGTGTGCGACACGCCCGGGACCTTGTTCAGCCGGCCGGGAATGACGTCGGCGAGTTCCTCGTGGCTGCGCACCCGGACCATGGCCACCAGGTCGAACTCCCCGGTGACCGAGTACACCTCGCTGACCTCGGGGATCTGGGCGATCATCTCGGCCACCTCGGGAATGCGCTGTATCTCGGCTCGCACCAGGACGATCGCGGTGACCACTGGATGCCCTCCCAGACTGTCTCGGCCAGGTTCTCCCGGCTGGCGCTTAACTTACTACGTCGGGCCAGTCTCGGAGCTGATCCAGGGTCTGGATGCCGTGGTGGGTCAGCCGCCGGATCAGCCAGCCGAGCACGTCCGTGGTGGCGCGCGCGTCGGCCAGCGCGCGGTGCGACGGAGCGGTACGGGCCCGGAAGAACCCGGCCAGCGTGGCGAGCTTGCAGTCCGGCACCTCGTCCGGATCCATTAGCTGCCTGGCCAGCATGACCGTGTCCAGAACGGTGAAGCGCGGCCAGCCCAGGCCGCACTCGGCGCACGCGGCGCGCAGGAAGCCGACGTCGAACGGCGCGTTGTGCGCGACCAGGACGCAGCCGCCGGCGAAGTCCAGCAGGTGCGGCAGGACCGCCGGGAGCCTTGGCGCCGCGGCCAGCATCCAGTCGCTGATCCCGGTCAGGTCCTCGATGCCCGGCGGCACCGGGATCCCCGGGTTGACCAGCGAGGCGAACTCGCCTTGACGCCGCCCGCCGCGTACCCGTACCGCCGCGATCTCGGTGATCGCCGCCACCCCCGGCGACCATCCGGTGGTCTCCAGGTCGATCACCGCGAACTCCAGCTCCGCGAATGTCGACTCCGCGAACGTCGCCTCAGCTGAGCTGATGCCCGCGGACGACCCGGCCGCCGGGATCCCCGCCTCCGCATCGTCGACGACGGTCGGCTTCACCAGGGTCAGCTCCGGCCGGGCGAGCGGCCCTTCGCCGTACCCGTGCTCGTCTGCCCGCGCGGTCACGCTCGGCCTCCTCACGAACACCACGGTAGAGCCGCCCACCGACATTTTCACCGCAGGCACGCCCGGGCCTGCCCCGTCCATGCCGTCCCGTCCGGCCACGTCCCCTCCTGGCCCCGGTGCCCCGGGAAATGTCAGAGGGTGCCCTTACCGTGTGGATGTCCAATTCGTCGAATGCAAAGGGAGGCAGTGCCATGATTGATTACGGCCGTTGTGTGATAGGCGAGACCCTCGGCCACGATGGCGTAATTGCGGTCACCGAAACACGAAACGTGACGGCTCACCTCGGGCGGGCTGAACTGCGGGCGCTCCGCGTTCTCGCGGACGCGGGCCTGGTGCCGCCGCTGACCCGGATACTGGCTGGTCCGGGCGCCCAGAGCTGGGTAATTCCGGACACAAAAGCATCGTGATGTTAGCTCATCAGATCCGTTCGTACCGGGGAATCGGGGCATCGTAATGCAGTAGTTGGAAATTCGGGAACCGGTTGAATCGCCCATTTCCCTTCACTACGCTGGCTCCAAATGTGCCCTGGTCCGTGACCTGGGCGGACCTGGACGAACACGCAATTACGCGTCGGATGACGAGGAGCGTGGTAGGCACGTGGGTACGCGGCCAGCGGGCAGCAAGTCCCGGTTCCGCCGCGGCATCGCGATCGCGGGTGGCCTGGTGGCGATCGCAGGGCTGACCGTCTCCGCCTCCGTGGCGGGTGCCTCTCCACAGCCGACCGTGGCTCAGGTCCAGGCCAAGGTGAACCAGCTCACGTCGCAGTACGACAAGGTCACCGAGCAACTCGACCAGGTCGATGAGCGGCTTTCCGCTGCGCAGACTAGGCTGACCCAGGCCCGCAAGGCCTTCAACCACGCCAACGCCCAGTTCCGCGCGGCGCAGACCACCGTGGCCCAGATCGCCGCGGCCACCTTCGAGGACACCGGCGCGACCTCGATCGCGGGCGTGCTGACCTCCGGTGACCCTTCTGTCGTCCTGCAGCAGGGCTCGCTGCTGATGGAACTGTCCGGCCACCGCAACGCGGAGACGACCCAGCTGCTCACCGACGCCAGCCAGCTGGCCGGCGTCGAGCAGGAGCTGCAGCGCACCGAGAGCGGGATCGCGACGCTCAAGACCCAGCTCGCCGACCACAAGAACTCCCTGGGCAAACTCATCGCCACCGAGCAGGCCACGCTGGACAGCCTGACCGTCCCGCAGCAGCAGACGGTCAAGAGCAACACGCTCGGCGCGAACGGCAGCACGCAGCACGTCACGTACACCGGCCCGACCACGTCGCAGGCGGACAAGGCCGTCGCGTTCGAGTACGCACAGATCGGCTGCCCGTACGTGTACGGCGGCACCGGACCGTGCAATCTGGGCTTCGACTGCTCCGGGCTGGCCCGGGCCGCGTGGGCCGCCGCGGGCGTGGCCATCCCGCGTGACAGCTACGAGCAGTGGGCCGAGCTCCCGCACGTCTCGGTTTCCTCGATCGAGCCGGGCGACCTGCTCATCTACAACGGCGAGGGGCACGTCGCCATGTACGTGGGCAACGGCTACATCATCGACGCACCGCAAACAGGGATGGACGTGCAGCGGATCCCGATGAGCACGCCCTGGTACGCCAACAGCCTCGACGGAGTGGTGCGTCCGTAACCGCCGGCCCTAGCCCGCACGGCTGATCCCGGCTCAGCCATCCGGCCGATGCGCGACCCCGCCGTCATGCGGCAGTGTTGACGCTATGAAGCGGCCGGGCCGGACCGGGCCATATCTCGCTGGTCGGGCGTGGCGGAGGTGGCCTAGCCTTATTGGGTGGACGATGGCCTGGAGTCCGGAAGTCCGCCTGCCGTCGCCCACTCCGCCGCACCCGACCCGGCGCCAGCCGTGACGGCGGGCATCCGCTCGCAGCGCCCGGCCCGGCCGTACGGGCCGCTCACCAGGGCGCGCCAGATCGCGATGATCCTCGTCTTCGACCTCGGCGGACCGCTGCTGGCCTACACCCTGCTGCGGTCGAACGGGCTGAGCACCGTGGCCGCGCTCATCATCAGCGGCATATTCCCGGCCCTGGGCATCGTCATCGGCGCCCTGGTCGACCGGCGGCTCGACATCATCGGCGTGGTGGTCCTGGCCGGCCTGGTGGTCGGCACCGTGGCCGGCCTGGTCAGCAACAACGCGCGGCTCTACCTCGTCGAGGGCGCGGTGCCCTCACTGGTGTTCGCGCTGGCCTGCCTGGTCTCGCTGCGATCGTCCAAACCGCTGATCTACCGGTTCGCGGTCGACCTGCTCGGGCCGCAAACCCCCAAGGGGCGCGAGGTCGTCGGTGCCTGGCAGTACCCCGGGTTCCGGCGTGCGTTCCGGGTCATCACGGTGGCCTGGGGAATCGCCTACCTGTTCGAGGTCGCCGCCCGGCTGGCGGTCGTCGAAACCACCTCCACCGGGATCGCACTGCTGTTCTCCAAGGTGATTCCCTACATGTTCGCCTTCGTCCTGTCCCTGTGGACCCTGGGCTACGGCGAGCACGAGAAGAGGAAGGCCGAGCGGCTGGCCGCCGCCGAGGACCCCGGCACCCCGGCCGCGGTCGCCGCCGATGCCGAGCGGTAAAGCCGGGCGGGGCCTATACACTCGTCCGGTGCGCCGGACGCTGATCGTCACCAACGACTTCCCGCCCCGTCAGGGCGGCATCCAGTCGTTCGTCCACGGGCTGGCCGTCCGGCTGCCGCCGGGCACGGTGGTCGTCTACGCGCCGGCCTGGGACGGCGCGGCCGAATTCGACGCCGAACAGCCGTTCCCGGTGATCCGCCACCCCACGTCGCTCATGCTTCCATGGCCGTCAGTTTCTCGCCGGGCCGCCGCTATCGCCCGCGAGCACGGCTGTGACACGGTCATGTTCGGCGCGGCGGCGCCGCTCGGCCTGATCACTCCCGCGCTGCGCCGGGCGGGCGTGACCCGGGCGGTCGCGCTGACGCACGGCCACGAGGCGGGCTGGGCCGCCCTCCCGGTCGCTCGCGGCCTGCTGCGCCGCATCGGCGACGAGGTCGACGTGGTGACGTACCTGGGCGAGTACTTCAGGGCCCGGCTGGCCCGCGCGCTGTCCCCGGCCGCGGCCGGGCGCATGGTGCGGCTCGCCCCCGGTGTCGACATGACGTTCTTCCGTCCCGGGGCGGGCGGCGTGGCGGTCCGGGACCGGCTGGGCCTGGGTGACCGGCCGCTGGTCGTCTGCGTGTCCCGGCTGGTCCGGCGCAAGGGCCAGGACACGCTGATCCGGGCCTGGCCGCGGGTGCTGGCCGAGGTCCGGGACGCGGTACTTCTGCTCGTTGGCGACGGACCCTATGCGGGCCGCCTGCGGAATCTGGCGCGCCAGCTGGGCGTCAGCGATTCCGTCCTGTTCACCGGGGCGGTTCCCTGGCCCGAACTCCCGGCGCACTACGACGCGGCCGACGTGTTCGCCATGCCGTGCCGGACCCGGCGGGCCGGGCTCGACGTGGAGGGCCTGGGCATCGTCTACCTGGAGGCGTCGGCCACCGGCCTGCCGGTGATCGGCGGTGACTCGGGCGGCGCCCCCGACGCGATCCTCGAGGGCGAATCCGGCTACGTCGCCGATGACGTGGCCGCGACGGCGACCCGCCTGATCGAACTGCTCGCCGACCCGGCCAAGGCCCGGTCCATGGGGGAGAAGGGCCTGGCCTGGGTGGACCGGGAATGGCGCTGGGAACTGGCCGCCGCCCGCCTCAGCTCGATCCTGACCCCGTTAAAGCCGGCTAAGCCCGCGCCCCGGCCTAAGCCCGCGCTAGGCCCGTCTAAGGCCTCTCTCAGCAGGTAAAATAGGGATTTCCTCCGACGCGGTAGCCCAGGTCTTACCGCGAAACTCAAGATATGGACAGATACATGCCCCAGAGCCTCCTCTGGGATCACATCAGGGAATCACGGCGGCAGGCAGCCGCGCTTCGCCAGGCCAAGACGGCCCGCAGCGCCCGGCGGCTATCCGGGCTCCACGCCCGGCGCAGCGGCCACCGGCTGGTCCGGGGGGCCTGACCATGGCCGCGCCGACCAATGTCCTGACCCGGTTCGTCCGGCGGGTCGCCGACCTCCTGGCCGAGTGCAACTACGCCCAGCGCCGCGCGTTCATGCTGCAGACCAACCCCGACGCGTTCCTGGCGAACCGGGACCAGGTGCCCGACGACTACGCCGAGTTCTTGTTCCGGACCTCGAGCACGCTGCTGCACGAGCCGGCCGCGGCCGGCCGCGGCCACGGCCAGCCGGTCGGCTAGACCGGCCGGCCGCGCGGCCCTCAGGAGTACAGCATGTCGATATCGGCCGCGAAGTCCTTGGCTAGCACGCTCCTGCGGATACCCAGCTTGGCGCTGAGCTGGCCGCTCTCGACCGTGAAGTCGCCGTCGAGGACGCGGAACCGCCTGATGGACTCGGCCCGCGACACCGCGAGGTTGGCGTCGTCCACCGCGGCCTGCACGTCCGCGAGCAGGTCCGGGTCCTCGCGCAGCGACGCGGCCGTCGCGTCGGCTGGCTTGCCGCGCCTGACCTTCCACGGCCCGAGCGCCTCGGGATCCAGCGTGACCAGCGCGGCGATGTACGGCCGGCCGTCCCCCACCACCATGGTCTGGCTGATCAGGGCGTGACTGCGCAGCCGGTCCTCGAGCACCGCGGGCGCGACGTTCTTGCCGCCGGCCGTGACGATCATCTCCTTCTTGCGGCCGGTGATGGTCAGGAACCCCTCGTCATCGAGCTCGCCCAGGTCGCCGGTGCGGAACCAGCCCTCTTCGGCGAAGGTCTCCTTGGTCGCCGCCTCGTTGTGCCAGTAGCCGGGGAACACCAGGCCGCCCTGGATCAGGACCTCGCCGTCCTCCGCGATCTTGATCCCGACGCCGGGCACCGGCTGGCCGACCGTGCCGATCTTGTTCCGGTCCGGCCGGTTCACGGTCGCGGCGGCCGTCGTCTCGGTCAGCCCGTAGCCCTGTAGCACGGTGACACCGACACCGCGGAAGAAGTGGCACAGCCGCTCGGTGAGCGCGGCGCCGCCCGAGATCGCGTAACCGGCGCGGCCGCCTAGGGCGGCGCGCAGCTTGCCGTAGACCAGCCGGTCGAACAGCGCGTGCTGGGTCCGGAGGCCGAACCCGGGACCGCCCGGCGCCTCCAGGGCCTGGCTGTACGCGATCGCGGTGCGGGCGGCCCGGCCGAACACCGCGCCCCTCTTCTCGCTGACCGCCCGCTGCTCGGCGCTGTTGTAGACCTTCTCGAACACCCGGGGCACCGCCAGGATGAACGTGGGCCGGAAGGCGGCCAGGGCTGGCAGCAGCGCGTTGATGTCCCCGCAGTGCCCCAGGACGATCCCGGCCTCGATGCAGCCCACCTCGATGACCCGGGCGAAGACGTGCGCGAGCGGCAGGAACAGCAACGTGCCGGAGTCATCCATGCCGGTGAAGTCCGTAAGCGGACCGAGGAACGCGTTCCGCACGGCGGACAGCAGGTTCTGGTGGGTCAGCTCGCAGCCCTTGGGCCGCCCGGTGGTGCCCGAGGTGTAGATGACGGTGGCCAGGTCGGTCGCCTGGGCCGCGGCGGCCCGTTCGGCGACCGCCTGGTCCTCCACCGAGGCGCCCGCCTCGGTCAGCGAGCTCAGCGACGCTTCGGGACCCTGATCGCCCGGCTCGATCCGCCAGAGGTGCTCCAGGGCCGGGACCCGGTCCCGGAATCCGTCGATGACCTGCTCGAAGGCGGCCGACTCGACGAAGCAGGCCCGCGCGCCGGAGTCGGAGAGGATCCACTCGGCCTGCTCGGCCGAGGACGTCTCGTAGACCGGCACGACGATCGCGCCCGTGGTCCAGATCGCATAGTCGATCAGCGTCCATTCGTACCGGGTTTGCGACATCAGCGCGACCCGGTCCCCGGGCTCGATGCCGGCCGCGATCAGGCCCTTGGCCAGCGCGGTGACCTCGTCCCGGAACTGGCCGGCGGTCACATCCGTCCACTCCCCGGCCAGGCCCGCGGACCCCGGTCGGCGCAGCATTACCGCCTGCGGCTGCTCGGCCGCCCGGCGGAAGACGACCTTGGCGAGATTCGCGGTGGCAGGGATCTCCGCGAGGGCCGGAATGCTGTGCTCGCGCACGGCGCCTCCATCTGGGTCGGTACTCGGGGCAGGACAAGCTTAAGCCGGTGGCCGGTGTGTTTCCTGCGGGCCGCACGCGCTGGTCGCCGGGAACCCGGCGGGCCTTACCGTGGTGGCATGCGAGTTCACGTGGTGAGCGACGTGCACGGCCGCGCGGACGCGCTGGCCGGTGCGGGGCGCGGGGCCGACGCGCTGATCTGCCTGGGCGACCTGTTGCTGTTCCTCGACTACGCCGACTACGAGCAGGGCATCTTCGCCGACCTGTTCGGGCCCGACGCGACCCGGATCTACGTCGAACTGCGCACCGCCGGGCGTTTCGACGAGGCCAGGGAGCTGTCGAGCCGCCTGCTGGCCCAGCAGAGCGAGAGCCGGGCCGTCCTCTTCGAGCGGGCGGTAGGCAGGCAGTACGCCGAGTTGTTCGGGGCCCTCCAGGAGCCCGCGTACCTGACCTACGGCAACGTGGACGTCCCGCATATGTGGCAGACCTACGTCAAACCCGGGCATCACGTCATCGACGGCGGCACGGTCGACCTGGACGGATGGCGGTTCGGTTTCGTCGGCGGCGGGCTGAAATCGGCCTACCGGACGCCGAACGAGATGACCGAGGAGGAGTTCCGGGCCAAGCTCGAGGCGGTCGGCGAGGTCGACGTGCTGTGCACGCACATCCCGCCCGCCGTCCCCGAACTCCTGTACGACACCGTGGCCCGGCGCCTGGAAAAGGGCAGCGTGGCCCTGCTCGAGACGATTAAGACCACCCGGCCGAGGTACTCGGTCTTCGGGCACGTGCATCAGCCGCTGGCGCGCAGGACCCGGATCGGCCTGACGGAATGCCTGAACGTAGGACACTTCCGCGCCACCGGCGCCCCCTTTGTCCTGCAGTGGTAGCGGTACGATCGTGGGTAGGAGGCATTAGGTGTCGGAATCGGTGGACGGCGGCCAGCCTGGCGGTAGCGGCCAGCCCAGAAACAGTAATCAGCCCAGTAATGGCGGCCAGCCCAGAAACAACGGCCAGTCGGGCGGCGGCCAGTCACGTCGGGGCAATGACCCCATCGCCGACCTGCAGCGCTGGATGATGCGCGCGGGCGCGCGCAGCATGGCCAACCAGGTCGCCGACCAGGTCCGCAGGACGATCGGCCAGGAGCGGCGCGACCGCGGCGACGTGTGGGACACGGCCACCAACGAGGCGCCGCCCGGGGAAGCGCCGGAATGCCAGTGGTGCCCGATCTGCCAGGCCGCCCGCGCGGCCCGGATGTCCGGCTCCGGCAGCTTGATGTCCAGCCTCGCCGACGCCGGGGGAGCCCTGGCGTCCATGGCCCAGGACGCCTTCTCTGCCTTCGATCAGATGATGAAGACCCAAAATCAAAATCGTTCTTCTACCGAACGGCCCGTGGTGACACCGCCTCCGGTCATACCGCCCGCGACCAAGCCGGATAGCGGGGATCCCGCCCAGTGAGCCTGGCCATCGGCGTCGATGTCGGTGGCACCAAGGTCGCAGCCGGGGTGGTCGATGAGCACGGCCAGATCATCGCCAGGCTCAAGCGGTCCACCCCTGCCGCCAGCCCGCTGCTGACCGAGCAGGCGATCGCCGACGTGGTGACCGAACTGCTGGACGGCCACGAGATCACCGCCATCGGCCTGGGCGCCGCCGGCTTCGTCGACAGCGCGCGCGCCACCATGTTGTTCGCGCCGAACCTGGCCTGGCGCGACGAGCCGCTCAAGCAGCGGGTGGAGGAGCGTCTGGGCCGCACGGTCGTGGTGGAGAACGACGCGAACGCCTCGGCCTGGGCCGAAGCGCGCTTCGGCGCCGCCCGCGGCTACCGCGACGTGATGCTGGTGGCGGTCGGGACCGGGATCGGGGCCGCCATCATCATCGGCGGCGAGTTGTACCGCGGCCGGTGGGGCATCGCCGGCGAACCCGGGCACGTCCGGGTGGTCCCCGACGGCCGGCTGTGCGGCTGCGGCAACCGGGGCTGCTGGGAGCAGTACGCCAGCGGCAACGCCCTGGTCGCCGAGGCGCGTGAGTTCGCCAGACGTACCCCGAAGGGCGCCATGAGGCTGCTTCAGCTGGGCGGCGGACTGCCCGAGGGCATCTCCGGCCCGGAGATCACCCAGGCCGCGAGCGAGGGTGACCCGGCCGCGCTGCGCTGCTTCCAGACCGTGGGCAACTGGCTCGGCCAGGGCCTCGCCGACCTGGCCGCGGTGCTCGACCCGGCCTGCTTCGTGATCGGCGGCGGCGTGTCGGAGGCGGGTGAGCTGCTTCTCGAGCCGGCCCGCACCGCCTTCGAGCGGGCCCTGACCGGCCGGGGTCACCGGCCGTTCGCGGAGATCAGGGTCGCGCAACTGGGCGAGAACGCGGGCATCGTAGGAGCCGCCGACCTCGCCCGAGTCGCGAGCCAGCTCCCGCAAGTCCCCGTTGCCCACATCAGGGCGCCGGGGACTGTATCTTCCCCGCTCGCTCTATCTTCCCCCGCTCGCCGCCGGGCGCTCTTGACCCGCCTCTCTGTTGTCCCCGCTCGCCTCCGGCGCCTCTTAACCCGCTCTGCTGTCCCCGACTCGCCGCCAGGCGCCTCTTGACCCGCTCTGCTGTCCCCACTCGCCGCCAGGCGCTCTTGACCCGCCGCCTTCCCTCGTCGCTCCTTCGTCGCTCCTCGGTCCAGGACGGCGGCGCGCCCTTTGGCTCGCGGGGCCCCTGACTCGCGGGGGCCCTAGACCACCGCGCCGTCGTCCCCGTCGTCCGGGCCGCCCGGGCCGGGGTCGTGCATGCGCAGGACGAGGATGGCGAACCCCGCCACGAACGCGGCGACCGCGCAGAACGCCGCCAGCCCCGATACCGACCAGCCTGCCGCCGTGGCCACCATCAGGTAGCCCGGCCCGCCGAACAGCGCCACCCAGGCGCCCTTGGCCATCGGGTCCAGCTTGGGTAGCGGCGGCGGGGCCGGCGGAATGAAGTGCTCCTCATCCCCGGCCGGCGTGCCGTCCGCCGGGACACCGCGCGCCACCGGCCCCCGGATCCGCCGCGGGACCTGGACCACCTCAGGTTCATGAGCCGCACCGGGCTCGAGCCGCCCGTGCCGCCCGCCCGTGCCGCCGGGCTCGTCAGGGAGCCCGTCGGGCGCGGGCCTGCCGTTCGGCCCGCGCAGCCCGCGGTCCGGCTCGGCCGCGTGCCGCCCGTGGTCCCCGTCAGCGGCGTGCCGCCCGTAGTCGCCCTCGGCCGCGTGCCGCCCGGGTTCTGCCTCCACGTCGGCCTCTGCCGCCCGGTGTCTCCCGTCGGCCCCGCGCGCCGCGTCAGGCCCGCCGACGCCGTCGGCCGCGGGCGCTGGCTCGGCGGGCATGTCCTCGCGGTCCGGCCAGGGGGCCGGACCCTGCCCGGCCAGCGGCGCATCGAACCGGGCCACGAGGTCACGCCATGCCGCGTCCTCGTCGCGCTCTCTGCTTTCGGTGTTATCCCAGTCCGGCACGTCCCCACCGATGCGTATCGAAGCCTGTCCTCCACGATAGCCGCCCCCGGTCCGCCGCCGGGCGGATAAATCGCGGCATGGGACCACCTATCCGGATGGTTCTCCGGTGTGATCCTGGACGAACTTCACGCTGCCCTCGAAGATCGCCTGCGCATCGTTGTCGAGGGTCGCGACGTGATAGCTGTCGGCGCATTCGCGTACCGTGACCCGGTCCTTTGGCAGCCCCGCGAGCAGTGCCTTCATGCTGGCCGGCCCGACCACATGGTCGACCGTGCTGCGGTAGACCAGAACCGGCTGGGTGACCTCGCTGAGCTGGCGGGTCGTCGCTGCCCACAGCTGCGGCAGCGTGGCCGCCGCGCGGATCGGCACCCGGTCGTAGCCGATCTCGTGGCCGCCCGGCTTCTTGATGTCGCTCGCGATCCCGGGCACCGAGCGCAGCACGTGCTTGAGTACCGGGGTGAGCATGAACAGCTTGGTGTCCGGCGCCAGCGACGGGTTGACCACCACCACGCCGCGCACCGCGGTGCCGTGGACCTCGGCCAGGCGCAGCGCGAGGCAGCCGCCCATCGAGAGCCCGAAGACGAAGGTCTGCTCGCACCGGGCCGCCAGCGCGCCGAACGCCCGGTCCACCTCGCCGAACCAGTCCTGGCTGCCGGTACCGGCTAGATCCTGCCACGTGGTGCCGTGCCCGGGCAGCCGGGGCAGGCTGACCGTGAAGCCCTGCTGGGCTACGTACTCAGCCCACGGGCGCAGCGTCTGCGGGCTGCCCGTGAAGCCGTGGCACAGCAGCACGCCCACGGGACCGCCCGCATGCTCGAACGGCTCAGTACCGGGAAGCGAAGATGACATGCTCTACTTATATCCCCACTCGCCTCCGGCGCGCTTTAAGGCGCTCCCTTCCCTCCTCGCTCGTTCCTCGCTCGTCAGTCCAGGCAGCGCCGCGCGCCTTTGGCTCGCGGGGACCCCCCGTGCTCCCTCGCTCCCACCCCCCGGACGTGGGACGATGAGTGAGTGTTCTACTTCGTGACCAAGTACACGCTGGGGCTGACGCTGAAGATCGTGTTCCGGCCCCGGACCTGGGGGGTCAAGAACGTTCCGCGGCGGGGTCCGGTCATCCTGGCCAGCAACCATCTGTCCTTCTCCGACCATTTCTTCGGGCCGCTGCCGGTGCCGCGCAAGGTGATCTTCCTGGCCAAGTCGGAGTACTTCACCGGGCGCGGACTGAAGGGCCTGATCAGCAAGGCGTTCTTCGCCGGGGTCGGGCAGATCCCGATCGACCGGGCCGGGGGAGCGGCGGGCGAGCAGGCGCTGCGGACCGGCCTGCAGGTGCTGGCGGCCGGACATGTGCTCGGCATCTACCCCGAGGGCACCCGCAGCCCGGACGGCCGCCTGTACCGGGGCAAGACCGGCGTGGCCCGCCTGGCCATCGAGTCCGGCGCCCCGGTCGTCCCGTGCGCCATGATCGACACGTTCGAGTTCCAGCGGCCCAGCACGATCTGGCCGAACTTCCGGATCCGCCCGGGGGTCAAGTTCGGTGAGCCGCTGGACTTCTCCCGCTACCACGGCCAGGCCGACGCCATGCTGCTGCGCACGGTGACAGACGAGATCATGCAGGCGATAGCCAAGCTTTCCGGCCAGGAGTACGTCGACATCGACGCTCGCCGGGCCAAGGCCGAGCTGGCAAACCGGGGCGAGGCCGACCAGCCGGGCGATAACGGAACCGCCTGACCGGTCGCCAGCCTGAGTTTTACCTGTGCTCGCGCCGCATCCATCCGCGCGGGGCGTCTCGCCCACTAAGGTTGTGGGCATGCGAGTGGGAGTCCTTACCGGCGGCGGCGACTGCCCCGGCTTGAACGCTGTTATCCGTGCCGTGGTCCGCAAGGGTGTCCAGGAATACGGCCTTGAATTCGTCGGGTTCCGTGACGGGTGGCGCGGGCCGCTCGAAGGCGACACCGTGCCGCTGGACATCCAGGCGGTGCGCGGTATCCTGCCGCGCGGCGGTACGATCCTCGGCTCGTCCCGGACGAACCCGCTGAAGAGCACGGGCGCCGGCGGCCGCAACGGCATCGAGCGGATCAAGGACAACCTGGCCGGCCTGGGCGTCGACGCGCTGGTCGCCATCGGCGGCGAGGACACCCTCGGCGTGGCCACCAGGCTCGGCGAGCAGGGCGTCCCCGTGGTCGGCGTGCCCAAGACGATCGACAACGACCTCGGCGCCACCGACTACACCTTCGGCTTCGACACGGCCGTGAACATCGCGATGGAGGCCATCGACCGGCTGCACACCACGGCCGAAAGCCACCACCGCGCGCTGATCGTCGAGGTGATGGGCCGCCACGCCGGCTGGATCGCGCTGCACGCGGGGCTGGCCGGCGGCGCGAACGTGATCCTCATCCCGGAGCGGCCGTTCGACATCGAGCGGGTCTGCGCCTACGTGCAGCACCGGTTCCAGACCAGATTCGCGCCGATCGTGGTCGTGGCCGAGGGGGCGCACCCGATGAGCGAGGAACTGGCCACGAGCTCCGCGCAGCTCGACTCGTTCGGCCACCTGCGCCTGGGCGGAGTCGGGCAGATGCTGGCCGACGAGATCGAGAAGCGGACCGGCAAGGAAGCCCGCTGCACGGTGCTCGGCCACATCCAGCGCGGCGGCACCCCGACCGCATTCGACCGGGTACTGGCCACCCGGTTCGGCGTGCACGCGGTCCAGGCCGTGCACGAGGAGGCGTTCGGCGTCATGGTGGCGCTGCGCGGTACCGACATCATCCGCGTGCCCCTGGCCGAGGCCACCAGCCAGCTCAAGCTGGTTCCGCCGCAGCGCTACGCCGAGGCCGAGGTCTTCTTCGGCTGACCCGGAGCTTGACTGCGGCGCGTGGTGCGCTCGACTTCCCGCTGCGCGTCCCGGGTTTCGTGTCGATGCCGCATCGTGCCTGCTCTTGTTGGTACGACGTGACATCGACCCGCTTCTAGCCGCGGAATCGGCCGCGCAGCCGTCTCACCAGCCGCCGTTGTCCCTGCTGTCTCCCGCGCCACTCGCGCCAAGCCGGGGTCCCGGCAGGTGATACCACGGCCCGTTCGGAAGAAAGATCTCCGACGGCGGGTTGACATGCTCCATGCCCGTGTGCGTATACTCGTCTACGAGTACTTGGTAGCGAGTCCTCGTGAACGATGACTCGGAAACGAGGTGTTTCAGATGGCCAAGCGGCGCAAGGTCAGCAACCTGCTGGCGCTTTCGCTGCTCACCCTGCTGTCCGAACGGCCGATGTACCCCTACGAGATGGCGACGCAGTTGCGGCACCGCGGCAAGGACAACGCCATCAAGGTCAACTGGGGCTCGTTCTACACGGTGGTCCAGAACCTGGAGAAGTACGGCCTCATCGAGGCCGTCGAGGTCGCCCGCGAGGGCAGGCAGCCGGAGCGGACCACCTACCAGATCACCGACGCCGGCCGTGCCGAGCTGATGGACTGGCTGCGGGAGCTGCTCAGCGTCCCTGAACGCGAGTACACCAGGTTCGAGGCAGCGCTCGGCGAGGCCGCGGTCCTGTCGCCAGACGAGATGATCGACCTGCTGCGGCAGCGGCTGGCCACGCTCGAGAAGGCCAACGGCCATATGGAGGCCGAGCTGGCCGCGCTGGTCACGCAGCTGCCCAGGCTGTTCCTCATCGAATCGGAGTATTACCTGGCCCAGCGCCGGGCCGAGGAGGAGTGGGTGCGCGGGCTGCTGAGGGAGTTCACCGACGGCACGTTCCCCGGCCTGGACGGCTGGCGGCACTTCCATGCGACCGGGGAGGTCCCGGACTACATGCAGGGGCTCTTCGAGCAGGAGGGGGGCAGCGGGGCCGACACCTGATCAAAACGACCCCGGCCTGGTGCGGCAACACCAGCGGCCGGGGCCGTCAACCTCAAGCGATCCCGCGAGCACGCGGAACCCGAGGTCCCACATCAAGAGTAGCCGGGTTTCTCCTCGCGGGGCTGGATCGTCGCGATCGGTAACCGTAGGAGAGGCAATGAGTTCAACCGACTGCGCCATCGAGGCGCAACAGCTAGTCAAGACCTACGCCGTGCACGGCAGCAAGCACGGCATCCGGGCCCTGGACGGGCTCGACCTCGCCGTCCCGCGCGGCGTCATCTACGGCCTGCTCGGCCCGAACGGCGCGGGCAAGAGCACCACGGTCAAGATCCTCACCTCGCTGGCCCGGCCGGACACGGGCTCGGCCCGGGTCGCGGGCATCGACGTGCTGGCTCAGCCGGGCCGGGTGCGCCACATGATCGGCGTCGTGGCCCAGCGCTCGGGCGCCGACCCGACCGCCACCGGCCGGGAGAACCTGATGCTGCAGGGCCGGCTGTACGGGCTGCGCGGCGGCTCGGTGCGGGCCCGCGCCGATGAGCTGCTCGGTCACTTCGGGCTGACCGAAGCAGCAGGGCGGCTGGTCAAGACGTACTCCGGCGGCATGCAGCGCCGGCTGGACGTCGCACTCGGCCTGATGCACCGGCCCGAGGTGCTGTTCCTGGACGAGCCGACCACCGGCCTGGACCCCGAGTCCCGGGCCGCCATGTGGCAGGAGATCGCGCGGCTGGCGGGCGGAGAGGGGATGACCGTCCTGCTGACCACGCACTACCTGGAGGAGGCCGACCGGGTGGCCAGCCAGCTCGCGATCGTGGACCGCGGCCGGGTGGTGGCGACCGGCACCCCGGACGGGCTCAAGGGCCAGCTGCGCGGCGACGTGGTGCAGGTCGAACTGCCCGCCGGCGCCGATGCGGGCCTGGTCCGCAGCGTGCTGGCCGGCCTGCCGGAGGTGCGGGACGTGGTCGTCGCCGGGCGTGACGTGTCGGCGCGCAGCGACGACGGCGCGGCTTCGGTCCCGGTCGTCCTCGGCGCGCTGCAGCGCGCCGGGATCAACGCCGCCTCGGTGGCGGTGGCCCGGCCGTCGCTCGACGACGTGTACCTGCGGCACACCGGGCGCCGCTACAGCGAATCCGAGACCGAAAACCGCAAGCGCGACCTGGTGGAGGCGAGCAAGTAATGGCTACCGCGCAACTTCAGTCCGTGCCCCCGGGCCCGGCGACCCTGGCTGCGCCGGCCAACACCGTGCCGTTCGGCACGACCTTGGTGCACACCTGGTACCTGACCGGCCGCAAGCTGCACGCCCTGGTGCGCCAGCCCTGGGTGCTCGCGTTCAGCGTGGTGCAGCCGGTGATCTGGCTGTTCCTGTTTGGGCAGTTGTTCCGCAGGATCATCGACATCCCGGGCTTCGCCTTCGGCGGCACCTACCTGGACTACCTGGTGCCGGGCCTGATCGCGATGAACGCCATGTCCAACAACATGTGGGCGGGCATGACCATGATCGAGGAGATCGACCGGGGCACGCTGAACCGGTTCCTGGCCGCGCCGGCCAGCCGGATCGGGATCATGAACGCCAGCGTGGTCGAGCAGGCGGTCAGCACCACCGTCCAGTCGCTGATCATCCTGGGCCTGGGCCTGGCCGGCGGGGCCCGTTACCACGGCGGGATCGCCGGGGTGGCCGTCCTGGTCGCGGCGTCGATCCTGGTCGGCGTCGTGTTCGGGGCGCTGTCCAACGCGGTCGGCATGCTGCTGCGGTCCCGTGAGGCGATCATCGGCGTCTACACCTTCTTCATGCTCCCGCTGATGTTCCTGTCCTCGGCGTTCATGCAGACCCGGCTGATGCCGGGCTGGATGCAGGCCATCGCGTCGCGCAACCCGCTCAACTGGGTGGTCCAGATCGGCCGGTCCGCGGTCTCGGCCCACCCGGACTGGAGCGCGATCGGGGTCCGCAGCGGTGGCCTGCTGGTCCTCGCGGTGGTGTGCGTGGCGGTGTCGGTGGTGACGTTCCGCTCCTACCAGAAGAACGTCTGAGCCAATCGGTCAGGACAGCCGGGACGGCGGGTGCCACGGGGGCCCCGCCGTCCCTGCGTCCCGGCGAACCGCGGTCGCGTCAGCTGACCGCGGCTTCCAGCTCCACCGCCGGCTCCTCGGGAACCGGCGGCAGGCCAGGGTCACCGCCGCGCATGGCGCGGATGTCGCGCGGGATGAGCGCCAGCGCGGACGCCGCGACGATCGCGGCCGCCGCCGCGTACTGCGCCGAGGAGATTCCGATCGCGGTGCCCAGCGGGCCCGCGATCAGCGCCCCGGCAGGCATGGCCATCACCGAGCCGAGGACGTCGTAGGACGAGACCCGGGCCAGCTTGGCCGGCGGGATGTTCCGGGCCAGCGCCACCGTCCATTGCACCATCATCATCTCGACGAACACGCCGAGCCCGAACGACGCGAGACACACGGCCGGCAACGGCAGGACCATGGCCAGCGAGAGCGGTGAGACCGCGATCGCGCCCCCGGTGAGCACCACGAACAGCATGGGCCGGCGCGGCGTGACCCGCAGCGAGACCACGCCGCCGGCGATCAGGCCGAACGCGTCGGCGGCGGTGATCGCGCCCCAGGCGGCCGGGCCGCCCAGGTGCTCCCTGGCCACCACCGGGCCGAGCACCGAGAACGCCCCGTACCAGGCCATCAGCACCACGCAGAACTGGGCCACGATCACCCAGAGCCAGGTGTGCGAACGGAACTCAGACCAGCCCTCCCGCAGCTCGCGGAACAACCCGGACGAGGCCGCCCCCGCCGTGTCCGCGCCGACCGCCCGGGCCCGGATGGACAGCAGCATCGGCACGGTCGCCGCCATGCCGGCCCCGCACAGCACGAGCGCCCAGCCCGGCCCGGCCACCGCCACCAGCAGGCCGCCAGCGGCCGCGCCGGACATCTGCCCGGTGTTCATGGCCATCCGGCTGATCGCGCTGGCCTCCTGCAACATCCCCAGCGGGACGACGCGGGGGAGCAGCGCCTGAGAGGCCGGATAGAACACCGCCATCCCGCTCCCGGTCAGGGCTTCGAGCCCGATCATCGCCCACAACGGCGGGCGGCCGGTCAGCACCAGCACGCCGAACGTCCCCTCGCCGGCCGCCATCAGCACGTTGGCCGCGACGATCACCCGCTGCGGCCGGAACCGGTCGGCAGCCACCCCGCCGATGAGCGCGAACACCAGCGCCGGCGCGATCTGCGCCGCGAGCACGTAGGACAGGTCGGTGGCCGAGCCCGTGGCCCGCAGCACCGCGAACGAGACGCCCACCATGGAGAACCCAACCGAGGCGGGCGCGAGGAGCCGTTCGGCGAACAGCAGCCGGAAGTCCCGGATCGCCAGCACGGGGAACCGGCGTACGAGCCCACCCCGCGACATCGGCTTGATCCTCTCTAGACAGCAGCCGGCCGTTCGCGGTCGGCGTTCGAAGCTGCTTTGACGCTAGCTAGCAACACATTTGGGCGGCAATTTGTTTTCCGCCGGGCCGCCGGGCCGCCGGGCCGCCGGGCCGCCGGTCAGCACAGCTGGTCGATCCGCGTCCACACGCCTGGCGGGTGATCCTCACGGGGCAGCCACAGCATCGGCTGCCTGCCCTCGTACCGGGGCTGGAAGCCCGGATCACCCGGGAAGCGGCCCCTCCGGTCCGGCCAGACCACCTGCAGGCAGGCCGGCCGGACGTACCCGTAGTACCGGTCGGAGACGGCGAACAGCGTGGTCGAGCGCCAGCTCGAGCGGACCGGCCGGATCGCCAGCGAGCACGGGCAGATCCCGTCGAGCTCGTCGCCGGCTTCGATCACCGCGCCGTTCGCGATGCGTTCGCCGATCGAGTTCAAGATGATCGTCATGTGCTCGACCGGCAGCCCGAACATGGTCAGCTCCGGGCCCTGATGACTGAGCCACAGGCCGATGGTGTACGCCCAGGGCGGCGCGATCTCGTCGCCGAGCACCGCGGACACCGACCAGCCGACGGCCTGGATGTCATCGGCGACGGCCTGCATGCAGGCCTCCGGGTCGAGGTCGATGCCCTCGGCCATCGCATCGCATTCCGCGCACCGGCACCGCTGGTCCGGCGGGTTCGCGCGGCGTCTCCGTGGAGGGTTCATGCCCTTACGTTACGAGGGGGGTATGACATTTTCGGGGCCCCGCGAGCGGTCCGGGTCACCGGAAATGACCTGGAGGCCGATAGGGTGCCGGAGGTGGAATGGCTCGCCGAGTGCTCGGTCGCGGCGCTTCGTGAGGCGCTGGCGGCCGTGGCCCCGGAGCTGAGCGGGTACCCGCTCACCGTTCCCGGCCCGCTCGGCAAGCAGGACCCGCTCTCGCGGACCCCCGGCACCGCACAAACCGACACCGCCACCAGCATCGATGCGTGGGCACAGTTGATACCACCCCCCTAGGCGGGGCTTGGGGCACACGCACCCCATGCGAGACTCGCCATCCAGGCAAGGGAAGCGTGGCCAACCCGAGGAGCCGCGTGATGCGATGGGCTGGCGTGGTTCCAGCGCATTGGCGTGGTTCCGGCGTCTCCCGGCAGTTCAAGACCGGAACCCGAAGCGGGCCGGCGAGACAGCGAGCGGGACCAGGGTGCCCGGTGCCCAGCCGCAGATTTACCCTGCGGCAGCGGGAGGCTCCCCAGGTTCCCCCGGATCGATGCCGTGCTCGCGCAGCCGCGCTTCGAGCTCGGCCACCCTGGCCCGCAGCCGTCCGACCTCCCCGGCCTCTGCCTCAGCGCCCGCGCTGGCCTCACCCTCAGCGCCCGCGCCGGCCTCGCCCTCAGCGCCCGCGCCCGCGCCTCACCCTCAGCGCCTTCACCCTCACCGCCCGCGCCCTCAGCGCCCGCCCCAGCCGCCGCTTCCTCCTCGAAGCGCGTCCGCTCCGCGATCAGCTCCTTCTCCTGATCGCGCAGCGCCGCCGCCTGGGCGAAGTCCTGGACGTCGATGGCCACTTCTTTGTCCCGCCGGACCTGGGCGATCCGCTCCTCCAGGGCGCGCAGTGCCGCGGACACCGGGCGCGTGATGCCCAGCCGCCGCTCGATCGCGTTCAGCCGCAGGTCGATCGTATCCAGCAGCCCCCTGACCTCGCCGCGCAGGTAAACCCGCAGGTGCTGCCGCTCGCGCTCGGCCGCGGGCGCGTCCTGGCCTTGCTCCGGCTGGCTGCGCATTTCCTCGGTCACCTGAGTCCGCAGGTCCTTCAGGTCGGCGCCGAGGTTGCCCAGGATCTGGATCGCCACGCCGTCGCCCTGGTGGATCAGGCCGAGCAGGAGGTGGCCGGTGCCGATGTAGCCGTCGCCGAGTTGCAGGGCCTCGCGCAGCGACAGTTCCAGGCACTTCTTGGCCCGCGGCGTGAACGGGATGTGCCCGGAAGGCTGCGCCTGGCCGCGGCCGATGATCTCCACGACCTGCTTCCGGGCCGCGTCCAGGGTGACGTCCATTGCCGCCAGGACCCGGGCAGCCGAACCCTGGCCTTCGTGCAGCAGGCCGAGCAGCAGATGCTCGGTGCCGATGTAGTTGTGATCGAGCATGCGCGCTTCCTCTTGGGCGAGGACTACCACGCGCCGCGACTGGCTGGTGAACCGCTCGAACATAGCTGTCTCCGATACAGGCCGACCCCCCAACCACCGGAGCCCCGTCCGAGGAGGGCAGGACCCGACCCCTATAGTGTGCACCCCGCCGGGGTCAGCTCAGGCGGGCCCGGAACGCGGCCGTCTTGACCCTGTTCTGACAGGACGTCGAGCAGTATCGCCGGGTGCCGTTGCGCGAGGTGTCGACGAACACCCGGTCGCACCCGGGTGCCGTGCACACCCCGAGCCGGCCGGCCCCGGAGCCGCCGAGCACGACCGCCAGGCCGGTGGCGCAGCCCGCCGCCCATCCGTTCGGCAGCGTGTTGTCGGCGGCGTGAAAGTGCAGGTGCCAGCCCTGCCCGTCGTGCCGCTCCAGTTCCGGCCGGGCACCGGTGCGGATCAGCAGCGCGTTGACCCGGGCGGCAGCGTCATCGATCGCCCCCGCGCTGACCGCCTCGAACACCTCGCGCAGCTCGGCCGCCACGAAACAAAGCTCGGCCGCCTCCTCCCAGGTGGCCTCGCGCCCGCCGCCCGCGCGCAGCACCGTCCCCACGGCCGCCGTCCGCTCGTCCCCCTCAGGCGGCTGGTAGCCGCGGCCGCGGTCCTCGCCGGGCGTGAGCAGGTTCACCAGGGCCACCGCGACCGTGATGACGACATCCGTGTGACTGTTGAAATTCACTTGACCAGTTACACTCCGGGATCTAGGTTGTTACTGTCCAAGGAAGTTTAGCCAGTAACAGGGAGGCCGGCGTGCCGGAACTCGACCGCGACACCGCACTGGACTGGATCGAGCGCTGGGACCGGCAGCAGGAGGAGAGCCTGCCAGATCGCGAGGACCGGTTCACCGCCCTGATCGACGCGGTCGAAGAGGGGACCGGGCGCCCGGACCCGCTGGTGCTCGACCTCGGCTGCGGCCCCGGCTCGCTGGCCGTCCGGCTCCTCGACCGGCTGCCGCGCGCCACCGTGATCGGCATCGACGCCGACCCGGTGTCGCTGGCGCTTGGCCAGGCCGCCTACTCCGGCCGGCCCGGGCTCCGCCTCATCGACCTGGACCTGCGCGAGCCCGGCTGGTCCGCCCGGCTGGGCCTGGCCAGGCCCGCGGACGCCGCGGTCAGCACCACGGCCCTGCACTGGCTGCCCGAGCACGACCTGCGGGCCATGTACGCCGAGCTGGGCGCCGTGCTCGGCCCGGGCGGACTGCTGCTGGACGGGGATCACTTCACTCTCGACGTGAAGGAGTCGCCCACACTGGCCCGGCTCGACCTGGCCCTGCGGCAGCGTGAGGACCGGCGCCGCTTCCCCGCCGGGCACTCCGAGAGCTGGTCCGCCTGGTGGGAGGCCGCCGCGGCCGACGCGGCGCTGTCCGGGCACTTCGCCGAGCG
The DNA here is from genome assembly GCA_963819785.1 of uncultured Actinomycetes bacterium. Lineage (GTDB taxonomy): Bacteria > Actinomycetota > Actinomycetes > Streptosporangiales > Streptosporangiaceae > Palsa-504. Next base: position 263,113 of record CAWFXW010000026.1, on the reverse strand, counting down.
CGCCCGCCGCCGCGTCGACGCCGGTCACCACGGCAGCGAGTCGAACCAGCTCGCCACCCATGTCGAGGCACTCACCCAGGCCGGTTTCGCCGAGGTCGGCACGCTGTGGCAGCGCGGCGACAACCGCCTGCTGTGCGCCGTCATGCCCGGCCGACGACCGGCCGCTACGCCGCCGCTAGCCCTCCTGGAGCCTGCGCTCGATCACCGCCAGCCGCGCGGTTATCATGGCCAGCCGGTCCCCGAGCTCTTCATTGACGGCCGCCATGCTCGGCTGCCTGCCCTGGTAGTAGCCGTGCAGCAACCCGATGATCTGCTGGCGGGCGCGGTTGAGGTCGCAGCCCAGGCGCACCAGGACCTGAGCGGCCACGCCGTCGCCCTCGCGGATCAGGCCGAGCAGGATGTGCTCGGTGCCGATGTAGTCATGACCGAGCTGCAGCGCCTCGCGCAGCGACAGCTCGAGGACCTTCTTGGCGCGCGGCGTGAACGCGATGTGTCCGTCCCCCACGGGCTCCTGGCCGCGGCCGATGATCTCCTCGACCTGCTGCCGGACCGCGCCCAGGCTGACTCCCATCGCCTTGAGCGCCTTGGCTCCCACCCCCTGGCCCTCCCTGATCACGGCGAGGAGGAGGTGCTCGGTGCCGATCCAGTTGTGATTGAGCCCCCTGGCCTCCTCTTGCGCGAAGACGATGGTCCGCCTGGCCCGGTCGGTGAAACGCTCGAACATCGTGCCGCTCCGTGACTAGCGGTCGGGTGGATCAGCAGCGCCTGGCGTAGACGATGTTGACGATCGCGATGGCGGCCCAGATCAGCAGGACCATCACCGCCTGCGCGCCGCCGTTCTGGGCGTGCGCCACGATCGCGGTGGCCGCGACGCCCAGCGCCATCGACCCCAGGGCGATGACGGTCATCGCCACGCTGCGCTGTCCGGCAGACCGTGCGGCCGGCCGGCTCGGTAGCGGCGCCTGATATCCGGGTGTCAGCATCGGTCCCTGATATCCCTGATATCCCTGATACCCAGGGTAGCCGGGATGCCCCGGGTATCCCTGGTAACCGGCGGGCGGGTACCCGGCCGGCGCCGGATAACCGCGCGGGGCCCCGGCCGCGTCAGGAACACCGGGCTCCTCCGCCGACCCGGCAGAATGAGGAGCCTGAGCACCGGGCGGAGCGGGGTACGGGCCGTACGGAGCGCCGTACCGCCTCAGTTGCGCCTCGATCCGCTTGTCGATCTCCGCGCCGATCCGCTCGACCAGCCCTTCGGCCACCGCGTCGTCGTAACCGGGCCCCAGATCCTGGTGCGCGCCCACGGAGGCGCGGATCTCCGCCTCGTGGTCGCTGCCCATGTGCGCACGGTACAACCTGTTCCGGGCCGCTACAAATGCCGCTACAAAGGCCGGCTGCAAAGGCCGCTGCAAAGGCCGTTACAAATGCCGGCTGCAAATTCGGTCAGGGCCGCCGGGCGTAGGAGATGTTGACCACGCCGATGATGATCCAGATCAACGCGACGAGCATGAACTGACCGAAGGTCACCGTCCCGGGCGGGCTGTCCCCCGGGTGCAGCACCGCAACCGTCCCGCCGATGGCGAGCGCCATCGATCCCAGGCCCAGGAACACCGCCCCCGCCCCGACCCGTCCCGGCTCCCGGGCCCGGCGCGGCCGCGGCGCCGGCCCCGGGCCGGCAGATGCCCGAACAACCGTGCGTCCACCCGCCGGTCAATCTCCTCGCCGATCCGTTCCACCAGGCCCTCGGCCACGGCCGTGTCATAGCCGGGGCCGAGATCACGGTGCGCGGCCGCCGAGGCCCGGACTTCATCCCTGATGCTCATGGCGCCACGCTAACCACGAGCCACCCGGAAGACATTGGGGCTACCACCCGGATCCTGGCTCAGGCTGTCCCCCGCAGCGCCGGAAACACCCGTTCGACATGCCACGTTCTGCTGGCAAACTAGGGGGGTGCCAGAGCAGAACCCCCAGCGCCCGCAGGCCGCCGAACGTCCCGGCGACGAGCCGTGCGTCCTGCTCAAGCTGGGCGAGATTGTGCTCAAGGGGCGGAACCGGCAGCAGTTCGAACGGATCCTGCACGGCAACATCCGCGCCGCGCTGAAGGACACCGGCATCCCGTTCGACATGCGGCAGCGGGAAGGCGTCATCCTGCTGCGCGTGGCCGACGGCGAGGAACGCGGGCCGGACGGCTGGGCGGCGGCCGCGGGCCGTATCGCCGAACGGGTCAGGGACGTCCCCGGCATCGTCGCGGTGGCCCGGCCGCTCCGGGTGGCCAAGACGCCCGAGGCGGTGGTCGCCGCGTCGGTGGCAATGACCGCCAAGAAGGCCGGAACCTTCGCGGTGCGACCCCGGCGCCGGGACAAGCGCTTCCCGCTGACCTCCTCGGAACTGGCCGTGCTGGTCGGCCGGGAGATCCAGCAGGCGCACGGCCTGGACGTCAACCTCCGCAATCCGGACACCAAGGTCTTCATCGAGGTCGACTCCGACGAGGTCTTCGTGTTCACCGAGGGCCTGCCCGGGCAGGGCGGCCTGCCGGTCGGGATGAGCGGGCGCGGCGTCGTGCTCATGTCCGGCGGCATCGACTCGCCGGTGGCCGCGTACCGGATGATGCGCCGCGGCCTGCGCTGCTTCTTCCTGCACTTCTCCGGCATGCCGCTGACCGGCCCCGAATCGATCTACAAGGCCTACGCGCTGGTCCGCGGGCTTGACCGGTTCCAGGGCGGGTCGCGCCTGTTCGTCGTGCCGTTCGGCAAGGCGCAGCAGGCGCTGGCCACCTCCGGCGCGGACCGGCTGCAGATCGTGGCCCAGCGGCGGCTGATGCTCAAGACCGGCGAGGCGCTGGCCCGGCGGCTCGGCGGCACCGCGCTGGTCACCGGCGACTCCCTCGGCCAGGTCAGCAGCCAGACCCTGGCCAACCTGATCGCCCTGGACGATGCGGTACAGCTGCCGATCCTGCGCCCGCTGATCGGCTGGGACAAGAGCGAGATCATGGCCGAAGCCCGCCGCATCCGCACCCTGTCCATCTCCGAACTGCCCGACCAGGACTGCTGCACCCTGCTCACGCCGCGCCGGGTGGAGACCAAGGCCCGGATCGATGACTTGCGCCGTCTGGAAGGCCGGCTGGACGCCGCCGACCTGGCCGAGGAACTCGCCCTGTCCGCCCAGGAGTACCGCCAGTAAATTTCTCCCGAACGGGCCGTGCTGCGTGCGCCGCGTTCCCCTCCGTGCCCCTCGTGCGTAATGAAACCGCACACTCACCACCTTCTTATGTGCTGAAACCGCTGTTTCATAACGCTCGGCTCAGGCCGACACGGGGTCGAGGGCCGGGGTCAGGGTCCGGCCGACCAGCGGGGACAGGTGGGCGGCCACGCTGGCCAGCTCGCGCAGATCCGACTCGACCAGCGCCTGCGGGCCGTCGCACAGCGCGCTTTCCGGGTGCGGGTGCACGTCCACGATGATGCCGTCGGCGCCGACCGCGATCGCGGCCCGGGACAGCGGCACGACCAGGTCCCGGCGGCCGCCGGAGTGCGACGGGTCGACGATGACCGGCAGGTGCGACAGCCGCTGCGCGACCGGGACCGCGCTGATGTCCAGGGTGTTCCTGGTCGCCTTCTCGAAGGTACGGATGCCCCGCTCGCACAGCACGATGTCCAGGTTGCCGCGCTGGGCGATGTACTCGGCGGCCATCAGCCATTCCTCGATGGTCGCGTTCATGCCGCGCTTGAGCATGACCGGCTTGCCCACCCCGCCGACCGCCTGCAGCAGCGGGAAGTTCTGCATGTTGCGGGTGCCGACCTGCAGCATGTCCGCGTAGCTGGCGACCAGGTCCACGTCAGCCGGGTCTACCACCTCGGTAACAATCGGGAGCCCGGTCTCGGTCCGCACGTCGGCCAGGATCTTCAGCCCGGCCTCGCCCAGGCCCTGAAACGCGTACGGCGAGCTGCGCGGCTTGTACGCGCCGCCGCGCAGCAGCGACGCTCCGGCGGCCTTGGCCATCAGCGCCGAGGCCAGCGTCTGCTCGGCGGTCTCGACCGCGCACGGCCCGGCGATCACGGTCAGCGTGTCGGGCCCGATCGGCACCCCGGCGACCCTGATCACCGAACGCTCCCGGCGGTGCTCACGGCTCACGAGCTTGTACGGCGCGGTGATCCGCACCACGTCGCCCACCCCAGGCATGCCGCGCAGGTTCAGCGTGTCCAGCTGGTCGATGTCCCCGACCAGCCCGACGATCGTCCTGGATACGCCGCGGCTGACGAACGCGTCGCCGCCCGCCCCGCGGACCAGCTCGACCACCCCGTCGACGTCGGCCTCCTCGGCCTCCGCCGCCATCACTACCACCATGTCGTCCGCCTCCAGTCTCAGTCTGCGCAAAAAAAGAGCCCCAGGCCGTTGGCCCGGGGCTCTCGCTAGGTCGCTTCTGTCAGCACATGGCCTGGCAGGCGACCGTCCGGGACCCGGGCCGGTAGCCAAACCAAAACCAGAACTGCTGACGCATGCGCACAGCCTAGCGCAGCGCATGCCTTCCGCGCAGGCGGGTTGGTTACTGGCCGCCGTTGCCCTGGTTACCGCCGCCGGGCATGACGTCGAGCAGGATGACGCTGCCCCGCGGGGCCGTGCCGACCGGGCTGTAGTCCCAAACCCGGTTGCCGCCGAACATCCGGAACTGGACCTGAGCCTTGAATCCCGCGGCCTGCAGCACCTGGGTAGCCTGCTCGACCGACATCCCGATCACGTCCGGGATCGGGACCTCCTGAGGACCGGAGGCGACGTTCACCACGATGGTCTCGCCCTGCCGGTACACCGAGTTGGCCTTGGGCTCCTGCCCGGTGATCGTGCCCTGCGGCTCCTGGCTGTTCTGGTCGGGCTGCTGTTGCAGGTTGGCGCCGTGCGCGTCTGCCCACTGCTGGGCCACATCCACGTTCGATCCGACGAAGTTCGGCACCGGCAGACCCTCGGCCACCTCGATGGCGACCGGCTTGGTCTGCGGCCACGACGTGCCCGGCCCCGGCTTGGTGCCCAGCACGGTGCCGACCGGCTGGGTGGAGCCCACCCGCTGGATGCTGTAGGTCAGGTGGACCTGCTGCAGGGCGGCCTCCGCGGCGGGCAGCTTGTCCCCGCTCACCTTGGGCACGATCGAGGTGAACGGCCCGGAGGAGACCACGATGGTGACCGCCGAGCCCTTCGCGGCCCGGCCGGACGGGCTGGTGCCGACCACCGTGCCCTTCTGGATGGTGTTGTTGTGCACCTGGGACTTCCCGGCGACCTTGAAGCCGTGCGCGGTCAGCACGGCGGTCGCCTGGGTCACCGAGTCGTTGGTCACGACCGGTATCGATGCGTACCGGCCGGAGGTGACCCACCAGCCGCCGAGCCCGAGCCCCACGCCCAGGGCCACGATCAGCGCGACCACCGCCAGCCGCGGGCTGAACAGCCAGCGCTGCAGGAACGGCTCGCGCGTGCGCCCGTACCGCCGGCCTTCCTCGCGGTGCACCACGAGGGTCCGCGAGCTGAGGCCGTCCGCCGCCCCCACCCCGGACCGGCTCGGGTCGAACGGCCCGGTGGCCGGACCGGCCGGGGGCGGCGCCGTGTCAGCGTGAGCCCACGACTCCCCGGTGCCGCGGGCCCACCATCCGTTCGTGGCGGCGGGTGTGTCCAGGTTGAGCCAGGGCGCTTCGGCCAGGCCCTGGACGCCGGCGCCGATCACGCCGGTGAGCCCGCTGCCCGGCTCGCCCAGGCCCTCCCGGACCCGGCGGACCGCGCGCGCGAACTCGCCGGCGTCGGCCGGGCGCAGCGCGGGATCGCGGCTGGTGGCCGCGAGCACGAGCTGGTCGACCGCCGCCGGGATACCGGGCACCAGTGCCGACGGAGCCGGGACATCGGTGTTGACGTGCTGGTAGGCGACCGCGATCGGGCTGTCGCCGGTGAACGGCTGGCGGCCGGTGAGCAGTTCGAAAAGCACCACGCCCGCCGAGTACACATCCGAGCGCGGGCCCGTGCTGTCGCCGGTCACCTGCTCGGGCGGCAGGTAGGCGACGGTCCCGATGAGCAGGCCCGCCCGGGTCTGCCCGGCGGCCGCCTGCGCCCGGGCCAGGCCGAAGTCCGCCACCTTCAGCCGCCCGTCGGCGGTCAGCAGGACGTTCTCCGGCTTGACGTCGCGGTGCACGATGCCGGACGCGTGCGCGGCGGCCAGACCATCGAGCACGCCCGTCATGATGTCCAGCGCCGCGGCCGGGGCGAACCGGCCGCGCTCCCGGAGCATGTCCTTGAGCGTGCGCCCGGGCACGTACTCCATGGCCAGGTACAGGAACGGCCCGTCGGAGCCCTGGTCGAAGACCGCGACCACGTTCTGGTGCGACAGCCGCGCGACCGACTTGGCCTCGCCGATGAACCTGCGGACGAACTCCTCGTCCCTGGCCAGCTCGGCGTGCATGACCTTGAGCGCCACCTGCCGGTCCAGCCTGGTGTCGAGGGCCAGGTAGACGGTGGCCATCCCGCCGTGGGCAATGCGCGCCGTCACCGCGTAGCGCCCGTCCAGCAGGCGCCCCGCGAGGGGATCGGCCAGCGTATCGTCCATCGCGATGAGTTTACGGTCGTTTGCCCTATGGGCGTTGCCAATCAACGGGTCCGGCCGGCCCGCGTAGCCTAAAGCACTGTGACCGATGGCACACGAGTGGTGGTGGCCGGTGCCGGGCTGGCCGGGTTCCGGGCCATTACCGAGCTGCGTGAACGCGGCTTCAGCGGCCAGATCACCCTGATCGGAGCGGAGTCACGGGCGCCGTACGACCGGCCGCCGCTGTCGAAGAAGGTGCTCACCGACGACGGCGTCGACCCGTCGTTGCAGGCGGACTTCGGCGCGCTCGACGTGGACTTCCGGCCCGGCGAGGCCGCGACCGGGCTGGACGCCGAGACCCTGGCCACCGATCGGGACAAGTACCCCTACGACCAGCTGGTCCTGTCGACCGGGGCGGTGCCGGTGGCGCTGCCCGGGCCCGGGCCGCAGCGGTTCCTGCGCAACTACGACGACGCCCTGGCCCTGCGCGCCCTGTTCCGGCCGGGGCTCCGGCTGGCCATCGTCGGGGCCGGCTGGATCGGCGCCGAACTGGCCACCGCGGCGGCCGCCCACGGCTGCCAGGTCACGGTGGTCGAAGCCGGGCCTGCGCCGCTCGCCGCGGCCCTGGGCGCCCCGGTGGGCGCGCAGACGGCCGCGTGGTACGTCGGCCGCGGAGTCGAGCTGCGTACCGGGGTCGCGGTGGAGTCCGTGCAGTCCGCCGGAGGTGAACCGGGCCTGGCCCTGGCGGGCGGCGGGTGGATCGCCGCGGACGAGATCGTCACCGCGGTCGGGGTCCGCCCGGCCACCGGCTGGCTGGAGGGCTCGGGTATCTGGCTGGAGAACGGCGTGGCCGTCGACGCCGGCCTGCGGGCCTCCCTGCCCGGCGTCTACGCGGCGGGCGACTGCGCCGCGTTTGAGTCGCGGCGCTTCGGCCGCCGGCTGCGGTTCGAGCACTGGGACGTGGCCCTGCACGCGCCCGAGGTGGTCGCGGCCAATGTGCTCGGCGGGGACGAGGTGTACGACCCGGTGCCGTACTTCTGGTCCGAGCAGTTCGGCCGCATGGTGCAGTACGCGGGATACCACGGTGACGCCGAGCGGCTGGTCTGGCGCGGCGACCCGGCCGATCCGGACTGGGCCGCGTGCTGGCTGGCCGTCGGCCGGCTGGTGGCCATCGTGACCGTGGACCGCCCCCGCGACCTGCTCCAGGCCCGCCGCCTGATCGCCTCGGCCGCCCCGGTCGACCCCGCCCGCCTGGCCGATCCCGCCATCCCGGTCAAGGACGCGGCCGCCGCCTGACCTAACTTCCCGGATAGAATGCGGTAACCCGTGCTTAACCCCAGTGTTTGGGTGATGCCTCGACGTGGGACATTGGATTCGTGGCACAGATCGACCCCCGGACCGACGCTCTCGTCGGCCAATGGCTATCACTCCCCGATGTAGCCGGCCAGCTTGGCCTGCCTGCAGTGCGAGTGAAGCAACTCCTGCGCGACCGGAAGCTCCTCGCCGTGACCCGTCCCGAGGGGACGCTCGCGGTACCGGCCGCCTTCCTGGACGGCCAGCAGGTCGTCAAGGGCCTGTGCGGGACCCTCACCCTGCTCTTCGACTGCGGTTTCGACGAGCTGGAGGCGCTGCGCTGGCTGTTCACGGCCGATGACTCGCTGCCGGGCACGCCGATCGACGCGATCGTCAAGCACCGGGGAACCGAAGTGAACCGGCGGGCGCAGGCTCTAGCCTTCTAGGAACGGCAGTGTTAGCCACGGGGGGACGACCCCCCTGGCACCCCCCGGTAGGCTGGGGTCATGCCGCCGAGCCCGCCGCGCCTGCGGCGAACCGCGGGCGCGTCACCGACGCGTGCCGCTGGCCAGTCACGACTACCGCACCAGCCGCTGATCCGCGATCTGCTCTCGGTCGGCCGCCAGGCGTTCTCGTTCGAGTTCATGCCGCCCAAATCCGAGGCGGAGGAACAGCAGCTGTGGCGGGCCATCAGGCAGCTCGAGCCGCTGCGGCCCACCTTCGTCTCGGTGACCTACGGGGCCGGCGGGTCGACCAGGGACCGGACGGTGCGGGTGACCGGCCGGATCGCCGCGGAGACCACGCTGACCCCGGTCGGCCATTTCACCGCGGTCAATCACTCGGTGGCCGAGCTGCGCCAGGTCATCGGGTCCTACGCGGCGGTCGGGGTGCGCAACGTGCTCGCGTTGCGCGGTGACCCGCCGGGCGACCCGAACGCGCAGTGGGTGCCGCACCCCGAAGGCCTGTCGTATGCTGCGGAGCTGGTCAGCCTGATCAGGTCGGCCGGCGACTTCTGCGTGGGGGTGGCCGCGTTCCCCGAGAAGCACCCGCGCTCACCCGACCCGGACACCGACGTGCGCTACTTTGTCGCCAAGTGCCGGGCCGGCGCGGACTTCGCTATCACCAACATGTTCTTCTACCCGGAGGACTACCTGCGCCTGCGGGACCGGGTGGCGGCCCAGGGCTGCGACGTGCCGATTATCCCCGGCATCATGCCCGTCACCAGCCTGCGGGTGATCGAGAAGGCGCTTGAGCTCGGCGGCTGCCGGGTGCCGACGCAGTTGTGGGACCGGCTGCAGGCCGTGGCCGGGGACCGGGCGGCGGTCCGCGAGATCGGCGTGGAATACGCCGCTGGCATGTGTGAGCGGCTGCTCGCCGAGGGCGTGCCCGGGCTGCACTTCTACACGCTCAACTGGTCACGGGCGACCCGCGAGATCTACCAGCGCCTGGGCTTGGCCGAGCGCGGGCTGCCCGACCGGGGGCGCAGCGGAAGCTCGGCTCCCATCACCGCGTAGGGCGGTTCGTTACCGGGAAAGAACGCGAACCCGGTCAGCAGGTCGCTGAATCCCACCCCGCGGTACAGCCGCCTGGCCGGTGAGTTGGCGTCCCTGGTCGACAGCAGGGCGGTTCGTTCCGGCCGGTCCGAGGTGAGCCGGAGCAGCAGGCCCGCCCCGACGCCGTGGCCCTGGTGGTCCGGGGCCACGTGCAGCTCGGCGACCTCGAACGAGTCGTCCAGCCAGGCCGTGGCGGTCGTCGTGCCGTGGGCAGCGGTCACCGCGCGGGCCACCGTGTCATGCCACCACTGGCCGGCCGCGCCGTGGAAGCCGTACCCGAACCCGGCCGCCGCGCCGGATCCGTCCTCCGTGGCCAGCAGCGCGCGGAACCCCGGGTGGGTGGCGTGCCCGGCCATGATCGACCGCCGGCCTGGCAGCATCTCGGCGGGCGGGCGCATGGCCGCCGCGTACACCGTGATCATCTGGTTGAGCCGTGCGACGAACTCGCCGGGACTCAGCTCGGTGACCGTAAGCGCGCGCTGCACCCTGGCAAGCTTAGGAGAAGGCCGCTTGCTGGCCGGCCAGCGGATCACGCGAGTCGGCTGCCCCTGGTCGCGGACAGCGACCGAACCTGGACCTGCGCCTGGCCCAGTTCCGGCAGGCTGGCGGCCAGGGTGATGGTCCCGGTCTGACCCGGGAGCGAGCGGATCCAGACCGCGCCGAGCCCGCCGTAGGCGCCGAACGCGAACGGGTTGTCGCCGACCAGCGTGGCGGGGCCGCTCAGCGTCAGCGTCACCTGCCCGGCCAGGTACCGGCGCAGGTTGCCGTACTCGTCCACCGCGCGGAACACGGCCCGGGTGGCGTCCGAGCCGTCCGCCACGATGGTCGCGTCGTCCACAGAAAGCGCCAGGCTGTCACCGCTCGGGTTCGAGGACATGCGCAGCTCCGTCACTTGCTGGTTGCCCACGTAGCCCTCGATCATGAGTTCCGGCATGGCGTGCGGGGCGCGGGGCGGCAGCTCGACCAGGAACGGGGGATAGGGCAGGTGCCCGAACAGCGGTCCGGTCGCGGGCCGCGCGCTGGTCACGTGCGCGCCGCCGATGTAGATCTCCAGCCGTTCGCAGTTGCTGGCGATCATCGAGGTCGGCTCCTGGAGCGGGAACACCCCGGTCGGCTGCCAGAAGAACACCGGCACGATGACCGGGCGGACGGCCGGGTCTACCTGCGACTGGTAGATGGCGGCGCCGGGCTTGGGCACCCGGAAGGTGTCCGCCACCCCGGCGTACTTGAGCGACTCCGGGTCCAGGCCTTCCGGCGAGGCGTAGTCGAACGCGGCCCAGGCCAGCATCCCGGAATAGCTGATCTCCGACCGGGCCAGGCTCTGCGCCTCGCCGTGCAGGGCGGCCTGCTTGGCCAGTTGCGCGGGCGAGTCGACCCAGGAGAAGTGCTGCGGCTTGGTCTCGTCCACCCCGACCGCCTCGGTGACCAGGTAGGGCAGGCCGGTGATCGGCGGACGCAGCAGCGCCTCGTTGGTGGCCTTGTCGTGGAAGTAGTCGTTGTAGGCGAAGACGTCTTCGGCCCACCCGGCCATCCGGTGGTGGGCCATCGCCCCCGAACTGGGCCGCGAGCCGTCGAGCTGCGCCGCGGCCTGCCGGGTGGCGGCCCACAGGCTCGGGAGGTCGGGTGTCTCGTTGAGCCGGGTGCCCCAGATGATGACCGACGGCCGGCTCCGGTCCCGCTTCACCATGTCGCGCACGTTCTGCACGACCAGATCTTGCCAGCCGGGTGCGGTGTTCACGTTGTGCCAGCCCGGGGCCTCCTCCCAGACCAGCAGCCCGAGCTCGTCGCAGGCGTCCAGGAAGTGTGGCGACTGCGGGTAATGCGAGCAGCGGACCATGTTGCAGTTGAATTCCCGCTTCAGGATCTCGGCGTCCATCCGCTGCACCCGGGCCGGCATCGCCATGCCCGCGTACGGGTAGAGCTGGTGCCGGTTCAGGCCGAACAGCTGCAGCCGCTCGCCATTCAGGTAGAACCCGTCGGGCCGGAACGACGCTTCGCGGAACCCGATCCGCCGCGATAGGACGTGGCTGCCCACGCCGGGGAAGGCCAGCGTGGCCTGCACCTTGTACAGCTTGGGTTCGTCGGTCGACCACAGTGTGATGTCGCCGAGCGAGGTCAGGCTCAGCTTCACGGTCGTGACGCCCGGCGTGTCCAGGATGACCGGCACGGCCTGCTCGGAGACGAGCTTCGGACCGTCGAACAGCTCGACAAGCAGGCTGCCCGCGGCATGCTCGGGCAGCGCCGAGTCGATGGTGCACTCCACGTCCACCCGCGGTTGCGGCCCGAGGACCTCCGTCGGCAGGGCGAAAATGTCGGACAGGAACACCCGGGGGAGGACCCGCAGCCGGACGTCGCGGTAGATCCCGCCCGGCTGGAAGAAGTCGACGGTGGTCGGCCCGGCGCCGTAGCTCATCGGCGGCACCGGCAGGCAGTTGGCGTCGACCAGGACCGAGAGCAGGTTGTCACCCGAGGTAACGTGGCCGGTCAGCTCGGCCGTGAACGGCAGGTACCCGCCCTGGTGCGTGGCGACCGTCTGGTCGTTGATCACGACTGTCGCGTTGACCATGACCCCGTCGAATTCGACGATGATGCGGTTGCCTGGCCGGTGGGAGCTGACCAGCGGCCCGCCGTTGAAGTGGCGCCGGTAGATCCACATCTGCTGCCAGTCGCTGGCATTCCAGTAGCGCCACGAGAGCGGGGTCACGGTGTGCGGCACCGTGACCGGCGCGAACGCGCTGTCGTCGTAGAACGAGCTCTCCGCGCCCGCCATGTACTGCCCGCCGAACAGCCAGTCCGTGTTCAGCGAGAAGCTCAGGTTGGTGGGCAGCGGCTCGTAGGACGGCGACTCGCGCCCGACCAGCACGAGCAGCGGCAGCGCGGCCACCCCGGCCCCGCCGATCAGGGCGGCCTGGACCAGCGTGCGCCGCGAGATCCGCCGCTTGGTCTTGGTCTCGTCCTGGTACCCCGCCGCGTCCTCAGCAGGGGACAGGACAAGCTGCTCAGAACCCGGCCGCGCCGGCCCGGTCTGCAGCCCCCTCGGCACGCTGCCCGCGCGTTCCGGCACCCCTCCCCGCCGCGCCGCCGCTCCCGCCGGAGCCCCGGTCCCGGTCCTAGCCGGTCCCGCCGGAGTCCCCGTCCCGGTCCTGCCGGTCCCGCCGGACTCCCCGTCCCGGTCCTAGCCGGTCCCGCCGGACTCCCCGTCCCGGTCCTAGCCGGTCCCGCCGGATCCCCGTCCCGGTCCCGGTCCTAGCCGGTCCCGCCGGAGCCCCGGTCCCGGTCCCGGTCCTAGCCGGTCCCGCCGGAATCTCTCCCTGCCGACCCGGTAGCGGCGGGGCGCCCGCCCCAGCCCTGGTCCCGCCCTTAGCCGGGCTCGCCGTCCCGCTCCCCGGCCGGTGCGGTCCGCTGCTGTCCTGTCCCGGCCTGCGGCCCGTACCGCTGCCCTGCCCAGGGCCGTGGGCAGTGTCCGAGGCCATCCCCGGGCGTTGCGGTGCGTTTCCAGCCTGCCCCTGGCGGCGGGCGGTATCCCCGGCCTGACCCGGACGATGTGAGGCGTTTCCGGCCTGGCCCGGGCGCGGCGGTGTCCCGGCAGGCGGCGTGGTCCCGCGCCGCGGCACACCCGCCTGGCCGGAGTGCGGCCCGGTACCGGCCTGAGAGCGGCGAGCGGGCGCCTGCCCAGTGCGCGCCTGCCCGGTCGGCCCCTCCGAGCCGGTCGGCCCCTCCGAGCCGGTCGGCCGCTCCGAGCCAGCTGGCCGCTCCGGGCCAGCTGGCTTCGAGAGCCTGCCGTCGGGCCCAGTGGCCCGCGAAGCTCCGTTCAGCTTGGCGGGCGCGTCGCCCTGACTGCCCCGACCGGGCGCCGCCGCCCCGTTCTCCGGGACCGGGCCAGCAATACCCGCCGGTTCCGAGCCCGCGGCACCCGCCGGTTCCGAGCCCGCGGCACCCGCCGGTTCCGGGACCGGGCCAGCAGTACCCGCCGGTTCCGAGCTCCCGGCACCCGCCGGTTCCGAGCCCCCGGCGGCCTTCCCGGCCCCCGCTGCCGTGCCCGTCGCGCGGGATCCGAGGACTTGGCCGGACCCGAGATGTCCGTCGGACTGCAGGACCTCCCCGGCCCTGGGAACGACGCCCGTCTCGGGGACGGCGTCGGTCTCGGCCATGGTCAGCACCGCGTGCAGCGTGGTGTCGGCGCTCTGGGTGGTAATGGTGGTGTCGTCGGCCACAGGAGCGGGGTCGATGACGACCACGATGGTCTCGGTCTGGTCCCCGACCTCGCCCGCCGGGGGACCAGAACCTGATTCGGCAACGTCAGACATACGTCGACCCCCGTCGCACAGAGCTCCCCGTCAGCATCCGGTGTGACATCCTCCCCGCCACCGCGACGCGTGCCTGGGTCTATTGCGGCCGGCCCTGCGCTCCCGTCGTGAGTGCCGGGTGGGGACTGCACGGGATAAAAATACAGGCCCTCTAGGCTCTGTGTGCAAACAGACGTGTTGCGCCTAAATAACATATATGAGCTGCTCTGTCGCATATGGCTCAACTTTGTAGGTCGGCCCCAAACGCCGCCTACGTTGATGGTCGCGGAATCCGGAATGGGACTTTAGTCACGCCGGCACCGCTAGCACCGCAATCCGCACGGTCCGGACCCCGCCCGAACCGGATGAAACCCGGGTTTCACCACGCTAGAGAGCGAGGTGAAAGCCCAGTTTCACCTTGTTCAGCGCCAGGCCGAGTTCAGCGCCAGGCCGACCTTCATGATCAACTTAAACCAGGCGACACTGAGGTTGGCGGTGCCACTGCGCTTCCCGCCCGGGCTGATCGGTCCCACCGTCATGCCCGGCTCCCCGGCGCCCGGCTTCCCGCCTGCGCGGGCCCCGCGGCCTGGGCCCGGCTCCCCGGCTCCCCGCCTGCGTCGGCCCCGCGGCCTGGGCCCGGCTCCCCGGCTTCCCGCCTGCGTCGGCACCGCGGCCTGGGCCCGGCGCCCCCGCATCCCGGCTAGGCGGCCCCGCCTCCGCGGCGCGGCAAAATGTCAGACCCCCCCGGTATCTTCGAACAAACATCGAATAGCGACTGGACATCGGAACGAATTTAGGTTCGAATAGATGTACCAGCGCCGGCCGGGTGAGGTGAGGGAAGCGTCTCACCTGGCCGGGTCACCGGAGGAGATGAGAAGTGATGGTAAACGCGGCGGAGGTGCGGACCGGCGGCGGGATCGGCCCGCGGTATCCCGGGATCCCCAGGGTCCCCGGGGTTCCGGTGGCGCCGACGGTGCTGAGCATGCTGCAGTCCGCCCGACGGGGACTGAGCGAAGCGGCCGACGAGACCTCGCCCGGCGCCCGCTATGTCACCGCGCATCTGGCGGCGCTGCGCGCCGCGGCGGCGGTGGTGGCGGCCCGGGGCGAGCCCAAGACCAGGCGACGCAAGCCGCACAGCGTGTGGGACCTGCTGCCTCAGGTCGAGCCGGCCCTCACCGAGTGGGCCGCCTACTTCGCGGCCGGGGCCGGCAAGCGCGCCGCCGCCGAGGCCGGCCTGCCGCGGGCGGCGTCCGCCCGCGAAGCCGATGACCTGCTGCGGGATGCGGAGACCTTCCTGTCACTCGCGGAGACCGCGCTCGGTGTCGAGGTGCAGTCTCCGCTCCCGCTGCGGCCGGCCGGTTAGCGGCTCAGAACCCGTCCATGGCGCCGCGCGCGTCGGCGTCCAGCACGCCCCAGCTGATGAGTTCCTCGGTGAGGTCCGCGGGGGACTTGTCATAGATGACCGCCAGCGAACGGAGGTCTTCGTGCCGGACCGACAGGACGCGGCCGTTGTAGTCGCCGCGCTGGCTCTGGATCGTCGCGACGTACCGGGCAAGCGGGCCGACCTTGTCCTTGGGCAGCTGGCCCATGCGCTCTAGGTCGATGACGAGCTTGGGCGAGGGCACCAGCGGCGTCGGGGCGGCGTCGCCGGGCAGTAGCTCGGAAACGGGCACCCCGTAGAACTCGGCGAGCTCGGCGAGCTTCTGGACGGTGACCGACCGGTCTCCGCGTTCGTAGGAGCCGACGACGACGGCCTTCCACCGGCCGCGGGACTTCTCCTCGACGCCATGAAGCGAGAGTCCCTGCTGGGTGCGGATGGCGCGCAGCCGCGCGCCGAGTGTCTTGGCGTACTCAGATGGCATTTTTCCTCGGTTCCCGGCCAGTCGTCGCTTACGGTAACGGTTACGCTCTGTGACGGTAGGCGGCGAGCGCGACAAGGTCAAGCCGAATGGCAAAAACTGGTTTAACTCGTACGGTAACCGGCTTGCCATCCCGCATCACTACCTACCCTCCGCCGGCCGACGAGAACCCGGCTGTGATCAGGTTTCACGTCGCTGCGGGCAGGTCGCGCGGACGCCGCGGACGATCGTCACCTTCTGATGGTGTCTGTCTGGTGTGACGTAAATCACACGCTGTGCCCATCGGCGTGATGCGGTCGGCTCCGCTGGTAACTCCCCGTATGATCTTGGACGAAGACATCCTTTAAGGACCGTCCAGAGAGGCGGGGAAGGAGGTCCATTTATGGACGCAACCGCCCATTCGGTCGCGGGGCGTGATGGTCTCGCGGTACTCGATGCCGAAGAGATCAGGCGCGCGCTGACCAGGATCGCGCACGAAATCCTGGAACGGACGCACGGCGGCGATGAGGTGGTGCTGCTCGGCATCCCGACACGCGGCGTGCCGCTCGCCCGCCGCCTGGCCGCCCGTATCGGGGAGTTCGAGGGTCTCGAGGTCCCCTGCGGATCGCTCGACGTGACCATGCACCGCGATGACCTGCGGCTGCGCCCGGCGCGGGCGCTCGGCCGCACCGACCTTCCCCCCTCCGGGGTGGACGGGAAGACGGTCGTCCTGGTCGATGACGTGCTCTACTCGGGCCGGACGGTGCGCGCGGCGCTCGACGCGCTGACCGACCTGGGCCGGCCCCGGACCGTCCAGCTGGCCGTCCTGGTCGACCGCGGCCATCGCGAGCTCCCCATCCGCGCCGACTACGTGGGCAAGAACCTGCCCACCTCCCAGCGGGAGGTGGTGCACGTCCTGCTGACCGAGGTCGACGCGCAGGACGCGGTGAGGATCAGCGACGAAGGGCGGCCCGCATGAAGCGCCATCTGATCTCGGCGGCCGACCTCAGCCGGGGCGACGCCCTGCTCATCCTCGATACCGCCGAGGAACTGGCCAGCCTGGCCGACCGCCCGATCAAGAAGCTGCCCACCCTGCGCGGGCGCACAGTCGTCAACCTGTTCTTCGAGGACTCGACCAGGACCAGGATCTCGTTCGAGGCCGCCGCGAAACGGCTCTCCGCCGACGTGATCAACTTCTCGGCCAAGGGCTCGAGCGTGGCCAAGGGCGAGAGCCTCAAGGACACCGCCCTGACCCTGGAGGCCATGGGTGCGGACGCGGTCGTCATCAGGCACAGCGCCTCGGGGGCCGCGCACCGGCTGGCCGGCTGGGTCCGGGGCAGCGTGGTGAACGCCGGGGACGGCACCCACGAGCACCCCACCCAGGCCCTGCTCGACGCGTTCACCATCCGGCGCAGGCTCCGCGCGTCCAGCGGCCGCGGGGCCGGACTGGACGGGATCAGGGTCACGATCGTCGGGGACGTGCTGCACAGCCGCGTCGCCCGGTCCAACGTGCTGCTGCTGAGCAGCCTCGGAGCCGAGGTGACCCTGGCCGCGCCGCCTACCTTGCTGCCCCTGGCCGTGGACACCTGGCCCTGCGCCGTGAGCTACGACCTGGACACCGAGCTGCCCAAGAGCGACGTGGTGATGATGCTCCGGGTCCAGCAGGAGCGGATGACCGCCGCGTACTTCCCCAGCGTGCGCGAGTACAGCAGGCGGTACGGGCTGGACGCCGCCCGCATGGCCCGGCTGCCCGAGCACGCCATCGTGATGCACCCCGGGCCGATGAACCGGGGGGTTGAGATCGCCGCCGAAGTGGCCGACTCGGCCCGTTCGACGATCGTGGAACAGGTGGCCAACGGCGTCACCACCCGCATGGCCGTCCTGTACCTGCTGCTCGGCGGCACCGAGTTCCCGGAGGTGGCTTCGTGACCGCGTGGCTGATCAAGAGCGCCGTGATCGCCGGGCCCGGCGGCCACGGGGTCACCGATCTGCTGCTAGCCGACGGGACCATCGCGGCCATCGGAACCGGGCTGAGCGACGCGGGTGCCCAGGTGCTCGACGCGGCCGGCCTGATCGCCCTGCCCGGCCTGGTGGACCTGCACACCCACCTGCGCGAGCCCGGTCGCGAGGACGCCGAGACGGTCGAGACCGGCACCCGTGCGGCGGCCCTGGGCGGCTTCACCGCGGTGCACGCGATGGCCAACACCGAACCCGTCGCCGACACCGCCGGGGTGGTCGAGCAGGTCTGGCGGCTCGGCCGCGCGGCGGGCCACTGCGACGTCCAGCCGGTCGGCGCGGTCACCGTGGGGCTGGGCGGGACCCGGCTTGCCGAGCTCGGCACCATGGCCGACTCGGCGGCGGGCGTCCGCGTGTTCTCCGACGACGGCCGGTGCGTGGCCGACCCGCTGCTCATGCGCCGGGCCCTGGAGTACGTCAAGGCCTTCGACGGGGTGATCGCCCAGCACGCGCAGGACCCCCGGCTGACCGAGGGCGCGCAGCTCAACGAGGGGGAGATCTCGGGCCGCCTGGGGCTGGCCGGCTGGCCGGCCGTGGCCGAGGAGGCGATCATCGCCCGCGACTGCCTGCTCGCCGCGCACGTGGGTTCCGCGCTGCACGTCTGCCACGTCTCCACCGCCGGTTCCACGGAGATCATCCGCTGGGCGAAGTCCAAGGGCTGGCCGGTCACCGCCGAGGTCACCCCGCACCACCTGCTGCTGACCAACGAGGTCGCGGTCGGCTACGACCCGGTGTTCAAGGTCAACCCGCCGCTGCGCACCGCGGCCGACGTGGCCGAGCTCAGGCGCGCGCTGGCCGACGGCACCATCGACTGCGTGGCCACCGACCATGCCCCGCACCCGATGGAGGCCAAGGAGACGGAGTGGTCGGAGGCGGCCTTCGGCATGACCGGGCTGGAGACCGCGCTGCGCGTGGTGCAGCAGGCCATGGTCGACACCGGGCTGCTGGACTGGCCGGGCGTCGCCGACCGGATGTCGGTCCGCCCGGCCCGGATCGGCCGGCTGACCGGCCACGGCGCCCCGCTGGCCGAAGGCGGGCCCGCCAACCTCACCCTGTACGACCCGGCGGCACCGGCCGAGGCGGTGAGCCCGGTCGGCGCGTCCAAGAGCCGCAACACCCCGTTCGCCGGGATGCCGCTGCCCGGCCGCGTGGTGGCGACCTTCCTGCGCGGCACGCCCACCGTCCTCGACGGAAAGCTCGCCTGAAATGGCCGGACAGCCAGCCCTGCTGGTCCTCGAGGACGGCACCACGCTGCACGGCACCGCCTTCGGCGCGGACGGCGAGAGGTTCGGCGAGATGGTCTTCAACACCGGCATGACCGGCTACCAGGAGACGCTCACCGACCCCTCGTACTGCCGCCAGATCGTGGCCATGACCGCCCCGCACATCGGCAACACCGGGGTCAACGACGAAGACCCCGAATCCCGCCAGGTCTGGGTCAGCGGCTACGTGGTGCGCGAGCCGGCCAGGCTCGCCTCCAGCTGGCGGGCCACCCGGGACCTAGACGCATACCTCCGCGCCGAGGGCGTCCCCGGTATCGCCGTCCGCGGCACCAGGCTGCTGACCAGGCGGGTCCGCGAGCAGGGCGCGATGCGCGCGGCGATCAGCACCGTGGAAGCCAGCCAGGAAAGGCTGCTGGAACGGGTGCTGGCCAGCCCGCAGATGGCAGGGGCCGACCTGGCCCGGATGGTGAGCACGCCAGAGCCCTACACGGTCTCGCCGGAAGGCCCCGCCCGCTACCGCGTGGTCGCCGTCGACCTGGGCATCAAGGCCTCCACCCCGCGCCACCTCGCGGCCCGCGGCTGCGAGGTGGTCGTGGTCCCCGCCACGACCACCGCCGCGCAGATCCTCGCCCACGCGCCGGACGGGGTGTTCTTCAGCAACGGCCCCGGCGACCCGGCCGCGGCCACGTACGCGGTGGACGCGATGCACGGGGTCCTGGACGCCGGGCTGCCCGTCTTCGGCATCTGCCTGGGCAGCCAGATCCTCGCCCTGGCACTGGGCCTGCGCACCTACAAGCTGCGCTACGGGCACCGCGGCGTGAACCAGCCGGTCATGGACCTGTCTACCGGCCGGGTCTACATCACCAGCCACAACCACGGCTTCGCCGTCGCGCTGCCGGGGGCCGGCGACGTCGGGCGCGACCGCCAGACGTTTCCGCGGAAACGCGCGGCGCGGCTACCTGGTCTCATGTCCCGCCGGAGGCACTGGAGCCGTTCGACACCCCGTACGGCCCGGCCGCGGTCAGTCACGTCAACCTCAACGACGGTGTGGTCGAGGGCCTGCGCCTGCGGGACCGCCCGGTGTTCAGCGTCCAGTACCACCCCGAGGCCGCTCCGGGCCCGCACGATGCCGCCGACCATTTCGACCAGTTCTGCGCTCTGCTGGAAAGGGGGAACGGTGCCGCGGCGTGAGGACCTCAGATCGGTGCTCGTCATCGGGTCGGGCCCGATCGTCATCGGCCAGGGCTGCGAGTTCGACTACTCGGGCACCCAGGCCTGCCGCGTCCTCAAGAGCGAGGGCATAAGGGTCAGCCTGGTCAACTCCAACCCGGCCACGATCATGACCGACCCCGAGTTCGCCGACGCGACCTACGTGGAGCCGATCACCACCGAGACGCTGGAGAAGGTCATCGCGATCCAGCGGCCCGACGCGGTGCTGCCCACCCTGGGCGGCCAGACCGCGCTGAACGCCGCCGTCGCCCTCCATGACCACGGTGTCCTGGACCGGTACAACGTCGAGCTGATCGGGGCCAGCATCGACGCGATCCGCGCGGGCGAGGACCGCGAGCGGTTCAAGGAGATCGTGACCGGGCTGGGCGCCGAGGTCCCGGCCAGCCAGATCTGCCGCGATCTCGACGAGTGCCTCGCCACTGCGCAAAGCCTGAAATACCCGGTCGTGATCCGCCCGAGCTTCACTCTGGGCGGCCTCGGGTCAGGAATCGCGAAAACCGAAGAGGACCTGCGGCGTATCGCCGGAGCCGGCCTGGACGCCAGCCCCACCCACGAGGTCCTGCTCGAGGAGAGCATCCTGGGCTGGAAGGAGTTCGAGCTCGAGCTCATGCGGGACCGCCACGACAACGTGGTGGTGGTCTGCTCGATCGAGAACATCGACCCGATGGGCGTACACACCGGCGACAGCGTCACCGTCGCGCCCGCGATGACGCTCACCGACCGCGAGTACCAGAAGCATGCGCGACACCGCGATCGCCATCATGCGCGCGGTGGGCGTGGACACCGGCGGCTGCAACATCCAGTTCGCCGTCGAACCGCGCACCGGCCGGATGGTCGTGATCGAGATGAACCCGCGTGTCTCGCGAAGCAGCGCGCTGGCCTCCAAGGCCACCGGCTTCCCCATCGCCAAGATCGCCGCGCGGCTGGCCATCGGCTACACCCTGGACGAGATCCCGAACGACATCACCGGCCAGACGCCAGCCTGCTTCGAGCCCGCGCTGGACTATGTGGTGGTCAAGGTGCCGCGGTTCGCGTTCGAGAAGTTCCCCGGCGCCGACCCCACGCTCACCACCCACATGAAGAGCGTGGGGGAGGCCATGGCCATCGGCCGGAGCTTCCCGGAGGCGCTGCAGAAGGCCTTGAGATCGCTGGAGAGTAACCACGGTCCGTTCGGCTTCAAAGAAGAAAGCCCAGCCGACGCGGACCGCCTGCTGCGTGAGACCGGGATCCCCCATGACGGCCGCCTGAACACCATCCACCGGGCGCTGGCGGCCGGCGCCAGCCCCGAAGCCGTAGCCGAGACCACCGGCATCGACCCCTGGTTCATCGAGCAGATCCAGCACATCAACCACGTCGCCCGGGAGCTCAGGCAGGTGCAGGCCCTCGACGCGCACACGCTGACCACCGCCAAGCAGAACGGCTTCTCCGACGCGCAGATCGCCGAACTGCGCGGCACCACCGAGACGGTGATCAGGGAGATCCGCTGGGGGCTCGGCGTGCGACCGGTGTACCACGCGGTGGACACCTGCGCGGCCGAGTTCGCCGCCCGCACCCCCTACCTGTACTCCACCTACGACGACGAGACCGAGGTCCCCGCGGGCGACAAACCCAAGGTGATCATCCTGGGCAGCGGGCCGAACCGCATCGGCCAGGGCATCGAGTTCGACTACGCCTGCGTGCACGCGTCGTTCGCGCTGGCCGCGGCCGGCTACGAGACGGTCATGGTCAACTGCAACCCGGAGACGGTCTCCACCGACTACGACACCTCGGGTCGGCTGTACTTCGAGCCGCTCACCCTGGAGGACGTCCTGGAGGTGGTCCGGGCGGAACAACAATCCGGACCCGTCGCGGGCGTGATCGTACAGCTCGGCGGGCAGACCCCGCTGGGCCTGGCCCGCGCCCTGCAAGCCGCCCGCGTCCCGGTGGTGGGCACCTCACCCGAGGCCATCCACCTGGCCGAGGACCGCGCCGCGTTCGCCGGCGTGCTGGAGGCGGCAGGGCTGAGCGCACCACGGAACGGGACCGCCATCGCCCAGGATGAAGCGGCCAGGATCGCGCGAGAGATCGGGTACCCGGTCCTGGTCCGGCCCTCCTATGTCCTCGGCGGCCGCGGGATGGAGATCGTCTACGACGAGGCCACGCTGCGGTCGTACATGTCCAAAGCGACCCAGGTCAGCCCCGGTCATCCGGTGCTGGTCGACAAGTTCCTCGACGACGCGATCGAAGTCGACGTCGACGCGCTCTACGACGGTTCCGAGCTCTACCTCGGCGGGGTCATGGAGCACATCGAGGAGGCGGGCATCCACTCCGGCGACTCCGCCTGCGCGCTGCCGCCGATCACCATCGGCCGTAGCGACGTCGCCCAGATCCGTGCGGCCACCGAGGCCATCGCCGTCGGGGTGGGCGTGCGCGGCCTGCTGAACGTGCAGTACGCGCTGGCCGGGGGAGTGCTGTACGTGCTCGAGGCCAACCCGCGGGCCTCGCGCACCGTGCCATTCGTCTCCAAGGCCACCGCGGTCCCGCTGGCCAAGGCCGCGGCCCGGATCATGCTCGGCGCCACCATCGCCGAGCTCCGGGCCGAGGGGATGCTGCCAACCGACGAGCTGCCGATGGACGCCCCGGTCGCGGTCAAGGAGGCGGTGCTGCCGTTCGGGCGATTCCGCGATCCGGGCGGCCAGGGCGTGGATACGGTGCTCGGGCCGGAGATGCGCTCCACCGGTGAGGTGATGGGGATCGACGCGATGTTCGGCACGGCCTACGCCAAATCCCAGGCCGCCGTGTACGGGTCGCTGCCGGTCAAGGGGCGGGTGTTCGTGTCGGTCGCGAACCGGGACAAGCGGTCCATGATCTTCCCGGTCAAGCGCCTGGCCGACCTGGGTTTCGAGATCTGGGCCACGGACGGAACGGCGGAGGTGCTGCGCCGTAACGGTGTTCGTGCCAAGATCGTGCGAAAGCACGGCGACGGCCCCGGGCCTGATGGCGAGCCGACCGTGGTGACGCGGATTCTCGCTGGCGAGGTGGACCTGATCGTGAACACGCCGTTCGGCAGTCCCGGGCAGTCCGGCCCCCGGCTCGACGGCTACGAGATCCGTACCGCCGCGGTCCGCCGCGGCATCCCGTGCGTGACCACGGTGGCCGGACTGGCCGCCGCGGTGCAGGGCATCGAGGCCATCATCCGCGGCGAGATCGGCGTGCGGTCGCTGCAGGAGCACGCCGCGCTGCTGCACGCACCTCGAAAGTGAGCCCCGTGACTGATCCAGGCGCGGGGCCGGTCCAGGTCCGCGCCACCGTCCTGACCCTGCGGCGCGTCGACGCCTATCACGCGCTGACGCTGGTCGCTCCCGCCATCGCGACCAGGTTCCGGCCCGGCCAGTTCGTCACGGTGGCCGTCGGCGGCCCGGAGAGCTCGATGCTGGGCCGCCGAGCCTTCGTCGTGCACGATGTCCGCCCCGACCACGGCGGCACCGTGGAGTTCGTGTTCGAGACGCACGGGCCAGGTACCCGGTGGCTCGCCGCGCTGCGCGCCCGCGACACCCTCGACGCCGTGGGCCCGCTCGGCCTGCCGTTCCCCGTGCCGAAGAGCCCGTCCCGGTGCCTGCTGCTGGGGGTTGGCTACGGCAGCGCGCCGTTGTTCGCGCTCGCCGCCAAGCTCACCGACCGCGCCTGCAGCGTCGATTTCCTGCTCGGCGGGCAGAGCGCGGACCGGGTCTTCGGCGCGCTGACCGCCCGCCGGTCCGGGCGCAGCGCGACGATCACCACCGCCGACGGCTCGCTGGGCGCCCGCGGCCCGGTCACCGCCATGCTGGAGCAGGTCATCCGCGAGGCGCGCACCGAGGTGATCTACGCCAGCGCGCCGGTGCCCGTGCTGCGCGACGTGACCGCGCTGGCCGCCCGGTACGCGATCCCGGTGCAAGCCTCGGTGGACGTGCCCATGGCCTGCGGGATCGGGGTCTGCATGGGCTGCGTGCTGCCGGTGACCGGGACCGACGGGATCACCCGGATCGTGCGCGCCTGCGTGGACGGCCCGGTGTTCCGCGCCGACCTGGTCCGCTGGGACGACGTGGGCACGATCCCGTTCGACGCGCTCGGCGCGCCGGGCTGGAAGCCCAAGGCCGAAGGGCACCTGCATGCCGGCTGACATGCGGGCCCAGCTCGGGCAGCTCGAACTGCCCAACCCGGTGCTGGCCGCGGCGGGCTGCGCCGGCGCGGGCCGCGAGCTGGCCCAGTTCATCGACGTCGCCCGGGTCGGCGCGATCATCAGCAAGTCGATCATGACCGAGCCGCGGACCGGAAACCCCGCGCCCCGGCTGGCCGAGACGCCTAGCGGGCTGCTGAACTCGGTGGGCCTGCAGGGTCCGGGCATTGATGCGTTCCTGCAGCGGGACCTGCCGTGGCTGCTGTCCCACGGCGCGCGTGCCGTGGTCTCGATCGCCGGCCAGACCGTCCGCGAGTACGGCGCGCTGGCGGCCCGGCTGTCCGACGCTGCGGGCGTCTCCGCGGTCGAGATCAACCTTTCCTGCCCGAACGCCGAGGAGGCCGGGCGCCTGTTCGCCCTCGACCCGGCGACCGCGGGGTCCGTGGTCGCGGCGGTGCGCGCCAGCCTGCGGCACGACATACCGGTCTTCGCTAAGCTTTCGCCGGATGTAACCGACATCGTGGCCGTGGCTGACGCCTGCGTCGGGGCCGGCGCGGACGGTCTGTCGCTGATCAACGTGGTGCTTGGCATGGCCATCGATCCGGGCACCATGCGCCCGGCGCTGGCCGGGGCCTACGGCGGCCTGTCCGGGCCCGCCGTCCGGCCGGTCGCGGTTCGGTGCGTCTGGCAGGTGGCCGAGGCGTTTCCCGGCGTGCCGATCATCGGGACGGGCGGCGTGCGCACCGGGCAGGACGCGCTGGAGTTGCTGCTGGCGGGCGCTTCGCTGATCGGGGTCGGCACCGCGATCGTGCACGATCCGTCGGCATGCTCGCGCGTGGTCCGGGAACTGGAGGAGGAACTGGCGGCCATCGGCGCGGACCAGGTCGCCGACGTCATCGGCCAGGCCCACGGCGGCCACGGCCGGCTCGCCCGCGGGCTGGCCCGGCGTGCCTAGCCGCCGGAGGCGACGACGCCGGTAAAACGGGTAAGCAACACGTGACAGGGCGGAAGCGACAGTGGAAGGAATCGCCGTGAGCAAGCCTGCGCCGGTGGCAGTGGCGCTCGACGCCCCCGACCTGGAGACGGCTGCGCGGTGGGCGGCGCTGGTGACGCCGCACGTGAGCACGGTCAAGGTCGGTCTGGAACTGTACCTGCGCTACGGGCCGCAGGTGGTGGCGACGGTCCGGGGCGCCAGCCGGCTGGCGGTATTTCTGGACCTCAAGCTGCACGACATCCCCGCCACGGTGGCCGGGGCGGCGCGGGCCGTAGCCCGGTTGCGGCCCGACGTCCTGACCGTGCACGCGGCCGGCGGTGCCGACCTGATCCGGGCGGCCGTCGAGGCGGCACCGGGCACGATGGTTGCCGCCGTCACCGTGCTGACCTCGCTGAGCGACGACGACCTGGGCCGTATCGGGATGAGGGGACCGGTGCCGGACGCGGTGCTGCGCCTCGCCACCCTCTCGGTGGCGGCGGGCGCGCAGGGCCTGGTGTGCTCGCCGCGCGAGGTCTCCGCGGTCCGGTCGGAGGTCGGCCCGGATGTGACGCTCATCACGCCCGGGGTTCGGCCTGCCGGTTCCGGGTCCGACGACCAGGCGCGGTTCGCGACGCCCGAGGAGGCCCTGCTGGCCGGCTGGATCTGCTGGTGATCGGCCGGCCGATCACCCGGGCGCCCGATCCGGGCGCGGCCGCGGCCGCGATCGCCGCGTCGCTGCGGCGGGTAAGCGTCGCCCGTGACCCGGCCTGAGCCCGAGCCGGCCCGCGGCTGCGAACCGGGCCCGCCCGGCCGCGGAAAAATTCCGCCGACACATTAGGTGACCTGGGGTGACGCCGGGTTCACGCAGCGGGTAGGATGTCAGGAAGTTCAACGGGGCCCAGATGGGTCGAGACCGGGTAGAAACGCCCAGATCATCCCGCATAGTCTCAGGAGTAACATTAGTCCCATAGATCGCGCATCATCTCATCTGGCAATAACCGGGGATCAAAGCGAGCAGAAGCCGTTGCGGGGTCGAGGCGAAGACCGCCGCGGGAACAAGCTCGTTCGGCTGACCGGAATTGGGTCGGCCGCGTCCCGGCGCAGACGCGGAAATGTGTGACGAATCCACGACGCGCCGGGAGAGTGGCCATCCGCCCGTACAGCGATGGCATACGCTGGTGCCTTGCAGCTTGACCACGGAATATCGCCCGGTGAGACCCTTAGTTGAGGCCCGGGCCAAGCAATGATAACTCTAAGTAATGAAATGCATACTGTAAGTAATATATTTCAATTTGTGATGACGTAAACGGGGATTTGCGTTGCCGAAAGGGTACGTGATTGGCTAGTTTCCCCTCCCGACAAACCTTTTTCCAACGAAACCCGAGGTGACCCCGAGTGGCTCTTCCTCCCCTCACTCCTGAAGAACGTGCGGCGGCACTGGAGAAGGCTGCCCGCGCACGCAAAGAACGCGCCGAGGTTAAGAATCGCCTCAAGCGCGGGGCCACGACCTTGTCGGACGTCATCAAGGAAGGCTCGACTGATGACGTCATTGGCAAGATGAAGGTCTCGGCTCTGCTTGAGTCTCTGCCTGGCGTGGGCAAGGTGCGGGCAAAGCAGATCATGGAAAGGCTAGGCATAGCGGAATCGCGTCGCGTACGCGGGCTGGGCACCAACCAGCGGTCCGCGCTTGAGCAAGAGTTCGGTGCCGATATCTGAACCGCGCGGCAGACGGGAGCGACCTCCTAGCGGAGCCGCGGTCGCGACCCCGGTGCATTCGCGGCTGACCGTGCTCTCCGGGCCCTCCGGGGTCGGGAAGAGCACGGTCGTCGCCGAACTCCGCAAGATTTGCCCCGACATCTGGATATCTGTGTCGGTTACGACACGTCGGCCGCGGCCGGGCGAAGTGGACGGCCGTGAATATCACTTTGTCGACGACAGCGAGTTCGACGGGCTGGTCGCCGGTGGAGCGCTGCTGGAGTGGGCGCAGTTCGCCGGCAACCGGTACGGCACGCCGCGCGAGCCTCTGAACCAGAGGCTCGAGGCGGGCGTAGCCTGCCTGCTGGAGATCGATGTGGCCGGAGCGCGGCAGGTCAGACGGGCCGCACCCGACGCTCGACTGGTTTTCCTGGCCCCGCCGTCCTGGGACGAGCTGGTCCGCAGGCTCACCGGCCGCGGTACCGAGCCGGCCGAGGTCCTGGCCCGGCGGCTCGCGGCCGCCGAGGATGAGCTCGCGGCGGCCGCCGAGTTCGACATCACGCTGGTCAACACATCCGTCCAGGACGTGTGCCGCCAGCTGATAGCCTTGATGGAGCAGTGAACGACGGAAGGCACAACGTGGCAGGCACTCAGGTCGCCGACGGCATCATCAACCCGCCGATCGACGAGCTTCTCGAGGTCGTGGACAGCAAGTACCGGCTGGTGATCATGGCCGCGAAGCGCGCACGGCAGATCAACGCGTACTACTCCCAGCTCGGCGAAGGGTTGCTGGAGTACGTCGGCCCGCTGGTCGAGACCCGCAGCCAGGAGAAGCCGCTGTCGATCTCGCTCCGTGAGATCAAGGAGCGGCTGCTCAGCGTCGAAGCCACCGAAGGCTAGCGAACAGGCACCCATGCCCGCGTCGGCCCGCGTCATCCTGGGCGTCGGCGCGGGCATCGCGGCGTATAAGGCCTGCGAACTGCTCAGGCTGCTGACCGAATCCGGGCACCGCGTCCGGGTGGTGCCCACCGCTGACGCCCTGCGTTTCGTGGGCGAGCCGACCTGGGCCGCCCTGTCCGGCGAACCAGTCACGACCGACGTGTGGACCGGCGTGTCCGAGGTCCCGCACGTCCGGCTCGGCCAGTCCGCCGATCTGGTCGTGGTCGCCCCGGCCACCGCCGACCTGCTGGCCCGGGCCGCCGCCGGGATGGCCGGTGACCTGCTGACCGCCACCTTGCTCACCGCCAGGTGCCCGGTGCTGTACGCGCCCGCCATGCACACCGAGATGTGGGAGCACCCGGCCACCCAGGCCAACGTGGCCCTGCTGCGCCGGCGCGGCGCCGTCGTGCTCGAGCCGGCGGTCGGCCGCCTCACCGGTGCCGACAGCGGCGCGGGCCGGCTGCCCGAGCCGTCCGAGATCTTCGCCGTGGCCCTCCGCCTGCTCGACGGTGCGGGCTCACCGGACCTGGCCGGCCGCCGCGTGGTGGTGTCCGCGGGCGGCACCCGCGAGGAAATCGACCCGGTACGGTTCATCGGCAACTGGTCCACCGGCACCCAGGGCTACGCGCTGGCCAGGACCGCCGTCGCGCGGGGCGCCGAGGTGACGGTGATCGCGGCCAACGTCGCGCTGCCCGACCCGGCCGGGGTCAACGTCGTCCGGGTCGTGGATGCCCGCCAGATGCACGACGCGGTCCTGGCCGCCGCGGCCAATGCCGACGTGGTGGTGATGGCCGCCGCGGTGGCCGACTACCGTCCGCAGACCCGCAGCGACGGCAAGATCAAGAAGGACGGGCAGCCGCCCGAGCCGCTGCGCCTGGTCGAGAACCCGGACATCCTGGCCGGGCTGGCCGCGCGGCGAGGTCCCGGCGGCACGCGGCCGGTCCTGGTCGGGTTTGCCGCCGAGACGGACACCTCCGAGCAGGCGGCCCGGGCCAAACTCGCCCGCAAGGGGTGTGACCTGCTGGTGGTCAACCCGGTGGGGAACGGGCGCGGCTTCGGCACCCCGGACAACGAGGCGGTAGTCTACGGTGCCGACGGAACGGTTACCCTGGTCCCGCGCGGGCCCAAGGAAGCGCTCGCGAACGTGGTCTGGGACCTGGCCGCGGTCAGCCTCAAGTAGGCCCGGGGTATCAAATCCGGTGCCAGCGTGTCATCTGAAGCAAATCCGTATGCCCGGGGACTGCGGATAGACTCACCGCAGTTGCCCGGGTACTAAGAGGGGAAAACGACGTGGCGCGTCGCCTGTTTACTTCTGAGTCGGTGACCGAGGGTCATCCCGACAAGATGGCCGACCAGATCAGTGACGCCATCCTCGACTCCATGATCAAGGACGATCCCGGCAGCCGGGTCGCGGTGGAGACGCTGATCACGACCGGCCAGGTGCACGTGGCCGGCGAGGTCACCACGCAGACCTACGTGGACATCCCCGGCATCATCAGGGACAAGATCCTCGAGATCGGCTACGACTCCTCGGCCAAGGGTTACGACGGCGCCTCCTGCGGCGTCTCGGTATCGATCGGCTCCCAGTCGCCCGACATCGCCCAGGGCGTCAACGACGCGTTTGAGTACCGCGAGGGCGAGGGGACCGACGACTTCGACCGGCAGGGTGCGGGCGACCAGGGCCTCATGTTCGGCTACGCGTGCCGGGAGACGCCGGAGCTGATGCCGCTGCCGATCATGCTCGCCCACAAGCTGGCCAAGCAGCTGTCCGAGGTCCGCCGCGCGGGCACCGTGCCGTACCTGCGCCCGGACGGCAAGACGCAGGTAACCATCGAGTACGCCGGGGACCGCCCGGTCCGGCTGGACACCGTGGTGGTCTCCACCCAGCACGCGCCGGACATCAACCTCAAGGAACTGCTCGCCCCCGACATCCGCGACTACGTGGTCGAGCCCGTCCTGGCCGACGCGGAGATCGACACCGAGGGCTTCCGGCTGCTGGTCAACCCGACCGGCCGCTTCGAGATCGGCGGCCCGATGGGCGACGCCGGGCTGACCGGGCGCAAGATCATCATCGACACCTACGGCGGCATGGCCCGGCACGGCGGCGGCGCCTTCTCCGGCAAGGACCCGTCCAAGGTCGACCGCAGCGCGGCGTACGCCATGCGCTGGGTGGCCAAGAACGTGGTCGCCTCGGGCCTGGCCGACCGCTGCGAGGCCCAGGTGGCCTACGCGATCGGCAAGGCGGTGCCGGTCGGGCTGTTCATCGAGTGCTTCGGCACTGAGAAGGTGCCGGTCGAGCAGATCCAGGACGCGGTCATGAAGGTCTTCGACCTGCGGCCGCGGGCGATCATCTACGCGCTGGACCTGCTCCGCCCGATTTACGCCCAGACCGCCGCCTACGGACACTTCGGCCGCACCGAGCCGGACTTCTCCTGGGAGCGCGTGGACCGCGCCGACCAACTCCGCGCCGCCGCAGGCGCCTGATTTTCTTCCGAACGGCCCTCGGTTCCAGCCGCCGCCTTCGCTCCTAGCCCCGCGGAGCCTGTGCCTGCACCCTCTCGAACACGAATGCTATCGTCCATGATCGCGAAGACTTTTATACGCTATATGACCTAAAACCCTTCGTGATCATGAAAATCCCGCCGCCTGCGTGTGAGCATCGCCCGCGTTCTGGTAGGACGGAGACCGTGGCGAAGGGGCCGAAGGATCAGGCGGTCAGCGAGCGGCTGCCGGTCGCCCGGGTGGCGGTCGACATCTCGCTGGCTCACCTGGACCGGCCCTTCGACTACCTGGTCCCGGCGAGCATGGACCAGATGGCCGTGCCGGGCTGCCGGGTCCGCGTCAGGTTCGCCGGCCAGCTGGTCGACGGCTACCTGCTGGACCGGACCCAGACCAGCGAGCACCAGGGCCGCCTGGCCCGGCTGGAGCGGGTGATCTCGCCCGAGCCGGTCCTCACCCCCGAGATCTTCACCCTGGCCCGCGCGGTTGCCGACCGCTACGCGGGCACGCTGGCCGACGTCCTGCGGCTCGCCATCCCGCCCCGCCACGCCACCGCCGAACGCGAAGCCCCTGCCTCCGCCGGTGCTCCCGCCGCCCCGGCGCCGGACGTTCCCGCCGCTCCGCCCGGCCCGACGGCCCGGGCTCGTGGACCCGGTACCCCGCGGGGGAGGCGTTCCTGACCGCGCTGGCCGAAGGTCGTCCGGTCCGCGCCGCCTGGTCGGCCCTGCCCGGTCCCGAATGGCCCGCCGAGATCGCCATCGCCGCCGCCACCACGGCCTCGGCCGGCCGGGGCGTGGTCATCGTCGTCCCGGACGCCCGCGACCTGGCCCGCGTGGATGCGGCCCTGACCGCCCTGAACCAGGGAACCGAGGGGCACGTCTGCCTGACCGCCGATCTCGGCCCGGCCGAGCGCTACCGCCGCTGGCTGACCGTGCTCCGCGGCGCGGTCCGGGTGGTGGCGGGCACCCGGGCCGCCATGTTCGCCCCGGTCTGCCAGCTGGGCCTGGTGGTCCTCTGGGACGACGGCGACGACCTGCACGCCGAGCCGCGGTCCCCGTACCCGAACGCCCGGGAGGTGCTCGCCCTGCGTGCCCACCGGTCCGGCGCGGCCGCCCTGATCGGCGGGTTCGCCCGGACCGCCGAGCTGACCCAGCTGGTCGCGGCCGACTGGGCCAAGCCGCTGACTGGCCGGCCGGACGTCCTGCGCCAGGTCGCGCCCCGGGTCCGGGCCGCACCCGACGAAGCCGAACTCGCCCGCGACGCAGCGGCCATGACCGCCCGCCTGCCCAGCCTGGCCCTGCGCACCGCCCGTGCCGCCCTCACCGGCGACCCGCGCGGCACCACCCTCGCCGCCGGCCCGGTCCTGGTCCAGGTTCCCCGGCGCGGCTACCTGGCCTCGATCGCCTGCGCCCGCTGCCGCGCCCAGGCCCGGTGCGCCGTGTGCGGCGGGCCGCTGCACGTGGGCGGCTCCAACGAGGTGCCCGGCTGCCGATGGTGCGGCGCCCTGGCCGCGGACTGGGCCTGCTCGCGGTGCGGCTCGGACCGTCTGCGCGCCCTGGTCACCGGCGCGGCCCGGACCGCGGAGGAGCTGGGCCGCGCCTTTCCCGACGTGCCGGTGCGGACCTCCGGTGGCTCGCACGTGCTGGCCGAAGTGCCCGCCGAGCCCGCCCTGGTCATCGCCACCCCCGGGGCCGAACCGGTCGCCACGGACGGCTACGCCGCCGCGCTGCTGCTGGACGGGTGGGCGCTGCTCGGCAGGCCCAGCCTGCGCGCCGCCGAGGAGACGCTGCGTCGGTGGCTGAACGCCGCCGCCCTGGTCCGGCCCGGCCGGGTCCGTCGTGGTGCTGGCCGAGGCGTCGCTGCCCGCGGTCCAGGCCCTGCTGCGCTGGGATCCGGTCGGTTTCGCCGAACGGGAACTGGCCGAACGCGCCGAACTGGGCTTCCCGCCGGCGGTGCGGATGGCCGCCGTCACCGGCCCGTCCACCGCGGTCGCGGAGTTCATCGGCTCGGCCGCGCTCCCGGACCGGGCCGAGATCCTGGGACCGGTCCCGGCCGAGATCGGCGGACCAGCCGGGCCGAACGGCGCCGAACCAGATCCCGAGCCGGCCGAACGCGCGCTGATCAGGATTCCGCGCACCGATGGCCTGGCCCTGGCCCGGGCGCTGCACACGGCACAGGCCGCCCGGAGTGCTCGCAAGGACGGCGCCTCCGTCCGCGTCCAGCTCGACCCGGCCGAGGTCGCCTGACGGATAAACTGGATGCCGACGGCGGCTCGCCGTCATGCGTCCAGGAGGTTTCGTGAGCGTCAAGCCGATCCGTCTTTTCGGTGACCCGGTGCTGCGCACGCCGGCCGAGCCGGTGCGCGACTTCGACGCCGAGCTGCGCAGGCTGGTCAAGGACCTCACCGACACCATGCTGGACGCGCCCGGCGTCGGCCTGGCCGCGCCGCAGATCGGCGTCGGCCTGCGCGTCTTCACCTACCATGTGGACGACCACGAGCCGGGCCACCTGATCAACCCCTCGCTTGACCTGTCCAAGGAGGAAGAGGAGGACGACGAGGGCTGCCTGTCGTTTCCCGGCCTGGCCTACCCGGTCACGCGCGCCTACGGCGTGGTCGCCACCGGCTTCAACATGTACGGCGACCCCGTGACAATCGAGGGCACCGAACTCCTGGCCCGCTGCATCCAGCACGAGACCGACCACCTGGATGGCATCTTGTTCATCGACCGGATGGACCAGGCCCAGCGCAAGCTGGCCATGAAGGCCATCCGCGAGGCCGAATGGTGGGGCGATCCCATCCCCCAGGTGAAGGTGTCTCCGCACGAGACCCTCGGGCGGGCCCTGTAGACCGATGCGCCTGGTATTCGCGGGTACCCCGCAGACGGCGGTACCGGCGCTGGACGCGGTGCTAGCCTCCCGGCACGAAGTCGTCGCCGTGCTGACCCGTCCCGACGCGCCGGCCGGGCGTGGCCGCCATGTCGAATCGAGCCCGGTGGCCCGGCGGGCCGCCGAAGCGGGCCTGGAGGTGCTCACCCCGGCCCGGCCCCGGGAGCCGCTGTTTCTCGACCGGCTGCGCGAGATCGCGCCGGACTGCGTGCCGATGGTCGCTTATGGCGCGCTGATCCCGCAGGCCGCGCTGGACGTCCCCGCCCACGGCTGGGTCAACTTGCACTTCTCGGTCCTGCCGGCCTGGCGCGGGGCCGCCCCGGTACAGCACGCCATCATGCACGGCGACGACGTGACCGGCGCCAGCACGTTCCGCGTGGTGGCCGAACTCGACGCGGGCCCGGTGTACGGGGTGCTGACCGAACCGGTACGGCCCGCCGACACCAGCGGTGACCTGCTGGACCGGCTGGCGCACTCCGGCGCGCGGCTGCTCGTGGACACACTGGACGGGATCGAGGCCGGAACGCTGGACGCGGTTCCGCAGCCGTCGCAGGGCGTGAGCTTCGCACCCAAGATCACCCCGGCCGACGCGCGGGTGGACTGGAAGCTGCCCGCTCACGTCGTGGACCGGCTGATCCGGGCCTGCACGCCCGAGCCCGGGGCGTGGACCGAGCACGACGGCGCCCGGCTGAAGCTCGGCCCGGTGTCGCCCGGCGGGCCGGACGACGCTCCTGACCTGGCGCCAGGAGAGGTGCTGCTCACCAAGCGCGACGCGTTCGTCGGCACGGGCTCGCGCCCGGTACGCCTCGGCGAGGTGCAGGCCGAGGGCAAGCGCCGCATGATGGCCTCGGACTGGGCCCGCGGGCTCCGCTCGGGCGGCCCCGTGCGGCTCGGCTGAGATGGCAGAGCGAGCACGACCCCCGCGTCCACGGGCCACCGGACCGGGCCGTCGCCGGGCCGATCCCGCCCGGCGCGCGGCCTACGACGTCCTGCGCGCGGTCGCCGACCGCGACGCCTACGCCAACCTGCTGCTGCCCGCCCTGCTGGCCGAACGCGGCCTGACCGGCCGGGACGCCGCGTTCGCCACCGAACTCACCTACGGCACGCTGCGCGGCCGCGGCACCTACGACGCGATCGTGGCCGCCTGCAGTGACCGTGACCAGCTGGACCCGCCGGTACGCGACGTCCTGCGGCTCGGCGCCCACCAGCTGCTCGCCACCCGCGTCGGCCAGCACGCCGCCGTGGCCACCTCGGTCGACCTGGTCAAGGACGTGTGCGGTCCCCGCCCGTCGGGCTTCGTCAACGCCGTGCTCCGCCGGGTCGCGACCCGCGACCTGGACAGCTGGACCGAGATCGTCGCCCCGAGCCGCGACCGCGACCTGTACGGCTACCTGGCCGTCCGGCACAGCTATCCCCGCTGGATCGTCGAGGCGTTCGCCGAGGCGCTCGGACCGGACAGCGCCGCCGAACTCGAGGACTCCCTCGCCGCCGGCAACCTCAGACCCGACGTCGTCCTCGCCGTCACCCCCGGCCTCGCCAGCTCCGGCCGCCCCGGCCCCGGCCGCCCCGGCCCCGGCAGCCCCGGCCCCGGCCGCCCCGGCCCCGACCCCGGACGCCCCGGCCCCGACGCCGCGACACCACCCGTGACCCCAACCCGCTGGTCGCCCTACGGCCTGCGGCTGGCCGCCGGTGACCCGGCCCCCTACGTCGCCGACGGACGGGCCGTCGTCCAGGACGAAGCCAGCCAGCTCGCCGCACTCGCCCTGACCCGCGTGAGCCTGGCCGGCCGAAGACCGAAGACCGCCTCTGGCTAGATCTCTGCGCCGGTCCCGGCGGCAAGGCCCGCCTCCTGTCCGGCCTAGCCGCCGAGCGCAATCTCACCGCCGAGCACGAGACCCGCCTGGTCGCCTCCGACGTCCGCCCGCACCGGGCCGCCCGCGTCCAGGACGCCCTGCGCCGCGCCGGCCTCGACCCGGCCGTCATCGCCGCCGACGGGCGGAACGTCCCGTGGCAACCCGGCACGTTCGACCGCGTGCTCGCCGACGTGCCCTGCTCGAACCTCGGCTCGCTGCGCCGCCGCCCCGAAGCCCGGTGGCGCAAGACCCCGGAGGATGTGCCCGAGCTGGCCGCGATCCAGCGCGAGCTGCTGGACGCCGCGATCGAATCGGTCCGGCCCGGCGGCGTGGTCGCCTACGTGACCTGCTCACCGCATCTGGCCGAGACGGGCGACGTGGTCACCGACGTCGCCGGCCGCCGTGGCGACGTCACCATCCTCGACGCCCCCGCCGTCCTGCCCGACGTCCCCCGCCTGGGCGCCGCCTCCGATCCCCGGTTCGCCCAGTTCTGGCCGCACCGGCACGGCACCGACGCCATCTTCCTCGCGCTGCTATCCCGTCGCTCGCCTCCGGCCGCCTCTTGACCCGCCTCCTTCCCTCGTCGCTCCTTCGTCGCTCCTCAGTCCAGTCGGCGGCGGCGGCCTTTGGCTCGCTCCTTAGGCACTGTTGAGCGCCCGCGTCTGGCCCAGCCGGGCGTTGCCGATGTCGGCCCGCTGGCCCTGCGCGTAGCCGGCGCTGTAGCCGCGGCCGCTGTAGGTGATCCGCGTTTTCCGGGTCACCGGGTACGCCTCCTCCAGCTGACGCCGGACGACCAGGGCCCGGTCGGCCAGCACCAGTGCCGTGCTCGGCCCGGACTGCGGTTCGCCCTCGGTGCTGGTCGCGGCGCGCTCCTCGGCCGAACGCACCCGGGTAATAACCGCGGTGACGAAGCCGAGCAGCCAGCTCCGCCGCCAGGCCCGCGGGCTCCGCACTCCGTCGGGCACGACGGCGACGGTCAGCCCGTGCGCCATCTGGAGCAGCAGCGAGGTGTACAAGATGTCGGTCCGCTCCAGATCCGACGCGTAGCCGAACACATGGATCCGTGCCCCCGGCCCGCTGGTGTGCAGCAGCACGCACTGGCACCGCATGGCGCCGGCCAGCCCGGCCAGCAGGTGCGCCCGGACCTGCGCCCAGGGGTTGTCGATGTCGATGACGCGGCTGCCGGGCCGGTCGGTCTCCGGCCGCGCCGCGGCCAGCCGCGCCCGGTCGATACCGTAGCGGGCCATCAGCTCGGCGGCCTTGGCGGTCAGCGCCTCGGCCTCGGGCGGGGTCACCCCCTCGGCCTCGGCCTTCGCCAGCAGCTTGCGCACCCGGTCGAGCAGTGCGCTCGGCGGTTCTGACGGCATGAGCACCCTCCCAGGTAACTTCAGATCGAACTCAGTATCGAACGATACCCCGGCGGTACGACATTTCTGAGGCAATCTACACTCTGGGCTGTGGCCGTTCAGATCTCACCAAGCATTCTGTCCGCGGACTTTGCCCGGCTCGCCGACGAGGCCGCCGCGGTGGCCGGTGTCGCGGACTGGCTGCACGTGGACGTCATGGACAACCATTTCGTGCCCAACCTCACGCTGGGCCTGCCCGTGGTGGAGGCGCTACTCAAGCACGCCACGATACCCCTCGACTGTCACCTGATGATCGATGAGCCGGACCGGTGGGCGCTGGAGTACGCCGAGGCCGGCGCGCGGAACGTCACCATCCACGCCGAGGCGACCCATGCCCCCGTCCGCACGCTGCGCGCCATCCGCGCCGCGGGTGCCCGCGCCGGGCTGGCCGTCAACCCGGGCACCGCGGTGGAGCCCTACCAGGACCTGCTCTCCGAGGTCGACATGCTACTGCTGATGACGGTCGAGCCGGGCTTCGGCGGCCAGCACTTCCTGGACATGGTGCTGCCGAAGCTGCGCCGGGCCCGCTCCCTGGTGGCCGAGCGCGGAGCCGAGATCTGGCTCCAGGTCGACGGCGGGGTGCACGAGGAGACCATCGAACGCTGTGCCGAGGCGGGCGCGGACGTCTTCGTGGCGGGCTCGGCGGTCTACGGCTCCGACGACCCGGCCCGCGCCGTACAGGCCCTGCGGGCCCAGGCCGAACGCGCCACCGCGCACGCCGCCTGGACCGCGCGGGGCCGCCTCGGCTGAGGTTCTTTTCTTTTATGCCGAACGGACCTCGCTGACAGCATCCGTGCCCGCTCCCGCGTCCCCGGCCGGAGCGGCTGGCGGCTCGGCGCGGCTCACGAAGTCCTTGCCGCGGATGAGCAGCAGCGCGCACACCGCGCCGATCAGCGCGATGCCGGCGGTCACGTAGAGCAAGTCGTTCAGGCCGGCCGCGAACGCGGACCTGATCGCCGCCTCGACCTCGCCCCGGCGGGCCGGCGGCGTGCTGGCCAGCAGCTGGCCCACCTGCCCCTGCCGGACCATGGTCACGATGCGCGGCGCGGACGAGGCCACCGCGGGTGTGCTGGTCAGGTTGTGCTGCAGCGCGGAGTTGAAGATCGAGCCGAGGGCGGCGATGCCCGCCGCGATGCCGATCTGCCGGAACGTCGAGTTGACGCCCGATGCCATCCCGGCCTTCTGCAGCGGCACCACGCCGATCGCGGTCGAGGCCAGCGGCGGGTTGACCAGGCCGCCGCCCAGGCCGGCCACGATGAACCCGGGGATCAGGTGCGTCCAGTCGCTGGCCCCGGTCAGCCCGCCCATGACGATCAGCCCGACGCCGACGAGCAGCAGGCCGGGCCCGATCAGCCACCGGGCGGGCACGCGCTCGCTGATCCGGCCGGCGATGGCCGCGGTGACGAACTGGGCGCCGCTGATGATGGCCAGCCGCAGGCCCGCGTCCTGCGCCGAGAAGCCGAGCACGTCCTGCAGGTAGATGACCAGCCAGAGCAGCACGGCGTAGAGCGAGCCGTTCATCGCGAACGCGGCGATCGAGCCCCCGGCGAAGGTCGGCGTGCGCAGCAGCGACAAGTCGAACATCGGATGCGCGACCCGTCGCTCGGTGATGATGAACCCGGCCAGCGCAGCCGCCGCGATGATCAGGCAGGCGAGGACGCCCGTGTCGGACCAGCCGTTCTCGCCCGCCCGGATCAGGCCGTAGATCAGGCTCACCAGGCCGGCCGTCAGCAGCGCGAACCCGGCCCAGTCGGGCCGCGTCGGGTGCGGCGACTTCGACTCGTCCACCTTCCAGGCCGTCATCGCCACCGCGACGACGCCGATCGGCACGTTGACCAGGAAGATCCCGCGCCAGCTCCAGTCCGTGGTGATCACGCCCCCCAGGACGGGGCCGAGCGCGGTGGAGATACCCATGACCGCCCCCCACACCCCGAACGCCACGCCGCGGTCGCGACCCCGGAAGCTGTTCCCGAGCAGCGCCAGCGACGTGGCGAACATGATCGCGCCGCCCACGCCCTGGCCGCTCCTCGACACGATCAGCATCAGCGGGTCCTGGGCCAGCCCGCACAGCAGCGAGCCGATCGTGAAGATGACCAATCCGATGCTGAACAACCGCCTCCGGCCGTACCGGTCGGCCAGTACCCCCGAGGTCAGCAGCAGCGAGGCGAGCGTCAGGGCATACGCGTCCAGGACCCACTGCACGTCGGTGAAGCTAGCGTGCAGGCCGCTCTGGATGGCCGGCTGAGCCACTGTGACGATCGTGACGTCCAGCAGCAGCATGAAGACCCCCGCGCACACCGCCAGCAGGGTCCACCACTTCTTATCCATCGATTTCCTCCATCAGCAGGCGCCTTCCCCGTGCGCCGGTCATCATGCTGCGCGATCTCAATTGTAAGAATCCACGGTCAAGCCCGATTGTGCCGGATTTCGACGCTGGCTACGCTGATTCACGTGAAAGTCTCGACACTGGACGCGACCGACCGGCAGATCATCCATATCCTGACGATCGAGCCGAGAGCGTCTTTCCGCACTATCGCCGCCGTGATCGGAACCTCGGATCAGACCGCCGCCCGGCGTTATCGCAGGCTGGAGGAGGCGGCCGGGCTGCGGGTCCTCGGCGTGCCCGACGGCTCCCGGCTCGGCTGGACCGACTGGTTCCTCCGGCTCCAGACCATTCCCGGCGGGGCGGACTCCATCGCGGAGGCCCTGGCTCGCAGGCCCGATACCCGCTGGGTCCACCTCGCCTCGGGCGGGACCGAGATCATCTGCACACTCCAGGCCCGGACCGAGGAACAGCGTGACGCCCTGTTCCTGCACGGCCTGCCCGGCAGCCGCCGTATCGTGCAGATTTCCGCTCATTCCATCCTGCACAACTTCGCCCCCGGCCCGTGGCAGGAAGCCACCCGCGCGCTGTCCGCCGACCAACTGGCCCTGCTGGCCCCCGGGGGCCAGCCCCCCGGTGACCCCCCGCACGGGGGGGCTACCCGCCCCCCCGTCCCCCCCGGACCCCCCCTGCTCTTGGGGGGAAACCGTTCCCCCCAAACCCCCTCGGCCCCCGGGGAGGACGAACCGCTGCTCAAAGAACTGGCCCGCGACGGCCGGGCCAGCTGCGCGGCGATCGCCGCGGCGATTCACTGGCACGAGTCGACGGTACGGCGCCGGATCGACGAGCTCCGCCATTGCGGCCTGCTGTACTTCGAGGTCGACATCGACAACCGGGTGCTCGGCCTGACCGGGCACGCCATACTCTGGCTGTCGATCGAGCCGGCCCGGCTCCAGGAAGCGGGCCAGGCTCTGGCCAAGCACCCCGAGATCCCGTTCGCCGCCGCCACGACCGGGCCGACCAACCTGGTCGCCAGCGCCTTGTTCCGCGACGCTCAGCATCTCTACGAGTACCTGACCGGCGAGCTGGCCAGCCTGCCCGGGATGCGCTCGGTGGAGACCGCGCCGGTCATCCGGACCCTGAAGCGCACCGGCTCAGTTCACTAGCCGGCCGCCCGCGGATCCCGAATCCTCCGGCGGCGGGCTGGAGGGAGGCGGGCTGGAGGGAGGCGGGCTCGATGGCGGCGGGCTGGAACTGCCGCATTCGCCGGTGTCCAGCGTGACCGTCACCGTGATATTGCCGGGGCTCACGGTGAGCGTGCCGTCGGCACACCCGCCCTTGCCCCACGCGCCGCCGACCAGCCCGGCCGCACGCAGGCCGGCGGCGGGCCCGCCCGTGGTTACCGAGGCCACGGTGAGCGTGACCGTGGTGCTCTGTCCCGAGGCCAGCGTCCCGGCCGTCGGCGACGCCGTGACCAGGCCCGCCAGGCTTGCGGATTCGGCGATGGACCAGTTGACCGAGCCGAACGAGGCCCTCAGGGTCAGCGAGCCGCCGTTGGCGCCGAGCACGATCGTGGTGGGCGTCACGGACAGCAGCCCCCGGCTCGGCGGTGATGAACTGGCCGTCGACGGGGCGCTGGTAGACGGGGCGGGAGAGCTCGGCTTCGCGCTCGAGCTGGACGACGACGGCGCCGAGGTCGTGGGCGACGGATGGCCGCTATGGCCAGGTGAACCGGGGCTGGTGGCCGTCCCGCTGCTGGGCGAGCCGCTCCCCGCGCCGCCGCCCCCGCCGCCGCCGCCCGCCCCGGGTGTCGGCGATACGTTCGCGGCGCCGTTGGCTGACACGGTGGGCTGCGGATGGTTGCTCTGCCCCGCGCTGGGCGCGCCGCTGCCAGGCGTCCCGCCGGCCGCCGCGATGCTCGTCCCCGGGCCGGCCCCGGCCCGAGGGCCGCCGCGCCCCCGCCGGGATGGCCATGCCCCGAGGCGGCCAGCGCCACGGCCAGCAGCGTGAGCGCCGCGACCACCGCCGCCGCGGCGGCCGCGGCCGCCGCCTGCCCGGAGCGGCTACGCCACCACGGCGACTTCGGCGGGTCCAGCGGCTTGGGGAACCCGTGCTGGCCGAACGGCGCGGTGCGCTGCGCCACGCTGGCCCGGTGGGCGGCCGCGTCCGGGGTGTCGCTGCTGGCCAGCCGGAGAACCTGCTCCCGCAGCCCGGGCGGGACGGCGGCGGTGGGCAGCGCCGCCAGCGGGGCCAGCCCGAGCAGCAAGGCCGGCGCCAGCTCGCGCTTCTTCCGCTCGGTACACGTCGGGCAGTTCTCGATGTGGCGGTTGATCCGCTTGCGCATCAAGACGTCGAGCTGCCCGTCCCAGTCCGCGAGCATCGTGTTCAGCGCCGCGCAGTCTTTCCGCCCGGACCGGGCCACGAGCAGCGCCCCGAGGGAGATCTCCAGCTGATCGCGGGCGCGGGACAGCAGCGCGTGGGCGTGGTTTCGGGACACGCCGAGCATGGCCGCGATCTCGGCGGCGTCCAGCCCCTGCCGCAGTTGCAGCTCGATCAGGTCCTGCTCGCCGGCGTTCAGGCCGCGCACCGCCGAGCGGAGCAGCCTGCGCAGATCGTCCCGCTCGGCCTCGCCGCTGACGTCGGCCGAGGTGTCAGTCACGTCCGGCATCTCATCCAGCGGCGTCGTGACCTGGACCGTGCGCGCGCGCAGGCGTCGGTGGCACTCGTTGCGGGCCACAGCGTATAGCCACGGCCGGAGCCGGTTCGGATCACGCAGTTCCGCCAACCTGGACGCCGCTATCACGAAGGTGTCCTGCACGGCGTCGGCGGCATCAGCCGGCTCGCGCAGCAGGGAGCGGCAGTAGGTGTACAGCGGTGACGCGTACCTGTCGTAGGCCTCGGCCAACCCCTCGGGGTTGCCCGCCACGACGGCAGCGACCACCTCGCTGTCGCGCATATTGCTATGTAACACCGCAAGTGTGTTCTTTTACTACATCTGGTTCCTTCGCCAGGCACGTCGTCGCCGCGACTGACCGGGCGCCGAAAACCCGCCCCCCCTCAGTAGCGAGTTCCCGGCAGCCGGCCAGCCCCCACTTGCTCCCCACCGCTATGAGTCGCGGTACGCCAATCCGCCAACGCTTTTCCCGGGAAAGTTTTCGTGCCTCACGCCGACCAGCGGTCGACGTGACCGAGGAGGTCCGTCAGCCGCTTGATCACCGCGTCCGGCTCGGTGCCGGCGAACGCGGGCACGTCGGAGTTCGGCACCAGGACGCCGCGCATGCCCGCGCTCTTGGCCCCGTGCACGTCGTCGTACGGCCGGTCGCCGACGAACACGCACTCGCCTGGATCGGTCAGGCCGATGGCTCGCATCGCGGCCCGGAACGCCTCCGGATGCGGCTTGACCCACGGGATCTCGCTGCTGTACACCGCCCCGTCGATCAGGTCGAAGATCTCGTCCCTGATGAAGATCCGCTCGTGGGCCGTGCGCGGCCACATGGTGTTGGACAGCACGCCGATCCTGATCCCGCGGCGCCGCAGTTCGCGCAGCAGCGGCGCCGCGTCCGGGTCGGTAAGCGTGTGCGGATCCCACGCCTGGTAGTAGCTGTCCAGGAACGCCTCGGACGTGGTCACCCCGGCCCGCGCGAAGACGGCCTCCATCGTCGCGCTCTGCTGGGCGCTCTCGGCCAGCCGCCATAGCTCCATCTCGGCGGCCCGGGCCGCGGTGGCCGCGGCGGCTGCCTCGGCGGCCGGGTAGTGCCGCGCGCACACCGCCAGCCACAGTTCCTCATGGTCGACCGAGTGCCACGGCGTCAACGTCCCGCCCCAGTCGAAAATCACCGCTCTGACCGCCACCCGTCGATGCTACGTCGCCCCGCCGACAATCCCGCGCGCCCATCCAGTGCCCGCCGCCCACCCACCGCCCACCCACCGCCCGCAATGGGGCTTGTGGCACACAACCCCCGATAGACGGTGCCCGTGGCCCACGCACCCCAAAGCGGCCCCCGCCCACGCACCCCACCCACTCTTCTTGACAAAAGCGACCTTTTAAATGGACTATAGGGCTGTGTCCGCTGGCTACGTGACGATCGGAACGCAACTGCTCAACCGTCCGGCCGCGCAGGAACCCGGCCACCCGTGGGATGAGCACGTTCCGCCGCCCGGCCGGGACGCGACGCTGCTCGCGATCGTGCCGATCCCGGGCACCCAGACCTCCCTGGCCATCGTCGGCTACGCGATCACCGCGCCGGCTACCAGTTCCGGCCGCTGGCTCCCTGACGCCGCTCGCCCCGTGACGGAGCCTTGTGACGCAACCCACCTCCCGCGCCTATAACCACGGAATAACCGGTGTGGCACACTGGCTATACGAGCAGAGCGTGCTCCGGGGTCGGTGAAACTCCGAACCGGCGGTGAAAGTCCGCGACCCGTCCGCTGCCAGCGGTCGGTTGACCCGGTGAAATTCCGGGACCGACGGTCAAAGTCCGGATGGGAGGCAGCACGCACGCGGCCGGCGAAAGCTGGCCGCGCAACGCGCGTATGTATATACCCGCGCAAAACCCCGGAGCCAGCACAGCAGGCTTCGAGGAGGTAAGCGCGGATGTTCACCGGGATCGTAGCCGAACTCGGCGAGGTAGCCAGCATCGAGCACCGCGGCGACGCGGCACGGCTGACCATCCGAGGTTCCACCGAGGGCGTGTCCCCGGGTGACTCGATCGCGGTCAACGGCGTGTGCCTGACCGTCACCGGAATCCTGGACGGCACCTTCACCGCGGACGTCATGGGGGAGACCCTGGACCGGTCAAGCCTAGGCACCGCGACCCCTGGCGCGCCGGTCAACCTGGAGCAGTCGGTCCGCCTGGCCGACCGCCTGGGTGGTCACCTGATGCAAGGCCACGTGGACGGCACCGCCACGATCATCTCCCGGTCACCTGCCGAGCACTGGGACCAGGTCCGGATCAGCCTCCCCGCCAGCATCTCCCGCTACGTGGTGCACAAGGGCTCGATCGCCGTGGACGGGATCAGCCTCACGGTCTCCGCGCTCGGCCCACCGGGGGAGGGGGAACAGACGTGGTTCGAGGTCTGCCTCATCCCCGAGACGCTCAAGCGCACCACCATGGGCACCAGGCAGCCGGGCGACGTCGTGAACCTCGAGGTCGACGTGATCGCCAAGTACGTGGAACGGCTGCTAAACAGGGAGGCAAACCAGTGAGCCAGGTATTCGACGACGTCGACCGCGCGATCAAGGACATCGCGGAAGGCCGCCCGGTCGTCGTGGTCG
This sequence comes from uncultured Actinomycetes bacterium, assembly GCA_963819785.1. GTDB lineage: Bacteria > Actinomycetota > Actinomycetes > Streptosporangiales > Streptosporangiaceae > Palsa-504. Next base: position 219,143 of record CAWFXW010000026.1, on the reverse strand, counting down.
ACGACGCGGACCGGGAGAACGAGGGCGACATCATCCTCGCCGCCAGCCTGGCCACCCCCGAGCTGCTCGCCTTCATGATCCGCTACACCAGCGGCGTCATCTGCGTCCCGCTGCCCGGCGCCGAACTCGACCGGCTGCACCTGCCGCTGATGACCTCGCAGAACACCGAGCACATGCGCACCGCGTTCACCCTCAGCGTCGACGCCCGCGCGGGCGTGACCACCGGCATCTCGGCCGCCGACCGGGCCACCACCGTCGCCCGCCTCGTCGACCCGGCGACCACGGCGCAGGACCTGGTCCGCCCGGGCCACATCTTCCCGCTCCGTTACGCCGAGGGCGGCGTGCTGCGCCGGCCGGGGCACACCGAGGCCGCGGTGGACCTGGCCCGGCTCGCCGGGCTACCGCCGGCCGGCGTGCTCGCCGAGGTGGTCAACGACGACGGCACCATGGCCCGGCTGCCCGACCTGCGCAGGTTCGCGGACGAGCACGACCTGGCGCTCATCTCCATCGAGCAGCTCGTGGCGTACCGCCGGCGCACCGAGCGCCAGCTCACTCGCGAGGCCCAGACCAAGCTGCCGAACTCCTTCGGCCTGTGGCAGGCCTACGGCTACCGGCACGAGATCGACGGCACCGAGTACGTGGCGCTGGTGCTCGGCGACGTCACCGCCGGCACCGGGGTACTCACCCGGCTGCACTCCGAATGCCTGACCGGGGATGTGTTCGGCTCGCTGCGCTGCGACTGCGGCGCACAGCTCGAGGCAGCCATGGCGGCCATCGCGGCCGAAGGCCGCGGCGTCGTGCTCTACCTGCGCGGGCACGAGGGCCGCGGCGTCGGCCTGCTCAGCAAGCTGCGCGCCTACGAACTGCAGGACGCCGGCGCCGACACGGTGGACGCCAACCTGGAACTCGGCCTGCCCGCCGACGCCCGCGAGTACTCCGCGGGCGCGCAGATGCTGGCCGACCTGGGCGTGCACTCGATCCGCCTGCTCACCAACAACCCGGCCAAGGTCGCCGGGCTGGTCGATGGCGGCGCGGAGGTCGCCGCCCGGGTTCCGCTCCCCGCCGCCGTCACCCCGTACAACCTCAGGTACCTGACCACGAAACGGGACCGCCTCGGGCACCAGATTCAAAATCTCAATGATCCCGAACGGGCCGTGGCGCGTGCCTCCGGCGAGGTGCCACAAGCGGAGTCCGCATGAGCGGCGCGGGGCGTCCCGACGGGGCCGTGGTCGATGCCGCGGGACTCAGCCTGGCCATCGTGGCCACCCGCTGGCATCAGGAGATCACCGACTCCCTGGTCAGCCGCGGCGCGGCGGCCGCGGCGGCCTGCGGCATCCCCGACCCGCTCGTGGTACGCGTCCCGGGCGCGATCGAACTGCCGGTCGTGGCGGCCGAACTGGCCCTGCACCACGACGCCGTGGCCTGCCTGGGCGCGGTCATCCGCGGCGGCACGCCGCACTTCGAGTACGTCTGTGACTCGGTGACCACGGGCCTGACCCGGGTGGCCCTGGACGCCCGCACGCCGGTGGGCAACGGCGTGCTCACCTGTGACACGGTAGAGTCGGCTCGTGACCGATGCGGCTTGCCCGGCAGCCACGAGGACAAGGGCTGGGAGGCCGTGGTCGCGGCGCTCGAGGTAGCGCTGCTGCTCCGCTCAATTCGCCAAGGACTCCCATGCTGTCAGTAGTACTGCCGAAAGGCTCGCTCGAGCGCGCCACCCTCGACCTGTTCGACGCGGCCGACCTGACCGTGCGGCGGTCCTCGGACCGGGATTACCATGCCTCGATCGACGACCCGCGCATCGACAAGGTCCGGTTCCTGCGCCCCCAGGAGATCCCGTCCTACCTCGAGCGCGGCCTGTTCGACCTCGGCATCACCGGCCGCGACTGGATCAGTGAGACCGAGGCCGACGTGGTCTCGCTCGGCGAACTGCAGTACTCCAAGGCCACCTCCCAGCCGGTCCGGGTGGTCCTCGCGGTGCCGGACTCCGCGCCCTGGCAATCCGCTTCCGACCTGCCGGAAGGCGTCCGGATCTCCACCGAGTTCCCGTCCCTGACCAGGCGGTTCCTCGAAGCGCACGGGGTCAAGGCCATGGTCATCCCGTCCTACGGCGCGACCGAGGCCAAGGTGCCCGACATCGTGGACGCGATCGTGGACCTGACCGAGACCGGCTCGTCGCTGCGCAAAAACGGCCTGCGCATCCTGGAAACGCTGCTCACCAGCTACACCGAGCTGATCGCGTCCGCCCCGGCCTTTGCCGACCCGGCCAAGCGGGCCGCCATGGAGGACATCGCCCTGCTGTTGCGGGGTGCCATCCAGGCCCGCGGTAACGTCCTGCTGAAGCTCAACGTCGCCGCCGGCCGGCTCGCCGCCGTCACCGAGATGCTGCCCGCGCTGTCCTCGCCGACGATCACCACGCTGGCCCGGGGTGACATGAACGCGGTCGAGACCGTCGTCCCCAAACGCGGCGTCAACACCTTGATCCCCGCCCTGAAGGCGGCCGGCGCCCAGGACATCCTGGAGATCCCCATCTCCAAGATCGTCGAGTAGCGGTGGCCCCGTGGCGCCGGCAGACCGCCCGGGTGCTGCCCGTCGACACCGAGGGGCGCGTCCTCCTGCTACACGGCTGGGATCCGCGCCGCCGCGGCTAGCATCCGCGGCCGTAGGGAATAGTCTCTGTGGGACAACGGGTTCCCCGATCAGGAACGCGAGGAGACAGTAGGCCGAGGTGACGCAGTGCGCGACATCCTGAACAAGGTCACCAAATGGTGGGCCGCCGGCGAGACGTTCGGCCTGGCCACCGTGGTGCGCACGTACCGCAGCGCGCCTCGTGACCCCGGCGCGGCGCTCGCGGTCTCACCCGGCGGCGAGGTCATCGGCAGCGTCTCCGGCGGATGCGTGGAGGGCGCGGTCTACGAGCTGTCCATGAACGTGTCGCAGACCGGGAACCCCGTCATGCAGACCTACGGGGTGAGCGACGACGACGCGTTCGCGGTCGGCCTGACCTGCGGCGGCATCATTGACATCTTCGTCGAGCCGGTCAATCAGGTCAGCTTCCCCGAACTGGGCGACATCGCCGCGGCGGTCGAGCGCGGCGAGCCCGTCGCGGTCGCCACGGTGATCGGCGGGCCGGGTGAGATCGGCGCCCGGCGGGTGATCTGGGGCCGGACCGCGTCCGGCACGCTCGGCTCGGGCGAGCGACTGGACGCCGCGGTCGACGACGACGTCCGGGGCATGCTGGCCCAGGGGCTGACCGGGATCCGCCGGTACGGCGCGCAGGGCGAGCGGCGCGGCGACGAGCTGAGCGTGTTCGTGAACTCCTTCGCCCCGGCGCCGCGGATGCTGGTCTTCGGCGCGATCGACTTCGCGGCCGCGGTGGCGCGGGTCGGCAAGTTTCTCGGCTACCACGTCACGGTGTGCGACGCCAGGCAGGTGTTCGCCACCAAGTCGCGCTTCCCCGACGCGGACGAGGTGATCGTCGAGTGGCCGCACCGCTTCCTCGCCGGGACGAGCATCGACAGCAGGACCGTCATCTGCGTGCTCACCCATGACCCGAAGTTCGACGTGCCGCTGCTCGAGGTGGCGCTGCGTACCCCGGCTGGCTACATTGGCGCGATGGGCAGCCGGCGGACCCACGATGACCGCCTGGAACGGCTCCGCGAGGTCGGGCTGACCGAGGCCGAACTGGCCCGGCTCCGCTCGCCCATCGGCCTGGACCTCGGCGCCAGGACCCCGGAGGAGACCGCGGTCTCGATCGCGGCCGAGCTGATCCAGCTGCGCTGGGGCGGCAGCGGCCAGCCGCTGACCGCCACCGAGGGCCGCATCCACCACCAGCTGACCGGGTGAGATCGTTATCGCCGCTTACGACCGACCCCGCCGCGCATCGACTGCGCCCGCCCGGTGGGCATGGTGCCCGGCTCGGGGCGCCACTCGGTGATCCACACCAGCCCCGGCTCGATGAGCTCGAAGCCGTCGAAGAACCGCCGCACGTCGGCCAGCGGCCGGACGTGCAGCTGCGACGAGGCCTGGCGGTAGACCCCGGCCGCCTTGTCGCGCTCCCCGGCGGGATCCTCCTCCATGGTGCCGTGGGTGATGGCCAGGTAGCTGCCGGGCGCCAGGCGGTCCCGGTACTGGGCGATGATCTGGTGCGGCTCGTCCTCGTCTGACACGAAGTGCAGCGTGGACGTGCACAGCACGGCCATCGGCTGCGCCCAGTCGAGCAGGCCGGTCACGTCCGGGTGCTGGCACACGCCGGCCGGATCACGCAGGTCGGCCAGGACCATTGCCACCGTGTCGCGGCTGGATAGCAGCGCCCGGCCGTGCGAGGCCACCACGGGATCGTTGTCGACGTAGACCACCCGCACGTCCGTGGCCACGCCGAGGGCCAGCTCGTGCACGTTGGCCTGGGTGGGCAGGCCGCCGCCCAGGTCGAGAAACTGCCGGACGCCCGCCTGCCCGGCCAGGTAACGCACGACCCGGCCGAGGAACGACCGGTTGTCTCTGGCGATCGCGGCGACGTCCGGTACCGCGGCGATCAGCTGCTGCGCGGCCGCGCGGTCGGCGGCGAAGTTGTCCTTGCCGCCCAGCAGGTAGTCGTAGATCCTGGCCACGTTCGGCGTGTTCGTGTCGATGCCGCCCGCTGGCCCGTTGTCCTGGGTCATCATCTTGCCCATCAGGGTTTGTGCCCGACGCCGGCCCGCAGTGACCTGGGCTGCCCGGTGGGCGGCACCCCGGGATCCGGCCGCCATTCGGTCATCCAGACCACCCCGGGCTCGACGAGCTCGAAGCCGTCGAAGAAGCGCTGGATCTCCGGCTGTGACCGCACGTGCAGCTGCGCCGATGCCCGGCGGTAGACGCTGGTCACGCTGCCGACGACGCCGGCCGGGTCCTCTTCCGCGGTGGCACTGGTGCCGTGGCTGATGGCCAGGAAGCTGCCGGATGCCATCTGGTCGCGGTACTCGGCGATGACCCGGTGCGGTTCGTCCTCGTCGGGCACGAAGTGCAGCACGCTGGCACAGATCACGCCCACCGGCTGGGTCAGGTCGAGCAGCCGGAGGACGTCCGCGTGCCCCAGGATGTCCTCCGGCTTACGCAGGTCGGCGCACACCATGGCGACCCCCTCACCGCGCGCGAGCAACGCCTGGCCGTGCCGGAAGACCACGGGATCGTTGTCGACGTAGACCACCCGCGCGTCCGGCGCGATCCGCCGCGCCATTTCGTGCACGTTGAGCTGGGTGGGCAGGCCGGCGCCCAGGTCGAGAAACTGCCGGACGCCCCCCGGCCGGCCAGGTAACGGACCGCCCGGCCTATGAACGCCCGGTTGTCGCGGACGATCCCCGCGATGTCCGGCGTAGCCGCCATGAGCTGCTGCGCGGCCGCGCGGTCCGCGGCGAAGTTGTCCTTGCCGCCCAGCAGGTAGTCGTAGATCCTGGCCACGTTCGGCGTGCTCGTGTCGATGCCGCTCGCCGCCAGCACCTGTTCGGTCATTTGCCTCATCACTCCCGATGGGGATGGATGCTATCAGGGCGGGCGCGTACGCTTAGAGGCCGTGCGGACGACGGTCGCTGGAGTGTTGCTGGCCGCGGGGGAAGGGTCCAGGTTCGGCCGGGCCAAGGCGCTGGTGGAGCTGAACGGCCAGACCCTCGCCGAGCGAGGCGTCGGCCTGCTGCGGGCCGGCGGCGCCGACCCCGTTGTGGTCGTCACCGGCGCCGTCCCCCTCGAGCTCGAGGGAACCCTGACCGTCGACAATCCGCGATGGCGCACCGGCATGGGTTCCTCGCTTCAGGCCGCCCTGCGGGCCCTCACCGAGGCGGCCCTCACCGAAGCTGGCAGCGGCGCCGAGATCGGCGCCGTCGTGGTGGCGCTGGCCGACCAGCCGCTGGTCGGCGCCGAGGCGGTCGCCCGCCTGATCGCCGCCCACCGGGACGGCGCCAGCGTCGCGGTGGCCACCTACGGCGGGCAGCCGCGCAACCCGGTCCTGCTGGCCCGGGAACACTGGCCCGAGGTGATCGCGACCGCTACCGGCGACCAGGGCGCCCGGACCTTCCTGCGCACCCGGCCCGAGCTCGTCACCCGCGTCGAATGCGGCGACACCGGCCGCCCCGACGACATCGACACGCCCGCGGACCTGGCCCGGATCACCGCCGAGGCGGCCGAGCGCGGATGAGGCTCGGCATCGTCGCCGACGTGCACGGCAACGACGTCGCGCTGCGGGCGGTGCTCGAGGACGCAGCCCGCTTTCACGTCGACCGCTGGTGGGTGCTTGGCGACCTGGTCTTGTTCGGCCGCCGCCGCCACCCGAACGCCGCCTACGTGCAGCGCGTGCTCACCGTTGGCTACGAGTAGCGGCAGCTACGAAGCCTGGATGCCCCAGCTGTGCGTGACCGCCTCGCCGGCTTCGAGCACCAGCAGGTCGTCACCGGTCACGAAGGCGTTCGGCGGGCAGGTCATGGGCTCGACGGCCAGCGCCTTGCGGCGCCGGTCGGGGCCGAGCGGATCGCCGGTGAACACCTGCAGCCAGCGGTAGCCGGGCCCGGCCCACAGGCTGACCCGGGCGCCCGCGCCGCCGTCGGCGGTCAGGTGCGCCCAGGCCCGGCCGTCGCCGTCGGTCTCAAGCCCGGTCAGCGCGTCGTCGAGCCGGGTGGCGCCGATCGTGCGCGGCCGGCGGAAGTCGTACTGCGTGCCCTCGACCGGCACCGGCGGTCCGCACGGGATGCCGCGGTCGTCCATGGGCAGCCAGGACGCCGCGGGCAGGGACAGCTCGCAGTCGTCGATGACGGGGACCCGGACGGTGAGGTACGGGTGCGAGCCGGTGCCGTAGGGGGCCGCGCGGCTGCCGCGGTTGCGCGCGGTGATGTCGACGTGCAGTCCGCTGTCCGGGTGCAGCCGGAAGCCGGCCTCGATCTCCAGGCCGAACGGATACCCCTGATAGCCGTGCGGAGCGCTGCGCAGCAGCACCGACCCGGCGTCGTGGCTGACCAGCGTCCACGCCGTCCACCGGGTGAGCCCGTGGATCGCGTTGCCGCGGGCCGGCTCGGTGAGGCCCAGCTGGTAGTCCGCGCCGCCGAAGGAGTACCGCCCGCCGTCGATCCGGTTCGGCCAGGGGACCAGCAGCTGGCCCGCGCCCGCGGGCGGCAGCTCGTCGGCCTCGTGGCCCGCGATCACCGGCTCGTCGCGGAACAGCAGCTCGCGCAGGCCCGCGCCCAGCTCGGTGACCGTGGCCCGGTACGGGCCCGCCTCGATGTGGAACTGCTGTCCAGTCAGCGGAACGCTCACCCCGTAAGGATACGGACAGCAGCAGCGCCGCGCGGCAGCCCGCCACCAAACCCCAGGCCAGATCGGTCCCTTGAGCGGTGGCGAGCAGCTTGGCGGCCGCGGGCTCAAGCGGCTCCTGGCCGGCCATCCCGAGCAGGACCGCGGATACTTCCGCTGCGGCCTGCCCGCTGGCCGCGCAGTGCAGCAGCGAGGCCGCCAGTGTGGTGGTCCGCTGCGCCGCGTAGCAGGTCGCCGAGGCGCTGAGCCAGTTCGCCAGCCACACCGCCCGCGTCCCGCCGGCGATCGCCCCGCCCAGCAGCCGCAGCGCGAGCAGCACGCCGCTGATCACGCTGTCGCCGCTCGGGACCAGTCCCGGGCCGAGGCCGATCAGTTGGTCGACCGTCTCCACCGCGCCCGCCAGGTCGCCGCGGCCGCAGCAGGCGGCAAGCTGGACCGGCCCGTCGTGCCCGGCCAGGCCCGGCGGCTGCTCGGGGTAGGAGCAGAACTTGGCCAGGACGCTGCAGCCGTGGTCGAGCCGGGCCCGCGACAGCGGCCCGAACACGGGGGAGGGGTCCCACCAGCGCATGATCCGGATGTCCAGCCCGCAGGCCAGCACCCGGCCCTCGCCCGCCCAGCATTCCGCCCACGGACGCGCCTCGACCGGACCGGACACGATCGCATTCGGCAGGCGCAGCGCGTCCGGCGGTGAGATGGCTAGGACGCGCGGCTCCGCCGCCAGCTCGGGGAATTCCAGGTAGATCGCGTCCGGCAAGGCCGCAAGAACCTTGCCGGGCCGCCGCGGGCCGCGCAGCACGTCGCGGACGGCCAGGCTGGCCACCCCCGTGGTCACCAGCGGCGGATTCGTGTCCTCGCGGCCCGCGGAGGTTCGCCTGCCACGCGCCCCGGTCACGCCCGCCACAGTACCCGCCCCCGCCATCCCCAGTCCCCGCAACTTCCGGGCCGCGGGCGCTCGGGAAGGCGGTTACCGACCGCTTGTCACGCTATTAGCTGAATGTCCGCTAAGACAAAGAAGCCGATTTGTGATACGCAAGTTGAAATAGTCAACTTGAGCTTCGGGAGGCCGACGGGGCTGCTTGGGGAGCGGGGGACCGTCAGCCCCGCCGGCTATTTAAACCCTAGCCGGATGAGATGCCCAGTTGGGTTAGTTTCTTCCCCGTAAGTACTTCGAAACGTTTTCCGCCGCGGCCTGCGATGCCCCGGACGGGCCCGGCCGGGGCGGACCCGTGGTGGTGCCCGTTCACGCGGGCCGGCCCGAGGCGGCCGCTGCGGACGGCCTCCGCGGCCAGCACGCCGAACAGGTAAAAGTAGGCAGCTTCCTCGTCTTCGAAGAAGTGCACTTCCAGTCGCGCGTCCTCGGTCCGGCTGAACACCTCGAAGCCGCCGTCCGCCTCGACCAGGCACATCGCGCCCGGTACCTCCTCGTCGACCGCGTACGCGCCCTGCGGGATGGCGGCCAGGGAGAGCAGCTCGGCGAAGACCGACTCGGGGGCGATGCGGTCCTTGCGCCCGGCACGCCGACCAGGTACCGGGGGTATCTCCGGTTCCGACCCTGGTTCGCGCTCGGTCCACGGCTCGAGCCCCGGCTCGTCCTCGGTCCACGGCTCCGTCCCTGGCTCGTCCTCACGCCAGGGACCGGGCCGGGGATCGCGCCTGGGACCACGCCGGGGCCGCGGCGCGTGCTCGGCCGCATCCTCGGCCAGGTCGGCGGCCAGGTCGGCGGCCAGGTCGGCGGGCCGGTCGACGGCCAGGTCGGCGGGCCGGTCATGCTGCGGGGGCCGCGGTCCCGGCCACGGCTCGGGCGACCCGTGCCAGGCCGTCATCCGGTCCGGCATCCGGGGCGCGTGATCGGTACCGCCATATCCCGCCAGCTGGCCATTTCCTGGCGGCCCGCCATTTACCGCCGCACCGTGATATGCCTGCGATCCGGCCTTTTCCTGCGGCTCCGGATTTCCATTCGCCGCGGCAAATCCCGTCGGCTCGGCGAACCCGGCAGGCTCCGCGTATCCGCCCGGCGCGGCGTACCCGGCAGGCTCCGCGAAGCCCGCTGGCCCGGCAAAACCCCCCGGCTCAGTGAAACCGCCGGGCTCCGCGTACCCGGCAGGCTCGGCGAAACCCCCGGGCTCCGCATACCCGGATGCCTCGGCGAAACCTCCCGGCCCGGCCCCGGGCGCCATCGGCGGCGCGCCGGTTCCGAACATGGCCGCGGTCAGCGGAAAGTCCACCCGCTCCTCGGTCAGGCCGGTGACGTCGCTGCGCGCCACCACGACTTCGTAGACCTCCCGGTCGATCTCCCAGTAGCCGAGCTGCGCGGCGCGCACGGCATCGCGGCCCAGGTAGGCGATGTGCAGCCGGTCGCCGAGGTCATCGAGCACCAGGCACGGCTCGCCCCGGTAGTCTCCCGTGGGGCGCGACTGCCACAGCGCGTCCAGGTCGGTGACGCTGACCTGCTTGCGCCAGTGCCCGGCCGCCGCGGTGAACCCGAGCTCATCCGGCGGCGGGCCGGGCGAGAACAGCGTCGCCTCCCCGCCGCCTGGGCCCAGCCCGGCCTGGTACGGGACCCCGCGATACGTTGCCATCAGCCGCAGTCGCATGGCTCAGGGCTCCGCCGGGTGCCAGGCCACGCCGTCGTACCGGGCCACCAGCGCGTCCCCGTCGGGACCCAGCCGGCACATGCCCGCCCCGACCGGTATCGGGATCGGCTCGAGGTAGAACTCGCTCATGCCCGGGCTGGTGGTCTGCTGGTAGCCGTCGACTCCCCGGGACAGCCAGCAGAGCAGGTACAGCTCACTCATCGTCGGCGCGAACTCGGAATCTTCCCAGCCGAGGCTGAGCGCGAGGTAGGCCTCGGCCGGATTGTGGAACCGCACATCCTGGGCGCGGTAGACGTAGCCGGCCAGTACCGATCGCTGTCCGTTCAGGTAGGGCCCCACCAGCCGCGGCGGCACGGCCTTCCACATCGGCGTGCCCGGAGAGATCGCGGGCACCCGTTCGGGCTGGGTCACCGAGCTCCCTTCCGTTCGCGCCGAACTCCCCGCACCACTGATTGTGCCTAGTTAATGACGGCGATTAGCGGGAAAGCGCCTCATTCAAAGGAATATTACTCTGCGTAGTAGCTCACGGACAGTGATCCCGCCACCAGCCACGAGACCGGGCCACGAGACCGGGCCACGAGACCGGGGCACGAGACCGGGGCACGAGACCGGGGCACGCGACCCGTGCCATAGGGTCGGTGACGTGTCGGGCCACCTGAATCCTGGCGGGCAGCAGTTCCGCGGTGACCGCGGCGGGGCCGATCCGGCGGTCACCGCGGCCCTGGCCGCCTACCAGGCCGGCCAGGGCAGCGAGCAGGCCGCGCTCGCCGCGTTGTCCGCCGCGCGCTTGCTCGTCCCGGTAATCGCCGTCCTCGGCGAGCAGAGCGAGACCGCGCACGGCGACAAGCCCAGCAAGGACAGCGAGATGGTGCTGCCCACGCTCATCGGCCGCGACGGCAGGCCCGCGGTGATCGCCTTCACCGGACTGGACACGCTGGCCCGGTGGCGCCCCGACGCCCGCCCGGTGCCGGCCGAGGCGGACCGGGTGTGGCGCGCCGCGGTCGCGGACGGCTGCGCGGTGGTCATCGACGTGGCCGGCCCGGTGCCGCTGGCCGTCGAGGGCACCCGGCTGGCCGCGCTGGCCGCCGGGCAGCCCGTGCCGCCGCCGCACGAAGATCCCGACGTGCGCGCTGAGGTCCAGGCGGCGACCGCCGCCGAGCCCGTCATCGCCGGGTTCAGCCTCGGACCGGCAACCCCCGGCGCCGATCTCGCGATCACGTTGCACCTGGCCCCGGGCGGGAAGGCGGACCTCGGTCCCGCGGTGAACCGGACAGCGGCGGGCATCGCGGCCCGGCTCGGCACCCGGCTGCGCCGCGGCATCGAGGTCATCGTCGCCGGTTAACCACATTAGGATCAGGTGCATGTTTCGCTGGCTGACCGCGGGCGAATCGCACGGGCGGGCGCTCGTCGCGATCTGCGAGGGCGTGCCCTCGGGAATACAGCTGACCACCCAGGACCTCGCCGCCGCCCTGGCGCGCAGGCGCGCCGGATACGGCCGCGGCGCGCGGATGAGCTTCGAGCAGGATGAGGTCGAGCTCACCGCCGGGGTCCGGCACGGCCGGACGCTCGGCGGCCCGGTCGCGATCAGGATCGCCAACACCGAATGGCCGAAGTGGGAAACGGTCATGTCCCCCGACCCCGTGGACAGCGAACAGCTAGCCGGAATGGCCAGGAACGCCCCGCTGACCCGGCCGCGCCCCGGCCACGCCGACCTGGCCGGCATGCAGAAGTTCGGCCACACCGACGCCCGGCCGGTCCTGGAGCGGGCCAGCGCGCGGGAGACGGCCGCCCGGGTCGCCCTCGGCGAGGTGGCCAGGCAGCTGCTCAGCCAGGTCCTCGGCATCGAGATCCTCAGCCACGTGGTGGCGATCGGCTCCGTCAAGACCCCCGACGACATCGAAGGGCCGGGCCCGCAGGACAAACAAGCCATCGACGCCGACCCGGTCCGCTGCGCCGACCCGGCGACCAGCCGGGCCATGGTGGCCGAGATCGACGCCGTGAAAAAGGACGGCGACACCCTGGGCGGCGTGGTCGAGGTGCTGGCCTTCGGGTTGCCGCCCGGGCTGGGCAGCTACACCCACTGGGACCGGCGGCTGGACGGCCGGCTGGGCGGGGCGCTGATGTCCATCCAGGCCATCAAGGGCGTCGAGGTCGGGGACGGCTTCACCACCGCGGCCCGCCGCGGCTCACAGGCGCACGACGAGATCGAGGCCACGGAGAACGGCATCGGCAGGCGCACCAACCGGGCCGGCGGCATCGAGGGCGGCATGAGCACCGGCGAAACGCTCCGCGTGAAAGCCGCGATGAAACCCATCTCCACCGTGCCGCGCGCCCTGGACACCATCGACACCAGCACCGGCGAGGCCGCCAAGGCCATCAACCAGCGCAGCGACGCGACCGCGGTCCCGGCGGCGGGCGTGGTGGCCGAGGCCATGGTGGCGCTCGTGCTGGCCGAGGCCGCGATCGAGAAGTTCGGCGGGGACTCGGCCGAGGAGATGCGCCGCAACGCGGAGAGCTACCTGAAGGCCCTGGTGATCTCATGACCGAGCCGGCTGGAGCGAGGCCGGTGGCTGGAGCGGGGCCCGTGGCCGTGCTCATCGGCCCGCCCGGCGCGGGCAAGACCTCGGTCGGTCCGCTGCTGGCCGAACGCCTCGGCACCAGCTTCCGCGAAACCGACGCCGACATCGCCGCCGCCGCGGGCCAGCTGGTCAGCGACATCTTCATCGAGCAGGGCGAGGCCGCCTTCCGCCAGCTCGAGCGCGAAGCCGCGGCCCGCGCGCTGCGCGAGCACGCCGGTGTGCTCGCCCTGGGCAGCGGCGCGGTCCTGGACCCGGACATCCAGCTCCGGCTCGAGGGCCTGCCCGTGGTCTACCTGGCCGCCGGCTTCGCCACCATCGCCCGGCGCATGGGCCTGGACCGGCCCCGCGTGGTCATCCCCGGCAACCCGCGCGGCCGGCTGCGCGCGATGCTGGAGCAGCGCCGCCCGCTGTACGAGCAGCTCGCCACCGTCACGGTCGAGACCGATGACCTGGACCCCGACGAGCTCGCGGCCGAGATCGGCGCGAGGCTGAAGCAATGACCGCGACCACGATCGACGTCCGGCCCTCGGACGGCAGCCCGCCCTACCCGGTGATCGTCGGCGTCGGGATCCTCGGCGAGCTGCCCGGCCTGATCCCCGAGCAAGCCCGGACCGTGGTGGTCATCCACCCCGAAGGCCTGGGGGAGATCGCCCGCCCGGTGTGCGGCGCCCTCACCGCGGCCGGGCTCACCGTCACAACCGAGCCCGTCCCCGACGGCGAAGCCGCCAAGTCCATAGACGTCGCCGCCCAGCTATGGTCGAGCCTAGCCGACCATCATATAACGCGCGCGGACTGCATCGTCGGCCTGGGCGGGGGAGCGACCACCGACCTGGCCGGCTTCGTGGCCGCCACCTGGCTGCGCGGGATCCCGGTGGTGCTGGTCCCGACCACGCTGCTCGGCATGGCGGACGCGGCCGTGGGCGGCAAGACCGCGATCGACATCGCGGCGGGTAAGAACCTGGTCGGCGCGTTCCACTCCCCGGCCGGGGTGCTCGCCGACCTGGCCACTCTCGAGACCGTGCCCCGGGCCGACTACGTGGCCGGCCTGGCCGAGGTGATCAAGGCCGGCTTCATCGCCGACCCGGTCATCCTCGATCTGGTCCGGCAGGACCCCGACGGCGCCACCGTCCCGCACGGCCGCCACGCGCGCGAGCTGCTCGAACGCGCCATCCGGGTCAAGGCCGGCGTGGTGTCCGATGACCTCACCGAACAGGGCCCGCGGGAGATCCTCAACTACGGCCACACCCTCGGCCACGCCATCGAACGGGTAGAGGGGTACCGGTTCCGGCACGGCGACGCGGTGGCCATCGGCATGGTCTACGTGGCCGAACTCGCCCGCCTGGCCGGACGGCTCGACGAGCAGACCACCAGGCTGCACCGGGACGTGCTGGCCAGCGTCGGCCTGCCCACCGTCTACCGGCCGGACGCATGGCCCCTGCTGCGCGAGGCGATGAGCGTCGACAAGAAGGCCCGCGGCGGTACGACCCGGGGGGGCGACCCCCCCATGCCCCCCCGCACGCGGCTGCGCCTGGTCGTCCTCGACGGGCTGGCCCGCCCCGCGATCCTCGAAGGCCCGTCCGAGGAACTCCTCAAGGACGCATACCTGGAGGTATGCACGTGATCACCCAAGTGCTCGTGCTCAACGGCCCGAACCTCGGCCGTCTCGGCATCCGGGAACCGGAGATCTACGGCTCGGTGTCGTTCGACGAACTGGCCGAGCTGTGCCGCTCGACCGGGCGCACCCTCGGCCTGCACGTCGACGTCCGGCAGACCGACGACGAGCGGGAGATGATCAGCTGGGTGCACGAGGCCGCCGACGCCCGAATGCCGGTGGTGATCAATCCCGCCGCGTTCACGCACTACTCCTACGCGCTGCGCGACGCCCTGGCCATGCGGACCGCCCCGCTGGTCGAAGTGCACATCTCCAACCCGGCTGCGCGCGAGTCGTTCCGGCACACGTCGGTGGTGGCCGGCGTGGCGGACGGGACCGTGGCCGGCTTCGGCCTGGTCTCCTACCAGCTCGCCCTGCAGGCCATCGCCGAACTGGTCGCCGAGCAGGCCAAACGGGCCGAACAGGCCGAGCCGTGATCGTCCTGGTCGGCTTCATGGGGGCCGGCAAGACGACCGTCGGTCAGTTGCTCGCCGGGCGCCTCGGCCTCCCGTTCACCGACAGCGACCAGGTCATCGAGCAGCGCGCCGGCCGCCCGGTCCGGCAGATCTTCGCCGAGGACGGCGAGCCTGCCTTCCGCGCCCTCGAGCACCAGGTCATCATCGACCTGCTGGACGGCCCCGCGCTCGTCCTGGCCTTGGGCGGCGGCGCCGCCGAGCACCCCGGCACCCGGGAGCGGCTCGCGACCGCGCAGGTCGTGTACCTCGAGGTCGGATACGAGCAGGCCATGGCGCGGGTCGGCGGCGATCCGGGCCGCCCGCTGCTGGCCCGTCCCGGCCTGGCCGCCACCTACCGGCGCCGGCTCCCGCTCTACGCCGCCGTCGCCACGCTGACCGTCCGCACCGACCACCGACCGCCCGAGGCGGTCAGCCAGGACGTCCTGGCCCAGCTCCCGCGGGCCCCCCACCTCAGTTCTTGACACCCTATTTCGTCCGAACGGGCCGTGGTTTCCCGCCCCCGGCCCCCGGGTCCGCAGCCCCCTTAGGATGCATCTATGAGCGGTGGAGCCGTGCATGTCTGCGGTAACTGCGGCGCACCGCTCGACCTGGACGACGACGGCAGATGCCGCTGGTGCCGCGCCAAGGCACCGGCCACGCGTCCGCAGGCCCGCCGCGCGGGCGGGCGCGGCCCCGGCCCCGGCCTGGGCCGGAGGCTGAACTGGCGCCTGGCCGCGGTCGCCGCGGTCGCCGTCGCCCTGGCGGCCGGGCTCGGCGTCGGCCTCTCAAGCTATATCGGCTCGCATCAGTCCGGCCCGCCGGCGGCGGGTACGACCCATCCTGGGGTCGTTGAGTCCGTTCCCCCGGGATCGACGGACCTGCAGGCGCTCCGCCAGGATTTCGGCCCCTGGCGGCAGCTCACCGGCCAGCTGACGGGCAGCCCCGCCCTGCTGCTGCTGCAAGGCGGCAGCAGCTACGCGTCCGAGCGGTGGACGATTCCGTCCACCGCGACGATGGTGGACGGCTGACCTCGGCGGCAACGTCACCTCCGTCCAGGCCACGGGCCGCCGCGCCGCCATCACCGATGCCGATGGACTGGGCTACACCGTAGCGGTCGACCAGGCCTTCATCGTCTCCAGCAACCCCGACGCCGTGCTGCTGATCAGCCCGGACGGCACGGTCATGTCGATGTCCCTGGCCCAGGCGACCGCCGTCCGGCAGCCCGTCGGGAAGTAAGGAAGATGTCCCCGCTACTCCTTGGCATCCTCTGGGCCGCTGTGTTCGCGGTGCCCGTAAGCCTGCTCAGCCGGTTGCGGCTGCGGGTCAGGGTGAGGACGCCGCCAGCACCCCGCCCTCGCGGGCATGCCAGCCGCCCCCCGGCCGAGCCCGGTAGCTCGCTGTCCTGGAACGGCGCCGCGCGGCTGCTGGTCATCAACGTCGTGCTGCTGTTCGGCCTCGACACCATCGCCTTCTACTTCGGCCGCCCGATGATGACGTTCGTCGGCCTGGTGCCGCTGATCCTGGTGAACCTGGTCTATCGTGGCCGTCACCACGTCGTTCGCCACCTTCCGGCGGCTGAACGCGGGCAGCGTGGCGGCCACACTGGCGCTGGTGACGTTCGGCACCATCTGGATCGCCGGCCACAACAGCGGGCACAACGCCTACCTGGCCGCGCACCTGGTCAGCGTCACGGTCGCGCCAGGCGATCAGCTGCCCGCGAGCAGCACGGACCACATGGTGATCGTCTCGCCCGACATCGCCACCACCAAGGCTTCGCAGGCCATGGCCACCGGGATCGCGGGCCAGCGTAACTACAGCACCTATCTCCAGCTCGGCCCGGCGACATTGCAGTACGTGGACGGCCGGATGTGGTACGTGTTCCCGCTGGAGTTCGACGGCGCCGGCAACAAGGCGCGGCTGCACGCGATCGTTCCCGGCTACATCATGGTGTCCGCCGAGGACCCGAACGCCGTTCCGGTCGAGCACTACGACGGCCAGTACTCCATGATCGTCAGCCTGGGCGGCGGCCAGGGCAGCGAGCCGGACCGGTGGGCCTACAGCCACGGCTACAGCGGGTACCTGCTGAACGACCCCACCCTGGAAATCAACGACCAGGGCCTGCCCTTTTACACGGTGACGCTCGCTGTCGCCCCGGCTCGGCTGGACGTTCGACGCTCCGGTCGGCGTCCTGGTGATAAACGCGCATACCGGCCAGATCAGCCGGTACGACCTGACGGACGTCCCTGACTGGGTGGACCGCGTGTACAGCCAGCAGATGGCGACGACGATCGCGAACTGGTACGGCGAGTACTCCCAGGCCGGGTTCGCGGGCATCGGCAGCAGCAACGCCAACCGCTTCCAGGTGTCCGGCGCGCCCGTCATGGTCTACACCGGCGCCGGTCACCCGGTCTGGCGCATGTTGCTGACCAGCTACAACAGCGACAACTCGGTCTCCAAGATCATCGAGATGAACGCCGCCACCGGGGCGATGCGCGTCTACGCGCCGCAGCGGCCGATGGGCATCGAGGCCCCCGTCCTCGCGGCCTTCGACAACGCCTCGGGCGTCGGCGCCACGCTGGTCAAGGCCGACCACTACCAGGCCGTCGACCTGACCCTGCACGTCATCTACGGCCACCTCACCTGGATGGCGACCTACGAGCCGCAAGGCTCGAACCCGAGCTTCGTCGGCGCTCGGCTTTGTCGATGCGTACCAGGCGACGGCCAACAACGTCGTGTTCGGCAGCAGCAAGTCGGTCGCGCTGCAGAACTACCTCACCCAGCTGGCCGGCCGAGGGTTCCGCGAACGGGGCGCCACCCGAACAAGGCGGCCAGTACCAGACCATAACCGGCAAGATCGCCGTCATTGGCTGGGACGTCACCGGCGGGCAGAAGTACTGGTACTCACCCTGGCCGGCCAGCCAGGACACGTCTTCGTCGGTACCGTGTCCTCCGTCGGGCCCGCCCTCGTCCTGGCTCAGACCGGGGACCCGGTCACGATCACTGTCCTGGATGTCGGCGGGCAGGAATCAACCCAGACCATGCAGTCCTTCACCGACGCCCGCATCCCCCTGAACCCTCCAGGGACCTGATCATCACCGGTGCGCCACCCGATACGCTCCTGGAATGCGGATAGGGATATTCCTGAGCTACGCGGGCGGCTTCGCCGAGACCGTGGTGGAGCTGGCCGACTACGAGCGGGCCGGGGTCGACATCGTGTTCGTGCCCGAGGCGTACAGCTTCGATGCGGTCAGCCAGCTCGGCTTCATCGCGGCCAAAACCGAGCGGATGCAGATCGCCTCGGGGATCCTCCCGCTGTATTCGCGCACGCCCGCGCTGCTGGCCATGACCGCGGCCGGGCTGGACTACGTCTCGGGCGGCCGGTTCATGCTGGGCCTGGGCGCGTCCGGTCCGCAGGTCATCGAGGGCTGGCACGGCGTGCCGTACGACGCGCCGATCGGCCGGTCCCGCGAGATCATCGAGATCTGCCGCATGGTCTGGCGCCGCGACCGGCTGGCCTACCAGGGTGCGTACTACCGGCTCCCATTGAAGGGGGATGGGGAGGTGGGTGGGGGCACCGGGCTCGGCAAGCCGCTCAAGCTGATCAACCACCCCGTCCGGGAGCGCATCCCGATCGCGCTGGCCGCCATCGGCCCGAAGAACGTGGCCGTCGCCGCGGAGCTGGCCGAGTCCTGGATGCCGATCTTCTACGTGCCGGACAAGGCCGGCCAGGTGTGGGGCGAGGCGGTCGCCGAGGGCCGGGCCAAGCGCGACCCGGCGCTCGGCCCGCTGGACGTGGTGGCCAAGGCGTCGCTGGCCATCGGCGACGACGTGACCGGCCTGCGCGACCTGAGCCGTCCCGAACTGGCGCTGTACATCGGCGGGATGGGCGCCCGGGGCCGCAACTTCTACAACGACCTGGCCTGCCGCCTCGGCTACGAGGCCGAGGCCAAGGCCATCCAGGACGCCTATCTGGATGGCCGCAAGGCCGAGGCCGAGGCCCTGGTGCCCGCCGAACTGGTCGAGCAGACCTCGCTCATCGGCCCGGAGAGTTACGTCGCCGAACGCCTGGCCGTCTTCCGCGAGTCCGGCGTGACCACGCTCAACGTCACTCCGCTCGCCCCCACCCACGAGGCCCGGGTCCGCCTCCTCGAGCAGGTCCGCGCCCTCACCTCGTAGAGTTCAGCACATGCCAGAGATTCACGCCGCCCGCCGGGAGCGCGCGCGTCAGCAGGTCGCCGAGGCCGGCGCGGACGCGGCGTTCATCACCTCGGGTCCGAACGTCCGCTACCTCAGCGGCCTGGCCAGCTCGAACGCCGCGCTGCTGCTCCTGGCCAGCGGTTCTGGGGTCCCGGCGGTGCTGGCCACCGACTCGCGGTACACGCTGGCCGCCGAGCGTGACTGCCCCGATCTCGAGCTGGTCACCGAGCGGTTCATCGAGCCGCGGCTGGCCGCGGAGATGACCCGCCGGTCGCTGCGGATCGTGGCCTTCGAGGCGCACGAGATGTCGGTCGAACGCCACGGCGAGCTCGCCGCCAAGGCCGAGGGCGTGCAGCTTGTTCCGTTCGGCCGGAAAATCGAGGAGCTGCGGACGGCCAAGGATCCGTCCGAGCTCGAGCTGCTGGCCACCGCGTGCCGGATCAGCGGCCAGGCCATCGCCGATGTGTTCGTCCTGATCCGGCCCGGGCTGACCGAACGTCGGCTGGCCGCGGTGCTGGACCGCCGGATGGTCGAACTGGGCGCCGAGCGGCCCGCCTTCGACACCATCGTGGCCAGCGGGCCCAACGGCGCCATCCCGCATCACTCGCCGACCAGCCGGCCGCTGCGCCGCGGCGACCTGGTCACGATGGACTTCGGCGCGCTGTACGGCGGCTACCACGCGGACATGACCCGCACCGTGGCCCTCGGCGAGCCGGTCGGCTGGCAGCGGGAGATCTACGAGCTGGTCGCGGCC
Source organism: uncultured Actinomycetes bacterium (assembly GCA_963819785.1). GTDB lineage: Bacteria > Actinomycetota > Actinomycetes > Streptosporangiales > Streptosporangiaceae > Palsa-504. Next base: position 199,641 of record CAWFXW010000026.1, on the reverse strand, counting down.
GCGCAGCAGGCCGGGATCCAGGCCGCCCGGCCAGGCACGGACGTGGCCGACGTGGACGCCGCGGCGCGGGACCTGATCCGCGAGGCCGGGCACGGCGAGCACTTCGGCCATGGCCTCGGGCACGGCGTCGGGCTGGAGGTGCACGAGGCACCGACCATCGGGTACGCCAGAACGGGTAAGCTTGCCGATCGGGTCCCGATCACCGTCGAGCCTGGTGTCTACCTGCCCGGCAGGGGCGGAGTCCGGATCGAGGACGTTCTTGTCGTGGGGGCCGGCGGAACGGGCCTGCTCACGACGACCACGAGAGAACTTCTCGTCCTTTTACCTGGAGACCGAACGTGGCCACCACGAACGACCTGAAGAACGGCATGACCCTGAACATCGACCACGGGCTCTGGAACGTTGTGGAGTTCCAGCACGTCAAGCCGGGCAAGGGCCCTGCCTTTGTCCGCACCAAGCTGAAGAACGTCATGTCGGGCAAGGTGGTCGACCGGACCTTCAACGCCGGCGTCAAGGTCGACGTGGCCACCATCGACCGCCGTGAGATGCAGTACCTGTACCGCGAGGGCGCCGACTTCGTGTTCATGGACACGCAGGACTACGACCAGCCGCGGATCCCCGCCGACGTGGTCGGCGACGCCGCGAACTACCTGCTGGAGGAGCAGACCGTCACGGTCGCGTTCAACGACGGCACCCCGCTGTACGTGGACATGCCCGCGGCCGTCGAGCTGACCATCAGCCAGACCGACCCCGGCGTCCAGGGCGACCGCTCGACCGGCGGGACCAAGCCGGCCACGCTCCAGACCGGCGCCACGATCCAGGTCCCGCTGTTCATCTCCACCGGGGAGAAGATCAAGGTCGACACCAGGACCGGCCAGTACCTCGGCAGAGCTTAGGTGCCTGCCCGCAGTAAGGCGCGCAAGCGGGCCCTGGACGTCTTGTTCGAGGCCGAGCTGCGCGACGTGCCCGTGCTTGAGCTGCTCACCGAACGCATCGAGCTGGCCAGCCCGCCGGTCTCGGCCTACGCCGCGGACCTGGTCCGCGGCGTGACCGAGCACGCGGCCCGGATCGACGAGCTGATCTCGGAGTACGCCGAGGGCTGGACGCTGGACCGGATGCCGGCCGTGGACCGCAACGTGCTGCGCATCGGCGTCTACGAGTTGCTCTGGGCCCCGGACATCCCCGACGGCGTGGCCATCAGCGAGGCCGTCCTGCTGGCCCGCGACCTGTCCACCGACGCCTCCCCGGCGTTCGTCAACGGCCTCCTCGCCCGCATCGCCGAGCTCAAGCCCTCGCTGGAGCTCTCCGAGAGTTAGGGCTGGGCGAAGCGGACGTGCAGGCCGAAGCGGCGCAGCACGCGGAAGAACCAGAACGCCGACAAGAAGGTGCCCGCGACCACGCCGCCGATCGTCACGGCCGTGGTAAGCAGCAGGAATACCTTGACCGGCTCGAGTTCCATGGCCGCCGCCAGGCCCGCGGTGGACACGGCGAAGATTCCGGCCCACAGCCAGGTCGCGCCCTGGAAGAAACGGTGCAGGCCCGGGTGATGGGACGGGTGCCGCAGCGCCACTACCTCGGCGGCCAGCTGGGCCACCAGCGGCTTGCGGGTGGGCGCGGTCCGGGCGAAGAGCACGCACAGGCCGAGGTTGGCCAGCGGGAACTGGAGCAGGAAGAACAGCACGCTGCCGGTGACGATCACCACGGCCGTCTGCAGGGTGAGCACCAGGGCCGAGATGGTCAGCAGGCCGGGCACGCTGCGCGTGATGACCTTGCGGCCGGCCACGGTCAGCCAGACCACGCCGGTCGCGGCCAGCATGCCCGCGTCCCGCCCGCCGAGCTGCGCCCCGAGGAAGTAGCCGGCGACCGGGATGCCGAGGGATTCGGCCAGGTTCCAGCCTGCGGTCAGCAGCAGCCGGCAGGGGCGAGGCAACTCGAGGTGCTCAGCCATGGCGAAGAGCATACGGTGGTCGGGTGCATGCGCGCTGGAGATGCCACGAGGTCAGGTAAAGAAGAATCTGTGAGTTCCGCACGGTTATATATACGGCGAATCGGTCACGGAAGTTCACCGATCAGGTACGGAAAGTAGCCAGAGGCGGGCTCTGACCCGTCCGGCCTGGGTAACCCCTCTTCACCGCTACATTGGACTGGACCGAAGGAGGGTCGCGTGGCCGTGGACTTCAGGCGTGACGGCGTCCGCTCCTCACTCGTCTGGGACGTGCTGAGCGTGGTCGTGTCCGGCCGGGTGGCAGCCACCGGGCGCCCGGCCCTGGACATCGTGGACGTGGGCGGGGGGACCGGCGGGCTGGCCGTGCCCTTCGCGGCCCTCGGGCACAACGTCATCGTGGTCGACCCGAGCCCGGACGCGCTCGCCGCGGCGCAGCGGCGCGCCGCCGAGGCGGGTGCGCGCCTGGCCTCGGTGCAGGGCGAGGCGGCCAGTCTGGACAGTCTGGTCGGGTCGGCCGCGGCCGACCTCGTCATCTGCCACAACGTGCTCGAGTACGTCGACGAGCCGGCCGACGCGATGAGCGCGATCGCCCGCGTGCTGCGGCCGTCGGCCACGGTCAGCGTGATCGCGGCCAACGCGGTCGCCGCGGTCCTGCACCGGGCCCTGGCCGGCCGCTTCGCCGAAGCCCGGACGCTGCTGACCGACGCGGCGCAACGCACTCCGCGGCGGTTCACGCTCCCCGGACTGACCGCGCTGGTGGAGCAGGCGGGGCTGCGCGCCGGGGAGGCGCACGGGCTGCGGATCTTCGCCGGGCTGGTGCCCGGCGCGCTGCTCGACGGCGACGCGGCCGCCACCGAGGCACTGCGGGCGCTTGAGGAGGCCGCCGCCAGCACCCCGCCGCTGCGTGATATCGCCGCCCAGCTGCACGTGCTCGGCCATCGCTGGCCGTCATGAGCGTCCCGCAGGACCCGCCGCCGGACGACACGGGCTGTCACATCCTGCACGTGGACATGGACGCCTTCTACGCCAGCGTCGAGATCAGGGACCGGCCCGAGCTCGCGGGCCAGCCGGTCATCGTGGGCGCGACCGGCGGCCGCGGCGTGGTCTTGTCCGCGACGTACCCGGCTCGCGCGTTCGGGGTCCGCTCGGCCATGCCGGTCATGCGGGCGCGCCGGCTGTGCCCGCAGGCGGTGTTCGTCCCGCCCCGGCACCGGGTCTACGCCGCGACCTCCAAGGAGGTCATGGCCATCTTCGGCGCGGTCACGCCCGAGGTCGAGCCGCTCGCGCTGGACGAGGCGTTCCTCGACGTCTCCGGCGCGCTGCGCCGCCTCGGACCCCAATTCCCGCCCGCCGCGATCGCCGCGCGCATCCGCGCCCAGGTCCAGGAGCAGCAGGGCATCACCTGCTCGGTCGGGGTCGCGCCGTCGAAGTTCGTGGCCAAGATCGCCTCGGCCCGCTGCAAGCCGGACGGCATGCTGGTGGTACCGCGGGCCGGCGTGCTGGATTTCCTGCACTCGCTACCGGTGGCCGCGCTGTGGGGAGTCGGGGACCGGGCCGAACAGGTCCTGGCCCGCCTGGGCCTGCGGACGGTGGGCGACATCGCGCACACCCCGCTGGACACCCTGAAACGCGAGCTCGGCGCGGCGCACGGCGCGCACCTGGCCGCCCTGGCCTGGGGCCGCGACGAGCGTAAGGTCACGCCGCACGCGCGGGAGAAGAGCGTCGGCGCCGAGGAGACCTTCGCCACCGACATCGATGACCCGGACCGGATCCGCCGCGAGCTGCTGAGGCTGTCCGGCCGGACCGCCCAGGGACTGCGCGCCGGCGGGTACGTGGCCCGGACCGTCTCGGTCAAACTCCGGCTGGCCAGCTTCAAGACGCTGACCCGTTCCCGTACCTTGCCGTATCCAACCGACGTAGCCCGTGAGATATACACCACAGCCTGCGCGTTGTACGAGTCGTCGGGGCTGGACCGCGGCGTCCGGCTGCGGCTGGTCGGCGTCCGGGCATCCGGGCTGGTGCCGGCCGCCGGCGCGAATACCCAGCTCAGCCTCGATGACAGGCCGGTCGGCTGGCGGGAAGCCGAGCAGGCGCTCGACCAGATCGCCCGCCGGTTCGGGGCCAGCGCGGTCCGTCCGGCCGCCCTGGTGCAGGATCCGGACCGTTCCGATCGCCCAGGCCGGGAGGCTTTCTGACATGCGACGGGGGTCCGCTCTTCCAAGCGGTGTGTCTACGCTCGTATTCTGGAAAAAGAACCGGGTATGTGAGGTGGAGGTCACCGCACACGTGCCGGGCGCATGGGTTTTTTACAGGAGGCGTCGTGCCGCTCTCTGAACACGAGCAGCGCCAGCTGGAGCAGATCGAGCAAGCGCTCTACAGGGAGGATCCGAAGTTCGGGCGTGTCGTGCGCTCCAGCGATCCGCGCGTGCACTACAAGCGCAAACTGGTGCAGGCATTCGTCGGCATTGTGATCGGCGCAGGCGCGGTCGCGGCCGGAGTAGTGACCCATCGTTTGTACCTGGAAGCGGCCGGCGCGGCGGTCGTGCTGCTGTCCTTGGTGTGGGGGGTCGTCAGCTGGCGGCGGCACGCGGTCCGGGTACGCCCCCCGCGGGCCAAGCTCAAGGAGGTCAAGGCGGCCGGTCCCGGCCGGGTTCAGGGTTCCCGGCCAGGCTGGCGGGCCCGGATGATGGAGCGGATGGAGGAGCGGTGGCGCCGCCGTCAGGAGGGCGACCGCCGGATGTAGCGTCCTCCCGGACCCTCTCGCCGAACCGCTGAGAAAGGAATTCTCCACCCGGTCAGGCTGTCGGCCACCGCCGTCAGCACGGAAACCGGGAAGATCCGGGCCCGCCAGCGGGTGCTTCGCCGCACCGACGCGGCGACACCGCGCCGCGCCGCGGCGCCGTCTCGCTTGAGGTTGGCCGATCCGGACGGCCGCGCCGCGTAGCTGGCCCGCTCCTCGGCGAACGCCAGCCTGCGCACCGCTTCCCTCGACCGCTCCGGCAGCCCGGTGCTGACCCGGTCGGCCAGCGTCCGCGGCGGCTCGCTCGGCGAGTAGCCCATGCCGAGGTCGTGCAGGTCATCGCGGAACTCACGCCAGGCGACGTGGGCCCGGTGCGCGTCGTCGCCGGCCCGCAGCCAGCGCCCGCGGCGGACCCCGATCCGGATCACGGCGGGCGCCACGAACACGAACGCGACGGCCGCGCCGAAGGCGATGCCGACCGTCGTCCAGCCGGCCCCCAGGTTCACGGCGGAGGTGTGGGCCAGCAGCCGGTACAGCGCCAGCGCGATGATCGCCGCCGCGGCCACCACCAGCGCCACGCTGGTCAGGCTGACCGGACGCCGCCGCCTGGCTCCTTCGGGGGCATGGGCCGACAGTACCCGGTGGGCGGGCGGGGCCACGATCGCGATGACCGCGCACGCCAGGACGATGGCCGCGAGTATGGCCAGGGCCACCGCGGCCCACGGCGTCCCGGCCGACTTGCCCGACAGCTGACCGTTGAGTCCGCTGTCGGTCCCGATGAACTTGTTGGCCTGGCCGCCGGCCGTCGGCTGGGCATTGGTCGGCCCCGCGCTCCCGCCGATCGACCCGGGACCGATAGGCGGCCCGCTGAACCCGTTCACCCCGCCGGTCTGGTAGCTGTTGGCCTGCGCGCTGCCGTCACCGCCGGCCGGGGTGGCCTCGAAGTTGATCCAGCCGTAGCCCGAGAAGTACACCTGGGCCCACGCGTGCGCGTCGTCCGTCTTGACCACGTAGGTCTTCCCCAGCCCGTGGGTGCCTCCGGTGAAGCCCCCCGCGAGCCGGGCGGGGATGCCGAGCAGCCGGGTCAGGACCGTCATCGCCCACGCCGACTGCACGCAGACCCCGAGGTGGGTCTTGGTCAGGAAGTCGTACAGGCTGGCCGCGGACTTGACCGGCGGCCCGGCGGCGCTGTATTCGAACGTCGTGCCGGACAGCCAGGCGGCCAGCGCGTTGACCTTGCCGTACTCGGTGGTCTCGCCCGCCGTGTGCTGCTCCGCGATCTGCTTGAGCGCCTTGGTCTGGTACGACGCGGGAAGGGCCAGGTCGGCCTGCAGGCCCGCGGGCGGCTTGGCGGCGGCGTTCAGCTGGGCGATGGTCGGGTCCACGTCGACGCTGGTCGCCTGGTAGTTCTGCACGGTGGCCCCGCGAGATTGCGAGAACACCATGAGCTCGGAGTCGGTCAGCCAGATCCCGGGCGGGGTGCTGACCTGGACGGCCGGATACGGCATGGCCAGGAACGTGGGTGCCTGCCGGTTGATCAGCGCGTTGCCGGCCACCCTGACCGAGGTCCTGACCTGATGGTAGTTGGCCTGGCCAAGCAGGCCCTGGGCGGACGGGATCGTAGTGGCCTGGGCCTCGCCCGCCGCGTACTCGGTGTTGTGCCAGCCCGTCTCGGTCAGGTCGTCGTACACGTAGGTCTGCAGGTACGGGGGGTTCTTCGCGGCGGAGGTGGTGTAGCTCAGCACGGTGGTCGGATGCTTGGCCTGGAGTTCGGTCATCGTCTGCGACAGCGAGTCCGGCAGGGCCAGCCCCGGGTTGCCCCCGCTGCCTCCGCTGCCGCCGATGCCCGGGCCCGAGGAGATCAGCTTGCTGGGGTGCAGGCCAGGCACGAGCAGCGGCACGCACAGCGCCAGGACGACCGACGCCAGTCCCACCCGCCGGCCCGCGGCGGCCAGCGCCCGGGTATCCGGGCCCGTCTCCCGGCCGCTGATCCGCAGCGCCGTGCTCGTCTGCTCCTCGGCAGGCGTCTCGGAGTACGCCGCTGCCCCGCGCCGGGCGGTGCTCTCATACAGCGATCCGGACCGCCATAGCGAGACCAGCCTGCCCCACACGCGGATCCGCTCCCGGCCGTCGGCGCTCAGCATGGCCAGGTATCCCACCGTGCCCAGGCAGAACACCACCGCGGTGCCGAGGTTCTCGTGCTGCGCGTTCATGGTGATCGGCACGGTGAACAGGACCAGCAGCGGCAGGCCCGCCAGCGCGGTGGACCGCAGCCGGACGGCGATCAGGTCGGTCAGGACGGCGGTGATGCCGATCCCGCTCACCGCGATCAGGATCAGGCCGGGCAGTTCCGGGGCGGGCGACGCGTACTTGCTGGCGTCGCCGATCCCGGTGCCCGCCAGATCCCACAGCCTGCTCAGCGATCCCGGCGTGGGTATGACCAGCGCCCACGAATGGCGCACCTCGAACACCAGGTTCAGGTACAGCAGCAGCCCGGCCACGCTGATGGCCAGGCAGACCACGACCGGCAGCGTCCGCAGCCGGCTGAGCGCCCCGCTGGCCGCGACCGTGATGATCGCGCCGAGCCCCGCGTAGAACCAGGTGGAGCCGGTGAACAGGGGATACAGAACGGTGGAGAACAGCGCGCACGCCACCGCGACGGTCCAGGTCATCCTGCGGTTCGCGGTCATCGCGGCTCACCTCCCAAGCCGCCGACGGGAATCGGCCGGTCGGCGGGCCGGTGCAACTGCTGCCAGGCCGTGGCCAGCGGAGTGCTGGCGCTGGCCAGCGCGACTCGCCAGCCCGCGGCGGTCAGGATCTCCGCCGTCCGCGCCGTCTCCTCCGGCACCAGGTCCGAGTTCCACGCACCCACGGTCAGCAGCAGGGCCATCGCGGGCGCGTTCCCGCGCCTGCTCGCCGCCAGATGGCGGGCGTCCTCGACGGACATCCGCCCGAGCACCACGATCAGCTGCCCCCCGGCGTGGGCCAGCGCCGCCGCGCCGGGCACCAGGCTGACCTCGCGCGACGGGCTGATGACGGCCAGCATGTCGAGCAGCGTGTCCTGGAACGTCCCGCGCGGGGCGATCTCGCCGGCCTCGGTGATCAGCCGGGCCCGGAAGCCCTCGCCGGTCAGGTGCGCGCCGATCGAGGCCGCCGCGCTGACCGCGAATTCGAACGTGGCCGAGGGTCCGGAGCCCATATGCGCAGAGCGCCGGGTGTCGAGGAACACCGACGCGCTGTTGCGCCACTGGTGTTCCTCCCGGCGGACCATCAGCTCGCCGTAGCGCGCGGTCGACCGCCAGTGCACCCGGCGCAGCCCGTCGCCGTTCTGGTAGGGCCTGGTCGCCGCGTCGTCCTCGCCGACCGCGGATATCGTCCGCATCCCGCCGTCGCCTTCGCCGAGCCAACTGCTCGTCGCGGCCGCCCGCGGCAGCGGGTGGATCTTCGGGGTGACGATCAGCGTGCTGGTCGTGCTGAACGACCGGTTGATCTCCACCAGCCCGAACGCGTCGGCCACCCGGACCCGCAGCGGCCCGATGGTGAACTTGCCGCGGGTGTCGGAACGGATCTGGTAGCTGAGCTCGCGGTTGCCGCCCGGCTCGATCTCGTCGAGCACGAACCGCGGCCGGCTGCCCAGCGAGTACGGTGTCACGTCCTCGGCCAGGAGCACGGCCGTGCGCAGCCGCGAGACGTTCTCCAGCCGCGCGGTGACCACGGTCAGCTGCCCGGCCGGCACCCGCGGCGGGTCGAGCCGGCGGCTGCACGCCAGGCGGTACCGCGACCGCCGCGCGATCAGCGCGGACACGAGCGGCAAGATGACGAGCAGGGCGCCGACCCGGACCAGGTCCGGCTCGGGGATGGCCAGCCCGCACACCATGGCCGCGCCGCCCGCGGCCACGAACGACCTGCCCCGCGTGGTCAGCGAGCCGAATAGCCCCCGCATGGCTCTCCTTCCGCCCGACCTACCCGACCCTCGTCAGCGCCGCGCGAGGGGCAGCTGAGCGACGATCCGCTTGACCACGTGCTCGGGCAGGTGCCGTTCCACGATGGCTTCCGCCGTGGGCAGCAGCCGGTGCGCGAGCACCGGGCCGGCCAGCGCCTGCACGTCGTCCGGGATCACGTAGTCGCGCCCGTCGAGCGCGGCCCACGCCCGGCTGGCCCGCAGCAGGTGCAGCGTGGCCCGCGGGGACGCGCCGAGCCGCAGCTCGGGTGAGGTCCTGGTCGCGTTGACCAGGCTGATGATGTAGTCCTTGACCTGGTCCGAGACCAGGACCTCGCGGACCGCGATGACGAGCTCCTGCACGTCGCTGGCCCGCGCCACCGGCTTGAGCAGGTCCAGCGGTGACATCGAGCCGTGCGTGTTGAGCATCTCCCGCTCGGCCGAGGCCGACGGGTAGCCCAGCGAGAGCCGCGCCGTGAACCGGTCCCGCTGCGCCTCGGGCAGCGGGTAGGTGCCCTCCATCTCCACCGGGTTCTGGGTGGCGATGACCATGAACGGCGCTTGCAGCAGGTGCGTCGTCCCGTCCACCGTGACCTGGCGCTCTTCCATGCACTCCAGCAGCGCGGACTGGGTCTTGGGCGAAGCCCGGTTGATCTCGTCGCCGAGCACGATATTGGCGAACACCGGGCCCGGCTTGAACTCGAAGTCGCGGCGTTCCTGGTTGAACGTGCTTACCCCGGTGATGTCACTGGGCAGCAGGTCCGGCGTGAACTGGACCCGCTGGACAGTGCCGTCGATGGCCCGGGCCAGCGACTTGGCCAGCATCGTCTTGCCGACGCCGGGCACGTCCTCGATGAGCAGATGCCCCTCGGCTAGCAGCACGGCGAGGGTAAGCCGGATCGCCTCGGGTTTCCCCTCGATCACGGACTCGATCGCCCCGCCGATCCTGCGCGCCGCCGGCACTAGATCATCGATCGGGCTCCCCGTCTGCCGTCCGGTGTCTAGAACCACATGGCCTCCTTGAAGGCGCTGGCGGCCAGGCTAGCCAGCCAGACTTGTGATCTCATGTAGCGCTCCCGGCCGAGCGGCTGTAACGCTACAGTACGTCTTTCTCCGGCCAACGCGCGACGTTGGCCCTGCTTCGGCGTCATTGCACGCATCACGGGACACAACGGCAACCGAATGGTGACCGGATAGCGCGGCCGGCTGGCCTACCGCCCCGTCCCTCCACAACGCCCCACCCCCGCCCCCGGCGTCGGCGAACCCGCCGAACCCGTCAGCGATTCACCGTTTTTACCTGCCACTATCCCGGAGAGCCTGGCGACCCTTCCGGCCTACCGGACCGGCCATCGGGTCTGCGGGCCACCCTGGCGCGAATTTCCCCCCACTTCACTCCACGCCCATCTACCTGCCATTTCATGGCGCCACCGAGCAAGATCCGGGACTTTTTGGCGTTGACGGTGGAGGAATGTGGGGTACAGTGGAGCGCAATGGTGGAGGATGGCGCCGGGAGGTGAGGGCCTGTGTTCCTCGGCACTCACCAGCCGCGGCTGGACGAAAAGGGTCGGCTGTTCCTTCCCGCCAAGTACCGGGAAGAGCTCGCTGGGGGAGTAGTGATCACCAAGGGCCAGGACCGCTGCCTGTTCGTCTGGCCGCGCGAGGAGTTCGCCCGCATCACAGAGAAGCTCCGCAACGCTCCGGTGACCGACAAGGCGTCCCGCGACTACGGTCGCGTGCTGTTCTCCGGTGCCTCCGACGAGCTTCCCGACCGGCAGGGCCGGATCACCGTCCCGGCCGCCCTGCGCGCCTACGCCGGACTGCAGCGCGACTGCGTGGTGATCGGCGCCAACACCCGCCTGGAGATCTGGGACAGCCAGGCCTGGGAGAGCTACCTGGCCACCCAGGAGGACTCGTTCGCAGGTGCCTCCGAGGAGGTGTACCCGGGAATCCTGTAGCGATCGTAGGCCGGCCTCCATCCGCCGCTCCCTGCTGGCATCACTTCCCCGGTGCCAGCCGGCAGCGTCCGCAGATGGGGGCCGGCCGAGGGGGACAGCGCGTACGGACGATGCAGAGAGGGGGCCGCATGCCAGAGCAACAGCACGGGCCGCGGCACGAGGCACGGCACGTGCCGGTGCTCGCCGACCGCGTCACCGCGCTGCTCGCGCCGGCCCTGGCCGGCCCGGGCGCGGTGCTCGTGGACGCCACCCTGGGCCGCGCCGGGCACGCCCGCGCCCTGCTCGAGGCCTGCCCCGGCGTGCTGCTGATCGGCGTGGACGCCGACCTGGCCGCGATCGAAGCCGCCCGCGAGCTGCTCATTGCCTTCGCCGACCGGGTCACGCTGGTGCACGCCCGCTACGACGAGATTCCCGCGATCGTGACCGCCCTGCCTATTTCCGGCCCCCGGCCGAAGCAGGTCATGGGCCTGCTGTTCGACCTGGGCGTGTCCTCGCCGCAGCTGGACGATCCGGCCCGGGGCTTCGCCTACGCCCAGGACGCCCCGCTGGACATGCGGATGGACCGCACCAAGGACCGCACCGCGGCCGACATCGTCAACGGCTACCCGGCCGCCGAACTCGCCCGCGTGCTTCGCGACTACGGCGAGGAACGCTTCGCCCGCCGGATCGCCGACGCGGTGGTCCGCGAGCGGTCCCGCACGCCGATAACTTCCACCTCGCGGCTGAGCGCCATCGTCAAGGACGCCATCCCCGCGGCGACGCGCCGCACCGGCGGGAACCCGGCCAAGCGCACCTTCCAGGCGCTGCGGATCGAGGTGAACGACGAGCTCGGCACGCTGCGCCGTGCGCTGCCCGCCGCGCTGGACGTGCTGGCCGTGGGCGGTCGCGTGGTCGTGCTGGCCTACCACTCGCTGGAGGATCGCATCGTCAAGCGCGAACTGGTCCGGCTCTCCGCCGACCAGACGCCGCCCGGGCTGCCCGTGCCCGCCGGGGTGTCTACCGCGCAGTTCCGCCTGCTAACCCGGGGCGCCGAACGCCCGGACAGCGACGAAGTCACCGGCAATCCGCGCGCGGCCTCCGCCCGGCTGCGGGCCGCGGAACGGATCCGGGAAGCCGCATGACCCGAAGGGGGTACTGACATGGCCACCTACACGCCTCCGCGCACCCCTAATGACCCGCGCGAGATGCCGCGCAGGCGCGGTCCCCGGCCCGCGTCCGCGTCCGCGCCCGCGGACCCCCGGACCCGCCCGTACCCCGCCCCGCGCCACACCCGGCCGCTCACCAGCCCGGGAACCCGGCCCGCCCAGCCGGCCAGCAAGCCGGTCAAGCCGGCCAAGCCGGTCAAGCCGGCCAAGCCGGTCGGCAAGCCCGCGTCTCGTCCGCCGCTCGCCCGGACCCGGACCCGGACCCAAGGACCGCGTCAGAAGCGGGCGCCGTTCATCCTGCTCCTGGTCGGCCTGCTCGGCGGGGCGCTGGTCTCGCTGCTTGTCATCAGCACCACCCTGGCCCAGGGGTCGTACCGGATCACCAGCCTGCAGCAGCAGAACGCCAGCCTGGCCAAGCAGGAGCAGCGACTCATCCAGCAGGTCGCGCAGGCCTCCTCGCCGGCCAAGATCGCGCAGGAGGCCGAGGACCTCGGCATGCGGCCGAACCCGGCCCTGCAGTTCATCAACCTCAAGACCGGGAAGGTCGTGAAGGGGCGGGTTTCCAAGTCAGACGCGGAGATCAACGTCCCCGGGTTTACCCCGTGACCTCGAACGACCCCCCGCGCAGGCCCCCCACGCGCGGCCCCGGCCCCGGCGGGCGGCCTCCCGGACCGCCGCGGCCGGAGGCCCAGGCCAATCGAGCACCGCGCCCCGCTCACGGCCACCCGCCCCCCCGGAACCGCCAGGGCGACCCGCGGCGACGGCCCGCGCCGCCGCCGGGAGGACCGGGGGCACGCAGGCCGGTCCGTTCGGCAGAAAGAAACCCGCCGCCGCGGCCCCGTCCCAAAACCCCCCGGCGTCTGATCCCGCGGGGAAACCCGTCCCGCAGGCTCGGCATCAGCCTGCTCGCGATCGTCTTCGTGCTGACCCTGTTCGCCGCCCGCCTGGTCCAGCTGCAGGGGCTGGAGGCCGGCCGTTACCGCGTCCTGGCCCTGCAGCAGCGGGAAAAGCCGATCGTGCTGCCCGCGATGCGCGGCACCATCACCGGGGCGAACGGCGAGGTGCTGGCCATGACCGTGACCACCTACCTGGTGTACGCCGACCCGCCGCAGATGCCCGTGGCCCAGCAGGCCCAGGTCGCCACCAAGCTCGCCGCGTACCTCAACATGCCCGCCGACCAGATCCTCGGGCTTATCCAGCACCCGTCCTCGCCGCAGTACGTGCCGCTGGCCAAGAACGTGCCGGCGCAGACGGGCGACGCGATCCAGGCCCTGAACCTGCCCGGCATCGCGCTGACCCCGACCTACGCCCGGTCCTACCCGGACGGCGACACCACGGCCAACATCGTCGGCTTCACCGGTACGAACCAGGGAACCCTGATCGGCGCGGCCGGCCTCGAGCAGGAGTACGACTCGCTGCTCGCCGGGCGGGCCGGCAGCGAGCAGGTCCAGATCGGCACGAACGGCCAGCAGATCCCGCTCGCGGGCAGCGACAACCGCCAGGTCGTCAACGGCAGCGACCTGCGCCTGACCATCGTCCCGGCCCTGCAGTACGACGCCGAGCAGGCCTGCGCCGCGCGGGTGGCCAAGAGCAAGGCCAGCAACTGCACGGTGGTGATCATCCAGCCCAAGACCGGTTACGTGCTGGCCATGGCGCAGTGGCCCACCTATGACCCGTCGACGATCACGAATGTGGGCCAGGCGGCCAACATCGCGGTGCAGAACGAATTCCAGCCGGGCTCCACGGCCAAGGTGATCACCGCCGCGGCCGCGTTCGAGCAGGGCGGCCAGACACCGACGAGCGCCTACACCATCCCGTACCAGATCAACGAGGGCGGCCAGCTCATCCACGACGCCGAGTGGGCCCCCGGCGAGAAGTACACCATCGCCGGCATCATCGCGCACTCCTCCAACGTGGGCATCTCTCAGGTCGCCGCGCATATCACCCCGCAGGTCCAGTACGACTACCTGCGGGCGTTCGGCCTGGGGCAGCCCAGTGGTCTGGGGCTGCCCGGGGAAACCTCGGGCGAGCTGCCCCCGGTCTCCCAGTGGTGGCCGGACACCCGGTACACGCTGGCGTTCGGCCAGGGCGTGGCGGTGACCGCGATCCAGATGGCCGAGGTCTACGCGACGATCGCCAACAACGGCGTGCGAGTGCAGCCGACGCTGGTCGAGGGTACGACCGACCCGGCAGGCAAGTACACGCCCGCCGCGCCGTCGCCGTCCAAGCGGGTCATCCAGGCCAAGACCGCGGCCGAACTGCGGCAGATCCTGGAGCAGGTGCCGGCCATCGACCAGGAGGGCGGCCAGCCCTGGGGCATCATCCCCGGCTACGCGATCGCCGCCAAGACCGGCACCTCGCAGGAATCCAACGGAACTTGCGCCCTGTGCGTCTACGGGTCGAGCTACATTGGCATGGCGCCTGGCGACGACCCCCAGCTGGTGATCGCGGTGAACGTGCAGAACCCGCGCAAGGGCGGCTATTACGGCGACGTGGTGGCCGGCCCGGTCTTCTACCAGGTGATGAAGGAAGCGCTGGCCACCCTGCAGATCCCGCCGGACGGCGCGACCCCCGCCAAGATCCGCCTGAACGCGCCGTGATAGGAGGTACCCTCACCCCGTGGCGATCCGACCCGCCCGTCAGCAGCCGAAGCCTCTGTCCGCTCTCGGCTCGCTCCTGGGTGTCCGGCTGGCCTCCGTAGTAACTTCATTTTCACCGAACGACCTGGGGTGCGTCACCGGCGTCACGCTCGACTCGCGCGTGGTGATGCCCGGCGACCTGTACGTCGCGCTGCCCGGGACCAAGGTCCACGGCGCCGCGTTCTGCGCCGCCGCGGTCGCCGCGGGAGCCGTCGCGGTGCTGACCGACCCGGACGGGCGGGCCCGCGCCGCGCAGACCGGGGTACCGGTCTTCGTGCTCGCCGATCCGCGCGGCAAGCTGGGCGAGGTCTCGTGCTGGGTGTACGGGAACCCGTCGAGCCGGATCCAGCTGATCGGCGTGACCGGGACCAGCGGCAAGACCACCTCGACGTACCTGCTGGAGTCCGGGTTGCGTGCCGCCGGCCACCAGACCGGCCTCATCGGCGGGGTGGAGACCAGGATCGGACCGGACCGGCTGCCCAGCTCGCTGACCACCCCGGAAGCGCCCGACCTGCAGGCCTTGTTCGCGGTCATGGCCGAACGCGGGGTGACCGCGGCCGCGATGGAGGTGTCCAGCCACTCGCTGGCCCTGGGCCGGGTCGGTGGCACCGGCTTCGACGTGGCGGTGTTCACCAACCTGTCGCAGGACCACCTGGACTTCCACCCGGACCTGGAGGACTACTTCCGGGTCAAGGCTTCCTTGTTTATGCCGCCCGTTATCGGCGTGGTGAACATCGACGACAAGTACGGGCGCCGGCTCGCGTCTTCCGCGCCCGTGCCGGTCACCACGTTCTCGGCCCTGGGACGGGACGAGGCGGACTGGCGCGCGGTCGACGTCCGGTCCGGCGCCGACGGCAGCACGTTCCGCGTCATCGGGCCCGGCGGGGTCGAGGCCGACGTCTCGGTCGGGCTGGCCGGGGCGTTCAACGTGGCTAACGCGCTCGGCGCCGTGGTCGCCCTGGTCGAGTCCGGCGTCCGGCTGGAGGACGCGGTGACCGGCATCGCGGCCTGCCCGGGCGTCCCCGGGCGGCTGGAGCGGGTGCCCGCCTCCGGCCTGGACGTGACGGCGTTCGTCGACTACTCGCACAAGCCGGGCGCGGTCGAGGCCGTGCTGCGCTCGCTGCGGCCGGTCACCCGGGGCAACCTGATCATCGTGCTGGGCTGCGGCGGCGACCGGGACCGGGCCAAGCGCCCGATGATGGGCGCCGCCGCCGCGTCGCTGGCCGATGTGGCCATTCTCACCAGTGACAATCCGCGAACCGAGGACCCGCTCGCCATCCTGGTGGCGATGCTGGACGGCGTGCTGAGCGTGCCACAGGAGGAACGGGCCCGGGTCATCGTCGAGCCCGACCGGGCCGCGGCCATCGCCCAGGCTGTTTCCTCGGCCGGTCCCGGCGACGTGATCGTGATCGCGGGCAAGGGCCATGAGACCGGGCAGTACGTGGCGGGCGCGGTCCTGCCCTTCGATGACCGTCAGGTCACCGCGGCCGAACTGGAGCGAAAGGCCAAGGACCGGTGATCCCGCTGACCCTGGGCCGGATCGCCGAGATCACCGGCGGCGAACTGCACGGCGACCCGGCCGTCGCGGTCACCGGCGAGGTCGTGATCGACTCCCGGCGGGCCGGCCCCGGCGGGCTGTTCGCCGCGGTCGCGGGGGAGCGGGCCGACGGGCACGACTTCGCCGCCGCCGCCGTCGCGGCCGGTGCGGCCGCCGTGCTCGCTACCCGGCCGGTCCCGGTTCCCTCGGTGCTCGCTCCGTCGATCTTGGTTGGCGACGTCCCGGCCGCCCTGGCCGCGCTGGCCAGGGCCGTGGCCGAGGCGCTGCCCGAGGCCGTGATCGCCGGCATCACCGGCTCCTCGGGCAAGACCACCACCAAGGACCTGGCCGCTCAGCTGGTCGAGCGCCTCGGCCCCACGATCGCGCCCGCCGGCTCGTTCAACAACGAGTTCGGCCACCCGCTCACCGTGCTGCGCGCGGACGCCTCGACCAGGTACCTGGTGCTCGAGCTCTCCGCGCGGGGGCCCGGGCACATCGCCTACCTGTGCCGCGTCGCGCCGCCCCGGTACGGCGTGGTGCTGAACGTGGGCCACGCGCACGCCGGGGAGTTCGGTGGGCTGGACCAGGTCGCGCGGGCCAAGGGCGAGCTGGTCGAGGCGCTCCCGGCCGACGGCGTGGCCATCTTGAACGCCGACGACCCCCGCGTCCTGGCCATGGCCGCCCGCACCGCCGCCCGCGTCGTCACCTTCGGCGTCGACGACTCTTCCGCCGCGATCCGGGCGGCGGACCTACGGCTGGATGACGAGGGGCGGCCGGCCTTCACCCTGCTGACACCGGAAGGCCAGGCCGCGATCACCCTCCGGCTGCACGGCGCCCATATCGTGCCAGATGCGGTGGCCGCAGCGGCCCTGGCCCGCGAGCTCGGCCTGGGCCTGGCTGACATCGCCGACGGGCTCTGCGCGGCGATGGCGCGCAGCCGGTGGCGGATGGAGGTCCGTCGCCGGGCGGATGGGGTGACGGTCATCAACGACGCGTACAACGCGAACCCCGAATCGGTCCGCGCCGCGCTGCAGGCCCTGCGCCACCTGGCCGCGGGCGGCCGCGGGTTCGCGATCCTCGGCCACATGGCCGAGCTCGGCGGCATCTCACGGGCCAGCCACGAGGACATCGGCGAGTTCGCCGCGCAGGCCGAACTGGCCGGGCTCATCGCGGTCGGCGACGAGGCCGCGCCCATCTTGGCCGGCGCGCGGCGGGTGCGATCCTGGACCGGCGAGGCCCTGGCCGTCCCCGACGGGCAGGCCGCGCTCGATGCCCTGTCGAACCAGTTGAAGCCCGGCGACGTTGTCCTGGTTAAGGCGTCCCGTGCCGCCCGCCTGGAGGGCGTGGCGGCTGCTCTGCTAGCCGGGGGGGGCGACCCCCCCTATCCCCCCCGCGATGGGCTGGAGGTGGCTGCCCGGTGAAGACCGTCCTGTTGTCCGCGGCCGTCTCGCTGTTCTGCGCGCTGTTCGGCACCCCGCTGGCCATCAAGGTCTTCACCCAGCGCGGCTACGGCCAGGAGATCAGGTCGGACGGCCCGCAGGGGCACCTGTCCAAGCGCGGCACGCCGACCATGGGCGGCACGGTGATCATCACCGCGTCGCTGGCCGGATACCTCGTCGGCCACCTGGCCACCGGCGACGCCATGTCGGCCTCCGGGCTGCTCGTGCTGTTCCTGATGACCGGGCTCGGCCTGGTCGGGTTCGCCGACGACTTCATCAAGCTCTACATGCAGCGCAGCCTGGGCCTGCGCAGCGGGGCCAAGCTGGCCGGGCAGGCCATCGTGGGCGCGATCTTCGCCGTGCTGGCCATCAGGTTCCCCGACGGGTGGGACATCACCCCGGCGTCCACCCACCTGTCCTTCTACGCGGACTTCGGCCCGCCGATCGGCATCGTGTTCTTCGTGGTCTTGGCCATCCTCATGGTGTCGGGGACGTCCAACGCCGTGAACCTCACCGACGGGCTGGACGGCCTGGCCACCGGCGCGGCCATCCTCGCGCTCGCCGCCTACATGATCATCGGCATCTGGCAGCTGCGCAACGACTGCACCGTCTACATGGCCCCGGCCTGCTACCAGGTGCGCGACCCGCAGGACCTGGCCATCGTGGCCGCCACCGTCATGGGCGCGTGCATCGGGTTCCTGTGGTGGAACGCGCCGCCCGCCAAGATCTTCATGGGCGACACCGGATCGCTGGCCCTGGGCGGCGTGCTGGCCGGGCTGGCCATCACCACCCACACCGAGCTGCTGCTGTTCCTGCTCGGCGGCCTGTTCGTGATCATCACGATGTCCGACGTGATTCAGGTGACCGTCTTTAAGGTGACCAGGATCAGGACCGGGCGAGGGAAACGGGTCTTCAAGATGGCGCCGCTGCAGCATCATTTCGAGATGGTCGGCTGGGCCGAGACCACGATCGTCGTCCGCTTCTGGATCATCGCCGGCATCTGCGTCGCCCTGGGCCTAGGCATCTTCTACGTCGGCTAACCCCGCCGCGGTGTGCCAGGCGAACGCGCTGAGCTGGTCGTCCAGGGGCGCGTCGATGAGCCGGTTGGCCAGCGTCGACATCGTGTAGGTGCCGATGCCGAGCACCACTTCGAGGGCGTTCTGCCGGGTGTAGCCGCTGGCCAGGAAGGCTGCCAACGCGTCGTCGCCGACGTCGCCCGCCCGGTCCAGGACCCGCAGCGTGAACACCCGGAGCGCGTCCAGGCGCGGATCGGCCAGCACCGCGGCGTCCCGCAGCGCCGCGATCGCATCGGGTGACGCGTCCAGCTCGGTCAGCCGGGCGGTGTGCATAGCCACGCAGATGTGACAGCCGTTCCGCGTGGCGAGGGTCATCACCACCACCTCGCGGGCCACCGGGTCCAGCGTGGCGCTCTCGAAGATCGCCAGCACCCGCCCGAACGCCTCAAGCAGGTGCGGTGAGGCCGCCCACCGGGCGGTGGCGGCCGGGAGGTAGCCGAGGTGGTTCTGGGTCGCGACCATGAACCGTCGCGAAGCAGCCGGGGCCGATTCGATGGTGTACTCGGGGAACCGGGACACGATGTCCGCTCCTCACATAAGATAGACAACTAGGTTGTCTAAAACAGTAAACAAGGTTGTCGATCGTGTCAAACAATTACACCTCAAGCGAAGCCGGGCCACCGGTCACTTACGGCTTCGAGCTGCCTCTGCTGCTGTTCGGCGGATTCCGCTCGATCGTCGACGAACTGCACGCCGAGCTGGCCCGCCGCGGCCACCCGGACCTGCGCCCCGCGCACGGCTTCGCGCTGCAGGCCATCGGCATGCAAGGGGCCACCGCCACCGAGGCCGGCCGCCGGCTGGGCATCTCCAAGCAGGCCGCGGGCAAGACAATCGACCGGCTCGAGGAACTTGGCTACGTGCAACGGGCCGGTGACGATCAGGACCGGCGCCGCAAGCTGGTTCGCATCACCCCGCGCGGCCTGGAGGCACTGGTCATGTCCGCGATGATCTTCGACGACATCCGCTCCCGGTGGGCCGGCGCCCTGGGCCCGGCCCGCCTGTCCGCGCTGGAGGCCGACCTGCGCGCCATGGTCCCCGGCGACACGTTCCGCCTCGACGTCCCCGGCTGGTTCGGCTCCTACTAGCCAGGCGTCCGTCTCAATCCGGCGTCTCAATCCGGCCAACTTGTGGCGTCTTCTACCGGTAAACGCTAGTTAGCGGTAAGTTACGTCCCGTCCTGGGGATCACTGAGCGGGAGCGTGGGTTCATGGTGCGGACAAGGAAACTGGCCGGGGCGGCGCTCGCCGCCGCACTGGTGGTCGGCGGGCTCACGGCAGGATCGACGGCCGCGTCCGCCGCCGGGCCGGCCTCGGCCTGCGGCGGAACCGGCGCGGTGACCACCACGACCGGACCGCTCGACGACGGCGCGACGTACCTGATCCAGTGCCCGTCCGGCACCTGGAACGGGACGCTGCTGCTCTACAGCCACGGCTACGTCACGCCCGGCAGCAAGAACCCGGCCCAGGACGTCGGCGACCCGCTCACCGGCGCTGCCCTGCTCGGCAACGGCTACGCCCTGGCCGGGTCGTCCTACGCCACCACCGGCTGGGCCATCCAGCAGGCGCTGCCGGACCAGGTCAACACGCTGGGCGCCTTCGACCGGGCCTTCGGCAAGCCGCGGACCACGATCGCGTGGGGCCACTCGCTGGGCGGCATCATCACCGCCGGGCTGATCCAGGACTACCCGCACCTGTTCAACGCCGCGCTGCCGATGTGCGGCGTGCTGTCCGGCGGCGTGGCGACCTGGAACACCGCCCTCGACGCGGCGTTCGCGTTCCAGCAGCTCATCGACCCGAATATCCAGGTCGTCAACATCAAGAACCCCTCGGCCAACCTGGCCGCCGGCGAGGCGGCCGTGGCCGCGGCGCAGGCGACCCCGCAGGGCCGGGCCCGCCTGGCCCTGGTCGCCGCGCTCGGCGACACGCCCGGCTGGTTCACCCCGCTCTCGCCCGACCCCGCGGCCACCGACTACGCCGCCCAGGAGCAGAACCAGTTCCTGTGGGACACCCAGGTCACCTTCCCGTTCGTCCTGGCCTTCCGCGCCGAGCTTGAGGCCCGGGCGGGCGGTAACCCGTCGTGGAACGTCGGCGTGAACTACGTCAGCGACCTGGCCAAGTCGGTCGACCTGAACGAGGTGACGGCGCTCTACCAGGCCGCCGGGCTCAACCTGACCAGGGACCTGCGGACGCTGAACAGCGCCCCGCGGATCAACGCCAACCCGTTCGCCGTGATCTACCTGGCCAAGAACATCGCCTTCAACGGTCACATCTCCGTCCCGGTCCTGTCCATGCACACCACGGGCGACGGCCTGGTCGTGCCGGAGAACGAGCAGGCCTACAGCAGCATCGTCGACCGCGCCGGCCACGGGAACCTGCTCCGGCAGATCTTCGTGAACCGCGCCGGGCACTGCACGTTCACCCCGGCCGAGACCCTCACCGCGCTCCAGACGCTGCTGAACCGCCTGGCCACCGGGCAGTGGAACGTCCCGGCCCCGGCCGTGCTGAACCAGGAAGCGGCAGACCTCGGCGCCAGCCTCAACGTCTTCACCAGCCCCAGCACCGGCAAGCTCGTCGCGACCCCGGCCGCCTTTATCAGCTACACCCCGGCGCAGTACCTGCGGCCGTTCGACCTGTCCCCGGCTTTCCCGTTCCTCCCTGGCCCGCGGTAACGGGGTTCATGCCCGCCGGCCTCCGTGACCGCCACGCGGCCTCGGCGGCCCCCATGGGGGTGCACGGCGGGCCCTGGAAGAACGGCCAGATCTCCTCGGCGATGCCGCGCCAGTCGGCGGTCGCGTGCAGCTCGCCGAGGAGGGCGAACAGGCCGAGGTTGATCCGCTGCAGGATGACGTAGGAGCGCGGGATCCGGGCGTACGCGGCCAGAGGGCTGCGGAAGTCGAAGAACGTCCGGGTCACCGCGGAGGCGTACTCGCCGGTCATGGTCCGCGGACCGCGCTCCCGGACGGTGTCGTAGAACACCGCCATATGCTTCACCACCAGCGGCGTGGACACCGGCGCGTCCGGGATCAGGAAGCCGGCCTGCACCATGGCCCGGCGGAACCCCTCGGGATCGTTGTCCACGCACAGGTGCTTGACCATCGCCGCCAGCGGCTGCATCTCCTCGGCCGTGAAGCGCTTGACCAGGCCGAAGTCCAGGAAGGTGACCCGCCCGCCGCTGCGGAACAGGTAGTTGCCCGGGTGCGGGTCGCCGTTGAACGCGTGCGCCTCGTACAGGCTGCGGAACACGAACCGGTAGATCGTCTCGGCGGCCAGGTCCCGCTCGGCCTGCGACCAGCCGGCCAGCTCGGCGAACCTGGCCCCGTCGGCGAGTTCGCTGGTCACCAGCCGGCGGGTGGACAGCTCGGGCACGATCCGCGGGACGGAGATGGTGGGGTGGCCCTCGTAGTAGTCGGCGAACAGCTGCTGGTTGCGGGCTTCACGGCGGTAGTCGAGTTCCTCGGTGATCCGTTCCCGTAGCTCCGCGAGCAGTGCGTCGACGTCCTGACTCGGCGCGGTGATCTTCAGCATCCGGCGCAGCAGCGCGACGTTCCCCAGGTCGGCCGCGATGGTCTCGGCGATGCCCGGGTACTGGACCTTCACCGCGACGGCGCGGCCGTCGTGGGTGATCGCCCGGTGCACCTGCCCGATCGAGGCGGCCGCGATCGGTTCGGGATCCCAGGTGGCGAACGCCCGTTCCGGCGGCGAGCCCAGCTCTTCGGTGACCACCTGCGCGGCCAGCCCGGCGCTCATCGGCGGCACGCTGTCCTGCAGCCGGCGCAGCGTGCGGCGGGCCGTCGGCGACAGGCCGTCGTCGACGTAGCTGGCCATCTGGCCGAGCTTCATCAGCACGCCCTTCATCGTGCCCAGGGTCGCGGCGACGTCCTCGGCCGTCTGCAGGGCCAGGTCGTTCCGCAGTTGCTGCCGGTGCTCACCCGCGCTGGCGAACAGCCGCGGCGCGTTGCTCGCGTACCGCGCTCCGCCCCGCGCGGCCAGCCGCAACGCCGTCAGCCCGCGCTCCACGCGCAGGCTCCTGCCACCCCGCCTGCGGCGCCGTCCCAGCACCGCCAGCGCCGCGATCGATGCCCCGCTGGCCGCCGAGACTACGGCCAGCTTCGCTCCCCGTCGCCTCAACCCCGTGCCGCCCTGCTGCTTTTTTTCTCCGGGGGAACCCGTCCCCCCGGACCCCCCGGGGAAGACACGACCCCCCCGTGCCCCCCCGAGCCTGCGGCGCTTCGGATCCGCAAAGTGAGCTGCTGCCGCGCCTCGAGCACTCCGGGCTCGGCGGTGAACACCGCGTCGAACACGCCGAGGGTCTGGCGGATCTCGGTCCGGCGCTCGGAGGTCAGCGGCGGCGGGTCCGGATAGCCGTACAGGTCCCGGGCCCAGCCGGGCAGCGCGACCAGCGCCGCGTCCCGCAGGTCCTGCCAGAGCTCGGCGATCTCCTCGCCCATGCCCTCCGGGTCCAGCATGTAGCCCATGGATTCCGCGGCCGCCGGCGTGCACCTCAGCTCGGGCCGGACGCCGTCCAGGTACTCCTGCAGGGCACTCACCCGGTCCGGGATCATCTCGCGCGGGACCCCGAGCAGCTCGGCCGAGACGGCCATCTCGGCCAGGTAGGTGTCGGCGTCCGTCATCGCGAGCGGCGTACCGAACAGCCGGGCCGCCTCGAGCGCGGAATCGACAAGCGCCGCATGCACCCACAGCAGCAGCGCGGGGTCCCCGGCGGCGTAGGGGCGGCCGGTCACGGTGTCCGTGCCCCGGACGTGTTCGTGAATGGCCCGGACCCGCCCGGCGGCCTTGCTCGCGCTGGCCCGGTCGCCGTAGGTGATGGTCGCGACGTACGCCGACGTGGCGGCCAGCCTGCCGACCGGGTCGTGCCGCCAGTCGCTGTGCTGGTCCACGCCGGCCATGGCCAGCGGGTGCAGGGCCTGGATCAGCACCGACCGCAGGCCCGCCACCGGGCCGGACAGGTCGGCGGCCAGCCGCCAGGTCACGCTGGCCGGCCCGAAGAACCCGTCGTCCTCGGGCCGGTCCGGCACCCCGGACACCAGGGCGGCGGCGTACCGCTCGACCAGTCCCACCGCGGCCGCGTACGGCTCGCTGCTCATCGCCCAGTCCCGTTAGGAGACGGGCGCAGGCCGGCGAACAGGTCGTCCTCGGGCACCGGCGCGCCGGTCGTGTCGCTGACCCGGATGAAGCTCTCCCGGCCGAAGGTGGCCTCGGCGACCTCGGGTGGCAGCTTGCTGAACCACGAGTCGTTGATCTGGCTGCCGTGCGCGAACAGCGCGTCGCGCTTGCGGGACAGCACCGGCCGGATGTCGATAGTGGTGGTGATGCGCGCCTCAGACTCCTGGCCGCGCCGGATCAGCTCCGGATCGCGGTTCTCGAAGTCCGGGACCTCCATGCCCAGGTCGCGCAGCGCCTCCCAGACCTTGCGCCAGTCGCTGCCGCGCATGGCGCTGAGGTACAGCTTGGCCGGGATGCCGGTGTCCGCGAAGGCCGCCTGCGCGCAGCGGCTCGCGTGTACGTGATCGGGATGCTGGTACGCGCCCTGATCGTCGTAGGTGATCAGGACCTGCGGCCGGTACCGCTCGATCAGGCCGGAGATCCTCCGCGCCACGTCTGCCTGCGGGATGTTGCAGAAGGCGTCGGGCCGGTCCTTGTAGTCCCAGTCGGGCATGCCCGAGTCGTGGTAGCCGAGCAGTTCCAGGTCCGTGACCCCGAGGATCGCGCAGGACTCGCGCAGCTCGGCCAGGCGCAGGCGGGCCACATCCTGCGTGTCGTGCCCGTCCTGCCCCGGCTTGACGCCGCCCTGCGCGTCGCCGAATTCCCCGTTCGTGCACGTCACGACCACCGTGCGGATGCCCTGGGCGGCGTAAGCGGCCAGCACCCCGCCGGTGCTCGATGCCTCGTCGTCGGGATGGGCGTGTACCGCCATCATTGTCAGCGTCTCTGCCATGCCTCCAGCGTGCCTGACCAGCGGGCCCGATGCCCAATCGGGGCGGCTTAGCGCACAGGCAGCAGCGCGGCCGTCACGCTGAGCATGAACGTGGCCAAAGCGCCGAAGCCGTGCACCAGCGGGATCAGCGGCAGCAGGTGGACCCGGCGCCGCCGGACCGGGACCGGCTCGGCGAGCAGGCTGGCGATCATCTCGTCGGTGACGGTGAATACGTCATGATGCTCATCGGACCGCTCCAGGTCCTCCCGGCCGGCGTCCGGCTGGCGAAGCACCGGATAGGGCGTCCAGAGCGTGACCGTGCAGATGCCCAGGCAGATGGCGGCGCAGACCAGGGTCACGCCGATCCAGGCCAGCGGGTGCCAGCCGCTGCTCAGGTAGCTGATCCAGACCGCCAGCCCCGACAGCGCGGCTCCGGCGTGACCGAACACCACGCCGGGCGGCACGCCCACGCCGGTCGCCCGCTGGCGGCGCAGGCCACCGCGCGCGACCCAGGTTCGCAGCATGTAGCCGCCGATGCTGGCGGTGAGCAGCCACGCGATCAAGGCGGCCAAGCCCATGCCCCAGATTACATCGGATGGGTCCTACGCGCCGGTGGCCTCGGCCGCCTCGCTGAGGGCCTCCGGGTGCATCCGGAGGTAGTGCTTGGTCAGCACGGCGCTGGCCTGGCCGGGCTGGTAGGCCAGGGTACGCCCGCATATCTCGCAGCGTGTCAGGGGAAGCCGGGTCACCGTCACCGGGAAGCGCGAAGAATCTGGCCTGCTCATCGGTTCACATGATGCCAGAAGTCCGGCCCCGTCCACAGCGCCGGGCCGGCGTGGCCCGATTTCCAACGCATCGGCCGCGCCCGCACCTGGACCTGCGCCTAGCGGAAATCCCGGGCGACACGCGCCGGATGTCCGGGTCTTGGCGCGGCCCGGCGAACAGACTGGAACCATGTATCTCCAGGTGCCCGACGGGTCCGACGTCCTGGCCGACCCGGACCTGGGCGCGCCGGAGACGCCGGGCACAGCGGAGGCGGGCCGGCCCGGCCCGCGGCGTCTGGACGGCGTGCGGGACCGGATCGGTGTCTGGCGCGGGCTGCTCGACCGGCCGCTGACGTCCTACCACCTGGTCCTCGGCCTCACGGTCCTGCTGCTCGGGCTGGGCCTGGTCATGGTGGAGTCCACCGCGTCCGTTACCGACCTGATCGCGGGGCTGTCGCCCTACTCCGACTTCAAGAAGCAGCTGCTCGGCGCCGCCATCGGGCTGCCGCTGATGTGGGTCGCGGCCCGCTCGTCGCCGCGGCTGTTCCGCGCCTTCGCCTATCCGCTGCTCGCGCTGGCCATCGTCGGGCTGTGCCTCACCTTGATCCACGGCGTCGGCGTGTCGCAGAACGGCGCGGCACGGTGGATCAACCTCGGCGGCCAGCAGATCCAGCCCTCCGAGATCGCCAAGCTGGCCCTGGTGGTGTGGGGCGCCGACCTGCTGGCCCGCAAGGACAAGCTGGGCCAGCTGGCCGACTGGCGGCACATGCTCGTTCCGCTCATGCCGGGCACGGCGGTCTTGTGCCTGCTCGTGATGACCGGCGACGACCTGGGCACCACGTTCATCCTGCTGGTCATCTTCCTGGCGCTGCTGTGGGTCATCGGGACACCCGGGCGGGTGTTCGGCGGCCTGCTCATCTTGATGGCCCTGGCCATGGTGCTCATGATCGTGTCGGCGAAATACCGTCTGGGCCGCCTGCTCGGGTTCTTCGACCAGCAGGGCGGCCACAGCGGCGCCAACTGGCAGAGCACGCAGGGCAAGTACGCGCTCGGCTCGGGCGGCATCTTCGGCGTAGGCCTCGGCGCTGGCCGGCAGAAGTGGGGCTACGTTCCCGAATCCACGAGCGACTTCATCTTCGCCATCATCGGCGAGGAACTCGGGCTGGTCGGCACGCTGTGCGTGGCCGTCATGTACGGCGGGATGGCGTTCGCCGGCCTCCGGATCGCCAGGCGCGTGCCCGACGTGTTCGCGCGCCTGGCCGCGACCGGCATCACCGCGTGGATCGTGATCCAGGCCGTGGTCAATATCGGCGCGGTGATCGGCGTCCTGCCCATCACCGGCGTGCCGCTGCCCCTGGTCTCGGCCGGGCTGTCGTCACTGCTGAGTACCCTGGTCGCACTGGGCATGCTGATGTCGTTCGCCAGGCATGAGCCGGGTGCGCAGGAGGCTTTGCTCGCACGCGGCCCCGGCTGGCCGCTGCGCGTTCTAAGCTGGCTCGGTCTATCCAAGCGCCGACGATAGAGCGGCAGCAGTTCAGGGACGAGGCATGAGGGTACTGCTTGCTGGCGGCGGGTCCGCCGGACACATCGAACCAGCTCTCGCGGTAGCGGACGCCCTGCGGCGGGCCGACCCGGACGTCGAGGTGACCTGCCTGGGTACCGAGCGCGGCCTGGAGACCAGGCTGATCCCGCTGCGCGGATACCCGCTCGAGCTCATCCCCGCCGTACCGATGCCCCGGAGCGTGACACCCCAGCTGCTGACCGTTCCCGGTCGGCTCGCTGGTGCCATCAACGCCGCCGCCGGCGTGCTGGACCGGACCAGGGCCCAGGTGCTCGTCGGCTTCGGCGGGTACGTCGCGACTCCCGCCTACCTGGCGGCCCGGAGGCGCCGGGTGCCCATCGTGGTGCACGAGGCCAACCCGCGGCCAGGCCTGGCCAACCGGCTGGGCGCCCGGTTCACCACGCACGTCTTCACCGGCCATCCCGACACCCAGCTCAGGAACGGGAAGTACCTGGGCATCCCGATCCGCCGGGAGATCGCCGAGCTTGACCGGCTGGCCATCGGCGACAAGGCCCGGGCCCACTTCGGGCTGCGCCCGGACATGCCCGTCCTGCTGGTCACCGGCGGCTCACAGGGGGCGCGATCGCTGAACAAGGCGGTGTTCGGCGCGGCCGGGTGGCTCCGGGACGCCGGCGTCCAGGTGCTGCACGTCATCGGGCCGCGCAACGGTGTGGACGCGCCGGTGACAAAGAGGGGGGCAGGGGAGGCGGGTGGGGTGCCCTACGTGGCCACGCCCTACATCGACCGGATGGACCTGGCCTACGCGGCCGCCGACTTCGCGCTGTGCCGGGCCGGCGCGATGACGTGCGCCGAGCTCACCGCGGTGGGCCTGCCCGCCGCCTACGTGCCGCTCCCCATCGGCAACGGCGAGCAGCGGCTGAACGCCGTGCCCATCGTGCAGCGGGGCGGCGGCATGCTGGTCAACGACGCCGACCTGACCCCGGAGTGGATCCGGGACACCTTGCTGCCCGTGCTGGTCAACATCGACCAGGTCGCGGACATGTCCGAGGCGGCCGCGTCGCTGGGCCGCGGCGACGCCGACCGCTGGCTCGCCGAGGCGATCATCCAAGTCGTTGTGGGCAAGGAGCCAGATGCTCAAGAGCCTGATGCTCAATAGCTCGATCATGGCGGCTGAGCCGGTGCCCGCCAGCCGCCTGGGGCGGGTGCACTTCGCCGGGATCGGCGGCGCGGGCATGTCAGGCATCGCGCGGATCATGCTGGCCCGCGGGATCGGGGTGTCCGGCAGCGACTCGATGCCCTCGGCCATGCTCGACGACCTGCACGCGCAGGGTGCCCGGGTGCAGGTCGGGCACGCGGCTGCCAACCTCGGCGACCTCGGCCCGGGCGACACCCTGGTGGTGTCGAGCGCGATCCGCGCGGACAACCCGGAACTGGCCGAGGCCACGCGGCGTGGCCTGCGGGTCATGCACCGGGCCGCGGCGCTGGCCTCGGTCATGGCCGGGCGCCGGGTGATCGCTGTGGCGGGCACGCACGGGAAGACCACCACGACGTCCATGCTCACCACCGTGCTGCGCGACTGCGGCGCCGACCCGGGCTACGTCATCGGCGGCATCCTCACCGAGACCGGGCTCGGCGCCGAGGACGGCGCCGGTATGGACTTCGTCGCCGAAGCCGACGAGAGCGACGGGTCGTTTCTCCTGCTCTCGCCCGACGTGGCCGTGATCACCAATGTGGAAGCCGACCACCTGGACCACTACGGGAGCCTGGCCGAGATCGAGGCCGCGTTCGCCACGTTCGGCAGCCACGTCAGCAGCCTGGTGCTGACCTGCGCGGACGATCGGGGCGCCGAGGCCGTCGCGGCCCGGCTGGAGCCCAATAGCCCGCAGCGCGTCCGCAGGTACGGCGAGTCGGTCCGCGCCGACTACCGGCTCGGCGACGTCCACCCCCAGGGCACCTCGACCAGCTTCGCTGTCACCGCCGACCACAGCCCGTTCGGCGAGATCTTCGCGCAGATGACCGTGCAGGTCCCGGGCCGCCACAACGCGCTGAACGCCACCGCCGCCTTCGCCGCGGCCGTGGAGCTTGGCTTCGCGCCGCCCCGGGTGACCGCCGCCCTCGCCCGCTACCAGGGCGCACGGCGCCGGATGGAGCTCAAGGGGGAGGCGGACGGCGTGCGGGTCTTCGACAGCTACGCCCATCACCCGACCGAACTCGCCGCCGACCTGCGGGCCGCCCGGGACATCACCGGTGATGGCCGGATCATCGCCATCTTCCAGCCGCACCTGTACAGCCGGACGCGGATCTTCGCCGACGAGTTCGGCACGGCGCTCGGCCTGGCCGACCAGGCGATCGTCCTGGACGTCTACGCCGCGCGCGAGGACCCGGAGCCCGGCGTGACCGGCAAGCTCGTCGCGGACGCCGTGCCCGGCGGGCGGGCCCTGTTCCTCCCCGACCGGACCGAGGTCGCGCCCCTGATCGCGCGGATCGCCGAGCCGGGTGACGTGGTGCTGACCATGGGGGCCGGGGACGTCACGGCGCTCGGCCCGCAACTCGTCGAGGCCATCCGGAGGCGGCAGGGGTGAGCGGGCCCGGCGGCTCCTCCCGGGACGGCGAGCCGTCCCGGGGCGGGCGCCGGCGCCGGAGGGGCCGCCTGGTCGCGGTCTCGCTCCTGCTCGCCGCCCTCGGCATCGCCGGCGGCGTGACCTGGGCACTGTTCGACTCCAGCGTGTTCGCGGTCCGGTCCGTGGTCGTCACCGGCACCCGCCTGGTCCCGGAGTCAGAAGTAACGGCCGTGGCCGCGATCCGGCCGGGCACGCCGCTGATCCGGCTCAGCACCGCCCAGATCGCGGGCCGGGTCCTGACCATCAGGCAGGTCGTCGGCGTGCGGGTCACCAAGTCCTGGCCGGACCACGTGGTCATCGCGGTACGGGAGAGAACCTCGGTGCTGGCCCTGGCGTTGCCCCGCGGCGGATTCGATCTCATCGACGCGAACGGCGTGGTCGTCGAGTCGGCCCCGACCCGGCCCCCGGGCATGCCGCTCTACAGCACCACGGCCGCCGTCTCCTCGCTTCGCGATGATCCGGACGTCGGCGCGGCAGCGGCCGTGCTCGGCGAACTGCCCGCCTGGCTGCGGTCCTCGGTGACCTCGGTCAGCGCGCCCAGCCCGGATCAGGTGACCCTGACCCTGGGCAGCGGGGTGACGATCCTGTGGGGCGGCCCGGGCGACGCCGCGGCCAAGGCCAAGGAACTCACCATCCTCATGCAGACCCGCGCGCGCTCCTACGACGTGAGCTCGTCGGGCACCGCGGTGACCTACTGAAGCCTGCGCCGTCACCAACCATGCCGGAAATGATCGCCGGACCTGCGACACGCTGACCAGTTCTCGCGTGGTTAGTTGACCCGGGTCCCGTCCGACCCTACTGTCCGTATCAATCGTTTGGACGGCAAAAACTTTAAATCTTAACCTGAAGGTTAAACCTGATGGTGACGGAACGAGGCTCTGGCGGTGAATTCCGCGTCGCCCCCTGGAGCAGAGGTTTCCCGAGCCCAGGGCCATAATCGGCGGGCTGCGGCGGCGCAATTGAAATAGCAGCACTTCGCCCCCCGAGATGGCAGAGGCATGGCAAAGGTAAAACGAGCGGAAAGGTACCCTCCTCGTGGCAGCACCGCAGAACTATCTGGCGGTTATCAAGGTCGTCGGAATCGGTGGTGGCGGCGTCAACGCCGTCAATCGCATGATCGATGAGGGACTCAGGGGCGTCGAGTTCATTGCGATCAATACTGACGCGCAGGCGCTGCTCATGAGCGACGCCGACGTCAAGCTCGACGTCGGGCGCGAGCTCACCAGAGGGCTGGGTGCAGGCGCCAACCCCGATGTCGGCGCCAAGGCCGCCGAGGATCACCGCGAGGAGATCGAGGAGGTTCTCAAGGGCGCCGACATGGTGTTCGTCACCGCCGGCGAGGGCGGCGGGACCGGCACCGGGGGAGCGCCCGTGGTCGCGAACGTGGCGCGGTCGCTCGGCGCGCTCACCATCGGCGTGGTGACCAGGCCGTTCGGTTTCGAGGGCAAGCGGCGGGTGGTGCAGGCCGAGTCGGGCATCGAGAAGCTCCGCAGCGAGGTCGACACGCTGATCGTCATCCCGAACGACCGGCTCCTGTCCATCTCCGACCGGCACGTAAGCGTCCTCGACGCCTTCAAGGCCGCCGACCAGGTCCTGCTCTCCGGTGTCCAGGGGATTACCGACCTCATCACCACGCCCGGGCTGATCAACCTGGACTTCGCCGACGTGAAGTCGGTGATGTCGGGCGCGGGCTCGGCGCTGATGGGCACCGGCTCCTCGCGCGGGGACGACCGGGCCGTCGCGGCCGCCGAGATGGCCATCTCGAGCCCGCTGCTCGAGGCGAGCATCGACGGCGCGCACGGCGTGCTGCTGTCCATCCAGGGCGGCTCGGACCTCGGCCTGTTCGAGATCAACGAGGCAGCTCAGCTCGTTTCCAACTCCGCGGCGGTGGACGCGAACATCATCTTCGGCGCGGTCATCGACGACGCGCTCGGCGATGAGGTCCGGGTGACGGTCATCGCCGCGGGCCTGGACGAGAACCGCAACAGCCGAAACGGCAACGGGACCGGCGGCAGCGCCGAGTCCGGAAGCACCGCGTTCAGCAGCACCTCCTCGTTCGCGAGCTCCGGACCCAGGCACAGCGCCCCGGCCCCGCCGGTAACCCCGCCGCCGACCGTTCCCGCCCCCGAGGTCAGCCGCTGGGCCGGGGACGAGACGCCCGGAGCATCCGCGGACGCCGAGCTCGGGCTGGGCAGCGACCACGGCATGCCCGCGATGGCCGTCGGCCTGCTCGGAGCGCCGGTGCCCGCCGCCGCGGCCGAGCCGGAGACCACCGAGCCGTCCGGAGACGACGCGGTCATGTCCGGGGAAGCCTCGTATAGTTCCGCGTCGTACTCGTCGATCTCCCGCCCGGCGCACGCCGAGCTGGGCAAGACGTTCGACGTCGCCAGCACCCGGCGTCGGCCCGTCGTCTTCGAGGAGGACGACGACCTGGATGTCCCTGATTTCCTCAAGTGACCGATTCTCCGCGGCGGGAGGATCTCGCCGTGCGGCTCGCCGCGGTACGCGACCGCATCGCCGCCGCGTGCCAGGCCGTCGGCCGCGCGCCCGAGAGCGTCACGCTGGTCGCGGTGACCAAGACCTTTCCCGCCTCTGACGTCCGGCTGCTGAGCGGGCTCGGCGTCCACGATTTCGGCGAGAACCGCGACGCCGAAGCGGCGCCGAAGGCTCAGCAGTGCGCCGATCTCGATATCGTCTGGCACTTCATCGGCCAGCTGCAGACCAACAAGGCCGCCAGCGTGGCGCGCTACGCCACCTTCGTGCACTCCGTTGACCGGCTGCGGCTGGTACACGCGCTGGGCGCGGGCGCCCGCCGCGCCGGGCGTGTCCTGCACTGCCTGATCGAGGTCAGCCTGGACGACGATCCCGCGCGCGGCGGGGCCCCGGCCGGCCAGGTCCGGGAGGTGGCCGAGGCCCTGACGGCCGAGGAGGGACTGGTCCTGGCGGGCGTGATGGCCATCGCGCCGCTCGGCGTGCCGCCCGCCGACGCCTTTGCCCGGCTGCGCGACAGCGCCGCGATCGTCCAAGCCGTCCGGCCTGCCGCCACCGTGATCTCGGCCGGTATGAGCGGCGACCTGGAGGCGGCAATCGGGGCTGGCGCGACACACGTGAGAATCGGTACGGCGTTGCTCGGCGATCGCGGGGCTCGTGTCAGGTAATGTCCCGAGCGTGGAGCCGGACTGGCTGGCTACGACGGGTACAGGCTGGGAGGACTGAAGGATGGCCAGTGCCATGCGCAAGATGGCGGTCTACCTCGGTCTCGTTGAGGACGATCACCGCTATCAGGACAAGTACGACTCGTACGGAGAGTATGAGGAGTACGAGGAGTCCGGCCTGTCCGAGGGCCCCGACGAGGCCGACGCACGGGGAAGCCGCGACGACTACGGGGGGTACCAGGTCCCTGAGTGGCGTCCCGAGCAGCCAGGCGATCTGGCGCGTATTACGACACTGCATCCGCGCACCTACAATGAAGCGCGTACTATTGGGGAGCACTTCCGCGAAGGCACTCCGGTGATCATGAACCTGACCGAGATGGTCGATAGCGACGCCAAGCGTCTCGTCGACTTCGCGGCTGGCCTGATCTTCGGCCTGCGTGGGAGCATTGAGCGCGTGACGAACAAGGTCTTCCTGCTGTCGCCTGTGAACGTCGAGGTGACCGCGGAGGACAAGGCTCGTATAGCAGAGCGCGGCTTCTTCAACCAGAGCTAGCCAGCAAGCAGTGATGATCGTGATCAGTGATCGTGCCGGAACAGGCGGCACCGAAGGCCGGGTGGACTCGTGCAGTACCTGAGGGAAGTCCTCACCTACGTGCTGACGATCTACTTGGTCATCCTGATCGGCAGGATGATCTTCGGGTGGGTCCAGGTGTTCGCGCGTGACTGGCGCCCCACCGGGTTCGTGCTGGTACTAGCCGAAGCGATCTTTACCGTGACAGATCCGCCGCTGAAATTCCTCCGCCGCTTCATCCCGCCGCTCCGGCTCGGTATGGTGGCCATGGACCTCAGTTTTATGGTTCTGTTCATCGTGGTCTTGATCCTGCTCGAAGTGGCTGTGCCTCACCTTTGATTCGGGTACCGTCGTGAGGAACACGGTCCAAGTGCGCCGAGGAGACGAGATGCCGCTGACGCCCGCGGATGTGCGGAATAAGCAGTTCAGTACGACCAGGCTCCGGCCCGGCTACGACGAGGAAGAGGTCGACGCCTTCCTCGACGAGGTCGAGGCTGAGCTCGACCGGCTGCTCCAGGAGAACGAAGAACTCCGGGCCAAGCTGGCGGAGGTGCTGCGCGGCGGCAAGTCGTCGGTTTCCGCTCTGAGCTCCCCGCTGTCCGACCCGGTACCGGCCACGATGGCTCCCGAGCCGCCAATGATGTCCGAGCGCCGCCAGCCCGAGCCGGTCATGATGGGCGGGATGCCGCACATCGAGGACAACATGGACACGGCCGCGCGTGTGCTCTCGCTGGCCCAGCAGACCGCCGACCAGGCGATCGCCGACGCCCGCCGGGAAGCCGACGAGACCCTGGGCCGCGCTCGCCGCGAGGCCGACGAGGTGCTCACCAAGGCCCGCCGTCAGGCCGAGCAGATCACCGGCGACGCGCGCGCCCGTGCGGAGAGCCTCGAGCGCGACGCGCAGGAGCGCCACCGCCAGGCCATGGGCTCGCTGGTGCAGACCCGCGAGGAGCTCGAGCGCCGGGTCGACGACCTGCGCGCGTTCGAGCGTGAGTACCGCAGCAGGCTCAAGGCTTACCTGGAGGGCCAGCTCCGCGACCTGGAAGCAGGTGTCACGGAAACCGGTGGCTTCCCCACGGTCGGAGCAGGCTCGCAGCCGCCGATGCCGGCCGCGCTGAGCGCGCCGGTGGGCGGGCGTAACGGTGGTCAGGGTCCCGGCCAGTACGGCATGCCCGCCGAGGTCGTGCCGCATTCTGGTGGCTTCCGCACCACCGAGGGAGCGCCCTCGCGCGACCGCCGGTAGGCGCGGCGAGGACCTGAAAGGATCGCTGAAAGAACGCCCGTGATCCGTTTCAGCGCGCTTCTCGTTGCCGTCGCGGTCGGGTTGCTGGTGGCCGGGGTGGTCACCAGCAAGCTGGCCTTGGTCTACGTCGCAATCGGAGTCAGCGGTGTAGCCCTGCTGGCGCTGGCGATAGGCGCGCTGGTCAAGCGCAAGGAACTCTTCGGTTCGTCGGCTCCGGCTGAGCCTGTACTGGCCCGGCCGGAACCCGCATTGGCCCGGCCGGGACCCGCAACCGTGCATCTTTCGCCCGGGCAGCCCGCACCCCAGACCGCCCCCTGGGAGGCCGCGGTCCCGGCCGCCTCGGCTTGGCCCGCGGCCGCCGCCCCGCCCGCCGACGTCGCGGCCACCGCGTGGGGGAGCGGCATCCCGGCCCAGGCCGACCGCCCGGCCGCCTTCACCCCCCGTCCTCCGTCCGCCCCGCCAGCGCCCGCCCCGG
The DNA here is from genome assembly GCA_963819785.1 of uncultured Actinomycetes bacterium. Lineage (GTDB taxonomy): Bacteria > Actinomycetota > Actinomycetes > Streptosporangiales > Streptosporangiaceae > Palsa-504. The sequence goes on along the minus strand of CAWFXW010000026.1, from coordinate 164,940 downwards.
GCACCCCAGCCCCCGGCCCGGCCACCTGGGACTGGCAACCGGACGCACCCGCCACCCAGCTGATCCCCCGCATCAGCGCCCCGGCCGCCCCGCCGCCCCTCGCCCCGCCGCCCCTCGCCACGCCGCCCGAGTGGCCGGCTCCGCCGCCGCATTCGTGCCCAAGGTCGCTTCCCCGTCCCCCGAGGCCCATGCGCCCGCCGAAGCCCCGGACGCCCCAGACGCTCCGGCCGTCCCCGACGAACCCCAGGCGCACGACGAACCGCCCGCCGCGGTCCAGCAAGAACCCGAAGCCCAGCAAGAGCCCGAAGCCCGGCAGGAACCGGAGAAGCCGCAAGAGCCCGAGGACGAGCCGTCTTCCGAGAAGACCCAGCTACTTTCTGTCTCCGCGATCCCCGCAACAGATCCGGACGCCTCAGCCCCGGACCCCGCACCCGCCGACGCGACACAGCCCGCCGACGCGACACAGCCCGCCGACGCGACACAGGCCGCCGACCTCCAGCGTGAGGTAACCGTGGTCCCAGGAGTCCCGCGGTATCACACCCCGCACTGCCTGCTGATCCGTTTCATGGGCCAGGATGACCTGGACAAGATGACTCTCGGCGCGGCCCGGCAGGCGGGCTGCACGCCGTGCCGCGCATGCCTCCCCGACCAGGCCGAATCAGATCCGGAGTTAGGCTCGCCCGATCCAGAACCGCAGGGCGAGATCGCCTTCGACGTGCTCCCGCGCCGCCTCGGCCTGCGCCGCCTCGGCCTGCGCACCCGGCGCCGGGTCGGTACCCGGCCCCGCCGCTACCGCGAGGACCTCGCCGGCGATCAGCCCCGCGTGCTCGGTCAGCGCCGCCGTCACGTCCGGGTCCTGTGACGACCAGACCAGCCGGATACGGTCGGTGACCTGCAGGCCGTCGCTCTTGCGCGCCTCCTGGACCCGCCTGATGACCTCGCGGGCCAGGCCTTCCCGGCGCAGTTCGGGGCTGACCGCGATGTCGATCGCCACCGTCTCCCCGGCCTCGGTCGCCACCGCCCAGCCTTCCCGCGGCGTCTGGGTCACGATGACGTCATCCGCGCCGACAATCACTGGGCCGCCAGCGGACTCCACCGCGACCGTCTCGCCCGCCAGTACCGCGCGCGCCATATCGGCCGCCGGCGCCGCGCCGATCGCCGCCGCCACGGCCGGGGTCTGCGCCCCGAACCGGCGCCCGAGCGCCCGGAAGTTCGGCTTGACCGAGTAATCGACCAGCTCACCGCCCAGTACCTCGAGCTCGGCCACGTTAAGTTCCGCCGCGATCTGCGCCCGCAGCTCACCAGCGAGCGAATCGAAGCCCGTCGCCCCGATCAGCGCCCGGGCCAGTGGCTGCCGGGTCCGCACCGACGCCCCCGACCGGGCCGAACGTCCCAGTTCCACCAGCCGCCGCACCAGTGCCATCTGCTCCGACAGGTCCTGGTCGATCACCGAGGCGTCGAACGCCGGCCACGCGGCCAGGTGCACCGACTCCGCCGCGCCCTCGCGCCGCAGCACGCCCCACACGTAGTCGGTCACGAACGGAACCACCGGCGCCATCAGCAGCGTCAGCGTGCTCACGCACTCATACAGCGTGGCGAACGCCGCGGCCCCCGCGGCCGTCAAGGGCCCGTCCCAGAACCGCCGACGCGACCGGCGCACGTACCAGTTGGACAGGTCGTCGATGAACGCCGCCAGCCGCCGCCCGGCCGCCGCCGTGTCGAACCCCTCCAGATTGCCGGTGACGTCCCGCACCACGGCGTTCAGCTCACTCAGCACCCACCGGTCGAGCAGCGGCCGCTCCGCCACGGCCGGGGCCGCCACCGACGCAGTCCAGCCGCCCGCGTTCGCGTACAGCACCAGGAACGAGGCCGTGTTCCAGTACGTGAGCAGCACCTTGCGCACGATCTCGTTGAGCACGTCGTGCCCCACCCGCCGGTCGTTCCACGGCGACCCGGAGGCGGCGAAGAACCAGCGCAGCGCGTCCGCGCCGTGCGCCTCCATGAGCGGGATCGGCTCGAGCACGTTGCCCAGGTGCTTGCTCATCTTGCGGCCGGAGGAATCCACAAGCAGCCCGAGGCACACCACGTTCTCATACGCCGAACGCCCGAACACCAGCGTCCCCACCGCCATCAACGAGTAGAACCAGCCCCTGGTCTGGTCGAGCGCCTCGCAGATGAACTGGGCCGGGTACGCCCCGGCGAACTCGTCGAAGTTGCGCAGCGGCGCGCCGTGCTGGGCGAACGGCATCGACCCCGAGTCGTACCAGACGTCGATCACCTCGGGCACCCGCCGCGCGCGCTCCTCGCAGACCGGGCAGGCGAACGTGATCTCGTCCACGAACGGCCGGTGCGGATCAAGCCCGGTCAGGTCCCGGCCGGCCAGCGTGGACAGCTCGGAGAGCGAGCCCACGCAGGTCACGTGCTCTTCCGGGCACACCCACAGCGGCAGCGGCGTGCCCCAGTACCGGGTCCGGGACAGCGCCCAGTCCACGTTGTTGCGCAGCCACTCGCCGTACCGGCCCTCCTTGACCGTGGCCGGGTACCAGTTCGTCCGTTCGTTCTGCTCGAGCAGCTTGTCCTTGATCGCGGTGGTCCGGATGTACCACGAGGGCACGGCGTAGTACAGCAGCAGCGTGCCGCACCGCCAGCAGTGCGGGTAGCTGTGTTCGTGCCGGTGTGAGGCGAACAACAGCCCGCGATCGGCCAGGTCCTCGATCAGCCGCTGGTCGGCGTCCTTGAAGAACAGCCCGCCGACCAGCGGCAGCCCGTCCTCGAAGTGCCCGTCCGGCTTGACCGGGTTGACCACCGGCAGCCCGTGGGCCCGCGACGCCTCCATGTCGTCGGCGCCGAACGCCGGCGCGAGGTGCACCAGCCCGGTGCCGTCTTCTGTAGTCACGAATGACCCTGGAATCACCACGTGGGCGTCAGGGATATTTATGATGCCGAACGGAGCGTGGTACTTCGCTCCGACAAGCGCTTGCCCGCTGAACCGGGCGGCGACGCGCCAGTCATGATCGAGCACCCGGTCGGTCAGGTCCTCGGCCAGTACCACCTTGCTGCCGTCCCGCGACCTGACCGCCACCACGTAGGTGGCGTCCGGATGGACCGCCACCGCGGTGTTGGAGACCAGCGTCCACGGCGTCGTGGTCCACACGAGCAGGTCGGCGCCCTCGAGCTCGGCCGGCGCTCCCTCCGGTACGGCCAGCAGGCCGAACCTGACCGTGATGGCCGGGTCGGTCACGGTCTGGTAGACGTCGGGCTGGCCCATCTCGTGGTCGGACAGCGGCGTGCCGCAGCGCGGGCAATAGGGGCTGATCCGGAAGTCGCGAACCAGCAGTCCCTGCTCGTAGACGGTCTTGAGCGACCACCAGACCGACTCGATGTAGCTCGGGTCCATGGTCCGGTAGGCGTGCTCGGTGTCGGCCCAGTAGCCCATCCGCCGGGACATCTCCAGCCAGGCGTCGACGTACCGGAGCACGGACTCGCGGCAGCGCGCGTTGAACTCGGCGACCCCGTACGCCTCGATGTCCCGCTTGCCGGTCAGGCCGAGTTCCTTTTCCACCGCGACTTCGACCGCCAGCCCCTGGCAGTCCCACCCGGCCTGGCGCGGGACGTGATGGCCCTGCATGGTCTTGAACCGCGGGAACAGGTCCTTGAAGGTCCGCGCCTCGACGTGGTGCGCGCCCGGCAGCCCGTTGGCCGTCGGCGGCCCCTCGTAGAAGATCCAGGCCGGGCCGCCGGCCGTCTGCTTCAGCGACCGCTCGAAGATCCCGGCGTCCCGCCAGCGGCCGAGTATCTCGTGCTCAAGCGCGGGCAGGTCGACCTGCGCGGGCAGCGGCTCGAATCCAGGCATCGCCACAGCGTAATTCACGCACCTAACCCGGCATAACCTGGGCCCGCGCCGCGTTTGCCTCGCGTAGCACCGCGACTTATCCTCCGGTGATCAGTTACGAACGGGGCCGCACATGTCTGTGAATTACGCCGAAGGCTCGGGGGGGCTCGGGGGGGTCGTCCCCCCCGGAACCAACATTGATCTGCCGGTGCGTCCGGGCGAGGAACCTTGGACCGACGCCGAACTCAAAGAGGTCCAGGCCGAGCTTGAGACCGAGGCCGCCGCGCTGCGCGCCGACCTGGCCAAGGCGGCCTCCGACATCGCCGAACGCCTCCACGACTCCGTCCGCGATGCCGGCGACGACAGCGCCGACGCCGGGACCAAGGCCTTCGAGCGCGAGCAGGAACTCGCCCTCACCCAGAACGCCCTGGATCTGCTCGATCAGGGTGAGCGCGCGCTGGCCCGGATCGATGCGGGAACATATGGAGTATGCGAATCCTGCGGCAAGCCGATCGGGAAGGCGCGCCTGCTGGCGTTCCCCCGGGCGACCCTGTGCGTGGCCTGCAAGCAGCGGGAGGAACGCCGCTGAGCGTGCCCGCGCGGCCGCGCCGGGTCGGCCTCCTGCTCGCGGTGGCCGTGTTCGTCCTCGCCGCCGACGCAATCTCCAAGGCCGTGGTGGTCTCCCAGATGGCCGACCACTCGCCCATCCGCCTGCTCGGCGGCCTGCTCACCCTCACGCTCACTCGCAACGGCGGTGCCGCGTTCAGCATCGGCACGTCGATGACCATCGTGTTCACCGCCATCGCGGTCGGCGTGATCGCCTACATCCTGCGGACCGCGCGTAACCTGCGCAGCATCGGCTGGGCGATCGCGCTGGGCCTGCTGCTCGGCGGGGCCACCGGGAACCTGCTGGACCGGATCTTCCGCGCCCCCAGCGCCTTCCAGGGCCACGTCGTGGACTGGATCGAACTGCCGCACTGGCCGGTCTTCAACCTGGCCGACTCCTCGATCGTCTGCGCCGGCGTCCTGGTCGTCCTGCTCGCCCTGTTCGGCATCCGCCTCGACGGCACCAGACCCATCCACGAAGCAAGCGCCCCCCACCCGGATACCTCAGACCTGGATCCGTCCCCCTCCGCCTCCCCCTCCTCCCCCTCCTCCGCCTCCCGCTCCGCCCCCGCCCCCGCCCCCGCCCCCTCCACCACCTCCACCTCCACCTCCTCCGCCTCCCCCTCCGCCCCCTCCGCCTCCCCCTCCGCCTCCCCCTCCGTCCCCCTCCGCCTCCTCCCCCTCCGCCTCCTCCCCCTCCGCCTCCTCCCCCTCCGCCTCCTCCGCCTCCGCCTCCTCCTTCGCCCCCTCTGCCTCCCCGTCCCCTCCGTCCCCGCCGCCCCCGGACCGTCCACCCCCCCAGCCCCCGCTCCCCCAGATCCGGATAGTCCGAAATCGGAATATCCGGAATCGCAGTCTGCGGTCGAGGGCCGATGACGGCGCAGGGTGAGCGCAGGCTCGATGTTCCCGAGGGTCTGGACGGAGAACGGCTCGACGCCGCGCTGGCCAGGATGTTCGGGCTGTCCCGGTCCAAGGCCGCGGAACTGATCGGCGACGGCCTGGTGCTGCTCGACGGCCGGCCCGCGGCCAAGTCGGACCGCGTGCTGGCGGGCGAGCCGCTACAGGTCACCCTCCCGCCGCCGCGGCCAGCCGAACCGCCGCAAGCCGTGTCGGGCCTGACCGTCCTGTACGAGGACGACGACGTCATCGTGGTGGACAAGCCACGGGGCGTGGCCGCGCACCCCACGCCCGGCTGGACCGGTCCGACCGTCATCGGCGGCCTGCTGGCCGCCGGGCACACGGTGGCCACTAGTGGTGCCGCCGAACGCCAGGGCATCGTGCACCGCCTGGACGCGAACACCACCGGCGTGATGGTCGTGGCCAAAAGCGAGCGCGCCTACAGCGCGCTGAAGCGCGCCTTCCGGGAGCGCACCGTGGACAAGCGGTACCACGCCCTCGTGCAGGGCCACCCCGACCCGCTGCGCGGCACGGTCGACGCGCCGATCGGCAGGCACCCGTCCGGCGACGGCCGGTTCGCCGTGGTCAGTGACGGGCGGCCGAGCGTGACCCACTACGACACCCTCGAGGCGTTCCGCGCCGCCAGCCTGGTCTCGGTCCACCTGGAAACCGGCCGCACGCACCAGATCCGGGTGCACATGGCCGCCATCAGGCACCCGTGCGTCGGCGACCTGCTCTACGGCGCCGACCCCGTGCTCGCCGCCCGGCTGGGGCTGACCCGCCAGTGGCTGCACGCGGTCAATCTCACCTTCGCTCACCCCGCGGACGGCCGCGAGGTCTCCTTCACCAGCGCCTATCCTCCGGATCTGGCCCACGCCCTGGACATCCTCCGCGCGGAGAGCTAATGGACATCAACGAACACATCGACGCGCTGCGCCATCACGGCGGCCTGCTCGCCGACGCCGCCGACCGGGCCGGCCTGGACTCCGCCATCCCGCCCTGCCCCGCCTGGCAGGTCAAGGACCTGCTGCGACATACCGGCTACATCCACCGGTGGGCGGCCCAGCACATCACCGAATGCCCGGACACCGTGCTCGACGGGCCCGCGGAAGAGGACATCCTGCGCGGCGGCGCGGCCGATCCCGAGCTGCTCGACTGGTTCCGCGCGGGCCATGCCGCCCTGGTCGAGACGCTGAGCACCGCCGACCCCGGCCTGGTGTGCGCGACGTTCATGGACGCCCCGTCCTCGCTCGCGTTCTGGGCTCGCCGTCAGGCCCACGAGACCGCCATCCACCGGGCCGACGCGGACAGCGCATCTGGCCTCCGGCCCGAGTACGATCCCGAGTTCGCCGCCGACGGCATCGATGAGCTGATCACCGGCTTCGGGCAGCGGCGCAAATACCGGCCGTCGGCAGGGCAACCGGGCGGCATGCGGGTCCAGGCCACCGACACCGGCCACGCCTGGTACGTCGGCGCCGAAGATGGCCGCCTCCTGGCCCGCCGGGAACACGGCGCCCCCGGCCCGGCCGGCCCGGCCGCCTGCACCGTGGCCGGTCCGGCGTCCGACGTGTACCTGTTCCTGTGGAACCGCGGCGACGCCGCTCAGACCGGCGTCACGATCTCCGGAGACGCCGGCTTCCTCGACCTGTGGCAGTCAAGCGTCCGTGTCCGCTGGGGCTGACCAGATGCCCGGCGACCCGGCGGCCGCCGCGGCACGCCTGTGGGCGAGCCTGGATGACCCGTGGCAGGAGGCGTTCCGCCAGACCTGGGAGGCCCTGCGAACCGGGAACATCGCCGTGGGCGCCTGTGCCTCCACCTCTGATGGAGAGATCGTGTACTCGGCTCGTAACCGGGTGATCGACTGCGGGGGACCGCCGGGGGAAATATTCGGCTCCGCGCTGGCCCACGCCGAGACGAACGTCCTGGCCCGGCTGCCGTTCCGCCGACACGAGGACCGGGTTCTTACGACGACGCTTGAGCCATGCCTGCAGTGCGTGGCCGCGATCCGGCTCGGCCCGATCGCCACCGTGCGGTTCGCGGGGCCGGATCGCTACTGGGACGGATGCCATGAGTTCGGCAAGCTCTCCGCGCGCGAAGCGCGACGCACCCAGCCGACCAGGCTCGGACCGTGCCGCGATGAACTCGGCACGTTCGCCACCTTGATATCCCGGATCGGCCCCGCCCTCACGCCTGGCTACGAAAAGGCACTTCGAGCCCTGGGGGAAGGGCCGATGGCCGACCTCGCGCACGTACTGGAAGACAGCGGCGAAGCGGAGCGGATAGCCGCTCTGGAGGTGAACGAGGCGCTCGGCCACCTCTGGCCCCGCCTGCAGGAACTGGCCGCAGTCATGCCGGATCCCTACCGGCCGGAAATGTCATAGCCACGTGTTAGCGTCAAATACATGTTCGATACTATATCACCGGGTTCCGACCTCGGCAGCGCCACGCTCGACCCCGGTGACCCCGACCCGGCTCTAGCGCCGCTGGAGCGGCTGGAGGCGCAGATCTGCGAGCTGGCCGGGCATCTGGCCGCCGCGACATGCCGGTTCCTGGTGCTGCTGGGTGATTTCGACTCCCAGCGGGGCTGGGCGAGCTGGGAGATGCCCAGCTGTGCGGCGTGGCTGTCGTGGAAGTGCCAGATGTCCTCGCACACCGCCCGCGAGCACGTCCGGGTGGCCCGTGCCCTGTGCGGGCTGCCAGTGATCCTCGCCGAGTTCGGTGCGGGCCGCCTGTCGTATGCCAAGGTGCGGGCGCTGACCCGGATCGCGACGCCGGATACTGAGGCGGGCCTGGCCGAGCTAGCCGGCCCGATGACCGGCAACCAGCTGGAGCGGTTCGCCCGGGCCCACCGCCAAGTCAGCTCGGCCGATGACGCCGCCGCCCGAATCCGTCGCCGGGTGGCCTGGCGGTTCGAGCAGGACGGGTCGCTGTCCGGCACGTTCCGGCTGCCCCCGCTACAGGGCGCGATCGTGCTCAAGGCGCTGCGCGCGGCCGCCGGCGACCTGGAGCACCCGCACGACCGCCCGGACAGCTCCCAGGACGCCGAAAACGCCGGGAGCGCCGGGCATAGCGTCTCCGCGGAGACGCGGGCGGCCCGCGAGCCCGAGCCACCCGCCGCCCCGCCCGAGGCCGTGGCCGCCGCCCCGCCCGAGGCTCCGGCTGCCGCCCGACCCGCGGCGCCGACGTCGTCGAGCCTGGCCGACGCGCTGGTGATCGTGGCCGAGGCGTTTCTGGCCGGGAAGGCCGCTGCCGCCGCCGACCCCGAGGTCTACCAGGTCATCGTGCACGTCGGCACCGACGCCATCACGACCCCAAGCCCGGCCGGCGGCCCCGCCGGCGTCCCCGCGGAGACGCCGCCGCTCCCGCAGCCGTCCTCGCACCCGGTCCCGGGCTCGCACCCGGTCCCGGGCTCGCACCCGGTCCCGGGCTCGCACCCGGTCCCGGGCTCGCACCCGGTCCCGGACTCGGTCCCGGTCCCGCTCCCGCACCCGGACTCGCACCCGGTCCCGCTCCCGCACCCGGACTCGCACCCGGTCCCGCTCCCGCACCCGGACTCGCACCCGGTCCCGGACTCGCACCCGGACTCGCACCCGGTCCCGGACCCGCTCCGGCCTCCCGGCCATCCGGCGGACCCGGGCCGCTGCCACGTCGAGGACGGCCCGGCGATTAGCCCCAGCTCCGCGCAAATGATCGCCTGCTCCTCAACCTGGACCTGGATGCTGCATGACAGCGCGGGCCAGCTGCTCGACCTCGGCCGGCGCCGCCGCCGCCCGAACGCCGCGCTGCGCCGCGCGGCCCGGGAGCGAGACAAATGCCGGTGCCGGTTCCCCGGCTGCGAGTCTCGCCGGGTGGACCTGCACCACATCCAGTACTGGTCCAACGGCGGCCGGACCGAGCTGGAGAACCTGGTCAGCCTGTGCAAGTACCACCACATGCTGGTCCACGAGCGCGGATACCTTATCGCCGCCGTCCGCGACGGCACTTTCGCCTTCTACCGCCCGGACGGCACCCTTATCCCGGCCAGCCCGCCGCTGTCGCCGGCCCACGGGACGATCGGCGACTGCCACGACGCCGAGATCACTCCCGACACGATCATCCCGCCCTGGTACGGCGAGCGGCTGGACCTCGACTACGCCATCTACACCTGCTTCGCCAACGCCCGCACCGAGCAGGAACGGCAGGCCCACGTTCACCGCCAGCTCGAAGCCCGGGACCGAGTGACGATCTACCAGCGCGAAGACTGGGACAGCCGGATCCGCCGGTACTACGACGAGCACTCCCGCGACTCGTACCGCGTCTTCCAGCCCGTCTCCGGCTGACCTGAAATTGGATATACAGCCCCAACCCGGCCCGGCCGGCGCGGCAACCCGGCGGCACCGGTGGTGCTCCGCTAGGGTGGAGAGCACCGGGTTGAGGACACGCGCCGCCCCCTTCCGGGGAGCGGCGGTGCGCAGCGTGCCCTGAGGAGGCGGTTCGTCATGGCGGTATCTGGTGAGCCGTTCGCCCACCTGCACGTGCACACCGAGTACTCCATGCTGGACGGCGCGGCCCGCCTGAAGGACCTGATGGCGGAGGTCAAGAACCAGGGCATGACGCACGTGGCCATGACCGACCACGGCAACGTGTTCGGGGCTGCCGAGTTCCACCGCCAGGCCAAGGACGCGGGCGTCACCCCGGTGCTCGGGATCGAGGCGTACGTCGCGCCCGAGTCGCGGGCCAACAAGAACCGCATCTTGTGGGGCCAGCCGCACCAGAAGAAGGATGACGTCTCCTCGGCCGGGGCCTATCTGCACAAGACCATCTGGGCCAGGGACAACACCGGCCTGCACAATCTGTTCCGGCTTTCCTCCCGGTCCTACGCCGAGGGCTGGCTGGTCAAATGGCCCCGGATCGACAAGGAGCTCGTCGCCGAGCACGTGGCCGGGCTGATGGCCTCTACCGGCTGCCCCTCGGGGGAGCTGCAGACCCGGCTGCGCCTGGACCAGTTCGACGAGGCACTCAAGGCCGCGGCCGAATGGCGGGACATCTTCGGCAAGGAGAACTACTTCCTCGAGCTCATGGACCACGGCCTGGAGATCGAGCGGCGGGTCCGCGATGGCCTGATCGAGATCGGCCGCAAACTCGGCATCCCGCCGGTCGTCACCAACGACTCGCACTACACCCGTGAGCCGGACGCCCAGGCCCAGGACATGCTGCTGTGCATCCAGACCGGCAAGACCCTGGCCGACGCCGACCGGTTCCGGTTCGACGGGACCGGCTACTTCATCAAGCCCGCCGCCGACATGTACCGGCTGGACTCCAGCGACCTGTGGCAGGAGGGCTGCCGCAACAGCCAGCTCCTCATCGCCGACCGGGTCGACACCACTGGCATGTTCGAGTTCCGCAACCTGATGCCCCGGTTCCCGATCCCGGAGGGGTTCGAATCCGAGGACGAGCTGTTCCGCGCCGAGGTGTGGAAGGGCATGGACCGGCGCTACCCCGGCGGCTACGACGAGCAGCGAAAGCAGCAGGCCGAGTACGAGATCCAGATGATCTCCCAGATGGGGTTCCCCGCCTATTTCCTGGTGGTGGCGGACTTCATCATGTGGGCCAAGGACAACGGCATCGCGGTGGGCCCGGGCCGCGGCTCCGCGGCCGGCTCGATCGTCGCCTACGCCATGGGCATCACCGACCTGGACCCGCTGGTACACGGCCTGATCTTCGAGCGCTTCCTCAATCCCGAACGCATCTCGATGCCCGACATCGACATCGACTTCGACGAGCGTGGGCGAGCCGACGTAATCAGGTACGTGACCCAGAAGTGGGGCTCGGACCGGGTAGCGCAGATCATCACCTACGGCACGATCAAGGCCAAGGCCGCGATCAAGGACTCCACCCGCGTCCTCGGCCATCCGTACGCGCTGGGCGACCGGATCACCAAGGCATTCCCGCCCGCCGTGATGGGCAAGGACATCCCGCTGTCGGCCATCTTCGACACCGAGCATCCCCGGCACAAGGAAGCCGGCGAGCTCCGCTCGCTGTACGAGAACGAGGCCGAGGTCAAGCAGGTCATCGACACCGCGCGGGGGATCGAGGGGCTGATCCGCCAGCCCGGCGTGCACGCCGCCGGCGTGATCATGTCCGCCGAGCCGCTCACCGAGCATATCCCGGTCTGGACCCGGCACACCGACGGCGCCATCATCACCCAGTTCGACTACCCGACTTGCGAAGACCTCGGGTTGCTCAAGATGGACTTCCTCGGCCTGCGGAACCTGACGATCATGGCCGATGCGGTGGCCGCGATCGATAAGAACCGGGGTGTCTCGATCGATCTGCTGGGCCTGCCGCTGGACGACCGGGCCAGTTACGACCTGCTGGCCCGGGGCGACACGCTGGGCGTGTTCCAGCTGGACGGCGGGCCGATGCGCGCCCTGCTCCGGCTGATGAAGGCGGACAACTTCGAGGACATCTCCGCCGTCCTGGCCCTGTACCGGCCCGGCCCGATGGGCGTGAATTCGCACACCAACTACGCGCTGCGCAAGACCGGGCAGCAGGAGATCACGCCCATCCACCCCGAGCTCGAAGAGCCATTGCGGGAGGTGCTCGAGCCGACCTACGGCCTGATCGTCTACCAGGAGCAAGTGCAGAAGGCGGCCCAGATCCTCGCCGGATACTCGCTCGGCCAGGCCGACCTGCTCCGCCGCGCCATGGGCAAGAAGAAGAAGGAGATTCTGGACAAGGAGTTCGTGCCGTTCCAGCAGGGATGCCGGGAGCACGGCTACTCCGACAAGGCCATCCAGTCCGTCTGGGATGTCCTGGTCCCGTTCTCCGGGTACGCGTTCAACAAGGCCCACACCGCCGCCTACGGCCTGATCGCGTACTGGACCGCGTACCTGAAGGCCAACTACCCGGCCGAGTACATGGCCGCGCTGCTCACCTCGGTGGCCGATGACAAGGACAAGTCGGCGCTTTACCTGAGCGAGTGCCGCCGAATGGGCATCAAGGTGCTGCCGCCCGACGTCAACGAATCGGTGGCCACGTTCGCGGCGGTCGGCTCCGACATCAGGTTCGGCCTGGCCGCGATCCGCAACGTCGGCACCAACGTGGTGGACGCGATCATCATGGCGCGCAAGTCGAAGGGCCAGTTCAGCGGCTTCACCGATTTCCTGCGCAAGGTCCCGCTCGTAGTGTGCAACAAGCGGGTCATCGAGTCGCTGGTCAAGGCGGGCGCATTCGATTCGTTCCGGGACGCGCGCAAGGGCCTGGTGCTTGTGCACGAGCAGGCCGTCGACGCCGTCATCGACATCAAGCGCAACGAGGCGATCGGGCAGGACTCGCTGTTCGGCGGCGACGTCGAGGCCGAGGCCGTGTTCGACGTGCCGGTCCCGGCGGGGGAGTGGGACAAGTCCACCTTGCTGAACTTCGAACGCGAGATGCTCGGACTGTACGTCTCCGACCATCCCCTGTTCGGTATTGAGCACATCATCGCCAGGGAGAGCGACTGCTCTTTGGCCGACCTGACCGCCGAGGATGCCGAGGCACGCCCGCGTGCTGGCGATCGGTCGGACGCGCAGATCGTCAAGGTCGGCGGCATCTTGTCCGGGGTGCAGCGCAAGGTGACCAAGCAGGGCAACCAGTGGGCCGCCGCCACCTTGGAGGATCTGGCCGGAGCCATCGAGGTGCTGTTCTTCCCGCAGACCTACCAGCTGTACGCCACCTCGATCGCCGAGGACGCCGTGGTCATGGTGAAGGGCAAGGTCGATCGCCGGGACGACGTGCCCAAGCTGATCGCCATGGATCTGACCATCCCCGACCTGTCGGTCGATGAGTCGGGTCCGTTCGTGGTATCGATGCCGGTTGCCCGCTGCGTCCCGCCGGTGGTGGAGCGGCTCAGGGAGGTCCTGGTCACCCACCCGGGGCCGACCGAGGTCCATCTGAAGCTGCGCGGCCACGAACGGACCACGGTGGTCCGGCTGGACGACAAGCTGCGAGTAGCTGCCTCACCCGCCCTGATCGGCGACCTGAAGCAGCTACTCGGCCCGGCCTGCGTCGGCTAACACAGCCTCGGCTAACCGCCTTTGGGGCCGGTGAGCTGGTCGAGGAACGTGCGGTACATCAGCAACGTCTCGCGCAGCGACTCGGTGTCGGTGCTCTTGCCCTCACTCCACCGGTCCCGCAGTGCGCGCTGGCGTTCGGCGATGGCCCGCTGCCGCTCGGCAATGGCGGCCTCGAGCTTGGCCGTGACGCGGGAGATGACGTCGGCTGCCTCGGTCACCGAGCCCTGCGGGTCGTCGACGAACTGGAACTGGACCTGCTGCCACTGGGCCTTGAACTCCGCTGCGTCGGGCAGCAGGCTCCCGTAGGTCAGGTCGCTGAAGTCGCCTAGCCCGCTGTCGGATTCGCCCGGCCGCAAGCCCTCCTGCGCCGGAGCGCCGGCGTGCCTCCCGGCCACGCCAGGCCCGACTGCTCCAGGCTCGGCAGCACCAGGCCCGGCAGCACCAGGCTCGGCCACGCCAGGCTCGGCAGCACCAGGCCCGACGGCGCCGGCCTCGGCAGCACCAGGCTCGGCCGTGTCAGTAGCGGGATGCGCCGTAGCGGCGTGGAGGTCGGGCTGGGTCATAGTGGGATCCTGCTCGTCGGGCCGGGTTTGCATGATGGCGGCGTCGGCCTCGGCGGTCGGCGCACCCTCGTGACCGGCAGGCACGCCCTCCGCGTCCGCGGACCCGGCCGTCGCATCACGGTCGGCCTCATCACGATCAGCGTCGTCACGGCCGGCGTCGTCACGGACGGCGTTGTCACGGCCGGCGTCGTCACGGACGGCGTTGTCACGGCCGGCGTCGTCACGGCCGGCGTCGTCACGGACGGCGTCGTCACGGACGGCGTCGTCACGGACGGCGCCATGGCGATCGGCCTCATCGGCCTCGTCCCAGTAGTCGCGGCCTCCGTCGGGGCTGCGCACGGCCCCGACGTCCTCGGGCTGCGCCGCGTCGGCCTCGTCGGCGTCATGGACCGACGCCGGGCCGGTCTCACTGCCCGCGCCCGGCCAGGTCCCGTTGGGATCGGGGGACGGCGGGTCGTCCTGGTCGTCCGGCCACGCGACGGGCATGGCCGGATCCGTCTTATCCCCCCGGAGGGCCGAGGCTACCTTCTGGAAATGGGTCATCGGCCCAGCAGGCTGGGTCACGTCGGCCTCGTCGTCCGGGACGACCTCGCCGCGGACGACATAACCGCTGCCTGGCTGCTGGCCGTACGGGTCCTGCGTCATGGGGGTTCCCTCCCTGCGGGTGCTAACGCGGGGTGTCCGCCGTCTTTGGCGGCACGGTCGTTATTTTCCGCGCGCCGCCGCCAGTCTCGGCAACGGACTCGGCATCGGACACCGCTACGGGCCTGGCCGTCGCGGCGGTGCGGCCCTGTAGCGCTGCCTGACGGGCCTGAACGCCGACCAGATCCTGGAACAGGGTGCGGTAGCGGATCAGCGCGGTCCGCAGATCCTCGGTGCTGGCCGACTCGGCCCGGATGTCCTGCGTCTGCCGGTAGCCGTCCAGTGGCCGCGCGTGGTAGACCGACAGCGCCTCCACGCTGGCGTCCTTGTCCTGGACCGGGTAGCCGCGATCGCGCATGACGTCCCAGACCAAGGTGTCCGCAGCGGACACCGCCGCAGCCGGGGCCTCCACGAACTGCTGCTGGACGGTGGCCCACTCGCCGCTGTAGCGGGTCTGCTGCTCGGCGGAAAGCGGGTGGATGCCGAGCGCGTCGACGCGCTGCTGCCGGGCGGCGAGTTCGGCGGCGGCCTTCCTGGAACCGAGCTCCTTGGCCAGCCGGTCGTACTCCGGTCCGAACTGACGCCGCATCCGCGACTGCCGCAGCAGCGCGGGGCCCAGCACGACGATGGCCGCCACGATAAGGATGGCGATGATGATACCTACGATTGCTCCGGTCGACATTGTTACCTCCGTGAGGTGTCGCAACCGCAGACTCGACTCCCCTGGCTGGGCCGGGCTAAACGAGATTACCGCCTGGGACCTCCCGGATCACCGGCGACACGTCACCGTGACGTCAGGTTCTGCCTGATCGTCCGCAGCGCGCGGATGACCGCCTCGCGCCCGGCTGGGTCGAGCGTCGCCAGTGCCCGGTCGGTGAGCAGGTCGGTTTCCTCGGCGATGACCTTCTCCAGCGAGCGTCCCCGATCGGTCAGCCGCAGCCGGACCAGCCTGCGGTCGCCCGGGTACGGCTCCCGGCGGAGCAGCCCGGCGGCCTCCATTCTGGTCGCGGCCCTGGTCACGGTGGGAGTGGCCAGACCTAGCTGACGGGCGACTTCGCCGGGTGTCAGCCCGTCATTGGTCCACAGGCAGCGCAGGATGAACTGCTGGCCCTCGTGCACCCCATGCCGCGAGAACGCCGCCGCGGTCGCCAGCGACAGCGCGTGCTTGGCGCCCCAGAAGGCCGTCTGGAAGTCATCACCGGGTACTCGGCCGGTCTGTCCCGCCGCCTGCGGCTCGTCGCTCAACTCCTCTGACATGACATGTTCAGCGTACGGCCCGAATGCCAAGAGCTTCACAAACGATGCGCTCATTGGAGCCATCGTTGTGGGTCGTTACCCATGTCAGAGCGAGGGTTTTGACCCACGATCCCAGCAGCGGCCGATGTCTGGGACGGGTGGGAGCGCTGAGGCAAAGCCTCGGCACCAACGAGCACGCTCACCCGCCAGACCATGGCCTAGAACCCGTTAGCCGGCTCATGTTAGAATCGTTACCCGGCTAACGACCTAACGACTCACGGCGGCAGATGGAGAAACGCAGCTAACCGGAGGAGATCCACATGAGCAAACGGGAGGCAATGCAGATGAGGAAACGGGAGGCAGGCAGATGAAGGTTGGCATCGGCATCACGCACTTCCCCTGGCCGGCCGAGCAGATCGGGCCGATCGTCACGAACCTGGCCCGGACCGCCGACGAGGCGGGCTTCGACAGCTTGTGGGTCATGGACCACTTCTTCCAGATCCGGGTCAGCGGGCTGCCGCCCGAGTCGCCGATGCCCGAGGCGTACGCCACGCTGGCTTTCCTGGGCGGGGTGACCACCAGGATCCGGCTGGGCACGCTCGTCACCAGCGTCGCCTACCGTCATCCCGGCGTCCTGATCAAGGCCGTCACCTCGCTGGACGTGCTCACCGGCGGCCGGATGATCTTCGGCATCGGGGCGGGCGCGCCGTGGAACGTCGCCCCGGCCGGCCGGGGGACCACGTTCGAGGCCGAGGGGCTGGGCATCCCGTTTCCGTCGCTCGCCGAGCGGTTCGAGCGGCTCGAGGAAGTGCTGCAGATCGCCCATCAGATGTGGCGCGGGGACGAGAGCCCCTACGACGGAAGGCACTACCAGCTGGTCCGCCCGCTGAACTCCCCGAACTCCCTTCAGCGCCCCCACCCGCCGATCCTGATCGGCGGCAGCGGGGAGCGCAAGACGCTGCGCCTGGTCGCCCGCTACGCCGACGCCTGCAACCTGTTCGACCTGCCCGGCACCGATTTCCAAGACAACCTGCGCCACAAGCTCACTGTCCTGAGCACTCACTGCGCCGAGGCCGGCCGCGACGACAAAGAGATCGAGAAGACCGTCACCACGATGTTCGACCTGAGCCAGGGCGGCCCCGCCGCCATCACGGGCCACCTGAGGGAACTGGCCGCGCTCGGCATCGACCACGTCCTGCTGTCTCCCCGGCAGGCCTGGGACGAGGCCACGCTGGACGCCGTGACGTCGATCGTCCCCGAAGTGCACGCCAGCTAGCCCAGGTAGCATCGTCCGGGAGCAATGAGGGGCGATGAGGGAGGTCTCACGAAGGGGCGACTGGCGGCTTTCCTCGCGGCTCTGGCGGGCAGCGCGGCACTCGGCATCGCGGCCGGGCTCATCTGGGCCGCGGTCGCGCCGCGCCCGCTGCTGCAGGAGATCGCCCACGGCGAAGCCGGACTGGTGAACGCGGAAACTACCGCGTTCATCGTGGCCGACGCCTGGTTCGCCCTGGTCGCCGCGGTCGGCGGGCTGATCACCGGCATCCTCGGCTACCGGATCCTGGTCCGCCGGGCCGGGGCGGCGGCCACCATCGGCCTGGTCGTGGGCGCGGTCGCCGCCGCGTTTGTCGCCCTGTGGGTCGGCGGCGAAATCGGGCTGGGAACCTACAACCACCTGCTCGCGACCAGCGCGACCGGGACCTCCTTCCGCTCCTCGCTCGCCCTGGGGGCTAAGAGCACGCTGGCGTTCTGGCCGCTGTGCACCTCGGGCGTCATCCTGCTGGCCGAGACGGGCGCCCGCCGCTCCGGTCAGGGAGCGCGTCAGGCAGCGGCCAGGGGCCGTCACCGGCAGCCGGCCGAACCCGAGGCGGACTCTCCGTAGACTAGGCGGGTGATTTCCCGTATCGACCTGCGCGGTCGCGAACCGGGCCAGCTCAGCCGGGCCGCCCTGGCCGGCGTCCTGCCCCGGGCCGCCACCGACGTCGAGGCCGCCGTGGCCCTGGTCCGCCCCGTCTGCGACGACGTCAGGCGCCGCGGCGCGCCGGCCGTCCGCGAGTACACCGCCCGCTTCGACCACGTGGACCTGGAAACCACCGTGGTCCCGCAACAAGCGCTCCACGATGCGCTCGCCAGCCTGGATCCCGCCGTAACCAAAGCCCTCAACGAGGCTGCCCGCCGCACGAGAAAAGTGCACCAGGCGCAGCTCCCCCCGGAAACCCCGACCCAGGTCGCCGACGGCCTCACCGTCACCGGCCGTTTCATCCCCGTCCAAAGGGCGGGCGTGTACGTCCCGGGCGGCCTGGTGGCCTACCCCTCGTCGGTGGTGATGAACATCGTCCCGGCCCAGGTCGCCGGCGTCGGCGCGATCGCCGTCGCATCGCCACCTCAAAAGGGCCATGGCGGCCTGCCGCACCCGTCCGTGCTCGCCGCCTGCGCGCTGCTCGGCATCACCGAGGTACACGCGGTGGGCGGCGCCCAGGCCCTGGCCATGTTCGCCTACGGCACGCAGGACTGCGCCCCGGTCGACGTGATTACCGGACCCGGCAACGTCTACGTGGCAGCGGCTAAGCGGATCCTGCGCGGCGTGGTCGGCACCGACGGCGAGAACGGCCCCACCGAGGTGGGCATCGTCGCCGACGACACCGCCGATCCCGCGTTCGTGGCCGCCGACCTGATCGCCCAGGCCGAGCACGACGAACTCGCGGCCTGCCTGCTCATAACCACCGACGAACGCCTCGCCGCAGGCGTCGACCAGCAACTAACCCAGCAGGTACAAGCCACCCGCCACAAAGAACGGGTCACGACAGCCCTGCGAAACCAGTCCGCGACCGTCCTGGTCGACGACCTCGACGCGGCCCTGGCCGTGAGCGACGCCTGGGCGCCCGAGCACCTGGAGATCCAGGCCCGGGACGCGGCCAAGCTGGCCGCCCGGGTGGTCAACGCGGGCGCGGTCTTCGCCGGCCCGTACGCCCCGGTCTCCCTGGGGGACTACCTGGCCGGCTCGAACCACGTCCTGCCCACCGGGGGGACCGCCCGGCACACCAGCGGCCTGTCCGTCTGGCCGTTCGGCCGTCTGGTCAACGTCGTCGAATGCGACGAACCAGCGCTGGCCGCCGCCGCCCCGCTGATCGACGCCCTGGGCGGCGCCGAGGACCTGGCCGCGCACGTCCAGGCCGTCCGCACGCGCGTGCCACGGGAAGGCAAACACTAGGCATGAGCGGTGAACCACTGCCCGTTCGGGATGACCTGAAAGACCTGCATCCGTACGGCGCGCCGCAGATCGACGTCCCGGTCCGGCTGAACACCAACGAGAACCCCTACCCGCCCAGCCCGGCGCTGCAGCGGGCCGTGGCCGGCGCGGTAACAGAAGCAGCGGCGACGCTGAACCGCTACCCGGACCGGGACGCCGTCGAGCTCCGCAAGGACCTGGCTGACTACCTGGGGCACGGCCTGACCGGGCAAAACGTATGGGCCGCCAACGGGTCCAACGAGGTCATCCAGCAACTGCTGCAGGCCTTCGGCGGGCCGGAGCGCCGGGCGCTCGGCTTCGATCCCGGCTACTCCATGCACCCCCTGATCGCGAGGGTGACCTGCACCGAATGGATCAACGTCGACCGCGATGAGGACTTCGGCCTCGACCCCGACCACGCGGCCCAGGCCATCCGACGAGCGCAACCCAGCCTGGTCTTCCTGACCTCGCCGAACAACCCGACCGGCACCGCCGCCCCGATCGGGCTCGTCGAGGCGATCTGCGACGCGGCCCCCGGGCTGGTGGTGATCGACGAGGCGTACGAGGAGTTCGCCCGCCAGGGCACGCCCAGCGCGCTGAGCCTGCTGCCGCGCTACCCGCACCTGGTCGTCACCCGCACCATGTCCAAGGCATTTGCCATGGCCGGCGCCCGGGTCGGCTATCTGGCCGCCGCGCCCGCGGTGATCGACAAGCTGCTGCTGGTCCGGCTGCCTTATCACCTGTCCGCCGTCACTCAGGCGGTGGCCAGGGCCGCACTCTCGCTCGCCGCCGAGCCGCTGGCCACCGTCACGACTATTTGTGC
Source organism: uncultured Actinomycetes bacterium (assembly GCA_963819785.1). Classification (GTDB taxonomy): domain Bacteria; phylum Actinomycetota; class Actinomycetes; order Streptosporangiales; family Streptosporangiaceae; genus Palsa-504. The sequence goes on along the minus strand of CAWFXW010000026.1, from coordinate 145,079 downwards.
CGAACGGGACGGCCTGGTCAGCTGGCTGCGAGGCCAGGGGCTGCGGGTGGCGGACTCGGACGCGAACTTCGTGCTGTTCGGCACGTTCACCCAGCGCCGGGACGTCTGGCAGGGACTGCTTGACCGCGGCGTCCTGGTCCGCGAGGTCGGACCGCCGCGCTGGCTGCGGGTCACGGTCGGTACGGCCGAGGAGATGGCGGCGTTCCGCGCCGCCCTAGGGGAGGTGCTGGATAGATGACCCGGACCGCCCGGGTGGAGCGGGTGACCAAGGAGACCCAGATCCTCGTCGAGCTGGACCTGGACGGCGCCGGGGTGACCGACGTCGGAACCGGGGTGCCGTTCTTCGACCACATGCTCGCCCAGCTCGGCAAGCACGGCTGCCTCGACCTGACCGCGCGAGCCACGGGCGACACCGAGATCGACGCCCACCACACCGTGGAGGACACCTCGATCGCTCTCGGCCAGGCGCTCAAGGAGGCGCTGGGCGACAAGCGGGGCATCTCCCGGTTCGGCGACGCGCTGGTGCCGCTGGACGAGACCCTGGTCCAGGCCGCGGTCGACCTGTCCGGGCGGCCCTACGTCGTGCACCACGAGCCGGCCGGGATGGCCCCGCTGATCGGCAGCTATGACACCACGCTGACCCGGCACATCTTCGAGTCGCTGGCCTTCTCCGCCGGGATCTGCCTGCACGTGCGGGTCATCGAGGGACGCAATCCGCACCACATCGTGGAGGCCCAGTTCAAGGCGGTGGCCCGGGCCCTGCGCGCCGCGGCGGCACCCGACCCGCGGGCCGGCGGGATCCCCAGCACCAAGGGCGTCCTGTGATGGGCACGCCGAAGGTGGTCGTCCTCGACTACGGTTCGGGGAACCTGCGCTCGGCGCAGCGCGCGCTCGAGCGGGTCGGCGCGCGGGTGCAAGTGACCGCGGACGCCGACGCCGCGCTGGACTGCGACGGGCTCGCCGTCCCCGGCGTGGGCGCGTTCGCCGCCTGCATGACCGGGCTGCGGTCGGTCGGCGGCGACAAGCTGATCGCCCAGCGCCTGGAGCGCGGCCGCCCGGTGCTCGGCATCTGCGTGGGCATGCAGGTGCTGTTCGCCGCCGGGGTGGAGCACGGGACCTGGACCGAGGGCTGCGGGGCCTGGCCGGGCACAGTGGAGCGGCTGGACGCCGGCGTGCTGCCGCACATGGGCTGGAACACCGTGGCCGCGGCGTCCGGCTCCGCGCTGTTCACCGGGATCCCGGCCGGAACGCGCTTCTACTTCGTGCACTCCTACGCGCTGCGCGAGGCCAGCGCGGCCGAACTCGCCGCCGCGGGCGCCCTGATCTCCTGGACCGAGCACGGCGAGCGGTTTGCCGCCGCCGTAGAGCAGGGCGTGCTGTGCGCCACCCAGTTCCACCCGGAGAAGTCCGGCGACGCCGGGGCCACGCTGCTCGCCAACTGGCTGGAGACCCTGTGACCCGGCTCACCCTGCTGCCCGCCGTCGACGTCACCGACGGGCACGCGGTCCAGCTCGTGCAGGGCGTGGCGGGCAGCGGCGGCCAGTACGGCGACCCGATGGCGGCCGCGCTGGCCTGGCAGCAGGCCGGCGCCTCGTGGATCCACCTGGTGGACCTGGACGCCGCGTTCGGCCGCGGCTCGAACGCGGACCTGCTCGCCCGGGTCGTGCAGAAGCTGGACGTCAACGTGGAGCTGTCCGGCGGGATCAGGGACGAGGACTCGCTGGCCCGCGCGCTGGGCACCGGCTGCGCCCGGGTCAACATCGGCACCGCGGCGCTGGAGAACCCGGACTGGGTGCGGTCGGTCATCGTCAGGCACGGGGAGCGGGTCGCGGTCGGGCTCGACGTCCGCGGCGCCCGGCTGGCGGCCCGCGGCTGGACCGCCGAGGGCGGCGAGCTGCACGAGACGCTGGACCGGCTGAACTCCGAGGGCTGCGCCCGCTACGTGGTCACCGACGTGCTCAAGGACGGCACGCTGCGCGGACCCAACCTGAACCTGCTCCGGGACGTCTGCGCCCGGACCGCCGCGCCCGTGGTGGCCAGCGGGGGAGTGTCCAGCCTGGCCGACCTGCGGGCCATCGCGTCGCTCGTCCCGCTCGGCGTGGAAGGCGCGATCGTCGGCACCGCGCTCTACGAGGGCGCGTTCACCCTGGAACAGGCCCTCGCCGAGGTCGAGCAGGCATGACCGTCGCGGTGCGGGTCATCCCCTGCCTGGACGTCGACGCGGGCCGGGTGGTCAAGGGCGTGAACTTCCGCGCGCTGCGCGACGCCGGCGACCCGGTCGAGCTGGCCGCCTTCTACGACGCCGAGGGCGCCGACGAGCTGACCTTCCTGGACATCACCGCGTCCAGCGGCGGCCGGGACACCATGTACGACGTGGTCCGGCGGACCGCCGAGCAGGTGTTCATCCCGCTCACCGTCGGCGGCGGCGTCCGCAGCGTGGCGGACGTTGACCGGCTGCTGCGCGCCGGGGCCGACAAGGTCTCGCTCAACACCGCGGCCGTGGCCCGCCCCGGGCTGCTCTGCGAGGCGGCCCAGCGCTTCGGGTCACAGTGCGTCGTGCTGTCCGTGGACGCCCGCCGCGCCGCGGGTACCGACAGCGGCTTCGAGGTGACCACTCACGGCGGCCGGACCGGGACCGGGATCGACGCGGTGGAGTGGTCCCAGCGGGCCGTTCAGCTCGGCGCGGGCGAGATCCTGCTGAACTCGATGGACGCCGACGGGACCACCACCGGGTTCGACCTGGAGCTGATCCGGGCCGTGCGCGTCGCGGTCACCGTCCCGGTGATCGCCAGCGGCGGCGCGGGCACGCTGGCGCACTTCGCGCCCGCGGTGGACGCGGGGGCCGACGCGGTCCTGGCCGCCAGCGTGTTCCACTTCGGCATGCTGCGCATCGGCCAGGTCAAGAACGCGCTGCGCGGCGCCGGCCACCCGGTCCGGTGAGCAGCGGTTACAGGCCTCCCCAGTTCGTGACCTGCTCCGGCGCCACGAGCGGGGTGCCGACCTGGAGCTGGATCTGCGCGTGCGCGGTCAGCGGGATGTTCCGCGGGTTCCCGGTGTAGACCTTCCCGTTGTAGATGGCCACCACGTGACCGTTTACCGGTCCGACCTGGTCCGAGCTCAGCGGCTGGCCCCATTCGTCGAAGAAGTTGCCCAGCGTGTAGCTGCGCTGGACCGGGGACTCGATGTGGATGATGCCGTCGGGGGCGTGCGTATGCAGCCAGTAGAAGCAGGTGCCGCTCTCGACGAACTGCCCCTGGGCGGTCTGCGTGGCCTGGGCCCCCGGGATGCCGATGGCGGCCGGGATCTGCCGCGCCGAGCCGTTCACGAACACGGTCAGGTGCGCGTGGATGTGGAACACCGTCTGCTCGGCGGTCTGGCAGCTGATCCCGTCCACCGTCTGGCCGGTGACCGCCGTGGTGGTGCCGGCCAGCGCGGCGCCCGACGGCACCGGGATGCCCTCCGGGCCCGCCGGGCCCGCCGCGGGCGCGGGCTGGAGGTTGCCCAGCGTGCTCAGCGAGGCCAGGGGCAGCCCGTTGTTGCTCCCCGAACTCCCGCCGGTGACGGCGAGCGTGATGCCGATCGCCGCGCCGATGACCACCACGGCCGCCGCCGTCACGATCAGCCAGATGCGCCGCCGCCGGCGCCGCGCTTCCGCGGCCCGCATCGCCGCGATCCGGTCCTGGGCGCGCTGCTGCCTGCTGTTCTTGCTGCTCATCGCCGCGGCCCTACTGACTGGTTCCGCTGGCGCCGGACGTGTCGGGGACCAGGTCGCTGCTGGTTGCCATCGCCGCCCCCACGATCCCGGCGTCGTTGAGCAGGGCCGCGGGCACGATCCGGGCCCGGATGCCGGTCAGCCGCGGCACCCACTTGTCGGACTGCTTGCTGATGCCGCCGCCTACGATGATCAGGCTCGGCGAGAGCAGCGCCTCGATGTGCTGCAGGTACTCGTCAACCCGCCCGGCCCACTTGCCCCAGCTCAGGTCGTGCAGTTCCTTGGCCCGCTCGGAGGCACGGCTCTCCGCGTCGCGGCCCCGGATCTCGATGTGCCCGAACTCGGTGTTCGGCACCAGGATGCCCTTGATGAACAGGGCGCTGCCGATCCCGGTGCCGAAGGTCAGCATCAGCACGGTGCCATTCTGGCCGACCCCGGCGCCGAACTTCATCTCGGCCACCCCGGCCGCGTCGGCGTCGTTCAGCACCCGGACCGGATTGCCGGTGGCCTGGCCGAACAACGAGGCGGCGTCATAGCCGATCCAGGCCGGATCCAGGTTCGCGGCGGTCCTGGTCACCCCGTCGGTGACCACGCCGGGGAAGGTGATGCCGATCGGGCCGGACCAGTTGAACGCGGTGGTGAGCTTCTTGACCACGTCCGCGACCGGCTCGGGGAGCGCCGGGCGCGGCGTTTCGATCTTCTGCCGGTCGGCCAGCAGCTTGCCCGTGGTCACGTCCACCGGGGCCGCCTTGATGCCGGTCCCGCCGATGTCAATGCCGAGTGCGTGCATGGCCATAGAGTATTCGCGTCCCTCGGCGACACGCGTCCGGTCAGGTAATATCTTGAGTAAGAGAGCTGGTCTCGGGGGGGCTTGTTCAGAGAGGGTGCCGGATGAGCTGGTTCAAGATCGCCGCCATCGTGGGTGGCATCATCGTCGCGTTCATAGTGGTCGGCCAGGTGGTTCACTTCCTGTTTGCCGCCTTGACGACCATCGCGATCGCCGCGCTGGTGGTCGGCGGGGCCGCCGTCGCGATCAAGATGGCACGGTCGGGCAAGCAGGTCTCCCGTAAGCGTGCCGAGCGCGAGGTCCGCGACCACGACTCCCACCAGCCTTTGCCGCGTGCCGACGTCGAGCCGTACTCGACCTCGGTTCCGACCCAGCAGCCGCGCCGCGCCGCGCCGAACCCGGCCGACATCGACGACGAACTCGCCCGGCTCAAGCGCGAGATGGGCAGCTGACCGCGGCTAGCGCCAGTTCGTCGCGGTGAGCTTGCTCACCGCGACATCAGTCCCGTCGAACCGGACCCGGGCCGCGCCGGTGCGTCCCATCACCCACAGCGTGAGCTCGGCCGGGCTGCCGATCACGGTCACCGCCGGGGTGGCGTTCCTGGCCGTGATCCGCCACCGCTGACCGTCCCCTTCCCGGTCGTCACGGGCCAGCTCCACGCCGACCGGGGCATGGCGCAGCATGAACCGCGCCGATCGCAGCCGCTGCCACAGCAGCGCGGACTCCCCGCTGCTAAGCTCCCGCGGCTCCCAGTCCGGCGCCGCGCGCCGGACGTCCTCGTGGTGCACGAAGTACTCCACGGCGTTGACGCGCTCGTCCATGCCGGGCAGGGCCATGAACGACACCCGCGGCGGCCCGGACCTGATCGTCCGCACCAGGGCCGGGAACGATATCCGCCGCTTGATCCGGTCCTGCACCCGCTCGGTGTAACCGGCCAGCGGGCCGCCCAGAACGCCCGCCGCGGCGTCCGGCCGGTGCTCGCGCAGCACCAGGTGGGCGGCCAGGTCGCCGGTGGTCCAGCCGGTGCACAGCGTCGGTGCGTCCGGTCCGGTCTTGTCCAGCAGCGCGCACAGCGCCAGGCGCTCGTCTTGCGAGTAGCTCACCTGCTGATCGTAGGCGCCATTGCTACGCTGACTAAAGTGGACACCAACCAGGGAGCGATGCTCGACCCTGCCATCGCCGCGCGCCTGAAGCGCGACCCGTCCGGCCTCATCGCGGCGATCGCCCAGCAGTACGACACCGGTGAGGTGCTGATGCTCGGCTGGATGGACGACGAGGCGCTGCATCGCACCCTGACCACCGGCCGGTGCACGTACTGGTCGCGCAGCCGGCAGGAATACTGGGTCAAAGGCGACACGTCCGGGCACCAGCAATGGGTCAAGTCGGTCGCGCTGGACTGCGACGGCGACGCCCTGCTGGTCAAGGTCGACCAGGTTGGCGCGGCCTGCCACACCGGCGACCGGACCTGCTTCGACGCCGACGTGCTGCTCAAGGGGCAGTAGCCGGCGATGCGCAGGCAATTCGGGCTGATCCTGCTGCTGGGCGCGGCCGGCGCCGCGCTGGTCGTGTTCGCCGTCAGGCAGACCTGGGCGCGAGCCGTCTTCACCCCGCCGCGCCCGCTGCCCGCGCAGGAGATCTCGGTCACCGGCCAGCAACTCGTCCCGCTGGCGGGCGCGCTCGCCCTGGCCGCCCTGGCCTGCCTGGCCGCCGTGATCGCCACCCGGTCCACCGCCCGGCGCGCGGCCGGGGCGCTGCTCGCGGTGCTGGGCACGGCCGCGGCGGTGGCCGCCGGGACCGGGATCCGGGCCTCGAGCGTGCTCACCACGGCCCAGGCCGACGCGGCGGCCGGCGCGTTCGGCGGGTCGACCACCGGCGGCGGGTCCTCCGGCGGGGCGTCGCACGCGGTTGTCATCGCCGGCTCGCCCGGTCACGCCCTGGTGACCGGGGCGTCCTGGCAGGCGGCCGCGATCATCGGCGCGGCCGTGATCGTCCTGGCCGGCCTGGCCACGGTGTGGCGCGGCCCGCGCTGGCCCGTCATGTCGGCTCGCTTCGAGCGCCCGGGCCGAGCAGCAGCAACAGCGGCAGCGTGCCGCGGACAGCGCGACCATGTGGGAGTCGCTGAGCCGCGACCTGGACCCGACCGCCGGTGAGGATCCGGTCCGTGGCGGCCCGCCCGGCTGAACGCGAGCCGGACCCGAAGACCTCGGTCCTGCTGGCCGAGCACGAGCCCGAGGTGGCCGAGATGTCAGCGCGCTACCTGCGCCGGGACGGGCTAGCGGTCCGGCTGGTCACCAGCCCCGAGCCGACGCTGGCCGAGCTGACCGGCGGCCCGGACGCCGCGGCCGTGATCGATCTCACCATGCCCGGCCTGGACCCCCGGCGTATCCGCCGGGCCCTATCTTCTACGGCAGAATCTTCTACGGCAGGGCGCACGCCCGTCATCTTCCTGGTCGCCGACGCCCGGGCCCCCCGTCCCCGCGGCCTGGCCGCCCGCAGTGACGCGAGCGGCGACACCGCCGGCGCCCGCCGCTGGCTGGCCCGCCCGTTCAGCCCCCGCCAGCTCGTCGCCGTGGTCCGCGACGTCCTGGCCGGAGACGGCCACCCCGCCGAACCCGCCGGGGGAGCACCCGCTGATCGCAGCCTCGGCGGGCTGCGGCTCGACAGCGCGAGCCGGACCGCGACGGCGGATGGCCGGCATGTGCCCCTTACCGCGACCGAGTGCGCGGTGCTCGCCGCCCTGCTGGACAACCCGGGCCGGGTCATCCCGCGACGTCAGCTGCTCACTGCCGCTGGCCGCCAGTCCGCCGGTGACCGGGCCGCCGACGTCTACATCACCCAGCTCCGCGCCAAGCTCGGCCCCGCCATCCGGATCCGCACCATCCGCACCGTGGGCTACGCCCTGGACCCGTAATCGGGGGGCAGTCACAACGGCACTCGGGCGGCCGGGCTACGATCGGTGGCGCAACAGTACCGATGTGAGGGGACGAGCGAACCGGGTGAGCGTGCTCGACGAGATCCTAGACGGCGTGCGTGCCGATCTCGCCGACCGGCAGCGGCAGGTCTCGTTGGACCAGCTCAAGGAGATGGCGCGGCGCGCGCCGTCGCCGCGGGACGCGATGGCCGCGCTCAAGGCCGAGGGCGTCAGCGTCATCGCCGAGGTGAAACGGGCCAGCCCCTCCCGCGGGCAGATGGCCGACATCGCCGACCCGGCCGCGCTGGCCTCGGACTACGAAGCCGGCGGCGCGAAGGTGATCAGCGTCCTGACCGAGCCGCGACGGTTCGGCGGAACGCTGGCGGACCTGAGCGCGGTGCGCCGGGCGGTCCAGGTGCCGCTGCTGCGCAAGGACTTCGTGGTCAGCTCCTACCAGCTCTGGGAGGCCCGCGCCCACGGCGCGGACCTGATCCTGCTGATCGTCGCGGCGCTCGAGCAGAGCGCCCTGGTCTCGCTGATCGAGCGGGCCATCTCGATCGGCCTGCTGCCGCTGGTCGAGGTGCACGCCGAGCCCGAACTCGACCGGGCCCTGGAGGCCGGCGCGACGGTCATCGGCGTCAACGCGCGCAACCTGGCCACGCTCAAGGTGGACCGGGGGATCTTCGGCAGCCTGGCGGGGCGCATCCCGGAGGGGATCGTCAAGGTCGCTGAGTCCGGCGTCCGCGGTCCGCGTGACCTGCTGGCCTACGCCGCGTCCGGCGCGGACGCCGTGCTCGTGGGCGAGAGCCTGGTCACCGAGAAGGACCCGCGCAGCGCCGTCGCCGACCTGGTCACCGCGGGCTCGCACCCCGCACTGCGCGGAGAGCGCGGATGACCGGGACGGACCCGGCCGAACCCGACATCGCTCCGGTTCCCGACCTGGCCGGGCATTTCCCCGCCAAAGGCATCGCGTACGGCGGGCGCTTCGCCCCCGAAGCGCTGATGGCCGCCCTGGACGAACTCACCGTGGCCTACCAGCACGCCCGCACCGACCCGGCGTTCACCGCCGAACTCGGCGGCCTGCTCAAGGGCTACGCCGGCCTGCCCACGCTGCTCACCCCGGCCAGGCGGTTCGGCGAGCAGGCCGGCGGCGCGACCGTGCTGCTCAAGCGCGAGGATCTCACCCACACCGGGTCGCACAAGATCAACAACGTGCTCGGCCAGGTGCTGCTGGCCCGCCGGATGGGCAAGACGCGCGTCATCGCCGAGACCGGCGCCGGCCAGCACGGCGTGGCCACCGCCACCGCGGCCGCGCTGCTCGGCCTGCAGTGCGCGGTCTACATGGGCGAGGAGGACACCCACCGGCAGGCCCTGAACGTGTCCCGGATGCGGATGCTCGGCGCCGAGGTGATCCCGGTCACCACCGGCACCCGGACGCTCAAGGACGCCATGAACGAGGCCTTCAGGGACTGGGTGACCACCGTCGGGCACACGCACTACTGCATCGGCTCGGTGGGCGGCCCGCACCCGTTCCCGATGATGGTCAGGGACTTCCAGCGGGTCATCGGGATCGAGGCCCGGGACCAGGTACTCGCGCAGGAGGGACGGCTGCCGGATGCCGTCGTCGCCTGCGTCGGCGGCGGCTCCAACGCGATCGGCATCTTCCACGCGTTCGTCCCCGACCCGGACGTCCGGCTCGTCGGCTGCGAGGCAGGCGGCGACGGGCTGGACACCGGCCGGCACGCCGCCACCTTGACCGGCGGCTCCCCGGGCGTCCTGCACGGCATGCGGACCTTCGTGCTGCAGGACGACGAGGGCCAGACCCGCGGCACCCACTCGATCTCCGCCGGCCTGGACTACCCGGGCGTCGGGCCCGAGCACGTCTGGCTGATGCAGACCGGCCGCGCCAGCTACCGCGCGGTGACCGACGCCGAGGCCATGCGGGCCTTCGACGTGCTGTGCCGCACCGAGGGCATCATCCCGGCCATCGAGTCCGCCCACGCCCTGGCCGGCGCCCTGGAGATCGGCCGCGAACTCGGCCCGGACGCTCTTATCCTGGTCAACCTGTCCGGCCGCGGCGACAAGGACGTGGACACCGCCTCGAAGTGGTTCGGGTTGTGACGTCAGTAACGGACGCGTTCGGCAAGGCCGCTGCCGACAACCGGGCCGCCCTGGTCGGCTACCTGCCCGCCGGGTTCCCCACCGTGGACGGCGCCATCGAGGCGGCCCGCGTCATGGCCGCCACCGGGGCGGACATCATCGAGATCGGCCTGCCCTACTCCGACCCGCTGATGGACGGCCCGGTGATCGCCGAGGCCGTGCACCGCGCGCTGACCGCCGGCACCAAGGTCGCCGACGTGCTGCGCACCGTCGAGGCGGTGGCCGCGACCGGCGTCCCGGTCCTGGTCATGACCTACTGGAACCCGGTCGACCGGTACGGCGTGCGCGCGTTCGCCCGCGACCTGGCCCGGGCGGGCGGCTCGGGCCTGATCACCCCCGACCTGTCGCCCGAGGAAGCCGGCGGCTGGCTCGCGGCCTCTGACGAGTTCGGCCTGGACCGGGTGTTCCTGGCCGCGCCGAGCTCGACTGACGAGCGGATCGCCACCATCACCGCCGCCTGCCGCGGCTTCGTCTACGCCGCCTCCCTGATGGGCATCACCGGCACCAGGGACGCGGTCAGCGGCCACGCGGCGGACCTGGTCCAGCGAATCCGCCCGCACACCGACCTGCCGGTCGCTGTCGGCCTCGGCGTCAGCAACGGCGCCCAGGCCGCGCAGGTCGCCGCGTTCGCGGACGGCGTCATCGTGGGCTCGGCCTTCGTCCGGCGCCTCCTGGACGCCGATGGCTCTAAGGGACCAGACGCCGTCGCCGACCTCACGGCCGAACTGTCCGCCGCCCTCCGCCGCCCGGCTCACTCCTAGCGCATCCTCAGCTGTCCCTCAGAAGCACGGAGTAGTGTCGCGAGGGTGGTGCTCGCGTCAATCCCGAGCCCAAGTCCGGCGGCCTGGCGGTTCGGGCCGTTCTCGGTCCGTGCCTACGCGCTGTGCGTCACCGCCGGGATCGTGGTCGCCGTGATCGTGGCGAGCCGCCGGTACCGGCGCAGCGGCGGCGGCCGCGGGGTCATCCTGGACGTGGCCGCCTGGGCCGTCCCGTTCGGCCTGATCGGCGCGGCCGCGCACGCCCTGCTGATCGCCACCCGGCACGATTTCACCCGCGAGTACGGCGCCTGGCACGCGGTCACCGCCGGGATCGCGGCCATCGGCGTCCCGGGTGCGGTGGCCCTCGGCGCCGCCGGGGCCTGGATCGCCTGCCGCCGGGCGGGGGTCCGGCTGGGGCCGGTCGCCGGGGCCGCCGCGCCCGCGCTGATGTTCGGCCTGGCCGTGGGAGGCCTGGGCAACTGGTGGACCCAGCAGTTCTACGGCCCGCCCTCGACCTGGTGGTGGGCGGTCCCGATATCGCCCACGCACCGGGCGCCCGGGTACGAGAACTACGCCACGTTCCAGCCCGCGTTCTTGTACCAGTCGCTGTGGGACGTCGCGGTAGGCCTCGCCGTGATCTGGGCCGCCCGCCGGTTCACCCTTTCCGGCGAGCGCACGTTCATGCTGTGCGCCGCCTGTTACGCCGCGGGCAGCTTCTGGATCGAGTCGGTGCGCATCGGGCCGCTGCCGCACGTGCTGGGCATCCGTTACGGCGCGCTCGGCGATGTAACGGTCTTCGCACTGGCCGTGGCTGGTCTATACCTGACCCGCCCGAAACCCACCCCACCAGCGCGTACGTACGTCAAGGCGGGTCCTAATGCTCTGGTGGACGATTCGTCCGGTGATGTAATGTCTATGTAACAGGGCCAGTGTCGTCCCGGGCGCACGGGTGTGGCGTATCGAGACGACAGGAGAGCGCATGGCAGCTGCTGGCCTTTACGACCCCGGTTTCGAACATGACGCGTGTGGCGTCGGATTCGTCGCGGACCTTTCGGGGCGCGGCGGGCACGACGTGGTGGCCCGGGCCCTGCGGGTCCTGTGCCATCTGGAACACCGGGGTGCCCAGGGCGGCGACCCTGGCACCGGGGACGGGGCCGGGATCCTCACCCAGCTACCTGATGATTTCTTCCGCGCCGTATGCGGTTTCGCCCTGCCGGAGCCTGGCTCGTACGCGGCGGGCCTGGCCTTTATTTCGGCCGAACGGTCCGTGGTATCCGCCACCATCGAACGGCTCGCCGCGGCCGAGGGCCTGACCGTCCTGGGCTGGCGTGACGTCCCTTATGACGTCGGCGCCTGCGGGGCGGGAGCGCGGGCCGTGCTGCCCGAGCTGGTCCAGTTGTTCGTCGCGGGCCAGGGCGGCGAATCCGGCCTGGAGCTGGAGCGGATGGCGTTCTGCCTGCGCAAGCGGGCCGGACACGAGGGCGGGGTGTACTTCGCCAGCTTGTCCGCCCGGACCATCGTGTACAAGGGCATGCTGTCCGCGGTGCAGCTCGGGCCGTTCTTCCCCGACCTGTCCGACCCCCGGTACGGGTCGGCGCTGGCCCTGGTGCACTCCCGGTTCTCCACCAACACGTTCCCGTCCTGGCCGCTGGCGCACCCGTACCGGTACGTGGCGCACAACGGCGAGATCAACACGATCCGCGGCAACCGCAACTGGATGCGGGCCCGGGAGGCGATGCTGGCCACCGAGTCGATCCCGCCGTCGAAGGACGGGCAGGGGATCGAGCGGCTCTTCCCCATCCTGGACGAGGAAGGCAGTGACTCGGCCAGCTTCGACGAGTGCCTGGAACTGCTGCACATGGGCGGGCGCTCGCTGCCGCACGCGGTGCTCATGATGATCCCCGAGCCCTGGGAGAATCACGAGGAGATGACGCCCGAGCGGCGTGCCTTCTACCAGTTCCACGCCGCGCTGATGGAACCGTGGGACGGCCCGGCGCTGATCGCGTTCACCGACGGCTCGGTCATCGGCGCGGTGCTCGACCGCAACGGGCTGCGCCCCGGCCGGTACTGGGTGACCAGCGACGGCCTGGTCGTGCTGGCCAGCGAGGTCGGCGTGCTCGACATCGACCCGGCCACCGTGATCAGGAAGGGCCGCCTGCAGCCGGGCCGGATCTTCCTGGCCGACACCGCCGCCGGCCGCATCGTGGAAGACGAGGAGGTCAAAGCGGCCCTGGCCGCCGAACACCCCTACGAAGCCTGGCTGCACGCCGGCCTGGTCCACCTCGACGACCTCCCCGACCGCCTCCTCCCGCCGCAATCCGCCGTCCCCATCCAGCGCCCCGCCACTCTCACTACTTCTGTCCCGTCCGCACCAGGCCAACGTAATGAAACCGCGGTTTCAGCACCCTCTATGGTGGTGAAACCGCGGATTCACTCCGCTGCGGACGCAGCCGCAGCGCCGCAAACCGACCTCGTCATGTTGCAGAGGATGCACGGGTATACGGAAGAGGAGCTGCGGGTCATCCTGGCGCCGATGGCGCGGGCCGGTTCGGAGCCGATCGGGTCGATGGGGACCGACACCCCGCTGGCCGTGCTGTCCGGTAAGCCCCGGCTGGTCTTCGACTACTTCACCCAGCTGTTCGCCCAGGTCACCAACCCGCCGCTGGACGCGATCCGGGAAGAGCTGGTCACCTCGCTCGGCACCATCACCGGCCCCGAGCAGAACCTGCTGGAGCCCGTCCCGGCCTCCTGCCGCCAGATCGTGCTGCCCTACCCGGTGATCGGCGACCAGGACCTGGCCAAGATCGTGCACATCAACGACGGGGGCAACCTGCCCGGCCTGGCCTCGCACGTGGTGGACGGGCGCTACGACCCGCGCGGCGGCGGCGAGGGCCTGCGGGCCCGGCTGGCCGAGATCTGCGCCGAGGTCTCCGCCGCCATCGAATCCGGCGCCCGGCTGATCATCTTGTCCGACCGGGCCGCCACACAACCGGGCGCCGTCCCGATCCCGTCGCTGCTGCTGACCGGGTCGGTGCACCATCACCTGATCAAGCAGAAGTCGCGGACCCGGGCCGGGCTGGTCGTCGAGGCCGGCGATGTCCGCGAGTGCCACCACGTGGCGCTGCTCATCGGGTACGGCGCCGCCGCGGTCAACCCGTACCTGGCCATCGAATCGGTCAGGGACCTGGTCCGGCGCGGCGTCCTGGAGGGCGTCGTCCGAGAAGAAGGCCGAGGCCAACCTGCTCAAGGCCCTGGGCAAGGGGCTGCTCAAGATCATGTCCAAGATGGGGGTCTCGACCGTCGCGTCCTACACCGGCGCGCAGATCTTCGAGGCCCTCGGCCTGGGCCCGGAGGTGATCGCGACCTGCTTCGCGGGCACCACCTCGCGGCTGTCCGGCGTGGACTTCACCGCCCTGGCCGCGGAGATCGCGCAGCGGGCCGGCCTGGCCCTGGCCGATCCGGCCGGGATGGAGCACCGGCGCCTGGCCACGGGCGGGGAGTACCAGTGGCGGCGCGACGGCGAGCCGCACCTGTTCAGCCCCGAGACCGTCTTCAAACTGCAGCACGCCACGCGCAGCCGCCGGTACGAGATCTTCAAGGAGTACACCGCGCTGGTCGACGACCAGTCGCGGCAGCTGATGACGCTGCGCGGCCTGCTCCGGATCCGCGGCGTCGATGCCGGGAGCGGAGAACCACGGCCCGTTCCGATCAATGAAGTTGAACCTGTCTCGAGCATCGTGCGCAGGTTCGCCACCGGGGCCATGTCCTACGGCTCGATATCGGCCGAGGCGCACGAGACGCTGGCCATCGCCATGAACCGGCTCGGCGCCCGGTCGAACACCGGTGAGGGCGGCGAGGACCCGGACCGGTTCACCCCGGAACGCAACGGCGACCTGCGGCGCTCCGCGGTCAAGCAGGTGGCCAGCGGCCGGTTCGGCGTGACCAGCGAGTACCTGGTCAATGCGGACGACCTGCAGATCAAGATGGCGCAGGGGGCCAAGCCGGGGGAGGGCGGCCAGCTGCCCGGCAACAAGGTCTACCCGTGGATCGCCAAGACCAGGTACTCCACGCCCGGGGTGGGGCTGATCTCGCCGCCGCCGCACCACGACATCTACTCCATCGAGGACCTGGCCCAGCTGATCCACGACCTGAAGAACGCCAACCCGGCGGCCCGGGTGCACGTCAAGCTGGTGTCCGAGGTCGGCGTGGGCACGGTCGCCGCCGGTGTGTCCAAGGCCCACGCCGACGTGGTGCTGATCAGCGGGCACGACGGCGGCACCGGAGCCGCCCCGCTGACCTCGCTCAAGCACGCGGGCGCGCCGTGGGAGCTCGGGCTGGCCGAGACCCAGCAGACGCTGCTGCGCAACAAGCTGCGGGACCGGATCGTGGTGCAGGCCGACGGCCAGCTGAAGACCGGCCGGGACGTGATCATCGCCGCGCTGCTCGGGGCCGAGGAGTTCGGCTTCGCCAGCGCGCCGCTCGTGGTCTCCGGCTGCATCATGATGCGGGTCTGTCACCTGGACACCTGTCCGGTCGGCGTGGCCACCCAGAACCCCGAGCTGCGCGCCAGGTTCAGCGGCAAGCCGGAGTTCGTGGTGAACTTCTTCGAGTTCATCGCGGAGGAAGTCCGGGAGTACCTGGCCCTGCTCGGCTTCCGGTCACTGGAGGAGATCGTCGGCCGGGTCGACCTGCTCGACGCGGCGCTCGCGGCCGAGCACTGGAAGGCCTCCGGGCTGGATCTATCCCGGATGCTCTACAGGCCCCAGCTGTCCGACGACGTGGCTCTTAGTTGCAAACAGAGCCAGGACCACGGCCTGGACAAGGCGCTGGACAACACGCTCATCCAGCTCGCCGAGGGGGCGCTCGAGGAGGGCCTGCCGGTCCGGCTCGAGCTGCCCATCCGGAACGTGAACCGGACCGTGGGCACGATGCTCGGCTACGAGGTGACCAGGCGCTGGGGCGGCGAGGGCCTGCCCGACAACACGATCGATATCTCGTTTGACGGGTCGGCCGGCCAGTCGTTCGGGGCGTTCCTGCCGCGCGGCATCACGCTGCGGCTGACCGGCGACGCGAACGACTACCTGGGCAAGGGGCTGTCCGGCGGCAGGCTGCTGGTGCGCCCGCCCGCCGCCGTCCCGTTCGCGGCCGAGGACCAGGTCATCGCGGGCAACGTGATCGGCTACGGCGCCACCGCGGGCGAGATCTTCCTGCGCGGCGTGGTCGGCGAGCGGTTCTGCGTCCGCAACTCGGGCGCGCTGGCGGTCGCCGAAGGCACCGGCGATCACGGCTGCGAGTACATGACCGGCGGCCGGGTGGTGATCCTCGGCCCGATCGGGCGGAACTTCGCGGCCGGCATGTCCGGCGGCATCGCCTACGTGCTCGACTGCCCGGTCCACCGGGTGAACGGGGAGATGGTCGACCTGGATCCGCTGGACGAGGGCGACGTCGGATTCCTGCGTGACGTGGTGGAACGGCATCACGCCGAGACCGGCTCGGCGGTCGCGGCGCGGCTGCTGGCCGACTGGGATCCGGGCCGGTTCACCAAGGTCATGCCGAAGGACTACAAGCGGGTGCTGTCCGCCGCGTCGGCGGCCAAGCGCGAAGGCCGCGACGTCAACGAGGCCGTCATGGCCGCGGCGCACGGTTAGGGAGGTTCGCATGGCTGACCCGAAGGGCTTCATGACCACACCCCGCGAGACCCCCGTCCGCCGCCCCGTCGACCTGCGCCTGCTCGACTGGCGCGAGGTCTACGAGCCGTTCCCGCCCAGCCGCCTGGAACGGCAGGCGGGCCGGTGCATGGACTGCGGCATCCCCTTCTGCCACAACGGATGCCCGCTGGGCAACCTGATCCCGGAGTGGAACGACCTGGTGTGGCGGCACGACTGGCGAGATGCCGCCGACCGCCTGCACGCCACCAACAACTTCCCCGAGTTCACCGGGCGGCTTTGCCCAGCGCCGTGCGAAGCCGCCTGCGTGCTCGGAATCAACGCTGATCCCGTCACGATCAAGCAGGTCGAGGTGGAGATCATCGACCGGGCGTTCGCGTCCGGCTGGGTGGTGCCCAGGCCGCCCGCGGTCCGGTCCGGGCGTTCGGTAGCGGTGATCGGCTCGGGGCCGTCCGGGCTCGCGGCCGCCCAGCAGCTGACCCGGGCCGGTCACGCGGTCACCGTGTTCGAGCGCGACGACGCGCCGGGCGGCCTGCTGCGCTACGGGATTCCGGAGTTCAAGCTGGAGAAGCGGCACCTGGACCGGCGGCTGGATCAGATGCGGGCCGAGGGCACCGAGTTCCGCTGCGGCGTCGAGGCGGGCACCGACGTTTCCGCGGAAACGTTGCGCGCCGCCTATGACGCGATTGTGCTGTGCGGCGGTGCCCGGGTGGCCAGGGACCTGCCGCTGCCGGGGCGTGAACTGGCCGGCATTCACCAGGCCATGGAGTACCTTCCGCTGGCCAACCGCTATTTCGAGAACGCCGAGATCAGCGCCCGCGACCGGCACGTGGTCATCATCGGCGGCGGCGACACCGGCGCGGACTGCCTGGGCACCGCCCACCGGCAGGGCGCGGCGTCAGTGACCCAGCTGGAGATCCTGCCGCGTCCGCCCGTGACCCGGCCCGGCCATCAGCCCTGGCCGACGTACCCGATGATCTACCGTGTCTCCAGCGCGCACGAGGAAGGCGGGGAGCGCGCGTACGCGGTCTCCACCCTGGAGTTCCTCGGCGATGAGCAGGGGCGGGTCCGGGTGCTGCGGGTGGCCGACGCGGACGGGTTCGACCCGGTCCCGGGCACCGAGCGGGAACTGCCCGCCGACCTGGTCCTGCTGGCCATGGGCTTCACCGGGGCCGAGCGGCCGGGCCTGCTCAGCGACCTCGGCGTGGACTTCGACGCCCGGGGCAACGTAGGCCGCGACGCGATGTACGCGACCTCGGTGCCGGGCGTGTTCGCGGCCGGGGACATGGGCCGCGGCCAGTCGCTGATCGTCTGGGCCATCGCCGAGGGCCGCAGTGCCGCCGGTGCCGTCGACCGCTACCTGGGTGGTTCCGCCGGGCTGCCGGCGCCGGTCCCGCCCACGGCCCGTCCGCTTACCTGATTTGCCTGGGTGAAATGCCCGCCGGAACATAGTCTGTGGGGGTAAATGACCTGATACGCCGGTAGGGCAGGGAACGGAACGGAACGGCACATGGCAGTATGTCCGAACGGTCACGACTCGGTGACAGAAGACTTCTGCGATGCCTGCGGAACGCGAATCGCCACGAGTCCGATCCGGGTGATCGGCAAGCACCACGCCGGCGGCCCGCGCCCGGCGGGCAGCCCCGACGACCGGTGTCCCTGGTGCGGGAACCCCAGTTCCAGTCAGTTCTGCGAACAGTGCGGCTTCCGCGTCCGCCGCCCGTTCGCCCCCCTGTCCGCAACCAGCCTGTCGTCCGCAACCGCGCCCTCGCCCGGCCGCGATCCCTTGGCCGACCGTGACCCCTCGTCCGACCGCGGTCCGGCGTCGCCCCCCGACCTCTCGTTGCCCGCCGAACTCTCGTTGCCCCCCGAACTCTCGTTGCCCCCCGACCTCTCGTTGCCCCCCGAGCTCTCGTCGGTCCCCGAGCTCTCGTCGGTCCCTGAGCCTTCGTCCGAGTCCCAACCCTCAGTTGAGGCCCAGTCCTCGCCTGAGCCTGAGCCGTCGCTCGAGCCCGAGCCGTCGGTCGAGCCCGAGTGTTCGTCGGCACCGGAGCCGTCGCGGGAACCGTCCGCCGTCCCAGCCTGGTCCGCCGCGACCTCGTGGTCCTCTGTCCCGTCCCGTCCCGCCACCCCTTCGAGCCCACCCGAATCGCTCTTCCCGCCCCTGCGGCAACCCGGGTCCGGCGGAAGGGCCTCCGGCGGGCCGGTATCGCCGCTCATGCCGCCCGCGAAGCTGCCACCCATGCCGGAGCCCGCGACTGGACCAAGCCGGCCCTCCTTCACGAACTGGTTCAAATCGTCCGACCGACAGGCGGCACCCGAGGCCCCCGCCACACCAGAACCGGCCCCCGCACCGGAGCCAGTCGTCGCACCTGAACCACTGGCCGTCTGGCCCGAGCCCCCCGCCGCCCCGTCCGAGCCCCCCGCCGCCCCGCCCGAGCCCCCCGCCGCCCCGCCCGAGCCCCCCGCCGCAACGGAACCTCCCGCCACCCCGCCCGCCGCCGACGAACCCGATCAGCCGTTTTCCTGGTCGGGATACGCTGACTCCCTGGCGCTGTCGCCTCCGACGCAAGCCCCGCCACCGGCACCGGAACAAGCCCCGCCACCGGTACCGGCACCCGCCCCGCCCAGGCCGCCCGCTTCGCGACTCGGCTCGGTCACGGGCTCGGTGCCGTCCGCCCCGCCGACCGCTCCGATGCCGAAGTACACGCCGACCACCTGGTCCGTGGTGATCACGTCGGACCGGCTGTACTTCGACCGTATGCAGCTCAAGCGCGGTCTCACCGGTCCAGCCGTGGTGTTCCCGGCGTTCAGCACCGAACGGCGCTTCCAGCTCCATGGCAAGCAGATGCGGATCGGGCGGCGCAGCGCGGTCAGGGGCGTGGAACCGGAGATCGACCTGTCCGGGCCGCCGGTGGATCCGGGGATCAGCCGCCTGCACCTGCTGCTGCTGTCCGCTCCGGACGGCTCGTGGGCTGTCCTCGACCCGGGCTCGGCCAATGGCACGCTGCTCAACGGGCACGAGATAGCGCCGGGAGACATGATCCCGGTGCGCGATGGCGACCGGATCAACCTAGGGGCCTGGACCGCGATCACCTTGCGCCGCGAGTAAGATCGCCGTGCCATGAACCACAACTGGCCTGCTCGCGTTCACCCAAAGTAGTGCTGAATTGCGGGCAAAATAGAGAACGTCATGGTGCATCGGTTCCGATGACGGGAGCATGCATGGCGGGTCGGCGATGAGCACCACGGTTACCGGTAGCCCGCCGCGGGGGCAGACCGTATCGCACCGGCGCGGCTCGGGAGCCCAGGGCGGTCCGCGGGCGCGGCGCCGGTTCAGGCTCCCGCGGGCCTCGACCACTCCGGGCAAGCTGTGGCTCGTCCGGGTCGGCCTGGTCATCGTCTGCCTGGCCTGGGGTGCGCTGGCCACGCTTATGGTCACCCAGCACGCGTCGGCGGCGCACGACGTCGCGGCCGCCGACGAGACCCTCAGCCTGGACGCGCAGCAGATCTACCAGTCACTGGCCGATGCCGACGTCACCGTCTCCACCGCGTATCTGTACGGCCGGACCGGCCCGTACGCGGACCGGGTGCGCTACCAGCACGACATCGCGGCCGCCGCCGCCGACCTGAAGGTCGTTACCTCCGCGAGCGGCAACTCCGGCGTCGCGGCCAGCCTGAGCACGCTGTCCGCCGCCCTGCCGGTATACACCGGCTACGTCGAGGACAGCCAGATCTACAACTCGCTGGGCTACCCGGCGGGCGGCTCGTTCATCCAGGTGGCGTCCGAGGAGATGCACCTCACCATGCTGCCCGCCGCCCGCAGCGTGTACGCGCAGGAGAACGCCCAGCTCATGAGGGCCAGCACGCAGGCTACCGGACTTCCGCTGGCGGTCGTCACCCTGGTGGCCGGCCTGATTGTGTTCGTCCTGCTGTTCCGGACCCAGCGCTGGCTGTCGCGGCGCACCCACCGGACGGTCAACGTCGGCCTGTTCCTCGCGTCGCTGGCTACGGTCACGGCGCTCATCTGGCTGGTCGTCGCGCTGGCCGGGAGCCGCTCCGATCTGCTGCGGGCCACAACGCACGGCTCAGTGCCCGCCCAGACACTGGCCCAGGCGGACATCACCGCCCTTCAGGCCCGCGGCGACCAGACCCTCAACCTGATCTCGCGCACCGGTGACGCCAACTTCCAGCAGGACTTCCACGCCGCCCAGACCCGGCTCAGCTCGGAGCTGAGCAGCGCCAGCGCGCAGAGCACGGCCGATGGCGCGGGGAAGATCGCGGCCGCCGGGCACACCGCGACCGCCTGGTTCGCGGTCAACCAGCGCGCTCAGCAGCTGGACGCCGCGGCCGACTACGGCGCCGAGACCCAGCTGGAGATCGGCTCCGGACCGGGCACTGCGGGCACGCTGTTCGGCCAGCTCGAGTCCGATCTGGAGACCGCGATCCGTGCTGACCAGGCCGTCTTCGCCTCGAACGCGACGGCCGGCTCGAACGTGTTCGGCGGCCTGGAAGCCGCCATCATCGTGCTGGCCGTGATCATGGCGGTCGGCTGCAGCTGGGGGCTGACCCGGCGCCTGGCGGAGTACCGATGACGATCCTGGCGCTGACCAAGGACCGCGCCCCTGCCGTCGTGCAGGCGGCGGTCGCCGAGCGCGACGCCATCCAGGCCAACCTGCTCGAGCTGGACGGCAGCTTCGGCAAGCGGCTGCTAGAGGGGGCCACGCTCAGCGGCGAGACCAAGCGGCGCTGGGAAGCCAGCGCGGCCAGCCTGGCCAACCTGTGGGAGATCTACTCGGCCTATTCGGCGGTGATCGACCGGGCCGCCGACGTGGTCAGCGGGCACCTCGGAGCGCGGGAGCTGGCCGCCATCACCAACCTGCTCACCGGGCCGTCCATCCAGCTCGCCGCGGGACCCGCGCCGCTGGCCGGCCGGGACCTCGCCGACTCCGGCCGCGAGGAGCTGACCGTGGTCGCGGCGGTGACCCGGATGCGGCGCGCCTTCGGCCCGATCACGGAGGTGGTCTCGGCCGCCGAGCAGGTCGTCAACGAGATGACGGGCAGGCTCGACAGCCTCGCCGCCGAGCTGAACCGGGTGACGCCGCTGGCCGCCCCGCTTGCCGACGAGGCCCTGACCGGGAACCTGGCCGCGGCCGAGAGCAAGCTGTCCCGGTTGCGTGCCACGCTCAGCTCTGATCCGCTTTCGCTGTGGCAGGGTAGCCCGGCTCCCGTCGACACCTCAGGCGCGGATCGCCTGCAGGAGCGGGTCACGGCCGCGGTAACCCGGGTCGATGAACTGGTCCGGCTGCGAGACGACGCGCGGCAGCGCATTACCGAGGTGACCACGGCCGCCGCCGCGGCCCGCGCCGCCTACGAGGACGCCAACGCGGCCTGGCAGCGCGCCTCGGCGAAGATCTCCGCCGAGGCGCTGCCCCCGCCGCCGCCCGGCGTTGCCGAACTGACCGCCCGGCTGGCCGACCTCGACACGCTGCTGGCCACCGGGCGCTGGACCCGGCTCGCCGCCGAGCTGGACGAGGTAGAACACGAGCTCGCCGCCGCCAGCGGGAACCTCCGTGCCACCGAACGGACCGTGGTGAACGCCCTGAACCGCCGTGACGAGCTGCGCGGGCTGCTCGGTGCCTACCAGGCCAAAGCCGCCCGCCTGGGGGCGGCGGAAGACCCCGGCCTGACCGAACGCTATAACCATGCCCGCGGGCTACTGTGGACCGCGCCCTGCGACCTGGCCGCCGCCGCGGACGCGGTGACCGGTTACCAGCAGGCCGTCCTGGCGCTAGGAGGATCGCCGCGATGACCACGGCCATGATCCGGTGCACGCAGCCCGGCTGCGACGGGATGATCGAGGACGGCTACTGCAACACCTGCGGGCTGGCCGCCCCCGCCGCATCCTCGGCCCCTTCGGGTCCCTCGGTCCCTTCGGCCTCAGCCGGCTCGGGATCGTCCAGCGCTCCCACCTCAGGCAGCGTGTCGGCAGGATCTCGCGGCACGCGCTCCCGGTCCCGGGGTCGCGGCAGCAGCCGGTCGTCCCGGGGCCGGCTCGGCGCGGGCCTGGTCGACATCCCGCCGGTCCCGTACCGGGATCCGGCGAGCGCCGTGCTCGCCGACCCGCAGGTGCCGGAGGCCAAGCGCTACTGCAGCAGCTGCGATCAGCCCGTCGGCCGCGGGCGGGATGGGCACCCCGGCCTGCCCGAGGGGTTCTGCCGGAACTGCGGCACCCGGTTCTCGTTCAGTCCCAAGCTGGAGCCGGGAGACCTGGTGGCAGGCCAGTACGAGGTGCTCGGCTGTCTTGCCCACGGCGGCCTCGGCTGGATCTACCTGGCCAAGGACCGCAACGTCAGCGACCGGTGGGTGGTGCTGAAGGGCCTGCTGAACACCGGTGACGCCGACGCGATGGCGGCCGCCGTCGCCGAGCGGCAGTTCCTGGCCGAGGTCGAGCACCCCAACATCGTCCGGATCTACAACTTCGTGCAGCACGCGGACCGGCGGAGCGGCGAGCAGGCCGGCTACATCGTGATGGAGTACGTGGGCGGCAAGTCGCTCAAGCAGATCCTGGTCGATGCGCGCCAGGCGGGAGGCTCGGTGCCGGTGTCTCATGCCCTGGCCTACGCCATCGAGGTGCTGCCCGCCCTCGGCTACCTGCACGACCGCGGGATGGTGTACTGCGACTTCAAGCCGGACAACGTCATCCAGACCGAAGAGCAGCTCAAGCTCATCGACATGGGCGGCGTCCGCCGGATCGACAGCGACGAGGCGATCTACGGAACGGTCGGTTACCAGGCTCCGGAGATCGAGGCCGACGGCCCGTCATCAAGCTCCGACCTGTACACGGTCGGCCGGGCTCTGGCCGTGCTGACCTTCGAGTTCCGTGGTTTCCAGGGCACGTACAAGTACGGCCTGCCCGACGGGGTGCCGCTGCTCGGTGAGCAGGAATCGTTCGCCAGGCTGCTGCGCCGCGCCACCCACGGCGATCCCGACCTCCGGTTCACCGCGGCCGGGGAGATGGCCGAACAGCTCACCGGGGTGCTCCGCGAGGTGCTCGCGGTAGCCGACGGCGTCCCGCGGCCCGCCTTCTCCAGGCTGTTCAGCCCCGAAGTCCAGGCCATCGGCACCAGCGCGGACCTGGCCCCGGCCGTCCCGCCGCCCGCAGCCGTCCCGCCGCCCAGGGCCGTCCCGCCGCCCGCAGCCGTTCCGCCGCTCAGGGCCGTCCCGCCGCCCAGGGCCGTTCCGCCGCCCGCAGCCGTTCCGCCGCTCAGGGCCGTCCCGCCGCCCGCGGCCGAGATCGTCGGCGGCCTGCCGCTGCCGCAGGTCGACCGGTCCGATCCCGCGGCCGGCTACCTGGCCACGTTCGCCGGGCTCAACCCGGCCCAGCGGATCGTGGCGCTGACCCTGGCCGTCCAGGGCGACCCGACCATCCCGCGCGAGGTCACCGAGTCGGCCGAGACCCGGCTAGCCCTGGCCCGGGCCAGGATCGACGCGGGCGACCACGACGCCGCCGCGGCTGTGCTGGCCGATCCGGCCGCCGATCCGTCCGACTGGCGGGTCGCCTGGTGCAACGGGCTGCGGGACCTGGCCGCCGGGGCCCCCGGCGGCGCGCAGATCGCCCAGGGCGCGTTCAGCGGCGTGTTCGACGAACTTCCCGGCGAACTCGCGCCCAAGCTCGCTCTCGCCTTCGCCGCCGAGGCCGCGGGTGACCTGGCCACGGCCGGGCGCTACTTCCGCCTAGTATGGACCGTGGACCGGTCCTACATCAGCGCCGCGTTCGGGATGGCCAGGACGTGCCTGGCCGCGGGCGACCGGCCCGGCGCGATCGCGGCGCTCGCGGCCGTGCCCGCCTCGTCCAGCCACCACGCGGCGGCGCAGATCGCCGCGATGCGCATTCTGGTGTCTGGCGACCGCCAGGCCGGGGTGACCGGGGACGACCTGCGGCAGGCCGGCGGTCAGCTGAGCCAGCTGGCCCTGGACGACATGCGCCGGCAGCAGCTCACCGTGGAGATCCTCCGCGCCGCGCTTGACTGGTGCACATCCGGCCAGCAGGCGAGCGGTGATCCCATCCTCGGCTGCGAACCGAACGCCCGCGCCGTGCGCTTCGGGCTGGAGCGGAGCTACCGGGCGCTGGCCCGGCTGACGCCGGACGATGCCCGCCGGGTCGAGCTCGTCGACATGGCCAACGCGATCCGTCCCAGGACCCTCACGTGACCGGCGATCCGGGCGCCCTGACCGCCCCGCGGGCACCTGACGCTATCTGCCCGATGTGCGGCGCGCCGGTCGGCACGGCAGACAGCTTCTGCGAGTCGTGCGGGACCGAGCTGGCCCCGCCCATGGTGAGTGAGGCGCCGCCCGGGTACGCGGCGGAGTGCCCGGTCTGCTCGGTGGACCCGGAGTCTCCGCCCGGCGGCGTCACGGCCGAGGGCTACTGCGAGACTTGCGGCCGCAAGGTGCCGTCTGGCCGTGATCATTCCGAGCTCGACCTGGGATTGCTGGCCGGGGTGACCGACCGCGGCCTGCGGCACGCCCGCAACGAGGACGCGATGGCCCTGGCCATGGCGGACGTCCCAGGCGGCCCGGTAGCGATCGCCGTTGTCTGCGATGGGGTGTCGACCTCCCCGCGGCCGGACGAGGCGTCGCTAGCCGCCGCGCAGACCTCGGTCCGGGCGCTGCTCACCTCGGCCCGCCGCGGCGAAGATCCGGCCGAGGCCTCGCTGGCGGCGGTGTACTCGGCCCACCACGTCCTAATGCGGCTGAGCTCGCCGGGGGAGGCACCGTCGGCGACCTACATATCGGCGGTCGCCGCGGGCGACGCGGTCACCGTGTGCTGGCTCGGTGACAGCCGCGCCTACTGGCTCAGTACGGGCCCGGACACGATGCGCCTGAGTACCGATGACTCACTGGCCGAAGAACTGGTCGCCAGGGGCGCGATGGACGAGGCGCAGGCCCTGGCCTCTCCGCAGGCGCATGTGATCACCCGCTGGCTCGGCGCCGACCTGGCCGAACCCGAGCCGCACATCGTGCGGTTCGAGCCGCCAGGACCCGGTGTCGTCATGATCTGCTCGGACGGACTGTGGAACTACCGGCCCGAAGCGGCGGCCCTGGCCGACCTCACGCTCCCGACGGCGCTCACCGACCCGCTCGGCGCCGCGGCCGAACTGGTGAAGTTCGCGATCGACGCCGGAGGCATGGACAACATCACCGTGGTACTGGTCCCGTTCCCGCTGGCCTCGTTCCCGGGCGAACCGCCGCACCCGAAGACCGTTCCCGTCCGGCGAGTACCGACGCTCTAACCGAGGAGAGACTCCGCCATGCCCGCGTCCGGCTTTACCATCGACGTCGACCAGAACCAGTATCTGCCCGAGAGCGGGCGCGAGGTCAGCGCCATCGTCACCGTCACGTCGGCGGCGGACGCCGCCGGGCTGTCCGGTCCCCGCCAGGCCGGCCCGGTGTCGGCCGAAGAGGGGCCCGAGGGCAGCGCGGAGATCATCATCATCGACTGCTCGGGGTCGATGGAGTACCCGCACAGCAAGATCGCCGAGGCGCGCGCGGCCACCGCCGCCGCGATCGACGTGGTCCGGAACGGCGTCCTGTTCTCGGTGATCGCCGGGACCAACCTGGCCTGGCCGGTGTTCCCCGCCGACGGGACCATGGCCCGGGCCGACGCCTCGTCCCGGGCGGCGGCCAAGCAGGCCGTGACGGGGCTGCGGGCCAGTGGCGGCACGGCCATCGGCCAGTGGCTGGAACTGGCCCGGCAGACGTTCGGGAAGTATCCGGCCAAGCTCCGGCACGCCATTTTGCTCACCGACGGCAAGAACCAGCACGAGAGCCCGGAGCAGCTCGCCGCGGCCATCGGCCAGTGCGAGGGCGTCTTCAGCTGCGACTGCCGGGGTGTCGGCACCGACTGGGAGGTCAAGGAGCTGCGCACGATCTCGACCGCCCTGCTCGGCAGCGTGGACATCGTGCCTGACCCGTCCGGGCTGGCCGCCGACTTCGCGGCCATGATGCAGAACGCCATGGGCAAGCAGGTCGCCGACGTGGCGCTGCGGGTCTGGACCCCGCAGCACGCCACGGTCAAGTTCGTCAAGCAGGTGGCACCCACGGTCGACGACCTGACCGGACGGCGGTCGTCGTCCGGGCCGCAGGCCGGCGACTACCCCACCGGGGCCTGGGGTCCGGGGGAGAGCCGCGACTACCACGTCGGCGTGGAGGTCAATCCGGCCGGGGTCGGGCAGGAGATGCTCGCGGCCCGGGTCAGCCTGGTCGCCGTGTCACCCTCCGGTGCCGAGGTGCTTGGCCAGGGCCTGGTCCGGGCTATCTGGACCGACGACGAGGCGCTGTCCACCAAGATCAACCCGCGAGTCGCGCACTACACCGGCCAGGCCGAGCTCGCCGCCGCCATCCAGGACGGGCTAGAGGCCCGCAAGCAGGGCGACGAGGAGACCGCGACGGCTAAGCTGGGCCGGGCCGTGGCGCTCGCCCACCAGTCCGGCAACGAGGACACGGCCAAACTGCTGGCCAAGGTCGTCGACGTCGTCGACGTGGAGACCGGGACGGTCAGGCTGAAGAAGCAAGTGGAGGACGCCGACGAGATGGCTCTCGATACCAGATCGACCAAGACGGTCCGGGCGAGGAAATAGCCTCACGCGGGGGAGCAGCGTATCCAGGAGGCACCGATGGCGATCTGTCCCAACGGGCATGACTCGGCAAGCGACGACTTCTGCGACGTGTGCGGCATGCGCATCGCCGGGAGTCCCAGCCCCGGGAGCACCGGCGGCCCCGGGAGCATGGGCGGCCCCGGGAGCATGGGCGGCGGCTACGGCTCTGCCGTCGGCAGCCCTTCCGGGCGCCACGCCGCCGGCTCGTCGCCTGCCCCCGGTATGCCCGGTGCCGGACCCGGCGCGGCCGGCGCCAGTGAGCCGTGCCCGAGGTGCGGCACGCTGAGGGTCGGCCAGTTCTGCGAGGCGTGCGGCTACAAGTTCGGCGCCGGCCAGCCGCCCTGGGCGCCTGCCCCGCCCGCGCCGCCGCCCTCCGGCCTCGCGTCCGGATCCCAGCCGCAGGCCGCGCCGTGGCCGCCCCCTTCGGCTCCGCCGCCCCCATCCCAGCCCCCGCCCTGGCCGCCGGCTCAGTCTGGCCCGCCGGGCCGCCCGATGCCCTCGATGCACTCGGCGGCGTCCATGCCCTCGGCGCCGTTGATGTCTTCGATGCCCTCGGCGCCGTCGGTCCCGACGGGTCCCTCCGTCCCGACCGCCCCGCCGGTCTCACCGACGCGCCCGATGGGGTCCTCCTACGCCCCGGTCACCTGGAGCGCGGCGGTCTCCGCCGACCGCGCCTACCACGACAGCGTCCAGGCCGCGAGCGGTCCCGACGCCGCCTTGGTGCCGTTCCCTGGCTACTACGCCGAACGGCGGTTCCGGCTCACCGGCAGCCAGATGCGGATCGGACGGCGCAGCGTGTCCCGTGGCATCGATCCGGAGATCGACCTGACCGGCCCGCCCGCCGACCCGGGCATCAGCCGGCTGCACGCCGTGCTGATCGCCATGCCCGACGGCAACTGGGCGGTGCTGGATCCCGGCTCGGCCAACGGCACGCTCGTCAACGGCACCGAGATCCCGACCGGGGTACAGGTCCCGCTGCGCGACGGGGACCGCATCAACCTGGGCGGCTGGACGGCCATCACTGTATATCGCGGCTAGTTCTCACGGGCGTGATAACTAACTTGAGGGACCCGAGGCGCTAACGTATGCGGCATGATCAACGTGCCGCCCACGTCCGACCACGCCGAGGCTGACCTGGGCACCGCCGCCGGAGTCAGCGACCGGGGTCTGCGGCATCATCGCAACGAGGACGCGATGGCCCTGGGGTCGGAGCAGACGCCCGACGGCCTCGTGGTGGTGGCCGTGGTCTGCGACGGCGTGTCGTCCTCGGCGCGGCCCGACGAGGCCTCGCACGCGGCCGTTCAGGCCGCCCTGCCCGTCCTGCTCGAGGCCGTCCGCAATGGCGGGGATCTGGCCGAGGCGTCCCGGGCCGCGGTCGTGGCCGGGCGTCAGTCGGTGGCCGGACTCGGCGAGCTTGAAGGCGAACGGTCGGCTACGACGTTCGTGTCCGCGGTGGCGGCCCGCGGCGACGTGACCTTGTGCTGGCTGGGCGACAGCCGCGCCTACTGGCTGGCCGAGGCCGGGCCGCAGTCCCAGTCGGTCCAGCTCACCCGGGACGACTCGGTAGCCGGGGGCATGGTCGAGGCCGGCCTGGCCACCGAGGAGGCGGCCATGGCCCTGCCCCACGCGCACGTGCTGACCCGCTGGCTCGGCGCGGAGCCCGCTGACCTGGACGGTGACCCTAACCGGGCCCCGCACGTGGAGCGGTACGCCCCGCCCGGGACCGGGGTCCTGCTCGTGTGCTCAGACGGCCTGTGGAACTACCTGCCCGACGCGGCCGACCTAGCCCGGCTCGCGCTTCCCCGCGCCCTCACCGACCCGCTCGGCGCCGCCAACGATATGGTCCGCTTCGCCGTCAACGCCGGCGGTGCCGACAACATCACCGCCGTCCTGATTCCGTACCCCGCTCCGGAATCGGCCTGACCCTCAATACTTGGGCCCGACGAATTCATCAAGCCGCGCCACCGCCTCCCGCCGCGCCACCGATATCGTATTCCGCCGCGAGAACCGCCACGCCACCCCGAGCAGGTCCAGCGTCTCCCCGCACAACCGCAGAATGTCCGGGGACTCGTTGCTGAACATATACCGCGGATACTCATACCAGTGATCACCGTCGGCAAGCCTGCGCCGCACCCGGTTGATACCACGCCAGCCGTCCGAATGGATCAGCCCCTTGGCGAATTCACCGGGGTATTCCTGCACGATGGCCGCCTGCCATTGCTGGAGCTCGATTTTTCGCGCGTGCTTCTTTCCCGGTCCGTGTTGCGGGAACAAGCACGGCCAGTGCTTGGAGGTGCTCTTAACCTCGGTGCACCCCTGGCGCTTAACGCAGAAGACGCTCGAGGGCGGCAGGACAGCAGCCATCGCGCTTCGGGCCGCCGCCAGGAGCCCCGGCCAGTCATCAGGAGCAGAAGACCGACAGCGCGAACACATCGCGGCGCCCGTGCGTAATGTGTCCATCGCCCAGGTAGAGACCGAGGAGGTAAGCATAAGCCGACTCATTCATCGGCTTTCCGTTGCATCGCGGGCAACTGGCTCTGCGTTCGGCCGCGCTACCGTGCGGGTTACGGCGTCGGCCGCTGCGCCAGTGCCGGATGGCGCCGACCGAGACACCGCAGATGAGAGCGTTCTCCCGGTCGAGAATGCCGATAGCCGATAGGTGGAGAGCAAAGCTCACCGTGGCGTTCGGGTACATGACCACATTATCTCGCGGGCCACTGACATTTAGGTCAATCTCAAATGGCGGCGTGAGGAAAACGCAGAACCTTCCAGATTCCTGGAATCACATGGTTGGGTGCCGGGAGCGGGATTCGAACCCGCACGCTCTTCCGAGCAGACGCTTTTGAGACGTCCATGTCTGCCGTTCCATCATCCCGGCACAATCCGCGACAGAGCATCCGGACATATTCGAACTAGACCTAGCCGCAGACTGGATGAGATCAATCTACCTGATCACTGTAGGCTCGTGCAGGTGAGCCAGAACCTACTGCGTGTCGTGATCGCCGAGGACGAAGCCCTGATCCGTATGGACCTCAAGGAGATGCTCGAGGAGGAGGGCTACTCGGTGGTGGCCGAGGTCGGCGACGGGGAGTCCGCCGTCGAGCGGGTGACCGCCCTGCGGCCGGATCTGGCCATCCTGGACGTGAAGATGCCGGTCATGGACGGCATCTCCGCCGCCGAGCGGATCGCCGCCGACCGGCTCGCGCCGGTGGTCATCCTCACCGCCTTCTCCCAGCGCGAGCTGGTGGAACGGGCCCGCGACGCCGGCGCGATGGCCTACCTGGTCAAGCCGTTCACCAAGGCCGACCTGGTGCCCGCGGTCGAGATGGCGGTCAGCCGGTTCACCGAGATCCGCGCGCTCGACCTGGAGATCGACACGCTGCGCGAGCGGCTGGAGGTCCGCAAGCTGCTCGACCGGGCCAAGGGCCTGCTCCAGTCCGAGCACGGGCTCAGTGAGCCCGACGCGTTCCGCTGGATCCAGAAGACGTCCATGGACCGCCGGCTGACCATGCGCAAGGTCGCCGAGGCCGTCATCGAGGGCAGCATGCAGGTCCCAGCCGAACCAGCTGACCCCGCCGCCCCCTGACCTCCCCCGCACCTTCCTGGTCGATGTCACGTCGTACCAGCTCTTTCAGGTACGGTGCGTCATCGACCTGGCCGGATTTCCGCACTCCGCACACGGAAGTGACAAAAGGAACCCGGGGGGCCGTTGGTGCCGTGTCTGCCTTCCCCGGCTGACACGTTCTCTACTTGGACCCCCGGGCTCGCCGTCACCACGTTAGCGACCGGCCGCCGTACCTTGCAAAAGGGGCGCCGCTCCGCTGCGAACCGCTGATTACCTGCCGGTCACTTTCCGTTTATCCAGCTAGCTGGCGCCGTTCAGGTCCGGGCCGGGCGCCCGGTCCCTGATCAGGCAGGTCAGCCGGGACGTGCACACGCGGTGGCCGCCCGCATCCGTGACAACGATGTCATAGGTGGCCAGCGTCCGGCCCCCGTGCGCGAGGGTGGCCACGGCCGTGACCTCGCCGTGCCGGGCGCCCCGGTGGTGCGTCGCGCTGATCTCGATCCCGACCACCGTCCGGCCCGCGCCCGCGCCCGCGCCACGGCCGCGCCCGCTCCCGCGTGCAGGAACGCGCCGAGCGATCCGGCGGTCTCCGCGAGCACGCAGGACGCGCCCCCGTGCAGCAGGCCCTGCGGCTGGGTGTTGCCCGCGACCGGCATGGTGGCCACCACCCGCGACGCCGACGCGGACACGATCGTGATGCCCATCCGGCCCGCGAGCGTGTCCTCGGCCACCGTCCGCGCCATGATCGCGTCCAGCATCTCCTGATCCATGCGTACCTCCGCTTGCCCGGCCCACCTACAGGTTGCCATGCAAGCGCGGGCCGTTCGCCACGATGGCCCAGGCGAGCCGCCAGACCCCTCGATATGCCGGTACGTCACGAGATCCCACAATTCCGGCGGAAGATTTTGTGACTTAAGGGGTGACTTCAGTCATGTTAGCGCTCACAATCGGGGTAAAACCTGTCCATGAAAGGAGCGCAAGTATGCGCGAGATCGGAAGACAGCGCCGTCTCCGACGGCCGGCCCTGATGGGCTTGGCCGCGATGGTGGCGATAGCCGTCGGCGGATCCGTAGCGGCCACCCAAGCGCAGGCGGCGAGCGCCACGCCAGCTGCACCCGCCCTGAGCGTCAGCAGGGCGTTCTTCGGCTCCGCGTTCGATAAGTACGCCGGGCACGACGTTCCCGTATTCCAGTACACGCTTCGCAACGACCGCGGCATGCGCGTCCAGATCATCACCTACGGCGCGACCGTCCGAGACATCTGGGTACCGGGCAAGAACGGGGTCGCGGCCGACGTAGTGCTCGGCTTCAAGACCCTCGCGGACTACGTCAAGTTCGACAGCCCGCCAGTGGCCCCGACCACCGGCGTGTACTTCGGCGAGACCGTCGGCCGCTACGCCAACCGGATCGCCAAGGGCACCTTCAGCCTCGACCAGCCGAGCCAGGGGAAGGTCACGTACACCCTCCCCGTCAACAACGGGCCGAACGCCCTGCACGGCGGGATCGTCGGCTTCGGCAACCACGTCTGGGCTAGCCAGGCGGTCAAGGGTAACGGCTCCGTCGGCGTGCAGCTCACGCTGAACAGCCCGAACGGCGACGAGGGCTACCCCGCCAACTCTCCCGGCTGCCCGAACGGCTGCACCGGCTACCCGGCCGCGATCAAGGTCGTGCTGACCTACACCTTGAACAACGCCAACCAGCTGGTCCTGCACTACACCACGACCAACCTGTCCAAGACCCTCAACACCATCGTCAACCTGACCAACCACAGCTACTTCAACCTGGCCGGCGAGAGCTCCTTCCCGGGCTCGGCGTACCACCAGCTGATCCTGATCAACGCGAACAAGTACACGCCGACCGACACCACCTCGATCCCGCTCGGCTTCAACGCGTCGGTGTTCGGCACGCCGTTCGACTTCACCCGCTTCTTCCAGATGGGTGCCCGTATCCAGGACGTCAGCGCGCCGGACCATTCCCCGGGCTTCAACCAGCTCCTGGAAGCGCAGGGCTACGACCACAACTGGGTGCTGAACCCCGGTCACAGCGGTCCGCTCGGGCTCAACCTCGCCGCCAAGGCCCTCGACCCGTCCAGCGGCCGTGAGCTCACCGTATGGACGGACCAGCCCGGCGTTCAGTTCTACACCAGCAACTTCCTGACCGGGACGCTGGTGGGCATCAGCGGCCACGCTTACCGCCAGGGTGCCGCGTACACCTTCGAGACCCAGCACTTCCCGGACTCGCCCAACCAGTCCAACTTCCCCTCCACCGAGCTGAAGGCGGGCCAGACCCAGGACACGACCACCATCTTCGCGTTCTCCTCATAACCGCCCCATAACCAACGTCCCCGTCCGCCACTTCGCGCACGCAGGTAGCGGACGGGGACACCACCGCCCGTTCGGCCAATAGGATCGAACCCGTGGCGACCCAAGTACCAGACTCTGCAACTCAAGACGGGGCAGCTCAGGACGGGGCAGCTCAAGACCGGCTGCTCCTGCTCGACGGCCATTCGCTCGCGTACCGGGCATTCTTCGCCCTGCCGATCGAGAACTTCTCCACGACCACCGGTCAGCCCACCAACGCGGTGTACGGGTTCACCGCGATGCTCATCAACGTGCTGCGTGACGAGAAACCGACCCACGTCGCGGTGGCCTTCGACCGCGGCGAGCCGACGTTCCGGCACGAGCAGTGGGTCGAGTACAAGGCCAACCGGCGCGAGACCCCGGAAGACTTCCGCAGCCAGCTCAGCCTGATCTTCGAGGTGCTCGACGCGCTGGGCATCCGCCGGCTGTCCGCGCCCGGCTACGAGGCCGACGACATCATCGCCACCCTGGCCACCGAGGCCGCGGCCGAGAAGATGGACGTCCTGATCGTCACCGGCGACCGCGACGTGCTCCAGCTGGTGAGCGACCGGGTCACGGTGCTGATGACCCGCCGCGGCATCACCGAGATGACCCGCTTCACCCCGGAAACGGTGCAGGAAAAGTACGGGCTCTCCCCGTCTCAGTACCCCGACTTCGCCGCGGTCCGCGGCGACCCGAGCGACAACCTGCCCGGTATCCCGGGCGTGGGGGAGAAGACCGCGACCAAGTGGATCGCGGAGTTCGGCTCGCTGGCCAACCTGGTGGACCGGGTCGACGAGGTCAAGGGCAAGGCGGGCGACGCGCTGCGCGAGCACCTGGCCAGCGTGCTGCGCAACCGCCAGCTCACCTCGCTGCTCACCGACCTGCCCGCCGAGACCGTCGGTGCCGTCCCCGGCGACCTGCTGCCGACCGCCTGGGACCGCGAGACGATCCACCAGCTCTTCGACACCCTGCAGTTCCGGGTGCTGCGCGACCGGCTGTACCAGACGCTGCCGCACGGCCTGATCAGCACCGTCGGCGCGCCGGACCAGGCCGGCCCCGACCCGGCGGCGAAACAGGCGCTCGAAGTGGTGGCCGACCTGCTCGGACCCGATCAGGTCGCGTCCTGGCTGGCCGCTCATATTTCTGCCGAACGGTCCGGCCTGGCAGCGGCCGGAACCTGGGGACGCGGCACGGGGAACCTAACTGCCGTGGCCATCGCGGCCCCGGATGGGCACGGCGCGCACATCGACCCCACGGCCCTGACCGACGACGACGAGCGGGCCCTGGCCGCCTGGCTGGCCGACCCCGCGCACCCGAAGGTCCTGCACGACGCCAAGGGCCCGATGCACGCCTTCGCGGCCCGTGGCTTCACCCTGGCGGGCCTGGAGTGCGACACCGCGCTGGCGGCCTACCTGGCGCTGCCGGGCCAGCGCACCTTCGACCTGGCCGACCTGACCCTGCGCTACACGGGCCAGGAGCTGCGCGAGGACTCCGAAGACGGCCAGCTCACCCTGGACGGGTCCGCCGAGCGTGACGCCGCGACCGGGCTCGTGCTGCGCGCCCAGGCCACCCTCCAGCTGGCCGCGGCGCTCGACGCCGACCTGGATCGCCGCGAGGCCGGCGCGCTGCTGCGCGAGCTGGAGCTGCCGCTGGTCTCGGTGCTGGCCAAGATGGAGCGCACCGGGATCGCCGCCGACATCGACCACTTCGCGGCCATGTCCGCCACGCTGCACGGTGAGGTGAAGGCGGCCGAGCAGGCCGCGTACGCCGTGGTCGGGCACGAGTTCAACCTCGGCTCGCCCAAGCAGCTGCAGGAGATCTTGTTCACCGAGCGCAGCCTGCCCAAGACCAAGCGGATCAAGACCGGCTACACCACCGACTCCGAGGCGCTGACCAGCCTGCTCGCCCAGACCGGCGATCCGCTGCTCGAGCACCTGCTGCGGCACCGCGACGTGTCCAAGCTGATGACGATCGTGGACTCGCTGATGCCGATGGCCGGCGAGGACGGCCGGATCCACACCACCTTCAACCAGACCATCGCGGCCACCGGCCGGCTGTCCTCAACCGACCCGAACCTGCAGAACATCCCGATCCGCAGCGAACTCGGCCGCCAGATACGCAAGGGCTTCATCGTCGGCGAGGGCTATGAGTGCCTGCTCACCGCGGACTACAGCCAGATCGAGCTGCGCATCATGGCGCACCTGTCCGGCGACGAGGCGCTGATCGCGGCGTTCGAGTCCGGGCATGACTTCCACGCCGCCACCGCCTCGCGCGTGTTCGGCCTGCCGCCCGAGGAAGTGGGGCCGGAGCTGCGGGCCAAGATCAAGGCGATGAACTACGGCCTGGCCTATGGCCTGTCCGCGTTCGGGCTGTCCCAGCAGCTGCGGATCAGCACCGAGGAAGCGCGCGCGCTGATGGAGGAGTACTTCAAGGAGTTCGGCGGCGTGCGGGACTACCTGCACGAGGTCGTCTCCCGGGCCCGGATGGACGGCTACACCGCGACGATGATGGGCCGGCGCCGCTACCTGCCCGACCTGACCTCGGACAACAGGCAGCGGCGGGAGATGGCCGAACGCATGGCGCTGAACGCGCCCATCCAGGGTTCGGCCGCCGACGTGATCAAGGTGGCCATGCTGGCCGTGGACAGCTCGCTGACCGGCGCGGGGCTGCGTTCCCGGATGCTGCTCCAGGTCCACGACGAGCTGCTCATCGAGGTCGCGCCCGGCGAGTACGACCGGGCCCGCAACCTGGTCTGCGCCGCCATGGCCGGCGCCGCCGCGCTGCGCGTCCCGCTCGATGTCTCGGTCGGCACCGGCCGAACCTGGGACGAAGCGGCGCATTAACTCCCGGGGGGACGACCCCCCGGAACCCCCGCTGCGCTTCGCGCCCGCGCTGTGGTACCTCGCCGTAGTGTCGCGCGGCCGGAGGGGCCGTTGGCCCCTCGCGGACCGCGTGAGGGCGGCTTCGCCGCGCTGTTCGCCGTAGCGCCCAGACCCCCAGAACCCCCGGGCCCCCAGACCCCCGGGCCCCCGGGCCCGGCCCCTGGGCCCCCGGGCCAACACTGAGACCCTATTGTGGCCGGTCTGAATTGACCCTTCGACGCGGCTCTCATATCCTGAACGCTGCGCCGTGTCCTCGTGCGTTCCGTCGTGGTTGCGTGACATCACATCGCGTGACCGGGCTGGCGGCCGCCGGGCGTGCCGTGGTCGGCCCGTGCTGGTTCCGGTAGGTCCTGCGATTTCTGGTCATTCTGGGGTGCACGGTTTTGCGGCGTGTCCGAAAACCTTTCCCTGTCCGCATCCGGAGCCAACCCACACATGACGAGCAGCACGCAAGCCAACTCGACCCCCAAGGTGGCGGTCAACGACATCGGGTCCGAGGAGGCATTCCTCGCCGCGATCGACGAGACCATCAAGTATTTCAACGACGGTGACATCGTCGAAGGAACAGTCGTCAAAGTCGACCGAGACGAGGTCTTGCTCGATATCGGCTACAAGACAGAAGGCGTGATTCCCTCCCGCGAACTGTCCATCAAGCATGACGTTGACCCGCACGACGTGGTCAAGACCGGCGAGCACATCGAGGCCCTGGTCCTCCAGAAGGAGGACAAAGAGGGCCGCCTGATCCTGTCCAAGAAGCGGGCCCAGTACGAGCGGGCCTGGGGCACGATCGAGAAGATCAAGGACGAGGACGGCGTGGTCACCGGCACGGTGATCGAGGTCGTCAAGGGCGGCCTGATCCTCGATATCGGGCTGCGCGGCTTCCTGCCCGCCTCCCTGGTGGAGATGCGCCGCGTCCGCGACCTGCAGCCCTACGTCGGCCGCGAGATCGAAGCCAAGATCATCGAGCTGGACAAGAACCGCAACAACGTGGTCCTGTCCCGCCGGGCCTGGCTCGAGCAGAACCCAGTCCGAGGTCCGCCACACCTTCCTCAACACCTTGTCCAAGGGCCAGATCCGCAAGGGCGTGGTCTCCTCGATCGTCAACTTCGGCGCGTTCGTCGACCTTGGCGGCGTGGACGGCCTGGTGCACGTGTCCGAGCTGTCCTGGAAGCACATCGACCACCCCGGTGAGGTCGTCGAGGTGGGCCAGGAGGTCACGGTCGAGGTGCTGGACGTGGACATGGACCGGGAGCGGGTCTCGCTCTCGCTGAAGTCCACCCAGGAAGACCCGTGGCAGCAGTTCGCCCGCACCCACCAGATCGGCCAGGTCGTGCCGGGCCGGGTGACCAAGCTGGTGCCGTTCGGCGCGTTCGTCCGCGTCGAGGAGGGCATCGAGGGCCTGGTGCACATCTCCGAGCTCGCCGACCGGCACGTGGAGATTCCCGAGCAGGTCGTGCAGGTGGGCGACGAGATCTTCGTCAAGATCATCGACATCGACCTGGACCGGCGCCGGATCAGCCTGTCGCTCAAGCAAGCCAACGAGGGCACCATCGGCGAGGCGGTCGGCGACGACTTCGACCCGACGCTCTACGGCATGCCGGCCTCCTACGACGAGCAGGGCAACTACGAGTACCCCGAGGGCTTCGACCCCGAGACGGGCGAGTGGCTGCCGGGCTACGAGAAGCAGCGCGAGGAGTGGGAGCACCAGTACGCCGAGGCCCGGGCGCGGTTCGAGGCGCACCGGCGGCAGGTGGAGGAATCCCGCAAGGCCGACGAGGAGGAAGCGGCCGCCATGACCGACGAGTCCGAAGACGACGGGGCATCCTCGGCCAACGGCACTCCCGGTGCACGCGGCGGGCGTGGTGCTCGCTCCGGCGGCTCCCGGCAGGCCCCGGGCGCACCGGGCGCGGTCACGTCGAGCTCGTCTCCGGGCGCCGCGGCGACCGGCACGCTGGCCTCGGACGAGGCCCTGGCCGCGCTCCGCGAGAAGCTCTCCGGCGGCCAGTCCTGACCCAGTAGGAAGGGGCGGCACCCACCACGGTGGGTGCCGCTCCTTTTGCGTTGGGTCCTATGCGCCGTAACGAAGCAGCAGTTCGGCGACGCACACCGGCTTGGTACCGCCTTCCCGCTCGAACGTCACGGCATAAGCAGCCTGCCGCCCGCCGGGCACGTCGTCCACCGCGGCGCAGCTCACGTCGGCCCGGACCCGGCTGCCGACCGGTACCGGAGCCGGGAAGCGCACCTTGTTCAGGCCGTAGTTGATCACCACGGACGCGTCGCCCACCTCGACGACCTCCTGCACCAGCAGGGGCGCCAGCGAGAGGGTGAGGAAACCGTGCGCGATCGTGCCGCCGAACGGGCCCGTTCTCGCCCGCTCCGCGTCCAGGTGGATCCACTGGTGATCGCCGGTCGCGTCGGCGAACAGGCCGACCTGTTCTTGCGTCACCTCGTGCCACGGGCCGACGCCCAGGCGTTGGCCGACGTGGTTATGCAGCTCATCGAGTTTCAGGGTTACTAGCGCCATGAAGCGATCATGACACCCAACCGGGCCGGCGGCCAACGTGACCCAAGCGAGACCGGCAGCCTGCCCCAGTACCAGGCGGTCCGCTAGCCGTTCCCTACGCTGGTGCCCGTGACGGGACACCGGGTACTGCGGGCCGGGCTGACCGGCGGCATCGCGTCGGGGAAGAGCGAAGTATCCCGGCGGCTGGCCGCCCGCGGAGCCGTGATCATCGACGCGGACGTCGCCGCCCGGGCCGTGGTCGAGCCCGGCACTGCGGGGCTGGCCCGGGTCGCCGAGGCCTTCGGCGCCGGCGTGCTCGGCCCGGGCGGCGCCCTGGACCGCGAACGGCTCGGCGCGATCGTGTTCGCCGACCCCGCCGCGCGCGCCACGCTGAACGGCATCGTCCACCCCCTGGTCGGGGCGTGGATGCAGGTCGCCGAGCAGGATGCGGTGACCGCGGCCGGCGGCGACGTGATCATCGTGCACGACGTGCCGCTGCTGACCGAGAACCGGCGCGCGGGCGGCTTCAACCTGGTCATCGTGGTGGACGTGCCGCCGGCGCTGCAGCTCGAGCGGCTGGTCGCCCAGCGCGGCACGACCCCGGATCAGGCCCGCGCCCGGATGGCCGCCCAGGCCAGCCGCGAGCAGCGTCTCGCCGTCGCCGACCTGGTGATCGACAACTCCGGATCCCTGGCCGACCTGGACCGCCGCGTGGCCGAGGTCTGGGCCGATCTGCAGTATCGTTTCCCGATAGATCGGTAGCCGATATAGTATGGCGGCATGTCCAGCCGCCAAACCGATAACGCGCAGGATCCGGCGCTCACCGGGCTCGGCCGGTACGCCGGCCCGGCCACGCTCATCCTGGCCAGCCTGGCCGACGGCGCCAGGCATGGCTACGCCCTGACCAGGGACATCGAGTCGTTCTCCGGTGTGCGACTGCCTCCCGGCACGCTCTATGAGGCGCTCGCCCGTCTCCAGGCGCAAGGCCTGATCGAGCCGGTCGAAAGTGACGACCGCCGCCGTCCCTACCGGCTCACGGCCGTGGGTGCTCAGGCGCTGCGGGTTCACCTCGACGCGCAGCGCAAGGTCGCCGACCTCGGCCTGCGCCGCCTCGCGGGCAACTGGGGCAGCGCGTGAGGCCGCCGGATGAGGCGCCGCGCCGCGCGGCCCGGCTGCTGCGCTGGTACCCGAGGGCGTAGCGGTCTTCGTGAGCTTCGGCGCGGCCATGTGGTCGCAGCTCACGATCCGGTATGGGGTCCGTGTGCCACAACCCCCGCCTATCGGGGGTCGTGTGCCACAACCCCCAGATCGCCGCCACCAAACGTCGCAGCGCCCGAACCCGGCACGCGCCCCGGGCCGCGGTTCACTCCGGCCTGCCGAACCCCGTCACCGCGAACAGCAGCCACTCGTCCGTTTCCCTGCCCAGCAAGTAGCTCCCGCGCTCGGCGAAGATGATGTCCGAGCCAGTCACCAGGTCCTTGACCGTCCGGGAGACCAGGATCTCCGCGGGTCGCGCGAGCGCGGCGACCCCGCCGGCGATCTGCACCGAGAGGCCGGTGATGACCTCCCCAACCAAGTCCACCTCGCCGGTGTGGATCCCGGCCCGGATCTGGGTCCCGGCCGCGGCGGCCCTCTCGCGAACCGTCGCCGCGCACCGGATCGCCTGCCCGGGCGCGTCGAATGTGGCCAGGATGCCGTCCGCCGTGGTCCCGATCAGCCGCCCGCGGTACCCGCGGACTACGTCCCCGGTCTCCGGCCCGGCCCGACCGGTCACCATTGTGGCGTGCAGGATCGTGGCCAGCACCCGGTCCGGATCGGCCCGAGCCGGCCGCCTGCATCACCGCGCGTACGTCCTCCATCCGCTCCTCCAGCGACATGGTGCCAGGCGCGGTCGGACAGTCCTGTGTCGCGCTTGTCGAACAGGATCAGGCGGCCCAGCTTGGCCAGGCGCTGGTAGAAGTCGGCCGTCTCGGGTTCTTCCCAGATCAGCTCGACGTGACTCATCAGGCCCGGCACCAGGACCATGTCCCGCTCTCCCTCACCGACCAGCTGGAAGGCGATGTGGATGCCGTCGCTGGTCTGGACATAACGGGTGGGCGGAGCCATAGGGAGTCCATCAGCGGACAGGTCCGGCGCCGGGCCGTCTAGCGCGGGATCCTGGCGCAGGATGCGTGCCTGCAGGTCGCGGACGTCCGGGCCAGGCTCGATGGCCAGCTCGGCGACTAGGACGTCGCGCAGTTCACGGTAGGCGCGCAGCGCGTCGGCCTGACGCCCGGCCCGGTACAGCGCCAGCATCCGCTGAGACCAGAACCGCTCACGGAGCGGATGGGCCGCGGTGAGCGTCTCCAGCTCCGCGATGAGGTCCCGGTGCCTGCCGCAGGCCAGCAGCGCCTCGGCCCGCGACTCCAGCGCGGCGAGGCGCTGCTCCTCCAGCCGCCCGGGCTTCCGCGCGGGCCGCGGGGACCGTGCCGAAGTACCGGAACGCCTTGCGCAGCTCGGACAGGCGGACCTGCAGGCTGCCCGTCGCCTTGTCGGCCGGCTGGCCTGGCCACAGGTCCTCGAGCAGCCGGTCGGAAGACACGACCTGGTTGGCGTGCATGAGCAGCATGGCCAGCACCGCCCGGCTGCGCACCCCCGCCAGCTCCAGGGACCGGCCGTCGGCCGTCACCTCGAGCGGACCGAGCACACCGAACTCCACCTTGGCCCTCATCCCATCCCGGCACGGTAAGTCCACCGTAAGCCCGCCGTAGGCCGCCTGGAACCCGCGCCGGTCACGATGCAGTATGACCACTCCCACCGCCTCGCGGGCCACCGACGTCTACGCGCTGGGCAGCAACCCGGAGGAGAGCGCCCGGCTGCGACGCCAGTCCGACGAGCTGCGCTCGCAGAGCGCCGAACTGCTCGACCGCATCGGCCTTCGGCCGGGGCAGAGCGCGATCGACCTCGGCTGCGGTCCCAGCGGGATCCTCAGTCTGCTCTCGGCCGCCGTCTCGCTGGGCGGGCGCGTGGTCGGGCTCGACGCCGACCCGGCGCACACCGCGATGGCCAGCCAGTACGCCGGCGAGCCGAGGCATACCGGCAGGCCGGGCTGGCCGACGTCGAGGTGGCGGTGCATGCCCCCGCGTACTCGGCGGGCCACTCGCGCCGCACCGTCATCCCCGACCTGGTACGCAGCTTGCGCCCGGTGATCCTCGAACTCGGCCTGTGCGACGAGCGCGAGCTCGCCGGACTGGACCGGACCGTTCGCGAGCATCTCGCCGACCCCCGCACGCTGATGATGCCGCACCTGCTCGTGGTGGCCTGGGGCCGCAAGCCGCCCGGCTGATCCCGTCAGGAATGTCGGACCCCCCGCCTAGAGTTGTGTCCTTGGAGGTGGGTTGTGCGTCCGGTTACCGATTTGAAGCGTAGGGTCGCGCCGATCGAGGTCGTGACCGACATGGTTCCGGCGGGCGATCAGCCGCAGGCGATCGCCGAGATCACCCGGCGCGTCCAGGGCGGTGACACCGACACCGTGCTGCTCGGCGCGACCGGGACCGGCAAGACCGCCTCGGTGGCCTGGATCGCGGAGCAGGTGCAGCGGCCGTTGCTGGTCATGCTGCCGAACAAGACGCTCGCCGCCCAGTTCGCCAACGAACTGCGCGAGATGCTGCCCAACAACGCGGTCGAGTACTTCGTCTCCTACTACGACTACTACCAGCCCGAGGCGTACGTCCCGCAGACCGACACCTACATCGAGAAGGACTCCTCGATCAACAACGAGGTCGAGCGGCTCCGGCACTCGGCCACCAACTCGCTGCTGACCAGGCGCAACACGGTCGTCGTGGCCTCGGTGTCCTGCATCTACGGCCTGGGCACGCCGCAGGAGTACGTGGACCGGATGCTCAAGGTCAAGCTCGGCGACACCTTCGACCGGGACATGCTGCTGCGCAGGCTGGTCGGCATGCAGTACTCGCGGAACGATCTGGCCTTCACCCGCGGCACCTTCCGGGTCCGCGGCGACACCATCGAGATCATCCCGATGTACGAGGAGCTCGCCGTCCGGATCGAGATGTTCGGCGACGAGATCGAGCGGCTCATGACGCTGCACCCGCTCACCGGCGAGGTGGTCAGCGAGGACACCGAGCTGTACATCTTCCCCGCCTCGCACTAC
Organism: uncultured Actinomycetes bacterium; assembly: GCA_963819785.1. Taxonomy (GTDB): domain Bacteria; phylum Actinomycetota; class Actinomycetes; order Streptosporangiales; family Streptosporangiaceae; genus Palsa-504. Next base: position 102,983 of record CAWFXW010000026.1, on the reverse strand, counting down.
GTGGCCGGGCCGGAGCGCATGGAGCGGGCCATCAACGGCATCGAGGCCGAGCTGGCCGAGCGGCTCGGCGAGCTGGACAGGCAGGGCAAGCTGCTCGAGGCCCAGCGGCTGCGCATGCGCACCACCTACGACATCGAGATGATGCGCCAGGTCGGCAGCTGCTCCGGCATCGAGAACTACTCGCGGCACATCGACGGCCGCGAGGCGGGCAGCCCGCCGAACACCCTGCTCGACTACTTCCCCGAAGACTTCCTCCTGGTCATCGACGAGTCGCACGTGACCGTCCCGCAGATCGGCGCCATGTACGAGGGCGACGTGTCCCGCAAGCGGGTCCTGGTCGAGCACGGCTTCCGGCTGCCAAGCGCGATCGACAACCGCCCGCTGACCTGGGATGAGTTCCTCGACCGGATCGGGCAGACCATCTACCTGTCGGCCACCCCCGGCCCGTACGAGCTGCAGCGCGTCGGCGGTGACGTGGTCGAGCAGGTGATCCGGCCGACCGGCCTGATCGATCCAGAGGTGGTCATCAAGCCGACCAAGGGTCAGATCGACGACCTGCTGCACGAGATCAGGCAGCGGGCCGAGCGGGACGAACGCGTACTGGTCACCACGCTCACCAAGCGGATGGCCGAGGACCTGACCGACTACCTGCTCGAGAACGGGGTCCGCGCCCGGTACCTGCACAGCGAGGTCGACACGCTGCGCCGGATCGAGCTGCTGCGCGAGCTACGGATCGGCGAATACGACGTGCTGGTCGGCATCAACCTGCTCCGCGAGGGCCTGGACCTGCCCGAGGTCTCGCTGGTCGCGATCCTGGACGCGGACAAGGAAGGCTTCCTCCGGTCGGGTACCAGCTTGATCCAGACCATCGGCCGCGCCGCGCGGAACGTGTCCGGCCAGGTCCACATGTACGCCGACAAGGTGACCCCGTCGATGGAGCGGGCCATCGAGGAGACCAACCGGCGGCGGGACAAGCAGGTCGCCTACAACGTGGCGAACGGCATCAATCCGCAGCCACTGCGCAAGCGCATCGCCGACATCCTGGACCAGATCGTCCGCGAGGACGCCGACACCGAGCAGCTGATCGGCGGCGCCGGCCGGCAGCAGTCGCGTGGCAAGGCGCCGGTCCCCGGCCTGTCGAGCCGGGCCCGCGCCGCGGTCCAGGCCGCCTCGAACGCCGAGGCCGGCGCGCCGAGCAGCGCCGCCCGCGGCGAGCTGGTCGGGCTGATCACCGAGCTCACCGAGCAGATGCACGCGGCCGCCGCCGAGCTGCATTTCGAGGTCGCGGCCCGGCTGCGCGACGAGATCCGCGACCTCAAGCACGAACTGCGCGGCATGCACGCCGCCGGCGTCTAACCCCGAGCCCCCCGGGCCACCCGGCGAACCGCGAGCTCGTTGAAAGCCGTGAGCCCGAAATGCCCCCGCAAATCGTGTCTCCGCCCTCCGGAAACGCCTCCAGTGGCCTCGCTACCAGGCGGTTGCCAATCATTAAAAGGCCGGCGGGATGGGTACGCAATAACCCCTTTAATCATGATTTATCACAGGGGTAGAGTGCGTGCGAGCCAAGACTCACGGCTGCGCGATGTTGCGGGAGGCGGGACGGATGCCCTGGGTGATCCGGGACGTGGTCAAGGACGTCAACAGGGCGGTGGCCCGGCGCTGGAAGATCCTGGACCCGCTGCTGCCCGAGCCCAGTGACCTGCCAGAAGGCTGCATGCCGCCGCTGCTGAGCATCGGCGAAGGCGGCCGCCCGGCCGGCCTGGGAGTGTGCCGTCACCAGTACGTGGCCGCCGACACGCTGGCCCAGACCTGGGGTGCCGCGACCAAGTTCGTGCTGAGCGTCCGGCTGCGGGAGACCGACCCGCAGCCGGCGCTGGATGACCTGCTGACCCAGTGGTGTGGGCATCTGGAAAGGCAGCCCGAGGCCGAGAAAGAAGACACCGCCGCCGCCGTCAACTGGCCCGCCCGCGACGTCGCCGGGGTGCTCGCCCTGCTCAGGCACGGCCTGCAGCCCATGAGCGTCATCGCGGCCCGCCCCGCCCGCCGCCCGGACCCCGCTGGGCCCGTGAGGCCCGGCACAAACACCGAGCCACGCCTGTTCCTCCGCCCGGCCGGCCCCGGCGATCTGGACGTGGTCACCGAGCTTGAGCTGGGCGTGGTCCGGTATGACGCGCAATTCGGCGGGTCGATCCCGCGCCCGGCCACCGAGGCGCTGGTCCGCGCCGAGACGCAGGCGGCCCTGGCCGAACGGCCCGGCTGGACCTGGCTCGCCGAGCGGGACGGTCAGCCCGTGGCGCTGGCCGTCGTCGAGCCGCCCGCCGCCGCCACCTGGATCGCCAACATGGCCAGGTCCGGCGCCACGGCCTACCTCCAGACCATGTTCGTGCGCCCCGGCGAGCGCAGCGGCGGGATCGGCGCGGCGCTGGTCCGGCACGTGCACGGTGAGCTCGACGCCCGCGGGGTCGACCTCACCGTGCTGCACTACGCCCAGGTGAACCCGCTGTCGGCGCCGTTCTGGCACCGGATGGGCTACCGGCCGCTCTGGTCCACCTGGGAGGCCCGCCCGGCGACGGCCCTGCGCTGAACCGCTGAGCCCGCTGAACCTCACCATGAACAACCGTCCCGCGAATGTTCATCAGCCGAGGCCGGCCGTGCTCGGCCGCAGCGGGCGGGGCATGATAGTGCACGGGTCCGCCGGAATGCTGAGCAGCACCTGGATGTTGCCTCAGAGGTATACCCGGCGGTAATACGGGTCGCCCGCGGCGGAACGCGGGTATACGGGCAAGGCAGCCGACTAGCGGAGATGCCGGGGGAGGTGTGGAGTGCTAGTCAGCCTGATCGCGGCGATCGTCGCGGCGGTCTTCTACGGTGTCGCTTCGGTGATGCAGGCTATTGCTGTCCGCGAGGCCAGCAACCGGGGTCTGGAGGATGCCGCCGTCGGCGGCGTTGATCCCGGTCTCGTGGTGCGCATGCTGCACCAGTGGCGGTTCGTGGCCAGCATCTGCCTCGACACGCTCGGCTTCCTGGCCCAGCTCGTCGCCTTGCAGCGGCTTCCCCTGTTCCTCGTGCAGGCCTTCGTGGCGGCCAACCTCGCGGTGACCGCGGTGGTCGCCTCGCGGCTGATCGGCATGGCCCTGTCCTGGCGGGAGTGGACGGCGGTCATCGGCGTGGTGTCGGGGGTGGGCCTGCTCGGTTCCACGGCGGGCGCTCAGGGCGCCGCGCAGGTCGGGGCGATCTTCAAGCTCGCCCTGATCGTGGCGGTGGCGGGCCTGGCGGTGGTCGGCATGGCCGCGGCCAAGCTGAACGACCCGTACCGGACCACGGCGCTCGGCATCACGGCCGGCTTCGGCTTCGGGGTGCTCAGCATCGCCGCTCGCGTCCTGGACGGCTTCGCGCCGCTCCAGCTGGCCCGCGACCCGGCCGCCTACGCGATCGCCGCGGCCGGCATCATCTCGTTCATGTTCTACGCCACCGCGCTGGAGGGCGGCAGCGTGACCGTCGCCACCGCGGCCGTCGTGCTGGCCGAGACCATCCCGCCCGCCGTCATCGGCGTCGTTTTCCTCGGGGACCAGACCCGGCGAGGGCTCGCCGGACTCGCCTGGGCAGGGTTCTTCATCGCCGTCGCTTCCGCCGTCATGCTGGCCAGATTCGGCGAGGCAAATCACACCGACGACGTGGCGATGGCCGACGCGGTGGCACACCGTCAAGCAAATGCCGGGCCGGCCGCCGCTGAACTGTTATTCTGGTGGCCCGTGGACCTGCAGCTTTTCCCTGCCCTCATGAACAGGGCCATACCGGAAACCACGGGAGTCTCATAGTGGCCGCATCATCACTTCATCCACGGCCTGTTCAAACCCGGCACCTCTTCGTCACCGGCGGAGTGGCCTCCAGCCTCGGCAAAGGACTGACCGCGTCCAGCCTGGGCCGCCTGCTCAAGCTCAGAGGCCTGCGGGTCACGATGCAGAAGCTCGACCCGTACCTGAACGTCGACCCGGGCACGATGAACCCGTTCCAGCACGGCGAGGTGTTCGTCACCGACGACGGGACCGAGACCGACCTCGACGTCGGTCATTACGAGCGGTTCCTCGACACCAACCTGCGGGGCGAGGCCAACGTCACCACCGGCCAGATCTACTCCACGGTGATCGCGAACGAGCGGCGCGGCGCCTACCTGGGCGACACGGTGCAGGTCATCCCGCACATCACCAACGAGATCAAGTCCCGCATCCTGCAGATGGGCGGGGACGAGGTCGACGTGGTGATCACCGAGGTCGGCGGAACCGTCGGCGACATCGAGTCGCAGCCGTTCCTGGAGGCCATCCGCCAGATCAGGCATGAGATCGGCCGGGACCGCTGCTTCTTCCTGCACGTCAGCCTGCTGCCCTACATCGGCCCGTCCGGCGAACTGAAGACCAAGCCCACCCAGCACAGCGTGGCGGCCCTGCGGAGCATCGGCATCCAGCCCGACGCGATCGTGGCCCGCTCGGACCGCCCGATCAGCGCAGGGCTCAAGCGCAAGATCAGCCTGATGTGCGACGTGGACGAGGAAGCGGTGGTCTCCGCGCCCGACGCGCCGTCCATCTACGACATTCCCAAGGTGCTGCACGCCGAGGGCCTGGACGCCTACGTGGTACGCCGGCTCGGCCTGCCGTTCCGCGACGTGGACTGGAACGTGTGGGACGACCTGCTGCGCCGGGTGCACCGGCCGGCCCACAGCATCACGATCGCGCTGGTGGGCAAGTACGTCGACCTGCCCGACGCGTACCTGTCCCCGGCCGAGGCGCTCAAGGCCGGCGGGTTCGCCAACGACGCCCAGGTGAACATCCGCTGGGTGATCAGCGACGCGTGCGAGGACCCGGAAGGCGCCGCCGCCGAACTCGACGGGGTGGACGGCGTGCTGATCCCGGGCGGGTTCGGCGTGCGCGGCATCGAGGGAAAGATCGGCGCGATCCGGTACGCGCGCGAGCACGGCATCCCCATCCTGGGCCTGTGCCTCGGCCTGCAGTGCATGGTCATCGAGGTGGCCCGTGACCTGGCCGGGCTGGCCGACGCGGACAGCGCCGAGTTCAACCCGCACACGCCGTACCCGGTGATCGCCACCATGGCCGACCAGGAAGACGTGGTGGCGGGGGAGCGGGACATGGGCGGCACCATGCGCCTGGGCCTGTACCCGGCCGCCCTGCGGCCCGGGACGCGGGTGGCGGAACTATACGGCAGCACCCTGGTCGAGGAGCGGCACCGGCATCGGTACGAGGTCAACAACGCCTATCGCGAGCCGCTCGAGCAGGCCGGGCTGGTCTTCTCCGGCCTCTCGCCCGACGGGCACCTGGTGGAGTTCGCCGAACTGCCCAGCCACCCGTTCTTCGTGGGCACCCAGGCGCATCCGGAATTCCTGTCCCGCCCGACCCGGCCCCACCCGCTGTTCGACGGCCTGATCGCCGCCGCGCTCGCCCGGTCCAAGGCCCTGGCGTCGGCCAGCAACCTGGCCAGCGCCCGCGCCGCGGCCACCGCGTGAACATCAGGGACGAGCCCGAGCACTGGCCCGTCGTTTCCTCGGCGGAACTGCTCCGTTCCCGGCTGGTCACCGTGCGCAGCGATAAGGTCCGCACGCCTGACAATCATGTGGCCGAACGGGACGTGGTGCTTCATCCCGGCGCCGTGGCCGTGCTGGCCCTGGATGACGCGGACCGGGTCTTGATGATCCGGCAGTACCGGCATCCGGTGGGACACCTGCTGTGGGAGATTCCGGCGGGCCTGCGCGACGTCGCGGGGGAGGACCCGTGGGTCACCGCGCAGCGTGAACTCGCCGAGGAAGCCAGCTACCGGGCCCGCGACTGGCGGGTGCTCGCCGACTACTACTCCTCACCCGGCTACAGCACCGAACGCCTGCGCGTCTTCCTGGCCCGCGACCTGGAGCCCGTACCCCTGGCCGAACGCCGTTTCGTCCCCCGGGACGAGGAGGCGTACCTGCTGGTCGACTGGCTGCCGCTGGACGAGGCGGTGCACAAGGTATTCGCCGGTGAACTCCGCAACGGGCCCGCCGCCCTGGGCCTCATGGCGGGGTATGCTGCCAGGTCACAGGGGTATGACCAGCTTCGTCCGGCAGATTCCCCCGAAGAGCAATGACGCTCCACTGTCTGGAAGGACCACGATGAAGGTCGGAATCCCCAAGGAAGTCAAGAACCACGAGTACCGGGTAGCGATCACGCCCTCTGGCGTGCACGAACTGGCCCGTGGCGGTCATCAGGTGGTCATCCAGGCCGGAGCCGGGCTGGGCTCGTCCATCCCCGATGAGGACTTCACCACCGCGGGAGCGAAGATCCTGCCCACCGCGGACGACGTGTGGGCCGAGGGCGACCTCATCCTCAAGGTCAAGGAGCCGATCGAGGAGGAATACCACCGGATGCGCTCGGGTCAGGTGCTGTTCACCTACCTGCACCTGGCCGCGTCCAAGGCCTGCACCGACGCGCTGCTCAGCGCGGGCGTCACGTCGATCGCGTACGAGACCGTCCAACTGCCCGACGGGTCGCTGCCGCTGCTCGCCCCGATGTCCGAGGTCGCCGGGCGCATGGCGCCGCAGGTCGGAGCGCACCACCTGCAGCGCGACGGCGGTGGCCGCGGCGTCTTGATGGGCGGGGTGTCAGGTGTCTACGCGGCCAAGGTGGTCGTGCTCGGCGCGGGCGTGTCCGGCATGAACGCCGCCGCCATCGCCCTCGGCATGCAGTCCGAGGTGCTGCTCGTGGACAAGAACGTCGCCCGGCTCCGCCAGGCGGACGCCATATACCAGGGGCACTGCCAGACCGTGGCGTCCAACGCGTATGAGATCGAGCGCGCCGTGATCGACGCCAACCTGGTCATCGGGGCCGTTCTCGTGCCGGGCGCCAAGGCGCCCAAGCTGATCAGCAACGAGCTCGTTTCCCGGATGAAGTCCGGAGCGGTGCTGGTCGACATATCGATCGACCAGGGCGGCTGCTTCGAGGACTCCCACCCGACCACGCACGCCAACCCGACCTACCCGGTGCACGACACGCTGTTCTATTGCGTGGCCAACATGCCGGGCGCCGTCCCGCACACGTCGACCTACGCGCTGACCAACGTCACGCTGTCGTACACCGTGGAGATCGCCAACCGCGGCTGGCGAGACGCGCTGCGCGCCGATCACCCCCTCGCCCTGGGCCTGAACACCTACGGCGGCATGGTGACCTGCGAGCCGGTCGCCGAAGCGCACGGCCTGGCTTACCACCCGCTGGCCGAGATCCTCAACTAGTCCGGGCCGAGACCTACCGGGGCGGGTCACCGTCGGTGACCCGCCCCGGTATTATGAGAATTTACGGCCGAAGGGGTCTTCCGATCCGCCGCTTACATCTTCTTCAACGAAGCGTGATGCCGGGCCGTTCCGTAAAATGGTGTGACCTTTCTCCGGTCGACGTCCCAGCTCAGCCGCCTTTATGGTCGACGGGTGAAGCACGACCTCGGGATTCTGCGGCGCCGCACGTTCCGCAATATCTTCGCCGCGCGGGCGGTTTCTCTGCTCGGTACCTCGATGGCGCCCGCGGCGCTGGCCTTCGCCGTCCTGGGCCAGCCCGGCGGGTCGGCCGCCAAGCTCGGCATCGTGATGGCCGGGCGGTCGGCGGCCCAGGTCGTGTTCCTGGTCTTCGGCGGCGCGCTGGCCGACCGCTTCCCCCGGTACCGGATCATGGTGGGATCGGACCTGCTGGCCTTCGTCGCCCAGGGCGCGATCGCCGGATTGTTCATCGCCCGGACCGCGCCGCTCGGGCTGCTCGCCGGGCTGTCGGTGCTCAATGGCGCCGCGAATGCCCTGTTCATCCCGGCCTCGCGCGGCCTGATACCGCAAATTGTTGGCGCCGCGGAACTGCAATCCGCCAACGCGCTCATCCGGCTGTCGCAAAATGCCGCCAGCCTGGCGGGTGCCGCGGTCTCCGGCGCGCTCATCGTCGCGGTGGGCGCCGGCTGGGCCCTGGGCATTGACGCGGCGACGTTCCTGACCTCGGCCGTGCTCGTGCTGACCTCGGGAGCCCCCAGAGCCGGCCACGCCCAAGAGCCCGCGACGCTGGTTTCCGACCTTCGCGAAGGCTGGCAGGAGTTCAGGTCACGGCAGTGGGTCTGGGTCGTCGTCGTCCAGTTCGCGCTGGTCAACCTATGTTTCTCGCCGGGTGTCTACGTGCTCGGCCCGATCGTGGCCAAGGAGCACTGGGGCGGCGCGCTGGCCTGGTCGGTGGTCATCACGGCCAACGCCGTCGGGTTGATCGGTGGCAGCTTCCTCGCCCTGCGGATCCGGCCCGCCCGGCCGCTCCTGGTCGCCACGCTGGCCACCTTCGGGTTCCTGCCGCCGTTCTTCCTGCTCGCCGTGCACGCCCCGGTGTGGCTGGCCGCGGCGTCGATGCTGGTCAACGGAATCGCGGTCGACGTCTTCGAAGTGCTGTGGATGACCGCCCTGCAGGAGTACATCCCGGGGGACAAGCTGTCCCGGGTGACCTCGTACGACGCGCTCGGCTCGTTCGTGCTCGGCCCGCTCGGTCTGCTGCTGGTCGGCCCGGTAGCGGCCGCGGTCGGCGTCGAGGGCACGCTGATCGGCGCGGGTCTTCTCGTCGCGCTCGGGAACGTCTTCGCGCTGTCGACCCGTTCGGTCCGCGCGCTGCCCGCGGCCCGGGCGAGCCTGCCTGCCCAGTAACCGTCCGTATGGCACCGTTGAGCCATGGCGACCAGCCAGACCGTGACCGCGGCCGTCCGGGCGTACCTGGAGCACCTAGGGGTTGAGCGCGGGCTGGCGGCGAACACGATCGAGTCCTACCAGCGGGACCTGCGGCGGTACTCAGCGGCGCTGGCCGGACGCGGCAAGGGCCGCCTCGCCGACGTCACCCCGGCCGACGTTGCCGAGTTCCTGGCCTGGCTGCGCGAAGGAGACACCGAGCACGAGGCGCTAGCGGTCAGTTCGGCGGCCCGGGCGGTGATCGCGGTCCGGGGCCTGCATGCGTTCGCGGCCGCGCAGGGCCTGGCCGAGACCGATCCGGCCCGTGACGTGCAGCCGCCGACGCCGCCGCGGCGCCTGCCCAAGGCGATCACCCTGTCCGAGGTGGAACGCCTGCTCGCCGCCTCCGGCCCCGGTCCCGACGATCCGTCCGCTGACCCGCGGATGCTGCGGGACCGGGCCCTGCTCGAGTTCCTGTACGGGACCGGGGCCCGGATCTCCGAAGCGACCGGCCTGGACGTGGACGAACTGCACCTGGACGCCGCCCCCATGGACCCCGTGACCCCCATGGACCCGGTGGTCCGGCTGGCCGGGAAGGGCGGCAAGCAGCGGGTCGTCCCGGTCGGCAGTTACGCGGTGCGAGCCCTGCAGGCCTACCTGGTCCGGGCCCGGCCCGCCCTGGCCGCCGGTACAGGCCGGGTCTCGGTCGCCCCGGCGGTGTTCCTGAACGCCCGCGGCGGGCGCCTGACCCGGCAGGGCGCCTGGGGCGTGCTGCACGCCGCCGCCGAGCGCGCCCGCCTGCCAGAGGTGTCCCCGCACACGCTGCGCCACTCGTTCGCCACCCACATGCTCGACGGCGGCGCCGACATCCGCGTCGTCCAGGAACTGCTTGGTCACGCGTCGGTCGCGACCACCCAGATCTACACCCTGATCACGGTGGACCGGCTCCGCGAGGTGTACGCGTCGTCCCATCCCCGCGCCCTGGGTCTGAGTCTGCCGTCACCGGAAGTGGCGGGTCAACTCGTTGGCGTAGGCGCGGCCCAGGGTGCCCTTGTGGTCGGTGATCCACTGGGTCAGCGAGATATCACCGGTCGCCGGGCCGTCGGTATCGGCCAGCCCGTCGGCCATCGCCCCGAACTCCTCGGCGGTCAGCAGTGTGTCGCGCAGCGCCAGGCCGAGCAGTCGCGCGGTCGGCGGGATCAGCGATCCGGGCGCGCGGACCACCAGGCTCCGGCTGCCCACCGCGTCCTTGATGAAGCGCACCAGGTCGATGAAGGCGGGCCGTTCGGGCCCCACCGCGTCGATGACCTCGGTTCCGGTGGCGTCCGCGGCCCGTACGCAGAGCCGGGCCAGGTCGTCGACGTGGATCGGGCGGATGCGGTACTCGCCGGTCCCGCCGACGGCGAAGACCGGAAGGTGCCGCAGCAGCCACGCGATGTTATTGATCAGCACGCCGTTGCCGCCGAACAAGATGGCCGGCCGCAGCACGGTATGCGGCAACCTGAGGTCGGTGAGGGCCTGCTCGACCGCTGCCTTGCCGCGGAAGTACGGGTACGGCGAGTCGGCGTCGGGATGGGTGATCGACACGTGCACCACCCGGCGCACACCGGCCTCGGCGGCCGCCTGGAACAGCACCCGCGACCGGGCCACCGCGATTTCGTGGCTGGCCTGCCCGTGCGCGAAGCGCACCCAGTAGGTGTTGACCAGCACGCGGGCGCCGCGCAGCGAGTCGGCCAGGCCGGCCGGATCGGCGAAGTCCAGCGGCCTGACCTCGATCGCGGTGCCCGCGGGCGCCCGGCCGGGATGGCCGGTGAGGGTCCGGACCGGGCGCCCCGCCGCTTGCAGTTCGCGGGCGATGACCGCCCCGGAGTAGCTGAACGCCCCGGTCACCACGTCGAAGTCGCTCATCGCAGCGCGGCGATCAGATCGGAGAGTACCTGGCCCAGGGGAGCGTCCACCGTCGCCGCCGCGTACGCGTCGCCCCGGGTGACACCCTGGTTGACGATCACCACCGGCACCGGCACCTTGGCCGCGTGCCGCACGTACCGGAAGCCCGACATCACGGTCAGCGAGGATCCCAGGACCACCAGCGAGCGGGCCTGCTCGACCATGGCGTAGCAGGCCTCCACCCGCGGCCGGGGCACGTTCTCGCCGAAGAACACCACGTCGGGCTTGAGCACGCCGCCGCACGCCAGGCAGTCGACGACCCGGAAGGACGCGGTCGCGTCGTCGGCGAGCACCGCGTCCCCGTCGGGATTGATCAGCGCCGCCGGCCCGGCGTCCCAGCCGGGGTTGGCCGCCGCGAGCCGGCGGTGCAGGTCTGTGCGTGCCGTTCGCTGCCCGCATGACAAGCACATGACCCGGTGCAGGCTGCCGTGCAGTTCGGTTACGCCGGCGGCGCCCGCCGCCTGGTGCAGCCCGTCGACGTTCTGGGTGATGATCCCGGCCAGCAGCCCGCGGTGGCCTAGCTCGGCCACCGCGTGGTGGCCGCGGTTGGGGACCGCCTGGCCGATATGCCGCCAGCCCAGGTGGCTGCGCGCCCAGTACCTGCGGCGGGCGTCCTGGCTGGCGGTGAAGGTCTGGTACGTCATCGGCGTCGCCCGCCGGGCCAGGCCGGTTGGCCCGCGGTAGTCGGGGATGCCCGATTCGGTGGACAGCCCGGCTCCGCTGAGGACCAGCACGTTCCCGGCGGCGACGACGTCGAGAAGCATCCCGGACGACCCGGTCGTCCGTGCCTCCGCCAGCTGGGTCACCACTCCATGCTAGACGGCGACGGTGGTGATGGCCCTGGCCACCGCCGCGGCGCCCCGCCGGTCGAACAGGATCGTGTAGTGGTTCACGTCCGGTACGACCTGCGGGCGCAGCGCGGGGACGCGTCCGGTCCACGCCGCTACCAGTTCGGGCGGCAGCAGGCCGGGCGGCTCGCCGAGGAACCCGGCCGGGGCGGTCAGCAGCGGCGTCGGCTGCGTCAGCCGCCCGAGCGCGTCCGCGAACGGCTTTTCCTGCAGCACGTCGCGGCTGTCGGGGCTGAGCGCGGCCTCGGCCACCCTCGACCGCAGGCCCGGCGGTTCGCCGGTCAGGTCGTACCGGGCGTACGCCTCGAAGTCGGCGGTCCAGTTCCCGGCCAGCGCCGGGTGCGCCCGCCAGAAGTCAAGGTAGGCCTCGGTACTGGCAAAGGTCTGCCGCAGCCGGGTGATCGCCGGGCCGATGGTGGCCTCGATCGTCACCTCAGGGTCAACGCCGTCCGGCACCGGGAGCGGCAGCCCGCCGTCCACGAGGACCAGGCGCCGCGTCAAGTTGGGATGCGCGTCACGGGTCAGCAGCGCCACGTACGCACCCATCGAGTGCCCGGCCAGGACGGGACGGCCGCCGAGATGCCGCAGGACCGCGGTCACGTCGGCGGCGTGCCGTTCCAGGCCGTAAGGTCCAGGCAGATGGGCGCTGAAACCGCGCCCGCGCAAGTCGGGTGCGGCCAGGGTCCAGCCGGACGGCATCTGGCGGGCCACCGCTTGCCAGGACATGGCCGACGCCGTGATTCCGTGCACGGCGACCGCCACTCGTCTGCCGGTGCCCCACTGGAGCACGCGCAGTTCCCCCCGTCCACGGGGACGTCAAACAGCCGGAGTTGCATATTTTTACCCTCCCCGGTCTCGGCGGTTATGGCCGGGACCGCCCATATCTATCACTCATTATCCGCCTTGAAGATGACGGCAGTATGTCAACTCGACCACAAAGCTGACCGGCAAACCATGCCACACTGGACCGAGACGGAATGCCAGGTAAAACCAGGCTTGGAGGTAAGCGGCCATGTCTGCAGCACCGAGTTACTCGTCGGGAGAATCAGCCACTCCCCTGCTCGGGGACACGATCGGGAGCAACTTCGACGCTACGGTGGCCAAGTTCGGCGACCGCGAGGCGCTCGTCGACCGGTCGGACCCGAAGACCGGGAGACGGTGGACCTATGCGGAACTGGCCGCTGACGTCGATGCGCTGGCGCTCGGGCTGCTGGAAATGGGGATCGAGAAGGGCGACCGGGTAGGTATCTGGGCGCCGAACTGCGCGGAATGGACGCTCACCCAGTACGCGACGGCCAAGATCGGCGCGATCCTGGTCAACATCAACCCGGCCTACCGCACCAGGGAACTCGAGTTCGTGCTCAATCAGTCGGGCACCAGGTTGCTCGTCTCGGCTGAGCGGCTGAAGACTTCGGACTATCTGGGCATGATCGCGGAGGTACGGCCGCGCTGTCCCGGCCTGGCTCAGGTCGTGGTGATAGGCCATCAGGAATGGCACTCACTGCTCGAGAGCGGGCGGCGGCTCGACCGTACGGCGCTTAACCGCATTCAGCTTGACACCGATGACCCCATCAACATCCAGTACACCTCTGGTACCACCGGTTTCCCGAAAGGCGCAACGCTTTCTCACCACAACATTCTCAACAACGGCTTCTTCGTCGGCGAGTTGTGCAACTACACCGAGGACGACCGGATCTGCATTCCGGTGCCCTTCTACCACTGCTTCGGCATGGTCATGGGCAACCTGGCGGCGACCAGTCACGGCGCGTGCATGGTCATTCCCGCGCAGAGCTTCAACCCGGTCGCCACCCTGGAGGCCGTGCAAGCCGAGCGCTGCACCTCGCTGTACGGGGTCCCGACGATGTTCATCGCCGAGTTGTCCGCGCCCGGCTTCGCCGACTACGACCTGTCCAGCCTGCGCACCGGGATCATGGCGGGATCCCCGTGCCCGGTCGAGGTGATGAAGCAGGTCATGTCGCGGATGTCGATGCGGGACGTCGGCATCTGCTACGGCATGACCGAGACCTCGCCGGTCTCGACCCAGACCCGCGACGACGATTCGCTGGACCGCCGCGTATCGACGGTGGGCCGGGTCGGGCCGCATCTGGAGGTGAAGGTCATCGACCCGGAGACCGGCGCGACGGTCCCCCGGGGCACGCCCGGTGAACTGTGCACGCGGGGCTATTCGGTGATGCTCGGCTACTGGGGGCAGCCGGACAAGACCGCCGAGGCGGTCGACGCCGCGCACTGGATGCACACCGGCGACCTGGCCGTGATGGACGAAGAGGGATATCTGGCCATCACCGGGCGGATCAAGGACATGGTGATCCGCGGCGGCGAGAACGTCTACCCGCGGGAGATCGAGGAATTTCTCTACACGCATCCGGACATCCTGGACGCTCAGGTGATCGGCGTCCCGGATGCCGTTTACGGCGAGGAACTCATGGCCTGGGTCCGCTTGCGGCCGGGAGCTTCGGCATTGACCGCGGCGGATTTGCGGGCATTTTGCTCCGGGCAGCTCGCGCATTACAAGATCCCCCGTTATGTCCATGTCGTCGATGAGTTCCCGATGACGGTGACCGGCAAGGTCCGCAAGGTCGAGATGCGCGAGCAGGCGGTAGAAATCCTCGACCTGAGATAGCGGCGCGCCGCCGTCCTGGCCAAGCCCCGATTCAGCCCGCCGGTTCGTTGGTAGAGTCCCTCCGTCACTACATGATCGCCACTACATGATCGCAGGACGGGAACGGTGAAGATCCTGATCGCGGGGGGTGCCGGCTACGTCGGCAGCACGATCGCCTCGGCCTGCCTGGACGCTGGGATCGATGTGGTGATCATGGACAGCCTGGTGACCGGCCGGCGTGAGTTCGTGGCGGGCCGGGAATTCTACGAGGGCGATATCGCGGACGGCTCACTCGTCGATCGCATCTTTGCCGAACATCGGGACCTCTATGCCGTTATCCACTGCGCCGCCTTGATTGTGGTAACCGACTCGGTAGCCGACCCAGTGGGCTATTACCGGGCGAACGTCGTCAAAAGCCTCGACTTCGTCACGCACCTGCTGCGCAACGGCTGCGGGCGGCTGATTTTCAGTTCCACGGCCGCCATCTACCGCGCGAGCGACGACCTGACTGTCGATGAGCACTCGCCGATCGCGCCCAGCAGTCCCTACGGGCACAGCAAGGCCATGTGCGAGGCGATCTTCGCCGACATCGCCTCGGTCCAGCCCCTTCACGTGCTGTCCCTGCGGTACTTCAATCTCATCGGGGCCGACCCCAAGATGCGGACCGGCCTGCAGTTGCGCCAGCCGACCCACGCCCTCGGGTCCATGATCATGGCCCATGACCAGGGCGTGCCGTTCCTGATCACCGGGACCGACTACCCGACCAGGGACGGGTCGGGCCTGCGGGACTACATCCACGTCTGGGACCTGGCCGCGGCCCATCTGGCCGCCCTGGGCCGCTTCGACGCCCTCCCGGGGCCCGCGCTGGCCATCAACCTGGGCACCGGCCGGGGCACCACGGTGCGGGAACTCCTCGCCGAATTCAACCGCGCGGTCGACCGCCCGGTCCCGGCTGGCGAGGCGCCCCGTCGGCCCGGTGACATCGCCGGTGCCTTTACCCGCATCGACCGCGCGCAGCGGCTGCTCGGCTGGGCGCCGCAGTACGACCTGCACGATGGCATCCGCCACTCGCTGCAGTGGGCCGCGGCCCGCGACGAGATCCTCAGCTAAGCGTTTACGCAGCGCGGCGAGCTGGCCCGGACGGCTCCCGCGATCGTGTGATCCGCCTTATCGGGCGAAATGCGCACCGTGGCCATGCAAGGCCAAGATCGCGAACTTCACCGCATAGAATTCGATAAATGATTGTATTGGATGAAATCTCCATGACGCGTATGATTGGACAGGTTTGGCAGACAACTCTGCGGGTCAGCGGGGTTGTGGGGGTGCGGAGATGGGCGAACAGCAGCACAGCTTTACGCCGGGAACGAGCAGGAATCCGTCCTGGGCGACCGTCGTGGTCACCACATTGCGCCTGTGGCTGCAAAGACACACCCATCGCGGTCGCGGTGGGCGGCCAGCCTCCCGGCGCCAGCGCGGCGTCCTGGTCCTGAGCGCGGCCGCCGCCATGGCCGTCGGGGTCCTGGTCACGCTGGCTTTCACCGGTCAAGGGGAAACGGCCCGGAACGCATCCGCGGTACAGTCGGCCGAGCCTGCCCAGAGCACCCCCAGCGCGCTGCGGACCGCCCAGGCCAACCGCGGCCAGGCGGCCGACTGGATCGCCCAGCAGATGCTCCCCAGCGTGCTGATCGGCTGTGATCCGCTGATGTGCGAGGCCCTGGAGGCGACCGGTGTCTCGGCGAGCAGGCTGTCGGTGGTGCAGCAGTCGGCCCCCGACCCGCTGGGCGTCGAGGTGATCGTCGCCACTCCGGCCCTGCGCAGCCAGTTCGGCCCGCGCCTGGCCACGGTGTATGCGCCGCTGGTCCTGGCCAGTTTCGGTTCCGGCGCCCAGCGGATCGACATCCGCTATCTCGCGCCCGGCGGTACCGCCGCCTTCCAGGCCTCGCTCGCCTCGGCTCGCAACGCCCGCGTCGAGGCGGGCCGGCAGCTGCTGAGCAATAGGAACGTCCGGGCCTCCGCGCAAGCCAGCGGTGCTCTGCTGGCCGGTAACGTCGATCCGCGCCTGTTGGTAACGCTTTCGCTACTCGCCCACGAAATGCAAGTACAACTGATAATTTTTGATGACCCGTCGCCAGGTGCGAGTTCGGACGTCCCACTCCGCGGCGCTGAAATCGGTGCCCCGGGAGCCAGTGGCTTGTCGGCGGTGCTCGCGTTCCTGGCGCAGCAAACTACATACCAACCCTCGCACTACCAGCAAGTCAGGATCGCAAGCGGCCAGGTCGTCACCATGCAGTACGACGCCCCAGGTCCCCTGGGGCTGAACGGCCCCTAGCGTTTGGCGCTGGGGGGAGGGAGGGGTCAATGTTTTTCCGGAATGCAACGAAAAAGCTGCTAATGCTCGTCGCGGCGTCGGCTTTGCTGCTGGGTATTCCCGCCGCGGCCGCATCCGCATCCTCTACCACGGGTAAGGGCTGGATCAGACTGGCTCACCTGTCCCCGAATACGCCTGCGGTCGACGTGTACCTGTACTCGTTCAACGACTCCGACGCGATGATCGTGCTTCACCACGTCGCGTACGGAACCGTCTCGCCGTACGAGTCGGTGCAGGCCGGCGACTACAGCGTGGCGATGCGCGCCGCGGGCGCGTCCGCCACGAGCCAGCCTGTCCTGTCCACCAGCGTCACCATCGCCAAAGGCCGTGCCTACACGGTGGCGGGGATGGGACCCGAATCGGGCCTGCGGCTCCAGGTCATGGACGATGACCTGAGCACGCCGTCAGGACAAGCCCTGGTCCGCGTGATCCAGGCGTCCCTGAAACAGCAGGTGGTCAAGGTGGCCGTCGGCTCGACGGTGCTCGCGAGCAGCTTGAAGTTCGCGGCCGTGAGTCCTTATCAGGCCGTGTCCCCGGGCGCCGCGACCGTGACCCTGACCGCAGGGGGGACAAACACGACCTCGAGCGTCACGTGCGCCGCCGGCACCGTCCACACGTTTGTGGTGCTGGACAGCGCCTCCGGTCTGGAGGTCGTGAACCTGGAGGACGCGTCGGGCAGCGGCAAGCCGCCGTCGGGCGGCGTCGGCACGGGCTTCGGCGGCACCGCGCCGCACGGACCGGGCTCGCCCCTGCCGTGGCTGGCCGCCATCGGAGCCGGCTCGCTGCTCGTCCTCACCGGCGGGCTGCGACTGCGCCGTAACCGTCAGCTGACCGCCAGGATCTAACGATGCCAAACCGTCGGCCGGCCGCGGCGCTCGCGCTCGCGGCCGGCCTCGTCGTTATCGCCGGCGCCACCACCGGTCTCCTGCTGACGCGGCACTCGACCCCCGTCTTGCGCCCGGCGGCGCTCGGCGTGGGGGCGGTGCCCGCGCCGACCGGCCCGATCGTGGGGGCGTTCCCCGCGCCGACCGGCCCGATCGTCGCCGTGTCGCAGTCGGCGGCGCCCAAGCCGGTCGCGGCCCCGGTCTCGCTGACCATCCCGCTGATCGGCGTGCAGACCAACCTGATGACCCTGGGCCTGAAATCGGACGGCGAGCTGCAGGTACCGCCCTTGGGCATGGCCTCGGTTGCGGGCTGGTACACGGGCAGCCCCCGGCCGGGCGCCATCGGCTCGGCCATCATCGTGGGACACATCGACACGACCAACGGCCCCGCGGTGTTCTACCGGCTCAACACGCTGACCCGCGGGGACAAGATCTACGTCAAGCGCGCGGACGGGACCCTGGTCGAGTTCCAGGTGACCTCGGTCCAGCAATACCAGAAGGACCACTTCCCGACCCAGGCCGTGTACGGCGCGGTTCCCGATCCGGAACTGCGCCTCATCACCTGCGACGGAACCTTCGACTACGCTACTGGCCACTACCTGAGCAACATCGTCGTCTACGCCACCGAGGTCAGCTGAGGCGCCATCCTTGAGGCATGACGCCGGAACAGCGCTACGAAGACCTGATCGAGGAGTTCCTCGGCGAGGACGACGTGCTGCCGCCGCCGGGCGGCAGCGGGTTCGGCCGGGGCGCGCTCCGGTACCGCAGGAAGATCTTCGCGATGTTCGTCCGCGGCCGGCTTGTGGTCAAGCTGCCCCGTAAACGCGTCGACGAGCTCGTGGCCGAAGGCCACGGGGTGCGGTTCGACGCCAACAAGGGCACTCCGATGAAGGAATGGTTCAGCCTGGACCCCGAGTCGGACCTGGGCTGGCCGCCGCTGGCCCGCGAGGCCCTGGCCTTCGCCCGGGAAGCCTGAGCTTGATCCCGTTATCCTGGGCGCATGGACGTGGCGGTCACCGACCATCCAGAACAGGCGCAATACGAGATCCGGGCCGATGGCCAGCTCGCCGGATCCGTCCAGTACCACCTGCGCGACGGCGTGATCGCGTTCCTGCACACCGAGACCGACCCGCGGTTCCGCGGCCACGGCCTGGCCGGGCGCCTCGTCCAGGCCAGCCTCGACTCGGCCCGGGAACGCCACCTGGCCGTCCTGCCCTACTGCCCGTACGTGCGGCGCTGGATCGCCGAACATCCCGCCTACGCCAACCTGGTCCCCGAGGACAGGCGAGCGCGAGTTCGACCTGTGACGTCTCATCGCGGCACCGATGAGTTCCGCCGCCGGATGCCGTTTCACAGGTGAGCAGATGCCTACCTGGGAGATGACTGACATGGATTACAAGCTGGAACTGGTGCTGATCCCCGTCGCGGACGTGGACCGCGCCAAGAAGTTCTACCTCGAGCAGGCGGGCTTCGTCCTCATCGTCGACACGCCCATCGGACCGGATCAGCGGGTGGTCCAGGTGGTGCCGCCCGGCTCACAGTGCGCGATCGGGTTCGGCACCGGGATCACCTCGGCCGCGCCGGGCGCCGCGCAAGGCCTGCACCTGGTCGTGTCGGACATCGTGGCCGCCCGGGCCGAGCTGACCGAACGCGGTATCGGCGTCAGCGAGATCCGTCACCCGCAGGACGGGACGTGGGCCGACGGCCCGCACCCGGACCGGGCGAACTACCAGTCGTTCGCCGACTTCGCGGACCCGGACGGCAACATCTGGGTCCTGCAGGAAGTCGACCGGAGCGGCGGACGGGGCCAGGCCGGGGCATGAATCCGGCTGACCAGGTCGTGGCCACCGATGAGGCCGCGTTCACCACGCTGACCGAACGCCACCGGCGCGAGCTCCACGTGCACTGCTACCGGATGCTCGCCTCGTTCGACGAGGCCGAGGACGCCGTGCAGGAGACGTTCCTGAACGCCTGGCGCGGCCGGTCGGGATTCGAGTCGGGATTCGAGGGCGGCTCGCAGTTCCGGGCCTGGCTGTACCGCATCGCGACGAACGTCTGCCTGGACATGCTCCGCCGTAGCTCGCGGCGCGCCACCGGGACGCGCCCCCATCCCGAGGTGCCGTGGATCCAGCCGTACCCGGACGTGCTGCTCGACCAGGCCGCGCCGGCCGACGAGCAGCCCGAGGCGGTCGCCATCCGGCGGGAGACGATCTCGCTGGCCTTCCTGGCCGCGCTGCAGGTCCTGCCGCCCCGCCAGCGCGCCGCGCTGATCGCCCGCGACGTGCTGGGCTGGCCGGCCAGCGAGACCGCCTCCGCGCTCGGCACGAGCGTTGCCGCGGCCAACAGCGCCCTGCAGCGTGCCCGGACGGCGATGGCGTCGCACCTGCCGCCGCGCCGCGCCGACTGGTCCGTGCACGAGCCGACCACGCAGGAGCGGGAACTGCTCGAGCAGTTCATCGCCGCCCACGAACGGCTCGACGCGCAGGCGGCCATCGCGCTGGCCGGCCGGGACATCCGGATCACCATGCCGCCCCATCCGGTGTCCTTCGACGGGCGGGACGCGATCAGGACGCTTATGGCCGACGCGGCCGAGATGGGCGACTGGCGGGTCCTCCCGGTCGCGGCCAACCGGATGCCGGCCGGGGCGGGCTACCTGCGCAGGCCGGGCGACACCAGGTTCCGGGCGTTCAAGCTCGACGTCATGCGTATCCAGGAAGGCCAGATCGCCGAGGTGACGGTGTTCAACGCGGAGCTGTTCCCCGCCTTCGGGCTGCCGTCCGCACTGTGAGCGATACCGAGCTAACCCACCTGTTCGACACCCTGGTCCGCACCCGCTGACGCCCCGAGCATCGCGGCCACCTCGGTCAGCGACCGGACCACCGTCGCACCGGGCGCAGGCACCTTCCCGTCCACCTCGCCCCGTACGATCTGCACCGCGGCGATGCCCAGGTCCGCGGCGCCCGCGCAGTATGAGGGCTGGTCATCGACGAACAGGGCGCGCCCGGCCGGCACGCCGAGCTGCTCCAGCGCGTGGCCGAAGATCTCCGCCGCGGGCTTCTCCGCGCCGACCTCGCACGACAGGATCAGCGAGTCGGCAAGCTCCGCGATGCCGTTGCTCTCCAGCAGCTCGCGCGTGTGCTCCGAGCAGTTGCTCACGATGGCGATCTTGATTCCGCGGGCCCTGACGTCCCGCAGGAACGGCAGGGCGTCCTCGTATAGCCGCGCGGACCGCAGGAGCAGCTCGCGATCCTTGTTCACCAGCGCCCGCACCAGATCCGGACGCGGTTCGACGCCGGCGTCGCGCAGGATCCGCTCGAACCCCGCGGCCTTGGTCAGCTGGCCGACGCCGAACGCCCGCCCGACCTGGCGGTATCCCTCACCCCAGGTCTGCATCGAGAGCCCGGCCAGGAGCGGCAGCTCGGCCCCGTGGGCCACGAAATCGCAGCTCAGAAGCGTGTCATAGACGTCAACCAGGCATGCTTCCCGCTCGGCCACGCCATCAGCCTAACCGGGCGGGCCGGGCTTCCCGCGTCCGCCCCTGATCAGGTCCGCCAGCCCGGGAGGGAGGATCGACTCCGCGGTGGCATCAAGCTCGGCCAGTTCCCACCACCGCCATGCGGCGATCCCGTCCGAGGCGTGCATGGCCGCCACCTCGCCGAGCGGGCGGCGCGCGTCCTTTACCCGGCCGGTGAAGAACTGCTCGTGCTGCCGGAACAGGCCCTGGCGATCTCCCATGGCCCGTGTCCACTCATAGACCTTGGTGCCGAGCACCACGTCGGTCCAGCCGGTTTCCTCGGTCAGTTCCCGCCCGGCGGCCGCCACGTAGCTCTCCCCCTCGTTCAGCCCGCCACCGGGCGTGCCCCAGTGCCGCCCGTTGGGCGGCGGGTCGTCGTACCGGAACAGCAGGACGCGGTCATCGGGGTCGAGCACGATCACCCGCCCGGCCAGGCGCAGCCTGGGCTCGGTCATGACTCGCCGCGGAATTCCGCGACGGCCGCCTCGGCGGGCGCGATGGCGTCATGGGTCGGGAAGATCGCTACGCCGGTGTCCATGCGCTCAGCCTAGGCCCGAGGCCAGTTCTGACTGCGTCCCTGACCGCCCGCCCCGCCTCTCCCCGTAATTTTTCGGCCGAACGGTCCGTGGCTCCAGCCCTCCCATGACAACCACGCCGAGGAACGGCAGCCGGTCGCTGAATGAGATGAAACCGGACTTTCACTACGTTCTAGGGTGGTGAAACCCGGGTTTCACCACCTTGCAGCCGGGCAGAAGGTTCCGCCGCCCAACCGGATGTCGTAACCGCCTGATACCAATGAAGGCGTGACCGACACCGACCGACCGGTACCGGAGCCGAACGACCAGGGCCTGCGCGACGAGGCCGAACGGCACTTGCGCGCCCTGGCCGGCGACCACGCACGGCTGCGCGACGACCAGTGGACGGCGATCAGCGCCCTGGTCGCCTCCCGGCGCCGGGCGCTGGTGGTGCAGCGCACCGGGTGGGGGAAGTCGGCGGTGTACTTCGTCGCGACGGCGCTGCTGCGGGCGCGCGGTGCGGGGCCGACGGTGATCGTGTCACCGCTGCTGGCGCTGATGCGCAACCAGATCGAGGCGGCGGGCCGGGCCGGGATCCGCGCGCGCACGATCAACTCCGCCAACAGCGAGGAATGGGACCAGGTCTACGCGGAGGTCGCGGACGGCCAGGCCGACGTGCTGCTGGTCAGCCCCGAACGCCTGAACAATCCTGGCTTCCGCGACCAGGTGCTGCCGAAGCTGACCGCCGCCGCGGGCCTGATCGTGATCGACGAGGCACACTGCATCTCCGACTGGGGCCACGACTTCCGCCCCGACTACCGGCGGATCCGCACGCTGCTGCAGGCTCTTCCGCCGGGAATCCCGGTCCTGGCCACCACCGCGACCGCGAACGCCCGGGTCACCCGCGACGTCGCCGAGCAGCTCAGCGCAGGCCAAGGCCAACACCAAGGCCAAAGCGACGTACTCGTCCTGCGCGGCCCGCTGGACCGGGAGTCGCTGCACCTCGCGGTGGTGAGCCTGCCGACCGCCCACCAGCGGCTCGCCTGGCTGGCGGCCCGGCTCGCCGACGGCGGCTTGCCCGGATCGGGGATCGTCTACACGCTGACGGTCGCCGCGGCCTACGAGACGGCGGCGTTCCTCCGGGACCAGCGCATCGACGTCGCCGCGTACAGCGGCCGCGACGACCAGGCGCAGCGGCTGCAGGCCGAGGACGACCTGCTCGCCAACCGGGTCAAGGCGCTGGTGGCGACCAGCGCGCTGGGCATGGGTTTCGACAAGCCCGACCTGGGGTTCGTGGTGCACCTTGGTGCACCGCAGTCCCCGGTCGCCTACTACCAGCAGATCGGCCGGGCCGGCCGGGCCGTGGCCGACGCGGAGGTGATCCTGCTGCCCGGTCGCGAGGACCGGGACATCTGGGCGTACTTCGCGTCGCTCGCGTTCCCGCCCGAGCACCAGGTCCGGGCGGCGCTCACCGCGCTCGCCCAAGCGGGCCGGCCGCTGTCCACCACCGCGCTGGAGACCCGTGTCGACCTGTCCCGGGGCCGGCTGGAGTCCATGCTCAAGGTGCTCGACGTCGACGGCGCGGTACGCCGCACCGGCGGCGGCTGGGAGGCCACCGGCCAGCCGTGGACCTACGACGAAGAGCGGTACCAGCGGGTCGCGCAGGAGCGGCTCCGCGAACAGCAGTCCATGCTGGCCTATCAGGCGACCGATGCCTGCCGGATGCAGTACCTGCGCCGCGAGCTCGACGACCCGGAGGCGGCCCGCTGCGGCCGCTGCGACAACTGCACCGGCCGGGAGCCGGACACCGAGGTCCCGCGGGCCGGCGCGGACGCGGCCCGGGAGCGACTGCTCCGCCCCGGGGTCGAGGTCGAGCCACGGCGGATGTGGCCGCCGGGCCTGAAGGACCTGGGAATCTCCGGCGTCTCCGGCAAGATCCCCGCGGACCGCACGGCCGAGCCGGGCCGCGCACTCGGCCGTCTCACCGACCTCGGCTGGGGAACCACGCTGCGGGTGCTGCTCGCCGACGAGGCGCCCGACGGGCCGGCCACCGACCAGCTCACCGACGCGGTGGTCAAAGTCCTGGCCGCCTGGGACTGGAGCCAGCGCCCGGCCGGCATTGTCACCATGCCGTCGCGCACCAGGCCCGTGCTGATAGCCAGTCTCGGCCAGCGGATCGCGCAGCTCGGCAGGCTGCCTTACCTCGGCTCGCTCGGCTACGCCAGCCCCGACGGGCCCGGCCCGCGCCGCCATAACAGCGCCCAGCGGCTGCGCTCGCTGTGGCAGGCGCTCACCGTCCCGGACGACCTCCGCGAGGCACTCGGCCAGTCCGACGGTCCGCTCCTGCTCATCGACGACCGCATCGAGACCGGCTGGACCATGACCGTCGCGGCCAGGCAGCTCCGCGAGGCCGGCGCCCCCGCCGTCCTCCCGCTAGTCCTCGCCGTCACCACCGGCTGAGGCCGAAACGAGCAGGGATCACGCTGGTAACACCCCTGTAACGAGCGGACCGCATAATCAAGGCATGGACTGGCTTATCGCGGGTGTGTTGCTGCTGCTCATCGTGACGGTCTTGGTCAGGCTCAAGAAGGCCGAACGCCGCTAGCCCTAGCCCCCGGAACGTGCGGCTAGCCACCGCGCCGTGAGCCGTGCTGAAGTAGAACCAGTTCTCACGGAAGGCGCGGGTCATGACAATTGCCGGGATCGACCTGTCGGCTACCGAGTTCTGGGGTCTGCCGCTGCCCGACCGGGCCGCCGCTTTCGCCCTGCTCCGGGTCCGGCAGCAGCCGCTGTTCTTCGCCGAACCCGAGACCCCCTTCGCCGAGCCGGGTCCGGGTTACTACGCCCTGGTCAGCTACGCCGACGTGGTGGAGGCGAGCAAGCACCCGGAGGTGTTCAGCTCGGCGAAGGGCGCCACCAGCATCCCCGACCTGCCGGTGGAGTTCAACGAGTACTTCGGCTCGATGATCAACATGGACAATCCCCGGCACACGCGGCTGCGCAGGATCGTCTCCCGGGCGTTCAGCCCGCGGCTGATCGCGAAATTCACCGACGACGTGCAGCGCGCGGCCGCCGAGATGGTCGACGACCTGCTGGCCGCGGGCCCGTGCGATTTCGTCGCGAACATCGCGGCGAAGCTCCCGCTGAAGATCATCTGCGACATGATGGGCATCCCGGACGATCAGTACCAGATGGTCCTGGCCAACACCAACATCATCTTGTCCGGAGCCGACCCCGAGTTCCTCAGCGAGGACCTCGACCAGGCGGTGCTCCAGGTCCTCGGCGCCGGGCAGGCCCTCGCCGACCTGCTCACCGGCCTGGCCGCCACCCGCGCGCAGGCACCCGCCGACGACCTGGTCTCCGCCCTGGTGACCGCCAACATCGACGGGGAGCAGCTCACCACCGCCGAACTCGCGTCCTTCTTCATCCTCCTGGTGGTGGCGGGCAACGAAACCACCCGCAACGCGCTCTCGCACGGGCTGATGCTGTTCACCGAGCACCCGGAGCAGCGTGCCCTGCTCCTCGCCGACCTCGAAGGGCGCCTCGAAGGGGCGGTCGAGGAGATCGTCCGCTACTCCTCGCCCGTCCTGTTCATGCGGCGGACCCTGACCAGGGACTACACCATGAACGGGCATGACTACCGCGAGGGCGACAAGACGGTGCTGTTCTACTACTCGGCCAACCGCGACGAGGCGGTGTTCAGCGACCCCGACCGCTTCGACATCACCCGCGTGCCGAACCCGCACGTCGGCTTCGGCGCACCCGGACCGCACTACTGCCTGGGCGCGCACCTGGCCCGCCGCGAGCTCACCGTGATGCTGCGCGAGCTGATGACCCGCGTCCCCGACATCACCGCCGGCGAGCCCGACCGCCTGCTGTCCAGCTTCATCAACGGCATCAAGCGCCTGCCCTGCCAGTTCACTACCTGACCCGCCGCACCTGTCCTCGCCGTAACTTTCTATTTTCCGAACGGACCGTGGTTCCCGCTCCCGGCCACGTGCGTGCCGAACCGTGACCAGACCCGAGCGCGGGTTACATTGCGGGTCCCGGCTGAACCGTGGTACAACGAGCCGAATGATCACGGTTCCGGGCCCGGTGCAGCCCGCCGCTGCAGGTGATCCGGCTGCCGCGGCGGCAGCTGTCCACGTGAGCGGCCTGCGGAAACGGTACGGCAACGTGGTCGCCCTCGGCGAAGTCGAGCTCACCATCGCGGCCGGTGAGTTCTTCACCTTGCTCGGCCCGTCCGGGTCGGGGAAGACCACCTTGCTGCGGCTGATCGCGGGGTTCGAGCGCCCGGACGGCGGCCGGATCGAGCTCGCCGGCCGCGACGTCACCGGGGTCCCGCCGTACTCCCGGGACGTCAACACGGTGTTCCAGGACTACGCGCTGTTCCCGCACATGACGGTCGCGCAGAACATCGAGTACGGCCTGCGGGTGCGGCGCGTGCCCAGGGCCCAGCGGCGTGAGAAGGTCGACCGCGCGCTGGAGATGGTCCGGCTGCCCGGGCTCGGCGCCCGCAAGCCGGCCCAGCTCTCCGGCGGCCAGCGCCAGCGGGTCGCGCTGGCCCGGGCCATCATCAACGAGCCCCAGGTGCTGCTGCTCGACGAGCCGCTCGGCGCGCTGGACCTCAAGCTCCGCCAGGAGATGCAGCTCGAACTGCTCCGGGTGCAGCGCGAGGTGAGCATCACGTTCGTCTACGTGACGCACGACCAGGAAGAGGCGCTCACGATGAGCGACCGCATCGCCGTGCTGAGCAAGGGCCGCATCGAGCAGATCGGGACGCCGGTGCAGGTCTACGAGCAGCCGCGGACGGACTTCGTGGCCGGGTTCATCGGCGTCTCCAACCTGATCGAGCGGGACGGCCACCGGATCACCGTGCGGCCGGAGAAGATTACCCTGCTCGAGGACGGCCAGCCCGACCCGCCCGGCAGCCACGCCGAGTCCGGGCAGATCCAGGACGTCATCTACGCCGGCGTGCTCACCCGCTACGTCGTGCGCCTGGACGGGGGCGGTGAGCTGGTCGTCAGCCGGCAGAACGCCGAGGCGCCCGTCCTGCGGCACGACGCCCGCGAGGGCGGCG
Organism: uncultured Actinomycetes bacterium; assembly: GCA_963819785.1. Lineage (GTDB taxonomy): Bacteria > Actinomycetota > Actinomycetes > Streptosporangiales > Streptosporangiaceae > Palsa-504. The sequence continues at coordinate 76,497 of CAWFXW010000026.1, read as the reverse complement.
CGCCCATCGCCAGGGGAGACCGGGTCCGCATCGCCTGGCGGACCGAGCAGGCATTCACGATTCCGGAGGACCAATGAAGACTAGATCGGCGCGGACCTCCTCGCGCACGCTGCAGATAACTCTCATGCTCATCGCTGCCTCGATCGCGACCGCCTGCGGCGGCACCAGCTCGACCAGCACCGGGACAACCAGCACGTCCACCGGCGGCGGCACGGCGGCCGCCGGGCAGAGCGTGCCCACGGCCAACCTCCCGGTCCTGCAGACGATCGGCACGGGCGAGGGCCAGCTCAACCTGATCGCCTGGGAGGGCTACCTGCAGCCCCAATGGGTCAAGCCGTTCGAGCAGCAGACCGGATGCCAGGTGAACGCGAAGTACGCCGGCAGCTCGGATGAGATGGTCGCGCTGATGAAGAACGGCGGCGGCGGCCAGTACGACATGGTGTCCTCCTCGGGCGACGCCGACCTGCGCATCCTGTACGCGGGCGACGCCCACCCGGTGAACATCAACCTGATCCCGAGCTGGAAGGACTTCTACCCGGCCTTCCAGTCGCCGGCGTTCAACACCATCAACGGGGTGCACTACGGCATCTCGCTCCAGTGGGGCCCGAACGTCCTGATGTACAACACCAAGGACTTCCCGACCGCCCCGACGTCGTGGAGCGTCATCTACAACCCGAAGTACAAGGGGCAGGTCACCGTCCCGGACAACCCGATCCAGATCGCCGACGCCGCCCTGTACCTCAAGACCACCAAGCCGTCGCTGGGCATCACCGACCCCTACGAGCTGACCCAGACCCAGTTCCAGGCCGCGGTAAGCCTGCTGGCCGGGCAGCGCCCGCTGATCGAGAAGTACTGGAGCCTGGCCTCCCAGGAGATCTTCGACTTCAAGAACGGCAACGCGATCCTCGGCGCCGGCTGGCCGTACCAGGTCAGCACGCTCAAGTCCGACAAGTTCACGATCGGGTCCACGATCCCGAGCGAGGGCGCCACCGGCTGGGCCGACACCTGGATGCTCGCGGCCAAGGCGCCCCACCCGAACTGCGCGTACATGTGGATGCAGTACATCAGCACGCCGAAGGTCCAGGCCGAGCAGGCCGTGAACTACGGCGAGACCCCGGACAACAAGCTGGCCTGCCCGATCATGAACCAGCTCCAGGCCGGGTCGTGCGATGAGTACCACGCCAACGCGCCGAGCAGCTACCTCGACTCGATCAGCCTGTGGAAGACTCCGATCGCGACGTGCGACAACGGCCAGTCGGACTGCGTGCCCTACTCCGAGTGGGTATCCGCCTGGAATACCCAGGTCAAGTGACCGCACCCGTTAACCGGAAAGCGAATACCCTCTCGGCGGCGCTGTGGCGGCGGCCGTGGGCGCGGGCCACGCTCCTGCTCACGCCGCCGCTGGCCTGGTTCGTGCTGCTCTACCTGGCCTCGCTCGTCGTCCTCCTGATCACCGCGTTCTGGCAGATCAACCCGTTCACCACCAACATCGAGCGGGTCTTCAGCTTCAGCAACCTGGACCAGATCTTCAGCAGCGGGGCCTACCGGGCCATCATCGTGCGGACCGTGGGGATGGCGGCGGCGGTCACCGTCACCGACGCCATCGTGGCGTTCCCGTTCGCCTACTTCATGGCCCGGATCGCCTCGCCCCGGGCCAGGACGGCCCTGTTCGTGGCGATCCTGCTGCCGCTGTGGGCGAGCTACCTGGCCAAGGTGTACTCCTGGCTGCTGATCTTCACCCACAACGGGTTCCTGGACTGGGGCCTGGGCCAGCTCGGCATCGGACAGGTACACCTGATCTACACCAACTGGGCCGTGTTCACGGTGTTCTGCTACCTCTGGCTGCCGTTCATGATCATCCCGGTGTACGCGGCGCTTGAGCGCATCCCGGCCTCCCAGATCGAGGCCTCTCAGGACCTGGGCGGGCGGACCTGGCGGACCACCCGCTCGGTGCTGGTCCCGCTGGCCCTGCCGGGGATCGTGGCCGGGTCGATCTTCACGTTCTCGCTGACCCTGGGGGACTACATCACGCCGCTCCTGGTCGGCGGGACGAGCGCCAACTTCATGGGCAACATCATCTACACCAACATCGGCATCGCGAACAACGTGCCGTTCGCCGCGGCCATGGCCCTGGTCCCGATCGTCATCATGGCCGTCTACCTGCTCAGCGCCCGGGCGCTCGGCGCGTTCGAGGAGATCTGACCCATGGAGTCCAAGGGGCTGCGGGTCGCGCTGCGGATCTGGGTCGGGCTGGTGCTGGCGTTCCTGTTCGTCCCGATCGTGCTGATCGTGCTCTACGCGTTCAACGGGTCGAACATCGAGAGCTGGCCCATCTCGAGCTTCTCCGGACACTGGTTCGCCGTGGCCTGGCATGACGCCCAGGTACGCACGGCGTTCCTGCTGTCGGTCCGGGTCGGCCTGCTCGCCACCGCGCTGGCCCTGCTGCTCGGCTCCGCGGTGGCCTACGCCCTGCACCAGTTCAGGTTCTTCGGCCGCGAGGCCATCTCGTTCATGCTCGTGCTGCCGCTCGCCCTGCCGGGCATCATCACCGGAATCGCGCTGAACTCGTTCTTCTCCTTCACCGGGGTCCAGTTCGGCACCTTGACCATCGTGGTCGGGCACACCACGTTCTGCATCGTGGTGGTGTTCAACAACCTGATCGCCCGGCTCCGCCGTACGCCGGGATCGCTGGCCGAGGCGTCCATGGACCTCGGCGCGCGCGGCTGGCAGACGCTGCGCTTCGTCACCTTGCCGCTGACCGCGACCGCGCTGGTCTCCGGCGCGCTCCTGGCCTTCGGCCTGTCCTTCGACGAGGTCATCGTCACCGTGTTCACCGCGGGCGCGCAGAACACCCTGCCCCTGTGGATCTTCGGCGCGATCCGCCTCGGTCAGCAGCTCCCCGAGGTCAACGCCGTGGTGTCCATCGTCATCCTGCTGACCATCATCCCCGTGGTCCTCGCCGCCCGCCTGGCCGGCGCCGGCGCCGTCACCCGCTCCGCCCGCAACGTCCCCGTCAGCGAGTCAGCCCCGTAACGAAACGAATCTGGCCGCCGTGACGATATGACCGTTGGTCGCTCGTCTCTTTGTCGCAGGCACATGTAACGGTCACGCAGGAGGACGGGGATGGGGATGAACGAGCTGCGGACGCTGCTCACCGGCCGGGGGCTGGTCGAGTCGCCGCGCTGGCACGAGGACCGGCTGTACTTCTCCGACTGGTCTGCGGGCCAGGTGCTCGGCGTCGACCTGGACGGACGTAGCGAGGTAGTGGCCCAGGTGCCGTCGCTGCCGCTGTGCACCGACTGGCTGCCGGACGGGCGGATGGTGATCGTCTCGTCCGCGGACGGTAAGCTGCTGCGCCGCGAGCCCGGCGGGTCCCTGGTCACCCACGCCGACCTCGGCCAGCCGGGCTGGAACGACATCGTGGTCGACGGGCGCGGCAACATCTATGTCAACCGCGCGGGCTTCAATCCGAGGGCCGGGGAGGAGTTCCGGCCCGGGTCCGTGCATCTGGTCGCGGCCGACGGCTCGGTCCGCCAGGTGGCCGACGGCATCGCGTTCCCCAACGGGATGACGGTGACCGCCGGCAACTCCACCCTGATCGTCGCCGACTCCTACCGGCATAACCTGGTCGCCTTTGACATCGGTGCCGACGGCAGCCTGTCGGGCCAGCGCATCTGGGCCCACCTGGGCGACGGCGTCCCGGACGGCATCTGCTCCGACGAGCAGAACGCCGTCTGGTACGCCGACGTGCCCAACCAGCGGTGTGTGCGCGTGGCCGAGGGTGGCGCGATCCTGCGGACCGTCGAACTTGACCGCGGCGGCTTCGCCTGCATGCTCGGCGGCCCGGGCGGCACGACGCTGTTCATCGTGGCCGCCACCTGGCAGGGTATGACCGCTGCCGAAATGGTCGCCCCCGGCAGCGGGCAGGTCCTGGCCACGCCCGTCGACGTCCCCGCCGCCGGCTGGCCGTAGCACCGCCGGGTACGCTCCGTTTGGTGCACCAACAGTAATCGAATAGTCATCCTAAGTGAGACAAATCGGTGTTGGTGATAACCTGGCGCGGTGCTCCGGGGATATCGGTAGCGGGGGTCAACCACGCTATGCGGCTGACGAGACGGATCGTCGCGGTGACCGCGGCTGTCGCCGTCATCGGCGGCGGCATCACCGCGTGGGCAGTCACGGACACCGGACCGGGCACCCGGCCGGCAAGCGGGTCCACCGCGGCGTTCGCCCGCGGGTCCTCCGCGGCGCTCGCCCGCGGGTCATCGACGCCCGCGGCCCGGCCCCGGCCCAGCACCTCGCCCGCTGGCCCGCTGATCGAGGTGACCGGAACGCCGCGGGGTGTGAAGGCCAAGGGCGCGATCCTGGCTGACGCGGCCACCGGCCAGGTGCTGTGGGGCCGTGGGATGAACACCGAACGGCCCATGGCCAGCGTCACCAAGGTGATGACCGCGCTGGTGGTCCTCGAAAGCGGGAACCCGGACCAGGAGATCCGGGTGCCGAAGGCGGCGTTCGCCTACGTCTGGAAGTACGGCGGGGAGAGCGCGGCCCTGCACCCGGGTGACGTGCTGACCACCCAGGAACTGCTCGAGGCCCTGCTGCTGCCCTCGGGAGCCGACGCGGCGTACACGCTCGCGAACACCTATGGCCCGGGCCTGACCGCCTTCATCGCGCGCCTGAACGCGACCGCGGCGCGGATGGGCCTGACGCACACCCACTTCACCTCGCCCGACGGGCTGCCGTATCCGACCGAGACCTCCACCTTCTCCACACCCTCGGATCTGCTCAACCTCGGCCTGGCCGCCATGCGGTATCCCGCCTTCCGGTCGATCGTGGACCAGCGCTTCTACCATCTGCCGAAGGGGAAGGGGCATCACCAGTACTGGTGGGACAACACCAACGAGCTGGTCGGCTATTACCCGGGCGCCGTCGGCATCAAGACCGGATACACCGACGACGCCGGGCACTGCCTGCTCTTCGAGGCGGTCAGGAACGGCCGGACCCTGGTCGGAGTCGTCCTGGACAGTCCCGTGACCGGCGCCGCCGCCGGCGCCCAGGACGCGGCGCGCATCCTGAACTGGGGCTTCAGCCTCAAGCAACCCAAGCAGGCCTCGGGCAGCGCCTAGCACCGAAGCCTCAGCCCGTCCAGGTCGTCCAGGAGGAGCTCCGTCGGCCCGGACGTGCAGGACCGTGCCGCCGCCCGCCAGGAGTCGGCGGTGGCGGGCATGTCACCAGGTCCCGGGTCCGCGAAGGCCGGGACGGGTAGGACCGCGCGAAAGGCAGCGCATCGGTCGCCTCCTCCCGGCCGTTGTACTACATAAGTGGGATAGATGTACTATCGTTGTATGAATGTCAAACGGCGTCTGTCCGCGACGGTGGACGCTGATCTGGTAGAAGCCAGCCATGCCGCCGTCGAGGCCGGTAGCGCGGAGAGTATCAGCGCCTGGGTGAACGACGCGCTGCGCCTGAAGGTGGAGCATGATCGCCGCCTCCGGGCTCTCGATGAGTTCATCGCGGGCTATGAGGCCGAGTACGGCGAGATCACCGAAGACGAGATGGCCGGGGCCGCGCGGCGGGCGCGGGAGCGCGCCGTTGTCGTCCGCGGCGATCCGGGTGGCGCTCACGGCCGCGGGGCTGCCTGATGCTGGTCCTGGATGCGGGCGCATTTGTCGCCGTTGAGCGCGGGGACCGCGATGTCGTGGCGCTGGTGAAGCGCGAGCGGCTGTCAGGGCGTGCGCCGGTCACCAACGGCGGAGTCGTCGGCCAGGTGTGGCGGGGCGGCCGCGGCAAGCAGGTCCCGCTCGCCCGGCTGCTCGCCGGGGTTGAAGTCGCCCCCATAGACGATCTGCTCGGGCGCCGCGCCGGGACGGTGCTGGCGCGAAGCGGCCGCTCAGACGCGATCGACGCGGCGGTTGTCTGCCTGGCCACGGACGGGGACGACATCCTCACCTCAGATCCCGACGACCTCCGCGACTTGGCGAACGCAGCTGGCATCCACGTGGAACTGATCCGCGTCTGACGGAGCTGGAATAGCGTGTTCGGCTGACTGGCCGCCCCGCTTCCCGCCGTCATTTTCCCGAACGAGCCCCGGTTTCCCGATCCAGTCATCCTTCCAGGAGACTCCGCCGGAGCTTTTGGTGGAGGTCGCCTCTCCCCGTACCCGGCTCTACGGCAGGAACCGGAAGAGGGACGTCTACGAGGGCTTCGCTATCCCGGCGTACTGGATCGTCGAGCCGGACAGGGACCGTCCCGAGCTGACCGTCTTCGAGCTGCGTTCGGGCGCGTACGAGCAGGCCGCCCACGTCGCCGGCGACCAGGAGTACCGCGCGGAGGTTCCGTTCCCGGTGACCATCGTCCCTTCCAAGCTCGTCACCGTTTGAGGTCGGGACCGGTCATGACCTCCCGCTCACGAGGGTTGCCGTATACCATCGGATGCATATATCATCAGATGCATGGCCAGCTTGTATGACGTCGAGATCGAACCTGAGGTGAGGGGCTGGCTCGAAGGGCTCGGCGACCGTGACTTTGGTCGTGTCGACTTCCTCGTCGGCTTACTTGCCGAGCACGCGGAGGATCTCGGTGAACCCTATACGCGTCACCTCAGCGGGAAGGTTCGGGAACTGCGTTTTCATATGCTGCGGCAACAGACCCGCGTCACGTATTGGCTGGCCCCCGGTCGGCGCGTGATCTTGCTGACGGTATTCCGGAAGACGCGTGGCGCTGAGGCAGCCGAGGTGGCGCGAGCGGTTCGCGCCCAGCAGGCCTGCGAGACCGACCACGGTCCCGCCCATGATGCTTTGGACAGGGTGGTGAGATGACATGAAAGACGACCACTTCCCATATGAGGAGGTAGCACGGCAGCGCCGCGGCGGCCAGGAGTACCGGGCGGGCTTCGCCGAGGCCCAGCGGGCTTTCCTGATAGGCCAGGCAATTCGCGAGCGAAGGCTTGCGCTAGGTCTCACTCAGACCGAGCTCGCCGAGAGGGCCGACATGACGCAGCCTGCCCTGTCCCGTCTGGAAGCCGGCGGCGTTGTCCCGACCATTCCGCTGCTGGAGCGGATTTCGGCCGCCCTCGAAGCAGACCTCATCGTGGCGATCGCGCCGCACGCGGCCTGAACAAATCCGCGCTGCCGGGCGGTCAGTCGTCGACCATATGCCGGTGGCCGGTGGGGCAGGTGCCCATGGTGCAGTCGTAGAACCCCTCGTCGAGCAGGACGTAGGTGTCCCAGTCGGCGCGGCAGTAGTTCCGCTCGCACTCGGGGCAGTAGAACGGGGCCAGCTCCCAGTCGATCCGCCGCAGCTCGGCCGGGTCCGGCTGGTCGCCGTCGAGGATCGCGCGCACGGCCGCATAGGTGCCGGGCTCGGCGAGCTTCCACGCGGTGCCGCCGAAGTAGTCCACCACGATCCCGTCCCGGCGGTGAGACTCGGGTCCCAGCGGCGGCCCCATGTCCGCCGGGACGCCTGCTGGCACGGCCCTGACAACGGCGGCGACCTCGCCGCATGCCGCGCACCTGAAGCTGGCCGTGGACTCACCGGCCGGCTGCCCGAACCTCGTCGGCTCTGTCACCTGAAGTTGCCTCCTGCCGCCCGTGGCTCAGCGGAGCGGTTCCGCGCTAGCGCTAAGACCGCCTCAAGGGAGCCATTTGATAAGTATCATGACTGGTCGATTATTGTCGGATACTCTCAAGGATAGACCGACGCGATCGTCGATTAACTCAGCCAGCGGGATGCCGGTCATCGGGATCGCACCGCCGGCAGGGCCGGGCACTCGGCCAGGCGGTCCAGCAGGACGTCCAGGTCGGCCTCTTCGATCTGCTCGCCGTCCTCGGCGTCCTCGGCGTCCTCGGCGGCGATCCAGAGCCTGCGCCGCTTGTCCCACAGCAGCGACCACTGCTCGCCGACTCGGCTGATCCGGTCGAGCTGCCCGCGGGTGACGTTCACGGCCGGCCCAGTTCGGCGGGGACCTGACCATCGCGTTCGTCCAGGCGGAACCAGACGATGCGGGAGCGGCCGGCGCCATCGGTGCCGCAGGCAGCGGCGAGAGCGAGCAGCAGGTACAGGCCGTGCGGATGGCTGGCCGACCTGTGAATGTCACCATGCCAGTCGCTGCCGGCATCCTGGACTTCGGCCCGTACGTGGCTGCCGTGCACGTGCCCGACGCGGACCGTGAAGGTCCCGCCGGGCTTGCCGCTGACGGAGTAGGCGATCGCGTTGGCCGCGAGCTCGGTGACGAGCAAGGCGACGCGGAATACATCGGCTTCGAGGAGGAGGCGCGGTCAATCTCGCAATTCGAGTCGTTGCTGATCCCCGGCCTGCTGCAGACCGAGGACTACGTAAGGGCGCTGCTGCGCGGCACGATTCCTGACGCCCCTACCGACCAAGTGGAACGGCGGGTCGCCGTGAGGATGGCTAGGCAGGCGCTGCTGGACCGGGAGGACCCGCCGAGGCTGTGGTCGATCATGGACGAGGCGGCGGTGCAGCGCTTGGTGGGCGGACGCAAGATCATGCGCGCTCAGCTCGCTCGGTTGCACGAGGCAGCGGAGCGGCCGAACGTAGTGCTCCAGGTGATCCCGTTCGACGCGGGCTCGCATCCCGGTATGGACGGTCCGTTCGTCATCTTGGAGTTCCAAGACGACGTAGATTCGAGCATCGTTTACACCGATAGTGCGTCAGGGAGCATCATGCTTGACGAGGAGGCAGACGTGCGTAGGCATGTCGAGATGTTCCAGCACCTGCGTGCCGCCGCGCTGAGCCCCGATGCGACGGCTGCCCTGCTGGCCACGATCGCTGCGGAGACATGATCGAGAGGAAGTGCAGGATGAAGGCGAGAGATCTGTCCCACGCACGGTGGCGCGTTTCCAGCCACAGCGGAACCGATAGCAATTGCGTCGAGGTGGCCGCCGCCTCGCGGGCGCGGGTGCTGGTGCGGGACGCCAAGGACCGCGAGGGGCCGGTGCTGCAGTTCGGCCCGGACACATGGCGACGGTTCGCCGCGCAAGTGAAGGTTCGCCTGCTGCCCAATTGAGGCGGATGTGGCACCTAGCCGCTCGTGAGGAAGCGTTCCCTGGTCCGGGCGTTTTCTTCGACTACGTTGCGGTAACGGCAGAAGGCCCGTCCCACTCAGGAGTCCAGCGGCAGCCGGTACGAATCCCAGTGCTCGCGGAAGTAGTGGACGATCTTGTCGGCTTGTTCGTGGCTGACCTCGACGAGTTCGTCATCGAAGTCACCGCGTTCCCATTCGGCAATCACCGGTGTGAACTTCCAGCTGAAATCGTCCCTTAGGGCTTCGTCCGACGGGCCGTCGTCGTGCTCAAGCCGTCGGACCAAGCCACGGGGGTTGCCGACGGTATTGCTGCCGCCGACGATTGCGTAGTACGTAATCTTGTTTGGCACCTAGAATCCTTCCTTCTTGTAGTCGGGGATGTCCGCTGCGCCGTCCGGCACCTGAATACGTGAGGACACCGCCCGCTGAAACGCGTGCAGCTCGCGAAGTTCAGCCCTGCTTGTGGCTGGGTCGCGGATCCGCTTGTATGCGTCGTGAGTGACAAAGTGCTTGGCGTGGAAACTATCCGGAGTGTGGAACTGCACCTCGAACCGCTGCGCATCTGGGGTCACCCAGCGTGTGTTGATCCCCTTGTACTCGGGATTGGTCCACCAGTTATTCGAGTAGTACATCTCATACCCGCGGCTCTCGAACCGCTCCTTGATGTCGTAGTAGCCCCTGGTGTAGTTCTCCGGCTGAAAGCAGTACGTATAGCGGATCGCGTCCGCGACCTCACGGAGCGCGTGGGATGCGGTCATGCCCGGCTCGGCCTCCAGCTTCTCGGTAATCTTCTCGTTGAGGCGGTCCTCGCCCTTGAGCCGGTGCTCGAAGCCCGCCAACCAGCCGCCATGGTCATTCTCCTGCACGAAGGCCTGCGCATCCGCTGAGAGTCCCGGCTCGGCCTTGCGCATGTGGGCAATCGCGTCGGCGGTCTCCGCGTGCCGTTCCGAATCGGCCGAACGATCCGTCGCTGGCCGCTGGCCGGTCGGCCAGCGTCTCTGGTGGTCGACCCACATGTCCAGGAATCCGGGCACATCATCCCGGTAGCCGCGCTGACCAGGCATGTCGGGCGGCTGGCCTGATTCAGGCCCTTGTTCCGCCTTCACCGCCGTTTCCGCGGAAACCAGCGCGTGCATCGCCTCGTAGTACCGGCCGCGTTCGTCCGGGTCGGGCGGCTCGCGGGGCTTGGGCGTCTGCCGGTCCGTGTCGGCGCGCTCCACCCGCCTGGGGTCGTCTGGCTGGTCCGGTAGGTCCACAGACCCCACGGCGCTCCATCCGACGACTGAATGTGATTAAATCGTCATTTTAAGTGATGCTCTTTGACGGGGGCCGCTGCAAAACGAACGAATTACTTACCTGCGATAACTAGTCGACCATTCTCGGATACTCTCAAGGATACATTTCTAGCAGAGATTAGTTGACCAAGGCGGCCCATCACCGCCCCAGATGTCGCGCCTGGCCGGGCAGGCAACAGGAGCGAGAACATGACGAACCTGGTGTGGTACGACCGCCATCTGGTCGGTTTCGAGAACCGGCTGAAAGACGAAGACCGGATCAAGGACAAGATCGCGGAGAGCCTGGCCGTGAAGGGCCGCACCGTGGCGGAAGCCATGAAGCTGATCCCCGACGCCATCCGGTACTCGTTCTGCTACCACGAGGCCGACTACAGCGGGCACCTCCTGGAGGACATCGTGCTGACGCAGCAGCGTTCTTCCGGCCTGGTCAGGCTCAGGAACTTCTGGGGCGCAGACCGGTACAAGGGCATCAGCAGCCTGTGGCGCCACTATGACACCGGCCAGCTCTTCGAGATGCAGTTCCACACCGAGATCAGCTATCACGCCATGCAACTCACTCATGGGGCGCACGCGCGGCTTCGTTCGGCGCAGACCTGCGCCCAGGAGCAGATCGAGCTGGAGACCTTCCAACGGGAGGTCTACGCCCACGTCCCGGTCCCGTCCGGCGCGCCCGACATTCCCGGGCACCCGGTCCACCTGGGCCCGGGCATCCCTGGATGGGGGAGCACGCACGGGGCGGACGTCACCTACTACGCGATCGTCGACGACCTCAGCAGCCTGGACGGGCCCGCGGGCGTGCTCAGGCGCCGCTGGCGCGACGGCGGCAAGCGCGACGAGGCGTTCACACGCGACCTGGCCTGGCACCGCAGTTCGCTGCTGATCTCCGCCGAGCATGGCGACCTGGAGAACGAGTTCGTCGAGATCACCGCGGACGAGGCCGGCCGTATCGTCGACCGCATCCGGCAGTCCGTAACCGGCAGGCCCGAAACCACGGCCGTCAGCGCCCAGGGACCAGCGGAAACCAGCTCAGACCCGACCCGGATGGTAGACATCGGTCCGGTCTGCGATATCGACGATCGTGATCACCCGCTTGTCATCATCGATACGATACCGGACCCGGTAGTGCCCGCGGCGCGCCGACCAGTCGCCCTGGAACGGCGCCACCAGCGGCTTCCCAACGCGCCGCGGATTGTCGCGAAGGGGGCCGGTGATGAATTCCCATGCGGCGAAGGCAACCGACGGGGCGAGCGCCTCCGCGAGCGCGCGACGCGCCTGGGGCTTGATGATTAGCTCGTACCGCTCGCTCACGCCGCGCCGGTCTCCCGGCGCCGCCGGTTCATGAGCTCGGCCATCTCCTCGCCGGTGATGTCCCCGCCCTCCGCGGCATCCGCCCCGGGCTCCCCTGACCGGAGCCTGGCGACCTCGCGCTCAAGCCAGAAGATGGTTTCCTCGAGTGCCTCAAGATCGTCAATGGGCAGGACGACCGCCACGGGCTTCCCGTTACGCGTGATGGTGTAGTGCTGGTGCGTCGAGGTGACATCGTTGACGACGGCCGACAGCTTGTCCTTGGCTTCGGCTAGCGAAAGCACATCCATGGCCAGAGTATAGGCTATCTTTCTAGCCACGCAGTTCGCCGGCCGTTTAGGGCCGGGGCGCCCGGCACGCGGACAGGTTCCGCGTGTCGCGATAGGGTGCACCACCGCTCGTTCGGCAGAATGGTCTGCATTCCATGCCCGCCGGTGAGGATCTTGCCGCCACCCAAGCCAACTTCCACTATTTCTGCGAGATCGCCTATCAGACGCCACCACGGGATGACGGCGGTGCGTGGCACCATGGATGCCTGCCGGGGACTCGGAGGAGGGGGCAGCGTGACGGATACCGGGCCGGAACGGCCAGCCGGCCAGGAGGATGAGCTGCAGGATGTCCTCGCCCTCTATGCGCCGCTGCTCGCCGGGCTCCGCGAAGCTGCACCCGTGGACCCGCAGGTATCGCTGCTGGTGGACGAGGCGGTCACGGTGTGGAGCAGGCCCGGGTTCGATACCTTTCTGTCGCTGCCCTCCCTCCGGTTCACCCCGTTTGACTACCAGCTGCAGGCGGCGCGCGCCGCGCTGCGGCGGATGCGGGGCCGGGCGATCCTCGCCGACGAGGTGGGGCTGGGCAAGACGATCGAGGCCGGCCTGATCCTCGCCGAGCTGCGGCTGCGCGGGCTGGCCGACCGCACCCTGGTGATCGTCCCGGCCGGCCTGGTAACCCAGTGGCAGGAGGAACTCGAGCGCAAGTTCGGCGTGCCGACGGTGCTGGCCGGCCGGGACCGGGACGCCCCGGGCGGCGAGCGCGCCGGGGGCGTGGACCGGCCGGTCGCGGTCGCCTCGCTGGCGGCCGCGCGCCGCGACCCGCTCAAGTCCGCGCTGGCCCGCGACCCGTGGGACCTGATCGTCGTGGACGAGGCGCACCGGGTCCGCTCGCCGCGCAGCGCGTCCGGGAAGCTGGTCCGCGAGCTGCGCTCGCGGCACCTGCTGCTGCTGACCGCCACGCCGGTGGAGAACCGCCTGCAGGACTTGTACGAGATGGTGAGCCTGGTCGCGCCCGGGCTGCTGGGCACCGTGGCGCAGTTCCGCGGCGCGCACGGCGCGGGCTCGGCCGCGCCGGGCACCGAACCGAAGAACGTGGCGGCGCTGCGGAAGCGGACCGCAGAGGTGATGATCAGGCACCGGCGCAGCGAGGTGAGCGTGCTGCTGCCGCCGCGCCTGGCCGAGACGCTGCGGGTCGAGCCGTCCGGGGCGGAACGCGAATGGTACTCCGACCTCACCGCGCGGGTGCGTGCCGAGGGCAGCACCGCCACGCCGGCCAGGCGCCTCACGCTGCGCAGTGTGGCCAAACTGGCCGGGTCGAGCCCTGCCGCGGCCGCGCCCACGCTGGCCAAGATCGGCTGGGATGCCCTGGCCGGCCGGGCGCGGGCGCTTCCCGCCCCGGCCAAGACCGCGGTGCTGCTCGAGCAGTTGGCCAAGCACGAGGCAAGCCAGGACAAAGTCCTGGTGTTCACCGCGTTCCGGCAGACCCTGGATCACATGGCCGGGCACCTGACCACGGCGGGCATCTCCGCCGCGACCTATCACGGCAGCCTGCCGCGTGCGGCCAAGGAGCGGGCGATCGCCGCGTTCCGCGACGAGGTCCCGGTCCTGCTGTCCACGGAGTCCGCGGGGGAGGGGCGCAACCTGCAATTCTGCCATGTGATGGTGAACATGGACCTGCCATGGAACCCTATGCAGATCGAGCAGCGGCTCGGCCGCCTGCACCGGGTGGGCCAGGACCGCGACGTGCTGCTGACCAACCTGGTAGCCAGCGGCACCATCGAAGAGCAGGTGCTGCGTGTCCTGGAGGCCAAGATCAACCTGTTCGAGCTGGTGGTGGGGGAGCTCGACATGATCCTGGGGCGGATAGACGACGACTTCGACTTCGAGTCGACGGTGTTCGACGCGTTCGTGGCTTCGGGCGACGACGCGGAGTTCGGCGAGCGGATGGCGGTCATCGGGGACGACCTGGCCAGGGCCAGGACCGACTACCTGGCCAGCCGGGCGGCGATCGACAACCTCGTCGGCGAGCAGTCGGGAGACACCGCATGACGGCCGTCGCCGATCCGGCGCTCGGCTTCTGGCTGCGGCATGTAGCGGCGTCCGGGGGGGTCTGGGAACCGGACGAGGACGCCGCCTACGTGGTGCTGCCGCCGCAGCTGCGGGACGCCTACCGGCTGCCGGAGGAGCTACGGGTCACAGCAGACCCCGACGTCGCGCGGGAGGACGGGGCCACGCTGCTCGCCGCCGGTCATCCCGTCCTCGCCGAGGCCGCCGACCGGGTGCTGGCCTGCGGGGATGCCGGGTTCGTGCTACTGGCCAGGCCGGGCTCACTGCCGCCAGGACGTGACGTGCTGCTCGAGGAGGCACGGGACGCCTTCCCCGTCGGCCACGGCCGGATCGACCTGTCCAGCGAGCCGGAGGTCGTCCTGCACCCGGTCGTCCGGGTCGGCGCGCTGGTCACCTACGAGCTGTCGGCCGAGGACCGGTTCGGTGAAGAGGCACACCGCTGGGTGGACGTGCCGTCCCGGCGTGAGCTGCCCGCCGACCTGGTGGGCCGGCTGTGCCGCGCGGAATTCGATGAGAAGGCCCGGCCGGGACGGCCGGAAGGGCTGCTGAACGCCGTCGCCGCCGCGCACCGGCTCATCGACGCCGCCTCCGCCGCCCGCCGCCAGGCGCTCGCCGCGGAGGGCAGCGGTGCCTTCGAGGCCGAACGCGGTCGCGCCGCCGCCTATTACGCGGACGCCATCACCGGGATCGAGCGGCGGCTGGCGGCCGCCCGGCCCGAGCGCAGGGCCGTGCTCGAGCAGCGGCTGCGCAGCACCCGCGAGGAGCAGGCCAGGCGGCTGGCCGAGATCACGGAGAAGTACAAGGCGCGCCATGTGATCAGGCCCTACCGGCTGCACGTGCTGCTGGTCCCCGCGCTGCGGGTACCGGCGGACGTCCTGCGCGGGACGCGGCGGTACCCGATGTGCTTCGACTGGCTGCTGCCGGCCGGGGCCTACGCGCCGGTGCGGTGCCCATCCTGCGGCGGCGAGGCATTGCTGGTGGCCGGCAAGCTCAAGCTCGGCTGCGAGGCGTGCCTGCCCGCGAAGCCGGCCGTCACCCCCGCGTCGCCCGGGCCGGCGGCGCCCGGGCCGGCTGGCGGCCACGCACCGCCCGCTGCCGCCAAGCTCCCTGCCGCTGCCGGGCCTGCCGCTGCCCCGGGTCCGGCTGGATCCGCCGCGCCGGCGCCGGGGGCGCCGCGGGGCGCCCGCTCCGCGTCCGCGGCCAAGCCTGTGCCGCCGCAGGCGAAGCGGCGGGCTGTGGTCCCGCCGAAGGTGCGCAAGGACCAGCAGAAGGCCACCGTGACGTTGGCCGAACGGTTGTGGCGCGCGGTGGCGGCCGATGACCGCCGCGCGATCGGGAGGATCGTCCATCCCGGTTCGCCCGCCGCGGCGCTGGACCGGCTCCTAGGTCCCACCGGGCTCTGCCGCGTCCTCGGGATGCCTCCTGGCGAGGAGCCGGAAAGGTTCGTCGCGGAGACGCACGGCGATGTCGTCGCCGGGACGCTGTTCGGCGCCCGCGGTACCGAGTGCCCCTATTACATCTGGTGCCGGGACGGGCAGGCGGCAGAGGTGCTGCCCTTTCCCCACGGTCACGACGGAGCGTTCTGGGGGTTCTACTGGTGGGGCCGGAGCCCGGGCGCCAGGTGGGCGGTCGGCCGGATCGCATCGGCGAAGGGACTGGACCCGGTTCGAGGGACTGCTGGCCGTAACGGGCTCGGCGTGGAACGGCCTGCCGGTCACGGCCCGGGCCATCGCCGCGTGGGGGCGGATCGCAGTCCATCATGAGCGGCTGCTTTCCGCGCATAACGCGGGTCCGCTGGCGGCCGCCGTGAACCGCCTGGTCGCCTACCGGGCAGGCGGGCGGGCGACCTTCGCCGAAGCGGCGGGCCACTTCCGCGTGCCGGAGCAGGATGTGCGGCGGGCCGACCGCGCCGTCCGCGTGCCGTTGGCCCTCGGTCCGGGCCAGCCCTGGTAACCCGCTCAGGCCCGCGCCCCGCGCGTCACGGCTTCCGGGCCATCGCCGCGTACATTTTGCAGTCCTCCGGGTCGCTAGCCGGCGCGGCACTCGGGTCGGCTCCCCACGACGGCCCCCACACCAGGCCGGGCTCGACCAATTCCAGGTCATCGCCTAGCAAGGCCGCCACCTGATCGCGGGTCCGAACGTACATTTCGGTGGTGGTCCGGCGATAGATCCGCTCCACCGTCTCGGCTTCCCGCGGTCGGCTGTCCGACGTGGGGTGCGTCAGGGCCACGAAGCTGCCCGGCGCCAGCGGCCGGACCAGCTGGTCGATGAGGTCCGCGGGGTGGGCGTCGTCGCCGATGAAGTGCATGACGGCGATCAGCAGCACGGCGGCCGGCTCGGTGAAGTCGATGAGCTTGAGCAGTTCCTCGTCGGCCAGGATGGCGGCCGGATCGAGCAGGTCGCGCCCGATGATCGCGGTGCCGGGCACGCCGTTCAGCATGTTCCGGCCGTGTGCGAGGACCACCGGATCGTGGTCGACGTAGACCACCCGGACATCCGGGTCGCACTCCTGCGCCACCTCGTGCACGTTGCCTTCGCTGGGTAGGCCGGTGCCGATGTCGATGATCTGCCGGATGCCGCACTCGCGCACCAGGAACCGAACCGCCCGGCGCAGGAACGCCCGGTTCTCCCGGGCGAACACCCGGACGTCGGGGATGGCCGCGATGACCTGCTCGGCTGCCTTCCGGTCGGCTTCGAAGTGGTCCTTGCCGCCCAGGAAGTAGTTGTACATCCGGGCCGGGCTCGGGATGTCCGGCCGGAACGTCTTGCGCCAGTCGTCGCCCGCGCTCATCACGACCTCCTCGTTCTGGACCTGGCAGGCGGCGGGGTAGGCGGCGCGACCAGCTTGACCGTGATGTCGGGACCCGAGGTCTCCACGATCTGGACTCGTTTAGGCAGCAGGATCAGGAACGCGCGGAAGCTCCGCGCGCCGTAGTTGTGCTCGTCGAAGGCCGGGTCCAGGGCCAGCATTTTGCTCTTCAGACCGCCGGCCGTCATCGTCTCCGAGCTGGATTCCTCGAACGCCCGGACCAGCACCTGCTCGGCCTCGCTGATGTCGAACGCGGCAGTCGGCCGCGCGTCGGGCTCGACCTCCGCGACCAGCGTGCCCCAGTACTTGTATTCCGAGCACACCGAGACCAGCTTGCGGCTGGCATTGGCCTCGGTGCCGACGCCCACCACCCACTTGCCGAACTCCCGCAGCCGCTGCACCAGCGGCGAATAGTCGCCATCGCCGCTGACCAGGACGAACACGCTTACCTCGGGGTGGACGATCAGCGTCTCCATGGCGTCCACCGCCATCCTGATGTCGGCGGCGTTCTTGTTCTGGATGCCGACCCGCGCCACCTGGAGGAGGTCCACGCCGTTCATGGCCAGGTCCTCCTGGTGGCTGCCGAAGCGCGGATCGGCCCAGTCCGCGTAGGCCCGGCGCACCGACGCGGTGCCGTACCCGCGGCATAGCCGCGTGATTGCCTCGTACGGCGCCGGGTTGGCCTGCCCCGGCAGCTCCTTGACCGCGCCCAAGACCAGGTTCTCGAAATCCACGAACACGGCAACCTGCGCTGTCCCGTCCGGCTCCACCATTCACCCTCCCGTCAGCGGATGCGGCGATGAAACGGTACCTCAGATCCGCCGCTTAAGGGCTGTGAGTCGGCCGGGGCCGCAGCGGCTGCGGTTCCGCGGCGCGGGATCACGACCGAGATGTCGAGGCCGCCGCCAGGCTGGCTGCGGGCGGTGACGGTCGCGCTGTGCGCGGTGCCGACGGAGCGGGCGATGGACAGGCCCAGCCCGGCGCCTTCGCGCACGCCGGTCCGGGCCCGCAGGCGCCGGAACGGCTCGAACAGCGAGGGCACGGCGTCGTCCGGGATGAACGGCCCGCTGTTGGCGATCTCCAGGTACGCGCACCCGTCGCCGGTGCCGGTGTGCAGCCGGATCCAGCCGCCGGGCTCGTTGTGCCGGATCGCGTTGTCGACCAGGTTCCAGATCATCCGTTCCAGCAGCTGCGGGTCTCCGGTGGTCTCGGCCGGGTCAAGCTGTGCCTCGACCCGCAGGTCCAGGCGTTCGATCTCGGAAGCGGCGGCGTCGATGGCGTCCTCGGCCCAGGTGGCCAGGTCGGCGAACTCGGTGCTGAGCTTGCCCCGGTCGCTCACGGCCAGGATGAGCAGCGCCTCGATCATGGCCTCGGCCCGCTCGATCGAGCGCCGCACGCGCACGGCCATGTCCGTGAGCTGCCGCGCGGTCGGGGACGGCTTGGCCAGGGTCACGTCGATCGCCGTGCGCATCACGGTCAGCGGCGTGCGCAGCTCGTGCGAGGCGTTGGCGACAAACCGGCCCTGGGTGGCGAACGCCGCATCCAGGCGCCCGAGCATGTCGTCGAACGTGTCGGCCAGCTCCTTGAGCTCGTCCCTGGCCCCGGTGAACGCCAGCCTTTCGCCGAGGTGCTGTTCGGAGGCCCGCCGGGCGGTCTCGGTGATCGCCCGCACCGGGCGGAGCACCCGCCCGGACATGAACCAGCCCAGGCCGCCCGACGCGACGGTCATGCCTGCGAGGCCGACGAGTGAGACCACCAGCAGGTCGCTAAGCGCGCGATTACGCTGCGCCTGCAAGCCCGCGGCGGTGCCGGCGCTGTAGGCCACCTTCGCCTGCTTGCACGCGGGCAGCGGCGGCGTCGAGACCGGGACCAGGTGATTGCCCTTCACCACGTAGCTCGTCGACTTGCATTCATGGAGCAGGGTGCTCAGCTCCTGGTTGCTGACCGTGTCGCCGGCCGGAGGCTGCGTGGGCAGGCTGCTGGCCACCAGCCCGTAAGTGAGCCCGAGCAGCGCCGACCCGGCGGCGAAGAACAGCACGGCGTACAGGAGCGTGAGCCGGGTCCTGACCTTCTGCGGCCAAAGCCGGCGCCAAGGCCGCGGCCAAGGCCGGCGCCAAGGCCGCGGCCAAGGCCGGCGCCACCACGGACGCGCGTTCATGGCAGCCGGTAGCCGCTGCCGACCACGGTGTCGATCGGATCGGGCTCGCCGAGCTTGCGCCGGAGCCGGCCGATCGTCACCGTGACCGTTCGGGTGAACGGGTCGGCGTTCTCATCCCAGACCCGCTCGAGCAGGTCCTCGGTGCTGACCACGCTCCCGTCGGCCACCAGTAGCTCCTCGAGGATCCCCATCTCCTTTCGGGTGAGCGAGAGCGGCCGGCCCGCCCGGCTGACCCGGCGGCGGGCCCGGTCGAACACGATGTCGCCACGGACGATCACCGGCACGGCGGCCGGCGTGCGCCGGGCCAGCGACCGGACCCTGGCCACGAGCTCCTCGAACGCGAACGGCTTGCCCAGGTAGTCGTCGGCGCCGAGGTTGAGGCCCTGCACCCGGTCGCCCACCGTGGCGGCCGCGGTCAGCATCAAGATGCGCGCCGCCGAGCCGGACCCGACCAGCGTGGCGCACACCGCGTCGCCGTGGAGCTTGGGCAGATCCCGGTCCAGGACCACCACGTCGTAGGCGTTCATCAGGGCCTTCTCGATCCCGGCCGTCCCGTCATAGGCTACGTCCGCGCCGATGCCCTGGTCACGAAGGCCGTCAGCGATGTCGTCCGCCAGCTCGGCCTGGTCTTCGACCACCAGCACTCGCATGAGGCCATGATGCCTCGCCGGACATCACACCGGCATCACATAACGCCGGCCGTCGGCCCCGGAGGCCAGCACCGCGACCTGGTCTTTCAACGCGTCGGTCGGCACCGGACCCCGCCCGGTAGCGGTACCGCGCGTGATGTCCGTGTTACACGCGTCGGCGTATTCCTTCCAGTGACCAAGCACGCGAACCAAGCACGCAAACCAAGCACAACGGAGCACAACGCAAATGAGCATGAATGTCATGGAGGCCAGCGGCCTCGGCAAACGCTATGGCAGCACATGGGCGCTGCGCGAGTGCACACTGGCGGTCCCCGCCGGATACGTCACCGCGCTGGTCGGCCCGAACGGCGCGGGCAAAAGCACGCTGCTCAATATGGCGGTCGGCCTGACCACACCGAGCGCGGGCAGCGTCACGGTGCTCGGCGGCCGGCCGCCCGGGTCGCCCGCGGCGCTGGACGGGATCGCGTTCGTGGCGCAGGACACGCCGCTGTACAAGAACCTGTCCGCCGCCGACCTGATGCACCTGACCCGCAACCTGACCCGGGGCTTCGACCAGCCCTACGCGCAAACCCGGCTGGGCGAGCTCGGCATCCCGCTGAACCGCAAGGCCGGGAAGCTGTCCGGCGGGCAGCAGGCCCAGCTCGCGCTGACCCTGGCGCTGGCTCGCCGGCCGCGGCTGCTGGTGCTTGATGAGCCGGTGGCGATGCTTGACCCCATCGCCCGGCACGACTTCATGGCCACGGTGATGACCGCCGTGGCCGCAGAGAAGAGGGCCGGGGAGGCGGGCGGGGTATCGGTGCTGCTGTCCTCGCACGTCCTCGCCGAGCTCGAGCGGGTGGCCGGCTACCTGATCCTGCTGTCCCGGGGCCAGGTGCGGCTGGCCGGCCGGATCGAGGACCTGCTCGCCACCCACCGTCACGCCAATCTGGAACAACTCGCCCTGGCCTACCTGCGTGAGACCCCAGTGGAGGTGACGAAATGACCGCCCGGACCGTACCCGCCCGCGCGGAGCAGGACGCGAGCCCGCGGCCGGTGCCGTGGCGGCGGATGGCCTGGGTCACCTGGCGGCAGCACCGGATCGCGCTGGCCGGCCTGGCCATCCTGCTGGGTGCGCTGGCCGTGTATCTGTGGCTCACGGGCCTGCAGATCCACCACGCTTACGCCGCTGCGACGGCGTGCCACCCGGCGAGCTCAGCTGCCTGCCAGAACGCGATAATCACCTTCGATACCACCGACGGGACGACAGCGGAAACCATCGCCACCTTGCTGCAGGTGGTGCCCGCGCTGATCGGGGCGTTCATCGGCGCGCCGGTGCTGGCCAGGGAACTGGAGACCGGAACCTTCCGGTACGCGTGGACGCTGGCCTTTGGCCGGTGGCGCTGGACGCTCGCCAAGCTGACGCTGCTCGCGGTCGTCGCGGCGGCCGCCGCCGGGCTGTTCAGCCTGCTGGTCTCCTGGTACTTCCAGCCGTTCTTCGCCGACGGCTCGCGGATCCCGCTTGACCCCACGCTGTTCGACCTGCGCGGGATCGCGTTCGCCGTCTGGACCCTGGCCGCCTTCGCCATCGGCGGCCTGGCCGGCATGCTCATCCGCCGCGTGGTCCCCGCGATCGCCGCCACCCTGGCCGTCTACGCCGGGCTCGCGATCGCCACCGCGCTGTACCTGCAACAGCACTACATGGCGCCGCTGCTCACCGGCAAGCTGAACGTGCCCGGTTCGGCGTGGATCGTGAGCCAGTGGTGGACGAAGGGCGGGATCAGGCTCAGCCCGTCCGCGATGAACGACGTCTTCCAGTCCGTGATCGAGAAGATCGCGCCCGTCGTGCACAGCAAGGCCCAGAAGGTACAGGTGTTCACCGCTGACGTGCCGCAATACCTCTACCAGCACGGGTACCAGCAGTGGACGAGTTATCAGCCCGGCAGCCGGTTCTGGCCCTTCCAGTGGATCGAGGGCGGCTGGCTGCTCGCGCTGTCAGCGCTGCTCATCGCCGCGACCGTCTGGCTGGTCCGCCGGCGGCCCACCTGAAAACCAACCGCATGAACAACCATTAGTGCACGTGGAACCGCCAGTCGCGCGGCACGCGTGCCTTCGGGCCCGGCACGCCCTGGTCGAGCGGATGGTGCTCCGGCGGGGCCAGCGATGGCCCCGCGAAGGAGTCCTCGGTCTCGTAGTTCCAGAACCAGTCCTCGCCGGGCTCGAAGCTGCGGATGACCGGATGTCCCGCGCTCTTCGCGTGCGCCGACGCGTGCTGCGAAGGAGAGCTGTCGCAGCACCCGATGTGGCCGCACTGGGTGCACCGGCGCAGGTGCACCCACCAGCCGCCGGCGGCCTCACATTCCACGCAGCCGGGGCCGCTCGGCGGCACCGATGGGTCGACACCCGGAATCTCGCTCATCAGCTCTCCTCTTGCGGGGTAACCGGCAGCCGCACCCGGAACCGGGTATCGCCGGGGACCGACTCTACAGTGATGTCGCCGTGGTGCTTGTTCACCACGATCCGCCAGCTGATGTCGAGACCGAGGCCGGTCCCCTCGCCCACGGGCTTGGTGGTGAAGAACGGCTCGAAGATCCGATCCCGGATCCCGGGCGGTATCCCCGGCCCGGTATCGCCGAACTCCACGAACGCGAACTCCCGGTCCAGCCCCGTGCGCACGGTCAGGACCCCGGATGTGCCCATGGCCGACACCGCGTTGTCGATTAGGTTCGTCCACACCTGGTTCAGCTCGCCGGCGTACGCCGGGATCTGCGGCACCGCCCGGTCGTAGTCCTTGACCACGGTGATCCCCGGCGGGAACTTCCCGGCCAGCATCAGCAGCGTGCTATCCAGCAGCTCGTGCAGGTCGACGACCTGATACGGCGCCCGGTCCAGCTGGGAGTACTGCTTGGCCGCGCCGACCAGCGTCGAGACCCGCGTGGTGGAGTCCTCGATCTCGTTCATCAGCAGTTCGGTGTCGACCGTGTAGTTCAGCCACCGCAGCGCGCTTTCCAGCGTCCCCGCATCCACCGCCGCCTCGACGTGATCGAGCCAATCGATATCCAGCCCGGCTGCGACGAACGTCGGCGCCAGCTGCCAGCCGTCATGGCAGCCGTGGTCCTCCAGCCAGTCGGTGATGGCGTCCTCCCGGTCCGAGGCCTCCAGCGGGCTCAGCGCCTGCGCCTTCGGCACCCGGTCCGCCGCCTCCTCCTGCAGCCGGATCAGCGTGACCAGGGTGGTCCGGTCCCACTTTCCGCCCGCGATCATGCCCAGCTTGTGCCGCATCCCGGCCACCCGCTCGCGCAACGCCGCGGTGGCCCGGACCGCGGCGGCGGCCGGGTTGTTGAGCTCGTGGGTCAGCCCGGCCGACAGCGAGCCGAGCGCCAGCAGCCGCTCCCGCTGCCCGATCGCCTGCGCCCAGGTCTTGTTGCCGAAGAACGCCCCCTCCAGCAGGTGCACCGCCATCGGGAACCAATCGTTCATCAGCTCGGCGAACGTGCTGGCCGACAGGACGAAGAACCGTGACGTCTCAGCGGCCCGCATCGAGGCGTTGTAGACCTGGGGCACGCGGTCGCCCATGTAGGCCAGCCACCCGCCCGAGTAGGCCCCGCGCTGAGAGGTCCGGCCGATCTCCACATCGTCGGGCCCCACCCGGCGCGACATCACCACGGTGCCCTCGAGCAGCACGTAGAAGCAGTCGGCGGGAGCGCCCTCGGCGAACACGGGCCCGACCGGGATGATCTCCACGTGCCCGCGCTCGCACAGGAATTCCAGCTGGTCGTCGGTCAGCTTCTCGAACAGGAACAGGGTGCGCAGCTCATCGATCCCGCACTCCAGCGCGCCGGCGTCAGCAGCAGCCTCGCTCATCTCTTCTCCAAGTAACGGTGCACGAGCATGACCGCCAGTGCGCCTTCCCCGACGGCCGAAGCGACCCGCTTGGCCGACTCCGAACGGGCGTCTCCGGCGACGAATATCCCGGGCACGCTGGTCTCCAGGTGATATGGCATCCGGTCCAGTTCCCAGCCCCGCGGCCGTTCCCCGCCGGGCGACAGGTCCGGGCCCGCCACCACGAAGCCTCGCTCGTCGCGGACCACGGTGTCATCCAGCCAGTCGGTCAGCGGCGCCGCTCCGATAAACAGGAACAGCAACTGTGCGTCCACTATTTCGGTCGTGCCGTCGGCGGTGTTGCGCAGCGTCAGGCGCTCCAGATGATCCTCGCCGGAGGCCTCGATCACCTCGGTGCACGTCCGCACCGCGATATTGGGGATGTCCGCGATCTGCCGGATCAGGTAGTACGACATCGACCGCTCCAGCGACGACCCGCGGACCAGGATCGTCACCGACTTGGCGTGCCGGGCCAGGTACACCGCGGCCTGCCCGGCCGAGTTCGCCCCGCCGACCACGTAGACGTCCTGCCCCAGGCAGGCGCTCGCCTCAGTCAGCGCGGACCCGTAGTAGACCCCGCGTCCGGTCAGGGCCTCCAGCCCCGGCGCGTCCAGCCGCCGGTAGGACACGCCGGTCGCCAGGATGACGGTATGCGCGTCGATGGAGGCGCCGTCCGCGAACGTCACCCGGCGCGCCGACCCGCGGACCTCCAGGCCGACCACGTCGCGGGTGGTGAGGACCTCGGCGCCGAACTTCGTGGCCTGCCGCCGGGCCCGGTCGGTCAGCTGTGCCCCGGACACCCCGTCCGGGAACCCCAGGTAGTTCTCGATCCGCGAGCTCTGCCCCGCCTGCCCGCCGGTCGCCAGCCGCTCCACGAGCACCGTCCGCAGCCCTTCGGACGCCCCGTACACCGCGGCACCCAGCCCGGCCGGCCCGCCGCCGATCACGATCAGGTCGTAGAAGTCCTTCGACGGCGTGGTCGCCAGGCCCACCCGGGCGGCCAGCTCGGCGTCGGACGGTTCCACCATCGGCTCCCCGTCCGGGGTGATCACCACCGGGAGCGCCATCCCGTCCGCGCCCGCCGCGTCGAGCAGCCGCTTCCCCTCCGGCTCATCGGACTGGTACCAGCGGTACGGCACCTGGTTGCGGGCCAGGAACTCCCGCACCTCCGAGGACCGCGCCGACCACCGGTGCCCGATGACCTTGGTCTCAGGCACCGGCCGGTGGTCGGACTCCAGCCACGCGTCCAGCAGCGCGTCCACCACCGGGTACAGCTTCTCCTCCGGGGGATCCCACGGCTTGAGCAGGTAGTGATCCAGGTCGACCACGTTGATCGCGTCGATCGCGGCTCCGGTGTCCGCGTACGCGGTCAGCAGCACCCGCCGTGCCCCCGGGTAGATGTCCATCGCCTGCTCGAGGAACTCGATCCCGTTCAGCTCGGGCATCCGGTAGTCGGCCAGGATCACCGCCACCAGATCCCCGCGCAGCTTCATCTGCCGCAGCGCGTCCAGCCCGTCCGACGCGGACTCGGCCCGCACGATGCGGTACCGGTCACCGTACTGTCGCCGCAGGTCACGGGCGACCGCACGGGACACGCCCGGGTCGTCGTCAACGGTGAGGATCGCGGCGCGGCTCGTCTCGTCCTGGGCGGTCATAACGCCCATAGTAGGTGGGTGCCGAGGAAGGTGCCCCGTGGCGGTCTCGGACTGAGATTTTTATCCCGAACGGGCCGTGGTTCGTGCCCCGGTCAGCCGCTGAGCTCAGCTCGGCCCGTGACCCAGGACATCGGTACCGCCTTCCTCAGGGCCCAGCTCGCCTACGCGTCCTGTTCCAGCGCCGCCTTCAGGGAGGCCATAGCGCGTGCGGTATGACTCTTCACCGCGCCGCGGCTGATCCGCATCGTGGCGGCGATCTCCGCCTCGGACAGGTCCGCGTAGTAGCGCAGGACGATCGCCTCACGCTGTCGCTCGGGCAGGTTGCGGAGCGCTGCGATGACCGCGCTGCGCTCGAGCAAGGCCAGGGCCCCGTGTTCGGCGCTCGGCATGTCCGGCGCCGGCTTCGGCGCGTTCTTCTCGACCACCATGCGGTGCCGCAGGACCGAACGGGACCGGTTCACCACGGCCTGCCGCAGGTAGGCGAGCGCCTTGTCGGCGTCCTTCAGCCGGTGCCAGCCGTCGTGCATGGCGATGAACGCGTCCTGCACGACCTCCTCGGCGGTCGAGACGTCCCGGACCAGCATGGCGGCCAGCCGGACCAGCGACTTGTACTGCATCGAGTACAGCTCGATGACCGCAAGCTCCGGATTCCACTCCCCGGGGCCGGTAATCACCGCACGCAGCGGCATCGTGACGTCGGCCGCCGAGACGCTCGCCGCGACCTCGGTCTGCCCTGCTAGCCAGGCCTGGTACCTGTCCATGCCTGTGCGGAGGTCGTACCCGGCGGCGAAATACGGCTCCCGTGTCTCGGAGATTTGCTGGTACAAGCGGGACAGCAGCGCGTCCTCGTGCCCGCTGGCGTCGCCGCCACCCCTCATGACGATTCTCCTTCCGGGTCGTCACGGGCGAATGGGTGGTCGGGACCCAGTTGCTCGATCAGCTTACGTCGCGCCCGGTGCAACTGAGCGCTCACGGTCGACTCGGCGATGCCGAGGACCGCGGCTATCTCGGCTTCCTTCATGCCCAGCTGCCAGCGCAGTACGGCCACTACATGCTGGCCCTTGGGCATCGCCTCGATGATCCGCCAGCAGCGTTCCAGCACGATCGAGGACAGTGCCTGCTTCGAAGGGGCCTGTTCGGCGGGGTCGGCCTGGGTATCGCGGTAGCGCTCCTCGATCTGCGGCAGCCGGTCGCGGAAGGCGGCCTCGCGGCGGAACCCGCTGGCCGCGATGTTGGCCAGCGTGCTCCGCAGCCAGCCCCGCAGCTGGTCCTCGGCCAGGCCGCGCAGCGTGTGCCAGACCCGGGCCGCGGCCTCGAAGGTGGCCTGCACCAGGTCGTCGGCCAGCGCCTGGTCGCCGCGGGCCAGCACGCAGGCGAAACCGAACAGCCTGCGCGCGTGAGCCCGGAAACAGGCGGCCAGTTCGGCGGCGTCGTGTGGCGTGATCTTGCGATCATCACCCACCACCCACCTCCGCGCCCATGACCACCAGTATCACCGCCGTGCCAGGCCGCCCGCCGCACTGCTCACGGGCGCAAAGGTAGTCGAAGGTGGCCGGTGTCGCCGCGGGACAGCGAAGAATCACGCTCCTTAGTCGCACGGCGGCCCCGAAACCTTTACCCAGATGGCTCCGCGATCTTCAAGGTGTCCAGGACGCGCACCACGTTTGCGGCCAGGTCGCTGGCCGCGTCCTGGTTCCCGGCCAGCTGATGCAGCAGCGCCTGCTGGAACAGGCCGTCGAGCATGGCGTAGGCCATGCCGGGGGAGACCGCCACGGTGATCCCGGCGAACTCGGCGTAACGGCTGAGCACCCGCCAGATCATCTCCTCGCGGCGCTGGTCGATCTCCAGCACGTCGGCCCGGAAGGACTCCTCGAACAGGCTCTGATTGCGCAGGTCGTACCACAGCCGGTGCATGGGCGCATCGGTGCGCAGGGTCTGCGCCATCGCCGCGCTGAACTCGCGCTTGAGCTCCTCGGCCGAGCCGGCCGTGGCCACGATCTCGTCGTAGCGGGTGACGCAGGCGGCCTCGTACTGGCGCACGCAGTGCGTGAGCAGGTCCTGCTTGTCGCTGAAGTAGTAGTGCAGGACGCCGTGGGAGAACTGCGAGTTCTGCGCGATCTCCCGCAGGCTGGTCCGGGCATAGCCGAGCTCGGCCAGCGTCTGCAGCGCGGCGTCGGCCAGCTGCGCCCGGCGCTCGCCGAACTTGTCTACCTGGCGCCGCGAGATCCGCTCCCGGTTCGTCTCCACCACGTCGGTCACAGCGGTTCCCGTCGGTTCTCGGCGGCTCGCACCTTGCGCGCCGCAACCAACTGTATCTCGACGGCTCGTCCCGGCCCAGAACAATCTTGACAAGTGTCCAAGGAAGTCTTGACGACTGTCCAGACCTCGTGACACTGTGACCTACGTCGCATGGCCCAGGGCCAGAGCCGTCTCGAGGAGGAGATGCCAGCATGAGCGTGTACGACTTGACCGGACGCAAGGCCCTGGTCACCGGCGGAGCCCGTGGCCTGGGCGCCGGGATGGCGGAGGCGCTGGCCCGGGCCGGAGCGGCCGTGGTCATCGGGGACATCCTGACTGACGTCGGTCAGGCCACCGCCGACGAACTCAAGAAGTCCGGCGCCACCGCCGGATTCGTCCGCCTCGACGTCTCCGACGACGCGAGCTGGGAGCAGGCCATCGCCGCGACCATCAGCGAGCTCGGCGGCCTGGACATCCTGATCAACAACGCCGGCGTCGAGATCACCAGCCTGATCGTGGACCTGAACCCGGACGACATCCGCAAGATGCTCGAGGTCAACGTGCTCGGCACCTCGCTCGGCATCAAGCACGCCTTCCGCGCCATGCGGCCGGGCGGTCCCGCGGGCCGCGGCGGCGCGGTGGTCAACATCGCCTCGGTCGCCGCCACCATCGCGTTCCCCGGCATCGCGGTCTACTCCGCGACCAAGTCCGCGGTGGACCGGCTGACCCGGGTGGCGGCCATGGAGTCAGGCAAGCTCGGCTACGCCGTCCGGGTGAACTGCATCTATCCCGGGCTGGTCCCCACCGAGATGGGCAACCAGCTGGCCCAGGACGTCGTGGCGTGCGGCCTGTTCCCCAGCGTGGAGGAGGCCGTCGGCACCGTGGTCAGCCTCACCCCGCAGGGCCGCCTGGGCGAGGTCGCGGACATGGCCGACGCGGTGGTGTTCCTCGCGTCCGACGCGTCCCGCTTCATCACCGGCGCGGGCCTGCCGGTCGACGGCGGCATGGGCATGTGAGCGAGAGGAGACACCGATGAGCACCGACAAGCCCGTCATCGTCTACGGCGCCTCCGGTTACACCGGGCGCCTGGTGTGTGAGTACCTGCGCGAGTTCAACGTTCCGTTCGTGGCCGCGGGCCGGGATAAGGCCCGGATCCAGGAGGCCATGGACAAGGTGCCCGGCATCGACACCATCGAGCACGAGATCATCGAGGTCGCGCACGACGTCGCGCCCCTGACCGAGCTGTTTGACGGCGCCCGGGTCGTCCTCAACACCGTCGGCCCGTTCGCCCAGTACGGCCGCGAGGTCGTCGAGGCCTGCATCGCGACCGGCTGCCACTACCTGGACACCACCGGCGAGCAGGACTGGCTGATCATCTGCGACGAGGAGTACGGCCAGCGGATGGCGGACAAGGGCCTGCTGCTGGCCCCGGGCATCGCCCAGATGTACACCACCAGCGAGATCGCCGCTCAGCTGTGCCTGGAGAAGCCGGGCGTGGACACGCTGGACATCCTGGTCTTCTGGAAGGGCACGCCGACGGTGGCCTCGACCCGGACGATCCTGGTCAACGCGTGCCTGTCCAAGGCGTACTACCTGGAGCAGAACCAGTACGCCGAGTGGCCCGCCGACGCCGGCCTGTACGACGTGGCGATCCCCGGACAGCACGAGATCGGCTTGGCCCTGCCCTGGGGGGGCATGTCGCACCCGGTGTGGTTCAAGCGCGACCCGCGAGTGGCCAACGTCAGGGCGCTCGGCGGCGTGTTCAACCGCCCGCTCATGCTCGGCGTGCCGCAGATCGTCAAGGGCGTCCTCGGCGCTATCGAGGGCCTGCCGGACAGCGAGAAGCTCCGGGTGATCAACGAGCAGGCGGCCGCCGTGATGAACCAGATGCCGCCGCGCGAGGCCACCCGCGTCAACACCTCGCTGGACTCGGTGCACGCGTCCGGCCCGCTGGGCCGCGCGCACTGCGTGATCCACGGCAATTCCAACTACAAGCAGACCGGGCTGATGCAGGCCTACGGTGCGTACTCGCTGCTCCAGCAGCCGCCCAGGCGGGCTGGGTTCGCCTCTGGCTGCCAGGCCTTCGGCCACCACGAGTTGCTCGGTGTCCTGCGTAGCTTCGGCCTGGTCATGGAGCCGAACCTCACCGTCCACCACTAAGGCCGGAAAAGGATAGAGCCAGCGTGCGCCTGACCGACTACCTCGACAAGGGCGCCTCCCTCGGTCCGGAGGCCCCGTGCCTGACCATGGGTGGGCGCACGCTGAGCTACTTCGACGTCCAGCGGCTGTCCTGGCGGGTCGCCCGCGCCCTGGACCGGTCCGGGGTCGGGCCGGGCGACAAGGTCGCCATCTTGTCCGCCAACGACCCAATCGCGTTCGCCTGCGTGACCGGCATCTCCCGGGCGGGCGCGGTATGGTGCCCGGTCAACCCGCGCAACGAGGCGGCCGAGAACCGCGATCTGCTTGACCTCTTCGACTGCACGTGCCTGATCTTCCAGGCCGCGTTCGCCGATCTGGTCGCGAAGATCCGGCCCGACCTCCCCGGACTCACCACCCTGATCTGCCTCGACGGCGACCCGGGCTACGCCACGCCCTTCGACGCGTGGATCGGCTCCGAGCCCGCCGAACCCTGGCAGGCCGACCCGCCCGACGACGTCATCATGCTGGTCGGCACCGGGGGTACCACCGGCCGCCCCAAGGGCGTCATCCTCACCGGCCGCAACATCGAGACGATGTCCGCACTGACGCTGATGAGCTATCCGTTCCAGCCGCGCCCGCGTTACCTGGCCCTCGCGCCACTCACCCACGCGGCCGGCGTGCTGTGCTTCCCGGTCATGACCCTGGGCGGCGAGATCGTCATCATGCCCAGGCCGGACCTCGCCGAGTTCCTGGCCCTGCTCGAGCGGCATCGCGTCACCCACACGTTCCTGCCGCCAACGCTGATCTACATGCTCCTGGACCACCCCGCGCTGGCCGCGACCGACCTGACCAGCCTGCAGTGCCTGTGGTACGGCGCGGCCCCGATGTCGGCCGCCCGCCTGCAGGAGGCCATGACCAGCATCGGACCGGTGCTGGGCCAGCTGTTCGGCCAGTCCGAGGCGCCGATGATGATATCCACCCTGGCCCCGGCCGAGCACTTCCGCGACGATGGCTCGCTGGCCACCGAGCGCCTGTCCTCGGCCGGGCGGCCCACCCCCCTCACCACCGTCGCGATCATGGACGAGGAGGGCCACGTGCTCGGCCGGGGCGAACGCGGCGAGATCGTGGTCCGCGGCTCCCTCGTCATGGCCGGCTACTACAAGAACCCGCAGGCCACCGCGGAGGCCGCCCGGTACGGCTGGCATCACACCGGGGACATCGGCTACCTCGACGAGGACAACTACCTGTTCATCGTCGACCGGGCCAAGGACATGATCATCACCGGCGGCTTCAACGTCTACTCCGCCGAGGTCGAGCAGGTGCTGCTCGCCCATCCGGCCATCCAGGACTGCGCCGTTATCGGCCTGCCCGACGACAAGTGGGGCGAACGCGTCACCGCGGTCCTCCAGTTGCGCCCGGGCCAGGCCGTGACCGCCGACGACGTGCGCGCCTACGTCAAGGAACGCCTCGGCAGCGTGAAGGCCCCCAAGCAGGTCGAGATCTGGCCCGACCTGCCCCGCTCCAAGGTCGGCAAGGTCCTCAAGCCCGAGATCAAGTCCCAGCTGCGCACCACTCCTTAGCGCAGCTAAGGGTATATACTTGCTGTCGAGCAAGTAAATCCGACGATCGGGAAGCCGTGCACCTCACCTCTCCGGTAGGCCGCCTGCGGTTCCAGCCCCGGCGGATGGTCTCATCGCTCCGGCAGCGTAACTACCGGCTCTTCTTCTTCGGGCAACTCGTCTCCGTGGCCGGCACCTGGATGCAGACCGTGGCCCAGTCGTTCGTCGTGCTGGACCTCACCCACAGCGGGACCCAGCTCGGCCTGACCACCGCGGCCAGGTTCCTGCCGATGTTCCTGTTCGGCCCGGTGGGCGGCGTGTTCGCGGACCGGATGGACAAGCGACGAGTGCTCTACCTGACCCAGAACGCTGTCCGGGCTGCTCGCGGCGGCCTTCGCCGTCCTGGTCGGGACCGGTTCCCTCCGGCTGTGGACCGTCTACCTGCTCGCCCTGGCGCTTGGCTTCGTCAACGTATTCGACAACCCGGCCCGGCAGGCCTTCATCTCCGAGATGGTGACCGCCGACGACCTCGCGAACGCGGTCACCCTCAACTCCGTCGCGATGAACATGGCCCGGGTGTTCGGCGCCGCCCTGGGCGGGGTGATCGCCGCGGCCATCGGCCTGGCCCTGTGCTTCGCGGTCAACGCGCTGTCGTTCGGCGCCGTGCTGATCTCGCTCGTCGCGATGCGGGGGTCCGAGCTGTTCCCGGCCGTCCGCGTCCCGCGGCGCAAGCGGCAGGTCCGGGCCGGCCTGCGCTACGTGCGCTCCACCCCGGAACTGCTTATCCCGCTGATCATGATCGCCGTCATCGGCACCCTGGCCTGGGAGTTCCAGGTCTCCCTGCCGCTCATGGCGAACAAGGTCTTCGGCGGCGGGGCCGCCGCCTACGGCGTGATGGCCTCGGTCATGGGCATCGGCGCGGTGGTCGGCGGGCTGATCTCCGCCGCCCGTCCGCGGCCACGCGCGCGCGCCCTGTGCCTGGCCGCCATCGGCTGGGGCATCGCCATCCTGGCCGCGGCGGCCGCGCCGACCCTGCCGCTCGAGCTGACCGCGCTGGTCTTCGTCGGATACGGCAGCATCACGTTCAACTCCCTGGCCAAGACCACCTTGCAGCTGGTCGCCGAGCCGACCATGCGCGGCCGGGTCATGGCTCTGTGGGCCCTGGCCTGGCTGGGCTCGACGCCTATCGGCGGTCCGATCGTGGGCTGGGTCGGCCAGGACGCCGGAGCCAGGTGGTCCCTGGTCATCGGCGGCCTGCCCACCCTGGTCTGCGGGATCCTGGCTCTGCCCGCGCTGGCCCGCATCGACCGGCGCAGTACCGGCGAGCAGTCCCTGGCCGCGCCTGACCCGGACAGTCCTGACCAGAACGGCCCAATGGCCGTCACTACTGACGAACCCCTCATGCTCGGCCGCGCAGGATCGTAGGCTCGGAGCATCATGACAGTAACCGCCGGTGACCTTGACGCTGCGATCGCGTGCGTCATGAGCGGCCTGTTGCCGCTGACCGACCGAGACTGGTCGGTGCGGGCCGGCAGCCTGGAGTGGGATTGCTGGCATACCGCCGAGCACATCGGCGACTGCCTGCTCTCCTACGCCTGGCAACTCGCCGTCCAGCCCACCGGGCGGTACGTCCGGGCCGTGGCCACCGCCGAGAAGGACGCCTCCCCGGCCGAGGTGCTGGAGTTCGCCGTCACCGGCGGCCGGGTCCTGGCCTCGATGGTGCGCACCTCGCCCGCCCACGTGCGGGCCTTCCACCCGGCCGGGAACGCCGACCCCGAGGGCTTCGCCGCGCTGGGCTGCAACGAGGCCCTCCTGCACGGCAACGACATCGCCCAGGGCTTCGGGCTCAGCCTCGACCCCTCGCGCGACGTATGCCGCCGCGTCCTGGCCCGGCTGTATCCGCAAGCCCCCGCCGAACTCGCCGACACCGACCCGTGGGCCGCCCTGCTGTGGACCGGCGGCCGCACCGACCTCCCCGGCCGCCCGCCCCCCACCTGGCGCTCCCACCCCGCCCCCCTCACCAGCTAACCCCAGCCCGGGCCGGTCAGGGCTGGTATGAGCCGGGCTCCCAGGCCCGGGTGCTGACCCCGATCGCGTTCCAGGCGTTGATCGTGACGATCAGGCTGACCAGCGCGCCGACCTCCTGCGGGCTGAACTGCGCGGCCACGGCCTGGTAGGCCTCGTCGGGGACGTGCGTGTCGGCCAGCAGCGTCACCGCTTCGGTGAACGCCAGCGCGGCACGCTCGCGGGCGGTGAAGTACGGGGTCTCGGCCCAGGCGGCCAGCCCGTAGATGCGCTGCTCGGTCTCGCCGATCGCGCGGGCGTCCTTGGTGTGCATGTCGATGCAGTAGGCGCAGCCGTTGAGCTGCGAGGCCCGGATCCGGATCAGCTCGCGCAGCTTGGGATCGATCTGCGCCTTGTCGAGTTCCTTGGTCGCGGCCTGGTCCAGGTGCGCCATCGCCCGGGCGAAGCCCGCCGCCACGGTGTCGAAGTCCAGCCGGACCGGTATCTGCGTGGTTTCGCTTGTCATCGTCATGACACCGACTTTATGGCGGTAAGCGGCCCAAGATAAGGTCCACTTCTATGCCAGAAACATGGGCCAAAGATGGCGACCAAGCCCGTCAGGCCAGCGACCAGACCAGCGACCCACCCACCCAGGCCAGGGATCACGCCCGCCAGGCCAGCGTCGACCTGCATCTGGACCTGCCCGGGAGCTCCAAGCACCTCCGCCGAGACCTTGAAACGGCGCTCCGTGACGCCGTCCGGACCGGGCGCCTCGGTCCCGGTACCCGGCTTCCGTCCTCGCGGGCGCTGGCCGCCGATCTGGGCCTGGCCCGAAACACGGTGGCCGAGGTGTACACCCAGCTGGTCGCGGAGGGTTGGCTCACCGCCCGGACTGGTTCTGGCACCTCCGTCGCCGAACGTCCCGCCGCCCAGCCCGGTCCGGGGCCGCTCGCGCGTCCCGAGGCCGCCGCGCCCCGCTACGACCTGCGTCCGGGCGTTCCCGACCTGTCCGCCTTCCCCGGTGGCGCGTGGCTGGCGACGGCCCGGAAGGTGCTCGCCACCGCACCCCGCTCGCTGCTTGACTACCCCGACCGGCGCGGGCTGCCGGAGCTGCGGACGATGCTGGCCGGGTACCTGGCCCGAGCCCGCGGCGTGGTCGCCGATCCCGGGCACATCGTGGTCTGCGCCGGCTTCGCGCACGGTCTGGCCGTCGCCTGCGCCGCCCTGCGCAGCGCCGGCGCGGCCACGCTCGCCGTGGAGTCCTACGGCCATCAGGCCCATCGCGACCTCGCGCAGGGCCAAGGCCTCAACCTGCGACCGCTGCCCGTCGACGGCCGCGGCGCCGTGATCGGCGCGCTCGAGGGCGCCGACGCCGCGCTGCTCACCCCGGCACACCAGTTCCCGCTGGGCGTGACCCTGCATCCGCAGCGCCGCCGGGACGCGGCGCGCTGGGGCGGGGTGGTGATCGAGGACGACTACGACGGGGAGTTCAGGTACGACCGGCAGCCGGTGGGCGCGCTGCAGGCGCTTGCCCCCGATCACGTCATCTACGCCGGCACGGCGAGCAAGAGCCTGATCCCGGCCCTGCGCCTCGGCTGGCTGGTCGTCCCGCCGCGGCTCCTTGACGCCGTGACCGCGCAGCTCACCGCGGGCCCGTCGGGTCTGGACCAGCTCATCTTGGCTGAATTCATCGCCTCCGGCGGCTACGACAGGCAGATCCGCCGCACCCGCCTGGCCTACCGGCGCCGCCGCGACCGCCTGACCGCCGCCCTCCGCCCGCGGCACATTACCGGGATCGCGGCCGGCCTGCACGCGGTCCTGGACCTGCCCGGCCCGCAGGCTGAGCGCCAGCTCATCAAGAGGGCCACCGAGCACGGCCTGGCCCTGCAGGGCCTGGCCAGCTTCCGGGCTCCTGGCGCCGCCACCGACCGGGCGGGCCTGGTCATCGGCTACGCCCGCCCGCCCGAGCACGCCTACACCACGGCCCTCGCCCGGCTGTGCGCCGTCCTGAACCGAGACAACCTCTGACCGATCATGCTGTAACTCAATAACCACTGATATACGTCCGATTAGCTATGATCACGTAACCACGATCCGGCACATCACGTAGCATTAGCAACTTTAGTCCCAAGGCTAGCCGCCGCGCAGTGAGGGGCGCGTCCCTGCCGCCAGGGACCCAAGAAACCGCTTTCACATGACTAGACCGCGTGCTCGCCCTGTGTCACAATGCACTCGCGCCCGGCGAAGGCCGATCGAGCCCCCCGGGGGTGCATAGCATCCGGACCGGATGTCACGCGTTTATCTACTTCTTCCTACAAGAAGATGACAAAAGGGTTATGTGGACCGCCGTGCGTCAGATTAGCAGTCCGGAACGAGGCTGACACGGTACGGTACCGGGGGGCCGCTGATGACCTTACTGAAGGTAGCCTATTCATTACGTAGCGTAATTAGACGCATTGCTATAGCGCAATTGGAGTGCAGATGAGCATTTCCGTTCAGGAGCCGGTAGTTATGTCCGACCTACCCGATTTCCGCAGCTTTCCGATAACGGACGTCACGACCGCCGTTTCACCGGGCCTAACCGACATCATGCGACGGGTCGTACCGCTGATCAGCGATCCGGAACGGCCGGCGGTCTCGGCCTTCAACTCGTCAATATAGCGGACTATTAGGCCACATGTCCGGAAGAGTGGTGCCCTTCCGGCAATTCGTGCTCAAGGTCTGCAGCCGGTGCGACCTTGCGTGTGATCACTGCTACGTGTATGAGCACGCCGACCAGAGTTGGCGCCGCCGGCCCAAGGTAATTAGCGCGGAAACGGTCGCTGCGGCAGCGGGGCGGATAGCTGAGCACGCCCGGGATCACGCGTTGCCCGAAGTCCGCGTTATCTTGCACGGCGGCGAGCCTCTGCTGGCAGGTGTGGCCGGGCTGCGGGCCATCTGCGAGATCCTGCGGCGGGAGATAGAGCAGGAATGCCGGCTCGATCTGCGGATCCATACCAATGGCGTCCTGCTCGATCGGGACTTCTGCACCTTGTTCGCCGAACAGCAGGTCAAGGTCGGCATCTCCGTCGATGGCGACCGGGCGGCGAATGACAGGCACCGGCTGTACGCGGACGGGCGCAGCAGCTATGACCAGGTCGTCCGGGCCATCGGCATGCTTCGCGAGGATAAGTACCGGGCGTTGTACTCCGGCTTGCTGTGCACGATCGATGTCCGCAACGACCCGTCCGCCGTCTATGCCGCCCTGGCTGCGCTCGAGCCCCGGCAGATCGACTTCCTGCTCCCGCACGGGACCTACGACGACCCGCCGCCAGGCTACGCCGGATCGGATACTCCGTATGCGGACTGGCTGATATCGATCTTCGACGGATGGATCACCGATGCCGATCGTGTCCCAGTACGCTTGTTCGAATCGATTATCCAGACTACATACGGCGCCGACAGCCTTACTGAGGCGCTGGGCCTAGGCGCCAGCGACGTCCTGGTCATAGAGACCGATGGTTCGATCGAGCAGGTCGACTCGCTCAAGGTGACCTACGAGGGGGCTCCGGATACTGGCCTGAACGTATTCGGCCACACCCTGAACGAAGCGGCCGGGCATCCCGCGATCATTGCCCGGCAGCAGGGACTAGCCGGGCTGTGCGGGACGTGCCGTAGCTGCCCGGTCGTCACCAGTTGCGGCGGCGGGCTATATACCCACCGGTACCGGACCGGTACCGGCTTTGACAATCCCTCTGTCTATTGCGCGGACCTCATGAAGCTCATCACCCATATTCGAGCACGGCTGGCGCCCGTCACCGCGCATGCTGCCGAACGGCCGTCAGCGTTCGCCGTGCCGGTCGGGTATTTCGATGCCCTCGCCGAGGGTTACGGCGACAACCTGGCCATCGGCTATCTCGCCGAGTCGGAGCGCAGCGTGCGCCGCAGCATGATCGGCTTCGTACACGAGCGGATCGGCGCGTGCCCGCTGCCGATCGCCGATGCCGCCTTGTTCGATGCCGGGTGGGAACTTTTCACCTATCTCGATAGGGACGCCCGGCAGGCCCTAGAAGACGTGCTCGCTCATCCGTACGTCCGGGAATGGGCCGCGCGCTGCGTGGGGCGGTTGCGTGCGTCCCCGGTGCATTCTGCGTCCGTGGCCGCCGACGCGGTGTACCTGCCCGCCATAATGGCGGCAGCTGCAATCCGGTCCGGACGGCAGGTACAGCTCCGGGTTCCAGTGATCCAGGGCGGTGTGCACCTGCCGACGCTAGGGCGCCTGCACATCGGATCCGCTACGACGGCCACGGTCACAACCGGCCCCGATGGATTCGAGGTGAAGAGCGAATCAGGCCAATGGGCGGTGGTTCTTGCCGACACAGACGGTGCCGCCTGGCCCGGGAACTGGCAGCCGGTACGCATGCTCGAGGCCGGAACGGTCAAGGTGGCCTTGGAGGATACCGACCCGTACCGGGATTGTCATCAGTGGCCTGCCGCTTCACGGCTCTCGGCCGAGCAGGTCACTGCCTGGCAGCGGGTCTACCAGCGGGCCTGGTCGCTGATCGAGCAGGAGCACGGCATTTATGCCCCCGGTCTGGCCGCCGGGCTATCCACGATCATGCCCTTGGCCAACCACAAGCCAGGCAGGGAAATCAGTGCCGCCTCGCGGCAGGCCTTCGGCGCCATCGGCGCCGCCTTGCCGTCCGACGGCGATACCCTGGCCCTGCTGATGATGCATGAGTTCCAGCATGTCAAGTTGGGTGCCGTTCTGGATCTTTTTGATCTTTGCGACCATTCTGACCAACGTGTTTACTACGCTCCCTGGCGGGATGATCCTCGGCCCTTGGAAGCATTGCTCCAAGGCACCTACGCTCATATCGCCGTCACCGATTTCTGGCGGGTCCGGCGGAATTATCTATCCGGACGTCGAGCCGAAGACGCTGCGGCGAAGTTCGCGCTGTGGCGGACGCAGACTGCCGAGGCCATCGAGACGCTGGCCGCCTCACCCTCGCTGACACCGCTCGGCGTACGCTTCGTCGACCGGATGCGAACCACTGTGTCGCCCTGGCTCGGCGAGGACGTCCCGGCCGAGGCCAGGGACGCGGCGCGGCGGTGGGCCGAGGACCATCGGAAGGCCTGGAAGGACCGGCTCCCAAGTGACCGTTGACTGTACTGCGGTAGGCGCCGTTCGATCCCGCCAGGACCTAGCCGATGACCTACGTACGCTTGGTGTGTCAGCTGGTCAGACGCTGCTTGTCAGCGCGTCCCTGCGCAGCATCGGCTGGGTTGACGGCGGGACCGCATCCGTCATCGGCGCCCTGCTTGACGTCTTGACTCCTGACGGGACGTTGGTGGTGCCGACCGGAACCGCGGATAACTCTGACTCCTCGCGGGTTCATCTCGCCCGGATTGCCGGTATGACCCCGCGGCAGGTTGAACAATTCCGGGCCAAGATGCCTCCGTTCGATCGTGACACGACTCCGTTCTACCGATATGGGACGGATCGCCGAAGCGGTCCGGACCCATCCGGGCGCGATACGAAGCGATCACCCCCAAACCTCGTTTGCCGCGCTCGGTCCGATGGCCAACGAACTCATGCGGGGCCATCGACTCACCTGTCACCTGGGTGAGGATTCCCCCTTGGGGAAGATGTATTGCCTGGGGGCGTCGGTCCTGCTATTGGGCGTAGGCTTCAACGTCTGTACCGCGCTCCACTTGGCTGAGTATCTGTACACCCCGAATCCTCCCAAGCGGATCTATCGCTGCGTGGTGAAGAACGGCTCTGGCGGCCGATGGCAGGCGTACGAAGACGTGGTGCTAGACGACAGTGAATTCAGGGCCCTCGGCGAACTCTTGGACCACTGGCAAATTCCCGACCATGGTCGGGTAGGTAATGCGGCTTGCCGTCTGATGCCACTGTGCAAGATTGTGGATATTGCGACCGATTGGATGAGAGAGCGCAGAGGCAACGCTAGTGCCTGAAGTGGCGTCTGTCACTCTACTGTCTCAAATGCGCCATAGCCGCCGATGTACTCAAATGCATCTGTGCCCCTTATAGTGGGACTCAGCCGTTTGCCGTGATCCTCGGCATACGGGTGGGAGGGCCCGGGTGACTGAGGATAGTAGGTCAGAGCCTGTAGAGGCCGCGCCGTATTTTTTCCTCAGCTATGCACACACTCCGCGGCAAGACGGCTATCCGGGAGACCCGGATATATGGGTCGCCAATCTCTTCCAAGATCTCTGCTTGGACATCATGCAGCTCACCAACCTGCCGCCGGGCGCCAAGCCCGGTTTTATGGACAACGGGAGGCAGACCGGAGGCGACTGGTCCGCGCGGTTGACCCAGGCCCTAGCCACCTGCCGCGTATTCGTGCCACTTTATTCGAGGCGCTACTTTGACAGTGAGCGTTGCGGTAAAGAATGGTTTGCATTCTCGCGCAGGGCGCTGAATCATGCCGCAAGGACCGGTCCCTCAGAGGCGATCATTCCCGCTCTTTGGGTGCCGGTGGATCCGGCCCTGCTGCCGGAACCGGCTAGGTCGGTCCAGTTTGATCACAGTCAGCTCGGAGATCGATACAGCAGACACGGCTTCTACGGCATCATCAAGCTCACTCGGTACCGTAGCGAGTACGAGGAGGCGGTGTACGAACTCGCTCGCCGGATTGTCCGGGTAGCTCAGAACACCCGCATCAAGCCAGAGCAGTCTGCGGACTACAACTCCCTTGAGAGCGCGTTCGGACCTGCGGACCATTCAAAACCTGACGAGCGCCGAATGCGGATCACGGTTGTCGCCCCGGATACTTCCGACCTCCCCGATGGCCGGGGTGACTATCACTATGGTCGCAGCGCCCACAACTGGAACCCTTACCGTCCAGAATCCGTACGAGCGCTAGCCGATCATGCCGCCGACCTCGTGCGCAACATGGGTTACGTGCCAGAGGTGGGTGACCTGAACGACCATCTCGCCGCCCTTCTCGCCAGCGAACAGGTCTGCGGCCCGGCCGTGCTGCTTGTCGACGCCTGGGCCATCAGGCAAGCGGATTACCGCGAAAAGCTGAGACGGATCGACTTTCTCCGTAACGCGTGGGTCCAGGTCGTGGTTCCGTGGAATCGCAATGACGCCGAACTTATCCGGGCAGAGGTGTCACTCAGGCAGGGTCTCGACACCGCCCTGAAGGAAAAACTGGCGGCCGGGCGGGCCGACTGCAGGATTGCCGTCAACGGAGTACCCAGCCTTGAGGAATTCAGCATGGTCCTGCCAGTGGTAGTGCGGGTCGCGGCCAGGCACTACCTCGCGCATGCCCATGCATATCCGCCGCCCGGCCCGATGATCGAACGGCCTCGGCTGATCGGTCCGACGGCAGATCTGTCTAAACCGGAGCATGTCGATGAACGCAACCCCTGACGGTCAAATCGTTACCTTCTACTCCTACAAGGGTGGCACAGGGAGGACGATGGCCCTGGCCAACACGGCGTGGATTCTCGCCAGCAACGGGCTGAAGGTGCTCGTGGTGGACTGGGATCTCGATTCGCCAGGGCTGCACAAATTCTTCCACCCGTTCCTTGATTCAGCCAAGATCACGGCGACTGCGGGAATCATCGACCTTATCACCGACTATGCGTGGGCGGCCACGCGAAACGAAGACAGGCCCGCGGACTGGCATCGTGAGTACGCGCAGATACTAAGGCATGCCATCTCGGTTACCTGGCCTGCCTTTCCCGACGGCGGAACCCTGGACTTCGTGTCGGCCGGGCGCCAGAACCGCGATTATTCCTCGGCGGTAGCTTCGGTTGACTGGGACAACTTCTATGAACGGCTCGGCGGCGGCCAGTTCTTTGACGCCTTGCGCGCGGA
Organism: uncultured Actinomycetes bacterium; assembly: GCA_963819785.1. Lineage (GTDB taxonomy): Bacteria > Actinomycetota > Actinomycetes > Streptosporangiales > Streptosporangiaceae > Palsa-504. The sequence continues at coordinate 35,614 of CAWFXW010000026.1, read as the reverse complement.
CATGAAAGAGAACTACAACTATACTCTCATCGACAGCCGTACCGGGCTGACCGACATAGCGGATATATGCACAGTCCATTTTCCCGACACCCTGGTGGATTGTTTCACTCTGAGCGACCAAAGTGTCGAAGGAGCCGCCGCAATCGCCCGGCACATCGACGAGCGATATCATTACCGCGATATAAGGATTCTGCCTGTCCCGATGCGTATCGACGATGGCGAGAAGGAAAAGCTGGATGCTGGCCGTGCGCTAGCGCGGGCAAAGTTCGAGCGGTTTCCCAAGGGCCTGACCGATGACGAAGCGAATCAGTACTGGAGCTCCGTCGAGATCCCGTACAAGCCGTTCTACGCTTTCGAGGAGACCCTCGCGACGTTCGGTGACGCGCCGGGATCGCCGCTTTCCATGCTTGCTGCGTTCGAACGGCTAACCAGCGCGATAACGAACGGGCAGGTACGCTCGCTTCCGCCGCTGGATGAAGAACTCAGACTGCAATACCGCGACGCCTTCACCCGGCGCCGCTTGGCCCCGGCCGCGGACATTCACCTGAGCTACGTCCCGGAGGATCGCGTCTGGGCTGACTGGATCGCATCGGTCCTCAACCGGGCCGGATTCCGGATCCTGCCGTTCGGTGCGGGGACCGCCGCCGGCAGCATCGCCCAGGAGGAGGCACATCGCAGCGCGGCGTCGGCGAGCCGGACGATAGCCGTGCTTTCTGCCGCGTACCTGCGATCCCCTCAGGCCAGGGGGGTGTGGGAGGCCATGGCGGCCGCCGACCCGGCCGGTACGCGTCGGCAGCTCATCCCGGTCCGGGTCGGCGAGATACGGCCAACCCCGCCGTTCAGCGACCGGACGCCGGTGGACCTGACTCGGCTGGATTCGGGCCAAGCGGTGGAGGCCTTGCTGCGTGAACTCGGTCGCCCGCCCCAGTTGTCCGAGCACCCGGCCGATCCTGGGTCGCCCGAGGCGCGATGGCCCAGGACGATCCCGCCGGTGTGGAACGTCCCCACCCGCAATGCCGCATTCACCGGGCGCAACGCCGTACTGGAAAACCTCCGTGACCAGCTGGCGGGCAGCAGCAAGGCCGTGGTTCTGCCCCAGGCGCTGTACGGGCTGGGCGGGGTCGGCAAGACACAGGTCGCGCTGGAGTATGCGCACCGGTTCATGGCGCACTACGACGTGGTGTGGTGGGTGTCAGCGGAGCAGCGTGAGCTCATCAATCCGGCTCTCGCGGCGCTGGCGCCGCGTCTAGGGATCAGGGTTGGTGACAGCGTGACCGAGGCGGCGCAGGCGGCGCGTGAGGCGCTGCGCAGGGGCGCGCCGTATGCTCACTGGCTTCTCATCTTCGACAATGCCGACGACCCGTACGAAATCGAACCCTTCCTGCCGGGCGGCCCCGGTCACGTCCTGGTGACCTCGAGGAATCCAACGTGGTCCCGGGTTGCGGACCCGCTGGAGATTGACGTGTTCACCCGCTCAGAAAGCGTGGATCACCTCCAGCGCCGGGTGCCGCAGCTCACCGACCAGGACGCGGAGATGGTGGCCGAGGCCCTGGGTGATCTTCCACTGGCGATCGAGCAGGCGGGAGCATGGCTCAAGGAAACCGGCACGTCGGCTACCACCTATGTCGAGCAGCTGAAGCGGCAGCCGACCAGCGTCCTCGAGATGAGCCAGCCCGCCGATTACCCGCGTTCGGTGGCCTTGACCTGGCGGCTGTCGTTCGATCGCCTGCGCGCTCAGTCGCCTGCCGCCGCACGCCTGCTCGAGCTCTGCGCGTTCTTCGGACCGGAGCCCATCTCTCTTTCCCTGCTCTACAGTGATGAGATGATCGGCTCGCTGGTCCCGCTCGATGAGCGCTTGAAGGAGAAGATCGTACTCGGCCAGCTGATCCGGGAGATTGCGCGCTTTGCGCTGGCCAAGGTGGACCAGGGCAATAACTCCTTGCAGGTGCACCGCCTAATTCAGGTGGTGATTCGTGCCCAGCTGAAGACGAAGGATGAGCAGGACGACGCCTTCCATGAGGTGCATCGCGTGCTGGTCGGCGCTCGCCCCAGGCAAGGCGATACCGATGACCCGGAGAATTGGACGCGGTATGACCTGATCTGGCCGCACCTGGGGCCGTCGGAAGCAGATGAATGCGATGAGGAGGAGACACGCCAGCTTCTCATCGACCGGGTGCGATACCTGTGGAAACGCGGCCAGTACGATTCCGCGCTTGAGTTCGGCCAGAACCTCGAGGCTGGATGGCGAGTAAGGCTCGGCAGTGACGACCGGCAGACCCTGCATCTGCGGTTCCAGCTCGCCAATGTACTCCGCTCGCTGGGTCGGTACGCCGAGGCGCGGGTTATGGATTCCGACGTTTTCCGTAAGCAGCGAGAGGTGCTCACTGACCGTCATCCGCATACCCTGCAGACTGCGGGCGGGCTGGCCGGCGACCTGCGCGGCCTGGGCGAGTTCAGCGAGTCGCTGACCATGGATCGGGAAACCTACGAACGTTTCAAGGAACTGTTCGGGGAAGACCATCCGAGTACTCTTTCCGCCGCCAACAACCTCGCGGTCGACCTGCGCCTGGTCGGAGATTGTCTGGCGGCTCGTGAGCTGGACCAGGACACACTGAACCGACGGCAGGCGGTCCTGCGGCCCGATCATCCGTACACGCTCTACTCCGCAGCCAACCTGGCCAGGGACATGCGCGAGGCAGGAGAGTACGCCGCCTCCGCAGAGTTGCTGCGTACCACCTACATGCGGTACCTCGAGGTACTCGGCGAAGATTTCGTCGATACGCTACGCACGGCTAAGAGCCTGGCGGTATCACTGCGCAAGACGGGCGAGCTGGATGAGGCATACCAGATTACCAAGAGCACGCGCGAACGTTATATGCAGCATTATTCGCCGGACTCGCCGGATGCTCTTGCCTGCTCGCTGAATCTCGCGTGCGATCTTTCTGCGCTGGACGAGAAACCTGCCGCCAGGGACCTAGCTACCAACGTGATGGGGACATATGCCGAGACCCTCGGCCCGGACCATCCTTATACCTTGGTAGCAGCCAATAACCTATCCACGTACCTACGCGGATCAGACGGATTGCCGGAAGCCGAAACAATGGCCAGGCAAACGTTCGAGAAATTCTGCGAGAAACTTGGCCCTAATCACCCGTTCGCCTTGTCGTGCGGGGTCAACTTGGCGAATTGCCTGACGGATCTGGGCCGATCCGAGGAAGCCGAGGCGCTGGTGACGCAAATGCGTGCTCAGTTCGAGGCAGTACTCGGTCCGCTGCATCCGGATACGTTGATCTGCGAGGCCAATCTGGCCGTTGTCCTGCATGTGAGCGGTCGTGCGGAGGAGGCAGCGAGCATTCAGGAGCGGGTCTTGGCCGCGCTGGCCACGGTTCTCGGGGAAAACCATCCCAACGTTGGCATGATCCGGCAGTGGCGGCTGCAGAACCGCGACCTCGAGCCTCAGCCGACCTGACGCACCCATATGAGTCAGCCGACCTGTGATTCGGCCGTCGCGCGGATGAGCCAGGCCATTATGTCTGGCATCACGCTCAATGCAGCGAAATGCGCGGACCCCGGCTCGATCATGACCACGGAATCCGGAATTTCCTGGCTAAGCCAGAGGGAATGTGACACCGGGGAAAAGCGATCGTTCTCGCCGTGCCACAGCAGAACGGGAATGCCTATGTCAGCAGGCTCAAAACCCCACCATGAGACGAATGCAAGGATGTCGTCGTACCAGCCGTCGGGAGAAATCCTGACCGCTTCCGCGTAATTCTGGACGAGCATGGCGCGGATTCCAGCGTCCGCCATCACTCGGCGGTCGGATTCTGACAGACCGCCTGTGATCGTCGCGACCAAGCTGGCCGGGTCGGCCTTGATCCCCCTAGCGGCTAGGCCGAGGCTGGCGACCAGCGACTCGCGCCCGGCTGTAGCCGCCGTGTATTCCCCCACGTTCGAATTGGTCATCCCGGCGAACCAGTCCAGTCCGGTGGCCGCCAAAGGGGCCAGACCTACCAGCACCGCAGCCCGCGTAACTCGCTCATGGAGTAGCGCCGCGCAGGCCAGGGCGTGCGGACCGCCGCCGGACCGGCCGAGTACCGCGAAACTGTCGAGCTCGAGTGCGTCGGCGATGGTGGCGACATCAGCCGCTACGTCCGCTACCCGGCGGCACGCGAGCCGGTCCGAGCGGCCATAGCCGGGCCGATCGAAGGTGATCAGCTGCACGCCCAGCTCATACAGCACCCTGGCCCGCGGAAACGGCCCTAGCCGACTGCCCGGTGTGCCATGCAGCAGGAACACGGGCCGACCCGCGGGATGGCCGGAAACCTTGACCGCAAGCCGTCGGCCGTCAGCAGCCAACACAAATCTGGTCACGAGCGCATCCCCGTTTCTGCTGACCGAGAAGCCTGGTTCCCCATCTATAGAGATGACCTGTTCGGCGGCGCGGCGTCAAGTCCCTAGATTCGCGAAGTTCTCACCGGCCGATCAGGGTCGGTTCTGGCCTGGCCGCCTGCGGCGGGGCCGGTCTGGCCGCCTGCAGCGACCGCCGATCTGGCCGCCGCGGCGGGCGTCTCGGCCAGCGTGTGGAGGATGTCGTGCCGGTCGGCGCCGGACTCGAACAGACGCCGCGCGGCGGCGAAGGTCTCCGCCGGGTCGTCCTCCCAGAGCTCGCCGACGACCCGGTGCACCGCGGCGATGAACTCCTCGGCGGTCAAGCCGGCGTGCGGCACGCACTCGCCGAACTCGGTCTCGACCAGTTCCCGGCGGACCGCCGGATCGCCGACGTCCACCGGGCTCCCGTCCTCGTCCAGCGGCGGCAGCGGCACCGCGAACATACGGCGCGCCACGTGGGTGGCCAGCGCGGACACGTCCGCGTCGCTGACCGCCAGGTCGGCTAGGTAGCTGCGGATGGTCACCGAATCCGGGTCGTCGTAGGCCGCGTCGAACCGGCCGAACACCGATGGCAGGCTCTCGGCCAGCCGGCCCGTCGCGGCCTCGTCCAGGCCGCGGCGCTCCGCCGACCATCCGGTCCATGCGGTCACCGCGGGCTGGAGGTGCTCACGCTGCGCGGCGGACAACGTGAAGGTGTTCGGCACGTGGCCGAGCAGCAGATGCGCGATCTTGCGCGGGCCGACCTGGCCGGGCGCCCCGCCGGGCACGCGGCTGCTGTAGCCGGTGAGCACCTCGGCCCAGAACCTCGTGGCGTCCTCGTCGGCCGCGACCGCCTCGGCGGCCAGCGGGCTCTTCATGAAGTCGTCCACCGCGGCCGCGCGATCGGCGGCGGTGAAGAACGGCAGCGCCGCGGCGCCCTCAGCGGGCAGCCGCCGCACCCGGGATCGCGCCACCGGCAGGTACGCCACCGTATCCACCGACACGGCATCGTCGGCTTCCTCGTCGCCGCGGGCCAGCGGCGCTTCCAGGTGGCGCCGCGCCTCGGCCAGGCTGATCTCCTCGGTGCGGTCGAACGGGTCGTCCTCGCGGTGCATCGCCTCGACCAGGCTGGCCGCGTTGGCGGCCACGCCCACGGCGATCGCGACCGGGATGCCGGTCAGGTCGATCTGCCCCACGATGCCGTGTTCGGCCTCGCCGTAGCGGAACGTCACCGCGATCGCCTCGTCGTCGCCGAACACGTCGTACCGGCGCCAGGCCCGGTCCGGGACCGCCCTGCCGACCGCGGTCACCCAGTCCGGCGGGTAGACGCCAGCCCCGGTCAGCCGGGCCAGCGCCTGGCTCGCCGACCGCTTGGTGGCCGGCGACCCCAGCGACACCAGCAGCCGCAGCATCGCGGCACCTTCCGGCGAGGATTCGCGAACCGCCTCCTCGACCAGGACCTTGTCGATGAAGGCCCGCGCGTCGCCGGGGGCCAGCCGCCCCACCCGCGGCAGCGCCAGGCACGTCGCGGCTTCGAGTTCGGCGCGCAGCAGGTCACCCGCGGTGACCGCCCGCCACAGGCTCCCCATCATCCGCTCGACGAGCGTGCCGGGATCCTCATCGGCGGTGGGCCGGCGCGGCGGCCTGGTCTTCTTGCTCACCCGCGTCATCCTACGGCGCGGCCAGGACACTCAGGCCGACTGCGTACACCGAACCGACCACGGCGTCGCCCCCGGTGACCGGGACGGTGGCCAGGTCGTCCGGTACCACGGCGCCGAGCAGGCGCAGCGCCGCCACCGTGACCGGGGTCCGCGGCCGCTGCGCCCCGTCGTCGATCTTGACCGCGCCCGCCCGGCCGTCACCGAACGCGAACGCGTCCACGCCCTCGGCGCCGCTCTTGAGCAGCAGGCCCGGCACCGCGTCCATCAGCTTGCGCTCGTCCCGGTCCGTGCCGCTCGTCCACTCCGGGTAGGCGCGCATCGCGTCGGCCACCCGGCGTTCGGGCGTTCCCGGCCCGGCCAGCACCAGGGCCCGGAACGCCCGGACCAGCCCGCTCATGGTCAGCGAGAACAGCGGCGCCCCGCAGCCGTCCACCCCGGTGGCGGTCGGCCGCTGCCCGGCCAGGTCCTCGATCGTGTCCCGGATCGCCCGCTGCAGCGGATGGGCGGGGTCGGTGTAGCTGGCCGTCGGCCAGCCGTTCGCCGCGCAGGTGGCCAGCATCGCGGCGTGCTTGCCCGAGCAGTTCATCCGGATCCGGGCCATGGGCTCGCCACGCGCGATCATCCGGTGCGCGGTCTGCGTCTCCAGCGGCCACGAGGGAGGGCAGCGCAGGTCGTCCTCGCGCAGCCCGGCGCCGGACAAGATCTTCCGGACCCCGTCGACGTGGAAGTCCTCGCCGGAATGGCTCGCCGCGGCCAGCGCGAGCAGTTCGGCGTCCAGCTGCAGGCCGCAGCGGAGCATCGCCGTGGCCTGCAGCGGCTTGTTCGCCGACCGCGGCAGGAACGGGACATCGGTCCGGCCGGCGTTGATCACGGTCTGACCGTCGGCGGCCACCGCCGTCACCGCCCCGCGGTGCCGCGACTCGGCAAAACCGGACCGCACCACCTCGGCGACGACAGGGTTCACGTCATTGTGTTCCGTATTGATCGTCATGCACGCAGTGTCTCTTATAAGAGTTCGCGTTATGCAATCACCCGGGTAGGCTGCCGTCTTATGCGAGCGGTGGTGCGACCTCTGAGCGTTTAGCCCGGGGACGCGCTGGCCGATGGCCCCAGCCCGGCCAGCACGCACTGCGGCCGGGCCCGCAGCGAGATCTGGTCCTGCTTGCGGAACGAGGTCTGGCAGAACGACCGGGCCGCGTCGCCGCAGTAGTGCAGCGTCGCCCCGCCGGTCGAACTCGGCACGGTGACGTTCACGCAGCCGTGCCCCGAGCTTGAGTAGCGGTCCGAGGCCAGCGCCGCCCAGGCGCTCAGCCCGGCGATGATCAAGACGACCAGCACTCCGACGACCGCGAACACGCGCTTCTGCCGGGACGACAGGCGGCCCGTGCCGGGGTTCGTCTTGGCGTACATGAACGCCAAGTGTAGGAGGCCAGAATGTCGGTGCCCTGTGTTAGCGTCGCCCGAAACGGGATCAACATGGGGAGGTAACACAGTGGTAACACGCGATACGCGATGGCCTGCCGGTACGCCCTGCTGGGTCGATGTCAGCGTGGACGACGTGCCGAAGGCGATCGCGTTCTACAAGGCCCTGTTCGGCTGGGACATCGAGCCCGGCGCGCCCGAGGTCGGCGGCTACTCGATCGCGCACTCCGGCGGCCATATCGTCGCGGCGATCAGCCCCAAGATGGCCGGACCCGACGCCCCGACCGTCTGGACCACGTTCCTGGCCAGCGACGACGTCGACGCGACCGCGGACAAGATCAAGGGGGCGGGCGGCCAGGTGCTGGCCGGGCCGATGGACGTCATGGAGGAGGGCCGGATGGCGGTGGCCATGGACCCGGCCGGCGCCGCCTTCGCGCTCTGGCAGGGTGCCCACACCACCGGGCTCCAGGTGGCCAACGAGCCGGGCTCGCTGGTCTGGAGCGAGCACATGAGCCGGGACTTCGACGGCAGCAAGGCCTTCTACCAGGCCGCGATCGGCTACGGCTACCAGGACATGAGCGGCGAAGGCTTCAAGTACGCGATGCTCATGGTCGGCGACCACGAGGTCGGCGGCATCGGCGAGTACCCGGAGGGCGCCCCCGCCGAGACACCCGCCGCCTGGGCCACGTACTTCGCCGTGACCGACACCGACGCCGCGGCGGCCAAGGTCACCGAACTCGGCGGCAGCGTCGTGCGGCCACCCGAAGACACCCCGTACGGCCGCATCGCCGTGGTCGCCGACGACCAGGGCGCCGTCTTCTCGGTGATCACGCCGCCTGCGGGTTAGACCGTAAATTTTTCAGCCGAACGGGCCGTGGTGCACGCGGCCCGTTCGGCCCTGTTAGCTCCGGGGGGACGACCCCCGTGCCCCCCGAAGCCTTCGGCTCTGTTAGCTCCGGGGGGGACGACCCCCCCGTGCCCCCCCGAGCCTTCGGCGGTGGTTACTCGACCGGCGGCGTTCCGTGGGTGTGGAAGGACTCGATGGTCTTCAGCCCCCAGGCCTGCCCCTTGGCCCGCTCGGCCTCGGTCCAGGTGATCGTGCGCCAGTCCGGCGCCAGGACCAGCCGCGCGACCGGGTTGGCCAGCTCGATCCGGTTGCCGCCGGGCTCGTAGACGTACAGGAAGAACGTCTGCTGGATCGCGTGCTTGTGCGGCCCGGTCTCGATGAACACGCCGCGGTCCAGGCAGATGTCCGCGGCGCGCAGGATGTCGTCGCGGGTGTCGGGCGCGAACGCGACGTGGTGCAGCCTCCCGGTGCTGCCGGTCCAGTCCCGCGTGTACACCAGGTCGTAGCCCTTGTTGGTGAAGTGCAGCCACTGCGCCGAGATCGTCCCGTCGTCCAGCATGATCTGCTCGGTGATCCGCCCGCCGAGCACGTCCCGGACGAAATCCCCGCTGGGCGGCACCTCCCGGGCCAGGTAGTTCACGTGGTCCAGGCGCCGGACGCAGACGCCGCGCCCCGGGTAGGCCTGAGCCTGGTTCTTCAGCGCGGGCTTGAGATCATCGGGCGGGCTGTACCACTCGCTCTCCCAGTAGACCTCGAGCTCGTGCCCGTCCGGGTCGCGGAACAGGTAGGTGGGCCCGATACCCGGGTCGCCGTCCTTCCAGCCCACGCCGAGCCCGGCCGCCTCGATCGCCGCCACCCGCGCCTCGAGCGCGGCCTGACTGCAGGCCCGCAACCCGACCCGCCGGATGCCCGAGGTCTCGTGCTCCGTGAGCTTGACCGTGTGGTGCTCATAGTCGTCCCAGGTCCGCAGGTAGACCGAGTTGCCCTCGCGGCAGACCTCGGTCAGGCCGAGTACTTCCACGAAGAACCACAGGCTCTCGCCCATCCTGGGCGTCAGCAGCTCGATGTGCCCGAGGTGCGCGATGTCGTGCAGCGGCGGCCGCGTCGCCGCCGGGTGTCGGGCAGTGGTCACCGGGACCTCCGGGGGAAGACGGTGCCGTCGAAGAGCTTGCGCGCGGTGCGCACCACTCCCGACCGGATCACCGTGGGCGGCTGGCTCGTCACATCGACCTCGGCCTCGACCTCGAGATGACCGGTCGGGTGCTCGATGTCGAACCGGGTCTGCCCCGGCTTGACCGCGGCCAGGCCGGCGCCGGCCGCCCCGTCAAGCAGCAGCGCGGTGGCCACGCTGACCGCGCCGAGCACCCCGATCGACTCGTGCACCCGGACCGGGATGAAGGTCCTGGTGCAGATCGTGCCGCCGTCGGCCGGCGGCGCGATCAGCGAGATCTTCGGCACCGAGGCCGCCGATACGTCGCCCAGGCCCATCAGCCGCCCGGCCGCCAGCCGCAGCGCCCGCACCCGGCGGCCCAGCCCGGAGTCGGCCTCGAGCTCGGCCACGATCTCGTACCCGGTGCAGCCGAGCGCGGCGGCGGGCACGACCACCACCGGCATCCCGTTGTCGACGCAGGTAACGGTGGTTCCCTCGATGACGTCGGTGACGTTTCCGGTGGGTAGCAGCGCGCCGGTGGCCGAGCCTTCGGTCCCGGTGAAGTCCAGGACCACGGCCGCGGCGGTGCCCGGCACCCCGGCGATCGCCACGTCACCGTCGTAGTCCACCGTCCCGTCTGCCCCGGGGAAGCGTGCCGTGGCCACGCTGCCCGAGTTGACCATGTGGATCCGGACCGGCGCCCCGGCGATCAGGCCTCGCTCAACCGCGAACGGTCCCACGCCCGCCAGCAGGTTGCCGCAGTTCTGCCGGTCTGACACCGTGGCCGTATCGACGCCGACCTGCAGGAACAGGTAGTCGACGTCGGCGTCGGCGCGGGCCGAGCCGGAGACCACCGCCACCTTGGAGGTTAGCGGGTGCGCCCCGCCGATCCCGTCGATCTGCCGGGCGTCCGGGCTGCCCATGATCCGCATCAGCAGGTCGTCGCGTTCAGCCGGGTCGAGCGGCAGATCCTCGGCCAAAAAGTACGCGCCCTTGGACGTGCCGCCCCGCATGAGCATGCAGCGCACCCCGTCACCCACGGGTGTCACCCTCGTCCGCGGCGCTGACCCACTCGACGCCGAGCGCGGCGAGCTTGGCCCGCAGGCCGTACAGGTCCAGGCCGAGCTGGCCGCCGGCCAGTGCCTCGCGGTTCCGCTCCTCCTTGGCCACCCTGGCCCGCGCGGCGTCCAGCGCCTGGTTCACCTCGCCGCGTGGCACGCACACCACGCCGTCGTCGTCGGCGATGATCGCGTCGCCGGGCCGGACGATCTGGCCGCCCACGCAGACCGGCACATTGACCGCGCCCGGAGTTTCCTTGACCGTGCCCTGCGCGCTGATCGCGGCCGACCAGGCCGGGAAACCCATGGCCCGCAGCTCGGCCACGTCCCGCAGGCCCGCCTCGATCACGATGCCGCGCACGCCGCGGACGGCCAGCGAGGTCGCGAGGAGCTCGCCGAACATTCCGTCGGTGCTGGGCGACGTGGTCGTCACCACCAGCAGGTCCCCGGCCTGGCACTGCTCGGCCGCGGCGTGAATCATCAGGTTGTCACCGGGCCAGCACAGGGCCGTGACCGCGGTCCCGCCGGTCCGCGTCCCGTCCTGGATCGGGCGCAGGCCCGGCCCCAGGTACCCGGCCCGCCCGATCGCCTCGTGCACGGTGGCCACGCCCAGCGTCACGAGCTCGTCGACCAGCGCCAGGTCGGCCCGCGGCACGCCGGTCACGATCACGTGGCGCATCAGGCGAGCCTGTCCGTGACCTGCGGGAACACCCGCATGTAGGCTTCGGCCAGGGTCGATTGCGGCAGGCCGAGGTTCGGTCCCGCGTTACGCCGCAACTGCGTGCCGCGCCGCTTGGCCAGGTCCGTGTAGTACTCCCACAGGTGCTGCTGGGCCGCCATGGCCTCCATGGCCTTGCGCTTGGCCTCGAACACCGGCGTGATGTCCAGCAGCACCTCCGGCTTGAAGCCGCACATCTCGCTCTGGTGCGGCTCGAACAAGAACACCGGCGGCGCGCCGATCGGCTCACCAGCGGCCGGGTACCCGATGGCCTGGGCCAGCACCCGGGCCCGCAGCGCCATCTGCGCCGCGGCGGGATGGTCCTGGTTGTACGGGTCGGCCAGCGGGTGGGTGAGCACGACCGACGGGTTCAGCCTCCGGTAGACCCCCACGATGCGGTCCACGAGTTCGTCGGTCTCGCGCAGCGGGTAGTCCCCGGCGTCCAGGAACTCGATCTCCGCGCCCAGCGCCGCCGCGGCGGTCTCGGCCTCGCCCCGGCGCAGCGCCTTGATCTCCTCCAGCGAGTGTCCGGCTCGCCACGCGCTTGCCGATTCGCCGCGCTCCCCGTAGGTCAGGCAGAGCACCGTGACCCGCTCGCCCCGCGTCGCGGCCAGCGCGATCGCGCCGCCTGCGCGCCACACGAAATCGGCGGCGTGCGCGCTCACCACCAGCGTGGATTCCTGGGAACTCACGAGCCTTCCTCCGTTTCGCCGCCACCCGGTGATCACGCCGCGCGGGCCGCTCGCATCAGCCGATCCTAAAAAATGTCCAACAAAATTGTCAACAATTGCGCCACGGTCTCGTCCAGGGACCGCCAGGCGTGCTCCGCGCCCGCCGTGCGGTCGTGCAGGCGGCGCAGCTCGTACACGAAGGCGCAGATGTCGTCCAGCGCCCAGCGCCAGCCGCAGGTCAGCCTCGCGCAGCCCGGCTGGCCGGTCCCTCACGGATGGCTGACCTGGCCCAGGAACAGCGGCAGGCCGGCCGGGCCGTACACGATCGCGAACAGGAACGGCCGGTCCACGGTCATCGTGACCGGCTCCGGCGCGCGGAACGCCGCCGTCGGCCGGAAGCCGACGGCGGTGGCAGCGGCCGCCTCGGTGCCCAGCTCGTCGACGTCGATGTACGCCTTGTGCGCGACCGCGTTGATCGCCAGCCGGACGGCCTCGGTGATGTCGCCGAAGTCGGCGTGCTCGGTGAACGCCTGCCGCACGCCGAGCTGCCGCAGCACCGGGACGAGGTCGAACGCGGTCTGCAGCCGGAACCTCGGCAGCGACAGCGTGACCTGGTACCGGGCCGTCCCGGTGAGCAGCCCGGCCACGCCGCCCGCGGCCAGCGCCGGGCCCAGCGCGGCCACCGGGCCGTCGGGCAGCACCACCGCCATGGCCAGGCTTCCGCCCCGGTAGGGCAGCAGGACCGCCTGGTACCCGTCGCCCCGCACGTACATCCGGGCCGCCGTGCTGTGCATCATCCGTACGGTCCGGCTCGGGCGGTCCGGGCCGTCCGGGTAGAACGGGGCGTCGGCGGTCGCCCGTTCGGGGAAGGTTTCGGCCCAGCCCGCCTTGAGGTAGATGGCGCTGGTGAGCACCAGCCGGGTCTCGTCGTCGACGGCGCGGGACGGCAGCAGCCCGGTGATCTTCTGCTCGGTCTGCTCGGCGACCACCCGGTTGATCTCGGCTCGCGCCTGCTGCGGCGCGCCGGCGAAGTCGGCCTCCGCCACGGCCTGCCCGAGCCGGGCGGTGAAGCCGGGCCGCAGCGGCAGGCCGGACTGCACCCAGATCGCGGCCGGCGCCCGGAACGTGACGGATCCGCTGGCCGTCACGATGGCGGCCAGCGCCGGCAGGGCGCGCACCGCCGCGGCCGCACCCTCCGGCGACCCGTCCAGGTGCAGCGCGCCGGCCAGTTCGGCCGCCGTCTGGCCGCGTGCTCCGCACAGCGCCATCTGCAGTGCGCTGGCCACGCTCACCGGGGAGAATACTGCGTCCGGGGCCTGCCCGGACAGCAGCCGGTACAGATCCGCGCCGAACGCGTCATCGGCCGCCAGGGCTGGTTCGTCGGGCATCGCGCTTCGCACCTCCGCCCACCATCCGATCACACGCGCCTCCGGACCGGCCAGGACGGGTTAGGCTGGCGCGGTGAGCGGACTTGAGGAGTTCGCCCGGCTGGTCGACGGCGATCACGGCCTGGTCGTGGTGTCGACGCTGCGGGCGGACGGGACGATCCAGTCGTCGGTGGTGAACGCGGGCGTGCTGCCCCATCCGGTCACCGGAGCCCAGGTGGTCGGCCTGGTCAGCCGGGGTGACGCGCACCGGCTGGCCCATCTGCGGGCCCGGCCGCGGGCCACGGTCGTGATCCGGGCGGGCTGGCAGTGGGCGTCGGCCGAAGGCCCGGTCGAACTCGCCGGGCCCGACGACCCGCTGCCCGGGGTGGACGCCGAGCGGCTGCGGCTGCTGCTGCGGGAGATCTTCACCGCCGCGGGCGGGACACACGACGACTGGGACACCTACGACCGCGTGATGGCCGAGGAGCGCCGGGTCGCGGTGCTGGTTGCCCCGGAGCGGACCCGGCCCGCCTGATGGACACCGAGCGCCGGCTCATCACGCTGCCCGACGGACGCGACATCGACCTGCTGATGGCGGGGCCGGCCGGCGGCCTGCCCCTGGTCATGCACGAGGGCACACCCGTGGGGCTGATGCTGTACCCGCCGACGGTGCAGGCGGCCCAGGACCACGGCCTGCAGCCGATCCTGATCGCCCGGCCCGGGTACGAGCGCTCCACGCCGCGACCCGGACGCCGGGTGGCGGATGTGGCCGCCGACGTCGCCGCGGTGCTCGATGCGCTGGGCCTGGACACGTTCGTCACGATCGGCTGGTCCGGCGGCGGCCCGCACGCGCTGGCCTGCGCCGCCCTGCTGCCCGGACGGTGCCTAGCGGCCGCGTCGGTCGCCGGGGCCGCCCCGTTCCGCGCGCCGGGACTGGACTTCACCGCGGGCATGGGCCCGGAAAACGTCGCGGAGTTCGAGGCCGCGGTGGCCGGGCCGGCCGCGCTGACCGAGTTCCTGGACCGCGAGTCTGCCGGCTTCGCCGAAGTCACCGGGCCCATGGTGGCCGCGGCGCTGGGCGGCCTCATCGCCGACCCGGACCGGGCCGTGCTCACCGGCGCGTACGCCGAGCACCTCGCGGCCGGCCTCCGCGCGGCGCTGACCGGAGGTATCGCGGGCTGGCGCGATGATGACCTGGCCTTCGTTCAGGACTGGGGCTTCTCGCTCGACGGAGAGGAAAAGCTCCCGGCCGCCATCTGGCAGGGCGACCAGGACCGGATGGTCCCGCTCGCGCACGGCCGGTGGCTGGCCGCGAACATCCCCGGCGCCCGCGCTCACCTGCTGCCCGGCGAGGGCCACCTGACCATCAGCCTGTCCGGCATCGGGGTCGTCTTCGACGACCTCCTCGACCTCGCCGGCCTCAGCACCTAGGGGTGCGGCTCTTTCGGAGGAGCCGTGCTGGGCTCTGGGCCGCTGTTTGCAGGTGGATGGCGCATCGTGCCTGTTCTTGCTGGTACAACGTCACATCGACCCGGAAACCGGGACGTAGGCCGCGGCGCGGTCGCTAACACAACTCGGCCGCCCCGGCCTCCAGGACGGCCACGCCGAGGGCCCGCGCCCACCGTCGGACCTGCCCGGCCAGCGCGCGTGCCTGATCCGCGTCCCCGGTGTCCCGGGCCAGCCCGGTGCGGCGGCGCGCAGCCGCTCGGCCCGCGCGCCCAGGTCGTCGGTGACTGCCGCGTCTCGCCCGTCAGGCCCGAAGCGCGGCACGCCGCCCGGCCCGAACAGGGCCTCCGCGTAATCGTGCCTGAGCCGCAGGAACTCCAGATCGTAGGCCAGCACCGGATCACCCGACGCGTTCGCCACAGCCGCCGACGCACGGGCCAGGACGGAAGAACCACGGTCCGTTCGGCACCAGAAATCCTGGTCTACCGCCACCTCAGCCTCGGCTACGGCGAGGACCGCGCGCTCGGCGTCGTTCGCGCCGGCCACGCACGACAGCAGCGCGATGGCGTGATCCCAGCGCCCGGCCAGCATCAGGTCACGGGCGGCGGCGGACAGCGGCTGGGCCGCGATCTCTGCCATGATGGAATCCGTCCTGTAGGTGGTGTAACAGCGAATACCACCTACCAAAGCAGTCCCGATGTAGGCGGTCAAGTGAGTTACGACGACTACGACCTAAATCCGCTGCGGCTCGCCCTGGACCTCGCCTCACTCGGCGGCGGCGCGCTCAGCTTCGCCCAGCTCATCGACCGCCAGCAGCTCATGCTCACCGACCATGGCTACGAGCCGGACCAGGGCCCCCGACTGGAGTCGGCGCTGACCCGGCTCGGCGGACACCTCGCGGCGGCCCTCGCCCAGCCGGACGACGACGGCTTCTTCGACCAGCTGGCCGCGCTGCTCGAGGCCCAAGACTGCAAGCCGCAGCTAACCAGGCACGACGGCATTCCGCACCTGCACTATGCGCGCGACGGTGCGCCGCTGGACCGCTGGCTGGCCACGATGGCCGTGTCCGGCCTGGTGCTCTACGCCTGCCGCCACGGCCGCTCCCGGCTGCGGCGCTGCGCGGCGGCCGGCTGCGGCCGGTGGCTGGCCGACACCTCGC
The DNA here is from genome assembly GCA_963819785.1 of uncultured Actinomycetes bacterium. Lineage (GTDB taxonomy): Bacteria > Actinomycetota > Actinomycetes > Streptosporangiales > Streptosporangiaceae > Palsa-504. The sequence continues at coordinate 19,747 of CAWFXW010000026.1, read as the reverse complement.
GCAACCAGACCCGCCGCTACTGCGCGCACGCTTGCGCCAGCCGCACCACCGTCGCCGCCCACCGCGCCCGCCGCCAGGCCGCCAAACCATGATCACGGGCAGTTCGCACCATATAGGGACCAAAACTGCCCGCGATCATGAAAGCCCGCGCTAGGAGACGGTCACACCCACCGGCGCGCTGGCACAATTGCTCTGGTGACTCAGACTCAGCCCTCGGTGGACCAGCGGATCGCCGACGAGCTCGGCGTGGCCGTCCGTCAGGTCAGCGCCGCGGTCGAACTGCTCGACGGCGGCGCGACCGTCCCGTTCATCGCCAGGTACCGCAAGGAGGCCACCGGCACCCTGGACGACGCGCAGCTGCGCACGCTCGAGGAGCGGCTGCGCTACCTGCGCGAACTCGACGAGCGCCGGGAGGCGATCCTCAAGGAGATCGGCGCCCAGGGCAAGCTGACCGGCGAGCTCGAAGCCCAGATCCGGGCCGCGGACGCCAAGGCCCGGCTCGAGGACCTGTACCTGCCGTACAAGCCCAAGCGGCGGACCAAGGCCCAGATCGCCCGCGAGGCGGGCCTGGAGCCGCTGGCCGACCTGCTGCTCACCGACCCCGGCCAGGACCCGCAGCAGACCGCGCAGGGCTTCCTGAACGAGGACGTCCCGGACGTCATCGCGGCCCTGGAGGGCGCCCGCGCCATCTTGGTCGAGCGGTTCGCCGAGGACGCCGACCTGATCGGGCAGCTGCGCGAGGCCATGGCCGCCCGCGGCACGCTCACCTCCAAGGTCCGCGCGGGCGCCGAGGACACCGCCAAGGGCGCGAAGTTCGCCGACTACTTCGAGTTCAGCGAGCCGTTCGCCCGGCTGCCCGCGCACCGCATCCTGGCGCTGTTCCGCGGCGAGAAGGAGGAGGTCCTCGACCTCACCCTCGATCCGGGAGAAACCGACGCCGCGATCGAGGCGAGGATCGCCGAGCGCTTCGGCCTGCGGAACGAGGGTCGTCCCGCCGACCCGTGGCTGGGTGCCACCGTGCACTGGGCCTGGCGCACCCGCATCCTGACCCACCTGAGCGTCGACGTCCGGGTCCGGCTGTGGCAGCTGGCCGAGGACGAGGCGGTCCGGGTGTTCGCGGCCAACCTGCGCGACCTGCTGCTGGCCGCCCCGGCGGGCGCGCGGGCCACGATCGGCCTTGACCCGGGCTTCCGGACCGGGGTCAAGGTCGCCGTCACCGACGAGACCGGCAAGGTGACCGCGACCGCCACCATCTACCCGCACGAGCCGCACCGCCAGTGGGACAGATCCCTCGACACCCTGGCCGGGCTGGCTCAGCAGCACCACGCCGAGCTCATCGCGATCGGCAACGGCACCGCCTCGCGGGAGACCGACCGGCTGGCCACCGACCTGATCAAGGCGCACCCGGAGCTCCAGCTGACCAAGGTCGTCGTCTCCGAGGCCGGCGCGAGCGTCTACTCCGCCTCCGCCTACGCCTCCGCCGAACTCCCCGAGCTAGACGTCTCCCTGCGCGGCGCCGTGTCCATCGCCCGCAGGCTCCAGGACCCCCTGGCCGAGCTGGTCAAGATCGACCCCAAGTCCATCGGCGTCGGCCAGTACCAGCACGACGTCACCGAGGGCAAGCTGTCGCACTCGCTGGACGCCGTGGTCGAGGACTGCGTGAACGCCGTGGGCGTCGACCTGAACACCGCCTCCCAGCCGCTGCTGGCCCGGGTCTCCGGCATCACCTCCGGGCTGGCCACGGCGATCGTGGCCCGCCGCGACGCCGAGGGCCCGTTCACGACCCGCCAGCAGCTCATGCAGGTGCCCCGGCTCGGCCCGAAGGCCTTCGAGCAGTGCGCCGGGTTCCTGCGCATCCGCGGCGGCGACGACCCGCTCGACGCGTCCGGCGTGCACCCCGAGGCCTACCCGGTGGTCCGCCGCATCCTGGCCGCCACCGGGTCCACCGCGGGCCAGCTGATCGGCAGCACCGCCACGCTGCGCACGTTGAAACCGTCGCAGTTCACCGACGAGCGGTTCGGCGTGCCGACCGTGACCGACATCCTGCGCGAGCTGGAGAAGCCCGGCCGTGACCCGCGGCCCGCGTTCACCACCGCCACGTTCGCCGAGGGCGTCGAGACCCTGCAGGACCTGCGGCCGGGCATGATCCTGGAGGGCGTGGTGACCAACGTGGCCGCGTTCGGCGCGTTCGTCGACGTCGGCGTGCACCAGGACGGCCTGGTGCACGTATCCGCCATGTCCAAGAACTTCGTCTCGGACCCGCACTCGGTGGTCAAGTCCGGCGACGTGGTCCGGGTCAAGGTGCTGTCCGTGGACGTGCCCAGGCACCGCATCTCCCTCACGCTGCGGCTGGACGACGAAGCACCAGCTCCGGCCGGCGACCGCGGCCGACCTCAGGACCGTTCCTCGGGAAATTTGGGCCGAACGGGCCGTGGTTCACGCCCCGGCCCCGGTCCCAGCGCCCCGGAGGGCGCGCTCGCCGATGCCCTGCGCAAAGCCGGCCTGGTCCCGAAGACCCCGTTCAAACCCCGAACCGCGCCGGCACCGGTAGCATCGGGTAACCAACCCTCTCCCGACTATTCAAGGAGTCCGCCGTGTCCAGCCAGCAGCTTCGCATCACCCTCGCCGGAAGCGAGCATGTGGTGCAGGCGGGGACGACGGCGGGTGCGGTCCTAGACGGCGGCCCGGGCGTCATCGCCGCGCGGGTCAACGGCGAGCTGCGGGACCTGGCCTGCCCGCTGGCCGACGGCGATGTCGTGGAGCCGGTCGACATGGCCAGCGACGACGGCCATTACATCGTGCGGCACTCGGCCGCGCACGTCATGGCCCAGGCCGTGCAGGAGCTGTTCCCGCAGGCCAAGCTCGGTATCGGCCCGCCGGTGGAGAACGGCTTCTACTACGACTTCGACGTGCCCGAGCCCTTCACCCCCCAGGACCTGAAGGCCATCGAGGACCGGATGCGCCGGATCGTCAAGCAGGGCCAGCGGTTCTCCCGCCGGGTGGTGACCGACGATCAGGCCCGCGCCGAGCTGGCCGCCGAGCCCTACAAGCTGGAGCTGATCGGGCTCAAGGGGCACGGGTCCGGTTCGCTGGACTTCGAGCTGACCGAGGGCGTCGAGGTGGGCGGGCCCGAGCTGACCATCTACGACAACCTGGACGCGGGCACCGGCGAGCTGCGCTGGAAGGACCTGTGCCGCGGCCCGCACGTGCCCACCACCAGGCAGATCCCGGCGTTCAAGCTGATGCGCAGCGGCGGCGCCTACTGGCGGGGCAGCGAGAAGAACCCGCAGCTGCAGCGGATCTACGGCACCGCCTGGGAGTCCCGCGAGCGTCAGGACCAGTACCTGGAGTTCCTGGCCGAGGCCGAGAAGCGCGACCACCGCAAGCTCGGCACCGAGCTCGACCTGTTCTCCTTCCCGCCCGAGATCGGCAGCGGCCTGGCCGTCTTCCATCCCAAGGGCGGCCTGGTCCGCAAGATCTTGGAGGACTACTCCCGGCGCCGGCACGAAGAGGCCGGATACGAGTTCGTCAACACCCCGCACATCACCAAGTCCGAGCTGTTCGAGATCTCCGGGCACCTGGGCTGGTTCGGGGAGAACATCTTCCCGCCCATGGAGCTCGAGGGCGCCAAGTACTACCTCAAGCCCATGAACTGCCCGATGCACATCCTGATCTACCGGGCCCGGGGCCGGTCCTACCGGGACCTGCCGCTGCCGCTGTTCGAGTTCGGCACCGTCTACCGGTACGAGAAGTCCGGGGTGGTGCACGGCCTGACCCGGGTCCGCGGCCTGACCATGGACGACGCGCACATCTTCTGCACCAGGGAGCAGGCCGGCGCCGAGCTGCGCCGGCTCTTGACCTTCGTCCTGGACCTGCTGCGTGACTACGGGCTGAACGACTTCTACCTGGAGCTGTCCACCCGGGACGACGAGAAGGAGAAGTGGGTCGGCAGCCTGGAGGACTGGGAGCAGGCCACCAGGGAGCTGGCCGAAGCGGCGCAGGAGTCCGGGCTGGAGCTGGTGGCCGACCCCGGCGGCGCCGCGTTCTACGGGCCGAAGATCTCCGTGCAGGCGCGCGACGCGATCGGCCGGACCTGGCAGCTGTCCACCATCCAGGTCGACTACAACCTGCCCAAGCGGTTCGGCCTTGAATACCAGGCCGCCGACGGGACCCGGCAGCAGCCGATCATGATCCACCGGGCCCTGTTCGGGTCGATCGAGCGGTTCTTCGGCATCCTGGTCGAGCACTACGCGGGCGCGTTCCCGCCCTGGCTGGCCCCGGTCCAGGTGGTCGGCATCCCGATCGCCGACGCGCACGTGCCGTACCTGTCGCAGGTCGCGGACCAGCTGCGCGAGCACGGCATCCGGATCGAGGTCGACGCGAGCGATGACCGGATGCAGAAGAAGATCAGGACCGCGCAGCGGCAGAAGGTCCCCTACATGCTGATCGCGGGCGACGACGACGTGACCAAGGGGGCGGTGTCGTTCCGCTACCGCGACGGGTCGCAGAAGAACGGCGTCCCGGTCGCCGAGGCGATCGCGGAGATCGCCGCCGCCGTACGCGACCGCGTCCAGGTGTAGCCCGATGCCGGCCGACCCACCTGACGAGGTTGAGGCCTTCGCGGGCGTCCCCGACTCGTTCGAGCGGTTGTGGACGCCGCACCGGATGGCCTACATCAAGGGGGAGGGCAAGCCGTCCGGCCCGGGCGAGGACGAGGGCTGCCCGTTCGACCTCGCGCCGAAGCTGAGCGACGAGGACGGGCTGATCGTCGCGCGCGGAGCACTCGGTCTACGTGATCCTCAACCTGTACCCGTACAACGCCGGGCACCTGCTCGTCGTCCCGTACCGGCACGTGGCCGACTACACCGACCTGACCGCGGCCGAGACCGCTGAGTTCGCCGAGTACACCCAGCGAGCCATCCGCGCGCTGCGCCAGGCCTCGGGCCCGCACGGGTTCAACATCGGCATCAACCTCGGCTCGGTGGCCGGGGCCGGCATCGCCGCCCACCTGCACCAGCACGTGGTGCCCAGGTGGGGCGGCGACACCAACTTCATGCCCGTGATCGGCCGCACCCGCGTCCTGCCCCAGCTCCTGGCCGACACCAGAAAGCTGCTGGCCGACACGTGGCCGTCTTCCTAGCTAGCTACTCCTTCTTGGATTCGGCGGCCACCTTGCTGGCCAGGTGCGAGGGTAGCGGCTCGTGGCGCACGTACTGCCGGGTGAACGAGCCGGTGCCGTGCGACAGCGACCGCAGGTCGATGGAGTAGCGGATGATCTCGAGTTCGGGGACTTCCGCCCGGACCAGGGTCCGGCCCACGCCGACCGGCTCGGTGCCGAGCACCCGGCCGCGCCGCGACGACAGATCCGACATGACCGCGCCCACGTAGTCGTCGGGCACCAGCACGTCCACCTCGTCGACCGGCTCGAGCAGCAGCGGCTGGGCCTTGTCCACGGCGTCCCTCAGACGCCAGCCGCCCGGCCTTCTGGAACGCCATGTCGGAGGAGTCCACCGAGTGCGCCTTGCCGTCGTACAGCGTCACCCGGACGCCGGTCATCGGGTAGCCGGCCGTCACGCCCTGCTCCATCTGCCAGCGGACGCCCTTCTCCACCGACGGGATGAACTGCCGCGGCACCACGCCGCCGACGATCTTGTCGACAAACTCGAAGCCCGCCGAGTCCTCCAGCGGCTCGATCTCGATGTGGCAGATGCCGTACTCGCCATGGCCGCCGCTCTGCTTCACGTTGCGGCCCAGCCCGTGGCCCTTGCCCCCGATGGTCTCGCGCAGCGGGACGCGCAGGTCGGTGGTCTCCACCGCGACGCCCTGCCGGTTTGCGAGCCGGTCGAGCAGCAGGTCGGTGTGAGCCTCGCCCATGCACCACAGCACCAGCTGGTGGGTCTCCGGGTTGTTCTCCAGGCGCAGCGTCGGGTCCTCGGCCACCAGCCGGCTCAGGCCCTGGGACAGCTTGTCCTCGTCCGCCTTGGACTTGGCCACGATCGCCACCGGCAGCAGCGGCTCCGGTATCGACCACGGCTCCATCAGCAGCGGGTGGTCCTTGTCGGACAGCGTGTCGCCGGTCTCGGCCGTGCTCAGCTTGGCCACCGCGCAGATGTCGCCCGCCGAGCACTGCGTGACGGGCCGCTGCTGCTTGCCGAGCGGCGAGGTCAGCGCACCGATCCGCTCGTCGTCGTCGTGGTCCTCGTGCCCGCGGGAGGAGCGCCCGTGGCCGGACACGTGCACGGAGGCGTCGGGACGCAGCGTGCCGGAGAAGACGCGGACCAGGCTGATCCGGCCGACGTAGGGGTCAGAGGTGGTCTTGACCACCTCGGCCAGCAGCGGTCCCTTGGGGTCGGAGGTCAGCCCGTTGACGGGCTTGCCGTCCGGCGTGGTCACCGCGGGCATCGGGTGCTCGGCGGGGGAGGGGAAGGCCTCGGTCATCACCTCGAGCAGTTCGAGCATGCCGATCCGCTGCGGCGAGGAGGTCACCAGCACCGGGTAGAAGCTGCCGCGCGCGACGGCCTTCTCCAGGTCTTCGATGAGCACCTTGGGGTCGATGTCTTCCCCGGACAGGTACCTGTCCATCAGGGTCTCGTCTTCGCTCTCGGTGATGATGCCCTCGATCAGCTCACCGCGCAGCTCTTCCATACGGTCCTGGTCCGCGCCTGACGGCGCGCCCTCGGTCCGGTTCCCGCCCGAGTAGCTGAACAGCTTCTGCGACAGCAGCCCGATCAGTCCCTCCACCGGGGCGCCGGTCGGCAGGTACAGGGGCGCGACCGCGTCGCCGAAGGCCTCGCGGCAGGCGGCCAGGCACGCGTCGAACTCGGCCCGCTGGTGGTCGATCTTGGTGATGACCACCGCGCGCGGCATGCCCACCGCGGCGCACTCCTCCCAGAGCATCCGGGTCAGCCCGTCGATCCCGTCGGTGGCGGAGACGGCGAACAGCGCCGAGTCCGCGGCCCGGAGCCCGGCCCGAAGGTCCCCCGTGAAGTCGGCGTAGCCGGGCGTGTCGAGCAGGTTGACCTTGATGCCGTTGTGCACGATGGACGCGAGGGTCAAGTTGACCGAGCGCTGCTGCCTGACCTCAACCTCGTCGAAGTCGCTGACCGTGGTGCCCTCTTCGATGCTGCCCTGGCGCTGGATGGTCCCTGTCGTGGCGAGCAGCGCCTCAACCAGGCTGGTTTTCCCAGACCCGGAATGGCCGACCAGCACCACGTTCCGTACCTGGTCGGCCGCCGGTGCCCTGCCAGCGGCTCCTCCCGCCCCACTGCCTGTTGTTGCCAATTGCCTTCGCCTCCTTGCGATTGCCTCCCCTACGGAGCGAAGCTCCGCATCGGGGGGTGCCGGGGGGTCGTCCCCCCGGGAGCGATGCTGCGCACGACCAGCCTTAACCCGCGGGCACCATGACCACAACCCCCACGCCGAGAAACTTCCCGGTGACCAGAAAGTGAAGGTAGCCGTCCCCGCGTGCCCGGCGCGACACCCATCTGGCCCGACGCATTATTATCGGACGGCCATGCTGAACCCGCTACGGCCCGTCATGACGCGCGTTTTCACTCCGGTCGGCGCGGCCCTGGCGCGTACTCCGGTCACGGCCAACGCCATCACGATCGTCGGCACGGTCGGCGTGGCGGGCGGAGCGCTCGGCCTGTTCCCGGTCGGCGAGCTGTTCCCTGGCGCCTTGACCTGCACGATCTTTGTGCTCCTGGACATGCTGGACGGCGTGCTGGCCCGGATCAAGGGCACCAGTGGCACCTGGGGAGCGTTCCTCGACTCCACCCTGGACCGGATCGCCGACGCCGGCATCTTCAGCGGCCTGGTGATCTGGTTCTTCCGCGGCGGTCATGACCCGCTGCTCGGCGGGGTTTCGCTGTTCTGCCTGGTCGCGGGCATCCTGGTGTCCTATACCAAGGCCCGGGCCGAGGGTCTGGGGCTACGCTGCGACGTGGGCCTGATCGAGCGGCCCGAGCGCATGCTCATCTCGCTGATCGCGGTCGGCGTTTCCGGCCTCGGCGTGCCGTACATTCTCAACGTGGGGCTCTGGGCGCTCGCGGCGGGAAGCGCCTTCACGTTCGGGCAGCGCGTGCACGCGGTCCACCGGGCCGCCCGGACGCCGGCGGAGGGATAGCCATGCGGCTCAGCGAGCGGCTGACCGGACTTGCGTACCAGCTGGGCTGGAAGCTCATCATCCGCGTCCCGGAGTCGTGGGCCAGATGGGCCTTCACCACCGTGGCCGACATCGCCTGGCGGCGGCAGGGCCCGAAGGTGCAGGTGCTTGAGGGCAACCTGCGCCGCGTGCTGGCCTTCACGTACTCAGGCTCGGACGTGGACGGCAAGGAACTGCGGGACCTGTCCCGCGCCGCGCTGCGTTCCTACGCCAGGTACTGGCTGGAGGCGTTCCGGCTGCCGGCCATCCCGGTCGAGCGGATCCTGTCCGGCATGCACATCGACGCGGCGGCGGAGCAGGCCCTGTTCGCCAACCTGAAGGCCGGCCGCGGCGTGATCCTCGCGCTGCCCCACATGGGCAACTTCGAGCAGGCCGGCGCGTGGGTCGTGGCCCGCGGCGCCGGCTCGTTGACCACCGTCGCCGAACGGCTCCGGCCCGAAGCGGTGTACGAGGCGTTCGTCCGGTTCCGCCAGGGCCTGGGCATGGAGGTGCTGCCGCTCACCGGTGGTCACAGCCCGTTCGGGACCCTCGCCCAGCGGCTGCGCGCCGGCGGCCTGGTCTGCCTGGTCAGCGACCGTGACCTGAAGGACAGCGGCATCGAGGTCGAGATGTTCGGGGAGAAGGCGCGGATCGCCGCCACCGCCGCCCTGGCCATGCACACCGGCGCCGCGCTGCTGCCGGTCGCGACCTGGTTCGAGGGCGAGGACTGGGGCGCGCACATCTACGAAGAGATCCCGGTGCCCGAATCGGGCACCCGGGCGGAGAAGATCGCGGCCATGAGCCAGGAGCTGGCCCGGGTCTTCGAGGCCGCCATCTCCGAACACCCGGCGGACTGGCACATGCTCCAGCGCGTCTTCACCGCCGACCTCCGGGAACGACCCATGAAGATCGGAATGGTCTGCCCGTACTCCTGGGACGTGCCGGGCGGCGTCCAGCAGCACATCAGGGACCTGGCCGAGACGCTGATCGACGAGGGGCACGACGTCTCGGTCATCTCCGCGGCCGACGACGACACCCCGCTGCCGCCGTACGTGGTGCCGGCCGGCCGGGCGGTGCCCGTGCCCTACAACGGGTCCGTGGCCCGGCTGTCGTTCGGCTTCCTGTCGGTGAGCCGGGTCCGGCGCTGGATCAACCAGGGCGGGTTCGACGTGCTGCACGTCCACGAACCCGGCATCCCGAGCCTGTCCCTGCTGGCCTGCTGGGTGGCCACGGGACCGATCGTGGCCACCGTGCACACCGCGATCCCGCGCTCCCGCATCCTGCTGCTCACCTACCCGGTCGTGCGGACCGGGCTGGAGAAGATCAACGGCCGGATCGCGGTCTCCGAGGCGGCCCGCACCACGGTGGTCGAGCACATCGGCGGCGACGCGGTTGCTCATCCCGAACGGCGTGGCCACCCGCCGCTACCGCAAGGCCGAACCGCTGCCCGGCTGGCCCGGGCCGGGCGGTGCCATCGGCTTCCTCGGCCGGCTGGACGAGCCGCGCAAGGGCCTGGCCGTCCTGCTCAAGGCGTTCGAGATCCTCGGCCCGCAGCGGCCCGGACTGCGCCTGCTCGTGGCCGGCCCGGCCGCGGACGCCGAGGAGGTGCTGTACCGGGTGCCCGCGGAACCGAGGGACCGGGTCGTGCTGCTCGGGCAGGTCAGCGAGGACGACAAGGTCCGCGTGCTGCACTCGGTCGACGTGTTCTGCTCGCCGAACACCGGCGGCGAGTCGTTCGGCATCGTCACCGCCGAGGCGATGGCGGCCGGGCTGCCCGTGGTGGCCAGCGACATCGACGCGTTCCGCCAGGTGCTGGACGGCGGCGAGGCGGGGGCGTTGTTCACGCGTCGGGGACTCCGCCGACCTGGCCCGCGCGGCCGGGCGCCTGCTCGACGACCCGGCGCGCCGCGCCGAGCTGTCGGCCGCCGCGCTGGCCGCCGTCGCCCAGTACGACTGGTCGGTCGGTGGCCCGCGACGTGATCCGCGTCTACGAGACCGTCATGCTCGGCCGCACCCGCGTGGCCGTGGCCCAGGACACCGGAGCACTTCCCGGTGATCGCCGACATCATCCTGATCATCGCGGGCGCTCTTGTTCGTCGGGCGTGTACGTGTCCTGGCGCGCCGGGCGGATCGACCGGCTGCACGCGCGGGTCGAGATGGCGCGGGCCGCGCTCGACGTGACCCTGCTGCGGCGCAGTTCGGTGGCCCAGGAACTGGCCAGCTCCGGGTTGCTCGACCCGGCCACCAGCCTGCTCCTGGCCGGAGCGGTCTATGGCACTCGCGCCGGCGACCGGCCCCGGACCTAGCCGAGAGCGACCTGACCCGGGCCCTGCAGGCCGCGCTTCAGCCAGCCGGACTTCCGCGCCTCGCTGAGCGGCAAGGATGGCGCCGACGAACTGCTCGCCGAGGTCGAGGAGACGGCGTACCAGGTGTTCGTGGCCCGCAAGTTCTACAACGACCTGGTCGCGGCGACCCGCGACGCCCGGCACCGGCCGCTGGCCCGCGTGCTGCGCCTGTCCGGCCACGCCAAGCGCCCCGGTGTTCTTCGAGATGGACGACTCGCTCATCGGCGACAAGCCCGGCGCCTCGATGGGCTCGGCTGGTCATACGATGGTGTGAAGCAGTCCTGATGATCAAGCGAGGTTCGAGTGTCCACTGTCACCGACTGAGTCGGCCACCGGGACCGCACGGGTGAAGCGCGGCATGGCGGAGATGCTCAAGGGCGGCGTGATCATGGACGTGGTCACGCCCGACCAGGCCAAGATCGCCGAGGATGCCGGCGCGGTCGCGGTGATGGCGCTTGAGCGTGTGCCCGCCGACATCCGCGTCCAGGGCGGCGTGGCCCGGATGAGTGACCCGGACATGATCGACGGCATCATCGCCGCGGTGTCCATTCCGGTCATGGCCAAGTGCCGGATCGGGCACTTCGCCGAGGCGCAGGTCCTGCAGGCCATCGGGGTCGACTACATCGACGAGTCCGAGGTGCTCACCCCGGCCGACGAGGCCCACCACGTCGACAAGCGGAAGTTCACCGTGCCGTTCGTGTGCGGTGCCACGAACCTGGGCGAGGCGCTGCGCCGGATCGCCGAGGGCGCGGCGATGATCCGCTCCAAGGGGGAGGCCGGGACGGGCAACGTGGTCGAGGCCACCCGGCACATGCGGTCCATCCGATCCGAGATCGCCCGCCTGTCCGGCTTGCCCGGTGAGGAGCTATTCACCGCGGCCAAGGAACTCGGCGCGCCGTACGAGCTGGTGGCCCAGGTGGCCCGGGCCGGGGTGGCTGTCAGTCGTGCTGTTCACCGCGGGCGGCATCGCGACCCCCGCCGACGCCGCGCTGATGATGCAGTCGGCGCCGAGGGTGTGTTCGTCGGCTCGGGCATCTTCAAGTCCGGCGACCCGGCCAAGCGCGCCGCCGCGATCGTCAAGGCGACCACGTTCCACGACGACCCGGACGTGGTAGCCAAGGTCCCGCCGCGGCCTGGGCGAGGCCATGGTCGGCATCAACCTGGACACCCTCCCGCCCGAACAGCACTACGCAGGCCGCGGCTGGTAGCTGACCCTCTCCGCGAGCCGCCACTCCCGTGAAAACGGGAAGAACAGCGGCGCTTTAGGCGTTTACCGTGGTTACGTCTGGAGGGTTATGACTGCACGGGTTATCGGAGTGCTCGCCTTGCAAGGCGACGTGCCCGAGCACCTGCGCGCGCTTGAGGACGTCGGCGCCCGGCCGGTGCCGGTACGACGGCCCGAGGAACTCCATCAGCTCGACGGCTTGGTCATCCCGGGCGGGGAGTCGACCACCTTGTGGCGGCTGTCGGTCGCGTTCGACATGCTCGAGCCGCTGCGCAAGCTGATCGCGTCCGGCCTGCCCGCGTTCGGGTCCTGTGCCGGCATGATCATGCTGGCCGACCGGCTCGCCGACGGCGTGGCCGGGCAGCTGACCTACGGCGGGATCGACATGACCGTGCGCCGGAACGCGTTCGGCCGCCAGGTCGACTCGTTCGAGAGCGACATCACGCTGTCCAGCATGGCGGCTGCGCCGCGGGCCAACATGGCGGCTGCGCCGCGGGCCACATCGGCGGCCGTGCTGCGGGCCGGCCTGAGCGCACAGGCGCTGCGGGCGGTCTTTATCCGGCGCGCCCTGGGTGGAGCAGAATGGCGAGGACGTCGCTGTCCTGGGTACCGAGCAGCGCACCGGTAGGATCGTCGCGGTGCGGCAGGGGCAACTGCTGGCCACGGCCGATCCACGCCTAGCCACCCCCGACCGGCGTATCCATGAGCTATTCGTAGACATCGTGAAGGACAACACATGAGCGGCCACTCCAAGTGGGCCACCACCAAGCACAAGAAGGCGGTGGTCGACGCCAAGCGCGGCAAGCTGTTCGCCAAGCTGATCAAGAATGTCGAGGTCGCCGCGCGCACCGGCGGCGGAGATCCGGCCGGGAACCCGACGCTGACGACGCCATCCAGAAGGCGAAGAAGAGCTCGGTCCCGAACGACAACATCGACCGCGCCGTGCGCCGTGGGGGCAGCGGCGCCGAGGCGGCGCCCCAGTACGAGAACATCACCTATGAGGGCTACGCCCCCGGGGGTGTCGCGGTGCTTGTGGAGTGCCTGACCGACAACCGGAACCGGGCTGCCTCGGACGTGCGGGTCGCGTTCAGCCGCAACGGCGGCTCGATGGCCGACCCCGGCTCCGTATCGTACCTGTTCCACCGCAAGGGGGTCATCGTCGTCGAGAAGAAGGGGGTGACCGAGGACGACGTGCTGGCGGCCGTGCTCGACGCGGGTGCCGAGGAGGTCAACGACCTCGGCGAGTCCTTCGAGGTCGTGTCCGAGCCGGCCGACCTGGTGGCGACGCGCACCGCGCTGCAGGACGCCGGCATCGACTACGACTCGGCGGACGTGGCCTTCCTGCCCAGCGTCGAGATCGACCTCGACGAGGACCAGGCCAGGCGGGTTTTCCGGCTGATCGAAGCGCTCGAGGACTCCGACGACGTGCAGGACGTGTACGCCAATTACTCAGTCTCGACGAGATCATGGAGAAGCTCGACTGACACCCGGCGCAGATCACCCCGTCCTGATCCGCCCGCTCCGTCCCGACGACGACCTGGACGCGCAAGTCGATCTGGCCGTCCGGTCCTTCGGCCCGCGAGGGCGCGACGAGCGACGGCAGGCAATCGCGGACCAGATCGCCGCGGGCCGGTCCCTCGGCGCTTTCGACGGCGGCCGGCCGGTCGCCGCGGCCGTCTTCCACGACATGCGGCAGTGGCGGGCGGCGCCTGCCGATGGCCGCGTGGCCAGCGTCCGGGTGGCGCCCGAGGACCGGGGCCGGGGCATCGCCCGGCGGCTGATGGCCGCCGTGCTGGCGACGTGGCGGCTCGGGGTTACCCGTTGTCGGTGCCTACCCGGCGACGAGCGCCGCTGTACCGGTCGTTCGGCTGGGAACTGGCCTGCCTGCGCCAGACCGCCGTGATCCCGGTGAGATCCCTGCGGCGCTGCGACCTGGTGCCACCCGATCCCGCTCATCCCCGCGATCCCGGTACGTCACACCCGGGTCGGCGCGGTTGCGGCGCGCCGTACCCGGCGACGCCGAGACGGTGCTCGCGGTCGTCGGCCGGGTCCATGAGGTGGCCCGAGAGCAGCGGCCCGATCACCGGGACGTGGCGACGGTGGACTCGTGGCTGGCCGATCCGGACGTTTACGCCTATCTTTGCGACGACGGCTTCCTGGTCTACGGGTGGCACGACGGGAACCACGCCTTGTTCGTCGACGGCGCTGAGGCGGTCTCCGCGTCGACCCAGCGTGCGTTCTGGTCCCATATCGGCTCGCACGCGTCGATCGCGGACCAGGTGTACGCGTGCCTGAGCCCGGCCGCCGCGTTCTGGCTGCGCTGCCCGACCAGTCCAGCGGCTGGTCGCCCAGCGCGGCATGACCCCGGATCAGGCCGGCGCCGGGATGGCCGCCCAGGCCAGCCGCGAGCAGCGCCTCGCCGTCGCCGACCTGGTGATCGACAACTCCGGATCCCTGGCCGACCTGGACCGCCGCGTGGCCGAGGTCTGGGCCGATCTGCAGCATCGTTTCCCGATAGATCGGCAGCCGATATAGTATGGCGGCATGTCCAGCCGCCGAACCGATAACGCGCAGCAGCCGGCGCTGGCCGGGTTCGGGCGGTACGCCGGGCCGGCCACGCTGATCCTGTCCAGCCTGGCCGACGGGCGCGAAGCACGGGTACGCGCTGACCAAGGACGTCGAGTCGTTCGCCGGGGTTCGGCTCGCGCCCGGCACCCTGTACGAGGCGCTCGCGCGGCTGGAGTCGCAGGGCCTGATCGAGGCGCTCGAGTGCGACGACCGGCGCCGCCCCTACCAGCTCACGGCGGCCGGCGCGGCGGCGCTGCAGGCGCACCTGGACGCGCAGCGCCGGGTGACCGACATCGGCCTGCGCCGCCTCGCGGGCAACTGGGGCACCGCGTGAGCGCGCCGGCCGCGGCCGACGGGGACGGAGAGTCGAGCCGCGGCGCGAGCCGCCGCGGGCCGGCTGCTGCGCTGGTACCCGAGGGCGTGGCGGGACCGGTACGGCGAGGAGTTCGCCGAACTGCTCATGTCCGACATCGACGAGCGGCCGCGGCGCGCGGCCGCACGCTCGACGTCGCCCGCGGCGGCCTGGTCGCCCGGCTGGCGGCCGTCGGCCTGGCGGCCTCCCGCTGCGCGCCCGGTGCGTCGGCCGGGGGACGCGCGCGACGCGCCTGCCGCGCACGTGACGCGCGAGCCTGGGCTCGCTCGGCTGCTGCGTCGCGGTCTTCGCTCGGCTTCGGCGCGGCCATGTGGTCGCAGCTGACCATCGGCTGGCAGTGGTCCCAGCCCGCAGTACCGCCGCCGCCGCCGCGTCGCCACGGTCGTCACGTCGGTCGGCCATGCTCGGCCCTGCTTGTCCTCGCCGCTGGCTCGCCGCCGCTGCCGGTGCTCGCTGGCCGCCGGCTCGCGATCGCGCACGGCCGGCCCGGCCGTCTGCTCGGGCCTCGGCGGTCGCTCGTCATGCGCCAGCGCGTGATCGTGTTCGCGGGCGGCAGGCACTTCGAGAACGGCTGGCCGGGCACCGGCGGCCACGGCAGGCCTCGTCCCCGGCGGGCTCGCCGCGTTCGCGTGGGCGACGTCGCTGTCGGTCTCCGCCTACTGGGCGCATCCCGGCGCGCTCGGCCGCCTTCCCCGCCGCCGAGCTGGCCTGGATGGCGATGAGCCCGCTGGCCCTGGTCGCCCTGGCGGTGCAGCGGCCGCCGCGCTCGGTCCGCCGGGCCGAGCTCTCCGCCGCGGGTGCTGGCCTTCGAGACCCGGCTCGCCGCCGTGGCCTGCGCGGTCATGGTCGGTCTTCCTCGCCGGCTGCTGCGCCTGCTGGGTCGACGACGGGCCGGGCCGGCCGGAACCTGCTTCCACGCCGGGCCTGATCCACGCGGGCCGGATCGACCGTCGCGGGCATCGCGTGCTCGCGGCTGGCGCTGGCACGCCGCGCCAGGCGGCCCGGCTGCCGGCGCGAGCTCGGCTGGCCGGGCGGAGCGCCGCCTGGCCGCGACGGCCGCAGGCCGACTCCGGCTGGACCCGGGCGTCCGGCGGCTGCTTCATCCGCTACGGGCTCGCCGGCGTGGCGGCCGTCGCGGCGGCCGGGGCCGGCGGCGTCGAGCTGATCGACCGCGGCGTGCTGCCGGGCAAGGGCGAACTCGACCCGCTCGACGGCGCGTGCTAGGTGCCCGCCCCGGACCTCGCGGCGTACGCGCCGCCCGGCCCGCGGTACTCCGGCACCTTCTACTCGGCGGCCAGGCGCCGCACCGTCGGCTACACGATCGCCTACCCGCCCGGGCACCGGCCGGGCGACCGGCTGCCGCTGGTGATCGTGCTGCACGGCTTCGGCGGCAACCACGTCAACGCCCTGTCCGGCATGACACCCGGCCCAGGCGCTGGCGCTCCGGGTCGGCGGCACGCCGCTGCCGCCCGATGGCCATGGTCACCGTGGACGGCGGCACCGGCTACTGGAACCCGCACCCGGGCGACGACCCGCAGGCGATGCTCACCGACGAGCTGATCCCGCTGTGCCAGCGCCTCGGCCTGGGCGCGGCCCCGCGCCGGATCGGCGTCGATCGGCATCTCGATGGGCGGCTACGGCGCCCTGCTGCTCGCCGAGAAGCACCCGCACCTGATCGGCGCGGTGGCCGCGATCAGCCCGGCGATCTGGACCAGCTACGCCCAGGCGCGGGCGGCCAACGCCGGCGCGTACGCGTCGGCGGCCGACTTCGCGGCCGACGACGCGGTCACCCACGCCGCCGGCGCTCGCCCGCGTCCCGGTCCGGATCGCCTCGGGCTACGGCGACCCGTTCTACCCGGGCGTCCGGGCGCTCGCCCGAGCGCTCCCGGCCGGAGCAGCGGTGGACCTCGGCAACGGCTGCCACACCGACGCCTTCTTCACCGCCCAGGAACCGCCCTCGCTGGCCTTCCTGGCCCGCCACCTGGCCCGCTTACCGGCGCGACGCGCACTCGTCCCGCTGTTCACTCCTTCGCCACCACCGAACCCCGTCACCGCGAACAGCCGCCACTCGTCCGTTTCCCTGCCCAGCAAGTAGCTCCCGCGCTCGGCGAAGATGAGGTGGCGGTGCATGCCCCCCGCGTACCCGGCGGGCCACTCGCGCCGCACCCTCATTCCCGACCTGGTACGCAGCCTGCGCCCGGTGATCCTCGAACTCGGCCTGTGCGACGAGCGCGAGCTCGCCGAACTGGACCGGACCGTTCGCGAGCATCTCGCCGATCCCCGCACGCTGATGATGCCGCACCTGCTCGTGGTGGCCTGGGGCCGCAAGCCGCCCGCCTGATCCGGTCAGGAATGTCGGACCCCCCGCCTAGAGTTGTGTCGTTGGAGGTGGGTTGTGCGTCCGGTTACCGATTTGAAGCGTAGGGTCGCGCCGATCGAGGTCGTGACCGACATGGTTCCGGCGGGCGATCAGCCGCAGGCGATCGCCGAGATCACCGGCGCGTCCAGCGCGGCGACACCGACACCGTGCTGCTCGGCGCGACCGGGACCGGCAAGACCGCCTCGGTGGCCTGGATCGCGGAGCAGGTGCAGCGGCCGTTGCTGGTCATGCTGCCGAACAAGACGCTCGCCGCCCAGTTCGCCAACGAGCTGCGCGAGATGCTGCCCAACAACGCGGTCGAGTACTTCGTCTCCTACTACGACTACTACCAGCCCGAGGCGTACGTCCCGCAGACCGACACCTACATCGAGAAGGACTCCTCGATCAACAACGAGGTCGAGCGGCTCCGGCACTCGGCCACCAACTCGCTGCTGACCCGGCGCGACACGGTCGTCGTGGCCTCGGTGTCCTGCATCTACGGCCTGGGCACGCCGCAGGAGTACGTGGACCGGATGGTCACGCTCAAGCTCGGCGACACCATCGAGCGGGACATGCTGCTGCGCCGGCTGGTCGGCATGCAGTACGCGCGGAACGATCTGGCCTTCACCCGCGGCACCTTCCGGGTCCGCGGCGACACCATCGAGATCATCCCGATGTACGAGGAGCTCGCCGTCCGCATCGAGATGTTCGGCGACGAGATCGAGCGGCTCATCACGCTGCACCCGCTCACCGGCGAGGTGGTCAGCGAGGACACCGAGCTGTACATCTTCCCGGCCTCGCACTACGTGGCCGGGCCGGAGCGCATGGAGCGGGCCATCAACGGCATCGAGGCCGAGCTGGCTGAGCGGCTCGCCGAGCTCGAACGTCAGGGCAAGCTGCTCGAGGCGCAGCGGCTGCGCATGCGGACCACCTACGACATCGAGATGATGCGCCAGGTCGGCAGCTGCTCCGGCATCGAGAACTACTCGCGGCACATCGACGGCCGCGAGCACGGGCAGCCCGCCGAACACCCTGCTCGACTACTTCCCCGAGGACTTCCTCCTGGTCATCGACGAGTCGCACGTGACCATCCCGCAGATCGGCGCCATGTACGAGGGCGACGTGTCCCGCAAGCGGGTCCTCGTCGAGCACGGCTTCCGGCTGCCCAGCGCGCTCGACAACCGCCCGCTGACCTGGGAGGAGTTCCTCGAGCGGATCGGGCAGACGATCTACCTGTCGGCGACGCCCGGCCCGTACGAGCTGGAGCGCGTCGGCGGCGACGTGGTCGAGCAGGTGATCCGGCCGACCGGCCTGGTCGACCCCGAGGTGGTCATCAAGCCGACCAAGGGCCAGATCGACGACCTGCTGCACGAGATCAGGCAGCGCGCCGAGCGGCGACGAGCGGGTGCTGGTCACCACGCTCACCAAGCGGATGGCCGAGGACCTGACCGACTACCTGCTGGAGAACGGGGTCCGCGCCCGGTACCTGCACAGCGAGGTCGACACCCTGCGCCGGATCGAGCTGCTGCGTGAGCTGCGGACCGGCGAGTACGACGTGCTGGTCGGCATCAACCTGCTCCGCGAGGGCCTGGACCTGCCCGAGGTCTCGCTGGTCGCGATCCTGGACGCGGACAAGGAAGGCTTCCTGCGCTCGGGCACGTCCCTGATCCAGACCATCGGCCGCGCCGCGCGGAACGTGTCCGGCCAGGTCCACATGTACGCCGACCGGGTGACCCCGTCGATGGAGCGGGCCATCGAGGAGACCAACCGGCGCCGGGACAAGCAGAACGCCTACAACGAGGAGCACGGCATCGACCCGCAGCCGCTGCGCAAGCGCATCGCCGACATCCTGGACCAGATCGTCCGTGAGGACGCCGACACCGAGCAGCTGATCGGCGGTGGCGGCGACAGCAGTCGCGCGGCAAGGCGCCGGTCCCGGCCTGTCGAGCCGGGCCCGCGCCGCGGTCCAGGCCGCCTCGACCGCCGAGGCCGGCGCACCAGCAGCGCCGCCCGCGGCGAGCTGGTCGGGCTGATCACCGAGCTCACCGAGCAGATGCACCCGGCCGCCGACGAACTCCAGTTCGAGATGGCGGCCCGCCTCCGCGACGAGATCCGCGAACTCAAGCGCGGAGCTGCGCGACATGAACGAGGCCGGCGTCTCGAGCCAGATCCTCTCCGGACACTCCTGCCCCGCCTGCTTCTCTGGTCATCACCTGACCCGGCCTTCGGCGCCTGCCAACTACGTCGTTGCCACAACGACGCACACCTGACTACTACGTTGCCACAACGACGTAGTTGCCGCCGCCCGCCACCACCCGCCACCCGCCGCCACCCGGCCAGGTGCTATGCCATCACGCGCTACCCAGAGGTCACGGGGACTAATGCGCGTGGTTGCGAGATTCCCTTTAATCGTGATTTATCACCGAGGTATAGTGCGGGACGCCAATACACGGGGACCGTACAACGCCGCGAAAAGCTGACGCTGCGGGGAGGGGCGGAAGGCGAGTGCCCTCGGTCATCCGGGACGTGGTGCAGGACGTCGACAAGGCGGTGGCCCGGCGCTGGAAGATCCTGGACCCGCTGCCTGCCCGAGCCCAGTGACCTCCCCAGAAGAGCTGCATGCCGCCCGCTGCTGAGCATCGGGGACGCAGCCGCCGGTCAGCCTGCCGATGTGCCGTACCAGTACGCCGGCCGCCGACACGCTGACCCAGCCTGGGGGTGCCTACGAGTTCCG
>CAWFXW010000025.1:0-16613 GCA_963819785.1 uncultured Actinomycetes bacterium | reverse complement strand
GCTCCGCACGAAGAGCAGCTGCCAGCCGCCGACGGGAAATCATCCCGGGACGGCAGCCTGGTTCACGTGCGCAGCGGCCCTCAGCCGTTCCGGCCAGTGCGGCCGAGGCGGGCTACTCCCACTCGATCGTGCCGGGCGGCTTGCTCGTCACGTCGAGCACGACTCGGTCGATCTGCGGGACCTCGTTGGTGATCCGGGTGGAGATATGCGCCAGGACATCATCGGGCAGCCGCGCCCAGTCCGCGGTCATCGCGTCCTCGCTGGTCACCGGCCGGAGCACCACCGGGTGCCCGTAGGTACGGCCGTCGCCCTGGACCCCGACGGAACGGACGTCGGCCAGCAGCACGACCGGGCACTGCCAGATGCGCTGGTCGAGCCCGGCCCGGGACAGCTCCGCGCGGACGATCGCGTCGGCTTCGCGCAGGATGGCGAGCCGGTCCGCGGTCACCTCACCGATGATCCGGATGGCCAGCCCCGGGCCGGGGAACGGCTGCCGCCACACGATGTCGTGCGGCAGGCCCAGCTCCGCACCGACCCGCCGCACCTCGTCCTTGAACAGTGACCGGAGCGGCTCTACCAGCTGGAACTTCAGATCGCTGGGCAGCCCGCCGACGTTGTGGTGGGACTTGATATTGGCCGCGCCGGTGCCGCCGCCGGATTCGACGACGTCCGGGTACAGCGTCCCCTGGACGAGGAAACCAGCTGACTCCCCGTGGCTCTGCGCGTCCGCGGCGATCTCCAGCGCGGCGCGCTCGAAGGCCCGGATGAACTCCCGGCCGATGATCTTCCGCTTCTGCTCCGGGTCGGTCACCCCGGTCAGCGCCCCCAGGAACTGCTCCGCCGCGCTGACCACCTTCAGCCGGACGCCGGTCGCGGCGACGAAATCGTTCTCCACCTGCTCGGCCTCGCCCTTGCGGAGCAGGCCGTGGTCCACGAACACGCAGTGCAGCCGGTCGCCGATCGCACGCTGGACCAGCGCCGCGGCGGCGGCCGAGTCCACCCCGCCGGACAGCCCGCACACGGCGACGGCGGCACCGACCTGATCCCGGATCCGCTCGACCTGCTCGTCGATGATGCCGGCCGTGGTCCAGCTGGGCTGGCAGCCGGCAGCGTCCAGGAAGCGCTGCAGCACGGCCAGGCCGTGGTCGGTGTGCATGACCTCGGGGTGGAACTGCACTCCGTAGAGCTTGCGGGTGCCGTCCTCGATCACGGCCACCGGTGTTGCCCCGGTCGAGGCGGTGACCTCGAACCCGGGGGGCGCCGCCACACAGGTGTCACCGTGTGACATCCACACCCGCTGGCGAACCGGCAGCCCGGCCAGCAGGCCGCCGGCCGCATCCGGCCCGGGCGCCGTGACCTCCAGCGTGGTCGCGCCGTACTCGGCGGCACCAGTGCGGCGCACCGTACCGCCGAGGCCCTCGACCATCAGCTGGAAGCCGTAGCAGATGCCCAGGACCGGGACGCCGGCGCTGAACAGGTCCGGCTGGCCGGGCGGCGCGGGCGGGGCGCCGTCGGCGTACACGGACGCGGGGCCGCCGGACAGGATGATCGCCTTGGGCTTGCGGGCCAGCATTTCCGCGACAGGCATCGTATGCGGGACGATCTCCGAGTACACGTGGCACTCGCGGACGCGGCGCGCGATGAGCTGTGCGTACTGCGCACCGAAGTCCACCACGAGAACGGTGTCAAAACTGTCAGCCGAGTGCACCTGCCGAGTTTAGGGCATCTTCCCCCGCTTACCGGCTGAGCTGCGGTACTGCCCGTTCTGATCGGCTGGGACGTCCGCGCCGGGTCCGTTCGGCGGCTGATCCACGGCACCCTGGCCGTTCGGCGGCTGATCCACGGCACCCTGGCCGTTCGGCGGCTGATCCACGGCGCCCTGGCCGTTCGGCGGCTGATCCACGGCACCCTGGCCGTTCGGCGGCTGATCCACGGCACCCTGGCCGTTCGGCGGCTGATCCACGGCACCCTGGCCGTTCGGCGGCTGATCCACGGCACCCTGGCCGTTCGGCGGCTGATCCGCGGCACCCTGGCCGTTCGGCGGCGAGCCGTTCGGCGGCGGGACGCCGGGACGGGGTCGGGCGGCGCGGACGCGGGCGGCGGAACGGGGTCGGGCGGCGCGGGGACAGCCGGCGTGGGCGAAGGGTCGGCCCGTGCCGGTTCGGCCGAAGCGGAGCCGGCCGGTGCGTTGGCCGCCGAGGACGCCGGGCCGGCGGCTGCGGGACTGGGGGGCGCCGGACTAGGCGACGCGGGACCGGCCGACGCGGGACCGGCCGACGCAGGGCCGGCCGGCGCGGGACTGGCGGGCGTGGGACTGGCGGGCGCGGGACCGGCGGGCGCAGGACTGGCCGGCGCGGGGCTGGCCGACGCGGCGGCGGGCTGGCCCACGGCGTGCGGGGGTGAGCCGTCCGGCGGTTCAGGGTTGCCGCCCGCCGGGGCGATCCTGAGCCGGGCAATGCGCCGGCCGTCCATCTCGGTCACGGTGATCCGGTGCTCCGCGACCTCCACCGACTGCCCCACCGCCGGCACCTCGCCCAGCCCGGCGAGCACGAAGCCGGCGGCCGTCTCATACGGGCCCTCGGGCAGGTCGATCCCGGTCTGCTCGGCGAACTCGTGCAGGTTGAGCAAGCCATCCACTTCGACCTCGCCGCCCCGCAGCCGCCGCGGCTCGCTGTCGGCGACGTCGTACTCGTCGCGGATGTCACCGATCAGCTCCTCGACCAGGTCCTCCAGCGTGACGATGCCGGCGGTGCCGCCGTACTCGTCGATCACGATGGCCAGGTGCGCCCGCTCCCGGCGCATCTCCGACAGCGAGGTGAGCACGGTCTTGCTGATCGGCAGGAACTTGACGTGCCGTGCGACCTGCCCCACCGTCAGCGGGCGGCCGGACCGGGCCGGGTCGAGCAGGTCGCGAATATGAACAAAACCGATCACATTGTCGTAGGAGTCCCGGTAAACCGGCAGCCGCGAGTAGGGCACGCTCGCGGCGAGCCGGGCGGCCTCGCTCAGCGGGGTGTCGGCGGATACGAACTCCACCTCGGTGCGGGGCAGCAGCACCTCGCGGAGCTGCCGCTTGCCCGCGTCGAAGACGTCCGCGACGATTTCCCGCTCATCCTGGCTGAGCGCCTGGTTACTGGCGACCAGGTCGCGCAGTTCCTCTTCGGTCATGACCGTGCGGTTGGCCCTCGGGTTACCGCCCACGATGGTGACGACGAGGTTGGTCGACTTCGACAGCAGCCACACCAGCGGCCGGGCCAGGATGGCGATCCGATCCAGGATCGGCGCGGCGGCCAGCGCCACCCGCTCCTGCCGCTGCAGCGCGATCCGCTTGGGCGCGAGCTCGCCCAGGATCAGCGTGACGTAGGTGATGGCCACCGTGACCAGTGCGAACGCAAGGGGGGAGGCGATATCGTGCGATATGTGCTCGCGGACCAGGGCCGAGCTCAGCATGTCCGCCAAGGTCGCGGCGCCGTACGCGCCGGTGAACAGGGTGGCCAGCGTCACCCCGATCTGCACCGCCGACAGGAACCGGTTCGGATCCTGGGCCAGCTTCGCGGCCCGCCGGCCCCGCTTGCCGCGCCGCGAGAGCTTGCGGATCTGGCCCTCGCGCAGCGAGACCAGGGCCATCTCCGCCCCCGCGAAGAACCCGCCGATGAGGATGATGACGAGGATAATGACGATATCCCCGATGAGCTTGCTCACGACGATCCCCGGCTTCTCCGAGTGCCCGGCCAACTGGCCGGCGGGCACTGGGCACTGTGTCCGGCCAGTCTAAATGCATGTGTTCGTGTCCTGCATGCATGTGTTCGTGTGCTGGGCGATGTGCGGAAGAGCCGCCGCACGGGCCGCGGGCGCGGGCCGCCGCCGTCCAGCATGATGTTTGTTCCAGGCCAATCATGTTTAGTTCCCGGCCACTCCTGTGTGATCGAGAACATTCCCGGGCAGAACAAGATCGCGAAAACCCGGTAGCGTATGGGTGCTGTGGGTACCGAACCAACGCAGACCGGCGGCGGCCAGCTTGTCTGGAAGAACAGCCAGCTTGTCTGGAAGAACAGTGCGCGCCTGGCGGACGGGCGCGAGATCATATATTTCGATGAGAGTCCAGGGCTGAACCGGGCGCTCGCCCGGGATACGCGCGACGGCCCGGCCCCGGTGCCCACGCCCGACGCCCGACGCCCCGAGCGCCCTGAGCAGGCAGTTCGCTGGGATCCGCTGCTGGGCGAGTGGGTGGTCATCGCCGCCCAGCGCCAGGACCGCACGTTCCTGCCACCTCCTGACCAGTGCCCGCTCGATCCGTCGGCGCCCGGCCGTCCGACCGAGATCCCGGCCGACAGCTACGACGTCGTGGTCTTTGAGAACCGCTTCCCCTCTTTGCGCGG
Organism: uncultured Actinomycetes bacterium; assembly: GCA_963819785.1. GTDB lineage: Bacteria > Actinomycetota > Actinomycetes > Streptosporangiales > Streptosporangiaceae > Palsa-504. The sequence goes on along the minus strand of CAWFXW010000025.1, from coordinate 12,234 downwards.
GGCAAGCGCGCTGCCGGGCACCGAAGCCGCCGATCAGGCCGGTCCGGCCCTGGACGACGGCCTGTCGCCGCAGCGCCCGGGGTACGGCCGCTGCGAGGTCGTCTGCTTTACCTCGGTGCACAACGCCTCCTTCGCCAGCCTGACGCCGCGCCGGGTGCGCACCGTGGTGGAGGCCTGGGCCGACCGCACCGCCACGCTCAGCGCCATGGACGGGATCGAGCAGGTCTACTGCTTCGAGAACCGGGGCGAGGAAATCGGGGTCACCCTGCACCATCCGCACGGCCAGATCTACGCGTTCCCGTTCGTGACGCCGCGGACCCGGCAGATGGTGGCGCAGTCACGGTCCTACACGGCCCAGACCGGCCGGAACCTCTTCGAGGATCTGCTCGGTGCAGAGCAGAAGGACGGCACGCGGATAGTGGCCGGCAACGAGCACTGGACGGCGTTCGTCCCGCCCGCCGCCCGCTGGCCGTATGAGCTGCTGATCCTCCTGGCCCGCCGGGTGCCTGACCTGGCCGCCCTGGACGACCCGGCCCGCGCGGCGTTCGGTGACCTGGATCTGGACGTGCTGCGCCGGTTCGACCGGCTCTTCGATACGCCCGCCCCGTACATCGCGGCGTGGCACCAGGCGCCGGTCACCGACTCCGTCGCGCGGGCGGAGTTCGGCCTGCATCTTCAGGTTTTCACCGTCCGGCGCGCGCCCGGCAAGCTCAAGTACCTGGCCGGGACCGAGTTGGGCATGGGCGTATGGATCAACGACATCGTGCCGGAAACCGCGGCACGCAGACTACGGGAGGCAGGATGAAGCTGCTCGTCACGGGCGGCGCGGGATACATCGGCAGCGTGGTCGCCGCCGCGCTGATCGAGGCCGGGCACGAGGTCACGGTGCTCGATGACCTGTCCACCGGGCACGCCGACGCCGTCCCGCCCAAGGCGTCGTTCGTGCACGGAACACTGCGCGACGACGCGGCCGCGGTGCTGGCCGACGGCACCGACGCGGTGCTGCACTTCGCGGCCAAGTCGCTGGTGGGCGAGTCGGTCGCCCATCCAGGCCTTTACTGGTCGGACAACCTGGGCGGCAGTCTGGCCTTGTTCGAAGCCATGCGGGAGACCGGCGTCCGCCGGATCGTCTTCTCCTCAACCGCCGCGGTGTACGGCGAGCCGGAGCGGACGCCGATCGAGGAAACCGCCCCCACCCGGCCCACCAGCCCGTACGGTGCCTCCAAGCTCGCCGTGGACACGAGCCTGACCGAGTTCGCCCGCATGTACGGCTTCGGCGCGATGAGCCTGCGGTACTTCAACGTCGCCGGCGCGTACCAGGACTCCGCCGGGAAATGGTATGGGGAACGGCACTCCCCCGAAACCCACCTGATCCCGAACGTCCTGAAGATAGCCCGGCCCGCGACGGCCGGGACCGCTCCCGGCGCCCGGGCGGTCAAGATCTTCGGGGCCGACTACCCCACTCCCGACGGCACCTGCCTGCGCGACTACATCCACGTTGCCGACCTGGCCGATGCTCACCTGCTGGCCCTGGACGGGTGCCGGCCCGGCGAGCACCAGATCTTCAACCTCGGCGACGGGGCCGGGTTCTCAGTCCGCGAGGTCATCGACGTCTGCGCGGAGGTGACCGGCCAGGACATCCCGGTCGAGGTGGCCCCCCGGCGGCCGGGTGACCCGGCGGTGCTGGTCGCCTCGTCGCAGCGCATCAGCTCGGCCCTCGGCTGGCACGCCAGCCGTGATCTGCGGGCGATGGTCGCCGACGCCTGGACCTTCGCCCAGGGCCAGGCGGCGCGGGCGGGGGCGGGTGCCCGATGACGCCCGGCCCGTCCGGCCCCGGCCCGGGCGGGGCGGGGCCCGAGGCCCGGCGGGACTTCTCGGAGCAGGGGGCACGCTGGTTCGCGGCCTGTTTCGGGCCGGAACCGGAGGGCGTCTGGTTCGCTCCGGGGCGGGTCAACCTGATCGGTGAGCACACCGACTACAACGAGGGCTTCGTGCTGCCCTTCGCGCTCGGCCAGGGGGTGGTGGCCGCCGCGGCCCCGCGCACTGATGACGTGCTCGCGCTGCGGACCCGGCGTGACCCGGACGCCGTCGTCGATGTCCCGCTGAACCTGCTGCGGGCCGCCGGGGCATCGCCGGGCGAGGTCCGGGACGGCATGCCGGGATGGGCGAGGTACGCGGCCGGAGTTGCCTGGTCCATGCTCGCTGCGGGGCACCCGGTCCAGGGTGTGAACCTGGCCATCGACTCATGCCTGGCCGACGGAGCCGGGCTGTCCTCCTCCGCCGCTCTGGAATGCTCGGTCGCGCTGGCCCTGACCGGACTGTCGGGGGCCGTGGACGTGGCCCGGCCGGAACTGGCGCGGATCACGCGCCGGGCGGAGAACGAGTTCGTCGGTGTCCCGTCCGGGATCATGGACCAGTCCGCGTCCCTGCTGTGCCGCGCGGATCACGCGCTGTTGCTGGACTGCCAGTCGCTGGAGTCCAGCCAGGTACCGTTCGATCCCGCCGCGGCCGGAGTCCGCGTGCTGGTGATCGATACCCGGGCCAAGCACGAGCTGACCGCTGGGGAGTACGGCAACCGGCAGGCCGAGTGCCACGAGGCCGCCCAGCGGCTCGGGGTGCCATCGCTGCGGGCGGTAACGGACGTCAGCGAACTGGCCGCGCTGGACGACCCGGTGCTGTACCGCCGGGTCCGCCATGTCGTCACGGACAACCAGCGGGTCCAGCAGGTGGCCGCGCTACTGCGCTCGACCCGCGGCGACGATCTGCACGCGCTCGCTGACGTCGGTGCGCTGCTCACGGAGTCGCACGCCTCGCTGCGCGATGACTTCGAGGTGTCCTGGCCCGAGGCCGACGTGGCGGTGGACGTCGCCGTTGAGGCCGGCGCCCTCGGGGCCCGGATGACGGGCGGCGGTTTCGGTGGCTCGGCCATCGCGCTCGTCCCGGACACCGACACCGGTCAGGTCGAATCGGGGCTCCGCGCCGCGTACGCCGACCGGGCCTGGAACGAGCCGGAGTTCATGAACGCCGTGCCCTCGGCCGCAGCCCAGCGCGTGCTCTGACCACAAGCCGCCGTCGACGCCCCTCGTGGCTGATGTCATCGACCACCCCCTCGGCCGCTACACCAGCTACGTCCGGTCAATCCTGGAACATGCCGCCCAGGGCGGCTCGCCGCCGGACATGGCTGAGATCACCAAGCGGCTCGAGCGAACGGGCCGTCACCAGCGGGCACGCCCAAGACGATCAGAAGTCAGCCTGACGCAGGACCGGCATATGGCTCGATCGACCTGGCCCCCGAACCGCTCTACGAGCAAGCCAAGGCCCACCCGCGGGGAAAGTCGCATTGTCACGGTGACCAGCAAGCTAGAGCTGGCGTCACGGTCGGCTCCGACGGCGGCCGCCGATGCGGGTGGGCTGCACCCGGACCAGCGGCTCGGATTCGGCCTCCGTCCACGGGTTGTCCCCGGCGCTGATGATCGCCGCCCGCTCGGCCTCGGTGTCCACATGATGCGCCGGCCCGACCACCAGCACAACCCATCCGTCGAGGGTGTCCGGATCGTAATGGTCGACCTCGAAGGCCACCTGGTACTCAGCGTGCGCGATACCGGTCCGCAGGTCCTCTTCGGTGAAGGTGTCCTGGACGATGCGGAAAACGACCGACCCTTCGTGCAGCTTGTACAGCACCGGCAACACGGTGGGGCCAAACCGGCCGGTGTAGGCCAGGCGTCCGAGCCGCTCTGCGCCAAGCAGCTGCAGGCATTCGCGCTCATCCAACCGCTCTAGTACGCGCGGCCCGGGCCCGCCTTGCGGGCGCTGCGACGCTCCACCACCTGGAGAACCGAGGCCCGCAGGGTCAGCCGACATGGCTCACCACCCTAATCACGCGTCCGGCCGCATACCAGGGGTCGCCTGCCGGATGGAAGGCGACCCCTGGTCCTGGCGCGGCGCAGGGCGCTGCTGGATTTGCTTGCGCGGCTCTACAAGGCTGTCGTCGGGAACCTGCCGTCGTTGTCCTCGTCCATGTCGGCTCCTTCGAGGAGCCGCCTGGACAACCTGAGTAATTATCGCAACCTGGGCAGCATCTGGCTGCATACGTAGATATGTCCCTTGAACTGCGGAAACAGCTGATGGCTGCCGCATCACTGCCGTCGCGCTAGCACATTCCCCGGGTTGTCCACGCTGACCAGTTGCGGCCATTGTCTGACATGCGGACGGCGGTCGCGGCGTTCGCGGCCGGGTTGAGCATGCGGAGCCCGCCGTTGTGGATCTGCCACAGGCCCCAGTCGTTGGTCCGGCTGATGGCGTTGGGGTTGCCGCCCGATTCATGCTCGGCGATGCAGGCGGCGTGGGAGGCGGTCCTGCCGCTGCCGCCTGCGGCCGTCCAGAGGTGTTCGAGCGCGCCGAAGCTGTAGCCGGCGGTGAGCGGCCTGGTGAAGGCGTCCAGGACGGCGCCTTGGTGTGGCTCGGCCGCGGCGGCTGGCCCGGTCGCGCTGGCCGCCGTGGCGGCGCTGGTTGCTGCGCCCGAGGCGATGGCGGCCACGGCGACCGCGCAGCCTGCTGCCGCGACGGTGAGTGTGGAGAACTTGCGGTTGGGTGTCTTCTTGGTAGCCAAAATGACCTTTCGGTTGCGCACTTGGCGTGCTCGGCGTCCACCCATGGGCGTATGCCCGCCGCCGCGAGAGCGGCGGCTGAGCATCGGCGTGCGCATGTGTCGCAGGGTCAGGGCGACGGGCCACTTTGGCAACTTTGCGCGCGCTGGGTGCTCCAAGCCACAATGCCAGGATTCGGCCCCGAAGGTGGCCGGATCCGAAATAATGCGCTGTTACCTATAACTCCCATTTGCCCGAGTTGGGGCTCTGTCTGCCTGTTTGCCGACATGAGCAGGTGGGCGATCCGGCTGGTCCGCGAGTACGCCGGCGACTACTCCGCGCAGTGGGCGGCGATCACCGTGGCCTCGGGCCAGCGGGGGATGAGCGCCGAGACGCTGCGTAGTGGATCCGGGTCCCGGCGCGGCCCGCCGCGGTCATCGCTGCCCGGCCGTCACGAGGGGCACCAAACTCGGCCAGGATGAGCTGCCTCAGTGACCGGCGGTTCGGCCTCCGTCGATGTACAGGATCTCTCCGGTGACGTACGACGCTGACTCCAGGTACAGGATGCCGTCCACGACATCGCTGACCTGGCCCACGCGCCCGAGCGGGGGCAGTTTCCCCGCGAGCGCCTCGGGCGTGTAGGCCTCGGCTGGGTGCAGCGGGGTCTGGATGATGCCTGGCGCGACGCCGTTGACGCGGATGCCGCGGGAGGCGTACTCGACCGCCAGCGACCTGGTGACCGCGGCCAGGCCGCCCTTTGTCAGCGCGGTCAGCGCGGTTGGCTCCACAGCGTCAGCGTGCTCCGCGACGCTGGCGCTGATGTTGACGACGTGGCCGCTGCGCTGCTTCAGCATCTGGCGGATGACGCGCTGGGTCAGCCAGAAGAATCCGGCGAGGTTGATGCCGGTGACTAGCGCGTAGTCCTCGGCGGTGTAGTCGGTGAACGGCTTGGCGACGAAGACGCCTGCGTTGTTGACCAGGGTGTCGACGCGCCCGAAGCGATCAATTGCCTGGCTGATGATCTGGTCGGCGGTGGCCTGCTCGGAGATGTCGCCCTCGACCGTGAGGACGTCCGGGTCCTTCGACGGCTTGATGTGGCGAGAATTCGCCACGACCGCCCACCGTCGCTGCCGGTACCCGTCGACGAGGCCGGCGCCGATTCCCTGCGAGCCGCCCGTCACGATTGCCACCCTCTGCCCGGTTTCGCTCACGGGGTTCTCCGTTCTCATGCGTTCGTGCTCATGCGCTTGTGGTCGCGGGATCGCTCAGGTGCGGCGGTGAGCGGCGTGAACGGCGTGGGCTCCGCCGTTATCCACGGGTCGAGCGGCCGGGACTTCAGTTTTAAACGTGCTTGCTGGCCGGGAACAAAAGCGCCAGCGGCCGCGGTGCGAGCGGCTCCGTCCCCGGGTTACAGGCGGGAGGTGAGCTCGGTCACGATGTCCGCCGCCGACTGTGACTTTTTCGCGAGGGCCACGCTCTGGCCGGCCCACATCGACAGCGCTTCGATCTCCCCGGTCGTCCCGACCATCGGCGGCGCTGGCTCGTAGCGGACGATCGCCTCGCCGGAGGCGAAGTGCGCGATCACGTCGCCGTTTCCTGGCCGCTGGTCGTCTGGGGGGCGGCCCGCGGCTTCCCACGCCTTGGCCGTTGAGTTGCGGAGGGCGCGGTGGGGAGAATCGGGCCACCCGACGTCGTACAGGTTGGGGTACCACTGCGCATCGGTCTCAGCGGCCGCTATCAGCCGGCGCCGGTAGTCCTCGTGCAGCGGCATCTCCTGGGCCAGCAGGAACCGCGTGCCCAGCCACGCGGCCTGCGCTCCCAGGGCGAGCACCGCGGCCACTCCGCGAGCGTCACCGATCCCGCCGGCCGCGATCACCGGCACCGGCGCCACCGCGTCCACGACGGCAGGCACCAGCGGCAGTGTTGCGACCTTGCCCCACACGTGCCCGCCCGCCTCCCAGCCTTGCGCGACAATCACGTCCGCGCCGGCCGCGACCGCCCGCCGTGCCTCCTCGGCACTGCCGACCGTGTGCAAAACGATCCCCCCGGCGGCGTGCACCGGCTCGATGTAGCCGCTGGGATCCCCCCACATGAACGAGACGATCCGCAAGCCGGCCTCGAGGGCCTGGTCTAGGCGGCCGTGACGATCTTCGGTGAGAACCAGGTTGCCGCCGAACGGCCGCGCGGTCAGCGCCGCGGTCGCACGAACGCTGGCTCCGACGTCGGCGGACCACGTGAGCGTCACCATGCCGAGCGCGCCGGCATTCGAGACCGCCGCGGCCAGTTGGGGAACGTCGGCCATGGATGCCTGGACGATCGGTTGTTCAATCCCGAGCAGCTCGCATACCGCTGTGTTACACATACGATGTCGGCGTCGACCCGGGGGTCCGCCGGTCCCAGCCGTGAAACTTCGAGTAGTCGCCCTTGTCCCAGGCTTCGCGGAGGCCCGGGGTGCTCAGATCCCAGTCCGGGCGGGTCTCGCTACTGGCGGCACGCAGGTCATGCCACAGGTCGTAGAACGACGGGCGGCCCCAGAACCAGTAGCCGTTATAGACACTGTGAATGACCAGCCCCGGCTTGAGTACCAGCGTGTGCGGGATCATGGGGTTGTGCTCGGGGTCGGTGTACTCGGCGATGTCGAGGTCCTGCTGGACGGTCCGGCCGGGATCGGACAGGAAGGTCCACTGGGCGCCCACCGACGCGCGGAACTCTTGCAGGGTGTGATGGTCGTCGGTGGCGATAGTAGCGACCTGGGTGTAGGCCACCGCGATCTTCGGGTAGTTGGCCGCCAGCTCGAGGTGCTGCTGGTGCTCTTTGGGGCAGTAGTTGCCGCGCGCCAGGGTGAGGATCAGCGGATCGCTGCCCTGCAGCTCGCTGAGCGTGCGCACCGTGCCGATGTGGTCCGGCAGCGCGTAATCGGGGAAGATGCCGCCAGGCCTGATGTCAGGACGCATCGGATGACTACCTCTCACAGCATCGAGTGGCCAACCTGCATCGTGTCACTGTCAACTGCGTCACAACAAGGCCGTTGCGCCCACAAGTACCAGACCCGCACTCAGAGTAACGAAACTGACCTGGGCAGGGAGCTGGCGCGTGGGTTCATCGGTCGCGGTCCGGGATCGTCTCAGCCAGCGCCGCCCGCGAGGCAGCCGCCGGGAAGGGGTCGGCAAAGTACTGGGTCTCGTGCGTGACCAGATCACCGGCGAACTCCATGAGGCTCACCGAGTAGGTGGGCGCGCCGTCATAGGTGATCACGCACTCGCTCACCCACAGGTCTCCGGCGCCCCGGATCCGCAGAACACGGAAGTGGCGTTCGGCCGGGTGCCCGCCGCGCTGCGCCTGGATCTTGGACCGGCCCCGGAAGCGCTCCCCGGACTGCGGGTAGTCCAGGATCCCATCTTCGGCGTAGATCGCGTGCTCGGTGTCGATGTCCCCGCTCTCGGAGGCCTCCCAGTGCTGCTCCACCCGGGCCCGGGTCCTGGCGTCACGATCCAGTGCGCTGTTCACCTGCGCCTGCCCTCCTTGGTTACGGCTCCCGCGTTCCTGAGTCCACAGCCGTGATCTTTACCTGCTCTGCCACTGCCGGTCAACGCTCCAGGGTGCCTGCAGCTCGGCGACCCGCCGAACCGCGTTGTCCATCTCCCGGACGGTCAGCCGGGGCGGCCGCCCCGGTACAGCCAGGCTGCGTACGGCCAGGCTGCGTACGGCCAGGCTGCGTACGGCCAGGCTGCGTACGGCCAGGCTGCGTACGGCCAGGCTGCGTACGGCCAGGCTGCGTCAGACCAGGCCGGCGCGGAGAGCGAGGCGCTCCCGGCATTTCTACAGGGCGGCCGCCGGGGCCGCGTCGAGAGCCTTGATGACCTGGGCGAACGCGAGAATTTCGCCGTACATCAGGCGCTGGTCCAGCTTGTCGAGGTCGAGCAGGTGCGGCCGCTGCGCGTCCCCTGCCTGCAGCAGGTAGGTGGGAAGGGGGCAAAGCGAGACAGTGCCGAGACCCGCCTGGTACAGCGGCGCGCCCTCGCCGAGGTAGAGCGGCACGCCGGGGGCGGAGGCGGGCCGCACGGTGGCCACGGGATATTCCGGCCAGCCCCTCCCGTTGACCGCGGTGACCGCAGCGAGGTACGCGTCCTGCTCGGCGTTGGCCGGGCTGGTGATGTCCCGCTGCATGGTGTACGTGGTGCCCCACTCGGAACCGCCTGTCGGCACGTACTGCCCGGTCACGGGGTCGTTCGTCCACATCGTGGCGCCGAGGTGCTCGACGGTCACGCCGAGCGTGGCAGCCTGGTAGATGTCCGGGTGGTCGAGCATCCAGACGCTGGTGGCGTCGGTGCCGATCTCGGTGTTCTTGGGGTTCGGGATGGCCTGGGTGAACTGCGGCAGCTGGAAGTGCCCGGTGACCAGCGCGAAGTACATGTCGTGGTTGCGCGAGGGAAGGCCCGCCAGGTACTGGGCGAGGGCGACGAGCCCGAGTCCGCCGTTCTCCTCGGTGGCGTTCGGCCCGTCGGTGTGCGTGTTGATGATGATGTTCTGGCCGGTGTTGCCCGAGCCTTTCAGCGAGCCCCAGACCGTCTCGGTGGCCGCGCCCGCGGTGATGTCCGCGGTGAGCACGAGCGTCGCGCTCGCCTGGCCGCTCGCCGCGAGCACGGCCAGCTCGGTGCCCGTCGAGTCGCCGACCCATACCGCAGGGCAGCCCGGATCGCCAGGGGCCGGCAGGCCGGATGCCGTCGGATAACCCGTGGTGAACGGGTTGTACTGGTTGATGACCTCGTTGTCAGGGAGTCCGGTCCAGGCACAGACCACGCCGAGCACCCCGGCGTTCCTCGCGGCGAGCAGCGGAACCGGGTCGAATATGCCCTGCCAGGCGGGATGGGCCAGCGCGGCAGCGTAAGCGGTGTAGTCCGCGGCGGCCTGAGCAGAAGTCTTGCCCGGCTCGTAGCCGCCGATGGCCGTCTGGCCAAGGTCCAGGTCGAAGACCGGCGGCGCGGTCCGCACCAGCGCGATCGCGCCTTTGGCCGGTGCCCAGAAGGCTGCGGTGGGGCCGCTGGCGGGCGTAACGGTGCCGAGGTCGACCAGGGTGCCGGTCACGCCGCCGGGCGGCGTCTGCCCGGAGTAGGGGTAGTAGTAGGTCAGCGGGACCCGGCCCGACCGGCCGATGGTCGACGGGACGCTCACCCGGAGGGCGAAGTCGCGGGCCAGCCAGCGGCTGAAGGTGTGCCGGTCGGTCCGCATGGTAAAGCCAGGTACCGCGGAGAGTTGCCCGGCGAGCCAGTCCACGTAGGCCACGTGACCGCTGCTGCCCGTGTATCTGGTCCCGAACTGGACAAGCTGCTGCTCCCAGCTCCACACTTCGGGCAGGCTGGGCAGGCCCGTGCCGCTGCGCGGGGACGCGCTGGTCCGGGTGGCCGCCAGCGCTTCCGGCGTGCCCAGGCCGGCGGCGCCGGCGGCCAAAGCCGCCGCGCCTGCCGCTCCCGCACTGGCGAGGAACTGCCGCCTCGGCAAGCCGGGTCGCCGCAGCGCACCGCCGCGCCAGCCGTCGCTGGAACCGGCCGGGTTGCTGGCTTTCATGCTCACTTTCGCTCCTCGCTGAAGGATGGACGCTGCAGATCGGGCGGAACAGGAGGCTCGGGCCGCCGTGGCCCGGACCCGGGGCATACCGGTCGCCGTAAAAGCCGGAGTATGCATGCCGCGCCGCCCGGAATGCACTGTGCGAGGGGACAAAAGTCATGCGGCCACGTTGTGCACCGGCGGCTGAGTGCACCCCGGCAGCCTGCGAACCTGGTCACTTCGCAGCGCTGCCGCTACTGTTCAGGCCATGCGCCGCGCCACCACCGGGCCGAGCCGCGCCACCACCGGGCCGACAGGTCACCCAGTCGTGGCCCGGCTCGCGGCCGAGCTGGTTGACGAGCTCGGAGACCTGACCGAGCAGCTTTTGGTCATGATCCGGCAGGCCGACGAGTCTTACCTCGCCGTGGAGACCGACGACCTGCGCCGTGCCGTCCGGGCCAACCTGGCCAGCTTCGTCGGTGATCTCGCCAGCCAGCGATCGCCGAGCACTTCCTCCTCGCGAGACACCGCCCAGCGCCGGGCCGGCCAGGGCGTGCCGCTCGGGTCGGTGCTGCACGCCTACCGGCTGGGCTTTCACGTCATCTGGGGCGCGCTCGCCGACCGGGCGCTGCGAAAAGGCCCGGAATGGCTGGACGGGTTGGTGCGCGGGTCGGCCACGGTCTGGGCCTGGGTGGACACCAGCTCCGAGGCCGTCAACGCCGGGTACCGCGACGCCCTGATCGAATCCGCCCGAGAGGATGAGCAGCGGCGAATGCTGTTGCTCGACACCCTGTTCGGGGGGCGGCCGGGCGAATGGAAGATGCTGGGCGGCAGCATGCCCGCCATCGGCCTGCCGGAGCGGGCCCGCTACCTGGCGGTGTCAGCCGAAACACCGGGAACCGGAATCGAGAACCTGCCTGCGCCTGGTCAGTTCCTCCGCCGCTCGGGCGTGCCCTCCGCCTGGCGCCTTCGCGCCGACGAACAGGTGGGCGTGGTCGCGGTCAGCCAGGACCGGACGGCGCTCGCCGTCGGGAACTGCTCGCCGGAGTGGCCACCGGCCGGGTCGGGATCAGCCCCGAGTACGACGACGCCCTCGACACCGACCGGGCACTCGGGATCGCCGCGGTCGCCAGAAGGTGCCTGCCGCCCGGCAGCATCGGCGTGGCCACCATCGACGACGACTCGGTGGCGGCCCTGGTCGCCGGTACGCCGGACATCTCGGGCAGAGTGGTGCACCGGCTGCTCGGCCGGGTCGCCGATCTCGCCCGCGAAGAGCAGGAAATCCTGCTGACCACGCTGCGGATCTGGCTCGAATGCGGCGGTAACGCCTCCGCCGCGGCGCGGCAGCTGTACTGCCACCGCAACACCGTACGCAACCGGCTGCACCGGCTCGAAACGCTCAGCGGTCAGTCACTCAGCGACCCGCACGGCGTGGCAGGCCTGTCCATCGCCGCCCAGGGAGTCAGGCTCCTCGGGCCGGACCTGACGCACCCTCGGCAGGCTCCGCGGCCAGAGCCCGCGGAGACCGGGATTCCCTGCGCCAACGCGAGATCGGAGGTCCCGCCGCCCAGGGAACCCAGCCGGGGCCCGCTTCCGGCAAGCCGCTGACCGGCGGGTGCGGAAAACGATCGCGACATGGCTGCGCCGGCGTCCGCCGCGGCCCGCGTGGCCACTGGCGGTAAGGAGCGTGACTGATCTCCTGTGCGGCGATCTGATCTCCTGTGCGGCGATCAGAGCCCGTTAGCCCTGTCACACTTGGCTCGATGTCCTTCCGCCCGCCCCCAGCCACCGCGTGCTGGCAGCACTGCGGGGCACGGTCGGGCTTCGAGGTCGCCTACTTCGTCGCCCGGGAGCACGGCTGGCGCATCGACGGGACCACCACCGCCATCGAGGACGCCCAGACCTGGGTGGTGACCTACCGCATCGAGGCAGACGCGGCCTGGGCCACCCGCAGCGCGCGCATCACGGCCAGGACTGCCACGGGGCGGTGTGAGACCCTGCTGGAATCTGACGGGGTCGGCCGCTGGCTCGTCGACGGTCGCCCGGCGCCTTACCTGGACGGCTGCATGGATGTGGACCTGGAGTCCTCGGCCATGACCAATAC
>CAWFXW010000024.1:0-435322 GCA_963819785.1 uncultured Actinomycetes bacterium | reverse complement strand
CTGAGAACGATCCGGGCGGAGGATGGCGCAAGACGGGCCGTACGACGGCGAGAGCCGCGATGCCCGGCCCGAGAGACGTCTCCAGGCCGGCAGGCTGGATACCGACGCGGCCGGGTCGCAGGCAGAACTGGCAGAACCGCGAACCCGGACGGAGTACTACGAGGCACGGCACGCCCCCGACAGGAAAGTTACTCAGGCCAATGACGACGTTCAGGACGCGGCGACCGGGCGTTCCGGCTGGGATGCGATGGCTGTGGACGACCGCCCGCCGCGCGATGGATTCCGCGTCAGCGCAGAGCGCACGACGCACATTCTGGATGGTGAGCCGGAGGGCGGTGGCGGGCATCGATCTGGAACGGGTAAGCCCGGCAAGACAGAGTTCCCGGCCAGCTGGGACGACGGGAAGATCATGCGCCATGTGCTCAACGTGGCCCAGCACCCTGACTCTCCTCCGGTAGACCAGCATTGGAATAACCGGTGGCTTTGCAGCGGTACACGTGAGGGCGTGGAAGTCTCAGTAGTGGTGCTGCGTGGCGGAGAGGTCTGGACGGCCTGGCCTGAAGAAGGCGGGCCGGGTGTGGTACGCAATCCCCGGAAAGAGACGTCATGACCGAAGACGAGATCATCGAGAAAGCCGAGACACTTCCGGATCGGTTCGCCGACCGCGTGACGGAAAGCACGCTGTGGAGCATCAAGCGCATGCGGGGCGGCGGCGAGTACGGGGAGCTGACCATCGAGCTGGCGGCGTCGCTGGCCGCGAACCATGTCCCGGTCACCGCCGCCGAGCGCGATGAGCTGCTCGCGCTGCTGGAGGCCATGCACATGCCGACCGATCCCATCGCGAAGCTCAACGTTGCGGGCTGAGAGGATGGGGCGTGGATATCACCCAGCTGATCCTTGACGACCACCATGAGCAGCGGCGGCTGTTCGCGATGCTGGAACAGATCGGGCGTTCGGATACCGAGGTGCTGGCGGCGGTGTGGGGACGGCTGGCGGCGTTCCTTGAGCTGCACGCGGCGGCCGAGGAGGAGGTCTTCTACCCAGCGCTGCTGCAGGTAGGCGTGGCCGCGCGGCGGAAGGCCGGGGTGGAGGACGAGACGCTGGACGCCATACACGACCACAACGACATCCGGGACGCGGTGGCGGAGGTGGCCGGACACACCGTCGGCAGCGACGGGTGGTACGACGCGGTGAGCGCGGCGAACCTGGCCAACAGCGATCACATGGCCGAGGAGGAGCGCGAGGGCCTGACCGACTTCCGCCGGCTGGCCAGCCTGCAGCACCGGCACGACCTGGCCGTGGCGTTCGCGGCCTTCGAGGCGCGGAACTACGCGGGCGTCACGCCCCGCGACCGGGATCCGGCCGAGTACGTCCGCGAGGCCGAGGCGGACCGGCCGGCGGCCCCGGCGGGCGGGTCGCTCAGCATCGGGAGCCTGAAGAAGAGCTGATCTCAGTCGTGGTCGCAGGTCCGGCGTAGCGTGTCCGGGGTCAGGTCGGCCAGGGCGGGGTAACCGTCCACGGCCATGATCAGGTCGGCCTCGGCCAGGATGGCGCGCAGCACGTGGACGATTCCGTCGGTGCCGCCGATGGCCAGGCCGTAGGCGTAGGGGCGGCCGATGCCGACCGCGGTGGCGCCCAGGGCCAGGGCCTTGATCACGTCGGAGCCGGAGCGGACACCGGAGTCGAAAAGCACCGGCAGGTCGCCGAACGCCGGCTCAGTCATCGGAACTCCCCTGACGCGGTACCGCAAACGATTGTCCAGCAACCGTTCTGCACCTGGCCCGGCACCCGGATCGCTACCGGGACCGGTAACTGTAGCAATAGATGATGATCGCGCTCCCGGCCCGGTGTACGCCGGCTCGGCGACACGAACAGGGGTGGCAGATGAACAACAGCCGCGTCGCCGTCTCAGCGGAGCTGAGCTTGGGGCTGGTCGGGCCGGAGCACACGATCGTGCCGCTGATGGCCGGCTTGCACTACACCTGCCAGGATCCGTACGCGGTCCGGATGGCGTTTCACGTCGGGACCGACGAACCGGTGGAATGGACCCTCGCCCGCGACCTGCTCGCGGCGGCCCTGCACTCTCACGAGGGAATCGGTGACGTGCAGGCCTGGCCATCGGCGGCACCCGGTGACCCGGCCGACCAGGACGGGACCGGGATCTTGAACATCTCGATGACCTCGCCGTTCGGGCACGCGCAGTTCGAGGCGCCCGCCGCGGCGGTGGCCAGCTTCCTGCGCCGCACGTTCCGGATCGTCCCGGCCGGGCAGGAGAGCCTGTTCATCGACTTCGACGCCGAGCTCACCCAGCTGCTCAGCCAGGCCTGACTCGCTACCAGGCCGTCCCCGGGGCCGGAATGACCGGGGGGACGATCGCCTCGATCAGGTGCGGGCCCGGTTCGGCGTAGGACCGGCGCAGCTCCCGGTCGAGGTCCTCGGCGGTGGTGACGCGGACCGCGGGCACGCCCAGCCCGGTGCTGATCGAGGTGAAGTCCGGGGTCGGGCCGGACAGGTCGAGCATCCGCGCGGCCCGCTGCCCCACCTGCCCGGCGGCGGTGCGGGCCAGTTCCATCCGCAGGATCGCGTAGGCGGCGTTGTTGATCAGCACGGTCGTCACGTTGAGCTGCTCGCGGGCCTGGGTCCACAGCGCCTGGATGGTGTACAGCGCGCTGCCGTCGGCCTCCAGGCACAGCACCGGCCGGTCGGGGGCGGCGATCGCCGCGCCGGTGGCCACGGGCAGGCCCTGGCCGATCGAGCCTCCGGTCAGGGTCAGCAGGCTGTGCCGGGCCGCGCCGGTGAGCGCCCGGGGCAGCGCGAAGCCCGAGGTGTTGGCCTCGTCGGCCACGACGGCGTGCTCGGGCAACGAGGCGGCGACCGTGTTGGCCAGGCTGATCGCGGTCAGCGGGCCGGGCTCCACGCCGGGTACGGCCAGCGGGGCCAGCACGGGCTCGGTCCCGCTCGCGACGAGGTCGGCGAGCCGGTCAAGCGCCGTCTCCACGTCTTGTTCTTTATCGGCCAGAACGGCCACCGAGCACGCGTCCGGGACCAGGTCACTGCGCTGACCGGGGTAGGCGAAGAACGACACCGGCGAGCGCGCCCCGGCCAGGATGAGGTGGCCGGTCCCGGCTAGCTGCTCTTCGGCCTGTTCGGCCAGGTAGGCCAGGCGGTCTACGGCCGGCAGCCCGGCGCCGCGCTCCATCCGGGCCGGGAAGGTCTCGGCCAGCAGCCGCGCTCCGGCCGCGGCGCTGATCCGGCTGGCCGCCCGCAGCCCGCGCTCGGTCAACGCCCTCCCGCCGAGGAAAAGCATCGCCCGCGGTCCCAGCAGGCCAGCCACCGCCGCCACCTGACGATCGTCGACAGTGGTCGACGTCGTATGGTTGAGTGGCTGGGAGCGGGCGGGTGCTATGGAGGCGCCGTCGGTCCAGGAGATGTCGGCGGGGAGGATCAGGGTGGCGACCTGGCCGCGGCGGGCGGCGGACAGGGCGCGCATGGCGTCGTGGGACAGGTCGCGGGTGGTGCCGCTGGTGTGGACCCAGCCGGAGACGGTGCGGGCCAGGGCTTCGATGTCGGACTGCAGCGGCGCGTCGTAGCGGACGTGGCCGGTGGCGTGGGCGCCGACGATGACCAGGACCGGGGTGCCGGCGCGGCGGGCGTTGTGCAGGTTGGACAGGCCGTTGGCCAGACCGGGGCCGAGGTGCAGGAGGACCGCGGCGGGCCGGCCGGTGATGCGGGCGTAGCCGTCGGCGGCGCCGGTCGCCACGCCCTCGAACAGGGCCAGCACCCCGCGCATCTGCGGCACCGCGTCCAGCGCCGCGACGAAGTGCATCTCCGAGGTTCCGGGGTTCATGAAGCATACGTCGACGCCTGCCCCGGTCAGGCTGGCGATCAGCGCCTGAGCACCGTTCACCCGGCCGATCGTAGGGCACGCGGGCCTCAGCGGGCCGGGCGGGCTCGGGTCAGCGGGCGGAATGGGCTCCGGTCATCAGCGCGGCCAGGTCGTCGGGGTGCATGAACGAGGGCGGCGGCGGGGGTCCCCAGGCGAAAAGGCCGCGGGCGCCCTCGAGATCTTCGGGCGTCCACAGCTGGTCGTCGACGATGCAGTCCATGTCGGAGTAGTACTCGGAGAAGTTGCCCGCCGGGTCCTTCAGGTACCAGAAGAAGTTCGAGCCCGCGTAGTGGCGGCCGAGGCCCCACACGTGCCGCTCGGGGCGGCCCTCGAGCATGGCGCAGGCTCCCCGGCCCACGTCGTCAACGTCGTCGACCTGCCAGGACGTGTGGTGCAGGAAGCTGACCGGCGCGGCCAGGACCAGCACGTTGTGGTGGTCGGTCGAGCAGCGCAGGAACGCGCCCACGCCCTTGATCCGGTCGCTGACCTTGAAGCCGAGCCCGTCGGTGAAGAACGACATCGTGGCCTGCGGGTCGGTGCTGCCCAGCACGGCGTGCCCGAGCTTGCGCGGGCGCACCCGGTCCGGCCGGGTGAAGCCGGGGGCCCGGTCGCCCTGCCGCTCGAACCGGCCGGGGCCGTTGTAGGGGGTGGCCGGGACCGCGGTCTGGGAGAGCCGCGGGGCGACATCCAGGGCGATCCGGACGCCGGTGACCGGCTCGATCGCCGCCAGGCTGCCGTCCTGCAGGTCCAGCATCAAGCCGATCTTGGTCAGGCGGACCGCGGCGCGGGCCAGGTCGTCGGCGTCGTCGGCGCCCACCCGCAGCTCGATCAGCCGCCGGGAAGGCGCGGCCACGAGCCGCAGCTGGCGGCCCGCGTCCCGGGTGGCGAACCATCCGTCGCCCTGCGATGCGAGGCCGAAGTCGGCGTAGTAGGCGGCGGTCTCCTCGACGTTGGGCACGCCGATGGTGACCGACAGCAGGCCGTGCAGACCCATCGCTGCCTCCCGGTGCTCGGTTGCCCTCACAGTAACTCGCGCGGAGCCCGGTCGGCAGCAATACCCCTCGGGGTACATGCTGTGGGGCGTGAACGTGGACCGCGAGGAGCTCGCGGACGTGATCCGGCGGCCGCGCCGCGCGCAGGCCGCCGCCGAGCGCGCCCGCCTGGAGAAGCTGTTCCTGTCGCTGGCCTGATATCCGGATCCGCGTGGAATGAAACCGCGGTTTCAGCACGCTAGGAGGTAGTGGAAGTACGGTTTCATTCCGAATACGGAATTTTACGAGAGCCGTCGTTGTCGATACCCCTACGGGTATTTACGGCGCTAAGGAGGCGTGCGATGGCGACGGTCGAGCTTACGGCCGAAAACTTCAACTCGACGGTGAGCGGCGACGGCCTGGTTCTCGTCGACTTCTGGGCGGCCTGGTGCGGGCCGTGCCGGAAGTTCGGGCCGATCTTCGAGAAGGCGTCCGAGCAGCACCCGGACGCGGTGTTCGGCAAGGTGGACACCGAGGCGCAGCCCGAGGTGGCGGCGGCGTTCAACATCTCCTCGATCCCGACGCTGATGATCGTCCGCGACGGTATCGTGCTGTTCTCCCAGCCCGGCGCGCTGCCGGAGGCCGCGCTCGAGCAGCTGATCAGCAAGGCCGGGGAGCTGGACATGGACGAGGTACGGGCCAGCATCGCCGCGCAGCAGGCACCCGAGAGCACGGCCCCGGGCCGGGCCTGACACCCGGCTTAAGCGTTTGGCCATCCGGCGGCGGCCGGCCCCGGCCTGGACGGGCACGCCGACCTGCTGCGCGAGCTGATCGCCGGCGCGGCCGGCCAGTTACCTGAGTACCCGGCGGCGGAAGCTGCGCGGGCCGATGGCCAGGAACACGACGGCGAACCCGGCCACCACCGGGCCGAGGACGACAGGTGCGGGCGCGGTGCGGCGGTGAACGCGGCCTGCCGCCGTCATCGCCCGTGGCACTGCACCCGGAGTGCAACCTAGCGGCAAACCGAAGCGCCACCTCCGTTTCGGAAACTGAACGTGAAGGGGTCGGAAGACCCCGGAATCACGTTCTAAGGATGAGTCATGAGCCGCAATCGCCTCGTAGCCGCCGCCGCGGCCGCCGCCGCCACCGCCGCCATCGCGACGGTGTGCGCAGTCCCTCACCACGGCGCGGTCGCTGCTCCTGTCTCGTCCCCCGTTGCCTCTGCCGCCGCGTACACCCTCCCTGTCGCCACCGCCAAGACCGGCACCGCCAAGACCGCCGCCGCCAAGACCGCCGCCTCCAAGACCGACCTGGCGGTGCGGTGGATGGTGTCGGCCGGCGGCCAGGCTCAGGCGACGTTCAACCAGAACGTGGACATCCTGGCCGCGGACCTCGAGACGGAGGATCACGCGCCGACCGTCGCCAACCACCTGGTCTTCGAGGCCGACGCCCGGGTCGTGCGGGGCGAGGCCCGGACGATCCTTCGCACCCCCGCCCTGCTGCCGCACCACAACCGGGCCGCCTACAAGCGGATGCTGAACGACTTCATCACGGTGGCGAACCTGCTTCAGCCGGGCCCGGGCTACGGGACGACGGCCCAGGACTACGCCGCCTGGTGGAAGGCGCTCGACGCGTCGAACATCGAAGTCTGGTAACAGCTCGGGCTCAGCACCGGCACACTCAGCAAGCAACGGTCCGGCCAGGACGTATCCTGGCCGGCCCGCTGCGTTTCCAGGCCGGGCTGCCTAGGTCATCAGGGCACGTCCTGCGCCGTCACCGTCTTCGGGTACTTGGCGGCGAAGCCCTTGAGGTTGTCCTTCTCGATCGCCGTCCACAACTGGCCGGCGATCGCCGTGTTCAGCACGAGCTTGCCGTGGACCGTCTGCGTGGGGGCGGTCACGAAGGTGGCGGCGGAACCGGTCAGGCCGCCGAGTTTCGTGGCCAGCGACATGACCTGCGAGTTGGTCATGTTGCTGTCCACGGTCAGCGCGCCGGTGATCGCCTTGAGCACCCTGACCATGGTCACCGGGTTGGTGAGCAGGTGCTCATCTCCGATCTTGGCCAGGGTGTCGCGGACCAGGACCTCCTGGCGCAGCGTCCGGCCGTTGTCGCTGAGCGACGGGTCGCGGGCGTAGTAGACGGCCGTGACGCCGGTGAGGAAGTTGGGCCCCTTGTGGAAGGTTTGCCCGAAGGCGGTGGTGGTGTCCGGGATGGTGATCGTGACCCCGCCGATGGCGTCCAGGAGGCTGGCGACGTGGTTGAAGTCGATCCGCGCGTAATGGTTGACGGGAACCCCGGTAGCGTTCGTGATGGTCTTGACCACCAGGCTCGGGCCGCCGAGCTTGTCTGCCTCCCAGAGCGGCTGAGCGCCGTGACCGGGCACATTGAGTATGGTGTCGCCCAGGATCGTGACCGCCCCGCCGGCCTTCCCGTTGGCGTCGATGTGCAGGAGCATGAACAGCCTGCTGTAGGCGGGCACCGACGTACTCTGGTCGTTCCGCCCGGTGGGGCCGAACGGATTGGCAGTGACCAGAATCGTCTGCCCGGAGGAGTCCGCCGCGACCAGGTTGGCCACCGTGATACGCGGAATGCTGCTGGCCAGGTGGTTGACGTACCCATAACCTACGGCTGCCACCGCGATCACCAGGCCGAGCAGCGATCCGATTGCTATCAGCCCGATGCGCAACGGACGGCGCCTTCGCCGGCGCGGAGCCGGCCGGCGCTCGCCGCCATTCCCGGCGGAAGGCCCGGCGGCACCGACTGCGGCCTCAGCGGAAGGCCCGGCGCCGGTCAGATTGGTTATCTCCGACATTAAATTCCCCCACTCTGCCTGCACGGCCGCTTGCACGGTCCCGGCGCTGCTTTTCCCTTGCCGCGTCCGGGCAAAATGCCGCTTTCCCGTGGCCGCCGCTGTGCAGAGGGCCGGCGGGCCGCCCCTCGGTTGACGCCTAATCCAGCTCTTTACTCTGTGTTATCTTATTAGCGCTCAATGTAACCTGTCTAGATGCCTAGGGTAGGGACAAGGGGTCAAGCCTTCCGGGCAGCGACACGATGGGGGAAGGCGTGACCGAGGAGGCGTTGACCGGCGGAGTCTGGGGCCAGCTAGCGCGGGGCCTGAGCAGGCGCCGGTGGCTGCGAACGGTTGCGGAGGCCGGGTACGACACCGTCGCCTGGATCTGCGGTCTGCTCGTCGCGGCCGCGGCCACGAGCGGCCTGGCCGGGGTTCAACTGGGCTGGGCCTGGGCCGTTCCGTGGTACGGGGCGCTGGGCATCTGCGCACTGGTCGCGGGGTGCGGCCTGGCTGCCGGGCTCTACCGTGGCCGGTGCCTGCGCGGGAGCCGGGACGAGGTCAAGGCGGTGGTACTGGCGGCCGCGCTGGTCGCGTGCTGCCTGATGCTGGTCGGCCCGACGCTGACCTCCAGTCAGCGCATCGGACCGCAGACCGTCCTGGGCAGCGCGGCGCTGGCCCTGGTGGCGATGCTCGGCGCCCGGTACGTGGCCTTCGCGGCGCGGCTACGGTCCCGGCCGCCCGCCCCGACGGCCGTGAAGATCATCGTCTTCGGGGCCGGGGACGCCGGCGCCCAGCTGATCCGCCGGCTGACCACCCAGTCCGACGTGGCCTACCAGCCGGTGGCGATCCTCGACGACGACCCCGCCAAGCGGCGCCTGCGGATCCACGGCGTCCCGGTGCTCGGCGGCCGCGGCCAGATGGCGGAGGTCGCCGCCAGCACCGGGGCCAGGGTCGTGGTCATCGCCATCGCCGAGGGAGACCGGCAAGGTCATCAAGGATCTCACCGAGGCGGCCGAGCGCTGCGGGCTCGTCCCGAAGGTGATCCCGTCGCTGCGGGAACTGCTGGCCGGCCACGCGCAGATCGAAGGCGTCCGGGATCCCCGCATCAGCGACCTGCTCGGCCGCCGGGCGGTGACCTCCGACGTGGCCTCGGTCCGCGAGCACATCGCGGGCCAGCGCGTCCTGGTGACCGGCGCCGGCGGCTCCATCGGCGCCGAGCTGTGCCGCCAGCTGCATCAGCTCGGGCCCGCGCAGCTGATCATGCTGGACCGCGACGAGTCGGCCCTGCACGCGGTGCAGCTCATGCTGCACGGACGGGCTCTGCTCGATTCCGAGGAGACCGTGCTGGCCGACATCCGCGACCGGCGCCGGGTCAGGGAGGTCTTCGAGAGGTTCCGGCCCGGCATCGTGTTCCACGCCGCGGCGCTCAAGCACCTGCCGCTGCTGGAAGGCGCCCCGGCCGAGGCGCTCAAGAGCAACGTCCTGGGCACCCTCTCGGTGCTGGAAGCCGCGGCCGATCACGGCGTGCACTCGTTCGTCAATATCTCGACCGACAAGGCCGCGAACCCGGTGAGCGTGCTCGGCTACTCCAAGCGGATCACCGAACGTCTCACCGCGGACATGTCGGCCCGGGCGGCCGGGAGGTTCCTGAGCGTGCGCTTCGGCAACGTACTGGGCAGCCGCGGGTCGGTCCTCACCGCCCTGTCGGCGCAGGTGGCCGCCGGCGGCCCGGTCACGGTGACCGACCCCGAGGTCAGCCGTTACTTCATGCTCGCCGACGAGGCGGTCCATCTCGTGCTGCAGGCGGCCGCGATCGGACGGGGCGGCGAGGTCCTCGTGCTCGACATGGGCGAACCGGTGCGGATCGCCGACATGGCCCGGCGGATGGCCGCCGGCCAGCGGCCGCGAGGTGGACATCGTGTTCACCGGGCTGCGGCCGGGCGAGAAGCTGTTCGAAGACCGGCTCGGCCAGGGCGAGAACGACGTGCGGCCGTTCCATCCGCTCATCAGCCAGGTCCCGGTGCCCCCGCTGAGCGCCGGCGAGGTAACCGCGCTGGACCCCGACGCCGACGCCGGTTCCCTGCGCCGGGACCTGGCCCGGCTCGCCCACGGCTCCTGCCATGACGGCGCGCGGGCCTTCCCGGCCCAGAGCTGCGCCACCCGGGAAGCCGGGGAACCCGAGGAGGCCGCAGCCGAACCGTCCGGCCGCCCGCGCGCGGTCAGCCGTTAGGGATGCGGTCCGGCATGCGCCCAGCCCAGCTCGGCCAGCCTGGCCACCGACCGGTCCAGCAGCCTGGCCACGTCCGCGTACGCGCGCGACGGTTTGCCGGCCGGGTCGGGCACGTCGTCGTCGGCCGAGTCGCCCAGCAGCGCCGCGCGCTCGCGTCCCTCGTGGGCCCGCGACAGCCAGCCGGACGAGCGGCTCACCTGGCCGCCGGGGCCCGATCCGCTCACCCCGCCGGATGAGTTCCCGGAGCGTGAACGCACGCGGCCACGCCCCGGGCTCGGTCACCACGGCGTACCGGAGATGGTCCCGGGCCATCGCCAGCACCAGGCTGGCCCGGGCCAGGTCGGCGGCTCCGGCGACGCGGCTGCGGTGCGCGGCGACGTCGATCCCGTACCCGGCCATGACCGAGATGACCTCCGGGAGCGGCGGATCCCCGCCGCGGAGCATCCCGGCCGACCGCACCCGGGCCGTCACGCCGAGCCCGGACAGCCGCCGGGCCAGCAGCGCGGCCGCCATCGGCGACCGGCAGACGTTCGCGGTGCACAGCACCACAATGCCGTCAATGTCTTGCATGGCGATATTGCCGGACATTTCTCTTCATTTGCACTCTGTAAGCCGGGCCGGGAATCCGGATTGCAGAATTTCCGCAGAACGAAACACTCTGCGACCGGCGCAGCAAAGATTTTACCGTACCGGCGCTTGGCGTACACTCAATTCACGCAGCAGCCGATGCGGTCCCGGCCGCCGTCACTTGGCAATAAGAAAGAAAGTCATAATGACCGAATTTGGCACCGAGCCGTCATTTCGTTCATATCTGCAGATCCTGCGCCGCCGCAAATGGTGGGTTGGCTTGGCCGCTGCGCTCGGCCTGGCGGCCAGCTTGGCGTTCTCACTGACCGCGCAGAAGGAGTACTCGGCGACCGCGCAGCTGCTGGTGCAGCCGTCCGTCGCCGCGAGCGGGGTCGGCGTGACGCAGCCGCAGCCGGTCACCCAGACCGAGGTGGAGACCGAGTTGCAGCTGGTCACCAGCGCCCCGGTCCAGCAGGCCGTCCGCGCCCAGCTGAACAGCGCGCCCGCGGTGTCGGCCGCGGAGGTAGGCCAGACGAACGTGATGGCCATCACGGCCACCAGCGAGGTGCCGTCGCAGGCGGCCCTGGTCGCGAACCTGTACGCGACGGCCTTCGTCCAGTACCGGCAGGCGGTCGCCGAAAACAACCTGGCCACCGCCGAAGCCCAGCTGCGCTCGCAGATCTCCTCGCTCACCAGGCAGCTCAGGCCGTTCCGGGGCAACACGACCTCGGCGGAGGCCTCGGCCCTGCTCAACCAGCAGGCCGTCCTGAAGGAGCAGCTGGCTCAGATGCAGGTCAGCGGGGCGGTCGATACCGGCGACGTGGTCCTGGTCACGCCCGCGCAGACGCCGACCTCGCCGAGTTCCCCCAAACCCGCCCAGGACGCCCTGCTGGGGCTCGCCGCCGGTCTCGCGGTCGGGCTCGGCGCGGCCTTCCTGCGCGACAGCCTCGATGACAAGCTGTCCTCCAAGGAGGCGGCCGAGCACGCCGGCGGCGCCCCGGTGCTGGCCATGACCCCGGTGGTGCCCTCCTGGCGGCGGCGGCAGCCGCTGGTCGTGGTGGTCGCCGAT
This sequence comes from uncultured Actinomycetes bacterium, assembly GCA_963819785.1. Taxonomy (GTDB): domain Bacteria; phylum Actinomycetota; class Actinomycetes; order Streptosporangiales; family Streptosporangiaceae; genus Palsa-504. The sequence continues at coordinate 423,808 of CAWFXW010000024.1, read as the reverse complement.
CCCACCTCCCCGGCCGCGGAGTCCTACCGGTCGCTGCGCACCTCGCTGCAGTTCGCCCGGCAGGAAGGCCAGCTCCGCAGCATCGTGGTGACCAGCCCGGGTGTCGCCGAGGGCAAGACGGCCACCCTGGCCAACCTGGGCGTGGTCTTCGCGCAGGCGGGCGAGCGGGTCGTCCTGGTCTCGTGTGACCTGCGCCGGCCCCGGATCGGGGCGTTCTTCGGCCTGGACGAGACAGATCGGCCTGACCAGCGTCCTGCTCGGCGAGCAGACGCTGGAGCAGGTCGTTGCTGCCGGTGCCGGGCCTTGACCGGCTCAGCCTGCTCCCGGCCGGCCCGGTCCCGCCGAACCCGGCCGAACTGCTCAACAGTCGCAGGCGCCCGGGACATCTTCGCGGGCCTGCGCGAGCGCTTCGACCTCGTGCTCATCGACAGCCCGCCGGTGCTGCCCGTCACCGACGCCGCGATCTTGTCGCGGCACGCGGACGCCACGCTGATGCTGGCCGCGGCGGGCCAGACCCGGCGCGGCGACCTGCACCGCGCGGTGGAGAAGCTGGACCAGGTCGGCACCACGATCCTGGGCGTCGTGCTGAACAAGGTGAGCAGGCAGACCGGGCGCAATTACGGGTACCTACGGCTACGGCTACGGCTACAAGCCCTACCAGGCGGAGGTCTCGCACGGCGATAACGGCCGCGGCGCATCCGAACGGGAGCAGCAAGGCGCCGGATCATAGCCCGCGCTGACCCCTCTCCGGGCCGCAACGCCATCCCCAGGCTGGGAATACCAGTTCACCGCAGCAATCGGGCACCGGGTCTAGCGGAACGTCACCGCGGGGCGACCGAGGACTGCGCGGGTCACGCCGATCAGGATGCCCAGGTTGTCCACCGCGAAGCCGTGCACGAGCGCCACCACGGGGATGCGCACGTCCATGCGGTAGGCCACATGCCCGGCCAGCGCCGCGGCCAACCCGGCACCCTGCAGGGCGAGCACAGTCCTGGCCGCGATCTGGCCCTGAGCGGCCAACGGCACGGCCGAGCCGAGTACCACAAGGAACAAGAACGGAGTTGCCCAGCGGAGGAGTTTGTGCGACAGCACGGCGGTGCACAGAGCTGGCCGGCGCGCCGGGTTGAACACCGCTCGCCGGCTCAGGGTTCCGCGCAAGCTCCGCTGCGTCATGCGGGCACGCGCCCGCAGTACTTCGCAGGCCGCTCCGAGCTACGCTCCAAGGCAAGGAGGGAGGGCTCATACGCCACCAGGAAACCCTGGCGTATTGCGTCAAGCGGCAAGATCACATCATCCCCGTACCAAGGATCGATGCCACGGAACAAGCGCGACCGCAAAGCCATGCAGGCCCCGCTCGCGCAAGCCAGGACGCCCAGCGTGCTCTCCCGCTGCCATATCGAGTGCTCGAATCGCCAGTAGAGATTGTCCGCACGGGCGCGCTCGGCATCGTGCTCGGCGCTCCACACCACGTGCCCGGTGACGCAACCCACCTCAGAGCGGCCAAAACAGCGCGCCACCAACTGCAGGGAGTCCGGGCCAAGTATCGTATCCACGTCGGTAAACACCAGGATGTCTCCCTTGGCCACCGACGCGCCCAGGTTCTGGGCTGCGCTCTTGCCTACGCGGCCGCCGGGCTCGACCAGCCGGACATTCGGGTGCCGCGCGCCGAACTGCAATGCGATCTCCGCGGACCGGTCAGCTCGATCCATCCGAGACGACCAGGATCTCGACCTTCTCACCGGGATAGCAGAGCCCGACGCAGTTCTGCAGTTTGGCGGGCAGGACGTGCTCCGCGTTGTACACCGGAATGATCATCGTGATGCTGGGTAGCGCCGCGGGCGGCCGCGGGCCCTCTGGCCGGGGCTTCGCCGCGCTCAGCCGGACGGCGGCCATCCAGCCGAAGAGCACGAGCGCAGCAGGGTACGCTGCCCAGGTCCAGGCCAGAAGGCACAACGCACCCCAGAACGCGGCAGCGATAATAAGGGCCGCCATCCTCATCGGACCGTCCGGTGTGCTGTCTGGGCCACGCCGGTCGTCACCCGCGTCGCGGAACTGCCCCCTGGTCGCGGCGGAGGAGCCCCGGCCGCCCGTGTCAATACCCCGTTCGCGACGACAACGACCGCGACTGGCGTCAGTTCAGCCAGCAGGAATTCGAAGTGCGTGCTAATAGGGCCTTCCACCATATTGGTCAGCCTGAACAAGATGATGGCGTAAATGGCCACCGAGAGCCGTGATCGGTTGCCGGTGAATGATTCATAACATGCGCGGAGGACAATGCCGAACAAGTAAAAGCCTCCGGCCACGCCGATCAGCCCGAAATCGAGGTACAGTTCGCCCACCATCGATGGTGTATACGACGCCGTGACATTGGAACCAGGGAAAAATTCTGGGCCAAATGAATATCCGAAGCTAATAGGCTTGGTCGGCCACCAGTGCCGGGGCACGTAAAACCACAGTACGTCCTCGAAAGTGCTCCCAAGCCGGTAGTCCTCGGGCGACCGGGTCTTGTCCACGATCATGGTCAGTGCGTCAAATTGGTAAGACCGGCTTATCAAAGGATCGACCACCGCTTCCCAGGCGGGCTGGCCAGAGTACTGAGCCTCGATGGATTGCGTCTTGAATCCGTAATCCTTGAAGTAAAATGAAAGTGATATGATAAAAAGCGCGGGAACTACGAGTAGTGCGAGAGTGCGCCCGCGGATTCTCTTGTGGGTATAGTGCCACACAACGAAGAACGCCAGGACCGCCTCGAAGAGCAAGCTTTTCCTTCCGGCGATGAGGAACCATGTGATAACGAGGATCAGATTTGCGATCAGGGCAATCCTTCCGGTTACGCCGATGCCTTTGACCCGCCATGTCAGCAAGGCTCCCAACAGCGGGAAGTAGGCAAGCATGTCGATTCCGAAAAGGCCGCCCTCGCTCGTCCTCGATGCCACCGCTGCCGGGTGTCTGGCCGAATCCTGCAACACCAGCAAAACGGTGCCTGAGCAGTACCAGGGAAAGTGCGCCGATCAGGACGCAAACTATTGAGAAGCTGACCAGAATTTCCTTCGGGATATGACGTCCGACCAGCTTTCCTGACGAGGGCCTGCGCCCGACCAGGACTCCGGCCCTGCTGCGGTAGCCGAGGCAGCAGGAGATGATGGCCAGGGTGCCGAGAAGCCAGACGGACACCGTGAGCCACTGGTCGCCGAGCGGGAGATTATAGTTGTCAGGCAGCCAGCCCTCACGTACGGCGATTCCGCGTACGCCGATACCGAGGAAGATATAGCCGGTTACCGGCAGCAGCGGAGCGAACGGGTCCCGCGACGTATGCCAGGAGACGAACCAGGCCATCACGAAGGCGCCGCACAATAGCAGCCAGGCGCACAGCCATGGGTACGTGGCGGCCGTGACCGCCAGCGTTATGGTGGCAATGCCGATCGTGACCGTAAGCGCCTGCGGGATCCGGCTCATGGCGCCTCTGACTGGCCGGTAATCTGCGAGGCGAACTCACCGGCCACCCGATGCCAGGAAAACTGATCTGTACGGGACAGGTCGAAAAGGCTCGGCAGCTTATCGTCCTGCCATAGCCGCAGGTACCGCAGGATAGCATCCTCGATGGCGCCGGCGGTGTTCTCCACAACCAGGCCGCGGCCGGATGACCGGATGAGCTCGGCCCCTGGGTCATCGGGAGATCCGGTAATATAAAGCACAGGAACGCGAGCGGTGATGTACTCCGCCAGCTTGGCGGATATCTGGTAGGGATTGTCCACCCCGAAGGCCAGCAGCAGGCTGGCAGATTGCTGAATCGGCACGATGCGGCTCATCGGAAGGTGGCCGGTCATGGTGACCGCCGCGGTCAGGTCCAGTTCTTTGACCAGGCGGGTTACATTGGGATTCTCGGCCCCGGCAATGATGACACGAACCTGCCGCCTGTCCTCGGCTACTATCCGCGCCACCGCGTGAAAGAACGGCGATGGGTCAGCGGAATGATGATAAATTGTTCCAGTAAAGCAGATCTGGAACGGCTCGACGGCGGATGGTGTGCCAGGTGTGTCGTAGAGTTCGCAGTCGACTCCTCCATATATCACTACCAGCCGGTCCGGCGGGAACAGATCTGTACGCGGCATGGTACGCGTCCGCCACCACACTGCTGCGGAAGATGGCCGAGCTGCAACGACGCAGTGCCTGCTCTTCGATGCGCGTGGCTGTCCGGCCGAAAAGGGTATTGATACCACGAGCAGAAATACGCGGATCGCCATACTCGAGGACCAGCCGCGCGCCCGGGTTGAGAATGGACGCGAGCAACGCGAGAGCCAGGCTGGCGAAGGGATCGACAAAGACGTAGATCGCGTCGTACCGCCTGGCCCCCTGCCTGCCGAGCCAGAGGGCGGCACGCGGTATCCAGCCCAGGTTGCCGAGCTGGACGATGCTCAGCATGACGTGCCCGAACCGCGAATCGGCGGACATAAGATATCGCCGGTCAAGGCCCCATCTGTAGCGGAGCCAGTACAAGGTGCCGGGCTTGACGCGGTGGATCCGCACGGACGCCGGGATGTCATCAAGCAGGTGCGGATCAAACTGCGTGTTCAGTTCTGTCTGATGGATGGTCAGCACATCGACACTGAGATCAGGATGTGCCTGGCAGAGCCTTGCCAGGTACTGCTGCATGCGCGACCCCTGCGCGCCGCCTTCCGGGGGGAAGACGTAGGCGATCCACAAAATCCGCTTCGGCGCGGTGTCGTCCTGCGGCGTCATTACTTCCCCTCGTAGTTAGGTTCTGCGCCGACGGCCTCGCGGACGGCGAGCATGAAGGCTTCCGGGGCGAACGCGGCGCGAACCCGGCTCACGTCGGCCATCATTTCTTCCTGCAGCGTCACGCTCTTCATGAGCACGTCGGCGGCCGCAACGGCCCCGGCGGCATCGGCGACGAGCAGCGGCGAGGCCGAGCCGAGGATTTCCATGGGGCCAGCCGACCGGTGAGCGAGGACTAGCAGGCCCGCGGCGGCCATTTCCGCCACAGCCATCCCGAAGTGCTCGTTCCGCATCATGTGCAGGCCGAATTTGTGCTCGTCAAGCAAGGCTTCAAGCTCGATGCGCGGCATGTGCCCATGCAGGGTCACATAGTCGCGCCGCGCCGCCGCCGCGCTGATGCTGGCCGCATACCGGCCGTGTCCTGTCCCTACTATGTGGAGGTGTACGTTATGGCCTCGATCACGGAGTTCGTCCACGACGGCGATCGCCTCGTGAGTTCGCTTTTCCGGGGTGAGACGGCCTAGGCACACGTACCCTGCGGCCCGGTCACCGAACGGCCTGGGTGCCGCCGCTGAACGGGTGACCGGTGGATACACCACCTGCGCGTCGATGCCGTACGTGCGGCGCAGCGCCGACGCCGTCCACTTGCTGTTGGCCAGGCACCGGGCCTGCCGAAAGCTCCGTTCGTCAAACCCGGATACCACCCTGAACGCGGCGTTGTTCGCCAGCCTGATCAGGCGCTCGGGTCCGCTGAACAGCTCCGATATCATCCGCGGATGCCTGATCGGGCAGTGCACGTAATTAACCGCGTCGCCGGCGAATCCCATCTCGTTCGCGGTATTGAACACCAGCCCGTCGTCCCGGCGGTGCAGGACGGGATCGCGGAAGGATGCCGCCAGGCGCAGGGACTTGAACATGTGCGCAGGCGTTCGGCGTGCCCATCCGGGCAAGGAAAGCTGGTGAACTCCTATGCTCGCCTCGGCCAGGGAGGTGCCGTACATTTCGTCGATACGGGCGAAATCGACCTTTCCGGCCGGGGTGGCGAGCCGGACATCCAGATCAGGGCGAGCGCCTGGAGAACCCATGCCGTGACCGAAGATGTCCCGCCGACATGCTCCGCCAGGCTCTGGTTAGTCACATATACGCGCTGCCCTTGTTTCACTTAAGCAGCCCCCGCGACGCGGCCTGATCTGCCGGTATGACCTGCGGGTCCGGCTTGGCCTGGCCCCCCGGCTCACACTGATCTGCACTGATCTGACCTGATCGGTCTCGATCTCGCGGTCGGCGCAACACCAGGGTGCCGAAGAGCACGACGTAGACGAGCGCGGCCGCCTGGCCAGCAAATGTCCCGATGGCTCCGCCCAGGATGCCTATCCGGGGAATGAGAATAAAATAAAGCGGGACAGAGGCGACGAGCTGAAAAGCCGTTTGGCCGACCATGTGGATGGGCTTCCTGCATACTACGAAAACCACGCTGGCGGGCCCGTATACCACGGAGAGCAGCGATCCAGCGAACAAGAACTGGAAGGCTGGCACAGCCGGCAGGAATCGCTGGCCATAAACAATGCGCATGATCAAGGGTGCGATGGAGATTACCGGGAGGAGAATGAGTGCCCCCGCCCCCGACAGCATCAGGAACCGCCGGAAGAACCGCCTTAGTTCGTCGATCCCGGCCAGCCTGGACGCGGCGGGCAGGAACACGGTGAACAGTGCCGTGGCCAGCACCGCCACCGTGAGGGACAGGTTGATGGCGGCTCCGTACCAGTCCACCGCGGTCAAGCCCAGATAGCGCGCCACCAGAAGGCTGTCCAGGTTGGCGTAGACGACTCCTAGCATCGAGGAAACGGTGAGCCAGCGCCCGATGCGGGTCAGTGCGCTTCGCGCCTGTTGGCGCTGCTCTTTCGTGGGGCTTTTCAGGAATTGCCGCGGCGCCATGAACATCCCGGCGAACGCGCCGACTAGGGGGAGCAGGGCCCACAGCGCGGCCGCCAGGCTCGCGGTGAGCGCCGCCGCCGCCAATACGAGCAGGATCGCGATCAGCTTCGCCAGGCTGGTTATCACGGTGAGCACCGTGTACCTGGTAAAAGCCTGCCTGGCCTGGAGATGATGCTGGCAGAACATAAGCATAGCGTTGGTCGCGCCGCTGATGCATCCCCACTCGACATAGACGCCGGCCGATCTGATGCCCAGCAGGTGGGCGGCGATCCAGGCATGGCCGAACAGCCCGATAAGCAGAAGAACGGCGGCCATGAACACCCTGGTAACAAGAAAGGCCCGCAATAGCGCATCGGCCCGATTTCTGGTCGCCGGCCTTCCAGCGCGCTGCTGATGAGGCTGACCGCGCCGACCTGGAGCCCGAGCGTGCCAAGGACCCCGGCAAACCCGGCGACCTTGAGCATGAGCACGAAGGCCCCGCCCTCTGAGGTGGGCAGATCGCGCAGGATGAGCGTGACGGCCGCGAAGGTCAGGGCGCGCTCACACGCCAGGCTCCCGAAGGTCAGCACCACGTGCAGCGCGTGGCGGCGGATCTGTCCTGGCGTCACCCGGTGCCTGCCGGTGGCCGGGTCGGGCCGGATCTCAGCGAGATAGTGACTGCGCAGCAACCGCACTGCGTGCAGCGGACGATAGGCAGGCCCGGCGAGGTTCCCGAGGCTGCGGGCGAGCGGGGGCAACAGGGTAAGGGACGTGAGCCGTATGCGCGAGGAGGGGAACAGATCCCGCAGATCTGCTACGGCGAATGGGCCGGACATGCGGGTTCCGCGGATTCGGGTAGCGCATGTCATAGCACAGGATGACCCCGTGGTCACCGGCGACCCGAGCCATCTCAGCTGCGACGCCCCGGGCCAGGCCGGTGTCCAGGATCGAGCTGAACACCGTGCTGGCCAGCACGAGGTCGAAGAACCGGTCCTGGTAGTCGAGTTGCTCACCGTCGGCCACCCGCAGCCTCGCCTGCGGCAGCAGAGCGCGGGTTTGATCTATCCGGCCACGCAGGAGATCCACGCCGTGCAGTGACGGGCGGAGGTAGCCGAATTCCCGCGCGATACGCTGCAGGTCCCCGCCAGCGCCGCAGCCCACGTCCAGGATGGTGGCTTCGGCCCGCAGGTCCAGCCCGGTAATGACCTGCCGCAGAGCCAGCCACCTGCGCGCCGCGTTCAGCCGGGTGCCCGGATTCGAGCTGTCGCGCTTGCGCTGCTCGGTCTCGCTTGAGTCGTAATAGGCGTAGACCGCCCGAATGCGTTCGTGCTCCCTGGCTCGTGCGGCCGGAATCACCGCTTCGTGCCCCGGCCGCTCAGGACCACCCGCACCGTGCGGGCCAGGATGGCCAGATCCCATATCGTCGTACGGCTCGCCGCGTACTCCAGCTCCAGCTCGAGCTTCTCGGCCATGGACAGGTCGTCACGGCCATTGACCTGGGCCCAGCCCGTGATCCCCGGCCGTGCCCGGAGTACCTCCCGCTGGCGGGGGGTGTAGTCCGCGACGATCGACACCAGTTCAGGCCGGGGCCCGACCAGGCTCATCTGCCCGGTCAGCACGTTCAGCAGCTGGGGTAGCTCGTCAATGCTCCAGCGCCGCAGCGCTGACCCGATCCTGGTGATCCGCGGATCGGCGCGCTGGGTCAGGGCCGGCCGAGCCGGTCCGCGCCGTCCACCATCGTCCTCAGCTTGAGGATCTGGAACGGCTCCGCCATCCTGGCCGCAGCGCCACTGCCTGTACAACACGGACCCGGCGAGTCGAGCCTGATCGCCAGGCAGGCAGGTACGAGCACGGGCAGCGCGGCGACCAGAAGCACAAGGCCGAGAGCCACGTCCAGGCACCGCTTGAGCGCTAGCGAAAGACGCGCCCTGCGGGCGGACACGAGGACGATGAGGTCGCGGTCCGCCGCGTCTTCAGCGCGCATGACGGGAAATCAGGCTCAGCACCGCGTCGATCACGCGCTCGACGTCAGGCTCGGACATCGCCGGATACAGCGGTAGCGACAGCACCCGCGACGACACATCCTCCGACGCGGGAAACTCGCCACCACGGAAACCGAGACGCTCGCGAAAGTGCGCCGTCAGGTGCAGCGGGGCAAAGTGAACGCTGGTCCCGATGCCGAGGCAGTGCAGGCCGCGGCGAGCTGGTCGCGCATATTCCTGGCTTCTCCGGCCAGGCGCAGCGGGTACAGGTGCCATGCTGAGCGCACGCCTTCCGTGACGGGGGGCAGTTCCACCAGGTCGCCGAGGGCCGCGAAGGCGGCGCAGTAGCGGCTGGCGATGGCGGTACGGCGAGCCCGCATCGCGGGCTCCCTGCGCAGCTGGCTTCGCCCGAGGGCGGCCTGGAGGTCGGTCATGTTCGCCTTGAACCCGGCCTCGGACACCTCATAATGCCAGGCCGCGACCCGCTGGGAGCGTTGCCAGGCGTCCTGTTCGATCCCGTGCATCCTGAGCCGCTCCACCCGGTCGGCGAGCCGGTGATTCGCCGTCGTGAGCATGCCGCCGTCACCGGTGGTGATGTTCTTGGTGGCATAGAAGGAGAATGCCGTCACGTCCGCGATCAGAGCCAACGGGCCGGTCACCTACCGCCGCGCCCAGCGAATGCGCGGCGTCCTCGATCACGGCGACGCCCCGGCCCGGGCCATCTTGACGATCTCCTCGATGTTGCACGGGTGCCCCCCGTAATCCACCGCGATGATGGCCTTCGTGCGTGGTCCAAGTACCCGCTCGATCTGCGCCGGGTCGATCTGCATGGTGACCGGATCGATGTCGGCGAACACAGGCGTGGCGCCGACATGCTCGATCACGTGGGCCGACGCGCAGAACGTGAACGGAGTGGTGATCACCTCGTCGCCGGGGCCGATGTCCTGCGCGACCAGGGCCAGGTGCAGGGCCGCGGTGCACGAGGACAGGGCGACCGCCCGGCTTGCCCCGACGTGAGCGGCGAATTCGGCCTCGAATTCCCGGCACACGGGACCGTGGGTCAGCCACCCGGACCTGAGTGCCCGGCTGACCGAGACGATATCTTCCTCTTCGATCGACGGACGGTGGAACGACAGGTAATGCGCGCCGCCCATGACATCGGCCGTCGCGGCAGCCGCCTTCTCGTTCGCTTCGCCGAGGAAGCGAACCTGGCGCCGGGAGCCGTCCCAGTGCACGCTGGGCAGCAGCACCTGCTGGTGCTCGGCGATGCGCTCCCGGTGCGGCAGGAGATCCTCCAGCATCGCCCGGACTTCACCAGCGACGTCGCGCGTCGGCTGGTAACCGAGTTCCAGCAGTTGGCCGTGGTCGGGCTCGTAGTGATGCTGATGGCGTTCAACGGCCGCCCGCGGGTTCTCCACCGGCGTCACATCGACCTTGAGCCCAAGGTCCAGCGCTGCCTGCTGGACCACCCCGGCCAGGCTGCGAATGCTGTACGTCTCCGCGAACTGGTTGAAAACCCGGTATTCCCCCGGATTCGGCGGGTTCTCCAAGCCGAGTGTCAGGCACCGCATCGAGTCGCTCAGCGGGAGAAAGCCGCGTACCTGGCCGCCTGCTCCATAGGGGGTCAGGGGATGCTCGATCACCGCCTGGCAGGAGAACCGGTTGATCACGGTGCCGAATGCCTGGTCGAAGTCGAGCCTGGTGCGCAGCCGCGGATCACCGCCCATGCCTTCGATCTGGGTGCCGAAGACCACGCCCTGCATGACATCGGTGGCCCGGATTCCCCAGATCTTGCACGCGAACATGATGTTGTTCGATCCGTGCACCTTCGACCAGTGATACCAGCTCGGCGCCTGCCTCGGGAACGGCATGAGGTCCCTGCGTCCCCGGTACTCCACCTCGAAGAAGCCCTCGGGAATGTCCATATTCGGCGTGCCGTACTCACCCATGGTGCCGAGTTTCAGCAGGTGCGCGTCCGGAGCGAGATCACGGATGGCGAACAGCAGATTGAAGGTCGTGGTCAGGTTGTTCAGCTGGACAAACGTAGTGTGCTCGCGATCGAGCATCGAGTAGGGAGCAGACGGGCATTCCCCGAGGTGGATGACTGCCTCCGGCTCGAACTCCCGGAAGATCCGCTCTACCAGGTCGTAGTCCCGCAGGTCGCCCCGCCAGAACGGGATGGGCTGACCGGTGTCGGTGCGCAGGGTGCCCAAGCGCTCATCCACGGGCGCTATCGGGATGGCGCTGACCGAACCCATCTCCTCGACCCATGACCGCCGGAACAGCGCGTCCGCTCCGGCTATCTCGTGGCCGCGTCCGGCCAGGTGTTGGGCCAGCGGCCATCCGAGATAGCCGTCCATGCCCGCGATGAACATTCGCACGTGCCCCGCCCCCGTCACGACTGAGTGCTATCTGACTGCCTCCGCGGCTGCGATCCCGTGCCGCAGATGGAGTTCAGAAAACTATCCAGAAGTAAATAACCCGCCCATGACAGCCCTTGCCCGTTTTTAGGATGAACTGTTAACACGCTTGCTGAGTGCACCCATAGGACCGTCATCGGCAAATACGTTACAGCAATTTAACCAGCCGTACAACCAAGCACTTGCTGATGGTCATGCAAGTCCCGTCTGCGGAGGCTCGCCCTGGATCGCCGCCTGATTTTAGTCCGTGAATAGACAGCAAATCGCCGAACAATGTACATTGCCGTGGTTAGGGTCATGCATCAGGAAATAGTCAACCTTGCCCCGGTCGCGCACCTGCCGGGTGGTTACGACCCACTATCATGAGCTCAGGGCCGCCACCCTTCTTAAGCTGAGCGCGGGTCAGCGGAACCAGTGCGATGGTGGCGGTTCTCCGGTAGCCAAGGTACGCGCCGATAAGCCGTCTCTTGATGGCCATGCGCGCTGTCTCGTTAAGCCGGGGTCCGCTCTTGGCGGAGTCGCCAGGGGGCGGCTGGAGCGCGGTGCCGAGCGAACGCAAGACAACCCCGCGCCCGAGCAGCAGCGGCGCTATCGGCCACATCGAGCACTGCGGATCCGAGTCCGCGGACCGCACGGCGAGGACGTCAAGCGAAGCCGCAGCGAGTGCCCGTGACGATGCTGTCGCCGGTGAAGTGACCCACGTGCTCCACGCTGAAGCCCCGCCAGTTCCGCCCAAGCACGACGACGGACCGCTCAAGGTTGGGGACCCGTATGTACACCAGACCCCCGGGCCGCAGCAGTCGCTGCATCTGGCGCAGCAGCCCGATGGGATCCGCTACATGCTCGAGCACATGGAAAGCAGCGATTACGTCGACCGACTCCGCGGGCAGCCCTGCCGACTCCACGGTGCTGCACCGGACATCGAGATCAGGGTGCCTGTGCCGCACATAGGACACCACCTCCTGGGATAGATCAAGTCCTATCACTGAATGTCCCGCGGACCTAGCGGCGATCAAGAACTCACCCGTTCCGCAGCCCACCTCGAGGAGATTGCGACCAGGACCGAAGGCGCATATGTCCGCGTAGCGGCGAGCCGCCTCCGCGGATGTTACCGGCTCCATGATGCCACGGTTTTCTGTCCATCGCTTAGCTATGGAAACGTTTCTGGGTATCGGGTATGATTTCGGTGTATATCGTCATTCCGTGCCCGCAATCACCGCAGCTTGCCACGGTGAACTCGGGCAGCTTATAGGACTTGCGCAGCTGCCTGGACCCGCAGATCTGACATATCCGAGGGCCTTTGTCCGAGTCTGACGGATAGCCGTTTCGTGCCCTCGGGCCGTGCAGCAGTCCTGGCTTCATTAATCCTTGCTCAATTGCTTAGAAGTGCCTATTATCGGACCAGAATATGGCCGCTCGGCCGCTGCGCCCCCGGGCTTAATGTCCTGCGGGCGCGCCGGGATCTCTCACCAGCCATACGCATTGTGTAACGATTAGAGACCAGATGATTACCTTAAGTAACGAGGGTAACGGATCGCGGTCAGCGTGTCCACGACTGCGCCCCCCAGCTCCGCGAGCGCGCCCATATCAGGGTCTTGCGTAGCGGTCTCGTGGCCTAGGACAGGACGCGGCGGCGGAAGTTGTGCAGGCCGATGGCCAGGAACACGACCGCGAACCCGGCCACGACCGGGTAGATGACGTACAGGTGCAGATGCGGGGCGGTGGTGAACGCGGCCCGCATGCCCTCGTTCACGTAGATCAGCGGGTTGACCAGCACGATGGTCTGCAGCCAGTGCCAGCCGCCCAGGGTCACCGGAGCCAGCTTGGTCCACGAGTAGTAGGTGCCGCCCAGGAACGTGATCGGCAAGATGATGAAGCCGAACATCAGGCCGATGTTGCGCGGCTCGAAGCTGGTGCCCAGCAGCAGGCCGAGGCCCGCCATGGCGACGCAGGCCAGCGGGACGAACGTGACGATCAGCCACCAGTGCAGGGTCAGGTGGGCTTGCACGCCGGGCGCGTGCACCACCGAGGCGATGGGCAGCACGATGATCGCGGACAGCACGCCCTGAGCCGCGCCGGAGAGCACCTTGGCCATCGCGACCAGCCAGATCGGGCACGGCGCCTGGACCCGGTCCTCGATCTCCCTGGTAAAGCCGAACTCCTGCGCCATGGCCAGCGCGATCGACTGCACGCCCTGGAACATGACCGAGATGCCGACCACGCCGGGGACCAGGACGGTGGCGAACGCCGACTGCTGGGCCGAGCCGTGCCCGCCGATGCCCTGCCCGATCTTGGGGAAGACGTACAGGAACACGAAGCAGAGCAGGAACGGCTGGATGAGCGTGCGCAGCACGAACTCCCAGATGTGCTTGCGCAATACCACCACGTCACGCAGCAGCAGGGCGCCGAGCGCGGTCCAGCTGGCCGCGGCCACCGAGCGGGTGGGGCCGCCGCCAATGCGCTGTGGCGCTTGTGTGGTCGTCGCCATTAGTCGCGCAGGTCCTTCCCGGTCAGGCTGATGAACACGGTCTCCAGGGTGGGCTCGGCGATCGACACGTCGGACAGGTCGAAGCCCTCCCGCTCGGCGGCCAGCACGATGCGCGGGACCAGGCGGTCGGCGCCCCGTATGTGCAGCTCGATCTTGTCGTCGGCGGTCCGGGTGCGGGCCACGCCCTCGACGTCTTCTTTGAGCAATTCGGCCAGGCGGCCGGCGTCGCCGGTGGTCTTTATGGTGACGATGGTGTCGGCGCCGATGCTCTGCTTGAGCGCCTTGGGCGTGTCCAGGGCCAGGATGCGGCCGTGGTCCATGATCGCGACCCGCTGGCAGAGCCGGTCGGCCTCCTCCATGTAGTGCGTGGTCAGCAGGATGGTCTGGCCCGCCTCGTGCAGCTCGCCGAGCAGGTCCCACAGCGCGAGCCGGCTCTGCGGGTCCAGGCCCGCGGTGGGCTCGTCGAGGAACAGCACGCTGGGACGATGGAAGATGGCCCGGGCCACCATGAGCCGCTGGGCCATGCCGCCGGACAGCGCGTAGACCGAGGCCTTGGCCCACCGGCTGAGCTGGAACTGCTCGAGGAGCTCGTCCGCGGTGCTCTTCGAGGCCTTCGCACCCATGCCGAACAGGCGGCCGTGGAAGTACAGGTTCTCCCAGACGGTGAGCTGGCGGTCCAGGGTGTTCTGCTGGGAGACGATGCCGCTGAGCTGCTTGGCCAGCGCGGGATGGGCCGCGACGTCCACCCCGGCGATGAACGCGCGGCCGGAGGTCGGGACCACGCGGGTGGTGAGCATGCCGGCTGTGGTGGTCTTGCCGGCGCCGTTCGGGCCGAGGAGGCCGAAGATCTCGCTGGTCTTCACGTCCAGGTTCAGCTTGTCCACGGCCGCGAAGTCGGTGCCCTGGTAGACCTTGGTCAGATCCTCGGTGTGAATGACGGCGTCCGCGTCCGGTTTGCTCATAGGCTCCCAAGCGTAGGCGCAGGCGCGCCGACACCTGGCCGGGGTCGGCTCCGAACGAGTACGGGCTTCCTGGCGGCTGACCCGGGCGGCCGCCACACCACACGAGCTTCACACTGCCTGCACCCGGTTGTCACTGTCGCCTGTTGAGCTGCCGTGACGGTTGCCCCGGCCCTGATTCCCGGCTGCCGCGGGGGCGCAACGGGGTCACCAGCGACCCCGCCCGGCCGATCCGTCCCGGTCGGGCGGGGTACCCGCGCTCTGCCGGGTTACCGGTGGGCCCCGAACCAGGTCGATGTGGATCCGGGCGGCGGGGGCCGGGGTGCCGGCCTCGTCGGAGAACGGGCCGTAGGGGGTGCCGTAGACGGGGGTGCCTGGTTCCTGGCGCCAGCTGTCGGCCAGCGACCCGGTGTCAACGGCGTCGTAGCCGATCGCGTCCAGGAACGCGGTCACCGCGGCCTTGGCCGCGGCGTCGTCGCCCGCGATGGGCAGGGCGGTGCGGTCGTCCGCGCCGTGCGGGCGAGCGAGCGAGGCCAGGTGCTTGAAGAAGATGTTGTTGAACACCTTGACCACCTGCGCGCCGGGCAGGTCGCGCTGCAGCAGGGCGCTGCTGGTCAGCGCGCCGGTGTCGAGCTCGGCGAGCTGCCCGTCACGCTGCGGGTAGTAGTTGCCGGTGTCCATGACCGGCTTGCCGGCCAGTGCCGTGGCCGGGAGATCGCCGAACGCCTTGACCGGGACGCTGACCAGGACCAGGTCGCCCGCCTTGGCGGCCTGCCCGGCGGTCCCCGCGGTGGCCAGCGGGCCGAGCTCGGCGGCCAGTTCGGCCAGGGTCTCGGGGCCGCGGGAGTTGCTCAGCACGACGCGGTAGCCGGCCGCCACGGCGAGCCGGGCCACGGTGCCGCCGATCATGCCGCTGCCGATGATGCCTACGGTTGTCATGACCGCCGCAACCCCGGATCCCGCGCCGGCATTCCGGCCGCGGGATCCGGGGTCGTCCTGCGGGGTTATTCGGGGGCGACCAGCTCGCCGAGGGACTCGCCGATGGCCTCGAGCTCGGTGGCCGCGGTGATCTCCGCCATCGGCTCGCTGCTGACTCCGGCCCGCGGGCGCAGGGTCAGGTAGCTGACCGCGACACCGGCCGCCATCAGGGCGATCGTGACCAGCAGGCCGGTGTGGTACCCGTCCAGGAACGCGTGCACCGGGCTGGCGCCGGACCGCAGCGAGGCGGCCTGGCGGGTGCGCAGCACCGCGCCGATCACCGTGATGCCGAGCAGTCCGGCGACCTCACGTGAGGCGTTGATCAGCGCGGAGGCGATGCCGGCCCGGGCCGCCGGGGTGGCGGCCATGGCCGCGTTGGTGAGCGGCACGTTCATCAGCCCGGCGCCCGCGCCGAACAGCATGAACCCGGGCAGCAGCGCGGTGTAGGTCGTGTTCAGGCCGAGCCGGGCGAACAGGACCAGGCCGGCCACCATGAGCAGCATCCCGGCCGCCACCAGGCGGTGCGCCCCGGCCAGGGGCTCGATCCGCGGCGCGATCGCGGCGAACACCGCGACGCACAGCGCCATCGGCACGAAGGCCAGGCCGGCCTTGACCGGCGAGAAGCCGAGGGTCTGCTGCAGGTAGAGCGAGGTGAAGAAGTAGATGCCGAGGATGCCGAAGGCCCAGATCATCATCGTGCCGGTACCGCCGCTGAACTCGCGGCGACGGAACATGGTCAGGTCGACCATCGGGCTGGCGGTACGGGCCTCGATGACCAGGAAGGCGACCAGAGCCACGGCGGCCAGCGCGAACGCGCCCAGGATGACCGGTGCGGTCCAGCCCCGGACGTTCCCCTCGATCAGCGCGTAGGTCAGGGCGAACAGGCTCAGCGCGGAGGTGACCAGGCCGGGCAGGTCGACCCGGCGGGTGGCGGTCTCCTCCCGGGATTCGCGCACGTTGCGCAGCGAGATCGCGAACGTGATCACGCCGATCGGGACGTTGATCAGGAAGACCCAGCCCCAGTGGAGATGCTGGCTGATCACGCCGCCGAGCGCGGGCCCGGCGGCCAGGGCCAGCGCCCCGGCCGCGGCCCAGATGGCCAGCGTGGCCGGCATCAGCAACGCGGCGCCGATGCCCTGGATGGCCCGGCTGGCGATCAGCACGCCGCCGCTGCCGGCCAGCCCGGCGGCCAGCGAGGAGACGGTGAAGATCGCCAGGCCCGCCAGGTACATCCAGCGCCGGCCGTACACGTCGGCGAGCCGACCCCCGACCAGCAGCAGCCCGGCCAGGGTGAGCAGGTAGCTGCTCACGACCCACTCCAGCCCGGACACCGACAGGTGCAGGCTGCGCTGGATAGTCGAGATCGCCACGTTGACGATGTTGTTGTCTAAGTACGAAACGTCTATCAAGGCAGCATAAGCCGAGGTCAAGACGTGGAAACCCCCCGGAGATCCCAGCCATGAACGACACCACCACCCCGCCGCCAGCCTCAACCCCGACCAGGCCCAGCGCGTCGGCCGCGCCCGCGAGGTGCTCGACCAGCCGCACGGTTACGAACCCGCCGAGATGGCCGCGCGCATCGGCGCGCTCGAATGGCACCTGCAGGAGCTGCTGTCGCTCGTCGGCGAGCTGGCGGCGGCGAAGGCCGCCAGCGCCTGAGCGAGCAAGCGGAGTGCCCCGTCACCGTCAGGGTGGCGGGGCGCTTCCGCGTCTGCAGATCCTTACCGGGCCGCCCTGCGCTCGACGTCGGGCTGGATCGCATTGAGGCAGTCATCGCACGGCAGCTCGCCCGGCTGGACGTCGAACCAGTCGCGGTCCGGCTCGGCGATGTCGCCGGCCTTGCGGATGTAGGGGCACGCGATCTGGCCATCGGCGACATGTACCGCGTGGATACGGACAGGAGCAGGCGCCGCCAGCGTGTCGCCGGACAGGTCACTTACGTCCCGAACGGGGATGGTCTCTTTGAGACTGGAGTAGTACATCACGCTGTGCGAGGATACCGTCCCCGGCCGCTAACCTCGATTCCCGGAGAGCTGCCTAAACGGACGTCTTTGCATTCTCGGCGTCGCTGACCAGGGCAGATGCTCTGACCTCAACAAGTCTCGCTGAACGAGTACCCGCGAGAACCTTGAACGGGATCCGGGCAGCGTAGACGGTGTGCACTTCATGACCTGGGGTTCCTTGCGACGCTCGGTCGGTTCGGCATATCGGCCGATTGAGGTCCGCTTGGCGGCCCGGAGGAGATGCGCTGGCGTCTGCCCAGGTCACCTTTGCCAGCGCTGCCTGGCTGGCGTCCCGAACTCAACTCGATTACCGCACCGGGAATCGAGGCTAACCGGCGTTCGGCGGCCGGCACGACGAAATGCCCGCGGCCCATGGTAGACCGGATCAGGCCTTCGGCTCGAAGCATCGCGAACGCGCGCTCGGCGGTGCCCTGCGCTATGCCGTACTCCTGGGTGAGCGTCTTGACTGACGGCAGGCGCCCGGTCAGCTCGCCGCGCTCGATCTGCCCGCGGATGATCGCGGCCAGCTGCGCGTAGAGCGGGGTCGCCGAGTCGTGGTCGAGGCTCACAAGATCAACTTTAGGGAACTTCTGAGTTTACCTGCGGTTTTAGGTGTCCATCTATGGACCCCTATGGACATAGGTGGAGCGTTGCGCGTAACGTGACAGACCGCATACGCAAGCGGACCCGGCCAGCGCCGCTAGCGCCAACCGGGCCCTTGATCGCCTAGCAGGAGGCGACCCGTGTCTGATGATGCCACCGGTCCGGCGCCATCGATGAGGACCATCGGCGGCCCTGCCGCCGCCGGGCGCGAGCCCGGCCAGTGGGAGCGCATGGTCGCGTTCCGCGCCGCCCACCCGGGCGTGCTGGTCGGCGGCGGCGACTTCGGCACATGGCAGGCGCTGATCCCCGAGGCCAACGGAGAGACCATCCTCGTCAGGTACTCGCTGCGGGAACTGCTCGACAAGCTGGACGAGGTGCTCGGCGAGGCGCCGCAATGAGCCGCCGGTACCGCCCCGGCCGCGCGTGTACCTGCATTGCGGCTGCATCGGCTGCTGGATCCCGCTGTGCGCCGCGGTGGCGTCGGCCGTCATGGGCGTGCTGTCCGTCAGGTCATGGCGGGCGAAGTCTGCCCGTTCCCGGGCGCAATGAGGCCCCGCGTCCCTGACCGGAAACTTCCCCCACCTTGAGGGCAGCAACCAGCCACCCTCGGTAGCGTGACGCGAGGGCTGCAGATGACGTGGCTAGATTACGGCGGGTAGCGTGACACCTCGCGACGTGTCGGGTGATGGCGTGGTTACGCTGCGCTTGGTGGTCAGGCTGCCGCGCCGGCGTCGGCGAGGATGACTTTCTTGCCGGGGTTGAGGCGCTCGATCTCGCGGATCTTGGTCCTGTGTCTGGCGGGCGGGGCTGCGGGGATGGTAGTAGTCCGGGCCGAGTTCGGGTAGCGGGCGGAGGGGTCGCAGATGAGGATCCAGGCGATCTCGCAGATGACGCGGGAGACCGCGACGATGGCTTTCTGCTTGCCGCGCTTGCGGGCGATCCGCCGGTACATCGCGCCCAGGCGGGTATCGGTCCTGGCCGCGGTCATCGCGGCCTGCCCGAGCGCGCCGCGCAGGTACCGGTTGCCCTTGCCGGTGCGGCCGGGCTTCGCGGTTTCCCCTGATTGCTGGCTGCGGGGCGTCAGCCGGGCCCATCCGGCGGCGTGCCCGGGCGTGGGGAACTGGGAGGGGTCGGTGCCGAGCTCGGCGATGATGGCCCGGCCGTTGACGGTGCCGACGCCGGTGATCTCATCCAGCCGGTCGGCCAGGCCCAGGACCTCGGCGTCGCCGTCGGCGCAGCCGGGGGCGTGGCCGCCGCCGGCCAGCCCGCACGCGGCGCAGGCCGGCGCGGTGCCGGGAACCAGCGCCAGCTGCTGCCCGATCTGCTCGTCCAGGGCGGTGATCTCGGCGCAGATCGCGTCGATCAGCCGCAGGTGCACCGCGATCTCGAAGGCGTGGATGTCACGGAACCGCCCGGTCAGGGCCTCGGCGAGCTCGGCGCGGGTGGCCCTGAGCCGCTTGTCCCCCAGCGCCGCCAGCGCGGCCGGGGAGCGTTCCCCGGCGACCAGGGCATCGAGGAACCGGCGGCCGCTGGCGCCGAACAGGTCCGAGATCACCACCGAGATCTTCAGCAGCGCGTCTTCCAGGATCTTCTCCACCCGGGCCTGGTGCCGGGCCTGGTCCTGCGCCAGCCGGGCCCGGGTCCGGGTCAGCGCCCGCAGGTCCCGCACCGGCTGCGGCGGCACGAACGACCGGCGCAGCATCCCCCGCTCGTTCAGCTTGCACAGCCACACGCAGTCGGCCGTGTCGCTTTTGCCCCGCCCGGGCAGGTGCTTGACGTCGCGGGCGTTGACCAGCCACACCTCCAGCCCGGCCGCCTCGGCGAGGTAGTACCAGATACGCCAGTAGTCGCTGGTGGATTCGAGTACGAGCCGCTGGATGCCCTCGGCGCCGCAGGTGATCCATCAGCGCGGTCACCTCGTTGAACGTGGCCCCGACCCGCCAGGTCTTCTGCCGCCGGCGGTCCGGCGCGGCTCCCGGGAACCCGGGTGCATACCATCCCGGACCCCTTCGCCACGTCGATCGCGGCCGCGTACTCCACGACCTGCGTGCTGTCCTCCGCTACCTCCGCGCCGTCACCGCCGTGCCCGGGCATCCCGGCGTCGTCTGCCTTGCCGTTCTTCGCGGCCATCGCCGCCTCGCTTTCCTCGTAAACCAGCAGGACGAGGCTGCCCGGGGGGCGGCGCGGGAACAACCGACTCTGATCGGCGTGCTTGAAAGCGACAGGACCCAGCCCGCATGACTGCCCCCAGCGCCAAACTATCCTCCGGGCACGAAGCACCAAGGACCAAACGGCGTCACGAGCAGCACACCATGATCATCCACCCGGAACGGCCCCGCCGGCCACCCGTTAACCACGGCCGCACGCCTCCCGGCTGGACGGCCGCCACCGTCATCGGGCACCCTGGAACCGGTCACGGCGCCGGCAGGCGCACGGGCAGCACACCTGTCGCCAGCAACGCCGGCCCGTGACCACCCGCGCCAGCCCCGCCGCCCCAGTTTCGCGGGAACCCCGCGCCCCCAGGCCCACCAACTATCCTGACAGTTGCTGACTGATCACAGAACGGGGGCAGGGCCTGATGGATGAAGGTAGCACGATCGGCGGGGCGGCTGCGTGAGCTGCGCCGTTACCGCGGGATGACCCAGGAACGCCCCGCCGAGAGGGCTGGCCTCAGCAGGGATGTAGTCACCAAGCTCGAGCAAGGTGTGAGGGCTTCAGCGAGGATCGACACGCTCGCCTGGCTGGCGGCCGCGCTCGGCGTGCCGCTGGCTGCCCTGTTCGACAACGAGCAGGACCCCCCGCCGCCGGTGAGGAGCTGCGCGGGCTGCGGCGCCCCGCTGTCCCGGTACAACCCTAAGGACAAGTGCCTGCCGTGCGCCGACCTGGCCCTAGCCACCGACGTGGGCGCACTGCGCCGGGAGGCGGCCATCCTGCGCGACGAGGTGGCCCGGCTGCGTTGTGAGCGCCGCGCGCTGGCCCGGCCGGACGGCGGCCGGTGATGCGCGATTACACGCTCGGCAACCACCTGCGGGAGCTGCGCCTCGACCGCAAGCTGACCCGGGAGCAGCTCGCCGAGAAAGCGGGCGTGTCCCGCGACCTCATCGGCAAGGTGGAGCAGGGTCAGCGGGGCAGCATCCGCCTTGAGAGCGCCAGGCAGCTGGCCGGGGCGCTCGGCGTGCCGGTTGGCCAGCTGCTCGGCCACGACACGGCGCAGGATCTGCGGGACCGCCTGCGCGGCGCCCGGGTCCGCGGGCTGCTCGCCGCGCATCGCATACCCCGGGCGAGCTGGACGCGGTCCTGGCCGCGGGCGCCCGGGTCCGCAGGCTGGCCGCCGGGCACGGCATGACGCCGGACGAGCTGGAGGCGGTGTTCACCGTGGCGGCCCGGTTGCACGCGGCGCGGGCCGAGGTCCGCGAGCTGGCCGAGGCGGTCACCCGATGAGCGGCGAGGCTGACCGGCCCTTCTGCAGCATGGGCTGCCGGGAAGGCGGCCCGGATGGAAACAGGCAGCATGTCTGGGATCTCTTGCAAGGCATGCGAGGGGAGGGTCCAGTCCGCAACCCGGGCGTGGCAATGAATTACAACATCTCGCCGCCTCAGCGCGAGTCCGGCAAGCCGTCCGGACGCGAGTTCGGTCACGCTGACCGGCCGAAGGGAGAACGCTCGTGAGCCTCCGCGGCGAGTCCTGGGAGCTCCACGGCGACCCCTGGCAGCACGCGCACGCGCCGCTGCCGCCCCTGCCGCCGCCCGGGGAGAAGTCTGGCGACGGGCGGCCGGAACTGTTCCGCGAGTGGGCCAGGTCCGATGATTCGGTCAAGCGGTTCCGGGCCGCGCACGGCGGGTGGAACGGGTGGTCCGGCGAGCCCTAGCGACCACGGCCGTCCCGCGACGCGGCCCTCCAGTAGCTCTGTCACTGGCGGGCCGCGTCATGCCCGGCGCGGGCCGAGGACGCGCCGGGACGTCATTGCAGCCGCACGGGCGCCATCTGGTCTGCCGGGTAGGCCCATCCGTCGTACCTGCAGAACAGCTCGGCCCCTGACCGGCTGGCCGTCACCGGGGCGTTGCCCAGCGGCTCACCGTCGTGCGGGCACGCCACCGGCGGCGTGCTGGCGTAGGCCTCGAACTCCTGCCGGGATTGCTCCATCACGCTGTGCAGACCCCACCATGGGCCGGCCACGCTAGCCGTCCTCACCGAAGGGCCGCATCGCCTCGCTGGAGTGGTGACGCTCCCCGCTGGCCAGGCGGCGACTCGCAGCTCATGACGGCGCTCGCCGGAGCGATACGCGTGCGGGGCGGCGACCCGAACATCCTCACGCGCAAGGTCAAGTTCTTGTAGGAGGCCTGATGGACACGATCACCCCGGAGGCTTACGTCGAGCTGTGCGTCGTCGACAGCGCGGCGGATGCACTCGGCGAGGCGTTCGGCGCCGAGCTCGGCGCGCAGCTCAGCGACGCGCGGATCATCGGAGCCGTGATGGCGTTCTGTCGCCGCGAGGGTGGCAGCGATGTGCTGCAGCGGTGATCCCATGCCCCGAGCATGCGCGATGCCTGCGCACACCGCACAGACGCATTTCGAGCATATGTGCGAACATCCGCACCCCTGCGCACTATGAGCACACTGGAGCACGTATCGCACAGACGAACCGGGTAAATCGCTCTGTATCACGATCCGGTAACGGTTCGTCCGAGCGTGTCGCGTCACACGGCGCCTCGTGGCCTCGAGCGTCAGTCCAGGGCGACGGTCCTGGATACGTGCCCGTGCGAGACGGTTACGGCCGTCTTGGATGCGGTAACTGTGAAGCCATGCGCCTTGAGCCACGCCCCGCGCTCTGAGCGCGCCTGGGCTTCATAGGCATCCGACCAGAGCTCGTCTAGCTCTTCCTCGCGCCACTCGTCAGGATCCGCGGGCAGCGCCTTGAGCCGGTCCCGCTCGGCCACCAGCTCAGCGTGCTTCGCGTCGTACTCGTCATCGTCCAGGCCCTGGCCGGCCAGGTCGCGGAGCGCGTCTTTGACCGCGTCGATCTCCTCCGACCAGTCATGTCCCTGGATGAGCACCTGTTCGGTGATCGGCACGGCGAACGTCTCGGCGATGATCTTGTTCACGGCCTGGTCCACGTCGGCCATCAGGACCAGGTTCCCGCACCCGTGCCGCTGGGAGCCCCGGCCCTGGCAGTAGTAATACTCAGCCCTGCCACCGCCTAGCCGCCCGGTCAGCCGGTACATAGGCGACGGGTGCTTGCCCGTGGCATCGCAGTCCGGGTTACCGCACGTGATGACGCCTTTGAGCATGGCCCGGGTCTCCGGGTTGCCTCGCGGCCCGCGCTTGTCCGTGCCGAACCGTCCCCGGGTTTTCAGTGCCGCTATCGCCTCGCGCTGGGTCCTGCTGGAAACAATCCGCTCGCACTTGTGGGCGTACGTGACCAACGTCCCGGTAGCGGCGTCGGTGCGCTTGACGTAGTAGGTGCCCGAGTAGGCCGGATGCCGGATCAACCGCATCAGCATCGCCGGCCACCACGGAGTCAGTTCGCCCGTGGTCTTGGAGCGCTTCACTTTCAGCGAGTCAAGCCAGGTGCAGACATCGACCAGGGATTGCCCCGAGATGACCCGGTCGAATATCTCAGCCACGATGGGGCGGAGGCTCTCGATAACCAGCAGCCGCTTGTTGTATTTCGTCCCGGTGATCTCGTACCCGAACGGGTCGCGCCCCCGGAAGGCGCCGTTCTCCCGGATACGGTTGTGGGCGAGTTGCACCTGGTCTGACAGGTGCTCCGACTTCTGGTGGTTCGTCCACCCGGTAACGAGGGTGGTCAGGTTGTTCCCGTCCAGCAGTCCCTCTTTCACCGACTCGACACGCCCCCCGGCGCTCTTGACCTCCCTGAGGAAGATCAGCAAGTCCAGCACTTCGCGCCGTTCGATGCGGTCTGAGTGCCAGATCACCAGGACCTTGATCACGCCGGCCCGCATATCGGCAACGACCTGGTCCAGGGTTGCCTGCTGCTCGCCCTTGTACGCGCTCTTGTCATGCAGGGCGTAACGCTTGATCTCGCGGTAGCCGCGGGCGTCCCGGTGGCGCTCCACGTCGGGGACCTGGTTCTGCTCGTCCTGGCCGCCTGACGACACGCGGACCAGGATGCCCGCCCTGTCACCTGCCATCGCCGTATCCTTCATGACGTACCTGCCTCTTGAAGGGATGGTATGACAGGTGTAGCCTATCTGTCCAGATAGGTCATGAAGGCGGCCAGGCTCATAGCGGCCAGCGCCCACCAGCGCCTGGAGTCCTGGCGCCCCGTGGCCTGCCGCCGCCGGCGGCCAGGTTGACTCTGTTCCGCTGACACGGTGCTCGCTGACACTGCGATGTCCTTTCCCTGGGACTCATGTACGTCGTACCTGTATGACGTTCTTATACGTCGTACATGTACGTTGTACATCGTGGCTTGTACGATGTACAGTTGTCAAGTGATTAATGAAGAGCCAGACGCCGAGCGGACCCGGCTCAGCAAGCGCGCCGTGGTCGACCGCGCGCTCAAGCTGGCCGACGCCGACGGGCTCGACACGCTGACCATCCGCAAGCTGGCCCAGGACCTGGGTGTCACCCCGATGGCGCTGTACTGGCACTTCCGCAGCAAGGACGATCTGCTGGAGGGCATGTCCGAGCAGATCTGGGGCGAGGTCGAGGTGAACGTCGACCCGTCGGTCCCGTGGTGGGCTCAGCTCCAGGGCGGCCTGGAATCCCTGATCCGGGTGCTACGCGCCCACCGGTCCGCACCCCAGCTGGTGCTTGAGCACGAGAAGCGGAACGAGGCGGCGCTGCACGCCACCGAGGCCGCCCTGGCCATCCTGCGCGGTGCCGGGTTCGATGCGCTGCACGCCGCCGAGATCGCCCGCAGCACGCTGTGGACCGCGATCACCCTGGTGATGAGCGAGGCCGGCTACCACCCGGAGCTCTCGGACGAGGAACGCGCGGAATGGAACCGGCGGAGCCAGATCGAGCTCGCGATGCTGCCCGCCGCCAGGTACCCGCGCCTGGTCGAGTGCGCCGCGCCGATGGCCAACTGCGACCCCGACTTCCACTACCGCTTCGGCGTCGAGCTGTTCATCGGCGGGGTCCGGGCCATCGCCGAGCAGCAGCGCGGCGCGTAACAGCGGGTACGTGTAACGGATGAACCCGGAGAACCGGGCCACCCGGTCGTACAGCGCGCGGGCCCGGGCGTTGTCTTCCTGGGTATGCCAGTAGTAGCTGGTCGCGCCGTGGTCGCGGGCGGCCTGAGCCACCCGCTCGATCAGCGTCCGCGCCGCGCCCCGGCCGCGCATCTCCTCCTCGACGAACAGGTCCTGCAGGTAGCAGGCCTGCCCACCCCAGAACGTGGGGTGCGGCGGCCCTGGCCGCGTGTGGAACCGCGCGGCCGAGCGCTGGTGAGGCATCATAGGGCTGTGACCCGTCCAGTGCCTACCCGTGTGTTCCATATGACGCGAATCGAGCGACTTCCGAGCGTCATCGAGCACGGACTGCTACCGGACAATGTGTGCAGACAGCGGCAGATCACTGGGGTTGAGATCGGGTATGACCACATCAAGCAGCGCCGCGCCCTTCGTGTCGTGCCGTGCGGAGTCGGCGGCACCCTGGCTGACTACGTTCCCTTCTACTTCGCGCCGCGAAGCCCGATGCTCTACGCCATAACACGCGGCCTGGTCAGCGCCGAGGCCGCATGCACCGAACAAATTGTCTACTTGATGAGTTCCACACAGACTCTGCGCGGGGCGGGCCTGACGTTGATTACCAGCAACCGCCACGCAGAGCTGGGCTACGCCGAGATGACCGATCGCGACGGGGACCTAGATGACAGTAATTTCATCGACTGGCCCCTCATGACGGCGAGGTACTGGAACAACACGCCGGACGATCCCGACCGCAAGGAACGCCGACAGGCGGAGTGCCTCGTTCATCCTCATGTTCCGTGGCAGGTCATCGAAGGAATCGCGACGAAGACCGAGCGTGCCCGTGCTCAGGTGGAGCACACACTTGGTACGGCTGGCCTGTCGACCCCCGTCATTGTCAGTGCCGACTGGTATTTCTGAGGGATGCCGATGCCTATCACAAGAGGTAGTGAGAACCTCCTCACGCAAGATGTCGATGCGCTCGTCAATACCGTCAACACCGAGGGCATCATGGGCAAGGGGATCGCCCTGCAGTTCAAGAAGGCGTGGCCTGCGATGTTCAAGGACTACGAGGCGGCCTGCAAGCGGGGTGAGGTCAAGCTCGGTCGTATGCACGTATGGGAGACTGGATCTCTGACTAGTCCTCGGTACATCATCAACTTCCCTACGAAGCGGCACTGGCGCG
Organism: uncultured Actinomycetes bacterium; assembly: GCA_963819785.1. Classification (GTDB taxonomy): domain Bacteria; phylum Actinomycetota; class Actinomycetes; order Streptosporangiales; family Streptosporangiaceae; genus Palsa-504. Next base: position 397,385 of record CAWFXW010000024.1, on the reverse strand, counting down.
CCCGATCCAAGCTCATCGACATCGAGACTGGCCTCCGAGACTTGACCCGAGTAATCCGCGAACTCAGCATCACATCCATTGCTATACCGCCCCTCGGATGCGGCAACGGCGGATTGGACTGGCGTGAGGTCGAGCCACGAATGCTGCGCTCTCTAGAGCCGCTAGCTGATACTGTCGACGTACGCATCTTCGCTCCAATGGGCGCTCCGAGCGCTGCTGAGCAGCCAAGCCGTGAACCGATGCCGAAACTGACGCCTGCCCGCGCCGCATTGCTGGCGCTTATGCGGGAGTATGAGCGAGTTTCTTTCGAACCCCCGACCCTCGTTGAGGTCCAGAAGCTTGCTTACTTCCTCCAGGCCAACGGGGAGGCGCTTCGCCTGGCCTTCAGCGCGGCTGTATATGGTCCGTACGCGGACGACCTGCGGAAATCTCTGCGCGCCATGGAAGGGCATTTCATCATCGGTTTCGGCGACGGCTCACTGCCCATCACCAAGGCCGAGCCAATCCGGGTGAAACCCGAGATCTATGAGGGACTGGATAGGTATATCGCCAGCCATCCCGCGACCGCTGCGCGGATCCAGTCGGTGCTAAGTGAAATCGAGGGTTTCGAGAGCACTTACGGATTGGAGCTTCTTGCGACAGTTCACTGGGTCATGACTCACGACGCCACTGCAATGGCGAATAGCGGTGTCGCCCACCAAGAGGTTGGCCGATGGAATCGGCGGAAATCCTCCCTCTTCACACAGCCACACGTTGAGAGCGCCTGGCGCGTGGTGCACGAGCGGGGCCTTGCAACAACCTCTTAATAGCTAAAGGCGCCCGGACGGGCGCGTTCGGCAGTATGGGTCATACGTAACCGAGCCGCAAGCCGGGCTGGCTTATCCGCGCAGACGGGCGGGCAGCGCAGGCGACGGCGTCCGGGCGGGGTGGCATGGTGGTGGCGGAGGTGGCCAGCACGACGGTCCGTTCGGCAGAAAAATCGGGGGTGGCGGGTCAGCCGGACCGTCACGCCGGGAGCCGGACCTCGAACTCGACGCCGACCTCGTCCTTGAGCTTGAGCGCGCCGAAGAAGCCGACGTAGGGCTTGATCCCGAGCTCGGTCTGGACCACCGTGGCCGAGCCGCGGTACCGGCCGGGCTCCGGCTCGGACACCTGCAGCCGGACCGGCTCGCTCTGCCCGTTGAGGGTGAACGTGCCCTCGACGGCGCCGCCGGCGGAGCCGACGCGGACGACCCGGGAGGAGGCGAAGCTGGCCGTGCCGGTGCCGAGGATCTTGGCCATCTGCTTCTTGATCTCGCCGCGGTCCCGGTCGGTGAGCGGCTTGGCGCCGCCGGTCCCCTCGCGGACCTCCAGCGAGCCGAGGTCGATCTCGGCCCGCACCGTCGCCGAGGTGATGTCGTCGCCCGGCACGCCGACCTGCGCGGACCACCGGGTGACCTCGATGGTCAGGTCGTGACCGGCCATGGCGGCGATGCCCTGACGGCCGGTCTTGAGGACGAGGCGCCCGTTATCCGGCCCGAGCCGGTAGTTACCTGTCGTAGCAGCCACGGGCCTGACTGTACGGGTTCGGGCAGGTCGCGGTCTAGCTGCGGTGCGTTACGGCCGTGCTTGTCAGGGCAGTGCCTTTCAGGGCAGTGCCTTTCAGGGCAGTGCTATTCAGGGCAGGGGGAAGTCGCCGAACAGCTCGCGGATCCGGCGCAGGTCGCGCAGCCGCGGCTCGGTGGTGCCGCCGACCCAGCGGCTGACCGTCTTGACCGAGACCCCGAGCTGGCGGGCGGCGACCTCCATGGTCATGCCCTCGCGGCGCAGCGCGGCCGCCATCCAGTCGGCGAACGCCGTATCGTCGTCGTCCGGCGGAACGCCCGGCCCGTCGCGGTGACCCCCGCCACGCTCCTGGGACTTGAGCAGCGAGGCCAGCGCGTCCAGGCCCGCGGGCGTGCCGATCTGGGCGCCAGAGCGCAGCACGTCGACCTCGACGTGGTCCGGGAAAATGCGGAAGGAGACGTTGATCGCGCCGGTCTCGCCGGCCGCCTCGAGCAGGGCCTGGGCGACGGTCTCGCCCACCTCGCGGTTGTCGTCCTCGGACAGAGGTGACTGCTGCAGGCAGCGGCGCACGAAGTCGCGGATGTCAGGGATAGAGGACGGGCGCGCGGGGAATGTCTGCGACAGGACAACGACCGGTACGACCTCGACCTTGTCGCTGATCAAGTCGGCTGGCCGCTCCATCGCCACCCCTCGGGTTGCCAAAGACGGTGAATCGCCCCGCTGGCCGCTGTCACCGGGGTATGACACTGAGGGTACGTGGAATACGTCCCCGGAGACGAGTCGCAACAGATAGACATATGTGTCCGGAGGAGCGGACTCTTCTGTCTCCCCGTGTCTTGAGATCTCAACCCGGCGGGAATAGGCTGGCGTCACCGGTGATGGCGCCGTTGCCGTCCGCCGGCATCTTGTGAGCATGTGATGAGCGGTCAGCGTGCCGGCGCATCTCGTCGGCGAGCAACTGGGCCACGGCGAGATTGGGCTCGCGTGACTCAGCGATACCGCCTGACCCGGAGTTCGCCGCGTCGTCGTGATGACGGGTCCGGGCCGCACCGTGTACCAGCGCGATCCAGGCTGATGCAGGAGATCGGCCGTCCTGGCTCGTGCGCTCGCGCCGCAGCGCTCCGCTCGCGCGTGACCTTAACCTGGGCGCCCGCCGACGCGGGCCTCCAACCGAAGGGGTGGCCGCAATGACCCAGGCCGCGGAAGAGCCGGTCCTGCATATTCTCTGGATGAACGGGGGGCTCGGTTGTGACGGGGACTCGGTGGCGCTGACCGCCGCGACCCAGCCGAGCATCGAGGAGATCGTCCTCGGAGCGCTGCCAGGACTGCCCAAGGTGGCGGTGCACTGGCCGCTGATCGACTTCGAATGCGGCCCCGAGCAGGGCGCCGACAACTTCATCGAGTGGTGGCACAAGGCCGACCGGGGCGAGCTCGACCCGTTCGTCCTGGTCGTCGAGGGATCGATCCCGAACGAGGCGATCAAGTCCGAGGGCTACTGGTGCGGCTTCGGCAACAACCCGGCGACCGGGCAGCCGATGACCACCAGCGAGTGGCTCGACCGGCTGGCGCCCAAGGCCACGGCCATCCTGGCCGTGGGCACCTGCGCCACCTACGGCGGCATCCACGCCATGGCGGGCAACCCGACCGGCGCCATGGGCGTACCTGACTACCTCGGCTGGAGCTGGAAGTCCAAGGCCGGCCTGCCGATCGTGTGCGTGCCGGGCTGCCCGATCCAGCCGGACAACCTGTCCGAGACCATCCTGTACCTGCTCTACCAGGTCGCCGGGCAGGCGCCGATGATCCCGCTGGACGAGGCGCTGCGGCCCAAGTGGCTGTTCGACGCCACCGTGCACCAGGGCTGCGACCGGGCCGGGTACTACGAGGAAGGCAACTTCGCCACCGCGTACGACTCGCCCACGTGCCTGGTCAAGCTGGGCTGCTGGGGTCCGGTGGTCAAGTGCAACGTGCCCAAGCGGGGCTGGATCAACGGCGTGGGCGGCTGCCCGAACGTGGGCGGCATCTGCATCGCCTGCACGATGCCCGGCTTCCCGGACAAGTTCATGCCGTTCATGGACAAGCCGCCGGGCGCGACCGTATCGACCACCGCCAGCGGCATGTACGGCACGGTCATCCGCAGCCTCCGGAGCTTCACCGCGAAGACGGCGGACAAGGAACCGAAGTGGCGCGTCAAGGGCTCTGAACTCCGCACCGGCTACCAGAAGACGTGGTGAACATACGATGACCGCAACCGAATACGGGCAGGACGCCGGCGCCGGCGAGGCGCCCGAACTTACCGAGATGACCTGGGATCCGATCACCCGGATCGTCGGCAGCCTGGGTATCTATACCAAGATCGACTTCAAGGCCAAGCGGGTCGCGGAGTGCCACAGCACCTCCTCGATCTTCCGCGGCTACAGCATCTTCATGAAGGGCAAGGACCCGCGGGACGCGCACTTCATCACCAGCCGGATCTGCGGGATCTGCGGTGACAACCACGCGACCTGCTCGGTCTACAACCAGAACATGGCCTACGGGGTCCGCCCGCCGCACCTGGGCGAGTGGATCATCAACCTGGGCGAGGCCGCGGAGTACATGTTCGACCACAACATCTTCCAGGAGAACCTGGTCGGGGTGGACTTCTGCGAGCGGATGGTAGCCGAGACCAACCCCGGCGTGCTGGAGCTGGCCAACCACACCGAGGCGCCGCACGCCGGCGACCACGGCTACCGCACCATCGGCGACATCATGCGCTCGCTGAACCCGCTCGAGGGCGAGTTCTACCGCGAGGCGCTGCAGGTATCGCGGTCCACGCGGGAGATGTTCTGCCTGATGGAAGGGCGTCACGTCCACCCGTCCACGCTGTACCCGGGCGGCGTCGGCACGGTCGCGACCGTCCAGCTGTTCACCGACTACCTGACCCGGCTCATGCGCTACGTGGAGTTCATGAAGCGGGTCGTGCCGATGCACGACGACCTGTTCGACTTCTTCTACGAGGCGCTGCCCGGGTACGAGGAAGTCGGCCGGCGGCGGGTGCTGCTCGGCTGCTGGGGCAGCCTGCAGGACCCCGAGCACTGCGACTTCACCTACCGGAACATGGCCTCGTGGGGCCGGAAGATGTTCGTCTCCCCCGGCGTGGTGGTCGACGGGCAGCTGGTCACCAACTCCCTGGTCGACATCAACCTGGGCATCAGGATCCTGCTCGGTCACTCGTACTACGAGGACTGGGAGGACAAGGAGATGTTCGTCACCCACGACGAGCTCGGCAACCCGGTCGACCGGCGGCACCCGTGGAACCAGCACACGATCCCGCGGCCCGCCAAGCGCGACTTCGACGACAAGTACAGCTGGACCATGTCGCCGCGCTGGTTCGACGGAAAGGACTACCTGCCGCTGGACACCGGCGGCGGCCCGATCGCCCGGCTGTGGGCCACCGCGCTCGGCGGCCTGGTGGACTTCGGCTACGTGCAGTCCACCGGGCACAGCGTGAAGATCAACCTGCCGCGGACCATGTCCCGGCCGGAAACCACCTTCGAGTGGAAGATCCCGGTGGACAAGCAGGGCAACGGGCTCTCCAACGCGATCGAGCGGGACCGGGCCCGGACCTACTTCCAGGCCTACGCCGCCGCGTGCGCGGTGTACTTCGTCGAGCAGGCGCTGGCCGAGATCCGGGCCGGGCGGACCAAGACCTGGGAATCGTTCAACGTGCCCCAGGACGCGTTCAGCTGCGGCTTCACCGAGGCGGTGCGCGGCGTGCTGTCGCACCACATGGTGATCAGGGACGGGAAGATCGCGAACTATCACCCGTACCCGCCCACGCCGTGGAACGGCAGCGTCCGCGACACCTACGGGACGCCCGGGCCGTATGAGGACGCGGTGCAGAACACGCCGATCTTCGAGGAGAACTCCAAGGAGAACTTCAAGGGCATCGACATCATGCGCGCCGTGCGCAGCTTCGACCCGTGTCTGCCCTGTGGCGTGCACATGTACCTCGGCGACGGCAAGGTGCTCAAGAAGGCCCACTCGCCCACGGGTGTGACCCTGGCAATCTAGGCCGGATTCTCACGCCATGTTCCCGCTCGCCTCCGCGCTCTCTCCGGAGGCGGGCGGGACGTCGAAACAGGGAGGGCTGATGGCTGGCCACGATGCGCAGAAGGCTGGTGAGCGGGTCGAGGCGCTGCTCGCCGAGCTGGGATCGCAGGCCGGGCCGCAGGTCGCGGCCACCGCGGAAGAGCTCGTGAGCTGCCTGGTCGAGCTGTACGGCGCCGGGCTGGCCGAGATCGTGCGGATCGTCGGCTCGGATGCCGCTGGTCAGTCACTGATGGCGCGGCTGGCCGCCGACCCGCTGGTATCGAGCCTGCTGCTGTTGCACGACCTGCACCCGGTGCCGGTCGCCGACCGGGTCCAGCGGGCCATCGACCAGGTCATGCCGGAGCTCGGCTCGCACGCGGGAACGGCGGAGTTCGCCGGCCTGGACGAGGCCGGTGTCGTCCGCATCCGCCTGGAGCTCACCGACCACGGCCGGCAGGCCCACGCGGGAGCCGTGCAGGAGGCTCTCGAGCGGGCCGTGGCGGACGCCGCACCGGACGCGTCCGGCGTCCGCTTCGACCTGGTCGCCGCGGCTCCCGAGCTGCCCCTGCTCCAGATCACCCGGCGCCCGGCGGCGGCCCGGTGAAGGCCAGTCCCGCTGGCGGAGCCTCGGGGGGGCACGGGCCCGCTGCCGCAGGCAGCCAGGCCAGCAGGGTCGTCCCCCCCGGAGCCAGCAGAGCTGGCCTGCGGCGCTTCGTCAAACGGCCGGACGGCCCGCCGGCGGGTCTTCCGGCGGCCATCTCCGAAGTGCTGGCCGCGCGGGCGGCGGCGCGTTCGGAGCGCGACGCGGCGGAGGGCACCGAGCGGTGCGAGATGTGCCGCGACGTCCTGGCCGAGCGGCACGGGCACGTGGTGGACCTGGAGAAGCGGTCGCTGTCGTGCACCTGCCGCGCGTGCTACCTCCTGTTCACCCATGAGGGGGCGGCGGGCGGCCAGTACCGGGCCGTGCCCGAGCACGTCTATCACGACCCGGGCCGGCCGCTCACCGACGCGGACTGGAACGAGCTGCAGATCCCGGTGGCCATGGCTTTCTTCTTCTGCAACTCGTCCCTAGGACGGGTGGTGGCCGGCTACCCGAGCCCGGCCGGGGCGACCGAATGCGAGCTGGACCTGGCGGCCTGGGACCGGCTGGCCGCCGCGTATCCGCTGCTCGGCACGCTGGCCCCGGACGTGGAGGCCATCCTGGTCAACCGGGCCGGCAGTGCTGACCCGGGGGGACAACCCCCCCAGAAATCGGCACAGTATGAGGTCTTCCTCATCCCGGTGGACGAGTGCTACTCGCTGGTCGGCGAGCTGCGGATGAAATGGCAGGGGTTCGACGGCGGCGCCGAGGCGAAGGCCGCCCTGGCCGCCTTCCTGGACGGGCTGCGCAGGCGCGCGGTGCCGGTGGAGGGCAGGAGAACCAGCCCGGACCTGATTCCCGGGTGGGGGAACTGAGATGGCGGACCTCATCTTCGGCTGCACCGGCGTGACCGCGGAGCGGTACGCGGCAACCCCGGCGCTGACGTTCGCGCTGACCATCACCGAGCGTTCGGGCGTGCGGGTGCATGCCATCGCGCTGCGCTGCCAGATCCGCATCGAACCGCACCGCCGGCGGTACTCCGCGGCCGAGGCGCAGCGGCTGCACGATCTGTTCGGCGACCCGTCACGGTGGGCCGAGACGGTCAAGCCGATCCAGCTCGCGACGGTAACCACGATGGTCCCCACGTTCACCGCGGTGACCGAGGCCAACCTGGAGGTGCCGGTCACCTACGACCTGGAAGTGGCCTCGGCCCGCTACCTGCACGGGCTGGACGACGGCACGATCCCGCTGCTCCTGCTGTTCAGCGGCACCGTGTTCGTGGCCAACGGCGAGGGGTTCTCGGTCGAGCTGGTGCCGTGGAGCTCCGAGGCCTCCTACCGGATGCCGGTCAGCGTCTGGCGGGAGCTGGTCGATGCCCACTTCCCCAACAGCGCGTGGCTGCGCTGCAGCCGCGAGACGCTGGACGAGCTGTCCGCGTTCAAAGCCAAGCGCGCGCTGCCGACCTGGGACGCGACCCTCAACGCCCTGCTGGCCGAGGCCGGCGCTCCTGGCGAGGCCGGCGCTCCTGGCGAGGCCGATGCTCCTGGCGAGGCCGATGCTCTTAGCGAGGCCGATGCTCTTAGCGAGGCGGGGGGCGCCGCCGACCCGGACGGTCCGGCGGAGGCGAAGCGCCATGACTGACCCGGGCATGAACCTGGACGCGGCGCGCCAGATCGCCGACGCGGTCCTGTACGAGGGATACATCCTGTACCCGTACCGGGCCTCGTCACAGAAGAACCGCAGCCGCTGGCAGTTCGGCGTGGTGATGGCGCCCGGGTACACCGCGGTCGATCCCTCGGAGGCCAGCGCCGCCGGGGCCGAGTGGGTACTGGAACACTCCGGGCAGCCCGAGGTCCGGGTCATCCTGCGGTTCCTGCAGGTGCAGCGGCGCAGCACCTCCGCTCCGGCCGGCGGCACCTGGGACGAGGCGGTGGAACGCGAGGTCGAGTTCGGCGTCGGTGCCGAGGAACTGCTGGGCCCGGGCCTGGTCCGGGAGTTCTCGGTCCCCGGCGGGGAAGATCACGAGCCAGCGCCAGACGCGGGAATCACCGTCCGGCGCCGGGAACCGCTGGCCGGCCGTCCTGTCCGTACGCACCACCCCGGTGCCGGGCCCGTGGCGGGCGGTCCGGATCCAGGTCCGGGCCGAGAACCGGACCGCGACGGAACCGGCCCCGGCGGTCAGGGACGAGGCGCTGCCGACCGCGCTGGTCGCCGCGCACGTGATCGTGACCGTCTCCGGCGGTTCGTTCCTGTCCATGACCGACCCGCCGGAGTGGGCCAAGCCCGCCGTGGCCGGGTGCCAGAACACCGGCTGGTGGCCGGTGCTGGCCGGCCCGGACGGCGGCCGCCAGGTCATGCTGGCCTCGCCGATCATCCTGTACGACCACCCGGAACTGGCCCCGGAGAGCCCCGGCGAGCTGTACGACGGCACCGAGATCGACGAGATCCTCACCCTGCGCACGCTCGCGCTCTCGGACGAGGAGAAGGCCGAGGCCCGGGCCACCGATCCGCGGGCGGCCGCGCTGATCGACCGGGTCGACGCGATGGACGCGCCGGCCATGGAACGGCTGCACGGGACGATCCGCTCGCTACGCCCGGCCGTTCCGGATAAAAAAGATGGGTCCCTGACCGATGGTTTTCCCGCCGACTACGACCCGTCCGTGCCGTGGTGGGACCCGGAGGCGGACGCGTCGGTGTCCCCCGATACCGACGCCGTGCTGATCGCCGGGCAGCAGGTGGCCCGCGGCAGCCTGGTCCGGCTGCAGCCGGGCAAGCGGCGCGCCGACGCCCAGGACATGTTCCTGGCCGGGCGGATCGCCGAGGTCCAGGCCGTGCTGCACGACATCGAGGACCAGCCGTACCTGGCCGTCGCGCTGACCGATCACCCCGACCCGGACCTGAGCATCGCGCACGGGCGGTTCTTGTACTTCATGCCCGACGAGGTCGAACCCTGGGGCAGCTCATGACCCGGCGGATCCTGGTGGCGGGCGTGGGCAACGTGTTCCTGCGGGACGACGCGTTCGGCGTCGAGGTGGTCAAGCTGCTCGCCGAGCGCCCGCAGCCGCCCGGCGTGCAGATCAAGGACTACGGCATCCGCGGCGTCCACCTGGTCTACGAGCTGCTCGACGGGTATGACCTGTTCGTGCTGGTGGACGCGGCGCCGCGAGGCGAGGCACCGGGCACGGTGAGCGTGCTCGAGGTGGAATTGCCCAGCCCGGAGGCCCAGCCGGTCATCGACGCGCACAGCCTGACCCCCGACGCGATCTTCGGGCTGCTGTCGTCGCTGGGCGGCCATCCGGGCCGGAATCTGGTGGTGGCGTGCGAGCCAGCCGAGGTCGACGCGGGCATGGGGCTGACCGACCCGGTCCGGGAGGCGCTGCCGCACGCGGTCCGGGCCGTGGAGGAGATCCTGGCCCAGGCCCTGGCGGCGGACGTGCCCGAAGCACACGTGCCTGAGGCGGCGGACGTGCCCGAAGCACGCGTGCCTGAGGCAGCGGACGAGCAGGAGTGCATGGCGGATTTAACCCGAAACCCGGATGAACCGACTCAGGAAGGAGGTGCTCAGGATGCTGAGCAGGCTGATCAAGGCGGCAGTCATCGCGGCGGTGCTGGCCCTGGTGATTGATTCACTGCCGGACATCAAGCGGTACCTCGAGATCCGTGAGATGTAACCCGCGAGCGCCAGGAAGGACGTGAGGGCGTGGAAGTTGTACTCGGTTTCGCGGTCGGTTATTACATCGGCACCCGTCAGGGGCGCAAGGGCCTGGTGGACGCGATCGAATCGGCTCAGGCGATCATGGCGTCCCCGGAAACCCGGCGGATCCTGAGCGAGGCCATCAGCACGGTCCAGAGCGTGGCCGGCCCGGCCATGGAACGCGCGGGCCGCAAGTCCGGTGGCGGTAGCCGGGCCGCGCTCATCGGCAGCGTGGTGGACGAACTCATCGAGCGGCGCTCGCGCCGCGCGGCGTGACCATCACCAGGAGAACCATTACCAGGAAGCGAGCATGCACGAATTCGGCTTGTGCGAGGGCGTGGTGGACGCGGTGCGGCAGCGCGCCGGCGGCCGCCGGGTAACGGGGGTCCGGGTCCGGTTCGGGGTCCGGCACGCCGTGGACGAGGAATCGCTGGTACAGGCGTTCGGCATGATCGCCGAAGGAACCGAGGCGGCCGGCGCCGCCGTCGAGCTCGTGACGGTGCCGGCCACCATCGACTGCCCCGACTGCGGGTACACCGGCGAGACCACCGACCTGCTGGCCACCTGCCCGCGCTGCGCGAGCGGCGACGCCCGGATCAGCGGCGGCGACGAGATGGTCCTGGAGTCGGTCACGTACGCGGCGCCGCCGGTGGCCGCCGCCCGCCCTGAGCGGTAACGTTCCCGGAACGGTCCGCGGGTAGGGTCCGGTTCGTGAGCGAGGCTGAGGGGCCTGACCCGGTGGCAGGGCGAGCGGTGGCGCTGAGCGCGACCACCCGCCGCTTCGGCCTGGGAGCACCGAGGGTCTGGGCGAGGGCGCTCGGCGTGCTGGCGGTGTTGTCCTTTGCTGCCGCGGTCCCGCTGAGCCTTCTGTCACACCAGGTGGACAGCGGGGCCATAGCCGCGGTGATCGGTGTTCCCTGCGCGGCGGTGGGGATGGTGGTCACCCGGCGCCAGCGGGAGAATCCGCTCGGCTGGCTTTTCCTCGTGATCGGCGTCGGCCTGTTCCTCAGCACCGTCGGCACCGACTACGCGGTGCTGGCCTACCGTCTCGGGTACCGCCTTCCGCTCGGCCCGGTGGCCCTGGTGCTGAATGAGATCTGGGGCCCCAGCCTCGTCTTGTTCGCGGTCGTGATCTTGCTGTTCCCGGACGGCAGGCTGCCCTCCCGGTTCTGGCGCGGTGCGCTGCGGGTCTACGGCGTGTGGTTCGCGGCGCTGCTCGCCGCTACCGGCGCCGCGATAGCCGGCGCGCTGGCCGCGCACCCGGTCCGCGTCGACGATAACGGCGGCCTGGCCGCGGTCGACCAGCCGGCCGGCTGGTTCAACGCCGTCCAGGGCCCGCTCATCTTGGTGCTCCTGGTCCTGTCGCTGGCCTTCATCGCCCGCCAGGCGCTGAGCTGGCGGCGCGCCGCCGGCGAGCGGCGCCAGCAGCTGAAATGGCTGGCCAGCGGGGCCGCGGTCAGCATCATCTGCCTGTTCCTGGCGGCGAGCTTCAGCTCGCCCAGCAATGGCCCCACGCTCGCAGGCGTGCTTAACACCCTGGCGTGGATGGGTAGCGCCGCGCTGCCGGTCTCCATCGGCGTGGCCATCTTGAAGTACCGGCTGTACGACATCGACCGGATCATCTCCCGGACCCTGGCCTACGCGATCGTGACCGGCCTGCTGGTCGGGCTCTACGCCGGGCTGGTCCTGCTCACCACCCAGGTGCTCCGGTTCCACAGCACGGTGGCGGTGGCCGCGTCCACGCTGGCCGCCGCGGCGCTGTTCAGCCCGCTGCGGCGGCGGGTGCAGCACGTGGTGGACCGGCGCTTCAACCGGGCCCGGTATAACGCCGACCAGACCGTGGCCGCGTTCGCGGCGCGGCTGAAAGACGCGGTCGACCTCGACGCTGTCCGTGATGACCTGGCCGGTGTCGCGTCCCAGGCGCTGGAGCCCGCCCACGTGTCGGTGTGGCTAAGCCAGCGCGGCTGAGGCTGGCCGCCGTCGGCTCCGCCGCCATGCCTGACCCGGTCCGCGGGCGCGACTTGCCATCGGCTAACCCTCTCGGCGGTGCCGGTAACGTATACAAAACGCCGTTCAGGGGAACGGTCCTGGTATGCGAGCGGTGGGCCGATGATCGTGCGGCGCGTGGCGGGGGTGGCCGCCGTGGCGGTGCTGGCGGCGGTGGCGACGGGGTGCTCAGGGGGCGGGCACGGCAACGGGCAGGTGAGCCCGGCGGCGCGGGCCAGTGCTGCCGGAAACGGCGGAGCGGGGAACGGCGGCGGGGCCGGGAGCGGGACGGGCACCGCGGCCGGGACGCCGCGGGTGACGATCACGCCGGGCAACGGGGCCAGGCAGGCTAATCCGTCGGCGGGGATCACGGTCACCGCGACGGGCGGCAAGCTGACCCATGTCACGGTGCGGACCGCGGGCGATGCGGTGACGGGCGGGCTGAGCCAGGGCGGGACGGTGTGGCGGAGCCAGTGGGCGCTGGACGTCTCGCAGGCGTACACGGTCACGGCCACGGCGTCCGGACCGGGCGGGACCGTCACCACGACCAGCGCGTTCCGCACGCTGACCCCGGCCGCGACGTTCACCACCGAGATCCTGGAGGGGTACGGGCAGAGCTACGGCGTGGGGATGCCGATCATCTTGTACTTCAGCCAGCCGATCACCGACAAGGCGGCCGTGGAACGGTCATTCGAGGTCACCACGTCGACGCCGGTGGTCGGCGCGTGGTACTGGGACGAGCCGTGCAACATGGCCGCCGCCTGCGCCTACTTCCGGCCGCGTGACTACTGGCCGTCGGGGACCACGGTCAGCTTCACCGGGCACCTGAACGGCGTGCAGGGCGCGCGCGGCGTGTACGGGGCGCACACCCTGACCCAGACGTTCAAGATCGGCGCGTCCCTGATCGCGGTCGGGAACACCGCGACGCACCGGACCCAGATCTACTACCACGGCAAGCTGCGCTACAACTGGCCGATCAGCTCGGGCCGGCCGGGCGACGACACGCCCAACGGGAGCTACCTGACCATCGAGAAGGGCAACCCGGTGCAGATGACCGGCCCCGGGTACAGCATCTCGGTGCCCTGGTCGGTGCGCTTCACGTTCAGCGGGGACTACTACCACGACGCCTACTGGTCGGTGGGCCAGCAGGGCTTCGAGAACGTGAGCCACGGCTGCGTGAACCTGGCCCCCGCCGACGCGGAGACGTACTACAACCTGGCCGTGCCGGGCGACCCGATCACGATCGTGGGCAGCCCGAAGAGCGGCCTCTGGGCCAACGGCTGGACCCAGTGGTTCTTGTCCTGGACCCAGTACCTGAAGGGCAGCGCGCTGCACGAGGCCGTGCAGGCCGGGCCGGACGGCAGCACGTTCGTCGACCCGTCGACGCTGCCGCCCTCGACCGCGAGCGCGCCGCTGGGCACCGCTCCGGCCGGCAACGACGCAGCGAGGTGAAAGCCGCTAGGACGTAACCGCGCCCGTCAAAGGACATGATTGCCACAAGGGTGCGCTCTTCTGGAGGGTGGGCCAGGGACGTGGCATCTTGCGCACCACAGAACCCGCCAGCACCGCCACCGCTGCGGCCCGCGTCCCGGTTACCGGGTCGATGTGACGTTGTACCTGCTCTTGCAGGGCCGCTGTGACATCGACCAGCAGACCAGCGCCCGCGAGCCCGGCAGATCAGCACCACTCCCGCCACAGGAGCCACACCCTTTCCACAACCATGCGATGCCGGGCGAGAGGTGAGTGACGGTGGCGCGAGCGGGACGGTTGCTGGCCGACATCAGGCCGCTGCGGGAGTTCCCGGCCTTCCGGCGGCTGTGGGCCGGCTCGGTGCTGTCGGCCGTGGGCGGGGCGCTGACCTGGTTCGCGGTTCCGCTGCAGGTGTACGACATCACCCGGTCCTCGTTCGCGGTGGGCGCCCTGGGGGCGGCGCAGATGATCCCCACCATCAGCATCGGGCTGCTCGGCGGGACCGTCGCCGATGCGGTCGACCGGCGCAAGCTCGTGCTGGTGGTCACCTGCGGCAGCGCGGCGACCTCGGCCGGGCTCGCCGCGCAGGCGTTCGCCGGGCTGCGCTCGGTCTGGCTGCTGTACGCGATCGCGGCCGTGTCGTCGGCGCTCAGCGCGATCAACGCCCCGGTCCGGCGGACCCTCATCACCAGCCTGCTCCCGGCCGGTCAGCTGACCGCGGGCCTGGCGCTCGACCGGCTGAGCTCCCAGATCATGCTGACCACCGGGCCCGCGCTGGCCGGGCTGATCACGGCGGGCTTCGGCCTGCGAGCGTGCTATCTGGCCGACGCGGTGAGCTTCGCCGGCTCGCTGTACGGCGTCGCCCGGCTGCCGGCCCTGCCGCGGGCCGCGGGCGCCGCGCGGCCGGGACCGCGCGCGGTCGCCGCGGGAGTGCGGTACATCGGCCGCAGTCACGTGCTCATGGGCGCGTTCCTGGCCGACCTCAACGCGACCGTCTTCGGGCTGCCGATCGCGTTGTTCCCGGCCATCAACGCCGAACGGTACGGCGGCGATCCGCGCACCCTGGGCCTGTTCACCACGGCGATCGGAGTCGGCGGCCTGATCAGCGTGGCGCTATCCGGGCCGCTCGGGCGCATCGTCAGGCAGGGCCGGGCGATGCTCGCCGCGGTCGCCGTCTGGGGCGCCGCGTTCGCCGGCTTCGCGATCGCCCCCGCGTTGTGGCTGACCCTGTTCATGCTGGCCATCGCGGGCGCGGCGGACACCTTCACCGTGGTCTTCCGCGGCACGATCGTGCAGCAGACGACGCCCGATGAGTTCCGCGGCCGGGTCACCGCGGCCGACTACGTGGTCGGCGTGAGCGGCGGTCAGCTCGGCAACCTCGAGGCCGGCGCCCTGGGCTCGCTGACCTCACCGGTGATCAGCGCGCTGGCCGGCGGCCTGATCACCGTGGCGGGGGCCGCCGTCATCGGCCTGGCCCTGCCCGCCTTCGCCCGGTACCGGTCCGAACCCCGCACCGAACCCGGCACCGGGGCCGCGCCGGCTTCGGGGACCGGGGCCGCGCCGGCTTCGTCCGGTTAGGGGGAGCGGGGCCGCGCCGGCTTCGTCCGGTTAGGGGGAGCGGGGCGGGTGTCACAATGGCTCAGTGGGGGTTACGGATGGTTTGGTGACGCTGCTGTTCACCGATATCGAGGACGGCGTCCGGCTGTGGGAGGCCGACCGCGAGGCCATGGCGGCGGCATCGGCCCGCCATGACCGCATGGTCCGCGAGCGGATCGAGGCGGCCGGCGGCCGCGTCTTCAAGGCGGTGGGCGAGGCACATCGCGCCGCGTTCGCCGACCCGGTGGCCGCGCTTTCGGCGGCGGTGGCCATTCAGCGGGCCGCCGGCGCCGAGCGCTGGGCGTCCGGCCTGCCCGTCCGGGTGTGCATGGCGTTGCACTCCGGTGCCTGCGCGGAGCGCGACGGCGACTACGTCGGCCCGGTGGTGAACCGGATCGCCCGGCTGCTTGACATCGGCCATGGTGGCCAGATCCTGGTGACCGCGGCGACGTACGCGCTGCTCGCCGGCCGGCTGCCCGGCGGGATCGGGCTCCGGGACCTGGGCGAGCAGCGGCTGAAGGACCTGGGGCGCGCCGAGCGGGTCTTCCAGGTGACCGGACCGGGCCTGGCCGAGAGGTTCGGCGTGCTGCGCTCGCTCGACGACCCGGCGCTGCGTCACAACCTGCCGTCGCAGGCGACCAGCTTCGTGGGCCGGACCGCGGAACTGGCCGAGCTGCGCGCGCTGGTGTCGGGCGGGTCGCGGCTGATCACGATCGCCGGGCCCGGCGGGATCGGCAAGTCCCGGCTGGCGTTGCAGGCGGCGGCCGACGCCCTCGACGGCACCGGCGACGGAGTGTGGCTCGCCGAGCTGGCGCCGGTGACCGAACCCGAGTTGGTGGCCCACACCGCGGCCGCCGCGCTCAGGGTCGGCGAGGCACCGGGGCGGCCCATGCTCCGCACCCTGGTCGACGCCATCAGCGACCGCGACCTGCTCTTGATCCTCGACAACGCCGAGCAGGTGCTCGGCGCGGTCGCCGAGCTGGCCGATGCCGTCATCCGGTCCTGCCCCCGGGTCTGCCTGCTGGTCACGAGCAGGGAGCCGCTCGGCATCGGCGGCGAGCACGTCTTCCGGGTGCCCGGCCTGGCCGTCCCGCCCGCCGGCCTCGCCGCCGCTGACCAGCTGGCCGCCTTCGAGTCGGTGCAGCTGTTCGCGGAGCACGCCGCGCTGCACCAGCGGGGCTTCATCGTCGACGACGCCAGCGCGGCGGCGGTGGCGGCGATCTGCGTCCGGCTCGACGGCATCCCGCTGGCCCTGGAACTCGCCGCGGCCCGCCTCGGCTCGCTCTCGGCGCCGGAGATCAACGCCCGGCTCGATCAGCGGTTCCGGCTGCTCACCACGGGAAACCGCACCGCCCTGCCGCGCCACCAGACGCTGCGGGCCCTGATCGACTGGTCCTACGACCTGCTCAGCGCGCAGGAGCAGTCCGTGTTCGACCGGCTCTCCGTCTTCGCCGGCGGCTGGACCCTGGACGCCGCCGAAGCGGTCGCCAGCGGCGGCGACGTCGCGGACTGGCAGGTGCTCGACCTGCTGGCCGCGCTGGTCGGCAAGAGCCTGGTCCAGGCCGAGGGGAGCCACGGGTCGACCCGCTACCGGCTGCTCGAGACGGTCCGCCACTACGCCGCCGAACGCCTCGCGCAGCGGGCCGGCCCGGACCTGCGGGATGCCCGGGTCGCCCACCGGAATCATTACCTGTCCCTGGTCGAAACCGCCGCCCCGCGGCTGCGCGGCCCGGAGGAAGTGCGCTGGCTTGACCGGATCGAGGCCGAGTTCGACAACATCCGGGCCGCGCTGACGTTCAGCATCGCCGATCCTGACGGTGCCGAACCCGGCCTGCGGCTGGCCGCCGGGCTGCGGTCGTTCGTCTTCTCGCGCGGCCACAGCGGCGAGGTCATCGAGGCGCTCGGTGCCCTGCTCGGGCGGCCCGATGCCCGCCAGCCGACCCGTTCCCTGGCCCTCGCCCTGGTCACGAACTGCAAGCTGCTCACGCACTTCAACCGCACCCCGGACATCCCCGCGATGGCGGAGCAGGCCATCACGATCGCCCGCGGCCTCGGCGATGACGGTCTCGCCGCCGACGCCCTCGGCGCGCTCAACTGGTTCAGCTACCTGCAGGGCCACCTGCCGGCCGCGCTGGCCGGGGCCGACGATGCCGTCGCGCTGGCCAGGGCGGCCGGACATCCCGTCCGGATCGTCGTCGCTCTCGGCCACCGTGCCGTGTTCAAGGCCGAGACCGGTGATCTGGACGCCTCCCTGGCTGACTACCAGGAGGTCCTGCAGCTCGCACGGGCGTCCGGGGACAACTACACGCTCGCTGTCACCCTGGTGAACCTCGGCGTCGACCAGGTCACCGCCGGCGAGTTCGCGGCGGCCCAGGCCTACCTGCAGGACGCGCTCAAGGTCGCCGATGCGCACGGCTACCAGCACCTGTCCGCCGCCGCGGAGATGAACCTGGGGTTCGCCTACCTCATGAACTCCGATGCCGCCAGGGCTCGCCGCCTGCTCATCGGCGTGCTGGACCGGGCGCGAGCCACCGGCGAGACGACCTGGGTGCACAGTGCGTTCCTCGGCCTCGCGCTGGCCGCCGGCGCGGACGCCGACCCCGCGGTCGCCGCCACCTTGCACGGCGCCGCGGACCACCAGTACGAGCAGGCCGGGCAGGCATTCGATGTGAAGGAATCGAAAATGCGCAGCGGCGACCATGCCCGGCTGCGCGACGCGCTGGGCGAGGCCGCGTTCGATGCCGCCTACAGCCGCGGCCGCGCCCTCAGCCAAGCCGATGCCATAGCCCTGGCCGTCGGCACGGCCCAGCCAGAGCCGGGGCCTCAGCAAGGGCCGGGGCCCGAGCCAGAGCCGGGCCCTCAGCAAGGGCCGGGCCCCCAGCAAGATCCTGGGCCGCTCTCGGCACGAGAGCGGCAGATCATGGCGCTGCTGGCCGGCGGGGCGAGCAACACCAAGATCGCGGAGACGCTCTACGTCACGCCCAACACGGTGCGGACGCACCTGGACCGGATCAGGGACAAGACCGGCGCCCGCAACCGCGCCGAACTGACCCGCTACGCCATGCAGGCGGGCATCGAACCGGTCGTCCCGTCGCCTTGACGTGGGCCGGCCGGCCCACACGTCAGCGCGTGCAGTGGGCCGCCCGGCCCCTGCCGCCCGGCGCGGGCCGGACCATATGTTCGCCTTATGAAAATCACCTTCACTAAGGCACCGACCTTTACCAAGACAATTATCGCCTCGGCGATATTCACGATCGTGTACCTGGCGTCGACCTCCAGCCTCCCGTCGTGCACCGACACCGTCGCGGTACTCAATACGGGTGCGTGCATAGAACGGCAGAGCTTCCTGCACACGGCGTCCGGCTGGCTGGCGCTGATCTGCCTGGTCGCCGCCGTGGCGCTGCTCGCGCTCAAGCACAAGAACTCCATCCTGGGACTCCAGGCGCAGGTCCAGCAGGCGCGCCAGGGACCGCCGGCCCAGGCACCGGCGCCGGCGCCGGCGCCCGGACGGGATTCGGGTTTCTGCGCCAAGTGCGGCACCCGCATCATCACGGGAGACAGCTTCTGCCAGGGCTGCGGAATCCCGATGGGGTCCCGGTAATCCTGACCGGAATAGCACCGCGAAACCGCATCCAGTAATCGCCGAAGGAAACAAAGCCGGCCCGGACCGGGCCGGCCGGGATAAGGGGAGGGAATCATGGTATTCATCAAGGCGCGCAGGAAGCAGTTCCTCCTGGCTGGGTCGCTGGCCGCCGCGCTGACCGCGTTGACCGTCACGGGCTGTGGCGGCGGGAGCGCGGCAGCAACCTCGGGAGCCTCGGCTCAGGGGTCGCCCGGCCACTGGACCGCGGCCGAGGTCAGCCAGTTCACCACCGCGTCCGGCTCGGACGGCAGCGCCAGCCAGGACTCGTGCATCATCGGGTACTTCGAGCGGGACGCGTCATTCGGGAACGCGATGGATGTCGTGTCAGTGGCGCCGGCCTCCGGCCCGGCCATGTCGCCCGCTCAGATCAGGGCCGCCTTGATCAGCAAGTACGGCACGGCCAAGGGCGATGCCATCGACGCTCAGTTCGGGCAGGTCGTCACCGACTCGGACAACAACTGCGGCGGGTCGGCCGCGTCGTCCGCGGCGCCGGCCGCGGCACCGACGGCGGCACCGGCAGGGGCACCGTCAGGGGAGCCGGCCGCCACATCGGAGTCATCGTGCACCGTCGACTGCGTGAACCCGGTCGCCAGCGGGGAAAGCGGGTGGCTGGCGCAGGTTCAGGGGGCGCTGCAGAACGTGCGGCAGGATCTCAGCGCGATCTCCTCGGACACCAGCGGTGCCCCGGAGAACCTCGCCGTGGACGGCAGCCAGCTCGAGGGGGACGCGCAGGCCGCCCTGGACCCTAACTACGACCCGCCCCCGGCCGACAACGCCGACTGGATGACGGCGATGAACGACTACGTCACGGCCGGGGAGGACTACTCCGGCGACAACACGAACGAGCAGGACAACAACCCCGCCCAGGCCAGCCAGGAGATCACGGCCGGCAATGCGGCCCTGGCCAGCTTCAACGCCGCCAACGGCGGCGTCCTGAACGGGATCATCCAGCCCTGATGACCCCGATCCGGAGGGGAGGGCGCCGGCCGCCGGACGCGGCCGGCGCTCAGGGCTGGAGCGGGGGCAGGGCGGTCGGGGTGACCACGAACTGGCGCAGGTACAGGTCGCGGAAGGTGACCGGGCCGCGGGGGCCGGGCACCGCGTCGATGTTGATGCCGGTCTCGGGCACGGAAAGCAGCTTGAACCCGTCGAGCAGGCGGGTGGTGGCGTTCCAGAACGCGCCGGTTCCGGCGTAGGCGCCCAGGAACTGCTCCGCGGCGGCCTCGTCGGCGGTGACGATCGCGGCGGCCAGGCCCGACGTCTCGTCGTTGGCGAGCAGGGCGGCGGCGTACGGGCCGTCGGCCGGGGCGATCGTGACCGTCGCCTCGTGCCCGGCGTCCAGGGCCCACTCGTGACCGAGCGGGTGGGCGTGCGGGGGCAGCGACGCGGCGATGCCGAGGCGGCGCAGGACCGCGCTCACCCGCGGCAGCAGCTCGTCCCAGCGCGCGGGGTGCACGAGCAGCAGGTTGAGCCGGTTGCACACGCCGAGCCGGTCCAGGCTGGCCTCGACGAGCTCCTCGGCCAGCGCGGCGTCGGCGGCCGCGTCCAGGTACAGCACCGCGCCGCCGTCGGCGTGGGCCATGGTCCGCACCCCGTGCCGGGCCGCCTCGGCGGCCAGCGACCGGGTGCTGGGCCCGCTGCCGCGCAGGATGACCAGCGGGATCAGGCCGGGCTGGCTGACCAGGGCCCGGGCCGACTCCTGGCCGGGCACGCGGATCAGCTGGATCATCGCCGGGTCGAGCCCGGCCTGTTCCAGGGCGGGCGCGATGACCTGGTCGGCCAGGGCGATGGCGGAGCGGATCGCGGCCGACCCGGTGCGCAGCACGCCCGCGTTGCGCGACTTGACGAACTGGGAGGCGATGTCGACCACCACGTTCGGGCGGGCCTCGAAGTTGGCCCCGATCACCCCGACCGGCCGGCGGCATTCCTCCAGCCGCAGGCCGCCGGGCAGGTCGCGGATCGTCCGGCGGGACGGCTCGGCCGGGATCTCGGCCAGCGTGCGGAGCTGGACGGCCATGGCCGCCAGCCGGGCGTCGTCCAGGCGCAGCCGGTCCAGCAGCCCGTCGCCGATCCCGTCGGCCCGGGCCGCGGCCATGTCCTGCGCGTTGGCCTCGAGCACCGCGGCGGACCGCCGGGCCAGCTCGCCGGCCATGGCGCGCAGCGCGTCATCCAGGCGCCCGGCCGGGACCACGGCCAGGCCGGGGACGGTGCCGCGGGCGGCCCGGCCCGCACTCTGCACGGCGGCCTCGACGGCGTTTTTCGCCTTGGCCAGCCTGTCGAAGACGTCGAAGTCGGTGGTCATGAGGGTTCCTCGTGGTCGGCGGGAATGGTGACCGGCACGGCCTCCAGGTTAGGCGTACGGGATGAGCGCAGGGGCGGGGCCTCCAGCGCGCAGTACGGGCCGTTCGGGGTCGAGGCGGTGCACGCCGGCCGGGCCGGGTTGCGGATGGTCAGCGCGGCCAGCACGCCCCCGGCGGCGCAGAACACCGCGGCGATCACCGCCGACACCCGGAAGCCGTGCGCCAGCGCGGCCGGGTGCAGGTAGCTGTTCCCGGTGATCCCGGCCAGCGCGGGCAGCACCGCCACCGCGATCAGGCCGGCCGCCCGGGCCACGTCGTTGTTGACCGCCGAGGCGACGCCGGCGTGGTCGGCGGGCGCGGCGGCCATCGCGGTCGCGGTCAGCGGCGCGACCATGATCGACACGCCCAGCCCGAACACCAGCACCGCGGGCAGCACCGCGGACAGGTAGTCCCCCGAACCGCCGATCCTGGTGAACAGCAGGAACGAGGCGGCGATGACCAGCGGCCCGACCGACATCTGCAGCCGGGGCCCGATCCGCGCGGCCAGCGCGCCGGACCGGGAGGACAGGGTCAGCATGATGAACGTCACCGGCAGCAGCGCGGCACCGGAGGCCAGCGGGCTGTACCCGCTGGACACCTGCAGCACGGTCGGGACCAGGAACAGCAGCCCGCCGAGCGCCGCGTAGACGACGAACGTCACCGCGTTGGCCGCGGAGAACTGCCGCGAGCGGAACACCCCGAGCGGCAGCATCGGCTGCGGCTCCTTGTTCTCCACCCAGATGAACACGCCGAGCAGCACCGCGCCTACCGCCAGCGGGACCAGCACCTGCACCGAACCCCAGCCGTCCGAGGAGGCCGCGATCAGCCCGTAGGTGATCCCGGCCAGCGCGCCGCTGATCGACGCGGCGCCCCGGATGTCCAGCTTGGGCACCGGTCCCGGCGCCTTGGTCTCGGGCACGTGCCGGGCCGTGATGGCCAGCACGAACACGGCCAGCGGGAGGTTGATGTAGAACACCAGGCGCCAGGACAGCGCGCCGATCAGGTACCCGCCGAGAAACGGACCAATGGCGGTCGCCAAGCCGCCCAGGCCGGACCAGGCCCCGATGGCGGCCGCCCGGTCATCCTGGGCGAAGGAGGCCTGCAGGATGGCCAGGCTGCCCGGGGTGAGCAGCGCCCCGCCGACGCCCTGCAGGGCCCGCGCCGCGATCAGCACCTGCACGTCGGGGGCCACCCCGCACAGCAGCGAGGCGACCGCGAACCACGCGACGCCGATGGCGAACATCTTGCGCCGCCCGTAGCTGTCGCCCAGCGTCCCGCCGAGCAGCAGCAGCCCGGCCAGGGTCAGCGTGTACGCGTCGACCACCCACTGGACGCTGGTCACGCCGGTGTGGAAGTCCCGGCCGATGGCGGGCAGCGCGATGCCCACCACGGTGGCGTCCAGGGCCGCGATGCCCGACCCGAGCACGGTGGCGGCCACCACCCACCGGCCCCGCGCGCTCTTGATCCGCAGGCCCGCGTCCCCCTGGGGGGCCGGTGTCTCAGTCACGGCAGCACGCACCCCGGTCCGTTCGGCATAAATACAAGATCTAAATTAGTCCGAACGGGCCGGGGTTACAGTATCTTCTACTCGCCTTCGCGGCGCCTTGAGGCGCCGCCTTCCCTCGTCGCTCGTTCCTCGCTCCTCAGTCCAGTCGTCGCCGCGCCGCTCCGGCTCGCTCGGGCGGGTGGCCAGCACCGAACCGCCCAGGATCAGGACGAACGAGACGCCGATCGCGGCGGTCAGGTGCTCGCCGAGGACCAGGACGCCAAGCGCGACCGCGACCGCCGGGTTGACGTAGGTGATCACGGTGGCGCGGGCCGGGCCGACCTCGGCGATGAGCCGGAAGAAGATCAGGAACGCGGCCGCGGTGCAGACCACGCCCAGGCCCGCCAGGGACAGCAGGACCTGCGCCGAGGGCACGTGCCGGGGCCAGGTGAGCGCGGCGAACGGCGCGTAGATGACCGCGGCCGCGCCCAGGCAGACCGTGTTGACCGCGACCGGCGCCAGGTGGGACAGCTTGCGGTTGGCGATCAGCGGGCCGATCGCGTAGCCGAGCGCGGTGCCGAGCACCTCCAGGACCGGGACCGCGCTGCCGCGACCCGCGCCCGGCCCGGCCAGCAGCGCCACCCCGCCCAGGCCGATGGCCAGCCCGGCCCACCTGATCCAGCTCTGCTGGCCTTCATTGGGCCGGCCGCCGGAGCGGGTCAGCCAGGCTAGCAGCGCGCTGAAGATCGGCACCGCGGCCACCAGCAGCCCGCTGGTCGAGCTGGGCAGGTGCTTCTCGGCGTTGGACAGCAGCGCGAACGGCCCGACGATCTCGAACCCGGTGAACGCGGCCAGCCACCACAGGTGCCCCTTGAGCGCGCGCAGGTGCCCGCCGCGGATGGCCGCGGGCGCGAGCAGCAGCGAGCCGAGCGCGACCCGGGTGCAGACCAGCACCGGAACCGAGACCCCGCCGTCCGCCACCTTGATCAGCAGATAGGGGATGCCCCAGATCACGCCCATCGCGGCGAACAGCAACCATCCGCGCCTGCTCACCACGTCAGCTTAGGCGAGCAGGCCCGCGCCGGACCTACAGGTTTATCCGCACCGCGTTATATGCACAGGCCCAGCGATCCCACGTTCACGCACAGCCCGCTCTTGCTGGCCGTCGGGGTCGGCGACGGTTTCGAGGTGGTCGCGGACGTGGCCGGGGCGGCCGCGGACGACGACGAGGTGTCCGGCGCCGCGCTTCCCGGGCCGCCGGCTGGGGTCGGCGCCGGCGCCTGGCCGCCGGTCAGCGTCGTGCCGCCGCCCGAGCTCGCGGCCGGATCCGCGCTCTGGCTGGTCCCGCCCGCGCCGGTCCCGGTGCCGTTGCCTGGCCGCCGTTGCCTGGCTGGCCGCTGTTGCCTGGCTGGCCGCTGTTGCCTGGCTGGCCGGCACCGTTGCCGGTGCCGCTGCCGCTGCCGGGCTGGCCCCGCTGCCCGGTGACGGACCCGGCCTGACCCGGCGGATCACCCAGGCCCGCGGCGATCGGCCCCGCCGACTGCCCAGGGCCCGGCCCCGCGGTGACCGAGGCGCCGGCCCCGGCGGACACCGGGCCCTTGTGGATGACCCGGATGGACGCCGCGGACAGGGCCAGGAAGGCGATCGCCCCCGCGGAGACCACCATCACCGGTACCGTGCTGCCCGCCGGGTGCGAGCGGAACACCGCGCCCGCGCGGCCGACCGAGGTCCTGATCCGGTCGGCCAGCAGCGCCACCGCCAGCTGCCCCGCGGGCAGCCTGGGGTCATAGCCCCGGCGGGCCGAGATCTTGAGCCGGCGCAGCGCGGACCGGCGCTGCTCGGCGCTCAGCCCGGGGAGCAGGTAGACCGTGGTGTGGCGGCCATGCCGTTCGGCCGCGGCGTGTAATCCGGGAGAAAGCTCATTCGGATCGCGATAGCGGATCTTAATCATGGCGCAGCCCGACATAAACACAAGTCATGTGCACTACCTAAGAAAGGAACGAAACGGCAAGTGCACGCCCCCCCACTGAGGCGTTCGCAATCCGTACTATAGCCCAGCGGATTGCGACCTTGGTGCGAATCAACGTGGCTTGCCCGGTTCGGTGGTTATTTCGTGGCCGGCAATTGCCGCAAATCGGCCGCGTGGCGCGCTCGCCGCCCGGGCGGTTAGGCTGCACGCGTGATCTCAGCGCAGGCCGCGGCGGCCTCCGGCGCCCGGACGGGCCAGGCCGGGGCGTTCGGCGGGTTCCGGACGCGCTGGGCGCTGCTGCTGTCGGCGGCGGGCGGGCTGGCCACCTTCGCCGCGTCCCCGCCGCTGGGCGTATGGCCGCTGGCCTTGGCCGGCCCGGGACTGCTGGTGCTGGCGCTGACCGGGCGGCGCCTGCGGTCCTCGTTCGGGTGCGGGCTGGTGTTCGGGCTGGCCCTGTTCGTGCCGCTGCTGTCGTGGCTGATCAACGTGGCCTGGTACGCGTGGGCCGCGCTGGCCGGGGCCGAGGCGCTGATCTTCGCCATCGTGTGCGTGGGCCAGCGGCTGCTGCTCGAGCTGCCGTTCTGGCCCGCGCCGGTGGCGGCGTGGTGGGTGGCGGCCGAGGCGCTCCGCGACCGGTGGCCCTTCGCGTTCCCCTGGGGCCGGCTGGCGATGAGCCAGTCGGCGGCGCCGGACGTCCGCTGGGTGGCCGTCGGCGGGGCGCCGCTGTTGACCTTCCTGATCGCGCTGACCGGCGCGCTGGCGGCCCGTTACGCGCTGAGTTTGCTGACCGGCCATTCCCGTTCCCGTATCCGGGAGTCGGCCGGGGCAGGGCTGGCCGCGGCGGTGACGGCGGGCCTGGTGCTCGCGGGCGGGCTGCTGCCGGTCGACCCGACGGGCGGCGCGCCGACGGCCACGGTGGCGGCGATCCAGGGGAACGTGCCGCGGGCCAGGAACCTGCCGCAGCTGCTGAACGACAGCCAGGTCACCCAGAACCACGTGGCGGCTACGCTGAAGCTGGCCGCCGAGGTCAAGGCGGGGCGCCTGCCCGCGCCGGACGTGGTGATCTGGCCGGAGAACGCCACCAGCCTGGACCCGCGTGAGTACCCCCCGCTGTCCGCCGAGCTGGCCGGGGCGGCGGCCACGGCGGGCAAGCCGATCCTGATCGGCGAGGTCCTGGACAACCCCAGGCGTAACGTCGGGCAGCTGTGGGTGCCCGGCGTGGGCCCGACCACGGTCTACGTCAAGCGCCGGCTGGTCCCGTTCGGGGAGTACATCCCGTTCCGCGGCCTCATCTCCAGCTTCAGCTCCCTGCCCGCGCTGCAGCCGATCGACTTCACCGCCGGACGCGATCCGGTCGTCTTCCGGGTCGGCGCGATCCGGCTGGGCGACGTGATCTGCTACGAGGTGGCCTTCGACGATCTGGTCCGGTCCGAGGTCAACGCCGGCGCGGACCTGATCGCGCTGCAGTCCAACGACGCCGACTTCGAGCTCGACGGGCAGCTCGGCGAGACCGAGCAGCAGACGGCCATGGCCCGGATCCGGGCCATCGAGAGCGACCGCGCGGTGGTGTACGCCTCGACCACCGGGGAGAGCACGATCATCGCGCCGTCCGGGGCGATCATCGAGCAGAGCCAGGTGTGGCGGCAAGCCATCCTGGACGCGCGGGTGCCGCTGGTCAGCTACCGGACCCTCGCCGACCGGATCGGGGCGTGGCCGGAGTACGTGCTCATCCTGGTGACCGTGCTCGCCCTCGGCTTCGCGGTCGTCACGCTGCGACGCAGGCGCAACCAGCCGGACGTTTCGGGCGTCTAGGACGGGTAGGCGCACGTAGTATGCGTACCGGCACGCATTCTGCCGGTTTCCCGATGTCCCAGGGAGGGATTACCGTGCGTGGCACAGCGCGGATCTACGTCAGCGTGGTGGCGGCCACGGCAATCGGCCTGCTCACCGCGGCCTGCAGCAGCGCGCCCCCGCAGACGCCGGCCCAGGCCTCGGCCTCCGCGTCCGCCGCGGCTTCGGCGCACGCGTCGCTGCTGGCCACCGAGCTGAAGATCACCCCGGCCAACGGGAACCACCACGCCAATCCCGCGAACGGGATCACCGTGACCGCGACCAAGGGCACGGTGAGCCAGGTCACGGTGACCTCGCCGGGCGGGACCACGGTGTCCGGGACGCTGCGCGACGGCGGCCGGGTCTGGCACAGCACCTGGACGCTCGGCGTGTCCAAGAGCTACACGGTGACCGCGACCGGCACCGACGGCAGCGGGCAGAAGATCACCACGACCAGCACCTTCCGCACGCTGACCCCCTCGTCGGTGTTCCACACCGAGATCTACGAGGGTTCGGGCCAGACCTACGGCGTGGGCATGCCGATCATGCTGATCTTCAGCCAGCCGATCACCAACCGGGCCGCGGTCGAGCGGTCCCTGCAGCTCACCACGTCCAAGCCGGTGACCGGCTCCTGGTACTGGGACAACAGCACCCACCTGGACTTCCGGCCGCGGGACTACTGGCCGGCCTACACCACGGTCAGCTTCACCGGCCACCTGGCCGGGGTGGAGGGCGCCAAGGGCGTCTACGGGGCCGCCGACCTGACCCAGACGTTCGGCATCGGCCGGTCGCTCATCGCCGTGGCCAGCACCACCAGTCACAAGACGCAGATCTACCTGAACGGGACGCTCAAATACGACTGGCCGATCAGCACCGGCCGGGCGAGCCTGCCCACGCCCGACGGCACCTACGTCAGCGTGGAGAAGCAGAACCCGGTCCGGATGATCGGCGGCGGCGCGCCGGGCAGCGCCGGGTACTACAACGAGCTGGTCAACTACGCCGTCCGGTTCACCTTCAGCGGCGACTACTACCACTCGGCCCCCTGGTCGGTGGTGGACCAGGGCACCAGCAACGTCAGCCACGGGTGCGTCAACCTGCCGCCCGAGGACGCCGTGACGTACTACAACATGTCCATCCCCGGCGATCCGATCACGGTCACCGCCAGCACCGCGGCGGGCAAATGGGACGACGGCTGGACCGAGTGGTTCCTGTCCTGGTCGAAGTACCTGCACGGGAGCGCGCTGGACATGGCCGTGGAGGCCGGGCCGCAGGGCAGCCAGTTCGTCTCGCCGTCGGCGCTGCCCGCGGACACCGCCGCCGCGCCGCTGCTCACCTCGGCGGCCGGCAACTACTTCGCGGGCAGCGCGAACATCGCGACCGCGGGCTGAGTTCTCTGCCGCTCTCTCAGTAGCCGGGGTCACCGTTGTCGCCCCAGGGAGTCCACGGAGTCCACCCGGTGGGCAGCGCGGTGGGGATGACCCCGGGGACCGGCGTCGCCTGTGCCGTCGGCGCTGGTTGCCCTGCCGCGGCCTGCTGACCGGGGGTCTGCCGGGCCAGGCTGAACGCGGCGGCGACGGCCACCCCGTTGGCGTCCATGCCCACGCTAACCGTGTCGTGCAGGCCGAAGGCCTGGCAGCCGAGGTTGGTAAACGAGGCGCTCAGCCGGGCGGCCAGGAACGTGAACAGGTTGTTGCCGGTGGCCGGGACCGGCGACGGGCTGGCGCTGAACCGCTGCTGGTTGGCGGCGATGAAGGCGGTCTGGATGTTGAGCAGGTTGGCGCAGAAGTTGGCCGGGGTGTCGGCCTGCTGGCCGCCGGCCCGCAGATCCCCGAACGGCTCGTTGAACACGCCGGTGACCAGCGGCTGACCGACGCCCAGCCGGTACAGGTTGGTCTTGGGACGGCTGACGGCCCCGTTGACCATCGTCATCGGGTCGTTCTCCGGGACCAGCGCGACCGGAGCCCGCTGATTGGCCGCCGCGGACAGTTCGTCCAGGGTCTGCGAGGTGCCCGGCCGCCGGCGTCGGACAGGTCGGGTGCGGTGAACACGGTGCAGCCGAGCGCGGGCAGGACGAAGCTGTCCAGCAGGGTGTTGTCGCTGCCGTTGCTGATCGGCTGGGCGCCCGTGCCCAGCGATGCGGCGTTGGCCGTGCTGTCCTGGGCGGTCCGGCCGGTGGCGGTGAGCAGGTACCTGCTGGTCACGTTGTCGCTGGGGTCCTGGTCGGCGATCTGGAAGCTGCGCGAGGTCGGGCACGCCTGCCCGGTCAGCGGCGACCGGCCGACGGCCGGGATGCGCAGCTTGCCGTTGGCGATGTCCCGGTCCGCGGCGGCGTAGAACGCGACGCTGTGGCAGTACGAGACCTGGCCGAACAGCGAGTCGCCCAGGCCGCTCACGCACTTGGCCCCGGACAGCGACCCCGGCTGGGCGCCGTCCAGCTTGAGGTTGTTCCCGTTGAAGCCGACCATGATGTCGACCACGGCGTTCTTCGGCAGCCGCGGCTTGACCGGGGCGACGGCCGGGATGGTGCCCGCGGTGATGACCAGCGGCTCGTAGACCGCGAGCCGGCCGGTGGCCGGGTCCAGGATGGTGGCCTGCACGAAGGCCTGCAGGGCCGGGTTGGCCTCGGTACAGCCGGAGGCGGCCGGGTCCTGGCCGCCGGGTCCGGTCAGCTGGTACGGCGTGGCCAGGCCCGCCGCGGTCAGCGGGCGGGCGGGGACGATAAGCTCGCAGTCCATGTTCTGCGCGGCGGCGCCGTCCTGCGCGGCGGCGCCGTCCTGCGCGGCGGCGCCGTCCTGCGCGGCGCTCGGGCTGGCGCTGGACGTGACGCTGGACGTGCCGCTGGGGCCGGCGCTGGGCGTGCCGCTCGCGGCGGCCGGGGCGGCGGCGAGCCTGGTCGTGCTGCCGCCCGACTCGGCCACGATCAGGCCGAGGGTCAGGCCGAGCGCCATCGGGACGGCCACCGGCACGATCAGCCGCGCCCGCGCCCGCGCCGGCGTCCTCGCCGGCCAGCGCCGGCGGGCTCTCCGGCGCGCATTCCCGGTTGCCGTTCTGCGTGCGTTCCCCGGTGTCTTCCCGCTCCAGGTGCGCATGTGGGTCCACCTCCGTACACACTGAGTATCTGGATGGTGACGCTAGACCCGGGACGGCTCGATGCGGGCAAAAAGCAGAAAAGTCCTTTTGCCGCCTTTAGTTGATAAAATCGGATTTATCGGAAACCTGACTTCTTTCATGATCATTACGCCACAGGTAAAGCCACAGATTACGGTGCGTGGAGTAAGGAAATTGTCACCTGCAGGGAAGCTCTCTGGGGCAGTGTCGCACGCCGAGGTCCTAGGTCGATGCGCGGGGAGGCTTGCCCGATCGGGGGTTGTGGCACACAGGCCCCGCGCGAGGGCCGCGATCCGGGCCAGGACAGAGGTCAGGCGGCTTCCCAGAGGGAGGCGATGCCCTGGCCGACGCCGATGCACATGGTGGCGGCTCCTCGGGCGGTACCGCGCCGCCGCATCTCGTGCAGCAACGTGGTGAGGATCCGGGCCCCGGAGCAGCCGAGCGGGTGGCCGATGGCGATCGCGCCGCCGTTGACGTTGACCAGGGCGGGGTCGGCCTTGAGCTCGTCTACCACGGCCACCGACTGGGCCGCGAACGCCTCGTTGACCTCGAGCAGGCCCACGTCGTCCAGCCGCCAGCCGGCCCGGCCGAGCGCCTTGTGCATGGCGGGCACCGGGCCGATCCCCATGTAGTCCGGGTGCACGCCGGCCGCCGCGGAGCCGGCGTAGCGGGCCAGCGGGGTCACCCCGGCCCGGCGCACGGCGTCTTCCGACATCAGCAGGAGCACGGCCGCGCCGTCGTTCAGCGGCGAGGAGTTGCCGCCGGTCACCGTGCCGCCCTTGCGGAACGCGGGCTTCTTGGCGGCCAGTTCCTCGGCGGTGAGGCTGGCGTTGATGCCCTCGTCGTGACGAACCACGGCCCGTTCGGTAGAAATCTCGACGATCTCGGCGTCGAACCGTCCGGCGTCGCGGGCGTCGGCGGCCAGCCGGTGACTGCGCAGGGCCCACTCGTCCTGGCGGTCCCGGGTGATGCCGTACTTGGCCGCCACGTTCTCCGCGGTCTCCCCCAGCGTGATCGGCGGGTACAGCTCCTGCATCCGCGGGCTCACCAGCCGCCAGCCGAGCCGGGTGTCGGCCAGGTCCAGGGCGCGCGGGAAGGGATCCGCGGAGCGCGCCACCACGAACGGGGCGCGGGTCATCGACTCCGACCCGCCCGCCAGGCAGATGTCCGCCTCGCCGGCCGCGATGGCCCGGGCCGCGTCGCTGACCGCCTCCATCCCGGACCCGCACAGCCGGTTGACCGTGGCGCCGGGGATCTCCGCCGGCAGCCCGGCCAGCAGCACCGCCATCCGGGCCACGTTCCGGTTGTCCTCGCCGGCCTGGTTCGCGGCACCCCAGTAGACGTCGTCGATGGCGGCCACGTCCAGCGCCGGGTTACGCCCGGTCAGGGCCTTGATCACGTCGGCGGCCAGGTGGTCGGGACGGACCTGGGCCAGCGCGCCCTTGACCTTCCCGATCGGCGTGCGGCACGCGTCGACGACGAAGACTGAGTTCACCCTGACCTCCGGCTATTTCCCTTACGTCCACGATAAGCGAGGTGGCCCCGGAGAACTCCGGGGCCACCTCGCGGGTGGTGCTAGCGGGTGCTGCTAGCGGGAGCGTCAGCTCGCGTTCCTACTCTCCTGACGGGTTCTGATACCGGTGACCGTGGCGGTGATGCTTGGACGGGGGACCCGTCACGCCGCCGTTGCCGCCACCCGCCGTGGTGCCGGTGCCGCCATTACCGCCGGTGCCGGCCGAAGCCGAGGCCGACGCTCCGGCCGCCGCCGCGGCCACGGCCTTCTGCTGGGCCAGGTTGTAGGCCACCGCGGTCGCCACCTGGTTGCCGTCCACCGTGACGGCCACCGGGTTGGTCAGGCCGAAGTTGTTGCAGCCCAGGTTGGCGAAGGACATGGCCAGCCGACCGCCGATGAACGTGGCCAGGTTGTTGCCCACGGCCGGGACCGGTGAGCCGGTGCCGGCCTCGCGGGTCATGTCCAGCTGGCTGCGGGCCGGCGCGATGTTCGACATGTTCTGGCAGTAGGCCATCGCGACCGCCGCGGGGTCGGTGTTGGCGGGCAGCAGCGGCTGATCCACCAGCGACCGGTACACGTTGGTCTTGGCGACGCTGTAATTGCCGCCGACCAGGGTCATCTCGTCGTTCGTCGGGACGACCGCGATAACGCCCTTCTGGTTGACCAGGGCGCTGAGCTCGTTCAGCGCCTGCGAGGCCGAACTCCCGGCCGGGTCCGTGATATCCGGCGCGGTGAACGGGGTGCAGCCGGTGGCCGGGTCGAGGAACGCGGCCAGCAGCTTGTCGTCGCTGCCGTTGACCAGGGTGGTGGCCCCGGTCATGGCGGCGGCGTTGGCCGCCGTGTTCTGCGCGAACTGGCCGTTGGCGTTCATCAGGTACGAGGTGACCACGTTGTCGCTCTGGTCCTGGTCGACCATGGCGAAGTCACGCACGGTCATGCACGCTTGCCCGTCGTTCGCCGTGCCGCGGGCGGGGATCTGCAGCCGGCCGGTCCCGATCTCGAAGTTGGCGAGCCGGTAGAAGTTCACCGCGTTGCAGGCCGAGACCTGGCCGATGACCGACTGGCCGAGCGCGTCGACGCAGTTGCCCTGCCGGGCCCCGCGGCCCTCGAGCAGCAGGTTGGTGCCGTTGAAGCCGACGTCGATGATGACCTGCGACCCGCGGGCGATCTTGGGTGCGACCGGCGCGGCGGCCGCGGTGGTGCCCGCGTTGATGACCAGCGGGCTGTACACCTGCAGCTGCCCGTTCGGGGACAGGATGGTCGCCTCGACGAACGCCTGTTCCGTGCCGGTCGCCTCCGAGCAGCCGTCACCGAGCTGC
Organism: uncultured Actinomycetes bacterium; assembly: GCA_963819785.1. Lineage (GTDB taxonomy): Bacteria > Actinomycetota > Actinomycetes > Streptosporangiales > Streptosporangiaceae > Palsa-504. The sequence continues at coordinate 365,239 of CAWFXW010000024.1, read as the reverse complement.
CACGGGGTGGCCAGGCCCTGGGCGCTGAGCGGGTTGTTCGGCACCGTGAGGGTGCAGTTCAGCGACGCGGCCGCCTGATCGGCGTTCTGGTTCAGGTTGATCGCCGCGCCGGTACCGTCGACCGGGTTGGTCGCCAGGTCGCCGAGCTGGAAGAACGCCGTCCGGCCGGTGGCGAAGCTGGACGCGGCGGGAACCGCCGCGGCGGCCGCCGTACCCGCGCTCGCGCTCGCCGTCGGGCAGGGCGCGGCCGACGCGCTCGCGGCGGCCGCGGGGCTGCCGGAGACCGCCGGGCTCGCGGCACTCGCCGCATTCGCGGCGCTCGCCGAGGGCGAGGCGCACGCGCCAGTCGCCGACTGGTTGATGGTCGTAACGGGACCTCCCGAGACCGCGAGGATAATCCCGAGGGTCAGCCCCAACGCCATCGGAATGGCGAGAGGTACCGCAATGCGCGCCGCACGACTGCTCCTACCGCGACGGCGCCATGCGGACCGATGCCCGCTGAGCATTCAATCCACCTCCATGGATGTCCGCTGTGACGCTCCCGGTGCATCACCGTAGACCCGCTCCGAAGGTGGTTACAGGAAATCGAGGAGATTCGTGTTTTGTCCGGTTCTAAGCCGAAAGTCAGCGCCAAACCTTGGCAATTCATTGCCAAGTTATTACGTCGCAGGTGATCGTGCGCCGGCCGGATCGAGATCGCTTCGTAATAGGACAGGCCGGCGTCGCCCGGGAGGCGAGGAGGCATCGTTGGTGGCAGAGGGTAATTATTACGACTCTCTCAGTGAACGGTAGATATTTCGGTAGAGTTACGGCGTCGGTGGGCCGGGAGCCTGCCCGGGCAGGTCACGAGCCTGTGCGGCGGCAAGCAGAGGCCTGGGCGAGGGGAGAACGGCTCCCGGCCCCGCCGACGACCTTCCCCCGCTGGACGTCTCGTACCGGCCCATGCGGGGCCGGCCTTCGCGCCAGATGCAACTGGGCGGCGGTTCGGCAATTCCGCCGCTGGCGGCCTGGGGCCGACGGCGCGGATTAATGTTCAGCCGTGCATTTCTTGACGCGGGCGGTAAGGCCGTCGTGACGCCAAATAGCAAGCCATTACGATGGCCCCGGAATCTTCGGCGGATGCGATTATGCGCGCGTTCTGCGTATTGCCGGCCGGGATTCCCGGCCGACGCCCGCGAGTGCCAGGCTGGCCCGTCTGGGGGGTGGTCGGCGGGCCTTGGCGGGGCGCGGCCCGGCGCGGTCCGGCGCGACCTGGCGCGGGCTGCCGGCGGTCCGCCGGCGGTCCGCCGGCGCCGGGCCGCTGACGCCGGGCCGGGTGGGCAGGCCGGAGCGGCAGCGGCTATTCTCATGATCAGTTCGGCCTCCTGCCGCGGACAACCCCTGCCGTCGGGCATCTGCCCTGGCCAGAGCGATGCTCGGCATGTATTCGCTTGATCGCGCACAGCAAGATCGGCCCGGGTCTGGCCGGGCAGGTCATTCGCCGGGCGGAGACAACTGCCGGCCGGCAACCTTTTGGTGTGGATACGCGTCTGTGTGTTGGAGGAGTTGTTATCCGGTCTTGTCTTGGTTCTTGCTTGGTCCGAAAGTTTTGGGTTCCTGCTTGTTATCTAATTGTAAATTTCGTGGAGGGACGGCGCCGTGTCGCGATCCGGATGGTTCCGCAAACGCCAGCCAGGGCTGGACGCTGACGGGACTGTTGCCGCTAAGACAGGATTGAAGGGACGCCGGGGGCTGGCCCTGACCGCCGCCAGCGCGGCGATGGTGCTGGCCGCGGGGGTCGCGGTGGTTGCCTTTGACTCGCCGGGGAGCCACGCCGCCCCGGTGACGCCCGCCCAGGCCGCGGCCGCGGCCAAGCAGGACGCTCCGGCTGTCCCGCTCAACATGCTGTCGGTCACGCCGGCCGCGGGCGCCAAGGGCGTCAACGGCGCGGCCCCGATCAAGGTGCAGTTCTCCGCCCCGCTTGCCGCTAACACCCCGATGCCCCAGCTTTCGCCGCACATCACCGGCAACTGGCAGGTGGAGGGCGACACCGCGGTCTTCACCCCCGCGGTGGGCTTCTTCGAGAACACCAAGGTGACGCTGAAGATCCCCGGCGGCGAGAGCGGGATGGTCTCGGTTGACGGGGCCAGCGTGGGTTCGGGCGGGCTACTGGCCTCGGGGTCGACCGTGACCTGGACCACCGGCTCGTTCAGCACCCTGCGCCTGCAGCAGGTGCTCAGCCAGCTCGGCTACCTGCCGTTCACCTGGACGCCGAAGTCCAAGACGGTCATCAGCCCGGCCAACGCCAACGCCGAGCTGTCGGCCGCGTACCGGGCACCCGCCGGGACGTTCAGCTGGAACGGCAGCTACCCGTCGAACCTGACCAGCCAGTGGAAGGCCGGCTCGGCCAGCATCCTCGACGTGGGCGCGATCCGGGCCTTCGAGTCGGTCGCCAATCTGACCATGGATGGCAGCGCGGGCCGCACGGTGTGGCACAACCTGCTCACGGCGGTGGCCAAGGGCAAGAACAACCCGAACGGCTACTCCTACGCGCTGGCCAGCCAGCACTACCCGGAGACGCTGACCGTCTGGCACAACGGCAAGGTCGTGCTCAAGACCCTGGTCAACACCGGCATCCCGGGCCGTCCGACCGTGGACGGCACCTTCCCCGTGTACCTGAAGTTCGTTTCCACGTACATGGACGGCATCAACCCGGACGGCTCGAAGTACCACGACCTGGTGTACTACGCGAACTACTTCAACGGCGGCGACGCGGTGCATCAGTTCAGCCGGTACAGCTACGGGTCCTACCAGAGCCTGGGCTGCGTCGAACTGCCCTGGGACGCGGCCAAGAAGGCGTACGGCTACCTCGCCTACGGCAGCCTGGTCACGGTCACCGGCCCGGTGGCCTGAGCCCGGATACGACACTGCGGGGGCGGTCCGGACGGACCGCCCCCGCAGTTTCCTGCGATCGTGACGTGTTAGATCGGGTGAACCTCTTCCGCCTGCGGACCCTTGGGACCGCGGCCAGCGGTGTACTCGACCCGCTGGTTCTCCTGAAGGGCGCGGAACCCGTCCATCTTGATGGTGGAGTGGTGGACGAAGACGTCGGCCGAGCCGTCGTCGGGGGCGATGAAACCATAGCCCTTGTCCGAGTTGAACCACTTCACGGTGCCCTGAGGCATGTACTTCTCCTACTGTGACGATTTCGGGAGCACACGGGCGTGTTCTCCCGGGTTGGTGTGACCACTGCCCATGCGGACAGCCGCTAACGGGCGGGCGTTCGGGAACACAGGACGCCCGCGGTCAGAACTTCGCAGGCGCTGTGACACGTTCACGAACTTCGTACAACCAGTTGTATTTAACCACTCTCAGCTACTAGCGGTGTCCTAAGCGGCCGAAAAGGCCTGCTACCTGGCCGTGAGAATAGTCCTGGGGCCGAGCGCCCGCACGCGGGCCGCGAAGCGGGAGCCGGGCGCGGCGGCGGCGATCCGCTCGGCCTCCTCGGCGGTGTCGGCGTCGGCCAGTTCGGGCAGCATCGCGACCCGTAGCCCGGCATGGTGCAGCCTGGCCAGTTGCAGCGCCCCGGTGTCCGCGCGTGACATGGGCACGCCGAGCACCAGGGCCGGATCGATCTCGCGCAGGCCGAGCAGCCAGAAGCCGCCGTCCTCGGCCATGCCGAAGGTGGCGTCCGCGGTCCCGTCGACGAGCGGCCCGACCGCTTCGGCCAGCAGGGCGGGCGTCACCTGCGGGGTGTCCATGCCGATGAACACCAGCGGGTCCGGGCTGGTAACCAGCGCGTCGGCCAGGGCCCAGGCCAGGCGCTCGTCGAGGCCGGCGCCGCGCTGGGCGATGACGTCGAAGCCGGGCGGCAGCCAGGGGCCCGGGTCGCCGGCCAGGGCGAGGATCCGCCGGGTGACGCTCACCGACGCGACCGCGGCCAGGGTGTCGGCCAGGGCGGCCTCGGCGAGCCCGGCCGCCTCGGCCGGGGTGTAGGCCGGGGTGAGCCGGGTCTTGACCCGGCCGGGCACGGGCTCCTTGGCGACCACCATGAGCTGGGCCGCCAGCGGGCGACCCACGGCCGGATTATCCGATCTCGGGCTATCCGGGACCGGATTATCCGATCTCGGGCTATCTGGCATCGGGTTATCCGATCTCGGGCTATCTGGCATCAGGCCACTGTCCTGGTTCGGGCCGGAACACGGGCTCGGGCCGCCGGCTCGGCAGGGTCGCGGCCGTGAGCCCCGGACGGCCGTCGGACTCGGCGCGGCGCCACGCGGGCGGCAGGACGCCCGGGCCGCTGCCGCGGCGGTGCTTGCCGGTGTATTCCGGGCCGGTGCTGCGCGGGCCGTTCATGACGCTCCGTTCATGCCGCTGGGTTATAACACTGAGGCGGGCGAGGCGATGGAGGCCAGCACCCGGCGCATGTCGCGGACGGTCCGGACCGTGCCGCCGAGCGTCCCGGTGACCTTCGATTTCCCGGTCCGCGGGTAGTAGGGAATGTCGGTCTCGGCGATCCGCCAGCCCGCCTCGGCGGCGCGCACCACCATCTCCAGCGGATAGCCGAAACGTCGGTCCGACATGGGCAGCGCGACCAGCGCCTCGCGGCGGGCCGCGCGCATCGGGCCGAGGTCGCGGACCGGGACGCCGATCCGGCGGCGCAGTTCGGCGGCCAGGACCCGGTTGCCGATCCGGGCGTGCAGCGGCCACGCGCCCTTGCCCCGTACCGAGCGGCGGCCCAGCATCAGGTCGGCCCGGCCGTCCCGGACCGGGTCGGCCACGGCGGGCAGGTCACCCGGGTCGAAGGAGGCGTCGGCGTCCATGACGCAGACGATGTCGCTGGTCGCCGCCAGCAGGCCAGCGTGGCAGGCGGCCCCGAACCCGCGCTGGGGGACATGGACGACGTGCGCCCCGAAGCTGGCGGCGATGGCGGCGGACTCATCGGTGGAACCGTTGTCCGCGACGATGGGCCGGTAGCCGAGCGGCATCCGGGACAGCACCCAGGGCAGTGCGCCCGCCTCGTTGAGGCAGGGCAGGACCACGTCGATTTCCATGGCGCCCGACAGTACTGGCGCGGCAGGCCGGGCACGGCCTGAAAAGGGCCGATCGGCCCTTACAAAGGTATGACGGCTTGCACGGGGTGGCCGGGCCGCTCCGATCCCGTGCTTTGCTGCAGTCATGCGCGTTCTCGTGACCGGCGCGGCCGGGTTCATCGGGTCTCACATCGCCGAGACCATGCAGGCCGCGGGCCATGAGGTCCGGGGCCTGGATTCGCTGTCCCCCGCGGTGCACAACGGCAGGCCCGGTCACGTCCCCGACGACCTGGTGACCGGCGACGTCCGCGACCCCGCGACGGTCGACGCGGCGCTGGCCGGGGTCGACGCGGTCTGCCACCAGGCGGCCATGGTCGGGCTCGGGGTGGACCTGTCCGACCTGCCCGTCTACTCCGACGTCAACGTCACCGGGACCGCGGTGCTGCTCGCCGCGATGGGACGGCACGGCATACCGCGCCTGGTGTTCGCCTCCTCGATGGTGGTGTACGGCGAGGGCGCCTACGACTGCGCCGCGCACGGCCGGGTCCGGCCCGCGCCCCGCGAGCCCGGCGACCTGGCCGCGGGCCGTTTCGAGCCGCGCTGCCCGCGGTGCGCGCAGCCGCTGGGGACCGCGACGGTGACCGAGGACGCGCCGCTGGACCCGCGCAACGCCTACGCGGCGAGCAAGGTCGCCCAGGAGCACCTGTCCTCGAGCTGGGCCCGGCTGACCGGCGGGGCCGCGGTCGGGCTCCGCTACCACAACGTGTACGGCCCGCGGATGCCGCGGGATACGCCGTACTCCGGGGTGGCCGCGATCTTCCGCTCCTGCCTGGAGAACGGGGTTCCGCCGCGGGTGTTCGAGGACGGCGGCCAGCGGCGGGACTTCGTGCACGTCCGCGACGTGGCCCGGGCCAACCTGCTGGCCCTGGAGGCGGTCGACCGGGCGGTGGCCGGCGCTGGCGCGGACGAGGCCGCGAGCTCGGGCGGGCCTGGCGGCGCGGGCGGGCCTGGCGGATCGGGCGGGGCCGTGGCGGGCGGGCTGCGGTGCTACAACGTGGCCAGCGGCGAGCCGCATACGGTGGGCGAGATGGCGGCCGAGCTGGCCCGCGCGTTCGGCGGCGGGATCGAGCCGGTGGTGACCGGCGAATACCGGCTCGGCGACGTCCGGCACGTGGTGGCCTCCCCCGCGGCCGCCGCCGCGGACCTCGGGTTCCGGGCCCGGACCGGATTCACCGAGGGCATGGCCGAGTTCGCCCGCGCCACCCTGCGTGAGCCCGCGCTGGCCGCGTCCGCCCGCATGTAGGTTGACCGCCCCGGATGCGGGGAACGGGGCGGACGTGATCGAGCTGCGCCCCGCCACACCGCCGACCTGGACCCGGGCGCCAGGCGGCCATCCGCCGGTTGATGGATGCGGCCTTCGGCCGCGGGCTCGCTCTGGTAGCCGGGCTCGCTCTGGTAGCCGGACCGGGCGATGATGGCGGCATGGACTACGAGGTGAGCCTCGCCGACGTGGAGTCCCGGCCGACCGCTGTGGTGGCGGCCACGACCACGTGGCAGGAGTTCTCCGCGCTGTGGGGGCAGCTTCTCGGTGAGGTGTGGGATTGCCTGCACGCGGGCGGGATCTACCGGGGCTGCCGCAACATCATGCTCTACCTGGACAACGTGCCGAACGTCGAGGTCGGCGTCCTGCTCGACCAGCCGTGCCCGCTCACCGGCCGCGTGGAGGCCTCGGCGCTGCCCGCCGGAACCGCGGCCAGGACCGTCCATCACGGCCCGTTCGGGGAGGTGGGGGCGGCCCATGACGCGGTGCTCGGCTGGTGCGCCGCACACGGGCACCGGCCGAACGGCATCCGCTGGGAGGTCTACGGACCGCACAACGACGATCCCGCCCAGCAGTGGACGGAGGTCTACTGGCTGGTCAGATAGGGTAGCGAGTCGGTTCGGTGACGTACTGCCGTCCGGACGGCATGGTCCACATGACACTGCCGCCGGGAGTTGTTCGGCGTTCCAGCGGGGTGTTGCTTCAGGCGATAGTCATGGCGGCACTTCGGCGCGTTATTTTCTCTACGACACACCTAGGTACGATTCAGCCCTCAACAGCGCTCCGTGTGTCTGCCGGGAGCTCTGGGTCAGATCAATCAGCCGGTGACGGTGAAGGTCGAGGCGAGGAAGTCCGGCACCTCGCCTGTGCCGCCGGAGACCGTGTTCTGGGTCTGGTCAACGCCCTCGACGGTGACCTTAGCAGTGAAGGTCTGGCCGGGCTGGACGTTCCCCAGCAGGGACGAGTCGGCCTCCACGACGAAGCTATTCCCGTTGGCGTCGGTGGCGACCAGCGCGGCGTTCGCGTTGCTGGCGAAGGTGTTGCTGTCGATGTTGTACTCGGCGACGGTGCCCGTGATGGTGTAGATGTCCCCGATGTAGTTACCCGGGTTGCGGGTGACCCTGCCCCACTGGGCAGCCGAGATCGGGGTGTTCTCGGCGGCAATCCTGGCGGCCTTCGCGGCAGCAGCCTTCGCGGCAGCAGCAGCCTTTGCAGCGGCAGCTTTCTGGGCAGCAGCAGTTTTCGCAGCGGCAGCAGTTGCAGCATTCAGGTCCACCTGGGCGTCCGAACTATCGGTCAGCTCTAGTCCTCCGCCGTTCCCGTTGCTCAGCGTCGCGCCATCGTCCAGCGTGATGCTGCTCCCGGTGGAGCACGGCAGAACTGTGACCGATGACGAGCTGCCACCATTCGTCAGGGTGAAAACACACCCGGCTACTGAACGGGGGACAGTGACCGACCAGCGCCCCACGCACAGCCACACCTGCTCCTGGCCAAAACTAGAGCCAGGCGTTGCAGGTGGTATATAGCTTACCGGCGTATTCGCGAACGTCAGGTCAGCAACCCGTGTCTCGCCGAGAGCCTGTGCTGATATCTGCGGGTTCTCCTGGATCCCAGCGTCGGAGCACGATGACCACCCATCAGAGGCGGGATTGGCACCGTAGTAGTCGATGTACACGCCTTGCAGCGTGACAGGTGGTGCGGTTCTCGCGGCAGCGGTTCTCGCGGCAGCCGTACTCGCGGCGGGGCCTGCTCCCGCATGCCGCCAGTCCCAGCGCCAGTACGGCCACTGCAGCCGCGAACAGGATGGGTCTCATCGCCCCAAAAAGGAAACGAACGGTCATGTCATCCCCCCAAGGTCCTCTTCCCAGATTTGGGTGTCGGCGACTGCCGCAGCAAGGGCTATCGGACCCGCTTTGCCAGGACCTTCGGTATATCCGCCGGCTATTACGTCGGCCGCCGGCTCTGGCCCGAGACTTTTCTGCCGTCGCTGCAACGGCGGAGGACGGAACGCCGGGTCCAACCGCAAGCGCTTCGGCAAGTGCAAGCGGTGCGACGGGACCGACAGGAAGCCGCGGCTCGGAACCCCCGAATTCTGGACCGGCGCGACCGCTGAAATCCGTCCTAGACCTGCGGCCTGCCCTCCGGCAGCGGGTCCGCGGCGAACGCGCCCTTCCCGCTGACGATGACCACCCATCCCTGGTCGGCGAGATGCCGGTAGGCGTGCCGGACGCTGCCGCGGCTGACGCCTAGCTCCTGCTCGACCGTCGATTCGCTCGGCATCCGCTGGCCGGCCGTCTTGATCTGGCGGGCGAGCCACGCGGCTACCTGGCGCCACACGGGCACCGCCGAGTCGTGGTCGATGATCATGACCTGACCTTAAGCGGGCTGCATCATGCCTGGTCGGGCGGGTACAGGTCAACCTAGCTATAGACAGGTTTATACAGGTTGCGTATCGTGTTTGCGCACATACGTACAGGCGAGCCCGGCGCGACGGTGTAAGCGCCGGCCGGGCTCTGATCGCCTACCAGGAGGCGACTTATGACCGATGATCCCACCCGCAACGACGGCCAGCACCGAGGCATGTCCGGGGCCGAGGAGGACAATGCGCTCGACGCGCTCATTGAAGCGTGGGGCGAGGATTACGAGATCTACCTGACCGGCGACCAATGGCAGGCGTGGCACAGGGGCGCACTCCTGCAGGACATGCTCGCCGGGAGCACCCCGGGCGAGCTGGCCGCCGCGATCCGCGCCGACGCGGCCCGCCGGAGCGCGCTATGAGCCGCCTGGACGAGCTCGACCGGATCGCCGCCGAACTCAGGCAGCGCAATCCCGGCTGGCAAGTTTGGTTTGTTCCGCGGACCGGCCAGGCCGCCCTGTGGTGTGCCCGGCCCTGGCCGTTGCTGAACGCCCAGTCCCCGGAACACCTTGAGGCCGAGATCGCGCAGGCCCGTGCCGAGGCCGCGGAGAACTGGCCAGCGCTAGCCCCGGACCCGGAGGCGGCGAGGCGACCGTGATGGTCCGCAATGAACCCGGTTATGCCGACCAGGTACCCCGCCGTATGGCGTACGAGGCCGCGCACCCGGACGTTGAGATCATCTACCTGCCGCCGATGTGGCAGGCAGTCGCCCACGAGGAAGACGGCATGCAGGTCATCACCCGGCCGTCGCTGGAGAAGCTGCTCGACAAGCTCGAGGCGCTAGACCTTCCCTGACTGCGAAGGCACCCCCCGGAGCAAGGAATCCCGGGGGGTGCCTCGTTCTCCCGCCTCCACCGCAAGAACGGGAGAGCTTAAGCCGCTGCGGCCGGAGCTGCGGAGCCACCGCGGCGCTTGGCGAGGCGGATCTTCGCCTTATGCTCCGGGGTCAGCGGGGGACGGTGCAGCGGCGCCGCGCCGTACGGGGTGTTGTGCTCGAAGCCGGACCGCGACGCGGGCCGTCGGCAGCCGGGTCCGGTACACGTCGCATGCCGGAACTCGGCCAGGTGCCGGAGCATGACGCCGGGGTCGTGGCCCTTTACTTCGTGCCGGTGGTCGCAGTCGCCGACGGGAAGGGGCGTGATCTCGATCAGCATGTCCTGCAGGCCGGTGGTGAACCGCCAGGTGCCCGGGCGGCCATTGGGAGTGAGGGTGAACCGGGGACCACCGCCGGGCGGGTCGTGCCCGTCACGTTTTCGTCGTTTCACCGGCCGGGCGCAGCCGTGGCCGATCGCATGGCCCTGGCTGTCGGTGACGGTGAGGCACCAGGTGGACCGGGGGTTGCGGGCGGCGGTCGCAGCGAGATCGCGGGCCAAGCCCGGGTCGACGGCGCCGATCCCTCAAATTCGCCGGGCTGGGGAGGTCCGGATCTGCCGATGAGAGCATGCTCATTGAGGGTTTACAGCTACGGATCTTAGTGTGCCGCTCCAGCCGGTAGTTTTATCACCGAGCCGCTGCGAAGTTTCTCCATCGCACGTGAGCCGTCGAGGAGCCCTCTCGAAACAGTATCCGTGCCATCGTTCACTGCTCGAGTCTCCCCGCGGGAAAGCATATTTACGAAGCAGCCAAAATCAACCAGGTAAAGGTCATACTTTACAGAATAATCGTTGCCTATCATCACGCCTTGTTCAATACGGTGAATAAGCCGATTGTCATAAAGAGTCTGGACCAGATAATTATCGGACTCTCGAGGTCGCCTAAGGACCAGTACGCGCGTCTCTCTCTTGACGCAATCCCTAACTATTCTGTTTAGTAGTTCCTGTGCTTTATCGGATATCTTCCCTTCTTTATCTCTGAGGAAGTAATCTCTTGCTGCCACTTGTATATTTCGGACAGTTATGGGTTTATCGGCCGCGATCGCCGCAGCAAGGCCAGCCACATTCAATGCGTCGCGAGGAACTCCTTCTGAAGCTCTAACAAGCTCGCCAAATGCTTGGTCGGCGAAGCAAACCTCACGGAACTCCGCCGCTGTCTTGATAGCGAACTCATAACCGAGTTCGGACATCAGGACCACGAGATGCTGATAGAGGAGCTGCGAAAAGAAGGTCAGGGCATGGGATCTATCTGCCCTAAAGACCAGGAAGTCATCCAAGTCCAGACTGGCTGCTGTATCCGCTCCCAAGTCAATACCAACGTACTCAGTCCTTCTGCCGGTAATATCAATAAAGTGTGATTGTCGTTCAAGCGCACCTATCTTTACGCAGATTCCTGCAACAGGAAAGAAGCTACGGCGAAGTAGATCGGCCAGATAAGGCTGGAGTTCGCCTGGAATGCTCGACCACTCGTCGAGGAGGAACCAGAGTTGCCTGCCTGCCATTGCTCGGAGGAGCGACGCCAGCGCTCGGCCGAGGAGCCCGAATTGAACCGTTAGAATCTCACGACCAGATTGCGTTCGCGACTCAGTCAGCTGCCTGCTCCGCGTGCGCCGTTTGCTTGCTGAGGCACTGACAGACGGGACGGATCCATGGAGCCCCGCAGAAACGTTCGACCCATTGCTGGTCTCGGCCCCGGCGCTAATGGTAAGGGAGCTCTCAATGTTTCCTACCACCCGGACTTGCGTGGCAGCCAAACCAATATCATCAAGACTGGGAATTAGAATATCCAACACTTCATCAAAGATGTTGGTGTTCTCGACAAGTTCGCGGATTTGATTGTGGAGTTCTTCGATCAAATCCACCAAAAGATTCGTTGCCCGCAACCCGAGAGGTTGAGACGCGTCCGCATAGAGTCCACCGCTTGACCCTATCGTGCGAAGGTCGACGTAAAGGGCAACATTGCCTTCTCGTTTCTTGGCTTCTGCCAAGTATTTCAAAATATGAGTCTTTCCCGTTCCGCGTCGCCCATAGATGACCTGATTATCCAGAGATTCCAGGAGGCTTAGCACGGGTTCGACAGGAACAAAAGTGTGGGCAAGGTATTCCGGCGTAGCTTTTTCTGCGCGCCGTGCCACGCGCATAAGAAGTCGGTTCGCCGCTTTACTGTAATTCGGTCCCAATTCCCCACCGCCAGCGCCCACCCATTTGAGATGACGCTACCTTACGACACATTGGTGAGGGTAGCAACAGGAAAATGTCATAGACCGGCTCGCCAAGGGCACTTGTCAGTACGTCAGTAACTTAGAGGTAACAGAGTTGCCTATTGATGCGTGACGATCTCGTATCGACAGCGCCCTGGTCTTTCGTTACCGCCAAGGTCTGTATCGCCTCCGTGGAAACGCTTGTTCATGCCGCGAACGGGCAGCTCTTGTGTTGGCCGAGCCATGCCAACCTCGACGCCCGGCGCTGGCAAGGACTGATGTAGTACTCATGTTCGTACATGAACGAGAGCTTGGAGTGCCGTAGCAAGTCATCCCCTTCGTTCCGGTGGATATATGCTTGACGAGTTCGGCAACCAGAAGATCATGGATTGCTTCGCAGCGGTCTATGCCGCTTCCCCGGCAGCCTCCTCCCCTTACGTGCTGCTAATCTCGATGACCTCGATCACCTGAACACTCAGGTAATGGTCCTCTCGCCCATAGGCCCTACCATTGCGATGACGCTCAGTGGCCACGCAAGCGATCCCCTTTAACTGCAACAACGTCATCGATCATGAACGCGCGCATCCGCCGCGGACCGAGCCTAGATCGGGCCAAGCTTGCCGATCCGGGAGGTCAGGGAACCGTTCCGCGAGGTACGACCCATTGCACCGACTGGCCGGTGACCTGCGCGATCAACTCGTAATCACCGTCGTAGTGTAGGACGGTGACATGCTCTCGTTCGGCCACCGCCGCGATCAGCAGGTCGGGCAGGCCGACCGCCCGCATGCGCCCGCCGCGCCACAAAGCAGCCTGGACGTCGAGCGCGCGCCGCCAGTCCTCATCATGGGTGGCCAGCCATTCATAGCCCGCGTCGCGGTCGGCGCGCACCTGATCGAACTCCGCGCTGCTCCGGGTTGCCCAGCCGAGTTCGAACTCGATGACACCGCAGGTCGCTACCACTCCGGACTCGATCAGCGGCGCCAGGACTGCCGCCACTCCCCGATGGTGCAGGCGGGCGAGTGCGCTGGTGTCTGCCAGGTAGCGTGCTACCGCTGCCATGCGGCCCGCATCACGTCCTCGTCTTCGAGATCGGGCAGGCCACCGGAGGTGAGCCTGTGCAGATCACGCCGCCTGGCAGCTAGCGCGGTGACCTCGCGGAGGGCGGCGTTGACCGTGTCCTTCTTGGTCGCGGTGCCCAGCGCCTGCTGAGCAGCCGCGAGATACTCGTCGTCGATCTCGATGAGGGTCTTGGCCATTGCTGCCTCCTTCACCATCAGTATATCCCGGAAGGCTCTATCCGGATATATTCACATGCGCCCGCCGAAGACACCAGAGTCGGGTAGCACAGTCAGGACATGCTGATCTTCAGCGACCTGGCCTCAGTGCCCGCCGATCCTCCGGCGCCGTTCACTGACCGGCTGCGGCTGAAAACTTCACGACTGCGGCCGCCACTTTCTCCGCAGTCTGGTCAGTGTCCGGCGTGCCAGGCCGCCGCCGGACTATCTGCGAAGCTGCGCCTATCGGTCCGGACCAAGGTGCAGGCAGGCACACGTGATCATCGTGCTGAACCCGGCGACGCGCGAGGCGCGCCAGATCAGATATGACACAACTGCGGGGCCGTAAGGCGCGCATCTGCCTTGTCATCTGGAACCAGGGTCAGCTGATGCCCGAATTTGGTAACGATCGGACGTATTTGCTTCGGGATTGGGGTCGCCCGGGCGGTACACGGGATGAGATCCGGTCGTTCCGCGAGCCGACCAGAAGATCTTCTCTGCAGCAGGTTACTGTCGACGTCACCGAGGCGGGGGAAAGCCGCGGCAGCGTGTGGATCATCCGGCGGGGCGGATGTCCTGGACGAGCCGGGGAACCTCGGTGGCGGCGATCACCCACACCTGGTTCGGGTCGACTCGATGGTAGTGGTGCGCGAGCACGACCCGCAGGCCGATAATGTCGCGCCAGGGAATGCCGGGGTGCTGCGTGCGGAAGTCCTCGCTGAGGGAGTTCGCCGCCTCGCCGATGATCTCCAGGCGCTCCGCCGCGAGCCGCCTGATCCGGTCCTTGTCCTAGGCGTCCCGGCCAAGCTCGATGATCTCGGCGATTTCGCTGGCGGCATCCAGGATGTCGGCGACGCGCTCGTCGTCCCGGCGGCTCACAGGTCGACCGACTCCGCGAGGATCGCGCGGTCGCGGCTTTTCAGCCCGCCGGCCGAGACGACGTCGACGGCCCGGCCGAGCAGCGCCTCAAGTTCACGCGACATCCGTATCAGGTCGAACAGGGAGCTGCCCTGATCGAAGTCAACAAGCAGGTCGATGTCGCTGTCGGGCCCGTCCTCCCCGCGCGCCGCAGAGCCGAAGAGGCGAACCCTGCTCGCATGATGGCGGGCCGCGATCGCCATCACCTGCTCACGCCTGGACTCGACCAGCACGCGCAGCGGCCCGGACACCTGGTCAGCCAACTTTCCCACCTCACGGTGACGATTCCCTGTCGCCTTCAGGATAACAACGGAACCGCAGGGCGGGACGATCGCTCGAGCGGCTTCGAACCTGGGTGCAGGACCGGCTCGCCGGTGAGGTAAAGCTGCCTGACGGCACCACCGTCGGGCCGAAGCCCAAGGCGTGGAACGGCAAGAACGCCCAATCTTGCGTTCGACTTCGACGATGCGCTCCTGCAGCTCGCCGACCAGGGACTGGAGCTGCTCGACGAACTCACGGAGTGCGCCATTCTCGGCTTCAAGGTGGATGTTGCGCGTTATGCCGGCTGATAGCAGTCGGAGGTTCCCCATTTCGCACACCATCTCCACCGGCGACAGTTAGCGAAGCGCGTTCAGCTCATCGAGGGCGCGATGGCCGCGCTTGACCACCCCTGGAACGACATCGTGGCGCCCGTGACGGATGGGGACCTCGAGCATATGGAGGATCTGTGTCGCTGCGAGCACCGCCGCCCCCTCCCAGCCGACCAGGACGAGGATTCTCGTCCACAGCCGCCTTCGGACACCGTCCAGCTGCGGATCCCGGAAGGTGTACCACACGAGGGTGGTGAGATCAGTCGCCCGCGTGCCGCTACCTGCGTTCCCGATATCCACGACCGCCACCACCGCTCCGTCACGGACCAGGACATTGCTGGGGGTTGAGAGATCGGCATGGACCATGTCAGGTGCCTCTCGTGGTGGCGGGACGTCGGCACACACGAGCCGCAGGCGCTCGACCAAGGCCGACACCACGGAGGAATACCCCGAGAGCCCGGCCACGGACTGGCGGAGAAGCGACTGCTCCAGCGTCTCGTTGAAATCCAGCCCGGCGACAGCCGATTCCTGACCGGTGGCGACCCGCCAGGCGTACAACCAGTGGTCGTAGGGCTCGGAGGCTTGGCCAGCCTGGAGTTCGATGATCTCCATCAGCTGCTCAACGAGGGACGGGGTCAGCTCCGGCGCGGGAGCCGCGTCAACGAAGTCCATCAGATGCCATACATGAGTGGCTGTGGCGCCCGCTCCGAGCCAGGCCGGGGTGGGATAGCCGCGCCTGCGCATGTGCTCGACCACTCTCCGGGCTCGCAACGTCTCGTCCAGGTGGCCGGGGTGTGCCCGGGGCACTGCTTTGAGCACTGCATTTGCCCTTCCGGCCAACTGGACGCGCATGGCACCCCCATTGACGCCTCCGCGTAGGCGACTGAGAAGAGTGACCTCTGCCCCGACCACGCTGGCCACGTCGTCCAGGACCTCGGCCGGCAGCTCTTCGGGATGGGTGCCCTGGTTCATCGGCTCGAAGGGCGGATCACCGCGCGGGTCGCCGCGGCTGCGGACCGATCGTTGGCCGAACACCGGCCAGTCGCAGTGACCGAAAGTTCACGTACGGAGTCCGCCTCGCCGCCAGCGGAGTTGAGCGCCTGGATCGGTCTCATTCGGCTGCCCACGTGCCTGACGCTACCCTTCGCCTGTCCTGATCTGACGACGTTCTGCCGCCTCGACGAGCTCGGTCTGGTCGTGTTCGGGCAGCGTCTCGAGCCGGATCGGGCGGTGTCGGCCCGTGCCGTGTCCTCGAGCCGGATGAGTGGTGCCGCCGCTGCGGCTGCCAGGGTTCGCCGCGCGACACCGTGCTCAGGCGGCTGGCGCACGGGCCGTTCGGGTGGCGGCCGACGACGCTGCTGGTGACGGTGCGCCGCTACCGGTGCACCGGCTGCGGGCATGTGTGGCGGCAGGACACCAGCAAGGCGGCCGAGCGATGGACCCATTTCACGTCGTGGAGCTGGCCGGCGACGCACTGGAGCGCTGTCGGCAACGCGTCCAGCAACAAACACGAGGACACCGTGGCCGCACCGGCGACCCGCTCTACGGCATCCGCCGCGTGCTGCGCACCGGCTCCGACCTGCTCACCGATCGGCAACGCCAACGACTGACCGCCGTGTTCGCCACCGAGCAGCACGTCGAAGTCGAGGCCACCTGGGGCGTCTACCAGCGCATCGTCGCCGCCTACCGCAACCACGACCGAGCCGCAGCGAAGACCGAACTAAAAAGGATCATCGCGACGATCACCGCGGCCGTGCCCACGGCGCTCACCGAGCTGATCACGCTCGGCCGAACGCTAAAACGTCGCGCGGTCGGATCCTGGCGCCTTGGGCAGAAGAACGCATGCGGTAGTCTTTCGGGGTCTAACCCTCCGGTTTCTCATCGCGGTAGATATAGAGGGATTCAGTCAGCGATACGCGGCGGAACAGGCCAGAACACAGAATAATCTCGAGCTAGCGATGACCCAAGCCCGCTGCCAGCGCCGGGCTTGAGCGTAGACGCTGGTACCGGCAACCCAGCGGTGATGGGGAACTCGCGGTGATGCCTCAGGGCGTGGATGGGCTCTCGTTGGTCGCCGATTACCCTCGCTTTCTCGCATCCACCGTCGCTAATATTAACCAGGCAGATCAAGGGCCCCGGATGAGGCTCCGTCTTGCCATTCATCACGGAGCGGTGATGCCCGGGCCTCTCGGGCCGGTCGGGACAGCACTGGTCACTATATCGCGACTAGTCGACGCTGAGGTTACAAGGCAACAGCTACGCCAGCGAACTGACCTCGATATTGCGCTAATAGTTTCCGCCACCGTCTATAACGAAGTAGTCCGGAGCCGGCTAAATAACCTTGATCCCGATGCCTTCCGGCGCGTGATCGTGAGAGCAAAGGGAATCACCTATCTGGGATATCTTTGCCAGACAAATCTCGGTATGCCTGGACCTGACGTTTCTGCATTGCGAGAACCCGTGCTTAGTTGACACTCAACTCTTCCGCCCCGGAGCGTCATCCGAGTTCATACCTGATTTCGCTCACCGCATCGGCGTGCTCGCGGGCGATGCCAGCCTCTTATTGAGCCTCGTCGGCTCTTTCGAGAGCGTCGCTGAGCTGTTCCTGTGCTTCGGTGAGCCGTTCCTGTGCTTGAGTAACCCGTTCTTGCGCTTCGGTAACCCGTTGCTGTGCGTCAGTGACCTAGTGCTGGGCCTCGCTGACTTCCTGCTCTCTGTCCGCGACTTCTCGCTCGGCAGCAGTAATCTCGCTCCGAGCGAGGCCATGGCCCTCTGGGCGGGGCACGCTGGCCTGCTGCTGAGAGCGCTATTCCTGTTCCTTGGCGGTCTTCTCCTGTTGACGGGCCTCGCTGGCTTGCTGACGGGCTTCGCTGGCTTGCTGTTTGGCTATTTAGCGTGTCGCCGGGTGGGGCTTCTTCCCGGCCACAAGAAGCGGGCAGCAAGCACGGAAACGGCTAGGAACAGGGGAAAGGTCATCGGCGCTCCTCGGGAGAGAAGCCCAGGACACCGCCAGGGCTCACTGTTTGCCGCGTACACCTGTTTGTTTCCCATCGCGTCGGCCGTATGCCACGCAGGCCGCCTGACCCCAGACGCGGCAATGCCCGAAGGGTGACCTAAGCTAGATTTAGAGCCCTAACCACTGTGACGCTGGCCGGACCACCAGCGCGGAAGTGCAATGCACGGGTATCAGGCGTGCTGCCGGTCCTGGGTCCGCGGCAGGCAGCTAGTAGCGGGCGCCACTCAGCGCCAGATTCCCTTCGGGTAAACAGCCGACACGTTTCTGTACCGGCCCCGACCGCCAACGTTGCGTCGCTCTCGCCTGAGTGCATTAAGTTAGCGGGATGCCGAAAATCTTGGTCGGCATTAATGCGGAAGCCCGATAACAAGCTTCAGATAACTAGGTACCTGCTGTTTCCCATAGAGTTCGAAATGTAACGAGCTGAGTAAAAGTATCGGTGGCCGCTGCTGTCGGCAATACCAGATAGGCGTAATCCCATATGTCGTGGAGAAGGCGCAGGAAGCGCAGCTGTTTGTTCCGGTTCTGGACGTAGTTGTTAGAACTGATGACCGATCCGCCTATCGCGAGCAATACTCCTAGGACGACCACCACCCAGCCACCCGCAGTGCTCGTTTTCACTAGTCCTGCACCAACCGCAGCCACTACCGAGCCGACTGCGGCACCCGCGCCCGTGGCGACTGGGCCTCCGAAGCGCGATTGCCATGCTTGCCGGGTCTGCCTAGTCCGTGCTTGTTCATAATCTCGGTTGACCGAACCGCTAAGAGCTGTGAGGTCCCTGAGGACTCTCCACCGCCAGCCGTCGGGCTCAACCAAGTCTGGCGGTGCCTGACCGTTGCTGCTGGCTGCCCCGGCGTTTTCGGCCGCACTGTGCAATGCAGCTGTTGCCAGCTGCAGGCGCTGCTCCTGGTCAAACGGCTCAGTGGCAATTCGGGGCATGTCCCGATACACCCCCAGATGGCTCGGCCTAGCCTTAATGGATGCGTCTTATCTTAGACCAGGTTTCCTGAACTCTCATAGTGGGCTGGTCTGTTCAGGCCCTCGATCGCACGAGCAGGCCTATGGCGAATTACTATAGGTGAGGTGTTACAAGATCACTTCTTCAATGCGAAGATCGCTAACTGTCGTACTCGCACTCTTCTGCGCGATGAAGGCGTCCTTATGGGCACCGCCCGGCGGGGCTCGAGCGTCCGATCGGTCTGTGCAGTGCTGTGCGTAGGTTCGCGACCGCGCCACCGGATCCCGGGGCCTTGGGATAACGCCGGGCTCACGTTCGTCGCGAGGTCGGCAAGCAGGCATGATGACCAGATGGATGATGGCCATGCCGAGCATAGGCTTGCGGTGCAGGTGAAGGAGGTCCAGCCTGGAACGGCGGACTTCGAAACGGTGCTCGCCTTGGCGGCCCGGATACTGGCCCAGGACCGCTATCTGACCTTGAGCTTTCCGGACGCGCAGGAGTCTCATGTGCTTGGCGCGTTTGACGGCGCCGAGTGCGCGGGCTTTCTGCGCTACCTGATCCAGGTAATCGGGGCTGAGGCGGGCAGGCCCGCGGTGCTGCACAACGGTGAGCCGCTCAGGGAAGGTTACGTCGAGGCTTTCGGAGTCGATCCGCAGCTACGCCGTCGTGGGATAGGAACAGCGCTTCAGCAGCATGCGGCGCGGCAGTGCCAGATCGCCGGGTGTTACCAGATGCGATCCCGCAGCCCGGTGACAAGCACCGAGAACTATGCTCTGAAGATCGCCGCCGGGTACGCTTTGCACCCCAGCCATGAAAACGACTCCTATTACTTCCTCCTACGCTTGTGACCCGGTCGCCAAAAGCCGCGGCCGACGCAGACCGAGGTATCCCGCTGCCTTTGGAGAACGCGCTCATCTGCCGCCGATCGGCTATGTGGCCGGG
The DNA here is from genome assembly GCA_963819785.1 of uncultured Actinomycetes bacterium. GTDB lineage: Bacteria > Actinomycetota > Actinomycetes > Streptosporangiales > Streptosporangiaceae > Palsa-504. The sequence continues at coordinate 345,719 of CAWFXW010000024.1, read as the reverse complement.
GGCTGCCGGGATGGCACCGGGATCCGGTCCAGATCCTGAGCCGGTACCACCAGGCCGCTGAACGTCGTTGCGGCTTGCGCGGCGAGCCGCTGAACGTCGTCGTGGTCGTAGCGCTGCGAGAAATGAGTGAGTACGAGCAGCCGCGCCCCGGCCTCGGCCGCGATGCGGCCGGCCTGCCCGGCGGTCAGGTGTCCCCACTCGCGGGCCAGGGCGACCTCGGCGTCGGCGAAGGTGGACTCGCACACCAGCATGTCAGCGCCGTCAGCGAGCTCAAATGCGGCATCGCACAGCCGGGTATCCATGATGAACGCGAACCGCTGGCCCCGCCTCGGCTCGCTCACCTGCTCGACCGTCACCAGGCGGTCACCGATGACCAGGCGGCCCTCGTGCTGCAGCCGCCCGATGTCCGGGCCGGTAACGCCGAAGGCGGCGAGCTTGTCCGGGCGCATCCGCCGCCCGTCCGCCTCCACCAGCCGGTAACCGATGGCCGGAGCGGTGTGCGACAGCGGCCGGGCCTCCACGTGGAACGCGGCGGCCCGCAGCACCGTGCCTGCGGCTTCAACTGGCCGTTCCCGCAGGTCCACGTCGTCGCGGAACAGCGCCGCATGCCGCAGCCGCGTGAAGACCTCCTGGTTTTGGGCCGGATAGCAAGCCTCCACTGGGTGCGGCACCCGGTCCAGGGACATCCGCGCGAGCACGCCCGGCAGGCCAAGGCAGTGATCCCCGTGAAAATGGGTGATGCAGATCCGGGTGATCCGGCTCGCCGTGACCCCGGCGAACAGCATCTGCCGCTGCGTCCCCTCGCCCGGGTCGAACAGCAGCCCCTCGTCATCCCACAGCAGCAGGTAGCCGTTGTGGTTGCGGCTCCGGGTAGGCGACTGGCTCGCCGTCCCGAGGACCACCAGTTCCCGGTCAGCCACAGCAACCGACCCTACGCCAGATCCCAGCTGACACCGGACCCGCCACCCGACGTGTGCCCGGCCCGGTGCTGGCGGGGCACGCCCCGCCAGGCGCAGCTCGCCCGGCTGCTGGCCGGATGCCAGGTCGAAGTTCTCGATGACAGCCGGGCCAAGGCCACCGGGACCCTCGCCGGGCGGGCTCGCGTCACTGACATCGTCGACGCCAGCGTCGTCGAAGGCGCCCTGCGGCGCGGCGACCTCATAGTCAGCTCCGACGAAGGCGACCTAGCGGCCATCGCCGCAGCCGTCAGCCGCCACATTGACATTGCCCACCCGTAACGCCCGGTCCGGTACGTTGATCTGCCGGGTCAGGTAGGCCGGGTCATCCATCCATTGCGGGCCCCGGCGGCACCGGGCGGGGGTCGTCGTCCCGCCCGGGGTCTGGGAAAGCCGCGGCTTCAGGCATGAACCACGGCCCGTTCGGAAGAATGATCTTTATCGGACTCTAGTTCGATTCTACCGGCTGCATCCCTTCACGGCTGCCTCGGCGAACGTATGCCTCGCTAGAGAGAGCCGATCACGGCAGTTGCAAACCCGGGCAATGTTTCCGGTGCCTTCAGTTGGCGGCGGCGCGGTGACTGCGACCGGGGGCGGCGGGCTGCGGGCCGGTGCGGGCCAGCGACGGGGAGCCGGGGCGGGCCAGCGGCAGGCGGATGAGGAACTGGCAGCCGGGGCCGGCGTTGCGCACGGCGATCTGGCCGGAGTGGGCCTCGACGATGCCGCGCGCGATGGACAGGCCCAGGCCCGCGCCCTCCTGGGGGCCGGGGGTGCGGGCCGACTCGCCGCGGAAGGCCACGTCGAAGACCCGGGGCAGGTCGCCGGGCGGGATGCCGCCGCACGCGTCGGACACGCTGACGCAGGCCATGCCGCCCTGCATCTCGGCCAGGACGTCGACCACGCCGTCGGACGGGGTGTGCCGGATCGCGTTGGTGACCAGGTTGCGCAGGGCGCGGCCCATCTCGGCGCTGTCGATGAACACCGGCATGCCGCGGACCGCGGCGCCGGTCAGCCGGACTCCCTTGGACCGGGCCACCGGCTCGGCGCTGGCCACGACCTCGGCCACCAGGTCCTCCAGGCCGACCATGCGGCGGGACAGGCGGAGCGCGCCGGCGTGGATCCGGGACAGCTCGAACAGGTCGTCGATCATCAGGGTCAGCCGGTCGACCTCGCGGCGGATCTGCGTGTGGTACTGGGAGACCTCGCGCGGGTCGATGACCACCTGGTCCTCGAGGGCCTCGGCCATGGCGCGCAGGCCGGCCAGCGGGGTGCGCAGGTCGTGGCTGACCCAGGCGACCAGCTCGCGGCGGCTGGCCTCCAGGGCGCGCTCCCGGGTCCGGGCCTTGGCCAGGCGCTCGTGGGCGGCGACCAGGCCATCGGAGAGTTCGGCGAGTTCGGCGGGCAGGGTCAGCGGCGGGGCGATGTAGACACCGCTGTCACCTACGTCCTGCACGGCGGTGGAAATGGCCCGGCTGGACTTGATCAGGCGACGGCTGACGAACAGCGCGACGATCAGCGCGGCCAGGCCCGCGATCGACATCAGGTCCAGGATGACGTCGCGGTCGGCCGGGGTACCGAGCATCCGGTAGGCGATCACGCCGATCCCGGACATCGAGGTGAGCACCGAGACCAGGACGACCACGACGACCATCAGCACGATGGACCGGGCGGCCAGCCGCTTGAGCAGCAAGATCCCGAGCAGCGCGACGACCAGCGCGATGACGCCCAGGCGCTCGGAGATGTACCAGATGTCGGCCCACTGGATGCCGGCGGGCAGCGTGAAGAAGCCGCCGGCCTCTGGGGTCACGCCGCCTCCGGCTCGTACCGGTAGCCGACGCCCCACACGGTGACGATGCGGCGGGGCAGGGTGGGATCGGGCTCGAGCTTCTCGCGCAGCCGGCGGACGTGCACGGTGACCGTGGAGGTGTCCCCGAAGGTCCAGCTCCAGACCTCGCTGAGCAGCTGCTCGCGGGTGAACGCCTTGCGCGGGTTGCGCATCAGGAAGACCAGCAGGTCGTACTCGCGCGAGGTGAGCTGGACCAGCTTGCCGTCGGCCCTGACCTCGTGCGCGCCCAGGTCCACGACCAGGTTGCCGTCGGTGATCGCGCCGAGATCGGCCTTCTCGGGCAGGCCCGCGCCGCGGGACCGTCTTAGGACGGACCGGACGCGCAGGGCGAGCTCACGGGGGCTGAACGGCTTGGTCACGTAGTCGTCGGCACCGGTCTCGAAGCCGACCAGGCGGTCGGTCTCGTCCCCCAGCGCGGTCAGCATCACGACCGGGATCGGCCAGCGGGCCCGCAGCCTGCGGCAGACCTCCAGGCCGTCCATGCCCGGCAGCATGAGGTCGAGCACGACCAGATCGGGCGGCTCCTCGGCCACGCGGCGCAGCGCCTCGTATCCGTCGTGTACGCATTCGACGGTATGCCCGTCACGGATCAGGTACCGCCCGACGACGTCGGCGACGGTGGGATCGTCGTCGACAACGACGATCCGGCCGGGCGGATCGGGGTTGTTTACCAAGTTATTTCCCCTGCTTCGGTCACGCCTACAAGTTAAGACGTAAACGCCCAGTGAAGCCAGCAAACCGGCTAAAAGCGGCCGGGCTCGTCATCAGTACGTAAGCACAGTGACGATTCTGTAAGCGGCGCCCCGATCAGCTCCTGCGGCCCGGCCTGGCCCGTTATCACTGATATGTGTTTCGCCGGGATCGATGAGGACGAAGGAGTCGGCGTGATCGGGGAGCTATACGAGCACGCACTGGCCGGCCGGGTGCGGCCCGAGGTCGAGCGCGCCGACGGCAGCCGCATGCCGCTGCCGGTGGAAGGCTGGCTGGAGTCCAGTCCCGGCGATATGTCGCTCCTGGATCGGTGCGAGGGCCCGACCCTCGACATCGGCTCCGGGCCCGGCCGGCTGACCGTGGCCCTGTCCGAGCGCGGCATCCCGGCCCTGGGCATCGACATCACCCCGTACGCCGTCGACCTGGCCCGCTCATCGGGGGCGCTGGTCATGCTGCGCGACGTGTTCGGCCGGGTTCCGGGCACCGGGCGATGGATGACGGTGCTGCTGGCCGACGGCAACATCGGCATCGGCGGCGACCCGGCCGCGCTGCTGCGCCGGGCCGGTGAGCTGCTCGCGCCCGAGGGCAAGGCCCTGGTCGAGATCGAGCCGCCGGGGTCGCCGCTGCGCCTGGAGCAGGTCCGGCTGTGCCACGCGGGGGTGGCCAGCGCGTGGTTCCCGTGGGCGTTCGTCGGCGCGGACCACATCTCGGACGTGGCCAGCGACGCCGGCCTGGGCGAGGTCGAGACCTGGACGGCCGGGGGGCGCTGGTTCGCCTCGATCAGCAGCTGCGTGCTCCCGCCCGTGCCTGACGCGTTTTCCGAGTCGGAGATGTTCGCGCTATGAAACTACGGGTCACGGCGATCTGCCTGCTGCTCTGCGCGCTGGCGGGCCTGGTGCTGCTGGTGGTGCGGCCGAGCCTGAACCCGGCGCACGTCCGGCCGCTGCCGCTCATCGCGCTGGGCTGGATCGCGTTCCTGACCGCGGCCTTCTTGCTGCGTCGGGTGCCGGTCCGGGCCGCAGCGGCGCTTATCCTGCTGGGCGGCATCGGCATCCAGATCGCTGCGGTGTCCGCGCCGCCGCGGCAGAGCGACGACGTGTACCGGTACGTCTGGGACGGCCGGGTGCAGGCGGCGGGCATCGACCCGTACGCGTACGTGCCGGGGTCTGCTCAGCTGGCGCCGCTGCGGGACCCGTTCCTGTGGCACCGTGGCGCGCACCACTGCGTGACGACATCGGAATTCAGCCAGTTCCCGGCCGAGGACCTGGTGACCGGGTGCACGCTGATCAACCGGCCCGCGGTGCCGACCATCTACCCGCCGGTGGCCGAGGCGTACTTCCTGGCCGTGCACTATGAGCCCTCGGGTAACTCGTCGACGACACCGATCCAGGCAACCACGGCGTTCGCCGCGGTGCTGACCACCGTGATCCTGATGTTCGGGCTGGGACGGCTGGGGCGGGACGTGCGGATGGCCGCGCTGTGGTCGTGGTGCCCGACCGTGGCGCTGGAGGCGGGCAACTCGGCTCACGTGGACGTGGTGGCGGTGGCCATCACCGCGGCGGCGCTGCTGGTGCTGGCCTCCGCGCGGTCCCGGTTGTCGACCGCGCTGGGCGGCGTGCTGCTCGGGCTGGCCATCGCGACCAAGGTGACGCCGGCGCTGGCCGTGCCCGCCGTGCTCCGGCGGCGGTGGATGACCGTGGTCGTGTCTTCGCTCAGCGCCTTCTTGGTGGTCTACGTGCCGCATCTGCTCGCGGTGGGCGGGAAGGTGATCGGTTTCCTGCCCGGATACCTGCAGCAGGAGGGGTACGAGAGCGGAACGAGGTTCGGCATCATCGGGCTGGTGCTGACCGGCAAGCTGGCCCTGGCCATGGCGGTGCTGATCCTGGCCGCGGCCGCGTTCGCCGTGCTGCAGTTCTCCGACCCGGACCGGCCCTGGCAGGGCGCGGTGTTCATGACCGCGGCCGCGCTGGCGGTGACCACGCCGCGCTACCAGTGGTACGCATTGCTGCTGGTGATGCTGGTGGCGCTGGACGGGCAGCCGGAGTGGCTGGCGTTCGCGGCGGGCGCCTACTACGCGGCCGAGCCGCAGCTCGGGCGGTACTCGCTCCCCGGCCGGCTGCACCTCGCGGTGGCGTACGGGGTGCCGATAGCGGTCGTGGCGGCCGGGTGGCTGGTGCGCGAGTTCCTGCGGCGGCGCGGCGGGGCCGGGCTCGAGCCCGTGCCTATTGCAGCCGGGACGGCGGTGGCGAGCTCGGCCTTTGCCGGGCCGGTCACGGTCACCGCGCCGGTGGCGGTGCCGGCCGCGGTGCCGGTGGCGGTGCCGGCCGCGGTGGCGGTGGCGGTGGAAGCCCCAGCGGCGGCCTCGGCCTCGGCCTCGGCTGACGACTCGGTGTCCGCGGGGGTCGGGGCTTTCTTACCGCTTGGTTACCCGTGACCCAAACATCAAACGACAGGGGCCAGCAGGGCCGTGAATGGAGATATGAGCTACGAGCCGTCGCACCGTAAGCCGCCGCGTCAGGAGCGGTGGCCGAACGCGACCCCGGGAGAGGGCTGGCCGGCCTACCAGCAGCATGGGGACGGCGAGCGATCCTGGGCGTCGGCAGATGCCCTGGCGGGCAGCAGGAACGGATACGCCACCGCGAGCAACGGGTACGGCGACGCGTTCGCCGGCCGGGCCGACGCGTGGGGCAGCCGGACCGCGACCGCCGAGTACGGAGGTACCTGGGACGGCCGTGGCGCCCGGTACGACGAGCCGGCCGGCGGGTACCGGGCGGCCGGGAACGGCTACGGCACCACGACGACCGCGTGGCCGGCCGCAGGGGACGGCTACGCGGACGGCTTCGACGGCGCCGCCGACGGGTACGATCCGGGCGGCTACGGCGCCGCCGACGGATACAGCCCGGGCGGCCACGGTTCGGGCGGATACGCCGCTGACGGATACGCCGCCGATGAGTACGGCCAGGCGCAGGACTACTCCCAGGCTGAGCGCGGCTGGGACGGATACGCCCGGCCCGGGCACGAGTTCACCGCTCCGGTCGGCTACCAGGAGCAGGACGAATACCCCGCGCTCGAGCCGGGCACCTCGTCGGTGCTGGTCGCCCCGGACACGCTCGGGGAATGGTGGCGGCGGCCGGCCGGCACCGGGCGAGAGCTGAGCCGCGGGGTGGTCGTGGGCGCGCTGATGGGCATCCTCGCCGCCGCGGTGGCGATCGGCGTGGCCACGTTCGCCGCCGCGTTCGTCCGGCCGCAGGCCTCGCCGGCCAGCGTGCTGGGCAACATCTTCGTCGACCGGATCCCGGCGGCGCTGAAGCACTCGGTGATGACGCACTTCGGCGCGCACGACCGCACGGTCCTGCTGCTCGGCATGTACGTCGCGCTCGGGCTGATCGCCATGGTGCTCGGCTGCACGGCGCGGCGTAACCCGAGCGTCGGGGTGGCGGGGATCGCGTCGTTCGGGCTGCTGGCGGCGTTCATCGTTATCACCAGGCCGGAGAGCAGGGCCAGCGACGTCATCCCGTCGGCGGGCGGTGCCGTCGCGGGGATGATGGCGCTGCTGTGGCTGGCCCGCGCGTCCGCGCCGGGCGCTGAGCCGCAACCTGCTTCCAACGGCGGACGGCGGAGGACCCGATGACGATCATAAACAGGCGGAAGTTCGTGGCCGCCGCGGCCGGCACCGCGGCGACCGCGGCGGTGGCCGGGGTCGGCGGCGAGATGCTGATCGGCAAGCGGTTCCGGAACGTTGCCGGAGTCCAGGCCGCACGGCCGGCGGTCCAGGGCACGTCGCCCGCGGTCCAGGGCACGTCGCCCGCGGCCAAGGTCACGCCGCCGCGGATCGTCAAGCAGAAACCGCTGCCAGTCGAAGACGCGCTGAACATAACGGGCCTGTCCCCGTTCTACACGCCGAATGCCCACTTCTACCGGGTCGACACATCCCTGACCATCCCGCAGGTCTCGGCCGCGACCTGGCAGCTGCGCATCCACGGCATGGTCGACAACCCGATGACGATCACCTTCAACGAGCTGTCGCGGATGCCGATGACCGAGCACGACGTGACGCTGACCTGCGTCTCGGAGGCGGTCGGCGGCGGTTACATCGGCAACGCGCGCTGGCAGGGCACGCTGCTCGCCCCGATCCTGCGCAAGGCGGGGATCCAGGCCGGCGCGGACCAGATCGTGATGCGCGACGTCAACAACATGACCATCGGGGTGGCCACCGACCCGGTCCTGGATGGCCGGGAGTCGCTGCTCGCGGTGGGCATGAACGGCCAGGTGCTGCCGGCCGCGCATGGCTACCCGGTCCGCGTGGTGGTGCCAGGCCTGTACGGCTACGTGTCGGCGACCAAGTGGGTGGTCGACATGGAGTTCACGACGTTCGGGGCGTTCAACGCGTACTGGGTCAAGCAGGGCTGGACCCAGCAGGGCCCGATCAAGACCGAATCGCGCATCGACGTGCCGAAGACCAAGACCAGCCTGAACGCCGGACGGGCCACGATCGCCGGGGTGGCCTGGGCCCAGCACACGGGCATCGAGGCCGTCGAGGTCAGCGTGGACGGGACCTGGTACACCGCGACCATGGCCGCCCAGGACACGATCGACACCTGGCGCCAGTGGTACTACGTCTGGGACGCGACCCCGGGGCAGCATGTGCTCCAGGTCCGCGCCACCGACAAGACCGGCTACACGCAGACCGCGGTGAAGCACCGGACCGAGCCCAACGGCGCGACCGGGTATCACACCATCCAGGTGAACGTGGCCTGACGCTCCCCGAGGACCAGCCGCTGGTGCGCACCCGCTTTGCGCACCAGCGGCTTTTTCGGGTCGGCCTTCGCTCTGCTTTACAGGGCCGATGGGCCGTTGTACCTGCTCTTATAAGGCCGATGCGCCATCGGCACGAAAGCTGATCGCCGCGGCGGAGGCGATCCGGGGCGGGTGTGGTTTTAGAGATAGGTGTTGCTGATGGTGTGAGTGGGTTAGCGGGCGCGGAGGGCGGAGAGGAGGTCGGAGAGGGCGTCTAGGCTGTGGGCGCTTACTACGGCGTCGCAGTAGGGCCAGGCGGCGGCCATTCCGCCTACTTCGGGGCGGTAACGGGGGGACTGGGTGCGGGGGTTGGCCCAGACGATGCGGTGGGCGATCCGGGACAGGCGGGCCATCTGCTCGCCGAGCAGGGCGGGCTCGCCGGTCTCCCAGCCGTCGGAGATGATCAGCACCACCGCGCCGCGAGCCAGGCCGCGGGCGCCGTAGCGGTCGTTGAACTCCTTGACCGCGGCGCCGATCCGGGTGCCGCCGGACCAGTCGGGGGCGGCCTCGCCCGCCTTGGCCAGCATGGTGTCCGGGGTGGACGCGGCCAGGGCCGGGGTCAGCCGGGTCAGCCGGGTGGCGAAGCTGAACACCTCGGGGCGGCTCTGGCCGCCGCGGATCTGGCCGCCGTGCAGGCAGTACAGGAGCATCAGCAGCGCGCGGGCGTAGGACTCCATCGAGCCGGAGATGTCGCACAGCACGACCAGGCGGCGGGGCCGGACCCGGGGCGCGCGGCGGGAGATCCGGATCGCCTCGCCGCCGCTGCGCCGGGCCTGGCGCAGGGTGCCGCGCAGGTCGGGACGCTTGCCGTCGCGGGCGCGGCGGTAGCGGCGGGTCCGGCGGGGCGGCACGGCCAGGGTCATCTCGCGCATGAGCGAGACGAGTTCGCGCAGCTCGGACACTGACAGCTGGGCGAAGTCGCGGCCGCGCAGCCGCTCGGCGGCCGAGGCGACCCGGTGCACGGCCGGGGCGTCGGACAGCGGCTCGTCCCCGCCCGGCGGGGGTGCCGACCCGGTGTCGGTGACCTGCATGCCGTTCAGCAAGCCGCCGTGATCGGCGGAGCTCTGGGTGGCCGGCGAGCCGCTGTTCTCGTCGTGGCGCTGCGCGTCGGCCATGCTGGGCAGCGGCAGGTCCTGGAACGGGTCGGGCCCGCCGAACAGCAGCGAGAAGACCCGCTCGAAGGTGGTCATCTGGCTCGGGTCAGAGACCAGGGTGGCCAGCGCGCAAACCCGGAGTTCGGCGAGCGAGGCGGCGTGCATGACCGTGACGGCGCGGGCCAGGCGCTCGCACCGGTCGGGGCCGACCGGAAGCCCGGCGGCGTGCAAGGCGGTACCGAGGCCCGCGGCGAGCACGGCGACATCAGGGGAAGAGGGAGGGTCAGTCAAGGGAGCCGACTACTGAGGGCAGGCCGGCCTGGCGGACGACTTCCTCGTCTTCCGGGTACTTCACCACGGTGCTCATGGTCTGGTCGGCGAGCTGGCTGGTCAGCTCGCCGGCGCCGAACACGCTCAGCGCGTTCGCCCAGCTGATCGCCTCGGAGATGCCGGGCGGCTTGGTCAGGTCGAGCTTGCGCAGCCGCTGCACGGCGGCGGCGATCTGCCCGGCCACGCCCTCGCCGGCCGCGGGGACGCGACGGCGGATGATCTCGGCGACCCGGGACGTGTCGGGGTAGGCGATCCAGTGGTACAGGCACCGCCGCTTGAGCGCGTCGTGCAGATCGCGGGTCCGGTTCGAGGTCAGCACGGTGACCGGGGGCAGCGTGGCCTGCTGGGTGCCGAGCTCGGGGATGGTCACCGCCGCCTCGGCCAGCAGCTCGAACAGGAACGCCTCGAACTCGTCATCGGCCCGGTCGACCTCGTTCGATGAGCAGCACCGCGGGCCGCGGGCCCGGGTGCAGCAGCGCGGTGAGCAGCGGCCGGGACAGCAGGTACTCCCGGCTGAACAGGTCCCGGTCCCGGATGTGCTCCCCGGCGGCTTCGGCCATCCGGATGGCCAGCAGCTGGCGCGGGTAGTTCCACTCGTACAGCGCCTCGGCGGCCGAGATGCCCTCGTAGCACTGCAGCCGGACCAGCGGGGTGCCGATCGCGCCGGCCAGCGCCTTGGCCGCCTCGGTCTTGCCGACGCCCGGCTCGCCCTCGAGCAGGATCGGCTGCCCCATCCGGACGGCCAGGAACAGCGCGGCGGCCAGCTGATGCCCGGCCAGGTAGCCGGTCGTCTCCAGGGCAGCGGTCAGCGCGCCGACGTCGGGGAACCGTTCGTCCAGGTCATGGGTCACAACGTTCGAGTTTATCTTTTACGGACGATTCAACTAATCGCGAGGTCGGTGCGCAGCGGGCGGCCCTGGATGGCCCGCCACACCTGGGCCGGGGTGAGCGGCATGTCGGCGTGCTTGACCCCGTACGGGCGCAGCGCGTCCATGACCGCGTTGACCACCGCGGGCGGCGAGCCGACCGTGGCCGACTCCCCCACGCCCTTGGCCCCGATCGGGTGGTGCGGCGACGGCGTGACGATCTCGCCGAGCTCCCAGGCCGGGCACTCCAGCGAGGTGGGCAGCAGGTAGTCCATGAACGAGCCGCCCAGGCAGTTTCCCTCCGCGTCGAACGCGATCGACTCCATCAGCGCCATCCCGATCCCGTCGGCCAGCCCGCGGTGCACCTGGCCCTCGACGATCATCGGGTTGATCCGCACCCCGCAGTCGTCCACCGCGACGAACCGCCGGACGCTGACCTTGCCGGTGCCCGGGTCGACGTCGACCACGCAGACGTAGGCCCCGCACGGGTAGGTCAGGTCGGGCGGGTTGTACACGCAGCTCGCGTCCAGGTGCCCCTCCACGCCGTCCGGCAGCTCCAGGTCGGAGTGCGCGGCCAGCGCGATCTCGGCCATGGTCCGGCCATGGTCCGGGTCGCCGCGGACGAACCACCGGCCCGGCTCCCACTCCAGGTCGGCGGGGTCCACCTCGAGCATGGCCGAGGCCACGATCCGGGCCCGCTCCCGCACCTTTCTGGCCACGATCGCGGTCGCCGCGCCGGACACCGGGGTGGACCGGGACCCGTAGGTGCCCAGCCCGAACGGGGTCTGGTCGGTGTCGCCGTGCACCACCTCGACGTCGTCCGGGGACAGGCCCAGTTCCTCCGCCACGATCTGCGCGAACGTGGTCTCGTGGCCCTGGCCCTGGGTCTGCACCGAGATCCGCAGCACCGCCGTGCCGGTGGGGTGGATGCGCAACTCGACGCCGTCGTTCATGGCGAGCCCCAGGATGTCCATGTGCTTGCGCGGACCCGCGCCCACGGCCTCGGTGAAAAAGCTGATCCCGATCCCCATCAGGTGACCGGTGGCCCGTTCGGCCAATTGTTCTTTCCGGAGATCGTCGTAGCCTGCGATTTCCAGGGCCAGGCGCAGGGTGCGCGGGTAGTCCCCCGAGTCGTACGTCCAGCCCGTGTGAGAGGTGTAGGGGAACTGCTCGGGGCGCAGCAGGTTGCGCATGCGCAGCTCGGCCGGGTCCGCCTCCAGCTCGTAGGCCAGCATGTCCACCAGCCGCTCGACCAGGTAGACCGCCTCGGTGACCCGGAACGAGCACGAGTAGGCCACGCCGCCCGGCGCCTTGTTGGTGTACGCGCCGGTGACCCGGCAGTGCGCGGCCTCCAGGTCATAGGAGCCGGTGAACACGCCGAAGAACCCGGCCGGGTACTTGGTCGGCTGCGCGGTGCCGTTGAACGCGCCGTGGTCGGCCAGCACCGAGACCCGGATCGCGCGGATCTTCCCGTCCCGGCTGGCGGCCAGCTCACCGTGCATGTGGAAGTCGCGGGCGAAGCAGGTGGACATGAGGTTCTCCGAGCGGTCCTCCATCCACTTGACCGGCGCCCCGGTGATCATCGAGCCGACCACCGCGCACAGGTACCCGGGGTAGATCGGCACCTTGTTGCCGAACCCGCCGCCGATGTCCGGCGAGATGACCCGGATCTTGTGCTCGGGCAGGCCGGCGACCATCGCGTACAGGGTCCGGTGCGCATGCGGGGCCTGGGTCGTCTCCCAGATGGTCAGCTTGCCGCTGACCTGGTTGTACTGGGCCACCGCGCCGCACGTCTCCAGCGGGGCCGGGTGCACCCGGGGGTAGAGCATGTCCTGGGTGATGGTGACCTCGGCGGTGTCGAAGACGGCTTGCGTCTTCGACGCGTCGCCGGTTTCCCAGTCGAAGATGTGGTTGCTGGTGCAGCCGGGCAGGTCGTCGCGGATGAGCGGGGCGCCCGGGTCCAGTGCGCGGCGGGCGTCGACAACCGGGGCCAGCGGCTCGTACTCGACGTCGATCAGCTCCAGGGCGTCGCGGGCCGAGTAGCGGTCCTCGGCCACCACGAACGCCACCTCCTGGCCCTGGAACCGCACCTTGTCGGTGGCCAGCACGGCCTGCCGGTCGCCGGACAGGGTGGGCATCCAGGCCAGGTTGCGTTCGGCCAGAGTTTCGCCGGTGATGACGGCGCGGACCTTGGGGTGGGCCTCGGCGGCCAGGGTGTCGATGGCCAGGATGCGGGCGTGCGGGTGCGGGCTGCGCAGCACCGCGCCGTGCAGCATGCCGGGCAGCTGGATGTCGTCGACGAAGCAGCCCTGGCCGCGGACGAACCGGGGGTCCTCCTTGCGCAGCATGCGCCCGTAGCCGGTCATGGCCCGTGCCCCGCCGAATCCTCGGCCGAATGCTGGGCCGGATCCTGGGCCGGATGCCGGGCCGCCCAGCTGATCGACCGGACGATGTTCTCGTAGCCGGTGCAGCGGCAGATCTGGCCGGAGATCGCCTCCCGGATCTGCGCCTCGTCCGGGTCGGGGTGGTGGTCCAGCAGCCAGCGGGCGGTCATCATCATGCCCGGCGTGCAGAACCCGCACTGCAGCCCGTGGCACTCGATGAAGCCCTGCTGCACCGGGTCGAGCCGGCCGTCACGCTCCAGGCCCTCCACGGTGCGCAACTGGTGCCCGTCGGCCATGGCGGCCAGCAGCGTGCACGACTTGACCGGCTTGGCGTCCAGCCACACCACGCAGCTGCCGCAGTTGGACGTGTCGCAGCCCCAGTGGCTGCCGGTCAGGCCCAGCTCGTCGCGCAGGAAGTGGATGAGCAGCAGCCGCGGCTCGACGTCGCGCGCGTACTCGGTGCCGTTGACGGTCATCGCGACCCTGATCGTCATCGGGCGTTTTCCGCTCGCTCGGCGGCGCGGCGCAGCGCGCGGGTGGTGAGCTCGCCGACCAGGTGGCGCTTGTAGTCCTCCGGGCCGCGCTGGTCGGCGGCGGGATGGCAGTGCTCGGCGGCGATGCTTGCGGCGGCCTTGAAGGTGTCCTCGCCGGGAGCCCGGCCGCGCAGGTAGTCCTCGGCCTGCTCGGCGACGAAGTGCTCGGCGCCGACCGCGGTCAGGCCCAGGCCCGCCTCTGCTATTTCCTTGCCGTCCAGGGTCAGCACCGCGCCGGCGGCGGCGATGGACCAGTCGCCGACCCGGCGGGAGACCTTCTCGTACGCGCTGCCGGTACCTGGTTTTACCGGGACGCGCACCTCGGCCAGCAGCTCGCCGCGGCCGACGACGGTCTCGTACGGGCCGCGGTGGAACTCGCGGACCGGGACGGTGCGCTGGCCGTCGGGCGTTCTGATCACCGCGGTCGCGCGAGCGGCGGCGAACGCGGCGGACAGGTCCTCGGACGGGTCGGCCTGGCACAGCGACCCGCCCACGGTGCCCCACAGCCGGACGATGGGGTCGGCCACGACGCGTTCGGCGTCACGGAAGATGGGGAAGTGCCGGGCGGCCAGGTCCGAGTCGAGCAGGTCCGCGTGCCGGGCCAGGGCGCCGATGCGCAGCTGGTCGCCGTCCACGGTGATGAAGGCCAGCTCGGCCAGGCCGTTGATGTCGACGAGCAGCTCGGGCTGGGCCAGCCGCAGCTTCATCATCGGGATCAGGCTGTGCCCGCCGGCCACGACGCGGGTCTCCGGCCGGCTCAGCAGTGACAGCGCGTGCTCGACGCTGGTCGCCCGCTCGTACTCGACGTGCGACGGAACCTGCATGTAAGCATCATTCGGCGTGCCCGCCCGATGCGCAACTCCGCGGTTAAGGGGTCGCTAATTCACGCTGGTCAGCCCCGCGTCACGCAGTTCGATCCGGCCGGGGCCGGCCAGGAACACGCCGAACGCCACCGTGTTCGCGTCGTCCGGCACCGGGACGGTGATCTCCTGGCCGGACCAGGCGTCGCCGCCGTCGAGGGTCACGACGTGATTGGCCGGGTCGGCCAGCGCCTGCGCGGCGGTCATCGGCCCGCGCAGGTCACCCGGCCGCATGACCCGCACGACCAGTCCGGCGGGGCCCGCGGCTCGGGGGACCCGGACCTGGCCGCGGAAGGTGATCGTGGTCCCCCGGTAGTCGTCGGCGAAGATCTCCTGGATCAGGTAGGCGAAGCCTTCGGGCTGCGGCACGGCCGACTCGAGGGCCGCGGTGCCGTCGTGCCCCGTTTCTTTGTGCACTGCGGCCCGGTAGTCGTGCCAGTGAGACTCCAGGGCGAGTTCGGTGAAGCTGCCGCCCAGCACCCAGTGGGCCAGCCCCGCGGCGAAGTCCAGGTTGCGCGGCTCGTACCGCGGCCGCTGGTCGATGCTCAGGTCGCGGGCCGTCTGTTCGGGCATGCTCCCGGCGGGCCCGGTTCCGGCGGGCCCGGTTCCGGCGGGCACCGCGAGCCGGTCCAGGATCGCGTCGGTGACCCGGATCGGCGCGCCGGTGGTGATGGCCAGAGCCAGGCCGTCCAGCAGCCGGGCGGTCACGTGCTCGGCGCCGTCTTCTCCGACGGCGAGCTCGATGCGGGCCGCGGGCACCTCCGGACCCAGTTCGTCGAGCTCGACCCCGGTCACCCTAGCGCCGACCGCGTGCAGCAGCCGGGCGGTCAGTTCGTCGGAGGCCGCCTCGAGCGCGGCGCGGTCGAACCGGTGGCTGTCGGCGCCGAGCAGCCAGATGGGCAGGTCGCGGCGGCCCGCGTCGTCGGCGAGCACGATGACATGGGTGGGGGCCCGGTCCGGGACCGGGCCAGGCGGGATCCGGGATTCGATGCGCGCGACGCGGACGGTGGTCATGTGGATCCTCCCGGGAACCAGGTCGGGGCGGTGTTCGGTGAGGTAGGCGCGCAGCCGGAGCCGGGCCTTGTGCAGGGCGGCGCGGGCCGCGCCGGGGGATTCGGCGACCTGGCCGGCGGGCACGTCGGCGTAGTAGTGCAGGGCGACGGCGCGCCGCTGCCCGGCGGGCAGGCCGGCCACCGCGGTGCGCAGCGCGTCGGCCCGGTCCAGGTCCTCGGGCGCGGGCAGGCCGCTGGGCGAGGCGGGGTGCAGCGGTTCGGGCCAGTCGGGCAGCAGGGTCAGCGGCACGGCGCGGCGGTGCAGGGCGCGAGCCACGTTGGCGGTGATGCCGGCCAGCCAGCCGGCGAACCGGTCCGGCTCGCGCAGCCGGTCCAGCCCGAGGAAGGCCTGCAGGAACGATTCCTGCACCACGTCGTCCACGTCGCTGGGATTGGCGCACAGCCGCCGGGCCCGGGCCCGGACGGCCGGCTGATGCCGCTCGACCAGCAGCCGGAACGCCGCCCGGTCGCCGTCGCGGGCCAGCCGGGCCAGGTCGCCGTCGGACGGGTCCGCGGTCATGGCGTTACGGCCGGCTCGGGGTGGCTCAGTTCCGGATTTCGCAGCTCCGGATTCCGCAGGGCGATCCGGCCGGTGCCGGTGAGCGCGATGCCGAACCGGATGAGGTCGGCGTCGGCCGGGATCCGCGCGGTGACCTCGTACCTGGTCCAGCGGCGGCCGCCGGAGACAGTGAGCCCGTGGTCCTCGCGCGGCCGCCCGACCCGCCACCAGTGCGGGAAGATCTCCAGGCGGAGCCCGGCCTGCTCGGTGAGCGGATCGACCCGGATCTCGCCGCTGAACGTGACCGTGGCGCCGCGGTAGTCATCGGCGTAGACGGTCTGCAGCAGCGCGGCGGACCCGGCGGGCCGCGGGACAGCGGCCGACAGCACCGCGGCCGGGCCCTCGCCGGCTTCGGCCTGCGCGGTGTAGTCCGGCTCGGCGTCGAGGTCCCAGCGGTCCAGGCCGTCGGCGAAGTCGAGGTTGCGCGGCTCGTAGCGGGGGCGGCGGGCGGACAGCGTACCGGCCGGCCAGCCGGCCAGGCCGTGCAGGTGCCGGCCTTCGCCGGCGGGCGGCACCCGGTCCAGGAACGGGGTGAGCAGGTCGTCGCCGGGCACCGGCACGGCCAGCCGGTCCAGCACGGCACCGGGCAGGCGGACCGGGGCGTCCGCGGCGGCGGCCAGGGCCAGGCCCAGGCCCAGGCCCGCGGTGAGCTGGCGGGTCCCGGCCGGGCCGGCCAGCCCGATCCGGGTCACGGTCACCTCGGGGGTCAGCTCGCCGGCGCCGGCCTCGGTCAGGTCGACGTCCACCCCCGTCACCTGGGCGCGGACGGCGCGCAGCAGCCGGATGGCCAGTTCTTGCGGCACGCCGGCCGGGACGGGCTCCGGCCGGTGTTCCAGGAGCCGCGCGAGCTCACCCTCGCCCGGCTCGGCGCGCAGCCAGACCGGCACCGCCCGGCGGCCCGCGTCGTCGGCCAGCACGACCAGATAGCCGGTGGTCTGAAATTCGCCGTTGGCCAGCCTTCCGGGGCGGGGCTCGGCGTGTGCGATCCGGACGGTGGTCACGGGCGTTCCTCCGCGGCGAGGTTAAAGGTGCTGACACCCTTTAGTGTCCGCCGCGGGGCGCGGTGTTACCTGCCCCCGATGTCCTCGCTCCAGACCTGCGGGTAGCGCTCCTGGAACTCGCGCATCGCGGCCTGGCAGCCCGGGTCGTCCAGCAGCACGACCTCTACCCCGCGGCCGGCCAGGAAGCCGAGGTCGCCCTCGTAGGTCTGCGCCTCGCCGACCACCACCCGCGGGATCTGGAACAGCAGGATCGCCCCGCTGCACATCTGGCACGGAGACAGCGTGGTGTACAAGGTGGTGCCGGCGTAGGACGGCCGCCGGCCGGCGTTACGCAGGCAGGAGATCTCGCCGTGCGCCACCGGGTCACCGGCCTGGACCCGCTCGTTGTGCCCGGCCCCGATTACTTGCCCGCCGGTGGCGAGGACCGCGCCGACCGGCACGCCGCCGGCCTCCAGGCTGGCCCGGGCCTGGCCCAGGGCCAGCGCCATCATCTCCCGGTCGGTCTGATCTACCTGCCCGTATCCCATGCACCGGACTCTAACGGGGCAGCCGCCAGACCACACCGATACCCGTGCCGGCGGGCGGGCGGAAATCCAGGGGTTGCCGGCAGGCCTCGGTGAAGCCGAGTTTGCGCGGGATGCCGGCGCTGGCCACGTTGAGCTCGTCGTGGATGATCTCAACGCGGTCCACGCCGGGCAGGCCGAACGCCGCCTGCACCAGCGCCGCCGAGGCCGCGGTGGCCAGGCCGCGCCGGGCCCAGTCCCGGTGCACCCAGTAGCCGATCTCCAGCCCGCCCGGCCCGATCCGGCTCATCAGGCCGCAGCCGCCGGCCAGCACGCCGCCGGCGACAATCAGGTAGTTGTACTCGGTGCCGTCGGCCCAGCCCTGGGCCGACTTGGCCAGGAACTCGGCCGCGGAGTCCTGGGTGTACCCCTCGGCCCACGGCATCCACGGGCGCAGGTGGTCCAGGGACTCGGTCACGGACTGGAACACCGCGTCCAGGTCGTCCGGCCGGTAACGGCGCAAGGTGACCGGGCCGTGCTCCAGGATCTCTGCTGGCCGTTCGGTCATCCCGGCCGGTGCCCCCTTCTGCTCTTATATGGCCTAACGATCCGTGGCTTACGCGTCCGGGCCCTGCGGGCTGTGCTCCCGCGGGGCGACGACCCCCCTGGCACCCCCCGCGGGATCGCGTCGCGCGGCCAGTCGTAGCTGAGCTGCTCCCCGACCCGCAGCCGCGCCCAGCGGGCCGCCTCGACCTGCAGGGCTTGCGCGGCGGCGGCGACCGCGGACGGCTCGACGTCCGCGTCGGCGTCCGGCAGCACGGTCAGCCTGGCGGCGGCCAGGGTCATGATCTGGGTGTCGGACGGGTGGTCAAGGCCGGCCACGCACCCGACGAAGCCGGCCAGGACCTCGGCCCGCAGGCCCCGCTGGCGGAAGGCGGCCAGCAGTTCCCTGGACCGCTCGCGGGCGTGCGGCGGGCGGCGGCCGCTGACGTGCTGCATGGTGTCGAAGATGATGCCCGCCGAGATGCCGCCCCAGATGCCGTCCCGGATACGCAGTTCGCGCTCCACCACCAGGTGCATGACGTCGTGCGGCAGCCGGGGCCCGGCCTGCCCGCCGTACAGCCGGTACACGGCTCCGTCGTCGCGCTCCACCAGGGCGTAGGCGCGCTCGTGGTCCGGGAGCCGGGGAAACGTCACGCGCATATCCCCAACTATGCGGACCGGCCCGACGGGGTGGCTAATGGTTTTCCGGCTGGTTTCCCGTGCCGTATGGTGGCCCTTCGTGGCGGGACGCGGGACGACGGCGACGGTGGCGCTGGAGCGGGCGAAGATCCCGTTCACCGTGCACGAATACGAGCACGACCCGCGGGCCGCCTCGTACGGGCGGGAGGCCAGCGAGGCGCTCGGGGTGCCCGGTGTTCTGCAGCGGCGGCCGGCGCGGGCTGGAGATCGAGCTGGCCCCGGCCGACCTGGTCCGGGCCGCGAGCGCGACCGTGGCTAGCATCGGGGTTGTGCGGTAAGGGGCTTGCGAGGGTGGTGAGGCGTGATGCGGCTAGGTCAGGCGCCGGAGGCTGAGGATCTCGACCCGGCCGAGCGGATGGGTGTCGACGAGCTCCGCGCGCTGCAGCTGGACCGGCTGCGCTGGACGCTGCGGTACGCGTACGCGAACGTCCCGTTCTACCGCAAGCGGTTCGACGCGGCGGGGGTAAGCCCGGAGGACTGCCGGTCGCTTTCTGACCTGGCCGCCTTCCCGGTCACGACCAAGGACGACCTGCGAGAGAACTATCCGGCCGGCATGTTCGCGGTCCCGGCGGCCGGGCTGCGGCGGATCCACGCCTCAAGCGGGACCACCGGGCAGCCCACCGTGGTGGGCTACACCCAGGCCGACCTGGACACCTGGTCGGCCCTGATGGCCCGGTCGATCCGGGCCGCGGGCGGCCGGCCCGGGGACATGGTGCACGTGGCCTACGGGTACGGGCTGTTCACCGGCGGTCTCGGCGCCCACTACGGCGCCGAACGCCTGGGCTGCACGGTCATCCCCGCCTCGGGCGGCATGACCGGGCGGCAGGTCCGGCTGATCGCCGACCTGCGGCCGCGGGTGATCATGGTCACGCCGACCTACATGCTGACCATCCTGGACGAGTTCGACCGGGCCGGGCTGTCCGCGCGGGACAGCTCGCTGGAGATCGGGATCTTCGGCGCCGAGCCGTGGACCGAGCAGATGCGCGCCGAGCTCGAGGACCGGGCCGGGCTGCACGCGGTGGACATCTACGGGCTGTCCGAGGTGATGGGGCCCGGCGTCGCGGTGGAGTGCGCGGAGACCAAGGACGGCCTGACCATCTGGGAGGACCACTTCTACCCGGAGCTGATCGACCCGGTCTCGGGCCGCCCCGCGGCCGCGGGCGAGCGCGGCGAGATCCTGTTCACCTCGCTCACCAAGCAGGGCATGCCGCTCATCCGGTACCGGACCAAGGACCTGACCCGGCTGCTGCCGGGCACGGCCCGGCCCGCGCACCGGCGGATGGAGCGGGTCACCGGCCGGTCCGACGACATGATCGTGCTGCGCGGGGTCAACGTGTTCCCGACCCAGATCGAGGAGATCCTGCTCGGCGTCCCCGGCCTGGCCCCGCACTTCCAGCTGGTCCTCGCGACGCGGGACCGGATGGACGAGCTGACCGTCCATGTGGAGGCGCGGCCGGGTCTTGGCGCGCAGGAGCGTGCGGCCGCGGGCCAGGCGCTCGCTGCCGCAGTGGCCGACCACGTGGGTGTCCGGGTCGGGGTCGCGGTGGACGACCCTGACACCATCGAGCGGTCGGCGGGCAAGATGCGCCGGGTCATCGATCAGCGGCACCGCTGACATTCACGCGGGCGGGGGGCGAGCACCACGGCCCGTTCGGCCGAAAAAGAAAAGGTACGGCGGCCGGCGGTCCGTCTAGGGGCCGACCTGGAGCTGGCCGCCGCCGGTGCTGACCGTGATCGAGCGGGTGGCGGACGGGTCGGTGGCGATCGCGATGATCTCCTGGCCGCCGCCGCTGTCGGCGGTCAGCGCGTACGGGCCGGCGGGCACGTTCACCGTGGCCGGGCCGCCATCGGTGGTGACCGACACCGAGTCCGGGGGCGTGGCGAAGGTGAGCCGCGCGGGGCCGCCGTCGGTGTCCACGGCGACGCGGACGCCGGCCGGGACGATCACGGTGAAGCTGACGGTACAGGGGGCGGCGGACGGGCCGGAGACCGAGCACGCCGGGTCGGCCAGCAGCAGGTGACCGCCGGACACCTGCTCGATGACCGGAGGCGGGCTGCCCAGGTAGCCGATCGTCTCGGTGACCTGGACGCGGCCGGCGGTTCCGCCGGTGACCTCGACCGGCGCGCCGTAGCTCAGCACGGTCAGGCTGGTCACCGGCTGCGGCACGGTCACCGTCCGGGTCGCGGTGATCTCGGCCTGCGCGGTCTGCACCGGTCCGCCCTCGGCGCGGGGCTGGGCGCTCTGCGGCTGGGCGAACGCGTTCTGCGGGCCGCCCGGGTCCGGGCCCGGGGCCGGGGCGAAAAGCAGGGCCGTGCCGGCGATCAGGGCGGCCGCGGTGATCAGGCCGCTGGCGGCCCAGATCCGGCGGCCCGGGTCTGCGGGTCCGGGGTCGGCTAGCGTGCGCATGGCAGGTCCACGGTGATCAGGGTCGGCCCGCCGGGCGGGCTGGCGATCTCGAAGGTGCCGTCGACCGCCGCGGCGCGCTTGGCCAGCCCGGCCAGGCCGGTGCCGCGGGCCGGGTCGGCGCCGCCCACGCCGTCGTCGCTGACGATGATGTGCAGCCGGTCACCGGCCCGCTGCACGATCACCTCGGCCTGGCTGGCCTGGGCGTGCTTGGTGATGTTGGTCAGGCTTTCCGATACCACGAAGTAGGCGACCGCTTCGATGGTGGCCGCCGGGCGGCGGGGCAGGTCCACGGTCAGCCGGACCGGGATCGCCATCCGCGCCGCCACCCCGGACAGGGCCGCATCCAGGCCCCGGTCCTCCAGGACGGCCGGGTGCAGGCCGCGGATCAGGTTGCGCAGCTCGGCCAGCGCCGCCTTGGCGTCCTCGTGCGCCTCGGCGATGACCTGGTGCGCCTGGGCCGCGCCGGCGGGTTCGGCCCGGGCCATGCCCAGCCGCATGGCCAGCGCGACCAGGCGCTGCTGGGTTCCGTCGTGCAGGTCGCGCTCCAGGCGGCGGCGTTCGGCGTCGGCGGCGTCGACGGCGCCGGTCCGGGTCTGCGTCAGGTGCTCCACCCGGTGCTGGAGTTCCTCGGCCCGGCTCGGGCCCAGCAGGATCCGGGCCAGGCCGGCGTCCAGGTCCTCCACCGCCGCGGTGATCCGCGGCGCCGCCGCGAGCAGGGCGATCCCGGCCAGGGTCAGCCAGACGTCCAGCGGGACGGGCAGCCGGTTCAGGTGGCCAGGCGGCCAGGACAGGCCGTGGCCCAGCAGGCTCGACGGCGAGAGGATCCACCCGTAGGCGTAGACCAGGATGAACGCGAGGCCGGCCAGCCACGTGACCAGGGCGGCCAGCGCCGCGGCGGCCAGCCAGCGGGGCGGCCAGCAGGTGGTAGCCGAACTGGACCCAGGTGCCCGGTGAGCGGGCGTAGCGGACCAGGCCCGTGCGGGTCCAGGGCCGCTGGGGCGGGATGTCGACCCCGGCCGTGGTGCGCAGGCGGTGGCGCTGCATCGCGGTCAGCGCGGGGAGGGCGAAGAAGATGACGACCAGGAACAGCAGCGGCAGCGCCGCCCGCGGCCGGGCCGCGAAGCCCGCGGCCACCAGGACCGGCGCGGCGAGCAGGGCCGGGATGCCGCCGGTCAGGTAGAGGGCCTGGCTCCAGGCGCGCGGCGACCACGGGACGGGGCGGTAACGGGGCCCCGTCTTCTGGTGCTGGGCGAGGGTGGTGGCCATGCCTCCCACCGTAGGCGAGCGGGCCCGGCCTGCCCATACAGCGCGGTTCACCATCGATGGTGGTGCTGGCCCCACCCCCGATTCGGGGGCCTGGGTCAGTGTGCCCGGCTATCCCGCCGTGACACCGTGTGATCAGTTTCCCCACCCAGGAGGATCTGATGATTGACCACAGTGTTACCGACCACGGGGCGCCCGGCGACGTGATCCGGGTGGACGGCGTGACCAAGGCCTACCAGAGCGACGGCCTGCCCGCGCTCGCGGACGTGAGCATGAGCGTGGCGGCCGGCGAGGTGGTGGCGGTCATGGGCCCGTCGGGCAGCGGCAAGTCGACACTGCTCAACCTCGTTGCCGGGCTGGACCGGCCGACCGGCGGCACGGTCACCGTGGCCGGGCGGCGGATTGACACCCTCGGCGAGAGCGCGCTGGCCAGGTTCCGCGCCCGCCACGTCGGGATCATCTTCCAGTTCTTCAACCTGCTCGACGACCTGACCGTGGAAGACAACGTGCTGCTGCCCGCCCAGCTGGCCGGGGCGTCCCGGCGCCAGGCCCGGGCCCGGGCCGGTGAGCTGCTGGAGCGGATGGGCATCGCTTCGTTCCGTGATTCGTATCCGGCCCGGATGTCGGGCGGCCAGCGGCAGCGGGTGGCGATCGCCCGGGCGCTGGTCAACGAGCCCGAGGTGCTGCTGGCCGACGAGCCGACCGGGGCGCTGGACAGCGCCACCGGGCAGGAGATCGGCCGGCTGCTGCGGTCCCTGGCCGCGGCCGGGCAGACGCTGGTGCTGGTGACCCACGACCCCCAGATGGCCGAGCGGTACGCGGCCCGCGTGGTGCACATCGTGGACGGGCGGCTGGCCGGCACCGGTGTGGGAGCGCTGCGATGAGCTGGCCCCGTCTTAATTGGCTCAGCTCCGTCCGGACCGCCACCGGCGGGATGCTGCGGCACAAGGTGCAGGCCGTGGTGCTGGGCATGGTGCTGCTGGTCTCCACCGCCTCGGCCACGCTCGGGCTGGCCCTGCTCGCCGCCACCAGCGGGCCGTTCCAGCACGCGTTCAACGCCCAGGACGGCGCGCACCTGACGGTCACCGCGAACCCGGCCCGGGCCGGGGCGGCTCAGCTGGCCGCCACCCGGTTGCTGCACGGGGTCAGCGCGATGGCAGGGCCGTTCGGCGAGGCCACGGTCCAGACCCAGTGGAGCGGCCAGCCGTTCGGGCAGCTCACACTGGTCGGGCGGTCCTCGCCCGGCGGGCCGGTGGACGACGTGTCGCTGAACGCCGGTCACTGGGTGACCGGGCCGGGCCAGATCGTGCTGGCTGGGTCTTCAGGCGACGGCGGTCCCGTGGTCGGCAACACGGTGTCGGTCACCGGGCAGGCGCACCCGGTCACGCTGACCGTGGTCGGCTTCGCCAGCTCGATCACCAATACCGCCGACGGGTGGGTGGCCCCGGCCGAGGTTTCCTCTCTGGGCGCGCCTTCGAGCGCGCAGCTGCTGTACCGGTTCACCAGCGCGGGCACCGCGTCTCAGGTCCGCGCGGACCTGGCGGAAGTCACAGGGGCACTCCCGCCGGGCACGGTGACCGGGGCGGGCACCTGGCTGGCCGCGGAGAGCCAGAACACCGGCAACGGCGCGATCATGGAGCCGTTCGTGGTCGCGTTCGCGCTCATCGGCCTGGTCATGGCGGTGCTCATCGTGGCCAACGTGGTCAGCGGGGCGGTGGCCGCCGGGTACTACCGGATCGGCGTGCTGAAGAGCATCGGCCTGACCCCGGCACAGGTCGTGGTCGCGTACCTGAGCCGGGTCGGCGGGCCGGCGCTGGCCGGGTGCGCGCTCGGCGTGGTGGCGGGCAACCTGCTGGCCGTCCCGGTGCTGCACCAGTCGGCCGACGCGTACGGGGTCGGCAGCCAGACCGTGCCGTGGTGGGCGTCGGTCCTGGCCCCGGCCGGGATGCTGGTGCTGACCGTGCTGGCCGCGCTCGGGCCCGCGCTGCGCGCCGGGCGGCTGTCGGCCACCCAGGCCATCGCGGCCGGCCGGGCGCCCGCGTCGGGCCGCGGGTACGGGGCGTACCGGCTCGCGTCCCGGCTGCGCCTGCCGCGGCCGGTTGGCATGGGGCTGGCCGCGCCGTTCGCCCGGCCCGCACGGACCCTGGTGAGCCTGGCCGCGATCGCGTTCGGGGCCACGGCGGTGATCTTCGCGTTCGGGCTCAGTTCCTCGCTGGGCCGCGCCGCGGGCATCCGAACCCTGTCGGCGACGGTCCCGGTGCAGATCCAGCAGCAGGGCCCGGGCGGCGGCCCGGACCAGATCCCCACCGCGGCCCAGGACGCGGCGGTGACCGCCGCGCTGCGCGCCCAGCCGGGCACCGCGCGGTTTTCTGAGGCGTATGAGAACCAGGTCAAGGTGCCCGGGGTGGCCGGGGCGGTGAATGCGTGGGCGTTCTCCGGGGACACGTCCTGGCTCGGCTACGGGGTCATCACCGGGCACTGGTACGACGCGCCGGGCCAGGTGGACGTCAACACCGCGTTCCTGACCGACAGCGGCCTGGCCGTGGGCGACACGGTCACCGTCGAGGTCGGGACCGCCCAGGTCCCGGTGCGCATCGTCGGCGAGGTGTTCCATCCGAGCAGCGACCCGACGGTGTACGGGAGCGCGGCGACGCTGCCCGGGCTCGCTTCCGCGGCCAGCGTGGACGAGTGGGATGTGGCGCTTCGGCCGGGGGTGAACGCGGCCGGCTATGTCCATGCGGTGAACGGCGCGCTGGGTCCGGCCAGCCCGTGGGGGGCCACCACGCAGAAGGACGGCGGCAAGTTCTACACCATCGCGATCAGCCTGATCGGGCTGCTGTCCCTGATGGTGGCGGTCGCCGCCGGGCTCGGCGTGCTCAACACGGTGCTGATGACGACCCGGGACCGGGTGCACGACCTGGGCATCTTCAAGGCGCTGGGGATGCGGCCCGGGCAGCTGCTGACCATGGTGGTGTGCTGGGTGGCCGGCCCGGCGGTGATCGCCGCGGCCATCGCGGCGCCCGCCGCGGTGGCGCTGAACACGGCCACCGTGCACGCCATGGCCGGCACCGCGCACACCGGGATCCCGGCTTCTATCACCGCGGTGTTCCCGCCGTCCCGGCTGGCCCTGCTCTCGCTGGCCGCGCTGGCCATCGCGGTGATCGGCGCGCTGGCCCCGGCGAGCTGGGCGGCCCGGACGCGGCCGGCGGTCGCGCTGCGCACCGAATAACCGGGCACCGAGTAGCTTGGGCCTCGTGACAGGAGATCCGGGGGCGGCCCGGCCGGGCCGCCCCCGGGTGGTGATCGCCGAGGACTCGGTGCTGCTGCTAGCGGGGCTGACCAGGCTGCTGGACGGCGCCGGGTTCGAGGTGTGCGCCACCGCGGGCGATGCCGAATCGCTGCTGGCGGCGGTGGAGCGGGAACGGCCCGACGTGGTGATCGCCGACGTCCGGATGCCGCCCACGCACACCGACGAGGGCATCCGGGCCGCGCTGGCCATCCGCCGCCAGTGGCCGGACGTCGCGATCCTGGTGCTGTCGCAGTACGTGGAGGAGCGGTACGCGGCCGACCTGCTGTCGGCCAACACCCGCGGCGTCGGTTACCTGCTCAAGGACCGGGTGGCCGACGTGGCCGAGTTCCTGGACGCGCTGCGCCGGGTGGCCGCGGGCGGCACCGCGCTGGACCCCGAGGTGGTGGCGCAGCTGCTGGTCCGCACGGGCGGCAATCCGCTGGACGACCTGACCCAGCGGGAGCGCGACGTGCTGGCGCTGATGGCCGAGGGCCGGTCCAACGCCGAGATCGGCACGACCCTGGTCATCACCGAGAGCGCGGTGAGCAAGCACATCAACTCGATCTTCGCCAAGCTCGAGCTGTACCCGGGCGACGTGGGGCACCGGAGGGTGCTCGCGGTGCTGCGCTACCTCGGGGTGGATCCGGCATAGCCGGTTGCGGTATTTCCGGATAAATCAATGTTCAAATCGTTATGTCACGATCGCGAGGCTTTGCAGCTTAGACACCCTTTTTGCCCTACGTTAGCCGCCTATCCATACGTCACGCGGGCGCGTTGTGGGCACGTCTGAACCGGGGAGGCTTCCGTGCAACATCGATCCCGTCGGTATCTGAGGATGGCCGGGGCGGTGGCGCTGGCCACCGGGTCCCTGGTCGCCGGCGGCCTCCCGGCGACGGCCAGCATCGCCATCGGGCCGATGCTGCACAGCAGGTTCATGTCGGCCAGGCAGCCGGCCACCCAGGCCGAGTGCGAGGCCCTGTTCACCGCCCCCTGCTACGGCCCCGACCAGTTCCAGACCGCGTACAACGAGCAGCCGCTGTTCAGCACGGGGATCACCGGCGCCGGCCAGACCATCGTGATCGTGGACTCGTTCGGTTCCCCGACGATCAAGGCGGACCTAGCCGTCTTTGACGCCGAGTACAACCTCCCGGCCCCGCCGTCCTTCAAGATCATCCAGCCGGCCGGGGCGGTGCCCGCCTATGACCCGACCGACGTCAACGGCGACGTGGGCTGGGCCGGGGAGACCACCCTGGACGTGGAGTGGGCGCACAGCATCGCGCCCGGCGCGAAGCTCCTGCTGGTCGAGACCCCGGTCGCCGAGACCGAGGGCACGGCAGGAATGCCGCAGATCGTCAAGGCCGAGAACTACGTCATCAACCACCACCTCGGCCAGGTGATCAGCCAGAGCTTCGGCGCGACCGAGCCGACGTTCCCGAGCGCGGCCTCCATCCAGGGCCTGCGCAGCGCGTACTTCAACGCGGCCAAGAACAACGTGACGGTGCTGGCCGCCACCGGCGACGCCGGGGCGACCGACTTCGCCGACGCGGCAGGGACGATCCTGTACACCCACCGGGCCATCGACTGGCCCTCCTCTGACCCGCTGGTCACCGCGGTGGGCGGCACCCAGCTGTCCCTGCTGACCACCGGCCAGCGGACCCAGGCGGACCGGGTGTGGAACGACAGCACCAACTACGCGCTGAACAACGCCTTCTCCGACTCCCCCGGCCCGACCGCCACCGGCACCGGCGGCGGCCTGTCGACGGTGTTCTCCCGGCCGTCGTACCAGGACTCGGTGGCCGGCGTGGTCGGCGACCACCGCGGCACCCCGGACATCTCGATGAGCGGCTCCTGCGCCGGGCTGGTCAACACCTACCAGAGCTTCGGCGGTCAGCCGGGCTGGTACGTGGACTGCGGGACGAGCGAGGCCACCCCGCTGTTCGCCGGGATCGTGGCGCTGGCCGACCAGCTGGCCGGGCGCGGCCTCGGCCTGATCAACCCGGCGCTGTACGCCCTGTCCGCCGCGCAGGCACCCGGCCTGGTGGACGTGACCGCGGGGAACACCACGGTGTCGTTCTTCCAGAACGACCAGCTGTTCACGGTCCGCGGGTTCAACGCCGGCCTGGGTTACGACCTGGCCTCCGGGACCGGCACCGTGAACGCCGCCCTGTTCGTCCCCGAGCTGGTCCAGGCGGCCGGCGGCGGGTACGGCGGGTAGCTCTTCGCCTGACAGGTCAGCGGCCGGGTCCCGGACGGGACCCGGCCGCTTGCTGTGCTGGCTAGCTAGGCGGTGTGCTGGCTTTTGCTGGCCGCCTACGCGCTGTGCTGGCTGGCTACGCGGTCCGGCGGCGGAACAGCGCCATGCTGAGCAGGACCGAGACAACCAGGATCCCGCCGCTCCAGGCCAGCGCGGCCGCCAGCTGACCGCCGAGCGGATGGCTCCCGGGCTGCTGGCCGAGGAGCAGGCCGCGGAGGGTCTCGGTGACCGGGGTGGCCAGGCTGGTGGCGGGCGAAGCCGCGCAGCCACCAGGGCATGGTCCGGACCGGGACGAAGGCGCTGCTGGCGTAGCTGAAGAACATCAGGAAGAACATCGCCCCGTTGGCCGCCTCGGGCGAGGCCACGGCCAGCCCGAACGCCGCGGCCAGCCACGAGATCGCGGCCACGAACAGCAGCAGCACGCCCACCGCGGCGGCCAGCCGGGCCAGGTCCGGGTGCGGCCGGAAGCCGATGCCGACCGCGACCGCCGCCACCAGCACCGTCGAGACCAGGTTGCGCAGCAGGCTGGCGGTCACGTGCCCGGCCAGCACCACGGTGCCGGGCACGTCCAGGGAGCGGAACCGGTCGATGATGCCGCCGGTCATGTCCTGGCAGACGGTGACCGCCGTGGTCGCGGCGCCGGTGATCGCGCACAGCAGCAGGACCCCGGGCACGACGTACTCCAGGTAGCTGGTGCCGACGCTGACCGCCCCGCCGAACAGGTAGACGAACACCACCATCAGCATCACGGGCAGCAGCAGCGCGGTGAGCAGCGCGTCGGGGCTGCGCAGCGACAGCCGCACGCTGCGCCCGGTCATGATCAGCGCGTCAGACATGAGCGGCCTCCCGGGTGGTCAGGGTGAAGAACACGTCGTCGAGGGTGGCTTCGCGGACCGCGAAGCCGGCGATCAGGTCCCGGCCCGGATCGGCTTCGTCCAGCAGGGCGCGGATCCGGGCCGCGCGGCCGTCGGTGGCCACGCCGACGGACCGCGCGGCCGGGTCCAGGTGCACCACGCGGTCCGCGAGGACGGACCTGACCTGCTCGTACGCCCCCGCGGTCGAGCAGGTCAGGTCCAGGCGCTGGGGGGCGACCCGGCGCTTGAGCTCGGCGGCGGTGCCCGTCGCGACCAGCAGGCCGCCGTTCAGGACCGCGATCTGGTCCGCGAGCCGGTCGGCCTCCTCCAGGTACTGGGTGGTGAGGAACACCGTCACGCCGTCCGCGGCCAGGCCGGCGATGGCCTGCCAGGTGGTCAGCCGGCTCTGCGGGTCCAGGCCGGTGGTCGGCTCGTCCAGGAAGACCACGGCCGGGTGCCCGGCCAGCCGGGCGATCATGCGCAGGTTCTCCGCGCCGGTCTGCGCCGCGTCCAGCGCGGCGAACTGACCGGTCAGGCTGATCCGCCGGCGGACCTGGCGCCGCTCGCGGTCCACGTCGAACCCCGCGACCCGGGCCCGGCCGGCGTCCGCCCGGCACAGCGTGGCCAGGATCCGGACCGCGGTGGTCTTGCCCGCGCCGTTCGGCCCGAGCAGGGCGAATACGCTGCCGCGCGGGACCCGCAGGCCGATGCCGTCCAGGACGCGGACGCCGCCGTAGGACTTGGCCAGCCCGCTCGCCTCAATCGCCAGCTCATTGCTCATGTCTGTTGACCCCTCGGTTGACCCTTCGTGACTTAACTGCGTATGTCATACGCATATTTGCGTAAGCTATACGCAGTACTATGATGCTGTCAAGCGCAGGCGGGCCGGAGGGAGGTGCGCGGGACGTGGCGGACGCCGAGCCGGAGCCCGGAGCCGCGGGGCTGCCATCCGGTGTCCCGGAGCCGGGAGCGGCCGGGCTGCCATCCGGTGTCCCGGAGCCGGGAGCGGCCGGGCTGGCATCCGATGTCCCGGAGCCGGGGGCCGCGGGGCTGCCGGGCAGTGTCGCGGCGGCCTGGGGGGTGCGGGAGCGGCCGCACAAGGGACCCAGGCCGTCCCTGAGCCTGGGCCGGATCGTGGCCGCCGCGGTGCGGGTGGCCGACACCGAGGGGCTGGCCGCGGTGTCGATGGGCCGGGTGGCCGGCGAGCTCGGGACCGCGCCGATGTCCCTGTACCGCCACGTGTCGTCCAAGGAGGAACTGCTCACCGTGATGGTGGACGCCGCCTGGGGATCCGCGCCCGGGGCGCCGGCCCCCGGCGAAGGCTGGCGGGACGGGCTGTCCCGCTGGGCCTGGGCGCTGCGGGACGGCGCGCGGCGGCACCCGTGGGTGGTGCGGATCCCGCTCAACAGCCTGCCGATCATGCCCAACGAGGTGGCCTGGTTCGAGAACGCGCTGGCCTGCTTGGCCGGCACCGGGCTGACCGAGGCGCGCAAGGCCTCGGTGATCTTGCTGCTGGCCGGCTACGTGCGGAACCTGGCCACCACCGAGGCCGACATCGCGGCGGCGATCCAGGCCTCGGGCCTGGCGCCGATGGAATGGATGGCGGCCTACCCCCGGATGCTGGCCCAGCTGGCCGATCCGCGCCGGTTCCCGGCGCTCTCGAAGTTCGTGGCGGCCGGGGTGTTCGAGATCGAGGACGGTCCGGACGACGAGTTCATCTTCGGCCTGGACCGCATCCTGGACGGCGTCGAGGTCCTCATCCGGCGCTGAAGGTGGGACTAGCACCACCGACAGGCGTGGCCGCGGTGCCGAGAATGGACCCGACAAGTACGGACGGGGAGGTCCTGATGAACGGCGAGCGAGGTTGGCGGCGGAGCGCTCGGGCGAGCGGCCGCGGGCTGCTGCTGGCGCTGGAGTCGGTAGCGGGGATCCCGCTGTTCCTCGTGACGCTGTTCTGCTTGGTGATCATTCCCGCCGGGCTGGGCGTCCTGCTGGCGCCGGAGAGCCTGCTGGTGGTGCGGCGGCTGGCCAGCAGGCAGCGTCGTCAGGCGCTCGAGTGGTCCGGGGTGAGGATCCCGGACCCGTACCGGCCGCGGCCCGCCGCGGCCACCGGTGGCCTGCGCGGGCAGCTGCGGTACTGCCGCTGGGTGCTGACCGATCCGGCGACGTGGCGGGATCTGCTGTGGTTGCTGCCCGGCTGCCCGGCCGGGTTGCTGTTCGGGCTCGGGCCCACGGCGCTCACCTTCGTCGGCTGCTGGGTGCTGGGGCTTGACTGGGGCGCGGTGGTGTACGGCTGGTGGCCGGGGGCGCCGCCGACGGCCGGGTTCCAGGTGATGTCCATGTGCATGCTGGTCGCGGGCCTGACCGCGCTGGCCCTGAGCCAGCGGGTGTTCAAGGTGCACGCCCGGATCGCTTCGGTGCTGCTGGCCCCCACCCCGACGGAGATGGCGGCGCAGGTGGGCCGGCTGACCGAGTCCCGGTCCCAGGTGGTGGACGCGTCGGCCGCCGAGCTGCGCCGGATCGAACGCGACCTGCACGACGGGGCCCAGGCCCGCCTGGTCTCGGTCGGGATGAGCATCGGCCTGGCCGAACAAGTCGTCAGGGAGCACCCGGACCTGGCCCTGTCGCTGCTGGCCGAGGCGCGCACCGCGAACGGGCAGGCGCTGTCCGAGCTGCGCGCGCTGGTGCGCGGCATCCACCCGCCGGTGCTGGCCGAGCGGGGCCTGGACGGGGCGGTACGGGCCCTCGCACTGTCCCTGCCGGTGCCGGTGGACGTGCAGGCCGAGATGCCCGGCCGGGTGCCGGCCCCGGTAGAGGCGGCGGCCTACTTCGCGGTGGCCGAGGCGCTGGCCAACGTGGTCAAGCACAGCGGCGCGCCCCGGGCCTGGGTCCAGCTCGACTACGCCGACGGCCGGCTGGTCGCGATCGTGGGCGACAATGGCACCGGGGGCGCGGAGCCGAGGCCCGGCGGCGGACTGCACGGGATCGAGCAGCGGCTGGCCGCGTTCGACGGCGTGATCGCGGTGACCAGCCCGCCGGGCGGGCCGACCCTGGTGACGATGGAGCTGCCGTGCGAGTTGTCCTGGGCGAGGACCTGACCCTGCTGCGGGACGGGCTGATCCGGCTGTTCGCCGCGTACGACATGGATGTGGTGGCGGTGGACAACGGACCCGATTTGCGGGCGGCGCTGGTCACGCAGGACCCGGACGTGGCGGTGGTGGACGTGCGGCTCCCGCCCACCTTTACCAACGAGGGCCTGAAGGCCGCCATCGAGGCGCGGGTCCGGGTCCCGGGCCTGCCGGTGCTGGTCCTGTCCCAGCACGTCGAGCCGCTCTACGCCCAGGAGCTGCTGGCCACCGGCCCGCACGGGCTCGGGTACCTGCTCAAGGACCGGGTCTCGGACGTGGGCCGGTTCATCGCGGCGGTGCGCACCGTGGCCGAGGGCGGGACCGCGATCGACCCCGAGGTGGTGGCCCAGCTGCTGGCCCGGCACGCCCGGGACGAGCGGCTGGCCCGGCTTACCCCGCGCGAGCGCGAGGTGCTGGCGCTGATGGCCGAAGGGCTGACCAACGCCGGGATCGCCGCGCGGCTGTTCGTCACCGAGAAGGCGGTCAGCAAGCACATCAACAACGTGTTCATCAAGCTCGACCTGTACCCGGCCGGGGACGCGAACCGCCGCGTACTCGCCGTGCTGACCTACCTGAACGCCTAGACGAGCAGCTGGCCGCCCTCGGCGTGCAGGACGGTGCCGGTCACGAAGTCGTCCTCGATCAGGTAGCCGATGGCGCGGGCGACGTCCTCGGCGGTTCCGGCGCGCCGGCCCGGCAGGCGCGAGGCCAGGTCCGCGAACCGGGCCCGCTTGGCTTCGGGTGTGGCCAGCCCCGCCCAGATCGGGGTGTCGACCCAGCCGGGCGAGACCGCGTTGACCCGGACCGGCGCCAGCTCCAGGGCGAACGCGCGGACCATGGCCTCCAGCGCCCCGTTGACCGAGGCGGCCAGCGCGCCGCCCGGCGCCGGGCGGTAGGCGGCGATGCCGGAGGTGAAGGTGATGCTCCCGCCATCGTTCATCCGGGCGGCCGCGTGCTGCGCGACGAAGAACGGCCCGAGGAACTTGGACCGGACGGCCCGCATCATGGCCTCCTCAGTCAACGCCGCCACCGGTCCGTAGGGCAGGTCGGCCGCGGTCACGACCACGTGGCGGACCGCTCCGGCCTGTTCGAACAGCGCTGCGACCTGGGCCTGGTCACCGATGTCCGCGACCACGGTGCGCAGCCGGTCCGGGCAGGCCAGCTCGGCCGCGGCGTCGTGCAGCCGGGCGGGCGAGCGGCCCGCGATGACCACGGACGCGCCCGCGGCCAGGCAGTGCCGCGCTACGGCCAGCCCCAGGCCCGAGCTGCCGCCGATGACGATCACGGTGCCGGTGCTAGTCATGGTCTGCCTCCATCCCGGCCAGGAGCTTGCCGAGCAGGGCGGCGAGCAACTCGCGTTCGGCGTCCGGCAGCGCGGTGAGCATGGCCTGCTCACCGGCCATGTGCGCGGTCATGGCCTGGTCGGTGACCGTCTTGCCCTTCGTGGTCAGGGCGACCAGCGTGCTGCGCCGGTCCCGCGGGGCGCCGACCCGCTCGACCAGCCCGTCCCGCTCCAGGGCGTCCACCCGGTGGGTCATCGCTCCGGAGGTCAGGACCAGCTCCTGGAACAGCCGGGTCGGGGTGAGCCGGTAGGGCGGTCCGGACCGGCGCAGCGTGGCCAGCACGTCAAAGCCGCCCCGGTCCAGCCCGTAGCGGCCCAGGACGTCCTTGATCGGCCCGCTGGCCAGGCGTTCGGCCCGCAAGATCCGCCCGATGACCGCCATCGGTGACGTGTCGAGGTCGGGCCGCTCGCGCGCCCACTCGGCCCGGACCCCCTCGATCCGGTCTCTCGCAGATACCTGCATGTTCATTATCTTAACTTACAGATATCTGATGCGCGGCATCCGCCTGCCGATGAGCGCGGCTGTCAGGCTTGACAGTCATCTATCATAATGATATCACTTTAAATCATGACGATGGAGTCGTTTGCGGGGAAGCTCGCGGTGGTAACCGGCGGCGGGTCGGGCATGGGCCGCGAGCTGACCCGGCAGCTGGCCGAGCAGGGCTGCTCGGTAGCGGCCTGTGACCTGAACGCTGACACGATGGCGGAGACCGTCACCCTGGCCCGGTCGGCCGCCCCGCCCGGCGTCCGGGTCACCGGGCACACCTGCGACGTCGCGGACGAGGCACAGGTGCTGCGGTTCCGCGACGAACTGCTCGGCGAGCACGCCACCGGGCACGTCGACCTGGTGTTCAGCAACGCCGGGGCCGGCGGCGGGGAGAGCTTCGCGGCGGGCGACCGCGAGGTGTGGGAGCGGATCTTCGCCATCGACTGGCAGGGCGTCTACTACTGCGCCCGCGCGTTCTTGCCGCTGCTGATCGCCAGCGGCGACGGGGTGCTGATCAACACCAGCAGCGTGAACGGGATCTGGGCGTCGCTGGGCCCGGGCATGCCGCAGACCGCGTACAGCACGGCCAAGTTCGCGGTCCGGGGTTTCACCGAGGCGCTGATCGAGGACCTGCGGTCCAACGCGCCGCAGGTCCGCGCCGTGCTGGTGCTGCCGGGGCACGTCGGCACCAACATCGTCAGGAACAGCCTCATCGCGCGGGGTCTGCCCGCGCCGGAGCAGCTGAGCGACGCCCAGGCGGAAGGGTTCTTCTCGCCGGGCGTGCGGGACGCGCTGGTCCAGGCCGGCGTGCTGCCCGAGCGGCCGGCCGGGGCGGACCTGCGCCGGTTCCTGGTGCAGGCCAGCGCCGACTTCCGGGACAAGGCCCCGGTCAGCGCGGCCCAGGCGGCCGCCACCATCCTGGACGGGGTGCGGGCGGGAGCCTGGCGCATCCTGATCGGCCAGGACGCCCAGATGATCGACGCGGCGGTGCGGGCCAAACCCGAGGCCGCCTACGACTACGCCGAGCTGTTCGCCGGACTGCTCCCCGATACCGGCGATCAGGCCGGGACGGGCGGTTAGGTGAGGGACTCGAGGGCGGCGCGGAGGCGGGAGAGGTCTTCGGGGGTGCAGTCGACGTGGGGGCTGATGCGCAGGAGGGGGCCGGTCATGTCGCGCGGGGCGCGGGTGGGGGCGGCGGCGGTGGTGACGATGGCGTGCTCGGCCAGCAGGCGGGCCCGGACGGCGGGGACGTCCTGGCCGTTCAGGGGGCGCAGGGCGGTGATGGCCGAGGCCGGGTCCGACAGGTCGGGGCCGGGCGGGGCGGAGCTGGACGGGCGGGGCCGGCCGGGGTGGCTACGGACCAGGCGGGCAGGTCTGCCAGGGCCTCGCGGGTCTGACGACCGACGGCGGCCAGGCGGTCCCAGACGCGGGCCGGGCCGGCCGCGGTGAACTCGGCCACCGCGGTGCACAGGCCCACCCAGGCGGCCACGTTGGCCTCGCGCGCCATGAGCAGCCACAGCGGGCTGGCGTCGGCCGGACGGGATTCGGCGATCATGTCGGAGACGGGGATGCGCAGGCGGTCCCACCAGGGTTCGGTCACGCCGAGAATGCCGACGCCGCGGGGCCGGCGAGCCACTTGCGGCCGGTGGCGTAGATGGCGTCGGCGCCGCACGCGGTGTCCACGTGGCCCACGGCCTGCGCGGCGTCGACCCAGAGCGGGACGCCCGCGGCGTGGCAGAGGGCGGCGGCGGCCGCGACCGGCTGG
The DNA here is from genome assembly GCA_963819785.1 of uncultured Actinomycetes bacterium. Classification (GTDB taxonomy): domain Bacteria; phylum Actinomycetota; class Actinomycetes; order Streptosporangiales; family Streptosporangiaceae; genus Palsa-504. Next base: position 310,196 of record CAWFXW010000024.1, on the reverse strand, counting down.
ACCAGGGGCCGGTGCGAGGTCACCTGGTCCAGGTGGACCACGGCGGGCGGGCTGGCGGCGAGTAGCTGCTCCAGCGCGGCCAGGTCGGCCACGCCGCCGGCGTCGGCCGGGATCTGCGCGATGCGCAGGCCGCGTTCGGTGAAGGCGTGCAGGTTCGGTCCCCACTCGCTGGCCACCACGGCCACCGTGTCGCCCTCGCGCAGCGGCCAGGCGGCGAGCAGGGCGTCCAGCGCCGACTCGGCGCTCTCGGTGAAGGCCAGCCCGGCGGGCGGGACGCCGAGCAGGGCGGCCAGGTCGGCGCGGCCCGCGTCGAGCACCGGCGCGGCCTCGGCCTGGGCCACGTAGGCGCCGCGGACGGCCTCGCGCTCGGCGTGCGCGGCGGCCGCGGCCAGCGTCGCGGCCGAGGACCGGCCCGCGGCCGCGCTGTCCAGGTGCAGCACCTGGGCGGGCAGCCGACGGCCCCGCCACGAGGCCCAGTCAACGGAAGTGGCGGAGGGTACGGGTGGGGCCTGGGCTACGGAAGTGACGGGAGATGCGAGAGGTGCGGAAGTGGTGGGAGGTGCGGGTGGGGGCAGGTCTTCGGTCACGTGGAGGTGCCCGGGGCGGCTTCTTCGGGATCGCGGGCTGGGTTCTCGTCCCCGGGTGCGTCGAGGACGGGGGAAATCCGGGGGCGGCGCTGGGTGCGGTAGAACCAGGCCGCGCCGATCACGGTCAGCACCGACGCGATGTACATGTTCAGGCGCAGCCCGAAGATGTGCACCGAGGAGTCGATGCGCAGCGATTCCTCGAAGATCCGGTAGGCCGAGTAGCCGGACACGTACAGCGCGAACAGCCCCGGAGGCTTGACCTTGTACCGGTAGCCGAGCCAGATCAGCACCCCGGCCCAGGCGAAGTCGAAGATCAGCTCGTACAGGAAGGTCGGCTGGAACGTGGCGAAGTGCAGGTCGGCCGCTGGGATGCCGCCGGACACCCGGTACTGATACGGGATCTCCAGGCCCCACGGCAGCGAGGTCGGGCTGCCGAACAGCTCCTTGTTGAAGTAGTTGCCGATCCGCCCGACGCCCTGCGCGATGAGCAGCCCGGGCGCCATCGCGTCGGCGAACAGCGCGGGGCTGACCCCGCGCCGGCGCAGCCGCCAGATGCCGACGAGCCCGCCGACCAGCACGCCGCCCCAGATGCCGAGCCCGCCGGACCAGACCGCGAACGGCCCGTACCATACGTGCGGGATGTCCATCGGGGTGGTGATGTCGAAGTAGATCCGGCCGCCGATGATCCCGGCCGGCACGACCCACAGCGCGATCTCGCCCACCAGCTCGGGGTCGCCGCCCACCGCGCGCCACCGGTACCGGGTCAAGATGACGGCGAAAGCGATGCCGACCAGGTACGCCAGCGCGTAGAAGTGAACGTCCAGCGGGCCGACGTGGAAGCTGTTGATCGGCGGGCTGGGGAGGTAAGCCGGCATGGCCATGCCCAGAGGTTACCCTGAACCACCCGCCCTACCACCCGCTGGCCCGAGCAGGGCCGGCGGGTGGTACCAGGGACCGTTCCGGATAAATTCAGCCGGAGTCCGGGTGGGAATCCGCGAACGGCGCGGTACTGGCCGCGGCGGCGCGGGGCGCCACATGGGTGGTCGGCGGGACCGGCGGTACAGCGGTCGAGCGGTCCGGCCGGCCCGCGATGCGGTAGACCTCGGCGCCGTTGATGGTCTCCACCTCGAGCAGCAGGTCGACGAGCTGGTCCAGCGAGTGCCGGTTGCCGGTGAGGAGCTCGATGGCGCGCTGTTCGGCCTGGCGGAGCAGGAGGGAGACCTCGCTGTCGATCTCGGCCTGGGTGGCCTCGGCGAACGGGCGGCTGGAAAACGCCGGCCCCGCCGCCGCCCAGGAACTGCGAACCGCCCTCGGGGTACCCGATCGGGCCCAGCGTCTTGGACAGGCCGAACTCCCGGACCATCTTGACCGCCAGGTCGGTCGCGCCGGCCAGGTCGTTGGACGCGCCGGTGGAGCCCTCCCCGATCGCGACCAGTTCGGCGGCGCGGCCGCCGAGCCGGACGGCCAGCGAATCCAGCAGGTAGGACTCGCTGTACATGTGCCGTTCGACCAGCGGCAGCTGCTCGGTCACGCCCAGGGTCTGCCCGGCGGGCAAGATGGTGACCTTGGCCACCGGGTCGGCGTGCTCGGACAGCGCGGCGACCAGGGCGTGCCCGGACTCGTGCACCGCGGTGACGTGCTTCTCCTCCGGCAGCAGCACGTTCGAGCCCTCCCGGCGGCCCAGGATGATCCGGTCCCGGGCGGCGCCGAAGTCGTCCGCGGTGACCACCTCGCGGTTGGCGCGGACGGCGAAGATGGCCGCCTCGTTGGCCAGGTTGGCCAGGTCCGCGCCGGAGAAGCCGGGCGTGCCGCGGGCGATCGCGTTCAGGTCGACGTCCGGGGCCAGCTTCTTGTCCCGCACGTGGACGGCCATGATGGCGGCCCGTTCGGAGACGTTCGGCAGCGGGATCGTGACCTGCCGGTCGAACCGGCCCGGGCGCAGCAGCGCCGGGTCCAGCACCTCGGGCCGGTTGGTCGCGGCCAGCACCACCACGCCGGCCGACGGCTCGAAGCCGTCCATCTCGGCCAGCAGCTGGTTGAGCGTCTGCTCGCGCTCGTCGTTGGAGACCACCGCGCCTGAGCCGGCCCGGCGCTGGCCGATGGCGTCGACCTCGTCGATGAAGATGATGGCCGGGGCGCGCTTGCGGGCCATCTCGAACAGGTCGCGGACGCGCGCCGCGCCGACGCCGACGAACAGCTCGACGAAGCTGGACCCGGTGACCGAGATGAACGGCACCTTGGCCTCGCCGGCGACCGCGCGGGCCAGCAGCGTCTTGCCGGTGCCGGGCGGGCCGACCATCAGCACGCCGCGCGGGACCAGCGCGCCGACCCGGGTGTACCGGTCCGGGCTGCGCAGGAAGTCGACCACCTCGGCGATCTCGGCCTTGGCGCCGTCGTACCCGGCCACGTCGGCGAACGTGGTGGACGGGCGTTCCTCGTCGAACACCTTGGCCCGGGACCGGCCCGCGCCCAGCACCCCGCCGAGCTGGCCACCCGCGCCCCGGGAGATCCGCCGGAACAGCCAGATCGACAGCAGGATCGGCAGCCCGAACACGATCACGTAGATCAGCACCTGGGTGCCGAAGCCCGTTGCCCGACGGGGCGGTGGACACCGACGGGGATGTCGGTGGTCAGGTTGTTCAGCGCGTCCTGCCCGGCCTGCGGCGGGATGACCACCGTGAAACTGGTCCCGTTCGTCAGCGTGCCGGTGCTCGTGCCGCCGACCGTCCCGGAGATCTGGCAGGCTCTTGACCTGGTGCTGCTGCACGTCGGACGAGGAACTGCGAGTAGGTCAGGCTGGTCGAGGTCGACCGGGTGGGCAGCACGAAGAACAAGACGAAGATGGCCAGGATGGTGATCGGCCACAGCCAGTTCCGCCACGACGGCGGCGGCGGGGGGGCGGACCCAGTGGGCTTGTCCCCGGGCGGCGGCGGCTTGGCTTGCTTACTCATAGCGGCTCCTTGTGATGCCCAGTATGCCGTTAGTTCGAGACCCGGTGATCACCGGATGGTATCGTTCGGCCGATCTGCAGGAGACTTGCGGCAGGCGTTCAGGGGGCGTTCAGGGGCGTTCAGGGGACCAGGACCGCGGCGCCGTCGAAGCGGCCGGCTTTGAGGTCGCGCAGGGCCTGGTCGGCGGCGTCCAGCGGGTAGGGATGCACGGTCACGGCCAGCTTGTGCTCGGCGCAGAAGTCCAGGAACTCGCGGGCGCCGGCCCGGGTGTTGGAGGTCACGCTGCGCAGCTGGCGCTCCTGGAACAGGTGCCGCTCGTAGTTGAGCGGCGGGATGTCGGTCAGCGCGATGCCCGCGATGGCCAGCGTGCCGCCGCGGTCCAGCGCGGCCAGGGCGGGCCGCACCAGGTCGCCGACCGGGGCGAACAAGATCGCGGAGTCCAGCGGCTCGGGGGGCATGCCGTCCGCGTCGCCGACACTCGCCGCGCCCAGCTCGCGGGCCAGCTGCCTGGCCTGCTCGCCGCGGGTCAGCACGTGCACGGTGGCGCCGCGGGCCAGCGCCACCTGGGCGGCCAGGTGCGCGCTGCCGCCGAAGCCGTACAGTCCCAGGCGGCCCTTGTCCGGCAGGTCCGCGCGCTGCAGGGCGTGATAGCCGATGATGCCCGCGCACAGCAGCGGGGCCAGCTCGGTGTCGGTGTAGCCGGCCGGCAGCCGGTGCGCGTAGGCGGCCGGGACGGTCAGGTACTCGGCGTAGCCGCCGTCGGCGTCCCAGCCGGTGTACCGGCTGGCCGGGCACAGGTTCTCCGCGCCGCGGCGGCAGTACGGGCAGGTGTTGTCGGTCTCGCGGAGCCAGGCCGCGCCAGCGCGGTCGCCTGGCTTGAAGCCGCTCGTGTCGCCTTCGCCGACGGCCGCCACCTCCGCGACCACCTCGTGGCCGGGGGTGACTCCGGGGCGGTGCACGGGCAGGTCGCCCTCGGTGACGTGCAGGTCGGTACGGCACACGCCGCAGGCCAGGACCTTGAGCAGCAGCTCGCCAGGTCCTGGCCGCGGGATGTCGTCGTCGGTGCTCAGGCGCAGCGGGTGCCCGGTGACCGGGCCCGGCGCGTCAACGTGCCATGCGCGCATACGCGGCACGTTACCCCTCGGGTTTTTCTAGCCCTTGCGCGGCTCGCCGCGGTAGGTGCCGAACGACCAGCGGTTCCCCTCCGGGTCCCGGGCCGCGAAGTCCCTTGATCCGTAGTCGGTATCGTGCGGCTCGGCGGTGATCTCGGCACCCGCTGCGCGGGCCCGCTCGCACAGCGCGTCGGGCTGGTCGGTGACCACGTAGGCGCCGAACGCGCCGGCCTCGGTCGAGCTCGCCGGGCCCGGACGGACCGAGCCGAGCATGATCCCGCCGCCTTCCGGCCAGGACAGCTGGGCGTGGTGCACCACGTCCCCGTCCGCGTAGACCACGGTCTCCTCGAACCCGAACGCGTCGACCAGGAACCTGATCAGTGTTTTTGCATCATGAGCGCGCAGCGTCGGCCAGACCTGCTTGTCCGGTGTGGTTCCCATGGCTCTCTCCCTTCGTTGGGTAAGCTCAGGCTCCCTCGGACAGCCAGGCGCCGGCTTGGACGTTTCGGAACTCCTCGGTGATCCACTGGCTCGGCGGGCAGCCGGCCAGCGCCCGGAAGTCCCGGGCCAGGTGCGCCTGGTCAAAGTATCCGCAGGCGGCGGCCAGGTCCGCGAGGCGGTACCCGCTGTCGGCGGCCTTCGTGATGAGCAGGTGCTTGGCCCGGTCGAAGCGGATGACCCGGGCCGCGGCCTTGGGGGTCAGGCCGATCTCGGCGCGGAACCGGCCGGTCAGGTGGCGGCCGCTCCAGCCCGTCTCGGCGGCCAGGTCGGAGATGCGGGCGGTCCCGCCGGTCCGCAGCAGCTGGCCCCAGGCGAAGCGGACCTCGGGTCCAGCCTTGTCTTCTGTCATGGCGGGCACGGCCCGCCGGAGCAGGATGTCGTCCAGGATGGCGAAGCGCTCGGGCCAGCCGGGTAGGCCACGAACGGGCGGAGCGGCTCGGCCGGGCGCCGGCGGGCGTGTTCATCGACGGGCTCCCCGGTTGAGGATTCCCTGACGGAGGTTGAACCTGATGCGCCGCTCACACGTTTTCTTCAGCAGGATCCCGGTATCGGTTCAGACTTCAGAGTTCTAATGATTTGCGCTGGTAGCAGGCCCGCTGCCAGAATCGGGGCCATACCCCCAGTGTACGGGGCTCTGGGGTTACGGTCCGGTTCGCCGGCATGCGGAAGCTATGCGGGGCCGCTGGCGTTAACCGGACAACGGGTTGGAGTGGCACGTGATCATTCGTCAACTGAACCGCGCCAGCGTCGGCGCGGTGCTAGCCAGGCCGCTGCCGCGGCGGGGCAAGACGGGGGAAGTGATGTGGCCGTGATGACCATCGAACGGGTGGAGCCGCTCGCGCTCGAGCTGTCGTGCGCGACCGACGGGGACGGAAACCAGATCATCAGCGTGACCGGCGAGCTGGACATCGCCACCGCCGATCAGGCCTATATCTACATCAGCGACGTGATCGACGCCTGGCCGGTCCCGGTCAGCGTCGACCTGTCCGGGCTTGACTTCTGCGACGCCTCGGGACTGGGCGCGCTGGCTCGCGCCGCCCGGCACGCGCGGCAGGCCGGGCGTCAGCTCCGGCTGACCGCGGCGCGCCCGTCGCTGCTCAAGATCATGCGCATCACCGGGCTGGACCGGGCCTATCCCGAGCTGGCCGCGTCCTGACGGGACCCACAACCCCGGCCGGCAGATAACTGGTCTGTGGCCATAGAGGATGATGCCTGCTCGCGTTAAGTTTGGAGTGCTTCCGGCGTAAATTCTGAACGTAACCGCGAGCGGAGGGACATACCCCATGGCCGAAGAAGTTCAAGGGCAGGCCGACGAAGCAGTTAACTCCTCCGAGGGGGAGTCTTCTGAGGCAACCATTGCCGTGCACTGGCGCGAGGAGGAGTACTATCCGCCGCCCGCCGGTTTCGCTAAGCAGGCCAACGCCGCGGACCCGGCCATCCTGGAGCGATTCACGGAGGACAAGTTCCCCGACTGCTTCAAGGAGTATGCCGACCTGCTGGCCTGGGATCAGCCCTGGCACACGACGTTGGACACGAGCACCGCGCCGTTCTACAAGTGGTTCGTCGGCGGGAGGCTGAACGCCTCGTACAACTGCGTCGACCGGCACGCGGCAGCCAATCCGGACAAGACCGCGATCATCTTCGTGCCCGAGCTCGAGTCTGACGAGCCCGTGCACATCAGCTACGCGGAGCTGCACCGGCAGGTGAACGAGTTCGCCGCCCTGCTGCGCGACTTCGCCGGCCTCAAGACCGGCGACCGGGTGACCCTGCACATGCCGATGGTCCCGGAGTTGCCGGTCACCATGCTGGCCTGCGCCAGGCTGGGCGTCATCCACTCGGAGGTGTTCGGCGGCTTCAGCGGCCACGCCTGCGGGACCCGCATCGCCGACTCGGGCAGCCACGTGCTGATCACCATGGACGGCTACTACCGGGCCGGCCAGATGACCGACCACAAGGTCAAGGCCGACGAGGCCCTCGCCGAGGCGGCCAAGGAGGGCCAGGACGTCGACAAGGTGCTCATCTGGCGACGCCACCCCGGGCAGTACGCCTCGCAGACCCCGATGGCCGAGGGCCGGGACTTCTTCGTCGACGAGCTGCTCCCGGACCACCACGGGAAGACCGTCGAGCCGGTGTCGATGCCGGCCGAGGCGCCGCTGTTCTTGATGTACACCAGCGGCACCACCGGCCGCCCGAAGGGCTGCCAGCACTCCACCGGCGGCTACCTCGCGTACGTGGCCGGCACGTCGAAGTACTACCAGGACATCCACCCGGACGACGTGTACTGGTGCATGGCCGACATCGGCTGGATCACCGGCCACTCCTACATCGTGTACGGCCCGCTGGCGCTGGGCACCGCCACGGTGATCTACGAGGGCGTCCCCAACTATCCCGACGGCGGCCGGCCGTGGCGGATCGCCGAGAAGCTCGGCGTGAACATCTTCCACACCTCGCCCACCGCGATCCGGATGCTGCGCAAGGTCGGCCCGGAGGAGCCGCGGAAATACAACTACCACTTCAAGAACATGACGACCGTCGGGGAGCCGATCGAGCCCGAGGTCTGGCGGTGGTACTACACCGAGGTCGGCAAGGGCGAGGCGGCCATCACCGATACCTGGTGGCAGACCGAGAACGGCGGCTTCCTGGGCAGCACCCTGCCCGGCCTGCAGCCGATGAAGCCGGGCAGTTGCGGCCCGGGTGTCCTCGGCATCTACCCGGTGATCTACGACGAGGACGGCGACGAGGTGCCGAAGGGCAGCGGCAAGGCGGGCAACATCTGCATCCGCAACCCCTGGCCCGGCATGTTCCAGACCATCTGGGGCGACCCGGAGCGGTTCCTGTCCACCTATTTCCGGAAGTACAACACGAACCCGGACAGCACGGACTGGCACGACTGGCCGTATTTCACCAACGACGGGGCGGTCCAGGCGGCCGACGGGTACTTCCGGATCCTGGGCCGGGTTGACGACGTGATCAATGTGGCCGGGCACCGGCTGGGCACCAAGGAGATCGAGTCGGCGGCGCTGACTGTCCCCGAGGTCGCCGAGGCGGCCGCCGTGCCGGTGATCGACGACATCCGGGGCCGCATCGTGGAGGTCTACGTCTCGCTCAAGCCCGGTTTCGAGCCGGGCAAGGAGATGGAGGACAAGGTCAGCAGGGCGATCGAGACCGTGATCGGCAAGATCGCGCGGCCGAAGAACGTCTGGATCGTCGCTGACATGCCCAAGACCCGGTCCGGCAAGATCATGCGCCGGGTCATCGCCGCTACGTCCAACTTCGCCGACGTCGGAGACATCACCACGCTGGCCAACCCCGAAATCGTGGAGCAGATCCGGCATCAGGTGCAGAACGCCAAGCACGCGCGCGGCGAGGTCCCGCGCGAGCTGACCGAGGCCGAGGAGGCCGAGATCAAGGCGTTCGGCGCGGAGAGCTAAGTCTGTATACGTCCGGCGGGCCCGCCGTTTCCTACGGTGGCCCGCCGCACGTTTTTTATTTCGGCCGAACGGTCCGTGGTTTTGTGCCGCCGATTTATGCCGTTGGCTCCCCGACCTCGACGGTCAGGTCGTCGTGCAGGAAGGACAGGTAGCCGCTGACCGCGGCCGAATCGCCCTCGGCCTGCGGGTAGGACCAGACCGCGTCGGTGAGCTTGGCCCCGCCGGCGTTGACCGACCAGTACGAGGCGGTGCCCTTGTACGGGCAGTGGGTGTGCGTGTCGCTGGGCTCGAGCAGGTCCCGGCGGACATCGGCGGCCATGATATAGAACCGGTTCGGCAGGCCGGTCTCGGACAGCAGCAGCGGGTGCGCGGTCTCGGCCAGCACGGTGTCGCTGTTGTTGAGACGGACGCGGACTTGCCGTGAGCTGCGGCGCACGTCGACCCGGTGGTAGGGGTCGCGCAGGTGGCCCTCGACCCGCTCGTCCTCGTCGTACCACTCGTCCATGGCGTTCCAGTAGAAGCCGGCGTAGCCCCGCAGCCAGCTGGCCTCGGCGTTCGGCTCCGGGTAGGACCAGATCGCGTTCTCGGCGACCCGGCTCTGCTGGCCTTGCTGGGCCGCGGTCACCGTCCAGTACGAGGCGGTGCCCTTGAACGGGCAGTAGGTGTGGTGCTCGGTGGGCGTGATCAGGCCGGCCCGGATGTCCTGCACCGGCACGTACACCTGCGGCGGCAGCCCGGTCTCGTGCAGCAGCACCGCGCGGGTGGTGTCGACCACGGTCTGGCCGCCGAACACGGCCCGGACCCGGCGCGGGAATTCGTGCATCAGCAGCTTGTGCGCCGGCCCTTCGATCCGGTAGTTCACGGTCTCCGGCGGATGCCCGGACAGCGGGCCAGCCGAAAAGGTCAGCGACATCGCGGCTCTCCTTCGTGATTGCGGCTACGTTTTCGCCAACCGCGGCCCGCACGTCGCCATTCCGCCCGCTTCGGCTGAGGTTGCCCAACCGATGAACGTGGCGTTCTCATGGCTCTTCTCTTGCCATCAGAGAGTGGCGTTCATCGGTTCCCCGCCTGCAGATCGGCGGGGGTGGTGAGGCTGATGAGACGGGCGTGGCCGGGGGTGAGGGTGGGCCAGTCGCCGGGGAACTCGAAGACCGCGACGGCCGCGGTGGGCATGCTGATGACCGGGCGCAGGCCGTTGCGGGCGGGGATGAGGACGGGGGTGCCTGCGGGGACGGGGGTGCCTGCGGGGGCGGGGGTGCCTGCGGGGGCGGGGGTGCCTGCGGGGGCGGGGGTGCCGGCGTCGGCGGGGGCGGGGGCGGCCAGGCTGGTGGCCAGCTCGGACAGGCCCGGGTTGTGCGCGATGAGCAGCGCGGTGCGGTAGCGCTCGGGCAGTTCCTGGGCCAGGTAGAGCAGGGTCAGCGCGCTGGCCGCGTAGGCGCGCGGCTCGAACCGGACGGCGGGCGAGCCGCCGAGCTCGGGGGCTACCAGGTCCCAGGTCTGCCGGGTCCGGGCCGCGGCCGAGACCACCGCCACGTCGGGCTGGTAGCCCTGCTCGTGCAGCCAGCGGCCGATCCGGGGCGCGTCCCGGCGGCCGCGCTTGGCCAGCGGCCGGTCCTGGTCGGGCAGGTCCGGCCAGTCCGACTTGGCGTGCCGGAGCAGGATCAGCCGTCGCGTCGTGTCAGTGGCCACGCCCCAGCCTCCCACGCCGGAAGCCGGCCGGCCAGGTCGCGGGGGGCTGTCGCGGGGGGCTAGAGCCAGCCGACGCGGATGACGGCGGGGTCGGCCGGGGCGGTGCCGAGCTGACCGGTCCGCACCTGGTCCAGCAGGCGGCGGGTGGCGTCGACGATCTCGGGAGCGACGGCGCGCAGCCGGTCCGCGTCGTCCGGGCCGGCCGTCCCGGGCGGGAACCCGGCCGCGGCCAGCAGGCCGTCCAGGTCGGCCAGCTGCTCGCCCAGCCAGCCGAGCGGGTCGGCGGACAGCTCGCGGGTGAAGACCCGGCTGGTCGGGTTCCAGTCGCGGAACACCGGGTGGTGGTGGGTGCGGTCGAAGCTGCCGGGACGGCCGTCGACCGTCTCCAGCAGGTCGGCGCGCCAGATCGGCCGGCCGACCTCGATGGGCTGGGCCGCGTAGACCGATCCCTTCAGCGGGCCGCGCTCCAGGACCCGGAGCTCGACCCGGACGCCGTGTTCGGCGCCCTCCTGCCCCTTGGCCGGACGGGGGTCGGTGAAGTACAGGTCGCCGGCCACGACCCCGACCCGCTCGAAACCGAAGGCGTAGAGCATGGTGCCACTATCTCAGCTGTCCGGGTCCCTTGGGCTCCGGGCGAACCAGGAGGAAGTTGGTCGCGATGGCGCGCATGACCGGCTGGCCGTCCTGGTTGACCGCCTCGATCAGGGACTTCAGGATGCCGCGGTCCGGTTTGCTCGCCGACCGGCGGGCCTCCGCCACGGTGACCCGGACACGGACCGTGTCCCCCGGGCGGACCGGTCCGGGCCAGCGGATCTCGTCCAGGCCCGGGCTGCCCAGGCTCGCCCCGGCCGGCAGGTACTGATCCACGATATGCCGCATGACCAGGGCGGCCGTATGCCAGCCGCTGGCGATCAGGCCGCCGAACGGGCCGTGGGCCGCCGCCACGGGGTCGACATGGAACGGCTGCGGATCGAACTGGGTGGCGAATGAGACGATCTCAGCTTCGCTGACGCTGAAGCTTCCGCAGTCGCGGGAGACCCCGGGCCGGTAGTCGTCGAAGTACCGCAGGGCGTCCTGTGTCATTTCCGTAGTATCCCAGGCCGCGGGGGGTTGCTCGACTCAGATCACAGATGCGTTACAGAAATAACTCGATTTGCCTGCGGGCCCGAGTTCGGTACTGCCATGCTTCCGCAGACGGCACAGACCGCCGGATTGCGAACAAAAGCCTTAGCATCACAGGCAGTTACAGGCTCGCCGACAGGCCCGTCCCCCGGGGGCCCTGTAGGCGGGCGCAGAAACCACTTGGGGAGTTCTGTGGATTCAGCCCACTCGCATCGCCGCCCGAGGAAGATCCGGCGCACGGGCCGCCACACCCAGCCCTCACAAGTCGAGAAGGTGGCCGAAGTCGCCACCAAGGCCGCCCCGGCGGTAGCCATCGCCGGCGCGCTGGTCGCCACCGCCCCGCAGGCGTCGGCCGCGGTCAGCCTCTCCGCCAAGACCGCCACGGTCACCGAGCAGGTCCACACCGCCGCCCTGGTCAAGCAGAACCAGCCGGCCACCCGCACCTACACCGTCCGCTCGGGCGACACGCTGTCCACCATCGCGCAGCGCTTGTACGGCAACCCGGCGCTGTGGACCTGGCTGTGGCACGTGAACTCCGCCGCGGTCAGCAACCCCAACAGCATCTTCGTGGGCGAGGTGCTCAAGGTCCCCTCGGACCCGCCCGCCCACGCCGCGCACTACGCGCCCAAGCACGCCAAGCACTCGGCCTCGGCCTCGACCACGCTGACCTCCTCCTCCACCAAGCTGAGCGGCAAGCTCAGCTGCTCGGGCCTGGAGGCCCTGTGGGAGGCCGCGGGCGGCGCGCACTCCGAGGCGTTCATGGCCGCCGAGATCGCGATGGCCGAGTCGGGCGGCAACCAGTTCGCGCTGAGCCCGACCAACGACTACGGCTACTGGCAGATCAACGGCTCGCACGGGCCGTCCATGGCCACGTTCAACCCGATGGGGAACGCCAAGGCCGCGATCGCCATCTCCGGTGACGGCCACAACTGGGGCGCGTGGACGACCTACACCAGCGGCGCCTACGCGGGACGCTGCTAGTCCTGCCGGTCCTGCTCGTCTAGTCCTGTTCGCCTGGGGGCACGCGCTGCCCGTAACCCGCTAGCTGCCCGGCCACGAGCGCGATCTCGCTGGCCGGCAGCAGGCGCGGGGCGGCCCCCGCGGCCCCCGCGGCCAGGGTCCGCAGGTAGACCTCGCACAGCCACTCCAGGTGGCGGGTGCTGGTCAGGGCCGACCGCAGGTCCGGGCCGGTGGTCACCGCGCCGTGGTTGGCCATCAGGCACCCGGTCCGGTCGGCCAGCGCCGCGGTTACATTGCGGGCCAGCTGGTCGGTCCCGTAGGTGGCGTACGGCGCGACCGGCACCGGCCCGCCGAACATGGCCACGTAGTAGTGGATCGCGGGCACCACGTCGGTCAGCGTCGACAGCGCCGTCGCGGCCACCGGGTGGGTGTGCACGATAGCCCCGGCGCCGGTGGCGGCGTAGACGGCCAGGTGCAGCGGCATCTCGGTGGTCGGGCGCAGCCGGGCCTGCACGGCGGTGCCGTCCAGGCGGTGCACGCCGACCAGTTCGGCGGTCAGGTCGGCGTAGTCCAGGCCGCTGGGCGAGACCGCGATCAGCTCCCCGGCCCGGACGCTGACGTTCCCCGACGACCCCACGACCAGGCCGGCCGCGGCCAGCTCCCGGCAGGTCCGGACCACGTCGTCGCGTTCTTGTTCCAGCAGCATAGGTTCAACGGTATGGACTCCCCGGACGTGCTCGCCTGGCGGGACGGGCATATCGAGGCACTGGACCAGACCGCGCTGCCGCACACCGTCCGCACGCTGCGGATCGGCACCGTGGACGAGCTGGTGGACGCCATCACCAGCCTGGCCATCCGCGGTGCGCCGGTGCTCGGCGCGGCGGGCGCGCTGGGCGTGGCGCTGGCGGTCGGCCAGGGGTCGCGCGAGCGCTGGGACGGACCCCGGCTGACGGCGGAGATCGGCCGGATCGCGGCCGCCCGGCCCACCGCGGTGAACCTGGGCCGCGAGGTGGCGGCGGTCGCCGCGCGGATCGGCGAGGGCCCCGTGGTCAGGTGGGAGGCGGCGGTCCAGGACGCGGCGCTGGCCGTGCTGGAGTCCACCGCGGCGACCAGCCTGCGGATCAGCGCGCGGGGCGCCGCGTACCTGCGGCAGGCGTGCGGCGCCGGCCCGCTCCGGGTGCACACCCACTGCAACACCGGCGCGCTGGCGTGCCTGGGCTGGGGCACGGCGCTGGGGGTGATCCGGGCGCTGCACGAGGCGGGCGCGCTCAGCCACGTCATCGTGGACGAGACCCGGCCGCTGCTCCAGGGCGCCCGGCTGACCTGCTGGGAACTGGCCCAGCTCGGCATCGAGCACCAGCTGGCCTGCGACGGCGCGGCGCCGTTCCTGATCAGCCAGGGACGGGCCGACGCGGTCGTGGTGGGCGCCGACCGGATCGCGGCCAACGGCGACGTGGCCAACAAGATCGGCACCTACAGCCTGGCCCTGGCGGCGCGCCAGGCGGGCATCCCGTTCGTGGTCGCGGCGCCCGAGTCGACCATCGACCCGGCCACCGCGTCCGGGGCGGACATCCCGATCGAGCAGCGCGCCGACGAGGAGATCACGGTCCCGGCCGCCCCGGCCGGGACCCGGGCGGTCAACCTGGCCTTCGACGTCACCCCGGCCGCGCTGGTCTCCGCCATCGTCACCGAGGAGCGGGTGGTGCCCGGCGGGCGGGGCTTATCCGGGCAGGGCTTATCCGGGCAGGGCTTATCCGGGCAGGGCTTATCCGGGCGGGGCTTATCCGGGCGGGCCGCTATCAGGTCGCCGGCGGGCGCTCCAGGCTGAGCTGGGTCTCGCGGGGGGTGAAGCCGCACGACTGGTAGATCCGGATCGCCGGGCCGGCCGGGTCGGCCACGATGACGAACGTGCGGGCGCCCAGGACCTCGCGCCCGTACCTGGCCGCGGCCCAGACCAGGGTCCCGGCCAGGCCCTGGCGGCGGGCCAGCGGGTCGGTCTCGACGTTCTGGTAGCGGACGCAGCCGTCGCCCGCGTCGAACAGCCCGAGCTGGGCCCGCAGCCGGCCATCGGCAAAGGCGCCGAACCAGGCGCCCTTACCGGTCCTGGTCACGCGCTGGCGGGCCATCGCCCGCCGCTCCAGGAACTCGGGCTGGTCGCCGCCGAAGCAGCGGATGGTCAGCTCGACGGACTGCCGCCAGTCGGCGTCGTCTGCCAGCGGCCGGATCTCGGCGGCGGTGCTGGGGCGGGCCGGGGGGTTCGGCTCGGCGGAGGTCAGCACGGTGGCGTGCTCGATGCCGAGACCGGCGGCCGCGAGGTCCGGGGGGACCGGGACGTCCTGGGCGGTGTCCACGCCGAGCGCGACGTGCCGGGCACCCGGGAACTCCGCGGCGAACCGGGCCAGCCACGCGCCGGCCTCACCCGGCCGGGGCACCCGGGCCAGCAGCAGGAAGTTGCCCCACCAGAAGTCGGGGTTGCCCGGGCTGCGGACGACCCGGTAGTCACCGCGGTCGCTGACCTCCGAGCCCTCCAGGACGCGCAGCGCCACGTCGGTCCGGAAGGCGAGCGAGGTGATCACCGCTAGCGGCATTTCCCGGCCGCTGAGGCCACGGACCGTTCGGCTGAAAAATGAAGGACCCGGCGGGGGCCGGCGGTGTCCGCGGTCCGTGCGGTGCCGAAGTTGAGCTCCACGCTCACGGTCAACCGGGTGGCCGGCGGGCTTGTTCCTGGCGATAGGTTCCTTGGGTGGCTAAGGATGACGCGGCGGGTCCGGGGCGGGCGGGGTCAACTAGGGCAGCGTCAGCCGGAGCGGCGGGGGTGCTGGGCGCGCTGGCCGGGGCGGCGCTGGCCGCGCACCGCGGGCGGCGGGCGGCCGTACTGGGCGCGCTGGGCGGCGCGGCCGGGCTGGCGGCGGTGGACGCGGTGGCCCGGGCCCGGCAGCGGCCGGGCGAGATCCCGGCGCTGTGGTCACGGATCATCGCCAGCGGGGCGGTGGCGGCGCCGCTGGGCTGGGCCGCCGACCGGGTCTTCGGGGTTCGGACGGTACCGGTGGCCACGGTGGCGGGGGCGGCGGCCGGGGCGCTGGGATTGCGGCCGCAGAAGGTGCTGCTGGGGCCGGTGGTGGGCGCGGTGACCGGGGTGGGGCTGCGGCGTTCTGGTGTGCCGGGGGCGGTGGCGGCCGCGGCGGCCGTGGTGGGGTTCCGGACGGTGTCGGCGGTGCTGTTCCGCGATCCGCAGCTGTCGTTGCTCGCCGAGCGGGTACGGGCCGAGGATGTTCCGTTCGTGGTGCCGCTGGCCAGCCAGACCCGGTACGTGGGCACCGGGTACGTCCGCTCGCTGGCCGCCCTGCTGGGCGGGGAGTACACGCCGGACGTGGCCGACATCGGGATCGTGGCGTCGCTGGACGCGCTGGCCGGGCCGTCGTTCGACCCGGCCGCGGTCGACCCGCTGGTCCGCGAGTTCTACGAGCACACCACGCGGTTCGCGCTGGACATCGTGCCGCAGTGGCGGCTGTGGGTGCGGCCCGGGTACCTGCTGTACCGGACGCTGGTGGCCCGGCCGCTCGGGCAGGCCAACGTGCCGATGAGCCAGCGGGAGGCGCAGCGCGGGGTGCGCAGCCGGATCGACACCATCACCGGGCTGCCGGACGATGCTCCGGCGATACGGGGCTGGATCCGGTCGGCGGCCGACACCGGCGAGCCGATCTACGTGGGCATCTACACCACCTACCGGCGCGCGGGGCACGGGTACGTGAGCGTGGGCTTCCCGCTGCCGCAGGCCAGCTTCACCGCCACGCTGGCGCCCAGCGCCCGGCCCGGCGGCGGGCTGGTGCTGAACAGCCGCAGCGAGCTGGACCAGCCGGGGCACTACCTGACCTACATCGACCCGGTTTCGTCGGACCTGACGACGCTCGGGGTGCGCGGGTTCGCCGAGCGGCTGGACGTCTTCGTGGCGGACGGGGAGTTGCGGGCGGAGCACGCGTTCTGGGTGTTCGGGTTCCCGTTCCTGGTGCTGCACTACCGGATGCACCGTAAGGGCTGATCCTCTGGCGGGTTGAGGCGGGCCAGGACGGCCTCGATGCGGTCCAGCCTCTCGGGTGGATTCAGTTCTGGAGGGGCATGAGGTGCTGGGCGAAGCCGTCGAGGAAGTCGCCGAACGGCTCGAACCGGGACGCGGGCCGGACCACGAACTTGCTCAGCCCGGCCTCGACGTGCTGTCCGATCATCCGCCGGGCGCCGTCCCAGCCGGCCGCGACCAGTTGCCGCGCGTCGATGTCCGGCCGCCGGCGGCGGATGTTCTCCTGCAGTCCTGCCGGGATCTGGCCGTCCAGGGCGACCGGGATGCTGAGGCCGAAGTGGTCGTCGTCGACCTTCCGGCCGGCGTCGGCGGCGGCCTGGTTGATGGTGCTGACCGCCTGTGCGGCTTCGGCGGGAGTGAGCAGCGAGCCGAGCCAGCCGTCGGCCAGGCGGCCGACCCGCCGGAGCCCGGCGGGCGCCGAGCCGCCCAGCCAGATGTCCAGCGGCTTGGCCGGCTTCGGGCCGATTTCCGCGCCGTCGACGGTGAAAAACTGGCCGTGGAAGGTGACGTTCTCGGTGGTCAGCAGCAGGCGGAGCAGGGTGAGGGACTCGTCGAAGACGGCGGCGCGCTGGGCGGGGGGTACGGGGAACAAGGGGCGTTCGGCGGGCTGGGCGGGCTGGAGGCCGAAGACCGGCAGCACCCGGGCCGGCGCGAGCCCGGCCAGGCTGGCCAGCTGCTTGGCGACCAGCACCGGGTGCCGCCCCGGCAGCACCGAGATCCCGCTGCCCGCTTTCAGCTTCCGGGTCCGGGCCAGGGCGAAGGCCATCCCGGTGAACGGCTCGACCGACGAGGAGTACACGTTCTCCGGCAGCCAGAGCGAGTCCACCCCCGCCTGCTCGAGCAGGTCGACCGCCGCGCCGAACTGGTCGGGGCGGCCGGCCGGGCCCAGGGACACGCCGATCCTCACCTTCATGACGCCATCCGATCACAGGGCTGCGCTGGTTCCTGCGGTGGGGTTGGCGCCTTGCCTGTTGCTGGCGTCTTCTAGCGTCTGCGGATGAGGAGGACGGCGGAGTCGACGTGCGGTGGCGGGCGGAAGGCGCGCCGGGGCACGGTGAGACCCGCGGTCATCCGGTGGATGCGCGGGGCCCGCTGGCTGCTGTCTTCGCTGTACTTCCGGACGGCCGCGCGCTGGAGGACCAGGTTGGCCGCGGCGAGGCGAGGGCCAGCGCTCAGCAGCAGGCGCAGCAGGTCGGCGGTGATTCCGTAGGGAGGACTGGCCACGACGCGGAACGTGCTCCTGGGCAGCGGGATGCTCCGGGCGAGGAGAACCTGGTGGAGCTGGCCAGGATGCTCGTGGCCCACCGCGGGACGCCGGTTACGGTCCGCGGCGTCCGCGACCAGTCCGACCCCGACGCCGACCTGCAGGCCAACGGCGGTCTGCTGCCTGGACCGGGGGCACGGCTAGCTGGCCCGACGTTTGCCGAGTGGCTGGACCAGGAGTAGGCCCGGTTTCCCGGGTGCGGTTGGGGTTACCCGGTCGGGGTGGGGGGCGGTTGCTGTGGATGGTTTTGCCGTCGGGGCTGGTGGCGTGGCTGGTGCGTCAGAGTTTCCGCGTAGGACGCGCAGGTTATTAACACGCGGCTATTGGGTTCGTTTTAGCGCCCGGGCGCTACCGCCGGGGGCAGCAGGGTCAGTTACCGAGGTCGAGTGGCCAGGAATTTGGCCGCTTTTCATGATCCCGAAGGGTTTTCAGCCCCGGAGAGACTGAGAAGTCTTCGCGATCATGGAACTCCGCTCCGCTGTCTGGATTGCTGGCTCTGATCCGGCGGCCGCCTTCGCGCCGCCTGGTTTCCGCAGGCAGCCGGGGTGCATACCCCATCGGCAGGGCCGTTCCCGGGAACAGCGTGTTATGGCCAGACGCGCTCTAGAAGTTCGCCTTGCTGGCCAACAGGTCGGCCGGGCGCCCGGATTAGTCCGAGATGACGGGGCAGACGTCGTGCACCCAGCCCGTTTCACCGCGGCGGCGGGCAGCCTGCCGGGCTTCGATCGTGTGGCCGCAGCTCTTGCAGATCTTCCCTGCGGCATGAGCAAAGTGATCTTCCCCCGTTTGCCGGTCGCGTTCGCTGAAGTCAGCACCCGCAAGTCTCTTGCTCTCCTCCGCGATGAAGCCCTGCTGCGGTCCATATCCGGCGGCCATCTGCACTCCCTCGGTCAGACGCCGAGTCACGACGGCGTTACGGTATCCAGCATGGCACAGGCGCTGCGAGCGGGCCAGCGACCGAGCGGCGCCGCGGGCAGAACTTGGGCCTGCCCCACGCCCGTATTCGATAACGGGTTCGCAGAGAATTTAGTCAACCGCTGTTACGGCCGACGCGGATCAGGGACAAGGGGCGCGGGGTGTATTTTCGTGGCATGCCTCTTACTGGTGAATACGAACCCAGCGCGTTCGCGTGGGCGCGCGACCAGGTTGACCTCTACGAGCGGACCGGCGGGGCCGAGGGCTCGGACAACCAAGGCCACGCGGTGATCATCTTGACGTCGGTGGGCGCGAAGTCGGGGAAGATCCGGAAGACCCCGCTGATGCGGGTCGAGCACGACGGCCAGTACGCGGTGGTGGCATCGCTCGGCGGGGCGCCGCAGCACCCGGTCTGGTACCACAACCTGACCGCGAACCCGCACGTGGAACTTCAGGACAGGTCGGTCAAGAAGGACTACCAGGCCCGCGAGGTGCACGACGCCGAGTACGCGGCCTGGTGGGAGCGGGCCGTGGCGGCGTGGCCGGACTACGCCGAGTACCAGAAGAAGACGACGCGGAAGATCCCGGTTTTCGTCCTTACTCCCACCGACGCCTGACCGCCCATGGCCGCCGGCGACGGGCAGGCCGACCTGGTTCTTACCGGCGGGAGGATACGCTCCCCCGCGCACCCGTCCGGGTTCGTCCAGGCCCTGGCCGTGCACGGCGGCCTGATCCATTCCGCGGGCACGGACGAGGAGATCGGGCAGGTCACTGGCCCGCGGTCGCGGGTGGTGGAACTGGCCGGGCGGCTGGTGATACCGGCGTTCGGCGATGCGCATGTGCATGCGGTGGCGGGCGGGCTGGAGAGCCTGCGCTGCAACCTGGCGGGGCTCCGGACCCGGCTAGAGAGCCAGGCCGCGGTGGCCGCTTACTGCGCCGCGCTGGGTCCGGACGACTGGGTTCTCGGCGGCGGGTGGACCATGTCCGCGTTCCCGGGCGGGCTGCCGACCGCGGCCGACCTGGATCCGGTGACCGGCGGGCGGCCGGCCTTTCCTGCCGAACCGCGATCATCACAGCGCCTGGGTCAACACCGCCGCCCTGGACCGGGCCGGGATCGACGCGCGTACGCCGGACCCGCCCGACGGGCGGATCGAGCGCGACGAGGCGGGCCGGGCCACCGGCGCGCTGCACGACGGAGCCATGCGGCTGGTCGCGGACCTGGTCCCGCCGGCCGGCGCGGCCGAGCTGCGGGCCGGGCTGCGGGCCGCGCAGGCGCACCTGCACTCGCTGGGGATCACCCGGTTTCAGGACGCCTGCGTGGGGGCGGCCGCGGAGATCGGCATCCCCGACGTGTTCGACACCTACCGGCAGGCGGCCGCGGACGGCGTGCTGACCTGCCACGTGACCGGCGCGCTGTGGTGGGACCGGGCCCGCGGGCTGGACCAGATCGACGACCTGCTGACGCGACGGGAGCGGGCCGGGTGGGAGGCGGTCGACCGGGACGGGGCCGCACGGCAGGCAGACGATCGGGAGCGGGCTCGGCGGGAGGAGGCCGGGCGGGGACGGTTCCGGGCGGGCACGGTCAAGCTGATGCTCGACGGGGTGTGCGAGACGTTCACGGCGGCCATGTCGGCTCCGTACCTGGGGCGGCACGGGGAGCGGGGGCGGCTGTTCATCGATCCCGAGACGCTGCGGGAGGCGACCGGGAGGCTGGCCGCGGAGGGGTTCCAGCTGCACTTCCACGCCATCGGCGACCTCGCGGTGAGCACCGCGCTGGACGCGCTTGAGGCCCTGCCCGCCGAGCAGCGGCGGGCCGGCCGGCATCATCTGGCGCACCTGCAGTTCATCGCGCCGCAGGACATGGCGCGGTTCCGGGCGCTGGATGCGGTGGCCAACTTCCAGCCGCTGTGGGCGTGCAACGAGCCGCAGATGGAGGAGCTCACCCTGCCGTTCGTGGGCCCGGAGCGCGCGGCGTGGCAGTACCTGATCGGCTCGCTGGCGCGGAGCGGGACCAAGATCGTGTTCGGCAGCGACTGGCCGATCTCCAGCGCCGACCCGCTGCAGGAGATGCACGTGGCGGTCAACCGGGTCAAGTCCGAGCGGCTGGGGCGGCCCGGGGCCCCGGAATGCGCGGATCCGTTCCTGCCCGCGCAGGCCATCACCGTCGACCAGGCCATCGGCGCCTTCACCTCCGGGGTCGACTGGGTGAACCACGAGGAGGACGAGGCCGGACGGCTGCTCCCCGGGATGCGGGCTGACCTGGCCGTACTCGACCAGGACCTGTACGCCATCCCGTCCGGCGAGATCGGCAGCACGTCGGTGGCGATGACCGTGGCCAGCGGCCGGGTGGTGTTCGGCGACCTTTGACCGGAACCTGAACACCAGGCAAAATGGCTCCCCCCACGGGTAGGCCGGACGCCGGGAATGTGCTGTGCTTGTGGCGTGACCGAGTTCAACGCGCTACCCGAGGACTGGTCCTCCGATCCCATCCTCATCGCCGGGCTGACCGTCGACGACGAGGACGAGCACGACGACCCGGTGCTGCGCTGGCCGGACGGCCGGGTGGTCGACACCTGGCGGGAGGACTACCCGTACCCGGAGAGGATGCAGCGCCCCGAGTACGAGTACCTCAAGCGCCCGCTGCAGATCGAACTGGTCAAGCTGCAGAACTGGGTGAAGTCCACCGGGCAGAAGATCGTGATCGTCTTCGAAGGCCGCGACGCGGCGGGCAAGGGCGGCACGATCAAGCGCTTCACCGAGCACCTGAACCCGCGCGGCGCGACGGTGGTGGCCCTGGCCAAGCCGAGCGAACGCGAACAGACTCAGTGGTACCTGCAGCGGTACATCCCGCACCTGCCGGCCGCGGGCGAGATTGTCATGTTCGACCGCTCCTGGTACAACCGGGCTGGCGTGGAACGGGTCATGCACTACAGCTCGAGCGACGAGTACGAGGAGTTCATGCGTGAGGCACCGGACTTCGAGCGGATGCTGATCCGCTCCGGGCTGCACCTGACCAAGTTCTGGTTCTCGGTGACCCAATCCGAGCAGCGCACCCGGTTCATCATCCGGCGGATCGACCCGGTGCGGCAGTGGAAGCTGAGCCAGACCGACATCGAGTCGCTGGACAGGTGGGAGGCCTACACCGACGCCAAGGAGGCGATGTTCCACTACACCGACACGGAATGGGCGCCGTGGACGGTGGTCAAGAGCAACGACAAGAAGCGGGCCCGGCTCGAGGCGATCAAGCACGTGCTGCTGAAGTTCGACTACGACGGCAAGGACACATCGGTCATCGGGGAGCCGGACAAGCTCCTGATCGGTCCGCCGTCGGTGCTGTCGGAACACAACCCGGGACGCGTGTATCCCTCGTTGTAGACGCCGGTTATCGTCGTGTCATGCCTGATACGACAGCTGTCGTCCGCCGGCCAGAGCAGGTGCCGGGCGACCCGGTGGCGCAGGGCGTGACCGCCGCGCACATGCTGAACGACGAGCACGGCTGCCGCGGGCTGCACCAGCGCCGGCTGCGGTTCAGCGACGGCGCGATGCTGACCGGCACGGCCGACGGCCGGGGCGAGGCCTGGTACGTGATCCACGGGTCCGGCGAGCTGGATGTGACGGCGGGTACGGGCGGGTCCGTGGAGCTGCAGCCTGGTACTGCCGTGTGGCTGGAGCCGGGGCTGGGTTACCGGTGCACGGCACGGGACGGGGGGCTGGAGGTCCTGGCCAGCACGGTGCAGGCCGACACCGGGGAGGGACCGGGGCTGCATTCCGTCCGGCTGGAGGACTGCGCGGTGGAGCGGACCGGGGACCGGGAGTTCCGGGTGCTGCTGAGCGCGGGGCTTTCCATTACGCAGTTCGCCGGGTTGATCCCGCCGGGGCGGGCGCCGGAGCACCAGCACACCTACGACGAGGTGGTGCACGTGCTGGCCGGGCAGGGGGTGGTCCATCTGGGCGGGGAGGACACCGAGATCGGGCCGGGAACGTCGATCTACCTGCCGCCGCACCAGGCGCACTGCCTGGAGAACACCGGGACCGAGACGCTCCGGGTGCTGGGGGTCTTCTACCCGGCTGGGAGCCCGGCGGCCAAGCAGACGACGTAGGGGATGCTCGCCGTCATCCTGGCTCTGGTGTCGGCCCTGGGGTACGGCAGTTCGGACTTCGCCGCCGGGCTGGCCACGCGTGCGACCAGCGTCATTCAGGTCACCCTGCTGGCCTGCGTGGCGGCATGCGCGCTGGTACTGGCGGCGCTGCCGTTCGCCGCCTCGCCCGGGCCCAGCGGCGCCGCGCTGGCCTGGGGGGCGACGGCGGGCGGGAGCGGCACGCTGGGCGGGATCGCGCTGTACCTGGGGTTCCGGTACGCGGCGTTCAGCGTGGCGGCGCCGCTCAGCGCGGTGGGGACGGCGGGGTTCTCGGTGCTGGCGGGACTGCTGTGGGGCGAGCGGCCGAGCACCCTGGCCCTGACCGGGATCGCATTGGCTCTGCCGGCCATCATCGGGGTATCGGCCAGCGCAGGTCAGGGGAAAGAGGAAAAAGGGGTCCCGGCTGGCGCGGGCGAGAGGGAAGGCGAAGGGGCGATCCCGGCTGGCGCGGACGACGCCGAGTACGGGACCGGGGGCGCCGGTCAGGTGACTAGGGAGGACAGGATTCGCGGCCACGCGGACCGGCCGGCGGCGGGGGTGGCGGCCGGGCTGGTCGCGGGGGCTTGCTTCGCGTTGCTGCTCATCGGGCTGGACCGGGCGGGGCCGGGCAGCGGGCTGTGGCCGGCAGCGGCCGCGGAGGTGGCCGAACTGGCCGTGGCGGCAGCAGCGGCCGCGGTGACCAGGAACCTGCGGCTCCCCCGGGGGCGCCCGGGCTGGCTGTCGGTCTT
The DNA here is from genome assembly GCA_963819785.1 of uncultured Actinomycetes bacterium. Lineage (GTDB taxonomy): Bacteria > Actinomycetota > Actinomycetes > Streptosporangiales > Streptosporangiaceae > Palsa-504. The sequence continues at coordinate 286,722 of CAWFXW010000024.1, read as the reverse complement.
CGCGGGCGTGACCGGGGCGGCGGGCACGGTCTTTTACTTCTATGCTACGCACAGCGGCCTGCTCGCCGTAGTCGCCGTGCTGACCTCGCTGTACCCGGCGAGCACGATCGTGCTGGCCCGGATCACGCTCGGGGAGCGGCTGACCGGGCTGCGGCTGGCCGGGCTTCTGCTGGCCGGCGGCTGCGTGGCGCTGATCGCGGCGGGCGGAGCGGGCTGACGGCAGAGCGGGAGGCTGCGGAACGCGGATCTGCGGGGTATCAGGAGCACGCGTCTTGCTGGCGCGGGACTTCGCCGGGGGTGAAGACGTCAGCAGTCCAGGCCTGGGGTCCCAGGATGTCAAGTGCCATTGCTATGCGGCGTTCCTCGTAGCTGAAGTGGGATTCGAGGATCGCCGTGAGCCCGTCGAGTTCTCGGATGAGCGCGTCCGGGCCGGAAGGGGTCTGACCCGGGGCCAGCAGTTCGCGGATCCGCCGGAGGATTCCAGCGACCAGGCCGTGGTCTTCGATGAGGCTGTCGATCACCGGGGCGAGCTCCGGTGCGGCGAGCGCAGCCACGCGATCGGGCGTAGCCACCGGCTAGGGGAGCGGCCAGGTGTGGACCGGCTCGTTGCTGTGCATGTGCTCGATGTAGCGCTGGGTCATCTGGCGCAGCGCCTCCCAGCGGTCAAGATTGTCGCGCCGCTGCAGTTCGGCGACGGCGCCGATCTGCCAGGCGGCGCCGGTCTGGCCGTTCAGGCAGCGCTGCTCGACGATGCCGAGCAGCCGGTCGACGTGGACCTGGCCCACGCCCCAGCGGGCCAGGCCCTCGCGGGCCAGCGGCAGCAGGCGGCGCAAGATGAGCTCGGCGGCCGGGGTGTCGCCCGCGCCCGGCCAGTACAGCTGGGCGTCCAGGCCGTGCCGGGCCGCCTCGTGCAGGTTCTCCGCGGCGGTGCCGAACGACAGCTGGGTCCAGATCGGCCGCTGGGCCTCGGCCAGGTAGCGGACCAGGCCGTAGTAGAACGCGGAGTTGGCCATGACGTCGGCGATGGTCGGGCCGGCCGGCAGCACCCGGTTCTCCACCCGCAGGTGCGGCGTGCCGTCGACCACGCCGTAGACCGGCCGGTTCCAGCGGTAGATGGTCCCGTTGTGCAGGCTCATCTCGGCCAGCTGAGGGCTGGCTCCGCCGTCCAGGACCTCGAGCGGGTCCTCTTCCTCGCAGATCGGCAGCAGCGCCGGGAAGTAGCGCAGGTTCTCCTCGAACAGGTCGAAGACCGAGGTGATCCAGCGCTCGCCGAACCACACCCGGGGCCGCACGCCCTGCTCCTTCAGCTCGTCCGGGCGGGTGTCGGTGGCCTGCTCGAACAGCGTGATCCGGGTCTCGTGCCACAGCTGCTTGCCGAACAGGAACGGCGAGTTGGCCCCCAGCGCGACCTGCACGCCCGCGATGGCCTGGGCCGCGTTCCAGTACTGGGCGAACCCGTCCGGGCTGACCTGGGTGTGCAGCTGCACGCTGGTGCAGGCCGCCTCGGGCGTGATCGAGTCGGCGTGGGTGAGCAGCTGCTCGGGGCCGTCGATGGCGATCCGCATGTCCTCGCCGCGGGCGGCGAAGATCTGATCGTTGAGCACCCGGTAGCGGTCGTTGGCCGACATGGTGCTCTCGTTCACGTCGTGCTCGGCCAGGGTGGGCAGGATGCCGACCATGACCAGGTGGCTGCCGACCGTGCGGGCCTTATCGTCCGCGGCGTTCAGGTCGGCGCGGATCTCCCGCTCGAGCCCGTCGAACGCGTCGCCGGCCAGCTGACGGGGCGGCACGTTGATCTCCAGGTTGAACTGGCCGACCTCGGTGGCCCAGAGCGGGTCCGCGATCGCCTCCAGGGCCTCGGCGTTGCCCATCGAGGGCATGCCGGACGCGTCCACCAGGTTCAGCTCGATCTCCTGGCCCACCATGGAGGGGTTCTCGTCGAAGTGCCGCTCGCGCAGCATGCGGGCGAACGCGTCCAGCGAGCGCCGGACCTTGTCCCGGTAGCGGCGCCGGTCCTCGCCGGTGATCTTGATCGCCTGGATGTCACGGCCCATGGCTGTCTTCTGCCCCTTTTTACGGAGTCGTAGTCAACCGGGTGGTCTCCTCCCGGACCCACAGGTCCATCAGGCCGCGCAGGTGGGCGATGAACCGGTCGTGCTCGTGCTCGGGGTACACCGACTTGACCGTGCGGACCAGCAGCTGGTCGAAGTCCGGGCCCGCGATCCAGTCCAGCACGACCTCGTCCAGGCGGGCCTGCAGGCCGGACCAGTAGTCGTAGTAGCGCGCGGAGTCGAAGTAGGCGTCGGCCACGTCCCGGTAGACGGCCAGCTTGTCCTCATACGACAGCCCCGGCTCGTCCGCGACCTGGAAGAACCGGTCGGTCTCCAGGTCCAGGCGCGGTCGCCGTCCGGTGACCAGGGCGAAGACACACCATTTCACCAGCGCCTTCATGGCCCACGGGAAGTAGTAGTGCAGGCTGGTCAGGGCGACGTCGGGGCAGGCGTTGGCGTAGTCGATGGGGTAGACCTGATCGCCGGAGATCAGCGTCTCGCACGAGTTGAACTCCCAGCGGAAGAACGCGTTGACCAGCCGGCCGATCGTCACCACCTCGGTGCCGGTCTGCGGGGACAGGAAGGCGTGGTCGACCGCGTAGCGGGAGTGCATGGGCTCTTCCGGCTGGAAGCGCATGACCATGGTCTCGGCGCCGATCGACAGCGAGCGGGCGAACACGTCGTAGTCGATGGCCTTCTGCAGGTGCATGAGCATCTCGCCGCTGGCGTCGTAGGCGGCGTGCAGCTCGGCCGGGTTGTTGATCCGGGACACGCCGCGCCAGGCGCCGCCGTCGTAGGGCTTCATGAATATCGGGTAGCCGATCTTCTCGGCGATCGCGTCCAGGTCGAACGGCTTGTTGTAGCGGGCCGAAGTGTAGGCGTAGCGGGAGTTGTCGACCGGGTTCTTGTACGGCACCAGCACCGTCTCGGGCACCTTGAGCCCCAGCCGTATCATCGCGCAGTAGGCCGCGTGCTTCTCCATCGACTGGAAGGTGAACGGGCTGTTCAGCAGGTAGACCCCGTCCATCATCGAGATCTTCTTGAGCCACTCCCGCGGGTGGTAGTACCAGTACGCGAGGCGGTCGATGACCAGGCTGTACCGGGGCCGGTCGCGCAGGCTGAACGGCTCGATGGTGATCCGCTCGGTGTCGAAGGCGTGGTCGCCGCCCGGGCCCGGCACCGGGCCGAGCCGGGCCAGGATCTCGGTGAACGCGGTCGGCCAGTCGTCTTCGGTCCCGAGCAGCAACCCGATCTGGTGCCTGGTGATCACGGCGGGGCTTCCTCCTCAGCAGAACGGCGCCAGCAGAAACGACATCAGCAGAAACGGGGCATGTGATGCGCGAACTGGGCACGCCAGGACGGCCAGTCGTGGGGCACGTCGTGACCCCAGACGTCCAGTTCGTGCTTGATACCCTTCTCGTTCAGCAGCGCGGCGAACCGCCGGGTGCTGGCCAGCGTGCCGGTGGTGTCCTCCCACTGGCCCTGGCCGACGACCAGCAGCAGGCTGACCTGGCCGCGCAGCCACTCCAGGTGGTCGCCGCCCAGGTGGCCGACGTAGTCCATGGGGTTGTTGAAGTACGCCTCGTCGCCCTGCTCGCCCCAGGCGTGCCAGGTCGACGGGTCGTAGTTTCCGGAGAAGCACATGGCCAGCGGGAACAGGTCGGCCCGCTTGAGCGCGAAGTTGGCCGCGTGGAACGCGCCCATGCTGCAGCCCGCGGTGATGACCTCGGCCGAGCCGCCGCAATCCCGGTAGATCCACGGCACCACGTCGCCGACGATCCACGACTCGTACCGGCCGTGCCGCCGGGCGCGCTCCTCGATCGGCAGGTCGTGCGCGGACCAGGACGTGGCGTCATAGCTGTCGACGCAGTAGAGCTTCAGCCGGCCCTCGTCGAGCAGGCCGGACACCGCGCCGACCATCCCGTTGTTCTCGAAGTCCCAGGCCCGGCCCCGCTCGGAGGGGAACACCAGCACCGGGCGACCCCAGTGGCCGTAGCGGATGAGCGTGCCCGCGGCGCCGAGAGCCGCCGACCACAGCTCAGTCATCTCCCGGTTCAATCGCGCACCTGCACTCGCACATCGTGCCTGTTCCGCGCCCGTGGTGACAATACGAGCGATGACAATAGCGGGCCGCCGCGGCCCAAGGCCCGGCGACCCGCTCTGCCAGCCTGGCCGGGATCAGGTCCCGGCTTCCGGTAACCAGCGGTACCAGCGGCTCCGCGATCCGCCCTCGCCGACCCGCAGGAGAAAGCCGAGGACCCAGACGACCAGGACGATCAGGGCGATCCACCACAGGATGTGGACCGCGAAGCCCAGCCCGCCCAGCAGCAGGGCGAGCAGGAGAACGATAAGGATGAGCGCCATGAGCTTAGCTCCTTCTTTCTAGATGGCGGCCCAGAACGGCGATCGTCTACCCGGGGGCGCGCGGTCCACACCTGTTTGAGGGATCGATCCAGCGTCAGGGCGGGCCGGCCGCGGCGTGGCGGACCACGGCCGTTAGGTCATAAAGGAATTTCTCCCGAACGGGCCGTGGCTATATCGCCCGCATCTTGTTGTTACGGGCGTCGTGGGTGAGCTCGGCCAGGCCCAGGGCCTCCAGCAGCGGCGGGAGGTACATGCCGAAGCGGCCGCGGTAGCCCTTGCGCAGGCCGTACCAGCCGCCGACCGGGTTGTCCGCGGCGCGGCCGAAGGCCTCGACCGAGCCGCCGGCGGCCGGCTTGCCCTCGTCGGCGGCGCCCAGCGGCACCCAGTCACCCTGCCCGGCCAGCCAGTCGTGCAGGTCGTCGACCGCCCGGAACTGGTACTTCAAGGTGGTGGAGCCGACCTGGCAGACCAGGACGTCATCGTCGCGGTACATGGTGTAGCCGGAGGTGCCGGGCGGGGTCTTGAGCGCCCAGGGGTCGTCCTTAGTGCCAGCGGCCATGGGTGATCTCCTTCTCGAAGTGGGGCAGCAGGGTCTGCCAGCCGATGCGGTTGCGGCCTCGCCCCAGACCTGCTCCAGGTAGGCCTGGACCGCGCGCAGGCCCGCTTGCTCCAGGTGGTAGATGCGGCGGGTGCCCTGGGGGTGTTCGGCGACCAGGCCTGCTTGTTTCAGCAGGCGCAGGTGGCGGGAGACCGCGGGGCGGCTGATCGGCAGCGCCGCGGCGATCTCGGTCACCGGCTTATCCCCCTCGCTGAGCAGCCGCAGGATGTCACGCCGGTGCGGGTCGCCGAGCGCCTCGAACGGGTCGGCGCCGCTTGAACGGGCGCTGCCCCCATCGGTAACCACCAGGCTACGGTAACACAGGGGTTACCGATGTGGCTCGTCGGAGGTCGGGGTGAGCAGGCCGCGGTTGAACGCCTCGGCGACCGCGGCGGCGCGGTCGCCGACACCCAGCTTGGCGTAGATGTTGAGCAGGTGGGTCTTGACCGTGGCCTCGGTGATGAACAGGCGCGCCGCGGCCTCGCGGTTGGTCCCCCCTCCGGCCACCAGCTCGAGGACCTCGAGCTCGCGCTGGCTGAGCGGTCCGGTCCCGGGGGTGCGGACCCGGCTCATCAGGCGCGCGGTGACCGCCGGGGACAGCACGGCCTGACCCTGGGCCACGGCGCGGACCGCGTGCAGGAGTTCGGCCCGCGGGGCGTCCTTGAGCATGTAACCGGTGGCGCCCGCCTCGATCGCGGGCAGCACGTAGCTGTCGGTGTCGTAGGTGGTCAGCACCAGCACCCGGGCCGGGATGCCGCGCCGGGCCAGCTCGGTGATGGCGGTCAGGCCGTCCATGCCGGGCATGCGCAGGTCCATCAGGATCACGTCGGGTTTGAGGTCCTGGGCCAGCTTGACCGCCTCGGCGCCGTCGCGGGCCTCGCCGAGCACCTCGAAGCCGGGGTCACGGGCGAACATGGCGCTCAGCCCGTCCCGGACCACCGGGTGGTCGTCGGCGATGATGAGTTTTATCGTGCCGGTCATGAGCGGGCCTCGGCTCCTGCGGCGAGGGGGAGGCAGGCCGAGATGCCGGTGCCGAAGCCGGGCTCGGATTCGACCTGGAGCGTGCCGGCCAGGCTCTCGATGCGCTGGCGCATGGCGACCAGGCCGAAGCCACCGTCGTGGGTCTGACGCAACCCGTCGCCGACGCTGAGGCCGACCAGGCCATGGTTATGGCTTGTCCGGTGGCTGCTCGCGTGACCCTTGCTCTGGGCGCCGGCGGCCTGGGCGCAGAGTTTGCCGAGGTCGAACCCCCGGCCGTCGTCGCGGACGTCCAGCGCCACGTCGTCCTCCATGTAGGACAGGGTGACTCCGACCCGGGTGGCGCCGGCGTGCTTGGCCACGTTGGCCAGCGCCTCCTGCGCGGTGCGCAGCAGGGCGAACTCGGCCTCGGGCGGCATCGGGCGGGCGGTGCCGGTCGTGGTGACCTGGACCGGGATGCCGTGCAGCGCCGACCAGCGCCCGGCCACGTCGCCCAGCGCGTCACTGAGCCTGGCCGTCTCCAGCGACTCGGGGCGCAGCGCCTCCACCGAGCGGCGGGCCTCGGACAGGCTCTCCCGGGCCAGCCGGGTCGCGGCGTCGAAGTGGCGGCGCCAGCCGGCCGGGTCGTCGGCGGCCTGCTCGGCCGCCTGGAGCTGGGTGATGATCCCGGTCAGCCCCTGGGCCAGGGTGTCGTGGATCTCCCTGGCCATCCGCTGCCGCTCGTCGGTGACACCCGCCTCGCGGGCCTGGGTCAGCAGCTGCTGCTGCAGGCCGGCGTTCTCGGCCAGGGTCGCCTCGAGCGTGCGGTTGGCCGTGCTCAGCTCCTCCAGGGCGTTCCTGCGCCGGTCGTCCAGCAACGTCGTGGTCCGCCGCGACCAGGTGTAGGCCAGCGCGATGGTCACGTTCACGGCCACGATGACCAGGTAGATCGCCACGCCGCCGAAGGTGTCCTTGTTGACGCCGTAGGCCTGCGAGGTGGCGGCCAGGACCCCCACCGCGGCCGCGCCGAGCAGCCGCCACGGCCACATCAGGTACCGGAGCACGAAGAAATAGATGGTGAACGTGTAGATCCCGAACACCGTGCTGTCGAGGATGAGGAGCGCGCCGAGCACGGTCAGCACCGTGATGAAGAGCACCATCACCCGCGGACGGCTGCGCCAGGCCGGATGCAGCGTGTACATCCAGCCGATCCACGCCGCGGACGCCGCGCTCAGGATGAGCCCGGCGAGCCGGGCGTGCGGGCTCGGCTCGTCGAACGAGAAGGTCAGCAGGACGCAGAAGGCCAGCATGCCGTAGGGCAGCACATCCAGCGCCGGGTGGCCGCGCTCGTCCAGTGCGGGGGGGCCGGGCGGCGGCGGCATGGGACTGGTCATCTGCGGCCTCCACATCGGAATCTACTCCCAGCGGAAGAATCTGGCTGCAGTCAGTCCGAGCGCCACCGCCCAGCCGGCCATGGTCCCGAGCTGAAGGGCCGTCGGCATCGATCCTTCGGCCGCCGCGGTCAGGGCCGGCACCGCGGCCCCGAGCGGGGTGGCATGGCTGATGTGCTGCAGGACGGCGGGCATGCTCGGGATCGGCAGCCACAGCCCCGCGAAGAACATCATCGCGTAGAACAGCAGCCCCCCGATCCCCCGGGCCATCCGTCCGGTCGGCGCGATCGCGGCGATCAGCAGGCCGGCGCTCAGCAGCGCGGCGGCGGCCAGCAGCGCGGCCAGGACGAACCCGCCGACCTGGCGCGGCAGCGGGACGGCGAACCCGATCCGGGCCACGGCCAGGATCAGCACCGTCATGACCACCGCGACGGCCAGGTCGGCCATGAGCTGCGCGGCCAGGACCCGGACCGGGCCGATCGGGGTGGTCTGCAGCCGCTTGAGGACGCCCCGCTCCCGGTAGTCGGCCAGCATCATCGGCATGTTGGTCAGCGCGAGCAGGGCCAGGCCGAACACGACCATAGTCGTCGTGTACAGGTCGATGAAGCTCTCGCCGCCGTAGATCGCTTGCGGCTGGCGGAGCGTGCGGATGTTACCCAGGATGATGATCAGGATCAGCGGGATCGCGATCGGGAGGGCGGCCCGGACCCGCTCGCGGGTGAGCAGCTTCAGCTCGGTGAGGGTGAGCTTGAGCAGTCCGTTGCTGTTGCTGTTGCTGTTGCTGTTGCCGGGCGGGCTGGCTGGCGTTTGCGGTGGTGCGACGGTGATGGCGGACATTTCCTACGCTCCTTGCTTCGCGGGCTGCGTCTCGTGCGCGTGCCGGCCGGTGAGGGCGAGGAACGCGTCCTCCAGGTTGGCCTGGTCCACGCGCAGCTGGCGGGCCAGGATCTGGTTGCGGGCCAGCGCGGAGGTGACCGCGTTCAGCGCGTTGCTGTTGCCCGTGACCACGACGACATCGCCCCTGTAGATGACGTCGGTGACATCGGGCAGGCTTTCGAGCAGGCCGGGCGGGAGCGGCACGGACGGGCGGAACTGGATGCGCTGCCCGGTCTCGACCCCTTCGGCCAGGTTGGCCGGGGTGTCGACGGCCACGACCCGGCCCGAGTCGATCAGGGCCACGCGATCGCAGAGGCGTTCGGCCTCCTCCATGAAGTGGGTGACCAGGACGATGGTGACCCCGCGGTCCCTTACGTTCTCGATGAGCTCCCAGGTGTCGTGGCGGGCGGCCGGGTCCAGGCCGGTGGTGAGCTCGTCGAGGATGGCGACCTGCGGGCTGCCGACCAGCGCCAGCGCGATCGACAGCCGCTGCTTCTGGCCGCCGGACAGCTTGCCGAACCTGGTTCTCGTTTTGCTGGCCAGGCCGAGCAGGTCGATGAGCGACCGCCAGTCGGCGGGGTTCCGGTAGAACGAGCTGTACAAATCCAGGGCCTCGTCGACCCGCAGCTTGTCCGGCAGCTGGCTGTCCTGGAGCTGGACGCCGAGCCGCTGGGTCAGCTCGGCCCTGTGGTTCTGCGGGTTGAGCCCGAGGACGGTGACCTGGCCTCCGTCCGGGCTCCGCAGGCCCTCGATGCATTCCACGGTCGTGGTCTTGCCCGCGCCGTTGGGGCCGAGGATGCCGAAGATCTCGCCCTGCTGGACGTCGAAGGAGATGTCGTCGACGGCAACGGTGTCCCCGTAGCTTTTGTGCAGCTGCCGTACCTCGATCACTGGTGACATGCTGTCCTCCTTTTGCTATGAGGACAGCGTCGCCGTTCGGGCTGGCAGCGCACATCGCCCGATGGGGCGGCCCGGGGGCTGAATCACCGGCTCGGCCTGACGGCTGAGCCGATCCACCGATCGGCTGAGGTGCGGCCGGGCCCGGGTGCTGGCCGGGCGCGGCCCGGGCCCGGGTGCTGGCCGGGCGCGGCCCGGGCCTGGGTGCGGCCCGGGCGCGGCCCGGGCGGTCAGGCGGAGATGACCTGGATGACGGTGCGGCCGATCTTGATCTTGTCGCCCTTCTTGAGGCGCTGGGCGGCGAACATGCGGCGGCCGTTGAGCCAGGTGCCGTTCGTCGACTTGAGGTCCTCCACGTACCAGGCTCCGTGCGCGAACTGGAACCGGGCGTGATGGTTGGAGGCATGATCGTCGCCCACGACCAGGTTTCCCTGACGGCCCGCGGTGAAGTCGGCGCTGAACACGTGGGTCTGTCTATCGGCTTGGACGACGATCGACGGGGTCGGCCCGGCGTCGGTCAAGGTGGCGTCGCCGGGGTGACTGACGGCGGAGACGGCGGCCCGCCAGGCCTGCTGCTCGCTGTCGGAGATCTCGTCCCACAGGGGGACGTCGCCCTTCTGGGCGCGGCGGAAAGCGTCGTAGGCGGTTCGGGCTAGGACTTCGAGGTCAATGCTTACCACCTATTGATTTTGCCAGACGATCCGGCGGCGGGGCCGGTGGCTTGGAGCACAATACCGCGCCGATAAAGGTGAACAGCATCATGACCAGGAAGCCGCCGTAATAGGTAAAGAAGCTGGCGCCCAGCCCGATCGGGAGCACGACCGCGCAGGCGCTCCAGGCGACGGCCTTCTTGCTCACCCGCCTTTGCCGGTTCGCTGGCCTGTGCTTTTGCTGGGTCTCTGGCTTTTGCTGGGGCCCTGGCCTTTGCGGGGGGCCCGGCCTTTGCTGGGGGCCTGGCCTTTGCTGGGGGCCTGGCCTTTGCGGGGACGGCTCGGCGGTGATCGCGGCCAGCTCGGCGTAGGTCCGCGCGGTGAGCGCCCGGCCGGCGCGGAGGGTGAGCTCGTCCCTGGTCAGCGCGCCGTGGACGAATGCGGTCTTGAGCGCGTCGACGGCGCGCTCGCGGTCGGCGTCAGAGGCCAGGAATCCGGCCTGTCCCGGGTCCCATGGACCTGCCGTCACGGCGCCTCCCGCTCTAGTTGTCCACCGTCAGGATAACCCGGCCGCGCGCGGCGGCCATGGCGCGTGCCGGGGTTAGCTTTCCCGGGGCGGCTCGTCTTCCCGGTGCGGCTCATCGGGCGGGAACTGGGCCGGGTAGGGCTCGGCGTAGTCGGCCGAGCGGCTGACCTTCTCCCAGGCCGAAGCCTCGGCGAGCTGCTGCCGGGAGTAGTCAAGCGCCATCTCCACCGCGGTCACGCCGAGCAGCAGGTGCGAGGGCGGGTTGTCGCGCTTGACCGCCCGCACGATGATCTGCGCCGCCCGGTCCGGGTCCCCGGCGGCGCCGCCCGTGCTGGCGCGCACCCGGCGGTGCATGGCCCCGATCGTGGTGTCGTAGTCCTCGGGGATGTCGTAGATGGTCATCGAGGATCCGGCCCAGTCGGTGGCGAAGCCGCTGGGCTCGACCACCATGACCGTCACCCCGAACGGCGCGGTCTCGGCCGCGAGCACCCGGCTGAAGCCGTCCACGGCGAACTTGGCGGCCTGGTAACTGGCGATGCCCGGAGATCCGCCCACCCGGCCGCCGACCGAGGAGAACTGCACGATCGTGCCGCCGCCCTGGGCGCGCAACCGCGGGATGACCGCCCTGGACACGTGATAGACGCCCCAGAAGTTGGTCTCGAACTGGGCACGGAAGTCGGCCTCGTCCCCGGTCTCGACCGACGCGAGGTTCGCGTAGCCGGCGTTGTTGACCACCACGTCGAGGCGGCCGAAGCGCTCGATGCCCGCGTCGACCGCGGCCCGGACGGCGCCGGCGTCGGTCACGTCGAGCGGGAGCGCGAGCACGCGGTCGTCGCCGCCGTACCAGTCGGCGAGTTGTCCGGGGCGGCGGGCCGCGGCCACGACGAGGTCGCCCGCGTCGAGGGCGGCTTGGACCAGGGCACGGCCGAAGCCGCGCGACGAACCGGTAATGAACTAGGTTTGCTTCATGCCTTTAGTAAAACATCGTTGTGTTATTAATGCAACCCTGTTGTGCTAAGTTGGCGGCGTGGAGTTCCAGAGGGCGCGGTCGGCCGGAGCCAAGCAGCAGCGCGAAGAGGCGATCCTGGCCGCTGCGGCGCGGCTGGGCGCCGAACGCGGGATCCGGCAGGTCACCCTCACCGACATCGCCGACGCGGTCGGCATGCATAAGTCGGCGATGCTGCGCTACTTCGAGACGCGCGAGCAGATCTTCCTGCGGCTCACGGCCGGCGGCTGGCGTGACTGGTCGGCGGCGCTGCGGCGGGAGCTTGGCCGGCTGGCGTCGGGTGCCCCGGCCGCGGCTGTGGCGCGCGCCTTCGCCGGGTCGCTGACGGACCGGCCGATGTTCTGCGACCTGCTCGCGCAGGCTCCGCTCAACCTGGAGCGGAACGTCTCCATCGCGACCGTCCGCGCGTTCAAGCTGGTCACCCTGGACGAGGTCGGCTCGATCAGCGCCGACCTGCGCCGTGTGCTCGGGCTCACCGAGCAGCAGTGTGTCGACGTGATCGCGACCGCGACCAGCCTGGCCGGCGCGCTATGGCAGATGGCCACCCCCGGTCCCGAGGTCGCCGCGCTTTACCGCGGCGATCCCCGGCTCGCGCACGCCGTCGTCGAGGTCGGCCCGCGGCTGACCCGGGTGCTGACCGGGCTGCTCACAGGTCTCCTGGGGGTTCCCGACTGAATGGAGGTGCCGCGGCTAGCCTATGTGAGCAGGTACGAGGTCGAGCCGGGCAGGAACGTGGTCCCGAAGATCTGCGCGTTCCCCGGTACGCGGACGGAGGCAGGGATGCTCAGGGTGGCCGACGCTGGCCGCGGCGCGTACGGCGTCCCGGCGCAGTCGCCGGCCGGGACCGGGCAGTTGGCCCCGATCAGGCGGGCACCCGCTCCTCCAGCGGCAGGGCTTATCGCTGTACTGCCCGCTGCTCCGATTGGCCGCCCTGAACCAGGTGCGTGCGGACCTCATCCGCTTCGGGAGCGCCGAGGCTGGTGTATAGCACTAGGGCACGGCGCCAGCGGCGGCAGGCTAGGTCCGGTTCGCCTGCCGTGCGGGAGATGTGGGCCAGGCCGTTGTGGGCGCGTGCCTGTTCCAGCCTGTCCCCGACCTTGCTGGCCAGTTGGAGCGCGGCGGCCTCCGGCCTGAAGGTAACGGGCAAGCGTGTCGGCTAGGCGGGCGGCATGGGCGGGCCAGCCGTGGTCGGCGGCGTGTGCGGTGACCGCTACGCAAACGTACGTCAAGCCTGCCGCAGCCACGACACGCAATCGTTGAACGCACGGCGCTATAAGCACCGATCACACTTGCATCGAGAATGGCCACGGGGCGTAAATGACGAAGATCACGATGCGGCCGTCAGCAGGCAGAAGGAAATGGCAGCCTAACGGTTCTCAACGCGGCCGGTCTGCCAGGACCATGCCAAGGGAGATGTGCGAGAGGAACGAGAATGGCACAGGCACGCACGAGCAGGTACAACGGTCATACCATCGTTCTCCTCGAGTGGACCTCGGCCCCGGGCAAACTACCTCCGCAATGACCATACCGATGGGAACCTGATACTCGTTTCCGGGACCGAGGACAAGGCCTCCGAGTGGGTCAAGAGTGGTACCTGGTACATCAACGTCGCCGCCACTGACGACGCAGGCGTGTGTGAGTTCATCAACGCGGTTCCCGCTGCCGAGCGGTGAGCGGTGGGCGGCGGGCATACTGGGGTTAAGCCCGGTCAGGTACCGAGGCAGCTCAGCCGGGCGAGCAGTCCGAGATGATCGGAGACGTATCCCGTTCCGCTGCGCAGAACCTGCGTGCCGGTGAACAGCACCTCGGTGTCTTGGGCCTTGATCTCCCCGGCCGTCAAGATGAAATCGATGCAATGCGGCATCTTCCCGGCGGGGAGGTATTCGGCCCGGAACGTTGCCGGGCAGCTCCCTTCGAACGCGTCGTCCAGCGCGGTGCCCGCAATGAAGTCGCCGAATAGGGCACTGTCGCGGTCGACATTGAAGTCCCCGCACACCACAGCCGGGAGCGGGACGCTGCGCACGACACGGGCCAGAGCAGCGAGCTGGGCACGGTGAACCGCGCTGAACCGGTTCGCCGGCGACCAGTCGCCGTCGGTGTTGGCCACCGGATGAGTGTTGACCACAGATACTGCCGGGTCGGCCAGCCGGGTTACCAGTGCGCCCTTCATCCGCGCGCTGAGCCGGGTCAGCAAAGGGATGCCTGGCGCGTGAGGGGGTGCCCCGAATCCGTGGTATGCCGTCGCGGACATGGGCAGCCGCGAGAAGGTCACCACGTCTCCTGCCGGGCCGGGCGGCGTCCGCCGGAAGCTGGCATACCGGAATGACGGCATCTGCCGGGATAGCTGACGAAGGTGGTAATAGGTAATGACCTCCTGGAAGCAGACCACATCGGCGTCGCTCGCCTCAAAGAAGGCACCGATCGCCTGGCAGCGAGCCGTAAGGCGTGATCCGGTCAGCGGGATACCCCTGATGTTCAGGGAGGCCACCGTCACCGACGTGCGCATCATCGTGCCTCTCAGCCTGGCAGGAAGTTCACCCAGGCTACGCGGTCGATCCACGGCAAGCGGCAATCCCCAGAATCCGCGATGGCCAGCCCGGGATCCGGCCGGTGGACCCCGATCCCGGAGCAAATACATGGATCCTTACCAGAACAGGGCATCAGCCGACTGCGGTACCGGCACATCAACGTCCGCTGGCAGTGTCCGCGGCACGTGAGTGCACTCGGTCAGGGTCAGATAAGGACGTTCTTGGCATACGCGGCGACGCGTAATCATGCAGCTGCATAGACCGTGGGAGGCGAATGGGGGTGCCGGATGAGCGCCTGCTCAGATGGTCAGACCGTCAACACACGCCTTCCCGGCGATGTCCGCCTGTATCCGCGTGTCTGCCTACATGAGCGCTATGCGGTGTGTGACCGATTTAGCCCTGCTGCGAAGACTTCAGTGCTCTTGCCCGTCATCAATCCTCCGGGTGGCTAGCTCAGCGGCTGTATCTGCGACCGTCTCGCCGTTTCTATCCCGGCGCTTGGCGCAAGCGGCCGACGGCATTTTATTTCCCTGATGTCCGTCCGCGCGTTTGTTGCCGTCGTGCTAGCTTAGGGGATCGAGTCTGCAGCTAGGGGTCATCCGTGCCGGGCGGGGTGGACGACTGCAGGGGGTGGGATCGGCATTGTTAATGCGAATTGCTCCATTTTGCCTGCCCCGGCCTGCCCGTCCAGAATCGGCTTCGGCCGGGCCCAAGGGTAGAGGAAGGCAGAAAGGGGCCGGCCAGCCGGGGAGACGTGATGGGCGTTGAGGGCCCGGGAGCGGCCGGGTTCCTGACCGGTTTCGCTGCCGGCTCGCGGATCGCCGGGTACCGGCTGGAGGAGCAGATCGGCCGGGGCGGGATGGCAGTGGTTTTCCGCGCCCAGGACGAGCGGCTCAACCGGCAGGTAGCGCTCAAGGTGCTCGCGCCTGCGCTGGCGGCGGACGAGGATTTCCGGCATCGTTTCATCCGTGAATCCCGGTCAGCGGCGGCCGTGGACGATCCGCATATCATCCCGGTGTTCGAAGCTGGCGAGGCGGACGAAGTGCTATTCATCGCCATGCGATATGTGCCCGGCGGTGACGTGCGGGCGTTGCTGCGTCGGCTGGGCCCGCTGCCCACAGCCCGGGCCGCCGGGATCATCTCCGCGGTCGCCTCGGCCCTTGACGCCGCGCACGCCGCCCGGCTGGTCCACCGGGACGTCAAGCCCGCCAACATGCTGGTCGACGTGCGGCCCGGCCGCCCGGACCATGTATACCTGTCTGATTTCGGGCTGACCAAGGGCGCGGTGTCGTCGGCCAGCATGACCGGGGCCGGCGTGTTCCTGGGAACGCTGGATTACTGCGCACCCGAGCAGATCCGAGGGCAGCAGGTCGATGCGCGCACGGACGAGTACGCGCTGGCCTGCGCGGTGTTCACGCTGATGTCCGGCGCGCCGCCATTTCACCGCGACGACGACACGGCTGTGCTGTACGCGCAGCTGTCGGACCCGCCGCCGCCGCTCACACTGCGACGGCCCGACCTTCCCCCGGCCGTGGACCACGTCCTGCAGCAGGCCCTAGCTAAGGCGCCGTCCGACCGATACGCCAGCTGCGGGGAGTTCGCTGATGCGCTGCGTCTGGCGTTCGGACTCCGGCGGTACGACTCCGACTTGGCGGTGGCGCTGCACCAGCGGTCGCTGACCGATCATCAGCATCGGCTAGGACTGGACCACGCCGACAAGCTGGCGACTAACGCCAGCGTGGCGGCGGCGCGCCAGGACGCCAGGCGCTCGGACGATGCGGTCGCGCGGCACCAGCAGGCACTGACCGACCAGCAGCAGAACCTCGGCCCGGACCATCCGGACACGCTGGCCACCCGGTTCGCCATCGCCCAGCAGATGGCGGCGCGGGGCGACCACGCCGGGGCCGAGGATGAGTTCTGGCCCGTGTTCGCGGCCCGGCAGCGGGCGCTCGGGGCCGAGCACCCCGACACGCTGGCCACCCGGTTCGCCATCGCCCAGCAGATGGCGGCGCGAGGTGACCACGCCGGGGCCGAGGATGAGTTCCGGAGGGTGTTCGCGGCCCGGCAGCGGACGCTGGGGGCCGAGCATCCGGACACGCTGGCCACCCGGTTCGCCATCGCCCAGGAGATGGCGGCGCGAGGTGACCACGCCGGGGCCGAGGATGAGTTCCGGAGGGTGTTCGCGGCCCGGCAGCGGACGCTGGGCGCGGATCACCTAGACACGCTGGCCACCCGGTTCGCCATCGCGCAGCAGATGACGGTCCGCGGGGACCACAGCGGGGCGGAGCAGGAATTCCGGCACGTGCTGGCCGAGCAGACGCGGGCCCTGGGCCGGGATCATCCCGACACGCTGATCGTCCGCTTCGCCATCGCGCAGGAGATGGCGGCACGTGGCGACCACGCCGCGGCGGAAAAGGCGTTTCAGGATGTGCTGCCCCACATGCACCGGAAGCTGGGGGCGTATCATCCGGACACGCTGGCCACCCGGTTCGCCATTGCGCAGGAGATGGCGGTCCGCGGGGACCACGCCGGGGCCGAGGACGGGTTTCGGGCCGTGTTCGCAGCCAGGCAGCAGACGCTCGGCCCGGATCACCCGGACACGCTGATCGCCCGGTTCGCCATCGCCCAGGAGATGGCGGCGCGCGGCGACCACACCGGGGCCGAGAACGGCTTCCGGGCCATGCTGCCCCAGCTGCAACGGACGCTGGGGGCGGATCACCCGGACACGCTGGCCACCCGGTTCGCCATCGCCCGGGAGATGGCGGCGCGCGGCGACCACACCGGGTCGGAGAAGGAGTTCCGGGACGTGCTGCCCCACCTGGAACGCAAGCTGGGCCGGGATCACCCGGTCACGCTGATCCTCTGGTTCAGCATCGCCCGCGAGATGACGGCACGCGGCAACTACGCCGAGGCCGAGGGGGAGTTCCTGGATATGCTGCCCCATCTGCGGCGCAAGCTCGGCCCGGACCACCCAGACGCGCTGGCCGCCGCCGAATGGATAGACCGCATTCAGGGAAAAACACTCAGTTTCCCGAGCGGAGTCCCCACTGCGGACAGGTAGCCACGGGCCGGGCCGGCCATGCAGTCAGCGTCCGGCCCTGGAAACTCTAATCATGTATGGCTTGCAATTTCCACAGGTAGGCGCTGCCGTTGCTGTCAGCTGAGGCCAGAGTCGTCCCGTCCGGCGCGAACGCCACGTAGTACACGCCCTTGCTTCCCGGGTCGGTGAGGGTGGCGGTCATCGTCTTGGTGGCGATATCCCACAGGTAGGTGTTGCCGTTGCTGTCGGCTGCGGCCAGGGTCGTCCCGTCCGGCGCGTACGCCACGCTTTCCACGCCCTCGCTTCCCGGGTCGGCGAGGGTGGCGGTGATCGTCTTGGTGGCGATATCCCACAGGTAGGTGCTGCCGTTGCTAGTCGGCTGCGGCCAGGGTCGTCCCGCCCGGCGCGTACGCCACGCTTTCCACGCCCTCGCTTCCCGGGTCGGCGAGGGTGGCGGTCATCGTCTTGGTGGCGATATCCCACAGGTAGGTGCTGCCGTTATAGTCGGCTGCGGCCAGGGTCGTCCCGCCGGGCCCGTACGCCACGTAGTCCACGCCCTTGCTTCCCGGGTCGGTGAGGGTGGCGGTGATCGTCTTGGTGGCGATATCCCACAGGTAGGTGCTGCCGTTGCTGTCGGCTGCGGCCAGGGTCGTCCCGTCCGGCGCGTACGCCACGCTGTCCACGCCCTTGCTTCGCGGGTCGGTGAGGGTGGCGGTGATCATCTTGGTGGCGATATCCCACAGGTAGGTGCTGCCGTTGCTGTCGGCTGCGGCCAGGGTCGTCCCGCCGGGCCCGTACGCCACGTAGTCCACGCCCTCGCTTCCCGGGTCGGTGAGGGTGGCGGTGATTTTCTTGGTGGCGATATCCCACACGTAGGTTGATCCGCCGGATCCGGATCCGGATGCGTTGCCGTTGTTATTAACGGTGCCGACGGCTAGCGTCCTCGCGCATCCGGCCCGAACGCTACCCCGCGAGCCGAAGATTCCGGGTTCCCGAGAGTTGCCACGAGCGCCCCCGTTAGGGCCGCGCCTCCATGACCAGACGCCGTGGCTCCATGACCAGACGCCGTGGCCCCATGACCAGGCGTGCTTCGACCACCAGACAGGGATACGAAAAGAGCCGTAGCGCTAGCGGCAATAATCGCGGCCGACGCCACAGTCAGGAGCCGCACGCGACTGCGGCTCCATTTAGCCCGGGACGGAGAAAGACGCGTTGATCGCCTTACGGGGCCGAGTTCTAGCGGGCGTTGATGGTCATCCCTGGCGTGCCGGCCAGGGGTGGCGGTCCCGTTGGAGCCAGCGTCTGGCCCGGCGGCAGCGTGACCGGTAGCCGGGTCCACCGGTGCGGGTGCCGTCTCGGGAACAGGTGCGGCCGTATCCGCCGCAGCCGACGCGGCCGGGATATCGATATTTCTGCTCGGCATGTCGGTTTCGGCGTGCGGGGTGCGCGCCGTCCCGGCTGCCGCGCTGGCAGCGGGTACGGGCTGCTGGCCGGACCCGTCGCTCACCAGGTCGATCTGGGTCGGCGGATGGCTGGGTGCTGGCCCGTCTGATGCCCCGAGGGGGGAGCTCGGCGATAGGGTGCCGAGCGCTTGAAGCAAGGCATCCGCGAACTCCTGGCAGCTGGCGTAGCGGTCAGCTGGAACCTTGGCCAGGGCACGGGCAACCACCTGATCCACAGCTGGCGGGAGGCCAGCCCGCCGGGAGGTCACCGGCGGCGGCGGTTCGGACAGGTGCGCGTACATCACCGCCGTGGCTTCCTCGTGGTGGAACGG
Organism: uncultured Actinomycetes bacterium; assembly: GCA_963819785.1. Taxonomy (GTDB): domain Bacteria; phylum Actinomycetota; class Actinomycetes; order Streptosporangiales; family Streptosporangiaceae; genus Palsa-504. Next base: position 268,064 of record CAWFXW010000024.1, on the reverse strand, counting down.
GGGCGCGCCGGTCAGCAGCTCGAACGCCGCGCACGCGAGCGCGTACTGATCGGTCCGCCCGTCCGCTGGCCTGCCACGGATCTGCTCGGGCGCGCTGTAGTCCAGTGTTCCGACGAACTGGCCCGTCCCGGTCAGCCCCGCCGATGCCACCAGTCTCTTCTTGCTCAGCCCGAAATCAGCCAGGTACACATGGTCAGACCGGTTGGACCGCCTGTCCACGAGCATGTTCGCCGGCTTGACATCACGGTGCACCAGCCCGGCGGCGTGCGCGGCATCCAGCGCCGAGGCCACCTGCGCGATGACCGCCGCCGCCCGTCCTGGCGGCAGCGGGCCATCCCGGCGCACCATGGTCCTCACGTCTCCGCCGGGCACATAGCGCATCGCGATATACAGCATGCCGCCGGCTTCCCCGGCTTCGAACACCGGGATGATATGCGGATCTTCGACCGCCGCCGCGGCGCGTGACTCCCGGATGAACCGCTTGCGGAACGCCTCGTCTTCGGCCAGCACCGGTGCCAGGACCTTCAGGGCCACCGGCCGGTCAAGCCGCTCGTCACGGGCCAGGTACACCACGGCCATGCCGCCCCCGCCCAGTCGCCGCTCCAGCCGGTACTGCCCCACCCGTGCGCCAATGGCGGCACTAGCCTCATTCCCGGCCGGGAAACCAGCATCGGCGGCCGGTTCATCGCCCACGATCTCACCTCCCCGACCTCAGGATGGCCGGGCATTCACATCCTTGTCCCCGCCAAGCGCTACACAACCTGAACGCCGCTCAAACGATCCCTCGACCATTAGTGTGCTCGGCCGGCAGATAGGAGAGCTGTCATGCATCCGATTCGGCAGGGGTGCATTCGCGAGAAATAACAACGCTGAAGTGCCGTGACGTCCAAACCTCGGTGTAAATGAAGACGGGCGTAGGTTCCCTTCAAGACGGCCAAGTCATCGAAGGGAAGGGCCTACGCCCATGCCACACCGAGTATCCCCTAACGAGCGCATCCGCGCGACCATATCGACGAGTTATTCGCCGCGGGCAAGCAACTGCCGGAGATCCTGGAAGATGTCGCTCGGCACGGCTCGACCCACGCCGCCAGCTACGGCCACGCACCGTCACCGCCGGCCAAGACGGCAATATCACTCAGAATGTCAGGACCATCGCCTAACATCACCATGAACTGGAACCACGCCCGTCCCTTTTTCACCGGATTCCGGACGCCATTTTGAATTGATTGTCCTGCCTCGTTGAAGATTGGGCATGGCCAGCGTCACTACCTGCGGTGCGTCAAGTACGTGAGACAGTTGGCACCGCCGGTGGTCCCGCCGATAATGAGGCAAGTCTGCACCTGGAGGCTAGCCGCCGGACAGCGCGAGATGCTCGTCAGGATCCAGGCGTTGCCGGGCGGGGAGTGTGATCACCAGCACCAGGTCCAGGCCCAGGGGCATGATCCCGGGGTAATGCTGCGGCACCTGACCGAAGTGGCGCGGCGGGCTCGATTCTCGGCGGCGTGCTCACCTCCGCCCTGGGCTGGCGCTAGGTACTGTTCGTGAACATCCCGATCGGCGTGGCCGCGATCGCCGCCGCGCTGGCCTGGCTGACCGAACTGCAGGGACACCGGGAGTCCCGGGCGCGGCTGGACGTCGCCGGGGCGGTTGCGGTCACCGCCGGCTCGGCGCGCTGGTCTACGCGATCGTCGGGACCCGGGACCATCCCTGGGGCAGCGCCACGACGCTGACGCTGCTCGGCGTCGCCGCGGTGCTGCTGGCCATATTCGCGATCATCGAGCTGCGGCTGGCCTCGTCCCGGCTATCCGCGGCCGGGCAAACGCTCGCAATAAAGAACCTGTCGCCCCGGAGCCTGCTGCCTTAGCCTCACATCAGGGCACGATAAGGAGGCCGGATGGGACGGGTGGAGGCCGACGGGATCGGCATCGAGTACGAGGTCACCGGGCAGGGGCGGCCGGTAGTGCTGCTGCACGGCTTTCCCGACTCCGGCCGGCTGTGGCGGCATCAGGTGCCGGCGCTGGCCGGGGCCGGGTTCCAGGTGATCGTCCCGGATCTACGCGGTTACGGGCGTTCCGGCAAGCCCGAGGACGTCGAGGCCTACTCGCTCATGGCACTGGCCGGGGACGTGATCGCCATCTTGTCCGACCTCGGCCTCACCCGGGCCCATGTGGTGGGCCACGACTGGGGCGCCGCGCTGGCCTGGGCGATGGCTTCGCTCGCGCCCACCACCGTCGATCACCTGGTCGTGCTGTCGGTCGGACACCCGGCCACCTTCCGTCGCACGCCGCTGCAGCGCGAGAAGTCGTGGTACATGCTGCTGTTCCAGTTCCCTGGCATTGCCGAGCGCTGGCTGACCGAGGGCAACTGGGCCAACTTCCGGGCCTGGGGGCGGCACCCCGATACCGACCAGGTGATCGCCGATCTGGAGGCGGCCGGATCGCTCACGCCGGGCCTGAACTGGTACCGGGCCAACGTCCCGCCCGAGTCGTGGGTGGCGCCGCCGCTGATGCTGCCGCCGGTGCAGGCCCCCACCATGGGGATCTGGAGCACCGAGGACATGGCCCTGACCGAGACGCAGATGACGGACTCCGCCGAGAACGTGGCCGGCCCGTGGCGGTACGAGCGTCTCGAAGGCCCGGGTCACTGGATGCAGCTGGAGGCACCGGACCAGGTGAACGCGCTGCTGCTGGACTTCCTGCCCCGCTGACCCGGGGCTGCCGTGAGCGAGGGCGAGCAGCTCGTCGGGGACGGCGTCACGCAGGGGATCGTGCGGATCGGGGATACGGTTCGGCGGCCGCTGCGGCCGTTCAGCCTGACCATCCAGGCGTACCTAGCCCACCTGCGCGACGCCGGGTTCACCGGCGCGCCGCTCCCGCTCGGCGTCGACGAGCAGGGGCGGGAGGTGCTGTCGTTCGTCCCCGGCGACGTCCCGCGCAACCCGCTGCCGCCGGAGACGGCGGGCGACGAGGTGCTCGTCGCCCTGGCCCGGCTGATCCGCGCGCTGCACGAGGTGTCGGCCGGGTGGGTGCCGCCGCCCGGCGCGGTGTGGGGCGGGACGCCGGCCACGGCGATCCGGGTCGCCGCGCGGACCGATCTGGTCAGCCACTGCGACTACTACCCGGGCAACGTGGTCTTCCGCGGCGGCCTGCCCGTCGCGCTGATCGACTTCGACATGGCCCATCCGACCACCCGGCTCTATGACATCGCGAACGCGCTGTGGTACTGGGCGCCGCTGCGCGACCCGCGGGACCGGTCACCCGCCTTCGCGGACGCCGACATACCGCACCGGGTCGCGGTGTTCGCGGACGCCTACGGCATGACGGCGCGGCAGCGCGCGGAGTTCGCGCCGTTGGCCGTCGACGTGGCGCGCCGCTATCACGAGGACTCCCGCGCGTCGGCCGAGCTGGACCCGGTGTACCGCAAGCTGTGGGAGGACGGCGCCAAGGTTTACCTGCCGCGCGCCGAGGCGTGGCTGCGCGCGGCGGCCCCGGCGATCACCGCCCGCCTGCAGCAATGAGGTCAAGCAGTATTCAGACCTCACACCCGGGCGAGGCCGCAATAACCCCAGACCTGGTCCGCGTTGTAGTCCAGGTCGCCGCCATCGGGGCGCCAGTAGGAGAAGAGCACGACCCCGGGGTCGACCAGCTCCGCGCCGTTGAACATGCGCTGGATGGCCTCCTTGCCCCGCCCGACGAATACGGTGCCCCGCTTCGCGTATTCTGCCGTGATCGCGTGCATCCTGCCGGGGTCGAGATCGTCGGTTACGTGGGAGATGGCCAGGTAGCTTCCTGGCGCGAGCGCCGTCAGGTAGCGGGCGACGATACCCGCCGGGTCGTCGTGATCCGGGATGTTATGCAGGCACGCGAGGAACAGCAGCCCCACCGGCTTGGTGAAATCCAGGAGCTTTCCCGCTTCGGCGAGAACCTCCTCCACGTTCCGCAGATCAGCCCGGACGACCGTGGTGGTCTGGTTGTCGGCCATCAGCGACTCGGCGTGCAGGAAGACCACGGGATCGTTGTCGACATAGACAACCCGGGCATCCGGATGCCCGTCCTGGGCGACCTCGTAGGTATTGGGACTGGTCGGCAGCCCGGTCCCGATGTCGAGGAACTGGCGGATTCCGTTGTCGCGCAGGAACCGTACCGCGCGCACCAGGAACTGACGGTTGGCGCGCGCGCTGTGCCGGATCTCCGGCGAGATCTTGAGGGACATCTCGGCCGCATCCCGGTCGACGGCGAAGTTGTCCTTACCACCCAGAAGGTAGTCGTATACCCGGGCTGGATGCGGGATATCCGTGCGGATCCCCATTGCCTTCCATCTGCCGGACTGTTCCTGCTCGTCCTGCCGGGCCATCGCGCCTCTCCGTACTCGTTCGCTGCCCAGATGATGATGCCATACCAGGCCGTCGGACGGGACGACCGGACGGAACGCTGCCGGCATGTGCTACCGCAGGAACCGCAGGTCGTTCCGGTCACATTGGGCCCCCTCCAGAGCGATGAAGATGACAGAGGGCCTTGCCGCGCACGGTCACTGTCGCCTGATTTTCGTGGCGGGTACAACATTCCCTTTCTGGCTGGCGTCCTATTGGCATGACGGTCCCCGCATACCGGGCTGGCGCGGCGTCCCAGCCCGATCCGTGTGATCCTGCCCCGAGGGAAACTGTCGATGACCTGTTCCGGCGGCACGCCGTCGGACTGGTGCGTTTCGCGGTCATGCTGGTGGGCGACCAGGCCACCGCGGAAGACATCGTGCAGGAAGCGTTCCTCGGCTTGTACCGGGCCTGGGACCGGGTGCGAGATCCCGACGCCGTGCTCGCGTACCTGCGTGCCGCGGTGGTGAACGGTGCCCGTTCGGTTCATCGCAGCCGCGTCCGGGCGCGGCTGCTGCGGGTGCCGCATGACCCGCCGGTGTGGTCGGCGGAGGCGGCGGCCATGGACGGCGAGGACCGCCGGGCTGTCCTGGCGGCCATCGCCAGGCTGCCGCGACGCCAGCGTGAGGTGCTCGCGCTGAAGTACTACCTCGATCTCAGCGAGCGCGACGTCGCCGCGATCTTGCGGGTCAGCCGCGGCGCGGTGGCCGCGTACGGGTCCCGCGCCCTGGCCGCTCTAGCCCGCCAACTCCGGGAGGACCAATGACCTACCATCAGCCAGACGACCTGGAAGGCCGTATCCGCGACGCCTATCAGGGCGCGGCGCGGACCGTGCAGACCCTCCAGCGGACCTCCCCGGTGCTCGCCGCCGGATCGGTCAGGGGGACTGGCCTGCTCGGCGGGTTCGCCGCGGCGCGGCGGCCGGAGCGGTTGCGCCCGACCCGGAGGGGTGCCGTGCTGTCGGGCGGGATCGCAGTGGCAGCGGCCGCGGTGGCCGCGATCACGCTGATCACGGGTTCCGCCCCGCCCGCGCTCGCTACGGTCACCCGCGCGCTGACCCGCACCCTGACGCAGAGCTATCACCTCAGCGAGCAAGACAGCTACTACAACACCGTGAACGGCCAGATCAGAAACCGTCTTTACTCGTCGTGCACCACCGAGGCCGACCCGGTGCGGCACCTGCAATCGATTTCCTGCTCGACCTGGAACCCGAGCACGCAGGAAGCCGGCCCCGTCGAACGCGAGGTGGGCGGCTTTACCTACTTCTACACCCCGGATGCCACGAGCACCCATGGCAAACACTGGATACGATATCCGACCGCATCCATTCTCCACCCGTGCTGCCTCGACAATGGTTTCACCACCGCCACACCGCAGCAGATGCTGGCCGAGATCAAGGCGGGCGCCAACGTTACCGTGGCCGGACCCGCCTCGGGGCCCGGGTGGACCGGCACACGGTACGAGTTCAGCGAGACCCTCAGGGACAAGACCAGACTCAGCGGTACCGTGACCGTGGACCGGCAAGGACGAACCCGGGGACTCGTCCTGACCGTACGCTTGCCTGACGCGGCCAACGTGACCGTGATAACGCAGGTCCTGACGTTCAGCGACTTCGGGGCGCCGGTAACGGTCACTCCCCCGCCGGCGGATCAGATATACCCCGCGTAGTTGACCTACATGCCAGAGGCCCTTCCTCTGTTCGAGGAAGGGCCGACAGCATGCAGAAAACCGCAGCTCACCCGAATAGCAGGAGGTACTCCAGACAAATATGGGGAGGTACTCCCTATGGAGTCCGAGGTGAGCAGATCGTAGTGTCGGAGCCGCAGGACTGAGGAGGCCAGATGCCCGACACCACGCTCTCGCTGGTCACGTCTCACGCGTCGCAACAGCGCGCCGGCCGGGTGACGCTGCTCGAGCGGAAGACGGCGCTGGACGCACTGGCCGAGATCACGGCGCAGGCGCGTAGCGGTGAAGGCCGGCTCGTCCTGGTCGAAGGCGAGGCGGGTGTGGGCAAGTCGGCCCTGCTGGAGCAGTTCACGCATGACTTGCCCGACTCACGTCTTCTGCCGGGCGCCTGCGACGGCATGTTCACACCCCGGCCGCTCGGTCCGCTCTTCGACATCGCGCAGCAGGTACACGGCCGCCTGCACTCGCTGTGCCGGGCAGACGCGTCCCGGGAGCAACTCTTCGACGCGCTCCTTACCGAGCTGTGCGAGCCCGGGCCGCTACCGGTCGTCCTCATCGAGGATGTGCACTGGGCCGACGAGGCCACCCTCGATCTGCTCGGGTTTCTCGCGCGACGAATCCGCGAGATCGCAGTGCTATTGATCGTGAGCTACCGCAACGACGAGCTGGCCGACACCCATCCGCTGCGCATTGCTCTCGGCTACCTGGCCGTCCAGCGCTGCGCGAGGCGCCTTCCGCTCGCTCCGCTCAGTGCCCAAGCCGTGCGGATGCTCTCAGCCGGCCGCGGGGTCGACCCGGAGGAGCTCTACCGGGTCACCGGCGGCAATCCGTTCTACGTCCGCGAGGTACTGGAGGCGGGCCTGGGCGAGGTACCGGGCTCGGCCCGCGATGTGGTCCTGGCGCGCGCCGCCCGGCTGGGACCGAAAGCACGGGAGACCCTCGAGGCCGCTGCCCTGATCGGCGGTACCCTCGACGAGCGGCTGCTACGCCACGTCGTCGCCGGGCCCGCGCTGGACGAGGTCATCTCATCTGGACTGGTCGCCGGCCAGCCGGTGCTGCGGTTCCGGCACGAGATCGCTCGTCAGGCGATCGAGCAGGCGGTCCCGTCGGCCCGGCGTTCCGGACTCCACGCCCGGATACTGCAGGGGTTGCGCGATCTCGGCTGCAGCGATGATGCCCAGCTGGCCTTTCACGCCGACGAGGCCGGTGACGGCCCGGCCGCCCTGGAGCATGCTACGTCGGCGGGTCGCCGCGCTCGCACGCTGGCATCCCATCGCGAAGCTGCCGGGCAGTTCGAACGCGCGCTGCGGTTCGCGGACGGCGAGGCACCCGCCAGCATCGCGGCCCGCTGGATCGAGCTCGCGACCGAGCTGTCGATGATCGATCGCTGGCTCGATGCCGAGACCGCCTACACGCGAGCGCTGGAGCACTGGCGGGCGGCCGGAGACCTGCTCGGCGAAGGTGACACGCTCCGGCGGATGTCCGCGGCGTTGTGGCGGCTGTGCCGCGGCGACGAGGTCCTCGCCGCCGCCGAGGCCGCCGTCGCCATCCTGGAACCGCTCGGCGTCACGGCGGAACTCGCCGCGGCATACGGCACCCTCGCCGCGCACCGGAATGAGCCCGGGCGTCTCAACGTCGTCGTCCCGCTCGCCCGGCGCGCCCAGGAACTCGCGGTCCGATTCGGCGCGCCCGCGGTGCAGAGCCGGGCCGCGACGACGGAGGCGCAGGCCGTGTGGCTCGCGGGTGGCGACTGGGAACCCGTGCTGCGCCGCGCGCTGTCGATCGCGCTCGAGAACGGAATCGAGTACGAGGCCGGCTTCGCGTACACGAACCTGCACGAGCTGCACTGCGGCCACCGGGACTACGCCAAGGCCGACCCGTATTTCCACGACGGCGTCGCCTATTGCGAGGACCACGATCTCGGCACCTATCTCAACTGCTTGCGCGGCGTGCGGACGGCAAGCCTGGAGCGGCTCGGGCGCTGGGACGAGTCGGCGGGAATCGCCGAGGCGGTCATTGCCTCCGCCGCCTCGCCGGTGAATCGCATGATCCCGATGACCAGCCTGGCCCTGGTCGCGGCGCGCCGCGACCAGGGAGATGTGTGGCCGCACCTGGATGCCGCGATGATCGCCGCGGACGGATCGACCGGGCCGATGTACATCGGCGCCGTCCGCCTGGCCCGGGCCGAGGCCCGCTGGCTCGGGAGCGATCTGCCCGGGGCGCGACAGGAAGCCGAGCTCGCGGACGAGGCGTGCGCTCACCTTACCGATCCCTGGCTCAACGGCGAGATCGCGGTGTGGCTGCTACGCACCGGGTCGCCCCGGACGCATCAGCGCGAACTGGCCGAGCCCTACCGGCTGCAGCTCACCGGAGACCATCGCGGGGCAGCCGAACGGTTCGACGCGCTGGGCTGCCCCTACGACGCGGCGCTCGCGCTGCTCGATGCTTCCGACGAGCTGGCGCTGCGCCGAGCGCTCGACATCTGTGATTCGCTCGGGGCCGTCGCGACGACGCGGATCATTCGGCAGAAGATGCGCTCGCTCGGCATCCGGTCCGTTCCGGTCGGGCAGCGCGCCGCCACCCGCGAGAATCCGCTCGGCCTGACCCAGCGAGAGCAGGAGGTGCTCGAACTGCTCTGCGAGGGGCGTACCAACGCCAGCATCGCCAGCAAGCTGGTGATCTCCCCGAAGACCGTCGACCACCACGTCTCGTCGGTACTGGCCAAGCTCGGTGTGTCGAAGCGAACGGAAGTAGCCGCCGCGATGCGAGCCGCTGCCACTCCGGAGTAGCCCGGGTCACGGCAGGTGGAGTTCGATGGTTACCTGCTCAGCCGCATAGGTGAAGGTCAGGGTCAGGATGCGGGCGAGCGGGTTGAGCCTGGGCAGGAACGTCAAGGTAAGTTCCTCGTGGCCGCCGTGACTAGGGCTGCCGAAGTACTGGCTCAGGTACAGGCCTCCGAGGTCGTCTTCGGCGTGGGCCAGCATGACAGGCCGCATGTCTTTCCGATCGGCGCTGTGGGTCCAAAAGCCAGGTTCGCCACGCAGGTGCACCCTCCAGGATTCTCGCTCGGAGACAAGGCTGTCGACCTGCACCATGAGGTCATCGACCGGTGGCAGGGCAGCGGAGATGTCAAGGTGCTGGGGTGTCCCGTCAGCGAGGTTCACGGCGTTAATGATGCCGGACCATCCGCGGGGAAGACCGTCGGCCGGGCCGCGGCCGGTAAGGAAGGCGCACAGCCGGGCCAGTTGGCCGGGCAGGTCGCCGACGGTGCCGAGCTCTGCGGACTGCTGGATCTCCGCCGCCTTGGCGAGCGCGGCAGAGCAGTGCCGCTCCATGTGATCCTGGTCGGTTCTGGTCAGGCCGATGAGGTCCAGGGCTAGATACGACAGCTTCCGCGCGGCGGGTCCCTCCGGCACTGGCGCCAGACCTCTGACGCGCGTATCCAGGCGCGGGGACGGCACCAGCCGGGTCGTTGATCCGCCCTGGCCGCGCAGTTCGAGCCAACGGCGCTCACGAGCGGGACCAGGGTCCACTTCCACTTCCAGGCTCAGCGATACCAGCCCGCGTTCCTGGCCGTGGTGCACTGGGCTCTCCGATATTCCCTTGACGTGCAGGGCGTATGCCGTTCCCTGGTCGTCGGTGAGCGCTACAGCACCGATGGTCGCCTGGGCGAGGGCCACCTTGGCCTGCCCCCTTGCTACCCTGGCGCTGCTGCTGGTCGGGGCCGCCGGCACGGCGAGCCGGTCCTGGAACTGCCCGGTAGGCATCAGCGACGCGTCCAGGGCAGCCCGGCCCGGGCCCGCGACCAGCACGCTCGGATACAGCATTCCCGTCGCCGTCTCGATGGGGGAGGCTCCGCCGAACGACCAGCGGCTCCCGGCCCGCCCGGCCTCCTCCCCCGGAGAGGACAGCTCGGCCAGGCGGCGTACTACCTCGGCGTGCAGCGCGGGCCAGCTCGCGAAGCCGTACTCGCGAGCCACCGCCAGCTGGGCCGCCGACAGCGATACCCGTTCCGAGACAACACGGATCCGGGTCAGGGCGGCTGGCTCGCCGCCAGCGGCGGCACGAAGCAGCTCGCGGGCCCGGCGGCGAAGCTGGTCGAGATTGGGGCGGCCAGGAAGCTCGGACACGACGTCTCCTCACGGCCCAGGCTCGCATGTGGGCTCGGTAAGAAGACGGTCTTGCCGGAAAGCACAACCCCAGAACAGAGGTGGACTCAGGTCCTGCCCGCGAACCCGGCGGCGCCCTCTCACGCCGGCAGGAAAAGCCTATACCGCCCGCACCGGACCGTCCAGCTCCCCGAACCTCGACGAGCTGGACATGGCTCGACGACCCCTGCGACTAGGCCCGACTGAGCGCGTCTCGTTCACAAATACAAGTCAAAGGGCCGGTTCTCTGTTCGAGAACCGGCCCTTACCTTGGTAGCGGGGGCGGGATTTGAACCCGCGACCTCTGGGTTATGAGCCATACGACGTGCGCATCCCCCTGCACATCCCCGTCTTGGACAGTATCCGGTCGCCCCGCTGGCCTCGGCGGACCTGCGGCATGAAGTCGTTCCAGGCCTCCTGCGTCTCCCCCGTCTCAGCATGTCCCGCCGCGTCTCGTGCACAAATGCGTGCACAAATCAGCCTCCCGACCTGCTGGTTCATGTCGGCCAGCAGGACAGCCCGATCTGGCGCACAGTGGGCACGGGAGCATCTGATCCGTAGGCTTAGGCAAGTCGTCCAACACCATCTGTTGCTGTCCGTGCGCTGGACCGACATTCCACAGCTGTCCGCCCGGGACAGGCCTTGTCCAGCGACTTGGCAGCAGTCGGCTGGGACTTGGACCGTACGCGAGCCCAACCGCATTAACCAGGTTTAACTCGTAGAGATCGGGTCGTGACGGCGGCCGGTCGCTCCTTCTCGACGCACAGCACGCTCACCAGGTCCGCGACGACCTCACCCTCGAGCAGGTCGCTGCCATCGCCACGATCCACGGCGGCACCCGCTACCTCTCGAGCCAATCCTGCAGACCGCGCTCGACGGCCTGTGGCCCCGCGGGGGCGGTGCGAAGGCCGCGTAAGACAACCGGGGCGGACAACCGGCGGCATGCGCGGCGCACAGAAACCGGATTCCGGGGACCTTCAGCCCTGGTGGTCGTCCGTCCCGCGGGGTCATGGTGGGACGTTAGCGCGGGCGGGCCAGGGCGTGGTGCTCGCGCGGGAGCATTGTGCGGCGCTTACGGCAGGGAGGAAACGATGGAGACCATGAAGGAACTGCTGGGCAGCCATCCGTTCTTCGCCGGGCTCAGCCCCAGTGCGGTGGACCTCATCGCGGGGTGCGCGTCCAATGTGCACTTCGCTGACGGCGACCGCATCTTCGACGAGGGTAAACCTGCCAACATCTTCTACGTGATCCGCCACGGAAGGGTCGCGCTGGAGGTGCATTCGCCAACGAAGGGTCCCGTGACCGTCGATACCATGGACGAAGGAGAGGTACTCGGGTGGTCGTGGCTCATCCCGCCCTACCGCTACTTCGCTGACGCCAGGGCGGTGACGCCGGTCAGCGTGACCGCGATCGACGGCGCCTGCCTGCGTGGCAAGTGCGAAGCCGACGCGGAGCTGGGTTATCAGCTGCTGAAGCGGGTCACGGCAGTGATGTACCGCCGGCTGCAGGGCGCGCGCATTCGGCTGCTCGACCTGTACGGGTAAGAAACTGCGCGGCGCTGAGACTTGACCTGTTGCGCCTGAACCGGGTTGCACTCGTAGTGCATGTGTGGTTACCAGGGTTCGATGGTCAGGCCGGTGGCGGCCAGGCAGCCGTCGATCAGGTGGGCTCGCCGCCATCGGCGTACCGGCCCTTCGGTGACCCGCAGGTCCCGGGCGACCTGGCTGGTCGTGTCGGCGCGGGCGAACCGCTCAGCTGCCCGCAGCCGCAGCCCCTCGCGCCGCTGCTGCTCAGCGGGTGTGTACCCGCCCCGTTGCGCATACCGCATGCCCCGTTCATACGTCGGCAGCCAGCCGATGTCACGAGCCGATCTCTACGAGTTCATCTTGGGTTAGCAGCTCGGGATGTAGCCGTCCAGATCGGTTCATGCTGGACCAATGTCCCTTGTCGGTCTGCGCTGGACCCACGGAACTGCAACCCGAACTGCAACCCGGCCGCCCGGCGATGTGTCCGTGCTGGGCACATTCCCGCCCCGGCCGCGGTCCTGGTGAGCCGCCCCTCTCCCCCACCGGACTGACTGCTGCCGGTTCATTTCGCCGGAGGGGAGGTGTCAAGGGCTGATTCGCGTGTACGTTCACCAGGAGCCTCCCCTGTGCTCGTTGCCCTGCGAAAACATCGGGCCTTGATGTCGGACCGGAGGCGTATCACAATCTTGCGGCAGTCTGGTGGGGCCTTTGCAGGTCAGCGGGCAATGCCTTCTAGCCCAAAATGTAAGATCCTTCGGCCGGTCGGAGCCTATATCGCGGACGAAAATTCACGGCGTCCGCGCATTATCGTGATCGGAGGAACCCGGAATGGATTGGTGAGGGTCCCGGCTTATTAGTGCAGTCAGTCTGGTAGCTGCGCAGGTCACGAGAACTATTCTTGGTAGCCTCCCCTGGATGACGCGAACCACACAGAATAGCAGGAGAATAACCGCAACACAAAAAGCGATGACTCCCAGAGTAATTAGAATGCCGAACCATGGCTGTGATACAGCCGGAACAGAGACGTTCGGTTGAGGACTACGGTAAGCAGGTCCTATAGTAACTACCGCCACGAAGCCAATTGCGGCTATAATGAGCGCCTGAATGGCATTAATTCGAATGAAATGAATTGCGCCGAAATGCCGTGATCAGTGCAAGCATGGGAAACAGGTAACCTAGTGCGGCCACGCTGCGCTCGAAGGTATCTGCTTCAGTCGTCGCCCCCCTGCGTGCCTCTTCCGCGGCCTGCGGATTGCCTACACTGCGGGCCAACTGGCGTATCCCTTGGAACACGTTCCATTCGCTGGCCTTCTGGGCTATGCGGTGTGCTTGGTCCGCAGCCTGCTGCTTGGCAGCCCGGTGTGCCTGTTTATGTGTCTTCCGCTCGGGCTGCTGAGTTGTTTGCTCACGTTGTTCGCGCCTGGCGAGTTCTTTGCTGACCTCGCGCGCCGCCGTCCCATGGGAAGCTCCGAGGGCTACGCGGGCAATGGCAGCGACCCGCGAGATGTCCTCGGCTCTAATGCGTTCGAGGGCTTGCCGCGCGCTAAGCGCGAGGCCTGGCGGGGCGGCATCGAGAAGTCCGGCGAGTTCGGCGACTGCTGTCTCGCGAAACCGGGGCCGCGCGCTTTCGAGCGACAGACGGAGGTCCTCGGGCAGGGGAATGGGCTTGATGATGGCGCCGCGGACGCTGTACGCGAGTAGGACGTCTCCTTCAGCGCCGTAGGTCCACAGCGCTGGTGTCTCCGGGACCTCCTCATCACTAACGGAGTACACAGCTTCCACATCTAGACCGCGAAGCTCCTCACGTAGCCGGTTAGTGAGCTGGGCCAGTTCCTCGGCGTCACTGTCGGTTGCTGCTTCCAATTCCACTGTCAGCTCGTGAGATCCATCGGTCACTGTTGCCTCCAACCTCGGTCGTCCCCTCTCAGCTCCAAACCGGCAACCTGCACGATAGTCTTCCGGCAGCTCGCCGACTGGAGGCTAATCATAATTACCGCGTCGAGAATGCGGGGAATCCTGTCATGTCGTCACGCCCAAGTGGTCTGCGTTAATCGGGGGTCTGGGAGAAGGCCCCGGGGCGTCCGCGATGGCGCGGGGTGCACCGATGTGACGCCTGACTGCTGCGGGATCAGGATCGGCTGGGCACCAGCGGCCAAGAGCGTGCACTCGGTATGCGTGACGAGCGAGCTTTGATCAATATGCCTGTCGGTGCGTGGCCCGGCGTGCGGCGGGCGGGCATCCCAAGGCAGAGCCCGCCGCTGACGGCGGGCCAGCGGTGCCGCAGGCACCGCCTTGATTAATTTACTAATTGGGGAACTCGGCAAGTCACGGTCTATCTGCGTCGTCGGCGTGCGTGCCTGCGCATTGCGTCCACCTTTGCGGCGAACGCGGCAGGCTCGATGATTGGCGTTCCACGCCACGGCGACATTGACAGCAGGTCGGTGTCGTTGGAGACGATGAGCAGTGCCCCGACCTCGGCGGCCAGGTCGAGGATCAGGTTGTCCTGGTGGTCGGGGCGGTCGTGAACCGTCCGGGGCACGTCAGCCACGATTCCCCCGCCGCTGTGCTCGGCGGCCATCCTTACGGCGTGCAAGTAGGCATCGATCTGGGGCTGGGCCCATTTGAACAGCCGGGCCAGGATCGTGTCGATGTTGGTGATGATGTGCGGGGACAACCAGAGCGCGAACTCGGCGCCGTCAACGATTACACCCAGGCAGTCAGCCGAGGGGTTGCCGGATACAGGCGGCGGTGAAGGCCAGGACCGGAAGGGGCTGTTACCGCTGGCCGACGCCGTCACCAGGACGTTGATGTCGTAGACGACAGCGGCCGGGACAGGCGCAAGGCTGCTCACCCCCGCGCGCCGTCAGGAGTCGGCCTTGAGGAACTCCTGGACCCGCGCAGGGATATCCGACGGGTCGATGCCGAGTTCCGCGGTGCGCTGCTGGCCGTAGGCCTGCGCCTCCCTGAGCTGGTCAGCGATCATGATCGACTTCATGACCTTGAGGGTGGCCCGCAGGTAAGCGGACCTATTGCCGTCGCCGAAGTAGGCGACAAGCTCATCCAGCAGCGGGCGATCTTCCGGCTGGATCGCGAAACCCAGCGTCTGCGCGCTCATGATCCCATAGTAGGCGAGTTGCACTTCATCTGCAATTTATCGCAGATGTTCGGGCGCAGCGCTTCGGGGGAAGTCCGTCCGCCGCCTGCGTGGCGAACAGTGTCCGCGGGATACACCTCACCCCGCCCAGCCGCTGCGGCGGCGGCCCTCAGAGGCGTCGTGCACAATTCCGTGCACACGGCACACGCAGAAGGCCCCTTCCATGATCGGAAGAGGCCTCTGACCTGCTACTTGGTAGCGGGGGCGGGATTTGAACCCGCGACCTCTGGGTTATGAGCCCAGCGAGCTACCGAACTGCTCCACCCCGCGGCGTGTGTCCTTTACTGTATGGACTCCGGCCTGGCAAAGCAAATCAGGACCGGGCCGCGGGTAACCTTCCGGCATGACCGAGGTCGTGATCTACACCGACGGGGCGTGCAGCGGGAACCCGGGGCGGGGCGGGTGGGGCGTGGTGCTCCGCTGGAACGGGACGCAGAAGGAAATGCACGGCGGTGACCCGCTGACCACCAACAACCGGATGGAGCTGATGGCGGCCATCCAGGCGCTCGAGGCGCTGACCCGGCCGTCGCGGGTGATCATGCACACCGACAGCAAGTACGTGCTGGACGGGATCACCAAGTGGATCGCGGGCTGGCAGCGCAACGGGTGGCGGACCGCGGCCCGGCAGCCGGTCAAGAACGAGGACCTGTGGCGGCGGCTGGTCGCGGCCGTAGACGGGCACGACGTCAGCTGGCAGTGGGTGAAGGGGCACGCGGGCGACGAGGGCAACGAGCGGGCCGACGAGCTGGCCCGGCTCGGCGCGGAGGAGGCGGGGAGCGCGGTCCGCTCAGGTGGCTGAGCCAGGGGCCCGGGAGCCGTAGGGCGGGGCGAAGAAGACCAGGAGGGCGAGGTCCTCGGTGACGTCGGTGAACGTGTGGGTCTCGCCGGCCGGGACGAAGATCACGCTGCCGGGGCCGACCTCGGCGGTGCTGACCTCGGTGGTGCTGACCTCGGTGGTGCTGACCTCGGCGGTGCTGGCCTCGGCGGTGCCGGCCTCGGCGGGGCCGGCCTCGGCGGGGCCGGGGCCGGCCTGCAGCGTGGCACGGCCGGAGCGGACCACGTAGATCTCGTCCTCGGTGTGCGGGGTCTGGTCGTCCAGGCCGCCGGCCGGGATGCAGTACGTGCCCAGGCTCAGGTCGCCGGTGCTCAGGTGGACGACCCAGTCGTTGGGCTCGCCGCCGTCGGGCGCGGTGTAGATCCCGGCTTCCGCGATGATCCGCATCTGACCTCCGTCAGCGGTGGACGACGTTGGTGTGGTGGCAGAAGTGCACCCGGTCCGGGTCCAGGGCCTGGATCCGGCGCAGCGAGTCGCGCCAGGCGTCCCGGTCGCTGGCCTGGCCGTCCGGGATCTTGCCGCCGTCCGGGTCGGCGTAGACCCGGGGGGTGTACGCGGCATCGCCGATCAGCAGGTCGGACGCGCCGTCCCCGGGGCCGACGACCACGCACTGGTGGCCCGCGGTGTGGCCGGGAGTGGCGATGACCCGCAGGCCGGGCAGGATCTCGGCGTCGCCGTCGAGCAGCTCGAACCGGGCGCCGGCGAAGTCGAACCAGTCGCGCAGGACCGGGGATTCGCGGCGGGCCCGGTCGAGCTCCGCGCGCTGGACGTAGAACGGGGCGTGCTTGAACACGGCGTTCTGGCCGCAGTGGTCGAAGTGCAGGTGGGTGTTGATGACCAGGCCGATGTCGGCCGGGCTCAGGTCCAGCTCGGCCAGGGCGTCGGCCACCGTCCGGTTGACCACGTGCCAGTCGTCCAGGAGCTGCTGCGGGCCGCCCATGCCGGTATCGACCAGCACGGCGTGGTCGTCGTGGGTGACCACGAACCCGTGCACCGGCCAGCCGAGCCCGTCCGAGCCTGGCAGGCTGCCGAGGTGCAGGCGGCGGATTTCCATCACTGCACTCTACAATCAGCGCACTTTACAATCAGTGCGCGGGAGGGCTGCGCCGGACGACCAGGACCACGGCCCCTACGATGAGCACCCCGCCGCCCAGCATGGCCGGGGTGAGCCGCTCGTTCAGGATGAGCGTGCCGAGCAGGACGGCGATCACCGGGTTCACGTAGGCGTAGGTGGCCACGGTGGGGGTGGGCAGGGCCCGGACCGCGATGCCGTAGGCGGAGAACGCGATGATCGAGCCGACCACGGTCAGGTAGGCCAGAGCGAGCCAGGACCGCCAGGAGATCTGGGCCACGTGCAGCGAGCCGAACTCCCCGGTGGCCGCGGCCAGGACCAGCAGCGCCGCCCCGCCGCAGAGCAGTTCCATCCCGCTGGCCAGGGCCGGGCTGGACGGGATGGTAGCCCGGCGGGCCATGATCGTGCCCAGGGCCCAGGCGAACGCGGCGGCCAGGATGACGGCCACGCCGGCCGCGGAGACGTGGCCCGAGCCGCCGCCCAGGCCCGACAGGAAGCCGACGCCGGCCAGGCCGAGGGCCAGCCCGGCCAGCGGGGCGACGCCGAGCCGGGCGTGGTTGAGCACCGCGTCGATGCCGAGCAGCCACAGCGGCACGGTGGCGACCAGCAGCGCGGCCAGCCCCGAGGGCACGGTCTTCTCCCCGATCCCGACCGCGCCGTTGGCCACCAGCAGCAAGATGCCGACGATCGCGCACCCGGTCCACTCGGCGCGGGACGGCCATTGAAACGAGCCAGAGGGGCGCGGCGCTGCCTGGACTGAGGAGCGACGGAGGAGCGACGAGGGAAGGCTGCGCCTCGAAGCGCCCCGGCGGCGAGAAGAAAACAGAGCGGCGGGGAACATGATGATCCCCGCGATCAGGTTGCGGGCGGCGGCCATAAGCAGCGGCGGCATGGTCTCGATGCCGACGCGGATGGCCAGGTACGTGCTGCCCCAGACAACCCACACGATGAGCAGGCAGACCCAGGCGACCAGACCGGCCCGCCGCACCGGCGAGGTCTTTTCTTTCTGCCGAACGGCCGGTGGTGCGTCTGACTGGGTCACCTTTAGAGCCTGCCAGGGCAACGCGGACCTAGCGAGTGGCAGGCTCGCCAACCTTCGGCGAAATCCTGCCATCCGCGGTGGCGGGCGGGGTGGGGTTACGCATGACGAGGAACGCGAGCAGGGCAGCCCCGAGGACACCCATCGCGCTGATCGTGAACGTGGCCGACATCGAGGTGGTGAAGGCCTCGCGGGCGGCGCGGACCAGGCCGGGGTCGCCGTGCGCGGCGGCCAGGGCGCCGGCGATCGAGTGCCGGGCCGGGCCAGGGGTTCCGGCCGGCAGGTGCCGGGCGAACCCGCTGGCCAGCAGCGAGCCGAGGATGGCCACGCCGAGCGCGCTGCCGGACTGGCCGATCGTGTCGTTCAGCGCCGAGCCGACGCCGGCCTGCTCAGGCGGGATGGTGCCCATCAGCGCGCTCACCGCGGCCGGCATGGCCAGGCCCGCGCCCAGGCCGAGCAGGCCGAGCGCCATCTCTGCCACCAACACGGGGGGGACGGTGAAGCCGGTGCTGACCGAGACCGTGGTCAGCAGGCCGAACGACCCGGCCATGACCGCCATACCGACCAGCATCGGGACGCGGGGGCCGATCCGCCCGGTGAGCTTGGCGCCCGCGCCGTTCCCGATCATCGCGGTGACGGCCACCGGGGTGAAGGCCAGGCCGGCCTTGACCGGGCTCCAGCCGAGCACGAACTGCAGGTACTGGGTGAAGACCAGCAGCAGGCCGCCGTTGCCGATCTGCAGCAGGGCCAGCGACACCGAGCCGCCGGTGAAGTCGCGGTGCTTGAACAGGACCAGCGGCACCATCGGCGCGGCGGTGACGTTCTCCCAGACCACGAAGCCGGCCAGGGCGAGCACCGCGACGGCCAGGGTGACGGCCTGCCCGCCGCCGAACGCCCCGTGGCCCGGGATGCCGATGATCCACCAGACCAGGGCGGTCATGCCGACGGCGGACAGCACCGCGCCGAGCGGGTCGGGACGCTGCCACGGGCCCTTGGACTCCGGCATGAGAAGCAGGCCCGCGACCACGGCCAGCGCGACGACCGGGACGTTGATGAAGAAGATCGCGTGCCAGGAGAACCGGGCGATCAGCACGCCGCCGAGCACCGGGCTGCTCACCATGCCGACCATGGCGACCGAGGTCCAGGCGGCCATGGCCTTGGGGCGTTCGGCGGCGTCGAACACGGTGATCAGGATGGACAGCGTAGAGGGCATGATCAGCGCCCCGCCGATGCCCATCAGCACCCGGACCGCGATGACCTCGCCCGGGCTGGCCGCGAACGTCGCGGCCAGCGAGGCCGCGCCGAACAGCAGCAGGCCGATGATCATGACCTTGCGCCGGCCGAACCGGTCGCCCAGGCCGCCCGAGGTGAGCAGCAGCCCGGCGAAGACCAGGATGTAGGAGTCCAGGATCCACTGGGTGTCCTGGGCGCTGGCGTGCAGGTCCGCGGTCATCCGCGGCACCGCGACGGTGAGCGCCATGCTGTCCACCACCAGGACCAGCGAGCTCAGGCACAGCACGATGAGGATCCACCAGCGGCGGGGGTCACGGACGGCGGTGGAGGGGCGACTGGGATCGCGAGGGGTGGTGGAGGAGCGGCTGGGGTCGCGAGGGGTGGTGGAGGAGCGGCTGGGATCGCGAGGGACGGCGGGGGGCCGACCGAGCTGGCGGGAGGCGACGGGGATCAGGCCGGGGCGCCGGGGGGACATGGCGGGCCGGCCGACGCGGTGAGTGCGGCGGATGTTCACGGGCCTTCCTCTCGAGTCTGCGTACACTGTTCCGGGATGCGCACACTGTACGCAGCACGGGACAGTGTGCGCAAGTCTTTATTGGTGTACGCTGGATGCGAACGATGTGCGCCGATAGGGGAGGCCGTGGAGACCAGGATCCCGTCCGTGTGGGCCAGGGCGCCGGAACAACCGGCATTGAGCCGGGCGGCGATCGTGCGGGAGGCGATCGCCATGCTGGACGCGGAGGGGACCGAGGCGCTCAGCATGCGCAAGCTCGGGGCCCGGCTGAACGCCGGGGCGACCTCGCTGTACCGGCATGTGGCCAGCAAGGACGAGCTGATGGAGCTCGCGCTGGACGAGGTCGCGGCCGAGATCGCGGTACCGGGAACCACCGGGCCGGATGCCGGGGGCCGGGACTGGCGGGCCGCCGCGGTGGCGACGGCCGGGTCGTTCCGGGCCGCCGCGCTGCGCCACCCGTGGCTGGCCTCGGTGCTCGGGCAGGCGGGCCTGGCCTACCTCGGCCCCAACCTGATGGCGGTCTCCGAGCGGCTGGCCGCGCTGTTCGTCACCGCCAGGTTCCCGGACCCGTCCGGCGCGATCGACGCCCTGCTGTCCTACGTGATCGGGATGAGCATCACCGAGGCGGCCTGGCTGACCACGGTGGCCCGCTCGGGCGAGACCGAGGCGGCGTTCGTGGCCCGGCTGCTGCCCGCGGCCCGGCAGGCCGCGGCCGGGTACGACAATCTGTCACGGGCCTACACCGACCCGCCGGACACGGACCCGGCGCAGGCCCGCGACGCCAAGTTCGCCGGCGGGCTGGAGATCGTGCTGGACGGGCTCGCGACCCGGTTGCCCGCCTAGCCGACCTGGAGCGCGCGGAGGTAGGCGCTCCAGTAAGGCCGGGGATCCGGGGGACGGACACCGGCTCGGAGCCGGTCGGCAACCTGGGGAACGGCGATCTGGTTCAGCGCGCGGGCCAGGTCCTCGACGTCGCCGGGGGCGCAGGTCAGGCCGTCTACGCCGTCGCGGACCGCCTCGGCCAGCGCCCCGGCGGTGGTGGCGATCACCGGGATCCCGAAGGAGAACGCGAGCAGGACGTTCTGCGAGCCGGCCGCCTGCCGGTAGGGCAGCACCAGGGCGTCCGCGGCCGCGAACAGAGCCGGGAGCCCGGCGGCCGGCACGTAGCCGGGACGCAGCGTGACCCGGGTGCCCAGGTTCAGCGTGGCGATCAGCTCACGGGCCCGCGCCGGGCCATCGGGGAACTCGCCCGCGACGGTGAGGGTGACGTGATCCGGGGTCTGGGCCAGGGCCTGGAGCAGCAGGTCGAGACCCTTGTCCGGACGGACCGCGCCGAAGAACAGCAGGCGGGTTCCCGGGTAGCCGGGGGCAAGATCCACGGCCCGTTCGGCCGAAATTTCCTGGGAGACTACGGGCAGGTGCGGGGGCATCCTGGCGATGACGATCGGGACCTCGGGGGCCAGGGCGCGGGCCTGCGCGGCCTGCGCGGCGGAGTGGACGATCACCGTGTCCGCGCGGGCCAGCAGGGTCCGGGTCAGCCGGTCAGACGGCGGGGCGGGGTGGCAGATGACCGCGGTGCGCGGGCGGTCCGGGCCCAGCGTCAGGGCGGTCAGGACCGACAGGTACGAGGCCGCCTGAGCCTGGCTCACCAGCGCGAACACGACCAGGTCGGCGGAGCGCAGGCGGCGGCCGGCCGCGATCCAGGTGTCCGGGCGGTACCAGGCGAGCCGGCGGTAGGTGCGCGGGTACTCCTCCTGGTCGTCGGTCGGGCCCGGGGCGCGCCAGGACTCGATGATCACGTTGTGGCCCGCGGCGGCCAGCCGGGACGCCAGTTCCGTGGTGTGCCGGGCGGCGCCGCCGTGCTCCGGGCGGGCCCGACCAGGGCGATCCTCACGCACCGGCCGGGTCGGACAGCCACACCGTGTACCGGATGGGCCAGGTGCGGGTGGCCGGCGCGGTCAGGTCGTGCGCCTCCTGCGTGGTCAGCAGGTTGACCACCGGCCGCGGCCCGCCGCCGTACGGGGCGAGCAGGGACTGGTCGCGGGCCAGCAGCACCGGGCGGCGGCCGGCCCGCTCGATGCCGGACAGCACGGCGGCGACCGTGGCCGCGGTCGGGTGGCCGACGATGGCGGTCGGAGTGTCGCACGTGCCCCTGGCCACCTGGGCGAACCGGTCGGCGGTCAGCGAGTCGAGGATGACCACCGACGCTTCCGGGCCGATCGCGGTGCACAGCGCGTTCACCGCGGCGAGCTGGCCCGGGCCGATGCGGCGGAACGCCATGCCGTTCGCGGTCAGGTGCGTGCCGGAGCCGGAGGCGCTGGAGATAGAGCCCGGCGCGGTGCGGCTGGAGCCGAGGTCCAGGTTGGTCAGGGTGGCCGGGATGAGCAGCGAGGCCGCGCAGCAGGAGGCGACCACGCCCGAGGTGACGCGGGCGCCCGCGCCGCTCCGGCCGGCCAGGTCACGGAGCCAGGCCGCGGCCCAGATGGCGCCGAGGATGAGCCCGGGCAGCACGAAGGGGACCAGGCGGCGGGAGGCCCAGGGTTGTTCGGGGGAAATGGCGGGGTGCCAGAGCACGGTGACGATGACCCACAGCGCGATGAGCAGCGGCAGCGCCCAGATCCGGGCCGGGCCAGCGGGGTCGGTCCAGGTCAGCAGGGCCTTGGTGCCGCGGCCGGCGAGCAGGGCCAGGCCGAACGCGCCGAGCAGGACGGCGGGCAGGCCGAGATACCAGATCGTCCAGACCAGGGCGTTCTGGTCGGGCCGGCCCTGGGTCAGCGGGCGGACGGCCAGCACGACGAACGCGGCGAGGACCAGGACGGCCGCGGCGAGGGGCAGCCAGGTGACGGCGGTGGTGCTCGCCCGTAGTCTGACGAGCTGCTTTTGGGCCGGGGGGGTCAGGGCGGCGGCGGTCAGCGCCACCATCGCGGCGCCGATGAGGCTGAGGTCTCGAGTCGGGGGTCCGACCAGGTCCAGGTAGGGGCGGGCCAGCAGGTAGCCGCCGGCCAGGCCGTAGCCGATCCCGGCGGCCAGCCCCAGGCCGAACGGGATCGCCTGGCGGCGGCGGGCGGCGAGCAGCAGGCCGAGCAGCGGGACGGCGGGCAGGATGTCGCTCAGCGCGTCGATGCGGACCAGCACGGCCAGGCCGAGAACCAGGCCGGCCAGGGCGGCCAGCACCCGGTCCTGACCGGGATCGGTCCTGTCCGCGGTCCCGGTGTCGGCGGTCCGGGTGTCCGCGGTCCCGGTGTCGGCGGTCCGGGTGTCGGACGTCCGGGTGTCCGCGGTCCGGGGGGTGACCAGGAGGGCGTCGGACAGCAGGGCCAGCCCGCCGAACAGCAGGACCTGGACCAGCGGCTCGCTGAACGTGCCGCGGCTGGTGTACTGCTCGGGCAGGCTCAGGGCCAGGGCGGCGGCCGCGGCCGGGGCCCACCGCGCGCCGATCAGCCGGGCGGTGAGCCCGCCGAACGACAGCACCGCGCACGCGCCGATCAGCGGCGTGATGACCAGCGCGGCCGGGACGCCGGCCAGCCAGACCGCGGCCGTGAGCACCAGCGGGGCGCCGGCCATGACGGCCGGGGCCAGGCCCGACCCCGACGGGTAGTAGCTGGCGCTGGCGAAGGTCAGGCCGGCGTGCGCGCCGCCGAACGCCTCGGCGGTGTCCGGGATGGGCAGCGAGCCGTGGCGCGCGATCCAGGAGGCAGTCTGCAGGTAGGTGGCCGGGTCGCCGAGCACGATGACCTGCTGGGTGCGTTCGGCGATCTGCCAGACGGCGAATACCACCGCGACCGCGACGGTGGCTGCGACCGTCCACCAGGGGACGGCCGGCTGGGCCGGCCCGGCTGGCCCGGCGCGGGCGCCTGCCCGGTGCGGAAGCCCGGCCAGCGGGCGGGCCGCTGGCGCAGCGCGACGTAGCACAGGCCCAGAGCCAGCGGGGAGAACATGAACACCAGCGGCGGGGCGGTGAGCCGGCCCGCGAGCAGCAGCGGCAGGCCGGGCAGCAGCCAGGCGACGGCCAGCAGCGCGGGGACGACGGTGAGCGCGCCGAACAGGCCGGCGGCTACCCGCCCCGGTTCTGGCCGCCCCGGTTCTGGCCGCCGGTCCGCCCGGTTCTGGCCGCCCCGGTTCTGGCCGCCCCGGTTCTGGCCGCCGGTCTGGCTCGGGCTCGTTCCAGGACGGGGACTGGTTCCGGGGCGGGCTCAACCGCAGCCGGGGCTCCGGCGGCCCGGATCGACACCGTCTGCTCGTCGGGGCCGTCAGCGCCGCGGTCAGCCTCGAAGACCTCGGTGGCTTCACTGACCTCACTAACCTCAGAGGCACGCGGTTCATGCCGCACGGACCTACTCTAAGCCCAATGCTGTTTTGCTTAAGTTGATCATGAAGGTCAGCCCCGGCGCTGAACGAGATGAAACCGGGCTTTCAGTACGTTCTAGGGTGGTGAAACCCGGGATTCACCACACTGCGGCCGGTCCCGGGCGCACGGACCGCGGTGCTGGCGGTTCCTGTGTTGCAGAAGTCCGGTTCCTGGCCTCCGTGACACCGGCCTTGGTCAGCAAGCTGACCGGCATTGACGCTAAGCCACCCGGCGGCACGTGCACGGCCGTGACCGATTTGCGCCCGGCCTGGGAGACCAGCAGCCACAGCACCAGCGCGGCCGGGTAGATGAAGTAGCCGAACCGGGTCGACGGGGCCAGCACGAACATGGCCGACAGCGCGATGACCAGCCGCCAGGCGGCGGCGGGCACGTCCCGGGGCGGGCGGAGCACCACCCAGACCCCGATGGCCACGACGGACCCGACGAGCAGGACGACCACGATCGTATGGCCCAGCTTGCCGGTCTGGGCCAGCACGTGGCCGAGCAACGGGCTGGCCGCCTGGGACTTGACGCTGGCCAGGCCGAGCGGGAACAAGATGGTGTTCTTGACCAGCGCGCCGAAGCGCAAGATGGCGAACGGGCCGACGATCACCGCGACCACGGCCAGCGCCCAGGCGGTGAACCGCCACGCCTCGCGCTTGCCGTCACGCACGTACAGCAGCGCGAAGGCGATGGCCAGGGCGGGCCAGGCAGTGGCCTTCATCGACGAGGCGACGCCCAGGGCCAGCCCGGCCGGGACCGCGTTGGACCGCATCGGCCGCCACAGCAGGGCGAAGCCCAGGCAGAGGAACGCGACCATCGGCACGTCGGTCCCGCCCACGCACAGCTCGAACGCGATGATCGGCGAGACGGTCAGCAGCAGGGCCCAGCGCACGCAGTCCCTGGCCCCGGCGACCCGCAGCGCCAAGGCGAACACGGTCACGAACACGATCCCGAACCAGACCCGGGGGTCGGTCAGCACGCCGTGGCCGAGCAGCGCCTGCGGCACGCCGAACACGGCCATCAGCGGAAGGTACGGGTTGTACAGGTTCGGGTTCGTGGTGGTGGCCAGCACCTTGGGGGCCCGGTACGGCGTGCCGTGCTGGATCAGCGTGGTCGCGGAGTTGGCCACCACCCCGACCTCGGGCTCGCCGTGGCCGGTCCACACCAGCCACAGCAGCGGGATGAGGATGGCCCCGCCGACCAGGATGGCCAGCGCCACGTCGATCCCGGCGGTCTTGCTGCGCCCCGGCCCGGTTTCAAGAGGCCCGGTTTCAAGGGGCCCGGTTTTAAGGGGCCCGGTTTTAAGGGGCCCGGTTTTAAGGGGCAGGGCCAGGACGGCCACCGTGGCCAGCGCGTAGGAGATGCCCGCCGAGGTGCCCCAGAGGCGGTGCAGCGGGTCATGGCTGAACAGCGCGACCCCGCCGCCGAACAGGGCACACACGGCCAGCCCGCCGGCCAGCCAGATCCTGGGCATGGTGACAATGGACTGCCATCCGGTGGGTTCCGCCATGCCCTCGTCGCCCCCGGCCCCCGTCGTTGGCGCGAGTACGCGAGTATCGCGACTCCACACTCGATATATCTTACGCCCTGGGCTGGGCGGCGCCTTCTGGCTCGGCGGCCCGGAGCCAGCCGCCGAGGAAGTCCCAGCCGGCCAGCAGCCAGAGCCAGCCGGCGAGCACGGCGTAGGCGGCCGGCACGAAGCCGAACAGGGCGGCGAACCCGGCCAGCAGCATCCGCCCGTCCCAGCCCAGGCCGTGCTTGTCGGCCGGGACGCCGTGGCCCGACCGGGCCCGCCAGGCGAGGTCGAGGTGGCGCGTGATGATCGCGGCCAGCAGCGCGAAGATGACCGGCAGCCAGACGTGGCGGGCGAAGCCGAGCCCGGCCAGGAAGACGCCCTCGCCGGTCAGCAGCAGCGACGGGACCAGCCAGTCCAGCCGCCCGCCGTGCGGGTGGCGGGCGCCCATCGCGGCCAGCAGCATGGCCATCACCGGCCCGAAGATCAGCACGCCGGGCAGGTCGCTGACGCCGAGCGCGACCAGGTTGCAGGTGACCAGCAGGCCGACGAGCAGCGGCGGCAGCGGCGGCAGCTGACCTTGGACCACGCCGCCGATCCGGTGCGCGATCGGGCCGTCGCCGCGGTAGGCGGGCAGGATCTGGCGGGCGCGATTCAGCTTCGCGGCCGCGGAGACCTGGCTGGCCAGCACGTAGCCCGCCGCGACCGCGCCCCAGGCCAGCAGGACTTCGAAGGTCAGCCGCGGGCCGAAGCAGACCGCCGTCACCGCGATGACCGCGACCCGCTCCCCCGCGGGCAGCGTGATGACCTGCGCCGCGATGGTGCGGGCCGGGCGCGGCAGGATCTTGTCCGAGGCGCGGGCCAGGCCCTCGTAGCATTCCTCGGCCAGCCGCCGGGCGCCGAGCAGCAGCATCGCCGCCACGGCCAGCCGCCACACGCCGACCGGCCCGCCGCCGCCCCAGGTGGCCAGCGAGGTGGTGCGTAGCGAATTGGCGAAGATGCCGTCCAGTCCGTTCTGGGCGGGCTGAGCCGCGCTGACGGCCAGCGCGGCGTAGACCATGAACTCGGCGAGCAGCACCGCCGCGATGGCCAGCCAGGCGACCGCGGGGCGGGGGCGTTCGGTGCCGGTCAGCTGGACCGCGGCCCGGGCGGCGATGAACGAGACGAGCAGCACCGCCGCAGCCAGTACCCGGGCCCGGGTGGCCGGCTCGGTGAACCACGCCGCGGCCACCAGCGCCAGGGCCAGGCAGATGCCGAGCAGCGCGGCCGGGGCCAGCTGGCGCCCGGCCGCCCAGCGGGCCAGGCCCCGGGCGACCGGGTCGACGATCCAGCGCGCGACCGCGCCGTCGCCGTCCGGCCCGGCGTCCAGCACCCGGACGCCGACCCCGCGCTCGCCGAGCTCGCCGAGCAGCACACCGAGCTCGGCCAGGGCCGTGCGCCGGCGCGCGAGCGACTCGGCCGCGTCCGCGAGCGCGCCCAGGTCCGGGGTGTCCACGACCAGGGCGCCTGCTTGGGCCCGGTTTCCCGGTAGTGCCGTCTCCCGCGAAGGCGGCGGTGCCGCCCGCGCCGAGCAGCCGGGCCAGGACCTCCTCGGGGAGCGAGTCGTCCCCGACGCAGATGAGGACGCGTTCGCCCGCCGCCCGGGCCGCGGCCGCCACGGTCAGCAGGCCGGGTCCGGCGCGTCCGGCCGCGTCGACCCGGCGGACACCCAGGGCGGCCAGCTGGCCGCGCAGCTTGGCATCCGGCTGGCCGGCACCTGGCTGGCCGGCGTCCGGCTGGGCCGCCAGGACCAGGGCTACCGTCATCCGGGTCTCCACGCCCTACTAGTTGAGCTCAGCCTTACTCAAGGTAGCCGGCGGTTCGCCCACCGCCCCGGAAGAACACGCCCACCCTGTCCAGCGCCTTACCCGGGCCAGCTGGCGCGGAAACGGAGCGGTCGTTTCATGATCGCGAAAGGTTTTCAGTCTCCCCGGGGCTGTTGCGGGTTTCTGC
This sequence comes from uncultured Actinomycetes bacterium, assembly GCA_963819785.1. Classification (GTDB taxonomy): domain Bacteria; phylum Actinomycetota; class Actinomycetes; order Streptosporangiales; family Streptosporangiaceae; genus Palsa-504. The sequence continues at coordinate 240,632 of CAWFXW010000024.1, read as the reverse complement.
GGGCGGTTGCCAGGCCAGAGATGCCGGCGAAGCGTCGCTGGGGATGCCGGTGAAGCGGCGTGGCGTATGCGGGTCTGGCGGCGGCCGGGTTTGCGGTGGCCGTTGCGGCTGCTGGCGGGCATGCTGCGGCCCGGCGGCGCGGAGCGCGGCCGGGCGGGGTCCGGGGTTCAGTTCAGCTGATGGCGGCCAGCAGCCGCAGGTTGTGCGCCATGCCGGCGAACAGGAACTCGCTGGTGGCGTTGTGCAGGCCGCGCAGGGAGAAGCGGCGCAGCCCGCCGTCGTCTTTGAGGCTGGCGTGCAGGCCTTCGACGTCGGGGGCGCGGCGCTTGTACAGCGCGCGGCCCTCGGGGGTGGCCAGCCGGTGCGCGTTGGCCTCGATGACGGTGGCGTCCTGGGGCGGGGGGCCGCTGGCGGGCTGGCGGCGGGCCAGGTCGCGGGTCTTGGCGCCGGCGATGAGCCGGGCCGGGCCGGGAGCGGTCAGGTTCGCCTCGCTGTGGTAGCCGGCGTCGATGACTACCACGCCGATCCCGCCGGTCATGGCGGCATGGCAGGCGGCGGCGTCGTGGCCGGGATCGTGCTTGTCCTGCTCGGGCAGGGTGCACATCCGGTCGTGGCAGTGCGCGAGCAGGGCGGGGCCGGCGGCGTGGGCGGCGTGGGCGGCCGCGACGACGGCCGCGCCTTTCTCCGCGACCTGCGCGAGCCGCTGTGCCTGCTGCACGTCGCCGGTGTCCTGGCAGGCGTACCCGCCGAGCATGAGCCGGTCATCGGCGGCGGCGTCCTGGCAGTTGTATCCCTGGATGAACCCGCCGCCGCGGACCGGCAGCAGCCGGGAGTCCGGGTCGGTCACGTTGCGCCGCGGCTGCTTGCTCGTCCCGTTCTCCCCGGCGGCTCCGGCGTCCGATCTGGCTTCGGCGTCCGCGGCGGCCTGCAGTTCCGCCACCCGGGCGCGGGCTTTGCGGACCTCGGCGGCGTCACCGGGACTGACCGGGCGGCGGCCCAGCGCCGACCCGGCTCCGGCGGCACGGCGGGCCTGCCAGTCATCGATCAGGGCCTGCTGCGCCGCGATGGCCTGCTCCAGCCGCAGCTGCCACGCGGCCAGCGCCACTGCTGCCGAGGGCCAGGCGGCCGCAGTGCCGGCCGCCAGCGCGTCCAGGTAGGCCTGCCCTTGCTCACGGGCGGCGGCCTCGGCCGCCTCCCGCTCTTTGTGCAGGTCCTGCAGGCAGGCCAGCACCCGCCCGGCCCGCGACCGCGGATCGGGCCCCGCCGCCGCATCCGCGCCCAGCAGCAGGTCGGTGCCCGGCAGCACATCCTGCTCCGCGTCCTCGTCCGCAGCGGCCTTCCTGGCGCCCGCGATGACCTGGCCGGCGAGCTTGCGCAGGTGAGCCTCGGTCCGGCTGGCCTCCTTCGATGCGTCCGCGGCGATCTTGACCCCGTCGCCGGCCACCACGGAAAGCCGGCCCAGCCCCGCGCACGCGCACACCCGCAGCACCTGGTAGAACAGCTCCTCGGCCAGGCCGTCCTGGGCGAACAGGTGCTTGCGGAACCGGGAGAACGTCGTGTGGTCCGCGATGGCGCGCCCGCATGCCACCCGGAACGTCGCGTCGTAGCGGCACCGGTCCTCCACCGCCCGGGTGGACAGCACCCCGCGCAGGTACGCATACAGCCACACGGTCAGCAGCATCACCGGGTCATACCGGGCCAGGCCCGGCCGCCGAGCCTTTTTCCGTCGGCGGCACCAGCCGGCCTGTCAGCTCCCGGGTCGCCAGCGACTCGGCGGTGCCGATAACGACCCGGACAGCATGCCCCTCAGGCACCCAGTCGAGCATGTTATGGGGCAAAAGCATCTCGGCGTCACGGTCAACCGATCTGAACTGGTGTGCCATAAACCAATTCTGCCAGCAATAACACCAGAAATCAGAGAAACCCGAATATGCAACAGCCCCCCCCGGACTGAAAAGTCTTCGCGATCATGAAAACCGTGCTGGGGCGGTGATCGATTAGAGTCCGGGTCATGCGGGTGGTCGCGGTGGTGCTGGGCGGCGGGATGGGGCAGCGGATCGGGGCGGGGCTGCCCAAGCAGCTGCTGCGGCTCGGCGGCCGGACGCTGATCGAGCACTGCGTGGCCGCGTTCGAGCAGGCGCCGGGGGTGGACGAGATCCTGGTGGTGATGGCCGCCGGGTACGTCGACCAGGTCGCGGACATGCTGGCCGCGGGGGCATACGCGAAGGTCAGCGGGGTCATCGCGGGCGGCTTGCTGCGCTCGGACTCGACCCGGGTGGCGCTGGCCGCGATCGCCGGGGGCGTTCCCGGGCCGAGCGAGATGCAGGGCGGGGGCGATCCGGCGGACTGCGGCGTGCTGCTGCATGACGCGGCGCGGCCGCTGGTCGACCAGCGGATCATCGCGGACTGCGTCGCCGCGCTGGGCGTCCACCAGGCGGCCGGGGTCGCCGTGCCGGCCTCGGACACCATGGTCATCACCGACAACGGGGTGATGCACACGATGCCACGGCGGGAGACGCTGTGGCGCTGCCAGACGCCACAGTGCTTCCGGCTGCCGGTGATCGCCCGGGCCCACGAGCTGGCCGCGGCCGACCCGGAGTTCGTGCCCACCGACGACTGCGGCGTGGTCCTGCGCTACCTGCCCGGCGTGGACGTGCACATCGTCCCGGGCAGCGAGCGCAACCTCAAGGTCACCTACCCGCAGGACCTGGCCGTGGCCGAGACGCTGCTGGCGGAGCGCGCGTGAGCGCCGCAGGTGACGGCCCGGACCCGGGCCGCGCCGCGCCGCGGCTGGTGCTCGGACCCCTGCTGCGGTACGTAGCCGGGACGCAGGCCACGATCTGGGTCGAGACGGACCGGGCCTGCCTGGTCACCGTGCTGGGGCAGCGGGCGCGGACCTTTGCGGTGAACGGGCACCACTACGCGCTGGTGGTACTCGACGGCCTGCGCCCGGGCACCGACTACGAATACCAGGTCGCGCTGGACGGCACCGTCCGCTGGCCGGAGCCGGGTACGGACTTCCCGCCGAGCGTGCTGCGCACCGCGGACCCGGGCCGGCCGGTGCGCCTGGCCTTCGGCTCGTGCCGGATCGCCGAGCTGCCCGTCCCGCGACCTCGGCGGAGCTCCCGGCGCGCGCGCGAGCGCGCCCTGGCGGACGAGCGGGAACACGGCCCGGACGCCCTGGTCGCCTGCGCCCTGGACCTGCGCGCCAGCCCGCGGGAGCGCTGGCCCGACCTGATGCTGCTGATCGGCGACCAGGTCTACGCGGACAACCCGGGCCCGGCCACGCGGGACTACATCGAGGGCCGCCGCGACCCGTCCGTCCCGCCCGGCTATGAGGTCGCGGATTTCACCGAGTACTGCCGCCTGTACCGGGAGGCCTGGACCGAGCCCTCGGTGCGCTGGCTGCTGTCCACCGTCCCCACGGCGATGATCTTCGACGACCACGACGTACACGACGACTGGAACACCTCGGCGTCCTGGCGGCGCGACTACCAGGCCAAGCCGTGGTGGCCGGAGCGGATCCGCTCCGCCTACATGACCTACTGGCTGTACCAGCACATCGGCAATCTGTCGCCCGCCGACCTGGCCAAGAACGAGCTCTGGCAGCGGGTGCAGGAGCCCGGCGACCACGGCGCCCTGCTGGCCGGGTTCGGGACCCGGGCGGACCAGCAGTCCGAGGGCATCAGGTGGAGCTTCCTGCGCACCTTCGGCGGCGTGCGCGTGGTGGTGATCGACTCGCGCGCCGGGCGGACGTTCGGCGACGGCCAGCGGCTGATGACCAGCCCGCAGGAGTGGCAGTGGGTCACCGGGTCGGTGTCCGGCGACTGGGACCATGTGGTCCTGGCCAGTTCGCTGCCGCTGCTGCTCCCGTCCGGCATCCACGCGCTGGAGGCGTGGAACGAGGCCGTCTGCGCCGGGGCCTGGGGGAAGCGGTTCGCGCGGGCCGGCGAGCGGATCCGCCGCGCCCTGGACCTGGAACACTGGGCGGCGTTCGGCACGTCGTTCGGGCAGTTCGAGACGCTGCTCACCGACCTGGCCACCGGCGCCCGCGGGCGCTGCCCCGCCTCGGTCACGGTCCTGGGCGGCGACATCCACCACAGCTACCTGGCCCGGGTGGACTTCCCGCCCGGGACCGCTGCGGCCACCGCCGTCCACCAGGCGGTGTGCTCGCCCTTGCACAACGTGCTGCCGGACCGGTTCCGGCGCGGGCAGCAGCTGACCACCTCCCGGGCCAGCGAACTGGCCGGCGGCTGGATCGCCCGGCTGGCCGGGGTGCGCAAGCCGCGCCTGCGCTGGCGGATCGTCCGCGGCTCCTGGTTCCACAACATGCTCGCCGAGCTGGAGTTCTCCGGGCGCCGGGCGCGGATCCGCTGGGACCGGGCCGTCTCGGACCACGACGGCGTCCCGCACCTGCAGGAGGTATGCGAAGCCGAGCTGACCTGACCGGACCGGGCCCGCGGCGCAGCCGCCAAAGTACTCAGCGGCGGGCGGCCTGCTTGATCAGGGTGCGGCCGAACTCCCAGATCAGGCCGCTGCCCTTGCTGGCGTCCTCGAGGACCTCGCCGAACGCCTCGGTGAACAGCTTGACCTCGGTGTCGCCGATCATCAGCGGCGGGATCAGCTTGATGACCTCCATGTGGTCGCCGGAGACCTGGGTCAGGATGCGGTGCCGCTGGAACAGGGCCACGACGACCATCTGGGCGAACAGGCCGACCCGGGCCTTCTGCAGCATGTTCCAGCTGGTCCGGGCCCGCAGCGACGAAGGCTTGTCGAACTCCAGGCCGATCATCAGCCCCCGGCCTCTGATGTCAGCAAGCACGTCGAACCGTTCGGCCAAATTTTTCAGAGCCGCCGTCAGCGCGGCACCGGTCCGTGCGGCGTTCTCGGTGAGGCCCTCGTCGTCGAGCACCGCCAGCGTGGCCAGGCCGGCGGTCATGGCCAGGACGCCGGCCTTGAACGTGGTGCTGTGCACCATGACCCGGTCCATCGAGGAGTAGACCTTCTCGAAGATCCATCCTTTAGCCAGCATCGCGCCGACCGGGACGAAACCGCCGGACAGGGCCTTGGCCACGGTGACGATGTCGGGCACGACCTGCTCGTGCTGGTACGCGAAGAACTTGCCGGTCCGGCCGAAGCCGCTCTGCACCTCGTCGCAGATGAGCAGCGCGCCGTGCTCGTGCAGCAGCGCTGGCCGCGGCGGTCAGGAAGCCGTCGGGCGGCATGAGCACGCCATGGCCCTGGATCGGCTCGATGATGAGCGCGGCGACGTCTCCCTTGCGCAGCTCGGCCGCGAGTGCGTCCAGGTCGCCGAGGGGGAGGGCGGTGTCCGGCAGCAGCGGGGCGAACCCGCGGCGGAACTCGTCCGCGCCGTTGACCGACAGGGAACCCGTGGTGAGCCCGTGGAAGGCGTGGTCGCAGTACAGCACGCGGCCGCGGCCGGTGGCGTAGCGGGCGAACTTCAGCGCGGACTCGACCGCCTCGGTGCCGCTGTTGCAGAAGAACACCCGGTCCAGGCCGGGCGCCTTGGCCAGCAGCTTCTCCGCGAGCAGCCCGGGCAGCGGGTTGCAGTCGAACTGGGTCCAGTCGGCCAGCTGCGCGTCCAGCGCCTCGTGCAGCGCCTTGCGGATCACCGGGTGGTTGCGCCCGGCGGCGAACACCCCGAACCCGGCCAGGAAGTCGGCGTACTGGTTGCCGTCGGCGTCGTACAGGTACGCGCCCTCGGCCCGCGTGTAGACCTTGTCGAAGCCGATCGCGTGCAGCACCTTGGGATGCTGGGGGTTCAGGTACCGGCCGTACAGCTCGTAGCCGTCGGTCTGGTGCGCCGCGAGCAGGGCGGGGAGGTCGAAGTCCATGACCCTTATTCTCCCCTGACCGCCGTGGCTCCTTCCGCTTTCTTGGCGGCCGAACGGACACGCGTGTCAGCTTCCCGCCCCCGGTACAGCCTGCGGGGGCTGGTCAGGAACCCGGCGCCCCAGCCCAGGTGCATGACCGCCAGGACCAGCGGGAGCCGGGCGCGGACTTTTGTTGTTTCGCGGCGGGACAGGGCGACGCTGACCGCGGTGATGCCGGCCAGGTAGATGAGCGGGATGGCCAGGCCCGCGGTCAGCGCTGTGACGGCGGCCGGGGCACCGGCGGCGAACCCGGCCAGGCCGGCCAGGCCGGCCAGCAGGCCAGCCCCGGTCAGGGCGGCGACGCCCGGCGGGGCCAGGTAACGGAAGCTGGCCGTCTCCGGGTAGCGGCGGACGATCACCCGGCGCCAGCGGCCGTAGTGGAAGTACTGCGCGCCCAGGGCCCGCACGGTGCCCCGGGGGCGGTAGGTGACGTCCAGTTCGGGGATGAACCAGATCACGCCGCCGCGGGCCCGGATGCGGTAGTTCAGCTCCCAGTCCTCGGCCCGCTGCATCTGCTCGTCCCAGCCACCCGCCTGCACGATGCCCTCCCGGCGGTACACGCCGAGGTAGACGCTGAGCGTGGGCCCGGCGCCGCCGCCGGTGTGGAATGCGGCCGACCCGACCCCGGCCTTGGAGGTCATCGCCCACGCCACTGCCTCCTGGAACACCGTCACGCCGCGAGCGGCCATGACCCCGCCGACGTCGGCGGCGCCGGTCTGCGCCAGCGCGGCGACCGCGGTGCTGAGGTAGCCGGGCGGGAGCAGCGCGTGCCCGTCCACCCGCGCGATGATCTCGTGCCGCGCGGCGCGCAGGGCGGCGTTGAGGGCGGCCGGGATCCGCCCGCCCGGGTTGGGTACCACGGTGATGCGCGGGTCGCTGTTTTGCAGGTCGCGGGCGATCTGCTCGGTCCGGTCGGCCGAGGGCCCCACGGCGAGCAGCAGCTCAAGCTGGCCCGGGTAGTCCTGGGCCAGGACGTGCCGGACGGACTCGGCCAGGTGCCGTTCCTCGTTCCTGACCGGCATCACGACGGACACGGGCGGGTATTCCATGACGCTGTTGAAGGTACCGCAGCCCGCGGCCGCCTGTGCCTGTTTAGCAGCGCGGCTAGTTAGAGGCCGGAGTCCTCCAGCATCTCGGTGACCAGGGCGGCGATCTGGGACCGTTCGGAGCGGACCAGGGTGGTGTGGGCGAACAGCGGGTGGCCCTTGAGCTTCTCGATCACCGCGATCACCCCGTCGTGCCTGCCGACCCGCAGGTTGTCGCGCTGGGCGATGTCGTGGGTGAGCACCACCCGGGACCCGGAGCCGATCCGGGACAGCACGGTGAGCAGGACGCCGCGCTCCAGGGACTGCGCCTCGTCCACGATCACGAACGCGTCGTGCAGCGACCGGCCGCGGATGTGGGTCAGCGGGAGCACCTCGAACATGTCCCTGGCGATCACCTCGTCGATGACGTCCTGAGTGGTGACCGCGGTCAGGGTGTCGTAGACGGCCTGCGCCCAGGGGCCCATCTTGTCCGCCTCCGAGCCCGGCAGGTAGCCGAGTTCCTGGCCGCCGACCGCGTACAGCGGCCGGAACACGATGACCTTGCGGTGCTGCCGGCGCTCCATCACCGCCTCCAGGCCGGCGCACAGCGCCAGCGCGGACTTGCCGGTGCCGGCCCGGCCGCCGAGCGAGACGATGCCGATCTCCTGGTCGAGCAGCAGGTCCAGGGCCACGCGCTGTTCGGCGCTGCGGCCGCGCAGGCCGAACGCCTCCCGGTCGCCGCGGACCAGCTGGATGGACTTGTCGGGCCGCACGCGGCCCAGGGCGTGGCCGTTGGCGGAGGTCAGCACCAGGCCGGTGTGGCAGGGCAGGTCGCGGGCTGGTTCATGGTCCAAGGTGCCTGTGTCGTACAGCTGCTCGATGTCACCGCTGGTAACCTCCAGCTCCCGCATCCCGGTCCAGCCGGAGTCCACCGGGAGCTCGGCCCGGTACTCCTGGGCGGCCAGGCCGACCGAGGCGGCCTTGACCCGCAGCGGCAGGTCCTTGCTCACCAGCACGACGTCCTCACCCTCGGCGGCCAGGCTGCAGGCCACCGACAAGATGCGTGAGTCGTTGTCCCCGAGCCGGAACCCGGCCGGGAGCACCGAGACGTCGGAGTGGTTGAGCTCGACCCGGACCGTGCCGCCGAGCTCGCCGACCGGCAGCTCGGCGTCCAGCCTGCCGTGCTCGATGCGCAGGTCGTCGAGGTGGCGCAGGGCCTGGCGGGCGAAGTAGCCCAGTTCGGGATGGTGACGCTTGGCTTCCAGCTCGGTGATGACGACGACCGGCAGGACTACCTTGTGCTCATCAAAACGCGTGATGGCGGCCGGATCGGCGAGCAGGACGCTGGTGTCGAGTACGTACGTACGGCGACCACTGGATTTGACCACGCAGACTCCCTGGACGCCAGGCCGGGAGCCGGGCGCCGGACAGGACACAGACGTGTCGGACGGGCCGGGACTGGCCCTCGAAGGGCCACGCCGGCCCTTCTGTCACCTTGCCTGCGCGCAAAGCGCGAAGCCTGGAGATTCGAGGGCCCTCCCGGCGGACGGCGCGGTGCCGTCCACCTTGTAAATGACGGTACCCGCGAAGGCGTTCCGGCAAAAGCACCGCGAGGTTACTAACGCGTTTCCTGCGGCTTAACCAGGGATAACGCGGTCTACGCGCCGAACCTGCGGGTGCGCGCCGCGTACGAGCGCAGCGCGCGGAGGAAGTCGACCTTGCGGAAGGCGGGCCAGTAGGCGTCGCAGAAGTAGAACTCCGAGTGGGTGCTCTGCCAGAGCAGGAAACCGCCCAGGCGCTGCTCGCCCGAGGTCCGGATGACCAGGTCCGGGTCGGGCTGGCCGGCCGTGTAGAGGTGCTCGGCGATGTGCTCGACGTCGAGGACTTCGGCCAGTTCCTCGATCGTGGTGCCCCGGGTGGCGTGGTCCTGGAGCAGGGAGCGCACCGCGTCGGCGATCTCGCGCCGGCCGCCGTAGCCCACGGCCACGTTGACCAGCAGGCCCGGGTGGCCGGCGGTGGCATCCTCGGCGTCCTTGAGCACCCGCACCGTCTCGCCGGGCAGCAGGTCGAGCGCGCCGACCGGGTTCACGTGCCACTGCTCGGCGACCAGGCCCTGCACGGTGTCCTCGATGATCTTCAGCAGCGGGACCAGCTCGGCGGCCGGCCGGGTCAGGTTGTCGGTGGACAGCAACCACAAGGTGACCACCTCGACCCCGGTCTCCCGGCACCAGTCGAGCAGCTCGAAGATCTTGTCCGCGCCCTTGCGGTGCCCGTTGCTGACGTCACGGAACCCGGCCGACTTGGCCCACCGCCGGTTCCCGTCGCACATCACGCCGACGTGCCGCGGGATCGCCTCGGGCGACAGGGACGCCTGCAGCCTGCGCTCGTACATCCGGTAGACGAGATCACGAAATCCCATGCCGCGGCCTTCCTCGTCACCGTGATGATCTAGCACTGACGGTATCCAACGAATGGAACGCTCCGCGCCATGACTGTGGTTCCTGACGGCCTGACCAGCGGAAAGCTTTACGGGCCCTGGTCCCGGACCTCTTCGACGTGCCGGAGGGCCGCGCGCAGCCGGGACAGCCAGGCGTCGGCGTTCTCGCCGGTAAGCCGGACGCACCAGGCCAGGGCGTCGCTGCGGCTGCGGGCCACGCCCGCGTCGACCAGGGTGTCCAGGACACGGCGTTCGGACTGGCGGAGCCGGGTCATGACCGGGACCGACAGTGTGGTGAACATCTCAGTCACCGGGCCGCAGACCACGCCCCACGACACCTTGCGGCGGAAGCGGTGCTCGGCCTCGCGCGCGATCTCGATCCGCCGGCCCCGGGTCTCCTCGCGGAACCGGCGGATCCGGTCCTGCGCCGCGGCGGCCAGTTCGGCGTCGGAGTCCCCCGCCGCTGAGGCCCCGGCCGCTGAGCCCCCGGCCGCTGAGCCCCCGGCCGCTGAGCCCCCGGCCGCTGAGCCCCCGGCCGCTGAGCCCCGGCCGCTGAGCTCGCGGCCGCCGCCGGGTCGGGCAGCGTCCCTACGACGGTGATCTCTTCGCGGTCGACCTGGATGTCGGGCGGGGCTTCGAACCAGCCGGCCGGGATCCGGTCGGTCAGCCACGCGCGGACCTTGGCCGCGGCGCCGGCCCCGCGCTCGGCGGCCGCGTCCGCGGCCGCGTCCGCGGTCGCGTTTGCGGTCGCGTTTGGGGTCGCGTCCCCGCCGGGCTCCTCGGCGCTGCCGGTCCCGGCCGCGTCCGCATCGGCGACCGAGGGGCCGGGATCGCGCCGTGTAGTCATGTAATGATGATTACGGTACGTGGTACCGCCGTCAACCAGCGCGGTTACGTGGCGGGCCCCGGCGCCACGGCGGTGCCGCGCGAGTATGCAAAGTGTACACTTTGAAGACATGGACGATTCTTACAGCCTGACGTCGGCCCGGGCTCACCTGGGTGAGCTGGTCTCCCGGGCCCGGTATTCGCACCGTCCGGTCGCGATCACCGAGCACGGCAAGCCTTCGGTCGCGATCATCAATATCGACGACCTCGCCGACCTAGAGGACCGGGCCGCGCTGGCCGCCCATTACGCCGCCCGGCTGGCCGGACGCAGCGGCGTCCCGCTGGCTGACCTGGACGCCGCCCTGGACCAGGTGGACGCCGACGACGCTCGATGAGCTTCACCGTCGTCGTGCAGGAGACCGCGCTGCGGGCGCTGGCCCGGATCCGTGCCGAGGACAAGGAGGTGTTTGCCGCTATCCGCCGGGCGCTGGCCGTGCTGGCGGAAGAACCGCATCCGGACGAGGCGGTTGCCTGGGGAGGCAGCGGGATCTACCGCCTTCACTCGCCCGGCATCCGAATCCTGTATGAGGTGAACGAGGACATCGCGACCGTCTACGTCATCAACGTCGCCGTCACGGCCTGACATGCGACTGGCTGACCTCGTGCGCGGGGACCCCTTATCCCGGACAGGGGATCATTCCAACTCTGCCCACACATGCCCGGGCCGCCGACTGGTAATCGAAGCCATCGCGGACCTGTGATCGCGGCCGGCGCAATCCTAGGACCGCGCTACAGGTCGAAGCTTCGGTATATCTCACGGCGGTGGCCCACGGCCGCGACGGTGACCACGCGGGCGCCGTCGTCAACGCAATAGATCACCCGGTAGTCACCCGACCGCACGCGCAGATAGGGCCGGTGGCCGGTCAGGGCTGCGACACCAGCAGGGCGCGGATCGGCGGCGAGTCCGTCGATGACCTGGGCGATCGCCTTACGGGCAGACGGGTCGAGCTGCCGCAGCGAGCGGCGGGCACGCGGCCGGACATCAATGGTGTAGGAGGCCATGCCGGGCCCGCCCGCCTACAGATCCAGCTCGGCCTTGACCTGCTCCCAGGGAATCGGGTCACCAGGCTCGTCCATGGCGGCGTCGGCCTCGGCGGCGTCCTCAGCGTCCTCGGCCGCGCGGAGAGCATCGATGAATGATTCGGGCACGATGGCGGCCACTCGCTCGCCATGAATGGTGAGATGGGTGATGACGCCGCGGCGAGCAAGGTCCACAGCCTGCTCGATGGCGGGACTGCTGACAGGAACATCCTGTACCGGCTCGCTCATGGATTCAGTGTATGCACCGGCAGTGCCGGCACCCACGCATCTCCCCGGGCGAAGCCGTCCCGGGGCCAGCCGCTGCCAGAGCCCGAACTCACCATCCGCTGGCCGCCACGCCCGCCCGACATCCACATAACCCCCGCACACCGACCACACAGCGCGGCGCCCGTGCGTACGGGCGCTGTGCGCCGCGGTTAAGGCCCTGCCTGCACTAACCTGCTCGTCGCGTGCTGCCCGGTGGGGCTCGTGGCATCCCGATCCCGTAGAGGGGGACGTGCCAACCCTGCCCACGGCCAGCCGGCCCGTCGGCTGACCATCGAAGCAACGACGGATCTGTGATCACCTCGGGCAACGGGCCAGTGCGCCAGCCTGCAGCCCGGCTTCGCCATCCGCCGGCAACGTCATCGGCGCTACAGCAGCCGCCGGAACTCCTCAACGGTCAGGCCCGTATCCCTGAGGATGTTCCTCAGCGTCCCGGGGCGGATGTCACGACCCGCGTGGACGGGAACGGTGGTCCGTCTGCCGTCCGGGTGGCGCATGATGTGGTGACTGCCGTTGATCCTGCCGACGGCGAATCCGGCCTTCTCCAGCGCGCCCACCACCTGGCTGCCCCGCACCGCGGGAACCGGCGGCATCAGGCGACGTCGCGGACGGTAATCGTTAGCTCATCCGGAACGCCGAACTCCGCGAACCAGCCGTCCAATGCCTCACGAAGGTCAGTGACGGCCTCTTCCGCGGTCTGCCCCTCTCCATTGGCTCCGCCACCGGGCAGCGAGGCATGGGCCGACCACCAGCCGGTCTCATCCTGCTCGACGGTGTACGGTACGTGCACAACACGGTCCACAAGGAAATGGTACCCGCGGCTCATCCGGACGGCGGAGCGTCCGTGCGGTCAGCCCGGCTCTCAGGGGGAGCACGCCAGCTCTGCCAGCGCCCCCGCATAACCTCCGCACACCGGCCATACAGCGCAGCGCCCGCGCGTGCGGGCTGTCCCCCGACACGCCGCTGGCGTTGTTCTACGCGATGGCCCGCCAGCTGCGCATCGTGGACGGGCCGGACGAGGTGCACCTGCGCAGCATCACCCGGCACGAGCTGCGCGCTCAGGGCCGGACCGATCAGGCCAGCCCGCCCGCCGCCGCGGTGGCGATCCGCGGCGAGACCCTGATGGCGCCCGCGAACTGAGAGCCGAAGTTGGCCGGCACGACCTGGACCCGCAGACCCGGCTGCGGGGCCTGGATCATCCACCCGTTGCCGAGGTAGATGGCCACGTGCGAGATGTATCCGGGAGCGGTCGGGTCGGTGTGATAGAAGAGCAGGTCGCCCGGCTGGAGCCCGGTGACCGGCACCGCCGGCCCGGTGCGGGCCTGGTCCGCGGCGACCCGGGGCATGGCCACGCCGGCCTGGGCGAAGGACCACTCGACCAGGCCGGAGCAGTCGAACGACCCCGGTCCGGCGGCGCCCCACACGTAGGGCAGGCCCTGCCTGCTCTCCGCGGCCCGCAGCGCGGTGCTCAGCTGCGTCGTGTTCAGGCCGCCGCTTCCGGCCGCCTCGGCCGGGGGCGCCCCGGCCTGGGCCTGAGCGGCCGGGGTGACCAGCGGCTCGACGGCCGCGCCGCGGGGCAGGACGGCCTTGATCCGGGCGGTCAGCGCGGTCACGCTGGCGGGCGGCGCGCCGACCACGATGGCGTTGGCGGCCGGCATGCCCAGTGAGCGGGCCACCGAGTCCGAGACCACGGCGTCGACCCCGCCGATGCCCACCGTGCCGAACGCCACCACCGGGAGCCGTTCGGCCTGGCGGCCGGTCACGGTGACCGTACGGCCGAGCGCCAGCCGGTCCAGGGTGCCCATGGTGTAGGACACGGCCACGCCGCCGCCGGCCACGCCCTCCCAGAGCGGGTCGGAGGCGGCCACCGGCCCGGACGCGTAGCCGCGGAACGTCGAGGGATCGACCCCGAGCACCGCCTCCTGCGCGCCGTTGATGGTGATCCTGGCCGCCTCGATCGGGTCGGCGCTGGCCACCGCGGGCAGCCCGGACACCGCCGCCAGAACCTGGCGGGGCAGCGAGAACGGCGCGACGACCAGCAGGCCGGCCTGGCGCAGCCCGTGAAGCGGCGCGACCTTGGCCGGCCCGGACGCGGATGCGGCGGGAGTGGCCGACACGGCGGGTACCGCCCGGCCGGCGTCGGCGCTCGCGCCGAGCAGCGGGACCACCGGCGCGTTCCCGGCCGCAGCGCTGCTGGCCGGGACGCTGCTGGCCGGGGCGCTGCTGGCCGGGACAGGGGGCCGGGTACCTGGCACCGGCCCGCCCGGGCTCGCCGTCCCGGCGGTTCCGGCCGTTCCGGCCGGATGCGGGCCCGTGGTGGCCAGCAGCACCCCGACCGCGGCGCCGGCGAGCACCAGCACCGCGACCACGAGCGGGATCAGGCGCCTGGGGTTACGCATAGGCGTCGCCGAGCAGCGCCCTGAGTTCGCCCGGGCTGGTGACCGGGGCCTGGCAGGTGAAGTCGCGGCACACGTAGGCGGCCGGGGCGCCGTCGACCTGGCGCCGCCCGGCCAGCAGCGGCCCGGTCTCCAGCGCGCCGTCGCCCAGGGCCAGGACCGCGCCGGGCGGGGCGGCGAGCAGCGCGGCCTGGTGCAGCAGGCGGGTCCGTTCGTCGTCCTCGTAGCCGACCACCGCGATCTCGGCCGGCCCGGCCAGCCACGCCTCGGCCACCGACAGGCCGGCCCCGGCCGCGCGCGGGTAGCGGGCCGCGATCGCGGGCAGCACGCCGAGCGCCGCCTCGGCGGCCTCGCGGTGCCGGGCCGAGCCGGTCAGCGCGGCGTGGCTGAGCAGCGCGCCGGCCATGGCGAAGGTCCCGGACGGGGTGGCGTTGTCGGCCGCGTCGGACGGGCGGAAGATCAGCGACTCACCGTCGGCGGCGGTGTCGTAGAACCCGCCATCGCCGTCGCCGAACGCGCCGAGGGCCGTATCGAGCAGGCGGCCGGCCAGCGGCAGCCACCCGGCCTCGCCGGTGATCCCGGACAGCACGAGGAACGACTCGGCCACGCAGGCGTAGTCCTCGAGCGCGCCGTCGGTGTCCCCGGCGTAGCCGCCGCGCGAGGTGCGCATCAGCTTGGTCCCCTTGAGGTGCACCTCGGCCAGGAGGCTGGCGGCGGTCCGCGCGGCCTGCAGCAGATGCGGCTGGTCGAAGGCCAGCGAGCATTCGGCCAGGGCGGAGATGGCCAGGCCGTTCCACGCGGCGACCACCTTGTCGTCCTGGCCGGGGTGCACGCGCTGCTCGCGGGCGAGGAGCAGCTGCCCCCGGATCCGGGCGAAGCGCTCCTGGTCATCAGGCTCCGCGCGGCGCTGCAGGACCGAGGCGCCCCGCTCGAAGGTGCCGGCCTCGGTGACGCCGAAGGCGTCGGCGGCGAAACCGGCGTCGGCGGGGCCGAGGACCGCGGTGAGCTCGGCCGGGCGCCAGACGTAGAACCTGCCCTCCTCGCCCTCGGTGTCGGCGTCCAGCGAGGCGGCCAGGCCGCCGTCGGCGGTGCGCATGTCCCGCACCATCCAGGTGCACGTCTCCAGGGCCACCCGGCGGGCCAGGTCCGAGCCGGTGGCGCGCCACAGGTTCAGGTAGACCCGGGCCAGCAGCGCGTTGTCGTAGAGCATCTTCTCGAAGTGCGGCACCACCCAGGCGTTGTCCGTGGAGTAGCGGGCGAAGCCGCCGAGCAGCTGGTCGTACATGCCGCCGCGGGCCATGGCCTCACACGTGCCCTCGGCCGTCGCCAGCGCGGCGGCATCGTCCGTCCGGCGGTGGTGGCGGAGCAGGAACTCGAGCACCATGGACGGCGGGAACTTGGGCGCGCGGCCGAAGCCGCCGTGCGCCGCGTCGTAGTCGCGCCGCAGGGCGCCGGCGGAGGCCTGCGTGACCGCGCGGAAGCGCTCGCCGGTGTCGTCGGCGCCCGGCGTGCCGCGCAGGGCGCGGCTGACGGCGGCGGCGTTCTCGGCCAGGGCGGTGGCCACGTGCCTGGCCTGGCCGGTCACGCCGTCACGCTGGCCGTCCCAGGCCTGCGCGACGCCCAGGATCAGCTGCTGGAACCGGTCGCGGGGCAGGTAGGTGCCGGCCCAGAACGGCTCCTTGCCCGGGGTCATGAACACGGTCATCGGCCAGCCGCCCTGGCCGGTCATGGCCTGGGTGGCGGTCATGTACACCGAGTCGACGTCGGGGCGTTCCTCCCGGTCCACCTTGATCGCGACCGCGTGCTCGTTGAGGAGTTCGGCGGTCCCGGGATCCTCGAAGGACTCGTGGGCCATCACGTGGCACCAGTGGCAGGCGGCGTAACCGACCGAGAGCAGGACCGGGACGTCGCGCCGGGCCGCCTCCGCGAAGGCCTGGTCGCACCAGGGCCACCAGTCGACCGGGTTATCCGCGTGCTGGAGCAGATACGGGCTCGTCGAATCCTTCAGCCGGTTCACGGTTCCACGCTACGTGCCGGCGGATGGCCGCGTAGCCACGGCCGGCGAGATAGAAACCAGCGCCGATGACGCCGACGAAGAAGCCGAGCGGCCAGTTGGACTGGTAGGAGGCGGCGATGCCGGTCCACACCGTGACCAGCGCGATGGCCACGGACAAGGTCATGGCCAGCACCGGCCGGGCGGTCAGCGAGCGGGCCGCGGCGGCCGGGCCGATCATCAGGCTGAACATCAGCAGCGCGCCCACCACCGGCACGGTCATGCTGGTGGCCAGGGCCATGACGAGCAGGAACGCGAGCTCGAGGCGGCCGGTGCGCAGGCCGCGGGCGGCGGCGACCTCGGGCAGCGCGGAGGACAGCATGAGCGGCCGGAACATGACCGCGATGGCGATCAGGCTGACCAGGCCGAAGCCGAGGATGGGCAGCACCTCCCCGGTGCTGACCCCGAACACCTCACCGAACAACAGCGAGTAGGCCTCCTGCGCGTACTCGTTGCTCCAGCTCACGAACAGCGCGCCGATGCCGAGCAGCATCACGAAGGTCAGCGCGGTGGCCACGTCGGGCCGGGAGCGGCGGCCGAGCCCGGCGATGCCGAGCGCGCCCGCCACCGAGAACGCGGCCAGGCCGGCGAACGGGTTCAGCCCCAGCAGGCTGGCCCCGGCGGCCCCGGCGAACGCCCCGTTGGGGATCGCGTGCGCCGCGAACGTCGACCCGCGCAGCACCGCGAAGAAGCCGGTCACCCCGGCGATGACCGCGACCGCGGTGGCGGCGAGCCAGGTGTTGGCCATCACGCCGGTGAACATGCCTGCTCCGCGTCGATGCTCTCGTGGTTCTCGCGGCCGCGGCGGTCGCCGCGGCGCAGGCTGGCGGCCAGGTAGCCGGTCACGATGAGGGTGACCACGAAGAAGCTGACCGGCCAGCCGCGCCCGGCGGGCGGCCAGTAGAAGCTGTCGTAGGCCAGCACGATGCCGAGCCAGATGGCCAGCACGCCGATCCCGGCCGCGGCGAGCACGGCCTTGACCGGGCTGCGGGCCAGCCGCAGCGCGGTGGCGGCGGGCCCGATGAGCAGCGCGGTGCTGAGCACCGCGCCGATGATCACCGCGGACAGCGCCACCGAGACGGCCAGCGCCATCAGGTAGGCCGCGCCGACCGCGCGGACCGGCACGCCGCGGGCCGCGGCGATGTCCGGGCTCAGCGAGGTGAGCAGCAGCACCCGGGCCAGCGCCACCACCGTGGCCAGGGCGAGCAGCGCGGAGGCGATCAGGGCCGGGACGGTGGACGAGGTGATCACGAAGATCGAGCCGAACAAGATGCTGAACGACGCGCCGGTGGTGGTGCTGTACTGGGTGCCCAGGTACAGGAACAGCGCGGCCAGGCCCAGGGCGGCGCCGAGCACCACCCCGGTGGCCACGTCCCGGCCGCGGCGGCGCTGGATGCCGATCATCTCCATGAACGCGGCGGCGCCCGCGCCGAAGGCCAGGTAGCCCCAGAACTGGTTGACGCCGATCAGGAACGCGCCGGAGCCGCCGGTGGTGGCGATGTCAGCCAGCGAGTGGCCGGCGAACGACTGGCCGCGGGTGACGGTGAACACGCCCACGACGGCCGAGGTGATCGCGATCACGGTGCCGAGGGCCAGGGCCACGTGGACCGGGCCGCTGGCGAAGAAGCCGGGCTCGAAGACGTAGTGCATCAGCGGATGACCCCCGCGTCCTCGGCGGCCGCCTCGGCCTCGTCGACGCCCTCGGGGGCGGCCACGACCAGGATCCGGCCGTGCACCCGGATCACGTCGACGTGCTGCCCGTACAGCCGGGACAGGACCTCGGGCTGTACCACCTCGTCGGTGTCGCCCACCGCGACCCGGCCCGCGGCCACGTAGACGATCCGGTCCATGACCGGCATCAGCGGGTTCATGTCGTGCGCCGAGAGCAGCACCGCGACCCGCTCGGCCCGGGCCAGCCGGGCCAGCACCGAGACGATGCCCTGCTCGCTGGAGATGTCCAGGTTGGCCAGCGGCTCGTCGAGCAGCAGCAGCCGGGGCCGGCTGATCAGCGCGTGCGCGATCATGACCCGCTGCTGCTCACCGCCGGACAACTCGCCGATCCGCGCGTCCGCGTAGCGCTGCGCGCCGACCGCGGTCAGCATGTCGCTGACCAGCTCGCGGCGGGCCCGTGAGGGCAGCCGCAGCCCGAACTTGTGGCCGTCCAGGCCGAGGCTCACCACGTCCCGGACCCGCAGCGGCACGTCCGGCTCCAGGCCCAGCTTCTGCGGCACGTACCCGATCGAGGCGTCGCGGGCCGGCCGCGGCCCGCCGCCGAGCAGCACGGCGCCGCTGGTCACCTGCTGCAGGCCGAGGATGACCTTGAGCAGGGTGGTCTTGCCCGCGCCGTTCGGCCCGATGAGGCCGGTGAACTGGCCGGGACCGATGCCGAACGAAACGTCTTTGAGGATCTCCCGGCCGCCGAGGCGGACGGTCACCTGGTCCAGGCGGAGCAGGTCGTAGCCGGGCATCACAGGTGCTCCGTGTCTTTGTGGTTCGTGATGGCGTCGTGCAGGGCCCGGACCTCGGCTTGCATCCAGGACTGGTAGGCGTAGCCGGGCTCGGGCATGGTCTCGTACACGCCGACCACCGCGATGCCGTTGGCCTTGGCCAGGCTGATGAACGACTCGGTGAGCGAGTCGGTGACCTGCTGGTTGTAGACCAGCGCCTTGACCTTGTGCTGGGTGAACAGGTTCCGCTCGGCGGCGACGTCCTGCGCCGACGGGTCGGTGCCGTTCATGATGGCGGCCTGGAACGCCCACGGGGTCAGGTTGTCCGCGCCCAGCGCCTGCAGCAGGTAGTCGGCGACCGGCTCGGTGGTGGCCACCGGGGTGCCCGGGTAGCGGGCCTTGACCGCGGCGATGGCGTTGTCCCAGGTGTCCAGGGACTTGATGAACGCCGCCGCGCGGGCCTTGAAGTAGGCGGCGTGTCCGGGCTGGATGGCGGCCAGGCCGGCGGCGATGGCGTTCGCCACGGCGGGCATGGTGCCCGGCTGGTACCACTGGTGGGGGTTCGGCGTGCTGTCCGGCAGGCCGAGCAGGTTCTGGACCACGATGACCTTGCGGGACGAGTCCGGCACGGCGTCCTCGATGGTGTTCATGAACTCGTCGTAGCCGAGGCCGTTCTGCACCACGAGCTGGGCCTGGTTCAGTTCGCGGCCGACCGCGGCGCTGGCCTCGAACGCGTGCGGGTCGGTGTTCGGGTTGCTCAGGATGGCGTTGACCAGGACATACTTCCCGCCTACCTGGCCGATGACGTCGGCGTACTCGTTCTCCGCGCCGACCGCGAGCACCCGGCCGCCGGGGTCGCCCAGGCCGAACGCGAAGGACGTGGAGCAGGCGCTGGTCAGCAGCGCGACGCCGACGGCGGCGGCGGCCGCGACGGCGGCAGACCAGGCGCGATGGCGGCGCATGCACGGCCTCCTGCGGATGCGGGGAATATTGAGGAAAACCTCGCGGTAATGATAATGATTCCCAATTTCGTGTGCAACACGTTCGGCGGCGGCCGAACCGGAGGAGCACGAGTCGGTGCGAGTTAGCCGAGAGAGTGGTGCAGGTTGTACCGTGCGACTGTGACGACGCAGCAGCCGGAGGACCGCGTGCAGGTCGGGGCCGCGGGCCCGGCCCGCGGGACCCGGGCGCGCGGGACGCGGCAGGCGCAGGCGCTGGCCGTGGCGCTGGCCGGGCTGCCCGGCTTCGCCAGCGCCCAGGAGATCCACGCCGAGCTGCGCCGCAAGGGCGAGCACGTGGGCCTGGCCACCGTCTACCGGCACCTGCAGGCGCTCAGCGAGCAGGGCAGCGTGGACGCCATCCGGGACGCCAGCGGCGAGACGCTGTACCGCCAGTGCGGGACCACCGTGCATCACCACCACCTGACCTGCCGTCAGTGCGGGCGCAGCGTGGAGGTGGAGGGCCGCGCCGTGGAGCAGTGGGCGGAGCGGGTGGCCGCGGAGGCGGGCTTCACCGACGTGGGGCACACCGTCGAGCTGTTCGGCCTGTGCCCGGAGTGCGCCAGCTAGGAGGCGCCGGGGCGGGCGGCTAGCTCGGCTTTGCGGTCGCTGGCGAAGACGGGGACGTATTCCTGGCCGGAGAGCTGCTGGATGGCGGCCATGACCTGGTCGGCGATCTGGCGGCGGGCCTTGGCCGGGGGGGCGTCGAACAGTTCGGGGGCGATCGCGAGGGGCTTGCCGATCGTGACCCCGATGCGGCCCGGGCGGGGGATCATCCGGCCGGGGGGCAGGACCTTCCTGGTGCCGGACAGGGCGACCGGGATCACGGGGAGGCCGGACTTCAGGGCCAGCCAGCCGACACCGGGGCGGCCGCGGTACAGGCGGCCGTCCGGGGACCGGGTGCCCTCGGGGTAGATGCCGAACAGCTGGCCCTGCTGGAGCAGGGCCAGCGCCGCCTCCAGGGTGTCCTGGGCGGCGCGCGGGCCCTCGCGGTCCATCCGCAGCTGGTTGGTGGCCCGCAGGTAGTAAGCCCACAGCCGGCCCATGGGACCCGAGGCGGTGAAGTACTCGGCCTTGGCCGAGAACGTCACCGGGCGGTTGACCATCAGCGGCAGGAACACGGAGTCGACCACCGACTGGTGGTTAGCGGCCAGGATCGCGCCACCCGACGCCGGGATGTTCTCCGCGCCGGTCACCCTCGGCCGCCAGATCGTGTGCAGGAACGGGCCTGCCACGATCCGCGATAGCTGGTACTGCACTGAGCCCTTCCTGATCGCTCCCCTGGGACGAACGATAGCGGTACGCCGTCGCGGCGATCACGGCGATGCCCAGCGGCAGCGCGAGCGGCAGCGCCGCGGCCGGGACGATCACCCCGGAGTCGTCGGCGAACCAGCCGAGCGCCGGCATCAGCCACAGCACGGCCAGGACCGGGCGCAGCAGCGGCTCGGCCGCGCAGGCCAGCGGGAGGCTCCGCAGCCCGAACCAGGCGGGCCGCCACAGCATCAGCCCGGTCAGCACGACCACGATCGGGACCAGCGGGCTGAACATGTCGACCGTGAGCGAGCCGAGGTTCAAGTGGATCTTGCGCAGCAGCAGGCTGCCGCCGTTCCCGTGCAGCGTGTTGCCCGCGAACGTGCCGATGTCGGACTTACCCGTGACCTTGGTGAAGTAGCTGACCAGCGCGAACACGGCGAACAGGGCCAGGCCGCTGACCGCGGCCAGAACCAGCCGGCGCCAGCTGAGCCGGACCCCGGCCACCGCCATCAGCAGCAGCGCGAAGCACGGCACCATGGCGATCGTCCCGCCGGCCTTGCCGCCGAACCCGGGCCAGCCCGAGGCGAACACGGCGAACACCGCGACCGCGGTCACCGCGGCCAGCGCCGGGCGCCGCGAGGACGGCCGGGAACCGGCCAGCGAGGGGGCGCGGGATTGGGCGCGGGATTGGGCCCGGGAATGGGCCCGGGAATGGGCAGAGCGCCGCAGCATGCCGAGGGCCAGCCAGGCCGCGGCGAACAGGGCGGTGATGCCGTAGATGCCCAGCGCCTCGTTGCCGATGCCGTAGAACCGGCCGGCCTCGATCACCGACAGGCCGAACGGCGTCTCCAGCTGCAGCCGGGATCCGGTCATCACGTCCACGCCCAGGACCGCGACGGTGAACAGGCAGATCAGGCCGAACGGGGCCAGGGTGTCACGCCGCCGGGTCACGAGCAGCGCGGTGCCGCCGATGACCAGGGCCAGCGCCACGGCCACCCCGTACAGCCAGGCCGCCGGGTGGGCCAAGCGCCACCACGGCACCAGGCTGGCCAGGAACGTCCCGGCCGGGACCGAGACGGCGAACACCGCGGCGATCCGCCAGCCCTGCGCGCGCCGGCGGCGGCGGTCCGGCGCGGCGCCCCGGAACACCAGGCCGATGGCGGCCAGGACGGCCGCGTCGGCCAGCGTGTAGGCCCAGAAGAAGTCGTTGTGCGTGGAGCGCCAGACCTGTTCGGCGGTGTCCCGGCCGGTCAGGGCGCGGACGGCGGCCGGCAGGGGCCCGCGGGCGCCCCGGGTGAGCTGCGCGCCGACCACGCCGGAGGGCACCGGCTGGCCCAGCCAGCCGAGCACGGTGGTGGTCAGGTCGGTGAGCACGACCAGGCCGGGCTGGCGGGTCGAGGTGGACTCGAGCAGGCCGGCCTGGTACGCGGCCCCGTCGACCAGGGTCAGCTGGAGGTGCGGCGGCTTGGTCACCGAGCCGGGCGCGGTGATGAGGAGGGTGGTGCCGGCCGGGAGTTCGGCCACGAGGTGCTTCAGTTCGGCGTCCGCGGCCGCGAGAGCCACGGCCCGTTCCGTAGATCCGGTATTTCCCAGGTCCACGACGGTCAGCGGGCAGCGGGCCAGCACCACCGCGGTCAGCGCGGCCGGGGACGGCAGGTAACTGGCCACGGCGCCGGACGGGCCGGCCAGGGCGAGCGCCGCGCCGGGGCCGACGGCGGTGGCGCAGCCGGCCGCGCTGTTTGCGGCACTGGCGAGCAGGCCCCAGTCCGGGTCGTTGCGGAAGCGCTGGTTGTAGCCGATCAGGGCGGGCAGGGCGGGGACGGTGGCGCCGGGCCGGCCTGGCGGACGGCCGGGAAGGCGCGGCAGCCGGCGTCGGTGTGGCCGGTCTGGGCGCGGGCGCCGGAGTTCAGGGTCAGCCAGCCGTCGGCCGGGCAGGTGAGCGGGAGCACGGCGTAGTCGACCAGGGAACCGACCGAGCCCTGCGCCGCGAGCCGCCACAGGGCGGGGGTGGCGGCGGGCGACAGGTCGCTCCAGCGCAGGCCGGACAGGCCGACGATGACGACGTGCCGGGGCGGGGCGGCCGCGGCCGGGGTCCGGGCGGCGGCCGGGGTCGCGGCGGCCAGTGCGGCCGCGGCGGCGACGGCGGCGAGGAGGAGGAGGAGGAGGAGGAGGAGGAGGAGGAGGAGGGCGGCGAGCAGGCTCCGGCGCGGGGTGCGGCGGCCGGGTGGGCGCGGGGCGTGGCGCGGCGCTGGGTGCGGCGCGGCGGGCCCGGTGCTCATCCGCTCACCGTATCCGGGGGAAACGGGTCAGGGGTGCACGTCGATGTGACCGGGCGCCCCGGCGGTGACCTCGCCGATCAGGGCCGCGGGCAGGCCGCGGGCCCGCAGGTCGGCGAGCAGGGCGTCGGTCCCGGCGGCGGGGGCGGCCAGCAGCAGGCCGCCGGAGGTCTGCGCGTCGTAGAGCAGGACGGCCAGGTCGGCGGGGACGGCCGGGTCGACGGTCGTGTGCGGGCTGACCCGGGCGGTGTTGGCGCGGGTGCCGCCGGAGACGAAGCCCGCGGCGGCCAGGTCCAGGGCGGCGGGCAGCAGTGGCACGGCGGCGGCCGTGACGGTGGCGGCGGCGCCGCTGGCGGCGAGCATGCGGTGCAGGTGGCCGAGCAGGCCGAAGCCGGTGACGTCGGTGGCGGCGATGACGCCCGCGGCCAGGGCGGCCTGGCTGGCTTCGGCGTTGAGCTGGGTCATGGACGCGACCGCGGCGGCCACGACGTCGGGGGCCGGGGCGCCGCGCTTGACGGCGGTGGCGATCACGCCGGTACCGACCGGCTTGGTGAGGATCAGGCGGTCGCCGGGGGCGGCGCGGTCGATGGTCATCAGCTTTGCGGGGTCGGCCAGGCCGACCACGGCCAGGCCGTACTTGGGCACCGGGTCGTCGATGGTGTGCCCGCCCGCGATGACGCAGCCGGCCTGCGCGGCCACCCGGGCGCCGCCCTGCAGGACCTGGCCGAGGATGGCGACGTCCAGGCCGTCGCCGGGCCAGGCGGCCAGGTTGACCGCGAACAGCGGCCGGCCGCCCATGGCGTACACGTCGGACAGCGCGTTGGCGGCCGCGATCCGGCCCCAGTCCCCCGGGTCATCCACGATCGGGGTGAAGAAGTCGGTGGTCAGGACCAGGGCACGTTCGGCGTCCAGGCGCAGCACCGCGGCGTCGTCGGCCTCGGCCGCGCCGATCAGCAGGTCGCCGTGGGCCGAGGCGATGGCGTCCATCGATCGCGAACATGGCCTCGAGCTTGGCCAGCGGCAGCTTGCACGCGCAGCCGGCGCCGGGCGACAGGGAGGTCAGGCGTGGGGTCACCCCGCCACGGTACGCGAGAGGGGCCCGGCTACCACACCGCGGTGACCGTGCGCGCGGACCAGGGGATCGGCGTATACACCCGCCCGCGCAGGATGCCCGCCGTATTGCCCTTGCGCACGCCGGTGACGACCAGCACGCTCCCGGTGGCGTTGGTGTACATCACCTGCTCGTACCAGTAGCCGCCCAGGGTGTAGGGTCTGGCAAACACCGTGGTCACCCGGCCGGTGGCCGTCGAGCACTTAACCAGCAGGTCTTGGACGCGGACCGGGGGGATCTCGGTGGCGAGTTCCGCGTTGATCACCACCGTCCGGCCGTCGGGGGTGACCTTCACGCCGCGCCACGCCCAGGAACTGCTGCTGTCCATGGCCGCCCACTCGCAGACCGGCTTGCTGTTGGCCAGCAGGTCCGAGCCCGGGACGGTCACGTCGAGCAGCCGGACCTCGCTCCCCGTCGGGAAGGCCCCGGACCCGGCGAACGCGACGTGCTTCCCGTCGGCGGTCCAGGACAGCGCGTCGGGGCTGGTACCGCCGAAGTAGGCCGCGTTCGTGCCCCCGTTCCAGACCCGCACCATCCCGGTCGCCAGGTCGAACACGTGCAGCCGGTCGCGCTGGACGCAGTCGCCGCCGATATCAGCGGCCAGCAGGGTACCGTCCGGCGACAGGGCCGTGTCGCACACGTCGTCGCCGGCCGGGATGAACGCGGCCGGCAGCGCCCGCAGCGACGCGCGGCCGCTGGCCGGGTCGAAACGCAGCAGGTAAAAGCGCGACGGCGTGTAGTTCGTCCTTGGGCGAGCGCCCCTCTCCTCCGCGACCAGGACGAACGTGCGGTCGTCGGCCGCGGCGGTCACGGCGGCGAACTGGACGTACGGCCTGGGCACCGCGATCCGCGCCAGCACCGCCCCGGTGGCGGTGGCCCGCACCTCGGCGGCGGTGCCGTCTTCCCTGGCGTAGATGTCGGTGTAGGTGCCCGGCACGGTCAGCGCGACGTAGTACGGCGGGACGCCGTCCGGGCTGGCCGGCGGCCCGGCGGCGGCGGGCCGATGCTTCAGGCTTCCGGCCACGGTCAGGGAGCCGGCGACGGCCGCCATGACCACGGCCGCGGCGGCCAGCGGCGCGGCCCATCCGTGCCACCTGGGGTGCCGCCTGGGGTGCCGCCCGTTCTGGCCGGCTCGCGGCTGAAGGTTCAGGTAGAGCGGGGGGGCCTCGGCGGGGATCTCGTCGGCGGTCTCGCGGAACGCGGCCCGCAGCTTGCTCTCGAGCGGGGTCATGACGTGCTCTCCAGGAGATGGCCGAGCGCCTTCAGCGCCCGGTGCGTGGCGGACCGGACCGTGCCGGGGCGCCGGCGGGGTCGGCGAGCCGGTCCCAGTGCCGGTACAGGCCGTAGAACGCGTCCTGGACCGCGTCCTCGGCGGCCGCCCGGTCGCCGAGCATGAGATAGGCCAGGCGGATCAGGCCCACCGCGTGGACGCGGTACAGCGCCGTGACCGCCGCCTGGGCGTCCCCGGCGGTTTCCGCGTCGTGGTCGGGCAGCTGTGGTTCAGGCCAGTGGAGCGCCGCGGAGCTGCCCGGGTCATCTGGCTCCATGTAGATAGAGACGTTCGGGCGGGCTAGTTGCTGCTCCCTTTTTCTTTAAGCTGGAATTGCGTGTCGGGCGGACACCGGACTTCCGGAGGGCGCTATGGCGGCCGAGGCCACCGCGGGACAGTTCCGCGCGGCAGTGCCCATTTCCGGGCCCATTTCGGGGCCCATTTCCGGGCCCGCGTCCGGCACCGCGTCCGGGCCCGCGTCCGGCCGGGTGGCTTTGGCGGTCGCGGCGGTGACCGTGGTGATGTTCGGGATCTGCGGGGTGCTGCTGCTGCTGACCCGGGACTACCAGCGGGCCGCCTACGGCGCGGGCGGGACGGTGGCGGCCCTGGTCTGCCTGGCGGTGGGCTTCGTCGTGGCCAGGCGCCAGCCCGGCAGCCCGATCGGATGGCTGCTGCTCGGCTGGTCGCTGCTGACGCCGGTGGTCGGCATCGCGCTGCTGTACTCCGTCCTGGACTACCGGCTCCATCGCGGCACGCTGCCGCTGGGCCCGGTGGCGGTGATGGCGGAGTCGGCGGAGTTCGGCATCGCGGTGCTGGCCGCGCTGACCGTGCTGCTGTTCCCCGGCGGCCGGTCCCAGCCGTTGCGGTGGCGCTCGCTGCTGTGGGTGTTCCTGGCCGCTTCGGCCATGTTCACCGCGACCCTGGTCGCCGGGCAGGCGCTGGCCATCTCGCGGCACCCGCTGCGGATCGGGCCGTCGGGCGCGCCGCTGGCGGTGCCGGCCGCGGGCGGGATCCTGGGCCCGCTGGGCTGGACCGCCGACGCGCTGATCCTGGTGTGCTGGGCGATCATCATGGGCCGCCAGGCGGGGCGGTACCGGCGCTCCACCGGGAACCAGCGGCAGCAGCTCAAGTGGCTGATCGGCGGGGCGGCGTGCTGCGTGGTCGGCCACCACGATCACGATCTTCGCCGGGAACTACTCCTCCCTGGCCGCGCAGGCCGTCCAGGACGCCGCCGACCTCGGCGCGGCCGTGCTGCCGGCCTCGATCGGCGTGGGGATCGTCAAGTACCGGCTGTACGACATCGACCGGATCTTCAGCCGGACACTGGCCTACGCCATCGTCACCGGGCTGCTGGTCGGCGTGTACCTGGGCCTGGTACTGCTGGCCAGCCTGGTCCGGCCGTCGTCCTCGCCGGTCGTGGTGGCGGGCTCGACGCTGATCGTGGCGGCGCTGTTCCATCCGCTGCGCCGGCGGGTGCAGCGGGTCGTGGACCGGCGGTTCAACCGGGCCCGGTACAACGCCGACCAGATCGTCACCGCGTTCGCGGCGCGGCTGCAGGACGCGGTGGACCTGGGGACGGTCCGGGACGAGCTGACCAGCGCGGTGCACGCCGCGCTCGAGCCCGCCCACCTGTCGGTGTGGATCAAGGAGCGTTGGCAGTTCGCGCGGCTCCGGGCCGGTCAGGACGCGGGCCAGTTCGCGGCGCGAGGCGATGCCGAGCTTGGTGAACACCTCCGCGGAGATCCGCAGTGTGCCCGGGACCGCCGAGATGAAACACGGTATTGTGGGCGCCCTGGATAGGCCCGCGAGTACGCGCCGGACCCTGGCACCGGTTATCGGTTATCCAGATCGCAGCGTTCCCATCCGGGCGGGGGGCTTCGGTGCGCGTGACAATGGTGCGGGCGGCACTGGTCCCCGCGACGCTGATCTTGTTCGTGCTCGTCGCCGCGTTCCTGGCGCAGGTTTCGTGGGCTACGGGCCTATGGCCGTGGCCGGCTAAGCCGCTCTCCTACATCTTCATCGCGTCAATCCTGGCGGCGATAGCGGTCCCGGTGCTCTGGATAGCGCTGAGCGGCGAGGCGGCGGCCATGCGCGCCGGAGCACTCGATCTGACCGTGATGTACGGCGGGATGTTCGTGTACGTCCTCACCTTGACCGGGAATTCGCATGAGCCCCGGCTCTGGCCCTACGCGCTGGCCTTCGGGCTCGCCGCAGCGGGGTCGGCCGGCGCGTTCCTCCTGGCCCGGCCGATCCGGTGGGCCGACCAGCGGCCGATGCCCCAGCCGGTGCGCGTGTCATTCGGCGCCTTCGCGATAATCCTGATCGGAGCCGGGATAGCTTTGCTGCTTCACGCCAGCATCTTCCCGTGGCAGCTGGGTGCCGAGACCTCGGTGATGTTCGGCCTGATCTTTCTCGGTGCGGCCACCTACTTCATTTACGGCGTCCTGGATCCGCACTGGGGCAACGCCATCGGGCAACTGGCCGGGTTCCTCGCATACGACCTGGTGCTGCTCGCGCCGTTCCTCGCGCGTTTCAATACTGCCCGCGGCGGCTCGCTGGTCAGCTTGATCATCTACATCGCGTTCCTGGTCTACAGCGGGGCGCTGGCCAGCTATTACTTGTTCGCTTCGGACCAGACCCGGATTCGCCTCGGCTAAAGCTGCCGCGGGCCGATTTCCCATGGGTCTGGCGCTAGCCGTCCTCATCGCCTGGGATGTTTGCCCCCTCGGCGTGTTGCTCGGGCGCACCCTTGATGGCGATCGTCGCGCGGGACTCGAGGGCCGCGTCGAAAAGCTCGGCCACCGATTTGCGGATCTCCTCGCACACTGCCGCCCGGTCCTCACAGAGGTTCTCGATGTTCCGCTGGTAAAGAACGAACCTCGTCCCGAAGGAGACGCGCGAACGTGCGCCCGCGGCGAAATCCCCGCCCAGCCCGGCAAACAAACTGTCCGAGTCGCCGCCCCCGGTGCTGGGCCCTTCCAGATGCCACCGGCGATCCGGATCTACGCCCCTCTCGACCCGCGACTTGTCCGGCAGGAGCACCACGTCCGCACGGCCGCCGGAGGAACCGCCGGTCTCGGAGTCATGAACCCTGATCTCCGCATCAGCCGCCGCCTGGAAGTCAGCACCCGCCATCCGGTACGGCACCACCCAGGTGCCCGGACCGGAACTCAGCGCGGCCGCGGCGGCGAAGTCGGCCCGCCCCGCGTCCGGGTTGCCCGCGTCGAGCCAGACCTTGACCTGGCCGCGTAGCGCCCACCCGGGAGCGAACCGGCTGGCCAGTTCCAGAAGGTCATCGAGGCGTTCGCCCGCCTCCTCGAAC
Source organism: uncultured Actinomycetes bacterium (assembly GCA_963819785.1). GTDB lineage: Bacteria > Actinomycetota > Actinomycetes > Streptosporangiales > Streptosporangiaceae > Palsa-504. The sequence continues at coordinate 211,959 of CAWFXW010000024.1, read as the reverse complement.
CGGCCCTGACGGTACAGCGCGACCGCGAGGCGCCACAGCGCCTGGGCAGATGCCGGGTCGGCGTCGGCCGCCGCCTGGGCGGCCCTGCGCGCATCCTCAAAATGCCCGAGCCACCACAGCGCCTCCGAGGCGAGCACGAGCGACGCGATCCGGACGGCGGGCACCGGATCCCGCAGGTGGCGATGGGCTACCCACAGGGCCCCGAGCGGATGATCAGGGCTGCTGCGCGTATGTTCCCGCAGCGTCTCCAGGACATCCTTCGCCCGGGCGTCATGGCGGTGTTCGGCGGGCACCAGGTTGAGCCACCGCGCCGCGGCCTCTCTCAGCGGCGCGTCTAGCTCGAAGTCGGGCGCTTTGGAGTTCGCCACATATCCGGGGCCGGAGTGATGGGAGGGCCGGGGCCCTGGAATAACGGAGGGTGTCACATCATCTCCGGGCATGATCGTTTCTTGCCTCGGGCCGTGCCCGCTGGAGAGCGGCACGATGTCCGTCCACTGTAATAGGCCGATGAGCGTGCGCGGGGGTGAGCTCGTAGACGGGCAACCGGGCCCGCCAGGCCGCCGTACCGATCTGCTCGGCGGTAATGCCGGACACACGCAGCCGGTCCGTTCCGTCGTTAATCACGGTGATCCCGGGAGCGGCCAGCAGCTGGCCGAGCCGCACGGTTTCCGGAGCCCGCTCAGGTCGAGCTCTATCCGGTGGCCGTGGACGATCACGACGATGCTGGCTCCCTCGGCGCCGGTGGCCATCAGGTAGTCGTACAGGGTGGACAGCAGCATGTGCCTCGCGGGCATGCGTGCAATCGGACCCGGGTACGTGCAAGACCGAATCCCCGCTACCGCACCGGAGGTCACCGCCATGGATGCCAAGGATGAGCAGACCGCCTTCGTCTACACGACCTACATTCAGGAGACGCCTGAGCGCGTCTGGCAGGGCCTCACCGACCCTGCATTGATGAAGCGCTACTGGCGGCACCAGACAGCTGGCCCGAAGACGTTCCATTCCGACTGGAAGAAGGGCTCCGCCTACGAGATGGCGCACGAGGAAGCCGGACTGGCCGTGACCGGTCCCGGGCAGGTGATCCTCGAGGCCGATCCGCCCCGCCGGCTGGCCTATACCTGGCACACGATCACCCCTGAGTGGGCCGCTGCGGTCGGCATGGACGAAGCGACCGCCGCGACCTGGCGCGCCGAAGCCCGCTCCAAGGTCGCCTTCGACATCGAGGACGTCGGCCACGGTGTCGTCAAGCTCACCGTCACCCACGACGGCTTCGCGCCGGGCAGCGCCGTGCTGCCAGCGATCTCCGAGGGGTGGCCTGCCGTCCTGGCCAGCCTGAAGACCCTGCTGGAGACGGGGTCGTCCCTGCGCACTTCGTGAAGCGGCCGCGCCCGCGCGCCGACTATCCGGTTCTGCGCGTGCTCAGCCGCCTACGCGACCTGGGCGAGCAGCTATGCGGTCGAGAGCTCGAGCGAGATGCGGGAGACGGCTCACCAGCCGGGACCTCATCATCCGGCGCTTACGTACCATGGCTGATTGTGGGACAGGTGGCGCGGGCCTCGAACGCCGCTAGCATGCTGTGCCCGGTCATGGTCGGGCGTGACCGCGAGTTCGCCCAGCTTCAGCAGGCGTGGCGGGCTGGCGGCCAGATGCTCGTAGTGCGCGGGCGAGCCGGGATCGGCAAGAGCCGCCTGATCCGGGAGCTCGCGGACTGGGTCCGGGCCGCGGGCGGGACTGTCCTGGCCGGCCGGTGCAGCCCGGCTGCCGGGGACGTGCCGTTCCGCCCGTTGCGGGAGGCCCTGCTCGCTGCCGCCCGGGTCGGGCTGGCGCCATCGCCGCGGCTGGCGGCCTTCCGGCCGATCCTGGGGTCGCTGGTTCCCGAGTGGTCCGGGGAGCATGCCGGGGGCGTGGACGGCGGGTTGATCGTCCTGGCCGAGGGCGTACTGCGGCTCATGGTGGAGTGGTCGTCACCGGATGCTCCCGCGCTGTTGGTTATCGAGGACGTGCACTGGGCCGACCGGGAAACGCTTGAGGTGGTCGAGTACCTTGCCGACCACGTGTTCGGTCACGCTGCCCTGGTCGTGGCCACCTTGCGTGATGATGAGCCGGGACCGGGCGACGAGGTGGTGTCGGCGTTGTGGGCTCGCCGGGCGGTCCACCCCATCTCCTTGTTCCCGCTCGGTCCGGCCGAATCCGAAGTCATGCTACGGGCGTGCCTGAGCGCCACGTCGCTGCTGCAGGAACTCGTCGATGCCGTCGTGCTCAGGAGCGACGGCGTCCCGTTCTTCATCGAAGAGCTACTGGCGGTCGCGCTAGGCGAGGCGGATCCGGGGCAGCTCGTTCCGGTTTCCATCGCCGCGGCGGTGGAGGCCCGCCTCCGGTTGCTGCCGGAGTCGACGGCGCGTTTCCTCGGCTTCGCGGCGATGTTGGGGCGCAACTTTAACTGGCACGTTGTGGCGGCGGCGACCCGGAGCCCGCCGCAGGAGGCGATCGGCCGGCTCCGCCAGGCAGCCCGTGTGCAGCTCATCGACACGGACGGAGCGGGATTCCGGTTCCGCCACGCGCTGACCGCGGAGGCAGTGCGATCGTCGCTGCTCCCCGAGGAACGGCAAGCTATATGTACCAGCCTGCTTGAGACGCTGCGTAAGCTGCACCCGGGCCTTGAGGGCGAGACGTGCCAGCTCGCGGCCGGCCTCGCGGCCGAGGCCGGCGACCAGTTGCGCGCCGCCGACCTGTGGCTGGAAGCGGCCCGCCGGGCGTTGCGGGAGGGGTCGCTCGGCTCCGCCGAAGCGCTGGCCCTTCGCGCGCAAGGCGCGCGGCCGCTGGAGGCGGATCGCGTCTTGCTGTCCATATGGACCATCGCCGGCCAGCCACGGCGCGCGCTCGAAGCCGGGCACCGCATCCTATCGGCGGGCGACTGCGACCCGGCGGTACGCACCGAGGTGCTCTTCGACCTGGCGGACGCCATGATCTCCGCCGGGCGCTGGGACGACGCTGAGAGCTACCTGGAGACATTGCGTTCCACATCCGCTCTGGACCGGCCGGGTGCCGCCCGCCGGGCCATCGCCGCGGCCGAGGTGGCATTGGCAACGAATGACATAGCGGCTGCTGTCGACTTCGCCCGTGCGGCGCTCGCCGACGCGCGGGATGACGGGCTCGCGGAGGTGACCTGCCGAGCCTTGTGGGTGATCGGCCGGGCCGAGCGCGGGAGCTGCACGGGCGTGGCTGGCGCCGCGTTCGAGGAGGCGTACGAGTGCGCCTCGCGGAACGCCCTGCCGGTCTTCAGGATCAAGTCGCTCCAGGAACTTGGCACGATCGACATGTTCGAGACGCTTGGCACCGCCCGGCTGGAAGAGGCTCGCAGGGAGGCGCTGGCCGCGGGGGCCATCTCGATGGTCGCCATGATCGATCTCCAGCTGGCGGCTACCTACAGCGCCCGAGGCCAGGCGGGCCTCACGCTGGAGGCCGCGGCTCGCTGCGAGGAGGCCTCCCGTCGGTTCGGCCTGGCTTCCCTGCCGATGAGCCTCGCGCTGCAGGCAGTGGCGCACGGTTTCTCCGGCAACCGCATGGCGATGGAGGCCGCTGCCGTGCAGGCGCGTGCGACGGAAGGTGATAGCGATACCGTGAAGATGCACCTGCTGGCGAACGGCGTCGCCCTGTACCACCTCGGCGAAGGGCGGCTTGCCGAAGCGGTGGACGCGATGGACCGCGCCATGGACGTGCTGCGAGCCGTCGGCGGCGGGCGTGACTTCGCTGGGCGGTGGGCGCTACTGCGAACCGTCAGCGACTCGGGCGGGGCGCATGCCCGGGACGAGTGCCGGCGGCTCAGCTTCGACACCACGATGAGCCGCGCCACTCTGGGGGTGGCTGACGCCGTTGCCGCCGGCCGGGCAGGCGGGGACACAGCATCGATCTTCGGCGCGGCGGATCGCGCTCTCAGGCGCATCGAAGGCGGATTCACCCGTAGCCTGGCCCGGCTGCTGGCCGCCCCCTGCGCTTACCGTGACGGGTGGGGGGATCCGGCCGTTTGGGTGCGGGAGGCCCTGTCGGACTTCGAGGATCTCGGCCTGCCCAACTTCGCCGGTCAATGCCGGGCAGCGCTGCGTGCCATGGGCGAGGCGGTGCCGCGCCGGCCCCGAAGCGAAGCGCCGAGACTGACCGGCTTGCTGGCCGGCCGGGGCGTCACCGCGCGGGAGGCCGAGGTGCTGGCCCAGGTCGCCGCGGGGCGCTCCAACCGGGAGATAGCCGGGGCGTTGCACCTGTCGGTCCGCACGGTGGAAAAGCACGTGGAACGGCTGCTGGCGAAGACCGGTCACAGCCGCTCTGAGCTGGCCCGGTTCGCAGCGGGCGCCGGAGTCCAGTCGGCCGTATGACGCCGCCACGTACTCGCGGGGCCGCAGCCCGGCTAAATACGTAGCGGGGAGGCGCAAATGCCGTAGCGCACCACCGATGGCGGCCCGCGCCCGGCACCGGAACATGCTGGCAGGCCCAGAACCAGCCTGCCAGGAGTCCCGACATGACTGCCAGCCCGGCCGAAACCGCGAGCTTCACCGCTGCCTTCTCAGTCGACCAGACGCCCGAAGAAGTCTTCCGTGCCATTACCAACGTCCGGGGCTGGTGGTCAGAGGACATCGAGGGTGACGCCGGTAAGGCCGGCGAAGAGTTCACCTACCGGTACCAGGACGCCCATCGCTGCCGGATCAAGGTCACCGGGCTGGTGGCCGGCGAAAAAGTCGCCTGGCGCGTCCTGGACAACTACTTCGACTTCAGCCGCGACAAGAGCGAGTGGAAGGGAGACCGGCACCGACGTCATCGGTTACCTGACCGAGGGTTTCGGTTTCAGCGTCTTCGTTCTGGACTGCGGGGCTGTCTACCAGACCTATTCGGCCGGGGCCCGCGGGGTGGAGTTCCTGATGGGCTACTACGCGATCCTCGACCGGGCACCGGAAGGCCGCCATGAGGACGATGGGTTCCAGCTGTGGATCCGCCGCCACGACGAATACGACAGCCAGTAACGCGCCTCAAAGGAGATTCATGACGACCTCGGCTCCGAACGAAGGCAGCGACTATAACACCAAGATCATCGAGGAGTTCCGGGCAAACCAGGGACGCGTCGGCGGCCCCTGGGCGGGCACCACGCTGATCCTCATCCACCACATCGGCGCCAGGTCCGGGGTCGAGCGCATCACACCGCTGGGCTGCTTCCCTCACGGAGACGGCCGTTTCGTGATCGTCGCCTCCAGCGGAGGATCGCCCGCCCACCCAGACTGGTACTACAACCTCAAGGCCAACCCCAGGATCACCGTTGAGGTGGGTGCTCAGACATTCACGGTCCTGGCAGACGAACTGGCCGGCGTCACCCGGGCCGAGCTGTGGCCGAAGCTGGTAGCGGAGTATCCCACTCTTGGCGAACACCAGGCCAGGACCACGCGGCAGTTTCCGGTGTTCATGCTGACCGGCCAGGACTGAGCTGCGACGAGAGCCGCCGCTTCCCGGCGTCGCGGTGGCGGTTTCAGCGGCAGTCGGCAACGCGATTAGGAGAAGCGATATGGGAAAGATCGTCATCAGCGATAATCTCTCGCTCGACGGAGTTATCCAGGACCCGGCTGGTAACAAGGGTTTCCGGCTCCGCGCCTGGGCCGGCCGACCCGCCGCCCGCGAACAGACCGCCCAGGTCCTGCTCGACGAGGCGCGCCCGCCCGGGCGATCAAGACCGGGGCGCATGACCAGCTGAGCGCCCTCGCAGCCCGTACTCGCCAAGTGTGCGCGGATGTCACCGACGCGCTCCGGCAGGCCCGGGCCCGGCCGCCCCAGAGCCAGGCGCTCGGCTCAGGCCGGACCTGGGGCGATTTCCGGGAATCCGGCTGGTCTGTATAAGCAGGGCGATAACCAGCGCCGAACCCGCCGAGAACACGGAGGATCATTATGCCGGACAATGAGCTAGCAGGCACGACAGCGCTGGTCACTGGCGCTAGCCGAGGCTTCGGCCGGGGCATCGCCACCGCCCTGAGCACGGCGGGCGCGCAGGTCGCCGGGGTCGCCCGCGACCGCGGCCCGCTGGAAGAATTGCACACCCAGCTCGGCGGGTCGTTCACGGCGGTGGCTGCCGATGCCGCCGACCCGATGGTGGCCGGCGCGCTGATCGACACCTACCATCCCCGCGTGCTGGTGCTCAATGCCGGGGCGACCCCGCTGCCGCGGCCGGTCCAGCACCATACCTGGCAGACGTTCAGCCGCAACTGGGACGTTGACGTGGCGCACGCGTTCCACTGGACCCGCGAGGCGCTACTGGCCCCGCTCGAGCCGGGCAGCACCGTGATCACGCTATCCAGCGGCGCGGCATTGTTCGGCTCGCCGCTGTCGGGCGGTTACGCCGGGGCCAAGGCCGCCATCCGGTGGCTCACCGGCTACGCCGCCGAAGAATCGCGGCGGGCCGGCCTGGGCATCCGGTTCGTCTCGGTGCTGCCGCAGCTAACCCCCGCCACCGAGCTGGGCGCCGTGTTCTTCGCCGCCTATGCCGGCCAGCAGGGCACATCTGCCCCGGCTGGCGGCCCGCCGCTCACCCCCGAACAGGTCGGCCAAGCGATTGTCGATCTCACCGGCCCCGGCTACGACCAGGATGCCTACTTGCTCACCGCCGCAGGCCTTCGCCCCCTGGCCTGACCCCGCCCGAATCAGGCACCACATATCGGAGCAACAGACATGACCATCGCAACAGAGCAATGACCCTGCTGCGCTCGGCGCTGTGGCTGCCGCTCTTCGATGATCTTGCCGACCCGGTGGCGGTCGTACGGCTGGCCGCTGAGGCGGAGGAAGCCGGCTGGCACGGGTTCTTTGTCTGGGACCACCTGAACTGGCGGGCGCCCGTCCGGCAGGTGGCTGACCCGTGGATCACACTGGCGGCGGCCGCCAGCGTGACGGAACGCTTGCGGCTGGGCCCGATGGTCGTGCCGCTGGCCCGCCGCCGCCCGCCTAAGGTGGCCAGGGAAACCGCGACGCTGGACACGCTCAGCGACGGCCGCCTCACCCTAGGGGTCGGCCTTGGCAGCGACCGCTTCGGCGGCGAGCTGTCTGCCACCGGGGAGCAGCTCGATGACCGGCAGCGCGGCCAGATGCTCGATGAGGCACTGCAAATCCTCACGGCAGCCTGGTCTGGCCAGCCGGTGCATCACCGCGGCGAGCATTACACGGTTGACGGCATCCAGTTCCTCCCCCGGCCGCTACAGCGGCCCGGAGTGCCGGTATGGGTCGCGGGGTTCCCCGGAAGTTCCAGGCCGCTGCGCCGGGCGGCCCGCTACGACGGGTTCTTCCCGGTAAACCTCGAGCACCCAGATCAGCTCGCCGAGATCACCGCCGTCATCACCAGCCTCCGCGAGCCCGCGACCACGCCGTATGACATCGCAATCGCCCTCCCGCCCGGCACCGACCCGGCCCCCTATGCCAAGGCGGGCGCCACCTGGTGGCTGACCGAATTCGATCCCGAAGTGTCGCTGGACCAGGTACGCGGCGCGCTCCGCGATGGCCCGGCCAGGCCCTGAGCCGCTGCATCCGCTCAGAGATCGAATATGGCGGAACTTGACCCGGACGATAATCGGCGACGGGCAATACCGAGATGGTGAAGGCAGACCACCCGCAGGCGAGCACCCGATCAGGTACACAGGTCTGTTCGCCGCCGAGCCGCGCCGGCAACGACCGATTCCATGCCGCCGGAGTGGGCCGGGCGCGCAGCGGTCCCGGGGGCCCGGCTCGTCTATCAGTAGGCCGATGAACCGGCGGCTACATCGCCCTACCCATAGGCACCCCCGTGTTCTCCGGCGCCAGCCTGGGCGAGGTCGCCCGCCAGATCAGCACGGCCAGCAGCTATGAGCACCCCGGTACCCGCGGCCGGTGAACCGGCCAATCCCGGGCGCGCGCCGTTCCCCCGCCCCGCGCTGCCTGGCACCGCCTGAACCCCGGAGATCGCGGTGCGTTGCTCGCGGCTATGACGCTTTGCTGAGCTGGGACACGCGCCCGCGAGACACGCCCAGGATCGCGGCGGTATCCGACACAGAAAGCCCGGCTGCTCGCAGATCTGCTGCGAGCGCGCGATAGGAACTCCGCGCTTCCTGCTGCTGGCGGTCTGCTGCGGCGAGTAGTTCACGGACGGTCGCCACCTTGCCGTTAAGCTCGCCGAGGTCGGGTGTGATGACGACTTGGTCGCCGCTGACGTCTTTTTCAGTGAGCGTCTCGATATAGTCGCGGACCATCTGCTCGGCGGTGTCGAGTGTGCGGGACTGGGTCACGCCGACGCCGTCGATGTGCAGTTCCCAGCCGCGCTTCCACCGCTTCGCCGTGACGTGGTAGGTGCTAGTGTCGGCGGCCGTCCTTCCGGTCATGATCATCTCCTCTTCTTCCCTAGTGGCGTCCGGCTGTGTGCCGTCGTCGGCACGGTAACTGAAGCCACCCGGCAGGGAGGCAGGCGAGCTTTGCGATCGTGTCGGCGACTACGCCAGGTGAAACCTGCCTCGCCTGGGTCACGACCGCGACATGCTTGCCGCAGGATGACGGGCAGTACCACTTGATGTGGTCGCCCTTGCCCTGCTTCCACGTGCAGCCATTGGCCAGGAGCGCCCGCTCGACGTCCCGGTACTTCATAGCCTTCGCCAGGCCGTCATTTTAGTATGCCTAAACACTAACCGTCTAGGCAAGCTAAATAGTAGGTGGCTACCCCGGCCTAACTCCAGCCTCGCGTATGGCCAGGGTTCAAGGCCGAGATGACAGAGTGGATCCAGCGGTCAGCTTGGCCAGGTATGCGGCGGCGCGCCGCAAGTTTGGCCACGAGCTGAAGCGGGACCAGTACGAGCTGGCTCAGCGGGGCAAGAAGGCAGGCTCGCCCGCTTACGCGCCGAAGCAGGCACCAGATGGGTGGGCGATCGACGCCTATTAAGCCAAGCTGTGGGCGACCTCCCGATGGCTTCACCCGGCAGGCCTTACATATTCCGATCCCCGGCGTTCTCCACGCAGCTCGAGCTTTCCCTCCTTCACGAGGCGCCGCAGCAGGCGGCTTGCCTGGTCCGGGGTCAGCGAGCACAGCTCAGCGGCTTCAGTTCGGGTGATCTGGCCATGAGCATCGACGTACTGCAGGACCATCTGCTCCTGCTGCAGCGGCTCGAAGCCGTGCACCCGGACGTAGCCGGCAGGGGCGTCAAGCACTCGGTAAACCGCTGCGGACAGGTGCCAGCTCCGTCCTTTCCCGTCGCCTCGCGCCTCTATCCAGCCTCGTTCGACCATGCGGGCGAGAATGTTGCGGGCCTCCGCATCGGTTCGTTGCATAACCCGGGCCAGCTCTGTCGTGGTGGCCCGGCGCTCCCGGACTAGTTCCGTGAGTACTTGCAGTTCCGCGAGGCGCAGCGGCATCCCTTGCTGATTCTCCTGCTCAAGGACCCACCTCGTCATGGACAGGTTGGCCGGCCCACCTGGCAGGACAGCGACAACGTGGGCGTCGGAGCTTCTCCCGTAGTCAGGTGCCGGCCGCCCGACCCGAAGCTGCTCCGCGAACATCCGGTTGATCCCGCGCCCGGTTCGTTCGACGAGGCCGGTGCGCTTGAAGGCATCCGCAAGCAAGGGGCTGCGTGGATGCGGCGGCGCGACGAGCAGGTTGTCCAGCCGTATGCCGCTTGGAAAGCCCCCGGGGCTAGAGATCTCCAGCTGATCCTCGCTCCACTGCACGTGGACAGCACCGCGCTGTGTGTAGTCCCGGTGGATGAGCGCGTTGGCGAGCGCCTCACGGAATGCGGTCTCGGAGTAGGTTGATATCGCCACGCGAAACATCCCGAACTGCAGCTCTTCCTCCGCGTTCCGGGCCTGGAAACGGGTGAACATCTCCTCGGCGAGCCGCAGCAGGGGGTAGGGCAGAAAGTCGTTGACTTCGACCTCAAGCCCTCGGAGAACCTGGAAGGCCGCCTCGTGAGTGGGCAGGAAGCGCCGCAGCGCCTCAGAGCGCCCGAAAAGCAGGAGCGTTCCCGCCGTGACCTCGGCCTCCGTCCGAATGAGCCCGAGCGCACTGGCGATCTCACGATCGGACAGTGAGGCAAGCAAACGATCGGCCCGATCCCCCGCGGTGGCGGTCAGCCGCCGGAGGCGCTCGAATTCCAGGGGGTCAAGATCCGCCCAGGTGGCGCCTCCGATACGCAGCCCCGCCCAGTCCACGGCACCACGGTCCACCTCATGAGCGAGCATCTCATGGGCGTGGTATGGCACACAGGTCGGCCGACCGTCGCCAGCGATAGCCCGCCGGACGTATGTGCCTCTCGTTGTCCCTACCACGCGCGGGCTATCCGGCACATCCACGACCAGGACTTCTGCACCTTCGATCTGAACAATCTCGGCGACCGCGGAAAGCGCAGGCTGAGTCATGTTCGCGATCAGCGCCTGGACCCGCAGCGGATCAGTTCGCCCCGCTTCGTGCCGGGGCCGGGCGCCGCTGACCGAGCCGTCATCCTCGACGCCGACGAGGAGCACGCCGCCGGTCCCGTTGGCCAGACATACCACTGCCTCTACGAGATCGCGGTCGTTCAGCCGTTCGCGCTGCTCGCCCTTGAACTCGACCTCATAGGTCTCCCCGCCAGCGATCCACTGCGCGACGCGCGCAGGCATGTCTGCTGTCTGATCCGACGGCGTCCCCATGCATTGACTCCCTTATGCGCGAAGTTATGCGACATTAGCACATGGACGACATCGAGCGCGTATAACTTTGCGCTTGTGCGCATAACTGCTCTTGCCGTCCTGCAACCCCGGCACCGCGCGCCCCTGGAAAGCGACAGTCTTGGGATGCTGGCACCGTTTTCGGCCGCCTCGTGGGTCGGCAGCCCGCCAAACCCCCGCGGGCCTGCCGCCCAGAACCCGCCGCCGGCGCCGCAAGACCCTCACCGACCTGGCCACCGCGGGCACCCCGCCCTGACACGACGGCAAACCCGGCACCATCACCAGACAACCCCAGCTCAGGCAGGCCAGACCAGCCGACCCTGCCCCGGAACAGCACACCAGGCACGCCGCACCCGCGAAACCCGCCCACAACGGCCGAACACGCGAAACGCCAGGCCCAAACGTGAACATAGGCGCCACTGAAACGTGAAAACCTTGGGGAGCCGGTGAGCGCATTCGAACCGCTGACCTGCCGTTTACAAGAAGCCCGGCTCCGAGCAGCGTGTGCGCTAGCTGCACGGATGGAACACGGAATCGCATCGATAGCACTGGATGCGCTGGGATCACCCAGAGCACCGTTCCACGAAACGTTCCACGCGAAACGGTAAGCAACGGTTCATGACCATAACCGAGCGTAGTGACCCGAACCGCCTTAGGAGGGGTGCACGCCGGCGCTTGACTGCCATGGTCGTGGAACTTGCTCACAACCGCTCGTAGTACTCGCGGATCTTGGCTGCCATGAGCTTGCGCCGTGCGGCCAGGAATGCCGGATAGGTGACCGCCGTGACTTCTCCGAGCGTCGTCGGAAGAGCGTTCTCGCGAAGGTTCCTTGAGAGGTCGTCATGGTCGATGATCTCGCCAAGAGTCAGCACGCCTGTGCGGATCTGCTCTTCTACCTCAGCTATGTAGTCCCGCGGCGGCCTGTTACTGATTGCGATATTGATCGACGTCTCCGTCAGCGCGAAATTGCCGACCTGGTTGTAGTCGCTGCGGTCCGGAAACCCGTGTTTTTTCAGGTGGTCCTTCGGGACGACGTGGTGGATGTCACCGGAGTGCTCCTGCATGTCCTTAACCGAGATGTGCCTGGAGAGGAATCCTCGTGCCTCTGTCTTGACCTGGGACGCGAGGAAGTCTGGAAATAGGGGCTGACGGTGCTCGTCGTCTCGAGCGCGTTGGGTAGCGCCACGTTCCAGAACCCGTCGGACAGCTCAGCTTCCTCCAACTGCTTGAGGTAGCTTGCGGCACCCTGCTGCGCAATGCGCCTGATGTCGAGTTCCCACGCAGTCTCGAAGCTTCCCGTGCTACGCCTGGTGAGCAGGCTAAAGACGAACCAACGCCGGACGATCCGCTTACGCTCGCCCTCGGGCATGCTCTGATCAGCGCGGAGCCGCAGATAAAGTGCGTACGCGAAGTTCAGCGCGTTCTTCGAGCCGATCATCTTCGGCGAGATGAAGCCAGCGGATTTGATAGTCATGAGGAAATTCTCAAAGTTGAACTTCCGGACGATCTCCATGAGCGCTGCTTCGAGCTTGTCGTAGGCGGCAGGGATGAGGGCCTCATCGACCGCGCGTGTCTCAGGATCACGCCCAGACAGATCACTCACGATGGACGCAGCGCGCCCACGGCTGAACCCGACGAGGCCAGCGACGCGGATGATGTCGCCGTATGACGGGTCATAGAGATCCTCAGAGTCGTTGCGGAGTCACGAGATCGCCTGAAGGTAGGGCGTCGCCGCGAACTCCGCGTCGTTCTCGCTGATGTCCTCGTATACGTGCGGGGCGACGGCGAGGTGGCAGAAGTAGTCGATCAGCTTGCGGATGTTGCGGCCGCGATCGCCGTACGTCGCGATCTTGCTCATTGCGAAGTCGGCGTTGCTGAGCGGGACACCCTTGCTGTTGATGCGGATGAAGATCTCAGACACAGTTTCGACGTCGAGGTCGTCAGCGAGGTTGATAATGCCGATCTGGGCGTTCTTGACATCTGCGAGCCGCTGAAGGCTGCGTTCCCGGCTGACTTGTCGACATCGGGGTTCGCGGTGAAGTAGTCGCTGATCAGCCCGAACGCGGAGGGAGCGTTGTAGAACTCGCTGATGTCAGCGACCCACTTCGGGTCCTTCGCGAGCACCGGCGTCAGGGTCGCGAATTCCTCGGTCACCGGGTTGAAAGCGATGATGACATGTACTTTCTTGTACCTCTTGTTAACAACCGGCAGGCCCGCAACGGCCGCGCGCAGTGCAGTAATCCGCTGCTGCCCGTCGATGAGGATCTGCTGGTGCGCCGCGACCAGGCCGCCCTTGAGCGCCGCACCGACCGATTGCCAGGTAATGAGGTACCCGACCGGGTACCCGTTGTAAAGAGAGTCCATGAGGTCGCGCACCTTGATGCTGTCCCACACGAACGGCCGCTGGAGTTCAGGAATGGCGATCTGCTCGCTCTCGACCAGCGCCAGCAAGTGAGAGACAGGCGACTGCGTCACCGTGTATTTAGCCACCGGACATGTCTACCAGCGGGGAGCTGCCCCACTCTGCCCCTTGGCCGAATCACATTCGGCGGCGAGGCGCAGGCCGTGAAATGACCCGACTCTGCCGCGGGAGCTAATCGAGCCGTCGGCTCAGACCGCGACCGGGGCTTAGACCATGTGGCGCCGCAACGTTCAAGTCCCGCAGAGGCCTCGCCCACCGCCTCAGCGCGGCTGCTGCAGACCCGTCAGTTCTAGGTAGACCGCCATCGCGGTTGTCACGAAAGTGACCAATGGGCAGGTTGCTTTCCTCGCGAAGGAGGGCGCAGAACGCCGCTTACGCGTGGCCAATCGGCTGGGCCGGTGGCGCACGCGCCTGGATTCCGATCTCCTGGTTATATCCGGCTGGGTGGGCAGCACCGGTCATGCTTGCATGCGTAAGACCAAATGTCTTACAATTGCAACATGGCTGACACGATCACGATCCGGACCGACGACGAGACCGAGCACGCCCTCGAGGTGCTGACGCACGATGGCCTCTCGCGATCCGCGGCCATCCGGCAGGCGGTGCTCGAGGCGGCCAGCCGGCGCGAGCGCGCAGCCCGGATGCGCCAAGAAGTGCTACGGATGGACCTAGGCGCGCCCGACGGCGTCAATGTGGCAGAGGAAATGGCCCGGGATCGCGCCGGGGAGCGCTGATGATCTACCTCGACTCGGCCGCCGTCGTCAAACTCGTCCACGCCGAGCCGGAATCTGCGGCGCTGCGCGGCTGGCTGGATGAGCGGGCCGAGACCGGGTGGATCAGTTCCGTCCTGGTAGAGATCGAATCATTCCGGGCGCTGGCCAGATACGCGCCAGACGCCGTTTCCCGGCTGCCTGCCGTGCTGGACCAGATCGACCTGATCGACCTCGACCCTGGTATCCGGATCCTGGCCCAGACCGCCAAGCCCGCCACGGTCCGCAGCCTGGACGCGATCCACCTCGGCACAGCCCTGCAGGCACGCCCCGGGCTGATCTCCTTCGTCACCTACGATAAGCGTCTGCTGGACGCGGCCAGCGCGGCAGGCTTGCCGGTCGACTCACCCACCTAGCCCACAACGACATGATCTGCATGCCTCACCTGATGGGTACCAAGAGCGCCGCGGGCCACCAGATCGGCAGCGACGCGCGCGGATTCGGTCCTGGGCGCGGTCACCCCCCGAGTGGTGAAAGGACTGCCTAGCTGTCCTGTTGAGCCGAGGTGCTGGCAGCAGCTTCGGCTTGACGGCGTGGGCGCTCGTTGAAGCATCGGGTAACCCGGCGTCTGCCGGATCGCAGTGGCGCCGCTAAGAACCAGATCTGCACCGGCACGGGATTAATCCGAACGAAGTCGGCGTCCGCGCCACCCGGCGGCTCTTAGTTAGGTGGCTCATCGACTCCGCCGCCACCGTCCGTGACAGCAATCCGAGCGCTGTCAGACAGAGCAGCCAACAACATTCGTTCCACGAACCGAAACACGCAGAGCACGTTTACCCCATCTGACCTGGGAGAGGTCTTCACGTTTGGCTTTGACCTGCGTGGATGCGGCCCTGGTTCGGCCCCGCCCACACGTTAAGGACCGTCAGCCCACACGACGGCGACTCCCTACGCAATTGCGCCGGACGTTTCCGCGGAAACGCCGGGGCGCATCGGGCCCTGGTCCTGGCCCTGGCCCTGGACAGACGCGGCGGCAGGGCCAGACCCTAAACGTGAACAAGGCTCTCACCGAAACGTGAAGACCTCTGGGAGCCGGTGAGCGGATTCGAACCGCTGACCTGCCGTTTACAAGACGGCTGCTCTGCCTGCTGAGCTACACCGGCGGGAGACTGTGTGAATGGTAGCCGATCCGCCTGACGCGGCGGGAAACAGGCGCCCACCTGAGCGGTCATGCGGAGCGGCCGAACGGCAGGATATGGGCGGTGGTAGCGGCGGAGCCCAGCAGCTGGACCCAGCCGGTGGCGGTCTCGTAGTTCGTGTCCACAGTGACGGGCTGGAACGCGGCCGGGTCGACCAGCGTAGGGTGACGGCGTACCACGGTGTCGAAAAAGTAATCCGAAGTGATGAAGGCAAGCTCGCTGCCCGAGGCGGCCAGGAGCTGCTTGAGCCGGGGTGCATCGAGCAGCCGGCACAGGTGGCTGGCGGAGTCACCGGCGAAGCCGTGGGCATCGCGGTAGACCTTTCCCACGTGCGCGGCGGCACGGAGCTGGATGCGAGCGTCGTCGCTGGACATCCGGTTGTGCACTCGGATCAGTCCGCAGAGCCGCTCGGGCAGGGGATCGGCCAGGCCGTCGACGGAGATGGTAGGCGGCACGATCACCAGCGCTCCGTCGCCTCTGTCCTCATACTGGCAGGCTCGCCACGGCAGGCCGGATCCGTCGAAGGCGCGTTCGAGCATCCGGTACAGCGCCTCGCGCAGATGCAGCTGTACGCATTCGTCACGGCGGGGATCGGTGAAGCCCGCGATGTCGACCGCGAACAGCCCGCACACGTGCCCGCTGATTCCGGGCGCCCACGCATCGGCGAGGCCGGGCTGGAAGGCCCGCGGCGCGGACCAGACCCAGGGCAGGCCCGCCGCGGGCGGGCGTGGCGGCACGCTGTGGAGCGTGGTGTACGGGGACGTCATGGCAAGCTCCTTGGCGAAGGGGCGGGATTTGCAATCGGGCCGGCGAAGGCCAGGCCGGTACGGGGCAGGCCAATCCGGGGCAGAGCGGTCCGGGGCAGAGCGGTCCGGGGCAGGCCAATCCGGGGCCAGGGCGGGCGGATCATGCGATGCCGCACTTGCGGAGATAGTTGAGGAGCCGGTGGGCAGCGAGTTCGTCGCGAGCCACGATGAGGCCGGGTACCCGGTCGCCCCGGCGCAGGGCGTTGATCAGCCGGGCCTGGATCTCGTGCGGGTGGGTGATCCGTCGTCCGTTGATGGCCCGCAGCGTAGTGCGCCCGGCCGCGGCGGCGAGGTATACCCCGGCGCAGTCGCAGGGCCAGCAGTCCGGCTGGTAGGCCGCCTCCACGGCGCCGAAAACCACGCCGTTGAGCAGGATCGGATTCCCCCACTCCGGGATCAGCGTGCCAGCCTGGCGTCCGCCGGGGCTCGGGGTAGTGATCGGCGCGGCGATGCTGGCGTGCAGGACAGGCGGATCGGGCAGCTCGCTGGCCGGGATCCAGACGTCGCCGTCGCGCTGGACCAGGACCCTATGGTGCGTGCCGACCGCGGCCCGGGCGCCGCAGGCGACCGCGATCGCGACGTGCTGGAGACTTCGGACCACGATCGCGACCGACGCGTAGCGTTCCTCGCTGTCCACGGCGAGGAACCTGGTGATGCCGTCGATAGGCTTGATGACCGCGAACGACCGGCTCTCGCGCACGCACTCGTTGATCCGGCGAGCCCGCTCGGCGCGGCTGAGGCCATCGCCGGTGCCGAACACGGACAGGCCCGGCAGCATCTCAAAACCGATCTCGCTGACCACCCGGAAGGCGCGCGCCGCAACGTAGTCGACCTCCTGTTTCCAGGAGGCCGGACGCCGGTCATCGTCCTGTGACCCGGGACCGCGCAGGTAGCGGTCGGCCGCCAGGGGCGAGGAGAACGGGTTCGGAACGTCATTGACGGGGATGCTGGTCTCGCCTGGTTCGGGCGGCAGGTCCCACAGGGAATGCTTGCGCAGGTCGGCACGGATGAGCTTGGCCTCAGCCAGTCCTCCCGACGTCATGGCGGTGGCCAGCTTGGCCTCCAGGCACCGGCTATCGGAACGGCGAACTGAGACGTTCGTGGCCACGCTGCCTCCTGAGGAAGTCCGTGGTTCAAGTGAAGCTTGTAGGCAGTCCTAGGGCCTGCGAGAACTACTACGGTACTACCTTTTAGCGGTATGACACTCAGCACGCACCGTCTTCTCAAAACCAAGTGCTTGGAGTTACTGTATTACCGTATGCTGTTTCGCAGGCTTACTGGGGGGGCGTGGTGCGTTACCGTACGAGGAACGCGGGTCACGACGCCGACGGTCCCCTCGGGATGGTCATCAGCGACCCGGACGCCTACCTCGAGGAGTGAGCAGCATGACCGGTAGAAGGCAGATGCCACGAACCGCATATACCCAGGTCAGCCGGAGTCCTCCACGATCGGATGCCTTGACTCCGGGCAGATCAAATGGTGAAAGGCTGCCTGTGACCACCAAGCCAACGACGCAGCCCGCGCCTCGTCGCGGTACGCCGCCCGCTGCCGAGCGCAGTGAGGCCAAGCTGCAGGAGATCGTCTCGGTGAGGTTCAGCGACGAGGAACTGCGCCGGATCCAGGCGTTCGCCGTCATCTTCGAGAAGACACCGAACGCCGTCATCCGCGAAGCCTGCACTTTCTTCCTCGCCCACAAAGTCGGCACGTCCGACTACGAAGAGGCCCTCGAGGCCTACCATCGGCGCACTTCCGAGGTGGTCGATGTCCTGGAACAGATCAACGCCGCGCGGTGAGCAGTGCAGCCGGCTGGCCCGACCCTGACCGCCCTGATCGCCTGGGCCTGGGGGTTAGCTGCCCGTCCGGCAGACCGCGCAAAGGAGGTGGTGGGGTGCTCACCCCGCCCCAGAGGCCCGCCCGGTCCGGCGGGCACCCGGGGACGATTCTGGAGACGTACCTAGAGGTGCAGACAACCCATAAGTCCGCAGGCGCGGAGCGAATCCGTTGGCTGCGGCGTGCACTCAAGGGGCGGCGACCGCTGATCAGCGTCCCGGATCCGGGGCTTGCTCTCCCGTAATGACAACAATTTCCCCGACCGGGGGGATTAAAGCGATAGCCCAGGCACACACCGTGCCTGGGCTATCGTTTTCCTGGCCCGCGAGCGGCCGGCGCCGCCTGACCGGCCGGCGTATGACCACGGTCGCATGGATCATTGTCCGCAGCCGACCGCTGAGCAACGCGGGAGAAGCGGCTCAGAATGAGACAAACAATATGTACCGTACATATCAGTGCCGCGACCGCGATGGGCAGCAGCTGTGACATACCGTACGCACATGACGCCGCACTGGTAATTGACGGGACGCGTCAGTCTTGATTTACTGTCTCCAATTCCCCCATTCCACTCATGTGGATGGGCGCAGGCCCCGCCGCAAGGCGGGGCCTTTGCTCTTGTCCGGGTTACCAGTCATCAGGACAGCGGATCTCGCCGTCGGCGTCGTGCAGGACCCGGGGAAACTGGCAGTCGCTGAGTGCCTTGGACCGCACCTGCTTGAAGAACAGGGGCTCGAGCTTAAGCAGGTCACGGCTGCGGTACTTGGCCGGGTGCGGGTTGACGAGACCGACAGGCACGCCCAGTTCCCGGATCAGGACGCGGATGGGCTCCGCGAGATCAGAATCGTTGCTCACCACGACCGCGATGTCACTCTCGCGGTTGAACGCGTCCAGCAGGAGGAAGGTGGCCAGGTTGACGTCGCTGCCCTTCTCCTGCGTCTTGATCACCTCCACGGTCCGCTGCCCGCCGCAGGCGGACGGATCGGTGACCGGAAGGCGGACCCTAGGATAGTGGAAATGGCCCAGATGAATGCTCAATCCGTTGACGGTGCCCAGCGCGCGCAGGTAGGCGTCCTGGTGCGCCCGGCCATCGGGGGCATCGGGCCGGGACGAAATCATTGATGTGAAGTAGCGGATGCGATTTATCGGATTCGAAGGGACAAGCTTGCGGCAGAGCGCGCCGATGTCGAGCCACTTATAATCGCTATCTTTCAGGCAGCCGTAGAAAAGGTTAAACCCGTCAACGTAAATGTTCACTGAGCGGCCAGACCGGTCGGCCTGCGCGGCGGTGCGGTGCTGATCGGAGTTCACTGGGCGGGTCATGAGGCTGTTCCGTTCCCGGGCGGTACAGCGCGCAGCGGTCTTGTCATGTCAATCGGTTCGCATCCCTTGGACAGGTGCCTGCCTGGCGGCGACAGCAGGCGGCGACTCTGGCGCCAGAGCCGCCACGCAGGGCGCGCAGGAAACCTGCATCCGCCGGCGGAACAACGAGAAGAGGTGGTCGCCGGCCGCTGTCCTCGCGGCACGGGCCCATACGGGCGGCGACAGGCAACCGGGCACCGTCAGCTGAGCGGCAGGGCATGACGTCCGGTCAGGCACGCGGATGAGACCGCCCCGACCGGTAGCGAAACGCGTCGCGTATGCGATACCCGGGAAGGCCAGGCCCACGATAAGGCGCTACCGGCGCGGTCTTCGCGACGGCCGCGGTGTCCGGGCCGACCGGGCCCAGCGGAATGGTTCCGCCGGCATTTCCCGCGCCCGGCGGGTAATGTCATGCATGATGATTCCCCCCTCCCAGGAGGTACGAGGAGGCCACCATCCGGATCGCGCCATCGCTGGTGCGGGAGCAGGCCACGAGACCGGGGGCGGTCCTCCGCCTTTCTGGCGGTAAAGCGGCCGGGCACGCGGCTTAGTGCGCGCTCCGGTATTCATGGCAGCCCGGAATCCGGGCTACGCAAGCCCGGCACGATTCCGACCGGCCATCCAAGTGCGGATATCGCATGCCAAGCTATCCTACGATGCAATATCTGCCGCCCTCGCCCGGCAACGGGCCGGACCGCGAGACCTGGCGCACCAGATCGCCACGGGCAGTATGGCAGGACCGCCACCGCGCTGAAGTTTACTCCGGGTACCCGCGACTAGGGGCAAGAATGACTATTCGGACATACCGGTGGCTGGCCGTAACGTCCGCCGTCGGCCGATGCCCGCGCTTAGCCACATAAATTTCGTGATATGCGGCGTTCCAGGCAGAATGTCGCACATGAGCGGATACGACTGATCTTCGGGGTAAACCGGCGTGAAAGACAGGTAGCCGCGCTATGGATAACGTCCGGTGGCGATCATGATCGCGACCGGGGACGTTAGCGGAACGGCGCCGATTTACGGGCGGCGCGGGCGCCGGACGTGACGGAACACAGTCGTCGGGACGGCCGAGCCTGCAACCCGGCCGTCCCTACGTGGTGAGCTATCTTCAGGAATTCGATGGGCCGCCGACTAGGTACAGCCGATAAGCATGGCGGGATGCGGCGGGCCAGCCCGCGCCGCTCACCGGTTCAATCGCGGTTACGGCCACGGCGGCTGATCGAGTCAGCCGCGCCGACCGCCCCGAACGTCTGTTCACGCGGGAGCCCGGCCGAGCCGGGGCAGGAGAGCCTGGGGAGGCGAACGCGGTCGCCAGCATCCGCATGACGCTCGCCGTCAGCAGATGGCCGGTAGCGCTGAGGTAGCCGAGGACCCAAGACGGCCGGGCGAGCGCGGCGCCGGTCGTGCACCGATTCGGTGCTCTCATCCGGCATCCCTCCGTTGCTCGAGCGCAGCTACCTTTTCCTCGCTTCGCTTGCGGTAGGCCGTCACGGCCTCGTGGTACTCACTGGTCCCCACCTTCTGGGCCAGGAAGTACTCGCAGGCCTGGCGGATGACCTCATTGGGCGAGATGCCGAAGATCACGCCGTACGCTTGGATACGCCGCAGTTCTTCCTCACTGAACCGAACCGAAACAGCCTGCTGAAGCCGCCCCCGCTCAGCGCGGGCCTGCGGAGCCGCGGCCTGGTCCCGGTCTCGGTGCCGGGCTGGAGACCTATTCACGCTAGGTCACCTCCGTCCTGGCCAAGCTTCCCATCGGATTCGTCATGTGTGCCTCCCTGGCTGTGCCGTGCTGACGTGGCTAGCGACCACTCCCCGATCGAGAGGTGCGTACCCCCGATCGCTCGACTACAGTATCTCTGTACTACAAGAGCTATCAAATGCCTTTGTGGTACAGACATGTGCAAAGTTTGTAAGTAGTCGATGCTGTAGTTGTGCGGTAACGGTCACTCCGAGATGGTGAGGAGGCCGCGTGCGCCGAGCCGATAAGACGGAAGCCGACGACGATCTGTCCCCCGCAGCACGGCTGGCCGCCGTGGCCGTGTCGGGCGCCTTCGCCGAGGCGAAGGCGGTCAAGACGGAGCTGCTGTACGGCGTGCAGGACGTCCCGCCCGCTGACCCGCAACCCGGGGAAGCCACCCCGGTCGACGACGTGCACAACCCGTTCACCGCGAAGCCGGACCTGGCCGACCGCTACCTCCGGCAACTCGGTCCCGCGGATCGCGTGGAACACCTGCTCCTGCACCAGCGGAACACCCGGCGTCCGAGGTGGGAGAGTTACGTCGGTCACGCGACCGCGCGGGCGTTCGACGCGGCCCGGACGGAGGTCCGCCGCCAGGCCGATCCCGACGCCGTGGTGCTGAGCCGGGCCGACCGGCGGGACCGGCACGACCAAGGCCGGACGATCGCGGAGTACCTCCGGCGGCAGAGACCATTCGTGCTCGTCAGCTCCATCAGCGGAGCCGACTGCTACCTCGCGGTGCACGGCGAGACGCTGTGGGCCTCGGCCGCCATCGCGGCGGCCGGCCCCGACGACACCGCCACCGCGGTCGCCAGCGGCCAGGCGGTCGCCGTCACCAGCTACGGCCGCGGGCTGATCTCCCTCGGCGGCGGCCCGTGGATCCCGATCGCCGAAACTAGCCAGAACCCCGAACTGATCAGGAGCAACCTGATCCTGCCGGGCGGGCTCGCGTCGGTCCCCTCGTTCCAGTTCGTGGCCCCGCCGGAACTGGACGCGTTCACCTGGCTCTCGGGCAACGCCATGATCTTGAACGCCTTCGTCCTCGGCGGCTTCGGCGCGGGCTTCCTGCGTTCGTGCCACACGTGGGACGCGTACGCGGTGCCGATCGCGGCGGCGGCGGGCCGGACCGTGGCCCGGGTCGACACGCAGGAGTGCCTGGACACCGAGGCGCTCGAGGAGCTGCTGCTGGACCGGATCGTCCGGGCCGAACGGCTCCCCGGCCTGGTCATCGCGCGTCACGAGGTGGCGGCCAAACGGCTGGTCCACCGGGTCCGGGAGTACCCGGCATGACCCGCGGCCCCGGACCCGGCTGGCTGCCCACCTGGACCGGCCGGACCATGCTGGGCGGCGGAAGCTTCCTGGGCCTGGGCGGACTGGCCAAGGTCAGCCCGATGCTGGCCGTCACCGTCGCCGTCGTCGCGGGGCTGGTCATCATCACCGCGCTGCTGACCCGCTCGCTTCCGGCGATCATCGCCGCGCGCAGCATGGCGCGGACCGCCAGGCGGGCGTGCGCTGACCCGCAGGCCGAACGCACGCTGCGGGTGCTGACCGGGGCGTGGTACCTGGACGCTCAGGCCCCGGCCGCCCTCGCGGTGACTCACGTGACCGGAACGCCCCCGGAGGGGATCCCGGCGGCCGCCGGGACCGTACCCGGCCCGGAGCAGGAGCAGGAGCGGGAGGCCGCTCCGGTCCGCAAGCTCGTGGCGTTACCGGGAGCGGATCGCCGCCACCTCGTACAGGGCGATGCTGGTGGCGATGCCGGCGTTCAGGGACTCGGTGGCGGCGGTGATCGGGATGCGGACCAGGACGTCGCAGGCCTGGGCGACGATCCGGGACAGGCCGCGGCCCTCGGAACCGGTGACCAGCACCAGCGGGGCGGTGGCCAGGTCCAGGTCGCGGATGGCGGTCTGGCCGGACGCGTCCAGGCCGGCCACGAACACGCCGGCGTCCCGGTAGGACTGCAGCGCGCGGGCCAGGTTGGCAGCGCGGGCCACCGGCAGGCGGGCCAGCGCGCCGGCCGAGGCCTTCCACGCGCCCGCGGTCACGCCCGCGCCGCGGCGGGCGGGCACGACCACGCCGTGTGCGCCGAACGCGGCAGCCGAACGGACGATGGCGCCCAGGTTGCGCGGGTCGGTCACGCTGTCCAGGGCGGCGATGAGCGGCAGTTCGCCGGCGTCGGCGGCGCGGGCCAGCAGGTCGTCGGGGTGCGCGTAGTCGTAGGGTCGCACCCGCAGGGCCAGGCCCTGGTGCAGCGCGCCGCCGGTGAGCCGGTCCAGTTCGGCGAGGCCGGCCTCCAGGACCGGGACGCCGCGGTCGGCGGCCAGCTTGATCGCCTCGTCGATCCGCTCGTCGCGGGTGGCCCGGGCCCCGACGTACAACGTGGCCGCGGGCACGCGAGCCCGCAGCGACTCGACCACCGGGTTGCGGCCGGCCACGAACTCGGCCGCCTCCCCCGCGCCGCGGGGAGCCCGCCGATCGCCCGGAGCCGGGCCGGAGCCGGGGCGGGAGCGAGACTCGGGAGCATCAGCGAACCGGCGCGACCCGGAGCCGGGCCCGTCACCGGAACGGCGGGAGCCGGGTGCGGACGTGCGGGAACCGGACCCGTCAGCGGAACGGCGGGACCCTGATGCGGACGCGCCGGACCCGGACGCACCAGACCCGGAACCGGACGCGGACGCGCGCTTGGCGGCGGGGTGGCCCGGGCGCATCGCGGCAGGCGGGGTCGGGCCCTTGCCCTCCAGCTTGCGCCGGCCCTGACCGCCGGTGCCGGGGCGGGGCTTGCCGGACTTGGTGCGGCCCGCGGCGTTCTTGCTGGCGCTGCCCTTCGAGGTTCCGGCCGGGTTGCGGCGGGCGGCGCCGCTCAACGCTTCAGCTCCCAGCGCGGGCCCTGCGGGGTGTCCTCGACGATGACGCCGATCTCCTCCAGGCCGTCCCTGATCGCGTCCGCGGTAGCGTAGTCGCGGCGGGCCCGGGCCGCGTCACGCTGGTCCAGGCTCAGCTTGACCAGCGACCCGATCACCTGGCGCAGCCGCTCGCGGGACCCGGCGCCGGCTCCGGCGGACGCGCCCGACCAGTGCGGCGCGAGCGGGTCGAGGCCGAGCACGTCCAGCATGGCCCGCACCCGGATCAGGCTGGCCCGGGCGCCGGTCTTGTCCAAGGCGGCCAGCGCCTGGTTGCCGTCCCGGACGCAGGCGTGCACCGCGGCCAGCGCGGCCGGCACGGCCAGGTCCTCGTCCATCGCCGAACGGAACGACGTGGGCAGCTCCTCGTTCTCCTCATCGCCAGGCCCCGGCTGGGTGACGTCCACGCCCAGGCCGGCCAGCACCTCGGCGGCGCGCAGCACGAAACGCTCGATCCGCTGGTAGGCGGCCACCGCCTCCTCCAGCGCCTCCTCGGAGAACTCCAGCATCGAGCGGTAGTGCGCCTGGACCAGGTAGTAGCGCAGCTCGGCCGGCCGGACCCGGGTCAGCACGTCGGTGACCAGCAGGGAGTTGCCGAGCGACTTGCTCATCTTCTCCCCGGCCAGGCCGAGCAGGCCGTTGTGCAGCCAGTACCGGGCGAAGCCGTCGCCGGCCGCCTGGGACTGGGCGATCTCGTTCTCGTGGTGCGGGAAGATCAGGTCCATCCCGCCGCAGTGGATGTCGAACGCGGGGCCCAGGTACTTGGTGGACATCGCCGAGCACTCCAGGTGCCAGCCGGGCCGCCCCGGCCCCCACGGCGTCTCCCAGTACGGCTCGCCGGGCTTGGCCGCCTTCCACAGCGCGAAGTCGCGAGGGTCGCGCTTGAGCCCGGCGTCGTCGGAGTCCTCGGCCGGGCGCATCTGGTCGAGCCGCTGGCCGGACAGCGCGCCGTAGGCGGGGAACGAACGCACGTCGAAGTACACGTCCCCGCCGGCCGCATAGGCGTGGTCGCCTTCGATGAGCCGGCGCATCAGCACGATCATCTCCGGGACGTGACCGGTGGCGCGCGGCTCGATGTCCGGCGGGCGGCAGCCCACCGCGTCGTAGGCCCAGGTGAACGCGCGCTGGTTGCGCTCGGCGACGATCCACGGGGCGACGCCCTCGGCGGCCGCGGTGCGCAGGATCTTGTCGTCGACGTCGGTGACGTTGCGGCAGTAGGTCACCCGGTAGCCGCTGGCCTCCAGCCAGCGGATCGCGACGTCGAAGCACACGCCCGACCGCAGGTGGCCGATGTGCGGCGGCGCCTGCACCGTGGCACCGCACAGGTACACCGAAACCTGGCCGGGCACCAGCGGCGCGAACTCGCGCACCGTGCGCGTGGCGGTGTCGTGAAATTGCAAGGTCACGGTGTACAGGCTAAGGGATACCGCCAGTGATAAAGCAGAGTATCCGGGGCTCGGTAGCTAACCGGGGACGACCAGCGCGGTGGCAATCGCGGCCAGGCCCTCGCCGCGGCCGGTCAGGCCCAGCCCGTCAGTGCTGGTCGCGGACAGGCTGACCGGCGCGCCGGACAGCGCCTCGGCCAGCACCTTCTCGGCCTCGGCGCGGCGAGACCCGATCTTGGGCCGGTTCCCGATGACCTGGACCGCGACGTTGCCGATCACGAAGCCCGCCTCGCTGACCAGCCGGAACGTCTCGCGTAGCAGGGCCGTGCCCGATGCGCCCGCCCACTGCGCGCGGGACGTGCCGAAGTGCTGGCCGAGATCGCCGAGCCCGGCCGCGGACAGCAGGGCGTCGCACATGGCGTGCGCCGCCACGTCACCGTCGGAATGACCGGCCAGACCCGCCTCCCCCGGCCAGAACAAGCCAGCCAGATGCAGCTCCCGGGAGCTGGTCAGCGGGTGGACGTCGACGCCCAGGCCGACCCTGGGCAGGCTCTGTTGTCTCGGGGGGACGACCCTGCTGGCCTGGCCGCCTGCGGCGGCGGGCCCAGACCCCCCCGGGCCCGCTGGCGCGGGATCTGAGGGACCGGGGTAAGTTGGCAAGGACCTCGTCGAGGAGGGCCTCGGCCTTGTCCTCGTTGGTCTTCTCGGCCAGCGCGAGCTCGCTGACCAGGATCTGCCGTGCCTTGGCCAGCATCCGCTTCTCACCCGCGGACAGGCCCCGCTCGCGGTCCCGGCGCCACAGGTCGCGGACGACCTCGGCCACCTTGTTCACGTCACCGGAAGCGAGCTTCTCCAGGTTGGCCTTGTAGCGCCTGGACCAGTTGGTCGGTTCCTCGGTGTGCGGCGCGCGGAGCACTTCGAAGACCCGCTCGAGCCCTTCGGCGCCTACGACATCACGAACGCCTACGAGCTCGGCATTGTCCGCGGGGACGCGTACGGTCAAGTCGCCCTTGTCGACCTTGAGGACCAGATAGGTTCGATCTTCGCCCTTGATGGTGCGAGTCTCGACCGCTTCGATGCGAGCAGCCCCGTGGTGGGGATAGACGACGGTATCGCCGACCTTGAAAGACATGTGGCAAGTACCCCTTCCGCTGAAGGCCATCTTACCACGTCGGGCGGTGTCGATAAAACGGCCTTGGTAGCGAATATGCAGGTCAGTACGCCATTGCAGGCCTGCGCACGCACCGCTGCGCTGGCCGTGCCGGAGCTGGCACCGCCACTGGAAGGCTTACCGCGTTGACTACAGTCTACCCGAGTGATCGGACCGAGCCCGGCATCTTAAAGTCCTTTTCAGGGGTCCATACTGGATAGCAGGGTCGGTACGCGCCGGGAGGTGACAGGTGAATCCTGGCGACGGGTCAGGGTGCGACGAGCCTCCGCTCGACATCCAGATCCCGGATGACGCGCGCGAGCTCGAGCGCGACGTGCTCGCCTACCACCGCGAGCTGCGCGCCCAGCGGCGCCGGCACCGGCTGCGCCGGCTGACCAGGCCGTTGCGCGGGCCGGGCACCGTGATGCCGCTGCTGGCCAGCATCCTGGCCGTGTGCCTGGTGGCCGGGGCCATGCTGTCGGTGGCCACGTTCAGCCCTGCCACGGGCCCCGAGACCCACAACCATCCGTCGGCCACGGCCGCTTCCGGGCTGCGATCCGCTTCGCCGCGGTCCAGCCCGGCGAGCTCCGCCCCGGCGAGCTCCGCCCCGGCGAGCTCCGCCCCGGCGAGCTCCGCCCCTGCCAGCTCCGCCCCTGCCAGCTCTGCCCCTGCCAGCGGCACGGCACGGCCGAACGGTTCGGCGAACTCCTCGGCGCACGCCGGTCAGTCGGCGAGCCCGGTCCGGCCCAGCACGCCCGGCGGCCCGTAACCAGGTGAACCCCGGGGGCCAGCTGGTTCTAGGCGGGTGAAAGCCCAGGTTCATCCCCGATGAGGGGCGGGCGGGCGGGGTGACGGGGTGAGCGGCGGACGGGCTGTACTACCCGGCGTAGAAGCACGGCGGCATGACCGCTACGATTCTTTCCGTTCCGCTCGGAATGAATCGAGGAGGCCGCACGGTGACGCCCTGGACCCGCCGCCTGCTTGTGGGCGCCATAGCCATCATGGTCCCGGCGCTGGCCGGCTGCGAGGCCGGCTTCGACGCGCCCACGCTGCAGTTCCACCCGGCCTCCACCGGGAACAACTTCGCGGCCGACGGCATCACCATCGACAACGCGTTCGTGCTCGGCCCCGCGCCGGGCGCCACGCTGGCGACTGGCGGCCAGGCCGGGCTGTTCCTGTCGGTGGAGGCGACCAACGGCGACACGCTGACCAAGATCAGCGCGCCGGGCACGGCGAGCTCGGTCCAGCTCGGCAACGGGCCGATCACCCTGAGCCCGAACAACCTGGTGAAGCTGGGCGGCCCGGCACCCCTGCTCACGCTCGACGGCCTGACCAAACCGCTGTCCGGCGGGGAGGCGATCACGCTGGACTTCCAGTTCGCCAACGCCGGGCAGGTCACGCTCAGCGTTCCCGTCGAGCCGGCCGCCTACGACTTCTCGACCTACTCGCCGGCCCCACCCCCACCACGTCGGCGTCGCTGTCGGTCTCCGTGAGCAAGCACAAGCACAAGGCCAGGAAGAAGGCCGGGACCGCTGACCCCGCGGCCTCGGCCAGCCCCTCGACCACGCCGTAGCCGGGCCCCGCGAGCCAGGGGCCCCGCGAGCCAGGGGCCCCGCGAGCCAGGGGCCCCATGAGCCAAAGGGCGCGGCGTCGCCTGGACTGACGAGCGACGAAGGAGCGACGAGGGAAGGCGGCGCCTAAAAGCGCCCGAAGGCGAGTGGGGTAAAAATACAGCGCGCACCACGGCCCGTTCGGCAGAAAAAGATCTTTTCTTTTTGACCGAACGAAGCGTGGTTTTACCTTCTCAGACCACTGATTCGAACTTGTAGCCGAGTCCGCGCACCGTCACGATGTGCTGCGGGCGGGCGGGGTCGACCTCGATTTTGGCCCGCAGCCGCTTGATGTGCACGTCGAGCGTCTTGGTGTCGCCCACGTAGTCCGCGCCCCACACCCGGTCGATGAGCTGCATCCGGGTCAGCACCCGGTCGGCGTTGCGCAGCAGCACCTGGAGCAGCTCGAACTCCTTGAGCGGCAGCTGGACGGTGCCGCCGCGGACGGTGACCACATGCCGGTCCACATCCATCCGGACCGGCCCGGACTCCAGAGCCGACTCGGCCACGTCCTCCGGCTCGCCCCGGCGGCGGAGCACCGCGCGCATCCGCGCGACCAGCTCGCGGGAGGAGAACGGCTTGGTCACGTAGTCGTCCGCGCCGAGCTCGAGCCCGACCACCTTGTCGATCTCGCTGTCCTTGGCGGTCAGCATGATGACCGGGACGTTCGACTTCTCCCGCAGCGAGCGGCACACCTCGCTGCCGGGCAGGCCGGGCAGCATGAGGTCGAGCAGGACCAGGTCGGCGCCGGTCCGGCCGAAGGTTTCGAGCGCGTCGGGCCCGGTGGAGCAGACCGCGACCTCGAAGCCCTCCTTGCGGAGAAGGTACGAGATGGCGTCGCTGAACGAGTCCTCGTCCTCAACTACCAGCACACGTGTCACTTGAGTCCCTCCTGGGGCTCGTGGGCGTTCCGTAGCGGGATGAACAGGGTAAACGTCGATCCGGACCCCTCGACGCTGCGTACCGTGACCCGGCCGTTGTGCGCGGCCATCACGTGCTTGACGATGGCCAGGCCCAGCCCGGTCCCGCCGGTCGCGCGCGAGCGCGCCGGGTCGACCCGGTAGAACCGCTCGAAGATCCGCTCCAGGTCGCGCTCGGGGATGCCGATGCCCTGGTCGATCACGCTGAGCTCGGCGTTTCCGTCGTTGGCCCGCTTCAGGCTGACCACCACCCGGGTCCGCTCCGGGCTGTACGCGACCGCGTTCTCCAGCAGGTTGCGCAGCGCGGTGACCAGCAGGTCCTCATCGCCCAGGACCGACAGGGCGCGGGTGCCGGCGGACGCGAGGGTGATGCCACGGGCGTTCGCCTTCATCCGGCAGCGGTCCAGGGCCTCGGCCACCACCATGTCCAGCTCGACCGGGCGCGGGTCGGGGACGGGCTCGACGGCCTGGATCCGGGACAGCGTGATCAGGTCCTGGACCAGGTTGGTCAGCCGCTGCGCCTCCTGGCGCATCTTGCCCGCGAAGCGGCGCACCGCCTCGGCGTCGTCGGCCGCGTCCTCGATCGTCTCGGCCAGCAGCGCCAGCGCGCCGACCGGGGTCTTCAGCTCGTGACTGGTGTTGGCCACGAAGTCGCGCTTGACCTCGTCCACCCGGCGGCTCTCGGTCTGGTCTTCGGCCAGCACCAGGACCAGTCCGCCGCCGCCGACCGCCGCGCCCAGCGGCGCGACTCGCACCGCGAAGCTGGTGACCCGCCCGCCAGGCCCGGGGACCTCGAACTCGCCCTCGCGGATCTCGCCGTCTCTTCTTACCTGACGGGCGAGCGCGGCCAGCTCGGTGACCATGAGCCGGTCCCCCTTGACCAGCCCGAACCCCCGCGCCGCGGAGCTCGCCCGCAGCACCCGGTCGTTGCTGTCCACGACCACGGCCGAGGAGGAGAGCACCGACAGGACCGAGGCGATGCCGGGCGGCAGCCTGCCAGGCTGGCTGGCCTTGCTGGCGGCCCGGACCCGGTTGGCGCGGTTGGCGCGTGCGGCACCGGGCCTGGTGGCCCTTATGGCCATGTTCGCGAAAGCGGGGGGTGCCAGGCGGGTCGACCCCCCGTGACCAGCACAGGCCAGGAACGTGAACGGGAAAGACTCACATGCTCAATGGTATGCGGTCGCCCCAAGCCGAAGACAGCGGCCAAGGCACACACCAGGCGATATTCGAAGGCTGTTCATCTGCCGGACAAGTCCCGTTAAGCCCGGATTTGCCCAGCTGCGGCGCTGGTTTTACCGCCCCTGGTTCTTCACCGCCTCGGCGGCCTCGGCGGCCGCCTCGGGGTCCAGGTAGCGGCCGCCGGGGACCGCGGGCCGGAACGCGTCGTCGAGCTCGTAGACCAGCGGGATGCCGGTCGGGATGTTCAGCGCGGCGATCGCGGCGTCGCTGACGCCGTCCAGGTGCTTGACCAGGGCGCGCAGCGAGTTGCCGTGGGCGACGACGAGCGCGGTCCCGCCGCGGTTCAGGTCCGGGACCACCGCGTCGTACCAGTACGGGAGCATGCGGACCACGACGTCCTTGAGGCACTCGGTCCTGGGCCTGGCCTCCGGCGGCAGATCGGCGTAGCGGGGGTCGTCGGACTGGGACAGCGGGTCGTCGTCGGCGATGGGCGGCGGCGGCACGTCGTAGGAGCGCCGCCACAGCATGAACTGCTCGTCGCCGAACTCCCGCCGGGTCGCGGCCTTGTCCTTGCCCTGCAGCGCGCCGTAGTGGCGTTCGTTCAGCCGCCAGCTTCTCCGGACCGGCAGCCACAGCAGGCCGGCTTCTTCCAGGGCCAGGTGCGCGGTCTGGAGGGCCCGGGTCAGCACCGAGGTGTGCAGCGTGTCCGGCCGTATCCCGGATTCGGCCAGCAGGCGGCCGCCGGTGATGGCCTCCTGCTTGCCGCCCTCGGACAGGCTCACGTCCACCCAGCCGGTGAACAGGCCCTTGGCATTCCACTCGCTCTCGCCGTGCCGCAGCAGCACCAGGGTCTTCATGGTCGTCCAGCTTATCGGGGGAACACGCGCCCGCTCGCCGGGGTTGCTTAGAGCGTGCAGCGCAGGAGCCCCCGCCGGATCGCGACCATCAGCCTGCACACGTCCCCGCTCGACCAGCCGGGCACCGGCGACGCCGGCGGGCTCAACGTCTACGTGGTCGAGGTGTCCAAGCGGCTGGCCGAGTACGGCATCGAGGTCGAGATCTTCACCCGCGCGGTCTGCCGGGACACGCCGCCCACCGTCGAGCTGGTCCCCGGCGTGCTGGTCCGCAACGTGGTGGCCGGGCCGTTCGAGGAGCTGGACAAGAACGCCCTGCCCGGCCAGATCTGCGAGTTCACCTTCGAGGTGCTGCGCGCCGAGGCCGCGCACGCGCCCGGCCGGTACGACCTGCTGCACGCGCACTACTGGCTGTCCGGGCAGGTCGCGGCCAGGGCGGCGGAGCGCTGGGGGGTGCCGCTGGTGCAGTCCATGCACACCCTGGGCAAGGTCAAGAACCTGGCCCTGGCGTGCGGGGATTCCGCGGAGCCCGCGTCGCGTATCCAGGGTGAGGCCTCGGTGGTGGCGGCGGCCGACCGGCTGGTGGCCAACACCGCCGAGGAGGCGCGGCAGCTCATCGAGCTTTACGGCGCGGACCCGTGGCGGGTCGAGACGGTCAGCCCGGGAGTGGACCTGTCGGTGTTCCGGCCGCTGCCGTCGGTCGCCGCGGTCCGCCGGCGGCTGGGGCTGGCGCCGGACGCGGTGGTGCTGGCCTTCGCCGGGCGGATCCAGCCGCTCAAGGGGCCGGATGTGGTGCTGGGGGCCGCGGCGGAACTGCTGCGCCGGTGTCCCTGGCTCGCGGGCCGGCTGGTCGTGGTCATCGTGGGCGGGCCGAGCGGGTCGGAGGTCGGCGCGCCCGGGCGGCTGGCGGGCCTGGCCGCCTCGCTGGGGATTTCCTCGTCCGTGCGCTTCGAGCCGCCGTGCCCGCAGCCGGAGCTCGCGGACTGGTACCGGGCCGCTGACGTGGTGCTGGTGCCGTCGCACTCCGAGTCGTTCGGGCTGGTGGCGGTCGAGGCTCAGGCGTGCGGCACGCCGGTCGTGGCGGCGGCGGTGGGCGGGCTGCGGACCGCGGTGCGGGACGGCTTCTCCGGCGTTCTGGTGGACGGCCACGACCCCGCGGTGTGGGCCGGGGTGCTGGCCGACCTGCTGTCCTCGCCGGCGCGGCGGTCGTCGCTGGGCCGCGGGGCGCGGCAGCACGCGGCGGCGTTCAACTGGCCCGCCACCGCGGAGCGGCTGGTCGGGGTGTATACCAGAGCGATGAACGAAGCCGCTGCCGAGACCGTCCGGGCATGAGTCCGGGTTCGGCTTCGGCCTCGTCGCCGTCCTCGGCTTCGTCGTCGTCCTCGTCGCCGTCCTCGGCTTCGTCGTCGTCCTCGGCTTCGGCTTCGGTGCGGGCCGCGCTGGATGAGCTCGGGCTCAGCTACACCAGCGAGCAGCCCGGGGCGTACCTGGTGCGGCTCGAGGGCCAGCACAAGCTGGCCACGATGACCTGGCTCATCGTGGGCACGCACAGCCTGTCCGTGGAGGCGTTCTTCTGCCGGCAGCCGGACGAGAACCACGCCGCGTTCTACCGGTTCCTGCTGGAGCGCAACGGGCGCATGTACGGGGTCCACTTCAGCCTCGACCCGGTCGGCGACGTGTACCTGACCGGGCGGCTGCCGCTGTCGGGCGTCTCCGTGGCCGATATCGACCGGCTGCTCGGCTGCGTGCTGTCGTACTCCGACGACAACTTCGACGCGGCGCTGGAACTCGGCTTCGCGTCCGCCATCCGGCGGGAATGGGCCTGGCGGGCCAAGCGCGGCGAGAGCCTGGCCAACCTGCAGGCGTTCGCGCGCTTCGCCGACCCGGATCGCTGACGGTCCGCTGGCGCCGCGGCTTGCTGGCGCCGCGGGGTTGGGGGCGCCGCAGGGTCGGAGGCGCCCCTGGGTCGGAGGCGCCGCAGGTTGCTGGCGCGGCTGCGGGCGGGCGAGGGCCACAGCAGTCACACCCGACTCGTTTGTCACAGATCTCAGGTGGGTCCAACAGGTGAACGTGGCGTTGTGATGGCTCTAGCCGTTAGACGCCGCGCTCATCGGTTGCGGATTGGGTCAGCCGGGGAGGGCGGCCAGGGCGCGCTGGAACTCCTGGTACATGTCGGGACCGAAGAGGACGAAGCTCGCTTCGGTAAGCGTGGGATGCTCGCGGCCGGCGTGGACGGTGGTGACGGCGATGCGGGCGGCGTCGGCGGCGGGCCAGCCGTAGATGCCGGCCGAGATGGCGGGGAAGGCGACCGTGCGGGCGCCGAGGTCGGCGGCGACGCGCAGCGACTCGGTGTAGCACGAGGCGAGCAGGGCCGAACGGTCCTCCCGGGCCGAGTACACCGGCCCGACCGTGTGGATGACCCAGGTAGCGGGCAGCCGCCCCGCCGTGGTGGCCACCGCCCGGCCGGCCGGCAGGCCGTCCGGGTAGGCTCCGGCGCGCAGTTCGCGGCACGCGGCCAGGATCTCGGGGCCGCCGTGGCGGTGAATCGCGCCGTCTACGCCGCCCCCGCCGAGCAGCGACGAGTTCGCCGCGTTGACGATCGCATCGGCCCGCTGCCTGGTGATATCGCCTTGGACGAGGGTGATCTGCATTCGCGCCGCCTATTAAATGGTCACGGCTATTCGATAGCCCGCATAACGGGTACATTGACGACCGTGAACCGGTTGGGTGATCTCGAGCGCGCCATCATGGATGTTCTCTGGGAGACCGACGCACCTCTCACGGTGCGAGAGGTCAGTGCTAGGCTGACCGAACGTAATCTAGCTCACACCACCGTGATGACGGTGCTCGACAGGCTCGCGAAGAAAGGTTTCGCCAAGCGGCAGCGCGACGGGCGAGCCTGGCGCTATTGTCCTGCCGCGACCCGCGAGACCTACGTGACAGAGCTGATGCTGACCGCGCTGGATCAAACCGGGGATCGCACGGCCGCATTGACGCGGTTCGCCCAGTCCGTCTCCGGCATCGAGGCAGAGGTACTGCGCGATGCCCTGGAAGTCTTTGAAGGTGACGGCGGAAGAGATGAAGGGTCTGGCTGACGCGGCGCTATTGGCCGCGCTCGCCATAGGGAGCGTGCTCGGAGCTTCGGCACTGGTGCAGGCCAGTTGGCCGCGCCGGTCGCCGGCCGCGGCCATCTTGCTCTGGCAGGCGCTTGGCCTGGCCGGGGGGCTGGCGGCCGTCGGCACCCTGGTCAGCCTCGGCCTGCCCGGCGACCACCTGGGCGTAGCCGGCTCCCTGCTGCACCTCGGATCGGTCTTCCCCGGTGCCGCCTTCCGGTTCCCGGTGGCGTTCGGCATGGTCAGTGCCCTGCCCGCCATGCTGCTCGTGTTCCGGCTGGCCTGCCTCGGGGCGGGGCTGGCCCTGCTCGCCTCGCTGTGCTGGGTGCTGATCGCCGCGTCCGCGTCGGCGCTGCAGGCCCGGCGGCGGCAGCGCGCCCTGCTGGCCCTGCTGGCCCACGGCGACCCGAAGGTCCCCGGCGCCCTGGTCGTGGACTATCCCACCGTGGCGGCCTACTGCCTGCCCGGGCTGTTCTCCCGGATCGTGGTGCTCAGCGTGGGCACCGTCGAGCTGCTGGGCCGGGGCGAGCTGGCCGCGGTGCTCGCGCACGAGCGGGCGCACCTGCGGGAACGCCATGACCTGGTGCTGCTGCCGTTCACCGCGCTGCGAAGGGCCTTCCCGCGTTCGGCGATGTGCGCGGAGGCGCACCGCGCGGTGGCGCTGCTGGTCGAGATGCTGGCCGACGACCGCGCGCTGCGCGGGCGACCGACCCGGGAACTGGTCTCGGCGCTGGTGCGGTTCGGCACCGCGGGCACCTGCCCGGCGCCCGCGGGCGCGCTCGCGGCCGGCGAGGGCGACGTGGCGGCCCGGGTGGCGCGCCTGCTTCAGCCCGTGCGCCCGCTGCCCGCGGCCGCGAGCGCATCGGTCTGCCTCACCGCGGGCCTGCTGGTCGCGGCGACGATCGCGCTGCTCATCGTCTGAGCGGCGTCGTCCAAGCGGGGGCGCCTACCAGGGGCCGTACGGACCCGAGCTGGTCCCTCCGCCGTTGCGGAAGCCCTTGACCTTGGGCCGCACGTCGGCCAGGTAGATGGCGGCCGCGACGAACGCCGCGACGGTCAGGATCGACGTCGGGCCGATCCTGTACACCACCCCGGCCAGCCCGACCACGGCGGCCACGCCGAGGATGATCAGCCACAGCTGCTTGGTCTGCTTGCCGGTGGCCACGAAGGCCGGTCCCGGACGGGTGATGGCGTCGATGAACGC
Source organism: uncultured Actinomycetes bacterium (assembly GCA_963819785.1). Classification (GTDB taxonomy): domain Bacteria; phylum Actinomycetota; class Actinomycetes; order Streptosporangiales; family Streptosporangiaceae; genus Palsa-504. Next base: position 176,897 of record CAWFXW010000024.1, on the reverse strand, counting down.
CCAGGCCTCGACGATGAACGCGGCGCCGCCGAGGGCAATGAAGAAATCGTTAAGCGGGGTATAGGCACCGAACACAGAATCACGCTACCTAATCGGAGGGACCGTTTGGCCGGGAACGCCATCGGCGTTACCCGAAGGTTCGTCCTGCTCGGCCTCGGCGGTCGCGGCGGACCAGGACGAGCGGGAGGGCCGCTCGTCATCCGCGACCTTGGCGCTGCCCTTCTTGGCGCTGCTCTTCTTGCGGCTGGCCCTCGTCGCGCTGGCATGGGCCGCGCTGGCGCTGGCGCTGGTCGCGCTGGCGTCTGTGTTGCCAGCCCCGGCGGCGGCTTGCGCGGCCTCGGCCGTGGCGGCGCCTTGCGCGGTCTCGGCGGCGGTGGCCTCGGCGGCGGGCTGCGCGGCTTCGGCCTGGACGGTCTCGGCCTCGGCCTGGACGGTCTCGGCCTCGGCCTGGGCGGTCTCGGCCTCGGCCTGCGCGGCCTGGGCTTCAGCGGCGGCCGCGTTCTCCTTGCGGAACGACTCGTAGATCTCGATGAGGACCTGCTTCTGCCGCTCGGACAGGTCCGCGTCGGCCAGCAGGGCCGAACGGACTCCGGAGTCGGCCGGGCGGTCTTCCAGGATGCCCGCCTGCACGTAGAGCGCTTCCGCGGAGATGCGCAGCCCCTTGGCGATCTGCTGCAGGATGTCAGCGCTCGGCTTGCGCAGGCCCCGCTCGATCTGGCTCAGGTACGGGTTGGACACGCCGGCCGACTGCGCCAGCTGGCGCATGGAGATTCGGGCCTGCTCTCGCTGTTCCCGGATGTAGTCGCCGATCGACTTCACTGTCTGGTTGGCCATGCCTCAAGTCTGCTACGGAGTGCTTGCAATTGCAAACGGGGCTGCAAGCGCCAATCTAGCCAGCACGGCCCGGCCAGCACGGCCCGGCCAGCACCGCCTAGCGGGCGGGAATGCCGAGGAGCTCGCGTGCCTCGGCGGGGCGCATCGGCGGGCGCTGGGCGAGCCGGGCCAGCTCGGCGGCGCGCTCCACCAGCTCGGCGTTGCGGGCGACGGGACGGCCGCGGGCGAAGGACAGCGTGTCCTCCATCCCGACCCGCAGGTGGCCGCCGGCGCCGAGCGCGCCGAGCAGGACCGGCATGGTGGACCGGCCGATGCCGGTCGCGGACCAGGTGGCGCCGTCCGGCAGCGCGGCCGCCGCCGCGGCCAGCGTGGTCACGTCGCCCGGCATCCCGCCGGGCACCCCCATGACCAGATCGCAGTGCACGTGCCCGCCGGCCGGCGGGCCGAACTCGGCCAGCAGCCGGTGCAGCGTGGCCACGTGCCCGAGGTCGAACAGCTCGAACTCCGGGACCACCTGGCGTTCCTGGGTGAGCTGGTACAGCTCCTTGATGAACGTCCAGGGGTTGCTGAACACGCCGTCGCCGAAGTTGACCGTGCCGCAGGTCAGCGAGCACGCGTCGGGGGCGGCGTCCAGCACGGCCAGCCGGTCGGCGAAGCTGTCGGTCACCGCGCCGCCGGTAGAAAGCTGCACGATCAGGTCGGTGCCCTCGCGGAGCGCCGCCACGGTATCGGTGAGCAGGCCCCGGTCGAGAGTGGGCCGGGCCGTTCGGTCCCTGATATGGACGTGGACGACCGCGGCGCCGGCCGCCTCACACTCCTTAGCCGTTGCGACGAGTTCGTCCAGGGTCACCGGTAGGGCGGGTACCTGCGCCTTGTCCGCTTCGGCGCCGGTCGGGGCCACGGTGATGAGCGTGCTTGCTGCCATGGCAAGGAGATTACCTGCGGGTTCGCGGGCGGCGCTTATCCTCGATTGGCGCTTATCCGCGGGTGGCCTGCCCGGCCGCCAGCGACAGGTGCTCGCGGGCGAAGGCCAGCGACTGGGCCAGATCGGCCAGGCGGGCCTCGCGATTCGGCGCCCGGTTGGTGTTCACCTCGACCACCACCGTGCCGCGGTACCCGGTCGCGGACAGCAGGCCGAGCAGCTCGGCGCAGGGCTGGGCACCGCGCCCGGGCACCAGGTGCTCGTCGGGGAACGGCCCGGACGGCGACCCGGTGCCGTCGGCCAGGTGCACGTGGGCCAGCCGCCCGCCGAGCTCGGTGGCCATGGCCAGCGCGTCCGAGCCCGACGCGGCGGTATGCGACAGGTCCAGCGTGACGTGCGGGACGTCGAGCGCGGTCGGATCCCAGTGCGGGGAGTACGGGGCGACCTCGCTGCTGCGCACGCGCAGCGGGTACATGTTCTCCACCGCGAACATGACGTCGGTCCCTTCGGCCAGCTCGGCCAGGCCCTTCTCGAAGTTGCGCGCGTAATCCTGCTGCCAGCGGAACGGCGGGTGCAGCACCACCACCGGGGCGCCGACCCGCTCGGCCAGGTCCTTGGCCCGCCGCAACTTCTCCCACGGCTCGCGGCCCCACACCCGCTGGGTGAGCAGCAGGCTCGGCGCGTGCACGGCCATGATCGGCAGCCGGTGGTAGGTGCTGAGACCGGTCAGCGCGTCCGCGGTCTGGCTCACCGGGTCGGTGTAGACCATGACCTCGATCCCGTCGTAGCCCAGCCGGGCGGCGATCTCGAAGGCGTCCGGCGTGCGTTCGGGATAGACCGAGGAGGTGGACAGGGCGACCGGCGTACCCAGTGCCCTCGCCGCGCCGCTCACTGCGTGCTCCCTCCGTAGGCGTCCACCCTCAGCTTAGGAGAGATTGTCAGTGGCCGACGTTATGGTGCGGGCATGGCGAAGTCATCGACGGGGGCGGCCGGATACCGCTGCAGCGAGTGCGGCTGGCAGGCGCCCAAGTGGACCGGGCGGTGCGGCGAGTGCCAGGCCTGGGGCACGGTCGAGCAAGCCAGGGCGCCGCGGCTGGCCCGCGCGGGCATCCAGGCCGTCGCCGGCCGGACGGCCGCGCCGGTCAGCACCCCGGCGCTGCCCATCGGCCAGGTGGACGCGACCGACGCCCGGGCCCGGCCCACCGGCCTGGACGAGCTGGACCGGGTGCTGGGCGGCGGGCTGGTGCCGGGCGCGGTCCTGCTGCTCGCGGGCGAGCCGGGGGTGGGCAAGTCGACCCTGCTGCTGGAGACCGGGGCGCTGGCCGCGGAGGCCGGGCCGGTGCTCTACGTGACCGGCGAGGAATCCGCGGCCCAGGTCCGGTCGCGCGCGGACCGGATCGGCGCGGTCAGCGACCGGCTGTTCCTGGCCGCCGAGACCGATCTCGACGCGGTGCTCGGGCACGTCGACGCGATCGAGCCGGGGCTGCTCATCATCGACTCGGTGCAGACGGTCGCGGCCGCCGACATCGACGGTTCCGCGGGCGGGGTGACCCAGGTCCGGGCGGTGGCCAATGCGCTGATCTCGGTGGCCAAGGAACGGTCGATGGCGACCATCCTGGTCGGGCACGTGACCAAGGACGGTTCGGTGGCCGGGCCGCGGGCCCTGGAGCACCTGGTCGACGTGGTGCTGTACTTCGACGGGGACCGGCACTCCCAGCTGCGCATGGTGCGGGCGGTCAAGAACCGGTACGGGCCGACGGACGAGGTCGGGTGTTTCGATCTGGGTGAGTACGGGCTGATCGGGCTGCCCGACCCGAGCGGGCTGTTCCTGTCCCAGCACCGCGAGCCGGTGCCCGGGACCTGCGTCACGGTCACGCTGGAGGGGCGCCGGCCGCTGCCCGCCGAGGTGCAGGCCCTGGTCGGGACGTCGGTGCTCGAGGTACCCAAGCGGACCACCTCCGGGCTGGACGCCGCCCGGGTGGGCCTGGTGCTGGCCGTCCTGCAGCGCCGGGCCGGGCTCAAGCTCGGCCGGCAGGACGTGTACGCCGCCACGGTGGGCGGCGTGCGGCTGACCGAGCCCTCGGTGGACCTGGCGGTGGCGATCGCGCTGGCCAGTTCCGCGGCCAACCTGAGCGTGCCGCACGGGGTGGTGGCCATCGGCGAGGTCGGGCTGGCCGGCGAGGTGCGCCGGGTGGCGGGGCTGACCCGGCGGCTGGCCGAGGCCGAGCGGATGGGTTTCCGGCGGGCCGTGGTCCCGGCGGGCTCGGCGGGCCTGGAGGCCGCCCACGACGGCGCCCAGCTCATCGAGGTGGTGCAGGTCGAGGACATCCGCCAGGCGCTGGCCGCGGTGCTCGGTTCCTAGTTACCGGACGAGTTTGAAGGCGAACGTGCCGCTGCTGATGGCGGGGGTCCGGGCCTGGGCATGGTAGCTGCCCGGGCGGGCCGAGGAGGCTAGCGTGACGCAGCCGGGCAGGGTGATCGACCGATTCCAGGTGAAGTACTCCTGAACCGGGACGCCGCGGGTCAGCTTGACGGTCTGGGTTCCGCCGCGGGCGCAGTCGGCCGAGTCCCAGATGACCCGGCCCGCCGACATCACGACCAGGTGCAGCTGGCCGGGACCCACGTCGAAGGTGCAGCTGCCGGGCGCGGTGGAGACCGCGTCGACGCCGAACTGCGGGTCCTGGCCGGACCGGTAGCTCCGGCTGCCACTGAACAGGCTGAGCACGACCGAGTTCGGCGAGCAACGGCCGCCCGGCTCGCTGGCCGGCGCGGTGCCGGACTTCGCGGTCCCGGACTTCGCGGCGCCGGACTGTGCGGCGCCGGCGCCGGCGCTGGCTCTGGCCGACTTGGCGGCCGGGCTCGTCGTGGCCGAGGGCAGGCCGGAGGTGCCGCGGCTGCCCAGACCGGGGATGGCCGCGTCGGCGCCCGTCCCGGTACCGCCGCTGGGTCCGGCGCTGACGCCCGTGTTTGTCCCAGTGCTGGTTCCGGTGCTCGCGTCGGCACTGGTCCCGGCGCCCGGACCGGCCGAGGCCTCGACGCTGGGATAGGACAGGGCGCCGGAGGCCGGGGAGCTGCTCGGGGGCGGCGCGGGCTTGCCTCCGCCGCCGGACAAGGCCCAGGCCAGCAGGCCGAGCACGCCCAGACCCGCGGCCAGGGTGGCGATCCGGCGGCGCCAGTACGCATCGGGCTGGTCCGGGTACGGCTCGCTCTCGCCCGGGTAGCTGTCGTTATCGTCTGTGTACAGGCTGGGCGCGTCCGCACGCGTTCTGGGATGGTCGGCGTGCAGTCTGTGCTGGTCCGATCCGCTATCGTCACGATAAGCATTCCGATCCATACGGAGAGTATGCAAGGCCTGGTCCGAAGGCAGGCGCAGACCCGCCGGCTGTGCTGCGGCTCGTTACCGGGCAGCCGGGTGCGGCTCGGTACCAGGCAGCGGAGGACGGCTCGGTACCGGGCAGCGGAGGACGGCTCGTTACCAGGCGGTGCCGGCAGCGTGCCACGATAGGGGTCGTCATGACCACGCCCTATGCCGAGCCGGTGCTGCACTGGTTCTCGCGGCACGCCCGGGACCTGCCGTGGCGCGGGCCGGGTGCGACGCCCTGGTCGGTGCTGGTCAGCGAGATCATGCTGCAGCAGACGCCGGTGGCGCGGGTGGTGCCCGCGCATCTGAGCTGGCTGGCCCGGTGGCCGACGCCCGCCGCGCTGGCCGCCGAGCCAGCCGGCGAGGCGATCCGGCAGTGGGGGCGGCTGGGGTATCCGCGGCGCGCGCTGCGGCTGCACGAGACGGCCAGCATCGTGACCGCACGGCACGGCGGGAACGTGCCGGACGACATCGACGCGCTGCGGGCGCTGCCCGGGATCGGTAGCTACACCGCCGCGGCCGTGGCCAGCTTCGCCTTCGGCCAGCGGCACGCCGTGCTGGATACCAACGTGCGCCGGGTGCTGGCCCGGCTCGTGGGCGGGCAGCCGCGGCCGCGCAGCACGCCGTCGACGGCCGAGCGGCGGATGGCCGAGTCCCTGCTACCCGCCGAGCCGTCCGTCGCGGCGCGCTGGTCGGTGGCGGTGATGGAGCTGGGCGCGCTGGTCTGCACCGCGGCCGGCCCGCGGTGCGCCGAGTGCCCGGTGGCCCGGCAGTGCGCCTGGCTGGCTGCCGGCCGGCCCGCGGACCAGGACGGCGCCGGGCGCCGGACGCAGCGGTACGACGGAACGGACCGGCAGTGCCGGGGGCGCCTGCTCGCGGTGCTGCGGGACGGCGGCGGACCCGCTACGCAGGCCGAGTTCGAACGCGGTTCTGGGCTGACCGGATCCAGCTGGCCCGTGCCCTGGACGGCTTGGTCGCCGACGGCCTGGTCGATCCCCTGCCGGACGGCCGCTATACACTCCCGGACGGCCGTCAGGCACTGCCGGACGGCCCTTATGCGCCGCCTGAGGTCGCGGCCCACGACGTGGTCACGGCCAGGGCAGTGCGTTAGCTTTAGTGGCGCGGCGTACTCTCGTCGGGGTGAGGAACAGACTTCTCGGAACACTCCTGCCCCGTCTGCCTCTCCGTCACCACCTGCCGCATCCGCCCGAGGGCGCAAGCCGCGCCGCGAACCAGAAAGCCCGGGCCTCACGGGGAGGCCCGGGCTTCAGGTCGTGCGGGGTCAGCCGAGGGCGGAGGCGGTGCCGCCGTCCTGGGCGCCGGAGCTGCCCGCCGAGCTGCTGACCGTGCCGCCCTTGGTGGTCAGCGGCTCGATGGCCACCTCGGCCGCCGGAGCGTCGGGCAGCACCTCGGGCTTGGCCACCCCGTTGAACGTGAACTTGGCGGTCTCGCCGCTGCCCTCCACGTCCACGATGACGATCTGGCCCGGCCGCAGCTCGCCGAACAGGATCTTCTCGGACAGGTTGTCCTCGATCTCCCGCTGGATCGTGCGGCGCAGCGGACGGGCGCCCAGCACCGGGTCGTAGCCGCGGTCGCGCAGCAGGTCCTTGGCCGCGGGCCGCAGCTCGATGGCCATGTCCCGGTCCTTGAGCCGGTCGTCCACCTTGGCGATCATCAGGTCGACGATCCTGAAGATCTCCTCCCGGAGGAGCTGGTGGAAGACGATGATGTCGTCCACGCGGTTCAGGAACTCGGGCCGGAAGTGGCTCTTCAGCTCCTCGCCCACCTTGGACTTCATCCGGTCGTAGGAACCGGTCGACTCACCCTGCCGGGCGAAGCCCACCGACACGCCCCTGGAGATGTCCTTGGTGCCGAGGTTGGTGGTCATGATGATCACGGTGTTCTTGAAGTCCACCATGCGGCCCTGGGCGTCGGTCAGCCGACCGTCTTCCAGGATCTGCAGCAGCGAGTTGAAGATGTCCGGGTGCGCCTTCTCGATCTCGTCGAACAGGACGACCGAGAACGGGCGCCGGCGGACCTTCTCGGTCAGCTGGCCGCCTTCCTCGTACCCGACGTAGCCGGGCGGGGAGCCGAACAGCCGGGAGACCGTGTGCTTCTCCATGTACTCGCTCATGTCCAGCTGGATGAGCGAGTCCTCGTCGCCGAACAGGAACTCGGCCAGCGTCTTGGACAGCTCGGTCTTGCCGACACCGGACGGGCCCGCGAAGATGAACGAGCCGCCGGGGCGCTTGGGGTCCTTCAGGCCGGCCCGGGTCCGCCGGATGGCCTGGGACAGTGCCCTGATCGCGTCGTTCTGGCCGATGACCCGCTTGTGCAGCTCATCTTCCATGCGCAGCAGGCGCTGGGACTCCTCCTCGGTGAGCTTGAACACCGGGATGCCGGTCGCGGTGGCCAGGACCTCGGCGATGAGCTCCTCGTTCACCTCGGCCACGACGTCCATGTCGCCGGCCTTCCACTCCTTCTCCCGGGTGGTCTTCTTGGCCAGCAGCTGCTTCTCGGTGTCGCGGAGCGCCGCGGCCTTCTCGAAGTCCTGGGAGTCGATGGCCGACTCCTTCTCCCGGCGCACCTGGGCGATCTTCTCGTCGTACTCGCGCAGGTCAGGCGGGGCGGTCATGCGGCGGATCCGCATCCGCGAGCCCGCCTCGTCGATCAGGTCGATGGCCTTGTCCGGCAGGAAGCGGTCGCTGATGTAGCGGTCGGCCAGCTGGGCCGCCGCGACCAGTGCGCCGTCTGTGATGGACACGCGGTGGTGCGCCTCGTAGCGATCGCGCAGGCCCTTGAGGATTTCAATGGTGTGCGAGATCGTCGGCTCGGCGACCTGGATGGGCTGGAACCGGCGCTCAAGCGCGGCGTCCTTCTCCAGGTACTTGCGGTACTCATCCAGCGTGGTCGCGCCGATGGTCTGCAGCTCGCCGCGGGCCAGCATGGGCTTGAGGATCGAGGCCGCGTCGATCGCGCCCTCGGCCGCGCCCGCCCCGACCAGCGTGTGGATCTCGTCGATGAACAAGATGATGTCGCCGCGGGTGCGGATCTCCTTGAGCACCTTCTTGAGCCGCTCTTCGAAGTCGCCGCGGTACCGCGACCCGGCCACCAGGGCACCCAGGTCGAGCGTGTAAAGCTGCTTGTCCTTGATGGTCTCGGGCACCTCGCCCTTGACGATCTTCTGGGCCAGGCCCTCCACGACCGCGGTCTTGCCCACGCCAGGCGCGCCCACCAGCACCGGGTTGTTCTTGGTCCGGCGGGACAGCACCTGCATGACCCGCTCGATTTCCTTCTCCCGGCCGATCACCGGGTCGAGCTTGCCCTCGCGGGCGCCCTGGGTCAGGTTGCGGCCGAACTGGTCCAGGACCAGCGACGTGGACGGCGCGGACTCCGCGGCGGTACCGGACGCGGCCGGCTCCTTGCCCTGATAGCCGTGCAGCAGCTGGATAACCTGCTGGCGCACCCGGTTCAGATCGGCGCCCAGCTTGACCAGCACCTGAGCGGCCACGCCGTCGCCCTCACGGATGAGGCCGAGCAGGATGTGCTCAGTGCCGATGTAGTTGTGGCCGAGCTGCAGCGCCTCACGCAGCGACAACTCGAGCACCTTCTTGGCCCGCGGCGTGAACGGGATATGCCCGGACGGCGCCTGCTGGCCCTGGCCGATGATCTCCTCAACCTGCTGCCGCACCGCGTCCAGGCTGATCCCCAGCGACTCGAGCGCCTTGGCCGCTACACCTTCGCCCTCATGGATGAGGCCCAGCAGGATGTGCTCGGTGCCGATGTAGTTGTGGTTGAGCATCCTGGCTTCTTCTTGCGCCAGGACAACCACTCGCCGCGCCCTGTCGGTAAACCTCTCGAACATGTCGTCGCTCCTCACCGCACGGGGGCCGGTCCGGGCCGGGATGGGTCGGGCCCTACCTTGCCTACTCCGCATAGTAGCCGCGTGCCCACCGTCGCGCTTAATGCGCGTACGCGTACACACACCAAGACGTTCCCTGGACACGGCCGTTCATCCACATCAAACCTGCTGGATGAGGCGCATGTTCCCGCAACCATGCCCGGTACGCCGGAAGCGAACGCGTGTCCGGAGAGCCGCCGCAGGGGGCCGGGAAGGAGGCGAGCGGGGAAAGCAGAGCAACCCGGGGGGAACAGAGCGAGCGGGGGAAATACCTCACCGCTGGCCCTGGGCGGGGTGGCCGCCAGGCCGGGCCAACGGTGCGGGGTGGACCGGGCGGGCCGGGGGGCCCGCCGCGGTCCTTGGTAAGGCCACTGCCTACGAGTCGCTCGCCACAGGGCGAAGAACACGGGAGAACGCCAGAGAACTCGCGAACTCCGGTCCGTGCGTGCTAGTGGGCGGCTTCGTACTCCGCGACGATGTTCGCCGGAATGCGGCCGCGCTCATTGACCTTGTATCCGCGCTGCTTCGCCCACGCGCGGATTTGCGCACTGCGCTCACGGCCGGGACCGGTGCGCGTCCGGCGACGGCGAGCCGGAGCACTTGCTTTGCGCGCGTGCTCCACATAGTGAGCAAGCTCTTTACGAAGCTTGCCTGCGTTGCCAGTACTGAGATCGATCTCATACGAGGCGCCATCGAGTCCAAACGCTACGGTCTCTGTAGCCTCGCTCCCATCGAGATCGTCGACGAGAAGTACCTGCACCTTCTGTGCCATCGAATCGGCCCTTCTGACGGAGCAACCTATTTCGGATGTTAAACATATACCCAAGCCCTTGTCTTTGACAATTCAGCTGCTACCGATTCACGCATAATCTGTCTGGTAGCGGCCATCCGACATTGAGGGGCCCCGGACCGCAGTTACTCTCCGTAATCGCGTATTGATGCATAGCTAGCGCGCCATGCCGAGAAGATGGCCGAGAAGATGGAGGCTGAACCGTTCCGCCACTTCCAGTGCAACTTGTTCTGCCAGGTTCGCATATACCTAGCCGTTCCGTGAAATATCAAGACCGCCGGTCACGCGATCGGCGCCGGTCGCGAGGCGTGCCGTCGCGCCGGGGGCCCAGCTGCCGGCGCAGGAAGATGACCAGGCCGATGATGAACGCCACGCAAACTACCAGGGGCGGCGTCAGCGCTGCGAGGTCTTGCCACATGGCTCCGCTCCCCATCAGCTCCCGCGGACCGGAGTCCGCTGGGCTCGTGCCGTCTCGTGCGTAACGCAGATGCTCATTTCATCGCTCCGGTAAGAGGCGCAACAGCATGCGGGTGTTGCCCAACGTGTTGGGCTTTACCCGCTCCAGGTCGAGAAACTCGGCGACGCCCTCGTCATAGGAACGCAATAGCTCCGAGTACACCTCTGCGGCCACGGGAGTACCGTTGATGGGCTGGAATCCGTGGCGGGCGAAGAAGTCGACCGCGAAAGTAAGGCAGAACACACGGCGCACCCCGAGCACGCTGGCCCGGGCCAGCAACTCGCCGACGATCGCGTGGCCGATACCGAGCCCTTGGCGGCCGGGCACAACAGCCACGGTCCGGATCTCGGCGAGATCCTCCCACATCACGTGCAATGCGCCACAGCCAGCCAGCGAAGCGTCATCAACCAGTTCTGCTACGCAGAACTCCTGGACGTCTTCGTAGAGCGTCACAGTGGCTTTACTCAGCAAACGTCCAGACTCCACATTGGAGTCGATCAGCTTGCGGATCATTGGCACGTCGCGAGTGCGCGCGGGCCTGATCGTGTATGCCATAGCGCGTCCACGATAGCCGCTGGGGCCGGGCCCGGGCGGGCGGGGCAGCGCGGCCGAAAGTCCCGGGCCGGCGGAGTAACCGGACTAGGGTCCGGCACCGCCCCTCACGGAAGCTCGCAGAGCCGGCGGAGTAACCGGACTAGGGTCCGGCGCGGCCCGGGCCGGAAGCTCGCAGAGCCGGCGGACCAACCGGCTCGGCGTCCAGCGCGCGCCTGGTTGAAAGTTCCCGGAGTCGGCTGAGCAACCGGCCTGGAGTCCGATATTGTGCATCGCTGTGCGCAAACTGAGCGGAGCGGCCTGCCTGGCCGCCGCCACGACCGCGCTTGCCCTGCTCGTCCCGGCCACGGACAGCATGGCCAAGACCACCGCGCCGAAGCCCACGCTGACCGAGTTGGTCGCACAGGCCAAGCAACTGGAAACCCAGATCAACTCGCTGAGCGAGCAGTTCGACGGGTTGCGCATCCAGGTCAGCCGGGCCCAGGCCAACGTGAAGGTCGCCACGCAGGCCGCCAACCGGGACGCGGCGGCGCTGGCCAGCGGCCGGGCGGCCATCGCCCAGCTGGCCGCGGAAAACTACATGAACGCCGGGCTCGACCCCACTCTGCAGGCGCTCACCGTCGGCAACCCGGAGCAGTTCCTCAGCCAGGCCTCTACCATCACCGAGCTGGATCAGGCCAGCGGCGACAAGGTCAGCATACTGGCCACGATGGAGGAGCAGGACCAGCGCGCCCGCCAGACCGCCGACCAGCAGATCGCCACCGTGCAGGTGCTGCAGAGCCAGATGAACGCCAAGAAGCAGGCCATCGACGCCAAGATCAACCAGGTCAACAGCGCGGCGATGAAGCAGGCCATGGCGATCTTCACCCAGACCGGGCAGTACCCCGACATCAGCATCCCGACCGCGAACACGGTCGGCGCCCAGGCCCTGACGGCCGCGCTGTCCCGGCGCGGCGATCCGTACATCTGGGGAGCGGCCGGACCAGGCGAATTCGACTGCTCGGGCCTGGTGGTCTGGGCGTTCGTCCAGGAAGGGATCTCGCTTCCGCACTTTACTGGCGACCTGTGGAATTCCGGCGTCCATGTCTCGCGAGCCGACCTGGAGCCCGGCGATCTGGTGTTCTTCTTCGCCGACATTTCCCACGTGGGTATTTACCTGGGCGACGGGCTGATGGTGGACGCGCCGGACTTCGGCGAGGTGGTCCGCGTGGAGCCGGTGTACTGGGGCGCCTACGTGGGCGCGGTCCGGATCGGCTAGCCGGTCCCTATCCGTCGGACTCCGCGTTTTTCTCGTAGACCAGCCGCAGGCCGATCAGGGTGAGCCACGGCTCGTAGTAATCGATGACGCTGACCTCGCCCAGGACCAGCGGCGCCAGGCCGCCGGTGGCGATCGTGGTCACCGCCCCGGGGTCATCGGGCGAGAGTTCGCGCGCCATCCGGCTGGCAATTCCCTCCACCTGGGCGGCGAAGCCGTAGATGATGCCGGATTGCATCGACTCGACGGTATTCTTGCCCACCACCCGGGGCGGCCGGGTCAATTCGACCTTGAGCAGCTGAGCGGCGCGGCGGGACAGGGCGTCGACCGATATCTCGATTCCGGGGGCGAGCGCGCCGCCGACGAACTCGCCCCGCGCGCTCACCGCGTCGAAGTTGGTCGAGGTCCCGAAGTCCACCACGATCGCCGGCCCGCCATAAAGGTGCACCGCGGCGAGCGAGTTCATGATGCGGTCGCTGCCCACTTCCTTGGGGTTGTCGGTGCGGACCGGGACGCCCGTCTTTACCCCCGGCTCGACGATGACCGTGGCCAGGTCACCGTAATAACGCTGGCACATCTCGCGCATCTCGTGCAGCACCGAGGGCACGGTCGAGCACAGCGAAATGCCGTGGATTTCCCTTTCGCTAAAGGCCGCGCTGCGCCCCAGCAGGCCATGCAGCACGACGGCGAGCTCGTCCGCGGTCCGGTCCGGGACGGTGGCTATCCGCCAGTGGTCAATCACCTGGTCGCCGTCGAATACCCCGAGCACCGTATTGGTGTTGCCGATGTCAATGGTCAGCAGCATCGCGGAAATCCCTTTCCGGGTTCTGGCCGCCGGTCAGCAGGACCGGCACGTTATCGATCAGCCGGGTGCCGCCCGCGGTGACCGCCGCCACGATCAGCGCGGGGCCCGGCCCGGCCGGGCCGAACGTGTGCGGATCGACCACGGCGACGTAGTCGACCGCCAGTGCGGGTGCGCCGCGGAGCACCTCCCGCGCGGCGCTCAGCGCCGCCTCGGCGCCCGCGCCCGCGCCGGCCAGGGCCTCGCAGGCCCGCAGCGCACGGGGCAGGGTGAGCGCCAGCTCGCGGTCGGCGGCCGACAGGTACCGGTTCCGGCTTGAGGTGGCCAGCCCATCGGCGTCACGCACGGTCGGCACCGCCTCGATGACCAGGCCCAGGTTGGTGTCGGCCACCATCCGGCGGACCAGCGCGAGCTGCTGCGCGTCCTTCTCCCCGAACACCGCGACATCGGGGCGGACCAGGTGGAAAAGCTTGAGCACCACGGTCAGCACGCCGACGAAGAAGCCGGGCCGGAACTCGCCCTCAAATACCTGGCCCGCCGGTCCCGGGTCCACGGTCACCTGCGGCGGCCCGCCCGGGTACATCTCGGCGGCCGGCGGGGCGAAGACGGCGCGCACCCCCTCCTGCGCGCACATGGCCAGGTCGTCGTCCAGGGTCCGCGGATACCGGTCCAGATCCTCGCCCGGCCGGAACTGCAGCGGGTTGACGAAGACCGACACGATCACGCTGCCGGACGGCCCGGCGGCGGCGCGGGCCGCCCGCAGCAGGGCGCGGTGCCCGGCGTGCAGCGCGCCCATGGTCGGCACCAGGACCACCGGTGCGGGCAGGCCCGGGCGCACGGCGGCCAGCCCGGCCTTGGTCCGCAGCACGGCCGGCGGCGGCGAGGGCCGGCTCATGGGCGGCGACAGCGAGGGCTGACTCATGGGCGGCGGCGAGGGCTGGCTCATGGGCGGCGGCAGCCAGGGCTGGCTCATGGGCGGCCGCCGAGGACGCCGAGCAGGCGTTCGGCGTCGGCGGGCTTGAGCAGCCCGGTGGCCAGCGCGCGGTCGGCGGTCAGCCGGGCCATGGCGATGTAGGCGGCGACCGCGGCGGGCGAGGCGGCCGGCTCGGCATCCAGCGCGGCCACGTGCGCGGCCACCGTGTCCGCGTCACCGCGGGCCACCGGCCCGGTCAGGCCCGCGTCACCGAACCGCAGCGCGTTGTCCAGGGCCGCGGACAGCAGCGGCCCCAGCAGCCGGGCCGGGTCGGGTACCCCGGCCGCCCGGAGCAGGTCCTGGGCCTGCGCCACCAGCGTGATCAGGTGGTTGGCGGCGCCCGCGAGGGCGGCGTGGTACAGGTCTCGGTGCTCCTCGGCGATGAACACCGGCTCGCCGCCCATCTCGATGACCAGGGCCTCGGCCGCGGGGCGCAGTACCTCGGGCGCGGTGACCCCGAAGCTGGTGCCGACCAGCCGGTCCACGTCGTCGTCACGCCCGGTGAACGTCATCACCGGATGCAACGCCAGCGGCAGGCCGCCGCGGCGCGCGGCGGGCTCGAGCACGGCCAGGCCGTGGCGTCCGCTGGCGTGCACCAGCATGCGGCCCTGCATCGGGGCTTCGGTGGCGGCCAGCCCGGCCACCAGGCCCGGCAGCACGTCGTCGGGCACGGTGAGCAGGGCCAGGTCGGCGCGGCGGAGGACCTGGCTGGGTTCCGCGATGACCGCGGCGGGAAAGGCCGCGCGGGCCCGCCGCACGGAGGCCTCGGACACCGCGGAGGCGGCCACCACCTGGTGGCCGGCCCGCGCCAGGGCGGCGGCCAGGGCGGTGCCGGCCCGCCCGGCGCCGATCACGCCGACGGCCAGCCGGGCCGGATGGGGTACGGCCGGGATGGGCTCGGGGCGGGCCGGGTGGTCAGGAGTCATCGTCGTTCCAGTCCTCACGGGGTACCGGACGTGCTGCGGTGACCAGGATAGACGAAGGGCGCCGGAGCCCTGACGGACTCCCGCGCCCGGGCCACGCGGGGCTAGCCGTCGAAGCAGCCGGCGTCGGCGAAGGCGAGGATGCCCGCGGCGACCTCGCAGCCGTTGACCGGGATCGAGAGCAGCGCGTTCACTGTGCTCCCGGACAGGATGCTGAACGGTGCTGACTGCGCGAACGCCGACGGTCCCATCATCGCGACCGCCGCCGCCGTCGCCGCGGATACGCCGGCGACGCGGGTCCTCAGCTTCACGTGGTGCCCCTCGCTGACGAGATCAGGTATTCCCCGGGGATCCGATTCTATTCACGTTCGGTAGCCAACTCGATTACCCAAAGTAATGCCGGCCAGGGACCAGGCTACCGCTTCACCGCGGGCGAAATGTGCCGAACCGGCGAACCGATGCGCCCCGTCCTCCCGTAGTTGCAGCACTGACACTGAGACCGATTGGGGGGAGTAGTTGCCGTGATACATCTTTTCTCCGGATCCGGGCGGCTCGTCCGGGTCGCCCTGATGGCGGCCCTGGCCTGCACGTTCATCTCGGTTCCCGGCTTGCGGGCGCTGGCTGCCACGGCCAGCCCGAGCCAGACGTGCGGCGAGCTCGGGCTGGCCGGCGATGACCTGTCCGGGACCAGCGAGGGCGAATACGACGCTTTCGTCGGTGACCCGGCCACGCTGGTGGTCACGAACACGAACGTCGCGCCCGAGACGGTGGTCATGACGCCGGACGGCGGGACCCCCCAGAGCGCCGTACTGCTCACGCTGGAATCCACGCACACCTTCAAGCTGCCGGCGCCGGGCAGCCTGACCACGCCGTACACCCACAAGTTCAGCGTGACGGTCAACGGCGTCCCGTACGCCGAGGGCAAGGACGGCGGCACCACGGCGCAGATGCTCGGCTTCGTCAAGAGCGACCTGTGCCAGTTCCAGCGCACCCTCACGGCCAGCCAGGTGGCCGGCACGGGCGTGGCGCCGCCCACCGGGACCGGGACGCTCAGCTTCCACGTCCGCCTGTCGGCCGACGCCCCGCCGGTATCCGCGGACAACCCGGACCAGTTCGTCATCTATTACACGCAGCAGGCGCAGAACGGCGGCACCCTGGCCAACCCGGTCACCGGCTCGGTGACGATCCCGCCCGGGTTCCGGGACGGCACCATCACCGTGCCGGTGGCGGCGGAGCCGCCGGGCAGCCCGGCCACCTCGATGCAGTTCCTGCTGACCGGCAACGACAAGCACGTGCCGAACCCCGTCGTGGTCACCGGCACGATCGCCAGCACGCCCGCGCCACCGGTCACCGTCCCGGCCGCGCCGGTCCTGTCGGTGACGTCGCGGACCGCCTCCTCGATCGGGCTCGCCTGGACGGCGAGCGCCGGCGCGTCGCGCTACACCGTCTACGAGGGCAGTTCGGCGGTCTGCACGGTCAGCGCGCCGACCACGAGCTGCACCGTCTCGGGCCTGGCCAGCAACACCACGCACACCTACACCGTCACGGCGTCGAACAGCGCGGGCGAGTCGCCGCGGAGCAGCCCGGTCACGGCGGCCACCCTGCCCACCTACCTCGACGCCTTCGTCAGCCAGACCGCCACGAACCCGGACGGGACGACGGCCGATCTCGGCCACGCCCGGCCGGGTCAGCAGTTCAACGTGACGATCTCGGTCCGGAATAGCGGCACGGCCACATGGGCAGCCTCCGGAAGCAACCCGGTCCTGCTCGGTACCTACCGCCCGGCCGACCGGACCAGCGCCCTCACCGCGCCCGGCTGGGTCTCGGCCACCCGGCCCGCCCGGCTGAGCCAGGCCTCGGTACCGCCGGGCGGCACCGGCACGTTCAGCTTCCCGGTCACCGCGCCGAGCGCGGCCGGCACCGTGACCGAATATTTCAACCTGGTCGCCGAGGGCGCGACCTGGTTCAACGACAACGGGCTAAGCGTGACCGTGACCACGGTGCCGGTGGTGGGCGTGGCGATCCAGCCGGGCACCAGCCTCGGTCAGTGGGTCGTCGCCGCGGACGGCGGGGTCTTCGCCTACGCGGGCGCGCCCTTCTACGGCTCGCTGGGCGGGCACACGCTGAACGCGCCCGTCGTCGGCATCGCGGCCACGCCGACCGGCGCCGGCTACTGGCTAGCGGGCGCGGACGGCGGCGTGTTCGCGTTCGGCGACGCCGGGTTCTACGGCTCCATGGCGGGGCACCCGCTCAACCAGCCGGTGACCGGGATCGCCGCCACCCCGTCCGGCCACGGCTACTGGCTAGTGGCCGGCGACGGCGGCGTGTTCGCGTTCGGCGACGCCGGGTTCTACGGCTCCATGGCGGGGCACCCGCTCAACCGGCCGGTGACCGGGATCGCCGCCACCCCGTCCGGCCACGGCTACTGGCTGGCGGCCGGCGATGGCGGCGTGTTCGCGTTCGGCGACGCCGTCTTCTCCGGGTCGATGGCGGGGCGGCCGCTGAACGCGCCGGTGGTATCGATCACCGCGACGGCGGACGGCCGGGGGTACTGGCTCGCGGGCGCCGACGGCGGGGTGTTCGCCTTCGGGACCGCGGGGTTCGGCGGCTCGCTGGCAAACACCCCCGGTCAGGCGGTCGTCGGGCTGGCCCGGACCGGGCCCGGGTACGCCCTGGCCGACCGCACGGGCCGGGTCACCGCGTTCACGACCAACGGGCAAGCCCCGCGCAACGTCCTGTACCCAGGGGAACGGCTGAACCCCGGGGAGCAGCTCACCTCGGCGAACGGCCGGTACGTCCTGGTCATGCAGGGCGACGGCAACCTGGTCGAGTACGACGCCGGGAAACCGGTGTGGGCGAGCAACACCAACGGCCATCCCGGGAGCGACTTCGAGGCGCAGTCCGACGGCAATTTCGTGGTGTACGCGCCCGGCCACGTACCGGTGTGGGCGAGCAACACCGGCGGGCGGGCCGGCAGTGTCCTGATGATCCAGGACGACCGCAACGTGGTGATCTACGCGCCGGGCAACGTCGCGGTCTGGGCAACCGGCACCGGGATCTGACCGCGGGACTGGACGGGCCGGGCGGGCGCGTGCGAAGGCGGCGGGCACGCGCCACGGCCCGTTCGGGAGAAATCTAAAGACGGGCACCCTCGTCGGTGCGGTCCGGGTCCTTGCGGTCCGGTACCCGGCAGCAGTACTCGAGGTAGAGCGCGGCGCAGGCCAGGACCACCGCGGCCGCCAGGGTGATCGCCGCGGTCAGCGCGTCCTGGCGCGGCACCGGCGCGTTCAGCTGGCCGCTCAGGTAGATGACGAACCCGGCGGCCAAGCCCGCGATGGCCGCGCTGGCCAGCGCACTGGCCTTGGCCAGGGCCACCATCCGGGACACGAACAGCGGCGCGACGGGCTTGAGCCCGCGCTGGCCCGCGATCCGGTTCTGCAGGTCCCGGCCGGTCCAGGCCTCGGCGAAGGCGGCCACCAGGAGCGCGGGCACGCCGGTCCAGGGCAGCGGCGGCAGCTTGGTGTAGACCGAGTGCAGCAGCAGCCAGCTGGCCACCGCTCCGACCACGGCCACGATCGCCAGCGTGGACGTCCGGGTCGGCTTCATGACCGGCCTCGCAGGACCGCGGCCGGGACCTCGCGGACGCCGGCCCGGTCCAGGCCGGCCAGGAGGGCGGCGACGGGGCCGCGGCCGGGGAGTTCGGCCCCGGGGTCAAGATCAGACCAGGGAAGCAGAACGAACAGGCGCTCGTGCGCCCGCGGGTGCGGCAGGGTCAGCTCGGGGTCGTCGCTGACCTGGCCTTGGTAGCTGATGATATCGATGTCGAGCGTGCGCGGGCCGAACCGTTCGGCCCGGACCCGGCCGAAGCCGGCCTCGATGGCGTGGATCGCGTCGAGCAGGTCGCGGGGCGGCAGGCCGGTCTGGATCAGCAGCACCGCGTTCAGGTAGTCCGGCTGCGGCGGTCCGCCCACCGGGGCCGTCTCGTAGACCGGGGAGATGGCCAGCACGTCAGTCTCCCGGAGCCCGCCGATGGCTTGCACGCATTCCTGAAGGGTACCCAGCCGGTCACCCAGGTTGGCGCCCACCGACAGCACCGCGCGCGCCCGCATGGTCAGTCCGGGCCGGACCCGACGACCGAGGCGGCCCGCCAGGCGGCCGCGACCCGCACCGCGTCGGCGTTGGCCGGCACCTGGTGCACGCGCACGCACCACGCCCCCGCGGCGGCGGCCAGGGCGGAGATGGCCACGGTGGCCTCGTCGCAGCCGTCGAACGAGCGCGGCGTGCCGTCCGGGCCTTCGGGTCCGGCCAGCAGCAGGCTCAGGAAGCGCTTGCGGGACGCGCCGGCCAGGACCGGGAACGTGCGCCCGCCGAGGCGGCCGAGGTCGGGCAGGTGCGTCAGCAGCGGCCAGTTGTGCTCCGGGCGTTTCCCGAACCCCAGGCCCGGGTCGACCACGATGCGGTCCGGGTCGACCCCGGCCGCCACCACCGCGTCGATCCGGGCGGTGAGCTCGTCGCGGACCTCGGCCACCACGTCGGCGTAGACGGCCCGGGAGTACATGTCGTGGCTGTGCCCGCGCCAGTGCACCACCACGTAGGACACCCCGGCCCCGGCCACCAGGCGCGCCATCTGCGGGTCGGCCAGGCCGCCGCTCACGTCGTTGACCAGCACCGCCCCGTGGCTGACCGCGAACTCGGCGACGGCGGCGCGCATGGTGTCGACGGAGACCGGCACCCCGGCCTTCACCAGTTCGGTGACGACCGGGCCGATCCGGCTCAGTTCCTCGTTCTCGGAGACCCGCTGGGCGCCGGGACGGGTGGACTCGCCGCCCACGTCCACGATGTCGGCGCCCTGCGCGACCAGGTCCAGGCCGTGCTTGATGGCCGCGTCCGCCCCGAACCACTGGCCGCCGTCGGAGAACGAGTCCGGCGTCACGTTCACCACGCCCATGACCAGGCAGCGATCACGCGCCGGCAGCCCGGGCAGGGCGGTCACCGCTGGGGTGCCGGCCCGCGGCGCAGCTGGCGGCCGGCCTTGGACAGGCCCAGCTTGCGGGCGATGCGGCGCAGCTCGAGCCGGGGCCAGACCAGGAACGCCTCGGCCTCCAGGGCGGCGACCGCGATCCGGGGCGCGTCCCTGGTGCTCGGGAACACGAAGAACCGCGGCTGCCAGACCGGGCAGAACTTGGCGTTGAACTTGTACAGCGACTCGATCTGGAACCACTTGGACAGGAAGATCAGCACCGACCGCCAGGCCTTCAGGACCGGGCCGGCGCCGATCCGCTCGCCGCGTTCCAGGGCGGCGCGGAACACCGCGAAGTTCAGCGAGATCCGCTTTACCCCGAGGCCGGGGGCGGCCTTGATCGTCTCGGCGATAAGGAAGTCGTTCAGCCCGGGCTGAGCGGCCTTGTCGCGGCGCATGAGGTCCAGGGACAGGCCGTCGGTACCCCACGGGACCAGTTGCAGCACGGCCCGGACCACGCCGTTCTCGGTGGCCGTGGCGAGCACGCAGTTCTCGTCGCCGGGGGCGCCGATCCGGCCCAGGGCCATCGAGAAGCCGCGCTCGGTCCCGCCGCCGCGCCAGGAGTCGGCGGTCCGCACGATGGCGTCGATCTCGCGTTGCGGGATGTCGGAGATCCGGCGGACCTCGGCGGTGTAGCCGTTCTTGGCCACCCGGTTGACCATCTGCCTGACGTTCCGCATGGAGCGGCCGGCCAGGCTGAAGTCGGCCACGTTGACCACGGCCTCGTCGCCGAGTTCCAGGGCGGTCAGGTTGCCCTCGCGGCACCACACCTCGGCGCCGAGTTCGCTGCAGCCCATCACGGCCGGGGCCCAGGCGTGCCGGGCCGCCTCGTCCAGGAACGGGCCGATGGCGCCGGGCCAGGCCTCGGGGTCGCCGATCGGGTCGCCGCTGGCCAGCATGACGCCGGACACCACGCGGTAGCAGACGCACGCCTTGCCGGTCGGCGACCAGATCACGCTCTTGTCGTCGCGCAGCGCGAAGTAGCCGAGCGAGTCCCGGTCGCCGTGCCTGGCGAGCAGATCCCGGACCCGCGCCGCGTCGGCCAGGCCCAGCCGGGCGCGCGGCTCGGCCGGGCGCAGGAACAGGTAGACGGTGACGACCACGGTGAAGATGCCCAGCGCGCCGGCCATGATGGCGAACAGGTCGCCGCGCCCCTCGGGCAGCCACTGGACCGGGCCGGACACCCCGACCAGGCCCCACAGCGCCTCCTGGACCCGCTGGCCGAGCGAGTAGTTGGTCCGCAGGTGCTGGGCCAGCAGGATGTACGTGCAGCCGATCACCACGTCGGCTACGACCAGGCCGCCGAACACCCATAGCGCCCGCCACCGGGTCCGCGGGTCGCCCTCGGCGTAGAACTGGTTCCGGAAATACAGCAGCGCGATCAGCAGGATGGCCGCGACGACCGTGGTGGGGATCCGGTGCGCATTGGTGCAGTGGATGGCGATGTCGAAGGCGAGCAGCGCGGCCACGGCCTGCCAGGCGCGCCGCTTGCGGCGGCGCAGCCCGTGGGCCAGCATCAGCAGCAGCAGCCCGATGATGACCTCGGCGCTGCGGGTGACCGTGGTCAGCGTGCCCGGCACCAGGTAGTTGATCTTGTGCAGCTTGTGCACCAGGTCGGGCCGGAAGATGGCCAGGATGTCGGACAGGCCGATGAGCCAGGTCAGCAGCGCGGCGCTGCCCGGCACCCAGGCGTGCTGGCGGCGGCGGTCAACGGGATCGGTGTGCGGCTCCCTGGGCCGGTCGCCCCCCTTGGCAGCGCCGTTCGCGGGTACAGCTTCGTCGCTGTCGCTCATCTGCGCGGCTCTCTTGTCAGGCCCTAGATCACGGTGCGTCAGTGTAGTCATCGTGTCGCCTCGCGTCCTGCTTTCACGGTACCTCCCAAGCCTAGGCAACGGTCCCGGTCAGCGGGACGGACTTAGTACGGCTTTAGTACAGAGCCTGGTACCGCCCCGTTAATACGGGTCATTTACCTTGAGGGTCACCGGCGGCCCCGGGGGATCGGCGGGGTGCTCAGGGGGAAGCACCGGGGGGGTGGCTCTCCCCCCTTTAGACGACGCGGCGAGCCTTTCAGTTCAGCGTTGACGCGGAGTTAATTCCCGGTTCAGTGATGGCCGTAGATCAGGCTCATGGCCTCGGCCCTGGTCACGGTGTCCCGGAAGGACCCGCGGACCGCGGAGGTCACGGTCCGGGCGCCGGGCTTGCGGACGCCGCGCATGGTCATGCAGAGGTGTTCGGCCTCGATGACTACGACCACCCCGCGCGGTTCCAGGGTGTCCATCAGGGCGTCCGCGATCTGGCAGGTCATCCGCTCCTGGACCTGCGGCCGGCGGGCGTACACGTCGACCAGCCGGGCCAGCTTGGACAGCCCGGTGATCTGGCCCTTGACGTTCGGGATGTAGCCGATGTGGGCCACCCCGACGAACGGGACCAGGTGATGCTCGCAGGTGCCGTAGACCTCGATGTCGCGGACGATGACCATCTCGTCGTGGCTCTCGTCGAACACCGTGGTGAGCACGTCCTCGGGACGCTGGCGCAGGCCCGCGAACTGCTCGGCGTAGGCCCGCGCGACCCGGGCGGGCGTGTCGCGCAGGCCGTCGCGGTCCGGGTCCTCGCCGATGGCGAGCAGGATCTCCCGGACCGCAGCCTCGATGCGAGGCTGGTCGAACTCCTGGCCCCGGTCGGGTCGGCCGTCCGCCTTGCCGTTCGGGGACGGCCGCCCGTTCGCCTCGTTCGCCTCGTTCGCCCGGGACAGTGACGTGCTCCGCGTCATCCGTTGTCGCTGGGCTCGTCGCCGTTGCTTGCGGGGCTGGCGCTCGCCGGGTTATAGCCCATGGCCTGGCCGTTGCCCTGGCCGTTCGCGGGCAGGGACAGGCCGGTCCCGGTGCCGCCGTCGGCGGCCGCCAGGGCGAGCTCCTTCGGCGACATGATCGGCGGGCGGTCCGAGGGCAGCCGCTTGCCGTAGCCGGTGTACGAGCCGCGGGACGGCCGCTTGACCACCGGCGCGAAGATCTCCAGGACCTCGGCCCGGGCCACGGTCTCCTTCTCCAGCAGCCGCAGCACCAGCGCGTCGAGCACGTCGCGGTACTCGACCAGCACCTCCCAGGCCTCGTCGTGGGCCGACTCGATCAGCCGCCGGATCTCCTCGTCGATCGAGGAGGCGATCTCCTCGGAGTAGTCCCGGCCGTGCGACATGTCCCGGCCCAGGAACGGCTCGCCGTCCCCGGTGCCGAACTTGCGCGCGCCCAGCCGCTCGCTCATGCCGTACTCGGTGATCATGCCGCGGGCGATGTGGGTGGCCTTCTCGATGTCGTTGGCGGCACCGGTGGTCGGCTCGTGGAAGATGAGCTCCTCGGCGGTCCGCCCGCCCAGGAGCATGGCCAGCTGGTCGAGCATCTCGGCCCGGGAGACCAGGAACTTGTCCTCGGTCGGCAGCGCCGCGGTGTAGCCCAGCGCGCGGCCGCGCGGGATGATCGTCACCTTGTGCACCGGGTCGGCGTTCGGCATGGCGTGGCCGACCAGGGCGTGGCCGCCCTCGTGGTAGGCGATGACCTTGCGCTCCCGCTCCGACAGCAGCACGCTCTTTCGCTCCGGGCCGGCCATGACCCGGTCGATGGCCTCCTCGAGCGCGGCCATGCTGATCTGCTTGCCGTTGGCCCGCGCGGTCAGCAGCGCGCCCTCGTTGATCACGTTGGCCAGGTCGGCGCCGGTGAAGCCGGGCGTCCGGCGGGCGATGATGTCCAGGTCCGTGTCCGGCGCGATGGGCTTGCCGCGCGCGTGCACCTTGAGGATGCCCCGGCGGCCGGCCAGGTCCGGCTGGGCGACCACGATCTGGCGGTCGAACCGGCCCGGGCGCAGCAGCGCCGGGTCGAGGATGTCCGGCCGGTTGGTGGCCGCGATCACGATCACGCCGCCCTTGGTGTCGAACCCGTCCAGCTCGACCAGCATCTGGTTCAGCGTCTGCTCGCGCTCGTCGTGCCCGCCGCCGAGGCCCGCGCCGCGGTGCCGGCCCACGGCGTCGATCTCGTCCACGAACACGATCGCCGGAGCGTTCGCCTTGGCCTGCTCGAACAGGTCACGGACCCGGGAGGCGCCGACACCGACGAACATCTCGACGAAGTCCGAGCCCGAGATCGAGTAGAACGGCACGCCGGCCTCGCCGGCCACGGCCCGGGCCAGCAGCGTCTTGCCGGTGCCGGGCGGGCCGTAGAGCAGCACGCCCTTGGGGATCTTGGCTCCGATGGCCTGGAACTTGGCCGGGTTCTGCAGGAACTCCTTGATCTCCTGGAGTTCCTCGATGGCCTCGTCCGCGCCCGCGACGTCGGCGAACGTGGTCTTGGGCGTGTCCTTGGTGATCAGCTTGGCGCGCGACTTGCCGAAGTTCATGACCCGCGAGCCGCCGCCCTGCATCTGCGACAGCATGAAGAAGAACAGCAGGAAGATGATCAGGTAGATGAACGCGGTCGGCAGCAGGTCAAGGATGGCGTTGCTCTTGGGGATGCTGACCGTGTACCCGTTGGTCAGGGTGCCCTTGCTGACCTGATTCTGCAGGTCGTTGGCGAGCTGCAGGCCCTGACCGGAGACCCACGAGGCCTGGAACTGCGTACCGCTCTCGGTCCCGACCTGGACCGTCTTCTTGGTCGTGATCTGGATCGTCTGGTTCTTGTCGGTGATTACCGCGCTCTTGACCTGGCCTTGGTTGATGAGGCTGACGATCTCCGAGGTGTCTGCCTGCTGGTAAGAACTCCCCGAATTGGCGTAGTCGAGCACGAAAAGCAAGAGGAGCACCGCGACCACAATCAGCAGCAGCGGGGCTCTGAGAAAGCGCCTTAGCTCCATCGATGAGCGGTCCCGTCGGCTCGGGGCCGTTCCCTCCTGACCAGCCTCACACTCCCGTCGACCTCCGGCGGGATGGCCACATCTTCCGTCCTCCCAGCCCGCCTTCCGGCGGTATGCGAGGCATAATTTACGACGGTACACCGCCTCAGGCGCCGCACCTTGAGGGTGAACGCTTCTCCCAGCGGATTGTGTTCCCCTGCCGTTTCCTGCGGGGGCCAGCCTAGCTGCCCCGGTATACCGCCGGGGCCAGCGTGCCGATGAAGGGCAGGTTGCGGTAGCGCTGGACGTAGTCCAGACCGTAGCCGACCACGAACTCGTCCCCGATATCGAATCCGGTGTACGCCACGTGCACGTGCATCTGCGCCGACCCCGGCTTGCGGAGCATGGCGCACACCGCCAGCGAGGCAGGCGAGCGCGACTGCAGGTTCCCGGCCAGCCAGGACAGGGTGAGGCCGGAGTCCACGATGTCCTCCACGATGAGCACGTGGCGGCCGGTGATGTCGGTGTCCAGGTCCTTCAGGATCCGCACCACGCCGGAGGACTTGGTGCCCGAGCCGTAGGAGGAGATCGCCATCCAGTCCATCTGGACCGGCAGGTGCATGGCCCGGGACAGATCGGCCATGACCATGACCGCGCCCTTCAGCACGCCGACCAGCAGCAGGTCACGGCCTGCGTAGTCGGCGTCGATCTGGGCCGCCAGCTCGCTGATGCGGGCCTGGAGCTGGTCAGCGGTGATGAGGACCTCCTTGAGGGCAGATCCCACGTCCCGTTCGTCCAAATCAGCTTCCTCTTCCGGTGCGTTCGGTGCTGGCCGTGCTGCTGGTGAACCACACCTTGCCATGCTGGCGCCGGGCGCGTACCCCGCCCGGCAGGTCGACCCAGCGCTGTCCGCGCCAGCCGGTGACCAGCTCCTCGATCCGCCCGACATGCCCGGCGGTCAGCGCGCCGTCCGGGCAGCCCGCCATGATCGCGGCGTCGCGCAGGACCCGGGTCCTGATCGCTCGTGGTAGGTCGTTGAGATGTCTGGCGTCCAGGCCGGCCGGGTCCGAGCAGTCGCCGCGGAGCTGTCCGCTTTCCGCGAACGCGAGGTCATCGAGGCATTCGGCGTCGGCGCGCAGCTGGCTCGCGGTCCGGGCCAGGGCCTCGGCCACGCCGGGGCCGAGGGCCTGCTCGAGCGCGGGGATCAGCTGGTGCCGGACCCGGGCCCGGGTGAAGCGGAAGTCGTGGTTGTGCGGGTCCTGCCAGGGCTCGAGGCCGAGTGCGGCGCAGGCGGCCGCGGTGCTGGCGCGGCGCAGGGCGAGCAGGGGCCTGCGGTAGAGCCCGCGCCGGGCGGGCATCCCGGCCAGCGACCGGCTTCCCGAGCCGCGGGCCAGCCCGAGCAGGACGGTCTCGGCCTGGTCGTCCAGGGTGTGCCCGAGCAGGACGGCCTTGGCGTGGAGCTCTTGGGCGGCCTGGTCGAGAGCCTGGTAGCGGGCCGCGCGGGCGTCGGCCTCGGGTCCGGCTTGCGGGGTGACCGCCACCGTGATGCTGAGTACCGGATCGAGGCCGAGCCCGGTCATGATGGCGGCCACGTCGGCGGCGCGCTGGGCCGAACCCTCCTGCAGCCCGTGATCCACGGTCACGGCGCCGCCGCGCAGGCTGGCCCGGGGCGCCACGAAGGCCAGCGCCGCGGCCATCGCCAGCGAGTCCGCCCCGCCGGAGCATGCGGCCAGGACGAGCTCACCCGGGGCCAGATCGGCTAGGGCGTCCCGTACCGCGTTGCGGACCTCCGCGACGGCGGGGTTAAGAATTGCTGCCGACCCGATCCAGCCACAGCTGCGGGTCGGCGAACTCTTCCTTGGTCGGCAGCGTCTCCGGGGAGGTCCACACCTTGTTGAAGGTGGCCATGCCGGCCTTGTCCACGACCTCGCGGACGAACCGGGAGCCCTCGGCGTACTGCTTCATCTTCAGGTCGATGCCGAGCATGCGGCGCAGGGTCTGCTCGATCCGGCCCGACGAGCCGCGCCGGGAGTTGAACTTCTCCCTGATCTGAGCCACCGTGGGCACCACCTGCGGGCCGACCGCGTCCATCACGTAGTCGCCGTGCCCCTCGACCAGGGTCATGACCGAGGTCAGCCGGTCCATGATCTCCCGCTGCGCCGGGGTGACCACCGCCTCGATGAGGCTGCCGCCGTCGCCGCCGCGGACCGCGCCGGCCATCGCGTCGGCCGCCGCCCGGACCCGGTGCAGCATGGCCGCCGGGTCGAGCTCGGAGGCCAGGAGGAACTCGGTCATCTGGCTCTGCACGTAGTCCCGCAGCCACGGCACCGCGGTGAACTGGAGCCGGTGGGTCTCCTCGTGCAGGCAGACCCAGCGCCGGAAGTCGTGCGGATCGACGCCGAGCTCGCGCTCGATCATGACGATGTTCGGCGCGACGAGGGTGAGGCGGCCTGGCTGCTGGCCGTCTACCGGAGAGGTCTCCGGCGGCAGGAACAGCTCGTACTGGCCGAGTACCCGGCCGGACAGGTAGGCCAGGATCAGGCCGGCCTGGATCCCGGTTACCCGCGACCCCACCGAGCTGATCACCCCGCCGGCGCGGGACTGGTTATTGCCCGGCGCTCGTTCCCGGAGTTGATCGACCAGCGGCTCGAGGACGACGCGGAAGCCGTCCACGTTGGCCCTGATCCAGCCGGGCCGGTCCACCACCGCGATGCGGCCCAGCGAGCCGTCCCCGGCGGCGGACAGTCCGGTGACCTCGTACACCGGCTGCTGGACGTCGGCGGCCAGGTCCCGTAGCTCTGCGACGGTCCGCCGCGCCTCGGCCAGGCTGACCTGCGGGCCGGGACGGGCCCAGCGGGTGCCGGTGGAAATGGCGAGATCCCAGTCGATCATCTGCGTGCTGCTCACAGTCCAACGGTACGTGCTGCCGACAGTGCGCGTAACCGGCAGGCTCGTTTAGCGGTAGTCCTGTTGTCCTTGCGGCTGCTTGTCCTTGCGGCTGCTTGTCCTTGCGGCTGCTTGCCTTGTTGCCGCTTGCCCTTGTTGCCGTTTGCCCTTGTTGCCGTTAACGGCAGCCGCAGCCGGCCAGGGCGGTGGCGGCGGCGTCGATGGCCTCCGCCGCTTTGTCGAGCACCCCGGCCGACGGGACCTGGTCGGCCATGAGCGCGAAGACCAGCACCCGGCCGCTCTTGTCGTAGGCCAGGCCGGCCAGGGAGGTGACCGTGCCCAGGTTGCCGGTCTTGGCCCGGACCGAGCCCAGGGCCGCGCCCTTGATCCCGCTGAACACGCTCTCGCCAGCCGACAGCGTGCCGGAGAAGCCGGCCACCGGGAGGCCGGCCAGCAGGGCCCGGTAGGCCGGGTGGTCCGCGGCGACCTCGAGGACCCGGACCAGCGTGACCGGCGCGATCGCATCCTGAGGCGACAGGCCGCTGCCGTCCGCCAGGTGGATGCCGGCGGTGACGCCGAGCCGCTTCAGCCCGGCGATGACCGCCCTTGCCGCGCCGCTGAACGAGGCCGGCTGACCGGTGGCCAGCGCGACCTGGCGGGCCAGGTTCTCGGCGATGACGTTGTTGCTCTCCTCCAGCATCTGCGCCACCAGGGCGGACAGCGGCGGCGAGGTCACGCTGGCCAGCGTGGTCCTGGTGGTTTTGGTAGCGGCGGTCTGGGGTTGCGGGTCTCCTGTGACATGGATGCCGTCGGCACTCAGCAGGGCGGCGAAGGCGCGGGCGGCCATCCCGGCCGGGTCCGTCGCGCGGGCGGCCAGGTTGTACGGATCGTCGGAGTCCTCGGGCCGGCCGGCCGCGGTCAGCCGGCCCTGGTCCACCTCCAGGGAGACGACAGGAGTGACGTCGCCCCCGCTGACGTAGGACCCGGGCCAGCCGGGCGCCAGGCCCGGGCCGGTGTACAGCGACGTGTCGTAGCCCAGGGCGACGGTCCCGCGGCCGTGCGCTTTCAGCGTCCGGGCGGTGGCCTTGGCCAGGCTGGCCAGCGTGGCCGGCTGGGGGTAGTCCTGGGCCGGGAACGAGTTCACCGCCAGGGCCGGGTCACCGCCGCCGACCAGGATGATGCTGTCCGGCGTGGCCCCGCTGACGACCTTGGTGGTGAACCGGGCGTTCTGGCCGAGGACCGCGAGAGCCGCCAGGCCGGTGACCAGCTTGGCGGTGGACGCGGGGGTCATGGACCGGGCACCGTGCTCGGAGAGCAGGACCCGCCCGGTGACCGGGTCCGCGACCAGCACCGATACCCGGGACCCGAGGGCGGGCGCGGAGAGCGGGCCGGCCAGCGCGGCGCGCAGGCCGCTGGCGGTGGGCAGCGGGCCATCCTGGGTGCCGGCGCCGTTGCTTCCGGGGCTGAGCGCGGGGGCCGTGCCGGCCAGGGCGCCGGCCGCAACCGTAGGCACCTTCAGGGCGGCCAGGCGCGGCGGGAGCATGCGGGCCACGGCGATGCCGGCCGCCAGCGTGAACACGTTGATCATGGCCAGCGTC
Organism: uncultured Actinomycetes bacterium; assembly: GCA_963819785.1. Lineage (GTDB taxonomy): Bacteria > Actinomycetota > Actinomycetes > Streptosporangiales > Streptosporangiaceae > Palsa-504. Next base: position 147,808 of record CAWFXW010000024.1, on the reverse strand, counting down.
AGCAGTGCCGCGATCCGTGTGCGGCGCACCATTCGCTAAACCACCTCGCGCGAGGTCCCGATAGTACTGCGGATGCCAGGGGTGCCAGGGTTGGCCTCCTGGCGCTTACTGCGGAGACAATGGAGTTAATCACCCGGATCGGGATGGAGCGAAACCGTGGACGTCGAGGTCACCGTCGAAATCCCCAAGGGACAGCGCAACAAGTACGAGGTGGACCACGAGACCGGGCGGATCAGGCTGGACCGCATGCTGTTCACCTCGACCAGGTACCCGTCCGACTACGGCTTCATCGAAGACACACTGGCCGATGACGGCGACCCGCTCGATGCGCTGGTCCTCCTCGAGGAGCCCACCTTCCCCGGCTGCCTCATCACCTGCCGGGTGATCGGCATGTTCCGGATGCGGGACGAGAAGGGCCTGGACGACAAGGTGCTGTGCGTGCCCGCCACCGACCCGCGGATGGCGCACCTGCGCGACATCTCCGACGTGCCAGCGTTCGACCGGCTGGAGATCCAGCACTTCTTCGAGGTCTACAAGGAGATCGAGCCCGGGAAGTCGGTCCAGGGCGCCGCGTGGGCGGACCGCGCGGCGGCCGAGGCGCAGGTCGAACAGAGCCGCAAGTGCTTCGCCGAGGCCGCGGAGCACTGAGTCCGTTCCCTGGTTCGTTCCTGGGTTCGTTCCCTGGTTCGTTCCTGGGTTCGTTCCCTGGTTCGTTCCCCGCCGGGGCTTTCGTTCGCTACCAGGGCAGGGGCTGCCCGTCGCGGAAGAAGCCGCCGGTCGGGCCGGAGTCGGGCAGGGTGGCCGCCCAGACCACGCTGGCCGCGCCCTCGGTCACCGGCCTTCCGCCCGGCCCGCCCATGTCGGTGGCGACCCAGCCGGGGCAGACCGCGTTGACCAGGATCTTGTCCCGGCGCAGCTCGTCGGCGAGCATCCTGGTCAGCGCGTTGAGCGCCGCCTTCGACGCGGTGTAGGCCGGGGTCCCGCCGCCCATGCTGGCCAGCGAGGCCGCCTCGCTGGAGACGTTGACGATCCGGGGATGATCGCTGCGGCGGAGCAGCGGCAGGAACTCCTGGACCATGAGCCACGGTCCGTACAGGTTGGTCTCGGCCGCCGCCCGGACCACGGCCAGGTCGGCGGTGACCGCTCGCTGCCACGTGTCGTAGGTGATCGCGGCGTTGTTGATCAGGAGGTCGAGCCTGCCGTACCGGTCTTGAGTCCAGCGTGCGGCGCGGGCGGGGCCAGCCGGGTCGGTGACGTCGAGCGTCAGCGGCTCGGCCCGGATCGCCCGCGCGGCCGCCGCGGCGGCCCGGGCATCGCGGGCGGTGAGAATCACGGTGTGACCGAGTTCGGTGAGCTGGCGGCAGACCTCCCGGCCGATGCCGCGATTGGCCCCGGTGACCAGCGAGATCGTGCTCATCGCCGGGTTGCTCCCCTCACTGGTGGTGTGATCTTGCCCTCGCCGGCGGCGGCCGTGAATCCCATTAGACCGGGTATAGGCATGCGGTACGGTGGGCCGGGGTCGCCGCTTCGGGGAGCCGGATGGGGGTTCGGAGACTGTGCCACGCTATCGCAGGGTCGTCGTCAAGCTCAGCGGTGAGGCGCTCGCCGGGAATGCCACCACCGGAGTCGATCCGGCCAGCTTGTCCCGGGTAGCGCAGGAGGTTCTGTCCCTCCGCGATCTCGGCGTGCAGGTGGCGGTCGTGGTCGGCGGCGGCAACTACTTCCGCGGCCGGATGGCCGAGGGCTGGGGCATCAGCCGGGCCGAGGCGGACAACATCGGGATGCTCGGCACGATCATGAACGCGCTCATGCTCCGCGGCGCGCTCACGGCCCGGACGGACGTCGACATCCGGGTCATGACCGCGGTACCCATCCACAGCGTCGCCGAGCCGTTCATCCGGCTCCGGGCCGTGCACCACCTGGAACGCGGCATGATCGTGCTGCTCGCGGGCGGCATCGGCCAGCCCTACGTCACCACCGACTACCCGGCCGTGCAGCGCTCCCTGGAGCTCGACGCTGATGCCCTGCTGGTGGCCAAGCGCGGCGTCGACGGGGTTCTACGACAGCGACCCCAACGTCAACCCGCACGCGGTCCGCTACACGCGGCTGACCTATGACGAGGCGCTGGCGACGGGCGTCCGGATCATGGACACCAGCGCGTTCGTCCTGGCCAACGAGCAGAACCTGACCATGCACGTATTCGACGTGGCCGCCGCCGGCGTCATGCGGAAGATCTGCGAGGGCGCCGAACTCGGCACGCGGATCAGTGTCAAGCCGAGCTGAGCTCGTTTATCCCGTGTTATCCCGTCACCTCGGGAGGCGGCGCGGGCCCCGCCCTGTTCGGCGCCGATGGAACCGGAGGGCGACGGGACGCGTCCGATGATCGTGAGAGAGCTGCGCCGCATGCCGTGCCCGGCCATGACGATGAGCCGGGTGCTCGTCCTGGCCGGGGCGGTGATCGGTGCCGCCGCGTGCGGCAGTCCGGCGGCCAGCTCGCGAGCGGCGGTCCCGGCCGAGTTCCGGGCGGCCTGCGGGCATCCGGGCGCCCAGGTGAACGTGCGGAAGGTGCCGGTAACCGTGTCGCACACGGCCTGCGATCTGACCGGCGTCATGATCACGTACCGGGACTACGGCGGTGCGGTCGTGCCGCGAGGCGGCGGCGGGACGGGTATCGGTAACAGTTCCGGGTTCACGTTGACGATCCAGCCGGGCAGCCTGGACGTGAGCGTCAACGCGACGGGCGTCCCAGGGAACCAGTGACGCAGGTGCGGGCCGGAGTGACGCTGCCCATCCGGAGTGACGCAGGTCCGGAGTGACGCTGCCAATCCGGATTCGAGGCCAGCCGCCATGCAGCGGTTGCCCGCACGGGCGCGGGAAGGGATTGTGGGTCAAAACCCTGCTCTGGCAGGGGTATCGCCACAATTCCCGCTGCGATCACGATCAGGAATATGAACATGACCGTCGCGGTCCAGCCTTGGTTCCCGGGTCCCAGCGTCGGACCGCGGCCTGCCACCAGGTACATCAGGGCGATCATCTCCGTCCGCAACGCACGCGCCGAAATTCAAACGCCTGGGGAAAGGGGAAGTTCCAGGGGATGGCAGGGCCCGCCGGGCGGGCCGTCTCAGCTGAGCCTCGTGCGGAAGCCCGGGCCGCGGCGATATTCACGTCATAAAAATGGCTGCTCGGGGTCCGCTTTATAGCGGAGCCTTCTGGTGCTCGCGGTAAACCACGGCGAATACCGGGACGATAGCGGCGATCGGAGAGCCTCGGCGCTACACGACGTCGCCGCCGATCCGCCCGCACTCGACCGGCACGGTGCCGGCCTGGGCGGTGAGTTCCGGGCGCGCTTTTTTGACGGATGGGAAGGCACCGGGCGGATCGACGTGTGCGAGCCCCCGCGGCATCTGCTGGTGATGACCAGACACGTCCGCCAGGTGGACGAGCACGCCGCGGAGGTCACGCTCACCGCTGACGGCGACCACACCATCCTGATCCTCGAAGAACGGGGCATGCCCGTGAGCCTGCTCGCTGACTACGGAGCCGGGATACAGGTCCACATCGAAGACCTAGCCGCACACATCTCCGGGCAGGAGCGATGCGACCTCGAGGCCCGGTGGCAGGAGCTCAAGCCCTCCTACGAGGCCCTGGCCGCCCAACTTGGCTAGACACCTGCCGGTGTCGGACGTACTGGACTGAGGCTGGCTATGGCCTTGGCGTCCGGTCCCGGCACGCGAACGGCTGTTTCATGCCATGCCGGTTCATGCCATGCCGGACGACGAGCCCTACCAGCACCAGCACGGCGACGACCACCACGAGCATGATCACTGCAGTTCCCTGAGAAATGTCAAGGTGTGTCGGCCCGGTGCGGCTCATAGCCGAACACTAGCCGGGCCTCGCAACCCGTACCAGATTGCGCGGCACGGCATAAGACATGCGTTGAGCTGTTCAGCGCGCTGCATGCGGCCCGGCGCGAACTGCTGGTGCCAGCGACTGTCGTCGCTGAGGTCGGCTACCTCCTGGCGCGCCAAGCCGGTGCCCGCGTGGAGTCGTTGTTCCTGCAGTCCCTCGCCGATGGGGACTTCACGCCTGTCGACCTGACGAGCGCCGACTTTGCGCGGATGGCAGACCTGGTGAATACGCATGAGAGCCTTCCGCTGGGAACCACCGACGCCTCGGTTGTCGCGGTAGCCGACGGCTCGGGCTGACCGATGTGGCGACATTGGACCGCCGTCACTTCACCGTGGTCCGGCCGAGGCACGTAGATGCACTGACCCTGCTGCCCTGAAACGTCAACCGGCCGGGCTCCCGGCAGCCTCGGGCGGTCCGCTAAGTAGCGCCCGGACGATGCATCAGTTCAGGCGGCCGCTCGTCGTTCGTGCCGCCCAGCCGGCTTCGGTAGCGCCCTTTCTGGCCAGCCGGAATCCGAGCTAGCGCCATCCCGGGCCAGGTCGTCGTCGACATGCATGGCGAGCAGAATGGCGCCATCGATCAGGAGGTCACGCTCGATAGGAGTGATTTCGCCTCGGTCAGCCTGCTCGCGAAAGATCGCGCAGACGTGCTGGAGTTCCTCATCAACGGTAAGCAGTGTGATCACAGTTTCCACCTCCACCCCAGGCATACCGCCACGGATGCATGGCCCGGGCAGGGGCTTTGGTCCTCACCGTGGGCTGACCTTATTACTCCATGAAGATGAGCCGAGCCCGAGCCTCGCCTCCGGCCTCGTCGTGCCGTGGGCCAATGGCACGTCAAGGCCACGCGGCCGTGGCCAGCGCATCAACGGACTGGATACCCAGAGGCAAACATGAGCCGCTGACCTGGGCTTACCTCCCGGCGCCCTCGATAGCTGCCATATTTCGGGCCGCGGCCGCCATGTCAAGCTCAGGGATGGGACTCTGCGACGTGCCGCACCATGCGAACCTCATCAATGTCGAGGTCGTGGTCGTGCTTCCTGGCTCCGTCCGCCCGGAAGCCATGCTTACGGTAGAACGCCTGGGCACGGTGCCAGTCGCGGTGGCCACCGGGCTGAGGCTGATCTCGGCCGGGAAGGTGATTCCGTCTTTGCGCAGCGCGACCAGCCGCGGCCTGGTGCCCATCGGCCGGGCCCTGGGTGCCTGGGCGTAGGCGGCCCGGTGGCCGCGGTGACCTGCCTGAAGGTCGATGGGCACCAGGCACTCGACCCGGCGGCCGATCAGCTCGGCGTGCTCGTAGCCGAACATCTCCTCCAGCCGCAAGTTGGCCAGCGCTGGGATTGCCGGCCGCGGTGCCGCGCAGCGGCGCCGCCTTGATTGCTCAGCGCCCGGGCTTGCATCCGCGCTCAGCCGACAATTACAGGTGGCTGCTCAAGAAGCACGTCACGCCGCATCTGGGCGGCGTGCCAGTCGGAAAGCTGTCAATGCCGCCGCCTCCCTCGGCCGCAGTGCTGTCATCGGCCTTGCTGGCGGTCAGGATCAGCGTGCCGCCATGGTTGAGGATGCCGCCCGCGCCGGCCCTGGTGTGATGATGTGGGTTAAGTTCTGTCATAAGAGCTGTTTGCATGGTAAATTTATTACTACTGGCTGCTCTTGACTCTCTCGCGCAGCGCTCACCATCGCACGCAGCGACGAGGTAATGGAGCCCGCCACATGATCCGCGACCATCAACTGACCATCCAAGGCCTGCGTATCCAAGCTCAGTCGGCGGGTGAGGGTCTCCCGATCCTCCTCCACTCCGGCATCTTCAGCGAGATGCACCAATGGGGCCCTCTCATCGAGCATCTGCACGGCTTCCGGGTGATCACCTACGACGCCCCAGGCATCGGCTCCTCCCAGGTGCCGTCATCCCCGATGTCGATGCGGGGCCTGGCCGACATCGGCGCGGGCATCCTGGATCAGCTGGGCCTAGCCTCCGCTCACGTCCTGGGCGTGTCGTTCGGCGGCGCCGTCGCCCAGCAGATGGCCCTGTCTCACCCCGAGCGGGTAGACAAGCTGATCCTGGCGTCCACCTCGTTCGGCGGGCCAGCGATGCCCGGCCAACCCTCGGCGCTGTTGCGCATGATGCACCCGCGCGGCTACCACCCCGACCGGCTCGCCCGGAGCGCAGGCGCGATGTTCGGCGGGCGGATGAGGACCGAGCCGGAACTGGCCGCGGGCCTCAAGATGACCAAGCCGGGCAGCCTCCGGGCTGCGACGTTCCGCCTGTCCGCGCTCGCCGGGTGGACCAGCTTGCACCGCCTGCCGTCGATCCGGCACGAGACGCTGGTCCTGTGCGGGGACGACGACCCGGTGACACCACACGTGAACCACCGGGTGATGGCGAGACTGATCCCGTCGGCGCGGCTGCACACCGTCAAAGGCGGGGGGCACCTCCTCCTGCTGGACAGCGCGCACGACGTCGGCCCGCTGATCACCGCGTTCCTGCACGGCGGGAGCAAACGGGTGGAGCTGCAGGCGGCGTGAGATCCTCCTACGGCTGTTCGGGTCAGGACATCCCAGTTCCACCCGTACGCTGCCGGGGTTGCCTGCACTCATGGCCCTCTTCGTACCGAACTAGCGGCCACGCTGGACGGCTTGATGCCATCCGAACTAGCGCACGGCGTGGGTGCTCATGCGCCGGTGGCTGTCAAGGCTATCGCCGTACTTCGTTTCTATCTCTCCACGCGGCGCGCTGCCCTTGCCAGACCCGGGCTAATGGCCCGGCGCCCAGGCACGTCGTTCGGGCGGCAGCGCCCGCCGGGCCATCTGAAGGATAAACGACTTCGGTGGCCGCCAGACGTTTCGGTCCTCGAATGACCATGCGTAGGTCATGGCTCCGTCACGGACACAATCAAGTAGGCCCGGCGCTGCGAGTTCGTGTGCTGACCACTCGTAGAGCTGCTGCAACCTCGGGACGATCATCCCGAAATCCACAAGGCGGCCGAATCCGTGTTCGGCACTGAGGTAAGACTGCACGCTGCCGCGGAGGGGGTACTCGTTGGGGAGCACGCGGGACAGTTGCAAGAAGATCCCGGTCATCCCGAGCCTCGGATCACCAAGGAACGGGGCGAGCGGACGAAGCCATCCGAGCGACATCCGCGGAGCGGCGACGAGGGCGTGGGTGTAGAGCACCCGGCAGAGCACGACGTTCATGAAGAAGCGCTCAGCATCGTTCTCCGCCTCCGCCAGGTCGCGGTGTTCGAGGTAGGCGGCGACCACGCTCCCGTTGTGCGCCCGGTACCAGGCCCGCGCGATCGGGTAGTCGGCGAAGGACATCCAGTAGTCGACTGTGCGGGACGAGGGCGGACCTGGAAGGCCCCCGCTCAGGCCCACTGCCTCGCAGCCGTCACGAAGGATGCGCTCGTTGACCGCACGCCACCATGGACTACCGGGACGGTCACTGAACGGTGGTTGCAGCACACCTCGCTGGAGTTGCCAGCGCATAAACGCCATCGCCGCCCGGCGAAACGGCAGATGCCGGGGAGCCTTGCCAAACGGGCCGTAATAGCAGCGCTCCATCAGAGTGATCCGACCGGCCGGGTCATCGCGGACCGGGGCGACCTGCTGCTCAGCCCAGGCTGCGGCCGGAACTCCAGATCTCACGCCAACATGATCGCACCCAGCACCGAGGGGAGTGCTGCGGCATCTTGTTTCAACGGCCAGGGGCTTCCAATAGAGCGATTCGACAGCGTAGTCAGCCAGATCGACCTCGGTAGTGACCGTGAGAGACCGCTCGTTACGACGTTAATGGCACGCTACATCCCTGACCGACCACCTGATCGGGCACGTGTGGGGCACGATCCTGTGATCCGTGGTGTGATCTGGAGCGGTACGGTCCCGGGCGTCGACCTTTGCTGGCCAGTTGTTCAGCCCGGTCCCGAGGGGCTCATAGTGAGAGCCGGGGTGCAGAACTTGCTGTCAGGAGGTTCGGCCATGACCGGAGAACCGGGAACGAATGGTACTCCACACCTGTCCACTGACGAGCGCGCTCAAGGACAAGACGTCCTTGGTCTCGGGGAGCGGGAACGTGACTATCTGCTCGCCTGGGTGGGCGAGAACCTGACGCTGGTGCGTCGGACGGCTTCCGGGGAGCGGGCCTTGTACTGGATCCTCGGGACCGGCTTCGTGGTGGGCTTGGCCGCTCATGTCGGCGGGTTCCTGCTCAAAACCTGGGTGACGACGGAGCCTCTGTTGGTGGTCGGCGACCTGATCTACACGCTCGGCTGGGCACTGTGGACCGGTGCCGTCGTGGTGGTGTTCGTCCAGATCTGGCCGGAGGTCAAAAGGCGTCAGTACAAGCGGGCCCTCGATGCCTACGAGGCGGCGGTAGGCCGTCAGGCCCGAGTCGGAAGTGGCCCGGCCGCAGACGCGGCGGGCGCCGGGGAAGGCTGCCAGGTGCCACCGGAATGACGGGTAGCAACTCGATCTCGGCGATGGTCGACAACATCCTCTGGGGCCATCCGCGTCGGCGAGCTCGGCAACGATACGGCCGACCTGTACACCGCCACCAGCGAGCTGGAGGGCGGCGTCCCCCGTGGCACCGCCGCCATGCCCGGCTCGCCGGCGCGCTTGCCACCGCCTCCGGGCACAGGTCGACCCTGAGGCCTTGCCGTTCATGGCCATCGGCTGGCCGGAAACGCCGTGGAGTTCGACGCGTTCGGCGAGCATTGGCGTTGCCATCTGGACAGCTACGCCTGCCAGCGGGCCGAGTTCACGCCGCCGGGTGGAAGACGAACCACTGAAGCCGGTCGCTCCTGGCCGGCGATGCGTACCCCGCGGGCTAATGGCACGGAAGATCAACAACGGCTCTCGCGGGCTCCGGGAACAAGCGATGAAGACCGGCCCTGACCTGGGCCTTAGCTCCGTGGAGCGGGTGACGGGAATCGAACCCGCACTATCAGCTTGGGAATCAAGCGGGAACGTCCGCTGAGTGCTGCCTCACGCTATTCCTGCACGTCAGATCCTCGCGTATGTCCAATGTGTGCGGCCGAATCCAGTCCTGTCCAACAGGTCTGTGAGACGAGCGTGAGAGGGACGGGGACGTCCCGACCGATGCCGACAGAATCCTGTTGCAGGTTGGCATTCCGAACATGGTGACGCGCGGCCTACACTTCGGGGGCAGGTTTTGGGCTGGCATGACTCATATCGACTACGATGTAGTCATGAGTAAGCGTCCCGCAACACCGGTCAGGTTCGATCCACCGGTGGCAGACCGGCTCGCCTCCTTCGTCGCGGCGAATCCTGGCATGTCGTTGTCCTCTGCCGCAAACCGGCTAGTTGACGAGGCCTTGCGGATGGCCGAGCATCCCGGGGTCACCTTCCGGCCGGGTCCCACCGGGCGCCGCGCGGCCCTAGCCGGAGGGCCGGACGTCTGGGAGGTCATCCGCGCGGTCAAATCGGCTCACGCAACCGAACCCGGACTGAATAGTGATGACCTAGTGAGCCTGGTCAGCGACAACACCGGGGTGCCGCTGCACCTGGTGACCACCGCCGTCCGCTACTGGGCTGCCTACCCCGGCGAGGTCGACGCGGAGATCGCCGCCGCCTACGCGGCCGAGGAAGCCGCCGAGCAGGCCTGGCTGCGCGAGCGCGAGCTTCTGGCCGGGTAGCCATGAGCCAGCGGCTGTTGCTAGATGAGATGTTTTCCGACGACATCGCCCAGCAGCTCTGCGCTAAGGGCTACGACGTGATCTCAGTTGTCGGCGACGCGGCCCTGATCGGTCTTCCCGATGACCGGGTACTCGCGTACGCCACGGCCGAGGGACGGCCCTTGGTCACCGCCAACATCAAGGACTTCGTCCCCTTGGACGGCCGCTATCGCGCCGCCGGCCAGTCCCACGCGGGACTGATCCTGGTATCGACCAAGACCTTCCCGCAGAACCGCGGTTTCCCGTCCGCAATCACAACCGCCCTCGCCTCGCTGCTTGGCGGTCTCGCCAAGATCCAGCCTGGCCAGGTCCTATTCCTCACGCGGGACTAAGCCGGACCGAGACCGCCGCCTGGCCAGACCCCGGGCATGTCGATTTCGCCCAGCTGAAACAGCTGGCGGAAGGGATCAGAAGCGGACCATGGGTGCTCATGAGGCGTCTGACAGATCCCGCTGACTCGGCTGGCCGCAGCACTAAAGGGCTCTGACCTGGCATTTCACCACTTGAGCGGGTGACGGGAATCGAACCCGCACTATCAGCTTGGGAAGCTGACGTTCTACCATTGAACTACACCCGCGTGCACCGCCGGACGAGCCTGTGCTGTGTTCGCCTCGATATCGTACCGGACCCGGTAGGTTGCCAGGGTGCTCCTCTCCGATCGTGACATCAAGGCCGAGATCAAGTCCGGGCGGGTCAAGCTCGATCCGTACGAGCCTGAGCTGATCCAGCCGTCCAGCATCGACGTCCGGCTGGACCGGTACTTCCGAGTCTTCGAGAACCACCGCTACCCGCACATCGACCCCGCGGTGGAACAGCCGGACCTGACCCGACTGGTCGAGACCGAGGGCGAGGATCCATTCGTCCTGCACCCCAGCGAGTTCGTCCTCGCGTCGACCTTCGAGGTCATCACGCTGCCCGACGATGTGGCAGGGCGCCTCGAGGGTAAGAGCTCTTTGGGCAGGCTGGGTCTGCTCACGCACTCAACGGCGGGCTGGATCGACCCAGGGTTTTCCGGCCACGTGACCCTCGAGCTCTCTAACGTGGCGACGTTGCCGATCAAGCTGTGGCCTGGTATGAAGATAGGCCAGCTGTGTTTGTTTAGGACCAGTTCGCCTGCCGAGCATCCTTATGGCTCGCCTGTTTATAATTCCAGGTACCAAGACCAGCGCGGCCCAACGCCGTCGCGTTCCTACCTGAACTTCTATCGCGCCAAGGTCTGAGCGGGTAAGCCTTCCTTGGTCTTGAGGCTCGTGGTGAAGTCGTGCCATGATCGCACTGGATAACGTAGCCAAGAGCCCGCAGGATCCTTGGAATCGCGGACAGCAACCAGACCGTTTACGGCCGCCGCTTCTACACATGCCCCGTCGTTGGCGCTACGCTTGGCCTTTCGCCAGTGGTACTCGCTAGCCATCTGATTAGATAGTGCCACCGAAACCTCCCATTATCTCTCGTTGCTTCCGACTAATCCAGTCAGCGGTATCTCTTGGGTTCAGTGCGATCGATTGCAGTCTCCTGAACACCTCGTGAGACCTCTTGAGATCATCCGGTTCCTTCAGGTAGATGGGACCCATAAGCCCTTCTGCATACACCACGTCATGGGCTGGGTCCGGCAATTCGAGGATAGTGAAGTTGGTCTCAAGACCCGGGTGTTCACCCCGTTCAAACGGAAGAACCTGGATGACGACGTTCGGCAGCGCAGACATCCTCAGGACCTTGACTAGTTGAGCCGCCATGACCAGGCGCCCACCGACCATCCGGTGCAAGGCGGCCTCATCCAGCACCACGGCCAGCCGGGGCGGGTTGTCGCGCTCCAGGATTGTCTGCCGGATGAGCTTGGCTTCGATCTGCGTCTCGATCCGCTCCGGGCTGAATCTGGGTATGGCGCCCTCGTGGCCGGCCCGTGCGTACTCCGCGGTTTGCAGCAGGCCGTGAACCACCGATGACTGGAAGGCAGAGATGACCAGAGCGTCGGCCTCCAGGCCGACCAAGATCTCGTAGCTAAGGTTATAAGACCGCCACCAGGTCGATTGCTTCGCAAGTTGCAGGCGGAGCCGCCTGTTATCCGCGTCAAGCCTATCGATTTGACCAAGGAGCAGTTCGATATCGGCATTCACGATATCGGCCGTCGGCTGAGCGATGGCAGTTCCGATCGGGGAAAGCCCAAAGCCTCGACTTGGGTCGGCGATCCTCTCCCAGGCGCGTGACCACCGGGCCTCGTCGTCAGCGGGTACTCCGCAGGCTCGGAGAAAGCTGAGCATAACGGCCCTCCTGGGAAACCGTTGGCCCTTGAGCATCTCCGAGAGAACTGTTTTGGAGAGCGGATCAGAGCCGTGCCGGGTCCGTGCCTCCAAAGCGCGGAGTGACGGCCGGTCGGCTCTGACGTGAACGATCCGCAAGAACTCGGCCAGTTCGCCCTGAGTGGTCACCGACGCGAGATCGAGATCCTCGGTAGACGGCACGTCGTCCACGCCCGCGTTCCTGTCCGCAAGTGTCCGCTGCTGTCTCCGAGTGTACGGCTAGCGGCGAAGCGTTGACAGGAGTCGTCCGCTCTCCTACCGGACACGACGTCTGCGCGGTTGGCTGAGATCACCCTCCGAGACGAAGGTGCATGTCATGGCTATCGCAATTTTCGCGGCTCTCGTGCCCGGCTGTTCATTCATCGTAGGCGTATTCGGCTTCTTCGTCGGCCGCTGCTCGCGCAAGATTCCCGTTCTCGACGAGAATCTGCCGCGAGCCTTGCATCGTGGCCAACTGCCACCCAAGGATAGTTAATTTATTGGCGACTGCCGACGTCAGAAATAGTCTGGATCAAATAGGCCATTTCTAGCTCCCGTAACGAACACGTGCCAGGAACTTTCTGAATACCCTAGCACGGGACCGTTGCTGTCCTTAGAATCACGGATAAGGATGTGCCCGCTTACTGGAGCCACCTCCACACAAGCGCCGTTATTAGAACTGCGTCTAGCTTTCCGCCACTGAAGGCCGCTGGCTTCCAGGTTGCTGAGGAACATCAGACTCCCCTGATCTCTAAAAGAAGGTCCTGCGACTACTTGCGCTGTTGACTGACTACCGGCAGGATCGGAATGGGATCTATAAGGTTTTCTATTAAACGTTCACACCGTCTTTATAAAGCCGGAGAAATTGTGCAATCAAGTCACCGGTATCTTGTGGACTCAGCGCTATGGATTGCAGCTTATTGAAAACGACGTGATATCTTTTCAGATCTTCGGGACGGTCTAGATAGGTCGACCCGATCATTCCCTCGACGAACACTACACCAGGGGCCGGTTCGGGCAGCTCCAAGACCGTGAAGTTGCTCTCCAGCGCGGGGTGTACGCCCAGTTCGAATGGCAGGATCTGCACTTTTACGTTCGGCAGGGCCGACATGTCCAGGATCTTGGCCAGCTGGGCGGCCATGACCTGACGCCCGCCCACCAGCCGGTGCAGCGCCGCCTCGTCCAGCACCACGGCGAAAGCGGGCGGGCTGGCTTGCGTGAGGATGCACTGCCGGGCGAGCTTGGCCTCGATCTGCAGGTCGATCTGGCCTGGATCGAGCCGCGGCATGGACCCTTCATGCTGGGCGCGGGCGTAGTCCGCGGTGTGCAGGAGGCCGTGCACTACAGACGACTGGAAGGCGGAGATGGCCAGGGCCTCCTGTTCCAGATCGGCGTACCTGGCGTAGGCCAGGTCGTAGCGCTGCCAGCGGGCAGGGCGCTTGCCTTCCGTGGCCAGGGTCATCAGACGGTCGCGTTCGGCCTCATCGGTTACCTCGTAGAGGTTGCAGAGGTCGCGGACGTCCCGGGCGGTAGCACCATGGCCGGTTTCCATCCGGCTCACCTTGCTCGGGGAACACAGGAGGCGCTCGGCCACCTGCTCGACCGTCAGGCCTTTTTCGTTGCGAAGCGCGCGGAGCAGAGCGCCTAGTTCCCGGCGCTGAAGCGCCGGGCTGCGCACTTCTGGCACCTGTGGTCGCTTCCTTCCTCGGGAATGCCTAGCGGATGTTGCCTCAAAGGTCCCGATCATTCCGACTGTGCAGATCATACATGCATGATGCATTCGAATCTGGCACTTGCCATGCGGCATTGCTAGATGCACTATAAAAGCAGATCGCAGGATGCATCCTCAAGCGACCCGCCGACAACGGGGTCGACGGTGACCCGATGGTTACCGAAGTAAAGATCGCGTGCCAGCTCAAAGGGGGCGCGCCGGACGAGAGAACTCGGCCGGCCCAGGGCGGCTAGGTGCGCGAGGAGGGGAGCCACTGCCATTTCCCTTAGCCCGCGAGGACCGCTCTCGCTTCCCAGGTGCGCATGCGCACGGGCCGTGGCACGACATCCGCGGCCGGCACGACAACGATCCGGGCTGCCGCCGGTTACCCGCTGCGCGATAGCCCGGAAACACCGGCGGGCCGGTGCTGCAACACCGACCCGACGGGACACCACCCAGGCTCTGGACCGAGCCAGAAGGGCTAGCGATGTGATCAACATTAGCAATTCCGCAACCATTGACAACCCCGCGCGGCCGCGGCTGCCCGCCGCGGTGCTGGTCAGGGACGGTGCGGGCGGCCGCTCGGCGGGGAGCCGGCTCCGGGACGGGCTCGCGCTCGCGGCGGGCGTGACGCTGGACTGGGTGGCCTTCTTCATCCGGCGCTGGGGTGACCGGTGGTTCGCGATGAACGACGCCGAGGCCTACTGGCGGGGCTGGCAGATCACCAAGGCGTTCGGCGGCCTCGGTCGGCGGTACCGGGATATCCGGTTCGGTGCCCTCGCCGCGTGCGAGCGATGCGCGGGCGCGGGGATCTGGGCCGACGCGGCCTGCTCGCCGTGCCTGGGCACCGGGCGGATCACGCTCGGGGAGGCGGGCTAGTCATGCCCCGGGGAGCCCGCGCTATTCGGCGGGGCGGGCACCACTGGCCGTTCGGATAAATCTGAAGTGGCCGGCCTGGTCTCGGGCTGAGCGACCGAGCGGGACAGGAGCTGTGCGACGTCGACGACCTCCAGGGTGTCCTTGGCCTCGCCGGAGGCCTTCTTGGCGGCCACCGCGTCACCGAGCATGACCAGGCAGTACGGGCAGGCGGTGGAGATCGTGTCCGGGTTCAGCGCCAGGGCCTCGTCGATCCGCTCGGTGTTGATCCGCTTGCCGATCCGCTCCTCCATCCACATCCGGGCGCCGCCGGCGCCGCAGCAGAAGCCGCGGTTCTTGCAGCGGTGCATCTCCTCGGCCTGGATGCCGGGGACGGCCTCCAGGATCTCGCGGGGCGGGGTGTAGATCTTGTTGTGCCGGCCCAGGAAGCACGGGTCGTGGTAGGTCAGCTTCTCCTCGATGCGTGTCGCCGGGGTGAGCTTGCCCCGCTCGACCAGGCGGGCCAGCAGCTGGGTGTGGTGGATGACCTCGTAGTTCCCGCCGAACTGGGGGTACTCGTTGGCGATGGTGTTGAAGCAGTGCGGGCAGCTGGCCACGATCGTGCGCGGCGCGGCCTCGTTGAGGGTCTCGATGTTCTGCTGGGCCAGCATGGAGAACACGAACTCGTTCCCGATCCGGCGGGCCGGGTCGCCGGTGCAGGTCTCGGCCGGGCCGAGCACCGCGAACTTGACCCCGGCCTGGTGCAGCAGGGTGGCGATGGCCTTGGTCGTCTTCTTGGCCCGGTCCTCGAGGGCGCCGGCGCAGCCGACCCAGAACAGGTACTCCACATCCGGGTCGAGCTTGCCGTCCGCGACCGGGATCTCGAAGTCCAGATCGGTCATCCACTCGGCGCGGCGGGCCTCGCCCATCCCCCACGGGTCGCCCTTGTTCTCCAGGTTCTTCAGCATGCCCGCGGCCTCGACCGGGAACGCGGACTCGATCAGGACCTGGTAGCGGCGCATGCCGTCGATGTGGTCGACGTGCTCGATGTCGACCGGGCACTCCTCCACGCACGCGCCGCAGTTGGTGCAGGACCAGAGCACGTCCGGGTCGATGACGCCGCCGTCCTTGCCGACCAGGGGGCGTTCGGCCTCCTGCTTGACGGCGTCCGGAAGCTTGTCGCGGGCCTCGTCGCTGTCCGCGAGCAGGTACGGCGCCTTGGCGAAGGCGTGGTCGCGCAGGTCCAGGATGACCTGCTTCGGGGACAGCGGCTTCCCGGTGACCCAGGCCGGGCACTGCGACTGGCACCGCCCGCACTCGGTGCAGGTCGCCATGTCCAGCAGGCCCTTCCAGGTGAAGTCCTCGATCTTGCCCCGGCCGAACACGTCGGTGTCCGGGTCGGCCTCCTCGAAGTCGAGCACCTTGCCGTTGGACCGCATCGGCTCCAGCGCGCCCAGGGCGTTCGGGCGGCGGGAGAACAGGACGTTCAGCGGGGCCAGCGCGATGTGCAGGTGCTTGGAGTAGACCACGATGACCGAGAAGGCCATGATCACGCCGAGCTGGGCCAGGATGAAGGTAGCTTCGAGCACGCTGTTCACCCCGGTGCCGAGCGGGTGCAGGATCTGCGCGACGACCCACGACGCGAACGCCCAGGCGTGCGGGTAGGGGAAGACGCCCGTGTTCTCCTGCGCGCCGCGGTACAGCAGCAGCGTCACGATGACCGCGGCGATCATGCACAGCACGACCCAGGCGGCGCGGGTGTGCGAGCCGAAGAACCGGGACCTGCGGCCTTCCTTGTGCGGGTTGTTCCGGATCCGGATCACGGTGAACGTGATGATGCCGGCCAGCACGCCGACGCTGAACAGGTCCTCGATGAACCCGATGGCAGCCCAGTGGCCGATGCCCGGGATGGCGAAGGTCCGGGAGAACAGGTCCCCGTAGGCCTCGATGATGGTCAGGAACAGCACGATGAAGCCCCAGAACGTGGCCGCGTGCGCCGCGCCCGGTACCGACCACTTCAGCAGCTTGCGCTGCCCGATGACCTCGGTGGCCTGCGTCTCCAGGTCCCGGCCCAGGTGGGCCCGCGCCGCCTCGATCCGGTCGGGGGCGGGCTGCCCGCTGAACGCCAGCCGCTTGAGCCACCACAGACGGCGCCCGGCCACCGCGAACGCCACCGCGGTCAGCGCCAGGCCGACGACAATGCGCAGGACCACTCGAACCTCCTAGAAACTTGGAAGTTCAAGCGTAGCCGTGCGAGGTCGAGGTGCAGGGTGGGGTGCCACTT
Organism: uncultured Actinomycetes bacterium; assembly: GCA_963819785.1. Taxonomy (GTDB): domain Bacteria; phylum Actinomycetota; class Actinomycetes; order Streptosporangiales; family Streptosporangiaceae; genus Palsa-504. Next base: position 131,084 of record CAWFXW010000024.1, on the reverse strand, counting down.
TGCGCCCCGGCTGCTTCCGTGGGCAAGGGTGCGGCACCCTGATGGCGAGAGAGGTCTTGTCTGGATCTCCGCCCACCCGCCGAGCGCGGCCGTTCGGGGCTTGTGGCACACAACCCCCGATAGACCTACGGGGGCGGTGGCCCACAAACCCCATACAGAACGCGCGATCCCCGCGAGAAAATGGCAACCCACCGGATAGAGCCATCAGGCCGCCGCTTTCATAGGCTGGCATGGATCGGCCGGGACGGGCGTTCTTCGTACGGCGGCGCCCGCGGACGCGCGGGACCGGCGCTTGCGGACAAGCGGACCGGTGCGGTGGCGCCCGGAGGCTGGGGCGGATCCGCGGGAAGATTTCCGGCAGAGTTTCCGCCGAGACGGGAATCATCGGGGACTCCGCGAAGTTGAGCCTAAGTGACTCAAGTCATTTGACGGCGGAAGCCCCTGCTGGCAAGCTTGGGCCCGGATTACTCAACTTCAACACACACAAGGACTGCTCATGGCACGTGCGGTAGGGATTGACCTGGGGACGACCAACTCTGTCGTCGCCATCCTGGAGGGCGGCGAGCCCACGGTCATCGCCAACGCCGAGGGCTCACGGACGACTCCCTCGGTCGTGGCCTTCGCCAAGAACGCTGAGGTACTCGTCGGTGAGGTCGCCAAGCGGCAGGCCGTCACCAACGTGGACCGGACCATCCGTTCGGTCAAGCGGCACATGGGTACCGACTGGTCCGTCAACATCGACGGCAAGAAGTTCACCCCGCAGCAGATCAGCGCGTTCGTGCTGCAGAAGCTGAAGAGGGACGCGGAAGCCTACCTGGGTGAGAAGATCACCGACGCGGTGATCACCGTCCCGGCGTACTTCAGCGACGCCCAGCGCCAGGCCACCAAGGAGGCCGGCCAGATCGCGGGCCTGAACGTGCTCCGCATCATCAACGAGCCCACCTCCGCCGCGCTGGCCTACCACCTGGACAAGGAGGGTGAGGCCACCATCCTGGTGTTCGACCTGGGCGGCGGCACGTTCGACGTGTCCCTGCTCGAGGTCGGCGAGGGCGTGGTCGAGGTCAAGGCGACCAGCGGCGACAACCACCTGGGCGGCGACGACTGGGACCAGCGGATCGTCGACTGGCTGGTCAAGGACTTCAAGAACGGCTACGGCATCGACCTGTCCAAGGACAAGATGGCGCTGCAGCGGCTGCGTGAGGCCGCGGAGAAGGCCAAGATCGAGCTGTCGCAGTCGATGGAGTCGCAGATCAACCTGCCCTACATCTCCCACTCCGCCGACGGCCCGCTGCACCTGGACGCCAAGCTGACCCGCGCGGAGTTCCAGCGGATGACCTCCGACCTGCTCGACCGGTGCAAGTCTCCGTTCCAGCAGGTCATCAAGGACGCCGGGATCAAGCTCGAGGACCTGCACCACGTGGTGCTGGTCGGCGGGTCCACCCGGATGCCCGCGGTGGTCGACCTGGTCAAGTCGCTGACCGGCGGCAAGGAGCCGAACAAGGGCGTCAACCCGGACGAGGTCGTCGCGGTCGGCGCCTGCCTGCAGGCCGGCGTGCTCAAGGGCGAGGTCAAGGACGTCCTGCTGCTCGACGTGACCCCGCTGTCGCTGGGCATCGAGACCAAGGGCGGCATCTTCACCAAGCTGATCGAGCGGAACACCACGATCCCGACCAAGCGGTCGGAGATCTTCACCACGGCCGAGGACAACCAGCCGTCCGTGCAGATCCAGGTGTTCCAGGGCGAGCGTGAGATCGCGGCCTACAACAAGAAGCTCGGCATGTTCGAGCTGGCCGGGATCGCGCCGTCGCCGCGCGGCCTGCCGCAGATCGAGGTCACCTTCGACATCGACGCCAACGGCATCGTGAACGTGTCCGCCAAGGACCTGGGCACGGGCAAGCAGCAGTCGGTCCAGATCACCGGCGGTTCCGCGCTGAACAAGGACGACATCGAGAAGATGGTCCGGGACGCGGAGCAGTACGCCGAGGAGGACCGCAAGCGGCGCGAAGAGGCCGAGATCCGCAACCAGGCTGACACGCTGGTCTACAGCACCGAGAAGTTCCTCGGCGAGAACGAGGACAAGGTGCCGGACGACATCAAGTCCGAGGTCCGCGAGGCGCTGGCCGAGGTCAAGAAGGCCCTGGAGAGCAACGACACCGACGCCATCCGGACGGCCACCGAGCACGCCGCGCAGGTCAGCCAGAAGATGGGCACCGCCATCTACCAGCAGGCCCAGGCCCAGCAGGCCCAGGCTGGTTCGGCTGACGAGGGCACGCAGACCCCGGCCGACGACGAGGTCGTCGAGGCCGAGATCGTGGACGACGGCGCCAGCGAGGGCGGAGCGGCCTGATGCCAGCATCCGAGGAGACGGGCTCCGGCCCGGTCATCCACGATCACCGGCGGATCGATCCGGTCACCGGGCAGGTCCGGGGGAAGCACGCGGCATCCAGCCGGCCGGCACCACTGGTGCCGGCGGCCGGCCGGGACCGGCGCCGCGGGGAGGCCCGGCACAGCCGGGACCGGGGCTTCCGGACCCGGGGCTTCCGGGACCGGGGCTTCCGGGACCGGGGCTTCCGGGACCGGGGCTTCCGGACCGGGGCCGGGGCTTCCGGGAGCCGGGGCTTCCGGACCGGGGCCGGGGGCGGGGAACGCCTCCGGGACAGGCCCGGCGGGAAGTGCCGCCGGGGCGGGCCCGGCGGCAAAGACTGACGAGGCGAACGCGCCGGGCGAGGCCGAGAAGTCGGACGGGACCGAGGAGGTCCTGGAGGGGATTGTGGAGACCGAGACCGTGAGCGGGCAGAAGGCGTCCGACGCCGAGGCGCGGCTCGCGGAGCGCACCGCCGACCTGCAGCGCCTGCAGGCCGAATACGCGAACTACCGCAAGCGGGTGGACCGGGACCGGGCCGCCGTACGCGAGCAGGCGGTCGCGTCCGTGCTGACCGGGCTGCTCCCGGTGCTGGACGCGATCGACCAGGCGCGCGAGCACGGCGAGCTGTCCGGCGGGTTCAAGTCCGTGGCCGACTCGCTGGCCTCGGCCGTGGGCAAGCTCGGCCTGGTGGCTTACGGCGAGAAGGGCGACGCGTTCGACCCCAAGATCCACGAGGCGCTGACCCACACCTATTCACCTGACGTCACCGAGGACACGTGCGTCGAGATCTTCCAGCCCGGCTACAAGGTGGGCGAGAAGATCCTGCGCCCGGCCCGGGTCGCGGTCGCCGAGCCGGCCACCGGCCCGGACGGCAGCAGCAACGAGGCCGAATGGTCCGACGGTGAGGAAGGTAACTAAACAGTCCAGGCAGGCGGGATGAGCACCAAGGACTACCTCGAGAAGGATTACTACAAGGCCCTGGGGGTCGCCAAGACGGCGAAGCCCGCCGAGGTCAAGACTGCGTACCGCAAGCTGGCCCGCAAGTACCACCCGGACTCGAACCAGGGCGACGCGAAGGCTGAGGAGCGCTTCAAGGAGATCTCCGAGGCGTATTCGGTGCTGTCCGACGAGAAGCGGCGCAAGGAGTACGACGAGGCGCGCTCGCTGTTCGGCGGCGGCTTCCGGGTGCCGACCGGCAGCCGGCCGGGCAGCGGCGGCGGTTTCAACTTCGACCTCGGTGACATATTCAGCGGGGCCGGGGACGCCGGCGGCGGCCTGGGCGACCTGTTCGGCACCGTGTTCAACCGCGGCGGCAACCGGAACACGGCCCAGAACCGGCCCCGGCGCGGCGCCGATGTGGAGACCGAGACGACGCTGAGCTTCGGCGACGCGATCGACGGGACCACGGTCTCGCTGCGGCTGACCGGGGAGGGCCCGTGCCCGACCTGCCGGGGCACCGGGGCCAAGGCCGGCACCGTGCCGAAGGTCTGCCCGGTGTGCGCCGGGACCGGCCAGTCAAGCCGGAACCTGGGGACGTTCGGGATCTCGGAGCCGTGCAAGGAATGCCGCGGCCGCGGCCTGGTCGTCGACGACCCGTGCCTGGAGTGCTCGGGCAGCGGGCGGGCGATGAGCTCGCGGACCATCCAGACCCGCATCCCGGCCGGCGTGGCCGGCGGCCAGCGGATCAAGATCGCCGGCAAGGGCGCGCCCGGCGAGCGCGGCGGCGCCGCCGGCGACCTGTACGTGCGGGTGCACGTGAAGCACCACCCGGTGTTCGGGCGGTCCGGGGACAACCTGACCGTGACCGTGCCGGTCACGTTCGCCGAGCTCACCCTCGGCGCCGAGGTCAAGGTGCCCGCGCACCGGGGCGCGCCGGTCACGGTGCGGATCCCGCCGGGGACCGCGAACGGCAGCAAGTTCCGGGTCTCGGGCAAGGGCGTCCGCCGCAAGGACGGGACCACCGGCGCGCTGATCGTCACCGTCGAGGTGACGGTCCCGCAGAATCTGAACAGCAAGGCACGCAGCGCCATCGAGGATCTGCGTGAGGCAACCGCCGGGGCGGATCCGCGTGAGGACCTGCTCGAGCGGGCCAAGGAGCAGTAATGATGAACAGCCCATTCGAGCAGTCCGAAGAGATGCCGGTCTACGTCATCTCGGTGGCCGCCGAGCTATCCGGGATGCACCCGCAGACCCTGCGCGAGTACGAGCGCCGCGGCCTGGTCTCCCCAGGCCGCAGCGCCGGGCGCGGGCGGCGGTACTCGATGCGGGACATCCTGGCCCTGCGTGAGATCCAGCGGCTGTCGCAGGAAGAGGGCGTGAACCTGTCCGGCATCAAGCTGATCCTGGATCATCTGCGGGAACTGGAGCAGGCCCGCAGGCTGCTCGCGGAGCTGCATGCCGAGGTGGCGCAGCTGCGCGCGGAACTGGAATCGACCCGGGCCGTGGCGGCCCGGCTGGCCGAACTGCGCCGCAGCGGCGGCGACAGCGACCCCGGCCTGGTGCCGGTGCGCCGCGCCCGGGTCGCGATCTGGGAACCGATCCACGGGCCGTCCGGGCCGCCCCGGCCAGACAAATAGCGCAGACACATAGCACAGCTAAATAGCGCAGACACATAGCTGGGCCTGGCGCCCAGAGCGGATAACGAGCTGGGCCGTCCGGCCACCGGGCGGCTCAGAGGAGATAGATAGGTAATGGCTGACGACAAGCTGACCCACAAGAGCCAGGACGCCCTGTCCACGGCGGTCCGGCGGGCCGCGGCGGACGGGAGCCCGCAGGTCGAGGCGCTGCACCTGCTCGTCGCCCTGGCCGAGCAGGCGGACGGGACGACCGCCCCGCTGCTGCGGGCGGTCGGCGCCGACCCGGCGCTGATCGCCAAGCAGGCCCACGAGCGTCTGGACCGCGCGCCGAAGGCGCGCGGCGCCACGCTCAGCGCGCCGGAGATGTCCCGGTCGCTGCTGTCCGCGATCGCCACCGCGTCCAGCCGGGCCAAGCAGCTGGGCGACGAGTACATCTCGACCGAGCACCTGCTGGTCGGCCTGGCCGCCGACGGCGGCGAGGCCAAGACCGTGCTGGCCGCGGCCAGCGTCACGCCGGACGCGCTGCTCGAGGCGTTCAGCCAGATCCGCGGCAGCGCCCGGGTGACCAGCCCGGACCCCGAGGACACGTACAAGGCGCTGGAGAAGTACGGCGTCGACCTGACCAAGTCGGCCCGCGACGGGGTCCTGGACCCGGTCATCGGCCGGGACGCCGAGATCAGGCGGGTCATCCAGGTGCTGTCCCGGCGGACCAAGAACAACCCGGTGCTGATCGGCGAGCCGGGCGTCGGCAAGACCGCGGTCGTGGAGGGCCTGGCCCAGCGGATCGTGGCCGGCGACGTCCCCGAGTCGCTGCGCGGCAAGCGGCTGATCGCGCTCGACCTGGGCGCGATGGTGGCCGGGGCCAAGTACCGCGGTGAGTTCGAGGAACGGCTCAAGGCCGTGCTGAACGAGATCAAGCAGAGCGAGGGCCAGGTCATCACGTTCATCGATGAGCTGCACACGGTCGTGGGGGCCGGGGCGGCCGAGGGCGCGATGGACGCGGGCAACATGCTCAAGCCGATGCTGGCCCGCGGTGAGCTGCGCATGGTCGGCGCGACCACGCTCGACGAGTACCGGGAGCGGATCGAGAAGGACCCGGCCCTGGAGCGCCGCTTCCAGCAGGTGCTGGTGGGCGAGCCATCGGTCGAGGACACGATCGCGATCCTGCGCGGGCTGAAGGGCCGCTACGAGGCCCACCACGAGGTGGAGATCTCTGACGCGGCGCTGGTCGCGGCGGCGGCGCTGTCCGACCGGTACATCACCGCCCGGTTCCTCCCGGACAAGGCCATCGACCTGGTCGACGAGGCCGCGTCCCGGCTGCGGATGGAGATCGACTCCCAGCCGGTCGAGATCGACGAGCGGCGGCGCGCGGTGGACCGGCTGACGATGGAAGAGCTCTCCCTGGAGAAGGAGACGGACGCGGCCAGCAAGGACCGGCTCGAGCGGCTGCGGGCGACAAAGGCCGACCAGCAGGAACAGCTGGACGCGCTGGTGGCACGCTGGGAGCAGGAGAAGTCCGGGCTGAACAAGGTCGGCGAGCTGAAGAAGCGGCTCGACGAGGCCAAGGGGCAGGCCGAACGCGCCTGGCGCGACCATGACATCGAGACCGCGTTGCGCCTTAACCACGAGACCATCCCCGCGCTGGAAGCCGAACTGGCGGAGGCAAGTGCCACGGCCCGTTCGGCAGCCAATGAGGACGGGAGCGGCGCGGACGGAATCCCCGCTACGGCGCCCATGGTGAAGGAGGAGGTCGGTCCCGACGACGTGGCCGACGTGGTGTCCGCCTGGACCGGGATCCCGGCCGGGCGGCTGCTCGAGGGCGAGACGGCCAAGCTGCTGCGGATGGAGACCGAGATCGGGCACCGGGTGATCGGCCAGGCGCGCGCCGTGCAGGCCGTGTCCGACGCGGTCCGCCGGGCCCGGGCGGGCGTGTCCGACCCGGACCGGCCCACCGGCTCGTTCCTGTTCCTCGGGCCGACCGGCGTGGGCAAGACCGAGCTAGCCAAGGCGCTGGCCGAGTTCCTGTTCGACGACGAGCGGGCCATGATCAGGATCGACATGAGCGAGTACGCCGAGAAGCACTCGGTGGCCCGGCTGATCGGCGCCCCGCCCGGTTACGTGGGCTACGAGGAGGGTGGCCAGCTCACCGAGTCGGTGCGCCGCCGGCCGTACACGGTCGTGCTGCTCGACGAGGTGGAGAAGGCGCACCCCGAGGTGTTCGACGTCCTGCTGCAGGTGCTCGACGACGGGCGGCTGACCGACGGCCAGGGCCGCACGGTGGACTTCAGGAACACCATCTTGGTCCTCACCTCGAACCTGGGGTCGCAGTTCATCGCGGACCCGGCGTTCGGCGACGAGCAGGCCAAGCGGGACGCGGTGATGACCGCGGTGCGGAACGCGTTCAAGCCGGAGTTCCTGAACCGGCTGGACGACGTGATCGTGTTCGACGCGCTGACCACCGGCGAGCTGACCCAGATCGTCGACCTGCAGGTCGAGCGGCTGGCCGCGCGGCTGGCGGGCCGGCGGCTGACCCTGACCGTCAGCCCGGCGGCCAGGGAGTGGCTGGCCGTGACCGGGTTCGACCCGGTGTACGGGGCGCGGCCGCTGCGCAGGCTGGTTCAGTCGGCGGTCGGCGACCAGCTGGCCAGGGCGCTGCTGTCCGGGGAAATCCTGGACGGCGACGAGGTGCTCGTCGACGTGGACCAGGCGCGGGACGCACTGTCCGTGCGGCGGGGGGCGCAGGCCGAGAAGGTCGCGTAGCCTTCGGTTGATCCGAGGGGCCGGGTTTCGCCGGCGGGGTTCATGACCCCGCGGCGGGCCCGGCCTTTCTGCTGTCCCGGTTGTCCAGCAGCTTGTCGTAGTCGTCTTCGGGCAGGGCCAGGTCGACCCGGATCCGGAAGCGCAGCCGCAGCAGCAACTGCAGCTCGTCGCGGTCATCGCCGCGCAGGCAGGCGGCCACGCCAGCGGTGGCCCAGTCCAGCGCGCCGTTCAGGTCGCCCTGCTCGGTGAGAAGTTCGGCCACCAGGTCGCAGGTGCGCGGTAGCGACCGGGCACCGTCCTCGGCGAGCTGGCCGAGCAGCGCGTCGGCCTCGGCCGGCTGGCCGAGGGTGAACATGGCCCGGGCCAGGGACACCCGGGGATCGTCGAAGGTCGGGCCCGCGTCCGCAAGGGCCGCCCGGAACTCGTCCGCCGCGGTGGCCGGCTCGTCGGCGAGCAGCCACTGCTCGCCCGCTCGCATATGGGCTTCGGCCCGCGACATGCTCTCCGCGGTCGGCTGCTGCGGGAGCGAGCCCTGCACGGCCAGCCTGCTCATGCGCACCGCGGCCCGTTTATGGTTGCCCGTCCGGGCAGCATTGACCTCGATCGCGTCGAACAACTCACCGGACAGCACAACCACGTCTCAAAACCTACCCGCCGGGGCGATTGACAATCCGTGATCTTGTGGTTTCACCGGTTTTACCGGCGGGTTCGTTCGAGCGCGTCCCAGAAGCCGCGGCGCAGCGCGTGCCTGACCTCATCGTGCAGCAGGAAATCGATCGGCAGCGCCGACCCCTGCAGCAGCCGGGCCTCCAGGTCGGACGGCATCCGCGGCTTGCGGGCCAGCACGGCTTCCAGCCACAGCGCCGGGGCGTCCCGCGCCACCGAAGCGCCGAACTCCTGGCCTTCCTCGTGCGCGGCCTGTACCGCCTCGGACAGGGAGACCCCGGAGCCCGCGCTCTGGTAGCCGGGCGGCGGCGAGGTGGCGACCGGCTGCGGGCCGGTGTACGGGGCGCTACGCGGCGCGCCCTGCCCGGCGTGCTGGCCGATGTGCTGCGGGCCGGACGGGCCGCCACCCGGCGGCGTGCCGATCGGGCCGCCCATGGGGATCGGGGTGCTCGGCGGGGTCGGGACGTTCGGGGTGTTCGGCCTGGCGGGCAGGTGGCGCAGCTGGCCGGGCGGAGCCTGGGGGGCCTCGGGGCCGGCCAGGCTGTCGGGGGTGACCGGCGGGACGGCGTAGCCGGTGACGTCCTCGGGCACGCGGGCGACCCGGTCCTGGCGGTCGGCGCGGTCCGCGCGGTCCGGCCGGTCCGGGCGGGTACGCGGGGAGGGGGCGGCGTAGATGTCGGGGCGGGCGGCGGCCTCACCGTTGACGCTCTCCCGCGGGCGCTCGTCGCGGGCGCGCTCCTCGCGATCCCGGCCGCGGTCCTCGCGGGCCTCACGGGCTTCGCGAGCCTCACGGGCCTCACGGGCTTCGCGAGCTTCACGGGCTTCGCGGGCTTCGCGGGCCCGGTCGTCGCGGGCCCGGTCGTCGCGGTCGCGGGTGGCGCGGTCCTCGCGGCTGGTGGTGCGGGGCAACTGCAGCGCGGGCCGCTGGTACTCCGCGACCACCGGCGCGGTGTAGATCGAGGGCGGCGCGTGGTTGCCCGACCCGGCGGGCAGCGCCTGGTACGTGCCCACGCCCGTCACCGCCGAATGCCCGTTGGCCAGCGGCCGGCCCTGGGCCCGGTCCGCGTCGTCCGGCTCGTCGGCGTGCGCGGGCTCGGCGCCCACGATCAGCTCGACGTAGGGCCGGAGCTGCTCGCCGCCGATCTCGATGATGTCGTCGGACTCCTGGCGCAGCGAGCGGGAGATGGTCCAGTTGCCGTCCACCGCGATGTGCACCAGGGTGACGCGCATGCCGAGGTCCTGGACGTCGGCGATGACCTGGGCCAGGTCCTCCTCCGCGCTGACCACCAGCGCGTCGCTGACCGCGCTGTTGCGGGCCAGCGTGGTCAGGTCCCGGTGGATCTCGGTTTCCACGCCCTCGCGGCGGCCGGGACGGATCTTGGCCACCCGGAGCTTGATGCCCGGGATGTCGGCCAGGGCGTCCTGCTCGGCGGTGCGGCGGCCGTCGACGGTCGCCTCGTACCAGTAGCAACGCAGCAGCGGCAGGCCGGTGCGCTCGCGGGCCATGCCGCCGAGCAGCTGCAGCAGCCCCTCGTAGTCCCAGGAGACCGATTCGGCCCGGCGGGTCCCGTGCACGGCCATGGCACCATCTGCGAGCACGTAGCTTGCGTCAACGAACAGCGCGCAGCGATCCACGGCCCCACCGTCCTTTCGTCGGCGCAGCGGTCACCCTCGCGGGTACCGATCCGGACCTGACCGCTCTAAGCGTAGTGAAGTAACCTTCTCCGGGATGGCTTTCCGCGCATTCCCGCTGGATGAAGGGGCCTATCGAAGGGAGCACGGCGGTGAGCGACCGCGCCGAGCTGCTCGCGGCGATCAAGGCGAAGGCGGTCATCCGCGGCGACTTCGTCCTCTCCTCGGGGCAGCGCGCCGAATGGTACGTCGACCTGCGCCGCGTCCTGCTTGACGGGCACGTGGCGCCGCTCGCGGGCCGGGTCATGCTGGACCTCACCTGGGATCTGGGCTACGAGGCGGCGGGCGGGCTGACCCTGGGCGCGGATCCGGTCGCCACCGCGATGATGCACGCTTCCGCCGCGCGCGGCACGCCGATCGACGCGTTCGTAGTGCGGAAGCAAGAGAAGGAGCACGGCACCCAGCGCCGGATCGAGGGCCCGGAGGTGGCCGGCCGCGGGTACTGGCGGTCGAGGACACCTCCACCACCGGCACCTCCCCGCTGACCGCGGTCGACGCGCTGCGCGCGGCGGGCGCCGAGGTGGCCGGGGTGGCGGTGCTGGTCAACCGGGGCGCGCGGGAGCGCGTGACCCGGCACGGGCTGATCTTCCGCGCCGCCTACGAGCTTTCAGACCTCGGCATCTGACCGGTGCCGGCCGTGCCGGCGCGGCGCCGCTGCCGTGGGGGCCTGCGCCGCTGGCGCGGCCGGGGTGTCCCCGCCCGCGCGAGCCTCGCGCCGGAACTGGCGCAGGCGGTAGAGCACAAAGCCGCCGATCACGATGACCACGATCGCGACCAGGATGTAGGTGGCGATGGTCAGGCCGTGGTTGATGCTGTTCCAGGCGTGGCCGACCTCGTAGCCGATCACCGACAGCACGGTCGCGTAGATGACGGTGCCGATCAGGCTGAGCACCCCGAACCGGACCGCCGGGATCCGCACCAGGCCCGCCACGATCGAGGTGAAGGCCCGGACGAACGGCAGCATCCGGCCCACCGGAATGGCCCACGCCCCGCGCCCGGCCAGGAACCGCTCGGCCCGGTCGACGTCGCCCTGGGTCACCAGGACGTAGCGGCCCCACTTCTGCACCAGTGGCTTGCCGCCGCGCCGGCCCACCGCGTACGAGGCGTAGGATCCGGCGAGTTCGGCCAGGGATCCGATGATGATGACCAGGGCGAGGTTAAGATGCCCCTGGTAGGCGAGCACGCCGGCGAACCCGAAGGTAACCTCGGATGAGATCGGGATGCACGCCGCCTCGAGGAAGCCGAACAAGATGAGGGCAGCGTAAGGCGCCGACGTGAGAAAGCTCTCCATAGCTTCATGTTGTACCTCATGCCCGGTACCGGCCGGTGCATCTTCATGCTCGCTTCATGTCTAGGCTTGGGTTCTACGGGTTCAGGTCCAAGGTCCCTAGAGTGGCCCGGCCTAACTCTCTACCCTGAGGTCAGGCTCAAGCCAAGGGAGTCAGTTGCCATGCCAATCGCGACCCCAGAGGTCTACGCGCAGATGCTCGACACCGCCAAGCAGCGCGGCTATGCGTTTCCTTCCATCAACGTGACGTCAAGCCAGACGCTGAACGCGGCGCTGCGCGGGTTCGCGGACGCCAGCAGCGACGGGATCATTCAGGTTTCCACCGGCGGCGCCGAGTTCCTGTCGGGCTCGGCAGTCAAGGACATGGTGGTCGGCGCGTCGGCGCTCGCCGAGTTCGCGGGCGTCGTCGCGGCCCGGTACCCCATCCACGTCGCCCTGCACACCGACCACTGCCCGAAAGACAAGCTCGACGGCTACATGCGCCCGCTGATCGCCATCTCGAAGGAGCGGGTGCAGCGTGGCCTGGAGCCGTTGTTCCAGTCGCACATGTGGGACGGCTCGGCAGTGCCGCTGAAGGAGAACCTGGAGATCGCCAGCGAGCTGCTGGAGCAGTGCGCGGCCGCCCGGATCATCATGGAGATGGAGATCGGCGTGGTCGGCGGCGAGGAAGACGGCATCGTCGGCGAGATGAACGAGAAGCTCTACACCACGCCGGAAGACGCGCTGGCCACCGCCGAGGCGCTCGGGCTGGGCGAGCGCGGCCGGTACATCCTGGCCGCGACGTTCGGCAACGTGCACGGCGTCTACAAGCCGGGGCACGTGAAGCTGCGCCCGGGCGTGCTCAAGGAGATCCAGGACGCGGTGGGCCAGAAGTACGGCAAGGAAAAGCCGTTCGACCTCGTCTTCCACGGCGGGTCCGGTTCGGCCCTGGAGGAGATCCGGGAAGCCATCGGGTACGGCGTGGTCAAGATGAACGTCGATACTGACACCCAGTACGCCTTCACCAGGCCGATCGCGGACCACATGTTCAAGCACTACGACGGCGTGCTCAAGGTCGACGGCGACGTGGGCAGCAAGAAGGCCTACGACCCGCGCAGCTACGGCAAGGCCGGCGAGGCCGGCATGGCCCAGCGGGTCACCCACGCCTGCGAGGACCTGCTGTCCGCGGGTCACCAGCTGTCATGATGGATCGCGATAATCTGCTGGCCGGGCCGCCCGCCACGTACCTGCTGGAAAACGAGGAGGCGGCCGCGGCGCTGCGCGCGGGCGCTTCACCGTCTTCGGTGGCGGCCCGGTTCCCGGCCTACTCGGCCGCGTGGGCGGCGCTGGCCGAGGCCGCGTTCGCCGGCGGTGATCCGGTCATGGCGTACGCGTACGCGCGGACCGGGTACCACCGGGGGCTGGATCAGCTGCGGCGTTCGGGCTGGCACGGCACCGGGCCGATTCCCTGGGAGCACGAGCCGAACCGGGGCTTCCTGCGGTCGCTGTCCATGCTGGGCCGGGCCGCCGGCGCCATCGGCGAGGACGACGAGGCGCAGCGCTGCGACCAGTTCCTGCGCGACAGCAGCGCCGCCGCCGCGGCCGCCCTGCGCGACAGCGGCACGTAACCCGAGGGGCGGCACGTACGCTGCGGGGCTGCTGAGCCAAGCGGCGGCGGCCACGCCGCGGGCTTTTATGAGCGCCGGGGATGCGAAACCCGGAATCCTCGCGCTAACCCTAGGTTGGCGTACCACGACGCGCTCGCGCACCAAGGGAACCACAGGCATCTCATCGCCGCCGCGCGAGGCCCGCTGAGCGGCCGGGGTTCCGGGTCGATGTGACCTTGTACCTGTTCTTGCAGGGTCGATGCGTCATCGACACGGAGGCATTCATGATCGCCTTCGCTCCCGCTGAAGCGGCGGCGGCGCGCGGGCGCGGGGGAGCGTCGGTGCGTTTGCGCAGGAGGAGTGCCTTCATACCGGGACATGCCGGGCGGGGGTTAATGGCTTAGGCAGGGGCTTTGCGGGTAATCTCAGAACGCAAGAGCCCCTGCCGCGCTCGCGCTGAGCAGGGACTTCGTATGTGTGTGCGGGAGGGGATGCGCAATGCCCGCCATCGTGCTGGTCGGTGCTCAGTGGGGAGACGAGGGGAAGGGCAAGGCGACCGACCTGCTCGGCGACCGCGTGGACTACGTGGTCCGGTACCAGGGCGGGAACAACGCCGGTCACACGGTCGTCATCGGGGACGAGAGCTACGCGCTGCACCTGCTGCCATCCGGGGTGCTGTCGCCGCGGGTGGTCCCGGTGATCGGGAACGGGGTGGTGATCGACCCGCAGGTGCTGCTCGATGAGATCGACGGCCTCCAGGACCGCGGCGTCGACTGCGGGAAGCTGCTGGTCTCGGCGAACGCGCACCTGATCACGCCGTATCACCGGGCGCTGGACAAGGTGACAGAACGGTTCCTGGGCAGCGCGCGGATCGGGACCACCGGGCGCGGCATCGGGCCGGCCTACGGCGACAAGATCGCCCGGATGGGGATCCGGGTCCAGGACCTGTTCGACCCGGGCATCTTGCGCCAGAAGCTGGACCTGGTGCTGCGGGAGAAGAACCAGGTGCTGAGCAAGGTCTACAACCGGCGCGGGATCGACCCGGAGGCGTGCGCGGCGGAGTACGAGCGGTACGCGGAGCGGCTGCGCCCCTACGTGGCCGACACCGCGCTGGCCCTGGGCCGGGCGCTTGACCAGGGAAAGGTGGTGCTGCTGGAGGGCGCGCAGGCCACCATGCTCGACGTGGACCACGGCACGTACCCGTTCGTGACCTCCTCCTCCCCCACCGCGGGCGGCGCCTGCGCCGGGTCGGGCATCGGGCCGACCCGGATCTCCGACGTGATCGGCATCGTCAAGGCGTACACGACCCGGGTCGGCGAGGGCCCGTTCCCCACCGAGCTGCGCGGCGAGACCGGGGAGTGGCTGCGCAAGGGCGGCGCGGAGTACGGCGTGACCACCGGCCGGCCGCGGCGCTGCGGCTGGTTCGACGCGGTCATCGCGCGCTACGCGACCCGGATCAACGGGATCACCGGGTACTTCCTGACCAAGCTGGACGTGCTGTCCGGGCTGGACCAGGTGCCGGTGTGCGTGGCCTACGAGGTGGACGGCAAGCGCTGCGACGAGATCCCGATGACGCAGACCGAGTTCCACCACGCGGTGCCGGTCTATGAGTACCTCGACGGCTGGTGGGAGGACATCTCCGCCGCCAAGGCCGTGAGCGACCTGCCCAAGAACGCGCAGGCCTACATCGCGGCCGTGGAGGAGATGATCGGCGCGCCGGTCTGCGCGGTCGGCGTGGGCCCGCGCCGCGACCAGACCCTCCAGCTCCGCGATCTGCTGCGACAGCGTTAGCCTTACTGGCCCGGATAAGCTCACCGCGTGCGCATTCTCGTTGTCGGGTCGGGCGGCCGGGAGCACGCCATCGTCCGCGCGCTGAGCCCGGAGACCGCCAGCCTGCACGCGGCGCCGGGCAACCCGGGGATCGCGGCCCTGGCGGAAACCCACCCGGATACGGCGCCGGTGCCGGAGCAGATCCTCGCGCTGGCCCGCAAGCTCAGCCCGGACCTGGTGGTGATCGGCCCGGAGGCACCGCTCGTCGCAGGGGCGGGAGACGCGCTGCGCGCGGCCGGGATGGCCTGCTTCGGGCCGGACGCGGCCGCGGCCAGGATCGAGGGCTCCAAGTCGTTCGCCAAGCAGGTCATGGCCGAGGCCGGTATCCCGACCGCCGCGTCGTTCACCTGCCGTACCGAGGCCGAGGCGGACACCGCGCTGGACGCGTTCGGGCCGCCGTACGTGGTCAAGGACGACGCGCTGGCCGCGGGCAAGGGCGTGCTGGTCACCGGGGATCTGCGGGCCGCGCGGGCGCACGCGCGGGCCTGCGGCACGGTGGTGATCGAGGAGTTCCTGGTCGGGCCGGAGGTGTCGCTGTTCGCGGTGACCGACGGCGTGAGCGCGGTGCCGCTGCTGCCGGCCCAGGACTTCAAGCGGGCCCGGGACGGCGACCAGGGGCCGAACACCGGCGGCATGGGCGCGTACGCGCCGCTCCCCTGGGCGCCCGCCGGCCTGGCCGAGGACATGATGGACCGCGTGATCGGCCCGGCCGTCGACGCGATGGCGCGGCTCGGCACGCCGTACCGCGGGCTGCTGTACGCGGGGCTGGCGCTGACCCCGGCCGGGCCCAAGGTGGTGGAGTTCAACGCGCGCTTCGGGGATCCGGAGACGCAGGTGGTGCTGGACCGGCTCGCGAGCCCGCTGGGGCCGCTGCTGCACGCGGCGGCGATCGGGGAGTTGGCTGGCGTCGCGCGGCCAGAGTGGCGGCCAGGCGCGGCAGTGGTGGTGGCGATCGCCGCGGAAGGCTATCCCGAGGCGCCGGCCAAGGGCGACAAGATCATTTTCACCGAACGGACCGGCATCGCAGCGGCCGGGAAGGCCGGGAGCCAACCGGGGACCGGCGCGGAGGCCGCCGTCCAGCGGAATGAAACCGCGGTTTCAGCACCCTCTAGCGTGCTGAAACCCGCATTTCATCACCCTGGGGAGAGGGCTGCGGGGACGGACGAGGCTGGTGGGGCGGGCGCGGCAGCGGGCCGGGACGCGGACGCGTATGTGCTGCACGCGGGGACGGCGCGGGACGCGGAGGGGGAACTGGTGTCGGCCGGGGGGCGGGTGCTGAACGTGGTGGGGAGCGGGGCCGATGTGGCGGCGGCGCGGCGGGCGGCTTATGAGCTGGCCGGGACGGTCCGGATGCGCGGCGGCTGGTACCGGCGGGATATCGCCGCGGGGCGGTAGCGGGGCGTAGTGACCGAGAGCGGGCCGGAGGCGGGGGCGGGGAGCCGGGAGCGGGACGAGGCTGGAGGCGCGGGCGCGGAGTCCGGACGGCGGGAGCGGGACGGCGCGGGCACGGAGGCCGGGCGGCAGGAGCGGGACGGCGCGGGCACGGAGGCCGGGCGGCAGGAGCGGGACGGCGCGGGAGGCGCGGGGCTGCCGCTGCGGGTCAGCACGCTGGAGCTGTTCTTTGACCTGGTGTTCGTGTTCGCGATCACGCAGCTGACCGGGATCCTCTCGCACGACGTGACGGTGGCCGACGGGGTGCGGGTGCTGCTGGTGTTCGGGGCGCTGTGGTGGATGTACGGGGGGTACGTCTGGCTGTCCAACGCGCGGACCCCGGTACGGACGCCGGAGCGGCTGCTGATGCTGCTGGGGATGGCCGGATACCTGGTCATGGGGCTGGCCATCCCGCACGCGTTCGGCCGGGACGGGGTGGCCTTCGGGTTGGGTTATCTGACGGTGGTGTGCATGCATGCCTGGCTTTATTGGCGGGTCAACCGGAACATCGCCCGGGTCGTGCCGTTCAACGTGGCCGCCGCGCTGCTCATCATCGGGGCCGGGGTGGTACGGGGGTGGGGTGCCTACGTGCTGTGGGCGGCCGCGCTGGCCGCCGAGCAGCTCTCCCCGCTGTTCGCGCGGGTGCGCGGGCGCTTCGACATCGCGCCCTCGCACTTCGTGGAGCGGCACGGGGCGCTGGTCATCGTGGTGTTCGGCGAGTCGGTGGTGGATATCGGGATCGGGGCCGAGGGCCACCCGGTGACCGTGTCCCTGGCCCTGTCCGCCGTGCTGGGGCTGGCGCTGGCCGCCGCGCTGTGGTGGGCGTACTTCGGGGTGGGGGACGACGAGCGCGCCGAGGAGGCGATGCTGGCCGCCGAGCCCGAGGCGCGGCCCGCGCTCGCGCTGGCCGCCTACTTCTTCGCCTACATCCCGATGCTGCTCGGCGTGGTCGCGCTGGCCGCCGGCGTCAAGCAGGCCATCGTGAACACCGGGACCACGGCGCCGGCCGGGCCGTGCCTGGCGCTGGGGTCGGGGGTGGCACTGTTCCTGGCGGGCAGCGCGGCGTTCCGGGGGGCGCTCTGCTGGCCACGGGGGGACGACCCCCCTGGCACCCCCCGCAGGATCGGGGTGCGAGTGTGGCGGCTAGGGGCGGCGGGGGTGGCGCTGGCCGCGTCGGCGGTCGGCGTGACGGCGAGCGTGGCCGCGGAGATGGCGGTGCTGGTGGCGATCGTGGCGGTATCACTGGCCGCGGAGCGGCGGGGGACCCTGGTGGCGGAGCAGCGGGCCGGCCGGGTCGCGGTGGCCGCCGGGAGGCGGGCGGCCGATACGGTGGAACCATGATCGAGCGGTACACGCTGCCGGAGATGGGGCGGGTCTGGAGCGAGGCCCGCAAGTACGAGCTGTGGGGGCGGGTCGAGCTGCTGGTCCTGGAGGCGCACGCCCGGGCGGGCACGGTGCCGGCCGGCAGCGTGCAGGCGGTCCGTTCGGCCGAAATCCCGACTCCCGAGGCGGTCGCCGCGGTCGAGGCGGTCACCGACCACGACGTCATCGCGTTCTTGACCGCGTGGGCGGACAACACCGAGCCGCGGGCGGACGCGGCCTGGGTGCACTACGGGATGACCTCCTCGGACCTGCTCGACACCGCGCTCGCCGTGCAGCTGACCGAGGCATCGGACCTGCTCATCGCCAAGGCCACCCGGCTGGTCGCGGTGCTGCGCGAGCACGCGCTCGCGCACCGGGACACGCTGCGGCCGGGCCGGACGCACGGGGTGCACGCCGAGCCGGACTCCTGGGGGCACCGGGTGGCTGACTTCGCGTTCGCGATGGCGCGCAGCCGGGACCGGCTGGTCCGGGCGCGGGAGGCGGTCGCGGTGGGCACGCTGTCCGGGCCGGTGGGCAGCTACTCCAACATCGACCCCGCCATCGAGGCGCAGGTCATGGCGGCGCTGGGGCTGCGGGCCGCGGACGTGGCCACCCAGGTCGTGATGCGGGACGGGATGGCCGAGTGGGTGGGGGCGCTGGCGCTGGCCGCCAGCGTGTGCGAGGCGGTCGCGCTCGAGGTCAGGCACGGGCAGCGGACCGAGGTGCGGGAGCTGGCCGAGCCGTTCCGGGCCGGGCAGAAGGGCTCCTCGGCCATGCCGCACAAGAAGAACCCGGTCCGCGCCGAGCGGATCGCCGGGCTGGCCCGGGTGGTGCGCGGCTACGTGACCCCGGTGACCGAGGGCATCGCGCTGTGGCACGAGCGGGACATCTCGCATTCCAGCGTGGAGCGGATCGCGCTGCCGGACGCGTCGATCGCCACCGACTACGTGCTGCACCTGACCACCGGGCTGGTCGAGGGGCTGACCGTGGACGCGGCCCGGATGCGGGCCAACCTGGACCTGACCGGGGGCCTGATCTACTCCTCGGCGGTGCTGCTGGCCCTGGTCAAGGCGGGTCTGAGCCGGGAAGACGGGTACGCGCTGGTGCAGGCGGCGGCCATGGACACCTGGGACCACGGGACGCCGTTCCGCGAGACGCTGCGCAAGCAGGCCGCGGCGCGCGGGCTGTCCCTGCCCGAAGCCGACATTGACGACGCGTTCCGGCCGGAACGGTACACGGCGCGCCTGGATCCGGTCTTCGAGCGGCTGGCCCGGCTAAGCTAGCGCCCATGACTTCCGGACCCGAGACGAGTTACCGCGTGCGCGGCGGCGGACCGCTGCACGGCACCGTCTTCATCCAGGGCGCGAAGAACGCCGCGCTGAAGATGATCGCCGCGTCGCTGCTGACCGCGAACGGCCGCACCGTGCTGCGCAACGTCCCGCCGATCGAGGACGTCCGCCGCGCGGTCGAGCTGGCGCAGGCCGTGGGGGCCCTGGTCGAGTTCCACGAGATCGAGAGGACGCTGGTCGTCGACGCGTCCAACCTGACCAGCCCGGTGCTGCCGGCCGAGATCGCCCGGCGGTTCCGCAGCTCGGTGCTGTTCGTGCCGGCCCTGCTGCACCGCTTCGGCGAGGCGGTCATCGAGGGCGTCGGCGGCTGCAACCTGGGCAGCCGCAACCTGGACTTCCACTACCGTGGCTTCGCCCGGCTCGGCGCGGTGGTCGATGAGGGCGAGAGCGTCATCCACATCAAGGCGGGCAAGCTGCAGGGCGCGCACCTGTACCTGGACACGCCGTCGCACACCGGGACCGAGAACCTGATCATGGCGGCGTCGCTGGCCCCGGGGCGGACCGTCATCGACAACACCGCGCAAGAGCCCGAGGTGCTCGACGTCATCGCGTTCCTGACCAAGATGGGCGCGCAGATCAAGGGCGGCGGCACCGGCTTCATCACCGTGGACGGGGTCGATGAGCTCACCGCGGTGGAGCACACGGTGATGGCCGACCGGATCGACGCCGGGGTGTTCGCCATGGCGGCGGCCATCACCGGCGGCGAGCTGAACCTGGTCGGCGCCTCCCTCGAGCACTTCGGCGTGGTGCGCTGGAAGCTGGAGCAGATGGGGGTGGAGTTCTCCACCCACGGCGCGGTGCTGACCGTGCGGATGAACCGGCCGCCGCGCCCGATCAACGTGATCACCGGCCCCTACCCGGGCTTCGCCACCGACCTGCAGTCGCCGATCATGGCCCTGGCCTGCCTGGCCGAGGGCGCGTCCTACATCCGCGAGACGATCTTCGACGGGCGGTACACGCTGGTCGGCGAGCTGAACAAGATGGGCGCGAAGATCGAGTTCGACGGCACCCGGGTGGTGGTGCACGGGCCCTGCGACTTCACCGGGAGCCGGGTGGTGGCGCACGACCTGCGCACCGGGATCGCCCTGGTACTGGCCGGGCTGGCCGCCTCCGGTGAGACGGTCGTGACCCCGGCCTACCCGATCGACCGGGGGCACGCGGCGATCGCGCAGCGGTTCAGCGCCCTCGGGGCGGACATCACCGCCGAGGGCTGAGGCCGCTAACCCCGCGGTGTTCCGGTGCGGGAACGCGTGCGCGACGTCCAGGAGCGCGTCGTTGGCCTCGGCGTCGCCGATGCTGATCCTGGCCCCCTCGGCGCCGAACGGGCGGACCGCGATGCCGGTCGCCGCGCAGGCGGCGGCGAAGGCCGGGGTGTGCTCGCCGAGCCGGAGCCAGACGAAGTTGGCCTCGCTGGGCGGGACGGCCCAGCCGTCGGCCAGCAGCGCCTCGTGCACCCGGGTCCGCTCCTTCACCGTGAGCTCGACCCGTTCCAGGAGCTCGGCCTCGGCGGCCAGGGAGGCGATCGCGGCGGCCTGGGCCAGCCGGTTGACCGTGAACGGCAGCATGGTGGCCCGGGCCGCGGCCGCCACCGGCTCGTGCGCGATCATGAACCCGGTGCGCAGCCCGGCCAGGCCGTAGGCCTTGGAGAAGGTGCGCAGGACGGCGACGTTCGGCCGGTCCCGGTACAGGGTCACGCCGTCGGGGACTTCGGAGTCCCTGATGTACTCGTGGTAGGCCTCGTCGAGCACGACCAGGCAGTCCGCTGGCACGCGGTCGAGGAACTGTTCCAGTTCCGGGCCGCGCACCACGGTGCCGGTCGGGTTGTTCGGGTTGCAGACGAAGATCAGCCGGGTGCGCGGGGTGATCGCGTCGGCCATCGCGGCCAGGTCGTGGGTCTCGCCGTCGAGCGGCACCCGTACCGATTCGGCCGCGGCCAGGTCGGCCAGGGTCGGGTACGCCTCGAATGAGCGCCACGCGTACACGACCTCGGCGCCGGGCTCGCCGATCGCCTCGAGGAGCTGCTGCGTGACGCCGACCGAGCCGCACCCGACCACGACGTGCGGCACGGGGACGCTGAACCGTTCCCCGATCGCCTCGCGCAGCGCCGCCGCGCCGTTGTCCGGGTACCGGTTAACCGACCGCGCCTCCTCGGCGATCACCTCGACCACCGAGGGGAGCGGCGCGTACGGGGATTCGTTGGACGACAGCTTGTGCGACTTGCCCGCCGTGCTGACCGGGGTCCGGCCCGGCTGGTAGGCGGGGAAGCCGTCGAGCACCGAACGGAAACGTGGCGACGCGCCAGCGGTGGGCTCAGTCATGCCACCAGTCTGGCACTACCCGGCGGGTCCTGATTACTGGTGCAGGGTCGCCGCGGCGTGCGCGTAGGCCTCCTTGGCCAGGGCCTTCACGCCCGCCTCGGAGGAGTCGGGGCCGACCATGGTGACCGCGCCGACGAACCCGGCGCCCTGGTAGACCACCGACCACACGTCCACCCTGGTGTAACCCGCCGCCTTGACGTTCAGCGCGCGCGCCTTCTGGGCCAGGCCGGACAACGGGGACTCCTTCACTGTGTAGCGGAACGTCTTGCCGTCCACGGTGGCGCTGTAGTGGTCGCAGCCGGCCGGCAGCGTGTTGCCCAGGGCGGTGGCGGCCGAGGCCGGGGTGGTGGAGACCAGTACCTCGGACACGCCATCCTGGCCGACCCGGAACGTCACCACCGACGCGGGCGCGTGCGTGAACGCGGCCGAGTTGAACCCGGTCTGGGTGGCCTGGGCGCACCTGGCCGGGTTGACCTTCACCCCGTTCATGGTCTGCTTGCTCGACCGCACGTCCGGCAACGTTCCGTAATCACCAGACTCGGCGGCGGAGGCCGGCTTCACGCCGTTGACCTTGGCCAGCAACGCGGACTTCAGCTGGTCCGAGGTGAAAGAAATCTGCGCGGCGGCGGCGGCCGTCCCGGTCGGCTGGGTGGCGGCAGACTGGCTCTGGCTCGCGGATCCGCCACAACCGCTGACGGCCGCGGCGCCGACCAGGGCCAGCACGGAGGCGGAGGTGGCCAGCGCGGGGCCGCGCCGAATCGGACGAGGCCAGCGACGATCGAACATGGAGAGACCCTTCTAACGCTCCGAAATTTTCCAGTTTCGAAGCGTGAGACTAGCCTACGTCGAGTGATCATATGAGGACTTTGAGTAAACGAGCGGGGGGGTTGGCGGGCTCGCTCCGCGTGCGCTTACCGGGGGTCGCCGTGGTGCGGGTCGGGGGGCTGGGCGGCCTCGCGGCGGCGCCAGTCCCCGGGCACGGCGACCTCCAGGACGTCGTCCACGGTGATCACGCCGAGTAGCCGGCGCGCGTCGTCGACCACCGGGATGGTGATCAGGTTGTAGTCGGTCATCAGCACGGCCACGTCGGTGATGTCGGTGTCCGCGCCGACCCGCACCGGGTCGGTGTCGGCCACGTCGATCACGCGGTCGGCCGGGTCGGCCTGGATCAGGGTGACCAGCCGGGTCACCCCGCGCAGCACGCCGTCCCGGTCGACGGCGTGCACGCTGGTCAGTGCCTCAGGCTGGAGCGAGGCGGACTCGCGGACCCGGGCCAGCGCTTCGGCGACGGTGCTCATGCCGGGCAGCGCGATGAAGTCCACCCCCATCAGGCCGCCCGCGCTGGTGCTGTTGAAGCCCAGCAGGGTCAGCACCTTGGCCCGCTGCGGGGCCGGCAGCAGGTCCAGGACGGGCTGACGGCGGGGCTGGGGCAGTTCGGCGACCGCGTCGGCCGCGTCGTCGGCGCGCATCCGGGCCAGCACGCCGGCGATCTCCTCGTCGGTCCGCGCGCCGAGCAGCCGGGCGGCTAGGTCCTCGTCCAGTTCCTCGAACACGTCCGCCTCGAGTTCGGGGTCGGCGTGCACCCGCCCCAGGATCTCGCTCTCCTCCTCCTTGGACGCGCTCTCGAGCAGGTCCGCGATCTGGGCCGGCTTCAGCCTGCGGATCCCCGCGAACGGGGTGCGCAGCAGCGCGCTGCCCGCGTGGCCGATGAGCCCCTCGAAGTCGTGCCAGTCACGGGTGCCGGACCCGGTCTGGGCGGCGGGCCGCCCGAAGGGGCGCCGCGGGCGGGTGTCCACCCGGGCCAGCACCCACTCCGTGCCGTCCGGGGCCAGCTCCAGGTCGGCCGCGCGGACCAGCCGCGCGCCGGCCACGTCGATCAGCCGGTGGCCGAGCACGTCGGCCCGGAGCAGCACCTCGCCGTCGCGGCGCTCGAAGTGGCGCAGGCTCAGCCGCGCGCTGGCCAGCCGCAGCGGATCGCCCTCGAACGTGCTGACCTGATCGATGGGCACGAAGATCTCCCGCCCGCCGACCGCCGCCACCAGCCCGGTGACCAGCGGGTAGTCGGTGCCGCGGAGCCGGACGATGACATCGGCCAGCCGCCCGATCGACTCGCCGCGCCGGTCCGCCACCGGCCGTTTGAGCAGCCGGGACAGGCGTACGGTGATGCTGCTGTCCGCCGTCGTCATGGGAAGCCTCTTCCGGTCCGGACAGGTAGGTTACCTGGTGGCCGCAAGCCGGGGTTTCACGGGATGAAGTTGTGCCGTACGGGGTACCCCTTCCCACGTCGGCCTCAATGACTCCCGCACCCGGCGCAGGTTATGTGCACACCGGGTGTGGTGGTATGAAGTCTCTGGCGCCCAAAAAAGGGATCTTGACTGACGAAAGGCGCAGATAGTGGCCACGCGCAAGGCAGCAGCCGCTCTCCTGGACCGGAGCGACGGCCTGCCCGATACCTTCTGGTACTCCACCAAGCGCAGGCTGCTCGGCCCGCCGCTGGTCAATCAGGACCTCGGCGAGCAGCGGCTGTCCAAGCCGCTCGCGCTCGGCGTGCTGTCGCCGGACGGGATCTCCTCCTCCGCCTACGGCACCGAGGAGATCCTGATCGTGCTGGTGCCCGCGATGGGCATAGCCGCGTTCAGCCTGATCCTGCCGATGACGCTGGTCATCTTGTTCGTCATGGTGCTGGTGCTGCTGTCCTACCGCGAGATCGTGATGGTCTACATCAGGCCGGGCGGATCGTACGTGGTGGCGCGGGAGAACTTCGGTCCGCGCATCGCTCAAGTGTGCGCGGTCGCGCTGCTTATCGACTACGTGGTGACCGTGGCGGTCCAGATCGCGGCGGGGACAGCCGCCGTAGCCTCCGCCTTCCCGGCGGTCGGCACCTACAAGCTCGAGATCTGCGTCGGCGTGGTCCTGCTCATGTGCTTCGGGAACCTGCGCGGCCTCAAGGAGGCGGGCCGGTCCTTTGCGGTGCCGACCTACCTGTTCGCGGGCTCGGTCATCTTGATGATCGTCGTCGGGCTGATCCGCGAGGTAATAGGAAACCTGCACCAGGTCGACCCGCGCACGCTGCCCGGCACCTATCATCTCGGTTCCGGCTCGTCCGGGCTGATCACGGGCGTGATGATCTTCACCCTGCTCAAGGCATTCGCCAACGGCGGCGCATCGCTGACCGGAATCGAGGCGGTCTCGGATGCCGTGGGCGCGTTCCGGCCCCCCGAGGGGCGGAACGCGCGCCAGGTGCTCATCGCCGAGGGCGCGATCCTCGGCACCCTGGTCGCGGGCATCTCCTGGCTGGCGCACGCCACGCACGCCACGCCGTACCGGCTTGGATACCCGACCGTGCTGGCCCAGGAGGCCAAGTTCATCTTCGGGTCCACCCTCGTGGGGCACGTCCTTTTCTACCTGGTCCAGGCCGCGACCATGCTCATCCTGTACACCGGCGGCAACACCAGCTTCAACGGCTTCCCGTTCCTGACCAGTTACGTGGCCGGCGACTCGTTCCTGCCCCGGTGGCTGCTCAAGCGCGGGCACCGGCTGGTGTTCTCCAACGCCATCATCCTGCTGACCATCACGTCCGCGGCGCTGCTGATCATCAAGGACGCGGACGTCAACAACCTGGTCCCGCTGTACGCCATCGGCGTGTTCACCGCTTTCTCGATGGCGGGCTTCGGCATGGCCAGGTATCACAGCAGGCACCGGACGCCAGGCTGGCGACGGCGGATGATCATCAATTTCTCGGCCGGCGTGATGACCGTGATCGTGGTGGCCATCTTCGCGGTCGTGAAGTTCACCGAGGGCGCGTGGGTGGTCGTGGTCCTGTTCGTCGTGCTGGTCCCGGCGCTGATCAGGATCAACCGCGGGTACGCGGCCGAGTCCGAGGTGCTCGAGACGATCAGCGAGCACCAGCCGCCGCCGCCCCCGCACTACAGCAGGCGCACGGTGTTCGTCTTCGTGGACAGCTTCGACCTGGCCACGCTGGCCGCGCTGCGCTACGCGCGGAGCCTGCGGCCGACCACGATGCGGGCGGTGCACTTCGTCATCGACAACGTCCAGGCCGAGAAGCTCCGGCAGAAGTGGATGCGGGCCGACCGCGGCGTGCCGCTGGACTTCATCGACGTCTCGGACCGCAGGCTGACCCGGGCCGCGGCCGAGCTGGTCGAGCGGGAAACCGCCGAACCCGAGACGCACGTGACCGTGGTGCTGCCCCGGCGCAGCTACTCCGCGCTGCTCGGCCGGCTGCTGCACGACCGGACCGCGGACAAGATCGCCGCCGTGGTGAGCCGGATCCCGCGCTCGGCGGCCACCATCGTGCCTTACGACGTGGACAGCCGGGTCCGGGTCCTGCAGGAACGCCAGGCGGCCAAGCTCGCGGCGGCGGATGGCGGCGCCGACGCCAAGGTCCGGTCCGGGGAGGCCGACGTGGCCGCGGCACACGGCGCGGCGGCGGGACCGCAGTCGGCGCCGGCCGGGCCGGAGCCCGCCACGGCGGGGCCGCCGGCCTCGTGGCCGCCGACTTCGCCGAAGAACGGCCGGCGTGCGCAGGAGAGGAACGGGCCGGCGCAGCCCGCCGGGGAACCGGCGCCGGGGGTCACGCTCATCGGGGCGCTGACCGGGCCGGGGCGGGCCACCGTGGAGGGCCGGATCCGGGTGGTCGAGATCCGGCCGGTGGAGCGCAACTCCGTGCTGGCCTGCGAGATATCCGACGGGACGGGCAAGCTGACCGCCATGTTCTACGGGCGCTCGCACATCCCCGGCATCGTGTGCGGGGGGCGGGTCCGGTTCCGCGGCTCCGTGGGGATCAAGGACGGCCACCCGGTCATGACCAACCCGGCCTACGAGCTGCTGTTCCCGGCCCTGTAACCCCGCCAGGCTCGCACGTCACACGCGTTGGCCGACGTATCCCATGGTTGCGGCAACCCGCTAGCAGGCCGGACGGCCGGGAATTCAGCCAAGATGGCTCCATCCGTCAGCAAGCGGCAACCACCGCCCGGCCGGGATCAGCCCGATGGTCCATCCGTCGGCAAGCGGCACCGACTCGGCGGGGGGGCGGGCGGTGGTTATCCTGGAGGGGTCGAGAGGCGCTGCGACGGATCGGGTCCCGCCACGCTCGACACCCCTCCCTTTCAGAAAAGGGCGCCTTCGAGTTCGGTGGAGGCGGTCATGACCGTGGTGGGACGCGTCGTCGGGTTGTGGCGGTACCCGGTGAAGTCCATGGCGGGTGAGGAACTGGACGGCGCCGAGGTCTCGTGGCACGGGCTGGCGGGCGACCGGCGGTGGGCGTTCATCCGCGACGGGCAGGTGCGCAGCGGGTTTCCGTGGCTGACGATCCGGGAGCGGCCCGAGATGGCGCTCTACCGGCCGCGGTTCGCCGAGCCGGAACGGCCCGAGTCGTCGGTGACGCTGGTGCGGACGCCGTCGGGCGAGGAGCTTGACGTGGCCGGTCCCGAGCTCGCGGCCGAGCTCGGAGGTGCGGAACGGCTCGGAGGTGCGGGCGAGGGCGGGGGCGAGGGCGACGGCGGGGGTGCGGGCGACGGCGGGGGTGCGGGCGAGGCGGGGGTGCGGGCGAGGCGGCCGGGGTGCGGGTGGGCCGGGGCCGGGGTCCGGGTGATCAAGCAGAACCGGGGGGTGTTCGACACCTTTCCGCTGTCGCTGCTGAGCACGCAGACGGTGGCCGGGCTCGGGCGGCTGGCCGGCGCCGATCTCACCGCACCGCGGTTCCGGCCCAACCTGCTGGTGGACGCGCCCGGCGGCGAGTTCCCCGAGGACCGCTGGGTCGGGCGGGTGCTGCGCGTCGGCGGGCTGCGGATGCGGGTGGACCAGCGCGACCAGCGGTGCGTGATGGTCACCATCGACCCGGTGACGCTGGAGCGGAACCCGGCGGTACTGCGCGCCATCGCCACCGGGCGCGACGCCCGGCTCGGGGTCTACGGCACCACCGTGGCGCCGGGGCGGGTCGCGGTCGGCGACCCGGTCGAGCTCGAACCCTGACCTCAGGCGGGCGGCTTCTTGCCGTCCTTGGCGGGCTTGCCGCTGGCGAACGGGACCATGAGCTCGTAGGCGGGGTTGATCATGACCGGGACGCCGTTCTTGATGCCGACCGCGCCGCGGAACCGGACCCGGGAGCCGCACATCAGCCCGGGGATGCGGGACCGGCCGTAGAACAGGGCGGTCAGGTCACCGGTGGAGTCGGCGATCTCGGCGGCCAGCACGGAGTTGCGCTCCACCGACCGGACCTCGACGACCCGGACGCGGCCCTCCACCGTGGTCCGGCCCGGCTCGTGGATGGCGCCGATCGGGGTGACGCCGGGCGGCGGAGATGGGCCGGTCGTAGCTGCCGGCGCCGGGCAGTGACTCGGGCTGGGCCGCGGCGGGCGCGGCGACCGCGGGCTCGCGGGCAGGCCAGGTGACGTCCGGCTCGGCCGCGCGGACGTCCGGCTTGGCCGCGTGGTCGTCCGGCTCGGCGGCGCGGACGTCCGGCTCGGCGGCGCGGACGTCCGGCTCGGCGGCGCGGTCGTCCGGCTCGGCGGCGCGGTCGTCGGGCTCGGCAGCGCGGTCGCCCGGCTCGGCGGCGCGGTCGCCGGCGGGCTGGGCCGGGGACGGAGATCAGCGACGCCGGCGCGGTACCGGCCCGGACGGCCTGGCGCTCATGCAGGACGCGCAGGCGGTTCTGCACGTCGAAGGGGATGATGGTGGCGGCCGCGTTGGGGACGCGGCTGACCACGCCGGCGATCTTGTCCGCGGTCCGGTCGTGCAGCAGCCGGCCGAGCAGCGGGGAGAAGCTGCGCCGAGGCAGGATCGCGGTCACCTGGGTGCCCGACGTCTCCGCCTCGCGGCCGACCAGTTCGGCCGCGCACCGGGTCAGTCTCCGGTCCGGGCAGTCGATCAGCTCCAGCGACACGCTCCGGTCCGGCAGCCAGGCGGCGCGCAGTCGCTCGGCCTGCTCGCTGTCGATGACGAAGTGCACGGCGCGCAGGGTCGTCGGCCGCAGGCTCTTGGCATAGCGCAGTGCCGCGATCGTGGACAAGTCGAAGTCGTCCACGAATACGACGACCACCCGCCGGCTGTAGTTCGGCTGGCTCGGTCCCACCCCGGAAGCGCGGCGGTCCCCGATGGTCTGCAGCGCGCCCGCCTCGGCGCGGTACTCGCGGTTGAGCCGGATCAGCGTGAACACCAGGACCGGGCCGACGATCACGATCAGCCAGGCGCCCTCGGTGAACTTGACCACCGCGAAGATGAGGACGACGAGCACGGTGTACACGCCGCCGATCGTGTTGATCGCCAGCTTGTGCCGCCAGCCGGGTTCCCTGGTCCGCAGGTGGTACCGGGCCATGCCGAAGCCGGCCATGGAGAAGCCGGTGAACACGCCGATCGCGTAGAACGGGATGAGCTTGTCGACCTCCGCGCCCACGGCCAGCATCAGGGCCAGCGACACGATCGTCAAGATGATGATCCCGTTCGAGAACACCAGCCGGTGCCCGCGCTTGGTCAGCCACCGGGGCAGGAACGAGTCCTCAGCGACGAAGCTGGCCAGGAACGGGAACCCGCTGAAGCTGGTGTTCCCGCCGGTGAACAAGATGGCTGCGGTACCGAAGATAACCACCCAGTACAGGAAATGCCCGGCGTGGCCGAAGACGACGTTGGCCTCCTGGGCCAGCACGGTCGGATAGCCGTTCACGTACGGGGTGGCGTGCGTGACGTGGGAGAGCCAGGAGATGCCGGCGATCAGGAAGATGACGATGGAGCCCTGGGTCACCAGCAGCTGGCGGGCGTTGCGTCCCTCCGGCGGCTGGAGCGCGCTGACCGCGTTCGAGACCGCCTCGATGCCGGTGAGCGAGGAGCCGCCGTTGGCGTAGGCCTTCAGCAGCATGTAGACCATCGCGAAGCTGAGCAGTCCCTGGGTGCTGTGGCCGTACCCGACGGCGCCGCCGGAGACGTCGTAGTGCGGAACGCTGATGGAGATCGCCCGCCGCCTCCCGGATCAGGCCGACGACGATCATCGACCCGACCGAGCCGGAGAACAGGTAGGTCGGCAGGGCGAACGTCCGGCCGGCCTCCCTGATCCCGCGCAGGTTTCCGTAGCACATGATCAGGACCTGGGTGACCGAGAGGATGGTCAGGATCCAGATCGGGGCCGATGCCGGGAATCCTGCTCAGCGCGGGAAACGCGGACACGATGATCGCGGCCGCGGCCGCGGTCTGCACGGCCACGGTGACCACGTAGTCGATCAGCAGCGCGACGGCGGCGACCTGGGCCACCCGCGGCCCGAAGTTCTCCCGGGCCACCACGTAGGAGCCGCCGGCGCGCGTGTAGACCGACACCACCTCGCGGTAGGACAGGACCACGATGGCGATGCCGAACAGGATCACCAGCGTCATCGGCAAGATGAGCCTGAAGGCCGCGAGGCCGACCGCGGGCAGCATCACGATGAGCATTTCCTCGGTGCCGTACGCCGCCGAGGAGATCCCGTCGCAGGACAGCACGCCGAGAGCTAGCGGCTTGGACAGCCGCTCGGTGCGCAGCTGCTCGGTGACCAGCGGCGGGCCGAGCAGCCGGCGCTTCACCGAATACCAGTAGGTCTCCGGAAGCCCGCTGCCCTGGTCGCCAGAAAGCAGGCCAGCCGCCTTACGCACCGCCACTAGGCTTGACGCCGTACTTTGGCGGCTGCGCCGCGGGCCGTCCTGGCCGTTCGGTTGGTGATCACGTTCCGACGGTATTAGCGCAGCTAGCGGCGCGCCGTATGCAGGCCGTCAAGCTTTCGCGGCGGCGCGTTAAGGATGCGTCAAGGCCGCTGATATCGCCCGGTACCGGGGCTGAAATAGGAAGAGAGATGAGAATCGGTCACCCTGCTCCCTTGGCCGCCTACGGCGGCGGGCACCGCGGCATACCGGCGCCCTACGCGCTGCCGGCGGGTTTCGCCGCGTTCCTGGCCGTGGGGACCGTGGCCGCCGCGCTGCACGGGCGGCTGGACGCCACCGGGGTGCTGATCGCCTGCGCGGCGGTGGCCGGGGTGATGTCCTTCCTGGCCGATCCGGTCGCGGCCGTGCTGCTGGCCGGCATCGGCTGGCTCACCGTCACCGGGTTCTCCAAGCCGCCCTACGCGCAGCTGCGCCCGACCGGTCCGGCCGCCGCGCACGCCGCCATCGTGCTGGGCGTGACCGCGGTGAGCTGCGCGATCGCGGGCCTGGGGTTCCGTTGGTACCTCCGACGGCTCACACTGGTAAGCATGGGTACGTACGCGGCCCGGCGCGCGCGGCGGGCGGCGGCGCCGGAGCCGGAGGCCGACGGCGGCGGCATCGATGTGCGGCGGCGCCTGGCCGCGGTGGCGCTGGCCGCGGCCGTGCTGCCGCTGCTGACCTACGTGCTCACCATCTTCCGGCCGGACCTGGACATCGCCGACGAGCTGCTCATCTACCTGGTCGTCGTGGTGGCGGTCACGGTGGTCGGCGGCTTCTGGCCCGCGGTGCTGGCCGCGGTGGCGGCCAGCTGTGCTGCTGAACTGGTACTTCACCGAGCCGATCCACACCTTCACCATCCAGCAGCCCAAGGAGCTGCTGGCCCTGCTGCTGTTCGTGACCGTCGCGGTCGCCGTCAGCAGCGTGGTCCACCTGGCCGCCAGCCGCGCGGTCCAGGCCGCGCGGGCCCGGGAGGAGGCCGCCTCGCTGCTCGAGCTCGCGCAGACCGTGCTGGGCGGCGCCGACTCCCCCGCGGCGGTGCTCGAGCACCTGACCCGCACCCACGGCGGCCAGGCCGAGCTTGCCGAGCGGGTGGCCGGCCGCTGGATCCGCGCCGCGTCGAGCGCGGTGGCGGGCAGCCTGCCCGCCGCGTCCCGGATCGACATCCGCTCCGACCTGATCCTGCTGGTCACCGGGCAGGCCGAGTCGGCCACGCCGGCCCTGCTCGCCGGGTACGCGGCCCAGGCGGCCGCCGCCCTGGACCGGGAACGGCTGCGCACCCAGGCCGCCCAGGCCGAGGCCCTGGCCGAAGGCAACCGGATGCGGACCGCCCTGCTCGCCGCGGTCAGCCACGACCTGCGCACCCCGCTCGCGTCGATCAAGGCCAGCGTGAGCAGCCTGCGGCAGACCGACGTGGAGTGGTCCGAGGCCGACGAGGCCGACCTGCTGGCCACCATCGAGCAGAACGCCGACCGGCTCGACGCGCTGATCGGCAACCTGCTGGACATGAGCCGGCTGCACACCGGGTCGCTGCAGCCGTTCCTGCGCCCGACCGCGATCGACGAGGTGGCCCCGGTGGCGCTGCTCGGGCTCGACGACTCGCTGCGGGTCCAGATGGCCGTGCCGGACGGCTTCCCGCTGGTGCTGGCCGACCCGGGCCTGCTCGAGCGGGTGCTGGCCAACCTGTTCTCCAACGCGCTGCGGCACTCCCCCGAGTCCGTCCGGCCACCCGAACTGCAGGCGCACCTGGTCGACGGCCGGGTCGTGATCGAGGTGGTCGACCACGGCCGCGGGGTGCCGGACGAGGCCAAGGAACGCATCTTCGAGCCCTTTACCCGGATCGGTGACCGCATCCCGGGCGGGGTCGGGCTGGGCCTGGCCGTAGCCCGCGGGTTCGCGGAGGCGATGGGCGGGCGGATCGTGGCCCGGGACACGCCTGGCGGCGGGCTCACGGTGGCGATCACGCTCCCGGCGGCGGCCAGCGCGGACGCCGCGACCGTGCTGGAAACGGGGTTATGACCCGGGTGCTCGTCGTCGACGACGAGCCGTCCATCCTGCGCGCGCTGCGGATCAACCTGTCCGCGCGCTCCTACGACGTCAGCACCGCGGTCGACGGCACCACCGGGCTGGCCGCGGTGGCCCGCGACCGGCCCGACGTGATCATCCTGGACCTCGGTCTGCCCGACATGGACGGCACCGAAGTCATCCACGGAGTGCGCGGCTGGACCTCGATCCCGATCATCGTGCTGTCCGCGTGGGGCCAGGAGAGCCAGAAGGTCGCGGCGCTGGACGCGGGCGCCGATGACTACGTGACCAAGCCGTTCGGCATGGACGAGCTGCTGGCCCGGCTGCGGGCCGCGGTCCGCCGGGCCGCGCCGGCCCCGGACGAGCCGGTGGTCAGCACCCCGGACTTCACCGTCGACCTGGCGGCCAAGCAGGTGACCAGGAGCGACGGCGAGGACGTCCGGCTGACCCCGACCGAGTGGCAGCTGCTGGAGATCCTGGTGCGCAACAGCGGCCGGCTAGTCACCCAGCGGCAGCTGCTGCGCGAGGTGTGGGGCCCGGCATACGAGACCGAGACCAACTACCTGCGGGTTTACCTGGCCCAGCTGCGCCGCAAGCTGGAGCCCGAACCGTCCCGCCCGAAGTACCTCTTGACCGAATCCGGGATGGGATACAGGTTCAAGGTGTGAGGGCACGCAGGATGGCCCGTTCGGGATAAAGGATCTTCATGAGCACATACGACCTGTACACGACGCCGGTGGAACCGGGCACCTGGGACGTCCCGGCGGCCGGGGCGGCGCGGTTCTCGTGGGAGTACGAGGACGGGCGGCAGCGGCTGCTCGACCTGTACCAGCGGGGCAAGGACAAGCAGTGGGACGCGGCCAAGCGGATCGACTGGTCGCAGCCCGTCGACCCGTGCAACGTGATGGCCACCCCGGACGAGATCAACCCGATCTACGGGTCGCGGCAGTGGTCGGTGCTGTCCGAGGCCGAGCGGGATGAGCTGGGGCATCACCTGGGGTCGTGGCTGTTCAGCCAGTTCCTGCACGGCGAGCAGGGGGCGCTGACGGTGGCCGCACGGATCGTGGAGTCGGTGCCGGACATGGACTCCAAGTTCTACGCCGCGACGCAGGCCATGGACGAGGCGCGGCACGTCGAGCTGTACCAGCGGTTCATCCGGGACAAGATCGGGCTGTACTACCCGATCAACCCCGACCTGGCCTCGCTGCTCTCCGATGCCTTGCGGGACTCGCGGTGGGACCTGCCCTACCTCGGGATGCAGGTGCTGATCGAGGGGCTGGCCCTGGCGGCGTTCGGGGTGCACCGCGATATCACCGGGAACGCGCTGGTGCGACAGGTCCTGGCGTACGTCATGCAGGACGAGGCGCGGCACGTGGCGTTCGGGCGGCTGGCGCTGCGGGACTACTACGCTTCGCTTTCGGCTCCGGAACTCGCTGACCGCGAGGAGTTCGTGGTGCAGGGGTGCTACCTGATGCGGAACCGGTTCCGGGCCCAGGAGGTCTGGGAGCGCATGGGGTACGACGTCGAGGAGTGCCTGGAGTTCACCGAGCAGTCGCCGGTGCAGCAGGCGTTCCGCGCGCTGCTGTTCAGCCGGATCGCGCCGTGCGTCAAGGACATCGGGCTGTGGGGACCGCGGGTGCGATCCGCGTTCGCGGACCTGGGCGTGCTGGATGCCGCCGGCGTCGGACCTCGAGGCGCTGATGCGCGACGACGAGGACGTCGCCGAGCGGGTGGAACGGGAGCAGGCGGCGGAGATGACCGCGCGGGCGGCGGAAGTGGACGCCGCGATCAGGGACGGCGCTGCACCTGCGGAGGAGTGACGCGGCTCGGCGCTGGCCTTCTGCCGCACTGTCACCGCCTGACCCGGCCTCGTACTCTCAGACGGTCTGCGGCCCCGGGTTGTGACCGCGCCGGGCGGGCCGGGCCCTGACGTCGCGATGGTGAGAAGATCGGCTGGTGCAGATCGGGATACTCGGGCCTTTCGAGGTTCGCGCGGGCGACGGCGCGCTGGCCGACGTGCCGGGCGCCCGGCTGCGCGCACTGCTGGCCGCGCTGGCCCTCGAACCGGGGCGGGTGGTCTCGAAGGCGACGCTCATCGACTGGATCTGGGGCGAGCAGCCGCCCGCCGACACCGCTAATGCCCTGCAGCGCCTGGTGTCCCGGCTGCGCAAGGCGCTGCCGGAGGGGTCGATCGAGGGCCTGCCGAGCGGCTACCGGCTGATCGCGGAACCCGGCGCGGTCGACGCCGTCCGGTTCGAGCGTCTCGTCGCGCAGGCCCGCGACGCCGAGGGGGCACGGCGGGTGCAGCCTGCTGCGCGACGCCCTCGCCCTGTGGCGCGGGGCGGCCATGGCCGATGTCGGCCTGCAGGACAGCGAAGCGCTGGACGCCGCGGCCGCCCGGCTCGAACGGCTGCGCCTGGCCGCGCTGGAGGACCGGTTCGACGTCGAGGTGGTGCTCGGCCATGGTGCCGAGCTGGTCGCGGAGCTGACCGATCTGGCGGCCGCCCATCCGGAGCGGGAACGGCTGACCGCCGCGCTGATGCGGGCCCTGGCCGCGTCCGGCCGCGACAGCGAGGCGCTGCTCGCCTACGAGCGCACCAGGGAGACGCTCGCCGACCTGCTGGGCGTCGACCCCTCGCCGGAGCTGTCCGCCGTGCACCTCGGGCTGCTGCGGGGCGAGCTGGGACGCCGGGAGGACAACCGGAAGACCAACGTGCGGGCCGAGCTGACCAGCTTCGTCGGCCGGGAAGCCGACGTGGCCGCGGTCCGCGAGCTGATCGGGGAGCACCGGCTGACCACCCTGATCGGGCCGGGCGGCTCGGGTAAGACCCGGCTGGCCACGGAAACCGCGCGCACGCTGCTCGGCGACCTGCCGGACGGGGTCTGGCTGGTGGAGCTGGCCGCGCTCGGCGCCGGCGGCTCCGACGGTGACGTGGCCCAGGCGGCCCTGGCCGCGCTCGGGCTCCGGGACGGCCTGCTCGGCGCGGCACCGAGCGCGGATCCGGTGGCCGGGCTCATCGCTGCGATCCGCGAGCGGGAAGCGCTGCTGATCCTGGACAACTGCGAGCACGTGATCGAATCGGCGGCGGCGTTCGCCGACCGGGTGCTCGGGCAAGGCCGCGGCTGCGGATCCTGGCCACCAGCCGGGAACCGCTCGGCATCACCGGGGAGGCGCTCTGGAAGGTCGAACCGCTGGCGCTGGTTGAGGGCGCCACCCCCGGCGAGACCGGATCCTCGCTGGCGCATCCGGTTGCTGCGTGACCGCGGCAGGCGCCGTACGCAACGATCTGGGCGATGACGCCCGCACCTTGCCGGCGATGGTGCGCATCTGCCGGGCGCTGGACGGGATGCCGCTCGCGATCGAGCTGGCCGCGGCCCGGTTGCGCACCATGACCCTCGAGCAGCTCGCCGCCCGGCTCGACGACCGGTTCCGCCTGCTGACCAGCGGCAGCCGTACCGCATTGCCGCGGCACAGGACGCTGCGCGCGGTGGTGGACTGGAGCTGGGAGCTGCTCGACCGACGCCGAGCGGATGATGCTGCGCCGGCTGTCGGTGTTCTCCGGCGGGGCCAGCCTGGAGGCGGCCGAACGGGTCTGCGCCGCCCCCGCGGCCGGGCAGGACGAGGTGCTCGAGTTGCTCACCTCGCTGGCCGAGAAGTCGCTGCTGGTCACCGACGGCGACGGCGCACTGCGCTACCGGATGCTCGGCACGATCAAGGAGTACGCCGCGGACCGGCTGGCCGAAGCAGGGGAATCGGGCCTGACCCGGCAGGCGCATCTCGGCTACTTCACCGAACTCGCCGAGTCCGCGGAGCCGCATCTCTTCCGCGCCGAGCAGCTGGCCTGGCTCGCCCGGCTCGAGGCGGATCACGACAACATCAGCGCCGCGGCGCGGGACGCGATCGCGGCCGGCCAGGCGCAGACGGCGATGCGGCTCGTGGCCGCCGCCGGCTGGTACTGGTGGCTCAGCGGGCGCCGGGCCGAGGGCTTCGAGCTGCTCGTCGCGGCCACCAGGATCCCCGGCGAGGTAACCGACGAGGTCCGCGCCATGGTGTACGCGCTGGTGGTGAACTTCGTGACCTCCGGGCGCGGCGACGGCCGCGAGGCCGCGGAGTGGATCCACCAGGCGTACCGGTTCAGCCAGCGCAGCCAGCAAGGCAATCCGCTGCTGGGCCTGGTGGCCCCGCTGGAACGCATGCTGCAGGCGCCGGGCGACTTCCTGTCCTCCTGGGAGCCGGTGCTGGACAACGAGGATCCCTGGGTGCGCGCCCTGGCCCGGCTGCAGCTCGGCAAGGCGCGGATCGTGCTCGGCCGGGGCGGCCCGGACGGAGAGGCCGATCTGGAGCTGGCGCTCGCCGAGTTCCGGGCGCTCGGCGAACGGTTCGGGATTTCATTCGCGCTGTCCGAGCTGGCGGAGCAGCGTGCCGAGCGCGGCGACTTCGCCGGGGCGTGCGAGCACTACGAGCAGGCGGTCGCGGTGGTCACCGAGGTCGGTGCCACCGAAGACGTCATCCGGCTGCGGACCAGCCAGGCCCTGCTGTACTGGCTGAACGGCGATCAGGACGCCAGCGCGGCCGCCATGGCCGAGGCCGAGCGGAACGCCGACGGTGTGACCTGGCCGTTTGCGCTGACCGAGCTGGCGCTGGCCAAGGCGGAGCTCGCTCGCTGGGGCGGCCGCACCGAGGA
The DNA here is from genome assembly GCA_963819785.1 of uncultured Actinomycetes bacterium. Classification (GTDB taxonomy): domain Bacteria; phylum Actinomycetota; class Actinomycetes; order Streptosporangiales; family Streptosporangiaceae; genus Palsa-504. The sequence continues at coordinate 94,475 of CAWFXW010000024.1, read as the reverse complement.
GGCCCGCCATCATCTCGGGGTCGCGACCACCTTCCTGGGCGACGACGCGGAGCAGGCCTACGTCCGCGCGGACGTTCACGACCTGCTCGGATATCTGGCCGACGATCTCGGTGCGGCTCGCACCCATCGCGTCGCGGCCTGGCAGGCGGCGTCCGAGGCGGGGATCACACCCCTGATCGCTAAGGTCATCGTCGGGGTCGCGGACCTGGCGGTCCGCCTCGGCCGGTACGAACAGGCGGCGCGGCTGCTCGCGGCCGGCGCCGGCCTGCGCGGACAGCCGGATCGCTCCAGCCCGGATGCCGCCCGGATCGAGCAGGCCGCGCGGCGTCACCTCGGCGAGGCACGGTTCGCCGAGGTGACGCTGGAGGGTGCGCAGGCGAGCGGGGCGGAGCTGGTCGAGGCCACGTTCGCGTCGTGACGGTCAGCGCGCCGCGCGGCCGGTGCTGAGGCCGCCGTGCCGCGGACCAGGTCAGGCCCGCTTGTTGAAGGTGTTCAGCGACCACAGGTAGCCGACCAGCGCGATCCCGGCGCACCACGCGATCGCGGTGATCGCCTTGCTCGCGGACGGCGCCCCGGTCAGCAGTCCGCGCAGGGTTTCGATGATCGGGGTGAAGGGCTGGTACTCCGCGAACTGCCGGACCCCGGGCGCCATCGTCCTGGCCGGCACGATCGCGCTGCTCAGGAACGGCAGCAGGATCAGCGGCACGATGGCCAGGCCCGCCGATTCCGCGGTCTTCGCCGCCAGGCCCAGGGCGACGGTGATCCAGCTGGTCGCGAAGGAGACCAAGACGATGACGCCGATCGCGCCGAGCCATTCGGGGAAACTCGCGGGCGAACGGAATCCGATCGCGAACGCCACGCCGAGGATGGCCGCGATGGCGACCAGGCTGCGGAGCACGGTGACGGCGACCTGAGCGCTCAGTACGGCGCTGCGGGAGATATCCATCACCTTGAACCGGTTGATGATCCCCTTCGTCATATCGGAGTTCACGGCCAGCGCGGTACCGCTCAACCCGTAGCAGATGGCCAAGATGATCATGCCCGGCGTGGCGTATTCGATGTAGGTGACCCCCACGTTGAAGGCGCCGCCGATGACGTAGACGAACATCAGCATGAGCACGATGGGGAACAAGACGGCGTTGAATACCGTGACCGGGTTCCGGACGGTGTGCTTGAAGTTACGGCGGAGCATGACGATCGAATCGGTGCTCATTGCGAGTTCTCCTCGGTATCGGGAAGGCCGGTGCTGGCGCGGCCGGTCAGGGCCAGGAAGACGTCATCGAGATCGGGGGTGTGGACCGAGAACTCTTCGACCTCGATCGACTGGGTATCGAGCTGGTTGAGCAGGGCCCGTACCGACTTCACCCCGCCATCGCCGGGGACCCGCAAGATCAGGTCGTCCTGGTCGTCGCGGGCGGAGCCGGGCAGGAGCCGCAGCGCGGCGTCGAGTCCGAGGTCACTGGCGAACCGCAGCCGGACGTGACTGCCGGGGATCTGCCGCTTGAGCTCGGCCGGACTGCCCTGCGCGACCAGGTGGCCCTGGTCGAGCACCGCGATCCGGTCCGCGAGCCGGTCGGCTTCGTCGAGGTACTGGGTGGTCAGGAAGATGGTCACGCCGTCGGCCGCCAGCTGCCGGATGATGTCCCACATCGTGCGGCGGCTGCGCGGATCCAGTCCGGTCGTCGGCTCGTCCAGGAAGATGATCTCGGGCCGGCCGACCAGGGTCATGGCCAGGTCCAGCTTCCGGCGCATGCCGCCGGAATAGGTCGAGGCCAGCTTGCGGGCCGATTCGGTCAGGTCGAATCGCTCCAGCAGGTCCGCGATCACTCGTCTGGCCTCGCCCGGGCCCAGCCGGCTGAGATCGGCCATCAGCTGGAGGTTCTCCTGGCCGGTCAGCAGTTCGTCGACCGCGGCGAACTGGCCGGTGACCCCGATGGCCGCGCGCACGGCCTTGGTCTGCGTGGCCACGTCGTGCCCGGCCACGCGGGCCGTGCCGCCGTCGGCCCGGATCAACGTGGTCAGCACGTTGACCGTCGTCGTCTTGCCCGCCCCGTTCGGGCCGAGCAGCGAGAAGATCGTGCCGGTTTCGACGTCGAGATCGATGCCGTCCAGGACGACCTTGTCCTGGTATGCCTTTCGCAGCCCCGAGGCTGCTATCGCTGAGGTGCTCATGGGTCCAGATTCAGGGCGCGGACCGCCACCGGCCTGACACGCCGCTGACATGAGCACTGACATGAGCACTGACACGAGCGCGGTCATGGCCCGTTTGCCTCACGGTGACGAGATAGGGCGCGCCCGCGGGCGGGTAGGCACTATATGTGCCTGAATCCGTCTCCACCGTCCGCCGGGCGGCCAAGAACCGCAAGTCCAGCTGGGTCCGCAGGCCCGCGGCCCTGGCCGAACGGGTCGAACAGGCGCACGCGCTCGACCCGGTGGTCCGCAGGCTGTCCGACGGGGTCGTCCGGGCCCTGCCCGCGGGACCGCGGACGGACGCGCTGCACGGGGTGCCGTTCGGGCAGCCGGCTCATCCGGCGCTGGTGCGGCTGCCGCTCGGGTGCTGGACCTCCGCGGTGCTGCTCGACCTGTTCGACGGGACCGACCGCGCCGCGCGGATGCTGATCGGGGCCGGGGTGGCGGTCACCGTCCCGGCCGCGGCCACCGGGCTGGCCGACTGGTCGGCGCTGCACCGGGACCAGCAGCGGGTCGGCCTGGTGCACGCGCTCTGCCAGGCCAGCGCGGCCGTCATGTTCCTCGGCTCGCTGGCCGCCCGGGCCAGCGGGCGGCCCCGTTACGGGCGGGCACTGTCCGGCTGCGGGCTGGCCGTGGCCACCGCCGGGTCCTACCTGGGCGGGCACCTGGCGCTGCGGCTGGGCGCGGGCGCCAGCCATGCCGAGCAGGTCAGCCACCTGTCCGGGCTGGGCTGGCACGACCTGTGCGGGCTCGAGCAGCTACCGGACCGCCTGCCGGTGCGCCGCCAGCTCGGCTACCTGTCGCTGCTCGTGTACCGGCAGGGCGGCGCGGTGAGCGTGCTGTCCGACCGGTGCTCGCACCTGGGCGGGCCGCTACACCAGGGACGAATCGTCATCGAACGGGGCGCTGCCTGCGTGGCCTGCCCCTGGCACGGATCCACCTTCGCCATTTCCGACGGCAGCGTCGTGCACGGACCCGCCACTGCCCGCCAGCCAGCCTTCGAGACCCGCGTGACGGCCGACGGGCGGGTCGAGCTGCGGCCCCGGCCCTGATGAGGCCGGTACTGACGAGGCCGGTACAGACGGGACCGGTACAGACGGGGCCGGTACAGACGGGGCCGGAACGGGCAGCGGGACCGGTGCGGACGGGACCGGTACGGGCGGCGGGGCCGGCAGGGGCTGCGGGGCCGGCGCGGGCGCGGGGGCGGGCTGGGCGCCGAGGGAGCTGACCAGGCCGCCGATGCCCTCCAGGGCCTTGCCGATCTCGCTGGGCACGATCCAGAGCTTGTTCGCGTCGCCCTGGGCGATCTGCGGCAGCATCTGCATGTACTGGTAGGCGAGCAGCCGCTGGTCCGGGTTGCCCTCGTGGATGGCGCGGAACACCGTGGTGATCGCCTCGGCCTGGCCGCGGGCCCGCACCGCCTGGGCCTTGGCCTCGGCCTCGGCGCGCAGCATCAAGGCCTCGGACTCACCGCGGGCCTTGAGCACGGCCGCCTGGCGCTCGCCCTCGGCGCCCAGGATGGCGGACTGCTTGGTGCCCTCGGCGGACAAGATCGCGGCCCGCTTGTCCCGGTCGGCGCGCATCTGCTTCTCCATCGAGTCCTGGATGGAGGAGGGCGGCTCGATGGCCTTGAGCTCGACCCGGCCGACCCGGATGCCCCACCTGCCGGTCGCCTCGTCCAGTTCCCGGCGCAGCTCGTGGTTGATCTGGTCGCGGGAGGTCAGCGCGGTCTCCAGGTCCATGCCGCCGACCACGTTGCGCAGCGTGGTCACGGTCAGCTGCTCCACCGCGAGGTCGCGGTTGGCCACCTCGTAGGTCGCGGCCTTGGGGTCGGTGACCTGGAAGTAGATCACCGTGTCGATGCCGACGACCAGGTTGTCCCGGGTGATGACCGGCTGCGGCGGGAAGCTGAACACCTGCTCCCGCAGGTCGAGCTGCGGAAGCAGCCGGTCGACGAACGGCACCACCATGTTCAGGCCCGCGTTCAGCGTGCGGTGATACCGGCCGAACCGCTCCACGATCCCCGCCCGGGCCTGCGGGATGATGCGGACCGACCGGGCGATGACCAGGGCGATAAGAGCGACGAGGACGACGAGCAGGATGGTCGCGACGAGAGTGCTCATGCTTGGCTCCACTCCGCGGCCCGGCGGGTTTCCGGGGCTTACTTGCTAAGTTACAGACCGCGAGCGGGTTCAGCCAGAGCGGTTACTTTGCGCGGGCGGTCCAGCGGGCGCCGCGCTGCTCGATCTCGAGCTGGACGCCGAAGCACCGGGACAGGTTCCGCGCGGTGAACACCTCAGCGACCGGCCCCGCGGCCAGCACCGACCCGCGGCGCAGCAGCATGGCGTGGGTGAAGCCGTCAGGGACCTCTTCCACGTGGTGGGTGACCAGCACCATCATCGGCGCCTTGGGGTCGCGGGCGAGCTGGGTCAGGCGGCGCAGCAGGTCCTCGCGGCCGCCCAGGTCCAGGCCCGCGGCCGGCTCGTCGAGCAGCAGCAGCTCGGGGTCGGGCATCAGGGCCCGGGCGATCTGGACCCGCTTGCGCTCGCCCTCGGACAAGGTGGCGAACCGGCGCCGGATCAGGTGCGCGCAGCCGAGCGCGTCGAGCAGTTCGACAGCGCGGGTGACGTCGGCGGAGTCGTAGTCCTCCTTCCACCGGCCGAGGATGGCGTAGGCGGCGGTGAGCACCAGGTCGATGACCTTCTCGTTCGGCGGGACCTGTTCGGCGACGGCGGCGCTGGTCAGCCCGATCCGGGGCCGCAGGTCGAAGACGTCGGCCTCGCCCATCCGCTGACCGAGCACGTCGACCGTGCCCTGGGTCGGGAACAACGTGGTCGCTGCCACCTGGAGCAGGGTGGTCTTGCCCGCGCCGTTCGGGCCGATGAGGATCCAGCGCTCGTTCTCGTGCGCCGTCCAGTCGACGTTGCGGAGCAGGACCGCCGCGTCCCGCCGGACCTCCACTCCGCGAAGCCGCAGCACCTCGTCGGACATAGGGGGCCCCTTCCGCTCGTCGTGCCGCAGCTCGCTGTGCCATCGGTTGTTATCCCGACGAGACTGAACCTATGTCACCGGAGCCCGCTCGGCCCAGGTTATCGCGGCCCTTTCGCCGCGCCCCGGTGATCAGGCCCGGTGATCAGGCCCGGTGATCAGGCTGGGCGCTCGTGGCGGACCGCGAACAGCGCGGCCTGGGTGCGGTCCTGCACGCCGAGCTTGGCCAGCACCGAGCTGACGTGCGCCTTGACCGTCTTCTCCGCGACGTGCAGGGCGCGGGCGATCTCGCGGTTGGAGCGGCCCTTGGCCAGTTCGGCCAGGACCTCCCGCTCGCGGACGGTGAGCGCGTCCAGGCCCGGGGCCTGGTTCTTCGAGCTGAGCAGGCTGTAGGCGGCCTCGGGGGCGAGCAGCAGGTGGCCGTCGTGCACCGCGCGGATCGCGCGGACCAGCGCGTCCGGGTCGACGTCCTTGTACAGCACGCCCGCCGCGCCCGCTCTCATGGCCTGGCCCGCCGCGACCGGGTCGGTGGCGCTGGTCAGGACCAGGATCTTGGCCCGGGCGCCGGCCCCACGCAACTCGGCACTGCGCAGCTCGGCGAGCACGGTCAGGCCGTCCATGCCGGGCAGCTTGAGGTCGAGCAGGACGACGTCGGGTGCTTGCTCCGCGGTCAGCTTGAGCGCGGCCGGGCCGTCCCCGGCCTCCCCGGCCACCTCGATGCCGTCCTGCACCTCGAGCAGGACGCGCAGGCCCTGCCGGACCACCGGGTGGTCGTCGACGATCAGCACGCGGATGGGCACGGCTCACCCCCTGACCGGCACGGTCATCCGAACCAGGGTCCCGCCGGCCCCGGACTTGATGGCCAGCGTGCCGCCGGCCGCGGCCGCGCGCTCGCGCATCGAGACCAGGCCGACGCCGCCGGACGGCGCCTGCGGGGTGAAGCCGTGGCCGTCGTCGCCGACCTCCAGGTTGACCCGGCGGGCGGACCGGGTCAGGCGGACCCGGACCGCGGCCGCGCCCGAGTGCTGCAGCGCGTTGTGCAGGGCCTCCTGGGCGACGCGGTACAGGGCCGCCTCCTGGTCCTGCTGGAGGGCGGGAAGCCCGGCGGCGGTGAACGTGACCGGGATGCCGTGCGCGCGCCCGGCCAGCACCGCGTACCTGCGCAGCGACTCGGCCAGGCCGCCGGCCGCCAGATCGGGCGGGGCCAGCCCGTCGATGACCGCGCGCAGCTCGGCGTGGGCCTCGGCGCCGAGGGAGGCCACCGTCTCGATCTCGGCCTTGACCCGGCCCGCGTCGAACGGCTCCCGCCCGGCCAGCACCGCGGCGGCCCGGGCGTGCGCCCGGATGCTGAACAGCTTCTGCGTGACCGCGTCGTGCAGGTCGCGGGCCAGCCGTGACCGTTCCTGCATGACGCTGAGCTCCCGGCTGCGCTCGTACAGCCGGGCGTTGGTCAGCGCGATGGCCGCGTGCGCGGCGAACAGGGACAAGATCTCCTGGTCACGTTCGGTGAAGCCATGCTTCTCCGCGGCGACGGAGATCTTGTTGGCCGCGCAGATGATGCCGAGCACCTGGTCGCCGTCGCGCACCGGCACCCCGAGGAAGTGCGACATCTGCGGGTGCGCCGACGGCCAGCCCCAGAACCGCGGGTCGTCGCGGATATCGGCGAGGCGTTCGGGCTTGCCCTCGGTGAGGAGCACGCCGAGCATGCCGTGCCGGCGCGGCAGCGGGCCGATGGCCTGCTGCTCGGCCGGGCTGATCCCGTCCACCACGAACTCCGCGAACGAGTCGCCGTCGTCGGGCACGCCGAGCGCCGCGTACCGCGCGCCGACCAGGGACCGCGCCGACCGCACGATCACCTGCAGCACGTCCCGCACGGGCATCTGCCTGGTGACCGACAGCACCGCCTGGCTGACCCGGGACAGCTCGGCGAGATCGTTCACCCTCTGACGTTAGCCCGGTGCCGCGGCCGGTGCATCGGGCGGCGGTCCTACGACCAAGGGCGGAGGACGAAGGGGGCGCGCGGCCGATGTGCCGCGCGGCCCGGCTGCCTAGCGTGAAACACATGATTGCACTGGTTACGGGGGCCTCCCGCGGACTGGGCCGGGCGCTGGCGGCCGGCCTGGCCCGCGAGGGCTACGACCTCATCCTGGACGGCCGGAACGCCGGTGACCTCGACGCCGCCGCCCGCGACATCGGCGGCGCCGCCGCCGCGGGCGATGTGCCGGGCACCGTCACCGCCATCGCGGGCGACGTCACCGACCCGGCGCACCGGGCCGCGCTGGCGGACGCGGCGAAGGCCGCGGGCCGGCTCGACCTGCTGGTCAACAACGCCGGCACGCTGGGCGCCAGCCCGCTGCCCGCGCTGGCCGACTACCCGGTCGACGAGCTGCGCGCCGCCTTCGAGGTGAACGTGATCGCGCCGGTCGCGCTGACTCAGCTGCTGCTGCCGCTGCTGCGGGCCAGCGGCGGCGCGGTGCTGAACATCACCTCGGACGCGGCGGTGGAGGCCTATGCGGGCTGGGGCGGGTACGGCGCGGCCAAGGCCGCCCTGGAGCAGGCCTCGAACGTGCTGGCCGCCGAGGAGCTGGCGGTCCGGGTCTGGTGGGCCGACCCGGGCGACCTGCGCACCGACATGCACCAGCAGGCCTTCCCCGGCGAGGACATCTCCGACCGGCCCTGGCCGTCCGCGGTGGTTCCGGCGTTCACCCGGCTGGTCCGCGAGCGGCTGCCCAGCGGCCGGTACCGCGCCGCCCACCTGCTCCCGGCCCCCGCCGCAGGCGGCCAGACTTGCGGGGCTCCATGATCATCGACTTCGCGCTGCCCGCCGAGCTCGAGGCGCACGACCCGCCCGAGGCCCGCGGCGTGGCCCGGGACGGCGTTCCGGCTGCTGGTCAGCCGGCGCGCTGCTGGCCGGGTGACTCATCGCCGCTTCCGTGACCTGCCGAGCCTGCTGCTGCCGGGCGATCTGCTGGTGGTCAACGACACCGGCACGCTGCCCGCCCAGGTCCGGGCGGGCCGCGGGCTGGCCGTGCACTTCTCCACCGCCCTGCCGGATGGTGCGTGGCTGGTGGAGCTGCGTGCCATTAAAGACAAGATCTCTCGGCCGAACGGATCGGGGTTCCCCGCGCAGGTCATCGACTTGCCCGGCGGGGCGGCGCTGACCCTGGAGGCCAGGGCCGGCGGCTGGCCTGGCGGGCCCGGCTGTCGGTCGCGGTGATCCCGTATCTACTGCGGTACGGCATCCCGATCCGGTACTCCTACGTCAGCCGCGAATGGCCGGTGGCGGCGTACCAGACGGTGTTCTCCCGCAAGCCGGGCAGCGCCGAGATGCCCAGCGCCAGCCTGCCGTTCACGCCACCGGCGGTGACCGACCTGGTGGCGCGCGGGGTGCTGATCGCGCCGCTCACCCTGCACGCCGGGGTGTCCTCGCTGGAGGCCGGCGAAGACCCGTACCCGGAACCCTACGACGTGCCGCCCGCGACGGCCCGGCTGGTCAACCACGTCCGGTCCGCGGGCGGGCGGGTCATCGCGGCGGGGACCACGGTGGTGCGCGCGCTGGAGACGGCCGTTGACCGCGGCCAGGTGGTGCCGTCGGCGGGCTGGACGTCGCACGTGGTCACCCCGCAGACCGGGGTCCGGGCGGTGGACGGGCTGCTCACCGGGCTGCACGAGCCGCGGTCCTCACACCTGCGGATGCTGGCCGCGTTCGCCGGGCCGGAACTGCTCAGCTCCTGCTACGAGGCGGCCATCACGTCGGGGTATCTGTGGCACGAGTTCGGGGACGTGCACCTGCTGCTGCCGTGATGTGTGTGCCGGATGTCAGGTCCGCGGCCCGGTCGAGCAGCGGCTGGCAGCGGAGCTGGACGGCGATGGCGGTGGCCTCCTCGACGGCGGCCCGGGCATCGCCGGTCCGGGCGTCGCCGGCCCGGCCGGAACCGACCAGCAGCTGCGCCTGATCAAGCAGGGCGTGCGCCAGGTAGTACGGGGTGCTCTGCTCCCGGACGCCGGTGATCGCGGCGGCCAGATCGTCTCCGTTCTCGCTGGCCAGGCAGGCCCGGGCCAGGTCGCGCTCGGCCCGCAGCATGGGCGGCAGCCTCCCCGGCTGGAGGTTGTCGAGCAGGGTCAGCAGTTCCTGGGTACCCGCCGCGTCATGCAGCTCCCAGGCCGTGCGCGCGGCCAGCGGCCACGCCCAGAGCGTCGCCTCATGGGCGACCCCGAGGGCATCGGCATGGGCCAGGGCGGCCCGGGTCCGGCGCAGCGCGGTCTCCGGCTGGCGGCGGGCGGCGGCGATGAAGGCCTCGACGATGCTGACGAGCGCCTGCGACTGGGGTTCCTCGCTGGCCCGCAGGTCTGGCATCGCCGTCATCAAGGTCTCGGCCCGGTCGGCGTCACCGCGCATTGCGGCCAGCCAGGCCTGGTGGCAGATGATGATCTCGCTGCCGGCCAGACCGTCGGCGTCCGCGGCCTGGGCGAGTTCGGCCTCGGCGGCGTCCCAGTCGCCGAGCATGAGCAGGGCCTGGCTCAGGTTGAAGACCGCGACGGCCAGGTGGTCCCGGGCACCGGCCCGGCGCAGGTGACCGGTTGCGGTGCGGGCGGCCTCCGCTGCGGCCGCGGGGTCGGTCGCCGTCAGCGTATGCGACAGGTTGTTGAGCGTGCGCCCCAGGCTAAGGGTGTCACCGGCCTGGGTGGCGAGTCGTGCGCTCTCCCTGATGTAGGCGATCGCCTGCGGGCGCCGTCCGGCCATGCCCAGGTAGAGCCCGCGGGTCAGGAACAGGCCGCCGAGCAGTCCGGGATCGACATCCAGATCCTGGCCGAGGGCCAGGGCCTCGGCGGACAGCTGGTCGGCGTCGGCCGAGCCGCCGAATACCGCCACGGTGGCAAGCTGGTCGAGCGCCCGGACCGTATCCCGGTCCGGATCGGCGCGGAGCACCTCCATCGCGATCGTGAGCTGGTCGCGGGCCTCGGCGGTGCGTCCCCAGATCCGCAGCGCCTGCCCGGCGATGGCCTGGACCCGGGCCGCGGCCCGGGCCTGCCCGCAGCGCCGGTAGTCGCCCTGGGCCCGGTCCGCGGCGCGGAGGGCGGCGGCGTAGTCTCCGGTGTCGACGGCGGCCTGGGTGGCGCGTTCCCAGAGCCGGCCGGCGGCCAGCTGGCCGTCCGCGTCCTGGACCGGGGTCAGCTCCGCCGCGCTGGCGTAGCTGGCGGCGGCCTGGGCCAGCGCGCCGGTGCGTTCGGCGCGTTCGGCGGCCCGGACCCGGGCGGCGACGGCTTGCGCCCGGATCCGTTCGGAATCATGGTCTTCCGGTGCGGCGGCCAGCGCATCCAGGTAGTGCCGGGCGATCACGTCGGCCACCTCCTCGCCGTCGGCGGCGAAGGCGGTCCGCAGGTGCGCGGCCACGGCCAGGTGGCGGGCCTTGCGGTCGCGGCGGGACAGGGTGTCGTAGGCGACCTGGCGGAGCATCTGCTGGGCGAACTGGTAGCTGCCGCGTTCGGGCGACAGCGGGTCGGCGGACACGGCCAGCACCTCGCGGCGGACCAGTTCGGCCAGCGCGGCGCGGACCGCCGGCTCGTCCTGGCCGGAGACCGCGACCAGGGCCTCGGCGGGGAAGCTGGCGCCCAGCACGGCGGCGTCGGTGACCAGCCGCCGCACGCCGGGGTCCAGCGCGTCGAGGCGGGCGGCCAGCAGCGCGTGCAGGCTGTCCGGCACGGCCAGGTTGCCGAGGTCACCCACCAGGCGGTACTCGCCCTCGACGGGCTGGACGACGTCGCGGTCGATCAGCGCCCGGACCGTCTCGACCGCGAACAGCGGGACGCCCTGGGCCTGGTCGGTGATCGTGGCTCGCGCGGCCGGCGGCATCCCTGGCACCAGCGCATCCACCAGCCGGTCCATCGAGACCCGGTCGAGCGGATCCAGGGTCAGTGTGCTGCGGTTCCGCCCGGCGCCGAACCCGGGCCGGGTCTGGTGCAGCTCCGGCCGGGCGAAGACCAGCACGTAGATCGGCAGGTCGCGGGCCCAGTCGGTGAGATGGTCCAGGAAGTCGAGCAACCCGTGGTCGGCGTGCTGGGCGTCCTCCACCAGCAGCACGACCGGCAGCTGCGCGGCCAGCCGCTCGAAGAACAGCCGCCAGCCGGCGAACAGCTCCTCGCGGGCCAGCGGGGTCCCGGCGTCGCCGGGAAAGGGCACGCCGAGCAGGCGGCCCAGCCTGACCCCGACGTACGCCCGCTCGCCGGGATCGGGCACGAACTCGTCCACGCCGCCGGTCAGCTTGGCCGCGGCGACCTCGGCGGCGTCCTCCTCGGCGATGCCGAGCCGCTGCCGGACGATCTCGGCCAGCGCCCAGAACGCGACGCCCTCCCCGTAAGACAGGCAGCGGCCCCGGTGCCACCACACGTCGGCGGCCAGCCCGTCGGTGTACTTCTCGAACTCCCAGCCGAGCCGGGACTTGCCCACGCCGGCCGGGCCGGACACCAGGACCAGGCGCGGCACCTGCCGCTCGACGGCGGCGTGGAACAGCTCCCTGATCGTGCGCAGCTCCGCGTCACGTCCGGTCAGCGGCGCCTCCAGGCCGTCGACCCGCTGCGCGCCGCCCACCGCGGAAACGACCCGGGTGGCCCGCCACAGATTCTGGGGTCCGGCCTTTCCCTTCAGCTGGTGCTCGCCGGCGTCGGCGAACCCGACCGCGCGGCCGGCCAGCCGCTGCGTCGACGCGTCAGCCAGCACCTGCCCCGGCCCGGCCGCGGCCTGGACCCGCGCCGCGGTGTTCACCGCGTCCCCGGCCACCATGCCCTCGCCGACCGCGCCCAGGTTGACCGCCATCTCGCCGGTGACTACGCCCGCGCGGGCGGCCAGGCTGGTTTCGCCGGCCTCGGAGCCGAGGGTGGCCACGGCGGCTACCAGGTCGAGGGCGGCCCGGACGGCGCGTTCGGCGTCCTCCTCCGACGCGGTGGGCGTCCCCCACACGGCCATCACCGCATCCCCGATGAACTTCTCCACCGTGCCGCCGTAGCGGCCGATCACCGTCCGCGCCATCGCGAAGTAGCGAGACAGCAGCTCGCGGACGGCCTCGGGATCCCGGGACTCGGACAGCGGGGTGAAGCCCACCAGGTCGCAGAACAGCACCGAGCACACGCGCCGTTCGGCCACCGGCTCGCGGTCCGCCGCCGTGGCCTGACCGGCCGCCGGGTCCCTTCTGGGGGCTGCGCCGCCGGACAGCGCGAAGCCGCAGGCACGGCAGAAACGATCGCCCGGCACGACCTGCTCACCACACGACGGGCATCCTCCGAGGGGTGCACCGCAGCTTCCGCAGAACCGGTCCGCCGCTCCCGAAGACGCGCCGCACTGGCCGCATGTCACTGGCCGCATCTCACTGGCCGCATCTCACCCAAGTCTCCATACCCAGCGGCCGCCGGCTGTGTCAAGTTAACGGATGGTAGCCGGCCCTCGGGATCATGGTTTCTTCCGGTAGCCTGGCGCCGCCATGACAACGCTGCTCATCACCCTGACCGGACCGGACCGGCCGGGCGTGACCTCCAGGCTGTTCGCGGGCCTGGCCCGGTACCAGCTGTCGGTCGCGGACATCGAGCAGGTCGTGATCCGCGGCAAGCTGGTCCTCGGCGTGCTGCTCGAGTGCGACGGGCCGCCCGACCTGACCGGCATCCACCTTTCGGTTACCACGCTCGCGCGTGACCTGGGCCTGGCGGCCGAGATCACGGTCGGCTCCGGGTCGGATTCTGATGGCGCCGTCGCCCGGGCGGGGCGGCTGCACGTGACCCTGCTCGGCAGCCCGCTGACCCCGGCCGCGATCACCGCCATCGCCGGGCAGATCGCCGCCAGCGGGGCGAACATCGACCGGATCGGCCGGCTGGCCCGGCGCCCGGTGACCTGCGTCGAGCTGGAGATCTCCGGCGGGGACCCGGCCCGCTTGCGCGCGGACCTGGCTCAGGTCGCGGTCAGCCAGGGCATCGACGTCGCGGTCCAGCGCGGCGGGCTGCACCGGCGGGCGCTGCGGCTGATCGTGATGGACGTGGACTCCACCTTGATCCGGGACGAGGTCATCGACCTGCTGGCCGCCCGGGCCGGGTGCGCGCCCGAGGTGGCCAAGGTGACCGCGGCGGCCATGCGCGGCGAGCTGGACTTCGCCGCGTCGCTGCGCGAGCGGGTCGCGCTGCTGGCCGGGCTGGACGCTGCTGTGCTTTCCGAGGTCCGGGATTCGCTGCGGCTGACCGCGGGGGCGCGGACGCTGATCGGGACGCTGGGCGGTCTCGGTTACAAGTTCGGCATCGTCAGCGGCGGCTTCGGCCAGGTCATCGGCCCGCTGGCGGCCGAGCTCGGGATCGGCTACGTGGCGGCCAACGAGCTGGAGATCGCGGGCGGCAAGCTGACCGGGCGGCTGTCCGGCCCGGTGATCGACCGGGCGGCCAAGGCGGACGCGCTGCGCAGGTTCGCGGCCGACGCCGGGATCCCGCTGTCCCAGACGGTCGCGGTCGGCGACGGCGCCAACGACCTGGACATGATCGCCGCCGCCGGGCTCGGCATCGCGTTCAACGCCAAGCCCGTGGTCCGGGACGCGGCCGACACCTCGCTGAGCGTCCCCTACCTGGACGCGATCTTGTACCTGCTCGGCATCTCGTCTGACGAGGTGCTGGCCCAGGGGGACACGCCTCTTACGGAATGAAACCCGGGTCCCACCACCGTAGAGCGTAGTGAAACCCGGGATTCATCTCGTTCGGGCGGGGCTACTCGCGGCGTTTGGCGGCGGTGGCGCGGTCGGCCGCCTCGTCCGAGGTGAGGGTGACGGCCGGGGTGCCTTCCACCTGGGCCGGGGTGGCGCCGTCGACGGCGGGCGAGACGGCGCCGGCGACTTCAGCGGCGGCCGGGGTGGCCTCGCCCATGCCGGCGGAGCGGCGCTTGGAGATCACGATCGCAGCGACGATGACGAGCACCGCGCCGAGCGCGACGCCGGTCCGCAGGCCGGTGTTGCCGCTGTACTTGACCACGCTGGTCGCGATCAGCAACGAGACCAGGTTCATGACCTTGATCAGCGGGTTGATGGCCGGGCCCGCGGTGTCCTTGAACGGGTCGCCGACCGTGTTGCCGATGACGGTGGCGGCGTGCGCCTCGGAGCCCTTGCCGCCGTGGTTGCCGTCCTCGACCAGCTTCTTGGCGTTGTCCCAGGCCCCGCCGGAGTTGGCCAGGAAGATGGCCATCAGCACGCCGGCCGCGATCGCGCCGGACAGGTAGGAGCCGAGCACCTGGTAGCCGAACGCGAAGCCGACCGCGAGCGGCGCCATCACCGCGAGCAGGCCGGGTGTGACCAGCTCACGCAGCGAGTCCTTGGTGACGATGTCGACCACCCGGCTGTAGTCGGGCTTCTCCTCGTAGGTCATGATGCCCGGGTGGGTGCGGAACTGGTTGCGCACCTCGAGCACCACGCGCTGCGCGGCCCGGCCCACCGCCATGATCAGCAGGCTGGAGAACAAGAACACGATCGACGCGCCGATGATGACACCGACCAGGACGTTCGGCTTGGCCACGTCCAGCGCGAAGGTGCCCGCGGCCTTGCCGCTCAGCGCCGACTCCACCTGGGTGCGGAACGAGCCGAACAGGGCGGTCGCGGCCAGCACCGCGGTCGCGATCGCGATGCCCTTGGTGATCGCCTTGGTGGTGTTGCCGATCGCGTCCAGCGTGGTCAGCGCCTGCGCCGCGTCGCCCTCGACGTCGCCGGACATCTCCGCGATGCCCTGCGCGTTGTCGGTGACCGGGCCGAAGGAGTCCATCGAGACGATCACGCCGACCGTGGTCAGCAGGCCGATGCCGGCCATGGCCACCGCGAACAGCGCGACGGTGGCGTTCCCGGTGGCGAGCAGGTAGGAGCCGAACACCGCGCCGGCGATCAGCAGCGCCGAGTAGACCGCTGACTCCATGCCGATCGAGATGCCGGACAAGATGACGGTGGCCGCCCCGGTCTCCGAGCTGTTCCCGATGTCGCGGACCGGGCGCCGGTTGGTCTCGGTGAAGTACCCGGTCAGCAGCTGGATGGCGCTGGCCAGCACGATGCCGATCAAGATCGCGCCGAACGCGATCCAGCGCGGGTTGCCGTTGAAGGACAAGATGCCCGAGTCGGTGATGCCCTTGAAGCTGGCGAAGTGCGCCGGCAGGAAGGTGAAGCAGGCGACGGCCACGCCGATGACCGAGATGACCGCGGAGATGAAGAAACCGCGGTTGATCGCGGTCATCCCGCTGCGGTCACCGGCCCGCGGCGCCACCGAGAAGATCCCGATGATCGCGGTCAGCACGCCGATGGCCGGGATGATTAGCGGGAAGATCAGGCCCTTGTCGCCGAACGCGCTCTTACCCAGGATCAGCGACGCGACCAGCATGACCGAGTAGGACTCGAACAGGTCCGCCGCCATGCCTGCGCAGTCGCCCACGTTGTCGCCCACGTTGTCCGCGATCGTGGCCGCGTTCCGCGGGTCGTCCTCGGGGATGCCCTGCTCGACCTTGCCCACCAGGTCCGCGCCCACGTCGGCGGCCTTGGTGTAGATGCCGCCGCCGACCCGCATGAACATGGCCAGCAGGGCCGCGCCGAAACCGAAGCCCTCCAGCACCTCAGGCGCGTTGGCCCGGTAGATCAGCACCACGACCGCGGCGCCGAACAGGCCCAGGCCCACGGTGAACATGCCGGCCACGCCGCCGGTGCGGAACGCGATCCGGAACGCGGTCCGCTGGCCGCCCTCACGCGCGGCGGCCGCCACCCGGACGTTGCCGCGCGTGGTCAGCGTCATCCCGGTGAACCCGGTCAGGGCCGAGAACAGCGCACCGACCAGGAAGAAGATGCTGCGGCCCCACTGGACCTCGGCGCCGCCGTTGGTGACGGGCAGCACGAGGAGCACGAAGAAGATGATGACCACGAACACGCCGAGGGTCCGGAACTGGCGGCGCAGGTACGCGGCGGCGCCCTCCTGGACGGCCCGCGCGATCTCCTGCATCTTCTGGGTCCCCTGGCTGGCCGCGAGAACCTCCCGGACCAGCGCGCCGGCCGTGCCCAGCGCGATCAGACCGACGACGGCGACGATGACAACCCAGGTCAGGTTGGAGCCGCTGACGCTGACGGAATTGGCCGCCAGCGCAGAGACGTGCCGGGACATTCGACCTCCTGGAAACTCCGAACGGAAGAGGTGCCGATCGGCAAAGACGAGTGGCCGGGAGTCTACGCACGCATACGCGGAACCACGAACACCGGGCCGTTCCTAACAGTTACGTAATCTTACCGTGATGTTCGCGAGAAGACAGCGTGACATAGACGGTCAGCGGACGGAATGCTGCCAAATCAGGGCAAAAGCCGCACGTGCGGGGCGCGGGGGAACCAGGAGCGGCCGGGCGGCGCGGTCAGGACGCGGAGGCCGTGGACGGCCAGCTCATCTGGACGCTCACGCCGGAACTGGTCGACATGACGCGCACGTCCTCGGCCAGGCCGGAGATCACGGCCAGCCCGAACCCGGCGGGAATGGCCGATCCGCCCTCATAGCCGAGACCGTCGTAGCCGAGAGCGTCGTAGCCGCTGCCGTCGTGGGCTGCGCCGTCTTGGCCTGCGCCGTTGTGAGCCACACCGTCCCGCGGGCCGGTGTCGGCCGGGCGGGCGGGCGGGGTCGGGGCGTGATCGCTCACAGTGACCACGAACCGCTGGTCCTGGTTGGTCATCTCGATCCGGACCGGCTCGGCCGGGCAGTGCCGCCGGTGGGCCTCGACCGCGCGAGAGCAGGCTTCGCCGACCGCGAGGCGAACCTCATCGAGCAGCGACTCGTCCACGCCGCTGCGCCGCGCCACCGCGGTGGCAACGAGCCGCGCGGTACGAACGTGCGCGGGCAGCGGCGTGAACGTGACTTCGACGGTGGCCATCTCCGATGCGTTCTCCGGGTACGGCCGGCGTTACTTCTCGGACTTCTTGGCCGCGATCGCCAGGTCCACGGTGTCGTGGATGCCGAACACCTTCGTCAGGCCGGTGATCCGGAAGATTTTGAGTATCCGCTCCTGCGTGCACACGAGGTCCAGGGACCCGTCGTGGGCGCGGACCCGCTTGAGCCCGCCGACCAGCACGCCGAGGCCGGTGGAGTCGAGGAACTCGACCTTCTCCATGTTCACGACGAGCTGGTAGTTGTTCTTGTTGACCAGATCGATGAGCAGCTCACGGAGCCGCGGCGCCGTGTAGACGTCGATCTCGCCCTCGACATCGACGACCTCGATGCCGTCCTTGTTGTAGTGACCAAGCTTCAGATCCACGAATCCTCCAGCGCCATCAAAGGCGTCATCTTAATGTCCCGCCCCCGCGGCTGAGCGCAGGGCGTGATCCACTGCGGCATTCAACCACGCTCCGATGTCATGTCTATACGAAATCATGCCTCCGAGCATCCCCCAACGGGTGACACACTGAGAAAGCTGTGGCCACCATCACCCCCCTGCCCGAGGCTGCGGAGCCCTCCGCTGCCCAGAATCAGGCGGCAGGAAACCGGGCGCTGGGCATCCTGCTGGACGATCCGCGGGCCGGGCGGCCCGTGCACGTCGAGCACATCCCGGCCCGGACGGGGCGCGAGGTGCCGTGGCCGGCCTGGGTTCCCGCCGAGATCACCGGGGCCTTCGCGAGCCGCGGCATCCGGAGTCCCTGGTCCCACCAGGCCGAGGCCGCCTGCCACGCGCAGGCCGGCCGGAACGTGATCATCTCCACCGGCGCGGCGTCGGGCAAGTCGCTCGGGTACCTCCTGCCCGCGCTCACCGCGGTGCTGGCCGGCGAGACCGTGCTCTACGTGACGCCGACCAAGGCGCTGGCCGCCGACCAGCTGGCCTCGATCCGGGCCCTGGGCCTGCCGGGGATCCAGGCCGCCACGTTCGACGGCGACACGCCCCGGAACGAGCGCGACTGGGCCCGCAGCCACGCCCGGTACCTGCTGACCACGCCGGACATGCTGCACCAGTCGCTGCTCCCCCGGCACAACCGCTGGTCCGGGTTCCTCAGCCGGCTGCGGTACGTGATCATCGACGAGTGCCACGAGTACCGCGGGGTGTTCGGCTCGCACGTGGGGCACGTGCTGCGGCGGCTGCGCCGGGTGGTGGCGCATCACGCTCTGCGCACTCCCGGGGCGGGCGGCCCGGCCCGGCCGGTGTTCGTGCTGGCCTCGGCGACGGTCGGCGCACCGGGGGCCTGCGCGCGGCTGCTGACCGGGCTGGACGCCGAAGCGGTCACCGAGGACGGCTCGCCGCGGGGGCCGCTGGCCTTCGCGCTGTGGGAGCCGCCGCTGACCGAGGGGCGCGGCGAGGTCGGCGCGCGGCTGCGCCGCACCGCGACCGCGCAGACCGCCGACCTGCTGGCCCGGCTGGTCCGCCAGGACGTTCCGACCCTGGCCTTCATCCGGTCCCGGCGCGGTGCCGAGACGGTCGCGCTGGCCGCCCGCCGGTCGCTGGGCGGGCACGAGGCGCCCGAGGCCAAGGTGGCCGCGTACCGGTCCGGGTACCTGCCCGAGGACCGGCGCGACCTGGAGGCCGCGATCAGCGACGGGCGGCTGGTCGGGCTGGCCGCCACCACCGCGCTCGAGCTGGGGGTCAACATCACCGGGCTGGACGCGGTGCTGATCGCGGGCTGGCCGGGCAGCTGGGCCAGCTTGTGGCAGCAGGCCGGCCGGGCCGGGCGCAGCGGCCGGAGCGCGGCTGCGGTGCTCATCGCCAGGGACGACCCGCTCGATACCTACCTGGTGCAGCACCCGGAGATCTTGCTGCGGCATCCGGTAGAGGCGACCGTGCTGGATCCGGGTAATCCGTACGTGCTGGCGCCGCACCTGTGCGCGGCCGCGGCCGAACTGGCCCTGACCGACGCGGATCTGGAGATCTTCGGACCGCAGGCGCGCCAGGTGGTCGAGGACCTGACCACCGCCGGCCGGCTGCGCCGGCGTCCGGCGGGCTGGTACAGCATGCGCCGGGGGGTGACCGCGCCGGGCGGGCTGCGCGGGGCCGGGGACGCCCCGGTGCTGGTCGTGGAGGAGGCCACCGGGCGGCTGGTCGGCACCGTCGACGAGCCGTCGGCCCAGATCATGGTGCACGACGGCGCGGTCTACCTGCACCAGGGCGACAGCTACCTGGTCAGCCTGGCTCGACCTGGCCGACCGGGCGGCGCTGGTCGAGCCGGGCGATCCCGGCTACACCACCACCGCCCGGGACGTGACCGAGGTCGAGGTCCGCGACGAGCTGCGCCTCATGACCTGGGGCCAGGCCGAGGTCGGGTTCGGCGACGTCCAGGTCACCAGGCAGGTGACCGGCTACACCAAGCGCCGCTCCGACACCGGCGCACCGCTCGGGGACGAGCCGCTGGACTTGCCGCCCCGCCGGCTGCAGACCAGGGCCGTCTGGTGGACGATCTCGGGTGCCGAACGGGACCGGCTGGCGGCCGCGGGCATCGACCTGGGCGGGGCCGCGCACGCGTGCGAGCACGCCAGCATCGGCTTGCTGCCGCTGTTCGCCACCTGCGACCGCTGGGATATCGGCGGCGTGTCCGCCGACCTGCACCCGGCCACCGCCAAGCTCACGGTGTTCGTCTACGACGGGTACGACGGCGGGGCGGGCTTCGCCGAGCGCGGTTTCCAGGCCGCCCGGGACTGGCTCACCGCGACCCGGCAGGCTATCGCCGGGTGTGACTGCGAGGCCGGCTGCCCCTCGTGCGTCCAGTCACCCAAGTGCGGGACCGCCAACCACCCGCTCAGCAAGCGCGGCGCGGTGGCACTGCTCGACGCGATCCTGGCGGAGAGCCGCTGACGCCGGTCTCACCGGACACATGGGACACATGGGACACCTTTGTCCCTAAGACCCCGGAGTAAACCGGCCTCGTACAGATGGGACAAGTAGCATGAACGATTCCGTTTGTTCGCGGAAGGCGTAAGCGGTTGCCGCGGCCGAGGCACTCTCAGGTGACGAGAAAGTGCTCGTCAGGCTACTGGCAGGTAATTTTCCTGTGGCGAGTCTCCCGACAGTACTGTTCATCACGGGGCCAGATATGTTCTAATTCCATTGGCTGACGCTGCATGGGGGTCGATTCGCGAGCCCTAAGCAGATAAGCTCTTAATAGGACGGGACCGGCCTCCCCCCCCAGGGCCGGACCGTGCGCGAGGCGCCCGCTCTCCCCCCCGGCGGGCGCCTCCTCCTTTTTTCTCCCAGAAGCGACGTTTGGCGTCGATGACCCTCCGGCAAGCCGTCAGTTAACGGCATGTGATCGCCAGAACTGATTGAGATCACGAATTGGTTACGCAAGGGTCTTTTCAGGCTCGGGATTTCGCGTTAGAACGGTGGTACGGACGTCTGAGCGTCCGGGCACGGCAGCCAGGTACCCACGCGCGACCAGCCGCGGGAGGCGTGTCAGGCCAGGTCAGACCGCCAGAAATGGGACGGTCAGCCTGACTGACGGAGAAGGAGCACGCTTGGTAGCCAGGCATGACGTGCTGCGCGGCGGCGCCCCGGCCAGGGGCGCCGCTTGCTTTATCGGGACAGTGGGTTCCACTCGGCCTTCCTGCGCGAGCACAGTAGTGTCCGCGGGGCCCTGTTTGCGCGGACGGCGGCATCCGCGGGCGTTTCTTTGCGTCGACGGCGGGAATCCGCGGAACCGATAGTGTCGAAGACGGCAAGTCCCGCAGGCCGTGAGCTTTGCGGGGAGTGAGTTCCATACGGCGCGGCTTTTGCTTGCCGACGGCGGGCGAGGGGCCGGGGCCGCGTGTACGGGTTAAGTTCTGGGGCAGCTTGGCTCCGTGAGCGCAAACGTGGCACGATTGCTGGCGAATCGCGACACATCGCGGTGCCCGGCCGGGTTGCGAAGCAGCGGCCGGGACGCCGCGACGGGGCGTGAAACGCCGGGTAGACCCGGGTACTGCCTGATGAGAAGCAAGAACGTTAGCCTTGGTCCTTGGCCAGAGCCCGCCCGCCGGGGTGGGGTTTCGGGCGCGGGCATCCAGTGCCGTGCCAACGGCGGGTACCGGCCCGCATGACGGGAGAGACACGATGGTCCGCAGCGAAACGCCAGAACCCGTGGGCGCTGACCAGTCACTCGGGGATCTGGTGGCCTTGGCCGCCAAGGACGTGTCCCAGCTGATCCGCTACGAGATGGACCTGGCCAAGACCGAGCTGCGTGGCGACATGAAGCGGGTCGGGCTGGCCGGGGCGCTGGCCGGCGTGGCCGCCTTCGTGGGCTGCCTGGTGCTCGTCCTGCTGTGCATCGCCTTCGCCTACGGGCTGGTCGCGCTGGGCATCTGGAGATGGGCAGCATTCTTGATCGTGGCCGGGACCTGCGTGCTGCTGGCCGGCGGGGCGGTCGGCGTCGCCATCTTGAGGCTGCGAGGCCTGTCCGGCCTGAAGCGGACCCGCAAGTCGGTCACCGAGGGCTTCGGCATGCTGCGCCGCGACGGCCAGGACACCGCGGTCAGCCCCAACGGGGACCGTCCCGGGATCGGCCGCGACGGCCAGCAGCCCCAGATCGCCGGGCGCGGGGCCGGGTAGGACGAGTGTCATGCCCGTGAACGCGGAGTCCGCGGTCCAGCTGGCCTGCCGTGGAACCATCGGACGGTCAGCGCCAACGGGACCCGGTTCCACATCGCCGAGGCGGGCGACGGGCCGCTGGTCCTGATGCTGCACGGCTTTCCCGAGTTCTGGTGGACCTGGCGGCACCAGCTGACCTGGCTGCCCGAGGCGGGGTTCCGCGCCGTGGCGGCCGATCTGCGCGGTTACGGCGGCAGCGACAAGCCGCCGCGCGGCTATGACCTGATCACCGCGGCTGCCGACGCGGCCGGGCTGATCCGGGCCCTGGGCGAGGCCAACGCCGTGGTGGTAGGGCACGGCTGGGGCGGGCTGGTGGCCTGGACGCTCGGGGTCTTCCACCCCAAGGTGGCCGGGCGGCTGGCCGTGGTCTCGACGGCGCACCCGCTGCGGATGCGGTCCGCGATGGTGACCGACCTGCTCGGCCAGGGCCGCCGCAGCGGCGACGCGCTGCGGTTCCAGGTGCCGGTGCTGCCCGAGCGGCAGCTGGTCCGGGACGGCGCCCGCCGGGTCGGCCAGCTGCTGGAGAACTGGGCCGCGCCGGGCTGGCCCGATCCGGAGACCGAGCGGATCTACGCCCGGGCCATGCAGATCCCCTCGGTGGCCCACTCCGCGCTTGAGTATCACCGCTGGCTGGCGCGCAGCGCCCTGCGCCCGGACGGCCTGCGCTACGCCCGGCGGATGCGCACCCCCATCCAGGCGCCGACGCTGCACCTGCACGGGGCGCTTGACCGCTGCGTGCTGCCGCGGACCGCGCGCGGCGCGGGCCGGTACGTGGACGGCCCCTACCGGTGGCGGCTGATCGACGGCGCCGGGCACTTCCCGCACGAGGAACGCCCGGAGGCCTTCGACACCGAACTGCGCGGCTGGCTGGCCGACCCGGAACCGGAGCGGTGAGACCGGATCGCGATCGTGATCGCGATCCGGGCGGCCGGCCGCGGAACGCGCGGCCGCGGGATGCCCTGGGACGGCCGCTGTCCCGGCCGGGGCACGGCGAGGACCGGATTCCCGATGACCTGTCGCTGGCCGGGCCGGACGCGGCCCGGCTGGCCGACGAACTGCTGCGCGCCGGGCGGCCGTTCCACGCCCACGAGGTGCTCGAAGCGTCGTGGAAGACCGGCCCGCCCGGCGAGCGCGACCTGTGGCAGGGACTGGCCCAGATCGCGGTCGGGCTGACCCACGCGCACCGGGGCAACGCACGCGGGGCGGTGGCGCTGCTCAGCCGGGGCGCCGAGCGCGTCCGCGCGTATCAGGCCGCGTCCCCGGTCGCCGCCGGGGCGGGAGACCGACCGTACGGGATCGACCTGGCCGCGTTCCTGGCCGCCTGCGACGACCTGGCCGCGCGCATCGAGCGCGACGGGCTGACGGACATCCCGGCCGCGGACCTGCGGCCGGGCCTGACGGTCAGTACGGGCTGACGGTCACCGGAAGCCGGGCGGTCACCGGAGCTGATGGTCACCCGGGCTTCGGCTAGTCACAGTCCCCGGTGGAGACGGCCGAGGTGAGCTGCTCGCCCGCGCTGGCGTCGGCGGCCACCTCAGCCGCGGTGAGCGCGAAGCCGGTGTCGGACTCCCCGACCGCCGCGGCGAACACCACCCCGTCCACGGTGCCCTGCGGCGACAGCAGCGGGCCGCCCGAGTTGCCCGACTTGACCACGGCCCGGATCTCGTAGATCTGCCGGGTGACGGTGCTGGTCTCGTAGATGTTCGGGCCCTGGGCGTTCTGGGTGCCGCCGATCCGCGCGGCCGCCAGGTGCAGGTTAGTGGAGTCCAGCGGGTAGCCCGCGACCACCGCGAGGTCACCGGGGTTGGCGGGCCCGGAGAAGTGCAGTGCAGGCAGGTTGAGAGCGGGCACGTACAAGATGGCCACGTCGACCTGCGGGTCGTAATAGACCACGGTGGCCGACAGGTTCTTGCCGTTGAAGGTGGTGACCGTCTGCCGGGTGGTGACCCCCGCGACCACGTGGGCGTTGGTCAGAACGTGATGCCGGGAGATGACGAAACCCGAGCCCTCGATCCGGCGCTGGCAGCTGGGCGCCACGCCCTGGACCCGTACCACGCTGTCGGTCGCGGACCGGACACCGGGGTCGTTGAGCACGGCGGGATCGGGCGCGGGGATGGCCAGGATGCGCTCCGCGCCGATCCCGCTGAACACCTGGGCGTAGGTGCTGTTGCTGGCCAGCAGCCTGCGGAAGTCGGAGAACATGGTCTTGGCCGGCGAGGGCATGAACTTGTCCAGCGTCTGCAGCGCCAGCGAGTTGTTGACCTGGGTGTCGACCACCGGGAACGGAGACTCGATCAGTACCGAGCCGACCACCCAGGCGATCAGCAACACGGACACGACGCTGACCACCGCGCCGCCCGCCGAGTCCAGGGCGGTCGCGGGGTGCCAGGTGACGGTCGAGCGCATGGCGGCGCCGATCGAGGACGCGACGAACTGGCCGATCACGGCGAAGCTGACCAGCAGCACGACCGCGATGACATCCTGCTGGGTCTGCCCCCCGACCAGGGCCCGGGAGATGCTCGGCCCGAACTCCGCGCCGAGCAGCGCGCCGCCGACGAACCCGAAGAAGCTCAGGATCCCGACGATGAAACCCTGCCGGTAGCCGGACACGGCGAACGCGGCGACCACCACGAGCAGGATCAGGTCGAGCACATCTCCGCGCACGACCCTAACGGTACTGCGTTTTCCGCGTTCTTAGGCCCGCCGCCGCTGGTCACAAGTCGGTGACCTTGGCGGTGTCCCACGGGCGTTCCCATCCGCCAAGCGCCAGCAGGCGGTCCACCAGCACCGCGGTGAAACCCCAGATGAGCATGCCCTTGACCTGGAACGCGGGCCCCAGGTAGCCGGACGGGCCGCGCACCGTGACACGGGTCTCCGGGTCGGCGAGCTCGCTGACGCTGATCCGCTCCACCGCGGCGACCTCGGCCGGATCGACGGGCGCGACCGCGCACGGCTCGCGCCACCAGGCCAGCACCGGGACGACCCGGAAACCGGTCCGAGGGATGAACAGCTCGGGCAGCGTCCCGGCCACGTCCACGCCGCCGGGGTCGACGCCGACCTCCTCGGCGGCTTCCCGCAGGGCGGCGGCGACCGGCCCCTCGTCCGCCGCGTCGATGGCGCCACCGGGGAAGGCCGGCTGGCCGGCGTGCAGCCGGAGGTCGGGACTGCGCTGGATGAACAGCAGGTCGGGGTCGTTCTGTCCGGTGCCGAGCCCGCCGGCGAACAGGACGAGGACGGCGGAGGCGCGGCCGCCCTCGGCGGGCGGCTGGGACATCGGGTTGATCTCCATCTTGCTGCCCGCGGCGGCAAGGTCGCGCAGCCAGCCTGGTACCGCGTCCTGGTCTTGGCCGGCTTCTTTGTCGCTCACGAGAACGGGCCGGGCTTGACGAGCTTGGCGGCGATCACCGGGTCGGTGGGGCCCTCGCCGTACGACGGGCACAGGCGGGCCAGCCCGCACGCGCCGCAGGCGGGCCGGCGGGCGTGGCAGACCCGGCGGCCGTGCCAGATCATCCGCTGCGAGAGGTCGGTCCAGCCCTTACGCGGAATGAGCGCGGCCACCTCGGCCTCGACCTTGACCGGGTTGGTGTCGGTCGTCCAGCCGAAGCGACGGGCCAGCCGGCCGAAGTGCGTGTCCACGGTGATGCCGGGGATGCCGAACGCGTTGCCGAGCACCACGTTGGCGGTCTTACGGCCCACGCCCGGCAGGGTGACCAGGTTGTTCAGCTTGGCCGGGACCTCCCCGCCGAACCGCTCGCACAGGGCCTGGCCGAGGCCGATGAGGCTGTTCGTCTTGGCCCGGTAGAACCCGGTGGACTGGATAATCTTTTCCATCTCGTCGCGGTCGGCGCTCGCGTAGCCGGCCGCGGCCGGGTACCGCGCGAACAGGATCGGCGTGACCAGGTTGACCCGCTTATCGGTGGTCTGCGCGGACAGGATCGTCGCCACGAGCAGCTCGAGCGGCGTGCTGAAGTCCAGCTCGGTATGCACCTCGGGGTATAGCACGGCCAGCTCGCGCTCGATCCGGCGAGCCCGGCGGACCAGGGCGGTGTGCGAAGGCGGCGGCGTGGTCACCAGATCAGCTTAGTGAGCACGTGAACGGGCTTGACGCACCCGGTTCTGTTGGGCGACGGGCTGGGCGGGAGCCCTTTGGCGGGAGCCCTTTGGCGGAAGCTTGCGGTCCGCGCGGTCTTGCGCGGGGGTCGGTCTTGCGCACGGGCGCGGTGCCTCACACGTCCCGCAAACCTCTGCCTCCCCGAGCTTCGCTCAGGTTTTCGCCTCCGGGTCGAGCGGAGCCATGTGAGTGCGACACTCTAACGGATAGAGCCATCAGAGTGCCACACTCATCGGTTGATGTTCGCTTGGGCGTGGTACAGGTGGGACTGTTGGGGTTTTTGTTTGGTCAGGAGCCGCTTACGACGGAGGATGGCGCGGGCGACGCCGACGGGGACGGGCTGCTCGAATCCGAGGGCGACGGTGACGGCTGCGGGCCGCGCGGGCGGTACGCCGTCCAGGTGACCTCGACGGCCTGGCTGGCCGACGGGGCGGCCGAGGGGGCCACGGTGGCGCCGCTGGTCAGCGGGGAGGAGTAGACGAAGACGAACTCGTCGCCGCTGCCCGAGGCTACGGTGACCGTCAGCGTGACCGACTGGCCGGCTTGCAGCCTGCCCTGCTGGCCGGACAGCGTCACTTGCGCGGACGAGGTGTCCGCCGACCAGCTGACCGGCCCGTCCATGGCGGTGAGGGTGAGCTCACCGGTCGTGCCGCGGCCCAGGTCGAGCCGGGCCGGGCTCACGGCCAGGCTCCCGTTCGCGTTGCTCGGCGCCGGGGGGGAGGCCGACGACGATGAGGAGGAGGAGGAGGAGGAGGCCCGGGTGCCGGGCCGGCCTGTGACGGCGATGAGGTCCCCGGCTGAGAGGCGGCGGTCACGGCCAGCGACTCGGTCTTGCTGGCCGCTGACTGCCGCAGGGGTCGGGCCGAGGACGAGCCGCCCGGTGACCGCTTGACCTTGACCGGGAGGGCGGCGTCCGCACCGCCGGCCGACGCGGCGACCGCGGAGCCCGGCCCCTCGGCCGCCGCGGACGGCGGGCTGCCACCCGTGCTCGCGGACGGGGTCACATGGAAGCCGACCAGGGCGAACACGGCCGTGACGGCCACGGAGGCCACGGTCGCGACGCCGGCCCGGGACACCCGAGGACGACGGCGGCCAGGGCGCGTGGCGGCCGCGGGGCGGGACGCACGCGGCGAGGCTTCCCCAGCGGACGGCGGCGCTTGCCAAGCGGCCGACGGGGTTTGCCCGGCCGACGGCGGGGCCGCCAGCGGGATCACCGGGGCCAGCGACCCGGGCCGGACAGGCCCGGATGCGGGGGCGGGGGGTGCGGGCCCGGACGCGGCCGGGGCGGGCCGGTAGACCGCGGATGCGGGAGCGGGGGCGGACCGGGACGCGGCCGGCGCGGATGCCGGAGCGGGGCGGTAGACCGCGGATGCGGGAGCGGGAGCGGGCCGGGAGGCGGACGGCACCGACGCCGGAGCGGACATGAATGCGGCTGATACCGGGGCCGGGGCGGGCCGGGAGGCGGGTGGCGGGGGTACCGGAACCGACAGGGATGCCTCGGGGCGAGGTGCCGGGACACTGACGGGCGGAATGGGCTCGGTGACCGGGCCGGGCCCGGAGCCGGGGGGCTCGGCGAGGCTGAGCCAGGATCCCATGAAGCCCTGCGCGACGAGCGGACCGGAACCGATGGGGCCGGTCGCGGCGCCGACGGTTGATGCGGCGGGCTCGGATGCGAGGCGGAGGGCGGGGCTGACCGCCTCGAGGGCGGGCGCCGGCTCGGGGGTCTCAGGGCGGTGGTCCGCGGCCTCAGGGGCGGGGGCGGCGGTCTCGGGGGTGGTGGCGGCGGTCTCGGGGGTGGTGGCGGGTACGGGGTTGGCGGGTTTGGGGGTGGGGATGAACCAGGAGCCGGCGGCGGGTTCGGAGGGGGCCGGGGTGCTCAGGAACCAGGATCCGGTGAGCTCTTCGGCCCGGCTGACGGTGAACTCGCGGTAGGCCGCCATGCGGGAGTCGTCGAAGAACCCGAGGATCTCCAGCCGGGCCACGGAGGACAGAGCGGGCGCGGGCAGGAGGGCGAAGAGCCGGGCCGGGGACACGCTGCGGGGAAGGTTCGGGCCGCAGACCGAGCAGGTGGCGGCGTGCTCGAGCACGCGGTCGCGCAGGGCCGGCGTCGTGGCGCCGGTCCAGCCGCTCAGCATCGCGGAGAGCTCCGGGCAGGACTGGCTCTTCCTGACCAGGACCTCGGTGCCGAGGGCCCGCTCCAGGTCACGACGCGCCCGGTCCAGGAGTTCCTGGACCCCGGCCGCGGACAGGCCCAGCACCAGACGCAACTCCACATCGGGCCGGGAGTCCAGTTCCAGCGCCTCAACCTCGTCGGCGGGCATGCTGGTGACGGCTTTCCACGTCATCAGCCGCGAATCGGCGTCATCGGCCTGCGGAGGGCAGACCGGCTCGTCGGCGTCCGAAGCCGGAACCGCCTCGCGCCGCAGGCATTCCGCGCGAGCCAGCGAGTAAAGCCACAATCCGAGCCATTCGTCGCAAACCAGGTGCCCGATTTGCGCGATAGCGACCACCAGCGCGTCACGCACCGCGATTTGCGCGTTTTCGCGATTCCGGAGCAGGCGCCAGCAGTAGCTGAAGAGCTGGTCGCCGTAGGCGTCGAGCAGTTCCGGGAGCGCGTCGGGTGATCTAGAACGCAGCGCGGCTGCGAGCTGGGGGTCATTCATGACGAAAAAGCTAGAGCAATCGCCTACTTGCCAGCCACCTATTCAGCATAACGGGCGGTTAAACCAACACTATTTCCCTAGTGCGCGGAAATGAATCAATGGTGGTCACTGAATAGATTATCCCGATCTCCGAATCTGGCAGGTTAACGCCTGTTCGTACCATTTGGCGGCGGGTGCACGGCGCACGTTGCGGGGTCATAGCGGACGGCGGCGAGGCCGGCCAGCAGGACCGCCGAGACGGGATCGTCCGGGTTGAGGTGCCGGCCCAGGACGATGACCGCGACGTGGCGGGCGCCGGCCAGCTTGAGCGCGGCGGCGGCCGACTGGGCGCTGGCGCCGGAGACCCAGGTGTCGTCCAGGAGCAGCACGCTGGCCCCGGCCGGGCGGGCCAGCACCTGGAACCGGTCCGGGTCGAGGTCACGGCCCTGGCGGCCGGGGCGCAGGGCCAGCGGGCAGCCGGGCAGGCGCAGGTAAGGCGAGACGAGCCGGAGCAGCGGATGCGGTCCCGGGCGCCCGGCACCGGTCGGCACCACCGCCAGCCGGCCGGGAGGCGGCAGGCCGGCGCTCCGCCACACGCAGCGGCCGTGGTCGGCCAGGAAGGCCAGCATCAGGGCCAGGAGGAAAGCCCGGTCCCAGGCCGGGGTGCCACCCAGGACGGGCGCAGGGCCAGAGGCGGCGGCCGAGGGCGGGGCTGCGGCGGGCGCAGGAGGCGAGCCGGGCGCCCGGGTGCTGGCGGCCGGCCGGGCTGGGGCGGGGGTGGGCGAGCAGGGCGGGGCGGAGGCGGCGGCCGGTGCGGAGGGCAGGGGTTCGGACTTGTAGCGCCAGAGGGCGGTGGCGAAGGGGGTGCCCTTGATGGCGTAGGAGATGGGGACTACGGCGTCGGCCAGGAGGGCGGGGGCGCGCAGCGTGTGCTGGTCGCACTGATAGCAGCGGGCGAAGCCGGGGCGTACCGGGCCGCGGCACACCTCGCAGTCCGCGCCGGGCCGCCCCGGCGGGCGCGGCGCGGGCGGGTAGAACGCGGGCGCCGCGGACCGCAACCACGGCCGCAGCCGGGCCCAGCCCGAGGTCTGACCAGCCATGAGGCGATGCTACGGATTGGCACCGACAAATCACGGGACGCGAGAATGTGACCGGCTTTGCCGCTCTCCGGCCAATCCTTAGGCATTGATGAAATCTCTCTCTTCTGCACGTCCCGCATCTCCTGATGCGGCAGAATGATCCCTGCCAGGAAGGCGGCCGGGCACAGGCGCGGCATCTCGCGTTGCCTGAACGACTCATACCAAGGATCTGTGTGATCGACAGGAGCGAAACGGTATTGCCTGGCTCCAGCCCAGACACCGCGGCCCAGAACGTCATTGCGGCCGAGAGCGTCATCGAGGCCGAGAGCATCGTGCAGACCGCGGCCGAAGCGCCCGCGGTCGCCGCGTCCTGGCCGGCTCAGCGCACCCCGGCCGGTTCCCGCCTGGACCGGGCCATCTGGGGCGCGGGCGACGGGCTTCGGCGGCACTGGCTGCTGGCGCTCCTGATCGTCGGCGGCCTGGTGCTGCGCGTGATCACCCAGTTCGCCTACGAGCCCGCCCTGCTGTTCATCGACTCCAAGAAGTACCTGTACGGCACCAGCTTCAGCGGCTCCGCGTGGGGATCGTTCGACCCGATCGGCTACACCCTGCTGGTGCTCAAGCCGGTGCTGATGTTCACCAACCTGAGCTTCGTGGCGCTGCTGCAGCACGTGCTCGGGCTGGGCATGGCGGTCGCGCTCTACGTCCTGATGCTGCGCCGCGGCGTGACCCGGTGGCTCGCCGCCCTGGCCGTGGCACCGGTCCTGTTCGACGCTTATCAGCTGAACGCCGAGCAGACGATCATGCCCGACGTGCTGTTCGAGGCGCTGGTGGTGGCCGGGATCGTGCTGCTGCTGTGGCGTCCGCGGCCCGCCCTGCCGTTCGTCGTCCTGGGCGGACTCGCGCTCGGCACGTCGGCTCCGGTCCGTCAGGTCGGCGAGGCGCTGATCCTGCCCGCGCTGGTCTACGTGCTGGCCGCCACGCGGGGCTGGCGCGCCCGGCTGCTGAACGGCGTGGCGCTGACCGTCTGCTTCGCGCTGCCGGTCGTCGGGTACATGGGCTACTCCAAGGTGGTCCTGCACTACGGGTTCCAGATGTCCAACATGGGCGATGCGTACCTGTACGGCCGGACGGCGCACGCCGCCGACTGCGCCACGCTGACCCTGCCCGCCGACGCGCGATTCCTGTGCCCCACCCCGGCGCAGGCACTCACGTACGGCGTGGACGGGCTGGTCAACAACCCGCATGCGCCGTGGCCGACGTACGCAGAGGCCATGGCGCGGGCCAAGGTGCCAGCGAACTCCGCCGAGCTGCAGCGCCAGTTCGCCGACGCCGTGATCAAGCAGCAGCCGATGCGAGTGATCGGCGACATCACCCGCGACTCGATCAAGGTCTTCGCCCTGACCCGGAACACCGTGCAGGGCGACACCCCGGTCAAGCGCTGGCAGTTCCAGAACGTGTACCCCACCTTCCCGCCTGGCATCACGGTGAAGGGCTCGCACAGCGCCACCAGAGTGTTCGCCTCGGCCGGGGGCGGCGGCAAGGCGCGGATCCGGCGGCCGCTCGCGGTCGGGCTGCGGTTCTACCAGCTGCACGGCGGGTACACGCCGGGACCGGTGCTCCTGCTCGGGCTGCTGCTCGGGCTGGCCGGGATCTTCGCCTTCGGCCGGCGCCGCGATCCGGCCAACCTGGGCCTGGCCTGCCTGCTGATCACCGGCAGCGCGGTCGCCGTGTTGCTCGGCGCAGACCTGTACGAATACTCCTGGCGCTACCAGCTGCCCGCCCTGGTCACGCTGCCCATCGCGGGCGCGCTCGGGGCGACCGTCATCGCCCGGCAGGTGCGGAACCGGCGGGCCCGGAGCGAGCCGAAGGGGCGCGGCGCCGTCCTGGACTGAGGAGCGAGGAACGAGCGACGAGGGCCCGCCGCCGAAGGCGGCCAGACCAGCAAGGCGGCGCAGTGAAGGGGGCCGGGGAGGTGCGCAAGCTATATGCGGAGGCCCCGGAGGTGAGCGGGGAAAGCAGAGATGTCCGGACGGTCAGCACCGGCGTGGTGTACGAGGACCAGTGGATGCGGCTGCGCCGTGACGACATCGAACGGCGCGACGGCTCCCGCGGCACCTACGCCTACATCGACAAGCGCGACTACGCGCTCGTCATCCCGGCCGAGCGCGACGGCTTCCACCTGGTCGAGGAGTACCGCTACCCGATCGGCCGGGCGCACCTGGTCGTTCCCGCAGGGCGGCTGGCCGGCCGGGGAGTCCGGCCGCCCCGAGGACCTGGCCCGGCTGGAACTCAGCCAGGAGACCGGCCTGCGGGCCCGCGTCCTGGTCAAGCTCGGCTACCTGCACAGCTCGCACGGCACCAGCAACCAGGGCGGCTACTACTTCCTGGCCTCCGGGCTCGAACCGGGTCCCGCGGAGCGGGAGAGCGAGGAACAGGACATGTGCCAGGCCTGGTTCGGCCGGACCAGGTTCGAGCAGATGATCGGCGAGGGCCTGATCACCGACGACTCGACCCTGGCCGCGTACGCGCTGCTGCTGATCAGCGAGCGGCAGCAGGGGTAGCAGCGACAGCAGGGGTAGCAGGGCCCGGCGAGCGGTCAGCCCAGCAGCGGCGCGAACAGGTCGCCGCGGGAGGCCACCCGGTCCAGCACCGCCTCGGCGGTGAAGAACAGGTCCCGGGGCTGCCGGCAGGCCTCCACCTCGTCCCAGCCGACCGGGGTCGAGACCGTGGGGCTCTGCCGGGCGCGCAGCGAGTACGGGGCGACGGTGGTCTTGGACCCGTTGTTCTGGCTCCAGTCGATCAGGACCTTGCCGGTGCGCAGCACCTTGGTCATCCGCGAGACCACCCGGCGCGGCTGATCGCGCTCGAGGCGTTCGGCGAAGGCCCGGGCCCGGTCACTGGCTTGCTCGGAGGTCACGCCGGAGATCGGCGCGTACAGCTGCAGGCCCTTGCCGCCCGAGGTCTTGGCCAGCGGCGCGAAGCCCTCGGCCGCCAGCAGCGGCCGCAGGTCCTCGGCCACCCGGCAGCAGTCCACGATGTTGGCCGGCGCGCCCGGATCGAGGTCGAAGACCAGCAGGTCGGGCCGGCGGAGCTCGGGCACCCGCCACTGCGGCACGTGCAGCTCCAGGCCCGCCAGGT
Organism: uncultured Actinomycetes bacterium; assembly: GCA_963819785.1. Lineage (GTDB taxonomy): Bacteria > Actinomycetota > Actinomycetes > Streptosporangiales > Streptosporangiaceae > Palsa-504. Next base: position 61,763 of record CAWFXW010000024.1, on the reverse strand, counting down.
TGGCGGCCCAGATGAGCGCGGGCAGGTCGTCCACCACCAGGTAGGTCACCGGGCCGGCGCCGCGTCCCCGTGAGCTTTCCGACGGGATCCGGGCGGTACGGATCCAGTCCGGCCGGTGCTGGGTGACGTGCTTCTGGAAGAAGGCCTCGCCGTCGACACCCTCGGGGTAGCGCTTCAGGGTCAGCGGCCGGCCGGCGATGTGCGGCAGCAGGACGGACGCCACCCGCTGGTAGTAGTCGAGCACCTCGGCCTTGGTGAACCCCGTCTCCGGGTACAGCACCTTGGCCAGGTTGGTCAGGGTCAGCGTCCGCCCGTCGACCTGCACCGCGACTTTCGTCTCAGGGCTCACGGACCACCTGCGCGGGGTCGATGTCGTCGCGCAGGCCCTTGTAGACCGGGGCGCGCATCCGGCCGGCCTTGGTCCAGCGGTCGAAGGCGACCTGGACGACCAGGCGCGGTTCGACCCAGACGGCAGGCCGGGCGTGCTCGGGCGGGACCGGAGTGGCGAACGGGGAATCGGGGCGGCGCAGCGGGCGGAGCTTGTCCCCCAGCATGCGCAGCGTCTCGTCGGTGAAGCCGGTCCCGACGTGGCCCGCGTAGATCAGGCCCGGGGCGTCGTTGACCCCGATGAGCAGCGAGCCGACCTGGCCGGTGCGGTTACCCTGGCCCGGCTTGTAGCCGGCCACGACCGCCTCCTGGGTGTGCTGGTTCTTGATCTTGCGCCAGTTGTCGGTACGGACGCCCGGCGTGTACCGGGAGTCCAGGCGCTTGGCCACCACGCCCTCCATGCCATGCTCGACCGAGACCGAGCGGACCGCGTCGAAGTCGGTGCCGGGGAACCAGGGCGGGGTCTGCCAGTACGGGCCGGACAGGGCCATCTCGTCCAGCAGCGCCCGGCGCTGCGCGTAGGGCAGGTCCAGCAGCGGGCGGCCGTCCACCTGGAGCAGGTCGAAGATCAGGTAGGTCACCGGGGTCTGCCCGGCCAGCAGCTTGGCCTGGGACGCCGCGCTGACGTGCATCCGGGGCTGCAGCGCCTCGAACTCGGGCCAGCCGCCGGCCCCGAACACCACGATCTCCCCGTCCAGCAGTAGCTGCTTGTGGGGGACGGGGGTGGGGCCGTCGGGGGCACCGGGCTTGGGGAGGGTCACCGCGGAACCGAGGAGGGACAGTTCGGGGTAGGTGACCGTGATGTCGCGCTCGGTCCGGGACATCAGCCGCACCTTGCCCTTTTCGATGTAGGCCAGGGCGCGCACGCCGTCCCACTTCATCTCCAGGGCCCAGCGGTCCTGGTCGCGCGGCGCCACGCCGGTCACCGCGAGCATGGGGCGCATCGTGGCGGGCAGGGCCAGGCGTTCGCGGTGGATCATCCACTGGTTGCCCTTGGTCTGGAACAGCACGTACCCGCCGGTGACCCGCTGGCCGTGCAGGACGACCTTGACCTCGCCCGGCGCCCACTTCAGCGTCTCGTACCGGCCGTGGTCCCAGATGGTGACCGCGCCCGCGCCGTACTCCCCGCGCGGGATCTGCCCCTCGAAGCTGCCGTACTCCAGCGGATGGTCCTCGGTGTGCACGGCCAGGTGGTTGACCGCCGGGTCGGACGGGACACCCCGGGGCAGGGCCCAGGACACCAGCACCCCGTCGCGCTCGAGGCGGAAGTCCCAGTGCAGCCGCCGGGCGTGGTGCTCCTGGATCACGAACGACCCGTCCTGGGCCTGATCGGGCGGCGAAGCTCCAGGCGGCGGGACCGGCTCCGGCGTCCGCGCGGCGTCGCGCTTGTCCCGGTAGGCCTGCAGCTTGTCCACGTCACCCTGTGTACCCGATGACCGTGACCCGGGAACTGGCAGCACGGCCCGTTCGGTAAAAAAGATATTGCCTATGATTTAACATTTGTTACTAGGGAAGTAGGGAAACTGGGGAATGGAAGGAGGCGGCATGGGCCTGAACGGTTACGTCGTCATCGGCAGCGCGATCGTGGGACTGCTCGTCGGGCTGACCGGGGCCGGCGGCGGCGCCCTGATGACGCCGATGCTGATCCTGCTGTTCTCGGTCAAGCCGGCCGCCGCGATCTCCAGCGACCTGGTGGCCGCGGTCGTGATGCGGCCGGTCGGGGCGTTCGTCCACCTGCGCAAGGGAACGGTGAACCTGCGGCTGGTGGGGCTGATGGCGCTCGGCTCGGTACCGATGGCGTTCCTCGGCGCGTACCTGCTGAAGCAGCTCGGCGACACGTCGGCCAGCCAGAAGAACGTGGAAATCCTGCTCGGCGCGGCGTTGCTGGCCGGGGCGGCGGCCATGGTGCTCCGGTTCGTGCTCGACCGCAAGTCCGGGCCGCGGACGGCCGGGATCGCCGAGGTGCGGATCCGGCCGGTGCCGACCGTGCTGATCGGCATGACCGGCGGGCTGGTCGTGGGCCTGACCTCGGTGGGGTCGGGCTCGCTGATGATCGTGCTGCTGCTGTTCACCTACCCGGCGCTGTCGGCGGGCGGCTCGTGGGGACCGACCTGACCCAGGCGGTGCCGCTGACCGCGGCCGCGGCGCTGGGGGCACTGGCGTTCGGGCACGTCGAGTTCGGCGTGACCGCCTCGATCATCGTCGGCAGCGTCCCCGCGGTGCTGATCGGGTCGCTGCTCTCCTCGCGGGCCCCGGACAGGTACATCCGCCCGGCCATCACGTTCGTGATCCTCGCATCCGGGCTGAAGTACGTCGGCGTCCCGACCTACCCGCTGGGCTGGACGATGGGCGCCGTGCTGGTGGCCGCGGGCGGGTACTGGCTGGCGCAGACGAAGCCGTGGCGGCACGGCGAGCCCGCGGCCGGCGCCGCACCCGGGGAACGGGACGCCGAGCCCGCGCAGGTGGTGCTCGACGACGTGCGGATGATCTAGCCTGCGTACTTCTCGGCGTACTTTTCGACCATGGCGCCGACGGCCGGGAGCGCGGCGGTGATGTGCCTGGCCGCGCCGCCGCGGACCGTGCCGTAGGCCTTGATGATCACCGGGCGATCGGACATCTTGGCCCGCGCGTCGGTCACCGCCAGCAGCGCCTCGGCCACCTCGTCACCGCGCTTGGCCAGGTAGTCGCCGAACCCGGCGGCACCGGAGGTGCTGAAGTCGGCCCAGAACGGCTCGAGCGCGGCCACGAAGTCGGGCAGCAGGTTCTCCACCGTGGACTGCAGGTAGCCCTTGGCGAACATCTTGGCCGTCTTGTACGCCAGCTTGACCGCGGCACCGGAGACCCCGGACTTGCCGGACACCTCCTGCTCGATCAACGCCAGGCAGTCGGTGACGACGGCCGGGCGGACGTCGTTGGCAAGCAGGATCTGGTCAAGCGTGGCGGCCATGAGCGGGCTCTTTCCTCGTTAGCGGGTCCGGTGCCGCGGGGAGCCCACCTCAGGCCGAACTCGCCCGGTTCCCCCCAGGACGCGACCAAACTAGCGCACCCGGTGACCGCCATGGCCGGCAATTTCCCGACTGTTATCCTCCGGCACGGGCCGGCCGGGCAGCTGGTCGCGCTGGCCGGCGGCATGGCGGAATCCACCGGGCCGGTCAACGGTTGGTTATGAGGTTATGGTGCTGAGAGATAATTCGGCAGTGGCCGATGACGAGGTCCGGGAGCCGTCGCACGCCACCGGCGCGGCGGCGTTGCGGCAGGGCTGGTCGCACCGGCACCGCGATGTATCCGGCGGGTGGCTGCGGCCGACCGTGTTCGGGGCGGTGGACGGGCTGGTGACCAACGCCTCGCTGATCGCGGGGGTCGGCGGCGGCGGGGTCTCGTCGCACGCGGTCGTGCTGACCGGCGTGGCCGCCCTGGTCGCGGGCGCGTTCTCGATGGGCACCGGGGAGTACATCTCGGTCACCAACCAGAACGAGCTGGTACAGGCGGAGGTCGCGCTCGAACGGACGATGCACGCCCGGTTCCCGGCCGCGGAGCAGGCGGAGCTGGCCGAGTACTTCCAGGGGTACGGGGCGGACCGGGAGACGGCCGTGCGGATGGCCGCCGCCGTCTCGCAGGATCCCGGCACGGCGCTGCGCGTGCACACCCGCGAGGAACTCGGGGTGGACCCGGCCGAGCTGCCCTCGCCGCTGGTGGCCGGCGCGGCGTCGCTGGTGGCCTTCTCGCTGGGCGCGCTGATCCCGCTCCTGCCGTACCTGTTCGGCCTGCACGTCCTGCTCGCGGCGCTGGGGATCACCGCGGTCGCCCTGCTCGCGGGCGGGATGACCGTCGGCCGCCTCACCGGCCGGCCGGTGCTTCGCGCGGGGCTGCGCCAGCTGGCGCTGGGCGGCGTGGCGGTCGGGATCACCTACACGGTGGGCAGCCTGATCGGCTAGCACGGCATGTGAGAGCCGGTCAGTAGCCCTCGCCGCGGGGCGGGCCGGAAGCGGGCGGACCAGAGGCGGGCAGGGCGCCCGAGACGGTCATCTCGTGCCAGATCCCGCCGTCCGAATACACGCCGTTGCCCCGGGCCTGGCCGGGCGCGGTGTCGGCCGAGGCGGTGTAGAGCGGATGCCCGTCGTAGGTGGCCTGGACCGAACCACCGGGCCGGGTGATGGCGCCGATGGCGCCGTTCACTCCCGGGCCCGGCAGGACCGGGCCGGTGACCGGCGGCCAGCTCCGGGCGCAGCGGGCGGCGCAGTCCGACCTGGTGGCGGTGTCGGGAGCGAACCAGTAGAGGGTGTAGCCCCCGGCGTCGGTGAGCACGGTGACGCCGCCGATCGTCTGGGCCTCCAGGACCGTCCCGGACGCGGCCGGGCCGGGTGCCGGCGGGACCGCCAGGTACGTCGCCCAGCCCGCCACCGCGGCGGCGGCCAGCGCGGTGGCGGCGAGGCCGGCCCGCCGCCGGCGGCGGCGCCGCCGCAGGCTGATGGTCACCAGGGTCCGGTCGAGCAGCACCTGTCCGGGCGCGGCGGCCGGGTCGTCGCCGAAGGCGGCGGCCACCGCGGCCGGCCTGATCAGCAGGCCGGGCAGCGCGGCCAGGCCGACGAGCTCATCGCGGCAGACCGGGCACCTGGCCAGGTGCCGGACCACCGTGGCGCGGTCGGCCGGGGTGATGGCCGCGAAGACGTAGATGCCCAGCTGCGTCCGGATACCGGCGCACTCACCCGAACCATCCACGTGCTCGTCCAGCCTGTTCGGCATCATCAGCCCGCCAGGTAGAACGGCCCCATGCTCGCCGGAGTTCACCCGCATGGGCAGGGCGATCCCGTTCGCCCCAGGACCCGGGTCTGGACACCCAGAACATGACATTGTCGTCATGCTCAGCGGCAGCGGGATGGCAACCGCCGGGTGGCGGGCTTAGCCTCTCGGTGTGGATGCCGCGACCGGGTTTGCGCGCCGCCTGAGCTCGTGGCGGCGCGGGCCCTGGCTGGTCATCGCCGCCGCGCTGACCGCGGTCGTGGTCCTGGCGGCCGTCGCCGGGTACGCGGTGATCCGGGTCCGGCAGCATCAGGCCGCGGCAGCGGGCCTGCGGGTCGCCGGGATCCCGGCCAGCGTGCCGACGTCGCTGTCGGACCTGATGCAGCTGTCGCCGGTCCCGGCCCGGGACGCGCCGGGCTTCACCCTGACCGACCAGGGCGGCCACGTCGTGTCGCTCGCGGGCCTGCGCGGGCGGGCGGTGGTGCTGGAGTTCATGGACCCGCACTGCACCGACATCTGCCCGATCGTGTCCCAGGAGTTCGTCGACGCCTACCGCGACCTCGGCCCGAAAGCGGCGCAGGTGGTGTTCGTGGCGGTGAACGTGAACCGCTATCACCTGCGGGTCGCCGATGTGGCGGCGTTCTCCAGCGAGCAGCGGCTCACCCAGGTCCCGTCGTGGCGCTTCCTGACCGGGACCTATCCGAGCCTGGCCGCGGTGTGGAAGGACTACGAGATCGCCGTCGAGGCGCCCAGCCCGGACGCCGACGTGGTCCACTCCTCGCAGATGTACTTCATCGACCCGCAGGGCCGGGAGCGGTTCGTGGCCGACCCGATGGTGGACCACACCGCCTCGGGCTCCTCGTACCTGCCCGCCGGTCAGCTCGCCTCCTGGGGTCAGGGCATCGCCCTGGTCGCGCGCCAGCTCGTCAGCTGAGCCGGGTACGCCCGCCTGCGGCCGCGCGGCACCCTACAGTGGGCAGGGTGACCGACACGTGGCAGGTGGAGCCGTCGGGGCCGCTGCGCGGGGACATCTCGGTGCGCGGCTCGAAGAACGCGGTGACCAAGCACATGGTCGCGGCGATGCTGGGCGAGGAGCCCAGCACCATCCGGAACGCCCCGGAGCTCGGTGACGTCGACATCACCGCGGCGATGCTGGAGGCCGTCGGCTATCAGGTGGGCCGTTCGGAGGATAAAATCACCGTCGCGCCCGGGACCGCCCTGGAACCGAGGGTTCCCGAAGCCTTCACCGGCCTGAACCGGATCCCGATCCTCATGCTGGGTCCGTTGCTGCACCGGACCGGTGAGGCGTTCGTGCCGCTGGTCGGCGGGGACCCGATCGGGCGGCGGCCGGTCGACTTCCACGTGGCGGCGCTGCGGGCGCTCGGCGCGGAGGTCGATACGGGCCCGGGCGGGATCACGGCGCGGGCCTCGCGGCTGTTCGGGGCGCGGATCGACCTGCCCTACCCGAGCGTGGGCGCCACCGAGACGGTGCTGCTGACCGCGGTGCTGGCCGAGGGCAAGACGGTGCTGCGGAACGCGGCGACCGAGCCCGAGGTGGTCGAGCTCGCGCTGTTCCTGCAGCGGATGGGCGCGCACATCGAGCTGAGCCCGGACCGGCGGATCGTCATCGAGGGCGTGCCGCGGCTGCGCGGCGCGTCGCGGTGGCTGGCCGGGGACCGGCTCGAGGCGTTCTCCTACCTGGTGGCCGGGCTGATCAGCCGGGGCGAGGTCCGGGTGCACGGCTGCCCGCAGGACCGGCTGGTCACGGCGATCACCACGCTGGCCCGGATGGGCGCGCGGTTCGAGATCACCGACGAGTGGATTACCGCGTCGGCGCCTGCCGGACTGCGCGGGGCGGCGGTGCACACCGACACGCACCCCGGGTTCATGACCGACTGGCAGCAGCCGCTGATGGTGCTGTTCACCCAGGCGGAGGGCATGTCGGTGCTGCACGAGACGGTGTTCGAGAACCGGCTGGTGTACGTCCCGGCGCTGCAGAAGCTGGGCTGCGAGATCGAGACGTTCGCGGCGTGCCTGGGCGGGCCCGCGTGCCGGTTCCACGACACCAACTCGGTGCATTCGGCGGTGATCCGGGGCGTGTCCAAGCTGCGCGGCGCGGACGTCACCCTGCCCGACGTGCGGGCCGGGTTCTCCGCCGTGCTGGCCGCGGCGGTGGCCGACCAGCCGTCGCTGCTGCGCGGCATCCACCACATCGAGCGCGGGTACCACCGGCCGTTCGAGCAGTTCGCGTCGCTCGGCCTGACCGTCCGCCGGGGCTGAGGATAATTTCCTTTATGCCGAACGAGCCATTGATCCTCCCGGCCCTGTCCCTGTCCGCGCCCGGCGAGGGGGTGCACGGCGCGGGGCTGGTGATCCAGAACTGGCGGGCCGCGGGCGTGGCGGAGATGGTGGCGCCGCTGCACGTCCACCATCGCGACGACGAGGCCTGGCACGTGATCTCCGGGGCGCTGCGGTTCCGGCTCGCCGACCGGGAGTTCGAGGCCTCCGCCGGGCAGACCGTGCTGGTCCCGGCCGGGGTGGCGCACACCTTCGGGAACGCCGGGCCGTCGCCCTCGCGGTACCTGCTCATCGTGCCGTCGCGGCTGGACGAGCTGATCAGCTCGCTGCATTCGGTGGCGTCCGCGGAGCGCGCGGCGGTCTACCGCCGGTATGAATCCGAGCTGCTGGAATGACGGTCGCCTTCGTGCTGGGCGGCGGCGGGCTGCTCGGCGCGCACGAGGTCGGCATGCTGCGGGCGCTGGCCGAGGCGGACGTCCGGCCCGACCTGGTGGTGGGGACCTCGATCGGCGCCATCAACGGGGCGTTCGTGGCCGCCGACCCGCAGGGCGGGGCGGCGCGGCTGGCCCGGATGTGGCAGGGCGAGGAACTGCGGCTGGCGTTCAGCGAGAAGCTGTGGGGCCGGGCGGTGCGGCTGGTGCGCTCGGGTACGCACCTGCACTCGTTCGAGGCGCTGGGCAGGCTGCTCGCCGATGCGCTGCCCGGCCCGGACTTCGCGGACCTGAAGCTGCCGTTCCAGTGCGTGGCGGCCGGCATCGAGAGCGCCAGCGCGCGGTGGTTCTCCAGCGGGCCGGTGGTGCCCGCGGTGATGGCCTCGTGCGCGGTGCCGGGGCTGCTGCCGCCGGTCGAGATCGACGGGGCGCACTACTTCGACGGCGGCCTGGTCGACTCGATCCCGGTCGGGCGGGCCGTGGCGCTCGGCGCCTCGACGGTGTACGTGCTGCAGGTGGGGCGGATCGAGAGCCCGCTATCGGTGCCCTCGCGGCCGTGGGAAGTGGGGCTGGTGGCGTTCGAGATCGCGCGGCGGCACCGGTTCCACGAGGAGATGTCGTCGCTGCCGTCCGAGGTCCGGGTGCACGTCCTGCCGACCGGCGGCGGCGACCGGCTGCCGTCCGGCATGGCGCAGTTCCGGTACCGCGACAAGCACCGGGTCGGGCAGGGCATCGAGCGCGCATACGCGGCGTCCGCGAGCTATCTTTCCGGTCTGGCCGGGTAGTTAACTGGCGTCCTTTCCTCATTTGGGAGGCGCCCCGTGCTCCCGCCCAGGCTCGTCCGCCGGCTCGTGCTGGCCCCGATGGTGATCGTCCTGGCCTTCGGGCTGATCGTGCTGTCGCCGTTGCTGCTGGTGCTGGCGTTGCTCTTCGGGCTGGCCGGGCTGCTGCGCGCGGGCCGGATGCGCAACCTGCGGCTGGTGTCGTTCCTGGTGATAGGCCTGGCCGCGGAGATCGTGACGCTGGTGCTGCTGTTCGGGCTGTGGGTCTTGAGCGGGTTCGGCGGCCGGCTGCACACCGAGCCGTACCAGAGCCGGCACTACCAGGTCGTCCGCTGGTTCCTGGACGCGCTGTACCGCGGGGCCGAACGCACCTACGGCCTGCGGGTCTCGGTGGAGGAGCCGTCGCCGACCGGTGACGAGCTGGCCGCCCGGCTGACCCGGCCGGTCATCGTGCTGTCCCGGCACGCCGGGCCGGGCGACTCGCTGCTGCTCGTGCACCAGCTACTGAGCGTCTACGGGCGGCGGCCGCGGGTGGTGATGAAGGCGACGATGCAGTTCGACCCCAGCCTGGACGTGCTCGGCAACCGGCTGCCCAACGTGTTCGTCAAGCACCGCCAGACCGGGGAGAGCATCTTCACCGATCAGATCGAGCGGCTCGCCCGCGGCCTGGGCCCGGACGGCGCGCTGGTCATCTTCCCCGAGGGCGCCAACTGGACGCCCGGCCGGTGGCGCCGCGGCATCCGGCGGCTGGAGCACGCGGGCCGGCGCGACCTGGCGGCGCGGGCCGCTTCGATGCCCAACCTGCTGCCGCCGCGGCCCGGCGGGGCGCTGGCCGCCATCGAGGCCTGCCCGGATGCGGACGTGATCTTCGTGGCGCACGCCGGGCTGGACACGGTCATGTCGGTGGGCGACGTGTGGCGGCGGTTCCCGGTCGACCAGGTCATCCGGGCCCGGTGGTGGCGGGTGCCGTCCGACCTGGTGCCGCGGGAGGCCGGTCACGAGGCGCGGGTGCAGTGGCTGTTCGGCTGGTGGGAGCGCATCGACGGCTGGATCACCGAGAACCGCCCCGGCGGCGCTCCGGTACCGGCCGCGGTGGCAGCGCCCGATGGTGTCGCTGGGGGCGCGGAGGGCTGAGCGCGGCGTCCCGCTTGGGCGCCGGAGGGCTGAGCGCGGCGTCGCTGAGGCGCGGAGGGCTGAGCGCGGCGTCGCTGGGGCGCCGGAGGGCTGAGCGCGGTTTCTGATGTGAGCGCGCGGCTGCCCGGGCGTGAACGCCAGGCGTTCGCTGGGCTCTCCTGTCCCATCCGCCTCACTGTCACCAACTGCGCCAGCCTCCGGCAGGCGTCCAACTACGTCGTTGCCACAACGACGCACACCCCACTACGTGGTTGCCGCAACGACGTAGTTATCCCTGGCCGGCGGCGACCTGCCATTCCTCCCGGGTCAGGGCGTATTCGACCTCGCCCTGGTCGGCGCCCGGGATACCGGGCTCGGTGCCGGAATGGTAGGACCGGACCAGGGCCAGGCCGCATTTCTCCATCACCCGGCGGGACGCCTGGTTGACCGCCATCGTGTGCGCGACGACCCTGGGCACGCCGAGGTCGGTGAAGCACTTGCGGATCAGGGCGCGCGAGCCCTCGGTGGCGTAGCCCTGGTTCCACGCCGCCCGGCGCAGCCGGTAACCCAGGTCGACGCTGTCGTCTTCGGCGGGCCTGAGGTGGAACCAGCCCAGGAACTCGCGGCTCCCGGCTCTCGGCCGCCCGGCTCTCGGCGGCCCAGAACCCGAGCCCCTCGTACCGCTCGTAGAAGCTGAGGAAGAACGGGATGATCCGGTCGCGGACCTCCTCGCGCGGGGTCGGCTCGCCGCCGCTGAGGAACCGCATGACCTCGCGGTCGCTGTTGAGCTCGTACAGGTGATCGGCGTCGGCTTCGGTGAAGGCGCGCAGCACCAGGCGGCCGGTCTCCAGGAACGCGGGCATCGGGCCATTATCGGTCCCGTGCTTCGGCCAGCGGGCCGGAGCGGGCAGACTCGGTTCGTGGAACCGGTCAGGAGCTACGTGATCTGCTGTGGTTCGCGGCAACCCGGATCCAGCCCTGCGAGGTGACCGACCGCTACGCCGGCCTGGTCCGCTCGGCCATGAACGCTCCAGGTTGATGCTCAGGTCACCAGCCGGGTCCGCCACCGCCGGAAGCGGCCGGGCCAGCCGGGGCCGGCCGATGGCGTCCAGGCGCACGATGTGATCGTCGATGAACTGGACGTACAGCGGGACGAGTTCCCGGCGCACCAGCGCGGTCGCCTCATCGGCGAGTGGCGGCTCCAGGCGCCAGGCCAGCGCCGCGGTGACCAGCGCCGCGGCAGGCTGGCTCGCGGTGGCCAGGTAGTGCTCGGCGGCGAGGGTATTGCTGCCCACCTGGCCGGTCTCGGCGGTGAAGAGGAAGCGGACCGGGAAGAGCACGATCTTGGTCAGCCGCCGGGGCCCGCGGGAGACCAGCCGGGACGGGGCGCGGATCTCGGCGAGCACGGTGCCGCCCGGGCGTCCCGGCCGCGCCCAGCCACGGAGGCGGTCCGGCAGCCCGGCGGCTCCGGGAGGAGGGGCCGCCACGCAGCAGGGCAGACTACATGCGGCCCGCGTCGACGATGCGGCGCAGGAAGCGGCGGGTGCGTTCGTCGGAGGGCTCGGTGAACAGCTGGCCGGGCGGGGCCTGCTCGACGATCTGGCCGTCGGCGAGGAAGCACACCCGGCTGGCGATGTCGCGCGCGAAGCCCATCTCGTGCGTGGCGATCAGCATCGTCATCCCGCCGTGGGCCAGTTCCCGGATGACGTCGAGCACGTCGGCTACGAGTTCCGGGTCGAGGGCGCTGGTCACCTCGTCGAGCAGCATCAGGCGGGGCCGCATGGCCAGCGCGCGGATGATCGCGACCCGCTGCTGCTGCCCGCCGGACAGCCGGTCCGGGTAGTCGGACCGCTTCTCGGCCAGCCCGAACCGGTCGAGCAGTTCCGTGGCCCGCTCCGCCGCCTCGGCGCGGGACAGGCCCAGGACCTTCATCGGGGCCAGGGTGATGTTCCGCTCGACCGTCATGTGGGGGAACAGGTTGAACGACTGGAACACGATGCCGATGTGCCGCCGGACCAGGTTCTCATCCACCCCGGGCCCGGTGATCAGCTGGCCGCCCAGCCAGATCGCCCCGGCGTCGATCCGTTCCAGCAGGTTCACGCAGCGCAGCAGCGTCGACTTGCCCGACCCGGACGCTCCGATCAGGCAGACGACCTCATGCGGGGCGACGGCCAGGTCGATGCCGCGCAGCACCTCCTCGGCGCCGAACGACTTGCGCAGCCCCTCGATCCGCAGGTCCGCAGCGGCCTCGGCGGGCGTCTCCCCCGGAGTCACGACGACCGGGTCCTCGGGCGACGAACCCCGGTCCGTTCGGCTCATAATCGAGCCCCCGCGAGACGGCGAGCCTGGTCACGGGCGATCAGGTGGTCGGTGAACCGGGCCAGCGGGATGGTCAGCAGCAGGAACAAGATCGCGGCCACCGTGTAGCTCGAGTAGTTGAACACCGTGTCGCTGTACAGTTCGGCCGCCTTGTTGGCCTCGATCGAGCCCAGCAGGCCGACCAGCGCGGTGTCCTTCTGCAGGCTGATGAAGTCGTTGAGCAGCGGCGGGATGATGGTCCGGATGGCCTGCGGCAGGACCACATGGCGCATCGAGGCCCACCCGGACATGCCCAGCGAGCGGGCCGCCGCGGCCTGGCTGCGGTGCACCGAGCTCAGGCCCGCCCGGTACACCTCGGACACGTAGGCCGAATAGGAAAAGACCAGCGCGGCCACGCCGTAGACCGCCGCCGACTGGGCTGAGATGCCCTTGATCTCCAGCGCCGGGACGCCGAACCCGATCGCGAAGATGATCAGGATCAGCGGCACGCCGCGGGCCACGTCCACGTAGACGGTGCCGACCAGCCGCAGCGGCAGTAGCACCGGCCCGGTGGACTGCCGGACCACCGCGACGACCAGCGCCAGGATGAGGATTCCGATCTCGGCCGTCACGAACATCCGGATGTTCAGCCAGAGCGCCTCGCCGACCGAGTAGTAGCCGGCACCCGGGTTGCCGACGAAGGCCCGCCACATGTCCGTCGGGTTGAAGAACGTGTGCCTGACCTGGCGGCTGCCCGGCGCGAGCAGGAAGATGGCCAGCAGCGCCGCGAGCACCACGACGGTGCTGGCGGTGGAAAGGACCAGCCCGCGGCGGTCGCTGGAGCCCAGCAGCCGGGACCGCCGGGCGGACAGGTCGGGCAGGCCCTGCGCCTCCGCCATCGGTTACGGCTGGATGGTCGGGACGCTGGTGTAGATCTGCAGGTACTTCGTGGCCAGCTGGGACAGCGTGCCGTTGCTCCGCAGCGCGGCCAGCGCCTTGTTCACGCAGCCGACCAGCGGGTTGCCCTTGGCGAACAGCAGGCCGTAGTGCTCGCCGGTCGACGGGAACTGGGCCACCATGACGGAACCGGGGATCTCCGAGGACGAGATGTACTGCGCGGTCGGCGTGTCGGTGACCAGAGCCGCGATCTGCTTGGTCTGCAGCGCCTGCTTGACGTCGTTCAGCGTCTCGAAGACCTTCGGGGTCTGGGTCGGCTGAATCTTGCTGTTGATGAAGGCCAGGCTGGTGGTGCCCACCTGGTCGCCGAACACGTACGTCTTCAGCTCGGCGGGCGTGTGCCTGGTCACGATCGGGCTGGTCTTCAGCGCCACCAGCGCCTGCTGGACGTCGTAGTAACTGTCGGAGAACGTCACGACCTGGGCTCGCGCGGCACTGTAGGAGATCTCGTTGATGTCGAAGTCGAACTTCTTCAGACCCGGGGCGTAGGAGCTGTCGAACGGCTCATAGGCCCATTTGACCTGCGAAGCCTTGAAGCCGAGCTGAGCCGCGACGGCATACGCGACGGCGCTCTCGTAGCCCTGGCCGCTACTCGGCTTGTTGTTCTCGAACCACGGCGGGTAGGCGGGCTGGTCGGTGGCCACGGTGAGCACGCCCTTGGTGTAAAGCTCGCTCTGAACGCCGGCGGACGAGCAGGCGGCGGCGCTCGCGCTGGTGCTGCCGCCGGCACTCGCACTGGAACTGCTGCTGCTACTGCTCGTGCTGCTGGCGCAGCCGGCCAGGCCCGCGCTGGCGGCCATCAAGGTGAGCGCGGCCACGGCCGCCGCGGTGGTCTGTCGCATCGGGCTGCTCCTCGAGCCTATTGTCGAGCGTTTTGGTCGGGTTTCGGGTCAGCATACTCTCCGCTGCCGGTCACCGGCCGGTCTGACCTTACGCTCCGGCTCGCATGCGGCGGAAGTGGCAGGCACGCGGGCTGACCGTGCGGCCAGTACCGCGCCTGGATACGCCCGAAATGGGGGTTGCCGTACCGCCGATGGGCGCGCACGCTCGGTGCATGAACGCAGCGCCCGCGCCCGCGCCGGCAACCGTGGCGCCACTGTCGGGCACCGAGGCGGCGCTGATCGGCCTGGCCGCGCTCGCGGTGGTGATCATTCCGTTCTGCTGGCCGCTCGTCGAGCAGTTCAACGTGATGGCCCACGAGGGAGCGCACGCCCTCGTCGCGTTCGCCATGGGGTTCAAGATCGCGAGCGTGACGATCGACATCGATTCCAGCGGCGAAACTAAATACGTCAACGACCCCACAACGGGGGTCCGGCGAACGTTGACGAGGATCGTCGGCTACCTGGGTCCGAGCGGCTTCGGGCTATGCGCGGCGAAACTCATCGAGGCCGGGCGTGTGGTCACCGTGTTGTGGCTCGCGATCTTGCTCCTGGTGTTGCTGTTGTTCTTGATCCGCAAATCGTTCGGCATCTTCTCGGTGCCGGCCGCCATCGCGCTGCTGGTCTATGTGACTCGCCATGCGAACGACGGACTGGAGGAGGTCATCATCTACGGAATGACCTGGCTGCTGCTACTGTCCGGCGTCCGCGTCGCGGTGGCCCACGGGGCCGACGCCAAGGACGCCGAGAATCTCAGGATTGTCACTCACATTCCCGAGCGGATCTGGGCCCTGCTGTGGCTGGCGGGCACGCTCACAGCCGTCGCCGCCGGCGGGAAATGGCTGATCTTGCGATCGTGACACCCGACTAGCCCGTCGGACGGCCTGGACATCTACCGCTATTACGACGACCTGCAGGTAAGCACGAACCCGGCCCACTGCTGACGCCTCGCCCGCAGCGCGGCCTTGCCGTCCGGATGGCGGCAAGGCCGCTGCGGGCTGCGTCTCTAGTGGTGGCGGTAGAGGGCCTGGACGCGCTTGATCAGGCTGCTCAGGAGCGAGGCGGAGATCGGGTCGTTGGTGCCGCTCACGTTGTCGATGGTGTAGACGTTCGTGCCGGAGAGCACGAACGCGGTGCTCTGGTACTGGCTGGCGATGGGCAGCGCGGCGATGTCGGCGTACTGGATGAGCTGGAACGCCTTGTTCTTGTTCACGGTGATCCTGGACAGCGATGACGTGGTCAGCTCCAGCTGCAGGCCGAAAAGGTTCTCGGTGAAGGCACTGCACTGCTTGAACTTCGCGTATGCCTGGTTGTAGAACGAGGCCGCCGCCTGGGTGGTCTTGAACTGCAGCACGGCCTGATCGTCGAAATAGACGGTGCTGGGGTCCTCGAAGTTCGGATTCGGGTTGTTGATCCCGTCAACCGCGCCTGCCGTGTTGCCGAAGCCCCCGATGAAGATGAACATCGCGAAGGTCCGGCAGCTCAGGCTGGATGGCTTGATGACCGTCTTCGTCGACAAGAGCTTGTTACCGGTGTTCTTCCGGTTCTCCGCGGTAAAGCCGGGCCCGAACGCCGAGGCCGGCAGCAGGGCGGACTGCAACCGGATCCCCGTCACCTGCGGTGCGGGCTTGGATCTGGCGCTGAGCGGAGAGGCCAGCGCGGGGCCGGCCATTCCGAGCGAGAGCGCCGTGGCGGCGGCCATGACCGCGATCGCCTTGAACTTCATGGTGTCCTCCCGTGCGCGGTCCCCCCGGCCAGGCCCTCTGACGCAACCGCGCGGCGCGACGACCCTAGTGGAGGCCGGACCCGGCGGCCCGCGAAGCGGCGCAACCGTGACAAGCACGCACGGATCGTTAGCACGTACCATGGCCGTTCGGTCAAAAAAGATTTTGATCTTTATCTTTGGTTACTGCTGGCCGGACAGCCAGCGCAGAAGGTTGCCCCAGAGGGGGTTGTAGCCGGGCCAGGACATGAAGGCGGGCGGAGACCAGTGCGGGGCACAGTCGGAGGCGAAGACGGCGCTGCGGCCGTCGCCGTGGCTGCCCACGGCGAGCAGCGGATCGGCGTCGCAGCGGACCAGGACCTGGGTGGCGGTCTTGGCGGCCAGGCGGGCCAGGCGGTCGACCGGCGAGCGGACGGTGGTCAGCCGGGGGCGGACGTACTGGGCGAACCGGATGTCGTCGAAGCCGACAATGGACAGGTCGGCGGGCACCTGGATGCCGTGCGCCTCGGCCGCGCACAGCACCCCGAGGGCGATGTAGTCGCTGGCCACGAACGCGGCGGTGGGCGGCTCGGCGGCGCCGAGCAGGTGCGGCAGCGCGCTCATGCCGAACTGCTCGGTGAACTGGCCGACCAGCCTGACCTGGTGCTCCGCGTCGAGGCCGACCTTTGATCGGCAACGAGGGCGGGTTACTGGCTGCTTCTTCTAGTGACCTTCCCGCGGCCGCTTCGGACTACGTGGAGCGGCTCGTATCGCCCTATTTCGCCTGCACGGCGGAGTGGTACGAGACCATAGGGATCGGAGTGACCGGGGACCGGCTGTACTCGGTGGCTTCGCGTCACCTGTCTGACCCCTTTTTGGGGGGTTGTGGCACACATGCCCCGCTAGACCAGCGTAAGAGGTGGTGTGTCAACCGGTGTCGGAGAGTTTGTGCTGCTGTCGGGAAATGGGCTCTGATCTGGGGTTCTTGCTACGGCTGGTGCCGGGGTGCCTGATGTCGCGGGGCGCGGGGGCGGGCAGCGGGCATGCGGGAGTTCCGCGCCGGGCTGATCACGGCCGGCGCGGTGCGGTGCTCGTCACCTGGGTCTTCTCGCCCTACGTAGTGCAAGCGGGCTCGGCCCGCCCGCGGGTGCGGGCGGGCCTGCCCCGACAGCGTTCAACCGGGCTGGTGAGAAGGCCCAGGAGGCCAGGGGACAACTGCCCAGGGTCTATCACGAGGTGGTCCTCAACGGGGGTGCGGGCTCGCTGTCCCCTCATCGGGGATGGTCTGGGGCACCGGTGCGGGGTGCGGGGTGCCGGTGCTGGTCAGGCTGCCTCCGCCGGGGCGGGGGCGGCGCCGGAGGCGACGGCGGGGTCCCAGCCGGTGCCGTGCACGGTCAGGGAGTAGATCCAGCGCAGCAGCGCGGCGGCGCAGGCGACCCGGGCCTTGGCGCGGGCCGCCCGCGCGGCGGCGGCCTGCCGGGATCTGGCCTGCGGCGCGGGCGCCGCGGTACCGGTGGTCATCGCCTGGTACCGGGCGGCCAGCACGGGGTTGTGGATCAGCAGCGGCCACACCGCCCGCCACACGGCCAGCCGCAGCCCGGGCCGGCCGCGGCGGGAGATGTGCGCCTGGCCCTCAAACGCGCCCGAGGCGTTCCCGGCCGGGGACAGCCCGGCATGCTTGACCAGCGAGGAGGACCCGTCATAGCGGCGCGGGTCGCCGGTCTCGGCCAAGATCGCGGCCGCGCCGACCGCGGACAGCCCGGGGATGTCCCCGAGCCGGGCCAGCCCCAGCTCGCCCAGCACCACGACCATGTCCGCCTCCACGGCCCGCAGCTGGGCCCGGGTGCGCTGCAGGTCACCCAGCTCATCGGCGATCCGGCGGAACAGGCCCCGGCGCGACCAGCGCACCGCGCCCTCGGTGTCGGCCAGCGCGGCGAACACCGCCCGGCACACCCGGCCGCAGATCCGCGAGCCGCCCCAGCCCGGCACCGCCGAGCGGACCAGCGCGGTGAAGGCCGCCAGCCCAGCGCCGGCCAGCTGCTCCGGCTGCCCGCCGCACCGGCCCGCCACCAGCTGCACCGCCGCCAGCCAGGTCACCGACTCAAACGGCGCCGCGCACGCCTCCGGCGCCACCGGCCACGCCACCGACAAGAAATCCCGCACCCGCTGCACCAACGCGGTCGCCGACGTGATCAGCTGCCCCGGCGCCACCGGCCACGCCACCGACAAGAAATCCCGCACCCGCTGCACCAACGCGGTCGCCGACGTGATCAGCTGCCCCCGGCGCCGCCCCAGGTGCCGCAGCTGCCCCCAGGTCTCATCCAGCTCCTCAGGAATGTAACAGTGCAGCTCGGTGGCCAGCCGGGCGATCAGCACGCAATCAGCCTCATCACTTTTGTGCGGCGTGAAATCCTGCTGCTCCCGCGCGATATGACTCACCAGCGGCTGCACGCACACCAGCGGCAGCCCCCGCTCCGCGCACAACCGCTGCACCTGCATCCACCGCGCCCCCGTCGGCTCACACGCCACCGTCACCGCCGCGAACCCCAACTCCCGCGCCCGCCCCACCGCCCAGTCCAGCGCCTGGCCCAGCCGGAACGCCGGCACCCGCACCGTCTTGCGCGCCAGCACCCGCCCATCATGATCCACCACCGCGATCGCCTGCTTGTCCTCCGCCAGGTCGATCCCGACCACCGCGCCATCTCGCGGCAGCAGCCCGCGCAGCCGCTCCCGCCGGGCATTCCGCTTCCGGTCTCCCCGTGTCGTGCCGTTACCGCTACCCTTACCCACAGAACGTCCTCCTCGCTGCGTCTGGGACACCAAGCCCGTACTACCGCACCAGGAGGACGTTCCCGTATCACCTACATCCCTGCTCAACAACGGCCTCTAGCGCGTCGTCCTATTACTACGGGGGTTGTGGCACCCGTGCCGGGACTGTAGTTTCAACGGTGTAACCCCCGAGACGGAGGAGACACCAGATGACTGACGTGACAACGGACAGTAGCCGGGAATCAGCGGAGCTCTCGGCAGCCGATGAGCAGCTGCTGCGGGAGCTTACCGAGCGGGCCCGGGCCGGCGGGCTGAAGCTGACCGGGGAGGGCGGCCTGCTGGGCAAGCTGACCAAGATGGTCATTGAGGGTGCCTTGGAGGGCGAGATGGATGATCATCTCGGCTATGCCAAGCATGACCCGGAAGGCCGCAACGGCGGCAATTCCCGTAACGGCCGCCGGGCCAAGACGGTGCTTACCGATACCGGGCCTGTGGAGATTTCGGTGCCGCGCGACCGGGATTCCAGTTTCGACCCGAAAATCGTCGGCAAAAGGCAGCGGCGGCTGACGGGGGTCGAGGATATGGTGATTTCCTTGTCGGCGAAAGGGCTCACCCACGGGGAAATCGCCGCGCACCTGGCCGAGGTCTACGGCGCCGAGGTCTCCAAGCAGACGATCACCACGATCACCGACCGGGTCATGGAGGGCCTGGCGGACTGGCAGAGCCGGCCATTGGACTCCGTTTACGCGGTGATCTTCATCGACGCGATCAACGTGAAGATCCGGGAGGGCCAGGTCGCGAACCGGCCTGTCTACCTCGCCCTAGGCGTCACCGTGGACGGGCAGCGCGACGTCCTGGGCCTGTGGGCCGGGGAGCACGGCGACGGCGAGGGAGCCAAGTACTGGCTGCGGGTGTGCACGGAAATCAAGAACCGCGGCACCAGGGACGTGCTGATGGTGGTCTGCGACGGGCTGAAAGGGCTGCCGGACGCAGTCAATGCCGTGTGGGAGAAGACCATCGTGCAAACATGTATCGTCCATCTCCTGCGGAATTCATTCAAGTACGCCTCGAGGAAAGACTGGGCGCAGATCGCGAAAGAACTCAAGCCGGTCTACACCGCCGCGTCCGAATCCGAGGCACTCGACCGGTTCGCCGAGTTCTCCGGGACATGGGAGAAACGCTACCCGGCTATTATACGGCTCTGGGAGAACGCATGGCCGGAATTCGTGCCGTTCCTGCGGTTCGACCGGGAAATAAGGACCGTCATCTGCACGACGAACGCCATCGAATCAATTAACGCCCGCCTCCGCCGCGCCGTCAACGCCCGCGGCCACTTCCCGACCGAGCAGGCAGCCATGAAGTGCCTGTACCTGGCGATCATGAGCCTGGACCCGACCGGGAAGGGCCGCAAGCGCTGGACCAACCGGTGGAAGGCCGCCCTGAACGCTTTCGACATCACCTTCGACGGCCGCCTCAGCGCGGGACGCAAGTAAACAACAGAGGAAGAAGTTACACCGGAAACTTGACAGACCCCCCGTGCCCCGCGGGCCGTCCGCGGTCGTTCGGGGGTTGTGGCACACAACCCCCGATAGGCGGGGGTCGTGGCACACGGGCCCCATGCGGATCCGCGATCCGGGTCAGGGAACGGCAGCCTAGACAGAAAGCCATCAGGTTGCCGTAACCATTGGTTGGGTGGACGGCTTGGTGTGTGGTTTGAGGGGCTGGCGGATCGCCAGGGGCTGAGGTTGTCAGTGCCGGACGACCGGGTCGGCGTAGCGCGCGTCGGCGACGGTGGTGACGAGGCCGGTGGCGATGTCGTAGACGTGGCCGGAGACGCTCACCTTGGGTGAGAGCAGGGGGGAGGCGAGCAGCCGCTCGACGTCGGCCGCGACCGTGACGTGCGGGTCGGTGACCGCGGAGGCCTCGAGCGCGGCCTCGGACAGGCCGGTGGCCTCGGCGGCCCGGTGCCGGAAGGCGGGGTCGGCCAGGAAGCCGGTGCCGCACTGGGTGTGGTGGACGACCGCGACCTCGAACAGGGTGTCGCGCGCGTCCTGGCCACCGGACAGCTCGCCGGCTAGGAACGCGAGGAAGGCCAGGTCGTCGACGACGGCCGGGGTGACGCGGCCGCCCGCGTTGCGGATCACGGGCGCGTCGCCGAGCCGCAGGCCCAGCACGATCGCGGGGTCGACCCGGTGGTCCAGGCAGGCGACGATCAGCACCTGCGCGGCCGGCAGGCCGAGGGGCCCGGGGGTGTAGCTCCGGGCGAACTGCTCGTTGCGTTCGATGAGCGGGGTCATCCTGGTCATGATGTTCTCCTCCGTTAGTGGACGCTGTACACATTAGCGAGTTAAGTGGACGCCGTCCACTTTGTTATTCTGGCGCGATGGCGGACGCGCGGGCGCAGGAGAGGCGGCAGGCGCTGACAGGTGCGCGGGCGGAGGAGGCAGGGCGCGCCGGCGGACGGCCGGCGGAAGGGAGCGCGGCGGTGACGGCCGCGCGGGCGGCGCACAATGCCGGGACGGAGCGGCGGCGGCGGCCGCGGGGGGCGGTGCGGGAGGGGCTGGTCGCCGCGGGGCTGGAGCTGGCCCGGGCCGGCGGGCCGGACGCGGTCGTGCTCCGGGAGGCGACCCGGATGGTGGGCGTGGTGCCCAACGCCGCCTACCGGCACTTCGCGGACCGGGACGAGCTGCTGGCCGCGGTGTGTTCGGCGGCCATGCGCGAGCTGGCCCGCCGGATGGCGGACGGGGTGGCCCGCGTGCCCGGCGCGTACGGCGATCCGGCCGCGGCGCGCGGGCGGCTGGGCGCCATCGGCATCGCGTACCTGGAGTTCGCGCGGGACGAACCCGGGCTGTTCGCCACCGCGTTCGCGGTCCCGCACCAGCACGCCTACGGGGCCGCGGCCCCCGCCGCGGTCCTCGCGGAACGCATGCCACTGGATCATCTGCGCGCGGCGCTGGATGAGCTGGCCGACGCGGGCGTGCTGTCCCGGCGGCGGCGCGCGGGGCTGGAATACCCGGTCTGGTCCACGGTGCACGGGATGGCCGTGCTGGCCGGGGCGGGACCGCTGCGGGACGTGCCGGCCGAAACCCGCGATCACCTCGAGCTGCTCACGCTGGCCTTCATCGACGAGAGCCTGGCCGGCCGTGACGGGGACCCAGCCTCGGCGTGACCGTGTGCCTACCGGTCCGGGCTCACGGGCTGGACCGGCCGGGCTACCGGGCGGTGGGCGCCGGGGCGGTAGGGGTAGATCAGCATGTCGTGATAGCCGAGCCGGTAGGCGTAGGCGAGGAACAGGTGCAGTTCGTTGAGGGCCTCGGTCTCCAGCCGGGCGGCGGTGCGGGCCGGGTCGTCCTCGCGGTACTTGCGGCTGAGCTGCGTGGCGGGGTGCACGTCCAGGGCGGCGCGCAGCCGCCGGGAACCGGGCTCCAGGTCGACCAGCTTCACCATGGCGATCTTGTGGGTGATGGACTGGAGCCAGCGGTCCAGGTCGGCGCGGGCCCGCTCGTTGGTGACGCGGCCCAGCTGGTTCCAGTAGTACCGCGCGGCGTCCGCGATCCACTGCGGCCGGCCCCGGGCCGCCTCGATCCGGGTGTCACACCAGTCCTGCAGGTCCTCGCCCATCCGGTCGTACAGGCGGCTGAACGGCGAGGTCAGCAGGCCGGGCCAGCCGCGCGGGAGCATCTCCTGGTCGCGCCGCGGCGGCAGTCTGCCGAGCGCCAGCCCGCCCGGCACCAGGATCCCGATATAGGCGGGCACGTGGCCGCCGGCCAGGCAGAGCACGCCGACGGCGGCGGCCGCACTGGCCGTGGCCACGACGATGAAACCGGCCCAGTAACGGGCGCGCGGCCCGAACGGGGGCCCGGTTCCCCGGCAGCGCCACCGCAGCATCATGCAGGCCAGCGGCAGTGACACGGCAAAGGTAATGACACCACCCAACACCAGGCCAAGCACGTCAGAACCCCCTCGCTCACGACCGCTGCCCGCTCACCAGCGGCCGCCTCCCTGAACACGAGAGTAGTTATCCACGCGGGTTTTTCGGCCACCACGCGTCAAATGAGACACGAAGTACTATTTGACGAGGGCTCCGGCGAGATCCCGCGGGCCCGCTGGGAGCCCGTCCGAGCCTCCGGGCCCGCTACGTTGAGGTAACGTTTTTGTAACGATAAACTGGTCTCGGGTTGCCAGGGCGCGAGCTCGGCGAAACTTTAGCTATAGCTATACGTTTAGCTACACCTAAGTACCAGACGTCACCACCCCACGCCCGCAGCGGGTCTGGCCGTAACGAAGTGGAGGCACTGATGGGCTTCGGAACAGGCGCTTCGCCGGACCACAGGGCCACGGAAGGCCGGATCGAGGACGAGCTGCTCGCCCTCGTGACCCAGCTGACCAACGAGATCAACTGGTACATGCGTGAGCGCGGGCTCACCCGGGCCGACCTCGCGACCCGGATGGGCGTCTCGCCCGGGCGGGTCAGCCAGATCCTGAGCGGCGGCGAGAACCTCACGCTGCGCACGCTGGCCGCGCTGTCTACGGCGCTCGACGCGCGCTTCGACGTGGAGCTCAGCGCGGTCAAGGGCGGCGACACCGTCACCAGCGACGGCACCCCGCGGGCCGAATCCGCGCCCGCCAAAAACCAGCGCACGCTGTCGCGGGCCACGCACCGCGAGGCCCGGCTCGGCCGCTAGGTCCCGCCAGACCTGCTCCCTGCTCCCTGCTCCCCGCTCCCCGCTCGCGGGCGGGCGGTCACATTCGCGCCCCGGATGGAGTCATAGCAGTGATTTCCCGCCGGACACGAGAGAGGGCGCGATGCGAGTATTCGTCGTCGGGGCGACCGGGGCGATCGGCACCCGGCTGGTTCCCCAGCTGATCGAGCGCGGGCACGAGGTGACCGGCACGCACCGGTCGCCGGGCAATGCCGACCGGGTGCGCGCGCTGGGCGCCGAACCGGTCGCGCTGGACCTGCTCGACGCGGGCGCGGTGCGCCGGGCCGTGCTGGACGCCAAACCCGACGCGATCGTGCATCAGGCGACCGCGCTGGCCGGGGTGCGCTTCGGCCGCAGCCTGGACCGCAGCTTCGGGCCGACCAACCGGCTGCGGACCGAGGGCACCGACGCGCTGCTGGCCGCCGCGCGGGAGGCGGGCGTGCGCCGGTTCGTGGCGCAGAGCTTCGCCAGCTACCGTTACGCGCGGGAGGGCGGGCCGGTCAAGACCGAGACCGACCGGCTCGACCCGGACCCGCCGGCCATGGCCCGCCAGACCAACGCCGCCATGCGGCACCTTGACGACGCGGTCACCGGCGCGGGCGGGATCGCGCTGCGCTACGGCGGCTTCTACGGGGCCGCCAACGACGGGCTGGTCCCGCCGGTGCGCAAGCGGCAGTTCCCGGTCATCGGGACGGGCGGCGGCATCTCCTCGTTCATCCACCTGGACGACGCCGCCGCGGCGACCGTGCTTGCGCTCGAGGGCGGCACCGCCGGGCTGTACAACATCACCGACGACGAGCCCGCGCCCATGTCGGAATGGCTGCCCGCGCTGGCGGCCGCGCTCGGCGCCAGGCCGCCCCGGCACGTGCCGCTGTGGCTGGCCCGGCTGATCGCGGGCAAGGGCGCGGTGATGATGGCCGACGGCTCGCGCGGCGCCTCGAACGCCAAGGCCAGACGGGAGCTCGGCTGGACGCCGCGGTACCCGAGCTGGCGGCAGGGTTTCCCGGCCGTGTACGGTGACCCGGCCTGGCGCCCGGCTCGGTAGACCTCAGCTCAGTAGAGCTCGAGGTCGCCGGTAACGGGATCGACGAGGTCGTCCCAATCGGGGCCGACGGCCAGGCACGTCCGGGTGGGGATGCCACCGAACTCGGTCAGCCCGCGATCGGTGATCAGGTGCACCACCAGGCCGGCGTCGAGCGCCTTCTGGTAGACCGCGACGAGCTCCTCCTCGGAGTTCACCTTGACCGTGACCTTGCGGAAACTGCTCTGCAGCCAGGCCCGCTCGGCAGGAGACAGGACCACGTGGTCCACGGCCCGTTCGGAAGAAAGGGTGTTCAGGACCCGGTCCGCCAGCCAGGCGGTCGCGGCGTGCGCGCCCTGGGCGATCTCCTTGCCGCGCCGCATCCGCAGGTCGCGCCGGATGACGATGACCTGCTTGGTCGGCCGGCGTTCCGCCTCGGGGGGCGGGATCTCGGTCATGGCCCGAGAATATGTGGCGCGAGCACTGGGGCCGGTGAGGCGTCCGGGACAAACCTGGATGAACTGCGGGAAAATGCTGCCGCCGGAATCGGCATTTCGGCGGTGCTCACGCTGCTCTGCGCTCCAGGATGGGTACGCACGCCAGTGACCTGGCCGGAAGACAGCCCGACGGTGCCGGGGTTTCCGGTGCTCGTCGCGTTGAACCCGCGGCCAGCGGGCTACGTCTACTGGGTGTGGGGAGGCGGGTGACGACCATGGGCAGACACCGCCGCGGCCAGGCGGGCGGACTGCCGCTCCGGGCCGCGGGAGCGATGCTGCTCGCCGTGTCGGCCGGCATCCACCTGGACCTGTACCTGACCGGCTACCGGACGATCCCGACCATCGGCTGGCTGTTCATGCTGCAGTTCGTCGGGGGTCTGACGCTCGCGGTGGCCGTGATCGTGACGCACAGCCGGCTGGCGGTGGCGGCGAGCGCGGCGTTCGCGCTGTCCACGCTCAGCGCGTACCTGCTGGCGGTGTGGATCGGGTTGTTCGGGTTCCGGGAGGTGCGGACGCGCGCGGGAATCGCGGCCGGGCTGATCGAGGTGGCCGCGTTCGCGACGCTGGCCCTGGCCGTGGCGGCCGCGGGTCCGACGCAGGAGACCGACGGCTGGATCAGTTCGGCGGCGCGCCGGGTGGCCCGCGTGCATTCGGCCGTGTCGCTGCTGATCGGCGGGGTGGGGGCGATTTCGCTGCTGGCCTTGGCGCTGCTCGGGGTGGCGGTGGCCACCGCCGCGAGCGGGGCGCCGGCCTCGGCCGGGAGCGGAGCCCGGGTGACGTTGAAGGCGGTGACGATCGGCGGGGCCCGGGTGCTCACCGACGCGCACGGGCTCACGCTGTACTGGTTCGCGCCCGATACCTCGACGGCGTCCGCATGCTCCGGGGCATGCTCCGCGTACTGGCCGCCGGTCCTGGGCACCCCCCGGGCCGGGCCGGGGGTGACGGGCAGGCTGGGAACGGTGACCCGGGGCGGGCGTTCGGAGCAGGCCACCTACGACGGGCATCCGCTGTACACCTACATCGGCGACAACGGGCCCGGCGATGCCAACGGCAACAACCTGGACCTCAACGGCGGGCTGTGGTACGAGGTCCGCGTATCGGGCTGAGGTCCGCGGGACGTAGCCGCTGATGCGGCCGCCCGGGTGCGGCGGCGCGCTGGACCTGCCGTTTCGTTAGGGTGTCGCGTGCAGGGGCAGCGGCATTGAGAGGCGGGTACTGTGGGCGTGAGCCAGCGCGCGACCGCACAGACGGCTCTGGCGGTTGGTGCCCTGGGGGTGGTCTTCGGGGACATCGGGACCAGCCCGCTGTACACCGTGCAGACGCTTTTCGATCCGGGCGATCCGCACCCGGTCAAGGTGTCGCACGACAGCGTCTTCGGCGTCGTCTCGCTGATCTTCTGGTCCGTGACGATCATCGTCACCGTCACGTACGTCCTGCTCGTGATGCGGGCCGACAACGACGGCGAGGGCGGGATCATGGCGCTGATCGCCCTGATCCGCCGGCGGGCCCTGCCCGGCGGGCGCCGGGCGAAGGTGGTGCTGTCGGCGCTCGGGATCTTCGGGGCCTCGCTGTTCTTCGGCGACAGCATGATCACGCCCGCCATCTCGGTGCTCTCCGCGGTCGAGGGGGTCAAGGTCGCCGCTCCGTCGGTGTCCGGCCTGGTCATCCCCATCACGGTGGCGATCATCGTCCTGCTGTTCCTGGCCCAGCGGCTGGGCACCGGCGCCGTCGGCCGGCTGTTCGGGCCGGTCATGTGCGTCTGGTTCACCGTGCTCGGCGCGCTCGGCCTGCGCGGCATCGTCTCCCACCCGGTGATCCTCGAGGCGCTCTCGCCCAGCTACGCGATCGGCTTCCTGGCCGGCCATTTCGGCACCGCGTTCTTCTCGCTGACCGCGGTCGTGCTGGCCGTCACCGGGGCCGAAGCGCTGTACGCGGACATGGGGCACTTCGGGCGCGGGCCGGTCAGGCTTTCCTGGCTGCTGGTCGTCTTCCCGGCGTGCGTGCTGGATTACCTGGGCCAGGGCGCGCTGATCCTGGGTCACCCGGCCACCATCAGCAACCCGTTCTTCCTGCTGGCCCCGGGCTGGGCCCGGCTCCCGATGGTGTTCCTGGCCACCGTGGCGACCGTCATCGCCTCCCAGGCGGTCATCAGCGGCGCCTTCTCGGTCGCGCACCAGGCCGCGCGGCTCGGCTACCTCCCCCGGCTGCGCATCCAGTACACCTCGGAAGAGATCATGGGCCAGATCTACATCCCGTGGATCAACTGGCTGCTGCTGGTTTCCGTCCTGACCCTGGTGCTCGCGTTCCGGAGTTCGGCCGCGCTGGCCTTCGCCTACGGCACGGCCGTGACCGGCACGATCACGATCACGACCCTGCTGTTCTTCTACTACGCCCGTCACCAGTGGCGCTGGCGGCGGTGGATCGTGCTGGCGGGCGGCGGCCTCCTGCTCGTCATCGACCTGCTCTTCTTCGCCGCCAACCTGACCAAGCTGGTCCACGGGGCCTGGCTTCCGCTGCTGATCGGCGTCATCGCGTTCACCATCCTCACCACGTGGCAAAGGGGCCGCGAACTGGTCACCCAGCGGCGAGTCCACGAGGAGGGCCCGCTTCCGGCGTTCGTCGATCAGCTGCACGCCATGAAGCCCCCGCTGCACCGGGTGCCGGGCACCGCCATCTTCCTCAACCGCGGCAAGGACACGGCGCCGCTGGCGATGCGGGCGAACGTGGAGCACAACGAGATCCTGCACCACCACGTCCTGATCCTCTCGATCGAGACGGCGCCCGCGCCGCACATTCCCGCCGGGGAGCGGCTGCAGGTCGACGACCTCGGATACGCCGACGACCGGATCACCTACGTCGCCGCGCGGTTCGGCTACATGGACCAGACCAACGTCCCGGAGCTGCTGCCGCTGATCCGCGAGGCCGCCGCGGAAAGCGCCACCCTGGATGAGGAAAGGCTGTCGTACTTCGTGTCGCGCATCGAGCTCGTCCCGGGCCACGATCCGGGGATGAGCCGCTGGCGCAAGCGGCTGTTCATCGCGACCTCGCGGATCACCGCCGACGCCGCCGAATACTTCCAGCTACCGCGCGACCGCACCGTCATCATGGGCTCGCGCATCGAGCTGTAGCGTCTTGCCGGGCCTGGCGCGCCCGCCGGACCTGTCGCGCCCGCCGGGCCTGGCGCCTGCCGGCCTGCGTAGCCTCGACGGTATGAACCTGGATGACCTGCCCCGGATGGAGTTCGCGTTCCCCGGACCGCTGCGGGACCGGCTGGTGACCGCGATCGTGACGGGCGCGAAGACGACGACCACCAGCCTGCTGGTGGAGTACGAGCGCGGGAGCGAGCCGCTGCCGCAGGCCGGCCAGGTGCTGGCGGTGATCGACTCCGCGGACCAGCGGGTGGCGGCGATCGAGATCACGGAGGTCCGGGTGATCCGGCTTGCCGACGTGGACTTGCGGCACGCTGTGGACGAGGGCGAGGGCGATCAGTCCGTGGCCCAGTGGCGAGCCGGGCACGAAGGGTTCTGGCACGGCGCGGAGGTACGCGCCGAGCTGGGCGACCCCCAGTTCACGGTGGACGACGACACGCTGGTGGTAGCGGAGCGCTTCCGGCTCGTCACATCGATGTCACGACGCGATTGAGGGCGCGGCCCACGGCTCCGGGCGCTGGGACACCGAGCGGGTCAGCGAGTCAAGCAGGAGATCACCGGCCCGGAAATAATCCGCGCCGGGCCGGACGAGCCTGGCGGGAATGAGTTCCAGCGCGGTGGACGACGAGGACCAGCGGTCGATGACCAGGCGCATCCGCAGCGGCGGGTGCAGCGGCCCACGGGCCAGGCGGACCTGGATCTGGCGGGTACCCGTGTCGTGATCGTGCTCCGCCGGCCCGAGCAGCTGGCTTCCGCCGGACCGGAGCTCGCCATCGCGCCCCGCGCGCAGCCAGCGGTCAACCGCGGCCATGTACGTCTCGAAGGGGACATTGACCAGCCGCCGGAACGACAGCGATTCGAACGTCGGGACCAGGCTTGTGCTCATGCCCACTGCTCCTTTATGGCTATGGTTTCCCACACCTTCAAGGTTCGCCGTAAGGCCCGTGCCTGCGCATCGGACGAACGCCTTATCCTCGGTCTCCGCGGATGTCTTAGCCGCGGTCAATCCCGCGTATCCGGCCTAAGCCGGTCCTAGGCCTCAACTCCCGTCGTGGACGGCAGCAGGGGCGACGTCACGGTCCACGGATTGGGAATGGCGGTCGGCCGATGATGTGCCGGGTCGGCGAGCACGACGGCGGTCCCCGAAGCCGTACCGCCGTCGAGCGGCTGCAGCGCCTTTCCGGGGACCGCCGCGCACGAGATCTCGTAGTCGGCGGAGCCGAGCGCAGTGACAGCCGAGGAAGTAAACCTCCAGCGCTGGAAATCCGGGTGCTGCGGACCGCTCGAGCCGGGCGCATATTTCCGGTCTTGCCTGATGCCCAGCGTGGCCCCGGGGCCGGCCGGGATACCCGAGGGCGCATTCACGGTCACGTACAGTCCCGCGAGAGTCCGGATGTAGACGAAACCGTCGCCCGCGTCTTCGAACCGGAAGTCCTGCGCAGCGGTGCCATTTGGCGTGTACTGCCACAGCGGGGTCCCGGCGGCCATGCTGGCGGCTTGCACATCGAGGCACATCCTGGAGGCGACGTACACCAGGTTGTAGGGGATGAACGGGCGGAACTGTTCTGGCCGGATCGTGGTCGTCCAGAATCTCGGACAGGTCATGGGCCGCGGCATACCTCGCGCCCATATACGGCGGGTCGTCGCTCATGAATCGCCGGGCGATCGTCTTCAGGATCGACGTGTGGTCGAAGTGCAGCGTGTCCGAGCCGAACACCGCGCCGCCTTTGACCCACGGTGAAATCACGAAGCACGGTACGCGCACCCCGGTGGTCGGGAGCATCTCGGGAGACACCTTGGCCGCCGGGACCGGCGGCACATGGTCGTAAAATCCGCCGTGCTCGTCGTAGATGATGACGAGCAGGGTCTTGTCCCATTTCGGGCTGGCGACCAGGGTCTCCACCAGGCCGCGGATGAACCGCTGGCTGTTGCGGATGTCCGAGGGCGGCTCGTCGCAGAAGCTGCCGGGCGGATAGTCGACGAAGTGCGGATCGACGAAGGACACGGACGGCAGATTCCCGGATTTCGCCAGCGCGGCAAAGCCTCGCTCCGGATCGTCGAAGCTGACGACATTCTGCGAGTCGAAGGTGTGACGTTCGAAGAACCGCAGGAAGCGTGTAGAAGTTCTCGAAGTAGGCCCAGGAGACTTTCCGCTCGGTCAGATGCTCGAAGATCGTGTCCGTGAGCACCGGGCGGCAGCGGGCTGGAATTCGCGTACTCCCAGGCGCCCCAGGGTCGATGTTCGGCCGTCCCGTGAGCTCGTAGAAGCGGTTCGGGAACGTGGGCCCGGGGTGCGGCGCAGAACCACCGGTGGCCGACCGCGAAATCGCGGGCCAGCGAGTCGTAGGTGGGAACGTTGTCAGCCGTGTGATAACCCATCACGCGGTGGGCCGTCGCCGGGCCGCACTCGTCGGCCTGCGCCTGCACGAAGCCGTCCATTGCTCCGCCGTTGACCTGGAGCGCGACGCGTTCGGAATCGTTCGGCGGCCCCGGCGAGAAGATCATGTCTCCCGCCGCCAGGCGGAATGACTGGATCTTCCGCCCGTTGAACATGTTGAACTCGCCGCCCTTGAGGCCGTCCACGTCCTTCCGGTTCATGCCGCCCTTGTCGAAGGGCAGGCTCAGGTACCCCAGCATGTGGTCGAAGGACCGGTTTTCCTGCGTCAGGACGACGATATGGTCGATGTTCGCCAATCTGCCAGGCGCCAGCGTGGCCGGCCAGTCGGGCGGGGTCTGGTAGACGAAGGTCTTTTCCGGGCTGATGTAACTGAGGGTCAGGACGTCGTTGTCGACGCTGACCCCGACCAGCGTGCACGGGCTGGGGTACGGCAGCAGTTCGGAATTGCCGCTGGCGATGACACCTCCCATCAGCCACGAGCTGGCCGTCGCATTGAGCGAATCCCGGAGCGTCACCTTCGTGATGGAGTCGGCCGCAGCTGAGATGGTTGAAGATTCCTTCCCGGATCGCCTTCTGGATAATGCCCCCGGGATCGAACGTCGAGGACGTGGTGAAGGTAACGTCGACCACCTTGCCGATCAGGTCTGTCTTGTATTTCGCGGATCGTCGGTGACGTCGTTCAACGGCTGCCCCAGGAACGTCCCGCTCACCGTGTAGAACGGGCGAATTGGCTTGCTGAGTGAACGTGACGGCGTTGATGTCGTCCACCCAGCCCACCAGGTCGACGGCGTTGGTGGGCTGGTGATACCGGAGGGTGAGCCGGATCCTGATCTCGAACTTGATCACGTCGATGGAGATCGTCCCGGTGATTTCCGTCGGGCCGTCCGTCTCGAACTGCAGGTCCAGCGGTGAGCGGTGTCTGGCTGTCGCCCGAGTTGACGCTGAGCGTCAAGGACTGGCTGTTGATGTCGTTGAGATGAACCCCGAGCCCGAACCACGTGATGAACTGCCCCAGCTCCGAGATGCTGTGCGGCGTACGTCGTCCCCATCTGAACAGCGGGATCGAGCGGCTGCGCCGTCCGGCGGCGGTGGATCGTTGGCGATGAACTGCAGGTCCATGAAGGACGGCGGTATCTGATCGCCGAAATCCTGTCGCGCTGTCGAGCTTGAGCTTGATGAGCGGATCGGGGCTGCCGATGCGCCTGCCGGCTGTTGAGCAGTTCCTGGAGCTTCTGCCCGACGAAAGCAAGCGAGATCGTCTTGTTGCGCGGAGTACGGCTGCGGAGTTCAGCGGCGGGTACGGATAGAACAGTCGTGGGGAAGGCGCGCCCGTTGTAGACTCCCATGTGCTTGTGATGATCCTGATCGAGCACGACGCCGGAGATCGTCCACGAGTAGGGCTGGTCCTGGCCGAAGAAGAACGTCACGCGGTAGTCGAAGATCCACTGATCCTCGCCGGCGGCGATGTCGATGAAGACGACCGGCAGGACCATGTCCCGCAGGAAGATCGCGTTGGAAGCGAGCGGCAGATCGATGCGCTTGTAGGTATCGCCGGAATCCGGGAACGTCCTGGCCCGCGGCCACATGGGTGGCCACCGAGATGTCCTGGCTCGCCGTCGCGCTCAGCCGGTTGACGATGTGGATGTTGAGCGTGGTGTCAGAATTCTTGTTGTCGTCGTGCGTGTTGAATTCGATCGTCACGCCGGTCAGGATGGAATCCGTGACCGGTACGGTGCGGGGCGGGACGGGCCGGACCTCGGAGCAGATGCCGTAGTAGTTGCGGTTGTCCTGGTTGAGAACGATCCCGGCGAGGCCGTTGATGTTCGAGCTGAACGGCGGGAAGCACGGTCCCGTCATCCAGCGTGATGGTGAGCGTGTAATCGAACTTCCACGTGTCGCTCGATTCCGCGAGGATGTGGATGTGCACCGCGGGAAGCAGGAGTTCCTCGACCGGTATCGGCTTTGAGCGCAGCTGGATGTCGACCGTATGCGTGGAGTCGATCCCCGAAGGTCTGCCCCTGGCTCGCGTTGATGGCGCAGCCGAGATAGGGATTCTTGCCGAACCAGTCGGCGTCGTGCGTCCTGGTACTCCTGAAGGTTCGCGACGTAGGTGGCAGGCCCGGCGGAATCCGACGAGTCGCTGCTCCGGTTCATGACGAAGACGTGCAGCAGCGAATCGTCGTTCAGGTCGTCATCGTAGGTATGGAAGTCGATGGTGATCGACTGGACGACCGGGCCGGCGTGGTAGCCGAAGTCGGCCAGCACGAAACTGGCGGCCTGGAAACTCCCGTCCCCGTTGCTCAGGGCGACCCAGACTCCCGCGTCGCCGAAGCCGATGATGTCCGCCTTGCGGTCGCCGTTCAGGTCGGCGAGGAAGCGGGGGTGGAGCGGGACCCGCCAGCCCTGGTTGTAGCAGAATCCGGCCAGCACGAGCTTGGCGCCGCTTCCCCCGGTGACCGAAACCCAGACGCCGTCGTCGCCGAAGCCGACCAGATCGGCCTTTCCGTCGCCGGTCACGTCAGCGGCGAAACGCGGGTGGTTCTCAATGCGCCAGCCGTGGTCGTAACCCATCTCCGCGAGGATGAACGTGGCCGCGGCGAAGGTGCCGTCGCCGTTGCTGATCGCGGAATAAACTCCCGCGTCGCCGAACCCGACGATATCGGCGCGGTGATCGCCGTTGAGGTCACCCATGATCCGCAGGTGCTTGGTCCCATCCCAGCCCTGCGCCTGGTCGAATCCGGCGAGCACCAGTTTCGGCGGCGCAAACGTGCCGTCCCCGTTGCTCAGGGCGACCCAGACGCCGTCGTTCCCGAACCCGACCAGGTCCGCTTTGCCGTCACCCGTCACATCCACCACGAAGCGCGGGTTCTGATCGACTCGCCAGCCCTGGTCGTATCCCAGGTCCGTGACCACGAGCCTCGGCGCCTGGAAGGTGCCATCGCCATTGCCGAGCGCCACCCACACGCCGGCATCGCCGAATCCGACCAGATCGGCCTTACCGTCTCCGGTGATATCGGCCACGAAGCGCGGATGCTGATCGACGCGCCAGCCCTGGTCGTATCCCAGGTCCGCGACGACGAACTTCATGGGCTGGAAGGTGCCGTCCCCGTTGTTCCGTGCCGTCCAGACGCCGGCATCGCCGAATCCGATGATGTCCGCGCGGCCGTCCCCGGTCAGATCCGCGAGGAAGCGGGGATGCCTTTCGACCATCCAGCCGGTGTGGAAGCTGAATCCGCACAGGACCATGTTCGGCGGCTGGAACGTGCCGTTGCCGTTGTTGAGCGAGGCCCAGACGCCGTCGAGCCCGAAGCCGACGATGTCCGCCCTGCCGTCCCCGGTGAGGTCCGCGACGAGGCGCGGCTGCTCGGGACCCCAGCTCTGACCACTCCAGCTCATTTCCGCGTCCTCCCCGGGTGAAGCCGGACGGGCTTACCCATGTCATCGGCGTTAACCGCCATCAACTGGTACGGACGACGTTTGGCGTTCGGTGATACATGAGCCGGGCGGAGCCTGCCTGGTCAGGTAGGGGCTTTCGGCCCTGTTCGCCCGGTTGACAGCAGCTCACGCTGATGGTGCCGCAGGTTACGTGCGGCCTCGGCAACGAGGACGCGTCCACGGCGGTAACGCCGGCAACGCAAGCTGTCCGGCCCGCGGCTCTGCAAGTACAGACAGGACTCTGACGGCGCCCCTACCGGCGCTCTGCCGTTATGGAGGTCATTATGGCCGACCTGAATTCGGTGTTCGCGGAGGCGGCGACACGTCACGCCGAACGCCCGGCTGTCCGCATGGACGGGCTCGTGCTGAGCTACTCCCAGCTGCGAGATGCCGCCTACCGGATGGCGACCTTGCTGTCGTCGGCTGGCATCACGCCGGGCGACAGGGTGGCCCTCATGCTGCCCAACGTGCCCGCCTTCCCGGTTGCCTTCTACGGCGCGCTGGCCGCCGGGGCCATCGTCGTGCCGATGAACCCGCTGCTCAAGAGCCGTGAAATCGCCTACCAGCTCAGCGATTCCGGCGCCAGCATGCTGGTGGCCTGGCATGCGGCGGCGGCCGAGGCCGCGCTGGGTGCCGCCGCATCCGGGGTGCAGATGCTGAAGGTCGACGAGCCCGACGCCGCGGGATTGCTCACCGGCCTGACCCCTGTGCCTGCAGGGGTGGAGCGCGCCGCAGACGATGACGCCGTCATCTTGTACACCTCGGGGACCACCGGCGTGCCCAAGGGCGCCGAGCTCACGCACGCAGGCCTCACCCGCAACGCCTGCGTCACGGCGCGCAACCTGCTCAACGCGGGCCCCGATAACGTGGTCATGGGCTGCCTGCCGCTATTCCACGTTTTCGGGCTGACATGTGCCCTGAACGCTGCCATCGCCGTCGGCGCCAGCTTGACCCTGCTGCCCAGATTCGACCCGGCCAAGGCACTGCAGATCGTCGGCCGCGACCGGGTGACGATCTTCGAGGGCGTGCCCACGATGTACGCGGCGATGCTGCACCACCCGGCCGGCGCCGGGGCGGACACCTCGTCCCTGCGGGTGTGCGTATCCGGTGGCGCGGCCATGCCGGCGGAGGTCATGCGCGGTTTCGAACGGGCCTTCGGGTGCATGATCCTGGAGGGCTACGGGCTGTCCGAGACCTCACCGGTCGCGTCGTTCAATCACCCGGACCGGGTGCGCAAGCCGGGCTCGATCGGGACGCCGATCCAGGAGGTCGAGATGCGCGTCGTCAACAATGAAGGCACTGAACTGCCCGCCGGGGAGATCGGCGAGATCGTCATCCGCGGCTACAACGTGATGAAGGGATACTGGCGCAACCCCGGTGCCACGGCCGAGACGATCACCGGCGGCTGGCTCAAGACCGGCGACCTGGCCAGAGTCGACGAGGATGGCTATTTCTACATCGTGGACCGGAAGAAGGACCTGATCATCCGCGGCGGACTGAACGTCTACCCGCTGGAGATCGAAGGAGTCCTTTACGAACACCCGGCCGTCGCCGAAGCCGCCGTCATCGGAATCCCGCATGCGGATCTCGGCGAGGAAATCGGCGCCGCCGTGGCGCTCAAACCCGCCGCCACCGCCACCACCGGCGAACTGCGCGCCTTCGTGAAAGACCGGGTAGCACCGTACAAATACCCGCGCTACGTCTGGATCATGCCCGACCTGCCCAAGGGCCCGACCGGCAAGATCCTGCGCCGCGAAGTGAGCCCACCGCAAGACCTCGGGCAGGCATAGACATGTCCAGATCACCGCTGTGGCGCCAGATGTATGACCGGATTGACCGCGCGGTCGCTCCCCGGCTCGAGGCGGGCGTGCGGACCGGCACGTTCGCGAGCACGCTGGCCAGCGCAACGAGGGCCCGGGCAGAACTGAACCGGCGGGGAGCACAGCTCGCCGGCCACCTGGGCGCGGTGAGCACCCGCGGCCTTCACCGGATCAACTTGCCCGCGGCCGACGACGTTACCCGGCTGCGCATCGAGATCCGTGACCTGGACCGGCGCGTGCGGGACCTTACCCGGCAACTGGACCAGGCAGAGCGGGAGGGGCAGGCCGATGGCTGTGATGGCAAGTCCCGCGGAGGTGCTGGCGCGGGTCCGCGGTAATGCCGGGCTTCAGGCCATTCGAGCCCGCAACGGGGTGAAGTACTTCGCGGGAACCGGGCGCCCGCAGGTCGGGCAGACGCCAAAGGACGTCGTGTGGAAACGGGACAAGGTCGAGTTGTGGCGGTACCGCAGCGACCAGCGGCGGTGGCGGCCTCCGGTGTTCATCGTCCACAGCTTGATCAGCCGCAGCTACGTGCTGGATCTCTCGCCAGGCAATACGTTCGTGGGACGGCTGCTCGAGGCCGGGCTGGACGTGTTCCTCATCGACTGGGGGGTGCCCGACCATCAGGACGCCGATAACAGCCTCGAAACCTACGTCGACTACTACCTGCCGCAGGCGGTCAGGGCGCTGCTGGCTGAGGGGGGATCAGATGGCCTAACGGTCCTGGGTTACTGCCTCGGCGGTGACCTGGCGCTCCTCATGGCCGCCCGCCACCCTGAGCTGCCGGTCCGCAACCTCATCACCGTGGCCGCCCCGGTGGACTTCGCCCGGATGGGCCTGTTCAGCAGGCTGTTCAGCGACGGCCGGCTCGATGCCGAAGCGCTGATCGACGCCACGGGGAACGTGCCGCCCAAGACCGTGCACAACGCCTTCAGGGTCATCAAGCCGACCGGCGACCTCAGCTCCTACGTGATGTTGTGGCAGAACCTGAGCAGCGACGAGCAGATGGCGGCCTACCAGGCCATGAGCCAGTGGACCAAGGACCACGTGCCATTCCCCGGTGCCGCGTTCCGCCAGCTGGTCCAGATGATGCGGGACAACGCCCTGGTCAACGACACGGTACTGCTCAGCGGCAAGCCGGTGCACCTGACGGATGTCCGCTGCCCGTTCCTGTCGGTACTGGCCGAGCGCGACCACATATCCCCCGTCGCGTCGGTGGGACCGGTCGTGCATCTGGTCGGTTCGTCCGACGTCGAGGAGATCCGGCTGCCGGCCGGCCACGTTGGCCTGATGGCAAGTCGTACCGCATCGAAGCGGACCATCCCCCGCATCGTTGACTGGACTCACCGGCACAGCGAGGAGGTCCGTCGGGCGTAACCGATGGCGCGGTGTGGTGACCTGCTAATTTGCTGGCCGCGTGCTTCTTCCTCGTCGCCATGTTGCTGCCGGGCCTTCCTGCCCGCAACGCGGGCCGCAAGACTCTCACACGACCCGGATCAACTACCGGCGCCACCGCCAGGCCAGGGTGCATATATATCGACCCGCCGGACCCGGAAGGCCGCATCCGCATCAGCGCGGCCGTCACCGGACAGCTCCCGGGCCAGGCTCTTAGCGTCGTCTTCGCAGTCCGCGCCGACGATGAGGTGCCTGCGGCGCGGGCGGACCCGCCATCCCCGGGCGGCAAGATGCCCGGCTAGGTGCACCACATCCTCGTGTGACGGCAATTCGACCCACACCTCCCGCGCGGGACGGCCGGACGTCACCGACGCTTGCCGCTCTCGCTCCTGACGGGCTTCGTGCACAGCCTGCCGCTCGGCAACGGGATCGGCGGACGGCTCGTCCGCCGCATTCCGCCACTCCTGGCCCCGCGGGCTCCAGAACTCCGTCCGGACGGGCGCGCTGACGTCGCGCCGCGCGAGCACCTCACGCGCCACGTGCGCGGCCTCATCAGCCGATCCGGCGCTGGGGGCGTACACGAAGATCTGGGTACCCCACCGGCTCGAGCTGACCGCTACCTGATCGCCGAGGCGGCTGCCCAACGCAGAGATCAGCGCCCGCCGGAAGGAATGCAAGCTGCGCGGCAGGACACCGAACGCAATGCAGACGCGCCACCCGTCGTCCATAGACGCACGATAGCAACCCTCCGCACCGGCACCTGCACCATCACCGCCGTAGATCCCATGCCCGACCTCCCCGACGCGCTTGACCGCATCCACAGGTACTCAGGTACGCACTAAATTGGCTCAACTCGGGTCTGACGCGGACGTTGGACGCTGCGGGGCAGCCGGCTCACCGGCGCCATGGACAGCGAGTATGAATACCTACAGTGACGCACTGTGCCTGGCGCTCTACGCGATATCCGTCGTTTGGTACACGACGGGAGCGTGACAACATAGCCTGCGCTGCGCGCATATCCGGGTGATCGGCGCGACTGCCGACACGCACTCATGCGAGTGAACACGGTATAGGCACACGCGCCTTTGCGTTGCCAGATTATCTAGCGTTATGAGTGGGGCGGGTTCGGCTCGGGAGGGCGAACGTATATTATGCCTCGTTATCTAGCGCTAAAAGCGGGTGGCGGATTCTGATTGATCATTTATATGGCGGTCTGGCAGGCATTGACCTAATGATGGTCGTGGTGCAAGACTCAGGTACTCAGTTTGCGGTCGGCCAGGTGGCCAGTGTGGCCGGGAGGGCGGCAGCTGCGCTGATGTAGCGGGCACCGGCGGAGCCGGGAATGGACGGTCGCCAGGGCGGCCGGGGGGACGGTATTTATGCCTGAATTTGTTGTGATGCCGAAGCAGCGGACCCGCTAAGGCGCGAGGTAGGCCAGATGCGGAAAGTGCCATCCGAGCCCGATCCCGCGCCGTCGGTCGACGCAACTGATGGCGGGATGGCGCCGGCCCGCGTCCCGGCGGACGTCGCATGGCGCGTTCCTGGAATCGCTGTCGCCCTGGCTGCGGGCCAAATGATCCCCTGCCGGCGGGCGCTTCAGCCGTACCGCCGACTGGCGCAGCCGCTCAGCAAGCCGGCGTCGCCGTGCAGGATGCGGTTTACATGCCTAATGTCAGGGGCCAGAGCCATGAATGCGCGTGGCTTGAGATCGCAGGGCAGGCCCTCAGGTCGGGCTGGCGCGGGCTGGGCTGGCCCGTCGGAGGGGGCGGATTGACATGCCGGAGTGGAAGGTTCCCGGGTACGCCGAGCTGCGGGCGCTGGGTTCGGGCGGGTTCGGCGAGGTGGTGCTGGCCAGGCACGGCGAGTCGGGGACTTTGGTGGCGGTCAAGTTCCTGCGCCGTGAGTTGCTGGCCGATCCGGGGTTCGCGGCGATGTTCCGCGCGGAGGCGGCCATGCTGGCGTCGCTGAATGATCCGAACGTGGTCCGGCTGTATGAGTACGTCGAGTCGTCGGCCGGGGCGGCCATCGTGATGGAGCTCGTCAACGGGGTCTCGGTGCGGGAGATCTTGGCCCGTCAGGGCAAGACCACCGCGGAGGCGGCGCTGGTGGTGCTCCAGGGGTCGCTGCTGGGCCTGGCCGCGGCGCACCGGCGGGGGGTGGTGCACCGCGATTACAAGCCGGAGAACGTGCTGGTCAACGGGGAGGGAGCCAGCAAACTCACCGATTTCGGCATCGCGGCGCGGGCCGGAGACCGGCCGGTCCCAGCGGGCACGTTGGCGTACGCGCCGCCGGAGCAGTTCGGCGGTGCCCCGGCCAGCCCGGCCGGGGATGTCTACGCGGCCACGGCGACCTTCTACGAGTGCCTGACCGGGCGCCCGCCGTTTACCGGGCAGACCACCGAGGCGCTGCTGGCCCAGCACCGCTCCGACCCGGTACCGCTGGATCCGGTACCCGGGCCGCTACGGCCGCTGGTCACGGCCGGGCTGGCCAAGAACCCCGGGGACCGGCCCGCCGACGCGGCCGCCTTCGTCACCGACCTGCGCGCGGTCGCCGTAGACGCGTACGGCCCGTACTGGGAGGAACGCGGCCGGTCGCGCCTGGCCGAGGCGGCGCTGCTGCTGGCCGCCCTGTGGCCGTCCGGCGCTACTCCGGCGATGCAAGGCGCCGCCGTGGAGCAGGTCAACCTGCCTTTTAGCCCACCGGCACCGCAAGCACCGCAGGAACCCCGGGAATCCCGGCACCTATGGCACCTCCGGCACCTCAAGCACCTCCGTATGCTCATGGCAGTTGCTGCCACGGCCGCGGTAGGGGTCGGCGCGGTTATCGTCGTGACCACGGGCTCCTCCCATTCACCCTCGGGCACCAGCGTCCGCGCAGCATCCGCCACCTCCCATTCGAGCACGCCACCTCCAGCGGTGAAGCTGCACCCATCTGTGTCCGCGACCGCTAGCTCACCAGGGTCCTCACTGCCGCCATCGCCATCTCCCGGCAGCCAGGGAAGCGCCGCACCCGGCTACAATCAGTACGCTAATCCGCGTTACGGATTTACCGCGCTCTGGCCCTCGTCCTTCAAGGCACAGCCGCCACCCGAAGACGGCGACGGACAAGCATGGACCTCACCGGATGGTCAGGTTCTACTGGCGGCTTACGGAACAAATAACGTTCTTAACTATTCACCCGGGCAGGACGAAGCGGCCGACGGCCGCCTCCTGTCTGTCGTCTATGCCAATATCAGCGGGGACATTGTCACCGTGAGCGGCTACAAGAATAGCGGACGTACCATCGTGTACCAGCGAGACGTGGTCGGCCCCGGCTCTATCGATACTCTCTCCTGGAGCTACCCTGCTAATCAGAAAGCCCAATGGAACGCCACAGTCACGCTGACAGCGCTGACATTCAAGCCAGGCAATGTCACTACGGCGCACTGAACAACCCCGATTCATAGAGCCCACGAAGCGTAATCGGCCCTCGTCTGGAGCAGTGCGCACACTGCCGTTCGTTCTGGCGCCGCGTGGCCAGGCGGGGAGACCATCGGTGCAACCGCGCAAGATCGGGCATTCGGTTCGGTGGATCGCGAGACCAGCATGGCAGGCCCGATGGTACGAATAGGAGGTGGCTGCCCGGCTGCTGCTCGTTCATAGCCCGCTGGTCGGGTCGGCGACCTGGGCTCTGGTCGCGGCTGACCTGGCCGCGCGGGGTTGCGAGGTGAGCGTCCCTGACCTGACGGGCACCGTCATGGCAGGGCCGCCGTATTGCGTGCGGCAGGCCGAGGCGATCGCCCGCAGCGCATCCGGACGGCGGAAACCGAGGACCTAGTGAAAGGGCTCGGCCTGGGTGCCGATGACTACCTGGGCAAGCCATTCGACTTCGCCGAGCTTGTCGCCCGGATCGGCGCCCTGTTCCGCCGCGCGCAGCCGGCGATCCCGCCGGTGCTGCGACGCGGCGACCTGGTGGTCGATACCGCCCGGCGAAGCGCCTGGCGGGCGGGCCGGCAGCTCGACCTGGCCCCTAAGGAGTTCGGGGTGCTGGAGGTGCTGCTCGCCGCGAGTGGCCGGGCGGTATCGGCCGAGGAACTGCTGGAGCGGGTGTGGGACGAGAACGCCGACCCGTTCACCGCCGCCGTGAAGATCACGGTCAGCCGGGTGCGGGCGAAGCTCGGCGACCCGCCCCTGATCGACACGGTCGCACGATCCGGGTACCGGATCGGAGAACAGTCATGAAACGCCGCGGGCTCACCGCGATGATCGCACGGGCCCGAC
Source organism: uncultured Actinomycetes bacterium (assembly GCA_963819785.1). Classification (GTDB taxonomy): domain Bacteria; phylum Actinomycetota; class Actinomycetes; order Streptosporangiales; family Streptosporangiaceae; genus Palsa-504. The sequence goes on along the minus strand of CAWFXW010000024.1, from coordinate 20,731 downwards.
GACCGCAGCGCACCGCGCGGCTCCGGCTGACCCTGTGGTACGGCGGCCTGTTCCTGGCCTCTGGCGCCGTGCTGCTCGCCGTGACCTATGCTCTGGTCGTCCAGGCCTTCACCGGCAACACGGCCGGAAACGCCCTGTGCGCCAGGCCAGGTGAGCCCTCAAAGTGCCACGTCATCGGTGCCGGGCAGGCGCGAGCCATGGCTGTGCAGCAGCACGCGGCCGTGCTGCACGAACTGCTCATCCAGTCAGCGGCAGCGCTGGCCGTCACGGCGGCCCTGTCGATCGCGCTCGGCTGGTTCATCGCAGCCCGCATGCTGCGGCCGATCCGGACGATCACCGCCGCCGCCCGCGAGATCTCCGCCGCCAGCCTGGGCGAACGGCTGGCCCTGCGCGCTCCCGATAACGAGCTCAAGGAACTCGCGGACACGTTCGACGGGCTGCTCGCCCGGCTCGAATCATCCTTCGCCGCCCAGCGCCAGTTCATCACCAACGCCGCCCACGAACTGCGCACCCCGCTGGCCCGGCAGCGGGTCATCAGCCAGGTCGCCCTAGCCGATCCCGGCGCCACCATCGAAACGCTCAGCGCCGCACACGAGCGGGTCCTGGCCTCCGGCACCGAGCAGCAGCGGCTGATTGATGCGCTGCTCACCCTCGCGCGGGGCCAGGCCGGCCTCGACCAGCGGGAGCCCATCGACCTAGCCAAGGTGACCGGCCAGGTCCTAGCCACCCGGCAGCCCGACGCGGACCGCCGGAACCTGACCCTACGCACCGCTCTCGGCCTGGCACTAGCGGCGGGCAGTCCGCGCCTGGCCAGGCAGCTGGTCGTGAACCTCGTGGATAACGCCCTACGCCACAACGTCCCCGGCGGCCGGGTCGAAATCACCACAAACACCGTGAATTCCCGCGCCGTCCTATCAGTGGCCAATACCGGGCCCGCAGTGCCAGCGGCCGCAGTGAACCGGCTCTTCCAGCCATTCCAGCGACTAGCCGCGGACCGGGTCGGCCACGGCGAAGAACACGGCCTCGGCCTGGCCGTCGTGCAGGCCATCGCCGACGCTCACGGCGCCCGCATCTCCGCCCGACCGCAGGACACCGGCGGGCTCCAGATCGAGGTGACCTTTCCCGATCCTGACCTCAGCAGATCCTTCCCGCACCCCGCAAAACCGCAAAACGTCGCGGCCACCGCTAGACCGGATGACCGCCTCACCGGTCAACGCAGCGACAGAACCAGGCGATCGGCGGGGCGGCGAGCTTAGGGCCGTCAGTCAGGTCTCGCGCTGGGTGCCGTCCTGGCCGTAGCGCTCGCCTCGCCGACCGCGGACGGCGAGGTCGACGGCGCGCAGGCGCTTGTTGTCTTCCAGGATCGTGCTGAAGCCGGGCATGAACATCATGGCGATGTAGTCGCCCAGGCTGTCCTCCAGCAGTGACCGGAAGCCCTGGGCGTCCTGGGCCTTGTTGATCTGCAGCTTGGTCATCCGGAGGGTGAACGGGTGATTCTCGGCGACGCGGCGGGCGAAGGCACGGGTCTCACGCTCGAGGTCTGCTGCGGGGAAGACGCGGGAGACGAAGCCAGCGGCCTGGCACTCCGCGGCGGTCATGAAGCGGCTCTCGAAGCAGATCTCCTTGGCCTTGCGGAAGCCCAGGTCCCAGGGGATGGAGTTGTACTCCACGAACCCGCCCAGGAACTGCGCCTGGTCGGAGGCGAACACCAGGTCCATGACGGCCGCCAGCATCCACCCGGCGTAGATGCAGTAGCCGTCGGCCATCGCGATGGTGGGCTTGGGAAAGTCGCGCCACTTGAGCAGCAGGTCCAGGTTGTACTTCTTGAACTCGTCATACCGCTCCAGCGGGTCCTCGCCCCGCTGCTGGCCTGGGCTCAGATCGTGGCCGGCCGAGAACACGCCGCCCGCGCCGCGCACGATCACCACGCGGATACCCTGGTCGGCCTGCGCCAGGTCGAACGCCTGGTCGACCTGGGCCAGCAGTTCGTAGCCCTGGGCGTTCAGCACCTGTGGCCGGTTGAGGGTGACGATCCCGAGGGGACCTTCGATGTGGAACGTGACTTGCCCGAGGTCGCGGACCTCAGGCGCCCGGCTCTCGCTCATCCTCGCTGCCTCCTGCCGTGCCGCCGGCCGCCGCTAGCGCCGATCTGGCTGCCCGCCACCGTCTGCCCCGGCCGATGCAGCCGGGGCGGCCTGCTCAACGATGCCAGGCACCGCACGGCGACAGCTCAGCGGCATGTGCGCTCCCGGTCAATACCCGCCACTGCCCGGTCAGCGCGCAGGACAGCCTGATAGGGCGCCATCGATGCCGCCGGGGCTCCGCAGTCGCATCCCCGTAGCTTGCCACCGCCGGCAGCACCCGGCCGGGTTCACGTCGTACGCCCGGACAGGCTCAGATGAGATGGCCGCGGCAGCCGCCGGGCCGTCAGCTCTTCCTGTGCCCGGCCTCGACCTTGAGCCCCTCCTCCAAGATGATGGCGGCACTGGGGGCCGAGCCCCAGCTCAGGGCCTGGAGAAAGCCCTCCGGCCGGACCAGGCGGCGTTCGGGGACCTCGTGCCGCGGATCCCATGGCAACAGCCCGGCCCGAGCCCAGAAGCGGGTCTGGTAATAGCGCCAGGGCCCAGCCGCGTGCCCGGGATCATCAACGCGCTGGCACCCGATGTAGCGAGCTGCCGGCGACGCGAGCGCAGCCTTCCTCCCGCACTTCCCGGACCAGGCAGTCCTCCAGCGTCTCGCCCGGCTCGACCCCGCCGCCGAGCAGGTTCCAGTACTGCTCGCCACCGGCCTCCCAGCCGCCGACAACGATCAGCCCGGCCCCGGTGAAACAGATGCCATAGGCCTGGTTACAGGACCCGAATACACGGCGGGCAATCGTGCCGCGAAAGATCCGCCGCTCTGCGCGGTCAGCAGACCCTTGGTCATGATCGCTTGAGGAGCGCCGAACTGGTCAATCTGACGCGTCACGATCTCCCTTGGCGCATCGCGAAGTCGACCTGACATGCGATGCCGATGAGCGGGTCTGCTCACCGCTACCGGCGGCCGGTGCTCAGGCCGAGCCGTTCACTGACCGTCGGCATCACTTTCAGTAAATAGTCGTTCACCTTGCGTCGGCGTGTCGGGTCACTCCGGTGGCAAGTTTCTGATAGACCTCGCCGACATGATGATCTCGGTTCTGGCCCGCGCGACGGCTCTGCTGGCCCTGGCCGTATCAGCCGGGCTAGCGAACGCCGGCCTGGCTATGCCGGAGCAGAGCGGCGGAAAGATCCCGCTGAGCTATCAGATCCTCCGCCAGGACGTCATCATCAACGCTGACATCTGGGCGCAGAAGCCCGAGATGATGGCCGCCGGGCTGGGCTTCACCAGCATCGTCGGCGTGCCGGACCTCAGCACCAGCGACGTGGGGCTGAGCAAGACCCTCGCGGTCCTGGCCGGCGGCACGTGGAACAACGTGCACTGCGCTGACGGGCAGACGCCTCCGCTGTCCAGCTATACCTCGGCGTCGGCGCCTTCGGGCGTGCGGAGCTTTTACGGCGAGGACGTCTACTACTCCGACGGGCTGCCGGTCGAGTTCAGCTGGCCGATCCTGCCGAGCACCCTGGACGCAGACGACTTCAAGGTCAGCCTCAGCAACGGAACGTCCGTCACGCCGCAGGTCACGTCGATCTGGCCGAACTTCGAGTACAACGAGCGGTCGGTGGCGGTCCTGTTCGGGCACTTCGGTAACCGGGTCCCGCCGGACCAGCCGGGCGCGATCTACCCGACCTCGGTCCAGGTGGTCCGTGGCTCGTCAACTCTCGAGCTGGTCGGGCCGGGCCGGCGGATCGTCAGCGCGGTGGGGTTCTCGGTCAAGACCCCGGGCTCGCCCTATACCCGTCCCGGTATTCCCCCGGCCGAGCGAGGCGGTCCCGCCCTCGTGGCCGCGAAGCTCAGCAAGATGTCGGCCGCGGGCAACACCGGGCCCCCGATCTTCCGCCAGAACCTGCCCAACGACGGGATAAGCCTGTACGGCAGCCAGGCAAAGTTCCGGCTCCGGATGTACACGTCGGGCGGTATGGCTCCCAACGGCGTCACCCCCCTGCTGCCGACCGACTATGACCAGTACTTCCGCGTCATCGCGGTCACCTCATCGGGAAGGAAGGTCGCGCTCACCCAGGCCGGCAAGACGTACTACATCGACGGCAAGCCGCTGCGCGTCGTCGGGCTCGCGAACCTCGGCAGGAAGCAGGCCAGCTACGACGCCTGCTACACCGAGGTCCGGAACAACTACATCGATATCGTTCTGGACGGCAGCGAGGCTGCGGCCCAGCGCATCACCACCGTCGAGATCCCGTCGACCGGCCGCTACAAGCCCCTGTACAACCCCGGAGGCCCCGGGAACGACCCAGCGCCCGGCGTGCGCTACAGCGCGCCGAGCCCGCCGGTCTCCGAGCATGTCACCATCGCCTTGCGTAACCCGATGACCGTTACCTACGTCCAGCGCCCTCCCGCCGGCCGAGCGCCCTCAGCAGGCTAAGAGCCAGGCCGCGCACCCACGCAGGCATACCGCCCAGATGCGCGACGCGCCGGGGTAAACGATCACCGAGGCCAGGCATAGCCTGCCCGGGCATTGTGCCAGGAGAAGAACCCGGCCGCCGCGGGCATCTCGCGCGCTCCTCCGACTGGCCGCGACCGCGAACGGCCGGATCCGCCAGCGCATACCTTCATCATTGCACGGCCCCGCAGGCAGGCCGCGGCTGGCTCAGCCGTACGGGCTGCGGACGGTGGGGACCGGGAGTAGCGGGGTCTGGCCGGGGCGCGCTGCGCGGCTCGGCGATGATCGCGGTGAGCACGCGGTCCAGGAAGACGGCGAGTTCGCCCGGCGCGATCAGGGCGTCAATCAGCCCGCGGACGTGCAGGTTTCTCGGCCCTCTGGGTGCCCTCGGGGAGTCGCGATCCGGACAGGGTGCCGCCGGAGGCGGGCAGGCAGATTACTGGCAGGCGTTCGGCAGTGGCCCGTTCGACGGCCCGCGTCAGCCGCTCCGCGGCCGCTGTGCCGACCGACCCGCCGAGGAAACCGAACTCGCACGCCGCCGCCGCCATCCGCCGGCCGCCGAGCAGCCCCCCCCGGTGACCACCGATTCATCCAGACCGGTCTTCCGCCGGGCTTCGGCCAGGTCGGCGGCGTAGGCCGGATCCGGCCGCACGTCGACCGGGTCGGCGTCCCACGACCGGAACGTGCCCGGGTACAGCAGCAGGGCAAGCAGATCATGCGCGTTCACCGGGCTGCCCCGGCCACGCCCGGATCGCCGCGCAGCCCGCACCGGCCACAGGCGGCGAATGCCCGGCGCCGCGGCCGCCTTGGGAAACGGTGACCGAAGTCCCGCGGGCGCAGGGCCGAACTGCCCTGCCCTTGACCGTCCGGCCGGAGGAATAGTGGTCCATGCTCAGGCATCATGCCGGAGTAGGTGGCCTGGCTGCCGGGCAACAACGCTGGTGAGGAGGGTGAGTGGATGAGACCGCGGTCACGGGTTCCCCGTGGCGTGCTGGTCGCCACCGGGGCGGTTGTGCTGGTCGCCGCCGGGATCGCAGGCTACGTGAGCTTTGGCTATCCGCCGTGGGAGGCGGCGGCCATGACCCTGCTTACGCTGACCACAGTCGGGTTTGCGTCCAGCAGTCATCTCTCAACTGGTGTGCTGGTCTTCACCGCCGGGCTGGCCTTCCTCGGCGTCGGCCTGTTCTTCGTCATCCTGGGCCTGGCCGCGACCGCGATCGTGGAAGGCCGGGTAAGCCTGTTTTCGCGGAGCCGTCGGATGCGCCGGCGCCTTGATGAACTACGCGGACACTTCATCGTCTGCGCCTACGGCCGGGTCGGCCGGTCCATCGCCCGGGAGCTGGAGGCCGGCGGCGTGCCGTTCGTCGTCGTGGATAGCAAGGCTGAACTGGAACCGGACCTGGAACGCGACGGGCGGTGCTACCTGATCGGCGATGCGTCGGACGAGGCGGTGCTGCGCGAGGCAGGGATCGAACGAGCCCAGGGGCTGATCTGCGCCGTGGACTCGGACGCCGAGAACGTCTTCATCACCATCGTCGCCCGCTCGCTCAGCCCCGGTCTGCTGATCGTGGCCCGGGCCGCCCGGGAGCAGTCAGCCGACCGGTTGTACCGAGCGGGCGCTACCCATGTGGTCTCACCGTATGTGACCAGTGGAAGGCGGATGGCGAATCTTGCCGTCAGGCCCCACGTGGTGGAGTTCTTCGATCTCGCACGCGCCGGCCAGCCCGACCTGCGGCTGGAGGAGCTGGCGATCACCGAAGGGTCCCCGCTGGCAGGCCGGAGCCTGCAGGAGCTGCGCGGGCCGGCGGTGCCATTGCTGGTCCGCCACCCCGACGGGCAGCTGATCGCCAATCCTGCCCGCGAGCTCCAGCTACAGCCCGGCGACGTGCTAGTCGTCTTTGGTGAGGTCAGCGACCTGAACCCGCTCGACCGCGACTAGGACACAGGTGCGCTCAGCGCCGGATACCGCAACTCCGCCTGACCAGAACTGGTCATTCTGCATTACCTGCAGATAGCGAACCGGGGCACCGGCAGTAGCACGGAATCGGCGATCCGGCGCCGGAGGTATAGACCCCGACGAGTCGCCGTTGTGGCCGGTTGTGGTTCCCGGTTCAGGATCAGCGTCCGTGTCGCCGGGTGCGCCTGGCTGTTGCCGGCCTGGCCATTCCGGTCTGCCGCCAGGTGGTGGTCCTGGCTGGGCGCGCGGCGGCGGTCGCCGGCCGCGGCGATGATCGTGGCGGCGTGGTCAGCCCCGAGGCTCATAGGCCACTCCCATGCGCTGGAATCCCGACCTGATCGTGGCCGCGACGGCCCGCTGTCCGTCCTCGCCGGCCAGCCCGACCTGCGCGGCGGCGCCGGTCAGCGCCTCCCAGGCCGCTGCCGCGTCAAGGTCCCCCTCAGCGACCAGCTCACCGATCCGCAGGCTGGCCCAGAACAACAGTCGGTTCCGTTCCCCGCGCCGCGCGGCCAGGAGCCGCCCGATGATCCCGTGCAGCCTGGCCTGCCCGCCCCCGCTGCCATGGCCCGTCCGGGTACTGGTCACCGGAATGGGGGGCGGCCCGGCCAGGGCGGCGACCCATGCCGGCAGGACCGGCAGCTGGCCCGGCTCAGACCAGATCACATACCCAGGCGACCCCGGGCAGGTGCCACGGCCACGCAGTTCGACAGCAGGGCAGCGCGCCAGCGGGCCCATGCGCACCGGGCAGGCAGAATCGGCCCGGTACCACAGGTGCCACCCGGGAAGGTGCCCGCTGTCCGGGTGGCCCGGCGTACGCACCGACACCGTGGCGGACAGGTCAAGCAACCCCCCCGATGCCACCGCCCGGTCGGCCAGCCAGCGCAGCGCGTTCACCATCGGCGCGCCGTCAGCGGCCACCGGCGTGTCGATGTCCACTAGGACCAGCTGCCCGTGGCCGAGCAGTTCGCCGCCGCGGCGGCCGATACGGGCATCCAGCCCGGGCGTCCAGGGCAGCCCCCGCCGCCGGGTGAGCTGGTAGACGTTGCGTTGTGCCGGGTGCCCGGGTACTGGCAGGCCCGCAGCCGTGAATGCGCCCGCGCTGACCCGGGCAGGCTCGCGGCGCCCGGGCGCCTGCCTGGGCACGAACATAGCGCCGCGCAGCACCGCTGGCACAACATACTGTGTGGCGTTCATCGTCCCGCTCCGCATCCTGCGGGCCAGGGTAAGCCTCCCCGCCGGCCCCCCGCGCCTCCCAGCCCGCGGCAACTCCGGGCACGGGGCGCTCTTATGCCGTCGCCGCACAGGTCGTTGCAGCTGGACCTGGCGGAGGCGGCCAGAGCTGGCAAGCTTGACCGGATGCCTGGGTGGATGGCAGATGCCCCGTAGCTCGACCGCCGGCCCCATAGTGGAGAGTGTGATCGTCGTGGCCATCGTGGGGGCGCTGCTTGCTGTGATGCTCACCGCCGACCGGGTCGCGGTGATCTGCGCCCAGGACCGCCTGGCCAGGCAGATCCAGGACCGGGGGTTCTCCGCTAAGCCGCACGTGACCATCGCGGGCTTCCCGTTCCTGACCCAGGTGGCGGCCAGGCGCCTTAACAAGGTCGTGATCAGGGGAGCAGGTAAGAAACTGGGACCGGTGAAGGTCAGGCACTTCGACCTCACCCTGTACGGAATGCGGGGCAGCGGCAACGGGAGGACTGCCTCCCGGCTTTCTGGCACCGCCCTGGTCGGCTTCGCCGGGCTCGCCGGGATGACCGGGAATGCCGGGGCTCACGCTGGCCGCCGACGGCCCTGACCGGGTGAAGATCACCGCCCGCCTGAGCCAGGTCACCGGGACCGCCACCGCCCGGGTGACCCGGGCTGGCTCCGGTGGCATCCGCATCGTGGTGATCTCCGCTGGCGGCATCCCGATCGCACTGCTCGGCTCGTTGCGGGGCACCACCGTGCCGCTGCCTGCGCTGCCGCTGGGAATGACGATTAAGGGCGTTAGCGTCACCGGCCAGGGCGTGCTGGTGTACGTCACCGGCCAGAACGTGAGTTTCGGCACCTGACCCGCTGCATGCGCCCGCTGGTGACCGTCTGCCCGGAGCTGCGTATCCAGCCGCGGCAAGTACACGTGCTCCACCGTGCAGATCCTCTCACCTGGAAGGGTCCCGGTCACCGCCGCTGGGCTCAGCGGAGGCTCGCTCATGCCGCGATCCGGGTGCCGGCTGGTCGTCGACGGTCGCGGTGACCGGCTGAGTGGCGCCCGGGCCCGGTCGGTTGGCTCGGGGTGGGCCTTGCGTAGCTGGCGGGGTGCCCGTCGTGTTCTATGGTCGCGGCATGGACACCTGCAGCAGTACCTGGCCGATATCAGCCTGAAGACTATGAGCCAGCTTCACCGGGCCATCGTCCATCTCACCGGCGGCCAGGTGCTGGGCTCGGCGTTCGGGATGCCGGTTGTCGAATTGCATACGGTAGGACGCAAGTCGGGCCGCCGCGCCCGACCATGCTCACGGCGCCGGTCATCGAGGGGGACCGGGTGGTACTGGTGGCTTCCAAGGGCGGCGATGACCGCGATCCGGACTGGTACCGCAACCTGATCGCTGATCCGGACATCGAGCTGACCATGGCCGGCCTCCGCCACCCAGTGCGGGCCCGCCGGGCGTCGCCGGCCGAGAAGGCGGAGTTGTGGCCCCGGGTGGTGGCCGCCTACGCCGGTTACGGCAGTTACCAGCGCCGCACCGAACGCGACATCCCGCTGGTCATCTGCGAGCCGCGCTGAACGCCCCACCACGGCTCGCGCCGGCCACTGCTGTAACGGCGGCCAGGTCGGCCGGCACTGTGTCTTGCTCACCCGCTCAGCGGCGGATCAGCCGCGAGGCAGGACGATCACACAGAAGCGAGCCGGTTCCGGCGGCCGCGGAACCCTTGGCAGTGATCTCCGAGTGCGTGATCACTTCGAGCGGCCCAAATACGGGTGAAGGGTCGCGCACACTCCCGCCGTTATCTGGCTGGTTCGGCCGCGGCGGTATCCTGCGCTCGCGGCCGCTCGTAACAGGCGATCCTGTAGCGACATCCCATCGTGTCCGGCCGCTGCCTATCTGTAGTGCGGGTCGGATCACGGCGAGATCCAGGCGAGGGGTGGCGGCAGGACTGGTGACCTAGGCCCTTGCCGCCCGGGACCAACGCCTGCGGAACCGCCCCGCGGCAGCGCTATCGTGAAGATTGCTCAAGGGAAAGGGAACCCGGAGGGACACCGAAGGGGAACCGGAACCGGGCAACGGCCGAAGGGGACAAACCGGAGAACGCCGGACGACGGGAAACCAGAGGAAGGCGGGCGAAGGGGGAGAACCTGGCGGGCAAACGGGAAACCGGAGGAAAGCCCGCGGGGGAAACCGGAGGACGTGAGGTGAGGCCCCAGACCACCCGGTGAGAATCCGGGGATCCGGGGCCGCACGCATCTACGATGCCACCTCAAGAGGTCAACTCTGCCGACTCATTCTCGCCAGGGCCCGGGCCGCTTCGATCCGCTCCCACTCCAGCGGCGAGGTGCACGCTGCGCGCAGATCCGGCACGAAGGACGGCGAGTCCAGCACTCCCATGACGTGGTACCCGGCCGTCCTCAGGTTGGCGGCGGGGCTTCCGGCCATGGCCCTAACCACGAAGTCGATCTCTGGTGTAAGTTGCCGCAGGGCATCCCGGTCGAGGACGTCGAAATCCGGCTGCTCCCCGAATGACAAGCTATCGAAGATGGTCCGCAAACCCCGAAGGCAGCGAAGGATCGCCGCTTTGGAGAAGCCGGCGGTCACCCCTGCGGTCACCAGCGCGCTGACCTCCGGCAGCCGCAAGAACGCTTCGGCATCCGCGGGGTTGCCCTGTTGGGAGGCAGAGCTCACGGCCACCCTAGAGGTCCTTGCCGCGGACGAAGTCCCGCGCGGCAGTAAGGCTCACCTGGTTCGCGGTATTGGGCACTTCAGTCTCGGTCCGCTTATCGATCACCACGTCGTAGTTGGCCCGGGCAATCGGTGCCCCGCGCGGGTCATTCACTGTGAGGATGAAGTGGGCCCGGTAGGTGACCGGATAGCTCGCTGTGACCATCCCGCTGAGCCCGGGCGCGTCGGCCACGACCAGCGTCTGCGCGTTCGGCCGCTGGACCTCATGGGCTGCGGGCCCGTCATTGGCGATGAGCACGCCGGTGAACCCCCCTGGCGCGGGCGGGCCGGCCACCCCTGGGGGGAGCACCTGGTCGGGAGGGTTGTCGCTGACGCCCCCGGTTGCCCTGGTCGCGGTGCGCTGGATCTCGCGGACTGGAGTGAGATCGGCTGAGGTTCCGTTGTCGACGTTGAAGTGCACCTGTAGCGAGTTCTTGACCTCGGTGTTCGAGTTGAACGGCCCGGGGGTGTTGAGGCTGGCCCCGCCGACGATCGCCGGGAACCCGCCGATTGCGCCTGCCGGGCCGTCGACCAGGTCGATCCGGTCCACGCTGACAGCGGGCGGCGTACCTGTGGGCGGCCCGGCCGGCACCGCGCCGGGGACGGTCCGGTTGTGTTCGGGTTGATTCGCCTGGGCGTCGAGGGCGCCGACTGTGATCGGGCCGATGATGCCGTCGACCGGCGGGGCGAAGATGGTCTGGAAAGCGCGCACGGCCGCATCGGTATCGGATCCGAAGATCCCGTCGGCGCCGTGCGGGCCGATGTCGAAGCCGAGGAAGAAGAGGAGCTGCTGGACCCGGCGGACCGATGTGCTCTGGCTGCCTAGGCGCAGGAAGTGGCCGCTCTCGTTGTCGAAGGCACCTTCCAGGGCCACATCGCCCGCAAGCCAGGGTGAGGCCAGGTCGTGTCCGTCCCCGATGAGGCGCTGCACCGCCATCGGCGAGGCGGACAGTCCCGGCCCCCCGCCAGACTGCTGGACGACATGAGCGAGCTCGTGGGCCAGCACATGCCGCCCGGCAACGGTCGCAGGCTGGTAGCCTCCAGGGCCAAAGACGATGTTGCTGCCGACGCTATAGGCCCGTGCACCGAAAGAGTGAGCCGACCGCGCTGCCTGGTCATCGGAGTGGATGCGGACCGATGCGAAGTCGAACCCCCACAATGGCTCGAAGAACTCCCGATCGGCCGGCGCCAGCGTCTGGCCGCGGCCTTGCAGCCCCGGCAGCCGCTGAGCCGTCGTGGCGCGCAGCGCCCCCTGCGGCCCAGGCACCGGCGACAGCCCTTGAGCGGCGCGTTCCGCCTCGTCCTCATGCTGCCGCCCGGTCCGTTGTGTCGTAGTGCTAGAGGCCAGGCTCCCTCGGGCTGGCTGGACGGCCGTGCCCTTTTGGATACGTTCGAACATGGCGACCCTCGGACGGCGTTAGGCTGACATCCCTCAGCAGATTCTCAGTGTACGATCACGGCCGTCACGCCAGCGCCACTGAGCCCGCGTCCTATACCTTGCTGAGGCTCCGGGCGCTTCCAGGTAAAACCGCATCGGTTGGACCCGCAGGGCTCCGATCGCCTGCGATCCGATCGGCACTCAACCGGTCACGCACCGCGATCCCGGGGCAACCGCGAACAGATCGCTTACTTGCTGGAGTGGTGCATCGAGGGCAGCGGGCTTGATGACGCTGCTGGCCCGCAGGCTACTGCTCGAGCGCGCCGAGTCGGCGTTATACGAGTGATCGAAGATCAGATCACTACCCTTCGGCCCTATAACGCCAGATATACGGGTGATCACCAAGTCGGGCGCTAGCCGCCGCCGAAGACCTGGGTGCTGGAGGCGTCAAACAGCATGTAGCTATAGCTGACCCGCGCGACCCGGAAGGCAGTCTCCGGATCAGAGCCGCCGTCACCGCAGAGCTCCCGGACCAGGCCCTTAGCGTCGTCTTCGCAGTCCGCCCCGACGAGCAGGTGCCTGCGGCGCCGGCGTACCCGCCATCCCCGGGCGGCAAGATACCCGGCCAGCGCTACCACATCGCGGTGTGACCGCACGCCGACCCGCACCTGCCAGACGGGAAAGCCGACCTTCCGCGACATTTCCCGCCCTGCCGCCCGCCGCTCGGCAACGGGATCGGCGGACGGCTCGTCCGCCACATCCCGCCACTCCTCTTGTAGTGAGCTCCAGAACTCCGTCCGGACGGACGCGCTGACCTCGTGCCGCGCAAGCACCTGACGCGCCACGTCCGCGGCCTGATCAGCTGATCCGGCGGCGGGGGCATACACGAAGATCTCAGTACCGTTCGAGGTGACCGCTAGCTGATCGCTGAGGCGGCTGCGCAATGCAGCGGCAAGCGCCTGCCCGCCGGACTCCGGCAGCTGCGGCGGGTCATCCTCACCGACCGCGATGCGGACGCGCCAGTCCTCGCCCATGGACGCACAATAGCCACCCGCACGGTGACCCGCACCGTCACCGCCGCAGATCCCCTGCCCGGCCACCTCCCCGGCGCGCCCGGCCCGCATCCGCCGGCACTCGGATAGGCGCTGGTCACGTGCTCGATCCGGTCCAGTCCGGCGTCCCGGCCCGGGTCGGCGGGCTCCTTCCAGGCCCGGGTCCGCTGCACGGAGATGCCGCGCTCATCCAGGATCTGCCGCAGCCGCTCCCGCCCGACGGTCACCGGCCCGCCCGCACGGCAGGCTAAACAGTCCGCCAGCTCGCGCAGGCTCCACCAGGTGAACAGCGGTCCCGGCCTCTCCGGCCCGGTGGCGGCCGCCGCGACGATGACCTCGATGCCCGCATCACCGATCCGGCCGGGGACGGCCTCCCGCCCGCTGAGGGTCCAGCGCCGCCACCCCCTCGGCGTCAAACGCGCGGATCACGACCCGCACCGTATCCTCACCGGCCGCGACCAGCCGCGCGGTCGCCGGCACCAGCGTCCCCGACGCCGGCGCCATGATGATCACCGCCCGGCGCACCCGGACCGGCCCGTGCTCACCCCGCCGCACGATCTGCAGCAGCCGCTGCCCCTGTTGATCACTCAGCCGCCGCGCCCGCACCCCGCTCAGCCATACCGCCCCCTGCGCCCGACCCACCACATGACCGAGTGCGGAACCAATCACCACGGCATGTCAGCCCAGCCGGTGAACGTTCGTGGCCAGCGCACTAGCCGCGCATACTCGGCAGGGAGGATCTCGAACCGGGAGGGGACGCGGTGGTCTCACCTTCCGTGGTCAGCGCCTGCGTGCGGTGCCCGGGCAGGCAGGTCAGCCCCCGGGTTGGTCCGGGGTATCAACCCGGGCTCCCACCCGGGGGCTGACGCGCTGGCGCGGGCCCGCGCGGCACGCTGACGGCATGAACGTTTACCTGATCAACGCGCTGCTCGTCCTCCTCGTCATCCGCCAGATCCGCGAGCACCCGCTCGGCCTGCGGGCCCTGGCCGTCCCGGTCCTGGCCGTCGGCGCCGCCGCCGTGATGTTCCTGCACTCGGTACCGGGCGGCGGCAGCGACCTCACGCTGGACCTGCTCTGCGTCTCGGCCGGCGCGGCCATGGGCGCGATCGGCGGCCTGGCCACCCGCCTGCGGGCCGGCGCCGGCGGCCGCCCGCTGGGCCGCGCCGGCGTCCTGGCGGCGGGCATGTGGATCGCCGGGGTGGGGGCCCGGATGGTGTTCTACTTCGCCGCGACTCACGGCGCCGGCCCGGCCATCGCCGCGTTCAGCATCGCGCACCACATCACCGGCCCGGCGGCCTGGACCGCCGCGCTGGTCATGATGGCCCTGGCCGACGTGCTCACCCGGCTGGTGGTCATCTTCCTGCGCGGGCACCGGCTCACCGTCAAGGCCGTCCCGGTCATCGCGCCGTCTGTCCCGGCTGGCGCCGCTGCCTGAGCTAGCTTCCCGGACCGCGCAGCCCGCACCGTCCCACAAAGGCGCCGCCGGCCGCGGCGCCTTATCCATGCCACCCGCGGCCCGGTCCGTCTCCGCCTGCTTACCACGGGCGGCACCGGTGAACCCGCCAGTGTCAGGTCCGGGCATGGGCCGTGCCCGGGGAGGCCGGCACCGGCTGTCCAGCTCGCGGTACAGGCTAGCCCGGCTGCCTGCGGTGCCGGGTCACGGCGCCAGGCTGAACGGCGGGTACCGGTCGGTGACCAGGACGAACGCGTAGGCGGCGACCCGGTTGTGCCAGCGGAATACGCCTTCGACGAAGCTGAATATGCCACGGGGGTAACGGCCGGTGAACAAGATCGCGAACCAGGTCACGATCACCGCGAAGAACGCGGCGATGTCCAGGAAGAACAGCACGATGTAGTGCGGGATGGCCAGCAGCCATTTGACCAGCGGCAGCCACCGGTTGAGGTCCGTGGCCGCGTCCGGATAGGCGTAATCAAGCTGGACCCACTGGCGGTCGTCGGTAGAGGGGTAACTGTCGTTCATCAGGGCCAGGTAGGTCCACACCCGGTTGATGAAGCGCTGCAGTTCCAGGTTCCAGTCGAACCACCACCGGGGGTATTTTTGCCGGAACAAGATCATCAGCAGCGGGCCGAAGAACAGCAGGCCGCCCGCGCCTGCGGGGCCGTAGTACGTGGTGGAGTGGTGGAGCGTCGAGGTGCTTCCCGCGGATTCCCAGGTCGCGCCGGAAACGGTGCCGAGCACGATCGCGATCGGGATGATCACGAAAATCCGGAAGAACGAGGTCAGCCGGCTGAGCGGCCGGTCCGGGTACTCGACGGCGAACTGAACAGGATACTGAGCTGGATACGGACCCTGATCCGTGGTCATAACGCCCTCCTTGTGGCCAGTGCCGGATGCATACCCGTTGCCGGGCAGCCTCAATGATCAGCTCATCCGGTCCGGCAGCTCGCGGCCACCCGGGTGAGCCTGCCGAATTCGCCGCATCACCACTCAGGGGCGAGCGCTGCGGGCCTGTGGCCCAGAACCGGACGATCTGAATGCGTCATCACAGTCGGCCGGCCGTCGTGGCAGGCGTGAATATTCGGCAGGGATCTGAAATTGTTTGAACCAATAACGAAGTCGCGCTTGGGCGCGGCGTTCGACCTCGACGGTCCTGCTACCTGGCGACGTCATCGATCGTTGCGTCGAGGACCCGCACCATTGCGAGAACGGTGAAGAGGCACGGTTCGATCACGACCACTCTTTCGATGTTCCGCACCGTGGCTACGGAGATCTGCGCCTGGGCCGCTAGCTGCTCTTGGGTCATGCCGCGCTGTTCGCGAAGCGCGCGCAACCGCGCCGCGAGCCGCATCGTTCGAATTAGGCCATCTACCTGGGAGCCGCCTATCGGAATCGAACCGATGACCTACGCATTACGAGTGCGTCGCTCTAACCGACTGAGCTAAGGCGGCGGGCCGCCCCGGCGGGCGACCCGAAGAGTCTATCGGAAGCCGGGGTCATGCCAGGATTCGACCAACTTGAACACCATGGCGAGACGGTCCTGTTCGAGAGGCACCCTTCGAGCGGTTCGTCCTTTGTCGTACGGTCGCGAAGGTGCTTTCGATCGGATTGGACGTGCGCAGATGTTTCCAATGTTCGGCCGGGAAGTCGTAGACGGCGAGCAGCGGGTCCCGGTCCTTCTTCAGGCATTCGGCGGCTCTCTCTATTTGACGGCATAGGTCTCGACGAAGGCGTCGAACGCCGCTTCGGCGTCGTTCCTCGTTTTCGGCCATCCAGATGTCTTGCAGCATGCGCGCTTGGCCCTGGGCTGCTGGCTCCTCGGCAGCTTGTTGAGAATGTTGGCGCTCTTATGCACCCAGCATCGTTGCTCCCGGGTCTTGGGCCAGACCTCGCCGATCGCCTTCCAGAAGCCGAGCGGCGCCGGCGTGGAGGCGGCAGTGCCGAAGATCGCTTCAGGATCAGCCGTTACGCTCAATTCCTACACGCTGTGCCCGCGCGCCGAGCAGTGCGCGGGCTGTTGCGCTGTTCTCGGGGCGGTTGGCGTTGGCGAAGCCCATAGTGATGATGACCCTGAGGGATGAGCCAGACCCAGAGAATCTCGCCCTTAAGAAGCAAAAGATGACGTCCGGTTTGGCGTCGACACCGGACCTACCGACCGGCACCCTGGAAGGGCAGGTCTCCGCCCATTGAGGCGTCCAAAACCGCGGTCCGCTTGGTCCGCAAACACCTGCCGGAGGTGTTATTGCGACGACGACAGATTAGGAGGAAACCGGCCGCGCCAGAAGCTTGCGGCAGGTCGAGGTAAGCTCTGAAACGGCGACCGGCTTGCTGAGAAAGATGCTCCCCGGGACTCGGCGATGATCGTTTGCCGGATTTCCGGAAGCATAGATCACCGGCACCTCCGGATGCGCGATGCGGAACGCTTCAGCCACGTCCCAGCCTGACAGGGCGTCGGCCAGTCCTATGTCGGTGATCAGAAGATCGACTTTTTCGGCATCGTGAAGCGCACTGAGCGCGCCAGCGCCCGTAGCCGCCTCCAACACCGCCCATCCTTCCTGCCGAAGGTCGGTCACCATGTTTTCGCGGATCAATCCAATCGTCTTCGACCACGACAACGGTGACGACTGTCCGGGCTGCTTGCAAATGCACGCGCTCCATCTTGCCCGAGGTCCCTGAAGGCATGAAACGCAAGGGGGAGCGAAAGCGTTCCCGATTGAGTGTACGAAATCGTACAGTTGCAGACTTTGGCGAATTGCGAAGACGCTTGCTTGCCATTCCAGCTATGCCGGCTTAGCCCGGGTGAGATTTTGCGGGAAAACATGGTCACTCCGGAGATCATGGGAGATCACTGGTTGACCGATCGTGGTCCGCCAGATGATGACTTGAGTTCGGCCAACGGATCACGGCGCATACTTAAAGTCGGGCGCCATCTTCAACTGCGCCAAGGTCACCCCGAGCACCGCCTTGTCCGGATATCCGTGGCTCGCTTCGGTCGCCGCTGGATCCGTTTTTTTCAATGTCGGCTGGTTGCTCCCAGAGTTGGTTCTGGCGAGCGGATTGGCCGGTGGCTGGTCCGTTGCCGGCACAACGCGGCCCTCGGTTTGCCACTGTATCGCAGCGAAGGGCACTCCAATATCCTTCGCTCCGATCCCAAGGAACCCGCCGACGCCGATCACGATCACCCGCGCCGATCCGTCATGATCGATAAGAACGTCCTTGATAGTTCCGACTTGCTTGTCGTCCACCCCGTACACTGAGACGCCAACAAGCTTGGGGGCGCGCCATTCGGTGACCGCTTGTTTGGTCACGAACATATCCGCTGGCTGATCGGCGGCGGGCGCCGTTGCCTTGTCGAACCGGTTGGATGGTCGAAGTGTTGTCCTGGCTGCCAGCGTCGTTTGTTTGCGCCAACGCGGCAGTACCTGCGAGCGCTGCGCTGATCATGACAACACGCGCTAGGTTGCTGGTCATGTTCGCCTCCTTCACGCACGAGCGCAAAGCTAGGCCTGAAATGCTCGTGCAAAGCGTCTGCCCGGGAGCGGAAGTCTTCGCGACCAACGGGCCACCAAAGGACATAACGTTTTCGGGGGCCATAGGTTCCAGAAGTTTCCGGTTGAGGGCGCTTGTGCTCGATCCGTCGGCAAGCTGCGCCCGCGGGCCGGTCGACGAACTCGCGAGCGAGCGCGATCCTGAAGCCGCCGCGACCGTCGGGCTGGGCGGGCCGAGTGTCTGCGCGTTCGGGCAGCGTCGGCGGTGTCAAAGTAACGGAGGCTCGTCGACATGCGGCTCGATCGCCATCTCGCGAGCGGTGGTCTATGCCGCGAGAGCGCGCCACTCGGCCAAGGCAGCAGAGCGTCTCTGCTTGTAGACTTGCCTCGTGACGAGATGGCGCTCCTGATTGAATTGGTTGTGCACCTGTGCATGAACTGAGCTGAACTTCTGCAGCGTCTTCAGACTTCGAAAGCGCTGCATCGTCCGTTCGCGTCGCCGAAACGGCTGATGCGAATTCTCTGCCCGATTGTTGAGCCGACCGCCGACCGCGTGCCGCTGGGCAGCAACACCGATCTCGTTCATCGCCGCCGAATAGGCCCGAAGCCCATCGGTGACGATGCTGCGAGGAGCCCCGTATTTCTTCATGATCCGCTTGAGAAGCTTCAGCGCCGCGGCTTTGTCCCGCTTCGCCGTAACCACCGCCTCCAACACCTCGCCCTCATGGTCGACGGCGCGCCACAGATAGCAGAGCTTGCCGTTGACCTTCACGAACACCTCATCCAAATGCCACCGCCACTGCGGATAGCCGCGCATGTGCGCGACGCGTCGCTTACGAATCTCGGCGGCGAACATCGGGCCAAATCGATTCCACCAGAACCGCACGGTCTCGTGGCTGATGTCGATCCCGCGCTCGGCGAACAGATCCTCGACGTTGCGCAGCGACAGCGGGTATCGCACGTACATCATCACCACCAGACGGATGACCTCTGGCGAGCTGTTGAAATATCGGAACGGATTGCTCATGCGCCGAGGCTAACACGGCCAGGGACAGCCCGAGAATTTGCTCTGACACCGCCCCTCCAGGCCAAGCATTGCAGCCTCGGCGAACACGACTGCGCCCTCTCGTTGAACACGATTTCGTCGCCGCGCCTCTTCGCGACGAGCCGCATAAGCGCCTCCCGCCGCTTCTCCAGCGGGCGCTGCCGCAGATCGTCGCCGCCGAGACGCAGAAGGTCGAAGGCCACCAACGCGGCTTGCTCCCCGCCTTGCTTGGTCAAGAGCGCATGAAAGTCGCTCAGTCCGTCATCCAGCAATACGATCGCTTCGCCGCTGCCGAAGCAGGCGGCTCAGATAACTGGCCCAAGGCGAGGAATGCGAGGATGCATCCTCGGGAACACCCAAGGTGCAGCTGCGTTGATAAAGTGCGAACCGCTTTTCGTTGCCGCCGTCGCGGGCGCAAATTTTGGTCGTGTCGGAAATCCCTGGCGAGGCCCTTCTTAGAAACCAAGGAGAATGGGCAATGGCACTATCTTCTCAAGAGCCGAAGATGCGACTATCGGGTGATGACTATGGGTCAAGACGCGCGCGTTATCATGGCCTTCGATCGGTGGCCCGCGCGCTAGGTCTTCGCGATTTCGTCGAGTTGCGGCGCCCGCGCAGCAGGAAACGATCTCATAAGTACATGCCCTCGACAGATACATCCTCTTTCTCGCCCTTCGCGACAATCCGCAGCGCGTCGTAAAGACTACACATTGGGGCGGGGCTAAGCGATCGGACAGCCGGCGAGAACGACCGCCCGGATCGATGGGTCTTTCGCCGCCTCGGTCAACATCGCCTCATCGTGCGCAACTCGTACTCTCAGCGGCCCGGAGCCAAACCGACTTCGCTTCCGGGACTGCAGCGGCTTTTGGCCGCCCAGGCTGCGCCGACCGAGTGAGGCTCCGCTTATGGTCCCCACCTCGATTGCGGGGCCAATTGACCACATCGACCACGGGACGGCGATTGGCGCGCGACACCTGCGCCGCGGGCAAGACGGGTGAGCTGACAAACGGGTGGTCGAGTTTTCGATGAGTTGTCGCCGCCCGGTTTCGATGAAGTCGAGGAAGGTCGAATGGATCATCCGTCAGATCCGGGCCCGCACAAGATTGACGACGGCGTCACTTTTCCGGGGCCGCGCTGGGCGCATCAAAGAACCCAGCCGCGGACGCCCACGCCAAAACGGCCATTGACGCCGCTTCCCTAGTAAAAACCGCAGCCGCCGTTTACATCCAGGACGGCACCCGTCAGATACGAAGATTCTGGTGACGCAAGGAAATGGAATGCCGCTGCAATTTCTGAGGGATTTGCCGGGCGCTGCAACGGAATCTTCGCCCACTCAATTTTTTTCATTTCTTCGCTCGGGATACCTCCACCATGGCGTTTTGCACCCTCGGCGCTCAGCAATACGATCTGCGAAATGGAAATGCGCGAGACCGGCAAGTCCAAGACCTGCGTCTGGCGCTGGCAAGAGCGTTTCGCCGCTGAAGGCGTCGACGGACTTCTGGTCGACAACCTCAGTCGAATCGGCTCAACGCGGACTGCGACGATACAACATCGATCCGCCAGATGGAGGAGTGGAGGCCATGCCGAAAAAGAGGACCCCTGTCCGAAAACCGTGGACTAGAGAGGATCTGCGGCAACTCAAAGTCCATTCGAAAAAGAAGACACCTGCGGTGGAAGTCGCGAAGGCGATGAAACGAACCGAGGCGGCGGTCCGGCAAAAGGCGAACACAATCGGCGTAGGTCTTGGTCATCGCCGTTGAGCCTGCTTCACGCGCGCGGTCCATCTGGTCCGCGTCACTCATTGGCCGCTATTCCACTCAGCAGACGGCCGGAGTTGACGGACTTGCTGCCGAGCCGCGACCACCTTCGCGCGACGCCGGCAGTGTTTTCCGCGCCGGCCCCGA
>CAWFXW010000023.1:0-66903 GCA_963819785.1 uncultured Actinomycetes bacterium | reverse complement strand
CGGCGGCTACCTCGGGCTCGGCGCCGTCGCCGCCGTCATCCTGTGGTGGTGGCCCGGCGCACGAGCCTGAGCGCCGGCTAGCGATCCGAGGCCCAGTGCGCCCGGCGAGTCACCGTGGCAGGACGGACTGGCGTTCAGGATGCGCGGTGAAGACGTATTTCATCGCCGTGGCGTCTGAGATGCCGAACAAGCGCATCAGCCGCACCGGGTCGGCGGTGTGGCGGGCCTCGTCGAGGATCCGGTCCTCGCGCAGCTGGCTGGCCGTGATCCGGGCCCGGGCGAAGCAGCGGCTGATGTACTGATAGCTGACGGGCACGGTGTCAGTGGCTGTCACCCGGCTGATGAACAGGTGAGGGTTAGGCCATCGTGATGCCGGGGGTCTGGGCCGTGGCGGGGCCGACGGAACTCCAGGTCTGCGGGCGAGACCGGGGCCAGCAGCCCGGTGCGGCGAGCCAGTTCGGCGACCGTGTCCCGCATGCCCGGAAGGTCCTCCAGCGCGGACGGCTCGATCAGCCCGCTGCCGTTGGCGTCTCGTACGGCCAAGGCCAGCCGGATCATGTCGTCAGCCAGCTGCCCCCACCTCTTGGAGTAGCCGTGCTCAGCCAGGAGAGCGGACAGTGCGTTCTTCATCTCCGGATCAGCCGGCCAAGGGCCTGTCGCGGATCCGGGTAGCGTGTTCCCAGGCGATGGACCGGGACGCGCGCCACAGCTTGAGCTGGCCGGGCATGACCGGCGGGCAGACGCGCTGGTCGTTGAACACGGTCTCCGGCCGCTGGCGGCGTGCCCAGGGCGGAGGATGGTACCGGCCGTCCGATCGCAGCCGGTACGACCCGATGGGCTTGGCCGGACGGCGCGGCAGGCCCGGGATGATCAGCTCCAGCTGGACAGGCGGCCGCGGTCGTCGGGGGCGAAGTACCAGGTCGGCGTCGGACTCGGTGACCGCCACGATGCATCCCCGGCACAGCCCGTCGGCGTTGACCAGGCGGGGCATTCGCAGCGGCGGCAGGTCCCAGGCCGGTGAGTATTTCTTCGACCGCCACTGGTGGCACGGCGAGCAGTACGGCGGCTGGGTCAGCATTCCCCAGCCCAGGCAGCCGCGGCACTGTCCGGTGCGCGGGCGGGCCGTGCGCCACGGTCCTAGTTCGGCGGCAGTGACCGCGGCCCGCCGCCCTGCGGCGCGGCCGGGGCGCTCCCCGGCGGCCCGCTCGTCTTCCCGCCGCCCGCGCGGCTGCCTCGCGGTCGCTCGGGCGCGGCCATCTCCAGCGGCTCGGCTCCAGCAGGTCCGCGACCGTGCAGCCGAGCGCGGCGCAGATCTTGTCCAGGTCGTCGAGCCGGACCGGCACCGGCTTGCCGCTCCACAGGCCGACACTTTGCTCAGCGACGGCTCGAACCCGACCTTTTCGAACGCGGCCAGCAGCTCGGTCGGCCGCCAGATGTCCCGCTGTACGGGCCGCGCCCAGCGCAGCTTCCACTTCACCGCAGCCTCCCCGTATCGACCGCCAGCCGCTGCGCGGCCCGGCCCGCCGACTCCAGGCTGGCCCGTTCCGGGTCGCCCTGGGCGGACAAAATGTAGCGGACCGTCGTGGTCGTCCAGTCATGGCCCAGGATCTTCTGCACCTCCCACAGCGACAGTCCCGCCTCGTAGTAGTGCGTGGCGCAGGCATGGCGCAGCAGGTGCGGGTAAAGCTCGGTCACCGGGCCGGTCAGGTACAGCGAGCCGCCCGGGCCAGCGCCTTGCGGAACGTCGACGGCGTCACCGCCGGGGCGACCGGCGCGTTCAGCGCCGCGATGTTCGGCGGGCAGCCGCTCCGACGGCCACACCGGCGCCTCGGGGTGCTCCGGGTCGTCGCTGAACCCGCCCCGGATCTCCTCGACATACCACCACAGCAGCTCGCGGCCCTCGGCGAACATGAACGCCTCCCGCAGCCGCGGCCCGGACCCGCGCGCTCCCTTCCCGCGGACCAGGAACCGGCCGAACTGGCCGGACTCCCAGTGCAGGTCCTTGATCCGCATCCCGCACAGCTCCGCCGCCCGCACCCCGGTGATATAGGCGATCTTCGCCATCGCGTAGTCCCGGCAGGCGACCAGTTCCTTGCGCGCATCCGGCAGGTCGGCCCGCCACGCGGCGAAGAACTCCCGCAGCGCCCGCCGCGACGGCGGCACCCGCAGCCCGAAGTCGCCACGGTGCGCGGCCGGTTGAACGGGTCGACCGGCGACTCCACCGGCCAGCCGAACCGGCGGGCGATCTCCCCGCGCATACCGCTGCTCCAGGAACGCGAAGTACCCGTCGATCCGGTTCAGCTTCTGCCGCACCGTCGCCCCGGCCCGCTTGCCCGGCCCCGCGAAGTAGCTGGTCGACGTGGCGGGGCGTCAGCCGCCACGGCACCAGCCCGTAATGCTCGCACACCTCGATCACCGGCCGGGTCAGCCTCTCCAGCGTCGACGGCGCCAGCCCGGCCACGTCCCGCGCCCACTGGTACTCCACCAGCGTGTCGGCGAAGAACCGCTTCTCGTCGCCCGCCGTCGCGGACCTCGGCCTCGCGACGGCGCTGCAACGTCACGACGTCCGCCAGCCCTGCATCGGCGGGGATGGCTCCCGCCGCATGGGACAACGGCTCGGGCGGCGGAGGCGCGAGGGACGGAGGCGTCTGGGTTCTGCCGCGACTGTCGATCACCAGTCGTTCCTGAAATTCCAAGTTCTTCCGGAATCGAGATGGAGGTCGCTGTGAAGGCGAAGACCGGCTGCCTGCTGACATGCGGCAACGTGGCTTGATCAGACGGAGAGGGAACCCGCGCGTACTCCATTAAGCAGGTACTTCCCCTCGTGACAGCGATCCCTGGATGAGCACGCGGCCGGTGGTGTCGGCGAGCCAGCCATGGACCTGCCGGACGGCCAGCTCATCCGGGACGGGTGCGTCATGCCAGGTGAACACGGTCAGCGAGCCTCCTCCTGCCTGGTCTGGAGCCACGCGCCGAACTGGGTGAACACCGACCTGTTCCGCCAGGCAGCCAGGTAGCCGGTGAAGTCGCGATCCCAGAATGCCGATACCGGCCGGTCCGCGCCGGGAGGTATGTAGATGTCCCACAGCCGCGACCAGGCCCCGGCCCGTATAGCGGCGGTCGGGCGGCACGCGATGGTGCCGGACGGCCCTGTGCTAGTGAACGTCACGAAAGCCTGGGCAACTGACCAACAGCTCCAGGCCGGAGAGCGTGAAATGCGCGCCGCGTTACCAGCCTGTGGTCCCGAAATACGCGCTGCGCTGGTAGAGCGAGATGCCGAGTGCGCTGTAGGGCATGGTGGCGGCGGGCAGCATGGTCATCGGGTACCAGGCGAGCTTGGCGCACTTGTGCGGCTCGGCGTTGTACGGCACTCCCAGGGGTGTTTCTTTCGCGGCTGCCTGGAAGAAAAGGCCGAGGCGGATGTCGGTGTCGCTGTTGCGGCAATGCACGGTGGCGGCGAAGTTGATCTCGTGGCCGGACAGGCGTATGCCGAGTTCTTCGTGCGCTTCGCGGATGACCGCTGCGACGGCGGTCTCGGCGGTCTCGGCCTTTCCGCTGGGCAGGTTCCACATGCCGTCGGCGAAGCCGGTACCCTGGCGCAGCGCGAGCAAGACCTTATCTTGCATGGTGAGCAGCAGGAACACATCGAGGGTGCATCGCTGCGGGTCAGCCACGGGCGACGAGCGTAGCAGCGCTAGGACACCCGGCCGGACCGGGGATCGCCGTGTGCTGCGCTCTGGATCCCTTTCCTGGCTCGCCGGTCTCGCTCCGTGACCGCCCGCTGGCGGGCGCGGCTGAGTGACCTTCACCTGCCCCGGCCCTTGCCCGCCGGCAAGGCACCTCGATGCCAGCCATTCGCCAGGTTCGCCGGTACCTTTGCATGCCGGGGCGCCGCGCTGATGCCGCCGCGAGGTCAGGCGTGAGCGGCAGGTGCCGCGGCGGGACTGATCACGAAGTCCGGGTCGACCTGTCCGGCCAGGTCCGTGCCGGTTGCGGCATTGGCCCAGGCGCGGGCGTTCTTCAGGTGCAGTTCGGCCGCCTGGCGGGCTGACCTGGCCCAGTCCTTGGCCCGCGCGTCAACCGCCTGCCTGCAGTGCGGCGAGGCCAGCGCGGCTCGCGGAGGCGAGGCTGGACAGGCCGAAGGGACGGCCTTGTTCCATCGCCCGGATGGCAGGCTCATGGCCGAACCAGGTCAGCAAGTGATCGCCGGCATGCCCGCGCAGGAATGTCACGTCCTGCCCGGTCTGCACCTTGTTGCCTGCCAGGGCGAGGGCGACGTCGTAGCCGTCGGCGTACCGGCTCCACTGCCGGTACACCCCGATTCCCTTGCGGGTGGGCTCGGCGACCAGGACGGTCAAGTCGAACCGGGTGAACATGCCGGAGGCGAACGATTCCGCGCCTGCGGTGCAGTCCACGACTACGTACTCGCCGGGGCCGTCGGCCAGGTGGTTGAGGTACAGCTCGACCGCGCCTGTCTTGGAGTGGTAGCAGGCCACGCCCAGGTCATCGTCGCTGAACGGCCCGGTGGCCAGCAGCGTCGCACCGCACGGAGTGTCCACGGCCAGGGCGTGGACCGGGTTGGGGCCGCCGGGGCGCAGCAGCCGGGATCCGCGGCCGGGCGGGGTGGTCTTGACCATCGCCGCGGCCGAGGCGATCCGCGGGTTGTCGCCGCGGAGGTATTCCTTGATCCGCGCCAGGTGCGCGCCCAACGCCGGCGGGTCAGCGGCCCGCGCCGAGCGTTTCGGCCAGGTGCTGGTTGATGTCGGCGTCGATGGCCACCACCGGGTGCCCTTGCCCGGCCAGATGCCGCACGAACAGCGACGACAGGGTGGTCTTCCCGCTGCCGCCCTTGCCGACGAATGCGACTTTCACATCTCCCCCTTGCGCTGAGGTTCTTCCCGGACCCGTCTTCCGGGTGAGTCACCGCTACATTACCGGAATGATTATCGTTTTCATGTGAGCACGAATATCACGACCGGAGCCGAGCACCTACGGCGAGACGAAAGCGGCACGCCGGTCGGGCAGGCAGCCGCTACGGACCGGCAACGTCCTGCCCTGCGCGCCGGAGGAGTTCACCGGCCACTACAGGTGCTCGGTCGAGATCTTGCTCGCTGCCGCTTTGTCCAGCGCCTGTACCTCTGCCAGCATCCATGACTGGTAGTCATACCCTGGCGTGGGCATCGGCTCAGCCGTGCCCGGAGACGGCGGGCGCTAGCGGGGCATGGACCAGGTGCCGGCCGGGGCGTATCGTCAGGGCCGGGAGCTGGTTACTGGAGGTGATCTGATGTCGCTTACCGTGTCACCTGATCTGGTGGAGCAGGCGCGGGCCGGTGAGGTCGATGATGCGCGGTTCATCGACTGCATCCGGACCTCGCTGCCTTATGCGTGGCAGGTGATCAGCGGCCTGATCGGCGACCTGCACGCGGGTGATGCCGGCCTTCGCCGACAACACGGTTCCCCCGCCGGATGAGGCAGCGCGGGGGCAGCTGCTGCGGCTGATGGCCAGCGACGCGATGCGCGGAGCAGTGGAGCGGCATTACGGGGTGCGGCTGGCGTTCCAGAACTGCCACCGGGCCGCGGTGTTCCGGCCGGACGCGGACGAGGCGTACGCGGCGTTCACCAGTGCGCGGGCGCAGATCCTCAACCAACGCCCGGAGCTGGTGGACTGCTGACCCGGCCGGGCAGCAGGGGCAGCACCTCGGCGCCGAGCCGGGCGATGTTCTCCTGCACGGCGGCCGGGTCGCCGGCGCCTTCGACCATGCAGATCAGGTGCTGGATGCCGGTGCGCTCGCATGGTCGCGGCCATGATGCGGGCACAGTCGGCGGGGGTGCCGACCGGGTGGATCCGGCACAGCAGCTCCGCGTAGGCGTCCGGGTCGCGTGCCGGGCGTGGCCGGCCGTCGACCGGGACGTAGCCGGCCAGCCCGGGACCCAGCCAGCGGGGCAGCTGCGTCGCGCAGCAGCCGGCTGGGCCTCGGCCCGGGTGTCGGCGACGTGCGCGACCACCGCCGCCACGTGCCCGCCGCCGGGCCGGCGCTGCTGCCGGGCGGCTGCGGCCTGGTACCGGGTCGATCATGTCCCGTTTGCCGGCATCGTCGATGTGCATGCCCAGCAGCATCGGCAGGCCCCGCGCTGCGGCGAGTTCCGCGGTGGCCGGCGACGTGGCGGCCACCACGACCGGCGGGTGCGGCCGGGTCCGGGGCCGCGGCACCACCGGCACCTGCGGGAAGGCGAAGAACTGCCCGGCCGCGCCCACCTGCCCGCCGGTGAGGCCGGCCAGCAGCAGGTCGAGCGCCTCGGCGAACCCGGACTCGTACCGGTCCAGCCCGGTGCCGAACACTTCCAGTTCCACCCACGGGCCGCCACGCCCGACGCCGAGCCGGAACCGGCCGGCGGAGACCTGATCGAGCAGCGCGGTCTGCTCGGCCAGCGCGACCGGATGCGCGGTGGACAGCACGCTGACCGCCGTGCCGACCGCTACCCGCCGCGTGCGCGCCCAGCACGTAGGCGGCGAGCGTGACCGCGGACGGGCAGACGCCGTAGGACATGAAGTGATGCTCAGCCAGCCACACGTCATCAAAACCCGCCCGCTCGGCGGCCACGGCCGCCTCCACCGTGGCCGCTAGCACCTCGCCCTCGGTCTGGCCCGGGAAACCGCGCCGCCAGCAAGAACACGCCAACCCGCATCCCCTTACTGTCCAGCCAAACCTGCGCCCCGTCACTGCGCCAGACCGGTTCCGGCGCACGGCCGCAATGTTCCTCGCTGCACGCACGCGTCAGGGCCGCAACCGTGCTGTTGAACATGCAGGCCAGGGACGGGCCGCCGGAGCGAAGCTACGAACGCAGAGGAGCCTGCCGTATAGGTGATGAGGGAGGTCTGGGACGCCTGGCTCAAGGTGAAGGAGAATCAGGGTGCCTGCGGTGGCGCGAGCGCACCAGTAAGGCTGCAGTGACCTGTCCCCACGGGCCGCAGGGCCCTGAGCACGCCTGGGGTGCTGCTTAATGCGGTTGGGTGGCAACACCCGGCTCGGTAACCTGATGGTCATGGCCCGTGACGAGCGCAGTGTTACCCCGCAGAGCGAGGACTTCTCTGCCTGGTACAACGACGTGATCTTCCGCGCCGAACTGGTGGACCGGGGACCGGTCCGCGGCAGCATGGTGATCCGGCCGTACGGGTACCGGATCTGGGAGCTGCTGCAGGCGGACCTGGACGGGCGGATCAAGGCCACCGGGCACCAGAACGCCTCCTTCCCGCTGCTTATCCCGCAGAGCTACATGCAGCGCGAGGCCGAGCACGTCGAGGGGTTCGCGCCCGAGCTGTTCACGGTCACCCACGTGGGCGGCAAGGAACTTGAGGAACCGCTGATCATCCGGCCGACGTCGGAAACGATCATCGGGGAGATGATGGCTAAGTGGATCAGCTCGTACCGGGACCTGCCGTTGCTGCTGAACCAGTGGGCCAACGTACTCCGGTGGGAGCTGCGCCCCCGGATGTTCCTGCGCACCAGCGAGTTCCTCTGGCAGGAAGGCCACACCGCGCACGCCACGGCGGATGACGCGATCGCCGAGACCATGCTGGCACTGGGCTTCTACCAGGACCTGGCCGTGCAGGTCGCGGCGCTGGCCACCGTGCCGGGCGAGAAGACGCCGCGAGAGCGATTCGCCGGGGCCGAGCGTACGTTCACCATCGAGGCCATGATGCGGGACGGGCGCGCCCTGCAGGCGGGCACCTCGCATTTCATGGGGACGAACTTCGCGTCGGCGTTCGGGATCACCTACACCAGCGAGACCGGAACTGCCGAACTATGTCACACCACTTCCTGGGGCATGAGCACCAGGATGATCGGCGCCCTGATCATGAGCCACGGTGACGACAAGGGCCTGGTGCTGCCGCCGGCCCTGGCGCCCTACCAGGTCGTGATCGTCCCGATCGGGCGCGGGGATCAGGCCCCGGCCACCTTGTCGGCCGCGACCGGACTGGCCGCGGAGCTGGAACGCGCGGGCATCCGGACCCACGTGGACGGCCGGCCGCAGGTCTCGCCGGGCTTCAAGTTCAACGACTGGGAGATGCGCGGCGTGCCGATCCGGCTCGAGCTCGGCCCGCGGGACCTGGCCGCCGGGACCGCGCTGATGTCCCGCCGCCTGAGCTACCCGCAGCCGGACGCGGGCCAGGACACGGGCCAGGACGCGGGCCAGGACGCGGCCAAGCGGGCCATCCCGCTCGACGCGGCGCCCGGCCTGCTGGCTGCCGAGCTGGACGGGGTCCAGGCCATGCTGGCGCGGCGGGCCGCCGACTTCCGCGAGGAGCGCACCGCCACGGTCGATTCGTGGCCCGGGTTCACCGCCGCCGTGGCGGTCGGCTGGGCGCTGGCGCTGCACTGCGGCGAGGAGGCGTGCGAAGACGAGATCAAGGCGGAAACCACGGCCACGCCCCGCTGCATCCCCCTGGACGGTGAACCCGAGCAGGGCCCGTGCATCCGCTGCGGCAAGCCGTCCGCCTACGGCAAGCGAGTGATCTTCGCCCGCGCCTACTGAGCCGGGCGGGCGCGGAACGCGGTCCGGCGCTGGTGCTCCTCGGCGGCCAGGTCCGGGATCCGCGCCGGGTACCGCTCCCATTCCGGATGCGCGTCGACCCGCGGGTCACTGAGCACCGTGGCGTCGACCCGGACCGGCGCGCCGGACACCACGGCGAGATTGAGCGCGTCACTGGGACGGGCGTCGACCTCGACCGGCCCGCCCGGGCCCTCGACCACCACCACGGCGTAGAAGACGCCTTCGGTCAGCCGGGTGATCCGCACCTCGGTCACCCGT
This sequence comes from uncultured Actinomycetes bacterium, assembly GCA_963819785.1. Taxonomy (GTDB): domain Bacteria; phylum Actinomycetota; class Actinomycetes; order Streptosporangiales; family Streptosporangiaceae; genus Palsa-504. The sequence continues at coordinate 58,092 of CAWFXW010000023.1, read as the reverse complement.
GACCCGGCCGCGGTGAGCAGGTTCGCGGCCAGCTGGTACGTCATCGGCCGGGGCATCTCGGTCGCGGCCAGGCTGCAGGCCAGCGCGACCGCCTCGGCCGACCCGGTGTACATCGGGAGCCGGCGGGTGCCGTCGCGCTCCCGGAGCACGACGATGTGCGGCCGGCGCAGCGGGTCGTCCGGACCGTCGGCCCGGACGACGTCGATTACCTCTGCGTCCACCCAGGCGGGCTCGGCGGCAGCCGTCATCGGTGATACCTCCTTGTCGTAATCGATGCACGACGCGAGCTGCGGGGCCAGCGCGCCGCGCGCCTGGTGCAGCCGGGCCTTGACCGCCCCGACGGTAATCCCGAGCTCGGTCGCGGACTGCACGTGAGTCAGGCCCTGCCAGTAGAAGGCGAGCACCGCCGCGCGCTGGCCCGGCGCCAGCGTCGCAGGCGAAGGCCTCCATGTCCCCCGCGCGGGCGGCCGCGACCAACTCGGCGTCGCTCATGGAATCAAGACCGGAAGCCACGCTCTATAGTGCCAGCATGGCAGGCCAGGGTTAGCGCGCGCCGATATTGCTCTCCGCTAACGCATTTCCCTAGACTGAACCGGGGTTCAGCGGTCGGACGAGGAGGACGCATGCCAGTCGACTGGGTGGTCGTCGGCCTGGATAACGGCGGGACGACGAACAACGGGACGATCCTCGACTCCGAGGGCCGGTTCCTCCTCGACCAGATGTCAGAGGTTCCCAGCAACGTCAGGGAGGGCCCGGACAAGGCCATCCAGTCGCTGCTCGACGCGGTGGAGCAGGTGCTCGCGCGTACCGGCGTTCCGCTCTCGGCGGTGCGCGCGATCGGCCTGGACACCCCGGGCCCAGCCAGCGCCGACGGCATTATCACCGCCAAGGGCGCGACGAACTTCGGCGACGCCGGCTGGGGCGGCTTCGATATCCGGGGCGCGCTGGCCGAGCGGGTCGGGCTGCCGGTCATCTACAACAACGACGGGAACGCGGCCGCGCTGTACGCGCACCACGTGCGGTTCGGCTTGGCCTCGGCCCGGCACAGCTCGCTGGCCGCGATCGTGGGCACCGGGCTCGGCGGCGGGCTGGTCGAGGCCGGGCGGGTGATCAAGGGCGCCGCCGGGATGGCCGGTGAGCTCGGCCATGTCCCGATCCCGCTCGACGGCCTGCTGGATCCCGGTCAGCCGACGCCGGCCTGCAACTGCGGGCAGTCCGGCGACGCGGAGAGCGTGGCCTCGCTCACCGGGATCCAGAAGAACCTGCTGCCCTACTGGCTCACCAGGTACCCCGATCACCCGGTCGCCAGCCTGCCCCTGGGCCAGGCGGCCAAGTCGATCCGGCAATACGGCGAGCAGGGCGACGCCCTGGCCCTGGCCATCTTCCGGCAGCAGGCCATCGCGCTGGGCCGGCTGTTCACCATCGCCGCGAACTTCTTCGATCCCGGCGCCTACCTCCTGGGCGGTGGCGTGGTGGAGGCCGCGCCGCACTTCCGCGACTGGTTCCTGGCCGAGGTCCGGGCCAACACCATGCTCCGCGAGGAACAGGCCAGGGCCGCGGAAATCGCGCTGGTCCCCGACCTGGACATGGCCGGCGCCCGCGGCTCGGCGATCGCCGCGCGGGACTGGCTCATCGGCGTGGACACCGGGATCCAGCCCGCCGGGCTGTAATCCCTGGGCCGGCGGGATGACGACGACCATGGTCAGCCGGACCGGCTCCTGGCCCTCGTTGCTGTAGCGATGCGGCCGGCCGGCCGGGAACCGGGCGCACTGGCCCGGCTGGACCGTATGCCGTTCCCCGGCGACGGTCAGGGTCAGGCGGCCCGACTCCACCCAGACCACCTCACGGGTGGCGGGGGCGTGCGCGTCGCCGCCGAACTCCTCGCCCGGCAGCACCTCCCACCGCCATAGCTCGACCGCCCAGGGCGGGTCGGTGGCGCCGATGATCGTGCCGGTCCCGCCCGACGAGCCGCGCCACAGGATGCGCGAGGCGTCCGGGCTGCTGATCCGGACGGCCGGCTCGCCGCCCACGTCGACCAGCTGCGTGACCGGAACACCGAAGGCGTCGCCGATCCGGGCCAGCGTGGCCAGGTTGGGGTTGGACCGGCCCTGTTCGAGCGCGACCAGCACTCCCTTGCTGACCCCCGACCGCGCGGCGAGCTGGTCCAGTGACCAGCCACGCTCGGCGCGCAGCGCCTGCAGGGTGCGTGCCACGGCGGCCGTCAGGTCGGGTGTGTCCGTCATAATTTCCTTTCCGCACGAGCCGCCGGTCGTTAGGGTGAACTATATGTTTCAGTATTCCGACCGCCGTCGAACCCGCTCAGGGGACCAGCCGTGGTGACGATCCTGGCACTGGCCGCCGCCGTGCTCTACGGGACCGCCGATTTTCTCGGCGGGGTCGCCTCCCGGCGGGCCAGCGTGTTCGCGGTGCTGGCCCTGACCGTCCCGGCGGGCGCGGTCGTCATGCTGGTGGTGGCGCTGCTCGGCCAGGTGCCGGCCCTCGGCGGGCACGGCGGGCTCGGCTCGCCGGCCTCGGTGGGGGACTGGAGCGCCGTGGGCTGGGCGGCGGCCTCCGGGGTGTGCGGCGCGGCGGGCCTGGTGGCGTTCTATGCGGGCTTCGCCACCGCCCCGATCAGCGTGGTGGCACCGGTCGCGGCCCTGGTCTCGGCGGTGCTGCCGGTCGGCGTCGCGATCGCCGGCGGCGAACGGCCCGCCGCCACCGTGATCGTGGGCGGCCTGATCTGCCTGGCGGCGATCGTCCTGGTCAGCGCGCAGCCCGCGGACCACGACGGGGCGCGGCCGCACGACGGCCCGCATGATCACGGCCGCGGGAGGCGCCTGGTCACCTCGAGGCGGCTGCGGGCGCTCGGCTACGGCGCCGCGGCCGGGGCCGGCTTCGGGCTGTTCTTCATCTTCCTCAAGAACGCGGGCCAGTCCGGGGTGCTCTGGCCGGTCGCGATCTCCCGGTCGGCCGGGACCGTGGTCGCCTTCGGCATCGCAGCGGCCACCCGGACCCGGCTGCGGTGGGGCCGGGGCGGGATCACCGGCATCGCGCTGCTCTCCGGGATGATCGACGCCGCGGCCAACGTCTGCTATGTGCTGGCTACCCGGGCTGGGCTGTTCGGGCTGGCCGTGGTGATCACGTCGCTGTACCCGGGGATGACCGTCCTGCTGGCCCGGGTCCTGCTCGGCGAGCGGATGCGCTGGCTGCAGCGGGCGGGCTTGCTGATCGCCGCGGCCGGAGTGGTGCTCGTGACCGTGTAGCCGGGGCTACTCGTCGTCCTTGGGCCGGTTCTGGTTGAGCCATCGGGCCAGGACCTGCGCGAGCTCGTTGGCTACCTCGTTCGCGTCGGCCGGCTCCTCTTCTTTGAAGATAAGGCCGCAGACCTCGAGGTAGAGCTGCTCGGGATACGGGATGAACTTGACGTTCCGCAGCGCCTGGTCCTGCCCGGCCGACTCCACGATGAACTCCCCGTAACCGAGGAACCGGCCGATCGTGGACCGCCGGAAGCTCATGTCCGTCACCTTGGTGAGCGGCAGCATGCCCACGTTGCGGACGATGACGCCCTTAGCCAGGATCAGCCGCCTGGACGTGACCACGAAATAGTTGACGGCCCACTCCCAGATCTTCACCCCGAGCCACAGCAGCAGCACCACCCACGCGCCCCAGATGATCAAGATGGCGTCGACGTTGCCGTGCGCGGCGTAATTGCTCAGCAAGCCCGCGATGGCGAGCCCGAGCAGGACCAGGGCGATGGGCCCGATGAGCACCGCCGGGTGCTCATGGACGCTGATGACCTGACGCTCGTTGGGCAGGAGGTACCTGTTGACCGAGGCCGGGACCGTGTCGGTATTCGGGGCCAGCCTCATCCGCACACCGTGCCTTAAAGCTGAGCGAAGAAGTTGGAAATTCCGTGGGCCGCTGAGGTCAGGAAAGTGCCGATGTTGTGCACCACGTGAGCGGCTCCGGCCGGAGCTTCAATGATCCACCAGATGATAAAGGCGACAGCCAGCCACCCGAGGACTGTCTTAAGATTCACGTCGCCTCCCAAAGGCGCCCGGACTCGTATTAATCCGTCAGAGGACCAATGCTAGCTTGAACCGGAATTCCGGCCAACGCTAGCGGGGTGAAGCTGCCGTGTCGGCTTCAGTATGCCCCCTTCCCGCTCCCAGTATGCCGGATCGTGGCCAAGAGTGTGCGGAGCGGCGGGTCAGCCACGCCGGCGCAGCTCAGGCGGGCCGTGTTCCCGGGCCGCTTGATCGGCCATTCACCCGTCGCGGCGGGTGGCGATCTGACAGCATTCCCTCCGTGCAGAGCATGCTGGGACAATGACGATGTCCGACGTGGGTGAGGGCGACTTCGCGGTCATCGTGTACCGGGAAGAGGACCAGTGGGAGGCCGAAGCGCTGCCCGCCGCGCTCACCGCCGACCTGGACGGCCTCGTGCAGGCGCTGCGCCAGCAGCCGAGCATCGGCGGGACCATCGGCTTCGCTGGCGTCGGCGACGACTTCTGGCTGGCGGTCCGGGTCATCGGCGAGGACGTGCTGCTGTTCCTGTCCGACCTCACCGCGGCGGTGGACTATCCGCTGGCCCGCCAGGTGCTGGAGTTCCTCGACATCCCGGTGCCGTCGGACGAGGAGCTCGATCAGGTGCTCCCGGCGGGCGACCTGTCCATCTTCGCCGATCTCGGCCTGGAGGAGATGGAGCTCGGCGCCGTCTCCGCCGACCTGGATCTCTACCCAGAGGACGCGGTGGCCGGCATCGCCGACCGGCTGCGGTTCGGGGAAGCGGTGGAGCGGGCCCTGGATCGTGCGCTCGGCTCGTGACCTGTTATGTCGCCCGGTTATGTCGCCCGGTTCGAGCCCGCGATGCGGCTCGCACTGGCTGAGGCGGTCCAGGGCGGATCGGACGATGTACCCGTCGGCGCGGTGATCCTCGACGAGGCGGGCACGGTGCTCGCGCGGGCACGCAACCGCCGCGAGGCGGACCGGGACCCCACGGCGCACGCCGAGCTGGTCGCGATCCGGCAGGCCGCCCGGGCCCTGGGGAGCTGGCGCCTGACCGGCCTGACCCTGGTCGTGACGCTGGAACCGTGCACCATGTGCGCGGGCGCGGTGACCCTGGCCCGGCTCGGCCGGCTGGTCTACGGCGCCGAGGATCCGAAGGCCGGGGCGGTGGGCTCGCTGTGGGACGTGCTCAGGGACCGGCGGCTGAACCACCGGCCGGAAGTCATCGGCGGGGTCCTGGCGGACGAGTGCGGTGCCGTGCTGCGGGACTTCTTCGCCGCCCGCAGGCGGCAGGACGGATAGCGCCTCCCGGCCGGGTCCCCGGTTGGGGTAAGCTCGCCCACGGTGGAGTCGCCTAGTGGCCGAGGGCGCACGCCTCGAAAGCGTGTGAGGGGGCAACCCCTCCGTGGGTTCAAATCCCACCTCCACCGCTGAACATGGGCCCGCGAGCACGTGCGACGTGCTCGCCGGGGAACTCCGCGTCACGTCCCTGACGTTCGCACAAGTGATCATGCGGCGCTTAGGTACCTTGGCGGAGGATAAGAGATTCGAACTCTTGAGGGGTTGCCCCCAACACGCTTTCCAAGCGTGCGCCCTAGGCCACTAGGCGAATCCTCCGCCGGGAAGTTTACCCCACGCAGGCGGGACCACGGGCAGATGAAACCGGCAACGTCACCATCCGGTCCCGAGGCTGACTACACTGACCGGTGACCCCCCGCACGGCGTTTATCCTGCCAACCCCCCCAGGGCCGGAAGGCAGCAAGGGTACGCGGGCTCTGACGGGTGTGCGGGGGGTCCTCCCATTACCGGTTACCGGTGAGGATGAGCTGATGGCCGCAGCCGCGTCGGAACACGAGGGGGCACCCCAGGTCTCCGGGGCCAATCTGGCCCTGTACCGCAAGTACCGCCCGGCCACGTTCGCAGAGGTGAAGGGCCAGGACCACGTCACCGGCCCGCTGCGGCAGGCGCTGAGCACCGGCCGGATCAACCACGCGTACCTGTTCAGCGGTCCGCGCGGGTGCGGCAAGACGTCCAGCGCCCGGATCCTGGCCCGCTCGCTGAACTGCGTCAACGGGCCCACCCCCGACCCCTGCGGGGTCTGTGACTCCTGCGTCGCCCTGGCCCCGTCCGGGCCGGGCAGCATCGACGTGATCGAGATCGACGCGGCCTCGCACGGCGGTGTCGACGACGCGCGGGAACTGCGCGAGCGGGCCTTCTACACCCCGGTGTCCGGGCGCTTCAAGATCTACATCATCGACGAGGCGCACATGGTGACCCAGCAGGGGTTCAACGCCCTGCTCAAGCTGGTCGAGGAACCCCCGCCGCACCTGAAGTTCATCTTCGCCACGACCGAACCGGAGAAGGTCATCGCGACCATCCGGTCCCGCACGCACCACTACCCGTTCCGCCTGATGCCCCCGTCCACCTTGCGGGAGCTGATGCAGGACATCCTGCGCGCCGAGGGCGTGCCGTTCGAGGACACGGTGCTGCCGCTGGTGGCGCGGGCCGGGGCGGGGTCGGCCCGGGACTCGCTGTCCGTCCTGGATCAGTTGCTGGCCGGGAGCGATGCGTCCGGGCTCAGCTACGAGCGCGCCGTGGCGCTGCTCGGCTACACCGACGCGAGCCTGCTGGACGAGATCGTGGACGCGTTCGCGGGAGCCGACGGCGCGGCGGTGTTCGGCGTGGTCAACCGGGTCATCGAGGGCGGGCACGAGCCGCGCCGGTTCGCGGCCGACCTGCTGGACCGGTTCCGGGACCTGATCATCCTGGCCGCCGTGCCGCACGCGGCCGAGACCGGGCTGCTGGACCTGCCCTCCGACCGCGCGGAGCGGATGGCCGCCCAGGCGGGCCGGTTCGGCCAGGCCGGGCTGGCCCGCGCGGCCGAGATCGTCAGCGCCAGCCTGGACCAGATGCGCGGCGCCACCTCGCCCCGGCTGCTGCTCGAGCTGATGTGTGCCCAGGTGCTGCTGCCCGCCGCCACCACCGACGAGAAGTCGCTGCTCGCCCGGCTCGAGCGGCTGGAGGCCGGAGGCCTGGGCACGCCCGTGCCGCGGCCCGCCGCCCCCCCGTCTCCGCCGCACTCCGGTACCAACGATTCTTCCGAACGGCCCCGGGTTCCCGCGCCTCCGGACCGGAAGGCGGCCACGCCCGCCGAGACCGTCGCGCCGCCCCCCGCCAGCACCCCGCCAGCGCGCACCGCCCCGGCACCGGCGAGCACGCCGCCGGCCAAGGCGTCCGCCGAGCCCGCGAGCGTTCCCCAGCCGGGCGTTCCCCGGGCCAGCGTCCCTCGGGCGGCGGCCGGAGCGGCTGCCGCCGATTCGCTCCGGCAGAACTGGGGTGCGGTCCTGGACGCGGTCAAGCGCGAACGCCGGGTGGCCTGGATCCTGCTCAGCAACGCGAGCGTGCTGTCTGTCGAGGACGGGGTCCTGACCCTGGGCTTCCCCCGGGACGGGGACCTGAAGGGATTCAGCACCAGCGGCTGCGACGCCGACCTCAAGCGCGTGCTGAGCAGCGGGTTCGGCCTGAACGTGACGGTCAAGGGCGTGACCGGCGTCGATCCGGGCGCCGGCACCGCGGGCGGCCCGGCCCGCTCCGGCGGGGGTCCTGGCCCGGTCGCGGCGAGCGGCCCGGTCACCAGTGCCCCGTCCAGGTCCCGGCCGCGCCACGATGAGCCGCCGCCCGACGACATCGCGCCTGACGGCATCGCGCCTGACGACATCGAGCACGACGAGTTCGCGCCGGACGACGGTCCGCCCGACGAGCCCGACGGCGGCCCGGCCCCCGTCGTGACCGAACTCACCGGCATGGACCTGATCCAGCGTGAGCTGGGCGGCCAGGTGATCGGCGAGATCGAGGACTGATTCGGGGCCCCGCTCGGGCGTGACCGCTGCGGGCTGGTCGTAGGCTCTGGGTAGGAGGGCGATGTGGATCCCCAGATGGATATGCAGCAGCTGTTCGCGGCGGCGCAGCAGATGCAGGAACAACTGATGAACGCCCAGCAGGCGCTGGCCGACGCCGAGGTCACCGGCACGGCGGGCGGCGGGCTGGTCAAGGCGACCGTCAACGGCCAGGGCGAACTGCTCGATCTCAGTATCGCCGCGGGCGCGGTGGATGCCGATGACGCCGAGGAGACGGCGCGCACGATCGCCGACCTGGTGCTCGCGGCGGTCCGTGACGCGTACCGGGCGGTCGAACAGCTCCAGCAGCAGCAGATGGGCCCGTTCGCCGCGGCCATGCAGGGCGGCGGGATCCCGGGCTTGTCCGGCGGCGGGATTCCCGGTATGCCCGGCGGCCTGGACCTCCCCGGCGGGCTCGACCTGTCCGGCCTCGGCCTCGGCGGCCCGGGTCCGCGCGCGCCGCAGCCGGACGAGGATGACCCGGAGACCTAGATTCTTCCCCCGAACCCACCCTGATTCTTCCCCCGAACCCACCCTGATTCTTCCCCCGAACCCACCCTGATTCTTCCCCCGAACCCACCCTAGGGATCCGCCGTGTACGAAGGGGTCATCCAGAACCTCATCGACGAGCTCGGGCGCCTGCCGGGGGTCGGGCCGAAGGGTGCCCAGCGCATCGCCTTTCACCTGCTGGCCACGGACCACGCCGACGTCAGGCGGCTCGCCGACGCGCTGATCGAGGTCACCGAGCGGGTGCGGTTCTGCCGGACCTGCGGAAACGTGGCCGAAGCCGACGAGTGCCGGATCTGCCTGGACCCGCGGCGCGATCCCTCGGTGATCTGCGTGGTCGAGGAGCCCAAGGACGTCGCGGTGGTGGAGAAGATCCGCGAGTTCCGCGGCCGCTACCACGTGCTCGGCGGCGCGATCAGCCCCATCGACGGGGTCGGCCCGGACGAGCTGCGGATCAAGGAGCTGATGACCCGGCTGGCTGACGGCACGGTCACCGAGCTGATCCTGGCCACCGATCCGAACCTGGAAGGGGAGGCAACCGCCACCTTTCTCGCTAGGCTGGTTAAGCCAATGGGCTTGCGGGTGACCCGGCCCGCGAGCGGACTGCCGGTCGGGGGCGACCTGGAGTACGCCGACGAGGTCACGCTGGGCCGCGCTTTTGAAGGACGGAGACTGCTTGATGTCTGAACCGCCAGCTCAGGGGGGCGAATGGCGGCCAATCGCGGATCAGATCGCGGCGAACGCGAAGAACTTCATCGACGGGGTGGACGCGCTGGCCACGACGGGCGGCGACGAGACCGTCCCGATGCTGCTGCTCGAGGTGTCGCAGATCCTGCTCGCCGGGGCGCAGCTGGGCGCCAGCCGGGACGTGATCCTGCCGGGTAACTGGGAGCCGGAGGTGGGCGACGACCCGGACCTGGACGCGATCCGCACTGGCCTGGCCCGCCGGCTGGCCGCGGTGGACGAGTACGCCGAGGTGTTCGACCCGTACAAGGACACCTCATGCCTGCCGTTCCGGATCTCCGACGACGTCGCGGCGGTGGCCGCCGACCTCATCCACGGGCTCAGGCACTACCAGGCGGGCCGGTCCCTCGAGGCGCTGTGGTGGTGGCAGTACTCCTACTTCAACCACTGGGGCACGCACGGCGGCGCCGCCCTGCGCGCATTGCACGCGGTGGTCACGCACGCCAGCCTGGACGTGGCCGAAGAGCGGACGAGCCTGTAGCGGATAAACTCAAGGTCCGATCCGACCCGGGAGGTGCGGCCGCTCGTGGGGCTCATCGTGCAGAAATACGGCGGCTCGTCGATCGCTGACGCGGACGGCATCAAGCGGGTCGCGCAGCGGATCGTGAGGACCCACAAGGGCGGCGACCAGGTGGTGGTGGCGGTCTCCGCGATGGGCGACTCCACCGACGAGCTCATCGAGCTGGCCGGCCAGGTGAGCCCGCTGCCGCCCGCGCGCGAGCTGGACATGCTGCTGACCGCGGGCGAGCGGATCTCGATGGCGCTGCTGGCCATGGCGATCGCCAACCTCGGCCTGGAGGCGCGGTCGTTCACCGGGTCCCAGGCGGGCGTGATCACCGACGGCACGCACGGCCGGGCCCGGATCATCGACGTGACGCCGGGACGGATCTCCAGCGCCCTGGCCGAGGGCTCGATTCCCATCGTCGCCGGGTTCCAGGGCGTCTCCCAGGACAGCAAGGACGTCACCACGCTCGGCCGCGGCGGGACGGACACCACCGCCGTCGCGCTGGCGGCGGCGCTGGGCGCCGACGTCTGCGAGATCTACACCGACGTCGACGGCGTATTCACCGCCGATCCTCGGATCGTGATGAGCGCCCGCCGGATCCCGCGGATCAGCTACGAGGAAATGCTGGAGATGGCCGCGTGCGGCGCCAAGGTGCTGATGCTCCGGTGCGTGGAGTACGCGCGGCGTTACGACGTGCCGATTCACGTCCGGTCCTCGTTCAGCGAGCGGGCCGGGACCTGGGTCGGCGGCCACGCGAACACCGATGCGGAGGAAGCCGCGATGGAACAGGCCATCATCTCTGGGGTCGCGCACGACCGGAGCGAGGCGAAGATCACCGTGGTGGGCGTGCCGGACCGAGTGGGCGAGGCGGCCCGGATCTTCACCGCCATCGCCGAGGCCGGCATCAACATCGACATGATCGTGCAGAACGTCTCGGCCGTGGCCACCGGCCGGACCGACATCTCCTTCACGCTGCCCCGCGAGGACGGCCAGCGCGGGATGGCGGCGCTGCAGCGGCTGCGCGAGATGATGGGCTTCGAGTCGCTGCTCTACGACGACCGGATCGGCAAGGTGTCGCTGATCGGAGCGGGCATGCGCTCCCATCCGGGCGTCAGCGCCCGGTTCTTCGGCGCGCTGGCCGAGGCGGGCGTCAACATCGAGATGATCTCTACCTCGGAGATCAGGATCTCGGTGGTGGTCGACCAGGACGACCTGGACCGTGCGGTGATCGCCACGCATAAGGCCTTCGAGCTTGACTCGGACCAGTCCGAAGCGGTCGTGTACGGCGGGACCGGCCGGTGAGCGCGGCACTGCCCGGGCGGCCGTCGCTGGCCGTCGTGGGGGCCACCGGCGCGGTCGGCACGGTGATGCTCGATATCCTGTCCACCCGCGAGGACATCTGGGGCGAGATTCGGCTGGTCGCCTCGCCGCGGTCGGCCGGGCGGCGGCTGACCGTCCGGGGCCGCGAGACCGAGGTGGTCGCGCTATCCCGGGACGCGTTCGACGGCATCGACGTCGCCATGTTCGACGTGCCCGACGAGGTCTCGGCGCAGTGGGCGCCGGTCGCGGCCGAGTGCGGCGCGGTGGCCGTGGACAACTCCGGTGCGTTCCGGATGGACCCCGACGTGCCACTGGTCGTGCCGGAGATCAACCCGGAGGAGCTGGCTCAGCGGCCCAAGGGAATCATCGCCAACGCGAACTGCACCACGCTGTCGATGATCGTGGCCGTGGGCGCGCTGCACCGGGCGTTCGGACTCGAGGAGCTGGTGGTCGCCTCCTACCAGGCCGCCTCGGGCGCGGGCCAGGCGGGCATCGACACCCTCTACGCGCAGCTGGATAAGGTCGCGGGCACCCGCTCGCTCGGGCAGCGGGCCGGCGACGTCCGGTCCGCGATCGGCGACCTGGGCCCGTTCCCGGCACCGCTGGCCATGAACGTGGTCCCGTGGGCGGGCTCGCTGAAGGCGGACGGCTGGTCGTCGGAGGAGCTGAAGATCCGCAACGAGACGCGGAAGATCCTCGGCCTGCCCTCGCTGCGGGTCTCCTCGACGTGCGTCCGGGTCCCGGTCGTCACCACCCACTCGGTCGCGGTGCACGCGGTATTCTCCCGGCCGGTCGGCCGGGGGGAGGCGTGGGACGTGCTGCGCGTGGCGCCGGGCGTGCTGGTGGCCGACGATCCGGAGGCCGGGGAGTTCCCGACTCCGGTGGACGTGGTCGGCACCGACCCGTCCTGGGTCGGCCGGGTCCGCCAGTCGCTCGACGACCCGTGCGCGATCGAGTTCTTCGTCTGCGGCGACAACCTCCGCAAGGGCGCGGCGCTGAACACCGCGCAGATCGCGGAGCTGGTCGCGGCCGAGTTCGGATCGCGCTCCTGAGCGTCTCGACGCCGCGTCGTCCCGGGTGGCTATGCCTTCCGGGCGGTATCTGACGGAAGTATTACGAAACGCCGGCCGGCGGTCCGGGATACGGCGGCCGCCCCGATGCTATGCGCCCGCTCGCCGCGGATGTCCGCCTGTTCGCCTTGCGTAGGCACATATGACCGGAGTGTTTAGTCATATCCAGCGGGGACCGGGTGGCCGGAAGAGTTCTGTAAGCAAGGAGCTTGCCGGTTTGGCAGATCTGCCCCGGTCGCGAGCGATATAACAGGCGAGGAGGCGGGGTAGGGCGAAGGAGGAACGTGCTCGTATATCGCTATGCTCCGGTCCGTTCAATCGAACCCCGGACCGGGAGCGTGAGCCCGGCCACGCCCGACAGCCTGCCAGGAGCCGGGTCCGCCACGGGTTCGCCGCCGCCTCCGCCTGCCGTATCAGTCCGAGATCGTTCATATACCATTTCGCAGTCAAAGCGTTATTACCGCTGATATAGTCGCACTTCACGACATGCGGACCAGAGATATCAGCGGTCCGGACGTCGCAAATGGTTTTCTCTCGGCAATCACGAACGCAGGAGGATAAGCGTGCCATCAACCGCCGGTCGTTCACGCGGCCGCCAGGGTGCGCGTGCGGGGGCGCAGGGAGCGGTTGGGGAGCACATGCCGAAGATCATGACGACGCTGATCACCGGCCTCGTCGTGATCGTCTTCGCGCTGGTCATGACCAAGCCCGGACAGGACATCGACGCAGCTACACAGCATTTCATGCTGTACTACGCCGGGGTGTTCGCGCTCATCGGGCTGACCGCCTCGGTCGGGGTCGGCCTGGTGGCCACGGACCGGATCGTCATGACCCCCGGTCACCGGGTGATGGCCCAGGCGGTGCACCGGGCCGTGTCGTTCGGCGCGCTGGCCTTCCTGATCATTCACATCGTGACCGAGATCCTTGCGCAGCGGGCCCATGCAATCGACGCGATTATCCCATTCCTGTCGCCGTATCGCACTTTTTACATTGGGCTCGGCACGATCGCGTCAGATCTTATTTTGCTCATTGTGGTGACCAGTATCTGGCGCAAGCGGTTCACCGCGCACGGCAAGGCCTGGCGCTGGCGGGCGATTCACTACAGCTCCTATGCATCGTTCGTGTTCGGCGTCATGCACGGGCTGCTCGGCGGCCGTGCGGCCAAGCCGTACGTGGACTGGAGCTACGGTTTCGCGATCGCGCTCACCGCGCTGGCCGTAGTGGTCAGGTTCCTGGCCATTTCGCTGCGCTCCAAGGACAAGGTGCACGCGCCCGCGGGCGCGGACCGGGCGGCCGGCGGCCTGGGCTACTCGGGAACCTCGCCGCTGCGGTCCGCCGCGCTACGCATGGGCCAGGCTCAGCTGAGCGGGGCTATCCAGATGCTGCCCGCCTCGGCGGGAGCGCAGCGGTCCGGACTCGGCCTGCCCGGCAGCCAGGCCTGGGCCGAGCTGCCCCCCGGACGCGACTGGGCCGCCTCGTCGGGCCCGCTGCCCGCCCTGCCCGCCGGGGCCGGCTACGCCGCGGACCCGCCGTTCATGCCCCTGGGGGCGCCGGTCTACGCGGAGCCCGCGGCGGCCAGCTATCCGTACCCCGCCGCGTCCGGCAGGCAGCCCCTGTACGAGCCGGAATACGACGGTCCGCCGCGTTTCGCGGGAGCACCGAGGAACCACGTGCCCCAGGACGACCTGTCGTCCTATCCGTACGCGGAGCAGGGCCGTCCGCCGGGCTGGGGTAACGGCGGTACCGGGCCGTTGCCCCTCAGTCTGCCCCCGCGCCCCGCCAGCGGCCCGGCGTCCCGCCCCGACACCGGCCCGATACCCCGCATCGACACCGGCTCCATGCCGCGCCTCGGCTCCGGCCCGATGCCCCGGGTCGAGACCGGCCCGATGCCGCGCCTCGGAACCGGCCCGATGCCGCGCCTCGGCTCGGGCCCGATGCCCATACCCGGGTCAGGTCCGATGCCGGTGCCCGGGACCGGCTCAATTCCGCGCGCGGACTCCGGCCCGATGCCGCGCCTCGGAACTGGCCCGATGCCCCGGGTCGAGACCGGCCCGATGCCGCGCCTCGGCTCGGGTCCGATGCCCATACCGGGGTCGGGTCCGATGCCCGTACCGCGGTCGGGTCCGATGCCCGTACCCGGTGGCTCGGCGCCCCGCGGGGACTCCGGCCCCCTGTCGCGAACCGGGACCGGCCCGATGCCCCGGGTCGAGACCGGCCCGATGCCGCGCCTCGGCTCGGGCCCGATGCCCATACCCGGATCAGGTCCGATGCCCATACCCGGGACGGGCTCGATGCCCCGGACCGACACCGGCCCGATGCCCCGGCTCGGGTCCGGCCCGATGCCCCGGCTCGGCTCGGGACCTGCGCCGCGCGCCGAGTCGGTTCCGGCGCCCCGCCTGGTGGCGGGTCCGGTACCCCGCCCCGATACCGGCCCGATGCCCCGGATCGACACTGGTCCTGTCCCGCGGCACGGCGCCGGTCCCGTGCCACGCGCCGAATCCGGCCCGCAGCCCCGGCCCGGGATGGGTCCGATGCCCCGGACCGACACCGGCCCGATGCCGCGGCTCGGATCGGGCCCGATGCCGATACCCGGGACGGGCCCGGCGCCCCGCGGCGACTCCGGCCCGCAGCCCCGGCCCGGTTCAGGCCCGGTGCCGCGCGCCGATATCGGCCCGATGCCCCGGCTCGACACCGGCTCCCGGTCGCGCGCCGACGGCGCGCCCCGCGCTGGGTCCGCGCCGGGTGCTGACCCGCATCACCGGCCACGCAACGGTACCGGCCCAGCGCCCGCGACGGCCACCCGCCGGTCACGCCGGACGCATGCCACCGATCCGAGGTACCGCGACACTCCCGGGCGTTCAGGAGGCGACGAGTGGAGATGAGCCAGGTCGAGGGGCTTGACGCGCCCGCGATCATGAGGATCGGGGCCGCCCGGCTGACCGCCGGCCTGGACCGGATGCCCCGCCTCGACCTGGACGCCCACCGCGAGATCTTCGGCCCGCTGCCCAGGCTGTCCGTCGATGAACTGATCACGATGGCCGAGCAGGTCGACCTGCGCGGTCAGGGCGGCGCGGCGTTCCCCTTCGCGCGCAAGCTCCGAGCCGTGGTCCAGTCCGCCGAGGCTACCGACAGCCCCACGATCGTAGTCGTCAACGCCACCGAGGGTGAGCCGGGCAGCGTCAAAGACAAGATGCTCATGATCCGCTCGCCCTACCTCATCCTCAGCGGAGCGGCTCTGGTGGCCGAGGCCCTCGGTGCCGACGAGATCATCGTCGGCGTGGCCGGCAACGAACTGGCCAACCGGTCCATCGAGGCCGCGATCGCGGCCGAGTCCGGCCTGCGCAAGATGGTGAGGGTCGTTGAGGTGCCGGACCGGTTCATCTCAGGTGAATCGGGTGCCCTGGTCCGGGCCATCAACGGCAAGCGGCCGGTCCCGCCCGGAACCAAGGTGCTGGCCAGTGACGTCGGCGTGGACGACCTGCCCACCCTGCTGTCCAACGCGTCGACGTTCGCCCAGCTCGCGGTGCTCGCGCTGCTGGGACCGGAACGCTTCGCCGCGGTCGGCACCCTGGATGAGCCCGGCACCATCCTGCTCAGTGTGGGCGGCTCCGCCGCGCATCCCGCGGTGGTCGAGGTGCCGGTCGGCCTGCCGCTGGCCGCGGTCCTGGACATCTGCCAGGCGCCCGCGGGCGACGGCGTCCTGGTTGGCGGGTATCACGGCATGTGGCTGCCGGCCGAGACGGCGTACGTGGTCCCGGTCTCGCGCGAGGGGCTCGCCGCCGTGGGCGGCACCCTGGGTTCCGGCATCGTGCTGCCCCTGGGCGACGGGACCTGCCCGCTGGGCGAGGTGTCGCGGATCGCGAGCTACCTGGCCGGTGAATCGGCCGGGCAGTGCGGTCCGTGCAAACTGGGCCTGCCCGCCATCGCCCGGGCCCTGGCCGCGCTGGTCGACGGCTCTGGTGGCATCGAGGCCCTCGACGTGGCCAGGCGGTCCGCCGCGGGGGTGAACGGCCGCGGCGCCTGCTCGCATCCCGACGGGGTGACCCGGTTCGTCTTGTCCGCGCTGGACGTGTTCACCGAGGACCTGGCTGCGCACGTCTTCCATTCCTCCTGCGGCCGCCCGGTCCGCGGCGTCCTCCCGCTGCCTTCCAGCCCGGAGCAGGAAGGCCGGCAGCGCCTGGTGGTGGACTGGACGCGCTGCCACGGGCACGGGCTGTGCGCGCACCTGGTCCCGGAGATCATCCACCTGGACGCCCAGGGCTACCCGGTCATCCTCAACATCCCGGTGCCGGCGTGGCTGGAGAAGGACGCCCAGCAGGCCGTGCACATGTGCCCGGCGCTGGCCCTGCGCCTCAGCGACTCCACGCTGATGTCCACCCGCTCGGTGCCCGTCACCATTCCCACCCCCACCCTGCGCACCGGGCTCATCGGCGGCGCCAGCAGCACCCGCCGCCAGATCACCGCCGGCTAGTTCCCGCGCCTAAGGCTGCTCTTGCGTTCTCGCAGTGCGCAGTGCGCGGTGCGCGGCCGGGAACCGGAGCCGTATAGGCATCCGGGACGTGCGATGCCGCGCGAGAAATGACACCCATCTCGATGAGCCGTCAGAGAAAGCCGCACTCATCGGTGGGAGGACCTACACTCGTGTGACTTTGGTGGCTAGCGAGACCACAGAGGCTTGGGTGGCGCAGCCCAGTGCACGGCTCGGTGGCAGGCGCTGGTGGCAGGCGCTGGTGGCACGACGATGCGGTTGCATGTTGGCGGGTGACGACTCGCTCCGCGGCCCTGCCGCACGGAACCGGAAAGGCCGGTCCCTCATGGCGAGAAACCGGCCGCTGAGCTGGTCGGGGTGGCCGGATTTGAACCGGCGGCCTCTTCGTCCCGAACGAAGCGCGCTGCCAAGCTGCGCTACACCCCGCCCGCCCCGCACCTCACCGGTGCCGGGCGAACCTCCGACAGTCTAGCCCAAACGCGGGCCCGTTCGAGCCCGGCTGCAAACCGGGTCCGGCCGGGGCCCGGCTGGGTCAGCCCGGGCCGCGCGGAACGAGGGTCAGCAGGCTGGCCTCGGGGCGGCAGGCGAACCGCGCCGGTGCCCACGGCGAGGTGCCAAGCCCGGCCGATACGTGCAGCCAGGCCTGCCCGTCGACGGGATGCCGGTGCAGGCCGCGGGCTCGTTTCCGGTCGATGCCGCAGTTCGTGACCAGGGTGCCGTACAGCGGCAGGCACAATTGGCCGCCGTGCGTGTGCCCGGCCAGCAGCAGGTCGTAACCGTCGGCCGCGAACTGGTCGAGCAGCCGCGGCTCGGGCGAGTGCATGACGCCCAGGCGCAGGTCGGCCGTCGGGTCCGCGGGCCCCGCCACCTGCTCGTAGCGATCGCGCTTGATGTGGGGGTCATGGACTCCGGCCAGCGTGATGGTGAGCCCGCCGGCGGTCAGCTGGCCTCGCTGGTTGTTCAGGTCCAGCCAGCCGGCCGCGGTCATGCTGTCCCGCAGCTTTTCCCAGGGCAGATCGAATTCTTTTTTCTTCTGCCGCCGCGAGCTCGGTCCCAGCAGGTAGTTCGCCGGGTTGAACGGCTCGGGCGCGTACAGGTCGTTGGAACCCAGCACGAACACCCCGGGCCGGTCGAGCAATGGGCCCAGCGCGTCCAGGAAGTACCGGACCGCCTCCGGGTGCGCGATGGAATCCCCGGTGTTGACCACCAGGTGGGGCTCAAGGTCGTCCAGCGCCCGGACCCAGGACTGCAGGCGCGTCCGGCCCGGAGTCAGGTGGGTATCGGAGATGTGCAGGACGCGCAGCGGCCCGGTGCCCGGGGGGAGAACGGGAACGTCGAACCTGCGCAGGGCGAACCAGTTCCGCTCGATGATCCCGGCGTACCCGAGCGCGGCGACAGCGCCGGTCGCCGCGGTGAGCGGGAGGAGAGTTCGCAGTCGCACGCACCTATGGTGCCATGACCCCGGGTATGCACCGACCGCGGCCGATCCGTCCCCGCTCCTAGGATGGGCAGCGTGGCTGAACTCAAGGAACGGCTCCGCGCGGACCTGAGCACCGCGATCCGGGCCCGTGACCGGGTGCGGATGCGCACCATCCGGATGGCGCTCACCTCCATCACCAACGAGGAGGTGGCCGGGGCGTCGGCTCGTGACCTCACCGACGAGGAGGTCGTCCGGGTGCTCACCCGCGAGGCGAGGAAGCGGCGGGAAGCCGCCGAGGCGTTCAGCGCGGCCGGGCGCAGCGAGCAGGCAGCCGCCGAGCGCGCGGAGGGCGAGGTCCTGGCCGGCTATCTCCCGGCGCAGCTCAGCGACGACGAACTCGCGGCCCTGATCGACGCGGCCATCGTCGAGACCGGCGCCAGCGGCCTGCCCGGCCTCGGTCAGGTCATGAAGACCGTGACGCCCAGGGTCGCGGGCCGGGCCGACGGGGCGCGGGTCGCCGCCGAGGTCCGCCGCCGCCTGTCCAGCTAGCCGCCGGCCAGACCGCGGCCCGGCTGCGGCCCGGCGCAGACGGCCAGGCGAACGGCTGGCGGACCTCTACCCAGGCCAGCGACCGGCAGTCCGGTCAGGCGGACGGCTCAGAAGATCGGGAGGCCGTTGCCGCCCCCGTTGCCTCCGCCGCCGTTGCCGCCGCCGCCGTTGCCACCACCGTTACCGCCGCCGCCTCCTCCGCCGCCGCCCTTGCCCTTCTTCTTGGGCGGCTGCTTGACGACCTGGCCGTCGCCCTTGCTGTTGAACGGGCTGTCGGCGGATACCGGCACGAAGTCCGTGGCCGGCCCGAGGCTGGCGTGGTCGAACGTCATGTGCCAGGTGGACCCGGGGGCGTTGGCTCCGAACATCTCACCCGGGCAGGACAGGCCGCCGAACTCCAGCCGGTAGCAGCTGGACGACCCGCCCATGGTGTCGTGCACGGTCGGGGAGACCGGGTTGAACACCGAGACGTAGCCGGCCAGGCTGGGGGTGTAGCCGGCGAACGCGGCGTACGGGGTGCCGAAGCCGTTCGCCACGTTGGACGTGCCGGTCTTGCCGGCCGCCTCGCGGCCGTTCAGGCCGCCGATGTTCGCCGCCGTCCCGCTGGTCAGGACGCCCTGCAGGATGTAGTTGACCGCGTCGGCCACGTCGGTGGACAGCACCCGGTGACAGCCGGCCGACGGGACCGGCAGCGAGCTGCCGGCGTCGGTGACGACCTTGCCGATCGCGACCGGCGTGCAGTACGTTCCCCGGGCCGCGACCGTGGCGTAGGCCGCGGCCATCGAGATCGGCGCGACGCCGACCGAGCCGAGGGTGAACGAGGGGATGTTGTCCGCGGAGGTCAGCGTGCCCTCCGGGGTCTTATCGCTGCTCAGCAGCGACGTGCCATCGACCCGGGTCACGCCGAGGTCCGTGGCCGTGTGCACCACGTTGCACAGGCCCACCCGCTTCTCCAGCTGGGCGTAGAAGACGTTGACCGACTGGGTGGTCCCGGTGTACAGCGACTGGGTCGAGGCGGACTGCGGCCCCTCGGCGTTGGTCACGTTGTACGCGCCGTTGATGCCGTTGTACTGGCCCGCCGGGCCGCCCTGGCAGTTGGTGTAGCCGTTGATCGTCTGGGTGCCGGGAACGCTCAGCTGGAAGCCGAACGGGGTGCCCTGTTTCAGCGCGGTGATCAGCGTGAACAGCTTGGAGGAGGAACCGGTCTGGACGCCCTGGGCGCTTCCCCCGTAGGCCGTGTTGACCGCGTAGTCGATCTCGGTCTGGCCCTTGCCGGTGCCGTACGGCGCGTTCTCGGCGATGGCCCGGATCTGCCCGGTGCCCGGCTGGATCAGGACCTCGGTGTCGGCGTTGTGGCCCGGGTTGTAGTAGTGGCTGTGGGCCGGCTCGACGTAGTTCACCGCGTTGTTGGCCGCCTGCTGGTCCTTCGGGTCCAGGGTGGTGGTGATCTTCAGGCCCCCGGTGGACAGCAGCTTGGCCCGGTCCATCGGGGTCTTGCCGTAGGCGACGTCGTGCAGGAAGACCTCTTCCACGTACTCGCAGAAGAAGCCGGCCGTGCCGACCGACGTCGCGGTGCAGCCGCTCTGCGGCACCGCCACGTGCAGCCCGAGCGGCAGCGCCTCGTCCGCGACGGCCTCCGCCGCGGTGAGCCCGGTGTTGGTCTGCGCCATCCGGGCCAGCACGGTGTTGCGCCGGATCAGGGCGGTGGCGGGGTCGGTGATCGGGTTGTACTTGGACGGGTTCTCCACGATGCCGGCCAGCGTGGCCGCCTGGGTCACGGTCAGCTTGTCCACCGTGGTGTTGAAGTAGGTCTCGGCCGCGGCCTCGATGCCGTAAGCGTTGTTGCCGAAGTACGCGTCGTTCAGGTACCCGGCCAGGATCTGCTGCCTGGTGAACTCGTGCTCGACGCCCACCGCCAGGCGTAGTTCGTTCAGCTTGCGGCTGAGCGTCTCGGCGTACGCGGCCTTCTGCGCCGCGGTGTCGCCCGCTTCCTCCGCGGACAGCAGCAGGACGTTCTTCACGAACTGCTGGGCGATGGTGGAGCCGCCCTGCACGGGCTTGTGCTGGATGTCGTTCAGCGCCGCGCGGATGGTGCCCCGCAGGTCGATCGCCCCGTGTACCCAGTACCGGTAGTCCTCGATAGCCACGATCGCGTTGATCATGTTCTCGTCGATCTGGCTATAGGCCACCGGCTGCCGGTCCCAGCCGTAGTACTGCAGCACGGTGGCGTTGCTGGGGCTGGTGGAGTAGGGCACGTCCACGCCGTACACGTACGCGAGCAGGTGGCCGTTCCGGTCCAGGATCTCCGATCGCTGCGGCAGGGCGGCAGCCGTCAGCGACAACGTGGTGAACTTGTCGGCTTCGTTCCTGACCAGCACTCCGGTGGCGGCGACGATCGGGATGACCATGGCCGCCGCGAGAACTCCGCCCACGGCGGCGAGCACGATCAGGCGCCCTAGTACGCTCGTCCGGGTGAAAAACGTCTCTCCGCGCTGCACGCGACTTAGGGTACGCCGCGTTTGCCACTAGCGAGTGCGGTCGTACCGGACATACGGCACGCACAGGTGCCTAGACCCGTATAGTTACGCCAAATCATGGGTAAACCGGAATTCTCGCAGCAAGGGCGACACAATGCATGAACTGCTGAAGTTAACCAACAGAACATGGCCGCACTCGGAGTGTGACCCACCCCGGTTGCATATAGCCCGTCAGAACTATTTGGTAAATGGCCATGCCGGGGTCTTGGCATCCAGGCCGGACTTCCGTAAGTTGCTGGATCACGAACAGGTAACCCTGGCGAGCGCGGCCGCACACGCTAGCCCGGGACCGCAACCCATCGAGACGACCGTCTGGGCGCTCGGGCTCGACGATCAAGAGGAGTGGGCACATGTGGATCACTGACTGGACCACACGCGCCGCATGCAAGGGAACGGATCCGGACGAGCTGTTCGTCCAGGGGGCGGCGCAGAATCGCGCCAAGCTGATCTGCCGGGGATGCCCGGTTCGCACGGAGTGCCTTGCGGACGCGCTCGACAACGGAATCGAGTTCGGTGTCTGGGGCGGCATGACCGAGCGGGAGCGCCGTGCGCTGCTGCGTCGGCGCCCCGAAGTGACCTCGTGGCGTGACCTGCTTGAGCGGGCGCGCGACGAGTACGAGCGGCAGTCCATCGACGAGCTCGTCGCCAGCTGATCAGTGCTGGCCTGATCAGGGCTGGCGAGCCGGCTGGCTACCCGCGGCCAGCCGCCTAGGTGACAGACCCCGCTAATTCTGGCAGCCGCCCCAGCGCAGTGGCGGCTCGCATCAGGGTCACCCTCCTCGTCCCCGGCCTTCCCTAGGGCTCACGGACTCTGCTGGGACAGAATCGTCCCGATCACCCGGAGCCCGTCGAGGTCGTGGACGTCTTCTGGCTGCGCGATGACCTCGGCGACGGGGATGGCCGGATGGGCCGAGGTAAAGTGCTCGGCCAGCCGCCGTTCCCGTTTGCCGAGGTTCACCCGCTCGGCGTGCATCCGCAGGACCGCCGCGGCCAGGCCGTAGCGCGGCCCTGAGCCGTTGCCGTCGTCCGGCCCGTCCGGCCGCTCCTGCCCGTCCAGGGCCTCGGCGGCGGCCAGGCTGCGCGCGGCGCTGAGCCGGGACGCGGGCGAGACGTGCACCCGGTTCAGGATGAGCCCGGCCAGCGGCATGCGCTCGGTGTCGAGGCGCTCGACGAAGTACGAGGCCTCACGCAGCGCGTCCGGTTCCGGCGCGGCCACCACCAGGAACGCTGTGCCCGGCGCCTGCAGCAGCCGGTAAGTCCATTCGGCGCGCTCGCGGAAGCCGCCGAACATGGTGTCGAACGCGGTGACGAACGTCGACGCGTCCTTGAGCACCTGCGCGCCGAGGATCTTGGTCAGCACGTTCGCCATCATCAAGAACCCGGCGTTCAGCACCCGCATGGCCGACATGCCCGTCTTGGCCGGGGCGGTCAGCAGCCGGATCAGCCGGCCGTCGAGGAACCGGCCGAGCCGCTGCGGCGCGTCCAGGAAGTCCAGCGCGGACCGGCTGGGCGGGGTGTCCACCACGATGAGGTCCCACTCCTCGGCGTGCCGGAGCTGGCCGAGCTTCTCCATCGCCATGTACTCCTGCGTCCCCGCGAAGCTCGAGGACAGCGACTGGTAGAACGGGTTGGCCAGGATCTGCGCGGCGCGGTCCGGGTCGGCGTGCGCCTCGACGATCTCGTCGAACGTCCGCTTCATGTCCAGCATCATCGCGTGCAGGCTGCCGCCACCCGAGGTGTCGACGCCGTCCACCTGCCGCGGGGTGTTGTCCAGGGAGGTCAGGCCCATCGACTGGGCCAGCCGCCGGGCCGGGTCGACGGTCAGCACGCAGGCCTGCCTGCCGCGCTCGGCGGCCCGCAGCCCGATCGCGGCCGCCGCCGTGGTCTTGCCCACGCCGCCGGACCCGCAGCAGACGATGATCCGCGTCCGCCGGTCGTCGATGATCCGGTCCATGTCGAGCTTTACCGCTGCCATGATCAGGCTCTGCTCCCCGCTCGCCCAAGGGGCGCATTGAGGCGCCCCCTTCCTTCGTCGCTACGCTCCTCAGTCCAGGCAACGCCGCGCCCCTTCGGCTCGCTCATGCCGCCCCCTGCTCCCTGAGCCCGGCGGCCAGCTGGTACAGGCCGGCCAGGTCGATCCCGTCCGGGATCATGGGCAGCTCGTAGTGCGGCAGCCCGGCCGTCAGCACCTCGTCCCGCTCCCGGTTCTGCTGCGCCACCTGCAGGGCGTGCTCCTTCAGCTCGGTCATGAGGTCGGCGGCCAGGCCGTGGTTGTCGCTGATCCCGGCGGCCTTCAGCCCGACGACGAGCTCGGCGACGTCCAGGGTTCCGCTGGCCGCCGCGGCCAGGTCGGCGGCGCCGAGCACGGCCGGGCGGGCCATGTTGATGATGATGCCGCCGGGCCGGATCGCGCCCCCGGTCAGCTCGCGCAGCTCCGCGATGCCGTCCAGGGTCTCCTGGACCGGCATCTCCTCCAGCGTGGTGACGAAGTGGACCACGGTCTGCGGTGAGCGGATCACCTTGGCCACGGTGTCCGCATGGGTCTTGATCGGGCCCACCTTGGCCAGGCCGGAGACCTCCGTGCTCACGTCGAGGAAGCGGCCGATCCGGCCGGTCGGCGGGGCGTCCATGACCACCGCCTGGTACAGGTGACTGCTGTTCCGGCCGTCGACCCGCCGCCGGGTGGCCTCCGTGGCCTTCCCGGTAACCAGCACGTCGGCCAGGCCGGGCGCGATCGTGGTCGCGAAGTCGACCACGCCCATCCGGGACAGGGTCCGCCCGGCCCGGCGCAGGTTGTAGAACATCTCCAGGTAGTCAAGCAGGGCGCCCTCCGGATCCACCGCGAGCGCGTACACGTCCCCGCCCTCGCCGCCCGAAGCGCCCAGCCCGAGCGCGACCTTTCGTTCCTCATACGGCAGCGGCGGGCAGTCGAACAGCCGGGCAATGCCCTGCCTGCCCTCGACCTCGATGAGCAAGACGCGGCGGCCGGCCCTGGCCAGAGCCAGGGCCAGGGCCGCCGACACGGTGGTCTTGCCCGTGCCGCCCTTGCCCGTGACCACGTGCAACCGCACGCCGTCCCAGTCGGTATCCCTGGTGGTCATCCCGATGCTGCCTCCGGTAGTTCTGTTACCTCGGAGGCTATCTCCGCCCGGATACCTTATGGTTCGGTGTTGCTCGCCGGTTTTGCATACCGCAAACTGGCGCGTGTTCAGTTAGTCACTACGCTGGGATCTAGGAAGAGAGGTGATCCCGGTGGGTGTAGTAGTGGCTGTCATCGTGATCGTGGCCCTGATCGGGCTGATCGCTGCCGCACGCTCCTTCAGGGTGGTTCAGCAATATGAGAAGGGCATCATCTACCGGTTCGGGCGCGTCCTGCCGGAGATCCGGGGCCCTGGGCTGACCATCATCCGGCCGATCGGGGACCGGATGCAGAAGGTCAACATGCAGATCGTGGCCATGGCGGTGCCCGCACAGGAGGGCATTACCAGGGACAACGTGAGCGTCCGGGTCGACGCGGTGGTGTATTTCCGCGTGGTGGACCCGATCAAGGCCACCGTGAACGTGCAGAACTACATGTTCGCCATCTCCCAGCAGGCGCAGACCTCGCTGCGGTCGATCATCGGCCAGTCCGAGATGGACCAGCTGCTGGCCGAGCGGGATTCGGTGAACCGGGAGCTGCGCCGGATCATCGACGAGCCGACCGAGGGCCCGTGGGGCATCAGGGTCGAGCGGGTCGAGATCAAGGACGTGTCGCTGCCCGAGGGCATGAAGCGGTCGATGTCGCGGCAGGCCGAGGCCGAGCGCGAACGCCGAGCCCGGATCATCACCGCCGACGGTGAGTACCAGGCCTCCAAGCGGCTGGCCGCGGCGGCCAACGTGATGTCACGCGACCCGGCGGCGCTGCAGCTGCGCCTGCTGCAGACCGTGGTCGAGGTGGCCGGCGAGCGGAACAGCACGCTGGTCATGCCGATCCCGGTCGAGCTGCTCCGGTTCTTCGAGAAGATGGCCCCGGGCCCGCCCGCGCCCCCGTCCGAGCCGATCGCGGACCTGGATGACCTGGGCGACGCCGAGGTGGCGGCCGCCGAGGCGGCCATCTCCAACGTGCACGTGCCCGAGCTCACCGAGGCGAGCATCCCGCCGGTGCCCGAAGTGGAAGAGGCCCTGCCGACCGAGGTCAGGCAAGTCACGGCCCCTGATCTGGCTGCTAAGGACAAGGCGTAAGGTCGGTCCATGCCAAAGTGGGAGTACGCGACGGTGCCGTTGCTCGTGCACGCGACTAAGCAGATCCTCGACAACTGGGGTGACGACGGATGGGAGCTGGTCGCGGTGATACCCGGGCCCAACTCCGAGCAGCTCGTCGCCTACATGAAGCGAGCGAAGTCATGAGCAGCGCGGCCGAGCGACTGGCCGCGCTGGGGCTGACGCTGCCGCCGGTAACGGCTCCGGTGGCCGCCTACGTGCCCGCGGTGCGGACCGGCTCCTACGTGTACGTCTCGGGTCAGCTGCCGGTGGTGGACGGGAAACTGCCCGCCACCGGCAAGGTAGGCGACGTGGTCACCGCCGAGGACGCGGCGCGGATGGCCCGCACCTGCGCGCTGAACGCGCTCGCGGCCGCGGCCGGGGCGGCCGGCGGCCTGGACGCCATCGTCCGCATCGTCAAGGTGCTTGGCTTCGTGGCCAGCGCGCCGGGGTTCAACGGCCAGCCGCAGGTGATCAACGGAGCCAGCGAGCTGCTCATCGAGGTGCTCGGCGAGGCCGGGCGGCATGCGCGCAGCGCGATCGGCGTGGCCGAGCTGCCGCTGGACGCGCCGGTCGAGGTCGAGCTGATCGCCGAGGTCCGCGCCTAAGATGCGACACTGACCGGTGCCGATGGACGAAGGCCGGGCACGGTCCCGGGTCCGCGTGCCGCGCGGGATGGCCGACCGGGCGCGTGAGTTCGCCACGGCCGGGCTGCGGCCCGCGGTGCCCCGTGACGCCGCCACGGTGATCCTGGTCCGGCCGCACGCCGGGACGGACCAGGCGGCCGGGACGAACCGGGAGCCCGGGACAGACCAGGCGGCCGGGACGAACCGGGAGCCCGGGACGGATCAGGCGGCCAGGCGGGACGCCGGGGTCGAGGTGTACCTGCTGCTGCGTACCCAGGCGCTGGAGTTCGCGCCGGGGGCCTGCGTGTTCCCCGGCGGGTCCGTGGACGCGCGCGATGCCGAGCCCGGCATCGCCGAAACCGGCTGGGCCGGCCCGGCGCCGGCCGAGGTCGGCCACCTGCTCGGCGTCCCGGCCGAGAGGGCCCGCGCCCTGGTCTGCGCCGCGGTCCGGGAGACGTTCGAGGAGTCCGGCGTGCTGCTGGCCGGGCCGTCGCCAGCCGAGCTGGTGTCTGACCGCGCGGACCTGGCCCGGGACCGGCGGGCGCTGCTCGACGGGTCGCTGTCGCTGAGCGAGCTGCTCGGGCGGCGGGGCCTGCTGCTGCGCGCCGACCTGCTGACCCCGTGGGCCCGCTGGATCACGCCGGAGATCTCCCCCCGCCGCTTCGACACCTGGTTCTTCGCCGCCGCGCTGCCCGCCGGTCAGCTGGCCGGGCTGGCCCCCGCTGATCAGCCAGCCGGGCAGCTGGCCGGGCTGGCCCCCGCTGATCAGCCCGCCGGGCGGGCCGCCACCGGACCTGGCGAGTCGGACTCGGGTACCTGGTGGCGCCCGGCCGCCGCGCTGGAGGCCGCCCGGGCCGGGCAGATCACGCTGCTGCCGCCGACCGCGGTGACGCTGGCCGAGCTGGCGGCCTACCAGGACGTGGCGGGCATCCTCGGCGAGCGCCGGATGATCACCCCGCTGATGCCCGAGGTGGTCGTGGAGGACGAACGGACCTGGCTGGCCATGCCGCGGGAAGTGGAGTACCCGCTGTGAGGATCGACGGCTTCCGCACCCCGCGGGCGACCTGCCTGCTGGCGCCCAATCCCTCGCCGATGACCCTGGACGGCACCAACACCTGGATCATCGCCGAGCCGGGCTCGCCGTCGGTCGTGGTGGTCGACCCCGGACCGCACGGCGAGGGTCACCTGCGCCGGGTGCTGGCCGAGGCGGTGGCGGGCGACCGCCGGGTGGGGCGCATCCTGCTGACCCACGGGCACTCCGATCACGCCGCGGGAGCGGCCCGCTTCGCCGAGCTGAGCGGGGCGCCGGTCCAGGCCGCCGACCCGGCGGGCCGGCTCGGCGCCGAGGGCCTGGCCGACGGCGACGAGATCACGGCGGCGGGCTGTGAGCTGCGGGTGGTGGCCACCCCGGGGCACTCCGCGGACTCGGTGAGCCTGCTGCTGCCCGCGGACGGCGCGCTGTTCACCGGGGACACCGTGCTCGGCCGCGGGACCACGGTCATCGCGCGGGACGGCGGCCTGGGCGACTACCTGCGCTCGCTGGACCAGCTACGGGCGCTGGCCGAGGCGCAGCAGCTGCGGCTGCTGCTTCCCGGGCACGGTCCGGTGCTGGCCGACCCGATCGGGATCCTGGACTACTACCTCGCGCACCGCGCGGAACGGCTGGATCAGGTCCGGGCGGCGCTGGCCGCCGGGGCGACGACGCCCGCCGAGATCGTGGCCATGATCTACACCGACGTGGACCGCAGCGTCTGGCCGGCCGCCGAGTGGTCGGTCCGCGCCCAGCTTGACTACCTGGCGGAGGTAAAACCATGATCCTGAGCAGAAAGGGACAGTATGTGTCCCGAACTGCTCACGATCATGAAATGAGCCGTTAGCGGGCGCGGCGGCGCAGGCGCTCGATGTCCAGGATGAGCACCGAGCGCGCGGAGATCTGCAGCCAGCCCCGCGCCGCGAAGTCGGCCAGCGCCTTGTTGACCGTCTCCCGGGACGCGCCGACCAGCTGAGCCAGCTCCTCCTGGGTCAGATCGTGATGGACGTGCAGCCCGTCGCGGTCCTGCTCGCCGAACCGCTCGGCCAGGTCCAGCAGGTTCTTGGCCACCCGCCCCGGCACGTCGGTGAAGACCAGGTCGGCCACCACGTCGTTGGCCCGCCGCAGCCGCCGGGCCAGGGCCTGCAGCATGTGCATGGAGACATCTGGCCGGCCGGGCAGCCACGCGCGCAGCGTGTCGTGGGCGAGCGCCGCGACAGTGGCGTCGGTCACCGCGCTGGCGGTCGATGTCCGCGGCCTCGGGTCGAACAGCGACAGCTCGCCGAACATCTCGCCGGGTCCGAGCACGCTCCACAGGTTCTCCCGGCCGTCGGCCGCGGCCCGGGTGAGCTTGATCTTGCCGTCGAGCACGACGTACAGGCGGTCTCCGTCCTGCCCTTCGAGGAAGAGGTGCTCGCCACGGGACAGCTTGACGTCTGACATCTCCCGCCGCAGCGCCCGTGCGCTTTCTTCGTCGAGCCCATCGAAAAGGGGTGCCCGCCTGAGCACAACTTCGGCGTCCTCCACCCGATCCTCCTTGCTGGCCGCGTACCGCCGGTCACCTCGGCCGGCGGCCTGGCCAGCGATAGCTTCTAACCCTTGCTCCAAGTGTGAATCATCCATCCGGATGAAATGTGCTCGGGATCACACTAGGCCATCACCGCGCGGCACTGTGACTAACACCACATTCAAGCATTACGGTAACTCCGTCACGGAGTCGACTGCTCACCAGAACGCGAAAGGCGCAGGCTCACGGGGGTGCTGAAGCTTTGAGGAATCCGCGCGGGCGGCCCGCGCCGCAGGCGTCCGACCATCGGGGAAGACTCTCCCGTCGGTCCCGGCTGCGAATAGTCATCGCCTGCGGCGTGCTGGTGGCGTTGAGCATCCCGGTGGCGCTGCCGCGCTGGCAGCTGGAGAGCAATCCCAGACCGCCGACCCAGGCCCAGATCAACGCGGCGGAGAACAAGGTCAGGCAGCAGCAGGCGGCCCTGGGCACGCAGCAGGGGAAACTGTCCTCGGCGAACGCCCAGCTGGCCTCGCTTCAGGTCCAGGCCGAGGTGCTGACCCAGCGGTATGACCAGACCCTGGTCGACGAGCAGCGGGCCGCGAAGGCGTACCAGGTGACCGAGGCGCGGCTCAAGTACGCCCAGCAGGCTCAGCAGTCCAGCCGGCTGCGGCTGGCCCGCCTGGCGGCCAGCGAATTCGAGTCCGGCGGCGGCTTCGGCCCGATGACCTCGATGCTCGGCAACGCCAGCGGCCCGCAGGGGTACCTGAGCGAGGTGGGACTGGGCCAGGTCCTGGCCCAGAACGGCACCGACACGGTGGCTCAGGCCCAGGCGAACGACGTGGTGGCCAGCGCGTTCCGCAAGCAGGCGCGCGACCTGCTGGTGGCCAGGCGATCCGACCTGGCCGCGGCCACTCACCTCAAGCTGGCCGTCCAGGCCGCGGTGACCCGGCAGCAGGAATTCGTCGCGGCCAGCAAGGCCACGCGGAACTCGCTGGCCAAGAAGGTGGCCACCGCCCAGGCCCGCGTGGCCGGCCTGAAGTCGGCGCGGCAGGCCGCCCTGGCCGCCGCCGCGGCGGCGGCCGCCCGCAAGGCCGCGGCGGCCGCGGCCGCGGCCAGCTCCTCGCAGGGCTCCGCGACCGCGCCGTCCTGGGCGTGGAGCTCGGGTGCGTCGGCCAGCCAGGGCGACGTCGCGGCCAACTGGGCGCTCACCCAGCTGGGCAAGCCGTACCAGTGGGGCGCGGCCGGGCCGGACACCTACGACTGCTCGGGACTGACCATGGTGGCCTGGGCCCGCGCGGGCGTCTCGCTGCTGCACTACACCGGGTACCAGTGGCAGGAGGGCCCGCGCGTGCCGCTAGACCAGCTGCAGCGCGGTGACCTGCTGTTCTACGCCACCGACAACTCCGACCCGGCCACCATCCACCACGTCGGGATCTACATCGGCCACGGGATGATGGTCGACGCCCCGTTCACCGGCGCGGACGTCCGGATCGACAGCATCTACCAGCCCGGTGTCCCGATCGGCGCGATCCGCCCGGCGGGCTGACGGGCGAGCAGCCTCAGCCGGTGGGCGGGGGCTCGAGGTGGCTCAGCACCTGGCCGTAGGCCATCGAGATGAGCTTGATCACGTTGCCGTGCGAGCCGAGCGGCGCGGCGCACTTGGCGCCGATGGCCGTCGCGGCGCTCTCGATGGCCGCGGGATCGGCCTCGGGCCCGATCAGGCACGGAGCCAGGGCGATCCGGCTGACGCCCATCTCGTCCAGCCTGATCGCCGCCTCCTCGACGCTGGGCTTGGCGTCCAGCGAGGCGGCCAGCACGGGCAGGGCCAGCCGGGCGGCGAGCAGCACGGCGGTCACGCTGGCGGTGCCGACCGCCTCCTCGCCGCCCACGGTGGCCAGGATGATGCCGTCGGCCGAGGTGGTGATGCTGAACATCCGCACCCGGTCGGCGCGGGCCAGGCCGGCGTCGGCCAGCCGGTGGTGCAGCGCCTCGGCCAGCAGCGCGTTGGTGTTGAACACCTCGCCGATGTGCGCGTTCACTCCGGTGGCCGCGATGGCCTCGCGCAGCGCGCGGAACGACTCCGGATGCGGGGTGACCAGCTGCGGCACGATCACCGCGGACGGCGCGCCCGCGGGGCGGCGGGCCGCGGCGTCGGCCAGCACGGCCCGGATCCCGTCCGGGTCGCCCCGGCCGCCGTGATTGATCCGCGCCGTGCGCACGTCCAGGGCCGGGTTGTCCACCCGGAGCACGGTGGCGATGTCGGCGGTGGGACCGGTGAGGCCGTCGCCGTTGACGCTGGGCACCGCGAGGATGAGCGCCGGAGCGCCCTCGGGCAGGCTGGCGGGCACCGCACGCCGGTGGCGGCCACCGGGCTGGATCAGCCGGGCGTGCGGCTGCCGGACCGGGAACGGGCCCTGGAAGTCCTCGTCCGGCGGGGGCCCGGGAGGCGGGGGTCCGGGGTCGGGTTGCGGCTGATTCTGGAGCGACGTGTCCCGAGCCGGCCGCCGCGCGGGCAGGCCCGCCGCGAAGTCGGATGCGTCGCTCACATTAGCGAAGCGTAGTCGCCAGTGATCAACGAGGTGTGAAAACTCATAAAAATTCGGACATGCGGCCAATAGCGACGAGCGGGTTCATTTGTGTCCGCTGACCGGATCAGCACCACGGGCGGGGCCGTCGACGCCCTTGTTACTAGCGGGTAGCATAGTTCCGGTACGAACGAACGGCGAGCAGTGGAGCAGCGGATGAGCCACTACCAGAGCAACCTGCGGGACATCGAGTTTAACCTGTTCGAGGTGCTGCGGCGCCAGGAGCTGCTCGGCGAGCCGCCCTATCCGGACCTGGACGAGCAGACCGCACGGACCATCCTGGCCGAGCTGGGCGCCATGGCCGCCGGCCCGCTGGCCGCCTCCTTCACCGACGCGGACCGGAATCCGCCGGTGTTCGACCCGGCCACGCACTCGGTGCGCGTGCCCGAGTCGCTGCGCGCCTCCTACCGTGCGTTCATGGATGCCGAGTGGTACCGGCTGTCGCTGCCCGCCGAGCTGGGCGGGACCCCGGCGCCGCGCTCGCTCAACTGGGCCATGGCCGAGCTGATCCTCGGCTCCAACCCCGCGATCTGGATGTACGCGAGCGGGCACACCATGGGCCGGGTGCTGTGGCAGCTGGGCACGCCGGAGCAGAAGCGGTTCGCCGAGCTGGCCATCGAGCGCGAGTGGGGCGCGACCATGGTGCTGACCGAGCCGGACGCGGGCTCCGACGTCGGTGCCGGGCGGACCCGGGCCGTCGAGCAGCCCGACGGGACCTGGCACCTGGAGGGCGTGAAGCGGTTCATCACCAGCGCCGAGCACGACCTGGCCGAGAACATCTTCCACCTGGTGCTGGCCCGGCCCGAGGGCCACGGCCCCGGCACCAAGGGACTGTCCATGTTCCTGGTGCCGAAATTCCTGGTCAACGAGGACGGGACGCTGGGCGAGCGGAACGGCGTGGTGGCCACCAACGTCGAGCACAAGATGGGCCTGAAGGCCTCGACCACCTGCGAGCTGACCTTCGGCCCGGTAGAGCCCGGAGGACGCCCGGCGGTCGGCACCCTGGTCGGCGGGGTACACGACGGCATCCGGCAGATGTTCATGATCATCGAGGACGCCCGGATGATGGTCGGCACCAAGGCCATCGCCACCTTGTCCACCGGCTACCTGAACGCGCTGGAGTTCGCGCGCAGCCGGGTGCAGGGCGCGGACCTGACCCAGCTGACGGACAAGACCGCGCCGCGGGTCACGATCATCCATCACCCCGACGTCCGCCGGATGCTGATGCTGCAGAAGGCCTACGTCGAGGGGATGCGGGCGATGGTCCTGTACACCGCCACCCTGCAGGACACGCTGCAGGTCGCGGCGGCGGAGGGCCGCACCGACGAGGCCGTCGGGTCGACCGCGGGCCTGAACGACCTGCTGCTGCCGGTGGTCAAGGGCGTCGGGTCCGAGCGGTCCTATGAGATGCTCACCCTGTCCCTGCAGACCCTGGGCGGCTCCGGGTTCCTCCAGGACTACCCGATCGAGCAGTACATCAGGGACGCCAAGATCGACAGCCTGTACGAGGGGACGACCGGGATCCAGAGCCTGGACCTGTTCTTCCGCAAGATCATCAAGGACCGCGGGCAGGCCTTCGGCGCCCTGCTGGCCAAGGTCAGGGAGTTCGCCGCGGCCGAGGGCGGCAACGGCCGGCTGAAGGCCGAGCGGGCCGCCCTGGCCGAGGCGGCCGCGCAGGTCGAGGCGATCGCGACCGCCATGACCGGCTACCTGATGGCCTCGGTGGACCAGCCGGCCGAGATCTACAAGGCCGGGCTGAACACCACCCGGCTGCTGATGGCGATCGGCGACCTGGTCATCGGGTGGCTGCTGGCCAGCCAGGCCGAGGTCGCCCTGCGCCAGCTGGACCAGCTCGACGCGGGCGCCCCGGACCATGACTTCTACGCGGGCAAGGTGGCCGCGGCCCGGTTCTTCGCCGCCACCGTGCTGCCCCGGCTGGCCGCCGAGCGCACGGTGGCCGAGGAGACCACGCTGGACCTGATGGACCTGCCGGAGGGGGCCTTCTAGGCCCCTGTCCGGTCAGTTCCAGGCCAGCATCCGCACCGGGTCCTCGAGCATCGCGCCCACGTCGCGCAGCACGGCCGAGCCGAGCTGCCCGTCGATGATGCGATGGTCGAAGGACAGCGACAAGGTGCACACCGAACGCACCGCGATCTCGCCGTCCACCACCCAGGGCATGTCCCTGACCTGACCGAAGGCCAGGATGGCGGCCTCGCCCGGGGTCAGGATGGGGGTCCCGCCGTCCACCCCGAACACGCCCACGTTGGTGATCGTGATCGTGCCGCCCGCCAGGTCGGCCGGGGTGGCCTTGCCGGCCCGCGCCGTCTCGGTCACGTCCTGCAGGCCGCGGGCCAGTTCGGGCAGGGACAGCTGGCCGGCGTTCTTGATGTTCGGCACCAGCAGGCCGCGCTCGGCGGCCACCGCGATGCCCAGGTTCACGTAGTGCTTGACCACGATCTCCTGGGCGCCCTCGTCCCACGAGGAGTTGACCATCGGGTGCCGGCGCACCGCGACCAGCAGCGCCCGCGCCACGAACAGCAGCGGCGAGACCCGCACCTCGGCGTACTCGGGCAGGTCGCGGACGCGCCGCGCCGCGGCCATCGTCTCGGTGACGTCGACCTGCAGGAACTCGGTGACGTGCGGCGCGGTGAACGCGCTGGAGACCATGGCCGCGGCCATGTGCTTGCGGACCCCGCGGACACCGATCCGCTCCTCGCCGGACCCGCCGGGCAAGGCGGCCAGGCTGACCGTCCGCGCCCCGTTCCCCGCGATCTTTTCCTCCGAACGGGCCGTGGTCCCAGCGGCCGCCCGGTGCACGTCATCCCGGGTAATGGAGCCCGCTGGCCCGCTGCCGGCCAGTTCGGCCAGGTTGATGCCGAGATCCTTGGCCAGCCTGGCGCACCGGCGGCTTGGCCAGCGCCCGGACGCGCGCGGCGCGGCGCGGCGCGGCGCGGCGCCGGTCCGCGGGGACCGGCGGCGGTTCGGTGGCCACGTGCGAAGCCGTGGGCACCTCGGCGGTCTCCGGCGGCCGGCCGTGATCTTGCGCGCCCGGCGCGTGGTGGACGAGGCCTTGACCCCGTAGCCGACCAGGACGGCCTGGCGTTCGGGCGGTGACTCCGGCCCCGCCGGGGCAGCAGATCCGGCCGGGGCAGCACCCGCGGGCGGCACGGTGCCGGTCTCGGCCGCGGGGACCACGGACCGTTCGGGAGAATCGGTTTTGGCCGGTACGGCGGGTCCGCCGGCAACTTCCACGGACACGATCGGGGTGCCCACGTCGACCGTCTGGCCCTCCTCGGCCAGCAGCCGGGCCACCGTCCCGTCCCACGGCGAGGGCAGCTCGACCACCGCCTTGGCCGTCTCGATCTCCACGATGATCTGGCCGTCCTCGACCTGATCGCCCGGCTTGACGTGCCAGGCGACGATGTCGGCCTCGGTCAGGCCCTCGCCGACGTCGGGGAGCCTGAATTCCTTGAGCTCGGTCATCGCCGCCCCCTCAGTAGCCGAACGCGCGGTCGACGACGTCCAGGATCCGGTCCAGATCGGGCAGGTAGTGATCCTCGATCCGGGACGGCGGGTACGGGGTGGCGAAGCCGCCGACCCGCAGCACCGGCGCCTCCAGGTGGTAGAAGCACTGCTCGGTGACCCGGGCGGCGATCTCCGCGCCGAGGCCGGCGTACACCGGCGCCTCATGCGCCACCACGCAGCGGCCGGTGCGGCGCACCGAGGCGCTGATCGTCTCCATGTCCAGCGGGGACAGCGAGCGCAGGTCGATGACCTCGATGCTGCGGCCGTCCTGGCGGGCGGCGAGCGCGGCCTCCAGGCAGGTCCGGACCAGCGGCCCGTACGTCAGCAGGGTCACGTCGGTTCCCTCGAGCGCCACCTTCGCGCGGTCCAGCGGCAGCGCGTTGGCCACCCCGGAGACCGTGTCGACCTCGGCCTTGTCCCAGTAGCGCCGCTTGGGCTCGAAGAAGATCACCGGGTCGTCGCAGCTGATCGACTGCTGGATCATGGCGAACGCGTCGGGCGAGTCCCCGCACGCCACCACGCGCAGCCCCCCGGTGTGCGCGAACAGCACCTCGGGGGATTCGCTGTGGTGCTCGACGGCGCCGATGCCGCCGCCGCACGGGATCCGGATGGTCACCGGCAGGGCGATGTTGCCGCGGGACCGGTAGCGCATCTTGGCCAGCTGGCTGACGATCTGGT
This sequence comes from uncultured Actinomycetes bacterium, assembly GCA_963819785.1. GTDB lineage: Bacteria > Actinomycetota > Actinomycetes > Streptosporangiales > Streptosporangiaceae > Palsa-504. The sequence goes on along the minus strand of CAWFXW010000023.1, from coordinate 22,858 downwards.
TGACCGCCGGGAAGACGAAACCGTCGAACTGGATCTCGCACACCGGCCGGTAGCCGCGCAGCGCCAGGCCGATCGCGGTGCCGACGATGCCGGACTCGGCCAGCGGGGTGTCGATCACCCGGGCCTCGCCGAAATCCTTCCACAGCCCGTCGGTGACCCGGAAGACGCCGCCCAGCTTGCCGACGTCCTCGCCCATGATCAGGACCTTGGGATCGTTCTCCATGGCCTTGCGCAGCCCCGCGTTGAGCGCCTTGGACAGGGTCAGGGTGGTCATCTGCCGACCTCCTCGAAGGACTCCAGGTAGGCGGCGTACTGCTCGCGTTCCTCGCGCAGGATCGCGGTGGGCTCGGCGTACACGTTGTCGAACATGGCCAGCGGCGGCGGGTCGGCCATGGTCCGGCACGCCTCGCGGACGCGCGCGCCGACCTCCTTGGCCTCGGCGTCCACCGCGGCGAAGTACTCCGGCTCGGCCTGGCCGGTGCGGACCAGGTAGGCGCGGACCCGCTCGATCGGGTCCTTCAGCTTCCACACCTCGAGCTCGCTGGCCAGCCGGTACCTGGTCGGGTCGTCGGTGGTGGTGTGCGCGCCCATCCGGTAGGTGAAGGCCTCGATCAGGGTCGGGCCCTGGCCCTCGCGCGCCGCCTGCATGGCCTTCTTGGTCACCGCGTAGCAGGCCAGCACGTCGTTGCCGTCGACCCGCAGGCCGGGGAACCCGAAGCCGCGGGCCCGCTGGTACAGCGGGATCCGGCTCTGCTTCTCCAGCGGCTCGGAGATCGCCCACTGGTTGTTCTGGCAGAAGAACACGACCGGCGCGTTGAACACCGGGGCCCAGACGAACGCCTCGTTGACGTCGCCCTGGCTGGTCGCGCCGTCGCCGAAGTAGACGATCACGGCCTCAGCCCCGTCCCCGCCGACGGCGCCGTCGCGCTGGATGCCCATCGCGTAGCCGGTGGCGTGCAGGGTCTGGCTGCCGATGACGATCGTGTAGAGGTGGAACTTGTGTTCCTTGGGGTCCCAGCCGCCGTGGCTGACGCCGCGGTAGAGCTCGAGCAGCTTGACCGGGTCGATGCCACGGCACCAGGCCACGCCGTGCTCGCGATAGGTGGGGAATACCATGTCGTCCGGGCTCAGCGCCCGGCCCGAGCCGATCTGCGCGGCCTCCTGGCCGAGCAGCGAGGCCCAGATGCCGAGTTCGCCCTGGCGCTGCAGGGCGATGGCCTCGGTGTCGATCCGGCGGACCAGGACCAGGTCCCGGTACATGGCCTTGATGTCGTCGGTGGTGAGGTCGAGCGGGTAGTCGGGATGGTCGACGCGCTCGCCCTCGGGGGTGAGCAGCTGAACGAGTTGATCTTCGGGGGCAGGGGAGGCTGGTGCGGCCGTGGTCGCACCGCCGGATTCGACGGTCACGTGCCACTCCTTTCAGTGCCAGTTTCTGGGCCGGGCACCGGGATCGCCAGCGCCGGCCAGATGGGCTATGGTTCGGCTCCTCAGCTGACGATATATGCCCTGCTTGCCTGGGAGGGAACGTGGCACGGATGATCGTGGAAGTAATGCTCAAGCCGGAGATCCATGATCCGCAGGGGGAGGCCATCGCCAGCGCGTGCCGCCGCCTGGGGTTCGGGCAGGTGCTCGGGGTCCGGCAGGGTAAGCGGTTCGAGGTGGAGCTGGACGGCCCGGCGGGCCCCGACGCGGTCGCCGCGGTCACCGAACTGGCCAGGGATCTGCTGTCCAACCCGGTCATCGAGGAGTTCACCCTGCACGCGGACTGAGCCCTGGTTTCTGCCCAGACCGGAGCGCTGTGACTGCTGTCACAGCCCGCCTGACCTGCTGTTCACCGAGCCGTAATAACCCGCAGGCCCGCAGTCCTGGTTTCAGACGCGTTAACGGGGAATCACTCGGACTGTGAATACGAGTTGCGAGATGAGGGTGGGTACGGGGTTACGCGATGCGTTTGAAGACGGTTCCTGATGTGAAGTTCTGCCTGATGTTCCGGTGCGAGACGCTGAGCGTGCCGGTGATGCGCCGGGTGCTCGGGGATACCCTGCGCGGGCTGGGCGTGGACGAGGAATCCGTGTACGACCTCCTGCTCGCCGCCACCGAGGCCTGCACCAACGTCCTGCAGCACGGCGGGCGTGAGGTGCACGGCTACACGGTGATCGCCAGCCTCAACGCGGTCGGCTGCCAGGTCGAGGTGGCCGACGAGGGCGTCGGCACCACGACGCTGCGCCGGACGTGGTGGCGCAGGCGGCCGGCCGAGCGGGACACCCCGGTCGACCAGCTGCCCGAGTCGGGCCGGGGGCTGGCGGTCATGCGGGCCTGCGTGGACAACGTCACCCTGGACACCAGCCCGGGGCGGGGCACGGTGGTGACCCTGCGCAAGCACATCAGGTGGTCCCAGGACGCCCCGCTACGGCAGTACCGGGCGGCCAGCTAGATTTGTCTCTAACCCCTCGCGAGCCAAAGGGCCGCCGGCGTCGCTGGACTGAGGAGCGACGAAGGAGCGACGAGGGAAGGCGACGCCTTAAGGGCGGCCCGGAGGCGAGTGAGGAAAACACTTGCGCATTGGGGTCATCACGTTCCCGGGATCGCTCGATGACCGCGACGCCGCGCGGGCCGTCCGGCTCGCCGGGGCTGAGCCGGTCGCGCTGTGGCACGCCGACAGGGACCTGCGCGGCGTCGACGCGGTGATCTTGCCCGGCGGGTTCTCCTACGGCGACTACCTGCGCTGCGGCGCGATCGCCCGGTTCGCCCCGGTGCTGAGCGAGCTGATCCCGGCGGCCCGTTCCGGGCTGCCGGTGCTCGGCATCTGCAACGGCTTCCAGATCCTGTGCGAGGCGCACCTGCTGCCCGGCGCGCTGACCCGCAACGCGGGCCTGCGCTTCGTCACCAGGGACCTGCGGCTGCGGGTGGAGAACGCCGCAACGGCCTGGACGCGGGCTTTCTCCGGCGGCCAGGAGATCGTGGTGCCGCTGAAGAGCGGGGAGGGCTGCTATGCCGCCGATCCGGGCACGCTGGCTTCGCTCGAGGCGGCCGGGCAGGTGGTGATCAGGTACGCCGGCGCGAATCCGAATGGTTCGGCTGGCGATGTGGCGGGGGTGTGCAACGCCGAGGGTAACGTGGTCGGCCTGATGCCGCACCCCGAGCACGCGGTCGACCCGCTGACCGGCCCGTCCGCGGACGGGCTGGGTTTCTTCACGTCCGTGTTCGCGGGAGTGTAGGGGGTTGGGGAGGTGGGTGGGATGACCGCGGATACGGTGCTGCCGCAGCCCTATGCCGAGCTGGGGCTGACCGCGGCCGAGTACGAGAAGATCGTGGCCACCCTCGGCCGCCGCCCGACCGGCGCCGAGCTGGCCCTGTACTCGGTCATGTGGAGCGAGCACTGCTCGTACAAGTCGTCCAAGGTGCACCTGCGGCAGCTCGCGCCCGCTGAGCCGGCGTCCGCCGCGCTGCTCGCGGGCATCGGCCACAACGCCGGCGTGGTCGACATCGGCCAGGGCTACGCGGTCACGTTCAAGATCGAGTCGCACAACCATCCCTCCTATGTGGAGCCGCACCAGGGCGCGGCCACCGGGGTGGGCGGCATCGTCCGCGACATCCTGGCCATGGGGGCGCGCCCGGTGGCGGTCATGGACGCGCTGCGGTTCGGGCCCGCCGCGGCCCCCGACACCGGGCGGGTCCTGCCCGGCGTGGTCAGCGGCATCTCCGCCTACGGCAACTGCCTGGGCCTGCCGAACATCGGCGGCGAGCTGGACTTCGACGCCTGCTACGCGGGCAACCCGCTGGTCAACGCGCTCTGCGTGGGGGTGATGCGGCACGGCGACCTGCAGGTCGCGGCGGCCCACGGGCCCGGCAACCAGGTGATCCTGTTCGGATCGACCACCGGCCCGGACGGCGTGGGCGGGGCCTCGGTGCTGGCCAGCGCGGCGTTCGGCGGATCGGCTATCGGCGGGTCAGGTGCTCCCGGCGAGGGGGCTAAGCGGCCCAGCGTCCAGGTGGGCGATCCGTTCCTGGAGAAACTGCTGGTCGAGTGCTGCCTGGAGCTGTTCGCCGAGGGACTGGTGGCCGGCCTGCAGGACCTGGGCGCGGCCGGGGTGGCGTGCGCGACCACCGAGCTGGCCGCGGCCGGGACCGGCGGCATGCGGGTCCGGCTGGACGCGGTCCCGCTGCGCGACTCCTCGCTGGGGCCGCCCGAGATCTTGATGAGCGAGTCCCAGGAACGCATGATGGCGGTCGTCGAGCCGGCCAAGGTGGCCCGGTTCCTGCAGGTGTGCGCCAAGTGGGACGTCCGGGCCGCGGTCATCGGCGAGGTCACCGGCACCGGCCGGCTGGTCATGACCTGGCACGATGAGGTGGTGGTGGACATCCCGCCCGGCTCGGCGGCCGACGGGCCGGTCTACCGCCGGCCGCTGGCCCGGCCCGCGGCGCAGGACGCGCTGGTGGCTTCCCCGGCTTCCGGGTTGCCCCGATCTGCGGATGGAGCTGCGTTGCGGGCCGACCTGCTGGCCCTGATCGGCTCGCCGGGCCTGGCCGACAAGAGCTGGGTCACCGAGCAGTACGACCGCTACGTACGGGGCGACACGGTGCTGGCCATGCCCGAGGACGGCGGGCTGGTCCGGGTCGACGAGGCGACCGGGCTCGGCATCGCGCTGGCCACCGACGGCAACGGCCGCTACTGCCGGCTGGACCCCTACCTCGGCACCCAGCTGGTGCTGTCCGAGGCGTACCGGAACGTGGCCGCGACCGGCGCCCGGCCGCTGGCCGTGACCAACTGCCTGAACTTCGGCTCGCCGGAGGACCCCGCGGTGATGTGGCAGTTCGCCGAGGCAGTGCGCGGCCTGGCCGACGGCTGCGCGGCGCTGGGCGTGCCGGTCACCGGCGGGAACGTCAGCTTCTACAACCAGACCGGGACGGTGGCCGTCCACCCCACCCCGGTCATCGGGGTGCTGGGCGTGCACAACGACGTGCGGCAGCGGGTCTCGATCGGGTTCGATGCGCCCGGCGCGGAGCTCGTGCTGCTCGGCCGGACCGGGGCCGAGTTCGGGGGTTCGGCCTGGGCGCACGTGGTGCACGGCCATCTCGGCGGCCGCCCGCCCGCTCCCGACCTGGCCGCCGAGCAGCAGCTGGCCGGCCTGCTGGCCATGGCGGCCGCGGCCGGGCTGCTGGCCGCGGCCCATGACCTGTCCGACGGCGGGCTGGCCGTCGCGCTCGCCGAGTCCTGCCTGCGCGGCGGGACCGGCTGCCGGGTGCGGCTGCCCGGCGACCCGTTCACCGCGCTGTTCAGCGAGTCGGCCGCGCGGGCCGTGGTGGCGGTGCGGCCCGGTGCTATTGCCGACTTTGCCGCGCTGCGCGAAGCGTACGGGGTGCCGGGCCAGACCATCGGCCTGGCCGGGGGCGAGGCCCTGGTGGTCGAGGACTGCTTCGCGATCCCGCTGGATGAGCTGGCCGCGGTGCATACCGCGGTGCTGCCCGCGCTGTTCGGCTGACATCGGGCTTGCTGCCATGCCGACCCGGCGCCCTGACCCGCGGGGACCGCAGCTGGTCGCCTCGGTGCTGCGGGCGCTTGACAGCGGTACCGCCCCGGAGCCAGGTGCGCTGCGGGACGCGGCCCGCTACCTGCTGGCGTTGCTGGCCGAGCGGTACCCCGGCCGCGTGCTCGAGGTCCGGATCCCGCCGGTGGCGGCCGTTCAGTGCCTGCCCGGGCCGGTGCACACCCGGGGCACGCCGCCCAACGTGGTGGAGACCGACCAGGTTACCTGGGTCCGGCTGGCCACCGGCCGGCTCGGCTGGGCCGACGCGGTCGGCTCGGCCGCCGTCCACGCCAGCGGTCCCCGCGCCGACCTGGCCGCGTACCTGCCGCTGACCTGAACCTTGCGTCCCCCGTCTACCTGCCGCCTGTTGAATCGTTGAATAGACTGACAAGGTGACACCCCCCGACGGCGGTCTTGTTCACGAGGACCCGCCGCCACGAGAGGCCTGCGGCGTATTCGGTGTCTGGGCGCCGGGTGAGGATGTCGCGAAGCTCGCGTACTACGGGCTGTACGCGCTGCAGCACCGCGGGCAGGAATCGGCGGGCATCGCGGTCAGCGACGGCAGCCGGATCATGGTGCACAAGGAGATGGGCCTGGTCGCCCAGGTCTTCGACGAGCCCGCCCTGACCGCGCTGCGCGGCCACCTCGCGATCGGGCACTGCCGGTACTCCACCACCGGCGCCTCGGTTTGGGCCAACGCGCAGCCGACGTTCCGCTCCACGTCGTCCACCAGCGTGGCCCTCGGCCACAACGGCAACCTGATCAATACCCGCGAGCTGGCCGCGCTGCTCGGCGAGACCGGGCAGGGCAGCGGCGGGATCGCCGCGACCTCCGACACCGACGTGCTCACCGCGCTGTTCGTCAGCGACCGCCTGCCGGCCGGGGCCGCGGCCCCCGCCGTTGCCCCGGCCGTTGCCCCGGCCGTTGCCCCGGCCGTTTCTCCGGCCGTTGCTTCGGCCGGCCGTCCGGCGGGGGTCGAGGCCGTCGCGGCGGCCGTCCTGCCGCTGGTAAAGGGGGCGTACTCGCTGGTCTTCATGGACGAGCAGACGCTGTACGCGGCGCGGGATCCGCACGGCTTCCGGCCGCTGGTGCTCGGCCGGCTGAAGGGCGGCTGGGTGGCGGCCAGCGAGACCGCCGCCCTGGACATCGTGGGGGCGACGTTCGTGCGCGAGATCGCCCCCGGCGAGCTGGTTAGCATCAACGGGCGCGGGGTGCGGTCCACGATCTTCGCGGAGCCGCGGCCCAGCGGCTGCCTGTTCGAGTACGTATACCTGGCCCGGCCCGATACCACGATCTCCGGCCAGGGGGTGCACGCCACCCGGGTGGCGGTCGGGCGCAGGCTCGCGGCCGAGCATCCCGCGGACGCCGACCTGGTCATCCCGGTCCCGGAGTCGGGCACGCCGGCCGCGATCGGCTTCGCCGAGGCCAGCGGCATCCCGTTCGGCCAGGGGCTGGTCAAGAACTCCTACGTCGGCCGGACCTTCATCCAGCCCAGCCAGACGATCCGGGAGCGGGGCATCAAGCTGAAGCTGAACCCGCTGCGGGACGCCATCGCGGGCCGCCGGCTGGTCGTGGTGGACGACTCGATCGTCCGCGGCAACACCCAGCGGGCGCTGGTGGCCATGCTCCGGGAGGCGGGCGCCGCGCAGGTGCACGTGCGCGTCGCGTCCCCGCCGGTGACCTGGCCTTGTTTTTACGGCATCGACTTCGCGACCCGCGCCGAACTCATCGCGGGACACCTGTCCCCAGCGGAGATCTGCGCCTCGATCGGCGCCGACTCGCTGGGCTACGTGTCGCTGGACGGACTGACCGAGGCCAGCGGCCTGCCGGCCAGCCGGCTGTGCCGCGCCTGTTTCGACGGGCAGTACCCGATCCCGGTCGCCGAAGACGACCGGGGCAAGCACGTACTCGACGGTCTAGGCGTGGGCTCCTAGCCGCGCGCTACCGCGGCCACGCGTCGGCGTCTTTCCAGGCGCCCTCGGCGGGATCCTCGTCGTCGTCGTCCTCGTCGTCGTATTCCCCGGCGGAATTACCGTCGTGGGAGTCCGCACCGACACCTAGCTCCGCACGCAGCCGGTCGAGGTCGGTGTCGTCGCTCTTGTACTTGAGCTGACGGGCGACCTTAACCTGCTTGGCCTTGGCTCGGCCGCGCCCCATTGGCTCGACCCCCTCGAACGTCCGGAGCCAGTCAGGCCCCATGATCTCCGCCTCGCTGGCTTTGTCCATCATATGACTTTGTGCGTCATACGACGCCGCCGCCGCCCCGCGGCGGGGAGCGCGACGTCCACCAGCATCCGTACAGGTACAACCGTACCCGCTTTGCGCCTCTGATGCCTACGCTGATCCCATCGTGCCGAGCCAGATTCCGCGCAACCGCCCCACATCGGACATCCGGCGTTCGGCGAGGCGGTCCGCGGCTACCGACGGTGACACTCCGTCGGAGTCCGCGATCGACAGTACTTTCGCGGTGGTGGTGAAGATCTGCTCGGTGGCGGCCCGGGCCCGTTCGAAGCTGAACCCGCCCAGCTCGTCGGCTACCTGGATGACGCCGCCCGCGTTGACCACGTAGTCCGGCGCGTAGATCACGCCCCGGTCGGCCAGCAGTTTTTCCACGCCGTGGTGGGCGAGCTGGTTGTTGGCTCCGCCGCAGACGATGCGCGCGCTCAGGCTGCTGGCGACCTGCTCGGTGAGCGTGCCGCCCAGCGCGCACGGGGACAGGATGTCCAGGCCGGCGGCCAGCAGCGCGCCGATATCGGGCACCACCCGGACCTCGGGATGCTGGTCCCGGACGGCCTGCGCGGCCTCGGCGTCGACGTCGCAGATCACCACGCGGGCCTCGGCCTCGACCAGGTGGCTGACCAGCCGGTGGCCGACCTTGCCCACGCCCTCTACGCCCACGGTCCGGCCGCGCAGCGCGGGACTGCCCCAGGCATGCTCGGCCGCCGCCTGCATGCCGATCAGGACGCTGAGGGCGGTCAGCACCGAGGAGTCCCCGCCGCCGCCGTGGGCCGTGGTGCGCCCGGTCACGTAGCGGCACTCCCGGGCGATGATGTCCATGTCCTCGCTGCGGGTGCCCACGTCACATGCGGTGATGTAGCGTCCGCCGAGGGATTCGACGAAGCGGCCGTAGGCGCGCAGCAGGGCCTCGGTCTTGACCCGGGCCGGGTCGCCGATGATGACCGCCTTGCCGCCGCCGTAGTCCAGGCCGGCCAGCGCGTTCTTGTACGCCATGGCCCTGGACAGCCGCAGCACGTCGGCCAGGGCCTCGCCCTCGCTGGCGTAGGGGTAAAAGCGCGTCCCGCCCAGCCCGGGGCCGAGCGCGGTGGAGTAGATGCCGATGATCGCCCGCAGCCCGGTAGGGGTGTCCTGGCAGAAGACGACCTGCTCATGGTCCGCCTCTCCAGCGGAGCCGTTGTCCCTGTGGGACGTCGCGAACACGTTGGTCACGGTAGCGACTCTTTTCATCTCGTCCCGAATCCTCGTTGAACCGGGATCGGAAACAAGCGTATTGCGTGCGAGCCGGCGGCCGGTCGAGTCCCCGGGGAGGTCCCCCGCGTCCATCGGGCAGCACCGCCGGCGTCCGTGGGGCAGGATCGCCGGCGTCCGTGGGGCAGGATCGCCGGCGACCCCGGGTCGGCCCCTCGCGCCCTCCCGGAAGGTCCCAAACGCCGTCCAGGTAAGGGTTCTAGCACGTCCTGACAGGCCTCCGGCCAGGGATTTGATGCTGTCCGTACTGATCGGTAACTCACAGTATTGATGATCTCGTTACCTTGAGTACCGCCTTTGCGGCGTTCTGGTATGTCACGATACGACAGTGATGACTTACGCCGCGTATCTCCGCATCTACGAGCCGGTCGCGGCGTTCCACGAACCAGAGCGTTCCGCGTGGGCGGCGTACGCGGCCTCAGCGGCCAGGCCCAGGCGGCGCGACTCGCTCGCGGTCGAGCACGCCGAGGCGTTGCACCGGGCCATCGCGGCCCCCCAGATCGTGGTTCCCGAGCGGGAGAGCAGGCACGCCTACATCCGCCGCGCGGACGGCGTCACCTATGTCTGCCCGTGGCAGACCAGGCTGCGCTGCCTGCTGTCCTACGGCCGGATGCTCTCCACCGCGGGTTCGGCGGTGACCGAGCGGTGGCTGGCCCTCGGCCCCGGCGCCAAACGCCCGGCCGGTCCGCGGACGGCGTCCGCGACCCGGACGCTGCTTTACACCACACCGATGTCCCGGGCCCGGCGGCGTGTGGGCCGCGGCCTGGCGGCGCTGCGCAGCTTGCCGCCCGGCTTTGACGGCGCCGTGCGGGACCCGTCCCGGGCCGAGACCGAACTAGGGGAGGTGGGCCGCTGGCTAGCCGAGTTCCACCCGTATTCGCTGGTCGAACTGGACTACGGAGGTCTGGTTCAGTTGCTCAGTGATGATGCGCTGAGCGGTGACCAGTCGGCCGCTGAGATCGCGGCGGCCATCGACGGGGTAACCAGGGGCGAGCGTGAGCTCGCGATAGCGATGTACAAGCGAGCGCGGCGCCGGTGGCGGGCGCTCGCGGAATACGAGATGGCGAACTGAGTACCGGGCAGGCCCGGAGAGTTCCCGGGCAGTATTTCCGAATCCGCCGCGATGCGACTATAAGTATCGCTAGACTCACTGTGAGTGACAGTGATCGGCGGAGCAACTGGGCATCCCGGTACGAAAACTTTGCGCCTGGTGGTCGACGCGTCACGGCTGGTGATGGCAATATGGTCCCTGTCGGCCATATGGGACATCCCCGACAGGCTCCTCACGGAGCACCAGGCAAACATAGAGATGCAGGATCGCAACACTGGTCCAGGAGGAGAGGCCACGCACATGTCCGCTCGTACACCAGAGGCCGAGCCACTGTTGACGCCCGCGGAGGTCGCCACGATGTTCCGTGTCGACCCCAAGACCGTCACACGGTGGGCAAAGGCCGGGAAACTGACCTCAATCCGCACGCTGGGGGGACACCGGCGCTACCGGGAGACTGAGGTTCGTGCACTGCTCGCGGGTATTCCGCAGCAGCGCTCCGAGTGAGCCTCTGCCGTCTTCACGAGCCTGGCGCTCCGTGGATTCGGCAGCACTCGATCAATGGAATGGGGGGTCGGCCCCGGTGCCGCGTGCTACATCTACAGTCCTGCCAGGTAAAGCAGAACTGGAAGGCACGCTCCCGGGGCCGGTCCGCTCTCAGGGGAGGGTCGCACGATGCGTGATCCAGAACTGGTCGCACGTGCTCAGCGCGCCGCGACGCGCCTGGAATCGGCATGGGAACAATGGCGTGCACTGCACGGACTCGCGGTTGCGCCCGGGCAGCCGGTAGTCAGCTACGTAGGCTACTCGCTCAAAGAGCCATGGGGTGAACCCCGGGTCGTCATCGGAATCGACGCCGACGAGGCTGAATATCTCGCGGAGTTCCTCGACCGCGACGAATGCGTCCAGCGGGTCCAGATTCCGCAGCAGCAGGGACTTCCGCAGTACGAGGCACTTCCGTCGCCAGGGCTTACGCAGCAGGGGCATACGCAGAACGGGCTTACGCAGAACGGGCTTACGCAGCAGGGGCTTACGCAGCAGGGGCTTACGCAGCGGCGGCCCGAACCGCCGACCGAGGGCACCGGTGAGCACGCCCGGGCGGCGCTGCTCGGCGCGTCGGTCAGCTACGGCCGCCACGCGCCCGATCCGGTCCGGGACATGGCCACCGAGCTCACCGGCTGGAAGCCCGATGAGCTTCCCGGTGAGGTGACCGACCAGCTCGCCACGTGGCCGGCGGTCCCGCAGACGGGTACCGATCAGCCGCCGTCCAGCGCATAGCTTGCCGCTCGCGCCCTCCTGGCGCCTGCCGCGCCCGCCTGCCGCGCTCAAATCTCGCTAGCTGAGGCGGGTTCACAGCTGTGTCCTAGCGTCCGTTAAGGTTCCTGAGGCATGATCATTATCGACAGGGCTGAGGTTACTCGCCCTTTCGCGTCTGGGCTCGGGGTGGCCAGGCCCCGCTCCGAGCCCAGGCCACCCTCTTCGGTGCCCCGGCGCTGACGTCGGGTGCGCCAGCTAGTTTCGCGGCTGCGCCCACCGTTTCGGGCCTGCCTCAGCCGCCAGCACCCAGCGGCATGCATGCCCGCCGCGTCGGCCAGCAACAGCCAGCCGCGCGGTGAGCGCGGTGGCGGTGCTGCCCGGCGGGCGGGTAGTCACCGGGCAGAGCAACCGGGTACTGGTGTGGGACCCGGAGCGTCCCGGCGCCGTCCCGGAGGAGCTCGGCCGCCACGACCTGTTGGTGGAATCGGTAGCGGTGCTGCCCGCCGGGCGCGTGGTCAGCGCCGGAGGCGAAGGGCGGGTGCGGGCATGGCGCCCGGAGCATCCCGGCGCCGACCCGGCCGAGCTTGCCTGCCACCACGACTGGGTGAATGCGATGAGGGTGCTGCCCGACGGGCGGGTGGCCAGTGGCGGCAACGACGGTCAGGTGCTGGCATGGCACCCGGACCGACCGGGCACCGTACCGCAGCTGCTCGGCAGGCACGACGGCCAGGTATACACGATGGCCGTGCTGCTCGACGGGCGGGTGGCCAGCGGCGGCGCCGACCGGCGGGTAGTGGTGTGCGATCCGGCCGCGGATGGCGTCCCCGCGGTCCAGCTCGATTGCTCAGTCCTCGACCTCTCCGCGCCCTCACTCCCCGCCGCCGGGTTCGACCTGGTGGTCGTCCACCAGAGCAATGGCTTCTCCCTGTGGTCCAGCCGGAAGTAGCGGAGGGTAGAAGGCTGCAGCCCAGTCTGCGCCGGCGGTCGGCGGGGAATCACCGGAACTCGAGAAAGGATGCGGGCGGCCCGTGTCCAGTCCAACTGAAGACTGCGAGGAGCGGGGCCGCCGACGTGAGCTTCGCAATGTAGCTCCGGACCTCTGGTCAGGATGCCGTCCAGACTTACTTCGCGGATTCGGCGGTCCCTTCGCCGCAGGTCACGTTCAGCCTGATGCTGGTCCCGCCGATGGTGACATCAGCGAACCCGATCACAGGCTCGGTCAGGGCCTCGATGAGAGGCCGTTGTTCTCGCCGGTCAGCTGACGGTCGTGCGCGGCAGCCTATCTGCCTAGTGAACCTGCCATCTGCGCAGCTCACGGGCATCGCTTCTGGTCAGGATCTTATGCGTCGCGCAACTGGTGACCAAGGTCCCCAGGTCAACTGACCTTCGCCTAGTTGAACTAGGCTCACCATGGCTTACCTTAGTAGTGAGAGAGAAGAGAGCAGTCGGCTTCGCTGACTGAAGAGCAACAGGAGGCGTTCTCGATGAACGCAAGGAAGCACATCCACACCATCGCCACGAGCATCGGTGTGCTCGCCCTCGCCGGCGGCGTCGCTGCCACCACGGCGGCTAGCGCCAGCGCGTCCGTCCATCAGCCGCGGGCAGTTGCCGTCGGCTCCGTCGAGCTGGCCAGCCCGCTCCAGTACGAGTCGTTCGTGGCCCTCCAGGGCTTCGGGCACAACCACGGCTATGTCAACTACACCAACTTCACCTACGCCGACCCCGGCTCCGGGGTCTACGCGCCGTCGGCCGGGCCGCAGGCGCTGGTCGTCAACAACGCGTACAACCACACGCTGAACGGCGGGCTCAAGCTCATCGCGCTGTCCAACAACCGGCTGGCCTTCTCCGGCACCGGCTACTACAACGCGTCAGTCACCGACACCTGGACGATCCGCGGCCAGGTCAACGGCAACCAGGTCAAGGCCACCATCGCCTACGGGTCGTGGAGCCCCGGCTACAAGGCAGTCCTGACCGGCACGATCGCTGCTGACGGTTCAGTGGTGCTCGGCACCGGCCTGGACACCAGCGGCACGCACCTCACGTGGACCATGCCCAAGGGATCGTTCTTCTCCGTGCTGAGCTACCGGACCCCGGTCAAGTCGGACAACATCAACCTGCGGACCCGCAACGCGACCGTCACCTTCACCATCCCGGCTGGCCACCCCTTCGCGGGCGTCCAGGTGACCGACAAGGTGCATGACGGTGGCTGGGGCGCGCGGCATGACCGCTTCACCCAGCTGCCTGGCGCCCCCGAGCAGATCATCGGCGGCTCCGGCATCACCGTGTGGTAACCGCACACCCCCGACCGCCTGAGCGGCCAGCGTCCCCCGCAGACCTCCGGGCCTGCCGGGGGCGCCGGCCCGCCCCAGCCGGACCGAACCGACCGAAGGAGAAGGGGGAGGAGGCAGGAACAATGAGGTTCCCCGCAGCAGCAGCAGCGCCGTACATGCTGATCGTTTACGCGCTGGCAGAGAAGATCAACTCAGGCGAGCTAAAGCCCGGTGACCGGGTGCCGAGCGTCACCGAGCTGGTCAAGACCCACAACATCAGCCCCAGCACGGCCAGGCGAGCACTAGCCAAGCTGAAGGAGACGGGCCTGACTGACACCGTCCCCGGCTACGCAACGTTCGTGCGATTTGCCGACGTTTAGCCGGGACGGCAAACCGCCGAGGGATCTAGTGCTACCGGTTCAGCCGCCCGACGAAGCAAGGGGCAAGCTCTAGCGAGGCTGACGAGCGCCGAGCCGAGACCGTACCCGGCCACGTCATGGCAGCAGGGCCCACCTGCCAAACGACCGCCGAGCGCCCTTTGCCCAGAGCCCGGCACGGAGTGCCATCGGGCCCAGGTACGGTCGCGCGAGGCAAGTCCGGACTTTGCAAGGTCACTCGCAACCTAGCTCTGGACTTCGCAACCTTCGGCTGAACAGGACATACCGGATGCGGGCGGCCCGAGGCTCTACCTGCACAGCTGGCACGAACTAATGCCCGTTCTGCGCTTATTGCACCCATTCCCACGGCCAACCCGGTCCCACGAACCGGTCCACGAATCACGGGATCTGCGAGCGCTTCGTAACTACGTAGCGTCATCTAGACGAGAGTGATCAGGGGTTCAGGCCGCGCCGCTGACGACGTCAGCCCGGTCATGATGGCATGCGCCTGGTACCGGACCGTACTATGACCGCATGGTCGCCGAGCCCGTCGAGTATCACGAGGATCCGCTGGATCCGCAGCGTATCCTGCGGGAGCTGCCCGCCCAGGAGCGCGCGAACTTCCTGGCTGCTTACCGGGAAGCTCTGGATGGTGCGCGTGATCCTGCCGGATGGGGGAATCTGCGGCGCGTCTTGCGGTTGTGGAGCGGGATGGCGATCGCTGCCAATCGGCCCGGCTTTTACGAGGCGCAAGAGGCTGCGCTGACCGGGACTGGCAGCGGGATGCTCCTGGAGGACTACGTCCGGCTGCACCGTACCCAGGCGTGAACTACCGGCCCTATCTCGAGCCCGCCGCGCTCCGGCAGATGGATGGCCTCTCGGAACAAGCCTTTGACATGCTCGTGACGTTGCTGGCCAGGATCTGCGACGACCCGTACGACCCCGTGTTCAGCGCGCCGACCGGGGTACCGCGACGGCTGGTCGCAGACGTTGGCGACTTCGGGTTCATCGTTTTCGTAGTGGACGAAGCCGCCGGCCTAGTCCGCGTTTTCGACCTCGTATGGACGGGCTGAGGCAAAGGGGCGGCTGCTAGTTCAGGAGCGCCGCAGGTGCGCGTAAAGCATGTCGAGCAGGGGCCTGCGGATCTTACGGACCTGTAGGTGGCCAAGCGCGGGCTTGATCACCCGCCGGATGTAGGCCTCATAGGCCTACGGGTGGACAGGTCCCACTCAGCGACTTCGGCGTACCGGCCCATCAACTGCGCCATGGTGATTTCCGTCTCGGGCTGGCGCCCCTCGTCGGCCTGCTCGAGCAGCTTGCCGAGCTCGATCTGCGCGGCCCGCTCGGTCTTGCACGTCCTCCGCAGCCGGACCTCGCGGCCCGTCATCGGGTCGGTTCCGGCATAAACCTTGACCCGCCACGACCCGCTCGGCAGTTGCTCTATGTGCCCGGATGGGGACTTTCCCATGACATAACGGTACAGCGGACCTCCGACACTCGGTCCACGAACCGGTCCACGACGACCATGATCAACATGGCGTTTTCCCAGGTGGGGCGCCAGGGGGTCGAACCCTGAACCAATGGGTTAAAAGTAGCCCGGCCCAGTGCCACGGGCGCGCTACCTGCACGGATGCCACGGTCCAGTGACGATTATGGCCGTCATTGCACCGGTTGCGCAGGTGCGCCGTGCCACGACCCGTGCCACGAGCAACGAGCCACGATCTCTTCATGCCGAACACGGAGCGTTACAGCGGCCGGACGCTGTAGGGGCCACTCCCAGACACGAGAGCAGCCGCCTGCAGGCCTGAAAGTCGGCCCTGGCTTGAGCCTAGACGCTAACGACTGCTTCACCTGGTCGGCGAACCTGCGCCACGCGGCCGGTGTGAACCGCAGCACGGGGCCGGTACGGTCGGTGGTGTCGCGCACGAGGACCGCGCCGGGCGACGTGCCGATTTCCACGCATTCCCCGCCGCCGTTTCCGCTGTAGCTCGACTTACGCCAGTTCAAATCTGTGCCTTCCATTGTCCTTCCGCCGATCGTATGAGGGATAGCGAGTCAGAACGCGGCAGTGCCGCGCCGAGTATCCGCTCGAAAGCCACCGCTGCCTTGCTTACCAGGTCGCGGTCGGTACTGGTCACGTCCTCGATGCCTGACATCCTGACCGTGATCGTGCTGTCCCCGGTCGCGATGTCGAACGCGCCCCATACACCCATGTTCACGCCCTCGGGCAGGACGTGCAGGGCCACGCCGGATCGTTCCGCGACGGTCGCGAGGTACCCGCATTGCTCGGCCATGACCGCTGGTGACCGGACCAGGCGGTGCAGGACATGCTGACCGATGATCATCGTGACGGGCACGCGACCGATCACCGACTTGCCGTTCGAGCCGGGCGGCGGCAAGCTCATCGACCCGGTCGAGCGGGTGACCTTCGTCTTCGAACAGGGCACGCATGTAGCCCGGCGTCTGGGCGACGCCCGGTACCACGATGGGTGACCAGTACCGCAGGATACGGGCTTCTGACTCCGCGTGCCGGTACGGCATGAACCAGTCGGGCGTGCCCGACTTCGCGCGCTGCGCCAGGTCGGTCAGCGTATCCAGCCCCGCGCCCGTGGCACCGGCCCACGCCGCCAGCACCGCGTCGGACGGCACCGGGTGGGCGGCATTCTCCGCCCTGGTGACCACCGGCCGTGACACGTTCAGCCGCTTCGCCAGCGCCCCGTGCGAATCGAAGCCAGCATCCAGGCGGGACTGGCGGAGCATATCGGCGAGCTGTTCTCTGGGCGTCGGCACGGTGCGCACCTCTCCTTACCGCCGTTCAGCACTGATCAGTAACCGGGTAACTACTCCCGATTCTGGCACTGGCCTGACAGCTTGAGTAGCGAGATCACGTCCGCCACCCCCGCATGAGGAAGACCATCGATGTCCACAGCGACGGCAACCGGCTACACGGGCACATTCCACGGACGAGCCGAAGAAGTGAGCCGCGTCCGGCGCCAGGTCGCGCGCTACCTGGACGGCTGCCCCGTCACCGATGATGCGGTACTCGCCGCGTCGGAGTTCGCGGCCAATGCCGTGCTGTCCATAGCCGCTCACGCGGGGCGCATTTCACGATCCGCGTCCAGCTGCACCCCGATCACGTCAAGGTGGAATGCCAGGACGCGGGCGGCCCGTGGCGAGGCAAGCATCACGATGCCGACCGGCCCCACGGGCTGAGCGTCGTGGAGGCGCTGACGGGTGGCCCGGCTGGCTGGGGCGTGCAGGTGACCGGCGACGGCGGCCGGATCGTCTGGGCCAGGATCACATGGTGACCATCGGCACCGGCCGCGACGACCCCCGCGCCTGGGTCCAGGCCGCCTACCTGCTCCTCGGCGCGATGCAGGACGGGCGGACAGGTCCGCGGGGCAAGCTTCCCGCCGGGTCGCAGATTGCCGCCAAGCTCGGCGTTCAGCGGAAGACGGTTGCCCGTGCCTACCGGGAGCTGACCGACATGGGCATCATCTACCTGGTGCCCGGATACGGATACTTCCCCAAGGTCAAGGGCCTGCGCTGAGCGACGGCCCGGAGCTCGGCGAGTGGCTGCGCCGCCAGGGCGAGGACCGGTCCTGGACCCGCGCGGAGATGGCCAGGCGGGAGCATCAAGACCGCCCGCGATGCCGACGACATCACAGCGCCAACCTCCGGCCGCGCCGCCCGCAGCACCTCGCGTTGGTAAGGCGGCGCGGCCGCGCCATCCCGGCGGTATCGGCTGTACTGCTGCGACGTGCCCGGTATCACCCCGGGCCGGTTCGGCGGTCGCACGGGTGTAGGTGTTAGCGGTATCCGGGCCGGGCAGCCCAGTCACCGTGGACGCGGAGCATCACGCAGTGCGGCGTGCATGTGCGGGTGATGCCGGTGATGCGGCGCATGGTGCCGGGGAGCCACCGGTCGTAGAACTCCAGGGCCCGGGCCAGGTCGGGGCGACTCCCGCTGTAGGTGCGGTGCCACTCGGCGGCCAGGGTGGACAGTTCCCAGACGGCATGGATGTGCCTGGGCCAGCACTCCCGCAGCTCGTAGCCGCCGTAATGCTGGCCGAGCACGATCTCGGCCCACCGTCGCAGGTCGGCCAGCTGAGTGGCGTAGGTATCGCGGTCCAGGCCGATCCAGTAGGGAGCAGCGGGGCCGCGAGGGGCAGCGGTGTCGAGCGCATCGGCGACGGCTTGGGCCAGCTCCTCGAACCGGTCGGCCAGGTTCAGGCCGGGGTCGAGCCCGGCCTGGTCGAGCCGGGCGTTGACGGCGTGGACCTGGCCGCGCAGGACAGCAACCTGCACGGCCAGGGCAGCCAGGGTCTCGTCCGGAGCTTGGTACGAGGGTTCAACGGGCGGATCCGCGGTCATGATGCCCTGCCGTCCAGCTCGGCGTACAGGTAGCTGCGGGCGGTTCCGGCTTGCAGCCCGGCCTGCGGGGCCAGTTCGGCGGCGACCCGGCTGGCTCTGCGGCGGTCCCCGTAGCCCGGGTGAGCGCGGTACAGGGCGAGCAAAGCGGCCTTCTTGGTAAAGGGCGGTTCGAGTGTCTCAGCCGCGGGCGCTTCGGGGAGTCCTGGAAGGGGAGCGGCGTCCAGCACCATCCGGCGCAGGCCTCGGGCGGTCTCGGGGGCGGCCAGGGTGAACCGCAGACAGATACAGCAGCACCAGCCCGGTAATCCTGGCCGCGGCCGCCGCGCCGCGGCCCAGGGTTGTCCAGGCCGAAGGCTCCGCGTCGGCCAGGACGTGGCGGCGGATCACCGCCACCGACCCGGTCCACCACCACGGCCAGCGCGACCGGAGCGACCGCGTACGCGGCGACCGACCGGGGGCTGGCCACGTCGGCCGCCGACACGTTCATGTACGACGACGCGGCCCCGCATAGCAGGATAAGGGCCCGCTCGGTCCGGGCGGGCTGGCCGGCCCGGGCCAGGCCGAGCGCGAGCAGCGTGAACACGATCATCAGCAGGTCCAGCAGCAGCGCCTCGATCACGCTGGCCGCGTCCTGGCGGCGGACGGCGAGGACGTAGGCGTACTGCGCGCTGAACGAGACGAACAGCGCGCCGCCGCCGGTCAGCGCCAGCAGCCACGCCGCCACGGCGATCAGCGTCGACCCGGGCCACTTCCGGTCCCGGCCCGGCCGTGCATGGTGGTGGCGAACCGCTCGCCGGTGGCGCGCGTGATCGAGTGTCGCGTGGCCGGGTCCGTTGCAGGTGTCGCTCATTGCGCCTCCAGTTCGGGCCCGGCGGGCGGTTCCCGGTCTGCCTGTGCTTGGGGCTGGCGGATCTCGGAGGAGTCCCGGAAGCACGCCGGGTACCAGGCCTCGCCCTCGTGCCAGGTGACCAGTTCGGGAGCCTGTACGCAGATCTCCCACTCATCCGGGCCGCACTCGGCGGCCACCCAGCCGGGCAGCCACGGCCAGGCAGCGCGGTTGCCGTGTTCTTGCTCCTTGGTCAGCGGGTAGCGGACCTGCACCCATGAGTCCTCCGGGAATACCGGCCCGGTCATGACGTCTCCCCGGGCTCGGTGTGCGCCAGGACCCGGCTTACCGACGTGCGGGCCAGGCTGAACGCCCGGCCGATCGCCGTCTGGGTGTACCCGGCGGCCGCGGCCGCCGTGATCGCCTCATCCCGCTCCCGCCTGGCGGCGCTCACGTGCCGGGTCCGAAGCGCGCGGCGGTCCCGTTCGGCCAGGCCGCCCCAGATGCCGTGCGTGATCCCGTGGCTGATCGCATAGTCCAGGCACGGCTCGCGGACCGGGCACCGCGCGCAGACCTGCCGCGCGGGCTCGGCCGACTCACCGCGGCCGGGGAAGAACACTTCCAGGTTCGCGCCGCAGCACGCAGCCCGGTACCGCCAGCCAGCCCAGAGCTGTGCTACTGGCAGAGCGGGGGTGCGGTGCCGCGGCTGGCGGGCCGTCACCGGCCGGGCGCGGCTACCCGCGCCCGCCACTGGACGGCGAAGGCGGCCAGGTCGGCTGTGTCCAGGCCGCTGGCCGCGAA
Organism: uncultured Actinomycetes bacterium; assembly: GCA_963819785.1. GTDB lineage: Bacteria > Actinomycetota > Actinomycetes > Streptosporangiales > Streptosporangiaceae > Palsa-504. Next base: position 2,892 of record CAWFXW010000023.1, on the reverse strand, counting down.
ATCGTCCGCGAACCGCCTCGGGAACCGGCGGGTCGTCTTCCGCGCGCCGCGGCACACCACGGTGTGTGGCAGCGCCCCGGCGATGGCCAGCCGCCGCACCGTCTCGCGGGAGACTCCCAGCCGCGCCGCGAGCTGCGCCGCGGTCAGGAAGTCCGGCGCCTGCTCTGTGCCGGGCGGTTCGGGCTGGCGGGGCGGCGGGACGAGCGCCGCTACCAGGGCCCGGGCCACTGTTTCCAGCAGCTCGGGCATGACCTGGGCGGGGGCCGGGGATCCCCTATCGTGCTGTGTATTTGCCGTGCTAGCGTGCATGGTGGGTCCTGTCGCAGGGTCCTTGCCCCCTGGGTGATCTTGGCGGATGGTCCAGGGGGCCTTGCTGTGCCCGGATATGCCTTCGCACAGTGCCGGCGGTACTAGCGGAATGGTACGCCGATCGCTCAGCCACTTAGTTGAAAGCTAAAGCACCTGTGCTGGCGGGGCGTCGGAGGCACCCGGGCATCGCCGTCGGTCTGCGCGCGGACCCTCGGCGGCGGCCGGGAGCCGGACGCGGAAATTGGTACACGCGAGTGTGGTCGGTCGCCGGTTCCGGGTCGACCGGGGAGCACGCATGCCCGGGCGGCGGCCGACGGAACCTCTGTAACCCCGGAAGGATCCGGCTCTCCGGATACAGGCCGCCCGAGACCCTGCTGGCCTCGTTGACCGCTTTGGTAAATCCGCCAAACGTGCGGAAACCCCGCTTACCTTCGCGTCGTGATCGAAAAGCACCAGTCACTTTCATCAAGCAGATGATCTTGGTACGGGTGGTGCGGCTGTGACGCTACGGGTGAACGCGGGGCACGACCCGGAATACCCGCTGCGCTCGGCCGGATCAGCTGTCGGCTACTACCTGCAGGACGGGATGGAGCCGCCCGGTCAGTGGGCCGGGAAAGGCACCGAAGCGCTCGGCCTCACCGGGCAGGTGGACCCCGTGGTCTACCGGAACCTGTTCGGCAAGCTGGTCGCCCCGACGGGGGAGAAGCTGTACACCGGCCGGCCGCCCCGGTACGTGACAGGGCCCGGCGAGAACGACAGCGCCGGGGATGGCGGCGGCGGTCGCGGGCCTGGGGCCGTTCACCACACCGGCCGAGGTACGGCGCACCCGGGCCACAGTGCTGGGGTCGACCGGGGCGGCCGTACCGTTCTACGACCTGACGTTCTCGGCCACCAAGTCGGTCAGCCTGTTGCAGGTCAGCTATGCCGCCGCCGCGGCGAAGGCCCGCGCCGCCGGGCAGCACGGGCAGGCCGGCGAGTACGAGCGGCGGGTCCGGGCGATCGACCAGGCGGCGGTCGAGACCGCCCGGCAGCTCGTCGGCCTGGCCGAGCGGCGGGCGCTGTTCGTCCGCACCGGCCACCACAGCCGCCCATTCCGGCGAATGGCGCGACGCGGACGGCGCGGTGGCCGCGCTGTTCCCCCAGCATGACAACCGCAGCGGCGAACCCAACCTGCACGTGCACATCGTGCTGCTCAACCGGGCGGTCCGCGCCGACCACCAGACATCCGGGGACCGCAAATGGCGGGCGCTGTACGGCCGCCCGCTGTGGAGGGAGCAGCTCGGCCTGGCCGCTGCGGGCGAGCGGATCTTCGCCCGGCTGCTGGTCCTGCAGGGTATCCCGATGATCCAGCAGGAGAGCGGGAACGCTTTTGGGGTCGGCGGGGTCGAGCAGGCCACGATGGACGCGTTCTCGGTTCGGACGCGGGGGCAGATCGACCCGGAGGTGCGGGCCGAAGCGGAAGAGTATGAGCGGCTGCACGGTCGGCCGCCGTCCGCGCGGACGCTGTGGGAGTGGCGGCAGCACATCGCCCGGTCCACCCGCAAAGCCAAGCAGCCCGACCCGTCCACCGGCCCGGAACGGCTGGCCGCCTGGGAACAGCATTCCCGCGACGTGAACGTGCAGATCCTGGCCGACCTGCACGAAGCGGTCGGCGTACGCCGCCACGCACGCGCCGCCCGCGGCACTAACCCCCGAGCAGCGTGCACGGACGATCCGGATCGCGGTGCACGAAGTGCAGTCCCGGCACGCGGCGTTCAGCGCATCGCAGCTGCTATGGGAACTGCACCGCGCGCTACCTGTCCTGGCCGCGGACGCCGACCCGGTGCCGCTGCTGGAGCAGATGGCCGCCGACGCGCTGACCGGCAAGACCAACGACGTCGACATCGTGCTGCTCAACCCGGCACCCGGCGGCCTAGACGTCGACTACCTCGGTGTGCGCGCCTCTGACGGCCAGTCCATCCACCAAGCGCCGTGCGAGAAGAAGTACGCCACCGTCGGCCACCTCGACGCCGAGCAGCACATCCTTGGCCAGGCCGCCAAGGACCGGCCCCGGCTGGTGCGTCCCGAGCGGGCCGAGGCCGCCGTGGCGGCGGCCGGGCAGCTCAGCGGCGACCAAGCCGCGGCGCTGCAGGCGCTGCTGACCTCAGACAAGGCCATGACGCTGGTGCGCGCGGCGGCGGGTACCGGCAAGACCCGGCTGGCCGGGGCGTTCGCCAAGGCCTGGGCGGAGCTGACCGGCGGGCTGGTGTACGCGGTCACCGTCTCGGAGAACGCCGCCCGGGTCGCGGCCCAGGAGATGGAGAACGCCGGGGCGCCCGCGCTCAGTTACAACCTGGCCCGTTTCCTCGGCAAGACCCCCAGCGGGACCGCTGTCAACCCGGTGCACGTCGGCCCGCGGGATGTGATCCTCCTGGACGAGGCCGGGCAAGCCGACACCGCCGACCTGCTCAAATTGCAGGCCGCCGTCGACCGGGCCGGGGCGCGGATTGTGCCGGTGGGCGACGAGTTCCAGCTGGGCGCGATTAACGCGGGTGGCATGTTCTCGCTGCTGGCTGACCGGCTTGGCGCCCTGGAAATCCATGA
>CAWFXW010000022.1:0-355952 GCA_963819785.1 uncultured Actinomycetes bacterium | reverse complement strand
GCTATTCCCGCGCCGCCATTACCCACACCCGCGGTCCCGGCAACCGCGCCGATACCAGCCTCGGGACTGCCTGCTGCTGCTCCTGCGTCGGGGTCAATGCCTAGCCTCTGCGCCCTCGGTGCCTGCCACGGCACCCGCTCACCCCCGCCGGCCCTCCCCAAGCCCTAACCCCCGGCGAACTGCTGCACAGCTTCGACAATGGCCTTCAGAATGGCGCACCGTTCACGGCACCCGCTAGCGCCCTCCCGCAGGCTCCGATGTCACCGACCGAGCCGCAAGTGCCGCAATCCGTACCTACGAGCCCGGCCGCGGACTTCAGTACCCAAGCCCACGCGGCCGTCTATGACTCGCCACCGCCCGTCGCTCACGCACCCGTCGCTGATGCGCCGGCGGCAACGCCCATGATGGCGGGGCCCGCTCCGTCGGCCGGTCCGGCCTCGACCGGCCCTGCGTCGGGCCCGCTACCTGCCTACGCATCCGATCTGCGGCCCGCAATTTCAGCGGCCACCACTCCCTCCGCGCCGCCGAGCCCACTCCCGTCGGCGACGCCGGGCTCCGCCCCGGTACACCCGTCAGCCGGGCAAGGCAGCCCGGCTCAGCCCGCCGTCGTGCGTCAAAGCACCGCGCCGGCACAGCCCTCAGCCGCGTCGAGCCTTGAAACCCAAGCCGCCGCCACCGCCACTGGGGCGGTCGCCGGGGCGGCATCGGCCCACGCCACCGCGCGGGCGCGCCTGCAGCGACTGGTGAGCGCTGTTGCCCGCCAGCAGCCCCGGTTGGCCTGGGCGATCGGAGACCGCGCCGACAACACCACCGTGCTGGTTACCGACCTGGCCAGCGGCTGGATCCCACCTGGTATCGACCTCCCGGCCGGGGTCACGCTGCTACCCCCGGAACGTCGGCGTGGCGGCCTCGAAATCCTGCTCGGCGAAGTCAGTGTCGCCGGTGGCTACACCCCAATTCACCACATCCCCGACGAGGACGAACCCGTCCCCACCTCGACGCGGCCCCGGCATGTACCCGAAATCGACGAACTCGGTTGGGAACTCAGCCAAGCTGTCCAGTGGCGTGACGGGCTGCCACGGTTGACGCAAACGCTGGCCAAAGCGGCTTCGAGTGGCACCGGAGTGCTGGACAAAGAAGTCGAACTACTCCGCGAGCATCTCGCTGCTATCAGCACCCGCGTTCTTGACGCCTACCCCGACGACGTCGATACCCACGAGGTGGGCAACTGGCAGCTGCTGGCCGCCGTCGACGCACTGGTAGCCGGCGACAAGTCAGCCGCCAGCTATCACCTCGCCTGGTTCCAGGCCTGCAACACGACTATCGGACAAGCCCGCCACTGAGCGTCCTGGATTCGTCGGTTGTGCAGCCAGCCGATGAGGTAACGCGGGCAGGGAGCGGCGACACCACGGGAGCCGTGCCGTGTAAGTGCTGACTTATTCGTCGACTTTGAAGGGCGGGTTGCCGGTAAGCTGACATCCCCCGGAGGAGGCTTGCCGTGCGTGAGAACCTGATCGTCAGCACCCCTAACGCGTACACCTATCCTCTGCTCATCAAGCAGCTGCTCACCAACTCGCTGAGCCTGTACGGAGATCAAGAGATCACCTATCGCGGCAAGATTCGCTACACCTACCGCGACTTCCGCCGGCGCGTCGGCCAACTCGCCTCCGTTCTCGAGGGCCTAGGCGTGCGGCACGGGGCCACCGTGGCGGTGATGGATTGGGACAGCCACCGATATCTGGAGGGCTACTTCGCAATCCCGATGATGGGAGCGACGCTGTTCACCGTGAACATACGGCTCGCGCCACACCAGATCGCCTACGCGCTCAACGATTCGGAAGCCGAGATCGTACTCGTGAATGCAGATTTCGTGCCGATGCTCGAGGCCATCAAGGACGAACTGACGGGTGTGCGCGAGGTGGTCGTGCTCTCGGACGGCCAGACGGTACCGGAGACCACGTGGGCGGTCGCGGGCGAATACGAGGCGCTCGTCGGGCAGGCGTCACCCGACTTCGAATTCGGCGACTTCGACGAGAACACCAAGGCCGCCACCTTTTACACGAGCGGAACGACCGGTGATCCCAAAGGCGTCTACTACAGCCACCGCCAGATCGTGCTGCACACGATGACGACCGCGATGACGTTGTGCGCGCCGCGTGCGGGGCAGCGCATCCATCGCGAAGACGTGTACATGCCGATCACGCCGATGTTCCATGTACTCGCTTGGGGCATCCCGTTCGTCGCGTTGACGCTCGGCCTGAAGACTGTGCTGCCGGGCCGATACGAGTCTGAGTTCCTGCTCGAGCTGAAGCGGTCCGAGGGGGTCACGTTCTCGCACTGCGTACCGACCATTCTGCAGATGCTGCTTCAGGCTGCCGACGTGACGAACCAGGATCTGTCCGACTGGACGATGATCATCGGAGGCGCGAAGTTCCCGCCCGCATTGTGCAGGGCCGCGCGAGCCAAGGGCATCGACATCTTCGCCGGTTCTGGCATGTCTGAGACCGGTCCGATCATGACGCTCGCGCAGATTCCGCCCAGTGTCACCCCGGCCGACGACGACGACGACGTGCGGCGCCGCTCGCACACCGGGCTTCCTGTGCCCTTTGTCGACCTCCGGGTCGTCGATGCCGACATGCGCGACGTGCCGCGCGACGGTGAGACGCAGGGTGAGATCGTCTTGCGCGCGCCCTATCTCACCCAGGGCTACTTCAAGCTGCCGCAGGCCTCCGAGGAATTGTGGGCCGGCGGCTACCTGCACACCCAGGATCTCGCGGTTGTGGCGCCCGACGGTGCGGTGCAGATCGTGGACCGCATCAAGGACCTCATCAAGACCGGTGGCGAGTGGGTATCGTCCATCGGGCTCGAGTCGCTTATCTGCGACGTGCCGGGGGTGCAGGAAGCAGCGGTCATCGGCGTCACGGACGAGAAGTGGGGGGAACGGCCGATGGCGTTCATCGTCCGCAGGAACGACGCGAAGGTCGACGCGGCCGCGGTCCGCGATCACCTGCTCGCGCAGGTTGAGTTAAACCGCCTCAGCAAGTACGCGGTGCCCGAGATCGACCGCATCACCTTCGTCTGCGAGATCCCGAAGACGAGCGTCGGCAAGATCGACAAGATGGTGCTGCGCGAGCGCAACGCCTGAAACAGCTTGGCTGTGCCAAGGTCAATCAGCCGCGCTGTCCAGGGCGGTGCGTATGAGGCAGTTGAAACCGGGGGCGTCGAGGGACCAGCCGAGGCCGTCGTGGTGACCGTGTTCGGTGAGGAACTGGCACAGCTTGGTGTGGACGATGGGGCTGGCCTAGCGGAGGAACTCCTCGCCCGCACCAATGATCAGCCGGCCCCATTGCAAGGTGAATTGACCAGCAAATCCACGCTAGTAGTCTTGCCATCAGCTCGGAAAGGGTGGCGATGTTTGTCAATACTGAATTGCTGCATTCGGGGGCAGGCGAGTCTCACCGCGCGGGCGCGCACGCCCAAGACGCGGCCGATCACCTGTCACGGGGACCACTGTTGTCGGGGATGTTCGGTGGCTTCGCCGCGGCCGAGGCATTTCATGACGCGGTGAGCGTCGCCCACGCTAAACATGTGAAAACCTTGCAGGCGCACCAGGAAACCCTGACCGCCATCGGCGGCCGTGCGCAGCGCGCCGCCGCGGAATTCACCGACATGGAGCAGCACAACGCCGCAAAACTGCGGGCGCTGCGATGCGGCAGCTCCGACGCATAAGCTTCACGCATCTCGTTTCCGAAGCCGGCGGTAACCCCTGGACAATCAACAGGACTCTGCAAAGTGGTCGCCCAGCACAGATTTCCGACTTAGCGCAGGCATTTCGTCATGCCGGGCGGCACACCATCGAGTCCAGCACGGCATTCGCTGAAGCGCGTCGCCGCTTTGAAGCGTCATGGGATCCCGAGACTGGCGACCATCCGATCAGCGGCTCCGCTGACGTGCACCGTACCGCCCGGTCTTTGGAGGCCCAGTCCCTCCAATTACCCAAGATCGGAATGAACTTGGACAGCATCGCCGCCGCCTTGGCGGAGGTTCAACGAACCGGCGCAACGTCGATTTCGGCTCTGGAAGACCGAACTATGGCGGCTCGACAACCAACTCGGCAAGGCGCTGGACCTGGAGAGAAGCATCCACGTCACCGATGCCGACAAATCCGCTCTTGACCAACTGATCTCGGCGCTCGAGCAGCGCGCAATCGCCGACACCAGATCAACACTGGACCAGCTGATATCAATGCGAATCCACTACTCGGACTACCTACAGAATTCCCTGTCCGCGTTGCGCGCCGATGAATACGGCCGCACAAAACCCGAAGAGCCCCTTGCAATTCCACCAGCCGGCACCAGGTCCGAAGACGTTAGGAAGTGGTGGGATGCACTCGGCCAAGACCAGAAAAACCAATTGATCGCGGAACACCCACCGGAACTCGGCAACCTCAACGGCATCAGCGCCGTCGTCCGCGACGCGGTCAACCGGGCGGTGCTCAACGAAGACATCAACAGCACCGACGTCAAGCGGTACCGAAACGCCGTGCGGACGCGCGACGGCCTGAACTTCGACAGCGGACCAGGGGACCCCAACCAAAGGCCCGTCATGCTGTGGGCCTACGACCCGTTGGCTTTCCACGGTTTGGGCAAAGCCGCGATCGCAATCGGCAATCCCGACTACGCGCGAAACACCGCACTCATTGTCCCGGGCAACGGCAGCAGCGTGGCACAGGGATGGATGACGCGGCACGTCGACGCGATCAACCTTTACGACCAATCCCTGGCCGCCGATCCGGAAGGCCACTACACCTCCGTAATCGCCTGGATGGGATTTGAAGCACCGCACGGCGCATCCGATATCCGGGTCAGCGAGCCTGGGCTGGCGCGTAGAGGCAGCGCCCTGCTGGCCGCAGATGTCAACGGTCTCTGGGTGACCCACAACAGCCTGACGCCCCAGCACATCACGGTCATCGGGCATTCCTACGGCTCCACGACGGTTGCCGACGCATTCGCACAGCACAACATGCGCGCTAACGATGCGATTCTACTCGGCTGTCCTGGAACAGATCTCGCGCAGAGTTCCGCTGATTTCCACCTCGTTGGCGGACACGTCTACGTTGGCTCGGCGTCCACCGACCCGATCACCTGGATCGGTGAGTCCAGCGGGGCGCCGATCGAATGGCTCAAGGGCCATCTCGGGGGATCCGGCATTCATCTTCCCCCGGATGCCGGTTTGGGGCGTGATCCGGCGGGCGACAGTTACGGATCGATCCGGTTCCGTGCTGAAGTCCCTGATTGTGAATCGGTCAACGAACGTCATCATTCGCACTACTACATGATGGGCAGCGAGGCGCTGCGCAGCATGACCGACATCGTCAGCGGTCACCCCGAGCGGCTGGCAGCAGACGGATTGCTTGCCGAGGGCAGGCGGCAGCCGCATGTCGGCTCCCTCCGGATACCCGGATTACCCGCCTATATCGATCCGGAAGGGCACCGACCGCGGAATACGATTCACGACGATCATGAATACCGCGTCAGGACAAGGGCACAACGATCAGCTCGTGCGGCCGGTTGTTGACGGCCAACGCGCCGTCCTCGGTCACGACGACGATGTCCTCGACCCGGGCGCCCCAGCGGCCCGGGAAGTAGATACCGGGCTCGATGGAAAACGCCATGCCCGCAGCCAGCGGCAGGTCGTTGCCGGCGACGATGTACGGCTCCTCGTGCACCGACAGCCCGATACCGTGCCCGGTGCGGTGCACGAAATACTCCGCGAGCCCGGCCTCGGCCAGCACGTCGCGGGCGGCGGCGTCGACCTGCTCGGCGGTCACGCCCGGACGAACCGCGTCAAAGGCCGCGCGCTGGGCCCGCTGCAAGCACCGAATACTGTTGTGCCACATCGGTCCTGGGCTCGCCGATGCTGTAGGTGCGGGTCGAGTCGGAATGGTATCCGGGCTCGTACGCTCCGCCGATGTCGACGACGACGATGTCGCCGACCTGCAGTTCACGATCCGAATAACCGTGATGCGGGTCGGCCGCGTGCGGGCCGGAGCCGACGATGATGAACGCCACTTCCGAATGCCCTTCGGCGACAATCGCTTCGGCGATATCGGCGGCGACGTCGGCCTCGGTGCGGCCCGGGACCAGAAACTCCGGCACCCGGGCGTGCACCCGGTCGATGGCCGCACCGGCCTTGCGCAGCGCGTCGATCTCGCACTCCTCCTTGACCATCCGCAGCCTCGCGCAGCACGTCGGTGGCCAATACCGGCAGCACGCCCAGCACGTCGGCCAGCGGCAACAGGTGCAGCGCCGGCATGGAATCGGTGACGGCCGTCGCCGCCGGAGCACCCCCCAACGCCGCACTCACCAACTGGTACGGGTCGTCGCCGTCGACCCAATCCCGCACCGCCAGGCCCAGTTCCGCAACGGCTGACCCCTTGAGCGAGGCCAGCTCCAGCCGCGGCACCACGACCGTCGGATCACCGGAGGCCGGCAACACCAGCGCGGTGAGTCGCTCGAACGTCTGCGCGCGCGAGCCGACGAGGTAGCGCAGGTCATAGCCCGGGGTGATCACCAGGCCGGTCAGGCCGGCGTCGGCGGTCGCGGCGGCCGCCGCCGCCAGCCGGCGGGCGTACACGGTGGCGTCGAATCGGTCGGAATCCACGCTGGCAGGATAGCCCGCATGCCCGCACCCCTGTTGCTGCTCGACGGCGCGAGCATGTGGTTCCGCTCCTACTTCGGGGTGCCGTCGTCGATCACCGCCCCCGACGGCCGGCCGGTCAACGCCGTGCGCGGATTCATCGACTCGATGGCCGTCGTGATCACCCAGCAGCGGCCCGGCCGGCTGGTGGTGTGCCTCGACCTGGACTGGCGGCCACAGTTCCGGGTGGACCTCATCCCGTCCTACAAGGCGCACCGGGTCGCCGAACCGGAGCCGGAAGGCGAGCCCGACATCGAGGAAGTGCCCGACGAGCTGACCCCACAGGTCGACATGATCATGGAGCTGCTGGACGCATTCGGGATCCCGACGGCGGGCGCGCCGGGTTTCGAGGCCGACGACGTGCTGGGCACGCTGGCGGCCCGGGAACGACCGACCCGGTCGTCGTGGTCAGCGGCGACCGCGACCTGCTGCAGGTGGTGGCCGACGATCCCGTCCCGGTTCGGGTGCTCTACCTGGGCCGCGGGCTGGCCAAGGCCACGTTGTTCGGGCCCGCCGAGGTGGCCGAACACTATGGTGTGCCGGCGAATCGGGCCGGGCCGGCCTACGCCGAGCTGGCGCTGCTGCGCGGCGATCCGTCCGACGGCCTGCCGGGTGTGCCGGGCGTCGGCGAGAAGACGGCGGCCACCCTGCTGGCCCAGCACGGTTCGCTGGATCAGATCCTGGGCGCCGCCCACGACCCGAAATCCAAGATGGCCAAGGGTCTGCGGGCGAAACTGCTGAGCGCCACCGACTACATCGAGGCCGCCGGCCAGGTGGTGCGGGTGGCCACCGACGCGCCCGTCACCCTGTCGACGCCCACCGACGCGCTGCCGCTGGTCGCCGCCGACCCGAAACGCACCGCCGAGCTGGCGACCGAGCTGGGCGTCGGGTCGTCGATCGCGCGCTTGCAGAAGGCGCTCGACGCGCTGCCCGCTGACGCCTACTGGGGCCGGCCGACCTCGTAGGTGCCCTTGTTGTCCTGGAAGGTCACCGTCACGTGCTTCTTGGCGCCGTCGATGCTGACGTCGCAGTCGAAGGTGCCGCCCTTCTTGACGGTGGGGTCGCTGCCGTCGTTGCACTTGACGTCTTTGACGTTCTTCGCGCCGTAGCCATTGGTCTCGTCGGTGAGGACCTGCTGGACACCGGCCTGCGCCTTGTTGACGTCCAGCTTGGTGGTGACGAAAAACCCGGGCTGCCCAGAAGCCGAGCACCAGCACGACCGCGACCAGCAGCAGGGCGATCCGCGGCACGATGCCGACGATCAGCGCACATCGAGCGCTTCTTGGCGGGCTGGTCGTAGGTCGGGTACTGCTGCGGGTATTGGCCCGGCTGACCGTATTGGCTCGACTGGCCGTACTGGCCGGGCTGACCGGGCTGGCCGTATTGGCCCGGCTGGCTGACCGTACTGGCCTGGCTGGCCGTACTGCGCGGGCTGCGCCGTACTGGGCGGGTTGGCCGTAGCCGGGCTGCTGAGGGTACTGCTGCGGGTACGCCTGCTCAGCGGGCTGCTGGTACTGCGGGTACTCGGCGGGCGGCGTGTACGCCGGGGCCTGCCACGTCGCATCCTGGGCCGGGCTGCTGCGGCTGCTGCCAGGGCGATGCGCCACCTGAGTCGGCTGCTCCGAGGACTTGATCGCCACCCTGGCCGGGCGGTTGCCACTGCTGGCCCGGGTCCGATCCGTGCGGTCCGCTCATCGTTTCTCCTCAGTCCCCTTGTGTCTGGCCCTGTTGGCCCTGTAACCGTAGCTCCGGCCCAGCCTACCCGGCGTCAACTGCGACGACGCCGCGCCGAACGTCATTGATGGCGCGCTTGGCGGTGGCCCGCAGCTCAGCATCCGGGGCGGCGTTGCGAACCTGGTCCAACAGATCGAGCACCTGCCGGCACCAGCGCACGAAATCCCCCGCCGACAGCGGCGAACCGGCGCCGCTCGCGTCGGCGGCGGCCAGACGCCGCGGCCAGATCACCGGTCCGGGCCCACCGGTAGATGACGTTGACGAAGCCGTCGTCGGGTTCGCGACTCGGGGCGATCCGGTGCGTCTGCTCGTCGGCGCGCAACCCGGTGGACAGCCTCGACGTCTGACTGCAGCGCCTGCCGCAGTCGCGGTGTGGGCACCTCGGCGGCGAATGGGGCGCCGGGGCCGTCACGGCCGCGAGTCTCGTAGAGCACCGCCGAAACCACCGCCGCCAACTCGGCCGGTTTCAAACCCGCCCACGCCCCGGTGCGCAGGCATTCGGCGACCAACAGGTCGCTCTCGCTGTAGATGCGGGCCAGCAACCGGCCGTCGTCGGTGACTCGGGGATCGGTGGCCGGGCCCTGGATGAAGCCGCGCTCGGTGAGCAGCCCGACGATCCGGTCGAACGTCCGGGCCAGCGAGTTGGTGGCGGCGGCCACCTTCTTCTCCAGCTGCGCGTTGTCGCGTTCGATGCGCAGGTAGCGCTCGGCCTGGCGGATCTGCGGCTCGAGGCCGGGCGCTGTTGTGCGCGGGATGCCGACGCAACTCCGCCCGCAGCGACGCCAGCTCCGGATCGTGAAACCGCCGTCCGTGCTCGTCCGCGGCGCCGCGCCTCGGCGGACGCCCGGGGCAGCCAGCCCGGCGGCGGCCGACCGCAGCGCCGAGGCCAGGTCGCGTCGGACCCGCGGCTGGCGGTGTTCGACCCGCTTGGGCAACGGCCATCGACCCGACGGGCGCCGACGCACCCGAATAGTCCGCCGACGAAATCCGTCCCGCCCAACGGTGTTCGGTCAGCACCAACGGGCGCGGGTCGTCGCTGTCGCGGGCCGGACTCCAGCACCACCGCCAGCCCGCCGCGCCGGCCGTGGGTGATCGTGATGATGTCGCCCCGGCGCAGCGCGGCCAGCGCATCGCTGGCGCCTGCCGCCGCTGCAGCCGAGACGCGCGGGACTGCGCGCGCTCCATCTCGGAAATCCGCGCACGCAGCCGCGCGTATTCGAGGATCGGCGCGTCGCGTCCGCCCAGTTCGGCGGCGATCTCGTCGAGCATCCGCTTGCCGCGCTCGATACCGCGGACCAGGCCGACGACGGAGCGGTCGGCCTGGTACTGGGCGAACGACTGCTCCAGCAGCTGATGCGCCTGCTCCGGGCCCATCTGGTGCACCAGGTTGATCGTCATGTTGTACGACGGCGCGAACGAACTGCGCAGCGGGAAGGTGCGGGTGGAGGCCAGGCCGGCCACCGCGGACGGTTCGGTGGTCTCTTCGCCGGGATTCCAGAGCACCACCGCGTGGCCCTCGACGTCGATGCCGCGCCGGCCGGCGCGGCCGGTCAGCTGCGTGTACTCCCCCGGCGTCAGCGGCATGTGCTGCTCGCCGTTGAACTTCACCAGCCGCTCGAGCACCACCGTGCGTGCGGGCATGTTGATGCCGAGCGCCAGGGTCTCGGTGGCGAACACCGCCTTGACCAGGCCGGCGGTGAACAACTCCTCGACCGTGTGCCGGAACGCCGGCAGCATCCCGGCGTGGTGGGCCGCCAAACCGCGCAGCAACCCCTCCCGCCACTCGTAGTAGCCGAGCACCGCCAGGTCGGCAGTCCGTCGAGGTCACCGCAGCGGTGGTCGATCACCTCGGCGATCTGGGCGCGCTCCTCCTCGGCTGGTCAGCCGCAGCGGCGACCGCAGGCACTGCTGGACGGCGGCGTCACACCCGACCCGGGAGAACACGAACGTGATCGCCGGCAACAGCCCCTCGGAGTCCAGGGTCGCGATCACGTCCGGCCGCGCCGGCGGCCGGTAGAAGCGCGGCCGGCCCGGGCCGTCCGCGCCCGCGCCCGCCCGGCGCTCCGGTCGCGAGCTGTGCCAGTCCGACATCCGGTCCGCCTCGCGGCGATGGGCGATGTGGCGCACCAGTTCCGGGTCGACCCGCGGCTCCCGGACGACGCGGCGGGTCGCGTCTTCGTTGTCGTAGTCGAACAGGTCGAACAGCCGCTTGCCCACCAAGACGTGTTGCCACAGCGGCACCGGCCGGTGCTCGTCGACGACCACCGTCGTGTCGCCGCGCACGGTCTGGATCCAGCCGCCGAACTCCTCGGCGTTGCTCACCGTCGCCGACAGGCTGACCACCCGCACCTCGTCGGGCAGGTGCAGGATCACCTCCTCCCACACCGGACCCCGCATCCGGTCGGCCAGGAAATGCACCTCGTCCATCACCACATAGGAAAGCCCTTGCAGCGCAGGCGAATCGGCGTAGAGCATGTTGCGCAGCACTTCGGTGGTCATCACCACCACGGGCGCATCGGCGTTCACCGACATGTCGCCGGTCAGCAGCCCGATCCGGTCGCGGCCGTAGCGCGCCGTCAGGTCGGTGTGCTTCTGGTTGCTCAGGGCCTTGAGCGGCGTGGTGTAGAAGCACTTGCCGCCCGCCGCCAGCGCCAGATGCACGGCGAATTCGCCGACCACCGTCTTGCCGGCGCCGGTCGGCGCGCAGACCAGCACGCCGTGGCCGCGTTCGAGCGCCGCGCAGGCCCGCTGCTGGAAGTCGTCGAGCGCAAAGGGCAGTTCCGCGGTGAACCGGGCCAGCTCGGCCAGCTCGGTCACGCCGCCGTCGAGCGTGCACGTCGGCGTCCTACGTGACGTCGTCATGTTGCCCGGCTGATGAAACGACGGTCTCGGGTATCGGCTCGAGGGCTCATCGGCGCGGCGGCTCGATGACCGACGCTTCGTCGTCGGGAATCTCGATTCTGGGCTTCGCGCTTGGCTTTTCGCCTGTCGTGCAGTCGGGCGATCTGGATGGCGAACTCGAGCAGCACGGACAGCGCGATCCCCAGCGCCGTCATCGAAAACGGATCGGATCCGGGTGTGAACATCGGCCGCGAACACGAACATCGCCGAAGATCAGGCCGCGCCGCCACGCCTTGAGCCGCTGATAGGTCAGCATCGCCCGCCATGTTGAGCATGACGATCAGCAGCGGGAACTCGAAGCTGACCCCGAACACCACCAGCAGATTGATCAGGAAGCCGAAATACCGGTCCCCGGACAGCGCGGTCACCTGCACGTCGCTGCCGACGGTCAACAGGAAGCCCAGCGCCTTGGACAGCACGAAGTAGGCCAGCACGGCGCCGACCGACGAACAGCACCGCGGCGGGGATCACGAACGCCGACCGCGAAGCGGCGCTCCTTCTGGTAGAGCCCGGGCGTGATGAACGCCCACAGCTCGTAGAACCACACCGGGCAGGCCAGCACGATCCCGGCCGTCATCCCGACCTTGAGCCGCAACATGAATTGGTCGAACGGCGCGGTGGCCAGCAGCCGGCACTGCCCGTCGGCGCTGATGCTCGCGCGCGCCGACTGCGGCAGCGAACAATACGGATGGCGCAGCCACTCGCCGAGGCTCTCCAGCCCGAAGATCGGATGCGAGTACCAGACGAACCCGAAAATCGTGGTGACCAGGATCGCGGCCAGCGAGATCAGCAGCCGGGTGCGCAGCTCGGTGAGGTGGTCGACCAGCGACATCGTCGCGTCGGGATTGGTGCGGCTGCGCCTGTTGCGAGGGTTGAGCCGTTTCAGCAAGCCGCGCGGTGCGCGCTGAAGTCTTGAAATACTTTCACGACGCTCGGTCAGTGGCGCTCGGGCACCGCGGCGGATGCGCGGCTAGGCCGGGCGCGCTTCGGTGTGACCCTGCTCGGTGGTCGCCGGCGGGTCGACCCGCTGCGACTGCACGGGCTGGGGGGTCGCGCGGGGTCGATGGAAGGCGCTTCGGACTTGCCTTCGGTCTGCATTTCACGAATCTCGGACTTGAAGATGCGCATCGACTTGCCCAACGAGCGCGCGGCATCGGGGAGCTTCTTGGCACCGAACAACAGGATCACTACGACAGCGAGGATCGCCCAGTGCCACGGACTAAGACTGCCCACTTTGATTACCTCCAGACGTCCACCCGATGCTACCGCAGCGCGGCCGAACTGCCGGTGTGCCCGCGCCGCGGCGGACTGGACTTCACAGCCTGGTAGGACTCCAAGGCCGCCGCGGCGGCATCCCGTACACGCTGCGCGAGCGACTCCGGTTCAAGCACCTGCACGGCCGACCCGAAGCCCAGCACCAGGCGCGTCATCCAGTCCTCCGAGGCGTAGGTCATGACGGCCTCACACGATCCGTCCGGCCAGCTCGCGCACCTCCCGCATCGGGTAGTACTCGAACATCCACGACGCCGACGGCGCCACCCGCAGCCGTGGCCGACGGCAGCGACGGGTCGCCGTCGAACAGCGACGTGTCCGGCGGCGCCTGCAGCGCCGGTTCGGGCGGGGCGGCCGGCTCGCCCAGCTCGGTGGCGTCGACGATCCGGTCGAAGCGGAACAGCCGAACGCCTTCGGCCTCGCGTGACCAGGCCTCCAGGTAGCTGTGGCCGCCGATCAGCAGCACCCGGATGGGGTCGACGATCCGGCTGGTCAGGGTGTCGTGTGAGGCGGAGTAGTAGTCGATGGCCAGCGCGTGCTTGTACTGCACCGCCGTGCGCACGGCGGCCGCGGCCCGGCTCTCGATCGGCGCCGGCTCGTCGACGCGGTGCCGCGCACCGAAGCTCGTGGCGTCCTGCCCGACGGCGCCGGCGGCGGCCTCGATCTTGGCGATCGCGCTGCGCGCCGCCTCCGGATCGACCACGCCCGGAATGTCGGCCAGCGCCCGCAGCGCCACCAGCAGGCCGGTGGCCTCGGGCGACGTGAGCTTGAGCGGCCGGTCGATGCCCGCCGAGAACGTCACCTCGATGGTGTCGCCGGAGAACTCGAAGTCGATGAGATCACCCGGGAAGTAGCCGGGAAGACCGCACATCCACAGCTGGTTGAGGTCCTCCTCCAGCTGCTTGGCCGATACCCCGAGCTCGGCGGCGGCCTCGGCCCGGGTGATCCGCGGGTTGGCCTGGAAATACGGCACCATGTTGAGCAGCCGGACCAGCCGGGTGGACACGGGGGTCATCGGCGCCGCCTCCGCCGCGTGGGCGCGCAACCGGGCCAGCACGTCGTCGCGCAGGGATTGCGGCTCGAGCACGACGGCGTCGGCCCCGTA
This sequence comes from uncultured Actinomycetes bacterium, assembly GCA_963819785.1. Taxonomy (GTDB): domain Bacteria; phylum Actinomycetota; class Actinomycetes; order Streptosporangiales; family Streptosporangiaceae; genus Palsa-504. The sequence continues at coordinate 342,241 of CAWFXW010000022.1, read as the reverse complement.
GCCGGCGATGTCGCGCGCCAGCCGGTCGGTGGATCCGATGTCGAGTTCGATCACCTCGCCGTCGCGACCGGCCAGTTGCCGGGCGCCTGATGGACCTTCCGGCGCGCCGCAACGCGGTGGCCCGCCCGTCGGCGACCCACACCCGGGCCTGCCCGCCGGTCGGCGTCTCGGCGACCGTCTGGGCGACGATCTTGCGCAGGTCGACGCCGTCGGGCACGGTGACGGCGCCGGCCGGGCCGATCGGCGGTGACCTCGGCGCCGATCCGGGACAGCCGGAAGGTGCGGGTGGCGTCGCGGTCGCGGTCGTGGCCGACCAGATACCAGCGGCCCTTCTCGGTGACCACGCCCCACGGCTCGACGGTGCGCGTGGTGTAGGGCTCGGCCCGCGACGGCCGGTGCGGGAACTGCACCGCCTGCCGGGAATCGATGGCGGACAACAGGATTCCGAGCACGTCCTCCGACCCGCGCAGGCCCGGCACGCCCGCCGGCGAGGCGATGGCCACCGGGGCGTCTCGGGATCGACGTCGACGCCGGCGGCGCGCAGCTTGAGCAGCGCGCCCTGGGTCGCGGTGATCAGTTCGGGCGACTCCCACAGCTGCGTGGCGACGGCCACCGCGGCCGCCTCGTCCGGGGTCAGCTCGACCGGCGGCAGCGAGTAGGCGTCGCGGTTGATCCGGTAGCCCTCGGTGGGATCCAGGACCGACACCCGGCCGACCTCGAGGGGGATGCCGAGGTCACGCAGTTCGTTCTTGTCGCGCTCGAACATCCGCGAGAAGGCCTCGACGCTGGGGCTGTCCGAATAACCCGCCACGCTGGACCTGATCTTTTCCGCGGTGATGTAGCCGCGGGTGGACAGCAGGGCGATGACGAGATTGACCAGCCGTTCGACTTTCGAGGTCGCCATTTGTACCAGGTTATTCGATGGGCTCCGCCAGGCGTTCTCGACGGTCGGCCGCGTCGCTGTGACACCGACCGTCGCTACATGCTGGCGATCAGCCGCTTGACCCGCTCGTCGACCGCCCGGAACGGGTCCTTGCACAGCACGGTGCGCTGCGCCTGGTCGTTGAGCTTGAGGTGCACCCAGTCGACGGTGAAGTCGCGGCCCGCCGCCTGGGCGGCGCTGATGAATTCGCCGCGCAGCCTGGCGCGGGTGGTCTGCGGCGGGTGGTCGACGGCCTCGGCGATGTCCTCGTCGGTGGTGACGCGCGTCGCCAGGCCCTTGCGCTGCAGCAGGTCGAAGACACCGCGGCCGCGCTTGATGTCGTGGTAGGCCAGATCCAGCTGGGCGATCTTCGGGTCGGACAGCTCCATGTTGTAGCGGTCCTGGTAGCGCTGGAACAGCTTGCGCTTGATCACCCAGTCGATCTCGGTGTCCACCTTGGCGAAGTCCTGGCTCTCGACGGCGTCGAGCTGGCGGCCCCACAGGTCGACGACCTGCTCGATCTGCGCGTTGGGCTCCCGGGTCTGCAGGTGCTCGACGGCGCGGCTGTAGTACTCGCGCTGGATGTCCAGCGCGCTGGCCTGACGCCCGCCGGCCAGCCGCACCGGCCGGCGGCCGGTGACGTCGTGGCTGACCTCGCGGATGGCGCGGATCGGGTTGTCCAGCGAGAAGTCGCGGAACGGAACGCCGGCTTCGATCATCTCCAGCACCAGCGCCGCGGTGCCCACCTTGAGCATGGTGGTGGTCTCGCACATGTTCGAGTCGCCGACGATGACGTGCAGCCGCCGGTACTTCTCGGCGTCGGCGTGCGGCTCGTCGCGGGTGTTGATGATCGGGCGGCTGCGGGTGGTCGCCGACGAGACGCCCTCCCAGATGTGCTCGGCGCGCTGGGAAAGGCAGAACGTCGCGGCCTTGGGGGTCTGCAGCACCTTGCCGGCCCCGCAGATCAGCTGGCGGGTGACCAGGAACGGCAGCAGCACGTCGGAGATCCGGGAGAACTCGCCGGCCCGCACGATCAGGTAGTTCTCGTGGCAGCCGTAGGAGTTGCCCGCCGAGTCGGTGTTGTTCTTGAACAGGTAGATGTCGCCGCCGATGCCCTCGTCGGCGAGCCGCTGCTCGGCGTCGACCAGCAGGTCTTCCAGCACCCATTCGCCGGCCCGGTCGTGGGTGACCAGCTGCACCAGGCTGTCGCACTCGGCGGTGGCGTACTCGGGGTGGCTGCCGACGTCGAGGTAGAGGCGGGCGCCGTTACGCAGGAAGACGTTGGAGCTGCGACCCCACGACACCACCCGGCGGAACAGGTAGCGGGCTACCTCGTCCGGGGATCAGCCGGCGATGGCCGTGGAACGTGCAGGTGACACCGAACTCGGTCTCGATGCCCATGATTCGTCGCTGCACGTAATCGAGGGTACTGGTTGTCACCGCGACGGTGAGGAGCCGCGCCCGTGGATGCGATTGGCCGCGCCTAATCCGGTGCCGATGCGCCGTTGGCCATCCGGACCGGCGTCTCCGTCCGGAGCTCCGGCCGGACCTCGGCTTGGTCTCGAATCGACTCAGCAGCAGATTTCCAGGGTGGCGCGATTGATCCGCCGAAACGCCCGCCGCGGCCGGCTGGCGTCCAGGATGGCCACCTCGAGGCTGGCCACCTCGAGTGCTGGGCTGATCGACCGTTGCGCGGCGTCGGCACTGCCCGCCCGCAGCGCCTCCACCGCGATCCCCAAAGCGTCATGCAGGTCGGCGTTTTCGGCGTAGGACTCCTTGAGCGCGGTGACGATCGGCTCGGTGGTGCCGCCCATCACCACGAAATGCGGCTCGTCGGCGATCGACCCGTCGTAGGTGATCCGGTACAGCTCAGGCGGTTTCGTCTCGCCGAAGTGCGCGACCTCGGCGACGCACAACTCGACCTCGTACGGCTTGGCCTGCTCGGTGAAGATGCTGCCCAGCGTCTGCGCGTAGACGTTGGCCAGCTGCCGGCCGGTGACGTCGCGGCGGTCGTAGGCGTAGCCGCGGGTGTCGGCGAACTGGATTCCGCCGCGGCGCAAATTGTCGAATTCGTTGAACTTGCCGGCGGCCGCAAAGCCGACGCGGTCGTAGAGTTCGCTGATCTTCTGCAGCGACCGCGACGGGTTCTCCGCGACGAACAGCACGCCACCGGAGTAGGCCAGCGCCACCACACTGCGGCCCCGCGCGATGCCCTTGCGCGCGAGCTCGCTGCGCTCGCGCATCGCCTGCTCGGGCGAGATGAAATACGGGAAGCTCACTTCTCACCCCGCGACTCGGCGTCGGGGCCGAAAGTGTCGCGCGCGTGCGGCTTTCGATGACTTCGCGGGCCAGTTCGGCGATCCGGCTCTCCGGCACGTCGGCCGCTCCCTCGGCACCGATGGTGACCGCCGTGGGATAGATGCCGCGGACCAGATCCGGCCCGCCGGTGGCCGAATCGTCGTCGGCGGCGTCGTAGAGCGCCTCCACGGCGACCCGCACCGCGGAATCGACGTCGGTGACTTGCGAATACAACTTCTTGATCGACGACTTGGCGAAGATCGACCCCGAGCCCACCGACTGGTAGCCCTCTTCCTCGATGTTCCAGCCGCCGGCCGCGTCGAACGAGACGATGCGCCCCGCGTTTTCCGGATCCGATGCGTGGATGTCGTAGCCCGCCAGCAGCGGTACCGCCACCAGCCCCTGCATCGCCGCCGCCAGGTTGCCGCGCACCATGATCGCGAGCCGGTTGACCTTGCCGGCAAAGGTGAGCGGCACGCCTTCGAGCTTCTCGTAATGCTCGAGCTCCACCGCGTACAGGCGGGCGAACTCGACGGCGATCGCGGCAGTGCCCGCGATGCCGGTGGCGGTGTAGTCGTCGGTGATGTACACCTTGCGGACATCGCGCCCGGCGATCATGTTGCCCTGTGTCGAACGCCGGTCGCCCGGCGATGAGAACACCGCCGGGGTATTTCAGCGCGACGATCGTGGTCCCGTGCGGCAACTGCGCGCCCGCATTGGCCGCCTGTGCTGCCGCTGAGGCTTGCCGGCAGCAACTCCGGCGCCTGGCGGCGCAGGAGGTCAGCGAACGAGGAAAGATCTACGGCGGAAGTTCCGGGAAATGCCGAGTTGGTGGGCAGGCGATCCGAGAACGACCAGGTCACTGTCCGCCCTTTTGGACATACGCGCGGACGAAGTCCTCGGCGTTCTCCTCAAGGACGTCGTCAATCTCGTCGAGCAGATCGTCGGTCTCCTCGGCTAGCTTCTCGCGACGCTCCTGGCCCGCGGCCGCGACGTCAGCGAAATCGTCGTCATCGCCGCCGCCACCGCCACGCTTGGTCTGCTCCTGAGCCATCGCCGCCTCCTGCGTCGTCACCGGCTGTTTTCCGGTATTCGTCTACCCTACCGGTCAACCCCGACGTTGCCCGGCGAACGCTACTCACCGGGTCAGTTGTTCCACCAGCTCCACGGCACTGTTTACCGAGTCCAGCAGCGCTCCGACGTGTGCCTTGCTGCCGCGCAGCGGCTCGAGCGTCGGGATGCGCACCAGCGAATCGCCTCCGAGGTCGAAAATCACCGAGTCCCAGCTGGCCGCGGCGATGTCGGCGCCGAACCTGCGCAGACATTCGCCGCGGAAGTACGCGCGAGTGTCCGTCGGCGGGTTGTCGACGGCGCTCGATCACCTGCTGTTCGGTGACCAGACGCTTCATCGAGCCGCGCGCGACCAGCCGGTTGTACAGACCTTTGTCCAGCCGGACGTCCGAATACTGCAGGTCGACAAGGTGCAGCCGCGGCGCCGACCAGCTCAGGTTCTCCCGCTGCCGGAAACCTTCGAGCAGTCGCAGCTTGGCCGGCCAATCCAGCAACTCAGCGCATTCCATTGGGTCACGCTCAAGCAGGTCGAGCACATGCCCCCAGGTCTCGACGACGTCGCTCGCGCGGGGGTCCGGATCGCGGCTGTCGACCAACTTCGCTACCCGGTCGAGGTAGATCCGTTGCAGCGCAAGGGCCGTCAGTTCGCGACCGTCGACCAAGGCAACGGCGACTCGCAGCGACGGGTCGCGGCTGATCGCGTGCACCGCGTTGACCGGGCGGGCCAAGATCAGATCGCTCAGGTCGATCCCGTGCGCGGGGCCGTCCTCGATCAAGTCCAGCACCAGTGCGGTGGTGCCCAGCTTCAGATAAGTCGACGTCTCGGCAAGGTTGGCATCGCCGATGATGACGTGCAGCCGGCGGTACCTGTCCGCGTCGGCGTGTGGTTCGTCGCGGGTATTGATGATGCCGCGTTTCAGGGTCGTCTCCAGGCCTACCTCGACCTCGATGTAGTCGGAGCGCTGGGAAAGCTGGAAGCCGGCCTCGTCGCCGGACGGCCCGACGCCCACCCGGCCCGAGCCCGTGACCACCTGCCGGGACACCAGAAACGGGGTGAGCCCCGCAATGATGGCCGAGAACGGCGTCTGCCGAGACATCAGGTAGTTCTCGTGCGTCCCGTAGGAGGCGCCCTTGCCGTCGACGTTGTTCTTGTACAGCTGCAATTTCGCCGCTCCGGGAACGCTGGCGACGTGCCGGGCGGCGGCCTCCATCACGCGCTCGCCAGCCTTGTCCCAGATCACCGCGTCCAGCGGGTCGGTGCATTCGGGCGCGGAGTATTCCGGGTGCGCGTGGTCGACATAGAGCCGCGCCCCGTTGGTCAAGATCATGTTGGCGGCGCCGACCTCGTCAGCATCGACCACCGGCGGCGGCCCGGCCGAACGACTCAGGTCGAAGCCCCGGGCGTCGCGCAAGGGTGATTCCACCTCGTAGTCCCAGCGGGTGCGCTTGGCGCGCTGGATGCCGGCGGCGGCCGCATAGGCCAAGACCGCCTGCGTGGAGGTGAGGATCGGGTTGGCGGTCGGGTCCGTCGGCGAGGAAATGCCGTACTCGACCTCCGTCCCGATAATCCGTTGCATGCCTCAAGCCTAGGCCGGTGACGATGCGGGCCGCCTGCGGCCCGCTGAGGAGGAGGCGGCCAATCGGACTAGACCGGTCGGCCACGACCTTCCGAGCGGGCCGCCCGCACCCCGTTGAGCCGCCGGGAATACCTATCCGGCGTCTCGATCGCTGTCGTGCCCTTCGTCGTCGTCTTCGCGGAACAGTTTTTCGGGGTGGTGGAAGGTGTTGGTGCGGGGTTGGCCGCGTTCGAGGTGTGGGGGTGGGAGCCAGTCGCTGCACCGATGCCAACAAACTATCTGTGCTGCTATAGCCATCGCGTTGCCCGGCGCAGGCGAATCGCCAGAAACCGCACTGCACATGCCTGGCATCCTGTCGCTTTTGATCCGCGACGAGTTACCCGCCGTTGTGCTGACTGCCGTGGGATGCGTGCGTTAGCTCGGTGCGTGCTTGCTAGATTGCTGGCGGGTTTCTCGTGATCGAAACGCGCGGCTGGTCTGTGAATTTTCGCTCTAGGCGAGCACCGCGCATAGCGTTTCACCAGGAGGCTAAGACCACATGGCGATCGATGACTCAACTCCGCCTCACGCACCCGAGAGCGCCGATGTCTCGGGTAGCACGGACGAGTTACGCACCCTGCTCGGCGCGTACAGTGGCGCGCTTGAAGCAATCAACGGCGATCTGGCAATACTCTGGGCTAGACCCGAACACCGCCTCCTGCACTGGGTGCGATTGCCAGTTCCACGCACGCTGGTGCGCATCCTTTTGGTCCTCCATGTCAACCGATGTGTCGGCGCCCTAAAACGCAGGACGGCCTGCCGCGTCGCACTGGCCGACGATGCGCCCAAATCGCAACGTGACCTTAAGATGTTGGAGCAGTTCGAGCAATCACTCCCCCCGGGACTGCGACTTGCTGTCGTCTGGCCGCTGGCGCTGATTGCCACGCTGCTCATCGCCTACGTCCTCGCAAACTACGTGATGTGGCTCCCCACCGGCAGGCTGCTCGGCGACCTCACGGCGGCGGCGGTAGACCTCAATCGTCAGGCCGCGATCGAGGCATTCAGGAAGACGCCTCCCAAACTCGACCCCTACCTCGGAGCGGCCGCGATAATCGCCTGGTCGGTCACACTCGTCATCGCGCCGCTTCTGCCGGCATTCTCAGTCAAGCGGCGACTACTCACCGACCTTGCGGGGCCCGAGGAACACGGATTCGCGGCAATAGATGCCCAGCGCGTATACGACCCCGAGCTGGACATTGTCGCGGCGCTGACACTGGTCACCCCCGTCGCTGTGTTCGGCATCGTCGGCGTCGAGGCAGCAGTTGAGGGCGATTCCAGCTCTTGGTGGATGGCCGCAATACAAGTCGCGTTGGCCGTCTTCGCCTGCGTCGAGCTCGATGCTCGGTACCGCCGACGGCGCAGCGACGCCACGCGCTGGAGCGGAGGTCTCACACGCCTTTCGCTTCTCCTGACGTGCGCGATCTCCGTCGCGTGGTTCATCTTTGGGACAACGCGATCCCAGGAGCGAGCACCATCGGCTGTCAAGCAGGTCGGCGAAAAGATTGGTGGTCGGGAATTGGCGTTCACCGTGACAACCATCCAGCAGAACGCAACATGTGCTGATCCATTTCGGCCGCTCAAACCCGGTCAACAATTCCTGCGGTTCGACCTGGACGTGACATCCCTTGCTGTCGACCGATTCAGCGATTCGGACGCCGCGAACTCACTGAAACTTCGCCATTGGAGTGTCGAGGGTAACGACGGTGTCGTGGAAAAGGACATATACATCTACACCAAGTGCGGCGACGGTACGGAGGACATCTCACAGCCGGTAGTTCCCGGCACTCACACCAAGCCCGTAGTAGTAATCAACGCACCGAAACCAGCGGCGTTTCTCCGGCTAGACATACCCCATCACGGACTGTTGCGGTGGCCTATCCCATCTGCTGCCAGTTCGTGATCCGGCCGGTGCGGGGTCGAACGCATCAACGGCCGCCTCGGCGATCTTGCCCAGCGCCGCGATGCCCTTGCGTGTGGCTCGGCGCTCCGACGCCAACAAACCATCTGGGAACTATAGCCGTCGGGACCGGCAGTAAAGAGGTTATCCGCAACCCCGACTTAGCCGGTATTCAGAGCAGCTATGGCGTTACCTGCCTGGTGTTCCTCCCAAAATCCGACCACGGCGTTGGCCAGAAGCAGAAGCAGGATGATGCCAAAGTCAGGCCAATGCCGAGCTGCCGCCGATAGGATGACTGCCGCTTCGATCATCCACGGGATGGGGCCCCAAAAATAGCTAAGAAATTTTAGGAGCTCATTGGTTTTCTTTTCCGCAATCTCGTTGGGCCCATACTGGTCAGCCGTTTCTGCGCCTCGGCTTGCGTGAGACCGTCCGGCGACGATCCTAATTTTTTCTCCACCTCCGCCAGCGGCAGCGTTTTCAAATCGTCCTTCGGATCGGGTTTCGATCGGCGAGCTCGGTTATGGTGGATGCCTTAGGCGGGTTGGCATTAAGTTCCATCAGGGCTCTCCTCCAACGTCCAGTTAAGGGCGAACGAGCGCCAGCGTATGCTGCGCGATCATCAGTTCCTCGTTGGTGGGGATGACCCAGACCGACACGCCGCTGTCCGGCGCGGAAATGCGCGGCCCGCCGGACCTCGTTCGCCTGCTCGTCCAGCTTCACGCCGAGCCACGCCAGCTTGCCGCACAGCGCCGCGCGGACCGGGGCGGAGTGCTCGCCGATGCCGGCGGTGAACACGAACGCGTCCAGCCCGCCCAGCACGGCCGCGTAGGCGCCGGCATACTTGGTCATCGCGTAAACGAAATACTCCACCGCCGCGACCGCCCGCGGGTCCGTGCTCTCCTGCAACACCCGCATGTCGTCGCTGATGCCGGAAAGACCGAGCAGGCCCGCGCGCTCGTACAGCATCTTCTCCAGCGACGCGTCGTCGAACAGCTTACGGCGCAGCAGATAGAACAGCGCACCCAGCGGCACATCGCCCGAGCGCGTCGCCATGGGCAGCCCGGACACGGCGCCGAAGCCCATCGTGGTGTCGACGCTGCGTCCGTCCAGCATGGCGCACATGCTGGCGCCGCCGCCGAGATGCGCGACGATCACTCGCCGCGCCTGCGGCGCGAACTTCGGCACCTGCCGGCTGATGTAGTCGTAGGAAATGCCGTGGTAGCCCCAGTGGCGCACCCCGGCATCGCGCACATCCTGAGGTAGCGCGTAGATTTGCGCCACCTCAGGCATCGTCCGATGGAACGAGCTGTCGAAGCAAGCGACCTGCGGCAGGCCGGGAAACGCCTCGGCCAGCGCGCGGGCCCCTAGCACGTTGTAGGGCTGGTGCGAGGGCTCCATGACCACAAGCGACTCGAGGTAGTCCAGCACGTCGCCCTCGATCCGTACCGGCGCTTCGAAGCGGGCGCCACCGAGCACGACACGGTGGCCGGCGGCTATAACCTTGCTGTCGCCAAGATTGGCTTCCAGCCAAGTGATGACGAAGTGCAGCGCCGTTTTGTGGTCGATCGCGCGGTCTTTGCCCCATTCATGCACGCCCAATTGCTTGCCGGCCGCGTTCGTGACGACGAAATGCGGATCGATTTCCATACTGTCGATCTGGCCGCGGCAGAGCAGAGGCAGCGACCGGGTCGCGTCCACCGCATAGGCGCCGAACTTCAAGCTGGTGGAGCCTGCATTGACCACGACGATGGCCTCGCTGACGCTGGCCGCACTCATGGCCGATCACTCCGCGATTTCAGGCAGCAGGATGGCGGGATCGCGTGTCAGCGCATCGGCGTACAGCACGGCGGCGGCGGCCGAGAAGCGGCGCGCCGCGGCAGTGTCGGCGCGGCTGGTCAGAATCACCGGCACCCGCGCACCGACGACGAGGCCCGCGATCTGCGCATCGGCCATGAATGCGAAGTTCTTGTAAACCATGTTGCCGGCCTCGATGTTCGGCACGATCAGGACATCGGCGAGGCCCGCGATCGGCGATGAGATATGCTTGATGCGCGCGGCTTGCGCGTCCACTGCGGCATCGAGATCGAGCGGCCCGTCGACGATGCCGCCGACGATCTGCCCGCGATCGGCCATCTTGGCCAGAATTGCGCCGTCGAGCGTGGCTGGCATTTTGGTCTGCACCATCTCGACCGCGGCCAGCACGGCTACCTTCGGCAGATCGATGCGTCGCCTGCGTCGGTATCAATGGGCGCACCGGCAAGCACGAGCGTGTTCATCTTATCGGGAAAGCGCGCTGCGATCATCGCTGATACCCAACCGCCTGACAAAGGCCGACGAATTCACGCGGGCCACCGAGATCGTCGATCGCGACGACGACCTCGGCGAGGTAGTTGTCGATCTCCAAGTCTTTCATGTCTTCGGTCGCCGATTTCCAATCGGTCAAGACAACATGGCCAATTCCATTAGCCAACAGTGTCTCAACCAGGCTTTGGCCTTTGTGGTAGTCGGCGATCATGGCGGTATGGCCGGCGTGGGGCGCGTCTATGAGTGTCGGAATTCCGCCCGGCTTGCCGTAATCGCGCAGCATCATTGTTCGCAGATCGAGCCGCACCTGGTTCGGTGTCGCAAGGGTGGGTCTCAGGTCGTCATGAATTTTAATCTCTTCGTCGACGAACTTAAGGTTCTTCGCGTAAAGCTCGGTTCCCTGCTCAAGCATCGCCGTCGCTATCGCCATTGGCCAAAACGCCGGGACGCTCAGCAGCGAAAGATTTGCGGGCTTGACCGATGGTTTTTCCGGCATGCTCATGGCCTTCGAATACACCAAGCTCTCCTAACCCCGCATCTTCCTCGCCCGGATGCTGGTGTTCCTGATTCTTTGCGGGTCAATCGGCTTCCACCCGCGGCGAGGCAGGTGACGGTCAGAAAAACAGTGATCGGATTCATTAACGTGGCTCCCTGCTCGATCGGGGCGCCTCTCTACTACATACTGCTCCTCAATTGCGTGCATTTCTGACCAATATTGCTCACACGGCTGCGCCTCCATCGTGTTTAATGTTTTATGCCCCGGGCCAGGCAGCGGCCCACAGGCGCAGGGTCCGCTTCAAAGTGTCCGCTAGGTTGGGCGCGCGATTCCCTTCCTCCGAAGAAGCGCCTATGGTCGGCTTGGAAGGTCATGTGATGGCGACGAAACGCCGACGCGCATTTGATGCAAAGTCGTTTCTTGCCCGTGTCGGGGACGGCCGGAGCATCGGCAAGTACCGCAAAGGCCAGATCGTCTTTTCACAAGGGGACCCGGGCGATGCGGTCTTCTACATCCAGAAGGGCAAGGCAAAGCTCACTGTCGTTTCCGAGCAAGGCAAGGAAGCCGTCATCGCAATTCTTGGGGCGGACGACTTCTTCGGTGAAGGATGTCTTGCCGGACAAGTGCAGCGTATAGCGACGGTCACAGTCATGGCGGACTTGGTCATCGCTCGATTGGAAAAATCAGCTATTATTGAGGTGATCCATCAGGAACCGGCGTTCTCCGAAATGTTCATTGCGCATCTTCTGGGCCGGAGCATCCGCATCGAGGCGGACTTGGTCGATCAGCTTTTCAATTCGAGCGAGAAGCGCTTAGCCCGCCTGCTTCTCCTGTTGGCGAATTTCGGCAAGGACGGGACACCCGAGCCGGTGATCGCCAAAATCAGCCAGGAAACCCTTGCGGAGATGATCGGAACGACGCGGTCACGCGTGAGCTTTTTCATGAACAAATTTAGAAAGCTGGGCTTCATCGAGTACAACGGCGGCATCGAAGTCCGTGGCTCGCTATTGAATGTCGTTCTGCACGACCAGCCGCCAATCAAGAATTAGAATTTTATATTTTGTTTACGTGCCGGTAAGGCGGACGTGATCCGCCGCCTCGTGATGTGAGCAATTTTGCACAGTCAGCATCGAGGCAACGCCATAGGGTTGAATACCGAATGTGATCCCGGGGGCACAATGAGGGGATAGATATGGGCATGCTGAACAGGCCGGAGCCCTCAATCTCGGCAGACATGCGGGCCGGTCCGATTCAAGCGTTAATGGATATCGATGATGGACGCGCGCTCGCGCAGGCGATCGTCGACACCGTTCGCGAGCCCCTCCTGGTCCTCGACAAAGACCTCCGCGTCGTCGCGGCAAGCCGCTCCTTCTATCTGACGTTCAAGGTCGCCAAACAGAACGTTCAAGGCCGCCTCGTCTACGCGCTGGGCGATGGCGAATGGAACATCCCCGATCTGCGACTGCTGCTGGAGAAAATCCTGCCGCGGCATTCCGTGATGGAGGCTTATGAGGTCGAGCAGGACGTCCCCGGTGTCGGACGCCGTACAATGCTTTTGAACGCGCGGGAGGTGTTCGATCAAAGAAATGTCCGCAAGCTGATACTGCTGGCAATCGACGATGTCACCGAGCCGGCGCCCTGTTCGGGTCGATCGAGCGGTTCTTCGGCATCCTGGTCGAGCACTACGCGGGCGCGTTCCCGCCCTGGCTGGCCCCGGTCCAGGTGGTCGGCATCCCGATCGCCGACGCGCACGTGCCGTACCTGTCGCAGGTCGCGGACCAGCTGCGCGAGCACGGCATCCGGATCGAGGTCGACGCGAGCGATGACCGGATGCAGAAGAAGATCAGGACCGCGCAGCGGCAGAAGGTCCCCTACATGCTGATCGCGGGCGACGACGACGTGACCAAGGGGGCGGTGTCGTTCCGCTACCGCGACGGGTCGCAGAAGAACGGCGTCCCGGTCGCCGAGGCGATCGCGGAGATCGCCGCCGCCGTACGCGACCGCGTCCAGGTGTAGCCCGGTGCCGGCCGACCCACCTGACGAGGTTGAGGCCTTCGCGGGCGTCCCCGACTCGTTCGGGCGGTTGTGGACGCCGCACCGGATGGCCTACATCAAGGGGGCGGGCAAGCCGTCCGGCCCGGGCGAGGACGAGGGCTGCCCGTTCGACCTCGCGCCGAAGCTGAGCGACGAGGACGGCCTGATCGTCGCGCGTGGCTCACTGGTCTACGTGGTGCTCAACCTGTACCCGTACAACGCCGGGCACCTGCTCGTCGTCCCGTACCGGCACGTGGCCGACTACACCGACCTGACCGCGGCCGAGACCGCTGAGTTCGCCGAGTACACCCAGCGAGCCATCCGCGCGCTGCGCCAGGCCTCGGGCCCGCACGGGTTCAACATCGGCATCAACCTCGGCTCGGTGGCCGGGGCCGGCATCGCCGCCCACCTGCACCAGCACGTGGTGCCCAGGTGGGGCGGCGACACCAACTTCATGCCCGTGATCGGCCACACCCGCGTCCTGCCCCAGCTCCTGGCCGACACCAGAAAGCTGCTGGCCGACACGTGGCCGTCTTCCTAGCTAGCTACTCCTTCTTGGATTCGGCGGCCACCTTGCTGGCCAGGTGCGAGGGTAGCGGCTCGTGGCGCACGTACTGCCGGGTGAACGAGCCGGTGCCGTGCGACAGCGACCGCAGGTCGATTGAGTAGCGGATGATCTCGAGTTCGGGGACTTCCGCGCGGACCAGGGTCCGGCCCACGCCGACCGGCTCGGTGCCGAGCACCCGGCCGCGCCGCGACGACAGATCCGACATGACCGCGCCCACGTAGTCGTCGGGCACCAGCACGTCCACCTCGTCGACCGGCTCGAGCAGCAACGGCTGGGCCTTGTCCACGGCGTCCCTCAACGCCAGCCGCCCGGCCTTCTGGAACGCCATGTCGGAGGAGTCCACCGAGTGCGCCTTGCCGTCGTACAGCGTCACCCGGACGCCGGTCATCGGGTAGCCGGCCGTCACGCCCTGCTCCATCTGCCAGCGGACGCCCTTCTCCACCGACGGGATGAACTGCCGCGGCACCACACCGCCGACGATCTTGTCGACAAACTCGAAGCCCGCCGAGTCCTCCAGCGGCTCGATCTCGATGTGGCAGATGCCGTACTCGCCATGGCCGCCGCTCTGCTTCACGTTGCGGCCCAGCCCGTGGCCCTTGCCCCCGATGGTCTCGCGCAGCGGGACGCGCAGGTCGGTGGTCTCTACCGCGACGCCCTGCCGGTTTGCGAGCCGGTCGAGCAGCAGGTCGGTGTGAGCCTCGCCCATGCACCACAGCACCAGCTGGTGGGTCTCCGGGTTGTTCTCCAGGCGCAGGGTCGGGTCCTCGGCCACCAGCCGGCTCAGGCCCTGGGACAGCTTGTCCTCGTCCGCCTTGGACTTGGCCACGATCGCCACCGGCAGCAGCGGCTCCGGTATCGACCACGGTTCCATCAGCAGCGGATGGTCCTTCTCGGACAGCGTGTCGCCGGTCTCGGCCGTGCTCAGCTTGGCCACCGCGCAGATGTCGCCCGCCGAGCACTGCGTGACGGGCCGCTGCTGCTTGCCGAGCGGCGAGGTCAGCGCACCGATCCGCTCGTCGTCGTCGTGATCCTCGTGCCCGCGGGAGGAGCGCCCGTGGCCGGACACGTGCACGGAGGCGTCGGGACGCAGCGTGCCGGAGAAGACGCGGACCAGGCTGATCCGGCCGACGTAGGGGTCAGAGGTGGTCTTGACCACCTCGGCCAGCAGCGGTCCCTTGGGGTCGGAGGTCAGCCCGTTGACGGGCTTGCCGTCCGGCGTGGTCACCGCGGGCATCGGGTGCTCGGCGGGGGAGGGGAAGGCTTCGGTCATCACCTCGAGTAGTTCGAGCATGCCGATCCGCTGCGGCGAGGAGGTCACCAGCACCGGGTAGAAGCTGCCGCGCGCGACGGCCTTCTCCAGGTCTTCGATGAGCACCTTGGGGTCGATATCTTCCCCGGACAGGTACCTGTCCATCAGGGTCTCGTCTTCGCTCTCGGTGATGATGCCCTCGATCAGCTCACCGCGCAGCTCTTCCATCCGGTCCTGGTCCGCGCCTGACGGCGCGCCCTCGGTCCGGTTCCCGCCCGAGTAGCTGAACAGCTTCTGCGACAGCAGCCCGATCAGTCCCTCCACCGGGGCGCCGGTCGGCAGGTACAGGGGCGCGACCGCGTCGCCGAAGGCCTCACGGCAGGCGGCCAGGCAGGCGTCGAACTCGGCCCGCTGGTGGTCGATCTTGGTGATGACCACCGCGCGCGGCATGCCCACCGCGGCGCACTCCTCCCACAGCATCCGGGTCAGCCCGTCGATCCCGTCGGTGGCGGAGACGGCGAACAGCGCCGAGTCCGCGGCCCGGAGCCCGGCCCGAAGGTCCCCCGTGAAGTCGGCGTAGCCGGGCGTGTCGAGCAGGTTGACCTTGATGCCGTTGTGCACGATGGACGCGAGGGTCAAGTTGACCGAGCGCTGCTGCCTGACCTCGACCTCGTCGAAGTCGCTGACCGTGGTGCCCTCTTCGATGCTGCCCTGGCGCTGGATGGTCCCCGTCGTGGCGAGCAGCGCCTCAACCAGGCTGGTTTTCCCAGACCCGGAATGGCCGACCAGCACCACGTTCCGTACCTGGTCGGCCGCCGGTGCCCTGCCAGCGGCTCCTCCCGCCCCACTGCCTGTTGTTGCCAATTGCCTTCGCCTCCTTGCGATTGCCTCCCTACGGAGCGAAGCTCCGCATCGGGGGGTGCCGGGGGTCGTCCCCCCGGGAGCGATGCTGCGCACGACCAGCCTTAACCCGCGGGCACCATGACCACAACCCCCACGCCGAGAAACTTCCCGGTGACCAGAAAGTGAAGGTAGCCGTCCCCCGCGTGCCCGGCGCGATACCCATCTGGCCCGACGCATTATTATCGGACGGCCATGCTGAACCCGCTACGGCCCGTCATGACACGCGTTTTCACTCCGGTCGGCGCGGCCCTGGCGCGTACTCCGGTCACGGCCAACGCCATCACGATCGTCGGCACCGTCGGCGTGGCGGGCGGAGCGCTCGGCCTGTTCCCGGTCGGCGAGCTGTTCCCTGGCGCCTTGACCTGCACGATCTTTGTCCTCTTGGACATGCTGGACGGCGTGCTGGCCCGGATCAAGGGCACCAGCGGCGCCTGGGGAGCGTTCCTCGACTCCACCTTGGACCGGATCGCCGACGCCGGCATCTTCAGCGGCCTGGTGATCTGGTTCTTCCGCGGCGGTCATGACCCGCTGCTCGGCGGGGTGTCGCTGTTCTGCCTGGTCGCGGGCATCCTGGTGTCCTATACCAAGGCCCGGGCCGAGGGTCTGGGGCTGCGCTGCGACGTGGGCCTGATCGAGCGGCCCGAGCGCATGCTCATCTCGCTGATCGCGGTCGGCGTTTCCGGCCTCGGCGTGCCGTACATTCTCAACGTGGGGCTCTGGGCGCTCGCGGCGGGAAGCGCCTTCACGTTCGGGCAGCGCGTGCACGCGGTCCACCGGGCCGCCCGGACTCCGGCGGAGGGATAGCCATGCGGCTCAGCGAGCGGCTGACCGGACTCGCGTACCAGCTCGGCTGGAAGCTCATCATCCGTGTTCCGCAGTCGTGGGCCAGATGGGCCTTCACCACCGTGGCCGGCATCGCCTGGCGGCGGCAGGGCCCGAAGGTGCAGGTGCTTGAGGGCAACCTGCGCCGCGTGCTGGCCTTCACGTACTCAGGCTCGGACGTGGACGGCCAGGAACTGCGGAACCTGTCCCGCGCCGCGCTGCGCTCCTACGCCAGGTACTGGCTGGAGGCGTTCCGGCTGCCGGCCATCCCGGTCGAGCGGATCCTGTCCGGCATGCACATCGACGCGGCGGGGGAGCAGGCCCTGTTCGCCAACCTGAAGGCCGGCCGCGGCGTGATCCTCGCGCTGCCCCACATGGGCAACTTCGAGCAGGCCGGCGCGTGGGTCGTGGCCCGCGGCGCTGGCTCGTTGACCACCGTCGCCGAACGGCTCCGGCCCGAAGCGGTCTATGAGGCGTTCGTCCGGTTCCGCCAGGGCCTGGGCATGGAGGTGCTGCCGCTCACCGGTGGTCACAGCCCGTTCGGGACCCTCGCCCAGCGGCTGCGCGCCGGCGGCCTGGTCTGCCTGGTCAGCGACCGTGACCTGAAGGACAGCGGCATCGAGGTCGAGATGTTCGGGGAGAAGGCGCGGATCGCCGCCACCGCCGCCCTGGCCATGCACACCGGCGCCGCGCTGCTGCCGGTCGCGACCTGGTTCGAGGGCGAGGACTGGGGCGCGCACATCTACGAAGAGATCCCGGTGCCCGAATCGGGCACCCGGGCGGAGAAGACCGCGGCCATGAGCCAGGAGCTGGCCCGGGTCTTCGAGGCCGCCATCTCCGAACACCCGGCGGACTGGCACATGCTCCAGCGCGTCTTCACCGCCGACCTCCGGGGCGACCCATGAAGATCGGAATGGTCTGCCCGTACTCCTGGGACGTGCCGGGCGGCGTCCAGCAGCACATCAGGGACCTGGCCGAGACGCTGATCGAGGAGGGGCACGACGTCTCGGTCATCTCCGCGGCCGACGACGACACCCCGCTGCCCCCCTACGTGGTGCCGGCCGGCCGGGCGGTACCCGTGCCCTACAACGGATCCGTGGCCCGGCTGTCGTTCGGCTTCCTGTCGGTGAGCCGGGTCCGGCGCTGGATCAACCAGGGCGGGTTCGACGTGCTGCACGTCCACGAACCCGGCATCCCGAGTCTGTCCCTGCTGGCCTGCTGGGTGGCCACCGGGCCGATCGTGGCCACCGTGCACACCGCCATCCCGCGCTCCCGCATCCTGCTGCTCACCTACCCGGTCGTCCGGACCGGGCTGGAGAAGATCAACGGCCGGATCGCGGTCTCCGAGGCGGCCCGCACCACGGTGGTCGAGCACATCGGCGGCGACGCGGTCGTCATCCCGAACGGCGTGGCCACCCGCCGCTACCGCAAGGCCGAGCCGCTACCCGGCTGGCCCGGGCCGGGCGGTGCCATCGGCTTCCTCGGCCGGCTGGACGAGCCGCGCAAGGGCCTGGGCGTCCTGCTCAAGGCGTTCGAGATCCTCGGCCCGCAGCGGCCCGGGCTGCGGCTGCTGGTGGCCGGGCCGGCCGCGGACACCGAGGAGGTGCTGTACCGGGTGCCCGCGGAACTGCGGGACCGGGTCGTGCTGCTCGGGCAGGTCAGCGAGGACGACAAGGTCCGCGTGCTGCACTCGGTTGACGTGTTCTGCTCGCCCAACACCGGCGGCGAGTCGTTCGGCATCGTCACCGCCGAGGCGATGGCGGCCGGGCTGCCCGTGGTGGCCAGCGACATCGACGCGTTCCGCCAGGTGCTGGACGGCGGCGAGGCGGGGGAGTTGTTCACCGTCGGGGACGCCGCCGACCTGGCCCGCGCGGCCGGGCGCCTGCTCGACGACCCGGCGCGCCGCGCCGAGCTGTCGGCCGCCGCGCTGGCCGCCGTCGCCCAGTACGACTGGTCGGTGGTGGCCCGCGACGTGATCCGCGTCTACGAGACCGTCATGCTCGGCCGCACCCGCGTGGCCGTGGCCCAGGACACCGGAGACTTCCCGTGATCGCCGACATCATCCTGATCATCGCGGGCGCTTTGTTCGTCGGCGTGTACGTGTCCTGGCGCGCCGGGCGGATCGACCGGCTGCACGCGCGGGTCGAGATGGCGCGGGCCGCGCTCGACGTGACCCTGCTGCGGCGCAGTTCGGTGGCCCAGGAACTGGCCAGCTCCGGGTTGCTCGACCCGGCCACCAGCCTGCTCCTGGCCGGAGCCGTCTATGGCACTCGCGCCGGCGACCGGCCCCGGGACCTAGCCGAGAGCGACCTGACCCGGGCCCTGCAGGCCGCCTTCAGCCAGCCGGACTTCCGCGCCTCGCTGAGCGGCAAGGATGGCGCCGACGAACTGCTCGCCGAGGTCGAGGAGACGGCGTACCAGGTGTTCGTGGCCCGCAAGTTCTACAACGACCTGGTCGCGGTGACCCGCGACGCGCGGCACCGGCCGCTGGCCCGCGTGCTGCGCCTGTCCGGCCACGCCCACGCCCCGGTGTTCTTCGAGATGGACGACTCGCTCATCGGCGACAAGCCCGGCGCCTCGATGGGCTCGGCTGGTCATACGATGGTGTGAAGCAGTCCTGATTGATCAAGCGAGGTTCGAGTGTCCACTGTCAACGGTGATAGCACCACTGAGTCGGCCACCGGGACCACACGGGTGAAGCGCGGCATGGCGGAGATGCTCAAGGGCGGCGTGATCATGGACGTGGTCACGCCCGACCAGGCCAAGATCGCCGAGGATGCCGGCGCGGTCGCGGTGATGGCGCTTGAGCGTGTGCCCGCCGACATCCGCGTCCAGGGCGGCGTGGCCCGGATGAGTGACC
This sequence comes from uncultured Actinomycetes bacterium, assembly GCA_963819785.1. Taxonomy (GTDB): domain Bacteria; phylum Actinomycetota; class Actinomycetes; order Streptosporangiales; family Streptosporangiaceae; genus Palsa-504. The sequence goes on along the minus strand of CAWFXW010000022.1, from coordinate 323,198 downwards.
CGGACATGATCGACGGCATCATCGCCGCGGTGTCCATCCCGGTCATGGCCAAGTGCCGGATCGGGCACTTCGCCGAGGCGCAGGTCCTGCAGGCCATCGGGGTCGACTACATCGACGAGTCCGAGGTGCTCACCCCGGCCGACGAGGCCCACCACGTCGACAAGCGGAAGTTCACCGTGCCGTTCGTGTGCGGTGCCACGAACCTGGGCGAGGCGCTGCGCCGGATCGCCGAGGGCGCGGCGATGATCCGCTCCAAGGGGGAGGCCGGGACGGGCAACGTGGTCGAGGCGACCCGGCACATGCGGTCCATCCGGTCCGAGATCGCCCGCCTGTCCGGCTTGCCCGGCGAGGAGCTGTTCACCGCGGCCAAGGAACTCGGCGCGCCGTACGAGCTGGTGGCCGAGGCGGCCCGGGCGGGCCGGCTGCCGGTCGTGCTGTTCACCGCGGGTGGCATCGCGACCCCCGCCGACGCCGCGCTGATGATGCAGCTCGGCGCCGAGGGCGTGTTCGTCGGCTCGGGCATCTTCAAGTCCGGCGACCCGGCCAAGCGCGCCGCCGCGATCGTGAAGGCGACCACGTTCCACGACGACCCGGACGTGGTGGCCAAGGTCTCCCGCGGCCTGGGCGAGGCCATGGTCGGCATCAACCTGGACACCCTCCCGCCCGAACAGCACTACGCAGGCCGCGGCTGGTAATCGCTCCGCCCCGCCCCGCCGCACCCCGGTAAAACGGGAAGAACAGCGGCGGTTTCGGCGTTTTACCGTGGTTACGTCTGGAGGGGTGATGACGGCACGGGTTATCGGAGTGCTCGCCTTGCAAGGCGACGTGCCCGAGCACCTGCGCGCGCTCGAGGACGTCGGCGCCCGGGCGGTGCCGGTACGACGGCCCGAGGAACTCCATCAACTCGACGGCTTGGTCATCCCGGGCGGGGAGTCGACCACCTTGTGGCGGCTGTCCGTCGCGTTCGACATGCTCGAGCCGCTGCGCAAGCTGATCGCGTCCGGCCTGCCCGCGTTCGGGTCCTGTGCCGGGATGATCATGCTGGCCGACCGGCTCGCCGACGGCGTGGCCGGTCAGCTGACCTACGGCGGGATCGACATGACCGTGCGCCGGAACGCGTTCGGCCGCCAGGTCGACTCGTTCGAGACCGACATCACGCTCTTTGACTTGGCGGCTGCGCCGCGGGCTGACTCGGCGGCTGCGCCGCGGGCCGGCCTGGGCACACGGCCGCTGCGGGCGGTCTTTATCCGGGCGCCCTGGGTGGAGCAGAATGGCGAGGACGTCGCTGTCCTGGGTACCGACCAGCGCACCGGTAGGATCGTCGCGGTGCGGCAGGGGCAACTGCTGGCCACGGCCTTCCACCCTGAGCTGACCCCCGACCGGCGTATCCATGAGCTATTCGTAGACATCGTGAAGGACAACACATGAGCGGCCACTCCAAGTGGGCCACCACCAAGCACAAGAAGGCGGTGGTCGACGCTAAGCGCGGCAAGCTGTTCGCCAAGCTGATCAAGAATGTCGAGGTCGCCGCGCGCACCGGCGGCGCAGATCCGGCCGGGAACCCGACGCTGTACGACGCCATCCAGAAGGCAAAGAAGAGCTCGGTCCCGAACGACAACATCGACCGCGCCGTGCGCCGGGGCAGCGGCGCCGAGGCCGGCGGCGCCCAGTACGAGAACATCACCTATGAGGGCTACGCCCCCGGGGGGGTCGCGGTGCTTGTGGAGTGCCTGACCGACAACCGGAACCGGGCCGCCTCGGACGTGCGCGTCGCGTTCAGCCGCAACGGCGGCTCGATGGCCGACCCCGGCTCGGTGTCGTACCTGTTCCACCGCAAGGGGGTCATCGTCGTCGACAAGAGGGGGGAGGGGAGGTGGGTGGGGTGACCGAGGACGACGTGCTGGCGGCCGTGCTCGACGCGGGTGCCGAGGAAGTCAACGACCTCGGCGAGTCCTTCGAGGTCGTGTCCGAGCCGGCCGACCTGGTGACGACGCGCACCGCCCTCCAGGACGCCGGCATCGACTACGACTCGGCGGACGTGGCCTTCCTGCCCAGCGTCGAGATCGACCTCGACGAGGACCAGGCCAGGCGGGTTTTCCGGCTGATCGAGGCGCTCGAGGACTCAGACGACGTGCAGGACGTGTACGCCAATTACTCAGTCTCCGACGAGATCATGGAGAAGCTCGACTGACACCCGGCGCTGATCACCCCGTCCTGATCCGTCCGCTCCGTCCCGACGACGACCTGGACGCGCAAGTCGACCTGGCCGTCCGGTCCTTCGGCCCGCGAGGGCGTGACGAGCGACGGCAGGCGATCGCAGACCAGGTCGCCGCGGGCCGGTCCCTCGGCGCTTTCGACGGCGACCGGCCGGTCGGGGCGGCCGTCTTCCACGACATGCGGCAGTGGTGGTCCGGCCGGGCCGTGCCGATGGCCGGCGTGGCCAGCGTCCGAGTGGCGCCCGAGGACCGGGGCCGGGGCATCGCCCGGCGGCTGATGGCCGCCGTGCTGGCCGACGTGGCGGCTCGCGGTTACCCGTTGTCGGTGCTCTACCCGGCGACGATGCCGCTGTACCGGTCGTTCGGCTGGGAACTGGCCGGTCCGGACGTTTACGCCTATCTTTGCGACGACGGCTTCCTGGTCTACGGGTGGCACCACGGGAATCACGCCCTGTTCGTCGACGGCGCTGAGGCGGTCTCCGCGTCGACCCAGCGTGCGTTCTGGTCCCACATCGGCTCGCACGCGTCGATCGCGGACCAGGTGTACGCGTGCCTGAGCCCGTCCGCCGCGTTCTGGCTGCTGACCCGCGAGCGCGACGCGCAGGTGCACCGCCGCTCGATGTGGATGCTCCGGGTGGTCGACGCCCAGGCCGCCATCGCCGCGCGCGGCTTCCCCGCCGCCGTATCGGCCACCGGCGGCTCGCCCGCGGCCGACGCGGTCCTGGACGCGGCGTTCGCCGGGACCGCCTACATGCTCGATTCCTTCTGACGGCAATTCCGCAACACGCGGTCCCGGTGCGCGACCGGAGCGCCGCGCCCCGGTAGGTTCGTCACGAACAGATGTTCGTGGAATTCGCGCGCCGGATGGAGCATTTCGTGGGCCTGACCTATGCGCGGCACCCCGTCCGGGTGCTCGGCGTCGACCCCGGGCTGACCAGGTGCGGCGTCGGCGTGGTGGACGGGGCACCGGGCCGGGCGCTCAGCCTGGTCCGGGTCGGGGTGATCAGGACCTCGGCCACCGACGACATCGCGGTCCGGCTGCTGGCCATCGAGACCGAGATCGAGCAGTGGCTGGACGCGTGCCAGCCCGACGCGGTGGCCGTCGAGCGCGTCTTCAGCCAGCAGAACGTGCGGACCGTGATGGGCACCGCCCAGGCCGGCGCGGTCGCGATCGTGTGCGCCGCGCGCCGCGGGCTGCCGGTCGCCACCCACACCCCCAGCGAGGTCAAGGCGGCCGTGACCGGCAACGGCCGGGCCAGCAAGGAGCAGGTAACCACGATGGTGACCAAGCTGCTGCGGATCACCGACCCGCCTCGCCCCGCCGACGCGGCCGACGCGCTCGCGCTGGCCATCTGCCATGTCTGGCGCGGCAGTTCCCCGATGAACACCGCCCCGATGACGACCGGCGTCCCGTTCGCGGCCGGCCTGAGGAGGTAGCTCGTGATCGCTCATCTGCGCGGCACGGTCGCCGCGGTGTCCCCGGACGGCGCCGTCATCGAGGTCGGCGGCGTCGGGATGCGGGTGCAGTGCACGCCGGGGACCCTGGCCACGCTCAGACCGGGCGAGGCCGCCCAGGTCGCCACGTCCCTGGTGGTCAGGGAAGACTCACTGACCCTGTACGGCTTCGCCTCCGACGACGAGCGGAACGTCTTCGAGTTGCTGCAGACGGCCAGCGGCGTCGGCCCGCGGCTGGCGCTGGCCATGCTGGCTGTGCACTCACCCGACGCGCTGCGACGCGCCGTCTCGACCGAGGACCTGGGCGCGCTGACCATGGTTCCGGGCATCGGTAGGAAGGGAGCCGAACGGATCGTGCTCGAGTTGCGGGACCGGCTCGGGCCGCCAGGCGAAAGCGGCGGCACGGGCGGCCTGCCCGGCGCCCGGCCGCAGCGAGCCGCCCAGTGGCGGGATCAGGTGCAGTCCGGGCTGGTCAACCTGGGCTGGGCCGCCCGTGACGCCGACCAGGCGATCGCGGCGCTTGAGGAGGACGGCACCATCGACGCGGCCAACGGCGAGCCCGTCGACGTCGCCGTCGTCCTGCGCGCCGCGCTGCGTAAACTCTCCAAGCATTGACATCCTCCCCCGCCCGCGACGGGGGATTCCATCTACTCACGCCCGGTTAAGGAGGCAAGCAGGTGAGGTTCGCGGTTCATGGGCTGGGCTTCCCCGTCGCCTCCCCGCGCATTCACGGCGTGCCCCGCCGCGATGTTCTGGGCCGCGTTCACGTCAGCATGGCAGGCATATTCGCAGGCGGTGCACCGGAAGGCGGCTTGGCTCTCGCGCGACTTCGGGTCCACCTGCCTGCACGCCGAGCAGCGCTGGCTGGTAAACGCGGGGTTGATCTTTTCGACCCGGCCCGGAGCTTTCTCCTCCAGACGGTAGGCAAGCAGGCCCCACCCAGACCGCAGGATCGCCCCGTTCAACTGGGCCTTGCCACGAACATTCCGCCCTGGTTTTCCCGTCGTACCTTTCGCAGCCCGCGTCATGTTCTGAATCTGCAGGTTCTCAACCCGGATCAGGTCGAACTTGCGGGCGATATTGGTGCTGGCCTTCTCAGCCCAGTCCTTGCGCCGGTCTGTCTCCCGGGCCCGCACCCGGGCGATCGCATGTCTCACCCTCGCACGGCGGTTAGAGCCGCGTCGCGCCCTGGTCAGCTGCCGCTCCAGACGCCTCAGCCTCTTCCGCTCTGGCGCGGTCAGGCCCGGCACATGCAGCAGCTCCCCGGTCGACAACGCCGCGGATACCACAACGCCGCGGTCGATGCCTACGACCTCGCCGGTACCCGGTGCCGGGATCGGATCGGGAATGACGGCAAAGGCCAAATGCCAGCGCCCAGCCCGGTCCAGCGTCACCCGGTACGATTTCACTTCCGGCGGCACCGGCCGGGACCAGCGGAACCGCACCCAGCCGGCCTTCGGTACCCACACCTCGCCGGTCTTCCGACTCAGCCGCCGTACATCCCATTGCCGTCCGCGCCGCCCCACGATCCGGAACCCCTCGCGGCGCCCGGCTTTGCGCCACGACGGTCTTCGGGCTGGGTTGCGTGGGTTAAAGAAAGCGGCCATGGCTTGGGCGAAGTCTCGGAGGGCCTGCTGCTGGACCGTCTGCGAGCCCGACGCCAGCCACGAATGCTCAGCACGTGCCTGTGTGAGCTGTCGGCACTGCTCCAGGTAGTCGGGGGCGCTGGCCCGGCCTGGGCGCCAATGCTTGTGCTGCTCAACGGCCAGGTTCCATACGTATCGAGCATGGCCGCAATGGTCTCGCAGCACCGCTTCCTGGGTCGGTGTGGGAATCAGTCGGTACCGAGGCATGCGAACATAGTATCGATGAGCACTGACATTTATCGGGAGGTGAAGCGGCGGTTCGACTCTGGCCCCGCGGCTGGCGTCCCCACGTCGCGATCACAATGACTGAGGACCGGGACTCCCTGGCCAAAGCCGAGGACGCTGAGCTCGCCGCCCGCCGCCGGCGGCTGGATGGCGACGCCGACGGGGCCGGCGGGATGGTCTCCGCGCTGGCCGGTGCGGACGAGCGCGACATCGAGGGCGCGCTGCGGCCCAAGCGGCTCGCCGAGTTCACCGGCCAGGCCCGGGTCCGCGAGCAGCTGTCGCTGATCCTGCAGAGCGCGCTGCGCCGCGGCCGGCCACCGGACCACGTGCTGCTCGCTGGCCCGCCCGGCCTGGGCAAGACCACGATCGCGATGATCGTGGCCGCCGAGCTCGGCGCTGCGATGCGCATGACCAGCGGCCCGGCGATCGAGCGGTCCGGCGACCTGGTCGCCACCTTGTCCACCCTCAGCGAGGGCGAGGTGGTCTTCATCGACGAGATCCACCGCCTGCCCCGGCCCGCCGAGGAGATGCTCTACCTGGCCATGGAGGACTTCCGGGTCGACGTGGTGATCGGGAAGGGGCCGGGTGCGACCGCCCTCCCGCTGGAGATCGCGCCGTTCACGCTGGTCGGGGCGACCACCAGGGCGGGACTGCTGCCCGCGCCGCTGCGGGACAGGTTCGGCTTCACCGCGCACCTGGATTTCTACGCTCCCGACGAGCTTGAGCACATAATCCGCAGGTCCGCCGGTCTGCTGGGGGTGACGCTCACCGACGAGAGCGCGACCGAGCTCTCCACCCGGTCGAGGGGCACGCCGCGGATCGCCAACCGGCTGCTGCGCCGGGTGCGTGACTACGCCGAGGTCCGGGCCGACGGCGTGGTGACCAGGGAGATCGCATGCACCGCGCTGGAGCTGTACGAGGTGGACGCCCACGGCTTGGACCGGCTCGACCGGGGCGTGCTCGAGGCGGTGGTCCGCCGGTTCGGCGGCGGGCCGGTCGGCCTGTCCACGCTCGCGGTGGCGCTGGGTGAGGAGGCCGAGACGGTCGAGGTGGTGGCGGAACCGTTCCTGGTCCGCTGCGGCCTGCTGGCCCGGACCCCGCGCGGCCGGGTCGCCACGGCAGCCGGCTGGGCCCACCTCGGCCTGACGCCCCCGCCGTCGCTGGCCGAATTGCCGACCCTGTTTGACTAATCGCGCGGCTCGCGGGGGCCGACGGCCCCCCGACCGCGCGATACTACGGTGAGCAGCGCCGCGGGTCTGCGGGGGGTTCGGGGGGTCGCCCCCCCGAACGATAGAGTCACGATCGCCGGCAAAACACCGTAGCCTGTTGGTGCGCGGTCAAAGCGCGGCTACACTTCGGCAGTTGGTCGTTGGCCTTCGTCGCGACCATGCATGGAGAACCAACTGGAAGGATGCCCCGGTCATGGGGAGTTTCTCAGCGGTCGTCGCGGCGACCTCGAACAATAAGGGCAGCAGCTCATATACGTTCCTGTTCTTGATCGTGCTGGTCTTTGTCGGCATGTACTTCCTGATGATCCGCCCGCAGCGGCGTCGCCAGCAGATGGCGCAGCAGAACCAGCGCACTCTCACCCCCGGAGCCCAGGTCCGGACCACGGCCGGCATGTACGCCACCGTCTCCGCGGTCGACGGCGACGACGTCATCCTCGAGGTCGCGCCCGGCGTGGAGGTCCGCTACATGCGCCGCGCGGTCATGGAAGTCATCACCCCCGGCGAGCCCGAGGAGACCGAGACCGTCGCCGACGCGCACGACGAGGACTACACCGAGGACGACATGCCCGAGGACGCTGAGGACCACGACCACGCCGGGTCCGCCGAGGACGGCCTGGCCGCCTCGCACGACAGCGAGCTGGCCAAGTCCGACAAGGACAACGTGTTCTGAGCTGCCCCCGGCAGCAGGTCTTACGGGGAACGACGGATCTACGGACAGGCGGAGAAGTGGCAGGCCCTACGAAGACCGTCCCGCATCCGGGACGGGCGCTCGCGGCGCTCATCGCGCTCATCGTGATCATGCTGCTGGCCCTCGCGGGCGGGGACCTGTTCAGCCCGGGCCAGTGGCACAAGGACTTCAGGATCGGGCTCGGGCTCGACCTGTCCAGCGGTACCCAGCTCAGCATGAAGGCGAGCACCCTGAACGGCGGCACCCCGCCGAGCGCCGAGATGCAGGAGGCCATCTCCATCATCTTGTCCCGGGTGAACGCCAGCGGTAACACCGGTGCCGAGGTGCAGACCCAGGGCAGCAACATCCTCAACGTGTCGGTCCCGGGTAAGACCAGCCAGCAGACCACTCAGCTGGTGAGCGAGACGGCGCTGCTCAACTTCCGGCAGACGCTGCTCTACCAGCCCTACAGCACCACGCCCAGCACGCCGGCCACCTCCGCCTCGCCCAGTGCGTCGGCCAGCGCGAGCGCGTCGGCAAGCGCGAGCCCGCCGGCCGGCGCGACCCCGACGGCGTCGCCCTCGGCCAGCACGACCAGCACGGCCAAGACTTCGGCCAAGATCGTCCCGGCCGTGAGCTCCAGCGCCACCCCGACGGCGTCGCCCTCGGCCAGCGGGACCGCGTCGGCCAAGGCCTCAGCCTCGCCTTCGGCGACCGCATCGGCCAGCCCCAGCCCGAGCGCTACCTCGACCGCGACCACCCCCACGTACTTCGGTGACCCGAGCCTGGTCAACAAGCAGACGCTCGCGCTGTTCAACAAGGTGAACTGCAAGCCAGGTGACACCACGCAGTGGAAGAAACAGGCCGGGTACAACAACCCGCAGGACTACGACAACGCGAGCGCGCAGATCGTGTCGTGCGACTCCAGCGGGAACAAGTACGCCCTGGACGTGGCCAAGGTGAAGGGCACGGATATCGCCAGCGCCACCGCCGAGCTGTCCACCACCAGCAACCAGTGGGAAGTGCTGGTGACGCTCAAGAGCGGAGGCGCCACCGCCTTCGCGAACCTGACCTCGGCGCAGGCCAGCAAGTACTACCAGAACGCCTCGACCAACGAGGATGACTTCTGGCTGGACACCATCGCGGTGGTCCTGGACGGCAACGTGGTCACCGCGCCGGAGACCAACGGCGCCATCCCGGGCGGCACCGCCCAGATCACCGGCAACTTCAACCAGGCGTCGGCCACGCAGCTGCAGAACGTGCTGAAGTACGGCTCGCTGCCGCTGAACTTCACCATCCTCAGCGACAATACGGTCTCGCCCACCCTCGGCCACGCCCAGCTGGTCGGCGGCCTGATCGCGGCGGCCATCGGGCTGGGGCTGGTGGTCATCTACTCGTTCCTGTACTACCGGGGCCTCGGCCTGGTATCGGTCCTCAGCCTGGTGATCGCCGCGGTGCTGGCCTTGCTGACGGTCATGCTGCTCAGCAAGTACCAGAACTTCCACCTCGAGCTGGCCGGGATCGCGGGCCTGATCGTGGCCATCGGCATCACGGCCGACTCGTTCGTCGTGTTCTTCGAGCGATTGCGGGACGAAGTCCGCGAGGGTAAAGCGCTGCGCCCGGCGGTCGAGGCGGGCTGGAAACGCGCCCGGCGGACGATCCTGGTCTCCGACACGGTGTCGTTCCTCGCCGCGCTGCTCCTTTACTACTTCTCCATCGGAGAGGTCAAGGGCTTCGCGTACACCCTCGGCCTGACTACGCTCATCGACATCATCGTCGTGTTCTTGTTCACCAAGCCGATGGTGACCATCCTGGCCCGCACCAAGTTCTACGGCGACGGCCACCCCCTGTCCGGGCTCGACCCGAACCGGCTCGGGGCCCGCACCCCGTGGCGATCCTCGGTCCGGCGCACCCAGGTCAGACGGCAGCCGGGCAGCGCGCCCCCCCGTAGCACAGTGTCCCGCAACACAGGGTCCCGCAACACAGGGGAGGCGTGATGTCGCGGCTCGGCAGCATCGGCGGCAGGCTCTACCGTGGCGAGGTCTCCTACAACTTCGTCGGCCGCCAGCGCCGGTGGTATGCGATCTCCGGCGCGATCCTGCTGATCAGCGTCGTAGCCCTGTTCGTCCTGGGCCTGAACTTCAGCGTGGACTTCAAGGGCGGCGCGGTCTTCCAGTTCACCGCGCCCTCGGTGACGCAGACCCAGGTCGAGAACACGGTGACCCATGCGGGCGTGGACGGCGCGGTCGTCCAGCAGCTCACCGGCAAGCTGGGCGACAAGTCCTGGAACGTGCAAACCAAGTCGCTGACCAACGCCGAAACCAACACCGTCGAGAACGCGCTGACCAGCCAGCTCCACGCGAAGATCACGGGCACCACGTTCGTCGGACCGAGCTGGGGCGGCCAGATCACGAGCAAGGCGACCCAGGCCCTGATCACATTCATGATCGTGATCGTGCTGTACCTGTCGATCGCCTTCGAGTGGAAGATGGCGGTCGCCGCCTTCGTGGCGCTCATCCATGACCTGGTCATCGCCACCGGTGTGTACGCGCTGACCGGCTTCCAGGTCAGCCCCGCGACCGTCATCGGCCTGCTGACCATCCTGGGCTATTCGCTGTACGACACCGTGGTCGTCTTCGACAAGGTCCGAGAGAATACCGCCGGCCTGCTCGGCGGAGCCAGGAGCACCTACAGCGAGGCCGCCAACCTGGCCCTGAACCAGACCCTGGTCAGGTCGATCAACACCTCCATAATCGCGCTACTGCCGGTGGCCGCGATCTTGTTCGTCGGCGGCGGCCTGCTCGGCGCCGGCGAGCTGAAGGACCTGGCTCTGGTGCTGTTCGTCGGCATGCTGTCCGGCACCTACTCCTCGATCTTCATCGCCACCCCGGTGCTGGCCGACCTGAAGGAACGCGAGCCGCAGTATAAGGCGCTGGCCAAGCGGGTCAGCGTCCGCGCGTCAGGCGGCCGGGCGGCCAAGCGCTCCGCCGCCAAGGCGGGCAGCCGCTCGGTGACCGCGGCCGCGCAGGCGCCGCTGCCGGAGGACGACACCGGTGACGTCGAGGCCGATACTGACTTCGACGACGATGCCGCCGCGGCGCCGCCCGGTAGTGCCGTGAGCGCCACGCGGGTCCCGGCCGCCCGCGGCACGCCGGGCACCGCCCGCCCCGGCCCGCGGCAGCAGCCGCGCCGCACCGGCGGCTCGACCAGGCACCGCCCGGCGGGCAAGAAGAAGCGGCGCTGAGCATGGCCGACCAGGCGGAGGCTCCTGAGCTGACCCGCCTCATCGCGGCCCGGATCCGTGACGTCCCGGACTACCCGCAGCCCGGCGTGGTGTTCAAGGACATCACGCCGCTGCTGGCCGACGGCGAGGCGTTCCGCGCGGTGATCGAGGTCCTGGCCGGTACCTACGGGCCGGTGGACAAGGTTGCGGGCATCGAGGCGCGCGGCTTCATCCTGGCCGCCCCGGTGGCGGTCCGGCTCGGCGCGGGCTTCATCCCGATCAGGAAGAAGGGCAAGCTGCCCGGTGCGACGCTCGCGGAGGATTACCAGCTCGAGTACGGCACCGCCACGATCGAGGTGCTGACCGACGCCTTCGACCCCGGCGATCGCGTCCTGGTCATCAACGACGTCCTGGCCACCGGCGGCACCGCCCGTGCCACGGCCGACCTGGTGCAGCGCACGGGAGCTCGGGTGGCGGGCATCGCCGTGCTGCTCGAACTGTCCTTCCTGCACGGCCGGGCCAGGCTCGCCGACCTCCCGGTCACCGCGCTGATCACCGTCTAGGGGTGAGCGCGGATGTCACGCCCCGGGCATGCCTACAGCGATCCGGTCGCCCCGCCGGCTCCCGCGGCCGCTGACGACGACGCCGCCCGCCCGCGTTTCCCGTTCGCCCTGGCCGGAGTCGCGGTCTTCGCGGGCATAAGGATCCTGACCCTGGGCGTCTCGGCCTTTCTGCTGCCCCGCGGGAAGTTCCACACCCTGCACTACTCGCTGTGGCACCTGATCGCGTCCTGGGACAGCGGCCGCTTCCTGCACATCGCGGCCCACGGCTATACCTACGTGCCGGGGGACCTGCGCCTGGACGTCATCTTCGCCTGGTTCCCCGGCTACCCGGCGGCCATCGACTCGTTGTCACCGATACCCGGAGTGGGCGCCCACCGGGCCGCGTTCACCGTGACGATCGCCGCCGGGCTGGCGGCGGCCTGGGGGCTGACCCGGCTGGGCCTGAAGCTCACCGGCGATCCGCGGATCAGCCTGCTCCTGGTCGCGCTGTGGGCGGTCGCGCCCGGCTCGCTCGCGTGGGCCATGCTCTACTCCGACGCCCTGTTCTGCGCCCTGGCCGTCTGGGCCCTGGTCGTCCTGGTGGAGCGGCGCTGGCTGACCGCCGCGGCCCTGACCATCCTGGCCGGGACGGTGCGCAGCACGGGCCTGGCCCTGATCGCGGCGGTGGCGGTCGCCGCGCTGCCCCCGGTGATCAAGGCCGTGCGAGCGCGCGAGCCAATGAAGGGGGTAGGGGAGGAGGGTGGGGTGTGGTGGCGGCCCGCCGCGGCCGTGCTGACCGCCCCGCTCGGCCTGGCCGGCTACTGGGCGTACTCGGCCTGGGCCACGCGTCACGTCGGCGGGTTCGTCTGGGTCGAGCAGAACGCGCACAACAGCTTCGACTGGGGCAACGGCATCATCCTGGCCGCCAAGCAGGCCATCATCTCCGGGCCGACCGCCGGGGTGGCGCTGACCCTGCTGGTCATCGCGGCCGCTGTCATTCTCACCTGCTGCAGCCTGGCCGAGCGCATTCCGGTCTGCCTGCACGTCTACACGCTGGTGGTCGTGGTCCTGGCGCTCGCGCCCGGACCGTACTACCTGGGCTCCAAGCCTCGCTTCCTGCTGCCCGCGATGCTGCTCGGCCTGCCGCTGGCCCGCCTGCTGGCCCGGGCCCCGGTCTGGGTGACGATTCCGCTGATCGCCGTCCTGGCCGCCGCGTCCACCTGGTTCGGCATCTACCTCATGACCACCGGCTGGGCCCCGTAACGACCGGCCAGCCGGGAATCGCACGCACGTGATCAGGCGTTTACCGCATCTAAGTAGAATGGTGGCTTGGCAGATGTGAGGAGCACCCGTGGCCGGTGATGTCGTGACGACCGGTACGAGGGCTGCCGATCCTGCCCGGGTGGACGCGCCGCGGGATCCCGGTCCCGCAACCGATGCGGAACAGGCCGAGGCAGCGGCAGCCGACGTGCCCGGTGACCGCGCGGCCGACGCCGCCGCACTGGCATCCCCCGAAGCGCCGCAGAGCCCCGAAGCCCGGACCAGCCCGGTCCGGCCCAGCCGGGCCCGGGCCGCGGTCGCGGCGGTCCAGGGCCACACGGCCGACCCCGCGGCGGCAGCCGCCAAGGGCAGCAGCGCCGCGTCCGGAGTGGGAGTCCGGCGGCGGCTGGCCCGGCTCGGCGCCCAGCGCGGCACCGCGTTCAGCCCGGTGCTTGACCCGCTGATCAAGACCGTGCGCGCCACTCACCCCAAGGCCGACATCCGGCTGATCGAGCGCGCCTACGACACGGCCGCGCACTGGCACCGGGAACAGAAGCGGCTGAGCGGTGACCCGTACATCACCCACCCGCTGGCCGTGGCGACCATCCTGGCCGAGCTCGGCATGAACACCGACACGATCTGTGCCGCGCTGCTGCACGACACGGTGGAGGACACCGCGTATACGCTGACCGAACTGCGCGGCGAGTTCGGCGAGGACATCGCCGCGCTGGTGGATGGCGTCACCAAGCTGGACAAGGTCAAGTACGGCGAGTCGGCCGAGGCCGAGACCGTCCGCAAGATGGTGGTCGCGATGTCCCGCGACATCCGCGTGCTGGTCATCAAGCTCGCGGACCGGCTGCACAACATGCGCACGCTGCGCTACCTGAAGCGGGAGAAGCAGGAACGCAAGTCGCGCGAGGTTCTGGAGATCTACGCCCCGCTGGCGCACCGGCTCGGCATGAACACGGTCAAGTGGGAACTGGAGGACCTGGCCTTCCAGACGCTCTACCCGAAGCGGTTCGACGAGATCGCGCGCCTGGTGTCCAGCCGGGCGCCGCGCCGTGAGGCCTTCCTGCAGGAAGTGATCCAGGACGTCCGCGGCGACCTCCAAGAGGCCAAGATCAGGACCACGGTAACCGGCCGCCCCAAGCACTACTACTCGATCTACCAGAAGATGATCGCCAGGAACGTCGGCTTCGACGACATCTACGACCTGGTGGGCATCCGGGTCCTTGTGGACACCGTCCGCGACTGCTACGCGGCCCTCGGCACCATCCACGCGCGGTGGAACCCCGTCCCCGGACGGTTCAAGGACTACATCGCGATGCCGAAGTTCAATATGTACCAGTCGCTGCACACCACCGTCATCGGCCCGGGCGGCAAGCCGGTGGAGCTGCAGATCCGGACCTGGCGTATGCACCAGCGCTCCGAGTACGGGGTCGCCGCGCACTGGAAGTACAAGGAGGAATCGGTCTTCAGCAGCCGGTCCTCCAAGGACGACACGCAGGAGATGGCCTGGCTCCGCCAGCTGGTCGACTGGCAGCGGGAGACCGAGGACCCGGCCGAGTTCCTCGAGTCGCTCCGCTTCGACCTGGCCGCCGCCGAGGTCTACGTGTTCACCCCCCGCGGCGACGTGATTCCGCTGCCGCAGGGCTCGACCCCGGTGGACTTCGCCTACGCCATCCACACCGAGGTCGGGCACCGGACGATCGGCGCGCGGGTCAACGGCCGGCTGGTGGCGCTGGAGTCAACCCTGGACAACGGCGACACGGTGGAGATCTTCACCTCCAAGACGGCCGAGGCCGGGCCGAGCCGGGACTGGCTCAAGTTCGTGCAGAGCCCCCGGGCCCGGAACAAGATCCGGCAGTGGTTCTCCAAGGAGCGCCGGGAAGCCGCGGTGGAGGCGGGCAAGGACCAGATCGCCCGGGCCATGCGCAAGCAGGGACTGCCGCTGCAGCGGCTGGCGGCCGCCGACACGCTGATCACCCTGGCCCGTGACCTGCGCTACCCGGACGTGTCCGGGCTGTACGCGGCGGTCGGTGAGGGCCGGGTCAGCGCCCAGTCGGTGGTCGAGAAGCTGGTCAGGTCGGTCGGCGGGCTGGCCGGCGCGCAGGAGGACCTGGCCGAGACCACGCTGCCGACCAAGGCGCCCCAGCCCCGGGCCCCGTCCGAGTCCGGCGTCGAGGTCACCGGCGCGCCGGACGTGTGGGTCCGGCTTTCCCGGTGCTGCACCCCGGTGCCCGGCGACCAGATCAGCGGCTTCGTCACCCACGGTCACGGCGTGTCCGTGCACCGGACGGACTGCGCGAACCTGGCGCACCTGAGCGATACCCAGCGGGAGCGGATGGTCGATGTCCACTGGGCCCCGACCGAAGGCTCGGTGTTCCTGGTCGCCATCCAGGTGGAGGCGCTCGACCGGACCAGGCTGCTCTCCGACGTGACCAGGGTGCTGTCCGACCAGCACGTCAACATCTTGTCCGCCACGGTCACGACCAGCCGGGACCGGGTGGCGGTCAGCCGCTTCACGTTCGAGATGGGCGACCCCAAGCACCTGGGCCACGTGCTGCGCGCCGTGCGCGCCATCGACGGCGTGTACGACGTCTACCGCATCACCAGCTGAACTTAGCTGGAGAACTCCGCGAGCGTGTGCTCGGCTTCCTCCAGCCAGGCCCGGCGGGCGGTCAGGGCTTCCTCGGCGTTGCGCGCGGCCCGGGCGTCGCCCCGGTCGCGCGCCTTGGCCAGCTGGTCCTCCAGCTGGGCGATCGTCGAGCGCAGCTGCGCGACCGTACCCTCGGCGCGGGCCAGGGCCTCAGGGTTGGAGCGGCGCCACTGGGTCTCCTCAGCCTTGCGCACCGCTTCCTCGACCCGGCGCAGCCCCGACTCCAGGTGCTCGCGTGAATCGCGCGGCACGGCGCCGACCTGTTCCCAGCGCTCCTGGATGCCGCGCAGCGCGGACCGGGCCCCGCGGATGTCGGTCACCGGAAGCAACGCCTGAGCCTGGTCCAGCAGCTGCTGCTTGGCCTCGGCGTGCTCGCGCAGCGCGGCGTCCTTGGCCGAGAACACCTCCGAGCGCGCGGTGAAGAACTTGTCCTGGGCAGCCCGGAAGCGCTTCCATAGCTCGGTCTCGGACTCCCGGTCCGCCCGGCCGGCCGCCTTCCACTTGCCCATCAGCTCGCGGAACGCGCTGGTGGTCGGGCCCCACTCGGTCGATCCGGACAGCGACTCAGCCTCGACGCAGAGCTGCTCCTTGCGCGCCCGAACGTCCTCCCGTTCGGACTCCAAGGTGGCGAAGAAGGCCTTGCGCCGCTTGGTGAACGCGTTCCGGGCCGCGGACAGCCGCTTCCACAGCACCGCCTCGGCGGCCCGGTCGGCGTGCGGGGCCGCCTTCCACTCCTCCAGCAGCTCGCGCATCCGCTCACCGCTGCTCTTCCAGTGTGTGGCCTCGGCGGCGATCTGCTCGGCCTCGGCGACGATCCGCTCCTTGGTCTCCTTGGCCGCGGTCCGCGCCTGCTCGCGGGCCGCCTTGGCCTCCTCGCGGCGCTGGCCCACATCCTCGGTCAGTCGTTCCAGGCGGGTCCGCAGCCCGTCCAGGTCACCCAGGGCGTTGGCCTCATCGACGCTGCGCAGCAGACGCTGAACGGTCGCCGCGGCCTGGGCGGGCGCCAGGTCGGTGGCGCTGATCCGCTGCTCGAGCAGGACGACCTCGGTCTCCAGCGACTCGTACTTACGCTGGTAGAAGGCCAGGGCCTCCTCCGGGCTCCCCGCCTGCCAGGATCCGATCACCCGCTCACCGTCGGCGGTACGGACATACACCGTCCCGTCGGCGTCTACCCGGCCCCACGGATGGTCGGCGGTGCTCACGGCGAACCTCCTGCGTCGTCTTCCTCGTCAGGTTTTCTTGATTGTCACGCTGTCAATGATGACCTTCTCCTTCGGGACGCCGCCGCCGGCTTGGGGATATGTACACGAGGTTCCGTCCTTTGCCACATTCTGGACGATATTCAGCCCAGATGAAACCGTGGCGAAGGGTGTATAGGAGGTTCCCAGCCCGGAACTGCTGTCTTTGAACACGATGAAGAACTGGCTGCCGTTGCTGGTAGCGGTTCCTCCGTTCGCCATCGCGACCGTTCCCGCCGGGTATTTGGCGTTAGTGAGATTCTCGCTGGCGTACTCGTAGCCCGGCGTTCCGGTGCCGACGGTGCTGGTAGTGCTGCAGTTCAGCTTGGTGCTCGCCGTGGCGTAAGCGTCGCCGCACTGCAGCACGTAGATACCGCTCGTCAGCAGCCTGTGGCACTGGGTGTTGTTGAAGTAGCCCGTCTGCGCGAGATGGATGAACGAATTGACCGTGCAGGTGGCCTTGCTGTTGAGCAGGCTGACGGTGATCGGGCCCAGGTTGGTCTTGATCGTCGCCTGGTAGCTGGCGGCGTAGTCCGGCGTGGCGGGCGGGAGACCGACGTTCTTCGAGACCGGGGTGGCCTTGGTATAGGCGCAGTGATGCGCCGGCTCGGCCACGGTGGCCGCCGACGTCGTTGCGGACGCGGACGCGGACGCGGAGGGCGATTTGCTGGCCGAGGCAGATGGCTTCTTGGCGCCGGCGCCGGGCAGGAACGCCCATAGCAGCCCTGCGATCAGCGCCGCGACCGCGACCGCGCTGGTCCCGGTCAGCCAGCGCTTGCGGATCTGGCGCTGTCTAGCGGACCGCAGTTCCTGCTGACGGCGGTACTTTTCCCTGGCTTGCCTGCGCTGGCGTTCGTTCTTACCCGCCACCGGTCCTGTCCTCCTTGGCCTGTTGCGTTATCTGACTACCGCTGGTATTCACGGGGAGGCAGGCCAACGAACCCGTATACCGTTGATCCCGGAACATGGCTGGCGAGGCTCGGGGGAGATCCCCCTAACCCCCGCATAATTCGCGATCGCTCGCGAATCGTACCTTCCAGATCCCGGGTCCGGTACCCTTCGTTATCGGTTCGCCGCCATGCGGGTCACCTCGGTAGCCTGAGACACCGTACCGTGAGAAAGGACGGTTGTGCTCGTCGCAGGGTTCCCAGCAGGGTCGTTCGCCGCCAACTGTTATATCGTCGCGACCGCTCCCGGCGAGCAGTGCGTGATCATCGACCCGGGCCAGGACGCCGAGCGCGGGATCGAGGAGGTCATCGCCGAGCACCGGCTCAGCCCCGCCGCGGTCCTGCTCACCCACGGTCATATCGACCACGTGTGGTCAGTCGCGCCGGTATGCGGCGCCCGGGGCATCCCCGCCTATATCCATCCCGCGGACCGCGGATTGCTCAGCGATCCGGGGCGCGGTTTCGCGCTCGGGATTGGCCAGGAACTTTTCGGCGGGCTTCAATTCACCGAGCCGGATGACGTGAAAGAACTCACCGACGGGATAACGATGAGCCTCGCGGGACTCCAGATCGTCGTGAATCACGCGCCCGGCCACACCGAAGGCTCGGTGACATTCCGGTTGCCTCTCGAAGAGCCGATTACGGCAGGCGGCAAAAGCAAAATAGAGCGTCCCGGGGACGTCTTGTTTTCCGGCGACCTGCTGTTCGCCGGGTCGATCGGGCGGACCGACCTGCCCGGCGGGGACTACCCCACGATCCTGCGCAGCCTGGCCCGGGTCTGCCTGACGCTTCCGGACGAGACCCTGGTCCTGTCCGGGCACGGGCCGCAGACCACCATCGGCACCGAACGCCGCACCAATCCGTTCCTGGCCGACCTGACCCCCGAGTCGGGCCCGTCGCGGGGACTGTGAGCAGGCCGGGCGCACGCACCAGGGTCCGTTCGGTAGAAAAGACTTCTAGCGGTGAGCAGAGGAGAAGAACGCGATGATCCGCACCCATGAGGCGGGGACGCTGCGGGCGTCGCACGCGGGAGAGCACGTGGTGCTGGCGGGCTGGGTGGCCAGGCGCCGCGACCACGGCGGCGTGGTGTTCATCGACCTGCGCGACGCGAGCGGCGTGGTCCAGGTCGTGTGGCGCGGCGAGGAGGCTCCATCACCAGACGCCGGCGCTCACGAGCTGCGGGCCGAGTTCTGCGTGCTGGTGACCGGGACGGTCCGGCAGCGCCCGGCCGGGAACGAGAACCCCGAGCTGCCCACCGGCCAGATCGAGGTGGCCGCGGACGAGGTCGAGGTGCTCAGCGAGGCCGACCCGCTGCCGTTCCCGGTCGAGGGCTCCGCCGAGATCAGCGAGGACATCCGGCTCAAGTACCGGTACCTGGACATCAGGCGCGAGGACACCGCCCGGGCGCTGCGCGTCCGGTCGCAGGCCGCCTACCTGCTATCCGACGTGATGCGTGAGCACCGCTTCGTGAACGTGGAGACCCCGTACCTGACCCGGTCGACACCGGAGGGCGCGCGCGACTTCCTGGTCCCGGTCCGGCTGCGGCCGGGCAACTGGTACGCGCTGCCGCAGTCGCCCCAGCTGTTCAAGCAGCTGCTCATGGTCGGCGGGCTGGAGCGCTACTACCAGCTGGCCCGGTGCTTCCGGGACGAGGACTTCCGCAAGGACCGGCAGCCCGAGTTCACCCAGATCGACATCGAGATGTCGTTCGTCACCCGCCAGGACGTCATCGATGTCGCCGAGGACATCGTGACCCGGCTCTGGTCCGAGCTCGCCGGATACCAGGTGCCCACGCCGCTGCCCCGGATGACCTACGCGGACGCGATGGCGCGGTACGGCTCGGACAAGCCCGACCTGCGCTTCGGCTGCGAGCTCACCGACCTGACCGGGCACTTCGTCGGCACGGAGTTCCGCGTCTTCCAGGCGCCCTACGTCGGGGCCGTGGTCATGCCCGGTGGCGCGTCGCAGTCCCGGCGCGAGCTGGACCAGTGGCAGGAGTGGGCCCGGTCCCGGGGCGCGCGTGGCCTGGCCTACGCCCTGATCGGCGAGGACGGCGAGATCACCGGCCCGGTGGCCAAGAACCTGTCCGAGGCCGAACGCTCCGGGCTGGCCGCCGCCACCGGCGCCGGCCCGGGCGACTGCGTGTTCTTCGCGGCGGGCCCGGCCCAGGCCTCCCGGGAACTGCTCGGCGCGGCACGGCTGGAGATCGGCCGCGCCTGCGGCCTGATCGACGAGTCGGCCTGGTCGTTCCTGTGGGTGGTGGACGCGCCGATGTTCGAGGAGGACGGCGACCGCGGCTGGACCTCGGTGCACCATCCGTTCACCGCGCCGCTGCCCGAGTGGGCCGATAAGTTCGTCGCCGAGCCCGGCGGCGCGCTGGCCGACGCCTACGACATCGTGTGCAACGGGTACGAGATCGGCGGCGGGTCCATCCGGATCCACCAGTCGGCGATGCAGCAGGCCGTGTTCAGCGTGATCGGCCTCTCGCCCGCCGAGGCGCGCTCCCAGTTCGGGTTCCTCCTCGACGCGTTCATGTACGGCCCCCCGCCGCACGGCGGCATCGCGTTCGGCTGGGACCGGGTGTGCATGCTGCTGGCCGGCGCGCCCACCATCCGCGACGTAATCGCCTTCCCCAAAGCCGCGTCCGGCCTAGACCCGCTCACCGGCGCCCCCACCCCCATCACCGAAGCCCAGCGCCGAGAAGCCGGCATCGACGCCCACCCCCACCCCACCCCTCCGCCCCCCGTTTCATGATCGCGGGCAGTTGGTGCCAAATACGGACCAAAACTGCCCGCGATCATGGAGTCGATGCTCGTAGCGCGCAGTCAGGGCGCGGGCAGGGGTGGGGGATGCCGGTCCACCCGTGGCGGCGCAGCAGCGTGGCGACTGCGATCGCGGTCTCGCATCGGCGATCGCCAAGGTCTAGCAGTCCGAACCTGAGCGTGACAAGGCCTGCCCACAGCATGGTTTCTCGTGCGGGCTCCCCGGAGAAGGTGGCGTAAACACCTCGTTGAAGTTGCTGCCATCTGCCGCTACGCACTCTGCTTTGCATCGCGCGCGGACTGACGCCGCAGCTCTCAGCCTGTCGGCGGGCAATCGCATTACGCTGCACGGTGATCAACTCGCGTGATGGCAGAGGTGATTCTGTTGACATAGAGCCTCAGGCTGCCGGTCGCGCAAGCGCCGGGGCCCGGAGCCGAAAGACCTGTGGATAACCTAAGCATGCAGGCATCCGCCTGTGGATAACCAAGTCCTAGTGACAGCGACCCGAGATAAGGTCGGGGGATGGCCGGAACCGTGAAGAGGGCTGGGGAGGTGGGTGGGCAGCCCGGGAGCCTGTTCGACGAAGCGGAAGAGGCGGCGGCCCAAGCGGCCGCGCCGCTCGCCGTCCGGATGCGCCCGCGCTCCCTGGACGAGGTGATCGGGCAACACCACCTGACCAGCGCCGGCACGCCGTTCCGCAAGCTGATCGACAACGATGCCCCCATGTCGCTGTTGCTGTGGGGCCCGCCCGGCACCGGCAAGACGACCCTGGCTTACGTGGTCAGCCAGGTGACCAAGCGCCGCTTCGTCGAACTCTCGGCGGTCAGCGCGGGGGTCAAGGACGTGCGCGCGGCGGTCGACGCGGCCCGCCGCACGCTGGGCATGAGCGGCACCCAGACCGTCCTGTTCATCGACGAGGTGCACCGGTTCTCCAAGACCCAGCAGGACGCGCTGCTCCCGGCGGTGGAGAACCGCTGGGTCTCGTTCATCGGCGCCACCACCGAGAACCCGTTCTTCTCCGTGGTCTCACCGCTGCTGTCCAGGTCGCTGCTGCTCACCCTGCAGCCGCTGTCCGACGACGACATCCGGGACGTCATCCAGCGGGCCGTGACCGACCCCCGCGGCCTGGACGGCAAAGTAACCCTCGCCGAAGACGCGAAAGAGCACCTCATCAGGCTGGCCGGCGGCGACGCACGCCGCGCCCTCACCTACCTGGAGGCGGCCGCCCTAGGCCAAGGCCAAGGCCAAGGCCACGAAGACAACCACATCGACATCCAGACGCTGGAACGCGCGGTGGACCGGGCCGCGGTCCGCTACGACCGCGACGGCGACCAGCACTACGACGTGATCAGCGCGTTCATCAAGTCCATGCGAGGCAGTGACGTGGACGCGGCGCTGCACTACCTGGCCCGGATGATCGAGGCGGGGGAGGACCCGCGGTTCATCGCGCGGCGGCTCATCGTGCACGCCAGCGAGGACGTCGGCCTGGCCGACCCGACCGCGCTGCTGACCGCGGTCGCCGCCGCGCAGGCGGTCGAGTTCGTCGGGCTGCCCGAGGCCCGGATCAACCTGGCCCAGGCGGTCATCCACATCTCGCTCGCGCCCAAGTCCAACGCCGTGATCAAGGCGATCAGCTCGGCCGGCGCCGACGTGAGAAACGGGCTAATCGGGGCCGTGCCAGCGCACCTGCGCGATGCGCACTATCCTGGGGCGGGCAAGGTCGGCCACGGCGAGGGTTACCTCTACCCGCACGACTTCGACGACGGCATCGTCGCGCAGCGCTACGCTCCCGAACCGGTGGCGGAGCGCGTCTACTACGAGCCGTCTGGGCACGGCCAGGAAGCTCGAATCGCCGAACGCACCGGGCGGATCAGGGCCATCCTCCGCAAACGAGACCACAAGGAGCAGCCATGACAGGAGACACGGCATGAACGCGGCGCAAGCGGCCGCGCTGATCGCCGCCGTCTTCTGGGCACTGCTGGTCAGCGTGGGCGTCTTCGTCCTGTTCCGGCTGGGCCGCCTGCTGTCAGAAAGCAGCAAACTGGTCGCCGACCTGCGCGAGCGCAGCGACACGCTGCTGCAGGAAGCCCATAATGCCGTCACCGGGGCGCAGGCCGCCGTGGCCCGGGCCCACACCCAGCTGAATCGCACCGAGTCGGTCGCCGCCAGCATGGACGAACTCGACGCCGGGATGGCCGAACTCGCCGGGCAGGTCACCGCGCTGACCGGCCTGGGCCGCGCCGTCGCCGCCGGCCCGGTGGGCCGCCTGGGCGCGCTGGCCTACGGCGTCCGCCACGCCGTCACCCTGCGCCGAAGCCCAAGCCCAAGCCCAAGCCCAAGCGGAAACGGAAGCGGACCGAGGAACGCGCTGCCCGCCCGCGTGGTGGAACGGCGCGTGGTGGGACGCGGCGAACTGGGTCGGCGATGATCCGCCGCGGCTTCTGGCTGGCCGTCGGCGCGGCGAGCGGCATCTACGGCTACCGGCGTGTCTCCGCGGTCGGCCGCCGCCTGTCTGCCAGCCTTAACCCCGCGCCCCCCGCCGCCCTCGGCCAGGGCACACGAAGCGCGCAGAGCGCACGGCGCGCCGCCATCAAGGCGGCCAGGGAGACCTACCGGTTCACCCGCGACGTGCGCGAAGGCATGGACCTGTATACGGAGCGTCATGCAGCCGCCGCAAGCTCTACCCTCTCAACAGCTCAGACTCTCTCAACAGCTCAGACTCTCCCAACAGATCAGTCAATGACCCACGAACCCAAGGATGGCCACTAATGGAGTCGGCAGAGATCGCCCGCCGCTTCCTTGCCTATTTCAAGCAGCAGGGACACGCCATCGTCCCCTCGGCCTCCCTGGTCGCCGAAGATCCCACGGTGCTGTTCGTCATCGCCGGCATGCAGCCGTTCAAGCCGTACCTGCTCGGCCAGCAGACGCCACCCTGGAAGCGGGCCGCTGACGTGCAGAAGTGCGTGCGCACGCTGGATATCGAGGAGGTCGGCAAGACCACCCGGCACGCCACGTTCTTCCAGATGCTCGGCAACTGGTCGTTCGGTGACTACTTCAAGGAAGGCGCGATCAGGTTCGCCTGGGAGCTGCTGACCAAGTCCGAGGCCGACGGCGGGTTCGGGTTCCCGGAGAGCAAGCTGTGGGCCACGGTCCTGCATGGCGACGACGAGGCGGCCACGATCTGGCGGGACCAGATCGGCCTGCCCGAGCACCGGATCCAGGCCCGTGGCCTGAACGACAACTACTGGAGCATGGGCGTGCCCGGCCCGGGCGGCCCCTGCTCGGAGATCTACTACGACCGCGGGCCCGAGTACGGCCGCGACGGCGGCCCGGAGGCCGACGAGGACCGCTTCCTCGAGGTCTGGAACCTGGTCTTCATGCAGGACAGCATCAGCAAGTTCCGGGCCAAGGACGACTTCGACGTCGAGGGGCCGCTGCCGTCCAAGAACGTCGACACCGGGATGGGCCTGGAGCGGATGGCCGCCATCTTGCAGGGTGTGGACAACCTGTACGAGATCGACACCACATGGAAGATCCTCGACCGGGCCGCCGAACTGACCGAGCAGAGCTACGGCCGTGACCACAAGGCCGACGTGGCCCTGCGCGTGATCGCCGACCACGTGCGCAGCGCGGTGATGCTGATCGAGGACGGGGTGCTGCCGAGCAACGAGGGCCGCGGCTACGTGCTGCGACGCATCATGCGCCGCAGCATCAGGAACCTGCGGCTGCTCTCCGGTGCCCAGCGCGGCGGCGGCACCCAGACCAGCGAGCACTTCATCCACGACCTAACGAAGGTCGCCATCGAGGCCATGGCCTCGCTGTATCCCGAACTGCGCCGGGACGCGGCGAACATCCACACGGTGATGGACGCCGAGGAAGCGGCCTTCGCCAGCACCCTGCGCACCGGCACCGCGATCTTCGAGGCCGCGGTCGAGGAGAACAAGCGCAAGAACCGGCCCAACATCTCGGGGGAGCAGGCCTTCCAGCTGCACGACACCTACGGCTTCCCGATCGACCTGACCCTGGAGATGGCCAGCGAGCAGGGCCTGTCCGTCGACGAGGACGGCTTCCGCCGGCTGATGACCGAGCAGCGCGAGCGCGCGAAGAAGGACGCGGCCGAGAAGAAGACCGGAAATGTCGACATCTCGGTGTTCGCGGACCTGCTCGAGCGGTCCGGCTCGGTGACCTTCACCGGCTACGACCAGATCTCCGGCGAGGCCACCATCCTGGGCCTGCTGGTGGATGGCATCCCGGTCCCGAGCGCGGGCGCGGGCACCGAGGTGGACGTAGTGCTGGACCGCACCCCGTTCTACGCCGAAGGCGGCGGCCAGCTCGCGGACAGCGGGCTGATCACCACCGACGGCAGCACCGTCGACGTCTCCGACGTGCAGATCCCGCTGACCGGGCTCATCGTGCACCGCGGCAAGGTCCGCTCCGGTGAGATCATCACCGGCGCGCCCGCGCACGCCGAGATCGACATCGAGCGCCGCCGGGCGCTGTCCCGGTCGCACACCGCGACCCACCTGGTCCACCGGGCGCTGCGCAACGCGCTGGGGGAGTCCGCGGCCCAGGCCGGTTCGGAGAACTCGCCCGGCCGGCTCCGGTTCGACTTCACCGCCCAGGGGGCGGTCCCGGCGAGCGTGCTGCGGGACAGCGAGGACGAGGTCAACGCGGTCCTGGTCAACGACCTGGACGTGCACGCCTACTACACCTCGCAGGAGGAAGCCCGCGAGATGGGGGCGCTGGCCCTGTTCGGCGAGAAGTACGGCGACCGGGTCCGGGTGGTCGAGGTCGGGGACTACTCCCGGGAGCTGTGCGGCGGCACGCACGTGGTCCGCTCCGGTCAGCTCGGCCTGGTCAAGGTGCTCGGCGAGGCGTCGATCGGGTCCGGGGTGAGAAGGATCGAGGCGCTCGTCGGCCTGGACGCGTTCCGCTTCCTGGCCCGGGAGAGCGTGCTGGTCAACCAGCTCAGCGAGCAGCTCAAGGCGCCTCGCGAGCAGCTCCCCGAGCGCATCTCCGGCGTGCTGACCCGGCTCCGCGACGCCGAGCGCGA
This sequence comes from uncultured Actinomycetes bacterium, assembly GCA_963819785.1. Classification (GTDB taxonomy): domain Bacteria; phylum Actinomycetota; class Actinomycetes; order Streptosporangiales; family Streptosporangiaceae; genus Palsa-504. Next base: position 298,075 of record CAWFXW010000022.1, on the reverse strand, counting down.
GCTACAGCGGCTGCGCGCCGCCCGCCTGCTCGAGTCGGCCGACCAGATCGCGGCCAGCGCGGAGGAAATCAGCGGCATGGCCCTGGTCGCGCACTGCGTGCCCGACGGCACCGAGGCCGACGACATCCGCAAGCTCGCCCTGGACGTGCGCGGCCGGATGCCGCGCAGCCAGCCCGCGGTGGTCATGGTCATCGGCGTGCCCGCGGACCGGCCGGTGGTGGTCATCGCGGTCAACGAGGCGGGCCGGGGCTTCGGGCTGTCGGCCGGCACCCTGGTCGGGGTCGCCGCGCGGGCGCTTGGCGGCGGTGGCGGCGGGCGGCCCGACGTGGCCCAGGGCGGCGGCGCCCCGCTGGCGCCGGACTCGAGCGCGGTCGATGAGGCGTTTGGTGCTGTTCGTGCCGCTTTGCGGGACATACACGGGTCGGCTGGGTAACGTATTGCCATGCTTCTGCGCCCCAGCGGGGCCCCACCGCGCCCTGCCCGGGCGTGCCACCCTGCAGCCGTCCCGGAGACGGCACCGGTGAGGGACGGCGTGCGCCTGGCCGTGGACGTGGGCTCGGTCCGGGTCGGGGTCGCCCGCAGCGATCCCGGCGGCATCCTGGCCAGCCCGCTGACCGTGCTCCGGTCCGGCCACCTGGACGAGCTGGCCACCCTGGTGGCCGGCGCCGACGCGATCGAGGTCATCGTGGGCCTGCCCACCTCACTGTCCGGCCGGGAAGGCGCCGCCGCGGCCGCCGCACGGGGATTCGCCGCGGAACTGGCCAGCCGGCTCGCGCCCGTCCCGGTGCGGCTGGTCGACGAGCGCTTCACCACCACGCAGGCGCACGACGCGCTGCGCCGTGGCGGCAAGGACTCCCGCGCCCGGCGCGGCACGGTGGACGCCGCGGCCGCCGCCGTGCTCCTGCAAGCCGCCTTGGACACCGAACGCGCCACCGGTAACCCACCCGGCCAGCTGGTCACGCTCGGCGGGGGAGCAAGCGCGTGAGCGAGAACGGAACCTCCTGGTCGCCGAACCAGGACCCCCGCCTGTTCCAGCCGCCCCAGGGCCTCCAGCCCTCCCCGGGACTCCGGCCGCCGTCCCGCGGGCTCCAGCCGCCGCAGCCGCCGCAGCCGCCGCAGCCGCAGCCGCCGCACGCGATGCAGCCGCCGCAGCCGCTGCACCATGACCCCCGCGACCACGATCCGCGGCTGGCCGACCCGCGCCGTGCCCAGGACTCGCCGTGGCGCCGGACCCAGCGCCACTCCGGGCCCGAGGCCACCGGATGGCACCCCGCGTCCGCCAGCCATGACCCGGGCCCGGGTGGCGAGGAGTTCTACTCGCCGAACGACCCCGAGCCCTACGACGACGACTACGACGACCGCTACAACACCGGGGGCCGCTTCGTTCCCGGATTCGGCGGCGACGACGAGGACGAGGGCGAGGGCGAGGAGCCCGAACGCCCCGCCCGGCGCCGCTCCGCCCGCCGCTCGCGCGGACGTGACGGAGGCCCCCCACGCCGGCGCAGGCTGCGCTGGATCGCGCCGCTGGTCGCGCTGGTGGTCATCTTGATCCCGCTCGGCATCGGCGGCGCGTACGTCTACCACCTGTACCAGGACAAGTACCACCCGGCTGACTACTCAGGCGCGGGCACCGGCTACCTCGTGGTCCAGGTCGCCCAGAACGAGACGGCCACCGGCCTCGGCCCGCAGTTGGTCAAGCTCGGCGTGGTGGCCAGCTCCCGCGCGTTCGTCCTGGCCGCCGAGCACAGCTCGCACCCGAACGGCCTGCTGCCTGGCTTCTACGGCATGCACCTGCACATGAAGGCGTCGCTGGCCTACGCCCGGCTGCTCAACCCGAAGAACCTGGTTCAGGTCACCGTCACGATCCCGGAGGGCTGGCGGCTCAGCCAGATCCTGACCTACCTGGGCGCCAAGTCGGGCATCTCGGCCAGCGCGTACCAGGCGATCCTGAAGAACCCGGCCCAGCTGCACCTGCCCGCGTACGCGAACGGCAAGCCGGAGGGCTACCTGTTCCCGGCCACCTACGAGGTGGTGCCGCACGAGAGCGCGCTCGGCGTGCTGTCCGGTATGGTCCAGCGCTTCGGCCAGGAAGCGACGCAGCTCAAGCTGGCCACCGAGGCCAAGCGGATCCACCTGAGCGAAGGCCAGGTCATCATCATGGCCAGCCTGGTCGAGGCCGAGGGGGGCCGGCTCTCCGACTACCCGAAGATCGCCCAGGTGATCTACAACCGGCTGGCGCAGCATATCCCGCTTGAGCTGGACAGCACGGTGCTATACGGGCTGAACAAGTTCGGCATCGTCGCCTCCGACGCCGAACTCGCCAGCACCTCGCCGTACAACACCTACAAGCACAAGGGCCTGCCGCCCGGCCCCATCGACAGCCCCGGTGCCGCCGCGATCCAGGCCGTGCTGAACCCGGCCGCCGGGAACTGGCTCTACTTCGTGACGGTGAACCCCCAGACCAAACTGACCCTGTTCACCGCGAGCCAGGCTCAGTTCGAGCAGTACCGCGCCGAACTCCAGCACTACCTCGCTCAGCACGGCGGGGCCTGAGCGGTGCCTCCGGCCGCGTAAGGCCGGCGGCCGGGTGCTAGGCCGGCACCTCGGGGACGGGCCGTCCGTCCTCCAGGTAGACCAGCCCCTTGCGCCCGACGGCCGCGCGGACCCGCCGCCTGATCGGGCCGCGGAGCAGGCTCAGGGCGTCGGGCAGCGGCGCGAGCCGGTACTCGGAGATCTCCTCGGGCTGCACCACGATCCCGGCCAGGTCCGCCTCGCCCACCGGGCCGCAGTCGAACAGGAACCGGATGCCGCCCGCCCGGCCCGGTTTCGGGCGGCGGAAATCCATGCAGGCCAGTCGGCCGCCGGTCATCTCGATACCGCACTCTTCGCGCACCTCGCGTCGGCACGCCTCCCATGGTGTCTCGCCGTCCGCCTCCATGACGCCGCCAGGGATCGTCCACCCGGTCTTGTAGGTCGGCTTGAGGATCAGCAGCCGGCCCTCCCGGTCGAAGATCAGCGCCCCGGCCGACGCCGGGATGGCCGGAAGATACTCACCGCCGTTAGCTGTCACGGTAATCCTTATAAAAGTGGTACGTGCCCGAGTCGGCCAGTCGTCTTATTAATACCGCTATCCGAAAGGAATGTCTCAGGCCGGGCGGTCTTTCTTGGGCAGCTTGCTGACCACGGTCGCATAGGAGGCGTCGACGGCCTCGGTCAGTTCATCGTCCGGTATGGCGCCGCCGATCCGTAGCGTGTTCCATCCCGAGCGGCCGATGTAGGCCATGACCGAAGCGTCGTCCGGGTACCGCAGCAGCCATTCGTCGGCCGCGTCCCGGGAAGCGCCGCACTTGACGCCCACCGAGGTCCCGGAACCCAGGAAGGCGAAGATCTTGGCGCCCACCTTGACCACCACGTCGCCTTCCCACGGCTCGTCCTGCCAGGCACCCGGCTTGGCCAGGCAGTATGCGAGCAAGTCATCCCACGTCATGGCGGTTCTCCCGGTGATCGCGAGCCCTGGGAAGACACCATAACGCGTCGAACGTGACGGTGAGCCCGGCCACGGCCCCGTCGCGCCAGGTGATCCGCATACCGCCTTCCATATTTAATAATTACGTGTCCGAGCCCAGATCCAAGACCGAAATAACCATGATTAATCAGATGCGGTAAAGTCGCCAATAGCCTCAATGGAAGGCAGCGGGTTTGCGGAAGACAATTCAGCGCTATCTCCAGGTCGGCCGCCACCGGGCGTTCCGCCGGTTCTGGCTCGGCATGATGATCTCCCGGGCCGGCGACGCGTTCACCGCCGTCGCGCTGTCCTGGGTGGTCCTCGGCCTGGCCGGCCCGGTCCAGCTGGGCATCGTGCTGATGTGCTTCGGCCTGCCGCGGGTGGTAAGCGGCCCGGTCGCCGGGCGCATCCTGGACCGGATCGATCCGCGCCCGCTGCTGGCCGCCGACAACGCGGTCCGCGCGGCCCTGATTGCCGTCGTCCCGGTCCTGCTGTGGCTGCACCGCCTGGCCGTCGCGGACCTGTACGTGATCGCGGCGGCCAGCGCGCTGTGCTCCGCCGTGACCGAGGTCGCCGAGGCGTCGCTGGTACCGCGGTTGGTGGACGACGAGCACCTGGAGAGCGCGAACTCGCTGCTGGCGGCCAACTGGGAAGTGGCCAGCATCGCCGGGCCGGCCTTGTCCGGGGTCATCGTCGCCACCGCTGGTGCCGGGTTCGCCCTGCTCCTGGACGCGGCGAGCTTCGCGGTCATGGCCGCGCTCTGCCTCAGCCTCCCCGCCTTCCGCCCCGTCCGCAGCGCCGGTCCCGGCGCAACCGCCGCGGGCCTGACCATCTTGTTCAGGTTCCCCGCCGTCCTGGTGCTGACCATGTGCAGCGTGGGGCTGCTGTGCCTGGACGGCATGGCCACGGTGCTGTACCCGGTGTACTGCCGGACCTTCCTGCACGTCACCGCGACCGGCTACGGCATCCTGGTCTCGGCCGCCGGTGTCGGCGCCCTGCTCGGCGTGGTCGCGGGACCAGGGCTGTTCAGCCGGCTGCCCGTCGGGTGGCGGATCGGCGGTGCGCTCGCCATCGCCGCCCCGCTCTTCGGGCTGCTCCGACTCGCACCGGACCTGCCGGTAGCGGCCGTCCTGCTCGGCCTGGCCACCTTCGGCGGCGCGCCGTACTTCGCCTTCGACCGCACGCTGATGCAGCGGCTCGTCCCGGATGACGTGCGGAGCAGGCTGGCCGGCGCGCGGATGACGGTCTCCTCGCTCGGTTTCCCGCTCGGCAGCGCGGCCGGCGGCGCGCTGATCGGCGCGGTCGGCGTGCCGGCCATGATCGTGGTGATCGCCGGGTTCTTTCTGGCGTTCGCCTCGCTGCCCGTGCTCGCCGTCGGCCTGAGCGCGCATCCCGGTGCCAGCGGCGCGGCACGCGCCGGGCAGAATACGGGGTGAACGTGGAACGGGAGGGACATGGGTCCGGTCGGCTTTGACCTGGACATGACGCTGATCGACTCGCGGGAGGCCATCCTGGCTTCCTTCGCCGGGCTGGCCAGGGACACCGCCACCGACATCGACCTGGCCGCCGTGGACCGCCGGCTCGGGCTCAAGCTGGAGGACGAGCTGGTGTTCTGGTACCCGCCGGAGCAGCGGACCGCGGCCGCGCAGACCTACCGGCGGCACTACGTGCGGCTCGCCGGGCAGATGACGACCGCGCTGCCCGGAGCGCGCGAGGCGCTGGCCGCGGTCCGGGCCGCGGGGGAGCGCGTGATCATCATCACCGCCAAGCACCCGATCTCGGTGGAGCCGAGCCTGCGGGCCGTAGGGCTGGACGCCGACGAGGTGTTCACCTTCGTGCACGGGCCGGAGAAGGCGGCCGTCCTGAGCCGGATCGGCGCGGCCGCCTACGTCGGCGACAGCCCGCCGGACATGGCCGCCGCGGTGCAGGCCCGCGTGCGGGCGGTCGGCGTCGCGACCGGCTCGTTCGACGCCGGGGACCTGGCCCGCGCGGGCGCCGAGGTGGTCCTGGACTCCCTGGAGGGCTTCCCCGCCTGGTACGACTGGTACCGGTCCGCCAGCTAGGAACCGTCCGCGATCGCCGCCACCACCGGGTAGGGCAGGTACCGCGGGTACACAAGCAGCGCCCGCGCCACCTGGCGGACCCGCAGCCGGTGCGGGGTCAGCGTCTGCTCGCAGTACCGCCACGCCGTGACCTCGTCGGCGCCGAACCGCGCCCGCATCCCCTGCCGGAAGCGCCGCGCGTCACCGCCGTCGTCGCGCCAGGTCGGCAGCCAGGCGCGCAGCTCGTCGTCCCCGGCTAGCAGGGACCAGTCCCGCAGCCGCTCGGCGATCTGTCCCGCCGCGTCGATGACGAACGCCTGCTGGCCTGCGCCCGCCACCCCGTGCACGCGCCCCTGGCTGCCAGACCCGTGCCGGATGCTGGCCGAGCTGAACCGCGCCCCGACGTGCAGCGCGGCGACCACGTGCCCGGCCTCGTGCCAGGCCGTCCGCACCGCCGCCGTCCGCGCGGGCGCGTAGCTCGCCGCGGCGCCCAGGTCGTATCGCTGCCTGATCCAGTGCTCGTGCACGATCGACTCGTCGTCGTAGCGGACGAGCCGGTCCAGATCGGCCCGCACCGCGGTCAAGATGCGGGCGGAGGCGGGCGTCATCGCGGCGACAGCACGCAGAACTCGCTGCCCTCGGGGTCGGCGAGCACGGTCCAGGACGCCGCTCCCTGGCCGACGTCGGCGGGTCGCGCCCCGGCCGCTCGCAGCGCGGCCACCGCGGCCGCCGGATCCTCGCCCGATTCCGGGGCCACGTCCAGGTGGATGCGGTTCTTGACCGTCTTGGCGTCCGCGGACGCCAGTAGCTCCAGGTACGGTCCGACTCCGGCGGGGGAGCGCAGCGACACCGAGCCGGCCGACAAAAAGGCGATGGAGTCGCCTGGTACCCAGCCAGTGGCCAGCTTCCAGAACCCGGCCACCGCGCCCGGGTCGCGGCAGTCGGCCACCACCGCGGCCACCGGCCCGATCCCGAGGTAGACCGATCGCGGGTCCAGGACGCAGAACTCGTTCCCCTCCGGGTCGGCCAGCACCTGCCAGGGCACATCGCCCTGGCCGATGTCGGCGCGCACCGCGCCCAGGGCGAGCAGCCGCTCGACCTGCGCCGCCTGGTGCGCCGCCGACTCAGAAGCCAGATCGAGATGAACCCGGTTCTTGCCGGCCTTGGCCTCCGGCACCGGGACGAACACCAGCGGCAGCGCGACCGGGTCGGGATAGCGGTACCCGTCCGGCCAGACGTCGACCTCGCCCTCTTCCTCGGCTGCCACCTCCCAGCCCAGGGCCGCGGCCCAGAACCGGGCCAGCCCCGCCGGGTCGGCCGCGTCGATGACCAGGTGTACAAGACGAGTGGGCACCCCGACAGCCTGCCACCAGCACGGACGCCGGGCAACTGGTAAAACCGCCGAGGGTCAACGGTTCAGCGCGTCGCGATCTCGTACGGCCGCGGCTGCCTGGTCAGCCACTGCCAGAACGTCCGGTACTTCGGGCGCGCGACGAAATGCCCGCTGCCCACCTTGCCCGTGACCTCGATCCGCAGCACCTCGGGCACGTCGTGACCCCACGGGGCGCGAACCCGCACGTGGCCGCTGCGGACCACCACGTCGTCGGTATCCACCACGATGCCGGGCCTGGTGATCAGGATGACGTGACCGCTGCGCACCTCGGCGTCGAGCTGCAGCGACGGCTGGGTGATGACCGCCTGGGTGAAGTCCAGCGTCAGGTGGCCGCTGCGGACCCGCGCCTCGATCCGCTGCGGCACGATCCACCGGCCGTTCCTGACCGTGTGCCCGCTGCCGGTGTCCAGCCGCACGACGTCCTTGGCCCTCGGGGCCGGCGCGCTGGCCACCGGCCCGTCGACGGGCAGGTCGGCGACCAGCTTGGCCAGCTCGCCGTAGGTCCGCGCCGTCATGGCCAGCTCCAGGCGCTCGTCGAGCTCGTCCGCGGTCAGCCGCCCGTCTCCCGCGGACACCCGCAGCAGCTCGACCACCCGGTCCCGGTCCTCGTGCGACGCGCGCAGCTCGCTGCGGGCCACCTCGCGGCCCGGTTCGGAATCCGCCATGCCAAAACCTTAAACCCGGCGCCGGTCCGCACCGAGCTGACGTCCGCTGACTTCATCCGCGGACCTCACTCGATCCGCGTCGCGATGGGCGTGCCGAGTTCCACCGTCCGGCTCACCGTGCACAGCCGGTCGTGCGACTTGCGCACCGCGTCCGGCAGCAGCTCACGAGCCTTGTCGCCCTGCTCGCCATCGGGGAACCCGATGCGGAACGTCACCTGCAGGCCGGCCAGGTGATTGCCGGCCGTGTCGCGGACCTTGTCCGCCTCCACCACGACCTCGAACGAGTCCGGCTCGGCCCGCCGCGAGGTGAGCAGGTCCACGTCCACGCCCGTGCAGCCGCCGATCGAGACCAGCAGCAACTCGACCGGGGTGAAGTCGGTCCCGCCCCCGGTCCCGACGGTGATCTTCCCGCCCCGCTCGTTGATCGCGGTGTACCTGCTGTTCTCGATGCGCTCCAGCCGCACGCTGCGATGTGCGGAATCAGTCGTCATGCGATCCACACTGCCATACCCCCGGGCCGCGGCCGCCTGTCGGTGCCGCGTGCCAGAATGGGCCGGGTGACGGAGGCACCCGACCTAGCTAGCGGCGGCCCGTCGATCACCGCCCGGCGGGTGGCGGCGTACCGCCTCGGGTTCGCCCGCGTCCCGGCCCCGTACGGCGATGCCGCCGCCGACGAGATGCTGGCCGCGGACGTGGCCGCCGGCCAGGAGCCCGCTTCGGACCGGATGCGCGAGTACCTGCGGGCCCGTACCGGGTTCTTCGACCGGGTGGTCGTCGGGGCCATCGATCGTGGCGTCCGCCAGATCGTCGTCGGCGCGGCCGGTTACGACGGACGCGCCTACCGGTACGCCAAGCCCGGCGTCCGCTGGTTCGAGGTGGACCATCCCGCCACTCAGCGCGACAAGCGAGACCGGCTGGCCCGGCTCGCCCTTGACCCCGGCCAGGTGCGGTTCGTCGAGGCCGACTTCACCCGCGACCCGATCGCGGACCGGCTCACCGCCGCCGGTCTGAACCCGCGCCAGCCCGGCCTCTTCCTGCTCGAAGGCGTGGCGGTCTACCTGGAGCCCGCCGTCCTGGACCGGGTCCTCGCCGAGTTCCGCCAGGTCGCGCGCGCCGGCAGCCGCCTGGCGATCAGCGTGGCGGTGTCCGGTGCCCAGACCGAGACCCGGACCCGCTTCCAGAACTCGGTCGCCCGCCTGGGCGAGCCCGCCAGGTCCGCCCTCGAGGCCAGCCAGGCCCCCGAGGTGCTCGCCCGCTCCGGCTGGCAGGTCACCGCGGGTCGATCCCGACGCCGCCGCCCGGCGCACCTGGGCCGGCCTGCTCACCGCCACCGCCGTCCCCCGGGCGGCCCTCCAGACCAAGACCACGACCACGACCACACCCGACCACGCCGCCCCGCCAGCCCCGGCCCGCCGAACCCTCCCGAGGGCCGCTCTCCCTGTCGGCCCTGCTCTCCCAGGTACTCGTCGCGTTCACCATCGAGCTCGACAACGAAGCCGAACACCGCCTCCCGCACCGCACCACCAACCACGGCGTCGCGGGGATGGGTACCGGGACGTGGCTGACCTCGGTGGCGATGTTCGAGAACTGCCTGCGTTTCGTCAGCGACGAGCCCATCACGGTCCGCGAACTCCAGACCCTGGCCCGCACCCCGACCAACCTGGACGGCATGCGCCGCTGGGGCTACATCACCATCGACGGCGCCGCCGACAGGACCTACAAGGGCCGTCCCGGTCCCCACGCCGTGCTCCGTGCCACCGCCCGCGGCCTGCGAGCCCGGCAGACCTGGCTGCCGGTGCCCGCGATCATCGAGCAGCGCTGGACTGAGCGCTTCGGCGCGGACCAGATCGGCAACCTGCGGCAGGCCCTGGCGACGGTCACCGCCCAGCTCGACCCGGGCCTGCCCGACTGCCTGCCGATCCTCGGCCATACCCTGTTCAGCCAGGGACCGGATCCGTCCCTGCCGCCCCGGCCCGCGCCGCCCGACCTCGCCGCCCTGCCGCTGCTGGCCCGGTTGTCCCGCGTCCTGCTCGCGTTCGCCCTGGACTACGAGGCTGAGTCCGAGGTATCCCTGACGGTCGGGGCCAACCTGCTCCGCGTCCTGGGCCAGGACGGCCAGGACGGCCAGGACGGCCAGGACGGCGAGGGCGGCCTGCGACCGCGCGACCTCCCGCTCCTGACCGGCATCTCCAAGGAAGCCGTGGCCTGGGCCCTCGGCGTGCTGCTTCGCGCCCGCCTGGCTGTGGAGGAGCCCGATCCCGCCGCGAGCCGCGGCAAGGTGGCGCGGCTCACCCCCCGTGGCCTGCTCGCACGCGAAAGCTATCTCGAGCGCTTGGACGCCATCGAGGACCGCTGGCGGGCCCGGTTCAGCGCCGGCCCGATCCAGGCCCTGCGCCAGCCCCTGCAGGCCCTGGCCGCCGGCTCCGACGGCCAGCCGCCGCCCCTGCTCCAGGCCCTGGAGCCCTATCCGGACAACTGGCGGGCCTCGGTCCGCCCGCCCCGCACGCTCCCGTACTACCCGATGGTCCTGCACCGCGGCGGCTACCCCGACGGCAGCTGAATCTGGGCGTACCATCGAAGGCAGACAGCGGGTTTCATGCCTGCGGGAGGCTGCGGTGAGGCTGCGATCGCGCCAGCGGACCACGGTGGTGTGGTCCTCGTCCTCGGGCCGCGCCGCCCGGCGGGAGGTCCGGGAGGTCCCGGAGGTGACCCGGCCGACCCGTTCCGGGCGGTTCCGCTGGTGGGTCCGAACCGGCACCCTGCTCACCGTCATCGGCGTGCTGCGGCTGGCCCGGATCGTCCGGACTCATCCGCGCCCCAGTCTCTCGCTGGCGGGGACGGCGATCACGCTGGCCGGAATCACGCTGCCCAGCGGGCCGGTGCTGGTCGCCGGATTCCTGGTCCTGTTCCTGGCCCTTTTCCTCCCGTCGGACCCGGCTTCCGCGCCCGCCAAGCCCTGCTCGGCCCGCCTGTGGGCCCACCCGCCTACCTCCTCGGCCCGGCACCACCCTTACCGCTGACCAGTCAGCGTTGATCGGGTCAGGCGCCTCCGCCAGCCAGAACATCCAGGATCTGCTGCCCGTACCTGCCCAGCTTGGTTTCACCGACGCCGTTGACCGCGGCGAGCCCGGCCAGCGTCGCCGGCGGCGCGGCCGCGATCTGCCGCAACGTCGCGTCGTGGAAGATGACGTACGGCGGCATGCCGAGTTCCTTCGCAACCCCGGTCCGCCAGGCGCGCAGCCGCTCGAAGACCCGCTCCGCCTCCGGCCCCAGCTCGACCGGGGCCGCGGCCGGCCCGGCCGCCGCCCGCCGGGCCCGCCCCGAACCAGATGAACCAGATGAACCGGACGAACCGGATCGGGCCGAAGCGGACCGCGCGGGCGGGGTCGCGTCCCGCCGGAACATGACCTGCCGCTCCCCGCGCAGCACTTCGCCTGAGGCGTCGGTCAGCGCCAGCGTCCCGTGATCTCCCTGGACCGCGAGCAGCCCGGACGCCAGCAGCTGCCGCACCACGCCCCGCCACTCGCCCTCGTTCAGCTCGCCGCCGATCCCGAAGACCGACAGGGAATCGTGCCCGTACGACGCCACCCGCGGCGTCCGCTTCCCGAGCAGGATGTCGATCGGCTGCCCCGCGCCGAAGGAGGGACCGCCGAGCCGCTGCAGCCGGACCACGGTGGAGAGCAGCTTCTGCGCTGCGACGGTGCCGTCCCAGACCGACGGCGGCGACAAGCACGTGTCGCAGTTCCCGCACCGGCCGCCGGCCAGATCCTCACCGAAGTAGGCCAGCAGCTGCGCCCGCCGGCACCCGGCCGTCTCACACAGCGCGAGCATCGCGTCCAGGTGCGCCACCAGCCGCCGCCGGTGCGCGAAGTCGCCCTCGGAGTCGTCGATGAGCCGCCGCTGCTGCACCACGTCGGCCAGGCCGTAGGCCAGCCACGCGGTGGCCGGCGCGCCGTCGCGCCCGGCCCGCCCGGTCTCCTGGTAGTAGCCCTCCACCGACCGGGGCAGGTCCAGGTGCGCGACGAACCGGACATCCGGCTTGTCGATCCCCATGCCGAACGCGATCGTGGCCACCATGACCAGACCGTCCTCGCGCAGGAACCGCGACTGGTTCGCTGCCCGGGTCCGCGCGTCGAGCCCGGCGTGATACGGCAGCGCCGTGAGCCCCTCGGCACAAAGAAACGCGGCCGTCTTCTCCGTCGAAGCCCGGGACAGGCAGTAGACGATGCCCGCGTCCCCCGCATGCTCATTCCGCAGCAGCCGGAGCAACTGCTGCTGCGCCGATTTCTTCGGCTCGATCCGGTACTGGATGTTCGGCCGGTCGAAGCTGGCCACGAAGTGCCGGGCCGCGCCGAGCCCGAGCCGCGTGACGATCTCGCCCAGCGTCTGCCCGGTCGCGGTGGCCGTCACCGCGATCCGCGGCACCGCAGGCCATCGCTCGTGCAGCACGGACAGCCCCAGGTAGTCGGGCCGGAAGTCGTGCCCCCACTGGGAAACGCAGTGCGCCTCGTCGATCGCGAACAGCGCCACCGTGCCCTTGTCGAGCAGCCGCAGCGTCGCGTCGGTCCGCAGCCGCTCCGGCGCCAGGTACAGCAGGTCGAGCTTGCCGTCCAGGAACGCGTACTCCATCCCACGCCGCGAATCCGGATCCTGGGTCGAGTTCAGGAACCCGGCCCGCACCCCCAGCACGGTCAGCGCGTCCACCTGGTCCTGCATGAGCGCGATCAGCGGCGAGATGACCACCCCGGTGCCGTCCCGGACCAGCGCGGGGATCTGGTAGCACAGCGACTTGCCGCTGCCGGTCGGCATCAGCGCGACCGCGTCCCCGCCACCGCACAGGTGCTCGATGATCTCCTGCTGCTGCCCGCGGAACGAGGTGTACCCGAACACGCGGTGCAGCACCTCGGTGATGTCACTGCCGGGCGCGCCCACGCGGGCGATTCTACGGCCCGCCGCCGTCAGTTCAGCCGGGGAACAAGTGCCGGAAATATGACCGCGGATCCCGCATGAACTGCCGCCACGAGATGACCAGGCTCAGGTCGTCCCAGGCCGCCGGGCGCATGCCCCACGGCCCGAGCTCGAGCAGGTTGATCCCCGGGATCGCCGCGACGATGGGGGAGTGGGTGGCCACCACCATCTGGGACCCGGCTTCGGCCAGGTCATAGAGCAGCGCCGCCAGCCCGAGCGCCGCCGTGAACGACAGCGGCGCGTCGGGCTCGTCCATCAGGTAGAAGCCGGCCTGGTTGACCCGGGTGCGCAGGATCTCCAGAAACCCCTCCCCGTGGCTCAGCTCATGGAACCGCTCGGTTCGCCGGCCCGGGTTCTCCTCCAGGTAGGTGTACAGCTGGCTCATCGTGTCCGCCCGCAGGAAATAGGCCCACTGCGCCCGCGCCCCTCGTACCACGGTCAGCCCTTGCCCGACGCCCGGCTCGCTGTCCCTGACCCGGAACAACTGACCCTGCGCCGAACCCCCCTGCGGGTTCAGCCCGTACGCCTCGGCCAGGCACTCCACCACCGTCGACTTCCCCGACCCGTTCTCGCCCACCAGCACCGTCAGTCCCGCTGGCAGCTCCAGTCCCTCCCGCAGCAACTGCGCCATGGCCGGGACGCTCGCGGGCCACGCCCCCTCGTCGACGTCCGCACCCAGGCCCGGCCGGAAGGCCCGCACCGGGCGGGCATCCAGTTCCATAAAAACATTTTGGCGGAACGGGCCGTGGTCACCGCGGCTGGTCTTGTATTACCGTGCCCATCGTGGACGCTGCGCTCGCCGACCGCCTGGCCATCAGAGATGTCGTAGAGACCTGGGCCAACGCCAGGGACTCGCGCGACTGGGAGGCCTTCCGGGCCTGCTGGCACGAGGACGGCTACATGATGGCCACCTGGTTCCAGGGCCCGAAGGAGGACTTCATCCGGGTCAGTCAGGAGGGCGCCGCCCGCGGGGTCAACATCCTGCACTTCACCGGCGGCGTCCGGATCACCCTGGCCCCGGCTTCGGTTAGCCCGGCCAGGGCCATCGCCCAGACCCGGATGACGATCATGCAGCGCGGCCCGGTGGACGGCGTGCTCTGCGACGTGGCCTGCACCGGCCGCTTCTATGACTTCTTCGAGAAACGGGACGGGCGCTGGGGGATCGTGCTGCGCCAGCCCATCTACGAGAAGGACCGCCTGGATCCGGTCGACCCGGCCGCCTCGCTCGCCCTGGACCCCGACGTGCTGGCCCGCTTCCCCGAGGGCTACCGGTACCTGGCCTACTTGCAGTCCCAGGCCGGCTACCCGGTCAAGCCCGACATGCCGGGTCTGACGGGGCCCGAGGTAGACCGCCTGTACGAGCGCGGCGCCGCTTGGCTGTCCGGCCAGCCCGTCGCCCCCTAGGCCCCCCGATGCCCCTAGTCCGCGACGATCACGATGTCGAGCGTCCGCGGGCCGTGCACGCCCTCGACCCGGCTGAGCTCGATATCGCTGGTCGCGCTGGGCCCGCTGATCCAGGTGAGCGGGCGCGCCGGCTCCAGCGCCGCGACCGCGTCCGGCACGGCGCCCACGATCTGCCCGGCCCGGACCACGGCCAGGTGGTAGTCGGGCACCAGAGAAAACGCCCGGCTGCCTTGCCCCGGCCCGCTGTCCAGCACGATCGTCCCGGTTTCGGCGATCGCGACCGCGCACGTCGTCACCACCCCGTCCAGGCCGTCGAGCGCCGCGACGTCCAGCGGCGGGTCGTCGAAGACCGGCCCGGGCAGCAGCGCCGACCACTGCGCCGGGAACCCGACGGGCACGCCGATCCGCTCCGCCCCGCGGCCCGCGACCGCGTCCGCGATGACCTGCGCCACCTCACCGGCCGCGCAGCGCCGCACCGTCGCCCGGTAGTCGCTGGCCCGCTCCTCGAACAACCCGACCAGCACCTCGTCCGCCGAACCCGGGCCCCGGCTGGCCGGCCGGTACCGCCGTGGCACCTCCGGATGCCCGGTGATGTCCGCCGTAGCCGCCCGGATCCGGGCCAGCATCTCCTCCCGCCCGCTCACGCCGGATCTCCCCGTTCGGCTGTGTTTTCCCGGTCGGCTGTGTTTTCCCGCTCGGCTGGGCGCCTCTTGACGCACGCCACCAGTCGCGGAACGTCTGCCGGGGCGGGCGGGGCAGGTCCCGGGAGGAGGTCCAGGCGGCCAGCGGTCCGGGCAGGTGCCGGATCCGGCCGTAGCGCCGCCCGAGCAGCCGCCCGGCTCGCCCGGCGCGCAGCGCCCGGGACCACCGCCGCGAGTCGCTCATCGTCCAGGCCAGGCCGCGCATGGCCGCGGCCTCTGGGGTCGGGCCGCGGTGGTGCGCGAGCTTGTCGTCGACCACCCGGGACCGGAGATGGACGAGCATGGCCGGGATGTCGATCGCGACCGGGCAGGCGTCGTAGCAGGCGCCGCACAATGTCGACGCGAACGGCAGGTCCGGGTTGTCGGCGACGCCGGTGAGCTGGGGTGACAGCACCGCCCCGATCGGCCCGGGGTAGATCGAGCCGTAGGCGTGCCCGCCGGTACGCTCGTAGACCGGGCACACGTTCAGGCAGGCCGAGCACCTGATGCAGCGCAGCGCGGCCCGGCCGCGCGGGTCGGCCAGCGTCGCGGTCCGGCCGTTGTCCAGCAGCACCAGGTGGAAGTCCTGGCCCGGCACCGCCCCGGACCACATCGAGGTGTACGGGTTCATCCGCTCCGCGGTCGACGAGCGCGGCAGCAGCTGCAGGAACACCTCCAGGTCACGCCAGGCCGGGAGGATCTTCTCGACGCCCATCACGGTGATCAGGGTCCGCGGCAGGGTCAGGCACATCCGGCCGTTGCCCTCGGATTCGACCACGGCCAGGGTGCCGGTCTCCGCGATCGCGAAGTTCGCGCCCGAGATGGCGACCTGCGCGGCCAGGAACTTGCGGCGCAGGTGGGTGCGGGCCGCCGCGGTCAGCTCGGTCGGCTCGGCCGAGAGCTGGGCCGGCGCGTCCGGCATCTCGCGCGCGAAGATGTCGCGGATCTGGTTCCGGTTGCGGTGAATGGCGGGAACCAGGATGTGGCTGGGCCGGTCGTGGCCGAGCTGGACGATCAGCTCGGCCAGGTCGGTCTCGGTCGCTTCGATGCCGGCCGCGGCCAGCGCCTCGTTCAGCCCGATCTCCTGCGTGGCCATCGACTTGACCTTCACCACGCTCGTCGACCCGGTCGCGCGGATCAAGCCGGTGATGATCCGGTTCGCCTCGTTGGCGTCACCGGCCCAGTGCACCGCGCCGCCCCGCGCGGTGACCTGCTCCTCGAGTTGCAGGAGGTAGCGGTCCAGGTGGGCCAGGACCTCGTCCTTGATGGCCGCGCCGGCCTCCCGCAGCTCGGCCCAGTCCGGCACCTCGGCCACCGCGGCCGCGCGCTTGGCCCGGATCGTCGAGGTGGCGTGCCCGAGGTTGCGCCGCAGCTGGGCATCCTCCAGCGCGCGGGCCGCCGCCACCGGGAACGGCGCCTCCTGGCGGAGCTGCCCCACGCCGCGCGGGGCGGTCGGCATCCCGAGGAAGGTCATCAATCCCTCCGAGTGACTGCGAGGATCTCGGCCAGGTGCCTGGTGCCGATGCCGGTGCTCAGCCGGGTCAGGCCGCCGCCGATGTGCAGCAGGCAGGACGCGTCGCCCGCGGCGGCGTACTCCGCGCCGGTGCGCCGCATCGCCGCGATCTTGTCGGCCAGCATGGCCGAGGACACCGCCGGGTTCTTCAGCGCGAACGTGCCGCCGAATCCGCAGCACTGCTCGGCGCCGGGCAGCTCGACCAGGTCGATGCCCTCGACCGCGCGCAGCAGCCGCAGCGGTCGCTCACCCACCCGCAGCAGCCGGAGCGAATGACAGGTCGGGTGGTAGGTGACCCGGTGCGGGAAGTACGCGCCGACGTCGGTCACGCCCAGCACGTCGACCAGGAACTCCGACAGCTCCCAGGTCCGGGCCGCGATCGTCTCCGCCGCCGCGGCCAAGGCCAGATCGCCCGCCAGCCGGGCCACGTCGGCGTGCTGATGGCGGATCGCGGCCGTGCACGACCCGCTCGGCACCACGATCGCGTCGTACCCCTCGAACGCCGCGACGTGGTTGCGGACCAGCGGGATGGCCTCCCGCGGGTAGCCGGTGTTGACGTGCATCTGCCCGCAGCAGGTCTGTGCCCAGGGCATCTCCACGGTCACGCCCAGCCGTTCCAGTACCCGGACGGTGGCCTGCCCGACCTGCGGCACAACGCCGTCCACGAGGCAGGTGACGAACAACGCGGCCCTCACGCGCCCCATCCTAAAACAGCTGGCATTCCAGCCAGCCATCACTCTTGACGCGCTATCTAGGTACGTAGCTATAGTGCTAGGTACCTAGATAAAGTGAGGTCAGGGTGATCGAGTTTCATCTGGACGGCCGGTCAGGCGTAGCGCCGTACCTGCAGCTGATCCACCAGGTGCGCCAAGCGCTGCGGCTGGGCCTGCTGCGGGAGGGCGACCAACTGCCGAAGGTCAAGGACGTGGCGGCGGGGCTGGCGATCAACCCGAACACGGTGCTCAAGGCCTACCGGGAGCTGGAGTACGAGGGACTGGCGGCGGCCCGCCCGGGGGTCGGCACGTTCGTGACCGGGACGCTGGACGGCGGCTCGCTGGCCGCGCACGGGCCGCTGCGCCGTGACCTGCAGCGGTGGCTGGCCAAGGCGCGGCGCGCCGGGCTTGACGACGAATCCATCGAGGCCCTGTTCGCCAGCACGTTTCGGTCCGCAGGCGAGCAGGACATAGCATGACCGCCGCTATAGCGACTCAAGGGCTGGGCAAGCGGTACCGGCGGCTGTGGGCGCTGGCCGACTGCACGCTGTCGGTCCCAGCCGGGCATGTGGTGGGCCTGGTGGGCCCGAACGGGGCCGGGAAGACCACCCTGCTGAGCCTGGCCGCCGGGATGATGGCTCCGACGGCGGGCACGATCGAGGTGCTCGGCGGCCGGGCCGTGGGCGGCTCGGCGCAGCTGGCCCGGGTCGGGTACCTGGCCCAGGACGCGCCGGTCTACGCCGGGCTGTCGGTCGGCGACCACCTCAAACTGGGCGCGCACCTCAACCCAGGCTGGGACGCGGGCCTGGCCCGCGGCCGGATCGGGCGGCTGGACCTGAGTCTGGGCCAGAAGGCCGGGACCCTGTCCGGTGGTGAGCGCGCCCAGCTCGCGCTGACCCTGGCCGTCGCGAAACGGCCAGAACTGCTGCTCCTGGACGAACCGGTGGCCAGCCTGGATCCGCTGGCGCGGCGGGAGTTCCTGCGCGACCTGATGGAGTCGGTCGCCGATCAGGACCTGTCGGTGGTGCTGTCCTCCCATCTGGTCGGCGACCTGGAACGGGTCTGCGACTACCTGATCGTGCTGGTCGCCTCCAGGGTCCAGGTGGCCGGGCCGGTCGATGACCTGCTGGCCACTCACCACCTGCTGACCGGCCCCCGCCGCGACCCCGGCAGCCTCCCCGGAGGCGTGCAGGTCATCTCGGCCAGTCACACCGACGTGCAGAGCACGTTGCTGGTGCGCACCGACGGCCCGGTGCTCGACCCGGCCTGGACGGTCTCCGAAGTGACCCTGGAGGATCTGGTGCTGGCCTACATGAGCCAGGCCGCCGGACGCCGCCGCCGCGACCACCACCTGGAGGTGCAGAGATGATCTGGCTGACCTGGCGGCAGTTCCGCACCCAGGCGCTCAGCGCGGCCGCGGCGCTGGCCGCCTTCGCGATCCTGCTCGCCGCCACCGGGCCGCACATGGCCAGCCTGTACGCCGCCAGCGGGCTCAGCGGCTGCCGCGGCGGCAGCTGCCAGAACCTGGCCGGCAGCTTCGAGGCGCAGCTGCAGAGCACCGCGATCTACCCGGCGCTGTACCTGATCAGCGTCGTGAGCATCCTCCTCGCGCCCGCCGTGATCGGCCTGTTCTGGGGCGCGCCGCTGATCGCCCGCGAGCTGGAGACCGGGACCTCCGCCCTGGCCTGGAACCAGTCCGTCACCCGGACCCGGTGGCTGGCGGTCAAGCTCACCGCCGTCGGCCTGACCGCCATGGCCGTCACCGAGGGACTGAGCCTGATGCAGGCCTGGTGGGCGGCGCCGCTCGGCCGGGCCGTCACCCACGGCGCCCCCGCCGGCGTCCTCTACCAGGGCCGGTTCACCCAGCTGATCTTCGCCAGCCACGGCATAACCCCGCTCGGCTACGCGGCGTTCGCCTTCGCCCTCGGCGTCGCCGCCGGGGCGCTGATCCGGCGCACCATCCCGGCCATGGCCGTCACCCTGGCCGTCTTCGCCGCCCTCCAGATCGCCATGCCGCTGTGGATCCGTCCGCACTTCGCCCCGGCCGACCGCACGGTCATCTCGGTGAACCTGGGGAACTTTGCCGGAGGAGCGACCGGCCCGGGCGGCAGCACCTTGACGCTCGTCGCCAAGAGCCTCCCCGGCCAGTTCGGCGCGTGGATCCTGTCCAGCGGACCCGTCAACGCCGCCGGGAAACCAGTCAGCACCACCCCGGCCGCCTGCACCGCACCAACGATCGAAAACAACCCGCCCGACTTCGATGGCTGCCTGACCAGCCAGGGCATCCGGGAAGCCATCACCTACCAGCCCGCCAGCCGGTACTGGCCCTTCCAGTGGACCGAGACCGCGATCTACCTCGCCCTGGCCCTCGCCCTAGCCGGGTACTGCTTCCGGCGGCTCGGCCGTCGCCTCACCTGAGGCCCGGGCGCGCAGGAAACCGATCAGTCGTCAGGTGCCGTACTTGAGGATTGCCGTGCCGTCGCTGGCGAAGCTCACGCTGCCGAGCGCCCACTGTGAGTGAGTACCGGGGATCCACGCCAGCTCAGACACATCCGGCTGTTCCCCGGACCTGCTCGGCACCGGCGTCCTGGTCCAGCCGCCCCGCCAGCTCGCATAACTCGCTTCAGCATCGATAGCCAGGCCCATTCGCGGGAACGCACAGACAGGCCAAGTATCCCCCGTGACGGCCTGGCCGGCGCCCTGGTCTCGGCGTTCGGCCGTCATTAGGTGTGTTGTTCCCAAGAATGTCAGTAGCTGGTGCTAATATCGAACTCAGATACCAATCCTGAGTCTCCCCGGGGAGGTGAGGACCAGGTGGGTATTCCCGCACCCACACCCACACCCGCGACCGACGCCGACGCGGTGGAAATGGTCCTGACCGGGCTGCGGCATCTAGCCGCCAGCGACCCCGCTGCCCTGGCCGCCCAGGCTCAGGCCGATTGCCTGCGGGCCTTCGAGCAGGTCACCGCGATCTCCACCGCCGCGCGGGCCGCTTCCTGACCGCATTCACCGCCGGACAGGGCTATTCCGCGGACGCGGACTACAGTTCCACCTCCTGGCTGATCCACCGCACGAAGATCACCAAGGGCGCCGCCCGCGCCCACCTGGCCTGGGCCCGCCGGACCTGCACCCACCCGGCCGTGATCGCCGCGCTGGCCGAGGGCGCCGCCGTGTCCGAGCCGATCGCGCGGCTGATCTGCGAATGGAGCGACAAGCTCCCCCCGGCCTGCCGCGGGACCGCCGACGAGATCTTGCTCGGCGCCGCTCGCAAGGGCCTGGGCCGGGCGGACCTGGCCGTGCTGGCCGCGGAGATCTACGCCCGGTCCCTGCCCGATGCCGAAGACAGAGACTTGCTGCCCAACTTCGAGGACCGCCGGGTCCGGGTGGAGAGCACGTTCGGCGGCGCCGGGGTTATCACCGGTGATCTCACCCCCGAGTGCGCGGCGATCATCACCACCGTGCTGGACGCCCTGGCCGCCCCGGCCGGGGCGGAGGACACCCGGACCAAGGACCAGCGGTACCACGATGCCCTGCAGGACGCGATGCGCCGGCTGGTCGCCAGTGATCTTCTCCCGGAGCGGGCCGGCCAGCCGGTAAAGGTGTGGGCACACATCTCCCTGGCCGAATTGCGGGCCATGGACGACGGGTCGGTGCTGGAGACGGAGTGGATCGCCGAGATGCGGATCCGGTGGGTCGCGCGCCGCGCCGAGGCTGAGGCCGGCCCGGGCAGTGACGGCGGCGCCTGGCTGGACGGCGACGCGGGCCGCGCGATGGCCTGCGACGCGGCCATCAGCCCGGTCGTGACCGGCGACATCGACCCCGCCGCACTGGATGACCTGGTGGCCCTGTGCCTGCAGTACGCCGGCCACGGCCCGCACTGCGCGCCGCAGCAGGACGCCGTCCCGGAGCCGGATCCGGCCGTTGACCGCACCAGCCCAGCTCTCGACACCGGCCGCTCAGGCCTGGCCCAGCTCACCGTCTTGTCCCGGGAGGCGATCCAGCAGGCCATTATCGGCAAGGTAGCCGACCTGCTGTCCGGCCCCGGCGGTCTGGCCTCGTTCTTGCGGACCCGGCAGCTGGGCGCCAGGCTCGCCGGTCCCAGCCTGCCGCTGGACATCGGGTACTCGACCAGCATCCCGCCCGGCATCCGCAATGCGGTCATCCTGCGGGACCGGCACTGCCGCTGGCCCGGCGGCTGCGACCAGCCCGCCGCCGCCTGCCAGGTCCATCACGTCAAGCACAAGGCCCACGGCGGCCCGACCAGCCTCAAGGGCTGCGTTCTGCTCTGCAGCTTTCACCACCAGGTGGTAATCCACCGCTGGGGCTGGACGCTAGTCCTGAACCCCGACGGCACCACCACCGCCTGGAACCCCGACCGTACCAAGGTCCTCCATAGCCACGGGCCCCCAGCCCGCGCTGGGTAGCACAAGAATCTCGTGAGCGCGATCATCGGCAAGGCCATAGTTCTTTTACTGCACTCAGCATGGCCGCTTGACCTGCTGTGACCTCAATGGTGCAACGAAATCGTAACGTGAAGTTGGATCTACGCCGGTCGGACCATACTTGTGCCCGTTGGTGCGCGGCGTCGGTCCCTCGAGTTTTCTCCTGCTGGCTATATGCTCCCGATAACTTACGTGTAGTGGCAGGAGCGGCAAATGTCGCAATACAGCTCAAATCCGAACAAGTCGGCCATTAGCGCGGCGTTGATCGCGGCCACGCTGATCGCCGCCGCCGTCCTGGTGTCTGGCGGGGGAGGTAGTGGCACGAACTTGGCGGCTGTTACGACCTCGACCACTGGGCCAGCTTCGCCTAATGAATCACCGCCGTGTGCCACGGGCTCGCTGACGCTCGTCGGCTCAACTGCCTTCGAGCCGATCGCACAAGAAGCGGCTAGCGAGTATATGCAAGACTGTCCGGGTGCCACAATTACGGTCAACGATGGGGACAGCTCCTATGGTATGGCAAAAGTGCTGGGCGCAGTAAGTTCTGGTTCTTCAGATGCCGGGTCGATGATCGCCATGTACGACGGGACTTATACCGGCGCCAAGGGGCTGATGCCACACGCGATGGGCTATGTCATTTTCTCCGTTATTGCGCACAAGGGTCTCTTTCCCGCATCGGGCCTCAGCAGTGGTGATCTGCGTACGATCTTCGTCCAGTTTGGTAAGAAGGGTGTAGTTGCCGTCGGGCGTCGGGCAGGTTCCGGAAGTCGGAAGGCCCTCTTCACGAATGTCCTTTATCCTAATTCGGCTAATCCCATTCCTGCGCCATACGGACGTAAATGTCCAAATCCGCCGACTGGAAGTGCGGTTTCTTTCACGAGCTGCACCGAAGATAGCACTACAAGTTCGCTCGACTTTGTGAATGAAACTCCGAACGCGATTGGCTATGCAGAAACCTATGGACTTCTTAATGGCTATCCGCAGGTTTCCGAGATCAAGATCGACGGTTTCGCACCCAGGCGGGATAACGTGCTCAATGGGAAATATAGGTTTTGGGCGGTCGAGCATCTATACGCAGCTATAAGTCCAACAACCCTGACCGAGGATTTTCTTACCTTCTTGCCAGGTTATATTGAGTCGAATCCGACAACTGACTTCATCGTTTGCGCCGATGCGCCGAATACATTGGAAAATGATTGCCATTCAGCTCCCTCGCCGTCACCGTCTCCGACGTCCTCGACGTCACCGCATCCGACGTCCTCGACGTCACCGCATCCGACGTCCTCGACGTCAGTACCTCTGGCGTCCTCGACGTCATGGGTTGACATCCTGATCTGGGCACTGATAATTCTAATAATATTGGCTATTATTATAATCCTAATTAAGGTACTCCGGTCTAGGCCGAACCGCGATGCCGAATCGCGGTTACCCACGAAAGGGCTATAGTCAGACTGAAATCCGTCAGTTGTCTCTGACTGTCGAGATGACTGGTGCAACGCGAACCTTATGTCGGGCCCGGCTATCGATGAGATAACTACCGCTCCGTAATGAACCTTTTCGTGCGCCTCAGTGATGAACCGCAACTCCAGCCCAAAGCCCTGCAAGGGCTACAATCAAAGCGCCGATAATTGCCCCCGCCAACGCGATCCACAACTGCTTCCGTGTTTCAGAACTGAGCCGTCGAACTTCAGCGCGCTCATAGGGGTAGATGCGAACGGCGCCGCCTCCGAAATAAGACAGCAGGAGATTCAGCCCATAGGTTGCGAAACTGCATATTACAAGGCCAACTACGGCGATAGGCCACAGCGATAGCTTCAAGGTCATCAACGTACTTGCCGCAACGGCACTTCCGATAAGTATCGACAGGTCCCACATTTTATTTCCATTAGTAAGGCCTACAAAAATCGATCGTTTCTTATTGATATAGTCACGTATACCGACCGCGGTATCCCGGCCTTCGCTATCAGATGTTTGCACCGAAACATCTGCCCACCTAGTTTTGAGGTTTATGGAAATCAACGGTGAGTCCAGAGCAATCCGAACTCTAGCAAGCTCCTCCGAGTTTGCGTCTCGTAGGTCGCTAGGCTCGTCCGCAATTGCTTCTCCGGCAGTAATCACCACCTCAGCAGCCTCGCCACCTAGAGAATCCGCTCTCCTATTTGCCGCCTTGGCAAGTGTCTCGTGTATAAGCTGGATATCGTCGAGATATAGCCGCGACGGTCCGAGAGCATATCGCGCGACTCCTGGGTTATGCGGTTTAATCTCAATTGTTCTATGCAGAGACATAATTGACCCATTCTCGCCATGCTATATGGAAACTTTTACTGGCCACCTCTTCATCACATATGGGCTCTCTTTTAGAGCGGCGGGCAGCTTGCAGCGGAGTCGTCATGGGAGGTAACCACGACCTTCGAAGGGGACTTGCGTGGTGGGTACGGGGTTGCAGCCCCATGTTAACTCCTGTTGATAGCTGTCAACTACCGAACGCCACATCGGGGTGATTCCCTGTGTTGTGAGGGTATCAGGCAAGCTCAGAAAGGGGTGGTCGTCATGGCAGCAGGAACGCGGCTACTCGCGCCGGCGCCAGGTTCGGCCTGAGCGACGCGCCGACCGGACGAGCACAGAGCAATTGACGTCGGAACGTTTGCGCCTGCCCCGCTACCGACCCCTCCATTCTGGGCGCACCGGTACATCCGTCAATTCCTGGACCCCTGCCTGGGGAATCGGCATTGGCACGGCCGAAACGGCAGAAATGCTGGTGTCCGAGCTTGTTACTAACGTGGATGCGCTGAGCAATCAGTGGTTGTACTTCTTTCCACCCGGCGGCGGCGAAGTTGTTTACTGCTTCATCGAGATGCCCATGCCGCAGCGATTACTCACCAGCCCCCGGCTCGTGCGGGACTGGATTGGATACGGCACGGGCCGTGCCCGATCCGTAAGAAAGGCCGCCGACCTGGTTCCGGATCCCGGCAGGCTTTAGCCGGGCCGGTGCAGCAATAAAGGCCCCCGGGGTCACGCGCGGCGCGGATCGCGGCCAGCCGCCGGTACGCGTCGTCGGACAGGAACCGGTCCTGCCGCCGGGTGAAGTCGGTGTCGCCCAGGTAGACCCCGGCACCGTGGGCGCTGGCCAGCCCGCCCGTCCGGCGGTGCACCCACTCGGTGTGCCGGGCGTCGTCGGCCGGGTCGGTGTAGATCACGTAGGTCGCGACGTAGACGTCCGCCTCCACCGAGAACGCCATGTCGGGAAGATCGCGCGGCGCCCACCCGTACCAGATCGAGAACGAGTGCTCGGTCTCCAGCTCGCTCCGCCGGGGAAGACCCGGCCCCGCTCGGCCAGGAACGGCGCCAGCTCCAGGCCGCCCTGGATCGCCGGCCACGCCGAGGCCACCCCCGTGGCCGGGTCGTGCGAAAGGTCACGCATGGCCCCCAGATCGATCAGCAGTGACCCTCAGCAAGCGCTGCGCGAGGCGGCCCGCGTCACCCGTCCGGGCGGCCGCGTGGTGGCCAGCTTGTTCACCGCTCCCGAACGCTCGGAGGGCACCGTCATCCACCAGGCAATGAGCGCCCTCATCCCGCCCGACCGGGCCGGCGACCACGCCCCCTACGCGCTGTCGGCGCCGGGCAACCTGGAGGCCGCCCTGGCCGACGCCGGCCTGCCGGTCGCGGCGAACGGCGAGGTCGTGTGCCACTGGCGCTACGCCACCATGGACGACGCCGTGACCGCCCTGCTCTGCTCCGCCGGCGGCGCCCGGGCCGTCCAGGCGGCCGGCGAGCCGGAAGTCCGCGACGTCCTGCGGCATGCCCTCGCGCAATTCCAGCACAACGGCGTGGTCACGCTGGTCAACACGTTCCGCTGGGTGGCCGCCCGCCGTCCGTTATGACCGGCTGGCCAGCACGATCTCCTCCGCCCGGTCCCACGCCTGATCCGGACCGGACGGCACGTACTCCGCCAGCCGGACCGCGCGACGGATCACGGCCCGTAGCTCGGGCAGCGACCCGCCCGACCCGCCGACCGCGCCGAGCGCCCGGGCCTGGATCAAGGTGTTGCCCCAGCACGCCGCCTCGGTCGGCCCGGCTACCACGGGCAGCCGGCAGGCGTCCGCGACCAGCTGGCAGAACAGCGGGTTGGCCACGCCGCCGCCCACGACGTGGACGGTCCGCACCGGCCGGCCGCTCAATCGGACCGCGTCGCGGACCGCCTGCCTGATCGCCACGGCCATGCTGTCCAGGATGCAGCGCAGGATCTCCGCCCGGCCCGGCAACGCCACGCCGCTGACCCGCAGGCACGCCCCGACGATCCGCGCGGTCATCCCGCCCGGCGGCAGGAACGCGGGATCCTGGACATCAACGAGGGCCCGAAGCCCGTGCACCCGCCCGGCCGCCCTGGTCAGCTCGTCCAGGTCGACCCGCCCCCATTCCCTGACGCACTCCTGCAGCAGCCAGAACCCGGTCACATTACGCAGGAACCGGGTGGTCCCGTCGACCCCGGCCTCGTTGCTGAACCCGGCCTGGCGAGCCGCCTCGCTGACCACCGGTGCCCGCAGCTCCACCCCGACCAGCGCCCACGTCCCGGTGCAGACGAAGGCGAAGCCCTCCTGCGCGGCGGGCACGCCGGCCACCGCGGCGGCGGTGTCGTGCGACGGCCCGACGATCACCTGCGGCGGGCGCGCCAGACCTAGCCCGGGGACGGCCGGCCCGGCCACCTCGCCTGCCGTCCGAAGCGGGGGAAACATTTTCGTCCGAACGGCCAGTGCCTCACCGATCTGGTCTGCCCATTTCATATTCCGGGTGTCGAGCAGTCCCGTGGTGGAGGCGTTGGTCAGCTCGGTGCCGAGCTGCCCGGACAGCCAGTAGGTCATCAGGTCAGGGACCAGGACGGCGTGCCGGGCGCGGTCTAGGTCGCGATCGGCCATCAGCTGGAACACCGTGTTGATCGGCTGCGGGGCGATCCCGGTGGCCTGGTACAGCCGCCGGGCGTCGACCCCGTTCACGCCGCCGCCGGTGACGGCGGCGAACGGCGGCCCGCTTCGCGGGTCCCGGTAGCTGGCCGGGTCGGCGATCAGCTCGCCGTCGCCGTCCAGCAGCCCGTAATCCACCGCCCAGCCGTCGACGGACACCGCGTCGAGCGGGCCGTCCGCGGCCGCGGCCCGCAGGCCGGCGCGGATCCCGGCGAACAGCGCCCGCGCGTCCCAGCGCAGCACGCCGCCGACGGGCCGGGACCGGTTACCGAAGCGGTGCACCTCGCGGAGGCTGAAACCACGGTCCGTTCGGTATCCAATGACAATCCGGCCGCTGGCCGCGCCCAGGTCGATGGCCGCAACCCGGAGCGGGTTCACCGGAGGAACCCGGCGGCCACTCCCGAGTCGACCGGTATGTGCAGCCCGGTGGTCAACGACAGGTCCCCGGCGGTCAGGGCCACGACCGCGGCGGCGACGTGTTCCGGCAGGACCTCCCGTTTCAGCAGCGTGCGCTGGGCGTAGTAGGTGCCCAGGTCCTCCTCGGACACGCCGTAGACCGCGGCTCGCTGGGCGCCCCAGCCACCGGCGAAGATGCCCGAGCCGCGGACCACGCCGTCCGGGTTGATGCCGTTGACCCGGATCCCGTCCCCGCCGAGCTCGGCGGCCAGCAGCCGGACCTGGTGCGCCTGGTCGGCCTTGGCCGCGCCGTAGGCCACGTTGGCGGGCCCGGCGACCACGCTGTTCTTGCTGCAGATGTAGACGATGTTGCCGCCCAGGCCCTGGGCTTTCATGGCTCGCGCCGCCTCCCGGGAAACCAGGAACGACCCGCGCGCCATCACGTCGTGCTGCACATCCCAGTCCGCCGTAGTGGTCTCCAGCAGCGGTTTGGAGATCGAAAGCCCGGCGTTGTTCACCACCAGGTCGACCCCGCCGAAGGCCAGCGCCGCCGCGGCCACCGCGGCCGCCACCTGCTCCTCGTCGGTAACGTCGGCGGTAAAGGGCACCGCGACGTCGGCGTTCCCGATCTCGGCGGCCACCGCGGCCGCGCTACCGGAGTCCCGGTCGGCCACCACGACACACGCGCCTTCGGCGGCCAGCCGGCCTGCGATGGCCCGGCCGATCCCCGACCCCGCCCCGGTGACCAGGGCGATCCGAGTGGCCAGCGGCCTGGGCTTGGGCATGCGCGCGAGCTTGGCTTCCTCCAGGGCCCAGTACTCGATCCGGAACTTCTCCGCCTCGTTGATCGGCGCATACGCCGAGATCGCCTCGGCGCCGCGCATCACGTTGATCGCGTTGACGTAGAACTCCCCGGCCACCCGCGCGGTCTGCTTGGTCGCCCCGTAGCTGAACATGCCGATGCCGGGCACGAGCACAATGGCCGGGTCGGCGCCGCGCATGGGCGGTGAGTCCGGGGCGGCGTTGCGGTGATAGTAGGCGGCGTAGTCGGCACGGTAGGCCGCGTGCAGCTCGCGTAGCCGGACCGTCACCTCAGCCAGCGGCGCGCCCGGCGGCAGGTCAAGCACCATCGGCCGGACCTTGGTACGGAGGAAGTGATCCGGGCACGACGTGCCCAGCGCGGCCAGCCGCGGGTGCTCGGCCCGGGAGAGGAAGTCGAGCACCACATCGGTGTCGGTGTAGTGGCCGACCTGCGGCCGGTCGGTGCTGGCCAGGCCGCGGATGACCGGGGCCAGCTGGGCGGCGCGGGCCCGCCGCGCGGCCTCGGGCAGCGGCTCGAAGCCCGCGATGACCGGGCCGAACGGCTCGGCCCTGCCGTTGGCCACGATGAACTCCGCCGCGGTCCGGATGATCTCCAGCGACCGAGCCTCGCACTCTGCGCTGCTCTGCCCCCATGCGGTGATGCCATGGCCGCCCAGCACCACCCCGATCGCCCGCAGGTTGGCCGCGGCGATCGCCGCGATGTCCAGCCCGAGCTGGAACCCCGGCCGACGCCACGGAACCCACGCCACCCGGTCGCCGAAGCACTGCGCGGTCAGCTTCTCCCCGTCCGCCGCGGCGGCCAACGCGATCCCGGAATCGGGGTGCAGGTGATCCACGTGCGGCGCGTCGACCAGCCCGTGCATCGCGGTATCGATCGACGGCGCCGCGCCGCGCCCGGTTAGCCCGGACCCCACCACCCCACCCAGGCCATGCAGGCAGAAGTCGAACGCCGCCACCATCTCGTCCTCCCGGTCCACGCCGGGATAGACGTCAACCAGCGACCGCAGCCGGTCGAGCCGCAGTACCGCCAGCCCCGCCGGCCGCAGCGTGCCCAGGTCGCCGCCCGAGCCCTTGACCCACATCAGCTCGACGTCCTGGCCGGTCACCGGGTCGGCCGCGGTGCCCTTGGCCGAGGTGTTGCCCCCGGCGTAGTTCGTGTTCCGCGGGTCAGCGCCGAGCCGGTTCGACCGCGCGATCAGTTCCGCGACGAGGCTGCCGCCGTTCATCTAACGCTCCCCACCCCGCAGGTGCTCCTCCGGTCCGTTCCGCCACTATTTTCTCCGCGTACCCGGACCGCTGGTACGCCGCCACCGGATCTGGCTCCAGCCCCGCGTCCTGGCGCAGTTCGGCCAGCAGCGGCCGCACGTCGGTGTTGTACGCGTCCATCAGGGCGGCGTTCGCACCGAGCACGTCCCCGTCCTGCTGGGCCGCGCGCAGCGCGTCCGCGTCGACCAGCAGTGCCTTGGCCGTCGCCTCCTGCACGTTCATCACCGAGCGGATCTGGGCCGCGATCTTCGGCTCGATGTTGTGGCACTGGTCGAGCATGAACGCCACCCCGGCGGCCGGGGCCAGCGCCCCCGCCTTGACCACCTCGTGCATGATGCGGAACAGCTGGAACGGATCGGCCGACCCGACCATCAGGTCGTCGTCGGCGTAGAACCGGCTGTTGAAGTCGAATCCGCCCAGCCGTCCGGCCCGCAGCAGCAGGGCCACGATGAACTCGATGTTCGTGCCCGGCGCGTGGTGCCCGGTGTCGACCACCACCTGCGCCTTGGGGCCCAGGGCCTGGCAGTGCAGCAGCGAGGTGCCCCAGTCGGGCACGTCGGTGGTGTAGAACGACGGCTCGAACAGCTTGTACTCAAGCAGCATCCGCTGGTCCGCGCCCAGCCGGTCATAGACCGCCCGGAGCGCGGCGGCCAGCCGGTCCTGCCGGGCCGCGATGTCGTCCTGGCCGGGGTAGTTCGTGCCGTCGGCGAACCACAGCTTGAGGTCGCGCGACCCGGTCGCGTCCATGATGTCGACGCACTCGATCAGGTGCGCCAGCGCCTTCGCGCGGATCTTCGGGTCCGGGTTGCAGACGCTGCCCAGCTTGTAGTCATCGTCCTGGAACAGGTTGGAGTTGACCGTGCCGATCCGGATCCCGCGTTCGGCCGCGTACCGGGCCAGCGCCGCGTAGTCGTCGACCCGGTCCCAGGGGATGTGCACCGCCATGCTGGGCGCCACGCCGGTGTAGCGGTGAACCTGGGCCGCGTCGTCGGCCTTCTCCCACGGCGTGCGGGGCACCCCGGGCTGGCCGAATACCTTGAACCGCGTCCCGGTATTCCCGAACGCCCAGGAGGGCAGCTCGATCTCATGCTGTCGCAGGGCTGCCTTGACGGCGGCCAGGTCACGCATGTGCGTTCATCTCCATAAAGCCTCTCCTCCTGGCTTCCCGGGGCCGTGCGCCGTTACCAGCCCACGGCCCCGGGCGTCGGTCAGAAGTTGAACTGGTTGATGTTGGAGGAGTTGAAGGTGAAGGGGGGACCGAGCAGGACGGTCTTGTCCGCGCCGATCGTGAAGTTGCCGAGCCGGCCCGCGCTGAACGACTGGCCCTGTGTGCCGTTGATCGCGCCCGACGCGTATTCGACCGCCGCGTAGGCGGCCAGGTAGCCCAGGTCCTGCGGCTTCCACAAGATGAAGGCCTTGATCGTCCCGTCCGCGACGTACTTCTTCAGCGAGTCCGGCGTGCCCAGCCCGGTTAGCAGGACCTTGCCTCGGTACTTGGCGGTGTCGAGCACGGCCGCCGCGGCGGCGATCCCTACCGTGGTGGGGGAGATGATGCCCTTCAGGTTCGGGTACTGCTCAAGCAGGCCCTGAGTCACCTGGGTGGCGGTAGTCGGGTCATCGTTGCCGTAGACGGTCGCGACCAGCTTCATCTTCGGGAACTTGGTCAGTTCCTGCTTCATGTAGCCGATCCAGGCGTTCTGGTTGGTGGCCGAGGCGGTCGCGGACACGATCGCGATGTCCCCGCTGTCACCGAGTTCGGAGGCCAGCACGTCGACTTCGCTGGTGCCGATCTGGGGCGTCGAGGCCTGGTTGATGAACATGTCCCGGCAGGTCGGCGCGTCCGAATCGTAGGTGATGACGGTGATCCCGCGTTTCATCGCGGCGTTCAGCGTCGGGCACAGCGCCGTCGGGTCGGTGGCCGACACGATGAGCACGTTCGCGCCCCTGCTGATCGCCGCCTGAATGGCCGGGATCTGAGAGGCCGGCGTGGCCGCCGTGCCGCTGGTCTCGGCGCCAGTCTCGCCGAGCGCGGTCAAGGCGGCGATCGCGCCGCCGGTCTTCGTGCTGTCAGCGGTGGTGAAGTAGTTGTTCCCGAGGTTCTTCGGGATGATGAAGACCTTCAGGCCGGTCTTCAGCGCGCCGCCCGACGAGGACGATGCCGCGGGCGACGACGCCGCGGCCGACGACGCTGACGTCGACGTGGACGACGTCGAGCTCGAACTCGAGGACGAGCACGCCGCGAGCAGGACCGACACCAGCACGAGACCGCTGGTCAGCAAGCCCGTCTGTCTCAGTTTCACATCTGAATCCTTTCAATTGAGATCGAGAGAACCTGCGGTGTGCGGCGCGGAACCGGGTCAGGGCCGGGGCCGCGCGGGTATCCACTTCCGGAGCCGCCCGGACAGGGCGGCCGCGTTCCGGCCGAAGACAGACAGCAGCAGCAGCGCGCCGGTGACGATCCCGGCCGCTTCCTGGTTGAAGTTCGTGAGCAGCAGTGCGTTCTGCAGGCCCGCGAACGCGAGCACCGCGAGCACGACGCCGACGATGGAGCCCTTGCCGCCGAAGATCGACACCCCCGCGAGCAGCACGATCGCGACCACGTCGAGTTCCAGCCCCAGCCCGTTGTTCTGCACCGCGGTGTCCAGGCGGAACGTCCACAGCACCCCGGCCAGCGCGCAGACCAGCCCGGACACCATGAACAGGATGGTCTTGATCCGCTTGACCCTGATCCCGGCGAACCGGGCCGCCTCGGCGCTGGCGCCCATGGCGAACAGCGACCGGCCGAACGGCGTGGCGTGCAGCACCACGCCGAAGATCACGGCCAGCACGACGAACAGGCCGCTGGAGTAGGTCAGGGCGTTCCCGGTGAACGGCAAAGCGTTGACGCCGAGGTTGGTGTAGGTGGCGGGAAAGTTGGCCACCGTGTTCGGGCCGAGCAGGATCGTCGCGATCCCGCGGTACAGCGCCAGCGTGCCGATCGTGACCGCTAGCGAGGGTAGCCCGAGGCGGGTGACGAGCAGGCCGTTGACCGCGCCCGCGGCCAGGCCCACCACCGCGATCAGCGCGAAGATGCCCAGCATCGGCCAGTGGTGGTTCCACAGCACGCCGAGCAGCGCGCTGGACATGCCCAGGGTGGACGCGACTGACAGATCGATCTCGCCGCTGATGACGATCAGCGTCATCGGCAGCGTCATGATCGCGATCTCGCCGTTGGACAGGCCCAGGTTGAACAGGTTGTTGCTGGTCAGGAACTCCGGCGAGACCGACGCGCCGACGATGCCGACGATCACGACGACCAGCGCCAGGCCCGTCTCCCAGCGCAGGAACGGACGCACTCTGTCCATCACCACGGGGTCATTCACCGCGGGCTCCTCTCAGCCGCAGCGCGACGGCGAGCCGCACCGCGATGAACCGGTCCACGGTGATGGCCAGGATGAGCAGGAAACCCCAGATGGCCTGGTCCCAGAACGGCGAGATGCCCAGCACGTAGAGCGCGGAGCTGATCGTGTTGAGCAGCAACGCGCCGAGCGCCGCGCCAACCGCGCTGCCGCTTCCGCCGAAGATCGCCACGCCGCCGACCACCACGGCCGATATCACCTGGAGTTCGTAGCCGGTGCCCGCGGTGGAGTCGATGGTGCCGTACTGCGCGGCCCACAGCACGCCCGCCACCCCGGCGATCGCGCCGCTCACCGTGAACGCCACGAAGACCCGCCGTCCGACCGGGATCCCGGCCAGCCGGGCGGCGTCCGGATTGGAGCCGATCGCGTAGAGCTCACGTCCGGACCGGAACGACCGCAGGTAGTAGGCGCCGATCCCGATCACCACCGCGATGGCCATGGCCAGATCGGGGATGCCGGCCACGGTGGCCTTGGGGATGTTGAGGAACGGGCCGGGCAGCGAGCTGGCCACCACCTCCTTGCCGCCGACGATCAAGATGTCGACGCCGCGGAATATGTACAAGGTGGCGAGGGTGACCACCAGACTCGGCACCCGCCCGGCCGACACCATGATCCCGTTGAGCAGACCGCAGGCCACGCCGATACCCAGGCCGGTCAGGAACACCACGACGATGGAGATGCCGTGGTGCTGGCCGAACAGGTTGGCCGACAGATAGGCGGAAAGGCCGAGCACCGAGCCGACCGACAGGTCGTAGTTCCGGCTGATCACGACCATCGTCTCGCCCAGCGCGAGCAGGGCGAACACCGTGGTGTTGATCAGGATGAACTGGATGTTCGTAGTGTTGAGGAACCGGTGCTGGACCGACGCCGTGACGGCCACGAACACGGCCAGGACGACGATGATGCCCGATTCCCGGATCCGGAAGGCGCGCTCGGTCAGCCGGCGCGCGCCCGCGCCGGCGGCCGTCGGCGGCCGCTCGCTCCGTGGTGCTAGCGTCGTGCTCACTTCCCGGCCTCCTGCGCGCTCGGCGGGACCTGGCCGGTGGCGGCGGACAGGATCTCCTCCTCCGTGGCCTCCGCGTGCGCGAACTCGGCCATCAGCCGTCCCTCGCGCATGACCAGGATCCGGTCGCTGACCCGCAAGACCTCCGGCAGCTCGGAGGAGATCATCAAGATGCCCACCCCGTCCCGGGCGAGTTGCAGGAGCAGGTGATGGACCTCGGCCTTGGTGGCCACGTCGATGCCCCGGGTGGGCTCGTCCACGATCAGCACCGCGGGGTGGCGGCCGAGCCACTTGGCCAGCACCACCTTCTGCTGGTTGCCGCCGGACAGCATCGATACCGGGTCCTTGAGCCGGGCGTACTTGATCTTCAGCCGGGCCGCCCAGTCGCTGGCCAGGGTCCGCTCGGCCGCGGCCCGGATCAGCCCTCCCTGCTGGAGCCGCTGCAGCGACGCGAGCGCGATGTTCTGCTGCACGGACATGTCCATGACCAGGCCCTGCTGGCGACGATCCTCTGGCACGAAGCCCACCCCGGCCGCCATCGCCCCGGTGGGGGAGCCGCGGCGCAGGTCCTGTCCGCGGACCGTGACCGCGCCCGCGTCGTACCGGTCGATGCCGAAGATCGCGCGGGCCACCTCGCTGCGCCCCGAGCCCACCAGCCCGGCCAGTGCGACGATCTCGCCGGCCCGGACGGTGAACGAGATGTCGGTGAACACGCCCTCGCGGGTCAGCCGCGCTACGTTCAGCAGTGGCTCGCCGGGTGTCCCGTGCGCCTCGGCCGGACGTTCGGCCAGCTCGCGGCCGACCATGGCCCGGACCAGGTCCCCGGCCACCAGGCCGTCAAGTCGCTGGGTCAGCACCTGCTTGCCGTCGCGCATCACCGTGACCCGCTGGCACAGCGCGAAGACCTCCTCGAGCCGGTGGGAGATGAACAGCACCGCCGTTCCCGACGCGCTCAGCGCCCGTACCACGTCGAACAGCCTGCCCACCTCGGCGGCCGAGAGCGCGGCGGTCGGCTCGTCCATCACGATGACCCGGGCCTCCAGCGAGATCGCCTTGCCGATCTCGACCACCTGCTGGTCCGCGATCGACAGCCCCCGCGCGATCCGCGCCGGGTCGAGCTGGACCCCGAGCCGGGCGAAGATCGCCGCCGCCTCGGCCCGCATCGCCCGCCGGTCAATCCGCCGCCCGGCCCGCAGCGGCTGGCGCCCGATGAACATGTTCTCGGCCACCGTCAGGTCCGGGAACAGCGCGGGCTCCTGGTAGATGACCGCGATCCCCGCCGCCTGGGCCGCCGCCGGACCGTGCAGCGTCACCTCGCGCCCGTCGATTTCCATCACGCCCGCGTCCGGCTGGTACACCCCGGCCAGGATCTTGACCAGCGTCGACTTGCCCGCGCCGTTCTCCCCGACCAGAGCGTGAACCTCCCCCGGGTGCAGCTCGATCGACCCGTCAAGCAGCGCCTGCACCGCCCCGAACGCCTTAGCCGCGTGCCTGAGCACCAGCACCGCCCCGAGCCTCGGGGCAGCCGTGTCCGCAGTCCCGTGAGCACCCGGGGCAGCCGTGTCCGCAGTCCCGTGAGCACCCGGGGCAGCCGCACCCGCGGCTTCGCCAGCGTCCCCAGCGGATGCCTGCTCCACGCTCAGCCCTCGATTCCCAGAAGCCTCTTACATCCCTAGCATCACTCCAGGTAGCAGAGGTTTCATTAATGGAACGTTTCAATTAGTTTCGTAGTGTCGTCTCGGGCTCAGGGCCTGTCAATGCCCTCGCACGGCCTCGCCGCCCAATCGTTATCAGGGTCCAACTGCCAGGCCGCTGAGATCGTGGGTCGTTACCCCTGCTAGAGCACCAGTAATGACCCTACGATCATAGCTAGCGACCGATATGCCTGAATGTAAAGTTCAGGCATATCGGATATAACGGATCCGACTCCGGGGGCTTGCCGCGTAAAAGCCACGGCGGGAACCCGGTGACAAGACAGCGGCGGGAACCGCGATAGGCGAGACCGTGGTAGGGCCGCGCCGGGCGGGACCGCGACCGAGGGAGCGCGACCGAGGGAGCGCGACCGGGCGGCTATCAGGCGAATCAGGCGCGGGCGTCTACGATGGAACGCCGAGGGCGTGTTGAGCTGGGGACACCAGCGCTGAGGGGTCCGGAGGGCTGATGGCTGCGGGCATGAAGGACGTGGCGAGCCTGGCCGGGGTCGCGGTCGGCACCGTGTCGAACGTGCTGAACCATCCGGACCTGGTACGGCCGCTGACCCGCGCTCGTGTCGAGGCCGCCATGGAGGAGCTCGGCTTCATCCCGAACGGCTCGGCGCGTCAGCTCCGCGCCGGCCGGAGCCGCTGCCTGGGCCTGGTCGTGCTCGACGTGACGAACCCGTTCTTCACCGAAGTGGCCCGCGGCGTCGAGGACTACGCCCAGGCCGCGGGCTACGCGGTGATCTTGTGCAACTCCGACGAGGCGCACGACAAGGAGCGCCAGTACCTGCGCGTGCTCGAGGAGCAGCGGGTCCGCGGCATCCTCATCACCCCGGTGCACGGCCGCTCGCCCGAGCTGCGGCGGATCCGCGATCGCGGCACCCCGGTGGTGCTGCTTGACCGGCCGGGTTCGGCCTCGCAGTGCTCGGTCGCCGTCGATGACCGGCGCGGCGGCGAGATCGCGGTCACCTACCTGCTGAGCCTCGGGCACCGGAGCATCGCCCTGGTCAACGGGCCGACCGCGATCCGGCAGTGCGCCGACCGCCGCTGGGGCGCCTACCGGGCGGTGGAGCAGGCCGGACTGGACCCGGGCCAGGTCCTGACCGAGGTCACCGTCCCGGCCATGAACCCGCGCGGCGGCGCCGTCGCCGCCGATGACCTGCTCCGCGGCGCGCGAAAGGACACGCGAAACGATACGCGAAGCAAGCCGACCGCGGTGTTCTGCGCCAACGACATGCTGGCGCTCGGCGTGCTGCGCGGGCTGAGCCAGGCCGGCGTGAGCGTGCCCGCGGATCTCGCCGTGGTCGGCTACGACGACATCGAGTTCGCCGCCGATGCCGCCGTGCCGCTCACCTCGGTCCGTCAGCCCAAGTATCAGCTCGGGCGCGCGGCCGCCGAACTCCTTCTCGACGAGGCCGACCGGCCCGACGAGCACGAGCACCGCCGTATCGTCTTCACCCCCGAGCTTGTGGTCCGGGCCAGCAGCGGCCAAGCGGGCCAAGGAGCGGTAAGCGCCGCCGAGGGTCTCGTAGCAAGAACGTGAGCGCGACGGGTACCGACCTCACGCATGCTTTCGCGCGGCCCGCAGCACGGCAGTGACCAGAGGGAAGACGAACTCGCCCGTGCCGGTCTCCGGACGGGAACGCAGGAAGTCGCGCACCGCGGCCAGCAGCCGGGAGCGCTCGGGCTCCGCCATGACCAGGAGGGTCGAGTGTGTCGCGATGGTGGCCAGTAGCGAGTCCACGGTCCGCCGCTGCCCGTTCTCGAACTCGCCGACCTCGGGCATCTCGAACAGGCCGGATCCGGCCGCGGCCAGGCGCTCCAGCCGTGCGTGTCCGGCGCGGTCCCGCCACCGCAGTAGCGTCACGTTCGCCTCGCCCTTGCTGATCCGGGCTAGCGTCGCGACCCAGTCGGTCCGGTCGTCGTCGACGTTCCACAGCGCGGCCAGCACGCCGCCCGGCGCGAGCACCCGGGCGATCTCCGGGATGGCCAGGTCCAGCTCGAACCAGTGCATGGCCTGGCCGACCAGGACCGCGTCGACGCTGCCGTCGGGGAGCGGGATGTCCTCGGCGCGGCCGGGCAGCGACCGCACCGCTCCGAGTTCCCGCCTGAGCTCGGCGAGCATGGCCGGATCGGGCTCCACCGCGGTGACTTCCGCGCCCAGCGCGACCAGGGCCACGGTTAGCTTGCCGGTCCCGGCGGCCAGGTCCAGCACCCGTAGCGGACTGCGGTCCCGGACCGGCGACAACGCCCAGCGGACCGCGGCCTCGGCATACCCAGGACGATGCACCGCGTAGGCGGCCGCGGCGGCGCCGAAGGACGATCCGTGCCGCTCCCGGTATTCCCGTTCGGCCCGGCGGTCCGCCTCGGTCAGCTCATCCACTCCCGCCCCCGCCTATTCGGCCGGGTGCTTGGCGTCGTAGGCGGCCTGGGCGGCGCTGATCTCGGGCAGGTGAGAGTCGGCCCAGGTCACCAGCTGGCCGATGGTGTCGAGCAGGGTCAGGCCCATGGGGGTCAGGTCGTACTCGACCCGGGGCGGGATGACGGGGTGGATGGTGCGGGTCACGATGCCGTCCCGCTCCAGCCCGCGCAGCGTGACGGTCAGCATCCTGGCCGTGATGCCGTCCACCGAGCGGTGCAGCTCGCTGAACCGCTTGGTGCCCTGACCGAGGAGGTCGATCACGAGCATCGACCACTTGTCGCCGACGCGCTGCAAGACCGAGCGGGCGCGGCAAGCCGACGGCTCATGAGCCGTCTCGCATGGTTCGCCCCCGACCGCCTCAGACGGCTCGCAAACCGGGTCTAGCTGCCCGGAATCCACGACAATCCCTCCTCCGTACCTCACCAGGTTACTTCGCGCGGCCCCGTCCGGCGAAGAACTTGACCCTTCAACATAAAGTCCTTGACGGTTCAAGTATAGTGGGTTACTATAAGGAAGCAAGGCACGGAAACGAACTTAAGAACAAGAGAGTACTACTACTAGGAGGAGCCATGACTACGGCTGCCGTGGAGATTCCCGGTTACGTCGCCGGGACCTGGACCATCGACCCCGTTCATTCCGAGGTGTCCTTCGTGGTCCGGCACATGATGGTGAGCAAGGTCCGCGGTCGTTTCGACAAGTTCGAGGGCGCGATCACGACCGCCCCGGACCCGCTGCAGTCGGCCGTCACCGCCACCGTCGACCTCAGCTCGGTGAACACCGGCAACGAGACCCGGGACAACCACATCCGCAGCGCGGACTTCTTCGACATCGAGAAGCACCCTGAGATGACGTTCCGCTCCACCGGGATCCGCCCGGAGGGTGAGAACTTCCTGCTCGACGGCGATCTGACCCTCCACGGCGTCACCAAGCCGGTGACGTTCTTCCTGGAGGTAAACGGCTTCGGCCCCGACCCGTACGGCGGCACCCGTACCGGCTTCTCGGCCACCACCGAGATCAACCGGAACGACTGGGAGGTCAGCTACAACGGCCCGATCCCCGGCGCCACCAACGCCGTGGTCCTCAGCGACAAGGTCACGATCAACCTCGAGATCGAAGCCGTCCTCGGCCAGGGCGAGTAGTCCAGCCAAGGGCCAGCACCCCAATGCGATGAATCCGGGCTTTCACCACGCTCTTGGGTGGTGAAAGCCCGGATTCATTCAATTCACCAGGTCCTAGCCGCTCAGCTGCCTACCCCGTGCTTCTCCAGGTAGTCGAGGTAGAGCGGGCGCAGCGCCTCGGCCACGTCACCCTCTCCCGAGTCGATCGCATCGTCCAGCAGCACGCTCAGATGCGTGATGTCTCTCCCGGCCTCGACGTCGTGTCCCTCCGAGGCCTCGGCCGCCGGGATGGCCCGCAGCAGCTCCCAGAAGAACTCCACGTCGACGTGATGCAGGGCCCGCCGGACGGCCATGTCGTGCAGCTCGCGGGAGGGCAGCGCTTCCAGTTCATCACGGGTCACGCGTGGACTCTATCTCCTTCGCATCGCTGGTACCGCGCCCCCCGCCGGACACCGCTTCAGCCACGGCCCGCACGCCCTCGTGCCCGGGCAGGTCCTCGAGCAGGACCGGCGCTCCCTGGCCGTTGGTGAGGGGGATCCGCCAGTTCGGGTACTCGTTCACCGTGCCGGGCAGGTTCTGCGGCCGGCGTTCGCCGACCGCCTCGGCCAGCGACACGCCGATCAGCATGGCCGGCGTCCGGGCCAGAAAGCCGTACAGAGCGGCGGTGAAGGCCTCCGGCCGCACCCCGGCGGCACCGCCCGGCAGGAGGCCCTCGCCGGCCAGCATCACGAGCCACCGGTCCAGCTCGGCCCGGGCGGCGGCCCGCTCGTCCGCCTCCGGCTCGGTCAGCAGGCCGAGCTCGGCCCGGATGCTGACCTGCTCCCCGGTTAGGAACGTGGCGGCCGGCGGCATGTCGTGCGTGCCGACCGTGGCCAGGCAGCCGCGCCGCCACTCCTGCGGCCCGCGCGGCGTGCCGTCCTCGCGGCGCTCGAACCACAGCATGGATGTGCCGAGGACCCGGCGGTGGGCCAGGAAGTCGCGCAGCCAGGGCTCGACCGTGCCCAGGTCTTCCCCGATGACCAGCGCCCGCGTGCGCTCTGCCCCGGCGCACAGCACGTCTGCGATCAGCTCATGGTCATAGCGCACGTAGGTGCCCTGGCCGGGGGCCATCCCCGACGGTATCCACCACAGCCGGGCCAGCCCCATGACGTGGTCGATGCGCAGGCCCCCGGCGTTCCGCGTGGTGGCCGCGACGAGCTCGGCCAGCGGCTGGCCGGCCTGCGCGGCCAGCCAGCCGGGGTGCCAGGGCGGTAGGGTCCAGTCCTGGCCGCGCTGGTTGAACTCATCCGGCGGCGCGCCGACGCTCATGGCGGTGACGATGACGTCCTGCCGGGCCCAGGCGTCGGCGCCGCCCGGATGCGCGCCGACGGCCAGATCGGCGACGATGCCGATGCTCATGCCGGCCTGCCGGGCCGCGTGCTGCGCGGCGGCGGCCTGCTCCGCGGTCAGCCACTGCAGCCAGGCGTGGAACTCCACCCGGTCGGCGCGCTCCTGGCGCAGCGCCGCCACCTGCGCCGAACGCGGATCGGCGAGCGCGGCCGGCCAGGTCCGCCAGTCCGGGCCGTGCGTCTCCGCGATCGCGCACCAGGTCGCCCAGTCTTGCACCGCCTCTGGGTCGCGGGCCAGGAAGGCGTCGAACTCCGACCGGCGTCCGGGACTGATTCCCGCCGCGTGAATGATCTCCAGCGCCGCGCGCTTGGCCGTCCAGACCGCGTCCCGGTCGATCAGCGCCGCCGTCCGGCTGGCCGCGCGCAGCGGCGCGCCGAACGCCTCGACCCGAGCCCGGTCATCGGCACCGAGCCTGGCGTACTCCGGGACGTCCTCGATGCGCAGGTAAAGCGGGGACAGGTGGCGCCTGGTCATGGCCAGGTACGGGGACGGGCTGACCGGCGCGGCCGGCTCGGCCCCGTGCAGCGGGTTGACCAGCACGAAGCCCGCGCCCAAGGCGGTGGCGCTCCACGCGGCGAGGTCGGCCAGGTCGCGCAGGTCGCCATGTCCCCAGGAGCCGCGGGAGCGCACCGAGTACAGCTGCACCGCGAAGCCCCACGACCGCCGAGAGGGAAAGGGCGCCACCGCGCCGGACGCCGGCACCGTGGTCGGCGCCGGGCATCGCTCGTCGTCCAGCGCCTGGAGGACGGCGGCCAGCGTCTCGTCGGTGACCTCCACCACCCGGCCCCGCCAATTGGTGTACGAGACCGCCACGCCATGAGCCTGAGCCCGGCGGATGAGTTCTGCCCGTCCTGTCACCGCACCATTGTGCCGAACGGATTGGCGAAAAGCCTGTGATGGCCACTGCCACCACCGTTCGTTCCGCAAAGAAAGATACAACCGAGGACCGTGCATCTCCGTCTTAAAGGGCGGAAGGACCCATAAACAGCGGATCCCGGGCACTAAAAGGATGATTGTCATGACATACTTTTCCACCACCTCCCGGCGGGTGGTCGCGGTCGCCGCCGCGGCCGTGGCCGGACTGGCCATCTCCACCGCCGCCTACGCGGCCCCTCCTCCTCCTCCTCCTCCTCCTCCTCCGGCGCCGCCACCACGTTGGCGCGGGTCATCCCCAGGTGTACCGCTAGCGACCTCGGCGTCTGGCTCGCGCTCGACCAGGGCAACGGCGCGGCCGGCACGGTCTACTACCCGCTTGAGTTCACCAACCTCAGCCATCACACCTGCTACCTGTTCGGCTACCCGGGCGTCTCCGCGCTCGACCGCAACGGCCACCAGCTGGGTAGCCCGGCCGACTGGGGCAGCCTGCACGGCGCGCGC
This sequence comes from uncultured Actinomycetes bacterium, assembly GCA_963819785.1. Taxonomy (GTDB): domain Bacteria; phylum Actinomycetota; class Actinomycetes; order Streptosporangiales; family Streptosporangiaceae; genus Palsa-504. The sequence goes on along the minus strand of CAWFXW010000022.1, from coordinate 256,904 downwards.
ATCGTGAACCTGGCACCCGGTGCCACCGCGCACACCCTGCTCGGCTACCACGACGTGGCAGTCACCACCGAGCCCGGCTGCCACGAGGTCAACTCGGCGGTTGACCTGCGCGTCTACCCGCCCGGCCAACGCCGCGCCACCGACGCGGCCTTCACCTTCCCGGTCTGCTCGCACCGCGGGCCGATCTACATGAGCGTCCAGGAGCCGATCGTCCCTGGCGTGGGCACGATCAACGGCTGAGTCCCGATTTGAGGCCGCCCCGCGGACCTGGCCGGGGCGGCGTCAGCTTTCGCCGACCGGCTCCAGGACGAACACCGGGATGTGCCGCGTGGTCTTCTGCTGGTACTCGGCGTACGGCGGGTAGGCAGCGACCGCCCGCTCCCACCACTGCGCGCGCTCCTCGCCGCTGACCTCGCGGGCCCTCATGTCCTGCTTGTGCGGACCGTCCTGCAGCTCGACCAGGGGATTGGCGCGCACGTTGTAGTACCACACCGGATGCTCGGGCGCGCCGCCCTTGGACGCCACCATGGCGTACCGGCCGTCGTGCTCCACCCGCATGACCGGCGTCTTGCGCACCTTGCCGCTGCTGGCCCCAAGGTTGGTCACGATCACCACCGGCAGCCCGGTCTCGCGCAGCGTCGTGCCCTGCGACCCGCCGGAACTCTCGTACAGCTCGACCTGATCGCGGACCCAGGCCGCCGTGCTCGGCTCGTATTCTCCTTCAACAGGCATGCCGCTATTCAATACCAGACGCCGCGCAACCCCCGCGGTGCGGGATACGTCTCGTAGATATGACCGCCCCAGGCCCCCAGGCCCCCAGGCCGCCTGGCCGCCGCGCTGGGGCTTGTGGCACACAGACCCCGATAGACGGGGCTCGTGGACCACGGCCCCCAGGCCGGACGATGTGTTGTCGGGACGCCGGGATTTGAACCCGGGGCCTTCGGTCCCCCAGACCGACACGCTAACCAAACTGCGCCACGTCCCGTTGCCCGCGGCGTACTGCCCGCGGGCTTCGTCAGCTTAGCGCAACCGCGCCGCCTCCCGGAAACGAAGGCCGCACCCGCCGCGCCCGGCCGCGAGGTGTACGCGCCTCGGGCCGGGTAGAAAGTTACCATGTGCCGGGTATGGCGAGGGCGGCCCGCTCGTTGAACCTAAGGGAACCGGAAGCGAACGGAGGACCGGAGCACTTGAAGGTACTTGGCGCTCGCCGCTCGGCCTCCGGCGAAGGCGGCGAAGGCGGCGAAGGCGGCGAAGACGCCGAGTACGAGCCAACGCGCCCGCTCCCCAGGCGTGACCGGCCCAAGACCCGCAGCCCCCGCAGCTGGCAGTTCCGGCTCGTGCTAACGATTCTCAAGGTCATCCTGGTGGTGATCGCCGTCTTCGCGGCCGGGGTCGCCCTGCTGTATGCGTTCACCCCCTCGGCCGGCCAGGCCACGTCCCTGGCGCAAGCCCAGGCCGCCGAGCACCACGTCGCCTATCCCGGCCCGCCGGTGCCGCAGTACTTCGCCGAGGCCCTGGTGGCGACCGAAGACCACCGCTTCTACGCCGACCCGGGCGTGGATCCGCTGGCGCTGTTCCGGGTGGCGGCCTCCTGGATTACCGGGCACACCGACGGCGGCGGCAGCACCATCGACCAGCAGCTGGCCAAGAACCTGTATACCTCGGGCCACAGCAGCTTCCCGCAGATCCTCGAACAGGTCGTGCTGGCGGTCAAGCTCAACCGGGCCTACACCCGCGCCGAGATCCTGCGCCTGTACTCCGAGATCGCGTACTACGGCCATGGCTACTACGGGCTCGAGGCGGCCAGCTGCGGCTACTTCGGGCGGCCGCCGTACCGGCTGACCGTCGTGCAGGCCGCCATGCTGGCCGGCGCGGTGAACGCGCCGACCTACGACGATCCGCTGGTCTACCCGGCGCGGGCCCGGGCCCGGCTGGTGCACGTCATCGACCGGATGGCCGCCGTCGGCTACCTGACCAAGGCCCAGCAGGACGCCGCGCTCAGCGCGCCCCTGGGCCTGTCTGCCGTCCGCGGCTGCCAGTAACGCCCGCGGCCGCACTGCTCAGCTGCTGGCCGAGGTCTCCGGCTCGAGTTGCTCCGCGGCGGGCGCCTGGCCGTCGGCGTAGAGGAACACCCAGCGCCGGTAGCAGTACAGCCGGAACAGCGTGGCCAGGCCGATGCCGACGACGTTGGCCACGTTCAGGGAGAAGTTGTCGCGGAGCCCGAACCCGTAGTGCACCAGGGCGACAACACCGTCGGTGATGACGATCCCGATGCCGTTGAACAGGAAGAACAGGGCGGTCTCGCGGCCCCAGTGGCTGCCCTTGCGATGCCGGAACGCCCAGAACTTGTTGCCCAGGAAGGCGAACACGGTGGCCAAGGCGTTGGCCAGCGTCGTCGCCAAGATCGGGTTCATCCCGGCCCCGGAGTGGAAAGTGTTGAACAGGATGAGGGTGAGCACGAACGCGAGGCTGCCCACGATGCCGAACTTGGCCACCTCGTGGATCAGCACCTGGAAGCGCGCATAGAGGTTACGAATCAAAGTCACCGCGGCGTCGCCCCTCTGGCTTAGTCCATCCCGTATGGATCCGACACTATCGTGTCGCCTGATGTGGTAAGGGGCCGGTGGCAAAACCGTTCGAGGAATGTCATAACCCCCGGCTAGCCTGGATCGGGTGCTGGAACGTCCAGAATCCGAGGTACTCGTCCGGGCCCGCGGGCTGACCAAGGCGTTCGGTAGCTTCACCGCGGTCGACGGGATCGACTTCGACCTGTACCGCGGCGAGGCCTTCGGGTTCCTCGGGCCGAACGGCGCGGGCAAGTCCTCCACGATGCGGATGATCGGCTGCGTGTCGCCGCCGACCAGCGGGAAACTGAGCATCCTCGGCCTCGACCCGGTCCGCGACGGTTCGGCGATCCGGGCCCGGCTCGGCGTGGTGCCGCAGGAGGACACCCTCGACATGGAGCTCACCGTCCGGGAGAACCTGCTCGTCTACGGCCGGTACTTCGGGCTGCCCCGGCGCGTCATCCGGGACCGGACCGCCGAACTGCTCGAGTTCGTGCAGCTCGCGGACCGTGCCAAGGACCGGGTCGAGCCGCTGTCCGGCGGCCTGAAGCGCCGGCTGACCATCGCCCGCTCGCTCATCAACGAGCCGGAGATCCTGCTCCTGGACGAGCCCACCACCGGCCTGGACCCGCAGGCCCGGCACGTGGTCTGGGACCGGCTGTTCCGGCTCAAGCAGCGCGGCGTCACGCTGATCCTGACCACGCACTACATGGACGAGGCCGAGCAGTTGTGCGACCGGCTGGTGGTGATGGACCACGGCCGTTTCGCGGCCGCGGGCTCGCCGCGCGACCTGATCGCCCGCTACTGCTCGCCGGAGGTCCTGGAGCTGCGTTTCGACCCGGACGTGCACGATGCCGCGGCGGACAAGCTTAAAGATTTTTCTGCCGAACGGACCGAGGTACTTGCCGACCGGATCCTGCTTTACGTACCCGACGGGGACGCGGCCCTGGCCGCGGTGCGGGCCAGCGGCCTGGAGCCGCTCACCTCGCTAGTCCGCCGGGGCACGCTCGAGGACGTCTTCCTGCGGCTGACCGGCCGCCGCTTGGAGGATTAGTGGCCCCCGCTCTGCTGACCACTGGCGCCGCCCAGCCCGGCTGGCCGTATTCCTCGCTGTCGTTCCGCGCCTTCCAGTGCTGGCTGACCGTCTACCGGCGGATCTGGCGTTCCAGCATCTGGTCGATGGTGCTGGGGCCCATCTGCTACCTCGGCGCGCTGGGCTTCGGGCTCGGCACGCTGGTCGACAAGCACGGCACGGCCAGCCTGGACGGGATCCCCTACCTGGCCTTCCTGGCCCCCGCCCTCCTGGCTACCGGCGCGATGAACGCGGCCGTGGGCGAGGCGAGCTACCCCGTGTTCGGCTCGCTGAAGTGGAACCGGATTTATTTCGGCGCGCAGGCCTCCCCGCTGCAGCCCGCCCACATCTTCCGCGGCCACCTGATGTTCATGGCCATGCGGATCGCGATGAACTGCGCGGTGGTCATGGTGGTCATGTGGGCGTTCGGTGCGGTCAGGTCCGCCTGGGTGGTGCTGGCCTATCCGGCCGCGGTGCTCACCGGGCTGGCCTTCGCCGCCCCCATCGCGGCCTGGGCGGTCACGGTCAAAGCGGAGACGTCGTTCAACTACATCTTCCGGTTCCTCGTGATGCCGCTGATGCTGTTCTCCGGCACCTTCTTCCCGCTGTCCCAGCTGCCCGCCGGACTGCGCGCGCTGGCCTACGCCACGCCGTTGTGGCACGGCGTGGCGCTGTGCCGGGCGTTCAGCGTCGGCACCGCGGGCCGCGACCCGGCCGGGATGCTCGGCCACGTCGCTTACCTGGCCGTCCTGGCCGCCGTGGGCATCTGGGCCGGAGCCCGCACCTACCGCAGGCGCCTGTATGTCTGAGAGCGTCACCACCCTCCGGATGCTCCCGCCCGCCGGGCCGCTCGCGCGCCTGAAGCGGGCGGGCACCGACACCGGCAGCCTGCGCCTGATCGAACGGCACGCCCGCGCCTACCGGCGCTTCTGGCTGCTGTTCATCTCCGGGGTCTTCGAGCCGCTGTTCTACCTGCTGTCCGTAGGCCTGGGGCTGGGCGTGCTGGTCGGGAAGGTGCCCGGTCCCGGCGGGAAGCTCATCCCGTACCGGGAGTTCGTCGCGCCCGGCCTGCTCGCGGTGTCCTCAATGAACGGCGCCATGTACGACTCGACGTTCAACGTGTTCTTCCGGCTCAAGTACGCCAAGCTGTACGACGCGGTGCTGGCCACCCCGATGCGGCCGACCCAGGTCGCGCTGGGCGAGATCGGCTGGGCCCTGGTCCGCGCCACCATCTACGCAATCGCGTTCATGACCGTCATGCTGGCGCTGGGCCTGGTGCACTCGCCGTGGGCGGTGCTTGACGTGCCGGTGGCGGTGCTGATCGGCTTCGGCTTCGCCGCCATCGGCATGTTCGGCACCACCTACATGAAAAGCTGGCAGGACTTCGACTACGTGATCCTGGCCAGCATGCCGCTGTTCCTGTTCTCCGCCACGTTCTACCAGCTCAGCGTCTACCCGCGGCCGGCCCAGGTGATCATCGAGTGGACGCCGCTGTACCAGGGGGTCGTGCTGCTGCGTGATCTCACCGCGGGCGTGTTCGATCCCAGCCTGCTGTGGCGGGCCGCCTACCTGGCCGCGCTGGGCGTGGTGGGCCTGTACGCGGCCGGCCTGCGGATCGGGAAACTCCTGCTCGTCTGACCCGTTTCCGGCGGTCGCCGCACGGGGTATCCTGCGCGCGATGGGGGACGAGCAGCCAGCGCCATCCGGTGCCGATTCGGTCGAGACGGCACCGCCGGCCGTGGTACCGCAGCGGACGGTCGCACGGCCTTTCCCGCTGCGCCCCGTCCCGCTGCGCTCGCTGGCTCCGCGCCTGTTCGCTCCCCCGGCCGGGGCCTACGCCGACCCGGTCACCTGGGCCACCGCGGTGGTCGCGTTCGGCGCGTACGCCGCCATCTCGCTGTTCCGGCTGATGCAGCTCAACCCGTCCTCCTGGGACCTGGGCATCTACACCGAGTACGTGCGGCGGTACGCCGATCTGTCCGCGCCGATCGTGAACATCAGGGCCCCCGGCTTCAACCTGCTCGGGGATCATTTCCAGCCGATCGTCGCGGTCCTGGCGCCGTTCTTCCGGGTCTTTCCCTCCTCGGCGACGCTGGTCGTCGGGCAGGCGCTGCTGGCCGCGGCGTCGATCTTCCCGGTCAGCCAGCTGGCCCGCGAGAAGCTAGGCCCCGGGCCGGCCCGGGCCATCGCGGTCGCCTACGCGTTCTCCTGGGGCCTGCAGCAGCTGGCTCAGTTCGACTTCCACGAGATCGCGTTCGCCGTGCCGCTGCTGGCCTTCTCGCTGTCCGCGCTGGCCCGCGGCAACACCAGGGCCGCCGTCGGCTGGGCGCTGCCGCTGGTCTTCGTCAAGGAGGATCAGGGCTTCACCGTGGCGGCCATCGGGATCTACCTGATCGTGGCCGGCCTGCGCGCGCCGATCCCCGACCCGAAGAACCCGGCGGACCCGGACGGCCGCGGCCGGATGAAGGCCGGGCAGTTCCTGCTGATCTGGGGTTTCGCCTGGTCGTTCGTGGCCATCGGGGTGATCATCCCGCACTTCAGCCCGGGTCACCTCTACCAGTACTGGACCGACGGCGGGATCCTGGCCCCGGGCGGGCACCCGTCGGTCTTCGGCCTGGTCCGCCAGCTCTTCCACGCCTGGCCGGACAAGCTGCAGACCCTGGTCATGCTGCTGCTGCCGACCGCGTTCATCGCGCTGCGCTCACCGCTGCTGCTGATCGCCGTCCCGAGCCTGCTGCTGCGCTTCATCGCCACCAACAGCGCCTTCTGGGGGACGTACTGGCACTACAACGCCACCGTGATGCCGGTCATCTTCGTCGCCGCCATCGACGCGCTGGCCAGGATCGACGCCGCGATGGCCGCCGCCGCCACGGCCGAAGGCCCAGGCCAATCCAACGCCGCGGCCGAAGGCCCAGGCCAATCCAACACCGCCGGGTGGGCCGGGTGGGGCAGCGGCCGGCGCGGCCCGTGGCGGGCGGCGCTGGCCGGCGCCCGCCGCTACGGCGCGGCCATGATGGTCGCGATCGCGGTCCCGCTGGCCTTCCAGTTCCCGCTCAACCAGCTGTGGAACGCCCAGACGTACCGGATCAGCCCGCACGTCGCGGCGGCGAACGCGGCGATGGCCCGGGTGCCCGACGGCGCCAGCGTCCTGACCACGCTCGACCTGCTGGCCCCGCTCGCCGCCCGGACCGACACCTACTGGATCGGCAACAGCGGCAACCCGCGCACCCAGTACATCGTCTTCGACGGCCAGGACAGCGACTACAGCCCGGCGATCAAGAATGTCCCCGCCTACATCACGGGCCTTTACCCGCCCGGCACCTACACCGAGATCTACTCCTCCGGCGACGTCTACGTCTTCCGCCTCACCCGCTAGGGGAGCCGCCACGGAGAGCGTACTGGTCGGTAGGTAGGCTGTTGCGCGACCGAGTGAGAGGGTGTGCTCCATGGATTTCGCCTTCGATGACCGGACGCAGGATCTTCGTGAACGCCTCTTCGCGTTCATGGACGAGCACGTCTATCCGTCCGAGCCGGCCTTCGCCGAACAGGTCGAGGCGGCCGAGGCCGCAGGCCGCATCTGGGACCGGCTGCCCGTCACCGCGCAGCTCAAGGCCGAGGCGCGTCGTCGCGGCTTGTGGAATCTCTTCCTGACCGGCAAGGCGGCCAAGGCGGTCGCCTCCCTGGACCCGGCGCTGCTGCCGGACCCGCCGCTGACCAACCTGCAGTACGCGCCGCTGGCCGAGATCACCGGCTGGAGCCCCTCGCTGGCCCCGGAGGCGCTGAACTGCGCCGCGCCCGATACCGGCAACATGGAGGTGCTGGCCGAGTTCGGCTCCCCGGAGCAGCAGGAACGCTGGCTGCGCCCGCTGCTCGAGGGGACGATCAGGTCGGCGTTCTGCATGACCGAGCCCGCCGTCGCCTCCAGCGACGCGTCGAACATCGCCACCACGATCACCAAGGCCGGCGACGGCTACGTGATTAACGGCCGCAAGTGGTGGTCATCCGGCGCGATGAGCTCGGACTGCAAGATTTTCATCGTCATGGGCGTGACCGGCGAGGAGGCCGTCGGCGGGCACCGGCGGCACTCGATGATCCTGGTGCCGCCCGACACACCCGGGGTGGAGGTTAAGCGCGGGGTGCGGGTGTTCGGCTACACCGACGGGACGCACGGCGGCCACGCCGAGGTCGTCTTCACCGATGTGCACGTCCCGGCCGAGAACCTCATCGCCGGGGAGGGGGAGGGGTTCGCGATCGCGCAGGCCCGGCTGGGCCCCGGGCGCATCCACCACTGCATGCGGCAGATCGGCGCGGCCGAGCACGCCCTGGACCTCATGTGCCAGCGCGTGACTTCCCGGACCGCGTTCGGCAAGCCGCTGGCCGAGCAGGGGGTCATCCAGGACTGGATCGCCGAGTCCCGGGTCAGGATCGAGCAGGCCCGGCTGCTGGTGCTCAAGACCGCGTGGCTGATGGACACCGTGGGCAACAAGGGCGCGCACACCGAGATCCAGGCGATCAAGATCGTGACCCCGGCCATGGCCGAATGGGTGATCGACAAGGCCATCCAGGCGCACGGCGGGGGCGGCGTGAGCCAGGACTTCCCGCTGGCCCACCTGTGGGCGGCCGCGCGCACGCTCAGGTTCGCCGACGGCCCCGACGAGGTACACAAGAGGTCGCTGGCCCGCCGCGAGCTGCGGAAGTCGGCGGCCCGCACCACCGCGAACACGCAGTAAAACGGCGGCACGCACCACGGCCCGTTCGGAATATCACAAGGAGAAACATCGGTGACACAGACAGTCGCGATCGTGACGGGGGCGGCCCGTGGCATCGGCGCCGCGACGGCGCGCAGGCTGGCCGCGGACGGGATGGCCGTCGGGGTCCTTGACCTGGACGAGGCCGGCTGTGCCGGGACGGTGAAGGAGATCGCCGACGCCGGCGGGCGCGCGGTCGCGGTGGGTGCCGACGTCAGCCAGCGGGACCAGGTCGAGGCCGCCGTCGAGCGGGTGGCCGGCGAGCTCGGCGCACCCGTGGTACTGGTCAACAACGCCGGCGTGATCCGCGACAACCTGCTGTTCAAGATGACCGACGATGACTGGGACACGGTGCTCGGGGTGCACCTGCGCGGGGCGTTCCTGATGACCCGCGCGGTGCAGAAGCACATGGTCGAACAGCATTACGGGCGGATCGTCAACCTGTCCTCCTCCTCCGCGCTCGGCAACCGCGGCCAGGCCAACTACTCCGCGGCCAAGGCCGGCATGCAGGGCTTCACCAAGACGCTCGCGATCGAACTCGGGCCGCTCGGGGTCACCGCGAACGCGGTCGCGCCGGGCTTCATCGTCACCGACATGACCGCGGCCACCGCGCGCCGGATCGGCGTGAACTTCGAGGACTTCCAGAAGGCCAGGGCGCAGGAGATCCCGGTGCGCCGGGTGGGCGAGCCCGCGGACGTGGCCAACGTGATCTCCTTCCTGGTCAGCGCGGGCGCGGGCTACGTCTCCGGGCAGGTCATCTACGTCGCCGGCGGTCCCCTCTGCTAATGCTCAGCAATCTGTGCTAAGGAAGAAACTGTGCTTAGGACAACACTGTGCTGACCGCTGAAGAGCTCCGCGAGCGGACCCGCGCGTTCCTCGCCGAGCATGACCCGCACGAGACGCCCAGGCAAGACTTCCTGAACGCGCGCTTCGACGCGGGCCTGGCCTGGGTGCACTACCCCGACGGGCTCGGCGGGCTGGGTCTGTCCCGCTCGCTGCAGCAGGTCGTCGACGCCGAGTTCGCCGCGGCCGGCTCGCCCGGCAACGACCCCGAGCGCAACGCGATCGGGCTGGGCATGGCCGCGCCCACGATCTTGGCCTACGGCACCGACGAGCAGCAGAAGCGCTGGCTGCGCGAGCTGTGGACGGGCCGGGAGATCTGGTGCCAGCTGTTCAGCGAGCCCGGTGCGGGCAGCGACCTGGCCGCGCTGGCGACCCGGGCTGTTCCAGAGCAGGGGGAAGGGGAGGTGGGTGGGAGCTGGGTGGTCTCCGGGCAGAAGGTGTGGACCTCGCAGGCGCATCAGGCCAAGCGCGCGCTGCTGGTCGCGCGGACCGATCCCGACGTGCCCAAGCACCAGGGCCTCACCTACTTCTCGGTGGACATGACGGCCCCCGGCGTGGAGGTCCGCCCGCTACGGCAGATCACCGGCGAGGCCGAGTTCAACGAGGTGTTCCTGACCGACGTCCGGATCCCGGACGCGGACCGGATCGGCCCGGTCGGCGAGGGCTGGAAGGTGGCCAACGCCACGCTGATGAGCGAACGGGTCAACATCGGCGCCTCGCGCGCCGGGCCGCGTGAGTCGGGCATGATCGGCCCGGCCGTCGCCACCTGGCGGAACCGTCCCGAGCTGCGCACGCCCGGCCTGCACGCCCGGCTGCTCCGGCTCTGGACCGAGGCCGAGGTCGCCCGGCTGGCGGGGGAGCGGATGCGCCAGCAGCTGGCCGCGGGCAAGCCCGGTCCCGAGGGTTCGGCCGCCAAGCTGGTGTTCGCCCGGCTGAATCAGGAGATCTCCGGCTTCGATGTCGAGCTGTCCGCCGGTGACGGCCTGCGCTACGACGACTGGACCATGCGCCGGCCCGAGCACTCCAACTTCTACGGCCGCAGCCCCGGCTACCGCTACCTGCGTGCTCGCGGCAACTCCATCGAGGGCGGCACCTCGGAGATCCTGCGCAACATCATCGCGGAGCGGGTCCTGGGCCTGCCGCCCGAGCCCCGCGCCGACAAGGACATCCCATGGAAGGACCTGCCGCGATGAGCGAGTCGAAGGGGCGCGGCGCCGACTGGACCGAGGAGCGAAGCGACGAGGGAAGGAGGCGCCATATAGGCGCCCCGCAGACGAGCGGAGGAAAGCAGTGAGCGACCGGGCGGACCTCCCCGATCTCCTGTACTCCGACACCGAACAGGCCCTGGCGGACAGCCTCGGCTCCCTGCTCGCCGACCGGGGCAGCCTGGACAAGGTGCTGGCCCGCACCGAGTCCACCGAGACCTACGACGACGGCCTGTGGCAGACCGTGGCCGGCGACCTGGGCTGCGCCGGGCTGCTCATCCCCGAGCGCGACGGCGGCGCCGGGGCCTCGTACAAAGAGGTGTGCTCGGCCGCCGAGGCACTGGGCAGCGCGGTGGCCCCGGTTCCGTTCCTCGGCAGTGCCGTCGTGGCCACCACTGCCCTGCTGAGTGTGGCGTCGGGCATCCCGGCCGACGTGGCCACCGGTGTTCCGCGCAGCTCCGCCTCGGTGTCCTCGGGCACGCCCTTCACCCCGGCGCGGGCCGCGGCCGACCTGCTGCACCGGATGGCCGATGGCAGCGTGACCGTGACCCTGGCCGTCCCCTTCGCCTGCGCGCCGGGCGGGCCGTTCCCGGTCTCGGTCCGGGTGGCCGGGCCCAGGCCCGGCGACGCCCAGACCGGGGTCGCCCGGCTGCGCGGCACGGTCAGCGGGGTCGCCGACGCCCTGCCCGCCACCGTGCTGCTCGTCCCGGCCGACGGCGTGCCGAACGCCCTGTACCTGGTCGACATGTCCGACCCCGGCGTGGCCAAGGCGCCGGTCGTGTCGCTGGACATGACCAGGCAGCTGTGTGACCTGTCCTTCGACGACGCCCCGGGTCGGCTGATCGCGTCCGGCGCGGCGGCCTCGCAGGCCCTTGACGCGGCGCTGACCGCGGGCGCGGCTGTCCTGGCTGCCGAGCAGGTCGGTCTGGCCCAGCGCTGCCTGGACATGACGCTGGCCTACGTGAAGGAACGCCGTCAGTTCGCCCGCCCGGTCGGGTCGTTCCAGGCGCTCAAGCACCGGCTGGCCGACGTCTGGGTGGCGGTCAGCCAGGCGCGGGCCGCGTCCCGGTACGCGGCGGCCTGCCTGGCCTCCGGCGACCCGGACGCCAAGGTCGCGGTGGCGATCGCCAAGGCGTACTGCTCGGAGACCGCCGTGCACGCCGCGCAGGAGGCCGTGCAACTGCATGGCGGCATCGGGTTCACCTGGGAACACCCCACGCACCTGTACCTCAAGCGGGCCAAGGCGGATTCGATCGCCTTCGGCACCCCCGACGTGCACCGCGCTGCGCTCGCATCCCTGGTCAACCTGCCAGCCCCGTGACCGGCGTAGGTGTTCCGGACGAGGCCGAACTGCGCCGCCGGGTCGGCCGTCTGTCGCTGGAGCAGAAGATCCGCCTGCTGACCGGGGAGGACTTCTGGGCGCTGCACGCCGAGCCGGAGGCGGGACTGCGCCGGCTCGTGCTGTCCGACGGGCCGGCCGGGGTCCGCGGCGAGTCCTGGGACGAGCGGGACAGCTCCGCGAACGTGCCGTCGGCCACGGCGCTGGCCGCCACGTGGGACACCGGACGGGTCGAGGCGATCGGCGCGCTGCTGGCCGGCGAGGCCCGGCGCAAGGGCGTCGACGTCCTGCTCGCCCCCACCGTGAACCTGCACCGGACCCCGTACGCGGGCCGCAGTTTCGAGTGCTTCTCCGAGGATCCGCTGCTGACCGCGCGGATCGGCGTCGCCTACGTGCGGGGACTGCAGCGGTCCGGCGTGGGCGCGACGGTCAAGCATTTCGTCGCCAACGACTCCGAGACGCAGCGGATGACCGTCGATGTCCGCGTCGACGAGCGGACCCTGCGGGAGCTGTACCTGGCGCCGTTCGAGGCGATCGTCAGGGATGAAGGTGCCTGGGCGGTGATGGCCTCCTACAACGGCGTCAACGGGTCGCCGATGACGCAGAGCCCGCTGCTGCGTGACATCCTGCACGGCGAGTGGGGCTACGACGGGCTGGTCATGTCGGACTGGACCGCCACCCGGGACACCGAGGCCGCCGCCCAGGCCGCGCTCGACCTGGCCATGCCCGGGCCCGCCGACCTGTTCGGCCCCTGGGGCGAGGCCTTGGTCGAGGCGGTCGGGAAGGGCGCGGTCGACGAGGCGCTCATCGACGACAAGGTGGTCCGCATCCTGCGCCTGGCCGCTCGGGTCGGCGCGCTGGCTCCCATTCTCTCCCCGCCCGGGCTGCCTCCGGCAGCCCCCACCCCCGCCTCCGCTATCTCCCCGCCCGGGCTGCCTCCGGCAGCCCCCACCCCCACCCCCACCTCCACTCTCGCCTCGCCCGAGCTGACCGTGCGGGCCCCGGATTCGGTGGCGGTCGCCCAGGACCTGAGAGCCGCGGCGGCGGGCGGGTTCGTGCTGGCCCGCAACGACGGCCTCCTGCCGCTGCCGCGAAGCCGCGCCGAGACCCGGCCGGGGTTCGACCGGCGACTGCGCCTGGCCGTGATCGGGCCGAACGCCGAGCTCGCCAGGACCATGGGCGGCGGCAGCGCCGCGGTGTTCCCGCCGTACACGATCTCGCCGCTTGAGGGCCTGCGCAGCGCCGGGCCGCACGTCACGTACGCGCCGGGCGTGACCTCGCACCTGCGCGGGGCGGCGGCCCGGGCGCCCTGGCTGCTGCGGCCGGACCGGACGGTCGACTCCGGGACCGGCGCCGAGGTCCGGTTCTGGTCGCCGGCCGGCGAGCTGGCCGGGTCGGAACTGCGCGACGGGGGCACGTTCCTGTGGCTGAGCGGCTTCGCGTCCTCGGGCGTTACCGGGCCTGTAGCCCGGGTGGACGTGCGCTGCGTGATCCGGGCCACCATCGGCGGCGAATACCAGCTCGGCGTCTCGGGCCTGGGCCGGTACCGGCTGGTGGTCGACGACGCCGAGATCTTCGACGTCACCTTGACGATGCCCGAGGACTCCGACATCGCCGAGGCCCTGATGCGTCCGCCGCAGCAGCTCGCCCCGGTCCAGCTGGCCGCGGGCCAGGCGATCGACGTGCTGCTCGAGCACGACGTGGAATCCTCGCCGCTCGCCGGGTTCGGCACGCTCGTGCAGCTCAACCTGGTACCGCCGCACGGCACCGACGACGAGGAGATCGCGGCGGCCGCCGCCCTGGCCGCGGCCAGCGACGCGGCCGTGGTCGTGGTCGGCACCACCTCCGAGGTGGAAAGCGAGGGCTTCGACCGCACCACGCTGGCGCTGCCCGGCCGCCAGGACGAACTGGTCCGCGAGGTCCTCGCGGCCAACCCCCGGACCGTGGTGGTGGTGAACTCGGGCGCCCCGGTCCTGCTGCCCTGGGCCCAGGACGCGAAGGCGATCCTGCTGACCTGGTTCGGCGGCCAGGAATACGGCGGCGCGCTAGCCGACGTGCTGTTCGGTGACGTCGAGCCCGGCGGGCGGCTGCCCATGACGTGGCCCGCCTCGGAGGAAGGCCTGCCGTCCACCCAGCCGGCCGACGGGGTGCTGACCTACGACGAGGGGCTGTTCATCGGCTACCGCGCCTACGACCGCGACGGGCGGGAGCCGCTGTTCCCGTTCGGTCACGGCACCGGCTACACCACCTGGGCTCATGAGTCGATCATGCTGGACCAGGCCCCGCAGGGTGCTCCCGGTGTGGCGGTATGCGTGACGGTGCGGAACACCGGCTCGCGGCCCGGCCGTGAGGTGGTCCAGGTCTACGCCTCCCGGCCCGGGTCGGCCGTGGAGCGCCCGGCCAAGTGGCTGGCCGGCTTCGCCACCGTCGACGCGGACCCCGGCGAGACGGTCACCGTCGGCATCCTGATCCCCGAACGCGCCTTCCAGCACTGGGCCGGCGACGCCTGGTCCACCGAACCCGGCGCGTTCACCCTGGCCGCGGGCCCGTCGTCCGCATCCCTCCCGCTCACCGTGAGCGTCGAGCGAGCCTAGCGGGCAGGCGTAACCGTAGCCAGGAAACGTTTCCGCGGAAACGCGCCACGCAATTGCGTAGCGCGCGACGGGCGACGCGACATTTTCAGATGTCCCGGATGATGACGTACGACGCTGATCGCCGACGCCGTTATATGGTGCCTGGAGGGGGAGATTCCGTCGGCGATACCGACGGCCGGCAGCATCCCGGCGAAGGAGAGCACTCGATGACCGCCCAGCCCACCGGCCCGGAAGAGCCGCTGGCCCAGGTGCCCGCGCGAGAGCTGAGAAGGCTGCGAGCGCTGGCGCGGCTCGCTTCACCGCAGGAACTGGCCGAGGCCGAGGCAGCAGTTCGGATCGAGGAGTTGGACGCGCTGGAGGCGTCCGGGCAGACGGAACAGCTATCCGACCGGGAGGCGCGGCGAATCCTCGGCTTGCCTGCCCTTCCGGACGGCACGAGCTATCTGACTACCGACGAGGTACGACGGCGCCTGGGGCTGCCTCAGTGATCCAGCGCCGGGTCCTGATCGAGGAACCGGTCTCGCTGTCGCTCGGCAAGTACCTGGATGACTCGTCAGGATTGAGCAAAGTGCTGGAAGCGATCGACGCTCTCGCCGACGATCCTCGACCGCCTGGCTCGGTGCCCTGGGGCCTGGCCACGAGTCGGCTGCATGTTGGCCCTACAGGGTTCTGTATGAGATCGGGGAAACAACGATCTGGGTCCGCCGCGTGGACCGCGTCCTATAGCCGCCCTCGGTTGTCTCCCGGTACGGTCTGGCCGCGGGCCCCTCTCTAATATCGCCGACGCCGGGCCCGGCCGACGCCGCGCCAGCCACCTCGCCCTCCGTTACGGTACGGGGCCGATCTGGATGAACGCCAGTCGCACCAGCACCAGCCCTGTCATTCGGCGTCACATTCGCGTAACGGTACCGAAACGAGCCCTTGAGATCCCGGGCGAAACAGGTTAATTTATGTCACGGGTAAGCGCTTACCGCAGGGAAAGCGGTTACCGAAGCTCAGGAGGCCGGCTCATGATCGAAACCCCGCCCGACGGCGCCGTCCCGCGCCGGACCGTCGGCGTGGCGTCCCCAGGCGACCCGGCCGTTGACATGGCCGACGGCGAGCGGATCAACGCGCCGACGATCTACGACGTCGCCAGGCTGGCCGGGGTGTCTATCGCCTCCGTGTCCCGGGTGCTCAACGAGCAGCGGAATCCCCGGCCGGAAACCCGGGATCGCGTGCTGGCCGCGGTCAGCGAGCTCGGCTTCGCCCCGGACGGAGCGGCACGGGCGCTGAGCGCCCGGCTCAAGGAGGTGGTTGGCGTGATCGTCCGCCGGCCCTCCCGCGTGGATACCGACGAGGACATGTTCGCGGACGAGGGAGAGGGTCTTCAGTACCCCGACCTGATCAACCGGGGCATCGAGGTGGCGGCCCAGCGGTACGGCTACGACCTGCTGATCCGTTCCGTCGATGTCAACGAGCACCAGCCGACCGAGCGCATCCGGGGGCTGGCCCGCAAGAGCGACGGCCTGATCCTCCACGACCAGGTGCTGGACTCCGAGCAGCTTGCCCGCCTGGCCCGGCACGTGCCGGTGGTCACGCTGGCGGGCGCCGCCGCCCCGGCCACCGCCAACGTGCGCGGCGACAACGCGGGCGGGATGGGGGAGCTGGCCGAGCACCTGCTCCGCGATCACGGCTACCGGTCGCTGGCGTACCTGGGCGGTTACGCGGACAGCCCGGACAACATCGAGCGGCATCAGGCAATCGCCGCCGCGGTGGCTCGGGTACCCGGGGCGACGCTGGCCAGCGGCCCTGACTGGCAGGGGTACTACTTCGCGTCCGGCGGCGCCAAGGTGATCCGCCGCCTGCTCGCCGCCGGTGACCCGCTGCCGGAGGTCATCATCTGCGCGAACGACCAGACCGCGCTCGGCGTCATGGCCACGCTCCGCGAGCACGGCGTCGACGTCCCCGGCCAGGTGGCCGTGACCGGTTTCGACGACCTGCCCATGGCCCGCCACCTGCGGACCAGCCTCACCACGGTGCGGCAGCCGATCAGGGAGCTGGGCACGGTCGCGTTCGAGCTGCTGTTCGCGATGATCAACCGGGAGCGGCCAGCCTCCCGCGACGTGGTACTGCCCACCACGCTGGTGCGCCGGGAGAGCTGCGGCTGCGCGCCCGGCGAGACGGGACGGAGGGAACGGTGAAGGCTCTCGCCCGCAAGCTGGCGTTCTACCTGCTCGCCGCCCTGATTGCGATCACGATCGACTTCTTCATCCCCCGGATGGTGCCCGGCAACGCGGTCGCCGCGCAGCTGGCCAACCTGCACGGCACGATCACCCCCGCCACCCTGAAGGGCCTGTACGAAGAGTTCGGCCTGTCCGGGCATCAGTCCGCGTGGGACCAGTACGTGCATTACTGGGGTCAGCTGCTGCACGGCAACCTGGGCACCTCTACCAGCTTCTATCCCGCCTCGGTCAGCTCGGTCATCGGCGGCGGGATCTACTGGACGCTGGGCCTGGTCGGGATCGCCACGGCGATCAGCTTCGCGCTGGGAACCGCGCTCGGGATCGTGGTGGCCTGGCGCCGTGGCAGCGTCCTCGACAACCTGCTTCCCGCGCTCACCTTCTTCCAGGCGGCTCCGTACTTCTTCTTGGCGATCCTGCTGGTCGCCCTCCTGGGTACCAGCCTGCACTGGTTCCCGCTCCTCGGTGGCTACTCGATCACCGAGAACCCGGCCTGGAACCTGGGTTACGTCCAGGATGTGCTGGACCACGCGTTCCTCCCAGCGCTCACGATCGTGCTCGCGTCCGCGGCCGGCTGGACCGTTGGCATGCGAAACGTGATGGTCACCACGATGGACGAGGACTACGTGCTGATGGCCCAGGCCAAGGGCCTGCCCAAGCGGCGCGTGCTGAGCTACGCGGCACGGAACGCGATCTTGCCCAGCGTGACCGGGTTCTCCCTGGCGATCGGCTTCGTGGTATCCGGAGCGCTGCTCACCGAGATCGTCTTCTCCTACCCCGGCATCGGCTACCTGCTCAAGCAGGCGGTGCTTAACCACGACTACCCGCTGCTGCAAGGCCTGTTCCTGATCATTACGTTCGCCGTGCTCGCCGCGAACCTGATCGGTGACTTCGTCTACGTGTTCCTCGATCCGCGAGCCCGGCGGGAGGCGTGATCCCATGACCACCGTGACCAGCGTCGGCGCCCCAGGGGTGCCCAGCCCGGTGATGATACCCGCGACCCGGCGACGGATCCGGCTGCCGCGCTCGGCCAAGGTCATCACCGGGACCACGCTGTTCGCCATCTTCGTCTTCCTGGCCATCTTCGGCTCGGCGCTGTCGCCCTATGACCCGGACTTCATAACCACCGCCACGAACGGCACGCCGCAGCCGCCCTCGGCGGCGCACCTGCTCGGCACCACCAACCTCCAGCAGGACGTGCTGTCCCAGCTGCTCACCGGGACCCGGCCGATCATGCTGGTGGCGTTCCTGGCCGGCGCGGCGGCGACCGTGCTTGCCGTCCTCATCGGGGTGGCGGCCGGGTACTTCGGCGGGCTGGTTGACGACCTGCTTTCCCTGTTGATCAACGTGTCCCTGGTGCTGCCGGCGCTGCCGCTGCTGATCGTGCTGACCGGTTTCCTCGGCACCTCGTCCTCGGCTAACGACCCGCTGATCGCGCTGATCATCGCCATCACCGGCTGGGCCTGGGGCGCGCGGGTGCTCCGGGTGCAGGTGCTGTCGATGCGGAACCGGGACTTCGTCGAGTCGGCGCGGCTGATCGGTGAGCGGCCGTGGCGGATCATCGGCTTCGAGATCATGCCCAGCCTGATCCCGATCATCGCGTCGTCCTTCCTGTTCACGGTGATCTACGCCATCGGCACCTACGCATCGCTCGCCTACCTCGGGCTGATCAACGCCTCGCACTGGTCGTGGGGAACCATGCTGTTCTGGGCGGGGAACTTGCAGGCGGAGCAAAGCGGCTGGTGGTGGTGGTTCGTTCCGCCTGGCCTGGCGATCGCGCTGCTTGGCACGGCGCTCGCGCTGCTGAACTTCGGCATCGATGAGTTCATCAACCCGCGGCTGAGGGCCGCCGGCCTGTCCCGCAAGGCGGCCCGTGGCGCCGGCCTCCCCCGCCGCTTCCGGCTCGGCCTCACCCCGGTGACCGCGCAGGCCCTGGAAGGCACCGACCTGGCCGGCACCGCACAGGACCGCGCTATCCCGGACACGGAGATCTCCCTATGACCACTAGGCCGACTGCCCGCACGCCGCTGCTCGATGTGCGCGGCCTGAGTGTCGACTACGGCGTCGGCCAGGACGCGGTGCAAGCGGTGACCGGCGCGAACCTCACCCTGTACCCGGGCGAGGTGACGGGCCTAGCCGGGGAGAGCGGCAGCGGCAAGTCCACGTTCGCCTATGCGATCACCCGGTTGCTGCGCGCGCCCGGGGTGATCACCGCGGGCAGCGTCCGCCTCCACCTAGCGGCGGGCCAGCCGGGAACAGGCAGCCAGCCGGATGGCGTGATCGACTTGCTCGCCGCCACCGAGTGGCAGCTGCGCCAGATCCGATGGTCCCAGATCGCAGTGGTCATGCAGAGCGCGATGAACGCGCTGAACCCGGTGTTCCGGATCGGCGTCCAGCTCACCGACGTCTTGCGGACCCACCGCCCGGAGATGAGCCGGACGGAGCGGCACGAGCGAGCCGCGGAACTGCTCCGGATGGTCGGCATCACCCCGGACCGGCTTCGCGCGTATCCGCACGAACTGTCCGGCGGGATGCGGCAGCGCGCCATGATCGCGATGGCGCTGGCGCTCGAGCCGCGGATCGTCATCATGGACGAGCCGACCACCGCCCTGGACGTGGTCACCCAGCGGGAGATCCTGGAGGAACTGGCCGCGCTGCGGAAGCGGCTCGGGTTCGCGGTGCTGTTCATCACGCACGACCTGTCGCTGCTGCTGGAGATCGCGGATTCGATCTCGATCATGTACTCGGGACACATTGTGGAGCAGGCGAGCGCGCCCGAACTGTTCCGGGCTCCCCGGCACCCGTACACGCTGGGCCTGCTTGACTCGTTCCCGTCGCTGCACGGCCCCCGGGTGACGATGACCGGCATCGGCGGCGCCCCGCCCGACTTGCGCCACCCGCCGGCTGGCTGCTCGTTCCACCCGCGGTGCTCCTACGCCATGGACGTGTGCCGGGAGCGGACCCCGTCCCTGCGCACGCCCGCGCGCGACGAAACCTCGGACCGCCTGGTCTCCTGCTGGCTGCACGATCCGGTCGCGTCCTCGCTTTCCCTCCCGCCCGCGCTGGCGGCCGAGCCCAGCATGGGAGGTTCCCGATGAGCGAGCCAGCCCCCGCGCTGGAGGCGCGGTCGGTCACCAAGCACTTCCCCGTCCATCAGACTGGCCGGGCCATGCTCCGGCGGGGGTCCGTGGTGCACGCGGTCGACGGCGTGTCGCTGACCGTGCCGGACGCCGGCATTCTCGCGATCGTCGGCGAGAGCGGCTGCGGCAAGTCGACGCTGGCCCGGCTCCTGGCCCGGGTGCTGACGCCCACGTCCGGCGAGGTGCTGATGCACGGCGTTCCCGCGACCGCCGGGTCCCGGCGGGCTTACGCGCGCACCGTGCAGATGGTGCTTCAGGACCCGTTCGCCTCGCTCAACCCGGCGCACACGGTGGCATATCACGTGGGCCGCCCGCTGGCGCTGTACGGGACCGCGGATAACCTGTCCAAGGACGCCGCGATCGAGCAGCTCCTGGACCGGGTGGCACTCTCCCCGGCCAAGGAGTTCGCGGCCAAGCTCCCGCATGAGCTGTCCGGCGGCCAGCGGCAGCGCGTGGCCATCGCCCGCGCCCTGGCGGCGCGGCCCAAGATCCTGATCGCCGATGAGCCGGTCTCCATGCTCGACGTGTCGATCCGGCTCGGCGTGCTCAACCTGCTCGCCGGCCTGCGCGACAACGAGCGGCTGGCCATCGCCTACGTCACCCACGACATCGCGTCGGCTCGCTACCTGGCCGACGAGGTGGCGGTCATGTACGCGGGGACGCTGGTGGAGACCGGTCCTGCCGTGAGCGTGACCGATTCACCGTGTCATCCCTACACACAGCTCCTGCTCGCGGCGGCACCCGATCCTGACCGGGCCGAACCGCCGTCGCTGCAGGGTCGCGGCGCGCCCCCGAGCCTGGTATCTCCGCCCGGTGGCTGCCGCTTCCACCCGCGCTGCCCGTTCGCTATGGACGTGTGCGCACGACAAGCCCCGCCCGCCTTCGAGACCGGGCCGGGGCATCGCAGCGCGTGCTGGCTGCACGCGCCGCAGGTTCCCAGCCATACCCCGACAAATCCCGCCGCTACTACCCAGGACGCGACCGGCCAGGCCGACCCGGCCGGTGAGCCGGAACCGGGCACGGACCCGGCCGGCCGGACCGCCACTCAGTAAAGACCCCGACACGGTCACACACCAAGGGCCGACGCCGCGCCGGCCGGGCATAACGGAGTCTACAATGCAACACAGACAAGTTCCCACGCAGGGCGATCTACACCCTCGGCGCGGTCGCGGTGCTCGCGGTCGCGGCCTGCAGCAGCCTCGAGCCGTCGAGCTCGTCGAGCACGACGAGCCCGAGCTCGAGCACGACGAGCGCAAGTGCCAGCTCCAAGATGGGCACGCAGCCGCTGGTTGTCGAGACCGCTGAGCTGTCGCCGCTAACCAAGAACTTCAACCCGCTCACCGCGAGCGCCTCGACCGGGTGGAACCTCCACGCGACCGACCTCATCTACGAGCCGCTGTTCCTGTTCAACCTGATGCAGCCGACCCAGGCTCCGGTGCCGATGCTGGCCACCAACTACTCGTGGTCCGCCGACGGCAAGACCCTCACCTTGACCACCCGGTCCGGGGTGAAGTGGACCGACGGCCAGGCGTTCAGCGCCGCCGACGTGGCATTCACCTTCAACCTGATCAAGAAGTACGCCGCGACCGCGGACGTCAACGGGACACCTACCGTGAGCTCGGCGACGGCCACCGGGCCGAACACCGTCGAGCTCACGTTCCCCACCCCCGAGGCGGGGAACATGTACGCGATCGGCTCTCAGCAGATCGTCGCGCAGCACGTCTGGCAGTCGGTCGGGGACCCGGGCAAGTACGCCGACGCCAACCCGGTCGGCACCGGGCCGTACACGGTGTCGAATTTCACCCCGCAGAAGGTCACTCTCAAGTACAACCCGCAGTACTGGAACGTGTCCTCAATCCACGTACCCGAGGTCATCTTCCCCGGCTACGCGACCGGTACCTCCCCGGCGGCCGTCGAGTCCGGTCAGGTGGACTGGGCCGGTAACAACATCCCGAACGTGCAGAACGTCTTCGTGGCCAAGAACCCGTCCACCAACCACGTGTGGCTGTCGACCGCCCCGTACATGGCGGCGAACAACGTGGTCACCATGTGGTTCAACACCACCAAGGCCCCGCTCAACGACCCCAAGGTCCGGCAGGCGATCAGCTACGCGATTAACCGCCAGCAGCTGGCCACCCAAGGTGAGTCCGGCTACGAGGCGCCGGCGACCTCGTCCAGCGGGCTGCTGCTGCCCGCGAGCCAGTCGCTTGTCTCCTCGCAGTACGCCAACGACCTGCCCGCCGCCGGCGACGCCGCTAAGGCGGCCTCGATCCTGACCAGCGACGGCTGGACCAAGTCGGGTGGCAAGTGGACCAAGAACGGGCAGAAGCTCTCGTTCTCGCTCAAGGACCCCTCCGACTTCACCGACTATTACACCGACATCAAGCTCATCGCGACACAGCTGAACGCCCAGGGCTTCGACGTGACCGCAGTGGGCGAAGCCGGCGGCTACGCCCCGTGGAACACCGATGTGCAGAACGGCAACTTCGACGCAGTGCTCCACTGGTCGGCCGGCTCCCTCCCGTACACCAACTTCCAGCAGTGGATGGACTCCACCGCCACTGCCCCGCTCGGCACGGCCGCGTCAGGCAACTGGGGCCGGTTCAAGAGCCCGGCGGCGCAGACCGCGCTGGGCCAGCTCGCGGCCGCGACCACCACCACCGCCCAGCAGGCCGCAGTGGGTTCGCTGCAGCAGATCATGGCCACCCAGGTGCCTGAGGCGCCGCTGCTTTACGGCGCGCTCTGGGCCGAGTGGTCCACGAAGAACTACGTCGGCTGGCCCAGCCAGGCCAACCCCTACTCCGACCCCGGTCCGTCCAACAACCAGGACGTCGAGTTCGTGATCCTGCATCTCACCCCGGCCTCGTGATCGGCAGCGCAACAGGAGGACAGCTCAGGACAGAAACCTGACGCATGCGACAAAACGGTGCTGATAACGAGCACCCCGCGAGCGAAGAGCGCGGCCAGCCGGCCGCGCTCTTCCTCGGGGAGCTGCCCGGTCACCAGGCAATTTCCCTCACCGACAAAATCACGCTGCTCACCGGCGCGGACACATGGCACACCGCGGCAAACCCCGCGATAGGGCTGCGCCCGCTGACCGTCTCGGACGGGCCGGCCGGCGTGCGCGGGGCCTCGATGGACGAGCGCGTCCCGGCCGCTAGCCTGCCCTGCCCGTCGGCACTCGGTGCCACCTGGGACCCGGAGCTGGTGGCGGCCGTCACCGGCGAGCTGGCCAGGGAGGCCCGGAGCAAGGGCATTGACGTCCTGCTCGGGCCGACCATCAACCTGATGCGAACCCCGCTCGGCGGGCGCGGCTTCGAGTGCTTCAGCGAGGACCCGCTGCTCACCGCCCGCGTCGCGACCGGCTACGTCACCGGGCTTCAGGACGGCGGTGTTGCTGCCACGCTCAAGCACTTCGTGTGCAACGACTCGGAGACCGGGCGGCAGAGCCTCGACGTCCGGGTGGACGAACGGACGCTGCGCGAGCTGTACCTGGTCCCGTTCGAGGCCTGCGTCGAGGCCGGCGCCCGGCTCGTGATGGCCGGCTACAACCGGGTGAACGGCGTCCCGATGACCGAGCACCACCACCTCATCACCACGGTCCTCAAGGACGAGTGGGGCTTCGGAGGCGTGGCGGTGTCGGACTGGGGCGCGGCACGCAGCACCCTGCCGACCGCCCTGGCCGGACTTGACCTGCTCATGCCCGGCCCGGACGGCCCCTGGGGCACCCGGATGCTCGCCGCGGTCATCGCGGGCCGGATAGCCGAGGACGAGGTGGACGACAAGGTCCGCCGCCTCATCGGCATCGCGGACCGGGCAGGCAGCATGACTGAGGTGCCCGCCCCGCTGCTGGCCAGCCCCGGCGTGCTGCGCCGCGCCGCGGCGGCCTCGTTCACCTTGCTCCGCAACGCGGGCGAGGCCCTCCCGCTCGACCCGGCGACCCTGGGTCCGGCGGGACGGCGCGGCGGGGTCGCGGTGATCGGCCCGAACGCATCCTGGCCGGTGGGCCAGGGCGGCGGCAGCGCCGCGGTCCCCGGAACGCCGGTGTCGGTCCCCGCGGACGCGATCGCTTACGCGCTGGCCGGGTATCAGATCCCGGTCACCGTGCACGAAGGCTGCCCCAACTGGGAGGTTGTGCCCGAGCCGGCCCTCGGCAGCCTCACCGACCCCGAGACCGGCGAACCCGGCGTCCGGCTTGAGGTGCACGACTCCGGCGGAACCCCGCTGGTCAGCGAGCACCGCCAAGCGGCCGCGTTCACCTGGTGGGAATCTCCTGGCGGGGATCGCGCCGCCACGCTCACACTGCGCGCCCGGTACCGGCCGGAAACCACCGGCCGGCACGTGCTCGCCGCGGGCGGCACCGGATGGCTGACCCTGGTGGTGGACGGCCAGGAGATCGTGACCGGCCACGCCCCCGCCGCCGACGACCCGGTGCGGGCGATGACCCGGCCCGGTGAATTCCGGGCCGTGCGTGAACTCACCGCGGGAACCGGGATCGACGTGGTGGTCACGCTGCGCGCCGCGGACTGGGATCTGCCCCCGGTAGCGCTGCGGCTCGGCATAGTCCCGGAGCCTGACGAGGAGGCGATGCTCGCCGAGGCGGAAGCCGCGGCCGCCACCGCGGCCGCGGCGATCGTCATCGTCGGCACCCCACCGGGCGGTGAAGCCGAAGGGACCGACCGGTCCACCCTCGCGCTGCCCGGCAGGCAAGACGAGCTGATCCGCCGGGTCGCGGTCGCCTGTGACCGGGTGATCGTGGTGGTGAACGCGGGCATGCCGGTGCTCGCGCCCTGGGCAGATCAGGTCGCCGCGGTCGGCTATGCCTGGCTGCCCGGCCAGGCATTCGGTGAAGCAGTGACGGATGTGCTGCTGGGCCGCGCCGAACCCGGCGGACGGCTCCCGGTCACGATCCCTCGCGCCGAGGCGGACTGCCCGGTCCTGCACGCGATACCCGAAGCGGACGGAACGCTCCGCTATGACGAGGGCTTGCTGGTGGGTTACCGGGGCTATGACCGGGCGGGCATCGAGCCGCAGTTCCCCTTCGGGCACGGCCTGGGGTACACGACCTGGTGCTATGAGTCGGCGGGGGCCACCCCGTCCGCCGACGGTTCGGTCGTGGTCACGGTAACGGTGCGCAACACCGGTTCCCGGCACGGCCGGGAGGTGGTGCAGGCCTACCATCAGCCGCCGGGCAGCGACGCGGCCGACCCGCCGCGTACGCTGGCCGCGTTCACCGCAGTGACCGCCGCGCCCGGGCAGAGCGTGACGGCACGGCTGATCGTGCCCAGCCGTGCGTTCGCACGCTGGTCCGAGCACGATGCCGACTGGATCCGCCCGGCTGGGGAGCACGCGATCCGGATCGGGAGGTCGTCGCGCGACCTGCCCCTGACCCTGGAGGTTGACCCAGCGACCAGTTCGGCCTCATAGCCATCGGTGTCCTCCAGGTAGGCGGCATAGTGCCCGGGCCCGGCAGAGTACGGCTATCGGGGGATTTATCTCAAGAGGCACCAGTGTCACTGTTACGTGAACGTGACATGACGAAAAGCCCGAGCCCGCCGGCCCTGACGGCCGCCGGACCGGCATACCCCCGCTGACCAGGTGATCGGCTGCGACACATCGAGGAAACCTCGGCCGCAGGCGTTACCGCCCGCGTAACAACTGAGTAATACGACCGAAACTCGCGCATGGGACACATGCCTTGCAGGAATACACAGCGGCCGGGTACAGCCAGCGTCACGTTGGCCCCCAGAAGCCCCCGATAGCCCCTGGAGGCGTAGTGGTTCCCTATCCAAGCTGGCTGAACGCCGGGGATAACTCCTGGCAGATGACAGCGGCCACGCTGGTCGGGCTGATGTCAATCCCGGCCCTGGCCGTGCTGTACGGCGGCCTGGTCCAGAAGAAGTGGGCGATCAACACCGTCATGATGGTGTTCACCACCTTCTGCCTGGTCCTGATCACCTGGGTGCTCTGGGCGTTCAAGCTGGGCTTCGGCACGCCGTTGCTCCATACCTTCATCGGTGATCCGAGGACGATCCTCGGGCACGCCGCCGAGCAGGACCAGGCCAGCATCCCGCTGGTGAACCCGGCGGTACCGAGCTGGCATCTCCCCGGGGCGTCGGTGGAGTACTTCCAGTTCGTGTTCGCGGCGATCACCCCGATCCTGTTCATCGGCAGCGTGCTCGGCCGGATCAGCTTCAAGGTCTGGATGATCTTCGTGCCGCTGTGGATCACCTTCGCCTACGCGGTCAACGCCTTCCTGCTCTGGGGCGGCGGCTACTGGGCCGGCAAGGGCGCCCTGGACTTTTCCGGCGGCTACGTCATCCACCTGGCCGCCGGCGTGTCCGGCTTCGTCGCCGCCGCCGTGATCGGGCCCAGGCTCAAGCGCGACCGCGAGCGGGCCGTCCCGAACAACCTCATGTTCGTCGCCGTCGGCGCCGGCATCTTGTGGCTCGGCTGGAACGGCTTCAACGGCGGTGACCCGTACTTCGCCGGGGCCGACGCCGCGGCCGCGGTACTCAACACCAACCTCGCCACCGCGGTCGCCATGCTGACCTGGATCGTCATGGACATGGCGTTCAGCAGCGAGAAGAAGCCCACCTTCCTCGGCGGCCTGAACGGCATGATCTGCGGCCTGGTCGGCATCACCCCGGCGGCCGGCTACGTGAACGGCTTCGGCGCCATCGTGATCGGCCTGGTCTGCTCCTCGATCGTCTGGGTGGCCTGGTACTACCTGCCGAAGTACGTCTGGCCGTTCAACAAGGTGGACGACGCGCTCGGCGTGGTCTACACCCACGGCATCGCCGGGCTGTTCGGCGGCCTGCTGGTCGGCCTGCTCGCCGACCCCAACATGATCGTCTACCTCGGACTCGGCAAGAATCCCAACATCGTCGCCACCGGCCTGTTCTACGGGCACCCGAAGCAGCTGGCCCTCCAGGCCGGCGCTGCCCTCACCATCATCATCTGGGACGCGGTGGTCACGTTCGTCATCCTGATGGTCATCAAGCACGTGTTCCGGATGAAGCTGCGCCTGTCCGACGCGGAACTGGAGATCGGCGACGTGGCGGTCCACGGCGAGGAGGCGTACCCGTCTGACGAGCTGATCAGCGTGGGCGCCAGTTCGAGGGCCGATGAGGTGTCCGCACTGGACGGGAGGGTGCCCGAGAAGGCGGTGGCCGCCCCGAAGGACGACTCGTAAACGTGCGCTACGTGCGGCCGTAGCGTAACCCGGGGGCGCGCCCGGGCACCGAGCTCATACGGTGCCCGGGCGCATCCTCGTCTCAGTGCCCGCGGAACGCCTCTTCCAGCCACCACGACCCGTGTTCGGAGGTGACCTTGGCGTCGATCAGCAGCGGGCGCTCCCGCGGCCCGGCCAGCCAGTCCCGGACCGGGTCCAGGTCCCCGGCCGACCGCACGGTGACCCCGTCGAAACCGAAGCCCCGCCCGATGGCGGCGATGTCGACGGGCGGGAACCGGACCGTGTCCAGCGGGTCGCCGTCCGGGCCGAAGTGGTGCACCTCCGCGCCGTACGCCTCGTCGTCGTAGACCAGCACCACCATTGGGATCCCCAGCCGGACCACGGTCTCCAGCTCGCTGACTCCCATCAGGGCGCCGCCGTCGCCCAGCGCGGCGACCGTCAGCCGGTCCGGCCGCGCGACCGCGGCCCCGATGGCCGTGGCCAGGCCGAGCCCGATCGACTGGAACGCCTGGGTGAAGCAGAATCCCGACTCGTCCGGGACCGACAGGTACATGCTCGGGTAACCCATGAAGTTCCCCGAGTCGACGGCCACGGTCCGCTCCGCGGGCAGCAGGTCGTCAAGCGCGATGGACAGCGCCCGCGGGTCGATCCGCTGCCCGTCGCTGTCGTCGGTGAACGGCACGTCCCGCCACCGCACCTCCCGTTCGATCCGCTCGCGCAGCGCGGGCGACCGGTACCCGCCGTAACGTTCATTTTTATCCCGAACGGGCCGTGGTTCCCCGCCCCCGTCCCCGCCTTCGCTGTCCCCGCCTTCGCTGTCCCCGCCTTCGGTGTCCCCGGCCTCGCTGCCCCCGCCCTCGCTTCCCGCCAGGGCGTCGGCCACAGCGCGTGCGGTTTCGGCCACGTCCCCGACCACGCCCAGGTGCACCGCCCGGTGCGCTCCGAGGGCGGTCGGGTCGTCGTCGACCTGGATCAGCGTGGCGCCCGTGCCGATCAGCTTGCCGTGCCGCATCGTCCACATGTTGAGCGAGCAGCCCCAGCCGATGATCAGGTCCGCGCCGGTGATCAGCTCGGCCGCGAGCGGCGAGGCGAACCCGCCGCTCACATCCAGGCTCCACGGGTTGCCGCGGAACAGCCCCTTGGCCACCGCCGAGGTGGCCAGCAGCGCGCCACTCGCGTCGGCGAGCCGTTCCAGGTCCGCGCGCGCCGACGGCCGCCCGGCCCGGCCACGCGCGCCGCGGCCCGCGATGAACACCGGCTGGTCCGCGCCGCGCAGCACGGCCGCGATGGCCGTTACCGCCTCCGGGGCCGGCCCGGCCGGATACGTGCGCGGGGCGGCCTGAGCTGTGTTTCCCCACGGGGCCGTCTCGAACGCCGCGGCCTGCACGTTCAGCGGCAGTGCGAGCACCACGGTGCGGCGGCCGAGCGCCGTGGTGTAAGCGCGCTGCACGTCGGCCAGCGCCGAGGCGGGGGAGTAGATCCGCTCGCCGACCGCGCCCACCGCGGCGGCCAGCCCGGCCACGTCCACGTAGAAGTTGGACCTGATCTCCGGCGCCTCCGCGGCGAGCACCAGCAGCGGGGTGCGGCTCTTGGCCGCCTCGGCGATGCCGGTCATGGCGTTGGTCAGGCCCGGCCCCTGGTGCACCGACACCACGCCCGGCCGTCCGGCCGTCCGGGCCCAGGCGTCGGCCATGACCGTGGCGCCGCCCTCGTGCCGGGCCGCCACGAACCGGGCCCCGCCCGCGATCAGCGCGTTCGTGACGTGGAAGTTGCCGCTCCCGACCACACCGAACACCGTGTCGGCACCGAGCTTGGCCAGCCCCTGCCCGACCGCCTCCGCGACCCGCATGCTCAGCTGCGCTCGACCAGGGCCAGGGCGCGGCACGGGGAACCCGAGCCGCCCACGATGGGCAGCGGGCTGGTGATCACGACCGCGCCGGTGGCGGGCAGCCGGGACAGGTTCTGCAGCTGGGTCAGGCCGTACTTGCCCGCCCCGAGCAGGAGGGAGTGGCACGGGAACGGCGGGTCGAAGGAGTGCGCCGTCCCGGCGTCGGTGCCGACGGTCTCGGTCCCCAGCCCGATGATCGGTGCCTCCTGGGCCAGCCAGGTCGCGCACGCGATGCTGATCCCGGGTGTGTGCGGGCCGGTCTCGTTCGCGTTGAGGAAGTCGGCCTGGTCGTTCGAGCGCGCGTCCCAGCCCGTCCGGTAGAGCAGCCAGCCACCCGCCGGGAGCGGTCCGTTGGCTGCCTCCCACTGCTTGACGTGGTCGATCTCGAGCAGGAAGTCCGGGTTGGCGGCGGCCTCGGCGCTGAAGTCGAGCACCACGGCCGACGCGATCAGCCGCGGCGCCGGGATCTGGGCGACGTCCTCGCCGTCCTTGCCGGTGACCCAGTGCACCGGGGCGTCGAAGTGGGTGCCGGTGTGCTCACCAGTGGTGATGTCGTTCCAGTACCACGCGGGTCCGCGCTCGTCATAGTGACTGATCTCGGTCAGCCCGAACCGGGTCGTGTTACCGAACGGCGGGGGCAGCTGGATGATCGGCGTGCTCGCGGACAGCGGCGCGGTGAGGTCGATCACCTCCACCGAGCCGTCACGGATCGCGTCGGTCAAGGCGTTCAGCACGGACATGGTGCTCCTTCGTTGACTGGGCTAACCGGTAGCTTTCCCCATCGGCGCCCCGGTCCGCTAGTCCTGTTACCCTGACTGTCAGGGTGAACATGATCAAACCGGTCATCACGGCAACGACCCTGGTCACAGGGGACGGCGTCCCGATCGATGCCGTGCACCTGCCCGGCCCGAAAGACCTCGCGGTCATCGTCGCGCACGGCTTCACCCTGTCCTGGCAGCGGCCGCGCGTCTGGCGGATCGCCAGTGGGTTCAACCTGGCGGCCGGCGTCATCACTTTCGACTTCCGCGGCCACGGCCGCTCCGGCGGCCTGTCCACGCTCGGTGACCTCGAGATCAACGACCTGGACGTGGCCGTCGCCTACGCGCGCGAGCTCGGTTACCAGCGAATCGCCACGGTCGGCTTCTCGATGGGCGCGTCGGTCGTACTCCGGCACGCGGGCCTGATCGGCGGGGTCGATGCGGTGATCTCGATCAGCGGCCCCGGTCGCTGGTACTACCGGGGCACCGAACGGATGCGGCGCGTGCACTTCGCCGTCGAGCACCGGATCGGCCGGTTCGTCACCCGGCACTGGCTGAACACCCGGATCAACCCGGAGGGCTGGCAGCTGATCCCGGTCCCGCCGGCCGAGGCGACCACGAAGATCGCTCCCGTCCCGCTGCTGATCGTGCACGGCGACCAGGATCCCTACTTCCCGCCCGAGCACGGCCGCCAGCTCTACCAGGCCGCGCGCGAGCCCAAGGAACTGTGGCTGATCCCCGGGATGGGCCACGCCGAGTCCGCCTGCGACAACGACCTGGTAGACCGCATAACCCGCTGGCTAACCCAAGCCACTCGCCCCCCCGTCCTAGCCGACGCCTCCCCAGCCCCAGCCGCCCCCGTCCTAGCCGACGCCGCCCTAGCCGACGCCTCCCCAGCCCCAGCCGCCCCCGTCCTAGCCGACGCCGCCCTAGCCGACGCCTCCCCAACCACCAGCACCTCACCCGCCCCGTAAGCCGCTCTGGACGCCCGCACATCGCCCGCCCGAGCCTCGAACGTAGTGAATCCCGGGTTTCACCTCCCAAGAGTGGGGTGAAACCCGGGATTCACCTCATTGCCACCGACGGCTGTGCGTAACCGGTGTGCAACCCGTGCCGCGTGTGCAGCGAGCGATGCCCCATCCGGATCCGCCGGGCGGCATTGCCAATCCCGCGATGTAAGCGGTGAACAATTGTCGACATGTTTCGTTAACAGATTATTGACGGCGGCGCAATGATGTTTATGGCGCGTTAACAGCGTCACCGCTAGGTTAAGGCCGATGTCATTTCCCTGGTAATACCGGCCTGGATGATCATGATGAGCGAGTTCTCGCGAATACGCCGTGACCTGCGTGAATGAGTTTCTCCTCGATGAGCCTTCGCGGGCTTCGCTTATCTCCGGGAAATGACGGCTAGAGCAGGGGGGAGCGGACAGGAAGGAAATCGTTATGCGCCAAGACAGCCTCTGGACGGCGCCTTTGAACACGATCATCAGCAGCCGCGTCGCTCGCCGGGCCCTGGCCGCCGCGGTGGCCGTGCTGACTGGCGGTTGGCTCGCCGCCGGGGCGGCGAGCCCGGCCTCGGCCGCTCCGTCCGCCGCGACCGCGGCTGCCGTGGCGCCGTCGACCACCGGCGGGCCGTTCGGGCCCAACGTCTACGTCTTCACCCCGAGCATGTCGCAGGCCTCGATCCAGAGCACGCTTGACTCGATCGCCAGCCAGCAGGTCTCCAACCAGTTCGGCGCTCAGCGCTACGCGGTGCTCTTCGAGCCCGGCACCTACGGATCATCGATGACCCCCCTCATCTTCCAGGTTGGTTATTACACCACCGTCGCCGGCCTCGGGCTGACCCCCGGGGACGTCACCATTAACGGCGAGATCAACGTTTCCAACCAGTGCTTTGGCACCAACAACTGCACCGCGCTGGACAACTTCTGGCGCTCGCTGTCGAACCTCACGATCAACGTGACGACCGGGACCGGCTGCCAGGAAAGCACGGAATTCTGGGCGGTCTCGCAGGCCGCACCGCTGCGGCGAGTCCAGGTCAACGGCAACCTGTTCCTGTTCGATTACTGCAGCAATCCAGGCTTCAGCAGCGGCGGGTTCATCGCCGACTCCAAGTTCACCGGCGGATCCGTGATCAACGGTTCCCAGCAGCAGTGGGTTACGAGAAACAGCGACCTGGACGGGTGGAGCAACTCAGTCTGGAACCAGGTCTTCAGCGGAGACCCCGGCGCTCCCGCGCAGTCGTTCGGCGTGACGTCGGGGGTGCAGTTCACCACGCTCGGCACCTCCCCGGTTACTGAGGAAGAGCCGTTCCTCTACACCAACTCGCAGGGGAATTACAACGTCTTCGTCCCCGCTGTCCAGCACGATTCGTCCGGTCCTGCGTGGGCCAGCGGGACCGAAGCCGGCACCTCCATTCCGCTGTCCAGGTTCTTCGTGGCCAGCCCGGGCACGTCGGGCGCGGCCATGACCGCCGCGATGGCCCGGGGCCTGAACCTCATCCTGACCCCGGGCGTCTATGACCTGGATCAGCCCATCGTGGTCCCGCATCCCGACACCGTGGTGCTGGGGCTGGGTATGGCGACCCTGGTCCCGCGGCACGGCAACGCGGCCATGATCGTCGTGTCCAACAGCGGGGTGAAGCTGTCCGGCCTGATGATCGACGCCGGCCCGGTCAACTCACCCGTCCTGCTCTCGGTCGGGACGCCGGGACCAGGCCGGGCCAACGACCCCGACCTGATTCAGGACGTCTTCTTCCGCATCGGCGGCGCCGCGACCACCCCGGTGAGCGCCACGGTGAGCCTGCTGGACAACGCCAGCAACTCGATCATCGACAACCTCTGGGCCTGGCGCGCCGACCACGGCAACGACGTGGGCTGGACCGCCAACCGCGGCGACACCGGCCTCGTAGTGACCGGGAACGACGTGACCGCGTACGGCCTGTTCGTGGAGCACTACCAGAGGACCGAGGTGATCTGGAGCGGCCAGGGCGGCACCGACATCTTCTTCCAGAACGAACTGCCCTACGACCCGCCCACCCAGTCCGACTGGATGGCCAGCCCGACCCAGGACGGTTATCCCGCCTTCCTGGTCACTAATAACGTCAGGAGCTTCCAGGGCTACGGGATGGGCAGCTACGTCGTCTTCATCCAGACCACGGCCACGCTGTTCGACCAGGAGGTCTTCCAGGCCCCCAAGACGCCAGGTGTGCAGTTCCACGACCTCCTCGGCGTGTGGATCCAGGGCTCCGGAGGTGACAACTCGATCATCAACGGCGTGGGCGGTCCGGTGACCTCGACCAACCCAGGCAAAGTCGAGCCAGTAGACCTCATCAGCTACCCCTAACCAAACACCGTGGACCGTGACAGTCGCCCTAGCGCCTGTAACGGTCCACGGTCTTCAAATTTCGCGGCGAGCGGTCATTCAGCATTCCTGAAACAACACTGAGCGCGTAACGTGTGCCCCACAGGCCTTGCCAGTTATCAGCCAAGCCGCCCCAGCAAAACCTGGACAGACGACGTTCGCATGATCGTGGGTCATTACCTATGTAATAGGAGGGGTTTTGACCCACGATCATTATTTCGTGATCGTTCCGGGGACAAGCCGCGAGTTATCCCTCGGGCGGCGGTTTCCCGTCGCTTGCCGCCCCCCGGTCCGGGGCTGTCGGCTGATTGGCCTGCGGTCCCTGGTTAGCGCCCGGTGCCTGGTCCGGACCCGGTGCCGGTGCCTGGTCCGGTGCCGGTGCCGGCGCCTGGTCCGGTGCCGGTGCCGGTGCCTGGTCCGGGTCCGGTCCCTGGTTGCCGTTCCCGCCCTGGTTCTCGTTCCCGCCCTGGTTGCCGCCCTGGTTGCCGGGTCCGAATAGCGGTCCGGAACCTGCCAGGAGGACCTTGTAGGCGCGAGAAGCGGACAGGCCGCCGACCGCGCCAATGGCGGCCACGCCGAATATGTTGACCGCCGAAGCGCCGGACGAGGCGGCCAGCAACCCGCCCCGAATCGCCACGTAAACCAGCGCGCCGAGAATGGCGCCCAGCGGCGGCTGAGGGCCGTACCAGCCCAGGCGATTCCAGTCGAATCCCTCACCCTGTGCGCCCAATGCTCCGGTGAAGTAATACAGGCAATGGGCCGCCGCCCCGAGCGCGCCAAAAGACAGCGCGAAGAGGAACATCCCGAG
The DNA here is from genome assembly GCA_963819785.1 of uncultured Actinomycetes bacterium. Lineage (GTDB taxonomy): Bacteria > Actinomycetota > Actinomycetes > Streptosporangiales > Streptosporangiaceae > Palsa-504. Next base: position 223,163 of record CAWFXW010000022.1, on the reverse strand, counting down.
ATCAAGCGAACCCTTGACGTGCCCCCATAGCACGGGTATTTCCGCCTGTGGTGGTCCGCCGGGAGCAGCCGACACGGTTGGCGGGACCGTCGGCCCCACAGACGACAAGGCCGGCGTGGTGGTCGTCGCGGGAACGGTCGTCGCGGGAACGGTCGTCGTAACCGAGGAATTCGGAGCCGGAGAAGCCGTTGCCACTGCGGTAGGCGATGATCCAGGGCTCGCGGTCGGCGTCGGCGCGGAAATGGTGGTGGTAGTTCCCGCGGCACTGGCTTGCAAGCTCTCCAGAGTTGACCACGAGCCGACGATCTGCCAGATGCTCAAAACGAGCCACAGCGCCGTCCAGGCGGCGCATATCCAGACCGCTGCTCGCCGGACCACAATCGTGCGCGGCCCCGCGCCGGCTCCGCCAGCGGGATCGGCCCCCGCCGGGGCGCCCGCATTTCTGTTCCCGACCGCATTCGCCATCGCGCCCACCCCCACATAATTTCTGCCGCCACGATCGTTTGGGGGTAATGATTGCTTATCCGGCGGCCTAATTCCAGTCGGATATAGATTGTCCGCGAAAGGGCAAATCTGACCGGAATGTACAGTCAGGTTCAGGCGCGGCCGGGCTCGGAGTGCACCACGACCCAGATCGCGTGCACCGGCTCGCCGGTCTTGTTCAGGTATTCGTGCGGCGTGGCGGAGTCGAACGCGATCGAGTCGCCCGGACCCAGCTCGTAGCTCTCGAAGCCCACGTTGGCCTGCAGTGTTCCGCTGATAACCAGGCCGTACTCGTGCCCGTCGTGCCGCAGCGGACGGCGCTCGTCGGTGGAGTGGCCGCCGGGGGAGTAGATCACCTCGAGGAAGTCGGTCATGGCGTCCGCGCCGGGGGTGAGCCGCTCCCAGCGCACCCCGCTGGCCAGGTCGATGATGTTCCGCCCGCCCGCCCGCTGGACGATGCAAGGCCCGGGCTCAGGCTCCCGGGCCGCCGGCTCGATAACCAGGCCCGGCCGCCGGGAAGAGTCCGCGCCGAACAGCAGGTGGTCCAGCGACGTGTCAAGCTCGGTAGCCAGCGAGTACAGGACGCCCACCGAGGGCACCGAGACCCCGCGCTCGATCTGCGAGATGAGGCTGGCCGAACACCCGATCCGACGCGCCAGCTCGCGCACGGACAACTGCCGTTCCTCGCGGGCCAGGCGCAGCCGGGGACCGAGCCCCGTCTCCGGGTCGAAGCCAGCTGACATGATGTAAACCTACACTGCACGCGGCTCAGCGCAAGTCTTGACAGTCCCACTGCACGCGGCATTGGATGGTGGACGAGCACAGCCAACCAGCAGCGGACGAGCACAGGAGTCCCCCATGGCCGTACCCGCACTTCCCCTGGCCCCCGCCCCCGGCCGGATGAACGTCGACTTCGAGGAGCGGCTCGACTTCGGCAGGCTGCGGGCCTACCGACTGGACCGCGCCAAGCAAGCGATGGAGAACGCCGGGCTGGGCGCGCTGCTGGTCTTCGACAACAACAACATCAGGTACCTGACCGGCGTCGCCATCGGCGAGTGGACCCGGGACAAGCTGTGCCGCTACGCGCTGTACACGCGCACCGGCGAACTGGTGCTGTGGGACTTCGGCTCGGCGGCGGTCCACCACCGGATGTACTGCCCGTGGCTTAAGCCGGAGAACTGCATCGCGTCCTTCACCACCATGCGCGGCGCCGCCCCGCCCGCCTCCGGGCTCACCCAGAAGCAGGTGGCCGAGGTCAAGGACCGCCTGGCCCAAGCAGGCATCACCAACGAGCCCATCGGCGTGGACTGGGCCGAGATCCCCACCTTCTTCGAGTTGCAGAAGCAAGGCCTGGAAGTCAGGGACGGCCAGCAGGTCATGCTGGATGCCCGCGAGATCAAGTCCCGGGACGAGATCACCCTGCTGTCCACCGCCGCCGCCCTGGTCGACGGGACCTACCAGGACATCGCCGCCGCGCTCAAGCCCGGCGTACGGGAGAACGAGATCGTCGCCTTGGCCAACAAGCGGCTCTACGAGATGGGCTCGGACGACGTGGAAAGCATCAACGCCGTCTCCGGCGAGCGGTGCAACCCCCACCCGCACAACTTCTCCGACCGCATGATCCGGCCCGGCGAGCAGGCCTTCTTCGACATCATGCACTCCTATAACGGCTACCGGACCTGCTACTACCGCTGCTTCGCGGTGGGCTGGGCCACCGAGCCGCAAAAGGACGCGTACAAGCGGGCCCGCGAGTGGATCGACGTCGCCATCGACATGATCAAGCCCGGCGTGTCCACCGACCAGGTGGCCCGGCTCTGGCCGGAGGCCAGCGAGATCGGCCTGGCCGACGAGAAGACCGCCTTCGGCCTGGAGTTCGGCCACGGCCTCGGGCTGGCCCTGCACGAACGCCCCATCATCTCCCGGCTCACCTCGCTCGACGCGCCGCTGGAGATCAAGGAGGGCATGGTGTTCGCGCTGGAGACCTACTGCCCGGCCACCGACGGGCGCTCGGCGGCCCGGATCGAGGAAGAGGTAGTGGTCGGCCCGAACGGGGTGGACATCTTGACCAAGTTCCCGGCCCAGGATCTCTACGTCACCAACCCCTACTGACTCCGAAAAATAGACAAAGGCGATCACCGTGCCGGAAATAGACGAGGCCACCGCACTCGAGATGTACCGGAAGATGACCGAACTCCGGCTGTTCGAAAAGCGCGCGCACGACCTGTTCCTGCAGAACCTGGTCAAGGGGACGACGCACCTGGGCACCGGCCAGGAGGCGGTCGCGGCCGGAGTGTCACAGGCGATGAACGCCGACGACTACACGTTCACCACCTACCGCGGCCACAACCACGTGCTCGCCCGCGGCACCCCGATGACCCCGGTCATGGCCGAACTGCTCGGCCGCGAGAACGGCCTCATGCACGGCAAGGGCGGCTCGATGCACCTGCTCGACGTCTCCCACGGCATCCTGGGCGCCTACGCGATCATCGGCGCGCAGCTCGTGATCGCCAACGGCTCGGCCTGGTCGGCTCTCTACCGGGGGACCAAGCAGGTCACGGTGTGCTTCCTGGGCGACGGGGCGACCAACATCGGCGCCTTCCACGAGGCGCTGAACCTGGCCGCGGTCTGGAAGCTGCCGGTCGTCTTCATCTGCGAGAACAACCAGTACATGGAGTACACCGCGATCGGGACGGTGACCGCCGTGCCGCGGCCCGCCGCCGACCGCGCCGCCTCCTACGGGCTGGAGCCGGTCGTGGTGGACGGGAACGACGTGGAGGCGGTCTATCGCACCGCGCAGGCCGCCATCGCCCGGGCCCGCGGCGGCGGCGGTCCCTCGCTGATCGAGGCCGTCACCTACCGGCACGGCGGCCACTCCCGCGCCGACCCGGGCAAGTACCGGCCCGACGAGGAGGTCAAGGCGTGGCTGGCCCGCGATCCGCTGCCCGCCTACCGCCAGGTCCTCATCGGCCGCGGCGTGGACGAGGCGACCCTGGACGCGATCGACAAGAACGCCCGGGACGCGGTGGACCGCGCCACCGAGGAGGCCAAGGCCGGGGCCGAGCCCCGTCTCGAGCTGGCCGACACCAACGTGTGGGCCGACGGCGGCCACTCCTGGAGGAACTGATGACCGAGGTGGTCATGCCCCGGATGGGCGAAACCGTCGACGAGGGCACCGTCAACGAGTGGTTCAAGCAGGTCGGCGAGGCGGTGACCGAGGGCGAGCCGCTGCTCGAGATCGGCACCGACAAGGTGGACACCGAGATCCCCGCGCCCGTCACCGGCGTCCTGTCCGAGATCCGCGTCCAGCAGGGCGAGACCGTGCCCGTGGCCACGGTCATCGCCGTAATCACCTGACCCGCCGTCAAGTTCAAAAACCAGTTTTGACCGAACGGAGCCGTGGTGGCAGTAATCACTTACCGCGAGGCAGTGGCCCGGGGTATCGCACAGGAGATGCGGCGCGACCCCGACGTCGTGTTCCTCGGCGAGGACGTGGCGGCGGCAGGCGGGGTGTTCAAGACGACGGTCGGCCTGCTCGAGGAGTTCGGCCCGGACCGGGTCCGGGACACCCCGATCAGTGAGCAGGCCATCCTCGGAGCCGCGGTGGGTGCCGCGATGACCGGCCTGCGGCCGATCGCCGAGATTATGTTCAGCGACTTCTTCGCCGTCTGCTGGGACCTGATCGCCAACGAGATGGCCAAGATCAGGTACATGTCCGACGGCCAGCTGACGCTGCCGCTGGTCGTCCGGTGCGCCAACGGGGCCGGGGTGCGGTTCGGGGCCCAGCACTCCCAGTCGGTGGAGAACTGGGCCATGGCCGTGCCGGGCCTGAAGGTCGTGGCCCCGTCGACCCCGCGCGACGTCGTCGGGCTGCTCGCCGCGGCCATCCGCGACCCCGATCCGGTCATTTTCTTCGAGCACAAGGGCCTGATGGCGAGCAAGGCCGAGGTGCCCGACGGCGAGGTGATCGACGAGCTCGGCCGGGCCACGGTGCTGCGCCACGGCGGGGACGCGACGATCCTGGCCCTGGCCGCCATGGTGCCGCGGGCGATGAAGGCCGCCGAGCGGCTGTCCGAGCACGGCATCGAGGTCACCGTGGTCGACGTGCGGTCGCTGGTCCCGCTGGACACGCGGACGATCCTGGCCGAGGTGGCCAATACCGGCCGGCTGTTCACGGTCGAGGAGAACCCGCGGCTGTGCGGCTGGGGCGCGGAGATCGTCTCGATCGTGGCCGAGGAGGCCTACGGCGCGCTCACCGGACCGCCAGTTCGCATCACCACCCCTCATATCCCGCTACCTGCCGCAGATAAGCTCGAAGACTACGTACTGCCCTCGGCGGACAGAATCACCGAGACCGTGCGCAAGAGTCTTTTCTCCCGGGGGGACCCATCCCCCCGGACCCCCCTCGGGAGGAAATCATGAGCAACCGGGCCGAACTGGCTGGGATCGAGGTACCCACGGACCTGCTGATCGGCGGGGAGTGGACCAGGGGGCGGGGAAGCGAAACGCTTCCGGTCATCGACCCGGCCACGGAGAACGCGGTGGCCGAGGTGGCCAACGGGACCGTCGAAGACGCCCTCGACGCGGTCGCGGCGGCGCAGGACGCGCTGGCCGGCTGGGCGGCGACCCCGCCGCGGCAGCGCGCCGAGTGCCTGCGCCGGACCTTCGAGCTGATGACGGAGAACGCCGACCCGCTCGCCCGGCTGATGACCACCGAGAACGGCAAGGCCCTGCGCGACGCCAAGGCCGAGGCTGCCTACTCGGCCGAGTTCTTCCGCTGGTACGCCGAAGAGGCGGTCCGGATGGAGGGCGTGCTGATGCAGGCCCCGTCCGGGGCCAACAAGATCCTGGTCATGCGCCAGCCGGTCGGCGTCTCCGTGCTGGTCACTCCCTGGAACTTCCCCGCCGCCATGGCGACCCGCAAGATCGGCCCGGCGCTGGCCGCGGGCTGTACGGTCGTGCTCAAGCCGGCCTCGGAGACGCCGCTCACCGCGCTGTACATCGCCGACCTGCTGGGCCGGGCGGGCGTGCCGGACGGCGTGGTCAACGTCCTGACCTCGCGCAAATCCGGTGCGGTGGTGTCGGCCATGCTGAACGACCCGCGGGTGCGCAAGCTGTCCTTCACCGGGTCGACCGAGGTGGGCCGGGTCCTGCTGCGCGAAGCGGCCGACACCGTGGTGAACTGCTCGATGGAGCTCGGCGGCAACGCGCCGTTCATCATCTTCGAGGACGCGGACATCGACGCCGCCGTCGAAGGGGCCCTGATCGCCAAGATGCGCAACGGCGGCGAGGCCTGCACCGCGGCCAACCGCTTCTACGTGCACGAGGCGGTCGCCGACGAGTTCAGCCGGGCGTTCGCCGCCCGCCTGGACCGCATGATCGTCGGGCCCGGCCTGGACGAGGGCACCGATGTGGGCCCGCTGGTCAACGAGCCGACCCGGAGCAAGGTGGCCGAGCTCGTCGAGTCGGCCACCGCCGACGGCGGCAAGGTGGTCACCGGCGGCCGGGCGCCGGACCGGCGCGGCTACTTCTACCAGCCGACCGTCATCGACCAGGTCCCGCCGGACGCCAGCATCCTCGGCACCGAGATCTTCGGCCCGGTGGCACCCGTGGTCAGGTTCACCGCCGAAGCCGACGCCGTCAACTGGGCCAACGACACCGAGTTCGGCCTGGTCTCCTACGTCTATACCCGCGACCTGGGCCGCGGCCTGCGGGTGTCGGAGGCGCTGGAGGCCGGCATGGTCGGGCTCAACCGCGGTCTGGTGTCGGACCCCGCGGCGCCGTTCGGCGGCGTCAAGCAGTCCGGCATCGGGCGCGAGGGCGCGCACGAGGGACTCCTGGAGTTCACCGAGACCAAGTACATCGCCACCAACTGGTAGGGCCAGCGGTCAGGACAGCGTTGGTCAGGACAGGGTGAGCCGGCGCTGCGTGACCACGATGAGCGCCGCGATCAGCAGCAGCCCGAGGTAGGGCAGCCAGGAGCGCAGGCGGCGCAGGGGCGTGCCCAGGAGGATGATCGCGGCCAGCAGGTAGACCTCGATGAACGACCGCAGGTCGGCGTCCAGGCTGCTCCAGGTGCTCGGCGCGACGACGCAGATCTCGATCATGTACAGGACCAGCGCGAGCCGTTCGTGCACGGGCGCATTCGTCGACCGCCAGGACAACAGGGCCGCGAGCGCGAACAAGGCCAGGATCACGATCTCCAGGAACCAGACGTTGTACTGGTCGAACGGGTGCAGGCTGAGGTGGTGCAGGTTTGACGTCAGCGCCTTGAGCGGGGCGATAAACGGCTTGGCGGCGTTGCGGTCGCTGTCGGCCAGGACCGGGACGCTTCCCGTGATGACCTTGACGACGGCCTCCCAGGCCACGAACACCACGGTCGGCAGCAGCCAGGCCAGGTCGGCGCGCAGCGGCCTGGCTGGCTCCCGGCCGCGGGCCACGCCTGCCACCCGGATGATGAAGATCGCGGCCACGGCGACCATGACCGTTTCCCTGGACAGCGCGCCGCAGGCCAGCAGCAGCCCGGCCAGCACGGGCCGGCGCGCCCGGACGGCCAGCAGCCCGCCCAGCAGGCAGGCGGCGGCGAGCGGCTCGGCCGTGTCCCGGGACACGCTTGTGAGCAGGCCGAAGTACGCCGGGATGACCAGCCCGGCCAGCGCGTGCCGGCCGCTCTGCCGCGCGAACATCCCGCCCAGGTAGCCCATGACGCCGATGGCGACGATGTTGACGACCACGAGCATGACCGGAACCAGGACATGCTGGCCGACGGAGACCAGCCAGGTCAGCCACGGATAGCCGATCCGCATGACCCGGTAGGGCTGGTCGAGCCTGATGCCGTACGCGATGTGGCTGAAGTTGCCCGGGTTGAGCGCCAGCCGGTAGTAGAACTGCCCGTCGTAGCCGTAGGTCGGCGACACGGCGATACCAGGCGGCAACTGCGGCACGGTCGCGAAATGCCGCCCGACCAGTATGAACCTGCTGATGTCGCCCTTGGCCCACAGCTGCAGGCGAGCCAGGACGAAGGCCAGCGCGGCGAGCAGGGCGATCGAGCCCGTGATGGCCGGCTGGTCGGTGAGCGTGATCAGCGACCTGGGCCGCGGCTGGCCGTCATCCCCAGGTGCGTCAGCATGTGCTACCACGAGCTCCTGACCAGGCATCGTCCATTCCTTCGGGAAGGGCGGGCCCAGGCCTAGTCACACCGCCGCGACGCTGGCGTGACTCTAGCGCGTGCGGGGCATCGCTGTCATTAAGACGATGAGGTGAGCGCGAGGGCAAGGTCGTGTGCTGGCCGGTCGGCTAAACTCCGGGTTCCATGGGCGTGCTGCGCGCGGGAACCGAGACGGAACCCCCGTCGGACGAGGCGGTAGGGCCGGGCCGCACGCGATCGCCGTGGCCCGCGAGCCGCCGCCGCTGGATCGAGGTGGCCGCGTTCGTCCTGGCCGCGGCGGCCTTGTTCGTCGTATACCTCAGGCTGTCACGGACCGTCCCGGAGAACTCCGACGAGGCCAACGTCTTGCTCGCGGCCTCGGACCTGCTGCACGGCAACCTGCTGCTGCACGGCTGGTACCTGACCGACGTGTCGTTCTATACCACCGAGGTCCCGCAGTACGCCCTGCTCGAGCTCCTGTTCGGCGTGCATCCGGACACCGCGCATATCGCGGCGGCGATGAGCTACACGCTGGCCGTGGTGCTCGCCGTGCTGCTGGCCCGGGGCGGGTTCACCAGCCGGGGGGCGGTGGCCAGGATGGCGATCGCGGCCGGGATCATCCTGGCGCCGCAGCTCGGCCCCGGCGTGACCGCCCTGATCCTGACCATCGGCCACATCGGCACCGCGGTCCCGGTCCTGCTCATCTTTCTCCTGCTGGACCGCGCGCCGCAGTCTTCTTCCCGGGGCGACCCATCCCCCCGGACCCCCCTTGGGTGGGTGCATGTGCTGGCCGGCCTGGGGCTGGCCTGGGTGCTCATCGCCGACCAGATCGTCCTCATCATCGCGGTGGCGCCGCTGGTCGGGGTGTGCGTCCTGCGGATCATCGAGGGCGCCGTCCGGGAACGCAGCCTGTCCCGGGCCTTCGCCACGCGACGGTACGAACTGTCCCTGATCGTGGCCGCGGCCGCGGCCGCCGGGCTGGCGTGGGTCGCGGAGCGGATCATCCGGGCCCTGGGCGGCTACGTGGTGGCTCCGGTGCCGTTCACGTTCAACCTGCACGACTTCCCGGCCAGCCTGCACTCGCTGTGGGCGGTGCCGCAGATCTTCGGGGCCGACTACCGCGGGCTGTCCGGAGGGCCTTATTACACGGCGCTGCTCCACATGGTCGGCCTGGGCCTGGTCGCGCTGGCCCTGCTCCTGCTAGTCCGGCGGTTCTTCTCTGGCGCCGCCCTGGTCGACCAGGTCCTGGGCGTGGCCATCGTGCTCAACATCGCGTTGTTCGTGCTGACCAGCGCGGGCTCGCAAGGCCCGCACGAGGTCGCCGACGTCGCCCCGCTCGGGGCGGCGCTGGCTGCCCGGATGCTAGCCACTCCGGTGCTGGCCACACAGCGGCCCGCGGGCGCGCGGGCCCCCGGCCTGCTGGCCCGGCGGGCCCGCGCCGTCGCGTACGGGGCGGGGGTGGTGGTCCTGGCCGGCTACCTGGGCGGTCTGGCGCACAACGTGGCCCAGCCCGAATCGCCCGCGTCCTTCTCGCGCGTCGCGGCCTGGCTGCAGGCCCATCACCTCACCTACGGTCTTGGCGGCTACTGGGAGAGCAGCATCGTCACGGTCCAGAGCGGCGGGCAGGTCAAGGTCAGGGCGCTGCTGAAGTCCACGCTGCGGCCGGACCTGTGGCTGGCCAAGCCCGCGTGGTACGACCCGGCCACCGAGCAGGCCAACTTCGTGGTCCTGTCCAGCGTGCCGGGCTTCAAGAACAACTGGGAGCCACGCGCGCTGATCAGCAAGTACTTCGGCCGTCCGGCTCACGTCTACAACTTCGGTCCCTATACGGTCATGGTCTGGGACCGGAACATCCTGGCCGACGTCCCGCACTGACCGAGCTGGCACGTGGCGAGCTCAGCACTGGATCGGGCCGTGCATCGCCGCCTTGGTGAGATGGCCCAGCAGGTTCTCGTGCCAGACCAGGACGATGAAGCCGTCCACCCGGTAGACGCCGGACGGCGGGCCGAATGTGGCCTTCGCGGCGGCCTCCCATCCGGCTGGAGTTCCAGGCGAGCACACGTTGGCCGGGCCGGGGGTTACCAGGAAGGTGGCGTCGTGCTGCGTCCGGTCAAACCAGGAATTCTTGGTCTCCCAAGGCCGGACCAGGAGCTTGTCGCCGACCCGGCTGACGTACCTGACCTGGACCTGGTTACCGCTGTCCAGCGTGATGGCGCTGGCGTTCCAGTAGTCGCCCAGCCCGTACGTGAGGTGATGGGCCTGCAGCCAGGCCGCGACCTGAGCGTTGGGGTCGGACGGACGCTGCTGGACGGTGTTGTGCACTTCGATACCGGCGTAGCAAACCAGGACCAGCGCCAGCGCCAAGATGAGCAGCCGGCCGCGGGCCAGCGTCCCGGCCAGCAGCCGGCCCGCCAGTACCGCTCCGATCGGCAGCACCGCGGCGATCTCGTGCGCACTGCCGACCACGTTCGGGTTCCCCCGCAATACATAGGCCGCCAGCAGCACGATCAGCGTCACGGTCAGCACCTGTACGACCAGGTCCTGGGGGCCGAACCGCCGCACGGCCCGTCCCGCCGCCCAGGCCGCCAGAGCCACCCCGGCCAGGTGCACCAGCGCGATGCCGATGCGCGTGCCGTTCGGCTGGCCCGAGAAATCCGCGCCGAACAGCACCAGCACGCTCTGCACTGCGACCCACACGTTGGCGGGCAGGTGCGCGATGTGCGTCAACGCCGCGCTCGGCGGCCGGACAGCGAACCCGCCGAGCAGGTGAATCAGCTTGAGCGCCAGGGACGCGACGCCGGCCGAGACGATCGCCCCGGCCGCCAGCGACAGCTCATACCAGTTCTCCCGCAGCGAACCGCGCCGCCGGTACACCCGGATCGCGCAGACGATCACCAGCGGAATGGCCCCCTCGTACAGCACCAGCGGATCGCCGACCTGCGCCCAGGCCAGCAGCACCGCCACCAGGACCGGAACCCAAACCCGGGGCCGGGCCCGGTCCATGATCAGCCAGATCACGAGCATCGGGACCTGGGTGCCGGTGTGGTCGGCGCTGGACAGCAGCGTGTGGCTGCCCGTCCCGAGCGAGGGCGCGAGCATGATCCCGCCGGCGATCAGCATCCGGACCACGCCCTCGCGCCCGCCGGCCTGGCCTCTGGCCAGGAGCACGGCGCCGAGCACCAGCAGCGTGTAGCTCATCGCCCCGGCGATGTGAATGACGTTAGCGTCCAGCCCGCGGGCCAGCTCCACCAGCGCGTACTGCGGCAGCTCGGTGGTGTAGAACGTCAGGTCCGCGGTCGTCCAGCCGTGCAGCAGCACGTTGCCGTGCAGCATGTCCCAGGCCTGCAGCGCGAACGACCCGCCGTCCGAATTAACCGGAACCGTCTGCGCCTGGCGCAGGTAGGCGGCGAACAGGGCCAGGCCCGCCGCGACGAAAAGGACCGGCCAGGCTAGACGCCGAGCCCAGGCCGGGACGGGCGCGGCATGCGAGGCGGGCGTGGTCTCGGCCTCGGCGACGGCCGTTTCCGCCTCGGACCCAGCCATCATGTACTCCTCGTCGGGGCGACGGACGTCCATACTGTTGACCGAGCGTAGCAGCGGGTCGGTTCCGGCTTACGAACTCTGGCGTCACGGGGTCGCGGTAAGGTGGGGCGTCAAGCGGGTGCCGGCCACCCGACCAGGGGAAAATCGGAAGGCATGCGATGACGGGTATGTCGGGAAATGGCCAGTTCGACCGCGAGGTCGTGGTCATCGGCGGCTGCGGCCACGTCGGCCTGCCGCTGGCCATTGCCTTCGCGGATCGTGGCGCGCATGTTGCCATCTATGACGTCAGCGAGTCCGCCGTCCAGACGGTGAACGCGGGGCAGATGCCGTTCGCCGAACCCGGCGCGCAGGAGGTCCTGCGGCGGGTCCGGGCTGACGGGCGGCTCGAGGCGTCGACGGACCCGGCCATCGTGAGCACCGCTGAGCATGTGGTGGTGGTCATCGGCACGCCGGTCGACGAGCACCTGAATCCGGACCAGGCCGCGATCCCCAACGCGCTTGGCGGCTGCATCGAGTTCCTGCGCGACGGACAGCTGCTGATCCTGCGCAGCACCGTCTACCCGGGCGTGACGGCCCTGGTCGAGAAGATGGTGGCCGGGTTCGGCGTCCAGATCGAGGTCGCGTTCTGCCCGGAGCGGATCGCCGAGGGCAAGGCCATGACCGAGCTGTTCGAGCTGCCGCAGATCGTCTCGGCACGCTCGGCGCTCGCGCAGGAGCGTGCCTCCAAGCTGTTCGGCATGCTGACCAGCACCCTGGTGCCCATGTCGCCGGAAGAGGCCGAGCTGGCCAAGCTGTTCACCAACGTGTGGCGGTACATAAAGTTCGCCACCGCCAACCAGCTCTACATGATGGCGAACGACCGGGGCCTGGACTTCGAGCGGATCCGCCAGGGCCTGGCCACGGACTACCCGCGGGCGGCGGACATGCCGGCGGCCGGTTTCGCGGCCGGGCCCTGCCTGTTCAAGGACACGATGCAGCTCGCCGCGTTCAACCACAACAACTTCGCGCTCGGGCACACCGCGATGGCGATCAACGAGGGCCTCCCGCTGTACGTGGTGCAGCGGCTTGAGCAGCGGTATGACCTGGCCTCGATGACGGTGGGCATCCTGGGCATGGCGTTCAAGGGCGGCTCGGACGACATCAGGTCGAGCCTGTCCTACAAGCTCAAGCGGGTCCTGGCGTTCAAGGCCGACGCGGTGCTGTGCACCGACCCGTACGTAACCGTCGACTCCGGGCTCCTCCCGCTGGACGAGGTCATCTCCCGGTCGGACCTGCTGGTCATCGGGGCGCCGCACCCCGAGTACCGCGTGCTGGCCACAGACAAGCCGATCGCGGATATCTGGAACATTCTCGGGCAGGGTGTGCGGGTATGACCGGTGAGACGCCCCGGGTCTCGATCGTGGTGCCCGCCTACAACGAGGGCGACCAGATCGTGCCGGTGCTCGACCGGCTGTTCGAGTCGGTCCGTCTCCAGTGCGAGGTGCTCGTCGTCGTCGACGACGAGGCCGACACGACGGTCCCGGTGGTGACCGAGTACGCACTGAAGGAGCCGCGCATCCGGTGCCTGGTGAACACCTACGGGCCAGGTCCGGCGAACGCGATCAGGTTCGGCATCGACGCCGCCGCCGCACCGGTCACGGTGGTGACGATGGCCGACGGCTGTGACGACCCGCTGCAGATCGACGACCTGGCCCGGCTGGTCGACCGCGGGGTGGCGGTTGCGGCCGCGTCCCGGTACATGCCCGGCGGCCAGCAGGTCGGCGGCCCGGTCATGAAGGCCTTCCTGTCCAAGACGGCCGGCCGGTCGCTGCGTGTGCTGGCGCACACCGGCACGCGGGACGCGACCAACTCGTTCAAGGCCTATTCCACCAGCTTCGTGCGGCAGGTCGGCATCGACTCGCGGCACGGGTTCGAGATCGGCATCGAGCTGACCGCCAAGGCCAAGCGGATGGGCCTGCCGGTCGCCGAGATCCCCACCATCTGGCTGGACCGGCAGGCCGGGATGTCCAACTTCAAGGTGGCGAGCTGGATTCCGAGATACCTGCGCTGGTACCGGTTCGCGTTCGGCCCGAAGCTTACCGCCGAGCAGATCCGGTCCCGCGGCGACGCAACCACGAAGAAATAGGTCAGGGCCCAACTCTGGAAGGACAGTGATGCAGAAGGTTCTGGTCAGCGGCTCTGCCGGATTCATCGGCGGGTATGTCGTTGAGGAACTGCTCCGACGCGGGTACGCGGTCGTCGGGCTGGACAACTTCTCCAAGTACGGGAAGGTGCGCAAGTCCTACGACAGCCACCCGGACTACGAGCTCGTCGAGGGCGACGCGCAGGACGTGGCGCTGATGACGCGGCTGCTGGCCGACTGTGATCACTTCATCGCCGGCGCGGCGATGATCGGGGGCATCTCCTACTTCCACACCTACGCCTACGACCTGCTCGCCACCAACGAGCGGATCATCGCCGCGTCCTGCGACGCCGCGATCGCCGCGCGGCGCGACGGCCACCTGCGCAAGGTCACCTACCTGTCCTCCTCGATGGTGTTCGAGAGCGCGGATGAGTGGCCCTCCTACGAGGGACAGCAGCGGCAGATACCGCCGCCGCTGTCGTCTTACGGGTTCCAGAAGCTGGCCGTGGAGTACTTCGCCCGGGCCGCCTGGGACCAGTACGGCCTCCCGTACACCCTGGTGCGGCCGTTCAACTGCGTGGGCATCGGGGAGAGCAGGGCCCTGGGAGACCAGGAGATCCTGTCCGGAAACGTTCGCCTGGCCATGAGCCACGTGGTTCCCGACCTGGTGCAGAAGGTGCTCAAGGGCCAGGACCCGCTGCACATTCTGGGCTCGGGTGACCAGGTGCGGCACTACACCTACGGCGGAGACCTGGCCGCCGGCGTGGTGACCGCGATGGAGCACGAAGACGCCCTCAACGAGGACTTCAACCTGTCCACGTCGGAGGGCACCACGGTCCGGCAGCTAGCCGAGGCCATCTGGCGCAAGGTCAAGGGGGACGGGTTCCCGCTGCGGCTCGTCCACGACGACCCGTTCGAATACGACGTCCAGCGCCGCGTCCCGGACACCGAGAAGGCCAAGAAGGTGCTCGGCTTCGAGGCGGCCACGACACTCGACCAGATGCTCGACGAGGTCATCCCCTGGATCGACGAGGCCGTCAAGAACGGCACGATCTGAACGCTGGCGGCGGGTAAGCGCATGGGCGGGCGGGAGACGACGACCGCTGAGGCTGCGGCGGCCGGTACCGCCCGCCGCCCGGCCCTCGGCTCCCGCCGGCTCGGCCCGTCGCCGCGCCAGGTCGCGGAACGGCGGCCGTGGTGGATCTGGGCTGCGCCGTTCGCTCTGGTGCTGGCGGTGCTCGCGATCCGCAGCAGGTTCCTGTTCACCACGAGCTTCTACGAGCAGGGCGACGCCGGGGCCAACTCGATCCTGATCCAGCAGGCCATGCACGGCACGCTGCTGATCGGGAACTACTCCCGGGAAGGCTTCAACCATCCCGGTCCCGGCTACATGTACGTACAGGCGGCCGGGCAGTGGCTCTTCTTCTACGCGCTGCGCCTGGTCCCGGCCGCCTGGAACGCGCACGTACTCGCGGTGTTCGCGCTCAACAGCGCGTTCGTGACGATGGTCACCGGTGTGGTCTACGGCTGGACCAGATCGCTGCGCGGCGCCGCCGTGGCCCTGGCGGTCGTCCTCGGGTTCGTCGCGACCGAGCCGCAGATCCTCAGCCTGGACTGGATGCCGTGGATGTACGTCCCGGCGTACATCGCGTTCCTGGTCGCGGCCGCGTCGGTCGCGGCCGGCGCGGCGCGCGACCTGTGGATCGTGACCCTGACCGGGTGGTTCCTGATCCACGGGCACGCCTGCTTCCTGTTCTTCGTGCCGGTGATCATCGCCGCGGCGGCGGCCGCGGCGATCTGGCCGCGCGGCCCGCGCGCCAGCCTGCGGGCCTTCGGCCGCCCGCGGAACTGGATTCCGGTCGCGGCCATCAGCGCGGTCTTCGTGCTGCCGATCGTGGTCGACCTGGCCCTGCACTGGCCGGGCAGCTTCGGAAAGTACTTCTCGTACTCGTCCTCCTCGCGGGCCGGGGGCCACGGCCTGGTGCCAGTAGTGCGGTACGCGCTGTGGTTCTGGTGGCACGGCGGTGGCCGCACGTGGGTGGCGGCGCTGGTGCCGCTGGTGTCGTACGCGGTCGCGATCGCCGCGGTCTGGTGGCTGACCCGCGGTACGCTGCGCCGGTTCCTGGCCGCCCTGCTCGCCGTCAACGCCGTCTCCGCGCTGGCCTTCGCCTGCTACGCCGCCCTGGGGATCGACCTCCTGTCGCACTACTACATCGGCTACTTCTACTTCTCCGCGCCGATCCTCACCCTGCTGGCCATCGCGGTGGCCGTGGTGCACGCCCCGCCGGTGCCGCTGGGCGCGGTGCTGGCCGCCGGCGCGGCCGTCCTCGGCGTCGCCGCGTTCGCGGCGGCGCCCGGCACGGCGGTGAGCACGCAGGACACCGACGCGGCCCTGCCGCACGCGGTCCAGGCGGTCGCGGCCTCGGCCGGCGGCCGGACGATCGTGATCCGCTTCAACCACAACGCCTGGATCGACGTCACCGGCTTCCTGGTCCAAGCCGAGCGGACCGGGGTCCGGGCCTGCGTGGCCGAGCCGGCCTGGTCCTTCATGATGACCACTCAGTTCATCTGCACGCCGGGGCAGATCGTCGGCGGCGCGCCGTTCTGGTTCAACGCGCCGGTCGCGCCGCACGACACCACGGTCCTCGCCACCCTCAAGAACTCGCAGGTCATCGCGGGTTCGGGGGCCTAATGACCACCCAAGCCGCGGTGCGCGGGCCAGGGACCGTGCGGGTCCGGGCGCGCGCGGCCTGGCGGCCCGTCGCGGTCGTGCTGGTGGCCGTCGGCCTGTTCCTGCTGTACCTGCGCCAGTCCGGGTCGGTCGCCCTGTCCTCCGACGGGGCAAGCATCGTGCTGCAGGCTCGGGCCGTGCTGCACGGCAACGTGCTGCTGCACAACTGGCGAGTGGCGGACGTGACGTTCTACACGACCGAACTCCCGCAGTACGCGCTGATCGAAGCGGTGCTGGGCCTTAGCGCCTGGGTGGTCCACGTGGGCGCGGCCCTGACCTACACGCTGCTCGTCCTGCTGGCAGGCCTGCTGGCCAGGGGACGCGCTCACGGCCGGGCTGGCTGGGCACGGGCCCTGCTGGGGGCGGGCATCATGGCGGCGCCCCAGCTCAGCGCCACCCAGATCGTGCTCCTGTCGCCGGACCACACCGGGACCGGCGTACCGGTGCTGGTGACGTGGCTGGTCATCGACCGCGTCACGCCGGACCGGTGGAAGGCCGCGCGATGGGTCGTCCCGCTGGTCGTCTTCGTCGTATTGACCTGGACCATGGTCGCGGACTCGATCGTGCTGATTACCTGCATCGCGCCGCTCGTCCTGGTGGTCCTCATCCGTTCCTGCCCCGGGCTGATCAGGCGCGGGGAACGGCCCGCCTCGCGCTGGTACGAGCTGTCCCTGGCCGGGGCGGCCACCGTGGCCGGCGGGCTCGGCTCGGCCGCGCCGCGGGTCATCTCCGCCCTGGGCGGATACCGGCAGGCGCCGGTCGAGCCGGACACGACCGTGGCCGCGTTGCAGCATCAGTCCTGGGTGACCTTCCAGGCCGTGCTCGAGCTCTTCGGCGCCAACGTGTACGACGCCCGGCCCGCCATCGAGGTCGTCTTCGTTTGGCTGCACCTGGCCGGGGCCGTCGGTGTCATCTGCGCCCTCGGTCTGGCCCTCGGCCGGCTCTACCGCTTCGGCGACCTGGTGGTCCCGGTGTTCGCGGTCGCCATCGTGTTCAACCTGGGCGCCTACATGTTCAGCGCGCACGCGCTGGACATCCTCGGCGCCCGGGAGATCGCCGCCGTGCTCCCGCTCGGGGCGGTGCTGGCCGGCCGGCTGCTGGCTGAGCCCCTGCTGGCCGTGGCCGGGCGAGCCAGGAGACCCAAGCGATGGCTCTGGCCCGCGCTGGGCGTGATCGCCGCCGGCTACCTGGGCACGCTCGCCTACGGCGCGGCGCAGCCGCCCGCGCCGCCCGCCAACCAGGCGCTGGCCAGCTGGCTGGTCGCGCACGGGCTCACCGACGGACTGGCCGGCTACTGGCAGGCCAACAGCACGACGCTGGCCAGCGGCGGCCGGGTACAGGTCAGCGGGGTGACGGTGGCTCCCGGCGGCGAGCTGGTGCCGTACGAGTGGGAGGCCGACGACACTAACTACGACCCGTCGCGGCATGATGCCACCTTCATGGTGGCCGGCGGCCCCGGTCAGCTGCCCTGGGCCCAGTCCGCGGCGCTGGACACCTTCGGGCCCCCGGCACGGACCTACAGCTACGACGGCTACATCATCATGGTCTGGGACACCAACCTGCTCAGCCGCCTCGGCCGCCCCGGCCTGATCTGAATCTCGGGGGTCCTCCGGGTGGCGTCCGGGCCGTGAATGGGGCGCGGTCCGCCAGATAGTGACGGGCGCGGGGATGGGGCCCGAAGGTTACATATAGAAGATGCGGCGTCTGGCCACCACGGCCAGGGCCGGCGCCACGCAGGCCACGATCGGGCCCAGGTACCGCCAGGACAGGTAGTGCCGGGGCGTGGCCAGCAGCAAGATCAGCGCCAGCAGGTAGGGCTCGATGAGCGAGCGCCCGTCCCCGAACGTGCTGGTCCAGATCTGGCTGGACAGCAGGCCGAGCTGGAGCACGAAGAACACGAAGGCCAGCCGCTCGTGCGCAGGCGCGGTCGTGACCAGCAGGACCGCCAGGCCGGCCAGGACGAAGATGCCCAGGGTGGCGTATTCGAGCAGGGCGATGTCGATCGGGCTCAGGTGCGCGGTATTGATGTGCCTGATCTCGAACTTGAGCGCGTCGATCATGGCTGTGAACGGCGCGGCGAGGTTGCGGCTGCCGTTGGCGAGCAGCGGGAACTCTCCCTTGACCACGAAATGGACGGCGAGTTCCACGATGCCGTACGCGACCGCGGGCACGACCCAGGTCAGGTCGGCCAGGCCGGGCCGGGAACCCTGACTCCGGCGCCGGGCCATGTCCACCAGCCGTATCACGGCGATCGCCGCCGGGGCGAACAAGATGGTTTCCCTGGTGATCGCGCCGAAGGTGAACAGGCACGTGGCTAGTACCGGCCGGCTCCGGCGGTAGGCGAGCAGGCCGCCCAGCATGCACGCCTCGGCGAGCGGCTCGGCGGTATCCCGGCCCACGCTGATGACCAGGCCGAAGTAGGCCGCGAAGGCCAGCCCCCACAGGGCGTGGCGACCGGAATCGCGGGCGAACATGCCGCCCAGGTAGGCCATGGCGGCCACGGCGAGCAGGTTGATCACGACCAGCGCGAGCGGCACGAGCCGGTGCTGACCGAGCGAGACCAGCCAGGCCAGGATCGGGTAGCCGATCCGGGTGTACCGGTAAGACTGGTCCATCGTGATGCCGAACGCGGTCTTGCTCCAGTTGAACGGGTCCAGCGCCAGCCGGTAGTAGAACTGCCCGTCGTAGCCCGCGGCGTTCGGGTCGCCGATCATCGCGCCCGGCGGCAGCTGCTTGGCGTGCGTGAATCCGGTTCGCCCCGAGCCCAGCAGCATGAACAGGGCGAGATGTCCCTTAGCCCAGATCTGCCAGCGGGCCAGGGCGAAGCCGAGCCAGCCTCCGAACGCGATGACGGCCGGGACGACCGGCCGGTTCAGTCCCCGCTCCGGTGACGGCGTGCGGTGCCGGAGAGAACTGTCCTCTTCCGACGTCGAAGTAAGCTGCAACCGCGAGCCTCCACCGTGGCTGTCTGGCGGGACGGCAAATTCTGGCCAGGCCCGCATCGCGGGCAGCAAGGCGATGCCAGACTACCCTGTGGGAATCATCCTCCAAGCGGCGATCGAATAGGACGTGATGGCTGCCGTGCCGAGAAGCGGAACGCCGGAGACATCCGCCGCGCCTTCCCGCCCCGCGGACGCGGGGCAGCTCGCGGCCCCGGCCCTCACGCGCCGTCGGCTGCTGGCCGCGGTGGCGGTCGTCCTCGGCATCGCGCTGCTGTTCATCGCCTACGTGCGGCTGTCCCGCACCTACACCGAGAACTCCGACTCGGCGAACATCCTGCTGATGTCATGGGACATGCTGCACGGCAACGTGCTGCTGCACGGCTGGTACCTGTCCGATGTCTCGTTCTACCCGACCGAGCTGCCGCAGTACGCGCTGCTCGAGGGCCTGCTCGGTCTGCACGCCGACACCGCGCACATCGCCGCGGCGATGACCTACACGCTGGCCGTGCTCCTCGCCGTCCTGCTGGCCCGCGGGCCAGGGGACCGGGCCGGTGGCCGCGCCGCGTGGCCGCGGATGGCCCTGACCGGCGGGCTCATGGTCGCGCCGCAGCTCGGGGTGGGGGTCTTCGTCCTGCTGCTGTCCGTCGGCCACATCGGCACCGCCGTCCCGCTGATGCTGACCTGGCTGCTCATCGACCGGGCCGCGGCCCGGCCGCACTGGTACGTCCCCGTCGCCGTCGGCCTGCTGCTGACCTGGGTGCTCGTCGCCGATCCGCTCGTGCTCGTTATCGGGGTTGTCCCCCTGGCCGCGGTCTGTGCGCTGCGCGTCCTGCGCGCCGTCCGGTCCGCCCGCCCGCCGGACCGCGGTGCGGCTCTGCAGGCGAGCTGGTACGAGGTGTCCCTGGCTACCGCGGCGATCCTGGCCTACGGCCTGGCCGACCTGGTGAACCGGCTGCTATCGGCCAGCGGCGGGTTCCTCCTGCACCCGCTGGGCTACCACCTGGCCCCGGTGAACACCTGGGCCCATCACGCGTGGGTGACCGGGGAGGGGCTGCTCGCGCTGTTCGGCGCCAAGCCGCAGGGACCGGCGCCCGAGCTGGCCTTCGCCCTGCTCCACCTGGCCGGCGTGGCGCTGGTCGCCTGGGCCATCTGCCGGGTGGCCCGGCGGTTCTTCAGCTGGCCCGACCTGATCAGCCAGGTCCTGCTGGTGGCCATGGTCCTCAACGTCCTGGTCTACATACCGAGCACCCTGGCCAACGCGACCGACCTGAACGCGCGGGAGTTCGCGGTGCTGCTGCCCTTCGGCGCGGTGCTGGCTGGCCGGACGCTGGCCACCAGCGTGCGCGAGGGCGAACCCGGGATGGCCGACTGGCTCCGCGGCGCCCACTGGCGCGCCGGGCTGGCGGCCGCGCTGGCGGCCGGCTACCTGGCCAGCCTCGGGTACGGTGCCGCCCAGCCGCCGGTCCCGCCGGCCAACGCCCAGCTGGCCACGTTCCTGGCCGAGCACCACCTGACCAACGGGATCTCCGGGTACTGGATGTCGAGCATCGTCACCGTCGGCAGCGACGGGGCGGTCACGATCCGGGCCGTCCAGTCCTCGCTGCGGCCATACCTGTGGGAAACGAAGGGCGCTTGGTACGACCCGGCCTCGCAGCGCGCGACCTTCCTGGTCACCGAGAACGGGACCGACTACTTCAGCCACTGGAAACCCAGCGCCTCGGCGCTGGCCGCGCTAGGTCCGCCCGCCCGCACCTACCATGTCGGGCCGTACACCGTGCTGGTCTGGGACCAGAACCTGCTCAGTTCTCCCGCTCCTTGACCTCCCGCTCTTTGACCCCCAGCACCAGGAACTGCTTGCCCAGGACCCGCCAGAGCGCGGGAACTCGAAGGTAGATCCGGGCCAGCGCCGGAGAAGCGGGGATCCGGCTGCGGAAGGAGTAGGGCAGGAACCGGGGGATCACGGCGGTGACCTTGAAGCCGGCCGCGTACAGATGCTCGACCACCGCCACGTGGGTCAGCGCGAGCGTGTGGTCGGCACAGTCGAAATACTCGTTCGCGCAGTACCTGAAGTTCGGCCCGAGGACGGCCAGCGTCCCGCCGGGTTCCATCGACTCGCGGAGCTTGGCGAGCACCGTGCCGACCGCGTCCTGGCTGGGCAGGTGCTCGAGGAAGTTGGAGACGAAGACACCGTCGAAATAGTCCGCGGGAAGATCGGCGTCCAGAATGTCGGCGATTATCACTTTGATGTCAGAGTGACGGAATTCGTTGTGATCGACGGTGTCCACCGCCCATCGCTCCGCTGCCGGGACCGCGTTGATGAACTCACAGCGGCCCGCGGCGGGGTCGAGCACCTTCTTCGGCGCTCCCATCTGGCCGTATATATAGGCGGCGATTTCTTGCCAGACCGCCTGGCGGCTCGCCTGATCGACGTCGCGGAAGCGATACTCGTACAGGCGCTGGTAGTCGATCCCCATCCTCATCGTCACTTTCCTATTGCCGGCCCAGAACCGGTCTACACACCAAGATCAGGGACTTTAACGGGCCGGTGCATTGCCGGGCTTGCGCCGGGCGCCGTCAGGAGGCACCTGTGCCTCGTGTCTTCATATTGCCCTTGCCGATCCTATAAGCCCGATGCCGCGGCCGGGGCAACACGCCGGGATGCTGTCGTCAGGGGACAACGGGACGTAGCCTTGGCGTGTGGATCGGCGAATCTTCGGGGTTGAGAACGAGTACGGCGTCACGTGCACCTTCCGCGGGCAGCGGCGGCTGTCGCCCGACGAGGTGGCGCGGTACCTGTTCCGGCGCGTGGTGTCTTGGGGCCGCAGCAGCAACGTCTTCCTCAGGAACGGAGCGCGGCTCTACCTCGACGTAGGCAGCCACCCCGAGTACGCGACGCCCGAATGCGACAGCGTCCTGGACCTGGTCGCGCACGACAAGGCGGGCGAGCGGATCTTGGAGGGGCTGCTGGTCGACGCCGACCGGCGGCTGCGCGAGGAGGGCATCGCCGGGGACATCTACCTGTTCAAGAACAACACCGACTCGGCCGGCAACTCCTACGGCTGCCACGAGAACTACCTGGTGGGAAGGCACGGCGAGTTCGGCAGGCTGGCCGACATCCTCATCCCGTTCCTGGTCACCCGGCAGGTGATCTGCGGTGCGGGCAAGGTGCTGCAGACGCCGCGCGGGGCGGTGTACTGCGTGAGCCAGCGGGCCGAGCACATCTGGGAGAGCGTGTCGTCGGCGACGACCCGGTCGCGGCCGATCATCAACACCCGTGATGAGCCGCATGCTGATGCCGAGCGGTTCCGGCGGCTGCATGTGATCGTGGGCGACTCGAACATGAGCGAGACGACCACGCTGCTCAAGGTCGGGTCCACCGACCTGGTGCTGCGGATGATCGAGGCCGGCGCGATCATGCGAGACCTAACCCTGGACAACGCCATCCGGGCGATCCGCGAGGTCAGCCACGACATGACCGGCCGCAGCCGGGTGCGGCTGGCCAACGGCCGCGAACTCGGCGCCCTCGACATCCAGTACGAGTACCTGACCAGGGCCAAGGATTTCACCGACAAGAACGGCGCGGATCCGGTGAGCAAGCGCGTCCTGGACATGTGGGAGCGGGCGCTCGGCGCGATCGAGACCGGGAACCTGGACTTGATCGCCCGGGAGATCGACTGGGTGACCAAGTATCAGCTGATCGAGCGGTACCGGGCCCGTCACGACCTGCCGCTGTCCTCGCCGCGGGTGGCCCAGCTCGATCTGGCCTACCACGACGTGCACCGCGGCCGCGGCCTTTACTACCTGCTGCAGCGGGCCGGGGCGGTGGAGCGGGCCGCGCGCGACATCGACATCTTCGAGGCCAAGTCGGTGCCACCGCAGACCACCAGGGCCAAGCTGCGCGGTGAGTTCATCCGCCGGGCGCAGGAGAAGCGGCGCGACTTCACCGTCGACTGGGTGCACCTGAAGCTGAACGACCAGGCGCAGCGCACGGTCCTGTGCAAGGACCCGTTCCGCTCCGTGGACGAGCGGGTCGAAAAGCTCATAGCGGGTATGTGACCCGGAGGCGGACGGACCCAGTAGAGTGACTGCGCCTGACGTCCACCACCATTGAGGTTTTTCATGCGACGCCTTCTAGCGATCACCGTTATCCCCCTGCTGGCTTGCCTGGTCATCGCCGGCTGCGGGTCGGCAAAGCCGGCCAGCTCCGCGAGCTCGAGTTCGAGCGCCGCCACCAGCAACTCAAACGCGAACTCGTCAGTGACGGTGGGCGGATCGTTCGGCGCCACGCCGACGGTCAAGATCCCCAAGCTCGACGCGAACAACAAGCTCACCGTCAAGACGGTGATCCAGGGCACCGGCACCACGGTGACCAAGGCGGACGCCATGGCGGCGGACTTCGTCCTGTACTTCTGGGACGGGAAGACCTCCGCCTTGAAGGCGAACACGTTCACCCAGAACCCGACGGTGATCGGCGGCACGATGCTGCCCGGCCTGGAGACCGCGCTGATCGGCCAGAAGGTCGGCAGCCGGGTCCTGGCTGTGATCCCGCCCGCGGAGGGCTACGGCACGTCGGGGAACTCCCAGCTCGGCATCAAGGGCACTACCACGCTGGTCTTCGTCATCGACCTGCTCAAGTCGTACGCTGACACCGCGTCCGCGTCCGGCGCCCAGGAGTCCGCGGGTGGCGGCACCTTGCCGTCGGTGACGGCCCACGCGGGCGCCTCGCCGACGATCACGATCCCGGCCAACAACCCGCCTTCCGCCCTGGTCACCAAGACGCTGATCAAGGGCAGCGGCCAGAAGGTCGCCAAGGGCCAGTTCATCATCGCCCAGTACACCGGCTACATCTGGCGGACCAAGAAGGTCTTCGACTCCTCCTGGACCTCCGGTTCCCCGTTCGGATTCGTCATCGGCGCGTCGCCGGAGCAGGTGATCCCGGGTTGGGACACCGGCCTGGCCGGCCAGACCGTGGGTAGCCGGGTCATGCTCGTCATCCCGCCGAAGGACGCCTACGGGAGCACCGGGGCGTCTCAGGCCGGCATCACCGCCACCGACACGCTGGTGTTCGTGGTCGACATCATCGACGCGTTCAAGCCCACCACCTAGTCCGCTTCCGGATCTCCGCGCAGCAGGCGGCTGGCGTGACGGCCAGCCGCCGCTGCCGCGAGGAAGTACGCCAGGTCGTCCGCTAGCCCCCGGCCCATCGTGGACAGCCGGGCCGGGCTGGCCCGCAGCGCCGCCTCCAGGCCGTCCACGGGCACGGTGACGACCGCGTGCCGGCCGCCCAGTTCGGCGGCCTCGGCCGCGACCCGGGCGCCGAACGGGCCGGGCAGGCCCGGGACCACCACGTCCGCCCGGGCCAGCGCCACCCGGCCGTAGGCGGTCAGGCTGTGGTGCGAGATACCCCGGTGGCGCTCGCGCGGATCGGCCTCGCTGACCCGCAGGCAGGCCACCGGACGTCCGCCCAGCGCGGCGACGGCGTTGACCGCCTCGCCCGCCGCCACCCCGGAAAACCCCCAGCGGGTCCCGGTCCCGAGGTTGCCCGGGCCCTGGGCCACCACGGCGATATCGGCCTTGACCGCGTGCCGGGCGGCGAGCAGCCCGGTATGCACCGTCACCGTCTCCAGGTCCCCGCCGAACGCCTGCCCGGTCGTGATGGTCGCCGCCAGCCAGCCCGCGTCCCTGAGTGCCGCACAGGTCCGGGAGAACCAGGCCGGCAGGGCGCCGCCGTCCTGCATCACGTAGACCACCCGGGGCGGACCGCTGTCATCGCCGGCCCGTTCCGCATCATCGAAGACACCGGCCAGCACGGCCGGGAGAGCCGAGTGCAGGTCGGCCACCACTACCGGCATCCCGGCGATGTCGTCCGCGTCGCGGAGCAGGTCGTGGTACGCCGAGCCCGGCTCGTCGGCGCCGGCCACGGTGGCCTGCAACGGGGTATAGCGGGCCTTGACCAGGTGGCCGCCGGGCCCGGGATCGGGCGGCAGGCGGTCGGGAATCGCCACCACCAGGGCGTAGCCGCCGGTTCCGAGGCCAAGGTCGAGCGCCGTGGTGTTCAGCAGGACCCGGTCGCCGGCCTGGGGGAGCCCGGTCAGAGCCGGGTACGCGAGCGCCCGCACCGGCGTTCCGTCCACTGACACGTCGAGTTCGACCGCACCGCGCCACTCCCGCCGCGTCCCGCTGACCGTGCCGTTCCGCCACGTGATCACGCCGGAACTCTATAAGCGAGCAGCACAGCACTGGGTGGGAGACAATAGCCTGAAGCCATCCGCAGGGGGTTTGGAGGGCCCATGTCGAAGCGCAAGACCGAGCGCCTGCTCGGCCTTGTCGTGTGTCTCCTGTCGACCAATCGCTACCTGAGCGCGGATCAGATCCGCCAGGCGGTACCCGGGTACCCGGAGCAGGACGAGCTGTTCAAGCGAATGTTCGAGCGGGACAAGGAGGACCTCCGCGACCTCGGCGTGCCGCTGGAGACCGGCCTCAACCACCCGTTCGACGACGATCCCGGCTACCGGATCCGGCAGCAGGCCTACGAACTGCCCGAACTGCGGCTCGAGGCGGACGAGGCGGCGGTGCTCGGCCTGGCCGCCCGGGTCTGGCAGCGGGCCGAGCTGGCCGGCGCGGCCGCGGGTGCGCTGATGAAGCTGCGGGCGGCCGGCATGGATGCCGCGGACGAGCAGCCCGCCCGGCAGGCCATCGAGCCGCGGCTCGGCACCCCGGAGCCGGCCTTCGGCCCGCTGTGGGAAGCGGTCAGGGACCGTCGCCCGGTGACGTTCAGCTACCGCGCGGCGGGCCGGAGCGAACCCCAGCGCCGCGAACTCGAGCCGTGGGGCGTGGTGAACCGGCACGGCCGCTGGTACGTGGCGGGCCGGGATCGCGGCCGCGACGCGACCCGGGTGTTCCGGCTGGGCCGGATCGCCGGACCCGTGAAGTTCTGCGGGCCGCCCGGCAGCGTGACCGTGCCGGACGACGTCGAAGTGCGCGAGCTGGTCCGGGACCGGGACTCGGCGCCTGCGCGCGAGCACCCGGCGGTCCTGCGGGTCCGGTCCGGGGCCGGCGTCGGCCTGCGCCAGCACGCGGTCTCTGTGCGCGCGGACGAGACCGGCACGTCGGGCTGGGACCTGGTCACGATCCGCTTCGCGGACGTGGGATGGTTCGCTGACTACGCCGCCTCGTTCGGCCCGGACGTGGTGATCCTCGACCCGCCCGACCTGCGCGAAGCCGTCATCGCCCGGCTGAAGGGGGTGCTCGCGTGAGTGCAGTGACCTCCACGGAGCGACTGCAGCGGCTGCTGGCCCTGGTGCCGTACGTGGTCAGCAGGAAGGTGGTCGGCCTGGCCGAGACCGCCGCGGACTTCGGGGTGAGCGAACGCGAGCTGGTCGACGACCTGAACCTGCTGTGGTGCGTCGAGCTGCGCGCGCCCGATCCCTACTGCCCGATCGACCTGTCCTACGAGGGCGGTGAGATCATGGTCAGCCAGGCCGAGTCCATGGGCCGTCCGCTCCGGCTCGCGGTAGACGAGGCGAGTGCGCTGCTCGTCGCGCTGCGGATGCTGGCCGAGCTGCCGGGCCTGGAGGACCGTTCGGCCATGTCCAGGCTGATCGCCAAGCTGGAAGCCGCGGCCGGGGAAGCCGCCTCTGCCAGCGCCCAGCTCGCGGTTCAGGTCGACCTGCAGGGCGACGGAACCGACGGCCTGGCCGCCCAGATCGGTGCCGCCATCGCCGCCCGACGGCGGATCCACCTGCGCTACTACGTACCCGGCCGGGACGAAGCGACCGAACGCGACGTGGACCCGATGCGGTTGCACGTGGTGGAGGGACGGCCCTACCTGGAGGGCTGGTGCCTGCGCGCCGAGGGGATGCGGCTGTTCCGGCTGGACCGGGTGCTCGCGCTGACCGTGCTCGACCAGCTGTCCGCGCCGCCGCCCGAGGCCACGCCCGTCGACGTGGACCAAGGGCTGTTCCGGCCGTCGCCCGACGACGTGCACGTCGAGCTCGAGCTGTCCGCCGCGGGGCGCTGGGTGGCCGAGTACTACCCGTGCGAGTCGGTGTCGGACCTGCCCGACGGGCGGCTCCGGGTAGTGCTCAGGACCCCGGATACCGGGTGGGTACGCCGGCTGGCGCTGCGGCTCGGTGAGGACGGCCGGGTCACCGCGCCGCCCGACCTGGTTGCCGAAGTCAGGGACGCGGCCACCGCGGCCCTGGCCAACTACGTCGTGTAGGCGGGCCGCTGCCTGCCGCCCGCCGTCGGAAACTGCCTGCCGCGTGCCTGCCGTGTAGACTCAGGCGAACAAGGACGTCTCTGGTGCTAAAGAGGACGCTCAAATGAACTTTGGTGACCTGTTCGACAGCCCGTGGAAGATCTTGATCGTGGCTGTGGTGATCATCGTGCTGTTCGGGTCGAAGAAGCTGCCGTACGCGGCGAAGTCCCTGGGTCAGTCCATGCGCATCTTGAAGAAGGAAGTGCGGGGCCTGCACGAGGATGACGCGGAGCCGGGCGACTCGGCTCAGGCTTCGAACGGAACGGCCGCCGCATTCGCGCAGGCGGAGCTCACCGCTGCGCCGCCGACGGCGGACCAGCAGTCCCAGATTGACGCGCTGCAGCAGCAGATCCGCGACCTGCAGCGAGCCGCGGCGATGGACCCGGCTCCGGTCGAGGCGCAGCGGACTCAGCAGCCGACCTGACCTCCGACCCGGAGGAGTTAGCGGCGGGAGGCGGCGATGGCGAAACTGCCTGGTGCGGTCCAGGGTGCGCGGATCGTGGGTGAGCGTTTCGTGCGGTCTCAGCGGCGGGCTGATCCTGAGGGCCGGATGCCGCTGATGGATCATATCCGGGAGTTGCGCAACCGGGTGGTGAAGATGGCGCTGGCCCTGGCGGCGGGGATGGTCGTGGGGTTCGTGTTCTTCAATCCGGTGTGGAAGGTGATCGAGCGGCCGTTGTGCGCGACGGTGGTGCGGGGGTATTCGGGGTGCTCGACGCTGGGTATCAACAAGCCGACGCTGGATGGCCCGCTGGATCCGTTTTACCTGCGGATCAAGGTGGCGTTGATCGTCGCGGTGATCGTGTCGTCGCCGGTGTGGCTGTATCAGGTGTGGGCGTTTGTGGCGCCGGGGCTGTACGCGCGGGAGAAGAAGTGGGGGTATGTGTTCCTGGGCACGGCGGTGCCGTTGTTCCTGGCGGGGGTGACGCTGGCGTACTGGTCGCTGGGCCGGTCGATGCATTACCTGCTGGGGCTGACGCCGGGCGGGGTGGGTAACCTGCTGCCGGTTGATACGTATATGAGTTTCGTGATGGCGATGGTGCTGGCGTTCGGGATCGCGTTCGAGCTGCCGTTGCTGATCGTGATGCTGAACCTGGCCGGGATCTTGACTCATCAGCGGTTCCGCAAGTGGCGCCGGGTGATGATCTTCGCGGTGTTCCTGGTCGCCGGGATGGCCAATCCGAGCCCGGATCCGATCACGATGCTGATCTTGGGCGGGGGCTGCGCGGCGCTGGTGGAGGTGGCTGAGCTGATCGTGTGGTCCAACGACCGGCGCCGGGCCCGGCTGCACCCCGATCCCTACCCCGACCTGGACGACACCGGACTATCCCCCATCGACCTCGACGACACCGAGGACCGCGGCAGGTTCAACTGACGGCCCGGTTCCCCACCTAGGCTGTAGCCCATGACCACTCCCGCGGAACGGTACGCCGCGTCCCGCGAACGACAGTCAGACCCGGAGCTCGCCGCCTTCCGCGGGCTCTACGACTTCGACTTCGACGACTTCCAGGTGGAGGCGTGCCGCGCGCTGGGCACGGGCGACGGCGTGCTGGTCGCCGCGCCCACCGGATCGGGCAAGACCGTGGTCGGCGAGTTCGCCGTGCACCTGGCTCTGGCCCAGGGCCGCAAGTGCTTCTACACCACGCCGATCAAGGCGCTGTCCAACCAGAAGTACACCGACCTGGTCCGGCGATACGACCACGACACGGTAGGCCTGCTCACCGGGGACAACAGCATCAACGGCGACGCGCCGGTGGTGGTGATGACCACCGAGGTGCTGCGGAACATGCTCTACACCGGGTCGCCCGCGCTGGCCGGCCTCGGCTACGTCGTCCTCGACGAGGTGCACTACCTGGCCGACTCCTCACGCGGCGCGGTCTGGGAGGAAGTCATCATCCACCTGCCGGAGTCAGTGCGGGTGGCGGCCCTGTCCGCGACGGTGAGCAACGCCGAGGAGTTCGGCGAGTGGCTCGACCAGGTCCGCGGCGGGACCACGGTCATCGTGGACGAGCACCGGCCCGTACCGCTGTGGCAGCACGTGCTGGCCGGAAACCGGCTATACGACCTGTTCACCGACGACGACCACACCCGGGTCAACCCCGAACTGCTCCGGGTGGCCCAGCGCGATACCTGGATCGAGCGCAAAGCCCCGCCCCGCCCCGGGCGGGGCGGGCGGCGTGCCCTCGCGGGGGGCCCGGGGGGTCGTCCCCCCAGGCGAGCACCGCGGTTCCCGCTCGCCTACCGGCCCGACGTGATCTCCCGCCTGGACGCCAGCGGGCTGCTGCCCGCGATCACGTTCATCTTCAGCCGGGCCGGCTGCGACGCGGCGGTCCAGCAGTGCCTGGCCGCCGGGCTGCGGCTCACCACGCCGGAAGAGGCCGAGGTGATCCAGCAGACCGCCGAGCGCCGCACCGCGGAGATCCCGCCCGAGGACCTGATCGTGCTGGGCTACGGCGAGTGGCTCGACGGGCTACGCCGCGGCATCGCCGCCCATCACGCTGGGATGCTGCCCGCCTTCAAGGAAGTGGTCGAGGAACTGTTCGCCGCCGGGCTGGTACGCGCGGTGTTCGCGACCGAGACCCTCGCCCTCGGCATCAACATGCCGGCCAGGACCGTGGTCATCGAGAAGCTCGACAAGTGGAACGGCGAGACCCACGCGAACCTGACCGCGGGGGAGTACACCCAGTTGACCGGGCGCGCGGGCCGGCGCAGCATCGACGTTGAAGGGCACGCGGTCGTGCTGTGGCAGCCGGGGATGGACCCCGGCGCGGTGGCCGGCCTGGCCAGCACCCGAACCTACCCGCTGAACTCCAGCTTCCGGCCCTCCTACAACATGGCCGTCAACCTGACGGGCTGGGCCGGCCGGGCCCGCGCCGCAGCCCTGCTCGAGTCCTCGTTCGCGCAGTTCCAGGCCGACCGCGGTGTCGTCGGCTTGGCCCGGCAGGTCCGCAAGAATCACCAGACGATGGACGACCTGGCCGCCGCCATGACCTGCGAGAAGGGCGACTTCGCCGAGTACGCCCAGTTGCGCAGGACGCTGTCCTACCGCGAGGGTGACCTGTCCCGGGCTCGGGCCAGCTCCCGCCGGGCCGAGGCGGTCCGGTCGCTCGCGCTGCTGCGTCCCGGCGACATCATCCGCGTGCCCGGCGGCAGGCGCGCGGGCCTGGCCGTCGTTCTGCAGCCCGGCCTGCACCAGGGCCGCGGGGCCAGCACCGGCCGCGGTCCGGGCGGACGCAACGGCAACGGTCACCGGGCGCCCGCCGACCAGGCCGCCGATGCCGGGAACGGGCGGCCCGCCGGGCCGGGACCGCTCGTGCTCACCGAAGGACGGCAGGTCAAGCGGCTGGCGGTCGCCGACTTCCCGGTGCCGCCCGAGGTGATCGACAAGATCCGGATTCCCAGCTGGTTCAGCCCGCGGTCACCGGAGCACCGCAAGGACCTCGCGGCCACCATGCGGAACAGGCTGGCCGGGCGGGCCGGGCTCGAGCAGGGCGGCCAAGGGCCGGGTCCGTCCCGCGGACGACGGGTACGCCGACCACGACGAGGGGCCGGAGGAGATAGCCGAGCTCCGGCGCCGCCTGCGTCGGCATCCCTGCCACGACTGCCCGGATCGCGAGGATCACGCCCGGTACGCCGAGCGCTACCTCCGGCTGGCCCGCGAGACCGAGACGCTCGAGCACCGGGTGGCTGGCCGTTCACACGTCATCGCCCGCACCTTCGACCGGGTGTGCCGCGTCCTGGAGCGGCTCGGCTACCTGGACGGCGACATGGTCACCGCGGACGGGCGCCGCCTGGCGGGCCTGTACTCCGAACTGGACCTGCTGGCGGCCGAATGCATGCGCCGCGGCCTGTGGGACGGCCTGTCCCCGGCCGAACTCGCCGCCTGCGTGTCGGCCCTCTCCTTCGAGTCGCGGCAGCCGGACGACACCCATCCGCCCCGGCTGCCCAAGGGCCGCGCGCCGGACGTGCTGGCCGAGATGGTCCGGACCTGGAGCGAGCTCGACCAGCTGGAGAAGGATAACGACCTGTCGTTCCTGCGCGAACCGGACTTCGGCTTCGCGTGGGCCGCTTACCGCTGGGCCCGCGGCGTCAAGCTGGAAACCGTCCTGGACGAATCACCCGACCTGACCCCCGGCGACTTCGTCCGCTCGGTCAAGCAGCTCATCGACCTCCTAGACCAGATCGCCTCCGCCACCCCCGCCCCAGAGCGCGCCCCCGCCCCAGAGCGCGCCCCAGAGCGCGCTGCCTCCACGGAGCCCGGCCCCGCCGCCGTGCCCGCGGTCACCGACGGCCGGACGCCCCGCAGCCTGTCCGCGACCGCCCGGACCGCGATCGACGCGATGCGCCGCGGCGTCATCGCCTACTCCGCAGTCGCCGACTAGCCAGTGCGATCAGCATTGATCGATGCTGCCTATCGGTTCACCGACGGATTGGCATTGGTGTTAATACACCGACGGTCGCTAACCTGGGATCCTCACCAGGGAGGTGTCATGTCACTGACCAGCACGGATACTGCTCTCGCGATCCCGGCGCAGCCGACCGGGATGTGTCCGGACGCCCTCGTGCGGGCGGTCCGCGCCGAAGTACGCCTGGCCCTGGGCTGGCAGAAGACCGCCGATCGCGTCGCGTGTGCCCTGCGCGCCAACCTTCCCGACCCGGTGGATCTGCTTCCCGCCCGGCTGCGCCAGGGCGACCCGTCCTGCTATCAGAGCCACCTGCTCCACAGCGAGCCCGACGGCTCGTTCTCGATCGCGGCCATGGTCTGGCTCCCCGGGCAGGAGACGGTCATCCACGACCATGTGGCCTGGTGCGTGACCGGCGTCCTGCAGGGTCGTGAGTACGAGGAGATCTTCGCCCTCACCGGTAATGGCCAAGGGCTCCGGCTCGCCGCCCGCAACGTGAACTCGACCGGTTCAGTGAGCGGCTTCGCCCCGCCCGGCGATATCCACCGGGTCCGCAACACCGGCGACACCGTAGCCGTCTCCATGCACATCTACGGCGCCGACATCTCCCGCCTCGGCAACAGCATCCGCCGCGAATACACCCTCGCGATCCGCCCATAGCCTGCCGTCCCGCCCGTAACCCTGCCGTCCCGCCCGTAACCCCGCCGTACACCGCAAGCCCAGCCGGCCTATCGCGTCACACGCGTTATCAGGCCGAGCTGAATCGATGTCACACGCTGATGGCTCTTCCGGCCAGGATGTGCATCCTACGTGGTTCCGCGCGGCTCGGTTCGGGGCCCGTGTGCCACAACCCCCAAAACGCCTTCGCCTTTCCGAAAGGCCAAGAGACGCGGGTGCTCCCCTTCAGCCGACCGGACCGTCCTCGCCGACTCACGATCCCCAGGCCACCTAACAGCCGCCACGCACGCACCACGCACCACGCACCACGCACCACGGCCCACCCCTCCGTTAAGCAGCAAAAGATCTTGAGCCGGGCCTTGCCTTCCGATCGATGCCGATATATCGTTAACCTAACAACAAGGATCGAGAAGCGATCTAGAGACTTCCAAGGAGTATCACAATGCATAACGAAGAATGGGGAGATCCCCGAGAAGGACACCGCGGGCATGCGCGAGGGCGCGCCCGGATGCGCGGCGGCCCCGGACCGTGGGGCCCGGGCCCGTTTCAGTTCGAGATGCGCGGCGGACCGTTCGGGCCGCCGAGGTTCCGTGGTCCTGGAGGCCGCGGGCCGCGCGTGCGGCGCGGTGACGTCCGCGCCGCGATCCTCGACCTGCTGGGCGAGGGGCAAGCGTGGAACGGCTACCAGATCATCCAGGAAATCGGTGAGCGCACGCAGGGCGTGTGGCGGCCGAGTGCGGGGTCGGTGTACCCGGCGCTGCAGCAACTGGAAGACGAGGGCCTGATCACGGCGGCGGCGGCCGGCGAGGACCGCAGGAGGAACTACACGCTGACCGACGAGGGCCGGGCCTACGTCCAGGCTCACGCCGACGAGCTCAGGGCCTCCTGGGACGCCGTGACCGGCAG
This sequence comes from uncultured Actinomycetes bacterium, assembly GCA_963819785.1. Classification (GTDB taxonomy): domain Bacteria; phylum Actinomycetota; class Actinomycetes; order Streptosporangiales; family Streptosporangiaceae; genus Palsa-504. The sequence goes on along the minus strand of CAWFXW010000022.1, from coordinate 189,951 downwards.
CGTCGACGACGCCGCGGTCCAGCTGCACAACCTGGCCCGCAACGTGGCCATGGCCACTGTGCAGGTGGCCCAGGCCGGCACGGCGGTCCAGGTCCAGCAGGCCAGCAAGGTCCTGGCCGAAACCCGCAAGGCCCTGTACCGTATCCTCGCCGCAGACGACGGGGACACGGAACAGGACGCGTAGGTGTGACGAAGGCAATCGAGGTCAGCGCGCTGACCAAGAAGTACGGCGAGATCGATGCCGTCCGCGGCATCGACTTCGAGGTCGCTGCCGGGGAGACGTTCGGGTTTCTCGGCCCGAACGGCGCCGGCAAGTCCACCACGATCAAGATCCTGTGCACCCTGGCGGATCCCACCTCGGGTTCCGCCAGGGTGGCAGGCCACGACGTGGTAAGGGAACGCGACACCGTACGCCGCAACATCGGGCTGGTGTTCCAGGACACCACCCTGGACAACTACCTGACGGGGGAGCAGAACCTGCGTTTCCACGCCGACCTGTACGGGGTGCCCAAGGCGGCGTTCGGGCCTCGGCTGCGCCAGGTGCTGGAGATGGTCGGCCTGTGGGACCGGCGCGGCAACGTGGTATCCACCTACTCCGGCGGGATGCAACGGCGGCTGGAGATCGCCCGCGGCCTGCTGCACGCGCCGCGGGTGCTGTTCCTCGACGAGCCCACGGTGGGCCTGGACCCGCAGACCAGGGTGTCGATCTGGGAGTACATCAACGACCTGAAGCAGCGCGAGGACATCACGATCTTCCTCACCACGCACTACATGGACGAGGCGGAGAACTGCGACCGGATCGCCATCATCGACCACGGCCAGATCGTCGCGATCGACACGCCGGAGGCGCTGAAGGCCTCCATCGGTAAGGACCGGGTGCAGATCAGCACGGCCGACGACCAGGCGGCGATCAAGGAGCTGGACGAGGTGTTCGGCATCGAGGCGGGCGTGCACGAGAACCTGGTGACGTTCTCCGTCGAATCCGGCGAGCACTTCGTGCCCCAGCTGTTCGCGCGCCTGCCCATGGCCATCCGGTCGGTGAGCGTGTCCCGGCCCTCGCTGGACGACGTGTTCATGTCGTACACGGGCAAGACGATCCGTGACGCCGAGGCCTCGATCGGCGACCGCAACCGCCGGATCGCCACCCGGTTCGGCCGAAGATAGGCAGGGAAGATAGGCAGGGAGGTAGGCAGATGGCGTCCAGAGACATCGCGACCGCCGATGACGAACTGGCCCTGACCGAGACGATCAGGGTCGCGGTGCCCGAGCGCAGCGTGCGGCACGACCTGCGCGCGGTGAGCATCGTCTGGCGCCGCGAGCTGATCAGGTTCCGCACTGACCGGCTGCGGGCCGTCACGTCCCTGGTGCAGCCGGTCCTGTTCCTGTTCGTGCTCGGCACCGGCCTGTCCCGGCTCGCCTCCCGCGGGCTGCCCGCCGGGGTGGACTTCAGGACGTTCATCTACCCGGGCGTGCTGGCCATGTCGGTCCTGTTCACCTCGATCTTCTCGGCCGCCTCGATCGTGTGGGACCGGGAGTTCGGCTTCCTCCGCGAGATGCTGGTCGCGCCGGTGCGGCGGTGGGCCATCGTGATCGGCAAGATCCTGGGCGGTGCCACGGTGGCCACCTTCCAGGGCGTCATCTTCCTGGCCCTGGCCGGTGTCGCCCACGTGCCCTACAATCCGGTTCTCCTGCTGACCCTGGTCGGAGAACTGCTGCTGCTGTCGTTCACGCTAACCGCGTTCGGCGTCATGATGGCCGCCCGGATTAAGCAGATACAGGCGTTCATGGCGCTCACCCAGATGGTGGTGTTGCCATTGTTCTTCCTGTCCGGCGCGCTCTACCCGCTGAACGGCCTGCCCGCCTGGCTGACCGTCCTCACCCGTATCGACCCGATCACCTACATCGTGGATCCCATGCGCCACGCGGTCTTCGATCATCTGTCGGTCAGCCCGGTCGCCGTGCAGGCCCTGAGCCCCGGCATCACGTGGTTCGGCTGGGTTGTCCCACTGGGACTCTCCCTGGCCATGGTCGCGGTCATGGGAACCGGGATGCTCGCTATCGCCATAGCCGAGTTCCGCAAGACCGAATAACGGGCGCCGCCCACAATGTGGCATTACCCCCGCCCATTAGTAAGCGCCCGCTGATCATTCCCCCGAATTTGGCCTAGCCAATAACGAAAAACGCCTCAGGAATCCCTAAGAATCCCCGCTCAAAGCGTCTGCTGATTGCCGGGAGTAACCACTGCATACAAAATGCATTCAGAGCCGCCCCAGAACCCGAACATCGCGGGCACATCACAAGCCCCCAGCCGGCCCCCGCCACCCCAACCCAAACTTGGCCAACCAACCCCCAGTTGCGAATTAACTGCGACGCAGCCCAACCAGCCACATCTCAACCCCACCAAAATGCACGTGCACCAAAGTCAAACCCAGAAGCCCATCCAGAGGGGTAGATCCAGAGGGGTAACAGAGGCCCCCCACAGAAGAAGGCGTCCGACCCCAGCCGCCGTACACAGGGGGGCCACGCGGGGGGTCCGGGGGGTCGTCCCCCCGTAAAAGCACTGCGAGCCAATGGCGAGGGCCCTTGAAAAGGGCCCGAGCATAGGGCGACGCCGGGTGGCTACGGGGGCAAACCACCCGGCGTCGCGATCATCGGCGTTCCGACGGGGGCCCGGAACGCCGGCAGCGGCGCTCCGACGGGGGACCAGAGCACCGATATGAATGCTACACGGAAACACCCCCCAGTGTGTCAAGACCCAATTACGACCAGATCTCGGGAGGAGGCTGAGCAGCGGAATCAGTTGTCGCCGCTACCAGGCCTTGCGGGCCGATGGCCGTTTTCTGCGGAGGGGCCCGCCGGGTCACGGGTCGCGGGCAGGCGGGGCTGGTACTCCATGAAGCCGCGGGTGTTGCTCGGCTCCCGGCCGCCGTTGGCGAAGACCACGGCGAAATACGGAATGACGATAGCGCCGACGGCGGGTATGACGGTGAGCCAGCCCAGGTGATTGACGAACATAACCACGGCGATTACGAAGCAGAGGGCCCGGATGCCCATCATCAGCAGGTACCTGCGCTGCCTGAAGTTGATGTCGTCGGACAGCGAGCGCCGTGCCTGCGTGACCAGGTGCACCTGCGACTGTCCGCGGCCAGCGTGACCCAACCTCATCCTTCCACGGTATGCCCCGCTGCCCGGTGCCGCGAGCCCGCCCCAGCCCCTAACTGGCCTGGCTCACCGAGGACATGTTGAAACCCTCGACCCGCACCGGCGGCATCGCGGCGCGGTTGAAATAGTCACCCCACTCGCGTGGCAGGGTCGGCGCGGTGGCGCCGACCTCGAGCAGCCGCCCGAGCATGCCCACCGGCGACTCGTTGAACCTGAAGTTGTTCACCGCGCCGACCACCTCGCCGTTCTCCACCAGGTACACCCCGTCCCTGGTCAGCCCGGTGAGCAGCAGGACCTGCGGGTCGACCTCGCGGATGTACCACAGGCAGGTCAGCAGCAGCGCGCGGCCGGTGGACGCGATCATCTCCTCCAGGGCCGGGGCGGCGGGAGACGAGCCGGAAGTGCGCACTGCGAAGGTCAGGTTGTCGATGGCGGGCGTGAACGGCAGCCCGGCCAGCGCCGCGGAGTGCCGTGAGGAGTGCAGGGCGGCCAGCGTGCCGTCCTGGATCCAGGCGGTCGGGTTCAGCGCCAGCCCGTTGTCGAAGACCGAGGAGTCGGAGCCGGACGCGTGCGCGATCACGAACGGCGCGCAGCCGAGCCCGGCCGCCCGCGGGTCACTGGACAGCGTGACCGGCTGCGTGGACAACTGCTCGCCGACCCGTGTCCCGCCGCCGGCCTTGCTGAACACCGTCCGTCCGTCCGCGGCGTCCTTGGCCCCGGCCGACCAGTACAGGTAGACCAGCAGGTCGGAGACGGCGGTCGGCGGCAGCAACGTCTCGTACCGCCCGGCCGGCAGCGAGATCGATCGCTTGGCCCAGTCCAGCCGCTCACCGAGCACGGCATCCAGGCCGGCGATGTCCACGTCGGTGAAGTCGCGGGTGGCCGCGCCGGTCCAGGCCGACCGGGTCAGGTCGGCGGATTTGGCGTTCAGCTCGACCCGCCCGGTCGGCTGGTCGAACCGCCGCCGCAGCCCGCGCGAGGTACCCAGGAACGTGCTGACCAGATCGTGCTCGGCGAAGCCGTACAGCTTGCGGTCCGCGGCCTGGGCCTGGCGCAGCGTCTCGCCGAGGGCGGCCGCGAAGTCGCGCAGCACGGCGATCTCGGTCCGGCTTGGCGGGGAGTCCCAGCCTGGTTCGTCATTTTTTCTTCCGAACGGACCGGCCTCATCGCCCCCGGTCACCTGCGCGGCATCCTCGGCCGGCGTGGCCTGCGCGGCGGCGTGCTCCGCCTCGCGCACCACGTCCTCGACCTGGTCGGGGCCGACCCCGGCCCGGGAGATGATGCCGGCCGAGGCCCCCTCGGCGCGGTGGTCGATGGCGATGACGGTGAGCTGGCGTGAACTGGACACGCCGTTGGTGGTGAGGGTGTTGCCCGCCCAGCGCAGGTTGGCGCTTGAGGTCTCCTCGGCGATCACCACGCAGTCGTCGGACCGGCTCGCGGCCAGGGCCCGCTCGACGGCCTCCTGCGGCGAGAATAGGTTCACTGGCCCTCCTCGACCGTGTTGAGGATCCGTATCCCGCGCAGCAGCGCGGACGGGCAGCCGTGGCTGACCGGCGCGACCTGGCCTGGCTGGCCCTTGCCGCAGTTGAACGCACCGCCGAGCACGTACGTCTGGGGACCGCCCACGGCCTCCATGGCGCCCCAGAAGTCGGTGGTGGTGGCCTGATATGCCACGTCGCGCAGCTGCCCGGCCAGCTTGCCGTTCTTGATCTTGAAGAACCGCTGGCCGGTGAACTGGAAGTTGTACCGCTGCATGTCGATCGACCAGCTCTTGTCGCCGAGGATGTAGATGCCCTCCTCGACGCCGGAGATCAGGTCCTCGGTCGAGGGGCCGCCCGCCGGGGCGGGCCGCAGCGACACGTTCGCCATCCGCTGCAGCGGGATGTGGCTCGGGCCGTCGGAGAAGGCGCAGCCGTTGGACCGCCCGAAGCCCTGGCTGCGCGCCATCCGCCGGTCAAGCTGGTAGCCGGTCAAGATGCCGCCGGTGATCAGGTCCCAGGACTGCCCGGCCACGCCCTCGTCGTCGTAGCCGACCGTGGCCAGGCCGTGGTCGACGGTGCGATCGCCGGTGACGTGCATGACGCCAGAGCCGTACTTCAGGCTGCCGAGCTTGTCCGGGGTGGCGAACGAGGTGCCGGCGTACGCGGCCTCGTAGCCGAGCGCCCGGTCGAGTTCGGTGGCGTGGCCGATCGACTCGTGAATGGTGAGCCACAGGTTGGACGGATCGATCACCAGGTCGTAGTGCCCGGCCTGGACCGAGGGAGCCGTCAGCTTGGCCGCGAGCAGCTCGGGAAGCTCGGCGAGCTCGGCGTCGAAGTCCCAGCCGGTGCCGGTGAGGTATTCATATCCGCGCCCGGCCGGCGGAGCCAGGGTCCGCATGGTGTCGAACCGGCCGTCGTCGGTGACCGCGACGACGTTGACCACGGGAGCCAGCCGGACTCGCTGCTGGATCGCGGCGGTAGCGCCGTCGGCGTAGAACTTGCACTCCCTGACCTGGTGGAGCGCGGTGTCCACGTGGCTGATCGCGTCGTGCCGGAGCAACGCCATGCTCCACTCGGTGAGCAGGGCCACCTTGTCCGCGACGCTGACCGTGAACGGGTCGATCTGGTACGCCGATATCCAGGTCACGTCGCCGTAGCCGGGCTCGGCGGCGAGCTCGATGGGCTCGGTGTTCATGGCCGATGCCACCCTGGCCACCTCGACGGCCTGCCGAGCCGCGAGTGCCGCGGCGTCCGTGGTCAGGTCGACGGCCGACGCGAAGCCCCAGGTGCCGTCCACGATGACGCGCACGGCCAGGCCGGTGTCATCGGCGTCGAACAGCGTCTGCGGGGTCCCGTCGGACAGCCCGATCTGCTGGCCCCGGAGGCGCTCGGCCCGGAAGTCGGCGTGCTGGGCCCCGAGGGCCTTGGCCTGGGTGAGGGCCGCGTCGGCCAGGTCGCGCAGCGGGAGGGCGGTGAACTCGGGGTCGATCTCGGGTTTTCGATCATTCACGACACCAAAACCTATCTCAGTAGCTTCTCACCAACGTCGCAGCGTTCCCGCTCACCCTCGTCTCAGCGGTACCCTCGGTGAGCCGAGGAGAGAGGTGAGCATGGGGCGTTCGGTGCTGGTGACCGGCGGGAACCGCGGTATCGGGCTGGCCATCGGGCGGCGGCTCGCGGCCGGCGGCGACAGCGTCACGGTGACCTCGCGCTCGGGTGAGCCGGTGGAGGGGCTCGAGGTCGTCCGCTGCGACGTGCGCGACGCGGCCTCGGTCGACGCGGCGTTCGGGGACGTGGAGAAGGCCCAGGGCCCGGTCGAGGTGCTGGTCGCGAACGCCGGGGTGACCCGCGACCAGTTGCTCGCGCTGATGAGCGAGGACGATTTCGGCCTGGTCCTCGATACGAATCTGGCCGGCGCGTACCGGGTGGCCAAGCGGGCCGTGCGCGGCATGATGAAGATGCGCCACGGGCGGCTCATCTTCATCTCCTCCGTCGTCGGCCTGTACGGCTCGGCGGGCCAGGCCAACTACGCGGCGTCCAAGGCCGGGCTGGTCGGCATGGCGCGGTCGCTGGCCCGCGAGCTCGGTTCGCGCGGCATCACCGCCAACGTGATCGCCCCCGGCTTCGTGGACAGCGATATGACGGCCTCGCTGTCGCAGGACCGTAAGGCGGCCATCCTGGCCGCCGTTCCGCTGGCCAGGTTCGCGTCCGCGGACGAGGTCGCGGCGGCCGTGGCGTTCCTGGCCGGCCCGGACGCGGCCTACATCACCGGCGCCGTCATCCCGGTGGACGGCGGGCTCGGGATGGGGCACTGAGCAAGGGGGGTCTGGGGGGATGGGTCCCCCCAGGAGCAGGGGGGGTCTGGGGGGGATCGTCCCCCCGAGACAGCAGGGAGGCTGTGATGGGAATCCTGGCTGGCAAGCGGATCCTGGTGACCGGGGTCATCACCGATGCCTCGATCGCGTTTCACGTGGCCCGGGTGGCCCAGCAGGAGGGCGCGAGCGTCGTGCTGACCGGATTCGGCAGGTTGAGCCTGGTGGAGCGGATCGCCAGGCGGCTGCCAGAGCCCCCGCCGGTCCTCGAGCTCGACGTGACCAGCGAGGAGCACCTCGGCTCGCTCGCCGAACGTGTCTTGGCGCATGTGGATGGCCTGGACGGCGTGCTGCACGCGATCGCGTACGCGAACCCGGACGAAGCGCTCGGCGGGAACTTCCTGCGGACCAGGTGGGCCGACGTGGCCACCGCGGTGCAGGTCTCGGCGTACTCGCTGAAGGCGGTCACGATGGCGGCCCTGCCGCTGATGGGCAACGGCGGCTCGGTGGTGGGCCTGGACTTCGACGCGAGCGTGGCCTGGCCCGGCTACGACTGGATGGGCGTGGCCAAGGCGGGTCTCGAGTCGTGCGCCAGGTACCTGGCCCGTGACCTCGGCCCGCACCGCATACGGGTCAACCTGGTGGCGGCGGGGCCGCTGCGGACCATGGCCGCCAAGGCGATCCCGGGCTTCGACAAGTTCGAGGGCGTGTGGGCCGAGCGGGCCCCGCTCGGCTGGGACATTACCGAGCCCGAGCCGGTCGCGCGGGCCTGCGTGGCGCTGCTGTCCGACTGGTTCCCCGCCACCACCGGCGAGATCGTGCACGTCGACGGCGGCGTGCACGCGATGGGGGCGTGATGCCCAGCGAGTACGTCCTCACCCTGTCCTGTCCGGACCGGGTGGGGATTGTGCACGCGGTCGCCGCGTACCTGCACCAGGCCGGCTGCAACGTGCTGGACAGCCAGCAGTTCGGCGACCGGACCGCGGGCCGGTTCTTCATGCGGGTCCACGTGGAGAGCCTGCAGCCGCCCCCCGCCGCAGGCGGCCAGGCCAGTACGGCCACCTCCTACCAGGACCTGTACTCCGGGTTCAGCCCGGTGGCGGCCGAGTTCGCCATGGAGTGGGAACTGCACGACACCGCGGTCCAGCCCCGGGTGCTGATCCTGGTGTCCAAGGCCGGTCACTGCCTCAACGACCTGCTGTACCGCCGGGCGGCCGAGTCGCTGCGCATCGATGTCCCGCTGGTGGTCGGCAACCATCCCGGCTTGGCCGCGCTCGCGGCCGCGCACGGCGTCGCCTTCGAGCACGTGCCCGCCGACCCAAGCGACCCGCTGTCCGCGCAACGAGCCGAAGGCCGGCTGCTGGATCTGGTCAGCGAGCTGAGCATCGACTTCGTGGTGCTGGCCCGCTACATGCGCATCCTGTCGCCCGGGCTGTGCGCCAAGCTGCCGGGTCGGATCATCAACATTCACCATTCTTTCCTGCCCAGTTTCAAGGGCGCGCGGCCCTACCATCAGGCGCATGCGCACGGCGTGAAGCTGATCGGCGCGACGGCACATTACGTGACCGCCGACCTGGACGAGGGCCCGATCATCGAACAGGAAGTGGCCCGCGTGGATCACACCAGCAGCCCCGAGGACCTCGCGGCCATCGGCCGGGATGCCGAGCGGGTCGCGCTGGCCCGGGCCGTGCGCTGGCACGCTGAGCACCGCGTCCTGTTGCACGGCCGCCGCACGGTGATCTTCCGCTGACCCGCGCCCGCTCCCGCTGCCTTTGTTCGAAATACTTAAAGTAGCTATCCGTCTACTCATCGTTCTATAGTTACGCTTAGTAGTCACCGGTAGGGAGCGCGGCGACCGGCTTAGGGCGTCACGGGGGAGTGACTCCGCCGACGTTCTTGGCGGCAGCGGGAGCCGCGGACGGAGATTCTGCGGTCAGGCGCTGCTTCCGCGGCAAGCCTTCACGCAGCCGACGTCTCCTGTGCCCGTTGGGACTAGATTTTACAAAAGTGGCTAGATCTGGAAATGTCCGAATGTTATCGGAGAGGGGACGGGACGCTGTTCCCAAGGGATTGATGGCAAGTTGTGACTTTTTTGCCTGGAGATCGATGCAGTAGGGAACTTACGCTTCCGCTAACTCATAACACCGGTAACTGACCGGTCGGCCTGTCATGGGCCGCCCGGATGTGCCGGGGAGACGGGCCGTATCGGTATCGGGAGGATTGCGACCCAGTGCCCCCCGAGACGGTGGCGGAGCGGATCACCGGCGAACTGCGAGAGAGAAGGGCGACAAGCTGATGACCCCAGCACGGACCAGTGCCGCGAACGGCGCAAGGAGGGAGGGGCGATGACCAGATTCAGGAGCAAGTACATCGGCGGGCTTGCCCTCGCGGTAGCGGGCATCACCGCTCTCGCCGCGTGCAGCAGCAGCAATAGCAGCAGCAGCAGCAGTTCCACGAACAACAACACCACGCCGGGCGTGACCACGCAGCCAGGCTCGGTCGGGGGGATCCCCGCCGCGGGGACGCCGTCCGGGACGGCCGGCTCGATCTCGTTCGGGTACCTGGCGTCTAACGCGCCCAACTGGATCCTGCCGATCATTCCCGCCGCCGACAACTCGGTCTACAACAGCTTCGTCTTCGGCTGGCAGATGTGGCGGCCGACGTGGTTCACCTGGGACGGTTCCAGCCCGGCGGTCAATGACTCGATGAGTCCGGCCAACGCGCCCACGTCGTCGAACGGCGGCAAGACGTTCACGATGACGTTCAAGAACTGGAAGTGGTCGGACGGCCAGCCAGTCGGCGCCGCGGACATGGCGTTCACGCTCGACGAGATCAAGGCCGCCCTCAAGGAATCCCCGGCGAACTGGGCTAACTACGTGCCCGGCTACTTCCCCGACACGCTCACCAGCATGTCGATGCCGAACGCCAGCACGCTGGTGCTCAACATGGCCAAGCCGGTCAACCCGACCTGGCTGCAAGAAGACATCATCGACATCGGGATGATGCCGGCCCACGCCTGGGCCAAGGCTTCCGCGAGCGGGCCGACCCTGGACTACTCGGTCCCGGCGAACGCGAAGAAGATCTGGGACTTCCTCAACGCCCAGTCCAAGTCGGTGAACACCTACGCCACCAACCCGCTTTGGCAGGTCGTTTACGGGCCGTACAAGCTGACCGCCTTCAACGCCACCACCGGCTCGTTCACCATGGCGCCGAACCCCACCTACGGCGGCCCGCACGCCAATCCCATGTCCACCTTCGTCGGTCTCCCGTTCACCTCGGACGCGGCCCAGTTCAACGCCGTCAAGAGCGGTTCGGTCGACGTCGCTGCCGTCCCGGCGGTGGACAACCCGCAGATTCCTTCGCTCAAGGGTGAGGGCTACAACTACTACGGCCTGCCGGCCTGGGGCGACTACTTCGCGGCCTTCAACTTCAAGGACACCACCGGCGACTTCAACAACATCGTCGCCCAGCTCTACTTCCGGCAGGCGATGCAGCACCTGGAGGACCAGCCAGGCCAGATCAAGGCCTTCCTCAACGGCTATGGCGACCCGCTCAGCGGGCCGATCGGGGCCTACCCGCAGAGCCCGTTCCTGCCCGCAAACGGCAAGACGGTCCTCTACCCGTTCAGCATTTCCAGCGCGACCGACCTGCTGAAGTCGCACGGCTGGACCATCAACGCGAACGGGACCGACGTCTGCTCGAGTCCGGGCACGGGCGCGAATCAGTGCGGGTCCGGCATTCCGGCCGGCACCAAGCTGGCCTTCAACCTGATCTACAACGCCGCCTCGCCGATCACCCAGGAAGTCGAGGACCTGGCCTCCAACGCGAAGGCAGCCGGCGTCAACATCACGCTGTCGGCCAGCAACTTCAACTTCATGATCCAGAACTACATCGACCCGGCGTCGCCGGCCAACATCAACAAGTGGGCCATGGAGGACTTCGGCGGCGAGTCGTTCTCCACCTATCCCACCTCGTTCGGGCTCTTCAACACCGGTGGATCCGGCCAGATCGGCGACTACAGCGACCCGAAGGCCGACGCGCTGATCAACGCCTCCATCAGCAGCCCCAACCCGTCCGCGGTCATGGACGAGCTGTCGTACCTGGACACGACCGTGCCGGTGCTGTGGCAGCCGTTGCGTGACCACATCTACGCCTGGAAGACGAGCGTCTCGGCGACCACGCCGAAGGCGTTCGAGAACCTGACGCAGTACGACCCCACGCCAGAGTTCTGGTTCAAGACTAAGTAGCGGTAGCCAGCATCACCTGCTGGACGGGCCTGTCTCCCGGTGATAAACCGGGAGACAGGCCACCAGCCTGGAAGGAAGGATCCCACCGGTGAGCGCCTACCTGCTGCGCCGGATCGGGACGTCCATCATCGTCCTGATCGGCATCTCCATCTTCATGTACCTGCTGCTCCACTCGGTGTTCCCGTCGCCGGCCAGGGTGGCGCTCGGTCTGCGGGCCAACCAGGCGCAGATCGATGCCTTCAACAAAGAACACGGGTTCGACCGCCCGGTGTTCGAGCAGTACCTGACGTACATGAACGGCCTGCTGCACGGCAACCTGGGCTACTCCTACGCGGAGAACCAGACCGTGGCCTCCCTGTTCCAGGAGCGCCTGGCCCGTAGCGCCTACCTGTCCGGCATCTCGCTGGTATTCGCGATCGCGATCGCCATCCCGCTGGGCGTGTTCCAGGCGGTGCGGCGGAACTCGCTCGGCGACAACGCGGCCACCAGCGCGGCGTTCATCCTGTACTCGATGCCGTCGTTCTTCCTCGGGCTCATCCTCATCCAGGTCTTCGCGCTGTCGTTCCCCATCCTGGGCTTCGAGGCGAGCCAGTCCACCTCGATATGGACCGTGATCGGCGACTGGCACGACATGCTCCTGCCGATCCTGACCCTCACCCTGATCACCGTGGCCAACTTCTCCAGGTATATGCGGTCATCGTCGATCGACGTGCTCGCCCAGGACTACATCAAGGTGGCGCGGGCCAAGGGCCTGCCCGAGCGTCTGGTCCTGCTGCGGCACATGGTGCGGAACGCGTCCTTGCCGATGGTCACCCTGATCGGGCTGTTCCTCCCCGCCCTGCTGGCCGGGAACCTGGTCACCGAGACCCTGTTCAACTACCAGGGCCTCGGCCTGCTGTTCTTCACCAGCCTCGGCAAGGAGGACTACCCGGTGCTGCTGGCCTACACGCTGGTCGGTGCCATCTTCGTAGTCCTGGGTAACTTCGTCGCGGATATCGCACTGACCGTCGCGGACCCGCGTATCCGGCTGGCCTGACCGGTCGGCACAAGGAGGTAAATCGTGGCAGCAGGAACATCGCTCCCGCCGCTCGACATCAGCCGGGCCCCCGAGGGCGGCGAGGTGGGCGCGGTCCAGAGCGGGTGGCGGCTGGCGCTGCGGGAGTTCGTGAGGAACAGGCTGGCCGTCACGGGCGTCGCCATCCTGCTGTTCTTCGTGGTTTTCTGTTTCCTCGGGCCGTTCGTCTACCACGCGAACCTGCTGCAGGTAAGCCTGCTGGACGCGCATGACGCGCCGATGGCCGGTCACCCGCTCGGCGCGGACACCCAGGGTTTCGACGTCCTCGGCGAGCTGATGAAGGGCGGCCAGGCGGCGCTGGAGATCGGTTTCTTCGCCGCGTTCGTCGCGATTACCATCGGCGCGCTGGTCGGCTCGGTCGCCGGCCTGGCCGGCGGGATCGTCGACACCGTGCTGATGCGCGTGGTCGACATATTCCTGTCGATACCGTTCCTGTTCGTGGTGCTCATCCTGGCGGCCAAGTACGGCGCATCGGTGCTCTCCCTGTCGCTGGTCATCGGCGGGTTCTCCTGGCAGGTGCCGGCCCGGCTGGTGCGCGGTGAGGTGCTCACGATCAGGGAACGCGACTTCGTCCTGGCCGCGCGGACCGCGGGCACCGGCAGCTGGCGGCTGATCCGCAAGCACCTGCTGCCGAACTCGCTCGGCGTGATGATCGTCAACGTGACCTTCCAGGTCGCCGACGCGATCCTCGCGGTCGCTTACGTGGGCTTCCTCGGCTTCGGCCTGCACTACCCCAACCTGGACTGGGGTGACATGATCTCCGACGGCGTCGGGTACATGCAGGACGGCTACTGGTGGCTGATCTACCCGGTCGGCGTGTGCATCGTCTTGACCGTGATGGCCCTCAACTTCATCGGCGACGCGCTCCGTGACTCCCTGGACGTCCGGCTGAGGCGACGTTAGCGCACGTCCTTGTCGGGTACCACCCTGGAACAGCCACATAACGAGAGGTAGCGGCCACATGGCCCCCGTCCTTGACATCGAGAACCTGTCGACGCACATCAAGCTGACCAACTCCGTGGTGCAGGCGGTCGGCAACATCGACATGCGCGTCGAAGCCGGAGAAACCCTCGGCATCGTGGGGGAGTCCGGCTGCGGCAAGTCCATGACCGGGCTGTCGATCATGGGACTGCTGCCGCCCGGCGGATCGATCGTCGGCGGCTCGATCAAACTCGACGGCCGTGAACTCGTCGGCCTCAAGCAAGAGCAGATGCGCCTGGTCCGGGGCAACGAGATCGCGATGATCTTCCAGGACCCGCTCACCTCGCTCGACCCGACCAAGACCATCGGTTACCAGGTGGCCGAGCCGGTCCGGCTGCACCGGGGCGTGTCCAAGGCCGCCGCCAGGGACCGGGCCGTGGAGGTGCTGTCTCTGGTCGGGCTGCCCAAGCCCAAGGAGCGACTCGAGGACTACCCGCACCAGCTATCCGGCGGCCTGCGGCAGCGGGTGATGATTGCCATGGCGCTGGCCAACGAACCGAAGCTGCTCATCGCCGACGAGCCCACCACCGCCCTCGACGTCACCATCCAGGCGCAGATCCTCGCCCTGCTCAAAGATCTGAAGGACCGGCTGGGCATGGCGATGCTGCTGATCACGCACGACATGGGCGTGATCGCCGGGCATGCCGACCGGGTCAACGTCATGTACGCGGGCCGGGTGGTGGAAACCGCAGAGGTGCATGAGCTCTTCGCCGAGATGCACCACCCCTACACCCAGGCCCTGCTCGCCTCTATCCCGCAACTCGACCAGGACGCCAACAAGGCGCTGCATGCCATCCCCGGCCTGCCGCCCGACCTGGCCCACCCGCCGCAGGGCTGCCGGTTCGCGGCGCGGTGCAGCCGGGCCACCGACAAGTGCCGCGCCGAGGAACCGTCCCTGTCTGGCAAGACGTACGAGCATCGATTCTCCTGCTGGCACCCGGTCGACGGACCCCTCGCCCTGGCCGTGATCGGCGAGGGCGGTCCGGATGCCGCCAGCACGGGCCTGGTCTATCCGGACGCCGAGAGCACGGCCGAGGCCGGGGCCGCAGGCCAGCCCGGCCTCGTCGCTGACGCCCCGCTGGCGGACGCCGCGGTCGGCGCTTCGGTCGCGCCAGCTGAGGAAACCCATGCTGAGGAAACCCATGCTGGCGAAGCCCGTGAGGCCGAGATCATTGTGGTGGCGTCCGGCCTGGAGGTGACGGCCGACGGTCGCCTCGAGGTAGCCGAGCGCAGGGTCGAGGTGGCCGCGGCGAACGGGGACGGGGCCGTCCCGCTGCTCCAGATCACCAACCTGGTGAAGGAATTTCCTATCACCTCGGGCGTGCTGCAGCGAAAGGTGGGGGCCGTCCACGCCGTGTCGGACGTGTCCTTCTCCGTGCCGGCCGGAACCACGTTCGGCCTGGTCGGCGAGTCGGGGTGCGGCAAGACCACGATCGGCAAGGTGATCGTGGCGCTGGAGAAGCCGAACTCCGGCTCGGTCACCCTCGGCGACGTGGACGTGTCCAAGCTGAGCGGCGGCGAATTGCGGCGCAAGCGCCGCGACCTGCAGCTCATGTTCCAGGATCCGCACTCCTCGCTCGACCCGAGGATGCGGGTCGGCGCGATCATCGGAGAGCCCCTGGCCATACAGCACATGGGCAGCAAGCGGGCCCAGCGGGACCGCGTGTTCGAACTGCTCGGCGAGGTCGGCCTGCCACGGAACGCCGTGGAGCGCTACCCGCACGAGTTTTCCGGCGGCCAGCGCCAGCGCATCGGGCTGGCCCGGGCACTCACCCTGAACCCCAGGCTCATCGTGGCCGACGAGCCGGTGAGCGCGCTCGACGTGTCGATCCGGGCCCAGGTGCTGAACCTGATGAAGCGGCTGCAGGCCTCGCACGGACTGACCTTCGTGGTGATCTCGCACGACCTGGCGGTGGTCAAGTACATGGCCGAGCGGATCGGCGTCATGTACCTGGGCAAGCTGGTCGAGCTCGGCTCCGGGCAGGACATCTACGAGCGCGCCGCGCATCCGTACACGGCCGGCCTGATCGCCACCATCCCGGTGCCCAAGCCGCCCACGGAGCGGGCCAAGAAGGGCGCGGCCATCCGAGGCGAGCTGCCCAGCCCGGTGAACCCGCCGTCGGGGTGCCGGTTCCGGACCCGGTGCCAGTATGCGCAGGAGATCTGTGCCGCCGAAGAGCCTCAGCTCCGCTCGTTCGGCCCGGGTCACGTGGCCGCCTGCCACTTCCCGCTGCAGACCCCGGACGGCTCGGCCGTGAGTACGCCCGCCATGACCAGCGCCTGAGACAAGGCGCCAGGCGGATTCCGGACCGGCCACGGCCAGGCTCGCAGGGCAGATATCCGCGGCTTTCCCTTGCCCCGGACGCGGATGATGTCGATACTCCATTCATGGGAGGCTCGGCGGCGGACATGCCTGCAACGCCCGAGTATCTACGCGCCTCCGACGAGGAGCGCGATCTGGCTATCAGCGCGCTCCGGCAGGAGTTCGTCGAGGGCCGGCTGTCCCACGACACGTTCATGTTTCGCATGCAGAGTGCGCTCGGCGCGCGGCACCGTGGTCAGCTGGTGGGGCTCTTCAGCGACCTGCCGCCCCGGCGGGCCAGGCTCTGGGACCGGATCCGGTCCGTATTCCGCCGCCGAGACCCGGACCCGGACGGTGCGGTCGCGGGCTGGCACCCGGCGCCGCCTGGGCCGGCCGCCGTGTGGGTACCGCCGGGCGTGGCGGACGCCGCGGGGTGGCCACCGCAGCCGGCGCCCTGGACCCCCGCGTACAACGGGCCCGGCGGGCCGCGAGACCCTGGCCAGCCGGCGCCGATGGTGTTCCCTCCGGGCAGCGGAACGAGCTTCAGCATCGGCCGGACGCAGGATTGCGACCTGCGCATTTCCGACCTGTCGGTTTCCCGGCGTCACGCCCAGCTTGACCGGAGCGAGGACGGCTGGCTGCTTAGCGACCTGGGCTCCCACAACGGCACCCGGGTGAACGGCTGGCTGGTCCGCGAGCCCGTCCCGGTCCGTTCCGGCGACGTCGTGCAGTTTGGCTCGGCGGTGTTCGTCATACGGGGCCCGGAGGGCCCCGACAATCCCCCTGAATGGGGGCCGGGGGGTACGGGGGGCGGGTAGCCCCCTGTGGCGGGGAGTCCGGGGGGTGTCCCCCCGGTAGAGTCAACACCGTGACAACGGTTCTGCTGGTGCGGCACGGGCTCACCGCGACGACCGGTCACGTGCTGACCGGCTGGACGCCCGGTATCCCGCTCGATGACCGGGGCCGGGCTCAGGCGACCGCGCTAGCGGCCCGGCTCGCCCCGCTCCCGCTGGCCGCCATCGTCAGCAGCCCGCTCGACCGCTGCGTGCAGACCGCCGGAGCGATCGCGGCCGGCCGGGACGATCAGCAGGTCGTCACCGATGACCGGGTGGGGGAGTGCCGCTACGGTGACTGGACCGGCCAGCCGCTGAAGAAGCTGGCCGGCGAGAAGCTCTGGCGAGTGGTTCAGGCCCATCCCAGCGCGGTGACGTTCCCGGGTCCGGACGGGGAGTCCATGCCGGACATGCAGCACCGGGCCGTGGCCGCGATCCGCGACTGGAACGCCAGGCTCGGCCCCGACGCCACCTATCTGGTCTGCTCACATGGCGATGTCATCAAGGCGATCGTGGCCGATAGCCTGGGATTGCACCTCGATCAGTGCCAGCGGATCCAGGCCGATCCCTGCTCGCTGACCGTGATCAGGTATACGCCGCTGCGGCCGTTCCTGGTCCGGATGAACGACAGAGGGGGTGGAGTCGATGACCTCATGCCACACGTCCGCGGCCATCATCCCGGTGCGAACGGCGCGGCCAGCGATATGGCCAGCGCCGCGGCCAGCGACGCGGCGATCGGGGGCGGCACCGGCGGAGCAGACACCATGAACGCCAGCCCGAACGGCCAGACGGGCGCCATCTCTTCGACCTCGGCGACTTTCGCAACTCCTGAGAGTCGTCAACCGTCGGCGGACACGCGAGGATAGGACTATGCCGGTCTACTTCTATGACCCGCCGGAGAGGTTCGTGGCCGGCGCGGTGGGGCAGCCAGGAGAACGGATCTTCTACCTGCAAGCGACCGCCACCGGTCGGGTGACCAGTGTGGTCCTGGAGAAATTCCAGGTCAGTCTGCTGGCCGAACGGATCGACGAGCTCCTGGACGAAGTGCTCAGGCGTACCGGGGGATCGCCCGAGGTACCGGCTGCCGCGCCCGCCGCGCTCGAGGATGACGCACCGCTGGACCTGCCGCTTCTCGAGGACTTCCGGGTCGGCGCGATCGCCCTGGCCTGGGACGGTGACGGCGGCATGGTCGTCATCGAGGCGCAGGAAGAATCGGACGAACCAGTCGAGCCGCTGGCCGAGGATATTCCCCCCGACGGCCCGGGAGTCCTGCGAGTGCGCATCACCCCGGGCGCCGCGCGCGCCTTCGCCCAGCGGGCGGCCAAGATCGTCGCGGCGGGCCGTCCGCCGTGCCCGCTGTGCGGCCTGCCGCTGGACACCGACGGGCACATCTGCCCGCGGCAGAACGGTCACCGCGTCAGCCATGTTTGATCCGAACAGCGCCGGCCCGGAAACCGACGACGGGGAGCAGGCCACGCTTGACCTGCTCACCCACGGCACGCTGGAGATCGAGGGGCGCCTGGTAGACGCGTCCAACGCCACGTTGTACTGCACGATCAAGACCGTCAGGCCGGATCCCCGGCCGGAGATGAGCAGAGCCAGGGACACGAATACCCCCAAGAATCCCAAGAGCTCCAAGAACGTCCGAGCCCAGCAGGTCACCGTGGCGTGCGTCTACAAACCGATCGCGGGTGAGCGCCCGCTGTGGGATTTCCCGGCGGGCACACTGGCCGGCCGGGAGGTGGCTGCCTACACGGTGTCCCGGGCGACCGGCTGGGATGTGGTCCCGCCGACGGTCATGCGGGACGGGCCGTTCGGGCCCGGCATGTGTCAGCTGTGGATCGACCACGACACCGGCGTGGACCTGATCGCCCTGTCCCGCCGCACGGACCACGCGGGCCTGCGCGACATGGCCGTGTTCGACGCGGTGGTGAACAACGCCGACCGCAAGATCGGTCATCTGCTGCCCGTGGCCGGCGGGCACCTGTACGGCTGTGACCACGGGGTCTGCTTTGCCGAGGACTATAAGCTGCGCACCGTCCTGTGGCAGTGGCGGGGCAAGAGCCTGCCCCGGCGCTCGGTCGAGGCGCTGCGCCGGCTGCACGCCGAACTCGCCGAGGGCCCCTTGATCGCCGCGCTATCTGGGCTGCTGACCGAGAGCGAGATCAACGCCACCAAGATCAGGGTGGAGACCTTGCTCAAGCACCGCGTTCACCCCTACCCGCCAGCCGACTGGCCCGCCGTGCCCTGGCCGCCGATCTAGCGTTCGGGCTCTCCGGCGCCGCCGTTACGCCTGAAATAGCGCTCGAATTCCCGGGCGATGGCGTCGCCGCTCGCCTCGGGCAGGTCCATGGCGTCCTTGGCCTCCTCGAGGGTCCGGACGTAATCGGCCACCTCGGAGTCCTGCTGAGCGAGTTCGTCCACGCCCCGTTCCCAGGCGCGGGCCTCCTCGGGCAGGTCGGCCAGCGGAAGCGGCGCGTCCAGGATGTCCTCGACGCCGCGCAGCAGAGCGAGGGTCGCCTTCGGGCTGGGCGGCTGCGCCACGTAGTGCGGGACCTGCGCCCACAGCGAGACGGTGGCCAGGCCCGCGCCGGTACAGGTGTGCTGGAGCACTCCGAGGATCCCGGTCGGGCCCTTGTAGTCCACCCGGCTGACCCCGCCGCCCGCGACCTCGTTGGCCAGCTTCGCGTTCGAGGATCCGACCGAGACCGGCACCGGCCGGGTATGCGGCGCGTCGGCCAGCAGCGCGCCGAGCAGGATGACCAACTCGACACCCAGGCTTTCCAGGCTGCGCACGAGTTCCTCGCTGAACGCCCGCCAGCGCATGTTCGGCTCGATGCCGTGCACCAGGACCACGTCCCTGGCCAGGCCAGTAGGCGGTACCGACCCGTCCGCGGGATGGGCCCGCGCGAGCGAGATCCGGGTCGTCGGCCAGATCAGCCGCTTGGTATGGCCGTCCTCGATCTCGATCACCGGCCGGTTGACCTGGAAGTCATAGAAGTCCTCGGGATCGATGGCGCCGATCGGCATCGCCTGCCAGGCGATGCCGAGGTGGTTGACCACTCCGCTGGCCGCCTCGCCCGCGTCGTTCCAGCCCTCGAACCCGGCGATGGCGACCGGAGAGGTGAGCTCGCCGATATCGTTGAACTCGATGGCTCTCCACCTCCCCAAGCACGGTACCCGCCGTCCCCGTCAAGAGTACGTGGTTGGCTCTACTCGTTGGGTGACCTATGGCGTGTCATGCACGAGGCCAAGTAACGTAGGGTAGGCGCGGGGAAAAGTAGAGCATCCTGGGGGTAATCGCCTACATTGGGGGGCCTGATGAGCACACTTCGGGCCGCATTGGCCGAGCGAGTGGTGGTTGCCGACGGGGCGATGGGCACCATGCTCCAGGCCAGCGACGCCAGCATCGATGATTTCGCCGGGTATGAGGGCTGCAACGAGATCCTCAACGTGACGCGGCCCGACATCGTGACCTCGGTCCACGAGGCCTACCTGCAAGCGGGCGCGGATTGCGTTACCACCAACTCGTTCGGCGCGAACCTGGGCAACCTGGGTGAGTACGACCTGGTCGACCGGATCGGGGAACTGTCCGAGGCCTCCGCCGCGCTCGCCCGGGCCGCGGCTGACCGCTGGGCCTCGCCCGCCCGGCCGCGCTGGGTCCTCGGTTCGGTCGGTCCGGGTACCAAGCTGCCCACACTTGGCCACACCACGTTCCGTGAGTTGCGCGACACCTACCAGCTCAACGCGGAGGGGCTGCTGCGGGGCGGCGCCGACGCGATGATCGTCGAGACCTGCCAGGACCTGCTCCAGGCCAAGGCGGCCATTATCGGCTGCAAGCGGGCGGCGGCCAAGCTGGCCCCGGACGCGCCCGTCATCGCGCAGGTCACCATCGAGACGACCGGCGTCATGCTGCTCGGCAGCGAGATCGCCGCGGCGCTGACCGCCCTGGAACCGCTCGGCATCGACATGATCGGGCTGAACTGCGCGACCGGACCGGGCGAGATGAGCGAGCACCTGCGCTACCTGGCCGCTCATGCCCGGATCCCGATCTCTTGCGAGCCGAACGCGGGGCTGCCGATGCTCACCGCGGATGGCGCGCGCTATCCGCTGACCCCCGCGCAGCTCGCGGACGCGCATGACCGGTTCACCAGGGAGTTCGGCCTGTCGCTGGTGGGCGGCTGCTGCGGAACGACGCCCGAGCACATCGCGGTGCTCGCCGACCGGGTGGGCGGGCGCCCGGCGGCTCCGCGCAGGCCGCGTCCCGAGCCGGGGGTGGCCTCGCTGTACGCGCACGTGCCGTTCCGGCAGGACACCGCGTTCTTGTCCATCGGCGAGCGGACCAACGCCAACGGGTCGAAGGCGTTCCGCGACGCGATGCTCGAGGGCCGGCTGGAGGACTGCGTCCAGATCGCCCGGAACCAGACCAGGGACGGCGCGCACCTGCTCGACGTGTGCGTTGACTACGTGGGCCGGGACGGCACGGCCGACATGCGCGACGTGGTGAGCAGGCTGGCCACCGCCGCCACCTTGCCGCTGGTGCTCGACTCCACCGAGCCCGCGGTGATCGAGGCTGGCCTTGAGCTGACCGGCGGCCGGTCCGTCATCAACTCGGTCAACTACGAGGACGGCGACGGGCCCGACTCCCGGATCGCGAAGGTGATGCCGCTGGTCCGCGAGCACGGCGCCGCGGTGATCGCGCTGACCATCGACGAGCAGGGCCAGGCCCGTACCGCCGACTGGAAGGTCGCCGTCGCCGAGCGGCTCATCGGCGACCTGACCGGGAACTGGGGCATGCGGGTCGAGGACATCATCGTCGACTGCCTGACCTTCCCCATCTCCACCGGCCAGGAGGAGACGCGCCGCGACGCGATCGAGACCATCGAGGCGATCGCCGAGCTCAAGCGTCGCTACCCGGCCGTGCAGACCACGCTGGGCGTGTCGAACGTGTCGTTCGGGCTCAAGCCGGCCGCCCGCGCCGTGCTGAACTCGGTCTTCCTGGCCGAGTGCGTGCGGGCCGGGCTTGACTCGGCGATCGTGCACGCGGCGCGGATCGTCCCGATCGCGCGGATTCCCGATGAGCAGCGCCAGGTGGCGCTGGACCTGGTCTATGACCGGCGCCGCGAGGGCTATGACCCGCTGGCCCGGCTGCTGGAGCTATTCGAGGGCGTTAACTCGGCTGACCTGAAGGCCAGCCGGGCCGCGGAGCTGGCCGCGCTCCCGTTGTGGGACCGGCTGAAGCGGCGGATCATCGACGGCGAGCGCGTCGGCCTCGAGGCCGACCTGGACGCTGCCCTGACCCAGCGGCCCGCCCTGGAGATCGTCAACGACGTGCTGCTGGACGGCATGAAGACGGTCGGCGAGCTGTTCGGTTCCGGGCAGATGCAGCTGCCGTTCGTGCTGACCTCCGCAGAGGTGATGAAGGTTTCGGTGGCCTACCTCGAGCCGCACATGGCCCGGACCGACCAGTCGGGCAAGGGCAAGATCGTGCTCGCCACGGTCAGGGGCGACGTCCACGACATCGGCAAGAACCTGGTCGACATCATCTTGTCCAACAACGGCTACAACGTCGTCAACATCGGCATCAAGCAGCCCATCTCGTCCATCGTGGCGGCGGCCGAGGAGAACGACGCGGACGTCATCGGGATGTCGGGCCTGCTGGTCAAGTCGACCGTGGTGATGCGGGATAACCTGTCCGAGCTGAACTCGCGCGGCCTGGCCGGGCGCTGGCCGGTGCTGCTCGGCGGCGCCGCGCTGACTCGCGCCTACGTCGAGCAGGACCTGGCCTCGCTGTTCGACGGCCAGGTCCGGTACGCCCGGGACGCGTTCGAGGGGCTGCGCCTGATGGATGCCGCGATGGCGGTCAAGCGCGGCGAGCCCGGGGCCAAGCTGCCCGAGCTGCGGACCCGCCGGGTCCGGGCCGTCCCGCAGGCCGCCGCGGTCGACGGACCGGACGCAGCTACCACGGTCCGTTCGGATATATCGACCGATGGCCCGGTGCCGGAACCTCCGTTCCTCGGTACCGAAGTGATCAGGGGGGTACCGCTGGCCGAGTACGCCGCCTACCTGGACGAGCGGGCGCTGTTCATGGGCCAGTGGGGACTCAAGCCGTCACGGAGCCGCGGCGGGCCGAGCTATGAGGAGCTCGTCGAGACCGAAGGCCGGCCGCGGCTGCGCATGTTGCTGGAGCGGGCGCAGACCGAGGGACTGCTCGAGGCGGCCGTGGTTTACGGCTACTTCCGCTGCGCCAGCGAGGGAAACGACCTGATCGTGCTCGGGCCCGAGCGGGGGGGCTTGGGGGGGTCGTCCCCCCGGGCCAGCACCGATGGAAAGACGCAGCTCGAGCGGTTCACCTTCCCCCGGCAGCGGCGTGACCGGCGGCTGTGCCTGGCCGACTTCTTCAAACCCGGGGACACGGGGCAGACCGACGTGGTGGCGTTCCAGCTCGCCACCATGGGGACGCGGATCTCCGAGGCCACGGCCGAGCTGTTCGCCAAGAACGCCTACCGCGAGTACCTGGAGCTGCACGGCCTGTCCGTCCAGCTCACCGAGGCGCTGGCCGAGTACTGGCACGCACGGATCCGCCGCGAGCTGGGACTGGGCGGCGACGATCCCGCGGACCTGGACGGCTTCTTCCGGGTCGACTACCGGGGCGCGCGGTACTCCTTCGGCTACCCGGCCTGCCCGGACCTGGCCGACCGGGCCAAGGTCGTGCGCCTCCTCGAGCCGGCCCGCATCGGCGTCGAGCTCTCCGAGGAGATGCAGCTGCATCCCGAGCAGTCCACCGACGCGATCGTCGTACACCACCCCGAGGCGAAGTACTTCAGCGTCTGACCATGGAACCCCCCTGGGCCATCATGTTCGACATGGACGGGCTGCTGATCGACTCCGAGCCGCTCTGGCTCGAAGCCGAGACGGCGATCATGGCCAGGCTCGGGGCCAGCTGGTCCGAGCAGGACCAGGCGCAGCTGCTCGGCGGGAGCCTGGAGCGCTCGGTACGGTACCTGCTGTCCAAGGCGACCCGGCCCGCGCCGCCGGAACTGATCGGCGAGTGGCTCATGTCCGGCATCATCGAGCGCGTCCGCCGCGACGGCATCCCGGCCCAGCCCGGCGCGCGCGAACTGCTCGCCGAGGTCGGGCGGGCGGGCTTGCCGCGCGCCTTGGTGACCTCATCCGAGCGCGGCTTCATGGACGCCGTGCTGGCCAGCACCGGGATGCGGTTCGACGTGCTGGTGTGCGCCGATGATGTGACCGCCACCAAGCCCGACCCGGAGCCCTACCTGCTCGCGGCCAAGCTGCTCGGCGCGGACCCCGCGGACTGCTTCGTCCTGGAGGACTCGCCCAACGGCGTCGCGTCGGCCGAGGCGGCGGGCTGCCGGGTGTTCGCCGTCCCGTCGCTGATCCCCATCCCGCCCGCGCCCGGCCGGACCGTGGTCCGCTCCCTGCTCGACCTGACCGCCGATGCCAGCGGGATACACCGGGCGGAATAAGGCCAATCCGGGGGCTAGCCCCACGGCTAGCGCGTCGATTACGACCTAGACTTCTCCTAGAACCACGGGGAGGTGTGCGTGTCCACCTACGACCAGATCGTCTCGTTGCCGCTCTGCGCCGGGCTGACCGGGCTCGGCCTGGTACTGAGCTACCTCGTCATGCGGCGCCGCGGCCTGGGATCGGGCCTGCGCGGCGCGGCGTGGTCGCTGCTGCCGCTGGCCGCCTACCTGACCGGCTCGGTCAAGATGTTCTGGAAGATCGGGGTCGCCATCGCGGACTTCGCGAAGGGCTTCGTGTTCTCCACCGAGGTCTGGTCCGGCATCGCGGTCGCCGGGCTGGCCGCGCTGCTGTTCGTGGTGTCCGGCCCGCTGCGCCGGCGTCGCGTGAAGCGCGGCCAGGAGCCCAAGCCCGTCGGAACCGCGGCAACCGCCGGGCGGGCGATCGCCCCCCGGACGGCACCGGCCGCCACCGTGGCGACGACCCAGACCCCGGCCAAGGCGCGCAAGGGCAAGCCCGCGGCCGGCGATGACGACGACCTCGGGGACGTCGAGGACATCCTGCGCCGCCACGGCATCACCTAGCGCGTTCCACGGGAAATCTTCCCGCGAACCCCGCCTGTCGCCACAGATTCCGTTAGGTATAGGGTCACCTGGACGTAGCGTCGTGATCGACACGGTGCGCTGCCGCCGGGCTCTGTAATCACATGAGCCACGTGCGTAGCGCACTATGACATTTAGGGCGGGTTTTAGTCACGATCACGCTACGACTGCGGCGCGGGACTGGTACCCACGCGTGAAATGACGGAATCTCACTAGGTAAAGGCCGAGGCGTTAGATTGCGGTTGCCGTGGGGGCCGGTCCCGGGCGCGATAGATGCCTTTCGCAACGAGCGTAGAGAGTGGTTTCAACGATGGCCGTGCCCATAGACGTGGCAACGGGTCCGGGCGGGCCGGAGCCGGACGCTCCCCTGTCCGTCGCGGGCAAGGCCATCGAAGGCCGGTCCCTGGGACAGATCGCCTGGCTGCGGCTGCGCCGGGACAAGGTGGCCATGGGCGGCGGCGTCGTCGTAGTGTTCTTGATCTTGGTCGCCATCATCGGCCCGCACCTTGTGCAGAACCCCGACACGTTCAACCCCAGCCTGGTCGACCCGACGTTCCTGCGGCCCAAGGGCGCGTTCGGCGGGATCAGCCTGGCCCATCCGCTGGGTGTCGAGCCGGAGACCGGGCGGGACGTGCTGGCGCGGATCGTGGTCGGCGCCCAGTACTCGCTGCTGATCGCGTTCCTCGCCGCCTTGCTCGCGGTCGGCATCGGCACCTTCTTCGGCGTGGTGGCGGGCTACTTCGGCGGCTGGGTCGACTCGCTCATCGCCCGGTCCATGGACGTGTTCCTGGCCTTCCCGCTGCTGGTGTTCGCGCTGGCGCTGGCGGGCGTCATCCCCAACAGCGGGTTCGGCCTGTCCGGGAACTCGCTGCGGATCGCGGTCCTGATCTTCGTCATCGGCTTCTTCAACTGGCCGTATATGGGGCGGATCATCCGCGGCCGAACGCTGTCGCTGCGCGAGCGTGAGTTCGTCGACGCCGCCCGCAGCCTCGGTGCGCGGGCGCCGTACATCCTGTTCCGCGAACTGCTGCCGAACCTGGTAGCGCCGATACTGGTCTACGCGACCCTGCTGATCCCGACCAACATCTTGTTCGAGGCGGCCCTGGAGTACCTCGGCGTCGGGCTTTACGTGCCCACGCCCACCTGGGGCCAGATGCTCTCACTTGCGGTAGTGAACGGTTACTACTACATCGATCCCGAGTTCATGATCGTGCCCGGGCTCGCGATTTTCGTAACGGTACTGGCATTCAACCTATTCGGAGATGGGTTGCGCGACGCACTGGATCCGAGGACCCGGTAACCAGGCGGTGGGCAACCCTGACGTGAACGAGTACAGGAGGCGTTTCACGGCATGAAGAGACGCAAGATCTTCGCGGTAACCGCGGTCGGCGCGGCCGCCGCACTCATGATCAGCGCCTGCAGCAGCAGCAGCGGCAGCAGCGGCAGCAGCGGTACGAACAGCCCGACGACCGGTGCGGTGGCGTTCAACGCCGGCGTTTCCAGCGTGGTCAACCCGTCCACCCACAAGGGCGGGACCCTGATCTACGACAACAGCAGCACGCCGGACTCGTTCGACCCGGGCAACACCTACTACGCGTGGGTGCTGAACTTCGATCGGCTGTTCGTCATGCCGATGTTTACGTTCAAGTCCTGCCCGGGCACATGCGGCGAGCAGCTCGTGCCGGACCTGGCCACGGACATGGGCACGGTCAGCTCCGACGGGCTGACCTGGACGTTCCACATCCAGCCCGACGTGAAGTTCGAGAACGGCACGGTCGTCACCGCGGCGGACGTGAAGTACGGGATCGAGCGCACCTACGACCGAACGGTGGCGGCCAACGGGCCGACCTACTACCAGGCGCTGCTCACCGACCCGAAGTACCCGGGACCGTACAAGGACAAGAGCGCGACGGGCCTGACCGCGATCGACACCCCGGACGCGACCACGCTGGTGTTCCACCTGCAGGCGCCGTTCCCGGACCTGCCGGACGTGCTCGCGTTCCCGAGCAGCGCCCCGGTGCCGAAAAGCGCGGACACCGGTACCAACTACCAGCTGCACCCGGTGTCGACCGGCCCGTACATGTTCAAGAGCTACACGCTGAACAAGCAGCTCACCCTGGTGCCCAACCCGAACTGGAACCCGGCCACGGACCCGGAGGCCAAGCAGCTGGCCAGCCAGATCATCGTGAATCTGAACGTGAGCCAGCCCGACATCGACAACCGCCTCATCCACGGTGACATCCAGGTGGACTCGGCCGGGACCGGCCTGGCCGCCGCCGGGCGGGCGCAGGTGCTGGCCAACCCGACCCTCAAGGCGAGCTCCGACAACCCGGTCAACGGGTTCGCGCGGTTCATCTACCTCGACACCAAGGTCGCGCCGATGAACAACCTGCACTGCCGTGAGGCGGTCGAGTACGCGGCGAACAAGGTGACCATGCAGACGGCATGGGGCGGCCCGATCGCGGGCGGCCAGATCGGCAGCACGGTGATGCCGCCGAACATCATGGGCTACAAGTCGTTCGACTACTACCACGCGCTGTCCCAGCCGACCGGCGACCTCACGGACGCCAAGACGCAACTCCAGATGTGCGGGCAGCCGAACGGGTTCAGCACCAACCTGGCCTACCGGAGTGACCGGCCGACGGAGGTCGCCGCGGTCACCGCGCTGCAGGCCTCGCTGGCCGCGGTCGGGATCAAGGTGACGCTGAAGGGCTTCCCGGCCGGCAGCTACTACACCGACTTCGCGGGCGCGCCAGCCTACATGCACTCCCACAACATCGGCATGGCCGCGGGCGGCTGGGGCGCTGACTGGCCGGACGGCTTCGGCTTCCTCGATTCGCTCGTCGCCGGGAACACCATCAGCGCCACCGGCAACTCCAACATCGCCGAAGAGAACAACCCGGTGATCAACAACCTGTTCACCCAGTCGTTGAAGCTCAGCGGCGCGGCCCGGACCGCGATCTGGTCCCAGATCGACGAGCAGGCCATGAAGGACGCCGTCATCTTGCCGATGGTGTACCAGAAGGTGCTGCTGTACCGGCCGTCGAACCTCACCAACGTGTACGTGCAGGCGTTCTACGGCATGTACAACTACGCCGTGATGGGCGTGAGTTCGTGACCGTGAAGGCTCGAGCGTAGAGAGCAGGTGAAGGCGCCGCTGCCGGGCGGGAACACCATCCCGTCCGGCAGCGGCGTCATCCGCGATGATCTACTTCATCATCCGCCGCCTCATCCTGGCCGTGTTCCTGTTGCTCCTGGTCAGCATGATCACGTTCGCGATTTTCTTCCTCGTGCCGCGTCTGGCCGGGCAGACCGCCTACCAGCTCGCCGCGCAGTACGTCGGGCGTAACCCCATCCCGTCGGAGATCCATGCGGTCGAGGTCAAGCTCGGCCTGGACGCACCGATTTACCTTCAGTACGGCCGGTTCGTCAAGGGCATCGTGGTCGGCGTCCACTACAACAACGGCCCCGACGTCAGCTACTGCCCGTTCCCGTGCTTCGGCTACTCGTTCCGCAACCAGCAGCCGGTCTGGCCGCAGCTGATCAGCGACGCCCCGGTCACGCTGTCGCTGGCCATCGGCGCGTCCATCTTGTGGCTGATCGGCGGGGTGAGCATCGGCGTGCTGTCCGCGCTGCGCCGCGGCAGCTTCTTCGACCGGCTCTCGATGGGCATCGCGCTGGCCGGCGTGTCGCTGCCGGTGTTCTTCACCGGGCTCATCTCGCTGGAGCTGTTCAGCTACAAATGGTCTATTTTCCCCAACGTGCATTACGTCGGCATCACCAGCAACCCCGTGCAATGGGCGCGTAATCTGGTGCTGCCCTGGGTCACCCTCGCGTTCCTCTACGCGGCGCTGTACGCCCGGTTGACCAGGGCGGGAATGCTGGAGACGATGGGGGAGGACTACATCAGAACCGCTCGGGCCAAGGGCCTGCCGGAACGGGTGGTCATCATGAAACACGGGCTGCGGGCCGC
Source organism: uncultured Actinomycetes bacterium (assembly GCA_963819785.1). Classification (GTDB taxonomy): domain Bacteria; phylum Actinomycetota; class Actinomycetes; order Streptosporangiales; family Streptosporangiaceae; genus Palsa-504. The sequence continues at coordinate 161,495 of CAWFXW010000022.1, read as the reverse complement.
GCTGACGCCCATCGTCACGATCTTCGGCCTGGACCTCGGCCTGCTGCTCGGCGGGGCGATCTTGACCGAGACGACGTTCTCCATGCCCGGCCTGGGCCAGTTCACCATCCTGGCCATCCAGAACCAGGACCTGCCCGAGATCCAGGGCGTGGTCATGATCGCCGCGTTCTTCATCGTCGTGGCCAACATGATCGTGGACATCCTGTACGCGGTCGTCGACCCGAGGGTCCGGTTCTGATGGCGCCCCTGCTTGAGGTCGATGACCTCCGGATCCATTTCCAGACCGACGACGGCGTGGTCAAGTCGGTGGACGGCATCTCGTTCGGCCTCGAACGCGGCCGCACGCTGGGCATCGTGGGCGAGTCGGGTTCGGGGAAGAGTGTCACCAGCCTGGGCATCATGGGCCTGCACCACGGGACCAAGGCCAAGATCACCGGTTACATCCGGCTGGACGGCGAGGAGCTGGTCAACGCGACCCCGGGCCGGGTGCGGGAACTGCGCGGCAGCAAGATGGCCATGATCTTCCAGGATCCGCTGTCCGCTATGCACCCGTATTACACGGTGGGCGACCAGATCGTGGAGGCCTACCGGATCCACAACAAGGTGACCAAGGACGTCGCGCGCCAGCACGCCATCGACCTGCTCGGCCGGGTCGGCATCCCGACCCCCAAGACCCGGGTGGACGATTACCCGCACCAGTTCTCCGGCGGCATGCGCCAGCGCGCCATGATCGCGATGGCGCTGTCCTGCGACCCCGAGCTGCTCATCGCGGACGAGCCCACCACGGCGCTCGACGTCACCGTGCAGGCGCAGATCCTCGACCTGATCTCCGACCTGCAGTCGGAGTTCGGCTCGGCGGTCATCATCATCACCCACGACCTCGGCGTGGTGGCCGAGCTGGCCGACGACATCCTGGTCATGTACGCCGGCCGGTGTGTGGAGTACGGGTCCGCGGCGGACATCTTCGGCCGTCCGGACCATCCGTACACCTGGGGCCTGCTGTCCTCCATGCCGCGGCTGGACCGGGAGAAGACCACCCGGCTGGTCCCGATCCCGGGCACGCCGCCCAGCCTGATCAAGGTCCCCTCGGGCTGCCCGTTCCACCCGCGCTGCCGGTATACCGAACTGGTCGGCGGCGGGCGCTGCCAGACCGATGTGCCGGCCTTGCGCGAGGTGGCCACGCCCGGGCACGCCGCCGCGTGCCACCTCACCGCCGAGGAACGGGCCCAGCAGTGGAGCGCGCTGTCGGCGGGCAAGGTCCCCGGCGACGCCAGGACGCCTGAGGCCGAGGAAGCGGCCGGGGGGCCAGAAGCCAGGGAGTCGGTGTGACCGAGCAGATCCAGACACCGCCCCTGCCCGGGGCCGGGGCCGCCGCACGACAGGACGGCGAAACGCTACTCCAGGTGACGGACCTCGTCCGGCATTTCCCGGTGACCCGCGGGGTGGTGTTCCGGCACAAGGTGGGCGCCGTCCGCGCCGTCGACGGGATCAACCTGTCGGTGACCCGGGGCCAGACCCTGGGCCTGGTCGGCGAATCGGGCTGCGGCAAGACCACCACCGGCCGGTTGCTGGTCCGGCTGGACGAGCCGACCGGCGGCCAGATCGTGATCGACGGGCGCGACGTCACGCACCTGCGGCAGGGCCAGATGCGTCCGCTGCGGCGCGAGATCCAGATGATCTTCCAGGACCCGTATTCCTCGCTCAACCCCAGGCACACGGTCGGCGCCATCGTCGGCGCCCCGTTCCGGCTGCAGAAGGTCAAGGTCCCCGGCGGGGTCAAACGCAGCGTGCAGGAACTGCTCGAGCTCGTCGGCCTCAACCCCGAGCACTACAACCGCTACCCGTACGAGTTCTCCGGCGGCCAGCGGCAGCGCATCGGGATCGCCCGTACGCTGGCCCTGCGGCCCAAGCTGATCGTGGCCGACGAGCCGGTGAGCGCGCTCGACGTGTCGATCCAGGCCCAGGTCGTCAACCTGCTCGAGGACCTGCAGGACGAGCTGGGCCTGACCTACGTGGTGATCGCGCACGACCTGTCCGTGGTGCGGCACATCAGCGACCAGGTGGCGGTCATGTACCTGGGCAAGATCGTGGAGCTCGCTGACCAGGACAAGCTGTACAGCAAGCCGCGCCACCCGTACACGGTGGCGCTGATGTCGGCGGTCCCGGTGCCCGAGCCGCTCAGCAGCGCGACGGGTCAGCGGGAACGCCGCAAGCGCATCAGGCTGGAGGGCGACGTCCCGAGCCCGCTGATGCCCCCGCCCGCGTGCCGCTTCCACACCCGGTGCTGGAAGGCCCAGCAGATCTGCCGGACCACCGAGCCGCCGCTGGCCGAGCTGATCCCCGGCCACCAGGTGGCGTGCCACTTCCCGGAGAACACCACCGAAGGCGCCGCGCAGCCCGCCTGAGGCCGGGTCACCCAAACGTTCACCCGGCGGCCGGCCAGCCGTCACCTATAACTGTGCGGCTGGTGGGGCTGGGGGATTATGTACGTTGCCATGGTTAATTCGGTGGCAAGTCGTCGATTTCTCCGGGTGGCCGCTGCGTGCGGAGCGGGGGTGCTTTCCGTGGCCGGCTTCATCGCCCCGGCCTCGGTGCTGGCCGCGCCCTCCGCTCAGGCCAGCGAGGTCGCCATCACCAGTTCAGGACTGCGCATCCGGGCGCGATCAAGCACGTGTGGCTGATCATCCTGGAGAACAAGTCCTATGACGCCACGTTCAGTGGCCTGAACCAGAACACCTACCTGTGGAAGACCCTCCCGGCCCAGGGCGTCCTGCTCAAGAACTACTACGGGACCGGTCACTTCAGCATGGACAACTACATCTCGATGGTCTCCGGGCAGGCTCCCGAACAAGACGACCCAGGACGGACTGCAGCGTCTCGAACACTGATCGGGCCCGACTCCGACATCCTGAACTGCCGGCTCGCTGCCGACCAACAGGAACTACGGGCAGATGAACTCGTCCCGGCCAACGCGTCCCAGCCGCAGCGGGGCCAACGCCCCGAACGGCGAGAACGGCTGCACCTACCCGACCGACGTGCCGACGCTGTTCAACCAGTTCAACGCGGCCGGGGTGACCTGGAAGGGATACGCCCAGGACATCGGCGGCGCGCAGGCCGCGGGCTCCACGCACGTTCCAGGCGAGCACCGTGCCGACCGGGAGGGCGCGGCCTGCGCCGGACCTGGGACGGCCGCCAACAACCCCGACACCAACCCGACCAACATGTGCGGGCAACTTCCCCGCCGGGGTCACCGGCCTCACCGCGGCCCAGCCCAACGACCAGTACGTGGCCAAGCACTTCCCGTTCCCCTGGTTCGAGTCGCTGACCGGCGCGGTGCAGCCCGAGCGACTCGGCCCGCGCCGCTCAACGAGCCGTCCGAGCGGCGGCACCAACTGCGACGCGAACCACATCGCGAACCTGGACAACCCGGCCACCGGCCTGGTCCACGACCTGCAGAAGGCAGTCACCACGCCGGCGTTCAGCTGGATCACCCCGGACAACTGCAGCGACGCCCACGACGCGGTCTGCCACGGCAACAACCTGTCCGGCGCGTTCAACGCCAACGGCACCCCGATCTACAACTCGCCGATCCCGATTCGACCCGGAGTCGACCACGCCGAAGAACTTCACCGGCGGCCTGTACGCCTCCGACCTGTTCCTGGAGTACTACATCCCGCTGATCGAGCAGTCGCCCGCGTTCAAGCAGGGCGGCCTGATCGACGTCACCTTCGACGAAGGCTTCCCGGCCTTCACCTACACGGCAACAGCTTCAACAACGCCAACACTTTCCCGGCGACCTCGGCGGACAAGCCGAACTTCACCTCCAGCATCGCGTCGGACACGGCCGGGGAGAACCTGTTCGGCCGCAACGTCCACTACGAGCCGACCGGGCCGAACTCCACCCTCGGCACCAACTCGAAGGGCGATCAGCTCTATCCGGGCCCCGGTGACAACGCCTTCGTCGACCGGCCGCCGGTCTGCACCCAGACCAGCCCCAGCCTGGTGCCCGCCGACTGCGTGCCGGGCATCGTCGAGGGTGGCGCAGGCAGCCCGCCCAAGGCCCGGACCGACGCCGCCGCGACCGGCGGGGCCGGGTCGAGCACCATCAGCGACAACTCGATCGTGGCCGATGACACCGGTCGCGCCGTGACCGGCACCAACATCCCGGCCAACTCCTTCGTCGGAGCGGTGACCGACACCGGTCCGCAGTTCCCGACCACCAACACCGGCTCGGCCACCGTGGGGTCGTTCCAGCTGGTCGGCCAGGACGGCACCCCGGTCGACCCGACCGGCCCGGTGACCGGCATCACGCTCAGCGCCGAGGGCGACCCGGCGGACCTGGCGCCCGGCCAGACCCCGGACCCGTTGTTCAACGCCACCCTCCCCACGAACGGCGGGGGCGACACCGGCAGCGTCCTGATCAGCCCGTTCATCAGGCCGGGCACGGTCTCGGACGTCTTCTACAACCACTACAGCTGGCTGCGCACGATGGAGGACCTGTTCAACGTCCGGGACGGGCACGACTACACCCGGCTGCCGGCGGGCACGGTCTCAGGCGGGCTCGACGGCCTCGGTCACCTCGGTTACGCCGCCCAGATCGGGCTGCGGCCGTTCGGACCCGACGTGTTCAACAACCCGTTCGGGTTCGGTCAGGCCAGCCTCGATTCCTACACCACCCCGGGCAGCGTGGTGCCCTCCTCACCGTGGGCACGCATCTCGCTCGCGGTGGGAGTCCCGCTGCTGGCCCTGGCCGCGGCGGGCGGGTACCTGATGTACCTGCGCCGCCGCCGTGCTCCGCTCAGGCAGGCATGATCCGCCTGCTTAAGCCACGCCACGCCGCCCCGGTCCCCGCCCTCGTGGCGGGGGCCGCGGGCGGCCGCGCGCGATCGCGGCGTCCGCGCGCCGCCGCGCTCGCCATCGCGCTGGCCGCTCTGGCCGGCTGCGGTTCGGCCGCCGCCAGCTCGTCGACCAACAACGCCGATCATTTCGGCGGGTACCCCACCTACCTGCCCTCCGGCACCCTGAATTACCACAGCGACACGGTCCTGACCGGCACCGTGCAGCGGCCCGCCCTGACCAGCCAGGGTGAGGGCGTCGAGGTCAAGACGCCGGCCTGGAGCGTCCTGGTGACCGTGACCGGACCTCAGGTGCCCGGCGAGGGCCTGCCCTACCAGGCCCCGGCGACCACCTGCACCTGGGTCGTCACCATGTCCGGCGCCACCGGCATCGTGCCGATCTCGGCCTCGGATTTCAGCAGCATCGATGAGGACGCCAACGTGTACCGGCCCCACTTGGTGGCCTGCCAGCGCCAGCCGCCGGCCGTGCTACGGCCCGGCCAGAAGGTCAGCTTCGAACTGCGTGCCGTGCAGGCGACCGGGGAGGGGCTGATGCGCTGGGCGCCGGACGGTCGCAACATCGTCGCCAAGTGGGACTTCGTCGTCGAGAACGACTAGTCCTATAACGTTCAAGAATCAATCTGCTGCTCAACTTCCCCCTGCGCCCGTCCGTGCGACCATTGTCCTGGTGGGGAAGGGGGGGTCTCAGTGGGGCTGGCGCAGCTTTTGCCTGGCGACCCGGGCCGGGTCGGCCGTTACCGGCTGACCGCGAGGCTTGGTTCCGGCGGGATGGGCGTGGTCTACCTGGGTGCCGCGAAGGATGGCAACCAGGTGGCGGTGAAGGTACTCCGTCCCGAGCTGGCCGACAGTTCCGAGTTCCGGGCCCGGTTCAGTCGTGAGGTGGCCACGCTCACCAAAATCACGGGCATGTGCACGGTGCGGGTGATCGAGGCCGACACGCAGGCGCCCAGGCCGTTCCTGGTCACCGAGTACATCGCCGGGCCCTCGCTGGCCGACTACATCGAGCAGCACGGCCCGCTCGGGGCCGAGATGCTGTACGGCCTGGCGACCGGGCTCGCCGACGCGCTGGTCGCGATTCACGCGGCCGGGGTGATACACCGCGACCTCAAGCCGTCCAACGTCCTCCTCACCGCCAGCGGCCCCAAGGTCATCGACTTCGGGATCGCCCAGGCGCTGGACGCGACCGTCCTGACCAGGACCGGCATGACCGTCGGCTCGATCGGGTTCATGGCCCCCGAGCAGATCATGGGCAACGCCGTCACCGCGTCCGACATCTTCTCCTGGGCGGTGACGATCGGATACGCGGCCAGCGGGACCTCGCCGTTCGGCACCGGCGTGGACGCCGCGGTCTTCTACCGGATCATGAACACAGACCCGGACATCACCGAGGTGCCGGACTCGCTGCGGCCCTTTGTCGAGGCCGCCCTGGCCAAGGATCCGCAGAACCGGCCCACCGCGGATGACCTGCTGCGCCAGCTGACCAGCACCGCCGCCCCCCGCCAGCCCGGCGCCGGCTACGACGCGCCCACCCGGACGATCCTGGCCCAGACCTGGCGCCCGCCTGCGACCGGCCCGCTGCCGGCCGACCCGCCGACCGGTCAGAGCCGCCCGCCGGGTCGCGCGCCGGGTCGCCCCACCCTGCCCCTGGATGACGGTGTGCCCCGGCCCGCTCGCCGGCGTCCGGTCCGGGTCTACGCCGCGCTGGCGGTGGCCGTCCTGGTCGCCGCGGCGGGCACCGTGGCCGGCCTGCTCGCGTCCGCGCACTCGGGCCAGGGAGGGTCCGGCGGCGGGTCAGCCGCCGGCGGCGGCACCGCCAGCGCGAGCACCAGCGGTTCGGCGCCCAGCACGCTCGCGGCGTTCAACGGCGGCCTGTCCGGCGTGGTCAACCCCTCTGACCGCAAGGGCGGGACCCTGACCTTCGCCGCGCAGGGCACGCCGGATTCGTTCGACCCGGGCAACACGTACCTCACCTGGGTGATCAACTTCGACCGGCTGTTCGCCATGCCGATGTTCACCTACAAGTCCTGCCCAGGCTCGTGCGGCCTGACCCTCGTCCCCGGCCTGGCCACGGACATGGGCACGGTCAGTTCCGACGGAATGACCTGGACCTTTCATATCCAGCCCGACGTCAAGTTCGAGAACGGCGCGGTCGTGACCGCCCAGGACGTCAAGTACGCGATCGAGCGCACCTACGACCGCTCGGTCCTGGGCAACGGGCCGACCTACTACCAGGCGGTCCTCACCGACCCGAACTATCCGGGCCCCTACAAGGACAAGAGCGCGGCGGGCCTGACCGCGATCGGCACCCCGGACCCGACCACGCTCGTGTTCCACCTGCAGTACCCGTTCCCCGACCTGCCCTACGTGCTGGCCTTCCCGAACAGCGCACCGGTCCTGCCCAGCGCCGACACCGGCAGCGACTACCAGAAGCACCCGCTGTCCACCGGCCCCTACAAGTTCGCGAGCTACACGCCGGGCCAGCGGCTCACCCTGGTGCCCAACCCTGACTGGAACCCGGCGACCGATCCGCAGGCCAAGCAGCTGGCCAGCCGGGTCGTCATGAACTTGAACGTGGGCCAGGCCACCATCGACAACGGGCTGCTGGCCGGCGATATCGACGTAGACGCGCAGGGCGGCGGCGTCGGGTCCTCGGCGCAGGCGAGGATCCTGTCCAGCGCGGGCGACAAGGCCGACGCAGACAACCCGCTCAACGGGTTCGCCCGGTTCTTCTACATCAGCACCAAGGTCGCGCCGCTGGGCAACGCGCACTGCCGTCAGGCGGTGGAGTACGCCGCCGACAAGGCGGCCATCCAGACCGCGTGGGGCGGCGCCACGACCGGCCAGCTCGCGAGCACCGTGATGCCGCCGAACGTCATCGGGTACCAGAAGTTCGACCTGTACCACGCGCTGACCCAGCCGGCCGGTGACCTGGCCGCGGCCCGGCAGCAGCTCGCCATGTGCGGCCAGGCCAGCGGCTTCAGCACCAACCTGGCCTACCGCGACGACAATTCCCAGGAGACCGCCGCGGCCACCGCGCTGAAGTCCGCGCTGGCCCGGGTGGGCATCAAGGTGACGCTGAAGGGGGCCTCGACCGGCGACTACTACGTCAGCTCGGCCGGCAGCACCGCCTACGTGCACTCCCACGACATCGGCATCGCCGCCGGCGTCTGGCAAGGCGACTGGTCCAACGGCTTTGCCTTCCTCGACAACCTCAGCGCCGGGAACGCCATCAACTCCGTCGACAACACCAACATCTCCGAGCTCAACGACTCGGCGGTCAACAACCTGTTCGACCAGTCCGCCACGGCCCCGAGCGCGACCAGGACGGCACTGTGGCCGCAGATCGACGAGCAGGTCATGAAGGACGCGGCCATCTTGCCGGGGGTCTACCAGAAGACGGTGCTGTACCGGCCGCCGCACCTCACCAACGTTTATGTGCAGGCCTACTACGGCATGTACAACTACGCCGTGCTCGGGGTGAGCTCCTGACCTATTTCTCCCCCACGCCCACCCTAGGAGTTCTCTCTGAGGAACACCCGCGAGCCGAACCACAGGAACGCCGCCGCTATCCCGGCCGCCACCGCGATCACAATGCCGCATTCATCCGGTTTCGTCGCCCGCGATCGCGGCCGGTGCGGTCTCGTCCTCGACGGGAAGCGGGGAGGGGTGCCGCCGAACTCGGGGCACAGCGCCTTGTGGTTGCACCAGTCGCACAGCCTGCTCGGCCTGGCCCGCCAGTCGCCCGCGGCCCGGGCGCGCTCGATGGCCTGCCATAGGGCAATGATCTTGCGCTCGGTGGCCAGCAGGTCGGATTCCTCGGGCGCATACCGCAGCACCTCGCCCTCGGCCAGATACATGAGCTGCAGGAGCCTCGGCACCTGACCGCGCAGCCGCCAGATGACCAGCGCGTAGAACTTCATCTGGAACAGCGCGCTTGCCTCATAGGCCTCGCGCGGGGCCTTGCCGGTCTTGTAGTCGACGATCCGGATCTCGCCGCCGGGCGCCACGTCCAGCCGGTCGATGTAGCCGCGCAGCCGGAGCCCGCTGTCCAGCGTGGTTTCCACGTAGCTCTCCCGCTCGGCGGGCTCTAGCCTGCGGGGATCTTCGAGGGTGAAGTACGCGTCCAGGATCGCGATGGCGGACTGCAGCCAGCTGGCCCGTTCGGCCTCGTCGGGGAACAGCGCGGCCAGACCGGGTTCCTCGGCGGCCAGCCGATCCCACTCCGGGAGGACGAGGGCCCGCGCGGCCTCCGGAGTCCGCTCGGCGGCGGGCAGGTCGAACAGCCGTTCAAGCGCGGCGTGGACCAAGGTCCCGCGCGCCGTGGCCTGAGTCGGCGGCTCGGGCAGCCGGTCGATCACCCGGAACCGGTACAGGAGCGGGCACGTCATGAAATCCGCCGCCCGCGACGGCGACAGCGCCGGCCCGAAGGCTCCCTGACCGCTGTTTCCTCGTCCGGCGTGCCGGGCAACACATCCAGGACCGCCGCGGTTTCTTCCATCCTTGAACCGTAGGACAAGCCACCGACATTTATCGCGCGATCCGCGAGGGCCGACGGCCCTCCGGTCGCGTGATGTCAACTGACGAGCCCTGCAGCGGGCGGCGGGGGGTTCGGGGGGTCGTCCCCCCGGGCCAACAGAGCACGTAGCATCGGTATCGTGGCTAGCACGACGCCGCAGAAGCAGAAGCAGAAGCAGCGCCGCGACGCCGGTCCTGGGATCGTGCTCGCGCGCCCGTTCGGCATCCCGGTCTATATCTCGCCGTACTGGTTCGTGATCGCCGGGGTCTTCATCTTCGTCTACGCCAACGACCTCGCCTCGACCCTGCACGGGGCCACCAGGTTCGTGGTCGCCGCCGCGTTCGTCGTCCTGCTCTACGCGTCCGTCCTGGTCCATGAGCTGAGCCACTCGGTGGTGGCACGCGGCTACGGGCTGCCGGTGCGCCGCATCCTGCTCTACCCGCTGGGCGGGTTCTCCGAGATCGAGCGGGAGCCCCAGACGCCGGGACGGGAGTTCCTGGTGTCGGCGGCAGGCCCGGGCCTCTCGCTCGTCCTGGCCGCCGGCGGCTGGGGCCTGACCCACGTGGTCGCCGCGGGCACCATCGGTGGCACGCTGGTCTCCCAGCTCATGTGGGCCAACCTGGTCGTCGGGGGCTTCAACCTGCTGCCGGGACTGCCGCTGGACGGCGGGCGGATGCTGCGGGCCGTGATCTGGAAGGTGACCGGCCGTCCCGCGACGGCTACCATCGCCGCCGCCTGGGCGGGGCGCGTGCTCGCGCTCGGCCTGTTCGTCCTGGTGCTGGCGCCGCCGGTCCAGGCCCGGATCGGCGGGGACCTGGTGACCGTGGTCTGGATCGCGGTAATCGCCGCCTTCATGTGGGCCGGCGCGGGCCAGGCCATCAAGGCCACCAGGGTGCGCGAGCGGCTGCCCGGCCTGCAGGCCCGCAAGCTGGCCCGCAAGGCCGTGTCGGTCTCTGCCGATACCCCGCTCGCCGAGGCGATCAGGCGCGCGGACGAGAGCAAGGCCCGGGCGGTCGTGGTCGTCGATCACGACGACAAGCCGATCGCCATCCTCAACGAAACGGCGGTCATGGCCACGCCGGAACAGCGGCGGCCCTGGATCGAGGTCGGCGCGCTGGCCAGGACGCTGGAGCCGGACATGGTGCTCTCCGCCGACCTGTCCGGCATGGCCCTGCTCGAGGCGATCCATCGTGCCCCGGCCACCGAGTACCTGCTGGTAGAGCTGTCCGGTCAGGTCTACGGCGTGCTGGCCACCCGCGACGTCGACCGCGCCTTCGCGGGCGTCTGACCTCCGGTCACGCTACTGTGACCGCCATGACCAAACCGCGGCGCGGACCCTTGACGGCCGGGGAGCCGGTGCAGCTGACCGATCCGAAGGGCCGCAGCCACCTGATCACCCTGCGGGCAGGCGCGTCTTTCCACACCCACCGGGGCATGCTGAACCACGACGACATCATCGGCGGTCCGGACGGGAACGTGATCAGGTCGCAGGGAGGCACCCCGTACGTCGTCTTCCGCCCGCTGCTCGCCGACTACACCCTCGCCATGAAACGCGGCGCGGCGGTTGTCTATCCCAAGGACGCGGCGCAGGTCGTGGGGTTCGCTGACGTGTTCCCCGGCGCGCGGGTGCTCGAGGCCGGAGCCGGCTCGGGCGCGCTGAGCTGCTGGCTGCTGCGGGCGATTGGGGAGCAGGGGACCCTGGTCTCCTTCGAGCGCCGCCCGGACTTCGCCGAGATCGCCCGGCGGAACGTGGAACAGTTCTTCGGCGGTCCGCCGTCGGCCTGGCAACTGGTGGACGGTGAATTCGGCGCCGGCCCCGAGGGGCTCGCCGACTTCGACCGCGTCATCTTGGACATGCTTGCCCCCTGGGACTGCGTGGACGCGGTCGCGGCGGCGCTCGCCCCGGGCGGCCTGGTGTGCTGTTACGTGGCCACCACGACCCAGCTGTCCCGGACCGTGGAGATCCTGCGCGGGCACGGTGCCTTCGGCGAGCCCGCTGCCTGGGAGAACCTGGTGCGCGGGTGGCACGTCGAGGGCCTGGCCGTCCGGCCGGAGCACCGCATGGTGGGACACACCGGGTTCCTGGTCACCGCGCGGCGGCTCGCGCCCGGGGTGGTTCCGCCGCCCCGCAGGCGCCGTCCGGCCAAGGGCGCGTACGAGGAAGAGACCTCCTCGGGCGTTACGCCTCCGGTGAACGGTAACACTTAGCGATACTGATGTGACGGCTTGATGACTAGTTGGGCGGCAAGCCGGCATCGAAACGGCCTCGCGAGGTTAGGGAATGCCGGTGTATAGGTAATGTCTTATTAGCGGTTCAGGAGGAGGTGAGGGCCGTGGCCACCAGAGACGAGAGCGGACGTAGTGCCGGACGGCACGACGACGAGGTGAAAAGCCTTACCGCGCAGATCTCCTTTCTTGATGAGGAGATCGCCGTGCTCCGGCGTCGGCTGGCGGACTCGCCACGGCAGGTCCGGCTGCTCGAAGACCGGCTGCGCGAGACCGAAGGCAGCTTGACCGGGGTCACCGCGCAGAACGAGCGGCTGGCCGCGACGCTGCGGGAGGCGCGCGACCAGATCGTGGCGCTGAAGGAAGAAGTGGACCGGCTGGCCCAGCCGCCGTCCGGGTTCGGCGTCTTCCTGAACGCGTGCGAGGACGACACGGCCGACGTGTTCACCGGCGGCCGCAAGATGCGCGTGAACGTCTCGCCGAACGTGGAGCTGTCCGAGCTGCGTCCGGGGCAGGAAGTGGTCCTGAACGAGGCGCTCAACGTCGTCATCGCCCAGGGCTACGAGAAGGTGGGCGAGGTCGTGATGCTCAAGGAGGTGCTCGCCGACGGCGAGCGCGCCCTGGTCATCTCCCAGGCCGACGAGGAGCGCATCGTCCGGCTGGCCGAGCCGCTGCTGCACGGCCCGCTGCGGGCCGGCGACTCGCTGCTGCTTGAGTCCCGGTCCGGTTACGTGTACGAGCGGATCCCCAAGGCCGAGGTGGAAGAGCTGATCCTGGAGGAAGTCCCGGACATCTCCTACAACGACATCGGCGGCCTGGCCGGGCAGATCGAGCAGATCCGGGACGCGATCGAGCTGCCCTACCTGCACGCCGACCTGTTCAAGGAGCACCAGCTCAAGCCGCCCAAGGGCGTCCTGCTCTACGGGCCGCCCGGCTGCGGCAAGACGCTGATCGCCAAGGCGGTCGCGAACTCGCTGGCCAAGCAGGTCGCGGCCAAGACGGCGCAGGATGCCAAAACCGATGCCGGGGCCAAGGAAGGCAAGAGCTTCTTCCTGAACATCAAGGGCCCCGAGCTGCTGAACAAGTACGTGGGCGAGACCGAGCGGCACATCAGGCTCGTGTTCCAGCGGGCCCGGGAGAAGGCCAGCGAGGGCATGCCCGTCATCGTGTTCTTCGACGAGATGGACTCGATCTTCCGTACCCGGGGCTCGGGAGTGTCCTCCGACGTGGAGAACACGATCGTCCCGCAGTTGCTGTCCGAGATCGACGGCGTGGAGGGCCTGGAGAACGTCATCGTCATCGGGGCCAGCAACCGCGAGGACATGATCGACCCGGCCATCCTGCGGCCCGGGCGGCTCGACGTGAAGATCAAGATCGAGCGGCCGGACGCCGAGGCGGCCAAGGACATCTTCTCCAAGTACGTGCTGCAAGAACTGCCGCTGCACCCCGACGACCTGGCCGAGCACGAGAACTCGAGGCATGGCACGGTCGAGGCGATGATCCTGCGCACCGTCGAGCGGATGTACACCGAGTCCGAGGAGAACCGGTTCCTCGAGGTCACCTACGCCAACGGCGACAAGGAAGTCCTGTACTTCAAGGACTTCAACTCCGGCGCCATGATCGAGAACATCGTGGCCCGGGCCAAGAAGATGGCCATCAAGGAGTTCCTGGACACCGGGCAGAAGGGCATGCGGGTCAGCCACCTGCTGGCCGCCTGCGTGGATGAGTTCAGCGAGAACGAGGACCTGCCGAACACCACCAACCCGGACGACTGGGCCCGTATCTCCGGCAAGAAGGGCGAGCGCATCGTCTACATCAGGACCCTGGTCTCCGGCAAGACCGGTACCGAGGCGGGCCGCTCGATCGACACCGTGGCGAACACCGGGCAGTATCTGTAAATGGCCGTTCACGTTAAGGCCTCGGGGGGTCACAGGGGGCCGTCCCCCCTTGGCCAACCCTCGGGGGGTCACAGGGGGCCGTCCCCCCTTGGCCAACCCTCGGGGGGTCACAGGGGGGCCGTCCCCCCTTGGCCAACAGAGTGTGTCAGCGTGTCGGCTTCGTCCGTCCGGCGTTAGGCTGCTTGATATGAGCGTTCTGCGGGTGATGGGCACCGAGACGGAATACGGCATCTCCGTGCCCGGCCAGCCCGGTGCCAACGCGATGGTGACTTCGTCCCAGATCGTCAACGCCTACCAGGCGGCCACCGCCGCCAAGGCCAGGCGGGCGCGCTGGGACTTCGAGGAGGAGAACCCGCTCCGGGACGCCCGCGGATTCGACCTGACCCGGGAGGCGGCGGACTCCTCTCAGCTGACCGACGAGGATCTGGGGCTGGCCAACGTCATCCTCACCAACGGCGGCCGGCTGTACGTCGACCACGCGCACCCGGAGTACTCCGCGCCCGAGTGCACCAACCCGCTATCGGTGGTGATCTGGGACAAGGCGGGCGAGCGGGTCATGGCCGAGGCCGCGACCAAGGCGGCCACCGTGCCGGGCAGCGCGCCCATCCAGCTGTACAAGAACAACACCGACAACAAGGGCGCCTCCTACGGCTCGCACGAGAACTACCTGATGCGCCGGGCCACGCCGTTCGCCGACATCGTCAAGTTCCTCGTGCCGTTCTTCGTGTCCCGCCAGGTGATGTGCGGGGCCGGGCGGGTCGGCATCGGCGCCGATGGCCGGGGCACCGGCTTCCAGATCAGCCAGCGAGCCGACTTCTTCGAGGTCGAGGTGGGCCTGGAGACCACGCTCAAGCGGCCCATCATCAACACCAGGGACGAGCCGCACGCCGACCCGGAGAAGTACCGCCGGCTGCACGTGATCATCGGCGACGCGAACATGAGCGAGGTGTCCACCTACCTCAAGGTCGGCACCACCGCGCTGGTCCTGTCGATGATCGAGGACAAGTTCCTCGGCTCGGACCTGTCGGTCGAGGCGCCAGTGGCCGAACTGCGTGCGATCTCGCACGATCCGAGCTGCCGGCGCCTGGTCACGCTCAAGGACGGCCGGAAGATGACCGCCGTTCAGCTACAGGCTGAATACCTCGAGCTGGCCCGCAAGTACACCGAGGACCGGTACGGGGACGGCGTGGACGACATCACCGCGGACGTCCTGGACCGGTGGGAGTCGGTGCTGAACCGGCTGGCCGAGGACCCCATGCTGCTGGCCAGGGAGCTGGACTGGGTGGCCAAGCTCGAACTGCTCGAGGGATACCGGTCCCGGGACTCCCTGAGCTGGGACCATCCCCGGCTGCAGCTGGTCGACCTGCAGTACTCCGACGTGCGCCCGGACCGCGGCCTGTACAACCGGCTGACCGCCAGGGGCCGGATGGTGCGCCTGACCGACGACGCGACCGTGGACCGGGCCATCGAGAACCCGCCAGAGGACACCCGGGCCTACTTCCGCGGCCGCTGCCTGCGGCAGTATCCCGAGTCCGTGGCCGCCGCCTCGTGGGATTCGGTGATCTTCGACATCCCCGGCCGGGAGTCGCTGCAGCGCGTCCCCACCTTGGAGCCGCTGCGCGGCACCAAGGCGCATGTGGGTGAACTTCTGGACCGTTGCCGCACCGCGGCCGAGCTGGTCGCCGCGCTGACCGGCCAAGACTGACCGGCCGGGGGCTGACGGGCTAGGGCTGACGGGGTCGCGAGTTCGTACCGATTTGAGTCCGGCTGGATTGGGCGGGACTCCCACGGGTGACGATAGCGTTGGGACAGACGGAGGTAGCAACATGGCAACCAACAAGGACACAGGCGGTCAGCGGCAGACCACCCGGCGCGCCGACGAGACCGAGCAGGCCGAGACCGGCAGCACCGAGGAGGTCCGGGAACGGCACGAGAAGCTCTCCGACGACGTCGACGCGATCCTGGACGAGATCGACGAGGTCCTCGAGGAGAACGCCGAGGAGTTCGTCCGGTCGTACGTGCAGAAGGGCGGCCAGTAACCGGCCCAGCGGTTCGCCGTGGGCGGACACGTCGGCCACTCCGGCGTGCTGTCTCGCTCTGGCGCGGCAGTAGGGTCTGTTGAAGGCACTGCTGTGCCGTCCACTGTGGGAGGAGGTTCGCGTTGGGCTCGTATTTCGACGGCTCTGCACATTTCCGGCAGTCCGGCCCGTTCTCCGAGGGAGACGGAGGCCAGGAGCGGACGCGGAACAGGCCGCCCGCGGGCTTCATGGACCGGCAGACCTCGTCGTTCGCGGACTTTCTCGCCTCTTACTCTCCGGACCTGATGCCGGGCCGCGCGCCGGGCGGTGGTACCGGCTCCCCGGCCCAGCGTGATCTGGCCCTGCGTGACCTGTCGCACGCCACCACGATCGTCGCCGCGGTCTGCCATCAGGGCGTGGTGCTGGCGGGCGACCGCCGGGCCACCGCCGGGAGCATGATCGCCAAGCGTGACGTCGAGAAGGTCTTCCGGAGCGATGAGTTCTCCGCCATCGGCTACGCGGGCACCGGCAGCGTGGGGATCGAGTTCGTCCGCCTGTTCCAGGTCGAACTCGAGCACTACGAGAAGATGGAAGGCCGCCCGCTGTCGCTGGAGGGCAAGGCCAACCGGCTCGCCTGGATGATCAGGGGCAACCTGGCCGCGGCCATGCAGGGCCTCATCGTCGTGCCGCTGTTCGTCGGCTACGACGAGGACGGCGGCACCGGGCGGATCTTCAGCTACGACGTGGCCGGCGGCCCGTACGAGGAGCAGCGGTTCCACTCCATCGGCTCGGGATCGGTGTTCGCCCGCGGCTCGCTGAAGAAGCTGTACGTCGACGATATGCCGGTGCAGGACGCGGTGCTGGCCAGTGTCCAGGCGCTGTACGACGCCGCCGACGACGACTCGGCGACCGGTGGCCCCGACCTGACCAGGCGGATTTTCCCGGTCATCGCCACCGTGACCGCCGACGGATTCCGCAAGCTGTCAGAAGCGGAGTCCGAGGATTACGCCCAGCAGGTGGTGCAAGAGCGGATGACCACTCCCGACGGCCCGTCCGCCCCGCTGCACGCGGCCGGCTAGCGCGTTCTGCCCGTCCCTCTGACCAGTAAAGGAAGCGTTCGCGGTGTCCATGCCGTTCGGTTATGTCTCACCCGCACAGGCCATGCGGGACAAGGCCGAATACGCGCGTCAGGGGATCGCGCGCGGTCGCAGCTGTGTCACGCTGCAGTACGAGGGCGGGATCTTGCTTATGGCGCCCAACCCCTCCAGCGCGCTGCACAAGATCAGCGAGATCTACGACCGGATCGCGTTTGCGGCGGTGGGCCGGTACAACGAGTACGAGAACCTGCGCAAGGCCGGGATCACATACGCGGACATCACCGGGTACCAGTTCGACCGGCACGACGTGACGGCCCGCGGCATCGCCAACTACTACGCGCAGAACCTGGGCACCATCTTCACCGAGAACCTCAAGCCGTTCGAGGTGGAGATCGTCGTGGCCGAGGTCGGCACGAGCCCGGAGACCGACCAGATCTACCGGATCACCTTCGACGGGTCGGTGACCGACGAGCCGGGCTTCGTCGCCTTCGGCGGGCAGGCCGACCAGGTTTCCGCGGCGCTGAAGGAACGCTACTCGGCGGGCATGTCCCTGACCGAGGCGTTCGGGGCCGCGCTGGCCGCGCTGACCGCCACCGGCAACGGCGAGCGCACCGAGCTGGCCGCGACCCAGCTGGAAGTCGCGGTCCTGGACCGGACGCGGGACCACCGGACGTTCCGCCGCATCCGCGCGGCCCGCCTCGAGGAGCTCATCGCCGAAAGCCGCTCCGCCGACGCCAAGAGCACCCCGGAAGACGAAGCCACCGACCCGACCCCGCCCGCCGGGTCAAGCCCGTCCACGGGCGGCTCCGCCCCTGCCAGCGGCTCCGCCCTGTCTGCCAGCGGCGGCCCGTCCCCGTCCGCGGGTTCCGAGCCCCCCACCGGCCCCGAACGGGGCAACACCGACCGAGGCGGCGGCGTCGGCAACGGTGGCACCCCGCCAAACCCCCTCTAACACCAACGGCACCCGGTCAAGCTCTCTGGACGAGGCCTCCCGCTCTCTCTTCGCTCGCATATTCCACGATCCGGAAGTTATCGTGGAGGATCCGGCTTGCGTGGTCGATCCGGGCAACTGGGGTTAACCAAATGCTCCACGAAAGCCGGATCGACCACGCAAATGTGATCAGCGGGACTGCTGCGCCGCATGAGCCGTTCAAGCGTGTGGCGACTCGCCAGACGGGAAGCGCCTACCGGGCCCCGCACGCAACAGCGATGCTCGCTCACCCCGTACGCAACGCCCGTCCCACATCCAGCCCCGAGCTTGCAGCCCGCCCAACCCGGCCCGTGTCGGCCGGGGGGCGGGCGCAGCCGGGCTTGCAACGCCGCGAACCCGGGCCCGCGCCCGCGCAGGCCACCGGCCGACGGGTGGCGCCTTACAGCGGGATGTTGGCGTGCGCTCCCCGGAGCTGGGGCGCCTCGGCGATGGCCCGGGCCAGCTCGCGGCGGGTCTGGGCGGGCTCGAGGATCGCGTCGATGACGCCGAGCTCGACCGCGCGCTGCAGGCCGCCGGCGGTCGCCTCGTGCTCGGCGGCCAGTTGTGCCTCGGCCTCGTGCAGCTGCTCGGGCGCCACCGAAGCCAGCGTGCGCCGGTGCAGGATGCGGACCGCCGCGACCGCGCCCATGACCGCGATTTCGGCGCCCGGCCAGGCGTAGACCCGGGTCGCGCCCAGCGAGCGGGAGTTCATCGCGATGTAGGCCCCGCCGATCGCCTTGCGGGTGACCAGCGTGACCCGGGGCACCGTCGCCTCGGCGAACGCGTGCAGCAGCTTGGCGCCGCGGCGGACCACGCCGTCCCACTCCTGGCCGACCCCGGGCAGGTAACCCGGCACGTCCACCAGGACCATGAGCGGCACGCCGAACGCGTCACACATCCGGACGAAACGTGCCGCCTTCTCCGCCGACGCGGCATCCAGACAGCCGCCCAGCCGCATCGGGTTGCTGGCCACCACGCCGACCGTACGCCCGGCCAGCCGGCCCAGGATCGTCACGATGTTCGGCGCCCAGCGGGGGTGCAGTTCCACGCCCGGCGAATCGAGCAGCTTGCCGGTCAGCACGTGCACGTCGTAGGCCCGGCGGGGGGAGTCGGGGAGGATCCCGGACAGGTCGCGGTCCTCGGCGTCCTCGGCGATCTTCCCCTGTTCGCTGAACAGCGCCGCGACCTGGCGGGCCCGGTCCAGCGCGTCGGCGTCCGTCTCGGTCACCAGGTGCACCACGCCGGAGCGGCGGCTGTGCGGTTCCGGGCCGCCGAGCCGCTCCATATCCACGTCCTCACCGGTCACCGAGCGCACCACGTCCGGGCCGGTGACGAAGATACGGCCCTGCCCGGACAGGATCACGATGTCGGTCAGCGCCGGGCCATAGGCGGCGCCGCCGGCCGCCGGGCCGAGCACGACCGAGATCTGCGGCACCCGCCCCGAGGCGGCGGTCATCGCCGCGAAGACCGTCCCCACCGCGTGCAGGCTGGCCACGCCCTCGGCCAGCCGGGCGCCGCCCGAGTGCCACAGGCCCACGACCGGGACCCCGCGGGAGACCGCCTCGGTGTACGCGCCGACGATCGCGGCGCAGCCCGCGCTGCCCATGGCGCCGCCCTGGACCCGCGGGTCGGAGGCGAACGCCACCGCCCCGGCGCCGTGCACCAGCCCGACGCCCGCGACCACCCCGCTCCGCCCTTCGCCGTCGGCGGGAAGCAGGTCCAGCGTGCCGGGGTCGAACAGCGCCGCCAGGCGCTCCCGCGGATCGCGCGCCAGCGAAACAGGGCGCAGCGCAGCGGGTCGGGGCGCGGCGGGCGGGCCCGGATCCAGCGTGGTGGTCATATGCAGGTCTCCTCTACCGGTGGATTCAGGCGGCGGTGAACACCAGCGACACGTTGTGGCCGCCGAACCCGAACGCGTTGTTCACCACGGCCATCGGCTCGGCCCCGCGTCTGGCCAGCGGCCTCGGCTCGGTGGCGACGTCGACGGGCACGTCGTCGTCCAGGTCCTCGAGGTTGATCGTGGGCGGGGCCACCCGGTCGCGCAGCGCCAGGATGGCGGCCACCGACTCAATGGCCCCCGCACCGCCGAGCAGGTGCCCGGTCATCGAACTTGGTCGACGAGACGACGACCCCCTCACAAGCCGATCCCAGCGCCTTGGCCAAGGCCTGCGCCTCGAGCGGGTCGCCTTCGGGAGTCGAGGTGGCGTGCGCGTTCACGTGCACGACCTGCTCCGGGTCGACCCGCGCGTCGGCCAGCGCCCGGCCGATCGCCGCGGCTACCCCGGCCCCGTCGGGCGCCGGGTGGGCGATGTGGTAGGCGTCCGAGGAGTAGCCGGCTCCGGCCGCCACGGCGTAGATCCGCGCGCCGCGCTCGCGCGCATGCGACAGCGACTCCAGCACCAGCATGCCGGCGCCCTCGCCGAGCACGAACCCGTCCCGGCCCTTGTCGAACGGCCGTGAGGCCCGCTCCGGGTCGTCGTTGCGGGTGGACATGGCCCGCATGACCGCGAACGCGCCGATGTTCAGCGGCATGATCGCCGCCTCGGTGCCGCCTGCCACGACCACGTCGGCCCGCCCGAGCCGGATCATGTCGATGCCGTACCCGATCGCCTCCGCGCCGGATGCGCACGCGCTGACCAGTGAATGCGCCCCGGCGTGGGCGCCGAGCTCCATGCTGATCCAGCCGGCCGCCCCGTTGGGCATGAGCATCGGCACCGTGTACGGCGAGATCCGCTGCCAGCCCTTGGAGTTGAGGATGTCGTACGCGGCCAGCGTCGACCCGATGCCGCCGATCCCGGTGGTGACCGAGACCCCGAGCCGTTCCGGATCCATCTCCGGCGCGCCCGCGTCGGCCCAGGCCTCGCGGGAGGCGACCAGCGCGAACTGCTCGCAGCGGTCCATCCGGCGGGCCTGGACGCGGCCCACGATCTCCGCCGGGTCGACGGCTGCCGATGCGGCGATCCGCACCGGCAGCCGCTCGGCCCACGGTTCGGTCAGGCGTCCCACGCCGCTCCGCCCGGCCAGCATCGCCGCCCAGGTCGACGCGACGTCCCCGCCGAGCGGGGTGGTCGCGCCGAGTCCGGTGACGACGACGGTCTCGCGTTCTACCGTCACGCTCTGCCTCCCGCTCGCCTTCGGGCCGCCATAAGGCACCGCCTTCCCTCGTCGCTTCGCTCCTCGGTCCAGGCGGCGCCGCGGCCCTGCGGCTCACTCACGCCGGATCCCCGGCGTTCTTGGACACGAAGTTCACCACATCCTGGACGGTGGTGAGGTCCTTGAGCTGGTCGTCGGGGATCTCGACGCCGAACTTGTCCTGAGCCGCGACGGCGATCTCGACCATGGACAGCGAGTCGATGTCGAGGTCGTCGACAAAGCTCTTGCTCGGGGTCACCTCGTCGGCGGGCACGCCTGCGATCTCCTCGATGATTTCGCCCAGCCCCGCGAGGATCTCCTGGTCAGTCATTCTTTCTGCTCCTTGTAGTGAACGGATTCCAGTGGTCTGCCTGCCCCGTGGCGGGGCGCGGCTAGGGTACCGTGATCACCTGCGCCGCGTAGCACATCCCCGCACCGAAACCGAGCAACAGTGCGGGGGAGCCGGACTTGACGCCGCCGCGCTCGACCAGCCGGGACAGCGCCAGCGGAACCGACGCCGAGGACGTGTTGCCCGAGTGCACGATGTCGTCCGCCACGCGCTCCCTGGGCACGCCCAGCTTGCGCGCGATGGCCTCGATAATCCGCAGGTTGGCCTGGTGCGGCACGAAGGCCGCCAGGTCGCTGACCGCCAACCCGGCCCGCTCGCAGGCCTGCGCCGCGATAGGGTGCATGGCGGTGGTGGCCCAGCGGAACACCGCCTGGCCCTCCTGGTACATGTACGAGCGGCGGTTCGGGATCGCGATCTTGCCGGCCATGTCGCCGGCGCTGCCCCACACCACCGGCCCGATGCCCGGCGCCTCGCCGTCCGCGACCGGTCCCACCACCGCGGCGCCCGCCCCGTCCGCGAAGATGATGCAGGTCGAGCGGTCGTCGGGGTCGATCCAGGCCGTCATCTTCTCGGCCCCGATCACCAGCACGTACCGGGCCGTGCCGGCCCGCACCGAGTCGGACGCGCTGGCCAGCGCGTAGCAGAAGCCGGCGCACGCCGCGTTGAGGTCGTAGGCGCCGGGCGCCACGATGCCGAGCCGGGCCGCCACGGTCGCGGACGCGTTCGGTATCGGGACGTCGGTGCTGCAGGTGGCCACGATGACCAGATCGATGTCGGCGGGGGAGAGCCCGCTGCCGGCCAGCGCCTTGCCGCCGGCCACGACCGCCATGTCGGCCACGGTCTCGTCGGGCCCGGCGTAGCGGCGGCTGATGATGCCGACCCGGCTGCGGATCCACTCGTCACTGGTGTCGACCCGCGCCGCGAGGTCGTCATTGGTCACCACATTGCTGGGCTGATAGTGGCCGAGCGAGATGATCCGCGCCCCCGCGGCGGGCGGGAACGAACTAGAAAATGTCATGCGCCTTCCCTGGGCTGAATGCGAACGAGCGGCTGACCCTCACTCACCGGGTCACCGTCCTCTACGAGCCATTCGATGATCTCAGCCGGCCAGGGCGCGGCGACCGGCCGCTCGCCGCCGCGCGCCACGACGGTGCCCAGATCCGTGGTCAGGGCCACCGTCGCGCCGGTAGCGGCCGCGTCGGTACGGCCCGCCGGCGACCGGAACGTGCCCGAGGTCGGCGCCACGATCAGCCGCCATTCCGGCACGTGCCCGTGCCCGCTGGGCTCGGACAGATGCTCGGCCAGGTGCTCGGCGATCAGCTCATGCACGGCCTCGAGCTGATCGGGGGTCTTGAGAGCCAGCTGGGCCACCCCGGGCAGCGCCCGCCGGGCCAGGCCGGTCAGCGTGCCCGCCGGCGGCAGCTCGATGATCGCGGTCACGCCCAGGTCCGCCATCGTTCCCATGCACAGGTCCCAGCGCACCGGCGCGGCGACCTGGGCCACGATGCGCTCCAGCCACTCCTTGCCGGTGGTGACCGCGGCGCCGTCGGCGTTGCACAGCAGCGTGAGGTGCGGATCGGTGACCTCGACCTCCGCGGCCGCGTAGCGCAGCGCCGCGACGGCCGGCGCCATGTACCGGGTGTGGAACGCCCCGGCCACCTGCAGCGGGCGCAGCCGCGCCCCGGCCGGCGGGTCGGCCGCGAAGGCCGCCAGGTCCGCAACCGCCCCGGCCGCCACGATCTGGCCCGCCGCGTTGATGTTCGCCGGGGTCAGGTCGTGCCGGGCGATGGCGGCGAGCACCGCCTCCTCGTCGCCGCCCAGGACGGCGATCATCCCGGTCGGCTTCACCGCCGAGGCCGTCGCCATGGCCGCGCCCCGCACCTTGACCAGGCGCATCGCGTCGTCCGCGCTCAGCACTCCGGCCAGCACCCCAGCGGCTAGCTCGCCGACGCTGTGCCCGGCCGCCGCGTCGGCGCGGACGTCGCCGGGGAAGCCGCCCGCCAGCGCGCCGGCCGCGGCCAGCGCGGCCGCCACCAGCAGCGGCTGCGCGATCGCGGTCTCCCGGATCTCATCGGCACTGCCCGTGGTTCCGTACCTGATCAGGTCACAGCCCGCCAGCTCGGAGGCGGCGCCGAGCCACTCGGCGACCCCGGGCACCTCGAGCCAGGGAGCCAGGAAACCCGGCGTCTGCGCGCCTTGCCCGGGGGCGGTGATGATAAGCATCCCTTTAGGGTGCCCTGTAGAACTCCGCCACATGAATGCCGAACAGTACGAAGTTGGCCGCCATACCTTTGGATGATTGCTACAAACGACGTTAACCTAAACGTTACCATCGGGTCACCGGGATCAGCTGCGCTTAGCCATCAGGCGGCCCAGCGCGACCGCAACCCACAAGGTAAATCCGTCCCGGCCGGCCGACGGTGTGTAGTCGGTGAGCTCGGCGACGCGCCGCAGCCGGTACCGCACGGTGTTCGGGTGCACGAACAGCAGCCGCGCGGTGGCCTCAAGCGAGGAGCCCTGTTCCAGGTAGGTGGTGAGCGTGTCGAGCAGGGCGTGCCCGCCGCTGAGCAGCGGCTCGTATACGTCGCTGATCAGAGCGGCCCGGGCGTCCGGGTCGCCGTCCAGGGCGCGTTCGGGCAGCAGGTCGTCCGCGCCCGCGGGCCGGGGCGCGTCCGGCCAGGCCGGGGCGGCGCGCAGCGCGGCCAGCGCGGCCCGCACCGAGACCGACGCGGTGCGCAGATCGCGGACCAGCGGCCCGGCGATCACCGGCCCTGGCCCGAACCGCCCGGCGAACCGCTCGGCGGCCGCGATCGGGTCGTCGCTGCCCCCCACGACCAGGATGAGCCGGTTGCCGTGCACCCCGGCCAGCAGGTCCAGCCGGGCCCGCCGGGCCTGGGCCCGCAGGTCCTCGATCAGCGGCTCGACCCCCGCCGGGGCGCCCGGCTTGTCCAGCTCGTCGTCGCCGATGGTGCCGACCACCACCGTGACCGGGGAGGACGACCAGTTCAGCGCCGAGGCCCAGGAGTGCAGTGAGTCCTCGGTCTCGCCGCGCACCAGCGAGTCGACGACCAGCGCCTCCAGCCGGGCGTCCCACGCGCCGCGTGCCTCCGCGGTCCGCGCGTACACCAGCGCCGCGCTGAACGCGATCTCGCGGGCGTAGGTCAGCACCGCCTCGCGCAGCTCAGCCTCGTCGCCCGGCGCGGCCAGCTCCTCGACCTGCGCCTCGACCGCGTCGATGATGACCCGCATCATCTCGACCGCGTGCTGCAGGCTCACCGCCCGGGCCAGCTCGCGCGGCGCGGTGCCGAACACCTGGGTCACCGCGGGCCGGTTCCGTTCGGGGTGCCTGATCCAGTCACCGAACGCGGCGATCGCGGCCTGTGCGACCAGCCCGAGCCAGGACCGGTTCTCGGCCGACAAGTTCCGGAACCACGGCAGCCGCTTGTCCATGGCGGCGATCGCCGCCGTGCCGAGCGCCCCGGTGGCCCGCTCGATCCGTCTTACGGTCTCCGCGTTCACCCGGGGACCGGCTCGCTGAGTCATCGCCAGATACAAGCCCTCCTACAACAGGGCCTCGCTGACCGGCAGGTCGAGCCGGTACCGCTCGATGGCCTGGGCCGGGAACCCGGCGTCGACCGCGCCGGCCAGGGCCAGCTCCCACAGTACGGCCAGCGTGATCGACTCCGCGTCCACGTGGAAGAACCGCCGCGCCGCGGGGCGCGTGTCGGAGAAGCCGAACCCGTCGGTACCCAGCGAGGTGAACGAGCCGGGCACCCAGCGGGCGATCTGGTCCGGCACCGCCTTGATCCAGTCCGACACCGCGACCACCGGTCCGGGCCGGCCCGACAGCAAAGAACTCACGTACGGCGACCGGGGCGGATCGGACGGGTTCAGCATGTTCCACGACTCGCAGGCCAGCGCCTCGCGGCGCAGCTCGGTCCAGGACGTCGCCGACCACACGTCGGCGGACACACCCCAGTCCCTGGCCAGCATCTCCTGGGCGGCCAGCGCCTGCCGCAGCGCCACCCCGGAGGCGAGGATCTGGGCCCGGGGGACGGGTACCACGGACCGTTCGGAAGAAGCCGAGCCCTCGGCCCGGCCGGCGAGCCAGTCTCGTACGGCGGGACCGGACGAGGCCTCGGTACCATTCGCGGAGCCGAGCGCGGGCGCGTACAGGTACAGCCCGCGCAGGATGCCCTGCTCCAGCGCCGCCGTCCCGCCAGGGAACGAGGCGGGCTCGGGCGGCTGCGGATATGGCTCGTTGTAGACGGTCAGGTAGTAGAAGATGTTCTCGCCATCGGGGTGCTCCGGGGTGGCGTCGTACATCCGGCGCAGCGCGTCCCGCATCACGTAGGCCAGCTCGTAGGCCCAGGCGCAGTCGTAGGACACGCAGGCCTCAGACACCGAGGCCAGCAGCAGCGAGTGACCGTCGTTGTGCTGCAGCCCTTCGCCGGTCAGCGTGGTCCGGCCGGCGGTGGCGCCGAGCAGGAACCCGCGCCCGAGCTGGTCACCGAGCGCCCACATCTGGTCCCCGGTCCGCTGCCAGCCGAACATCGAGTAGAACACGTACACCGGGATCATGTGCGTGGCGTGCGTGGCGTACGCGGTCCCGGTCGCGATCACCGAGGCCATCGCGCCCGCCTCGCTGATCCCCTCGTGCAGGATCTGGCCCTTCTCGGACTCCTTGTAGGACAGCAGCAGGTTGCGGTCCACCGCCTCGTAGGTCTGCCCGTGCGGGGAGTAGATCTTGGCCGTCGGGAACAGCGAGTCCATGCCGAACGTCCGGGCCTCGTCCGGGATGATCGGCGCGAACCGCTCCCCGATCTCGGGGTCCTTCATCAGCTCCTTGAGCAGCCGGACGAAGGCCATCGTGGTGGCCACCGCCTGCTTGCCTGAGCCCTTGCGCAGCTCGTCGTAGATCGCATCGCCCGGCTGCGGCAGCGGCTTGGCCCGGACCACCCGCCGGGGCAGCACCCCGCCCAGGGCGGCCCGCCGCTCGCGCATGTACCGGATCTCGTCGGAGTCCTCGCCCGGGTGGTAGTACGGCGGCAGTTCGGCCTCCAGCGCCGAGTCCGGGATCGGCAGGTAGAGCCGGTCCCTGAACTCCTTCAGCTCGGCCACGGTGAGCTTCTTCATCTGGTGCGTGGCGTTGCGGGCCTCGAAGTCCTTGCCCAGTGTCCAGCCCTTGATCGTGTGGGCCAGGATGACGGTCGGCTGGCCCGCGTGCTCCCGGGCCGCCTTGAACGCCGCGTACACCTTGCGGTAGTCGTGGCCGCCGCGCGGCAGCGAACGCAGCTCGTCGTCGGACAGGTGCGCCACCATGGCCCGCAGCCGCGGGTCGCTGCCGAAGAAGTTCTCCCTGATGTACTCGCCGGACTCCACGCTGTAGGTCTGGAACTGCCCGTCCGGCGTGGTGTTCATCTTGTTGACCAGCACGCCGTCGATGTCCTGGGCCAGCAGCGGATCCCAGTCCCGGCCCCAGATGACCTTGATCACGTTCCAGCCCGCGCCGCGGAAGAACGCCTCGAGTTCCTGGATGACCTTGCCGTTGCCGCGCACCGGGCCGTCCAGCCTCTGCAGGTTGCAGTTGATCACGAAGGTGAGGTTGTCCAGTTCCTCGCGGGCGGCCAGGCCGATCGCGCCGAGCGCCTCGGGCTCGTCCATCTCGCCGTCGCCCAGGAACGTCCACACGTGCGAGCGCGACGTGTCGTGGATCTCGCGGGCCAGCAGGTACCGGTTGAACCGGGCCTGGTAGATGGAGTCGATCGCGCCGAGCCCCATGGACACCGTGGGGAACTCCCAGAACTCCGGCATCAGCCGCGGGTGCGGGTAGGACGGCAGCCCGCCGCCCGGGTGCGAGAGCTCCTGCCGGAACCCGTTGAGCTGGTCCTCCGTCAGCCGGCCCTCGAGGAAGGCCCGCGCGTAGATGCCCGGCGCCGCATGCCCCTGGATGAACACCTGGTCGCCGGACTCGCCGTGGTCCTTGCCGCGGAAGAAGTGGTTGAACCCGACCTCATACAGGGAGGCTGCGGAGGCGTAGGTGGCGATGTGCCCGCCCACGCCCATGCCGGGGCGGTTGGCCCGGGAGACCATGATCGCGGCGTTCCACCTGATGTAGGCCCGGATCCGCCGCTCGACGTGCTCGTCGCCGGGGAACCACGGCTCGCGCTCGGGCGGGATCGTGTTGATGTAGTCGGTGCTCCGCAGGCCGGGCACCCCGACCTGCTGCTCGCGCGCCCGCTCGAGCAGGCGGAGCATGACGTACCTGGCGCGCGCCCGGCCCCTGGTCCGCACGACCGTATCGAACGACTCGATCCACTCGCGGGTCTCGTCCGGGTCGATGTCGGGCAGCTGGGTCGGCAGCCCGTCGCTGATGATGGGGAATCGCTGGCGTCCGGAAGCCACGGGTTAGCCTCGCCTTCCGCGTAGATCGGGCGGCTGTACGGCCGCGGGTCGCAGAACTCGATGTGTTGTCCAGACCAATCGTCCAACGAACTGGCCCTGAGCGCATCTCTACTCGACGGTAACCGCCATCTGGGAGAAGTGGCGCACCCCCGGCCCGGTAACGCCCGGCCGAGGCCCGGTTTCGCCGAGAGCGGACTTTCCCGTTACTCTACGTGCCCGGGAGCGCTCTGCGTAACCGGTAGATGGATCGGGCAGATCAATTTATGGCGGCGGTTTTCGCGACCGGGGCGATTGCCACTTGCGCGCCGGGCCGACCCAGTGTGAACTGTCCCAACAAGAAGTGCTGACGTGTCATCGCCGCCTGGGGGCTGGCCCTGAGGTCACAACGGGTCGGGCACCCGCAAAGGCGCGCGCTGACGCGGGGAGGGATTCAAGGAGGACGTCAGTGAGCGCGACCGCGGGCCAGGCCCAGGATGAACGCGGGCAGGCCGAGCGGCTCGGTATCAAGCCGGGCCAGGTGGTGCAGGAGATCGGCTACGACGATGATTGCGACGAGCAGTTGCGCGGCGCGATCACCAAGGTAGACGGTGTGGAGCTGGTCGACGAGGACTACGAGGACGTCGTCGACGTGGTCCTGCTGTGGTGGCGCGACGGGGACGGCGACCTCGTCGACGCGCTGGTCGACGCCCTCACGCCGCTGGCCGACGGGGGGTACATCTGGCTGCTTACGCCGAAGGCGGGCCGGGATGGTCATGTCGAGCCGAGCGACATCGGCGAGGCCGCGCCGACGGCCGGGCTATCCCAGACCTCGAGCGTGAGCGCCGCCCGCGACTGGTCGGGTACGCGCCTGGTCGCGCCGAAGGCGCGCCGCAAGGGGAGCCAGTAGGGGACCAAACTGACCGCTCGTTCGCCTTATATATATACCGAACGGGCCGTGGTTCTCCGCCCCTGACCAAGTGGCACACTTGGGGGGAACAGGCATTTCCCGATCCAGCGAAAGGGATCCGGCATGGCGGTGGAAGTCGGCGATCAGGCACCTGATTTCGAGCTGAGGGACCAGCACGGCACGCCCGTGCGGCTGTCCGGCTTCCGCGGCGCCAAGAACGTCGTGCTGATCTTTTACCCGCTGGCGTTCAGCGGCGTGTGCACCAGCGAGCTGTGCGCGATCCGCGACGAGTTCCCCGAGGTGACGCGCGAGGACGTGGCGCTGCTTACCGTGTCAGTGGACTCCACGTTCACCCATCGGGCCTGGTCCGACGCGGAGCACTTCCAGTTCGAGCTGCTATCGGATTTCTGGCCGCACGGAGATGTGGCCAAGCTGTACGGTGTGTTCGATCCCGAGCGCGGTTTCGCGACCCGGGGCACGTTCATCATCGACAAGGGCGGCGTCGTGCGGTGGAAGGTGGTCAACCCGATCCCGCAGGCGCGCGACCTGGCGGAGTATTCCAAGGCGCTCGCCGCTCTCGGCTAGCGTCACCCGATGGGGTTGCCCAAATAGAGTTGCGCATAGGGAGGCCTGGGGGCATGCCGTGTTACCGCTGCGGCGTGCGGCAGACGGATCCGGAGCGGGGGAAGAGTCCCTGGCGGCGCGGGGTGGTGCATGACCAGCTGGTGCTGATCTGCCCCGGGTGCCAGGAGTCGGCCGACTGGACTGCCGAGCTCGAGCGCTGCGCCAAGTGCCGCAGCGCGCACCTGATCCGCCGGCTCGGCCAGGTCGAGTGCCTCGACTGCGGCCTCGTCCGGGAGCCCGGGGCGGTGCTGAATCCCGGCCGCGGTGCGGCCGACACCTCCCTGGCCAACGAGGTCAGCCGCGCGCTCGACCGTCTGCTCCGGCGCGCCTGACCGACGCGGATCACTCGTCACACACGATTATTTCCTCCTCACGCGCGATTCCCTGTTTAGGGCCGGTCCCGGTAGGTAGCGCGAAGGTAAGGGATCAACCCAACCACGAGGAAGGACGTCATGAACGCCAAGGTGCGTGATGTGATGACGCCGGGCCCCATCGGGGTGGACTACTACCAGTCGGTCGGTACCGCCGCGCGGACCATGCGGGACTGGGGGGTGGGCGCCGTTCTCGTGGTCAATGACCAGGCCCTCTACGGCCTGGTAACCGACCGTGACCTGGTAGTCAGGGCGGTGGCGGAGTCCAGGGGTCCGGACGAGCCGGTCGGTCCGCTCAGCAGCCGGGACCTGGTCGGGGTCGATGCCGACGACGACACGGCCGTCGCCGTGGCGCTGATGCGCGAACACGCGGTGCGGCGGCTGCCGGTGATCGAGGACGGACAGGTCGCCGGGATCGTGTCACTGGGCGACCTGGCCCCGCACGACGACCCGTTTGCGCGCACTAGCCTGGGGTAGCGGCGGGGGTTCTCCAGGAGGTGAACCATGACCAGGAAAGTGCGGGAGATCATGTCGGCCGCGCCGGTGTGCATGGCAGCCGGTGAATCGGTGTCGGCCGCCGCCAAGGCCATGAAGGAGCGGGGAATCGGTACCGTGCTCGTGCTGTCCGGGGGACGGTTCAGCGGGCTCGTGACCGACCGGGACATCACGATCCGGGTCCTGGCCGAGAACCGCGACCCGCGCACCACCCGCCTGGGTGACATCTGCAGCAGCGAACTGGCCGTGCTCCGCCCGGACGACGACGTGGAAACGGCCACCCGGATCGTCCGCGACCGGGCCGTGCGCCGCCTGGCGGTCGTCGCCGACGGCACGCCGGTGGGCGTGGTGTCCATCGGCGACCTGGCACTGGACCAGGACGAGCGATCGGCCCGGTCGCAGATCCCGGCCTCCGGGCCGAACCGCTGACATGCCGGGCAAGCCCGAACTGATCGTCAAGGAGCTGCTTGACCGTTACGGGCGGACATACGCCGAGGAGACGGGCATCCGGCTCGCCGACCGGCCCGGCCCGCTGTACCAGCTCCTGGTCCTGAGTACGCTGCTGAACGCGAGGGTTCCGGCCGGGGTCGCGATCGCGGCGGCCCGTGAGCTGTTCGCGGCCGGGTGCCGCGGCCCCCGGGCCATGAGCGAGGCCGGCTGGCAGGACCGCGTGGACGTGCTCGACCGCGGCGGCTACGTCCGCTACGAAGAGCGCACCGCCACCATGCTTGGTGACGGCGCGGACCTGCTGTCCAGCCGGTGGCACGGCGACCTGCGTAGGCTGCGGGATCAGGCAGGCGGCGATCCCGGCATGACCGAAGCGCTGCTTGCCGGGTTCCCCGGCCTGGGCGGTGCCGGGCCGGCGTCTTCCTACGCGAAGCCCAGGCCGTCTGGCCGTCGGTCGCGCCATATGTGGACACCCTGATGACCAGCGGGGCGCGCCGGGTCGGGCTGCCGGACAGCCGCTCCTCGCTGGCCTCGCTGCTGGCCGCGTGCGGCCAGCCGGCCCGGCTCGCCGCCGCGCTGGTCCGCGTGTCGCTGAGCCCGCGCGCGGCCAGCGAGGTCACGGCGGCGATCCCGGACTGATTCAACAGCTCCGGACGTAATCGTGCTCAGCTGAACAGTTCTTAACGGAATCGTGCCCGGCTGAGTCGTGCGCGTAATCGAGCCGGTAAGCTGCACGTGATGCCGTTTGTGGCCAGAAGGCGGGGGTAGGCGATAGTTCCGCACCCGCGTTCGTCATGGTGCTAGGAGCTTTGTGTGAGTCTGCCTGCCTCGCAGCAACGTGTTCTCGATCGTATAGAAGGCGCGCTGCAGGCCAGCGAGCCCGACCTGAGTCTCAATGTTCTCCATTTTCACCCGGATCAACGCCGACGACCCGGTCGGTGCGGAGCCGCTGGCCCGGCCGCGGCGCGGGCGGCTGCGGTGGCTGCGGGCGGGCACGACCATCTACGCCTTCGTGCTGGTCCCGGTGATGTTCGCGATGATCACGGTCGGCGCCCTGCTCAGCAGCCGGGCACACAGCGTGGCCACCTGCGAGACCGGTTACTCCTCGACGGGCGGCGGATCGCCGTGGGTGGGCCGCCCCTGGTGCCAGATGACCCTCCAGAAGACGAGCGCGGGCGGTGCTCGCCTGGCATCCTGCGCCGCCCGGATCCCGGCCATCCGGTTCGTCACCCGGTCCGGCAGCGAGCCGGCGGTTCTGCCCGCCAAGGCGGAAGCGGCCACGGCGGCACCGCCCGCCTGCTAGCCCCAGCCTGCTAGCCCCAGCCTGCTAGCCCCAGCCAGCTAGGCCCCAGCCAGCTAGGCCCCAGCCAGGACGGAGGCCCGTTGCCGATCGAGCACCTGGGGTACGAGGCGGCCGAGCTGCTGAGCCTCACCAACGGCTCCGAGGCGCGATCGCTGAACCGGCTCACCGAGCTGGCCGCCTGGCAGGTACCGGCCTGCGCGGGAGCCCACGCGGCGGTCTGGCGTGACGGCGAGCTGATCGGGGCCGCGGCCACGCACCCGGACCTGGCCGAGCTCGCCGACCTCCAGCTAGATCTCGGTCGCGGGCCGCTCGTCACCGCGGCCGATGAGGGCCTCCCGGTCAGCTGCCCTGACACGCTGGCCGAGACACGCTGGCCCGAGTACGCGGCGGAGGCACTGCGCCGCAGCGTGCGCTGTTCGGTCCACCTGGTCCGGGAGCTTCCGCGCGGTGCCCTGGTCCTGTCCCTGAGCGGGGTACGGCCCGGCGCGCTCGATGTCCGGTCCGACCCGATGGCTGACACGCTGGCCGCCTTCGGCGGCGCGATGCTGGCCAACGCGACAGCCTATGGCCAGGCCCAGCGGACGGCCAGCCAGCTGAAGGACGCGGTGGTGGCCCGCTCAGTGGTCGACCAGGCCAAGGGCGTGCTAATGCACGCGCTCGGCTGCGACGCGGACGACGCGTTGCGGCGGCTGCGTCAGGAATCCCAGCGCCGCCACGTCAAGGTCACCGAGGTGGCCGCCGAGGTGGTGGCCACCTACAGCCGCGAGAATCAGAAGATCGCCGGTTCGCCGGTCCGGCGGCCCCGGCCCGGCCCGGCCTAGCCCCGTCTGGCCCCGTCTGGCCCCGTCTGGCCCCGTCTGGCCCGTCTACTCCGGTGGCGACTTGACCTTGGCGACCAGGATCGTCATGTCATCGCGCAGCTCGTCCTGGGAGAAGCTGGTCACCAGGCTCTGCACCATGCGGGCGGTCTCCGCGGCGGACCGGCCCGCCAGGCCCGCCAGTTCGTCGGCCAGGCTGTCCTCGAAGTAGCGCATATCGGCGGTGCGCGCGTCGGTAACCCCGTCGGAGTAGAAGAACAGCAGGTCGTCCTCGCCGAGCTCGAGCTCCTCAACCTGCGGGTCGGCGTCGGGAAACAGGCCAAGCGGCAGCCCGCCGCCGCTCAGCACGTCGACCCGGCCGTCCGGGCGCACGAGCGCGGGCCCGGGGTGCCCAGCGCTGGCCAGCCTCACGCGCAGCCGGCTGCCATCCCAGCGCAGGTAGGCGAGCTTGGCCGTCACGAAGCGGTCCTCGTAGTCACCGGCCAGCAGGACCTCGTTGACCCGGGCCAGCACGTCAACAGGGTCCGGGTTCCAGTGCGCGAGGGCCCGGATCGCGTGCCGGGCGGCCGCGGTCATGGCGGCGGCCTCCTGGCCCTTGCCGCACACGTCGCCGACCGTGATGGCCCAGCCGTCCTGCACCCGGAACACGTCGTAGAAGTCGCCGCTGACTTCCAGCCCCTCGCTGGACGGCTGGTACGCCGCGAACAGGTCGAGCCCGGGAACCTCAGGCAGCGTGGTCGGCAGCAGGCTGCTCTGCAGGGCCTCGGCGGCCGCGGCCCGGTACCGGAACATGCGATCCACCCGGATGGCCACGCCGAGGTGCTGGCCTATGTCTTCGGCTAGCCCGAGGTCGGCGATCTCGAAGCGCCGCTCGTCGCCCGAGCGTGCCAGGGTGAGCGCGCCGTAGCTGGTCAGTCCGTCGGTGATCGGCACGCTGATCAGCGAGGTTGCGCCGAGCAGCATCAGCAGCGGCGTCCCGTCCGCCGTGCTGCCCAGAAGCCCAGCGTCGTCGGCGTGGGCCAGCACGATCGAGGTGCCGGTGGCGTGGACCTGCCCGGGCGCCGAGGTCGGCGGCGGATCCAGCGTCCGTACCTTCCTGGTCAGGTCCTGGGCGGCCTGGTCCTGAGGGCCGATCACGAACTGGCGGCGCAGCGCGTCCGCGCGCTCGATGTCGATGATCACCC
Source organism: uncultured Actinomycetes bacterium (assembly GCA_963819785.1). Lineage (GTDB taxonomy): Bacteria > Actinomycetota > Actinomycetes > Streptosporangiales > Streptosporangiaceae > Palsa-504. The sequence continues at coordinate 127,900 of CAWFXW010000022.1, read as the reverse complement.
AGCTCGCGACGTCCCCGGCCAGCAGCCGGGCGCAGCGCTGGAGGGTGACCGCCTCGCTGAACGTGCTGTTGTCGAGCAGCAGCCTGGTCACCGCGGTGACCATGTCCATCCGGCGGGTCATGGCCCGGATCAGCGCCTCGGACCCCTTGGACTCCTTACTTCCCCTAGGGCCCCTTGGGCCCCCTGGCCCCTTGACCATCGGCGGCGGGACCACCGCCCCGGCCGCGGTGACGACCAGCAGCCGCGCGCCGTCCTGCATGGTGATGACGTCCGCGGTCAAGGTGGCGTCCACCGGGCCGTCCGGGCCGAGCAGCCGGCACTCCACCTGCCGGGCCGTTCCCGTCCGGACGGCCGCGGCCAGCTGGCTCTTGACCGCGGCCCGGGACGGCAGGTCGACGAAGGCGGTCAGGTCCCGGCCGGTCGCGTAGCCGGGCGGGGCTCCGATCAGCAGCCCGGCCCGGCCGTTCGCGCGCCGCACCGTGCCGTCCGATTCGAGCACGAACAAGGGCGCGGGCGCATGCTGGAACACGGCCCGCAGCAGGGCTCGTTCGACGCTGAGTGATTCGGCGGCGCCCGCAGTGGTGGCCTCGCCCAGGTCGGTCTCGGCCAGCGTGGTCAGGACCTCGACGGCGCCGTCGAGTTCGGCGAAGGCGGCCTCGAGCAGGGCCCGCGGGTCCGCGCCCCGCATCGCGGCAGCTTGACGGAGTGCGTCGCGCCGCCCGGCCAGGTCGCCGAGATCAGCGTACGAGTCGTCCGTCCGGGTGTCTCGCGGCATCTCTCCCGATCATCGTCCCTTGTGCCGGCCCCCTCTGAGCGGACTCAATAGTACTGGCGGCGGAACGGCACTAATGCACAAGTATCCGCCGGGGCGATATCGCCCCGGCGGATACCGGATGCCTGGCTACAGCCTGGGCCTACCAGCGCCAGCGGGCGGACCGGCGGCGGCGGGTGCGGGTGCGGTAGCGGCCGTAGCCGCGGGTGGTGAACGCGCTGACCAGCAGGGCCGCCGCGACAAGCGCCACGATGAAGGTAATGATCGTATGGCCCGCGCCCAGCAGCGCGGTGGTGATGATCCCGCCCAGCAACGCGGCCACAATGCCGATGAGGATCGTGAAGATCAGGCCGATGTGCTGACGGCCCGGCACGAGCAGCCGTGCCAGCCCGCCGATCACCAGGCCGATCAAGAGCCAGACGATGATGACGGAAACGGTGAGTGTCATGACCTCTCCTAGTACTGCTTTACGGTCTAAATTCTGCGTCGCGGGCGGGTGAGGGGCGTCAGTCCTCGTAGACGTCTTCCACGATCTCGGTCTCACCCGGGCGCATGCTCGTCGGGTCGGTGGACAGGTCGCGCGTCGACTCGACGTGGGTGGCTGCCTCCGGGCTGCCGAACGCGCCCGGGGCGGGCAGGCCCGCCTGCACGCGGGTGTTGGCCGGGTTGCGGTTGACGTAGGTCGGGTAGACGACCTCCTCGACCCGGCGGCCCGGCCGCCAGCGGGCCTGCCGGACGAACAGCCGACGGCCGACCCAGCCGTAGCCGCGACGGGGGACGGCCAGCCCTAGGATGCCGATGATCATGATCACGTAGCCGGCGGTATGCAGGTTGAAGACGGAGGTATTCGTCGTCACGGCGAAGGCGAGGATCGCCCCGATGCCGATCAGTACGAGTCCCATACCGGTTTTCATGATGGTCCTTCCGCTATATGAACGCCCGGGCCGTCATCCCGCCGCGGTCGAGCTGGCCGGGGAGGGCTCTTCGGGCGGATCGACGAGCCTGCTTCTCAGGTGTGCCAGAGCCCGAGCCAGGAGCCGGGAGACGTGCATCTGCGAGATGCCGAGCCGGTCGCCGATCTCGGTCTGGGTGAGGTTGCCGTAGAAGCGCATCACCAGGATGCGCTGCTCACGTTCGGGCAATTCGCCCCAGTGGGCGTTGACCGATTCCATGTCGATCGTGTGCATGACGCCTGGGTCGTCGTCCCCGAGCACGTCGGCCAGCAACGCCGGATCCTCGCGGTCGGATAGCGGAGCGTCCAGTGAGTAGGTACTGAACACCAGGTCGGCCTGGCGGGCCTCCTGCATATCGTCTGCACTGACCCCGAGCCGCTCGGCCAGCTCGTCCTCGCCGGGATCGCGGCCCAGCTGCTGGGTGAGCTCCTCATTGGCCTTGCGCAGCTCGAGCAGCAGTTCCTGAGCCGACCGGCGGACGTGGATCTGCCAGCGCTTGTCCCGGAAGTGGCGCTTGATCTCGCCGCTGACGCAAGGCTGGGCGTAGGCGGACAGGCTGTCGCCGACTTCGGGGTCGTAGTTGTTGATCGCCTTGAGTAGGCCGACGTATCCGACCTGCATGAGATCCTCGGTGGGCTCCGGGCTGCCGCGGTACTGCCGGACACAGGAGCGGACCAGCTTGCCGTAGCGCTCCACGACTATCTCGCACGCCGCGGCCCGGAGCTCGCTGTCGCGGGGCAGGGACCGGATCTTGGCCAGCAAGGCGTTGTCGGTCAGTTCCTTCAGCTCGGCGCGCGATCCGGGGCCGAGGTCGGCGCCGATGGCTTCCGCGGTCGGCCGCCGGAGCGTTCCCTTCGTCAACGTGATCTCCCTGGAACCCTGGAATTTACGGACGAGTAGGGTGTGCCCGTGCCAGGGCGAATAAACGTATGGCGATGTGAGGATCGTCACATTTAGACCGCGTTTGGCGGGGAAGCCGAGCGTCAGCCCATATTCGCACCGGGACCCCCCGTGACGACTTCGTGAGGACACCGATGACCCCCACTGGGAGCGCTCAGAACTGGCGGTCGGCGGCCGCGTGCCGGTCGGCAGACCCGGACCTGTTCTTCCCCATCTCCGCGGCCGGCCCGGCCGCGCGGCAGATCGATCGAGCCAAGACGATCTGCGCGGGCTGCGCGGTCCAGCGGGAGTGCCTGGAGTTCGCGGTGTCCCACGAGCAGAACTACGGCATCTGGGGCGGGACCACCGCCGACGACCGGCAGCGCGACCGGCGGCGCAGGCGGCGGCGGGCGGCCGCGGCGGCCGCCAAGCGGACGGTCGCGGCGTTACCGGCGCAGCCGGGGCGTTACCGGCGGATCAGCCAGCGCTCCATGCAGGCCAGGAGCTCGTCGGTGTCCACCGGCTTGGTCACGTAGTCGCTGGCGCCGGCCGCGATGCTCTTCTCCCGGTCACCCGGCATGGCCCGGGCGGTCACCGCGATGATCGGCAGCGTGGCGAAGGCGGGCATCTGCCTGATCTTGTTCATCGTGGTGTAGCCGTCCATCTCCGGCATCATCACGTCCATCAAGATCAGGTCGGTGTCCTCGGCGGTGAGCAGGGCCTCGATGCCCTTGCGGCCGTTGGGGGCCTGGGTCACGGTCACGCCGTGCAGCTCCAGCGTGCTGGTGATGGCGAACACGTTGCGCGTGTCGTCATCGATGACCAGCACCCGGCGGCCGCTCAGCGCCTCGTGGCTCTCGGCCTCGGCGGGCACGACCCGCGTCCCGGCCTCGGTCGGCTCGCTGATCAGCGCCGGGACATGCTCGGGCTGGGCCGCGGACAGATGCAGCGTGATGCGCTCGCGCAATTCGTCCAGGGACGGGAGCAACTCGAGCGAGTGTGACCCGAAACGCAGCCGCGCCAGCCGGGTCTGCGCGCTGTCCAGCTTGTCCCTGGTGTGCGCGAGCACCGGGACGGTCCGCAGGTCCGGGTCCTCCTGGAGCCGGTCGAGGAAGGCGAACGCGGAGGCGTCGGCCAGGCCGAGATCCAGGACCACGCACTGGTGCGGCGCGGCGCTGAGCGCCTCGATGCCCTGCTCCGGGCTGACCGCCGTGCCCACGTGCACCGGCCCCTGGATACCGGTGAGATCGGAGACCGCGCTGTGCGCGAGCAGGGTCAGCAGGCCGCCGCGCGCGCCCTCGAGGACCAGCAGGCGCCGCCCGCTGGCCGGCCCGTCATCGGGCAGCGAGGCCTGCAACTGCAGCGCCTCGGTGGCGTCCGCGTGCACCTCGCCGTTCACGGTGACGCTCACCGGCTCGCCAGCGTCTGAGCCCAGGACGTCACCGTCGGCCGCGCCGGGCAGCTCACACGGCAGGAACAAGGTGAACGTACTGCCCTCGCCCAGCTCGCTCTCCGCGGTGATCTCCCCGCCGAGCAGCGCGCCGACCTCACGCGCGATGGACAGACCGAGGCCGGTGCCGCCGTAGCGCCGGCTGAGCGTGCCGTCGCCCTGTTGGAAGGCGCCGAAGATGGTGCTGAGGTTCTCCGGCGCGATGCCGATGCCGGTGTCGGCCACGGAGAAGGCCAGCATGTCATCGCCCCCCGCGGTGCGTCGGCCCGGGTCCAGGCCGACCCGGAGCACGACGTTCCCGCGCTCGGTGAACTTGACCGCGTTCGAGAGCAGGTTGCCGAGTACCTGGCGCAGCCGCTGCCGGTCGGTGAACAGCTCCGGCGGCGCTCCGGGGTCGCTCTCGACCGCGAAGTCCAGGCCCTTCTCGGCGGTGAGCGGCTGGAAGGTGGCCTGCATGTCCTCGATCAGCGCGCTGAGCGGGAAGCGTTCCGCGTGCATGTCCATCCGCCCCGCCTCGACCTTGGACAGGTCGAGGATGTCGTTGATCAGCTGCAGCAGGTCCGAGCCGGCCGAGTGGATCACGTTGGCGTACTCGACCTGCTTGGCGGACAGGTTCCGGCTCGGGTTCTGGGCCAGCAGCCGGGCCAGGATCAGCAGGCTGTTCAGCGGGGTACGCAGCTCGTGCGACATGTTGGCCAGGAACTGTGACTTGTACTTCGAGGCCAGGGCCAGCTGGCGGGCGCGCTCCTCGATCTCCTGCCGGGCCCGCTCGATCTCGGCGTTCTTGGTCTCGATGTCACGGTTCTGCGCAGCTAGCAGGGCCGCCTTGTCCTCGAGCTCGGCGTTGGACCGCTGCAACTCCACCTGCTGGGACTGCAGCTCCTCCGATCGCGCCTGCAGCTCGGAGGTGAGCCGCTGCGATTCGGTGAGCAGTGTGTCGGTGCGCGCGTTGGCGATGATCGTGTTGAAGTTGACCCCGAGCGTCTCGGTCAGCTGCTCAAGGAAGTCGGTCTGCACCGGGCTGAACGCCGTGAACGAGGCGAGTTCGATGACCCCGAGCACCTGGTCCTCGAACAAGATGGGCACGATGGCCAGGTTCGCGGGCGGCGCCTCGCCGAGCCCGGAGGAGATCGTCACGTAGCCCTCGGGCAGGTTCGCGACCACTATCGACCGCTTGCTCCGGGCCACCTGGCCGATCAGCGACTGGCCGAGCCGGTACTGGATCGGCGCCGTCTGGTCGGCGCGTAGCCCGTACCCGGCGATGAGGCGCAGTTGGGAGTCGCCGTCCCCGGTCGGCTCGGTCAGGAAGAACGTCCCGTGCTGGGCTCCGGTGAGCGGGGCGAGCTCGTCCATGATCAGTTCGGCGACGACGGCCAGGTCCCGGTGACCCTGCATCATGCCCGAGATGCGGGCCAGGTTGGTCTTCAGCCAGTCCTGTTGCTGGTTGGCCTGGGTCGTCTCGCGCAGCGACCACACCATCGCGTTGATGTTGTCCTTGAGCTCGGCGACCTCGCCCTGGGCTTCGACCGAGATCGACCTGGTCAGGTCGCCGGAAGCGACCGCGCTGGTCACCTCGGCGATCGCGCGGACCTGCCGGGTCAGGTTTCCGGCCAGCTCGTTCACGTTCTCGGTCAGCCGCTTCCAGGTGCCGGACACGCCCTCGACCTCGGCCTGGCCGCCCAACCGCCCCTCGCTGCCCACCTCGCGGGCCACGCGGGTGACCTCGGCCGCGAACGACGACAGCTGGTCGACCATGGTATTGATGGTGGTCTTGAGCTCGAGGATCTCGCCGCGGGCCTCGACGTCGATCTTCTTCGACAGGTCGCCCTGGGCGACCGCCGTGGTGACCTGGGCGATGTTGCGGACCTGGCTGGTCAGGTTGTCCGCCATCGAGTTGACGTTGTCGGTCAGGTTCTTCCAGGTCCCGGCGACGCCCTTGACGTCGGCCTGGCCGCCCAGCCGCCCCTCGGTGCCGACCTCCCGGGCCACCCGGGTCGCCTCATCGGCGAACGCGGACAGCGTGCCGACCATCCGGTTGATCGTCTGGGTCAGCGCGTGGACCTCGCCCTTGGCCTCGACCGTGATCTGCTGGCTCAGGTCGCCGCGCTCTACCGCCGTCGCCACCTGGGCGATCGAGCGGACCTGCGCGGTCAGGTTGGACGCCATCACGTTAACGTTGTCGGTCAGGTCCTTCCAGGTACCCGATACTCCGCGGACCACGGCCTGGCCGCCCAGGTTGCCCTGGGTGCCGACCTCGCGGGCCACCCGGGTCACCTCGTCCGCGAACGCCGAGAGCTGGTCGACCATGGTGTTGATGGTCTCCTTCAGCTCCATGATCTCGCCGCGGGCGTCGACCCGGATCTTCTGGCTCAGGTCGCCCTTGGCCACCGCCGTGGTCACCTCGGCGATGGAGCGCACCTGATCGGTCAGGTTGGCCGCCATGACGTTGACCGACTCGGTCAGGTCCTTCCAGGTCCCGGACACGCCCTTGACGTCGGCCTGGCCGCCGAGCCGTCCCTCGGTGCCGACCTCGCGGGCCACCCGGGTCACCTCGTCGGCGAAGGACGACAGCTGATCGACCATGGTGTTGAGGGTGGACTTGAGCTCGAGGATCTCGCCGCGCGCGTCCACGTCGATCTTCTGGCTCAGGTCGCCCTTGGCCACCGCGGTCGCCACCTGCGCGATGTTGCGCACCTGGCCGGTCAGGTTGCCGGCCATGGCGTTGACCGACTCGGTCAGGTCCTTCCAGGTCCCGGAGACGCTGGGCACGTACGCCTGGCCACCGAGCTTGCCCTCGGTACCGACCTCGCGAGCCACCCTGGTCACCTCGGAGGTGAACAGGTCGAGCTGGTCCGCCATGCCGTTGAAGACGGTGGCGATCTCGTCCATCAGCGGGTCGCCGGTCGTGGCCAGGCGGGTGCTGAAGTCACCGCCGCGCACCGCCGTCAGCCCCGCGAGAAGCTGCTCAAGTCCGGATTTGTCTAGCCTCGGACCCGACTGAGCCGTATCAGTCACCAAAGCTCCCATCAGCTGTGCCGATGCGGCGCGATACCCGCTCGGCACCGTCGTGCGATCTCTACCGATGGTAGACCGGATGTAACTATCATGGGCCGAGCGAACGTCAGCAGCAGGGCAAAGGCGTGAAAGCCGAAGCCCCCTGCGGTGGCCGCCGGTCACGAAATGCACTGCTTGTACTGGGTCTCGACAGGTTTGTGGGTGCTGATTGATTGGCGGCTCGCCGTGCGGGGAGGCGATAATCGTGACCGCTAGCGACGACGATGTGCTCCGGCTGGCCGCGATCATCGAGCAGCAGCGGCGGATCCTGGACGAGGTCCGGGCCTCAGCCGCGGGGGAGTCGGTCATCGCCATGGCCCGCGGCGCGCTGATGGAGCGTCTCGGCCTGTCCGCGGCCGAGGCCGCCAGTCAGCTGGTCGAGCTGTCCGCGGCGACCGGAATCCCGGCCGCCGAGATGGCCGCCGCGGTTCTATCGCCCGGCTATCCCGCCGGCGATGATGGGCCATCTCTGGCCGCCCCGGCCAGCTCCGGCCGCCCGAACGCCGCCGCGCCGGGCCCGTCCGGGCCGCGTGCGCTGTTGGTCCAGGCCGCCGCCGAGCTGGCCGCCGACGGTGCGGAGCTGGCCAGCACCGTGGCCGGGCGGGTGCTCGGGCCGCTCGGAGCGGGCGCGGTCGTGCTGTGGCTGCTCGAGGCGGACGGCGCGCTCACGCTGCTCGGCGAGGCTGGGCTGGGCCATGGCGAGGCCCGCCGGTGGCGGCACCTTCCGCCGCAGCTGGACTGCCCGGCCCAGCGAGTGGCCCAGGGCGCCGCCGACCTGTGGTGGGCCGCCGGCCGACCCGAGGGCGACGCCGCGCCGGTGCCGGGGCCGGCGGACGGCGCCCGGGCGGTTCTGGCGCTGCGCGAGCGCGGCGGCCAGTTGCTCGGCGTGATGGAGGTCAGCTGGCCCGAGCCGCTCGCGGCGTTCGGCTCCGAGGCCCGCCAGGAGCTGTCCGCGATCGCCGCGGGGTGCGCGCTGGTGATCGCCGCCCGGCTCGCGCACGGTGGCCTGGCTGCCGCCCATCCTCGGGCGGCGATCTACGCGTTGCTGGACGACCTGGCCGACTCGGTGCTCGTGGTACAGGCGATCCGGGGTGACGGCGGTCGCGTGACCGACTTCAGCATCGAGCACGTCAGCCCTCGCTTCCGCGATCTGACTGATCGGACCGCGGAAGACCTTTGCCGGCTGACCTTGCTCGAGGCCTACCCGGCGAGCGTCTTCGGTCAGGGCCTGTTCGCCCGGGCCGTGCAGGTCCTGGCCGACGGCGTGCCCCAGCACGTTCCCGGCCCGCTAAGCGAGGCCCTGGCCAGCGGGTTCCCTGTCCATCTGGCCGCCACAGAACCCGGCCCGCCGCCGCTGGCCGACCTGCGCGTGGCCAGGTTCTTCGACGGCGCGATCTTCACCTGGCATGACGACAGCGCGGCGGGCGGGTCCCAGGACCTGCGCGTGCTCCTGGACCACGCCCAGCGGCTCGGCCGTCTTGGCGGCTGGGAGGAGAACCTGGTCACCGGGCTGGTGCGCTGGACCGACTCGGCGTTCGAGCTGTTCGGGCTGGTGCCGCGCTCCGGGACGGAGATCCCGCTGGCGGATCTGCACAGCTACGTGATGGCGGCCGACAAGCCGGTCGTAACGCGCTTCAGGCAGCGCCTGGCCGAGCGGCGTGAGGCGGGCACGGCGACGTTCCGCGTGGTGCACCCCGATGACAGGAGCATCCGCCAGATCCGGGTGTTCGCCGAACCGGTCACGGACGCGGCCGGCGCGGTGATCGCGCTGCGCGGGGCCTTCCAGGACGTCTCGGCGCATTACCACACGCAGGTCGCCCTGGCCGCCACGCGTGACCAGCTGGCCGACAGCGAGCAGCGGGTCGCCGAGGAACATCTGCTCGCGCTGCGCCTGCAACGGGCCATCATGCCGCCCGACGAGGTGCCTGTGGAAGCGGCCGGGATCGACGTCGCGGTACGCTACCGCCCGGTCGGCGAGGGCCACCTGGTCGGCGGCGACTGGTACGATACGCTGCTGCTGCCCGGCAACGACGTGCTGCTGGTGGTGGGGGATGTGGCCGGGCACGGCATCGACGCGGTGACCGGCATGGTCGCGGCCCGCAACTCACTGCGCGGCCTCGCCATCACCGGGGCCGGGCCCGCCGAACTGCTCGGCATGCTCAACGGCGTGATGTGCCACCTCACCTCCGGCGTGGTGGGAACCGTGGTGTGCGGGCGCTACAACCCGCAGACGCGCGTGCTGCGCTGGGCGCGGGCCGGGCACCTGCCGCCCGTGCTGATGCGCGGCGGTGCCGCGCGCGAACTCCCGCTGCCTGGCGGGGTTTTGCTCGGCATGGACCCGGACGCCGACTACGAGGAAGCCGTGCAGTCGCTCGAACCCGGCGACACCCTGCTGCTGTTCACCGACGGGCTGATCGAGCGGCGCGGCGATTCCATCGAAGACGTGCTGGAGGAGTTCGTGGCCGGGCTGAGTCTCGCGGCCGCCGGACGGCCGCGAGACGGTGCACCGACCGCCGCCGCTCAGGCCGACCGGATCCTGGCCAGCGCGGTCTCCGACACCGGCGACGACGCCTGCCTGGTCGCGGTACGGATCCGCTGACCAGCTCGCCCGCCGAGCGGCACGCCAGGTCCGCCGCCGAGCCGCACGCCAGGTCAGCTGCCGAGCGGCACGCTGACCCAGCGTTCGGCGGTGAGGTCGCCGATGGCCCGGCGGCCGTCCGGGTCGTCTGTGGCGTCCCCGTTCACCGGAGCGTCGTTGACGTGAGTCATCGCGGCGTTCAGGCCGAGCGCGACCCGCGCGCCGCGCTCGGTGTCGCGGGTGAAGACCGCGCTGGACCGGCCGTACCCGGTCTCGTTCGCGATCCGTAGCGCGTCCCGTTCGTCCCGGGCCCGGACGATCGTGATCACCGGGCCGGCGAGTTCCTCCCTGGTGCTGGCCACGTTGTCCCGCGCCAGCAGCACGTGCGGGGGCAGCAGCAACCGGACCGGGCCGGCCGGCTCACCGCCGAGCACCTGGCGGGCACCTTCGGCGCGGGCCCGCTCCACGGCGTCTCGGATCGCGGCCAGCCGCCTGGCGTTGCCGACCGGGCCGATATCGGTGTCCGCGTCCGCCGGATCGCCGGCTCGCAGGCAACCCGCCAGGGTCACCAGCCGGTCGGTGAACTCCGCGTACACCTTCCGGTGCACGGCGATCCGTCGGGTGATCATGCAGACCTGATCCTGCCCGGCGAAGGAGCCGAACACGGCCGCGTCGGACGCCCGCGCCAGGTCGGCGTCCTCGAGGACGACCAGGGGCCCGTCGGTGCCGGCCTGGCCGATGAGCCGCTTGCCGCCCGCCTGGCGGGCCAGGATCCGCCCGGTCGCCGCCGAGCCGGCGAAGGAGATAACGCGGGGCACCCGATGCCCGGTGATCGCCTCGCTGACCTCCGCGCCGGCGGCAATGATCACGCTGAGGAGCCCGGCAGGCAGGCCCGCCTCGCGGAAGATCCTGGCTATCAGCAGTCCGCCGGTGACCGGCGTATCGCTGGACGGTTTGAGGACTACCGCGTTCCCGGCCGCGAGTGCCGGCGCCGTGGCGCGGCTGGATGTCCGCAGCGGGAAACTCGCGGGACTGATCACCGCGATCACCCCGGCCGGCACCCGGCAGACGCGGGTCTGGCGGCCCGCGAGATCGGACGGCACGATGCGCCCGGTGACCTGGTACGGGAGCGCCGCCGCGGCCAGCATCGCCTCACGGGCCAGGTTCCACTCAAGGTCGGCCGCGGCGACCGGAGCGCCGGTCTCGTGGATGAGCCAGCCAGTGACCTCCTCCCGGCGCGCCTCCAGTACCGTAGCAGCGGATCGCATCACGTCAGCCCGGTCCGCCGGGGGCCGCGCGGCCCACTCCCTCTGGGCTCGCTCGGCCGCGGTGAAGGCATCGTCGAGGTCGTCCATCCCGGCCAGCGGGATCTCGGCCAGGGTGGCGCCGCTCCACGGATCGGTGTCGGTTGCGATCTTCCCGCTGCTTCCCGCGCGCCAGTGGCGGCCCAGCGGCATTGTCGTGAACCCGTCGTAGCGGGACGGGTATACCGGCGTGACGGTCGCTGCCATAGTCTGCTGGGCTACCCCGTACACGCGTCGCTACACCCGCGGTCGGCCCGGTCCTGGTCAGCGCGGATCCGGGGCCCGGGGAGAGGTGCCGGGCCCGGATCCGCGGTCTTGCGGGGCCGGGCCGCGCTCAGTGCCCGGACCGGCCCGCCAGGGCGTCCCTGATCCGGTCCGTGGCCCCGGCTCGCTCAACGCCAGCCGGAACGCCGGGCCACACCCGGCGTTCCGGGCCCGGTCGGCGGCTGCGGTCAGGCCGCCTGAGCGATTGCCTTGTCGTAGACGGCGAGCGTCTCGCCCGCGATGCGATCCCAGGAGTACCGGGACCTGGCCCGGTCGGCCGCCGCCACCCCGTAAGCCTCGATCAGCATCGGGTGGGCGAGCAGCTGCCGGATCCGCTGGGCCAGCAGGGCCGGGCGGTCCGGCGGGATCAAGATGCCGGTCGTCCCGTCGACCACGGCGTCCACGTGACCGCCCACGGGGGGTGCGATGACCGGGGTCCCGCACGCCATGGCCTGCAGCGACGTGGTACCGGAAGGCTCGTACTGACAGGTGCTGACGACCAGGTCGGCAGACCGCAGCAGGGCGGGCATCAGGGCATGGTCCATCCGTCCGGTGAAGAGCACGCGGTCGGAGATGTCCAGTGCCGTGGCGAACTTGGCCAGGTTGACATAGGCCTGGTCGTTTTCCAGCTCGCCGCGGTCCGGGCCGCCGACGACTAGCAGTTCGGCACCGGGTACCCGGCTCAGCGCGCGGAGCAGGGTCTCCAGCGGGGCCCGCTCGTTCAGGTCGGCGGCGGTGAGCAACCGCGGGCGGCCGTTCCGCTTCGCCACCGGGCCCTCGGGGGCGAAGGTGTCGGTGTCGACGCCCCACGGCACGATCCTGATCGAGGACCGGTGCACGCCCAGGCTGGCTAGGTCGGAGGCCTCGGCCGAGTGGGTGGCGACCACGGCGGCGGCACTGCGCCCGATGGCGGGCTCGAGCCTGATCCGCGCGGCCGCGGCACCGTCGGCCCGTACCCGGTCCCGGCGTTCGGTGACGCCGAGCGAGCTGAACCCCTGCACGACCGGGATGTCCAGGTTGCGGGCGGCGGCTAGTGCGGCCAGGCCGCTCGTCCAGCGCAGCGCGTGCACGACGTCCGGGCGCTCCCGCTCCCAGCTGGTGCGCAGCGGGCTGCTGAACGCGGGCACCCGCTCGAGCAGGCCGGCGTCGCCTCGGTCACCCTCGGCGGCGGTCGGCCCAGCGTCGATATGCGTGATCCGCACGCCGTCGTGCAGTTCAGCCTGATCGGGCAGGTCCGGATGATGCTTCTGGGCATAAACGGTTACCTGGTGACCATGAGTGGCGAGATTACGGGTGAGCTCGCTGAGCCCGATGTCGTCGCTGTCTGGTCCGGCACCGGTGCGGGGGGATAGCAGCGTCGCGTGCTGAGCAACCAGGGCGATCTTCATCTGGGTGGCCTCCTTGCTGACGAATCTCAGTCACGGTGTCGCCAGCGGGAGCAAAAAGTGGCGCCTCGTCAGCACGCCCCGCGAAAACACCATGTCGCGTTGAGCGTGCCTGCGTCGTAGGCACCACTGAGGAGAAGCATATCCCACTTAGGCAGTTCCCAAACAACGCGGTTCGCGGGGGAGTTTTTCCGCGGCTCAGCCGGCCGCGGCGGCCGCCACGCTGTCGAAAACCGGGATCAGCCGGTCGGCGGTGGTCAGCCGCAGGATCTTGGCCACCGCGGCCTGCGGGGACACCAGGGCCAGGACGCCGCCCTGCCGGTCCAATGACCGGTTCACCCGCAGCAGTGCGTGCAGGGCGGAGGAGTCCATGAAACGCAGGCCGGACAGGTCGATGATCATCGTGCGCGGCTGCTGGGACACCTCTTCGTCCAGCAGGCGCCGCAATTCGTCGGTGTTGGTCACGTCAGCCTCGCCGGCGATCTCCACCAGCGTGTAGGGCTCGCCTGCGGACTCCCGCGCCGTCACAGAGACCGTCAGCAGATCCACGCACTTGTTGTACCACACGACGGATTCCCGCGGGATAGTGCTTCACCTGGCCGGAAACGGCCCCGTGAGCGGCTCCCCGGCGGACGGGGCCGGGCCCGGCGGCACCACGCGGGAAACAGGACAGATGGGGCTCAGGACCCGGGCCTGACCGGGGGCAGGTCCATGTGCAACCGGATCGTGGTGCCGGTTTCGTCTGACCGCATCTCGACCGCGTCGCAGACCTGGTTCACGATCCACAGCCCGTGCCCGCCCATGGCCTCAAGGGAGGGCTGACGCCGGCCCGCCAGCGGGTCGGTGATGGTCCCCTTGTCCTGGATCTGGCAGACGATCTCATCGGTGTCGTACCAGATCTTCAGGGACCCGGGAGACTTGGCATGGCGCACCGTGTTCGCGGCGACCTCGCTGACCGCCAGTACCAGGTCGATGGCGCGTGATTCCGGCAGCCCGGCCTGGCGTGCGTGGCGGTACACCACGGCGCGGACCGCGGCCAGGTCGGTGGTGTACTGGTAAGACATGGCACCGGGCGGTGGCGGAGGCAGCAGCCCCCCGCCGGCCAGCCGACGGGGCGGCGGGCCGGTGCGTGCGTCGGGTGCCGCGGGTGCGCGCTGTGCGGTCTCTGCGTCCCAGGCCATCAGCAGCAACGATACACGGGCGCAGGAAAAGGGTCGCCTGGCTGGTACTTGTGTCGCGCTGTCGTGAATCGAACGGATATTGAACCCCGTCGCCACGTGTATCTCTCGTGGGCGGGGTAGACGGAAAGGCGACCAGCATTCGCGGCCCTTCGGAATCTAAGGTGCTGCCTGTCTTTCGGAGGTAAAGGTGCGGATCGGAGGAGTCATCGTGCTGCTCTGGCTGATTATCGGAGCGATCGCGGCCGGCCAGCGCGGTTATTACGGCTCGTCGTCTGAAAGCTGCGCGCACGCGGGAACGATCGTGGCCACGATCGTGGCCGGCCCGCTCAACTACGTGGGCGTGAACCCCAAGGTCTCGTGCCATTTGCCTTCCCCGAGCAGTTAAGCCGGGTACCGCTTCCCGGAAGAGCAGGCCTGCGCTAGCCGATACGGCGGTACCGGCTACCCCGGGTCCGCGAGGCCAAACGTGACCCGGCCTGCCGGACCGGACAGATCCCTGCGATAGCTACAGTGAGCCCGTGGATGAGCTGGCCGATTCCGCGCCCCTGGCCGACGATCCGGGTGGATTGCGCCGTCGCCTGGCCGACCACGGGTACCTGTTCTTCCGCGGCCTGCTGCCCGGCTAGGCGTAGGTGAGCAGGGTCAGTTCCTTGAAGCGGATCACGCCGTCCGTCTCGTCGGCCTGGTTGAACGCGAGCACCGTCACGGTGATCTCGCCGGTGCCGTCGGGCAGGGCCTGGAGCGGCTCGCTGATCTCCAGCGTGGCGTCGAACGCGGCTGCGCGCAAGAACTGCTGACGATCGCCGAGCAGGCCGGGGACGCCACCCGGACGGCATGCATCACTTGTTAGCCGGGGCCCGGTGGGATGCCGATGCGGTCCGCGATGACCTGCGCGGCTATGTCGTCGAGCATCTGCACCAGCGGATGCGGCGGGTGCGGCGCGTCAAAGGGCAGGGCCAGCGCCGGCGTGCAGCGCCAGTATTCCGGTACCGCGGGGCGGGTGGAGAACTGCCAGGTCGCGGTGTTCTTGTCCTACGCCTCGCCGGCGGGTCATGCGCTGATCGACCGGGAACTGTACCTGCCCCGGTCCTGGACCGCTGACCCGGCCCGGTGCGCGGCGGCGCGCATCCCGGCCGCGACAGCGTTCGCGACCAAGCCGGGACTGGCCCGCCGCATGATCGGCCGCGCGCTGGATGCGGGGACCCCGGCCGCCTGGGTCACCGGCGATGAGGTGTACGGCGCCGCCCGGGCCTGCGCGCTGACCGGAACTCCGCCGCATCGGTTACGTGCTGGCAGTGGCCGCCAGCCACCCGGTGACCATCGCCGCGGGCCCGTGCCAGGCCCGCACGATCGCCGCCCGCCTGCCCCGCCAGGCGTGGCAGCGCTACTCCGCGAGCCAGGGCGCCAAGGGGCACCGCTACTACGACTGGGCCTGGCTGGCCATCGCCCCAGCGCCCAGTCGCCGCTGGCGCGAACCGCCAACCGTCACGGTAGCCGGCGTTAGCGCTGCTGACCAATCCCACCACGGCAGTGTCACGCCTGGAACCTGCGATTGGAGCGCGAGCTCCAGCCAGTACAAGTAAGCCCGGTGCCACGGCAGGAAAAGCGAGTCGTGATGCTGGCACCAGCCGAGCGGAACACCGTGCCAGCCGGCGAAATAATCAAAACCCCGCTTATCGGTCAGCGCCAGCGCCTACTTAACCGCCCGGCGGAAGTCGGCCAATTCCTGCGCCGTGAGGGAGTCTATGTTCTTGCGCACCTTAAGCCGGGCTGGCGCGGCATTCGGCGCCGGCCGTGCGGTAATGCTCAATGGGACTCCTCGCTATTCCCGGCAGAATAGAACAAACCCCGCCATATAGAACAAGGCCCCCTCCATGTATGAGATGGAGGGGGCCTTGCCTGACCACGCTGTGCCAGGTCAGCCAGTTGCCCGGCCTTCCCGGCCCGGCCAGGTCAGCCAGTTGCCTGGCGTCCCGGGCCCCGCGGGCCGCCCGCTGGTGCCGCGCACCCGCTCCAGGTACCGGTTTCCCGGTTCCTCTCACGTTCCCTGAGTTTCCTCCGGGGCGGTGCCCGTTTCCAACGGTGAAAGTATTTCTACTGCGTCGGCGGATGGCGCGCAAGGGTTTGCGGCAAAGTTTTGGCAGGTTTTTTGCTATCCACATCCTGTCCACAGAACCAAGGTGGTTGTCCGCAGCTGGAGAAGGTTATCCACCTGTTTATGCACAGCTCTTCCACAGATTACCGCTGGTAACCCGGGGAATACCGTAACCGCGGCTGGCCGCTAATTCCGCGTCGGCTTGCAGCCGCCGGACCACGGCTAGCGCGTCGCCGACATGCCGGTCGATATTGGTCATCGAGTTGAACACGTGCCGTACCGTCCCCTGCCGGTCGATCACGTAGGTGACCCGGCCCGGCAGTACACCCAGCATGGACGGCACCCCGTAGCTCTTGCGGACGCGTCCCCCGGCGTCGCTGAGCAACGTGAACGGCAGCTGGTACCGGCTCGCGAAGGCGGTGTGCCGGTCAGCCGAATCGGAGCTGACCCCGATCACCTCGGCTCCGGCCTCGCTGAACACCTCGTGGCTGTCGCGGAAGGCGCACGCCTCGGCAGTGCAGCCCGGGGTGTTGTCCCTGGGATAGAAGTACAGCACCACGACTCGCTCACCGAACCGGTCGGAGAGCCGGACCGGTTCACCGGACTGCGAAGGGAGAGTGAAGTCTGGAGCCCGGTCGCCAACCTGGATGGGGGCCATACGCTAAGCGTAGTAAACCCTCCGCTTATCCGAAAACTGGCCCTAGCCGCCGAGCCCGGCACCAGGGAAGATGACTCCATGGCGGAGCTACTTGGCAAGTGTGACGACCGGTTCGGCGGGGTGCGGGACGCGCTGGCGCGGAACCTGGACTCGGGCGAGGAACTGGGCGCGTCGCTGGTCCTGGACATCGACGGCGAGATCGTGGTCGATCTGTGGGGCGGCTTCTGTGACGAGGCGCGGACCGTCCCGTGGTCCGAGCAGACCATCACCAACGTCTGGTCCTCGACCAAGACGGTGACCAGCCTTGCGGCCCTGATGCTGGTAGACCGGGGCGAACTCGACGTCGACGCGCCGGTCGCCAGGTACTGGCCGGAGTTCGCCGCCCAGGGTAAGCAGGACATCCTGGTCCGCCACGTCATGTCACACGCGTCCGGGGTCTCCGGGTTGGAGCAGCCTGCCGTCCCGGAGGACCTCTACGACTGGACCTCCGCCACGGCGCGGATGGCCGCCCAGGCGCCGTGGTGGCCGCCCGGCACCGCCTCGGGCTACCACGCGCTCAATTACGGGCACCTGGTCGGCGAACTGGTCCGGCGGATCACGGGCAAGACGCTCAAGCAGTTCGTGGCCGAGGAGATCGCCGGGCCGCTCGGCGCCGACTTCCAGGTCGGCGCGGCCGAGGCCGACTGGGGCCGGATCTCGGACGTGGTCCCGCCGCCGCCGCTGCCGTTCGACTTCGCCGCGCTCGACCCGGACAGCCCGACGGTCAAGACGCTGACCGGGCCGTTCGTGCTCGCCGAGACGGCCAACACCCCCGGCTGGCGCCGTGCCGACATCGGCGGCGCGAACGGCCACGGGAACGCCCGCTCGGTGGCGCGCATCATGTCGGTCGTCTCCCGCGGCGGCGAGGTAGACGGCGTCCGCCTGCTCGGCCAGGACACCATCGACCTGATCTTCCGGGAGCAACAGAACGGCATCGATGTCGTCCTGGGCGTCCCGCTCCGGTTCGGCATCGGCTACGGCCTGCCCCAGCTCGACATCCTGCCCTGGCTTCCGGACGAGAGAATCTGCTTCTGGGGCGGCTGGGGTGGCTCCATGATCGTGATGGACGTCGGCCGCCGCACGACGATCTCCTACATGATGAACAAGATGGCTCCCGGCATCATCGGCTCCGACCGCAGCGCCGAATACGGCCTGGCCATCTACGCCGCCCTGACCAGCTAACCCCCGCCCCAGCCCGCTACCCGCCCCAGCCCGCGCCGTCCGCTACCGCCGCTAGCCACTGCCTCCAGCACACCCGCCACCGGGCTTGACAAAGTAGTGAGTCATCACTAACTTAGGGGACATGACCGAGACTAAACAGAGGATGTCCGCGGCGGAACGTCGCGAGCTGGTCCTGGGCGTCGCGGTCACCGAGTTCGCCGTGCACGGGCTGGCGGGCACCTCGACCGAGGATGTCGCCCGGCAGGCCGGCATCAGCCAGCCGTACCTGTTCCGTCTCTTCCCGACCAAGAAGGCGCTGTTCCTCGCGCTCGTGGACCGGTGCTTCGAGCGGGTGCGGGACACCTTCAGCGCCGCAGCCGGCGACTACACGGGCGAGGAGGCGCTGCTGGCGATGGCGGACGCCTACGAGCGGCTCCTGGAGGACCGGACCCTGCTGCTGCTCCAGATGCAGGCCTATGCCGCGTGCGACGATCCCGAGATCCGGGCCGCGACCCGGGCCGGGTTCAAGAAGCTGTGGGAACTGGTCGAGCGGCTGACCGGCCTGCCGTTCCAGGCCGTGGTCGACTTCTTCGCCGTCGGCATGCTGATGAACGTCGCCGCCGCGATGGACCTGCCCGCCGTCGACGAGCGATGGACCAGCTGGTGCCCGAGGAACTCGCCCGCCTAATTTTTTTTTAAGCCCAGAAGTTAGTGACTACTCACTTCCTAGGAGGGAAGATCATGACCGCGAAGAGCCGCACGGCATGGACCTTCGCCGTGACCTCGGCCGCCTTGTTTATGGCCTCGCTCGACAACCTTGTGGTGACGACCGCGCTGCCCTCGATCCGGGCTTACCTGCACGCCTCGCTCCAGGGGCTGCAGTGGACGGTCAACGCCTACACCCTCACGTTCGCGGTGCTGCTGCTTACCGGCGCCACGCTCGGCGAGCGCTACGGCCGCCGCCGGATGTTCGTCATCGGCCTGAGCCTGTTCACCGCCGGGTCGGCCGCCGCGGCGCTGGCCCCCGGCATCGGCGCGCTGGTCGCCGCGCGGGCCGCGCAAGGCGTCGGGGCCGCGATCGTGATCCCGCTGACCCTCACGCTGCTGTCGGCCGCGGTGAGCCCGCAACGGCGCGGCCTGGCCCTGGGTGCCTGGGGCGCCGTCGGCGGCCTGGCCATCGCCATCGGCCCGCTAGTCGGCGGGGCCGTGGTCGAGGGCGCGTCCTGGCAGTGGATCTTCTGGCTGAACGTCCCGATCGGCATCGTGCTGCTGCCCATCGCGTGGACCCGGCTCACCGAGAGCCGCGGCCCGTCGACCAGCCTGGACCTGCCCGGCCTGGTGCTGGCCAGCGTGGGCCTGCTGGGCGTGGTGTTCGGCGTGGTCCGCGGCAACGACCACGGCTGGACCAGCGGCACCGTGCTGGCGCCCATCGTGATCGGCGTGCTGCTCGTGGCCGCGTTCGTGGCCTGGGAACTGCGGGCCCGCGAGCCGATGCTGCCCATGCACCTGTTCCGCAGCCGCGGCTTCGCCATGACCAACGCCGCGTCGCTGCTGATGTTCTTCGGGATGTTCGGCTCCATCTTCCTGCTCGCGCAGTTCCTCCAGGTCGTCCAGCACTACAGCCCGCTGCAGGCGGGGCTCCGGACCTTGCCCTGGACCGGCATGCCGGTGTTCGTCGCCCCCATCGCCGGCGCCCTGTCCGACCGCATCGGCGGCCGGCCGCTGCTGGCCACCGGGCTGGCCCTGCAGGCCATCGGGCTGGGCTGGCTGGCCGTCGTGGCCAGCCCGACCGTGGCCTACACCACGATGGTGCCGGCCTTCGTGATCGCCGGCGTCGGGATGTCGCTGTTCTTCGCGCCGGTCGCCAACGTGGTGCTCAGCTCGGTCCGCCGCGACCAGGAGGGCATCGCCTCCGGCGCCAACAACGCGATCCGCGAGCTGGGCGGGGTGTTCGGGATTGCCGTGCTCGGCGCGGTGTTCTCGGCCCGCGGCAGTTACCTCAGCGGGACGGCGTTCGTGTCCGGCCTGGCCCCGGCGGTCTGGGTCGGCGGGGCGGCGGTGGCCGTCGCCTCGGCCGCCGCGCTGCTCCTGCCACGGCTGCGCCCGGCCGCCACGTTCGGGGCAGAGCCGGCTCGCGAGCTGGAAACGGTGCACTGACAACAGCAAGACCACGAGCCCGGATCCCGCGCTGACCGCGGGATCCGGGCCCGGCGCGTTACCGCTCGGCGATCGCGTCCAGCACGGGCTTGATGTCCAGGACCGGCGTACCGTCGAGGGCCTCGAGGTTGCTGACCAGGATCCGCAGGCCCTGCACGGCCAGGATCTCCACCCGGTGCAGCCCGATCGGATTAGGCCGGTCGGGTGAGCGGGTGCTGAACACGCCCGCCGGGGCCCGGTCCGGGTCATCTCGCGGCCGGGTGCTCAGCACGTCGCGGCGGGCCCGGTCAAGCCAGGTGAGAACGATGATCTGGTCGCCGGCGCGCAGGTCGCTAATCCCCTCGGCCAGGTGCGGTTCGATGACCAGCCAGGCCGGCGGCGTGCCTTCGTCGCCCTGCCGTGGTGCCTGAGCCCGGTCGGTCAGCGGCGATTCGACCCGGCCGATGGCCGACACCGCGTACCGGTGCGCGGAACGGTCCGGCGCCGACCGGACGCGCCCGGAGTACCGCAGGCATCCCGCCTTGATCTGGCCCGCGTCGATCGCGGCCTGCTCGGCGTCCGCGTCGGCGTCGGCCAGGTCCGGGAAATAGTATGGCGCGGCGCTCAGGTGGGTCACGGCGAACCGGGTCTCGAGCTCCCGGCGGATGGCCGCCGCCGGGTGCAGGCCGTGCTCGTCCAGCCAGTTCCGGAAGTAGGCGTCCCAGTCCAGCCCGGACGCGGTCCACCCGGCGTACACCCCGGGCAGCCAGACGCCGGGTTCGGCCTGGTCGCGGAGCTGATGACGGAAGCACCAGCGCGCGGTCGCCTCGTCCAGGTCCTCGGAGATCCACTCCGCGACGACCAGCACGCCGTCCGGCCGGAGCACCTCGACGACGTGGTCCAGAGCCGCGCCGGGATCGGTGACGTGGTGCAGCGAGACCGACGCGACGACCGCGTCGGCCAAGCCGTCCGGGCGGTACCCCTCGAACCCGATCCGCCGGTACGTACTCCCCTCGGGAGCCTCCGGGTCCACGCCCGTCGCGTCGTAGCCGGCCCGGATCAGCGCCGGTACGTGGCCGCCGGCCGGACCGCAACCCAGCTCGATCACCAGGGCCGGCGGGGGTGGGAGCTGGCTCCGGATGAACGGCCACGTCGCCGACCGCCAAGCCCGGTCGGCGCCGGTCGCAGAGCATTCCTCCATGCGGCATGGTAACCGTCGGCCTGCGGACCGGCGAGCCCGGCAACCGGCACGGCATGAGAAACCGGCACGGCATGAGAAAGCGGCTACCAGCCCAGAGCGTCCACCGAGCCGCCGTTCTCGGCCACCAGCTGACGGGCCGAGGCCTCGGCGGCGGGCTTGCGCGCCACCCGCTCGCTCACCAGGGCCCGGGCCAGGTTGTCGTCGCCGGCCCGCGCGGCCGCGGCGATCAGGGTGAGGTCGATGACGTCGCGCTGCGCGTGGCTACCGCCGACCGCGCTGGCCCGCGGCCGGATGTCGATCAGCAGGTCAATGGCCCGGTCGGGCAGGCCCGCCGCGAACGCGCCGAACGCGCCGAACGCCTCCAGCAGGTCCAGTCCGGCCCGCTCGGCGGCCATCCGGTTGGTCGGCGCGGTCAGGTGCCGGTTGGCCAGGATCACCCGCTCGACCCGGGCCCGGTCGCCCGCCAGGGCAAAGGCCATCACCGCATGCCAGTCGTTGAAGATGTAGACCGGATCGCCGACCAGGTCGTCGATGTCGGCCGCGAGCTGCGCGGCCCGGTCGGCGACGTCCACGCCGAACAGCGACAGCCGCCACAGCAGGGCGGCGGCGTCCACGACGTCGAGCCACTCGGTTGACCGCCTGGCCCGGATGGGGGAGTCGTACAGCGTGACCGCCTCGTCGATCTCCCCGAGTTCCAGGTGATACAGGGTCCGGTGCCACCAGTTGTGGACCGCGAAGAAGCTGCCGGACCAGTCGGCGGCCGACGCGGTGAGGAACTCGACGCCGTCTCGCTGGCTGCCCTCCATCTCGAAGACGTGCGCCAGCGCGTGCACCGACCACACGTCTCTGGGGTTGTGGTCAAGCGCGGCCCGAGCCCGGGACTCTGCCTGCCGGTAGTCCGCGTTCTCCTCTAGGCCGAACGCGTATATGCCCTGCACGTAGCCCCAGCCGGGCCGGCTGCGCGGCCAGGCGGGCAGCACGCGGGCGGCCACGTCCCGCAGCTCCAGCCGGTTGCCGAGGAAGAAGTACAGATCCTGGGCCACCTTGAGCGCGAGCAGGTCCCGCGGATGGCACAGCAGGGCCCGCTCGAGCGAGCGGACGGTGGCCTCCCAGTCGCCCCCGGCCCAGGACCGGGCCGCACGCAGGTGATGGGCCTCCCGTTCGCCGAGAACCGCCGCGTCCAGCCGCTTGATGATCTCGGCCGCCCTCGCGACACCGTCCGCCGTTGTCCCGTACAGCGCGAGATAGGCGCGGTAGATATGGCCGAGCACCAGGCTGTCGTCGGCCGCGACCGCCGCCTCGGCGTCCGCCACGGGGTCGCCCGCCAGCGCGGCCAGGTCCTCGACGGCCTCGTCGAGCAGCGCGACGGCCTCGGCGCTGCCCGCCCGGACCGGCACCCCCCAGCGGTCCGCGAATGCCTTGCCCATCTCGGACCTCCCGCCGCTGGGGGCGATTCTCATCGCGCCGGCAAGGTTTATCGCCTCGTGAGAAGACTTGCGGGGTAAAGCCTACTCATCGCGAGTCCAGCACAAATGCACAAGCGGTCAGTCAAGATGAATCTTCGGTGCGCTCGGCCGCGGCGACCCGGCGGCGCACCTCGGTCCAGCCGACGGGCAGGTCGGCGCCGGACACGGTCCAGAACGTGAACGTGGTGGGCCGCATCCGGGGCCGGATGACGCGCACCCGGCTGCGGTGCGGGTCCGCCCGGCTGAACGCGTCCAGGGCATCCTGGCTGTCCCAGGCGGACACGGTCCAGAAGGTCCGCTGGCCCAGGTGGGCGTCCAGCGCGTAGCCGATCAGCCCGCCAGCGCCCGCCAGCTGGGTTCGGATGGCCATCGCGGCGCTCAGGAAGGTGGCCAGGTCCCGGTACCGGGACAACGGCAGCCGGGAGGCCATGACGACGTAGTCGCGGGCCGGGTCCGGCGCGGAGAAGGTCTTCCAGGGCAATGCAGGCATAGCTGCCTCCTCGGGTATCTCGTCAGGCTGGTGGCTGGGCGACCTGGGCCCGGGCGCCCAGGTGGCGGCGATGCCGCCCAGGATAAGCAGGCCGCCCGCCGCCAGCTCGGCCGACAGGCGCTCGCCGAGCAGCGCCACCGCTCCGGCCACGCTGACCAGCGGTTCCAGGTACAGCAGCAGCCCGGCCCGCGGGCCGGGCAGGCGGACGACCGCCAGGTTCCAGGCCAGCATGCCCAGGACGTTACTGCCGACGGCCAGGAAGGCCAGCTCAGCCCAGGCGCCAGCCGGGAGCCGCCCGAGCTGGCCCGGGTGCACTGTCGCGGCGAAGGGGGCGTAGAACACGCTGCCCGCCACGGTGGACGCGGCGGTCGCGGTGACCGGGCCGCAGGCCCGGCTCAGCGGCCGCAGCAGCAGGGTGTACGCGGCGAAGAGCAGGGTGCCGAGCGCGACCAGGCCCACGCCCGCGAGCTCGCGCGCGCCGCCGCGCGCGGACAGTACGCCGGGACCGGCCAGGACCGCCACCCCGGCCAGAGCCACCGCGGCGCCCGCCCAGGACCGCCGGCTCACCCGTTCGCCCAGGAAACCCGCGGCCAGCAGCAGGAGCCAGACCGGCTCGCTGGCCAGCACGAGCCCGGCGGTGGAGG
Organism: uncultured Actinomycetes bacterium; assembly: GCA_963819785.1. Classification (GTDB taxonomy): domain Bacteria; phylum Actinomycetota; class Actinomycetes; order Streptosporangiales; family Streptosporangiaceae; genus Palsa-504. The sequence continues at coordinate 104,190 of CAWFXW010000022.1, read as the reverse complement.
CCGGGACCCACTGCAGCCCGATGGTGACCGGCAGGTTGTAGCCGACCATGCCCAGCAGGCCCGCGATGATGAGCCGCGGAACGTGCCGCCGTCCAGCGCCGCGCAGCACCGGCGCGCACCAGGGGAGCAGCACGACCGCGGCCACGCCCATCCGGATCACGAGCAGCGGCAGCGGCGCCAGCTGCAGGACCAGCGCCCGGGTGGCCACCGGGGCCATGCCCCAGATGCCCACGGCTACCAGGCCGGCCCCGTACCGGCCCGCGACCCCGTGCCCGTGACTCGTGGACTCACGAGGTCAAGCGTGCCGTAATCGTCTTATGCAGTTCAACCATTACATCGAGGGAAGGTGGTCAGGCCGCGGGCCGCTGTCTGCGCCGGTGGTTGGCCACGTTCACCTGGTTGGCGCAGCGCAGCGAGCAGAACCGCCGGCGGCCGTTGCGCGAGACGTCCAGGAACGCGGTCTCGCAGCCGTCCCGCTGACAGACCCGTAGCCGGAAGCCCGAGCCGTCGTCGATCACGTGCGCGAGACCGGCCGCGGTGAGGGCCCGCACCCGGGCGGCCAGCCCGGCCCGGACCGGCGCGTAGTGCAGATGGAAGGGCAGGTCGTCGGTGTGCCGGACCAGCCGCGGGCGGCAGTCGGCGGCGATGAGCAGCGCATCGGCCCGCTGCGCGCGCTCGGCTTCGGTAGCGGCCTCGAAGACTGTCCGCAGGCACCCGGCCCACGGCTGCAGGGCCCGCGTCTGCCGCCAGGTCACGATCGGCTCGTGCACGTCGTAACCGGCCAGCACAGCGCCTAGAGCCGTCGGCTCCGCGACCGGGTTATTGGCCATCCAGCAGGCAATATGCGCCCCCGCCACCGTGTAAGTATCAAACTGCATAAGAGAATTACAGCACAGCTTTCCATCGCGTTACCGCTTTGCGGATCTCGGCGGCCAGCACGATCGACAGGGCCACGGCGGCGCAGATCAGCCACTCCCGGACGTCGAGCCGGACGGTCTTCATCACGGTCTGGAAGATGCTCAGGACGGTGGACAGGATCAGCAGAACGAAGGATCCGCTGGTCGTGAGGACGAACGTCTTGTCGGAGAACGTGTCGAGGGAGAACGCCGAGTCGCGTTCGTCCTTGGACTCGATCGAGAACAGGAGGAGGAACAGCGCGAACGTGACCATGCCCATGGTCCGGGCGACGGCGAGCCCGTGCGTCTGGTCCGCCCAGCTGATCACGCTGAGGGTGCCGATCGCCATCAGCAGGCCGGCCAGGGCGAGCCAGACCAGGAGGGCCTGGGTCAGGATCGGCCGGCTGGGCGGCAGCGGCGGTCGGTCCATCAGGCCGGCGGCGGGCTTGCTGTAGCCGAGCCCGACCGACTGGATGGACAGCATGGTGAAGCTCACCCACAGTGTCTGCAGCGGGAGCAGCGGTATGCCCTGGGCGATGTTAAAGATGCTGGCGCCGAGGAACGCGGCAATATAGCCGAACATGCCGCCGACCTGGAACCGGATGTACCGGGCAAGGTTGTCATACAGCCCGCGGCCCAGCTCGACGGCCTTGACGATGGTGGAGAAGTTGTCGTCGGTCAAGATCATCACCGCGGCTTCCTTGGTCACCTCGGTGCCGGTGATCCCCATCGCGATCCCGATGTCGGCCTTCTTGACCGCGGGCGCGTCGTTGACGCCGTCCCCGGTCATCGCGACGATCTGGCCTTGCTTCCTGAGCACCTCCACCAGGCGGACCTTGTGCTCAGGGGTCACACGGGCGATCACGCCGATGCTGTCGACCTTGGCCAGTGCCTCCGCGTCGCTCATGGCGGCGAACTCGGCGCCGGTGAGCACGGTGCCGTCGATGCCGAGCTGGCTGGCGACCGCCGCCGCGGTGACCGCGTAGTCGCCGGTGATCATCCGCACCCTGATCCCGGCCGCCTTGGCCTGGGCAATGGACGTCTTGGCGGTGGGGCGGGGCGGGTCGGCCATGCCGACCAGGGCGAGCAGCTCCAGCCCGGTGACCAGCGGGAGCAGGTCAGCGCCGGGGTCGAAGGCGGCCGGGTCGAAGTCCTTGCGCGCGGTGGCCATGACCCGCAGGCCCTGCTCGCCCAGTCGCTGATTCTCGGCCAGGAACCGCTGCCGGAATGCGTCGTCGGCCGGCGCCGGGCCGTCGTCGGCACCGACGAGCGTGGCGGCCCGGGCCAGCAGCTGGTCCGGCGCGCCCTTGACGAAGCACCGGATCACCTGCTTGCCGGACGCGTCGGTCATCGTGTGGAAGGTGGCCATCAGCTTGTAGGCCGCGTCGAACGGCAGCTCGGCGATCCGCGGGTACCGCTCCCTGGTGGAGACCGCGTCGATGCCGCCCTTGGCGGCCAGCACGACCAGCGCGCCTTCGGTAGGATCCCCGACCAGCTCGCCGTCCCTTACCACCGCGTCCGAGCACAGCACCATCGGCACCAGGAACTCATCGAGACCGATGTCCGCCTCCCCGCCCACCCGGGTTATCCGCCCCGCGGTTGAGTAGCCCTTCCCGTCGACCGCGTACCGCCGACCGGCGGCCGTCATCTGGACCACGGTCATCTGGTTCATCGTCAGCGTGCCGGTCTTGTCCGAGTTGATCGCCGAGGTGGCCCCGAGCGTCTGGGTCGAGGTCAGCCGTTTCATGATCGCGCCCGCCTTGGCCAGCTGCTGGGTCCCCCAGGCCAGGATGGTGGTGACCACCGTGGGCAGCCCGACCGGGATCGCGGCGATAGCGAAGGCGACGGCGGCGTTGAAGACCGCGATGAACGTCTCGCCCCGGGACAGGTTCAGCGCCATCGACGCGACCAGCGCGACGCCCGCGATCACCAGGATCTGCCGCGTCAGCCGGTCCATCTGGCGCGTCAGCGGGGTCTTGACCGCCTGCTCTCCGGCCAGCAGCCCGGAGATGTGACCGACCTCGGTAGCCATCCCGGTCGCGGTGACGACGAACTCGCCCGCGCCGCGCGTGACGTTGGTGTTCATGTACACCATGTCGGTCCGGTCGCCCAGCGCCGTGTCGGCGCCCGCCACCGGATCGGTGCCCTTGGCGACGGGCAGGCTCTCCCCGGTCAGCGCGGACTCGTCGACCTCCAGCGTGGCCGCCGTCACCAGCCGGCCGTCGGCGGCCACGACATCGCCCGCCTGCATCGCGACGATATCGCCGGGTACCAGCTGCCCGGCGGGGATCTCCGCCAGCTGGCCGTCCCGCCTTGCCTTGGCCTTGATGATCACCATCTTCTGCAGGGCGGCGACAGCCGCGGCGGCCTTTCCTTCCTGCTGCAAGCCCTCGACCGCGTTGAACAGGGTCAGCAAGATCAGGAGAAGGCCGGTGCCGAGCTGCTTGAGCGGGTAGAGGCTGCCGATGCCCGCGGCCAGCAACACGACCTGCATCGGGTCCGTGTACTGGCGTGCGAACGCATGCCAGCGGGGCTCAGCCTGGCTAGCGGCGAACGTGTTGGCGCCGAACCGCTCAGCCCGCACGGCCGCCTCTGCCGAGCTGAGACCGCTCTGCGGGTCCACCCCCTCGGAGTGCAGCACCTGATCAACGCCGAGAGTGTGCCACGCGACCCCGCCAGTCGCTGATGACCCTCCCGATCTCGGTGTCTCCGTCACTCCCGAAGCCATGTGCTGCTCCACTGTTCTGACCGGCGCCGCCCAGAAACCTCCATCCGTGCTGCCAAAGCCTCGCAGCCAGCTGCCACCCGTGTAAATACAGATCGACGGCACGTGCTCGGCGCACGCCGGTCAGCACGATTTCCGCTCCGTTTGGGGCTTGTGTGCCACCACCCCCGCCTACCGGGGCCTGTGTGCCACAACCCCCAAACCGCCGCCCTCGCGTCAGCGTGAGGGCCGCAGGCCGTCGGCCAGGACGGCGTACACCAGGTCTCGCCGAGCCTGGTCCGAGACGTCCGCGAGGCTCGCGAACAGGCCCTTGAACAGGACGATGAGGTCCTCCGTCCGGACGTCGGCGCGGACCGCGCCCGCCTGCTGAGCGCGGCGCAGGAGCACGTCAAGCGCGGCTATCAGCTCCTCGCGCAGCGAGCCGGCGATCGCGATGGCATCGGGCAGGTCGCGTTTGGCCGCGGACTCCGCGGCGATCCGGCCCAGGAAGCCGAAGAACGCCGCGCCGGGATCGGGACCGTCGGCCCGGGCGCGCGCGTCGGCCACCAGGTCCTGCACCCGCGCGGTGACCACCGCCTCGAACAGCGCCTCCTTGGTCGGGAAGTGCCGGTACACGGTGCCGGGACCGACTCCGGCCCGCGTGGCGATCTCGTCCAGCGGCACACCGTACCCGGACTCCGCGAACGCGTCACGGGCCGCCCGCAGCACCCTCTCCCGGTTTCGCGCCGCATCGGCCCGCAACGCCCGCGCCGCCCCCGGCCCAGCATCGGCCCGCAACGCCCGCGCCGCCCCCGGGCCAGCATCGGCGGCCGCGGCAGGCTCAGCCATGGTTGCTAACCGGGGCGCTCGTTCCGTATAGTTTAAACGGGGTCACCGTTCCGATTATAGGAGGCATGTCATGTCCCGCAGCCCGCGCGAGGTCGCCGAACAGGTCCGCCGCATGGTGGCCGGCGAAGGCGTCGAGTTCGCCGACCTGTTCGCCGAGGACGGCGTGCTCGCCTACCCGTTCGGTCCTCCCGGCCGCACCGGAGAACTGGCGGCCGCGCTGAACGCCGGCCCCTGACCGCGCCCCGGCGAAACGGGACGCTTACCGTAGTGTCATGCGGGGCGTCGCATGGTGGGGTGTGATCTCTGCGGTCGCGGCGCCCGTCCTGCTGATCGGCGGGTGGACGGTGGCCGCCGGGCTGCAGCCGCGATTCGACCCGGTGGCCGACACGGTCAGCGCGCTGGCCGCGATCGGCGCGACCGACCGGTGGGTCATGAACCTGGTGTTCGTCCTGGTCGGCGCCTGCTATATCGTCACCGCGCTGGCGCTGCGGTCAGCGAAGACGGTCGGGCGGATGATCCTGATCGCGGGCGCGATCGCGGGCATGCTGGTCGCGGCCAACCCGGAGCACGCCGGGGGCTTCGGCTCGGTCCCGCACTTCGTCTTCGCCTCGCTCGGGTTCGCCGGGCTGACCCTGTGGCCCGCCGGGGCCGCCGCGCGAGACGCCGCGGCCCCGTGGGGCCTGCGGCCAGGTCCGGCGGCTACGGCCGTCGCGGTGCAGTTCGCCCTACTCGCCTGGTTCGGCGCCGAACTAATCCTGGCCGCCCACCAAGCAGGCCTGGCCGAGCGGGTGATGGGCGGCGCGCAGGCCACCTGGCCGCTGGCCGTCGTGCTGTCCTGCTACCTCCCGGTCCGGACGCCCGTCCCGGCCGGAACGATTAACCAGACCAGCAACGCATAGGCCACCGCGGCCGCGAGGGCGCCCAGGACCGATCCGGCCACCACCTGGGCCACGGTATGGTCGCGCACCGTGACCCGGGCCCAGCCGAGCAGGGCCACCAGCGCGTACCCCAGCAGCACGAACGGCCCGAACGTCAGGGCCAGCAGCGCCACGGAACCGGATGCCACCGAGCAGTGGATGGAGATCTTCCACACCACGGTCACCAGGGCCAGCACGGCCACGCTGGCCAGCATGAACGCCAGGTAACCGGTCAGCAGGCGCGGCGCGCCGAGGACCAGCAGCAAGATCAGCCCGGTCGCGACCGACGCGGTGCTGAAGGCCAGCACCAGCAGCCGCGGGCGCCGCGCACCGACGTTCCGGTCGCTCCACCGCCCGTGCCGGACCCCGTAGGAAATGAACAGCGTGGGCAGCACGGCGGCGAACAGCGCGGCGAGCAGGCCCCAGCCGAGGCCCGCCCGTCCGTCCGTATGCCAGCCGACCGCGAGAACGGTCACGATCAGCCAGTTCTTCGGCTCCAGCCAGTACGTGACCCGCCGGGCCCAGGCTTGACGTGCGCCCATGGGCAGACGGTACCGTCCCGGGTATGGCGGCGCGAAGCGGCAGGCAGTTTCTCGAGCGGCTATCCGCCGCCCGCGTGCACGTCGAGGTCCAGGGCGAGACCCTCACCGGGCACGTCAACGACCACCCCGCCTTCCGCAACGTGATCGCCAGCTACGCCGAGCTCTACGACCTGCAGCATGACCCCGCCCACCGCGACGTCCTCACCTACCCGTCACCCAGAACCGGCGACCCAGTCGCCACGTCGTTCCTGGTCCCAAAGACGCCCGAAGACCTGGACAAGCGGCAACGGGCGTTCAAGACCTGGGCCGACCACTCGCTCGGCATGCTGGGCCGGACCCCCGACTACCTGAACAGCGCGCTGATGGCCCTGGCCTCGGCCGCGGACTGGTTCGCCCAGGCCAGCCCGGGATTCGGCGAGAACATCAGGAACTACTACGAGCGGGTCCGCGAGGACGACCTGCTGTGCACCCACACGCTTATCCCGCCGCAGGCCAACCGGGCGGTCTCCGGCAGCCAGCAGGCCCGCGGCACGCTAATGGCCCACATCACCTCCGAAGACGACAACGGGATCGTCATCCGCGGCGCCCGGATGCTCGCCACCATCGGCCCGTTCGCCGACGAGCTGCTCGTGTTCCCCTCCACGGTGCTGCGCAACACGCCCGAGGACAAGCAGTACTCCTTCGCCTGCGCGATACCGAACGACGCTCCCGGGCTGCGCTACCTGGCCCGCGAACCGCTCGACTACGGCCGTCCCCGGCACGACCACCCGCTCGGGTCCCGGTTCGACGAGCCCGACGCCGTTGTGGTGTTCGATGACGTGCACGTGCCCTACGAGCGGTGCTTCGTCCTCGGCGACCCCGAGCTGTGCAACGGCTTCTACACCCGGACCTCGGCCGTGGTGCACATGACCCAGCAGGTGATCGCCCGTACCACGGCCAAGACCGAGTACATCCTGGGCCTGGTCAGCCTGCTCACCGAGGCCATCGGCATCGAGCAGTTTCAGCACGTCCAGGCCGATGTGGCCGAGGTCATCACCACGCTGGAGACGTTGCGCGCGCTCGGCCGCGCCGCGCTGGCCGACGCCCAGCCGAACGAATTCGGCGTGCTCACCCCGGCCTGGGCCCCGCTGAACGCGGCCCGTAACCTGTACCCCCGGCTCTACCAGCGCTTTCCCGAGATCTTGCGCAAGCTCGGCGCGTCCGGCCTGATGGCCACGCCCACGCAGGCCGACGTGGCCGGCCCCGCCGCGGCCGACATCGAGACCTACCTGCAGTCCGCCACGCTGGGCGGCGCCGAGCGGATCCGGCTGTTCCGGCTGGTCTGGGACACCTGCATCTCGGCCTTCGCCAGCCGCCAGGCGCTGTACGAGTACTACTTCTTCGGCGACCCGGTCCGGATGGCCGGCGCGTACATCAACAGCTACGACCGCGACCCCTGTAAGGCCGCCGTCCGCGCCTTTCTCGAACGCCCCTGAGCGGCGCGCCCCCAAGCCAAGCCCCGCCGTTCGAGCTACTATCTCAGCATGCGTATGACCGGGTTTGTTCTCCCAGGTCGGCGGAGGGGTCATGAGTAAGGGAACCCTGATCCTGTTCATCTGGATCCTCATCGGAGCCGCCGCCGCTGGGCAGCGCGGTTATTTCAGTATCGCCAAGTTCGGCTGCACCCAGGGGGCGACGGTGGCCGTGACCATCGCCGCGGGCCCGCTCAACTACATCGGCCTGAACCCCCAGATCAACTGCACCACCCCCAAACCCAGCAGCTGAGCTCCCGCCCCCTGCTAATTACACGGGGCTAGTCACACGGGCTGACCGCGCGCACCACGTCCGTTCGGAGAAATTTTCGGCGGAACGGGCCGTGGCTCTCCGCTCCGGCCCTCAATGCGATGAAACCGGGGTTTCAGCACGCCCTAGCGTGGTGAAACCGGGGTTTCACTACGCTGAGCCAGCGGGCGAGGACCGGAGATTCTCCTCCGCGAGCTGGCGCAGACGGTAGCGCTGTGTCTTGCCGCTGATGGTCTTGGGCAGCTCGGCCACGAACTCCACGACCCGCGGGTACTTGTACGGCGCGATGGACCGCTTGGCGAAGTCCTGCAGCTCTGTAGCCTTGTCCGGGCCGGGGACCGCTCCCTCGCGCAGCACCACGTAGGCCTGGACGATCATGCCCCGGTCGGCGTCGGGCGCGCCGATCACGGCCACCTCGAGCACGTCGGGGTGGCCGAGCAGCGCCTCTTCCACCTCGGGGCCGGCGATGTTGTACCCGGCCGAGATGATCATGTCGTCGCTGCGGGCCTGGTACCAGTAGTAGCTGTCGGCGTCCCGGGTGTAGGTGTCGCCGGTGATGTTCCAGCCGTGCTGCACGTAGACCTGCTGACGCGGGTCGGCCAGGTAGCGGCAGCCGGTCGGGCCCTTGACCGCGAGCCGGCCGGGCTGGCCGTCGGGAACCTCGGCGCCGTCGGCGTCCAGGATCGTCGCCTGGTAGCCGGGCACGGCCCGTCCCGTCGATCCGGGCCGGATGTCATTGTCGGCGGCGCCGATGAAGATGTGCAGCATCTCGGTCGAGCCGATGCCGTCGATGATCGCGATGCCGGTGGCCTCGCGGAAGTCCTCCCACACCGACTTGGGCAGGTGCTCTCCGGCCGAGATGCAGCGCCGCAGGTTCTTCAGCGAGGCGGCCTTGCCCGCGGCCAGCATGGCCCGGTAGGCGGTGGGGGCGGTGCTCAGCACGGTGACGCCGTGGGCCCCGATGGCGTCGGCCAGCTCGGCGGGGGTGGCCCGCTCGATGAGCAGCGTGGACCCGCCCGCCCGGAGCGGGTAGAGCAGCAGGCCGCCCAGGCCGTAGGTGAAGCCGAGCGGGGGAGTGCCGGTGAACACGTCGTCCCGGTGCGGCTTGATCAGGTAGTGGGAGAACGTGTCGCAGGTGGCCAGGATGTCCCGGTGGAAGTGCATCGCCACCTTGGGCCGGCCGGTCGTCCCGGAGGTCGACGCGAGCATGGCCACGTCGTCGGCCGCGGTGAGCACCGGGGTGAACACGCCGTCCTTGGCCGCGCAGCGGGCGGCCAGCCCCGAAGAGTCATCGGGCCCGCCGCCGCCGTAGCAGATGGTGGGCAGGCCAGGCGCGCCAGCCGCCAGGTCCGCGGAGAACCGGTGGTCGCAGATGGCCAGGCTCGGCTCGGTCAGCCCGGTGATGGTGGCGATCTCCTTCGGGCGCAGCAGGGCCATCGTGGTGACGGTCACCCCGCCGGCCTTGATCACGGCCAGCCAGGCCGCGGCGAGCCAGGGGTTGTTCGGGCCGCGCAGCAGGACCCGGTTGCCCGGCTGGAGGCCGAAGTCCTCGGTCAGCACCTGGGCGATCTGGTTGCTCCGGCGCACCGTCTCCGCGTACGTCCAGGTCTGCGTGACCGAGCGCAGGCAGGGCCGGTCCCCGCCCTCGCGGGCGGCGGTCACGTCGAGCAGTTCCGCGGCGCAGTTCAGCCGTTCGGGGTACCTGAGCTGGGGGAGGTCGTAGCGGAACTCCGGCCACTGGTCCTGCGGGGGCAGCCGGTCACGGCAGAACGTATCGGTATGCGACGAAGGGGAGAGCCACATCTGGCCGCACTTCCTTGTGTCCCGTAGGGTAGAAAACCAGTATTTACCTTTTGTGACGGCAGTCAAGAGATCGCTATACCAGGAGCGTCCGAGATGAGCCCGTTCCGCGCTTCGGCCCCGCTGACCAGCCAGTGGCAGCACTTCCGCTTTGCCCTGGACGACGGCGTCGCCACCGTGACCCTCGACCGCCCGGACAAGCTCAACGCGCTCACGTTCGAAGCGTACGCCGACCTGCGTGACCTGCTCGCCGAGCTCCCCCAGCGCGGAGACGTGCGGGTCCTGGTCGTGCGCGGCAGCGGCCGGGCGTTCTGCTCGGGCGGTGACGTCAACGAGATCATCGGCGCCACCTTGTCCATGTCCCCGGACCAGCTGCTGGCCTTCACCCGGATGACGGGCGAGGTCATCCAGGGCATGCGCGAGTGCCCGGTGCCGATCATCGCGGCCGTGCACGGCATGGCGGCCGGGGCCGGCGCGGTCATCGCGCTCGCCGCCGACTTCCGGGTCTGCACCCCGGCGGCCCGGTTCGCGTTCCTGTTCACCAAGGTCGGGCTGTCCGGCGCGGACATGGGCTCCGCCTACCTGCTGCCCCGGCTGGTCGGGCTGGGGCACGCGACCCGGCTGCTGATGCTCGGCGACACGATCAACGCCGAGGAGGCGTTCCGGATCGGGCTGGCCTCATCACTCGTCGCGGCCGACGAGTTCGAGGACGCCGTCGGCGGGCTCGCGCGCCGGCTGGCCTCCGGGCCGACCCAGGCCTACGCGCAGACCAAGGCGCTGCTGACCAAGGAACAGGACATGAGCCTGTCCGCCGCGGTCGAGCTGGAGGCCATGACCCAGGCCCTGCTGATGAACGGCCAGGACTACGCCGAGTTCCACGCCGCGTTCAACGCCGGCCGCCAGCCCCGCTGGCAGGGCCGCTGACCGGGCCTGCCTTCTAGGCTATGTCCGTGGAGACGTTCACGTTCCTCTTCACCGACATCGAGGGCTCGACCGTTCTGCTGCGGCGGTTGAAAGCAGGCCGCTACGCGCAGGTCATCGCCGATCACCGCTCGCTCATCCGGTCCGGCCTGGCCGCTCACGGCGGACGGGAGGTGGACACCCAGGGCGACGGGCTGTTCGCCGTGTTCTCCTCGCCGAGCGCCTGCCTGGCCGCGGTCATCGCCATGCAGCAGGCGCTGGAGGCACACACCTGGCCCGGCGGGGAGCACGTCCGGGTGCGGATGGGTATCCACACCGGCGAGGCGTCCCAGACCCCGAACGGCCTGATCGGCCTGGACGTCCACCGCGCCGCCCGGGTGGCCGCGGTCGGGTACGGCGGCCAGATCCTGCTGTCCGAGACGGCGGCGACGCTGGTGCGCGATGCGCTTCCCGCCGGGGCGGCGCTGAAGGATCTCGGTGTCCACCGGCTGAAGGATCTCGGCCGTCCGGAGCACATCTTCCAGCTCCAGGTGCCGGGCCTGCCGGCCGAGTTCCCGCCGCTGCGCTCGCTCGGCAACCAGTCGCTGCCGAACAACCTCCCGGCCCAGCTCTCCACGTTCATCGGACGCGCCCGGGAGCTCGCAGAGGTGCGGGCCCTGGTGGACTCCTCGCGCATGGTCACCCTGACCGGGGCCGGCGGGTGCGGCAAGACGCGGCTGAGCCTGCAGGTGGCCGCCGAGTTGCTCGACGGCTGCGGCGACGGGGTGTGGCTGGTCGAACTGGCCGCGGTCGCCGACCCCCAGGCCGTGCCGGCGGCCATCTCCGGAGCGCTCGGGATCGTCTCGCAGGCCTGCCGGGCCACCCTGGAGTCCCTGCTCGACGCCCTGGTCCCGCAGGACATCCTGATCGTCCTCGACAACTGCGAGCACCTGATCGACGCGTGCGCCAAGACCGCCGATGCCCTCGTCCGGCGATGCCCGCGGGTGCGCCTGTTCGCCACCAGCCGTGAGCCGCTCGGCATCAGCGGAGAGGTCATCTACCGGGTGCCGTCGTTGTCGCTGCCGCAGGCCGGCGATCCCGGCCCGGTGGCGCCCGAGTCCTCGGACGCGGTCGCGCTGTTCGTGGACCGGGCCCGGGCCCAGGGCATCGGGCTGACGGTCAGCGACGACACGGTCCCGGTCATCGTGTCGATCTGCCGCCGGCTGGACGGGCTGCCGCTGGCCATCGAGCTCGCCGCCGCCCGGTTGCGCTCCCTGTCCCTGAACGGCCTGCTCGACCGCCTCGACCAGCGCTTCCGCCTGCTCACCGGCGGGAGCCGGACCGCCCTGCCGCGCCAGCAGACGCTGTGGGCGACCGTCGACTGGTCCTATTCGCTGCTCAACGACGCGGAGCGCTCGCTGCTGCGGCGGTTGTCGGCGTTCGCGGAGGGCTTCGATCTCGACGCGGCCGAGGCGGTCTGCGGCCTGGACGATATCGAGGTGTTCGACGTCGCCGGGCTGATCGGCTCGCTGGTGGACAAGAGCCTGATCGCGGCCGAACCAGCCGGGGACGCCCTGCGCTACCGGTTGCTGGAGACGATCCGCCAGTTCGCGGCGAAATGCCTCGCCGAGGCCGGTCAGGACGAGGCCGCCGTCGTCGCGGACGCCCACTGCCGGTATTACCTGTCCGTCGCCGAGGCGGCCAATCCTCATCTGCGGGGATCGGACCAGGGTGCCTGGTTCGCCCGGCTGGACCTCGACCACGCGAACCTGCGGTGCGCGGCCCGGACCGCGGCCCGCGGGCCTGCCGGCACCGAGCAGGTCCTGCGCTTCGCCGTGGCCCAGGACCGGTACTGGCTCGCGCGCACCTGGGGCGGGGAAGCCCTGGACCTGCTCGCGCCGGTGCTCGAGCGGCCCGCGGCCCGGGCCGACCAGGTGCTGTTCGGCCGGGCCCTGGTCGTGGCCGCGAGCGTCTCCCGCATCTCCGACATAGCGTCGGCGCAGCGGTACGGCGAACGGGCGGTCGAGGTCGCCCGCCAGGTGGACGACACCCGCATGCTCATCAAGGCCCTCGCCATTCTCTGTTCCGCCTGTTACTTCGCCGGGCAGTCCGAGCGCGGCCTGCCGCTCGGCCAGGAGGCCGTCGAGCGGGCCCGGCCGCTGAACGACGACGTCCTGCTCGCCGAGGCCTTGTCCGGATACGAGCTGTGCATCGACCTGGTTGACCCGGTCCGGGCCGGGGAGTTGTTCGACGAGGCCATCACCTGCACCCAGCGCAGCGGTGACCATCTGTTCGCCTCCATCTTGCACAACAACGCCGGCGTGCACGCGCTGCGCGCCGGGGACATCCCCGTCGCCCGGGCCCATCTGGAGGCGGCGGCGCGGGCCGCGCTGGCCACCGGGGAGAACAGCGACCACGTGGCGATCAACCTGGGCTGGGTGCGGCGCCTGGACGGCGACCCGGACGGCGCGCGGGCCGACTTCGAGGACGGGCTACGGATCAGCCGCCGGGCCGGCCAGCGCTTCAACATCGCCTACGCCGTGCTCGGCCTGGCGTGTATGGCCGGGGACGCGGGGGACTGGTCGCGAGCCTGTGAGCTGCACGGCATCGCGCAGGCCATCCTCGACCGGACCGGAGAACCGTGGCAAGCGCCCGAAATCGACTACCGCCGCGAGAGCCTCGCCCGGGCCTGCGCGCACCTCGGCGCGGAGCAGGCCGAGCGGGACTACGCGCGGGGCGTGGCGCTGGGGCCCGACGGGATCGCCAACCTGGCTTCCCGGCTGGACCCGTTATCCGCCGGGGGCGGCCGCTGTCGGATGGTCGGTCAGCACGGGCCGCAGCACATCCAGGACCGCCGAGTCCTCGATCGTGGACGGTACGGCCTCCTCCCGGCCGTCGGCAATGCCCCGCATGGTCTTGCGGAGGATCTTGCCCGATCGGGTCTTGGGCAGGCCCGTGATCACGTCCACCCGGCGCAGCGCGGCGACCGGCCCGATCTGATCCCGGACCAGCTGGACGAGCTCCGCCGACAGGACGGCCGGGTCAGTGCCGACACCCGCCTTGAGGACCACGAACCCCCTGGGCACCTGGCCCTTGAAGTCGTCGTCCACCCCGATCACCGCGCACTCGGCGACGGCCGGATGGCTCGCGAGCACCTCCTCCATCTGCCCGGTGGACAGCCGGTGGCCGGCCACGTTGATCACGTCGTCGATGCGGCCCATGACGTACAGGTAGCCGTCGCGGTCGCGGTAGCCGCCGTCGCCGGTGATGTAAAAGCCGCGGTGCTGCGACAGGTAGGAGCTCACGAACCGATCGTCGTCGCCCCACAAGGTGGGCAGGCAACCTGGCGGCAGCGGCAGCCGGACCACGATCTCCCCGGTCTGGCCGGCCTCCGCCTCGGCCCCCTCGGCGTCGAGAACGCGGACGTCGTAGCCGGGCATCGGCATCGTGGGCGAGCCGGCCTTGGTCGGCATGGGATCCAGGCCCATCGGGTCGGCCGCAATGGCCCAGCCGGTCTCGGTCTGCCACCAGTGGTCCACGACCGGGACGCCGAGCAGCTGGCCCGCCCACCGGTAGGTCTCGGGGTCGAGCCGCTCGCCGGCCAGGAACAGGTACCGGAACCCGGACAGGTCGTGCCTGAGGGACATCGTCCCATCAGGATCCTCCTTCTTGATGGCACGGATCGCGGTCGGCGCGGTGAACAGGGCCTTGACCCCGTGCTCGGCGATGACCCGCCAGAACGCTCCGGCGTCGGGCGTGCCGACCGGCTTGCCCTCGTACAGCACGCTCGTGCACCCGGCCAGCAGCGGGGCGTAGACGATGTAGGAGTGGCCCACCACCCAGCCCACGTCGGAGGCCGCCCAGAACACCTCGCCGGGCCCGGTGTCGTAGATGTTGGCCATACTCCAGTGCAGCGCGACCGCGTGCCCGCCGTTATCGCGGACCACGCCCTTCGGCCGGGCCGTGGTGCCCGAGGTGTACAAGATGTACAGCGGGTCGGTCGCCGCCAGCGGGACGCAGTCCGCTGGCTCGGCCCCGGCCAGCGCCTGGTCCCAGTCCAGGTCGCGGCCCGGGGTCAGCGCGGCCACGGCGGCGGCCCGCTGCCGGATCACGCAGTGGTCCGGCTTGTGCTGGGCCAGGTCGATGGCGCGGTCCAGGATCGGCTTGTAGGCCACGACGCGGCTGACCTCGATCCCGGCCGATGCCGACACCACCACCTTCGGCGCGGCATCGTCGATGCGCGCCGCCAGCTCGTTCGCCGCGAACCCGCCGAACACCACCGAGTGCACCGCGCCGATCCGCGCGCAGGCCAGCATGGCGATCACTGCCTCGGGGATCATCGGCATGTAGATGATCACCCGGTCGCCTCGGCTGACGCCCAGCCTGCGCAGCGCCCCGGCGAACCGCGCGACTTCGTCCAGCAGCTCGGCGTAGGTGTAGGTCCGCGCGGTGCCGGTGACCGGGCTGTCGTAGATCAGCGCGGCCTGCTCGCCACGGCCGTCGCGGACGTGCCGGTCAAGCGCGTTGAAGCAGGTGTTCAGCACCCCGTCGGGAAACCACCGGTAAAACGGCGGATTCGAGGCGTCAAGCACCGAGGTGGGTGCCTGGTACCAGTCGATCGCCCGCGCCGCCTCACCCCAGAAGCCCTCGGGATCGGCCAGGCTGCGGCGGAACACTTCGTTGTAACGGTCCATGCTGAACTCCATCTCCACGTCCGTCCGTGCTCAAAACGAAATGATGCGGTGACGTTCCGCCGCGTCTTAGCGCCAAAGGTCCCGACCGGGGTGCCGAAAGACCCTGCCGGGGCGGGTCAGTCGCCGGGGGTCGGTTCGACGTGCCGGAGGTGGCCGCGGTCGGAGATCATATCGATCACGATGATCTTGTCACCGTCGAGAGTGAATCCCAGGGCACCGATCAGCCGTCCGGGCACGCGGATCACCAGACCGGGGGCTCCGTCGACCAGCGCCGGGCGTGCGAACCGCGCGCCGCGCTTGTACCTGAGCGCGTAGGCGCCCACCGCCTGCGCTCCGCGCATAGTCGCGGCGCCGCCCGGCAGCCCGGAGCTGTCGTCGCGTAGCAGCACCTCGGGATCGAGCACGGCCACCAGCGCGTCGAAGTCTCCGTGCCGGAGCGCGGCCAAGAACGCGTCGACCACCCGACGCTGGCGGGCCGGGTCGACCTGGCGGGGCGGGGTCGCCCCCTGGACCCGGCGGCGGGCCCGGCTCGCGAGCTGGCGTGTCGCGACCGGGGAGCGCTCCAGGATGGCGGCGATCTCGTCGAAGGGCACGGCGAAGATGTCGTGCAGGACGAAGGCCAGGCGTTCGGCCGGGGCCAGGGCGTCGAGCACGACCATCAGCGCCGGGCCCAGCGAGTCGGCCAGCAGGATCGCCGCCTCGGGGTCGTCCGCGTTCAGGTTGCCCGCTGGCGGCTCGGTATCGTCCAGCGGCTCCTCCCGCCGGCCCCGGCGGGACCGCAGCATCTTCAGGCACTCCCGCGCCACGACCGTGGTCAGCCACCCGGCCAGGTTCTCGACCTCGGAGGTGTCCGCACCGCTGAGCCGCAGCCAGGAATTCTGCACCGCGTCCTCGGCCTCGGCCTGCGAGCCGAGCATCCGGTAGGCGACCGCCCGCAGGCGGGCCCGCTGCTCCTCGAACCGGTCGGCCAGCCAGTCGTCCCTGTCCATCGGGTTCATAGCCTCCTGAACCTCCAGCGCGCCCGGACGTGACAGGGAGCAGCTACCCCGCCTTCCGCGCTATCCCGAGGATCCGCGGCGCCACCGGCCACGCCCAGGCACCGGGCGGGAACCGGAAGCCACGGACCTTCTCGATGGTGAAGAGCTGGTCGATCGCCGCCCGGGTCTGGCGCTGGACGTGGCATCCGCCCATCAGCCGCGGCCAGACCAGGTCGGCGGCCTGCTGGAACCCGGCGAACAGGAGGTCCCGGCTGCGCACGTGCTCGTAGAAGCGCAGTTCGCCGCCGGGCCGCAGGACACGGCGGAACTCGGTGAGCGCCGCCGCGGGGTCGGCCACCGAGCACAGCAGCCCGGACACGACCACGGCGTCGAACGAGCCGTCCGGCGCCGGAAGCTCGTCAGCGGTCCCGTCGGCGACCCGGATCGGGACCGGGGCCGCCGCGGCCGCCTCCACCGCGCGGCTGCGCAGGTACGGCTCGGGTTCGACGGCGACGACCTCCTGCACGGCGGGCGGGTAGTGCGGGAAGTTCAGGCCGTTCCCCGGGCCCACCTCCAGTACCCGGCCGGAGAGCCCGGCCAGCATCTCCTGCCTGAGCTCTCGGTTGCCGCGTTCCTCGTTCCGCCCGCCGAACCGGGCGAAGTACCGCGCGAAGAGCGGATTGTTCACCAGCGCCATGCTCATCTACTTATCACGCGTCGCCCGAGGCCTCGCGCCGGGCCTGGTGGGTGATACTCAACTATGAAGGCGATGCTGGCGGCGCTGGCCATGGCCGCGGTGGCCAGCTGCGCGACGCAGAGTTCCGCCGCCCCGCCACCCGCCGGCTGGCACGCGGAGCGCAGCGGCACCGCCAGCACCCTGTACGACGTCGGGTGCCTATCCGCGTCGCGCTGCTTCGCGGTCGGCGCTCTGTCGGCCGGGGATGGCGGGACCCTGCTGGCCACCACGGACGGCGGCCGCACCTGGCATCACCGGGCCAGCCCGGTCCGGTCGCCGTTGTACCGGATCGCCTGCGCGCTTCCGGCCTCCTGCTACGTGATCGCCCGGCCGGGCACCATCGTGGTGACGCACGACGCCGGGGCCCACTGGGCCGTCCGCACGCTGCCCGTTCACGTCCCCGGCCTCACGCTGGCCGGATGCGTGATCGGCGATGCCTCGAATCCGCAGGAGGAGGCGCCGTGCCGGCTGGGGCTGCTGGACATCTCCTGCCCCAGCGCCCAGACCTGCTACGCGGTCGCCACCGCGCCCGGCGGATACGACACCAATCCCGTTTCCCCGGGCAGCAGCGCCGGGCCCGGCAGTACCCTCTGGCTCACCCGGAACGGCGGCGTCACCTGGACCAGTCAACGGATCCCGTCCGGTGTGGTCTGCAACGGAGACTGCAGCCAGCCGTACCGTTACCCGCTGGAATGGGTCTCCTGCGCGCCCGCCGGGCCGTGCTGGGCCGGCGGCAACCAGCTCGTCGGCAGCCACGAGGGGTTCGCCTCCGTCCTGCTCGTGACGCGCGCCCCGGGCGGGTCCTGGCGGCTGGAGCCGGGCTGTCCCGCGAACGGCCCCTGCCCCGAGCCGCCCACCGACGTGGGCGCCTGCCCCGCCAGCACCCGCTGCTACGCGGTCAACAACTCCAACCCCTTCGGCGACGGCAGCAGCACCATAGGCCTTTACACCGCCACCGGGCAGAACGGTCCCGGCGTCACGGTGCCGAACGGCCTGTTCATCACCGACATCACCTGCCCGGCCGCCCGCACCTGCTACACGGCCGGCGCCGGCGGCAAGATCACCCGCACCACCAACGGCACCAGGTTCGTGCTGGTCAAGACCCCGGTCCGGTTCAACCTAAACGGCATCACCTGCGTCACCACAGCCGCCTGCTACGCCGTCGGCGCCAAGGGCGCCATCGAGGCCTACAACGCGCAGTAGCGGTACAGCTCAACCCGGGGGTTGAGTCCGGGTATCAACCCGGACTCCCACCCGTGGGCCGACGTCGCGGCCGGGGGCCCGGAGGCACGCTGACGGCATGAACAACATCTCCGTGTACCTGGTCAACGCAAGCCTCATCCTCCTGGTCATCCGCCAGATCCGCGAGCACCCGCTCGACGCGCGATCCTTGGCCACCCCGGTGCTCGCGGTGGGCTGCGCCGCGGTGCTGTTCCTGCATTCGGTGCCCGCCGGCGGCAGCGACCTGCTGCTGGAGGCGGTGTGCGTTCTGGCCGGCGCGCTGATGGGCGGGCTCGGCGGCCTGGCCACCCGGCTGCGCCTGGGCGCTGACGGCCGGCGGCGGCGGCCACGGGGACCAGCACGGCGCCCATCCCGGCAGGCGTCCGTGGCTGATCTGGAATCCCGGCCCGCCGCGGTCCACACTGTGTCTGTGAAGGCACGGCTGGCCGCGGCGGGCCTTGACCATGGCGCCGCGCGGCCCGGTACGCGTCCGGCGCCCGAGGCCACCTCGGCCCGGGTGGCGCAAGCGTGGTCTCGTGCCCGCGAGCGCGGCGACCGTCAGCGGCAGGCGCTGCGGCCGCTGGGCGTGGTCTTCATCGCGGTCGTGGTCACCGCGAGCGCGCAGGCTCATCCCCGGCCGGCCCTGCACGGCGCCGGCCTGGCCGTGGGAATCGTGCTGGCGGTGTACGCCGCGGCGGTCGCCACTGCGGTCAGCGTCGGCTGGGCCCGCCGCGGCCCGGCCGCGCAGGTCGCGGTCATCGCGGTGACCGGCGGCTGCGCGGTGACGCTGGCCGTCTTGCAGCCGCACGGCCTGGCCGAGGTGGCGGCGGCCATGGGAGTCTGGATCGCGGCGGTGCGGCTGCCGCCCGTCCCGGCGGTCATCAGCGCGGGGGCGATCACGGCCGCGCTGGCCATCGCCGTCGGCCTGACCGAGCAGCCCGCCGCTCAGTCCGCCATCACCGCGGTGCTGCTATGCCTGCTGCTCGCGGTGACCGGCCAGTTCATCCGGCGCGGGCGGGAGAGCCAGGACCGGACCGAGGTGCTGCTGGCCCAGCTGCAGGACGCGCGGGAGGCCGAGGCCGCCGCGGCCGCGCTGGCCGAGCGCGGCCGCATCGCCGGCGAACTGCATGACGTGCTCGCCCACTCGCTGTCCGGCCTGGCCATCCAGCTCCAGGGTGCCCGCAAGCTGGCCGGCCGCGAAGCGGTCAGCGACCCGCTGCGCGCCGCCATCGACCGGTCGGCCGAACTGACCAAGGCCGGGCTGGCCGACGCCCGGCAGGCGGTCAGTGCCCTGCGCGGCGAGCAGCTGCCCACCGTCGATCAGCTCAGCACCCTGGTCGAGGACTTCCGCCGCGACACCGGGACCGAGGTCACCTTGCGGATCGACGGGACGGCCCGGCCGCTGCCCGCCGAGGCCAGCCTGGCCCTGTTCCGCGGCACCCAGGAGGCGCTGACCAACATCACCCGGTACGCCCCCGGCGCCACCACCGCCGTCACCGTGACCTACCAGCCCGGCCGCACCCTGGTCACCATCGAGGACCACATCTGCCCGGCCGGGACCGACCCCAGCCCGGCCCCGGCGGCCGAGCCCGGTGTGGCCCCGGCGGCCGAGCCCGGCGCGGCCCTGGCGGCCGAACCTGGCCTGGCCCCGGCGGCCGAGCCCGGGCTGCTGGTCGGCGCGGGCGGCGGTCACGGCCTGACCGCGATGCGCGAACGAGCCCAGCGCGCGGGCGGCACCGCCCGGGCCGGGCCGACCGCCAGCGGATGGCTGGTCGAGCTCGAGGTGCCCGCGTGACCGGCCCATCCGGCCCGGCCCCCATCCGGGTCCTGATCGCCGACGACCAGCGGGTCGTCCGGGACGGGCTGCGCATGCTGGTCGGGCTCATCGACGACGTGGAGGTCGTGGGCGCGGCCTGCGACGGAGCCGAGGCGGTCCGGCTGGCCGAGGAGCACCGCCCGGACGTGGTCCTGATGGACCTGCGGATGCCGGGCACCGACGGCATCGCCGCCACCGCGGACCTGCGCCAGCGGCTGCCCTCCACCCGGGTCCTGGTCCTGACCACCTACGCGGACGAGGACGCGATCGTGCCCGCGTTGCAGGCCGGAGCCCGGGGCTACCTGACCAAGGACGCCAGCGCCGAGCAGATCGAGGCCGCGATCCGCGCCGTCCACGCCGGGCAGACCCACCTCGACCCCGCCGTCCAGGAACGCCTGGTGACCGCCGTCCTCCGTCACGCCCCAGCCGCCCCCGCCGGGCCGGCCGGTCCCGCCCCGGACCCCAAGCCGCCGGGCGGCCTCACCGCCCGCGAGACCGAAGTCCTCGTACTGCTCGCCGCGGGCCTGAGCAACACCGAGATCGGCCAGCGCCTCTACCTCAGCCACGCCACCGTCAAGACCCACATCAACCGCATCTTCGCCAAAACCGGCGCCCGCGACCGGGCCCAAGCCGTCAGATACGCCTACCAGCACGGCCTGGCCACCCCAGCTCAGTGACACGGGCGCGGGGCCGCCTGCGGCGCGCCCGCATCAATGCGGGTCGTTACCTATGCCATAGTGTGGTTTTTGACCCACCAGCGTAAGAGGGACTTGTCAAGTGGTGCTGGGCGTGGTGCGCGTGTTTCCCATATGCTGGCTGTGACCTGGGGTTCTGTTGTGACCGTGGCGGGCGGGTGCCTGTTCGCGGGCATGCCGGACGCCCGCGCCGCGTTCCGGGGCCTGCCGGCAGCGGGCGGGTTGCGGGCGCCCGTGTTTCCCGGTGTCTTCCCGTCCCTACGTAGCTCAAGCGGGCTCGGCCGGCCCGCGCGGGTGCGCGGTGGCCTGCCCCGACAGCGTTCAACCGGGCTGGCGGGAAGTCCCGGGGACCGGGGAGGGCTGCCCAGGGTGGGTCGCGGGGTCAGATGCCGCCGACGATCATGCGGGCTCGCCCTCCCCGTCCGCAGGGGAAAATGGTCCTTACGGGCGCCGGTTATCCTGGCGCGCGGGTTAAGCTCCTGGTCAGGCGGCCTCCGCGGGCTGCGCGGGATCCCAGGTGCCGCCGGAGGCGGCGGCGGGGTCCCAGTCCGCGCCGTGGACGGCCAGGAAGTAGATCCAGCGCAGCAGGGACGCGGCGCAGGCGACGCGTGCCTTCGCGCGGGCGGCGCGGGCGGCGCGGCCGGCGGCGAGGGCCTGCCGGGACCCGGGCCTGGCCTGCGCTTCCGCGGCGCGGGCGGCTTCTTCCGCGGCGGCGGTAAGGGCCTGGTACTTCGCGGCCATGACGGGGTTGTGCAGCAGCAGCGGCCAGACCGCCCGCCAGGCCGCGGTCCGCAGCCCTGGCCGGCCGCGGCGGGAGATCCGGGACTCGCCCTCGAACGCGCCCGACGCGTTATCGGCCGGCGACAGGCCGGCGTGCTTGACCAGGGATGATGATGTCTCGTAGCGGGCGGGATCGCCGGCCTCGGCGAGGATCACGGCCGCGCCGGCCACGGTCAGCCCGGGAATGTCCCCGAGCCGGGCAAGGCCCAGCTCCTCTCCCAGGACGCGGGCCATGTCCGCCTGCACCGAGCCCGCCTGGGCGCGGGCACGCTGCAGGTCGCCCAGCTCATCGGCGATGCGGCGGAACAGGCCCCGCCGCGACCAGCCCACCGCGTCCGGGTCGGCCAGCACCGCGAACACCGCCCGGGCGACCCGCCCGTCAGCCCGCTTCCCGCCCCACCCGGGCACCGCGTCCCGCACCAGCGCCGCGAAGGCCTCATAACCCATCGCGGCCAGCCGGGCCGGGTCCGCGCCGCACCGCCCCGCCACCACCTGCAGTGCCGCCAGCCAGGTCACCGAATCAAACGGGTGAGCGCACGCCCCCGGCACCGACGGCCACGCCACCGACAGGAAATCACGGACCCGCAGCACCAACGCGGTCTGCGCCCGCACCAGCTGCGCCCGCCGCCGCCCCAGGTGCCGCAGGTGCGCCCACACCTCATCCAGCTCCTCCGGCACGTAACAGTGCAGCTCCGCCGCCAGCCGCGCGATCAGCACGCTGTCCGGCTCATCCCGCTTATGCGCCGTCAGGTCCTCCTGCTCCCGCGCCACATGGCTGACCAGCGGCTGGATGCACACCAGGTCCAGGCCCCGCTCCGCGCACAGCCGCTGCACCTGCATCCACCGCGGCCCCGTCGGCTCGCACGCCACCGTCACCCGCGAGAAACCGGCCGCCCGCGCTGCCGCGGCCGCCTCATCCAGCGCCCCGCCCAGCCGGTGCGCCTTCACCCGCGGCGACTTCCGCCACAGCACCCGCACGTCATGATCAATCACGCACAGCGCCTGCCTCACATCCCCCAGGTCAATCCCGACCACCGCGCCGTCGCGCGGCAGCAGCCCCCGCAGCCGCTCCCGCCGCCCGTTCCGCCGCCGGTCCGACCGCGAAACCCCGCTACCCTTGCTCATCAGGACGTCCTCTCTGGATGCGTTTGGGACACCAAGCCCGCACTACCGCACCAGGAGGACGTCCCCCCATCAAGCAGATCCCGCTAAACAGGCGCCTCCCGGGGCTACGTCCTATTACTACGATCACCGCAGCTGGGTCCGGAAGCAAAAGCTCAGCGGTACAGCTCGCGGGCGATGATCGAGCGCTGGACCTCCGAGGCGCCCTCGTAGATGCGCGGCGCCCGCACCTCGCGGTACAGGTGCTCGAGCAGGTGGCCCTGGCGCAGCGCCCGCGCCCCGTGGATCTGCACCGCGGCGTCCACCACGAACTGGGCCGCCTCGGTGGCGAACAGCTTGGCCATGGCCGACTTCGCGGTGATCGGGCGCTCGCCCGCGTCGTAGGCCGCGGCGGCCGCGTAGACCAGCAGCCGCGCCGCCTCGGTCCGGGTCGCCATCTCGGCCAGCAGGTGCGAGATGGCCTGCTGGTCCTTCAGCGGGCCGCCGAACGCCGTGCGGCTCCCCGCGTGCCGTACCGCCGCGTCGAGGGCGGCCTGAGCCATGCCGACCGCGAACGCGCCCACGCTAGGCCGGAACAGGTCCAGGGTGCGCATCGCGACCCGGAAGCCGCGGTCCGGCTCGCCGAGCAGCTCGGTCCGGTCCACCCGGACGCCGTCGAAGGCCAGGCTGCCGATCGGGTGCGGGCTGATCATGTCCAGGTGCTCGCCGCTCAGCCCGGCCCGGTCGCCGGGCACCGCGAACGCGCTCACGCCCCGGGCGCCCGCGCCGGGCGTGGTCCGGGCGAAGACCGTGTAGACGTCGGCCTCGGGGGCGTTGGAGATCCAGATCTTCTCACCGGTCAGCCGCCAGCCGTCGCCGTCCGGCTCGGCCCGCAGGCTCAGCGCGGCGGCGTCCGACCCGGCCTCCGGCTCGGTGAGCGCGAACGCCGCCACGGCGTCCCCGGCGGCGATGGCGGGCAGCCAGCGCCGGACCGTGTCCTCCTGGCCGGATTGCAGGATGGGATAGGCGCCCAGGCCCTGCAGGGCCAGCGCGGTCTCCGCCTCAGTGCTCTGCGTGGCCAGCGCCTCCCGCAGCAGGCACAGGTCCGTGGCCGCCGCCTCCCGGGACAGCGACGAGCCGCCGATGCCGGGAAACAGCCGCGCGAGCAGGCCGAGCTCGCCCATCGCCTTGATCAGCTCGCGGTTCACGTGGCCGTGCGTCCCGGCCTCCGCGATCGGCCGTAGCTGCTCGGC
This sequence comes from uncultured Actinomycetes bacterium, assembly GCA_963819785.1. Taxonomy (GTDB): domain Bacteria; phylum Actinomycetota; class Actinomycetes; order Streptosporangiales; family Streptosporangiaceae; genus Palsa-504. The sequence continues at coordinate 80,527 of CAWFXW010000022.1, read as the reverse complement.
GGCGGTCGCGCGGACCCGGTCCGCGAAGGCCCGCTGCTCCCCGGTCAGCGCGAACGCGGTCATCGGGCGTCCCCCGGCGGTCGCGGCCGGGCGCCAGCGGGCGTGGCCGGTGCGCGGCGTCCCGCCCCGGATCAGCTCAAGCCGCGGTCTCGGCCCGTCGGTGCGCCCGCCCTGCGGCCGGCGGCGGCCCGCGGCGAACGGATCGGGCCAGACCGCGCCCGGTCCGGTGTACTCCTGCTCGGCGGCGGCGTGCAGGGTCCACTGCGGGTCGTACAGGTGGGTGCGGCCGAGCGCGCACAGGTCGGCCCGGCCCGCCAGGATGATCGAGTTCACGTCGTCGTAGGAGGAGATCGCGCCGACCGCGATCACCGCCACGCCGTACTTGGTGCCGATCTCGTTCCGGACCCGGTCCGCGTACGGCGTCTGATAGCTGCGGCCGAACGCGGGCTTCTCGTCGCTGACGACCTGCCCGGTCGACACGTCGATGCCGGCCGCGCCGTGCTCGGCGAACGCGCGCGCGATCTCGACCGCCTCCTCCACCCCCACGCCGCCCTCACACCAGTCGGTGGCCGAGACCCGCACCGTCATGGGCCGCTCCTGCGGCCACACCGCGCGGATCGCGTCGAACACCTCGAGCGGGTAGCGGAGCCGGGCGGCCAGCGATCCGCCGTACTGGTCGGTGCGCTGGTTGGTCAGCGGGGACAGGAATGAGGACAGCAGGTAGCCGTGCGCGCAGTGCAGCTCGAGCAGGTCGAACCCGGCCCGCGCCGCCGCCTGGGCCGCCGCCACGAACTGCCCGCGGATCTCGGCGAGCTCCGCCAAATCAAGCTCGCGCGGCGTCTGGCTGCCCGCCTTGTACGGAACCGGCGACGGCCCGCAGACCTCCCAGTTGCCGTCCGGCAGCGGATCGTCCATCCCCTCCCACATCAGCTTGGTCGAGCCCTTGCGTCCCGAGTGCCCGAGCTGGATGCCGATCCTGGCCCGGGATCGCTCGTGCACGAACCCTGTCACCCGGCGCCAGGACTGTTCCTGCTCGGCGGTGTAGATCCCGGTGCAGCCGGGCGTGATCCGCCCGGCGGGGGAGACGCAGACCATCTCGGTCATCACCAGCGCCGCGCCGCCGAGCGCCTTGCTGCCCAGGTGCACCAGGTGGAAGTCGCCCGGCACCCCGTCGACCGCCGAGTACATGTCCATGGGGGAGACGATGACCCGGTTGGCCAGCTCCAGCCGGCCGATCCGGAACGGCTGGAACATCGGCGGGCACGCCTCGCGGCCGTCCTCCTGGCTGGCCGCGAACCACTGGTCCATCCCGGCGACGAACTCCGGGTCGCGCAGCCGCAGGTTGTCGTAGGTCACCCGGCGGCTGCGGGTCATGATGTTGAACGCGAACTGGTGCGGGTCCTGGTCGGCGTACTGGCCGAGGTTCTCGAACCACTCCAGGCTGGCCTGCGCGGCGCGCTGGGTCGAGGCGACCACCGGCCGGCGTTCGGCCTCGTAACCGGTCAGGGCGGCCGGCACGGAAGCCTGTTCGTGCAGGCAGGCCGCCAGGGCCAGCGCGTCCTCCATGGCCAGCTTGGTCCCCGAGCCGATGGAGAAGTGCGCGGTGTGCGCGGCGTCGCCGAGCAGTACCACGTTCTCGTGCCGCCAGGTCTGGCACCGGACCGTGCCGAACGTCGTCCACCGGGAGTTGTTGGCGAACAACTCGTGCCCGCCCAGCACGCTGGCGCACAGCTCCCGGATGCGTTCGATCGAGGCCTCGTCGCTCTGCCCCGGCACCAGCCCCGCGGCCTCGGTGAACCCGGCCCGCCGCCACACGTCCTCGTGCATCTCCAGGATGAAGGTGCTGGCCCGGTCGCTGTACGGATACCCGTGCACCTGCATGATCCCGGCCGGGGTGTCCAGGATGTAGAACTTGAACGCGTCGAACACGAGGTCCGTGCCCAGCCAGATGTACTTGCACCGTCGTTTTTCAAGATTTGGTCCGAACGTACCGGCGTACTTGCCCCGGGTCAGCGAGTTCGCCCCGTCGGCGGCGACCACCAGGTCGTAGTCCGCGGCCAGGGCCGCGACGTCCGGCGCCTCGGTACCGAAGTGGACCGGCACCCCGAGCGCGGCGCAGCGCGCCTGCAAGATGGCCAGCAGCCGCTTGCGGCTCATCGCGGCGAAGCCGTGCCCGCCCGAAGTGAACGTCGTACCGCGGAAGTGCACGTCGATGTCGTCCCAGCGGGCGAACTCGCGGGCCATGGCCCGGAAGATCTCCAGGTCGGCGTGCTCGATGCCGCCCAGGGTCTCGTCGGAGAACACCACGCCGAAGCCGAATGTGTCATCGGCCGCGTTGCGCTCCCAGATCGTGATGTCATGCCGGGCGTCGAGCTGCTTGGCCAGCGCCGCGAAGTACAGCCCGCCGGGCCCGCCACCCAGGACCGCGATGCGCACGGTGCTCCTCCTCTGACCTCCTCCCGATCGTATGCCGGAATTGCTACGACCGTCAACAGAGCGCAATATCAGCCTAGATGACGCTCATCTTAGGGTTCACCCATGAACGTGGAGCGGATCAACCCGGCCGAGCTCGCCCGGCCCTCGGGTTTCTCTCATGCGGTGGCCGTGACCGGCGGCCGGGCCGTGTTCCTGGCCGGCCAGACCGGCATGGACCGCGACGGGAAGCTGGCCAGCGGCGGCGTGGTGGCCCAGTTCGAGCAGGCCCTGGCCAACCTGCTCACCGCGCTTGCCGCCGCGGGCGGTCAGCCAGCCGACCTGGTCAGCGCGACCATCTACATCGTCGACCTGGCCGACTACCAGGCCCACGCGAAGGAGATCGGCGCGGTGTGGCGCCGCCTGGCCGGCGCCGACTACCCCGCCATGGCGGGCGTAGGCGTGACCCGCCTGTGGGATCCCGAGGCTCTGGTCGAGATCCAGGGCGTCGCGGCGATCAGTCGCTGAGGATCCGCTGCACATAGGCCCGGGCTGGTTCCTCCAGCAGCGCCCGCAGCGCGAAGAACTCCTCAGCGGCCCCGATGCCGGTCCACCCAGGAGGGAGCAGTTCGCTCGGCAGCCCGGGATCCAGGTAGGGGAGCTGCCGCCAGTCGGTGACGGCCCGCACGTAGTCGGCAAACGCCTCGCGTCCGTCGCCCTCCGCGTCCTCCCAACGGCGCACCGCGGGCTCGTAGGCCTGGCTGAATGCCTCGTAGCGGCGCTCGATCTCGTCCAGGTCCCACCAGCGGCGGACCTTGTCCGCCGGGTCGCCGAAGGCCAGGTGATCGGCGTGGAACAGGTCGGCGTAGGAGTCCAGCCCGAGCCGGCGCAGCGTCTCGGCGGTCGCGTCGTCCGGATGGGCCGGCACGATCCATACGCCGGGCGCGACCATCCCGAACCCCAGGCGGGTCAGCTCGGACCGCAGCACGTGCCGCCGGTGGCGCTCGGCTTCCGGCACCGAGAACACCGCCAGCAGCCAGCCATCCGCGAGCACGGCCCGCCGTCGCCGGAAGATCCGCGCGTCACCCTCGCGCAAGATGGCCAGCGCCTCGGCGGACAGCTGGTAGCCCGCCGATCCGTCCTGCCGCCGCGCCTCCAGGATCCCGCGCCGCTTGAGCCGGGAGATGGCCGAACGGACCGCGGGTTCGTCCACCCCCAGGTCGGCGAGCAGCCGGATCAGCGCCGCCACCGACAGCCAGCCGCCGCCGGACCGGGCGTAGAGCCCGTAGACGGTCACGATCAGGTGCCGCAGCCGCGCCGACCGGGCGGTGGCATCCCCGCCCGGTTCGTTCGTTTCCGCTACGGTCGTCACCGGCTCACGATACCAACTGCGCCCCGGCCCGCCCGGCCGTACAGTTCTGCCCATGACCGATGAGGGCACGCAACTGCCGGACTACGCCGACCTCCCGCCCGCTCCGCTCGGCGGCCGCTCCGCCTGGGGGCTGTTCGGCGCCGAGGACAACCTGGGCCTGGTCAACCTGATGACCCCGGACCGGATCGCCGCCGCCGCCGGGCTGGTCCGCAGGGGCGCCCTATTCTGCCTGGACATGCCGCTCGGCAGCATCTCCCCGGCGCTGGCCACCTTCCGCGGGCCGCCCCGGCACCACGTGCTGCACACGCCGGGGACCGCCGGCTTCGACGACGTCTACGACAACTTCTACCCGCAGGCCTCCAGCCAATGGGACTCCCTGGCCCACTACGGCTACGCGCCGGACCAGATGTACAACGGCGCCACCGAGGCGCAGGTGCTGGCCGGTACCCGGAACACCATCGACCACTGGGCCCGGCACGGGCTGGCCGGCCGTGCCGTACTGCTGGACGTCGAGCGGGCCATCCGCGCCGCCGGGCGGCCCTACGATCCCGGCGACCCCGTCGCCATCGACGTCGACGACCTGGAACTGGCCCGCCGCCAGGCCGGCGTCGCAGTACGCGCCGGGCGACATCATCCTGCTGCACACCGGCTTCGCCGCCTGGTACGTCGGCCAGCCCGACCAGGTCAAGCGACGGCTGCACGGCAACGTCATCGCGCCCGGCGTGGCCCACACCGAGGCGGTCTGCGAGTACCTGTGGAACAGCCACGCCGCGGCGATCGCCGCGGACAACTTCGCCGTCGAGGTCTTCCCGGCCGACTACGACCCGGCCGCGCATCCGTTCGGTTTCCTGCACCACGTGCTCATCGGCCTGTTCGGCATGGCCCTGGGCGAGCTGTGGTGGCTGCACGACCTGGCCGCCGACTGCGCCTCCGACGGCGTCCATGAGATGTTCCTGGTCAGCGCGCCGCTGAACGCCCCCGGCGGGATCGGCTCGCCCGCCAACGCCGTCGCGATCAAGTAGCGCGGGAACCGTAACGAGGCCCCCGCGACCGCCCGCACCGCGGCGCGGATCGCGTCCTCCAGCCCCTCCAGCGGGAGCTTGCCGTCGATCCGCTCGCCGTCCACGTAGAACTTGGGGGTGGCGTTCACGCCGTCGCGTACCCCGTGGGCCACGTCGCCCTCGATCTTGGCGGTGTACGCCCGGCCCGTGACCTCATCGCGGAACCGGCCGACGTCCAGGCTCAGATCGGCGGCGCAGTCCAGCAGCGAGTCCAGGTCGAGACGAGACGCGGGCTGCAGCAGCCGCTCGTACATCTCCCAGAACTTCCGCTTGCGCCCCGGCCGCCTCGGCCGCCTCGGCGGCCTGCTCCGCGTGCGGGTGCAGCTGGACGATAGGGAAATTCCGGAACACGAACCGCACCGTGTCCGGGTACCGGGCCAGCATCTCGTGCACGTCCCGGGCCGCGCCCCGGCAGTACGGGCACTCGTAGTCGCCGTACTCCAAGACCGTCACCGGCGCGTCGACCCGGCCGCGCACATGGTCATCGGCCGTCACTTCAGTTACCGCGAACTCCTCCACCACAGCATGGTACGAGAAGGCGGGTCAGTCTTTGACCTCCCGCAGCCGGCCGGTCTCGACCTCGTAGACGAAGCCGCGCACCGAGTCCTTGTGCGGGACGTAGGGGCTGGCCTTGATCCGGGCGATTGACTGGCGCACGTCGCTGTCCAGGTCGGGGAAGGCCTCCAGGGCGAACGGCGGCCGCAGCCCGGTGTCGGCTTCGATCTGGGCCTTCACCTCGTCGTCGTGGAAGGTGAGCATGCCGCAGTCGGTGTGGTGGATCAAGATGATCTCGTTCGTGCCGAGCAGCCGCTGGGAGATGGTGATCGACCGGATCACGTCGTCGGTCACCACGCCGCCCGCGTTGCGCACCACATGCGCATCGCCCTCGGACAGACCGAGGACGCCGTAAGGGTTGAGCCGGGCGTCCATGCAGGCCACGCACCAGGGTGTGTGAGGCAGGCGGCAACGGCAGGTCTCCCTTGTCGAAGCTCGCGGCGTAGCGCTCGGCGTTGGCCACGAAGGTGTCGGTGCTGCTCACTGTTCCTCCCGGGAGAACGGATCTTGGCCTCGCTGGAACGTATCCACTCAAACCCTAGCCTAATCCCTAGCTATCAGACCAGAATTGCCTTCTTCCCTCCGAATGTAAATGAAACCCGGGATCCACCACGCTCTTGTGTAGTGACTCCCGGGTTTCATGCCAATGAAGCGACCGCCAAGCCTCAGCTCGAGCTGAGCCGGTCGATCAGGTCCTGGTGCAACTCCCACAGCCGCTCGGGCAGGTGGTCACCGAACATCGCGAAGAACTCGGGCATCCGGTCCGCCTCGACCTTCCAGTCCTTCGGCGTCCACCGTGAGCAGCAGGTCCAGGTCGGCCTGGCTGAGCCGCAGGCCGTCCAGGTCCAGCGCGCCCGGCGCCGGAAGGTTCCCGACCGGCGTGGCCACCGCCGCCGCGTCCCCGGACAGCCGCTCGACGATCCACTTCAGCACCCGGCTGTTCTCGCCGAAGCCCGGCCACACGAACCGCCCGGAAGCGTCCTTGCGGAACCAGTTGACGTAGAACAGCCGCGGCAGCTGGCCCGGGTCCTTCGCGCGAGCGCCGAGCGCCAGCCAGTGGCCGAAGTAGTCGCCCATGTTGTAGCCGCAGAACGGCAGCATCGCGAACGGGTCCCGGCGCAACTCGCCGACCGTGCCCTCGGCCGCGGCGGTCTTCTCCGAGGCCACGTTCGCCCCGAGGAACACGCCGTGATCCCAGTCGAAGCGACTCGATCACCAGCGGCACCGTCGATGGCCCGCCGCCCCCCGAACAGGATCGCCGAGATCGGCACGCCCCGCCGGATCCTCCCACTCCGGCGCGATGATCGGGCACTGGCTGGCCGGGACGGTAAACCGGGAGTTCGGGTGCGCGGCCGGCTCGGGCGAGGCCGGGGTCCAGTCCCGGCCCTTCCAGTCGGTCAGATGCGCGGGCGGCTCTTCGGTCAGGCCCTCCCACCACACGTCGCCGTCGTCGGTCAGCGCCACGTTGGTGAAGATGCTGTTGCCCGACATCATCGCGACCGCGTTCGCGTTGGTCTTCATCCCGGTGCCCGGCGCGACGCCGAAGAAGCCGGCCTCGGGGTTGATCGCGTACAGCCGCCCGTCCGCGCCCGAACCGCATCCAGGCGATGTCGTCCCCGATCGTCTCCGCCTTCCAGCCGGGGATGGTGGGCTGGAGCATGGCCAGGTTTGTCTTGCCGCACGCGGACGGGAAGGCCGCCGCGATATACCGGGGCGACCCGGCCGGGGGAGTGAGCTTGAGGATGAGCATGTGCTCGGCCAGCCAGCCCTCGTCGCGCGCCATCACCGAGGCGATCCGCAGCGCGTAGCACTTCTTGCCCAGCAGCGCGTTCCCGCCGTAGCCGGACCCGTAGGACCAGATCTCCCGGGTCTCGGGGAAGTGCGAGATGTACTTCAGCGAGTTGCAGGGCCACGGCACGTCCGCCTGGCCGGGTGACAGCGGCGCCCCGACCGAGTGCACCGCCTTGACAAACGACCCGCTCTCCTCGATAGCCCGTAGCGCGGGCGTCCCCATCCTGGTCATGATCCGCATCGAGATTGCCACGTAGGGCGAGTCGCTGATCTCGACACCGAGGTCGGAGATCGCCGCTGCCGAGCGGCCCCATGCAGAACGGGATCACGTACATGGTCCGGCCGCGCATGCACCCGTCGAAGATCTCTCCGAACGTGGCGCGCATCTCGGTCGGCGCGATCCAGTTGTTGGTCGGCCCCGCGTCCTGCTCCCGCTCCGAGCAGATGAACGTCCGGTCCTCGACCCGGGCCACGTCCTTGGGATCAGACGCGCACCAGAAGCTGTTCGGGCGCAGCTCCGGGTTGAGCCTGGTGAAGGTCCCGCTGTCCACCAGCAGCGTGGTCAGCCGGTCCCACTCCTCCTGCGAGCCGTCGCACCACACCACGGCGTCCGGCTTGGTCAGCTCCGCGATCCCGCGGACCCAGGCGGCTAGCTCGGGAAGGCTCGTTTTCTCTTGAATATCAGGAAAATCTGCGCTGAACATCGTTGTCTCTCCTGCGTCGGTCCCGGCATCTGGACTATCTGCATCGTTATCTGCGTCACCATGTGGCTCGTGGGCGGGCTATGCCGCTGGCGCGGAGCGGGGGGCCGTGGTGGCCCAGCGGATCGCGTGCACCATGGCCTGCCCGGCCGGGCGCACGAGGACGCTCTCGGTCACCGGCAGGGTGGGCAGGTAGAGCGGCCGCCGCGCCCATCCGGGCAGCAGCGAGACCGCGGCCGCGGCCAGCACTGCGTACGGGGCCCGGGCGAGCGCCGGGAGCGGCGGGCGCAGCAGCAGGAACCGGGCCGCCTCGCGCGCCTCGGCGGTCGCGGCCAGCTCAGGTCGGTAGGCCCGGATCCGGTCGGCGAGCTCGGCCTCGGTGCGGGGCGGGTCGGGGACGCCCGAGCTCCGCGCCGATCCTGGCCATGTCTTCGACGTACCCGTCCCGTCCGGCCTTATCCAGGGGCCGGGTGCCGAAGCGCGCGTGGGCCCGCAGGAAGCTGTCCGCCTCGGCGATGTGGACCCAGGTCAGCAGGTGCGGGTCGGACGCCGCGTACGGCCGCCCGTCAGGAGCGGTCCCGGTGACCCGCCGGTGGATGGCCTGGACCCGCGCGATCGCCTGCTGCGCGTCGTCGGTCCGGCCGAACGTGGTGAGGGCCAGGAAGTAGCTGGTCCGCTGCAGCCGGCCCCACGGGTCGCCGTGGTAGTCGGAGTGGTCGGCCACGGCGGCCATGGCCAGCGGGTGCAGCGACTGCAGCAGCAGGGCCCTGATGCCGCCGACGAACATCGCCGAATCGCCGTGCACCCGCCGGATCGGCCGGTCTTCGGCGAACCACCGCTCACCTGGGGTTTGATGGATCCGCTGCGCACGCGACGGGCCCTGCGGTCCGGCGACCCGCTCGAGGATCGCCGCACCGATCCGGCCGCGAACGCGGTCGGCGGTGCCCAGGGCTCTCATCTACCTATTATTGCCCCGGCAACGGCCTAGACATTTTCTTCAGAACGGACCCGGGTGCGTGACCTCGGACACGTTTTGCGCCTGCCGGGCTACGCGATCCCGCCGGACATCTACCGGAAGTTCCGCGTTTAATCCCTTCGTTTAAGGCATGGCCCCCGGACCCGGGGCCGCTATCGTCGTCCCCGGGGCCAGCACGCGCAGAAGGGGACCGTGTGCGTCAGCCGATTGGTGGATGGGCTTCAGCCGTCCGGTCCATGGCGCGGTTCAGCCCGCGAATTGGCTGGCCGGTCGATGCGCATCCAGGTGCTCCGTTGCGACGCTATCGGTACTAAGCGGCATCAGAACTATCCGGGGAATCACGAGGGGAAGAGATGGAACCCACCACTGCGGCGTTGACCGAGGACAAGCAGGCCGGGCCGGCCGCGCACTCGGTTGCCCTAGCCAAGACATACGGGGTCGGCCAGGCGGCGGTGCACGCCCTGGCCGGTATCACGGTGACCTTCGACCGCGGCCGCTTCACAGCCGTCATGGGCCCGTCGGGTTCGGGCAAGTCGACGCTCATGCACTGCATGGCCGGGCTGGACCGGCCGACGTCCGGGCAGACGTTCGTCGGCGACCTGGACATCGGGAAGCTGGACGACGCCGGGCTGACCAACTCTGCGCCGGGACCGGATCGGCTTCGTGTTCCAGTCCTTCAACCTGGTCCCGACGCTGACCGCGGCCGAGAACGTCACCCTGCCCGCCGCTCTGGCGGGCCGGAAGGTCGACCCGGAGTGGCTCGGTTACCTGATCAAGGAGCTGGGTATCGGCGACCGGCTGACCCACCGCCCCAATGAGCTGTCCGGCGGCCAGCAGCAGCGGGTGGCCTGCGCCCGGGCGCTGATCAACAAGCCCGACCTCATCTTCGCCGACGAGCCCACCGGCAACCTGGACTCTAACTCCTCCGCGGACCTGCTCTCGTTCCTGCGCCGCTCGGTGAGCGAACTCGGCCAGTCGATCGTCATGGTCACCCACGACCCGCGCGGAGCCGCGTACGCGGACCGGGTCGTGTTCCTGGCCGACGGCCAGGTGGTCGGCGAGCTCCAGCAGCCGACCGCCGACTCCATCCTGGAGCGCATGCGGACCCTGGGGGCCTGACATGTGGAACGTGACGATCAAGGGCCTGCTGGCCCACAAGCTCCGGCTCGGCCTGACCGCGCTGGCCATCGTGCTCGGTGTCACCTTCATCTCCGGCACGTTCGTGCTGACCGACACCCTGCACAACACGTTCAGCACCCTGTTCGGCAACATCTACGCCAAGGTCGACTTCCAGGTCCGCGGGGTGGCCCAGCTCGGCAGCGGCGGCAACGCGGTCCGCAACGAACTGCCCGAGTCCCTGCTGAGCACCATCCGCGGCGTGCCCGGCGTGTCCGGCGCCGACGGCCAGGTCACCGGCTACGCCCAGTACATCGGCCGTAACGGCAAGGCCATCCAGACCGGCGGCGCGCCGACCCTCGGGGTGAGCTTCGATCCGGTTCAGCAGCTGTCCAGCCTGCACCTGATCGCGGGCAGCCCGCCGGCCACCGCCAGCGACGTGGTGATGGACGCCGGGACCGCGCAGAAGTACGACTTCTCCGTGGGCCAGCAGGTCCGTATCCTGACCGCCGGGGCGACCCAGACGTTCACCATCGCCGGCATCGCCGAGTTCGGCACGGCGAACAACCTGGCCGGGGCGACCCTGGCCGCGTTCACCCTGCCGACCGCGCAGGCCATCGCCCAGGAACCCGGCAAGCTGGACGACATCAACGTGCTGACCGCGCCCGGCGCCGACAAGTCCGCGGTCCAGCACGCCATCGCCAAGGTCCTGCCGCCGGGCGTGCAGGTGGTCACCGGGCAGACGGTGGTGAACGAGAGCACGAACTCGGTCAACCAGGCCCTGGGCTTCTTCTCCACCGCGCTGCTGGTCTTCGCGTTCATCTCGCTGTTCGTCGGCGCGTTCACCATCTTCAACACGTTCTCGATCATCGTCGGGCAGCGCACCAGGGAACTGGCCCTGCTGCGGATCGTCGGGGCGAACCGCCGCCAGGTGTTCCGTTCGGTGCTCGGCGAGGCCGCCATCACCGGCCTGGTGTCCTCGGTGATCGGCCTGGCCCTCGGCGTGCTGGCCGCGCTCGGCCTGGAGGCGCTGCTAAGCGGGTTCGGCATCACGCTGCCGCCCGGGTCGCTGGTCTTCGAACCGCGGACCGCGGTGGTCGGGCTGCTGGTCGGCGTCGGCGTGACGGTCGTGTCCGCGCTCGGCCCGGCCCGCGGCGCGGTGCGCATTCCGCCGGTGGCCGCGCTGGATGACCGCCAGTCGGGTCCGACGGCCTCGCTCCGGCGCCGGTTCATCGGTGGCACGGCCCTGGCCCTGGTCGGCGTGATCCTGCTGGCCCTCGGGCTGGCCAAGCCGGCCATCGCGCTGGTCGGCATCGGCGCGGTGTGCATCTTCCTCGGCGCCGCCACCCTGGCCCCGGCCATTGCCCGCCCGGTGTCCAGCGTGATCGGGCGGCCGCTGGCCCGGCTGCTCGGGGAACCGGGCAAGCTCGGCCGGGAGAACTCCATGCGCAGTCCGCGGCGCACCGCCCAGACCGCCTCCGCGCTCATGGTCGGCCTGGCCCTGGTCGCCGCGATGTCGGTGTTCGGCGCCTCGGTGTCCCGGTCGGCCACCAGCAGCGCGGACCAGGCCATCAACGCCAACCTGATCGTGAGCGCCACCGGGTCGGCAGAGCTCAGCGACTCCGCGGCTTCCATCGCCTCGCACGTGCCGGGGGTCACCGCCGCCAGCAACGTCTATCAGGGGCAGTTCGAGTTCCAGAACGCGCTGTCCCAGCTCACCGCGGTATCCACGGACAACCTGGCCGCCACGGTCAACCTGCGCATGACCTCGGGCACCCCAGCCGTGCTGGCCCAAGGCGAATTGCTGATCGATTCGACCACCGCGCAGAACAAGCACCTGGCCGTCGGCGACACCGTGCCGGCCAGGTTCGCCCTGACCGGCACGACCACGCTGCGCATCGGCGGGATCTTCCAGACGAACGCCCTGATCGGCAGCTACCTGGTCAGCTCCGCGTACTTCGTGTCGCACTACACCGCCCGGCCGCCCGGCGCCCTGCTGCTGCGCACCAACGGCAGCACCGCGGTGGACAACGCCGTCACCAGCGCCCTGATCCCGTTCCCGAACATCAAGGTTCAGACCAAGGCTCAGTTCGAGCAGTCGCAGGTGTCCGCGGTCAACCAGATCCTCGGGCTGGTCTACGCACTGCTCGCGCTGGCCGTGATCATCGCGCTGATCGGGATCGTGAACACCCTCATGCTCTCGGTGTTCGAGCGCACCCATGAGATCGGCCTGCTCCGTGCGGTCGGCATGCGGCGGCGCCAGGTCCGGACCATGATCCGGTCCGAGGCCGTGATCCTGGCCATCTTCGGCGCCATCATCGGGATCATCATCGGCACCGGCATGGGCATCGCCCTGGTCTCCTCGCTGAAGAACCAGGGCATCACCGACACCGTAGTGCCCTGGTCCAGCCTGGTGATCTTCCTGATCCTGGCCGCGCTGCTCGGCCTGGTCGCGGCCAGCTGGCCCGGCCGCCGGGCCGCCAAGCTGGACGTGCTGGCCGCCATCGCCAGCCTGTAGCTCCGCTGGCAGCGAAATCTCAGCGTGCGGGCGGGATCCCGCCCGTACGCTGAGTTATGGCCGAGAGCGCTAAGGTCTATCCGCTGCGGCGAGAGCCCCTTGCCCCCGCAGCGGCGTCCCGAGCCCCCGCCTCAAGAACCACTGTGGCGGGAGGTGCTGGGTCAGCGTCTGCGTACGCTGCGCCAGGATCAGCAGGAAACCCTGGCCGAGACCGCGGGCCGGGCCGGGATCTCGCCCCAGTACCTGTCCGAGATCGAGCGCGGCCGCAAGGAGCCCTCGAGCGAGATGATCGCGGCCCTCGCGGGCGCGCTGGGCACCACGCTCATCGGGCTGACCGAGCAGGTGTCCGGCGACCTGCGCCGCCAGCAGGCGGCCCGGCCGTCGCGCGCTACCGGCCCCGTTATGCTCTCGCTGGCTGCCTAGCCCGGTCGGGATCACCGGCCGCCTCGGCGTCCGCCGAGCGATGGCCTAGCACCTGGTCGGCGATCCCGTAGGCGACCGCGGCCTGGGCGTTGAGCACCCGGTCCCGGTCGGTATCGGCGCGGAGCGTCGGCACCGACTGCCCGGTGTGCACGGACAGGATCGCCTCGATCTCGGCCCGCATCCGGACCAGCTCGTCGGCCTGCAGGATCAGGTCCGGGATCGGTCCCTGGCCGCGCGCGGCCGGCTGGTGCAGCACCACCCTGGCGTGCGGCAGCAGGGACCGCCGGCCCGCCGTGCCGGCCGCCAGCAGCACGGCGCCCACCCCGATGGCCTGGCCCACGCAGGTGGTGGCCACCGGCGCCTGGATGTACTGCATGGTGTCGTACACCGCGAGCATCGACGGCAGGTCCCCGCCCTCGCAGTTGACGTACAGGTTGATCTCCTGCTCCTGGCTCTCGGCCTCCAGGTGCAGCAGCTGGGCGATCAGCGTATTGGCCACGCCGGAGTCGATCCCGGTGCCGAGGTACACGATCCGCTCGGTGAGCAGGTGCGAGTAGACGTCCATGATCCGCTCGCCCCGCGGGTGCTGGGCGATGACGTTGGGAATCGTGTAACTGCTCATGCATCCAGACCCTTCAGTCCGATCCGGTGCCGTCTGCCCGCCATGATCTGGCCGAACGACCCGACGATCTCGTCGATGAAGCCGTACTCGCGGGCCTCGGCGGCGGTGTACCAGTGGTCGTGCAGCGAATCGTCGAAGATGCGCTCGACCGGCTGGCCGGTGTCCTCGGCGATCAGGCCGAGCACCGTGTCGACCATGTGCCGCAGGTCGTCCGCCTGGACCTCGACGTCGACCGCGCTGCCGCCGATGCCGGCCGAGCCGCGGTGCATCAAGATGCGCGCGTGCGGCAGCGCGAACCGCTTGCCCCTGGCCCCGGCCGAGAGCAGGAACTGCCCGGCGCTGCAGGCCAGCCCGAGCGCCAGCGTGGACACGTCGCACGGCACCAGCCGCATGACGTCGCGGATGGCGAGCATGGACGGGACCGACCCGCCGGGGGAGTTGATCCACAGCGCGATGTCGGCGGCCGGGTCCTCCACCGCGAGGGTCAGTAGCTGGGTCGCGAGCAGCGTCCCGTTGTCGTCGTCTAGCACCCCGTCGAGCACCAGGATCCGCTGGATCAGCAATTGCTCGCGGACCCGCTCGCTGAACAGGGGGTTCTTCTCATCTTGAGCCATGTCTCCAGCCTGCGTCATGACCGGCCCGGAACCCCTCGCCGCGCTGCCGCAGGCAGATCTGCCCACAGCAGGCGGCCATCGCCGGGCCTGCGGGTTCACCGGGTTCTAATGAGTGGGCGGCTCGTCCGCCGGGAGGTGCGTGATGACTCCAGCGGAACTTCGCGCGGCAGGCAGGCTGGGCGGCCTGGCATTCGGCGGGCTGGTGTCCCGGATCGAGCAGGTGCACCAGGCCCTAGCCCGCCGGTCGTTCGGCCCGGCGGGGCCGGCCGGTGCTCCGGTCCAGCGCGTCCATGACACGGTCGCACGGGGCACCTACCTGGCGGTCAGGGCGGCCGGCGCGGTAGCGGGCACGGCCGCCGGGCAGGCTGCATCGCTGCTCGGGGCGGGTGGCGAGCCGGCCGGGACCCCGCGGGCAACCTCGCCCTCGCCGCGCTGAACGCTGTGGCCGGCGATCGGTTCGGACCCGACCTGGAGCCGCTGGCCATCAAGATCGGCGGCGCGCGCAGGCGGACGCGATGTCGGCCTGACCGTCGGCGAGGTCGCCGCCGCGTTTCCCCGTGGCCTGCCCAGGCTGGCGGTGTTCGTGCATGGGCTGGCGGAGACGGATGACTCCTGGCGGCGGCGGGCCGGCGATTGCGTGCCCTATGGTGACCGCCTGCGGGCAGAGTTCGGCTACACGCCCGTCTACGTCCGGTATAACACCGGCCGGCACGTGTCCGACAGCGGCCGCGACCTCGCGGATCTGCTGGATTCCCTGGAGGGAGCCTGGCCAGAGCCGGTGCAGGAGATCCTGCTGGCCGGTCACTCCATGGGCGGCCTGGTCATCCGCAGCGCCTGCCACTACGGTCGCGAAGCCTCCGCCGGATGGGTGGAACGGGTCCGGCACATCTTCTACCTGGGATCGCCGCACATGGGCGCTCCGCTCGCTCGCGCAGCCGGGGTCGCGGGCTGGATCCTGAGCAAGGTACCCGAGACCAGGCCGTTCGCTGACCTGGCCGCCGGGTCGAGCTCGATCAGGGATCTGCGCCACGGGTACGTGCTCGATGACGACTGGACCGGCTGCGGCCCCGGCTGCTGCCTGCGCGATCACCGGAGCGAGGCTGCGCTGCTGGCTGACGCGAACCACTACGTGATCAGCGCCACGCTCACCCCTGATCCCGCGAGTCCGCTCGGCGCCGTGGTCGGCGACCTGCTCGTCCAGCCCGCCAGCGCACACGGGCGGCGCGGCTCCCGCCAGCACATCCCGTTCCCCGTTCACCTCGGCCGCGGGCTCGGTGCGTTGCATCACTTCGACCTGCTGAACCACCCCGACGTCTGGGCGGCCATCGGCGGCCTGCTCGATAAGGCTCGAGCGGACAGTACTTGACGCAGGTTACGGACCTTCGCCTCTTTGCGCGTCGGCGAGGCCAGGCATGAGCTACTCGCCTGCCAATACCGACAGCTGAGCCGGACGGGCCAGCGTCTGGTAGACCACGCAGTACCGCTCGGTCAGCCGGATCAGCGTCTCGAGCTGCTCGGCGCTCGCCTCGGTGTCCAGGTCGAACCGGAGCCGGATAGACCTGAACCCGACCGGCGCCTCCTTGCTGACCGCCAGGGTGCCCCGGAAGTCCAGGTCGCCCTCGGCGCTCACGGTTCCTCCGGTCACGTCGATCCCCAGCGAGGCGGCCACCGCCCGCAGCGTGACACCCGCGCATGCCACCAGCGCCTGCAGCAGCATGTCGCCGGAGCAGGCCAGCGAGCCGTCCCCGCCGGTAGCCGGGTGCAGGCCCGCCACGGTCAGCGCCTGCCCGGTGGCCACCGAGCAGGAGATCGCCTGGTCCTCGAGCTTGCCGTGCGCCCGCAAGGTAATCAGCGCCTGCCCGGGGTCCTCCCGGTAGGCGTCCTTGAGCGGCTGCTGCACAGCCCGCAGCTCAGCACTGTCCACCGCGGCTCTCCCTTCCTAAGGACCTGGTATGACCAATGATCCCTCACAAGAACCCGGCCAGGCGGTACAGCACCAGGGATCCGGCCACCGCCACGTTGAGGCTCTCGCCCGAGCCGATCATCGGGATCTCCACGGCCACGTCGAGCAGGTCCAGCGCCTCGGGCACCCAGGTATGCAACCAGAGCAGGCTGCGGGCCGTCTGATGCGCATGAAGAACGAGTTGCGGGCCGTCATCGCGCTGGCCCTCGCGGGATGCGGCCTGGCGGGATGCGGGTCCACGCCGCCGCCGCCGGTCATCGCGCACGGCGTGGCGCTGCACGAGCCGCTGGTGAGCCCGCGCCCCTTCGGTTCGGCCGACACCGCCTTCGGGCTCGACGCGCTCGGCGCCTGGTGCCGGTCCGATCCGCGGGCCAACCTGGTGCTGTCGCCGTCCAGCCTGGCCAGCGGGCTGGGCATGGCCTACCTCGGCGCGCGCGGGGCCACGGCGCAGGCCATGGGCAGCGTGCTGCATCTGCCGGCGGCGAGCGGTCAGGCGCTGGAGGCCGGGCTGCAGGCGCGTTCCGCGGCGCTCCGCGGGCTCGGCGGCCCCGGCGTGACGGTGAACTCGACCGATCAGGTCTGGGCTGACCCGACCCTGGACACCCTGCACAGCTACCTGAACGCCGTGGCCACCGGCTACGGTGCCGGGGTGGCCCAGGTGCCCTTGCTCAGCAAGCCCGACCAGGCCGTGCAGCAGATCGACCAGGCCATCGCCACCGCCACCCACGGGCTGATCCCGCAACTGCTGGATCCGGGCTCGCTGCAGGACATCGGCTGGGTGCTGACCGACGCGCTGTACCTGAAGGCGGCCTGGGCCACCCCGTTCCAGGCCAGCCAGACCGAACCCGGGTCGTTCACCACCGCCGCCGGGCAGCAGGTCAGCGCGCAGTTTATGCATGGCGGCCCGTACGTCTCGGCCAGCGCGGACGGCTGGACCGCCGTCTGGCTGCCGTACGTCAACGGTCGGCTGGCCATGATGGCGCTGCTGCCGCCCGCCGGCCCCGGCGGCTGCGCGCTGCCGACCGCGGCCCAGCTCGGCACGCTCACCACCACGCTCGCGGCGGGCGGGAAGGCTGGCCCGGTGCTCAGCCGGGAGATCTCGCTGCCCAAGGTGAACCTTCGGGACAAGGTGAGCATGCGGACCCTGCTGAGCGGGCTCGGCATGGGCGTCGCGTTCAGCCCGGCCGCCGACTTCAGCGCGCTGTCCCCGCAGGCCTGCTGCATCGGCCTGGTCGAGCACGCGGCCACCCTGCAGGTGGGGGAGAAGGGCACGGTGGCCAGCGCCGCGACCGCCGTCGGCGTGGTCGCGGCCGCGGGCAGATCCGGGCCGCCGCCGGTCATCTTCGACCGTCCCTACCTGATGGTGGTGACCGACCGCACCACCGGGGAACCCCTGTTCATGGCCCGCGTCACCGACCCGACCCACCCCTGACCCGGCCCAGTTTCATGATCGCGGGCAGTTCGGGACAACTATTGCCCATTTCTGCTCACGATCATGGTCCAGCCCTAGCGCTCCGGGGGTCAGGCATTCCAGGAGGGCAGGAAGGCCGCATCCTTGGCCGAGACGTCAGCCCGGAACATCGGGTGCAGGTCCATCGACGGCGAGTACTTGCTGGCCGGGACCGCGCGGCCCAGCGCCTCGGCCATGGCCCGCACGTGGTGCGGGCCCGCGCCGCAGCAGATGCCTACGTAGTTCACGCCCAGGTCGCGGGCCTGAACGGCGAACTGCGCCATGTCGAAGCGCGTGCAGGTGAAGGGATCGAGCGCGATCGGGAACGCCCGCGAGCCGTCCAGATCCCGCAGGGTCTCCATGGTCGGCGCGATCGCGTCGGTCCGGTACGGGACCGGCTGTACGGCCACCGCGCACTCCACCGTGTCCCGGATCTTGGCGATGAGCGGCAGCATGGTCCGCGGCCCGCGGTCGCAGTTCAGCCCCACGATCGCGGCTCCCTCGGCGGCCAGGATGCGGCACGCGTCTGTGTACTCGTACCCGTCCCTGGTCAGGTGGGGCTGCGTGGGCGCCAGTGTCACCATCGCGGGCAGCCCGAGTCCCTGGATGACCTCCAGCGCGATCAGCGCCTCGCCCAGGTAGTCGTTGGTCTCGGAGATGACGAAGTTGACGCCTTCCTGGGCCGCCCAGCCCAGTTGCTCGGTGTACATGGCTCGCACCGCCCGGGCGGTCGACGGGTCATCGGGGTCATAGGCCCAGGTGTTGCACACGTTCCCGGCCACCAGAGCCCCGCCGGAGGCAGCGGCCTCGGCCGCGACCGAACGGGCGATCCGGACCGCCTGCCGGTTCATCGCCTCCAGGTCGCCCTCGCGCCCCACGTCCCGCAGCTTCTCCCGGTGCGCGTAGTAGGTCAGCGCGACCATCGTATAGGGCGTTCGGCGCAGGTCACAGCGTGCTCGCGAGCACCTCGCTGACGCTGACCCAGCGCCCGGAGGCGGCCGAGAACTCCATCGCGTCGCACACCGCCTGGACCGCCGCGCCATCACGGAAATCCGGGCGCCATGGCGCGTCCGGCCAGCCTTCCAGCAGGTCGGCGGCCTGGTTGGCGAACGAGGAGCCGTAGCCGACGCCCTGGCCGATCGGCCACCATTGCGCCGCGTACGGGTGGGACGGGTGCTCGGCCCGGATCCGGCGCATCCCGTACAGGCCGACGTCGTTGTCCGCGCCGCCGTACCACAGCTCGTTCAGCCGCGCGTAGCTGAACACCAGCGTGCCCTGGCTGCCGTTCACCTCGACGGTGAAGTCACACGGCCGGCGCACCGCGGCCCGCGCCACCTCCACGGTGCCGCGCGCGCCGGACTCGAAGCGCAGCAGCCGTAGCTGTGCGCCTTGCCCATCACCCCGTAGCCGACGATGCCGATCCGCAGCGGCGGCGGTACCGCGCTCATCCGCCCGGCCGGTGCCGGTAGCTCGGCGCCAGGCCGTCGCTGACGTTCTGGCCCGCGACGTGCTGGCCCGGGTGTGCGGCCGGTATCGCGGCGGTGACCTGCTCGGCCGCGGTCAGCGCCGCGACCGCGTTGTCGGCGGTGGCCCCCTCGCACGGACCGCCCGCCGCGAACGACGCGAAGCTCTCGGCCTGGGCGCGCAGCGCCGCGAGCTGGGCGACCTCGCCCTCGGCCGGGTCGATGACGTCACAGCGCTCGTGGCCCTCGGTGCCGAACGCCTCGGCCCACACCGCATCGCCCAGCCGGAAGTAGCGGCCGAGCGAGACGAACCCGGTGGCTCCGCCGGACAGGGTGAGGACCACCTGCGCGCCGTCGACGTCGGCGATCCCGCCCGGTGCCGCGCCGGATGACACCGCGGCCAGGCCCGCGATGTCCTGGCCGGTCAGCCAGCGCAGCTGGTCGAACTCGTGCACGCCCATGTCGATCGCGATCCCGCCGCTGTGCGCGCGGAAGGCCGGCGACGGCGGCTGCTCGTCCCACTGGTAACAGGTGATCAGGTGGATGACGCCCAGCTCACCCGCGGCGATCCGGTCGTGCAGCTGCCGCAGGCCCGGCACGAACCGCCGCCAGTAGGCCACCTGCAGCGGCACCCCGGCCGCCGCCGTGGCGTGCGCCGACGCCCGCGCCGCCGCGGCGGTAAGCCCGCACGGTTTCTCGCACAAGATGGGCAGCCCGCGCGCGGCGACCTCGGCGATGATCGCGCCGTGCTGGTCGGTGGGGGCGGCGATGAGCACCCCGTCCGGCGCCGCCCGGTCCAGCATCTCCGCGACGCTCTCGTAGCAGGTAGCGCCCGTCCCGGCCACCGCCTGGCGGGCCGCCGGTGACATCTCCGCGATGGCGGTCACCTGCACGAGGTCTGAGCCGGCCAGGGCCCGCAGATGGGTGCGGCCCATGCGCCCTGCACCTATCAGGCCTATTCCGAACGGTCCCATGTGACAGCTGCCGCCTCTCGTTTACCGTGTTTCCTTTTATAGGCCGCGCGCGGCCAGGAACTCCCGGTTGTGCCGCTGCTCGGCCGCCGCGCGCGCGAAGCGCTCGGCGCTGCGCGGCAGGATGTCCTGCTCGACCACCAGCCAGCCGCCGAACGAGATCCGGCGCAGGCCGTCTAGCACGGCGTCGGCGTCCAGGTCGCCGCCGCCCAGCGCGCAGAACGCCTCCTGGGTCCAGATCTCGGTCACCGGCGCCTCGTCCGCGATGATCTCGGCCATGACCGGCAGCCGGGCGTCCTTGAGGTGCACGTGGTTGACCCGGTTGCCCAGGTCCGCCAGCATGCCCACCGGGTCCCCGCCGCCCAGCAGCATTCGCCGGTCGCGATAGCTGATCCTCGCCCGCGCCGATATGACCTGTCAAGAGTCTGTGAGAATGTCAAGACAAGCCGAAAACGTAGTGAAACCCGGGTTTCACTACGCTCTAAACAAAGGTGAACCCCGGGTTGCACTCCATAGCGCTCCGCAGATTAACTCCGCAGTGGTTACAATGTCCAAACAAACATGCCTAATGACCTTCCCGGATTGACGATAATGCCTGCACGCGAGATCGGTGCGAGCGGCCCGATCACCATCGACCGGACCAGCCCGGTGCCGTTGTACTTCCAGCTAGCGCAGCACTTCGAGTCCGCCATCAGATCCGGCGCGCTCAAGGTCGGCGCCCGGCTGGAAAACGAGGTCCAGTTGGCCGAGATGCTCGGCCTGTCCCGGCCCACCGTCCGGGCCGCTTTCCTGTACCTGGCCAACAAGGGCCTGGTCGTCCGCAAGCGCGGCGCGGGCACCCTGGTCGCGAACGAGCGGATTGACCGCAACGTCGAGCTCACCAGCCTGTACGACGACCTGGCGGCCAGCGGCCGCCAGCCCGCCACCCGGGTGCTCAAGGCCGAGGTCAGCCACGCCAGCGACCAGGTTGCCGCGGCGCTGCAACTGCCCGAGCGGGCGCTGGTGATGTCGCTGGAGCGGATCCGGCTGGCCGACGCCGAACCGATGGCCCTGATGCATAACTACCTGCCGGCCGGGCTGGTCCAGCTCAACGTCGAGATGCTCGAAGAACACGGCCTGTACGAGCTGCTGCGTGCCTCCGGCGTCGGCCTGTACTCGGCGACCCAGCGGATGGGCGCCAAGAACGCCTCGGCCGCCGAGGCCCGCATGCTGGACGAGACCCGCGGCACCGCCCTGCTCACCATGGAACGCACCGCCTACGACCAGGCCGGCCGCCCCGTCGAGTTCGCCCGCCACCTGTACCGCGCCTCCCGGTACGCCTTCACCACCACCTTCCCGCGGCCCGAGCCTGTCATCGGCTGACTTTTCCGGGTTTCGGCCCGCGCTGATCTGGCAGTATGTGGGGCTATGCCTGCCTGGCGGCGGTTCCGCATCATGATGGCCGTGGTGGCCGCGTGCTGTCTGCTGCCGCTGGGCTATTCGGTCTTCCACATAGCCACCCGCGGGCCCGCCCGTTCGGCCTCGCCGTCGACGCCCGCGCCGACGCGCGCGCCGGGCGACGCGTCGGCCACCGGGATGACGTTGCAGATCATGCCCGCCGCGTACCAGCTACCGGCGCCGCTGTCCCGGGAGGTCGCGCTGCCCGGTGCCAGTGGCCTGCTGATCGCGGGCGGGCTGACCTCCCAGGGGACCTCGACGGACGCGGTGACCAGCCTGGACCCGGCCACCGGCGCGACTCATGCCGCCGCGCGCCTGGCCGCCGCCACGCACGACGCCGCGGGCGCCATCCTCGGCGGCCAGACATACCTGTTCGGCGGTGGCACGGCGGGCAGCGTGCCCACCGTCCAGGCGGTCGGTGTCGGCGCCTCGGTCACGGGCGTCGTCGTCGGCCAGTTGCCCGTTGCCCGTTCGGACGCCAGCGGGGTGAGCGCCGGGTCGCTCGCCTACGTGATCGGCGGCTACGACGGCGCCCGCTGGGATCCCCAGGTCCTCGCCACCGGCGACGGCCGGCACTTCCGGGTCGCCGCGCGGCTCCCGGTGCCGGTGCGGTACGCGGCGGTGGCCGCCGCCGCGGGGGAGATCTGGGTGTTCGGCGGGCAGGCGCGATCCGGTGCCACGAGCGTCATCCAGCGGATCAGCCCGGCCACCGGCCAGGTCAGCGTGGCCGGGCACCTGCTCGCCCCGGTCCAGGGCGCGGCGGCGCTCGTCCTGGGCGGGCAGATCTACCTGGCGGGTGGCGTGGTCGCGGGTGCGGCCAGCCCGATCGTCTACCGTTTCGATCCGGCCACGGCCACCGTCAGCGCCGCGGGCCGGCTGCCCGTGCCGGTCGCCTACGCCGCGGGCGCGGTGTGGGGGGCAGGGGAGGCGGGTGGGGGGGTCGGCTACCTGCTCGGCGGTGAGGACGGATCGCGCACGCTGCCCTCGGTGACCACGCTGCGCCTGGTTCCCGCCGGGCAGGCCATCCCGCAGGCCGCGCAGGAGCCATGGCTCGCTCCGGCGACCGGGCCCGGCCTGCTCGCGCCGGGCTCGGATCCGTCGGTACTGCCCGCCGCCGTCCTCATCGCCGACCACCGCAACAACCGGCTGCTGATCGTCGACCCGCAGGGCCGCGTCCGGTGGGAGTTCCCGCGCCCCGGGGACCTCGCGCCCGGCCAGACCTTCGCCGAACCGGACGACGCGTTCTTCTCGCCCGACGGCCGGTACATCATCGCCACGCAGGAAGACGACTACGTCATCTCGGTGATATCCGTGGCCACCAGCAAGATCGTCTACCGGTACGGCGTGCCGGGCGTCCCGGGCGGCGGCCCCGACCACCTGTTCAACCCGGACGACGCGATGCTGACCCCGTCCGGGGTTATCGTCTCAGCCGACATCAAGAACTGCCGGATAGTGATCATCACCCCGCCCGCGCACGTCCTGACCCGCGTCATCGGCCGGACCACCAACGCCTGCATGCACCAGCCACCGCACCGGTTCGGCAGCCCCAACGGCGCGTTCCCGATGACCGACGGGAACTACCTCATCACCGAGATCAACGGTGACTGGACCGACGAGATGTCCCTGGGCGGCGCCGTATCGTGGTCGGCGAACCCGCCCGGGGTCCTGTACCCGTCCGATACCAACGAGGTGTACCCGGGGCGGTACCTGACCGTGGACTACTCCAACCCCGGCCAGGTCGTCGAGTTCACTTCCGCCGGCCGTCTGCTGTGGCGGATGGGCGGGTTCAACCAGCCCTCGCTGGCCCTGCCCCTGCCCAACGGCGACATCTTGCTCAACGACGACTTCAACCACCGGGTCTGCGTGGTCGATCCCGCCACCAAGCGCGTCGTCTGGCAGTACGGTCACACCGGAAAGGCCGGGAGCGCCCCCGGGTACCTCAACGACCCGGACGGGGTGGACCTGGTACCGCCCGATTCACTGCTGGTCACGCACGCCGCCACCATGGGCGAGCCCTCGTTATGGCTGGTGCTCGCGGCCGCCGGCCTGGTGGCGGAGGGCGAAGATCGCCGCCTGGACGCGGTCCTGCAGGCCGAGTTTGGTCAAGATGCCGCGCACGTGGGTCTTGACGGTCTGCTCGCCGATGGCCAGATCCCTGGCGATCTGCCGGTTGCTGTGACCGCGGGCGATCAGCTGGAGTACGTCGCGTTCGCGCGGGGAGAGCGGCTGCAGCGGGTCCGGCGGCGGCCTGCGGCGCAGCGCCTGAGTGAACCGGGTCAGCAGCTCGGGGCCGAGGCTGGCGGTGCCGGCGGCGGCGTCGCGGACGGCGGCGATGACGTCCTCGGCCGCGGCGGTCTTCAGCAGGTAGGAGGTCGCGCCGGCGTGCATGGCGCGGACCAGGTGCTCGTCGTCGGCGGCGGAGGTCAGCACCACCACGGCGGGCCGGTGGGCGAGGTCGTGCAGTGCGGCGAGTACGGCGTGCCCGTCCAGCCCCGGCATGTACAGATCGAGCAGCAGCACGTCCGGGCGGGTGGCGGTGACGACGGCGACCGCCTGCCGGCCGTCGCCGGCTTCGCCCGCGATCTCGATGTCCGGTTCCTGGCCGAGCAGGTAGCACAGTCCGTCCCGGACGACGCGGTGGTCGTCGGCGATCACCACCCGGATCGTCACGGCACCGGCACCCGGACCGTGAGCGCCGCGCCGCGCCCAGGCGCGCTGTCGATCTCCACGGTGCCGCCCAGTTCGGCGACCCGGTCCCGGATGTGAGCCAGCCCGGAGCCGGCGTGCGGGATGTCCGGGTCGAAGCCGGTGCCGGTGTCGCGGATGGCCAGCTCGACGTGCCCGTCCTGACGGGTCACCGACACGCTGAGCCGCCGGGCGTTGCCGTGCCGGACCGCGTTGACGCATGCCTCCTGGGTGATGCGCAGCAGCGCGTGCTCGACGGGCGCGGGGACGGTCACCTCGTCCAGGCTGACGTCGACGGTGACGCCGAGCCGGTCGCGGTAGGCCGCGCAGATCTCCTGCAGGGCCGGGGCGAGCCCGGCCATGTCCAGGCCGGCCCGTTCAAGCTAGCAGGGCGCAGCTCGATCAGCAGCGCCGACATGTCGCGCAGGGCCTCTTCGCTGATGCGCTCGATCGTCCGGGCCTGCTCATTGCCCGGGTCGGCCCGGCGCATCCCGGCGGCGGTCATCCGCAGGGCGAACAGGTGCTGGGAGATCGCGTCGTGGATCTCCCGCGCGATCCGGGCCCGCTCCGCGGCCCGCGCTTCGCCGGTGGCTCGCTGGCGTTCGGCCTCCAGCGCCGAGCCGAGCTGGCTGGTCATGATAGTGAAGTTCGCCTCCAGCCGGCCCACCTCGTCCCGGCCCGAGACGGGCAGCGTGATGGTGTAGTCTCCGTCGGCTACCGCGAGGGTGGCCTGTTCCAGGCGGCGTACCCGGCGGACCAGGCGGCGTGAGGCCAGCAGCCCGAACAGCACGCCGACCGGCACGATCGCGATGAGCAGCACGTAGGAGGTCGGCAGCAGCGGGCCGGCGTCACCAAGCTGATTCAACTCGCCTACGGCGCGGATGGGGTCGATGAACTCGGGCGACCATGGCGCCTGAACATAGACGTAGGCAACCGGTCCCGGCGCTATGGCCGGAGCCACCGTCCAGATCACGGTGCCGTACGGCGTGGACGCGGGCGGAGCTTTGACCAGGACATGGGTGAGGTCCGCGGCCATCGCCGAGCCCGCTGGGGCGGGGAGTTCGCTGGCCGCCGAACGCCCGGCCGGGTACCGGGATGGCACGGAGGACGCCACGACCGTGCCGTTGGCGGCGATCGCCACGACGGCGGTGACCGCCAGGTCACTGCGGATCGGCCCGGTGATCGCCGGAACGACCAGCGTTCCGTCCGGCGCCGGCCGGGCCTGGCCCGGCTGCGCCGGCTGGCCGGGGTCGCCGAGCACGGTCCCGGACGGCAAGCCGCCGCGGTAGCGCTGGGAGAGCTGCTGGGCGTAGCTCTGCGCGGTGGCGTCCACCTGGGCCTGACCCTGGGCGCCGTTCACCAGCGATGGCACCTGGAAGCCGAGCACGAGCGCCTCGACCAGCACCACGACGGCGAGCGTGACGAGAATGTAGGAGGCGATCAGCCGTCCCGATATCCCCCACGTCCTGCGTCGCAACCAGCCCAGCACACTTGCACGCTACCTCCGCACGGCCCTGCGGCGTATCCCTCCAACGAGTGACCCGGCCTACCCCGAGCGCGTGATGCGGTCGCCGCCGCCGGGCGGGACGCTGGCTGCCATGACGATGCTAGAGCTACGGCAGGTGTCCAGGTCCTACGGACAGGGCACCGCCCAGGTACACGCCCTCCGCGAGGTCAGCCTGTCGGTCGACGAGGGCGCGATGGTCGCGGTGATGGGACCGAGCGGCTCGGGTAAGAGCACGCTGCTGACCATCGCGGGAACGCTGGAGGAACCGACCGGCGGCGAGGTGCTGATCGCCGGGCAGCCGGTTGCGGGCATGTCGCGCAACGCCAGGGCCCGGCTGCGGCGCCGCACGGTCGGGTACGTATTCCAGGATTTCAACCTGCTGCCCGGCCTGACCGCGGCGGAGAACGTGGCGCTGCCTCTTGAGCTGGATGGCCTGTCCGCCCGCAAGGCGCGCGTCGCCGGCCTGCGGGCGCTCGAGCGGCTGGGCCTGGCCGGCCGGTCCGCGCACTACCCCGACCAGCTTTCCGGCGGCGAACGGCAGCGGGTGGCGATCGCCCGGGCGACGGTGGGGGAGCGGCGGCTGCTGCTCGCCGACGAGCCGTCGGGCGCGCTGGACTCGGCCAACAGCGAGGCGGTCATGCGCCTGCTGCGCGACGCGTGCCAGGACGCCGGGATGAGCGTGGTGGTGGTGACCCACGACGCGCAGCTTGCCTCGTGGGCGGACCAGGTGCTCTTCCTGCGGGACGGCCGGGTCACCGACCTGCCCGCCCCGGCGCCGGGTCGTGAGCCGCTGCTCGCGCCTGGGGACACCCGATGAGCGCCGCGGTGCGGGAACGGCCGGCCGCCCGCAGAGCGTCGAACGGGGGCATTCCCGCGCGCCGCGCGGTCATCCGCTGGGCGCTGCGGCTGCTCCGCCGGGAGTGGCGGCAGCAGCTGCTGATCCTGGCGCTGATCACGGTCGCGGTGGGCGCCACGGTCGTGGGCTCGGCGGTCGCCACCACCACGCCGAGCCCGGCGAGCGCGGCCTTCGGCACCGCACAGGATCTCGCCACGTTCACCGGGCCGGCCCCGCGTGTCGCCGCCGAGATCGCGTCGATCTCCCGCCGCTTCGGCACGGTGGACGTGATCGAGAACCAGACGCTCAACGTGCCCGGCTCGATCCAGACCTACAGCCTGCGTGCCCAGAACCCGCACGGGCCGTTCGGGCAGCCGATGCTCTCCGTGATCAGCGGCCACTACCCGGCCGGTGCCGGCCAGGTGGCGGTGACCGCCGGGGTCGCCTCGGACTTCCATCTCGCGGTCGGCAGCTCCTGGACCGCCGGCGGGGTCAGCAGGAAAATCACCGGGATCGTGCAGAACCCGCAGAACCTGCTCGATGAGTTCGCCCTGGTGGCACCGGGCCAGGTCACCGCGCCGACGCAGGCCACGGTGCTGTTCGACGCGCCGGGCGTCTCCCCGGCTGACATCGGTGCGACCGCGGCGACCCCGCAGACGGTGGCGGCCGGAAGCGTGGTCAACCCCGAGACGATCTCGCTCGTGGCGGCCGTGCTCGGCATCCTGCTCATCGCGATGGTCGCGGCGGGCGGCTTCACCGTGCTGGCGCAGCGCCGGCTCCGCGCGATCGGCATGCTCGCCGCCCAGGGCGCTACGCCGTCCAACATCCGCCTCGTCATCAGAGCCAACGGCCTGGCCACCGGTGTCGTGGGAGCGGTGGCCGGGTTCGCGCTCGGCCTGGTGGCCTGGCTCGCCTACCGTCCGCACGCACAGGTCAGCGCCCATCACGTGATCGGCGCGTTCCAGCTGCCGTGGACGGTGATATGGGTGTCGGTGATCCTGGCCGTCGTCGCGGCCTATGCCGCCGCCGCACGGCCCGCCCGGGCGATCGCCCGGGTTCCGGTCGTAGCCGCGCTGTCCGGCCGCCCGCCCGCGCCGAAGGCCACACGCCACCTGGCGATTCCGTTCGGCCTGGGGGCCCTGGCTCTCGCGTTCTTCCTGCTCGGCACGGCCGGGTCCGGCGTCGGGAGCGGTGCGGGAGGCAGTACGGCGCAGCTGCAGGAGGTCGCCGGGGGAATCATCGCACTCGTGGTCGCCGTGGTGCTGCTGTCCCCGGCCTGCCTGGCGGTGCTGGCCAGACTCGGCCGCTGGACGCCGGTCATGGCCCGGCTAGCGCTGCGGGACCTGGCCCGGTACCGCGCCCGGTCGGGTCCGGCGCTCGCGGCGATCAGCCTCAGCGTGCTGATCGCGTCCATCGTCCTCGTGGTCAGCTCTGGCCGGTTCGGCGGAGCGGTCGACTACGTGGGCCCCAACCTGACGTCCAGCCAGCTCATCGTCTACCCGCCCGGTCATGACAACCCGAACGGGCCGCAGCCGACCGCGAGCCAGCTCGCCGCGGCGGGGACGACCGCGGGTCGCATCGCCGCTTCGGTCGATGACCGGTACATGATCACGCTGGAGGCGCCCAGCGGGAGCCTGCAGTACGGCGGACCCGGCCGGGCCTGGTCCGGCATCACCTACGTCGCGACCCCGCAGTTGCTGAACGCGTTCGGGATCACGCCGGCGCAGGTCAATCCCGACGCCGATTTCCTCACCATGCGGCCGGGCCTGTCCACCGCGCCGCACCTGCAGCTCTGGGACACCGCCAAGGTCGGCCCCAACAACTCCTGCCTGCCGGGCAGCTGCCTGCCCGACCCGCCGATCCAGGAGGTCAGCGCGCTCCCGTCGGGTACCTCGGCGCCGAACACGGTGATCACCGAGCATGCCATGCGGACGTTCAAGTTCACCGCGACCACCGTCGGCTGGCTGATCCAGGCGCCGGGCGGGCTGACCTTCACGCAGATCACGAACGCCAGGCAGACCGCGGCCGCGGCCGGGCTGACCATCGAGACCGTCAACAGCATCCCGTCGCTCACGCAGGTCACCGACGCGGCCACGATCTTCGCAATGGTGCTCGCGCTCGGCATCCTCGCGATGAGCATCGGCCTGGTCCGCAGCGAGACCGCCAGTGACCTGCGCACGCTGGCTGCGACCGGGGCCAGCGGCGCGGCCCGCCGCACGCTCACCGCGGTGACCGCGGCCGCGCTCGCGCTGACCGGGGCGATCGTCGGAACGGCCGGAGGCTATCTCGCGGCGATCGGCTTCTTCAGCACCAACAAGCTGGACCAGCTTTCGGAGCTGGCCAGCATCCCCGTGGCCGGCCTGCTGTGGATCCTGGTCGGCATGCCGCTGATCGCGGCCGTCGTGAGCTGGCTGCTGGCCGGGCGCGAACCGCCCGCCATCGCCCGCCAGCCGCTCGAATAACCACTCAAGCCGCCGGCCAGCAGGTAACAGCAGGCCGACCGCGGTATCGACCGCCGCGGCCACGTCGTCGTCGGCCGGGTACAGCAGTGACCGGCCGGATGCTCTACCAGCCCAGACGGCTCCTCAGGCTGACCTCATGGTCAGGCCAGGACAAGAGATTGTCAATATCTATGAACATATGGCTGTACTAGGTGACAAAGACCGGACGCGCGCCGGAAGCCGAGTTCGCCGCCGCCGAACAGGAAGCCGCCGGGCCTTGTGGTCCACAAGCCCCGTCTATCGGGGCTCGTGTGCCACAACCCCCAAACCCGCGGCCCGCAACCCGGCCGGAACCGGGCTAAATCGCCACCGGCCCTGTATCAGGGGCCGCCCTCCGCCCCCCCGGATCTGCAAAGGCGCGCACCAAGCAGCAACCAAAACGGGAACGGGGGTTTCCGATGGATACCAGTGTCATGTTTCTCGACTGCCCGGCCTACCTGGACCGGACCGGCAGGGCGCGGTGCGGCCTCCCGGCCGCGGTGCAGGACCGGTACGCGATGCGGTCCACCGACGGGCCGCTGGAGAGCGTCAAGATCCGCTGCCCGCGCGGGCACTTCTTCAACGGCCCGCTCGAGTCGATGCTCTGGGACAAGGGCCCGGACAAGGGCCGGCAGCCCAGCCTCAACCAGGACGCCGCGACACGCAAGAGCTCAGCCGGGTAACTCGGCAGGGTCGGCCGGGGCTTCCTCGGCCAGCTCCCTGGCCACCTCAGCCAGCTCCAGACCGGGCGCGTCGGGGCTGCCGGTCAGTCCCATCAGCTCCCGGCTGAGCTCCTCCAGCTCCTGGCCGCCGGCCATCATGTCGGTCAGGTCTTTGATCGTCGTCTCGCTCTTCAGCACGCTGGCCATCAGCTGCCCCCGCTTGAGCAGGTAGAACCGGTCGCCCACCGGGTAGGCGTGGTGCGGGTTGTGGGTGATGAAGATGACGCCCTTGCCCAGCTCACGCGCCTGCACGATGTACTTGAGCACGACGCCGGACTGCCGGACGCCCAGCGCCGACGTGGGCTCGTCCAGGATCAGCACCCGGGCCCCGAAGTACACCGCGCGCGCGATGGCCAGCGCCTGGCGCTCGCCGCCGGACAGCGTGCCCACGTTCTGGTTCGGGTCGCGCACGTCGATGCCCATCTTGGCCAGCTCGTCGCGCATGATGGCCCGCGCCTTGCCGATGTCCATCCGCCGCAGCGGCCCCCACCCCACGGCAGGCTCCTGGCCCAGGAAGAAGTTGCGCCACAGCGACATGAGCGGCACCGTGGCCAGATCCTGGAACACGGTGGCGATCCCGGCCGCCCTGGCCTCCCGCGGGCCGGCCAGCGTGGCCGGTTCCCCGGCGATGAGGAACTCCCCGGCGTCCGGCTGGAACACGCCGGACAAGATCTTGATCAGCGTGGACTTGCCCGCCCCGTTGTCGCCCAGGACGCAGGTGACCTCGCCCGGGTAGACCTTCAGCGAGATGTCCTGCAGCGCGTTCACGCTGCCGAAGTACTTGGCCACGTCGCGCACCTCGAGCAGCGGCACCGTGTCGGCTGCCGCCCCGCCGCCGACGGCCACGCCGCCCCCGTCCGAAGCGTTGTCACTCATCGCCGAGCACCTCCAATCGGAATGATCATCTGCGTGCCCGCTGGGCGCGGCGGTAGACGAACGTGTTGACCAGCACCGCGAGGAACAGCACGATGCCCAGGAAGGCGAAGTCCCACGAGCTGTCCCAGCCCGCGTAGATCACGCCCTGGAAGGCCATGCCGATGATGCAGGCGCCGAGGGCGGCACCGACCGCCGAGCCGTACCCGCCAGTAAGCAGGCACCCGCCGACCACCGCGGCGATGATGTAGAAGAACTCGTACCCCACGCCCTGCTCGGACACGGCCGAGGAGGCCTGGGTGAAGGAGATGATCCCGACCAGGCCCGCGGCCAGCGAGGTGGCCAGGAACAGCATGGTCTTGGTCCGGCCCACCGGGACGCCGGTGTTGCGGGCCGCGTTCGCGTCCCCGCCGACCGCGTAGATCCAGTTGCCGAACGTCGTCCGGCCCAGCACCCAGGCGGCCAGGACGGTCACCGCGATGAACCACAAGACCGCGGTCTGGTACCCGCTGGGCAGCGAGGCGCTGCTCCCGAACGAGCTGCCGAACACGTCCTTGGCACTGGCCAGGCCGCCAGCCGAGGTCCCGTTCAGCGCGACCTGGGTGCTCCCGTGGTTGACCAGCAGCACCCCGCCGATGCTAACGCCGCGCAGCACGAAGAACGTGGCGAGCGTGACGATGAAGCTGGGCAGCTTCGATCTGACCACCACGAACCCGTTCAGCAGGCCGATCAGCGCGGCGAAGACCAGCGTGCCCGCGATGGCCAGCCAGGCGTTCCAGTGCAGGTGACCCACCAGCAGGGCCATGACGATCGCGGTGGCCCCGGTCATGACCCCCGCCGACAGGTCGAACTCGCCGCCGATCATCAGCAGGCCGACCGGCACGGCCATGATCCCGTAGAAGGCCGCCTGCTGGCTCCACGCGGCCAGTCCGGTCTGGGTGAACCACAGGTGGTTCGGCGTGGCGTCAAAGCCCCCGAAGATCAAGAAGATGGCGATGACGCCCATCAGCGCGCCGAGGTCGGGCCGCTGCAGGAGCCGGGTCACGCGGCTGACCCGGACAAGCCGCTCGTCCTTGCGGCCCGGGGGCGCCCCGCCGCCCCCCGTCCCTCCGGCGACGGCCACCGCCGCGCGGTCGGCGCCGCCAGAGTCCTGAGGTGTGACTTCCATGACCTGTTCCTCGATCGGCGGGTGTTCAAGGGACTCCCGGAGCCGCGCGCCTAGAGCAGGGCGTGCGGCTCCGGGACCGGTAACTGACGGGTCAGTCCTCGCCCGCGTTGATGGCCGCCTCGACCGTCGAGACGTTGTTCTTGTTCACGATCAGCGGCCCGGTGTCCAGGACCTGGCCCGGGGAGACCGAGTTGCCGTGCGCCTTCAGGTACAGGTAGAGGGAGACGATCGGCATGTATCCCTGCAGGTACTGCTGCTGGTCGATGGCGAAGTCCAGGGATCCGTTCTGCAGGTCGGTCACGACCGTGCTGTTCAGGTCGAACGTGGCGATCTTGGCCTTGGCGCCCGAGCCCAGCGCGGTGATCAGGGCTCCGGCGATGGCGTTGTTGAGCGTCATCACCGCGTTGATCTGCGGGTGCGCCTGCAGGTAGGAGACGATCTGCTGGTCGGCCTGCTGCGGGTTGCTGGCCGCGTTGGGCGTGGACAAGATCAGCTCAGTGCAGGCCGGCCCGCTGCTCGGAGCCGAACCCGTCGAACAGGTCGACCCGGCGCCGAGCGCCTGCGCGATGCCGTTGCAGCGGTCCAGCAGGTTCTGGCCCGACTGGTGGATGACGCACAGGACGTTGGTCTCGCCCTCGCTCTTGAACTGAGCCCCGGCCTGCTGCCCGGCCACCTGCTCGGGCTGCCCGACGCAGGTGATCGCCTTGGCGGCGGCCAGGTCGGTCGGGTCGCAGCCGGCGTTCAGCATGACCACCGGGATACCCGCCGCTCCGGCCTTGGCGATCGTCGCGTTCATCAGGCTCGGGTCGTGGTCGGAGACGGCGATCCCGTTCACGTGGGCGTTGATCGCGTCCTGGATCTGGGCGTTCTCCGCGTTGTCGTCAGGCTCGGCCTGGCCTCCCTGCTGTGAGCCGTAGACCTCGCTCAGCTTGCAGCCCAGCGCGGACGCCGCGTCCTTGGCGCCCTTGTAGACCACGCTCCAGAAGCTGCCGTTATCGCCGTGGGTGATGACCGCGAACGTGTACCCGCAGCCACCGGACCCGCTCCCAGCCGTGGTGCCCGATCCCGAGCTCGAGCTCGAACCGCTCGAGGAGCACGCGGTAACCAGTAGCAGCGGCACCCCGAGGAGCGCCACCAGCACCTTTCTACTCAAATGCATGTTCCCTCTCCTTGCCAGAGGCGCCGCATAGTGCCCGAAAATTAACACGTGACTAATGTCATGTCAATAGTATGTAAGGAGGTCAGGACAATATACACTTAACTGAGACCCGCCCTATACTGCTGGCATCAAAACGGCTCCCCAGCGAGCCCCGCATGCTGGGAGGCGCCATGACCGAGCAGCCACTCGACCGCAACAGCCCCATCCCGCTGTACTTCCAGATCGCCGAGAACCTCAAGCGGGCCATCGGGGAGGGGGCACTCAAGCCGGGCGAACGCCTGGACAACGAACTGGACCTGGCCGAACGCCTCGGCGTCAGCCGCCCCACCGTCCGCCAGGCGGTGCAGCGCCTGGTCGAGCAGGGCCTGGTGGTCCGCCGCCGGGGCCTCGGAACGGTCGTGGTCGCGCCGCGCATCCTCCGGTCGGTCGCCCTGACCAGCCTTTATGACGACCTGTCGGCCAGTCACCGGCATCCGGCCACCACGGTGCTCTCCGCCCACGAGGTCCAGGCCGACGACGAGGTCGCCTCGGTCCTGGCGCTGCCCGCGGGCGCCGCGGTGCTGTCGGTACAGCGGCTGCGGCTGGCCGACGGGACGCCGCTGGCCATCATGCACAACTTCCTGCCCGCCGGGCTGCTGAAGGGCCGCCCGGAGGACCTGCTGGACAAGACCGGGCTGTACGACCTGCTGCGCAGCCAGGGCGTGGAACTGAACGCGGGGGAGCAGGTCATCGGCGCCCGGCACGCCACGGCGCACGAGGCCAAGCTGCTGCAGGCGCCCCGGACCGCCACGGTCCTGACCATGACCAGGACGACGTTCGACGGCACCGGACGGCCGGTGGAACACGGTAGTCACGCCTACCTCGCCGACCGGTGCTCCTTCAAAATGACCCTGATCGCCCATTGAAAACCCTTTTATGCCGAACGGGCCACACCGCGTGCTCCCGTTACAAGTAAGGTCGCTGGCGCTCCTTGGCCTTCTCGTAGCTGGTTCGTGCGTCCCGGGTGCTGGCCAGCGCGGCCACCTCGGCCACCGGCACGTCCCACCACGCGTCGCTGACGGGCGCGCCCACCAGCGGGTCGGTCTCGATGTACACCAGCGTGGTCCGGTCCGCGGCCCGCGCCTTGACCAGCGCCCGGCGGAACTCCTCGATGGTCCGCGTGCGCAGCACGTACACGCCCAGGCTGGCGGCGTTGGCGGCCAGGTCGACGGGCAGGAACCCGCCATCGAGCCGCCCGCCGGGACCGCGGTACCGGTAGCTGGTGCCGAACCGCTGCGAGCCGACCGACTCCGACAGGTTCCCGATCGAGGCGAACCCGTGGTTATCCACGCAGACCACCACCAGCTTGACCCCTTCCTGCACGGCCGTGACCAGCTCGGCGGACATCATCAGGTAGGAGCCGTCGCCGACCATGACGAACACCTCGCGGTCCGGGGCGGCCAGTTTGGCCCCGAGCCCGCCGGCGATCTCGTATCCCATGCAGGAGTACCCGTACTCCACGTGGTAGCCGCCCGGATCGCGGGTGCGCCACAGTTTGTGCAGGTCCCCGGGCATCGATCCGGCCGCGCACAGCACGACGTCCCGCTCCTCGGCGACCTCGTTGACCACCCCGATGACCTCGGCCTGCGCGGGCCGCGGCTGGTGCCGGGTGGTGTAGGCGGCCTCCACCGTGGCCTGCCAGCGGGCCGCGAGCTCCGCGGCCCTCTTCCGGTAGGCGGGCTCGGTCTTCCAACCGGCCACGGCCAGGGCCAGCGCGTCGAGCGCGGCCCGGGCGTCGGCCACCACCGCCACCCCGGACTGCTTGGCCGCGTCGAACGAGGCCACGTTGATGTTGACGAACCGCACCCCCGGCTTAGCGAACGCGGTGCGCGAGGCGGTGGTGAAGTCGCTCCACCGGGTGCCGATGCCGATCACCACGTCGGCCTGGGCGGCAAGCTCGTTGGCCGCGGTGGTCCCGGTGGCGCCGATCGCGCCCGCGCACAGCGGGTCGTCGGAGCGCATCGTGCCCTTGCCGGCCTGGGTCTGGCCGACCGGGATGCCGAAGGCCGTCGCGAACTCGTGCAGCGCGTGGGTGGCTTCGGAGTACAGCACTCCGCCGCCGGCCACGATGAGCGGCCGCTTCGCGGACGTGATCACCTCCGCCGCGCGGGCCACGGCCGCCGGGTCCGGCGGCGTCCGGGGGACGTGCCAGACCCGCTCGCGGAACAACTCGGCGGGCCAGTCGTACGCCTCGGCCTGCACGTCCTGCGGCAGCGCCAGGGTCACCGCGCCGGTCTCGGCCGGGTCGGTCAGCACCCGCATCGCGGCCAGCAGCGCCGACGGCAGCTGCTCGGGGCGCCAGATCCGGTCGAAGAACCGCGACACCGGCCGGAACGCGTCGTTGACGCTGATGTCCTGCCCGGCCGGATCCTCGAGTTGCTGCAGCACTGGATCGGCCACCCGGGTCGCGAAGACGTCCCCGGGCAGCAGCAGCACCGGCAGTCGGTTGATGGTGGCCAGCGCCGCCCCGGTGACCATGTTCGTCGCGCCGGGCCCGATGGAGGACGTGCAGGCCAGCGCCGACATCCGGTTCCGGGTCCTGGCGAATGCCACGGCCGCGTGCACCATGGCCTGCTCGTTGCGTCCCTGCAGGTACTTCAGCCCGACGTCGCGGCCCGGTTCCGCCTCGAGCTCTGCCTCGAGCAGGCCCTGCCCGAGGCCCGCCACGTTGCCGTGCCCGAAAATCCCGAAGCACCCCTCGATGAGCCGGTGCCGCGTCCCGTCGCGCTCGCTGCGCTGCGCGGCCAGGAAGCGCACGACGGCCTGCCCGACCGTGAGCCGTACCGTCGTCATTCAGTGCTCCAGGTCGTCACCCGGGGATCGACCGGCTGGTCTTTCCACTGCTCGCGCACCCAGGAGTGCGCCGGATCGTCGCAGATCAGCCACTCCCGCTTGCCGGGTCCGGCCATCACGTTCAGGTAGTACAGGTCATACCCCGGCACCGCCATCGACGGCCCGTGCCAGCCGTGCGGGATGATCACCACGTCGCCGCTGCGCACCTCGGCCAGCACGTCCGCCGGGCGGTCCGCCGTGCCGTACACCCGCTGGTAGGCCAGGCCAGGGCCGTTCGGGCCGTCCGCCACCTCGAAGTAGTAGATCTCCTCCAGGACCGACTCGCCCGGCCGGTCGGTGTCGTGCTTGTGCGGCGGGAACGACGACCAGTTCCCGGCCGGGGTGAACACCTCGCAGGCGATCAGCCGGTCGGCCTCGAGCACGTCCGGGGTGCCGAAGTTGCTCACCCGGCGCGAGCAGGACCCGGCCCCGCGCAGCTCGACCCGGACCTCGTCCGCCTTCACGTGCCGGAACGGCAGCCCTTCCGCGGCGGACCGGGCGCTGGCCAGCGCGAACCGGCCACCGCCGGCGGTGCTGATCCGGTAGGCGGTATCCCGCGGCACGTACGCGCAGTCGGTGACCGCGGCGAACACGCCGGCCCGGCCGGCCAGGTCCGCGCCGCCGACGTCGGTGTCCACCGCGCACGCGCCGGCCAGCGGCAGCACGATCAGCTCGTCCCCGCCGGTGTCACCCAGCTCGACCTCCCCCGCGGCCAGGTCAAGGACCCGCAGGCCGCTGTACCCCCAGCGCGCCACCTCGGGCGTGATCCGTACGACCTCCCGCCCGTCGCCCGTGCTCCCGGCCTGGAAATGCCAGTTCAACGTGTCATTCTGGATCGTCATGGCCGAACGGTAACATCGTGGACGAGCGCGCACGCGGCGTCCACCGCCGAAGCCACGTCGTCGTCGTGCGGGTAGAGCAGGGCGCGGCCGATCACGAAGCCGCGCACCCCCGGGAGCTCAATGGCCGCCTTCCAGCGTGCGTAGGTCTCCTCCGGCGGACCGGCCGGATCCCCGCCGAGGAGCAGCGTCGGCAGCGTGGTGGCCGCCATGACCTCTTCCATGCCGTCGGTCACCGGCAGCTTGAGCCAGCTATAGCTGCTCGTCGCGCCCAGCCCGGACGCGATCGCTACCGACCTGATCACCGCCGGGGCCGACAGGTCGTTGACCACCCGCCCGTCCGCGCGGCGGCACATGAACGGCTCCAGCATCGCCACCAGGCCCCGCGAGCCGAGCTCGGTCACCGCCCGCCCGGCCGCCTCGAGCGTGGCCACCGTGCCGGCGTCGCCCGGGTCGATCCGGGTCAGCATCTTCCCGCCGTCCAGCCCCATGGCCGCGATGGTGGCCGCATCATAGGCGGTGAACCGGTCGTCGAGCTCGAAGCTGGCCCCCTGCAGCCCGCCGCGGTTCATCGAGCCGAACACCACCTTGTCCTCGAGCGCGCCGAGCAGCAGCAGGTCCTCGATTATGTCCGCGGTGGCCAGCAGCCCGTCCACGCCCGGCCTGCTCAGCGCGACCACCAGCCGCCGCAGCAGGTCGTAGCGGTTGGCCATGGCGTTGGCCACCCCGCGGACCCCGAGCGAACCGCGGGCCGGGTGATCCGCCGCGACGATCATCAGCCGGCCGTCCGCGCCGAGCAGCGGCCGGCGCCGCCGTTCGGCGGCCCGCGCCGCGATCAGCCCCGGCCGCCTGGCCCGCAGCTCGCGCAGCGCCTCGAAATCAGTGTCTCCCCGGGGGGAACGATCCCCCCCAGACCCCC
Organism: uncultured Actinomycetes bacterium; assembly: GCA_963819785.1. Lineage (GTDB taxonomy): Bacteria > Actinomycetota > Actinomycetes > Streptosporangiales > Streptosporangiaceae > Palsa-504. The sequence continues at coordinate 43,024 of CAWFXW010000022.1, read as the reverse complement.
CCTGCTTTTTCTTCCGGGGGGACCCATCCCCCCGGACCCCCCTTGGGAGAGAAGCCTTTCCCCCCAGACCCCCTCGGCCCCCCCGCTCAGGCATTCTGGGTCCGCAGGAAATCCTCGACCTCTTCGGTGGTCGGCATCGCCGAGGAGCACTCCAGCCGGGTGGTGACGATTGCGCCGGCCGCGTTGGCGAAGCGGATGACCCGCTTCAGCGGCCAGCCGGCCAGCAGCCCATGGCACAGCGCGCCGCCGAACCCGTCGCCGGCGCCGATCCCGTTGACCACCTCGACCTTGATCGGCGGGATTTCCACCTCCTCGTCCTTGGTCCGCGCGTAGACGCCCGCCGGGCCCCGCTTGACCACGGCCAGTTCCACGCCCGCCTCGAGCAGCGCCTCGGCCGCGGTCCGCGCGTCCCGCGTGCCGACCGCCGTGTCCACCTCGTCCAGGTTGCCCACCGCCACGGTGACGCGGGGGAGCGCGGCCTGGACCTGCTCGCGGGCCTGATCCCGGGAGGCCCAGAACACCGGCCGGTAGTCCAGGTCGAGTACGGTCAGCGGCGCCCGGTTGCGGGCTTGCCAGGCCTCATGGTGCGCCGACCGGCTGGGCTCGGCGCACAGCCCGGTCACGGTGGCCCAGAACAGGCGCGCGTCGCAGACCTCGGCGACCGGGATCTCGTCCGGCTTGATCTCCAGGTCGGGTGCCTTGGGGTAGCGGTAGAACCAGATCGGGAAGTCGTCGGGCGGGAAGATCTCGCAGAATGTCACCGGCGTGGGCAGCTCCGGCACCGCGGTGACGAACGCGTCGTCCACGCCGAACTCGCGCAGCGCCCGGTGCACGAAGCGGCCGAACGGGTCCGCGCCCGTCCTGGTGATCACCGCCGAGGTCCGGCCGTGCCGGGCCGCGGCCACCGCGACGTTGGTCGCGCTGCCGCCCAGGAACTTCCCGAACGTCTCGACGTCCTCCAGCCCGACCCCGGTCTGCAGCGGGTAGATGTCCACCCCGACCCGGCCCATGGTGAGAACCTCGTAGCTCACGACCGGCCGCCGGACAGGCCGTCGAGGTAGGTCAGGCTTTCCCGGACGGCCCGGACCGGTCCCTCGTCCGCGGGCGGGCCGTCCAGGATCGTGTCCTGCTCGAGGACGTACCAGCCCTGGTAACCGGACGCCTCCAGGGCGCCCACCACGGCGGCCACGTCGACATCCCCCTGGCCGAGCGGCCGGTACAGCCCGCCGGCCACGCCCTCGGTGTAACTGATCTCGCCGCCCGCGACCTTCTGCGCCACCGCCGCGGTCACGTCTTTCAGGTGCACGTGCCCGATCCGGGCCGCGGCCTCGCGGGCCAGTCCGGCCGGGTCGGTGCCCCCGATCAGCAGATGGCCGGTATCCAGGCAGAGCGGGATCTCGCTGCCCTCGAGCACCCGGCGCACCTCGTCGGGACCTTCCACCATCGTCCCGACGTGCGGGTGCAGCGTCGCGGTGAACCCGCGCTCGGCGGCCAGGGCGGCGGCCCGGTCCAGGTTGGACAGCAGCAGCGACCACTCGCCGGCGTCGAGCTCGGGGCGGGTGTCGTAGCCCTCCCGGCCGGTCGCGGCGGCCAGCACGAGCACCGGGTACCCGCCGCCGGAGGCGGCCGGATGCGCACTGCCCGAGGCGGCCGGATGCGCACCGCCCGAGGCGGCCGGATGCGCATCGCCGAAGGCGTCAAGCGCCCGGTCGACCGCCTCGACCGCGCCCGGCGCGTGCAGCACCACCGGCACGAAGCCGCCGGCCGCGCTCAGCGCGTGCCCGGCCAGCAGCCGCGATCGCCGCACCGGATCGGCGGGCAGGTAGCCGGCCGGGCCGAACTCCGTCGCCGTCAGCCCCACCGCCGCCATCTCGGCCAGCACCCGGTCAGCGGGCAGCTGGTAGCCCCAGCCCGGGACCTCGCACACGCCCCAGGAGATGGGCGCCCCCGCGACTCGCCCCTTCATCGGCTGCTCCTCCTGTCTGTCGCTTGTTGTCTGGCGCTTGTTGTCTGGCGCTTGATCTTCTACCGGCGGACCTCGGCCACGAGCACCGGCTGCCCGCGGTGCCGGGACAGCTCGCAGGCCTCGGCCACGTAGAACGCCTCCAGCGCGTCCTCCACGGTGCACGGGCTGGGTACTTCCCCGGCCGCGACCCCGATGAACGCGGTCAGCTCGGCCACGTACGCGTCCCCGAACCGGCCCATGAAGTCGCGGTGCGGCGGCCCGGCTGGGAAGACTTGTCCCGGATCGGCCGAGCGCAGCGCCATCGCGTCGTCCAGCCCGGCGCAGACGCTGCCCGCGGAGCCCATCAGCTCGAGCCGCACGTCATATCCCGCGTTGTTGTACCGGCCGCAGGACACCACGGCCAAGGTGCCGTCGTCCAGGGTCAGCGTCGCGCCGGCCGTGTCGGCGTCGCCGGCCGCCCGGAAGAACTCCTCGCCCCGGTTCGCCCCCGTCGCGTACACCTGCGCCACCTCACGGCCGGACGCCCAGCGGATCGCGTCGAAGTCGTGCACCGCGCAGTCGCGGAAGATCCCGCCCGACCCTGGGATGTACCCGGCCGGCGGCGGCGCCGCGTCGAACGTCGTCGACCTGATCGTGTGCAGCCAGCCCAGCGACCCCGACCGCGCCGCCTCCCGCGCAGCCCGGAACCCGGTGTCGAAGCGCCGCTGGAACCCGATCTGCACCGCGGTAGCGCTCCCGCTGACCGACTTGATCACCTCCAGCGTGCCCTCCACGTCCGGCGCCACCGGCTTCTCGCAGAACACCGGCACCCCGGCCTGCACGCCCCGCTTGATCAGCTCCGGATGCGTCCCGGTCGGCGCCGCGATGACCAGGCCGTCGATGCCCGCGTCGAGCAGTTCGGTTACCGACCCGGCGGTCTGCGCCCCGAGCTCCCCGGCCACCTGCCGCGCCCGGTCCGGCGTCCGCGTCCGTGATGATCAGCGAGTCAACGCCCGGCAGTCCGCGCAGCGTGCGGGCGTGGAACACGCCGATCCGCCCTACCCCGATGAGCCCGATACGCATAAAGTTCCCCTGCGATGCCCGGTAATCCGATGACCACAGCTTCGTCGTCCCCCCGCGCACATGTCAAGATGATGTCCTATTGATAGTACATACTCTAAGCCAGACATTAGCAGCCCAGCAAAAAAGCCAGCGGAAGCCCAGCGGAAGCCCGCGGAATCGGAATGAAACCGGGGTTTCACTACACTAGAAGGTGGTGAAACCGGGGTTTCACTGCCCTTCCAGGGGTCGGCTGCGATAGCTGTACGCTGCTTGCGGCCTTGATCCGAACGTCATGACAAACCAGGAGCCGCGCGCTCATGCTGAGCCAGCACCTCATCGATTCCCTGTTCCCGCCGGACCTGCCCGAGCCCGGGCACTGGGAGCGCCGCTACCCGCCGCGTGACCTGCCCGAGGGCGCCGAGGTCACCAGGTTCTCGCCCAGCCCGACCGGGTTCTTGCACATCGGCGGCGTGTACGTGGCCTCCATCGACGTGGACGTCGCCCGGCATTCCGGCGGCCGCTACCTGGTCCGCCTGGAGGACACCGACCAGGCCCGGGTCACCGAGGGCGCGGCCGAGCAGTTCGCCGAGGCGTTCGCCTACTTCTCCATCGGCCCGGACGAGGACGAGCAGACCGGCCAGTACGGGCCCTACTCTCAGTCCGGACGCGCCGGTACCTACCTGACGTTCGTCCGCGAACTGCTCCGCCAGGGCCGGGCCTACCCGTGCTTCGCGACCAAGCAGGACCTGGAGGAGATCACCGCCCGGCAGCGGGCGGCCGGAGCGCTGCCCGGCTACTACGGCAAGTGGGCCATCTGGCGCGACGCCCCCGAGGAGCAGGTCACCGCGCGGCTGGCCGCCGGGGATCCCTACGTGGTCAGGTTCCGCTCCCCCGGCGCGGCCGGGGCGCGGGTGAGTTTCACCGACGTGATCCGCGGCGAGCTGACCCTGGACGACAACCGCAACGACGCGGTGATCCTCAAGAGCAGCGACACCGAGCCGAGGCTGCCGACCTACCACTTCGCGCACGCGGTCGATGATCACCTGATGCGGGTCACCCTGGTCATCCGCGGTGAGGAGTGGATCTCCTCGGTGCCGCTGCACCTGCAGTTGTTCGACGCGCTCGGCTTCCCGCGCGTCCGGTACGCGCACGTCGCTCTGCTGATGAAGCAGGACGGCGGGAGCCGCCGCAAGCTGTCCAAGCGGAAGGACCCCGAGGCCAGCGTCACGTTCTACATCGAGCAGGGCTTCCCCGCGCCCGCGGTGCAGTATTACCTGCGCGGCCTGGCCAACGGGCGGCTCGCCGAGATGCCGCTCGACGAGGCGCTGGCCGAGCCGATCAGGCTGTCCGAGATGGGACTCGCGGGCCCGCTGGTCGACATGGTCAAGCTCGATGACATCTGCGCCGACTACATCGCGAGCCTGCCCAGCGAGCAGATCCTGTCCGAGGTCATCACCTGGGCGCGCCGTTATGACCCTGACCTTGTGCCGATCCTTGAAGCCAATCGGGCGCTGGCTCTGGCCGCCTTGGACATCGAGCGCGTGGACACCGAAAAACCGCGCAAGGACCTGCGTAAGTGGGCCGACTTCCGGGCCGTTTACGGGTACTTCTTCAACGAGATCTTCGACCTCGTGACCAACCCGGAAGACCCCCGGTTCGGCGGCCTGGAGCCCGGTCTGGTCCGGGCTGTCGCGGACGCGTTCGCCCGCAATTACACCCAGCCCGGCGGGGAGACTCCGTGGTTCGACCAGATCCGCCAGCTCGCCGCCGACCTCGGCTTCGCCCCCAGCCAGAAGGTCTTCAAACAAAACCCGCAGGCCTACCCGGGCTCGATCCGCGAGGCTTCCCAGATCATCCGGGTCCTGCTCACCGGAACGCAGCAAAGCCCCGATCTGCTCCCGGTGGCCGCGGTCCTCGGCACCGGCGAGGTGCTCCGCCGCGTCCGCGCGCTTCGGTAACGTTCCCGGCACCGGGCACCGGGCCACAAGCTCCAGCGGCAGCTCCGCCGCCGCATCCCCAGCCGCTCGCCGCGCAGCAGCGCGCACAGCCGCCGCGCTCCCTCGGTCCCGCTGCGAGCCAGCGGCGTTACCGTACAACCCCCGCATGTCACGTGAACTGGCCAGTTAGGACCGGCCGCCGCCGATCACCCCATCGGCGCCGCGGGCGTTGATCACCCGCTCCGGTCCGATGCCGAACTTCTCCGCCCGCACCGTCCCGTTCCCGAGCCAGTCGAGCTGACCCGGCGCGTGCGCGTCCGTGTCGATCGCGAACACGCAGCCGGCCTCGGCCGCCAGGCCCAGCAGCCGGTCCGGCGGATCCATCCGCTCGGGCCGGCAGTTGATCTCCACCGCCACACCCTGCTCCCGGCACGCGCCGAACACCGCCGCCGGATCGAACGCCGACTCCGGCCGGCGCGCCCGCCCGCCGAGCATCCGGCCCGTACAGTGGCCGAGCACGTCGGTGTGCGGGTTGCGGATCGCGGCCAGCATCCGCTTGGTCATCGGCCCGGCGGGCATCCGCAGCAGGGAGTGGACGCTGGCCACCACCACGTCCAGCCGGGCCAGCAGGTCCTCGCGCTGGTCCAGCGAGCCGTCTTCCAGGATGTCGACCTCGATCCCGGTCAGGATCCGGAACGGCGCGAGCTCCGCGTTCAGCGCCTCGACGAGCTCGAGCTGAGCCTCGAGCCGCGAAGCCGACAGCCCGTTGGCCACCGTCAGCCGCGGCGAGTGGTCGGTCAGCGCGACCCACTCGTGCCCGAGCACCCGCGCCGCCTCGGCCATCTCGGCCGGCGGGCTGCCCCCGTCCGACCAGTCCGAATGCGTGTGACAGTCGCCGCACAGCGCCGCCCGCATGCTATCCGGCGGGGCCGGCGGCCGCCCGCCGAGCAGCCGGGTCAGGTAGCCCGGCTGCTGGCCGGCCGCGGCCTCGGCGATCACCTGGGCGGTGGTCGCGCCGATCCCCGGCAGCGCCTCCAGCGTGCGCGTCTTCAGGCGGCGCTCCAGCTCGCCGGGCGCCAGGTCGCCGACCACCTGCGCGGCCCGCCGGAAGGCCCGCACCCGGTACGTCGGCTCCCCGCCCCGCTCCAGCTCGAACGCGATCTGCCGCAACGCCTGCCCAGGGTCCACTGGTGATCTTTACCCCCGTCGCGCGGCGGGCATCCCCGCCGGTTCGGGCACAATTGAGCCTGTGCACGTGGCGATGCTCGGGCCGTTGGAGCTCCGCACCGACGACGGGGGAATCGTCGAGGTTGCCGGGGCCAGGCTGCGCGCACTGCTGATCATGCTGGCCCTGCATCCCGGCCAGCTGGTCACCGCCAGCCAGCTGATCGACGGCCTGTGGCCGGCCGAGATGCCCTCGGCTGCGGGCAACGCGCTGCAGGCCCTGGTATCCCGGCTGCGCCGCGCCCTGCCCGAGGCGGCCATCGAATCCCGCCCGTCCCGCGATCCGCGGTGCCGTCGCGGTCGGCGACGGCCCGGCCGCCGTGCGGCTGGCCGCCGCTCTGGGCTGGTACTGGTGGCTGCGCAGCATGCGGCTGGAGGGATCCGACCTGATCGCCGAGGCGCTCGAGGTCCCGGCCAGCGCGGACGCAGACACCGAAGCCCTGGCCGTCGCGTACGCGATGGGCGCGCTGCTGGCCGCCGACACGCCTCGCAATCATCAGGCCCGGGAATGGTTCGACCGGGCCCGGGAACTCGCGGCCCGGGTCCCCGGCGGCGACAATCCGATCCTCAAGCTAATCGGGCCGATCAGCATGCTGTTCAGCGCGGAGCGGGTTCCCGCGGATCCCGGCGTGTTCGACGAGGCGGTCGATGACCCGCATCCCTGGGTGCGCATGACCGCCCTGGCTCTGCGCGCCCACACCACGCTCAACCTGGGCCGGTCCCAGGCCGCGGCTGAGGCGGACTTCCGGGCTGCGATAGGCATCGCCGCCGCGGTGGGAGACCGGTGGGGCCAGGCGCTCGCGCTCAGCGGCCTGGCCATGCTGGAGAGCTGGCGGGGCGAGCACGCCGCCGCGGTCAGTTCCTACCGGCGAGCGGCGGAATTCGGAGCCGAACTCGGCACGACCGAAGATGAGCTCGAGTTCCGGATCCTGCTGGCCCGGCAACTGTGGGCGCTCGGCCAGCACGACCAGGCGCGGGCCGAGCTGAGCCGGGCCCAGCGCGGCGCGGAGCGGCTGGGACTGCCGCACGTCCTGGCCTTCACCTCGTGCATCGCCGGCGACCTGGCCCGGCTGGGCGGCCAACCGGAGGCGGCTCGTGCGGCCCTGACCCTGGCCCTGGACCTGTCCGCCGAGCCGGGCGGCGTACGGCAGATCCGCGCCGTGACGGCTACCGCGCTCGGCTACCTGGCCGGCGCTGAGGGTGACCTGGACGAGGCCCGCCGGTGGCACTCCGAGGCGGTGGAGACCGCCCGGGCCTCGGCTGACGGCCCGGTGATCGCCCAGACCCTGACCGGCCTGGCCGATCTGGCCGTGCGCGAGGGCAACCCGGCGCGTGCCGCCGGGTTGCTCGGAGCGAGTTTCGCGATCAGGGGAGCCACGGACCGTTCGGTCCATGATGAAGAAAGGGTCGCGGCGCAGGCCCGGTCCGTGCTCGGCGGGGCCCGCTACGGCGAGGAATACCAGCGCGGCCAGCTGGTCACCCTGGACACGCTGGCCGCGCTGATCGACGTCACACCCGGCGCCTGAAGGCCCGGACCGCGAGCGGCGCGAACACCGCCGTGAACGCCACCGCGTAGAGCAGGGCCTCGGCCACCGGCCGCCCGGCCGGGCCCGAGACCATCAGCCCGCGCACGCCGTCGGAGATCAGCGACACCGGGTTCGCCTTCGCCCAGGCCTGCAGCCAGCCCGGCATCGAGGAGATGCGGACGAACGCGTCGCTGGTGAACGTGATCGGGAACAGCACCACGAACCCGAAGATCTGCACCTTCTCCGGGTTGGCCGCGAGCATGGATACCAGCACCAGCGCCCACGACACGGCCAGCGTGGAGACGAGCACCAGGGCGAAGGCGGCGAGCACACCCAGCGGGTTGGTGCCGATCCGGAAGCCGAGGATGTACCCCAGGGCCAGCAGCATGGCCATCGCCCAGGTCTGCTTGGCCAGGTCGGCCAGGATGCGGCCGGCCAGCGGCGCGAACCTGGCGATCGGCAGCGACCGCAGCCGGTCGAAGAACCCCTTCTCCAGGTCGGTCGACAGCCCGGTGGCCGTGTTCAGCGTGGTGAACAGGGAGTTCTGCACGATGATGCTCGGCAGTGCGAACAGCAGATACGCCTTCGGCGAGCCCCCGATCGCGCCGCCGAACACGTAGGTGAACAAGAGCAGGAACATCACCGGCTGGACGCTGAAGTCGATCACCTCGATCGGGTTGTGCTTGATCTGCACCAGCGTCCGCCAGGCCAGCGAGAACGTCTGCCGCAACCCCTGGACCGGCCCGACCCGCGCCGAGAGCTCCCGCCCGTCCGCGCCGGCGCTGCCCGCGCCGCCCGCGCCGCCCGCACCCCGCTACCCGGATATCCCGGAACCGTACTATCCATAACCGTGCTTGCCTTGGTCATGCCGCCACGCTCCCTTCTGCTTCCTCGGTGTTGGCTTCCTCGGGCCGCCGCCCGGTCAGCGACAGGAACACCTCGTCCAGGCTGGATCCGCGCAGGGTGAGCTCGGCGACACCGACACCCTCGTCGTCGAGCCGGCGTACCACGGCGGGCATCAGCCGCTCGTCGCTGACCGGCGCGGTCACCAGGGTGTTGCTGGCCTCGGGCTCGGCGCCGGTGATCGCGGCCACCACCGCGATCACGGCCGGCACGTCGGCCGGGCGGCTCGGCCGTACGGCCAGGGTCAGCGCGCCGGTCCGGGCCTTGAGCTCTTTCGGCGTCCCGGTCGCGATCACCCTGCCGTGGTCGATGACCGCGATCTCGCTGGCCAGCTGGTCGGCTTCTTCCAGGTACTGGGTGGTGAGCAGGACCGTGACCCCGGTCGCGGTCAGGCCGCGGACCACGTCCCACATCTCGTTGCGGCTGCGCGGGTCCAGTCCGGTGGTCGGCTCGTCCAGGTAGAGCACGCGCGGCCGGGTGACCAGGCTCGCGGCCAGGTCCAGTCGTCGGCGCATGCCGCCGGAGTAGGTCTTGGCCGCCCGGTCAGCGGCGTCGCCGAGCGAGAAGGCGGCCAGCAGGTCGCGGGCCCGGGCCCGGGATTCGGCCCGTGACTGGCCGGTCAGCCGCCCGATGAGGATCAGGTTCTCCAGCCCGGTGAGCGTCTCGTCCACCGAGGCGTACTGCCCGGTCAGCCCGGTGAGCTGCCGGACCTGGTGCGCGTGGCTCACCACGTCGTGCCCGCAGACCGCGGCGTGCCCGCCGTCGGGCCGCAGCAGCGTGGCGAGGATCCGCACGGCGGTGGTCTTTCCCGCGCCATTCGGGCCCAGGAGGCCGAATACCGAGCCGGTGCGAACGGCGAGGTCGATCCCGTCCAGCGCGACGGTGCCCCCTTGGACGCCGAACCGCTTCATCAGCCCTTCGGCAATGATGAGTACGTCATGCCGCTACCGTGCCGCCTCGTCCTGACAAGCCGCCCAGATCCCGCTGACGCGCCTGATCCGGCGCTGACATCCGGCTGACACGCGCCGGGTGCCCGAAACTGTGGGCCATCCTGTGGGTCTCCTTCGTGGAGACCGTCCGCGCCGCTGTCTAGCGTCGCTGATAAGAGCTCATCGAGCGCAAGCGTCTCCGGGATGACAGGGGAGGGTCGCCATGATCGGAGAGTTGCAGGCTGGAGATCCGCAGGCGGTGGGACCGTACCGGGTCCTCGGACGGCTCGGGGCCGGCGGCATGGGCCAGGTGTACCTGGGCCGATCGGTCGGCGGCCGCCTCGTGGCGGTCAAGGTCATCCGCCCCGAGCTGACCGACGAGCCAGGGTTCCGAGCCAGGTTCGCGCGTGAGGTCACCGCGGCGAAGAACGTCAGCGGGCTGTTCACCGCGCTGGTGGTCGACGCGGATGTGGAAGGACCCGTGCCCTGGCTGGCGACGGCGTACGTCGCCGGGCCTTCGCTGGCCGAGGCCGTGGAGACACACGGGCCGCTGCCCGTGTCCTCGGTGCTGACGCTCGCCGCCGGCCTGGCCGAGGGCTTGCAGGCCATCCATGCCGCGGGCGTGGTGCATCGGGACCTGAAGCCCTCGAATGTCCTGCTGGCCGACGACGGGCCGCGGGTCATCGATTTCGGGATTTCCCGCGCCGCGGAGGCCAGCATGCTGACCCAGTCCGGCATGGTCGTGGGCTCACCCGGGTTCATGTCACCGGAGCAGGCCAACGGGGGTACGGTCGGCCTGCCCAGCGACGTGTTCAGCCTGGGCGCGGTACTGACGTTCGCGGCCACCGGCGAGGGGCCTTTCGGTATGGGATCCAGCCCGGCCTTGCTCTACCGCGTCGTCCACCGGGAGCCCGACCTTAGCCGGGTGCCCGGGCCGATCCGCCCGCTGGTCGAACGCTGCCTGGCCAAAGACCCCGGCCAGCGGCCGGCGACGAGCGACGTCCTGGCCGAGGTGGGATCCGCCGAGCAGGCGGCCGACTGGCTGCCGACCCCGCTCGCTGAGGTCCTCGGCCGGTATACGCCTCCGGTGCCGGGCGGCCCCGAGTGGCCGTCCACGGTAATCAGCGCGAAAGAGCGCCGCACGCCGTCGGCGGTCGCCGGCAATGGCCGGCCAGATCAGTCGGGCCGTCATCCGCGGCGGCTCGGCCGACGGCCAGCGTGGTTGCTCGCCGCGACGGGACTGGTCGCGGCCGTCACCTCTGCGCTGGTGCTCGTCCCCCGAGCCGATGGGCGTCCGGTCGCCCCGCCCCCGGCGGCCCTGCAGGTCAGAGCGCCCGGCCACGCCGATTCGCCCGCCACGCCGGAATCTGCCACACCGTCAGCGGCCGCGACGAACGCTAGCCGAGCGCCTGTCCGAGTGGATTCCCGCCCGAGCGTTCACGCCACAGCGCAGGCCGCCCCGCCTACCCAGGGCACGCCCGCGGTCCACGCTGCCCCGGCCAATGAAACGGCCCCGGGATCCGCCACGAGCACGCCCCGGCCGTCGGCCGCTTCGAGCAGGACCGCGGCACCAACCACGGGGATCGTCCCGGGCGTGCTGTACAGCACCCTTTCCGCGGCCGCCTCAGCACTCAAGGCGCGCGGTTTCCGCAACATCCCCTACGTGTATGAGTGCTACGGTTCCCGCGACATCAACGATGTCGTCCGTCAGAACCCGGGAGCTGGGGCCCGGATCTCACTGACCGCGCCGGTTCAGCTGTTCCTCCAGGCTGATAACTGCGACACGGTCCCGGACGTTATCGGGATGAGCCTGTCGGACGCGGCTTATACCCTCAAGGCGGCGGGCTTCAGCAATATCCCTTACCTGTACGCCTGTTACGGTTCATCGAAGATCGGCGATGTAGTGAGTCAGTCACCCGCGCCGGGTAGCAGTTACGGTGATTCTCAGCCGGTATCGCTCAAGCTCCAGGCGAACAACTGCTGAGCCTCATTCGGCGTATCCTCGACACGAGGGGAGATCTCCAGCCTTCGAAGAGATAAGGCCGCTTCCCCGGCAGACGGCGAGGGAGACGCTGTGGCCGATGGATCTGGCGCGACCCTGGCGCAGTTGCTCAAGCGGCTGAGGCTTTCAGCCGGGCTGACTCAGGAGGAACTGGCCGAGGCGGCGGGGATCAGCACGCGATCGGTGAGTGATCTCGAGCGAGGCGTCAGCCGGACGACCCGAAAGGAGACGGCGCGTCTGATCGCCGACGCCCTGGGTCTCACCGAATCGGCGCGTGAATTGTTCGAGGCCACCGCGCGCGGACGTGTTACGGATGACCAGAATGAGCCGCTCGACGCGGGCATGTTGCCTGTTCCCGCCGCGCCGCTTGTCGGCCGCGGCGAGGACGTGCGCCGAGTGTGCAACCTTCTGCGCCGGCCAGATGTCCGCCTGGTCACCGTAACCGGGCTCGGAGGGGTCGGAAAGACCCGGGCCACGGTGGACATCGGTGCGCGGCTGGCGGCAGATTTCCCGGACGGGATCTTCTTCGTCAATCTGACTGCGGTACGCGACAGCCAGCTTGTCATGGCAACCATCGCCCATGCGACTGGTGTCCGCGATTCGGGTCCGGATCCGATCGACCGACGTGTAGCCAGCAGGCTACGGCCTTTGCGCGCGCTTTTGCTTATCGATAACTTCGAGCAGGTCATCGACGCCGCGGATGTCGTATCGACGTTGCTTGGCCGATGCCCGGAACTTAAATGCCTGGTGACCAGCAGGTGTGCCCTGCGGCTCAAGGGAGAGCACGAACATGTCCTTCTCCCGCTCTCGTTGCCGCCAGCTGGCCTCACGGATGTACCCGATCTGCTGCGCTACGCCGCGGTCCAGCTATTTACCGAGCGGGTACGAGCCATTCTCCCTGACTGGGCACTGGACGAGGACAACGGGACAGCCGTGGCCGAGGTCTGCCGTCGCCTCGACGGGCTGCCCTTGGCCTTGGAACTTGCCGCGGCCAGAATGAAAGTCCTCTCCCCGGCGGGATTGCTCGAGCGGCTTCACGGTCAGGTCGAATTGTTGTCACGAGGGTCCCGAGATTCCGACGAGCGGCATCAGACGCTCCGGGCCACCCTGGACTGGAGCTACGAGCTCCTCGACGCCGCGCCCAGGCGGCTGTTCCGCCAGCTATCGGTATTCGCCGGCGGCTGGACGCTCGACGCCATGACCCAGGCGTGCGACGGCGGGAGTGAGATCGACACCCTGGACGCCCTGGCCATCCTCATCGACAACAGTCTCGTCTGGCGAGCCTGGCCAGCCCGATATGGCGCGTTACACGTTCCCCGCCACGATCCGCGAGTACGCGGCCGACAAGCTGCGTGGTAGCGGAGAGGCCGAAGTCATCGCCCGGCGTCATCTGAGCTGGTGCCTGGACCTCGCCGACCGCGCCGCGGCCAACCTCACTACAGCTAGTCAGCAATCATGGCTGCAAGTCCTTACCGACGAGCGTTCCAATGTGCGGACCGCGCTCGAATACGCGATCTCGACGCGCCAGTCCGCGGCCGCCCATCGCCTCGCTGGCGCATTGTGGCGGTACTGGGAGATCAACGGGCACCTGGCCGAGGGACGGCGGTGGCTCGCGCAAGTGCTCGAGCTGACCGAACCCACACCTGCCGACATCCGAGCCCTAGCCTTCAAGGCGGCTGGCAATCTGGCGCGCGACCAGGGTGACCTCGGAGCGGCCATCGAGTTCAACCGACAGGCACACGCGCTCTTCACCCAGGCCGGCGACGCAGCGGGCATCGCGGCGGTGCTGAACAACACGGCTGCTGTCGAGCTCGACCGGGGCGATGTCCAGGCCGCCGTCGCGTACTTCGAGGCTAGCCTTGAGCGCTTCACGGAACTGAATGACAAGTGGGGAATAGCCCTCGTCCTGGGTAACCTGGCGCAGGCGCTGCGCACGGGCAGCGAGCATGACCGTGCGGAACGCATGGCCCGCCAGAGCGTCCGGGAATTCGAGGCCCTTGGTGACGCGCAGGGTACCGCCCGCTCGCTGACCACGCTGGGGCTGATCGTGGGTCGTAAGGGTCGGCCGGGTGAGGCGCTCGGCTTGCATAGCCGCGCGGTCGACCTCCGCATGCAGGCCGATGATCGCGCAGGGCTGGCGCGTTCGCTGGAAAATATCGCCTGGTGTCAGGCCAAGCTGGATGATCCTTCCGCCGCGGCCTGGCTTCTCGGGCACGCGGATAGGATGCGGGAGGTGGTGGACGTGCCGCACACTGCGGACGACCGAGTCGAGTATGACGAGACCGCCGCGCACCTTCAGTCGGTCCTGGACGCAGACGAGCGAGCGGCGCTCTGGTCAGCTGGCCGCGAGGCGCCGCTGACCGAGGCGCTCGGCAGGATGCAGCTCCGGCAGGACCGGGTGGCAAGCGATCACGAACGTAAGTGATACTCCAGCAGGACCTATCCAGAACGAGGACGCCATGTTCCACGTGGACTCCGAGGTTGGCCGGCTGCGACAGGTGATCCTGCACCGACCGGGCCTCGAGCTCAAGCGACTGACCCCGGACAACGCGGCCGACCTGCTGTTCGACGACGTGCTGTGGGTGAGCAGGGCGCAGGACGAGCACGACGCGTTCGCCGGGGCGCTGCGCTCACGCGGCGTCATCGTCCACTATTACGGCGACCTGCTGACCCAGACCCTGGACATCCCGGCCGCGCGCGAGTACATCCTGGACCGGGTCTTCGACTCGCGCCTGGCACGGGCCGCTGGCCGCCGAGACGCTGCGGGCCTCGATGGCCGGGCTGGACTCGGCCCGCCTGGCCGCGTTCCTGGCCGGCGGGATCACCAAGCGCGAGATCGCCGAACTCGGCCCCGAGCCCAAGAGCATCGCGTTCCACTCGCTCGACCCCGATGGCTTCGTGCTCGCCCCGCTGCCCAACCTCCTGTACCAGCGCGACACCTCATGCTGGATCTACGGCGGCGTCTCGATCAACGCCATGCGCCGTCCGGCCCGGATCGGGGAGACCGTCACCGACGAGGCCATCTACCGCTGGCACCCGATGTTCGCCGCGGCGGACTTCGACGTGTGGTACCAGGGCTCCGATGCCGCGCCCGCCACCATCGAGGGCGGTGACATCCTGGTCATCGGCGACGGGGCGGTGCTGGTCGGGATGAGCGAGCGGACCACCCCGCAGGCGGTCGAGGTGCTCGCGCACCGGCTGTTCGAGGCCGGGGCGGCGCGCTGCCTGGTCGCGATCGACATGCCCAAGACCCGCGCGTTCATGCACCTGGACACCCTGCTGACCATGGCCGACTACGGCGTCTTCACCAAGTACGCCGGGATGGGCATGCTGCCGTCCTACACGGTCGAGCCCGGGGCCAGCGCCGCCGAGCTCAAGGTGACCGACCACCCGCCAGAGGACATGCACCGGGCCATGGCCGCCGCGCTCGACCGTCCCTCGATCACCGTCCTGACCGCGGTCCAGGACGTCCACTCCGCGCAGCGCGAGCAGTGGGACGACGGCTGCAACGTGCTGGCCGTCGAGCCGGGCGTGGTCGTGGCCTACGAGCGGAACGTGACCACCAACGCCTACCTGGAGGATCACGGCGTCGAGGTGCTCACCGTCCCGGGCGGCGAACTGGGCCGCGGCCGCGGCGGCCCGCGCTGCATGAGCTGCCCCATCGAACGCGACGCCTAGTTAGGCCCAGCATGGACCGCATGCCTTCCGACCCCGGCAATCGCGTTCGACGACGTCATCGCGGCCCTGGTCCTGTACCTACCTGGAGGACCGGGGCCGACGCTGGCCGAGCTGCGGCGCGTGGTAAAACCTGGCGGCCGGAGGCGATGACCCAGCTCTGATCCCACCGATGTGACATCGTCCTCGCTCTTCCGGGTAGGTTGTCGTTTCCCTGGCCCGGATCGGGAGTCTCGCATCGGGCGCGTGCGCCACAACCCCCTCGCTGGACTCGGCGGTGCGGCCATCCTCTCGCCGGGCATTCTGGCCGCGGTCACCTGTCACACACCAGCCCCGCCAGTACCGCCGCCTGCGGTCCGCCGAACCGGTGAACGTGGCGTTGTGATGGCTCTTCCCGGTAGAACGCCGCGTTCACCTGGCCAGAACCGCGTCAGCGGCGCGGAGCAGGCCGGACGGTTGGGAGATCCAGACAAATCATCCCTACCGATCTCGTATGCACACTGTTCTCGTATGCACACTGTGCGGGGTGTGCCGGGCCTGTGTGGCGGGCTGGAGCGGCGTCGGTCCGGAGGAGTCATGTCGCCGGCGGGGGCGGTTGGGTCAGTGCGGCGATGCAGGCGGTGAGCAGGTGCCGCATCTGATCTTGTTCGCTGGTAGCCAGATTGGCGAGCATGTCTTGCTCGACGCGGCGGACCGCGGCGCTGGCTACCTCGAGCTGGCGGCGCCCGCGGGCGGTCAGCTCGGTGGGCAGGGCCCGGCCGACGGGTGCCTGTGCCGGGCGGACGACGAGTCCCTGGCGTTCGAGGGCCTGCAGGAGCACGTTCATCGACTGCCGGGTGACGAAGGCGCCGCGGGCCAGCTCGGAGTTGGACAGGCCCGGTCGCTGGGCGAGCAGTTCCAGGCAGGCGTAGTGGGTGATCGTCATGCCCAGCGGCCGCAGCACGGCCTCCAGGGCCGTGTGCAGGGCGCTCGCGGCCGCCTTCAGCATGTATCCCAGCGATGTGTCCAGCTCGATTCCGGGCTCGCCTTGACTCATGTCAGTAGTCTGACATACAGTGCTGGTGTGTCAGAAGACTGACATACCATGAGGAGGCGAGAATCGTGGCCGTCACCGGACCCGACTTCATTTCACTGCAGGTGCGCGACCTGGAGCGGTCCGCCGCGTTCTACGAGCGGTACCTGGGGCTGAAGCGCTCCGACGCGGGACCGCCGCACGCCGTCGTGTTCGGCACCAAGCCGATCGCGTTCGCCGTCCGCGACGTCGTCGCGGGCACCGACCTGGACGCGATCGCGCAGCCGGGCCAGGGCATGGCGCTGTGGCTGCACGCCCCCGACGCGCAGGACATCCACGACGCCCTCGCCGCCGCCGGCACCACGATCGTCTCAGCGCCCGTCGACGGGCCGTTCGGCCGCACGTTCACCTTCGCCGACCCCGACGGCTACCAGGTGACCCTCCACGACCGCGGCTGAGGAACGACGGCATCAGCGGGCGGGCGTCCCTCCTGTCCGACGACGGTGAGTGGGAGAGCTTCCATCGTTCCGCCCGGGCGGTCCGTCCGGCGAGGCCCGGGCCGGGCCGGGCCCTGCGCCTGCCGCCAGGCGCGCGAAGCGCAAGCAGGGGCAGCTGATGATCTTGTAGCTACATGGACCGGCCGTTCCCCGGAGGGTGGCGGGGAACGGCCGTTGTCCTGAGAGCAGGGTCAAAGCTGGATAGTCGCTTCGATGGCCACGCTTGAGACGCCAGAGCGAGGCGGAGTGATGTTACCGGTGTAAGCCAGAGGACATGGTGACCCGGCTCGGCGTGAGCGTGCTGATACTGATACTGGTGCTATGACTGAGACCGAGATCCTGATCGCCGAGGTCCGCCAGTTGCGCGCCGACGTCGCCCGGCTGCATGCCGCGCACACGGCAGTACACATCCGGCACGGCTGGATGAGATTGCTCTTCAAAGACCTGTCCACCAACCCGTACACCCAGTACAAGGTCCACATGTGGGGCGCGATCTACTGGCTGATCAACTTCCCGCTGATCTGCTGCCTGTTCTTCTTCACGCCCACGCTCTGGCTCAAGCTCGGGATCTTCATCACGCTAATTTATTCGATTTACGCCAATCTTGCGACCGACTACGGTGCTATGTCGGCGGCCGAGGCAGCGTTCGGAGAGCCGCAGCCGCCGCCGATCCCGCTTGAGCCGCAACCGCCGCTGCCGTCGATGTGAGGAGGCGGAAAGCCTCCGGGCTCAGGTCCGGACGGCCCGGTAGAGGGCGGGGTGCGGGCGGTAGCCGGACAGGCCGGCGGCGGCCGCCCGCATGCCCGGGCTGTCGATGGCCGCCGTGAAGTCCTCGGCGCTGGCCCAGCGGGCGACGTTCACGAACTGGAACTCGGCACCGGGCGCAAGCGCCTGGTGCAAGGACGTGTCGATGTAGCCGGGCTGGGTCTGCAGGAAGTCGCGGGTCTTCTCCCAGGCGGCGATGAACGCATCGGCGTCCTCGGCGGGCACCTCGAACGAATTGATCAGGACTACTGCCTCGGTCATATCCCGAAACTAGCGGATTAGCATGAGGCCATGAGCAGCAGCCGGATGCCGTCCGTGTACCTGAGCCACGGCGCGCCGCCGCTGGCCGACGACCCGATCTGGCCCGGGGAGCTGTCGGCCTGGGCGAAAGCGCTACCGCGGCCGGAGTCGATCCTGGTCGTGTCGGCGCACTGGGAGAACGCGCCCACCGCGGTCAGCGCGACCCGGACGGCCCCGCTGTTCTACGACTTCTGGGGCTTCCCCAGGCATTACTACGAGGTCACCTATCCCGCGCCCGGCGCGCCCGCGCTGGCCGAGGCGGTGCGCAAGCTCCTCGGCGGCCACGTGCACGAGCACGCCGACCGGGGCCTGGACCATGGCGCGTACGTGCCGCTGGTGGAGATGTACCCGCGGGCCGACGTGCCGGTCATCCAGCTATCCATGCCCACCCTGGACCCGCGCGAACTGATGGACCTGGGCCGCAAGCTCGCGCCGCTGCGCGACGAGGGCGTGCTGATCATGGGCAGCGGGTTCTTCACCCACAACCTGCACGAGTTCGCCTTCGAGGGCCCGGTGCCTGAGTGGTCGCGCGACTTCGACGAGTGGGGCCGGGAGGTGCTGGCCGGCGGCAACGTGGACGCGCTGCTCGACTTCCAGCACAAGGCGCCGGCCGCGCACACCGCCCACCCGCGTACCGAGCACTTCGCGCCACTGTTCGTCACCCTCGGCGCAGGCGAGTCCGACCTGGCCGCGCAACGCCCGGTGATCGAGGGCTTCTGGGGTGGCCTGGCCAAACGCTCTGTCCAGCTCGGCTAAGGATCACGCGGTGAGACATGCGATCTTGGGGTCTGTCTAGCACCCATCTCGACGGCCTATGGTCTAGACATGACCACGAACGACACGCTGCGCGTGACCGACTCACGAACCGGCCGCAGCTACGAACTCCCTATCGTAGATGGCGCTATCCGCGCGATAGACCTACGGCAGATCAAGACCTCCGAAGACGACTTCGGACTGCTCTCCTACGACCCGGCCTTCCAGAACACCGCTAGCTGCCGCAGCGCCATCACCTTCATCGACGGCGACAAGGGCATCCTGCGCTACCGCGGCTACCCGATCGAGGAACTGGCCCAGCGCGCGTCCTTCCTCGACGTGGCCTGGCTGCTGCTGCACGGCGACCTGCCGGACAAGAAAGAGTCGGCCGGCTGGGCCTACCAGATCGCCCACCACACCTACGTGCACGAGAACGTCAAGAAGTTCATCGACGGATTCCACCACGACGCCCACCCGATGGGCATCCTGGTCAGCACCCTGGCCGCGCTGTCCACCTTCTACCCCGAGGCGAAGGCGGTGCACAACCGGGCCAACCAGGATGAGCAGGTCGTGCGGCTGATCGCCAAGATGCCCACGCTCGCGGCCTTCGCCTACCGGCACGCGCGGGGCCTGCCGTACGCGTATCCGGACGACGACCTGTCCTACGCGGGCAACTTCCTGAACATGATGGCGAAGATGACCGAGCCCAAGTACAGCCCCAACCCGGTGCTCGAGCACGCCCTGGACGTCCTGTTCATCCTGCACGCCGACCACGAGCAGAACTGCTCCACCAACGCGATGCGCGGCGTGGCCAGCTCCCAGGTCGACCCGTACTCGGCGGCGGCCGCGGCGGCCGCGGCGCTGTACGGCCCGCTGCACGGCGGCGCGAACGAGCAGGTGCTCAACATGCTCCGCGAGATCGGCTCGGTGGATAACGTGCCCGCGTACATCACCCGGGTCAAGAACGGCGAGCTGCGCCTGATGGGGTTCGGCCACCGCGTGTACAAGAACTTCGACCCGCGGGCCACGATCATCAAGGGCGTCGCCGACGAGGTGTTCGAGGTCACCGGGCGCAACCCGCTGCTAGACATCGCGCTCGAGCTGGAGCGGATCGCGCTGGACGACGACTACTTCATCAGCCACAAGCTCTACCCGAACGTGGACTTCTACTCCGGCATCATCTACCAGGCCATGGGCTTCCCGGTGGCGATGTTCCCGGTGCTGTTCGCGATCGGCCGCATGCCCGGCTGGCTGGCCCAGTGGCAGGAAGGCTCGGCCGACTCGGAGCAGAAGATCGCCCGGCCGCGGCAGATCTACGTCGGCGAGACCCTGCGACACCTCAACGGACAGGGGGAGGACGCCTGACTGCGCCTGTTTCTGGGCTGGACCTGCCGCCCGGCTCGCCGTTCGGGCTGGCCAACCTGCCCTACGGCGTGTTCTCGGCCGGTGACCGGTCCCCGCGGGCCGGGGTCCGGGTCGGTGACTCGGTGCTCGACCTGGTCTCCGCGCTCGGCGAGGACGTCTTCGCCGAGCCGTCACTGAACGCCTTCCTGGCTCAGGGCCGGACCAGGTGGAGCGACGTCCGGGCTCGGATCACCGAGCTGCTGACCGAGCCGCGGCATCGCGCCAGCGTCGAGCGCGCCCTGCACCCGCTGTCCGGGGTGCGCCTGCACCGGCCGTTCGAGGTGGGCGACTACGTCGACTTCTACGCCAGCGAGAACCACGCGACCAACGTCGGGCGGCTGTTCCGGCCGGGCGGCGAGGCCCTGATGCCCAACTGGAAGCACCTGCCCGTCGGGTACCACGGGCGTTCGGGCACCGTGGTGCTGTCCGGGACACCGGTCACGCGGCCCCGCGGGCAGCGGCCGGGGGAGGGCGCCCCGACGTTCGGGCCGTCGCGGCGGCTGGACTTCGAGGCCGAGGTCGGTTTCGTGGTCGGCGTCGGGTCACCGCTCGGCTCGCCGGTCGCGGTCGACGCGTTCGCCGAGCACGTGTTCGGCGCGTTCCTGGTCAACGACTGGTCGGCGCGCGACATCCAGGCCTGGGAGTCGCGGCCGCTCGGCCCCTTCCTGGCCAAGTCGTTCGCCACCTCGATCTCGCCCTGGGTCGTCCCGCTCGAGGCGCTGGCCCGCGCCCGCGTCCGCCCGCCGCCGCAGCACCCGGAACCGCTGCCCTACCTCACCGGATCCGGCCACGACGGGTTCGACCTGGCCCTGGAGATCCAGCTGAACGGCCAGGTCATCTCCCGGCCGCCGTTCGCGTCCATGTACTGGACGCCGGCCCAGATGCTGGCCCACCTGACCGTGAACGGCGCCTCCACCCGGGCCGGGGACTTCTACGCCTCGGGCACGGTCAGCGGCCCGCACCGGGACCAGCGCGGCTGCCTGCTCGAGCTGAGCTGGGGCGGCGCCGAACCGCTCACCCTGCCCGACGGCTCCGTGCGGTCCTTCCTGGAGGACGGCGACGAGGTCACGATCACCGCCACCGCTCCCGGCGCCGACGGCACCGCCATCGGCTTCGGCGAGGTCACCGGGCGGATCCTCCCGGCCGCGGCCGGCTAGGAGCCGTGACGGGTCCCTTGACGCCGAACAGACCGGAGCGGTGAAGCGTCGGGTCTGGACGATAGCCGACACGGAACACTGGGCACGCGAGCCCTGCTAGGGCCATCAGCAAACCACCCGGCAGCCTCGGGGCTCACCTCGCAGGTAGTCCGGCCATTGCTGGCAATACTGGCCTGGTGACTGATCAGCACCGGCAGGCGGACGACGTGCCGCTTTCGGGGGGGCGCATGACCAGCGGGATCGTGCGCCGTGGCGACCGGCTGCTGCGTCCGATGGGCCCGTGGTCGCCTGCCGTGCACGAATACCTGCGCTACCTGGAGACGGCCAGGTTCGAGGGCTCGCCCCGGGTGCTGGGCATCGAGGACAACCGAGAGGTGCTGACCTTTCTTGGCGGGGATGTCGCGGTTGATCCGCAGTGGCAGCCCGGGCATGGGCACCGCCTCCCTTCGT
The DNA here is from genome assembly GCA_963819785.1 of uncultured Actinomycetes bacterium. Taxonomy (GTDB): domain Bacteria; phylum Actinomycetota; class Actinomycetes; order Streptosporangiales; family Streptosporangiaceae; genus Palsa-504. Next base: position 21,483 of record CAWFXW010000022.1, on the reverse strand, counting down.
ATGCCCGCACCGATCTCGCCCTGCGCGGTGCGGCGGACCTGCTGCGCAAGCTGCACTCGGCAGCTGCCGGCTTCCGCCCCGCCGTCACCAGCTACCGGCTCCGCCCGCACCCGCCCAGGGCCGGGGAGATCATCTCCCACGGCGACCTCGGCCCGTGGAACACCGTCTATCGCGACGGCATGCCCGTAGCGTTCATCGACTGGGACAGCGCCGGGCCCGTCACTCCGCTGGCCGATCTGGCCGACGCGGCGTGGACCTTCGTGCCTCTCCTGCCCCCGGGGCAACTGCTCGAAGCCGGATTCGACCCGCTCCCTGACCTGCCCGCCCGGCTGCGCATGTTCGTGGACGCCTACGGCCTAACCGACCGGAAGGCGATCTTGCCTGCCCTGGAGCGCAGCATGCTGGCCGGGTCGGCAGACCGGCCGCGCAACGCCGTTGATGCCGCCATGCTGCACTGGCTCCGAGGCGTCTTGATGGAATTCGCCCGCGCACTGTGATGCTCATCAGCCGGTCCGGGAGGTCAGATCGGATACGTGGCTTCGATCATGAGCCGCCGCGCTGAGCTGGCTGCACGGTTGGGGATTATCCAAGATGACTCTATCCGGATCGTCCGCACACTGGCTCGATGCCGGGCCTCTGGCTGCCGGGCTGGCTTGCATTGATCTGGATGACGAAGTCTCTTACGGCCGGGAAGGCGAGGTCTGGGCGGTCGCGGAAGATGGTGTGGCGCGCACCGGGAAGGCGCACCAGGCGGGTGGTCTCCGCAGGCAGCCGGTTGAATAGCTCCTCGACTACGGGCAGCGGGCAGATCGGGTCGTCTTCACCCGTGAGGACCAGCACGGGACACCGGACGGCGGCGGTCACGGTCCAGGGGTCGAAGCCGCTGGCCTGCTGACTGGCGTAGTGCAGGCTGACGTCCATGTTCTTGATCATCCGGGCCAGGAACTGGCGGGATTCCCCGGCCCAGCCGGGCGTGGCGCTGTACAGCGGGTAGCAGACCCGGATGAACTCAGCCTGGTAGTCCCCGGTCTCATCGGCGTAGGTGCGCCGGGCGACGGCGGCTGCCTCGGGGCCGCCGAGGCGGCCGAACGCCTCGATGACGCGCTGCGGATCGCTGCGGCGCCCGGTGGTGTTGGCCAGGATGACGCCGCCGGGGTGATCGGGGAACAGCCCCGCGTAACTGAGGGCGACGTCTCCGCCGAAGCTGCTGCCGAGCACGACCGGCTTGTCCAGCCCGAGCGCGTCACACAGCCGCCGCAGGTCATCGGCCCAGGTCCGCATGTTCCAGAACTCGGCGCTGCTGTGATCGCTGCGGCCGTGGCCGCGCAGGTCGAAGTACACCACCTGGAAGTCCTCGGCCAGCGGCCCCAGGGCGGACTTCACCGTCATATGATCCAGGCCGGGACCGCCGTGGACCGCCACCACGACCGGGCGCTCTGCGGTCGTGTCTCCCTGCGGGATGACCGACGGCCCGGACACATCGAACCACAAGGACACATCGCCGAGGCTGATACGCATGCGACCTCCATGACATCTGCGGGCCGGGCTCAGAGGTCCACGCTAATCCCGATGGCTCGAGCTTGCGGGCCGCTGCCGGGCGTGGGTGAGGTATGCCGCAGCCGGGCTGAGCGGTAACGTTCCCGGAACGGTCCGTACGTAGGGTTGGCTCATTCCGGTCCGCTCGGGCGGGAGGGGGCTGACATCTTTGACAGGCACGAAGGCGTGGTCTGGGCGGGTGGCGCTGGGTGCGGCGGTCGCGTTCGGTGTGCTCACGTTCGGCGCGGGGCTGGCTACCGTTCCGCTTGACCGCCTGGCCCATCAGCCAGACCCGCACGGGCCGCTTTCCTTGTTGTTCATCCTGGTGTTCCTGACGCCCGGTGTGACGGTGGGCACTGTGCTGGCGGCGCGCAGGCCGCGGAACCCCATCGGGTGGATGCTGCTGGCGTTCTATTTCCTCGCTATCGCCCCCGCGGGCGATTACGCCATCATCGACTACCGGCTGCATCACGGGCACCTGCCCCTGGGCTCGGTCGCCGTGGTGGCACTGGCCAGCTGGCCGGTGTGGCTGGTCCTGATCGCCAGCCTGCTGTGGGTCTTCCCAGACGGGCGGCTGCCCCAGGGCCGATGGCGGCGGGTAGCTGTAGTCCTCATGGCAGCCGGGGTGCTGCTCGCGGTGGCGGCGACGGCCGGGGGCGCAGCGGCCGTGGCCGGGCACACGGTCCGCGTCAATGCCAGCGGCAACCTGGTCGACAACGCGCCCGGCGTGGCGGGGCTGGCCCAGGGCGCGGTAGCTGTGGGGGTGCTGGCCAGCTTGCTGGTCTGGCTGGTCGTGCAGGTGCCCAGATACCGGCGGTCTGCCGGTGAGCGGCGCCAGCAGTTCAAGTGGCTCTACACCGGCGCCACGATCTTTGTGGTCTCGGTGATCAGCGCGGTACAGGTCTCGGGCGGGTCCTCGGGCTGGGACCAAGCGGTTAACAATGGCATCGTCCCCGCAGGCTTCGCGGTCCTGCCGGTCTGCGTCGGGGTCTCGGTGCTGAAGTACCGGCTGTATGACATCGACCGCATCATCAGCCGGGTGCTCTCCTACGCCATCATCACGGCGGTGCTGGCCGGGGTGTTCACCGGGCTCGTGCTACTGGCCAGCGTGGCGCTCCCGTTGAAGGGCTCGGCCACCAGGGTGGCGGCCGCCACGCTGGTCGCCGCGGCGCTGTTCAACCCGCTGCGCAGGCGGGTGCAGCATGCCGTCGACCGCCGCTTCAACCGCGCCCGTTACAACGCCGACCTGACCGTGGCCGTATTCGCGTCCCGGCTGAAGGACGCCGCGGATCTCAACTCGGTCCGCGAGGACCTGGCCGCTGTCGTGCAGAAAGCACTGGAGCCCGCCCACATCTCGGTGTGGACGAACGAACGCTATACGACAACCTGAGCGATCAGAGGGCTCGCGGGACTGGCAAGGCGTCAAGAATCCGCTCACCGCGCCCGGGCCGCTACGCGCCGGGCGGCGCTGCCGTCACCATCAAACGTTACGGCGTGGGTCCGTCCGCCACCCACTGGCGGAGTTTCTTGCGGTCGAGCTTGCCCACGCTGGTCAGCGGGATGGCGGGCACGATGGTGATCTGCCGCGGGTACTTGTTCGCCCCCAGGTGCTTGCGGGCGTGCTCACTGAGTTCCTCCACGGTCGCCGAAGCCTGCGGCCACAGCGACACGAACGCCACGACCTCCTCCCCGAGCCGGGCATCCGGGCGCCCGACCACCCCGGCCATCGCCACCGCCGGGTGCGCCACCAGCACGTCCTCCACGTCCCGCGGGAACACGTTGAACCCGCCCCGCAGGATCAGGTCCTTCTTGCGGTCCACAACGTACAGGTAGCCGTCGGTGTCCAGGTGCCCGATATCACCGGTATGCAGCCAGCCGCCCGCGAGCACGGTGGCCGCCGATTCCGGCGCATGCCAGTACCCGCTCATCACCCCGGGCGAGCGCACGCAGATCTCGCCGTCCTGGCCCGCGGGCAGCGTCGCGCCGCTGTCGTCCTGGACGGACACCTCGCACCCGGCCACCGGCACGCCGACGCTGCCAACCCGGCGCGCGCCAAACGGGTTGGCCGAGATGAGCGTGGCCGACTCGGTGCAGCCGTAACCCTCGTAGATCGTCGCGGACGGCACGCGCTTCTCGAACTCCCGCAGGACCTCCTCGGGCAGCGGGGACGCCCCGGAGGAGATGGCGATCAGCTCGGACAGGTCGGCGTCCTCCAGCGGCTGGCCGAGCACCATCGCGATCATCGACGGCACCAGCGCGCCGCCCTGCACCCGGTGCTCTGCGGCCAGCTTCACCCAGCCCGCCGGGTCGAACCACCGCATGAGTATGGTCCTGGCTCCCTGGTCGCGGTGAAAACCGCCGCAGAAGACCAGCAGCCCGTAGGCGTGTGCCAGGGGGAGCGGCAGGACCGAGCTGTTCACGTTGGCCCGCACGCTGTTCTGGTGCGCCGCCCATCCGCACCAGAACAGGTTCGCGTGAGTGAGCGGCACGCCCTTGGACCGGCCGGTCGTCCCTCCGGTGTACAGCAGGGCGGCCAGGTCGGTCCCCGACCGGTCGGCGATCGAGCCCGGCCCGGCCGCCTCCACCTGAGCGAAGTCGAACACGGGAACCCCCGGCGCGGCCGGCCCCGCGCCCGCGGCTCCGGGCACCAGCACGAACCGGACCTCCGGCGCCCCGGCCAGGGCGCCGGACACCTTGGGCAGGAATTCCGCCGTGGTCACCACGCCGACCGCCCCGGAATCGGCCAGCGCGTGCCGCAGCTCGTCCTCGCTGACCAGGAAGATCAGCGGCGTTACCACCGCCCCGGCACGCCACGCCGCGCTGTAGGTGATGAGGACCTCCGGGCAGTTGGCCATCAGCACGACCAGCCGGTCCCCGGGCCGGACGCCCAGGTCGCTCAGCCCGGTCGCGAGCCTGGCCGCCCGTTCGGCGAGCGAGCCGGATGTATGCCACTGGCCCTCGTAGAACAGCGAGTCGTGGTCGCCCTGCCGCTCGAGCGCCAGCTCGGCCTGCCGAGCCAGGTTCTCCGCACCCATGTCCGTCCTCACTGACCCGGCCGAGCCGGGCCGCTCAGTCCAGGCTGATCTCGAAGTACGCGCCCTGATCATCGTGGACGATCCGGGCCGAGCCAGTCCAGCCGGCAAATCCGCCCGTCCCGGTGCCAGGCACGATGTGGCCGAACCTAGAACCACCCTGCCGGCAAGCTGCCGGACGCGCGTTGTGGCTTAGCTGACGCCAAATAGACCATTGCCAGCCAGTTCGTGATAAGATTTTCGGGTACGAAAGGCTAAGTGGAATCAGTATCAGATATTAGTTCGAATATCAAGCCCGCACCGCTGCGCGCAGTCGCGGCCGAGACTCGGAGCAATGATGTCTTATGGCGGCGGTGAAGTTGCGGGAGTGGCGCGGGGTGAAGCTCGTGCCTGGGCCGTCCGGGGCCGCGATCACGACCCGGCTGCGGACCCACCTCCGAGGACGACACCGTGCTGGATGCGATGGCCGAGCATCTTGGCCGCCTGCGTCGTGCAGACCTGGCCCATGCCGGCCGCCCGGTGCCGCCGGGTCTGAGCCTGGATGACGAGACCACGCGGCAGGCCCGACGGGACGTGCTCAACGCTCGCAAACGGGCGATCACGGCCGAGTCGTCCTCCCGGTGGGCGGCCACGATCATCCGGGCCAACGACGACACGTACCGGCTGGCTCGCGAGTCGCAGGCCCGGCATGCCGTTAGCCTGGGAGCGGCGATCTCCAGCATTGAGAGGCGGCTTGCCCAGTCAACCGGCGACATGCTCCCTCCCGGCGACCGCAAGACGCGCAGGGGGCGGACCAAGGGGTATGTGACCCAGGCGGAACGCTTCCAGAAGCAGCGCCGGTTGCAGTCCCTCCGCGCCGAGCTTCGCCGTGTCGTAACAGACCGCGACGACAAGCTCGCGCGTGTGGTCGATGGGGGGAAGCGGCTGGCGAAGACCAGGCACAGCCTAAACACCGCCGGGCTTACCGAGGACGAGTGGCGGGAGCGGTGGTCCTGTGCCCGGTGGCGGATCAAAGCCAACGGCTCCGGCGATGAACCATTCGGCAACCTCACCATTACCGTCACGCCAGCCGGCGAAGTCAGTCTCCGGCTCCCGAAGCCGCTCGAACACCTGGCCAATGCCAAACGCGGCAGGTACGTCCTCTCCAGCCGGGCGAAGTTCGCCTACCGCGCGGCAGAGTGGCAGGCTCGCATCACCGGCGGCAAGTCCGTCTCCTACACGCTAACCCGCAAGCCGGGCCGTTCCGGTGTCTACTTCACTGCCGCTTGGGCCACCCCCGTTGAGACCTCCGGCCTCGCCGCCGGCGCTGCCGACGGCGAGATGCTGGCGGCCGGGCCGGTGGTGGCCGTGGATCTAAACGACGGCCACCTGGCCATCCGCCGCCTCGACGCCCACGGAAACCCCGTCAGCAGTCCCCGGCGCATCGATTTCGACCTCACCGGTACCGCTGCCCGGCGTGATGCCCAGGTCCGGCACGCGATCACACGGCTCATCCGCTACTGCCGACGGCACGGCACCGGCACCATCGCCGTCGAAGATCTCAACTTCGTCGATGCGCGGCAGACTGGCCGGGAGACGATGGGTCGAGGCCAGCGCGGCAGGCGGTTCCGTCGCACCGTGGTCGGCATCCCCACTGCGGTCTTCCGCAACCGACTCACCGGGCAGACCAGCAGACACGGCATCCGCCTGCTCGCGGTCAACCCCGCCTACACATCGGCGTGGGGAGACCAGCACTGGCGCATACCGTACAAAAACGTCACCCGTCACGAGGCAGCCGCCACCGTGATCGGGCGTCGCGCTCAAGGCTACAAGGCCCGGCGGCGGGAAGGTGTGACACGCACGCGACCAGAGGATCGCGTCGTGAGAGCTACCAACCAGGCTGGGCCAGATCAGTCTCGGGCGACTAATAGCCGCCGTCGGCCCAGGATGCGAGGAACTGAATCTCGCCCGCCCGGCCGGACTAGTACGCGGCTATTGGGCCGGGCAACCGTTACCCCGGCGCTGGCCACCAGTGGCCATCATCATTAGTAACGGTTAGGGTCCGCTCATGGTGACCGAGACGGAATTCGACCAGCTGCTCGACGTGGTCCGGGAGTTCATCCGGCGTGAGGTGATGCCCGCCGAAGCCGGCATCGACGAAACCGACGAGATTCCCGGCCGGCTGATCGAGCAGGCCAAGGAGATGGGCCTGTACGGCTACGCCCTGCCCGCCGAGTACGGCGGCCTCGGCCTGTCGGTGGACCAGCAGGTGCGGCTGACCATCGAGCTCGGCTACACCTGTCCCGCGTTCCGCTCCCTGTTCGGCACGAACAACGGGATCGCCGGGCAGGTCCTGATCCTGGCCGGCACCGAGGAGCAGCGCAAGCAATGGCTGCCGCGGCTGGCCTCCGGCGAGGTCGTCGCGTCCTTCGCCCTGACCGAGCCCGACGCCGGCTCGGACCCGAGCCGGCTGATCACCACCGCGCAGCGGGACGACGAGGGCTGGGTCATCGACGGGCTCAAGCGGTACATCACCAACGCCCCCGCCGCGGACGCGTTCATGGTGTTCGCGCGCACCGACCCGGATGCGCCGCCCGGCAAGGGTATCGGGGTCTTCATCGTGCCCGCCCGCACCGGCGGGGTGGCGGTGGCCGCCCGCGACCACAAGATGGGCCAGGCCGGCGCCTGGACCGCCGACGTCGCCTTCACCGGCGCCCGGGTTCCCGCCGACGCCCTGGTCGGCGAGGCGGCCCAGGCCGGCTACGCCACGGCCATGCGGAGCCTGGCTCACGGCCGCCTGGTCATCGCCGCCCTGTGCGTCGGTGTCGCGGCCCGCCTGATCGACGAGAGCGTGAGCTACGCCAAGGAACGCTCCCAGGGCGGCCACCGGATCGGCGAGTACCAGCTCGTCCAGGCGATGCTCGCCGACTCGCACACCGAGTACCTGGCCGCCCGGGCCCTGGTCCTGGATGCCGCCGCCAAGTACGACGCGGGCATCGACCAGCGGCTGGCGCCGTCCGCGGCCAAGTACTTCGCCAGCGAGGCCGTCGGCCGGATCGCCGACCGCGCGGTCCAGATCCACGGCGGCTCCGGCTACATCCGCGGCATCCCGGTCGAGCGCCTCTACCGCGACGTCCGGCTGTTCCGGATCTACGAGGGCACCAGCCAGATCCAGCAGCTAGTCATCGCCCGCGAGCTGCTCCGCTGAACCGTCGGGCACCAGCGCGGTGAGGAACATGTGCCCGACGTCCCTGACCACGTCAGGAAAGCACTCGGTCAGCGCCTCCATCCACCAGACGATCTCGGATGAGTCCGTGCTGAGCGCCAGCGCCAGCAGGTCGCGAGCGCGGTCCGGGTCACCGGCCTGAGCGACCGCGCGGGCCAGCTCGGCGAGCGCCCGCTGCGCGGAGTACGGGTCGGTGAGGGTGCGGGCCAGCGCCTCAGCCCGGTCCAGGTCGCCGGCCCGAGTCGCGGCGATCGCCACGTCGGCGAGCGCCCAGTCCCGGTCTTCCGGATCGGTAATGGTGCGGGCCAGGGCCTCGGCGTCGGTGCCCAGCCGGGCCAGCAGGCGGGCCCGATCGTCGGGGTCGGTAACGGTCCGGGCCGCGGCCTCCGCGTCCGCGGCCAGCCGCGCCGGGTCGCCGTCCGGCAAGGCCGCCGCGTCGCCGTCCGGCAAGGCCGCCGCGGCCAGCTCGGCGAGCACCCAGGCCTGATGCTCCGGGTCGGTGATGGTGCGGGCCAGGCGCTCGGCGCGCTCCAGGTCGCCAGCCTCGGCGATCGCTGTGGCCAGGGTCTGCAGGACCGAGGCCTGATCGCCCGGGTCGGCGATGGTCCGGGCGATCGCCTCGGCCTCGGTGGCCAGCCGGGCCGGACGGCCCGGGTCGCCGGCCTGGGCGCCCTCGCTGACCAGAACCGCGAGCATGTTCGCCTGAGAGTACGGGCCGGGCAGGGAACGGGCCACGGCCTCGGCGTCGGCGGCCAGCCGGGCCGCGCGGCCCTCGTCGCCGGCCCGGGCGGCCGCGATGGCCAGATCATCGAGCGCGGCCGACCGTTCCTGCCCGCGGTTGATGGCGCGGGCCAGAGCCTCGGCGCGGTCCAGGTCGCCGGTCCGGGCGGCCGCCGTGGCCAGTTCGTCGAGCGCCCGCGCCTGGTAGTACGGGACGGTGATGGTGCGGGCCGCCTCCTCGGCCTCGGTGGCCAGCCGCACCGCGCGGTCGCGGTCACCGGCCTCCGCGGCGGTGCTGGCCAGCAAGCCGAGCCCCTGGACCTGGGCGTCCGGGTCCGGAATCGTGCGGACCAGGGCCTCGGCACGGTCCAGGTCGCCTGCTCCGGCGGCCGCGCGGTCCTGCTCGCGTGCCTCGGTGGCCGCCGTCGCCACGGCCTCGAGTGCCGCCGCCCGGGCGGCCGGGTCGGTGATGGCCCGGGCCAGGGCTTCGGCATGATCGAGACGGCCGAGCCGGGCCCACACGCCGGGCAGCACGAAGGGCAGGCACTGGTTGCGCAACGACATGGCGTTCCGGTAGACGGCCAGCTCAAGCAGGGCCCGCAGGTCTGGCTCGTCCCGGGCCGCGAGGAACCGCTGCGCCGCCGCGATCTCGGCCTGCGCGGCATAGTCGCTGCCGGTGGTGCGCAGCAGGAACGCGTGCCTGCGCGGGTCGCGGGCAAGCGCGACTATGTCCGCAGCATCCACGCTCACCACTCCGATCAGAGCCGCTACCGACATGTGGACGGAGGGAGCCTATCGGGGCCAGATACAGGTCGGGGACGGATATCTGCCGGGGCCCTGTCGATCCCGGCGGCGGCCGTTCGTATGGGGGGCAGAGGCGGCGCCTGGCCGGCTCGAACAACGACGAGAGGAACGGGGCAATGACGAGGATCGTGGTTACCGAGTTCGTGTCGCTCGACGGGGTTATGGAAGAGCCCCGGTGGACGTTCGACTTCGACCGCGGGCAGGAAGGCGACCAGTTCAAGTACGAGGAGCTGTTCGACGCCGAATCGCTCCTGCTCGGCCGGGTCACCTACCAGGGCTTCGCGGCCGCGTGGCCGGGCATGGGCCACGACGACTTCGGCCAGCGGATGAACAACATCCACAAGTACGTCGTGTCGAGCACCCTGACCGACGCCGAGGCCTCGTGGGGACCCACCACGGTGCTGCGCGACGGTGACGTCGCGGCCGAGGTCGCGGCGCTCAAGGCCCAGCCGGGCGACGGCAACCTGCTTGTCGAGGGCAGTGCCCAGCTGGTCCACACTCTGGCCCAGCATGGACTAGTGGACGAGTACCGCCTGATGGTGTTCCCGGTCATCCTGGGCCAGGGCAAGCGGACCTTCCCCGACTCGATGCCCGCCCCGGCCAAGCTCACCATCACCAACTCGCGCACCGTCGGCTCCGGCGTCCTCCTCCTCAACCTGACCCCGGAAAAGGCCGCCAGCTAGCGCGTCCCGGATCCTGAGGAAACACCCTCGGCTCGCGTCGTTTTCATGATCATGGGCAGTTTTGACCAAATACGGGGCAAAAGTACCCGTGATCATAAAAGACACCTGAAATGTCTGAATGCTAAGTTTACGCATAGCCGGAAAAAAGGGAATCGCGTCGCGTGGCGAGACGCCGAGGGTGCGCCGGGACAGCAAACGGGAAGCTGCCCCGCCCGGAGGGAGGCCCGGGCGGGGCAGCGGTCAACGGCGGTCAACGGCGGTCACAGGCGGTCAACGGCGGATCAGATGTTGGCGCACAGCAGGGGACGGAAGCTGATCGTCGGCTGCCCGTTGGCCAGGATGTTGTTGCTGTTGCCCTGGTGCAGGTTCAGGTACCAGCCGCTGGCCGGAACCGGGCTGGTCACGCCGGTGAGCGTCCGGGTCTGGTTCACGATCTGGCCGTGGCTGTTGGCCATGAAGTCCATCAGCATGTACTGGACCGGGCCCTGGCTCATGCAGCTGCCGTCGTGGATGTGCGCGGCGTGTGCCCCGGGGGTCAGGCCGCTGGCGTTCACCGTGACGGAGATGGTCTGAGCGGCCGGGTCGTAGGAGATGGTGGCCGTGCCCTGCGGGGTGCCGTAGCCGGCCTCGACCGAGTGCAGCTGGTACCCCGACAGGACGCCGAGGAACCGGGAGGTCTGCGCGATCGGCTGGGCCGAGACCGGGTCGCCGGCGGTGCCGTCCAGGATCTCCACCCGGCTGCCGAGCGCCCACCAGTCCTTGATCTTGCTGTCCAGCGTGACCCGAGCCCGGCCAGTACCGTCAGCGGTCACGGTGCCGAAGGCCTGCACGACCTGCCCGCCGCGCGAGACCAGCTCGACCGTGTGGGACGAGCCGGGGGTCAGGCCGAACGCGTCCACCGTGGCGGTGAGGTCGCTCTCGGCGCCGAAGCCCAGCGAGACGGTGCCCGCGGGCATGGCCTGCAGGTTCAGGTTGATGGTCGTCGCGGACGCGGTGTTCGCGGCCGGGGCGGCCAGGAACCCGTCGGTGTTGCCGGCGCCGTCGGTGTAGAAGCCGACCAGGTCACCGCGGTCGTTCACGCCGTTGATCGTGGTGGTGCCCGCGCCGTGCGGGTCCTGGGAGAACAAGACGTTCGCCACGAAGGCTCGCCGACCGCACCGGGCGATCCGCTGGAGGTATGGGGGATACACCAGGGGACCGGGATCGGCCCATTAGCACGCAGTTGCGTCGCGGCCCAAACCACGGGCCGTTCGGTAAGAAAAAGAAAAGGACCTTCGCCGGCTATGGCCCGCGGTGGTTTCCGCCCCTCTCAACGAGCGAGCACCCAGGCGTTAAGGTCGCAAGTGAACGACGAGTAACCAGGGAGGGCCAGCGTGGACTTCGCCGAATCCGAGGAACACCGGGCGCTCCGGGCCGCTACAAAGACCAGGAAGGCTGAGGGCGCGTGCCAACGCTGAAATCTCACGTCGACCTCGGCGCCGAGACCTACCGCGCCAACCGGGAGGCGCAGCTAGCCCTGATCGGCCAGCTGAACGCGCAGCTCGAACTGGCCATCGCCGGCGGCGGCGAACGCTACCAGCAGCGGCACCGCGATCGGGGAAGGCTGCTGGCCAGGGAGCGCATCGAGCTCCTCCTGGACCCGGACAGCCCGTTCCTCGAGCTGTCCTCGCTGGCCGCGTGGGGAACACAGTTCACCGTCGGTGCGAGCGTGGTGACCGGCGTCGGCGTGGTCTCCGGCGTGGAGTGCGTGATCATCGCGCACGACCCGACCGTCCGCGGCGGCGCGGTGAACCCGTACTCGCTGCACAAGAGCCTGCGCGCGCTGGAAATCGCGCGGGTCAACCGGCTGCCGGTGATCAACCTGGTCGAGTCGGGCGGCGCGGACCTTCCGTCGCAGGCCGACCTGTTCGTCCCGGGGGGCCGGACCTTCCACGAGCTGACCGAGTTGTCCGCCAACGGGGTGCCCACGGTGGCCCTGGTGTTCGGCAACTCCACCGCGGGCGGGGCCTACGTGCCGGGCATGTGCGACTACGCGGTCCTGGTCGATCAGCAGGCCAAGGTGTTCCTGGGCGGGCCGCCGCTGGTCAAGATGGCCACCGGCGAGGAAGCCGACGACGAGGCGCTCGGCGGCGCGCAGATGCACTCGAAGGTCTCCGGGCTGTCGGACTACTTCGCGGTCGACGAGTACGATGCGATCCGGATCGGCCGAGCCATCATGGCCCGGATCAACTGGCGCAAGCAGGGCCCGCCGCCCGGACCCGCGACCGAGCCGCGGTACGACCCCGACGAGATCCTCGGCATCGTGTCCGCCGACGCCAAGGTGCCGTTCGACCCGCGGGAGATCCTCGCGCGTACCGTGGACGGGTCGGAGTTCGACGAGTACAAGCCGCTGTACGGCACGTCGCTGGTGACCGGCTGGGCCCGGATCCACGGGTACCCGGTCGGGGTTCTGGCCAACCACCGGGGCGTGCTGTTCAGCGAGGAGGCGCAGAAAGCCACCGAGTTCATCTTGCTGGCCAACCAGACCGACACCCCGCTGATCTTCCTGCAGAACACCACCGGCTACATGGTCGGCACCAGCTACGAGCAGGGCGGCATCCTCAAGGACGGCGCCAAGATGATCAACGCGGTGACCAACTCGCAGGTCCCGCACCTGACCATCACGATGGCCTCCTCGTTCGGGGCAGGGAACTACGGCATGTCCGGCCGGTCCTACGACCCGCGGTTCGTCTTCGCCTGGCCCGGCGCCAAGCTGGCCGTGATGGGCGCGGCCCAGCTGGCCGGGGTGCTGTCGATCGTGGGCCGGGCGAGCGCCAAGGCCACCGGCCGGCCGTTCGACGAGGAGGCGGACCGGGCCCGGACGGCCGCGATCGAGGCCCAGATCGAGGCCGAGTCGCACTCCTTCTTCGTCACCGCGCGGCTCTACGACGACGGCATCATCGACCCGCGCGACACCCGCACCGTCCTCGGCCTGACCCTGTCGGCCGTGCACTCAGCCCCCGTCCGAGGCCGCCGCGGCTTCGGCGTGTTCCGGATGTGACCGCGATGCCAGGCCGAACCGTCAGCAAGCTGCTCATCGCCAACCGCGGCGAGATCGCGGCCCGGATCATCCGCACCGCGCACGCCCTGGGCATCGCCACCGTCGCCGTCTACTCCGACCCGGACGTGCGAGCCCCGTACGTGACCCAGGCCGACCAGGCGGTCCGGCTGCCCGGTGCGGCGCCCGCCGACTCCTACCTGCGCGGCGAGGCGATCATCGCCGCGGCCGTCGCGGCCGGCGCGGACGCCGTCCACCCCGGCTACGGGTTCCTGTCCGAGAACGCCGCGTTCGCCCGGGCCTGCGCGGCGGCGGGCCTGATCTTCGTGGGCCCGTCCCCGGACACGATCGCGGCCATGGGCGACAAGGTCGCGGCCAAGGCCACGATGGCCGCGGTCGGCGTCCCGGTACTGCCGAGCCTCGCCGTCGACGACCGTCTCGAAGCCGGCGGCGTCGACGTGGCCGCTACTGTCGGGTTCCCGCTGCTGGTCAAGGCGGCGTTCGGCGGCGGCGGACGCGGCATGCGGCTGGTCGCCGACCAGGCCGGGCTCGGGGAAGCAGTGATGAGCGCCCGCCGCGAGGCGGCCGCGGCGTTCGGTGACGGCACCGTGTTCCTGGAGCGCTACGTCCCCGATCCGCGCCACGTCGAGGTGCAGATCCTCGGCGACAGCCACGGCGACGTGGTCCACCTGTTCGAGCGTGAATGCTCCATCCAGCGCCGTTACCAGAAGATCGTCGAGGAGTGCCCGTCGCCGGCCGTCGATGATGCGCTGCGCCAGAAGCTCACAAGTGCCGCCGTCACCGCGGGCCGGGCGGTCGGCTACACCGGCGCGGGCACCGTCGAGTTCGTCCTGGACCGCGACGGGTCGTTCTACTTCCTGGAGATGAACACCCGGCTGCAGGTCGAGCACCCGGTCACCGAGGCTGTCACCGGCCTGGACCTGGTGGAACTCCAGCTTCGCATCGCCGAGGGGGAGCCGCTGCCGCCCGAGGCCCGTCAGGCCGCGATCACCGGCCACGCCATCGAGGTCCGGCTGTACGCCGAGGACGTCCCGGCCGGGTTCCTGCCGGTCACCGGCACGCTGCACCGGTTCGCGGTCCCGTCCGGGCCGGGTCTGCGGACCGACACCGGGTACCGCGACGGTTCGGTGATCAGCCCGCACTACGACGCCATGCTGGCCAAGGTCATCGCGCACGGCCGGACCCGCGCGGACGCCGCCCGCCGCCTGGCCCGGGCGCTGCGAGACGCCGAGATCCACGGCCTGGCCACCAACCGCGACCTGCTGGTCGCGATCTTGCGCGAGCCGGAATTCCTGGCCGGCGCCACCGACACCGGCTACCTCACTCGTCACCACCTCGCCGCGCTGGCCCGGTCGCAAGCCGGCGACGGCACCGGAGCCGGCGCGGAGCCGGAGCCGGAGGCGGCGCCGCGACGGCTCGGCATGCGCTGGTCGCGGCGCTGGCCCGTCAGGCGGTCAACCGCGCCGCCGCTCCCGTGCTGGCCTCCCTGCCCTCGGGCTGGCGGAACGTCCTCTCCGCGCCGCAGCGGGTCAGCTACACCGCGGCGGGCCAGGAGGGGACAGGGCAGTACCACGTCACCTACCGCGTCCTCGGCGACGCCGTCGAGGCCTCCGTGAACGGCGTTCCCCTCGGCCAGGCGACCCGGCACGAAACCGGCCCGGACCGCGTCGACCTGGAGATCGACGGGACGCGTCGCCGCTACCGGGTGCACCGGGTCGGACCCGACACCTACGTCGACGCCAGCGACGGGTCCAGCGCCCTGACCGAGGTGCCGCGGTTCGGCGACCCGGAGAAACTGACCCCGGCCGGATCGCTGCTCGCGCCCATGCCCGGGCTGGTCCGCCGGGTGCTGGTCGAGGTCGGCGCGGCGGTGACCGCGGGCCAGCCGCTGCTCGTGCTGGAGGCGATGAAGATGGAGCAAACCGTGGCCACCCCCGCCGCCGGAGTGGTGGCCGAACTCCGGGCCAAGACCGGCGAGCAGGTCGCCGCCGGCCAGGTCCTCGCCGTGGTCGAAGCCACAGGAGCCACAGGAGTCGCAGAAGCCGCAGGAGCCGCAGGAGCCGCAGGAGCCGCAGGAGCCGGAGGAGTCGCAGAAGCCGCAGGAGGCGGAGGATAATGCCATGCCCGTCGACATGACCGCGCTCGCCGCGGACCTGGCCGCCGAGTCCGCCGTCACCCGTGCCCTGGTCGCCGGGCTGGACGAGACCGGCTGGCTGACGCCAACCCCCGCGGCCGGCTGGATCATCAAGGACCAGGTCAGCCACCTCGCCTACTTCGACGAGGTCGCGGTCAAGTCCGCGGTCCGGCCCGACGAGTTCCGAGCCGATCTCGCCGCCGGACTGGACCATCTGGACCCCGACCTGCTCGCCGCCCGGTACCGGGTCCGCACCGGAGCCGACCTGCTGGCCTGGTTCGACGGCGCCCGCGCCGGCCTGCTGGGCACCTTCGCGGCCATCGACCCGCAGCAGCGGCTGCCCTGGTTCGGCCCGGCGATGAGCGCCGCCTCCTCGCTCACCGCCCGGCTCATGGAGACCTGGGCGCACACCCAGGACATCGCCGACGCCCTCGGCGTCACCCGCGAGCCCACCGCCCGGCTCCGGCACGTCGCGCACATCGGCGTCGGCGCGCGCGCCTTCAGCTACGCCGCCCGCGGCCGGGCCATGCCGGATACCCCGGTCCGCGTCGAGCTCACCGCCCCCGACGGCGCGGTGTGGACCTGGGGTCCCGCGGACGCCGCCGATCACGTAGCCGGAAACGCCCTGGACTTCTGCCTGCTCGTCACCCAGCGCAGGCACCGCGACGACCTGACCCTGACCATCGCCGGCGAAGCCGCGCAAGACTGGATGGCCATCGCGCAGGCCTTCGCCGGCCCGCCCGGCCCCGGCCGGAAGCCGGCCGGGAAAAACCGATGAACAGGCCGGTGCGCATCGCCAACTGCTCGGGGTTCTACGGCGACCACTTCAGCGCCGCCCGGGAGATGCTGGACGGCCCGATCGACGTGCTGACCGGCGACTACCTGGCCGAGCTCACCATGCTGATCTTGTGGAAGGCCCGCCGCAAGGACGAAAGCCTGGGCTACGCCACCACCTTCCTGCGCCAGATGCAGGACGTGCTCGGCACCTGCCTGGAGCGCGGCATCAAGGTGGTGGCCAACGCCGGCGGCCTCAACCCCGCGGGCCTGGCCGCCAAGCTCAGCGAGCTGGCCCCTAACGCCCAGATCGCCTACCTGACCGGCGATGACCTGGCCCCCGCGATCAAGGACCTGCAGGCCGAAGGGCACGAGTTCACCCACCTCGACACCGGCGTGCCGCTGGCCAAGGCCGAACTCCCGGTCGTCACCGCCAACGCCTACCTCGGCGGCTGGGGCATCGCGGCCGCGCTGCAAGCCGGCGCGGACGTCGTCATCTGCGGCCGGGTCACCGACGCCAGCCTGGTCACCGGGCCGGCCGCCTGGTGGCACGGCTGGGCGCGCGACGACTGGGACGCGCTGGCCGGCGCGGTCGCCGCCGGGCACGTCATCGAGTGCGGCCCGCAGGCCACCGGCGGCAACTACAGCTTCCTTGACGAGATCACCGACCGCCGCTACCCGGGGTTCCCGATCGCCGAGGTCGCCGCGGACGGCAGCAGCGTCATCACCAAGCACGACGGCACCGGCGGCCTCGTCTCGGTCGGCACCGTCACCGCCCAGCTGCTGTACGAGATCGGCGAGCCCGCCTACCTCAACCCCGACGTGACCGCCCACTTCGACACCATCGCGCTAGCGCAGACCGGCCCGGACCGGGTGCGGCTGGCCGGCACCCGCGGCAGCCCGCCGCCCGCCGGCCTCAAGGTCGCGCTCAACATGCTCGGCGGTTACCGCAACACGATGACCATGGTCATCACGGGCCTGGATATCGAGGCCAAGGCCGAGCACGCCCGGCAGCTGCTGTTCGCGCGGCTTCCCGAGTACGAGGAGACCGACGTCCGCCTGCTGCGCTTCGACCGCCCGGACGCCCCGGCCAACGAGCTGGCCACTGCGCACCTGCGGGTCACGGTCAAGGATCAGGACGAACGCAAGGCCGGCCGGGTCTTCTCCGACGCGATCACCGAGCTCGCCCTGGCCGGGTACGCCGGGTTCCACACCACCACGCCGCCCGCCGGGGCCAGCGCCTACGGCGTCTACTGGCCGGCCCTCGTCCCGCGCAGCGTCGTCACGGAATACTTGCACCTGCCGGACGGAAGCACCATGGCCGTTCCGTCCCCTGAAACAGATCCCCGCTCCCCGGCCGGGCTCCAGGCCGTGACGATCCCCGGACCCCAGCCCGTGGCCGACGACCCGGATCCGGGCGGCCCGCCGGTGCAGATCCCGCTCGGCCGGCTCTGCGGCGCCCGGTCCGGAGACAAGGGCGGCAACGCCAACGTGGGCCTGTGGGCGGTCAGCCCGGCCGCCTACGTCTGGCTGCGCCGGCACCTGACCGTGGGCCGGTTCCGCGAGCTGCTCACCGAGGCCGCCGAGCTGCAGGTCGACCGCTACGAGCTGCCGAACCTCCTAGCCCTCAACTTCGTCGTCCACGGCCTGCTCGCCCCCGGCGTGTCCGCCTCCACCCGCCCCGACCCGCAGGCCAAGGGCCTGGGGGAGTACCTGCGCTCGCGGGTCGTCACCGTCCCCGGCGACCTGCTCTAGCTCCGCCAGGCGGGAAGCCGCTTCTCCAGGAACGCGCGGATGCCCTCCTGCGCCTCCTCGCTGCCGAACAGCCGGGCCGACAGCTCCGCCATCTGCGGCCCCGCCGCGTCCAGCCGCTGCCGCCGCGGCGCGGTGAGCAGCAGCTTGGTCTCCGCGGCGCCCTGCGGCGAGGTCTCGCGGATCTGCGCCACCAGCCCGTCCACGACCGTGTCCAGCTCCTCGCCCGCGCAGGCCTGCGTGATCAGGCCCAGCCGCGCCGCCACCGCCGCCCCGAACGTCTCGCCGGTCAGGTAGTACCGCATGGCCTGGCGCGGATCCATGATGTCCAGCGTGGTCAGCGAGATCATCGCCGGGGCCAGGCCGATCCGCGCCTCGGTGAACGCGAACGACGCGTCCTGCGCGGCGACGGCCAGGTCGCACGCGCCCACGATGCCCATGCCGCCCGCCCGCACGTGCCCCGCGAGCCGGGCGATGACCGGCTTGGGCAGCTCCACGATCAGCCTGAGCAGGGCCATTATGGTGGTCCCGCTGTCACCGAGCGGGCCGGCCCCCGCGGCAACCAGGTCCGCGCCCGAGCAGAACACCCGGCCGGTGTGGGTCAGCACCACGGCCCGCACCGCCCGGTCCGCGCCCGCCTCACCCAGCCGCGCCGTGAGCTCGGCCACGAGCTGGGCGGACAGCGCGTTACGGTTCTGCGGGGAATCCAGGGTGACGGTCGCCACCTCGTCACCGGCCTCGTACCGCACGAGCTCAGTCATCCAGGCAACCCCCTGACCCGCCGTTATCGGCATTCTCTCTGCCGGGGCGTCCCCCGGACCCCCCATTTTTACCGAACGGGCCGTGGTGCGTCAGCCACCACCCGCGATATGCCAGCCGGTGCCAAGATTTGCCCTGAATGCGCGCGGTTTGTCTGAGACCATGAGACGCCTGGCCAACAGGAGCGGCTTTTCATGGCGATTCGGGACACGGTCGATCTCAGCGAAGACCAGCACGCTCAGCATGGCACGCTGCGCGCGTTCCTGACCGCCCAGCTGTCCTCCGCCGAACTGCGCGACGCGCTCGACGGCGAGCCGGGCTACCGTCCCGACCTGCACGCCGAGCTGGCCGGGCAGCTGGGCCTGTCCGGGTGGACGATCCCGGAGGAGTTTGGCGGGCTCGGCAAGTCCCAGGTCGAGGCGTGCGCCATCTACGTCGAGCTCGGCCGGGCGCTGTATCCCGGCCCGTTCCTGCCCAGCTCGGTGGCGGCCGGGGCGCTGCTGGCCACCGGCCACCGCGAGGCCTGCGAGCGCTGGCTGCCCGAGCTGGCCGCCGGCACCGTGGCCGGGACGGTGGCGGCCGCCGACGAGGCCGGCCACTGGGCGCCCGGGCCCGACGGCGTCCGGGCCGACTACGGGACCGGCGGCTGGCGGCTGTCCGGCCGCCGCTGGTACGTGGTGGCGGCGCACGCGGCGGGCATCGTGGTGGTCCCGGCGGTCACCGAGTCGGGCCTGGCCATGTTCCTGGCCGAGACCCGGTCCCCGAGCCTGGACATCTCGCGCCAGCTGGACCTGGACCTGACTCGGCGGATCAGCATTCTCACCTTCGAGGCCGCCCCCGCCACGCTGCTCACCAAGGACGCGGGCGCGGCCCTGGCCCGGGCGGAGCGCGAGTTCCTGATCGGCACCGCTGCCGAAGCCGCGGGCGGTATCGGCTGGTGCCTGGACGCCAGCCTGGCCTACGTGCGGGAGCAGGGCGAGTCCGAGCGCCTGGGCGGCTCCTTCGAGGCGGTGGCCAGCTTCTGCGTCGACATGCTGGCCGACCTGGAGAACGTCGCGGCTGCCGCCCGGTACGCCGCGGCCGCGGCCGACGTCGGCGCCGCCGACGCGCAGAAGGCGGCCCACGCCGCGGCGCTGCAGGCCGGCGACTCCTACCGCCGCGCGGCCGTGGCCGCCATCGGCCTGTTCGGCGACATCAGCTTCAGCAATGAGCACGACGCGCAGCTGTACTACCGCCGCGCCTGGTCTGCTGAGCGCCTATCCGGCGGGCCCCAGGCCCACCGCGACGCCATCGCTGGCCGCTTATCCCATCGGCTTACCTGAATCGGCGTCGGTACCCCGCGCGCGTCTCATAGGCTTCCTGTAATCGTTTCATTGCTGTGTGTGACAGGGGGAGTCGTGCCGATCCGGGGCATCCGCTGGCTGGGGGCGGTCATCTTCCTCGGCGCGCTTCTCGCTAGCGCGTCCCCGGCGTCGGCGAGCTACGGCACCACCGTCGGCCCGGTGCAGATCAACCCGGTCGGGCACCCGCACCTGTGCTGGCAGGCCACCGGCAACGGCGCCCCCGTCCTGCTCGAGACGTGCGCCCCCGCCGTCCAGGCCCAGCAATGGTCGCTGACCCCGGACGGGGTCCTGATGAACGGCATCGGCTACTGCCTGGAGGCCGGCTCCAGCCAGCCCGTCGGCACGGCGCTGTATATCGACTTCGCCGCCCAGTGCGGCGGCGCCCGCGGCCAGGTCTGGCAGTACAACGGCAGGAACGGCCATCTGTCCAGCGCCGGCAGCTGCGCCGGGCTGTCCGGGCGGGTAGCGGCCGGGATCACGGTCGTCCGCCGGGCCTGCCCGGGCGGACCACGCTGGAGCATCGGCTACAGCGCCGTTACC
The DNA here is from genome assembly GCA_963819785.1 of uncultured Actinomycetes bacterium. GTDB lineage: Bacteria > Actinomycetota > Actinomycetes > Streptosporangiales > Streptosporangiaceae > Palsa-504. The sequence continues at coordinate 1,143 of CAWFXW010000022.1, read as the reverse complement.
CTGCACGCCGGGAGCGGCACCGGCGCGGCCGGCGGCGCGTTCGGCACCTCGGTGACCGTGGCCAACGCCGCCTCCGCCCAGACCGCGTACCGGGTAACCGTTGCGTTCGGCCGGCTGGCGGGCCCGGACTACACCGGCCTGCACGGCGCCGGCGCCGCGTCCGGCTGGCACTGCGACAGTGCTGTTCTGACCTGCACCGGCACCCTGCCAGCGGGCGCCTCGGGCCGCATCTACCTGTCCGGGCGCCTGCCCGCCACCGCCCGTCCGGGCCGGCTGTATAGCCTGACCGCCCGCGCCGTCGTCGCCGGGACCTCCCAGCTGCACGGCACCGCCGGCAAGACCGTCCCCGCCACGGTCGCCGTCCACGCCGCCCCGCCCGCTCCCGCGGGCTCCTCCGGCCTGCTCCTCCTCGCGATCGCGGTCGCCGCTCTGCTGCTCGGCGGCGGCCTGCTGACCGGCTTCACCCTGCGCCGCCGCCCCGCTGGCACACGCGCCCGCCCGGCTAGCGCCCACGCCTACCAGGGCCACCGCCGCCGGGCGACGCGCTAGGTCTGGACCTCGATGCCGCCGTATTTCATCTGGCCCGTCAGCCGCACCCGCAGGATGACCGGCACGTCCGGTTCGCCGCCGGTGCGGAAATCGACGTCGGTGTAGCGGACCTTCAGCGAACCGGCATCCACGACCACGCCCGGCCTGGTCACCAGGACCAGCAACCCGCCCCGCATGTTCATCTCGACCACCAGCGTATCCGCCACGATAACGGCCTCGGTGAAGTCGAGCCGCACGTCGGACCACGAGGACCGCAGCTCCAGCCGCCGCGGCACCACCCACCGTCCGGTCCGCTGGACCGACCCGCCCTTCTGGTCGATCCGCACTACATCCTCGGCCCGCACCGTCCCCGTCCCCGCCGTAATCTCCGTCCCCGTCCCCATCCCGGGGCGGCCCAGATCCGCCGTCAGCACGGCCAGTTCGCCAAGCGTCCGCGCCGACAGGGCCGCCTCCATCCGCTCACCGAACTCATCGGCGGTCAGCCGTCCGTCCCCCACGGCCGTGCGCAGCAGGTCGAGTATCCGGTCCCGGTCCGCGTCAGAGGCCCGCACCTCGGGAGGCCCGCCACTCGCCGGAGAGTCCGCAATTGGTGGG
>CAWFXW010000021.1:0-7508 GCA_963819785.1 uncultured Actinomycetes bacterium | reverse complement strand
TGCCGAATTTAGCCGTATTAGAATCAAGGCGGCGCCGCTGCGCTCCGCCGCGGCCCGGCGTCAGCGCCGGGCTCTGCCTTGGCGGCCCGCCCGGCGCACGCCGGGCCCGCACATGCAGCAGGACACCGGATCAGTAGCTCATCCGGCCTCGGGACCAGGGCGCTGCTGACGCTGGCGTAGCTCCCGGCTCCGTCCGGCCGCTACCAGATCGCGGACGTCAGGACGGACCCGGAGCCTCATTCGCTTCCGATGACCTGCCATCAGCTGTAGCGGCAGGGAGCAAGCCTGCAAACGCCCAGTCATGCTGGGTCTGGCCTGCCGTCGCTGCGGGCCTGCGAGAGCGACATCGTGGACCAGTTCGTCACGGTGGCCGCCCAGGTCGCGACCGAACGGGCCGGGATGAGCGCAGACGGGCCCGGCCGCAGATCGCGGCTCGGGCCCTGCTCAGCTGCACGATCTAGTGACCTCCGACGTCCGCCACCAGCCTCATCGGCGCCGGGCTGCGCACGTCCGGGTCAGCGCGGCCAGCTCGCGGTTGAAGTGCTCAGGCTCCTCCAGGTGCGGCGCGTGTCCGACGCCGTCGTACCAGGAGGCCTCGGCGGCCGGGCAGGTGGCCAGGATGTGTTCGGCCATTGCCGGGAGCACCACCGTGTCCGCCCGGCCGTGGGTGACCAGCACCGGCACCTCCAGGGTGCGCAGCACGTCGTCGCCGTCGATCTCGCGCGCGGCCAGGCTGGCCCGGACCTGCGGCGCCACCGCCATGTTCCAGCACAACGCGGTCTCGAAGTCGTCCGCCGGTACCGGCTTGGCCAGGCAGGCCCGCAGGAAGGCGCGCAGGCCGCGGATGTTGGCGGGCAGGTCATCGGCCGTGAGGTCCGCGAAGTGGTCGAGGAAACCGGGGCCGATGAACGTGCCGAACGCCTTCTCGCCCAGCTTGACCGCGCCTCCCACGAAGTTCACCCCGGCGATCCGGCCCTGGCCGTAGGCGCGCAGGTAGTCGCAGATGACGAACGCGCCGTAGGACCAGCCGACCAGCACGGGCCGGTCGAGGCCCAGCTCGTCGATGATGGCGGCCAGGTCGTCGGCCCACAGTGCGGCGTCGGTGTAGGGCCCGGGACCGGGTGGTGCCTCGGACATGCCGTGGCCGCGCAGGTCGTAGGCGACCAGGCGGAACTCGTCGCGGAGCGCGCTGTCGTACTGCTTGTCCCAGCACAGGTGGTTCTGCGACCAGCCGTGGGTGAACAGGATCGGCGGCCTGTCCGGCTGGCCCCACTCGCGCACATGCAGCCGCAAGCCGCCGCCGCCCGTCACCGTGTGCGTCTTCATCTGCCCGTCTAGCTGTGTCGTCGTCCTCATTTCCGCCTCCTTCTATCGGCCCGCCAAGCGGCGGGACCTGATCGGACTCGTGCGCCAATCTGCCTGCCGGGGAGCCGTCAAGCTTGGAGGAAAAATGGAGAACTCCTGGAGACCAGGAGATGACCGTCTCGGGTGAGACACTGGTGAAAGCCAGGATGAGGGTGCGGGCTGGGAGCTTTCTTGATCTTCGTCTTCAGCGACTGCGAGCTTGATCTCGACCGGTTCGAGCTGCGCCGGGCCGGGCGGCTCCGGCCGGTTGAGCCGCAGGTGTTCGACCTGCTCGCCGTGCTGATCAGGGAACGGCACCGGGTCGTGCCCAAGGAGGAGCTGCTCGATACTGTCTGGGGCAACCGCTTCGTGAGCGAATCGGCGCTCACCAGCCGGGTGAAGGCGGCACGTCAGGCGATCGGAGACGACGGACGCATCCAGCGCCTCATCCGCACCGCCCACGGACGCGGCTATCAGTTCACCGCACCGGTGGACGAGGTGGCGCCGCTCGATCCGGTCGCCAGTGCCTCGCCGGCTCCGCCGGCGCAGGAGATCCGGTTCTCGACCGCCGGTGACGGCACCCGGCTTGCCTATGCGATCAGCGGCGCGGGCCCTCCGCTGGTGAAGGCCGCGAACTGGCTCGGCCACCTCGCTTACGACTGGGAGAGCCCGGTATGGCGGCACTGGCTGGCCGAGCTGTCGGGCCGGTTCCGCCTGGTCCGGTACGACGAGCGAGGCTGCGGCCTGTCGGATTGGGACATCGGGCGGTTCTCGTTCGACGCCTGGGTGGACGACCTGGAGGCCGTCGTCGACGCCGCCGGGCTGGACCGGTTCCCGCTGCTGGGCATCTCACAGGGCGGACCCGTCGCTATCGCTTACGCGGTACGCCACCCCGAACGCGTCACCCACCTGGTGCTGCTCGGGGCATTTGCCCAAGGCCCGCGTAAGAGGGCCCGCACACCCGACGAACTCGCGCTCGCCGAGGCCCACGTCGAGATCGTCCGCCTGGGCTGGGGGCGTCCCGATCCGACCTACCGGCAGATCTTCGTAGCCCGCTTCCTGCCCGAAGCCACCCAGGAGCAGTGGCGCAGTTTCGACGAGCTTCAGCGGCGCTCGACCTCGCCGGACAACGCGTGGCGGTTCGTCGACGAATTCGCCAACATCGACGTCACGAGCCTCGCGCCGAGGCTCACCGTGCCCACGCTGATCATGTGCTCCCGCCGTGAACCCGGCAACCGCTTCGAGCAGTCACGGCTGCTGGCCGCGCTGATCCCGGAGAGCCGCCTGGTTCCGCTCGACAGCGCCAACCACCTGCTGCCCGAGCGCGATCCCGCCTGGAAGCACTTCCTGGCCGAGATCGACCGGTTCTTGCCCAGCGCCCAGTGACACCGGCGGCCGTATGTTCTTCAGCTGACCCGCGCGGCCGGAGCCGGGGCTGGAGCGGCTGATGCTGGTGCGAGGTCATCGGGTGCGGGGGCGGGTACGCCGACAGAATCCGAAAAGGAACGCGCGGCGCTCGACGCGCTCGCCACGTTCAATACGAGCGGCAGACGCTGGCACCAGGTGCTTGACCGGCGTGATGATGCCGGGAAGGTGTAAAGAGACCTGGACGGGCGCAGATCCGGGGATGGCCTGCGAAGTGTACGCGTCCGCCCCTCCAGCCTCAAGCATGACTGTTAACCGCAGGGCAACGAGTACAGGAGAAGGTGCCTGGATTGTGCCGCAAGACTACGTCTTTCACGGCCAGGGCCCCGACGGTGGCCCGGCCGAGGTCCGGCTGTCGGAGCTGTTCGCGCCGGGCAAGGACTCGCTGGTGATCTATAGCATGATGTTCCCCCGCGCCCCCGGCGACGACCGGCCCGGCCCGGCGAGCGGGCAGACCGCGCTGCTGCCGGTGGCGCAGGGCCCGTGCCCGTCGTGCACCGCGTTCCTGGACCAGCTCGACGGCGCCGCCGAGCACGCCGCCCAGCACATCAACCTCGCGGTCGCCGCCAAGGCGCCGATCGAGCGCATCGTCACCTTCGCCGCTGAACGTGGCTGGCGGCACCTGCGGCTGTTGTCTTCGGCCGGGACCACCTATAACCGCGACTACCTGGCCGAGACGCCCGACGGGGAGCAGCAGCCGATGCTGAACGTGTTCCACCGCGACGGGGAGACGATCCGCCATTTCTGGGGCTCGGAACTGTTCTACGCGCCAGAGGACCGCGGGCAAGATCCCCGCCACGTCGGCACCCTCGAACCGGTCTGGAACCTTTACGACCTCACCCCGGAGGGGCGCGGAACCGACTGGGATGAACAGCTGAACTACTGACACCTGGGCCGTTCCTGCCCGCTGTAGGCAGGCCTGGTCCACCGTCGGCGCGCCATTGATAACGACCGGTCATCCGAGCAGCCCCGCTGCGCAGAACCTCCCGTTCGGGAGTGGCGCCTCCGGGATTTTGGGGAGCCAATAGGAGAGCCAATGGAGACAGACGGCGCGCGACGCCGTCCGACGGCCAGCGACAATAACTGCTGTTAGATAGCTCGTAGAGCGACGTCAGGCGACGTCAGGCGACGTACCGCGACGGTTCGAATGTGCCTGACTGGCAGCGGGTCGGCTGCTGGCGTGCGAGGTAGACGCCGCGGCGGCGGTGATACTGCCGCCGATGGCGGCCGCTGCGGCCAGGCTGATGCTGGCGATGACGATTCTCGGGTGTCGCACGGTTAGCTCCTTGTGGTATCGATTGCGCGCTATCTACTAATGTTTTTAGTAGAAGAAGGTGGTTCATCCTCGTGGTCATGGCCGGCAACTGGACGCGCGGATGCCAGCCGCGGGAACGGAGGGGCCGGCCGTCTGTCAGGGGGACGGGCTGGCCGCCTGGGCGATGGCGCGGACCTGGTCCCCGGTGACGGTTTCCTGGTCCAGCAGGGCGGCGGTGAGCTGGGCGAGGGCCTGCCGGTGGCTGGTGAGCAGGTCCCGGGCGCGGGTTTCCGCCTTGGTCAGCAGGGCGGCGACTTCCTGGTCGACCAGCCACTGGGTGTGCTCGGAGTAGCTGCGTGAGCCGGCCAGCGCGGGATAGCCGGCCGACGGCCCGCTGTAGCTGACCGGCCCGACCGCCTCGCTGAGGCCGAACTCGCGGACCATCTGGGTGGCCAGGGCGGTCGCGGAGGCCAGGTCGTCGGCGGCTCCGGTGGATGCCTCGCCGCGAATCAGGCGTTCGGCGGCCCGGCCGCCGAGGCGGACGGCGAGGGTATCGGCCAGGTACCGTTCCCCGTACAGTCGGCGTTCGTCGGCGGGGAGCGTCTCGGTCAGCCCGAGGGCCTGCCCGGCGCCCAGCACGGTGACCCGGCTGACCGGGTCGGCGTACGGGGACAGCGTGGCGACCAGGGCGTGGCCGGCCTCGTGGACAGCGACGGTGGCGAGTTCGCCAGGGGCCAGCGGGCTGCTGTGCCGGGTGCCGAGCAGCGCACGATCGCGGGCACCGTCGAAGTCGGCGGCGACCAGGGTGGTGCGGCCGCCTCGTACCGCGGTGACGGCGGCCTCGTTGACCAGGTTGGCCAGGTCCGCGCCGGAGAATCCTGGGGTGGCGGCGGCGATCTGGTCAAGGTCGGCGTCCGGGCCGAGGTCCTTGCCGCGGGCGTGGGAGGCCAAGATGGCGGCCCGTTCGGCCCGGTCGGGCAGCGGGACGACGACCTCGCGGTCGAACCGGCCGGGACGGCGCAGCGCGGGGTCCAGGGCGTCCGGCCGGTTGGTGGCGGCCAGCACCACGACCCCGGCGGACTCCTCGAACCCGTCCATCTCGGCGAGCAGCTGGTTGAGGGTCTGCTCCCGCTCGTCGCTGCCGGCGAAGCCGCCGGCGTCGCGACGGGCGCCGAGGGCATCGATCTCATCGATGAACACGATCGCCGGCCCGCGGGTGCGGGCCTGCTCGAACAGGTCCCGGACCCGGGCCGCCCCCAGGCCGACGAACATCTCCACGAAACCCGAGCCCGACACCGAGAAGAACGGGACGTGAGCCTCGCCGGCGACCGCGCGGGCGAGCAGAGTCTTGCCGGTGCCGGGCGGCCCGGCCATCAGCACGCCGCGCGGGCCGCGCGCCCCGGCCCGGTGGTAGCGGCCAGGGTCGCGGAGATAGTCGATCACCTCACTAATCTCTGTCTTCACCGGGGCATAGCCGGCGACGTCGGTGAACCGGGTGGCCGGCCGTTCGGCGTCAATGACCCGCGCCTTCGCCTTGGTCAGGCCGCCCAGCCCGCTAAGGCCGCCGCCAGGGGACAGCGGGACCTTGCGGATGCCGAGATAGAGCAGGCCGCCGAACAGCAACAGCGGCAGCAGCCCGATCAGCACGGACAGCAGCGATGAGGACGTAGCGGCGGTGGCGGTGACCTGGACGTGGTGGGCCGCCAGAGAACCGGCGAGGCCGTTGCCGCCGAGCGCGACCGGGATGGTGGTGGTGAACGAGTGCCCGCCAGCCAGGCTGCCGGTGACCTGGCCCGCCGGGCTGATGGTCACCGCGCGGACCATCCCGGCACTGACATCGGCCAGAAACCTGGTATAGCTCAGCGCCATGCTCGGGGCTGCGGCCCGCGGCAGGACCAGCAGGGTCACGAAGCCGGCCGCGATGGCGGCTGGGAACACCCACCGCCGCCATTGGGCCGCGTCGGCGCGGCCGGGCGGGCCAGGTGAGGACGTGCGCATTGTGGTACTCCTTCTGCGGACCCGGCGGCATGCCGGGCAGGATCTAGCGGATCTAGTGGGGGGCCTGGCGCGACCAGAGGCAGACCGGCCAGGGCGTCATCATCCGGGTCGGCTGTATTCGGGCGCGCGCCGCGCGGCAGGCCGGTTCTGTCCGGCCACGCTCGTGGCGTGGATCCGCGCCTGCCACGCGCCGAGCACGACCAGCAGGACGAGAAGGATGATCACCGACTCCACGCTGAGCGCGGCAATGCCGAGCGGGCAGTGCCAGTTACCGACATCGCCGTGATCGCCTAGGAAGCCTCCCGGCAGCGCACGGGTCAGCACGTACCCGATCATCGCCGAGGCGGCCACACCCGCGGCGGCGGCCCAGGCCAGCCAGTGCGGCCGGGCGATCAGCACCCCGCCGATCAAGATCGCCGCGGCGATGATCCCGAGATAACCGATGCCGACCAGCCGGTCCGGGCCCAGCGTGCCCGGCAAGTCGACGACGTGGATGACGGCGAGAGCGGCCAGTGCCAGCGCGCCTACCGCGCGCGCGGTCGCCGCCGCGCCCTGGTCGGGCTGCCATTGGGCGATACGAGCAAGCATGGATGTCCTCCTGTAGTCGCGGCCGTCCCCCGGGCCTGGTGCCCGCATGGGCGCGGTAGTTTCGCTTTCAACTACTAACACGCATAGGAGATGTGGCCGGTTCAGCAGGACAGCACGGGAGGGGTGCGACGTGCATCACACTTCACATGTCCGGTTCGAGAGACAATGAGCACGTCATCACGATGCGGCGGCCGAGCGCGGGGATCCGCTGGCGGGTTACCCACTGCGAGTCGATGACCAAGCTGCCGGCGACCTTCAGACGCGGCGGGCCGCACGGCTGCGAGTCATCGAGGCGCAGATCGAACCGGCAGGCCAGCTCATGTTCAGCCCCCTTGACCTGCAGGCGGCCGATGGCCCGCCATCCGGCCGGGACCCAGGCCAGCATCTCGGATCGGAAGCCGATCTCCGGGAAGGCCCCGGCGTCCAGGAAGCCGGGCCCGGCCAGGAGCCGGTCCAGCCACGGTGACCCGGTGCTGATCGCGCTCGTCCTGGCGGCTAGCCGCACGGTGGAATCCTCGATCGGCTCGGCCATGAGCACCCAGCCGGCCAGCGGCAGACATCCGCCCACGGCAGGCCAGCGGCCCGGGCCGCAAACGACGCCTGCGATTGAGCCGGGTCGACCCGCCAACTGCCGGTGGCCTGCCGGGGCAATCCTGCTGGTAGGAACCGCTGACCGGGTATCGTCGCGGTCACAGGGGATCTCCCACACCTGCCGGGTCGGCTTTCCGCCGGTACGCGAGGCCAGGAATCCCGCCCGTATGCCGACCTATACTAAATTGAATAGTAGATTTACCATCCGAACGAGGTGTGCTCGTGCCTATCGGCCGGCCGCCGCGTCCTGCTTGGCGGAGAGCCCGGCCGGTGCGGTGCCCACGGCAGGGTGGTTCGGGGCCGTCAC
>CAWFXW010000020.1:0-576780 GCA_963819785.1 uncultured Actinomycetes bacterium | reverse complement strand
GCGACATGGCTTTTGCGCAGGGGCGCCGGGATGGAGACCGTGAAGGAGCTCATGGGCCACGCGTCGGTCGCGACGACGATCGACGCGTACGGGCACCTGACCGTCGAGGACGCCCGCCACGTGCTGGAGAAAGCGGGCTGGTTCACCGGGCAGGAGGTACGGCTGTGACCCCGGTCATCGCCCAGGCCGACCGCGCATCCTGGCAGCGGCAGGCAGCCGCCGAGCTGGCCCGGATCCTGGAGTGCCACCCGGAGCTGCCCTGCATCGCCTGGACCGTCGGCCCGGCCAGCTCGGTGCTCATCGGCCAGGTCAGCGGGCTCGCGCCCGCCCCGCAGGTCCGGCAGGCCTTCACGGCCTGGCGGCAGGCGCTGGGACTGGGCGAGTGCCGCGAGCAGCCCGGCGGGGGCGGGACATCCCGGCTGCACGCGGCCGACCGCAGCGGCGGGGTCACCGTCCGCCTGACCGCGACCGTCTTCGAGCAGGAGGAAGCCTGATGACCGCGCCCGCGCAGCAGCCCGCATCCGGGCAGGCGGGGCTGCTGGAAAGGCTCCTTGCCGCCGTCCGCATCGAGTTCCGCGCGGACATCCTGGTCCCCGGCCCGGACGACCCGGTCCTGGGCAAGGCCGGCCTGCCCGGCCGGCGGCTGCGACCGGCCCCGGGCGGAGAACGGCCTTTGCACCGCGCACGGGAAACGGTGGAAGGACCGCGGCCGCCCGGACATGACGGCATTCCTCGCCGACCCGGGCCCGCCGCTGAACGGCCGCCGCCCGCTGACGGCCTGCTCGGTGCCCGGCTGCCACTACGGCAGCAGCGGCCAGGGTTTGTGCATGCGGCACCGCTCGGCCTGGGAGCATGCGGGATGCCCTGACCCGGCCGCATGGGCGGCGCGGGCCGAGCCGCCCGCGGCGCAGCCGCGGGCGGAGTGCCTGCTGCCGTTCTGCACGCTGTGGCCCGAGAACGAGGCCCACCAGTTCTGCAAGGCCCACGACACCAGGTGGCGGCAGCTGGGTTCCCCCGATCCCGGCGAGTTCACCGAGCACTGCATGCTGCGCGGCCGGGCCCGGATCGACTTCCGCGGCCTCCCGGCCCAGCTCAGGCTCGAGATGCAGTACGCGGTCCAGTGCCGGGCGGACCGGGCGACCATCACCCTCCCGCACCAGGTCGCCCGGTGGGCGGTCCGCAGGGCCGGCGACGCCGGCGTGGAATCGCTGCTCGACCTGTCCGAGGACGAGTGGCGCCGGCAGGCGGGCAGAGGCAAGAGCCCGGCCTACCCGGCGTTCCTGCTGTTCGCCCGCGACATGGTCGAGGAACTGGCCGAGGGCACCGGCTGGGAAGCCGAGTACCCCCGCGACATCTGGCGGCTGCACCGGATCCCGGGACTGGTCCTGAACCCGGGGAAGCCCGCTAACTCGCGGATCCGGCTGCGTTTCGACCGCCTTGCCCAGCCCTGGCTCCGCGACCTGTCCAAACGGTGGACCCGGCTGCGGCTGAGCTCGGGCCTCAGCGTCGGCACCGTGCAGTCCGATGTCACCGCCCTCACCCGGTTCAGCGAGTTCCTTGCCGTCGCCGGAACGGCAGCCCTGGACGGCGTCGACCGGCCGCTGCTGGAACGCTACCTCGCCTGGCTCGCCAGCCAGGCGATCGGGCATCGGTGCCCGCACGGACGCCATCACGTCGGTCAGCGCGTTCCTGCAGGCGATCCGGCAGCACGGCTGGGACGCCACGCTGCCGGTCACCGCCGCGTTCTTCCCCGGCGACATCCCGGCCCGGCCGCCGCGGCTGACCCGGCACCTGGCCGAGCACATCATGACCCAGGTCGAATCGCCGGCGAACCTCGACCGCTGGACCAGCCCGGAAGGCCGCCTGATCACGCTCATCCTCATCCACTGCGGACTGCGCGCCACCGACGCGTGCACCCTGGCCTTCGACTGCCTGATCCATGACGGGCAGGGCGCCCCCTACCTGCGCTACTTCAACCACAAGATGCGCCGCGAGGCCGCCGTCCCCGTCGACGAGGAACTCGAAGCCGCGATCCGCGGCCAGCAGCAGCGCGTCGCGGACCGCTGGCCCGGCCGGCACCCGCACCTGTTCCCGGCGCTCAAGGCCAACGCCGGCGGTCAGCACCCGGTCACCTACTACAGTTACCGCGGCCTGCTCAACAAATGGCTGGACACCTGCGACGTCCGCGACGAGCACGGCGGCCCGGTGCACCTGACACCCCACCAGTGGCGGCACACCTTCGCCTGCCGGCTCATCAACCGCGACGTCCCGCAGGAAGTCGTCCGGGTCCTGCTCGACCATTCCTCAACCCAGATGACCGCTCATTACGCAAAGCTCACCGACCAGACCGTCCGGCGGCGCTGGGAGCAGGCCGCCAGGGTGAACATCAGCGGCGAGCGGGTCACCATCGACCCGGACGGGCCACTCGGCCAGGCGCAGTGGGCGAAGACCCGGTACGGCATCGCGACCCAGACGCTGCCCAACGGCTACTGCGGCCTGCCGGTCCAGCGGCAGTGCCCGCACGCCAACTCGTGCCTCACCTGCCCGGTCTTCATCACCGGCCCCGAGTTCCTGCCCGAGCTGCGCGAGCAGCAGCAGCGCACCCTCACCCTGATCACCACCGCCAGGGACAACGGCCACCTCCGCGTCACCGAGATGAACGAGCAGGTCGCCGCGAACCTCGACCGCATGATCACCGAGCTTGAGGCCATCGGCCCCGACGAACAGGAGGACGCCGCCGATGCGGGCTGACAACTCCGCCCACATCATCGCCGCCGCCCGCCGCCGCTCCGACGACGCCCGGCGCAGGGCCGTGACCGCGCTGCGCCGCCTGGACGCCGACGGCCAGCCCGTCACCTTCAGCACCGTCGCTTCCGCTGCCGGCGTCTCCCGCTCCTGGCTCTATGCCCAGGACGACCTGCGGGAGCAGATCGGGCGGCTCCGCACCCGGCAGCAGCAGGCCCCGTCATCACCACCGGTCCCGGACCGGCAGCGGGCGACGCCCGCCTCGCTGCTGCGACGCCTGGAAGCAGCCACCGTCCGCATCCGCGTCCTGGAATCAGAGAACCGCCAGCTCCGCGACGCACTCGAGCGCGCACTCGGAGAACAGAGAGCAGCGGCGATCCGCTCACCAGCCACGACACGCCCGGAAAGCAGAGAGCAGAAAGATCCCGGCCGGCCTCCGGGGAAACCGCGGGAAGGTCCGTGAACAACACTGTCCACGACACAAAGCCACAGGTCAGACGACCTCAAGATCGTCGGGCTAAAGATAACAGATGGTGTTTTCACCGCGAACGCCGCCTGGCTCGTCATCGCGGCCATGGCGCACAACCTGCTGCGCGCCGCCGGGACCCTCGCCGGAAGCCGCTACGCGAAAGCCCGCACCGCCACGATCCGCCGCGACCTGATCACCGTCGGCGCACGCACCGCCCGCCACGGCCGCGGGCACCTCATCCTCCACCTGCCCGCAGGCCACCACCGCGAACAGGCGTGGCAGAACCTGTGGACACGACCTGCGGTCCGCCCGCCCGCGCGGCCTGACCAGCCCGAACCGGTCCGCACCCCCACGCCGCAAGGCACACCGTCCCCCGACCCCGGCCCAGGAACCCCGGACACGCTGCAGAACCGTCAGCAGCAGGGCAAACACACCCGAGAATGCCTCGTGGAGGCGAGAGCCAATAACCGCCGCACTCGACATTTAACCGGTGGATCCAGGCTCAGTGACCACGGCGGTGATGACAAGACGCGCCTTCGACATCGCCCCAACCTGCCGGCCCGGGTATTCCTATGTGGTGAGACACGCCATTCGCATGTCCTGAAATGGGACACCGTCACCCGCTCCAACGTAAAGCTCCAGGTCGGAGAGGTTTTCCGAACGTTGAACCTTTCGGTCATTTAGAGGCTGAAGTAGGCCACGGGCCATGGCAATCCGCCTTGGCGTGCTCTTTCGCCACGGGAAGCGGCTGCTATTCGAGGTCAAGTACGGCGCGGAGCGCGACGTTGATCCCCATGAGCTCACCCGGAAGTAGGCGGCCCGCGAAGTCGCCGAGGCGCTGCGGGTCGACGGCGGTAGTCTGCTCGACCAGTACCCGGACATCCTGGCCGAGTAGTTCGATGGTGGGATGGATCATGGATCCGAACGACTTGGTTGTCGTCGGGGCCACCAGCCAGGTCGAGAGGTGCTCGTAGGCGTTGGCCTGGACGACGACGGCGTAGCGCTCGCCTTGCTGCTCGTGTCCTTGAGCCGAGCGCGGTCTCTTGAGGCGGTAGACGTCACCACGCACGGAGTTCGTCCAGTTCCTCGCGGACCGCGCGGATCTCTGCCTGATATTCGGGATTGGCTGCGAGTCGTGCGGCGTCGGCGCGCAGGTCTTCCTGGCGCTTGCTGTGCGCGGCGATTTCGAGGGCGTGGCGGATGGCGTGGGTAGGGCTGGTGCCGTCAGCCGTGAGGATGGCGAGATTCTCAGTATCCTCAGCTGTCGGACGGAATGTAATCGGATCTGCCATACAATAAGTATACAACCCTAGCTCGCGCTGGCGGAACCTGCTGCTAGCTACCTCAAAGCTGGTCTGTGAAGTGAAGGCCCGGTATCTCCAGTTCGGCTCCACGCTCGATGTCGTGTCGTCCGCCGACGGCCGCAGGATCCCAGCCGTGCTCGAGGGCGTACTCGATGATGGTGCGGACGACACGGGGAGTGGGGTACGCGATGTCCGGGGCATCCCCCCACAACATGCCCGCATCGCCGGAAGAGACGAGGTCTGCGCGCAGCGTGCACCCGTTTTTCCCGCCGCCCCATACGCGTAGTCGGACCGAGAGGGGTTCGTGTAGCTCTGCCGTCCACTTGAACTCGGTGGCACCGATGCGCAGGGTGCGGATCCTGGTGCTCATCCCCTCGTTCCTTGCCGCCACGGAATTCTCGCCCGCGAAGATCCTTGCTCAAATGTGACGCGCGGGCAGAAGTGATCGGTTGACCCTTAGGTCAATCTTAGTCGGCCGGGCCATTAGCGGGCCATTAACCCCGGTGCCGAACGGTCTCCCACGGTCACTCGCGGACACCCCGTCCCGCAGGTCAGGGCACATGACAGGCCCGGACGGTACGGCTTCCCAAGCTGATGGTGCGGGTTCGATTCCCGTCACCCGCTCCAACGTAAAGGTCCAGGTCGGAGAGGCTTTCCGAACTCTGGGCCTTCCGTCGTTTAGAGGATGAAGCGGGCCGCTGGCCATTAGCGTGCCATGAGGAGCCCCGTCTGCGGACTGTCAGCTGTTCCGGCTTAAGCTGCTAGTTCTGATCGCCAGGTTGAGTAGAACGTGCGCAGTTCGGCTGCGAGCGTGACTTATCCCTGTCGGTGGTGGCTGTCACGCTAGGGCCATGACAGCCATGACAACCCGGCGGTGGACCGATGACGGCACGACCTGGTTTGCCATCAGCGGCGTAGGGCCCGAGCTGGCGGCATCAGCTGAGCACGTGCTGATGGACTACCGGCGCAACGGCGACGAGTGGCGGCGCGGCTATCCGGCGGACACTCCGGGACTGGACATCTGCTGGCAGAACTTCGCCAGCTGCGCCGAACTGATGCTGCGGCAGGCAGCCCGGCTGCAGCCTGTCCCATGGCGCGAGACCCTGCACGAGCTCTGCCGGCGCACCAGCGGAGGAGAGTCAAGCTGGTGGCTGGCCGGTAGCACGGCCCTGGCCGTGCGCGGCGCGAGAATCGAGCCAGGCGACATCGACCTCGTGTGTTCCGGCGACGGTGCCCTCGGCCTTGGCGTGATCTTCGCCGACGCGATCATCGAGCCGGTCGTCCACGACGTCGGCAGCCCTATCAGCGACTACTGGGGCCGCGCGTTCCTGGGTGCCCGGCTTGAATGGATCGGTGCTCCCAAGGCTGGCGTCGACTCCCCTTCGCCGTCCGACTTCGGGCCCGTCGCTGCGTCCCGGCTTGAGACCGTGACGTGGGAAGGCTGGCAGCTGCGGGTACCCCCGCTGGATTTGCAGCGTGCCGTGAGCCAGCGCCGGGGGCTCACCAGCCGCGTGGCACTCATCGACGCGATACGCAGTCAATAGGCACCGTCTAACCTTCCATGCAGGAGATCGCCGGGCCATTAGCGAGCCATTAACCCTGGTGACGAGTGGTCTCTGACGATCACTCGCGGATAGCCTGCCCTTCAGGTCAGGCCACGTGACAGGCCTGGACGGCACAGATTCCCAAAGCTGACAGTACGACTTCGTAGATGACGAGGGCCTGAACCGTTCTGCTCGGTGCGGCGTGTTTAGCGGACTCCGGTCGGTAGCGCCCTAGATCCTGGCATTCGAACATGCGTTGCTAACGAGATTCCGGGGAGCCAAACGGGGAGCCAACGACTAGACATCTTGGGCCACCTCGGGCTACGTCCAGCCATTATCACTGCGGCTAAACGGCACGTCAGGCCACCTATAGCACCTCCCAGGCACGCTTTGAAAGTGCCTCCTAAGCAGTAGGTCCCGCGTCCGAGTCGCGGTCGGGGCGCAAATACTGCAGGTGACTCAAATAATTCGGAACTATAATCGTTCTATTGTGGTACTGCGCCCAGGCAGTCCCTCTAATCTGGGATACCGCCATGCAGAGGGCGCTCACCAGGCAGAACGGTAGTCCCGAGCCGTGCCGCGGAGGGCCCTGCCATTTAGGGATCCAATCGGGGAGCCAACGGCATCGGCTGCAGCCGACGGATCCTAGCGCTTTCCCTGACCCGCCGGCGGCCACAGCACCTGAGTCATCGGCGCTCTGGCCACGGTAGTGCTGGTAGCCGCTCGCCTTCTCGGACATGCTCGGCGAAGGCGGCACAATGGCACATGCGGGGCGGCTGCGTGATCACCACGGTCTGTGTGCCATCTCTTTCCCTGACTGCTTGAACCCGACCTTGTCTGCGGCATGAGCGGGCGGCGCTACCCGTGAGATCGGAGGATGAAAAGGGCTTACTCGCGAGGACCGTCAGCGAGACTATTCGCTCCTGCCAGTACGTCCTGGCGCATAATTCTCCGCACCTTCTCGGGTTCTTCCAGAATGGGACTGTGAGCAGACCGACCAAACGAATAGAAACCCTTCAACGGCGCCTTCAGCCTTTCAAAATAATCCTTTGCCAGCGGGTAGCTGACGGTGTAGTCGTGTATGCCGTGGAAGAAATAGGCGGGAAGAGCAAGCTCTGCGACCCGCTTAGCCAGATCCGTCGCTAGCATCTCGTCCCATAGCACGCTCGCCCCAGATGAAAGCTTGCCGCGCCACATCTTGACTTTTTCCGCCAGTGTGTACTGCGGGCTCCTCAGCGACGGCCAGACAACGCCGCTGAGTACGGAATTCATGTCATGCGTCGTACCCGCCCCCAGCCGGTGCATTGCCCTGTCGCGCACCGCAAGGTATGCCTTCGGCGTCCCACCCGTCATAGTCACCGGTGCCGCCTCAAGCTCGCGTACCATCCTGCTATCACCGGCCTCCTTGAACCGGCCGAGCATATGCTCGTACGCCAGCCTCTCCGACGTCAGCTGATGCACCATCTGAGCTACGCCAATGTACGCGTGGTACAGCTCGGGTGCCCGGGCAGCCGCCTGCAGTCCGATGAACGTCCCCCCTGAATGCGCCATGAGGTAGATCTTTTCTTTGCCGAAGCGGTTCCGCAGGTAGCTGGTCACCGACAACGTGTCGGCTATGAACTGCTCCGACGTCATCGTTTCGGGCGGGATGCCGCGACTGTATGACAGCCCGGCACCCCGCTGTTCCCACCAGACCGCCGTAAAATCGTTTTCAAGGCCTGTGGGATATCGCTCCGTAAGGAAGTACTCTGGCATACCCCCATGGAGAAACAGCAGCACCGGATGCGTTTCATCTTTGCTCTGGATGAACATCCCTTGCCGCACGCTGTTGATATCAGCAAAAGCCTTCTCAGAAATGCTGCCGCGCACCGGGCGACCGTTCTCATCCAGGAGAGGCTTCGGTCCTCCACGGCCCAGCAGCTTCAGCGCACCCACACGAACGAGTGTGCCACCCAGAGGATAAAGATCATAGTCCAGCCACGACGGTCGTCACGACGAGGACGAAATGGGCCCGACCTGCGGCAAATGGCGACCGCCACTCCCTCGGCCCGCCGAGGGCCCAGATAGCGCAGAAGCAGTATGCCGGGTTGCTCGAGTTGGACGCGCAGCCATCCGCCGCCAGCATCTGTCTTCCCGAAAGGCACAGCACCGATAGTCTCTGCTCCGGTGCAGGTGCGGCGAGCTCACATCCGGACACCTACGCGGCATCGGGCCTCGAATCAGGAATCTGGAAGGATCACCTGGGTTCCGCAGCTGAGTAGCGTGCTGATCGACGAATCTGGGGTTTGACGTGCTGGAACGTGCCCGTCCCTGGGTGGAGGGCGTGTATCTAGGCGGGGTGTTTCCGCTGGTCAGCCGGTAGCGGCAGGGTGAGCTGGTAGATCCTCGGTGGCGGGTCGATGCCGAGGTGTTCGAGGATGACGGCTTGGGCTGGGCTGATCTCGGTGCGCTGCCGGAAGGTGCCCGCAGAGCCGGTGAAAGTGCCGACAGGCGATCCGGTCGAGCTGCTGCACGGACATCGTCGCCTGACCTGCGTTCTGGGCCAGCGGGTGATCCCGGTCCGGGCTCCATGCCTGGTGTGGCAGATCCCCGTCGTCATGCGCCTCAAGCCCGGCGGCAGTGAGCTGGTCGAGCAGGCCGGCCGAGCGCAACGCCGCCGGCGCCAGGTCCTCGCAGGCCGCATAGCTGGCCGCGCTGCTCGGCACGCCCACCACTGAGATCCGGCTCACCAGGGTGAGGCTACCGGCGCCCGCCCCCGGGGCGCCACCGGCGGATACTAACTCCTCGGGCGCGGGCCAGTATCGTTCACCGCGCGCAGTTCACGGTCGAGCCGTGCATGCGCTCGGATCGATGCTCCGATTCTTTGCGACCCGATCGTTCGGACGGTGAGCGGGACTCGTACAGATCTCCTAGTTCGGTGCATAGCGCAACCCCGGTCATCTGCGCGTCCTCTAATTCAGCCGTCGCGGGAACTGCCGCCGTGTGTCTTTCTGATCGACAGGCTGGTGAAGGCCCACCTGCTACGCGGTCGTGGCCAGGTTCTACTGGCCCGGTAGAGGCCCCGCGCACACATGGGTCCAGGCCTCGGTAAATCCCCGCGAACCCGGAGCCGCCGATCGGGGGTGCTGTGCCGAGGGGGCCGCTCACCCCGACGGGTGATCGGAAATAGTGTCCCGGATATCCCGGATGGCCTGGTCCATCTCATCCACGGCGTGGCGGACCTTGCCGCTCGCGGGGTGATCGCCCATTAGTCCCAGCGCTGCCTGCAGGTCCTGGCCCGCGGTGAGCAGCGGCGGACCACGACGTCGTTCAGGCCCAGGGCGATCCGTTCCCGGTCTTCGGCCTGGCCCGGGCTGGCTTGGGCTGGGCCGGCGGCGCGGCCGTCTTCGGGCGCTTGCGGGCTGCCTGGCGGCAGACCGGGGGTCGGCCGTACCGGGGGGACGGCCGGTGCGGGTTTTGTGGTCGCTGCGGACAGAACACCTGGTATCCGGTACATCGTGGCAGCTCCTTATCGTAATAGGGCCAAGCTGGGCCGTGCCGCAGGGTCCGGAGCGACGGGTGCACCTATTACCTGCAACCGGCCCGGTGCGGGGGCGGTAAAGAGATCGGTCAAGGACGTGGCGTGCCAGCCCGTGCTGAACCGGGTAGCAGATGCCGGAGCCGCGAGGTAGCGCTCAGCCCGCGAGCCGTTGCCGTGGCCCGGCCAGCCTCTGCGGCCGGCCGGCCATTCAGCGGTGCGATGTCCCGGCCGGCAGGCCCCCGGCCGCTGGCAACCCGGGCACTCGGCCAAGGACAGCCGGATCGCTGACGGCCAGTAAACAAATCTGCCCGTCCGGCAGTAGATGCACAGCGCGCGACGGCCGGCATCGAGTGTTTGCCCGGAGTGCCGCTCTCCGTCAGCTCCGGACGGATAGCCCATCCCAGCGTCTCGCATAGCTCTCGCCACCTTCAGTGCAGGGCTCTAAGCGGCGAGGGAGCGCATGGTCTGGACCGATCCAGGCTCGCTAAGTACTGCCAGCGTCGCACGAACCCGCGGTGGAGGCAACATCCCACGGCCGTCCCGGCCGCCCACCCGTGCCGCCACACCAGCCACCAGGACATGCCGCAGAAAGGTGCGGGCCCGCATTCATAGTGACCTGATCTGAACGGAGGCCACCGTCGTGCCCGCCGGTAAATGCGTTGCCGCATGCCGACGTCCGGTTCTACGATGGCCGCGCCGCGGCAAGGTACATCCTCTGTATCAGGAAGGAGGTGCTCGCGATGTTCGCTAATCGTCAGACGCCTCCAGGGGCTGCTCTCTAGCGATCCTGGAGACGAACTGCGGGCGCCCTCAGGAATCTGGCTCAGCCGAGATCCTGAGGGCGCTTTCTATCACCAGCCAGACTCAGCCACGGCGTTGAGTGCCAGGATCTGCGGCGGTGGCGTCAGGCTCCGCGCCGGTTTGCCTGGCGGCGTAGCTGCGCAGTGCTCGCAGGAAGTCGATCTCACGGAACGCGGGCCAGTAGGCGTCGCAGAAGTAAAGCTCGGAGTGCACGGTCTGCCAGAGCAGGAAGTTGGATACGCGTTGCTCGCCGCTGGTGCGGATAACCAGGTCGGGATCGGGATGCCCTGCCGTGTACAGGTGCCGGGCGATGTCGCCGGTGGTGAGGGTCTCGGCGAGCCCGGTGAGCGTGCCGCCGGTGTCTGCCTGCTCGTATAGCAGCGCGCGGATCGCGTCAAGCACCTCCTGGCGCCCGCCGTAGCCGATGGCGAGTGTCACGTGCGCTCCGGTGGCGCACTCCCTGGTCGCCTCGACTGCCTCTTTCAGCGCGCGGGCGGTGGTGCCGGGCAGCACGTCGAGCGTGCCCGCGATATGGACCTGCCAGGCGGCCGACGGCCGGGCCAGCCGGACGGCGACGACGTCTTCGATGACCTGCATAAGGAACGCGATCTCGGCATCACCGCGCCGTTGCAGGTTCTCTGCGGAGCACACGAACACGGTCACGTGCCTGATCCCGGCCCGCTCGCACCAGTTCAGGACGTCTTCGACATGCTCGGCCCCGTACTTGTGCCCCAGGCTGGGACTGGCCAGCCCCATCTGCCGTGCCCAGCGGCGGTTGCCGTCCATGATCAGCCCGACGTGGCCGGGCAGCGTGGCGCCGGAAAGTTCCCTGCGCAGCTTGCGTGAGTACAGGCCATAGGCAAGATCGCGCAGCATGTCCCTAACCTACTGACTGCAGCTCAGAAGGTCCCCTCGAACGAGCCGCACCCAACAGAAATACCCCCTCGCGCCGCCAATGCTCATGCGGCTGCGGTCCGTGACCGCGGCCCGGTACGCAGGATAAGAGACAGTACGCGAGGCGCGCTGCCGCAAGATCGCGGTCGCCGTCAGCGGCACCATGGCTGTGTTCACCGTCTGGGCAGACGGCGGGCAGGCCAGCCGGGCTGGCCGGGTTCCGCTCCGCGGCCCGCAGGCCGGTGATATGCACCGGCGCTGTCGCCGTGGTGATCGCGGACCTCGCGGCAGGCGTTAAGCCAGCCGTACTCAGCCGGCAGCCTGGCGGGATCGCGCCGGCCTCGCCGAACGAGGTGATGAGCGCGTCGCGTGCCTGGCCGGGGCCGGGGAACCGGGCGACGTCGTTGTCCAGGGCCGATGACCATGTCCCCGCCCGGTCTGGGCCCGGCTTGGCGCCGCGGCCGGGCCCGCACCAGTATGTCCATGGCTGCCCGGCGGACCGCGGCTGCGGGGAAGGTCCGGGGCGCCGGATGACCCATACGGCCGTCGGCGGGGGGAGCTGGCCTCGGGCTGCGAGCGCGTCGCGGGCGGCGGCGCGGATGGCCTGGTGGCATGATCCGGCCCGGCCGCTGTGCCGGCGCGCGTCGGCCGGGAAGGCCTCGGCCTGGTGCCAGTCCTGGCAGCGGTAGCACCACAGCAGTCCCTGCCGGAGCCGGGCCTGGTACTCCCCGACGCTGACCCCGGCGCGGGCCGCCTCGATCTTGAGCGTGTGCTCGCTGGTCATCGTGGCGGCCAGCTGGCAGGTCATCAGGTTCCCGTCCGTCTTGCCGGTCCTCATCGGTGCCATCATGTCCATCGGGTTCCTCAGCGGTCCGGTTCAAGCTGGGGGACGGCGCCGGTCATGCCTGAGCGGCTGGACTCCCGGCACCGCTCCAGTCGATTGCATAGAAAATTGTTCTGCAATTTGCAAGCCTTCCGCTCCTGCCATGGATGTGTCAATGCGCCGAGCGGACTATGCGCGGGTACGTACCTAGATCACCTGGGGGCGCCGGGCGCGGCGCCTCCCTGGCCCGGCAGGCGTGCCGCAAGCACTGGGACACCACCCAGCCTTCCGGCCATATCGCGCTATGTGCGGGCGTCGCCTATGCGGGGTCGGCTCGTATGTTCATGCAGGTTCGACCTGTCTGCACTGCGGGCTGTTTGACTGGAGGTCTGCTGGATCGTCGGCGTGAGGGCTCCTCAGCGAGATCCGGCGCGGTCTACTCGTGGCTGCGGCGTGCCTAGCCGAGGCCATGCACGGCCAGGATTACGGAGCCACATGCCTCAGCAGTCTGGCTGTCCGGGCACGGTGCCGCTGCTCGGCTTGAGCAGCTTGGCTTCGCACTGCTGGTGCAGCAATGTTTCCAGTTCGCTGATCGTGGCCTGGACGGCGGGGTCGGTGCTGTGGACTAGGTTGGCCAGCTCTAGCGGGTCTCTGGACAGGTTGTAGGCTTCGGCCTGGTCGGGGGCCGGGTTTGTCTTGACTGTGGTGGCTGCATGCTTGTTCCCCGGCAGGTTCATGTTGCCGTATACCTGGGTCATCACATCCTGCTGCGGGCCGGCCGGGGGGTTTGGGGCGCTCCAGAACTGGGGGTTGTCTGAGTACCGGGAGTACTTCCATTTCTCGCGGCTGCCGTTCTGGCCGGTGGCCAGGTAGGCGACGACCGTCTCGATGGTGTTGGGCTGCGTCACCGGCCGGTACTCAAAGCCCAGGGCAGATGTCTGGTAGAACCCTCGGCTGACCTCATCCTCGGTCATGAAGTACACGGGCCCCGTCACCTGGCTGGGGCTGGTCTCGCCGAGGATGACGCCGGAGAGGTCCCGGCCGACCAGGGAATGGACCTCGGTGTGGTTCTTGGCGAGTTTGTGCTGAAGCCGGGACGGGTCGAGACCGGCCAGCCCGAGCATGGTGGGCAGCAGATCGGCATGGCTGGTCAGCGCGTCGAGTGTCTGCCGGCCCGGGAACAACGCCGGGCTGTGCACGATGAACGGCACATGGGTGGCCTCCTCGTAGGCCTGATGCCACTTCTGGTGCATGCCGCCATGGGCACCTAGCATGTCTCCATGGTCGGAGGTGAAGATCACGATGGTGTTCGCGGCCATGTCCGGGTGAGTTGCGAGCGCGTCGAGGACTCGCTGGATCTGCTGGTTCACGTTCTGCTGTAGCTGGTAGTAGAACCTGTGGTACTCCGTCGTGTTGGGCAGCGGCTGGAACACCTCCGGATAGCGCTCCACATAGTCCTGTTGGCAGTGCGGCTTCCCGGCCAGGTTCTCATGGCTGGTCGCCGCGTACTGGACTGGCTCGAACAGCCGGTCCGGCACGGTGCTGTTGGTGAGCTGGCCGCGCAGGTTCCAGCTGGGGTTCTGCAGGGTGAGAGCTCCCCACACCGTGACATCGTGCGGGTTGACGTAGGAGTTGACCAGCAGCCATGGCCGGTCCTGGCGTCCCCGTTCGCTGAGCTGGCTGAGCAGGTCCACGGCCTGGGTCGCGAACTTCTCGTCCCGGCCGATGGCGCCGGTCGCCGAGGAACCGGAGTTGAGCGGGTTGGTTCCGTGCGGCTCGGGGCCGATCCAGCCGCTGAACCCGTAGGGGCCGAGCCGGTCGGCGGCCAGGTAGGCATTCTCCGCCTCCGGGTCAGGCTCACCGTTGCTGTCGAAGGTCAAGAGCGGGCTGTAGGTGCCCGGGATGTGTATGTCAGCGTCGGAGACGTGCCACTTGCCCTTGTAGTAGGTGTCGTAGCCGCCCGCCCGGAAGTAGCTGCCCATCGTGGGGACCGTGTTCTGGTCGAGCCAGAACATGTCCATCTCGATGCTGCTCTTCGCCGCGCCCGGCGTCTGGCTGTCCCCGTGCAGCGACGGGTACTGGCCGGTGAGGATCGACGTCCGGCTCGGTACGCAAGCCGAGGTCATGATGTAGTGGTTGGTGAACTCTAGCCCGTTGTCGCGCAGCGACTCCTCAGCCGTGAGGTGCGTGGCCCGGAACTGCCGCAGTTCGCCGGACTCGTAGGCCACGGGGAAGCGGTACTCGTCGCACAAGATGAGCAGCAAGTTGGGGCGCTGGCTCAGCCCGCCCCGCGGCCGGAACGGCCAGGTACTCGCGGCGGCCGACAGCACGCCATCGGACGGCTCGACCTGGGCGATGCCTGCGGTCGCGGCCGCTACGCCCGCGCCCTGGATGAAGCGCCGGCGCGAGAGCCCGCCCTTTTTGTCGTTCATCCCTACCCCCGATCACAATATGTATTATTCTGAATACTCAGAGTCACCGTCGCTAACCTTACACCAGGGCGTTCCTGGATTAATAAGGCTAATTAAGTCCGGATTCGCCATTTTTGTTGTCCGGTGTAATGCGCCTCAGCGGGGGAGAAGCGCCTGAATGACTCGGAACAAGCTGCTCAAAGACATGGTGCGGGTGCCCGGGGGTAGCTTTCTCATGGGCTCGGATGATTTCTATCCCGAGGAAGGCCCCGTCCACCAGGTCAGTGTCGACGGCTTCTGGATGGACGAGCATGCCGTGACAGTCGCGGAGTATCGCCGCTTCGTCAGCGCTACCGGTCATGTGACCGTCGCCGAACGAGCCCTGGATCCCGCCCAGTATCCGGGTGTCGCGCCTGAACTTCTCGTGCCCGGCTCCCTCGTTTTCGACCAGCCGGACGGGCCCGTCAACCTCGGTGATCCCCGCAACTGGTGGTCTTGGGTTCCCGGCGCGCAGTGGCGGCACCCGGAGGGGCCGGGGAGCACGCTGCACGGCCGGGAGCGGCACCCGGTCACCCACGTGGCCTACGAGGACGCCGCCGCCTTTGCCGTGTGGGCCGGCAAAGCGCTGCCCTCCGAAGCCGAATGGGAGCGGGCGGCCAGAGGCGGCCTGGAGGGGGCCGTCTACTGCTGGGGCGACATTTTCCAGCCGCGCGGCCGCACGATGGCCAACACCTGGCAAGGCCGCTTCCCGTGGGAAAACCTCAAGCAGGACGGCTTCCTGGGCACCACGCCGGTCAAGCGGTTCCCGCCGAACGGGTACGGCCTGTTCGAGATGACCGGAAATACCTGGGAATGGACCTCAGACTTCTTCAGTCCCCGCCACCACGGCAGCTCACCGGCGTGCTGCGTCCCTCGCGACCCGCACGTCCAGACTCCCGAGCACAGCCATGACCGTCAAGCTCCCGGCGTGCACATTCCCAGGCGGGTCGTCAAGGGAGGCTCCTACCTCTGCGCTCCCGACTACTGCTTGCGCTACCGGCCTGCCGCGCGCCAGGGCCAGGCGGTCGAGACGTCATCAACCCACATCGGTTTCCGCTGCGTGCTCCGGACCGCCGAGACGGAGGCCAGCCAGCTGACCGGGCATAACGCGCACGACTAGGCGGGGGAGGGGCCGTTACTCGAGCGCCTCGGCTGGGTCCCGATCGGTCAGGAATCGAGAAGCGTCATGGTGCGGCCCGGGCCTAGCCTCGGTGGAAGGCCGGCCTCACACCGAGCCCGGTGAGCGTCAGGAAAGGAAGCCCGGCAATGCCCGCGAAGAATGCCAGCACCCAGTCCGATACCTTCAGCGCCGAGGAACGCGCCGCGATGAAGAAGCGCGCCGCCGAGCTGCGCGCCGAGGGCAAGAAGGGTGCCAAGAAAGCCGACGGCCTGCAGGCGGTCCTGGACAGCATCGCGGAGATGGCACCGGAAGATCGTGCGCTCGCCGAGCGCGTGCACGTGACGGTGACCGCGGCCGCCCCCGGGCTGTCACCGAAGACCTGGTACGGGATGCCCGCCTACGCGAACGCGGACGGCAAGGTCGTCCTCTTCTTCCAGAACGCGGGCAAGTTCAGCTACCGCTACTCGACCCTGGGCTTCGCGGACACGGCGAACCTCGACGACGGCGACGTGTGGCCGGTGACGTACGCGCTGAAGACCTGGAGCCCCACGGTGGAGAAGAAGGTCACCGAACTGGTAAAGGCCGCCATCTCCTGACCCGTGCCGCAAAGCGCCGCGCGCAGCGGCATGACACGACGCGCATGCGCTGTCCGCGGCATGGCGGGCTACTCCTCTTCCTCTGAGGTGTAGTCCAGGTACCAGCACCATGCGTCAACCGCTCACCGGGTCGGCCGTCCGAGCAATTTCTCGATACTCCGGCGCTCGCGCTTGGTCGGGCGGCCCGTGCCGCGGTCGCGGGCAGCCACCGCGACGGTCTCCTCGCGGGGCGCAGGGGGAGGGCTGTGGTCGACATAACACTCAGCGGCAACAAGTGCGCCGACACGCTTGGTGATAATCCGCTGGACGATCACGACGCGCTCGCGTCCTTCGTAGCGCAGCCGCACCTCATCACCGGCCCGCACGGGATGCGCGGGCTTGACCCGTACCCCGTTGACCTTGACGTGCCCGGCCCGGCAGGCACCGGACGCGGCCGGGCGGGTTCTGGTCAGCCGCACCGACCAGATCCAGCTGTCCGCCCGCGCAGCCTGATCACCTGCCATCCAGCAAACTGTAATGCCGTCTGCGTTCGCCGGCCGCGCCGGGGGACGGCAGGCGGGCCGGGCCAGGCGGTGCCTGTCCCGGCCCGCTGGCGGTTAGAGCGGGCGGACTTCCTCGGCCTGCGGGCCCTTGGGCCCGCGTCCGGCGGTGTAGGTGACCCGCTGGTTGTCCTGCAGGCTGCGGAAGCCGTCAGCCTGGATGGCGGAGTGATGGACGAACACGTCGGCGGTTCCGTCGTCAGGGGCAATGAAGCCGTAGCCCTTGTCGGCGTTGAACCACTTGACGGTGCCTTCAGCCATGTACTTTCTCCTGGAGAGACGATCTTCGGGAGGCACGTGCGCGCACCCCGGGTTATCGCGACCGCCAGCCTGCCGGGAAGACCTGGCCGTGTACTCGCGGCGCCGCGGTCAGAAGTTCGCAGGCGCAGATACACGTAACGAATTTCGACTACAACCGCCATCCATTAAACACCATGCGCGGCACCCGGTCGACCGGCCGACTGCCGGGCCGCCGCCCAGGGGCGGGGCCAGGAACCTAAACACCCCTATCGTCCCAGTTCAGGAGCATGGCGCCGGCTTGCTGCCGCGCCCGTGAGGAGGAGGTGGGCCGGCCCCGCCCTTCTCCTCTGGCCGAGTGCGGTGCGGCCGGGCGAGTTGTCTTTTTTATCGAACGGTCCGTGGTGCCCGACTCTGGTCCTCCAGCATGCCCCGCGGCGCGGATGCCGTCATGCTGATGGCCGGCCACGGCACCGGCCACCGTGAGCTGCCGCCGCGGCTTACCGGCCGGCCGGACCTGGCCACCCACCCGCTGGCTGGCAAGGTGCATGTCTCCTGCCAGCTGCCGTCGTCCTGCGCGGACGGATGGCGGTTATGCCAGACCGGCGGCAAGCGAATCCCAGAAGGCGATCTCATATGCGTGCAGGGCCAGTGCCGCCCGCACTGCGTCCTGCGGATCTTCACCTGCGGCCAGCCCGGCGGCGACCACGGACGCTGCCTGCTCGGTGAAGCCTGGCGCTGGCGCTGCGAAGAACCGGAAGAACCCGGCAGCCCGCTCGGACAGGTCGTAGCGGGTTACCAGCGCCTCGGCGACGCGGCCGCAGTAGCCGCCCCACTCCTCGAGATTGGCCAGCATCGCCAGCGCGACCCCGCTGCAGGTCCCGAACAGCGCGCTCCAGGCCAGATACGCCGGGTAAGCCTGCGCCAGCGGCCGCGGTTCGTAGGCCCGCAGGTCTCGCTCTCCCCAGCCCAGCCCGGCGGCGAAATCGGACAGCAGCCGCAGCGCGGTCAGCTCACCCTGCGCCAGGGACAGGAACATCTCACCGGCCGGCGGGTCCGGGAAGCGGGCCGCGAGCAACGCGAAACTACGCTGATCGCTGCCGACGATACGGAACTGTTCACCTGCGAGCCAGGTCAGCCTGTCCCGCGGAACACCGCCAGCCTCCAGCAGTTCGACAAACCGATTGCCGCCCGCCCCTGCGTTGACCTGTTCGCGAGCATGCGCGATGAGCTCGGCGGCGAACCGGCCAGGCGTATCTCCCACGCCAGCACCCTACTCCCGGGTCGGCCCCCGGCACCGGCATCGCCGCCAGCCAGGAACGCGCCGGTACCGGCGCCATCATCCGCGCCCTCGCCCTGTTCTCCAACGCGGTTCGGAGCCGCGCGTTCTGGGGCACTGCACTCCCTTCGCCTGCTATTCAGGTTGTTTAGGATCCCTTGGGGAGGACGCCTTGGGCACGGCAACCACGATCGTGAACGCGAAGGTATTCGACGGGACGAAGTTGCAGGACTGGACTTCGGTCCGGTTCGCCGACGGCCTGATCACCGAGTGCTCGGTCGCCTCGGCCGTCCAGGAAGGCGACGAGGTGATCGACGCGGCGGGCGGGACTGTGCTTCCTGGCCTGATCGACGCGCACGTGCACCTGGTGCCCGGCGCCCTCGCGCAGTCGTTGACCTTCGGCGTTACCACCGTTCTGGACATGTTCAGCAAACCCGGCCTGGTGGCCACCGCTAAGGAGCAGGCCGGCGCCCGTCCGGACGTGGCCGACGTCCGTTCCGCGGGTATCGGTGCCACCGCGCCCGGCGGGCACCCGTCGATGATGTACGCCCCGTTCCCGACGTTGACTACGCCTGACCAGGCCGGGCAATTCGTGGCGGAACGGATCGCGGCGGGCTCGGACTACCTGAAGATCATCTCCGGCACCGGGGGCCTATGGCCCTCGCTGGACCGCGGAACCATCCAGGCACTGGTCATTGCCGCGCACACCCGCGGCCTGCTCGTCGTCGCTCACGTCAGCTCGACGGCCGGCGTCGAGGAGGTCGTGTCCGCTGGTGTCGACGTGGTGGCCCACGTCCCCGCGAACGCTGAGCTGGACCAAGCCCTGGCCGGACGCATGGCCGAAGCCGGGATCGTGGTCGGTCCGACGCTGGCCACCATCGAGAACACCCTCGGCGAACCGGGTGGCGCGGCAGTGGCAGGGGACCCGCGGCTCGCTGAAGCGCTCGGGGAGGCCTGGGTACGCCGGCTGACTTCGGCTGCCCCGGGAGGGCATGGCCGGCAAATGCCGCCCTACTCCCGGGCCGAGGACAACGTGCGGCGACTGTCCGATGCGGGGGTCGCTGTGCTGGCGGGCACGGATGCTCCGAACCCGGGGACCGTGTTCGGAGCGAGCCTGCACCGAGAGCTCGAACTCCTGGTCCGGTGCGGCATCAGCCCGGCGCAGGCCCTGGCCGCTGCCACGGCTGAACCGGCACGAGTGTTCGGCCTCGCCGACCGAGGACATGTCGCGGCCGGGCAGCGCGCGGACCTGGTCCTGGTGTCCGGTGACCCGTTGACGGACATCACCGCGACGCGCGCGATTGAGCGGATATGGCGCGGGGGCGTAGCCTGCGACCGGCACGCCTTCGTCGCGAGCGCTGCCGAAGCTGAGCAGCTTGACGCTTTCGACGCCCAGCTCGCCAAGGTCGTGGCAGCCGTGCGCGAACGCTGGCCGGATGCACACTAGCTCACCCTCGCAACGGCGGGCGCGACGAGCATGTGGCCGACGGCCGCGGTGCTTCTGCCGGTCCAGCCGCCGCCCGCCAGCGGCCGGGAACAGCGGGCCGCCGGTGGCGCGATCCTGCCCATTCCTTGGCTCTCTAGCGGGCGCGAGCGAAGTCGCGCAGCGCGGAGGCGAGCACCTCGGCGGGCGCGCTGTGCTGTTCACCCGTGACCGCCAGCAGGGTCGCGGCTGGCAGCAGCCCGGCCAGCGCCTGGGCGCCTGCGATGATGAACGGGAACGTCCCGGTGCCGTGCATCACGAGGATGGGTACGGTGACGGCGGCCCAGCGGTCACGGGGCAGCGGGGCACCCGACATCGTGGTCCCCATGATCCGGCCGTCGTAGGCGATCGTCGGCGCGACGGCCTCCATGACCGGCCAGAACTCGCTGTGCCGGATGCCGTCGACCGCCTCGGCGGGCAGTCCGGCCGCAGCGGTCATGAACAGCTCCGCAGCATCCCCGGGGCGGCCGTCGGCCACGGCGGCGTCCAGGCGCTCCACGTAGTCCGCTGGCAACGGCGAGCGACTGTCGTCGACGACGAACGGTGGCTCGAACAACGCGAGCCGCGTGATCGGCAGGCCGGCCGCCGCGGCGTCGAGCGCGAGGACCGCGCCGGACGACCAGCCGAAGATGGTCGCCGGGCCGCCCGCGACCTCGATGAGCGCGGCGAGATCCTCGATCTCGCGCTGCACGGCGTATGGCGCGGTGTCCGTGCTGTGGCCGCGTCCGCGACGGTCGTAGGCGTAGGTCCGGAACTTGCCGCTCAGCAGCCGCCCGATCTCCTCGTCCGTCGGGTTGACGGCTGGGTAGGCGGTCGCGCCGTCGATGATGATGAGCGGCTCGCCCTCGCCCCACGCGGTGAACGCGATCACCGTGCCGTCGGCGGAAACCGCGACCGCGCTGACGTTCTCGGTCATCTGGAATGCCCTTCCTGGTGGCGGTGCGGGATGTCTCCCGGTGCGGTGGTGTGCCGCCGCGCAGCCAGGTTAGGAACCGGGGGCGGTGCCGGTCTTGTACAGGAGCGACAAGGGCTGCCCGGCCGGATCCTGACGGCTCAGCTCGGTCGCCGTGCGGCCGATGAAGCGCCGGAGCGAGCGGGCCAGGTGCGGCTGGTCGTAGTAGCCGAGCCGGTTGACGACAGCGAGCGGTGAGGCGCCCTCGCCGAGCAGGATCGCGGCCTGCCGGGCACGTTCGATCTGCCGGATGCTTCCCTGCGTGAGCCCGGTCGCCGTGGCGACTCGGCGCTGCACCGACCTCGTTCCGACGGCCGTCATCTCGCCGGCCACGACGTCATCGACGAGCGGGTCGCGCACGACGACGCCCTGCCGTACAAGCCGGGCGACGAACTGTTCCGCGCTGTCAAAGCCGGGGATGAGCCACTCATCACCGCGCAGCACGAATGTCGTCGCGGTCACGTGCGGGCTCTCCATGGCGGAGTCGACCAGGCGCGCCGCAGGCAGGTGCGGCATCCAGGTACCGTGCGCGAACGTGATGCCCAAGGACTGCGAGCCATCAGGCACATCGGCGCTTGAGACCGCGGTCTCCGGCCCGCGGACGGCGGCGTGGACGAGGCCATCGTGCGCCCAGAACACCAGTTCCCAGTTCGACGTCGCGACCGAGGTCATCCGCGCCACCGCTGACGCGCGACTGCGCCACACGCGGTGCACATACAGCGAGTCCGACGGCCGGTCCTCGTTCTCCAGCGGCACTCCGATCCTCCCGTAACGAGCGCGGTCAGTATCGTACGGCCCTACGCCACCGCGGCTACAGCCCGGGCCAGGTCCAGCCGCACCTAGGGAGTGGCCGGCTGCGCCGCGGGCCGCTGGCAGGTCAGGCCGCGGCGGGCGGATGCTTCCGTGCCGTACCAGGCCAGGTCCGCGACGATCTTGCCGGCGCACGCGCCGGGCTGCGGCGATGACCAGCGCGGCGGCCGGGCCTGCCACCACCCCCGCCGCGGCCCATCCCGGTCCCAGCAGCCATCCTGCTCCGCCCAGCGCGATAGCGGCGCCGCCCGCGACGAGCAGCCCGCGGGCACGCGTGCCAACCTGGCCCACCCGGACATTATCGACGAAGATCGCTGCATGACTAGCCACCGGCTCGACCCGTCACCGTCGACGACGGTACACGTGTTCTCCCGTGACCTGCCGCCGGTCCTGACCGCCGACCCCGGTGACACGATCGTGCTGCGCACGCTGAACGCTTCCGGCCACCTGCGGCCGCAGACCTTCCCCGGCGAAACGGTGCCGGCGATGGCCAGCATGAGGCGGCGCGGCCACTGCCTGACCGGGCCGATCGCGGTTCGCGGCGCGGTGCCGGGCGAGGTGCTTGCGGTGCGCTTCATCTCCCTGCGGCCCGACCCCTGGGGCTACACCGTCGCCGCCCACCGCGACAACCCGCTGACCAGGCGCCTCGGCCTGCACGAGGGCCCGCCTGCCTGGCTGCTCTGGCGGATCGACCCGGACGCGCGGGTGGCCATCAGCGACCGGGGGCACACGGTGCGGATCGCCCCGTTCCACGGCGTGACCGGCGTCGCCTGGGACGAGCCGGGCGAGCACTCCACCATCCCGCCCCGGGCCGTCGGCGGCGGCAACATCGACTGCAGGGAACTGGTCGCCGGCTCGGTCCTGTACCTGCCGGTGGCCGTGCCCGGTGCGCTGCTGAGCGTCGGCGACGGCCATGCGGCCCAGGGCGACGGCGAGGTGGCGGGCACCGCGATCGAGTGCGGCATGACCACCGAGCTTCGGCTTGAACTGGTCCCGCAGCGCCCGGTTCCGGGAGTGCACGCGGAGACTCCGGCGGGCCAGATCACCTTCGGCTTCAGCCCGGATCTCAACGCGGCCATGGGCGATGCCCTCGACGCGATGCTGACCTGGCTGCAGGCCAGCTACGGAGTCGGCAAGGCAACGGCGCTGGCGCTGGCCAGCCCGGTGCTCGACCTGAGAGTCACGCAGGTGGCGAACGAGTCCTGGGGCGTTCACGCGCTGCTTCCGGCGGGCGCGATCAGCTGACCGTTGTCTGCCCAGCGATCACCGTCCGCGACGTCATGACCGCGGGCGGGCGATGCCCTGGCAGATCCGGCGGCCGAAGGTCCGTCCGACCGCATGCGGTTCCCTGATGTCCAGGCCGAGCGAGCCGGGCAGGGTCTCGATGATCATGAGGACGAGCGCCGCCCACTCGACCGCCTCGTCCTCGGTGAGGCCCGGGGCCAGTTCACCGGTCTGGCCCGCGCGGGCCACGTGGGGCCGGACCAGGCTGCTGATCCACTCGTGGCGGTCGTGACCCTGCGACCCGTAGTACTGCGCCAGGCCGCGGTCGTGCCTGCGCAGGTGCTCGGGCACGTTGAAGGCGAGTGCGGCCGAGGCGAGCACCTCGGCGATCGCGGCCAGCGCGTCCTCCAGGCCGGCATCGTCGGGGATACGTCCGGCGACCTCGGCGCGCTGCCTGCTCCGCTCGTAATCGGCGATCGCGTTGAACAGGCGGTTCCGGTCGCCGAAGTACCGGTAGATCGTCGTCCGGTTCAGTCCGGCGGCGTCCGCGATGACCTGGATGCTGGTCCGGTCCTGCCCGAGCCGGGCCAGGCAGAGCGCCCCGGCCTCGAGAATCGTCCGGATCGTCCCGTTCGCCGGCGGGTCGGCCTCCAGACGGCCGGCCAAGTTGGTACTCAACGGAACTCCACGACTCCTCATCACCGGTCGCGTGGCCTCCCACGGTACCGGACCGGACCTTGCTCACGGATACAACAAATGATACATATCTTGTGGTAGTCGTCGCAGGCTCAGGCTACTGGCAGACGAAGGGCAGGCAGCGGTGCAAAGCACGGATGTGCTGATCTACGAGGTCCGGGATCGTAAGGCATATATCACGATGAACCGGCCGCAGCGGATGAACGCGCTGAGCCGTGAGCTGATGGGTGATCTGCGGGAGGCGTTTCAGGCGGCCGATGCCGACCCGGGCGTGTTCGCGGTCATCTTGTCCGGTGCGGGCGGGCGGGCGTTCTCCGCGGGCGCGGACCTGAAGGAGATGGCCGCCCGGATGGAATCCGCGGACGGCAACGACGACTACGTTGCGCCGGGCCAGGCCATCACCGCCCGGCCCGCGGTGGCCCGGGGCGGGCACATGCCCGGATTCGACGACGTCAACAACTGCACCAAGCCGGTCATCGCGGCCATCGACGGGTACTGCATGGCGGGCGGCATGGAGATCGCGCTCGACTGCGACATCCGGCTGGCCACCCGGCAGTCGAGTTTCGCGATGCCCGAGCCCAAGCGGAACCTGCTGTCCGGGCCGGCGTTCGTCCACCTGTCCCGGATGATCCCGCTCGGCGAGGCGATGCGGATCGAGCTCGTCGGCGACCCGGTCGGCGCCGAGCGTGCCTACCAGATCGGCCTGATCCAGGGCGTCTACGACGACCGGGCCGCGCTGGAGGCGGCGGCGGACGAGATGGCCGGCAAGATCCTGGAGAACTCGCCGCTGGCGGTGCAGTTCCTCAAGCGGATCGTCAAGGAGGGCCGCGACATGACGGTCGAGCACCAGTGGAAGTTCGCGGAGATGTTCGCCTTCACCCTCGGCCGGACCGAGGACGCACTCGAAGGCCCCAAGGCCTTCGCCGAGAAGCGCCAGCCCGAATGGAAGATGCGGTAAGAGGGAGTACGACTGTGCCGTTCAAGATCGGTCCCATTTTCCACCTCATCCACATGTCGGATGATTTCTGGCCGCTCAACGACTGGTACGCCGAGGTCTTCGGGGCGGTCGAGTTCACCAAGAACAGCCGGAGCAGCCGTACCGGCAGTGCGTTCCCGACCTGGAGCGTCGAGCTGCGGGACGCCTCCCTGATCACCATCGCCGACGTCACCTTCGAGCCGATGTCACCGTCGATGTTCATCGACGGCTGGGACAAGATGCCGGTCGGGCGTTTCTACACCAAGTTCGGCCGGCACTGGCACTCGATAGCCTGGTACGTCGATGACACGCTGGCGTTGTACCGCGAGCTCAAGGACCACGAAATCAGGTTCTTCTTCAACGGCGGAGGCAGCGACTCGGCCCGCGAGCCCAGCCCCGACGAGGCGTTGTTCACCCATCCGAAGGACTCCTGCGGCGCGCTGGAGCTGATGCAGGGCCCGCGCCCGGCGGTCGCCGACCCGCGCTTCGCCGACGGGTACGACACCGGCCGGTGGGAGCGGGATCATCCGCTCGGGCTGCGGCGGCTGGCCTACATCACCATCGTGGTCAGCGACCTGGACAAGGGCAAGCGGGTCTACGCCGGCGCCCTGGGCGGCCAGGTCCTGGCTGAGCAGGACTCGGCGCTGACCCTGACCAAGAACGCCTACGTGGCCGTGGGCGATCACACCATCGTGGAACTGGCCCAGCCTCTGGAGGCCGGCAGCCTGGCCGGGGCCGAGCTGGCTAAGAACGGCGACATCATGCACGCGGTCGCGTTCGAGGTCGCCGACCTGGACCGGGCCGAACAGCACCTGACCGCCCACGGCGTCCGCGTCCTGGACCGCGACGCCACCACCTTGGTCGCCGACCCGGACACCACGTTCGGCGCGCCGTTCCGGTTCACCACCGCCGCCATCCCCGGCGACCCCCGCGACACCCGCTAGCGGGAACCGGTGATGTACTCAGTCAGCGCGGTTCGCTCGGTTTCGAGTTCGCCGATGCGGATCTTCACCACGTCGCCGATGCTCACGATCCCTTGCAAGATTTCCTCGGCCACGACGGGCGCGTGTCGCACCCGGCGCTCGGTCATCATGCGCATGACCTCCTCGATCGGAGTCTGCGGGGTGACCGTGTGCACCTGGGCGGTGTAGATGGCCGTGACCGGCTCAGACATCACCCCCGCGCCCCGCTGGGCCAGCGCCCGGACGATGTCCCGCTCGCTGGCGATCCCGTCGACCGCGGCGCCGTCGTGCGAGACGACGACGGCGCCGATCCCGTGCTCGGCCAGGACCGCCAGCAGACGCCGCACCGTGATGTCCGGGGTGACGGTAATGACCTGGGTGCCCTTGGCGCGAAGTACGTCGCTGATAAGCATCGGACCTCCCAGACTCTCGTACGCCGCTGACCGTGTGCCCGTACCGGTACCCTCGCTCCGGATCCTTCAATCCGGAGCGGACGTGATGGCCTTCCCCGGGGGAGGGCCGCGACGGTTCCCTGTCGCTACGCCTTACCCGCGAGTTCGGGGACGAGGTAGCGTCCGTTGGCGGTGCCGAGCCCGGTGACCAGGTTGTAGCCGTGCCGGACCGAGTAGCCGTGGACCGTGCCGCCGGGGAATGAGACGTTGTTGTTGCCCGACGCCACCGCGACAATACCCGGCGCGTGCCTTGCCGCCAGCGCGTACAGCGCCGGGTTGATGAACCCGAGCGGATGGCCGGCCATCTGGTCGGCGAGCGCGACGATCGCCGCGAACATCGGCGCCGACTCGCTGGTACCGCACGACGCGGCCCAGCCGCCCTGCCCGCCGGTAAAGGTCTCGAAGACGTTCACCGCCACGCTGCACGACGCGCTCATCGAGATATCCGGGATGCCGCGCTGGCTGCCGGTAACGCTGCGCACGCCCTTCTGGTAGCCGGGCCTGCCGTAGTACGCGGACTTGGCGCCCCCGGTGGCCAGCGGGTTCGGGCCGTCGTTGCCGAAGAAGAAGTTGTTGACCGCGGTGCTGTAGGTGTCGTTCCAGGCCGAGTCGAGACCGTTGCGCGCGCCGCTGGCGTTCAGGTTGAGCTTGGTGCCTCCCACGGCCGTCACGAACGGGCTGGTGGCGGGCCAGCTCGCGACCGGGTGGTGATAAAAGTCGCCGTTGTCGTTCTGGCCGGACGCGCCGCTGTCGCCAGAGGAGGCGACGATGGTGATGTGGCTGCTCGCGGCCTGGCTGAAGATGGAGCTGTACGAGTTGACGAACGTCCGCCCGAGCGCCTGCTCGGGTTCTCCCCAGCTCAGGCTGATCACGTTGCCGAGCTTATGCTGGACCGCGTACTTGACCGCGAGCGCGAGATGCTGCAGGTCTTCCTTGGCCACCTCGACCAGCACGATCTTCGCCGCCGGTGCCCCGGCGTGCGCGTACTCCACGTCCAGCGTGGTCTCGCTGGCCCAGGCGATCATGTCGCCGTTGCTGGAGTTGAAGGCCGGCACGGACCCGACCTTGACGATCCGCAGCGGCGGTGTGCCCAGGCCCAGGTTCTGGTCGAACGCCAGCAGGTCATCGGCGACCGTCGGTGAGCCGAACGCGTCCACGACCACGATGGTCTCGCCCTTGCCGGTGATGCCGCGGCTGTAGAGGGCGGGCAGGTTGTACGCGGCCTCGACCTGGTCCGGAACGAAGCAGCTGATCTGGAAGACGGCCTGGCACTGCGCGTCGGTGAACGGGACCGGCGCCATGGACGCGCCGTGGACCTGGCCTGCCGTCGGGTGCACGATCAACGCGCCCGGATCGCTCGCGCTGCTGCTCGCCGCGGCGCTGTCGCCCGCCACGATCGTGCTACCGGACGCGGCAGTGCTGCCGACGGCGGCGGTACCGCCGGCGACGGCGGTCAGGACGGCCGCGGCAGCGACCACCAGACGGGCGGAACTCGCTCCGGACAAGCGCATCGGGTGACCCTCCGGCAGTCAGGACAAGATAGGGCAAGCCGACGATAACAGGACGAGCCGGTCTCGATACCCGGAATCCGGCGACGGGCCCGAGCCGGCCGGGTCGGCCGCGCCAGCCGGTCCCTATCCGCGGTTACGGCCGCTGGTGCGCTCGGCATGAGTCGGCGCGAAATGCTGGGGGAACGCCAGGTTGCGGCACCGCTGATGGCGCCGCGCGCCGCACACGGGGCACTCCGACTGGCTCACCGCCGGCTCCAGCCGGGCCCGGGTGTCGGCATCGAACTTGCGGGGCTCCGGCTTGGCCGGGAACCTGAGCGGCGCCAGGTCGGACACGAACTGCTGGTACTCGCGCTCGCACTCCTCGCACCGGCAGCCTCGCGCCCAGGCCAGCACCGTGCCGTGCGGCGGCGGCGCCGGCGGCAGGTCGCCCCATGCGGTCATACCTCCACGGTAAGACAGGCCGGTACCGCATGATGAATCAACCGACGGGCACCCGGACCACCACCACCGGGCAGGGGCGTCAGCGGCCTGTGACAGCACCCGAGCACCGGGTTTGGGATGGCCCAGCCGAGGGACTAGTGATCAGGCAGGCTCAGTGCTAAGCCGGAGGTGGCTGCATGGAAATCACGATGGTGCTGCACCTGCCCCGGGATGCCGCCAGTGTGCCGGTCAGCCGCCAGGTCCTCGACGGATGCCTGCACACCCTCGGGGTCACGCCGGACACGCGGGCCGACATCGCGCTCGCTCTCAGCGAGGCGTGCGCCAACGTCGTTCAGCACGCCGGGCCCGGCGAGGACTACCAGGTGCAGGTCCGCGCCGGGAGCGGGAAGTGCGCCATCGAGGTCGTCAATGCCGGTAGGCCCGTGCCGAACGGCAGCGGACCAGGCGCCGGTCCCTGGCCCGCCGAGACCGCCGAGCACGGCCGCGGCCTGAAGATCATCAATGCGGTGGTCGACAACCTGCAGTTGACCGGGAACGAACGCCAGGGTACGACCGTCCGCTTCGAGAAGACCCTGGACTGGCTGCCCGGGGCGGCCGGGCTGCACCTGTTCGACCCCGGCGGCGCCAGCTAGCCGGCCCCGGCCCGCCGGGCGTGGCGGCTGGTGCCCGCTACTGGCCGATGCGCCCGTCGATCCGCTCGCGGAGCAGGTCGGCGTGGCCCATGTGGCGGGCGTACTCCTCGATCATCCCGACCAGCGCCTCGCGCAGCGACATCGCCCCGCCGCCGCTGCCGTGCTGATTGTCCGGGTCGTCGGCGGTGATGTCGAGGCTGGGCGCCTCGGCCACGAACCGGGTAGCGAAATCCACCTCGGCCCGCCAGGCCTGCCAGGCCTGCGCGACCACCCCGGGGTCGGGCACGGCGCCGTCGAAGTCACCGTCGCGGTCAGCCGGGGAGATGAACAGCCGGGGCACGTCCTGTCCCGCCAGCATCACGCGGAACGTAGCCCGCTCGGTCTCGGCCAGGTGCCGCACCAGCCCGAGCAGCGACATCGTCGACGGCTCCACCGAACGCCGCGCCATGGCCTGTGCGTCCAGGCCTTCGCACTTCAGCTCCAGGGTGAGGCGCATACCGCGCAGCGCCTCGGCCAGGGTGGTGCGCTCGTCGCCCAGCCGTATCCGGTGCTCGCGGGGATCGTCGTCAGACGGCTTGCCGTCCGCGGTGAACATGTCCGCTCGCCGGGTCGTGGCCATGGCCGCCATCATCGGCGACGCGTACCGCCGCGGGCAACGGATTATCGCCAGGCCGCGCCACCGGGACACAGCACGGCCACCAGGACACAGCACGGCAACCCAGGACACAGTAGGGCAACAGATTGCCTGGCCACGCTTCCGCGGGCCCGCTCCCGGCTGGATAGTCGGAGTATCGGGATCGGGACAGG
Organism: uncultured Actinomycetes bacterium; assembly: GCA_963819785.1. GTDB lineage: Bacteria > Actinomycetota > Actinomycetes > Streptosporangiales > Streptosporangiaceae > Palsa-504. The sequence goes on along the minus strand of CAWFXW010000020.1, from coordinate 547,513 downwards.
GACAGGCCACCGGGGGCGCGGCCGGCAAGCGGGCGTCGCAGCCGGGAGCACGCTTGCGCTGGCCCTGCTGGTGTGCGGCTGCGTGTTCGCCGCCATGGCCGGGCCCGCGGTCAGCCTGCGGCTGCGCACGCAGGCGCTGCACCAGGCGCTGGACCGGCGCGGGCCGCTGGGCAACGTGATCGGGATCGACGCGAGCTGGAACGTGTTCACCAAGGGGCTGACCGGCCAGCTGGCCCTGACCGAGGACGACTTCTCCGGCGCCACCAGCACCCTGGCCAGCGGCCTGGCCGCCTCGGTGCCGCTCGCCCCCGGCAGCTGGGCCGGCCTGACCACCAACCTGCACGCGGTCCAGTCCGGGACGGGCCCGCTGCCGGTCGGGTACCACCCGGAGCTCGAGGTCACCTACCGCGAGCGGCTGGCCAGCCACGTCCAGGTCCTCGCCGGACGGATCGACGCCGCCGCGATCCCGGCCGGCCAGGTGGGCGTGGCCGTCACCCAGCAGATCGCCAGCCGGTACGCGCTGCGCCCCGGCGCCCGCCTGCGGCTCACCAGCGTCCACGGCCCGATCACGATCCTGGTCACCGCGATCGTCCGGGCCCGCGACCCGGCCTCGACCTTCTGGACCACCGATCCGCTCATCGCCCGGCCCGACCTGACCGAGAACCTGAAGTCGGACCAGTTCAGCGTCCTGGCCGCAGCCCTGGCCGACCCGGACCAGCTCGGCGCGCTGCAGAGCGCGTTCTGCCCGGCGGTGAGCACCGGCTGCGACTTCATGCGGCTGGACTGGGAGTTTCCCGTGGCCACCGGTCAGGTGAGCGCGGACCAGGCCCAAGCCTTGGTGAACAACCTGGCGGTCGCCGCCGCCTCGACCGCGTCGGGCCGTCTGGCTCCGGTGGCCTCCGAGCTCGTGGTCTCCGAGCCGATGACCGACACGCTGACCGCCTTCATCGCCGCCCAGGCCGCGGTGCTGGCCGTGCTGCTGGTGCTGTACGCCAGCCTGGCGGCGATCGTGGTGGTGGTCCTGCTCGCCGCGGCCACGATGGTGGTGGCCCGCCGGGACGACGACCTGGTCCTGCTCCGGCACCGCGGGGCCGCCAACCGCCAGATCGCGGTGCTGCTGCTCAGGAGCATCGCGCCCGCCGTCATCGTGGCCGCCGCGGCCGGCGTCGGCCTGGACCTGGCGGTCATCCACGGCAGCAGCATCAAGGCCGACTGGCGGCAGGCCGCCGCGGTGCTCGCCGTGGCGCTGGCCGGCCCGCCGCTGATCGCGCTCTGGCGGCACCGCAGGCCCGCGCGCACGGTCAACCCCGCGCTCATCCTGACCCCGGAGACCAGGACTCGCCGGGCCTCGACGGCCGCCCAGCGCCGCCTGGTCGCGGGGCTGATGGCCTGCGTGGCCGCGGTCGCGGGCCTGGTCGTGCTGCGGGGCCAGGGACTGTCGCCGTCCGGGGCGACCAACTGGTACCTGACCGCCGCCCCGGTCCTGGTCGCCGTCCCCGCCGCGTTGCTCGCGCTGCGCGGGTACCCGCTGGCCATCAGGGCGCTGCTGCCGCTCTGGCGGCGCCGCGGCGGGGTCGCCGGCTGACGTCGGCCTGGCCGGCGCGCTCGAACGCCGGACGGCCACCGCGCTGCCCGCCTTCACCCTGGTCCTCGCGCTGACCCTGGCGGCGTTCGGCGGCATGGTCAACGGCTCGATCGCCGCCGGGCAGATCGCCTACTCCTGGCAGGCCACCGGCGCCGACGCCGTCATCGACACCAACGGCGCCGCCTACGACATCACGCCCGCGGTCCGGCAGCAGATCAGCGCCGTCCCCGGCGTGCGGCACGCCACCGCGGTGTGGACCACCGCCTGGCTGACCCCGCAGGGGCAGCACCAGCTCACCGTGGCCGAGGTGGATCCGGCCGGGTACGCCGCCGTGACCGCGGACACCCCGTTCCCCCGCGTCCCGGCGAGCGCCTTCGGCCCCGCGCAAACCGCGCCAGCCGCGGACACCGTCATCCCGGTGCTCGCCTCGCCGTCCGCGGCGGCGGTCCTGGGCACCGGGGCCGTCCAGCTGACCTCGCAGTACCTGATGGGGCCGATCACGATCAGGGTCGCCGGGATCGTGACCAGGACGCCGGCCGAGCCGGCCGGCGGCATGTTCGTGCTCATGCCGATGCGCATCCTGCCCGGCGTCCTCGGCCGGCCGGTGCCCAACCTCGCGCTGATCACCGGCCCGGGCATCGACCACGCCAAGCTCGCCAAGCTGGTCAGCGACCTCCTGCCTCCCGCCACCCTCTCCTACCGCACCGACGTCCTGAACGGCCTGGGCAGCGCGCCGCTGCAGCACGCCGCGGCGCTGCTGATGACGCTGACCGCCGTCATCGCCGCCGGCCTGGCCCTGCTCAACGTGGCCTTCGGCCTGACCCTGGGCGCCCGGGACCGGGAGCTGACCCTGGCCCGGCTCGCCGTCATGGGCTACGACCGCGACACCCGGCTCGTGCTGCTGATGGCGCTGCCCGCGGTCCTCGCCGCGTTCGCCGCCGCGGCCGGATGCGCCCTGGCCCTGCCCGCCCTGATCGGCCCGGCCCTGGACCTGTCGGTCTTCACCGGCGCCGGCGCGACCGTCAGTTACCGCCCCGACCTGGCCGCGCTCGCCCTTCCGGCCGGGCTGATCCTGGCCCTCATCGCCGCCGCCCTGACCGCCCAGACCACCCGGTCCCGCCGCCGCGACGTCACCGGCCTGCTGCGGACCTGAAGGCCGCGCGATGCGCCCCGTGAACTCCGCGCCGCAACAGCCGCGCCATCAATTGCTGGGATGCGCCACCGTGCAGTCGATGCGCGGGTCCACGCCCAGGTAATTGAGCGGCCCGGCCAGAATCGTCGTCGCGGCCGTCGCCGTCCGGCTGCAATTGACCGCGCCGCCGTAATCGCCGCGCGCCCCCGCGGCAAAGCCGCCGATGATCAGCCAGAGAATAAGAATCGCCGACCCGATATGCATCAAAAACCTCCTCGCGGTGCCCGGAGCCTACCCACGCAAAGCCCGATACTGACCGCCATCCGCGCATCCTCCAGAAACCTGGAAACGCGCGGATTTCCAGGTTTCTGGAACCTGCCCCTGATCTGTTGACGCGCCGCGGCGCCGGCCCGCATCCTCGGTCTCGGGGAACGGCCTGAACAGGCGATTCATACGGGTCAAGGACGGTGCTGATGACGGCAGGCAGGCAGCCGGCGCGCCCTCCGCTGCGCCGGCGCAGCCGCCAGCGCTGGCTGGCCGCGGGCGGCGTCGCGGCGTGCTGGGTGATCCTGGAGCTGGTGACGGGTTCGGTCGTCTCGGCCACCGTGGTCCTCGTGGTGATCACGGCGCTGGCCGGCGCGGGCGTGACCGGCCTGCGGGCCCTGGGCGTCACCAGGGATCATCCGTGGCTGCGGCGGCTGGCCTCCCGGCCGTGGCGCGACGGGCAGGACGTGCTGAACCTCGCCATGCGGCACCTGCCCGACGTGTTCGTGATCACCCCCAGCGGGGCGCTGCTCGCGCCGAACCTCGTCGAGCTCCAGCTGAACCCCGACGACCTCCGCTTCCTGTGCGAACGCATGGAACTCGGCGTGCTCAACGCCAGCATGACCGAGGTCTACACCGAGCGGGTGTCCGGCTACGGGGCCCGCTTCGCCCGGCCGGACCGGCCCGCGGTGCACGTGATCGGGGCCGGGTCCGTCCCGCCGGGCCGCTACCGCCTGCGCCAGGCGGATCTAGCGGGCGCCGGCGACCAGCTGAGCGCCGGCGACCAGCTGAGCGCCGGCGACCGGATGAGCGCCGGCGGCCCGGACGCGGACGACGTGCCGCGGTGGGCCTACTCCGCCCCGCAGCCCGTCTACGCCGAGTCGGGCACCCGCGCGTGGGGGCCGGACCTGACCGTCGGCGGGGGCATGGTCACGATGATGGAACCAGCCCCCGAGCCCATCCCGCTGCTGCGGCTGGTCACCGGGTCCTCGGTGGCGGAAACCCGGGTCTCCGGCGCCCGCGCCGGGCGCGGGTCCGTCGAGCTTGTGCTCCCCGACGTCTTGACCGTGTCCCGGGAGCACGCGACGTTCACCTTCTCCGACGGCCGCTGGTGGATCTCCAACCAGGGCCGCAACGGCCTCACCCTCAACGGCGCCCCGGTCGCGGGGGAGCAGCCGGTCAGCGACGGCGACGCGATCCGCTGGGGCGCGAACCCCGACGCGCTGCTGTCCCGGGTCAAGATCGGCTGATGCGACAATAGTCATTCCAGACGTGGCAACACGGGACGGCCGCGCGCCGTCCTCCGGGAGTGGCGACGCGGTGGCGACTGGCCGGCTTTTCCTGTGGTCAGCGGCGCTCGGCGAGTGGGTGAGCTGTCGGCCTGATGAGATCACCTGGCTGGACCGGCGCCTGCTCAGCGGTGACGAGGATCTCACCTTGCACCGGGCCCCGCGCTGCGCGGGCCTGCGCTACGTCCACCGCCGCTGGGAACTGTTCAGCCGGGACACCACCTACCGGGTCTACCTGGCACCGCGGCCGCCGGGGACACCGAGGCCGCCGGGGACACCGAGGCCGCCGGGGACACCGGGCCGCCGGGGACGCCGGGGACGCCGGGGAGCGCCGAGGCCGTGCGCCGGACCGCCTGCCACGTCCTGCCGGTCGCGCCGGCCCGCTACGAGGCGCTGCCGGTGACCCTCAAGGAAGGCTCGTGGCTGGTCAGCGTCGGCGACTGGGTGCTGGCGCTGCGGCTGGACGCACCGGGGACCCGATCCGACCCGGTCGCCGCGGACGGCGAGCAGAGCCCGACCACCCGGGCCGCGACGGTCGTCCGGCGCGTCGCCGAGCCCCGGGACGACGCGGTCGCCCGGGTGCGCGGCTACTTCGAGCGCAACAGGACCGCGCGCCTGGCCATGGCCTACTACTACCAGGAGTACATCCTGGGCCTGGCCGCCCCGCAGACGGTGCCGATGATGAACGTGGTCATCGCCCTGGACCTGAGCGGAGAGGGCGCGGTATCGGATTACAAGAAGCTGCTGCAGGGTTTCATCTGGTCCGAACGCGGCCACGCCCGCGATCTCGCCGATTTCCTGCTCGCCAACGCCCTGCTGACGCCGGCCGATCTCGATGACGCCCGGCAGGCCGCCGCGGAAAATGAACGCAATGGCGTCTGCGAAATGGCGCGGCGCCGGCTTCAATACCGCCAGAAAGACACGTAACCCGGACCGGCCGCACGGACCACGGCCCGTTCGGCGCAATTCTTTATTTTTCCCGAACGGCCGTGGTACCACTTCCACGTCAGCCTGATCAGCGCCGGTGCCAGACTGTGAGCGTGGATGACTCCTACACCGACCTGGCCCGCGACTACGAGTGGCTGTTCGGTGACGAGGCCATCGGCAGCGCCGGCCCGGTCGGCGCGACGTCACCGGGCAGCCGGGATCTCCTGGAGCCGATCCTGGCCGCCCTGCCGCCGGGCGCGCGGGTGCTGGACAGCGCGTGCGGCATCGGCGCGGACGCGATGGCCCTGGCGCGGCGGGGCTTCGACGTCACCGCCTCCGACGGCAGCGCGAGCATGGTCGAGCAAGCCCGGCGCCGCTGCGCGCAGTCCGGTTTCCCGATCGAGGTCACGCAGTCGACCTGGCAGGACCTGCCGCGGCGGGTGCCCGGCCCGTTCGACCTGGTCCTGTGCCTGGGCAATGCCATCGTCCACACCGCCACCCGCCCGGCCATGATCGCCTCCCTCGAGGGCCTCAAGCAGGTGCTCAGCCCCGGCGGCGTCCTGGTGATCGACTCCCGGAACTGGGAACACCTCTACCGGTCCAGGCCGCGGATCGTGCCCGGCCGCCGCGTGATCGAGCGGCGGGGCATCCGCTCCTGCTCGCTCTACATCTGGACCATCCCCGATGACTTCGGCGCGCCGTGCCGGGCCGAGATCGTCCTGTTGTTCGAGGAAAGCGACTCGGCGCTGACGCACCGCCGGTACGTGCTGGACTTCACGCCGTTCCGGCGGGCGGACCTCGCCGCCGCCCTGCACGCCGCGGGACTCACCGTCGTGGGCGACTCCTATCAGCCGGAGAATCCGTTCTACGCGGTCGCCGCGGCCCCGGCGTGACCGGCGACCGCCGGGAGCGCTGGGCCCGGCTGCGCCGCTCGCTGTGGCAGCCGCCCCGCCGCCACGGCGAGCAGCCGCGGGAACGGGTGGTCGGCCCGCTCGGCCGGGCAGCAGGTCGTGCGGGCTGACCCGGGTCAGCGGCGCAGCGTGGTCTCCCGCGCCATCCGCGACAGCTTCTCCGGATTGCGCACCGCGTACAACCCGGTGATCAGGCCCTCGTCGATGCGTACCGCGATGACGCTGTCGAGCTCGCCGTCCAGGCGCAGGATCAGCGCCGGGTAGCCGTTGACGTGCGCGGGCTGCATCGTGACCGCGGCCGCGATCCGGCCCATCCCGGCGATGAGCAGGCGGGCCACCTTGCTGGCCCCGGTGACGGGCTGCGGCACGGTCTGCACGACCCCGCCGCCGTCACCGAGCAGGACGACGTCGGGCGCGAGGATGTCGAGCAGGCCCTGCAGGTCGCCGGTTTGCGCCGCCCGCCGGAACGCCTCGAGCGCGTCGCGGGTCTGCGCCGCGGAGACCGTACCGCGGGGGCGGCGGGCGGCGACGTGGGCCCGGGCCCGGTGGGCGATCTGGCGGACCGCGGCCGGGGTCTTGCCGACGGCGTCGGCGATCTCCTCGTAGGCCACGTCGAACACGTCACGCAGCACGAACACCGCGCGTTCGGTCGGGGTGAGGGTCTCCAGGACCAGCAGCATGGCCATCGAGACGCTGTCGGCCAGTTCGGCGTCCTCGGCCACGTCGGGCGTGGTCAGCAGCGGCTCGGGCAGCCAGGAGCCGACGTAGGACTCCTTGCGGCGGCCCAGCGTGCGCAGCCGGGTCAGCGCCTGCCGGGTGGTGATCTTGACCAGGTAGGCGCGCTGGTCATGGACGGTGCCCAGGTCGACGCCCGCCCACCGCAGCCACGTTTCCTGCAGCACGTCCTCGGCGTCGGCGGCCGAGCCGAGCATCTCGTAGGCCACGGTGAACAGCAGGTTGCGGTGCGCGAGGAACGCCTCGGTGGCGGGGTCCACGGGCGGCCTCCTCTCGGCTGCGCTACCCACCAGACACCGGTCCCCGCCATCCTGTGACACCACCGGCTTGTGGCGCACGTCACATGACCGCGGATGTCACAGGGATCGAGGCGGGCGGCATCTGGTGTTCGTCACGACTACCCCGCAGTGAGGACGAAACCATGGAATCCCGGTTCAACATGTTCGAGAACGAGATCGGCGTCAGGTTCGCCAAGCGGTTCGCCAACGCCAGTCTGGTCATCGGGCAGTCGCCGCTGCCGCTGTCCGTCCAGGAACTGGTGAGCCTGCGCGCCAGCCAGATCAACGGCTGCGGCTGGTGCGTCGACCTGCACACCAAGGAGGCCGCGGCCGCGGGCGAGACCGCGGTGCGGCTCCACCTGGTCGCCGCCTGGCGCGAGGCCGACGTGTTCACCGAGGCCGAGCAGGCCGCGCTGGCGCTCGCCGAGGAGGGCACCCGGCTCGCCGACGCCCACCACGGCGTGTCCGACCAGACCTGGGCCGAACTACGCAAGCACTACGACGACGACCAGGTCGTCGCGCTGGTCTGCCTGGTCGCCATGATCAACGCCGCCAACCGGCTCGGCGTCATCATGCACCAGAAGGGCGGTTCCTACCAGCCCGGCATGCTCGCCAGCATGATGAGCTGAACCCGGCTCAGAGAGCTTGCGGGAAGCGGAAGAGCCGCCCTGGGTCGTGGCGTGTTTGGCCGCCGGGAGGCGAGCGAGGTTGCAGTCGCGGTAGGCGGTTACGGCAATCACGTCGGTTGCTGGCGGCCATTGCGCCAGGGCCACCTCGGCCAGCCGGGCGCGGGCCCGCGCCGCCCGCGCAGTGTCCATGACCGTCCACCGGGTGACCGGGATGAAGCCAAGTGCCTTTCTCCGCTCCGCGCGGATGATCCCCGCGGCCTCAGCCACTCCCGGCCGTCAGGAGCCGCTGGCCCAGGACGCGTGCCGCCTCCTGGAGTTCGGGGCACCTCACGATCCGGTAGGACACCGGAATGGCCGCGAGCTGCTCGGCATACCACGCCGGGCTGCTGGTGCTGCCGGTCAGACGCGTGCCCTCGGCCTCGAGCGGCTCGAGCCTGCCGAGGGCCCGGGGAACATAGCGCGTCGCGGCGTCCAGGGGAGCGTCGATGACGACCTCCACGTCGTATTCCCATCCGACCGCGAGATGGTCCTCGAGCACGGCCACCGGGTTGAGGTCGGCGGGCGGGCTGAACGATTCCTCGAGCAGTTCCACCTCGCGGACCCGGTCGATCCGGTAGACCCGCCGGGCCTGCGCGGCGCGGGACCAGCACAACAGGTACCACCGGCCGTGGCGGACCACGACCGCCCACGGGTCGGCCTCGATCACCCGCTGCGACCCGGCCTCGGACCGGTAGCCGAGCCGCACCCGGCGGCGGTCCGAGCAGGCCCGCACGAGGGCGGTGGTGGTCGCCGGATCGGGCCGGGCGGCGGCGCGGTCCGGCGCGGGCGCCGTGGTCTGGCGGAGCGCCTCAGCCTGGGCGGCGACCGGCTCCGGGAGCGCCCGGACGATCTTGCCCAGCGCGCTGCCGACCGGCTCGCCGGGATCGCTGGCGTCATGATGGCCGTCCAGCACCGCCATGACCAGGCCCAGCGCCTCGGCGGCGGTGAACATCAGCGGCGGCAGACGAAGGCTGCGGCCTACGCGGTAGCCGCCGTGGGGCCCGCGGACCGATTCGATCGGGATCTCGGCCTCGCGGAGGATGCCGACGTACCGGCGGGCGGCCCGCCCCGAGACACCGAGCCGGTCGGCCAGCCGGTCCGCCGTGATCCCCGGGCTGCCCTGAATCAGCTCCAGGGCAAGCAGCGCCCGCGCCGTGGGACTCGCGTCGGGGTTCACCACATTTCACCAATCCGGAAGCCGAACGTCCGGAATTGAGTCTACCGTGGAGGCATGGCTATCGCACGCTTCCCATGCCTGGTTATCGACTGTCCCGACGCGGCAGCGCTGGCCAGGTTCTACGGCACGATGCTGGACTGGAAGATCACCGTCTCCCCGAACTGGGCCGAGATCCGGGCGGATTACGGCGACTGCATCTGCTTTCAGCAGGTCGAGGACTACACCCCGCCGCAATGGCCGGGGCAGCAGGTGCCCCAGCAGACGCATCTCGACGTGAACGTCGATAATCTCGACGCCGCCGAGGCCGCGGTGCTCGAGCTCGGCGCGACCAAGCACGAGCACCAGCCCGGTACGTCCTTCCGGGTGTTCCTCGACCCGGCCGGGCATCCCTTCTGCCTGTGCGTGGAATGACCTAGCGCATCCGCCCCGGAGTGCCCGGTTATCAGGCTGCCGCTCCGCTGGGATCCGGGTCGGTGTGCCACGATGAAGACCATGCGCGTCCGGCGGTTCGATGCCCGCGTCGCGGCCGGTCCCGGCGGCCGTGCGGTTATCGCGGTCCCGTTCGACCCGGACGAGGCGTGGGGCGCCAAGGCTGAGCATCCCGTGTCCGGGACGATCAACGGCCGCTATGTCCGCGGGAGGATCGCGCGGGACGCCCGCGGGTGGGCGTTCACCCTGTTCCCGATGTGGGTGCACGACGCGGGCGTCACGCTGGGCGATGACGTGCTCGTCGAACTGGGCCCAGAAGGCCCGCAGCGCGCCGACCTGGCCGACGACATCGCCGCGGCGCTGGCCGCCAACCCGGCCGCCGCCGCCTTCTTCGACACGCTGGCCCAGTTCTACCGCAAGGCGTACCTGCGCTGGATCGACGCCACCACTAGGCGGCCAGAGCTGCGCGCCGCGCGCATCGCCGAGGTCGTGGACCTGCTCGCGGCCGGCGTCAAGCAACGCCCGCGATCCTGACCACCGCCATAACCCGGGCGGCCTGGCGGACCCGTGAGTGCGGCGCTGTGCTGGCTCTAGCGGGAGCGCTGTCCCTTTCTGGCGGGGATCGGGCGTCCGGGCCCGCCGGGCCTTGATCGCACGGCACGTCAGATCGGGAACGTGGCCTCGGGAAACGGGTCAGCGTGGCCGCGCAAACCCAGGGAAGTCCCGGTCGCCGCGGCTGCCCCGCGCCAGGCGGACCGGCGCGCAGAATCTGCTCCCGTCTGCTGTCCCCGAGCCTTTGCCCCAGAACGCCACGAGCTCAAGCGGCGCCGCCCAGGTCCAGGTGCCGGCTCAATCTGGGCGACGCCTGGCCGAAACATTTCGAAACCCGTACAGTGGCCCACTCACCTTGGATAAGAGGTATTGACCGGCTGAGTCTGCCTTCTTATGATAACGACACTTCCGAAAAATTACCTAAACTTTCGGAGTCGTGATACGGACGTCGTTTCGTAATGCGCGTCCGCCGCTTTCGGCAGCGCCAGGAGGCCCCGCCACTAGCAGACCCCGGCAACATGAGTTCCTCGGCATCGTCAGGAGATGAGAGCGCATGCGAGGTTCCAGAAAGCCCGCCATCGTCGCCGTCGCGGTGGCATCGGCACTCGCCATCGCCGCGTGCAGTAGCAGCAGCAGTAGCACTAGCAGCAACAGCGGTTCGAGCACCAGTGCTAGCTCGTCCTCGAGCAGCAATACCAAGGTCACCCTCACCTGGTGGAACAACGGCAACACCCAGCCCCTGCTCGGCGTCTGGAGGAGCGTCGTGGCCGCGTTCCACGCCTTGCATCCGAACGTGACGATCAACATGGACGCGATCCAGAGCGACCTGTTCACCACCAAGATGCCGATCGCCCTGAAGTCCGACAAGCCGCCCGACATCTTCCAGCAGTGGGGCGGCGGTCAGGAGGCCACCCAGTTCACCTCGGGCAAGCTGGCCAACCTCAGCTCGCTCGCGTCGGGCTGGATCAGCGAGCTGGGCCAGGCCGCCACGGGCTGGCAGGTCAACGGCCAGCAGTACGGCATCCCCTACGATCAGCACGTGGTGGGCTTCTGGTACCGCAAGGACCTCTTCGCCAAGGCCGGCATCACCTCCCCGCCGACCACGATCGCCCAGCTCGAGTCCGATGACACCATGCTCAAGGCGCACGGCATCACCCCGATCTCGCTCGGCGGCGGCAGCCGCTGGCCGGACGCGTTCTACTGGGAGTACTTCGCGGTCCGGGAATGCTCCCAGTCCGTGCTGCAGTCCTCCATCAAGGCCATCAACATGACCGCGCCGTGCTTCACCCAGGCGACCAAGGACCTGACCTCGTTCATGGCCACCAGCCCGTTCCAAGGCGGGTTCAACGCCACCCAGGCCCAGACGGGCGCGGGCAGCTCGGCCGGCCTGCTGGCCAACGGCAAGGCCGCCATGGAGCTGCAGGGTGACTGGGAGACCAGCGTGGTCCCGGCTCTGACCTCGAACAAGAGCATCGTCTCCCAGCTCGGCTGGTTCCCGTTCCCCCAGGTTTCCGGCGGTGCGGGTAACCCGACGGCCGTGTTGTCCGGCGGTGACGGCTTCTCGTGCACCACCGGGGCCTCCGAACCGGCCTGTGCCGAGTTCCTGCAGTACATCGACAGCACCCCGGTGCAGGAGGAACTGGTAACCAAGGCCGGTATCGGGCTCCCGGCGAACAGCGCCGCCGAGTCGGTGCTGACCGACCCGGCCCTGCAGGCCGCCGCGCAGGCCCACCGCAGCGCCGCCTACGACGCGGTGTACTTCGACATCGCCTTCCCGGTCAACCCGGGCCAGGCGCTTGACACCGCGCTCGCGAACTTCTTCGCGGGTAAGGGCAGCAACTCGACCATCATCAACTCCGTGAGCAGTAGCTCCGGCCACTGATGGCGCGCACCCAGAGCGCGCCGGCGGCCGGGCGGGAAACGGCATCATCCTCCCGCCCGGCCGCCGCCGGCGCCCGCCCGCCGCGCTCGCGGCGCGCCCCCCGCAAGCGGCTCGAGCTGACCGTGCTGCTCGTCCCGCCCACCGTCTTGTTCGTCGGGTTCGTGATCGTCCCGATGATCTTCGCCGTCTGGTACAGCCTGTACAACTGGAGCGGCTTCGGGCCGCTGAACGACTTCATCGGCCTCCAGAACTACACCGGGGTACTCACCGGCCCGGTCTTCCGCCAGGCCCTCCTGCACAACGTGATCATCGCCGTGCTGTCCTTGGTGGTCCAGCTCCCCGTCAGCCTCGGGCTGGCCCTGCTGCTGAACCGCCGGGTGCGCGGCCGGACGTTCCTGCGGCTGGCCGTGTTCGCGCCGTTCGTGCTGTCCGAGGCGACGGCGGCGGTGATGTGGTACGAGCTGCTGCAGCCGGGCGGCCCCCTCGACGCGCTGCTCAAGGCGGTCGGCTTGGGCGGCCTGGTCCACTACTGGCTGGCCAGCACCTCGCTCGTGCTCTACTCGGTGTTCGTGGTGGCCACCTGGAAGTACATCGGCTTCGGGATCGTCCTGCTGCTGGCCGGGCTGCAGGGCATCCCGCCGGAGCTGCGCGAAGCGGCGGCCATCGACGGCGCCACCCCGTGGCAGGTGACCCGGGCCATCACGCTGCCGCTGCTGGGTCCCACGATCCGGATCTGGATCTTCCTGTCGGTCATCGGCTCGCTCCAGCTCTTCGACCTGGTCTGGATCATGACCCTGGGCGGGCCCGCGAACGCGTCGAGCACGATGTTGACTTATCAGTACACCAACGGCGTCCAGCGCACGGAGTTCGGGTACGGCGCCACGGTCTCGGTGGTCCTGTTCGTCATATCGCTGGTCTTCGCGCTGGGCTATCAGCGTTACGCGCTGCGCCGCGACACCGCCGGCGCGCTGACCCGGGCCGTTACGTGAGCCGGAAGCAGGTGAGCAGATGACCGCCGCCAGCGCCCGTCTTGGCCGGCGCGCCCCGCGCCGGGACGTGATCCGCCAGCGCCGCACCTGGCTCTCGATGCCCGCCGGCTACCTGGTGATCCTGCTCGTGCTGGCCGTCACGCTGGCGCCCATGCTGTACATGCTCGTGGGCGGCTTCAGCAGCACGGCCCAGCTCAACGCCAATCCGAACGCGCTGCCGCACCCGTGGGTGTGGAGCAACTACGCCGCGATCGCCACCTCGTCGATCTTCTGGCAGGCGGTGGCCAACAGCGTGGTGATCGCGGTGATCGCCACCGCGCTGGCCGTGTCGCTGGGCTCGATGGCGGCCTTCGCGCTGTCGCGTTATACCTTCCGCGGCCGCGAGGCTTTCTACCTGCTGTTCGTGGCCGGGCTGCTGTTCCCGCTGAACACCGCCGCCCTGCCGCTGTTCCTGCTGCTCCAGCAGATCGGCCTGAACGACAACCTGCTCGGCGTGGCGCTGCCCGAGGCGGCGTTCTCGCTGCCGGTCACGATCGTGATCATGCGCCCGTTCATGCGCGCCATCCCCGGCGAGCTGGAGGACGCCGCGATCGTGGACGGCGCCACCCGGATCCGGTTCTTCCTGCGCATCCTGCTGCCGCTGTCCCGGCCCGCCCTGATCACCGTCGGCATCCTGGCCTTCGTGACCAGCTGGAATGCCTACCTGCTGCCGCTGGTCGTGTTCAGCAGCCAGGATCACTACACGCTGCCGCTGGCCGTGGCCAACTTCCAGTCCACCTACACCCAGGACACCGCGCGGGTCTACGCGTTCACCTCGGTGTCGATGATCCCCGCGCTGGCCATCTTCATCTTCGCCCAGCGCAAGCTCGTCGGCGGCCTGGTCGGCGCGATCAGGGGCTGAAGCCCGCGGGCGTTCAGGGGCTGAAGCCCGCGGCCTCGTACTGCCGGTTGATCAGCCGCTTGTTGCCCGCCACCGCCTCGGCCTTCAGGCCCGCGATCCGGCTCGTGATCCGGTCCACCTCGGCGTCGAGCTCGCCCTCGGGCACCACCCGGTCCAGCGCGGCCAGGATGCCGTGGTGTATGGCGCCGTTGATGGCGTTGAGCACCGCGGGCCGGTTCAGCACGACCTCGGCCACCCCGTCCGCGCCGCGGTACAAGACGGCCCCGCCCTCCAGCGCGGCGAAGCCGTCCCGCACGGCGTCGCCGTCCCGCGAGGCCGTCACGGCCTCACTGGCCGGCGAGGTCACTAGTGGTCCACCGGAACGGAACCCCGTGCGTGGTGTCGGGCCGGGTCAGCAGCGTCGACTCGTCGCGGGCGAGCGGCTCGATGCCCTTGCTCTTCAGGTACTGCTCGGCCTGGTCGAGGTCCTTGACCCGGAACGCCGCGGCGTGGTGAATCTCGCCGTTGGCCGCCATGTCGTCCGCGGCCAGCGTGCCGTCCCTGGTGGGCGTGGCCAGCTCGACGACCGCCTCGCCCACCTGGATGTAGGCGTTGCTCGTGCCGGTCAGGTCCGAGGAGTTCTCGCGGATCAGCGTGCCGCCCAGGACGTCGGCGTAGACGTGCTTGGCCCGGGCCGGGTCACGGGTCAGCACGGTGGTGTAGGCCAGCCCCACCAGGCCGAGCGGGTGATTGTCCGCCCACCAGCCCGGGTCCCAGTCCGGCTTGAGCCGCGGGTCCATGTCCTCCATGAGGGTGCCGCCCGGGTTCATGAACTCCAGTTGCGCGATGGTGTCCTTGGGATGGGTCATGATCGCCGCGTGGGGCGACGGCCGTTCCGCGGTCCGCACGCCGCCCTCGACGAACACGCGCACGCCGTTATCCGTGCAGCGCTGCCAGATCTCGCCCGCGTCGTCGGTGTACCAGGCGATGGAGTGCCAGTGGGTGCCGAACCGGTTGTAGAACCGGCCGAGCGGCATGGCGTCCCAGCCCTCCACCCGGAACGCGGGGGCCAGCGGCTCGATGACGCAGTCGCCGAGCACGACCAGGGAGGCGTCCCGCTTCTCGCCCTCCATGTAGTGGTGGTCGAGGAAACCGCGCCGCACGCTGAACACGTCGTCGTACCAGGCCTCGAGCCCGGGCAGGTCGCCGGTCATGTGGATGATGTGGAAGAGCTTGCCAATCGCCATGGGGGATCCGCTCCTTCGCTCGCGTGACGGTCGCAGCCTGCCGTGCCCTAACCTAACCGGCGATTTTTCGTTCATCGTATCTAAAACCTTGGAACAATACATCCCTTTCCGTCCGCCCAGCCCGAGCCATCCGGCACCCGGTCCGGGCTGACCTGTCTCGTGCGACCGGGGCTTGTTGGTCTATACTTGGACAACTACCGAATCATTCAGCCGGAATGATGAAGCACGAATGATTGAACTCTGCACGGAGGGCCTGCATGGCAATGCCGGACACCAGCTCGGGAACGTTGTATATCGACGGTAAGTGGCGTCATGCGGCATCCGGGCTCACGTTCCCCGTGACGAACCCGGCCACCTCCGAGGTTCTCGCGCAGATCAGCGCCGCGGAGACCCAGGACGTCCGTGACGCCGTGGCCGCCGCCGAGGCCGCGTTCCCGGCGTGGGCGGCCCGGACCGCGTACGAGCGGGCCGGCTACCTGTACGAGGCGCACCGGCTGATGCTGCAGCGCGCCGACGAGCTGGCCCAGCTGATGACGACCGAGCAGGGCAAGCCGCTGCGCACGGCCCGGATCGAGGTCCAGTACGCGGCGGACTTCCTGATCTGGTTCGCCGAGGAGGCCAAGCGCGTCTACGGGCAGACGATCCCCTCGGCGCGCGCCGACCAGCGGTTCCTGGTCCTGCACCAGCCGGTGGGCGTGGTCGGCGCGATCACCCCGTGGAACTACCCCATCTCGATGCTGACCAGGAAGATCGGCCCCGCGCTCGCGGCCGGCTGCACGGTCGTGCTCAAGCCGGCCCAGCAGACGCCGCTGTGCGCGATCGAAGTGTTCCGGATCCTGCACGAGGTCGGGATCCCGGCGGGCGTGGTCAACCTGGTCACCGCCAGCCGGGCCAGGACCGTGGGGGATGAGTTCCTGGCCAACCCGGCCGTGCGCAAGCTCACCTTCACCGGGTCCACCGAGGTCGGCAAGCGGCTCGCCGAGGGCGCGGCCGCCCAGCTCAAGCGGGTCTCGCTCGAGCTCGGCGGGCACGCGCCGTTCATCGTGTTTCCCGACGCCGACCCGGCGCACGCCGCGCGCGGCGCGTCCCTGGTCAAGTTCCTCAACACCGGCCAGGCCTGCATCTGCCCCAACCGGATCTTCGTGCACCGGTCCATCGCCGGCAAGTTCCTCGAGGTGCTCCGCGACCGGGTCGGCCGGCTGAAGGCCGGGAACGGCCTGGACGAGGGCGTCACGATCGGCCCGCTGATCGACGAGGGCGCGCTGGCCAAGATGGACGAGCACGTGACCGACGCGGTGGGCAAGGGAGCGAGCGTGCTGCTCGGCGGCGAGCGCCTGACCGGCGAGAAGTACGACGCCGGGACCTTCTTCGCGCCGACCGTGCTGACCGATGTCACTCCCGAGATGCTGATCTACCGGGAGGAGACCTTCGGGCCGATCGCCCCGGTCATCTTGTTCGACGACGAGGACGAGGTCATCAAGATGGCCAACGACACCGAGTACGGCCTGGCCGCCTACCTGTACACCAAGGACCTGTCCCGCGCCATCCGGGTCAGCGAGGCGCTCCGCTTCGCCATCGTCGGGATCAACGACATCAACCCGACCTCGGCGGCCGCGCCGTTCGGCGGCATGAAGGAAAGCGGCCTGGGCCGCGAAGGCGGCCAGGAGGGCATCACCGAGTACCTGGAGACCAAGCTCATCGGCATCAGCGTCGCGCCCGGCTCCTGATCGGGCGCTCAGGCCGGCGATCAGGCGCCCGGCCTGACCGGGCGCCGAACGCGACGGCCGCCGCCCCCGCGGGGACGGCCGCCGCGGATCTGACTACCAGCTGGCCGGAGTGCCGTCCCAGGCCTTCGGCGGGAGACTTACCAGGTGGCCGCCGGAAAGCCGGCCATGGACCAGGTCGCCGGCCAGCAGCACGTGGCTGCCGGTGCTGTCCAGGGTCAGATGGAACTGGCTGATCTGGTTGGCGGACGGTCCTCCGCCGTGACAGCTGGTAGAGCACGCTTTGTGTCTTCCCGGTGCCGACGTCGATGGTCACGACCTGAAGGCTGGTGCCGCCCAGCCTCACCAGCGCGGTCAGCTCCGCGCCGTCGGGATCGATCAGCGCCTGGCCGATGTAGGGGATCCGCGCCGAGGAGCGGAGCAGCACCGGCCCGGAGGTCAGCAGGCCCCCGCCGGATGAGACGCTGAGCTCCCGTACCTGCTCGGAGCCGAACCCGGTTATGCAGCCGATCCCGGTCGATCCCTGATCGCTGTAGCCCTGCGGGCACCACTGCGCCAGGTAGATCAGTGCGCCGCTGTCGGCCGTCCAGCTCAGGCTGTCGATGTCGAACACCGAGCCGGTCTGGTCCAGGCCGCCCTTCCAGGTCGCGCGCGTACCGGTTCGCGTGTCGATCAGGACGATCTGCTCGGCCAGGGCCTGCGGTACGCCCTTGGCTGCCGGGTCCGCGGTCGCGATCGCCAGCTCGGTGCCGTCCGGTGCGACCGCGAAGCCGCCGTCGAGAGCGAGGTAGTACTGGCCGGTGATCACGCCGCCGGGGACCTCGGCCGGCCCGGTCACGGTTCCGGCCGGGGAGAGCGTGAAGGCGTAGACCATGAAGTAGCCGTTCCCGGTGGACCCTCTCTCGCTGTACAAGACGTAGAACCTCTGGTCGTCCCTGGTGGTCACGTCGATCGCGGACAGCTGCTTGTGGCGCGCGTCAACCGGGTTGGGCACCTGGGCTACCACCGCGCCGGTTCCGACGGACCTGACCACCACGAAGCGGGAACCGTGGCTGATGTTGCCCTCGACCTCGCCGTAGTACCTGGGCAGCGGCGCCGGGGTCGGCCCGGCCGGTCCCGAGCCCGCGTGCGGCCCGGCCGCGGCGGGCTCATGGTGGGCGCCGACCAGGCCGGATATCACGGTACCGACCCCCACCGCGAGGAGCACCGCGGCGGCCGCCGCGGTGGGCGCCAGCCGCGTATTCCATAGCTTCGCCCGGAACCGGGCACCGCCCCCGGCCCGCGGCAATCGGTCAGCCGCTGGTAATAGCGCAGCACCAGCGCCTCACGCTGGCGGTCGGGTAGCCGGCTGAGGGCCCGGAGCACCCTCCTGCGGTCCTCCGCGAGGAGGGCGGCGGACTCCGCGGACGGTTCGGGTTCCGCCCACAGCGCTGCTTCCGTCCCCCGGCCGAACCGCCGCGCGATGCCGCGCCGGCGATGCACCGACCGGCAGGCGTTGACCACGGCGGTACGGAAGTAGGACACGGCCACGCCGTTCTCGGTGAGCCGCTGCCAGCGGGCGCACACACTGACGAACACGTCCTGGACGATGTCCTCGGCGGTCGCCCGGTCGCCGACCAGCAGCGTCGCGAGCCGGACCAGTTCGAGGTGCCGGGCATGGAACAGGTCGGCGACTCCGGCCTGATCGCGGGGCCGGGACTCCGGCTGGTCCGGGGGCACTGCCTCCGCGTCCAGGACTTCGCCGGGCTTGGGTCTGCCTGAAGTCACGCGTTATAAACGCGCGTACCGCTCGATGGTTGCGCGCCGGCGCCGGGAATTTTCCCGGGATCTATGCCGCGCTCTGCACCCTGCATGTTCCGCGCCCGCCCGGCCTCGTTACCCTCAAGAAGCGCGACGCCAGCAGAGTAACATTGATAATTTTAAAATATTGTTAGATAATTCCAGCGAGCATCCCCGCATTCCATCCCGGAGGGCCGAACATGGACGTGCCACAGGGCGAACACGCCAGCCAGGCCGGCGTGCAGCGACTGTTCTCCCCGGAGTCGGTGGCCGTGGTGGGGGCTTCGGAGGCGGGCCTGGGCAGCATGGTCTTCGAGAACCTGCACCGTGACTTCCCCGGCCGCCTATACCCGGTCCACCCTAAACGGCCCGAAGTGCACGGCGTCAAGGCCTACCCCACCGTCGACGACCTGCCCGAACCCGTCGACATGGCCGTCATCCTCACCCCCGCCGTCACCGTGCCCGACATCATCGAGCACGCCGCCAACCGAGGCATCGGCGGCGCGGTCGTCCTCGCCGCCGGCTTCGCCGAGGCCGGCCAAGAAGGCAAAGACGCCCAGCAGCGGATGACCGACGTCGCGCGCACCCACGCCTTCCCGATCGTCGGCCCCAACTGCAACGGCTTCTACAACGGCGCCAAACAAGTGGCCGCGACCTTCGCCATCCCGGTCGACATGGACCGGCCCAAGCCCGGCCCGGTCGCGGTGGTGAGCCAAAGCGGCGGGTTCGGCTCCTACATCCTGCTCAAGGCGATAACGGCCGGCCTGCACGCCAGCTGGTACCTGTCGACCGGCAACGAGTCGGACATGACCGTGGCCCGCAGCCTGCGCTACATGATCGAGCAGCCCGAGGTCGGCGTGATCCTGACCTTCTTCGAGGCCGTCCGGTCGCCGGACGTGTTCGTCGAGGTCGCGGCCCGCGCCGCCGAACTCGGCAAGCCCGTCCTCGCCGTCAAGGCCGGTTACACAACAGAGGGGTCGCGCGCCGCGCTGAGCCACACCGCCTCGATCGCCGGCTCCGGCGAGGTCTACGACGCCATCTGCCAGCAGTACGGCCTGATCCAGTGCTCGAGCGTGGAGCAGATGATCGACTTCGGCCTGACCCTGCAGACCGGCCGGCGGATGGGCGGGAACCGGCTCGGCGTCCTGACCCAGTCCGGCGGCTCGGGCGCGCTCATGGCCGACGTGGCCGAGACGGTGGGCCTGATCGTCCCGGTGCTGCCCGACCCGGACCGCGAGTACCTGCAGAGCCTGCTGCCCAGCTTCGGCAGCGCGGCCAACCCGGTGGACACGACCGGCGCCTTCAACATGGAGAACTTCAACGCGGTCTACGGCGGCCTGGCCGCCTCGGACGGCGTCGACGCGGTGCTGCCGCTGATCTGGTACGTGGGGGAGCGAGAGACCACGGCGACCAAGAAGGTCTGGGCCGCGAGCGACAAGCCGCTGGTCGTCGCGACCACCTTGTCCGCACCGGACATCGCCGAGGCCGGCATCCCGGTCTACACCGACCCGGCCCGCGCCGTGCGCGCGATCGGCGCCGTGGCCGCCTTCAGCGACTTCGTCCGCCGCCACGAGCACGTCGAGCAGCCGCAGATAGACCAAGACCGCATCGCCAGGGCCCGCGCGCTCCTCGAACGCGAAAAAGGCCAGCCGTTCGTCCTGGAGTCGGTGGCCAAGCAGGTCCTGGCCGAGTACGGCATCCCGGTCAGCCGCGAGATCGTCGCCGACTCCGCCGACGCGGCGGTAAAGGCCGCCAGAACGCTCAACGGCAAGGTCGCGCTCAAGGTCCTGTCCCACGACCTGCCGCACAAGTCCGACTCCGGCGCCCTCCGCCTCGGCCTCGAAGGCGACGAAAAAATCACAGCCGCCTACCAGGAGATGCTGGCCAGCATCCAAAAAGCCAATCCGGGCATCACAATAGACGGCGTCCTGGTCCAGGAGATGGTCCCCGCCTCGGTGGAGATCTCCTGCGGGCTGCAGCGCGATCCGGTGTTCGGACCCATGATCGTGGTCGGTATCGGCGGCGTGCTGATCGAGATCGTCGGCGGGGCGGTCATGCTCCGGCCGCCGTTCACCCAGCGGATGGCCGAACACGCCGTGGCCCGCATCGCCGCCGGCCGCCTGCGCACCGCCAGCCGCGGCCTCTCCGAAACGCAGGCCCAGAAGATCGCAAAAGCCATGACCGCCCTCGGCACCCTCGCCCTGGAGCTCCCCGAGGTCGAATCGATCGACATCAACCCGATCCGCGTCGACGGCGACGTGGCCAAGGCCGTCGACGCCCTGATCGTCGTCGCCCCATAAGGAACAAAATGCCCTTCCCCAGGCGCCAGGCCGCGATCGTCGGCGTGTACACCACCAAGCAAGGCAAGCTCCCCGACCGGACGTCGTTCTCCCTGCAGCTGGAGGCGATCAACGGTGCCCTGGATGACGCGGGCCTGACCACCGCCGACGTCGACGGCCTGCTGCCGATGAGCGGGGCGGCGCACATCCCCGGCACCACCGCGCACCAGTTCTGGGCCGAACAACTCGGCGAGCGCCCCCTCAGCCTGGTCGAGACCGGCGGCGCCTCCGGGCAGCTGGCCAAGGCCGCGGCCTCGATCGCGGCCGGCCTGACCGACGTCGCGGTGCTGTTCTTCGGCCGCGCCGGCGCCCGCACCGGCCCCGGCGGCACGCAAGCCGCAGAGCAAAGAGCGCCCCGCGTCCCCGACGACTGGAGCTTCGCCACCGCGGGCGGCTACATGACCGCGTGGTACGCGATGTGGGCCCAGCGGTACATGCACGAGTTCAACGTGACCAACGCCGACCTGGCCGAGGTCGCGGTCTTCACCCGCTACCACGCCACCCTCAACCCCGACTCGGTCATGGGCAGCCGCGGCGAGATCACCGTCGACGACGTGCTGGCCTCGCGGTACGTGTGCGAGCCGCTGCACCTGCTGGACTGCTCGATCGACAACGACGGCGGCTACGCGGTCGTGATCGCCAGCGCCGACCGGGCCCGGGACTGCCGCAAGAAGCCGGTCTGGATCCTCGGCGGCGCCGAGGCCTACTACACCGACTTCTACGCGACGATCAACGACCCGTGGTTCCCGAACCAGGGCAAGGCGGTGCGCAAGGCCACCGACCGGGCGTTCGGCCTGGCCGGGATCACCCGCGACGAGATCGACGTGGCCGGCCTGTACGACTGCTTCACCGTCACCACCCTGCGTGACCTGGAGGAGATGGGCTTCTGCAAGCTGGGCGAGGGCGCCGACTACGTGAAGGAAGGCCACCTGCGCCTGGGCGGCTCGATGCCGGCCAACACCGACGGCGGCCTGCTGTCCAACAGCCACTGCGGCGACCCGTCCGGCATGCACACCATCGAGGTCGTCCGCCAGTTGCGCGGCGAGTGCGGCGCCCGCCAGGTCCCCGACCCCAAGATCGGGGTCTCGCTGCAGCAGGGCTGGGCCGTGCACGGCATGGCCAGCACCCTCGTCATGGCCGTCGATTAAGGAGAAACGACGATGACCGTCCTGGACCCGGCCCCCGCCCCCTACCTCAAGCCGCTGCCCGAAGTCCGCCCGGAGAACCGGCCGTTCTTCGACGCGCTGCGCGACCGCCAGTTCGTGGTGCCCAAGTGCGACGACTGCGGGGACTACAACTGGGTGCCCTACCCCGCCTGCCGCAGTTGCCTGTCCGAGAACCTGACCTGGACCCCGGTCTCCGGGCAGGCTACCGTGTACACCTTCACCGTGTGCCACCGCGGCCCCGGCGCGTTCAACGCCGACGTGCCCTACGTGATCGCCCTGGGCGAGCTCGCGGAGCAGCCGCGCCCCTGCCTGATCCTGGCCAACCTGGTCGGCACCGCCCCCGAGGACGTCCGCGTCGGCATGCCCATCGAGATCGCCTACCAGGACATCCCCGGCGAGGACATCACCATGTACCGCTGGATAGCCCGCACCAGTTAACCGCCGCACGGACCCCGCCCCGTTCCGCCCATTTCAATTTTTTAGCGGAACGGTCCGTGGCCCCCGCGCCCCCACCCGGCCAGCCCGGAACGGTCCGGGCCCCCGCGCCCCACCCGGACAGCCCAGAGCGGTCCGTGGCCCCCCGCGCCCCACCCGGACAGCCCAGAGCGGTCCGTGGCCCCCCGCGCCCCACCCGGACAGCCCAGAGCGGTCCGTGGCCCCCCGCGCCCCCACCCGGCCACCCCAAGCCCGCAAATGTGGTGAATCCGGGGTTCCACCACGCTAGAAGGTGGTGAATGCCGGGTTTCACCCCGTTCGTGCCTTTCGTATCGACGACAATAAGCCACTGCTTGCGTCCGGGTCGCTACGCTGCGCGCTCGCGTTCCTTACGGCGCGCCCGCGCCCCGCTCGCTACACCGCGGCCGCGTGCCGGTCCAGCCAGCCGAGCGTGCGCTGCCAGGCCAGGCCGGCCGCCGCCCGGTGGTAGACGGCCGGGCGGCCGTCGCAGTGGAAGCCGTGATCGGCGTCGGCGTACCGCTGGACCGCGGTCGGCACGCCGACCGGGCCGGTCGCGGCGCGCAGCGCCTCGACGTCGGCCACCGGGATGCCCCGGTCGAGGTCGCCGAAGTGCCCGAGCCACGGGGCCTGCAGCCGCGGCGCCAGGTCGACCAGGCTGGGCAGCCCGAACCGCCCCTGGCTTACCCCGCCCCCGTAGAACGTGACCGCGGCGCCCAGCGGGTGCAGGGTGCCCGCGTAGAAGCTCACCGTGCCGCCCATGCAGAAGCCGACCGCGGCGACGTTCCCCGCCGGATGCCCCGCCGCGGCCAGGTAGTCGACCGCGGCGGTCAGGTCCGCGGCCAGGCCCTCGGCGGTCAGCTGCCCGAGCAGCGGCATGACCGAGGCCAGGTCCTCGTAGTCCGGCACCGGGGAACCCTGCCGGTGGAAGAACGCGGGCGCCACGGCGTCCCAGCCCGCCAGAGCGAAGCGGCGGGCCACATCCTGGATGTGCTGGTTGACGCCCCACGCCTCCTGCACCACGATGACCCCGCCCTTG
This sequence comes from uncultured Actinomycetes bacterium, assembly GCA_963819785.1. Taxonomy (GTDB): domain Bacteria; phylum Actinomycetota; class Actinomycetes; order Streptosporangiales; family Streptosporangiaceae; genus Palsa-504. Next base: position 524,068 of record CAWFXW010000020.1, on the reverse strand, counting down.
GCCGCCGCACCTCCCTTCGCGGCCCCGCCCTTGACCGCCTCGCCCTTGACCACACTGTCGGGCCGCGCTAGGTAGGCGGGCATGGGGCCGTCGGCGGTAGCCAGCGTGACCGTCTCGCAGGCGGGCATCAGTCCACGGCCATGATCAGCGTGCCCGCGTAGCCGTGCACGGAGGCGCCCTGCGCCAGCGAGAGGCCGATCTTGGCCCTGGCGACCTGCCGGTCGCCGCATTCGCCGCGCAGCTGCCGCGCGACCTCGACGGTGAACAGCCCGTGCGGGGATGCCGCAGTGGGTGTTCGACAACAGCCCGCCGTCGGTGTTGGCGGGCATGGACGCGCCAAGCCGCGTGTGGCCCTCCTTGAAGTACGCCGCGCCCTCGCCCAGCTTGCAGAAGCCGCCGGCCTGATCCGCTCATGGGCCGCCCAGGCCGATTCACTCCCTGGCCACCAACCTCTTATTATTCGATACTTATAAGTATTACGATCTATTCCGAGCGCGTCAACGTGCGCGGCACGGTGCCGCCGATGGGAGGGAGCGCCATGACCGAACGTAGGCCCGCCGCGGTGGTGACCGGTGGCGGCGGTGGCATCGGCACCGCGGTGGCGCTCGAGCTGGCCCGCCGCGGCGTCGCCGTGGTGGCCATGGACAACGGCGTAAGCGTGCAGGGCGAGCCGGTGAACGAGCCGACCGCGGCGCGGACGGCGGAACTGATCGCGGCCGAAGGCGGCGTGGCCCGCGCTTCGAGTGCGTCGGTTACCGACCGGTCCGCGGTCCGCGCGCTGTTCGCCGGCGTGGTCGCCGAGTTCGGCGCCCTGGACATCGTGGTCAACACGGCCGGCATCCTGCGCTACCCGCCGTTCCTTGACGCGTCGGAACAGGACTGGCGGGACGTCCTGGACGTCCACCTGAACGGGTACCTGAACGTCCTGTCCGAGGCCGTGCCCCTCATGGTGGCGGCCGGGTACGGACGGATCGTCGGGGTGACCTCCGGCGCGGGCACGGTCCGCGCGGCCGGTGACGCCGCCGCCTACGCGTGCGCGAAGCGGGCCGTCGCCGCGGTGACCTGGCAGCTGGCCGGGCTGCTGCCCGAGGGCGTCGCGCTGAACGCCCTGTCGCCGCTCGCCGCCACCCGGATGACCACCAGGGCCGTGACCCGCGGCGACACCGCTGCGGCCTGACCGCCATCGACCTAGGACCCCTGCCCGCCGGCTTCTCCGCCGCCGAGGCGGCCGTGGAGCGCGCCGCCCAGGCGGTCGGCGGAATCGACGCGGTCATCATCGCGCCGGGCCCCTTCGCCGCGTCCGGCCCGGCGGTGCCCTCATGGCAGGAGATGATGACCGGCTACGCCGCGACCGCCGGCCACGTGCTGTCCCACGCCGGCTGGCTGCAAGCCGTCGCCCGGCACGCCGTGCGCACCTCACGGCCCGTCCGGGTCATGCACCTGGCCGACGCCACCTCGCCGCCGCTGCGCGCCTCCGCCCAGGCCGTCGCGCAGCTGGCCCGCTGTGCCACCCTGCTGCGGCCCGGACTGGTCGACGTATTCTCGATCGCCCTGGAGACCGCCGATCCAGCCGACCACGAGCCGGTCGCCCACCTGACCGCCCGCCTGCTGTGGGCCGGCGACGCCACCGCCCTGCGTGGCGCCGAACTGGTCGCCCGCCCCGGCTGGATCGGCCTGCGCAGCCACCCCGCCCCCGTCGCGACCGCCTCCTACGGCACGTCGGCCCTCCCGTCCTGGATCCCCGACTGGCTCCGCGAGTCCGTATAACCCGCCTGGCCGTGCTTACCGCGCCACCGCCCACCGCGCCACCGCCCGCTGCGCCACCGCCCGCTGCGCCACCCCGCCCGGCCGTGCTCACCGCGCGCCATCACGAACGGGCCCGCCGCCGCATGTGCATCCCTCCTGGGCTGGCCTTTCGCCTGCTTACCGGCAAGTAAAAATCAAATCGTTACAGAACTATAAATTTGATAGTTGTCGACACGTCTTCCAAACGGACTTACAGTAAGTAACCAAAGTTCGACATCTGACCTCGAAAGGACCGCACATGGGACAGTTGCGCATGGCTGGTTTCCGTCGTGGCTTCTTGCCCGTCGCGGCCGCGGTGCTGCTGACGGCGGGCGTGGCGGCCTGCAGTAGTTCAAGCTCCAGCACGAGTTCGGCCGGTACCAGCAACAACGCGGCGGCCGGCGGGGGCCAGTGCTCGAACGTTCCGGCCGGGCCCATCAAGATCGCCAACATCGTCCCGCTGAGCGGGCCGACCTCCCAGTCGGGCCAGCTGGGGGAGATCGAATCCGAGATCGAGGTCAACTACTTCAACGCCCACGACAGCGTGTGCGGCCACAAGTTCGCGCTGTCGAACTACAACGACAAGGGCGACCCGGCGACGTCGCTGGGCATCGCCCGGCAGATCGTCGCTCAGGGCAACACGATCATCATGGAGGACTCGCTGTCCTCGGCGCAGAACCAGGACCAGCCGTACCTGATGCAGCAGCACGTGCTGGTGGTCAACGGGGACGGCGCGAAAGCCCTGTTCGAGGCCGGCCAGAATCCGACCGCGTTCAGCACCGGCCCCTCGAACGACCAGTACGCCCAGCTGATGGTCAACTGGGCCAAGTCCCACGGCGATAACAACATCGGGATCCTCTCCGACGGCACCTCGTTCAGCGTGGAACTGGCGGCCGACGCCGAGGCCGACGTCAAGGCGGCCGGGCTGACCTTCGTCAAGACCGTCACCTACTCGCCCACCGCGATCGACCTGACCACCCCGCTGACCCAGGCGAAGCAGTCCGGGATCCAGACGCTGTTCCCGACCGGGTTCACCGGCGTCCCGGCCATGGTCTCCGGGCTCAAGCAGATCGGCTGGGCACCCAAGATCGTCGGCTGGGGCGGTCTGAACGACTTCGGCGTCACCGCCGCCCAGGTCCCGCCCGGGACGGTCGACGGCTGCGATATCTCCTACGCGGAGGGGCAGCCGACGTCCACCTTGCTGACCACCGAGAACACAGACCTGCTCAACGCGGCCAAGGCCAAGATCGGGCTCAACCCGGTGACCTCCGGCATCGTCATCGGGTACTTCTATCTGATCGCGATCAAGCACGCGATCGAGACGGCGAACTCGCTGGACGGGACGAAGCTCGCGGCCGCGCTCAGCGCCACGTCCAACCTGGCGACGAACGTTCCCGGCCTGGCCCTGAACTGGACCCAGACCCCGGCGGTGCACAGCGGTTTCCCGAGCTCCGGGCTGAAGGAATGCACCCTGAAGCAGGGTCCGTACGACATCCTCTACGCGGCCAGCTAAGGCCGGAAGGGGCGGCATGCCTGACGGGCTGGAAGAGCTGGTAGATCTGCAGCTCGCTTCGCCTGGCGTGGCGCTGGTCACGCTGAACCTGCCCGAGCTGCGGAACGCGATGACGACGGAGCTGACGTCGGCGTGGACCGCGGTGATGGACGAAGTTGCCGGGGACCGGTCACTGCGCGCGGTCGTGGTGACCGGGACCGGCAGCGCGTTCTGCTCCGGGGCGGACCTGTCCTGGCTGGACCAGGGCAACCTCAGCGACAACACCCCGGATCGGCTGCGGGACAAGATGCTGCCCTTCTACCGGGCGTGGCTTGCCCCGCAGCAGATCGCGGTGCCGGTGGTGGCGGCGGTTAACGGGCCGGCGGTGGGCGCCGGCCTGTGCCTGGCGCTGGCGTGTGACCTGCGCTACGCCTCGCCGTCGGCGACCTTCAGCGCCCCGTTCACGCAGCTGGGCACGCACGGCGGGATGGGGATCAGCTGGCTGCTGCCCGAGGCGGTCGGGATGCCGCGGGCCCGGGAGATGCTCTACACCGGCCGGGTGGTGACGGCCGAGGAGGCCCTGGCCTGGGGCCTGGTCAGCGACGTCGCCGAGGATGTGGTGGGCCGCGCGCTGGATGTCGCGGAGGGCGTGGCCCGGGCCGCGCCGATCGCCACCCGGCTGACCAAGGCGGGGCTGGCGCAGGGCCCGCGGGGCCGGTTTGAGCTGGCCCTGCAGTGGGAGGCGCTGGCTCAGCCGGTCACCTTGTCCACCAAGGACATCCACAAGGGCGTCCAGGCCCGCCGCGAGCACCGCGCCCCCACCTTCGACGGCGACTAGCCCGGCCCGCCCGTTTCGGGACCGCGCTACTCCGCGAGCAGGACCGAGGCCGGCCGCTGGAAGGTGGCGAAGTCGACCGGCGCGAAGTACAGGTCGGTGAACGTGCGCGGCGCACCGGGCTCACCGATCGTCCGCGCGTACCGGTGGCCGTCCTGGATCGCGGCGGTCAGCCCGCGGGGGGAGAGGGCATCCCCGATCGAGAACACCTGCTCGGCACGGCCGGCGAGGTCACGGCCGAGACCGAGGTCGGCGCGCCGGCCGGTGGCCATCACGATCGCCGCCACCTCGAGCTCGTTCTCGGCTCCGGTGTCGATGTCGTAGACCCGGACCGTGTGATCGCCGATCTCCCGCAGGTGGGTCCGGGTCAGGATCTGGACCCCGAGCTTCTTGATCCGCGGCATCGTCGAGGTGATCAGCAGGCCGCCGAGGTTCCCGAACGGCTCCGACCACCGCGATACCAGAACCACCTGCGCTCCCTGGGCGGCGAGCAGTTCGGCCAGGCCGGGCCCGGTGGTGATGCCCTCCTCGTCGAAGACGACGACGCTGCCGGTGAACCGCAGCCCGCCCTCGAGGACCTGCTCCGGCGTGACCACGAAGTCCTGGTCCCAGCCGGGTACCGGGCGCTTGAAGTAGCCGGTCTCGCCGGTGCGGATGTACCGGGCGCCGGTCCCGATGAGGATCGCGCCGGGCTCCTCGGCCAGGACCAGGTCCGCGGTGGCCTCGGTACTCAGCCGCACGTCGACGCCGAGCTGACCGAGCTGCCGTTCGTACCATTCCGGCGTGGTGCGGAAGATCTCCCGGTCCGGCAGCGCCGCCCACAGGTTCAGCTGGCCGCCCACCCGGTCCTGCCGCTCGAAAAGCACCACGCCGTGCCCGCGCTTGGCGGCGACCCGGGCCGCCTCCAGCCCGGCCGGGCCGCCGCCGACCACGACGACCCGCGAGGGCCGCGGCGCGGGCGGGTAGGCGCGCCAGCGCTGCTCCCGCGCGGTCTCGGGGTTGATCGCGCAGCCCCAGGTGCCGCGCGCCCCGTCGGTCATGCACAGGTTGCAGGCCAGGCAGGTCCGGCTGTCCGACTCCCGGCCGGCCAGCGCGTTGGCCAGCAGGTCGGGCTCGGCGATCAGCCCCCGGGCGGCGCCGATCATGTCGGCCACGCCCGAGGCCAGCGCCTCCTCGACCTCGTCGATCGAGGTCACCCGGCCCAGCGCGCTCAGCACCGGAACATCGCCGGCCGCCTCGCGCACGCCCGCCACGTAGCTCCGGTAGACCTGCTTGGGCAGCAGGTAGTTGGGCATGCCGAGCACCATCTGATCGGGTTCGATCGCGATGTCGAGATCGAGGAAGTCGAGCAGTCCGGCCGAAACGAGCCGCCGGACCACCTCACGGTTGTCGGCCTGGGTCAGGCCGCCGCCCTCGGGCACCAGTTCGTCGGCGTTCATCCGCATGCCGATGGCGCGGTCCGGGCCCGCCCCTCGCGCGCCGCCTGCAGGCACTCGACCAGGAACCGCATCCGGCCCTCGAGGCTGCCGCCGTACTCGTCGGTGCGCCGGTTGAAGTACGGCGACAGGAACGCCTCGCACAGCATCCCGTGCGCGCAGTGCATCTCGATCCCGTCGTAGCCCGCCTCGGCCAGGTGCTGCGCGGAGATCCGGTGCGCCTCGACGACCTTGGCGATGGTCTCGGTGCTCATCTCGTGGGTCACGTGGAAGTCGTCGGCGGTCTGCACCGGGGACGGGCCGAACAGCGGGGCGTTCGAGCTGCCCGGCTCGTAACTCCACAGGTTCCCGACCCGCGAATAGTGGATTTCGGCGAAGATCTTGCTGCCCTCGCCGTGCACCGCGTCCGCGACCGCCCTGAACGACGGGATCGTGCGCTCCAGGTAGGGGGTGGTCAGGCTCCCGCCGCCGCGCTTGGGCATCGTCGACATCGCGTGCACGAGCAGCCCGCAGCCGCCGGCCGCGCGGACCCGGTAGTACTCCGCGAACACGTCGGAGGGCTCGTAGCCGACGTTGTACCCCACGCCGTGCGGGGACAGGTAGAAGCGGTTCCTGATCTCCACCGCGCCCGAGCTTGATCGGGGTGGTGGTCAGTGGGTACCGGTTCGCGTCCGCCATTGCCGCCTCATTCCGCGCGTCAAGGGCGCCGGGTACGTGACATCGCCCGGCGCTGGGTCTTCCCCTGAGCAGTACCCTAGCAGTCTTGACAGTCCAGTCAAGGATACCGAATCCCGATCCGGGCCATGAGGCTTACGCCGCGCGGAATGAGCCACGCTAGTGCCCAATCTAGCTGGGCAAATAGAGTCACGCCGCCAGCCGGTTCATCGTAGACAGATGTCTTACCGAAAAGTAAAATATGGACCATGGGCAAGGCGCCGGGTGACGTGATCGACGCCTGGCCCGCTGAGCATCGTGACGGGCGCGCGTCACGTCGCCGGGGCCGCGCCAGGGTGCGTTCGGCCTGGGCCGTGATCATTCTGACGCGTAAAATTCGCTCGTGCCCCCGACCAATCGAGGAACCTTGCCCAAGGCCGTCAAGGTATCGCGGGAGGAGGAACTCCTCCGTAACGCGATCCAGCTCTTCAGCCGCGGCGGTTTCCGGGAGACCAGCCTGCAGGAGATCGCCGACGAGCTCGGCATCACGCGGCCGCTGTTCTACTACTACTTCGAATCCAAGGAAGACCTGCTCTGGCGGATCATCGGCCATCTGGGTGACACGCTGCTCGAGCAGGCCCGGCCCATCGCCGTCGCCGAGGAGCCGCCCATCCGCCGTCTCACCCTGCTGTTCGAACGGCACGTGGGCACCCTGCTGGAGAACGTGGATGCCTTCCGCATCTACTTCGCCGAGCGCAACCAGCTGTCCGGCAAGCGCGACCTGCGCCTCAAGCGCGGCGAGCGGCTCTACCACGAGCTGATCACCGAGGTGATCACCGAAGGCCAGCGGCTCGGCGAGATCCGCCCCGGCGACGCCCACCTGGCCACCCGGCTGGCCATGGGCACGGCCAACTCGGTGCTCCGCTGGTATACCCGGCCGGTGCGATCTCCCCGCACGACCTGATGTCCGCCACCGTCGAGTACATGCTGGGCCTGACCGCCAAGAGCTAACCGCCGTAACGCTCCTGGTCAGCTGACTTTCCACAGGTAGACGCCGCCGTAGTTGTCCGAGGTGGCCAGCAGGGCGCCGTTCGGGCTGAACGCCACCGAGGCCGCCCTTATCTGGATCCTTGGCGGGTTCGGAGAGGGTAGCGGCGAGCTTCCGGGTGGCGACGTTCCACAGGTAGGTGCCACCGTTAGTGTCGGCGGTCGCCAGCGTGGTGCCCTTCGGCTGAACCCACGTGGTTTCCGCCTTACTGCCTGGGTCGGTGAAGGCGGCGATGACCTTATCTGTGGCCAGATTCCACAGGTAGCTGTGGCCGCTGGCGTCGGTGGTGGCCAGCGTGGCACCGTCGCGACTGAACGCGACCGACCAGCCGTGTTCTCGCCGTCGGGCTGGGAAAGGGTGGCGGCTACCTTTCTGGTGCTGAGGTTCCACAGGAGGGTGCTGCCGCCGTTGGTGGCGACAGCCAGCATCGCACCGTCGGGACTGAACGCGACCGCGTCTCCCATGCCCGCGGAGTCGCTCAGCACCGCGGTCTGCGTTCCGGTGGAGACCTGCCACAGGTGGGTGCTGGTGTAATCGGTGGTGGCCAGCGTCTTGCCGTCGGGGCTGAATGCGACCGCGGCGATGTCGGTGTTCTTAGCCGGGTAGGACAGGGTGATCGTCCGTTTCCCGGTCGCGACATTCCACAGCAGGATCCTGCTGTAGTTGTCGGCGGTGGCCAGCATCGCCCCGTTAGGGCTGAACGCCACCGTGGTTATCGGGCCCGGATACATGCGCTCGGCGAGGGCGGCGGCCAGCTTCCCCGCCGGGACCTGCCACAGGAAGATCATGTTGTTGCGGGCCGCGCCCGGCCAGTGTCGCGCCATCAGGGCTGAACACGAGATGGTCGGCACCTATCTGGCCCGGGCTGGCCAAGGTGGTGAGCAGTTTCCCGGCTACGACGTTCCGCGCCGTGCTGCTGCTGCTGCTGCGCATGCCGCGGGCCGGACGGACCCGTGGAAGTGGTGAGCAGCGGCACGACGATCGCCGCCGCGACCAGGACCGTCCCGGCCAGCACCGCCAGGACCCGGCGCCGGATCGGTCGCCGCACCACCGCCATCCCGCCCGCTCCGACCTGCGCTTCCAGCCGGTAGGAGGCCACCAGCGAACCCGGCCCGAACCCCGCCAGCCGTACCGGGAAATCCTCGGTCAACGCCCCTCCTCGCCGCCGTGTTGCCTTGAAGATTACGGCGGTTTACCCGGCGAAGCGCCGCAAAACGGTAAGACGCGGCCCATGGCGTGCTCGGCGGCGAGGCGGCCGAAGCACACCGATTCCGACAGGTTGCCGCCGTTGGCCGGGTACAGCATGCCGACCGCTTCGCCCAGTTCGCCCGCGCCGTACAGCCCCGGGATCGGCTCCCGGACCGTCGTCCCCGGCGGCACCCGCTCACTGGGCCGCGACTGCGCCCAGGACTCGATGGCGTCGGCGCCCTCGAACTCCGGGTGCTCGGCCCCGCCGATCCGCTCCAGCGCCAGGTCGGTCGTGCGGCTGCTTCTCCAGGATCAGCACGGAGGCGCCCAGCTCCGCCAACGTCGCCACGCCGAACAACTACGAATCCGAGCGCAAGGTCTTCGTCTTCGGCTTCCTGCCGTTCTACGCCGTGATCGGCTACGACGTCGGCGTCCGTTACCTCATCCACACCCGGCAGAAGATGGGCCTGACCAAGGCGCAGATCCTCGAGGGGATCGCGATCAGCTTCCTGGTCATGGGCCCGGCGGGCCTGGAGACCGTGGCCCGCGCCCTGGACGGCTACGCCTGGATGACCCCGGAAGAGCCGGCCGAGTTCCCCGACGGCTGGGCTCCGGACCCCGCCGCGTTCACCACCGGCCTGGACTTCAGCGACCCGCGCATGTCGCCGGCGGAACTCCGCGCCGTACAAGACTGGTACCAGACCACCCTGGGCGAGCTCCCGCCGCACGTGAAGTTCCTGGCCGCCCACCGCCCCGACCTGCTCAAGGCCTACCGGCAGCGGTTCGAGACCTGCGTCCGCGAGTTGCCCAAGCAGATCGTGCCCACCACCTTGCTGCACTACAACGTCATCCGCGGCTTCGCCTCGGGCATCCGCGACAACGTCCTGCTGGCCCGCGCCTTCGGGGTCAGCAAGCACCTCGTGCTGAACATTATCGGCTCCGCCTCCCTGACCGGCGTCGAGGCCTTCGACCTGGTCCACGACGCGGCCGGCGACATCTTCACCACCTGGGACGCCGGCTAGCGCCCCGGCCAAAGAGCCCAGCCCGGGTTTCCCAGGAAGCAACTACGTCGTTGTGGCAACCAACGTGGTAGTCGGGTGTGCGTCGTTGTGGCTACGACGTAGTAGAGCCCTAAGGCGCTAACCACCCCGCACGTGCCGGCTCATGTCCCCGATGAAGTCCCGGTGCACAGCTCGTCGAGCACCTCGAAACGTCCCTCATCCACCGCCTCGGAATACCGGTGGATGAGGTTCCTGATCTGATCGCAAGCACCAAGCGCCACGGATACCCCTAAAGGGCCGGAACGCCCAGCGCGTCGGCCGCCGCGATCCGCCCGAAGCAGATCGACTCGGACAGGTTCGCGCCGTTGGCCGGGTACAGCAGCCCGACCGCCTCGCCCAGCTCACCCGCCGCGTACAGCCCGGGGATGGGGTCGCCGAACGCGTCGAGCACCCGCGCCCGCTCGTCCCGCCGCGGCCCGCCGCACGTATTCGACCCGCCGGGATAGAGAGCCACGCAGTAGTACGGCGGCGAATCCAGCGGCACCAGCGTGTCCGCAGGCCGCCCGAATTCGTCGAAGCCGGCCGCGCAGCCCGCGTTGTACCTGGCCACGGTCTCCGCCAGCGCGTCCGGATCCGCAAGACCAGCCAATTTCCCCAGCGAGCCGACGTCGTCGGCCTTCTTGATCCAGCCCTTGGCCACCTCGCGGGAGTTGTCCGGGCTCCAGTCGTAGTACCCGGCCCGCACGAACCCCGAGCGCAGCGAGACCAGCGGCGCCGCGGTCATCCGGCGCTGGTCGAAGATCCAGTAGCACGGGTTGCGCGGGTACTCCTGCTTGTCCGCGTCGTACTTGAGCAGCTCGTAGTAGAAGCTGTGCTTCATCTGGGCCTGCGATACCTCGTTGGCGAAACGCTGGCCGTACTTGTCGGTGATCAGGTACCCCGGCGGGTGGATCCCGATCACGAAGTTGTACTCGTGCCCGTCCTCGGCAAAGTGCCCGATGGCCCGGCCGATCATCTGGTTCATGTGCCACAGGTCGGCCCCCACGGCCTGCGCCATCCGGATCCCGTCGCCGGTGTTGCCCGGGTTGCCGTAGAAGTAGATCGGCGACGCCTTCAGCGCGTTGATCTTGATCTCGTCGTTCCACTCGTAGCCGCCGCAGGTCAGCACCACCCCGCGCCGCGCCCGCATCTCGGATCCAGCCAACACCCGCACCCCGGTCACCCGCCCGGCCCCGTCCTGGATAAGCCGCGCAGCCGGGCACCCGTAAAGCACCCGAATTCCCGGCCGCGATGAAACCACCCGCCGCAGGCTGTCGAAGTACTCCGCCCCGGTGCGGCGCCCGGCCTCGCCGGTGTTCATCCCGCTGGCCAGGGCCCCCACCGTGGAAGGCGCACTCAGATCCCGCGCCAGAGGATCAAAATCCGCAGGCGGCCGCGACTGCGTCCACGCCTCGACCGAGTCCGCCCCCTCGAACTGGGTGTTCTCGCCCTCGCCCACCTTGACCAGGGCCAGGTCCGCGCCGATCCGCTCCAGCCACGCAACCAGGTCCGCCGCCATGACCGCCCAGGCCCGCGACACCGCGAACGGGATCATCCCGCCCGAGCACCGGTCCATATACAAGGCGGCCCGCTCGACGTCGTTGACCCCCATCACGATGCCGCCCGACATGTACGTGCTCGGCGTGTGCCGGTCCGCGGGCTGCTTCTCCAGCACGATCACGGACGCTCCGTGGTCCGCGGCCGCGATGGCCGTGGCCGCGCCCGCCCCGCCGAACCCCACCACGACGACGTCAGCCTCTTCAACAGACCCGTTCATCACGGCCCGATCGTCCGGTGCCCGGGCAGGTAGTGGATCTCCCACGGCTTCTCGCCGCGATGGAACACCGGATCCACCCCGTCGACCGCAGAGGCGTTAAACGACCGCACGTAGGGCCGGTCGCAGTACTCCTCGGCCGAGCGGAACTGATCCGATTCGGCATCCGTCGCGGTCTCGAAGACCGACAGGTCCTGGCCCCGGTTCATGTCTGCCATGGATCTCTCCGTAACGATTTTTTCTGCCGAACGGTCCGTGGTTCGTGCCCGCCGGCTCCTGTGACATCCGCCTGTCGGGCTCGCTCATCGCAGCTCCCTTAGCGCACCGTGCTCTTCACCGGCTGGGCGCGCTGCGGGGCACGTCGCGGAACGCCACGTCGTTGTCGCGGCGCGCCTCCCTGGGCATGCCGAGCAGCCGCTCGCTCACCGCGTTGCGGGACATCTCGATCGTCCCGCCGCTGATCTGCCTGACCTGGCGCATAAGGAACTCCACGCCCGTCTCGCCCAGCATCTGGTCCTCGTCGTCCCAGGCCACGGCGGCGGCGCCCGCGAGCTTGAGGTTGATCGTGGCCAGCTGCGTGTTGATCAGCCCGGTCAGGATGCGCGACATGCCCGCCGCCTGATCGGTCAGCTTCTTGGCCGCGATGCCGCGCGAGATCCGGCTGCTGCCCTCCTGGCCGGCCAGCTTGAGCGCGTGCGCCTCGCCGGCCAGCTGCCGGGCCACTGGGTCGGCCAGCCGGCCTGCCTGGCGGGCCACGGCCAGCGGCGTCGGCGCCCACGGGTTCACCCCGCGCATGCTGCCCGCCGGGCGGATGAAGTAGTGCGAGATGCCCAGGCTCTTCTCGTGGTACATCCACCGGGTGCCGACCGTCCAGCCGCCGTCGATTTCGCCGATCCGGGCCGAGTCAGGGAGGCGCAGGTCGGTCAGGAACTCCTGGCAGAACTCCTTGGACCTGTTGAGCATCTCGATCCGGTGCACGTCGATGCCCGGCTGGTGGATGCGCAGCATGAACACCGACAGGCCGCGGTGCTTGGGCACGTCCCAGTTCGTCCGGGCCAGGCACAGCCCCCAGTCCGACCACCACGCCCCGGTGGTCCAGATCTTCGACCCGTTGAGCACCCATTCGTCCCCGTCGCGGACGGCGGTGGTCTGCGCCCCGGCCACGTCCGAGCCGCCGCCCGGCTCGGACAGGAACTGCATCCAGATCTCCTCGCCCCGCATGATCTTGGGCAGGTGCTCGCGCTTTTGCTCCTCGGTGCCGAACTCGTAGATCACCGCGGCGCACGGGCTGAACGTGGGCACCTGGAAGCGCGCCGGGTACTGGTAGCCGCGGATCTCCTCGTTGAGCACCTCCTGGTGCGCGGAGGTGAGCCCGGCCCCGCCGTACTCCTTGGGGAAGATGATCCCGGCGAAGCCGCCGTCGTAGAGCCGCCGCTGCAACTCGCGGTGGTACGCCACCTGCGCCAGCTCTTCTTCGTCGGACAGCTGGTGGTAAGGCGTGTCCGGCCCGCCCAGCACCGCCGAGGCCGGCACTGCGGCGTCGGCGAACGTGACCCGCCCGTACCGGCGGGTGATGTCCAGCGTCCGCATCGGGCTGACCGACACCCCGGGCGTGCCGGCCGGCACCAGGAGCTGGATGAGCCCGCCGTCCTCGCCGCCCAGCCGCGCGGTGACCAGGAACAGGTCCGCCTGGACGGCCGCCTCGACCGGCGCCTTCACCCCGCTGAGCAGGTACTGCCCGTCGCTCCGCCTGGCCCGCACGCCGACCGTGCCCAGCCGGTCGAACGGGCGCGGCTCGGCGTACGCCCAGCTGCCGATCTGATCCCCGGCCAGCAGGCCGGGCAGCAACTCCGCCTTCTGCACCGCGGTACCGGACCTGGCCACCGCCGCGGTGACCACGTTGGCCGCGGTGAGCGGCCCCGGCGCGGCGTACCGGCCGAACTCGAACGCCACCAGCGCCAGGTCGGCCAGGCCCTGCCCGCTCACGCTGCCGCCGCCGGCGGCCTCGCTCACCAGCAGCGACGTCCAGCCCAGGTCGGCGCCCTGCCGCCAGAAGTCCCGGCCGAACCCGGCCGGGTCGTCCCGCAGCTCGCGCAGCAGCGACGTCGGGACCTTGTCGTCCAGGAACTGGCGGGTCGTGCCGTGGAAGAACGCCTGCTCCGGGGTCAGATCATGCTTCATGGCCCGCCGGTTACTCGGTGAACTCGAACAGCAGGTTCTTGTTCTGCGCTGGATTGATGGCCAGCGCGCCGTCCGCGTCGCCGGGGATGAGGTCGAAACCCTGGCCGGTCAGGTGCTTCTCCACCTCGGAGAGGTTGCCGGTCTTGAACACGGTGCTGCGGATGCGCTGGCCGTACCGGCCCAGGTAGACCGCGAGCGCCCCGTCGCCGGCGGGCTCGAGCAGCTCCCAGACTTCGCTGCCGACCTGCACCTGGACGCCCTTGGCGGCGGCCCGCGGCCGCGATACCGGGCCGATCTCCGAGACGTAGGCCAGCTCGTTGAGCCGCGCCGCCGCGGCCTCGACGTTCTCCACCGCCACGGTCAGCCGCGCCATGCCGGTCAGGCCGAGCGGGTGCTGGTTCTCCCAGTAGCCAGCGGGCTGGGCGTGCTCGGAGAAGTCACCGTCGTAGATCTCCCACGCGATGCCGAAGCAGTTACCCGGGTAGGTGAAGAACGCCGCGCCCAGGTCGTTGATGATCCGGATCTCCTTCTCGTTCGCGAACTCGCGGGCGCTGGTCACATCGGGCACGTGGTACTCGATGCCGATGTAATGGTCGCCGAACTTGGTGAGCAGCCGCCCCTGGCCCCGCTCGCCGCGCTCCTTGGGCGCGAAGAACTCGAACATCACCCCGCCCAGCGTCATCAGGCACGCATCCGTGCCGTCGCCGGAGTCCGGAATCCGCCGGTCCAGAGTGAACCCGATCCGGTCCCGGAAGTGCTCGATCGTGGGTTCGTAGCCGTCCACGATCGCGTTGATGTGGTTCGGATGGATCAGTTGCCACTTGTCAGCCATGATCGCAGCCTCGTCCGCCGTTGACTCTCATGTCAAGAGAAAAGTTCGATTATTTGCGAAACCTCAATCTATCTTCCGATCGGCTGGCCGCATAACGCAGGTCATACGGGCCGTTCTGCATCGTGCACTCGGTGAAGTACGACAGCGGATAGCCGTTGTGCACCGACGGGGTGGCCGTGAAGTCCAGGCTCAGCCCGGGTACCAGGGTCGGCAGGCTGGACGTGTTATCCAGCGCGGCCGCCATCTTCTGTGCGTTCAGCGAGCCGGCCGTCTCGATCGCGTGGGCCAGCGCCTGGTTCTGCCCTGCCCGCGCTGTCCAGGCCCCTGGTCCAGCCGCCGTACCGAACAGGAGAGTAAAAGACGCCCGTCGTCGACTCATCTGTCAAAGTGGAGTGTGATGGACGACCTGCCCGCCGACTGGGTCCGGGCGATCGAGGCCAGCTTCCTCGGCCGCCTGCCCGAGCGCACCTGGCGGCTGTTGTTCGACCGAGCCCACCAGATCGACGCGCCGCCCAAAACGGTCCTGTACCCAGAGACCGAGCAGGAGCCCACGGCTCACCTGGTCCTCATCGTGGACGGCCTGGTACGCGTCTACCGCACCTCCCGGTCCGGACGGGAGGTCACCATCCGCTACGCGCGCCGTGGCGACATCCTCGGGCTGCCGTCCGTGGTTGCCCAAGTCTCCCCGGCCGCCGCCCAGGCGGTGGTCCCGACCCGGGTGGTGGCCATGTCGGCGCAGGTCCTGCGCTTGCGCGCGCAGCGCGACAGTCAGTTGGCCTGGGCCATGGCCGAGGAAATGGCCGGATCATTGTTCAACATCCAGGAGCGCCTGGCCCACAACGTGTTCGCCCCCATCCGCAGCCGGGTGGCCCGCTATCTCCTCGACGTAGCCACCCCCGCCCTGCCCGGCCACCCGGCCACGCCCGGCCAATCCGCCCCGCCCGGCCACCCAGCCACAGCCAGCGCCCCCGCTGCAGCAAGCCAGGCAGCTACCGTCGTCCACGTCGCCACGGCCAGCTACGAAGACATCGCCGCGGCCATCGGGACCGTACGCGAGGTCGTGGCCCGGACCTTGGCCGGACTGCGCGACGAGGGCCTGATCCGCCGCATCGAGGGCGGCATCGCGCTGATCGACCTGGACGGACTGCGCGAAGCGGCCCAGGCTGACGAGTTCCGCGACTTCCGCCGCCGCTGACTGTTACCACAAACCCCTCGGCCGGCACTCCTGCTCCGCGTGCCTCCCCGTCACCACCTAACCCCAGCCTTCGGCCAGCGCCCAATGGACCCGCAAGCCCGCGCCGCGCCTGCGGACCTGTACCGCACCCGCAAGCCCGCGCTGCGGCGCACTAGTCACTTAAGGCTTGCGAAAAAATAACTCGTAGCTTCCCAGGGTCTGGCACATTGGTGTGGTATGGGTGCTACGGAAGCAATCCGGCAGATGCTGGCAGCGAAGTTCGAGGCGATCTTTCCCCGCCTAGACGAGCGGCAGCGACGGCTGCTGATGGGGGCTGAGGCCCGGGCTCTGGGGCATGGCGGGATTCGGACGGTGGCCCGGGCGGCCGGGGTCCGCGAGGCGACGGTGTCGCTGGGCGTGGACGAGCTGGACTCCGGGGCTGAACCGCTGGGACGGGTGCGACGGCCGGGCGGAGGCCGCAAGCGGGCCGCTGACCTGGACCCGGGCCTGCTCCCGGCATTGCTGGCCCTGGTGGAACCGCAGGAACGGGGCGATCCGATGTCGCCGCTGCGGTGGACGACGCTGTCGACCCGCAACCTGGCGGCTGAGCTGGCCCGCCAGGGGCATGAGGTCTCCGAGGGCACGGTCGGCGCCCTGCTTCGACAGGAAGGGTTCAGCCTGCAGGGCAACGCCAAGACCGTCGAGGGGAAGCAGCATCCGGACCGGGACGCGCAGTTCAGTTACATCGGCGAGCAGGCCCGCGAGCACCTGGCGGACGGGGATCCCGTGGTCAGCGTGGACGCCAAGAAAAAGGAACTGGCCGGCGAGTTCAAGAACGGCGGCCGGGAGTGGCGGCCCAAGGGCAGGCCGGCCAGGGTGGACGCCCATGACTTCCCTGACCGCGAGCTGGGCAAGGCGATCCCGTACGGGGTCTATGACCTGGCGGCGAACGCCGGGTGGGTGAACGCCGGCACCGATCACGACACCGCGGCGTTCGCCGTGGAGTCCATCCGCCGCTGGTGGAACGGGCCGGCCGGGACGACTACCCCCGGGCCCGGCGGCTGCTGATCACTGCGGACGCGGGCGGTTCCGACGGCTACCGCACCCGCGCGTGGAAGGCCGAGCTCGCTGTCCTGGCCGCCGAGACCGGGCTGGAGATCACGGTGTGCCACCTTCCTCCGGGCACTTCCAAGTGGAACAAGATCGAGCACCGGTTGTTCTCCCGCATCACCATGAACTGGCGCGGCAGGCCCCTGGCCAGCCATGAAGTCATCGTGAACAGCATCGCCGCGACCACTACCCGCGCCGGCCTGACAGTGCATGCCGAACTCGATCCGGGCAGCTACCCGACCGGGACCGAGATCAGCGACGCGCAGATGGCCGAGATCCCGCTGGCCCGGCACCGCTTCCACGGCGACTGGAACTACACCGTGCGGCCGCACCCCGCCGCTGCGCCTGGCGCCGGCGCCGGCGGGCCCGGCAGGCTCCGCGGAGAAGTCCCTGACCGCGCCGCGCTGTCGCATCCGGCGCTGACTGGCATGTCCCGGCAGCGCCTGGAGGCCCTGATCGCTGAACTGGCCGCGCCGCAGGAAGCGCAGCGCGAGCAGGCCCGGAGCAGGCGACGCGGAGCCGAGCGCCGCCGCGCGGCCGGGGCAGGCCCCCGCCCCAGGCTCACCGACGCCGACCGGATCCTGGCCACCGTGCTCTACCTGCGCAAGCTCTGCACGCAAGCAGTCCTGGCCGAACTATTTGCCGTCGACCGCAGCAAGATCACCGAGGCCGTCAGGGAAACCCGCCCGCTCCTGGAGGAATACGGGCACGCCATCACGCCCGCGACCGCCCGGTTCCCGGCATCCGCAGACCTGGCCGCCTTCCTTGCTGTCGAAAATAATGACGAACCGGCAACCCAGAAACCTGCGTGTTAATAATTCGCAAGCCCTTAGCCGCCGCCCACCACTTCTTCCACGATCTTGTGCACCGCCTCCTTCTGGTCGATCACGACCAGATGCGCCGCCGAGAGGACCTCCACGTACTGCCCGCCGAACCGCTTCGCGCACTCCTGGCTGACCGTCGCGGGCACGATGGGATCACCGGACCCGTGCACGAAGTACGCCGGGACATCCCAGCCCTTGACCATCTCGGCCGGTTCGTACGAGCGCAGGATGTCCAGCCCGGCCAGCGCCGCGCCCAGGCTGGTCGCGCCGAACATCCGGCTCAGCCAGTCCTTGGTCTCGGCACTGCTCTCCGCGGGCACGATCGCCTGGGCCGAACGCGCGGCGAACCGCGGCCAGTCCTTCATGATCGCCCCCCGCATCCGGTCGTACGGCGCGGTCGCCGCGCTGGGTATCGCCACGCTCACCAGGGCGCCGACCCGCCCGTAGTCCGAGGCGGAGCAGATAACCCCCGCGCCGAACGCGAAGCCGGCCAGCACCGCCCGCGAAACATCCAGTTCGTCCAGCAGGTCGGTCAGGTCGCTGGCGTGGTCGGCCAGGCTGGTCCGTGGCCGAAGGCCCGCCGAGGCGCCGTACCCGGCCAGGTCCGGCGTGATCACCGTACGGCCGCCCGCGACCAGCGCCTGCTCCAGGTACATCCAGACCTGCCGGTTCAGGCACCAGCCGTGCACCAGGACCACCGCGGGCCCGGTGCCATCCAGCACGTAGTGCAGGCCCCGGCGCGAGGTGCGGGCGGTAACCGCTGGGGTTTGCGTTGTCATCGGGTGTCCTTATTCTTTTCTGAGTCCGCGGCCAGCACGAGTTCCTTGAGGATCCGGGGCTGGACCTTGCCGACCGAGTCCCGGGGGACGGCGTCGATGAAGTCCAGGCGGCGCGGGTACTTATACGGCGCCAGCCGGGACTTCACGTAGTCCTGTAGCTCGCCCCGCAAAACGCCAGACGCCACGAACCCCTGGTTGAGCACCACGAAGGCGGCCACCATCTCCTGGCGCGTGGCGTCCGGCAGGCCGAACACCACCGCCTCGCGCACCGCGGGATGGCCGCTCAGCACCGTCTCGACCTCGACCGGTGCGATCTTGTGCCCGGCCGTGCTGATCATGAAGTCGGTCCGGCCCAGGTAATCCGCCAGCCCGCTGGAGTCGAAGCGGATCAGGTCGTCTTGCAGCGAGTAGCCGAACTGGACGTCGGTGTGCTGCTTGCCGGGCAGCCGCCAGTAGGTCAGTCCGGTCGGCCCGCGCACCGCCATCCGGCCCGGCTCGCCGGCGGGCATCGGCCGCGGCCCCTGGCTCAGGTCGGGATCGACGGCCACCACCTCATACCCTGGCACAGGCTGACCGAGCGACGCCTGCGGCACCGGCCGGCCGGTCGGCGGGACCAGGACCCAGGTGGCGAACGCGGTCGAGCCGAAGTTGTTCAGCACCTCGACGCCGCGCCGACCCCAGCCGGTTGCGACCTCCGACGCCGACGACGACTGCCACATCGCGAACCCGCGGGTCAGCGCGGCGGGCTCGGGCCCCTGGCCAGCCTCGAGCGCCTCCAGCAGGTCGGCCCAGGTGGCCGCGATCGCGGTGAACTGGGTGACCTCGTGCCGGGCCAGCGCCTCGAGCATGACCGCCGGCTGGGCGAAGCCGGACACCACGACCAGGGTGACCCCGTTGAGCAGGGTGAAGTTGGTGCTGTGGATGAACCCGAGCGCGTGGCCCATCGGCGCGGCCGCCGACCACCGCTGACCCGCCGCCGCCCCGGTGGCCATCCCCAGGGACAGGCCGCCCAGCAGGAAGCGCCGCTGGGTGTGGTAGCAGCCCTTGGGCCGGCCGGTGGTGCCCCCGGTGTGCCAGACGATGGCCACCCGGTCCAGGTCAGTCTCGACCAAAGGCCGCGGGCCGGCGCCCGAGAGCAGCGCGTCCCAGCCCAGCGCCCCCGGCGCGAAGGCCGGCGCCGCATCCGGCGCGGTAGCCACCACGGTGAGCCCCGGGACGCGATCGAGCACCGCGCCGACCTCGTCGCCCTCGGGCTGCATCAGGACCAGCAGCCGCGGCTGGGTGTCGTCCAGGAAGAACTCCACCTCGGGGGCCCGGGCCAGCGGCGGGATCAGCGTAACCACCGCGCCGATCTTCCACGTGGCGATGGCCGCGATGACCAGCTCCGGGCAGTTGCCGCCGCGTAGCGCCACCCGGTCGCCCGGACCGATGCCCAGCGCGGCGAACCCGGCCGCGGTCCGGTCGGTCACCGCCGACAGCTCGGCGAACGTCAGCGACCGGCCGCTCTCGTGATGGACGATGGCGACCGCATCGCCCAGTCCGTTAAGCACCTGGACGTCGCACAGCATGCTGCCCAGGTCGGTCCCCTCGTCCAGCGTCACCCCCGGCACGGGAAGGTAGTCCGGCTGGTCCTCCGGCGCGGTCAGCCACGAGTGCGGCAGCGTGTCCAGCCGCGGGTAAACGTCCCTCACGGTGAGGCTCCAGGCGGCGAGGCCCCAGACGGCGAGGCTCCGAGCACCGTGACCACGGCCGCCGCCGTGTCATCCACCACGAACCCGCCCGCGTTCTCCGCCACCGCGATCCGGGTCCCGGCCACCTGGCGCGACCCGGCCTCGCCCCGTAGCTGAGTAACGAGCTCGATGATCTGGGCCAGCCCGGTCGCCGCCACCGGGTGCCCGCGCGACTCCAGCCCCCCGCTGGTGTTGACCGGCACCTTCCCGGACAGGCTGCTGGCCCCGGAGGTGACGAACTGCGCCCCCGAACCGGCCGGGCACAGCCCCAGTTCCTCATAGGCCAGCAGCTCGTTGAACGCGATCGAGTCGTGTACCTCCGCCACGTCGATATCGTCCGGGGTGATCCCGGCCTCGGCAAAGGCCCGCCGCGCGATCCGGGCCACGACCGATGACGGACCCGGCGGCGCACCCATCCCGGTCGCGATGCCACGGATCCACACCGGCCGCAGCCCGGACGCCAAAGCCCGGTCGGGCGACGTGACCACCACCGCCGAGGCGCCGTCGCTGATCGGCGCGCACATCAGGGCGGTCAGCGGCTCGGCCACCATCCGCGCGCCCAGCACGTCGTCTACCGTGATCGGCGCGGTGTACTGGGCGCACGGGTTGAGCGCCGCGTTGGCCCGGTTCTTCACCGCGATCTCAGCCAAAACCCGCCCCGTTCAGCGCCCGGTAGCTATCACCCCGGGACGCAGCAAAGAGTTTCTCCACCCCGACTACCAGCACCACCTCAGCCCGCCCAGCGGCCACGGTCTGTACGGCCAGGCCGACTACGGCCACCTGCCCGGTGGTCACCGAGGCCATCGAGTTGGCCACGAACGCGGCCTGCACCTCTGCTGGCGAAATCCCGGCGTCGGCCAGCGCGGCGGCAATGGCCTGGCCGGCCAGCTGGCTCAGCGACTGCTCCTTGAACCGGCCGAACGGCGTCAAACCGACGCCGATGATGGCCGCCGCGCTCACCGCGCCGTCCGGACCGACCCGTGATCCGTGACCGCCAGCGCCGGGCTAGCCTGCTCCATAGTCAACGCCCCAATCAAGAACCGCCCCATCGGCAACCCTAAGAACCGCAAGACATGGTGACCCCATCCCCGGCGTCCCGCAGTGACTTTTGTTCTTCGGGCCCGCCCGGACCCGAGAGAGGATCGGCCGGTGGACACCAAGGTCGCCGGGTACGCCGAACGCATGTGGCACATGCTGATCGGCGGCGAGCTCGTCACCGGCGGGAGCGCCGAAAGCCGCCCCGGGTACTTCGTCCCGCCCACCAAAGGACAACGCCCCATGACGCAGACATATGACGGCATCATCATCGGCTCGGGCCAGCATGGCCTCATCCTGGGCGCCTACCTGGCCAAGGCCGGCCTGAAGATCCTGATCGTGGAGCGCCGGCTCATCTACGGCGGCGGCCTGTCCACCACCGAGGTCACCAAGCCCGGCTTCTACCACCAGATGCACTCGCTGAACCACTTCAACATCAGCGAGTCCCCCTGGTACAAGGACCTCGAGCTCAATAACAAGTTCCGCTACATCACGCCGCGCTACGACTTCGCCCAGCCGCACCGCGACGGCACGGCCCTGGTCTTCTCCCGCTACATCGACGAGACCTGCGAGTCGATCGGCCACTTCAGCAAGAAGGACGCGCAGACCTACCGGGAATGGAACGAACGCGCCGACAAGATCAGCGACGCGATCTTCTGGCCGGAGCGCTACTCCGAGCCGATCCCGGAACAAGAACGCGACGAGCTGCTTAGCGCGAGCGAAGTCGGCCGCGACTTCCTGGAGATCATCGACCGCCAGCCACTCGACGCGGTAACCCAGCTGTTCGAGAACGAGCTGGTCCGCCTCCTCCTGCTATTCAAGATCTCGCTGTTCGGCACGGTCCTGTACGACCAGCTGACCACCCGCAGCCCGATGGGCGCGCTGATCCGCGGCTTCGACCTGGTGGCCAACTACCAGGTCGCCGAGGGCGGCAGCATCGCCGTGGCCTACGGGCTGATGCACACCTTCGTCGCGGCCGGCGGCGAGCTCAAAACGGGCGCGCACGTCGAGAAGATCATCATCGACGGCAACCAGGCCCGCGGCGTCGAACTGGCCGACGGCACCCAGATCCGCTCCCGCTTCGTGGCCAGCACCGTCGACGTCCCGCAGACCTTCGGCACCATGGTCGGCGAGGATCAGCTGCCCGCCGAGTACCGGGAGAAGGTCAAGAACTTCAAGCAGACCTCCTGGTCCCTGTTCGGCCTGCACCTGGCGCTGAAGGAGGCGCCACGGCACCTGGGCACCGACTTCGACCCGCACGTCAACAACTCACTCAAGGTCAACATCGGCTGCGAGTCGGTCGAGCAGCTGTTCGCCCTGCACGACCAGGTGGCCCGCAACGAGATCCCGAGCCGGGTCAGCTTCGGCACCGGCTCGGTCACCCAGTTCGACCCGTCGCAGGCCCCGCCGGGCATGGCCACCGCCTACGGCTGGCACGCCATGCCGTACGCGCCCGGCGGTGATCCGGAGAACATCGAGGCGGTCAAGGAAGAGTTCGCCGACCGCATGCTGGAAACCTGGCGCGAGTGGGCGCCCAACATGACCCCGGACAACATCTTGGCCCGGCACATCTGGACCGCCAACGACTACTCGCGCGAGCTGATCAACATGGTCCGCGGCGACATCTTCATCGGCTCCTTCGCCGGCGACCAGACCATGTGGAACCACTTCGGCTACCGCACCCCCGTCGACGGCCTGTACATGGCGGGCTCGCCCTGCCACCCCGGCGGCGCGATCTCCGGCGGCGCCGGCTACATCACCGCCGCGATCATCGCCCGCGACCTGAGCATCCCTCTGTGGTGGGAACCGGTAGACGCGCGCGCGAGCCTGCGCAGGCTGGCCGATCATGGCTGACATCCCGATCTCGCTGGCCTGCTGGGACTACGACCGCATGCTGGCCCTCAAGGACGGAACGGTCCAGCCCGAGGGCGTCCGGCTCACCTACCTGCCGGTTATGATGCCCGAGCCCGCCTTCCGGATGCTGCACTACCGGGAGTTCGACGCCGCCGAGATGTCGCTGTCCTGGTACACCCGCACCGTCCTGGCCCCGGAACGGCCGTTCATCGCCATCCCCGTCTTCCCCTCGCGCATGTTCCGCCACTCGAGCGTCTACGTGAACGCCAAAGCCGGGATCCGGGATGCCAGCGACCTGGCCGGCCGCCGGGTCGGCTGCCCGGAATACCAGATGACCGCGGCCGTCTGGGTGAAGGGCATCCTGGCCGACCGGCACGGCGTCCCGGTCGACAGCGTCGAGTACTTCACCGGCGGCCTGGAGCAGCCCGGCCGCCGCGAGACGAAGATGGACCTCCCGGCCTCGATCCAGGTGACCGAGATCGGCCCGGACAAGACCCTGTTGGCCATGCTGGAAACCGGCGAGATCGACGCCCTGTACACCGCGCACCAGCCCTCGAGCTTCGGCGACGGCACCGGCCCGGTCCGCCGCCTGTGGCCCGACTCCGGCCCGGTCGAGCGTCAGTACTACGCCGACACCGGCATCTTCCCGATCATGCACGTGATCGTGCTCAACTGGGACACCTACCAGGCCAACCGGTGGCTGGCCACCTCGCTGCTGAAGGCGTTCAACGAAGCCAAGCGGCGCGCCTACACGGCCCTCTACGAGACGACCGCGCTGAAGTACATGCTCCCGTTCCTGACCGAGTGGGCCGAGTCGAGCCGCCAGCTCATGGGCGACGACCCGTTCTCCTACGGCCTGCACGGCAACGAGCAGACCCTGGCCACCTTCCTGCGCTACTCCTACGAGCAGGGCCTGTCCGAGCGCCTCATCCAGCCCGCCGAACTGTTCGCCCCCGAAACCCTGGCGGCTTCGAAGATATGACCCCCGAACGGGCCGTGCTGCGTGCCCCCGGACCCCTCTTCGCGCCCGTCAAACGACGATGGTCCGCCCGTCCATCCCGGGATGAAGCCAGCACTTCGCCGCGCCCTAACGCATACCGCTCAGCTTGATCGTCGCGTATCCCAGAAATAGGACTTCAGTCCCACTGGTACCGTCAGCGCAATCCGTGTGCCCGGGGACCGGCCGGCCGCAGGGTGGTGAAAGCCGGGTTTCACCACCCTAGAACGTAGTGGAAGTCCGGTTTCACCTGATTCAGCATCGGGCTGAGCTTCATGATCAACTCAAGCCAAGCGGTGTTGCGCCCCTGCGTGCTGAAACCCCGGGCTCCGCTCCGCTCTCCCCGCATAGGCGCGTGCTGTCCCTCGGCGCAGCCCGTTATCCTTACTCATGAGTCAGTAACGGCTATCCGGTAACCAGTTTCGCATCCCGCCCCGCCCCCGGCGGATGGCTGCATTTTGGCTGCGTCAAACCTGGCCGAACCTGGCCGGGCACCCGCCCCTGAGTGTTGACCCTTAAGTAAATACGTGTTAGTTTACGTCTCAGTAAGCCTGGCGGGTCGGCCGCATGCCGTCAACGGCATCAGCCGACTTTTCATGTCAGGCTGGTCCGTAACCTCCAAATCTACGGCCAGAGGCGACCACAGGTAGATGATGCGCCCCCGTCCCGACTCGGTAGATGTCCTGGTTGCGGGCTTCGGTCCGGTGGGCGCCGCCCTGGCCGGCCTGCTCGGCAAACACGGCCTGACGGTCCTGGTCCTGGAGCGGGACCATGAGGTCTTCCCGCTGCCCAGGGCCGCCCACGTCGATCACACCGGCCTGCGCACCTGGCAGGAACTGGGCCTGCTCGACCGCCTGCTGCCCGCCATGCAGGCCAACCTCGGGCTGGACTTCCTCACCGCGCACGGTGAGTTGCTGGCCAGGATCCCCGGCGACCAGTCCAGCGGCTCGGGCCTGCCGACCAGCATGTACTTCTTCCAGCCGGCGCTGGACCGGACGGTCCGCGAGGCGGTCGCGGCGATGCCGTCGGTGACCGTCCGGCTCGGGGCGGAGGTGACCGGCCTGGTCAGCGCCGACGATCACGTCCGGGTGACGGCCGCCGCACCCGGGGGCGAGCGGCTGGAGGTGACCGCGAAGTGGGTCGTGGCGTGTGACGGGGCGGCCAGCCGGATCCGGGACCAGATCGGCTTCGACGTCGAGGACCTGAACTTTGAGGAGCCCTGGCTGGTCGTCGATCTGGTCCTGGACACAGCGCCGCCCGAGCCAGGCCGCGCCAGCACAGCGCCGCCCGAGCCAGGCCGCGCCAGCACACGCGCCGCCCGAACCGGGCCGCGCCATCTGCCTGTGCGATCCCCGCCGGCCCACCTACTCGATCCCGATGCCCGCCCGGCGGCACCGGTTCGAGTTCCGCCTCATGGACGGCGACGACCCGGCCACGATGCTCCAGCCCGGCCGGATCTCCGAACTCGTCCGCGCCTGGTTCCCCGGCCGGCCCTTCGAGATCGAGCGCGCCGCCATCTACACCTTCCACGGCCTGGTGGCCAGGAACTGGCGGCACCAGCGCGTGTTCCTGGCCGGCGACGCCGCGCACCAGATGCCGCCCTTCCTCGGGCAGGGCATGTGCTCCGGGCTGCGCGACGCGGCCAACCTGGCCTGGAAACTGGACCTGGTGATCCGCGGCGGCGCCCCGGATGACCTGCTGAACACCTACGAAGAGGAGCGGCGCGCCCACGTCCGTTCCGTCGTCGAATCCGCCGTCCGCATCGGCCGGCTCATCTGTACCATCGACCCCGCCGAGGCCGCCGAACGCGACCGCCGCATGCTCGCCGACACCCGCCCGCCGTCCCAGCGGATCGCCTTCACCCTGCCCGCGCTGCGGCCCGGGTCCCTGGTCTGGGAGAACGGCGGCGACCTGTTCGTCCAGCCCTCGGGCGCGGACGGGCGCCTCGACGACGTCATCGGGTCACGCTTCGCCGTCCTGACCCGCACCGCGGCGCTCGTCGGGCCGGGACCGGCCGGCTGGTGGCGGGACCGGATGGGCGCGTTCGTGGCCGCCGCCGGCGAACTGCCCCCCGCGCACGCCAAGGGCGTGCTGTCCTGGCTAGACAGCCACGACAGCGACGTGGTGGTGGTGCGGCCGGACCGCTACGTGCTCTGGGCCGGATCGGACCTGGACGACATGACCAGGAAGATCTCCGGCCTGCTGGCCGGCTGATCCGCGAGGTACCCGCGTGCGCACCATCGTGCCCGTCCGGCGGCGGACCACCATAAAGCCAGCCAGACGCCGGGTCACGTTCGCCGTCCTGGCGCTGGGCGTGTCGGTGTTCGCGCTGCTGCAGTCGCTGGTCATCCCGGTCCTGACCACCGTCCAGCATGAGCTGCACACCTCGCAGAGCGCGGTGACCTGGGTGCTGACCGCCTACCTGCTGTCCGCGTCGGTCATGACCCCCATCCTGGGCCGGGTCGGCGACATGATCGGCAAACAGCGGGTGTTCGTGGTGTCGCTGGCCGCGCTGGCGGCCGGCTCGCTGCTGTCCGCGGTCGCCTCCTCGATCGAGGTGATGATCGCGGCCCGGGTAATCCAGGGCGTCGGCGGCGGCATGGTGCCGCTCGCGTTCGGGATCATCCGGGACGAGTTCCCCGCCGACCGGGTCACCGGCGCGGTGGGGTCCATCGCGGCGCTGACCGGGGTCGGGGCCGGGCTCGGTATCGTCCTGGCCGGCCCGATCGTGGACGCGC
This sequence comes from uncultured Actinomycetes bacterium, assembly GCA_963819785.1. Lineage (GTDB taxonomy): Bacteria > Actinomycetota > Actinomycetes > Streptosporangiales > Streptosporangiaceae > Palsa-504. Next base: position 497,562 of record CAWFXW010000020.1, on the reverse strand, counting down.
TGGACTGGCACTGGCTGTTCTGGCTGCCGCTGATCCTGACCGTGGTCGCGGCGGTCTCCGCGGTGCTGTTCGTGCCGTCCTCCCCGGTGCGCGTCCCCGGGCGGATCAGCTGGCGGCCCGCGGTGCTGATGTCCGCCTGGCTGGTCGCGCTGCTGGTCGCGGTGAGCGAGGCGCCGGACTGGGGCTGGGGTTCGGCCACTGTGATCGGCCTGCTGGCGGTGAGCGCGCTGCTGGTGGCGGGCTGGATGTTCGCCGAGCTGCGGGCCGCCACCCCGCTGATCGACATGCAGATGATGCGGATCCCGGCCGTGTGGACGTCCAACCTGGTCGCGCTGCTGCTCGGCACGGGCATGTACGCGACGTTCGCCTTCCTGCCCGAGTTCGTGCAGACCCCGCGCGCGGCCGGGTACGGGTTCGGCGCCAGCATCATCGCGTCCGGGTTGATGTTGCTGCCTTCCTCGGTCACCATGTCCGCGGTGGGCATGTTCTCCGGCCGGTTCACCCGCCGCGTGGGCGGCAAGGTGCTGGTCGTGGCCGGCTGCCTGACCGGGTGCGCGGCCCTGGCCATCCTGGCCTTCGCGCACGCCCATCAGTGGCAGATCTACCTGTCCAACGCCGTTATGGGCGTCGGCTTCGGGCTCGCCTTCCCGGCCATGTCCGCGCTGGTCGTCGCCGGAGTGCCGGCCAGCCAGACCGGCGTGGCCGGCGGCATGAACGCGAACATTCGCACGCTGGGCGGCAGCATCGGCTCGGCGGTCATGGCCAGCATCGTCACGTCCCGCCTGGGGCATTCCGGCCTGCCGGCCCAGTCCGGCTACACGGCCGGGTTCGCGATCATGGCCGTCGGGCTCGCGCTCGCCGCGGTGGCGGGCCTGCTCATCCCCTCGGCCCGTAATTCGCGCAGTAAAACAAGTGGCTCAGCGACCCTCAGCCGCGAACGCGAGCCGGCGATCAGTCCACCGCGAAACAGCGGAGGCCGGTTAGTCCGCCCGTCGCCGAACCGCGAGCCCCGGCTGTCAGTCCGCGGCCGAGCAGCGCGGCCCCGGCGTCCAGGAGTCGCGTTCGCGGCCGTGATTGATCACCCGCTGGCGTCCCTGCAGGTGGACCAGGTGCGCCCACGTCTCGCTGATCGCGCTGTGCCGGGCTCCGCCCTGGGTCTGCTCCCAGCCCCGGGACCAGGTCAGCGCCTCCGCGACGGCCCAGGTCGACAGGCCGGGGTCGTTGGCGACGGCGTGCTCGACCTCGGCCAGCCGGGTCCGGTGGTGCGACAGCAACGCCTCGAGGCGGGCACCGAGGTCGGCGAACCGGTACTCGTGCGCGGGCAGGACTTCGGCGGGGCTGTACCGGGCCAGCGCGCGCAGCGAGGCCTCGTAATCGCCGAGCGGGTCGCCCTCCGCGCCGGGCGGCAGCCCGATGTGCGGCGTGATCCGCGGCAGTACGTGGTCGCCGGTCAGCAGCACGTCGTTCCGCTCGTCGTAGAAGCACAGGTGACCCGGCGTGTGCCCGGGCGTCCAGACCGCCCGCAGGCCGGTCCCGGCCCCGAGCGGCAGCCCGCCGTCCTCGACGGCGAAATCCGCGCGCGCCAGCCGGGCGTGGAATGCGACCGCTCCTGCCATCAAGTCGGTGATCTCGGCCCGCTGGTCATCCGGGGCGCCGCGGGCGCTCAGCCAGCCGGACAGGCGCTCTCGCCAGGTCTGCAACCCCACCCGGTGCAGCAGGACGGTGGACTCGGCCGGGTGCATGCCGACCAGTGCGCCCGAGGCTACGCGCACCCGTCCGGCCATGCCCAGGTGATCGGCGTGGGCGTGCGTGACCAGTACGTACCTGATCTCGGTGAGGTCGTGCCCGGTCTGCGCGACGCGATCGGCCAGGGCGTCCCAGCCCTCGTCGGTCGGCCACCCGGTGTCGATCAGCGCCGGACCGCCCCGGCCGGTGATCAGGTACGAAAGCGTGTAGCGCAGCCCGCTGCCCGGCCACGGCACGGGAATCGACCACAGGCCCGGCCGCACCTCTTCCACCGGCGGGAGCAGGTTCTCCAGCCAGGCGTACCGCTGCGCCGCCCCCGCGCCACCCGATTCCGCGGACTTCAGGCCGTCGGTGTCCGCTTCCATGGACCTCAGGCCGACGCAGGCCTGTCCCTGCCCGCCACTCCCGTTCGCCGCGTCCGGCTGCGCCGGCATCTAGCTATCCGAAGCCATCTAGCTACCCGAAGCCCCTTCACCGGCGTAGCGCCGTTGACCTAGCCCAGTCCCAGGCGTTAGCGTGACGCATAAGTCGACGCTTGTCAAATAGTCAATGAGTAAGCACCCATAGGAGCACCGATGGCGAAGTCAATGTTCATGGCGTGGGCCAGCCCGGTCGACGACGAGAGCGAGGCCGAGTTCAACGCCTGGTACGACGGCACGCACGTCCCGCAGGTCCGTGCCGCCATCCCGGCCATCACCGCCGCCCACCGCTACCGGGTAGCGGACCTGCCCGGCGCCCCGGCTACCCACCGCTATGTCGCGGTGTACGAGATGGACACCGACGACGTGGCCGGCGCCATGGCCGCCCTCGTCGCCGCCTCCACCGACGGCCGCATCGAGATGACCGCCACCATGGACCTCGCGAACAACCCCCCCGTCCTCCAGTGGTGCCAGGCCCTCACCGACTAGCACCTCTAGCACCCCAGCCGCCTGCCCTCCGAGACACAGGTGCCCTGGGCCCGTCACGCAACTACGTCGTTGTGGCAGCCACGTAGTCAGGTGTGCGTCGTTGTGGCAACGACGTAGTTGGGACCGGCCAGGTGCTCACCACGACCAGTCCCACCAGTCCCGCCATCACCGGAGCGCTCAGGGGCTGCTCACGCCGGTGCCCCGGTGGCCCCGCCCGGCCAGCACGTCTTCCAGCCTCATGACCGGCCCCCCTGCCCCAGCCTCAGCCTCGTCGCGGCGCGCCTCGTATCGTCGCATGAGCTGCAGCAGCACCCCGCCCGCCCGGCGCGGGTGCACGAACATCTGGAACCACTCCCGATCGGCGCCGAACGGCTCGTAACCCCGGGCGGTGAACCGCTCGAACGCGGCCTGCACGTCGTCCACCAGGAACGTCACGTGGTGCAGCCCGCCCTCGGGCCGGCCGCGCAGGAAGCTGTCCAGGAACGCCGAGCCCGCCAGCGGCTCGATCAGCTCCAGGCACCACACCCCGGCCAGCTCGAGCCGGACCGCGCGCCAGCCGGTCTCGGGGTTGTCCGCGCCGATCACGAAGCGCCCGCCCAGCGTGTCCCGCCACAACGGCAGCATGTCCCGGATCCGGCGTCCGGCGATCGCCACGTGGTCGAAGGTCGCACCGAGCTCGTCGGCCATGCCGCCGAGCTCGCCGTCGAGTGAGGCGGCCTCCGGCAGGTGAGCGGTCATATATCCGTCCCCATCAAGCACTCCGCTGCTATACTTCGAATATCATATAACTTTAGCATAAACAGCACTCGGGAGCACAGCGGAGAACAGCATGGACACCTCCAAGGTCCCGCTCGGCGAGCCGTCCGGACCGTTCGTCAACTACTGCGATCCCGGCGAGATCGCCGCCTTCGCGCTGGCCATCAACGACGATAACCCGCTGTACCGCGACGGCCGCGCGGTGCCGCCCACCTACCCGGTGGTGCCCGTGTTCGACGCCATGCGCAGCCTCGGGCAGCTGCCACCCGAGGCCGCAAAAGGCGGGCGCGGCGGCGGCCACGGCGAGCACGACCTGTACATCCGCCGCCCGATCTCTCCCGGGATGGCCCTGCATACCACCGCGGACCGGTACGCCGTCGTGGCCAGCAAGGCCGGGATGAACGTGTTCACCCGGCTGCTGAGCGTCGACGACGACGGGCACCTGGTCATCGAGCAGTACTGGTCCTCGATCATGGTCGGCGAGGCCACCGGCGGGAACCAGGGCCCGGAGATGCCCGGCCACACCTTCCCCGAGCAGGCCCGGGCCCGCAAGGTCGGCACCATGAGCCTGCCCACCACCCACGATCAGACCTTCCGCTACGCCGGCGCGTCCGGGGACCGCTCGAGCATCCACGTCAGCGACCAGGCAGCAATCAAAAGCGGCCGGCCGCGCAAGTTCAACCAGGGGGCGCTCAGTCTCGGCATCGCCAGCCGCGCCCTGGTCGCGCTGGCCGCGGGCGGCGATCCGAGCCGGATCACCCGCGTCGCGGTCCGCTTCAGCCGCTATGCCTACCCCGGCAACGACATCGACGTATCGGTCTACGACGCAGGTCCTACCCCTGACGGCCGGCCCGCCTACGCCTTCGAGGCGGCCTCGGAGGGCGAGGTCGTCCTGCGCAACGGCCTGATCGAGGTCGCCCCGGCTTCCTAGCGCACCACAGGAACCACCAGCACCGCCAGCGCCGCGGCACGCATCCCGGTTACCGGGTCGATGTGACGTTGTACCAGCAAGAACAGGCACGATGCGTCATCGACCAGGAAACCAGCCGCTCCCAACCCAGCCGAGGCGACCGTGCAGCCGCGCAAAGCTCAGTTCCGCTCTTCCCGCCAGCCGGCCTTGAACGAGGTCAGGCTCTCCTCGGAAAAGCCCCACGGCGACCGGGTGGTCGCCCCGCCGTCCACCACCAGCGTCTGCCCGGTCACCCGGGCCGCCAGCGAGGAGGACAGGAACAGCGCGCCGTTGGCGATGTCCATCGGGCGCGGCGGCGCCAGCGAGTTCACCACGTCCTGGCCGAACGGCACGTCCGGCTTGTCCCACACACCGCCGCCCACGTTGCCCGGCGCCACGCAGTTGACCCGGATCCCGTACCGGCCGAACTCATCTGAGTACGTCTTCACCAGCGAGATCACGCCCGCCTTGGCCGCGCCGTAGGCCACGTGGAACCGCGAGGAGGAGAACCCGTCCACCGATGTGACCGCGGTGATCGCCCCGCCGGTGCCCTGCTCGACCATGTGCGGCAGGACCGCCTTCAGCACGAAGAAGAACTGCTTGAGGTTCTTCGTCATCTGGTAGTCCCAGTCCTGCTCGGTCTGCTGGTCCGACGGCGCGAAGATCGCCTCCCCGACCACGTCCACCAGCACGTCGACCCCGCCCAGCCCGGCCACCGCCTCGCCGATGACCCGCGAGGCCTCGGCCTCCGTCCGGACGTCCCCCACCACCGCGAACGCCTTCCCGCCGGCCGCCACGATCTCCGCGGCAATCTCGCCCGCCCGCCCCTCGTCCATGTCGACGCAGGCCACCGTGGCCCCGGCCGCCGCCAGCCGCAGCGCGCTGCCCCGGCCGTGCCCGGCCCGGTAGGGAATGAAGCCCGCCCCGACGACGATGGCCCGCGCCCCGTCCAGTCCCAGATCGATCATGGCCCCTCCCGGGAACCTCGACTTTGATACCTATATAACTATAGAACGAACACCTGAGCCGCCGGTAGCCTGACCCCGGATAAGGACCCACGAGGGAGGAGGACGGCCCGAATGCCCGTCATCGCCATCGTCGGCGCCGGCCCTGAACGCCTGTACTCGGCGATGTAACGCGCAAAGCCCGACCGCCGCGGCCAGCGCCGCCACGCCCATCAGGTGGTCGGTGGAGTAGAACGCGTCGAACCCCAGGCGTTCGGCGGTCCGGGCCGCGTCGGCCACCTCGGGCCAGGTCAGGGTCAGCGTTCCGGCCAGGCTGTAGCGCATCGGCATCAGTGCTCGTCTCGTTGACCGGCCGCGGGAACCGGCGTACCGTTAGGCCTAAAGATTTATCTTTCTATAAGAGTCTAAACAAGTTCGGTGACCGACCGCCCCGGCTTATCACGATTTTTTGTCCGAACGGACCGGCCATCGTGCCCCTCGGCCCGCGATGACGCCAGCCAATGAGGAGAGGTCATGGAGTTGCAGCTGACCGCGGCGCAGAACGAATGGCGCGAGGAGGTCAGGGACTTCCTCGACACCGAACTCCCGGCCCGCTGGGAGAAGTCGACCGAGTGGTGCGAGGACGAGGAGTTCTGGGCCTTCGCCATCGCGTTCACTCAGAAGGTCTCGGCCAAGGGCTGGATCGGCCTGACCTGGCCGGCCGAGTACGGCGGCCTGGCCCGGCCGCCGATCGACCAGCTGATCTTCTCCGAGGAGTTCACCTACCGCGACGCGCCGCTGGTCAACGCGATCGGCTGGGGGCTGGCCGCCGGGGCCCTGCTGCGCGGCGGCACCGAGGCGCAGAAGCAGAAGTTCCTGCCCGCCATCCAGCGCACCGACGTGCTCTGGGCCGAGGGTTACACCGAGCCGGAGGCCGGCTCGGACCTGGCCTCGCTGAGCACCAGGGCGGTCCGCGACGGGGACGAGTGGGTGATCAGCGGGCAGAAGACGTTCACCACCTGGGGCACCCACGCGGACATGCTCTACTGCGCGGCGCGCACCGACCCCGAGGCCCCCCGGCACCGCGGCATCACCATCTTCGGGCTGCCCATCGACCAGCCCGGGGTCAGCTTCGGCCCGCTGTTCAACATCGGCGGCGGCCGGCAGAACCACACCTTCCTGGAGGGCGCCCGCGTCCCGCACGAGAACATGATCGGCACCGAGGGCCGCGGCTGGGACCTGATCATGGGCGGGTTCTACGGCGGCAACATCGGCGCCGCCTACATGGACGCCCAGGCCGAAGCTGGACAAGATGGTGGCGTTCTGCAAGACCGCCCGGCGCAACGGCAAGCCGCTCATCGACGACGCGGTGGTCCGCGACCAGCTGGCCGAGATGGACCTGCTCGTGCAGGCCGAACGCCTGCTGACCTTCGAGTCCCTGTCGAACATCCAGGCCCGGCGGCCGCCCGCGTACGCCGGCGCGATCGGCACCGTGGTCAGCAAGGAGTCGATGACCCGGTTCGCCGAGCTCACCAACCTGATCGCGGGCCGGGTGGGCCAGCTGGCCAGCGGATCCCGCTGGGCCCCGGTCGACGCGGCCAGCGGCGGCCCGGAGGCCTGGTTCCGGACCTCGATCCGCAACCACGCGGGCGGCACCCCGCAGGTCAAGCGGATGGTGCTGGCCACCCGCGGCCTCGGGCTCCCGAGGTAGGAGGTTTCGCCATGGACATCGACCTGGAGCAGCACCAACTCGATCTGGCCGACACGGCGCGCCGCTTCTTCGAGGCGCGCGCCACGATCGGCGCGGTCCGCGGCTGGGAGGACTCCGAGCGGGGGTTCAGCGCCGAGCTGTGGGCGGAGATGGCCGACCTGGGCTGGCTGCGGCTCGGCCATCCGGAATCGGCCGGCGGGTTCGGCGGCGGGGCGCTCGAGCTCAGCGTCATCTACCAGGCCATGGGCCGCACCCTGGCGCCCGTCCCGCACCTGGAGTCGGCCGTTATCGGCGCCGGGGTGCTGGCCGCCGCGATGGGGGCCGGAGCCACCCCGGCCGCCCGCGACCTGCTCGAACCGGTCCTGGCCGGGACCGCCATCGTCACCCCCGCGCTCGCCGAGGACGACACCGGCTTCGGCCCGTCCTCGATCGCCCTGCCGGGCACGGTCGAGCCGGACGGCGCGCTCCGCCTGGACGGCAGCAAGATCCTGGTCGGCTACGCCAACTCCGCCAGCCACCTGATCGTCGCCGCGCGCACCGCCCCGCCCGCGGCGGCCGCGTCCGGGATCACCCTGGCCCTGGTCGACGTCGCGGCGCCGGGCGTGGCGCTGACCAAGCTGCCGAACCTGGCCGGCTATCCGCTCTACGCCGCGACCTTCGGCCGGCACCGCGTCGCGCCCGAGGCCGTGCTCGGCCCGGTCCACGCCGGATGGGAGCTGCTCGAACCCGTGCTGGACCGGGCCGCGGTGCTGCGCGCCGCGCAGATCCAGGGCGCCGCCGAGCGCCTGCTCGAGCTGTCGGTGGGCTACGCCGAGCACCGGACCCAGTTCGGCCAGGCCATCGGGCGCTACCAGGCCGTGCAGTACCTGTGCTCGGACATCGCCATCAACAGCCACCTGACCTCGCTGATGGTCCGCTACGCGGCCGGCCTGCTCGACGCCGGTCTGCCGGCCGGCAAGGCGGTGTCGCAGGCCAAGGCGCAGGCCAGCCTGACCGCCCGGCTCGCCCCCGAGCGGGCGCACGCCGTGCACGCCGGCATCGCCTTCATCCTGGACTTCGACGTGCAGCTGTTCACCCGCCGCTGCCGCCACTGGGAGCTGGACGCCGGCGACGAGCGCTACCACCGGGAGCGGATCGCCGCCGCCCTGGCCGCCTGACCCCGATGAAATCGCCGAAGGCTCGGGGGGGCACGGGGGGGTCGTCCCCCCCGGAGCCAGCAGGGCCACTGGACGGGGTCCGCGTCCTGGACCTGGGCGGTGAGCTGTCCGCCTACGGCACGAAGATCCTCGCCGACCTCGGCGCCGACGTGGTCAAGGCCGAGCCCGCGGGCGGCGACCGCCAGCGCCGCCGACCGCCGTTCGCGCCCGGCCCGGAACCCCGTCTTGAGACGAGCCTGACCTTCGCCTACTACAACGCGAACAAGCGGGGCGTCCAGCTGGACTGGGCCGGTCCCGGCGGGGCCCCCGGCCCCGGTCCCGACCTTGCCCCGGCCCCGGCCCCGGTCCCGACGCCCGCCCTGACGCTCAGGCCGCCCTAGCGCAGCTGGCCGCCGGCTGTGACGTCGTGGTGATCGCCCCGTCGGCCAGGCTGCCGGTCCCGGGCTGGGACCGGGACGGCCGGAGCCTGTCCTGGGCCGGGCCGGACACCATGATCTGCTGCCTGACCCCGTACGGCCTGGACGGGCCGCTGCGCGACCGGCGCGCCACCCAGCTGACCGCCTACGCGGGCAGCGGCGGGATGTGGTCGATCGGGCCCGCCGAGGGGCCGCCCCGGACCATCCCGGCCTTCCCGTTCTACGACGAGCTGTCCGCGCAGGCGGCGTTCTGCATCATGGTCGCGCTGCGCGAGCGGCCGCACGTCGGCGGGCAGGTCATCGACCTGTGCCTGCACGACCTGCTCGCCTACCGGGAGTCGACGTCGATCAGCTACTACACCATCGCGGGCCGGTCCATCATCTCCCGCCAGCGCGGCGCGGCCATGCCGCCGACCGGCATCTGGGACGTGAGCGACGGCCAGGTCGAGCTGCTGATCTGGAACCCGCCGCACTGGGACGGGTTCCTGGAGATCGTCGGCCGGCCCCAGGACCTGCTCGACCCGGTCCTGCGTCAGCGGACCGAGCGGTTCGCCCGCGCCGATCAGCTGGCCCCCCGGGTCAGGGAGCTGCTCGCGCCGTTCACCATGCAGGGCTTGTGGGACCTCGCGCTGGCCCACCGCGTGCCATGCGCGCCGGTCAACACGATCCTGCAGGTCACCCGGGATCCGCAGCTGGCCAGCCGCGGCTTCTGGGCCGAGCACGACCGGCCTGGGACGGGCCGCTTCCGCGCGCCGGGCCGCCCGCTGAACTCCTCGGTACCGCTGCTGAGCTACCGGCGGGAGGCGCCGCTGCTCGGCGAGCACGACCAGGAGCTGCTCGGCGGCCGGTGGGCCGCCACCAGGGCCAGCCAGCCCTGGTCGCTGCCCGACGGGCCGCGGCTGGCCGACCTCAAGGTGCTCTCGTTCGGGACCGCCATCGCGGGCAACGTCAGCGCCACTACGCTGGCCGAGCTGGGCGCGGACGTGGTCAAGATCGAATCGCCGGACCGGCCGGACCCGCTCCGGCTGCCCGGTTTCCCGGGGTTGCCCAGGGCGGTCGATCCGTCCGGGCGGGAGTTCAGCCTGGTGTTCTCCTCCTACTCCCGCAGCGGCCGCACGCTGACCCTGGACATGAAGAGCCCGGCGGGGCTGGCGACCTTCGCCCGGCTCGCGGCGCAGGCCGACGTGCTGATCGACAACTTCGCCACCGGCGTGATGGCCGGCTGGGGCCTGACCCCCGAGGCCCTGGCCGCGATGAACCCCCGCCTGATCTGGGTCTCGGTGAGCGGCTACGGGCGTACCGGGCCGCGCGCCACGGCGATGGCCTACGGCTCCAACGTGAACGGCTACATGGGCCTGACCCGAACCTGGTCGCCGCACGGCTCCCAGTTCGACTACACCGCCGTGGCGCACGTCCTGATCACCATCTTCGCCGCGCTGGCCCACCGCGACCGCACCGGCCAGGGCAGCCACACCGAGATCGCCCAGGCCGAGGCGGGCGGCGTCATGCTCGCCCCGCTGTTCCTCGCAGGCCCTGGCCACCGGCCAGGACGTCTGGCCGGAGCCGAACGAGGTCCCCGGCTCCTACCTGTCCGGCGTCTTCGCCGCCGCCGGCCAGGACGCCTGGCTGGCCGTCGAGCTCGAGGACGCCGCCGACTGGGACACCGCCGCGCGCCTGCTCAGCGTGCCCGAGCTGAGCATCGGCGCCGACGCCCCGGCACCCGGAGCCGTCGCGGTGGCCGAGCTCAAGAAGCTCATCGCCGCCTGGGCCCAGACCCTGACCCCGGCCCAGGGCGCCCGCCACCTGCAGGCCGCGGGCCTGGCCGCCGCCCCGGTCGCCGAGATCGCCGACCTGTTCGCCGACGGCGGCCTGTGGTCCCACCAGGCCCTGGCCCAGCTGCGCCTCCCGGACACCGACGTCACCACCTGGGTCACCGCCCCGTTCCAGCGCCTGCAGAGCCCCCCAGCCCGCGTCCGCTGGCCCAGCCCCCACCCCGGCCAGCACAACGAAGAGATCCTCCGCGACTGGCTAGCCCCCGATCCCCAGCTCCTCTAGCCCCTCCGTGACGCCGGCCGCGGCCAACAAGGCAAGCATCAATGCCCTAGAGCGCAATGAACCGCGGTCTCACCCGGCGCCGCGGTTCAGCCGCGGCGTCGGGCGATCTCCTCGGTGAGCGCGGGGACGACCTTGAACAGGTCGCCGACGATGCCGAAGTCGGCCAGGTCGAAGATCGGCGCCTCCGGATCCTTGTTGATCGCGGCGATGACCTTGGAGGTCTGCATGCCGGCCCGGTGCTGGATCGCGCCCGAGATGCCGATCGCGAGGTAGAGCTGCGGGGAGACCGTTTTGCCGGTCTGGCCCACCTGGTTGCTGTGCGGATACCAGCCCGCGTCGACCGCCGCCCGGGAGGCGCCGACCGCGCCGCCGAGCAGGTCGGCCACGCCCTCGATCAGGTTGAAGTGCTGGCCGTCGCCCAGGCCGCGCCCGCCGGAGACGACGACCGAGGCCTCGGTCAGCTCCGGCCGCCCGGAGCTTTCCCGGACCGTGCGATTGGTGATCGTGGTGGCCGCCGCGGCCGCCGAGAGCTCGACCGCGACCTCGTGCACGACCGGCTCGACAGGAGCCGCGGCGGGCGTGGTGGCGTTCGGCTTGACCGTGATGACCGGTACGCCGGCGGTGACCACCGAGGTCACCGACCAGGAGGCGGCGAATGCCGACTGGGTGGCGACGACCGCGTGCCCGGAGCCGGCCTCCCCGGCCTGCACGTCGATCGCGTCGCTGATGAAACCCGAGTCGAGCCGCAGCGCGAGCCTGGCCCCGATCTCCTTGCCCTCGGCGCTGGCCGTCAGCAGCACCGCGGCCAGCTCGCCGGCCTGGCGGGCGATCTGCTCCAGGGCATCGACCTTCGGCACCACGAGATGCTCCAGGACCTGCGGGTCGCGCACCAGGTAGACGTCGGCCGCGCCGTATTCGGCCAGTACCGGTACCACCTGATCCGCGGCCGGTCCGAACACCACCGCGGCCGGCGAGCCGATCCGGCGCGCCAGCGTCAGCAGTTCAAGCGTGGGCTTGGGCGCCGAACCGTCCACGGCATCGACGACCACGAGGACTACGGACATGAGTCTCCTTCTGGCTGGCGCAGATCGGGGTCAGATGAAGCGCTGGGAGGCGAGGAAATCGGCCAGCGCCCGGCCGCCGTCGCCGTCGTCCTTGACGAGCTGCCCGGCGGTCCGCGCCGGGCGCCGGGCCGTGGCCAGCACCGCGGTGCGCGCGCCGGCCAGGCCCACGAGTGCCGGGTCAATGCCCAGGTCGGCCAGGCTCCAGGTCTGGACCGGCTTCTTCTTCGCCGCCATGATCCCCTTGAAGGACGGGTACCTGGCCTCCCCGGTCCGGTCGGTCACGCTCACGATGGCGGGCATCCGTGCGGTCACGGTCTCGGAACTGGTATCGGAATCGCGGAGGATCTCCACCTCCTCGCCGTTGACCGACAGCCGCCCGGCGAACGTCACCTGCGGCACCCCCAGCCGCTCGGCCAGCAGGGCCGGTACCACGCCCATCCCCGCGTCCGTCGACGCCATCCCGGTCACCACCAGGTCGAATCCGATCCGCTTGATCGCCTCGGCCAGCACCAGCGAGGTCGCGAACGCGTCGGACCCATGCAGCGCGTCGTCCTGGACGTGCACGGCCCCGTCGCCGCCCATCGACAGCGCCTTGCGCAGCGCGTCGGCGGCCCCGTCCGGCCCCATCGTCAGGTAGGTCAGCTCCGAGCCAGCCGAGGACTCCTGGATCTGCAGCGCCTGCTCGGCGGCGTGCTCATCCAGTTCCGACAACCGTCCCGGCGTCCCGGCCCGGTCCACAGTGCCGTCCGCCAGGAAATTCCGGTCCGACGTGAGGTCCGGCGTGTACTTAACGAGAACGACGATCTTCGGCAACAGACACCTCGCGGGTCTAGATACGTGTCCGCAATTATTCGATTCATTTCAAATTACCGAAGCCTGCGCCCCCTGGTCAAGAGCCCGGGCACCCAGCCCGCTCCCGCCCACCGCCAACTCCGGGCCCGCCGCCAACCCGGGTCGGCCCGCACCCTGTCGCCCTCCGAACCGCGCCAGCGCCGGAACCGCGCCCCGCCCGCACCCACCCCTCAACTGGAAACCAGCCGCCAGAAATGAGACGATATTTCGCAGACCGTCAAAGCTTTGCGCCCGGAGCGCAGGCCAGGGAGCGTTGATGACAGCCGAGATCGGGACCGCCGGACCTAGCGCGCGCGCTCAGTGGTTCACCTCCGCCGGACAGATCTCGGACCTGCTGCGCGGCGTGGGCTACCTGGCCGGCGAGCACGCCTGCGGAGTCCTGCGCCTGGCCGATCAGCTCGGCAAGCCGGTCCTCATCGAGGGCCCGACCGGGACCGGTAAGACCGAGCTGGCCAAGAGTACGGCGGCCATGACCGGGGCCCGGCTGATCCGGCTGCAGTGCTATGAGGGCCTGGACGAGGGCAAGGCGCTGTACGAGTGGAACTACCAGAAGCAACTCCTGCGCATCCTGGCCGACAACGTGGGCACGGTGCGCCGCGCGGGGAACTGGGCCGACCTGGAGTCCGGCATCTTCACCGAGGATTTCCTGCTGCCCCGGCCGCTGCTGGATGCTATCCGGTCACCGCAGCCGGTGGTCTTGCTGATCGACGAGGTCGACCGGCTCGACATCGAGGCCGAGGCCCTCCTGCTGGAGATCCTGTCCGACTACCAGGTCTCCATTCCGGAGATCGGCACGGTGTCGGGACTGCAGATCCCCCTGGTCTTTCTCACCTCCAACAGCTCCCGGGACCTCTCGGAGGCGCTCCGCCGCAGGTGCCTGTACCTCTATATCGACTACCCGCCCGCCGAGCGGGAGCGGGAGATCGTCCGGACGCGGGTACCGGGGATCTCGGAGCATCTGGCCGAGCAGATCGCAGCCATCGTGGGGTCGCTGCGTCGGCTGGACCTGCGTCAGCAGCCCTCGGTGGCGCAGACCCTGGAGTGGGCCAAGACGCTGCTCTCGCTGGGAGCTGAGGACTTGGACGCGGGGCTGGTCGCTGACTCGCTGCGCTTGCTGCTCAGCTACCAGTCCGACATCGAGCTGTCCACCGCCCAGCTGTCCCGCGGCCAGTTGCCCTGACCCGGAGCGCCAGCTCAGCCGTCCAGGAAGCCCAGCACGGCCTGCATGCACCGCACGTCGGCGGGTGTGCTGAAGTGATCCGCGCCGCGCAGCGTGACCAGTCGCGCGTCGGGTAGCGCGGCGACCAGGGGCTCACCCGGCCCGGCCGGATCCTTGTCGCCCACCACCACCAGCACCGGGCAGGAGATCCGGGCCAGGTCATCGCGGGTCAGCGGCCGTTGCGGCCGGCGCAGGAAGGCGACGAGCGCGGCGCGGTCGTTCCCCAGGCCGTCGGCCAGCCTGCGGAAGACCACGCCGTGGATGTCCTCCGGGTCCGGGTTGCCCTCCAGCGCGGCGATGATAGGTCCCGCGCCGCCGCCGCCTCCGGTCACGACGCTCGCCCCGATGCCGAGCAGGGCCAGCCGGCGGAACCGCTGCGGCTCGGCGGCGGCCAGCCGCAGCAGGACGTGCGCCCCGGCGGAGAAGCCCACCGCGTCGAGGAGCCCGTAGCCAGCGATGTCCGCGGCCACCCGGTCCTCCACCGCCTCGTAGTCGGCCGGGGACGTGGGGCGCGGGGCGCGGCCGTGGCCGAGCAGGTCCACGGCGATCGTCTCCCGGCCTGCCTCGGCCAGCAGGTCGAGCCAGCCCGGCTGCCGCCAGTTGTGCTCGGCCGACGAAGCAAAGCCATGCACCAGCAGCACCGGGCAAGCTTCCATGCTTCTGTCCCTAGCCCTTTCATGATCTCGATATGGCTCGGGGCCCCGCCCAGGACAACTCGCGACTGAGGCCCCGACATGGCTCAGCGCGCCGCAGCGCGGTCACCCGCGCCGCAGCGCGCCATGCTCTCAGCCGCGCGGCAGCGCCACGGTGGCGGTGCCCGGCGCCATGATCTTGCCGGAGTCGTTGTCGGTCCAGATCTCCAGGTCCACGATCGTCTCGCCGTCTTCCTCGCGGATCGCGGTGACCTTGCCGTGCGCCGTCACGATCATGCCCTTGGTGTTGGGCGCCCGGAACTGGCAGCCAAGCCGGATGATCCGGCCCTCGTCGCCGATCCACTGCCGCAGCAGGGCGTGCAGGTACGACCACTGCAGGTTACCCATGCCGAACGCCGTGGGGTAACCGGCCGCCTTGCCGGCCTCGTCGTCCATGTGGATGTCAACGAACTCGTAGTTGACCGCCGCATACCGATTCCAGTTGTGCAGTCCGGTGGCGCGCTGGAACTCCGGTATCTCCATGCCGACCGTCAGTTCGCTCACGGTTGCCTGGCTCACTGCCAGCTCCCTTCCTGTCCTGATTGTCCTGATGCTCTCAGTAGCGAATCAGGGTCGACGTGGTGGTCTTCACGACCTCGTTGTTCTGGTTCGTCCACAGGTCCTGCGACTGGGTGAAGAGCATCAGGCCGAGCCGGCCCTCGCGCTCGGAGTAGCCGGCCAGGCTGCGGACCGACGTGATGACGTCACCGGGCCGCATGCGGACCCCGTACTCGACCTCGGAGCCGCCGTTGAGCTGGAACTTCAGTCCTGGGCCCTCGATGCCGAGCGTGATCTCGGTCAGGTCGGGGTTGTGGCCGCCGCCGAGTGACCTTCCGGGGTCCGTCTGCGGTCATCCAGGCGAACGGGTTGAACTCCTCCGGAGCCACGAGGCCGCCGTACCGGGTCTGCGCGGCATAGTCCGCATCCCAGAACAGCCGGGGCGGGTCCTCCGGGTAGTAGATCGCCACCGCCCACCGGCGGATATCTGAGTCGGTGATCGGGAACGACGTGCTGCGGCTCAGCTCACCGCCGATCGCCGCCTGCATCGCCTCCGAGATATTGGTCTTCGCCATCTGCGGCTCCTCCTCCTGGAAACGGCTGCCTAGGCCTGTTCGGCGGTCAACCGCGTCGGGTCTCCCGGTCGACCTCGCCACCGCCTCGATGCTTACTCTATAGTAAAATCATTCTACATGTTTCGATCATTTCGATGTCAAGAGTCCCGCCTCGCCCGAGCCGCCACGGGCCACGCCATCACCGTCAAGCGTCCCACCATGGCCCGCCCGGCGTGGTCAGACGCTGATGCCGACCAGCTTGGTCTCCAGGTACTCGGCGATGCCCTCCTGGCCGCCCTCTCGGCCCGAGACCGCTCTCCTTCATCCCGCCGAACGGGGCCGCCGCCGACGTCGGGTTGATGTCGTTGACGCCCACGATGGCGAACCGCAGCGCCTCGCTGACCCGGATGGCCCGGGAGATGTCCTTGGTGTAGAGGTACGCGGCCAGGCCGTAGTCCGTGTCGTTGGCCATCTTGATCACCTCGTCCTCGTCGTCGAAGATGATCACCGGCGCGATCGGGCCGAACGTCTCCTCCCGGTAGATCACCATCTCCGGCGTGACGTCGGTCAGCACGGTCGGGGCGAAGAAGGTACCCGCGTCGTAGGCTTCGCCGGTCAGCCGCTGACCGCCGCAGACCAGCGTCGCCCCCTTGCCCACCGCGTCGGTCACGTGCTCGTCCATCTTGGCCAGCGCGCCCTCGTCGATCAGCGGGCCGATCGTGACGCCCTCCTCCAGGCCGTTCCCGGCCTTCAGCCGGCCGACCCGCTCGGCCAGCACGGACAGGAACGGCTCCGCGATCGACCGGTGCACGAAGATCCGGTTGGGGCAGATGCAGGCCTGGCCGGTGTTGAGGAACTTGACCAGGGACGCGCCGCGCGCGGCGTGCGCCGGGTCGGCGTCGGCGAACACGATGAACGGCGCGTGCCCGCCCAGCTCGAGCGAGACCCGCTTGATCGGGCAGCCGCGCCCTGGGCCAGCTGCTTGCCGATCTCGGTGGAGCCGGTGAAGGTGAGCTTGCGCACCAGCGGGTTGCGCAGGAACTCGTCCCCCACGATCCTGGCCTGTCCGCGCGGTGACCAGGTTGACCACGCCGGCCGGCACGCCCGACCTCGTGCAGGATCCGGAACACCTCGACCGCGCACAGCGGCGTCTGCTTGGCCGGCTTGAGCACCACCGTGCAGCCGGCCGCGAGCGCCGGGCCGATCTTCCTGGTCAGCATCGAGATCGGGTAGTTCCACGGGGTGACGGCGCCGACCACGCCCACCGGCTGGTGCAGGACCAGGAACCGCTGGTCGGCGCGGGCCGAGGGGATCGTGGACCCGTAGACGCGCTTGGCCTCCTCGGCGAACCAGATCAGGAAGTCCGCCGCGTACTGCACCTCGATCCGCGCCGTGCGCAGCGGCTTGCCCTGCTCGGTGGTCATCAGGTGGGCGAGCTCGTCGGCCCGCTCGCGCATCAGCCGGTGCGCGTCGTACAGGTAGCCCGCCCGCTCGTACGCGGTCCGCGCCGACCAGGACGCGAACGCGTTGCCCGCGGCGTTCACCGCGTCCCGCACGTCCTCGGTTTCCGCCGCGCTGATCTGCGCCAGCACCTGCGAGGTCGCCGGATTGGTCACTGCAAACGTTTGGCCCGAAGCCGAATGACGCCATTTACCGTCGATGTAGAGAGTCCCCGAGCCTACCTCCGGTATTGCCATCTGGGCCTCCCACTCCGTCGGGCGCATCATTTGGTAGTTGTGCAAGTATAGACTAAAGAAGCATATCTGTGCAGTACGCGCTGGTGCGGACCGCCCGTCGGCGCCGGGCCGCCGCCGCTCACCCGGCGGTCCGCGACGCTGGCGCCGCCGGGTCCGCATCCAGCCCAGCTCAGTCCCGGGCCATGATCAAGGTGCCCGCGTGGCCGTGCACGGCCATTCCCTGGGCCAGGGAGATGCCGATCCGGGCGTTCGGGACCTGCCGGTCACCGCACTCGCCGCGGAGCTGGCGCACGACCTCAATCGTGTGCATTCCGGACGGGTGGGTGCAATGGCTGTTCGACAGCAGCCCGCCGTCGGTGTTGCACGGCATCGACCCGCCGAGCCGGGTGTGGCCCTCGGCAAAGTACGAAGCACCCTCGCCCAGCGCGCAGAAGCCCATCTCCTCCAGGTCGCGCAGCATGGTGATGGTGAAGCAGTCGTACAGCCCGCCGACGTCGATGTCGTCCCGGCTGACCCCGGCGATCGAGAACGCCATGTCCGCGGTCCGTCGCACCGCCTTCCCGCCCTCGGGGAACCACGGCACGTCGATCGTGGTGTAGGCGTCGGTGTAGGCCGCCTCGGCCCCGCCGAGCACCCAGACCGGCGTCGTGCGGCAGGACCGCGCCACCTCCTCGGACGCCACCACGATGGCGTACCCGCCGTCGTTGTCCAGGGCGCAGTCCAGCAGGTGCAGCGGGTCCGCGATCATCCGTGAGGTCACCACGTCCTCGACGGTGATCTCGCCGCGCCGGCCCATCAGTGAGGCGGGATTGAGCGTAGCGTGGTAGCGGTGCGTCACCGCCACCTCGGCCAGGTCCTCGCTGGTGACCTTGAACTCGTGCATGTACCGCTGCGCCCACAGCGCGTACCAGGTCGTGTAGTACCCGCCGGCCAGCTGCCAGCTGAACTCCTCCACCCGCGGCGCGCGGTCCGGCACCTGCGTGCCGCGCGGCCCGAGCTGCCAGCCCGCCTTGCCCCAGAACAGGACGGCCACGTTGCACATCCCGGCCGACACCGCCAGCGCCGCCTTGGCCAGGCCGCCGGAGGCCAGCCCGATGTCCATGAACGTGATGGGGCGCTCGCCCAGCTGCTCGGCCCAGAACATGTGCGCGTTGGTCATGCGGCCGTACGGCGCCTGGTCCAGGGGGATCACGCCATCCACGTCGGCCGGGGTCAGCCCGGCGTCGTCCAGGGCGCCCCTGATGGACTCCAGCTGGAGCGATATCCCCGTCCGGTCCATGAACCTGGCCTGCTCGGTGGTATATACCCCGACGATCGCGGCCCGCCGCTGCGCGTAACCCATCTGCTGACCTCCACAGGCCCAGTTCCGTGGTCTACGCTGTTATAGTACGACGAGTATATAAGTATTGCACTATCTGCTGGCACGGGAGCGGATCATGACCTCCGGAGCAGGACAAGCAGGGACAAGCAGGACCCGAATTCTGGCTGTACCTCCCGCAGATGCGCATGCCGTTCGGCACCATCGTCGAGCGCGCCCGGGCCGCCGAACAGGCCGGGTTCGACGGCATCGCGCTGATGGATCACTTCGCTCCGCCCGCGCTGCCGTCGGCCGACTCTTACGACGCGATGACCACCGCCGCCGCGCTCGCCGCCAGCACCACCAGGCTGAAGATCAGCCACCTGGTCCTGTGCTCCTCCTTCCGGCATCCGTCCGTGCTGGCCAAGGAGATGGTCAGCCTCGACCACCTGTCCGGCGGCCGGTTCGAGCTGGGCATCGGCTGGGGCTCCGTGCCCGGCGAGCTGGAAAGGTTCGGCCTGCCAACCGAAGCGCCGGCCCGCCGGTCGGCCCGGCTCGAGGAGTACCTGAACCTGTGGCAGGCCCTGTTCACCGGCGAGCCGGCCGACTTCGACGGCGACTTCGTCACGCTCCGCGGTGCCCAGCTCACCCCGCGACCCCTGAACGGCCGGATTCCCGTGCTCATCGGCGGCGGCGGTGCCCGGCTGACCATGCCCCTGGTGGCCAGGTACGCCGACTGGTGGAACTGCCCCGGCTACGCCTTCGACCGGTTTGACCAGCTAAAACCGCTGGCCGGGAAGGCCCGGATCTCCACCCAGCACCCGGTGGGCCTGGCCGCCACCGCCGCCGGCGCGCCGGACGTGACCGCCCTGACCAAGCGCCGCTTCGGCGGCTGGGGCGGCGTGATCACCGGCACCGCCACTGACGTCGCGGACGCCCTCACCGGCCTGCGGGACCGCGGGGTGGAGCGGTTCTACCTCCAGTTCTCCGACTTCGGGACGCCGGACACCCTGGCCCGCTTCGGCACGGACGTGATCCCCCTCGTCCAGGCCGCCGCCCCGGCCACGGAACATTAAACAAAGAAGGGACCACACCGCGATGCCCGAGTACAAATACATCAGGTATGAGCTGCTCGACGACGGCCTCATCGCCAGGATCACCCTGGACCGGCCCCGGACCAGGAACGCGCAGAACCGCGGCCTGCTGGTCGAGCTCGACGACGCGTTCGGCCAGGCCGAAGCCGACGACACCGTGCGAGTGGTCATCTTGTGCGGGGCCGGGCCGCTGTTCTCCTCCGGCCACGACATGGGCTCACGGGAGTCGCGCGAGGAGTACCTGCCCGGCCCCAGCCAGCATCCGTCGGTAAAGATCAACGGCGGGAGCCGCAAGGCTGCGAGAGTCGAGAATGCTCCAGGAGTGGCACTACTTCTTCCAGAACACCCTGCGCTGGCGCAACCTGCGCAAGATCACCATCGCCCAGGTGCAGGGCACGGTGTTCGCGGCCGGCCTGATGCTGATGTGGGCCTGCGACCTGATCGTGGCCGCCGACGACGCCAGCTTCGCCGACGTGGTGGGGACCAGGCTGGGCATGTGCGGCGTGGAGTACTTCGCCCACCCCTGGGAGTTCGGCCCGCGCAAGGCCAAGGAACTCCTGCTCACCGGCGACTCGATCGACGTGCACGAGGCGCACCGGCTGGGCATGGTCAGCAAGGTCTTCCCGGTCGACGAACTGTCCGAACAGACCCTGGCCTTCGCCCGCCGCATCGCCCAGACCACCACCATGGCCGCGCTGCTGATCAAGGAGTCGGTGAACCAGAGCGTGGACAACATGGGCTTCTACAACGCCCTCAACGCGTGCTTCACCATGCACCAGCTCAACCACGCGCACTGGGCCGAACTCAACGAGAACCACTACCCGGTCGGCACGCCCGAGTTCGGGGTCGTGCCGTGGCACGAGGCCCCCCCGGTCAAGCCGGCGCTGAAGGACGCGGCGGAGGCGCCGGCGTAGCGCCGGCCACCGCCACAGCGCCAGACGCGGCCACGGGCCGCAGCCGGGCCACGGCCACAGCGGCCGCAACAGAGATCCCGGCCAGGATCAGCAGCGGCCAGCGGTAGCTGCCGAAGCCGCTGTGCAGCCAGGCCAGCACCGCCGGGCCGCCGGCCGTCCCGACGCTGGCCCCGAACTGGCTGACCGCGTAGATCCGCGGGTAGTCCGTCAGCCCGAACAACTCCACCACCACGAGCGGGATCAGCACGGTCAGGTTCCCGATCGTGATGCCGAACAGCACCGTGCCCGCGGCCAGCCCCGCCAGCCCCGACCACAGAGCGAGCACCGCGAAAGAAACCGCCTGAAAAACGCCCATGACCGCCGAGAACCCGATCACCGGCAGGCGGCTCAGCGCGAACGCGCCGATCAGCCGGCCCGCGATGGTCGCCGAGGCCATGATCGAGACCGCGATCCCGGCGTTGCCCACCCCCATCGCCGAGCCGATCGACACGATCTGGACCTGAGTGCCCACC
Source organism: uncultured Actinomycetes bacterium (assembly GCA_963819785.1). GTDB lineage: Bacteria > Actinomycetota > Actinomycetes > Streptosporangiales > Streptosporangiaceae > Palsa-504. The sequence continues at coordinate 476,527 of CAWFXW010000020.1, read as the reverse complement.
TGATCGGCCATCAGCACGCCGAACGACACGGTGACCAGGACGAACGCGAAAGACCTGACCGCCACCGCATAACTGACGCCCCCGGCAGCTTCTGAACCGGCAGCCTCCGAATCGACGGAGGCGGCGGCCACCGGCGCCGCGGCCAGGTGACCGCGGATGAACACCAGCACCGGCAGCCCGCCCAGGACCAGGTAGGCCAGGCCCAGCCACGGGGCCGTCCCGGCCAGCCCGCGGGCGTCCACCACCCGGGTCAGCAGCGGCGCCACCACCACCCCGCCCACCGACCCGCCGGTCAGCGCCACTGCCAGCGCCCGCCCGCGCCCCAGGTCGCTGAAGAGTCCCACGATCACCGCCGTGCCCGGCAGGTAGCTGGACGCGGAGAAGCCGCAGCCGAAGATCGTGAAGTCCAGGTACAGCTCCCAGACCGCCCCCACCCGGCCGAGCAGCAGCAGGCTGACCGCGGCCAGCACCGACCCGCCGAACATCACCCAGCGCGGCTGCACCCGCCGGATCAGCCGCCCGAGCGGTACGTTGACCACGGCGCTGACCAGGAAGAACGCGCTGACCGCGTAGGACACGGTGGTGAGCGCGAAGCCCCGGCTCGAGGTCAGCACGTGCAGGTACACCGGCAGCGAGTAGAACCCGAGCCCGGTCGCGACGGTGAACGTCCAGCCGGTGACGAACACCACCAGCCAGGACCGTCGTCGGCTCAGCTCACCCGGCGACAGCCGCCCCGCTGCCACGTCAGTGACGCGCGACGGGTCTGGCCGAACCCGTGGCCATGAACGACCTGGTGGCCTTCGCGGTGCGCCGGTCCCGGTCGCCGGGCTGCGCGATGCCGAGCGCGCTGGCCACGGCCTGCCGCAGGCAGCTGATCCGGTCCACGGCGAGTTCGGGGAGCACGCCGTCGGCGATGCCCAGGCCGATCAGCTCCGAGCTGGTCAGCTTCAGCGGCCCGGCCAGCTCACCGGCCCGAGCCGGGTCGTGGTACAAGATCGCGGCCGCGCCCTCCGGGCTGATCACCGAGAAGATCGAGCCCGGCAGCATGAACAGCCGGTCGGCGTGACCGAACGCCATCGCCCCCCCGCTCCCGCCCTCGCCCACGCACAGGCACACGCTCGGCATCCGCAGCCGGGACATGGCCGCGATGGTGGCCGCGATCTCACCCGCGATGCCCCCGGTTTCCGCGGCCGGGCCGGGCTCGGCGCCCGGTGTGTCGACCAGGGTCAGCAGCGGCAGCCCGATCCGGTCCGCGAGCCCGATGGCCCGCCTGGCCAGCCGGTAGGCGGCCGGGCCGGGCCGGGCCGCTCCCGCGCCGTCGGCGTACCTGTCCATCGCGACCACGATGACCCGCTCGTCGCCGATCCGCGCCAGGCCCGCCCGGACCGCCGGGTCCGAGCCCTTGAGCTCGATCCAGGACGAGCACAGCGCCGAGGCCCATTCCAGCCCGGACGGCCGCGACCGGTCGCGCGCCCGCGCGATGGCCTGCTGCGCCGAGGCCGGCAGCTCGGCGGACGCCGTCGCGGGAATCCGGCCGGGATCGGCGCCGGGCAGGCCGGCCAGGGTCAGCGGCCAGTCGGCCAGCCCGAGCACCGCGGTCACCCACGCCACCTGATCGGCCCGGTCGACCAGCGCGTCGACCAGCCCGGCCGCGTGGGCGTTCTCCGCCGTGTGCGACCAGGCGGGCGGGTCCTCGCCGGTGACCTGCCGCACCACCCGCGGTCCGGCGAAGCCCATGGTGGCGTGCGGTTCCGCGGCCCGCACGTCCAGCAGCGACGCCCACGACGCGAACACCCCGCCGGTCGTCGGTGACCGGTACACGATCGCCGACAGCAGCCCCGACCTGGCGTGCTCGTCCACCGCGGTCACCGTGCGCGGCATCTGGATCAGGCTGGCCATGCCCTCCTGCATCCGCGCGCCGCCGGTCCGGGTGACCGCCACCACCGGCAGCCGCTGGTCGACGGCCCGCCGGAACGACCGGACGATCTTCTCCCCGGCCACCGCGCCCATCGTCCCGCCGAAGATCTCGAAGTCACTCTGGATGAGCACGACCCGCATGCCCTGCACCGAGACCAGCCCGGTGCGGACCGACTCACCCGGAGCCGCCGCCAGCGCCTCGGCGTAGCCGGGGAACCCCAGCGGATCGGCCGAGGCCAGGTCCCGGTCCCACTCCTGGGTCAACGGCAGCAGCAGTTCAGCGTCGCGCACGACCGCCCTCTCACGGCGTCACCCGGCCGGCCTGACCTGGCCAATTATTCGATACAAGCCTAAGCGTCGAATTACTACCGAGTCAACACACCCCCCTGTGACCGTCCCCACCAACCCCGCGCCGGCCCCGCCCCGGTTCAGGGCCGTGACCAGCCCCAAGGTCACTGATTAAATACTTTCATATCTACCGAACGGTCCGTGGTTCCAGCCCTGGCTCACCCGCGAGCCACGCGCGGCCGCGGCGCTCAGTCGAGCTGCTCGACGAACGCCCTCAGCTGGCGCAGGTTGCGGCACTCCACGACCAGGTCGCATCCTGGCGCGTACTCGCGCATGATCGAGTCGCCGGTGTCCCATGCCTCGGCCGGCTCCGGGTTGAGCCAGTACAGGTGCCGGGCCCGCTGCCGGATCGCGGTCAGCACCCAGGCGCGCGACGCGTGGTAGTTGTTCCGCCCGTCGCCCAGGATGATGACGCTGGTCCTGCTGCGTACCTGGCCGCCCCACTGCTCCCAGAACGTCTCCAGGGCCAGGCCGTAGTCCGAGTGCCCGTCCAGCCGGACCGCGCTCGTCCCCAGGTTGAGGCGATGCGTCACCGCGGTGATGTCCGCGGCCGCCTCGAGGAGGCCGGTGACCTCCTGGACCCCGTCCACGAAGACGAAGCTGCGCACCCGGGAGAACTCCGACTTGATGGCGTAGGCCAGCTGCATGGTGAAGCCGGCGAACGCGGACACCGACCCGGAGATGTCGGCCACCAGCATGATCTCCGGCTTGGCCGGGCGCGGCTTGCGGTACGCCAGGTCGACGGGAACTCCGCCGCTGGCCAGCGACTTGCGGACCGTGCGGCGGAAGTCCAGCGCCGCCCGCCGCCGGTGGCGGCGCTTGTGGGCCAGCCGGGCCGCCATCTTCCTGGCCAGCGGCCGGACCGTCTGCCGCAGGTCGGCCAGCTGCGCCCGCGAGGCGTTGAGGAACTCCACGTCCTCGGGCAGCGGGCGGCGCAGCGTCACCGCCACGGCCCGTGCGTCCCGGTCGGCGATGAGCCGGCGCCGGATTTCGGCCTCGACCTCGGCGCGGGCCTGGTCCACGCGCTGGTCCTGGTCCTCCTCGGCCAGCCGGCGGCCCAGATCGCTCAGCCCGTCGAACTCCGCGGCCTCCCGCAGCCGCTGTCGCAGCGCCTCCAGGTCGAGCCTGGTCAGCGTGCGGTACAGATAGAACGTCCCGGCCACCACCCGCCCCGGCTCGATCCCGGCCCACCGGTCGACCGCCTCGGCGGCCACCGCCCGCTGCAGCACGCCGTCCCGCCCGGCCACGGCCTGGAACAGCAGGTCGTTCAGTTCTTCCCCGGTGAGCTGGCGCAGCATGGTCCCGGTGCCGAAACCGGCCCGGCTCGCCTCACCGCTGCCGTTCTCCCCGGTCAGCCAGGCGAGCTGGCGGCCGCCGAAGAAGATCTCGAAGGCCAGCTCGAAGGCGCGGTAATGATCGTGGTTCTTGACCAGCGTGGCGCCCAGCGCGCTCTTCACCTGGTCGCGATCGGACAGCGGGATGGCCCGCAGCGCCGCGGCCGCGTCGACGTTCTCGGCCAGCGAGACCGGCAGCCCGATGGCGCGCAGCTCGGCGATGAAGGCGGCCAGGATCTTCTCCATCGCCGCCCGGCTCTCAGCGCGCCTTGGCGAACTCGGCCGTGGCCTTCTCGATGTCCGACTGATGCTTCAGCAGGACGTGCATCGTGTCGACGACGAGTTCGTTGCTCACCTGCTCCGCGCCGAGCAGGTGCAGGGTCTGGGCCCAGTCGATGGTCTCCGATACCGACGGCTTCTTCTTCAGCTCGAGCTGCCGCAAGGAGCGCACCACGCCGGTGATCTGGGCGGTGAGCGTCTCGCTGATGCCCGGCACGCGGCTGAGCACGATCTGCTGCTCGCGTTCCACGGTCGGGTAGTCGATGTACAGGTACAGGCACCGCCGCTTGAGCGCCTCGGACAGCTCGCGCGAGTTGTTCGAGGTGAGGAACACCAGTGGTGTCTGAGCGCTGGTCACCGTGCCCAGCTCGGGAATGGACACCTGGTAGTCCGAGAGCACCTCGAGCAGCAGCGCCTCGGTCTCCACGTCGAGCCGGTCCACCTCGTCGATGAGCAGGACGACCGGATCCGGCGCGCGGATCGCGGACAGCAGGGGCCGGGCCAGCAGGAACTCCTCGCTGAAGATGTCAGCCTCCAGCTCGGTCCATTCCGCCATCTCGCCCTGGCTGCCGGTCCGCTCGGCCTGGATCCGCAGGAGCTGCTTCTTGTAGTTCCACTCGTACAGGGCCTTGGCCTCGTCCAGGCCCTCGTAGCACTGCAGCCGGATCAGCCGCATCCCGCTCATCCGCGCGACGCTCTTGGCCAGCTCGGTCTTCCCGGTTCCCGCGGGCCCCTCGACCAGCACCGGCTTCCCCAGCCGGTCCCCGAGAAAGACCACGCTGGAAATCCGCTCGCTGGCCAGGTACCCCGTGTCCCGGAGCGACCGCCCCACCAGCTCCGGCGACTCGAACCGGTGCCCCTCCCCGCCGACCCCCCCGGACGGCTCGAACCGGTGCCCCTGTCCATCAGCCTGCTCGGCTCGGCCTGCATCAGGTCGCCCGTCCACTCGCGCCTGCCCTTACCCGGAGAACCCGAACGATCATTATTTTTACAATAATCAAACTAAACGCTGGCCGGCGGTCAGGTCAAGGCGATCTGGATCTCCCCTCCCCGTCAGCTGCCCTCGAAGGTCGGCGTCTTGTGCTGGCGACGGGCCTTGATGCCCTTGTGGATGTCCGCGGTAGCCATCGTCACCGGCTGGGCCAGTGCCTCCCACTGCAGGGCCAGTTCGAACCCGCTCCGCGAGGCCTGCCCGAGCCCGGCCTTGGTCAGCCGGGTCGCGATCGGCGCGGCGCGCGCCACGCTCTCGGCGACCTCAAGCGCACGGCCCACCACGTCCTCGGCAACCTCGCTGACCAGGCCCCAGGCCATGGCCTCGTCCGCGGTCACCACACGTCCGGTGTAGAGCATCTCCCGGGCCCGCGGCATCCCCACCGCCTCGGGCAGCAGCCAGCTCACCGCCATCCCGCCGTGCGTACCCAACTGCGTGAACGGCGCGCTGAACGTCGCCGACGGGGAGCCGTAACGCAGGTCGCAGGCCAGGGCGAGGCACAGTCCCGCGCCGACCGCCTGCCCGTTCACGGCCGCGACCACCGGCACCGAGATCTCCAGCGGCGTCAGCCAGGCCCGGTAGAACGGCAGCATCTTGTCTCGCAGCCGGTCCGGGGTGTTATCGCTGAGATTCCCCTGATCCAGCCATGACAGGTCCGCACCCGAGCAAAACGCGCTTCCCGCCCCGGTCACCACCACCACGCGCAGGGAGCGGTCCCCGGCAATCTTGTCCATCGCGGTCACCCAGGCCGACGTCAATTCCGTCGTCATCGCATTGCGCACTTGCGGCAGATTCAGGGTGACCAGCGCCACACCGGGCGACGCCAGCCGGACATCAACCAGATCCGCTAGATAATCAGCCATCCCGCCACCCATCACGGCCGCGCCCACCGCAGCCACCAGCACGAATCCTACGGATACTAAACAATACAGACCAGGATTCGCGGCGAACTGTCGACTCTCCGATTGCGTTTCCCGAAAGGCCGCAGAGTTAGATTCTCCCCATCCTCCCACCGCGCCCGAGAGTACGCCGACCTGTGAGCCTGGCCCTGCCCCGGGGATCGCGGTAGCCGTCTCAGCGCTGGCTGGCCGCCTCGGCCTCGAACCCGGCACGCAGCGCCTGCCACAACGGCCTGGTCGCGTAGGGCAGGCAGTCCTCGGCGTAGTACCACCAGAAGTACCCGCCCGCGTAATACGGGAGGTGGACGGGCAGGCCGTAGTAGTAGCCGATCATCGTCTCCGCGGTGGGCATCGTCGTGCCGGTGACCGGATTGGTCAGCCCGATCTCGCCGAAGCCGAGCCGCGCGTTCGGATACCAGGCGTGCAGGGCACGGAAATAATCCGTCCACGACCCGGCGCTCGGCCGGATGCCGTTGCAGTCGGCCTCGTAGTATGACACGAGGACGTAGCTCAGCCCGTCGCGCACCTCGGGCGGCACGAACGCGCGGGTGAACGCGATCGGGTCCAGCTCGGCGGACCCGTCACCGCACCCCGCGTTGTCGTACACGGTGACGGCGGAGCGCCTGTGAGCGGCGGACACGGCCTGGTAGGCGGCCGTCAGCTTGGCCGCCACGTCCCGGTACGGCCCGGTCCACGAGCCGTTTACCTCGTTGCCGATTTCCCAGATGTCGATGTCGCTGCCGTAGGCCGCGAGGAAGGACCTGACGCGCTCGCTGAACGCGGCGGTGCCGATGCGCGTCTCGTCGGAGGAGTCGAGCAGCTCGCCCATCAGGTAGCTGACCGGGTGCAGCTCGCTGATGGCGCGCTTGTAGTAGCCGACGGGCAGCGTCACGTCGAAGTACACGCGGGTGACCGGCATCTGGGGCAGGTGCTGTGAGCTCGCCACGATCTGGCTCAGGCTGGAGACGTCGTCCACGGTCACCCCGTAGAGCGTGCGCGGCAGCGCCCGGGCGGCCGTGGTGGCGTGCTGGTCGGCGGCGGGCGGCGGGATGCACCCCCCGGTGCAGGCCGCGAGTATGGCGGCGGCGGCCAGGCGGCCGGCCGTGATCGATGCTGGCATGTCAACCCCCCGTGGTGGCCGGTGCCCGGAAACTCCGGGCACCGGCCTGGTCAGATCCGGTCAGCCGGGCAGGCTGGTCGGGCTGACGAAGGTATACCCGAGGGACTTGATCCCGCTCACGATCGCCTGGAGCTGGCTGAGCGGGTCGCTGGGGTTGAAGAAGAAGCTCGCGGTCCCCTGGGTCACGGCCAGGTTGACCCTGGCGTTGGCGATGATGTCCGCGGCCGTCCGCGCCGGGTTGTTGTTGACCGGGTCAGGCTCGTAGTCACCCAGGTTCTCCGGGATGATCTTCTCGCCGTAGACGTCGTGGACCTGGTAGGGGAAGAACTGGCCGAATATCTCGCCGTAGTTCAGCGGCTGGCCGCTGAGCTGGCCGCTGACGAAGATCTCCCGCTCGTAACGGGTCTTGATGACGCTGTCGATCGCCTCGTAGTCTGGCACGGAGGCGAAATAGTGCGGGGTCACCCAGATGGCGGGCGGGGTGAGGCCCGCCGCGGTGAACAGTGCCTGCCCGGCGTGGACGCGGCCGAGCGCCCTGCTCTCCGAGTCCCCGGACACCGGGCCGCGCCAGATCACCCAGTCGGAGTTCTGGCATGGGGCGTCGACGGTGTAGGGCGGATTCTGCGTGGTCGCGCACTGGGCGGTGTAGAACTCGGCGTCGTCACCGCTGACCGCGTCGTACGGGTTGGCGACGTTGGAGTACTGGTGGGTGTAGCCCTCCTGGACCAGGGTGCCTCCGTGCGCCTCGGCGTTCTTCAGGGCCGCCACCACGGACGGCGACTGTCCGATGCTCTCCGACACCGGGGCGCCGTTGTTGTTCACGCCGTTCGGGTCCAGGTACTGCGGGATGACGTTGATGCTGAACGGCACGCCCTGGCCGGACAGGTAGCTGGTGATCGCGTCTAGCTGGGCCGGACTGGACGTCCCGTTTACGTCTTCCAGCCGGACCAGCGCCGAGTGGGACGGCGTCGCCGCCGGGTTGAGCGCGGGGAACAGCAGGTCGGAGAACGCGACGTAGCGGTCGGTCTCGCTGATGTAGGAGAACGGGACCTCGCCGACGTAGGTCAGGTTCGACGACCTGATGGCCCACGGGAAGCTGGTCCCGCTGGACTGGGCGATGGGAGCGCAGTTGACGGGGCCGCCGGAGCCGGTGCAGTTGGCCTGGGCCAGCACGGTCACCAGTGAGGGGTTGGTGATGTGCGGGGCTAGGAGGTCAGCGCCGTTGGCGGCGTTGCGGGTGAAGGTCTGGCCCTTGTAGCTCACCGACGGCGGGTTGTCGGTGGAGTCGAAGTAGGAGCTGGACGGGTCCCAGCCGTAGACGGACTCGAAGCCCGTGTCGGCCGCGCTGCCCTCGCTCCCGGTCAGCTGCCAGATGTTGTCACCGGCCCAGATCACCGGGCGTGCGGTCGACAGCACGTCATTGAGGAAGGCCGCCGGGATCGGCTCGTCGTAGGTTGAGCCCAGGTAGATCGTGGCCGTGTAGTCGTTCACCTGGCCGGAGACGTAATCTGCCACCGGCTCGGCGGTGATCTGGCCAAAGTGGCTGGCCAGGTTGCCCGCCGCCATCGCGTACAGCTCCCCGAGGAACCCCCAGGTGTTGGTGGTGTCATAGACGACCAGCGCGCTGGCGGATCCGTGACCACCCCAGGTCACCGCCTGCGGCGGCGGTGGCACCGAGGGGTGGTGGCCGAGGAGCGTGCCGGCGGCCTTGCGGGCAGTGACGATGAGCTGCCTGGTCACCGCGGACAGCAGGGCGCCCGGCGATTGGTAAGAGCCCGGCAATGTGGGCAGGCCGGCCGGCGGCTCAGGAGGTGCCGGGAGGACCGGCAGCCCGTCGGGGCCCATGGGCGTGTGGTAGTCCGGCTGCGCGGTACCGGCCGCGGGGCCCTGCTGTGCCGCGCCGGCCGGCCCGGCCGACAGCGTCAGCGGGATCGCGAGGACGGCCGCGACCGCGGCCCCCGTGATCCGCGACCTTCGATGATGAGACATGTTCTCGTGCTCTCCTTACTCTTTGTTGTTCACCGGACTGCGGGCGTGTATGAGACCGCAGTGCGTTCAGGCCATGGCCGACTCGGGGTGCATCCGGCCGGGCTGGCCATCGAATTCGGCAGGCGGCGGCCCGAGACCGAAGTGGTGCGCGAGCGCGGCGACTGCGCGGTCGGCGGCCCGCCCGTCCCCGTACGGGTTGACCGCGCTGGCCATGGCGGCGTACGCGGCGGGATCGCTGAGCAGGTGGCCCACCGCGGTCACGATGAGGTCTTCGTCCGTACCGACCAGGCGCACGGTCCCGGCGCGCACCGCCTCCGGCCGTTCGGTTGTGTTCCGCGTGACCAGAACCGGCTTCCCGAGGCTCGGCCCTTCCTCCTGTACCCCGCCGCTGTCGGTGAGGATGACGGTGGACCTTTGCATCAGCTTGGCGAAACCTCCGTACGGCAGCGGCTCGGTGACCGTCACGTTCGGCAGGTCACGGATCGGAGGCAAGATCGCGTCCCTGACCAGCGGGTTTCGGTGGACGGGGAATACGATCCGCAGGTCGCGGTGCTCGCGCGCGATGCGGGCCAGCGCGCGGCCCACGGCGCGCAGCGGGGTCCCCCACGACTCGCGCCGATGCGCGGTGACCAGCAGCACGGGCGCGTCGTTGTCGTCTAGGCCGGTCAGGGCCGGATCCCCGTAGCCGGACTGGCGGCCGACGGCCCACAGCAGCGCGTCGATCACGGTATTCCCCGTGACGACCACCGAGGCCGGGTGCACGTTCTCGGCCAGGAGGTTGGCCTTGCTGGTGGCGGTGGGCGCGAGGTGCAACGCGGCGAGCCTGGTCGCCAGGCGGCGGTTGATCTCTTCCGGGTAGGGCGAGTAGGGATCGCCCGTGCGCAGCCCCGCCTCTAGGTGGACCACCGGGATCTGCTCGTAGAAGGCAGCCAGCGCGGCGGCGAAGACGGTGGTCGTGTCTCCCTGGACGACCACCGCGTCGGGCTGCTCGTCGTGGAGTACTGCCTGTACCCCGCGGAGCACGCTGGTGGTGATGTCGGTGAGTGTCTGGCCCGGGCGATGAATATCCAGGTCTAATTCGGGCTTGATCCCGAAGACCTCGTTGACCTGGTCGAGCATGGACCGATGCTGCGCGGTCACGGCGACCAGCGGCGTGAAGGCCGTCGACTCATCGAGAGCCCTTATCAGGGGAGCGACCTTCACCGCCTCGGGCCGTGTGCCGTAGATGACCATGACCCGGCGGCGGGCGGACGTGCCCGGCCGGTGGTGCTGAACAAGGGCCATTACGTCGGTTCCTTTCTGAACGAGTGGCCGAGGGGAGGGTTACGATCCGAGCGGGGTGCCTGCGGCGGGGCGGGAAGCCGGAGCAGGCGGACATGGCCGAAGCGCGCCTGCGCGTCCTCGCTGTAGAAGCCGAAGGCACCGGTCATGTAGGCGTGCCGGGTGTCGGTGAACTGTGCGAGCAGGTGCCCGTCTGCCAACACCGTCATCTGGTCGCCGATCTGGACGATCCCGACGGTATGGACGGCGCCCACGCTGAACACCGGCGTTCTCCCCGACGCGAGAAAGCGCTCGTCGCCCGGGTAGGCGGGGTCTTCACGGGACAGTTCCCAGCCGGTCGGCTCCAGGGTGAGCGCATAGAAGCGCTGGTTCGAGGTGTAGTGCCACACCACCCAGCCCACTTCCCACGGGTTCGGCGCGCCCGCGGCGCCCCGGCGCAACTGCCGCAGCGTGGCGACGCGCAGCGTGGCTGCGAAGTCGTGGTAAGAACTCGCCGAAACGACCAGCGCCGAGTGGGTGACGCCCGGGGAGCCGGCCCGCGCCGGCCGGAGGGTGATGACGGGCTGCGTACCGGATCCGGTTATCGAGGTCGTCCCGTAGCCGGTGAAGACCGATCGCCACGGCCGCGCCTGCCCGTGGCCCGCCGTAGCGGTAACGGCCGCGATCGCTCCGGAGATGACGCAGGCCAGAACCGTCACTGCGGTGAGCGCGCGGCGCCGTCTCGGTCTTCCCGGCACGGCCGAGGGCCGACCCGGCAGTTCCGCGACCCTCTCGGTCTTGGCCCAGCCGGTCCGGCCGCGCAGGGTCCGGACGACCGCCCACCAGCCGGACGCGTACCACATCATGCCGTAGCAGACGTACAGGTGAGCGAACGCGGCGGCCCGCAGTACCCCCAGGCCGTTACCGCGTTCCCGCAGCCAGTACACGAAACCGAAGGCCAGCGCGGGAGCGGTGGTCAGGGCGTAGGTCGAGGCGACCCACCAGCCCAGCGGGTTCTGGCCTTGCGCAGCGAGCACCGCGCTGTTCGCCAGGGACAGGATGAACGAGGCCGACAGCAGCGAGGCGATGAGCAAGACGGCCGGGCTGGACAGGTGGTACAGAAGGTCGGCGCGGGCCCGTCGCGGGGCACTGCGCAGCACGACCGGGATCAGCTTCCAGGACTGCAGGTGCCCCTGGAACCAGCGGGATCTTTGGCGGATCAGGCGCCGCAGGCCGACAACGCCCTGCTGATGCACGGCTACCGTCGGGCAGTAGTCCGTACGCCAGCCCGCGGCGATCAGGCGCACGCCCAGGTCGAGGTCGTCGGTGAGGCTGCGGCTCCACGGACTGGGCCCGAGCGACATGATCGCCGAAAGCCGCATGAACTGGCCGTTGCCGCCCAGTCCAACGCTTCCCAGGTGGCGGCGGCCACGCTGGAAAACCTCGGTGTAGATGACGAATTCCATGTCCTGCATCCGCGCCAGCCGGCTGTGCTCGCGGTTGTTGATGCGGACTCCTATCTGCACCGCGCCTATCGACGGATCGGCGAAGTACGGCCTCACATGCTCCACGGCCTGCGGGTCGAGCCGTCCGTCCGCATCCACCACGACCACGATCACGCTGTCCGGTTCGCGGCCGGCCAGGTGCCCGCTGTCGGTGAGGTAGCGGATCGCCGCGTTGAGAGCCTCGCCCTTGCCCTGCCGTGCCTGCGGCAGCTTGCGGCTGAGCAGCCAGACCCGCTCGCCGAGGACGCTGGAGACCGCATCGACGGTGGAGTCGTCCGAGCCGTCGTCGACGACGAGGACGACGAAGTCGTCCCCGGAGATCGACATGAGCCGTCGCAGGCTCGCGAGGATGACCTTCTCCTCGTTGAGGCACGGCAGCATGAAGACGAAGAACAGGTCATCGCGGCCGCGCGGAAGCGCGCGGCCCGCGGGTCCCTGCCCGGCCCCGGGCAGGGACATCCGACCGACACCCGGGCGCGGGTCCCGCCTGGACGCTGCGAGCATCCCCATCCCGTAGCCGACGCCGACGACGATCAGGAGCGCGGCCAGCAGGATCAGCGGCGTGTCCCAGGCGGAGGGCAGGCCGGGCGGCGGAGGTTCCGTCCCCGCGGACGGCGGGGCGACGGGATCGCTTACCGGCAGGTCCGCCGACCCGCGGGCCATCCCGGCGCCGGTCCGGACCGTGACCGTGACCTGGCCGGGCAGTCGCCCGGTATCGGTGAAGCGCAGGTAGTACTGGTCGCTCAGATCACGGGCGATCGACGAGAATACCGAGCCCCAGTCGGCGGGCACGCGAATCCGGCCGGCGAAGCCGCCGCTGCCCGCAGCGAGGGCGTCGTAGCCGGGGGCCCTGCCGGGCGCGGCATCTAGAACGTAGAGTTCGGTTCCGCTCGCCGCCAACCGTCGGCGGAAACCAGCCGCGGCCGTGGTAAGCGACTGGTTGCCGGACACGACGAGGACCACCGTACGGCGCACGCGGGGGCCGGGGGTGAATGCCGACAGGGCCGTGGCCAGCGACGCAGCGGCTAAGGTCGGTCCCGCCTGGGCCAGCGACGCGATCTGCGTCACTGACGGTGCCGGATCGCCGGTCAGCGTTCCTGGCAGGACGCCGGGCGTAGCCGGATCCACGGTCGCGGTCTGGGCCCCGGCGGGGAGCCCGGTCAGGAAACGCGCCGCCGCGGCCTGCTCCGCGCGCACGGCCGCCGATCCCAGGTCCACGGCCGGCACCAGCACCAGCTCCAGGTCGTGGCGCGACAGTCGCCGGACGCTCGGGTGCCAGGTGCGATGCCCGACGGTAACGGTGAAATCGGCGCGACGTAGCGCGTGCGCGGCGCCAGGCGCCGTGACGACGAGGCCGACCTGCGGATACCGCGATACGTCAACGCGGAAGATGGCCAGCGCGGCGCCGTCCGGACGGACCGTCTGCCCGCCCGCCGGGTGCCCGGCGGCCAAGGCGCCGTGCGCGGGAATGCTGCCGCCCAGCGCGCAGGCGCTCAGTCCGGCGAGCACGACCGCGGCCCGGCCGAGGGCATGCATCAACACCCGTCCCTTCGCGTGCGCGAGAACGGATGAGGTCCGGGCCGTCACCTCGGCAGCCGCGCGCGGGGGCCGGCGGCCTTGCCGCGGGCCCGCAGGACACCCCCGGCTAATGACAGCCCGAGGATCGCCAGCAGGTAAATGCCGAATAGGCCTCCGGCGTAATCGAGCGTCAGCCGGGCTATGTGCCACAGCACGCCGTCATGCGGGACCGCCGTGACGGCGCCGAACGCGGCCAGGCTAGCCACGCCCGTGGAGTAATACATAAGGCCCCCCACTTCAGATTTCCGCAGCGCAGCACGCCAAAGCAAACGATCATGAAAATGCGGCAGACCGGAGGCCGGCAGCGGATAAGTTCCGCGTGCCAGGATCCGTCAGCGCGCTATTGCCGACGTATTGCCTCTGCTGGGAAAGCGAACGAATTTCGAAATCTAGCTTTGCGCCCCTGACGGGATGCTCCGAGCGCCATGAATGCCAAAATATTCGACAAAACGGACCTTATCCGGCCACGGTGCCGACCGGGTGCACACCGGATCGCGCGCAGCCTCCGGCATCACGCGCCGGGATTGTCGGCGAGGCGGCCTCGGGATGGTCGCCTCCTAGGGAGTGACTATTTGTTTACCGTATATTGACCCTCTGTGACCCTGATCGAGTGAGCATACTATCCGTTGATCCCGGCCGGGGCCGTGGAAACCGCAAGAATCCTCGTGCCTGCGATCGCGCCGCGCCTCGGCCCGGATACGGCGGCCGCGCCGAGGCCGTGCTGGCCGAGATCCCGGCCCCGGGCCCGTACCACCAGCACATCGGGCCGGCCCGATGGTGATCGGGCCGGCCCGGTGATCGGCCGTTGGCGTCGCGCTGGCTGGGGGTATCAGCTGGCCGCGTAGAGGATGTCGTACGGGCCTTGCTTCAGCGTGCACTCCTTGAGCGAGGAGCCAGGGAAGCCGTTGTGGACGGTGGGGGTCGCCGTCCAGTTCAGGTTCAGGCCCGCGATGTTCGTCGGGACGCTGTTGGCGGAGCTGAGCGCGGCCGCCAGCTTGGTCCCGTCCAGGGAGTTGGCCTTCTCGACCGCCCACTTGATCGCGAGCAGGTTGAAGTAACCGGTCAGCACCCCGGGCGTCTGCGGGTTGAGCCCGATCTTGGCCTTGGACGCCTCAAGCAGCGCGGTGTTCTCCGCGGTCAGGAGGCCGGCCGTATCGGACGCCGAGGTGTACGAGATGTTGCAGCCGTCGACCGAGCCCGGCGGCAGCTGGGCGGCGGTGACGCCGAAGTCGTTCAGCCCGCCCCAGCCCACCACCGTGGGCGACCAGCCGATCTGCTTGATTCCGGCGACCATCGCGGTGATGCCGGTGAATCCGGTCGGGAACAGCGTCTTGATCCCGGCCTGCTTCGCCTGGGTCAGCTGGGTGGTCAGGTCGATGGCGGTGGGGGAGTAGGTGATCGTTTTGACGAACGTCAGCCCGGCCGCCTTGGCCGCGGCCTCGGCGTCGGCCGCCAGCTCCACGCTGAACGAGGTGCCGTCGGACAAGATGCCGATGTCGTTGTCGTTGTGCGACTTGGCCCAGTTGACCATCAGCTGGGCGTACTGCTCGTTCGACGGGCCGGTGCTGAACGCGGTCGGGTTCTGCTGGGCGTTGAACAGCGCCAGGGCGCCGTCCCCGTTGATGACCAGGGTCTTCTGCTGCATCAGGTAGGGCTGGATCTGGTTCTGCGCCGAGGAGAACGAGTCGTTGACGATGATCACGTTCCCCTGAGCTACGAGCTGGCGGGCGATGCCCAGCGAGGTGGCCGGATCGCCCTTGTCGTTGTAGTTCGACAGCGCGAACTTGTGCCCGCACACGCTGTCGTGTGCGTTGAAGTAGTTGACCTCGATGTTGGACTCGATCTGCGTCAGCGTTCCGGACGTCGCCGTCGGCCCGCTCAGCGGTTCGATGTTCGCGATCTTGATCGGGCCAGACGGGATGTTCGAGCACTGGCTTGAGCCTCCGCCCGACGTCGTCCCGCCTGTCGATGAGCTGCTTGACGAGCTGCTCGAGCTGCACGCCGCGAGCCCCAACGCGAGTACTGTCCCTACCGCGATGGGTAGGAATCTGTGGTGGTAATTCTTCATACGCGTGACCCCCATCTGCCGATCCTTTCCCGGCCGTTCAAGGAGTTAGGCCTCTCACCTTAGCCTTCGCTACGAAACATGTCGATGACTATCGAACTTGTAGTTCATAACGATTTTAACGAAGTATCACCATGCGAAACCTAACGGAAACCCTCCGCATCAGGTCCCCTGTCCGGCACCCATCATGCTCCCTGCCTGGACCTATGTTCGTACGGGCGCACCCTGCCAGGACCTGCGCGCCCAGGGCGCGCCCTTTGCGGACCGGGCCGCCGCTACCGTGGACTGCGGCCGGCGGTCCGGTTGACCGGCCCCGATCAACCTAAGTAGTTTGATTGTTATCAAGCAATTATCCGATCGACCTGAGGGTCCGGAAGGTGACCGGTAGCCGATGCTCGCCGCCCTGGATGGCATGATCGCCGAGTTGCGTCACATCGGCGTCCCGATCTCGCTGTCCGAGAAGATCGACGCGGTCCGCAGCCTGCAGCACCTGCCCCTTGCCGAGCGCGACGCCGTCAAGTTCTCGCTGCGCGCGGCGCTGGTCAAGAGCCACGATCATGAGCTCGCCTTCGATGCCCTCTTCGACCTCTACTTCTCCGCGCCCGCCGGCCTCGCCGCGGGTCCGGCCCCCGGCGCCGTCAACGGCCATCCAGACCCCGGTCAAGGCAGCGCCGGTCAAGGCAGTGCCAGTCAAGGCGGGGCCGGTCAAGGCGGCAATGGCCAGGGCGGGGGCGGCGCGGGCGCGCTCGGATCGATCGATGACGCCGGCCTTACCGAACTGCTGCTGGTCGCTCTCCGCGACGGGAACGACGTCATGGTCCGCACCATCGCGGGCATCTTCATCGACCGCCATGCCGCGATCGAGCCGGGCCGGCCAGTCGCCGGGACCTACTACGTGTTCCGCGCCCTGCGGGCGATAGACCCGGACAAGCTGATGGCACGAATGGTCGCGGCCGACGGGCTCGCGGCGGACGGGCATACCCGCGAGGAGCCGGGCCTGCTGCGGCGGCTGCAGGCCGACAGCCGCGAGGCCCAGCTGCAGCGTCTCCGGCAGGCCGTCGAGGCCGAGGTCCGCCGGCGCCTGGTGGCAGACCGCGGCGCCACGGCGGTGGCGCGTACGCTGCGCCAGCCGCTGCCGGAGGACGTCGACTTCCTGACCTCATCGCGCGAGCAGATCGTGGCCATGCGGGGCGTGATCGAACCGCTCACCCGCAGGCTGGCGGGCCGGCTGGCGGAGAAACGCCGGCACCGGCGGCGCGGCGCGCTGGACTTCCGGCGCACCATCCGCGAGTCGCTCAGCACCGGGGGAGTGCCGGTGCATCCGGTCTACCGTAAGCCGCGTCCGGCCAAGCCCGAGCTGTTCGTGCTGGCCGACATCTCCGGCTCCGTGTCCACCTTCGCGGCGTTCACCCTGCAGCTCATGTTCGCGCTGCGCTCACAGTTCTCCCGGGTCCGCAGCTTCGTGTTCGTCGACGGCATCGACGAGGTGACCGAGATCCTGCAGCGGGCACCGGACGTCATCGACGCCACCCGGCAGATCAACGCCATCGGCAGCGGCGTATGGCTGGATGGCCGGTCGGATTACGGCCACGCGCTGGAGTCGTTCTGGGAGCGCTGGGGCGAGCAGGTACGCAGACGCACCACGGTCATCGTGCTCGGCGACGCCCGCACCAACTACCACGATCCTGCCGCGGGCGTCCTGAAGGCGGTCCGGCAGCGTGCCGCCCACCTGTTCTGGCTGAATCCCGAGCCCCGGGCCGCCTGGAACAGCGGCGACTCGGTGATCGCCAGTTACCAGCCCTTCTGCGACGCGGTGCATGAGTGCCGGAACATCCGGCAGCTCAAGCGATTCGTCGAGGAACTCGACTAACGCCGGCTGGCAGCAACTACCTCCTCGTAGAACCGGTTGAGGGCTGGCGCGTGCCCGGCGCCCGAGCGCTACCTGCCCTGCCGCACCTGGCTGAAGGGCACGTCCCGGTCGGCCGCGAACTCGCGCGGCATGCCCAGGACCCGTTCGCTAATGATGTTGCGCGACATCTCGGTGCTCCCCCCGCCGAGCGATCCGGCCTGGCGCATCAGGAAAGACACCCCGTAGTCCAGGCCCACGTCGCCCACTACAGCATGCGAACCCAGTATCTCCACGCCGATCTCGGCCAGCCTGGTGCTGGCCTGGCCGGCGTACAACCGCATGATGGCCGCGGCCGGGGGCGGCAGCTGCTGGGTGCGCATCCCGTCCGTGACGCGCGAGATCAGCTGCTGCTGGATCCGCGCGATCGCGTGCGCCTCGGCCACCAGCTCGCGCACGGCGACGTCGTCCGACTGGCCGGTGGCCCGGACCAGGTCGATGAGGGCGTGCGTGCCCGGCCCGCGCCGCGGGGGACCGCCGCCGCCGCTGACGTACGGTGAGCCGCCGCCGACCGCGTTGCGCTCGTGGAACAGCTGGCGGCTGGCCACCGCCCAGCCGCCGTTGACCTCGCCCACCACGTTCGACGCGGGCACCACGACATCGTCGAAGAACTCCTGGCAGAACTCATTGTTGCCGTTTACCTGCTTGATCCGCTTGATCTCGATGCCGGGCTGGTGCACCTTCAGCAGGAACATGGTCATGCCGCGGTGCTTGGGCGCCTCCCAGTCGGTCCGCGCCAGGCACAGCGCCCAGTCGGCTGCGTACGCGCCCGAGCTCCAGATCTTCGAGCCGCTGAGGATGAATACGTCGCCGTCGCGCGTGGCCCTGGTGGTCACCCCGGCCAGGTCGGATCCGCCGCGCGGCTCGGACAGGAACTGGACCATGATCTCGTCGCCGCGGATCACGGCCGGCAGGTGCTCGCGCTTCTGCTCCTCGCTGGCCATGTCGAGCACGGTCGCCCCGCAGATCGAGAACGTGGGGGTGTTGAGGGCCAGCGGCATCTCGTAGCCGGCGCACTCCTCGTTGAAGGCCCGCTGATGCGCCAGGGTCAGGCCCAGGCCGCCGTACTCCCGCGGAAAGCAGATCCCGGCGAAGCCGCCGTCGTAGAGCAGCCGCTGCAGCTCGCGGGCCCGTGGCCAGATCCCGTCGCCCCGGTTCATCAGGGCCTCGAGATTGTCGTTCTCGCCGGGGATCAGCCGCGGCATGTGGTCCGCCAGCCAGGCCCGGGCCCGGAGCCGGAACGACTCGACGTCTTCCATGCCAGCGGTCGTGTCTTGTGTCAACGCTCGATCCCTACTCAGACGCCGAGGATGT
This sequence comes from uncultured Actinomycetes bacterium, assembly GCA_963819785.1. Classification (GTDB taxonomy): domain Bacteria; phylum Actinomycetota; class Actinomycetes; order Streptosporangiales; family Streptosporangiaceae; genus Palsa-504. The sequence continues at coordinate 458,022 of CAWFXW010000020.1, read as the reverse complement.
CGGCCAGCCGGCGGCGGTGCTCGCCGGGCGTGCCGAACATCGCCCGGTTCACCGTCGCGCGCCGCAGATAAAGGTGAATGTCGTGTTCCCAGGTCACGCCGATCCCGCCGTGCATCTGCACGCAGTCCTGGATGATGTCGGTCGCCCGCTGTCCCACGTAGGACTTGGCCACGCTGGCCAGTTCGTCGGCCTCCTCGGCGTGCCGCGCCGCCGCGTGCGCCGCGGCACTCGCCGTGGCCTGGCAGGCCTCCAGCCATAGTTTCATGTCGGCGAAGCGGTGCTTGAGCGCCTGGTAGGAGGCGAGCGGCCGGCCGAACGAGTACCTGTCGAACGCCCACTGCACGGTGACGTCGAAGGCCCGCTGGATCACGCCGGCGGTTTCCGCGCACTGCAGCGCTACCGCGATCTGGATCTGGCGGTTCACCGCCGCCTCGGCCGGGCCGGCCGGGGTCACCACGCTGGCGGCCGGCAACCGGACGCCGTCCAGGTCCACCCGGGCGTATCGCCGCACGAGGTCAAGGCTCTGCTCGGCGGTGACCGTCACCCCGGGCGCGGCGGCGGGCACGATGAACTGCGCCAGCCCGTCCGGGCCCGCCGCGGTGACCATGAAATGGTCGGCCTGATCGCCGCAGTCGACCCGGTCCTTGACCCCGGACAGGACATAGCCGGAGCCGTCGCGGCGGGCCTGGACGGTCGGTGTCATCGGCGACCAGCCGCGCCGCGGCTCGTACACGGCCCAGCTCGCCACCGCCTCGCCCGCCATCAGGGCGGCGAGCAGCTCGGCGTGGTCGGAAACGTTGGCGGCCTCGCTGAGCGCGGCCGCGACCACGTTGGCGCCGACCAGCGGCCCCGGCGACACCAGGCGGCCCATCTCCTCGGCGACGATGCAGGCGTCCACCAGTCCCTCGCCGGAGATGCTGTCGCCGCCCGCTGCCGGATCGACAACCATGGCACTCCAGCCCAGCTCGCTGCCCCGCTTCCACCAGTCCGGCTCAAAGCCGATGCCGCTGTCGGCGAGCTCACGGACCCGCGTCAGCGGCATCTCCTTCTCGAGGAATTCCCTGGTTGTAGCGCGGAACAGCTTCTGATCCGCAGTGAGGTCGAAGTCCATCCGATGCTCTCCTCCGGCGCGCCAAGACTCGCCGCGGACGTCGGGCGGATCATCGGCACGCGAACGCACTAGTTCGTTACTTTTACAAGCGTTGCACTATCCGCCCGGTCAGGTCAACCACCTTCGACGGCCCACCGTCCCGGTTAGGGCCCGCCCGCTGAACCCGTCACGACAGCCAAGAACCCCACCGCGACGACAACGGACCCGGCGCACACAACGTGCGCCGGGTCCGTTTAAAAGACGTGCACGCCAAAGCGGCGCAATATCCCGATCCCGGTAACCGATTCGCCGTACCGGACCAGAACAGTCCGGGAAACGCCGAGTCCGTATCGCTCACCAAGTCAGGACGGCGGCTTCCTCGAAATCGTCGCCCACGTCCCGCTGTCGCGAAATGGCGGCAATGCTGGCCGGGTCCTGCCGCTTCTTGCGGCGGCTCGTCGGTACCGACCCGTTCTGCGTGCCAACCACCGGCCTGGGCGTCGGCGCCAGTTCCCACAGCCCGTCAAGCAGATCGCGGATCACGTCGCGGCGCAGCGAATAGTAGTAGTTGCGCCCCGCCTTCCGTGTGCTGATCAAGCCCGCATTCTGCAGAATCTTGGTGTGGTAGGAGATGGTCGGCTTTGACACCGGGAGCGTGTCCTCCAGGGTGATACATGCCAACTCGTCCACCTGTGACATCTGGACGATGATGCTCCACCGGATCGGATCGCTCAACGCCCTGAAAACCTCGGTCGGTGGGTTTTCGACCGTCAGCCTGCGAGCCATAAGATAACTCGGTTCCCCTCGGGTGCCGAGACCGCTACGATTCCGGCACACATTGCAGATAACTTCGAGAACTATCATACAGCCCGCTAGGCCGACCCGGCGCCCCCGCACCGGCAAGTCATCATGATGGAGCCCGCTTCACCTCCCCGGGAAATGTCAGTGGCAGTCGATAGTGTGTTCGCGTGTCCCGGTACCGGCTCTACCCCACGCCCGCCCAGCAGGCCGTGCTGCGGGAGCACTGCAGCCATGCCCGGTACGTGTGGAACCTGGCCGTCGAGCAGCACGGGTACTGGCGTCCGGGCCGCGCCAGCGCGCCCGGCTACCTGGAGCAGTGCCGGCAGCTCACCGCCGCCCGCGCTGCCCATCCGTGGCTGGCCGCCGGCTCCCAGACGGTCCAGCAGCAAGCCTTGCGGGACTTCGCCCAGGCGAGGGCCGCTTTCCTCGACCCGGACAAGCCGGCCGGGCGGCCGTCGTGGCGCAAGGCCGGGCGGGACGAGGGATTCCGGATCACGGGGCGGCGCGGGCGGCAATGGGACGTGCACCGCGTGTCCGGTAAGGTCGGCCAGGTCTGGGCGCCGAAGGCGGGGTGGGTACGGTTCCGCTGGTCCCGGCCGGTGCCGCCGGACGCGAAGTCCTACCGGGTGAGGATGGACCGCGCCGGGCGCTGGCACATCGCGTTCGCCGTGATCCCCGAGCCAATCCCGGCACCGGGTAACGGCCAGGTCGTGGGCATCGACCGGGGGGTGATGGTGTCCGCGGCCCTGTCGACCGGGGAACTGCTGCACGCTCCCGCCCTGACCGGGCCAGAACGGCGGCGGGTACGGCGCCTGCAGCGCAAGCTCGCCCGCGCCCGGCGCGGGTCGAACCGCCGCGGCCAGGTCACGCACGCCATCGCCCGCCTTCGCGCCCGCGAGACCGACCGGCGCAAGGACTGGGCGGAAAAGGCCAGCACCAGCATTGCCCGCCGGTTCGACCTGATCCGGGTCGAGGACCTGAAGATCGCCAATATGACCCGGTCGGCCAAGGGGACGGCCGCGAACCCGGGCCGGAACGTGCGGGCCAAGGCCGGGCTGAACCGGGAGATCCTGCGGTCGGGCTGGGGCCTGCTGGTGCGTCGGCTGCAGGACAAGGCGCCTGGAAGGGTGGAGAAGGTCAAGCCGCAGTTCACGAGCCAGCGCTGTTCGGCGTGCGGGCTGGTGGATGCGAACTCGCGTGAGAGCCAAGCGCGGTTCGCGTGCACCGCCTGCGGATACGCCTGCAACGCTGATGTGAACGCGGCCCAGAACATCGCGGCGGGGCACGCCGTGGCTGCGCGGGGAGGCTTCCGGAATACCGGGCCAGTGAACCGCGAACCTCAACTGCTTACCTGCTTGCGGACGTGAGCGGCTGGATCTCCCGCCTCCAGCTCGGGAGAGGATGCCAACCAGAGTTAACACGCGCACGTGCGTGTGTCAGCTAGTCCGCGCCGGGCTGGGCACCTCCTCGGTACCGCGCACGATCGCGAACACGTGCTCGTCCTGAGCCAGCGTGGTCGACTCGCCGCTGATCACGATGCGCCCGCGCTCCATGACGTAGCAGCGGCTCGAGTTGGCCAGCGCCCGTGGCACGCTCTGCTCGACGATCAAGATGGCCAGCCCCTGGTCCCGGAGCTGCGCGACCGCGTCGTAGATGGTGCGGATCACGATCGGTGCCAGCCCCGACGTGGGCTCGTCCAGCATCAGCACCTTCGGCTCGGCCATCAGCGCCTGGCCGATCGCGACCATCTGCTGCTCGCCGCCGGACAGGAAGCCGGCGTTGCGCGTCGCGTACGTGCGCAGGATGGGGAACAGGTCGAAGACCCGCTCCATGGTGGACGCGACCGCCTTGCGGCCCGAGCGCCGGCGTGTGTACGCGCCGAGCCGCAGGTTCTCCTCGACGCTCAGGCTGGCGAAGATCCGGTGTCCCTCCGGCACGTGGGCCAGCCCTGCGTCGACGATCTGCCGTGAGGTGGCCCGCGTGACGTCGACCCCGGTCAGCTTCACGCTGCCCGGGAACTTGCCGTAGCGCAGGCCGGCGATGGACAGCAGGCTGGTCGTCTTGCCTGCTCCGTTACGCCCGATCAGGGCCACCGTCTCGGCCGCCCTGACCTCGAAGGAGATGCCCGCCACGGCCTGCAGCGACCCGTAGCCGGCGTGCAGGTCGGAAACAACGAGCAGCGGGTCACCGGCACCAATCGCGGTACTCATGACGAGGCCTCCAGTGGCTCATCGACGCCCAGGAACACGCTCGCGACGTTGGTATCGGCCCGCAGTTCCGCCGGTGTGCCCTGGAACAGGCGTTTACCTTGGTGCAGGCAGGTGACCGTGTCGGCGATGGACAAGACCATCGGGACGTTGTGCTCGATCAGCAGCACGCCGACCCCCGAACGAGCCAGGTTCTGACACACCTCGGCCACCATCTCGAGCTCGACGGGGCTCAGTCCGGCGGCCGGTTCGTCCAGCAAGACGAAGCTCGGCCGCAGCGCGATGGCCCGGGCCATCTCGACCAGCCGTCGGGTGCCGTGCGGCAGGGCGGCGGCCTTCTGGGCGATCACGTGATGCAGGCCGAGCGCTTCGAGTATCTCCAGCGCCTCGTCGTGCGCCTGGCGGTTGGTGCGCACCCCGCGGGGCAGCCGCAGGATGGATTCCGCGCCCGTGCACCGGACCCGCAGTTCGACGGCCGGGATGACGTTCTCCAGGGCGGTCTCGCGGAGCATCAGCTTGGGGCTCTGGAACGTCCGGGCGATTCCGGACCGGGCCACCGCGTGCGCCGGCTGGTTGTCCAGCCGGGTCGAGCCGATCCTGATCTGCCCGGCGTCCAGGGAGTAGAACCGGGAGATCAGGTTCAGCAGGGTGGTCTTGCCCGATCCGTTCGAGCCGATCAGGCCGTGGATCTGCCCCCGGGTGAGGGTCAGGTCCATGTCGTCGACCGCGGTCACGCCGCCGAACGTCCGCTTGGCGCCCTCCACGACCAGCGGGCTCGAGTCGCTCGCGCCCAGGATCGGCGGCCAGGCGGGCAGCCGTGCGGCCGGCTTCTCGGTCATGGCGGTGGCCGGCGTGGGCTCCGGAACCGAGGGAGCAGCCGCCGCCGCTGCCGCGGGCACCGCCGCCACGGCCGGACCCGAGGTCAGGCTGCGCGTCCGAGGCGTGTTGATGCCCAGCCGCGCGTTCAGCACCGTGACCCGGGCCATCAGCCCGTCCGGCAGGAAGACCGCGAATCCCAGCAGCAGCACACCGAACACGATGCCGTTGTACTGCTGGAACGAGGTGAAGAACTGGTTGATGCCCAGGATGATCACCGAGCCGATCAGCGGCCCGGTGATGGTCCCCATGCCGCCGATCGTCATGCCGGCCAGCAGCAGGACGGCGAACTGGACCGAGGAACTGCCCGGCGCGAAGAACTGCTGGGTGTAGACGTAGAGCCCGCCCGCCAGGCCCGCCATCGTGGAGGAGATGAGGATGGCCGACAGCTGGGTCCGGTACGACCTGATCCCGATCGACGTGGCGAGCTGCTGGCTGGTGTGCAGCGCCACGAACCGGTGCCCGACCCGGCTGTGCACCAGGGCCCAGCTGAACAACGTGGCCAGCAGGACCAGCGAGACCACGATGAAGTACAGTTCCTCGCCGCTGATCTCCGGCGCGAACCCGTTGACGGCGTACAGCGGGATGCCGGTGTCGGCGCCGACGAACCCCCACTGCTGGGCCACGGTGGGGATGGCCAGCGCGGCGAACAGTGACACCAGGGCCAGGTAGAACCCGCCGACGCGCAGCGCCGGCAGGCCGATGACCAGGCCGCCGACCGCGCCGCCCGCGCCGCCGATGATGCACATGGCCACTAGGCCGATGCCGTGCGGATGGTACTTCGCGGCCAGGATCGCGCCGTAGGCGCCGACCGCGAACACCGCCGTGATGCCGAGGATGTACTGGCCGCCGTAGCCCATCGCGATGTTCAGGGCGACGGCGATGACCAGGAACGACAGGACTTCTTCGTACTCGCCCATCCGGAACGAGCCGTTCCCGCCGAGCTGCGGCACGATGTACAGGAAGACGATCAGAACGACCGGTACGGCCCACCGCAGCCAGGCCCGGCTGTCCAGCCCGAGCCGGTCCGTAAGGTCGTTCAGGGCGTTCGGCCTGCTCATACTGTGTCTCCCGCCGCCCACCGAAGGCTCGCTCATACTTCACGCACCGCCGTCCTGCCGAACAGCCCGGATGGCCGCACCGCGAGCACCAGCAGGACCAGGATCAGCGCGGCGAGGATCTCGTAGTTGGAGCTGACGTACAGGTCGAACATCTGCTCGGCCACGCCGAGCAGCAGCCCGCCGATCACGCAGCCGCGCAGGCTGCCGAACCCGCCGACCGCCAGCGCGATGAAGCCCTTGAGCCCGTAGGTCAGGCCCACCGTCACGTCGGCCGAGACGATCGGCGCCACCACGAACGCGGCCAGGCCCGTGACCAGGCCCGCGATGATGAACGCCAGCCGGCTGATGCGCAGCGCGTCGATCCCGCGCAGCGCCGCCACCTCGCGGTCCTCCGCCACGCCGCGCATCGCGGTGCCCAGCCAGGTGCGCTTGTAGAACACCTCCAGCGCCACCAAGATCACGATCATGGTCGTGAAGGCCAGGATGAACTTGTTCGCCACGTGGACCCCGGCGACGTGGACGCTCCCGCTGCCGAGCGCGCTGGGAATCGGCACCACCGGGTTCTGGCCGTAGATGATCGACGCCACCGTCTCGATCACCAGCGAGAACGCCAGCGTGGCGATGAACCAGCCCAGCCCGACCACCGGTCGCTTCACGAACGGCCGGACCGCCACCCGCTCCTCCACCAGGCTGAGGCTCACCACCACCGCGATGATGATCAGCAGCGTGAGGATCTGGGCCAGGTGCCAGCGGTCCAGGCAGAAGTACGCCACCAGGACGCCGGCCATCATCAGGTCGCCCTGGGCGACATTGAAGATGGACGTCGAGTTGAACACCACCGTGTAGCTCAGCGCGATCAGCCCGTAGACCGATCCCACCGCCAGACCCGCGAACAGCGCGGTCAGGAATAGCGTCATCGCAAGTAACCCCCTGCCCGGCCGTCATCGGCCATGAGCCACGCCGCGAACCCAGTCCGTGACATCAGCCCGCGCCCTTTCAGACTTTTACAGCCGTACGCGCTGCGCGACGGGGCAGGTTGGCCTGCCCCAGGTCGGCGGGCCACGCGAAACGGTTCAGCGTATCTGAAACTATCTATAAATATGCCGGTCACGTCAAGGGTGACGGGCCACCCCGGGCCGGCCACGTCAAGGGTGACGGGCCCCGTCACGACGGCCTCGGCCATACGTACGGAGCGGCCTCGTCCGGCGTCATGCCCAGCCACTCGCCCAGTACCTCCATGGTGTGCGCGCCCAGGCGCGGAGTCGGCCGCCGCACGGTCGGCGGCGTCTTGGCCAGCCGGTGCGGCGGAGCCGCGTACTCGGCCACGCCGAGGTCCGGATGGTCCATCTCCAGCCAGAAGTGCCGTTCCCGGTGCTGCGGGTCGCGCACCGCGTCCTCGGCGTCCTGCACCGCGCCGGCCGCCAGGCCCGCCCGCTGCAGCACCCGCATGGCCTGCTGCGCCGTACGCTCCGCGGCCCACGAGGCCAGCGCCGCGCCCAGCGCGGCCGCCGCCTCATCGGACGCGATGACCGAGGCGAGATCGTCCCGCCCCACCAGCCGCGCCAGCACCTGCCAGTCAGAAGCGTCCTCGATCTCGACCGCCAGCCACCCGTCGTCCCCGCGGCAGCGGACCACCTCGGACAGCAGCGCCCCGGCCACCCGGTTCCCCGGCACCACCGAACGCCGCCCGTTCACCGCGTAGTCGAGCATCATCGGGCCCATCACGGCGGCCGCGGTCTCCACCTCGGCCAGGTCCACGTGCGTCCCGCGGCCGGTCCGGTCCCTGGCCGCCAGCGCCGCCAGCACGCCGAACACCCCGTGGGCCTGCGACAGGTAGTCGAAGTGGACGCCGCTCGGGTACTGCCACGCGTCGGTGAGGCCGACGAACGAGCAGACCGTCGCGCCGTAGGCCAGGTAGTGCGAGCGCGGGCCGCTGTGCCCGAACCCGGTCAGCGACAGCATGACGATGCGCGGGTTGACCGCCGCGATCTGCTCGTAGCCCAGGCCCCAGCGCTGCATCACGCCGGGCGCGTAGTTCTCGATGATCACGTCGGCCGCGACGGCCAGCCGCAGGAACAGCGCCACGCTGTCCGGGTCCTTCATGTCCAGCGCGACGCTGCGGGTGGTGCGGTTGAAGTTGGCGAACATCGGCGAGGTGTCGGCGCCGGACGGCTCGTGGATCACCGGCTCGCCGGGCGCCCACAGCCGCCGCAGGTTGTCCGGCCGGGCCGGCGACTCGATCTTGACCACGTCGGCGCCCAGCTCGGCCAGCGCGGTCCCGCTGAGCGCGCCCGCGATCGCGGTGCCGAACGAGATGGCCCGGATGCCGCTCAGCGGCCCCGGCACCGGGGCCGCCGGCGCGGGCTCGCGCCACTCGCCGGCGATCTCCGCCAGAGAACTCGAACCCAGCCCCGGCGCCGGCCGCCGGTACTGGTCCAGCACGCGCTCGGTGCAGCGGAACGGCTCGCCCGGCAGGTCTACCTCGCCCGCTCCCGCCAGCTCGCGCCGGACGAAGAAGCCGCGGCTGCGCGGCTGCTGGTCGTCCACGAAGTCGCCCACCGTATTGATCACGGTGCAGGGCAGGCCGAGCTGCTGGCCCCGGACGAAGAAGTCCTCGCGGCTCATCGCCGCGATCAGCGGCCGCATGACCTCGATGATCTTCTCTTCGTACGGGTGCCGGACCACCGGGTGGGCCCAGGAGGGATCGGCCAGCTCGGCGGGATGGCCGAGCAGTTCCATGAGCGCGAACCAGTGCTTGTCGGTGGACGCGGTGAACTCGATCACGCCGTCCCGGCACGGCCAGGAGCCGCCGCCGGAGTACTGCACGGCCCGCGGCCGCCGCCGGCCGATCAGCGCCGAGTTGGTGTAGCTGTAAATATCGAAGCATGACTGGGTCAGCACCTCGTGCGCCGAGATGTCGATCAGCTGGCCGCCGGCCCGCGGCCGCTCGCGCAGCGCGGTCAGCACCGCCAGCGCGGCGTGCGTCCCGGTGAAGTCGTACAGCTGCTGGCCCGGCACCACCACCGGCGGCCCCTCGGGCGCGCCCTGGACGTACATCAGGCCGCTCAGCGCGTGCGAGGTCAGGTGCGTGGCCCGCCAGGCCCGGTACGGCCCGGTCAGCCCGAACGGCGTGATGCAGCAGATCACCGCGTCCGGCCCGGCCCACGCCAGCTCGCCGGTCTCGGTGTCGAAGCCCGCCACCGGCTCGCGCGCGGTCGGCGTCAGCACGATCACGTCGGCGTTCGCGCCCAGCTCGGCCAGGGCGGCGGCCGCCTCGGGACGGCGGTAGTCGAGCACCACCCCGCGCTTGTTGGCGTGGTAGTAGGCGAAGCTGAGGCTGCGGTCCGGGCCCGGCCGGTCGCCGGCGAACGGCGGCCGGCGCCGCAGCTGATCACCCTCGGGCGGTTCGACCTTGACCACGTCCGCGCCCGCATCGGCCAGCAGCCGGCCGCCGTAGCTGCCCAGCGGACCCGCCAGGTCGAGCACGCGGATCCCGCCCAGCGGCAGCTCAGATGTCCGTTCAGCCATTGCCCGCCTATCTGCCGACCGGCAGTTTACGCCCGTCGGACGCACCCAATTTTGGGTCAATCTATAACTATCGAACTATTTTGACGGTCAGTGACCGCCCCCGTCAAGGATCGGGCCCGCACCGCTTCCCGCCCGCCGGACCATACTCCCCGGCACCTCTGCGCCGCCTCTTTTTCTGCCGAACGGGCCGTCGGCTGCCACGCTCCGGACAGTCACCCGACGCCCCCCGGCCCGCCAGGAGCTGACCAAAGCTTCGAAATGGTTTACAATATTGAAATACTTAAACCGTCGGAACCGGGAACATCATGACCATTGACGACATGCCGCGGCAGCCCCCGACCGAGATCTTCAAGGCCCTCAGCGACCCGGTCCGGTGGAGCATCATCGTGCAGATGGCCTCGGTGGACGAGCTGGCGTGCATCACCCTGGAGGACACGCTGCCCGTCTCCAAGCCGACGATCTCCTACCACACGAAGATCCTGCACCACGCGGGCCTGATCAACGTGCGCAAGTCGGGCCGTAACTACTACTACTCGCTGCGCCGCGACGTGCTGCACAAGCTGCTCGACGACCTGTGGGAGCTCGCGCCCATGCCGCGCCCGGTGGTGGCCAAGGAAGACGGCCAGGTGGCCATGGGCCGCGGCCAGAAGCGCGCCGACAGCCACAGCGCCGCCCGCAAGCGCCGCGCCAGCCCGGCCCGCGAGACCGTCGAGGAAGCCGTCGTCCTGACCTGGTAACCCTGCACCCGGCCACCTCAGCCCCCCGGAAAGCGCCGCGCCCAAGCCGAGCACCCCGGGCCGCTAGCGCCAGGCGAACACCGGCTGCTCGTAGTGGGCCACCCGCGTGGTGAGCCCGTGCAAAGCCAGCTGGCAGAACTGATGGATGATGGCGGCGGTCGGCGTGTACACCCAGCCGCCCAGCAGGGCCAGCCGCAGGACCGGCGCCGGCGTCATCAAGAACCCGAACCGGGTCGCGAAGTCGTCCAGGACTCCCAGTACCGCAGACGGCAACGCCGCCACGCCCGTTTCCTCGCGCAGTTCCCGCAGCGCCGCGTCCGGCACGGACTCGTCCGCATCGCGGCTCCCTCCGGGCAGCGCCCACTGCCCGGAATGCCTGCGCAGGCCCGCCGCCCGCCTGGTGATCAGCAGGCAGGGCACGTCCTCGCGCAGCAGCACGCAGATCGCCACCGACGCGGCCCGCAGCCCGGGCCGCGTGATCGGGACCCGCTCGAACTGGGCCAGCCGGGCCGCGATAACAGACCGGTCAACCCCCACAATGAGCTACCTACCCGCCCTGGCCCTGATGGCGTCCTTGAATCCGTCGGTCATGTTCCACTTGATGTGAGCCAATGCTGGCACAAAGATAGATAAATGTACAATAATTGACAGATGCTGATGGGAGGGCCATGACGACACCGCTGACCGACGGGGCCGGCCGCGCACCGCCACCGACGAGGCCGCCTACCAGCCCGACGACGAGGTCCCGGACGAGATCAGGACGGTCGAACGGCTGCGCGAGCTCCGCGAGCAGGTCACCACCCAGATGGGCGGCCCGGACGCGATCAGCGCGATCCACGCGGCCGGCCGCCGCACCGCCCGCGAGCACATCGCCGAGTTCGTGGACCCCGGATCGTTCGGTGAAATCGGGTTGTTCGCGACGTTCGTCGACAAGGTGACCGCACCGGAGCCGGGCCCCTACGGCGGCGGCATCATCGGCGGTCACGCCACCCTCGATGGCCGGCCGGTCACCGTGGCCGCGGACGATGACAGCGTGACCGCCCCCCACAGGCGCAGCACCGGCAAGGCCGCCCGGCTGTACCAGATGGCGCTCCAGCAGCACCGCCCCTACGTCGAGATCGCGCTCGGCGACGCCGTCCCCAGCCTGGCCGCCCGGCCCGGGAAGACCGGCACGGCGAACGCCCGGACGTTCGGTGCCGAGCCCGCGTTCCCGTACCTGCTCGAGCGGCGGCGCGCCATCCCGGTGGTCTCCATGGTCCTCGGCGACACCTGCGGCGCCGCCGCGTTCTCCGCGGGCCTGTGCGACTTCCTGGTCCAGCTCGAAGGCACCCGCCTATCCCTGGGAGCCGGCGCAGCCACCGGAGCCACCGGAGCCAGCGGAGCCAGCGGAGCCACCGGAGCCACCGGAGCCAGCGGAGCCAGCGCAGCGGCCAGCGGCGAGGTCGACGCGATCGCCGCATCACCCGACGAGGCCTACGCGCTCACCCGCAAGTTCCTGTCCTACCTCCCGTCCTACGCCGGCGGCCCGCTCCCGGTGACCGACGAGTACGACCCGATGAGCTACGACGACCAGATCGCCAGGCTCGTCCCGGCCCGCCGCAGCCGCGCCTACGACATGAAGGCCGTCATCCGCCGGATCTGCGACGCGGGCACCTTCTTCGAGCTCAAGCCGAACTACGCCCGCAACATCATCACCGCGCTAACCCGCATCGGCGGCGTCCCGGTCGGCGTCCTGGCCAACGCGCCGATGCGGATGGCCGGCGGCCTGACCCCGGAGTGCTGCCTCAAGGCGGTCAGCTTCGTCTGCCTGTGCGACGCGTTCGGCATCCCGCTGCTCGTCCTGCAGGACACGCCCGGCTTCCTGGTCAGCGCCCAGGCCGAACGTGACCGGGCCATCGTCCGCGTCATGACCCTGCTGCACGCCATGTCGCAGCTCACCGTGCCCGCGGTCAGCGTGGTCATCCGCAAGGCCTTCGGCCTGGCGTTCGTGATCCTGGACGGCAACCGCCAGGTCGACCTGAGCCTGGCCTGGCCCGGCGCCGAGATCGGGTTCATGGACCCGCCGGTGGCGGCCAACGTCCTGTTCGAGCCGCAGATCAAGCAGCTCCCCGAAGCCGAGCGCGCCGCCTTCCTCCAGGCCAAGGCCGCCGAGCTCGGCGTCGGCTTCGAACCCTACGGCGTGGCCGCCAACCTGACCATCGACGACATCATCGAGCCGGGCGAGACGCGCAGAATCGTCGCCCGCCACCTGCGATCCGCACTGGCCGAACGCCCGCCCCGCACCACCCCGAGCCCCCTGGCCAGCTGGCCCCGCTGGTACTGACCTGGTACTGACAAGGAACCCCGATGAGCCACGCCAACGCCACTCAGCAAGCCCAGCAAGCCCAGCAAGCCCAGCAAGCCCAGCCGGCCAAGCGCCCCACGTTCCGCGAGCACGTCGAGGCCCTGGTCGACCCGGGCTCCTACGTCCCGGCCCAGCATTTCAGCGAGGGCATGGACGAGGTCAGCGACACCGACGGCGGCGAGGCGCTGATCGACGGGCGGCCGGTCACCGTCGGCCTGTCCGGGCACGTCGTCAGGCGCGCGCTCAACCGCCGCCAGCCGTACGTGGCCATCTCCTCGGGCACCGGCGGCCTGGCCCGCGGCGGACGACGCAACCTCGGCGTCCTGGACACGGTTCTGGGGGATGAGCGGCGGGCCGATGCTGGCCGAGATGGCCAGCCGCCGGCGCGACGTGCCGGTGGTCTCGGCGCTGGTCCACCACTCGTTCGGCGACTCCAGCTTCTTCACCGGCATGTCGGACTACGTGGTGCAGCTCAAGGGCGCGTGCCTGGCCCTGACCGGCCCGCGGGTGCTGGCCATCGGCACCAGCGAGCAGGTCACGATGGAGGAACTCGGCGGCACCGAGGTGCACCGGCGCAACGGGCAGGCCGACACGATCGCCGGATCCGTGGACGAGGTTCTACGCGGCGATCCGGCGCTTCTTGTCGTTCCTGCCCACGGCGGCGGGCAAACCCCTGCCCGTCACCGCCCCCGGCCAACATCCGGACCTGAAGCCCGGGCCGGACCCCCGCGAGCTCATCGACGGCCTCGTCGACCGCGGGTCGTTCTTCGAGCTGCGCCGCGACTTCGCGCCCGCCCTGGTCACCGGCCTGGCCCGGCTGGACGGCCTCCCGGTCGGCGTGCTGGCGATCCACGGCGCCTTCGCGGCCGACGAGTGCCTGAAGGCCACCCGGCTGGTCTGCACCTGCGACGCCTTCGGGCTGCCGCTGGTGTTCCTGATCGACTCCGCCGGGCCGTCGGCCGAGCCGGGGGCCATCTCGCGCGCCATGATGCTCGCCCAGGCGGTCCAGCTCGCCGAGGTGCCCAAGTGCTGGGTCATCACCGGACGGGCCCTCGGCGCCGGCCTGCTGGTCACCGGCCCGGCCCGGATCGCCACCGACCTGGTCATCGCCTGGCCCGGCGCCCGGGCCGGCTGGGACGACGGCCCGGCCGCGGCCGGCGAGCACCACTGGGCCGCCGACGGCATCGTCACCCCGGCCGGCACCCGCGCCACCCTGACCGCCCACCTCGGTGCCGTCCTCGGCCCCGCGCCGGTGAGCCCGGCCCGGACGGACCCTGTGCACGTGGCCGGCCGGTTTCTAAAAGCATTGTTACGCCGAACGGGCCGTGGTTCGTGCCCCCGGCCCCTACGACGCCGCCTCGGCGGCCGCCACCGCGGCCAGCACCTGCGCCGGGCCCAGCGGCGTCCCGGTGATCCGCGCGCCCAGCGGGGCCAGCGCGTCGGCCACCGCGTTGATCACGGCGGGCGGCGAGCCGATGGCCCCGCCCTCGCCGACGCCCTTGAAGCCGCCGGGGGTGTCCGCCGGGGTCACCACGTGGCCGTACTCGACGTCGGGTATCTCGCCCGCGGTCGGCAGCAGGTAGTCCATGAACGTGGTGGTCAGCGGGTTGCCGTCGCCGTCGTAGACCATGTGCTCGTACAGCACGCCGCCGATGCCCTGCGCGACGCCGCCGGCGATCTGCCCCTCCACCACCATCGGGTTGATCATCGGGCCGCAGTCCTCGCTCACCACGTAGCGCAGGATGGTTACCCGGCCGGTGTGCACGTCGACCTCGACCGTGCAGGCGTGGCAGGCGTTGGCCAGCACCAGCGGCGGAGCCACCGACCGGGCGCTGACCAGCAGGCCGGGTTCGAGATCGGCGGGCAGCGCGGCGGGGTTCAGGTACGCCGCCTCGGCCAGCTGGCCGAACGACAGGCGGGCCTCCGGGTCGCCCCGCACCCGGGCGCCGCCGCCGGACAGTTCCAGGTCGCTCACTGACACCTCGAGCACATGGCCGGCCACCCGCAGCAGCTTGTCCCGCATCTGCTCGGCGACCAGCTGGGCCGCGCCCGCCGCGATCACCGCGCTCTTGCTGCCGCCGGTGCCCGGTCCCCAGGGGGCCACGGCCGTGTCGCCCTGGATGAACGCGATCGAGCCGGGCTCGCAGCCGAGCACGTCGGCGACGACCTGGGCCATGGTCGTCTCCAGGCTCTGCCCGTGGCTGGCCGTGCCCATGATCAGCGTGACCTCGCCGGTGGGGTCGATCCGCAAGATGGCGCCCTCGCTGCCGAGCGGGCCGCGGGTCTGGATCGGCTCGACGTACAGGCTCAGCCCGACGCCCAGGTAACGGCCCTGCTCCCGGGCCGCCTGCTGCTCGCGCCGGAACGAGTCGTAGCCGATGAGCTCGGCGGCCTGCCCGAGCGTCTCGGCCGGGCTGATCCGCGCGTACGGCACGCCGGTGGCGCTGGTGTACGGCAGGTCCTCCTCGCGGATCACGTTGGCGCGGCGCAGGGCCAGCGGGTCCATCCCGATGGCGCGCGCCACGATGTCCATCATCTGCTCGCGGGCCACGGTCTCGAACAGCCACGGCCCCCGGTACGCGCACCGGCCGCAGGTGTTGGTGTAGACCGCCTGGTTGGTGAACGACAGCGTGGGCAGCCGGTAGGGGCCGGGGAAGAACGCCGCCACCCCGCCGCCGACGCTGCCGGTGCCGGGCACGCTGTACGAGCCGACGTTCTCCACGTGGTGCACGCGCGCGGCCAGCAGGTGCCCGTCGCGGTCGGTGGCCATCGAGATCGTGGCCTGTTCCTCCCGGGCGTGCCCGCCCGCCAGCAGGTTCTCGGCCCGGTCCTCGATCCACCGCACCGGGCTGCCGAGCAGGTAGCTGGCCAGCACGACGGCCATTTCCTCGCGGGTGACGAACATCTTCTGACCGAAGCCGCCGCCCACGTCTCCCATCACCACCCGGACGCGGTGCTCGGGCAGGCCCAGCATCCGGGCGCAGTAGGACCGCATCTCGTGCGGCGCCTGGGTCGCGGCCCAGATGGTCAGCTCGCCGCGGCCCGGCTCCCAGCTCGCCACCAGGCCGCGTCCCTCCATCGGCACCGCGACGTAGCGGTGCTGCGCGACGGTCTCGGTGACCACGTGCGCGGCGGTCGCGAAGGCCTGCTCGTCGTCGGCGGGAGCGGAGATCTGCGCGGCGACGTTGGACCCGGTCTCGGGGTGCACCAGGATCTGGCTGGACAGCCCGGTCGCGCTGTCCATGACCGGCGGCATCGGCTCCAGGTCCAGGTCGACCGCCTCGACGGCGTCCTCGGCCAGGTAGCGGGACTGCGCCACCACGATGGCGACCGGATCGCCGGCGAAGCGGACGTCGCCGTCGGCCAGCGGCCGCAGCGGCGGGGTCACCGCGTCGCGGCCGATAATGGTCGAGTACGTCGGCTTGAACACCTCGCGGAAGTCGTCCATGGTGAACACCGCGGCCACCCCCGGCATGGCGACTGCCTCGGAGACGTCGACCCGGGCCAGCGAGCCGCGCGCGACCGGGCTCCGGACGAACGCGGCGTGCAGCATGCCGGGCACCGCGTGGTCGTCGATGTAGTGCCCGCGCCCGGCCAGCAGCCGGGGATCCTCGAGCCGCTGCACCCGGGCCCCCACATACCGCCCCGCCGTCCCCCCGGGCTCAGGCATCGCGGGCCTCCCGGCGCGCGTGGACTGCGGCCTGGACCGCGCGCACGATCCCCTGGTAGCCGGTGCACCGGCACAGGTTCCCCGACAGCCCGTCCCGGATCTGCTCCGCGCTCGGATCGGGGTTCGCGTCCAGGAACGCCGTCACCGACACCACGAACCCCGGCGTGCAGAAGCCGCACTGCAGCCCGTGCTCCGCGCGGAAGGCCTCCTGCACGTCGCTCAGCCCGCCGCCGCCCGGGGTCAGGCCCTCGACCGTGGTGACCGCCGCGCCCTGCATCTGGATCGCGAAGACCAGGCACGACCGGATGGCCGCGCCGTCGGCGAGGACCGTGCAGGCACCGCAGACGCCGTGCTCGCAGCCCAGGTGGGTTCCGGTCAGCCGCAGCCGGTCGCGCAGGAAGTCGGCCAGCGTCAGGCGCGGTTCGACCGTGGCCGTCACCGCCCGGCCGTTGACGGTGACGTCGAGCTGATGCTCCGTCATGCCGCGCCTCCCGAGCGAACCGCCGGGCCTCCCGCGCCGACCGCCGGGCCTCCCGAGCCGATCGCCGGGCCTCCCGAGCCGGCCGCCGCGGCTGCTGACCGCGCCTCGGCGAGCGCCTGCCGCACCGCCTGGCCGGCCAGGTGAGCCGCGACCCGCTCCCGGTAGCCGGCGTCGGCGTGCACGTCGGAGGCGAAGGAGATGTCCGCCACCGCGGCCCGGCCGACCGCCACCGGGTCGAGGTCGGCCGCGGCCGTGCCGTGCGCCGCCTGTTCGGCGGCCCGGGCCCGGACCGGCACGGACGCCACGCCGAACAGCCCGAGCCGCAGGCTCCGCACCCGGCCGCCGGGGTCGACCTCGACGGCGCAGGCCGCGCCGGCCAGCGCGAAGTCCCCGTGCCGCCGCGCCATTTCCACGATCGCGCTGCCATTTGTATGCCAGCCGGAGACAACAGGGCCGAATCTGATCTCGGTCACGACCTCGTCCGGCTCCGTGACCGTCATCAGCGGGCCGGTGAAGAACTCCGTCGCGCCGACCGTCCGCGTGCCGCGCACGCTGGCCAGGTCGAGCTCGGCGTCGAGGGTCACCGCCACGGCCGGGTATTCCGCGGCCGGGTCGGCGTGGCATACCGAGCCGCCGATCGTGCCCCGGTTGCGGATCTGGAAGTGGCCGATCCGCGCCGTCGCGTCCGCGAGCAGCCGGACCCGGGCCCGCACTTCCGGGCTACCCTCGATCGCGGCCTGGGTGGTCATCGCCCCCACCCGGGTGACGCTGTTCGCGGCGCCCACATAACGGAGCGCAGCTATCCGGTTCAGGTCGACCAGATGCTCGAACCTGGACAGCCGTAGCGCCAGGACGGGCACCAGGCTCTGCCCGCCCGCGAGTACCTTGGCCTCGTCGCCGAACTCCGCGAGCAGGGCCAGCGCCTCCTCCAGCGTCTGCGGCGCGTGGTACTCGAAGGGGGCGGGCTTCATCTGGGGGCGCGAGGCATGCCGAGGATCCGCTGGGACACGATGTTGCGCTGGATCTGCTCGGTGCCGCCGTACACGCTGGCCGGGCGGGACCGGAAGTAGCTGGACCACCAGCCCGGGCGCAGCCCGGTCACGGCGTCCGGCCCGACCACGTCCAGGACGACGTGCTCGATCTCCTGGACGGTGGAGGACCACAGCAGTTTGGTGACCGAGCCCTCCTGGCCCGGCGGGCGGTCGGCCACGCGTAGCGACAGCTGCTTGATCGTGTCCTTCTCCAGCACCTCGCCGACGACGTAGGCCCAGGCCAGCCGCTCGCGGATGATCGGGTCGCCGACCAGGCCGCGCTCGGCGGCGACGTCCTCCAGCATGAGCAGCTCGGAACGGTAGCCGGGCAGGACCCCGACGTCGCCGGGTCCGCGTTCGTAGGCCAGCGCTCCCATGGCCAGCTGCCAGCCGGCCCCCGGCTCGCCAATCCGGTTTCCGACCGGGACGATGACGTCGTTGAAGGCAACCTCGGCGGTGTGCGTCCCGGCGTCGGTGGTCTTGACCCCGCCGGGCCGGACTCCGGGGGTCTTCATGTCGACCAGCAAGATGGTGATGCCGCGGTGCTTGGGCGCGTCGGGTTCGGTGCGGGCGAGCAGGAAGCACCAGTCGGCGTGGGTCGCCCCGCTGGTCCATAGCTTGGCCCCGTTGACGACGTAGTGATCCCCACCCACCTCCCCATCCCCCTTCACTAGCACGGCCCGGGTCTTGAGCGCGGCCAGGTCAGAGCCGCCGCTGGGCTCGCTGAAGCCCTGGCACCACTGCAGATCCCCGCGCATGGTGGGCATGACGAACTTCTCCCGCTGCTCGGGAGTGCCGGCCATCATCACGACCCGCTCAAGGTGCGCCACGCCGAGGCCCGGAGCGCCGACCTCCGCGGCTTCGGTGTTGAAGATCGCGTCGTAGATGGGAGGCATGCCGCGGCCGCCCCAGTCCTTCGGCCAGGACTGCAGGGTGTACCCCGCGTCGAACAGCAGCCGGCGCCAGTCCCGCTGCCGCTGCCGGGTCTGCGGGGACTCGTCGATCTCCTCCAGCGGCCCGCCGGTCAGCAGGCCGGTGCGCGGGAACGGCACCGGGCAGTGCTCCTGCAGCCACGCCCGCGTCTTGGCCCGGTATTCGGCCTCTTCCGGGGTGTCGCGGAAATCCATCGTCTCTCCTTGGTTCGGGGCCTGGCTGGCGGTTACCGCGCGGTCGGTGACAGGCGTGCCAGCCGCCGGTCGGCAATGGCCGCGAGCTGGAGCCGGGTGTCGCCCAGCAGGTACCGGTTCAGCAGCACCCGGCGGGCGTAGAAGTGCGCGATGTGTTCCCACGTGTTGCCGATTCCGCCGTACATCTGCATCACGGTCTCGGTCACGCTCACCATCTGGCGGCCCGCGTAGGCCTTGGCCACCCGGGCGGCCAGCAGCGCGTCCGGTACCGGTTCCTCGTCGATCGCCCACGACGCGTAGTTGTTCGTGCTGCGCAGCCCCTCGCAGGCCACGTACGCGTCGGCGGCCAGGTGCTGCAGCGCCTGGAACATCCCGATGGGCACGCCGAACGCCTCGCGGTTCTTGCTGTACTCGATGGCCCCGCGCAGGCCGGCCTCGGCCGCGCCGGTCATCTCCGCCGACAGCGCGCTCAGGCCCAGGGCCAGCCAGCGGTCCAGGGCCTCGGCCGACGGCGAACCGCCCACGGCGGCCGGCTCCAGCCCGCCGGCGTCACGCCAGCGGTGCAACGGCAGGGAAAGCTCGGCGCCATCCAGCCGCTCGAGATCGCCGGGGGCGGCCGCGACGCTGACAATCTCGCCCGTCCCGGCGGCTCGGGCCAGGACGGTCCGGTACCCGGGCGTGCCGGCCAGGACGGCCGCGGAAAGCTCCTCGGTGGTGGCCACCTCGGTCAGGTCGGCGCGCATGGCCAGGCCGATGATCGTGCGGCCCTCGGCCACGTCCGCCTGGAGCGCGTCCGCGGCATCCGCTATGGCCAGCAGTTCGGGGACCAGGACTCCGGAGATCACGTAGGCGACCGGCACCAGTGCCGCGCCCATCGCCTCGCTCACCACGGCGACCTCGACCCCGCTGGCCGCCGGCCTGCCGGACTCGTCCCTGACCCGGAAGCCGAGCAGGCCGGCCCGGGCCAGCTCCTGCCAGCAGGCGCCCGGGTCGGCGCCCTCGAGATCCGCGGGATTGGCCAGTCCCAGCTTGCGGCCCAGGTCCCTGGCCATATCCGCCAGCATGACCTGTTCGTCTGTCAGTAGCGCGAGCACGCTGTCTGCCTCCTGCCCGTCCGTAGCCAGCGGTCTCATAGTATTATAGATTGGTAACTTTAGAACAGTAGTCTCGGGAGGGCGCTGCATTGACCGTCGACAGGCGTTCCGCCGAGGCGGCCGGCGTGTACATGCTGCCGATGACGGCCGGGTTCCTCATCGCCGGGCCGATCTCGGGCCGGCTGTCGGATCGCTACGGGTCGCGCCCGTTCGCCACCGGGGGCATGATCGCCGCCGCCGTGGCGTTCGTGCTGCTCGAACTGCTCCCGGTCAACTTCTCCTACCCGGCCTTCGCCGCGATCCTGCTGCTCAACGGGCTCGCCATGGGCGCGTTCGCGGCGCCCAACCGGGCCGGGGTGATGAACAGCCTCCCCGCCCGCGACCGCGGCGCCGGCGGCGGGATGAACTCGACCTTCATGAACTCCGCGCAGGTGTTCTCGCTCGGCATCTTCTTCAGCCTGATGATCGCGGGCCTGGCCGCCACCCTGCCCCGCACGCTGAACTCGGGCCTGATCGCCCAGGGCGTTCCGGCCGGCACCGCCCAGCAGATCAGCCATCTGCCGCCGATCTCCATCCTGTTCGCCTCGTTCCTCGGGTACAACCCGATCGGCCACCTGCTCGGCCCCAGCGCCCTGGTGCACCTGCCCGCGGCCAAGGCGGCCGAACTGACCGGCCGCAGCTTCCTGCCCGGCCTGCTCACCGGCCCGTTCCGGGACGGCCTGCACATCGCGTTCGGCTTTTCCGTCGCGTGCTGCCTGATCGCGGCGGCGGCGTCCTGGTCGCGCGGCGCTAAGCTCGTCGCCGCCGAGCAGCCCACATAACTGAGAGGTGGCCCCGTGTTCGCTGTGACTGCTGCGCGTATCGATGCTGAGGATCCGCTGGCCGGGCTGGACCTGGGGGAGCGGCCGGACCCGGTGCCCCCGGACGGGTGGGTGACGGTCACGGTCAAGGCGGCCGCGCTGAACCACCATGACGTGTGGACGCTGCGCGGGGTCGGGATCTCCGCGGACCGGCTGCCCATCGTCGTCGGCTGCGACGCGGCGGGCCTGGACCCGGACGGCAACGAGGTCATCGTGCACTCGGTCGTCGGCGACCCGGACGCCGGCGGCGGGGACGAGACGCTGGACCCGCGCCGGTCGCTGCTGTCCGAACGGTACGACGGGACGTTCGCCCAGCTGGTCACGGTGCCGCGGCGGAACCTGGTCGCCAAGCCGGCCGCGCTGTCGTTCGAGGAGGCGGCCTGCCTGCCGACGGCGTACCTGACCGCGTACAAGATGCTGTTCGAGAAGTCCGGAGCCCAGCCCGGCGCGACCATCTTGGTGCAGGGCGCGTCCGGCGGGGTGGCCTCCGCGCTGATCCTGCTGGGCCGGGCGGCCGGGTACCGGGTCTGGGCCACCGGCCGCACCGAGGCCAAACGCGACGGGGCCGTCAAGCTCGGCGCGGACCGGGCGTTCGAGCCCGGTGCCCGGCTGCCCGAGCGGGTCGACGTGGTGATGGAGACCGTGGGCCAGGCGACCTGGGCGCATTCGGTCCGGTCGCTGCGGCCGGGCGGGCGGATCGTGATCTGCGGGGCGACCAGCGGCGATGCCCCGCCAGCCGAGCTGACCCGGATCTTCTTCACCCAGCTGTCGGTCACCGGCTCCACCATGGGCAGCCGCGACCAGCTCGCCCGGCTGGCCCGGTTCTGCGAGCAGGCCGGCGTCCGCCCCGTCATCGACCGCGTCCTGCCCCTCCGCGACGCCCGCGACGGGTTCGCCGCCATGATCACCGGCGACCTGTTCGGCAAGGTCGTCTTCGTCCCCTAGAAATGGCCGACACCCCGGCGGCCCTGATCCTGGTCAGCTTCGACATCGACGGCACGCTCGACGAGTACTACGCCCGCCTGGCCGGCTTCGACTTCCGCTACGCCGACCAGCTACCCGGCCCGCCGGAGTCCTGGCTGATCTCCTGATCCGGGGCGTTGACTCTTATCGCTATATGAGTAGAGTTAACGCCCATGCAGCGTAACCGTCCACCATCCGCCCAGGCGATCAGCGTCCTGCGAGCGCTGGCAGCCGATCCGGCGTGCTGGCGCTACGGCTACGACCTGGTCACCGAGGTGCACCTGAAGTCCGGCTCGCTGTACCCGATCCTGGTCCGGCTCGCCGACCGGGGCCTGCTGGAGACGTCCTGGGAGCCGGGCCTGGGCAGTCGGCCGCCCCGCCATCTGTACCGGCTGACCCCGGCCGGCCGGGAGTACGTGGCTGCGCTGGCCGCAGCCGCGCCGGCCGGGCCGTTCCGTTCCCGCGCACCCGCTTGAGTGAGGCGTAATGGCCAAGATGCTGGTCTTGATGATGTGCCCGGCGGGTATCGCGATAGCCCTGCTCTTGCGCGCCGCCCGGGCGGTCCCGGCCGCCCAGGGAGCGCGCGATGACATGCCGGTGCGGCTGCTGCGGTGGGCGGTCGGCTTGCTGTCACCCGAGCGGGCGGAGTGGGGCCACGGCATGCTCGGGGAACTGGATCACATCGAGGCCCAGGACCGGCGGTGGCGCTTCGCGGCCGGTTGCGTCGGCGCCGTACTGCTGCTGCCGCCCTGGGGACGGGCCGCCGCGGCGGTGTGGGCGATGGTCGTGGTCGCGGCCGGCGCCGACGGCCTGTTCGCCTCCGAGGTCCTCCGGTACCGGCTGGGCAACGGTGGCTGGGTGTTCGCGGCGGTCGCGCTGGCCTTCCTGGCCGGCTTCACCCTGGGCGCGAGCCTGCTGCTGCGCCGCCGCGCCGTCGCCGTGCCCGGGCTGCTGGGCGGCCTGCTCGTCGCCCTGGCCTGGCTGGCGATGAAGGGGTTCACCTTCCACGGGGTTATCGCCCCGCTGACCGCGCCGTTCACGCCGCTGGTGCCGATGGTCGCGGTGCCGCTGCTGGTGGGGGTGGCCGGCACGCTGTGGACCGGCAGCGCCGCGGTCGGCCGCGGCATCGCCCGGCTGGCCGCCCTCAGCGCAGGCCTGGGCTTGTACCTGTACGGGGTCATCGCGGTCGTGGTGCTCGGTGCTGGCGGGCCGCCCGCGGACCCGGGCTCGACCGTCCCGGCCATCATCGGTGACCGGCTCGGCAGCAACATGATGGAGAACCTGGTGGCCATCCCGCTGCTGACCGCGACGATCGGCTGGGCCGCCGCCGCGGCCACCGCCCGCTCCCGCCCGGACCTGGCCGCCCGCATCCGCCCGGACCTGGCCGCCCGCTCCCGCCCGGACCTGGCCGCCAGCGCGGTCTCCGTGCCGTTCGCCGCGGCCGGCCCGGCGGGCCAGCCGAGCCGTGATCTGGTGACCGCCCCGCACCATGCCGGATCAGCGACCGGGGCACGAAGCTGGCCCCGGACCGCGTGGCTCCTGCTGCTGTGTGCCACGGTGGCAGCGACTGTGGTCCTAGCCGCTGTCAGCGGGCTCAGGGGCTAGCCGACCACGCGCCCCGAGGCCTACCGCACCTCAAATTTGACTCATGCGAAAGGGGAATTCACGCTATCTGGTGACCGCGAGATTCCGCCCGTAGGGCGACATGTCGAACGCGTTCAGCAGTCCGTACCCGCCGTCGACCATCAGGTCCTGCCCGGTGATCCAGCGCGCCTTGTCGCTGGCCAGGAACGCGACCGCCTCGGCCACGTCCCACCCGTCCCCCTCGACGCGCAGCGCGGTGAGCACGTCGGTCCGGCCCTGGCGGTACTCCTCCATGGTCGTCCCCGGCGCCTGGCGGTCGTGCACCAGCTGGGTGACGGCGTTCCAGACGTAGCCGACGCTGACGCAGTTCACCCGGATCCCCTGCGGGGCGTACTGGGCGGCCAGGGTCGGCGTCAGGACCAGCGAGACCCCGCGCTTGCTGATCGCGTACCCGCCCGGGATCGGGTCGATGGCCCCGAATACCGATCCCACGTTAACGATCGCGCCGCCCCGCGGCATGTGCGGCACCGCGTGCCCGGCCATCAGGACCTCGCCCCGGAAGTTGACCGCCATCAGCCGGTCGAACTCCGCCAGCGACCCGTGCTCGGTTCCGGGCGCGGTGCCCGCGCCCACGTTGTTGACCAGGATGTCGAGCTGACCGTAGCGCGCGATAACCTCGTCCGCCGCCCGCTGGCAGTCGGCCTCGTCCGCGGTGTCGGCCACGATCTTGAACGCGTCGCCGCCCTCCTTCACGATGGGCGCCAGCGTCCGCTCGGCGTTCGCGTCCTCGATGTCGAGCACCGCGACCCGGACGCCCGCACGCGTCAGGTGCTGGCAGATCGCGCCGCCGATCCCGATGGCGTAGTCATCGGGCCCGCTCCAGCCACCACCCACCACGAGCGCGACCTTCCCCGAGAGCCCGTTTCCCGCCGCAGTCCCTGTTTCCGTCATCGGATACGTCCCTCCGCACTGTCCCGGATCGCCCGCTCCTGAGAATAGTCAAAATTTACTCATGAGTAGAGGTCAAGATCCAGTCTAATGCGGATCGTCGGCGACCCGGCGCTCAGCGGTGCCGGCGGGCCCAGACCTGGACGACCAGCCGCGCCAGGCCCAGCGCCGCCAGCACGGCGATCGTCGGTTCCACCGCGGGCACCCAGCGGACCTGATCGCCCTTGACCACGAAGACGCCGCTCGGCAGCACCAGCCCGCCGAACCCTCCGCCGGCGTCCATGGGCCCGGGATCGCCCGCTGCCCCGGGGACCGCGACCGCCGCGCCCGGATCGCCCGCCGCCCCGGGGACCGCGACCGCCGCCCCCGGATCGCCCGCCGTGCCGGGGACCGCGGCCTGGCGGCCGGTGCGCGACGTGCCACCACCGCCGCCGCCGGCCACCAGCGCGACCGGGATGATCAGCGCGCCGTCCTTCTCGTACGCGGCGCCGAACGCCCGGCGCACCGACAGATTCTCCGACACCTGGTCCAGAAGCTTCGCAACGTCCATCTGCTCAGGCTATCCAGCACGCCTGCGCCGCCCGCGTCCGGATCACCGTGCCCGCCGGCGCGCGGCCGGGACCCGCACCAGCAGGCCGCCGGGGGCCAGCGACACGGTCAGCGTGGTGCCCGTCCCGATGAGCTCCCCGTCGGCCTGCCGCGGCAGCGCCGCCTGCGCCGCGATCTCGACCCGCCGCGCCTGGTAGCGCTCGAGCACGGCGTCGTCGTGCCGGTTGCGGGTCAGCACCCGCCAGCCCACCCGCGGCCACCCGAACGGCCCGGCCGGGGCCAGGATCCCCACGTCGAGCAGGCCGTCGTCGGGCCTGGCCTGCGGGAGCAGGACGAAGCCGCCGGGCAGCAGGCCGACGTTCCCGACCACCACGCACCGGGCCAGGCGGCCGAGGGGCTCGCCGCCGTCCAGGCGGATCTTGAATTCGGTGCGCGGCCCGGCCAGCCGCCCGACTCCGGCCGCGGCGTAACCCAGCCACCCGGCGGCGCCCTTCAGCCCGGCCGCGGCCGCGCCCACCACCGCGGCGTCCAGCCCGATGCCCGCCATCGCGGCGAACGTGACGCCGTCGGCGAGAGCCAAGTCGATCCGCCGCTCGTGCTCGCCGAAGCCGACGGCCAGGGCGGCGCCAAGCGACGACGGGATGCCCAGCGCGGTGGCCACCAGGTTCGCCGTGCCGCGCGGCACGATGGCCAGCGGGACCTGCGTGCCGGCCAGGGCCTGCGCGCAGGCCCGGACCGTGCCGTCGCCGCCCACCGCGAACACCAGCCGCGCGCCGGCCGCCACCGCCTCCCGCGTCGCGCCCTGGCCCGCGTCGGCCGACCCCGTCTCCACCAGGTTCAGCTCCCAGCCGCGCGCGGCCGCCGCCAGCAGCGGACCGGCGGTGCAGGTGGCCGACGTGCCGGATCCGCTTCCGGTTGACGACAACGGCGGCGGTCGGCATCATTACCGCTCAGCGGGGCGGCAGCGGATCACGGCCACGTGATAATGATCCCAGAGCCGCCGCCCGCCCCGGAAACCGCCACCGCCATCGTCGCCGACCTGGCCCATCGCGCCGTGGTCGCCGACGGCTGGCGCACGGTGAAGGCCCGTATCACGTTGGCAGGTATCGTCCCGTCGTGTTACGTTCGTTCCTAGGGGACGAGACGTTCTGTCTCATATTTTGAGACGGAAGGAGCACCGGCCATGGGCAAGGTCTACGAGATGAGTTCGCCGCGTACTGCGCCGCCAAGCCGCACAACGCGGTCAGCCTCGACGGGCTCCCCGCCCTGCCGCTGCCCCTCCCGGCTCGGATCTAATTGAAGGCGTGACGACCCGGGCGCTGCGCGCGCTGCTGCTGTTCGTATGCGTGCTCGTGCTGGTCGACACGATGTTCTTCACCGCGCTGACCCCGCTCCTGCCGCACTACACGCACGTGGCTCACCTATCCAAGTCCGGCGCCGGGATCCTGGTGGCCAGCTACCCGCTGGGCACCTTGGTCGGGGCGCTGCCGGGCGGGCTGCTCACCGGGCACCTGGGCTACCGGCGGACCGTCGTCCTGGGGCTGGCCCTGATGAGCGTGTCCACGCTGGTCTTCGGGTGGGCCTCGGCCGCGACGGTCCTCGACTCGGCCCGGTTCGTGCAGGGCCTGGGCGGGGCGGGCACCTGGGCCGGGGCCATGGGTTGGCTGGCGACCGATGCGCCGCCCGAACGCCGCGGCGAACTGATCGGGACGGCCATGGGCGCGGGCGTGGGCGGGGCGCTGTTCGGACCGGTCGTGGGCGCGATCGCCGACGAGATCGGCACCGGCCCGGCGTTCGCGAGCGCCGCGGTGGCGGGCACCGTGCTGATCGCGATCGCGTTCGCCGTGCCCGCGCCGCGCGAATCGCTGCCGCAGGGACTGCGGCAGGCCTTCGCCTCGATCCGCGACCGCCGGCTGGCCACCGGGCTGTGGCTGACGATGCTGGCGGGCCTGGCCTTCGGCGTGCTTGATGTGCTCGCCCCGCTGCGGATGGCCCATCTCGGGGTCACCGCCCTGATCATCGCGGGCGCGTTCCTGGCTTCGGCCGCGGTGGAGACGGCCCTGTCGCCGGTCGCCGGGCGGGCCGCCGACCGGCGGGGTGCCCTGGTGCCGATCAGGTACTCGCTGATCGGCGCGGTGGCGGTCAGCCTGCTCGCGCCGACCGTGGCGTCGGCGTGGGTGCTGGTCCCGGTGCTGATCGTGGGCGCGCCCTCGTTCGGCACGCTCTTCACCCCGGCCATGACGCTGGTCAGCGAGGGCGCCCAGGGTCAGGGGCTCGAGCAGGGGCTGGCCTTCGGCCTGTCCAACCTGGCCTGGGCCGCGGGCCAGGCCGTGGCTGCCTCGGGCAGCGGGGCCCTGGCCCAGGCCACGTCGGACCTGGTCCCGTACTCGCTGCTCGCGGCCGCCTGCCTGGCGACCCTCGCCCTCACCCGAGCAGCCCGCCCGAACCAGTCCCTCTCGTCCGCCACGCCCGGCAGAGTAGCCATCGCCACAAAGCCCCTCCCGCGCCACAGAGTCAGGCCTCAACAACTTGATGTCGTTGGGAACGCGCCGCCGGTCCAGGTGGCGGCGGTGGTCACGCCGTGCTCCGTGCAGCGCGCCACCCAGCGGTCCGGCAGCACCTGGACCACCAGCCGGCGTCGGCATCGCGGGCAGTACCGCGGCGGCTCCAGCTCCAGCCGCCGGGCGCAGGCCTCGTGTCCCGGCCCGTCCGCGGCCAGGCCGCACCCGTCCGCGGGCACCGCCGGCACAGCGGGTAGGCCGCAGTGCCCGCAGTAGGTCGCCGCGGTCACAGGGTCGCGCTGAGCGACTTGATCGGCATCCGCAGCTCCGCCAGCAGCGCCAGGTCCTCACCGGGGTCGCGGCCCAGGGTGGTCAGGTAGTTGCCGACGATCACCGCGTTGATCCCGCCGAGCAGCCCGTCGCGGGTGCCGAGGTCGCCCAGCGTGAGCTCGCGGCCCCCGGCGTAGCGCAGGATGGTCCGGGGCAGCGCCAGCCGGAACGCCGCGATGGTCCGCAGCGCGTCCGTGGCCGCCATCACCGGCAGGTCGCCGAACGGCGTCCCCGGCCGCGGGTTGAGGAAGTTCAGCGGCACCTCGTCCGGGCCGAGCTCGCCGAGCTGCGCGGCCAGCTCGGCGCGCTGGTCCACGGTTTCGCCCATGCCGACCAGCGCGCCGCAGCACAGCTCCATCCCGGCCCGGCGCACCAGCAGGCAGGTGTCCCACCGCTCCGCCCAGGTGTGGGTGGTCACGACCTGCGGGAAGTATGACCGCGCCGTCTCCAGGTTGTGGTTGTACCGGTGCACGCCCATGCCGGCCAGCTCGTCGGCCTGGTCCGGGCTGAGGATGCCCAGGCTCGCCGCGACCTGGATGTCGACCTGCGCGCGGATCGCCGTCACCCCCTCGCGCAGCTGCGCCATCAGGCGGGCGTCCGGGCCGCGCACCGCGGCCACGATGCAGAACTCCGTCGCGCCCGTGGCCCGGGTCCGCCTGGCCGCCTCGACCAGCTCACCGATGTCCAGCCAGGCCGGCCGCACCGGCGAGGAGAACTGGCCGCTCTGGCTGCAGAAGTGGCAGTCCTCCGGGCAGCCGCCGGTCTTCAGCGACACGATCCCCTCGACTTCCACCTCAGGACCGCACCATTTCAACCGGACTTCGTGCGCCAGCGCCAGCACTTCCCCGAGCCGGTCGTCACCAACTTGCAGCACCGAAAGGATCTGCGCCTGGGTCAGCCTGCCGCCGCGCTCGAGCACCACATCGCGCGCCACGGCCACGATGTCATCCACTGCCGCACTCCCTTCCGTCAGCCTTCCAGCTGCGCGGCGAACCGCTCGGCCACGGCCAGGTAGTCGGCGACCATCTGCTCGACCACCTGGCGGGCCGGGCGACCCGGTCCAGCAGGCCGACGCCCTGGCCGACGAAGTAGGTGGCGAGCTGCTGGGCGCCGCTGCCCTCGGTGGCCGCGTGCCGGTTGATGCGCTGCTGAGCGCCGGCGGTGAGCATGGTCTGCAGCGGCATGGGCAGCGCGGCCGGGGCCTTCTCCGCTTCCCACTCATCGGTCCACGCGGTGCGCAGCATCCGGGCCGGCTTGCCGGTCAGCGACCGCGACCGGACGGTGTCGGCGCTGGTGGCGGCGAGCATCTTCTTCTGCACCGACGGGTCGGTCTCCGCCTCTTCGGTGGTCAGCCAGACCGAGCCGCACCACACCCCCTGCGCGCCCAGGGCCATGGCCGCGGCGACCTGGGCGCCGGTCACGATCCCGCCCGCGGCCAGTACCGGCGTCGGGTGCACGACCCGGATGACCTCGGGAACCAGGACCATGGTGGAGATGGTTCCGGTGTGGCCGCCGGCCTCGGTGCCCTGGGCGACGATGAGGTCGACCCCGGCGGCCTGCTGGCGGCGGGCGTGCTCCGCGGTGCCGACCAGCGCGGCGACCACCACCCCGGCCTGGTGCGCCCGGGTGACCAACTCCGCGGGCGGTGGTCCGAGCGCGCTGGCCACCAGGCGGATCGGGTGCCCGAACGCGACATCCATCAGGTCGTCCGCGGCCCGCGCCGAGACGCTGATCGAGCCGGACGCGGCCGGGATGTGCGCCGGCAGCCCGGGTACCCCGTAGCGGGCCAGCAGGTCCTCGACGAAGGCCTGGTGGCCAGCCGGCAACCGGGGCTCCCCGCCGGTTTGTTCGTACTTGGCCGGCAGCAGCAGGTCGACCCCGTAGGGCTTGCCCCTGGTCTGCTCGTCGATCCAGGTGAGATCGATGTCCAGCGTGTGCGGGCTGTGCCCGGTGGCGCCGAGCACCCCGAAGCCGCCGGCGTTGGTGACGGCCGCGACCACATCGCGGCAGTGGCTGAAGGCGAAGATCGGGAATTCGATCCCGAGGCGGTCGCAGACGGGCGTGTGCATAGCGGCTTCCCGTTCCTCGTGGCTGGTCCCTCTCAGGCTAAGCGTCGCGGGACCACGATCGCAGCGGTCGGCGGGCTCAGATCTGCCGGTCCCGTCCCGCCCAGTACGGGTCGCGCAGGGTCCGCTTGAGCACCTTCCCGCTGGGCGTGCGCGGCAGCGTCTCGACGAAGTCGACGGTGCGCGGGCACTTGTAGTGCGCCAGGCGCTCCCGGGTGAACTCGATGAGCTCCGGCCCGGACAGCAGGCCACCGGGACGGAGCACCACGATCGCCTTGACGCTCTCGCCCCACACCTCATCGGGCACCCCGATCACCGCCACCTCGGCCACCGCCGGGTGCTCGGCCGCGACCTGCTCGACCTCGGGCGAGTAGACGTTCTCCCCGCCGGTGATGATCATGTCCTTGACCCGGTCGGAGACGAACAGGAACCCGCCGTCGTCCACGTGCCCGATGTCGCCGCTGCGCAGCCAGCCATCCGCGGTGATCGCCTGCGCGGTGTCCTGCGGCCGGTTCAGGTAGCCCATCATCTGCTGCGCCGACCGGAACCAGAATTCGCCCGGCTCCCCGGCCGCGACGTCCTTCCCGGTGGCCGGGTCGACCACCCGCAGTTCCGCGCCGGCCAGCGGCGTGCCCGCCGAGGCGAGCCGGTCCGGCCTGGCGGGGTCCCGGTGCGCTGGCGCCGGCAGCGCGCTGATCACCCCGGCCAGTTCGGTCTGCCCGTAGACCTGGACGAAGTTCAGTCGCGGCCAGGCCGCCAGCGCCTGGCGCAGCACCGGCAGCGGCATCGGCGCGGCCCCGTAGATCAGGTACTTCAGCCCGCTCAGCGCGGCGATCGCCGGCTCGCCGCCGGCCAGCAGCCCCGCCACCACCGCGGGCACCAGGAACGCGTGGGTCGCCCCGGCGGCGAACGCGGCCAGCAGCGAGGCCGGGTCCGGCTCCCGGGTGAACGTGCTCGGCATCCCCCAGTAGATGCCGAACAGCGCGTAGCACGTGCCGCCCACATGGAACAGTGGCATCGCGACCAGGTTGCGGTCGCCCGGCTCCATCGGCGCGATCGGCACCGCGTTGCGGGTGTGCGCCACGATGTTGCGGTGCGACAGCATCACGCCCTTGGGCCGCCCGGTCGTGCCCGAGCTGTACATCACCAGCCACAGGTCCTCCGCGCTGACCTCGGCATGCCGCCCAGAAACCGGCCGGGCCGCGCCCAGGAACGCCTCGTACCCGTCGTCCGCCCCGCCGACCGTGATCACCTCGCGGACGTGCGGCAGCCGGTCCCGGATGGCCGCCACCGCGGGCAGCAGGTCAGACCCGGCGAACAGCACGGTGGCGCCGGAGTCGTTGATCACGTAGTCGAGCTCGCCGGCCGCGAGCCGCCAGTTGACCACGGCGGCTGCCGCGCCGAGCAGCCCGGCGCCGAGACAGACCTCCAGGCAGGCCGGGTTGTTCTTGTCCAGGAACGCCACCCGGCCGCCGCGGCCGACGCCCAGCGCGGCCAGCCCGCCGGCCACCCGCCGGATCCGGTCGTCCCACTGCGCCCAGGTCCACCGCACCGGGCCGTAGGTCAGCGCCTCGGCGCCCGGCTGCACCGCGGCCCATCGCGCCACCGCGTCGGTCATGAACTCCAGCACGTCATGACCGTAACCGACGGTCCCGCGGGGCGTAAACCAGCGCGCCTAGAACCCCACGGGCGAAGGCCCGGGCCGCCGCCGGACCCAGGGTGACGTCAGCGCAGGCTGGTCACCGTCAAATTTTGTCCGAACGGGCCGTGGCTCAAGCCGTCCCGCCCCCGGACTGCCGCTCCCGCGGAAGTGTCGGCAAGGTGACAGTTGTCCTGTCCGCCGGGTGACTGACCCTCGTGCCGCCGCCCGGCATGCTGGCGGCAGTGGACATTCCAGGAAGCGAGGGACTCATGTACACCAGCCCGGACCGCATCGGACAGCTCGCCCGCGACCACCATCACGAGATGATCGCCGCCGCCGCCCGCCGCCGCCAACTGCACCCCGAGCGCGGCCAGCAGCGCACCGAGCGCGGCCGGCCGGCTCCCCGGATTCGCGCTCTCACCCGCCGCCTGGTTGCCGCCTTCGCCAGGTCCACCCCGGCCCCCACAAGCTAGGCACCAGGGCGGGGACCTCGGCCTGGTAGCGGCGGTAGGCCGGGCCGGGCTGAGCACGCCGAGGCCCGCTTCCTGGTCCTGCATCGGCCCTGCATCGGCCCTGCATCGGCCCTGCATCGGTCCTGCTTCCGGGCCCTGTTACCGGGCCCTGTTACCGGGGCGGGCCGCTGCTCAGCCGGTGTTCGGTCACCCACGCCGCGATCTGGGCGCGCGAGCGCACCCCCAGCTTGCGCCGGATGTTCTCCACGTGCGCCTCAGCCGTCCGCGGCGCGATCGACAGGCGCCTGGCGATCGCGTGGTTGGTCAGCCCCGTCGCCACCAGGCCCGCGACCTCGAGCTCCCGCCCGGTCAGCCGCGGCCCCGCCGCCTCGGGCTCCCGTCCGGCCGGCTGCGGCTCCGCCGCCGGCTCGCTCTCACCCAGGAACCCGAGCGTCACGTCCAGCACCTCGGTCCACGCCCCGTGGTAGAACAGGTGGCTCGACCCCGGCAGCGGGATCAGCGTGGCGCCCGGGATCAGCGCGGCCACCTCGCGCCCCAGCCTGAACGCGGTGGCCGGGTCCGCCTCCCGGTGCAGCACCGCGGTCCGCGCTCGTATCGCGGGAAGCAGCGGCCGGACGTCGGTGCCGTAGTAGACCTCGAGCATCTGGACGGCCACTGCGGCCGAGGCGCACTCCCGCTGGATCCGCGTCAGCGTCTGCACCTCCGCGGCGCTCGGACCGGGAATGAAGATGCCGCTCAGCAGCTTGGATCCCAGGCCCCAGTTGGCCCGCATCAGCGCCACGATCGATTCCCGGACCTCGGCCGGAGCCAGGTCGCGGCCGTCGGCGCACGTCCCGTACAGCACCAGCGTCTCGACCCGCTCGGGATACCGCGCCGCGATCGCCGCCGCCAGATGGCCGCCCTGTGACGCGCCGAACAGCCGGAACCGGTCGGCGCCCATCGCGTCGGCCACCGCGATCGCCACGTCCACCTGGGTGCCGAACGACAGGTCGGCCGTCTCGCGGTCGGACAGGCCGCAGCCGGGCTTGTCGTAGCGGATCACGGTGAACCGTTCGGCCAGCCCCGCCACGAAGCTACCGAACGCGAACCACTCCAGCTGACGGCCCACGTGGCTGACCCACCCCGGGTCCAGCAGCAGCGGGGGACCGGAACCCGTCGCGCAGTAGGCGATACGACCCGCGGGTGTCGGGCAGTACCTGATCGCCGGTGGCATCCCCCCAGGCTGACAGCTGCAACCGGCCCAGTAAAGGAGCCTGCGGCTGACACCATGTGGTCTTGACATCCTCCCTCGCCTGAAGTGAAGGCTGGGGATTCCAGCTACTACGCCGAATGGAGCAGCAGTTGAGGTTCGCGGTTCACGGGCCGGGCTACCCCGTCGCCTCCCCGCGCAGTCGCGGCGTGCCCCGCCGCGATATTCCGGGCCGCATTTGCGTCAGCGTGGCAGACGAAACCGCAGGCAGTGCACCGGAAGACGGCTTGGCTCTCGCGCGACTTCGAATCCACCTGCCCGCACGCCGAGCACCGCTGGCTCGTAAACGCGGGTTTGATCTTCTCTACCCGGCCTGGGGCTTTCTCTTCCAGCCGGCGTATCAGCAGGCCCCACCCCGATCGCAAGATGCCCCGGTTCAGCCCGGCTTTCTGGCGGACGTTCCGGCCGGGATTGCCCCGCGTGCCTTTCGCGGATCGGGTCATGTTCCTGATCTGCAGGTCTTCGGCCCTGATCACGTCGAATCGCCGCGCGATGTCCGTGCTGGCCTTCTCCGCCCAGTCTTTGCGCCGGTCCGTCTCGCGGGCCCTCAGCCGGGCGATCGCGTGCTTCACCCGGCTGCGGCGGTTCGATCCCCGCTTCGCGCGGGCGAGCGTGCGCTGCAGCCGCCGCAGCCTGGTCCGCTCCCGCTCAGTCAGAGTGGGGCAGTGCAGCATCTCGCCGGTGGACAGCGCCGCAGAGACCGCCACGCCCCGGTCGATGCCCACGGCTTGGCCGTTACCGGGTGCGGGAACCGGCTCAGGAATCACGGCGAAGGCGACGTACCACCGGCCCGCGGCGTCACGGGTCACCCGGTAGGACTTTGCGCTCGGTGGTACCGCGCGGGACCAGCGGAATCGGATCCACCCGGCTTTGGGCACCCAGACCTGGCCGACGTGGCGGGAAATGCGGCGCACGCCCCATTGCCGACCGCGCCGCCCGACGATACGGAATCCATCGTGCCGCCCTGCCTTGCGCCAGGACGGCCGCCGGGCGGGGTTGGTCGGCTCGAAAAACGCGGCCATCGCCTGGGCGAAGTCCCGCAGCGCTTGCTGCTGCACCATCTGGGAGCCGGTGGCCAGCCACGGGTTCCCAGCGCGCACCTGGGTGAGCTGTCGGCACTGCTCCAGGTAGCCCGGAGCATTCTTCCGGCCCGGACGCCAGTGCGTGTGCTGCTCGACGGCCAGGTTCCATACGTACCGGGCGTGCGCGCAATGGTCTCGCAGCACCGCATACTGGGCGGGCGTGGGGAGAAGCCGGTATCTGGACACGCGAACACAGTAGCGAATACCACCGACATTTTCCGGGAGGTGAAGCGGCGCTTCGTCCCCGGCATAAAGGCCGAGGTCTCCACGTCGCGATCCTGATGACCGAACCACTGCGACTGGCTGGCTTCGAGTACCGGCAGATGGACGTCGACGGCGTCACGATCAACTGCGCCGTCGCGGGATCAGGTGCGCCCCTGCTGCTCCTGCATGGCTATCCCGAGAATCACCTCATGTGGCGCCACGTCACCCCCGTCCTGGCCGAGGACCACACGGTGGTGGTGGCCGACCTGCGCGGCTACGGCGACTCGGGCAAACCCGCCCCGGACGCCGCCCGGCAGGTCTACGCCAAGCGATCCATGGCCCGCGACCAGGTCGGGCTCATGCGCCAGCTCGGCTTCGCCGAGTTCGAGCTCGTCGGCCACGACCGGGGCGCCCGCGTCGCGCACCGGCTGGTCCTGGACCACCCGGCCGCGGTGACCCGGCTGGCGGTCCTGGACATCGTGCCGACCCGCCACGTCTTCGGCAACGTGACCCGCGCCATGGCCACCGCCTACTATCACTGGTTCTTCCTGACCGCGCCGAACGACGTCCCCGAGCACCTGATCGCCGCCGACCCCGGCTTCTGGGTCAGGTCGCTGATCGGCCCGCTGCTCGGCCCGGGCGCGAGCATCGAGCCGCACATCATGGACGACTACATCCGCTGCTTCGCTGACCCTGCCGCGATCGCCGCGACGTGCGCCGACTACCGCGCCGCGGCCGGCACCGACCTGGTCCACGACGACGAGAGCTTCGCCGCCGGGCAGCGTATCGAGTGCCCGGTCCTGGCCCTGTGGGGCACGCAGGCCTTCGTCGGCCGCGGCTACGACGCGCTCGGCGTCTGGCGGCAGTACGCGACCGACGTCCGCGGCATCGCGCTGCCCGCCGGTCACTTCCTGCCCGAGGAGGCGCCGGACCTGGTCC
This sequence comes from uncultured Actinomycetes bacterium, assembly GCA_963819785.1. Classification (GTDB taxonomy): domain Bacteria; phylum Actinomycetota; class Actinomycetes; order Streptosporangiales; family Streptosporangiaceae; genus Palsa-504. The sequence continues at coordinate 422,585 of CAWFXW010000020.1, read as the reverse complement.
TCGCCGCCCTCCGCGACTTCCTCGGCAAGCCCAGTAATAGCAAGCACGGGAACGAGGTCTGATGGACAAGATCGGTCAGGTGCCGGATCGGTACCTCTCGGACGAGCAGCGCCTGATGCGCCAGACCTGCCGGCGGTACGTCGACGAGGTGGTCCGGCCGTTCATCGCCGCCGACCGGGAGCGCGAGTGGCGTTTCGATCCCGGTCAGCGGCTGCCCGCCGAGATCCTCACCGCGGCGGACCGCACCGGGCTGCGCGGCCTGGGCGTCCCGGAGCAGTACGGCGGGGTGGCGCTGGACCCGGCGACCGAGGCGCAGACGTTCTCGATCATCGCCACCGAGATCGCCCGGGGCGACTCCGGGCTGGCCGACAAGCTCGTCCAGAACTGGAAGATCTCGGTCCTGCTCCGCTCGCTCGCCCCGCCGCACCTGCAGGACCGCTGGTTCTCCCGCTACATGGCCGACCCGCGGTTCCTGATGGCCCACTGCCTGACCGAACCGCGCGGTGCCTCCGACCGCTGGCTGCCCTACAACGCGCCCGAGGCGAACATGGACACCACGGCCGTGCCCGCCGACGGCCACTGGATCATCAACGGTCGCAAGCAGTTCATCAGCAACGGCTATGACGCCAGCCTGTACGTGGTGTACGCGAACACCGACCGCTCGGCCGGGATGCTGCAGGGCACGAGCAGCTTCCTGGTCCCGCGCGACACCCCCGGCCTCCAGGTCACCCGGTGCAACGAGACCGTCGGCGGGCGGTTCATGAACAACGGCGAGATCACCTTCGAGGACTGCCGCGTGCCAGCGGACCACCTGCTGGCCCACGGGGACGCGCTGGGCCAGGCGGGCGTCTACTTCCGCCCCGGCAAGATCATCCAGGCGGCCAAGAACCTCGGCATCGGCATCGCCGCCTTCGACGACACGGCCGCGTTCGTCCAGCAGCGGGTCCAGGGCGGCCGGATCCTGATCAAGCACCAGGCCGTCGCGGTCCGCGTCGCGGCCATGGCCACCAAGCTCGAGGCGGTCGCCGCGCTGCTCCGCCACGCCGCCCTCGCGGTCGATGAGAACAGCCCCGACGCCACCCGGCTGTGCAACATGGTCAAGGTCTTCGCCTCCCAGGAGATCCTGCAGGTCTGCCAGCACGCCGTCGAGCTGCACGGCGGCTACGGCGCGATGCTCGAGGTCGGCGTCGAGAAGTACTTCCGCGACGCCGCCGTGTACCTGCACATGGACGCCACCGTCGACGTCTCCAACTTCAAGATCGCCAAGGCCCTCTTCCCCGACACCGCCGGCCCCTACGCCGGCCCGGAGTAAAGGTCAGTGATCTCGGTTCCCACATCTACGTTGGCCCGGAGTTGCCCCAGGGGTCGGTTATCTCGCGCAGCCGGGTGAGTGCCCGCCGCAGCTGACCCGCGGCCTGAGTGCCGAGATGCCGGGTCCACTCGGCCTCGACCTGCGCCCGGCCGATGCCCGCGGCGGCCGCGGCGGCCGCCGCCACCCGCGCCTGGTCCATGGGCCGGCCCTTCCATGCCGAGCGGAAGCTGACCGGGTTCCGCCTGGCCGCCACCGACCATTCCTGGCAGGCCGGGCAGGGCCTGGCCGTCGAGGGCCCTATCGCCGCGCTCCTGCTGCTGATCACCGGTCGGCCCGCCGCCCTGCGCCAGCTATCCGGCCCCGGGGCCGCTGCTCTCCTACGCCACAGTCACAGTCACAGTGGTTAACTCAAGACACTGCAAACTCATTATCGAATACGGGCGCAGGACAGCCGGAAATGTCAGACCCTCGGGATAGTGTCGGATCAGTAACGGCAGCCAGTCCGGCCCGGGAGGTGAGCCAGGTCATGTGCGTGTCGGCGGATCCGGTCACCAGTGCCGAGGCGCTGGCCATGCTGGAATCCTCGATGCGGTTCCTGGCCGCCGAGGACGTGTCCGTCCTGCCCGCTGAGGCCGCCGCGGAGCGGCTGCAGGCGCTGGAGCGCCACGACGCAATAGAGGCCGCGGTCCGCGGCCGTCTCCTGGTCGTGTTTGACGCCCAGGACGGCCATCTCGCCGGCGGGCACCGCAATACCCGGTCCTGGCTGATCCACTCGGCCCGGGTCACCCGCGGGCAGGCCGGTGACTACCAGGCTGTCCAGGCCATCGCGCGGGATCACCCGGTGCTGCACGCGGCGCTGGCCGGCGGCGGGCTGCTGACCACGTCGGTGGCCGTGCAGCTGGCCCGGTGGACGCGGCATATCCCCGAGGAGTGCCGGGATAAGGCCGAGGAGCTGCTGGCTGGTGCGGCGCAGGCCGGGGCGGGTCTGCGGGACCTGGCCGCGATGTGCGCGGAGATCCGCGCCCGCACCGCCGGGCCCGACCCCGACGGCAAAGACCCGGGCCTGGACCGCGGCCTGTCCCTGCACACCACCTTCGACGGCGCCGGGGTCATCCACGGTGACCTCACCCCCGGATGCGCGGCGATGGTCCAGGCGGTGCTGGATGCCCTCGCAGCACCCCAGGGCGCGGGTGACGCGCGGACCCGCCCGCAGCGCTACCACGACGCGCTTCAGGAGGCGATGAACCGGCTCCTGGCCTCGGGCCTGCTGCCCCAGCGGGCCGGTCAGCCGGTCAAGGCCTTGGTCCACATCTACTTCGCCGACCTCCTCGACATGGACGGCGACGGGATCCTGCAGGACAAGTGGATCGGCGAGTACCGGGCCCGGTGGGCCGCGGCCCGCGCCGCCAACTCGGTCTCTCCTGGAGACGGCGGCGCCTGGCTGGAGGGCGGCGCGGCCCGCGGGCTGTTCCGCGACGCGATGATCATTCCCGTGGTCCTGGCCGACATCGACCCCGGCGCCATCGACCAGCTCATCGCCCTGTGCGTCTCCTACCACCAGCTCCGCACCCAGACGGCACCCGCAGACCCCGACGGCGCCGCCAGCGCAGGCACCCCGGCCCCAGACAGCACCGCCACCCAGGACAGCACCGCCACCCAGGACAGCACCGCCACCCAGGACCACACCGCCGTCCCGGCCGCCAGCGGCCCCATCCCGGCCGCCAGCGGCCCCATCCCGGCCGCCAGCGGCCCCATCCCGGCCGGCCTGACCGGCACCGCCGCTCGTCGCGCCGAGCTCACCGCCACCGCCACCGCTACCGTCGCCGACGCCCTGGCCGACCTGGAGCAGCAGATCCTCGGCAAGATCCTCCAGGTCGTCTCCGGCCCCGGCGGCGCCGCGAGCTTCCTGCGCCGCAACCTAATGGGCAAGCCCCTGGCCGGCCCCTCCCTCCCGCTCGATGTCGGCCAGACCGACGACATCCCGATCCACCTGCGCCGCCTGGTCACCCTCCGAGACCAGCACTGCCAGTACCCCGGCGGCTGTGATCAGCCCGCCGCCCAGTGCGAGCCTCACCACGTCACCCACCGTAAAGACGGCGGCCCCACCGGCCTCACGAACCTTAAAAACTACTGCTGGTGGCACCACCACGTGGTGCTGCACGAACTCGGCTGGACAGCTCACCGTCAACCCCGACGGCACCAGCCAGGTCACCAGCCCCGACGGCAAAACCATCCACAGCAACCGCCCCCCACCAAGACCCGGCTGATCACCAGAGCCCCCAACCGGGGACAATCCTCGTATGCCACTCGACCCGCAGTTCCGTACCGTCCTGGACACCTTCGAGAGCAAGGGACTGATCCCGCTGGTCCGGGGCGACGCGGCCGAGACGCGTACGCACTACCGGACGCTCGCGCTCAGCCGCCGCGGCCCCGAATACGTCCCGGAGCAGGTGGCGTCCGCACAAGACCAGCACTCCCCGGGCGGGGTCCCGGTCCGCGTCTACGAACCGCTCGAGCCGCACGGCACCGGCACCGTCACCGGCACCGGCACCGGCAGCACGCTGATGTACCTGCACGGCGGCGGCTGGGTCGTCGGCGACGTGGACACCCATGATCCGCTCGCGCGCCGGGTGACCAACGCCACCGGGGCGCGAGTGGTGTCGGTCGACTACCGGCTCGCCCCCGAACACCTGTTCCCGGCCGCCCTGGACGACGCCGAGGAGGTCCTGCACTGGCTGTGGACGCAGGATCCCGGCCGCCCGCTCGCCGTGGCCGGCGACTCCGCCGGGGCCTCGCTGGCCGCGGGCGTGGCCCTGCGGGCCCGCGACAAGCAGATCCCGCTGGCCGCCCAGCTCATGTTCTACCCGGCCACCGACCCGGCGATGACCAGCCCGTCCTTCGCCGAGAACGGCACCGGCTACTTCCTGACCGGCCGTGACATGGCCTGGTTCTACCAGCAGTACCTGCCCGGCGGACCGCCCAGCACCCCACCGCCCAGCGCCCCACCGGCCAGCGCCCCACCGCCCAGCGCCCCACCGGCCCGCACCCCACCAGCCAGCACCCGACCGGCCCGCACCCCAGGGGCCCGCAGCCCCGAAGCCGACCTGGCCCACGCCGACGTGGCCGGCGTGGCCCCGGCCATCGTGGCCACCGCCGAGTTCGACCCGCTGCGCGACGAGGGCGCCGCCTACGCCGCCCGGCTGGCCGACGCCGGGGTGCCCACCCAGTACGTGCCCGGCCCCGGGCTCATCCACGGCTTCGCCGGCTTCCTCGGCGTGGTCGACGCCGCCGACGCCGCGGTGGCCGACGTCCTGGCCCGCCTCCGCCAGCTCCTGCACGGCTGAGAAAACGGCTGAGAAAGCGGTGAGCTTCGACCCGTACGCCCCGTACGGCCCGTTGATCGAGTCGACGGTCCGCCTGGTCACGTGGAACGTGTGGGGCCGCTACGGCGCGGACTGGCAGGCGCGCCAGGCCGCCCTGGAGCAGGCCCTCGAAGACACAGCCCCCGACCTGATCGTCCTGGTCGAATCCTGGCGCCAGGGCGACTCGACCCAGCCCGCCCGGGTCGCAGAACGCCTCGGCCTGCCCCATCACCGGTTCGCCGGCGACTGGGCGCAGGAGGACTGGCTGTCCGGCATCGGTTTCGTCTCGCGGTGGCCGATGACCGAGCCGCGGCGCCGCCCGCTGCGAGCACCCGACGGGACCGGATGGGGCGAGGCGGCGCACGTCGCCGTGACCGGAGACCGCGGGACGGTCCAGCTGTTCGCCGCCGTGCTCGACTACCCGCTCGACGCGAGCGGGCTGCGCCAGCATCAGGTCCGCCAGCTCGTCCAGTTCGTCGCGGACACGATCGCGAAAACCGCGGCGGACACGATCGCGAAAACCGCGGCGGACACCGCCGCCGGGACCAAAGCGAAGACCGCGGCGGGCCGCGATCTCGTCGTGGTCTGCGGTGACTTCAACGCCGGCCCGGACTCCGACGAGATCAGGATGCTGACCGGCAGGTCCGCGCCCGCCGTCCCGGGGATGGTGTTCTACGACGCCTGGGAGGTGGCCGGCGACGGCTCGGCCGGGTTCACCTGGTCCAACCGCAATCCGCTGGCCGCCGTCGGCCTGTACCCCGACCGGCGCTTCGACTACATCTTCTCCGCCTGGCCACGCCGCGGCGGAGCCGGCCACCCGGTCCGCTCCTGGCTGCTCGGCACTAACCCGCCACACGTGTCCGACCACTACGGGCTGACGGCCGACCTCCGCTACTGAAGGCTACTGAAGAGCTACTAAAGGGCTACTGAAGGCTCTGACGCAAAGCGCGGCCCTTCCCCGGCCACATCGTCCAGAGATACGCTCATTTTCAGGCAAATGGGTCTGAACGCTAGGGAGGCCACGTGTGAGCTTCCCGCCGGGCCGTAGCGGTTCGCGGATCCGCGCCCACCCAGCCGAACTCACCGACCGGCACGCCGAACGTGCCGCCTTCGACCGGCTCATCGACGGCGTCCGGGCCGGTGAGAGCCGTGCCCTGGTGGTCCGCGGCGACGCCGGGGTGGGCAAGACCGTCCTGCTGGACTACCTGGCCGCGCAGGCCGCCGCGAAAGGCTGCCGGGTGGCGCGCGCGGCGGGCGTGCAGACCGAGATGACCCTGGCCTTCGCCGGGCTCCACCAGCTGTGCGCGCCAACGCTCGAGCACCTAAAACAGCTGCCCGGCCCGCAGCGCGACGCCCTGCGCACCGCGTTCGGCATCAGCACCAGCCCGCCGCCGGACCGGTTCCTGGTCGGGCTGGCCGTGCTCAGCCTGCTCAGCGACGTGGCCGCCGAACGCCCCCTGGTCTGCGTGGTCGACGACGAGCAGTGGCTGGACCGGGCGTCGGCGCAGGCCCTGGGGTTCGCGGCCCGCCGGCTGGGCGCCGACCCGGTCGCCCTGGTGTTCGCCGCCCGCGAGCCGGGTGTCGAGCTGACCGGCCTGCCGGAGCTCGAGGTGACGGGGCTGAGCGACGACGACGCCCGGGCCCTGCTGGACTCGGCGCTGACCGGGCCGCTGGACGCCCGGGTCCGGGACCTGATCGTGGCCGAGTCTCAGGGCAACCCGCTGGCGCTGCTGGAACTGCCGCGGGGCCTGACCCCGGCCGAACTAGCCGGCGGCTTCGGGCTGCCCGACGCCGCCCCGCTGCCGGGACGCATCGAGGGCAGCTTCACCCGGCAGGTGGAAGCCCTGCCGGAGGCGACCCAGCTGCTCCTCCTGCTGGCCGCGGCCGAACCGTACGGCGACCTGTCCCTGGTCTGGCGGGCCGCCGGGCGGCTCGGCATCGGGATGCAGGCGGCCACCCCGGCGCTGGAGGCCGACCTGGTGGAGTTCGGCGCCCGGGTACGGTTCCGGCACCCGCTGCTGCGTTCGGTGGCTTACCGCGCCGCCACGATCGGTGACCGCCAGCGGGTGCACCGGACGCTGGCCGAGGTCACCGACCCGATCGCCGAACCGGACAGGCGGGCCTGGCACCTGGCCAAGGCGGCGCCCGGCCCGGACGAGGAGGTCGCGGCGGAGCTCGAGCGCTCCGCGGACCGGGCCCAGGCCCGCGGCGGGCTGGCCGCGGCCGCGGCGTTCCTGGAGCGCGCGGTGCTGCTGACCGTCGATCCGGCCCGCCGGGCCGAGCGGATGCTGGCCGCGGCGCGGGCCAACCTGCGGGCCGGAGCGTTCGGCCCGGCCCTGGAGCTGCTGGCCACGGCCGAGGCCGGGTCCCTGGACGAACTGCAGTGCGCGCGGGTCGACCTGCTGCGTGCCGAGATCGTGTTCGCCTCCGGGATGGGCAGCGACGCGCCGCCGCTGCTGCTCAAGGCGGCCAAGCGGCTCGAGCCGCTCGACCTGGGCCTGGCCCGCGATACGTACCTGACCGCGTGGATGGCGGCCCTGTTCGCCGGGCGGCTGGCCGTGGCCGGCGAGATGGCCGAGGTCTGCCGCGCCGCCCGGGCCCTGCCCGCGCCGCCGGGCGCGCCGCGGCCGGCCGACCTGGCCCTGGACGGCCTCGCGCAGCTCATCACCGAGGGGCCCGCTGCGGCGGGCCCGACCCTGCGCCGAGCCGTCGCGGCGAGCACCGGCCTGACCAGCTCCGAAGAACTCCGCTGGGGCTGGTTCACGCAGGCGGCGGCCAGCGCCCTGTGGGACTACGACGCCTGGCGCGCGATGCTCGAGCGGCAGGTCAAGCTGGCCCGCGAGGTCGGCGCGCTGGACCAGTTGCCGATCCTGCTGGGCGCGCTGGGCACCGCCGTGACCTGGAGCGGTGACTTCGCGGCGGCCGCTTCCCTGGTCTCGGAAGCCGACGCGGTCGCCGAGGCGACCGGTAACCGCGCCGCCCCGTTCACCGCGATGATGCTGGTGTCCCTGGGAGGTCACCAGGCCGAGGCGACCTCGCTGATCGAGGACACGATCGCCCGGGCCGCCGCCGTGGGACAGGGCATCGCGGTGGCCTACGCGCACTGGGTGGCCGCCATCATGGCCAACGGCCTGGGCCAGTACGCCGAGGCGCTGGCCGCGGCCGGGCAGGCCAGCGCGGACACCTCCACGATCTACATGTCGATGTGGGCGCTGCCCGAGCTGATCGAGGCCGCGGCCCGCAGCGGGAACCCGGACCTGGCCGGCCAGGCGCTCGGCAGGCTGGCCGAGCACACGCAGGCGGGCGGGACCGACTTCGGCCTGGGGATCCTGGCCCGCTCCCGGGCGCTCATCACGGAAGGCCCGGCCGCTGAGGACCTGTACACCGAGGCGATCGGCCGGCTCGGCCGGACCCCGCTGCGCCCGGAACTGGCCCGCGCCCGCCTGCTCTACGGGGAGTGGCTGCGCCGCGAGAACCGCCGCGGCGACGCCCGCGGCCAGCTGCGCGAGGCTCACGACACCCTGGACCAGATCGGCATGCGAGCCTTCGCCGAACGCGCCCGCCGCGAGCTCACCGCCACCGGCGAGACGGCCCGCCGCCGGACGCCCGGCACGCTCACGCCCCTGACCGCGCAGGAGGCGCTCATCGCCCGGCTCGCCGTGCAGGGCCGGACCAACCCCGAGATCGGGGCCCAGCTGTTCATCAGCGCCCGGACCGTCGAGTGGCACCTGCGCAAGATCTTCACCAAGCTCGGCGTCGGCTCCCGGCGTGAGCTGCGCACCGCCCTGGCCAGCACCGCCCTGGCCAGCACCGCCCTGGCCGACCACGTGGACCACGGCCGTTAGGGAGATTAAAGATCTTCTATTCCGAACGGGCCGTGGTACCCCGGTCCCGGTACGGGTAATGCCGCGTGTGGTCGCCGGCCTCCCAGTCCTCCCGCAGGCCGGGTGCGGCCAGGTCCCAGTCCGGGCGGACCTCCCGGGTCACCTCGCGCAGGTCACGCCGCAGGTCCTCGAACGACGGCCGGCCCCAGAACCAGTAGCCGTTGTAGACGCTGTGGATGACCAGGCCCGGCCCGAGCACCAGGGTGTGCGGGATCATCGGGTCGTGGTGCGGGTCGGTGTACTCCTTGATGTCCAGGTCCTTCTGGACGTGCCGGCCGGCGTCGGACAGGAACGTCCACTGGGCCCCGACCGAGCCCCGGAACTCGTTGGTCTCCAGGATGTTGTCCGTCGAGATCGTGACGATCTGGGTGTAGGCGACGGCGATCTTGGGGTAGTTGGCGGCCAGCTCCAGGTGCTGCTGGTGGTCTTTGGGGCAGAAGTGGCCGCGGGACAGGAGCAGGATCATCGGGTCGATGCCCTGCAGCTCGCTCAGCTTGCGCCGCGTCTTGGTGTGGTCGGTGAGCTCGTAATCCGGGAACGCCCCGCCCGGCACGATGTCTGCGCGCACGCCCGCTCCTGTCTGAAGGTGGTGTGCCCACCCTAGATGAGCTGCTGGCCTCCGTCGATGTCGTAGGTCGCGCCGGTGACCGCGGTGTTGGCCATCAGGTGCACGGCCAGAGCGGCGATGTCGGCGGGCCCGATGACCCGGCCGACCGGCAGCGTGGCGCGCAGCTGGGCGCGGCGTGCGTCCAGGTCCTCGCCCAGCAGCCGGGCCGACAGGGGCGTGTCGACGAAGCCGGCCGCGATGAGGTTGACCCGGACCGGGGCCAGCTCCAGGGCCAGGTTCGCGACCAGCGCGGGCAACGCGGCCGTGCCGATCGCGGCCATGGCCTGGCCCTTGGCCGGGCGCCGGGCGCCGGTGCCGCCGACGAACAGCAGCGTGCCGCCGGGCCGGACCCGGCCGACGGCGTTCCGGCCGATCCGTATCGGCGTCAGCAGGTGCGTGTCCAGGCTCCGCAGCGCCGCGGCGAAGTCCAGCTCGGCCAGCGGCGCGTAGTACGGGCCGGGCCCGGTCATCAGCAGGTGGTCGACCAGCCCCGGCAGGCCGGCGAAGAACCCGTCCAGCGCGCCGGGGTCGGTGACGTCGAACGCGGCGACGTCGCGCGCGCCGATCTCGGCCGCGGCCTGCTTCAGGCGCTCGGCACTGCGGCCGGTCAAGATGACCTCGGCGCCCGCCTCGCGGGCCCGGCGGGCGGTCTCCAGGCCCATGCCGGCGCTGCCGCCGATTACCACGACCGTCTGCCCGGCCAGTTCCGGCGTACGGGTCATGACGCCACCTCCTCGACCTTGATGGGTGCCGCGCTCGTCCTAGCCCCATCCTCGCGCAGCCGCCGTCCCGCTCGCGCCCGTCGGCGTCCCTGGCCCCAGCCCTGGCCCCCGGAGACCTTGACTTCCGGCCCCGCCGCCGGCCCGGTCCCCGCGAGCCGTCCGCACGCGGGCCAAGATGGCCAGATGGACGCACACGATGGCCAGGACAGCGCGCTGATCCTCGAGGGCATCCAGGCCCTGCACGCCCGCATGGACGATCTCGAAGTCCGGCTCATGCTCCCGGGCCCCGCCGACCTCGCCGGCCTGCCCGGCCCCGCCGACCTGCCCGGCCCCGCCGACCCCGCCACCCTGCCCGGCCCCGCCGACCTCGCCAGCCCGCCCGGCCCCGCCGACCTCGCCGGCCGCCCGGTTCCGTCACCCCGCCCGGTTCCGTCACCCCGCCCGGTTCCGTCACCCCGCCCGGTTCCGTCACCGCCGCGTCCCGGGCCTGGTCGGCCGTCCGGGCCTGGGGGGCCGCTTCGGGTTCGCCCGGCTGGGGTTCGTCCCGGCCTGGCTGCGGCCCACCGAGGGCGAGGCCCGCTGGCAGGTCGCGGTGGCCGTGGCCGCCGCCGTGGCGCTGCAGTACCTGCTGCCCGGCCGGCTGGTCCTGCTGCACCCGGCCTGGCTGCTGCCGACCCTGCAGGTCCTGCTGCTGGCCGCCCTGGTCACGGCCAATCCCCGGCGCATCAACATCGAGTCGCGGGCCATCCGCCTGCTGGGCCTGACCCTGGCCACGGTGCTCAGCCTGGCCAACGCCTGGTCGGTCGCCCGGCTGGTGATCGGGCTGGTGCACGGGACCGAAGGGAAGACCCCAGGGCCGCTCCTGGTCACCGGGGGCATCATCTGGCTCACCAACGTCATCGTGTTCGGCCTGTGGTACTGGGAGTTCGACCGCGGCGGCCCGGTGGCCCGGGCCCACGCCTACCGGATGTACCCGGACTTCCTGTTCGCGCAGATGACCGCCCCGCATCTGGCCCACCCGGACTGGGAGCCGGCCTTCGGCGACTACCTGTACCTGTCCTTCACCAATGCCGCCGCGTTCAGCCCCACCGACGTCCTGCCGCTGTCGCGCTGGGCCAAGATGGGGATGACCGCGCAGGCCAGCGTGTCGATCGTGACCGTCGCCCTGGTCGTGGCCCGCGCGGTGAACATCCTCAGGTGACCGTGGCCCTGATTAACACCGCGGCCCTCAGCGCGGAACACCGCGGCTCGCCCCGGTGTTCTAATACATGCCGCGACCCAGCCTCCCCAACCGGAGTGAAACCCGCGTTTCACCACCCCCCCGTGTGCTGAAACCCGCGTTTCACTCCGCCTCGGCGGGCGCGCGCGAAGACGAAAGAGAAGTACATGGCCCAGTGCGTCACCTGCGGGAGCGAACTGCATCCCGACCGGGCGAAGAAATACAACTACTGCATGAAGCCGGAGTGCCAGGAGAAGAACCTCAAGGGCCTGACCATGGTCGCGGTCGGCGTGAACAAGTCGGCCGAGCAGTACTTGCTCCTCGATGAGCAGACCAAGGATGAGCTGGCCAGCGGCAAGTTCGCCGACCAGCGCCGCGGCACGTTCGGCACCTCGGTACCCACCTCGCAAGCCGGTGCCCCCGCCCCCCGGTCGACCCGGCCCCAACCCGCCCGGCCCCAACCCGCCCGGCCCCAACCCGCCCGGCCCCAACCCGCCCGGCCCCAACCCGCCCAGCACAAGCCCACCCAGCACGAGCCAGCCCAGAACAAGCCAGCCCAGCACAAGCCAGCCCAGCGTCGCCCCGCCGCGGCTCGCCAGGCACCCAAGCCGTGGACCAAGTCCCAGGAGCGGCTGGCGCTGCTGTACAACGAGCAGGGCCGGCGTCCCGGCGAGATCGCCAGCAAGCTCGGCCTGAGCACGTACACCGTGACCCAGATCATCCTCGGATCGCGGAACCGCGGAAAGCTGTAGCAGAGTACCCGCCAGGCCCGGGAAAGTCCCCTTGACCTCAAGTTAAGTTGGGGTTCTAACCTGAAAGGCAAGACGGCGGAAGCGACCCCCGGGGGAGTCCTTGATGATCGTAGTGACGGGCGGCACGGGCCGGGTCGGACGGCAGGTCGTGGCCCAGCTCAGGGAACGCGGCCTAACGGTCCGGGTGCTGAGCCGCCGCCCGGGCCAGCCGCAACCCGGCACCGAGACGGTGCCCGCAGACCTGGCCGACCCCGCCTCCCTCGAGCCCGGCCTGCGCGGCGCCGACGCGCTGTTCCTGCTCTGGCCGTTCACCTCGACCGAGGTGACGGCCGCCCTGGCGCCCCAGGTGGCCAAGCTCGCCGCCCGCCACGTCACGCGCATCGTGTACCTATCCGCGCAGCCCGCCGCCGAACGGCCCGGCTCCTTCTGGGCCCTGGCCGAACGGGCCGTCGAGGACTCGGGCGCCGAGTGGACGTTCCTGCGTCCGACCGGTTTCGCGTCGAACACGCTAATGTGGGCCGACCAGATCCGCTCCGGTGACGTGGTCCGCTGGCCCTTCGGCGCCGCCGCCCGGTCGCTGATCGACGAGCGGGACATCGCGGCCGTCGCCGTAAAGGCGTTGACCGAGGACGGTCACGCCGGGTCCCGGTACCTGCTCAGCGGCCCGGCCGTGCTGACTCAGGCCGAGCAGCTCGCCGCGATCGGCCGCGCCCTGCGCCGCGACCTGACCTGGCAGGAGCTGTCCCGGGCGGAGGCTCAGCAGGCGCTGGCCGCGGCCTGGGGCGACCCCGGTTTCGCCGCGTCCGCCCTCGGTACCTGGGAGCGGTTCGTGACCCACCCGGAGGCCGTCACCTCGACCGTCCGCGACCTCACCGGCGTTCCGGCGCACACCTTTGCCGACTGGGCCACGGCCAACGCCGCCGCGTTCCGGTAAACGAGCCGGTAAGCGAGCTCGTAAGCGAGCCGGTAGACGATTTCAGTGCCGGGCGTAGTTGCTGGCGCCGTACCAGTCGACGACGACCACCGGCTCGTCGCCGACCACCCAGGCGTCGTGACCCTGGGGGAGGGCGGTGACGTCGCCGGGCCGGGCGTCGAACTCCGAGCCGTCGCCCATGACCACGTGCAGCACGCCCTGCACGTGGTACTGGAAGTGCGGTGCCTCGCACAGGTCGGTGCCCGCGAGCGGCTTGACGTGCTCGGACCACTTCCGGCGACCGGTCATGCTGAGGTTTGATACCGCCATGAAGTCGCTGGCGCTGCGGGTGCTGAGCGGCTTCGGCGTGGACGGCGTCGAACCGCAGACCCTGGGCAGCCGGAAGGGCCGCCTGGCGCTGTGCGCGCTGGCCCTGGCCGAAGGCCAGGTCGTGCCGGCCGACGTGCTGATCGACACGCTGTGGGGCGACGCGCCGCCCGCCCAGCCCGAGGACCAGCTGGCGGTGCTGATCAGCCGGCTGCGGTCGGTGCTCGGCCGGGACCGGATCCAGCACCGCGACCGCGGCTACCTGCTCGTCTGCGACTGGCTCGACGCGTCCGAGCTCGCCGCGCTCACCCAGGAGATGGACCGCAGGCGCGCCGCGGGGAACGTGCTCGGCGCGTCGGCCGCGGCCCGGGTCGCGCTCTCGCTGCTGCGCAGTTACGGTCTGCCCGAAGTCCCCGGTGACTGGGCCCAGCTCCGGCTGGCCGAGCTGGATCGGCTGGCCGGCCGGGCCCGGCGGGTGGCGGCCAGCGCGCTGTTCGAGGCCGGTGACTGGATGGCCGCCGCCGACGCCGCGACGGCGGCGGTGGCGGCCGACGGTTACGACGAGGAATCGCTGCGGGTCCTGCTGGGCGCCTACGTCGCGGGCGGCCAGGTGGCCGCCGCGCTGGCCGCCTACGCCCGGGCCCGCGAGCGGCTGGCCGCCGAGCTCGGCACGGACCCGTCCCCGCAGACCGTCGCCCTCTACACCGCCATCCTGCGCGGGCAGGTGCCCGCGCCGCCGCCGGTGCCCGCCAGCCGCCCGTCCGGCCTGGTCGGCCGGGATGCCGAACTGGCCTACCTGGACACCATCGCCGGGCGGGCCCGCGACGCGCCGACCGAGCTGGTCGTCGTCGACGGCGAGGCGGGGATCGGGAAGACCGCCCTGCTCCGCGCCTGGGCCGCCAAGCGGGCCGCGGCCGGCGACACGGTGCTGCTGGCCTCGTGCGGGCAGCTGGACCGGGCCATGCCGCTTGATGCCCTGCTTGCCGCGCTGTCGGCGCTGCTGCGCCGGCTCGGACCCGACGCCGCCGCGGACCTGCTGGGCCCGGACGCGACGACCCTGAGCACGGTCCTGGGCGAGGCGCCCGCCGGAGGACACACGGGAAGCGACCCGATCCTGGCCGACAGCATGCTCGGCCCCGCGGTGCTGTATGCGGCGCTGGTCAGGGTGGTGGCCCGGCTGGCCCAGCGGGCCCCGCTGGCGGTGGTGATCGACGACGCGCACTTGGCCGGGCACGCCCTGGCCAACTGGCTGAGCTTCGCGCGGCGGGAGAACATGCCCGCCGTGGTGGTGGCGGCGGTCCGCTCCGGCGAGGGCCCGCCCCTGCCCGCCACCGCGTCGGTCCATCTCGGCCTGCTCGATCGGGCGGCCGCCGCCGAGCTGGCCGGCCCGTCTCGCGCCGATGAGCTGTACGAGCGGTCCAAGGGCCATCCGCTGTTCCTGACCGAGCTGGCCCAGCAGACCGCCAAAGAAGAGCTGCCCGCGTCCCTGGTCGAGTCGGTGTCAGCTCGCTGCGACGAGCTGGGCCCGGCCGGGGTCATGCTGCGCGCGGCCGCGGTGATCGGCCCGGAGCTGGACATCGAGCTGCTGGCCGCGCTGCTCGGCCGGCCGGCCGTGGACCTGCTCGACGACGCCGAACGCGCCGCGGCCCAGCAGCTGCTGGCCGCCGACGGCGGGACGTTCCGGTTCCGGCACGAGCTGGTCCGGGAGGCGCTGGCCGCCAGCGCCACCGCGGGCCGGGCCGCCCTGCTGCACCGGCAGGCCGGGCGCGTGCTGGCCCGCCAGCCGTACGCCGACCCGGCCATGGTCGCCTACCACGCACGGCTGGGCGGCGACCTGGTGCTGGCCGCCCGGTCGCTGCGGACCGCCGCCGAACGCGCCGCCGAGCGCTTCGACCACGCCGCGGCCGAGGCCCTGCTGGACGACGCGCTCGCCCTGCACCCGGAGCCGGAGGCCTGGCTCGAACGGGCCCAGGTCCGCACCCGCCGCCGCCGGTACGCCCAGGCGCTACAAGACGTCGAGCTCGCCGCGGCCGCCGGGGCCGCCGCCCTGGAGGTCGGCGCGTGGGCCTGCTACTTCGACCGCCGCTTCGCCCAGGCCGCGCAGTTCGCCGCGGACGGCGCGCTGGCCGCCGCCGACCCGGCCGTCCGGTCCCGCTGCCTGGCCGTCGGCGGCCGGACCCGGCACGCGGCCGGTGACCTGGCCCAGGCCGAGCTGCTCCTCGGCGAGGCGTTCGCACTGGCCGAGGGCACCGACCGGGTGACCGCCGCGGCCTGGCTCGGCGTGCTCAGGGCCCACCAGAGCAGGACCGAGGAGGCGCTGGCCCTGCTGCGCCCGGCGGCCCGCGCGCAGCAGGGCGTGGCGCACACCGCGGCCACCTTGCACTCCCTGCTGTTCACCGGGCACGCGCACGCGGTGGCCGGCCGCCCGGCCCCGGCCCTGGACGCGTTCGCCAGGTACACGGCCGAGGTCGACCGCCGCCAGGTGCCGCGGTTCGGCGGTCGCGCGGTCAACTTCTCCGGCTGGGTGCTGCGCAGCCTCGGCGCCACCAACGAAGCGCACGAGTGCCACCAAAGAGCCCTGGAACTGGGCCAGGCCGGCGAGGGCATCACCGAGCTGGCCATCGCCGCCCTGCAGGACCTGGCCGAGGAGTGCATCCAGGCCGGCGACGAAGACGGCGCCCGGGACCGGCTGGACCAGGCCCGGACCCTGCTGACCGGCGAGCTGGTCTTCGGCTGGCGGCTCGAGCTCAAGCACGCGCTGCTCACCGCCCGGCTGGCGCTGCTGAGCGGCGACCCGCGGACGGCCCTGAGCACCGCGTCCGAGCTGGACGCAACGGCCGCCGCGCTCGGCGTGCCCCGCTACGTCAGCGTGGCCCGGGTCCTGGCCCACCGGGCCCGCCGGGCGCTGGGCCTGCCGGTCGACCTCGACGCGGTCGCCGCCGACCTTGACCTGATCGAAAAAGCCGTCGCCGTCGAGGCCTGGTGGTGGACCGGCGAGGCCGCCGCCGATTTCGCCATCCGGGAATGGCTGAACGCCGCCGCCGACCGCGCCGAGCGGCTGGCCCGCCAGGCCGGCGAACACGCCGAGACCCTGCGCCGGACCGCGGCCAGGCGGCTGGACGAGTGGCAGGCGATCAGCGCGCGATGAGGACCAGCATGGACACCACCAAAGGCCCGGTACCCGTCACGGCGGCCGAAGCCGCCCGGCGCAGCGCGGCCCGCCGGTCCGCGGGCAAAGACACCACGAACGGGGCCACGTGGGCCATGCCCAGCCGCCACGCCGCGAGCTCGGCCGGCCGGGACAGGCCGGTGTCCACCGCGATCGTCCGCAGCCGGACGTCGGTGTAACCAGCTGTGGCTGCGTCCCGGCCGACCAGGAAAGGGTCGCTGGCCCACGGCTCGGTGTCCCGCTTGAACCCGAGGTACCACGGCGGCGGCCGGTAGCCGAACGCGCCGAGCACCTCGTCGACCGCCGCCTTGGCCGGGTGGTTCCATCCGGCCGCGAACGAGCTGGCGGCCAGCGCCGCACCCACCCGGCGGGCCTCCCGCAGACCCGCGACCGGCCGGTCCAGGTGACCCAGGCAGAACGCGGCCAGCACCAGGTCGAAGCACCCGTCGCGGAACGGCAGCCCGCAAGCGTCGGCCGCCACCGGATGCAGGCCCGCGCCGCACCCCCGCAGCATGCCGAGGGCGGAGTCGGCGCAGACCACCGACCGGGCCCCGGCGGCCAGCGCGGCCCGCCCGGCCACCCCGGTCCCCGCGCCCAGGTCGAGCACCCGCCCGCGACCGGGAGCCAGCCCGGGAGCCAGCCCGGGTGTCAGCCCGGGTGCCGGCCCGGGAGCCGGCGCAGCGCCGGCCTGGCCCAGCAGCGCCCGGGCCAGGCTGGCGTAGACCGGCTCGGATCCGTCGGCCCATAGGCGGGCCGCCGCGTCGTAGGCGGTCCTCAACTCATATACCGAACGGACCGGAGCGCCTGCGTCTCCCACCACGCCAGCTCCTCGTCGTAACCGCCAAGCGCCTTTTCCCAGCCGAACTGGACCAGCGCGCCCAGCAGGCACAGCGCGAGCTGACGGTCCCACCAGGCCTCCGTGCTGATCCCGTGTTCCTCCAGCGCCGCGCGGTAGGCGGCGATCGCGTCGTCTTTGGAATGCGGCAGACGCCGGCAGTTGATGGCCAGGTACCAGGCCAGATCGGACAGCGGCGCGCCGCGTCCGGGCTGCTCCCAGTCCAGCAGCACCGTCCGGCCGTCGGCGTCGGTGCCCAGGTTGTCCAGCTTCCAGTTGCTGTGCACGAACGTCTGCGGGGTGTCCTCGAGCGCCTCCACCAGCGGGCCCGGGTCCCGGGCCAGCGGGGTGACTACCGCGGCCGCGGCCGGGGCGACCTCGGCCAGCCGCGGCCAGCCCTCGCCGACCAGCCGCGGCACTAGGTGCACCGAGCCGATGGCCGCCTCGGCGCGGGCCAGCCACGGGGACAACTCCAGGTAGCGGTGCATCACCGGGACGACCTCGCACTCACGGCCGCACCCCCAGAAGGCGGCGTGCAGCGCGGCCATGTGCCGCAGGAACCGCAGGTGCTGTTCCAGGCTGATCGGCTCGTCGGTCACCGGGACCAGCCACGGCGTCACGTCCCGCATGAGCACCCCGCAGCCGCCCGAGGGCGCCGGGCCCCGGCCGGCACCACCGTCGGCGGACTCCCGGAAGACCCCGACGATCGGCTGGTTGAAGCACGCAGGCAGGCGGGCCAGCAGGCCCCGCTCCCAGGCCAGCAGCGGCGCCCCGGGCAGGCAGCCGGACGCCCGCATAGTCCAGTCCTGCGCTAGGTCCAGGTGCTTGAGCACGTACGGCTCGCCGCCGATGATCAGCCGTTCCAGCCGGGCCCCGGACTTCCCCGCCCCCTCGGTCAACGACACCCGCGAGGTCGCGCCCGCGATGAGCTCGGTCACGCTGCCGAACACTGCGGGAGCCTCAGGCATCGGCCGCCTCCATCTCGGCGAGCAGTGAGGCCGGCCACCGTCCGCCGCACATCACGGTGTCGGCCACGATCTGGTCGTCGCGCACGGTGAGCAGGTGCACGTGATGGGCCGCGTGCGGCACGCCGTTCTCGGTCCAGCTCAGCGTGTACTCCACGACCTCGGTCGGGCCCCCGTCCGCCCGCACCGGGAGCCGGCGGAACTCCCCGAACTGCCCCGGGTCCGCGAACCACCGGGCGTACTCGGCGCGGATGGCGTCGGCCCCGGCCGCGTGCAGCCGCCAGTTGGGCACCGTCGCGTCCAGCGTCGCGTCGGCGCTCCACGCGTCGCACGCCGGGATGGTGGCGGTCGCGATGGCGTTCAGGAACCGGTCGATCGGTGACATGTGGTGGCCTCCTGATGGTCGATGAGTCTGCGACCATCGTGCGCGACACACCTTGCAACCAGTTTGCAGCGCACCCAGTTCGCCGGGCCCGAGGCGGGCCAGGCTGCCGACGTGGGTGGTGCGGATGCGATCGGTGCTGCGCAGCATCTGCCTTAGCTTGCCAGAGTTGCCTTAGCTTGCCAGAGCCGCCTCCGCCGCGTCTAAACGGGTCCCGGCGCTTCGGCGTGGGCCTTCAGCGCCATCAGCGTGCGCGTGCTCTCCGTCCGGAACGCCCGGATCAGCACCGGCCGCAGAAGCTTCAGCGACCATGGGATCCGCAGCGTCACCAGCCGCTTCACCCGCGTCGATCCGTCCCGCGGGGTCAGGGTGTAGCGCATGACCACGTCGAGGGTCCCGGTGTGCAGCCGCATCATCATCGGCTGGTGGAAGGTGATCGCCGCGGGCCGGTCGAACTCGGTGACGCGGCCGTGCCGGACGCCGAACGGCCCTGGTTCCCGGTAGGTCGTCCCCAGCGTCACCGGGTCGGTGGAGACCTCCGTGGTGCCGTGGTACGCCGAGGACCGGGCCAGCCACCGGTCCTGCCCCCGGAAGTCGGTGATCAGGTCGAAGATCGTCTCAGCCGGGCAGCCGATGTCGGCCTCGGCGGGAATCTCGGTCACGTCAAGCAGTGTGGCAGAGTGACCGGGGGCGAAATGCCCAGCGCCATGCGGACATGTCAAGACTGTCGAACGCAGCAGGGCGCAGCCATGGCCCCGTTGATCCCGCAAGTCCCACTAGCGCGGTTGATCCGGCTTCTGCGGAGTGTTGTGGCAGCTATGGCTACCAAAAACCACCGCGAAAGCCGAATCCACCACGATAATTTCCGGATCGCGAAATTCGCGGGCCGCTGACATGGCGGCGCGACGGCTGGTGATACCAGCGGGGTGCACGGGACCCGCGGGACCACGCCCGGCACCGCCTTGCGCGGCAAGCGGGTCAGAGCTAGAGCGCCAGCAGCTTGGCCGCGACCTCGGTCAGGTCCTCGCCCGTGACGTCCGGTGCCGCGAACGGCGCGCCGAACCCCCCGGACTTCCTGCTTACCCACCCGGTCGTCATGCCCGCCCGCTTGGCCCCGTGGCAGTCCCAGTCGTGCGCCGCGACCAGGGCCATGCGGTCGGCCGGCACGCCCATCACCGACGCGGCGTACAGGTACACCACCCCGGCCGGCTTCCACCGGTACACCTCCTCGACCGAGATCACCCGGTCCACCAGCGACCCGAGCCCGGTGCGGTTCACGAACGACGAGGCCAGATACGACGACCCGTTGGTCAGGCAGGCCACCCGCACGCCCGCCTCGCTCAGCGCGGACAGCGCGGGCGCCGCGTCGGGGAACGCGGGCAGCTCGCCGAAGCCGGCCATCACCGCAGCCACCTGCTCGTCGCTGACCGTGTAGTGGGTCAGCCCGCGCAGCGCGGCCTCGGCCACCTCGGTGAACGAGACGAAGTCCCCGGTCGCGGACAGCGCCATGCCGTCCCGCAGCGTCCGGGTGTACCACGCCTCGAGCAGGCCGGGCGGCTGGCCGATGTCGGTGAGCCGGGCCCGCAGCGGCTCGAGCGACATCAGCGTCTCGATCACGTCGAAGGCCACCACGGCCGGGCGCCCGCTCACGACAGACCTGCCAGGGCGTCCTCGATGGCCCGGTAGAACGTCGGGTAGGCGTAGGCCATGTTGCGCAGCGTGGCCACCGGCACCTCGCCCTGGATGGCCACCTGCAGCGCGCTGAGCACCTCACCGCCCCACGGCCCGGCCGACGTCGCGCCGACCAGCACCGAACGGTCCGCGTCCTCCACCACCTTGATGAACCCGTCGTTGCCTGCCTTGTGGATCCACCCCCGCGCCGAGTACGGCACCTGGGCCAGGCCGGTGCGCACCCGCAGTCCCGTCTCCCGGGCCGCCGCCTCGGTCAGCCCCACGCTGCCGATCTCCGGGTCGGTGAACGTGACCCGCGGCACCGCGCGGTAGTCCGCGGCCGGGCCGTCCTGGCCCAGGATGTCCCGCACCACGATGCCGGCCTGGTACATGGACATGTGCGTGAACGCTCCCTTGCCGGTCACGTCGCCGATCGCCCACACGCCCTCGGCCGCCCGCATCCTGCCGTCGGTAGCGATGACCCGGGAAGCAGGATCCAGCCCGATCGCGTCCACGCCGAGCCCGGCCAGATTCGTACGCCGCCCGGTGGCCACCAGCAACCTCGACCCGGTCACGACGGCCCCGCCGAGCCGGACGCTGAAGCACGAGTCGTTGTGCCCGACGCGCTCGGCCGGGGCGCTGGTGCACACCTTGATGCCCTCGCGGGTGAAGACCCGCTCGATCAGGTCGCTGGCCTCGGGCTCCTCGAACGACAGCAGCCGGGGCAGCGCCTCCACGACGGTGACCTCGGTGCCGAACCGCGAGAACACCTGGGCCAGCTCGCAGCCGATCGCCCCGCCGCCGAGCACGATCATCGACTCCGGCACCTGCTCGGCCTGGACGATCTCCCGGTTGGTCCAGAACGGGGTCCCGGCCAGCCCCTGGATGGGCGGGATCGCGGGCGCCGTGCCGCTGTTGATCACGATGCCCCGGCGAGCCCGGAACTCTCGCGGCCCGCCCGAATCGGACGACACGGACGACACGCGAACCGAACCCGGCCCGGTGATCGTGGCGTGCCCGCGGACCAGGTGCCCGCCCTTGCCCTCGAACCGGTCGGCTGCCACCTTGTCGTTCCAGTAGTCGGTGGCTTCCTCCCTGATCCGCTGGGCGACCGGCGACCAGTCGGGGGTGACGGTGGAGGTCCCGGCCATGCCGGGCACCCGCCGGGTCTCGGCGATCAGGTTCCCGGCCCGGATCATCATCTTGGACGGTACGCAGCCGAAGTAGGGGCACTCGCCGCCCACCAGGCGTTCCTCGACCGCGGTGACGTGCAGCCCGGCCTCGGCCAGCGCGCCGGCCGCGTACTCGCCGCCGGGCCCCATGCCGATTACGACCAGGTCCGTATGCTCTGGCTCGCCCATGCAGTGTCCTCGGGGAAGCAAGGGCTCCTGTGCCCTATGTGGGCACCAAACTTACATCAACCGCCTGGAAGATCGTTGCCGTCTTCTAGGTCCGAGATGTCCAGTTCCGGCTGGCCATGCACGAACGTATCGGGGTTCTCGAGGTCGTCGGAGGCGGGCAACAGGTCAGGATGAGACCATAGGGCGTCCCGGCCGTCGACGCCGCGTGCCGCCGTCAGGCCCTGCCAGATGGCCGCCGCCTCGCGCAGCCGGCGTGGCCGCAACTCCAGCCCGACCAGCGTCGCGAACGTCCGCTCGGCCGGCCCGCCGGTGGCCCGGCGCCGCCTGACCGTCTCGGCCAGCGCGTCGGCATGAACTCAGCCGGCTGGCGGCCGCGGCGCTGACCACGGTCGCCACCCACCCCTCGACCAGCGCCAGCGCGGTCTCGAGCCGGACCAGCGCGGCCTTCTGCGCCGGGGTGTCCTCCGGGCGGAACAGGCCCTCGCCGGCCAGCGCCTCGCGCAGCGCCTCGGGGTTGGTGATGTCGACGTCCGGGATGGCTTCCTGCAGCCGCGTCATGTCGACCGTGATCCCGCTCGCGTACTGCTCGACCGCGCCGAGCAGGTGCCCGCGCAGCCACGGGACGTGCGCGAACAGCCGCTGGTGGGCGGCCTCGCGCAGGGCCAGGAACAACCGCACCTCACCGGTGTCGACCGACAGGCCCTGGCCGAACTGGGCCACGCCCGCGGGCAGCAGCGCGGCCACGCCCTCCGGGCCGAGCGGCAGCCCGATGTCGGAGGAGCCGACCACCTCGCGGGCGAGCTCGCCGACCGCGGTGCCGGTCTGGCTGCCGATCATCGCCCCGCCGATCTGGCGCATCATGCCCGACAGCCCGGCCAGGCCGCCCAGCCCGCCCGCGCCGCCACCGAACGCCCCGAGGGCCTGCCGCATCTCTTCCGGCACGTCCTCCCCGAGTTGGGCAGGGTCGAAATTGAGCATGCCGCTCATCGCCTCGACGCCCTTGGCCGCGATCGGATCGCACAGCTTGGCCCAGACCGGGAAGGTCGCCTCGAGCCACTCCGAGCGGCTCCACGCCTCGATCTTGCGGATCCCGGACGGGAACGTGGTCGCCTCGTCCAGCCACAGGTCGGCCAGCCGGACCGCCTCGGTGATCTCCCGGCGCTGCGCCTCGAGCACGCTGGGGTCGCCGGCCGCGGCGATCGCGTGCCTGGCCACGTTCTTGGCCAGGTCCCAGTTGACCGGGCCGCCCTGATAGGACAGCAGGTCGGCGAACTGGCGCAGCGCGTCGGCGAACTGCTGCGGGTTCCCCATCGCCCCGAACGGCCCCGCGGCCCCGAACGGCCCCTGGTCCGCGGGCCCGCCAGCGCCGGAGCCAGCGCCGGAGCCAGAACCGGAGCCAGAACCGGAGGAGCCACCCGAACCCGATGACCCCGAATCTTCCGGCTTATCGGGCGGGCCGAAACCGAACGGGCGATCAGCCATGGCTGGCTCTGCGGCAGGATGGAAGGGTCATGACCGTCACGTTATCTCGGGAGTAGCACACTGTGACAAACGCCCGGCGACCGGTTCGCTCCGAGCGCAGCGATACACGGTCCCAGCCTATGCCCGTGGTCGCCGTGACCGGTGCGGCCTCCGGCATCGGGTACGCCCTGACGGTCCGGCTCGCCGCGTCGCCGGTGGTCAAGCGGGTGATCGCGATCGACAGCCGGCGCGGCGACGTCGCCGGGGTGACCTGGCGGGTGGCCGACGTGCGCGACCCGGCCCTGGCCGGACGGCTGGCCGGGGTGGACGTGGTGGTGCACGCCGACCTGGACCTGGCCCCCGACTCCGACGCCCGGCAGCGGCGGGCGTTCAACGTGCGCGGCGCGCAGACCGTGCTCACCTCGGCCGCGGCGGGCCGCGTCGGCCGGGTCGTCCTGCTGACCAGCGCCATGGTCTACGGAGCGCGCCCGGAGAACCCGGTCCCGCTGCCCGAGGACGCTCCGCTGTCCGCCGAGCCCGACAGCAGCGTGGCCGGGGACCTGCTGGAGATCGAGCAGCTGGCCCGGCGCTCGCCGCGGACCAACCCCGGCATGGCGGTCACCGTGGTGCGGCCCGCCGCGCTGGTCGGCGACGCGGTTGACACGCTGGTCACCAGGCACTTCGAGGCGCCGCGACTGCTCACCGTGAAGGGCTGCGCGCCGCGCTGGCAGTTCTGCCACGTCGACGACCTCACCTCCGCGCTGGAGTTCACCGTCGGCGGCGGCATCGACGGGCAGTTCACGGTGGGCTGCGACGGCTGGCTCGAGCAGGACGCGGTCGAGCAGATCAGCGGGCTGAAGAGCATCGAGCTGCCCGCCCGGCTGACGTTCGGGACCGCCCAGCGGCTGCACCGCCTCGGCGTGACCCCGGCCCCGGCCATGGACCTGCGCTACGTCGTGTACCCGTGGGTGACCGACGGCGCCGCGCTCCGGGAGGCCGGCTGGCGGCCCCGGTTCGGCAACGCCGAGGCGCTGCGCGTCCTGCTCGACCAGCGCCAGGGCCGCCACGCGGTGGCCGGCCGCCGCATCGCCCGCAAGGAGGCCACCATCACCGCCGCCGGGGCCACGGTCGCCGTGATCGGCACCGCCGCCATCGTCCGCCGCGCCCGGCGCCGCCACCGCACGGACCCTTAATCGCTGTCTTTTGTCCCGCCCGGCGCCGCCACCGCTCGGGCCCCTGACCGCCGCATTGTTCCTTTTTTCGGCTGAACGGTCCATAGTGCCAGCTCAGGGCACTGGTCCGAGCTTTTCGCGGGCCGGCCAGGTACCCTTGCCAGGTGAATGTCGTACGGCTGATCGCCATCCGGGAAACCGAGCTGTCGCTCGACGAGGTCCGGGCCGCCGTCGCGGGTCCCGGCGCGGGCGGCATCGCGCTGTTCGCCGGGGCGGTCCGGGACAGTGACCACGGCCAGGGCGTGACCGCCCTGTCCTACAGCGCGCACCCGCTGGCCGAGGCCGAGCTGCGCCGGGTCGCGGAGATGGTCGCGGAGAAGTTCAAGGTACTGGGCATCGCGGCCGTGCACCGCGTTGGTGACCTGGCCGTGGGTGACCTGGCCGTGGTGACCGCGGTGGCCTGCGCGCACCGCGGCGAGGCCTTCGACGCGTGCCGGGAGCTGATCGACGTGCTCAAGGCCTCGGTGCCGATCTGGAAGCATCAGCTCTTCGCCGACGGCACCAGCGAGTGGGTCGGCACCCCGTAGTTCGCGAGCAGGGTAGTTCGCGAGCAGGGTAATTCGCGAGCAGGGTAAATCCGCGTAATGTTCGGAACATGTCCCGCCGCTCCCTAACGCTGGTGATCGCCACGGTCGGCGTGATCGCGGCGCTCGCGGTCGCCGTGCTGGTCCCGGTGCCCTACGTCATCCTGGGCCCGGGTCCGACGCTGAACACCCTGGGCAAGGACTCCTCCGGCCAGCCACTGATCACCATCTCGGGTCGCACCACGTACCCCACCACCGGCCACCTGAACATGGTGACCGTCGGCTACCAGGGCGGTCCCGGCAGCAACCTCAATATCTTCAGCGCGCTGGCCGCCTGGCTGAACCCGCATAAGGCGGTCGTGCCCGAGTCCGAGCTGTTCCCTCCGGGCCAGACCCAGCAGCAGGCACAGAAGGCGGACACTCAGCAGATGACCGGCTCGCAGCAGGACGCGATCGCCGCGGCGCTGACCGAGATGCACATCGCCTACCAGATCCAGGTGGTCGTGGCCGGGACCGAGCGGGGCTTCCCCGCGTCCGGGGTCCTCAAGGCCGGGGACGTGATCACCGCCGTCGATGGCAAGCCCGTGGCCAGCGAGTCCAGCCTCACCACGCTGATCCGCGCGCACCCGGCCGGCACCGTGCTCGACGTGACCATCGTCCGCGGCGGCCGCACCCAGACGGTCCAGGTCGGGACCAAGGAGTCCGGCGGGCACCCGGTGATGGGCGTCCAGATCGCCGAGCAGTGTCCGTGCCAGTTCCCGTTCACCGTGAAGTTCAGCGTGGGCGACATCGGCGGGCCCAGCGCGGGCATGATGTTCGCGCTCGGCATCATCGACAAGCTGACCACGATGGACCTGACCGGCGGCAAGTTCATCGCCGGCACGGGTGAGATCGAAGCCAGCGGCCAGGTGGACCCGATCGGGGGCATCCAGCAGAAGATGGTGGGCGCCCGCGACGCGGGCGCGACGATCTTCCTGGCCCCCGCGACCAACTGCTCGGACGTCAAGGGCGCGATCCCGGCCGGCCTGCAGGTGGTCAAGGTCGC
Source organism: uncultured Actinomycetes bacterium (assembly GCA_963819785.1). Taxonomy (GTDB): domain Bacteria; phylum Actinomycetota; class Actinomycetes; order Streptosporangiales; family Streptosporangiaceae; genus Palsa-504. The sequence goes on along the minus strand of CAWFXW010000020.1, from coordinate 396,842 downwards.
CACGCTGAGCCAGGCCGTCACGTACCTGCAGGACATCAAGGTCGGCCAGCCCGTCCCCTCGTGCTGAGGGCCTGCGCGCCACGGCACCGTGCTCGTGCGTGCTCGACGCCCGGCCGCGGCCGCGGCCTCAGTGATGGGGTAAGTGCTCGTCCCTGTTTTGTACAGGGCGTAGGCTTTATTGCCGACGGGACATCCATAACTGGCAGGCAAGGGGCCGTGCGGTCGGCATGAGCTCTTGACTGCCTGCCGCCCTGATGGCACAGACCGGATGACCCAGGAAGGGAGCAAGTGCGGTCGTGGCACCTCGCGTACTGATTGATGCGACCGACGTGCCAGCCGACCGGGGCGCGCTCGGCCGGTACGTTGACGGGCTGATCGGCGCCCTCGACGCTGCCGGCGCGGACCTGGCCGTGGTCTGCCAGCGCTCCGACGAGGAACGCTACGGGCGCCTGGCCCCGAGCGCCCGCGTCGTCACCGGCCCCACCGCGCTCTCGCATCGCGCCGCCCGGCTGGCCTGGGAACAGAGCGGGCTGCCGGTCGTGGCCCAGCAGGTCGACGCCGACGTCATCCACGTGCCGTACTACTCGATGCCGCTGCGCCCCGGGCGGCCCACCGTGGTGACCGTGCACGACGTCACCTTCTTCACCGAACCCGAGCTGTACAGCCCGGTCAGCGCCATGTTCTTCAAATCCGCGATCCGCACCGCGGCTCGCCGCGCGGCCCGGATCATCGTGCCGTCCAAGGCCACCCGCGACGAGCTTGAGCGGGTCCTGGGCGCCGATCCGACCAAGATCGACGTCGCCTACCACGGCGTGGACCACCGGCTGTTCCACCGGCCCGACCCGCAGCAGGTCACCCAGGTGTCCAACCGGCTGGGCCTGCACGGCAAGCCGTACATCGGGTTCCTGGGCATGCTCGAGCCGCGCAAGAACGTGGCCGCGCTGATCACCGGCTGGGCCGCCGCGGTGGCCGACCTCGACGACCCGCCCGCGCTGGTCCTGGGCGGCGGCGGCGGCTGGAGCGAGGAGGTGGACACCGCGGTCGCCGCGGTGCCGCCCCACCTGCGCCTGATCCGCCCCGGCTACCTCCGCTTCTCCGACCTGCCCGGCTTCTTCGGCGGGGCCACGGTGGTGGCCTTCCCGAGCCGGGGCGAGGGCTTCGGGCTGCCGGTGCTCGAGGCCATGGCCTGCGGGGCGCCGGTGCTGACCACCCACTGCACGTCACTGCCCGAGGTGGGCGGTGAGGCCGTGGCCTACACCGAGCCCGACGCCGAGGCCATCCGCGACGCGCTGCGCGCGCTGCTCGCTGACCCCGTCCCGGCGGGACACGCTGGGCGCGGCCGGCTACGCCCGGTCCCAGGAGTTCAGCTGGGCCGCGTCGGCCGAGGCCCACCTGGCCTCCTACCGGCGCGCCGCCGAACAGCCCGATGCCACCGTCAACGCGGTGTAACCTCTCCTTTCATGCCGCGTGAACCGCCGCTCCTCCGCAGGCTATGACCGCCGCCGAGCGGGCCGCCCTCCCGGCCACGACCCCATCCGCGCCCGCCCCGGCCGCGGGGCTGTCGCGCGAATGCGGCCGCCATTCGCGCTCGACGTCCGGCTCACCCTGTCCGTGCACCGGCACGGCGGCCGCGATCCCGCCTGCCGTTCGCGCGCGGGCGCCGTCTGGCCCACCTCGCTGGCCCCCGACGGCCCCGGCACGCTCCGCGTCACCTCTCGTACCGCGGGCCCGGGCTCGCTAGTTACCGGCCAGGCCTGGACATGTTCGCCGCCTGGCTGCTGGAGACCCTCCCGGCTCAGGTAGGCGCGCTCGATGACCTGTCCGGTTTTACCGCGCACCACGCCGTCGTCGGCGAGTTGGTCCTGCGCTACCCCGGGCTGCGCGTCGGCCGGACCGGGCGGCTGTTCGAGGCGCTGGTCCCCGCTGTCCTGGAGCAAAAGGTCGTCGGTAAGGAAGCCCATCGCGCCTGGCGCTTCCTGCTGGGCAGATACGGCACGGCCGCTCCCGGCCCGGCCCCAGCGGGGATGCGGGTCATCCCGCCCCCGTCAACCTGGGCGCGCATCCCGTCCTGGGACTGGCACCTGGCCGGGGTCGAGGGCGTCCGGACCCGGACCATCATCGCCGCCGCCAACGTCGCCAGCCGTCTGGAGCAAGTCCCGGACCTCGACCCGGCCGAGGCCGACCGGCGCCTGCGCGCCCTGCCCGGCATCGGTCCGTGGACCTCGGCCGAGATCAGGCAGCGCGCCGCGGGCGACGCGGACGCGGTTTCCGTCGGCGACTACCACCTGCCCAGGGCGGTCGGCTGGACGCTAGCCGGCCGGATCACCGACGACGCCGGGATGCTCGAGCTGCTCGCCCCCTACGCCGGGCACCGTCACCGAGTGGCCCGGCTCATCGAAGTCGGGGGCCGCCTGCCTCCGCGCCGGGACCCCGCATGCCCGTCCGCGACTACCGCGCCTTCTAGCCCGGCCCGGCTGAGCGGCTATCGTGCCGCTTGCGCCCACGCCTCCAGGAACCAGCTTGATGACCACTGCTTGCCTGCACCTACGCCGGTAACGATCTCGATCCCGAGTTCCTGGCAGATATCCCATTCGGGAATCGTGTCGGCGTCGACCCGGTCCCGCCCTTGGTGAAGACCGCCGGACGAACTCGCCGCAAGGCCTCGTTCACGGTGAGGTTGTCCTCGATCTCGAAGGGCACGACGTAGTCAACGTGGCGGATCGCCGACACGATCAGGCAGCGCGTCTCAAGGTCCTGAAATGGCCTGCCCTTCTTTGCTCGCAGGAAGGCATCCCCGTTGACGACGGCCACGACCACGTTGCCGTACTTGGCGGACTCCTGCAGCAAGCTGATGTGACCAGGATGAATCGGGTCGAACCCCCCGCTGGTCACGACAATCCGGCCCTCGGGCCGACGAACATCATCGAAGGCCTCGAAGGGCAGGATGGGCGCGCCGAAATCATTCATGGGGTCATGCTAGCGGGCACGCCGGCATGCCGGTCCCGCATCACGGCAGCCGGGCTCTCAGTACTCACCGGCCCCGGCAGCCACGCCGGACAGTGACCGTAGGTAGGCGACCGTGCCACGCCAGTACCTACCGGGGAAGCTCCTCACCGCAAAGCCGCCCTCGATAGGCATCTTCTCCCCGACGTGAACGTAGACCACCCGTTCCCCCGGGTCGGCGAACGACCGGCTCGATGATGGCGTGGGCTTCCACGGCCTGCCGCGCCGAGATAGCCCCCGGTGCCGTCCTCAACGACGCCGTAATCGGCGACGGCGCCTACGTCGCCCCCGGCAACGAGCTGACCCACGGCATCCGCGTCTGGCCCGGTGTCCGCCTCGACCCCACCTCGATCCGCTTCTCCTCAGACGCCTGACCCCGACCCCGACCGCGACGAGCCAGAACCGCCCCCGGACCGCCGCCCAGCCCGCCGCCCCGACGACCCCCCGTCCTCCCCATCCGACGCCGAGCTGCGCCGCGAGTGGCGGGCCCCCTTCACCGTCGACGTCGCGATGGCGGCGCGATCACTTCGGCGGTACGTGCCGCCGCCGAGGCGTACGGTTCGCTGGACACCCTGGTCACCTGCGCCGGAATCCAGCGTTACGGGACCGTGGCCGACATCGACGAGGCGACGTGGGACGAGGTCATCGCGGTCAACGTCAAGGGTGTCTTCCTCGCCGCCCGGGCCGCGCTGCCGTACCTGCGGCGCAGCGCCAGAGGAGCGGTTGTGGCGGTCTCGTCCGTGCAGGCGCCGGCGACACAGGCCGGGGTCGCGGCGTACGCGGCGAGCAAGGCAGCCCGCAACGCCTTGGTCAGGTCGATGGCCATCGATGAAGCTCCGTACGGCGTGCGAGCGAACGCCGGCTCACCCTGGCCCCGTCGACCGCCCCGGCGGCGGTCGTCATCCCGCCGGTTCCGCGACGACAGCGACAAGGGCGCGCGCAGGCGATGGGCGACTGGGGACGCTGACCCCCGACGGCCCCGGTCGCGCTGCGCGTCGACCTCGCGGAGGTGGTCGGCTTCCCGGCCAGCCCCGTGCGGCTTCGTCACCGGCCAGGTGTCCGGGCGCGGCGGGCTGCTCGCCTCGCTGCCGGTCACCCTCCCGGGCGACGCGGACCTGTAAGCCCGAGCGCACACTGTAATCTTTTCACCCAGCTGGTGCGCGCGTCGGTCGGCGCCGGGGCCATCGTGTCCGGGAACGGATTGGTGCTCACCGCGCCCACAATGTCAGCGGCGGCGAACTGCTGGTTCGTACCCGCGGCGCAACTGGCCGGCCACGGTGGCGCTCCGCGGTCGAGGAGTCGGCTGACCTGGCCCTGCTGGAGTTCGATGGCGTCGGCATCGATGTCCCGCGTTTCCGTTACGGAACGGTCGACACGACGGTCCCCGAATTCGTGGACAGCTGCTGGGCCGTCGGGTTCCCGGCCTACAAGGAGCGGGTCTTTAAACAGCGCGATGCACCACCGCGACACGAGAACCGAGCGGCGCACGTCAGCGGGCAAATCCCGACATGGGAGAACGGCGGGCGCGACCTGCTGACCATGAGGGTGGACAACATGCCCGCGCCCGGGCGTGCGGCCGTCAGGTGGCCCAGTCCGAATGGTCTGGCATGTCGGGTTCAGTGGTGTTCGTCGGCAAGGACATCGTGGTGGGGGTGATCACCGAGCATCACCGTCCGGAGGGCTCGAGTTCCCTGGCGGTGACGCCGATTACCGCCATCCGCCTGCTGCCCGCGGCCCGGCTGGAGGCAGAAGCTGGGCGCTGACCCTTCCGGCCTGGTCCGGATCCTGTCCCGGCCAAGCGGGACGACGGGCTGTATGTGTGGACCGCCGCCGATTCGCGAGCCTGCGGAGAGCACCCGCACCGGGACGCCGAGCCCCGCGGCGGGAGCCGGTCGACCTCACCGCGGTGCGGCGGGGCCCGCTTCCCGACCTGCAGCGGAGTTCGGCCTCTGGGACAGCGGTTCGACGGGTGGCTGGCGCCGGGTCCGTCGCGGAAGGAGGGCATCGAGCGGCTCCGAGTGCTGTGGCTGGTGGGGGAGCCGGGTCCGGAGCGGAGCAAGGCGCTGCTCGCCTGCCTGTCTCGCGCCGGGCAACAGGGACGTGCGGTCTACGACGCCAGCCGGGACCTGGATCTGGCGGCCGAGACCCTGGCCGGTCCATCCTCGCCGCCGGGTTCGCGCTGCCCCCGCTGATCAGCGTCGACCTGCGAGGACGGCCCGTCGGCGGTCCGTGGAGCATCGCGGAAACCGCCGTGACGAACGCGGGGAAGCAATTCACCGGGCCGCACGGTCAGCATCTGCGCGGGGAGGATCCGTATCCGCGGATGATCGTGGCCGGCACGGTTGAGCAGGAGGCAGCGGCGGCCAGAGTGCTCTCCGGGCTCGTGGACATCACGCCGGTCGACCGCCACGGGATCGCTCAGCAGCGTGAGTACGCCCTGGACAACCAGATCCCTACCGCGCGAGCACGTGTACAACCGGGGGCTCCCGATCACCGCGCGGACTCTGTTCGGGCGGCGGCGGGAGATCGCGACCTTCCGGCGGGACTGGGAATCTGAGCAGATCCGGGTGCTCTCGGTGGTCGCCTATGGCGGGACCGGCAAGTCCGCGCTGGTCAACGCCTGGCTGCACGAGATGCAGGAGCGAGACTACCGCGGCGCCCAGAAGGTCCTGGCCTGGTCGTTCTACAGCCAGGGAACCAAGGAGAACCTGGTCTCGGCCGACCTGTTCGTCAGCACCGCCCTGAGCTGGCTGGGCGACGAGTCGCCGCCCAGCCTCAACCTGTGGGCCCGGGCCTTCGGCTGGCCTGCTTGATCAAGCAGCACCGGTTCCTGCTCGTGCTCGACGGGCTGGAACCGCTGCAGTACCCGCTGACGGCGCCCCTCGTCGGCGGCCAGCTCACCGACGATTCCATCCGGGCCCTGCTGGAGGAGCTGGCCAAACCGGACTGGGAGGGGCTGTGCCTGATCACCACCCGGGTGCCGCTGACCGACCTGGCCCGGTTCCAGGTTGACCGGGACGGACCGGAGGGCCAGGGTACCGTCGACCGGCTGGACCTGGAGAACCTCGGCGAGCGATGACGCCGCCGACCTGCTCGAGCACCTGATCGGCGCCGAGGCCCGACGACCGGGAGCTCAGGGCGGCGGTCCGCGAGGTTGACTGCCACGCGCTGGCCGTCACGTTGCTGGGCAACTACCTGCGCGATGTCCACGGCGGTGACCTGAGCGGGCGGCGCGACCTGCACCGGCTCACGGTCGACGTGCGCGAGGGCGGGCACGCCCGCCGGATCATGGCCACCTACGCGGCGTGGCTGGAGCGCAACGAGCGGATTCGCCGAGCTGACGATTCTCCGGCTCATCGGCCTGTTCGACCGGCCCGCGGTACCCCGATGCGATGAGCGGCGCTGCTGGCCGATCCCCGGATGACGGACATTCACGGGAGAGCTGGAGCAGGGCAGCGACGCCTGGAACAACGCGGTCGGATGCCCTGCGCGCGATGGGCCTGCTGAACCGGGAATTCCCCGACCGGCCCGGCACCCTGGACGCGCACCCGCTGGTCCGCGAGCATTTCCGCGATCAGCTGCGGAAAGAATCACCAGGATTGGTGGCTGCAGGGTAACCGCACCCTGTTCGACTTCTATCAGACGCAGGCACCGCCACAAGCCGGACGACCTCCAAGGAGATGAACAGCTGTACGCCGCGGTGACGCACGGCTGCGCGGCGGAGCTTGCACCAGCAGGTGTTCGACGAGGTCCTGCTGCCGCGGGTGTGGCGGGACCGCCGGACCAACTTCTCCACCCGCCGGCTCGGGATGACCGGCTCCGACCTGGTCGCGCTGTCCAATTACTTCTACCCCCAGCAGTGGACGGAGCTGCGGACGCCATCGCTGTCGCCCGCGCCCGGGTCTCTGGTCCTGACCAACGCCGGCGTCCGGCTCCGCCAGCTCGGGCGGCTGGTCGATGCCCGGGACTCCTTCGGCGCGGTGGTCCGCGAGATCGACCCGCAGGCGGCCCAGGCCGAGGAACTGGAGGACGCTTCGTATGCCGCCGCGGCGTACTGCGAGCTGCTGGTGATCGCGGGGAAGCTGTGGGGCGGCACCGACGAGTCCGACGGCGCGCTGGTCAACGGCCAGCGGGCCGTCGAGTTCGCCGACCGGGGCGACGACGCGTACTTCAAGATGCATTCACGCATCTCGCTGGCCGAGGTCTATTTCATGCTGAACGACCTGGAGCAGGCGGACGCGCTGTTCGAGCAGGCCATGGCCATCGACCGGGAACAGCGTCCGCGGCCGCCGTTCCTGTACTCCCAGGGCCTGTTCCGCTACGGGTACTTCCTCATCGAGACCGGCCGCGCCGAGATACTCCTGCAGGGCGCGGCCGACGATCCGTCCTGGGGGAAGAACGGCGAGGATTCATCGCTCCTCTCCGAAGCGATCCGCCTGCTCATCCTGGGCGCGGCGCACCGCGCCCTGATCGAAGCCGGGCGCCGGGATTCCGCCTTCCTGCGGGAGGGTGAGCAGATTCTCGACGATGCGATAAGCGCGTTCCAGACGGCCGGTTATACGGACTACACGGTGCGAGGGCTGCTGGAGCGGGCGCATTTCTACCGCGTCCTGGGCCAGACCCGGTACGTCACCGCCGCCCTGGCCGACCTGTCCCGGGCGGCGGTGGAGGCCAACGCGGCCAGATGGATCTGCTGTACCTCGACGTCCTTCTGCAGCAGGTCGCCTGCTATCTGGACGAGTGGGCGGTCATGACCACGCCGGAGCGTGAGTCCAGCCGCGAGAAGATCACCCTCACCCTGGACCAAGCGGATGACCTCGTCCGCGCGATCGACTACGGAAGGCGCCAGGCGATGCTGGCCCGCCTGCAGGAAGCCGCGGCTAAGGCCGGCGCGCTGATCCTGCGCCCGCCAGCCGACATGTAGCCTCTCATACCAGGGCCTGGACGGTATCGGCGGAAAGCGGGCTGGCCGCCTACTGCTGCGCCGATAGAGTTATCGACCGATATGACCGAAGGCCGGTGGCATGGAGCAGGACATCGTAGGTGCCGGAGACCGGTGGCTGCCCGATGAGGACTACAAATTCATCCAGGCCCATGTGCCGATCCTGTGTGTCGACGTCCTTCTCTCACCGGTCGGCGATCTCCGGCAAGTGGGGCTCATCCGCCGGGACGCGCCCGATGGTGACGCGTGGTGCCTAATCGGCGGGCGAGTACTGCGGGACGAGCGCCTGGCCGATGCGGTGGACCGCCATGTCGCGGCGACCGTGGGCACCGGGGTGCAGGTCGACCGCTCGACCCTGGAGTTCGGGGCGGTGATCGAATACCCCACCGAGCCCGGCCCCGATGGCCTCTACGATCCGCGCAAGCACGCGGTCTCCATCACCTACGCGGCTTCGTGCGATTGCACCGCCGAGCCCGAGGCACTGGGTGAGGCCTTCGAGTTCGCGTGGTTCAAGATCGATCAGCTGTCCGAGGTGAGCTTCGGCTTCGGACAAGGCGAAGCCGTAGCCCGGGTGCTCAGGAACCTCGCCCGGATCTAACCGGGCGTTACCGGCTGCCCCGGCTCGTTCACAGCCTCCGGCTCACGCTCCAGCAGTCGGCCCGCCCGCTCCAGCACCTCCGCACGGCTGTGCCCTCCGTGGTCAGCGGCCAGGAAGTGGCTGCCCATCCACAGCGACAGCGTCATCAGGCACCGCGCCTCCACCTCGACCTCGTCGCCGCCCAGCGCCCCGAACAGCCCGCGCAGGTACTCCATCCGCCGGTTGTCCACGCGGCGCACCCGCTGCGCCACCGCCGGATCGCGCCGCGCCCACTCCCGCACCGCGAGGTCGGTCCGCACCGCCCCCGTCCCGGCGTAGGCCCGCGCGAACAACCGCCGCAGCCGCGCCCGCGCGTCCCCGCCGCCATGCTCGACCGCCTCGATCACTTCCGAGAGGTTGACCCGCTCCCACATGTCGAGTACCTCGTCCAGTAGTGCTCCCCGGTCCGCGAAGTGCCAGTAGAACCCGCCCTTGCTCACCCCGATCGCCTGCGCCAGCGGTTCGATTCGCACCGCGTCCGGCCCTCCCTCACCCAGCGCCCGTAGCCCCTCCTCCACCCACCGCCCCCGCGGCGTCCGGCTCACCGCCATTCCCACCCCACCCGTAGTCGCGTCACGAGCCGTGCTAACGTCGTCCATACGGTACCGTATGGAAGAAGGTCCGCGCATGAGACTCCCGAACACCGCGCACACCTCCCGCCCCTGGCGCATCCACGAGCTCACCCGCGATTTCCGCCTCGAGGACGTATGGGCGCTACCCACCCCCGGCGGCCCGGAAGACTTCGGCCGCCTGGTTCGGCTGATCGCCTCGGGTAACACCTCGCAAGACGCCACCGGCGCCGCCCGCGCGCTGTGGGTGATCCGCCTCAAGCTGGGGGAGGTCCTCGGCTGGGACGCCGACCAAAGCCCGGACCGGCCCTCCTTGCGCGACCGGCTCCCCGCCGATCTGCGTGACCAAGGCCCGGACTTCCGGGCGCTCCCGTTCACCCCGCTGTACCTGACCGCCGACGAGTTCGCCGCGGAGATCGTCAACCGGACCGTGCACGGCGTCCTGCACCTGGGCTGGGTCCCCGACGGCGCGGGCCGCTACCACGGCCAGATGGCCGTCCTGGTCAACCCGAACGGCCTGCTCGGCGCCGCATACATGGCCGCCATCAAGCCCTTCAGGCACCTGGTCGTCTACCCGCCCATGATCAGGCGGATCGGCCAGACCTGGCGCACCCGCGGCGTCGGTGCGTCCCCGGCCGCGGGCCGCCCCTGAGCCGCCTTGGGAAGATCCGGGCTAGCGGGACGGTTGGGTGCAGCATGAGCGATCACGGCGGGACGATCACGCCCGCGGCCATGCGCCGGACGCTGGCCCGGGCCCGGGACGGCAAGCCGCTCGACCCGGACGAGGCCACGGTCCTGCTGCACGCCCGCGGCGACGATCTGCACAGGCTCCTGGAATACGCGAGCCGCACGCGGGACGCCGGCCTGGAATCAGCCGGCCGCCAAGGTCATCACCTACTCCCGCAAGGTCTTCATCCCGCTGACCCGCCTGTGCCGGGACCGCTGCGGCTACTGCACGTTCGCCACCGTCCCGCACCGGCTGCACAGCCTGTACCTGGAGCCGGACGAGGTCCTCGCGATCGCCCGCCAGGGCGCCGAGCTGGGCTGCAAGGAAGCCCTGTTCACCCTCGGCGACCGGCCCGAGGCCAGGTGGCGCCAGGCCCGCGAATGGCTGGACGCGCACGGCTACGACGACACCCTGTCCTACGTCCGGGCCATGGCCATCCGCGTCCTGGAGGAGACCGGCCTGCTGCCGCACCTCAACCCGGGCGTACTGACCTGGCAGGACTTCCAGCGCCTCAAGCCGGTCGCCCCCTCCATGGGCATGATGCTCGAGACCACGGCCGCCCGCCTGTTCACCGACCAGGGCGGCCCGCACTTCGGCAGCCCGGACAAGGACCCGGCCGTCCGGCTGCGCGTGCTCGAGGACGCCGGCCGCTGCAACGTGCCCTTCACCACCGGCATCCTCATCGGAATCGGCGAGACGCTGAGCGAGCGCGCCGACTCGATCTTCGCCATCCGCAAAGTCGCCCGCGAGTACCAGGGCATCCAGGAAGTCATCGTGCAGAACTTCCGGGCCAAGCCGGACACCAAGATGCGCGGCGTGCCCGACGCCGAACTCGACGACCTGGCCGCCACCATCGCCGTCACCCGGCTGCTGCTCGGGGCCAAGGCCCGGGTCCAGGCCCCGCCCAACCTAGTCGGCGACCAGCACGACCTGATCCTGCGGGCCGGCATCGACGACTGGGGCGGCGTCTCCCCGCTGACCCCCGACCACGTCAACCCCGAGCGACCCTGGCCCGCGATCGACGAACTCGCCGCCCGCACCGCGGCGGCCGGTTTCACGCTGCGCGAGCGCCTGACCATCTACCCGCCCTACCTGCGCGAGCCCTGGCTCGACCCGCGCCTGACCGCGCACGTGGCCGCGCTCGCCGATCCGGCCACCGGCCTGGCCGCCGACGGCGCCCGGCCCCGCGGCCTGCCCTGGCAGGAACCCGACGGCGGCCTGGCCGAGGCGAGCGGATCCGGCCGCACCGACCTCTACGTGACCATCGACACCACCGGCCGCACCCATGACCGGCGCGATGATTTCGCGGAGGTCTACGGCGACTGGAATGAGATAGCCGAACGGGCCGTGGCGCGTGCCTCCCGCCCCGCTCCAAGCTCCGCCGGCCCGGCTCCCGCCGTGCTCGCGGCCGGCGACCTCCCCGCCGCCCTCCGCCAGGCCGAACGTGACCCCGCCGCCCTCACCGACGACCAGGCCATCGCCCTGCTCGGCGCGGACGGTCCCGACCTGGAGGCGCTGGCCGGGATCGCCGACGCGCTGCGCCGCGAGGTCAGCGGCGACGACGTCACCTACGTCGTCACCCGCAACATCAACTTCACCAACGTCTGCTACACCGGCTGCCGGTTCTGCGCGTTCGCCCAGCGCCGCACCGACGCCGACGCGTACACCCTCTCGCTCGAGCAGATCGGCGACCGCGCGGTCGAGGCGTGGAACGCCGGCGCCACCGAGGTATGCATGCAGGGGGGCATTCACCCCGATCTCCCGGGCACCGCCTACTTCGAAATCGCTTCCGAAGTCAAGCGCCGCTGCCCGGATCTTCACGTGCACGCGTTCTCCCCGATGGAGGTGGTGAACGGCGCGTCCCGGACCGGCCTGCCGATCCGCGAGTGGCTGGTCCGGGCCAAGGAGGCGGGCGTGGACTCGCTGCCGGGCACCGCGGCCGAGATCCTCGACGACGACGTGCGCTGGGTGCTGACCAAGGGCAAGCTGCCCGCCTCGGTCTGGATCGAGGTCATCTCCACCGCGCACGAGCTGGGCCTGCGGACCTCCTCGACGATGATGTACGGGCACGTCGACACCCCGGCGCACTGGGTCGGGCACCTGCGGGTGATCCGCGCGGTCCAGGAGCAGACCGGCGGCTTCACCGAGTTCGTGCTGCTCCCGTTCATCCACGAGAACGCCCCCATCTACCTGGCCGGCCTGGCCCGGCCCGGGCCCACCCGGCGGGAGAACCGGGCCGTGCACGCCGTGTCCCGGCTGCTGCTGCACGGGGCGATCGACTCGATCCAGTGTTCCTGGGTCAAGCTCGGCGACGACCTGTGCCGCGACGTACTGCAGGGCGGCGCCAACGACCTCGGCGGCACGCTGATGGAGGAGACCATCAGCCGGATGGCCGGCGCCGACCACGGCTCGTACAAGACCATCAGCCAGCTGCGGGCCATCGCCGAGCCGCTCGGCCGTCCCATGCGCCAGCGCACCACCACCTACGGCGAGGTCCCGGCCGAACGCCTGGCCGCCGCCGCGGCCAGCGACGGCGTCTGCGCCTCCGTCCGCCCAGGGGGGTACGGGGGGCGGGGAGCCCCCCCGTGCGGGGGGTCCAGGGGGGTCGTCCCCCCGGACTCATCTGACGAGGAGGAAGTCGGCCGGGTCGCGCGGCGGCCGGGACCGGGCCCGCTCGGCCGGGTGCCCGACGGCCACCGCGCCCATCGGCCGCCAGCCGTCCGGCAGGCCCAGTACGCGGGCCGCGACGTCCTGGCAGAACAGCGTGCTGGAGATCCACGCCGAGCCGAGCCCCTCGACCGCCAGCGCGATGAGCAGGTTCTGCACCGCGGCGCCCATCGAGACCACGAACATGGCCTGCTCCGATGCCGCGCGCCGCTCGTCCGGGTAGGCATGCGCCGCCTCGGCGACCAGGCAGGGCACGATGATCAGCGGCGCGTTCCGCAGCACGTCCCCGCGCCGGACCCGGCGCCCGATCTGCTCCGGCGTGAACCCGTCGCCGCGCAGGTCGGCCTTCCAGGCCGATGCCATCGCGTCGAGCAGCGCCTCGCGCGCGGCGGCCGTCTCCAGGACGACGAACCGCCACGGCTCGCTGTGGTGCGGAGCGGGTGCGGTCAACGCCGTGGCGATCGCGCGCCGCACGGCGGCGCCGTCCACTGGCTCACCGGTAAAAGCCCGGATCGTTCGGCGGGCCAAAGGGACATCAGCCGATCCGAAGCGGAACATGTCCTCCTCGGCGCGCCGGATCAGTGCCCGTGCCCCGGGGCCGTCCTGCTCGGTGACCAGGCTGTCGAGCCCGCGCACGACGGCGACCGGGATCCCCCGTGCCTTGCCCTTGACCAGGTTGGCCGCCGCGGCGATCTCGTCGGCCACGGCCGCCACCGTGACCTCGAGGATGTTGCCGAACGTGTCGGCCTCGCCGCGGTAGTCGCGGACCGGCGTCACGCCGGCCGCCCCGATCGCGTTGTCGGTCTGCCCGGCCCGCCACGGCCGGCCCATCGTGTCGGTGATGACCACGCCGACCGTCCGGGCCGTCCGGGCGTGCAACGCCTTGCGCAGCCGCCGCGCCGACTCGTCGGGATCCTCGGGGAGCAGGACCACGGTGCCCGGCGCGGTGTTGGACTCGTCCACCCCGGCCGCGGCCAGGACCAGGCCGTGCCTGGTCTGCGCGATCGTGGTCGCCCCGCGCCTGGCCACCACGCGCGCCGTCTCCGCCTCGATGGCCGCCTCGCGAGAGGTGCTCACCACCCGGCCTTCGGCCTTGCTCACGATCTTGGAGGTGACGACCAGGATGTCGCCGTCGGCCAGGTCGGGCGCCGCGTCCGCGATGAGCGCGGCCAGGTCGGCGCCCGCGGTGATCTCCGGCAGCCCGGTCACGGGTGCCACGCTCACGGTCGCGGAAAGCGTCATGCCAGCTCCAGGGCCAGGTCCAGCGCCGCGCGGGCGATCGCGGTGGTGGCGGGCAGGTCCCGCATGTACAGCGGCAGCGCGCGGACCTCGATCCCGGCCAGCGCCGGGTCATCGGCGGCGGGCTTGTCCTGGTCGTCCACCAGCCAGCCGCCGATCAGGTCCGGCCCGTAGTGCGCCGCGACGGCGGCGGCCGAGGTCTGCACGCCGATCGCGGTCAGGCACGCGTCGGCCATGCCGCGGACCGGAGCGCCGCCGATGATGGGCGAGACGCCCACCACGATCTTGGCCTCCAGGGCGGCCCGGATGCCCGGCACGGCCAGGATGGTGCCGATGCTCACCACCGGGTTCGACGGCGGGAACACGACCACGTCCGCCGCGCCGATCGCGCCGAGCACCCCCGGTGCCGGAGCGGCCTGCGCCGCGCCGACCGCGGTGATGTCCGCGGCGGGCGCCTGCGCGTGCATCCGGACCCACCACTCCTGGAAGTGCACCGTGCGCCCGTCGTCAAGCACCACGTGGGTCTCGATCGGGTCGTCCGACATCGGCAGCAGCCGGACGCCGGGCCGCCATCGCTCGCACAGCGCCTGCGTGACGGCCGACAGCGGCTGGCCGGCGGCCAGCATCTGGCTGCGCAGGATGTGGGTGGCGAAATCCCGGTCGCCGAGCGTGAACCAGTCCGGGGTCGCGCCGTAGGCGGCCAGCTCCGCCCGGATGCTGAACGTCTCGCCGTCCCGGCCCCAGCCCTGCTCCTCGTTGATGCCGCCGCCCAGGGTGTACATGACGGTGTCCAGGTCCGGGCAGACCCGCAGGCCGAACAGCGTGATGTCGTCGCCGGTGTTTCCCACGACCGTGATATCGGCGTCCGGGGCCGCCTGCTTCAGGCCACGGAGGAAACGCGCGGCCCCCACGCCGCCCGCGAGCACGGTGATTCGCATACCCCAAAGTGTGTCAGGTCGCCACCCGGGCCCCGACCGCACGCTGCCTGAGGCCGATGTGACCAGAGATGTCTGAGATGTCCAGCGATACCTGTGAGGCTCTCAGCGCCCTGATTCTTCACGTGATTTATCTCGCATCTCAGACAACGAGGCGACCATTATCACCTTCCTCGCTTGACTTGAAGCAAGACACGCGAGTGTAATTTCATTGATGTGATTTCCACCTCCGAGGCAGTGGTGGGAACGGGGGCTCCGAAATGGGGAGGGAGGGAGGATGTGCCGTGACTGAGGTCATCGTCCCGCTAGCGCAGGTCTTCATCAGCCCGGAAGAGGTTGAAGAGCTGGGCTGGCAGGACCGGGCACTGTGTGCGCAGACGGATCCGGAGGCGTTCTTCCCGGAGAAGGGAGGATCGACCCGGGAGGCCAAGCGGGTGTGCCGCGGCTGCGAGGTCCGGGCCGAATGCCTGGAGTACGCGCTCGAGCACGACGAGCGGTTCGGCATCTGGGGCGGCATGTCGGAGCGTGAGCGCCGCCGCCTCAAGCGCCAGGCTGTGTAGCCGGTCCGGGAGCGCGCCCGGCCCGTCTGGCTGGTGCGCGGATTCCTGAACTTTTGAATATCGCCCTGTGTATCGTTGGTCCTGTCGTGGACGCTGGGGGGCGGGTCGTCCATGTAGTCCGCACGCTCTTGCCGGGCGGGTAGCCGCACAGAGTGTCGCCTGAGCCACCAGACAGGACCCTTGTCAGAAAACGCCTCGCCTCCGCGACACGCGGTGACCCTCGTGGTCGTTGCCCACGACGGTGCGCGGCTGCTCCCGGGGCTCGTCAACGCGGTGCGGGAGCAGACGCACCCCGTGCAGCGCGCGGTCGGTGTCGACACCGGCAGCCGGGACCGCAGCGGAGCTGTCCTCACCGAACTCCTCGGCCCGGACTCGGTCTTCGGAATGGACGCCGACACCGGGTACGGCGCCGCCGTCGCCCGCGCGCTGCAGCACCCCGCGGGGCGCACGCCGGCGCCGGGCTCCGGGGATCCCGTTACCGAGTGGGTCTGGCTGCTGCACGACGACTGCGAGCCGGCCCCGGACGCCCTGGAGCAGATGCTCAGGGCGGCCAGCCGCAACCGCTCCACGGCGGTGCTCGGCCCCAAGCTGATGGACCTGGCTGACCGGCGGGTGCTGCGCGAGGCGGGCGTCACCGTCGACCGGGCGGGCCGGCGCATCACCGGGATCGAGCCGGGCGAGATCGACCAGGGCCAGCACGACGGCAACCGGCCGGTGCTGGCGGTGAGCTCGGCCGGCATGCTGATCCGCCGCGACGTCTGGGACCAGGCCGGCGGGTTCGACCCGGACCTGCCCCTGATGCGCGACGACATCGACCTGTGCTGGCGGGTGCGCGCGGCCGGCTATGACATCCGGGTGATCACCGACGCGGTGGTGTACCACCGCGATCTGTCCGCCCGGCACATCCGGCGGGCCCCGGCCGCGGGCGGTCACCCGCGGCTGCTCGACCGGCGTGGCGCTCTGTACACGTTCGCGGTCAACGTGCCCCTGGTCCCCATGCTCGTCCTGGTGAGCGGCTGCGTGGCCGGCTCGCTGATCCGGGCCGCCTACTTCCTGCTCACCAAGCAGCAGCGCAAGGCCTGGGACCACCTCGGCGCCCTGGCCTGGCTGGCGCGGCACCCGGTCCTGCTCTGGCGGGCCCGCCGCCGCCGCGCCGCCGCCCGCAAGCACGCGTGGTCGCTCCTGCGCGGCCAGCTGCCCCGGAGCCGGACGCTCGGACGGCTGGCCGAATCGGCCGCCGGCCTGCTGTCCGGCGGGGCGGTCTACGACAGCGGCGGGCTGCATCACGCCCTCGTCAACGAGGTCGGCGACGACCTGCCGCTGCCCGCGACCGACTCGGCGTTCCGGCGGATCCTGACCAGCCCGGGCGTCCTGCTCTGCGCCGGGCTCATCCTGGTCGCGCTGGTCGCGGAGCGTTCGGTGGCCGGCTCGGCGTTCGGCGGGTCGGCGACGCTCCGCGGCGGAGCCCTCGCGCCCGCCTGGGGTGGCGCGAGCGATCTGTGGCGTGAGTACCTGGCCGGTTATCACGGCGCGGGCCTCGGCTCGGCGGCCAGCACGCCGCCGTACATCGGCGTCATGGCGGTGCTCGCCACCGTGCTGGCCGGGAAACCCTGGCTGGCCGTGGACGTCCTGCTGTTCGGCGCCGTGCCGGCCGCGGGACTGACCGCGTTCCTGGCCACCCGCCGGCTCACCCCCGTGCTGCCCGCGAGGATCTGGCTCGCCGCCAGCTACGCGCTGCTTCCGGTCGCGATGGGCGCGGTGGCGGCTGGGCGGATCGGCTCCCTGGCGACCTTCGTCCTGCTCCCGCTCATCGGCATGGCCGCCGGGCGGATGCTGGCCGGCCCGCCTCCGCGCAGGCCCGCCGCGCGGCGTGGGCGGCCGGCCTGCTCGTCGCGGTCGCGGCGGCCTTCGTGCCGCTCATCTGGCCGATCGCGGTGCTCGCCGCGATCGGGCTGATCGCGGCCTGGCCCTGGTTCGGCCGGGCGACGGCCATCAACGCGGGCATCGTCGCGGTGGTGCCGGGCGTCGTCCTCATCCCGTGGACCTTCCGCCTGTTCACCAGCGCCTCCGCGTTCTTGCTCGAGGCCGGAATCCAGCGACCCGGCTTGGCTTCGGCGGGTCTGCGGCCCGAATCGGTGCTGCTGCTCAGCCCGGGCGGCCCGGGGCTCCCGCCCGCCTGGGTCACCGCCGGGCTCGTCCTGCCCGCGTTCTTCGCCCTGCTGGCCCGCAGGCGGATGCCCGTGGTGTACGCCGGCTGGGCCATCGCGCTCGGCGGGCTGGTCGTGGCGCTGCTGGTCAGCCGGGTGCGGATTACCACCGCCGACGGGACCGCGATCAGCGCCTGGCCCGGCGTCGCGACCGCGGTCGCGGCCGTGGGCCTGCTGCTCGCCGCCTCACCGCTGATCGAAGCGGCCGGCCTCGTGCTGCGGCGGACCGGCGCTCCGGCCCGGCGCAAGGCCGCCGCGGCGACCACCCTGGCCGTGCTCGCCTCGGCGCCGCTCCTCGCGGCTGGCTACTGGCTGGCCACCGGCGTCCGCGGACCGCTGGCCGCCGCCGGACCGCAGATCCTGCCGCCGTTCGTCGCCTCCTCCTCCACCGGGCCCGGCCAGGCCAGGACGCTGGTCCTGCGGCCGGGCGGCCCTGGCCTGTCAAACACGGGCCTGTCCTACACGGTCCTGCGCAGCACCGACCCCGTGCTCGGTGAGCCCGAGCTGACCGAAGCCTCGTCGGCCACGCACGCGCTGAACACCGTCGTGGCCTCGTTGGACGTGGCCGCCGGCGCCGACGGCGGTGACGCCGGGCAGGCGCTCAGCGAGTTCGACATCGGCTATGTCCTGCTCCCCGCCCCGGTCGATCAGGCCCTCGCCCGGCGGCTGGACGGCGCGGCCGGGCTGGTCCGGCTGACCACCGCGCCCGCCTACGACCTGTGGCAGGTGGCCGGGACCGTCGCGCGCGCCCGAGTGAGCGGAGCCAACGGCGCCACGACGGCCGTGCCGTCCGGCGCCCAGGGCGTGAACACGACCGTGCCGGCCGGAACCTCGGGCACGCTGGTGCTGGCCGAGGCCGCGGGCGGGTGGTCCGCCACCCTCAACGGACGGCCGCTGGCCAGGCTGACCCGGCCGGTGGACGGCTGGGCGCAGGGCTTCGTCCTGCCGCCCGGCGGCGGGCACCTCGTCATCACCCGCGACGAGCTGGCCAGAAACCTCAGCCTCGGCGCCGAGGCGGCCGCCCTCCTGATCGTCTTCGCGCTCGCCCTGCCCGGCACCAGATCCGCGGTCCCGGCACCCGCCGCGGAGCCCGCCGACGAGCCCCGCCCGGCCACCCGAAGGCGGCGCGACCGCGCCCGCCCCCCGAAGCCAGCGCCCGCACCCGCCCAGACCGAACCCGCGCAAGCCGAACCCGCGCAAGCCGAACCCGCGCAAGCCGAACCCGCGCAAGCCGAACTCGCCCCGACGGCGACCGTCACCGAGCAGACGATAACCCTGGCCGCCGGCACCCCGCCTTGGATCGAAGCGCCCGTCGCCCCCGACCCCGCCCCCGACCCCGACCACGCCCCCGACCGCGACCGCGACCCCGACCGCGGACCGGCCACCGCGCCGACGCCCGCACTGGCGGCGGTACCGGCCAGGCGCCCCCGCGGCGGCCAGCACGCCGCCCGGCACGGCAAGCCCGCCCGCCGCTGGCGCGGCCCGGCCAAGCGGGACACCCAGACCCAGAACGGCCACCCCGAGGATGACCGCCAGCATCCGACCCTGGAGACCATCCCGGCCGACGAGCAGGCTCCCGATCCGATGACCACGGGCTCGCATGCCCCGTGGGAATCCGGTGACCGGCCATGAGGCCGGCCCACCTGGTCCCCGCCGGGGTGGTGCTGGTGGCGCTCGGCGCCATCGCCGCCGCCGCGCAGCTCGCCACGCCCGCCCCCGCCGGGAAGGCCTACGTCGCGGCGCGGCAGGTGGCCGTGACCGCCGCCGCCCGGGCCTGCCCGCCCGTCCCGGGCGGCGGGTCCGGCCAGGTGGCGTTCATCGCCGGGTCGCCCGCGGCGACCGCAGGAGCAGGAACAGGACCAGGAACAGGAACAGGCTCAAGCCAGGCCCAGCTCACGCCATTGCCGCTGGCAGGCACGCAACTGCGGATCCCGAACCCCATTACCGCCACCCAGCCCGGCCTGCTGTCGATGCTGACCACCCCGGCCACGCAGAGCGCGAGCAAGAAGACCAGCACGGCGCTGCAGGCCTGGTCGGTGACCGCGACCGGCACCATGGCCCAGACCATGGAGGCCGAGGAGACGACCAGCGCGGGCCTGGCCAGCGTGCGCTGCGGGGAACCCGGCTCGGACCTGTGGTTCGTCGGTCCGGGTCAGCAGGGCGGCGCGGCGCAGATCCAGCTCGACCTGATGAACGTCGACGCCCTGCCCGCGAGCGTGGAGGTCGACATCATCACCGACGCCGGCCAGGTCCAGGCCGACGGTGACACCGGGATCACCGTTCCCCCGCATCAGACCGTGACCGAGGCCCTGTCGTCCCTGGCCGGGAACGCCAGCGTGGTCGCGATCGAGGTGCGGACCAGCATCGGCCGGGTGGCCGCGGACGTCTCGGAGAGCTCCCACGGATCCGGGGCGACCGCGAGCTGGCTGCCCAGCACCGCGCCGCCGTCGACGCGGCTGCTCATCCCCGGCGTGCCACCCTCGGCCGGAACAGCCGGGCTCTACCTCGTCGACCCCGGCACCGCCAGCGCCAGGATCAGCGTGTCGGCCATCACCCCGCAGGGCCGGCACCAGCCCCTCGGCCCGCAGACCATCGACATGCCCGGTGAGTCGGCCTACTACGTCCCGCTCAGCCCTCTGGGCGGGACCGCCACGCTCGAGCTCACCTCGAACATCCCCGTCACCGCCGGGGTGCTGGTGCCCGGCAGCGGCCTAGGTGCCTTCACCGTGGCCACCGCGCCGATCACTCAGCAGGCCGTGGTGGCCGGCAACACCACCAGCTCCGGCCTGGGCGTCACGGTCGTGCTGTCCGCGCCCGCCGGCCAGGCCCGGGTCCGCCTGACCGAGGTGGGCGAGACCGAGGTGACCGCCAGCCCCGGCGTGACCAGCAGCCAGATTGTCACGGTGCAGAGCGGGCATACTCTGACCGTGCCGGCCACGCCGCCCAAGGGCGCCAAACACGGATCCGCCTTCGCCATCGTGATCACTCCGCTGGCCGGGTCGGGGCCGCTGTACGCCGCCCGGGTCGCGACCCAGGGCCAGAACACCGTCGTATCGATCGTCCCGGCCATCAGCGCGCTGACCACCTTGACCCTCCCGCCCGTCCGCGACTCGTACGACGCGATATCGCCCTGACGCACCACCGATGATCCGCCGCCCCGCCGCTGCTGCTCTTCTGATCTCGGCGATGGCGATGGCGATGGCGATGGCCGCCTGCTCCAGCCCGCCGCAGCCGGCCCGCGGCCGACGGTGTACGCCCCGCCGGTGGCTCAGATCCGCGGCGAACCCGGTTACCTGGCCCTCGGCGACTCGATCGCCTTCGGTTTCCGCCCCGCGCCGTGGGCGGACTACCGGGACCAGGCCGACTTCAGCGGCTACCCCGAGGACCTCGCCGCGGCGCTCAAACTGACCGTGGTCAACGCCGCCTGCCCGGGGGAGACCAGCGCCAGCATGATCAACCCCCGCGCGCCGAGCAACGGCTGCCAGACCAACGCCCGGGGCGGCACCGGTTACCGTGCCATGTTCCCGCTGCACGTGTCCTACCGCGGCTCACAGCTCAGCTTCGCCGTGAGCTACCTGCGGCAGCACCCCGGCACCCGGCTGGTCACCCTCGGCATCGGCGCCAACGACCTGTTCCGCTGCCAGGAGCTCACCGCGGATCACTGCGCCGGCTCGGACCTGGGTCCCGCCCTGGCCGGGGTGACCAGCAACCTGGACACCATCCTCGGCGCGCTCCGGGACCAGGCCCGCTACCAGCACACCCTGGTGGTGGTCCTGTACTACGCGAACTTCTACGCCGACCCGGCGTCCGTCGACCCGATGCAGGCGCTGGACGCCGCGATCGCCGAGTCGGCGGTCCGCTACGGCGCCCGCCTGGCCGACGGCTTCGCCGCGTTCCGCGCCGCCGCGGCCAAGTACGGCGGCAACACCTGCGCGGCGGGCCTGCGGGTCAAGCTGGCCTCCGGCGGCTGCGACCTGCACCCGAGCGCCCGCGGCGCCCAGGTTCTCGCCACCGCCGTCCAAGACGCCCTCGGCGTCGCCACCCGCCGGTGACCGCGGAACCCAGCCAGCGACCCGCCCCGCCAGCCTCATAGAAGGCAACACTCAGCGTGCCGCCCAGAGCCCGCCGTCGACCGGGATGATGGCGCCGGTCACGTAGGCACTGCCGCGGCCGCTGAGGAACACCGCCACGCCCGCCATGTCGTCCGGGCGCCCGATCCGCCCGAGCGGCGAGGCAGCGGCGATCTCCTCGCCCCGCGAGGCGAGCGTGGCGGCCATCATCTTGGACTCGAACGGTCCCGGGGCCACGGCGTTGACGGTGATGTGCCGCGGCCCGAGCTCGCGGGCCAGGACCCGGGTGAGCTGGTGCAGCCCGGCTTTGCTGGCCGAGTACGAGTACGTGCTGAGCTCCGGCACCCGCAGGCCGTCGATGCTGCCTACGTTGATCACGCGGGCTGGATCGTCGGCCGTTCCGGCTGCCTCCAGCAGCGGCAGGAACGCCCGGGTCAGGAAGAACGGCGTCTTGAGGTTGAGGTCAAGCACCTTGTCCCAGGCCGAGGCGGGAAACTCGGCCAGCGGTGCGCCCCAGGTGGCGCCCGCGTTGTTGACCAGGATGTGGACCCGCTCCTCGAACCGGCCGACCTCGGCGGCGAGGCGCAGGCATTCCTCCTCGCGGGACAGGTCGGCGGGCACGGAAAGCACCACGCCGTACTTGGACAGCTCGGCTACCGCCGCCTGCCCGGTTTCGGCCTTGCGCGAGCTGATATAGACCGAAGCCCCGGCCTGCAGCAGCCCCCGCGCCATCATCAGGCCGATCCCGCGGCCGCCGCCGCTGACCACGGCGACCTTGCCGGTGAGGTCGAACAAGTCCACGAGATCCTCCATCCGCAGCGCCAAGCCAACCGTCAGTCGAGGTCACCGTAGCCGGGATCGATGATCTCCGGGTCCACTCCGAGGATCTCGGCGAACTCCTCGACCACCACGTCGAAGATGAGCTCGCTCAGCTCGTCCTCGTCTTCGGCCCGAGCCAGCAGCGGGCGGCGGAACAGCACGATGCGGGGCCCGCTGGCCGGGTTCCCCGGGTCACTGGTGTCGGGGGAGCCGCGCACGACGCGGGCCAGCGGCACGCCCTCGTCGCCGATGGTGTCGAAGTCCGGCACTTCCTGGACCGCGAACTCGACGTCGGCCAGTTCGGTCTCCCAGCGCGGCTCCAGCCGCGCCACCGCCTCGAGCACGATGTCGTCGAACTGCTGGGAGCGGCTGCGGTACAACGGTATCCCGGGCGGGACCAGCCTGCCGCGCAGCCCGCGGCCATGGCGATCACGCCGCCGAGGCCGGGCCCCTGGCCTCGAACCGCCTTCGCCCGTCTGCACAGCTACCGAGCGTATAAGATCGCGCCCCCACCCCAAGCCTCACCCCGCACCAGGCCACCGGCACGCGACAACGAAGGACCATAAGGGACAGAGCGCGACACGAGAACCGCACCAGGGCGGGGTGATGGCGTTACCGTCCGCGGGCGGATACCGTCACGGGTGTATCCGACGCCGTCCTTCCGGGCAGAAAATCCGTCACGGTGATGTGAGCGAGGTGGGCTGGGTGAGTCTTCGCTGCTGCTCGCGCACCGCATGCAAGCATCCGCCGGTATACACGCTGACCTACGTGTACCGCGATTCCACCGCGGTTCTCGGCCCGCTGGCCACCTACGTGGAGCCGCACTGCTATGACCTGTGCGAGAAGCACGCCACCCGGCTGACCGCGCCGCGCGGCTGGGACGTGGTGCGGCTGCCCGTGGATCCGGACCAGGACCGCGCCGACGACCTGGAGGCGCTGGCCAACGCGGTCATGGAGACCCAGCCCCAGCGCCGCCTCAGCAAAGACCTAAGCAACGACAAAGACAAGGAGCCCGTCGGCCAGGGCGTCGAGGTCGGCCGCCGCGGCCACCTGCGAGTGCTGCGCTCGGGCCCCCCGCAAGACGGATAGGCTCGCGAGGTAAGGCCCGGCCCGGGCTAGCCGCAAACGGGAGGCGTGTCCTGCAGTGGGTGACCTCGCGAGCATCGTCAAGGCTTATGACATCAGGGGCGTCGTCCCGGATCAGCTCGACGAGGCAACCGCGGAGGCCATCGGCGCGGCGTTCGCCAAGGTGACCAGCGCCGGCACGATCCTGACCGTCCACGACATGCGCGCCACCTCGGGCCCGCTCGCCGCCGCGTTCGGCCGGGGCGCGGCCGCCCAGGGCGCCAACGTGCTGGCCGCGGGCCTCGGCTCCACCGACATGCTCTACTACGGCAGCGGCGACCTCGGCATCCCGGGCGCGATGGTCACCGCCAGCCACAACCCGCCCCAGTACAACGGCATCAAACTGTGCCGCGCCGGTGCCAAGCCGGTCGGCATCGAGACGGGCCTTAAAGACATAAAAGATCTGGCGGAACGGGCCCTTCCTCCAGCCCCCGTCCCTGGCTCGATCAAGACCGTGGAGCTGCTGCCCGGCTACGCCGAGTACGTCAGGAAGCTGGTCGACATCTCCGAGATCAGGCCGCTCACCGTGGCCGTGGACGCCGGCAACGGGATGGCCGGGTACACCGTGCCGAAGGTCTTCGAGGGGCTGCCGATCACGCTGATCCCGCTCTACTTCGAGCTGGACGGCACGTTCCCGAACCACGTGGCCAACCCGATCGAGCCGGAGAACCTGCGCGACCTGCAGCGGGCGGTGGTGGAGCAGCACGCCGACGTGGGGCTCGCCTTCGACGGCGACGCCGACCGGTGCTTCGTGGTCGACGAGCGCGGCCAGGTCGTCTCGCCCTCGGCGCTCACCGCGCTGATCGCCGTGCGTGAACTGGCCCGCGAGCCCGGCGCGGCGATCATCCACAACCTGATCACCTCCCGCGCGGTGCCGGAGATCATCGCCGAGCACGGCGGCGTCCCGGTGCGCACCCGGGTCGGCCACTCGTTCATCAAGGCCAAGATGGCCGAGTCCGGCGCGGTGTTCGGGGGCGAGCACTCCGGTCACTTCTACTTCCGGGACTTCTGGTTCGCGGACTCGGGCATACTCGCCGCGCTGCACACCCTGGCCGCCCTGGGCGGTCAGGCCAAGCCGCTGAGCCAGCTGATGGCCGGCTTCTCCCGGTACCACGCCAGCGGGGAGATCAATTCCGAGGTGACCGACCAGGCCGAGGCCACCGCGCGGGTCAAGCGGGTCTTCGCGCCGGCCCGGCGTGACCACCGATGAACTCGACGGGCTCACGGTCAGCTCCGCCGGCTGGTGGTTCAACCTGCGGCCCTCCAACACCGAGCCGCTGCTGCGCCTGAACGTGGAGGCGGACACCGAGACCGCCATGGCCGCCCTGCGCGACGAGGTGCTCGCCACGGTCAGAACTGAGCCCGCCGCCGCAGGCGGCCAGAAGAGCCCCGCCGCCGGAGGCGGCCAGAAGAGCCCCGCCGCCGGAGGCGGCCAGAAGAGCAAGGACACCTGATGCAGATCGAAGGCTGGCTCCTGGAGATCCTGGCCTGCCCGGAATGCCACGCGCCGCTGCGGGCCGACGACGAGGCCAGCGAGCTGGTGTGCACCAGCCCGACGTGCGGCCTGGCCTACCCGGTGCGCGACGACATCCCGGTGCTGCTCGTGGAAGAGGCCAGGCGGCCCGGCGCCGAAGATGAACGCAGCACATGAGTGACGGCTTGGACGACTGGGGCGGGACGGAGTTCGTCCTGGCCGCGGACCGGCTCGACACGCCCGACGTGATCGAGGCGGCCGACCCGGGTGACATGCTGCGGCAGGTCGCCGCGGCCGCGGCGCAGGTCCGGACCGCGCTGCTGTCCTGCCGGGAGACGGACCTGTCCGGCTTCACCCCGGACGCCCGGCCGCGGGCGATCGTGGTGGCGGGCCTGGGCAGCGCGGGCCTGGCGGGCGAGTTGCTGGGCGCCGTGGCCGGGCCGAGCAGCCCGGTCCAGGTCGTGACCACGACGGCCGAGCGCCTGCCCGGCTGGGTCGGGGCGGCCGACGTCGTGATCGTCGCGTCCGGCACGGGCACCATGGCCGAGGTCCTGCCCCTGGCGGCCGAGGCGGCCCGGCGCGGCTGCCGGCTGGTCGGCGTCGGGCCCGCGGACTCGGCGCTGCAGCGCATCGCCGAACAGGCCCGGGCCCCGTTCATCCCGGTCGTACCGGCCGGCCCGCCCGGGTCGGTGCTGCCGCGCTCGATGCTGTGGGGTCCGGCCATCCCGCTGCTGGTCATCGCCGAACGCCTCGGCGTGGCCCGCATCGGCCCCGACGTCTACGAGCAGGCGGCGACCCGGCTCGAGGAGGTCGCGCACCAGTGCCGGCCGGCCAGCGAGTCGTTCGTCAACCCGGGCAAGTCCCTGGCCCTGGACCTGGTCGGGACGCTGCCCGTGGTGTGGGGCACGTCGGTGCTGAGCGGGGTCGCCGCGCGGCGGTTCGCCGCCCAGCTCAGCGACAACGCCAAGTACCCGGCGATCACCGGCCAGCTGCCCGAGGCGGCCTACGGCCAGATCGCGGCGTTCGACGGGCCGTTCGCCCCCGCCGCCTACCCCGGGCCGGCCGCGCCCGCCGAGGTACCGCCGCACGAGAGCGCCGAGGACGTGAGCGGCCTGCCGGACCTGTCCGCCTGGGACCTGGACTACGACGACTCGCCCGGCAGCAGCGGGTTCACCCCGCTGCGGCTGGTGGTGATCGTCGACCCGGACCAGGACCCGCGGGTCGCGGCCCAGCAGCGGGCCGTCACCGACCTGGCTGGCCAGCGCGGGATCGGCCTGTCCGAGCTGGCCATGGACGGCGAGCATCCGCTGGTGCGGCTGGCCGGCGTGGTCCAGCTGACCGACTACGCGAGCGTGTACCTGGCCATCGCCTCCGGCATCGACCCCAGCCAGACCGCCGCCATCACCGACCTGCAGACCCGGATCGAGTAGGCCGGAGTTGATCAGCGGCCCACCACGGGTACCTTGCGTGCCATGAGAGCGGTCTTCGCCGCGCTGGCCGCCAACCTCGGCATCGCGGTGGTCAAGTTCGTCGCGGCCCTGCTCACCGGGTCCGCGTCGCTGCTGGCCGAGTCCGTGCACTCGGTCGCCGACACCGGTAACCAGGTGCTGCTGATCGTCGGGAGCGGCCGGTCAAAGCGGCCCCGCTCGGAGCTGCATCCGTTCGGGTTCGGACGCGAGCGCTACTTCTACGGGTTCGTGGTGTCGGTCATGCTGTTCACCGTCGGGGCCACGTTCTCGGCCTACGACGGCGTGCACAAGATCCTGAACCCCGGGCCGGTGCACGCCCCGGTGATCGCCTTCGTCGTGCTCGGGGTGTCCGCGGTGCTCGAGTCGTTCTCGCTGCGGACCGGGATCGCCGAGGCGAACGAGGTGCGCGGCGACCGGAGCTGGGCCTCCTTCATCCGCCGGACCAAGGCCCCCGAACTCCCCGTGGTCCTGCTCGAGGACATGGCCGCGCTGATCGGCCTGGTGTTCGCGTTCACCGGCGTGGGGCTGTCCGCGCTGACCCACAACGGGCGGTGGGACGGGGCCGGCTCGGTGGCCATCGGCATCCTGCTCGCCACGGCGGCGGCCATCCTGGCCGTGGAGACCAAGAGCCTGCTGATCGGCGAGTCGGCCAGCGCCGACATGCAGCAGCTGATCATCGACGCGCTCGAGCAAGGTCCCGAGCTGGCCCGGGTCATCCATTTGCGCACGGTGCACATCGGCCCCGATTCGCTGCTGGTCGCGGCGAAGGTCGCGGTCCGCGCCGACGACACCGCCGGGCAGGTCGTGGCGGGCATCGACACCGCGGAGAAGCGGGTCCGCGCGGCGGTCCCGATCGCCACCACGATCTACCTGGAGCCGGACCTCTACCGCCCGTCTCAGGCCGACCGGACCGACCCCTCGGTCCGCGCCGCGCTGCGCGGCCGGCTGTCCCGGCGCCGCCGCGCTGTGCCTCCCGTGAACGGGGGAGCCGCCCGCCCCCCCGAACCCCCCTTGGGACAGACCCATCCCCCCGCCCCCCCTCCGGGAACGGCTCCCCGGCCCTCCGAGCCGCAGTGACCGGACCGTCCGCGCCGCACATCGTCCGGGACGGCACCACGCTCGGTCCGGTCCCGCTGGTCCCGGAGATCCGGCTCTATCAGGCCCGCGAGCCGATCGGCGTGTGGCAGCACACCGAGCGGGCCACCGGGCGGACCGGCCTGGACCCGCCGTTCTGGGCCTTCGCCTGGGCGGGCGGTCAGGCCCTGGCCCGGTACCTGCTGGACCATCCCGAGGCGGTGGCGGGCCGGCGGGTGATCGACGTCGCGTCCGGTTCGGGCCTGGTGGCCATCGCCGCGGCCCTGGCCGGGGCGGCCGCGGTGACGGCCTACGACATCGACCCGCTGGCCGCCGCGGCCATCGCGGTCAACGCCGAGGCCAACGGGGTAGCGGTCCCGGCCGTGTGCGCCGACGTGCTGAGCGACCAGGACCTGCCCGCCCCCGGCACCGGTCTGGTCCTGGTCGCCGACGCCTTCTACGAGCAGGACCTGGCCGCCCAGGTGCTCGCGTTCCTGGACCGCGGGCACGCCCGCGGCGCCGCCGTCCTGGCCGGGGACTTCGGCCGCCGCTACCTGCCCCGCACCCGCCTGGCCCCCCTGGCCAGCTACGACGTCTCCGGCCTGGCCGCCCTCGAAGACCGCGACACCAAGCGCACCACCATCTGGACCCTCCGCTGACTAACTAAGGCGCCACGACCAAGTTCGCTGCAAACCCCCCTCCAGCCCACGCCCGCCAAGCACCCTCACCCCACGCTGTACGTCCGCCCCAGTGTGGCGGTGGATTCGGCTTTCGTGGTGGATCCGGGCAACCATGGTTGCCACAACACTCCGCGAAAGCCGGATCCACCGCGATGTTTTCCGCATCGTGAAATGACGAGTGAGAGGTCAGCGGCGCGGGACGGGTGACGGCCCGGCCACGGGTCCTGCGGACCGCGAAGGGCGGCGGCATCAAGGTCCGCGGCCCGGGCTCGCGCGGCCAGACGCTCGCTCAGCGGCCCTGCAGCAGGCGCAGCGCGCGTTCCTTCTCGAAGTCCAGGGCCCGGCTGGCCGGAGCCGGGATGCGGCCTAGCCGCCGCCCCAGGTCGGCCACTGACGCCCTGACCGCGGGCTCGGCCAGCACGCGCACGCCGAACGCCAGCGCCGCCGGGCTGATGTCGTAGCGCCGCTCCAGCTCCAGCACTGCCGCGACGGCGTCAAGATCCTCGGGCGTGAAAACCCGGTGCGCCGCGCCGCGCGAAACCGGGAAGGCGTCGCGGACCTGGGGGAGCAGCCCGAGATCCTCCCGGTAGCGGAGCATGCGAGCCGACGTGCCGAGCCGCCGGGCGGCCTCCGTGATGCGCATGAATACAGATTCTAACAATTTCCTGTCAAAAACAGTGCCCATCACGTGCGGCGCCCGCCCCGGCTCCCGTACCGTGTGACGAGTAGGGGGCACCACGTGTCTTGATAGAGGATCGCGTTATGCAAGATCCCAGCTGTGGTTGCTGGCCGCGCCACTGCACCGGCCGCTCGCGCAGGCCCACAGGGCCTGCACTCGCAGCCGGTATTGCATAACGCTCCAGGGACTCGTTCGGCCACAAAGAAAAGACCTAAGGGAGAAACCCATGTCCGCGGATCAGCATCCGTTCCAGGTTGCCGACCTCTCACTCGCCTCGTTCGGACGCAAGGAAATCCAGCTGGCCGAGCACGAGATGCCGGGGCTGATGGCGGTGCGCGAGGAATACGCGCCCAGCCAGCCGCTGCGCGGCGCCCGGATCACCGGCAGCCTGCACATGACGATCCAGACCGCCGTGCTGATCGAGACGCTGACCGCGCTCGGCGCGCAGGTCCGCTGGGCGTCCTGCAACATTTTCTCTACCCAGGACCACGCCGCCGCGGCCGTCGCGGTCGGCCCGGACGGAACCCCGGACGACCCGCGCGGCATCCCCGTCTTCGCCTGGAAGGGCGAGACGCTCGAGGAGTACTGGCGCTGCACCGAACTGGCGCTGACCTGGCCGGACAGCGACGGCCCCAACATGATCCTGGACGACGGCGGCGACGCCACGCTGTTCTTGCACAAGGGCGCGGAGTACGAGCAGGCCGGGGGAGTGCCCAGCCCGGACGACAACGACCCTGAGGAGTGGGTCATCATCCTGGACCGCCTCCGCAACTCCCTGGCCGACCACCCCGGCAAGTGGACGAAGGCCGCCGCCGCGATCAGGGGCGTCACCGAAGAGACCACCACCGGCGTGCACCGGCTGTACGAGATGGCCAAGGCCGGCACCCTGCTGTTCCCGGCCATCAACGTCAACGACTCGGTGACCAAGTCCAAGTTCGACAACAAGTACGGCTGCCGGCACTCGCTCATCGACGGCATCAAGCGCGGCACCGACGTGCTGATCGGCGGCAAGGTCGCGCTGGTGTGCGGCTACGGCGACGTGGGCAAAGGCTGCGCCGAGTCGCTAAGAGGCCAGGGCGCGCGGGTCATCGTGACCGAGGTCGACCCGATTTGCGCGCTGCAGGCGGCCATGGACGGCTACCAGGTCGCCACCCTTGAAGACATGGTGGGCACGGCCGACATCTTCGTGACCGCCACCGGTAACCGCGACGTGATCACCGCCGATCACATGAGCAGGATGAAGCACCAGGCCATCGTGGGCAACATCGGCCACTTTGACAACGAGATCGACATGGCGGGCCTCGCCCGCACCGACGGCGTCAAGAGGACCGTCATCAAGCCGCAGGTCGACGAGTGGTCGTTCCCAGCTAAAGACGGCAGGGACGGCCACGCCATCATCGTGCTGTCCGAGGGCCGCCTGCTGAACCTGGGCAACGCCACCGGGCACCCGAGCTTCGTGATGTCCAACAGCTTCACTAACCAGGTCATCGCCCAGGTCGAGCTGTTCACCAAGCGCGAGGAGTACCCGATCGGCGTGCACACGCTGCCCAAGCACCTGGACGAGAAGGTGGCCCGGCTGCACCTGGACGCGCTGGGCGTCCGGCTCACCACGCTGACCAAGGAGCAGGCCGACTACATCGGCGTCACCGTGGACGGCCCGTACAAGCCGGAGCACTACCGTTACTGACACCGAGATCGCGGACGTCGCCCTCGCGGCCGGGGGCGACGTCCGCATCCGCTACGCCGAACGGGCCATGCCGGTGATGGCGGGCCTGATGCGCCGCTTCACCGGCACCGCGCCGTTCGACGGGCTGAGGATCGCGGCCTGCCTGCACGTCACCGCGGAGACCGCGATGATGGTGCGGCTGCTGCGGGCCGGCGGCGCGCAGGTGTCGCTGGCCGCGTCCAACCCGCTGTCCACGCAGGACGACATCGCGGCGGCGCTGGCCGCCCGGCACGGCACCGCGGTCTTCGCCCGGGCCGGGGTGGACCGGCGCGGCTACTACCGGCACATCGAGCGCGCCCTGAGCACCGGGCCCGACCTCGTCATCGACGACGGCGGTGACCTGGTCAACACGCTGCACACCAAGGCCACGGCGCTGCTCCAAAACGTCAAGGGCGGCTGTGAGTCCACCACCACCGGGGTGATCCGGCTGCGCCGGATGGCCGCCGAGGGCGCGCTCGCCTTCCCGGTCATCGCCGCGCACGACACCGCGGTCAAGCGCCTGGTGGAGGGCACCTGCGGGACCGGGCAGTCGGTCATCGACGGCATTCTGCGGGCCACCAACACGCTGCTGGCGGGCAAGACCGTGGTGGTGGCCGGGTTCGGGCCCAGCGGCCGCGGCGTGGCCGAACGCGCCCGCGGTCTCGGCGCCCAGGTCATCGTCACCGAGATCGACCCGGTCCGGGCCTTGGACGCGTCGCTGCACGGCTTCCGCGTGCTGCCGATGGCGCAGGCCGCGCCGCTCGGCGAGGTGTTCGTCACCGCGACCGGCTCGTGCGACGTGATCGCCGCCGAGCACATCGCCGTGATGCGTGACGGCGCCATCGTGGCCAACGCCGGGCACTTCGACGTGGAGATCGACGTCCGGGCCCTGACCGCGCACGCCGTACACGTGCACCAGGATGTGCGGCCGCACGTGGACGCCTACGACCTGGGCGACGGCCGGACCGTGCTGCTGCTGGCCGAGGGCCGGGTGGTCAACCTGGTCGCGGCCGAAGGCCATCCGCCGGAGGTGATGGACCTGGCGTTCGGCATCGAGGCGCTCGCGCTGGCCTGGCTGGCGGGCACGGTGTCGCAAAAACAAGGCGAAAAGCTCCAAGCCGGCGTGCACGAGGTGCCCGCCGACATCGACGCCGAAGCCGCCCGGCTCGTGCTGGCCACCACCGGCACGTCGATCGACGCGCTCACCCCCGCCCAGCAGGCCTACCTGGACTCCTGGCGCATCGGGTCCTAGGAAACCTAAGATCTGGCCGGCGCGGGCAGCCCCGGCTCGCCGATCGCCTGAGCCGGGATCTCCACCGGCGCGACCACGGCCGGCGGGCGGGTCAGCAGCAGCCACCCGATCAGCGCGATCGGGTACACGAAGTAGCCCCACCGGGTCGCCGGGGCCAGCGTGAACATGACCGTGAGGCCGATGGCCAGCCGCCACGCCGCCGCCCGCGCGTCGCGCGGCGGCCGGACGACCAGCCACACCACGAACGCGACTCCGGCCGCCGCCAGCAGGCCCACCGCGGCCCAGTGACCGGCCATCGAGGTGTCGGCCAGCAGGTGCCCGGGCAACGGGCTGGCCGCCGGGGTCTTGTGCTTGGTCAGGCCGAGCGGGAACAGCACGGTGTTCTGCAGGAACGAGTACGGGCTGGCCAGCCCGGCAGGCGCCAGCAGGACGGCCAGCCCGATCGCGATGACGATCGTGGCGGCGGCGAACCGCCAGGCCCTCCTGACCCCGGCCCGCGAGGCGAGCATCGCGGTCAGCACCGGGACCGCGGGCCACGCGGTGGCCTTCATGGCCGCCGCGACCCCGAGCGCGGCCGCCGCCCGGGTCAGCCCGGACGGCTTGGCGATCAGCGCCAGGGTGAGGAACATCAGCGCGATGACCGGCGGGTCGGTGATCCCCACGGCCAGCGGGAACGCGATCACCGGGGAGGCCGCGATGAAGACCGTCGACAGCAGGACGCCATGGCGGCAGTCGTCGCAGTGCCGGTGCGGCGCGGCCACGCTGAACGCCGCGAAGATCAAGACGATGGACACCGCGGTCAGCCACACCCGGGGGTCGCCGAACAGCCCGGTCGCCCCCAGCGCCCTCGGCATCCCGAATAGCGCCATGACCGGCAGGTACGGGTTGTAGGACAGCACGTTGTCCAGTTGTCCCGGGCCTAGGTACGGCGTGCCGTGATGCAGCAGCAGGGTGGCCGACTCCGAGATGACCCTCACTTCGGCCGTCGGTGCCACCCGGCTGGCCAGCCAGGTCACCGGAGCCGCCAGCGCCCCGGCCAGCGAGATCAGCATCGGCAGGATCAGCGGCACGTTCTTGTGCCGGGTGAGCCAGAAAACAACGGTCGTGACCCCGTAGCCCGCCGCCGCCCAGATCGCCCAGGTCCGGTCCGCATGGCCGGTGATCACGGCCAGGGCGGTGGCGTAGATCGCGAATGCCCCGTTCGCGATCAGCAGCCGGCGCTTGCTCAGCCAGTACTGGTGGGCTGGCGTCGGCTCATGTACTTCTACCTGCGTGTATTCCACTGGTCCGGTACCCGCCCGTCCACGTGATTTCCCCTGCTGTCTATTCAGCTGTCGCCATTGCAGAAACGGTAAAACTGCCCCCGAAACAGGTAATTAAGCCTACCACCAGGCGTTACTACGCGAGTTTCGGGGATCGATGGGTCAGGGCAGCTTCCAGTCGACCGGCTGGGCACCCTCCTGTTCAAGGAGATGATTAGCTCGGCTGAACGGGCGTGAGCCAAAAAAGCCGCTTGCTGCCGAATACGGACTCGGATGCGCCGATTCGACGGCGGGAATGCCCTGCAGCAGCGGGACGAGCGTCCGCGCGTCCCGTCCCCACAAGATCGCCACCAGCGGCTCGCCACCCACCCGCCCGGCACTTTTTCTCGGCCAGCGCCCGGATGGCCTGCTCGGTCACCTCCTCCCACCCCTTGCCGCGATGCGACCCCGGCTTACCTGGCTGAACGGTGAGAACCCGGTTGAGCAGCAGGACGCCGCGTTCGGCCCATGGTGTCAGGTCGCCGGTGGTCGGCGCGGGGAAACCGAGGTCCTCGGAGTACTCCCGGAAGATGTTGACCAGGCTGCCCGGCAGCCGCCGGACCTCCGGCGCCACCGAGAAGCTGAGCCCCACCGCGTGCCCCGGGGTGGGGTACGGGTCCTGGCCGACGATCAGCACCCGCACGTCGGCGAACGGCTGCTTGAACGCGCGCAGCACGTTCTCGCCCGCGGGCAGGTACCGGCGCCCGGCGGCCACCTCCGCGCGCAGGAAATCCCCCATCGCGGCGATCCGGCCCGCGACAGGCTCCAGCGCGTCGGCCCAGCCCGGATCGACGATGCTGCGCAACGGCTCCGCCATGGGCAGCTACTCTAGCCTGGCCTGCATCTTCGCCAAAAGACAAAACATCTTTATACCGAACGGGCCGTGGTATCTCTCACCCGTTCACCCTCCCGCGTCCCACCCCGGTTCATGGGGTCCAGGCCCTGGTGACCTGCCCGCCGCGCGCCGCCACCGCCGCGGCCAGCCGGGCCGCGTCGCGGGGCGCGGCGCCCCGCTGGTCGTTGTTGAAGTAGGCGTACACGTCGTCGTCCCCGGTGATCCGCTCCGCCCACCGGCCGAGCGTGCCGTCGGTGTAGCCCGGCCACGGGTCGCCGTCGCCCTCGTGGAACCGCAGGTACCCCCAGTCCGCGGTCCGCCACAGCGGACCCAGAGCCGAACCGCCGCGGTCCGCCCAGCACAACGCGGCGTTGGCCGCCGCGAGCACCCCGCGCACCTCGTCGGTCCACCACGATTCGTGCCGTGGCTCAACCGCGACCCGCAGCCGCGCCGGGAACTGCCGCAGGCAGTCGCGCAGCAGGTCCGGATCGGCCCGCAGGTCCGGCGGGAGCTGGAGCAGCACCGGCCCGAGCCGGCCGCCCAGCCCGGCCGCCGCCGCCAGCAGCCGCCTGACCGGCTCGGCCGGGTCGCGCAGCCGCCGCACGTGGGTCAGGTAACGGCTGGCCTTCACGGTCATCACGAAGTCGCCGGGAACCCGGTCCCGCCAGCTCGCGAACGTGTCCTGGGCCGGCAGCCGGTAGAAGGTCCCGTTGTTCTCCACGGTGGCGAACTGCTCCGCGTAGTGTTCGAGCCAGCGCCGCTGCGGCACGCCGGGCGGATAGAAGGTGCCGCGCCAATCCCGGTATTGCCAGCCCGAGGTGCCGGCCATTACGGGCACGGTGACTCCCCCCAAACCGTTTCGACTGCCGGTAAATCGGAAAAGCTAACGCCGAACGGGTGTCGCGTAGCAGGAAAATGAGGGTAACCTGCGTCCACGCAGAGTCAACCAAGGCGCAGAGTCAATCACATGGAATGCTGGGGCCCATGAAAGGACGTGTGCTGGTCGTCGACGACGACGCCGCCCTCGCCGAGATGCTCGGTATCGTGCTTCGCGGTGAGGGATTCGAGCCGACGTTCGTTGCCGACGGCGATAAGGCAGTCGAGGCATTCAGGGATTCCCGGCCCGATCTGGTGCTGCTTGACCTGATGCTCCCGG
This sequence comes from uncultured Actinomycetes bacterium, assembly GCA_963819785.1. Classification (GTDB taxonomy): domain Bacteria; phylum Actinomycetota; class Actinomycetes; order Streptosporangiales; family Streptosporangiaceae; genus Palsa-504. The sequence goes on along the minus strand of CAWFXW010000020.1, from coordinate 361,717 downwards.
GCTCCGACGGAATCGACGTGTGCCGTCAGATCCGCGCCGAATCCGGAGTTCCGATCGTCATGCTGACGGCCAAGACCGACACCGTCGACGTGGTCCTCGGCCTGGAGTCCGGCGCCGACGACTACATCGTCAAGCCGTTCAAGTCCAAGGAACTCGTGGCCCGGGTCCGGGCCCGGCTCCGCCGGACCGACGAGCCCGCCCCCGAGATGCTCCAGATCGGCGACATCGTCATCGACGTGGCCGGCCACTCGGTCAAGCGCGAGGGGGAGACCCTCAACCTGACCCCGCTGGAGTTCGACCTGCTCGTGGCGCTGGCGCGCAAGCCCCGGCAGGTTTTCACCCGCGAGGTGCTGCTCGAGCAGGTCTGGGGCTACCGGCACGCGGCCGACACCCGCCTGGTCAACGTGCACGTGCAGCGGCTGCGCGCCAAGATCGAGAAGGACCCCGAGCATCCCGAGATCGTCGTGACCGTGCGCGGTGTCGGTTACAAGGCGGGTCCTGGCTAAGTCGGGGTCGTCACGGTGGCAGCGGCGGGCACGGGTCGGCGGCAGGACTGGATTACCGTTTTCGTCCGGTCGCCGTTCGGCAAGGCGGTCATGCGCCGGCTGCCGGACCGTGCGCGGCGCGGGCTGTTCGTCATGCGCCGCTGGCAGCGGCAGATCGTCGCGCAACTGCGCAGCCGCTGGCATCGCTCGCTGCAACTGCGCGTGGTTTCGACCACGCTGGTGCTGTCCGCCCTGGTCATCGCCGTACTCGGCTTCTTCCTGGTCCAGTCGATCTCCGCGGGCCTGCTCAGCAGCGCGGAGAGCGCCGACCGCGTCCAGGTGCAGAACGGCGCCACCCAGGTGCTGAACCAGACCACCCTGCGCGTCCAGTACCCGCCGAACGGCCAGGCTTCCGCGCTGATCATCGCCTCCGCGCTGCAGCGGACCAGCGGCGTCACCGGCAACTACCTGGTGTTCGTCCAGGTGACGGGCGGGCCGGTCGGCGCGCAATGGGCGGGTCAGCGCACGGTGAACATCACCGCCACGATCCCGCCGGCCCTGATCGCCGCGGTCAACCACGAGCAGGCCAGGCCCATCTACGACAACGACAAGCCTGCCACGCCGTGGTCCGAGCCGACCGTGCTGACCTATCTCCCCGGCTACGGGGCCGCTACGCCGGCGCTGGCCGTCGGGGTGCCGCTCAGCCAGTACTACCAGCTCTACTACGTCTTCCCGTTCACCCAGCAGCAGTCGTTCCTGCTGCTGATCCAGCGGGTCCTGATCGGCGTGGGACTGGCCCTGGTCGTGCTGCTGGCCGCGATCGCCTCGTTGGTGACCCGGTGGGTGGTGCTGCCCGTCCGGCACGCGGCCCAGGCCGCGCAGCGGGTGTCGGCCGGTCACCTCGAGGAGCGCATGCAGGTCCTCGGCGTCGATGACCTGGCCGCGCTGGCCACGTCGTTCAACGACATGGCGGCCAGCCTGCAGGCCAAGCTCCGCGAGCTCGAGGACCTGTCCAGCGTGCAGCGGCAGTTCGTCTCGGACGTCAGCCATGAGCTCCGCACCCCGCTGTCGACCATCAAGATGGCGGCCGACCTGCTTTTCGAGTCCCGCCAGGAGCTCGACGCGGCCGGCGGCCGGTCCGTCGAGCTGCTGCAGAGCCAGCTGGAGCGGTTCGAGGAGCTCCTGGTCGACCTGCTCGAGATCAGCAGGTACGACGCCGGGGCGGCCACCCTGGAGGCCGATCTGGTCGACGTGTGCGATCTGGTCCGCCGTTCGGCCGACGACGCCCAGCAGCTGGCCGAGCGCAAGGGCAGCCGGATCGAGTTCCGGCTGCCCGCGACCGGGTGCTTCGCCGAGGCGGACCGGCGCCGGGTGGAGCGCATCCTGCGCAACATCCTGGTCAACGCGGTCGAGCACGGCGAGGGCAAGGACGTGGTGGTCACCGCCGCGATGGACAGCGCCGCGGTCGCCGTCTCGGTCCGGGACTACGGTGTGGGCCTGCGCCCGGGCGAGCAGCAGCGGGTCTTCGAGCGGTTCTGGCGGGCCGACCCGGCCCGGGCTCGCACCTCCGGCGGCACCGGCCTGGGCCTGGCCATCTCGCTGGAGGACGCGCGGCTGCACGGCGGCTGGCTGCAGGCCTGGGGCGAGCGGGGCCGGGGCTCGGTGTTCCGGCTGACCCTGCCCCGGGTCACCGGTCAGGAGCTGGCGGGCTCGCCGCTGCCGCTCGGCCCGGACGAGGCCGAGCTCGCCGTCGGCCTCGGCCCGCCCGACGAGGTGGCGTCCCATGGCTAACCTCCGCGGCCGGCGGCGGCTGGGCACGGTCCGGCAGATGTGCGTGCTCACCGTCCTGACGGCCTCGGTGGCGGGCTGCGTGGGAATGCCGTCCAACGGCGCGGCCGTGCAGTTCAGCGCCAGCCCGCAGAGCAGCGGCCAGGACGGGAACCTGGTCGGGTCGGTGCCGCTGCCGCCGCAGGCCGGACAGGGTCCGGTGGCCGTCGTCCAGGGCTTCCTGACCGCGGCGGACAGCTATCCGCTCTACGGCGTGGCCAGGCAGTACCTGACCAGCTCGGCGGTCAGCTCGTGGCAGCCCGGCGACGCGGTCAAAGTGTTCAGCAAGCTGAACGGCCCTAACCAGATCCCGGTCCCGACCCCGGCTCCGACCCCCAAGGCCAGTCCGACCCGCAGCCCGCGGGCCATGGTGGAGGTCAGCGGCACGGTACAGGCCACGTTCAATGGCGAAGGCCAGTACGTCTCGGCGCTGAACCCGGAGCCAGCGTCGTCCTACGACTGGAAATTCGACCTGGTCAAGGTCGGCGGCCAGTGGCGCATCAGCAACCCGCCCAACTTCCGGATGCTCTCGGTCACGGACTTCCCGTACTTCTACAAGGCGCAGGACCTGTACTTCATGGACCTGCAGAACCAGGTGCTCGTCCCGGACTCGGTCTTCGAGCCGATGGGCCTTACGGTCTCGCAGTCGCTTACCCAGCTGGTGGACTCGCTCACGGTGGGCCCCAAGACGCCGTGGCTGATCAACGCGGTCGATACCGAACTGCCGCCCCACGCCAGCGTGCAGCAGGTGCTCAACGACGGTTCGACCGTCATGGTGAACCTCAAGGTCCCCAAGACGGCCAAACCCAGCGCCAAGCAGCTCGAATTCTTCTCCGCGCAGCTGGTCTGGACCCTGATCGGCCCGGCGGCCAGCAGCAGCCCGCCGGCGATCTCGTCGGTGGTGCTCGAGCTCAACGGCGAGCCGTGGACCCCGCCCTCCGCGCCCTGTCCGGGCGGCCGGGTTCCGGGCCAGGCGCAGACGCTCGCCCCCTACTCGTGTTTCGACCCGTACCCGTCGTCGCCGGCCAGCTTCTACTACGTCGACCGCGGGCAATCCTGGACGCGGTGTGGCGCCGAGTCCATGGGTCTGAGCGGGTCCATCGGCATGATCCTGCCGCTCGTCGGGCACACCGGCGCGTTCAGTAGCCCGAGCTGTGCTCCGCGCGAGGCCGTGCGCGAGACGTCGACCGCCTTGCCGGCCGCCCAGCCCGCGTCGCTGCCGGCCGTCACCATGGCAGCGGTCTCGCCGGACGGGAGCGACCTGGCCATTGTCACGGCAGGCAAGGGTGACCTCTACGTCGGGAAGATGTCGGGCCTGGCCGCGCCGTTCGCCAGCGCGCGACCCCGGCTGACCGGCGGCGGCATCACCTCGCTCAGCTGGGATCGCAACGACGACCTGTGGGTGACCCAGAACGGCCTTATCTACGAGTTGGTCTCGGGCGGCAAGCCGGTGCAGGTCCAGTACAACGGGACCGTCACCGACCTGGCCGTCGCCCCGGACGGCGTCCGGCTCGCCTTCATCGTCCAGACCGGGCGCGACACGACCGGGCACAACACGTCCACGCTCGAACTGGCGGCCAACGGCGCTGCAGCGCCCTCCAGCGTCGAGCCCGGCTCGCCCGAGCACCCGCAGATCAGGCCCGCCACCGCCATCGGCCCGGGCCTGGCCAATCCCACCTCGGTCGCCTGGTACGACGCCGATGACCTGCTCGTCGTCAACAACGCGCCGACCGGGACCGCGCTGATGGAGGTGCCCGTCGACGGCCAGCAGCCGGTGCCGGAGTTCACCCCGTCCGGCCTGACCTCGATTACCGCCGACGGCCACGCGAACGTCTTGGTGGCCGGCCTGTCCGGCAACGACCTGGCCGTCTCGACCGGCCTGGAAGGCCCCTGGTTCCCGCTCGGCCAGCAAGGCCGGTCCCCCGCCTACCCGGGCTAACCCCGCTCCCACCCTCGCCTGCCCCGGCCCCCGCGCTCCCGGCAACCGCGCTCCCGGCAACCGCCCCGGCCCCAGCATCCCAAAGCCGGGCAATCTTTCCGCTTTCCCTCTTGACCGCACCTCACATCTCGCTTATAGGGGAGGAAAAGGGCACATAGCGTCCACGATCTAAACGTTATGCAGCCGTTATGTGACTATTTGTGATTGATCGCCTACATGTCCCACCTGACATTCACGCTCTGGCGAGCTAGCGTTCATGACATGGCACTCGCCCGGGCCCGTGGTTGCGCCGGGCGTGGCTCCCGTTGCGGGAGCCACGTCAGGCAAGCCGATGCCAGCCGCAGGCGAAACGGCCCACGTAAGGCGACTTCTCGTCGACCGATCACGGTGCGGCTTAGGAGTAAGACCTGCCCCGCCGGGAGATACAGAGTCTCCCGGGGCGGGAGAAGGGCACCAGTGGCCAGGAGGCCGCAACCCCCTCAGCAGGCGAATGTGGGGTCGAAGACCAGGTTGGCCGGGCGAGTGCCACCCGGTTCAATCGAAAACAGCCCAATCGGACCCTGCGCAAGGGCAGCTGGGTCGACCAGATTGGGCGCAATCGGACTGGAAGGGGGATCGTGATGGAAATCATCGTCCACGGACGCCACATAACCGTCCCGTCGCGTTTCCGTCAGCACGCCGCCGCCAAGCTCGCCAAGCTCGAGAAGCTTGACCAGAAGGCGGTGCGGATCGACGTGGAGGTCTCCAAGGAACGCAACCCTAGGCAATCTGACCGGCGTGAACGCGTCGAACTGACCATCCGGTCCCGCGGCCCCGCGATCAGGGCCGAGGCGGCCGCCGACGACCGGTACGCGGCGCTGGATCTCGCCTTCGCCAAACTAGAATCCCGCCTCCGCCGGGCCTCGGACCGCCGCAAGATCAACAAGAACGACAACGTGACGCTGCGCTCGCCCGCCCTGGTCGCGGAGGAGGACGCCACGGCTCCGCTGCCCGCGGTCAATGGCCACGGCGGGGCCCGGCCGGGCAATGGCGTGGCGCGGCCGGGCAATGGCGTGGCCCGGCGGCGCACCGGCGAGCTGGACGACCGGGACGACCCGTTCGACGCGGCCGAACCGGACAGCCCGATGGTCCCGATCCAGATGGAGGGCGACGGCCCCCTGGTGCTGCGCGAAAAGGTCCACGCCGCGCGGCCGATGACGATCGACCAGGCCTTGCTCGAGATGGAACTCGTGGGTCACGACTTCTTCTTGTTCCACGACAGCGAGTGTGACCGGTTCAGCGTGGTCTACCGGCGTCGTGGCTACGACTACGGGGTCATCCGGCTGGTCGAGGAGTAAGTCCGCCGTCCACCGCGGTTGGCATGGTGCGAGCCGGGCCAGCTCCGAGAAGGCCCGGCTTGCATCATGGCCGTCCGTCGGCGAGAGTCTGATGGTGGCACCACAGGGAGGCAGCGAATTGAGCGCTAACGGCGACGCGGCGGTACCCGCTGCCCAGCGACCGGACGCCGGGCGAGGTCCCGAGCCGATCCGAGTGCTGATCGCCGACGATCACGCCCTGTTCCGGCGTGGTCTGGAGATGGTCCTGGATGAGGAGGACGACATCGACCTGGTCGGTCAGGCCAGCGACGGTGCCGAAGCGGTCGCCGTGGCCGGCGAGGCGCTGCCCGACGTCGTGCTCATGGACATCCGGATGCCCAAGACCAGCGGGATCGAGGCGTGCCGGGCGACCAAGGAGGTCGCGCCCAGCGCGAAGATCGTGATGCTGACCATCAGCGACGAGGAAGAGGACCTGTTCGAGGCGATCCGGGCCGGCGCCAGCGGCTACCTGCTCAAAGACATCCCGCTGGACGAGGTGGCCGAGGCGGTCCGGTCCGTGCACGGCGGCCAGTCGCTGATCAACCCGTCGATGGCGGGCAAGCTGCTCACCGAGTTCGCCACCCTGGCCAACCGCGACACCGGCGAGGACCGGACCCAGCACGTGGCGGCGCCCAAGCTCACCGACCGGGAGATGGAGGTGCTCAAGCTCGTGGCCCGTGGCATGAACAACCGCGACATCGCCAAGGAGCTGTTCATCTCCGAGAACACCGTGAAGAACCACGTCCGGAACATCCTGGAAAAGCTCCAGATCCACTCCCGGATGGAAGCGGTGATGATCGCCGTCCGCCAGAAGCTGATCGAATTCAGCTGATCCAGTCGCCCGCCCTTCAGGCCAGCGCGGCGGCCAGGCGCGAGGCGTGCTCGGCGGGCTCGATCTGCTCCACCCGCACGTCGTCGCAGCCCACCCAGCCGGCCGCCTCGCGCAGCGCCTGGGCCATCGGCTCGGCCGCCGAAGCGCGTTCCAGCGATACCTTGCGCGCGACCAGGGTCTTTCCCTCCCGCGCCGGATCCACCCGGCCGACCAGCTGCCCGCCCGCCAGCAGCGGCATCGTGAAGTAGCCGTGCACCCGCTTGTGCTTGGGCACGTAGGCCTCCAGGCTGTGCTCGAAGCCGAACATCCGCAGCGTCCGCTTCCGGTCCCACACCAGCGAGTCGAACGGGGAGAGCAGCGTGACCCGGTGCCGCCCGCGGTCCGCGACCTGCTCCAGGGCCCCCGGATCGGCCCACGCCGGAGCCCACGCCGGAGCCCGCGCCGGAGCCCGTGCCGGAGCCGCTGCCCCAGTGGCCCCGGCGATGGCCACGGGAACCAGTCCCGCGGCGGACGCGGCGTCGGCGACCAGCCGTGTGAACTGACCCTTCTCGCCGGAGGGGAAGTTGAGCCGGTGATAGTCGACCAGGTCCGCGTGGGTGACCACGCCGAGCGCGCGGGCCGCGACCCCGGCCAGCGCTGCCACGCACTCAAGATCGGTCAGCTCCAGGCCGAGGATCTCGCTGGGCAGCACCCGCTCGGGCAGGTCGTAGACCCGGCGCCACCCGGTGCGCCGCACGCAGATGACGTCGCCGGTGTCGAGCAGCCACTCGACCGCGATCTTCACCTCTGACCAGTCCCACCACGGCCCGCCGGCCTTGGCCCCGCCCAGCTGGGTCGCGGTCAGCGGGCCCTCGGCACGCAGCCGGGCCAGCACCTTCTCGCAGGTTTCCTGGTGACTCTGGTGCCAGCGCACGCCGCGGGCCCGGAACGCCCGGCGGCGGAAGGCGAAGGCGGGCCACTGCTCGACCGGCAGCACGCACGCCGCGTGGGCCCAGTACTCGAAGGCGGCGGGTTTGGCCAGATGCCAGTAGGCCTGCTCGATCTGTTCCCGGGTGACCGGCCCCAGCCGGGCATAGGCGACAAGCTCGTGCGAGCGGGCCAGCACGCTGATCGTGTCCAGCTGCACCGCGCCGACCCGGCGGAGCATCGCCGCGACCCCCGACCGGGTCGCGCGCCACGGCATGGCGCCCAGGAACCCCTGCGCCCGCAGCGTCATGCGGCGGGCTTCCTCGGGGGTAATCGTCACCTCAGCCGCGGGAGCATCCAGGCGCATCTGCTCACCCTAACCGGGCCACCCGAAAACCCTGGAAACCCCCGCCAAAAGCGTGTCTAGTACCAGTCGTCGAGGATATGCACCGAAGCGGCGAAGATGCCGCCCACCACTACGATCCCCACACCCAGCCAGAACAGCCACCAGGTCGGACCCACGGGCAGCGCAATCCCGCCGACGACGAAGCCGGCGACGATGATGGAAACCGCCACCCAGGAGGAGGGCCGGCCGTGGTGGGCCTCGTGGACATACAACGGCGCGATCTGCGCGTCGAGCCCGCGCGAGCCGGTGTTGCCCGCCTCGGCCATGGTGCCTGGTGCCGCCTGATCGGCCACTCGTAGCTCCTCTCGGTACGTACCGATCCTATTATTCTCCGGGACGTGCGAGACTGATCAGCAGCCGGCCCTAGCGCTGCTGTCGTGGCGACCTGCCCGTCCTGCGCCGACTCGGTTTTGGTGCCTCTTCTCGCCTACGATGACATGCGAGACGGTGAACCGGAACCAAATACGGGTCACTGGCCATTGTGTGAGGTAAGACGATCCGCGAGGAGCGCGACGAGAAGTGGCACCCATCATCGATAATGTCCTTCGCGCCGGCGAAGGCAGGATCCTGCGCAAGCTTAAGCGGATCAGCGAGCAGGTCAACTCGATCGAGGATGACTTCGTCGCGATGAGCGACGCCGAGCTGCGCGGCATGACCGACGAGTTCCGGCAGCGGTACGCCGACGGGGAGACCCTCGACGACCTGCTCCCCGAGGCCTTCGCCACCGTCCGGGAGGCGGCCAAGCGCACCCTGGGCCAGCGGCACTTCGACGTCCAGCTGATGGGCGGCGCGGCGCTGCACCTGGGCAACATCGCCGAGATGAAGACCGGTGAGGGCAAGACGCTCACCGGCGTGCTGCCCGCCTACCTCAACGCCCTGGCCGGCCACGGCGTTCACGTGGTCACGGTCAACGACTACCTGGCCAAGCGCGACTCCGAGTGGATGGGCCGGGTGCACCACTTTCTCGGGCTCGAGGTGGGCGTGATCCTGGCCCAGATGAGCCCGGCCGAGCGCCGCGTCCAGTACGCGGCCGACATCACCTACGGCACCAACAACGAATTCGGCTTCGACTACCTGCGTGACAACATGGCCTGGACGCTGGACGAATGCGTGCAGCGCGGGCACCACTTCGCGATCGTCGACGAGGTGGACTCGATCCTCGTCGACGAGGCCAGGACCCCGCTGATCATCAGCGGCCCGGCCGAGCAGAGCGCGCGCTGGTATGTCGAGTTCGCCAAGATTGCCCCCCGGCTGCGCCGGGGCGAGGACGGCGAGGGCGACTACGAGGTCGACGAGAAGAAGAAGACCGTCGGCATCCTGGAGTCCGGGGTGGAGAAGGTCGAGGACTGGCTCGGCATCGACAACCTCTACGACCCGGTCAACACGCCCCTGGTCAGCTTCCTGAACAACTCGATCAAGGCCAAGGAGCTGTACAAGAAGGACAAGGACTACGTCGTGATGAGCGGCGAGGTCCTGATCGTGGACGAGTTCACCGGGCGCATCCTGCACGGCCGGCGCTACAACGAGGGCATGCACCAGGCCATCGAGGCCAAAGAGGGCGTGACGATCAAGGACGAGAACCAGACGCTGGCCACGATCACGCTGCAGAACTACTTCCGGCTCTACGACAAGCTGGCCGGGATGACCGGTACCGCGATGACCGAGGCCAACGAGTTCCAGCAGATCTACAAGCTCGGCGTGGTCCCGATCCCGACCAACATGCCGATGGTCCGCGATGACGAGTCCGACGTCATCTACCAGACCGCGCAGGCCAAGTTCGAGGCGTGCGTCGAGGACATCGCCGAACGGCATCAGGCCGGGCAGCCGGTCCTGGTCGGAACGGTCAGCGTCGAGAAGTCCGAGATCTTGTCCAAGATGCTCAAGCGCCGCGGGGTCCCGCACGAGGTGCTGAACGCCAAGTACCACGAGCGCGAGGCCCTGATCGTGGCCTCGGCCGGGCGGCGCGGCGCGGTCACCGTGGCCACCAACATGGCCGGCCGCGGTACCGACATCATGCTCGGCGGCAACCCGGAGTTCATCGCCGACCAGGAACTGCACCATCGCGGCCTGTCGCCGGTCGAGACGCCGGAGGACTACGAGGCGGCTTGGCCGGAGGCGGTAGCCAAGGCCAAGCGCGACGTGGCGGCCGAACACGAGGAGGTCGTCGAGGCAGGCGGTCTCTACGTGCTCGGCACCGAGCGGCACGAGTCCCGGCGCATCGACAACCAGCTGCGCGGCCGATCCGGCCGCCAGGGCGACCCGGGCCTGAGCCGGTTCTACCTGTCCCTGGAAGACGACCTGATGCGGCTGTTCAACTCCGAGCGGGTCGGCGCGATCATGGAGCGGCTGAACATCCCGGCCGACGTGCCGGTCGAGTCCAAGGTGGTCAGCCGGGCCATCCGGTCGGCCCAGACCCAGGTCGAGCAGCAGAACTTCGAGATCCGCAAGGACGTGCTCAAGTACGACGACGTGCTGAACCGGCAGCGCAAGGTCATCTACGGCGAGCGCCGCAAGGTGCTCGAGGGCGCCGACCTGCACGAGCAGATCCGCGAGATGGTCGACGAGGTGATCGCCGGGTACGTCTCGGGCGAGACCAGCGACGGCTATCCCGAGGAGTGGGACCTGGACAAGCTGTGGCGCGCCTTCGGCCAGCTGTTCCCGGTCGGCATCTCGGTCGACGACGTGGTCGAGGAAGCGGGCGGCGACCGGGCCGGGCTGTCCGGCGAGTTCATCACCGAGGCGGCCATCGCCGACGCGCAGGCCGCCTACGCACGGCGCGAGGAGGAGTTCGGCTCGGACGTCATGCGCGAGCTGGAGCGCCGCGTGGTGCTGTCGGTCCTGGACCGCAAGTGGCGCGAGCACCTGTACGAGATGGACTACCTACGTGAGGGCATCGGCCTGCGCGGGTACGGCCAGCGCGACCCGCTGATCGAGTATCAGCGGGAGGGCTACGACATGTTCAACGCCATGATGGAGGGGATCAAGGAAGAGTCGGTCGGCAACCTGTTCAACCTCCAGGTTCAGGTCCAGGAGAACCCGATCGTCGAGGAGGCCGGCCCCGACGGCGGCGCGGCCGAGCCCGCCGCGATCGACACTCCCGCGACTCCCGCCCCGGGTGTCCCCGGTCCCCGCGCCGGCGGGACGCCCAGGGCCCGGACCGGCGGCGCGCACGCGAGGCCGCGGTCCGGAGCCGCCCAGCCGCCGACGGCTCAGTCGCAGGGCGGCCAGTCGCCGGCCATCCCGGCCGGGCTGGCGCCGCGCCGGGCGCAGCGGCTGGAGTACTCGGCGCCGTCGGTCGACGGCGGGACGCACGTGGAGACGAGCCGGGGCGCGTCCGGCGCGGACGAGTACAGCCGGGTCGGCCGCAACGACCCGTGCCCGTGCGGATCGGGCCGCAAGTTCAAGCGCTGCCACGGCGACCCGCGCAATCTGCCCTAAGTCGCGTTCTGCCCTAAGTAGCGTTCAGCCCGCCTCCAGGGCGGTGCACAGCCAGCGGGCCGGGCGGGCGGGCCAGCCCGGCGCCGCGGGTCGCGCGGCCACGTGCTCGAAGCGCATGGCCAGTGCGCGCGAGCGCGCGCCGAAGTTCACCACCACGGACACTTCCGCGACCCGGTCCGCGGGCCGCGACATCACGATCCGCGCGATCGTGGGCCGCCGGTCCGCGGCCAGCAGCGGGGTCAGGTTCCGGACCCGCGCCCGGACCCGATCGGTGGCCATCGGGACCAGTTGCCGGTCCGGCCGGACCCCGGCCAGCACCTCCACGATCACCACGGCCAGCTGCCGCGGCCGCGAGACCACCGGACCCGCCGCAGTCACCGGACCCGCCGCGATCACCGGACCAGGCCCAGTCACCGGACCCGTCGCGACCACCGGACCCGGCAAGGCAGGCAAACCCGCCGCCTCAGCATCCGGTTCCCCGGGCGAAGGCGCGGCCACCACGTCCTCGCCTGCCGGGCACCGAGCGCCATGGATCTGACAGTCATAGGGCGGCGCGGCATGCGGCACCTTGACCAGGCGCAGGGACGACAGATCGGGCATGGCCCGCCCTCCAGATCCGGGTGAACGCTTCATGCGCCGCGCACCCCCGTGGCGGGCCGCGTTCCACCAGGTTCCGGCTGTCCTGGTTATACCTCGGGCCAGTGACAATTCCGGCTTGCCCGTAAAATCACACTTGTGGATAACGACGGGGAATTGCGTGGCGTCATCACCGACTGGGGCGGGGTGCTGAGCACCCCGATCCTGACCGCGGTCCGCGCCTGGATCGAGGCCGACGGCATCGACTGGGAGAGCTACCGGGCGGTCATGCGGCCGTGGGTAACCCAGGCCTACGACGTCAACGGCGCCGAGAACCCGGTCCACGCGCTGGAACGCGGCGAATGCTCCATCGCTGAGTTCGAGGAGATCCTGGCCACCCGGCTGCTCCGCCTGGACGGGACCGCGGTCCCGGCCGGCGGCCTGCTCCGTCGCATGTTCGCGGGCATGCTGCCCGTACCGGCCATGTACGACACCATCCGGGCGCTGCGGGTGGCCGGCTTCGGCACCGCGCTGCTGTCCAACTCCTGGGGGTGCGAGGAGTACCCGCGCGCGGACTTCCCCGGGCTGTTCGACACCGTGGTGCTGTCCGGCGAGGTCGGCATGCGCAAGCCCGAGGAAGCGATCTTCCTGCATGCGGCGCAGACCCTGGGCCTGCCCCCGGACGAGTGCGTCTTCGTCGACGACATGCCGGCCAACGTGGCCGCCGCGCAGGCCCTGGGCATGACCGGCGTGCTGCACACCGAGACCGCCAGCACCGCCAGGACGCTGCAGGACCTGCTCGGTGTGCCCCTAGCCTGGAGTGCCGGCGCAACATGATGCCACCGGTCTAACCTTGACCGCGTGCCGGACTATCCGCTTCCCCTCAACGCGGGCCGCTCAGCCAACATGCGGGCCAACCGGCGGACGGATACCAAGCCCGAGATCGCCCTGCGTCACGCGCTGCACCACCTCGGCTACCGCTACCGCAAGGACTACCGGCTGGACCTGGACGGCGGCCGGCGGGTCCGGCCGGACGTCGTGTTCACCGCGCGCAAGGTGGCCGTCTTCGTCGACGGCTGCTTCTGGCATGCCTGCCCCGACCACGGCTCCAAGCCGCGCAACAACGAGTGGTACTGGGGCCCGAAGCTGCTGCGCAACGTCGAGCGCGACCGGGCCAACGACACGGCGCTGACCTTGGCCGGCTGGTCGGTGGTCCGCCTGTGGGAACACGTGCCCCTCGACGAGGCCATCGCCACCGTCATCACCGCGCTCGGCCCCAAAGAGCCCTAGAATCACCTCCACTATGCGCGTGTTCCTTCCCTCCACCTTGCCCGCCGTGGCGCAGGCCCTGCGGGCCGGCCAGGTCGGGCCCGGCTCGCAGCCGGGCTCGCCGCCCGGTCCGCCGCCCGGTCCGCTGACCGGGTTCGCGGTCACGCCCGCGCTGCGGGAGGCTTACGCCAGCGGCGACACCGAGGAACTGGAGTACGCGGCGCTGACCGAGGCGGCCCGCGCGTCGCTGCGGCTGCTGGCCGCCGACCTGGCTGCTGACCCGGCCGCCCCGCCCCGGCGGGTGGTGCTGGCCGCCGACATCCCGGCCGAACACGTCAAACCAGACCCCCGCGACGGCGAGCCCGCCCGCGTGGCCATCGAGCAACCCGTCCAGCTCGAGGACCTAGCCTCCGCCCACGTGGACGCCCCGGACGCGGACGCCGACGTGCGCAGCGCGGTGCAGGCGCTGCCCGCCGCCGACGCGGGCGACGATGACGCCCGGTTCACCGTGGACGGTGCCGAGGGCCACGAGCTCGCCTGGTACGCCACGCAGGAACTGTCATATCTAGCCGGGTAACGGCACCCATACGATAAGGGGCATGGACGCCGTCTCCACGAACCCCTGTGCCGGCCAACGAGCCGGTCAGGCAGTACCAGCCGGGCAGCCACGAGCGCACCGTGCTGGAAAGCAAGATCAAGGAACTCGCCGGCCAGCGGGCCGAACTCACCATGACCATCGCCGGCCGTCAGCAGATGGCCGCGGGCGAGGTCATCGACGTGGTCCAGCCGCACAACAAGCACCACGTCCTCGGCCAGCTCGCCAACGCCACCGACGTGGACGTGGCCGCCGCCATCTACGCGGCCAAGCAGGCCGCCCCGGCCTGGCGCGCGCTGGACTTCGACGACCGCGCCGCGATCTTCCTCAAGGCCGCCGACCTGCTCGCCGGGCCGTGGCGCGCCACCGTGAACGCCGCGACCATCCTCGGCCAGTCCAAGTCGCCGTTCCAGGCGGAGATCGACGCCGCCTGCGAGCTGATCGACTTCTGGCGCTACAACGTCCACTACGCCAAGAAGATCTATAACGAGCAGCCGGACTCAAATCCCGGCGTGTGGAACCGGATGGAGTACCGCCCGCTCGAGGGGTTCGTGCTGGCCATCACGCCGTTCAACTTCACCTCGATCGCCGGGAACCTGCCCACCGCCCCGGCGCTGCTCGGCAACGTCGTGGTGTGGAAGCCGTCGCCGACCCAGCAACTCGCCGCGCACTACCTGATGCGCCTGCTCGAGGCGGCCGGGCTGCCGCCCGGGGTGATCAACCTGGTCACCGGGGACGGTCAGGCTGTCTCGCAGGTCGCGCTGACCCACCCCGACCTGGCCGGGATCCACTTCACCGGCTCGACCGCGACGTTCCAGCACCTGTGGCGGACCGTGGGGGAGAACATCGCGCGGTACCGCAACTACCCCCGGGTGGTGGGGGAGACCGGCGGCAAGGACTTCGTGATCGCGCACCCCAGTGCCGACCCGAACAGCCTGGCCGCCATCTTGATCCGCGGCGCCTTCGAGTACCAGGGCCAGAAGTGCTCCGCCGCCTCCCGCGCCTACGTCCCCGAATCGCTGTGGCGCCGGACCCGTGACGACTTCCTGGCCCAGGTCGACTCGCTGACCATGGGCGACGTGGCCAGCGACCTGTCGCTGTTCATGGGCGCGGTCATCGACGCCCGGGCCTTCGCCAAGCACGCCGCCGCGATCGAAAGGGCCAAGAACACGGCCACGATCCAGATCGCCGCGGGCGGCAGGTACGACGACACGCAGGGCTTCTTCGTCCGTCCCACCGTCCTGGAGTGCGCCGACCCGGCCGACGAGGTGTTCACCACCGAGTACTTCGGCCCGATCCTGGCCGTGCACGTCTACCCGGACGACGACCCGGCGGCCTACGCCGGCGTGCTGGCCCAGGCCGCCGACGTCGCCCCATACGCGCTGACCGGCGCGGTGCTGGCCACGGACCGGTACGCGATCGCTGAGGCCACGGAGAAACTCAGGTACTCGGCGGGCAACTTCTACATCAACGACAAGCCCACCGGCGCCGTCGTCGGCCAGCAGCCCTTCGGCGGCGCCCGGGCCAGCGGCACCGACGACAAGGCCGGCTCGGTGTTCAACCTGATCCGCTGGGTCTCCGCCCGCGCGGTAAAGGAACTCTTCGTCCCCCCGGCCGACTACCGGTACCCGCACATGGGATGACGGCGAGCCGGCCCAGGCACTGGCCCGCCGTCGGCGGCTAACCGAAATGGCTAACCGAAATGGCTAACCGAAATGGCTAACCGAGGCTGCCTCACGAGCCGCAGTCGGGTCCCTCGATCCACGACTCGAAGCCGGTCGGCTCGTCGTCATGGACGAAGACCTTCACCCACATGTCGCGATGGAAGCTCGCGAGCGGGTGCTGGAGGTTGTACCAGGTGCCCTCGACGTGGAGCCGGTAGTCGTGGTGGTCGCCGTCGAGCGTTACGACGTCGCCGTGCGACCCGAACGTCTTGATGCCCGACGCGACGAACGCGAAGCCGTCGCCGGACTCGGCGTCGGTGAAACGGACCACCGTGTGCCGACCTTCCTTGGTGATGGTCTCGGTGGCGACGCCCGCCGTGGACACCGTGTGGTCCGGGCACGCGACGACCACCGTGGTCTCCGCCGGGCCGACGTGGGCGTGGGTGTCGGACATCGGCCGGGCGACCGATGCCCCGGCCGCGGGCGCCAGGCCGATCGTCAGGCTGACCAGGGCCGCGACCGGCGCCGCATATCGGGTGAGTGCTCTCATGTTTCCCCCCGTTTGAATTTGATGACTTGACTAGTCAGGTGGACAATATCAGTCACGCCAGGCCTCGCCAAGCGGGTGCCGGTGGTCACGTGTCCCGGCGGCGGCCAGCGCGCCAGCCCCGGATCGGGCCTTTCCCGCGCGGTCTGCACTAGCCTGTAGCGCAGAGCTGACCTCGACGCACCGGAGGACGCCATTCACCGGCTGGTTCTGTGGAATATCGACCTGACGCTGGTCGATGTGGCCCGGGTGAGCAGGCCGCCTACGCCGAGGCGTTCGCCGCGATCGCGGGTCGCCCGCTGATCCAGCTGCCGCAGGTGGCGGGCCGGTCGGAGTCGGAGATCTTCTTCGACGCGCTCGCGCTGAACGGCGTGGACATGCGCGCCGGCGGACAGGCCGAGCACATGCTCGAGCCGTTCAGCGCCGAACTCGCCGCGGCCCTCCAGGCCCGCCACGACGAGCTCACCAGCCAAGGTCAGCTCCTCCCGGGCGCCACGGCGGCCCTGGCCGCGGTGGCCAAGCTCGACGGCGCGGTGCAGACCGTGCTGACCGGCAACAGCAGGCCGACCGCCATGCTCAAGCTGAAGGCGTTCGGCCTGGACGGCTTCGTCGACTTCGACATCGGCGGCTACGGCTCGGAGGCCTACCCGAAGGGCACCCTGCTCCGGGTCGCGCGCCAGCGCGCGGGGACCAAGCACGGCGTCACGTTCGGCGAGGACGCCGCGGTGTACGTCGCGGACTCGCCCCGGGACGTGGACGCGGCCCGGATCGGCGGGGCCAGATCGCTCGCCGTGGCCAGCGGCCGGGCCAGCGCGGCCGAACTGCGCGACGCGGGTGCCGACGCGGTACTGCCGGACCTGGCTGACACCGCGGCGCTAGTGACGCTTATCACCCGGCTCACCGGAAACCCGGAGGCCTGACGGGCGTTGCAGGCGCGCCAGGATGGCACGATGCTGTGAGGATGGACACTTCTGACCTGACCAGCCGCGGGTACGGCGCGGTGCTCTGGGAGCCGGATCAGCAGACGGTCCACGACGCCCGGATCACCCGGTTCATGCGCTGGCTGGCGGCACCCGTTTCCGGGCAGGGCCACGATTTCACCAGCTACGACGAGCTGTGGCGGTGGTCGGTGACCGAGCCCGGGTCGTTCTGGGCGGCGGTCTGGGACTACTTCGAGGTGCTCGGCCACCGCGGGCCGGGACCGGTCCTGACCGGCGCGGTCATGCCCGACGTCGGTTGGTTCACCGGTTCCACATTGAACTACGCCCGTAACGCGCTGCGGACCGCGTGGACCGATCCCGACCGCACGGCGATTATTTTTTCTTCCGAACGGACCAGGGCCGGGAGCCTCAGCTACGCTCAACTCGCCCATCAGGTCGCCCGGGTGGCCCGGGGGCTGCGCGCCCTGGGCGTCCGCCGCGGCGACCGGGTCGCGGCCCTGCTGCCGAACGTCCCCGAGGCGGTCATCGGCCTGCTGGCCGCGGCCAGCATCGGTGCCATCTGGTCCTCGTGCTCGCCCGACTTCGGCGCGCGCAGTGTCATCGACCGGTTCGCGCAGATCGAGCCGGCCGTGCTCATCGTCGGCGACGGCTACTGGTACGGGGGCAAGGAGTTCCCCCGGGCGCAGCTGGTCGACGACGTGGTGGCGGCCCTGTCATCGGCTGGCCCACGCCTGTCCGCGGTCGTGCTCGTCGACCTGATCGGCCAGGCCGAGACCTTCCCGGACCGGTTCATCCGCTGGGAGGACCTCGGCGCCGAGAATGAGCACTGCGAGCGCGAGCCGGAGTTCGAGGAGGTGCCGTTCGAGCACCCGCTGTGGGTGGTCTACTCCTCGGGCACCACGGGCCTGCCCAAGCCGATCATGCACGGCCACGGCGGGATCGTGCTCGAGCACCTCAAGGCCCTCGCCTTTCACCAGGACCTGCGCCCCGGCGACGTGTTCACCTGGTACACCACGACCGGCTGGATGATGTGGAACTACCTGGCCGGCGGGCTGCTGGCCGGGCTGACCATCGTGCTGTACGACGGCAGCGCCACCTACCCCGACACCGGACGGCTGTGGCAGCTGGCCGCCGAGCACGGCATCACCTACCTCGGAGTCGGCGCGCCCTACCTGATGGCCTGCATGAAGGCCGGGCTGCGGCCGGGAGAGGAGGCCGACCTGTCCGCGTTGCGGGCCATCGGCTCGACCGGGTCGCCGCTGCCGCCCGAGGCGTTCGGCTGGGTCTACGACCGGGTGAAGAAGGACCTGCTGCTCGGCTCCTTTTCCGGCGGCACCGACCTGTGCACCGGGTTCGTCGGGCCTAGCCCGCTGCTCCCGGTGCGGGCCGGCATCATCTCCGGCCGCTGCCTGGGCGCGGAGGTGGAGGCCTACGACGAGGCCGGCCATCCGGTCATCGGGCAGGTCGGCGAGCTGGTCATCACCCAGCCCATGCCGTCGATGCCGGTCGGCTTCTGGAACGATCCGGGCGGCGTCCGCTACCGCGAAAGCTACTTCGACGTCTATCCCGGCGTCTGGCGGCACGGTGACTGGATCGAGGTGCTGCCCGACGGCGGGTGCGTCATCTACGGCCGCTCCGACGCCACCCTCAACCGCGGCGGGGTCCGGATGGGCACCAGTGAGTTCTACCGCGTGGTCGAGGGGTTCGGTGAGGTCGCCGACAGCCTGGTGGTGGACACCGGCCGGCTCGGCGCCGAGGGGCGGCTGATCTTGTACGTGGTGCCCGCGGCGGGCCGCGAACTCGACGAGGACCTGGCCGCCCGGCTGCGGGCCGCGCTGCGGTCCCAGCTCTCGCCCCGGCACGTGCCGGACGAGATCCACCAGGTGCCAGCCATCCCGCGGACGCTGTCCGGGAAGAAGCTAGAGGTGCCAGTGCGCAAGATCCTGCTCGGCGCCGAGCCGGAGCGGGCCGCCGACCCGAACGCCCTGGCCAACCCCGAAGTCCTCACCTACTTCCGCCCCGGGCCCGGCTAGATTAACCCGGGCCACCCAGCACAACACGAACCACAAAGGAGTGGATAGTGGACGCGATCCCGGACAGTGACGTTCTCGAGAGCAGGGAAGCTCTCCTGGTCAAGGCGGCCGAGGCCTGGGTCGGGGACCCTGACCTGACCGTGCTGGGCGACCGCGACAGCGTCCTGTGCTACCTGCGCGCCTACTACCACCGGGTGGCCACCGAGGACCTGCCCTCGCCCTCGCGGCTGGCCGCGGTCGCGCAGGCGCACCTCCGGCTCGGCCTGCACCGGCCGCAGGGCCGGGCCCTGATCCAGGTCCGTGAGCCCGGGCACGCGCACCTGGACCCGGTCACCCCGTCCAGCCTGATCGTGGACATCGTCACCGACGACATGGCCTACCTGGTCGACTCGGTCACCACCCGGCTGAACCGGCACAAGGCCGAGATCAGCCTGCTCGTGCACCCGCTGCTGCGGGTGCGCCGCGACGTGACCGGCGCGCTGCAGGAGATCCCAGGGGGGGACGGGGGACGGGAGCCCCCCGTGAGCGGGGGGGGTCTGGGGGCGGTCGTCCCCCCCGAGATAGTGGAATCCTGGATCCACGTCGAGCTCGAGCCGCCCGGCGACGGGGTCACGGCCGAGGGCCTGGAGTCGGACCTGCGCCACGTGCTCGAGGACGTGCGGGTCGCGGTCGAGGATCAGCAGCGGATGACGGCCACCGCCCGCGGGCTGGCCGACGACCTGGGCGGCGGGCCCATACCTCCCCGCGATGACGCAGCCGAATTCGGCGATCTGCTCCGCTGGCTGGCGGCCGGCAACTTCTTGTTCCTCGGCTATCGCGAGTACGACCTGATCCAGACGCCGGACGGCACCGGCCTGAGCCCGGTGCCGGGCACCGGGCTCGGCATCCTGCGCCACGACCGGCAGGGCGGCCACCCGCTGCGCAAGCTGTCCACCCAGGTCGCCAAGCGAGCCCAGGACCCCGGCGAACAGCTGGTGCTGGCCAAGGCGAACTCCAGGTCCACCGTGTACCGGGCCAACTACCTGGACTACGTTCTCGGTCAAGAAGCTCGGGCCGGCCGAGGACGGACGCAGCACGGTCACCGGGGAGTACCGCTTCCTCGGCCTGTACACCCACGCCGCGCACACCGCGCCGATCGCCGGGATCCCGGTCATCCGGGTCAAGATGGCCCACGTCCTGGCCGAGACCGGGCTGTCCCCGGACAGCCACGACGGCAAGGACGTGATCGAGATCCTGGAGGACTACCCGCGGGAGGAACTCTTCGAGATCTCCGCCGACGAGCTCACCCCGATCGCGCTGGGCGTGCTGCGGCTGTCCGAGCGCAAGCAGACCCGGCTGTTCCTGCGCCGCGACCGCTACGGCCGGTACATGTCCTGCCTGGTCTACCTGCCGCGGGACCGGTACACGACCAGGGTCAGGCTGCGCGCGCAGGACATCCTCAAGGAGGCGCTGAACGGCGCGTCGGTCGACTACAGCGCGACCATCGGCGACTCGGCGCTGGCCCGCCTGCAGGTGGTGGTCCGGGGCGAGCGGGGCCGCCCGGTCCCGCAGGTGGACGCGGCGGCGCTGGAGCGCAGGCTGGCCGCCGCGGTCCGGTCCTGGGACGAGGACCTGTCCGCCGAGGCGATCCGGGTGCTCGGCGAGGAGCGGGCCCGGACCCTGCTCGACCTGTGCGGGGCGGCCATTCCGGAGACGTACAAGGCGGACGTCAACGCGCAGGACGCGGTCGACGACCTGACCACGATGCTCGGGCTGCGCGAGGACGGGCGGGAGTTCGCGGTCCGGCTGGTGGAGCACCCCGAGCGCTGGACGCTGGTGGTCTACCGTTCCGGCTCGCCGATCACGCTGTCCGACGTGCTGCCGCAGTTGCAGCACATGGGGCTCGAGGTCGTCGACGAGCACCCGTACAAGTTCGCCGGCCGCGAGAGCGCCGGGTCGTTCTGGATATATGAATTCGGTCTCCGGCCGCCGGCCGTGGCCTCGGTCGGCAGCCTGCGCCTGGTCTTCGAGGAGGCGCTGACCGCGCTGTGGCATGGCCAGAGCGAGGACGACGGGTTCAACGCGCTGGTGCTGACCGCCGGGCTGACCTGGCGCGAGGTGACGCTGCTGCGCGCGGTCGCCAAGTATCTGCGCCAGGGCGGCGTGCGGTTCAGCGAGGACTACGTGCAGCGGGTGCTGCGGTCCAACGCGGCCATCACCCGGCTGCTGGTCCGGCTGTTCGAGTCGCGGTTCGACCCGGCCAAGCAGGACGGCGCGGCCGAACGCTGCGAGGCGATCGCCGAGGAGATCCGCGGCCAGCTCGACGAGGTGACCAGCCTGGATGCCGACCGGATCCTGCGTTCCTACCTGGCCGTGATCGACGCCACGCTGCGCACCAACTACTACCGGACCCAGAGCCCGGGCGACGTCGAGGGGCCGCGCCCGCTGGTCCTCAAGTTCGAGCCAGGCGACATCCCGGGGCTGATGCAACCGCGGCCGAAGTTCGAGATCTACGTCTTCTCGCCCCGGCTGGAGGCGGTGCACCTGCGGTTCGGCCGGGTGGCGCGCGGCGGGCTGCGCTGGTCGGACCGGCAGGAGGACTTCCGCACCGAGGTGCTCGGCCTGGTCAAGGCGCAGGAGGTGAAGAACGCGGTCATCGTCCCGTCCGGGGCCAAGGGCGGCTTCGTGTGCAAGCGGCTGCCCGATCCGTCCGACCGCGAGGCCTACCAGGCCGAGGTCCTGGCCTGCTACAAGACGTTCATCGCGGCCATGCTGGACGTGACCGACAACATCGAGGCCGACCGGGTGGTGCCGCCGCCGGACGTGGTCCGGCGGGACGGCGACGACCCGTACCTGGTGGTAGCAGCGGACAAGGGCACCGCGACGTTCTCCGACACGGCCAACGAGATCGCGGCCCGGTACGGCTACTGGCTGGGCGACGCGTTCGCCTCCGGTGGCTCGGAGGGTTATGACCACAAGAAGATGGGCATCACCGCGCGCGGCGCCTGGGAGTCGGTCCGGATTCACTTCGCGGCGCTCGGGATGAACCCGGACACCGACGACTTCACCATGACCGGCATCGGCGACATGTCCGGTGACGTGTTCGGCAACGGGGTGCTGCTGTCCGAGCACATCAAGCTGATCGCCGCGTTCGACCACCGGCACGTGTTCATCGATCCCGACCCCGATCCGGGGGTCAGCTTCGCCGAGCGCACCCGGATGTTCGCGCTGCCCCGGTCCTCGTGGGCCGACTACAACCGGGCCCTGATCTCGGGCGGCGGCGGGGTCTGGCCGCGGACCGCCAAGTCGGTGCGGGTCTCCCCGCAGGCTCGCACGGTGCTCGGCCTGGACTCCACCGCGGGCGCGCTGTCCCCGGACGAGCTGATCTCGGCCATCCTGGCCGCCCCGGTCGACTTGCTGTGGAACGGCGGGATCGGCACCTACGTGAAGGCCAGCGACGAGTCGCACGCCGACGTGGGCGACCGGTCCAACGACGCGGTCCGGATCGACGCCACCCGGCTGCGCACCCGGGTCATCGGCGAGGGCGGCAACCTCGGCCTGACCCAGGCCGCGCGGATCGAGTACTCGCTCGGCGGCGGGCTGGTCAACACCGACTTCATCGACAACTCGGCCGGGGTGGACACCTCCGACCACGAGGTCAATATCAAGATCTTGCTGGCCGACGCGATCCGGGCCGGGGTGATCCCCGCCGCGGCCCGGCACCAGCTGCTCGAGGGCATGACCGACCAGGTCGCCACGCTGGTCCTGCGGCACAACTACGCGCAGAACATGGCGCTGGCCGCGTCCCGCGCCCAGGCGCCCTCCCTGCTGCACGTGCACGCCCGGTACCTGCGCAAGCTGGTCCGGGACAAGCGGCTCGACCCCGATCAGGACGTGCTGCCCGGCGAGCGGGAGATCGCCGAGCGCCGCCAGGCCGGCGGCGGCCTGACCATGCCGGAGTTCGCCCTGCTGCTCGCGCACACCAAGATCTCGGCCGATGAGGAGGTGCTCGCCTCCAACGTGCCCGACGACCCGTACCTGCGCCGTGTGCTCGACGCGTACTTCCCGGCCCAGTTGCGGGACCGGTTCGCGGACCGGATGGAGTCACACCCGCTGCGCCGGGAGATCATCACCACCTCGGTGGTCAACGAGATGATCGACACGTCGGGCATCACGTTCTTGTTCCGGCTGATCGAAGAGACCGGCGCCTCGGTGCCCGACCTGACCCGGGCCTGGCTGGTGGCCCGCGACGTGTTCGACATGCCGGCCTTCTGGCGTCAGGTCGAGCAGCTCGAGGGGCAGGTGAGCCTGGCGGCCCAGATCACGCTGCTGCTCGAGGGGCGCAAGCTCACCGAGCGGACGGCCCGGTGGCTGCTGCACAACCGGCGCCCGCCGTTCGACATCCAGGCCACCGTGGGGTTCTTCGCCGACGGGGTGCGGACCGTGCGCGCCGGCCTGCCCAAGCTGCTCACCGGCCGCGACCTGTCCGGGTTCGAGGAGCGCCGCGACTCCTACCTGGCCCTGGGCATGCCCATGGACCTGTCCGAGCAGGTCGCAGCCATGGTGCCGACGTACTCCGCGTTCGACATCGTGCAGGCCGCCGCGATCACCGCGCGGCCCGTCGAGGAGACCGCCGACGTCTACTTCGACCTCGCCGACCGGCTGCAAATCACCCGGCTGCGGGACCGCATCACCGCGCTGCCCCGCGAGGACCGCTGGTCGACGATGGCCCGCGCGGCCCTGCGTGACGACCTGTACGCCGCGCACGCCGCGCTGACCCAGGACGTTCTGGGCGTGAGCAGTGCGATCAACGCCCAGAAGCCCGAGGAGCGGCTGGCCGCCTGGGTGTCGGGCAACGAGACGGCGGTCGCGATGGCCAGCCAGATGCTCGGCGAGATCTGGGAGAGCGAGCGGTTCACGTTCACCACCTTGTCGGTGGCCCTGCGCGCCATCCGGACCCTGGTCGCCTCGAGCTCGCTCCCGCAGACTTAACCCCGGGGGGACTCGTCCCCCCGGACCCCCCACGCCTAACCCCGGGGGGACTCGTCCCCCCGGACCCCCCATGCCTAACCCCGGGGGACTCGTCCCCCCGGACCCCCATGCCTAACCCGGGCCCCGGACCCCCGCGCTAGTAGGAGTCGCCGAAGGTCGGGGCGCCGCTGGCCGCGATGACCTGAGCCTTGGCGGTGTGCGCGCTGGCCGGCGGGTCGATGGCGGCGAATTCGTACGTCCAGTTCGCGGCCACCCCATGCGCGCCGGTGGCCTTGGACGGCGTGGCGATCGGGGCGAACCCGGCCGGCATCGGGATCTTCGCCCCGAACACGTTGCCCGGGTGCTCGATGGTGGTGTTCAGGTACATCGTGTAGATGACCAGGGCCCCGCCGTCGGCGGTGCGCAGGTCGAACTGCGGCACCGCGGCCCCCTCGAGCAGCCAGAGGTAGGACAGGCCCTGCGCGTTGTAGGAGCTGTTCTGCGCGGACTGCGAGGTGTAGATGCCGGTGGTCTGCGGTCCGCTGGCGATCGCCGCGGCGGCCGGGGCCGCGGGTCCCTCGTCGGCCACGGCTGCCTGGGTCGCTCCCACCACGTTCGGCGTCAGCAGCAGGCTCGTGTCCTTGGTACTGACGTTGACCGCGTAGCCCGCGCTGTCGTGCGCGATGGCCGGGAGCGGCTGGTCGAGCACCGCGGCCCCGTTCAGCGTCCACGGCTCGTCCGCGGCGGGCTTGTCGAAGACCATGATCGTGTTGACCGCCGCCGCGCCGGGCGCCGGGGTGACCGGGACCGTCACCACGAACCATTCCGGGTAGCTGGACAGCGCCGGCACGTAGAAAGTCGGCGTGCCGTAGCCGTAGCGCGGCACCGGAGTCCCCGTGTTGGCCAGCGCCCGGTACTGGGCGTGCACAATAGACCACTCCCCGCCAGCGACGAGCGCGAGCCCGCTGGTCGCGTCGCCCTGCCGGGCGGCCGCGGTGCTCTGCGAGACGTAGGAGTTGTACGCGGCCTGCGCCTGCGCGATGGTCAGGTTGTGCTCCGCGCTGGTCACGGCCTTGACCGGACTCGATCCGCCCGAGCATCCCCCGAGCGCGACGCCCAGCGCCGCGCATCCGAGAACCCCCAGGTACACCAGCCTGGTCCTGCCCCTTCGGACTACCACGCTAAGGCAGAATACCGGGTCTGCCCGATGGATTCGGCCCGCCTGCGCAGCCGTGACGGATCTGCACGTGCGTCTCGCGTAAACTTTCGGCGTGGCAGGTCTGGATCCCGCCGAGGAAATCGCGGCACTGAAGTCGAAGCTCGCCAGCATCGAGGCGGTCCTCGACCCTGCCGCCATGCAGACCGAGCTCGCGAGCCTGAACGAGCAGGCGGCCGACCCGGAGCTGTGGGCGGACCAGGACCGGGCCCAGAAGGTGCACCGCAGGCTGTCCTACCTGGAGGCCGAACTGGGCCGGCTGGACGGCCTGCACCAGCGGCTCGACGACACCCCGGTGCTGTTCCAGATGGCCGAGGAGGCGGATGACGCGCCCACCCGCGAGGAGGCGATGCGGGAACTGGCCGGCCTGCGCAGCGAGATCGACGCCCTCGAGGTGCGCACCCTGCTGAACGGCGAGTACGACGCCCGGGAGGCGCTGATCTCGATCAACGCCCAGGCGGGCGGCGCGGACGCGGCCGACTTCGCGGAGAACCTGCTGCGGATGTACCTGCGCTGGGCCGAGCGGCACAAGTACCCGACCGAGGTCTACGACACCTCCTACGCGGAGGAGGCTGGAATCAAGTCCACCACCTTCGCGGTCAACGCGCCCTACGCGTACGGGACGCTGCGCGGCGAGCACGGCACGCACCGGATGGTCCGCATCTCCAAGTACGACAACCAGGGCCGTCGGCAGACCTCGTTCGCCGGGGTCGACGTGATGCCGGTGGTGGAGCAGACCGACCACATCGAGATCCCCGAGGACGAGATCAGGGTCGACGTGTTCCGCTCCAGCGGGCCGGGCGGCCAGGGGGTCAACACGACCGACTCCGCGGTCCGCATCACCCACATGCCCACCGGGATCGTGGTCTCCTGCCAGAACGAGCGCAGCCAGATCCAGAACCGCGCCTCGGCCATGGCCGTGCTGCAGGCCAAGCTGCTCGAGCGGCGTCGCCAGGAGGAGGCCGAGCAGATGCAGGCGCTGCGCGGCGACGGCGGCCGCGCCTGGGGGACCCAGATCCGCAACTACGTCCTGTACCCCTACCAGAACGTCAAGGACGTCCGGACCGGCATGGAGACGGGCAACGCCGTGGCCGTCCTGGACGGCGAGATCGACGAGTTCATCGACGCCGAAATCCGCTGGCTCCGCCAGAACGGGCGGTAACTCCCGGGTCGGGGACGACCCCCCGGACCCCCCGCTGCGCTCCGCGCCCCGCGACGGTTCCCGCCGTAGTATCGCGCGGACCGGAGGGGCCCACGGGCCCCTCGCGACCGCGTGATGGCGGCTACGCCGCGTTCGCGCCGTACCCCTGTTCGCGCCGTACCCCTGTTACCTGCCGGGGTGTGCCGTACTCCTGTTACCTGCCGGGGTGTGCCGTACTCCTGTTACCTGCCGGGTGTGCCGTACCGCGTTACCTGGCGAACTGCATGGCCAGCAGTAGGACCACGGTCAGGGCGAGGATCGCGGCGATGATCAGCTGCGGTGAGATCGCTCCGAAATGCTGGTGGTGGACGTGCTCGCGGGCGGCGCGACACGCCGGGCACCGACCCTCGACGACCGGTCCAGCGCACTGAGCGCAGATCAGGTGTTCACAGCTCATCGGAACCCCTTCCGGCTGGCCCGTGTCCTGGCACTTACCGCGATGTTAGGCCTTAGCTGCCAGTTTCCCTCTAGACTGTTCCCTGGCCTTAAACAGGTTACCCGCATGTCGCCGGAGTTGGCGGCGTCAGCCGCGAAACGCCCACCTACATCGCTGTGATGGTCCTGTGATCAACTTCGATAACGTCACCAAGGTTTACCCGAATCAGAACCGCCCCGCCCTGGAGAACGTGAACATCGAGGTCGCCAAGGGCGAGTTCGTCTTCCTGGTCGGCCCGTCTGGCTCGGGTAAGTCGACCTTCCTGCGGCTGGTCCTGAAGGAGGAACGGCCTTCGGACGGCAGGATCCACGTGGCGGGCCGGGACCTCGCGCGGCTGAGCAACTGGAAGGTGCCGTACCTGCGGCGGCGGATCGGCTGCGTGTTCCAGGACTTCCGGCTGCTGCCGAACAAGAACGTCTACCAGAACGTCGCGTTCGCCCTCGAGGTCATCGGCAAGCACCGGCGTTTCATCCGCAAGGTCGTACCCGAGGTGATCGACCTGGTCGGATTGGAGGGCAAGCACGACCGGATGCCCGATGAGCTGTCCGGCGGCGAGCAGCAGCGGGTCGCGATGGCCCGCGCGTTCGTCAACCGGCCGATGATCCTGCTCGCCGACGAGCCGACCGGGAACATCGACCCGGCCACCTCGATCGGCATCATGAAGGTCCTCGACCGGATCAACAGGACGGGCACCACCGTCGTGATGGCCACGCACGATGCGGCCATCGTCGACTCGATGCGCAAGCGGGTCGTCGAGCTCGAGTACGGCAAGGTCGTCCGAGACCAGTCGCGCGGGGTGTACGGCCAGGCATACTGACCGGTCATCGCCGCGCTGGGCTCACCCCGCTGGCCCGCCGCGCGGCGCCGAACCCATAAGCCCCTACCAAGGACTATCGAGGGATCAGCCAGCATGCGTTCACATTTCGTCTTGCAGGAGATCTGGATCGGGCTGCGCCGGAATCTCACCATGACGATGGCGCTCATCGTGGTGGTGGCCATCAGCCTGTCCCTGCTCGGCACGGGCCTGCTGTTCGTCAAGCAGGTGGACCGGACGAGAACCTACTGGCAGGGCAAGGTCGAGCTGTCGATCTACCTGTGCATCAAGACGAGCCCGCAGCCGCAGTGCCAGCGGGACGGCCCCGCCACCCAGGCCGAGAAGGACCAGCTGCGCCAGCAGCTCACCTCGATGCCGCAGGTGGAGACGGTCTACTACGTGAGCCAGCAGCAGGCGTACCAGGAGTTCAGGCAGGAATTCTCCAACGAGCCCTCCCTGGTCCAGAACACCCAGGAAGGCGACATCCCCGACTCGTTCCAGGTCAAGCTCAAGAACCCCGAGGCCGACTACAACATCGTGGCCAGCGCGGTCACCGGCCGGACCGGGGTGGAGACCGTGATCGACGAGATGACCATCCTGGACAAGTTCTACCGGCTGCTCGACGGGGCCAGGAACGCGGTGATCATCATCGCGCTGATCCTGATCGTGGCCGCCGTCCTGCTGGTCGCCAACACGATCAGGCTCTCCGCCTTCAACCGGCGCCGGGAAACCGCCATCATGCGCCTGGTCGGAGCGTCGAACTTCTACATCCAGCTGCCGTTCCTGCTCGAGGGGACGATAGCCGGGCTGATCGGCTGGGCCATCTCGGCGGGGCTCCTTGTTGCGGTCAAGTCCCTCATGCTAGATAGCCTGGAGCAGTACTTCTCATTCAACGTGGGTTTGTCCCTGGGCGACTTGCTCGAGGTGATCTTCTTCTCGATGGTCGTGGGAGTGTTGTTGTGCGGTGCGACGTCGTTCCTGACACTGCGCCGCTACCTGCGTATCTGAGTGGAACCGATGACGGGAGGGACGTGGCTCGGGAGCAGGGGCGGAAGGTCATCGCCCGTAATCGCCGTGCGTACCACGACTACCGCATCGAGGACACCTACGAGGCGGGGCTCGTACTGACCGGAACCGAGGTGAAGTCGCTGCGCGCGGGCCGCGCGTCGCTGCAGGACGGGTTCGCGCAGATCAGCGATGATGAGGTGTGGCTGCACAACGTCCACATCCCGGAGTACACCGAGGGCACCTGGACCAACCACACGCCCAGGCGCATCAGGAAGCTCTTGCTGCACCGCAAGGAGATCGACAAGCTGGCCCACCAGGTGGCCGAGCAAGGCCTGACGCTGGTCCCGCTCTCGCTGTACTTCAGGGACGGGAACGTCAAGGTGGAGCTGGGTCTCGCCCGCGGCAAGCGGACCTACGACAAGCGCCAGGATCTGGCTAAGCGCGACGCGGCCAGGGAAATGGACCGAGCCCTGAAACGGCGAAGGTGACGGGCAGGCGGATAGTGTCCCCTCCGGCGAACGAGCGCGGCGGCCACGCCAGGCCGCGGGGCCTGTTCGCGCCCAGGCCGCGCCGCGGCCCGGGCCACAACGGCGCCGCGCCGGGCTCGGATACCGCCGCGCAGCTCCCCCTCGGCAGCCCGCCCGCGCCCGACGGCCACCCGCTCGCCCCCGACGGCCACCCGCTCGCACCGGACAACCACCCGCTCGCCCCCGACGGCCTCGCGCCCGGACCACCCGTCCCGAACGGCCTGGTTCCCCAAACATCTCTAAGCCCCGTCGCCCCTCCAACCCCAGAAACCCTCCCAACCTCCGAAAACCACCCAACCGCATCAGCCCCACCGGTCCCTTCAGTTCCTGAGGTCCCCCCGGCACTGCGGCCCCGGGCGGCCAGGCCCGCCCGGCTGGTCTCTCGCGGGAGCCGGTCAGCCCGCCACGTCGCGCCCGGCTCGGGTGGGCCCGGCCGCAAGTCCCCACCCGCGACCCGGCGGACGAAGCGCGCGCGTATCGCCGCCGTCGCCATCGTGGCCATCGGCATCCTGGTCATCGGCCTGGCCACCGGCTTCGGCACGGAACTTTCGGCCGAACCCACCGCCCAGTCGTTCATGTTCGCCTGGCAGGAGCAGCAGTACGCCGCCGCGGGCGCGCTCACCACGGCCCCAGCGGACACGGTGGCCGCGAGCCTGCGCGGAGCTGTCGCTCAGCTCGATGCGTCGCAGATGTTCCTGTCCATGAAGTCGGTGGTCCAGCACGGCAACACCGCCGAGGCGTCCTTCACGGCCACGGTCAACCTCGCTCAGCAGGGACGCGTGTGGAACTACCGAGGCCACTTCGACATGCGCCGGGTTGGCGGCGACTGGAAGGTCGTGTGGGCGCCGAGCGTCATCAACCCGAGCCTGGGGCCTGCCGAGCGCCTGGCCGTGGTGACCACCTTCCCGGACCGGGCCGCCGTGCTCGACGACAAGGGCGATCCGCTTCAGCTCGAGGCCCCGGCCTACGTGCTCGGCGTGATGCCGGATCGCCTGGCCAGCCCGGCGACCACGGCTCAGGCCTTTGCCAAGCACACCGGGTTGCAGGCCGGGCAGGTGCTCGGCCAGATCACGGCCGCCCCGCCGCATTCCTTCCTCCGGCTCGCCACCCTCGACTCCGCCAGCTACGCCAGGCTACGCTCCAGCCTGCGTAGCGTGCCTGGGCTGATGGTCAGGCGTGAGGCCCAGCGGGTGTTCCAGGCCAGGGCCACCGGCCTGGTCGGCGGGGTGGGCAGCGAGATCAACGAGCGGCTGCGCGCCGACGGCGCACTGTACGCCCCGGGCACCACGGTGGGCCTTTCCGGGCTCGAGCAGAAATATCAGCGCCAGTTGCTCGGCACGCCGACGACCGAGGTGATAGCGGTGAACTCGGCCGGCCAGCAGACCGGCATCCTGGCCCAGTGGCCGGGCACGACGGGCACGCCGGTACGCACCACGATCGACCCGGCGGCACAAGATGCCGCCCTGACCGCCCTGGAGGGCGTGTCCAGCTCGGGCGAGATCGTCGCCGTCCGGGCGTCGACCGGCGCGGTGCTGGCCGTCGCGCAGCGCCAGGCGTCCGTGGCCCTGCCCGCGGACGGCGCGCTGAACGCGAAGCTGACGCCGGGCGCCGCGTTCACCATCGTGTCCGCGGCCGCGCTGGTCAAATACGGCCTCGTGAAGGCGGACACCTCGATCCCGTGCGCGAGTTCCTTCAACGTCGGGGGGCAGACCTTCGCCAGCGAGGGGACCGGCGTGTCGAAGCCGTTCAGCACCGCTTTCGCCGAGGGCTGCGGCACGGCGTTCGCGCAGCTGTCCGAGCGGCTCACGGCGAGCCAGTGGGTCCAGGTCGTCAGGGAGTTCGGCATCGGCTCCGACTGGTCGCAGCTGCAGGTGCCGGTCTTCTCCGGGTTGGTGCCCTCCGCCACGGGTGACGCGAACCTGGCGGCGCAGACCATCGGCCAGGGCAACGTGCGGATGAGCCTGCTGTCCATGGCCATGGTGGCCGCCACGGTGGACGCGGGCCGCTGGCACGTCCCGCAGGTGCTCCAGGCACCCGATCCGCCCGCGAGCGGCGCCGAGCTGGACACGGGCATGATGACCGCGGTGCGCGGGCTCATGCGCGGCGCGGTCCGCTCCGGTGCCGCCCAGGCGGCCAGCCTGCCTGGGCAGCAGGTGTACGGGCAGGTCGGCCTGGTCCGCACCGGATCGGGCTGGATGAGCTGGTTCGTCGGCTACCGCGGCGACATCGCGATCGCCGCGATCGAATCCGGCAAGACGCCGCAGCTCTCCGCCGCCGCCCTGGCCCGCGCCTTCCTCGCCATCCTGGGCACCTGACCCACCCTCGCCATCCTGGGCGCCTGACCCACCCTCGCCATCCTGGGCACCTGACCAAACCCCACAGGTCACTTTTGCCCCATCTACCTCCCTGTCCCCACCTGACCCGCCTCCAGGACTCCGCTCAACAACATGATTGCTACAAGGGTGCGGCTCTTCTGCATGGAGGGTCGGGGAGGTGCGGCCGATGCGGCTGGGGCTGTACGCCTAGAGCTGAAGCCCCGAGTTTCCATGATCGCGAAGACTTTCATACTCCAGGGAGTAGTAAAACCTTCGCGATCATGCAAGCGCCGCGCCGCCGCCCTGCAGCCTGGCCGGGCCGGCGTACCACGGCGCACTCCCGCACCACGGGAACCACAAGCGCTGCCATCGGCGCGGGCCGCGTCCGGGTTACCGGGTCGATGTGACGTTGTACCTGCAAGAACAGGCACGATGTGACATGGGTGTGGCTCCTTCGCCGTGAGCCGGGTTTGCGATGCGGTGTCTGGGGTGTTTCGCGGGGTTCGCGGCGTGTCCGGGCATGGGTGAGGCTTCCGTTCCGTACGGTTCTGAAGTGCGAAAACGGAACCTGCGGAAGGAAGCCTCGATGGAAGGGTATGCGGTGGGCGGGCTGGTGGCGAGCGGGCCGCTGGCGGTACTGGAGGGGGCGGGAGACGCGGTGGCTCCCGGGCTGGGGCAGGTCATGGTGCAGGTGGCGTGCCTGTTCACGGCGGCGGCGGGGGCGGGGACGCTGGCTGAGATGGAGCAGGCCGCGGTGGAAGCGAGCCGGGCGATCGGGCTGCGGGCGCTGCAGCTGGCCCTGGACGCGCAGGCGGGACAGGAGACGCCGTTGCCGGGGCTGGCGGGGGCGGACGGGCACTGGCGGGGCTGCCGGGAGAAGTCGCAGGTGACGGTGGTGACGATGCTGGGGAAGGTGACGGTCCGCAGGATCGCGTACCGGTCGCGGGAGAAGGGGGTGCCGGACTTGCACTGGCGGGACGCGGTGCTGAACCTGCCGCCGTGCGGGCATTCCTGGCAGCTGCAGCGGTTCGCGGAGATGGCGTGCCGGTCCGGGTCGTTCCAGGACGGGCACGACCTCGTGCTGGCCGCGACGGGGGTCAGTACCGGGAAACGGCAGCTGGAGGAGATCGTGGCGCGGGCCGCGGCGGACGCGGAGGAGTTCGCGGCCGGCCGCCGGTGCCGGGCGCGCCTGTCATCGCCGGCCCGGACGGGGAGGAACGGCCGGCCGTGCTGGGGATGTCCGCGGACGCCAAGGGCGTGTCGATGCGGCCGGACGCGCTGCGCGCGGAGACCGCCCGCAAGGCCGCGAAACGGGACAGGAAAGGGGATAAACGGCTCGGGAGCGGGGAAAAGCAGGCGAAGAAGCGGATGGCCGAGACCGGCGCGGTGTTCGATTCCCTGCCGCCGGACGGGCCGGCCCGCACCCCGCAGGACATCATGCTCCGCCCGGCCGGGCAGCCGCCGGTCACCCCGCAGGCGGTGAACAAGTGGTACACCTGCGGCATCACCGCCACCTGCGCCGAGGTCATCGCCCAGGTCATGGCCGAAGCCGGCCTGCGCGACCCGGAACTGCAGCGGGACTGGCTCGCCCTCGTCGACGGCAACGCCCACCAGATCGAGTGCTTCCAGAACGAAGCCGCGGAGCGGGGCAAGGCGATCACCATCCTCATCGACTTCATCCACGTGATCGAGTACCTGTGGAAAGCCGCTCTCGCCTTCACCCCGCCCGGCGATACCCGCGCCACCGAGGACCAGGTCACCGCCTGGGGACTGGACATCCTCGCCGGCAACAGCCGCGGCGTCATCGCCGGCATCACCGCCAGGGCCGCCGCCGATCCCCCCAGACCCGGCGGGGAGCATGAGAAGAACATCCGCAAGACCACGCACTACCTGCAGGCCAAGGAACCGTACCTGGACTATCCCGCAGCCCTCGCGAACGGCTGGCCCATCGCCACCGGGATCATCGAAGGCGCATGCCGGCACATCATCGGCGACCGCCTCGGAATCACCGGAGCCCGCTGGAGCCTGGCCGGCGCCCAGGCCATGCTCTGGATGCGCGCCATCGCCGCCAGCAGCGACCTGCCCGCCTACTGGAACTGGCACATCGCCCGTGAGCACCACCGCAACCACCTCAGCAAGCTCCGCAACCCCCCCACGCCTCACCACGAACTCGCGCTCGCCGCATAAAAGACCACCACGGAAACTCACGGCAAAGGAGCCACACCCATGTGACATCGACCAGCACACCAGCGCCCGCCAGTCCGGCGGATCGGCACAGCTCCCCTACGGAGCCGCACCCATGCCATAACAACGTCGTTGCCACCCCGCGTCGGCCCAGGCGCCCGACCGTGACTACCCGTGCTCCGGAGCGCACTCCGGAGCGCCTGCACAAACCGCCACTATCCCGCCATCCCCGGGGCCAAGCCAAACAGGCTTATAACTTTCAGTTATGGAATCGTAACTTCGAGTCACAAAACACAGGCAACCATGCCGCTGTTCGCGGACGTCCTTACGAGTGACTGGGGTTCGCTCGGGGGGTTGCGGCCCAGTCAACGTTAAGGGTCCGGGCCTCATCTCGGGGGAGACCCGGCCAGTAGACCGGCTCCGACCCTGCCGGTCGGCCCCTGTGGGCGCGTTTTGGCCACCGCCAGCGCCCGCAGGGGCCATTTTTCTGCGCACCGCACGCCCGAGGGCACCGGAACCGCGCCAGGCGCGCCACCGGCATCGCGCGCCGAGGCGTCGGACCAGCGCCAGGCGCGCCGCCGGCACCACGCCCAGCCGCGCCCACCCGCAGCGCAACACCCGGGCCGCGCCAGCCGGGAATCCGGGTTGGCTCCCGGGTGTTATACGTGTACGGTCTTGTACGGCAGAACGTACCGTGCTTGCCGCACAACTCAATAGGGGGTGAACGGTTTCGACTTCGGTGGTTGAACCAGGGGAAGCGGGCCGAGGGTTGCGGTTGTGACCTCGTAAATCCTGTGACCGCAAACCAATAAGTGCCAATGTAAAGAGCACTGACTTCGAACTCGCCGCCTGAGGCGAGTTAGAAGTCTGTCAGCCCGGGGATGCCTTCGACCCGGTGCCTGGCATCAGCTAGAAGGATTACCGTCTGACCCGGCTGCGGGGTCAGGGGGGACATCGAACAGTGGCTGAGCCCGTCGGCGTCTAGCTTGCGTGATCGCCGGGGCTGAGAAAAGCAGAGCAAGCTGCACCCGGAGAAGCCCTGGTGATGCACTGAAGGACGCGGGTTCGATTCCCGCCACCTCCACGAGTGCTCGAGCTCAGGCTCGAGCATTGTTGGGGGTGTCCGAAACCCCTGATCGCACGAGCAGATCGGCGACGGCGGCGATGGCCGGTTCGATGGCTCGCTCGCGGACGTTGCCGAACCCCATGACCAGCGCGGGCGGCGCCGAAGCCTCAGGATGGCCGCGGTAGTCGCCGATGCCGTACAGCCCGACCCGCCGCTCACGCGCCGCCGCGATCACTGCTGTTTCGTCGGCGCCGGGAGGCAGCGGCGCGACCGCCTGGAATCCGGCTGCGAGCCCGGCGAGCCGGACCCCGGGGGCGTGCCTGGCGAACGCACCGGTCAGCGCGGTGCGGCGGGCCGCGTAGACAGTTCGCATCCGCCGCAGGTGACGGTCGTACCGCCCGGTGGTAAGCAGGGTGGCCAGGGCGAGCTGATCCAGCATGCAGGAGCCGCGATCGCTCATCTCTTTCTCGGCGGCGACCGCGGCGGCCAGCGACGCGGGGGCGTGGACCCAGCCGAGGCGAACCGCCGGGGCCAGAGCCTTGCTGGCCGTGCCGAGCAGGAAGACCTGGTCCGGGGCTAGTCCCTGCAGCGCCCCGACGGGCTCCTTGTCGTAGCGGAACTCCGAGTCGTAGTCGTCCTCGATCACGAACCCGCCGCCGCGTCGCGCCCAGTCGGTCAGGGCGTGCCGCCGCGACGCCGACAGCACCACCCCGGTAGGGGACTGGTGCGCCGGGGTGACCACGACCGCCTGTGCTCCGCTGCCCGCCAGTTCACTGACCACGAGGCCTTCCCCGTCGACCGGCACGTGGGTGACCCGGATACCCATGGCCAGGACGGCGCGGACGGTTTCATCGGCCTGCGCGCTGCCGTACCCGGGATCCTCGAAGGCCACGCACGTCACGCTGCCCTCGTGGGCCAGGGCGCGCAGGACCAGGTTGATTCCTTGCGCGAATCCGGTGCTGATGATCATCTGCGCCGGGCTGGCGGCGGCGGCTCGTACCCGCCGCAGGTACCCGGCAAGCACCTCGCGCAGCACCGCACTGCCGCGCGGGTCGCCGTATCCCAGGTCCGCCGAGGTGGCCTGGGTGCACGCCTGTTTGATGGCCCGGGCCCAGTCGGTACGCGGGAAGCTGGACAGGTCCGGCACGCCAGGTTGGAAGTCCGCGATCAGCGGCCGTTCCTCACGTTGGCGACCCGGCGGGGGCGGCACCAGCACCGCGGGCTGGCCGCTGATGTCGGCGACCCGGGTGGCGGCTCCGGTGCGGCTGGTCAGGTATCCCTCGGCCAGCAACTGCCCGTAGCAGTCTTGCACCATGCCGCGGGAGACGCCCAGCTCACGTGCGAGCTCCCGGGAGGACGGCAGCCGTTCCCCGGCGCGAAGCCGGCCGCCCCTGATCGCCTCGCGCAGGCTTGCCTCAAGCTGGGCGCGCAGCGGTTCGCTCGCCGAACGGTCGAGCCGGACCAGCAGCTCCGGACTCAAACCGGACCACTCAATCGCCATGAAATCGGACCTTACCAGGATGCCGGCTGGAATCTAGCGTGCGTGCTATGAGCACCATTCGGCATCGTCTCCGGCGTGCCCGGCCACGGCTCCAGGCGGATAA
Source organism: uncultured Actinomycetes bacterium (assembly GCA_963819785.1). Lineage (GTDB taxonomy): Bacteria > Actinomycetota > Actinomycetes > Streptosporangiales > Streptosporangiaceae > Palsa-504. The sequence goes on along the minus strand of CAWFXW010000020.1, from coordinate 325,583 downwards.
CAGGCGGGGTGCTGCGCCTGCCGCTGATCTTCGCCGCCGTCACGATCGCGGCCGGCGTGCTCGACTCATTCCTGCCGCTCGCGAAGGGCATCCCCAGCAACCTCTCCTCGGCCGCCCTGCTCGTGCAGGCGATCATCGCCACGCTCAGTCGCTGGCAGGCCGGCAAGCGCGGCGACCGGTACGGTCACGCCCGGCTGCTCGTCCCGGCGCTCGCCGTGGCGGCGCTCGGCATGGCCGCGATGATGGTTCTGGGCTCGCCCGCGGCGATCTTCACCGGCATGGTGCTGTTCGGCGCCGGCTTCGGGGTGCTGGAGAATGCGACGTTCGCGCTGCTGATCGAGCAGCTTCCCGAGGCCAAGGCCAGTGCTCTATGGAACTTCGCCTACGACGCCGGGTACGGGTCGGGCCCGGCCGCTTTCGGCCTGCTCTGCGTCCGCACCGGCTACGCGGCGGCGTTCGCCCTCACCGGCGCGCTGATCCTCGCTGTGGTCCCCCTCGCCCGGCGCGAGTCGCACTAACCGGCCGGACCAGGGCCGACGCCAGCAGGACCAGGGCCGACGCCAGCAGGACCAGGGCCGACGCCAGCAGGACCAGGGCCCACGCCAGCAGGACCAGCATCGGGACCGGCCGGACCAGCATCGGCGCCAGGAGGACCAGCGCCAGCACCGGCACCGGCCGGCGTCCGCTGCTGACGGAAGCCAGGCAGCAGCCGGGCCAGTACCAGCGCGCCCGCGACACACGCCAGGCCACCGGACACCACCGAGACCGTGTCGCCGAACGCGGCCGCCACCGCTCCGGATTCCAGGTCCCCGATCCGGGGACCGCCGGCCACCACCGCGATCTGCAGCCCGGACAGCCGGCCCCGCAGCGCGTCCGGCACGGCCAACTGGATGATCGTGTTGCGGAACACCGCCGAGATCACGTCGGCCCATCCGGCCACCGCCAGCAGGACCAGCGCGCCGGGCAGCCAGGACACCAGCCCGAAGCAGGTGATCGCGACGCCCCAGGCCAGGACGGCCACGATGACGGCCCGGCCCTGACGGCGGATCCGGCTCACCCAGCCGGTGGTGAGCGCGCCGACCAGCGCGCCCGCGCCGGGCGCGGCGTACAGGAAGCCGAGTGTCGACGCCCCGCCACCGAACAGCGTGGTGGCCATCGCCGGGAACAGCGCGCGCGGCATGCCGAACACCATCGCGTTGATGTCGATCAGGTACGCGCCCTGGATGGCCTGGCGGCCCCGGACGAAACCCAGACCCTCGATGACCGAGCGCAGGCCCGGCCGGTGGCTGCCGGCTCCTCCCACCGGGGGCTGCGGCGAGATCAGGAACGCGGTCAGCAGCGCCGCCCCGAAGCTGGCCACGTCCAGCCAGTACACGAACCTGACCCCGGCCCCGGCCAGCAGCAGCCCAGCCACCGCCGGGCCCACCACCAGGCCGAACTGGAACAGGGACTGGAAGATGGCGTTCGCGGTCGGCATCTCGGACCGCTGGACCAGGTTGGGCACCATCGCGCCGCGCCCGGCGTCCTCCAGCCCGCCGATCCCGGCCGCCAGGGCCGGGAGGACGAACAGCGGCCACAGCGCCGTGCCCAGGTCGGCGTTGACCGCCAGGCCCGCGCTGCAGCCGGCCATCAGCACCTGCGCCCCCATCAGCAGCCGGCGGCGGTCCATGGCATCCACCACCGAGCCGCCCAGCAGCGCCCCGCCGATCAGCGGGAACAGCTGAGCCAGCGAGACCAGCCCGACGTCGAGAGACGAGCGGGTCAGCTGGTACACCTGGTACGGCACCGCCACCGTGGTCAGCTGGGTGCCCAGCACGGAGATCAGTTCCCCGAGGACCAGCAGGCGCAGGTCGCGTGAGCGCCGCAGCGGACTCAGATCGATCAGCACCCGAGCCCGCCGCCGCAACGTCACTTCCTCTCCTACCCCAGGCCGGAACGCGCCGCCCCCGACCCGGAATCCGCCGCCGCCCCAGCCGCGACGCGCCGGCGCGATACCGGACGCCCGGCGCTGAACCGTCGGCAATAGGGCCGCTGCGCGCCCCCGGACGGCAGCGAGCATGGCCGATCATTACCATTCTGCTGCCGAACACGGGATAATAGGGCGACGGATAGAAACGATTGTGGCTGGCCGGTTCCGCCGCGGGCGCCCTGGATTGTGGCGTGCGGAGTGCCTGAGGGCGCGGTGCCTCACGGCGGTACAGTGCCGTGCCGCGGCGCCGTGCACGGGGCCCGCAGGAAGGGGATGGGAGAATGGCGGCGATGAAGCCGCGGACGGGTGACGGTCCGCTTGAGGTCACCAAGGAGGGTCGCGGCATCGTGATGCGGGTCCCGCTTGAAGGCGGCGGACGTCTGGTTGTTGAGCTGACGGCGGACGAGGCGGCTAAGCTTGGTGACGCCTTGAAGTCCGTGGTCGGGTGACCTGGCCTAGTCTCCCCTTTTGACCGCGGCAAGCAGGCCATTGCCCAGCGGCACCAGGACCGGGACCAGCCGGTCGTCTCCGCGGACCTGGTGCGCGAGGTCGCCTGTGTCGTCGAACACGGGGCCGTCGAACACCTCGGGATCGTCGCGCAGGGTTCCGGTCGGCAGCGCGTTATTGAAAGCCACGACGCCGCCGGGCCGCAACAAGCGCAGCGCGGCGGTCAGGTAATCCGGATAGTCGCGCACATCGGCGTCGCAGAAAACCATGTCGTAGGCGCCATCGGAGAGCCGGGGAAGCACGTCCAGCGCGCGGCCCAGGATAAGGCGGCATTGGTTTTGCGCGAAGCCGGCCTGGGTGAACGCTTTGCGTGCCATTCGCTGGTATTCCGGCTCGATATCAACGCTGGTGAGCGTCGAGCCGGAGCGCATTCCGCGCAGCAGCCAGATCCCGGAACTGCCGCAGCCGGTGCCGATCTCGACCGCGGTCCTGGCCCCCACCGCGCAGGCCAGGAAGCGCAGCGTCGCGCCCACCGCCGGGTGCACCGGTTCGGTGCCGCCCAGGTCGGCCGCGTAAGCCCGGGCGGCCAGCAGCGGCTCGTCCTCGGGTACGTACTCAGCGGCATAGGCAAGTGGCCCCACGTGCAGCAGCCTAGCGCCAGCGGCGCAGGTCCGGGAACTATCCCGGAGTCCGAGCCGTTACCCAGGCGATACCGGCCGTCTTCAGCGGTCCCGAGTGGCGCAACGGAAGAATCCAGGGCACGATGGTGAAAGTCGCGGCAATCTGCGACCCGGAGGGCGGATTGTTCGAGGAGGCCAGGACTCTGGAATCCCCGCCGGTACAGCCTGCTCAGCCCGAGTGGAACCTCCCGACGTGGGAGGACATTGTCCGCGTGCACTCCGCTCGGGTCTACCGCCTCGCCTACCGGCTGACCGGCAATCCCCACGACGCCGAGGATCTCACCCAGGAAGTCTTCGTCCGGGTCTTCCGTTCGCTGTCCAGCTATACCCCCGGCACGTTCGAGGGCTGGCTGCACCGCATCACGACCAACCTCTTCCTGGACGGGGCCCGGCGTAAGCAGCGGATCAGGTTCGAGGGACTGGCCGACGAGATGGCCCACCGGCTGCCCGGCTCCGAGCCGACGCCCGCCGAGGCCTTCGACGACACTCACCTCGACGACGACGTCCATGCCGCGCTGAAGGCACTGCCGCCGGAGTACCGCGCCGCCGTGGTGCTCTGCGACATCGAGGGGTTCTCCTACGAGGAGATCGCCGCCACCCTGGGCGTCAAGCTGGGCACGGTCCGCAGCCGGATACACCGCGGCCGGGCACAGCTGCGGACCGCACTCGAGCACCGCCGTCCAGCCACCGCCGAGGCAGCCCCCCGCGGGGCGGCGACCCGCGAGGCAGTCCCCCGCGAAGCAGCGACCCGCGCCGCAACCACCGGCGACGCAATTACTCAACCGGCGAGTGGCGCCAAGCGAGGCCTGCGCCGTCCGGGCCTGGTACCCCGCCTGAAGCGGTCGGGTGGATCATGACCCATCTCGGTGACCGGCTGTCAGCCCTGATCGACGGCGAACTCGACGGGGCCGAACGCGATCGCGCCCACGCACACCTGGCCGGCTGTGAGCAGTGCCGGACCGAGGCCGCCGAACTCCGGGCGCTCAAGCGCAAGCTCAGCACGCTGCTGCCCGGCGCTCCGGCCGAGGCGGCCATGACCCGGCGCCTGATCGCCATGACCGGTCCTGGCGGCCCGCTTCCCCCCCGGCGCCCGCCCGGAAGGCCCGGAAGGGGCCCGGTGCGCCGTAGCTACCTGGTGATCGGCACCATGTCGCTCGTCGTCGGGCTGAGCACGGTCGCCTTCACCGCGGGCGGCGGCGAGGCGACACCCGGGCCCAGGATCACGCCGCCGGTCGAGATGTACAGCGTCGAGCACGCCATCACCACCGGCGAGGTGCCGTTCACCGGGCCGTCGAGCCGGGCCTCGGTGGCCGACTCGGACGCGACGCAACCGTGAGGCCGGCGTGTTCGCGTTCAACTGCCCCGTAAACCGCCGTCGCGACGCGCGGTCCCCGATCCTGCTGGCCGCCGTGCTGGCGGTGGCGGTACCCGGCTTCCTGGTCACCGCGTGCAGCGGCCAGGCCGCGGTCGGCGCCGCGCCGGAGAAGGCGAACGCGACGGCCAGCACCGGACCGGGCGGCGGCCCCAGCACCGGGCGCCCGGCTAGCGCCCTGGCCGCCCACCTGCTGACCCAGGCCGCCCGGGCGGCGGTCCTGACGTCCTACCAGGGCGAGGAGATCATCTCGCACTGGGGCGGCGCCACGAACGGCTGGAGTGTGCTGGTGTCCGACATCTGGCACGCCAGCGGCGGCCAGACCGTCACCCAGACGCTGGCCGCGGGAACGAACTCGAGCAGCGAGCCCTACCTGTCCTCGGACACCAACGGGCAGTGGCCGGAGGGCGTGCTGGGCGTCACCACCCAGCTCGTGCGGCTGCTGGAAGCGCACTACGTGGTGGTGTACGCCGGACCGGGCTCGGCCGACAACCGTACGGCCCAGATCGTGGAGGCCTGGCGGGAGAACGGCAGTCTGGCCGCGAGGTTCTGGCTGGACGATGCGACCAAACTCCCGCTCGAGCGTGACGTGTTCGATCCCGCCGCCCACGTGATCAGCAAGGACGTGTTCATCAACGTCCGGTTCACCAAGCAGCCACCGGCCGCCGAGCCGGCCGCCGGGCCGTCCGAGCCGCAGGGCCCGTGGACCGAACCGCTCCCGGTCCGCCAGCTGCTCGTCCTGCGCAAGAGCGGCTGGCTGATCCCCCCCGGCCTCCCGGGCGGCCTGTCGCTGTTCACCGGCGCGCAGACCAGGACTGACACCGGGACCGTGCTTGACCTGGGCTACTCCGACGGCCTGTCGGTCGTCTCGGTGTTCGAGCAGCGCGGCAACCTGGCCGCCAAGCTGACCGGCTGGCAGAAGGTCACCGTGGCCGGCCACGTGATCTATGCCGCGGAGCCCGATCAGCGGTCCCTGACCTGGTCCAGCCGCGGCATGGTGTACACGGTGGTGGCCGACGCGCCCGCCCAGACCGTGGACAGCGTGATCAGGGCGCTGCCGCACGATGCGCCGCCCGGCTTCTGGAAGCGGATGTCCCGCGGCTTCGCCCGGCTGGCGTCCTGGGTCAACCCGTTCGGGTGACTGTATTCTTTATGGGAGAGTGCGTGACCTCACCAGCGCGACGGAGACCTGAGCGTGTTTGACCTGTCTATTCCCAAGCTGCTCGTCCTGGCCGTGATCGCGCTCATCGTCTTCGGGCCGAACGAGCTGCCGAAGATCGCCTCCCAGGCCGGCCGGGCCCTGCGCGACCTGCGCCGGATCGCCGAGGGCGCCAAGAACGACCTGCGGGAAGGGCTGGGACCGGAGTTCGCCGACCTCGAGCTCGAGGACCTCCATCCCAAGCGGTTCGTGCAGCGGCACCTGTTCGACGACCTCAACGGGGATAACGGGAACGGGCCGGGGAACGGAGCCGCGGCCGCCCGGCCGAGGGCCAGCGGCACGCTGCTGGCCCCCGGCGAGCGCGCCCCCTACGACACCGACGCGACCTAATTTTCCCTAACGGCCAGTGGTCCCTGCTGCTCCGTGATGCAGAACACCCCAATCGGTGAGCGCCTCGACCAATCCTTCCGTGATCGGCAGTGAGCGCAGTTCGCTGACCGTCACCCAGCGCGCCTCGGCGGCGTCGTCACCGGCGCGGAGCGTTCCGCCGGTGATCGTCGCCGTGTAATCCCTGATATCCAGCACCGCGCTGCCCGGGGCGGGTCGCCGCACGCTGCCGAGCAGCGGCCCCGCCTGCACCTCCAGGCCGGTTTCCTCCCGCATCTCGCGGACCAGGGCCGCGGCGTCCGTCTCGCCCGGCTCGATCCGCCCGCCGGGCAGCGACCACAACCCGGCGCCCGGCTCATGCCCGCGTTTGATGAGCAGAAGCCGCCCCTGTTCATCTTTGATTACAGCTCCGACACAAGGGATTACAGAATCTGGCACGCGGTTTCCTCAGCGCGGCGTGAGCCCGAGCTGGCGGCCGGCCAGCCCGCGGCCGCGGGCGCCGAGTTCGTCGGCGATCTTCCGCAGCGCGAGCGCGGCGGGGGAGTCCGGCTCGGCGAGCACGAGCGGAACCCCGGCGTCGCCGCCTTCGCGCAGCCGGACGTCGAGCGGCACCTGGCCGAGCAACGGCACCTGCGTCCCGGTGATCCGGCTCAGGGCCTGCGCGACCGTGGCCCCGCCGCCAGATCCGAAGATCTCTGTCTGCTCCCCGCAGTGCGCGCAGACCAGGTAGGACATGTTCTCGATGACCCCGGTGATCCGCTGATGGGTCTGCGTCGCGATCGCCCCGGCCCGCTCGGCCACCTCCGCGGCGGCCAGCTGCGGCGTGGTGACCACCAGCAGCTCGGCCGAGGGGAGCATCTGGGCGACCGAGATGGCGACGTCACCGGTCCCCGGCGGCAGGTCGAGCAGCAGCACGTCCAGGTCACCCCAGTACACGTCGGCCAGGAACTGCTGCAGGGCCCGGTGCAGCATCGGACCGCGCCAGACCACGGGGGTGTTGCCCTTGGTGAACATCCCGATCGAGATGACCTTCACGTCGTGCGCCGACGGCGGCATGATCATCTTCTCGACCGGGGTCGGGCGGCCGGTGACGCCCAGCATCCGCGGCACCGAATGACCGTAGATGTCGGCGTCCACCACGCCGACCTTCTGCCCGGCGGCGGCCAGCGCCACGGCCAGGTTGACCGTGACCGACGACTTGCCCACCCCGCCCTTGCCGCTGGCCACCGCGTACACCCGGGTCAGCGAGGACGGCTGGGCGAACGGGATCAACGGCTCGGGCCGCCCGCCGCGCAGCTGGGTCTGCAGGGCCCGCCGCTGCTCGTCGCTCATCACGTCCAGCTCCACCCGGACTGAGGACACGCCGGGCACCTTGCCGGCCGCCGCGGTGACGTCGCGGGTGATGGTCTCCCGCAGCGGGCACCCCGCGACGGTCAGCCACACCTGCACGCGCACTGCGCCGTCGGCCGCGACGTCAACGCCCTTGACCATGCCGAGTTCGGTGATCGGCCGCCTGATCTCGGGGTCTTGCACGCCGTCCAGGGCCTTGGTGATCTGCTCGGCGGTCGGGGGCTTCGGCGCGGGGCTCATGAGTTCATGCTACGAACCTACGCCAGGAAAGAAAATTCTGGCCTAACGAGCCGTGGTTCGTGCTGTACCTTCCCCGCTCGCCTCCGGGCCCTCCGCATACAGCTTGCGCACCTCCCCTTCCCCCTCCACTGCGCCGTCTTCCCTCCTCGCTCCTTCGTCGCTCGTCGGTCCAGTCGCCGCCGCGCCCTCCGGCTCGCGGGGCCCCGGGATCGACGAGGCCTCGCGCAATGGCGAGGTCATCGCGGCCGGGAATTTCGCGGTAATGCCGAAATCGGTAAAGCGTCGGGAATGAGTTTCAATGCGGACCGTTGCGCATCGAAGGTGACGAGCGGCCCGCAGGAATGACGAAAAGGATGAAATCGGACAATCAATGCCGTTCATGGCGCAGAACGCCCAACTGGTGAGGGCTTCGACCAAACCCTCCGTGATCGGCTTCGACGGCATGCCGGTGACTGCTTTGATTACGGTGCCCGCACAAGAGATTACAGAACTGGGCACGCGGGTTAAGCATCGGCGCTTCGGATCAGCTCGGTAAGCGCGGTAACGTTCTGCTTGCCATATACAACTGACCGGCCGGTGGCGGGACTGTTAAGTTGCGATTTGGTCACGTCAGTGAATAATCGGGATACATGCCAACGATTTACCCGCATCGGGCGTCACTGTATGGGATAAAGGATTTCAGCTAGCAAGGCCAGACCCAGCGGTCGGCGCCGGATCCGCGTCGGCACTCCGGTCAGGCCGGGCTAGCCCCGAGGTTGACGCAGCGAGACGGCTTAGACGTCCCAGCCCGGTGATCGCCTAACCATCGCGTGCCGCGCTAATCTCTATTGGTTTCAGTCTGTAATCAGAACATTGCATTTCCGCTAACTTAATGCTTTCCCATTGAGCCTGCCAGATATCGTTTGACCCTTGAGCTTCCGGGCTTGCCCGGGACTTTCCCTCTCCAGACTGCACCACCGATCAGGTCAGCCGTTCCTGCCCTGATCAGCCCGCCGTAATGCCGGCAGCGTGCCGAGTCAGGCCGGAAGCCATCCGGCCGTGCGTGCTGCGGGGGGTTTGCTTGAGGCGGTCGTGCGCAGGGCACGGCCGCAGGTTCCAAGAGAGGAATCATCCATGTCCATCAAGAGCAAGGTGCTCGCCGCGGCGGCGACGCTGACCCTGGTCGGCGGCGTCGGTACGGCTGGCGTGCTCAGCGCAGGCGCGGCCAGCGCGGCAACCCCGTCGTGTGGCATCGCCTGCGTGAACCTGTTCAGCTACCAGTTCGGCACGCACAACAACCCGCAGTACGTGGTTGACGTGCTGCGTCAGGGCGAGAAGGTCGGCCAGCCGATCATCCTGTTCCGCGCGGCGAACTTCGACCCGGCCGAGGACTGGACCGTGGCGTTCCAGGGCACGGTGGCCGACTTCTTCGCGGCCGGCCTGGTCTCCTCCGCGGTCGCGCTGCACTACGGCTGCATCCCCGGGGTCAACTTCCCGGACTGCCCGTTCAGCGTTACCGGGGTCCCGAACCCGCAAGCGACCGGGCTTACGTCGAACTACCTGGCATTTGAGAACGAGTACGCGCCGTTCGGCGTGGAGTCGGGCCTGTGCCTGGGCGTTGCCTCGACCGCGGTTCAGGGCGAGGGCGTTACCCTGCAGCCGTGTGGCGTGTCGGCCAAGACGGTGTGGGTCCTGGACACTCTCGACCAGCAGTTCACCACCGCGTGGGCGCACGGTTACATCCCGCTGATCAACGGCTCGGACACCAACTTCTCCCAGCCGTTCGTGCTGACGTACCCGGCCGCCGGTTTCCCGACCGACAAGCCGCGTCCGCAGCTGTTCGTCAGCAACCTCACCGGTTTCTCGTTCCACGTCGGTAACCTGTTCGGCACCGGCGCGAACAGCAACCAGCTCTGGGGCGCGACCTTCGGGGAACTCAAGTAGAACCCTGTGAGTTCACGTTCTGAGTAACACGGTGGCGCCGGCCCTCTGCAAGGAAGGTCGGCGCCACTATCCATTCCTGAGGCGCCGGCCGGATGAACGCACGATGAGCCTGCGTTTGCCTTCCGCGTCTTGAGCCGCCCGGCTTTGCCCGGGTGTCCTTTCCCTCTCCAGACTGCAATACCGGTCAGGTCAGCCGTTCTGCCCTGATCAGGTCGCCGCAAGCCGGCAGCGTGCCGAGCGAATCGGGGCAGAAATCCGACGCGTGCTGCGGAGGCCAGGTTGAGGCGGTCGTGCGCAGGGCACGGCCGCGGGTTCCAAGAGAGGAATCATCTATGTCCATCAAGAGCAAGGTGCTCGCCGCGGCGGCGACGCTGACCCTGGTCGGCGGCGTCGGCACGGCGGGCGTGCTCAGCGCGGGCCCCGCCAGCGCGGCGACCCCGTCGTGCGGCATCGCCTGCGTCAACGTGTTCAGCTACATGTTCGGCACGCACAACTCGCCGAACTACGTGGTTGACGTGCTGCGTCAGGGCGAGAAGGTCGGCCAGCCGATCATCTTGTTCCGCGCGGCGAACTTCGACCCGGCCGAGGACTGGACCGTGGCGTTCCAGGGCACGGTGGCCGACTTCTTCGCGGCCGGCCTGGTGTCGTCGTCGCTGGCCCTGCACTATGGCTGCATCGCCGGGGTCGACTTCCCCGACTGCCCGTTCAGCGTTGCGACCACGGGCACGCCGGGCGTGGACTCGAACTTCCTGGCGTTCGAGAACGAGTACGCGCCGTTCGGCGTGGAGTCGGGTCTCTGCCTGGGTGTTGCCGCGACCGCGTTCAGTGACGAGGGCGTGACGCTGCAGCCGTGTGGCGTGTCGGCCAAGACGGTGTGGATCCTGGACACCCTTGACCAGCAGTTCACCACCGCGTGGGCGCACGGGTACATCCCGCTGATCAACGGCTCGGACACCAACTTCTCCCAGCCGTTCGTCCTCACCTACCCCGACATCCGCTTCCCGACCGACAAGCCGCGTCCGCAGCTCGTGGTCACCAACCTCACCGGTTTCTCGTTCCACGTCGGCAACCTGTTCGGCACCGGCGCGAACAGCGACCAGCTCTGGGGCGCGACCTTCGGGGAACTCAAGTAGAACCCTGAGTTCACGTTCTGAGTAACACGGTGGCGCCGGCTCCCCGCGAGGGGGCCGGCGCCACTGCTTTGCGCCCAAACGGTCCTGGACCATGTCGAATTCGGATTTTGAGCAATAAAGGGTGACGCCGACCCCGGTGAGGGGATCGGCGTCACTTGCTTGCATACTCCAGTACATCTGGGCGTCAACCATCTGGACCCATCGCGCGTCTTCCTATGTGGGAAGGGTGAACGGCCCGTCCCGCGGAGACCCCCGGGCGTGCCCGGGTCTTACCTCTCCAGAACCGTATGACCGGTCGGGACCGCGCTTTGGTCCTGACCAGGCCACCGCGAGCCGGCAGCGTGCCGAGCGAATCGGGGAAGAATCCGACGCGCGCTGCGGGGGAAAGCTCGACACAGCTGTGCGCAGGGCTCGGCTGTGCGTTCCAAGAGAGGAACAACCCATGTCCATCAAGAGCAAAGTGCTCGCCGCTGCGGCGACGCTGACCCTGGTCGGCGGCGTCGGCACGGCGGGCGTGCTCAGCGCGGGCCCCGCCAGCGCGGCAACCCCGTCGTGCGGCATCGCCTGCGTCAACCTGTTCAGCTTCCAGTTCGGCACGCACAAGTCGCCGAACTCCGTGGTTGACGTGTACCGCCAGGGCGAGAGGAGCGGCCAGCCGATCATCTTGTTCCGCGCGGCGAACTTCGACCCGGCCGAGGACTGGACCGTGGCGTTCCAGGGCACGGTGGCCGACTTCTTCGCGGCCGGCCTGGTCTCCTCCGCGGTCGCGCTGCACTACGGCTGCATCTCGGGCGCCGGCGGCAACTTCCCGGACTGCCCGTTCAACGTCACCTCCGCGAGCGGTCCCGGGACGTCGAACTTCCTGGCGTTCGAGAACGAGTACGCGCCGTTCGGCGTGGAGTCGGGCCTGTGCCTGGGTGTGGCCGCGACCGCGTTCCAGGGCGAGGGCGTGACGCTGCAGCCGTGTGGCGTGTCGGCCAAGACGGTGTGGATCCTGGACACCCTTGACCAGCAGTTCACCCACGCCTGGGCGCACGGGTACATCCCGCTGATCAACGGCTCGGACACCAACTTCTCGCACCCGTTCGTGCTGACCTACCCGGCCAACGGCAACCCGACCGACAGGCCGCGTCCGCAGCTGTTCGTCAGCAACCTCACCGGTTTCTCGTTCCACGTCGGCAACCTGTTCGGCACCGGCGCGAACAGCAACCAGCTCTGGGGCGCGACCTTCGGGGAACTCAAGTAGAACCCTGAGTTCACGCTCTGAGTAACACGGCGGCGCCGGCTCCCCGCGAGGGGGCCGGCGCCGCTGCTGTGCGTACCAACCCCGCCGATCCCGCAATCCTCGAGGCGAGAGTTCTGAATCCGGGCTCCGGCCGCTGAAAATCCGTATCGGCCTCAACCATCTGGGCCGCATCACGCGTCTTCCCGTGTGGGACGGGTGAACGCCCGTCCCCGCGGAGACACCCGGGCGTGCCCGGGTTTTTTACCTCTCCAGCGGAGTATGACCGGTCAGGGCCTCGCTTTGGTCCTGACCAGGCCACCGCGAGTCGGCAGCGTGCCGAGCGAATCGGGGATGAATCCGACGCGCGCTGCGGGGGCCAGCTCGACGCGGCCGTGCGCAGGGTACGGCTGTGCGTTCCAAGAGAGGAATTCTCAATGTCCATCAAGAGCAAGGTGCTCGCCGCGGCGGCGACGCTGACCCTGGTCGGCGGCGTCGGTACGGCGGGCGTGCTCAGCGCGGGCGCGGCCAGCGCGGCGACCCCGTCGTGCGGCATCGCCTGCGTCAACGTGTTCAGCTACCAGTTCGGCACGCACAACTCGCCGAACTACGTGGTTGACGTGCTGCGCCAGGGCGAGAGGACCGGCCAGCCGATCATCTTGTTCCGCGACGCGAACTATGACCCGGCCGAGGACTGGACCGTGGCGTTCCAGGGCACGGTGGCCGACTTCTTCGCGGCCGGCCTGGTCTCCTCTACGACGGCGCTGCACTACGGCTGCATCGCCACGGTCAACTTCCCGGACTGCCCGTTCAACGTCACCTCCGTGAGCGGTCCCGGGACGTCGAACTACCTGGCGTTCGAGAACGAGTACGCGCCGTTCGGCGTGGAGTCGGGCCTGTGCCTGGGTGTTGCCGCGACCGCGTTCAATGACGAGGGCGTGACGCTGCAGCCGTGTGGCGTGTCGGCCAAGACGGTGTGGATCCTGGACACCCTTGACCAGCAGTTCACCCACGCGTGGGCGCACGGGTACATCCCGCTGATCAACGGCTCGAACACCAACTTCTCCCACCCGTTCGTGCTGACCTACCCCGACATCCGCTTCCCGACCGACAAGCCGCGTCCGCAGCTCGTGGTCAGCAACCTCACCGGTTTCTCGTTCCACGTCGGCAACCTGTTCGGCACCGGCGCGAACGGCAACCAGCTCTGGAGCGCGACCTTCGGGGAACTGAAGTAGGCACCTGAGTCACCTTGAATAACCCGGTGACGCCGGCCTCCCGCACGGGAGGCCGGCGTCACCGCCCGCTCCTCGGGGGTGCCGAGAGAGGAACAACCTATGTCCATCAAGAGCAAGGTGCTCGCCGCGGCGGTGACGCTGACCCTGGTCGGCGGCGTCGGCACGGCGGGCCTGCTCAGCGCGGGCCCCGCCACCGCGGCGACCCCGTCGTGCGGCATCGCCTGCATCGACGTGTTCAGCCACCAGTTCGGCACGCATAAGTCGCCGAAGTCCGTGGTTGACGTGCTGCGCCGGGGCGAGAGGATCGGCCAGCCGATCATCTTGTTCCGCGCGGCGAACTTCGACCCGGCGCAGGACTGGACCGTGGCGTTCCAGGGCACGGTGGCCGACTTCTTCGCGGCCGGCCTGGTCTCCTCCGCGGTCGCGCTGCACTACGGCTGCATCCCGGGTACCGGCGGCAACTTCCCGGACTGCTACGGGCAGACCAGGCACGCGGTGAACGACCCGGCGTTCGAGATCGAGTACGCGCCTTTCGGCGTGGACAGCGGCCTGTGCCTGGGCGTGGCCGCCACCGCGTTCAAGGGCGAGGGCGTGACGCTGCAGCAGTGCGGCGTGGCGTCCAGGACCGTGTGGATCGCGGACGTCTTCGACTCGCCGGACACCCTGTTCAACGGGTACGTCCCGGCGATCAACGGCTCGGACACCAACTTTTCCAAGCCGTTCGTCCTGACCTACCCGGCCAACGGCCACCCGGCCGACAAGCCGCGTCGGCAGCTGACGGTCACCAACCTGACCGGCGAGTCCCGCACCAGCCCCCCGTTCTTCATCCCGGGTCCGGAGCTGGGCACGGTCAACGTGAACCAGCTCTGGGGCGCCGTCTTCGGGATCCTGAAGTAGGCTCCGCCTTTTGAGTAACTCCGGTGCAGCCGGCCTCCCGTAAGGAGGCCGGCGTCACTGCTGTCTCCGGACATGAAGACACGAACTATGACAACCAACTCAACACCTGCCGCGTCATAAGTTCGAGCTATCGGGTCAGCCGCCCCTGCCCGGCTCAGCGGTCGTGCACGGGGCACGGCCGCAGTCCCGAGGAGGAAAGGGCAACATGTCCATCAAGAGCAAGATCTTCGCGGCTACGGCCACGCTGACCATGGTCGGCGGGTTCGGGGCCGTGGGGACGCTCGCCGCGAACGCGGCCACCCCGTCGTGCGGCCACCGCTGTATCGACATCTTCAGCCGGGAGTTCGGCACCCACAAGCATCCGGCCTTCGTACTCGATGTCTTCCAGCAGAAGGCCCAGACGGGCCAGCCCATCATCTTGTGGCAGACCAGCAACCACGACGCGGCGGAAGACTTCACCGTCTCCCAGCAGGGCACGGTCGGAGACTTCTTCGCGGCCGGCCTGGTGACCGCCGCGCTGAACCTGCACTACTCGAAGCTCCAGGCTTACGAGTTCGAGTACGCGCCCAACGGCGTGGGCAGCGGCTTCTGCGTCGGGGTGGGGACCACCGCCGCGGTTGGCACCAAGGTCGCGCTCGAGCCCTGCGGCGTCTCGTCCAAGACGCTCTGGATCGCGGACTCCTTCGACACCATCCGGGGCGGCTACGTCCCGCTGATCAACGGCTCGGACACCAACTTCTCCCACCCGTTCGTGCTGAACTACCCGGGCAACGGCGCGTTCCCGACGGACAAGCCGCGGCCGCAGCTCACCACCTGGACGCTGTCGAAGTACTCCAACGGCACCGTCTTCGACAACCAGATGTGGGGCGCGAACTTCGGCGTCCTGCCGTAGCCTGATCTGCCCCCAGCGGCGCCGGTCCCGCCCGCGGGACCGGCGCCACTATCATGCGGGGGGTGCCAGGGGGGTCGTCCCCCCGTGGGTGCACTGCTTACCTGCATGATTGCCCGCGGACGGGGTAAGAACGCGGCCATGACGCGACGTCTTCGGCGATGAGGTGAGCGTGGGCACCGAAAGCCACCGTCATTCGCCAGCCGCCTGCCCGCGGTGCGGTAAGCCCGTCCGGGAGCCAACCGCCTGGTCCAGCGCCTGGCGTTGTGACTGGCATGGCGAGGTTCACCCGCTGCTGCCCGCGTTCCGCCCGTGCCGCGAGGGCCTGGACGGCCTGCTGCGCACCGAGGGCGTTCCGGCCTGGCTGCCCTGGCCGCTCCCGGTCGGCTGGCTGGTCACCGGCTTCGCCGGCGTCGGCGACGAGCGGACGGGCACGCGCGCCTGCGCGGTCGCGCTGGGCGGTCCGAACCCGCTGGGCGGGCCGGCCGACATGCTGGTCGTGGCCGAGGAGCCGGGCATCGGCCTGGGCGCGGCGATGGCCGGCCTGGACACCGTCGACCCCGGAGCGGGATTCGGGTCCGCGCCGCCCATCGCCACGGCCTCGTTCGGCAAACATGATTTCCCGTTGTGGCAGGTCGACTCGCCGGACCGTGCCGTGTTCGCCGGAGAGATCAAGGGCCACTGGCTGTGGGTGGTGCTGTGGCCGGAGACCGCGGGCATCCTGCTGATCGAGCCGATCGGGCTCCGCGACCTGCGCGACCCCGGCATGGACCTCGACCTGCCCTACGGCGCTCCCTCGCCCCGCCTGACCTAGTCCTGGCCCTGGCGTGTCTCTGCACGGCGTCTTTACACTGTGTCTCTACACTGGGCCGGGTGCGCGCCGACCTGCATGTCCACAGTGACGCCTCCGACGGGACCGACCCGCCCGCCGAGGTGATGAGCCGCGCCGCCCGGGCCGGGCTTGACGTGGTGGCGCTGACCGACCACGACACGGTGGCCGGGCACGCGCAGGCCCGCCGGGCATTGCCCGGATCCCTGACCCTGGTGCCGGGCATGGAGCTGTCGTGCCGCCTCGACGACAAGAGCATGCACCTGCTGGCCTACCTGTTCAACCCCGTCGACCCGGACCTGACCGCGCAGACGGCGCGCATCCGCGATGACCGCGTCCTGCGCGCCCGGGCCATGGTGGACCGGCTGATCGAGCTGGGTGTCGCCATCACCTGGGATGACGTCGCAGCCATCGCCGGGCCGGCCGTGGTCGGCCGGCCCCACATCGCCCGCGCGATGGCGGCCAGCGGCGCCATCGCCGCCCCGGATCAGGCGTTCACCAGGGACTGGATCGCGGACGGCGGCCGCGCCTACGTCGACCGGTACGCGCTCCCGGCCGCCGAGGCGATCGGCCTGGTCCGCGCGGCCGGCGGCGTCGCCGTCCTGGCTCACCCGCGTGCCGACAGAGAAGGGGGCAGGGGAGGTGGGTGGGTCGTCACCGACGAGCAGATCGCCGGCCTGGCCGTGGCCGGCTTGGCCGGGGTCGAGGTCTTCCACCCGGACCAGCCCCCGGCCGAGCAGGCCAGCCTGCTCGCCCTCACCCGCGACCTCGGCCTGATCGCCGCCGGCGGCAGCGACGACCACGGCCACTTGACCGGCCACCGGATCGGCGCGCACACCGCGGCGCCCGGCGCGTACGAGCGCCTGATCGCCCAGGCCACCGGGTCCGAGCCGGTCCGGAGCGGCTGAAACCGACAACGGCGTCGAGCTCGTGACCAGGATCGCGGGGCTCCTGCTCGCCGCCATCGCGATCCAGCTCGTCGCGAATTCAGCCATCGCCTTCGCCCATACTGCCTGAGCGCTCAGGCTCCTGTGGTAGGAAGGGTCGGCGGACTAGCCATACAGGAAGGACCGGCCGATGACCGCACGGATCGAACAGGTGTCGTCCGACCAGACCAACGCCTGGATCATCGGCGATGACGAGGAGGTCATCGTCATCGACCCGGGGCGCGACCCGGCGGGTGTGCTCGACGCGGTGGGCGATCGCGACGTGCTCGCCGTGATCTGCACGCACGGCCACCCGGACCACGTGGCCGCCGCGATGGAGGTGGCCGAGCCTGACGAGGCGCCGGTGGCCCTGCACCCCCGCGACCAGCTGTTCTGGCGGGACGCGCACCCCGACGACGACGCCGAGATCCAAATGGCCGACGGCGGGGTGTTCGAGGTCGCCGACGTCCGGCTCGAGGTCATCCACACCCCGGGTCACACGCCCGGCTCGGTCTGCCTGTACTGCGAGGATCTCGACGCCGTGTTCACCGGGCACACCCTGACCGTCGACGGCCCGGTGCCGGACGACGGTGAGTACCCCGACTTCGCCAGCCAGCTGACCGCGATCGGCGAGTACCTGCTGACCCTGCCGGGCAGCACCCGGGTCCTGCCGGGCGAGGGCGAGGAGACCACGATCGCGCGCGCCGAGAAGAACTTCGACTCGTGGGTGTCGGCGAGACCGTAGCCGGCCGGGCCGCAGTGGACCAGCTGGCCTTCGAGGGGATGCCGCGGCGGCTGTACCCGTGCACGCCGACGCGCCTGTCCACCTGGCTGGAGTGCCCCCGCCGGTACCGGATGACCTACCTGGACCGCCCGCCGCCGCCCAAGGGCCCGCCCTGGGCCCACAACAGCCTCGGGGCCGCCATCCACAACGCGCTGGCCGGCTGGTGGCGGCTGCCGCTGGCCGAACGTACCGTGGCCGCCGCGGGCCGCCTGGTCGACCGCGGCTGGATCGACGAGGGCTTCGCCGACGAGGCCCAGTCGGTGCGCTGGCGCGAGCAGGCCATCGAGATGGTGCAGGGGTACGTCGCCCACCTGGATCCGGCCGACGAGCCGGTCGGGGTGGAGCGGACCGTGGCCACCCGTACCGACGTCATCGCGTTCTCCGGCCGGATCGACCGGCTGGACGCCCGGTCCGCGCCGGACGGTGCGGGCACCGAGCTGGTCGTGGTCGACTACAAGACCGGGCGGCACCTGCTGACCGTGGACGACGCCCGCGGCTCGATGGCCCTGGCCCTGTACGCGCTGGCCGCCAGCCGGGTGCTCCGCCGCCCCTGCTACCGGGTCGAGCTGCACCACCTGCCCTCCGGGCAGGTGCTGGACTGGTCCCACTCGGACGCGTCGCTGGCCCGGCAGCTGAGCCGCGCCGAGGACATCGCCCAGGAGTGCGCCGCGGCCGACGAGCAGCTGCGCGAAGGCCTGCCGGAGCAGCGCTACGACGAGGTGTTCCCGCCGCGCCCCAGCCCGTTCTGTGGCTGGTGTGACTACCTGCGCCACTGCCCGGAAGGCGCCGCCGCCGCCATCACCCGCCGCCCCTGGGACGGCCTGTCCTCCTCCGGCTAGGCCATCCGCGCGCTGGCCGTGTGTGCCGCCGCGGCCTCGGCCGCGTCCCAGAACTGGGTCAGCGCGATCGCCGTGGTGGCGGGCGCCTCCACGGCGGGGGAGTGCGAGGCCGCGGGAATGCAGATCCGGCGGGCACCCAGCCGCCGGGCCATCGCCTCCTGCGCGCCCGGCGACCAGGAGTTGTCGTCCTCGCCGTAGATGACCAGCGTGCCGAAGCGGTCCAGCCGGGCCAGCTCCGAGGTGCGGTCCGGCGCGCTGAGCAGGTGGCGTGCCATCAGGACCAGGCCGTACGGGTCGTTGCGGGCCATCCGCCGGGCCAGGAACGCCACGATCGGGGCCGGAACCCCGTCCGCGACGGCCTGCGGCTCCAGGAAGTCACGCCAGATCCCGGCGATGCCGGCCGCCAGCGTGTCCCGGTCCGGCAGGCGGTTCCCCGCGACGGACGCCGCGGACGCCACGCCCGCCTCGAATGCCACGCCCAGCGCGGTGAGCATGGCGCGCAGTTCCTCGGCCCGCGGCCCGGTCAGCGCCGACGGGCCGGAGCTCATCAGCGTGAACGACTCGATGTCGTCCTGGGACCGGGTTCTCAGCAGCGCCTCCCGGGTCACCAGCCCGCCGTAGGAGTGCCCGAGCAGGTGTCTGGCGCCGGTGGCCTGGATGACGGCGGCGATGTCGGCGGCCAGCGCCGGCGGCGCGTAGCCGTCGGGATCGGCCGCGCCCGGCGTCTCGAACTGGCCGCGCATGTCGATCGCGATCACCTGGCGGCCGTGGTCGGCCAGCTGGCCGAGTACAGCGAGGAAATCCTCCTTGCTGCCGGTGTAACCGGGGATCAGCAGAGCCGGCTCTCGCTCGCAGACCCCCGACACCGGAACGGCCTCCAGCGCCGCGAACGACCCGCGGCTGGTGCGCACCGTGGTCGGGCGCACGCCGTCGGGCAGCTCAAGAGAGGTTGGTGTGCTCACAGAGGCGAACCTTACCCGGCCAGGTTGAACGGACTCTGTCAGCGCGCTCTGTGAGCCGCCGGTCCGCATCCGTCAGGAGGCCTTCTGCGTGGGCGCTTCCTGGACCGGCGCGATCTCCCGGCCCGCCCGGGTCCGGCGCCGCCGCCGGCCCGCGGCCTGCCGCACCGTCTCGTCGGCCCCGCCAGGAGCACCGCCAGGAGCACCGCCGGAAGAACGACCGGAAGCACCACCGGCGGCCCGCCCGGAAGCACCGCCGGACGCGCTGCCCGACCCGCCGCCGGATACGGCACGGCCGCCGGTGGCACCGCCGCCAGCGGCACCGCCGCGACCGCGCCCCGGCGAGCCGCGCCCGCGCCGCGGGCGCGGCGAGCGGACCTTGCCCGTCTCGCCGATGTCCTCGACCGCCTCGGCCTCCAGGCCGGCCCGCGCGCGCATCGCACGCGGCAGGATCCCGGTCGCCTCACCCGGGATGTCGAGCTGGGTGTAGAGGTGCTCGGAGGTGGAGTATGTCTCCTCGGGTTCGGGCTGGCCCAGGCCCAGGGCGTCGTTGATGAGCTTCCACCGGTGCATGTCCCGCCAGTCGACGAACGTGACCGCGACGCCCGCTCGCCCGGCCCGGCCGGTCCGGCCGATGCGGTGCACGTAGGTCTTCTCGTCGTCCGGGCATTCGTAGTTCACCACGTGGGTGACGTCGTCCACGTCCAGCCCGCGCGCCGCCACTTCGGTGGCGGTCAGCACGTCCACCTTGCCGGTGCGGAACGCGCGCAGCGCGCGCTCCCGCTGGCCCTGACCCAGGTCGCCGTGCACGGTCGCGACCGCGAAACCCCTGCTGGCCAGCGCCGTCGCGACCTGGTCGGCCGCACGCTTGGTCTGGCAGAACACCATGGTCAGGCCGCGCTCCCGGGCCTGAAGCACACGGGCCAGCACCTCGATCTTGTCCATCTGGTGCGCCCGGAACACATACTGCCTGGTCAGCGGCGCGGGCACGGGCTCGTCGTCACCCTCGGCCCGCACGTTGGTGGCCTGCCGCATGTGACGGCGGGCCAGCGTGACGACCTCCGAAGGCATGGTCGCGGAGAACAGCATCGTCTGCCGGCCGTCCGGAGTGAGCCGGATGATGCGCTCCACGTCGGGCAGGAAGCCCAGGTCGAGCATCTTGTCCGCCTCGTCGAGCACCAGGGCCCGCACCGCGCTCAGGTCCAGGTGCCGGCGCTGCGCCAGATCGAGGAGCCGTCCCGGGGTGCCGACCACGATGTCGACCCCCGCGGCGAGCGCGTCGATCTGCGGCTCGTAGGCCCGGCCGCCGTACACGGTCACCACCTTGGCGCGCATGTTGACCGCGGCGGTCCGCAGGTCGTCCGCGACCTGGATGGCCAGCTCCCGGGTCGGCACCACGACGAGCCCCCGCGGGGCGCCCTTCGGGCCGTCGTCGATCAGTTCGAGCAGCGGGATGCCGAACGCCAGCGTCTTCCCGGTGCCGGTCCTGGCCTGGCCGATGATGTCCTGCCCGCGCAGCGCGAGCGGTAGGCTCAGCGCCTGGATGGGGAACGTGGTGCGGATGCCCGCGGCCGCCAGGCCCGAGCAGATCGCCTCACTGATGCCGAAATCGCTGAACGGGACTGTCATGTCCTCGTTCGAAGTCTGAGTGGTCAGGGGTTGCCGTCCTTCATCATGGCCCCACCCGGCCTGTTCCGGGAGCGGCCCGTCATGTCCGCAGGCTGCCCGCAACGGCCCGCCACGATGCGAGCTGCGACCGGTGCCGCCGTGCGCCGCGATCCGGCGCGGCGCGCGCCCGGGAACCCGCTACCGTCGTAGGGCCGCTGCCGTTTACTTGAGATCCCCCCAGGGAGGCCGGGCGATGAGGCCCGGCGTAAACAGCAGCCGATTGGATAACACGACCTTTGGTTATGTCATTCCTCGATCAGTTGTTACCCAGGATACCAGGACTCAGCCCCCAACCTCCGAGGCAGGCCCACCGGATCTAACCCGATGTTGCCGAAACCGACCCGTCGCGCCTCGGCCCCGCCGAACTCCACGTAGGCGATCTTGTCGGCCGGCACCAGGACCCGCCCGCCTTTGGCCAGCGAGAGCGCGAACACCGCGTGCTCGCCCTTGTCCAGCGCCGCGGACAGCAGGCGCTCCACTTCCTCGGCCGGCGTGTCCGTTTCCACCACCAGCTCACGCGGCACCGAGTGGATCCCGATCTTCACTTCCATGTTTCTCCCCACTCGCCAAAGGGCGCCCGAGAAACCGCCCCTAACTACGCGGCCAGCCGCTGATGCCCCGCCAGGCCAGCCTGGCCACGAGCTGCTCGGCGACCTCTCGCGGGATCTTGTCCTTGGTGGTACTCAGCCAGTACCTGGCGGTGACCTGGGCCAGGCCCACCATCGCCACGCTCACCAGGTGCGCCTCGGCGTCGTCAAGGCCGGCGTCCTGCCGGATCATCGGGCTGATCATCTCGGCGCATTCCCGCTGGCCGCGTTCCAGCCGGTCCCGGACCGCTTCCTCGTTGCCCAGGTCGGACTCGAACACCAGCCGGTACGCCTGCCCCTGCCGCTCCACGTACTCGAAGTACGCGCTGAACGTGGCGGCCACCCGCTGCTTGTTGTCGCTCGTCGAGCCGAGCGCGTCGCGGACGGCCTGCACCAGCTCGTCCACGCTCTGGTCGAGCAGGGCCAGGTACAGGTCGAGCTTGCTCGGGAAGTGCTGGTAGAGCACGGGTTTGCTGACGCCGGCCCGCTCGGCGATCTCGTCCATGGCGGCGGCGTGGTACCCCTGCGAGACGAATACCTCAAGTGCCGCGTCCAGGAGCTGCCGCCGCCGTTCGTGCCTGGGCAGCCGCGCGCTGCGTGGCCGTGCATCCGGCATTGCGGTCAAGATCCGGCCTCCTGGTGTCGTCCGCGGCGTCTTGCCGCGTCCGAACCATCCTAAGCCGCGATCAGCGGTAGTCGTCATCGTCGAAGCCGACCGCGCGAGCCTGCTCGGCCGCGTCCGCCTCGTCCACGTCGAACGGGACGTCGCGGCGGGGAACGGTCACGGCCTCATCCGGGACCAGTTCCCGGTGCTGCTCGAGGGCGTCGTCTTCGGGCGTCTCCAGGCCCAGTTCGCTCAACGGCCCGATCCTCTTTTCCTCCGGAACGGCGGCCAGTTCGGCGAACGCGGCCTGCAGCGCCTCTCCGTAGGTGGGGAACGCGTGCACCACGTCGGCCAAAACGGCCACCGGTATTTTTGCCCTGATGGCGAGGGTAACCTCTGCCATCCAGGTGACCGCGTCCGGCCCCACCGCCACGGCCCCGGCCAGCACCCCGTCCGCCGCGTACAGCTCGACCCGGCCCAGGTCATCGCGGCCGAGCCGGCCCCGGGTGGTGTCGCCGAGCACGACCCGCGCCACCGAAAGCCCGGCCCGCGCCGGTTCGCCCACCGCGTAGACCGACGGCGAGGTGTACACGCAGCGCGGGATCGCGCTGT
Source organism: uncultured Actinomycetes bacterium (assembly GCA_963819785.1). GTDB lineage: Bacteria > Actinomycetota > Actinomycetes > Streptosporangiales > Streptosporangiaceae > Palsa-504. Next base: position 302,872 of record CAWFXW010000020.1, on the reverse strand, counting down.
AGTCCGCCTCACGAGCCTGGCCGAGCAGGTTGGCCGCGACCACGCCGGCCTGGTACCGGCTGGCGTGCGTGTGCGTGATCCCGGTGACATCCCCGGCCGCCCACACCCGGCCGGCCCCCGGGCCAACGGGAGCAACGGGAGCAACGGGAGCGAAGGCGGCAAAGGGAAGCACCTGGCACCTCGACGAGGTGGGCAGGGCCTGGCCCGGCGTCACGGTGATCCCGAGCGCGTCCAGGCCGAGCCCGCTGAGCCGGGGCCGCCGGCCGGTGGCCAGCAGCAGCCGGTCCGCGTCGATGCGGGCGCCGTCCTCGAGCGCGAGCGTCAGGCCCTCCGGCGTGCGCTCGGCCTTGGTGGCCGGCGAGCCGAGGAGGATCTCGACCCCGGCCCGGCGCAGCGCGGCGGCCAGGATCTCCCCGGCGAAGGCCGCCTCGCCGGGCAGCAGCCTCGCGTCGGCCTCGATCAGCGTCACCTGGGAGCCGAACGCCGCGAAGATCTGCGCCAGCTCGCACCCGGCCGGCCCGCCGCCGAGCACCAGCAGGCGGCGCGGCAGGTCCGGCGAGCACAACGCGTCGGCCGTGGTCCAGGTCGGGATGTCGGACAGGCCCTCGATCGGCGGCGCGACCGGCTCGCACCCGGTCGCGATGACCAGGTCGGACCAGGTCAGCGACGCGGATCCGCCCGAGGACAGCGAAACAGAAACCGAACCCGGCCCGGTGACCAGCCCGGTGCCGCGGAACACCGCCACGCCCGCCGCGGACAGCCCCTGCGCCGCCCCGGAATCGTCAAGCCCGCCGGTCACCTCGGTGCGGCGCGCGGCCGCGTCCTCCCAGGTCAGGCCGCGGCTCGCGGACAGCAGCAGCGAGTTCGAGGGCAGGCAGGCCAGGTAGGGGGATTCACCGCCGATCAGGCCGGCCTCGACGAGCGCCACGGATTTGCCGCCGCGGACCACCTCGGTGGCGACGTGCACGCCCGCGGTACCACCGCCGAGCACGACTACGTTGAAAGCGCCCATACCTCTCCGTTCCCCCTCGCCCTAGCATGTTCATCATCGCAGCCAGGCCGTAAGCTCGCTGGAAGAGTTGGGCGAAACAGGTAAATAGGAGAATCGACCCGCGCGGAAATCCGGAATCGGTCCTCTGCAAACGGGGTAGGTGACAGATCATGCGCAGCATATGGGCGGGGGCCATCTCATTCGGCCTGGTCGTCATCCCGGTGAAGCTCTACGCGGCGACCGAGCAGCGGGACATCGCGTTCCGCCAGGTCCACCGCCAGGACGGTGCGCGGATCCAGTTCCGCCGGTTCTGCACCCTGGACGGGGAGGAGATCCCCTACTCCGACGTGGCCAAGGGCTACGAACTGCCCACCGGCGACATGGTGGTGCTCACCGACGAGGACCTGGCCGACCTCCCGCTGGTCACCGCGCACCGGATCGAGGTCCTGCACTTCGCGCCGAGCGCCCAGGTCGAGCCGATCTACGCGGCCAAGAGCTACTACACCGAGCCCGAGCCGGCCGGGGTGCGGGCTTACGTGCTGTTCCGCGACGCGCTCGAGGACTCGGGGAAGGTCGCGGTGGCCAAGGTGGCGCTGCGCCAGCGTGAGGCGCTGGCCGCGCTGCGAGTCCGGGAGGGCGTCATCACCCTGGAGACCCTGCTGTGGCCCGACGAGGTACGCAAGCCGGACTTCGGCTTCCTGGACGAGGACATCGAGGTCCGGTCGCAGGAGCTGAAGATGGCCGCCTCGCTCATCGACACCATGACCGAGGACTTCGATCCCGACCAGTACCACGACACCTACCGCGAGGCGCTCGAGGCGGTGGTCCGGGCCAAGGTCGAGGGCAACGACATCGTCCGCCCCGCGGGGCTGGACGCACCGGAACCCAAGGGCCAGCCCGCCGACCTGACCGAGATCCTGCGGGCCAGCGTGGCGGCCGTCAAGAGCGGCCGGGACAAGGCGGAGCCGAAGGCCGAGGAGCCCAAGGCCGCCAAGGCGAGGACCCGCCGCAAAGCCAGCGCCTGACGCAAGCATGACCCCGGAAGAACCCATCCCGCACTGGCCCGGCGAGTTCGTCGCCCTCGGCGGCGGCCAGCAGGTCTACGTCCGCGGCACGCCCGACCGGACCGGCGAGCCCGCCCAGAAAGAGCAAGCCCAGAAAGAGCAAGCCCTGTTCGTGCACGGCCTGGCCGGCTCGTCGCGGAACTGGACCGACCTGATCGACCTGCTCCGTCCCCGGCTGGCCTGCGACGCGCTCGACCTGCCCGGGTTCGGCGACTCCCCGCCCCGCCCCGACGGCCGCTACAGCATCGCCGCCCTGGCCCAGACCGTCGCCGCCCTCATCGAAACGAAGCACAAAGGCAAGGTCCACCTGATCGCCAGCTCCCTGGGCGGCGCGGTCGCCGTCAAGCTGGCCGCCACCCGCCCGCACCTCATCAAGACCCTGACCCTGATCTCCCCGGCCCTGCCTGACCGCCGGCCGCACCTGGACCAGGTGCCGTTCGCGGTGATCAGCCTGCCCGGGGTCGGCGCCCGGGCGCTGCGCAAGTACGACGCCCTGCCGCCGCGGACCCGGGTCGCCGACGTGATCACCACGTGCTTCAATGACCCGGGACGCTTCGCGCCGGCCCGGTTCGCCGCCGAGGTCGCCGAACTCACCCAGCGCGACGCCCTCGACTACGCCTCCGCCGCCCTGATCGGGACGGTCAGGACCCTGACCGCGGAGTTCTTCCGCAAGGGGCGTCACGCCGTCTGGCGTGACGCGGCCCGGATCACCGTGCCGACCCTGGTCATCTACGGCAGCCAGGACCGCGTGGTCGACCCGCGCCAGGCGGGCCGGGCCGCGCGCGTCTTTGCCGACGCCAGGATCGTGGTGCTGCCCCGCACCGGTCATCTGGCCCACATGGAACACCCCGCCCAGGTCGCCGCCGAGATCAACGTGCTCCTCGACACCGCGGCCGCGAAGGTGCGGGAATTCCCGCTCGCCCCGGCCGGTTGACGGTGGGGCAATCCCTTAGGTCCTAGGAGAGCATCGTGTCGCTGCCCCCTCTGGTGGAGCCCGCAGAAGCGCTGACCGTCGATGAGGTCCGGCGTTACTCCCGTCACCTGATCATCCCCGACGTGGGCATGACCGGGCAGAAGCGGCTGAAGAACGCCAAGGTCCTGTGCGTCGGCGCCGGCGGCCTCGGCTCGCCTGCCCTGCTCTACCTGGCCGCGGCCGGGGTCGGCACGCTCGGCATCATCGACTTCGACGTGGTCGACGAGTCCAACCTGCAGCGCCAGATCATCCACGGCGTCTCCGACGTGGGCAAGCCCAAGGCCGAGTCGGCCCGCGACAGCATCCGCGAGATCAACCCGCTGGTCAACGTCATACTGCACCAGACCCGGCTGGACTCAGACAACGCCCTGGAGATCTTCGCCGGCTACGACCTGATCGTCGACGGCACCGACAACTTCGCCACCCGGTACCTGGTCAACGACGCCTGCGTGCTGCTCGGCAAGCCGTACGTGTGGGGCTCGATCTACCGGTTCGACGGGCAGGCCAGCGTGTTCTGGGCCGAGTACGGCCCGTGCTACCGCTGCCTGTACCCCGAGCCGCCGCCGCCCGGCATGGTGCCGTCCTGCGCCGAGGGCGGAGTGCTTGGCGTGCTATGCGCCTCGATCGGGTCGATCCAGGTCAACGAGGCGATCAAGCTCATCACGGGGATCGGCGACCCGCTGGTCGGCCGGCTGATGATCTACGACGCGCTGGAGATGAGCTACCACACGGTGCGGGTGCGCAAGGACCCGGACTGCGCGGTCTGCGGCAAGAACCCGACCATCACCCACCTGATCGACTACGAGGAGTTCTGCGGCGCGGTGTCCGACGAGGCCGCCGAGGCCGTCCAGGGCTCCACGATCAGCGCCAAGGACCTGGCCGCCATGCTGGAGGCGGGCGACCCCATCTTCCTGGTCGACGTGCGCGAGCCCAACGAGTACGAGATCGTGTCCATCCCGGGCGCGACCCTCATCCCCAAGGGCGAGTTCCTCTCCGGCGCCGCCCTGGAGCGCCTGCCCCAGGACAAGCGGATCGTGCTGCACTGCAAGAGCGGGGCCCGCAGCGCCGAGGCACTGGCCATCGTCAAGAACGCGGGTTTCACCGACGCGGTACACGTCGGCGGCGGGGTTCTGGCCTGGGTCAGCCAGGTGGACCCCTCCCTGCCCACGTACTAAAACCCTTTTATTCCGAACGGACCGTGGCTCGGAGGTTCCCGTGAAGGGAGACCGCGTCGAGATCGTGATCGACTCCGGTGATGGCACGCAGACCTACGACATCAGGGCCACCAAGGCCGGGCGGCGCGTCGACATCGCCAACCGGCGCGGGATCATCGAGGTCAGCGAGGTAACCCGCACCGGGACCCCGGTCCGCACCGCCCGGTTCATGGCCAGCCGCGTGGTGGCGCTCGTCGAGTACCCGGCCGACACCCCGGAGCCGGGTTAACATGCCCGGGTGGAGCTTCTCCAGCCGGTAATCCGCCCCTACGCGTGGGGCTCCAGGCACGGGATCGCCGAACTCCAGGGTCGCCCGGTCCCGGCTCCCGGCCCCGAAGCCGAGCTGTGGATGGGCGCCCACTCGTCGGCCCCCTCCGGCGCGGCCGGGACCACCCTGGACGCCGTCATCGCCGCCGACCCGGACCGCGAGCTCGGGTCCGCCTGCATGGCCGAGTTCGGCCCCCGGCTGCCGTTCCTGCTCAAGGTGCTGTCCGCCGAGCAGGCGCTGTCGATCCAGGTGCATCCCACCCGCGCCCAGGCCCGGGCCGGCTTCCGCGCCCGGAACGTCAACTACGTCGATGACTGGCCCAAGCCCGAGCTGCTGTGCGCGCTGACCCCGTTCGAGGTCCTGGCCGGCCTGCGCACCCCGCGCGACGCCGCCGCCCTCCTGCGCGCCCTGTCCGTTCCCCAGCTCACCCCGCTGGCCGCCCGGCTCGAAGCCGCCAGCAGCCCGCACGCCCTGAGCCAGGCCCTGACCACCATCCTCGAATGGCCCGAACCTTTCCGTGCCGACCTGATCAGCACCGTCACCGCCGCCTGCGCCACTCTGGCCCGCACACCCACAGCAGCCCCTCCCGACTCCTCGGCCCCACTCGCCTCCTCGACCCCTCCAGCCCCTTCCGCCGCCAGCCCCTACGCCGCCGCCTGCGCCGCGGTCGTCCGCGCCGCCAGGGATCACCCCGGCGACCTCGGCGTGGTGGCCATGCTGCTCATGCGGCACGAGGTGCTGGCCCCGGGCCAGGCGGTGTTCCTGCCCGCCGGCGGCCTGCACTCCTACCTGCACGGCACCGGCATCGAGGTGCTGGCCAACTCCGACAACGTGGTCCGGGCCGGCCTGACCGGCAAGCACATCGACGTCCCCGAACTGCTCGCGCTGCTCGACCCGGCCGTCACCGTCCCGGTCCTGACCCCCGCCCCCCTCGGCGACGGCGTCACCTGGTTCGACACCCCGGCCCCCGAGTTCCGCCTCTACGTCGTCGTCCTGCCGGGTTCCGAAGCCGCGCCCGCCGTCCTGCCGGGTCCCGAAGCCGCGCCCGCCGACCCGGCCGCTCCCGCCGCTCCCGAGGTGCTCCTGCCCGCGGCCGGCCCCCGGATCGTCCTGTGCGCCGACGGCCTCGCCACCCTGCGCGCCGACAGCGGCGACACGCTCAAGCTGGCCCGCGGCGAGTCCTGCTTCATCCCCGCCGCCGACGGCCCCCTGCACGCCGCCGGCCCGGCCCGCCTCTTCCTCGCCGCCCCGGGATCCCTCGGGTAAACTCCACTTGTCCCTGATGCCGTCGGCGGGAGAGTAGCGGTGCGTTCCTGAGGTCAGCGATACCGCGCTGGCCGTGGTGTCGCCACACGTAACGGAAGTCCGTCCTACGTGCTGGGAGCCACCCTGATGACCGCCGCCATTGTCTGCTCCGACCTCAGTTTCAGCTGGCCCGACGGCGCCCCCGTCCTGTCCGGCCTGACTTTCTCCTTCGGGCCCGGCCGCACCGGCCTGATCGGGGTCAACGGCTCGGGCAAGTCCACCCTGCTCCGCCTTGTCGCTGGCGAGCTGCGCCCGAGCGCGGGCAGCATCCGCGCCGGGGGCGAGGTCGGCTACCTGCCGCAGGCCATCACGCTGGGCACCCACCGCAGCGTCAGCGACCTGCTCGGCGTCACCGCCGCCCGGGACGCGCTGCACGCCATCGAGGCGGGCCAGACCGGGGCGGAGTTCTTCGCCGCCGTCGGGGACGACTGGGACGTCGAGGAGCGGGCCCGGGCCTGGCTGGACCGCCTGGGCCTGGCCACCGTGGACCTCGACGACCGCGTTGAGCGCCTGTCCGGCGGCGAGACCATCCTGGCCGCGCTGGCCGCCCTGTTCCTGCGCCGCCCGGACATCCTGCTGCTCGACGAGCCCACCAACAACCTCGACCTGGACGCGCGCGCCAGGCTCTACGACGCCGTGGCCGCCTGGACCGGGGTGCTGGTCATCGTCAGCCACGACCGCGAACTGCTCGAGCGCGTCGACCAGATCGCCGACCTGTCGGCCGGGGCCGTCCGGATGTACGGCGGCAACCTGACCGACTACGAGGACCTGCTCGCCGCCGAGCAGGCCGCCGCCGAACGCGCCGTCGCCACCGCCGCCGCCGACGTCCGCCGCGAGCGCAGGGACCTGGTCGAGGCCCAGGTCAAGCAGGCCCGCCGCGACCGCCAGGGCCGCAAGCTCGCCGCCTCGGGCAGCCTGCCCAAGATCGTCGCCAGCGCCCGCAAGCGCGCCGCCCAGGAGAGCGCCGGCCGCTCCCGCGAGCTGCACGCCGACCGCCTCCAGGCCGCCCGCGACCGCCTCGACGAGGCCGGACAATCCGTCCGCGACGACGCCGAGATCCGCGTCGACCTCCCCGCCACCACCGTCCCCGCCGGCCGCACCGTCCTCACCCTGACCGGCCTGTCCACCCCCTGGCACCCCGCCGCCACCCCCGCCCCGCCGACCCCCGCCGCCCCGCCGACCGCCGCCGCCTCTAACCCGGCCCCGCCGACACCCGCCGCAGCGACCACCCCCGCCCAGTCCGCGGTCCTGGCCGAGCTCATCCTCCGCGGCCCCGAGCGGATCGCCCTGACCGGTCCGAACGGCGCCGGCAAGACCACCTTGCTGCGCGCGATCGCCGGCCTGGCCCCGCTGCCCGGCGTCGGCGTCCGCCTCGGCGCGGTCGTCGGCTACCTGCCCCAGCGTCTCGACATCCTCGATGACTCGCTGACCGTGGTCGACAACGTCCGGGTGGCCGCTCCGGCCGCGTCGGTCAACGAGGCCCGGGCCGGCCTGGCCCGGTTCCTGTTCCGCGGCGAACGCGCCGACCGGATGGCCGGCACCCTGTCCGGCGGCGAGCGGTTCCGCGCCGTGCTCGCCGCCCTGCTGCTCGCCCAGCCCGCCCCTCAGCTGCTGCTCCTCGACGAGCCGACCAACAACCTGGACATGGCCTCGGTCCGCCAGCTCTCGCAGGCCCTGGCGGGCTACCGCGGCGCGATCCTGGCCGCCAGCCACGACCTGCCGTTCCTGCGCTCGGCCGGGATCACCCGCTGGCTCCGCCTGGACCGCGAGGCGGGAATGACCGTCATCGAGCCGCTGTGAGCTCTCGTGTTGGCTGCCGCCAGCGGAGTCCGCTAGACTGCGTGAACGCGCCCGGCCGCCGGGCGCGATGCCATTGGGGTATGGGGTAATTGGCAGCCCGACAGGTTCTGGCCCTGTTAGTCTAGGTTCGAGTCCTGGTACCCCAGCCAGCTCAACTGACCAGCGCGGATGTACCTCACGTCCGCGCTTGTTCGTCTCGGGAAGCGGTAGCCTCCGGAATCCTCCGGTTGGCCTCACCGTGGCCGAGGCGGTAATGTGTGCGCTGGATCTCGGCCCGGCAGGACTTCCTGCCGGGACATGCTCGGCCCCGTCGTCTAGAGGCCTAGGACGCCGCCCTCTCAAGGCGGTAACGCCGGTTCGAATCCGGTCGGGGCTACTCCGCTACTTCTTCGTCAACCCTCCCGCGCCTCGCGTTCCCAGCAACGCCATCCGCCCCCAGCCCGCCCGCGGGCCAACCAATGAGTGCCACTCTCTGCTGGATAGAGCTCACGTGTCGATGTTCGGGTTGCCAGCGGGCAACGGCACCAGCCGCGCGGGCGCCTCAGGAAGCACTACCGCCGACTGCACGCGAAGGTCCGCCCCCACGTGCACCAGCTCACCCGCCTCCAGCATCCGCCACCCGCTCTCCCCGTCCAGCTCCTCCGAGGCGACCACCACCGACGGCACCGCGTCCAGCCCCGGCGCGTGCACCGACGACGTAGCGCTGCGTACGTGCATGCCCCGCGCCCCGGCCTCGACCCGGGAAGTCCCGGCCGCGCGCGAAAGGATGTGCAGCGCGTGCTGGCCCGCGTAGCGCAGCGCCCACAACTCCCCGGCCGCGGCGACGATGGTGTTCAGCGAGGAGAGCGGCAGGTGCTCGGCGATCCAGCGCGCCGCGGCGGTGATCCCGGCCCCGATGTCGCCGCCGTGCGCCTCGGTCTGCTGGATGATCAGCGCGAAATACCGCTCGGAGTCGGTGTCCCCCTGCACCAGGGCGGCGTACGGGCCAAGCTGCTTCTCCAAAAGGGCCAGCTCGCCGAACCCCCCGTTGTGCGCCATGATCCGCCCGTGCATCGCGAACGGGTGGGTGTTGTGTACCGTCCGGCCGCCCGCGGTCGCCCAGCGGACGTGCGCCACGAACGTCACCGAGGAAGCCTGCCGCGCCTCGCGGATGAACTCCTGGTCGGCGAACGCCGGCTCCGGCTGCTTGTCCAGCACCGGGGCGCGGGCGGTGTCGAAGTACCCGATCCCGGCGCCGTCCGCGTTACGGTGGCTCTGCACCTCCAGCGAATCGGGCGCGTCCAGCAGCCAGAACGTCGTCCGGACCGGTGTCCTCCCCGCCGTGAGCCCGAACAGCCTGCACATAGCGCACCTCCCCGGGAATGGTCTCACGAGCGGACGAAGGAGGAGCCCCGGCCCGCAGTCGTCACTGCGTGTAACATGACGATCGCGCCGCTTCTGCCCGGATTTTCTTATGCCGAACGGCCATGGCTCGACACCACGGTCGTTCGGTAAAAAAGCACTTCCGTGGCCTACGGCCCGCAAGGGGTGGACCTAGGTACACCCGAAGTTCGGGGTCCAGCGTCACTTCCGGCCCGGCCGGCGGGCGGCCAGACTGGGACCAGGAAGGGAGGTGCACCACGATGGTCACCGACAGTCGGCTCGCGCCCGGCAGGCCCCGGCTCGGCCTGGAGTCGTGCCTGACCGCCGTGATCCGCGGCGTGGCCCTGGGCGCTCTGGTGCTGGCCGAGGTCGTGCTGCTGCTGGTCCTGCTCGGGTCGGTCTTCCTGGCGGTGTTCGGTTCCGGGGCCCTCACCGCCGGCGACAACGGCGCGGACGCGGGCCGGCGCGCGCTGCTGGCCCTGCTGGTACTCGGCGCCGGCCTGGCCATGATCCGCTACGCCGTCCCGCCCGTGCTGCTGGCCGTCCGCGGGGTGGCCAGGCTGACCCGGCTGCTGACCTGGCGGTGGTGCGGAGTAGCGATCCCCGAGACGTACCGGCGCGCGCCTGCGGACCTGGCCACGAGGGGCTACGTCGCGCGCCTGCGCTGGCTGCTCGGCGACGTGGCGACCTGGCGGGACCTGCTCTGGGTGGTGGTGAACGCCGTCGTCGGGTGGCTGGTGGCGGCCGCCTCCGCGATCTTGATCGTGGTCGGCGCGGTCGCGTTCCTCGTCCCGGTGGTATCAAAGGCGGTCCCGCCGCCTGCCTTTCCCGGCAACACCAAGCCGACCCTGGTCGTCATCGGCTTCGCGATGGTGGCCACCGGGGTGGCGGCGGCGCCGTGGCTGCTGCGCGGGTACGGCCTGCTGGCCGCCGCGGTGCTCGCGCCGTCCGGCCAGGCCGAACTGGTCTCGCGGGTCCGCCACCTGTCGCAGACCCGGAGCGAGGCCCTGGACACCGGGGCGGCCGAGATCCGCCGGATCGAGCGCGACCTGCACGACGGGGCGCAGGCCCGGCTGGTGGCCATGGGCATGACCCTGGACGCCGCGGGCCAGATCATCGACTCCAACCCCGACGCCGCGCGGGCGCTGCTGTTCGAGGCCCGCGACGCCTCGGTGAAGGCCCTGGCCGAGCTGCGCGCCCTGGTCCGCGGCATCCACCCGCCGGTGCTGGCCGACCGCGGCCTGGCCGACGCCGTGCAGGCCCTGGCGCTGGACACGCCGCTGCGCATCCACCTGGCCAGCGACCTGCACGGCCGGCCGCCCGCGCCGGTCGAGTCGGCCGCCTACTTCGCGGTCAGCGAGTTGCTGGCCAACGTGTCCAAGCACGCCGAGGCCAGCGAGACCTGGGTTGACATCCGGCACACCGACCAGATGCTGCGCATCGGGGTGACCGACAACGGGCACGGCGGCGCCGACCCCGCCCGCGGCACCGGCCTGCGCGGGATCGAGCGCCGGCTGGCCGCCTTCGACGGCGTGCTGGCCGTCAGCAGCCCGCCGGGCGGCCCGACCGCGGTAACCATGGAGATTCCGTGCGAGTTGTCATTGCCGAAGACCTCTTCCTGCTGAGGGACGGCCTGACCCGGATGTTGCAGGCCCACGGCCACGAGATCACCGCGGCCGTGGACAACGGGGCCGACCTGCTGGCCGCGGTGACCAAGGAGGCGCCGGACGTGGCCATCGTGGACGTCCGGCTGCCGCCCAGCTTCACCGACGAGGGGATCCGGGCCGCGCTGGCCGCCCGGCGGGAGGTGCCCGGCCTGCCGGTCCTGGTCCTGTCCCAGTACGTCGAGCAGCTGTACGCCCGCGAGCTGCTGGCCAGTGGCAGCGGGGGCATCGGCTACCTGCTCAAGGACCGGGTGTTCGACAGCGCCCAGTTCGTGGACGCCGTTCCGCCGGGTCGCGGACGGCGGCACGGCCATGGATCCGGAGGTGATCGCCCGCTTGCTCGCCCGCAACACCGGCAACGCCAGCCTCGGCGCGCTCAGCCCGCGTGAGCGCGAGGTGCTGGCCCTGATGGCCGAGGGCCGGTCCAACGCCGCCATCGCGCAGCGCCTGGTCATCACCGAACGCGCCGTGGCCAAGCACACCGCGTCCATCTTCACCAAGCTCGACCTGCAGCCCTCCGACGACGACAACCGGCGCGTGCTGGCCGTCCTCGCCTACCTCGAAGGCTGAGCCGCGCATAACCCGGGCCCCGACGGGCAGTATCACCCCATCTACGCGATGGGGGTCGCCGCCGTGAGTACAGAACCGCAGCCCAGCACCCAGGGGTCGGCTACCGCCCCCGACCCGCAGCTCGACCCGCAGCTTGACGCACCGCCGGAGCAGTCCGCCCCGGTGGCGCCTCCGCCCGGGGCTCAGCAGCCGGGCCCGGCCGCACCGTCGCCGCTGCCGCAGCACAAGATCAGGCCCACCAGGCTCAGCGGCCTGTGGTTCGCGGTCGTCTTCTTCGCCGTGGTCCTGCTGTTCCTGCTCATCTTCATCCTGCAGAACGGCCGGGCGGTGGACGTCTCCTACCTCGGCGCTCACGGGCACCTGCCGCTCGGCGTGGCCATGCTGCTCTCGGCCGTGTGCGGCGTGCTGCTCACCATCCTGGCCGGAGCCGCGCGCATCAGCCAGCTGCACGCCGTGGCCCGCCGTCACCGCCGCGCCGACGCCCGCCGCTCAGCGGCCCCGCCCCGCGCCCCCGCCGCAGCCAGTTCCCCGTCCGATCCGGCCCGTTAGCCCGGCCCGTTAGCCCGGCACCGCCTGCTGGCCCGGCACCGCCTGCTGGCCCGGCACCGCCCGCGCGATGCGCCGGGCCGCCTCGCGCAGCTGGTCCGGCGTGTGCGCCGCGTACCCGAGCACGAGCCCTGGCGGCCCGGGCCGCTGCCGGTGCCAGGACAACGGGTGGACCAGCACCCCCGCCCGGTGGATGCGCTCGGCCAGGTCGATGTCGTCCAAGGCCAGCGCCGGGAACGTGATGAGCAGGTGCAACCCGGCCGGGATGCCCTGCACCCGGGCCTGCGGCAGGTGCTCGCGCAGCGCGCCGAGCAGCGCGTCGCGCCGGCTGCGCTGGCGCTTGCGGACGGTCCGGATGTGCTGCTCCAGCTCGCCGGTGGCGATCAGCCGGGCCAGGACCAGCTGCGGCAGCGCGGGGCTGCCCAGGTCGGCGGCGTGCTTGGCCTCGACCAGGTCGGCTTGCAGCTGGGCCGGCGGGACCAGCCAGCCCAGCCGCATGCCCGGGGCCAGCGTCTTGGACGTGGTGCCCGCGTAGGCGACGTGACCGGGCGCGGCGGTCTGCAGCGCGGGCACCGGGGCCCGGTCGTAGCGGTACTCGGCGTCGTAGTCGTCCTCGATGATCAGCGCGTCGGCCGCGACGGCCCAGTCGAGCAGTTCGCGGCGGCGCTGCGGGGCGAGCACCACCCCGGTCGGGAACTGGTGGGCGGGGGTGAGCAGCGCGGCCCGCACGCCGCTGCCGGCCAGCCGGGCGGTCTGCAGCCCGTGCTCGTCGACCGGGACCGGCACGGCGGTCAGGCCCCAGTAGGCGAGTTCCTCGCGCGATCCGAGCGAGCCGGGGTCTTCGACCGCGATCTGCGGCCGGCCGTGGACGTTCAGCCACCGGGCCAGCAGGGCCAGGGCCTGGGCCACCCCGCTGACCACGATGATGTCGTCCGGCGCGGCCCGCAGCCCCCGCGTCCTGGCCAGCCACCCCGCGAGCTCCCGGCGCAGCGACTGGTTGCCGCGCGGGTCGCCGTAGCCAAGCTCGGTCACGCTCGCCCGGTCCAGCACCGCCCGCTCCGCGCGCAACCAGCCCGCACGCGGGAACCCCGACAGGTCCGGCACCCCCGGCGACAGGTCCAGTTCCGCCCGCGCCCGCCACGGCTGCGGCAACAGCGCAGGCGCCCCCCGCCCCCGTCCCCGTCCCGCGCCCGCCCCCTCCGCCCGCGCCCCTCCCGCGCCCGCCCCCTCCGCCCGCGCCCCTCCCGCGCCCGCCCCCTCCGCCCGCGCCCCTCCCGCGCCCGCCCCCGTCGGCGCCGCCGTAGCCCGCGGCAGCAGCCCGGACACCCTGGTTCCCGTCCCCGGCCGCGCGCTGACCAGGCCCTCGTCGGCCAGCCGCTGGTAGGCCTCGACCACCACTCCGCGCGAGACCCCCAGGTCGTCGGCCAGCAACCGGGTCGCGGGTAGCACCGTCCCGGTCCCCAGCCGCCCGTCGATGATGGCGGCCCGGATCGCGTCGGCCAGCCAGCCGGTCAGCCCCCGCGACGGCGCCGCCGCCGGGCTCAGCTGCAGGAAATCGGCCCCGCGCCCTGCCTTGATCATTGGTCCACTATAGAGCCGCCCTATTGGCCCTGTTAGCCATACCATCGACTCTCTACCGTGGCGTCATGCCCGCTCCCGACCTCCTCCACGACCCGCCCCCCCGCCCCGCCCCGGACGCCCCTACCGCCGCACCCGCCAAGCCGACAGCACCCGCCAAGCCGACAGCACCCGCCAAGCCGACAGCACCCGCCAAGCCGACAGCACCCGCCGCCGCGCGGCCCGCCCTGGCCGGCGTCGCCACCGGGACCGTCGCCATGGTCTGCGTGGGCGGCAGCGTCGCGGTCTCCGGCGTCCTCGCGCACGCCCCGGTGTTCACCGCCGAGGCGCTGCGCTACGGAGTGGCCTGCGTGATCCTGCTGGTCCTGGCCCGGCTGACCGGCCGCCCGCTGGTCGTGCCGCGCGGGGCCGAGTGGCTGTGGCTGGCCGGCATCGCCGCGAGCGGGCTGGTCCTGTTCAACGTCGCGCTGGTCGCCGGGTCCCGGCACGCCGAGCCCGCCGTCCTGGGCGTGGCGGTGGCCTGCGTGCCCGCCGTCCTGGCCGTGCTCGGGCCGCTGCTCGAGGGATCGCGCCCGAACGCCACCGGGATCACCGCCGCCCTGGTTGTGACGTGCGGCGCCGGCCTGGTCCAGGGCCTGGGCCGCGCCGACGGCCTCGGGGTGGCCTGGGCCGTGGTGGTGTTCGGCTGCGAGGCGGCGTTCACCCTGCTGGCCATCCCGGTCCTGGACCGGCACGGCCCGTGGGGCGTGTCGGTGCACACCACCTGGATCGCGGCGGTCATCTTCGCCGCGATCGGCCTGGTTCACGAGGGTCCCGCCGCCGCCGCCCGGCTGAGCACCCGCGACTGGCTGGCCGTGCTCTACCTGGCCGTGGCGGTCACCGCCGTGGCGTTCATCCTGTGGTATTCCAGCGTGGGACGGCTGGGCGCCAGCCGGGCCGGCCTGCTCACCGGCGTAGCCCCGGTAGCCGCGGCCGCGACCGGCGTGCTGCTCGGCGGCCCCGCTCCCCGCCCGCTGGTCTGGGCCGGCATCGCCGTCGTCGCCGCGGGCCTAGCCCTGGGCCTGCGCCTCGTGGCACCCAAGCCCCACGATGTACTTGCGCCCCAAAATCGCGGTGGATCCGGCTTTCAGGGTGGATCAGGGTAGCTATCGCGACCACAACACTCCGTGTAAGCCGGATCCACCGCAATGTTTTCCGCATCATGAAATTTACGAGCAAGAGCCGGTCCGCGCAGGGTCGACGAGATGGTTAAACGCCCGGCCACGGGATCCGCGGACCGCGAAGCGCAGCAGCATCAATGGTCTGCGGCCCAGGCTCGTTTGATCAGACACTTACCGAGGAGCACGATCATGCGGTTCCAGCATTCGGCCGACATCTGGCGTGACTTCCCGGCACTGGTCCCGGGCGTCCTGTACGCCGGGGGTATCACCGGCACCGCCGGCGTCAGCCCGGCGGCCGACCGCCTCGCGACGATCGCCAAGGCCCGCCTGGCCACCGTGGGCACCGAGAGCGAACTGCCCGAGATCCAGGCCTGGCGGCGGGCCTTCGCGCAGCTGGGGCTCAAGCCCACCCAGTACCGCTGCGCGTCGGAGTCGCTGCTGCGTCGCTTCCGCAAGGAAGGCCGCCTGCCCGCCCTGCATCCCCTGGTCGACCTGTGCAACGCGGCCTCGCTGGCCTACGCCATCCCGGTCGCCATCCTGGACGTCGCCCAGATCAGCGGCCCGCTCGAGGTCCGCTACGCGACCGGGACCGAGGAGTACCTGACCTTCGCCGGAGACACCGAGCACCCCGCGCCGGGGGAGGTGATCTTCGCCGACCAGGCCGGGCAGGCCCACGCCCGCCGCTGGACCAACCGCCAGAGCGGCCGCTCCGCCGTCCGCGCCGACACCGCCACCGTCCTGATCGTGGCCGAAGCGCTGCACGGACAGGCACCCGAGGACGTCCCCGGCCTCATCGCCACCCTGGCCGCCGAACTCGAAGCCGCCTGGGCCCTCACCCCGCAAACCGCCATCCTGACCGCCGAAGCGCCCCGCTTCACCGCCGAAGCCCTCCCGGACGCACAACACGCGTCACGCCAGCGCCTCGACCGCCAGTGACCCCGCCCTGACGAGCGCCTCGTACTCGGCCTCCCGCGCCGGACGCGACTGCCCCGCCCGCCCCCGGGTACCGCGCCGAAGGTCAGCCACGGCGCCGCGCGCCGAAGGTCAGCCACGGCGCCGCGCGCCGAAGGTCAGCCACGGCGCCGCGCGCCGAAGGTCAGCCACGGCGCCAGGCGACCCACCCGTCGATCCGGTCGGCGATCACCACCCGCCATCCGGCCGGCGCGTGCGGCAAGGTCGCCGACGCGGGCTCCCCGGCCGGCCAGGCCACCTCGGCCACGGTCGCGTCGGCAGGCGGGTGCTGGGACCACGGATGGAAGAACTCCAGCGGCGCCCACCAGACCTCGTAGGCCTGCGGCATCCAGGTCTGCCAGGACAGCCCGGTCCCGATGGCCAGGTGCTGCCCCGGCCGCAGCCCGGTCCCGGTCACCAGGGCGGTAATGTTGCGCTCCTGGCCGGGCGTGCTGGCCTGCGAGATGTGGCTGGTCATCTGCAGCGTCGCGACCAGGCTGACCACCCCGAGCCCGCCGACCAGGACGACGAGCCAGCGTCCGCCCCAGCGCGAGGCGGCCCAGCAAACCAGGCAGGCCAGGCCCAGCAGCACGAACGCCACCGCGGTGGCCAGCAGCACGCTGGCCTGCGTCCAGTTCTGGGTCAGCACGGCGGGCTCGGCGAACACGAACGCCGCGCCGAACCCGGACGTGGACAACGACGAGCCCGCGTACACGGTGACCACCAGCGCGGCCAGCAGCGTGGGCGGCACCACGCAGGCCGCGCAGATCAGCGTGAACCGTGGCGTGGCCCGCAGCAGCACCGCCGCGCCGGCCAGGAAGAACACCACCACCAGCCCGTCCAGGTAGCGCCCGGAGGCCCACGCCTGCGGCTGGGTCGGCGGCAGCGCGGCGGGCGAGGTGATCGCGGTCACCAGCGTCACCCCGGCGGCGAGCGCCGCCATGATCCGCAGGTCCGACCGGAAACCGCGGCGGACCACCACGAACACCGCAAAGGCCAGGCCGACCCCGGTCACTCCCCAGCCGTCGAGCACGAACCGCCACAGCTGGCCGATCGCCATCTCCACTACAAAGACCACGCCGTGCGCGGTCCGAAGCCGGATCAGCGCCTCCCCGCCCAGGGTCCGCGGCCCGCTGGGGTACATGACCGAGGACAGGTGGTGGTTCAAAATCCGGGCCACGCCCAGCGGCACGCACAGCGCTACCCCCGCCGCCACCGCGCTCAGCCGCGGCACGATCCGCCGCCAGAACAAGAACACGCCGACCACGGCAAACCCGGCCACCATGATCGCGCCCCGCGAGTGCACCGCGTAGGAGTACCCGGCCAGCAGGGCCGCGCCGACTGCCGCAACATACGAAGACCGCGCAGACCGCGCGGTAAGCCAGCTGTGCACCGCGAGCAGCCAGCCGAGCACCAGGACCGGGAAGATCGCGTCGGTCATGGCGTACTGGCTGTAGAACAGCGCGGCCGGCAGCAGCGCCGCCGCCATCGACACGCCGAACGCCCATCCCCGCTCGAGACCCATCCGGCGGCACGCCACGTAGCCAAGCGGCATGATCAGGGCCGACAGCGGCGCGTTGATCCCGGCCAGCACGGCGTGGTACACGGTGACCGGGTTGTGCGTGAACCAGAACACCGGCGTGATCAGCAGCGGATACCCGGCCGGATACAGCGTGGAGTAGGAGAAGTTGGCCGTCACGCCGCCCGACATGACCCGCGCCGCGATCAGGTACGCGGACTCGTCCGGGGTGGAAAGCGGGACCACCTGCGCGCGGCTCAGCCAGGCCCGCAGCCCGGCCTGCACCAGCCACCCCGCCACCAGTAGCAGGATCCACCGGCGACGGCCGGGCGGTGACGGGCGGGCCGCAGCCGCCACGGGGGCCAGGTCGGTGCGATCCAGTGGGCGTACCACGGTCAGTCAGCCTAGTGCGTTACATCGCGGATACAGGGCCGAAACGACAGGGCCGAAACGACAGGGCCGAAACGACAGGGCCGAAACGACAGGGCCGAAACGACAGGGCCGAAACGACAGGGCCGGTACACGATCACGGGGCGCAGGACCGGTCAGGAGCGCCGCCAGGCGACCCAGCCCGCCGCCTGGTCGGAAGCCACGATCTTCCACCCGGCCGGGTGGTCCGCCCAGCTAGCCGACGCCGGCTGACCGGTCGGCCAGCCGGTCTCGACCACGGTCACGCCGGCCGGCGGGGCCTGGGACGGGTTGAAGAACTCCAGCTCGCTCCAGGTCACCTCGAACGCCTGCGGCGCCCACAGCCAGTACGCTACGTCGGTGGCCGGCATGCCGGCGCCGACCTCGAAGGCCACCGCGATCTGGTCGCCGGGCTTGAGCCCGGTCGCCGCGACGAACCCGGTCGTACTGGCCGCCTGGGACGGCGTGGACGCCTGCGAGATGTGGCTGGTCATCTGGGCCACGGCGACCAGGCTCACCGCGGCCAGCCCGGCCACTCCCGCCGTCCGCAGCACGCGCGAGACCCGGACACCTAGAAGAACCACGCCGGTCCATCGCCGGGCCGCCAGCGCGACCGAAACCCACACCGCGAGCAGGCCCAGTACCACCACCGTGGCCAGCCACACGCCGGCGTTGTTCCAGTTCTGGGTCAGCACGGCCGGCTCGCCGAAGTTGAAGCTCTCCGAGAAGATGTTGGTGGGCAGCGACGAGCCCGCGTAGACGTAGACCAGCTCGGCGCACAGCAGCGTCACCACCGCCGTGGCCGCCGCGCAGATCAGGATGAACCGGGGCCGGGCGCGCAGCAGCACCACGGCGCCGACCAGGAAGAACGTGACGATCATGCCGTCCAGATAGCGGCCCGAAGCCCAGGTCTGGGACTGGTCCTGGGGCAGCGCGGCCGGCGCGGTGGCGGCGGTGACCGCCGTGACGACCACGCCCACCGCGGCCATGATCCGCAGGTCGGTCCGGAATCTGGGCCGGAAGATCACGGCCACCGCCGCGGCCAGGCCGATCCCGGCCACGCCCCAGCTGTCCAGCACCAGCCGCCAGCACTGGCCGGCCGCCATCTCGAACACGTCGAGCAGGCCGTTCACGCTGCGCAGCGTGCTCGCCGCCTGGGCGGTCAGGTCGCGGGTGCCCTCGGGGTACATCGCCGCGGCCAGGTAGCGGTCAAGCAGCCAGCCGACCCCCATCGACGCGGCCAGCGCCAGCGCGGCCAGCGCGGCCGTTCGGCGCGGCGCCAGGCGGCGCCAGGCCACCAGGACGCCCACCGCCACGTAGCAGAGCACGATGACTACGCCCCGGCTGTGCACCGCGTAGGCGTACCCGGCCAGCAGCCCCGAGCCGGCCGCGGCGAGGTACTGCCCGCGCGCCGACCGGGTGGTCAGCCAGCTGTGCACGGTGAGCAGCCAGGCCAGCACCAGCACCGGGTAGATCGCGTCGGTCATCGCGTACTCGGCGTAGAACAGCCCGGCCGGGACCAGCGCGGTGACGGCGGCCACGGTGTACGCGGCCGGGCGCACCAGCCCGAGGCGCCGGCCCGCCACGTAGGCCAGCGGCATCAGCGCCCCGCTGATCACCGAGTTGATGACCAGTACCGCGTGGTACACCACCACCGCGTTGCTGGTGAACCAGTACACCGGGGCGAGCAGCAGCGGATAGCCGGCCTGGTACAGGGTGGAGAGGGAGAAGTCGGTGGCCGGCCGCCGGCCAGCACCCGCGCCGCGATCAGGAAGGCGGACTCGTCCGGGTTGGCCAGCGGCACGCTCTGCGTCCGGCCGAACCAGATCCGCAGCCCGGTCTCCACCAGCCAGCCCAGCCCGACCAGCAGCGCCCATCGTCCGGCCGGCCAGCGGGCAGCGACGGGCCGCGTGATGCCGGCGCCGGTCGGCGATGTCTCGCCCGACCTGATGAGCAGGCGTGCCAAGGCAGATGCCTCCCGCGGTCGAAGGTGTGGTCCCGGCCTTGGCCCCGGGCGTCGGACAGAACGACGACGACGCGCATGCCGAGACCCGCCGCGATGCGCGTGCCCTCAGATTCGCCATTTAATCTGTGAACAGGTTTGGTGAATTATGTGTCTACGCTAAGAACTCCCTGGTGGCAAGCGAAACCGGCAGGTAAGGACCCGAAATCCGGGGCGATGTCGCTCGGGGTGTAGCATCGGTCGCGTGTCGCTAGGCTCCTGGAGTGCGAGCCGCGGGAGGAGACGCGCCTGATGCCGCGCACCAGGGATACTCGCATCACTGGCTACGAGCCGCTGCTGTCCCCGGCGGCCCTGCTCGACGAACTGCCGCTCGGTGACGCGCCGGCGGAAACCGTCGAGCGCACCCGCGCCGAAGTCCGTGCCGTGCTCGACGGCTCCGATGACCGCCTGCTGGTCATCGCCGGGCCCTGCTCGGTGCACGACCCGGCCGCGGCGCTGGACTACGCCGGCCGCCTGGCCGCCGTGCGCGACCAGCACCAGGCCGACCTGCTCATCGTGATGCGCGTCTACTTCGAGAAGCCGCGCACCGTGACCGGCTGGAAGGGCCTGATCAACGACCCGGACATGGACGGCGGCCACGACGTGCACCGCGGCCTGCGCACCGCCCGCCGGCTGCTGCTCGACATCGTGGGCCTGGGCCTGCCGGTGGGCTGCGAGTGGCTGGACCCGATCACCCCGCAATACATCGCCGACACCGTGACCTGGGGCGCGATCGGGGCCCGGACCACCGAGAGCCAGGTCCACCGCCAGCTCGCCTCGGGCCTGTCGATGCCGGTCGGGTTCAAGAACGGCACGGACGGCGACGTCCAGGTGGCGGTCGACGCGTGCCGCGCCTCGGCCGAGGGGCACACGTTCTTCGGCGTCACCCACAACGGCGCCGCCGCGGTGGTGACCACGGCCGGGAACCGGGACACTCACGTGATCCTGCGCGGCGGCCGCGCCGGCCCCAACTACGAGCCGAGCCACGTGGCCAAGGCCCTGGACTTGATCGAGGGCAACGGCCTGCCCCGCCGCCTGATGGTCGACGCCAGCCACGGCAACAGCGGCAAGGACCATCGCCGCCAGCCGCTGGTCGCCGCGGCCATCGCCGAGCAACTGGCGGCCGGCGAGCAGGGCCTGACCGGCGTCATGCTGGAGAGCTTCCTGGCCGAGGGCCGCCAGGAGCCCGGCCCCCCGGCCGACCTCATCTACGGCCAGAGCGTCACCGACGCCTGCATGGACCTCGCCGCCACCGCCGCCGTACTGACCGGCCTGGCCACCGCCATCCAAACCCGCCGTAACGCTCTTTAGCCCGAACGGTCCGTGGTACCCGCCCCCATCCACGCCCACGCGTCCCAGAGTGACGCTGCCCCGCCCCCGCCCCGCCCCCAAACGTGGTGAAACCCGGAATCCACCACGCTCTTGTGTGGTGAACCCCGGGTTTCACTCCGCCTGGCAGCGCCTCAGCCGACCGCGGGCAGGTTGGCGATCGCGGCGTCGATGCGCTCCTGGGGCAGGTCGAAGTCGGTCATCTCGCCGGTCAGGTACTTCTCGTAGGCCACCATGTCGAAGTGGCCGTGCCCGCACAGCGCGGTGAGGATCACCTTCGGCTCGCCGGAGAGGGCGCACTGCTTGGCTTCCTCGATAGCCACGGCGAGCGCGTGGGCCGGCTCCGGCGCCGGGATGATGCCCTCGGTCCTGGCGAACAGCACCGCGGCCGCGAAGCACTCCCGCTGCTGCTTGGCCACCGCCTCGAACATCCCCAGCTCGTACATGTGCGACAGCAGCGGCGACATGCCGTGGTAGCGCAGCCCGCCCGCGTGCACCGGGTCCGGGATGAAATCGTGCCCGAGCGTGTGCATCTTCAGCAGCGGGGTGAACCCGGCCGTGTCGCCGAAGTCGTAGGCGTACACGCCGCGGGTGAACGACGGGGAGGCGGTTGGCTCGACCGCGCGGAACACCGGGTTGGCCCGGCCCGCCAGCTTCTCCCGCAGGAACGGCAGGAACAGCCCGGCGAAGTTCGACCCGCCGCCGGTGCAGCCCACGATCAGGTCGGGCATGTCCTCCCCGGCCGCGGCGAACTGCTTGATCGCCTCCTGGCCGATTACCGTCTGGTGCATCAGCACGTGGTTAAGCACGCTGCCCAGCGCGTACCTGGTGTCGGCGCTGCCCCCGGCCGCCTCAACCGCCTCGCTGATCGCGATGCCCAGGCTGCCCGGCGAGTCCGGGTCAGCGGCCAGGATCTTCGCGCCCGCGGTGGTGGCCCGGGACGGGCTCGGGTGCACGGTGGCGCCCCAGGTCTGCATCATCGTGCGCCGGTACGGCTTCTGGTCGTAGGACGCGCGGACCATCCAGATCTCGCAGTCGATGCCATACTGGGAGCACGCAAAGGCCAGCGCGCTGCCCCACTGGCCCGCGCCGGTCTCGGTGGTCAGCCGCTTGGTGCCCTCGACCGAGTTGTAGTACGCCTGCGGGACCGCGGTGTTCGGCTTGTGCGAGCCGGCGGGGGAGACGCCTTCATACTTGTAGTAGATCCGGGCCGGGGTGTTCAGCGCCTTCTCCAGCCGGCGCGCCCGGTACAGCGGGGTGGGCCGCCACAGGCGGTAGACGTCGAGTACCTCGCCGGGCACGTCGATGAACGAGTCGGTGGCCACTTCCTGAAGGATGAGCTGCATCGGGAACAGCGGCGCCAGGTCCTCCGGTCCCACCGGCTGGCCCGTCCCCGGGTGCAGCGGCGGAGGCGGCGGTGCGGGCAGGTCCGGGATGACGTTGTACCACTGGGTCGGGATCTCGGACTCATCCAGGGTGATCTTGGTTCGTTCGGTCACGACGGCCCTCCTCCTGAAGATCTTTCCCCGCACCCTATCTTCCCGCTCGCCTCCGGGCGCTCTATCTTCCCGCTCGCCTCCGGCGCTCTATCTTCCCGCTCGCCTCCGGCGCCCATCGGCACCTCTGGCGCGGGGATCGTTAGGCGACTAGCGTCTTTACGGCGGCGGTCAGCTCGGCCATGGCCTTCTTCGCGTCGGCGAAGTACATGCTGGTCTTGGCGTCGTAGTACAGCTCGTTCTCCAGGCCCGCGTAGCCGTGGCCCATTGACCGCTTGACCACGATGATCGACTTGGCTTGGTCCACGTCCAGGATCGGCATTCCGGAGATCTCGTTGCCCGGACGGCGCGCGGCCGGGTTGGTCACGTCGTTGGCCCCGATGACCAGGGCTACGTCGGCCCGACTGAACTCCGGGTTGATCTCCTCCATCTCCTTCAGCTGCGGGTAGGGCACGTTGGCCTCGGCCAGCAGCACGTTCATGTGGCCGGGCATCCGGCCCGCGACCGGGTGGATGGCGTAGCTGACCTCGATGCCGCGGTCCTCCAGCAGCTTGGCCAGTTCGGCCACGCCGTGCTGGGCCTGCGCCGCGGCCAGGCCGTAGCCGGGCACGATGATGACCTTGGACGCGTAGGCGAGCTGGATGGCCGCGTCGTCGGCCGCGATCGAGCGGACGTGGGCGTCGGCCGCCGCGCCCACCGCGACCGCGCTGTCCCCGGTGCCGAACCCGCCCACGATGATGTTGATCAGCGACCGGTTCATCGCGTCGGCCATCAGCTTGGTCAAGATGCCACCGGACGCCCCGACCAGCGCTCCGGCCACGATCAGGGCCCAGTTGGCGATGACGAAGCCGGCCATCGCCACCGCGGTGCCGGTAAACGCGTTCAGCAGCGAGATCACCACCGGCATGTCCGCGCCGCCGATCGGCAGCACCATCAAGATCCCGAACCCCAGGGCGGCCAGCACCACGATGAGCAGCGCCGGCAGGCTCGCCGTGGTGAGCATGAACGCGGCCGCGCCGACCGCCACCACGGCCAGCGCCACGTTGAGCAGGCGGCTGCCTTTGAAGATGATCGGCTGGCCGCCGATCCAGCCCTGCAGCTTGCCGGCCGCGATGATCGACCCGGAGAACGTCACCGAGCCGATCAGCACGTCGAGCAGGGTGAACACCGTGGTCGTGCCGAGCACGCCGCCGGCGTTGGCCTCGGAGTCGATGTAGCCGTAGATCGCCACCAGAGCGGCGGCGCCGCCGCCGACGGAGTTGAACGCCGACACCAGTTGCGGCATCGCCGTCATCTGCACCGTGCGCGCCGCGTACAGGCCGATCGCGGAGCCGATCAGCGCGCCGGCGATCAGGACGATCCAGCCCGTGGCGGTGACTGTGCCGTCGTGGATGAGCAGGATGAACGTGGCGATGCCCGCGATCACCATGCCGGCCACCGACACCTGGTTGCCGCGGCGCGCGGTGGCCGGGCTGTTCATCAGGTGCAGGCCGAACACGAACAGGGCCGCGGCCAGCACGTAGACGAGCTGGATGTTCCCCTCGAACCCACTCATGATGCGCTACCCCGCTCGCCTACAGACCAAGGCTCGCTCATGACTGTGCCGCCCCGCTCGCCTACAGACCAAGGCTCGCTCATGACTGTGCTGCCCCGCTCGCCTACAGACCAAGGCTCGCTCATGACTGTGCCTTGCCCCCCACCCTGCTCAAGATCCCCTTCAGGCCCTTGTGGCCGCTGAGCTCAGTGTTCATCTCCGGGCCGCCCTGCTCGGGTGCCTTGCGCCGGAACATCTTGAGCATCCGTTCGGTTACCACGTACCCACCGACCACGTTGGCCGCGGCGAACACCGCGGCCACGAAGGCCAGGATGTAGCCGACCACGGTGTGCGCGGTCACCCCGATCAGCAGCGCGCCGGCGAGCACGATGCCGTGGATCGAGTTGGTCGCCGACATCAGCGGCGTGTGCAGAGTGGCCGGCACCTTCCCGATGACCTCGATGCCGACCAGCAGCGCGAGGACGAAAATGGTCAGGTCAGTCACCAGGGCCGTTGACATTGGCGCCTCCCTCCTCGGTGACCAGGGCGGCCACTCCCTCGTTCACGACCCGGCCGTCGTGCGTGATCACTACGCCGGCCTGGATCGCGTCGCTGGTATCGATGGCCAGCGCGCCGTCAGCGGTCAGGTACTCCAGCAGCGAGGAGATGTTCCGCGAGTAGGCGGCCGACGCCGCGGTGGGCATCGAGGCGGGCAGGTTGTCCGCGCCGATGATCGTGATTCCGTTGCCGGTGACGACCGTCTCGCCGGGCCGTGAGCCGGACACGTTTCCGCCCAGCTCGCTGGCGCCCATGTCCACGATGACCGACCCTGCCGTCATTTCCTTGATCGCGTCCTCGGTCACCAGCAGCGGCGGCCGGCGGCCGGGCACCTGGGCGGTGGTGAGCACGACGTCGTGCCGGGCGATGTGCCCGACCAGCTCGTCCTGCTGGGCCTGGCGCTCCTCGGCGGTCAGCTCGCGGGCGTAGCCACCTTCGCCGGCCGCCGAGACCCCCGCGGTCAGCTCGATGAACGTGGCTCCGAGCGACTCGACCTCGGCCTTGGACGCGGGCCGGACGTCATACCCGCTCACCATCGCGCCAAGCCGCCGGGCCGTTCCGATGGCCTGCAGGCCAGCCACCCCGGCGCCGAGCACCAGCACCTTGGCCGGGCGCGCGGTGCCCGCCGCGGTGATCAGCAGCGGGAAGAACCGGCCGAACTCGGCCGCCGCCACCAGCGCCGCCTTGTACCCGGCCACGTTGGCCTGCGAGCTGAGCGCGTCCATCGGCTGGGTCCTGGTCAGCGTGCGCGGCATCTGGTCCAGGCTGATCGCGGTCACGCCCTGGGCGGCCAACGCCGCGGCCAGTTCGGGGTTGACCAGCGGGGTCAGCATCCCGATCACCGCCTGGCCGCGCCGCATCAGCCCGACCGTCCCGGCGGACGGCTTGGTCACGGTGAGAATGACGTCGGCGTCCCGGTACAGCTCGGCGGCGCTGACAATGGTCGCGCCCGTGTCGGCATACAGCGAATCGCTCAGCCAGGCACCCTCGCCCGCCCCGCGCTCGACCAGCACCTCGATCCCAGCCGTCGCGAGCTTGGCCACCGCCTCCGGCACCAGAGCCACCCGGCGCTCGCCCGGCGCGGTCTCCTTGACGACACCTGCCTTCATCAGCGCGACCTCGTATCCGTTCCCCGGTGGCGTCGTTCCCGTCCCGTCCTTATTTCCATCATTGCACATCCATCGAAGCACCCGTCCGGCCGGCTGAAACCCTCCCGCCATCAGGCAGGGTACTCGCTTTTCCCCCGTTCGCCTCCGGGCGCCCTCGAAGGCGCCGCCTTCCCTCCCCGCTCAGTACTCGGCGCGGAGGAGCTTGCTGATCTTGTCGCCGGCGGCGACGACGGCGGGGGCGTGCAGGCGGCCGGGGGAGCGGGTCAGACGCTCGATCGGGCCGGATACCGAGACGGCGGCGATGATGCGGCCGCCGGGGCCGCGCACCGGCGCGGACACCGAGGCGACGCCGGGCTCTCGCTCGGCGGCCGTGGCGGCCCAGCCGCGCCGGCGCACCTGAGCCAGCGTGGTGGCGGTGAACTTCGCGCCACGCAGCCCGCGGTGCATGCGGCTGCCTTCCTCCCAGGCCAGCAGGACCTGGGCCGCCGAGCCCGCGGTCATCGGCAGCGCGGCCCCGACCGGGACCGTGTCCCGCAGCCCGCTGGTCCGCTCGGCCGCGGCCACGCAGATCCGCGTGTCGGCGTGCGGTCGGTACAGCTGGGCGCTCTCCCCGGTGATGTCCCTGAGCTGGACCAGGATCGGCTGGGCGATGGCCAGCAGCCGGTCCTCCCCGGCCGCGGCGGCCAGTTCGCCGATCCGCGGGCCGAGTACGAACCGGCCCTGCGTGTCCCTGGCCAGCATCCGGTGCGTCTCCAGGGCGACCGCGATGCGGTGCGCCGTGGGCCGGGCCAGGCCGGTCGCCTTGACCAGCTGGGCCAGCGAGGCCGGGCCGTTCTCCAGGGCGGACAGTACGGAAACCGTCTTGTCGAGGACGCCGACTCCGCTAGAGTTGTTCATGTTATGAATACTGCCGTCTCGGAATGCGAGACGCAAACTGTTGAGGCAACAGCGAAAGGAGAGCGGTGATGGGCCGTACGCTCGCCGAGAAGATCTGGGACGCCCACGTGGTGCGCAGCGCGGAAGGCGAGCCCGACCTGCTCTACATCGACCTCCACCTGATCCACGAGGTGACCAGCCCGCAGGCCTTCGACGGGCTGCGCGCGGCCGACCGCAAGGTGCGCCGCCCCGACCTCACCATTGCCACCGAGGACCACAACGTCCCGACCACCGGAATCACCGGCCCGGGCGTCCCGCTGTCCGGACCGGGTAGTCCCGTCACCGACCCGGTGTCGCGAACCCAGGTCGAGGCGCTGCGCAAGAACTGCGCCGAGTTCGGCATCCGGCTGCATCCCATGGGGGACGCCGGGCAGGGGATCGTGCACGTCATCGGCCCGCAGCTCGGGCTGACCCAGCCGGGCCTGACCATCGTCTGCGGCGACTCGCACACCTCCACCCACGGCGCGTTCGGCGCGCTGGCCTTCGGCATCGGGACCAGCGAGGTCGAGCATGTGCTCGCCACCCAGACGCTGCCCCAGTCGCGGCCCAAGACAATGGCCATCACGGTGGACGGCGCGCTGCCCGACGGCGTGGCGCCCAAGGACCTGATCCTGGCCATCATCGCCAAGATCGGCACCGGCGGCGGCCAGGGCTACGTGGTCGAGTACCGAGGTCCCGCGGTCCGCGCGCTGTCCATGGAGGGCCGCCTGACCGTCTGCAACATGTCCATCGAGGCCGGCGCGCGGGCCGGGCTGGTCGCGCCGGACGACGTGACGTTCGCCTACCTGGAGGGCCGGCCGCACGCGCCGTCCGGCGCGGACTGGGAGCGGGCCCTGGACCACTGGCGCGCACTGCCCAGCGACGACGACGCGGCCTTCGATCATGAGGTGACGCTCGACGCCGGGACGCTGACCCCGTACGTGACCTGGGGCACCAACCCCGGCCAGGCGCTGCCGCTGGCTGCCTCCGTGCCCGACCCCGGCTCGTTCGCCGACCCCGACGAGCGCGCCGGGGCCGAGCGGGCGCTGACCTACATGGGCCTGACCGCGGGCACCGCCCTGCGCGACGTGACCGTGGACACCGTCTTCCTCGGCTCGTGCACCAATGGCAGGCTGGAGGACCTGCGCGCCGCCGCCGATGTCTTGCGCGGGCGCCGGATCGCCCCGTCCGTCCGGATGCTGGTCGTGCCCGGATCCATGCAGGTCCGGGCCCAGGCCGAGCAGGAGGGCCTGGACGCGGTGTTCACCGCGGCCGGGGCCGAGTGGCGCGCGGCCGGCTGCTCGATGTGCCTGGGGATGAACCCGGACAAGCTCGCCCCGGGCGAGCGCAGCGCGTCGACCTCCAACCGCAACTTCGAGGGCCGCCAGGGCAAGGGCGGGCGCACCCACCTGGTCTCACCCGCGGTCGCGGCCGCCACCGCGGTCACCGGCCACCTCGCCGCACCCGCCGACCTGTAACAGGAGACAGCTCCCATGGAACCGTTCACCACCCACACCGGTCGCGCGGTGCCGCTGCGGCGGACCAACGTGGACACCGACCAGATCATCCCGGCCGAGTACCTCAAGCGGGTCAGCCGGGTCGGCTTCGGCGAGGGCTTGTTCGCGGCCTGGCGCGAGGATCCCTCGTTCGTGCTCAACCAGCCGCGGTATGCGGGCGCGACCATCCTGGTCGCCGGGACCGACTTCGGCACCGGCTCGTCCCGCGAGCACGCGGTCTGGGCCCTGACCGACTACGGCTTCCGCGCCGTGATCGCGCCCCGCTTCGGCGACATCTTCCGCTCCAACGCGACCAAGGCCGGCCTGCTCCCGGTGATCCTGCCCGAGGCCGCCGTGGCCGCCCTGCAAGACGCCGTCGAGGCCGATCCCGCCACCGAGGTCACCGTGGACCTAGACGCCCGCGTGGTCCTCGCCGACGCGGCCGGCGTCAAGGCCCCTTTCGACCTCGACGACTACACCCGCTGGCGCCTCATGGAGGGCCTGGACGATATCGGCCTGACCCTCCGCCACACCGACGACATCACCGCCTTCGAGCTCTCCCGCCCCAGCTGGCTCCCTGTCACCGCGTAAATCCGGGAGCCAGCGTCGGCGGTAACAACATGGTTGTGGCTCCCATGTCGTCAGGACGACGTGGTTGCGGCAACGACGTCGTTGGGCGGCTCCCCGGAAGTGGGTCAGATGGTGACGGGGGTGACAGGCGGGGCGCAAGCGCCCAGAGGAGGCCAGACGCTCGCGGAAGGGGCTCGGCGCCGTCGGCCAGCAGGATGACGGCGCCGCCCCGCCACCCAGCGAAGCGCCTCGCAACGCCCTGACCACGGGCGTATCCGGAAAGTAGCATCAACCGGACAAATAACTACGTTCCGCACACGCAGCACGTCCGCGGCGGTGTGATCTTCGCCGACACGGGGCCTAATCTGGCCGATGTTATTGTGCAACGGCGCTGGATCGCCTACTTTCGGGCAGGTCAGAGGTCGCGGCCTCGCAACGGAGGATCGGAGCAAGCTCACGCGACCTGTGGGGGAAGCGCAGGAGTGAACATGAACAAGCGTGATCTGATCGACGCGATCTCGGAACGGTTGGGGGACAAGAAGTCCGCGACCGAAGCCGTGAACGCGGTGCTCGAGACCATCCAGTCGGCCGTCGCGAACGGCGACAAGGTGGCCATCACCGGGTTCGGCGTCTTCGAGAAGAGCGAGCGTCCGGCTCGCACCGCTCGCAACCCCGCCACCGGGGCCACCATCGAGGTGCCCAAGAGCTCAGTGCCGAAGTTCCGCGCCGGCGCCGACTTCAAGGCCCTCGTTAACGGCGACAAGCCGGGCAGCAAGAAGTAACACACAGAGCGGGCGGCATCCGGGGATCCTGCCCGGACGCCGCCCGCCGCCGTTTCCGGCGTGCCCGGTGGTGCAGCAGCGCCCCGTGGTGCGCCCGACCTGGGGCTGCGTTTCCCGGGTTTCCGTAGTCGATGGCACATCGTGCCTGTTCTAGCGGGTGAGCTGCCGTCCCTGGCCCGGATCGCGGATCTGGTATGGGGTGCGTGTGCCACGACCCCCGTCTTGCGGGGCCTGTGTGCCACAACCCCCGGACGACCGCGGCAGGTCAGCGCGCACCAGCATCCGACCGCGGCCGTCGCGCGAGCGGGCCGCTTGCGCAGCGCGGTCTGGATGATCCGGTCGATGAGCTGCGGCAGCGGCAGCCCGGTGGCCGCCCACATGAGCGGGAACCCCGAGGCGGGCGTCATCCCCGGCATCGTGTTGATCTCGT
Organism: uncultured Actinomycetes bacterium; assembly: GCA_963819785.1. Lineage (GTDB taxonomy): Bacteria > Actinomycetota > Actinomycetes > Streptosporangiales > Streptosporangiaceae > Palsa-504. Next base: position 273,278 of record CAWFXW010000020.1, on the reverse strand, counting down.
TGAACACGACCTGCCCGGCCGGGGTGTAGAAGAAGTCGACCCGGGCCAGCCCCTCACACGAGATGGCCTCGAACGCCGCGCACGCCATCGACCGGACGAGCGTGGCCGCCTCCGCGGGAATGGGCGCGGGGATCCGCATCGTCGTCCCGGCGGCCAGGTACTTGGCCTCGAAGTCGTAGAACGACGACCCCAGGTCCACCACCACCTGGCCGGGAAGGCTGGCCTCCGGCGGCCCGCCGTCGATCCCCTCCAGCACCGCGCACTCGATCTCGAGGCCCTCCACAGCGGCCTCGACCAGCACCTTCCGGTCGTTCACCCGGGCGGCCTCCACCGCGGGTTCCACATCCTCCAGGCAGGTGACCCGGGTGATTCCGACGCTCGACCCGCCGCGAGCCGGTTTGACGAACACCGGCCAGCCCAGCTCCGCGATCTCGTCCAGCACCCGCTTGCGCTCATCAAAGCCGGCCGAGCCCGCCGAGCCGCCCGGACCGCACCAGTCCCGGTCACGCACCACCACGTAGCGCCCGACCGGCAGCCCGCGCGCGGCGACGATCAGCTTCATGTACTCCTTGTCCATGCCGGCCGCGCTGGCGAACACGCCCGCGCCCGCGTACGGCGTCCCGGTCATCTCCAGCAGCCCCTGGATCGTGCCGTCCTCGCCGTAGGGACCGTGCAGCAGCGGCAGCACCACGTCCACCGCGCCGAGGTCGCGCGGCACCGAACCCGGCTCCATCACCTGCAGGGAGCCGCCCAGCGGCACGACCGAGGCACCCGGCACCGCCACCGCCTCCACCGACGGCGACGACCCGGAAGACAGAGCCAGCCGAACAGGGTCATCCGCGGTCAGCACCCAACGTCCGTCGGTGGCGATGCCGATCGGCAGCACGTCGTAGCGATCCCGGTCGATGGCCGACAGCACCAGCCCCGCGCTGGCGCACGACACCGCGTGCTCCGTGCTGCGCCCCCCGAACACCACAGCCACCCGGATCTTCCGCGCCACCCGACCTCCCCGACGACGACAGCAAAACAAAGACGACAGCAAAACAAAGACGACAGCAAAACAAAGACGACAGCAAAACAAACCAGCAAACAAAGCGAACCTGCAAACGAGCCGCTAAGGCCTGCTGAGGGACTCCAGGGCCACGTACGCGTCGGAGATCAGGTCCTCGGGGTCCTCCAGGCCAATGGAGAAGCGTACCGCCCCCGGGTCGATGCCGCCCGCCGTCAGCGCACGATCGTCCAGCTGGCGATGGGTGGTGGAGGCCACGTGGCTGACCACGGTGTGCGTCCCGCCCAGCGACGTGGCCACCTCGGCCAGCCGCAGCTTGTCGGCGAACGCCATGCCCGCGTCGCGCCCGCCGTGCGGGGTGACGGTGACGATCGCGCCGAACCGCACGCCTTCCGGCCCCGCGTCGAACAGCCGCCGGGCGACCTCATGCCCGGCATGTGAGGGCAGCCCCGGGTAGTCGATGCGCAGCACGGTCGGGTGCCGGGACAGCGCCGCGGCGAACACCGACGCGGTCGAGCAGGCCCGCCGGACCCGCAACGGCAGCGTCTCCAGGCCCCGCCGCAGCAGGAACGCCTCGTCGGGGGCCAGCGACCCGCCGGTGTCCACCCGGACGCTGCGGATGTTGCTGATCAGCTCGATGCGCCCGGTGACCACGCCGCCGGTGGTGTCCGAGTGCCCGCCGATGTACTTGGTCGCGGAGTGGATGACCAGGTCGGCGCCGTGCTCCAGCGGCCGGCAGATGACCGGCGGGGCCAGCGTGGAGTCGATCACCAGCAGCGCCCCGGCGTCGTGCGCGATCTCGGACAAGGCCCGCACATCGGCCACGGCCGTGGTGGGGTTGGCGATCGTCTCCGCGTAGATGATCCGCGTCGTCGGCCGCATCGCCGCCCGAACTGCCTCGACATCGGTGATGTCTACGAAGTCCGTCTCGACCCCGAACCGCGACAAGACGTTGCGCAGGAACGAGTAGGTCCCGCCGTACAGCGCGGAGGACGCCACCACGTGCGCCCCGGCCCGGGCGAAGGTCCAGAACACCCCGCTGATGGCAGCCATCCCCGACGCGAACGCCTGGGCCGCGGGCCACCGCGGCAGGTTCACCCCCTCCAGCGCGGCGACCGCCCGGGCGAACGCGTCGACCGTCGGGTTGTCGATCCGGCTGTAGGTGTAGCCGGGCATCTCGTCGTTCAGGACGGCGCGGTATTCCTCCGACGAGCCGAACGAGAACGCCGCGGTGCGGTACACCGGCGTGCCGAGCGGCTGCTGCGTCGGCGTCGGCGGGGCCGGGAGATGCACCGCTCGTGTGTTCTCCCCAGCCTGCTTGCGCACTATGTCCACGACAGAACCACCCCTAAGGCCCGTACCACTCCGGCTTGGCTGACCGTGACGCTAGCATCGCCGCGGCCTCCTTCACGGGCAGTCCGTCCCGCATGACCGCCGCCGCCACCTCGGTGATGGGCATCTCCACGCCGCGGGACCTGGCCAGTTCGAGGACCGGCTCGCACGAGGCTACGCCCTCCGCGGTCGGGCTCAGCGCGGTGGCCTCCGCGACCGACATCCCGCGGCCCAGGTTCTCCCCGAACGTCCTGTTGCGTGACAGCGGCGAGGAACACGTGGCGATCAGGTCGCCCATGCCCGCCAGCCCGGCGAACGTCTGCGCCTGCGCGCCGAGCGCCGAGCCCAGCCGGGCCATCTCGGCCAGGCCCCGGGTGATCAGCGTGGCCCGGGTGTTGTCCCCCAGCCCGATCGCCACCGCGATCCCGGCCGCGATCGCGATGATGTTCTTCACCGCCCCGCCAAGCTCGCACCCGATCACGTCGGTGTTGGTGTACACCCGGAAGTACGGCGCGTGGCACGCGCCCTGCAGCGCCATCGCCCCATCGGAAGACTCGCAGGCCACCACCGCCGCGGTGATCTGCCGCCGGACGATCTCGCCCGCCAGGTTCGGCCCGGCCACAACCGCCACCCGCGCCACATCCGCGCCGAGCACCTCGCACACAACCTCGCTCATCCGCTGCCGGGTGCCGTGCTCGATCCCCTTGATCAGGCTCACCAGCAGCGCGCCCGCCGGGATCAGCGGCTTCCACTCCAGCAAATTAGAACGCAGCGACTGCGCCGGCACCGCGAAGGCCACGATATCCGCCCCCTCCAGTGCCGAAGCGGCGGAACCGGTCGCGTCCAACGCCGCGGAAAGCACGACGCCGGGCAGGTAGTCCGGGTTCTCATGTGACTCGCGCAGAGCCTTGGCCTGCTCCGGCCGGCGCGCGTACAGCACGGTCGAGGTCCCGGCGTCGCAGAGCACCTGCCCGAACGTGGTCCCCCAGGCCCCGGCCCCCATGACCGCTGCCCTCATGTGGCGGCCGCACCAGGCGGCTCCGGGACCGGCGAAGGGGACACCGAACCGGCCGCGGCCGCAGCAGCACCGTCCGTTCCGTCCAATTCCGCGACCCGGCCGCCGGCGGCGGGATCCCACGGTACGGCGGGTGGTGTCTCGTGCCTGACCGTGGCCAGCAGGGCGGTGATGTCAGCCATGATGGCGGCCGTGGCGGCCTCCAGCGTCGAGGCGCCGAGCCGCTGGCCGGCCCACGCCGACAGGTCCACCGGCGGCCCGGCCACCATCTGGACCGTCTTGCGCGGCCACAGGTGCACCTTCTTGGTGCCGTAGGGGAGGATGTGCTGCGCCCCCCACTGCGCGATCGGGATCACCGGCGCCCCGGTGGTCAGGGCCAGCCGGGCGGCGCCGGTCTTGCCCACCATCGGCCACAGGTCCGGGTCGCGGGTGGCGGTGCCCTCCGGGTAGACGATCACCGCGTCGCCCTTGCGCAGCGCCCGCTCGGCCTGCTTGAGCACCAGGCCGGCGTCGCCGCGGCCGCGGTACACCGGCAGCTGCCCGAACTTGTACAGCAGCCACCCGACCACCTTGACCTCGAAGATGCCCGACTTGATCATGAACACCGGGTACCGGCGCGCGTAGCCGTCGCTGAACAGGGCGATCGCGGGCCAGTCGGCGTAGGACATGTGGTTCGGGGCCAGGATGATGCCGCCGGTCTTCGGAATGTTGGCCCGGCCCGACCACTTGAACCTGATCAGCGCCCGCAGCCCCGGATGCAGGATGATCTGCGAGAACAGCCGCCAGCCTCGGGAGTAGCTCCACTCGCGGCGGGCCGTAGGCTGGTCACCCGTGCTCATAGCGTCAGTCTCCTGGTTCAGGTGCTCTGGTGTCGAGGCAGGATCAACCATATGACCGATAACGCGCTGATCAGCTGGTCAGTGCTGATGCCCGTCAAGGTCCTCACCCAGGCCAAGTCCCGGCTGGCCGGGCTGGCCGGCCCGCGCCGCGGCGAGCTGGCCCTGGCCGTGGCCTGCGACACGGTAACCGCCGTACTCGAAACCGCCCAGGTCGCCCGGGCCGTCGTGATCAGCGACGACCCGGTGGCCGCGGCCGCCCTGACCGAACTCGGCGCGCAGGTGATCCCCGACGAGCCGCGCGACGGCCTCAACGCGGCGCTGCGCCACGGCGCCGCGGTCGCCGCCGGACGCTGGCCGGCGTCCGGCCTGGCCGCGCTGTCGGCCGACCTGCCCGCGCTGCGCCCGGTCGAGCTGGCCCGCGCCCTCCAAGCGGCCGCCAACTGGCCGAACGCCTTCGTAGCCGACGCCGCCGCCGACGGCACCACGCTGTACACCGCGGCGCCGGGCGCGGCGTTCACGCCCGCCTTCGGGCTGGCCAGCCGGAGCAGGCACGCGGCGGACGGAGCCGCCGAACTCCAGCTCAGCAACATCCCGGGCCTGCGCCGGGACGTGGACACGCCCGACGACCTGCGCGGCGCCGCCGAACTCGGCCTCGGCCCGCGCACCGCTCCGCTCGCGACCGAACTCCTCAGATGTGCACCACGGGGCAGGTGAGCGTCCTGGTGATCCCGGGCACGGCCTGGATCTGAGTGGTGACGAGCCGGCCCAGGTCGTCCACGTTGTCGGACTGGGCGCGCACGATGACGTCGTACGGGCCGGTGACGTCCTCGGCCTGCGTGACGCCGACGATCTTGCCGATGTGCGAGGCCACGTCGGCGGCCTTGCCCACTTCGGTCTGGACGAGGATGTAAGCCTCTACCATGAGGTTCTCCCAGGGCTATTGCGGGACAGGTGGCCCTGCTGGATCACGCTACCGTAATGGTGCAGACCAATGACACCTACGGCCAATTGACCCCGACGGGAGAGCGCCATCGCCGCCGACGAGCAGACCGTGGCCGCGCTGGGGGAGTTCGGCCTGATCACGGCGCTGTCGGGGTGGCTGCCGCCCGATCCGCGCACGCTGGTCGGGATCGGCGACGACGCGGCGGTCCTGGCCGCCCCCGACGGCCGGGTGGTGGCCAGCACGGACTTCCTGCTCGAAGGACGGCACTTCCGCCGCGACTGGTCCACCGGGGAGGACGTAGGCCGCAAGGCCGCGGCCCGCAGCCTGATCGACGTCGCGGCCATGGGCGCGCTGCCCACCGGCCTGCTGGTCGCGCTGGCCGCCCCGCCCGACCTGCCGGTGGCCTGGGCCCGCGACCTGACCGCGGGCCTGGCCGCCGAGTGCGCCCGGGCCGGCGCGACGGTGGTCGGCGGGGACACCGCGCGCGCGGAGTCCGTCCTGCTCGCCACGACCGTCCTGGGCGACCTGGCCGGCCGGTCCCCGGTGCTGCGTTCCGGCGCCGCCCCCGGCGATCTGGTCGCCGTCACGGGCACGCTCGGCCGCGCCGCCGCGGGCCTGGCCCTGCTGGAGGCAGGCGAGGCCGACGGCCCCCTGCAAGCCGCCCACCGCCGCCCCGAACCGCCCTACGACGCGGGCCCGCAGGCCGCCGACCTGGGCGCCACGGCCATGATCGACGTCAGCGACGGCCTGCTCGCCGACCTCGGCCACGTCGCGGCGGCCAGCGGCGTCCGCATCGACCTCTCATCGGACCGGCTCAGCCCCGGCGACGACCTGCGGGCCGCAGCCAGAGTTTTTTTCGGCCGAACGGGCCGTGGTTCGGGCCCACCGGACCAGCTCGCGCTCAGCTGGGTGCTGACCGGCGGCGAGGATCACGCCCTGGCCGCCACGTTCAAGCCGGACGTGGCCCTGCCGCCGAACTGGACGGTGATCGGGACGGTGCTAGACGGCGGCGGCGTCCTGGTCGACGGCCGGGAGTGGGCCGGGGACGCCGGCTGGGACCACTTCCGTTTATCAGCTGGCGTGGCTAGCGCGGGAGCTTGCCCGCCTTGATGCAGGAGGTGCACACGTACACCCGCGAGGGCGTGCCGCCCACGACGACGCGCTTGCGCTGGATGTTCGGGTTGAAACGGCGCGAAGTGCGGCGGTGGGAGAACGAGACGTTCTTGCCGAAGCCCGGCCCCTTACCGCACACGTCGCAGACGGAAGCCACGGTTCGCTCCAGAGGGAAGTAGGTACGGATCCGCTCACCAGCGGATCAGGCAGCCGTCGCAGCTTACCCGATCCCCCCGGCCGTGCGCGAACCAACCTTCTTGTCGCCGCCGTTTGTCCGGCCGCCCTTCTATGCTGCCAGGTGTGACCACGCTCCGCGAACCGCTCGTCCGGGCGCTGGGCCCCAAGACCGGCAAGGCGCTGCAGGCCGCCCTGGGCATCGAGACGGTCGGCGACCTGCTGCGGCACTACCCGCGGCGCTACTACACCCGCGGCGAGCTCACCGATCTGTCCAGCCTGCGCGAGGACGACCACGTGACCGTGCTGGCGCGCGTGGACCACGTCAGCCTGCACACCATGCGCAACCGCAACTTCCGGACCCGCGGCGAGGTGATCATCACCGACGACCGCGCCAAGCTGGTGCTGACGTTCTTCTTCCGGTCCACCCGCGCCGAATACGGCTTCAAGAAGCTGGTGCCTGGCATGGTGGGCATGTTCGCGGGCACCGTGTCCAGCTACCGGGGACGGCTCCAGCTGGTCCACCCGGAGTATGAGCTGCTGCCCGGGGCGCCGCCCAACGCCGACCTCACGCCGGAGCTGGCCGCCGAGTTCGCGGCCGAGCTGATCCCGGTCTACCCAGCCACCGCCAGGGTCAGCTCGTGGGTCATCGCCCGGTCGATCCAGACCCTCCTGGAAACCCTGGACGCCGGGCCCGACCCGATGCCTGCCGACCTGCGGGAACGGTACGGGCTGTACGGGCGGGCCGAGGCCATCCGGGCCATCCACCGCCCGCTGGACTGGGCCGACCGCAAGCGCGCCGTCGACCGGCTCAAGTGGGACGAGGCGTTCCTGCTGCAGGCCGCGCTGGCCCAGCGCCGGATGGCGGCCGCCGCCCTGCCGGCCATGCCGCGCCCGCACGTCGACGGCGGCATCGCCGACGAGTTCGACGCGCAGCTCCCGTTCACCCTCACCGCGGGCCAGGTGGCGGTCGGCCAGACCATCGCCACCGACCTGGCCTGCGCCTACCCGATGCACCGGCTGCTGCAGGGCGAGGTCGGCTCGGGCAAGACGGTGATCGCGATCCGGGCCATGCTCCAGGTGGTCGACGCGGGCGGCCAGGCCGCGTTGCTGGCCCCGACCGAAGTCCTGGCCCAGCAGCACTACCGTTCGGTCACCGCCATGCTCGGCCCGCTGGCCCAGCGGGGTCAGCTGGGCGGCGCCGAGCACGCCACCGGGGTGGCGCTGCTCACCGGGTCGGTCAGCGCGGGCGCCAGGCGTTCGGCCCTGTCCGACGTGTTCACCGGCGACGCCGGGATCGTGATCGGCACCCACGCCCTGCTCGAGGACCGGGTCCAGTTCGGCGACCTGGGCCTGGTGGTCATCGACGAACAGCACCGGTTCGGCGTCGAGCAGCGCGACGCGCTGCGGGCCAAGGCCGCAGGCAACCGGCCGCACGTGCTGGTCATGACGGCCACGCCCATCCCCAGGACGGTGGCCATGACCGTCTACGGGGACCTGGAGACCTCGACCCTGACCGAGCTGCCCGCCGGGCGGTCGGCGATCGCCACCCACGTGGTGCCCGCGGCCGACAAGCCGCACTTCCTGGAGCGGGCCTGGGCCCGGGTCCGGGAGGAGGTCGAGCGCGGCCAGGCAGGCCTACGTGGTGTGCCCGCGCATCGGCGACGGCCCGGACCCGGACGAGTCCGAGTACGCCGGCCAGGACGACTTCGACCCGCAGACTGAGATGGAGCCGACCACCGTCGACCTTAGCCACGGGGTTCCGCGCAGCATCACCAACGTCGGCCGCCGCCAGCCGCTGTCGGTGCTCGACGTGGCCGCCACGCTGGACGCGGGCCCGCTGTCCGGGTTGCGGCTCGGCATCCTGCACGGCCGGCTGCACCCGGAGGAGAAGGACCGGGTGATGCGCGCGTTCGCCGCGGCCGAGATCGACGTCCTGGTCGCCACGACGGTGATCGAGGTCGGCGTCGACGTGCCGAACGCCACCGTGATGGTCATCATGGACGCCGAGCGGTTCGGCGTGTCCCAGCTGCACCAGCTGCGCGGCCGGGTCGGCCGCGGCAGCGCGCCGGGCCTGTGCCTGCTGGTCAGCGAGGCGCTGCCCGACACTCCGTCCCGCGAGCGGCTCGACGCGGTGGCCGCCACCCTGGACGGGTTCCAGCTGTCCCGCCTGGACCTGGAGCAGCGCCGGGAGGGCGACGTGCTCGGCGCGGCCCAGGCCGGGCGCCGCTCCAGCCTGCGCCTGCTCCAGCTGCTCAAGGACGAGGACCTGATCGGCCAGGCCCGCGGCGACGCCACCGAGGTCGTCGCGGCCGACCCGGACCTGGCCGGCCACCCCGCGCTGCGCGAGGCCATCACCGAGCTCCTCGGCGTCCAGGCCGAGTACCTGGACAAGACCTGACGTAACGGGCCGGCTTCCGCGGCCGGTCATCCCTGGCGCGCCGGCGCGCGTCCTTGTAAGTGCACGAGCGGCGTTCTTCTTGGGCTGCGAAGGGGCGTGCGACTGGTTCTGCGTGCAGGTGACCGCGGTATGCGCGGTCGCTCGTTGCGCGCTGAGCGCTGAAGCCCGGCCGGGTACAGGAAGAGCGGGGGAATGAACGAGATCCGGACGAATGACGCCCACGGGGCCCAGGCCCTCCCGGAAGCCGTGCCGCTTCGCCTGGTGCAGGTGTACCTGACACCAGCTATCGACGAGTTCCTCCGGCAGGCGCGGTCCACGGCGATCATGGCGGGCCTCGACGTGTCGGCCAGTGCCGTCGTCCGCCACGCCATGGAGCGGCTCATCGCCACGACGAGTCCGGCCGCGATGGTCGAGCTTCTCGGCAGCCCGAAGGGGCAGAGCCAGCCCCGGCGCGGCCGCCCGCGGCGATTAATGCATAATGCATTTGCTAATTTACGTATGCATAATTCATTAATAAGGTCATGGACCATTTTGCGTTCCGGCGAAGAGGAACTCGATTAGGCTTGCATGTGTTTCCGCGGTACTGATAACGTCATTCACCAGGGGTGATTTGGGATATCGGATCCTGGCACGTTCCAGGGCTACCGTGGCCTGCGGTATGCGTAATTGTGCGGATTCCAGGCACCCAAGACTAAAAGGGAGAACAAAAATGTCCGAACTCAGCATCGTTGAGCTGGAGTCCGAGCACGCCGAGCTGCTGCCCGAGCGCGAGACGATGTTCCTCAACACCTTCATCAGCTTCATCCACGTCGACCAGCACGCCTTCGCGCTGGCTCAGTTTGGCCTTAGGAATGTGGCGGTCGCGAGCAACGTCGTCGTCATTGGGTGACCTGCACCAGCTCGCAAGGTGTTCCTGCACTGAATATGCCTGCCGGGAAACTGCCCGCTCCTGGGCGGTCCCGGCAGGCGTATTCTCCCGGACCTCTCCGGGCGGCTGACCACAATCACGGGGGGCCAGTAGGTCGTGCCGTACGTCGAAGTTAATGCATCAGGGGCGCGGCCATGACAGCGGAGGCGAGGCCTCAGCGACTCGGGGCCGAGGTGCCGCTGCTGGCGGCGGGGGCGGAGCTGCTGGGGGAGTACCAGGGGTCAGGACTGGGTGAGGCCACGTACCTGGCGCGCAACGCGTCGGGCCGGGTCGTGCATCTGTCGCGGTTGCTGTGGCTGGTGCTGTCGGAGATAGACGGCCGCCGGCCGGTCGGGGAGATCGCGGCGCGCGTGAGTGACCAGTCGGGCCGGCCAGTCAGCGCGGGGAACGTGTGGTACCTGCTGGCGCACAAGCTTGCGCCGCAAGGGCTGGTGGCGGGGGAGCGCACGGGCCCGGGCGCGGCGCGGCCCGATCCGACGATCTTGACGCTGAAGCTGCGCCGGACACTGGTCCCGGAGGCGGGTGTCCAGGTAGTGGCGGCGCTGCTCAAGCCGTTGTTCAGCCCGCCGGTGGTGGTCGCGGTGCTGGGATCGCTGGCGGTTACGGATGTGTGGCTGGTGCGTTCGGGAGGGATGCTGGCCGCGTTCCGGGAGGTGCTGGCCCGCCCGCTGCTGCTCCTGGTGGTACTGGGCTTGTCGCTGGCGTCGATGATGTTCCATGAGTGCGGGCACGCGGCGGCGTGCCGCTACGGCGGAGCCCGCCCGGGCCGGATCGGCATGGGCCTGTATGTGCTGTGGCCCGCCCTGTTCACCAACGTCACCGATTCCTACCGGCTGGGGCGGGCCTGGCTGCGGACCGACCTCGGCGGGGTGTACTTCAACGCGGTCTTCGCGGTGGTCCTGGCCGGGGCCTACCGGGTCACCGGCTACCTGCCGCTGCTGGCGGCAGCGGGCCTGACCCAGGTGGAGCTGGCTGAGCAGCTGATGCCCCTGCTGCGGCTGGACGGGTATTTCATCGTGGCCGACCTGATCGGGGTGCCCGACCTGTTCCAGCGAACCGGTCCGGTGCTGCGCAGCCTGATCCCTGGCCAGCCGGCCGACCCGAGGCTGAGCGCATTGAAAAGGGCGGCGCGCGTCGCGCTCATCGGATGGGTCCTGGCCGTCGTCTTGCTGCTGGGCGGCGAGCTGTTCCTGTTCGTGGTGAGCATCCCCGAGCTTGCCGCCGGGTTCGCCCGGTCCGTGGAAGCCCATGCCGAGGCCGTGCTGGCGCAGTTTGGCCAGGACCAGGTGGCGGCCGGGCTGGTGAGCGTGATCTCGGTAGTGCTGCTGATCTTCCCGGTGGCCGGGATCGGCTACATGCTGGCGCTGACCGGGCGGGCGGCCGTGCGTGTGGCCGCGGCCGTTATCCGCGGGCGCTTGGTGCTGCGCCCGGTTTCCGGCAGGCACCGGGCGTTGTGCCCGCCCGCCGCGGCCAACGCCACCCCGCGGCCACCGTCCTCGGAGCCACCCCGGTCGCCCTCCCCGTCACCGTCGTCCTGACGCTGACAACTACCTGTTTGCCGTTTTCTGCTCTGTCGTCGTTAGGTATGTCCGTTCGAGGAAGGAACTGCGTAATTATGCTGTCCAAAATAAGAGGCGCGGCCTTGTGGTCGCGCCGCGGGGCGGTAGCGGCATTGGCGATGATCGTGCCGCTTGCCATTCCGGGCGTCGCATCCGCCGACGGCGGCCCCAGCGCGGCCGCGAACTCCATACAGTACATCGGTGTCACGGCCATCCCGTCGTGGGATACCGAGGCCGCGGTGTACGACAATTCGGTATATGCAACTTCCGAGGATGACTGGCGCACGCCCTTTAAGTTCGATTTCAAAGTGGCTCAGACCGATGCCGCGCTGATCACCGCCGACAATTACGCCGAGGCAGATGTAAGCAGGTGCGGCCACTGTGCCGCCACCGCGATCGCCTTCCAGGTGGTGATCGTGTCGAAGCACGCCCTTGCGAAACTCAGCGCGACCGACACCGCGCTGGCGACAACCGAGCACTGCACCACCTGCCATGGCCTGGCCGAGGCGTTCCAGATTGTCTACGCCACCGACGCGTGGTCGGCGCAGCAGTGGCTCGTGCCGTATGCGGCCTATCGAGTGGCCTCCCAGCTCAGGGCGCTGCAATACTCCCACCTCGGCACCGACCAGGTAAAGGCCAGGTCCACCTCGCTCATCGACAACTTCATCTCCTGGCTGCAGAGTAACTGCGAGGAATCGACGGGGCTGCTTCCTGTCATCAACGGCCCGGGCCAGACGGTCAAGCTGACCGGCGACAACCGGCCCTACATCAGCCTGCTGAGCGCGTTCCAGCACTGACCCTTGGCCAGGTAGCGGACCGGCGGCGTCGCGGCCGCCGGTCCGCCGGGCGTCCTGACCCCTACCAGTCGATCCCGCCCGACGTGCACACTTAAGGGGTGGCACGCGTGATCGCGGGAGAGGCGGGCGGGCGGCGGCTGGCCGTCCCGGACGGCCGGAACACCCGGCCGACCAGCGACCGCGCCCGGGAAGGGCTGTTCGCCACCATCGTCTCGCTGACCGGCTCGCTGGACGGCGCGCGCGTGCTCGACCTGTACGCGGGCTCGGGCGCGGTCGGCCTGGAGGCCCTGTCCCGGGGCGCCGGGCACGTCCTGCTGGTGGAATCCGGCGCCCGGGCCGCCCGCGTCATCCGGGACAACATCCAGGCCATCAGCCTGCCCGGCGCCGAGCTAGCCACCGACCGGGTGGAACGACTCCTGGCCCGCGCCCCCTCAGCAAGGTACGACGTCGTCTTCGCCGATCCTCCCTACGCCCTGGCCGCCGACGAGGTTACGAACATGCTCCAGGCCCTGCACCACAACGGCTGGCTGGCACCAGGGGCGCTGGTGATCGTGGAGCGCGCCACCCGGTCCGGGCCGGTCAGCTGGCCAGCCGGCCTGCAGCCGGACCGGGCGCGCCGGTACGGGGAGGCGACCTTCTGGTATGCCAAGGCCCCGTATAACCTGCTCACTGAACAGTGAAAGGGGTGGCATCGCGTGCAACGCGTCGTCTGTCCGGGTTCCTTTGATCCCGTCACCACCGGGCATCTCGACATCATCAGCCGCGCGTCCGGGCTGTATGACGAGGTGGTCGTGGCCGTGCTGATCAACGTAACCAAGCACAGCCTGTTCACGGTGGATGAGCGGGTCGAGATGCTCACCGAGGTCACCGCCCACTGCGCCAACGTCAAGATCGACCGTTTCCACGGCCTGCTGGTGGACTTCTGCGCGGCCAACGGGATCAGCGCTGTGATCAAGGGCCTGCGCGCGGTCACCGACTTCGAGTACGAGATGCAGATGGCGCAGATGAACTACCGCATGGCCAAGGTCGAGACCTTGTTCATGACCACCAACCCGCTGTACTCCTTCCTCAGCTCCAGCCTGGTCAAGGAGATCGCCAGGTACGGCGGGGACGTCGGCGGGCTGGTCCCGGACCCGGTCCTGGCCCGGCTGCGGGCCCGCCTGGCGGAGGAATAACGAAAGGCCCGGGAATCACCGCGCGCGCGGTCAAGTTGGGATTACCGCGCGCCGCCGGTAGGCTAAGCGCTCGGTTCCGCAATCGCTATACACACGAGTACACTTTCATGCCCAACACTCGCACGAACGCGCCTCGCGGTGCGCTTGTCTTCGACACGCGCACGCTCGGCCGCCAGGCTGGTTCCGCGCGGAGTCAGCAGCTGACCGTGCCAGCCCCGGACGACCTGCGTCTGGAGCTCGCCAGGGTACCGGTCGGCACAGATATGCAGCTGGACGTCAGGTTCGAGGCCGTCACCGAAGGCGTGCTGGTCACCGGTTCGGTGACCGCACCGGTCGCCGGTGAATGCGCCCGCTGCCTGACGCCGCTGACGTCCTCGGTGACGGCTAGCTTCCGAGAGCTGTACCTGTATCAGCACGACAAGCACGACAAGCACGACCGGCGGGAACGCCGGGATTGGCTGGATGAGAACGACGAGCAGGACGACGAGGAGTTCCACCTCGACGGCGACCTGCTCAACCTGGAGCCCGTCCTGCGGGACGCGGTGGTGCTCGCGCTGCCGATGTCCCCGCTGTGCCGGGAGGACTGCCCGGGGCTGTGCGTCGTGTGCGGCGCGCCGCTCGCCGACGCGGGCCCGGACCACGGGCACGACGAGGCACCGGACCCGCGCTGGGCCGGGCTGAAGCAGTTCAACCAGGACCAAGAACCCAGGCGCACCGGCGCCATTGACCTACAGGAGGGCTGACGTGGCGGTTCCCAAGCGGAGAATGTCCCGCAGCAATACCCGATCGCGACGCTCGAACTGGAAGACCACCGCGCCGTCGCTGGTCAGCTGCCCGCAGTGTCACGAGCCCAAGCTGCCGCACGTGGCCTGCCCGACCTGCGGCACGTACCGCCGCCGTCAGGTCCTCAACCCGTCCTGAGCCGGGCGCGGTGGGCGTCGTGAGCCGGGCATGGGACGGGGACAACGCCGGACGGGACCCCGCCGAGCTCCGGCATGCCCTCGGCGTGCCCATCATGCCCAAGTCGCTGGAGCGCGCGCTGACGCACCGCTCCTTCGCCTACGAGAATGCCAACCCGCCCACCAACGAGCGGCTGGAATTCCTCGGCGACTCGGTTCTCGGGCTGGTCGTCACCGACACGCTGTTCCGCGGCTACCCGAACCTGCCCGAGGGACAGCTGGCCAAGCTGCGCGCGGCCGTGGTCCAGATGAAGGCCCTGGCCGACGTGGCGCGGGAGCTGAGCCTGGGCTCCTACGTCCGGCTGGGCCGGGGCGAAGAGGTGACCGGCGGCCGTAACAAGTCCTCGATCCTGGCCGACACGCTGGAGGCCATCATCGGGGCGGTCTACATCGACTGCGGGCTGACCGAGGCCAGCGCGCTGGTCCACCGCCTGTTCGACCCGGTCATCGCCAAGTCGGCCGGGCTGGGCGCCGGGCTGGACTGGAAGACCTCGCTCCAGGAACTGACCGCGGCCCGCCTGCTCGGGGTGCCGGACTACCAGGTCGAGGAGAGCGGCCCGGATCACCAGAAGTCGTTCCGGGCCGTGGTCCGGGTCGGCGGGCGCGTGCTCGGCTCCGGCCAGGGCCGCACCAAGAAGGAGGCCGAGCAGCAAGCGGCCGAGGCGGCCTGGAACGCCCTCAACGCGGAGTCCGGGCAGAACGGCGGACCGGACGACGGGCCAGTCGACGGGCCGGCGTCAGGTCCGGCAGAAGACAGCTGACCGCGTGCCCGAACTACCCGAAGTCGAAACCGTCCGCCGCGGCCTGGAGCACCACGTCACCGGCCGGACCATCGACGCCGTCCGCGTCCTGCACCCGCGCGCGGTGCGCCGCCACCTGGCCGGCCCGGCCGACTTCGAGGCCGCGCTGACCGGCCGGGCCTTCGACGCCGCCCGGCGCCGCGGCAAGTACCTGTGGCTGTCCGCGGGCGAGGACGCCCTGCTCGCCCACCTGGGCATGAGCGGCCAGATGCTGGTCGGCGATCCGGAAAGACCCCCCTCCCCGCACGTACGAGTCTGGTTCACCTTCTCCGACGCCGGACCCGACCTGCGCTTCACCGACCAGCGGACGTTCGGCCACATGTGCTTCGTGCCCGACGGCGCCGAACTCCCCGGCCCCATCGCCCACATCGCCCCCGACCCCTTCGAGGCGTCCTTCGACCCGGCCGGCCTGGCCCGCCGGCTTCGCCTCAAGCACACCGGGATCAAGCGCGCTCTGCTCGACCAGTCGCTGATCAGCGGGGTCGGCAACATCTACGCCGACGAGGCGCTGTGGCGGGCGGGCCTGCACTGGGCCCGGCCCACGCAGACCCTCAACGGCCCGGAGGTCAGCAGGCTTCTGGCCGCGGTCCGCGAGGTCATGGGGGAGGCCCTGACCGCGGGCGGGACCAGCTTCGACAGCCTGTACGTCAACGTCAACGGGGACAGCGGTTACTTCGACCGGTCACTGGCCGTGTACGGCCGCGAGGGCCTGCCGTGCCCCAAGTGCGGCGCCCCGGTCCGCCGCGATCCGTTCATGAACCGGTCGGCCTACAGTTGCCCGCACTGCCAGCCCCGGCCGCGCCGGGCTCACGGGTGAACCGGGCAAAAGTGCTTGTCGCGGCTGATAAACTATCCAACCGGGCTGGGAACGGCCCTCAACTTGACCAGCAAACGCCTGGGTGGGAAACTAGATACCGTTGATTGCGCGCGCGACTAGGCGCGTGTTGAGTATGTGCCCACTCTGGTCACTCAGCGTGGAGGACCTTTTACAATGGCGAAGGCTCTATTCGGTCACGTCGGCGGTCCCGACCCCCGCATCGTTTCCGAGATGCGCCGCCTCCAGCAGCGAGTACGGGACCTGGAAGCCGAGCTTGTCCGGCTCCAGGAAGAGAACGAGTCGCTCGCTGTAGAGGCAGCTCACGCGGACATGCTGGTGCCGGACCGCGAACCTGCGCTCGCCTGAGCGCCGGCCGGCGAGGAAACAACAAAGACGAACCAGGGGCGCCCGTCGCGGCGCCCCTCTTCGTTGTTTATCACCTCGTGATATGCCATTTACCCGGTAGGTAATGGGGAGTGCGACCTGATCATTTGTCGACCCCATTGGTCCCGTTAGTCACAGTGTGGCCACCGTAGTCACGGGGCCGGGGACCGCCGCTTCGGCCGGGTTCCAGGTTTGCCGTGCCCCGGGACGGTAAGGTGCGTGGAGCGAGAGGAGGGGGTTCGTGTACCTGAAGAGCCTCACTCTGCGCGGGTTCAAGTCGTTCGCCTCCGCCACCACGTTGAAGCTCGAGCCCGGCATCACCTGCGTGGTCGGCCCGAACGGCTCGGGCAAGTCCAACATCGTCGACGCCCTGTCCTGGGTCATGGGCGAGCAGGGCGCCAAGTCCCTGCGCGGCGGCAAGATGGAGGACGTCGTCTTCGCGGGCACCACCTCCCGCCCGCCGCTGGGCCGGGCCGAGGTCACGCTCACCATCGACAACAGCGACGGCGTGCTGCCCATCGACTATGCCGAAGTCACCATCAGCCGCCTGATGTTCCGGTCCGGGCAGAGCGAGTACGCCATCAACGGCGACCACTGCCGCCTGCTCGACGTCCAGGAACTGCTCTCCGATTCCGGTATGGGCCGCGAGATGCACGTGATCGTCGGCCAGGGCCAGCTCGACGCCATTCTCCACGCGGGCCCCGAGGCCCGCCGCGCCCTGATCGAGGAAGCGGCCGGCGTGCTCAAGCACCGCCGCCGCAAGGAGAAGGCGCTGCGCAAGCTGGAGGCCATGCAGGCCAACCTGACCCGGCTGGTCGACCTGACCGCCGAGCTGAGCCGGCGGCTCAAGCCGCTCGGCCGGCAGGCCGAGATGGCCAGGAAGGCGGCCGGCATCCAGGCCGAGCTGCGCGACGCGCGGCTGCGGCTGCTGGCCGACGACTACCTGACGCTGGCCGCCGAACTGCAGCGCGACGAGGCCGACGAGGCGGCCGCGGTCGCCCGCCGCACCGCCCTGGAGCAGGAGCTGGCCCAGGCCCGGCGCGCCGAGGCCGAGCTGGACCAGGCCGCCCAGCAGGCCTCGGCCACCCTGTCCCGGGCCCAGGAGACCTGGTTCGCGCTGTCCTCGCTGACCGAACGGCTGCGCTCCACGCAGAACCTGGCCGCCCAGCGGCATTCCCTGCTCACCGAGCAGACCGACCCCGAGCGCCCCGGCCGCGACCCCGGCGAGCTGGACCACCAGGCCGCCGAGCTCCGCGACGAGGAAGAGGTGCTCACCACCCGGCTCACGGCGGGCCGCGAGGTGCTGTCCGCCGCCATGGCCGAACGCGCCGCGGCCGAGGCCCAGCTCGCCACGGCCGAACGCCGCCAGGCCGAGGGCGCCCGCGCCGCCGCCGCCCGGTCCACCCGGCTGGCCCGGCTCCGCGAGCAGGTCGGCGCCGCCGACAGCCGCGCCGCGGCCGCGCAGGAGGAGATGGACCGCCTGGCCGTCTCCGCCGAGCAGGCCAGGGAACGGGCCGAGCTGGCTCAGGCCGAGTACGACCAGGTGCAGGAGCTGGGCGGCGTTCCTGAGGAGGACCGTAGCGAGCTGGCCGCCGCGCATCAGCAGGCCGCCGACGCCTTGGCAGAATTGTCCGAACGGACCGTGGTGCTTCGCACCGCGGAACGTGAATCCGTCCGCGAGCTGGCCGCCCTCCGGGCGCGTGCCGAGACGCTGACCGAGGCGGCCCGGCGCGGCGCGGACGCGTCCGCGGCGCTGCTGGCCGACCCGGACCGGTTCGCCGGCGTGCTGGGCTCGTTCGCCGCCCGGCTGCGGGTCGTCGACGGCTACGAGGTGGCCATCGCGGCCGCCCTGGGTGCCGCCGCCGAAGCCATCGCCGTGACCAGCCTGGACGCCGCCGCCGAGATCTTGTCCGCCCTCCGTCAGTCCGACGCCGGCAGCGCCGCCCTGGTCATCGCCCAGGATCCCGCTGCCCCAGTCGCACCGGTCACGGCAGTCCCCGGTGTCACTATGGCCAGCGACCTCGTGCGAGCGCCCGCCGACCTGGCTCAGGCCGCCGCCGGGCTCCTGAACGGGATCGTGGTGGTCGATGACCTGGAGCAGGCACGCCGGATCGTTCGGGATAATCCCGCTCTTAAGGCGGTCACCCGGACCGGTGACCTGCTCGGGGCGCACTGGGCCCAGGGCGGCGGGGCGCGGCAGCAGAGCCTGTTCGAGCTGCGCGCGGCCGCGGACGAGGCGGCCGCCGGGCTGGCCGCGGCCGAGTGGGCCTGCGAGGCGGCGGCGCAGGATCTGGCGGCGGCCGCGGAAGCCGAGGAAGCCGCCCGGCAGGCGGTGGCCGAGGCCGTGACGCGCAGGCACGAAGCCGACGCCGCGGCGGCCGAGATCTCCGGCCGGCTGGGCCGGCTGGCGGGTGCGGCCCGGGCGGCCACGGACGAGACGGGCCGGGTCGAGGCGGCCATCACCGCGGCCCGGCTGGCCGCCGAGAAGGACCTGGCCAAGCTGGAGCAGCTGCAGGCCGAGCTGGCCGAGGCGGAAGCCGGGGCGGACCTCCCCGACGCGCCGGAGGACGAGACCGACCGGGAGGACCTGGCCGAGCGCTGCGCGGTGGCCAGGAACGCCGAGATGGAGGCGCGGCTCGAGGTCCGCACCGCCGAGGAGCGGCTGCGCGCCATTGACGGCCGGGCCGACTCGCTGACCGCGACCGCGATCGCGGAACGGCAGGCCCGCGAGCGGGCCGCGCAGCGCCGTGCCCGGCGCGCCGCCGACGCCGCCGTGGCCCGCGCCGTGGCGCTCGGCGCCCAGTACGCGGTCGAGGCGGCCGAACGCTCCGTGGCCCAGGCCCAGGCCCGCCGGGACGAGGCTCAGGCGGCCAGCGCGGGCGGGGCGGGCGAGCTCAAGACCGTCCGGGCCCGGGTCCGCGACCTGGCCGCCGACCTGGACACCGTGGTGAATACCGCGCACGGCACCGAGATGGCCCGCGCCGAGCACCGGCTGCGGCTGGTTCAGCTGTCCGACCACGCGCTGGAGGAGTTCGGCATCCAGACCGACGCGCTGATCGCCGAGTACGGCCCCGAGGTCCCGGTGCCGATGCCCGGCCCGGTGATTGACGGAGCGGCGGCGCTGCCGTCCCGCTACGACCGGGCCGAGATCGAGCGCCGGGCCGCCGACGCCCAGCGCCAGCTCGACCGCCTGGGCAAGGTCAACCCGCTGGCCCTGGAGGAGTACGCCGCGCTGACCGAACGCCACCAGTTCCTCGCCACCCAGCTGGAAGACCTGCGCAAGACCCGCCGCGACCTGCTCACCGTGGTCAAGGAGGTCGACGACCGGGTCCAGGAGGTGTTCGCCTCCGCCTACGCCGACACCGCCCGCGAGTTCGAGCAGCTGTTCTCCCGGCTGTTCCCCGGCGGCCAGGGCAACCTGGTCCTGACCGAGCCGGACGACATGCTGGCCACCGGGATCGAGATCGAGGCCCGGCCGCCGGGCAAGAAGGTCAAGCGGCTCTCGCTGCTGTCCGGCGGGGAGCGGTCGCTGACCGCCATCGCCTACCTGTTCGCCATCTTCAAGGCCCGCCCCTCCCCGTTCTACGTGCTGGACGAGGTCGAGGCGGCCCTGGACGACACCAACCTGCAGCGCCTGCTGGGCGTGTTCGAGGAACTGCGTGAGAGCTCCCAGCTGATCGTCATCACCCATCAGCGCCGCACCATGGAAGCCGCCGACGCCCTCTACGGCATCACCATGCGCGGCGACGGCGTCTCCACCGTCATCAGCCAGCAACTAGCCACCCGCCAGCCCGCCTGACCCCGACCCCGCGCCCCGCCCCGCCCGAGCCCCAGCCAGGCCCCGCACTCACCGCCGTGGCGCCCCTTATAGGGCTTGTGTGCCACAACCCCCGTCATCGGGGCCTGTGTGCCACGAGCCCCGATGGATGCGGCACCTGGCGAGGTCTGGGAGACTGTGAGCCTGATGGAATACGTAATCCTGATCATCGTCATCGCGGTCCTGGCCCTCGGAACCGGCGGCTGGCTGCTGTTCGTCCGCCCGCGCCGGAGCCGTACGGCAGCGCCCTCCGGTCCGCCGTCGGCAGCGACCACGACCACTACCGTGCCTCCGCGAGCCGCCGGGGAAGCCGAAACCGCGCGAGCCCGGTAAGCCCCAGGCCACCGCGGCCGTCATCGAGGTCGAGCGCCCGCCGCCATCCGCAGGCCGGCATGGTCCGCCTGCGCGCCCGGCTGGCCCGCTCGCAAAGCTCGGTGGGCTCGGCGCTGCTCAACCTGCTCTCCCGGGACAAGCTCGACGACGAGACCTGGGAGGAGATAGAAGAGGTGCTCATCACCGCCGACGTGGGCGTGGTGCCCGCCCGGCTGATGGTGGATGACCTGAAGACCAAGGTCAAGGTGCTGGGCGTGCGCGGGCCCGACGAAGTGAAGGGCCTGCTCCGCGAGGAGCTGCTCACTCAGCTCGGCGACGAGGACCGCTCGCTGCGCACCGCCAAGCACGGCACCACGCCCGCGGTGCTCCTCATGGTCGGCGTGAACGGCACCGGCAAGACCACGACCTGCGGCAAGCTGGCCCGCGTCCTGATCGGGGACGGGGAGACCGTGCTGCTCGGCGCGGCCGACACGTTCCGCGCGGCCGCGGCCGACCAGCTGCAGACCTGGGGCGAGCGGGTCGGGGCCAGGACGGTCCGCGCCGACCGGGACGGCGCCGACCCGGCCAGCGTGGCCTTCGAGGCGGTCAGCGAGGGCATCGAGACCGGCGTCGACGCGGTCATCATCGACACCGCCGGGCGGCTGCACACCAAGGTCGGGCTGATGGACGAGCTCGGCAAGGTCAAGCGCGTGGTCGAGAAGAAGGCCCCGGTGGACGAGGTGCTGCTGGTACTCGACGCCACCACCGGGCAGAACGGACTGCGGCAGGCCCGGGTGTTCGCCGAGGTGGTCGACGTCACCGGCATCGTGCTGACCAAGCTGGACGGCACGGCCAAGGGCGGGATCGTCATCGCCGTGCAGCGTGAGCTGGGCGTTCCGGTCAAGCTGGTCGGCCTCGGCGAGGGCCCTGACGACCTGGCCCCGTTCGACCCGGCCGCCTTCGTCGACGCCATCCTCGGCTAGGAACCTACGGCGCTCTACCCTCGAGAATGACCACGCCCCCCAGCGCGCCGTCGTTGCTTGGTTGCTGGAGGGTGATCTCCATCGTCCGGAAGTCGCGCGGGTCGGCCGCGCTGGTCATGTCGAACGTTCTGTTTCCGCTCGCGGAGACCAGGAACGTGCCGCCCGATGCCGCTTGCCGCCCGTCCTGGCTCACGTACCAGCACTCGTACCACGGCTTATCGTCATAGTGCTTGAGGTGCTGCACGGTCAGCGTGATGTCCCAGCTGCCGGAGGCATCCTGGCGGGCGATCGCTTGCCCGGTCGCGGCCCCGAAGCCCTTCGCCTGGCCCGCCGCGGTGACCCGGAGCGCGATCACGACCGTGGTCTGAGCCGGGCTCCCCCGCAGCGGGACGACGACGGCGGCGGCGATGATCGCCGCGGCGACGGCCACCGCCGCGGCCAGGCGGCCTGGATAGCGTCGCCACACCGGCAACCGGGTGACCGCCGGCCGCTCCGCGGTCTCGGCCGGTGCGGGCTGGTTCACCAGCGTCGGGCGGGGCTGGGTCGCGTCCTCGGCCGGAGAGCGGGGCTGGGTCGCGTCCTCGGCCGGAGAGCGGGGCTGGGTCGCGTCCTCGGCCGGAGGGCCAAGCTGCGGCCGCGGCTTGATCAAGGTCTCGGGCTCGGCCGGCTGCTCACCGACCGCCGCGACCATGGCCGCGACCGTCCGGTCTTCCAGGTCGGCGGGCGGCTCGGCCTGCGGGGGAAGCAGTTTGATGATCCCGCCGATCTGCCCGTACTCGGCGATGACGCCCTGGCAGTAGCTGCAGTCGGCCCGGTGCCGGTCGAACTCGGCCCTGCGGGCCGGGGCCAGGTTGCCGAAGACGTAGTCGAAGGCCTCGGGGTGAGCCAGCTCGATATCCCGCTCAGAAAGCATCGTCGCCACCTCGCAGGCTGGCCAGCTCGGCTCGCAGTATGTCGCACGCCTTGGCCGAGCGGGACTTGACGGTTCCGATCGGGATGCCGAGGCGCTGGGCGATCTCGGAGTGGGTGAAGCCGTCGCGGACCAGGCGCATCACGTCGCCGTAGATCGACGGCAGCTTGCCGAGCGCCTCGTCGACGGCGAGCACCGTGAGCGCGTCGTCGACGCTGTCGTACTGGGGTGGCAGCTGGAAGTCCTCGACCGGGTGCATCGGCCGGGACGAGGGGCGCCGCGCGATGTCGTAGGCGGTCGACTTGGCCATCGTGAACAGCCAGGCCCGCACCGGGGCCCGGCTGGCGTCATAACGTCCTGCCTGCTGGCAGAACTTGGCGAACGTCTCTTGCACCATCTCGTCAGCTAGCCCCCGGTTGCCGAGCATATGGAAGCCGAACCTCCACAACTGCATGTGGTACTTGAGGTACAGCCTCCGTGCCGCATCCTGGTCGCCGACCGCCGCGATCCTGGCGATCAGCCCCATCTCGTGGGGGCCAGTGCGCACCCCACTGTCGTCCCACCCCACAGCCAGTCCCCACCCAGTATTCAACGTCGTTCCCCAGCCGATCGGTTCGGCGTGTCGGCCGGCTTCCCAGATTCTCAGTATCTGCCCTGCCCGGAAAAAACATTGCTAATCCAGCGAACCGATCGGCGTCCCGGTCCCGTAACTGCAGCGTCGTAGCAACCACAGACCAGGGAGGGGCAAATGGCAACGACGTCTCCGCAGAGCGATTTCGACCGGATCAAGCGGCAGGGTAAGGCGTTTCTTACCGCCGGGGGGGCCGATATCGACCAGGACCAGAGCCGATCCGGCGGTACGCCGAGGAGAATGCGATTCAATCCTCCTCCCGGCTGGCCGCCCGCACCGCGCGGCTGGGTGGCTCCGCCCGGCTGGCAGCCGGATCCTTCGTGGCCCGAACCGCCCGCCGGATGGCCATTGTGGATCGCCGACCGCTCGGCCATATCGCCGAAGGCCAAGGATTCCTTGCTGGCGATGGCCGGTGGCGCGGCGGTCTTCCTGGGCTCGCTGCTGCCCTGGGTTTCCTTCAACAGCGCGGGCATAGAAATCAAACCAGGTGCGAAGGCCGCATCCGTGGTCCTCGGACTTCTGCTGCTAGCGCTCGGATTCGCGCTTCGCGTGGCGCCCCGGCCCGGGCGGCTGGCCGCCGGTATCGCGGCCTTGTGCCTTTCTTCCCTGGCCGGCCTGCTTTACGTAATTTTCATCGTGGCAGGCCTGCACGGCGTGCCCGGACCGGACCCGTCCATTGAGATATCCACCGTGCGATGGGCCCCGAATATCGGCATTATCCTCGCGGCCGCTGGCTGCTCAGCCGCTTTCCTCGCGGCCATCCTGTCTTTCCACCACCGCCAGGACTGACGGACCCATCGGGTTCGATTAATTCCAGGAGAAATCACCAATGAGAAAACCAGCAAGGTTCCGTGTCCTGTCTGCCATTACCACGGGCACGGACAACTCAGTCGGGTACGGGAACCTCGCGTACCCGTGCCACGTGAAGCATTTCAACGCTCAAGGCCAGCTCGATAACTCCTGTACGGCTTGTGAGTCCGGCTTCACCGGTTTCCAGGGTGGTCAGTCAGGAGGTGGCGGAGCGTCCGGCTCCTGGTAAG
Organism: uncultured Actinomycetes bacterium; assembly: GCA_963819785.1. GTDB lineage: Bacteria > Actinomycetota > Actinomycetes > Streptosporangiales > Streptosporangiaceae > Palsa-504. The sequence goes on along the minus strand of CAWFXW010000020.1, from coordinate 249,340 downwards.
CCGACCCGGCCGCGGCCCGCCGGAACAGCCCGGCGGGCCGCGGTCAGCAAAGCGCCACTTAACATGGCTGTAACACGCGGCCGGGTCTTTCACCTCGCCGACACACGCCGACGCGTCCAGCGAAACCTCCGCGTCCGAAGGTCAGGTACAGGACTGGCGAAGGGACACCTGACGATGAAGCTCATCACCGCTGTCATCAAGCCGTTCAAGCTGGACGACGTCAAGGCCGCGTTGCAGGCGTTCGGCGTCCACGGCCTGACCATCACCGAAGCCAGCGGCTACGGCAGGCAGCGGGGTCACACCGAGGTGTACCGCGGCGCCGAGTACCAGGTTGACCTGGTGCCGAAGGTCCGGGTCGAGGTCCTGTGCGAGGACGAGGACGCCGATGACCTGATCGGGGTGGTGGTCAAGGCGGCGCAGACCGGCCGGATCGGCGACGGGAAGGTCTGGTCGGTGCCGGTGGAGACCGTGGTCCGGGTCCGGACCGGAGAGCGCGGACCGGACGCGATCTGACCCTTAGCCCATGAGCGATGCGGGGACCGTAACGTCGTTCGCCGCGGACCGGGTCCGCCGTACGGCTCACGCCGACCGGTGGCTGGCCGGGCTCCTGGGCACCGAACCCGGCGTAGCGCTGGTGGCCGTCGGCGGGTACGGGCGCCGGGAACTGCTGCCGCGCAGCGACCTGGACGTGGTGCTGCTGCACGGCGGGCGGGACGACATCGCGGGCATCGCGGACCGGATCTGGTATCCGGTCTGGGATTCCGGCGCCGAACTCGACCACGCGGTCCGCACCGTGCCGCAGGCCCGGCGGGTGGCCCGCGGCGACCTGAAGGTCGCGCTCGGGCTGCTGTCCGCGCGGCACGTCGCCGGCGACCCAGATCTCACCGAACGCCTGCGCGCGGGCGCCCTGGAGGACTGGCGCGCGGCCGCGCCGGCCCGGCTGGCCGAACTGCACGCCGCCCACGACGAGCGCACCGCGATGTTCGGGGAGCTCGCCTTCCTGCTCGAACCGGACCTGAAGGAGGCCCGGGGCGGGCTGCGGGACGTGCACGCGATCCAGGCCGTGGCCGCCGCGTGGGTGGCACCCGCGCCCGGGCCCAAGGTGCGCACCGCCTACGAGCAGATCCTCGACGCCCGGCACGCGCTGCACGAGATCACCGGGCGCCGCCTGGACCGGCTCGTGCTCGAAGAGCAGGACGAGGTGGCCAGGGCCCTAGGCCTGCTCGACGGGGACGTGCTGCTGCGCATGCTGGCCGGCGCCGCGCGGACCGTCGCCTACGCCGCCGATCACACCTTCCGCCAGGCCGACCGGCTTCGGCAGCGGCGCCCGCGGAGCCGCCGCCCGGCCGAGCGCCGCCCGCTGGCCGACGGCGTGGTCGAGCAGGACGGCGAGGTGGTCCTGGCCCGGGCGGCCGACCCGGCCAGCGACCCGGTCCTGGTCCTGCGCGCCGCGGCGGCCGCCGCGCAGGCCGGGCTGCCGCTGGCGCCGCGGACCCTGGACCGCCTCATCGAGTGCCCCCCGCTGCCCGTCCCGTGGCCCGCCCCGGCCCGCGACGCCCTGCTGGCCCTGCTCGGGGCCGGCCCGTCCGCGGTCAGCGTCTGGGAGGCGCTGGATACCGCCGGGAACGGGCAGGGCCTGATCACCTCGCTGATCCCGGACTGGGAACGCGTCCGGAACCGGCCGCAGCGCAACCCGCTGCACAAGTTCACCGTGGACCGGCACCTGGTCGAGGCGGCCGGCCACGCGGCCGCGCTGACCCGCGAGGTCGCCCGGCCCGACCTGCTGCTGCTGGCCGCCCTGCTGCATGACATCGGCAAGGGCTGGCCCGGCGATCACAGCGTCACCGGCGAGGTGGTGGCCAGGGACGTGGTCCGGCGGATGGGCCTGCCCGAGCCCGATGTGGACCTGGTCGCCGCGGCCGTCCGGCACCACCTGCTGCTGCCCGTGGTCGCGACCCGCCGGGATCTGGATGACCCGGTGACGGTCAAACAGGTGGCGGCGCTGGTCCCCAGCCGGGCGCTGCTCGAGGTGCTGCACGCGCTGGCCATCTCCGACGGCCTGGCCACCGGGCCCGCCGCCTGGAACGACTGGAAGGCCACGCTGGTCGCCGACCTGGTCCGCCGGGTGGCGGCCGTGCTGGCCGGCCAGCCCATGCCCGCACCGGCCCCGCTGCGGAAGGACCAGCTGGCCCTGGCCGCCGGCGGCGGCCCGGCGGCGACCGTGCGCGGATCCGAGGTGACCGTGGTGGCGCCCGACCGGCCGGGCCTGCTGTGGCGCGCGGCCGGCGTGCTGGCCTCGCACCGCCTGGCGGTCCGCAGCGCCAACGCCACGTCCGTCGGGCCGACGGCGGTCACCGTGTTTGACGTGGAGCCCCAGTTCGGCGAGCCGCCCGACCCGACCCTGGTGGCCGGGGACCTGCGCCGGATGCTGCTGGGCCGGCTGGACGTGACGGACCGGCTGGAACGCCGGGCGCGGGCCGTCCCGCCGCGCGGCCCCGTGATCCCGGCGCCCAAGGTGACGCTGGTCGACGAGGCCTCCGAGACCGCCACCGTGGTGGAGGTCCGCGCCCACGACGCGCCCGGGCTGCTGTGGCGGGTGGGCCGGGCCCTGGGGGAGTGCGGCCTGGACGTCCGCGCGGCGCGGGTGGAGACGCTGGGCGCCGAGGTGGTCGACGTGTTCTACGTGACCGGCGAGGACGGCCAGCCGCTGGCCGACCGGGAACGGCGACGGACCATCGTGGGATCCGTCCTGGCCGCGCTGGCTATCTAGGGGCTGGCTATCTAGGGGCTGGCTATCTAGGGGCCTGGCTATTTAACGGGCTGGCTGGCCCAGGGCCGGCCAACCGGTAGCCTGGTTAACGTGTTTGAGACCCTATCTGACCGGTTGACGCAGGTCTTTTCGGCGCTGCGCGGCCGGGGACGGCTGTCCGCTGCCGACATCGACGCGACCACGCGGGAGATCCGCATCGCCCTGCTCGAGGCGGACGTCGCGCTCCCGGTGGTCAGGCAGTTCATCGCCCGGGTCAAGGAGCGGGCCAACGGCGAGGAAGTCTCCGCCGCGCTGAACCCCGCCCAGCAGGTCATCAAGATCGTCAACGAAGAGCTGATCGGCATCCTCGGCGGTGAGGCCCGGCGGCTGCGCTTCGCGAAGGTGCCCCCCACCGTCCTCATGCTGGCCGGCCTGCAGGGCTCCGGTAAGACCACGCTGGCCGCCAAGCTCGCGCTGTGGCTCAAGGGTCAGGGCAACACGCCGATGCTGGTCGCGGCCGACCTGCAGCGACCCAACGCGGTGCAGCAGCTCCAGGTGCTCGGCGAGCGGGCCGGCGTGCCGGTCTACGCCCCCGAGCCCGGCAGCGGCGTCGGCGATCCGGTCCAGGTCGCGCGGCAGTCGCTGGACGAGGCCCGGCGCCGCCAGCAGAACATGGTCATCATCGACACGGCCGGCCGGCTGGGCGTGGACGAAGACATGATGGCCCAGGCCCGGGCGATCAGGGACGCCACCGACCCGGACGAGATCGTGTTCGTGGTCGACGCGATGATCGGCCAGGACGCGGTGGCCACCGCGCAGGCCTTCCTGGACGGGGTCGGCTACAACGGCGTCGCGCTGACCAAGCTCGACAGCGACGCCCGAGGCGGCGCCGCGCTGTCCATCGTGGGGCTGACCGACCGGCCGATCATGTTCGCCTCCTCGGGCGAGAAGCTCGAGGACTTCGACCTGTTCCACCCCGACCGGATGGCGTCGCGGATCCTCGACCTGGGCGACATCTTGACCCTGATCGAGCAGGCCGAGAAGACCTTCGACGCCGAGCAGACCGCCGACCTGGCCGGCCGGATCGCCTCGGGCGAGGGCTTCACGCTCGAAGACTTCGTCGAGCAGCTGTCCATGGTCCGCAAGCTCGGCCCGATCGGGAACCTGCTGGGCATGCTACCCGGCGCGGCCAAGAACCGGGAACTGCTCTCCCAGGTCAACGACAAGGATCTGGACCGCGCCGAGGCCATCGTCCGGTCCATGACCCCCGAGGAACGGCGCAACCCCAAGATCATCAACGGCTCGCGCCGGGCCCGCATCGCCAAGGGCTCCGGTGTCGCCATCGGCGAGGTCTCCCAGCTGGTCACGAACTTCTTCGAGGGCCAGAAGCAGATGAAGGCCATGTTCAGCGGCGGTATCCCCGGCATGCCCCCGGGCATGAGCGCGATGGCCAGACGGACGGCGGCCAAGTCCGCCCGCACCGGCAAGAAGGGCAAGAAGAAGCCGGCCCGCAGCGGCGACCCCCGTCGCGCCGCCGAACTCGCCCGTGCCGCTCAGGACCAGGCCGGCACCCCGGCGGGCCCCGGCGCGGGCGCAGGCGGCCCCGGCGCGGGCGCAGGACGAGCGGGCGGCCTGGGCGTCTTGCCCGAAGGCTTCCCGGAGAGCCTCGCCGACGGCCTGGCCAACCTGCCGCCCGGCCTGAACTTCCCGTCCCCCTCGCAAGGCAACATCCCCGCCGCCTTCCGCGGCGGCGACAAACGCCGCGACAACAAGAAGAAGTAGCCGCTACTGCGGGGCCAGGGCGCGCACCATGTCGATGGTGTCGGCCTCGGCGGCGGGCTTGTCCTCGCGGTAGCGCAGCACCCGGGCGAAGCGCAGCGCCAGCCCGCCCGGATAGCGCGGGCTGCGCTGCACGCCGTCGAACGCGATCTCCACCACCAGCTCCGGCCGGACGTAGACCGTGTAGGAGTCCCGCCGGGACTCCAGCGCCAGCAGGCGCGTAGTCTGCCAGGTCAGCAGCTCGTCGGTCAGCCCCTTGAACGTCTTGCCCAGCATCACGAACCCGCCCGTCTCGGGGTCGCGCGCCCCCAGGTGCAGGTTGGACAGCCAGCCGCGCCGCCGCCCGTGCCCCCATTCGACGGCCAGCACGACCAGGTCCAGCGTGTGCCGCGGCTTGACCTTGATCCACCCGGCGCCCCGGCGGCCCGCCGCGTACGTCGTGTCCAGCGATTTGACCACCACGCCCTCGTGCCCGCGGGCCACCGCGTCGCCGAAGAACTCCGCCGCCGCCGGCTCCGAGGCCGTCACCAGACGCGGCATCAACAGCGACGCCGGCACCGCCCGGGCCAGCTCGGCGTGCCGCTTCCGGTCCGGCAGGTCGATCAGGTCCACGCCGTCCAGGTGCAGCGCGTCGAACAGGAACACCGACAGCGGCGGCCCCTCGGAGCTGGCGGCCCGTGACGCGGTGTCCTGGAACGGCATCGGCCGCTCATCAGAGCGCAGCGCGATCAGCTCGCCGTCCAGCACCGCCGCCCGCACCGGCAGCGTGCCCAGGACCGCGACCACCTCCGGCAGCCGCCCGGTGATGTCATCCAGGGTCCGGGTGAACAACCGCACCGATCCGGCGGACAGGTGCGCCTGGATCCGGATCCCGTCCAGCTTCCACTCCACCGCCGCCGGCACGCCCGGGCCGATCTTCTCCAGCGCCTCGGAAAGGCTCGCCGCGCTGGCCGCGAGCATCGGTCGCACCGGCCGCCCCACCTCGAGCCCGAACGCCGCCAGCGCCGCGCTGCCCCCCGCCAGCGCCGCGGTCGCCGCCGCGCCCAGCGAGCCGCACAGCATCATCGCCCGGCGCACGTCTGCGACCGGCACCGACGCGGCCCGGGCCACCGCGTCGGTCATGACCCCCTCCAGTGCCCCCTGCCGCAGCTCACCCGAGAGCAATCCGAACAAGAAGCGCTGCTCGTCCGCGGTGGCCCGGCCGAACAGCTCCCCGACCAGCGCCTTGCGTGCCGCCGCCGAACCCTTCCCGCTCACCGCTCCGATCGCCGAAAACCCCGCGTCCACCTCGCTCAGCGAAAGCGTCGGGACCGCAGCCGCCGGGAACCCGTCCCGCTCTGCTTGCCCGGGGGGACCACCTCCCGATGCCCCCCGCAGCGCCGCCCACCCCACCCCGATCTGCCGCTGCGGCAGCTCACCCGACAGGTACGCGACCGCGATCGGCACCTCGGCCGGCCCGGCCTCGCGCAGCGCGCCCGCCAGCAACTCCACCTTCGTCAGCCGCGCACTGGTCGCGCCTACCTCCCGCGACACCTCCGCAACCCGCCCCAGCAGCACCGGCCCAGCCTAGCCGCGCCGGCCGACCCGCCGCCGTCCGGAACCATTGCCGCGGGCGCCCGGATCCCACAGCCAGTACCCGACCGGGAACAGCCTGACGTGCAGGTGCTCGTCGACCAGCCCCCACAGCCCGCGCCGCGCGAAGATCGCGATCGCCATCGCGACCAGGCCCAAGACGATCAGGTACCACGCGTTGTAGGACTGCAGGGTCTGCTGCAGCACCATGTACACGATCGTGCCGAGGATCGGCCCCTCGATCGTGCCCAGCCCGCCGATGATCACCGCGAACGCCATGTAGGCCGTCCACTGCACGCTGAACACCGCGGTGGGCTGCACGATCAGCTGGCTGACGGCCAGCAGCGCGCCGGCCGCGCCGCACCCGATCCCGGCCACGACGAAGACGATCATCCGGGCCAGGCCTACCCGCGCCCCCGAGCTGCGCGCGGCCACCTCATCGTCGCGCACGGCGGTGAGCACCAGGCCCAGCCTGCTGCGCAGCAGCAGGTACACGCCGAGCAGGGCGGCCACCGTGACCGCCAGCCCGATCCAGAACGTGTAGGCCTCGAGCACCGCCGAACTCAGACTGGGCGTGTGCGGCAGCGACAGCCCGGTGCCGCCGCCGATGGAGGGGAACTTCTCGATGATCAGCAAGATGGTCGTCGCGAGCACCCAGGTGGCGATCGCGAAGTAGCCGCTGCGCAGCCGCGATACCAGCCACCACATCGGCACGGCGGCGACGCCGCAGCCGATGGCCGCGATCGGGAGCGCGGTGAACATCGAGATGTTGTGGATGTTGAGGATCAGCACGAAGTAAGCACCGAGCCCCACGAACCCCTGTTGCCCCACCGATACCAGGCCCGCATACCCGGCCAGCAGGTTCCACATGCTGGCCAGGGTCAAGATGATGAACGCCTGCACCAGGATGGTCTCGGTCCCGGCGCCCACGATGTAGGGGAACAGCGCCAGCACCACCACGACCACCAGGGCGCCGAGGCCGGTCCAGGCCACGTTCCTGCGTGACCGTGTCACCCGGTATTTTTCGGCCGAACGGGCCGTGGTTTCAGCTGTGTTTTCCCCCGCTCGCCTCCGAGCGCTCTTGACCCGCCTCCTTCCCTCCTCGCTCGTTCCTCGCTCGTCAGTCCAGTCGGCGGCGCGCCCTTTGGCTCGGGGGGGAGTCCCGGCGGGCTCGCTCATGTCGTGCCCCTCCGGGCGATAAGCCCCTGCGGGCGCAGGACCAGCACGGCCAGGAACACGACGTACCCGGCCAGGAACTCATCCGACCCGCTGATCTGGGCGCCGATCGCCTGGGCCACGCCGAGGATCACCCCGCCGAGCAGCGTCCCCCACAGCGAGCCGAGCCCGCCGATGACCACCGCGGCGAACGCGAACAGCAGGATCGTGTCCGTCCCGGTGGTGGGCGCGAACTGGGAGTACATGCCGTAGGCGATGCCGGCCAGCGCCACCGTGCCGAACGCGATGGCCGCCGCGATCCCGAACACGTGCCGGTAGTCGATCCCGGACAGCTGCGCGGCCTCCTTGTCGTCGGCCACGGCCCGGATCAGCCGGCCGTACCGGGACCGGGACAGGTAGTACTGCAGGCCCAGCAGGACCACCACGGCCACGGCGAAGATCAGCAGCAGCAGGTACGCGATGCTGATCTGCGAGCCGATCGAGAACGCGCCGGTGATGATCGCGTTGTCGACCCCGAGCGAGTGGCTGCCGGCGTTGAAGAACTGCAGCAGCCCGTTCTCGATCACCACCGACAGCCCGAACGTGACCAGCAGCGTGGTCAGGACGCTGCGGTCGAGCGCGGCCTGGATCACGGTCCGCTGCAGCACGTAGCCCAGCACCGCCATCAGCGGCACCACGATCACGAACGACCACAGCACCGGGATGTGGGTGACGGTGATGACGCCGACCGCGACGTAGCCGCCGATGACCGCCAGGTCGCCGTGGGCCAGGTTGACCACCTTCATGACCCCGAACATCAGCGAGAGCCCGCAGGCGAACAGCGCGTACAGGCCGCCGACCAGAATGCCCTGGATGATGTCGTTGACCCAGACCATTACGCCTCTCCGTCCTCTCGGGGGGAACGATCCCCCCCAGACCCCCCCTGCGCACGGGGGGCTGCCCGCCCCCCGTTCCCCCCGGGCAGCCCGAAGTAGGCGGCCTCCACCTGTTCCGGGGTGACGTCCGCCGGCTTGCCTTCCAGCGTGGTCCGCCCCTCGAGCAGGCACTGCAGGTGCGAGGCCACCCGCAGCGCCTGGCTCACGTCCTGCTCGACCAGCAGCACGGTCAGCCCGGTGGCCAGGATCTGCGGCAGCATGCCGTAGATGCGCTGCACCACCACCGGCGCCAGGCCCAGGGACAGCTCGTCGAGCAGCAGCACCCGCGGGTTGGCCACCAGGGCCCGGCCGATCGCCACCGACTGCTGCTCGCCGCCCGACAACTGCGCGCCGGCCTGACTGCGGCGTTCCCGCATCCACGGGAACATCTCGTAGACCCGCTCGATCGTCCACGGCCCCTGGCGCGTATAGGTGGCGCCGACCTGCAGGTTCTCCTCAACCGACAGCGAGGGGAACAGCCGCCGGCCCTCCGGCACCAGGGCGATCCCGCTGGTGGCCCGGCGCTCGGGCCGCACCCTGGTCACGTCCTTGCCGTCGTACCTGATCGAGCCCTCGGTCGGGTGGTGCAGGCCCGCGATCGTGCGCAGCAGCGTCGACTTGCCCGCCCCGTTGGCGCCGATGATGGCGTACACCTCGCCCGGGGCTACCCGCAGCGAGATCCGGTCCAGCGCGCGCAGCTGCCCGTGATGCACCGTGAGGTCCCTGACCTCCAATATTGGTGCTCTATCTTCCCGCTCGCCTCCGGCGCCTCTTGAGGCGTCGCCTTGCCGGTCTGGCCGCCTTCGGCGGCGGGCCTTCGTCGCTCCTTCGTCGCTCCTCAGTCCAGGCGACGCCGGCGCCTTTGACTCGCGGGCGGGCTCGCTCACTCGGGGTCTCCCAGGCTGACGTCCTCGGTCAGGGTGCCCGCGATGAGGGAGGCGGTGACCTCCGAGCCGAGGAAGACCTCGCGGACCGCCGGCTCGGCCAGCACCGCGGCCGGGTCGCCGTCCCCGACGAACTTCCCGCCGGACAGGCAGATCAGCCTGGTCACCACGGCGACCAGCGCGCGCACCACGTGCTCGATCCAGATCACCGTGATGCCTTCGGCGTTCACCCCCCGGACGATCTCGACCAGCTGCGCGACCTCCGGATCGGTCAGCCCGCCGGCCACCTCGTCGAGCAGCAGCAGCCTGGGCCGCGACGCGAGCGCGCGGGCCAGTTCCAGGCGCTTGCGCTGCAGCAGGCCGAGCCGCTCGGCGGGCAGGTTCGCCTCGGCGGTCATGTCGGCCCGCTCGAGGGCCTCGCCGGCCGCCACGTAGCTGGCCCGGCGCCGCAGCCCGGCGCCCTGCTGGGCCGCCACCAGCACGTTCTCGAACACGGTCATGTCCGAGAACGGCCGTGGCACCTGATAGGTACGGCCGATACCGAGCCTGCACCGGGCCGCCGCGTCCAGCCTGGTGACCGGGCGCCCGGCGAACGAGACGCTGCCCGCCCCGGGCGACAGGTCACCCGAGATCAGGCCGAACAGGCTGGTCTTGCCCGCTCCGTTCGGCCCCACGATCCCGACCGTGTCCCCGGCTCCCACGGTGAACGACAGGTCCTCGGCGATGACGACCCGGCCGAACCGTTTCGTCACGTGGTCCAGTGCAAGCAGTGGTTCGGCCATCCGGTTATTTGTTCGTCGGCTCGAGTGTCGAGGTGAGGGGCACGTTCGGCATCAGCGTATTGTCGACGACCTCCATTGAATAGCCGTACTTGCTGTTCGGCTTCCACTGCACGCCGACGCAGGGCGTGTCCACCACACCGGGCGCCGGGTTCTTGGGGTTGGTCCAGTTGAGCTGGCCGGCGATCCCCTCGATGTTCACGTTGAACAGGGCCGCCGCCACCTCGGTCTTGTCGTGCGGGTTGTTCACCGCGGTCATGACCGCGTAGGCGACCTCGAACAGGCTGTAGTTGGACAGCGACTGCACCCACTGCGAGTTGGTGGCCGCGGTGAACGCGGCGGCGATCTGCGCGCAGGTCTCCCCGGTGAGCGAGGATTTCCACGGCATGTTCGGCGTCCACCACGCGTCGGTGGCGACGTTGTTGACCAGCGAGCCGAGCGCTTGCACGTCGGTCGGGAACAGCAGGACCTTGGCCACGGTGGCCAGCTTGGGCTTGTAACCCGCCTGGGCGGCCTGCTTCCAGAACACGTTGAAGTCCGGCGGCAGCGGCACGTTGGTGAAGAACTCGCAGTTCTTCGACTTGAACTGGCTGATGAACGAGGAGTAGTTGGTCAGCCCGTCGTTGTAGGGCGGCGGGTCGATCAGCGTGTACTTGGCCGGTCCGGCGAACAGCGGCCACGCGGCCCGGAACGCGTTGCCGTCCGAGTCGTTGGGGAACATGCACCCGACGGTGGTGTCGGTGCCCAGCTGGGCCTTGATCTTGTTCCACATCGGGATGAAGGACAGGCACAGGTCGTTGACGCCCAGGAAGTACATCGTCGTCCAGGTCGGCTTGAACGTGGACTTGCCCGGGGTGGGGTTGCCGCCCAGGTTGGCGTACCAGGCCTGCCACGGGACGTTGCCGCAGATCGTCGGGCAGCCCAGCTTCTCGGCCTGGGTCGCGACCGGGTTGACCGTCTCCGGCGTGGACGAGGTCAGGAGCAGGTCCACCTTGTCGCTCAGGATCGCCTGGCTGGCCAGCTGGCCCGCCTTGGTCGGGTCGGACTGGGTGTCGTAGGACTTGATCTGGACCGGGTAGGTTTTCCCGCCGATCTTGAACCCGTTCTTGTACTGCGGCGTGTTCTGGATCGTGCTGACGATCCAGTTGTCGGAGGTGCCGAAGTCCCCCAGCGGTCCGGTGAGCGGGTGGATGAAGCCGATCACGATGGGCTGGGTGCTGCCGCCCGCGGTGGACGACGCGGAGGACGAGGACGAGGACGAGGCGCCCTTGATGCTGGAGCTGCAGGCATCGAGCAGTCCGCCGCCCCCCACGACGGCCGCGCTGGCGCCGGCCGCGCGCAGCAGGCCGCGCCGGCTGATCCCGTCGTTATCGGTATGCGCAGTCTGGTCACTCATGTGCATCGATCTCCCTTTGAGCTCGCGCCGAGGGCGCGGGACCGCTTATGAAGTGACACCGTCCCAGGGATCCGTGCGCTCTGCGAACGGGCGTACATATATAGAACAGTATGGCAACGCTAGGATGCCTGTTCGCGGATAGTCAACGCACGTTATGTAACTGTTTCAATCCGTGAGATCCGCCCCCTAGCCAGTGCGAATGCTCTGTATTTCCCGCTCGCCCGCCAGGTGCGCGAGTCCCGTACGGGGGCGCGTGGGCCACGACCCCCGGTCTATCGGTGGTTGTGTGCCACAACCCCCGAACGGCCGCGCCGCCCGACCCGGCTCGCAGCGGCGGGCCGACACCCGTCCTATTTCCCGTCCGTCTCATGATCCCCCTGTGCCCTACTGTTCCCATCAGAAGCGACGATTACTAGCCGGCCGCGGTTGTCTGGCACAATGTGATGCTGACCGTCAGACCATGCGACGCCCTCTACTCGTTCGCCCGGTCTGGCACATCTGAGCGGTCCGTTCGGTTGGTCCCCGGCCGGTGCGGGTCCGCCGCCTCGCATCTATCGCTGGGAGAAGACCACAGCCGTGGCTGTCAAGATTAAGCTGAAGCGCCTGGGCAAGATCCGGGAGCCCTACTACCGGATCGTCGTCGCCGATTCACGCACCAAGCGGGACGGGCGCGCCATCGAGGAGATCGGCAAGTACCACCCGAAGGCCGAGCCCTCCTTCATCGAAGTGAACTCCGAGCGGGTTCAGCACTGGCTGTCGGTGGGCGCCCAGCCCACGGACCCGGTCCGTGTCCTGCTCAAGATCACCGGGGACTGGCAGAAGTTCACCGGAGAGCCGGGCAGCGAAGGCACCCTTCGCACCGCGGCGCCGCGCGGGGATAAGAAGGAAGCCTTCGTGGCCGCCGCGAAGGCCAGCCAGGCCAGCAAGGACAAGGACGAGAAGGCCGCGGCCAAGGGCGGCCAGAAGGCCAGGTCCGCTGCGAGCGGTAGCGGTAGTAAGGCCAAGGCCACCGCGGCCAAGGCCGACGACGCTCCCGCCGCGGCCAAGGCCGAGGCTGCTCCCGCCGCGGCCGCCCCCGAGGCCGCTCCCGCCGCGGCCGCCCCCGAGGCCGCTCCCGCCGCGGCCGCCCAGGCCGCTCCCGCCGCGGCCGCTCCCGCCGAGGCCGCTCCCCGAGGCGCACCCGCCGCCGAGGCCGCCGACGCGGGGACTGAGGCCTGACGTGCTTGAGGAGGCCCTCGAGCACCTGGTGCGGGGCATCGTCCAGTTCCCCGATGAGGTCCGCGTGCGCAGCCGGGCGCTGCGCCGGGGCAACGTCCTTGAGGTACGGGTGCATCCCGACGACCTTGGCAAGGTCATCGGCCGGGGCGGGCGCACCGCCCGGGCCCTGCGCACGGTGATCGGCGCCCTGGCGTCGGGCCACTACGTGCGCATCGACCTGCTGGACGCGAACGAGGTCCGCTGACCCGGTGCGGGTCATCGTCGGCCGCATCGGCCGCCCGCACGGGATCCGCGGCGAGGTCGTGGTGGGGGTCAGGACCGACGAGCCTGACCTCCGCTTCGCCGTGGGCGCCAGCCTGGACGCCGGGTCCGCCGCCGCCGACCAGGCCCCGCCGGACCAGGTCCTGCGGGTCGCCGCCAAGCGCTGGCACTCCGGGCAGCTCCTGGTCGCGTTCGCCGGGATCACCGACCGGACCGCGGCCGGGGAGCTGACCGGCCGCTGGCTGAGCGTGGATTCCAGCCAGCTGCCGCGGACCGGCGACCCGGACGAGTTCCGCGACCACGAGCTGATCGGGCTGTCGGTGCGCACGTCGGCCGGCCAGGCGGTCGGCGTCGTCACCGACGTGCTGCACTACGGCCAGGACCTGCTGGTGGTCCGGGCCGCGCCGGGAAGCGGTGCGGAGCACCTGGTGCCGTTCGTGAAGGCGATCGTGCCGGAGGTAGACGTGGCCGCCGGCCTGCTCGTCATCGACCCGCCCCCGGGCCTGCTCGATCCAGAGAACCACGGCCCGTCCTGATGCGCATCGACATCGTCACGATCTTCCCCGAGTACTTCGACAGCCCGCTGCGGGTCTCGCTGATCGGCAAGGCGGCGGCGCGCGGCGACATCGAGTTCGGCGTGCACGACCTGCGGTCGTGGGCCACCGACGTGCACCACAGCGTCGACGACCTGCCGTTCGGCGGCGGGCCGGGCATGGTCATGAAGCCGGACGTCTGGGGTGACGCGCTGGAGGCGATCCTGGGCGGCTCGCCCGAGGCCCGGCTGCCCGAGGCCCGGCTGCCCGAGGCCCGGCTGCCCGAGGCCCGGCTGCCCGAGGACCGGCTGCCCGAGGCCCGGCTAGTGGTGCCGACGCCCAGCGGGGTGCCGTTCACTCAGAACCTGGCCGCCCGGTACGCGGCCGAGCCGTGGCTGGTCTTCGCCTGCGGCCGGTACGAGGGCATCGACGGGCGGGTCGTGCAGGCCATGCGGGCCCGGCTGCCCGTCAACGAGGTCAGCATCGGCGACTACGTGCTGGCCGGCGGCGAGGCCGCGGCCCTGGTCATGGTCGAGGCCGTCGGGCGGCTGCTGCCCGGCGTGCTCGGCAACGCGGCCTCGGCCGGGGACGACTCCTTCGGCGGGCAGGACGATCCGGCCATGCGCGGGCTGCTCGAGGGCCCGGTCTACACCAGGCCGCGCGAGTGGCGGGGCCTGGAGGTGCCGGAGGTCCTGCTCTCGGGTCACCACGCCGCGATCGCGCGTTGGCGCCGCGACATGGCGCTGCGCCGCACGGCGGCGCACCGTCCCGACCTCATCGCCGCCCTGCACGACCTGGACCGCCGCGACCAGCAGGTTCTGGCCGAGGCCGGATGGCCGCCCGAGCAAGCTCCGCCCTCGCGTTCCGGTTAACACTCAAGATATGGCACACTGAAGTCCGCTGTCTTTTCACGGCCGCAGCCGGGAGCTCCTGGCGCGTGCCGGCTGCCGCCGGGCCGTGCGAAACCGACCACCACCGAGGAAATCGCTGTCATGCATACCGCCATCGCCGAAATCGAGCAGGCCCGAACCCGGTCTGACATCCCGGACTTCCGGCCCGGGGACACGCTGAAGGTTCATGTCCGGGTCACCGAGGGAAACCGCTCGCGGATCCAGGTGTTCCAGGGCGTGGTGATCAGGCGTCAGGGCAGCGGAGCTCGCGAGACCTTCACCGTCCGCAAGATCAGCTACGGCGTCGGGGTGGAGCGGACCTTCCCCGTGCACAGCCCGTCGCTCGACAAGATCGAGCCGGTCAGCCGGGGCCGCGTCCGCCGGGCCAAGCTCTACTACCTCAGGGAACTGCGCGGCAAGGCAGCGCGGATCAAGGAGCGCCGCGACCAGACCGGCAGCTGACGTGCCGGGTGGCCCCGGGATGGATGATCAGCACGATCAGGACACCTTTGTCTGGCCGCGCATCGAGCAGCCGGTAAGCCAGGGGCCCCCGCCAGGATCCGGCCCCCAGCCGGCCCCTCCGCCACAGGCGGCCGGGCCAGCAGAGCTGTCCGGGGACCAGGACGCGCCGGATGAGCCCGCGAAGGCCCCGGTCCGTAAGCGGCGCAAGCACTTCTGGCGTGAACTGCTGGTCATCGTGGTGGCCGCCGCGACCCTCACCCTGCTGGTGAAGGCGTTCGTCGCGCAGGTGTACCGGATCCCGACCGGATCGATGGAGAACACGCTCCAGGTCGGCAACCGGGTCCTGGTCAACAAGCTCGTCTACCATTTCCGCGGCATCGCCCGGGGCGACATCGTCGTGTTCAGCGGCCAGGACTCGTGGGGGCCGGACGCGCCGCCCCCCGCCGACAACGGGTTCGTCCGGCTCTGGGACGAGGTGCTGTCCGACATCGGCCTGGAGAGCAGCCAGACCTATTACATCAAGCGGGTCATCGGCCTGCCCGGCGACAAGGTGGCGTGCTGCACGGCCGGGAAGGTGACGGTCAACGGCGTCCCGCTGGCCGAGACCTCCTACCTGTACCCGGGCGACGCGCCGTCGTTCCCGTTCAAGACGGTCATCGTGCCGCCCGGTCACCTGTGGGTCATGGGCGACCACCGCGGTGACTCCGACGACTCCCGGTACCACACCAGCGACCCGGGCGGCGGGGCCATCCCGGAGAACGAGGTGGTGGGCCGGGCGTTCCTGATCATCTGGCCGCCGTCCCAGCTCCGTGACCTGCCCATCCCGTCCACCTTCAGCCAGGCCGCGCTGCACTCGGGTCCGGCGGGAGCCGCCCTGATCGGCGCGGCGGACGTCGGCGGGACCGCGCTGGCCGCGGTGGCCGCCGTCCCGGTGGCCGGGGCCGCCGCCGGCGCGGGGGTGCTCAGCGCGCCCTGGCTCTGGCTGCGTCGCCGCCGCCGTTAGCGCCCGGTAATGGCGCTAAGCTCACTGGGTGACGGCGAGGGTAGACGAGGGATGTGGGTCTAGGTGAGCGGTCCGCAGGACAGCGCCGCGTCCGAAGCACGGGACTCCGGCCCCGCGGACACGCAAGCCGATACGCCGGCCGCCGCGGACGCGCAGGCCGGCGATCAGGCGAACGCCGAGACGACCGCGCCAGGGGGAGACCAGGCGCCCGGCGGCGACGAGCCGCGCCCCGGCCGCCGCCGCAAGCCCAAGCAGCGGTCGTTCTGGCGCGAGCTGCCGATCCTGATCGCGGTCGCGCTGCTGCTCGCGGTGGTGATCAAGACCTTCGCCATCCAGGCCTTCTGGATCCCGTCGGGGTCGATGGAGAACACCCTGCTGATCAATGACCGGGTGCTGGTCAACAAGATCGTGTACCACACCCGCGCCATCCACCGCGGCGACATCGTGGTCTTCAACGGGGACGGCTCCTGGGACCCGGGCACGATTCCGGTCAGCGGCAATATCTTCCAGCAGTTCGCCGACGGCTTTGCCAGCATGTTCGGCTTCGGGCATTCCGGCGACATCCTCATCAAGCGGGTCATCGGGATCCCCGGCGACCACGTGGCCTGCTGCGACGCGCAGGGCCGGGTCACGGTCAACGGCGTCCCGCTGACCGAGCAGTCCTACCTGTACCCGGGCGCGGCGCCCTCGGCGTCCCGGGTCAACATCACGGTGGGGCCCGGGCGGCTATGGGTCATGGGCGACAACCGGCTCTACTCCGAGGACTCCCGGGACCACCAGGGCCAGCCCGGCGGCGGGACGATCCCGGCGAGCGCGGTAATCGGCCGGGCGTTCATCATCATCTGGCCACTGAGCCACTGGCGGATCCTGCCCATCCCGTCCACCTTCACCCAGCCCGCGCTGAACGGCTCGCACGCCGCCGCCGCGCCGCCCGCCGCAGCCGCCGCGACTGGCGCGACCGCCGCCGACCCGGCCGCGCTGACCGCGCGCGCCGAGCCGACCGGGCAGGTCGTCCCGCTGGCCCTCGGGTTCGCCGGCGCCATCCCGCTGACCTGGCTGCAACGCCGGATCCGGATGCGGGCCACCCGCCGCCGCCCATGGGGCGCGAAGCGCGGTTAGCCCGGCGCCCGCGGCGTTGGCCGCGACACCATGCCAACTGGCGTACGCTTTCCGATGTCATGACCCGCGATCCCGGGCCGCTGACCGTCAGCGACCCACAGCCTCTGGCCGCTCCGCCCCGGTACGTCGGCTATACGCCCCGGCGCGACGGGGGACTGGGCGCCTACGAGACCGTGCTCGCCAAGGCCGGCTTCACGCCGGTGGCGGGCATCGACGAGGCGGGCCGCGGAGCCTGCGCCGGGCCGCTGGTGGTGGCGGCCGTGGTCCTGGACGCCGGCCCGGATCAAGCGCCTGCGCGGCCTGGCCGACTCCAAGCTGCTGACCGCTGCCGCCCGCGAGGACGTCTACGCCGAAATACTCCGCTGGGCGCTGGACTGGCACGTGGTGGTGATCGGCAACGACCAGATCGACGCGCTGGGCCTGCACGTGTGCAACGTGGCCGGGATGCGCCGCGCGTTCGCCGGGCTGCGCTGCCGCCCGGGGTACGTGCTGACCGACGGGTTCCCGGTCCGCGGCCTGGGCGCGCCCGGCCTGGCCGTCTGGAAGGGCGACCGGGTCACCGCGTCGGTGGCCGCGGCCTCGGTCGTGGCCAAGGTCAGCCGGGACCGGATGATGCGGGACCTGCACGAACGTTATCCCTGGTATGGGTTCGATCGGCACAAGGGATACAACACCGATGAGCACGAGCGCGCCCTGACCGAACACGGCCCTTCCCCGGCCCACCGGTACTCGTTCGTGAACGTGAACCGGGTAGCGGTCCAGGCGGGCCCCGCCCCAGCAGACGACGCTGACCTGGTCCTGTCGGGGAGTATGAGAGGAGAATGAGCTCATGAGCGCGGAGGACCTTGAGAAGTACGAGGCCGAGATGGAGCTTCAGCTCTACCGCGAGTACCGCGATGTGGTCGGGTTGTTCACCCACGTGGTCGAGACCGAGCGCCGTTTCTATCTCACGAATGACGTCGAGCTGAACGTCCGGTCAAGCGACAACGGCGAGGTCTTCTTCGAGGTTACGATGCGAGACGCGTGGGTGTGGGATATGTACCGCCCCGCCAGGTTCGTCAAGAATGTGCGTGTGGTGACCTTCAAGGACGTCAACATCGAGGAGCTGGCCAAGGCGGACCTGGAGGTCCTGCAGGACAAGCCGGACTTCCCGGCGTAACTTTCCGACGCTAGGCGGAGGGCGGAGGGGCGGATGTTGGGGCTTCCCGACGGGGTTTTGGCCTGCCTGTTCGACATGGACGGCGTGGTGACCCAGACCGCGACCGTGCACGCGGCGGCCTGGAAGGAGATGTTCGACGAGTTCCTCCGCGAACGCGCCCAGGCCAGCGGAACCGAGTTCGTCCCCTTCGACCCGCACCATGAGTACGACGCCTACGTCGACGGCAGGCCGCGCCTGGACGGGACCCGGTCGTTCCTGGAGTCCCGCGGCATCGACCTGCCCGAGGGGACCCCAGACGACCCGCCGGGCGCGCCCACCCTGTACGGGCTGAGCAACCGCAAGAACGCCCTGGTCCTGGCCAAGATCGCGGCCGGCGCGGTCCAGGTGTACAAGGGCACCATCGCCTACATCAAGGCGGTGCGCGAAGCGGGCATCCGCACCGCGATCGTCTCGGCCAGCGCCAACACCGTCCAGGTCCTGCACTCGGCGGGCATCGAGGACCTGTTCGACACCCGGATCGACGGGGTCATCGCCAAGGAGCGCGGCCTGCGCGGCAAGCCGGCGCCGGACACCTTCCTGGCCGCCGCCGAGGCGCTCGGCGTGCCCGCCGCGCACGCGGTGGTCTTCGAGGACGCCCAGGCCGGCGTGGCGGCGGGCCACGCGGGCCACTTCGCCCTGGTGGTCGGCGTGGACCGGGTCGGCCAGGCGGCCGAGCTCAAGGCGCACGGCGCCGACATCGTGGTCAAGGACCTCTCGGAGCTTCTCGAGGACGACAAATGATCAAGCAGGCCGCGTACGGGACCGAGCCCTGGCGGCTGGTCGAGAAGGAACTGGACCTGGACCTGCTGGCGCAGAGCGAGTCGATCTTCGCCCTGTCCAACGGGCACATCGGGCTGCGCGGCAACCTGGACGAGGGCGACCCGCACGGCCTGCCGGGCACCTACCTCAACTCGATGTACGAGGTCCGGCCGCTGCCGTACGCCGAGGCCGGCTACGGGTACCCCGACAGCGGGCAGACCGTCATCAACGTCACCAACGGCAAGATCATCCGGCTGCTGGTCGACGACGAGCCGTTCGACATCAGGTACGGCACCCTGCACTCCCACGAGCGCGTCCTGGACCTGCGGGCCGGCACGCTGACCAGGACCGTGGACTGGTCCTCCCCGGCCGGGGCCCGGATCAAGGTCACCTCGGTGCGCATGGTGTCGCTGACCCAGCGCGCGATCGCGGCGATCAGCTACACGGTCGAGCCGGTGGACTCCAAGCTCCGGGTCGTGCTCCAGTCCGAGCTGGTCGCCAACGAGGAGATGCCCCGGCGGGGCAACGACCCGAGGCTGGCCGCCATCCTGGAGGCCCCGCTGGTCAGCGAGGAACACCAGACCTACGACGGCACCCCGTCCCGGGTCGTGCTGGTCCACCGGACGCGGGTCAGCCAGCTGCGGATGGCGGCCGGGATGTCGCACGTGATCACCGGCCCGGAGAAGATGGGCGGCCGCACCGAGTCCTATCCGGACCTGGGCCGGACCACCGTGGCCACCGAGCTGGCCCCCGGCCAGCCGCTGCACATCGTGAAGTACGTCAGCTACGGCTGGTCGAGCCAGCGGTCCCGGCCCGCGCTGATCGACCAGATCGTCGGCGCGCTGTCCGGCGCACACCTGACCGGCTGGGACGGCTTGCTCGCCGAGCAGCGCGAGTACCTGGACGAGTTCTGGGACGGCGCCGACGTCGAGGTCGACGGCGACGCCGAGGTCCAGCAGGCGGTGCGCTTCGGGCTGTTCCACGTCCTGCAGGCCGGCGCGCGCGCCGAGTAGCGGCCGATCGCCGCCAAGGGGCTGACCGGCCCGCGGCTACGACGGGCACACGTTCTGGGACACCGAGACCTACGTGCTGCCCGTGCTCACCTACACCCAGCCGTCCGCCGCGGGCGACGCGCTGCGCTGGCGGCATCTGACGCTCGACGTGGCCCGGCAGCGCGCCACCGAGCTGGGCCTGGAGGGCGCGGCGTTCCCGTGGCGGACGATCCGCGGCCAGGAGTGCTCGGGCTACTGGCCCGCCGGGACCGCCGCGTTCCACATCAACGCCGACATCGCCGACGCGGTCAGCCGCTACCTGGACGCCACCGAGGACGCCAAGTTCGAGACCGAGATCGGCCTGGAACTGCTGGTAGAGACCGCGCGGCTGTGGCGCTCGCTGGGCCAGCACGACGCCATGGGCCACTTCCGGATCGACGGCGTGACCGGCCCGGACGAGTACAGCGCGGTCGAGGACAACAACGTCTACACCAACCTGATGGCGCAGCGGAACCTGCTCTGCGCCGCGGACGCGGCCGCCCGGCTGCCCGCCGAGGCCGAGGCGCTCGGGGTGACCACCGAGGAGGCCGCGTCCTGGCGCGACGCGGCGCACGCCATGTTCATCCCGTTCGACGAGCGCCTGGGCGTGCACCCGCAGCACGAGGGGTTCACCGACTACGCGCGCTGGGACTTCGAGAACACCCCCGAGGAGAAGTACCCGCTGCTGCTGCACTTCCCGTACTTCGAGCTGTACCGCAAGCAGGTGGTCA
Organism: uncultured Actinomycetes bacterium; assembly: GCA_963819785.1. GTDB lineage: Bacteria > Actinomycetota > Actinomycetes > Streptosporangiales > Streptosporangiaceae > Palsa-504. The sequence continues at coordinate 228,886 of CAWFXW010000020.1, read as the reverse complement.
AGCAGGCCGACCTGGTGCTGGCCATGTTCCTGCGGTCCGAGGCGTTCACCGCCGAGCAGAAGGCGGCCAACTTCGCCTACTACGAGCCGCTCACCGTGCGCGACTCCTCGCTGTCGGCGTGCACCCAGGCGGTGATGGCGGCCGAGGTCGGCCAGCTGGACCTCGCCCACGACTACCTGGCCGAGGCCGCGCTGATGGACCTGCGCGACCTGGAGCACAACACCGCCGACGGCGTGCACATGGCCTCGCTGGCCGGGGCGTGGCTGGCCCTGGTGGCGGGGTTCGGCGGGATGCGCGCGGGCAGCGGCACGCTGGCCTTCAGCCCCCGGCTGCCCGACGGCATCGCTCGGCTGATGTTCCGGATGCGCTACCGGGGCCGCACGCTGAGCGTCGAGATCAAGGGCCAGCGGGTCAAGTACGTGCTGGTGAACGGCGACCCGCTGCCGATCACCCACCACGGGGAGCAGTTCGAGCTCGGGCACCGGACCGTGGAGCGCAAGATACCGCCGGTCAAGGCCGGGCCCCGCCCGGAGCAGCCGTTCGGGCGCCCGCCCTACAGCCGCGGCACCACCTGAACCCGTAAGACCCTAGACCGGCCCGCCGCGGAACGGCCCGGTTGGCCCTCCGCGGAACGGCCGCGCGGTCTCACCCCACCCGCGCCCGCCCCGAGCTACCCGCCTCACCCGATCCTGCGTCCCGCCAGATGCGCCCGTCGTGCCGACGCCGACCCGAACCAGGACACCCGCGTCGGCCGCGGGTGCGACTGGAACCACTCGATCAGCTCCGGCGAGGCATACTTCCGCACCCGAGACTCCGGCCCGACAAACAGCGACCGCTCGTCGATCCCGCCCCGCTGCCCGGCCCGGTTCAGCATGTACCCGTTCGTGGCCGCCTCCGCCGCGCGCCACTGGCGGTACACCTCGTCCCGGTACTCCTGCTCCGCCGCCTCGCGCCGTCGCCGCGCCCGGTCCCCCCGCGCCGTCGCCCCTCGGCCCCAGCCCGCCTCATCCCGCCCGGCCGCCCAAGACGCATCCGATGCCTCAATCGATACCGACACAATAAGACGCTAGCAGTCGAATACTAGTTCCCACTAGTAGTCAAGTCTGATCCGCAAACCGGCTCCCGCCGCCCCCGCCTCCCGGCTCGTCCGTCCACCGAGACGGTGCCGCTTGCGATGTCTGCCCGGACGCGAGATACTCCGGTTCTCCCGCTGACCCGACAGGGGCTCACGTGGTAACCCAGGCAGCCGCGGCAACGCACGCAAGCCAGTCGCCAGGCCTGTTCATGCTCGCCTGGGGACTGTTCGCGTCGGCGGCCGGCCTGCTGCTCGCTACCAACTTCCGGGGCTTCACGGACAACTTCGTGCGCAAGGCGGAGGAGTCATCGGCCGGACTGCGGAAGCTTCAGCCCTTGAAGCGGCAACGGTCCCCAGCCGAGCAGGTGAAGCTAGCGCGACTGATCGCGATCCCGTTCGCGATCATCGGCCCGGTCGTGACCGTCGCCGGGATCATCTCAGTCAGCCATGCCGGGATCGGCGGCTCCGGGCCGGGCGCTCTGCCTGACCCTGTCCGCTACGTGTTCATCGCCCTGGCGGCGGCAGCAGTGGGGTGGTCCTGGCTCTCCCGGCGCGGGTTGTTCCGCCCGGCCGCCCGGCGCGGCGGGTGGCGGCTGGCGATCGCGATCCTGTCGTCGCTGGGCGCGCTGATCTTCGGCATCGACATCGCGATGGGCCAGCTGACGATCGCCATCGTGGCGTGGGCAATCGGCGGCCTGACTTCCCTGATCCTGGTGCTGGACGACAAGCCGCCCGGACCCGGACCAGCCAACGTCCGCGACAACGATCCCTGCTGACCCGATGCCGTTTTGCTTGGGTTGATCGTGAAGGTCAGCCCCGGGCGCTGGACGAGATGAAACCGGACTTTCAGTACGTTCTAGGGTGGTGAAACCGGGGATTCACCACACTGCGGCCGGTCCCAGGCGCACGGATTGCGGTACTGGCGGTTCCTGTGTTGCAGAAGTCCGGTTCCTGGCCTCCGTGACACCGGCCTTGGTCAGCAAGCCAGGCATCATTGGGTTAGAGCAGGGTGAAACCCGGGTTTCATTCGGTTCGGGCGAGTCCGGAGCACGCGGGCTGCGGTGCTGGCGGTACCAGTGTGGCTGAAGTCCTATTTCCGGGGCCTTGCGGCGCTGACCGCGACCCAGAATGCGCCAGCGCGGCTCTCCGCGCGAATTTAACCATCCGGCACCGACATTTCCTGCCCGTTATCCACATTTTCGACATCGTTGTCCGGTTTTCCACAGCCCCTAAACCGCCCCACAGGCCGCCTCCGCCGCCACCGATCGTCGAAGCCGGAGGTGATGGCCATGCGGGCCAAGGACGCGCTCGGCAGGTGCGGCGAGCAGGAGGCGGCCAAGTACCTGGAGTCGCACGGCTTGCGGATCCTGGACCGGAACTGGCGCAGCGCGGACGGCGAGATCGACATCGTGGCGGCCGAGCGGCAGGTGCTGGTCGTGTGCGAGGTGAAGTCCCGGACGTCGGTACGGTACGGCACCCCGCTGGAGGCCGTCAGCCGGGCCAAGCGCGCCCGGCTGCGCAGGCTCGCCGTGCAGTGGCTGAACGCCCATGGTGTCCGCTTCGATCAGGTCCGGATCGACGTGGTCGGCCTGGTCTACGAGGGCACCGGCGGATTCACCATCGAGCACGTCAGGGGAGTGGGCTAGCCGTGCCGCTGGCCCGCACACACTCGGTGGCGCTGATCGGGGTGACTGGCCATGTGGTGGAGGTCGAGGCGGATATCACGAATGGCCTGGTCGGCATGATCCTGGTCGGCTTGCCCGATACTGCGCTACGGGAAGCGCGGGATCGGATCCGCGCCGCGATAGTGAACAGCGGCGAGGAATGGCCGCAGCGGAAGATCACCGTCGGCCTATCACCGGCCAGCCTGCCCAAACGCGGCAGCTGGTTCGACTTGGCTATCGCAGTCGGGATACTCACGGCGGCGGGCAAAGTGCCGCGTGCGGGAGTTGACGGGGTGATCTTCTTCGGCGAGCTCGGCCTCGACGGGCGGCTGCGGCCGGTCCGCGGCGTTCTACCTGCGGTGGCCGCCGCGGCCGAGGAAGGATTCACCAAGGTCATGGTGGCGGAGCACAACGCAGCGGAGGCAGTTCTGGTTCCCGGTGTGAGGGTGATCGCAGCCAGTAGCCTCTCCTGCGCGGCTGACTGGCTGCGCGGCACACCAGGTCTGCATGCCAGCCGCCGGCGGCCGAGTTTGAGGGCGGCCACGAACTCTCCGGTGGCCGGGCGGTCTACGGGCAGCGTTCTGGAGCCAACGTAGCCTCCGGCCGCATGAATGGCTCTGCACACCCGGCCAGCAATCGAGATGTAGCCGTGCCTGATCTGTCTGAGATGCTCGGCCAGTCCACAGCGCGGCGGGCCGCCGAGGTGTGTGCGGCCGGCGGACACCACCTATCGCTAGTGGGGCCGCCCGGTGTCGGAAAGACGATGCTGGCAGAACGAATCCCAACTATCTTGCCGCGCCTGGACACCGCAGCCGCCCTGGAGGTTACGGCCATTCATTCGGTAGCCGGGACCCTGCCGCCGCACGTCCCGCTGCTGACGAGCCCGCCCTTCGTGGCCCCGCACCATACCGCAACCAAGGCGGCAATCGTCGGTGGCGGTAGCGGAATCATCTGTCCCCGGCTCCGCGTCACTGGCCCACCGAGGCGTTTTGTTTCTCGATGAAGCGCCAGAATTCGCCAAGGATGTGCTCGACGCCCTACGACAGCCGATTGAGGCAGGCGAGGTCGTGGTAGCCAGATTGGGGGTCATCACGAGGTTCCCCGCCAAGTTCACCTTGGTGTTGGCCGCGAATCCTTGCCCGTGCGCAAGGATGCCCGGGCCCGTCGGGGGCTGCAACTGCAGCCCGACAACTCGTCGACGCTACCTGGGAAGAATCTCTGGTCCGCTACTTGATCGCGTCGACGTAAAGATCGAGCTCGAGCCGGTGGGTCGTAGGGAGCTCCTGAGCGACAGGAATTTCGCCGAGTCAAGCCGGATCGTCGCGTCGCGAGTGATCCAGGCGAGGGAGCGTGCAGGTCACCGTCTGCGCGGCACACCATGGCGGCTCAACGCGGAGGTGCCGGGGTCAGAGCTGCGACGGATGTGGCCACCTGCGCCCGGGGCGCTGACGGTACTTGAACGCTCTTTGGAGCTCGGCCTGATCAGCGCGCGTGGAGTGGTAAAAGTGATCCGGGTTGCATGGACCGTTGCCGACCTGGCCGGTAAGCCACGTCCGACTAAGGACGAGTGCAATACGGCACTCGGCCTATGGCTCGGGGTCCGGCGATGAGCCCGGCGCGGCGGCCGAGCCCGGACCGGCAGACGCTGGCCCGGGCCGCCCTCACCTACCTGGCCGAGCCCGCCGATCCAGCGCTCGGCGCCCTCCTAGAGGTCTGCGAACCTGCCGAGATCCTGGCTGCGATCAAGGCCGGCACCCTGCCCGCCATCAAAGCCGAAACGCTGCTCGCGGGCGCGGGCGCGGGCGCGGCCGCGAACACGGACACAGACACCGACACGGATGCGGACACGGCCGCGAACACGGACACGGCCGCGAATGCGAATCCGACCGCCTTCACCCGAGCCCGCCGCCGCGCGCTGGAGGCCGCTTTCAACCGCTGGCGGCTCCGCCTGCCCTGGCTACCCGACGATGCCGGCCTCACGAGCGCCCGGCGCGACGGCATCCGGTTGGTCTGCCCCGCCGACCCGCAGTGGCCCGGTCGGCTGGACGAGCTCGGCGCCGCCCGGCCCTACGCCCTGTGGCTGCGCGGCCGGGCCGACCTGCGTCAGGTCTGCCTGCGTTCGGTCTCGATGGTGGGGTCGCGGGCCGCCACCGGGTACGGTGCCCACGTCGCCGGCGAGATCGCCGCCGACCTCGGCGAGCGCGGCTGGACGGTCGTCTCGGGCGGGGCGTACGGCATCGACGCCGCCGCCCACCGCGGCGCGCTGGTCACCGGGGCGATCACGATCGCGGTCCTGGCCTGCGGCGTCGACTTTCCCTACCCGGCGGGACACGCGGACCTGTTCGCGGCCATCGCCGAGCAGGGCCTGGTGATCAGCGAATGGCCGCCGGGCCGCCAGCCCGCCCGGCTGAGATTCCTGGTCCGCAACCGGACCATCGCCGCGCTGAGCTGCGGCACGGTGGTCGTCGAGGCGGGGGAGCGCAGCGGCGCGCTGAACACCGCTCGGCACGCCGGCCAGCTCGGCAAGCCGCTGATGGCCGTCCCCGGCCCGGTGACCTCCGCCCAGTCGGCCGGGTGCCACCGGATCATCCGGGAGTGGGACGCCACCTGTGTCACCCGAGCCGACCACGTCATCGAGATGCTCTCCCCGCTGGGCACCGCCCCGACCGCGACCACAGCCGCCGCCGCGCCCGCCGACGCCACCCACGCAAGGGACGCGCTCGACCTCGACAGCGCCCGCGTCCTGGACGCGCTGCCCGCCCGCGGCGCCGCCGGGACCTCGACGATCGCCGCCGAGGCGGGCGTGGACCTGGACACCGTCCTGCGCTGCCTCGGCCTGCTGGCCGGCTCCGGCCTCATCGAGCGCTGCGACCGCGGCTGGCGCCTCCGCAAGCCGTAATGCCACGGCGCCCTACCCGGCCGCGACCGCGCGTTCCTCCTCCAGGTCGAAGTCGAGCTCCGCCGTGCGGTCCTGCAGGCCGTAGCGCTCGACGTGGTCGGGATCGGCCACGCTGATAGTCCGCAGCCCTTGTCCGGCCAGCCGCTGGTTGATCTCGTCGAGATGGTCACGGACCAGTTGCTTCTCGGTGTCGGTGACCTTGCCCTTGTGCGGCTTGCCGGCATGCTCCAGCGTCGCGTAATCGAGGCGGTCCCCGCGCGACCCGTTGCTCACCGAGGCCCGCGGGCCGCGCCGGATCGGCCGGGCCGCGATGAGGAGCTGATCCATCGGGTTTTCCGTGGCCAGTTTGTCGAAGGCGTCGGCCTCCAGGATGATGCGGCGCGGCTCCAGGTCGTCGGGCAGGTACAGATCGATGACCGCGACCCGCAGGGCGGACTGCTCGATGGTCTCGGCCTCGTCGGTCAGTGCCTCGATCTCGACCGGGCCGTCGGCCAGCTCGGGGTGTTCGTGGACCACGATGCGTGCCAAGGCGTCGTCGTGCGTGATGAGCTGGCCGCTCAGGTCGCTGAACCGGACAGTCTTCTGACCCATGCTCGGTCCCTCTCTAGGCGCTAGTTCGAGCGCGTCCCACCGGTGAACGCATGGATCACCCTGCCGCACGACCCACCTCATGTCAAACTTCAGTTCGATCGGCGTGTCGTCATGCGAAATTATTCGCGACCGCCGTGTCACCTGCCCCGTTGCCGCCCGCGCGCCGGTCCAGGGTGCACACTGGCCCCATGGCCACCCGGAAGCAAGCCGCGGAGCAAGACGACGCCTTGCCGCCCGGACTGGCCCCCGAACTGGCCGCCGCCCTGACCGCCTTCGAGCGCCACCTGCGCGCCGAACGCTCCCTGTCCCCGCACACGGTCCGCGCCTACCTGGGCGATGTAAGTTCGCTGCTCGACCACGCGCACCAAGCCGGCGTCCAGGCGCCCGCGGACCTGCAAGCGACCCACCTGCGCGCCTGGCTGGCCAGCCAGCACGCCTCCGGCGCGGCGCGCACCACCTTGGCCCGGCGCGGCGCGGCCGCACGGGCGTTCACCGCCTTCGCGCACCGCCGTGGCTGGCTGGCCACCGACCCCGGCCCGAAGCTCGGCACCCTGAAGACCCGCCGCACCCTGCCCCACGTCCTGCGCCAGGACGAGATCCGCGCCGTCCTGGACACCGCCAACCGCGCCGCCCAAGCTGGAACGGTGCCCCAGACTGGAACGCCCCAGGCCGAGCACGCCATCGCCCTGCGCGACGCCGCCGTCCTCGAACTGCTCTACGCCACCGGCATCCGGGTCAGCGAACTGTGCGGCCTGACCCCGGACAGCTTCGACCACGCCCGGCGCACCGTCCGGGTCCGGGGCAAGGGCGACAAGGAGCGCACGGTCCCGGTCGGCGTCCCCGCCCTCCGTGCGGTCATCGCCTGGCAGGAGCAAGGCCGGCCTGCCCTGGCCACCGCGAGCAGCGGCCCGGCCCTGTTCCTCGGCGCGCGCGGCGGCCGCCTGGACCCGCGGACCGCCCGCCGGATCGTCCACCAGCGCCTGCGTGACGGGGGAGCGACCCGCGACACGGGCCCGCACGGCCTACGCCACAGCGCGGCCACCCACCTGCTCGAGGGCGGCGCGGACCTGCGCAGTGTCCAGGAGATTCTCGGCCATTCCTCGCCCGCGACCACCCAGATCTACACCCACGTATCCATCGAGCGCCTCAAGTCCAGCTACCGCCAGGCCCACCCCCGCGCCTGAATACCGCAGCGGTGCTTGACACCGATCGAGCCCGGACGGTAATCCCGGCCTGGATACAGGCTGAACGGACACTGTTCATACGAGCCGCAAAGCCCCACAGCAGCCGCGCCCGCCCCAGCCAGCTCCGCAGAGGCCCGCAGCCCCAGCGACTCAGGCACGGCGTGGCGACCTGGAACGTCAAGTATCCTTAGTGATGGTCGTCGTAGCCGCGCCGGATAGGTGTGCGCTCGGCGGCTAAATCGCGTGCCCGCACGCTGCCCCGGGGTGAACAACCCCACTGGGCGGGACGCGCCGCTCGGTCCGCCGGCCACCTGGCCGGCCGCAGGCGCGTCATCCACGGGCACCAGGAAGCAACCGAGCAGCGCCATGCACCAAAAAGCGGGCGCACGAAGGAAAGGACCGTGCCAGTGGCTCAGGTCGTCAGCATGAAGCAGCTCCTGGAGAGCGGTGTCCATTTCGGGCACCAGACCAGGCGCTGGAACCCGAAGATGAAGCGCTATATCTTCACCGAGCGCAACGGCATTTACATCATCGACCTCCAGCAGTCGCTGGACTACATCGACCGCGCGTACGAGTTCATCAGGGAGACCGTCGCTCACGGCGGCACGATCTTGTACGTCGGGACCAAGAAGCAGGCCCAGGAGGCAATCGCCGAACAGGCCCGCCGCGTCGGGATGCCGTTCGTGAACCAGCGCTGGCTGGGCGGGATGCTGACCAACTTCTCCACCGTTTACAAGCGGCTGCAGCGGCTCAAGGAACTCGAGGAGATCGATTTCGGCGACGTGGCCGGCTCCGGGATGACCAAGAAGGAGCTCCTGCACCTGCGGCGTGAGCACGACAAGCTGGACCGGACCCTCGGCGGGATTAGGGACATGGCCCGGGTGCCAAGCGCCATCTGGGTGGTCGACACCAAGAAGGAGCACATCGCGGTCAACGAGGCGCGCAAGCTCGGCATCCCCGTGGTGGCCATCCTCGACACCAACTGCGACCCGGACGAGGTCAACTACCCGATCCCCGGTAACGACGATGCGATCCGCAGCGTTGCCCTGCTCACCCGGGTGGTGGCCGACGCGGTCGCCGAAGGCCTTATGGCGCGGGCCGGCGCGTCCAGCACGGACGAGAGCCAGCCGGCAACCAGCTAGGCACCGAAGAGCCGCTCGCCGAGTGGGAGCGCGAGCTCCTCGAAGGAGCGCCGAACCAGGTCACCCCGCCCGACGAGGCGATCGTGGCCGCGGCCGAGACCGAGGGCGCCGACGACCTGGCGATCACCGCCGAGTCGTCACCGAGCACCGACGCGGACGCTGAGGCCGACGAGGCCGACGACCTCGAGGGCCTGGCCCAGGCCGCCGACGAGGCGCGCGGCGACGCTGAGGCCTCTGCCGCCGACCAGGCGACCGCGACCGCCGAGCCCGCAGCCGACGCGACCGCCGAGCCCGCAGCCCGACCGCCGAGCCCGAGCCGACGCCCGCCGAGCCCGAGCCCGAGCCCGAGACCGCGACCGCGACCGCCGAGCCCGCAGCGGACGAGAACGAATAACGAGAGACGAGGACATGGCGAACTTCACTGCCGCTGACGTCAAGCGGCTCCGGGACCAGACCGGTGCCGGCATGATGGACTGCAAGAACGCGCTCGGCGAGGCCAATGGCGACCTCGAGCACGCGGTCGAGCTGCTTCGCGTCAAGGGCGTCAAGGACGCGGGCAAGCGGGCCACCCGCACCGCGGCCAACGGCCTGGTCACCACGGAACTCGACGGCACCGACGCGGGCGTGCTGGTCGAGCTGAACTGCGAGACCGACTTCGTGGCCAAGACTCCGCTGTTCCAGGAAACCGCAAAGCAGATCGCCGACGCCGCCATCAGCAGCAAGGCGGCCGACCGCCTGACCCTGCTGGCCGCCGAGGCCAAGCCCGGGGTCACCGTCGAGCAGCTCATCGAGGAGGCGGGCGCGAGCTTGAAGGAGAAGCTCGAGCTCGGCCGGTTCGTCCGCTTCGAGGGCGGCTACATCAAGGCCTACCTGCACCGCAGCGACGCTGCCCTGCCGCCGACCCTCGGCGTCCTGGTCCAGCTGGACAAGGACAACAGCCAGGTCGCCACCGACCTGGCCCAGCAGGTCGCGGCCATGCGCCCGCTGTACACCACCCGCGAGGACGTCCCCGCCGACGTGGTGGAGAAGGAGCGCCGGATCGCCGAGCAGATCACCCGCGAGGAAGGCAAGCCCGAGCAGGCCATCCCGAAGATCGTGGACGGCCGGCTGAACGCCTACTTCAAGGACGCGGTGCTCACCGAGCAGGTCTTCGTGAAGGACAACAAGACCACGATCAAGCAACTCCTCACCCAGAACAACCTCACCGTCACCAACTTCGCCCGCTTCCAGGTAGGCCAGGCCTAGGCCGAAGGCCGGAAAGCGAAAGGCCGGAAAGCCAACGCATGACGGAAACCGCGGGGATGCTCCACCCGAGCTGGCACCGGGTGGTGCTGAAGCTGTCCGGCGGGCTGTTCGCGGGCAATGAGCCCCTGGGCATCTCGCCGGACGTGGTCGCGCACCTGGCCACCGAGATCATCGCCGCGGTGAAGGAGGGCGTGCAGGTCGCCGCCGTGGTCGGCGGCGGCAACATGTTCCGCGGCGCGGCCCTGGCCGAACGAGGCATCGACCGGGCCCGCGCCGACTACATGGGCATGCTCAGCACGGTCATCAACTGCCTGGCCCTGCAGGACGTGCTGGAGAAGAACGGCGTCGACACCCGGGTCCAGACCGCCATCACCATGGGCCAGGTCGCCGAGGCCTATATCCCGCGCCGCGCCATCCGGCACCTGGAAAAGGGCCGGGTGGTGATCTTCGGCGCCGGGCTGGGCGCGCCGTTCTTCTCCACCGACACCGCCGCCGCGCAGCGCGCGCTGGAGATCGGCGCCGACGCGGTGCTCAAGGGCACCAAGGTCGACGGCGTGTACGACGCCGACCCGCACACCACGCCGGACGCGATGCGCTTCGACCGGCTGGACTACGCCGAGTACCTGAGCCGCGGGCTGAAGGTCATGGACACCACGGCGGTCACCTTGTGCATGGATAACCGGCTGCCGATCGTGGTGTTCGCGCTCATGGGCGAGGGCAACGTGGTCCGGGCCATCCGCGGCGAGCGGGTCGGCACGCTGATCAGCCGAACAACCACCGAACCGCATCCCGAAGACCCGCTTGGACCCTGAGGACGGCTAAGCTCCATAGGCACAACGCGCGTAACGGAGCCGAACATGATCGATGACACGCTCCTCGAGGCCGAGGAGAAGATGGACAAGGCTGTCACGGTGGCCAAGGAGGAGTTCGCCGTCATCCGGACCGGTCGTGCCCACCCGGCCATGTTCAACAAGATCACGGTTGAGTACTACGGGACGCAGACCCCGGTGAACCAGCTCGCCTCGTTCCACGTCCCGGAGCCGAGGATGGTGGTCATCCAGCCGTTCGACAAGGGCTCGCTGGCCGCCATCGAGCGGGCGATCAGGAACAGCGACCTGAGCGTCAACCCGGCCAACGACGGCACCATCATCCGGATCGTGCTGCCGGAGCTGACCGAGGAACGCCGCCGCGAGTACATCAAGACCGCGCGGCACAAGGCCGAGGACGGCCGCGTCGCGATCAGGAACATCAGACGGCACGCCAAGGACACCCTGGGCCGGATGATCAGGAACGGCGACGCGCCCGAGGACGACGTGCGCCGGGCCGAGCGCGAACTCGACGACCTCACCCACACCTACGAGTCGCAGGTCGACGAGTTGCTCAAGCACAAGGAAGCCGAGCTCCTCGAGGTCTAGGTGGCCGCCGACCCGCAGACCCAGCAGGAAACCAAAGAGCCGGAAAAACCCAAGGGACGCGCCGGACGCAACCTGCCCGCCGCCATCGGCGTCGGTCTCGGCCTCGGCGGCCTGGTGGTGCTCACCCTGCTCACCGTCAAGGCCACGTTCCTGCTGTACATGGGGATCGCCCTGGCCATCGCGCTGACCGAGCTGACCAGCGCCCTGGCCAAGCGCGACATCAACCTCCCCGCCATCCCGGTCGCGGCCGGCGGAGCCGCGATCATCACCTGCACCTACTGGCTGAAGCCGCAAAACGCGCTGGCCGCCCTCGGGCTGACCGTGGTCGCCATCTTCGCCTGGCGCCTGTTCGGCGGGGTCTCCGGCTACGTCAAGGACATGACGGCTGGCATTTTCGCCGTCGCCTACCTGCCCCTGCTCGCCTCGTTCGTCGCCGCGATGCTCGTCCCCGCCGATGGCCCGCGCCGGGTGCTGACCTTCGTCATCATCACCATCTGCAGCGACATCGGCGGCTATTTCGCCGGCATTACCGCCGGCCATCACAAGATGGCCCCGCTGATTAGCCCGAAAAAGACCTGGGAAGGCTTCGCGGGCTCGACCGCGGCCTGCCTGATAGCGGGCTGGCTGTGCGTGACGTACCTGCTGCACGGTCACCCCTGGCAGGGCGTGCTCACCGGCGCCGCCGTGGTCCTCGCCGCCACAGTCGGCGACCTGGTCGAATCCATGATCAAGCGCGACCTGGACATCAAGGACATGGGCACCTTGCTGCCCGGTCACGGCGGTGTCCTGGAGCGCCTGGATTCTCTGCTCGTCGCCGCGCCCGTCGTCTGGTTCCTCCTCTACCTTTTCATCCCGGCGCGCTAGTTTTACCTCTCCTTAAAAGGGCAGTTGAGTGCCGGAGTTCTGGCCCCTGGAGAGGAGCCGAGAGGGAAATGACCATCCGGTTCAGAAGTATTGCCGTGCTCATTTACGTGGTCATCGGAATCATCATTGCGTGGGACCATGGCTACATCTTCCTAGCCTGGCTGAAGACCCTGGCCAGCATCCTGCTCGCCATCTTCCTGTGGTGGCTGGTCCTGCTCGGCGTCAACCTCCACGTGCACTGAGTAATTCTGGGGACGAACCCCCGAACCCCCGCGAGCGTCGTCGGGCCGTAACCGGCCTTACGGCCCGACGATCCAGCTCTTGTGCTGCGCGGCGAGCCGGCTGACCAGCGCCGACGAGCCGCGCTCCTTGGCCAGTTGCCGGTCCCGTTCGGAGATCGGGATGATCCACAGCCACCGCACCGGATCCCCGCCGAACGTGAACCCCGACAGATCCGGCGGCTCCGGCCCTTCCTGGGCTGGCCCGGGGGGGCGACCCCCCCTATCCCCCCCGCCGAGCGAGGCCGGGGCGTCGAGCAGCAGCACCGCCTCCGCCGACCCGCCAAGCGGGAACGTCGACGGCTCGTGATACCAGCGCACGCTGTGCCCGGGCCCGAACCACGTGACCGCGTGCCACGGGTAGGTGGCCAGCCACAAGAACACCCGGGCGGCCTGCGCGCTCGGCAGCGTCGTCGCCAGCGCCAGCTCGATCCGGGCGTAGCCGCTCGGGTCGTCGAGCACCTGCTCCACCACCGGCATCCGCTGCGCGCTCATGCCCACCGTGGACAGCACCGTGTACCCGCGGCGCGCCGAAGGCGGCCGTTCGGTCACCCCCACCAGCGGCTGCTTGCCCGCCGAGGCGTCCCAGTAGTGCCCGCCCGGCCCGAGCCGCGCCTCCAGGTGCCCGAGCAGGGCCTGCTGGAACTGGCTCCACCCGGACTGCCGCCACCGCCAGTAGGCCCGCGACCGCTCCAGCCGGGGCGCGAGCCCCTCCATCGCGTCGTCCAGCGACCAGCCGAACGGCGTCTGGCCGATCACGTCCGCACTGTAACCGGGCATCCCGCGGTCCATGTCCGACCACCCGGCGATCACCGCCAGCGGCCGCCCGCCCTCCAGGATCGCGACCCCGTCGCCCTCCTCGAACCACAGCGCCTCCAGCGCGCCGGCCTGCAACGGCGGCCGTCCGGCCGGATGCTTGGTCCGCGCGGCCGGCATCAGCGGGGCGCGCCCCGCGTCCAGCCGTGCCTGGTCGGTCGCCTGCGGCGCCGGCTGGTGGTTCGCGATCCAGGTCGCCGAGATCGCCGCCGTGTCATCGTGCAGGTAGGCGGCCGTGACCAGCCCGTCGTATTCGACGGTAACTTTGCGGCTGCCGTACGGGCTGAAGCTCTCCAGCAGCGTGACCGGACCCATGAACGAAATGTACTGACTTCACCGCCGAGCTCAAACCCCGCCCCGCCCCGGCCGGCCACCGTACCCAGCGCTGCGTCCTGACCCGAAAATAGAACCTCAGCTGGACGCGCGGTAGCGGACCCTGGCCATCGGGGCCGGTCAGGGCCTGCGGGCGGGTATGGGTCAGGCGGCCTGGGTGCCGCCGGTACCGTCCGGTCCGGGCGCGGGGAGGCGGCAGAGGGTGACCTCGAAGCCGAGGGCGCCGAGCTTGCCGACGTGGTGGGCGATCTGGCGGCGGACGTCGCGCTGGCGTTCGTAGTAGTCCGCGCCGAGGTCTTCATACCGCATGCCGGGGTTGGACAATAGCTTGTGCAAGACCTTCAGCTGGGTGTTGCCGACCGCGACCTGGGCTTTGGGTTTGCCGCGGCGTCGGGCCAGCCGCCGGTAGCGGGCGCCTTCGCGGGTCTGGGTCTTGCCGGCCGCGATGGCGGTCTCGCCGGTGATGGCGGCCAGGTACCGGTTGCCCTTCTTGGATCTGGCCCGGCCGGTGCGCTTGCCGGACTGGTTGTCCAGCGGGGTCTTCCCGGCCCAGGACGACAGGTGCCCGCCGGTGCGGAACCGGGTCATGTCGACACCGGTCTCGGCGATGGCGTCCTGGGCGGCGCGGCGGCCCCAGCCGGGCATCGACTCGGCCTGCTCCAGCTGCTCCTCGTACGGGGCAAGCAGCCGCTCGATCACCGCGGTCAGCTCGTCGATCTCGGCGTTGACCCGGTCGATGCGCGCCAGCATGACCTTCAGCAAGGCGGCGTGCTCATCGGTGAAGAACTCGGCGCCTTCGAGGGCTTCTTCCAGCTCGGTGATCTTGCGGCGGGCACGGGCCCGGGCCAGCTGAGCCAGGACCTTGGGGTTGCGCTCCCCGGCGATCAGGTGGTCCATGATGTCCCGGCCGGTCACCCCGTGCAGGTCGGTGACCACACTGGACAGCTTGATCGCGGCTGATTCCAGCAGCTTCTCCGCCCGCTGCTTCTCCCGGCCCCGTTCCTCGGTCAGGTCCCGCCGGTACCGGGTGTGCAGCCGGATGATGCGGAACTCCGGGGTAGCCACGAAGCAGGAGGTGACCGCGCCGCGCTCGAAGCACACCGCCAGCCACCGGGAATCCGATGGGTCCCGCTTGGGCCGGCCGGGCAGGTTCTTGACCTGCCGGGCATCAGCCAGCACGCACTCGAACCCCTCGGCCTCCAGCCGGTAAAACGGCCCCTTCCAGTAATCGCCCGTCGCCTCCATCACCACCGCGGGCACCTGCCAGCACCGCAGCCAGTCCGCCAGCGCCAGCACCTCACGCCTGGTGGTGCCGAAGCTGCGGGTCTCCTGGGCCCGCCGCGCCGGGTCCTTATCGGAGGGCACCCGGATGGTCGCCACCATTCCGGCCTTGCCGATGTCGATGCCGCACACCCGGTCCCGGTACAGCGGCTCGTCGGTCACCTCTTCCACGCGTCCCTCACCTCTTCCTTCCCGGACTGCTAACCTGCAAGGCGGTACCGCCCGGGGAACCGGGGGCGAACGGAAGAAACTGACCCGCGTGCTCGTGGCAACAATGAACGGCCCCTCAGGTAACCGGCTCCCGGCGTCAGGCTGACCGGCGGCCTCAACCGCACCAAGAAGCAAACGACGTCACGGGCGGTACCGCCGCTATTTTCACGCCGGTACGGCGTCGCGCGCAGCGATACAGATGGCTGACCGGAAACTTCCCCCACCTTGAGGGCAGCAACCAGCCACCCTCGGTAGCGTGACGCGAGGGCTGCAGAGGACGTGGCTAGATTACGGCGGGTAGCGTGACACCTCGCGACGTGTCGGGTGATGGCGTGGTTACGCTGCGCTTGGTGGTCAGGCTGCCGCGCCGGCGTCGGCGAGGATGACTTTCTTGCCGGGGTTGAGCCGCTCGATCTCGCGGATCTTGGTCTGTGTCTGGCGGGCGGGGCTGCGGGGATGGTAGTAGTCCGGGCCGAGTTCGGTGTAGCGGGCGGAGGGGTCGCAGATGAGGATCCAGGCGATCTCGCAGATGACGCGGGAGACCGCGACGATGGCTTTCTGCTTGCCGCGCTTGCGGGCGATCCGCCGGTACATCGCGCCCAGGCGGGTATCGGTCCTGGCCGCGGTCATCGCGGCCTGCCCGAGCGCGCCGCGCAGGTACCGGTTGCCCTTGCCGGTGCGGCCGGGCTTCGCGGTTTCCCCTGATTGCTGGCTGCGGGGCGTCAGCCGGGCCCATCCGGCGGCGTGCCCGGGCGTGGGGAACTGGGAGGGGTCGGTGCCGAGCTCGGCGATGATGGCCCGGCCGTTGACGGTGCCGACGCCGGTGATCTCATCGAGCCGGTCGGCCAGGCCCAGGACCTCGGCGTCGCCGTCGGCGCAGCCGGGGGCGTGGCCGCCGCCGGCCAGCCCGCACGCAGCGCAGGCCGGCGCGGTGCCGGGAACCAGCGCCAGCTGCCGCCCGATCTGCTCGTCCAGGGCGGTGATCTCGGCGTTGATCGCGTCGATCAGCCGCAGGTGCACCGAGATCTCGAAGGCGTGGATGTCGCGGAACCTCCCGGTCAGGGCCTCGGCGAGCTCGGCGCGGGTGGCCTTGAGCCGCTTGTCCCCCAGCGCCGCCAGCGCGGCCGGGGAGCGTTCCCCGGCGACCAGGGCATCGAGGAACCGGCGGCCGCTGGCACCGAACAGGTCCGAGATCACCACCGAGATCTTCAGCAGCGCGTCTTCGAGGATCTTCTCCACCCGGGCCTGGTGCCGGGCCTGGTCCTGCGCCAGCCGGGACCGGGTCCGGGTCAGCGCCCGCAGGTCCCGCACCGGCTGCGGCGGCACGAACGAGCGGCGCAGCATGCCCCGCTCGTTCAGCTTGCACAGCCACACGCAGTCGGCCGTGTCGCTTTTGCCCCGCCCGGGCAGGTGCTTGACGTCGCGGGCGTTGACCAGCCACACCTCCAGCCCGGCCGCCTCGGCGAGGTAGTACCAGATACGCCAGTAGTCGCTGGTGGATTCGAGTACGAGCCGCTGGATGCCCTCGGCGCGCAGGTGATCCATCAGCGCGGTCACCTCGTTGAACGTGGCCCCGACCCGCCAGGTCTTCTGCCGGCGGCGGTCCGGGCGGCTCCCGGGAACCCGGGTGCATACCATCCCGGACCCCTTCGCCACGTCGATCGCGGCCGCGTACTCCACGACCTGCGTGCTGTCCTCCGCTACCTCCGCGCCGTCACCGCCGTGCCCGGGCATGCCGGCGTCTTCCGCCTTGCCGTTCTTCGCGGCCATCGCCGCCTCGCTTTCCTCGTAAACCAGCAGGACGAGGCTGCCCGGGGGCGGCGCGGGGCGGCGCGGGAACAACCGACTCTGATCGGCGTGCTTGAAAGCGACAGGACCCAGCCCGCATGACTGCCCCCAGCGCCAAACTATCCTCCGGGCACGAAGCACCAAGGACCAAACGGCGTCACGAGCAGCACACCATGATCATCCACCCGGAACGGCCCCGCCGGCCACCCGTTAACCACGGCCGCACGCCTCCCGGCTGGACGGCCGCCACCGTCATCGGGCACCCTGGAACCGGTCACGGCGCCGGCCGGCGCACGGGCAGCACACCTGTCGCCAGCAACGCCGGCCCGTGACCACCCGCGCCAGCCCCGCCGCCCCAGTTTCGCGGGAACCCCGCGCCCCCAGGCCCACCAACTATCCTGGTGAAAACCCTTTTTCTGCCGAACGGAACCTGGTGTCAGCCGCCCGTCCCCCCGCCCGCGATGCCGTAGCCGAACGGAGCCCGGCCTCAGCCGCCCGTCCCCCGGCCCGCGATGCCGTAGCCGAACGGAGCCCGGCCTCAGCCGCCCGACCCCCGGCCCGCGATGCCATGGCCAGGCCGCCCGTGCCGCTCGCCCTGTCCGGGACCCGGCCCGCCCGCGGCAAGCCGCCCCGCCATCTCGCCGACCTGGACCTGGCCGGCCGGCGCGCGGCAGTGACCGACCTGGGCGAGCCGTCGTTCCGCGCCGTCCAGCTGTCCAAGCACTTCTTCGGCCGCTATACGCAGCACCCCGACGACATGACCGACCTGCCGCGCACCTCCCGCGCCGCGCTGGCCGGCGCCCTGCTGCCCCCGCTGCTGACCGCCGAGCAGGACCTGTCCTGCGACGACGGGACCACCCGCAAGACGTTGTGGCGCGCCTTCGACGGCGCGCTGGTCGAGTCGGTCCTGATGCGCTACCCGGACCGGGTCACGATGTGCGTGTCGTCCCAGGCCGGCTGCGGGATGGCCTGCCCCTTCTGCGCTACTGGCCAGGCCGGCCTGACCCGCAACCTGTCCACCGCCGAGATCGTCGCCCAGGTAGTGGCCGGCGCCCGCCTCCTCGCCGACGGCCAGATCCCGCCCCGACCCTCCCGAGTCTCCAATGTGGTGTTCATGGGCATGGGCGAGCCCCTGGCCAACTACGCCAACGTCGTCGGTGCCGTCCGCAGGCTCACCGACCCGGTACCCGAGGGCATGGGCATCTCCCAGCGCTCGGTGACTGTCTCCACCGTCGGCCTGGTCCCGGCCATCGGCAAGCTGGCCGCCGAGGGCCTCTCGGTCACCCTGGCGGTGTCCCTGCACGCCCCCGACGACGACCTGCGCGACACGCTGGTCCCGGTCAACCGGCGGTGGCAGGTGGCCGAGGTCCTGGACGCCGCGTGGAACTACGCGGCCGTCACTGGCCGCCGCGTCTCGATCGAGTACGCCCTGATCAGGGACATCAACGACCAGGCCTGGCGCGCCGACCTGCTCGGCTCGCTGCTGGCCGGGCACCTGGCCCACGTCAACCTGATTCCGCTCAACCCGACCCCGGGATCGGTGTGGACCGCCTCCCGCCCGGCCGCCCAGCGCGAGTTCGTCCGCCGCCTGGAGTCCCACGGCGTCCCGGTCACCGTCCGCGACACCCGCGGCCGCGAGATCGACGGCGCCTGCGGCCAGCTCGCCGCCTCTGCGCGTCCCCCCGCCTCCTCTGCGCGTCCCCCCGCCTCCTCTGCGCGTCCCCCCGCCTCCTCTTCCGTCCCGGCTCATCCCGCCTCCCCTCCCGCCACTGCCTCCCCTCCCGCCCCGTGACCCAGATCCTGTCCCGCCTGCGCTGGCGGCTGGTCCACCAGGCCTGGGACGCCGCCCAGCGCGCCGGGGTGATCACCGCCGACACCCCCGCCGGGCGCCGGTTCGCCGCCTTCGGCCCCGGGTCGATGTCGGCCTTCCCGCCCGGCTCGGTGTTCGGCGAGCGCTGGATCGCCATCGGGGCGGACACCCTGATCGGCGCCCTGGTCTCACTGTCGGCCGGGATGGTCCCGGGCCAGGACCTCGGCCCGTTCCCGGTGCTGCGCATCGGGGACCGTTGCGTGATCGGCCGGGGCAGTCACATCGTGGCGCACCAGTCCCTGGTTATCGGCGACGACGTGTTCACCGGCCCGTACGTGTACATCACCGACCAGAACCACGGTTATGACGACCCGGACCAGCCGATCGGCCGCCAGATGCCGCGCAACGCCGCCGTCCAGATCGGCTCCGGCTGCTGGCTGGGCGCCGGGGCGGTGATCCTGCCCGGCGCCTGCATCGGCCGGAACGTGGTGGTCGCGGCCAGCTCGGTCGTCCGCGGCGCGATCCCCGACCGCTGCGTGGTGGCCGGCGTCCCGGCCCGCGTGGTCAGGCAGTACGAACCCGGTAACGGCTGGTCCCGGCCAGCTGACTCCGTACCTGGGCTCCTAGCCAGTCCCGCCCCCGAACCTTAGCTGGCCCCGCCGCCGAACCCCTCCAGGGCGTCGCGCAGGCGCCCGACCCGGCCGGCTAGCTGTGCCGCCGTCTCGGCCGCCTCGGCGTCCCGCAGCACCGCGGGCAGTTTGCGCAGCAGGGCCACGGTTTCCTCGATCGCGCCCAGGCCCGCGGAAAGCTGATCGAACACCGTGTGCCGCTCGCCGCTCTCGTCCCGCTTGAGGTACAGGTCGACGAATACCGACACCTTGGACTTCAGCACCCACGGATCGAACGGCTTAGCCAGGTAGTCGACCGCGCCCGCCGCGTATCCGCGGAAGGCCTGCTCGGGCTGCATGGTCGCGGCGGTCAGGAAGATGATCGGTACGTCCCGGCTCTTGGCGTGCTGCTTGATCTGCGTAGCGGTCTCGAAGCCGTCCATCCCCGGCATCATGATGTCCAGCAGCACGACCGCGTACTCGTCGGCCAGCACGGCCTTGACCGCCTCTTCGCCCGACCGCACGGGCACCAGGACCTGATCCAGCGAAGACAGGATCGCCTCAAGCGCGACCAGGTTCTCCGCTCGGTCGTCAACCAGAAGGATCCGGGCCTGCCGTGACACTGGACCACTTCCTTCGCGCTCCCCAGCCTGCAGCCGCCCCCCGGCTAGATCGGGACCATAATCTCACATCGTGGTCGCCCCGTAGCTACCGGTCCACCCGCATCCTCCCCAATCTTGTACAGCCAACCGCTCCCAGAACCCCCCGTATGCCCTGCAGTTTCCTCACACACCCGCACCTTGCCCCGCGTCTTCCCTGCCTGCCGCCCCCGCGCCCTGGGTCTTCCCTACCTGGCCGCCCGCTTGTCCTGCATCTTCGGCGAGAACACTTCCCCGCGCAGGGCCCGCTCGACCAATCCGACCGCGCGGGCGGTAGCGGCCAGCCGGGCCCCCTCTTTGCGGTAGGCGGCCAGGACCGTGTCGATCGCGTGCGGCGGCAGCGCCCCGCCCAACTCGGTCCGCGCCGTGCGGTACCCCTCGCGCGCACCCTCCACGCACGCCTTGGTGTGGTACCTGGCCATCGCGGCCAGCGCTACCGGATACCGGCGCAGCACTCCGTGCAGCCGGTAGTCGGGCGGCACGACGTCCAGCAGCCAGGTGACCGCGGTGGACTCGAACTCCTCGCTGTCCGGGGGATGCACCCCGGCCGGCCACCCAGGCGGCGTATACCCAGTCATCATCCCAGCATAGCCGCTAATCGAACTCGTATTCTACCACATTCCCACCTCCAGCCGCGCCGATGCCACCAGACCGGCGCGATATCCCAGGTGTCTCCCCGCGGCCCCGATGTTCTCAGGCGTCTCCCAGCGGCGCCAGTGTTCTGGGTGTCTTCGATTTGATTGAGGGTCAGATCCTCTCCAGTCACTCTCGCCCTATCTGGCTCATCATCAACACCTGTTCGTCCCAGAGCGAGCCGCCCGACAACGTGAGGGAGGTCGGTCACGCCAGGGCGAAGGTGGCGGCCCTGGTCCACCGGCCTCCCGCGGATTGCTCAGTCATCAAGGTGACCGCGGTGGCGTGCCCGTCGATGGGCAGGCGCGCCCGGACCGACTCCTCGGCGGCCCGCAGGTCGGTCACGGGATGCCCGATGCCGACGGTCAGGTGCGGGACGACGTCGCGGTACTGGCCCTCGAACGGGGGATAGGCGGGATAGGCCTGGTAGACGGCCTGGGTCAGGATCCGGAACGAGCCAGGATCGTGCGGGGCGAGCCACAGCACCTCGTCGCCGAACCACTCCGTCCGGTCCAGCCGGAAGCGGAACCTGCTGACCGTGCCGAACAGATGCGCAAGCTCCGTGAGCACGGCCGGATCGATCATGCCGGGCGGCATGAACGGGAAGAGCACGGTGAAGTGCGCCGGGATCCCGAGTGGCGCAGTGGCGTCGAGGCGTGCCCGCAGCCCGGCCACGGCCGGCTCGGCCTCGGGGACCTCGACGATCAGGGCGCTCTGCGGGCCTACGCTGGTCACGGCCGTGAACCGTTCACCGCATCGTCCTCACGTGCCCCACGGGTTACCCGCGACTGGGTCCTTCCCGAACACCTGCCGCTGCAGCGCCACCGCCGACACCGACGGGCCGCACACCTCTGCGGGCAGCTTGTCGTTGGCCGCCGCCCAGTGGACCCACTCGGTCAGCGTCTTGCCCGCAACGCTGATCCCGGAATTGGCTCGGTACCAGGTGTCGAACTTCGCCTCCGTGGCCGCCGTGATGACGATGTTCCCGTCGCGAAGCCAGCTCGGCGACCCAGAGAAAATGGAATCCGAGCGCCCCAGGGTCCCCTGGGTGAGCATGCACTCGACCAGCAGCGCCGGAGCATCCGAGCTCCGGAACTGCCCTGCCTGGCTACTGGTCGACGTCGGAATCGGCGGCGGTACCGGCGAGCACGCCGTCACCGCGCAGCCCAGAAGAATGCCAGCTGCCGCCCAGATGCCGGGCTGCCTGAGCTGCCGCACGTACGGCTCCCTGAAGTGTGATCGGCTCTACTACCGTGACGGCCAGCACCGCGATCGGGTTCGAGGCGAAATACGCGGTAAGTCTAGCCACCGCCGCCTAAGCAGATCTCCGCGCGTCGCGTGGATTACCTCGGCGTGGTGTTCCCGGAAATGTCGTCGCGACAAGTTATAATCGAACTAAAGATCGATCATCATGTCGGGAGGTGAGGACCCGGTGCAGACTCTTCCCGTTCCCGCCAGCGCCGCCGAGGCGGTGGACCGGGTCCTGTCCGGCCTGAAATACCTGGCCATCACCGATCCCGCGACGCTGGCCGCGCAGGTGCAGGCCGAGTGCCTGCAGGCCTTCGAGCAGGCCGACGCGATCTCCACCGCTGCCCGGGCGCGGATCCTGGCCGCGTTCACCGCCGGGCAGGGGTACTCCGCCGACGCGGACTACAGTCCGGCCGCGTGGCTGATCCACCGGACCAAGGTGACCAGGGGCGCGGCCCGCGGCCACCTGGGCTGGGCCCGCCGCAGCCTCACCCATCCGCAGGTCCTCGCGGCCCTGGCCGAGCTGCGCGCCCTGGACGACGGGTCGGTGCTGGAAACCCAGTGGGTCACCGAGATGCAGATCCGCTGGTCGGCCCGCCGCGCCCAGGCCGGCGGCGGCGCTGGCGGTGACGGCGGCGCGTGGCTGGACGGCGACGCCGCCCGGGCGATGGCCTGCGACGCGGCGATCGCCCCCATCGTCACCGGCGACATCAACCCGGGTGTCCTGGATGACCTGGTCGCCTTGTGCCTGCGGCTGACCGGCCACGGCCCCCGCTGCGCACCCCAGCCCCAGCCCCAGCCGCCCGGCAGCGACCCCAGCCAGCCCGGACCCGCCACCCAGCCCGGCCCCGGCCAGTCGGACCCTGCTACCAGATCCGACCCCGTCAGCCAGTCTGATCCCGCTACCCGGTCTGACCCCTCCGGCCCGTCGTCTGGTCTCGCCGTGCTGTCCGGGATGTCGCGGAAACGCGCCTGACCGAGCCGCCGTGAGTCGGCCGCAGGTTACGGGCCCAAGGCCCGATAATGTCGCCATGCGGGGCGAACTGACACGCGGCAATCTGACGGCGATCGTCGCCGCGGGCACCGTCGCGTTCGGAGCGGCAGCGTGGCTGTTGCTCGGGCCGGTGTGGACGATCGCCGGGGTACTCGTGGGCCCGTTCGTCACGGTCGCCGTGTTGGCCGCGGTGCGCACCTTCACCGCCCCCGACGCGGCCACCCTGCTGCACAACGACAAGCCAGACGAGGCCATGGCCCGGCTCCGTAACGAGCTGCCGAGCTGGCGGGCCCTGGCCCGGATCTGGCCCAGCCAGTTCCGCGACGCGCTGGCCAACCGGCTGATCGTCCAGTCGGGCGCGCTGCAGGCCATGAACCGGGACGAGGAGGCGCTGCGGACCGCCGACGAGGCGGTGGCGATCTACCAGGACCTGGCCGCCGAACGCCCCGGCAAGTACAGCCCGGACCTGGCCGACGCGCTGGACCGCCAGTCGCGCCTGCTGGCCGCCGACGAACGCCTGGCCGAGGCGCTGGCCGCCATGCAGGTGGCGGTCCGGTTGTACCGCAACCTGGCCTCCGCCGAACCCGAGCGGTACCTTCCGTCGCTCGCGGAGTGCCTGACCTGCGAGGCGGGCTGGCTGGCCGACATCGAGCTGGCCGGCGACGCGCTGGCCGCCGTCCACGAGGCCACCGAGATCTGCCAGGACAAGCTGCCCTGGCAGCAGCTTCCGTCCTGCGCGGCCCGGGCCATGCTGCTGGAGGGCGAGCTGCTGTGCGGGCAGTCCCGTTACCGGGAGGCGGCCCGCCTGCTGGCCAAGGGCTGGCGCATGGCCGCCGGCCAGCACCTGCAGGACGTGCTCCGCGACGCGGCACCCGCCATCCGGTCCGCCTACCGCGCCGCTCCCGACCACTTCGCCACCGTCTGGCGCGCCGAAACCAGCGCCGAACCCCCGGACTGGCTCACCGCCTAACTCGGGCGCCTAACCGCCGATTGCGAGTCACCGGTACCACCGGCCAATCGCTGCTCACTGTGCCGGGTAAGCATCCGCACCCGAAATCGGCTGCCGGGAGGACGGCTCAGCGGACGAACAGCTCGCCGGTCTCGCACTCGGTGAACTCGGAGCCTGCCGGGATGTCGGCCAGGCCCGCCGCCTGGAACGCGGGGAACAGCTGCTCGGCCGCCCACCGGTCCGCGTGCGCCTTGGACTCCCACAAGGTCACCACGTGCAGGCCGGCGTCGTCCGAGCCGGCCGCCCAGGCGAGCAGGCCGTCGATGTCCTGGGGCGGGTTGTGCTTGGCCGAGACCGTGCGGAAAACGTCGATCGTGCGGCCCTTGCTGCTGCTGATGTGCATGTAGCCCATGGCTTGCCCTGCCTTTCAATATCGCGTTTGCGCTGGCAGGAATGACGCTACGGAAAATGCGGGCACCGGCCATCCGGGAAAGTACTCAGGCAGGTACTCATTCGGCAGAGCCGTGCGACCACACGGCGATCTGGCTGCGGTTACCGAAGCCGAGCTTGACCAGGATGTGCTGGACGTGGTTCTCCGCCGTGCGTTCGGAGACGAACAGGGTCTCGCCGATCTGCTTGTTGGTCAGCCCGCGCGCGACCAGCCGGGCCACCTCGAGCTCGCGCGGGCTCAGCGGCGAGCCGGAAGGCGGCGAGCCAGCCGGCCCGAGCCGGGCCTGCAGTGCCGAGATCCGCTCGACGAACGGCTCCATGCCGAGCCGCGCCGCCTCGGCCGCCGCGCCGTCCAGCACGGCCCGGGCCCGGGAAAGATCGCCGGGATCCTGCCGGCGAGCCAGGGCGGCGGCGAGTTCGACGCGGGCCTGCACGGCGTACCCGCGGGCGCCGTTGCCGTCGCAGATCGAAACGGCCGCGGAAAGGTCAGAAACCGCCGCGTCCAGGCGCCCCAGCGCCGCGGCCGCCATCCCGGTCTGCAACTCTACGGGCCCCATGTAGACCCCGGGGCCGGCGCCGTTCGCGACGTGCTGGCCCCGGAACGGCTCGAACCGCGACGCCAGGAACTCGATATCCGCCGTGCGGCCCAGGCCGATCACGACCGCGAGCGCATGGCCCCAGGCCGACATGCGCATCGCCGCCGGCGGCGTCCAGGACCGGATCGGTCCCGCCAGCGCGTAGGCCGCCTCGGCGCCGGCCCGGTCGCCCTGGTCCAAGCGGATCAGGGCGAGGGTGAGCGCGGGGAATACGGTGGCGATGCCCTGGGTGGTGTCCACGGCCTCGGGCCGCAGGGGCGCGGGGATGAGGCCGAACGCCTCGGCCAGGCCGGACCGGTCCATCCCGATGTGCAGACCCGACTGGGACAAGATGACCGCCAGTGCGCCGAACGCGGCCGGGTGTCCCATTTCGCTGAACAGCTTGAATCCCTCGCGGGCCAGCCGCGCTGCCTCGGCGAAGCGCCCGGTGGCCAGCGCGAGCGTGGCGGCGCTCTCCAGGTACTGCCATTGCCCGACCGGGCCGCTTGACCCGGTCCAGGCAGGAACTGAGGTCGGTGAGCTCACGCTGGATGAGCCGGAGCTGGCCGGTCTCGAACAGGGTGTCGATCCGCCACATCCGGCCCCACATCTCGGCCCAGGCGCTGCCCAGAGCGACGGCGGTCTCGAGCATCCGGCCCGCCAGCACGATCCGCTCGGCCAGGCCCTCGGGGGCGGAGCAGGCCAGCTGGCGAGCCCGGAGCGCGTCGACCAGCGTGACCGGATCGGCCACCGCTTCGGCCACCGCTTCGGCGGCCGCTGCTTCGGCGGCGGCCAGCGCGTCCCGGCTGACCTGCTCGGCTCGGTCGTAGTCGCCACGGTACGCCAGCGCCTGCGCGTACCGGGCAAGCACCCGGGCCCGCAGGTCGCCGGGCAACCCGGCCCCGGCCCCGGCACCGCCCCCGGCACCGCCCCCGGTACCGCCCCCGGTACCGCCCCGGCCCCGGGATCGGCCAAGGCCTGCTCGCAGAAGCGGCAGATCTCACCGTCCCATTCCGGAACGCCCGCGGCCTCCATCACCAGGGCCGCGCGAGCCAGCCCCGGCCGGTCCCGCCGAAGCTCGGCGCGCCGGGCCGCCCGGACCGCCATCTTCTGAGCACCCGGCAGGTCGCCGCTGCGGTGCAGAGCCGCGGCCAGGGCCAGCTCCAGCCGGGACAGGTCAGCTTCGCCGAGTTCATCCGACCCGGCCGACAGCGCCTGCCGGTACAGGCGCGCGGCCTCCTCGAACGCCAGGTCCTCCCAGGCCACGGACGCGGCGGCCGCACACGCCGCCACCGCCCGGGCCCGGTCGCCGGGCCACGACGCCTCGACGCGATGCCGGGCCACCTCCGCCAGGTGCAGCCGCACCCGGCCCACGTACAGCGCCTCGATCGCGTCCGCCGCCGCGGCGTGCAGCTGCCGCTGGTCCTCCGCGTTCAGCTGGGCCACGACCGCCGAACTGACCAGCGCGTGCGAGAAGCGGTAATCGCCTGGACGGTCACCGGCGGCCAGGAAGCCGGCCGCCGCGCACTGCGATAGCGGGCCGAGCAGGCTCAGTACCGGCCTGCCCAGCATCGCGGCCACTACCCCGGCCGAGAAGCTGTTGCCGGCCACCGCCGCCGCCTGCACCACCTCCCGAGCCTGATCCGTCAGCTGACTGAGCCGGTAGACCGTCGCCTCGAGCACCCGCCCCGGCACCGCCGGGCCAGAAGGACCAAAAGAACCAGAAGGACCAAAAGAACCAGAAGGACCCAAAGGACCCGACGCGCCAGCCAGCGACCGGGCCAGCTCCCGGACCAGGAACGGGTTGCCGCCGGTCTCGGCGTGCACCAGGTGAACACGATCCGGCGACGCCTCCAGCCCGGCGGCAAGCAGCAGTTCGCCGACCGCTGCGGCGGGCAGGCCGGTGAGGTCGACCCGCTCGGTGTTCGCCTCGGCCGACAGCCGCGCCAGCGACCCCGGGTCGCCGCCGGGCCGGTAGGTCGCGAGGGCCAGGATGCGCATCCCCCGAAGCTGGCGGGCAATCTCCGCCAGCAGCACCGCCGACGCCTCGTCGGCCCACTGCAGATCATCGAGCACCAGCACCAGGCCGCCGCCCGCGGCCGCCTGCGCCAGCCGCCGCCGGACCTCGGCGAACAGCGCGAACCGCCGCACCACGCTGGACTCGGCTCCCAGGTCGGCCCCCAGGTCGGCCCCCAGGTCGGCCCCCAGGTCGGCACCGTCGAGCGCGGCCGGCCACAGGTCACCCGCCGCAGCCGCGGTACCCGAACTCACCACGGCGTCGTCAAGCACCAGCCGCCACAAGCCGTACGGCGGCGAGCTACCCTGGTCGGCCACCCGGGCCCACACCACCGGAACGCCCCGGGCCGCAGCGGCCGCGGCCAGTTCCTCGGCCAGCCGGGTCTTCCCGATCCCGGCCTCGCCGGTGCACAGCACCAGCCGCCCGCGCCCGGCCAGGGCGTCGTCGAGCAGACCGGTGACCCGCGCCAGCTCACGGTCACGGCCCACCAGGGCCACGTCACCCCCCACGGGGTCACGATAAGGGCCGCGACGCCGGAAAACTAGGACAGCAAACTAGGACGGATCGACCAGGTGCAGGGCGTGAGCCCTAGCCGCGGCCTCGCCGCGGCTGGCCGCGCCGAGCTTGGCCAAGATGTTGGACACGTGCACGCTGGCCGTCTTGGGCGAGATGAACAGCTCGTTGGCGATCTCCCGGTTGCTGCGCCCCGCCGCCACCAGCCGCAGCACCTCCAGCTCACGCGCGGTCAGCCCGAGGCCCGCACCGGCAGCGGGGGAAGCAGCGGCGGAAGCCGGGTCCAGCACGATCCGCCCCCGCCGCCCCAGCAGCGCGATCTGCTCGGCCAGCGACACCGCGCCCAGGGCGGACGCCAGCGATGCCGCGCCGCGCAGCCGCTCTTCGGCACCCTCCCGGTCGCCGTCCGCGAGCGCCGCGGCGGCCGCGTGCCACAGCGCCTGCGCCCGCGGATACGGCTCGCCGACCGCCGCCCACGCCGCCGCGGCCGCGTCCCACAAAGCACCGGAAGCACCGGAAGCACCGGCAGCACCGGCAGCACCGGCAGCGTCAGCAGAAAACGCCAGGAACGTCAGCCGCGCGGCCTCCTGCACCGGCCCGAACACCTCCAGCTTCTCCGCGATGGTCCGCAGCCGCTCCAGCAAAACGTCATCAGAGGCCTCGGCACCCGCCTGCGCCGCGGCCACCACCATCGGCCACGCGTACCGCGGGCTGCCGCCGGACAGCTCGAAACCCTCGACGGCCTCCACCGCAGCAGATAGAGCCAAAACCGGTCCGTCCGCGGCCAGGCGCAGCAGGATCTGCAGCTGGCCGAGCGGCAGATGATACTCGTCCTCGGCCGGCGAGCCGCGCAGCAGCTCGGCCGCGGCCGAGTAAGCCGAAGCCGCGGCCGGGACGTCGCCCCGGGCCAGCGCGCTGAGCCCGACCAGGACCGCGAGGTTGGACCGGTGCAGCGGCAGCGAGGTGTACTGGAAGTCCCGTGCGGCCTGCGCCACCGACAGCGCCTCGTCCCACCGGCCGAGCGCGTACAGCGACTCGGCCTGGTTGATGGCGAGCAGGATGCGCTTGGTCGGGGGCAGGTAGGGCTCGTCCGGCCCGGACACGCCCCGGCGGGCCGCCTCGGCGGCGAGCTCGTGCTCGCCCGCCCCCTCGAGCAGGTGCGACTCGTTGATCGCGGCCTTGGCCAGCAGATCGGGCCGCCCGGCCCGGAGGGCCATCTCGCGCGCCCGCCCGATCAGCTCGATCGGATCGCTGCCGGTCCCGGCCTGCTGCCCGGCGCCCGCCCGGAACATGGCCAGCGTCATCAGCGCGTCCGCCTCGCTCGCCTCGTCCCGCGACGCCCGGGCCAGGTCCAGGGCCTCCTCGGCGTAGGAGCGATCCAGCGCCACCGTCGGGACGCAGCGCGCCGCGGCCAGCAGGATCGGGATCCGGACGGCCGGCACGTCGGCCGGGGCGATCGCCAGCGCCGCCGCGAAGTCGTCGGAGAAGTCCTTGCGGCCCAAGTGCTTCTTGAAGTGGCCGCGGGTCTCGAGCAGTTGCGCGACGCGAGCCGGCCAGGCCGAAGGATCCAGCTCCTTCAGCGCCGAGCTGGACAGCGCGATGCCCCGCTCGAACTCCCCTGCGTCAGAAGCAGCGCAGGTGGCTTCCTCCAGGACCCGCGCGTGGTCGGCCTCGATCCGCTCCACGGCGTCCGGCACCTGATCCCACAGCTCCAGCACCCGGGCCAGCAGCGACAGCCGCTCGGCGGGGGCCACCGCCCGGCCCGCCTGCGCCGCCGCCCGCCACGCGCCGATCAGCGCCCAGACCGAGTCGTGCGCGGCGTGCCAGTGGTGGGCCATCTCGATCGCGGCCCGGCCCGGCGGGACCAGCCCCGGGTCGGCGTCGATGGCCTCGGCGAAGCGGCTGTGCAGCCGTCCGTGCTCGCCGGGCATCAGGTCCTCGTGCACCGCCTCGCGGATCAGCTCGTGCCGGAACGTGTACCCGCCGGCGTGCGCGCGCAGCACGTTGGCCGTCACCGCCGGGCGCAGCGCGCCGGTCAGCGCCGCGTCGTCCAGCCCGGTGACCGCCGCGAGCAGGTCGTGCCCGGTGGTCTCGCCGCCCGCGCTGGCCACCCGCAGCACCTCCTGGGTGTCCTCGGGCAGCCGCCGCACCCCGGCCAGCAGCAGGTCACGCAGCGACTCCGGCAGCTCGCAGGTCAGCTCGCCGTCGCAGCCGAGCAGCGTCTCCACGAACAGCGGGTTGCCCTCGGTGCGCCGGTACAGCGCCTCGGCCAGGTCCGCGGCGAGCTCGCGGCCGAGGATCCCCGCGGCCAGCTCGGCGGTGTCCTGGCTGGTCAGCCGGGGAAGCTCGATCCGCTCGACCCAGGCGATCCGGTCCAGCGCGGCCAGCAGCGGCCGCAGCGGGTGGGTCCGGTGCAGCTCGTCGGAGCGGTACGTGACGATGATCAGCAGGCCGCTGATGGCCCGCTGGTTGCCGATCAGGAAGGTCAGCAGGTCCCGGCTCGACCGGTCGGCCCAGTGCGCGTCCTCGATGACTAGCACCACCGGCGAGTGCCGGGTCAGGTGGTCAAGCGCGCTGAGCACCTCCTCGAACAGCCGCGCCCGCGCCTCGCCCGGGTCCCAGATGATGTTCGAGCTGGTGTCCGGCTCGCCAAGCTCGGGCAGCAGCCGGGCCAGCCCCCGTGTGGTCCGGCCGGGCAGCATCGAGGCCACCGCGTCCGCGCCCAGCTCGTGAACCAGATCGCGCAGCACCGCGGTGAACGGCGCGAACGGCAGCCCGTCGGTGCCCAGCTCCAGGCAGCCGCCGGTCAGCACCCGCGCCCCGGCCGCGACAGCCGCCTGGCCGAACTCGCTGACCAGCCGGGACTTGCCCACCCCGGCCTCACCGCCGAGCAGCACAGCCTTAGGGCCGCCCTGGCGCGCGCCGCCGAACGCGGCGTCCAGGGCGGCCATCTGCTCGTCTCGTCCGACCAGGACGGGACTGGCGGCTCGCCCGCTCATCTCTCCTGTCAGCATGCCATGCGGCCCTGATATTTCAGGAGGGGGAGCGGGCGCCGGGACGGTCACCGCCCCGCCTCAGGCTGCGTGGCGGGCGGCGGGCACGGCCGCCTCGGTGGCGAACGAGCCGTCCACGTAGTCCGGGATGGCGAGCGCGACGAACGCCTCGGCCTCGTCCCTGGCGTGGCGCCTGGCGGCCCGCCGCCCCTTGCTCACGGCCCGGGCCAGCTGCGCCCGGTCCGCCCGCTGCCGCAGGTCACGGCCGTACTGCGCGTTCAGTTCACGCAGAATCTCGGGATGCATGGTTCCTCCTCGAACCCCCGTGGGAACCTGTCTGGTTCTCACATCCTCAAGATTCGCCGTAAGACCCCGCCCCCCGCATCGGACGTATTCCTTATCTTGCGGGCCCGGGAAGGCCTTAGGCCAGGGCGCCGGCCCCCAGCATCCGTCTAAGCCGGCTTAGGCCAGGTCAGAGCCCATTTTTACGGAACGGTCCGTGGTCCCCGCGGCCGCCATCCGGTCAGCTCACGCGCCGCGCGGCCCACGCCGCCAGTTCGGTCGCCAACCGCGCCGCGGGCCAGTCCTCGGTAACCGCCCGGGTCAGGATCTGCGCCTGGGTCGGCGGCGCCAGCCCGTCGACGGGCTGGTCCCGGTCCAGGTTGGTCGGGAAGGAGTAGCCCTCCGCGCACGCCGCGATCACGTTCGCGATCAGTTTCGGCTGGATCTGGGCCGGCGCGGTCCCGGCCGCGCGCATGGCCCGCAGCGCCGGGAACACCGCGGCCGACATCGCGGTCCGGTCGACCGCCTCCATGGCCCGCCCGCCTGTATAGCCAACACTGGCGAGGACACCTGCAGCAGGTTCGCCATCCGGTAGACGTCGCCGGTGTGGTTGGCGCCCGCGCCGTGCAGCAGCGCCGGGTTGAAGAACACCGCGTCGCCCCGGCGCAGCGGAAGCTGGACGTGGTGCGCCTCGAAGTACTCCGCGAACTCGGGCCGCCGGAAGGCCAGGTAGCCGGGCAGGTACTTCTGCGAGTGCGGCAGGTACATCGTCGGGCCGGTCGGCACCGGCATGTCCGTGTGCGCCACCGCGCCCTGCAAGGTGAGGGCCGGCGACAGCAGGTGCACGTGGGCCGGGTACCGGGCGGCCTGCCGGGCCAGCTTCTCCAGCGCGTTCCAGATCCGGTCGTTCTGCCCGGCCGCCGCGAAGTGATCCCCGGCCGCGCCGCCCGCCGCGTGCTGCGCGGCGATGATCGCCTCGAACTCCCGCGTGGCCGCCTCCACCACCGCCAGATCGCCGAACGCCCCGGCCAGCACCACGATGCCCGGCCCGTCGCGCAGCGCCCGGACCCACTCGTCCCGGACCTCCTGCCGGCGTCCCGGATCGGCGAGCTCGCCGCGCAGCCGCCCGCCGTCGTAGATCAGCACGTTCTGCTCGACGCTGCTGGCCTGAGGGTAATCGCCCAGCTGGGTCGTGGTCTCGACCAGCTCAGCCAGGTCCGCGAGGAATAGAACATCGGGCACCCTCATTAGACTAGAGTCAGCCACTCGATCCAGTGGCAGCTCCCGGACCCCGAACGAACGAGTCTCACGCATGCCCGCACCGCACCACACCACGATCCAGGCCGACGTCCTGGCCACGCGCGACGACCTGCGCAACGTCGCCATCGTCGCGCACGTCGACCACGGCAAGACCACGCTGGTCGACGCGATGCTGTGGCAGTCCGGTGCGTTCCGCGCCAACGCGAACGTGGCCGAGCGGGTCATGGACTCCGGCGACCTGGAGCGGGAGAAGGGCATCACGATCCTGGCCAAGAACACCG
Source organism: uncultured Actinomycetes bacterium (assembly GCA_963819785.1). Lineage (GTDB taxonomy): Bacteria > Actinomycetota > Actinomycetes > Streptosporangiales > Streptosporangiaceae > Palsa-504. Next base: position 196,829 of record CAWFXW010000020.1, on the reverse strand, counting down.
CGGTCCATCACGGCGGGCTGACCATCAATATCGTGGATACGCCCGGCCACGCGGACTTCGGCGGCGAGGTGGAGCGCGGCCTGTCCATGGTGGACGGGGTGCTGCTGCTGGTGGACGCCAGCGAGGGGCCGCTGCCGCAGACCAGGTTCGTGCTGCGCAAGACGCTGTCCGCCGGCCTGCCGGTGATCCTGGTCATCAACAAGGTCGACCGGCCGGACGCGCGCATCGCCGAGGTGGTGGACGCCTGCTACGAGCTGTTCATCGACCTGGACGCCAGCGAGGAGCAGATCGAGTTCCCGATCGTGTACGCTTCCGCCCGGGCCGGGCGGTCCTCGCTCAACCGTCCCGGCGACGGCGAGATGCCCGACTCGCCGGACCTGGAGCCGCTGTTCGAGACGCTGAAGGCGACCGTCCCGGCCCCGGTCTACGAGGTCGGCGCGCCGCTGCAGGCGCACGTGACCAACCTGGACGCCAGCTCCTACCTGGGCCGGATCGCGCTGTGCCGGATCCGCAACGGCACCATGAAGCGCGGCCAGCAGGCTGCCTGGTGCCGCCGGGACGGCTCGATCGAGCGGGTCAAGATCTCCGAGCTGTACCTGACCGACGCGCTGGAGCGGGTGCAGGCCGACTCGGCGGGCCCCGGCGACATCGTGGCCATCGCGGGCATCCCGGAGATCATGATCGGCGAGACCCTGGCCGACGTGGAGGACCCGCATCCGCTGCCGCTCATCACCGTGGACGAGCCGGCCATCTCGATGACGATCGGGGTGAATACCTCGCCGCTGGCCGGGCAGAGCGCCGCGGCCAAGGTCACCGCCCGGCTGGTCCGCGACCGGCTGGACCGCGAGCTGGTCGGCAACGTCTCGCTGGCCGTGCTGCCCACCGAGCGGCCGGACACCTGGGAGGTCCGCGGCCGCGGCGAGCTCGCGCTGGCCGTCCTGGTGGAGACCATGCGCCGGGAGGGGTACGAGCTGACCGTCGGCAGGCCCGCCGCGGTGACCAAGGACATCGACGGCAAGGTGTTCGAGCCGGTCGAGCGGCTCAGCGTGGACGTGCCCGAGGAGTACCTGGGCACGGTCACCTCGCAGATCGCGGTCCGCCGCGGCCGGATGGAGTCGATGACCAACCACGGCACCGGCTGGGTCCGGATCGAGTTCGTGGTGCCCGCCCGGGGGCTGATCGGCTTCCGGACCCAGTTCCTGACCGAGACCCGCGGCACCGGCATCATGCACCATGTCTTCGAGGGCTACGAGCCCTGGTCCGGGTCCATGCGGGGCCGCGCCACCGGTTCGCTGGTCGCCGACCGGGCCGGCAACGCTGCCGCCTACGCCATGTTCAACCTGCAAGAACGCGGCTCGCTGTTCGTCACCCCGGGCACCGAGGTCTACGAGGGCATGATCGTCGGGGAGAACTCCCGGCTCGACGACATGGACGTCAACATCACCCGCGAGCGCAAGGTCACCAACGTCCGCCAGTCGACCGGGGAGGAGCTCGAGCGGCTGGTGCCGCCGCGGCTGCTCAGCCTGGAGCAGGCCCTGGAGTTCTGCGCCGACGACGAGTGCGTCGAGGTCACCGGCTCGGCGGTCCGCCTGCGCAAGACCGTCCTGGACGCCCGGAACCGCTTCCGCGAGCGGGCCCGCGCCGCCCGCGCCTGACCCTCGGCCAGACCCCCGCGGTCGGCCGCCGCCCGCGCCTGACCCTGGACATCTGCTACTTGTCGCGGTCCCGGCGCAGCCGCTCCAGCACCTGGTCGGGATGGTCCGCGGTGACCCGGATCATGGCCCGCACCGCGTCGGCCAGCGACACCCGCGGCACGCCGAGCGTGACCGCGGCCTCGTCGGCCCATCCGGTCAGCTCCCGGTACAGCTCGGGGCTCAGGTCCAGGGTGATCCGGACCGGCTTGGACCGGATCGCGGTCCGGCCCGCGGGGCGCGCGTCCGGCTCGGCCCGCCGGGCCGCCGCGGCCGCCATCTGCGCCTTGCGCAGCTCGCGCTCCTTCTGCGCGGTCATGACCGGACGCCGCACAGCGGGGCGCAGCGCTCGATGAGGTCTCGGGCCACCTGACGCCATACGTCGCAGCCGGCCTGCTTGATCGGCACCCCGAAGCTCTGCGCGTAGACCTCGCGCCTGGGCACCACCGTGGTCAGCACGTCATAGCCAAGGTCGACGAGCGCCTCCCGGGCGTCGGTGGTGGAGTGCGCCCGCGCCACGCAGCGGTTGAGCAGGACGGCCGAGCGCACCGGTTTGTCCCGGACCTCCCGGATCTCGGCGATCTCGTCCCGGACTGGCGTGGTCCGGTTGATCTCGATCGGGCTGGGGGCGCACGGGATCAAGATCTCGTCGGCGTACCGCAGCGCCGACCGGGCGATCGCCGCGTGGTCCTCGATCTGCGGCGTGTCGATGATAACCACGTCGTCGTGCTTGGCGATCTCGGGCAGGCGGCGGTGCAACTCGCGCGAGGGCAGGGCCACGATCCGGAACGGGAACGCCGCCTGCTCCGGCACCAGGCCGGGATACATGGCGGCCAGGTCGGACCATTCCAGCGCGCTGCCCGACGGGTCGGCGTCCACCAGGAGCACGCTGTTGCCGGCCTGAGCGAAAACATGGGCCAGCCAGACCGCGGATGTGGTCTTGCCCGTGCCCGGCTTCAGGTTGGCCAGGGCGAGGCTCAGCCCTGTCATCTGGGCATTATCGCAGCGTCGGGGAGGTTACGGTAGCCAGTCGCGAGGATGGCTGGCCAGGTACGCCCCGACCAGCACATTAAGTACTGCAGTATTTACTGCAGTACTGCAACTTCTGCATCGAGGCCTGCGGCGCTTCACGTTCGGTCAGGCGGCGATCGCTGCGCTCTTACGGTCCGCCGCCGCTACCAAAGCGCGTCTGGGCGCGAGCCGGGGAGCGGGGACGTGCACCCAGCCTCGCCGCCGCCGTCCGGCCACCGTAACCCGGACCAGCGGTTCGAAGGCTTTTCCGGGAATGCCGTCGTACTCGTGCTGCACGATGGACCAGTAGATGTCCTCCGACACGACCAGGACCAGGGGCGTCCCTACCTGGCGTAGACGGTCCTTCAGGCGCGGCGCGTCGAGCAGCCGGAAGGCCGCGTCAAGCGGCCGACGGGAATTGCGTGGAAGTCGCGCGGCCCGGCGCCGGTTATATCTGGGTGCGGGACAGCAAGAATGCCGCGCTGCCTGCCCTGGCCTTCCCCCCGGCCAGCTGGCAGGCCTTCGTCGGTGACGTGAGGCGTAACCGCCAGCCGTAACCCGGCGCCTGCCCCGTCGCAGGACTCTACAGACCCCCGCCGACATTTTCCCCGGTCCGGGCGTGCCGCGGGGAGCGGCCGCGCTTGCGCGGGCCGAGCTGCTTGCGGGCCAGTTCCTCGGGCAGGGGCAGCAGCGGGTTGGACGCGCTGTCCACCACCGCCTCCGCGATATCCAGGACCTTCTGACCGCGGGACCTGGCCACGTTCCTGAGCAGGTCGAATGCCTGCCGCGGCCGGAGCCGGTGCCGCTCGGCGAGCACCCCGATGGCCTGCTCGATCCGGACCCGGGCGGACAGCGCGTGCTCGAGCTGGGCCACGGTCACCGCCAGCCGGGCCGCCTCGTCGGCCTCATCGCGCGGCCTGGCCGGCGCCGCGCCAGAAGGCCGCCCGGCGGGCGGGCCGGAAGGCGGCCCAGAAGTCGGCCCAGAAGTCGGCCCAGAAGTCGGCAGGGCCAGCGGCACCGCGGGCGTGCCGAGGTCGGCGGCCAGCAGGTCGGCGAGCACCATGGCGCTGGTCAGGTCGGTGGTCTGTTCCGCCCCGACCTGCCAGCCCTGCCCGGACCGGCGCACCACCACCGGCCCGGTGGCGGCGTCACCGCCCGCGCGCGTCGTCTCGGTGTCCATGCCCATCCTGTCTGCCCTGTCCGGTCTGCCCTGTCCGCTGCCCTGTCCTGCCTGCCGCGTCCTGTCCTGCAGGCGTGCACCACGGTCGTTCGGCGGAAATCTCTACCCCGCGGTGACCGCGGCCAACCGTTCGCGGACCTGTCCCGCCGACGGGTTGACCATGACCGTGCCGTCAGGGAACACTACGGTCGGTACCGTCTGGTTGCCGCCGTTGACCGACATCACGAACTCGCAGGCCTCCGGGTCGCGCTCGATGTCGACCTCGGCCATCTCGATACCCTCGCGGGCGAGCTGCTTCTTCAGGTTCCGGCAGAAGCCGCACCATTGAGTGGTGTACATGATCAGCTGGCCGGGCACCCGCCGCCTCCTCGAGGTTGGTGAGAATTACCGGATCGTGTAACACCGAACAGGCTGGTTGCGTTCCCGAGGGGAGAACTGGGGTGACCGAGATCGGGCCTGACGCGCTGCTGGCCGGGCTGGATTCCGAGCAGCGCGAGGTGGTCCTGGCCACCCGCGGCGCGGTCTGCGTGCTGGCCGGCGCGGGCACCGGCAAGACGCGCGCCATCACCCACCGGATCGCGTACGCCGCCGCCATCGGGATCGTCAACCCGGCGCACGTGCTGGCCCTGACCTTCACCGTGCGTGCGGCCGGGGAGATGCGGGGGCGGCTCCGCCAGCTCGGCGCCGCCCAGGTGCGCGCGTCCACGTTCCACGCCGCCGCGCTGCGCCAGCTGAACTACTTCTGGCCGCGGGTGGTCGGCGGCCGGCCGCCGCAGCTCATCGACGCCAAGGTGACCCTGATCCGGGAGGCGGCCAAACAGGCCAGGGTCCGGCTGGACGGCCCCGGGCTGGCCGACGCGGCCAGCGAGATCGAGTGGGCCAAGACGATCCAGATCCGCCCGGATTCCTACTCCGGCGCCGCTGCTGCCGCGGGCCGGACGCCCGCGGCCGGCCCGGAGGCCATGGCGCTGGTCTACGACGGCTACGAACGCCTGCGACGCGAGCGGCACCTGATCGACTTCGAGTCGGTCCTCGAGCTGACCGCCGCCATCGTGCTCGAGCACCGCGGCGCGGCCGACCAGGTGCGCGACACGTTCCGGTACTTCGTGGTCGATGAGTACCAGGACGTGAACCCGCTGCAGAAGCTGCTGCTCGACGCCTGGCTCGGTGACCGGGACGAGCTGTGCGTGGTGGGCGACCCGCACCAGGTGATCTACTCCTTCACCGGCGCCACGCCGGACTACCTGACCGGCTTCACCGCCGAATTCCCCGGCGCCGCGCAGGTCACGCTGGTCCGCGACTACCGGTCGACGCCGCAGGTGGTCTCGGTGGCCAACCAGCTGATGCGCTCCGGCCAGACCCTGGTCGCGCAGCGGCCGGCCGGGCCGCAGCCGGTGCTCACCAAGTACGGCGACGACGACGCCGAGGCGGCCGGGGTGGTGGTGCAGATCCGGTCGCTGATCGCGGCCGGGGTTCCGGTCGCGGAGATCGCGGTGCTGGTCCGGATCAACGCCGACACTGAGCGGTTCGAGCAGGCGCTGACCGAGGCCAAGGTGCCCTACGTGGTGCGCGGCACCGAGCGCTTCTACGATCGCCCGGTGGTCCGCCAGGCGCTGGTGCTGTTCCGCGGCGCGGCCCGCAGCGAGGCGGCCCCGGAGATGGGCGGCGATCCGGCCTCGCTGCCGGGCGCGGTCCGGGACGTGCTGACCGGCATCGGCTTCACCGCCAGCCCGCCCGGGGGCGGTGCGGCGGCCCGCGAGCGCTGGGAGTCACTGGCCGCCCTGGCCGAGCTGGCCGACGACATGTACGCCGCCCGGCCGCAGGCCTCGCTGCGCGACTTCGCCACCGAGCTGACCCAGCGGTCCGAGCTCGGCCACGCACCCGCGGCCCGCGGCGTGACGCTGGCCTCGATGCACGCCGCTAAGGGCCTGGAGTGGGACGCCGTGCTGCTGCCCGGTCTGGTCGAGGGGCTGATGCCGATCGTGCACGCCAGGACGCCGGGCGCGATCGAGGAGGAGAGACGGCTACTGTATGTGGCGGTGACCCGAGCCCGCCAGCACCTGTACCTGTCCTGGGCCCCGGCGCGGGCATCGGCCCGGGCGTCGGGTGGGCAGGGCCGCGCCGGGGGGCGGCAGCGGTCGCGGTTCCTCGATGACATCCGGCTCGGCCGGGCGAGGAGGTTAAGTGGGTAAAGCGCTCGACGGCCTCCTCGAGCTGCTCGACCTGGAGCAGATCGAGCTGGACATCTTCCGCGGCCGCAGCCCGGACGAGCAGCGGCAGCGGGTCTTCGGCGGGCAGGTGGCCGGGCAGGCGCTGGTCGCCGCCGGGCGGACCGTGCCCCCCGACCGGCCGGTGCACTCGCTGCACGCCTACTTCATCCGTCCCGGCGACACCACGGTGCCGCTGGTGTACACGGTCGACCGGACCCGGGACGGGCGGTCGTTCACCACCCGCCGGGTGGCCGCGATCCAGCACGGCCAGACCATCTTCACCCTGTCCGCGTCGTTCCACCACGCCGAGCCCGGGCCCGAGCACGCCGACCCGATGCCCGACGCGCCGCCGCCCGAGCAGATCGAGCCGAACTCCGAGCGGTGGGGCCGGATCCTGGGCCAGGACTCTCCACGGGCCTTCGAGGGTCCCTTCGACCTGCGCTCGGTCGGCCCGCTGTCGGCCGAGGCGCTCGGCAACCCGTCGCTGCGCACCACCCGGAACCTGGTCTGGCTGCGGGTCAACGGCGAACTGCCCGACGACCCGCTGCTGCACGTGTGCCTGATGACCTACGTCTCGGACATGACGCTGCTCGACACGGTCCTGCTCGGGCACGGCCTGTCCTGGGCGGACGGCCGCACCTCGGGCGCGAGCCTGGACCACGCCATGTGGTTCCACCGGTCGTTCCGGGCCGACCGCTGGCTGCTGTACGCCCAGGAGTCACCGGTGGCCTACGGCGCCCGGGGCCTGGCGCGCGGTGAGGTCTTCACCGCCGAGGGCAAGCTCGTGGTGTCCGTGATGCAGGAGGGCCTGATCCGTTCCGCCCCCAGGATTATCTGAAAACCGCAGCTCAAAAAACTGTTGCCCCCTTCCGGGGGCATTACGTAGGCTGCCTACATGTCCGTGGGCTAGTTGTCGACACTCCTGGAGGGAGGTGCCCAACGTGACCGACATCAACTTCGACGTCCAGACGCCAGACGTCCTGACGAACGCTGTCGTGATGAACGCTGTCGTGATGAACGCTGTCGTGATGAACGCTGTCGTGATGAACGCTGTCGTGATGAACGATATCTCGGCGAACGCTGTCCAGACGGCTGAGCTTTGGCGTGCGCGTCCGGGTGCCTTCAGCCCGCGTTCGGCGTTCCTGGGGACAGGTGTGCCTGGTGTCGGCAGCGGCACGGTCGGCAGCGGCACGGTCGGCAGCGACACGGTTGGCAGCGACACTGCGCCGTGCGTCGTCGTGCGGCAGGTTCCGCGTGTCCGTGGCAAGGTCGCGCTGGCCTTCCCGGTCCCGCAGTCCGCCGCGGCGGCGCAGCTCGGGCACATCAATAACTACAACCACATGACCAGCGTTTACGCCGTTGGCGAAGGCGCATCGGGTCCGCCTCCATATAGGGAACCGGCCTAGAAAGGCCGGGCGCAAATCCCCTTGAGGCCGCGGATCCGCAAACAGGGTCCGCGGCCTTAGCTATCGAAAGGCCTAGGTCCCAGGGACAAGCGAGAAATCGCATGGGCGACAACTAGGACCGGTAAGCGAGAGGGGATGGCACCGATGCAGTGGCGGGTTGCCACCGTCGGAGGCGAGGACACGACGGGGTTCGAGGCGTTCGGCTCTCCGCGCATGCAGGACGAGGTCAGTGTGGCGAGTCAGTTCATGGTGGCAGGACCGGCCACCGCACTTCCGGTAGGCCTGGATCTTCCGTGCACGGAGGACCCGGAGCTGTTCTTCGCCGAGTCTCCGCAGGACGTGGAGACGGCCAAGGCGATGTGCCGGGATTGCCGGGCGCGGATCGCCTGCCTGACGGGCGCGCTCGAGCGCCGCGAGCCCTGGGGCGTGTGGGGCGGAGAGCTGCTCATGCGGGGCGCGATCGTGCCTCGCAAGCGGCCCCGCGGACGTCCGCGCAAGACCGAAGTCGCCGCGTAAGCGGCACTAGCAGAACGGGGCAGGGCCGCGCGGCCCGACATGGACCGACACGACAGGGGCCGCGCGGCCGCCGGGCACACGATGCACACAACGGAGTGATCAGCATGCATCTGGTAATGGAACTGGTGAACGAGGAACTTCGCCACAAAATAGAACAAGCGGAGCAACAGCGTTCCGCACGGCACCTGCTCACCCTGCGCCGCGCGCGCCGGATGGAGCACAAGGCCGAGCGCCGCATGGTCCAGGCCTGGCGCCGCGCCGCCGAGCTACGCGGCACGCTCGAATCCGCGGACTACTAAGAACCGCACCACCCCGAGGCCGGGCCGGCCGGGTCGCCCCGCCCGCCCCGGCCTCCCGCATACCCCGCCCACCCCCGGCCTCCCGCATACCCCGCCCAGCGCCACCACCCGACCCCGCCGCGCCCACCCCAGAACGCCCTCCAGCCACCCCCGCACCGCGCACGGCACCTACGTCAACAGATGGTTGAGGCACTGAAATGGCTCTACCGGGTAGGCTCCCGCTTTCCTTGCCCGGATCGCGGATCTGTGTCCTGACATGGGGTGCGTGTGCCACGACCCCCGTCTTTCGGGGCCTGTGTGCCACAACCCCCGAACGAGGCCGCCAGCCGGCGGGGTGCGTGTGCCACGACCCCCGTCTTTCGGGGCCTGTGTGCCACAACCCCCATTAGGGCCACGCCTCCCGGCGCGTGCCCGCCGCGATATGTCAGACGTGAGCGTGGCCTCTATCACCAGACGGCGCGCTGAGCAGGCCGGCCTAGGGGATTCATACCTCCCAGCAGCCTGCGACCCCGCCTCCCAATCGCACCCGCTACGAACCGTGACCCCCTCCCCGCCTCAGCCGCCCCGCTTGGCATATCGAGCAAACGCTTGACAAACCAAGCTCACTGCGTACTATAGTAAGCAGAAAGAACCGCTGGAGGAGGAGCAATCATGATCGACATCAGCACCGCCCAGGACGAGATCCTGAAGCTGGTCCGCACGTCCCAGGACACCGTGTTGGATGCCCTGCAGGCGTGGACCGCGACCGTTCAGTCCGTCACCCCGTCTTTTCCCAAGCTGAACCTGCCCTACGCCGACGTGCTGCCGAAGCCGGAGAAGCTGGTCAACGGCGCGTACGACTTCGCTGAGCAGCTGCTGTCCGCGCAGCGCAAGTTCGCCAACGACGTTCTTCAGGTCGCCGCGCCCCTCGCTGGCCAGCGCGACGCCTGATCCGCGGGGACCCTGACCGAGCCCGCCTGGCCAGCTCTGGTCAGTTCGGCCAGGCAGCCGGCCGGTCAGGCACGGTTGCGCGGCAGGTCCAGCAGGACCAGCCGCGCAACCGCTTTTTGATTGAGATAGTTAGCGGATAAGGCCCGGCTCAGCTCGTATGCTGAAGCGTGTAGCGGACCGTCTGCAGCCGGATCAGGCCGTCGCTGAATATGAAGGTGTCGATGCCGTCCTCGACCTTGGTCGTGGCGGCGGTCGCGGCCCACTCCAGGAAGAGCACGTCGTCCTCGTAGATCAGGGTCTTCAGGTCCCAGGCGGCGCTCGGCACGTCGGCCAGCAGTTGGGTGAACGCCTCCCGGATCCCGTCCTTGCCCCGCTTGACGCCCGCTGGCGTGATGAACACGGCGGTGTCGGCGTAGTCGGCGACGATCTCATCCAGGTCCCCGGCGCCCAGAGCCTGGGCGTGGTGCTGGAAGACCTCCTGTGGCGTACGTGTCATCCGTGCCTCTCTTCGCGGCGGGCTGTTCACCCCTACCGTACGGTCACCGCCCCAGCGGGCGACAGTCTGCCAGTCGTTGGTGATCGCGAACGTCCACCCGGCGGCTTGCTGGCCTGAAACCTCCGGTTTCATGATCGCGAAGGGTTCACTACTCCCCGCCGTATAGAAGTCTTCGCGATCATGGAAAACGCCCGATGCCGGGCCGACATCGCGGCATCCGTACGCGGAACCCGCGGCCCGACGCTACCCTCAGCCGCAACGAGGTCATCTGGAAACACCGGCGGAGGCCAGCATGAAGATCGCAGTCATCGGGACAGGCCGCATCGGCGGCACGCTCGGCCAGCGATGGAGCGCGGCCGGCCACGACGTGGTCTACGGGTCCCGGGCCGGGTCGGGCACGGGACCGGGCGGTGCCCCGGTGCTGGCCGCCGCCAACGCCGTCACCGGCGCCAACGCGGTCCTGCTGGCGGTGCCGGGCGGGGCGGTGGCCGAGGTGGTGACGGCGCTCGGCGCGGCGCTGGCGGGCAAGGTCGTGATCGACGCGGCGAACAACATCGGCCAGCCGGAGGTCAACAGCCGGGCGGCGGTCGCCACGTCCGCGCCCGGCGCGGCGTACGCGCGCGCCTTCAACACCTTGGGCTGGGAGAACTTCGCCGACCCGCCGCAGGGCGCCGTCATGTTCTTCGCCGCCGATCCCGCCGCGCGCCCGCTTGCCGAGGAACTGATCACCGCGATCGGGCTGGAGCCCGTGTTCGCCGGCGATGCCGGCGCCAGCGGCACAGTAGACGCCCTGCTGCCCGTGTGGTTCGCCCTGGTCCAGCACAACGGCGGGAACCGCCGGGTCGCCCTGCGCGTGACGCCGTAACGCGGCATCGGCGCTGAGCGTGCCCCCCCGGAAATCAACGCCCAGCGGATGCTTGCCATGATCGTGAAAGGTTTTCAGTCTGCACAGACTGAAAAGTCTTCGTGATCATGAAGCTCTCCGGATTGCCGCCGCTGATATGGGCGGCCAGGCCGAGCGAACCCCTTTGCCCGGAGGCCGCCACCGTGCCATACCCACTAGCCTCGAACAATGGCCAGAGGCGTCCTAAGCGCGGCTAGCGCACCTTCCGGGTGGTGACAATCCTGCGTTTGCGCAGGGACTCGAGCCATTCCTCCCCGCTGAGCAGACGCGTGGTCTTGCCCGACTTGACCTCGCCCGCGGCGGCCACCGCCATCGCGACGCTGGCCGCGGTCATGTCATCGGGCGCCTCGTACACGACGAGCACGTCATACTCGCCGAACGGAAAGCCAGCCACCACGAGCTTGGCACCCAGGTCCTCCAGGGCCGGGGTGATCAGCTCCACCGGATCTTGCGGGTCCGTGAGCTGAGCCGCCATCGACTTAGCGGTGTAAGAGGCCTGGTACATGTACAGCGCCATCGAGAGTTCCCCTCGGCATGGGCGAGGCAACGGGCCGCAGACCGCTGAGCAACCAGCCGCGGACCCGCTGCGGTCTAAAGATCGTAGACCTGCCCGGACGGAACGCACCAGAGCGAAGCGACGCGGCCTGAAGGACGCTCGCTACGCCAGCCCCCGCACCGCGCTGGCGGGCGGAACGTCGCCCCGGATCGCCGAGACCATGCGCAGTGCCCGCCGGGTCTCCTGGACCCCCTGAACCCGGAACACCCGTACCCCCAGCCACCCCAGAACCGCCGCCCGCGCGAGTTCCCCGGGCCCGTCCGACAGCGACACCAGCACCGGCCACCCCGTGCTCACCAGCTCCGCCACCGACCCGGGGGTGGCCTCGACGATGACCCGCTCCGGCTGCACCCCAGCCGAGACCGCCAAGGCCGGCGGGCCAATCACCCCCACCCCGAACTCGGCCGCCACCCCGGACCACGAACCCCCGGACCGCGAACCCCCGGACCGCGAACCCCGACGCGAACCCCCGGACCGCGAACCCCCGGACCGCGAACCCCCGGACCGCGAACCCCCGGACCGCGAACCCCCCGACAGCAGGTCGGCCCCGGCGGCGCAGGCCGCGCGGGCCACGTCCTCCCGCCCGGTCCGCACCCCGATGACCAGCTCAGGAAACTCCGCCCGCACCGCCGCCACCAGCGCGGCGGCCCCCAGCCCGGCGGCGGATACCTCGACGATGTTGGCTCCCTCGGCCACCGCCGAGCGCACCCCCGCCAGGGAAGCGCCCGCGACCCCCATCACCAGCATCTGATCGGGCTCGAAACACTGCCGCCCCAGCCGCAGCACCCCCACCTCAGGCCCGGCCGTACACCGGGATCGCCGCCCCCGAGATCAGCGCCGCGTCGTCCGACACCAGGAACGACAGCACCGCCGCGAGCTCGGCCGGCTTGGGCCACCGCTCATGCCTCGCCGCGGGCAGCGCGGCCCGGTTGGCCGGCGTGTCGATGATGCTGGGCAGGATGCAGTTGACCCGCACGCCGTCCTCGCGCCCCTCCGCCGCCGCCTCCTCGACCAGCCGCACCACGCCCAGCTTGCTCACGCTGTAGGCGAACGCCGTCTCCCACTTCTCCCGCGCGACCCGGCTGGACACGTGCACGATCGCGCCGCCGCCCCGCGCGGCCAGCATCGGCAGCGCGTACTTGGTCACGATCGCCGCGCTGACCAGGTTCAGCTCGAGCTGTTCCCGCAGCACGCCGATGTCGAGCGCGGCCAGGGCCTGCGGCGGGGTGTACCCGCCGATCAGGTTGACCACCGCGGTGGCGGCCGGGACCGCCGCGAAGGCCGCCGACACGCTGCCCTCGTCCAGCGCGTCCACGGCCACGTAGGACACCCTGTCCTGCCGGTCCCCGGCCGCCGGGACCCGCGCGTCGAATGCCAGCACCGGCGCGCCGTCGTCCCGGAACCGCGCGGTGACCGCCCGCCCGAGCCCGCCGGCCGCCCCCAGCACGATAATCGTCATCTCTGCCTCCCTGGGACTGGTCACGGACCGTCTGGAGTCCGATCATGGATCAGATCTTTTTTATACCGAACGGACCAGGCGGCCAGCGCCCGGCCATCGATTCAACACGCCATCGATTCAACACGCGCCATCGATTCAACACTGGCCATCGATTCAACGCAGGAGCGGCCGATATGCGCATCGCGGTGCTGGGCGCCGGATCGTGGGGCACGACCGTGGCGTCGCTGCTGGCGGGCAGGCACGACTGCACGATCTGGGCCCGCGACGCCGAGCTGGCCCGGGAGATCTACGAGCGCGACGCCAACTCGCGTTACCTGGCCGGGTTCACGCTGCCGACGGCGCTGAAGGCCACCGCGGACCTGGAGAAGGCCGTGCACGACTCCGACCTGCTCGTGGTCGGCGTGCCGACGCACGGGTTCCGGGCCATCCTGACCGACGCCCGCCCGTACCTGCGGCCCTGGACCCCCGTGGTCAGCCTGTCCAAAGGCTTCGAGCGGGGTTCGCTGCTGCGGATGACCCAGGTCGTCGGGGACGAACTGCCCGGCCATCCCGCCGCCGCCCTGACCGGGCCGAACCTGGCCAAGGAGATCATGGCCGGGCAGGCCGCGGCCAGCGTCATCGCCACCAAGGACCTGGACGTGGCCCGGGCCCTGCAGTCGGTCATGCAGCGGGGCGTGTTCCGGATCTACATCAACCATGACGTGATCGGCTGCGAGCTCGGCGGGGCGCTGAAGAACGTGGTGGCCATCGCGACCGGCATCGCGCAGGGGCTGGGCGTGGGGGACAACACCCGCGCGGCGGTGGTGACCCGCGGCCTGGCCGAACTCACCCGGCTGGGCGTGGCCATGGGCGGCGAGGCGATGACCTTCTCCGGCCTGGCCGGCATGGGCGACCTGATCGCCACGTGCATGAGCCCGATGAGCCGGAACCGGACGCTCGGCGAGCAGCTCGGCGCGGGCCGGACCCTGGCGGAGATCACCGCGGCCACCCGCACCGTGGCCGAGGGCGTCGGCACCGCCTACACCGTGCACGAGCTGGCCGAACGCCACGGCGTCGAGATGCCCGTCTGCAACGAGGTCTACCGGGTCCTGGCCGGGGAGATCCCGGCCTCGGAGGCCTACCGGGGCCTGACGCCGTACTTCCAGGCCGGCCACGAGCGCGAGCCCGGGTAACCCCGGTCCAAGTACCATGAGGTCATGGCTGAGCGGTGGCCGTTCGACGATTGGCGGAAGAGTCTTTCCGACGTTCTCTCCCTCACCTCCGCCGCGGCCGCCTCACTCGGCTTGCCCGCGGCCGGCCTGCTGGCCGGCGATCCGTTCACGGCGATCGTCGACACCGCGAGGAACTGGCTCATCGGCAAACGCCGGACCTTCACCATGGGCGGCCGCGAGCTGACCATGGTCCTGGAGGACGTGTCCGTCGAGGGTTCCGACCTGGCCCGCGCCGTCGGTCAGTACGGCCAGCTGCGCATCCTGGCCCGGGACGTCGACTGGGGCGAGTACCGGTTCGAGCGGGTCGAGGTCCAGGCCCGGAACGTGCACCTGCGGCCCGGCACCAAGCCGGTGCTGGTGACCGCGCCGATCCGCTGCGAGGCGTTCCTGTCCGCGCAGGCCGCGACGCGCTGGCTGGCCGCGGTGTCGCCGCGGCTGGAACTGGCCATGCACGAGGGCGTCCCGCAGGTCGGCCTGGCGGGCGCGCCATGGCTGCGGCTGGAGATCGAGCCGGGCGCGGGCGGGCAGTCGATCCGCGTCGTGCCGCGCGCCCTGCACCTGCTGGACCGGCGGCTGTCGCTGCGGGTCCCGGCCTTTCACGTGCCCCTGCCCGAACTCCCCTTCGACGTCATGCTCACCGCCATGGAGCCCGCGCCGGGCGGGTTCGTCATGCACGGAGTGCTCCCGGAGTGGCAGCGGTCGCTGTCCCGGGCCGACATCGAACGCCTGCTGACCACCATGCGGGGCGGCCCTGACTAGCGCGGGCCCATCCGGATCGCGCCGTCCAGCCGGATCGTCTCCCCGTTGAGCATCGGGTTCTCCACGATGTGCGCGACCAGCGCGGCGTATTCCCGCGGGTCACCGAGCCGCGCCGGATGCGGCACCTGCTGGCCGAGTGACGCGATCGCCTCATCCGGCAGGTTGCCGAGCAGCGGGGTGTTGAACAGGCCGGGCGCGATCGTCATCACCCTGATCTTCAGCCGGGCCAGGTCGCGGGCGATCGGCAGGGTCATGCCGACGATGCCGCCCTTGGACGCGGAGTAGGCCGCCTGGCCGATCTGCCCCTCGAACGCCGCGACCGACGCGGTGCTGACGATCACGCCGCGCTCGCCGTCCTCCTCGCCGACCCGGCTCATCCGGTCCGCGGCCAGCCGGATCACGTTGAACGTACCGATCAGGTTGACCTGGATCACCCTGGTGAACGATTCCAGCGGGAACGGGCCGTCCTTGCCCGTGGTCCGGGCCGCGGTGCCGATGCCCGCGCAGTTGACCACGATCCGCGGCACGCCGCCGGCCAGGGCGCCCGCCGCGTCCAGCGCCGCGTCCACGTCCGCCGGGCTGGTCACGTCGCCGGGTGCGAACGCGACCCGCGGCCCCAGGTCGCGCGCCACGCTCACGCCGTTGGAGCCGGGCAGGTCGAGGATGACCACCGAGGCGCCGGCCTCGTGCAGCCGGACCGTCGTGGCCAGGCCCAGGCCGGACGCGCCGCCGGTGACCAGTGCGATGTTTCCCGCGATGTTCATGAGCACCTACGGTACCGATATGAGCTCATCTGGAGGAGGGCCCCTGACCGGGGTGCGCGTGCTCGAACTGGCCGGGATCGGGCCCGGGCCGTTCTGTGCCATGATGCTCGCCGACTCCGGCGCCGCCGTGCTGCGTATTGATAGACCGGGTATTGACCGCCCCGGCCCTCCCGCCCGCACCGCGGCCAGCGGCCCCGCCGCGGCGCGGCCCGAGCGCGAGTTCCTGAACCGCGGCCGCCAGTCGGCGATGCTCGACCTCAAGCACCCGCAGGCGGTCAACGCCCTGCTCCGCCTGGTCGATACCGCCGACGTGCTGCTCGAGGGCTTCCGGCCCGGCGTGACCGAGCGGATGGGCGTCGGTCCGGAGGCGTGCCTGGCCCGCAACCCGCGGCTGATCTACGCCCGGATGACCGGCTGGGGTCAGGACGGCCCGCAGGCCCAGACGGTCGGCCACGACATCGGCTACATCGCCCGCACCGGGGCGCTGCACGCGCTCGGCCGCGCGGGCGGCAGGCCCGAGTTTCCCGTCAACCTGCTCGGCGATTTCGGCGGCGGCGGGATGGTCATGGCCTACGGCATCTGCGCGGCGCTGGTCGAGCGGGCTACCTCGGGGAAAGGCCAGGTGGTCGACACCGCGATCGTGGACGGCGTGGCCAGCCTGCTGGCCATGCCGCTCATGCTCATGGCGCAGGGCCTGTGGCGGGACGAGCGCGGGGTGAACCTGCTCGACGGCGGCGTCCCCTGGTACGACGTCTACCAGACCGCCGACGGCCAGTGGATGGCCGTCGGCGCCCTGGAGGCCCGCTTCTACGCCGCCCTCCTGGACGGCCTGGGCCTGACCGGCGAGGCCCCCGGCCGTGCCGATCCCGGCAACTGGCCCGCGCTGCGCGAACTCCTGACCGCCCGGTTCAAGACCCGCACCCGGGACGAGTGGGCCGCCGTCTTCGCGGGCACCGAAGCCTGCGTCGAACCCGTCCTCTCGCTGACCGAGGCCGCCGCCGACCCGCACCTGACCGCCCGCCAGACCTACGTCAGCCCCGGCGGCGTCACCCAGCCCGCCCCGTCCCCGCGCTTCTCCCGCACCCCGGGCCGCCTGCCGGCCCCGGCCCCGGCCCCGGGCCAGCACACCCTGGAAGCCCTCACCGCCTGGGGCCTGCACGACGCCGAAGCCCTGATCGCCTCCGGCGCCGCCATCCAGACCTGACGCTTTACCTCACGGGAACGTCAGGTCCGCCGTCGTGCCCACGTAGGTGTCGCCCGGGGTGCCGAAATACCTCGTTCCAATCCAATCCTGACTCTCCATGATCATGAGCAGTTTTGGGCAATAGTTGTCCCTAACTGCTCACGATCATGAAACCCGTTAGCCGGGCGCCGGGCGGGTGCTGGCGTCGCGGGCGTAACGGCGCAGGGCCAGGTCCTCGATCCGGTCGATGCGGCGCAGCAGGTCGCGCAGCTCGGCCACGAACGCCGCCCGCTTCTTGGCCAGCTCCGGACCCGGGTCGAACAGCCCGCGGTTGCGCGCCAGCTGCAGCGCGGTCCCGAACAGCAGCACCGAGACCGGCTCCGCGCTGCGCAGCCGGCGCTGGGCCACGTACTGGTGGCCGAGGCCGAGCGCCCGCCGGGTCACCTCCGCGTCATCGGCCAGCGTGTCCACCTCGCCGGCGGCCACGTCCTCGCTGGCCAGCACGTCGGCCACCAGCTGGTAGGCCTCGACGAACGGCCGCACGATCACCTGCGACACCAGCGGCCGCATCTCGGCCAGCAGCGCGTCCGCCGCGCCGGGGCCGGACCGCAGGCGGGCCTCCCAGGACGGGTCGTGCCGCGCCATCTCGGCCGATATCTCGCGCCGGTGCTCCTCGCGCTCCCGGAAGTAGAACTCGAACTTCAGCAGGTCGCGCAGCCAGGCGATCTCGGCCCAGAACGCGCCGACCGGGTCGGCGGGCTCGTCGCGGGCGCGCAGCACGGCCAGCTCGCATAGCGCGGTTTCGAGCAGGAAGTGCACCGTGGAGTTCCGGTAGAAGGTCGCCGCGAGCTGGCGGTCCGGGCCGATCAGCCAGACCGGCTCGCGACCGTCCCCGACCAGGGTGACCAGCCCGCCCGCCGCCAGCGCGTCCAGCGTGGCCCGCACCGGCTCGGCCGCCGCCAGCGCCCGCGCGCTGGCCGTCTGCGGGACCGAACGGCTGGTGAGGTAGGAAAGCCCGTCGCCGAGCGCCAGCCGGATCTCCTCGAAGGTCAGCCCGGTCCCGTGCATGGCCAGCAGGATCGTGCTGAGGATGGCCGTGGCCGTGACCGGCATGCCCTGGTTGATCCGCCAGGCCACCTCGAACGCGGTCTTCTGCAGGGCCAGCCGCCGGGCCGCCGGGTCGGCCGCCACCGGACCGCCGGGCGGCCCGAGGAACGTGCTCAGCGAGACCGGCTCGCCGAACCGCACGTAGATCTTGCCGTAGTGGCGGGCGCCCTGCGCCTTGACGAAGCCGTACAGCCAGCCGAACCCCTCGGGCTTCTTGACCGCGCCCCGGGCGTAGTCGGCGTACTCGGCGATCTCGTGCAGCTGGTCGAAGGTGATCGAGACCGGCAGCAGCAAGATGTCGTCGACCCGTCCCTGCAGGTACGCGTCGGCGGCGTAGGACAGCAGGCCCAGCCGCGGCGGGAGCATCTTCCCGGTACGCGACCGGGTGCCCTCGATCGACCAGGACAGGTTGAACCGCTTCTCCAGCACGTAGCCGACGTACTCGCGCAGCACGTACTTGTAGAGCGGGTCGTCGCCGGTCGAGCGCCGGATGAAGATCACGCCCGCCCGGCGCAGCAGCGCGCCCATCGGCCCGAACGCCATGTTGATGCCCGCGAACACGTGCGCGGGCGGCAGCCCTTGCTCCTGCATCGCGGCGGTGAGCACCAGGTTGTCCAGGTTCGACCGGTGCGACCACAACATGATGCCCGGGTGGCGTTCCAGCGCGGCACGCAACCGCTCGACCTGGGTCTGGTCGTAGTCGATCTGCGGGTCGAAGCCCCGCTGGAAGATCAGCCGTCCCACGTTCGGCATGACGTCGATGAGCCGCCGGCTCCAGCCCGCCGCCAGCTCGTCGAGAATCTTGCCCGCCTCCTCCAGCGACGGCGCGTCCTGGTCCGGGTCGCGCCGCAGCGCCGAAAGCCCGGCCCGGAACCGCCGCGAGGCCAGGATCTCCTCCTTGACCAGGCTGGGCGTCTTGTACCGGGGCCCGCGCAGCCGGTACTCGGCCCGGTCCAGCGCGAGCAGGGCCCGCCGGGCCACGTACGCGCCAAAGTCGTTTCGGGGGGTCCCAGGGGGGTCGTCCCCCCGGAGGCCAGCAGAGTCATCCGGGTTCCCGCCGCCGGTGGCCTCGGCCCAGCGCTGGCGCAGCGCGCCGATCGTGGCAGGCTCGCCGGCCAGCACCCGGGCCCGGGCCGGCTGGCGGGCCAGGATCCGCTGCTGCTGCCGTTCGCTGGGCCGGTACGGGTCGCGGCCGGGCACCAGGTCGGCCAGCCGGGCCGCGCGCCGGCCCGAGTGCTCCCCGGGCAGCCAGACCACCCGGACCGGCACCAGGACGGTGTCATCGCCGCGGTCCAGGACCTCGGATGGCAGCGAGGCGCCGGGACTGCCCGGCGGCCCGAGGCTCGCCGTCGCCTGGCCGGCCGGGACCCGGTCCCGGATCAGCCGCGCCTCGGCCGGCGTGCTCGCCTGGACCAGCAGCACCGAGCCGGGGCCCAGCACCGACGCCAGTTCGCCGATCTCACTCATGACCCAGCGCCGTCCAGCGCGGCGGGCCAGTCGGCCAGCAACTCCAGGTAGCGCGCGCGGACTTCCTCGATCCGCTTGCCCAGGTCGTCGTGGGTCCAGCCGCTGACGTCGATCGGCTCCAGCACGGCGATGTCGACGGTCCCCGGGTGCAGCGTGGTGGCGTTGCGCCCGGCCACCGAGTCGGAGTTGCGGATCACGATCGGGACCACCGGCAGGCCGGTGGCCATGGCGATCCGGAACGCCCCCTTCTTGAACGGCCCCACCCCCGCGCCCTGTTCGTATCCGGCCAGCCGGGTCCCCTCCGGCGCGATCAGGATCGACAGCCCCTTGCGCGCCGCGTCCTCGACCGGCTGGAGCGCGGCCACCGCCGCCGCGGGGTCGTCCCGGTCGATGAACGCCGCGTCCATCAGCCTGCCCAGCGTGCCGACCAGCGGGTTGCTGGCCAGTTCCTTCTTGGCCACCCCGGTCCAGTTGTCCTTGACCAGCGCGGCCACCATGAACACGTCGAAGTTGTTGCGGTGGTTGAACAGGAACACCGCGGGCCGCTGCGCGGTCAGGTTCTCCGCCCCGAGCACGTTCAGCTTCACCCCGCTCAGCGTGAGCACGGTCTCCGGCCAGAACCGGGTCAGGAAGTTGACCCCGGCCCGCCGGTTCCCGGTCAGCACGCCGATGCCCAGCGCGCCGGCCGCCACCGGCCCCAGCGTGCCGAGCGCGGCCAGGTTCCGGACCCGGCCCAGCGGCCCGCCGCTGCCGCGGCTGTGGAACCGCAGGATGGGCCAGCCGCGGCGTTCGGCCACCCGGGTCAGGGCCGGGCCGGGGTTGGTCGGCCGTGGGTTCCCGACCAGGTGCATCAGGGCCTGATCCTCGTCGCCGTCCGCGTAGAAGTAGCTGGACCGCAGGTCGATGTCGTGCTCGGCGGCGAACTTCTGCACGCTGGTGGCCTTGGTCGGCCCCCAGATGACCGGCGGGCGGATGGCGCCAGTCACGATGCCGTTCTCGTCGACCACGAACCGGTTGCAGACCACGTGGTCGATGCCGAGGTATCTGGCGACCGGCTCGGCCTGCATGCTCAGCGCCGACGAGCTGAGCACCACGGTGTGCCCGCGGCGCTGGTGGGCCCGGACCAGGTCGCGCATCTCCGGGTAGATCTGGTCCGCCACGTACTGGGTGAAGATCCGCTCGCCCATCTCCTCGACGTCCTCGGCCAGCCGTCCCCGGGCCGTGCTGGCCCCGCCCTCGATCAGCGTCTCGATCTCCCGCCTGCCGAGCTTGTACTCCACCGCGAGCTGCGTCATGCGCAGGAAGTCAGCCGGGCTCACCTGGCGGCGCAGCAGCCGGTCCCTGGTGTGCGCCGCGGCCGTGAACCCGGCCACCAGCGTCCCGTCCAGGTCGAAGAACGCGCCGATCCCCGGTCCCTCCGGGCTGGCGTCGATCTCGGCCACCGACCCGGGCAGGCGCAGCTGCCGGCCGGCCCGTCGGTCACGACGTCCTCCTGCGCCGCGCGGGCCGCGCCGGCCGCGGCGGTGCCGGTCGCGGTCGCCCCAGCTCGATCACCTCGTCGAAGCCGAGCTGCAAAGACTTCTCCAGGACGTCCGGCGCGATGAACGAAGCCGTGTCGTAGCGGAAGGTCACGGTGCAGATCCCCGCCCGCGAGATCAGCACCACCATCATGGCCACCCGGGGCAGCGGTCCCATCCCGTACTGCCGGTCCACCCGGGCTCCGGCCAGGAACGTCTCCTGCCCGTAGCCGGGCAGGTTGCTGGCCTGGATGTCCGGCGGGGTGAGCCGCGCGGTGACGCTTTCCAGGGCCGCGTCCGGAAGCAGGCTCAGCACCGGCGCGATCCGGTCGAGCACGTCCAGGGCCGGCTCGCCGCGACGCGCGATGACCTGCTCGCGGACCAGCCGGACCCGTTCGGCCGGGTCGGGTTCGCCGACCGGCGCGGCGATGGTGATCCCGGTGATCCGGTTGCCCGCGGCCGGGTCGTCGGCGGTGCGCAGGCTGACCGGCAGGGCCAGCGGCAGCTCGCCCACCGGCAGGCCCAGCGCCTCGTGGTAGCGGCCCAGGCCGCCGCTCAGCGCGGCCAGGTACGCGTCGTTGACCGAACCGCCGGCCGCCTTGGCCGCCGCGCGCAGGTCGGCCAGCGGCACCTCGAGCACGTGGGTCCGGCTGACCAGGCTGCGCCGGCGCAGCAGCGGCGACGGCGCGACCGGCGGCGGGCCGAGCACCCGCCGGGCCGAGGCCGCGAAACCGGCCGCCTCGGCCACCGTGGCGCCCGGCGTCCCGTGACCAGCCGGGTGGCCTCGGCCGCCGAACCGGGCCAGCAGCCGACCCCGGACGTCAGCGCCGTCGACGGCAGCCGCCGCAGGCTGTCGCGCAGCAGGTCGGTGCCGGTCAGGTCGCGGGGGATGGGCACCGGCGGCATGGGCCGCGGGACCGGGTCCCGCTCGGTGTCGTAGACCTGCTCGAACAGCGCGATCCCGCCCAGCCCGTCGGTAATCGCGTGGCTGAACTTGCTCAGCAGCGCCGCCCGGACCCCAGAACCGCCCTCCAGCCCCTCCACGTACAGCCCCTCCACGTACAGCGCCTCCCACAGCGCCCGCGAGGTGTCGAGCGGCGACTGCAAGAAGACGTCGGCCAGGTCGAGCAGCTGGCGCAGCGTGCCCGGCGCGGGCAGCGCGATCCGGCGCAGGTGATAGTCCAGGTCGAAGTCGGGATCGACGACCCACCGCGGCGAGGTGGTCGGCAGCGGCGGGACCACGACCTTCTGCCGCATCCTGATCACCACCCGGCTGGCCCGGTCCATGGCCTCGCGCAGCCGGCCCCAGTCGGCGGGCTGGTCCAGCAGTTCCACACCGAGGAACGCCGACCGGGTGGCCGGATGCGCCTCGCCCCGGTGCATCAGGTAGTCCAGCGGACTGAGCTCGTCGGGCTGTCCGAGTGGCGGTGGCGCGTAGGTCATTCCGTCATTATCGTCGTCCCATGCAACGAGAACAGCGGCGTGCCCGGGTGATCGCGATGAGCGCCGAGGATCTGTCCTCGTTCCTGGGCGAGCAGCGCACCTGCCGGTTCGCCACCACCGGCCCGGACGGCCCGCACGTGGCGCCGGTCTGGTTCGTCTGGGACGGCCAGGCGATCTGGGTCTACTCGCTCACCCGCAGCCAGCGCTGGGCCAACGTGTCCCGCGACCCCCGGGTCGCGGTGGTGGCCGACGACGGCCACCACTACCACGAACTGCGCGGCGTCGAGATCGAAGGCCGGGCCGCCGTAGTCGGCCCCGTGCCCCGCACCGGCCGGGAGACCGAGCCCGACCTCGCCGAGCCCGAGCGCCTCATGGCCGCCAAGTACTTCGGCGCTGAGGAAATGACCCACGACGGCCGCCACGCCTGGCTCCGCATCACCCCGCTGAAGACCGTCAGCTGGGACTTCCGCAAGCTCGCCACCCTGCCCCCGCGTTGACTTCTCCACCCGCCCGAGCCACAATTGTGGCCATGAGCATCGAACCGCTGCGGACCGTTCGTGACCACCTGTCGGAGTTCGTCGACCGGGTTGAGCACACCCATGAGCGGATCGTGCTGACCCGCAACGGTCACGCGGCGGCCGTCTTGATCAGCCCCGAGGATCTGGCCCAGATGGAGGAGACCATCGACGTCCTCGGCGACCCGCAGGCCCTGGCCGACATCCGCGAAGCCGACCAGGCCTACGCGCGCGGCGACGTCGTCCGCGGGGTGGATGCGGTGCGCCAGCTCCGCCGGTGACCGGCGAAGAGCCATACGAGCTGGTCCTCACCCCTCCGGCGCAGCGCGCCCTGACCGGGAAGCTGCCCGAGGCGGTCGCGACGGCGGCGGTCGAATTCCTGACCACCTCCCTGATCCGCCAGCCCGCCCGGATCGGCAAGCCGCTCCGCGACGACCTGGCCGGGGTGTGGTCGGCGCGCCGGGGCACCTACCGGGTCCTGTACCGCATACGCGAAGATGTCCGGGAGGTCATCGTGCTGCGGGTTGAGCATCGCCGGGATGCCTACCGGCCCTTGTAGGCCAATGGGAGACAAGATGAGCGACGAGGTACTGGTCGAACGGCACGGCGCGGTCCAGGTCATCGTGATCAACCGCCCGGAGGCCCGCAACGCCCTGAACGGGGCCGTGGCGGTCGGCATCCGCGACGCGGTCGACGAGCTGGACGCGACGGCCGAACTGCGGGCCGGCGTGCTCACCGGGGCGGGCGGCACGTTCTCCTCCGGCATGGACCTCAAGGCGTTCCTGGCCGGCGAGGTGCCCTCCTTCCCCGGCCGCGGCCTGTGCGGCATCACCCAGACCCCGCCGCGCAAGCCGCTGGTCGGCGCGGCCGAGGGCTGGGCCCTGGCCGGCGGCTTCGAGCTCCTGCTGGCCTGCGACCTGGTGGTGGCCGGCGCGTCGGCCCGGTTCGGCGTGCCCGAGGTCAAGCGCGGCCTGCTGGCCGGGGCCGGCGGCGCGATGCTGCTCGCCCAGCGGATCCCGCGCGCCCTGGCCCTGGAGATGCTGCTCACCGGTGACCCCTTCGACGCCGCCCGCGCCGCCGAGATCGGCCTGGTCAACCACGTGGTCGAGGACGGCCAGGCCCGCGACAAGGCGATCGAACTGGCCGAACGCATCGCCGCCAACGGCCCCCTGGCCCTCATCGCCACCAAGCAGATCGCCGTCGGCGGCGGCGACTGGCCCGCCGACCAGCGCTGGGACCAGATGTCCGCCCTCATGGCCCCCGTCTTCGGCTCCGAAGACGCCCGCGAAGGCGCCCGCGCCTTCGCCGAAAAACGCCCCCCCGTCTGGCAAGGCCGCTAGCAGGCCTCGGCCGCCTCGGCGTCGGGGTCGTCGAAGTAGCCGGGCATCCAGCCGAGCACCTCGGCCCGGAAGTTGCCCTCGCACTCCAGCTGGCACAGCACGCCGATGCCCGCCGTGGACATGCGGTGGATGAGCACGTAGGAGGGCGGCAGGTTGAGCTGGCGCGCGACGTTGCTGGCCCGTATGTCGGTGACGCGGGCCGCCTCGCCGCGCAGCCACTCGCGGTTGAACTTGAACCAGTCCAGCCTGGACGGCTCGGCCAGCGGGGCCAGGAACGCCTGCAGCGCGTCCAGGTCGATCCGGACCCCGGGCCGCAGGAAGCCGTGCGCCCGCAGCTCGCGCTCAACCGCGGCAATGTCGACGCCATCCGGATCGGAGTGCATCAGACGCAGCAAGCGGCCGAAGAACGGCGGCAGCCCGTCCGGCAGGTGGTCCACCGCGCCGAAGTCGAGCACGCCCAGCCGGCCGTCGGCGAGCAGCCGGAAGTTGCCCGGG
Source organism: uncultured Actinomycetes bacterium (assembly GCA_963819785.1). Lineage (GTDB taxonomy): Bacteria > Actinomycetota > Actinomycetes > Streptosporangiales > Streptosporangiaceae > Palsa-504. Next base: position 172,370 of record CAWFXW010000020.1, on the reverse strand, counting down.
TGCGGGTCCGCGTGCAGCAGCCCGGCCCGCGCCGGGCCGGAGAACAGGAACCTGGTCAGCACGATTCCGGCCCGGTCGCGTTCCTCCTGGCTGCCGTCGCTGATGACCCGGGACAGCGGGGTGCCGTCCATCCACTCGGTGACCAGCACCTGGCTGGTCCCCATCACCACGTCCGGCACGTAGATGTCGGGGTCGTCGCGGTAGGCCGCGGCGAACGCCCGCTGCGACGAGGCCTCCATGCAGTAGTCGAGCTCCTCGGCCACCCGGTCGCGCAGCTCGTCGAGCAGCGGCTTGACCTCCAGCCCCGGCATCAGCAGCCCGAACAGCCGCCCGGCCCTGCTGAGCTGGTTGAAGTCGCTGATCAGCGCTCGTCCGGCCCCCGGGTACTGGATTTTCACCGCGACGGTCCGGCCGTCTTCCCAGACCGCCTGATGCACCTGCCCGATGGACGCCGCGGCGGCCGGCACGTCCGAGAACGAAGCAAACCGGGACCGCCAGTCCGGCCCGAGCTCCCGGGCCAGAACCTGGTGCACGGTCTGGGCGGGCAGCGGGGGAGCGGACTCCTGCAGCCGGGTCAGCGTGGCCCGGTACGGCCCGGCGATCTCCGGCGGCAGCGCGGCCTCGAAGATGGACAGCGCCTGGCCCAGCTTCATGGCGCCGCCCTTGAGCTCGCCCAGAACCCGGAAGATCTGGTCCGCGGTGCGCCGCTGGATCTCCTCGGCCACGATCTCGGCCGGCCGCCCGCCGATCCGCTTCCCGACCCCCAGCGCCGTCCGGCCCGCCAGGCCGATCGGCAGCCCGGCCAGCTTGGCGGCCCGGGTCACCGGACTGCGCGGCACATCGTTCACGTAGACATTGTCCCGCACGCCGCGCAGCGCGTAAAACCGTCGCCCCTCGACCTCGGTCATCTCGTGCCTCCCTCGCGCCCTGTTCGAACAAGCACAGCTCCATACAACACACGCTAGGAAGCGTCCGTTACCGTATCGTTACGGCGAAGCCCCCCGTCAAAAGGACCGTTACGATAAGCGCCGCAGGAGCACAACGGGTGCGGTGGCCAGGTCCGCCGCCGCCATTGCCAGTCGGGCAGCACCACCTCCAGCGTCCCGTTCACCGTCGCCGGGCCACCCGAGCCAGCCCAGCCACCCGGGCCAGCCGGGCCCGGGCCAGCCGGATCACCCGAGTCAGCCGGCATACCAGCAGGCCGGTCAAGGAGCGCGAGCGCCTGCGCGCAGGCCAGCGCGGCCGTCATGGCGGCCAGCACGGTGTCGCACGCCTGCGGCCGGATCCGGCCGAAGGTGGCCTGGGCCGCGATCTTCGGCCAGCCCGGGTCCGCGCCGGCCTTGCGCAGGTCCACGCAGCGCAGGCACGCCGAACGTCCCGGCCGCACCAGCGGCCCGATCACCCCGATCGCCTCCCCGGCGGACACGCCCAGGTGCGGCACCCGATCGCGCACCAGCCCGTCGGCCAGGTCCGGCAGCACCGGCCCGGTGAGCACGACCAGGTCCGGGACGGTTCCGTCGTCACCGGCCAGGCAGAACGGCGCGGCCCGTAGCACGGCCCGGCCCGCGCCCTCCTCCCGCGGCGCGCCCAGGTCCGCCTCGGTCAAGCCGGCCGGGGCCAGGTCGGCGTCCTCGGCCGGCGCCGGGTCGACGCACGTGACCCGTCCCACACCCGAGGCGGCCAGGAAGCTGGCCAGGCACGCACCGGTCCGGCCGGCGCCGTGGATCCGGACGAAAGCGGCCCGCCGCCGGGCCAGCACGCGCGCCCCGCCGTCCCCGTCCCCGTAGGCCAGCGCCGCGGTGGCCAGTTCCGGGCCGAGCCGGGCCCGGTAGGGAAGCGACGCGTGCAGGCCGGCCGGGAAATCGTCGAGCACTCCCGCCTCTGCGAGCAGCGCGAGCACCCGGCTCACCGCGCCGGCCGAGATGCCGTACGCCCCCGCCGTGGCGATCAGGCCGTCCCGGTCGCGGCTCCCGTCCAGCAGGCTGATCACGGCCGCGGCCGGCCCCAGGCCGCCGAGCGCGACCGCCCGCCGCGGATCCACGCCGAGCTGAAGGGTGTCCCGGTCCCGCCACAGCGGCATCAGTCCCGCCCGGAGTGCTGGTCTCACGCTCACATGCTGACACCAAGGTATGACAATTCGTCCCCAGCGGCCGGCGCCGGCCGTCAGGCGCCTCGCCGCAGCCACGGCCAGCCCAGCCACGGCCAGCGCCACCCGGTGGCCGCCGCGATCGTGGTGAGGTGCGCGGCCAGCAGCAGCGCGGGCACCGCGTCCGCCGCGGTCGCCACGAACAGCCCGCACAGGCTCGCCCCGGCCACCAGCCCGATCAGGACCCCGGACCGCCGCAGTCCTTGCTGCGTGTCCTGCCCCGGGCTGGCCAGCGAGGACACCAGCCCGGTCAGCGTCCCGGTCAGGTAAGTGGTCGACACCTGGGTCAGGCCCATGTCGTTGACCGCGGAGGACTGCGCGCCCATCGCCGCGGCCAGCGTGGCCAGCAGGACGAACTGCACCCACCCGGCCGGGGCGGCCCCGCTGACCTCCCAGCCCACGGTGAACCCGGCCAGCAGCGTCAGCTCCGCGAGCAGCACCCACATGACGTGGGCCGGCAGCACTCCATCCTCAGGGGACGACGCCGAGGACGAGGCCGAGGCCGCAGGGCGACGACCTCTTCGCGCCGTGCGCGATCCAGGTCCCCCCGGCCACGCCCACGATGTACCCGCCGATCGAGACCGCGGTGTGGCTGGCCAGGGTCAGCGACCCGGTCGCCGCGGCCAGGCCCCACAGCACGATGTTGCCGGTCATGACGCTGGTGAAGACGCCGCCCAGCCGGGTGAAGCTGGCCACGTCGGCCGCACCCGACCCGAAGGTCAGCGCGATCGCGATCACGGTCAGGAGCTGCTGTCGAGGCCTGCTGTTCATCCCCCGATACGTTAGTCCCCGATAGATTAGGCAGCGTCGACCCGGACGGCCCGTGCCCAGGCCGGCGCGTCCGGTGCCCCCGTCCCGAGCAGCCCGATCACCACCCGGGTGCCCTTCGGCGCCGCCGCCGGCCACGGCGTATAGCCGTCGGTCAGCACGACCGTGACGGCAGGCCTGGGCCGCAGCGCGACCGCCGCCGCGATGCCGGCGCCCATGTCGGTCCCGCCCCCGCCGACCAGCTGGATCTGGCGGGCCGAGCTGACCCGCCGGGCCGGCCCGGCCGCGTAGTCACAGGCCAGCACGCGGACCTGCCGGGCCAGGCCCATGGCCCGCAGCAGCCCTTCGACCTCGGCCAGCGCCGCGGCCAGCAGGTCGTCGGTCATGCTGCCCGAGGTGTCGCAGACCACCGCCACGTCGGGCACCGGCCGCCGCAGCGCGGGCAGCACGACGTTCCCGGCCACCGCGGCCCGCCGCGACGGCCGCCGGTAGGAGTAGTCGACCGCGCCGGCGACCTCGGCCACGGCCCGGCGCAGCTCGGCCGCGAGCACCTTGCGCCAGTTGATCTTCGGGTTGAGGATCTCCTGCGCCCACCGCAGCAGCCCGCCCGGCACGTCCCCGGCCTGCTTGCCGTGATCGATGACGTCCTGCGCCACCTGCCGGCGCAGCAGGTCGGCCTGCCAGGCGGGCCGGGCCGGCGGGCCGTCATCCGGCCGCGGGACCCCATCCGCGCCGCTTCCGCAGTCAAGCCAGTCGCCCGCCGCCATGTCCTTATTTTTGGCCGAACGGGCCGTGGTGCGCGCCTGGAAGTACTGCTCGGCCAGCAGCCCGTCCGGGGCGCCCAGGTCGGCGGGCAGCACCGGCCTGCCGGGCAGGTCCAGCCCGGCCGGGACCAGGTCGTCGTTGATCTCCGCGTCGGCGGCCTGGATCCACAGCCGCGCGTCCGGCGCGGACACCCCGGCCGCCTGGGCCCGCTCGCCGTGGGTGCGCAGCAGGTGGCAGACGTGGTGCACGAGCACGCTGCCGAGCTGGGCCGCGGTCCAGTGCGCGGTCAGCTCCGGGTCGGCCCGCATCCGCCAGCTCTCGTCCACCGACACGGTCCCGCTCCCCGGCGCCGCCACCACCTCGGCGCCGAACAGCCCGGTGGCCAGGTACGGGAACCGGTCGGTGGCCCACAGCCGGGCCGCCGCCAGCCCGTCGATCCCGCGCCCGGTCATAGCGGTTCAGCCATTGAGCTCAGCCATTCAGCAGGCCCGCGGCCTTCAGCACCGGGGCGAACACGTGGACCTCCTGCGGCAACTGCGTCACCTCGGCGGGCTTGCACTTGGCCAGCACCCGCGCCGCGGCCGCCGCCATGTCCAGCGCCGCGTCCGCGGCCAGGCCCAGGACCTGCCAGCCGGCCACCCAGCGTTCCGGGGTCGGGTTGGCCGCGACCGCCGAGGCGATGGAGGCCAGCGCGGCGTAGGCCCGGTCGCCGCGGTCCGGCAGCCGGAACGAGGCCGGGTCGGCTAGCACCTGCTCCGGGTCGGGCAGGTCCATCTCGATCAGCCAGGCCAGGAACTCCACCCCGGCCCCGTCGCCCACCGCGCCCCGGACCAGGGCCGAACGTGCCTCGTCCGACGTGCCCGCCGCGCCCGCGGCCGTCATCAGCCGGCCCGCCATCTCCCAGGTCCGCGGGGACGGCCAGCCGCGCCCGGCCGCGGCCGCGTCGGTCGGCGGGGCGCAGGCCAGCGCGGGCCGGACGTGCAGGAACGCGGCGACCAGGCCGCGGGACAAGATCTCCTCGGCCTGCCAGCCGTCGGGCAGCAGCGGGATCTCCGGCGCCGTGAAGCCGCCCGCCAGGCCGTCGGCCACCGAGCGCGGGCTGGCCTGCCAGGACAGGTGGCACAGCCGGTTGGCCAGCGGCGCGGACAGGTCCCAGCCGTCCGCGGCCTGCTCGGGCGGGTTGGCCGCGGCCACCACCGCGACCTCGTCCGGCAGGATCAGGTCGCCCACCGCCCGCTCGAGCACCACCCGGAGCAGCGCGGCCTGCACCGCGGGCGGCGCGGTGGACAGCTCGTCGAGGAACAGCAGCCCGTGCCCGGCCTCGGCCAGCCGCCGGGCCCACGCCGGGGGAGCGAACCGGACCACGTCGCCGACCACGATGGGCAGCCCGGCGAAGTCCGACGGCTCCCTGATCGACGCGATGACCGTCTCGCACGGCAGGTCCACGGCGCGGGCCATGGCCCGGATGGCCGAGGTCTTCCCGGTCCCGGGCGCACCCCACAGCAGCACCGGCACCCGGGCCGCCACCGCCACCCCGAGCGCTTCAGCGGCCGGATTGTCGCTCATACAGTGTCTCCCGCTCGCCTGCAGACCAAGGCTCGCTCATATCTCCCAGTGTGGAACATCCTGGGGACCATCCGGGTCGGCGTGCACGTCCAGCGGCTCGGGTTCCGCGCCCGGCGAACGGAGCCCGAGCACCCGGGCCCGGGGCCAGCCGGGCTGCAGGACGCCGACGACCAGGTACCGCCCGACCCGGGCCAGCCCGCAGGCCCAGACGCTGGCCAGCCAGCCGGCGGGCAGGCTGATCCGCAGCCGGCGGTCCGGGCCGTACCCGGCCAGCTCGCTGGCCCCCCAGCTGCGCGCGGCGTGCAGGTCCACCACCACCTGGTCCGGGTCGATCCCCAGCCACTCCTCGGCGACCGGGGCCAGCCGCCCGGTGATCGCCGCGACCAGCGCCGGACGGACCCGCGCGCCGCCGTCCAGGCTGGCGTGCGCCGCGGCCACCTGCCCGATCAGCCGGACCTGGAACCCGTATCCCAGCGCGAGCAGCGACAGGACGTCGTTGCGGCGCTGCTGGGACTTGAGCCGTTCGGCCTGCATCTGCCGCCGCCGGGCGCCCGCCCGGGCCACGGTCGGCCCCGACGGGCTGGCCAGGCGCATCGGCATGCTCGAGTGCGGCGCCCATACCGTCTCGCCCGCCTGCTCGGCGGCCAGCACGTCTTCCCAGTCGACCGAGATCCGGTCCTCCGGGCCGCGCGGCCCGATGGCCAGCACCGACAGGTCGTCGGCGTGCCGGGCCCAGGCCTGCGCGAGATCGACGCACCGGGCCCGGTCCCCGCCCAGGGCGGCCAGCACCAGCTCGCCCTCCACGTCGGGATGCGACGGCAGGTCCAGCGATCCGGCCGCCCAGCGCACGATGTGCCGGCCCGTCCCGCACGGCACCTGGGTCTGCCAGCTAGGCAGGCAGGTGAACCACTGGTCGTTCGGCAGCACATTCACAGCGGGAACCCCCAGCGCAGCGGCACCGTGGCGCGGACCTCAGCCGACTGGCCGGTGGCCAGCACGTCGAGCCAGGCGCAGGACCGGGTCAGCGGCGGGGTCAGCCGCAGCGTGAGCGCGGCCTCGTCCGCCCCGTGGAACCAGCCCGCCGGACGGGCGGCGTGCCAGCGCCCGGCGCCGTCCCTGACCCACATCGACAGCGGGAAGGCCATGTCCAGGCCGAGCACCCGTTGCCGCGGATCGGGCAGCTGGCCCCGCACCAGCGCTTCCATCCAGGTGCCCCCGTCGTAGTTGTGCAGGCCGAGCAGCACCAACCGGATGCCCTCGAGGTCGGGCAGCGCGACGGCCACGGCGGCGAAGCCGTCCCCGGCCGGCGCGGTCTCGGGCTTCCTGCGATGGTAGTACGTGAGCAGGCTGAGCCACGGTTCGGGCAGGTCCAGCGCGGGCGCGGCGGCGATGCCGTGGTCGTCGATGCCCAGGCTCGCGCACAGCCCGGCCAGCCGGGCCGGCACCGGGCTGAGCGGGGGCAGGACCTCGGCCGCCTCGAGCGCCGCGACGGTGGCGCCCAGGCCCGTGGCCAGGTTGGCGACCGGCCCTGCTGCCTGGGCCCGGTGGGCCGGGGCCAGCTTGGCGGCGGCCAGCTGGGGCTGCCAGTGCACCCGGTGCTCCGGGGCCAGGGCCAGCAGCCGCTCCGCGATCCGGTTCAGCAGGTGCTCGCCGCTGCTGAGGGTGATCTGGCTGACTTGCGGCTCAGGCCGTTCGGCGCGCCGGCCCAGGTCGACGCGGACGGCCCGCTCGCCCGGCGCGGTGATCTCGAGCCAGCCGATGTCCGGCGGCGGGTCGGGGTGCAGGATCAGGTCGCAGGTCGATTCCGGCCGTCCGTTGGCGGCGAACTCCAGGCCGTAGCGCTGGCCCCGGTCGTCGGCCAGGCTGAACGCCTCGACCGGCGGCAGGGCGTGGTGCCGGGCGCCCAGCGGGTCCCGGGTCCGCCAGACGGCGGTGAACCGGGCGCCCCCGGCGGTGTGCGCATACGACATGACGTCGAGCTCGCCGCTGACCTGCTCGTCATGAAACAAGATCATCTGCCCGACGGGTACGTACCGGTCCGCGCCGTCCGGCGGGACCGGGCCGGACGCCGGGGCCGGCAGGCCCGGCATCAGGTGGCTCATCCGGGTCAGCGGCCGGCCGCCGGCGAAGTGCCGCGGGCCCAGGCGCGGCGAGACCATCACCGTGGCCGGGGGGCGGTACCGCACGGACAGGGCCAGCTCCACGTCGGCCAGGATGGCCTCGGCGGTCTGCAGGTCAAGCACTCCGACCACGGTCAGCGCCCACGCCGCCCGGGTCACGTCGATCGCCGCGGTGACGAACGGGGCATCGCCGGACCGCGGCGACGGCAGCGAGGGATCGCGCAGCTCGGCCTCGGCCAGCAGCCGCAGATAGGTCTCCGCGCGCTCGCGGTTCATGCTCTAAGTGTCCGGCATCTCCCGGTCCGTCCCGACCGGCGCCACCACCCGGGCCCGGGCGGTCCGTCCGGTCACCTCGACCTCGATGCGGTCCGGGCGCGTCAGCAGCGGCGGGGTCAGCCGCACCCGGAACGGCGCCGCCTCGAACCCCATGGCCAGGCTGGGCTGCAGCGCGTGCGGGTCGCTCACCACACCCAGGTGCCAGTCCCCGGCCCCGTCCCTGACCCACCAGGACAGCCCGGTGCCGGTAGCGATGCCAGTGCCGTGGATGGGCTGTGGCGCCGTCCCGGTCGCCACCACGTGCAGGAAACTGCGCCCGGCGGCGGTGGCCAGCCCGGCCATGGTGAACCGCGCGCCGTCCAGGTCGGCCGCCGCCGGCCCGACCGGCGCGAACCACTCCGGGGCGGAGGCAGGGCGGTGACCGGACCCAGGGCCGGGACCGGGGCCGGGCTCGCCGGGCAGGACCGCGACCCACCGGGCCGGCAGGTCCGCTACGGGCGGCGCGCCGATCCCGGGCCCGGCCTCGTCCATCCCGGGCCCGGCCTCGTCCATCCCGGGCCCGGCCACGTCCATCCCGGGCCCGGCCTCGTCCATCGCGGGCCCGGCCACGCCGAGTCGCTGACAGAGCGCGGCCAGCCAGCCGGGGACCGGGCTGCTGGCCGGCAGCGCGCCGGCCGCGGTGAGCACCGTGATCGCCTCGCCGAGCCGCGGGTCGACCTCCGGCCCGCCCTCTTCCCAGGCGCTGGCCAGGATCCGCTCGGCCATCAGGGTGAGCAGCCGCTCGCCGGGCGCGACCGCCGGGGCGCTGCCCGCCGCGACGGGCGCGATGTCCGCCGGGTCCAGCTCGATCCGGACCAGCGGCGTGCCGTCGGCGATCAGGTCCAGCCAGCGGGCCCGCGCCGGGAGCGTGCTCTGCTGGCCGAGAGTACCGTGCAGGCCGATCGCGCCCTGCCAGGTGAGTTCCCCGCCCTCGCCGCTCATCGTCACCCGGTAGCCGGTGCCGCGGTCGTCGGCCGCCCGGAGCTGGTCGTAGGGCAGCAGGTTCGGGCCTGCCCCGGCGATCTCCAGGTCGGCGCACGAGCCGTCGAGCGGCCAGTGCGCCCGGATCGCGGCCGCGAGCACCAGGCCGCCCGGCGAGCGCACCAGGCTCATCAGGTGCAGCTCGATGGGCGCGCGCTGGTGGGCGACCCGGATCGTGCGCCCGACCGGCGTGCTCCCCGTCGGCGTCGCGTCGCCCCACCACCAGCGTTCGGCGGCCGGCTGGCCGGTGAGCGCGTTCAGCGCCCAGCCCGCCCGCCGGGCCCGCCGGGACCGCTCCAGGTCCGACCGGATCAGCAGCGTCGTCTCCAGCTCGGTGGCGACCTGGTGGACGTCGCTCTCCGCCAGCACGCCGGCCGAGGCCAGGATCTCCCCGGCCCAGCGGACCTGCTCCACGCCGCGGGCGACGTCCGAACCGGACATGCGCGGCGACGAGCGGGCCTGCTGCTCGGCCAGCAGCCTCAGGTACGTCTGCGCCCGCTCGTCGCTCACCCCTTAAGAGTGCCCTACGAAGTCCTCCGCCAGCTTGACCAGATCCGGGTAGCCCAGGCCGGAGCCGGGGTTGAAGATCTGGCCGGGCGTCCCGGTGTAGTAGAGGTTGTCGTTGCTCGTGCCCTGGACGGACAGCGGCGTGAACGGCGATCTGGCTGACATCGCGAAGCCGTAGATGGCCGGGTTCCACAGGCCCAGCCGGTGGCCGGCGGCCTGGTCGATGAGGGCGGCCGCCCCGTTGAGCTGCGGCGCGCCGAAGCTCGTGCCGCCCCAGCCGCCCTGCAGCGCCGGCGAGGCCAGCGGGTCGTAGAGCAGGTAGCCGGTGAACGGGTCGGCGTCCACGGCCAGGTCGGGCAGGCCCCGGCCGGTTGCCTCGCCCGGCTGCACCGCCGGCGAGGCGGTGAACGTCCACCGCGTGGGCAGGTACAGGCCGTCGACCGTGCCGTAGTCGGTTGGCGCCAGGTACTGCACGGCGCTGTAGCTGCCGGAGTTGGCCACGCCCTGCCGGGCCAGAATTTCCTGGTACAGCGGGACCGGCTCGAAGCTGCTGTAGCCGCCTCCGCCGCCGGCCGCCACCGCGGCCGCGAAAGACGCCTCGGTCGAGTAGCCGAACTTGGCGTAGTCCGGCCACAGCCAGTCCCAGCCCCAGGTCCGCTGGGCCCCGATCGCCGCCTTGACGGTCGCGGCGCCCACTTTGGCGCTGATCGTGCCGTTCAGCGTCGTGCCGCCGACGCTGGTGACGAACGGGCTGTCGTCGGGGTTGTCGACCGACAGGTTGGTGGTCCCGACGTCACCGGCGGCGTCGTAGGCGCCCGCGTCGCCCGCCGCGACGAACGTGCTCTGGCCCTGGGCGGCCAGTTCCAGGAACGCCTCGTCGAAGGCCTGCGCGTAGGCCGGCGCCTCCCCGCCGGTGGCCGCCGCGGCCTGCAGCAGGGTCTCCGACCCGCCCCAGCTCGAGGAGAGCGAGTCGGCCAGGTCCTGGCTGGCCGCGGCGAAGAAGGCGTCGGCGTAGCCGGAGTCGCTGTTCGGCGCCTGGTAAACCACCACGTTGGCGCTCGGGGCCAGCGCGCCGGACTGCTCGACGTCCAGGTCGCTCTCGGCCGAGCCGGCCGCCTCGCTGGGCGCGCCGGGCCCGTTGTCGATGTTGTAGACCGTGATCCGGTTCTGCTGCTTGGGCGTCATGGCGAGCACGGTGTTCCAGAAGTAGTACGCGGTCTTCGGGTCGAAGCCCGCCAGCGTGACGATGCCGATCGTCTGGCCCTGGCCGGTGATGCCGTTGTTGTACAGCGGGCCCAGGTTGTATTTCTTGGCGAAGCCGGCGGGCGTGAGGTTGCCGGTGTAGTCCGGGCTCGGCGTGGTCGAGTTCGAGGCGGTCACGCCCTTGGGGGTGTGGGTCAGGTCGGTGGAGAACGGCGCGTAGTTGGTCAGCCCCAGGACGGCCAGCACGGCCGAGCCCAGGCTCGCGGGCAGGTACGGGGTCTGCGTGGTGCCGTGAACCTGCTGGGCCGGGACCGCGGCCTGGCCGTCGTGCGCGGTTACCGCCGGGACCTTGTACTGCTGCTGCTGAATGGACAGCGCGCTGTTGAACTCGGCCGCCGTGCCGGCGGCCGTCACGTCCAGGTCGTCCGGGTAGACACTGGTGGCGATGCCGTACTTCTTCAGGTAGGCCTGCAGCGCGCTGATCGTGTCCGTGCTCTGGCCGTAGCGGGCGGCGAACTGGGCCACGGTCATGCCGGGGGAGCGGCCTGCCTCGACGGCCGATTCCAGGTTGTACATGTTCCGCCCGCGCAAGATGAACGAGACGATCTCCGGGGTGGAGGCCGGCGTGGCGCCGGCCGCCGTCGCGTTCTCCAGCACGATCGGCCCCAGCCCCTGCGCCACGGCCACCTCACCCGTCGGCGCCGACAACGGCGAGGCCGTGAACGATGACGCCCGGAACGACGGCATCCCCAAGACCCCGAGGGCCGCCACGAGTACCCCGGCCGCGGCCAGCGCCGCGGCAACGACCAAGGCGGCGATCCGCCGTCCCCCAGAAAGCCTCACGGAATGGTCCCCCCAATATGCCCGATCCGTAAATATCCCCAGGCACGATCATGGAGGCGCGCATGTCAGCACGCGCATTAACCACGCGGGACGACGAAATCACAAAACGATAACGACGCCTTTGCCGGCAGCCAGAAAATACGAAATTATCTGAATTTCGTGTGACCTTTCACCGGTCGCGAGGCCCGGGCGTCAGGCCCGGGTCCAGGCGCTGGCCCGGGCGTCAGGCGCTGGCCCGGGCGTCAGGCCCCGGTCGCGACCGGCTGGTTCCCGGCCGCGGCGGCGGCCGCCTCGCCCGCGGTCCAGCAGCGGACGATGTCGCGCATGGACAGCAGCCCGGCCACGCCGTTGGCCTCGACCACGATCAGGTGCCGGAACCCGCCCCGGATCATCGCCGCGGCGGCGTCCTCCAGGGTCCAGTCCGGGGATGCGTACACCAGGTGCTCGGTGCGGTGCTGCCCGACGAGTTCGGCGTCGGGGTCCTCGCCCGCGGCGATCGAGTCGAGGAGGTCACGTTCGGTCAAGATGCCGATGCCCGCGTGCTCCGGGTCGATCACCACAGCGGCCCCGATCCGGCGCTTGGACATCATGCGCGCCGCCTGGCGCAGCGTGTGCGCGGGCCCGATGGTCAGGACAAGATGGGACATGCCGTCTCGTACCTTCACGAGGTATCGCACCCCCTGGTTCCGGCGCTTGTGAATTTGTGACGTCATCAAGCATCCGTGATAACACCTCAGAGAGCAAGACCCCCGTTACCGAGCTGAGCCAGCACGTCGTCGTGCAGATGGCCGTTGGTGCAGACCGCGCTGCCGCCGTCCGGCCGGGCCTCGCCCTCGAGCGAGGTGAACCGCCCGCCCGCCTCGGTGACGATGATCTGCAGCGCGCACAGGTCCCACAGCGACACCTCCGGCTCGGCCGAGATGTCGCAGGCACCCTCGGCGACCAGCATGTGCGACCAGAAGTCCCCGAACGCCCGGGTCCGCCACACCGACCGGGTCAGCCCGAGGAAGTTGTCGAGCATCCCGCGCTCGGCCCACCCGCCAAGGCCCGAGTAGGACATGGAGGCGTCGCCCAGCTTGGTCACCCCGGACACCCGGCACGGCGAGGCCTTGGTCAGGCTGCGCCCGGTCCACGCGCCGCCGCCGAGCGCGCCCCACCACCGGCGGCTAAGGGCGGGCGCGGACACCACGCCCACCACCACGTCCGGGCCGTCCATCAGCCCGACCAGCGTGGCCCAGACCGGAACGCCGCGCACGTAGTTCTTCGTCCCGTCGATGGGGTCGATCACCCAGCAACGCGGCCCCACCCCGGTCCGGCCGAACTCCTCGCCCAGCACCGCGTCCCGCGGCCGGGCCCGGCGCAGCACGTTCCGCAGCGATTCCTCGGTCGCCCGGTCGGCGTCGGACACGGGCGTCAGATCGGGCTTGGTCTCGACCCGCAGGTCGAGCGCCCGGAACCGCCTGGTCGTGATGTCGTCGGCGGCGTCCGCGAGGACATGCGCAAAGCGCAGGTCGTCGTCATAGCGGGCCACCCGCGAAACGGTACCGCCTGGGACATCTCCGTCGCCACCAGGGGTTGCCCGGCGCGTCATACTTGGCTGGTGATGGACAGCAATCCTGACCGTCTGCTCGCCGACCCGCCGCCTGCGCTGCGGGCGTTCATCAGGGACGGCCGGATCACCGCGATGCCGGCCAAGCGCTCCCGCCGGCGGATGCTGCTCGATCAGCTGGTCCAGGTCTTCGAGCCCGGCCGCCGCTACCCCGAGCCGGTGGTGGACGAGATCCTCAAGGCCGTCTTCGACGACCACTGCGCCCTGCGCCGCTACCTGATCGACGAGGAGTTCCTCTCCCGCACCGCCGACGGCACCTACTGGCGCGCCGGCGGCACCGTCAGCTAGCCCAGCCACCCCACCGTCACGCGTATCGCCGCGGCCTGCCGTGGTCCTCTAGTGTCTTGACCTGTGCCGACCGGAGCGCCCACGTCCCGCCAACCGGACTCGTCCGCCACCCCGGTCCCGACCCCACCCTCCCGCACCCCGGACCCGGCCCGGCGACCTCCGCGCCGGACCCCGTACCTATGGTGCGGCCTCCTCCTGGTCCCGGCGCTGATCGCCGGCGGTTTGTATCTGGCCAGCGGTCCCGGCGGCCCCGCTCGCGCTCCCGGCGCCGGGTCGTCCGGGCCAGGAACCGCGGTCGCGTCGCCAGCCGTCGCCACGGCTTCCGCATCTCCGGCCATCGCATCGGCCGCGGGGACCGTGCCGAGCCTGGCCGCGTGCGGCCCGGCCTGCGCCGTAACCCCGTTCCACGCCAGCCTGTCCCGGGTCCCCGCCCGCACCCGCCGGTCCAGTGCCCGTCCCTCGTCGTCACCATCCGCGTCGGCCAGCCACGCCACCCCGGGCGCCTCCGCCTCCCCATCGGCAAGCGCAACGTCCCGGGCGAGCCAGCAGGGCACCCCCGCCGATCAGGTCCTGGCGCTCATCAATCAGGCCCGCGCCTCGGCCGGGCTGCCGCCGCTGACCGTCACGTCCGACCTGGAGGCCAGTGCGTCCGCGCACAACCTCCGGATGGCGGACGGCTGCGGGCTGACCCACCAGTGCCCGGGTGAGTCGGCCATCGGGGCCCGCGAGACCGCCGCCGGGGTCAGCTGGACCGCGGCCGGGGAGAACATCGGCGAGGGCGGCCCGATGCCGGACACCGCCGCGGCCATGGCCCAGATGGCGGTGACGCTGACCCAGGACATGCTCAACGAGCATCCCCCCGACGACGGCCACCGGCTGAACATCTTGAGCAGCACCTTCACCCACATCGGCATCGCCGTCCACCGGGACAGCTCCGGCACCGTCTGGATGACCCAGGACTTCTCCAACTAGCCGCCCGCGTTCACCCCACTGCCCCCCTAAATCCCACGAGTCCCATTTGCGTGGAGATCGGGCGTTCGCGGAAACTTCGGGCAACCCCAGTTGACCGGATCGACCACGTAAGCCAAATGTTCCACGATAATTTCCGTATTGCGGAATAGTCGCGGGCCGGCAGGCCTGGCCAGACCGTCGCCAGAAGACGCCGCTAGTCCGGCGCGGTGTCCTCGCGGCTGCGCAGCAGACGGCGCAGCGAATCCAGGCGCGCCCCGGCGTGCCGCTCAGCGGCCCACGAATCCAGCGCGCAGCCGGGGGACAGGTGGTCGCAGCCCGGCGGGCACGCGGCCGTCCCCTCCGCCAGGTCGCCGAACGCCTCCACCACCCGATCCAGGCTCACGTGTCCCAGCCCGAACCCGCGCAGGCCCGGCGTGTCGATCAGCCATCCGTCGCCCAGCGGCAGCGCCACCGCCGACGACGAGGTGTGCCGGCCGCGGCCGGTCACCGGGTTCACCGTGCCGACGGAACGCGCGGCCTCCGGGACCAGCGTGTTCACCAGCGTGGATTTGCCCACCCCGGACTGCCCGATGAGCACGCTGATCCGGCCGGTCAGCATGCTGCGGACCCGCGCCAGCGTGCGCGGCGGCAGCGGCCGCCTGGTGGTCAGCATGGGCAGGTCGAGCGGGGCGTAGCAGGCCCGCACGCGACGCGGCGAGGCCAGATCGGCCTTGGTCAGCAGGAGCAGCGGGTCGAGCCCGGCGTCGTACGCCGCGACCAGGCAGCGGTCGACGAAGCGCAGCCGGGGCGGCGGCTGGGCCAGCGCGCAGACGATCACCATCTGGTCGGCGTTGGCCACGATGATCCGTTCGGCCGGATCGGTGTCGTCCGGGGAGCGCCGCAACGCGCTGGTCCGCGGCTCGACCCGGACGATCCGGGCCAGCGAGTCGTCGGCGCCGGACGTGTCGCCGATCAGCGCCACCCGGTCGCCGACCACCACCGAGCCCCGGCCAAGCTCGCGCGCCTTCATGGCCACGACCAGCCCGTCGTCGGTCATGCAGCCGTACCGGCCGCGGTCTACGCTGGTCACGAAGCCCGGCACGGCACCGGAGTGCGCGGGGCGCCGCCTGGTGCGCGGCCGGGAACCGCGGCCGGGACGGACCCGGACGTCGTCCTCGTCGAGCCGGTCGTACCGCGAGCTCAGCGGCCTCCTCCTAGCATGTCCGTCCACGTGTCGGTGAATTCGGGGAACGTCTTGGCCACGGTCTGCGCGTCGGCCACCCGCAGGCCCGGCACGGCCAGGCCGAGCACGGCCGCCGCCATCACCATCCGGTGGTCGTCGTAGCTGCCGAACGGCCCGTCGCCGGGCCGCAGGGGCCGGGGCTGGACCCGCAGGCCGTCGGGCAGTTCGGTGATGTCGCCGCCGAGCGCGTTGATCTCCTTGGCCAGCGCGGCCAGCCGGTCGGTCTCGTGCCGCCGGGTGTGCGCCAGCCCGGTGAACTCCGACGGCGTGCCGGCCAGCGCGGCCGCCGCGGTCAGCACCGGTGCGAGTTCGGCCACGTCACGCAGGTCGGCGGTGATGCCCTGGACTGTGCCGGGGCCGACGATGGTCAGCCCGTCCGCGTCGACGTCGCACCGGGCCCCCATCCGGGTCAGCACGTCCAGGATCGGCCCGGCCGCTTGCAGGCTCTGCCCATTTCCGGCCGCGGGCCAGCCGGGCAGGCTGAGCGTCCCGCCGGTCACCAGCGCCGCGGCCAGGAACGGCCCCGCGTTCGACAGGTCCGGTTCCACCGTGACCGAGCCTAGGTCGAGCCGTCCCGGTTCGACCCGCCAGAAGGATGGCCGGGGCGGCCCGGAAGTGCCTGACCCGGCCGTGCTGACCTGCGCCCCGGCCGCCTGGAGCATACGGACGGTCATGGCGATGTGCGGCGCGGAGGGGATGGGGGCGCCCTCGTGCCGGATCTCGATGCCCTGGTCGAACCGCGGCGCCGCCAGCAGCAGCCCGGAGATCAGTTGCGACGAACCGGACGCGTCCAGCGTGACCGCGCCGCCGCGGACCCGGCCCTGCCCCAGCACGGTGAACGGCGCCGCGCCCCGGCCTTCGTCGTCGATGCGCGCGCCGAGGTCGCGCAGCGCGGCCAGGATCGGGCCGACCGGGCGCTGCCGGATCCGCTCGTCCCCGTCGAAGTACACCTGCGCCGAGGTCAGCGCGGCGACCGCGGGCAGGAAGCGCATGACCGTGCCGGCGTTGCCCACGTCGACGCTGACCCGCGACCCCGCGGTCGGCTTCCCGGGAGTGACGCGCCACGCCGAAACACCCCCACGGCGGACTCCTCGATCGACGTCCCCAGGGCCCGCATCGCGGCCGCCGCGAGCAGAGTGTCCCGGGCCCGCAGCGGGTTCGCGATCCGGGCCGGCCGGTCGGACAGGGCGGCCAGCACCAGGGCCCGGTTGGTGATGGACTTGGACGCGGGCAGCCAGATCCGGGCGCTGACCGGACCGGCCGCGGCGGGTGCGGCCCAGATCCCGTCCTGGTCGTCAGCATGCATAGCGTTGAGATTACTGTGCCAGCCAGGGGGTACGACTCCCAGAACCCCCGGAGGGTTTGACGAAGCCGGATTATGGTTATGAAATGCCAATCCGGGCTTAACGGGATGTGTCCAGATTCCATTCACTTAGGGAAGTTTGCATGTGCGGTCGCTTCGTTTCGGCGCGTAAGCGCCTTGAACTCCTCGAGGAGTTCAGCATCGAGCGCGACCGCGTTGCCGACGGACCTGACCCGGAGCCCGATCCGGACTACAACGTGGCGCCCACCAGGCGGGTGTACGCGGTCATGGAGCCCCGTCCGCGGAAAGAGGAACCGGACGAGCCCCTGGCCCGTGAGCTGCGCGTGGTGCGCTGGGGTCTGATCCCGTTCTGGGCCAAGGACGCCTCGGGCGGCGGCAAGCTGATCAACGCCCGCGCGGAGACCGTCGCGGTCAAGCCCGCCTTCCGGCGCGCCTTCGCCAAGCGCCGCTGCATCATCCCGGCCGATGGCTACTTCGAATGGCAGACCGTCACCACAGACGGCAAGCAGCACAAGCAGCCCTACTACATCTACCCGAAGGACGGTGAGGCACTGGCCTTCGCCGGGCTCTACGAGCTCTGGCGCGATCAGGCCCTGCCCGATGACCACGAACGCGCCTGGCTTTGGACGGCCGCGATCATCACGACCCAGGCAACCGACGATGTTGGCCAGATCCACGACCGCATGCCCATGGTGATCGCCCGCGACCACTGGGCGGACTGGCTCAACCCGGACAACTCCGAGCCCGGCCAGCTTCAGGCGACGATGCAGCCCGCCATGGCCGGCGGCCTGACGTCGCATCCCGTTTCAACGGCTGTCAACTCCGTGCGGAACAACGGACCCGAGCTCATCGTGCCGCTTTCCGCTGATCAGGAGCGGCCGCCCGGCGAGTTGTTCTGAGTCCGCGGCACGGCGGCCGCGGCTCACCCGAGCCTGGGCTGCGCAGCGTACGCGGACGGGAGGCGAGGACACCAGTGGAGATAACCGTCGCCCGCAAGCGCCTTGAGGAGATGCGTGACGACCTGGACCGGTCGATATCCATCCTGCAGGGCGAGAGTCCCGGGCCCCTGGCCGGATCGGGGTATCCGCAGGACTCGGCCGACGCTGGATCCACCCTGTCCGAGACCGATCGGACCGAAGCGATCTTGCACTCGGCCCGGAGCCAGCGGGACGAGGTGCTCGCCGCGCTCGTCCGCCTCGACGACAACACCTACGGGCGATGTGTCGACTGCGGGGCCGACATTCCCGAGGGCCGCCTCGACGCGCGGCCCGACGCCGCCCGCTGCGTCGGCTGCCAGGCCAAACGCGCCCGCCGCCGCTAGCGCCGCCCCCGCCGCCGTTAGCGCCGCCCCCGCCGCCGTTAGCGCCGCCCCCGCCGCCGCTAGCGCCGCCCCCGCCGCTAGCCCTTCTTGACCGCGGAGATCACCAGCTGCGCGCCCAGCGACTCATCGGACCGCGCGGCCAGTTCGGCGCGCACCAGCTTGGCCAGGCTGCCCGGGTCGCGACGCAGCACGTGCGTGACCATCGACTCGGAGAACACGGTGCGCGGCCGGATCCAGTTCACCGTCAGGCCCGCTCCGGTGAACAGGTCACGCGCCTGGTCCGGGCCGTAGCACCGGGTGATGCTGCCGTCCGGCCAGGGCACGAGCACCACCTCGGCGTGCGGCAGGTCGACCAGGTGCGCCCAGTGATTCTGGTCGGCCAGCACCGCCATCCCGAGCACGAGCGAGTCGACGCAGGCCAGCACCCGCCCGGCCGGGCGCAGTACGCGCGCGATCTCGGCGATCATGGCCTCGGCGGCCAGGTGGGCGGACAGCGCCCGGTCTTCGGCCAGTACGTCGTCCGCGCACTCGTCGGGCAGGAACGACAGCAGCGACGCGTCTGCGATCAGCGGCGTTGCGTGTGTCCCCCGCAGGCTCACACCGGGGTCGAGAACCTTCAGCACCTGGTGGCCGGCCAGGGCGGCGAGCTCGCCGCCCTGGGAGCGCGGCCCGGAGACGTCCACGATCACGTGCCGTCCGCGCGGCAGCCAGGCCAGCAGCTGAGCTTGCGCCACGGCGTCGTGGAATTGCCAGTAGGCCGGAAGCTGATCGGTATCCGGCGGGGTGATGGCGGTGGCCGCATGATGCACGGGCCCGGCTCCTGACTCGGCGTTCTCACGCCTTCCGTCCTTAACCTTCCCGGCCCGGCGCCTTTCTCACCTGCCGGCCCGGAACGATCTCGGCGCCGGCGAGCGGGGCCCGGGACGATCACGGAATGACGGGCCGCGCCCTGCTGTTGAACGCGGCATGGCAGTGGCCTCGCCACCTCGTGGCACGCTGAAACTCGCTCCGTATCCGGGCGCGGTATCCTCCCCCTCATATGCTCTGCACCCCAGTAGAGCGATTCGGCCCGAACCCGAGGGGGTGAGTCCCGTTCCGGAGACTCTCGAAGAGCGCGGTGAGCGCTTCGAGCAGGAGGTGCTGCCCTACCTGGACCAGCTGTACTCCGCGGCGCTTCGGATGACTCGCAACCCGGCGGACGCCGAGGACCTGGTACAGGAGACGTTCGCCAAGGCGTACGCGTCCTTCCACCAGTTCCAGCAGGGCACGAACCTCAAGGCGTGGCTGTTCCGGATCCTCACCAACACGTTCATCAACACCTATCGCAAGCGGCAGCGCGAGCCGCAGCGCTCCGGCGCGGAGGAAGTCGAGGACTGGCAGCTGGCCCGGGCGGCCTCGCACACCTCGGGGGGATTGAAGTCGGCCGAAGCCGAGGCGCTCGAACGGCTGCCCGATTCCGACATCAAGGAAGCCCTCCAGGCGCTCCCGGAGGAATTCCGCATCGCGGTCTACCTGGCCGACGTCGAGGGTTTCGCGTACAAGGAGATCGCGGACATCATGGAAACGCCGATCGGGACCGTGATGTCGCGTCTGCACCGAGGTCGGCGGCAGCTGCGGGAACTGCTCCAGGATTACGCGTCGGAACGCGGATTGGCGCGTACCGGTTCCGACGCTTCCCGGCCCGGGGAGGAAGCGCGATGAGCTGCGGAAAGCCACACGAGACCCCGTGTACCGAGGTACTGGAGCGGGTCTACGGCTACCTGGACGGCGAGCTCGCCGACATGGACTGCGCGAAGATCCGCCAGCATCTGGACGAATGCGGCCCCTGTCTGCGCGAGTACGGCCTCGAGGAGGCGGTCAAGCGGCTCGTGGCCAAGCACTGCGGCTGCGACCCGGCCCCCGCCGACCTGCGCGCGAAAATCCTCGTCCGCATCCGCGAAGTCCGCGCCACGATCGAGTTCGCCGAGTAACCTCCGATCCGGGCCGACCGCCGTCGCAAAGCGCCACAGCTGTCGCATCACTTCACCCGATTTGCCGGAACTATGGCAATTGCGGCGCAAGTGCCACATTTGATTGCCCATTGTGACTATGACGCTCACGATTTGTTCACGATGAGATTTGGGCCTGCGAGATCCGTTGTGGCCACGTTATCCTTGACCTTGGACGATATCCGGTGAGCTGTTGGTAGTTGCACGTTAGGGAGGTCAGCTCCATGCGTCCATGCGGCGGAATATCGCGTGCTGCTACGGATGAGGTAAGGGTCCCCGCGACCGCCCTCTCCGGGAGCACGTGGGGGTAAGGGGTTGGCGCGTAGCCTGCGTTCCACGCTCCTGGCTGTGAGGGGGGAGGGTTTGGCTAGGCTCTCGTGGGCCGCACGGCTATACATCGGCGCGGTGGTCCTGGTCGCCGCATTGGCAATCGTTCGCGGGCCGTTCGGTGACCTCCGCTGGTGGCGCAATGTCGCCGTGCTCGGCCTGCTCCTCGTGGTCTTCGAGTCGACCGCCACCTTGCTCCGGCCGCGCCAGCTCGCCTGGTCCCCCAATTCTTCCGCCACCCTGGCCGCCGCCGTCCTGCTCGGGCCGGTCGGCGCGGGCCTGGTCGGCGCCTGCACGATGTTCGGGATGCGGCGCGGCCCCTCGGTGGCCCAGCGGGCGTTCAATACCGGCATGATGGCCCTGTCCGCGAACCTGGCGGGCCGCGTCTTCGTCGCCGCGGGCGGGCAGGTCGGCACCCCGCACGCCACGCCGTTCCGCACGATCATCGGCCCGTTCGCGGTCGCGGCCGTGGTACACGCGCTGACCAACCACACGCTGCTCGCCGGCGTGCTCTGGCTGACCAGCGACCGCGACTTCGCCGGACGGCGGGCCCCGCTCGGCATGAGCGTCAAGCTGATCGCCTCGGATCTCGGCTACGGGGCGTTCGGGCTGCTGATCGCGGCGCTGTGGAGCGTGGCCGGGCTGTTCGCCCCGGTGCTGATCTTGATCCCGCTGTTCGTGGCCCGCTGGGCGGTGACCCAGATCGCCGAGCAGCAGCAGGCCTACGAGGCCACGGTGGGCGCGCTCTGCCAGGCGGTGGAGACCAAGGACTTCTACACCCGCGGGCACAGCGACCGGGTGTCCCGCGGCTCGGTCATGATCGCGCGCGAGATCGGCATGCGCGGCGAGCGGGTCGAGGCCATCAGGTACGCGGGCATGCTGCACGATGTCGGCAAGCTCGGCGTGCCGACCAAGGTGCTGCAGAAGACCGGGAAGCTGACCGAGGAGGAGTACGCCGCGATCCAGCTGCACCCGATGCGCGGCCTGGACATCGTGCGCGAGATCGGCTTCCTGGACGAGGCGCTGGCCGGGATCATGCACCATCACGAGCGGATCGACGGCCGGGGCTACCCGATGGGCCTGGCCGGCGACGAGATCCCCGAGTTCGCCCGGGTGCTGGCCGTGGCCGACGCGTTCGACTCCATGACCTCCACCCGGTCCTACCGCGGTGCGCGCCCGGTCGAGGAGGCGGTCGCGGAGCTGCGCAACTGGTCGGGCACGCAGTTCGACCCGGCGTTCGTGGATGCCTTCGTGGCCGCGATCAAGCGCGACGGCTGGCAGAGCCCCGAGCCGCCGGTCCTCGCGGCCGAAGACCTGAGCACCGTCGCCGCCCAGGACCACGACGACCCCGGCATTCCGCTACGGGTGATCGACAGCTCCCGATGACCGAACGACGACACGAGCTGCGCCGGTTTCCCTGGCAGGTGCGGGACTCCGGCCTGCTGCTGCTCGTGGTGGCGGCCGGCGTGGTACTGGTCGCCTCGGTGGCCCAGACCGCCGTGGAGGGCCTGCGGGACCCGCGCATCGCGGTGGCGTTCGGTGTCCTGATCGCGTTCGGCGAGGTGCTGCGGCTCAACCTGCCCGGCGACCGGGAGACCGCCCCCATCGGGATGGCGGGCGCGCTCGCCTACGCCCTGCTCATCCGGGTCGGCGATCACTCGGCCCAGCACGCCGCCGAACAGGTGGTCACGGTCACCACGATCGGCATGATCGTCGGCGCGCTGCCGCACCTGGCCGTCGGCCGGCCGGCCAAGGTCAGCGGGATGTCCATCCGGCTGCTGTGCGTGGCCTGCGTGGCCTTCATCTTCCGCCCGCTGGCCGGGAACAGCGAGATCGTCCACCACTGGGGTCTGGCCTTCTCGCTGATGACGGCGCTGGCCGTGCTCGCCCTCCTGCTCGAGGCGGTGCTCACCGCGCTGATGCGGGTGGACGAGCAGCGGGCCCGCTTCAAGGTGGCCCTGGTCGACGAGATGCGCGTCGAGCTGCCGCTGGGCGCGGCGGTGGGGGCCTCGGGCCTGCTCATCGCGTTCGCCGCCGAGGTCATGGGCCTGGCGGCGCTGGCCGTGTTCACCGCCCCGCTGCTGGTCACCCAGGTGGCGTTCCGCCGCTACGCCGGGATCCGGGCCACCTACCTGCAGACCGTCCGGGCGCTGGCCAAGGTCACCGAGATCGGCGGGTACGTCGAGCCAGGCCACTCCGAACGGGTCAGCCGGCTGGCCGTCGCCGTCGGCCGCGAGCTCGGCATCCACGAGCCGCAGCTGCTCGAGCTCGAGTACGCCGCGCTCATGCACGACATCGGCCAGCTGTCGCTGGCCGACCCGATCCCCGGCGGGGCCACGGTCCTGGTGTCCCGCCAGGACCAGCAGCGCATCGCCGAGCTGGGCGCCGACGTGATCCAGCAGGCCCAGGTCCTCGGGTCGGTGGCCGAGATCGTCCGGCGGCAGAACGAGCCCCACCGCGGCGTCGAGGTCGCGCACGAGGGCTACCGGGGACGTCCGGCCCGGCTGGACGGCGAGCCGTCCCGGCCGCCGATGAGCAGCCGGATCATCAAGGCCGCCAACGCCTTCGACGACCTGGTGGGCAGCTCGCTGGACCCCGGCCGCGCCGCCGCCGCCGTCCAGCAGCTCCGCCTGGACACGGCCAGCGAGTACGACCCGGAAGCCGTCGAGGCCCTGAGCCGCGTCGTCAACCGCCGGTCAGTCATCCAGCTCTAGCACCCCGCCCCAAACCCCCGCCCGCAAAAACCCCCGCCCACTCCTTCAGGGATGACAACCTGCCGGATAGAGCCGCTAGCAAGACATCGCTAAGCTGGCCTGATGCTCAATTCGGTACTTGTCGCCAACCGGGGCGAGATCGCCCGGCGGGTCATCCGTACGGCAAGCCGCATGGGAATCAGGTCCGTCGCGGTGTACTCCGACGCCGACGCGGACCTGCCCTACGTCAGCGAGGCCGACCAGGCCGTGCGCATCGGCCCGGCCCAGCCCGCCAAAAGCTACCTCGACGGCGCCGCCATCATTGAGGCGGCAGCACAAACGAACGCCGAGGCGGTCCATCCCGGCTACGGCTTCCTCGCCGAGAACGCCGGTTTCGCCCGCCAGGTCGTGGCGGCCGGCCTGACCTGGGTGGGCCCGGATCCGGCCGCGATCGAGCAGATGGGCGACAAGATCCGCGCCCGCAACCTGATGGAAGCGGCGGGCGTGCCGGTGTCCCCGGGCAGCCGCGACCCGGTCACGGACAGCAAAGCGGCGCTGGCCGAGGCGGAGCGGATCGGCTACCCGGTCATGGTCAAGGCCGCGGCCGGCGGCGGCGGGATCGGCATGGGCGTGGCCACCTGCCCGGCCGAACTTCAGGCCGCCTTCGACACGGCCCGCTCGCGCGCCGAGCGCTTCTTCGGCTCGCCGGAGATCCTGCTCGAGCGGTACGTCCAGCGCGCCAGGCACGTCGAGGTGCAGATCCTCGGCCTGGCCGACGGCCGGGTCCTCGCGCTCGGCGAGCGCGACTGCTCGGTGCAGCGCCGGCACCAGAAGGTCGTCGAGGAGACCCCCTCGCCGGGCGTGGGCGACACGCTGCGCGAGCAGATGCTGGCCGCCGCCGTCCGGGCTGGCCAGGCCGTCAGCTACAAAGGCGCCGGGACGGTCGAGTGCCTGGTCGACACCGAGGCGGGCTCGTTCGTGTTCCTGGAGATGAACACCCGGCTGCAGGTCGAGCACCCCGTCACCGAAATGGTCACCGGCATCGACCTGGTCGAGCAGCAGTTCCTCATCGCCGCGGGCCAGCCGCCCTCGTTCGACCCGGCCACCCCGCAAGCGCCGGTCGGGCACGCCCTGGAGCTGCGCATCTACGCCGAGGACCCGGTACGGTTCCTGCCCGGCCCCGGCACGATCACCGAATGGCGAGAACCAGCCGGTGAAGGCGTCCGGGTCGACGCGGGCTACCAGGCCGGTAACACCGTGACCCCGTTCTACGACCCGCTGCTGGCCAAGCTGTGCGTGTACGGGGCCGACCGGGAAAGCGCCCTGGACCGCGCCAGGACGGCGGTGGCCGCCTTCACCGTCACCGGCCCCAAGACCAACCTGGCCTTCCACGCGGAACTGCTGGACAACCCGCAGTTCGTCAGCGGGGACTACGATACGTCCCTGATAACCAGGATGCGTCCCAGGTCGGAACAGGTAGGAAGGAGCCCCCGTGGCTGAGATCCGCGCGGAGATGGTCGCGAACGTGTGGAAGGTGGTCGCGGCCCAGGGCGATCACGTCGATGACGGTGACACCCTGGTCATCCTGGAGTCGATGAAGATGGAGATCCCGGTCCTAGCCGAGAGCACGGGCACCGTCACCACCCTGCACGTCGCCGAGGGCGACGTGGTCCAGGAAGGCGACCTCATCGCCGAGATCAGCTAACAGTGCTGGCCCGCGGGGGGACGAACCCGTAAAACCCCCCGCACCCCCCGCCTAAACCCCCGTAGTCGACCTCGGATAAGCCACCTCCGGGTCGGTGATCACGTTGACCAGGTAGGGGACGTTGGCCTCGAACGCCCGGCGCAGCGCGGGACCGATGCCGGACGGCGTCGTGACCAACTCGCCCGCGCCGCCCAGGGCCCGCACCACCTCGTCGTAGCGGCAGCCCGGCTGCAGGTCGGCCAGCACGTCGTAGCCGTACAAGGCGCGCATGGGGTGCTTCTCCAGGCCCCAGGCGCCGTTGTTGCCGCACACGATGACCACCGGCAGCTTGTGCCTGACCAGCGTGTCCGCGTCCATCAGCGAGAAGCCGGCCGCGCCGTCGCCGAGCAGCAGGACGACCTGAGCGGACGGGCGGGCCAGCCGGGCCGCGATCGCGTAGCCGAGCCCGGTGCCCAGGCATCCGAACGGCCCCGGGTCCAGCCACCCGCCCGGCCGGGCGGGCTCGACGTACTTGCCCGCGAACGAGACGAAGTCGCCGCCGTCGCCGATCACGACGGCGTCGTCGTCGAGCACCGGGAGCAGTTCGCCGTACACCCGGGCCGGGTGCACCGGCTCGGCCGCGCTGGCGAGCAACGGGCCGTCGGCCTCCTGCGCGGCCCGCACGGCCTGCCTGAGCCGCCCGCACCAATCCTGGTCCGTGTCCGCCCCTGGCTGGCCGCCCAGGCCCGCCAGGGCGTCGAAGAACGCGCCCAGGTCACCGGCCGCCGAGGCGGCCAGGGGCACATGGTCCGCGACCCCGCCAGGTCCGTCGGCCACGTGCACGACCTGCGCCGGATTATTTTCTGGTCCGAACGACCCGTATGCGAGCCTGAAGTCAAGTGGCGCGCCTACCACGAGAACGAGGTCCGCCTCCCGCAGCGCCACCGACCGGGCCCGCGTCACCAGCAGGTCGTGACCGCGGGGCAAGATCCCGCGTGCCTGCCCGTTGGCCACCACGGGCAGGCGCAGTTCCTCGGCGGCGCGCGACGCTGCCACCTCTGCGCCGCCCAGCCAGACGTCCGAGCCCAGGATCAGGACCGGGCGCCGCGCCCCCCGCAGCAGGCCGGCGATCCGGTCGACGTCGCCCGGATCCGGCCCCGGACCAGTAAACCAGGCGGCGGTGACCGGGGCGGCGTCGGGCAGGTCGGCCTCGGCCTGCCCGTAGCAGGCCTCGAGCGAGACGTCGAGGAACACCGGCCCGCGGTGCGGGCTCAGCGCGATCCGGAACGCCTCGTCCACCGATCCGGCGACCTCCGCCGGGTCGTGCGTAGTCCACGACCGCTTGGTCACCGGCGCCAGCAGCGGCGGATGGTCGATCTCCTGCAAGCTGCCCTGGCCCCAGCGGTAGTCCGGCGCGCGCCCGGCCAGCACCACCACCGGCGCGCCGTTGAACCACGCGGTGGTCACCGCGCTGACCGCGTTGGTGACCCCCGGCCCGGCGGTCACCGCGGCCAGCCCCGGGGTCCGGGTCAGCCGCGCGGTCGCCTCGGCCGCGAACACGGCGGTCTGCTCGTGCCGCACGTCGATCATCCGCAGCGGCTGCCCCCCTTTGGCCGCCGCGTCGTAGAGCGGGAAGATGTGCCCGCCGGACAGCGTGAACAAGCTCGAGACGCCGTACCGGCGGGCCGCCGCGAGGGCCTGCACGCCGCCATGACCGGATACCCGCACCATGGCAGCGACGCTATCAGCCGGTAGCCCGCCCGATCACCCCCCGGCGGTGCCGATGCCGGCCGCGGCCGGAGCGGCCTCCGGGGCGTGCTCCGGGTCGGCGGTGTACTGGTGCGGGAGGGTCTCGTCGGCGCCCTCGGGGACCCTGGCCGCCCTGAACACCAGGGTCAGGATCACCGCGATCGCGACGTTGAGGATGAGCGCGGACAGGCCGATGTAGACCGTGTGGCCGAACTCCAGGTCCGTCGACCCGGCCCAGTGCGACGTGGTGGGGGTGGCCACCTTGTAGGCCGCGATGGTGCCGAAGACCTCCCCGGCCAGCCAGCCCGCCAGCAGCGCCCAGCGGTGGAACCACCGGGTGAACAGGCCGAACACGATCATCGGGAACACCTGCAAGATCCAGATGCCGCCCAGCAGCTGCAGGTTGATGGAGAACGTGCGCGGCAGCTCCACCGCGAACAGCAGCGCGCCGAACTTGACCACCAGCGATGTCCACTGGGACACCTGCGTCTGGAGCCGGGGGCTGGCGTCCGGCTTGAAGAACTCCTTGAAGATGTTGCGGGTGAACAGGTTGGCCGAGGCGATGGCCATGATCGCCGCCGGGACCAGCGCGCCGATCACGATGGCCGAGAACGCGAGCCCGGTGAACCAGCTCGGGAACAGGTGCTGGAACAGGTACGGCACCGCGAGCTGCGCGTTTCCGCCCGCCTGCTTGACGTTCGCGACCGTCGTCTTGTCGGCCACGGCCATGTAACCGAGCAGCGCGATGAAGCCGAGCACCAGCGAGTACAGCGGCAGCAGGGCCATGTTGCGCTTGATGATGTCCCGCCGCTTGGTGGACAGGACGCCGGTGACCGCGTGCGGGTAGACCATCAGGGCCAACGCGGACCCCAGGGCCAGGGTGGAGAAGGCCAGCTGGCTGTTGCCCGTGGTGGGGACGAACACGCCGGTCGGCTTGTGCGTAACCGGGCTGATCGCCTTCAAGTGCGCCTGCCCGGCCGCGAAGATGTGTCCCCAGCCGCCGACCCGGGTCGGGATGTAGAACACGGCCACGATGATCATTACGTAGACCAGGGTGTCCTTGATGAACGCGATCAGCGCGGGAGCGCGCAGCCCGGACACGAAGGTGTAGATCGCCAGGATCACGAACGCGATGAACAGCGGCAGGTCCTTGACGTAGGTGTTGGTGGACGAGGTGCCCACCCCCATCACGGTCAGCACGGCCTGGATGCCCACCAGCTGCAGCGCGATGTAGGGCATCAGGGCCACGATGCCGGTGACGGCCATGGCCAGCGACAGGCCGCGTGACCCGTAACGGCCGCGGACGAAGTCGGCGGGCGTGACGTAGTTGTGCGTCCGGGCGATCGACCACAGCCGCGGCAGGAAGATCAGCGCGATCGGGAACACGATGATCGTGTACGACACCGCGAAGAAGCCCGTCACCGCGCCCGCGCCGAACACCGCCGCCGGCACCGCGATGAACGTGTAGGCGGTGTACAGGTCGCCGCCGAGCAGGAACCAGGCGACGAAGGTGCCGAAGCCGCGTCCGCCGAGACCCCACTCGTTCAGGTGCATCATGTCCTCGGCCCGGCGCCATCGCGCCGCGGCGAACCCGGTCAGCGTGACGATCAGGAACAGCACCACGACGATGGTGAAGGTGGTGTAGTTGACGTGGCTCATCGGGTCACCCGCCCCCGCAGCACGACGATGATCCAGCACACGATGGACACCACGGGCATGTAAATGAGCAGGTAGAAGTAGAAGAACGGGAAGTCGCCCACCTTCGGCGTGATGCGCGCGTAAAGCGGCACGTAAACCGCGAAGAAGACGACGGCGATGGTCAAGATGGTGATGACCGCCGAGATGACCGGGTGGGCGGAGATGGGGCCCCGTGACTTAATGGACGATTCCTGAGCCATTGTTTCCCTCTCGTCGGGAGGCTGCCTCACCTGCTATGACGAAATGGTCGAGGTTTCATTCATGGTGCACCTGGGTCCGCCGATCGGCAATGCCTTGCGCGCGCAAATAGAAAATTTTTACCGCTGAGCCCGCGTCTGACGGCATTCATCTCGCCCGGTAAGAATGGCGTCCCGGGCCGTTAACGGTCGGGCGTGCGCCGCAGCCGGGTGACGAACTTGTACCGGTCGCCCCGGTACCAGGACTGGGCCCACTCGACCGGCCTGCCGGTGTCGTCGTGCGCGTGCCGGGACAGCAGCAGCAGGGGCAGGCCGGGGTCCACGCCGAGCAGCCGCGCGTCGTGCGGGTCGGCCAGCACGGTCTCGATCGTCTCCTCGGCCTCGGTGAGCTGGATGCCGTAGGCCAGGCGGAGCGTCTCGTACAACGACATCTGGCGCTCCAGTTGCCTGCGCAGGCCGGGGAACCGCCGGGCGGGCAGGTGCGAGGTGTCGATCGACATCGGCTCGCCGTCGGCCAGCCGCAGCCGGTGGATGCGCAGCGCACGGCCGCCCGAGCGGATGCCGAGCAGCGCGGCCAGCGGCTCGTCGGCGGTGACGTACCCGATGTCCAGGATCTTGGTCTGCGGGTGCAGGCCGTGGGCCCGCATGCCCTCGGTGTAGCTGGCGAGCTCCAGCAGCTGAGCGACCTTGGGTTTGGCCACGAACGTGCCCTTGCCCTGCATGCGCAGCAGCCGGCCCTCGACCACCAGCTCGGCCAGGGCCTGCCTGACCGTGGTCCGCGAGGTCCCGTAGGAGCGCGCGAGCTCTCGTTCCGGCGGGACCGGGCTGCCCGGGTCCAGGGTGGCGGTGAACGCCAGCAGCTCACGCTTTACCTGGTAGTACTTGGGCAGCTTCGGCGCGGCGCCCGAAGGCTCAGCGGCGGCATCGTCAGCAGGAACGAGGGAAGCGGTCATCGGATTCGCGGCAGCCCTATCATCTCGTTCCGGAATCTCTTCCCTTCGTGGCACAACGCCTTAGTCCGACGTGCGACTCACCCTCCGCGGAGGATGAGTCAGGTTAGCCAACGATGCTAGTCCCGCTCCATACTGTACGGCGAGTGGCGCGGCGGTAGCGCTGGCGGCGAACTCGCGAAGTAAGGCGGATCGCTTTCCTGGATACCATCGGCTTGTGCCCACCCTGAACGACCTGGCCGCGAGCCGCACCAGCCTCGGCGACGCCGACGTGGAGTGGCTGCACGCGCTCGTGTCGGACTGGCAGCTGCTGGCCGACCTGTCCTTCGCCGACCTGATCTTGTGGGCCCCGGTCCGCGACGACGGCGGCTGGCTGGCCCTGGCGCAGATGCGCCCGACCACCGGGCCCACCTCGCTCCAGGACGACGTGGTCGGGACGCTGGCCGGGCCGAAGGACCTGCGGCTGCTGAACGTCGCGCGAGACGAGCGGCGCATCTGGCGGGAGAGCGACCCGGACTGGACCAACGGCGTCCCGGTGCGGACCGAGGGCATCCCGGTGACCCGGGCGGGCCGGGTCATCGCGGTCATCGAGCGGTGCACGAACCTGAACTCGGCCCGGACGCCCAGCCGGCTCGAGCTCACCTACCTGCAGGGCGCCGACGACCTGGCCCGGATGGTGGCCGAGGGCACGTTCCCGTTCGCGGGCGAGGCGGCCATGCTGGTCCGCTCGCCCCGGGTGGGTGACGGGCTGCTCCGGCTCGGCCGGTCCGGGCGGGTCACCTACGCCAGCCCGAACGCCCAGTCGGCCTACCGCCGCCTGGGCCTGGCCGCCGACCTGATCGGCGCCGAGCTGTCCGTGATCACCGCCGGGCTGTGCGTGTCGGACGAGCCGCTTGACGAGTCGCTGATGGTGGTGGCCGCGGGCCGCGCGCCGCGGGCGGCGGAGGTGGACGGGAACGGCTCGGTGGTGCAGTTGCGGGCGATCCCGCTCATCGTGGGCGGGACCAGGACCGGTGCCCTGATCCTGATTCGGGACGTCACCGAACTGCGCCGCCGCGAGCGTGAGCTGATGACCAAGGACGCCACGATCAGGGAGATCCACCACCGGGTGAAGAACAACCTGCAGACCGTCGCCGCCCTGCTGCGGCTGCAGGCCAGACGGCTGCGCGCCCCCGAGGCCCGCGCCGCGCTGGACGAGGCGGTGCGCCGGGTGGGGTCGATCGCGGTGGTGCACGAGAACGCTGTCCCACACGCCGGACGAGGTGGTCGACTTCGACGACATCGCGGACCGGGTGGCGATGATGGCGGGAGAGGTGTCGGCCGCCGAGGTCCGGGTCATCCCGAAGATCACCGGGTCGTTCGGGCCTCTGTCGGCGGCCGTGGCCACGCCGCTGGCCATGGTCATGACCGAGTTGCTGCAGAACGCGCTGCAGCACGGCTTCCCGGCCCCCGCCTCGGTTAATAACTCTGGGGCCAAGGACGGCGGCCTGCTCGAGGTCATCGCGGTGCGCGAGGCCGAACGCCTCATCGTGACCGTGGCCGACAACGGCGTGGGCCTGCCCGACGGCTTCGACCTGGATTCGACCACCAGCCTAGGCCTGCAGATCGTGCGCACGCTGGTGGTCAGCGAGCTGGGCGGGCGGCTGCGGATCGTGCCCCGGCCGGACGGCGGCACCGAGGCGGTCGTCGACCTCCCGGTCCGGTACGGCGCGGAAGCCTAAACTGGCGCGGGCGCGGCTGATAATACGTGCGCGCGGGCGCGAAGCCGGATCGTGCGCCGCTTGAGCGCGCGTCGCTCGTCCTCGCTCATCCCGCCCCAGACGCCCGCGTCCTGGCCGCTGTCGATCGCCCAGCGCAGGCACTCGTCCATCACCGAGCACCGCTGGCAGACCTGCTTGGCCTCGTCGATCTGGAGTAGGGCGGGACCGGTGTTCCCGATGGGGAAGAACAGCTCAGGATCCACCTCACGGCAGGCGGCTTCGTGGCGCCAGTCCATGATGTCCACTCCTTCTAGCGGAACGGGGCCGGCCGCCAGCGGGTGCGGTCGGCAAAGCATTTATCTGAAGCTTGTGAAGCTTTTCACGAGCCAATCCGTACTGTCAGGCGGCCCAAGTTTCCCGAGACCGTTATGATGCCGAGCAGAAACGCACCCAGACCAGAAGGCGGCCTGAACGTGCCCCCGAAGGCGACGCTGTGTCATAACCCAAGGCCACCAGTGCTGGTGACACGGGGCTGATGACAAGCGAGGCGCCCCCGCGCCAGACATCACGTCAAGCCTTTCAACATCGCCTGACATGCGCAAGAGGGCACAGCGGCCCTTCGGCTTAATTTAATGTCAGATCGATCACATTTTGCTCGCGCCGATGCACCGATGTATCAAGGGTCATGCCAGGACGCGCAGCGCGCGGGGGACAAACTGGAACTTAACGGCTTCTGTCTGGCCCAGGTAGTCCCCGTCGACCTGGAACGCGACCGGGCGCGCCGAGCGGATGGTCAGCGACTCCAGGCCGGTCACGGTGAGCACGTGCCGCCCGCGCGGCGAGCGGCGCCGGATGGTCATCATCTGGCCGACCGCGCTCAAGATGGTGGTGGCCCGCAGCTTGCGCAGCGCGAGCACGTCCAGGCCGGAATTGAAATCCGGGTTAGGAACGGGCAGCACGGCGCGGCCGCGGACGTAGGTCCAGGGGGAGCGGTTGGTGATGGCCGTCATGAACAGGTCCGGGGTGCGCCGGCTGCCCGTCGCGCTCCAGAGTCAGGACCGGGACCCGCCGGTCGGTCCGCCAGAACCGGCGCAGGATCGCCCAGGCGAACAGGGCCGGGCTCTCCCGGCGCCCGCTGGCGCGCAGCCGCTCCACCTCCCCGACTGCCTCGGCGTCCAGGCCGAGGCCCGCGCTGAACGTGAAGTACCGGTCGCCGGCCAGGCCCAGCCCGATGGTCCGGTACCGTCCCTCCTTGAGGATCTCCCCGATCCTGGCGATCGCCGCCGCCGCGTCGGCCGGCAGCCCGAGCGCCCGGGCGAACACGTTGCCGCCCCCGCCGGGTATCACGGCCAGCAGGGGCTTGCTGGCCTGGCTCATGATCCCGTTGACCGCCTCGTTGACGGCCCCGTCGCCGCCGAGCACGATCACCAGGTCGCCGCGCGCCGCGGCGGCCAGCTCGCGAGCGTGGCCGCGGTAGCGGGTATGTTCTACGTCGAGGTCGACCAGCCCGGCGAGCGAGCGGATCACCAGTTCCGCGGAATCCCCCGTCGTGGTGGTCGCCCGAGGGTTGACGATCAGGAGGCCTCGCACTCGCTCAGGCTAGCCTCCGCCTAAGCTCAGTACCTAAGCTGGGGAGCCCAGATCTCGAGGGTGGGTGTGTCGATATGGCAGCGCGGGCCAAGGGCGCGGGCCGGCCGAAGGGCGCGGGCCAGGCCAAGGCGCCAGCCACCCCCGCCCAGCGCACCAAGCCCGCTACACCTACCAAGCCCGCTACACCTACCAAGCCCGCTAAGCCCGCTAAGCCCGCTACATCGGCCAAGCCCGCCACGCCCGCTCCGCCGGCTTCCCCCGTCGCGCCCGAGGACTCGCGCCCGCCCGGCCTGCTGGTCGCCGCGTCCGCTCAGGTGATCGAGGCCGCGGGCCTGTGCGTGGCGGCCGCCTTTGCTGCCGTATCGACCGCGGACGGGAAGTCCTCCCAGGTCACCAGCGGGGTCGGGCTCACCGTGCTCGCGGTCGTCGTGGCGGCCGGGGTGGCGCTCGCCGCCGTCGCCGTGGCCAGGGCCAGACCGTGGAGCCGCACGCCGACGGTCATGACCCAGCTGTTCGTGATCATCGGGGGGATCGTCCTGCTGGACGGGCAGCGGCCCGAGTGGGGTGTGCCCGCGCTGGCACTCGCGGCGGCCTGCCTGGCCGGCCTGTTCACCCCGGCCAGCCTGCGGGCCCTCAACCGTCCCCCGCGGTAGCGCTCAGTCCTCGGTGGTCAGCCCCTCCCGGAGCTGGGCCAGCGTCCGGGCCAGCAGCCGGGACACGTGCATCTGGGAGATGCCGAGCTCGACCGCGATCTGCGACTGGGTCATGTTGCCGAAGAACCGGAGCAGCAGGATCTTCTTCTCCCGCGGCGGTAGCTGCTCGAGCAGCGGCTTGAGCGACTCCCGGTACTCCACGCCCTCCAGCGCGTCGTCGACCATGCCGAGGGAGTCCGAAACCGCGGGCGCGTCCTCGTCGCCCGAGTCGGGCGCGTCCAGCGACACCGTCGAGTAGGCGTTGGCCGACTCGAGCCCCTCCAGGACGTCTTCCTCGCTCATCTGCAGGTGGCTGGCGAGCTCGCTGACCGTGGGCGCGCGTCCCTCGCGCTGGGCCAGCTCGCCGATGGCCTTGGTCAGGGAGAGCTTGAGCTCCTGCAGCCGGCGCGGGACTCGGACCGCCCAGCCCTTGTCCCGGAAATGCCGCTTGATCTCACCCACGATGGTAGGCGTGGCATAGGTGGAGAACTCCACCCCGCGTTCCAGGTCGAACCGGTCGATCGACTTGATCAGCCCGATCGTCGCGACCTGGGTCAGGTCGTCGAGCCATTCGCCGCGGTTGCGGAACCTGCGGGCCAGGTACTCCACCAGCGGCAGGTGCAGCTCGACCAGGTGGCCGCGGATCCGGGCCCGCTCGGGATCGCCGGCCGGCAGCTCCGCGAGCCGCTCGAACAGCTCCCGGGCGCGGGTGCGGTCCGGCGAGGTGTGCTCGATCCGCAGTGCCGCCTCGACCTGGGTCGCCTCGGCCTGAGCCGCCTCTACCTCGAACTCCTCGGTCACCTGGACCTCGAATTCGCTGCTCACGCGGACCTCGGCCCCGACAGGATTTCCCGGCGCTTGCGCAGCACGATGGCGACCTGGTCGTCGGGCCCGACCCGGGAGTCGACCGTCCCGGCCAGGGCGGACAGCACGGTCCAGGCGAAGGTGTCCCTGGCGGGCATGGCCGGCTCGGCGGCCACCACGCTGACGGTGATCGTCATCTCCTCGGCGCCCAGGTCGAAGGCGCACTCCAGGTTGGTGCCGGGGATCGCCTGGGGCAGGAGCATCGCGCACGCCTCGTCCACCGCGATGCGCAGGTCCTCGATCTCGTCCAGGGTGAAGTCAAGCCTCGCCGCCAGGCCCGCGGTGGCGGTCCGGAGCACGGAAAGGTAGGCGCCCTCGGCGGGCATGCACACCTTCACGTGGTCCTTGGTCTCGCGCTCCGCCCGCGCCGGGTCCGGCTCCCGCTGGCCAGGCACGGCGGTCGTCGCGGCGGTGTCTTCGGTCACGTCTCTCCTCCGGGCGGGTCATCGGGTCGCCGCCCACCTGCAAGCAACCTACCGCCACCCGCGCGTGCCGAGAAATACGCCGCGCCGCCTCACGGTCACGCCCAGCCTCACGGTAAACATCCAGCCCGCGTCAAACGTAATGAAACCCGGGTTTCACCACCCTAGAGCGCAGTGAAACCCGGGTTTCATCACACGGGCTTAGGCCTGCTTGGTCTCCCAGAAGATCTTGTTGATCTCGTCGATCTTGGCCAGCAGTTCGTCGGCCTTGGCCACGTCCGCGCTGCCCTTGGTGCCGGCCGCGCCGGCCAGCTTGGTGGCCTCGTTGAACAGCTGGTGCAGGTGCGGGTACTTCTCGAAGTGCGGCGGCTTGAAGTAGTCCGTCCACAGCACCCACAGGTGGTGCTTGACCAGCTCGGAGCGCTGCTCCTTGATGATCAGGCAGCGGCCCCGGAAATCCGGGTCGCTGTTCTGCTGGTATTTCTCGATTATGGCCTTGACCGATTCCGCCTCGATCCTGGCCTGCGCCGGGTCATAGACTCCGCAGGGCAGGTCGCAGTGGGCGTGGGCCACGGTCTTCGGCTCGAGCAGGCGGGTGAGCAGCCTCATCGATTCCCTTTCTCCGACTCGTTGACTTGCAGGTCCGACACTACCCCGGTCACCCTGTCTGACACCGGAGGGGCCCAAACGGGGGGAGGGATGACAGATGCGCTGGCCGCTCATCCGCGTCGCGGTCGCCGAACGCTCCATGGAGCCCGCCCTCCGCCCCGGCGACTGGCTACTGGTCCGGCGCACCCGCCGGGTCCGCCCCGGCCAGATCGTGCTGGCCCGTCATCCCGGCCAGCCCGACCTGCTCATCGTCAAGCGCGCGGTGCGCCGCGTGGAGGGGGACGGGGAGGTGGGTGGGGGCTGGTGGCTCGACTCGGACAACCCGCAGGCTGGCGCGGTGGACAGCCGACGCTTCGGCCCCGTGCCCGGCACGCTCATCGAGGGCCGGGTCCTGGCCCGCTACTGGCGCCCCCGGTAAGACCGTGGCTCCCGGTAAGACCGTGGCTCCCGGTAAGACCGTGGCCCCCGGTGCCTTGGTGTCGGCCTCGTCCTCGCCGCGCTTGCGGGCCCGGAACGCGGACACATTGGCTCGGTTCATGCAACGGTCCGAGCAATAGCGCCGGGTGTTACTGCTGCTGACGTCGATGAATACCCCGAGGCAGCCGGGCGCCTGGCAGACGCCGAACCGCTCGATGCCGAGGTCGGTCAGCCGCACGGCCAGGCCCATGGTCGCCCCCGCCGCGTACTTGTCCGCGACCGACCCGCTCTCTCGGTAGTGCACGTGCCACGGCTGCCCGTCGTGCCCGGACAGCTGCGGATGGACCGGGTGCTGGATGAGCAGCGCGTTGAGCTGTGCCGCCACGTCCTCCCCGTCGCCTGCCGCGCACGCGACAAAGAAGGCGCGGAACTCGGCCCGCAACGCGCGCAGCGCGTCGAGGTCGTTGCGCGTGACGCCCATGTTGAGGTGTTCACGGTCGGCGACCAGGGCGCGCAACCCGTCCAGGTTGACCAGCCGGTCGCCGTCTTCGCCCCCGCCACCGGCCGTGTTCACGAGCCGGACGGCGAGTTCAGCGTAGGAGTTGAGGTCCACTGAAGTCCCTGGCCGGGTTATCTGGCGTTCCCCAGCTGCGAAGAGTCCGATGTGTAATGGTCTGCTGCCGGTATTGAGTATTACACCAACGGCCAGCCGCGCGCCAGCAGCGCGCCGACCCCCGGTGGCAACAACTTGCCCACAACGTGACATATTAATGTCACCCAACTATCCTGGTGGCATGCCATCTCGCACCACGTTCCGGATCGATGAGGAGATCTTGGCCGAAGCCAAGGCCCAGGCTGCCCGCCAGCAACGCAGCCTCAACTCCGTCATGGAAGAGGCCCTCCGTCGTTGGCTAGCCGTCGCCCAGGAGCTAGCGACTCGCCCCCCCGTCGAACTGACTACCTGGGGCACGCCCGGCGGCCGCCATCCTACGTGGGAGGAGATCCAGGAGATCCTCGAGCAGGAGGACATCGAGCGTTACGGGGAGGGGGCTACTCATGATGCTCGTGGACACGAACGTGATGATCTACGCCCACCGGCGTGACGTTGACCGGCACCTTGAGTACCGCGCCTGGATGGAAGCGCTGATCGCCGGTCCCGAACCGTATGCGGTGTCGGACATGGCGCTGAACGGGTTGATCCGAGTGGTTACCAACCAGCGGATATACAAGAACGCTACGCCCATCCAGGTCGCGCTGAGCTTTGCCGAGACGATCCGGGATCAGCCGCACGCCCACGTCGTCAGCCCGGGCGCTCAGTTCTGGGTTATCTTCCGAGACCTCTGCCTGAAGGCCGGAGCATCGGGGAAGCTGGTGCCCGACGCATACCTAGCCGCGCTTGCCATCGAGCACGGCTGCGAGTTCGTGTCCACCGACAAGGGCTTCCGTCGCTTCCCCGGGCTGCGCTGGCGTCATCCCCTGACCTAGGTGGCCGGGGAGCCCTTACCCTCGTCGTCCCGCGCCGGCGCGGGGGCCTCAGCCTCGCTCGCCGGGCGCTCGCCCGCCGGGCCCTGCTCGGGGCCGAAGATCTCGGTCTTGATGCGCTCCAGCGCTTCTTCCAGGATCGTGCGCAGGTCGGTGATGACGTTCTCGCCCACGGCGGTGGACTGCGTGGCCAGCTTCCTCAGGTCCGCGGTGAACTGGACCGCCAACCGCTCCAGGTCCTTCAGCGTCCCGAAGTCGAGCGCCCCGCTCCAGCCGCGCCGTCCGCGACCGCGGGTCCACTCCTCCCAGCCGCGCCGTCCTGGCCACTCGGTCCAGCTGGGCCGTCCGGTCCAGCCGGGCGGAGCGTCCCAGTCCTGATCGCCGGCCGTGAACCGCGCGGCGGCCTCCTCGCGGACCCGCGTGGCTTCCTCCCGCAGCCAGCGCGCGTGCTCGCGCACCCGCTGGGCTGCGTCCTGGCCGGGCGTCTCAGCCTGGCTCCCGGTCTCCTCGGTGGCCTGTTCCCATGGATCCTGCCGGTCCTGCTCGTGGGCCTCCCGAGCGTGCTCGTGAGCCTCCCGGACCTCGTCGCGGGCCCCCCGGACCTGCTCCTTGGCCTGGTCGTGGGCCAGGCGGGCTTGCTCCTTGGCCTGCTCTTGAGCGTGCCGGGCCTGCTCCTTGGCCTCGTCGCGGGCCTGCCGGGCCGCCGCCCAGGCTTCGTCCCTGGCCTGCCGGGCCTGCTCGCGGGCGTCAGCGGCCACGTCCCGGCCCGTCCGGCGGGACTCGCGTGCGGCCGAGGTCAGCTCCTCGCGCAGGCTGCGCACGGTCTGCCTGACGTCCTCCCGGACCTCGCGGACGATGTCGCTGACCGACGCGGACAACTCCTCTTCGAGCTCGTCCAGCTCGTCGCTGCGGCTGCGCAGTTCCTCGCGGCCTGCCTCGGTGATCCGGTAGACCTTGCGCCCGTCGACCTCGTCGTGGGTGACCAGGCCCTCCTCCTCCAGCCGGGCCAGCCGGGGGTAGATGGTGCCCGGCGAGGGCGAGTACACGCCCATGAACCGGTCGCGCAGCAGCCTGATGACCTCGTAGCCGTGCCTGGGCTCCTCATCGAGGAGCCGCAGCAGGTACAGCCGGAGGCTGCCGTGGCGGAATACCGGACTCAACTGGCCTCGCCTTCCATCTCACTCTCATTATCAGGCTGCGGCGGACCGGAGCGGGCCCCTTGTGCCGCGGTCCGGCGCTCGGCGCGTCGCAGCAGCATGACCCGCCCGGACATGGTGTTGACCGACACATGTCCGGAACCGCCGCCCAGGCTACCGCTTACCGTATGAGACGCGGGCCCGGACATCGACCTAAGCTCGGCGAATTCGCCCCGCACCCCGCCGGACATCGAGTGCAGGTGGACCTGGGCGTCGGTATCGGCCGGGAGCCGCAGCGTCACCTCGCCCGACACCGTGGTCACGTGCACGCCGCCGAGCGGGTCCAGGTCGATGTCCGCGGTCACGTCGCCGCTCACCGAGTTCACGTCCAGCCGCTCCAGCCAGCCGTCGGCCAGCGCCAGGTCGCCGGATACCGTGTTGAAGTTCAGCCGGCCGTTGACGCCCTGAGCCTCCAGCGCCCCCGAGACGGTGTGCGCGTCCACGTCCCCGGTCACGCCGTCCAGCGTGATCTCGCCGGACACGCTCTTGACCGAAGCCCGCGCGCTTATCGCGCTCAGCACCGCCGTCGCGCTGACCACCCCGACCTGCACCGGGCAGGTCCGCGGCACGCTCACCGTCACCGCCGCCGAGGGCCGCTGCGGCCGCAGCCACTTCAGCAAGCCCTCCCAGGTGAGGTTCTCGTGGGTGATGGTGAGGATCCCGTCCTCGTAGGTAACGTCAAGCGGGTCGCCGCTGACGTTGGCCACGTCAAGCGAGGGCGTACCGTCGGTTGCGAGCACGGCCACCGACCCGGCGATGATCCTGACCCGAAGCCCCGTCACGTCCTCAAAGTCCAGGCTCGTCGGAGCCTCGATGGTCCAGTGCGCCATCGCCCGTCCTTCCCGTCCGCTCGGCTGTTACAGCTAACGATATATCGCATCCTCGCGAAGTCAAGACATATCGCGAATCGGATTCAGCCTACGCGATACCTGGTGCCACAATGAGGTGATGCGACGGGGCTGGTCCGCGCCGTTGATGACGGCCGCCGCGCGGGGGCGGCGGCGCCCCGCACGGTGGTTGCTGCCCGCCCTGGGTATCGCGCTGGCGGCGGCGTTCGCCGCCGGAGTGGCGGCCCAGGCTCAGGTGGCGGGCGACCAGAGCGCCCGGTCGGTGCTCGGCGCGGCGTCACCACAGGACAGCCAGGTTCGCGTCACCTGGACCGGACCGGTCAGTCCCGCCGTGACGGAGCAGGCGCAGGTCCTGTTGCGCGGGCTGGGCCTGGGCTCCTCGACCGAGGTGCTGCTGATGAACCAGGTGCGGCTCTCGGGAATAGTCGTCCGTCCGGTCGCGATCGCGGGCCTGGCCCGGTGGCTGCCCGGCCCGCTGCCCGGCGCGCTGGGGTCCTGTCGCCCGCAGCGCTGTCCGATGCTGCTCGTCGGCGGCGGCCCGCCCCCGAAAGTGCCTTCGGCCCTGACCGCGGCGGGCGTCAATATCCAGGTCGTCGGGTCGGTGCCGCTGCGCTCAGCGGTACCTCTCGGCTTCGCGCCGTCCAGCTCGGACACCGGGCCAGTGCTCGCCACCTGGGATGTCGCCGGGCTGGACGCCCTGCCCGGGCTGAGCGGCCTGTACCGCACGCACAGCTGGCTGGCCCCGATCACGATCGCGCGACTCCGCTGGTGGCAGCTGGCCGGCGTCGAGGACCGGCTGAAGCGCTCGCAGGCCCGGCTGCTCGTGAGCGGGAGCCAGTTCTCGTTGAGCGCGCCCTTCACCACGCTGGACGAGGCACGCGCCCAGGCGAGCGTGGCGCCGCGGCGGCTGCTGCTAGCGGGCGGAGGCGCGATCACCGCGCTGGCGATCTTCATCGTCCTGGTCGGTGGCGGACTTCGCCGCGACCAGCGGGCCGAGCTTGACCGGCTGCGCAACGCGGGCGCCCGGACGCGCCAGTGCGTCATGTTCGTCGCGGCCGAATCCGGGTGGCTGTGCGCCGCCGCGCTGGGCGCGGGCGCGGCGGCCGGGATCGGGACCGCGGCGCTGCTGGCCAGCAGCCAGGGGGAGCCAGCCGGCGCGATCTTGACCCACAGCGTGATCACCTGGGCCGGGCTGATCACGCTGACAGCCGGGTGGCTCGCGGCGACCGTGCTGCTCGGCGCGCTGGTCCTGGTCCGCAACGCCAGGCTGACCGACATGCTGGCGGTCGCGGCGGCCTCGGCCCTGGTGGCGGCGATGGCCGCGGGCACCGGCAGCGACCAGGCGCTGGCGCTGGCGCTCGCGCCGCTGTGCTGCGCGGCCGCGGGGGTGCTGACGTTCCGCGCCGCCGGGGCGGTCCTGCGCGGGGCCGAGCGCGTGGCCAGGGGCGGCCCGGTGCTCCCGCGCCTGGCGCTGGTCAACCTGGCTCGCTCGCCCGCGGTGGCGGCGCTGGCCATCGCGTTCATCGCGGTCGCCACCGGCCTGGGGGGCTTCGCCCTGGCCTACCGGTCGACGCTGATCCGCAGCGCGGCCGATCAGGCGGCCGACCGCGTCCCGCTCGACGCGCTCGTCTCGCCGGGACCGGATTTCAACACCCCGCTGCAGGTGGCCCCGCTTCAGCGTTGGCAGGCGCTCGCGTCCGGCACCGTGCTGCCCGTACGCCGGACGGATGCGAACTACACCACGGGCGGGGGGACGGTGACCGTTCCCGCGCTCGGCATTCCCGCAGCGGGACTGGCCGGGATCCACGGCTGGCGGTCCAGCGACGGCTCGGCCGCACTGACGACCCTGGCCCGGCGCCTGCAGCCGGCGGGCCCGGTCCGGGTGCCCGGGCCGGAGCTTCCGGCCCAGGCGCACGGGCTGTCGCTGCGGGCCTCCGCGCAGGGCTTCGCGGTCGAGGTGACCGCGGACCTGCGCGACCCCCAGGGAGCGATCAGGCAGGTGGCGCTCGGCACGGCCAGCGCCGGCGGCGCGGTCCTGCGTGCCGCCGTGCCGCCGGGACATTGGGAGCTCGAGGCTCTGGAGCTCGACGTACCCACCGGACTGGCGATCACGAACGGCCATCAGAACGGCGAGAACCCGGCCGCCGCGACTCAGGCCACGGCCCGCGTCTCGCTCGGACCGCTGCTCGTCCAGCCCGCTAGCGGCCAGCCGGTGTCCGTCCCGCTCGGCGCCTGGCGCGGGGTCGGCGCGGCGACCACCACGGCTCCCACGGCAGGCGACGCCGTCGCGGTAGTCGCCTTCTCCTCCATCGGCGAGCCCGGCGTGCTGCGGCCCGCGCAGCCAACCGACACGCACCCGGTCCCGGTGCTCGTCGACCCGCAGACCGCCGCGTCCGCCGGGCCGGGCGGAGACATGGCCCTGACCGTGGACGGCCTCCCGGTGACCGCGCGCGTGGTCGGGGTCCTCGAGCGCTTCCCGACCGTCGACTCCGGCTCGGCCGGCTTCGTCATCGCCGACGAGGCGACGCTCGCCGCGGCCCTGGACGCGCAGCTGCCCGGTCAGGGCCGGCCCGACGAGCTGTGGATCGCCGCCGCGCACCTCGCGCCGCTGCGTGCCGCGCTGCAGCGCGAGCCGCTCGCCCAGCTCGACCCCTCGTTCCGCGCCGACCTGGACAATCAGCTGCGCGACGCGCCGGTCGCGCGTGGCGCACTCGGGACGCTGATCGCCGCGACGGCGCTGTCCGTGGCGTTGGCGGTCGTCGGCTTGCTGACCGCGCTGCTCGGCGGGGCCCGCGACGAGCGGGCCGCCGGCGACCTCGCCGAGCAAGGCGCCGGCCCGCGTGCCCTCCGGGTCGAGCTGCGGGTCCGGCTCACCCTCGCGACCGTGCTCGGGGTGCTCGCCGGCCTGGGAATCGCTGTGCTGCTGACGCGGCTGGCGGTGGCCAGCGTCCGGGCCGCGGGCACCGTCGCCGATCCCGTCCCGCCGGTGGTGACCGTGGTGCCGTGGGTACAGCTGGCCGCCTGGGGCGCCGGCACGCTCGCGGTGCTCGCGCTCGCGGGCGTGCTGGCGACCCGGGCCCTGACCGGAAGCGCCGTCCGGTGAGCGAAGCCATCCTGGAACTGCGCGACGTGTTCTGCGTGCACCGCACGAACGAAGGGGACGCGGCGGCGCTGGCCGGAACGAACCTGGAGCTCGGCCGCGGCGAGCTGCTGTGCGTCCTGGGACCGAGCGGGGCCGGGAAGAGCACGCTGCTGCGGGTGGCCGCCGGGATCCAGCCGCCGTCGGCCGGGGTCGTCCGCGTGCTGGGCCGCGATATCAGCCGGATGCCGGCGCGTGCCCGGTCGCGCCTCCGGCATGAGCTGATGGGGTTCCTCGGCCAGTACACCGATGCCGCGCTGAGCCCCGATCTTCGCATGCGTGAGGCCGTGGCGTTGCCGCTCGCGCTGCGCGGGATGCCGCGCCGGGAGCGCCGCAGGAGAACCGATGAGCTCATCGAGGCCGCGGGGCTGACGGACCGGGCCGACGCGTTGCCCGCCGAGCTGTCCGGTGGCGAGCGCCAGCGGTTCGCGCTGTGCGCGGCCCTCGCCCACCGGCCGGCGCTGCTGTTCGCCGACGAGCCGACCGGCGAGCTCGATGACGCCAGCGCCGGCGTCATCCGCGCGCTGATCACCGGGCTGGCCCGCACCCACGGCACGAGCGTCATCCTGGTGACCCACGATCCGGCGACCGCCGAGCTCGCCGACCGCACGCTGCGGATCCGGGACGGCCGGATCGTCGGGGACCGGCGTGGCGGCCAGGAGGCGCTCGTGGTCGACAGCGGCTGGCTGCGGCTGCCCCCCGAACTGCTCGCTCAGGCCGGCATCGGGCGCCGCGCCCGCGTCCGGCCGGGCCCGGACGGGGTGATCGTGACCGCTGCGGACGCGGACTCCGGCCCGGCCGCGCCGGCCGCCGCCCTGCCCCCGCGCCCGCCGGCCGGACAATGGACCCCGGCGCGGGTCGAGCTCTGCTCCGTGGCCCGCGCCTTCGGGCGCGGACCGGCCAGGCGCGAGGTGCTCGGCGGGCTGACGCACGAGTTCACGCCCGGCCAGCTGACCGCCGTCACGGGTCGCTCGGGAGCGGGGAAGACGACGCTGCTCAAGCTCGTGGCCGGGCTGGACCGGCCGAGTTCGGGCCAGGTCGTGCTCGACGGGCATCCCCTTGGCGACCAGACCGGTGAGCAGCTCGCGAGCCTGCGCCGGCAGCGGATCGGCTACCTCTCCCAGGAACCCGCGCCGATCGGTTTTCTCAGTGCCCAGGAGAACACGGTGCTCGTCTTGCGGATACGGGGCTGGGATCCGGACGCCGCCGCCGAGCGCGCGGTCACGGCGCTGACCCGGGCCGGCCTCGCCGACCGGGCCCGCCAGCGCGCCAGCCGGCTGTCGGCCGGGGAAGCCCAGCGCCTGGCGCTAGCCCGGGCACTGGCGGGCGCGCGCGGGTTGCTGATCGTTGACGAGCCGACCTCCCGGCAGGACGAGACCAACGCCAGGGCCGTCGCGGCCCTGCTGGCCGATGCCGCCCACCAGGACGGCCAGACCGTGATCTGCGCCACCCATGACCCCATGGTGATCGGCCGGGCCGACCACGTCATCGCCTTGTCCTAGCTCAGATCCGCAAGGTCAGGTTCGCAAGGTCAGGTTCGCTGGGCGGGCCGCCGTCGCGGCAGCCTGCCCTGGACCCGCCACTTCGAACCGGGGCGCCCGGGCAGGAGGGCCATGATCAGCAGGCCCAGGACCGAAAGCAGCAGGCCCAGCATCAGCCCGATCCGGTCGCCGTAGCCCTTGCGCTCAGAAAGCCACGACCCAGCGGCCGCCGAGATAAGCCAGGCGAACAGGAGATACAGCGCTTTGGCGCCAATTGTTCCGATATCTATCACTCTCCGTATCGGTCATGTGCCCAGATACGCCCTCTGGACCTCGGGGTCATCGCGCAGGCTCGCCGAGTCGTTGGCCAGGGCCACCCGCCCGGTCTCGAGCACGTAGCCACGGGAGGCGGCGTCGAGCGCGTAGTTGGCGTTCTGCTCGACCAGGAGGATGGCCACCCCGGTGCTGTGGATCTCGCCGATGGTCTGGTAGATCCGCTGTACCAGGAGGGGGGCGATTCCGAGCGACGGCTCGTCGAG
The DNA here is from genome assembly GCA_963819785.1 of uncultured Actinomycetes bacterium. Classification (GTDB taxonomy): domain Bacteria; phylum Actinomycetota; class Actinomycetes; order Streptosporangiales; family Streptosporangiaceae; genus Palsa-504. The sequence continues at coordinate 128,155 of CAWFXW010000020.1, read as the reverse complement.
CATCAGCAGCTTCGGCCGGGCCATCAGCGCTCGCCCGATCGCGAGCATCTGCTGCTCGCCGCCGGACATCGTGCCTGCCTTCTGCCGTTCGCGCTCCTTGAGCAGGGGAAACAGTTCGTAGACTTGTTTGAAGTCCGCGTCGATCCCGAGACCGCGCCGCTGATGGGCGCCAAGCTCCAGGTTCTCCAGCACGGTCATCCGGGCGAAGCAATGGCGGCCCTCGGGGGCCAGGGCGATTCCGCGGCCGACGATCTCGTGCGCCGGCACCTGCGTGATGTCCTCCCCGTTGAACGTGATCGTCCCCTTGCTGGCCGGGGTGAGGCCCGAGATCGAACGCAGGGTGGTTGTCTTCCCGGCCCCGTTCGAGCCGATCAGTGTCACCACCTCACCCGCGTCTACCGTCAGCGAGATTCCTTTCAGCGCCTCGATCGAGCCGTACCGGGTACGGATGTCGCGGACCTCGAGTAGCGGCATCAGTCCTGCTTTCCGAGATAGGCCTCGATCACCCGTGGATCCGTCCGGACCACGGCCGGTTCTCCCTCGGCGATCTTCCTGCCGTGATCGAGCACGGTGACGCGCTCGGAGACCCCCATCACGACCTTCATGTCGTGCTCGATCAGCAGGATGGTCAGGTTCTTCTCGTCGCGCAGCCTGCGCATGAAGGCCGTCAGCTCCGCCGATTCGCGCGGGTTCATGCCCGCGGTCGGCTCGTCGAGCAGCAGGACGCTCGGCTCGGCCGCCAGCGCCCGCGCGAGCTCGACCCGCCGTTGGTCGCCGTAGGACAGTTGCGAGGCGAGCCGGTCGAATACGGTCCGGGGCAGACCGACGTAAGCCAGCAACTCCCGGGCCCGGGCCCGGGTATCCCGCTCCTCGCGGCGGACCCAGGGCGGACGGAAGACCGATCCGAACAATCCCGCCCGCATCCGGGCGTGATGTCCGATCATCACGTTCTCCACGGCCGTCATCGCGCCGAACAGGCGGATGTTCTGGAAGGTCCGCGCGACGCCGTATCCGGTGATCACATCCGGCCGGGACCGCGTGATGTCCCGGCTGCCGAGCACAATCCTGCCCTGGGTGGGCCGGTACAGCCCGGTCAGCATGTTGAACAGGGTCGTTTTCCCGGCGCCGTTCGGCCCGATCAGCGAGACAATCGAGTGCTCGGGGAGGTCCACAGACACGTCTTCGACAGCACGCAGCCCCCCGAAGTCCTTCGTCACGCGCTCCGCGCGCAGGACGGCCGGAGCCGCTACCGCCGCTGAGACCGGAGCGGGACCCTCCGGCGGAACGGGACCCTCGGGACCCTCGGCCGGGTTCATGCCCCGCCTCCGACGCCGCCCGGTGCCTCCGTGAGCTGCGCGTCCTCCGCCGCGATCTCGGCCGTGAGCTCGAGCCGGCGTCGCCGTTCCGGGATCAGCCCCTGCGGCCGCAGCAGCATCATGATCACCAGGAGGAACCCGAAGATCCCGAACTCCACCTGGGTCAGCTGGAAGTGCAGCCCGAACTTGCTGGGCAGGTCGTTCAGCACATCGGGGATCAGGTAGTTGTTGATGTAACCGAGGGCCAGCCCGCCGGCGAGCGCTCCCCAGATCGAGCCGAGCCCGCCGATGATCACCATCGCGAGGATGAAGATCGAGAAGCCGAACGCGAACTGGCTGGCGTTGACCTCGGTGTAGTAGGTGCCGAAGAACGCGCCCGACATGCCGCCGAACACGGCGCCGACCGAGTACGCGAGCAGCTTGGTCTTCACCAGCGGGATTCCCATCGACACCGCCGCGACCTCGTCCTCGCGCAGCGCGACCCAGGCCCGGCCGAGCCGTGAGTCGCGCAGCCGCAGGTTGACGAACAGGACCAGGAGCAAGATCCCGAAGATCAGCCAGTACCACGGCCGCAGGTCCAGCAGGCCGAACGACCCGGAACCCGGGAAGTACGGCGCGTCGACCGCGCTGATGCCGAGGTTGCCGGCGGTCAGCGTCATGCCGCCGCCGACTGGAATGCTCTGGCCGTTGACGGCGAGCGTGCCGATGATCTCCCCGAACGCGAGCGTGACGATCGCGATGTAGTCGCTGCGCAGGCGCAGCGTCGGCAGGCCGATCAGCATCCCCGCGACCGCGCAGATCAGCGCGGCGGCGACCAGGATCAGCACGAAGTTCAGGTGGACGCCCTGCAGCGTGCTCTCGACCGGAGAGACCAGCACGTGGATGTGCAGCTTGAAGAAGAACCCGGAGCCGAACCACCCCAGGGAGTACGCGCCGAGCGCGTAGAAGGCGACGTACCCCAGGTCGAGCAGCCCGGCGAATCCGACCACGATGTTCAGGCCGAGCGACATCACCGCGTAGGCCACGGCGATGATGGTCCCGTTCATGAAGCCGCTGTCCGCCGGGAACAGGAACGGCAGCACGACCCCGAACGCGATGAGCGCTCCGGCCAGCGCGCGGTTCCACCAGCGAGGGAGCCGCGCCGCCGCCGCCGCCCGCAGGCCCTCCAGCCGCCCCCACAGCTCGCTCACTGCTTGCCCCTCGCTCGCTTCCGGGGCGCCTTTTGGCATCGCCTTCCCTCGTCGCTCCTTCGTCGCTCCTCAGTCCAGGCGACGCCGCGCCCCTGCAGCTCGCTCATCCGGCCTCCCTCGTCTCCTCGCCGAGCAGCCCGCGCGGGCGAAGGACCATGATCACGATCAGGTAGCCGAACACGACCGCCTCGGTCCACTGCGGGCCCAGCCGCGCGTCGGACAGCGCCTGGATGACGCCGATGATGAGCCCGCCGAGCACCGCGCCGCGCACGTTGCCGATGCCGCCCATCACCGCGGCCGTGAACGCGAACAGGCCGGCCTTGAACCCCTGGAAGTACCACACGTTGGTCTCGTAGAGCGCGTACACCAGGCCCGCCGCGCCGGCCAGCATGCCGCCGAGCAGGAACGTCAGCGAGATCGTGGCGTTGACGTTGATGCCCATCAGCCGGGCGGCCTCCGGGTCCTGGGCGGTGGCCCGCATCGCCCGCCCCGCGCGGGTGGAGTTGATGAACCAGCTCAGCGCGGCCACCAGCGGGATCATCACCGCGAATACCAGGAGGTAGCCGCGCTGGATCGGCACGCCGGCCACCGTGAACAGGGTCGACTGCACGCCGATCAGGTCGGACACGCTCTGCGGGGAGCCTCCGCGCCACAGCAGGCCGACGTTCTGCAGGATGAACGAGAAGCCGACCGCGGTGATCAGCGACGCGAGCTTGGGCGCGCTGCGCAGCGGCCGGTAGGCGACCCGCTCGATCAGCACGTTCAGGGACCCGGTCACGAGCATCGTGATGATCAGCGTCAGCAGCAGGAAGCCGATCAGCGCGGCGGCGCCCTCACCGGGGCTCAGCCCGAACACGCTCCACATGCCCACGGCGGTGAAGGAGCCGATCATGAACACGTCGCCGTGCGCGAAGTTGATCAGCTCGATGATGCCGTAGACCAGCGTGTACCCGATCGCGATCAGGGCCCAGATCGCGCCGTTGGACAGGCCCTGGGCGAAGTCGTAGCCGAGGTTCGACAGATCATGATGGAGCACCTGATGGCCTGCCACGCTGACCTGGTAGCCGAACACCAGGTCGTGGACGCCGTAGTAGGCCGGCAGCGCCGCGAGCGCCGCGATCAGGCCCCACTGGCCGGCGTAGCGGCGGACCGCCGCCAGCGGGCGTACCGGGACCCTGGGCAGGGTGGGCGTGATTGTCGTGGTTTCCATGGCTCCGTGCGGAGTGTCGAGGTGGTGGGGGGCTGGCCGCCCCCCACCACCACATTGTTGCCCTAGCCGACTGTCTTCGTGGGCGTGACCGTCTGGAAGAAGACGGGTTCGCCATCGGATCCGACCTTGTACACGCCGTAGGACTTCAGCGTCGTGTCACCGTTGGCGTTGAATCCGAAGGTGCCCAGCACGGACTGAACCGACTTGTCCGCGAACAGGGCCGCCAGCACGGCGGACTTGCTGTTGCCCTGCGCGCCCAGGTTCTTGATCGTGTCCAGCGCGAGCTGCGCCACCGCGTAGCCATAGATCGCGTACGGGTCGGGGCTGGAAGTCCCGTACTTGGCCTGGTACGCCTTCAGGAAGTCCTGGCCGCCCGGGTACGCGGACAGGTTCTGCGTCGCGACCGTGCACTGGAGCAGCGGGTCGATCGCGGCCGGGACGCCGCCCTTCGACGCGTTGGTGTACGAGTCCGTGCACACCCCGTCGCCGCCGAAGATCTTGGCGGTGGGGAGCGCCGAGTGGACGTCCTTGGTGAGCTGGACCGCGCCGTTGGAGACGATGCCGGCGAAGAAGAAGCAGTTGGCGCCCTGGCCCTGCACCGTCGATGCGTAGGAGCGGAAGTTGGGCGCGGTCGGGTCGATCCCGGTGTCGCTGACGATGTTGATCCCGTAGAAGCCCTTCTCCAGCCCGAGCAGGGTGGCCAGGCCGGCCCCGTAGGCCTCCTTGTCGTTGGCCACGGCGACCTTGGTGCAGCCCGCGTTCTTCATCGCGATCAGGTCCGCGGCGGCCTGGATCGAGTCGATCGGCACGATCCGCAGGTAGGTCCGCTTCCCGGTCGGGTAGTACTTCTGCGGCTCACCGGGCGCGCTGCCCGGCAGGTTGGTGGTCAGGCCGACGTACGTGTTCGCCGGGCTCACCTGCGGGATGCCCGCCGTGTTGAGGATCGGGATTGACACCTCGCTGGCGCCGGAGTTGAACTCGCCGATGTAGAAGACGGCCTTCGGGTCCGAGGCTACCTTGCGCGCGTTTGCCGCCGTCTGACCCGGGTCCCACTTCCCGGCCGCGGCGGTCGAGTCGTCGAGCACCTGGTAGTTCACCGTGAAGTTGCCGGCCTTGTTGCCGGCCTGAGCGAGCGCGAGCTTGATCCCGTTGACCAGCGGGATGGTCTGCGCGCTCGAGGCGCCCTGCATCGGCAGGCTCGAGTAGATGTCGACCGTGCTGCCGCCGGCGGCCGCGCTCCCGCTGGAGCCACCGCTACTGCTGCTGCTACTACTGCTACTGCAGCCGGCGGCCGCCAAGGCGATCGCGGCCAACGCAGCGATTGCAGTTGTCCGTCTCATGTTGTTCCTCTCACTTGTCTGAGGTTGTCCGGCTGCCGCTGAGCGCACCGGCCGGCCCGGTCCGGGCTCAGTGTCCCGCGGTGGCAGGGAGGACAGAGTCCCGCGCCGCCCGGGAGTCGACTCCGGCCATGATCCCCGGGCCGAGCGACGCCGCAGGCACCTTGGCCGGTGTTTTCCCTCCCTGACGCAGACCGGCCCTGGCCGTACTAGGACGCAGAGCCTGCCAGATTCTGGTCTCGCCAGCACTAAGCGGAGGTAACGAACCAGTGAACGACCTCTCAGCCCGCCCCGGCGCCGTGCATCCCGACGCCGTGAACCCCCGGCGATCAGTCCTCGTCCTCGAGGCGGGCCAGCCAGGTCGCCAGCCGGTCCACGGCGGTCTCGAAGCCCGGGTTGAGGTCGACGAAGTCGCGCAGCCGCTCGGCCAACCAGGCGAGGGACACCTGTTCCTCGCCACGGCGGTCGGACAGCTCCTCGATACCGCGGTCCGTGAAGTACATCAGGGGATCGCGGTCTCGAGGAGCGCGGTGTGCGACGCGGCGTGCTGGGCCGCCGAGCCCGCGGCGGGCGCGGAGCTGGCCGGCAGCGACACCGCGCCCACCTGGCGGCCTAGGTGCAGCGGGAGCTTGAGCGCGAACGTCGGCCAGGCGCCCATGTTGGCCGGTTCCTCCTGGACCCACGTGACGGACTCGAGCCCCGGGTACCGGGCCAGCTCGGCGGCCAGCTCGGAGACCGGCAGCGGGTACAGCCGCTCGACCCGCACGATCGCGACATCGGTCGCACTGCCAGACTCGGCCAGCAGAGCCTGCCGCCGGGCGGCCAGGTCGTAGTAGACCTTCCCGGTGCACAGCAGCACCCGCCGCACCGCGGCCGGGTCGGCGTCCGACGAGCCGATCATCGGGCGGAACGACCCGGCGGTGAACTCGCTCAGCGGCGAGGCGGCCGCCTTGAGCCGCAGCATCGATTTGGGCGTGAACACGACCAGCGGCTTGTGCCGGCCGGACAACGCCTGCCAGCGCAGCAGGTGGAAGTAGTTGCCCGGGGTGGTCGGATAGGCCAGCGTCATGTTGTCCTGGGCGCACAGCGACAAGAACCGCTCGATCCGGGCCGAGGAGTGGTCCGGGCCCTGGCCGTCGTAGCCGTGCGGCAGCAGCAGCACCACGCCGGAGCGCTGACCCCACTTCTGCTCGCCGGAGCTGATGAACTCGTCGGTGATCGTCTGCGCGCCGTCGGCGAAGTCACCGAACTGGGCCTCCCAGCAGACCAGCGCCTCGGGCCGGGCCACGGAGTAGCCGTACTCGAAGCCCATCGCCGCGTACTCCGACAGCAGCGAGTCGTGCACGAAGAACTTGGCCGGCCCGGAGTCGAGCTGCTTCAGCGGCGTGTACTCAAAACCGGTGTGCCGGTCCACGAGCACCGCGTGCCGCTGGCCGAACGTCCCGCGCCGGCTGTCCTGGCCGACCAGCCGCACCGGATGGCCGTCGCCGAGCAGGGACCCGAGCGCCAGCAGCTCGCCGGTAGCCCAGTCGATCGCGTCCTCGGAGACCATCGCCGCCCGCCGGTCGAGCAGCGGCTTGAGCCGCGGGTGCACGGTGAAGTCGGCGGGCAGGTTGACCTGGGTGTCGATGATTCGCTTGACCACCTCGGCGGATATCGCGGTGGGTACCGCTTCGTGGTTGACCGGCCGGTCCTCCAGCTCGCGGCGGAGCACCGTGCCCGGCTCGGCCGGCCGCGCGGCGGCGTCCCTGGTCTCGGTGAAGGCCCGCTCGAGCTGCTGCTGGTAGTCGCGCAGCGCCGCCTCGGCCTCCTCCATGGTGAGGTCGCCGCGGGCGATCAGCGACTCGGTGTATACCTTGCGGGTCGACCGCTTGGCCTCGACCAGGTCGTACATGATCGGCTGGGTGAAGGACGGGTTGTCGGTCTCGTTGTGCCCCCGCTTGCGGTAGCACAGCATGTCGATGACGACGTCCTTCTTGAACGCCTGCCGGTAGGCGAAGGCCAGCCTGGCCATCCGCACCACGGCCTCGGGGTCGTCCCCGTTGACGTGGAAGATCGGCGCCTGGATCATCCGCGCGACGTCCGTGGCGTACACCGAGGACCGCGAGTACTGCGGCGCGGTGGTGAAGCCGACCTGGTTGTTCACGATGATGTGCACCGTGCCGCCGGTCCGGTACCCGCGAAGCTGGGACAGGTTGAGCGTCTCGGCCACCACGCCCTGCCCGGCGAACGCGGCGTCGCCGTGGATGAGCACCGGCAGCACGGTGAAGCCGGGCTCGCCCTTGTCGAGCACGTCCTGCCTGGCCCGGACCACGCCCTCCAGGACCGGGTCGACGGCCTCCAGGTGCGAGGGATTGGCCACCAGCGAGGTCTTGATCGACCGGCCGTCCGGTGCCCGGAAGGTGCCCTCCGCGCCCAGGTGGTACTTCACGTCGCCCGAGCCCTGCGCGCTGCGCGGGTCCAGGTTGCCCTCGAACTCCTTGAAGATCTGCCCGTAGGATTTGCCGACGATGTTGGCCAGCACGTTCAGCCGGCCCCGGTGGGCCATGCCGATGACGGCTTCGTCCAGGTTCGCGTCGGCCGCCTCGGTCAGCACCGCGTCCACCAGCGGGATCAGGGACTCGGCGCCCTCGAGGGAGAACCGGCGCTGCCCGACGAACTTGGTCTGCAGGAACATCTCGAACGCCTCGGCCACGTTCAGCCGGGACAGGATGCGGATCTGCTCGTCGTGGTCGGCCCGCGGGTGCGGGACCTCGATCCTGGCCTGCAGCCAGCGGCGCTCTTCGGGGTCCTGGATGTGCATGTACTCGGTGCCGACCGTCCGGCAGTACGAGTCGCGCAGCACGCCGAGGACCTCGCGCAGCTTCATCCGGTTCTTGCCGCCGAACCCGCCGGTGGGGAACTCGCGCTCGAGGTCCCACAGGGTCAGCCCGTGCTGGTTGATGTCCAGGTCGGGGTGCTTGCGCTGGGTGACCTCGAGCGGGTTGGTGTCGGCCATCAGGTGGCCGCGAACCCGGTAGGCGTGGATCAGCTCCTGGACCCGGGCCGACTGGGTGACGTCGTCCTCGTGCCCGTACGGGAAGTCCTTGACCCAGCGGACCGGCTCGTACGGGATGCGCAGCGCGGCGAAGATCTGGTCGTAGAAGCCGTCCTCGCCGAGCAGCAGCCGGTGGATCTTCTGCAGGAACTCCCCGGACTGGGCGCCCTGGATGATCCGGTGGTCGTAGGTCGAGGTGAGCGTGACCGCCTTGCTGATGGCCAGCCGGGCCAGCGTCTCCTCCGAGGCGCCGGCGTACTCGGCCGGGTACTCCATCGCGCCCACGCCGACGATGACGCCCTGGCCGGGCATCAGCCGCGGCACCGAGTGCACGGTACCGATGGTGCCCGGGTTGGTGAGGGTGGCCGTGGTGCCGCCGAAGTCCTCGACCGCGAGCTTGCCGACCCGCGCCCGGCGCACGACATCCTCATAGGAGGTCCAGAACAGCCGGAAGTCCATGCCCTCGGCCATCTTGATGTTCGGCACCAGCAGCTGCCGGGCCCCGTCGGCCGTCTGCACGTCGATGGCCAGGCCCAGGTTGATGTGCTCGGGCCGGGCGATGGCGGGCTTGCCGCCCTGCTCGGTGTAGGCCTCGTTCATCTCCGGCAGCGCCTTGAGCGCCTGCACCACCGCGTACCCGATCAGGTGGGTGAACGAGACCTTGCCGCCGCGGCCGCGGCGCAGGTGGTTGTTGATCACGATCCGGTTGTCGACCAGCAGCTTGGCCGGGATCGACCGCACGCTGGTGGCCGTGGGCACGGACAGGCTGGCCGTCATGTTGGTCACGGTGCGCGCCGCGGCGCCGCGCAGCCTGCTCACCTCGGCGCCAGGCGCGGCCGGCGGGGCGGCAGGCCCCGGGGCCGGAGCCGCCGCGGGAGCCGGAGCCGCCGCCGGAGCGGGAGCCGGGCCGCGCGGGACCGGGCGCCGGAGCGGCTACCCGAGGCTGCGGGGGCGCAGCCGGGGCCGCAGGGGCCGCAGGGGCCGGAGGGGCCGGGGGAGCGGCGGGCGCCGCCGGCGCCGCGGCCCTGGCCACCGAGATGACCGGCTGCGGTCCGGTGCCGTTGGCCAGCGCCGGCTGGTAGTCGGCGAAGAAGCTCCACCAGGCCCGGTCCACCGAACCCGGATCGGCCAGGTACCTCTGGTAGAGCTCTTCGACCAGCCACTCGTTGGCACCGAAGTCGGCCGGCGGCGCTGACCCGACCCAGACCCAGACCCAGCCTGCGATGACCCAGAAGATGAAGATACGGCGGACATCGTCCCCCAAGACCTTCTTCCGAAGATGTGAATCGTGGTTGCGTGCCTATCAAGGCTACCCGCGCGTCACCAGGCCTGGACCGCTAGATCGAGTGGTCACACTCACGCCCGGGCGTGCGGAAGTGCCGGTCACGGCAGGCCACCGGCCGGTACCATCAGCCGGGGAACCAGGCTCTGTCTTCTAAAGGCTCTGTCTTCTAAAGGCTGCGGGACGCAAGGCACAGGTGACAAGGGACACGGCAGGTAAACCCGGGGGCGCACGGGGTCCTCGGCGGCCCACGGACCGTCGGCACCCCGATGCCGCCACGACCGGCGACGAGCAATGGTCCTCCGGACTGACCGGACCCCAGCGCGCCTTCCCGGTCTGGGACGGCGCCCCCGGTTACGAATTCGAGAACGGCCGGGCCGCCCGCCAGCCGCCCCCGGCCCCCCAGGCGGAAACGCCTCGCTTCCGGTACACCCCGGTGACCGGCCAGCCGCGCCCGCCCCGCCCCGCCGACCGACCGGGACGCCCGAGCCGACCGGGACGCCGAGCCGACCGGACGCCCGGGCCGCGCCCGGCTTCGAGTTCGACCCCACCGCCCGGGCCGCCGACCCGTTCAGCCCCGGCCTGTTCGACGCCGATCACCTCGACGCCGATCACCTCGACGCGATCACCGCCCCGGCGCCGGTCACCGCCCCGGCGACGGCCACCAGGGCCACGGACCCGGCCCGCGAGGCGCCCGCGCCGAGTGGGTCCGGCTGCTGCGCTCGTTCCTGCCCGAGCCGGTCAGGCGCAACTGGTTCGCCGAGTTCCGCTCCGCCCTGCACTTCCGCGGCGCCGGGGTACGGGTCATCATCCCGATCTTGGCCATGATGGTGTTCGGCGTCGCGGTGGCGGTCTTCGCCGGCGCGAACGCCAGCAACAACGGCCCGGCACCGCCACCGGCCGCGCTCGGCTTCCCGCCGGCCACCCTGGCCGGCAACGCGTTCAGCGCGGCGGCCACCGGACGCGGCATCAGCCAGACGCTCGGCCGGGTGGCCAGTGACGGCGCCGAGATCGTGGCGGTCGGCTCGCAGCAGGGCGCGCGGATCGCGCGGGCCCAGTTCTTCGTGTCCACCGACGGCGGCCGGACCTGGTCCATGGGCCACGTACGTACCGCCGGCGGCGGCCCGCCGTCTCCCGGGTACGCGGCGCGGTTCGTGGCGGGCGGGCAGGGCGCCTGGGTGGCGCTCGGCCCCTCGTCGGTCTGGACCAGCCCGGACGGCCAGACCTGGACCCTGGCCTCCACCGCCGGGCTGCCGCTGCGGCCGGGCGACCAGATCAACGCGGTCAAGCGCACCGCCACCGGCTTCATCGCCGTCGGGTCGGCGGGCAGCACCCCGCTGGTCTTCCTGTCGGCCAGTGGGTCCACCTGGCAGCGGCTCCAGCCCCGCCTGCCCGGCGGCGCCCTGAACCTGCGGTCCGTCGCCGTGGTCGGCCACCAGATCCTGGCCGAGGGCGACGTCCCCGCCAAGACCGGCACCGCCAAGACCGGCACCGCCAAGACCAGCGCCGCCAAGACCAGCGCCGCCTGGCTGAGCGGCGACGGCGGGACCACCTGGACGCTGGCCGTCCCGCCCGGCAAAGCGCCCGCCGGGCACGGCGCCCAGCCCCAGATCGCCGGCGTGACCTCCACCAGCGCCGGCTTCCTCCTGTTCCGCCCGGCCACCCTGAAGCGCAAGCCCGCGGTCGACGTCTTCCGATCGGCCAACGGCACGGCCTGGACGTTCGCCGCCACGCTGGCCGCCAAGGCCGGCTTCGCCCCGGACATGGTCAACAGCGCGCCGGACGGCGCCGTGGTCACCGGGCAGTCCGGCCCGGAGCTGATCGCGTTCGTCTCGGCCACCGGCGCCTCGTGGCGGCAGACCGCGGCGTTCGGCACCGCGGCGACCCAGGTCGTATCCGGGGTGGCCATCGCCCAGGGCGGCACCGTGGTCGCCGCGGGCACCACCTCCGGCGACCCGGACAGCCGCCAGCCGCTGCTCGCCGTGCTGCCGGCCGGGAAGACACCGCACCAAGTCGACATCGCCAAGATCCCCGGCGCCGACGACCCCGAGCTCGCGGTCAACGCCGTCGCGGCCGGGAACGGCATGCAGGTCGCGGTGGGCAGCGCCAACGGCTATCCGGCCGTGTGGACCTCCGCGAACGGCGGAACGACCTGGACCCGGGCCAACGGCCAGAGCCCGGCCGTGCTGGACCGGCCGGGCGTCCAGCAGCTGACCGGCGTGGCGTTCGGCCCCGACGGCTGGCTGGCAGTGGGCGGCGTCATCGCCGTCGCCGCCCCGCACCCGGTGGTCCTGACCTCGGGGAACGGCACGTCGTGGGCCGCCGCCGACCGCGAGCCCGCCTTCAGCCAGCCCGGCCTGGTCACCGAGCAGGCGGCCGCCGCACCCGGCCCCGGCATAGCCGGTAATGGCTCAGCCAGCAAGGGTTATGTCATCGTGGGCTACCAGTCCGTGGCCGGGCGCACCACCGCCGCCGCCTGGTTCGCGTCAGGCCTGACCGGCTGGCAGCGAGCGTTTGTCGACACGCCGAACGCCCAGATGCGCGCCGTCAGCGTCGGCCCGCACGGCTTCGTGGCGGTCGGCGCGGCCGGCAACGCGGCCGCCGCCTGGACCTCGCCGAACGGCCAGACCTGGACCCAGCAGAACGTCCCGCTGCCCTACGGCGCCACCCGGGCCGTGCTCCAGCATGTGGCCAGCAACGGCCACACCGTGGTCGCGGTCGGCACCGCCCTGAACACCGCCGGCCAGCAGCTGCCGTTCGCCGCGAGCTCGCCCGACGGCGGCCGGACCTGGGCCGAGTCGGTCCTGCCGGTCCCGGACGGCCAGGCGTTCGTGACCGCGCTGACCGCAACCGGAGCGGCCGCGGGCAGCCAGTACCTGGCCACCGGCACGTTCGGCACCACGCCCGGCCATCAGGACGTGGTGGTGTGGACCTCGCCCCCGGAGGCCAGCGGATCGGCCTGGCGGGCCGTCACCCCGGCAGGCAAGGGCCTGACCGGGAACGGCATCCAGGCCATCACCGGCCTGGACGTCGCGGACAACACCCTGACCGGCGTCGGCTTCAGCGCCGCGCCCAGCGGCGAGCAGCCCGTCTTCTGGCAGCACCAGTCCGATAACAAGCACCAGTCCGATAACAAGCACCAGCCGATATCAGGCACCCGTCCGATAACAGCACGGGCGGACCGAACACGTCCTCCCGCCGGTTAGCCAGGCTCGGCACCGCCGCCCGTACGCTCTCGACCAACTCGACATCCACCGAACCCACGGCCACTCCCGCCGAAGGCCCCATATCCAGCCGGACCACCCCGAGCGGGTCGACCAGCATGCTCCGCCCCACCCCGGTCGCGGCCCGAGTCGGGGGCTCGGCGGGGTCGGGCACCTGCCCGACCGCGACCACCCACACCGTGTTCTCGATGGCCCGCGCCCGCACCAGCGTGACCCAGTGCTCCTCCTTGAACGGCCCCGCCGCCCACGCGGCCGGCAGCACGAGCAAATCCGCCCCGGCCACCGCCAGCGCCCGGGACAGCTCGCCGAACCGCACGTCGTAACAGATCTCCAGCCCCGCCCGGACCCCGGCCAAGGTACACAGGCACGGCGCAGACCCCGGCGCCACCAACTCCGACTCGCGGTGCCCGAACGCGTCGAACAGATGCAGCTTCCGGTACGACGCGACCAGCTCCCCGGCCCCGTCGTAGGCCACCGCGGTGTTGTACACCCGCCCGTCCGGCGCGGGCTCGAACACCCCGGCCACCAGCGCCACCCCGGTTTCCTTGGCCGCGGCGCTCAGTCCCGCGCCGAACGGCCCGTCCAGCGGCTCGGCCGCCGCCCGCAGGTCCGAACCGAACCTGACCTGCGTCGCCTCGGGGAACACGGCCAGGTCCGCGCCCTGCTCCGCCGCCTCGCGCATGGCGGCCCGCACCCGATCGGCGTTGACCGAAGGCGACGACGACACCGGAATCTGGCCCAACGCGACTCGCATACCTCTCACCCTAACCAGCACGGCATGATGAGCAAGGTGAACAAAAGGCCACTGCTCAACCGCCGCCTGGAAGGCCTCGGCACCACGATCTTCGCCGAGATGTCCGCCCTGGCCGTCGCCACCGGGTCGATCAACCTGGGCCAGGGCTTCCCGGACACGGACGGCCCGCCCGAGATCGCTCGAGGCCGCCGCCGACGCGATCGCCAGGCGCGGCAACCAGTACCCGCCAGGCCCCGGCATCCCGGAGCTGCGCCAGGCGATCGCCGCGCACGCGCAGCGCTTCTACGGGCTGCGCCTACGACCCGGACACCGAGGTCCTGGTCACCGCCGGCGCCACCGAGGCGATCGCCGCCACCCTGCTCGCGCTGGTCGAGCCGGGCGACGAGGTGATCGCGTTCGAGCCGTACTACGACTCCTACGCCGCCATCATCGCGATGGCCGGCGGCACCCGGGTCGCCGGTCACGCCTGCGCCCGCCCGACTTCCGCCCCGACCTCGACGAGCTGCGCCGACGCCATCACCCCGCGCACCCGCCTGCATCCTGCTCAACACCCCGCACAACCCCACCGGCACGGTGTTCACCCGCGACGAACTGGCCGCGATCGCCGAGCTCGCGCGTCGAGCACGACCTGATCGTGGTCACCGACGAGGTCTACGAGCACCTGGTCTTCGACGGCGCAGCACCTCCCGATCGCGACGCTTCCCGGGCATGCGCGAGCGGACCGTCGCGATCTGCTCGGCGGGCAAGACGTTCTCCGTTCACCGGCTGGAAGATCGGCTGGGTCATCGGCCACCCCCGAGCTGGTCGCCGCGGTGCGCGACGGTCAAGCAGTTCCTCACCTTCGTCAGCGGCGGTCCGTTCCAGTACGGCGATCGCGCAGGCCCTGGCCCTGCCCGACGCCTACTTCGACACGCCTGCGCCGGGACCTGCAAGACCAGCGCGACCTGCTCACCGCCGGCCTGGCCGAGCCGGCTTCGAGGTCTACCGGCCGCAGGGCACCTACTTCGTGACTGACCGACATCCGCCCGCTGGGCGAGCGCGACGGCCTGGAGTTCTGCCGGGCCCTGCCCGAACGCGCCGGCGTCGTCGCCATCCCCTCCGCCCTGTTCTACGACCACCAGGAGCCGGTCCGCACCCAGGTCCGGTTCGCGTTCTGCAAGCGCCCGGAGGTCCTGAACCAGGCTCTGGACCGTCTCAAAGCCTTTTATTCCGAACGGGCCGTGGTGCCTGCCCCCCCGCAACGGTAGGCCTAGGCCCATGGCGGCGCCCCGCCGGAGCGGACCACCATGGCGGTAGCCCACTGCACACCTGATCGCGTCTCCGACGGCGAGCGGCCCGCGGCTGGGGCCTGCTGCTGGTGCCCGCGCTCGCGCTGCAGTACGCCCTGCTGACCGCGCCAGCCGGCCGCCTCATCGCCGTCGAGCTGGCCGGGGCGTCCTGGCTGACGTGGTCCTTCGCCCCGCGCGTGGCCGCCCAGGTGGTGCCGTTCGCCCTGGTGATCCTCGGCTTGTGGGGCATCAACCTGGTCCGGGACCTAGAGCGGGGCGGCCTACCGACGCAGCTCTACGGGATCGTGCCAGGCCGGCGACACTGCTGGCCCGACCGCCTGGTGCTGCCCGAGGCCTGTCCTGTTCCTGGCCGCCGGCGTCTGGCTGTTCCTGCGGATCGAGCGCGCCCGGGTCCGGCCTGGTCCGGGCGCTGGCCGCGGCGGCTCGGCCAGCGCCGTGGCCGGGCGCCCGTCCCGCTGGGCGCTGGTCCTGCTCCCGGTGCTGGTCCTGGCCGTGGAGGTGCTCGGGCCAGCGCGACTGGCTCGGCCAGCAGTGGTGGACCGCTGGAGTGGACCGCTGGTGGCCGCGCGTCACCCTGGCCGCCGGCGCGGTCTGGCTGATCCGCCGGGCGCCGAGCGTGGCCGCGATCCTGGCCGCGACCGGCCTTCAGATCCTGGGTGTGTTCGGGATCATCCTCGGCGCGATCTGGCGGCCGTCCATACCCGGCCAGTACTACGGCCTGGTGGGGCTGAACGACCAGTTCTACTCCCGGGCCGGCGTCGTCGTTCAGGGCCTGGTCCTCCTGGGTGCCGGGGTGTACCTGATGCCGCGGGTGGTCCGGGAGCACATCGCGGGCGCGCCCGACCGGGACCTGGCCGCCCTCACCGAGCGGGTGCAGACGCTGACCCAGACCCGCACCGACGCGGTCGACACCGCCGCCGCCGAACTCCGCCGCATCGAGCGCGACCTGCACGACGGCGCGCAGGCCCGGCTGGTCGCCCTGGGGATGTCCCTGCGCGCCGCCGAGAAGATGTTCGCCAGCAACCCCGACGCGGCGCTGGCCCTGGTCAGCGAGGCCCGGGAAACCTCGTCCCGGGCCCTGACCGACCTGCGCGACCTGGTCCGCGGCATCTACCCGCCGGTCCTGGCCGACCGCGGCCTGGCCAACGCGGTCCGCGCCCTGGCCCTGGACACCCCGCTGCACACCCAGCTCGACGTCGACCTTCCCGTCGAGGTCGAGATGCCGGTCGGCGCGGCCGTCTACTTCGCGGTCGCCGAGGTGCTGGCCAACGCCGTCCGCCACTCCGGCGCCCGCACGGTCCGGATCCACCTCAGCCACTCGGCCGGCATGCTGCGGGCCGTGGTCACCGACGACGGCGCGGGCGGCGCCGACCCCGCCCAGGGCACCGGCCTGGCCGGGGTGGAGCGCAGGCTCGCGACGTTTGATGGCATCCTGGCGGTGAACAGCCCGCCCGGCGGGCCGACCATCGTCGCCATCGAGGTACCGTGCGCGTTGTCATCGGCGAAGACCTCTTCCTGCTGAGGGAGGGCCTGGTCAGGCTGCTGTCCGCGCACGGCTTCGAGATCGTCGCGGCCGTGGCCACCGCCCCGGAACTGCTCGCCGCCCTGGTCGACGAACACCCCGACGTCGGCATCGTCGACGTCCGGCTGCCGCCCACCCACACCGACGACGGCCTGCGCGCCGCCCTGCAGGCCCGGGCCACAGGTCCCCGGCCTGCCCGTCCTGGTCCTGTCCCAGTACGTCGAGCAGCTGTACGCCCGCGAGCTGCTCGCCGACCACGCCGGCGGGGTCGGCTACCTGCTCAAGGACCGGGTGTTCAACGACGACCAGTTCACCGGCGCGATCCGCACCGTAGCGGCCGGCGGCACCGTGCTAGATCCTGAGGTCATTTCCAAGCTGCTGGACCGGCATTCCCGCACCGAGCCGCTGACCCGCCTGACCGCCCGGGAACGCGAGGTGCTCGCGCTGATGGCCGAGGGCCGGTCCAACGCCGCGATCGCCCAGCGCCTGTTCGTCACCGAGAAGGCGGTCAGCAAGCACGCCGCCGGGATCTTCGCCAAGCTGGACCTGGCCCCCTCAGAAGACGACAACCGCCGCGTCCTGGCCGTCCTGGCCTACCTTGAATCCTTATGGCTGAAATCTCTATGACTGGCCGCCTGCTCCACGCCGCCGAGGCGGCTCCGGGCTTCATGCCTGCCGCCGAAGGCCTGGCCCTCTACGACGCCGCCACCCGGTACGCGCCGGTCGGCCCCGATCCTGGAGATCGGCAGCTACTGCGGCAAGTCCGCCATCTACCTGGCCGCCGCCGCCCGCGCCCCGGCCAGCTGGTCGTCACCGTCGACCACCACCGCGGCTCCGAGGAACACCAGCCCGGCTGGGAGTACCACGACCCGTCCCTGGTCGACCCGGCCACCGGCCGCCTGGACACCCTCCCCGCCCTGCGCGCCACCCTGGCCACCGCCGGCCTGGAATCCGATGTCGTCGTCATCGTCGGCCGCTCCGCCGACGTCGCCCGCCTCTGGTCCACCCCGCTGGGCCTGGTCTTCATCGACGGCGGCCACACCGAAGCCGCCGCCGTCACCGACTACGAGAGCTGGGCCCCCCTGATCGCCCCGCGCGGCGCCCTGGCCATCCACGACGTCTTCCCCGACCCCGCCGACGGCGGCGCCCCCCCTACCTGATCTACCAGCGAGCCCTATCCTCCGGCACCTTCACCGAAGTCCGCTCCGAAGGCTCCCTCCGCCTCCTCGAACGCACCGGCGCCTGACCCCGCACCCCGCGCCTGACCCCGCACCCCGCGCCTGACCCCGCACCCCGCGCCTAACCCCCACCACTCCCATGCCGCTTGATCTGGTCTGATCTGTTCTGCTCTGCATCCCGGAAGACCCCGGCACCGCCGCTGAAGCCGGTCAGCGCATCGGCCGCCAGCACCACCGCGGCTGCGGTCCAGCTCGACCGCTCCGCCGGGAAGTGCGCCCGGTTGGCGTACTGCCACCCGGTCCAGTACGAGCCGTCCGGGTGGCGCAGGTGCGCGGTGGTAGCGAACATCGCCTCCGCCTGCGCGCGCAGCCCGCACGCGTCCAGGGCCAGCACCAGCTCGCACGTCTCCGCGCCCGTCACCCACGGCTGGTCGCTGACGCATCGCACGCCCAGGCCCGGCACCACGAATGTGTCCCAGCCCGCCTCCAGGCGGGCCGCCGCGGCCGCACCCCGGACCACTCCGCCCAGCACCGGGTAATACCAGTCCATGGCGAACCGGCTCTTGTCGGCGAACGCCTCCGGGTGCGCGCCGATCAGCTTCCAGCCGGTCCGCGGCGAGCTCCCAGTCCGGCTGCGGGTCGTCGGCCAGCTTGCCGAGCGCGACCGCGCAGCGCAGGCTCTGGTGGATGCTCGAGCAGCCGGACAGCAGCGCGTACGTCCCCGCCGCCCCCGCCGCGTCGCGCTCCCACGCGATCTCGCCGCGCGTCGCGCGCAGCGCGAGCGTCCACTCGACCGCCCGGCGCACCGTCGGCCACATGGCGAGGGCCTGGCCCTCGTCCCCGGTCACCAGGTACTCGTGCCAGGCGCCGACCGCCACGTACGCCGCATGGTGGCTTTCCGCCGCCGGATCGGTCACCACGCCGCCCAGGCTCGACCGCGGCCACGACCCGTCGGCGCGCTGGGTGTCCCGCAGCCAGGCGTAGGCGCGCCGGGCCGGCTCGCGCAACCCGCAGGCGCTCAGCGCCATCGCGGACTCGACGTGGTCCCAGGCATCCACGTGGCCGTCCGGCCACATGATCGCCCCGGACGGCTCCTGGACGCGCGCGATCGACTCACCGGTCGCGAGCACCTCGGCCTCGCTCAGCGCCGCCCTCTAGCGTCCCCCCACGCCACAGTCGCCTCACCCGTCACTCCGTTGCTCCTGTTTCACGGCGTAGATCACTAGGCTCTTCCCGACCACCGGGTTCAGCGCTCGTTCGGCCAGCCGGGTGGCGGCCGGCTTGCGCATGATGTCCCAGACCAGCATCCGGTGATACGTGCTGACCAGCGGGTGCTTGTCGTCATGCACCCCCACCGCGCACTTCAGCCACCAGTACGGAGAGTGCAGGCCGTGCGCGTAGTGGTGGCACCCGGCCCGCAATCCGGCCCGGGCCAGCTTGGCCTCAAGCTCGACCCGTGTGTAGATACGCACGTGCCCCCCGGGCACCTCGTGATACTCGGTGGACAGGGCCCAGCAGATCCGTTCCGGCAGCCAGCTCGGCACCGTGATCGCGGCCAGCCCGCCCGGCCGCAGCACCCGCGCGAGTTCGTTCATCGCCCGCTGATCGTCCAGCACGTGCTCGAGGACCTCTGCCGCGATCACCCGGTCGAACGTCCCGTCACCGAACGGCATCGCGGTCGCGTCCCCCGAGACCGCCGTCGACTCGGCCCGCGGACCCGCCTCGCCCGCCTCCCGCATCGCGGCGAACATGT
This sequence comes from uncultured Actinomycetes bacterium, assembly GCA_963819785.1. Taxonomy (GTDB): domain Bacteria; phylum Actinomycetota; class Actinomycetes; order Streptosporangiales; family Streptosporangiaceae; genus Palsa-504. Next base: position 109,063 of record CAWFXW010000020.1, on the reverse strand, counting down.
CCCGCACCGGGCCCAGTTCGGTCGGATCCAGGTCGAACGCCACCACGTTCCCGCCCCGCCGGTACACCTCGAACGCGTGCCGCCCGCCCCCGCAGCCCAGGTCGAGCACACGCTGCCCGGGCCGGACCGGAAACCGCCCGAAGTCGACGGTCAGCACGCCGCCGTCCCCCGGATGGCCTCCCGGTACCGCGCCGCGGTGGCCTGCGCCACCGCCGGCCAGGCGAATCGCTCGCCGACCCGGCGCAGCGCCCGATCGGCCAGCGCCGCGCGCTCCGCGGGGGAGTCGTGCAGCCGCCGCAGCATGGCGGCGAGTTCCTCGCTGTCGCCCGGCGTCACCAGGGCGGCCGCGTCCCCGGTCACCTCGGGCAGGGCGCCGGACCGGCTGGCCACCAGCGGGGTGCCCGAGGCCATGTGCTCGACGGCGGGCAGCGAGAACCCCTCGTACAGCGAGGGCACCACGGCGATCTCCGCGCTGGCCAGCAGGGTGGAGAACGCCTCGTCGTCAAGACCCTGGGTGAACGTGACCCGGTCGGCCAGGGACAGCTGCGCGGCCAGCCGCTCGGTGGCGGGCGCGGGCCGTCCGACGATCACCAGGTGCGCGTCCCGGTCGGTGGCGAGCTTGGCCACCGCCTGCAGCAGCGTGGACGTGCCCTTCAACGCCGAGTCGGCGCTGGCCACCGCGATGATCCGGCCCGGTACCCGCGCCGCGTCCCGCGGCCGGAACACCCGCGTATCCACCCCCAGCGGGATCACCCGAACCCGCTCCGGCGGGACCTTGAAGTCGCGGCAGATGTCACGCCGCGACGATTCCGACACGGTGATCAGCGGGCCCGACCGGGCCAGGCGGCGCGCCACCCGGGCCTGCATCCGGACGAACCCGTACCAGCGCCGCCGCGACAGCCGGTGGAGCGTCCCGTGCGCGGCCAGATCGATGCGCCGGTCCACGCTGATCGGATGGTGGATGCTGGCCACCACCGGCAATCCCGGCCGCCCCAGCCCCGGCCGCCCCAGCCCCGGCCGCCCCAGCCCCGGCCGCCCCAGCCCCGGCCGCCCCAGTCCCGGCCGCCCCGGTCCGAGCCGTCCCAGGCCGAGCAGCCCGTAGCCGAGCCCCTGGTTGTCGTGCGCGACGTCGAAGTCTCCGGCCCGCGCGGCCAGCGCCCGCGACCCTGATGCTGAACGTCAGCGGCTCAGGGAACGCGCCGCCCCACATCATGACCGTCTCGAGCACGTCGGCCCAGTCCCGGTACTCGCCCCAGTGCGGCGTCCGGAACGGGTCCGGATCCCGGTACAGGTCCAGGCTCGGCACCTCGGTCAGCCGCGGGCCGGGGTCGAGTTCGGGATACGGCTGGCCCGAGAACACCTCGACCCGGTGCCCGAGCGCGTCGAGTTCCCGGCTCAGATGACGGACGTAAACCCCCTGGCCGCCGCAGTGCGGCTTGCTGCGATAGGAAAGCAGCGCGATCCGGAGCGGGCGATCCCCGGTAACCACGGGCGATTGTTTCGGGACGGCCCGACCCCGTTACGAGCACCGAACACCGTGAAAGCATACGGGGCCGCCCTCCAGGTGCGATGCCCCACCCAGGGACGCGGGTTCCCCTGAGCCTTCCGCAGGCCCAGGGGAGCCACCGGTGACTACAGAACCAGACCACCCAACCTCCCGCCGGACCACCCACACTCCGCCCCCCGCCGTACCCCGGCCCCCGGCCGTACCCCGGCCCCCGGCCGTACCCCGGCCCCCGGCCGTACCCCGGCCCCCGGCCGTACCCCGGCCCCCGGCCGTACCCCCGGCCCCCGGCCGTACCCCGGCCCACCGCCGTACCCCGGCCCACCGCCCCTACCCACCCCGGCCCGGCCCTAGCCCGACTTGCGCGTACCTGCTCGTCCCAACTCCAGACGCCCCCGCCTCGTCCGTACCGACCCCGCTCGCACCGCCCTGCCCGCCTGCCGCTGTCTCGTCGACCAACCACACTGTAGTCCCTAGTTAACCCAACTCTCTGCAAACTAATTATCGAATACGGACGTAGGGCAGCCGGAAATGTCAGACCCCCCCGATAGTGTCGGATCAGGAGCAGCACCCAACCACTGTCTCCCGGGGAGGTGACCGGCCGCCATGTGCACCACCGCGATCCCCGCCGATACCGGGCAGGCCCAGGTCCTGCTCGCGGCGCTGCTCGGGTCGCTGGCCGGCCCGGACCCGGCGAGCCTGCCCGCCCCGGCCGCGGCCGAGCGGCTGCGCATTCTGGAGCAGGCCGACGCGATCACCGCGGCGGTCCGTGGCGCGCTGCTAGTGGTGTTCGATGCGCAGGACGGGCCCTGGCCGACGGTCACCGGAACACCCGGTCCTGGCTGGTCTATTCGACCGGGGTCACCCGTGGGCAGGCGGGAGAGTACCAGGCCCTGCAGACCCTGGCCAGTGACCATCCGGTCCTGCACGCGGCGCTGGCCGAGGGCGGGCCGCTCGCCAAGTCGGTAGCCCTGCAGCTCGCCAGGTGGACCAAGGCCATCCCCGAGGACTGCCGAGACAAGGCCGAGGAGCTCCTGGCAGGCGCCGCCCAGGCCGGAGTGGGCCTGCGGGACCTGGCCGCGATGTGCGCCGAGATCCTCGCCCGCACCGCCAGGCCTGACCCCGACGAGAAGGATCCGAGCCTGGACCGCGGCCTGTCCCTGCACACCACCTTCGACGGCGCGGGCGTGATTCACGGTGACCTAACCCCTGAATGCGCCGCCATGGTCCAGTCCGTTCTGGACGCCCTTGCAGCGCCGCAAGGCGGCGACGACGAGCGGACCCGCCCGCAGCGCTACCACGACGCGCTCGAAGAGGCGATGAAACGGCTCCTGGCCTCCGGACTGCTGCCCCAGCGGGCTGGCCAGCCGGTCAAAGCCCTCGTGCATATTTACTTCGCCGACCTCCTCGAGATGGACGGCGACGGGGTCCTGCAGGACAAGTGGATCGGCGAGTACCGCGCCCGGTGGGCCGCGGCCCGCGCCGCCAACTCCGTTAGCCCCGGCGACGGCGGCGCATGGTTGGAAGGCAACGCCGCCCGCGTCATCGCGGTCGACGCGATGATCATCCCTGTGGTCCTGGCCGACATCGACCGCGGCCCGGTCGAGGACCTGATCGGCCTGTGCGTCTCCTACCACCAGCTCCGCACCCAGCCCGCCCCGCCCGACTCACCCGCCTCACCCGCAGACCCCGACGCCCCAGGCCCAGCCGCCCCGGACACCAGCCCCACCGCCACCCAGGACCGTGCCGCCACCCAGGACCGTGCCGCCATCCAGGACCGTGCCGCCACCCAGGACCGTGCCGCCACCAGGACCGTGCCGCCATCCAGGACCAGGTAGCCGACACCGCCGCCCGGGAGGCCGCGGCTACTCCGGCCGCCAGCGGCCCCTTGCCCGTCGGCCTCACCACTGCCGCCGCCCGCCGCGCCGAGCTCACCGCCACCGTCGCCGACGCCCTGGCCGACCTGGAGCAGCAGATCCTCGGCAAGATCCTCCAGGTCGTCTCCGGCCCCGGCGGCGCCGCCAGCTTCCTGCGAAGGAACCTCCTCGGCAAGCCCCTGGCCGGCCCCTCCCTCCCGCTCGATGTCGGACAGACCGACGACATCCCGATCCACCTGCGCCGCCTGGTCGCCCTCAGAGACCAGCACTGCCAGTACCCCGGCGGCTGTGATCAGCCTGCCGCCCAGTGCGAACCCCACCACGTGACCCACCGCAAAGACGGCGGCACCACCAGCCTGGCCAACCTCAAGGACTACTGCTGGTGGCACCATCACGTCGTGCTGCACGAACTCGGCTGGACCCTGACCGTCCACCCCGACGGCACCAGCCACGTCACCAGCCCCGACGGCAAAACCATCCACAGCAACCGCCCCCCACCCCGACCCGGATAATCACCGCCACTCGAGACGGGATCGCCGCCCGCCTAGTTGGGAGCATCCGGACTGGCCGTGATGCTGTCGAGGGACTCTCCTGCTTCTTGCGCCGTGTTCGCGGATCCAGGCGATCAGTTCGTCCGGGCCCGGATAGTTATCCAACAGGCCCCACCGCCGAAGCGACATCGTCGCGTACATGCCATCCGCCGCCACCGTCGGCAGTATCGCCGAGGTGCATAACGCCTTTAGTAGGGCAGGCGCATGTGGCGCTGTGAGCTGGGCGAAGTGTAGGTCCTATAGTGCAGCTGGCGTTTCTCGGATAGCTGAGGCCCGCTGGGGCTTCGGTCCTTTCGGTGAAGGAATATTACGTCTCAGCCCAGCAGGTCCAGCAGGCGGGACGCCTGGTGCTGGAGCGTGCCGGGCGGATTGCGCCGGTGAGAGGGTCCGCCGGGAAGCAGCATCAGCAGCCAGAACGTGGCGAGCAGGCGCCGGTACTCGCGGATGCGCACCCGTTCGCCGGCTGTGGCTTCGAAGTGGCTGAGCGCCAGTTCAGCGGGTATCTGGCCGGGGCCGTGAACCGACAGGTGCTCGGTGAAAATCGCCAGTTCCCAGGCACGGTCGCTGCGTCCGGAATCCTCGAAGTCGACCAGCCGCACAGTCCCGCCGTCGTGCAGGTAGTTCGCCAGGTTCGCGTCGCCGTGACCGAACACCGGGGTGGCGCCACGGGCCGCGGCCCGCTGCACTTGGCCCCGTTCCAGCCACGCGCTCGCGCGGCGCAGGGCATGTAGCACGGCTGGATCGTCGGGAACGCCGGTCGCCGCGGCCATCGCACGGACCCGGGCCATGGCGGCGGCTGGCCCGAACGGCATCGGCTCGGCCGCGTCCAGCACACCGGGCGGAACCGCGAGGTGCAGCCGCCCGATGCTCGCCGCGACCGCGGTTACCTGCCCGGCGGTCAGTGGCTGGGTTCCCATCGCCTCGCCCGGCAGGCGCGACATCACGACGACCGCGGGCTCGGCGTCCAGAGCGGCGCGCACCGGGGCGGGCGCCAGGCCCGGAGCATACGTGGCCAGCATGCCAAGCGCCCGCCATTCGCGCCGCGGCTCACCGCGCGCGCAGGACCGAAACCGCTTGACCACCACATCGCCGCGGATCTCCAGGCGGTGCGTCGTCCCAGGCTGGCCGGCCATGGCAGTGAGCATGCCACGCGCCGGCGGACGCCGGGGACACGGCGAGCATCTGCCCGAAGGCCCCGGTGTGCTGGATGCGGTCTTGTTACCGGATGGGCCGGTGTGAGGGCAGCCAGCCATCGACCTCAGCGCCGCTGCCGAAGGGATCCGGCCGCGCGCACCAAGCTGACCTGCGCGCTCACGATGGCTCCGCAAACGCGCCCGCCTCGCCCGCCAGCCCGAATTCGTCCAGGTCAAAGGATAAGAGATGCGGCGGCCTTACTAGGTTCCGGCCGGGCTCTTACGGCCCGCCTTCGGCCCGCCCGGGGGAGGGACGGTGCAGCCGACGCAGGGCGGTTTCCCGCGGAAGTAGGCCGGGATGGACGGCGAGTCGGTCGGCGGATTGGTGGCCAGCAGAACCGGTGCCCGCGGGGTCTGATTGAAGTTGAAATCCTGCTCCAGGTTGCCCAGGATCGCCTCGTCCTCGCGGACGTCTGGCCGCGGGTCAGCCCGGCCGTCGGTCGCCGGGTTGAGGCGCGCGCCGTCAAGGAAGTCGTCCTCGATGAACTTCAGGTAGGCATCGCTCGACAGGATCTGGTGGTCGATATAGCCGCGCTTGGCGTACGGCGAGATGACCAGGCTCGGGACCCGCAGCCCGTAGCCGTTCTGGTCCACCGCGGGCGGCACCACGTGGTCGTAGAAGCCGCCCCAGTCGTCCCAGGCCAGGAAGATGGCGGTCGAATCCCAGTCCGGGCTCTTCATGGCCGCGTTGATGATCGAGGTGACGTAGGCCTGACCCTGGTGCACGCTGGCCGGGGGATGCTCGCTGTCGGGGTTGGACGGGGTGATCCAGCTGACCGAGGGCAGCGTGCCCGCCTTGGCCGCCGCGAAGTAGGAGTCCAGGCTCTGCACGTTGTCCAGCTGGTGATCGGCCCGGACATCGCCGAACAGCGGGAGCGGGTTCCAGATCCCCGGTGTCGTGGCGCTCTGCGCGACCGGGGCGCAGGTCTCGGCCGAGTCGTCGTCGCAGTCCGGCTGGGTGCCCGTCTGGACGTAGTAGGCCCAGCTGACGTGGTGGGCGAACAGCAGCCAGCTGACGTCGGTCCAGGCCAGGTCGATGGAGGTGGTCCCGGTCCGAAGCTCGGTGTCCACGGCCCGGTCGAAAACGCCCGCGCCGTAGGGTCCGACGATGTTGTTGACGCAGCTCATCGGCGAGGCGTTCTTGCACTTGGCCGACCAGCCGGAGACCAGGTACAGGTGGTCGGGCAGCGACCACGACTTGACCGGCTCGAACATGTGATCATCGAGCGCGAAGTCCTGGGCATAGGTCCAGTAGTCGGGGATCTCGGCCGCGGTGTGATAGCCCATCACGTCCGGCTGGCCGGTGGCGCTGCACGCCGGGTCATCCGGGTTGGTACAGCCCGGTCTGGCCTGGTCGCGCTGGGCGATGAACCCGTCCATCGTGCCGCCGTCCACGTCCGCGACGGCGCTCGCCTCCCCGTGCGGGCCGCCGCCGTTCACGTCGGCGGTGTCGTGATAGGGCCGGGTGCAGCCCCCGGCCGGGTTCGGGACGCACGCGCTCGCCGGGATTCCGTCCGCCCCCGGATAGGTGCCGAAGTAGGAATCGAACGACCGGTTCTCCTGCATGACGATGATCACGTGCTTGATCTTGTGGATACCGGCCGGCGCGACGTACGAGCCCGACGGCCCGCCGCTGACCTCCTCCACCGCGCCCGGGGAGGAAGACGACGAGGAGGAGGATGGAGACGACCCGGAACAGCCCGCGGCCACCACGCAGATGGCCACGCCCGCGCACAGCAGGCACAGGAACCGGGGAAGGTGATAACCGGCCACGCGACCGATGCTCACATACCGATGCGGGAAGCCGGTAAGCACCGCGTGGGAAACCGGTGAGTGCGCCAAAGGAAACCCGGTGCGTACGGTGGGAAGGCCATGAGGCGGTGCCCCAGACGCCTCATGAGAAGATCAACGCACGAAAGGCGGCAGGCAACGTGGCGCACAGGTTCCCGGCGCTGATCGCGGCGCCCCCCGTGGCTCAGGGGCGGCTCTGGCTCACCGGAGCACGGCTCTGGGACGGCACCGGGGCGCCGCTTCGCGAAAACGCGGCGGTCCTGGTCCAAGACGGGGTAGTCCAACGGGTCGCCGACGCCACCGAGCCGTGCCCCGACGGCGCCCGCCAGCTGGACCTGGGCCGCCGCGTCCTGATGCCGGGCCTGACCGACGCCCACACCCACGCCTCGGGCTCCATCCCAAAGACCGCGAAGGGCGCCGAGGAAGTACTCCCCGGCGTCGACGCGCACTTCCTCCAGGCCGAACTGCGTGATTACCTGCGTTTCGGCGTCACCGCCATCCGCGTGACCGGATCGCAGGGACTGCTGCCGCAGCAGGCCAGGCAGGCGATGCGCTATGGCGCGTTCCGCGGTCCCCGCCTGCTGACCTGCGGCAAGATCATCTCGGCCACCGCGCCGGGCGGGCGCTTCTACGGCGACATGTACCGCGAGGCCGACGGCGAGGACGACGTGCGGCGGGCGGTCAGGGAGCAGATCCGGGCCGGGGCCGACTTCGTCAAGATGATGACCACCGGCGCCCGGTCCAACGAACTCGAGGATCCCGACCCGCTCCAGTTCACCGACCCGGAGATGGCCGCCGTCACCGACGAGGCGCACCGGCTTGGCTACCGCGTCTCCGCCCACGCCGAGGGCCTGGACGGCTGCGCGGCGGCGATCAAGCACGGCGTCGACACCGTCGAGCACGGCATGTACCTGAACCAGCGGCCGGACCTGCTGGACGCCATGGCCGCCGCGGGCCAGGTGCTGGTGCCCACGCTGTCCGGCTACTACTGGATGGCCGGCTTGGGCAACGACACCATCGATCCCCACGGCGCCCAAGCCGCGCCGGACATGCCCCCGGTCCTGGTGGAGCTGGCCCGGCGCAATATCACCGAGGGCGCCAAAAGCATGCGGGCCGCCCGGAGCGCCGGGGTCAAGATCGCGCTCGGCAGCGACACCAGCCTGGCCGTCGGACTGGAAATCCAGCGCATGATCCACCACGGCCTGACCCCGCACGAGACCCTGATCGCCGCGACCAGGACCGCGGCCGAAGCGCTGGGCCTGGACGAGCACGTCGGGACGGTCACCGAAGGCAAGCTCGCCGACCTGCTGGTCGTCGACGGCGACCCGCTGGCCGAGCCGCACCTGCTCAGCGACGCACAAAACATCTGGCTCGTCCTCCAAGGCGGCACGCCGGTGGCCGGAAGGCTGCTGGCCAACCCCAACCCGGATGCACAGTGGACCGAGAAACCGCAAGGACCCAAGCCGGCCGACATGGACGGCTGGGCCCAGCGGACGCAGCCGGTCTACCCCGTCAGGTGATGACCGGTGACCTGTCCGATGAGCGTGCCGATCAGGTACGTGATCCCGGCCGCGGCGGCGCCCAGGAGCAGCTGCCGTAGCGCCCCGCGCCAGAACGGCCGTGTGGTCAGCCGCGCGACCATGCCCCCGCCCGCCACCGCGGCCACCCCGGCCAGCCCGAGCGCGACCCCGAGGACGTGCAGGCCGGCCAGGTAGGGGATGAGCGGGATCAGCGCGCCGACCGCGAACGAGCCCAGCGACGCGCCCGCCGCCACCAGCGGGGAGGGCAGCTCGCCGGGGTCGATGCCGAGCTCCTCGAGCGCGTGCACGGCCAGCGCCTTCTCCGGGTGCGCCGAGATCTCCGCCGCCGCCTGGCGTGCGGTGGCGGCGCTGACCCCGCGGGCCCGGAGCATTCCGGCCAGCTCGGCCTGCTCGGCCGCGGCGTTGTGCTCGAGTTCCAGCCGCTCCTTGTCCACCTCGGCCTGGATCAGCTCGTTCTGCGAGGAGACCGACACGTACTCCCCGGCGGCCATGGAGAACGCGCCCGCGGCCAGGCCGGCCAGGCCGGTCAGCACGATCGTCTGAGCCGAACCGCCGCCGCCGCCGACCCCGGCGATCAGCGACACGTTGGTTACCAGCCCGTCCATCGCCCCGAACACCGCCGGGCGCAGCCACCCGCCCGACACGTCCCGGTGATGGTGCCCGCCCTCGTGCCCGTAGGGCCCGTGGGCATCGGTGCGCGGTCGGTTCTCGGTCGCCATGCGGACTGCCTTCCCCCGTCACCGCCGCGCACACCCTTTGTGCCGCGCGCCCGGACCAGGCGCGCGGCACAAAGGGTAACACCGACCAAACGGTCAGCTCTTCGCCGCGTTCTGCAGGAACAGGTGCCCGATCGCGGTCGGGTACACACCGGTGATGCCCTGCGCCGTTGCCGTCAGGTAGTTGTAGAAGTACGCGTAGATGATCGGCGTCTGGTTGAGCAGCAGGTTCTCGAGCTGCCCGGCGACGGTGCGCTGCGAGGCCACGTCCGGGGACGAGACGTACTGCGCGAACAGGCTGTCGTACTGGGAGTTGGCGAAGTGAGCCCCGTTCCACGCGCCGGTGCCCGTCTTCGCGTTGGTCGTCTGCAGCGGCGCGCCCAGGAACACGTTCGGCACGCCCCGGTGCCCGTAGTCGACCAGGCTCATGACGCCGTCGAGCCAGTCCGAGGTCCCGAACTCGAAGTTGCCGTAGTACTTGGACTGGGCTTCCACGTTGAGGTTGATCTTCACGTTGATCGCCGCCGCGGACTGCGCGATGATCTGCGCGAAGGTCGGGATCTCCTGGATGTTCTCGGTCACCAGCGTGGTGCTGAATCCATTGGGATGCCCGGCCGCGGCCAGCAGCGACTTGGCCTGGGCGATGTTCTGCGCGCGCTGCGCGACGGTGGTGTTGGTGGAGGGGAAGACCGGCGCGAACGGGCTGTCGTTGCCGAGGTCGGACAGGCCCTTGAACAGCGCGGTGACGATCTGCGGCCGGTTGAGGGTGAGCGCGATCGCCTGGCGTACCCGCGGGTCGTTGAACGGGGCCTGGTCGCAGCGCATCGACAGCTCGCGGTGGGCACTGGACTTCAGCTTGATGATGTTGTAGTTGCCGCCCAGCAGCGCCTCGCCGCCGGTCACCGAGAACTGCCCCAGGACGTCGATGTTCCCGCCGGTCAGCGCGAGGATCGACGGGGGCTGGGTGTCGTAGAACGTGAACTGCGTGGACGACGGCAGGGCCTTGGTGCCCCAGTACGACTCGTTGCGGGTGAAGGTGGCGCCCTGCTTGGGCGTGTACGAGCCCAGCACGAACGGCCCGGTGCCGAGGAACGAGCTCTGCCACTTGGTCGGGTCGTAGTTGTTCGGGATGATGATCGTGTTGTAGTTGTCCGAGGAGATCAGGTACGGGAAGCTCCCGTTCGCGGCCTCCAGGTGGAACGCCACCGTGGAGTCGTCGACCTTCTGTATCCCGTCCGGACTGAGCACCCCGCCGAGCGCGGACAGCGCGGCCGACTTCGGCCCCGCGTACAGCTTGAAGCTGTAGACCACGTTGTCGGCGGTCAGCGGGGCGCCGTTGTGGAACTTGACGCCCTGCCGGATCTTGAACGTCCAGACGTCGGCCTTGGCGTTCGATGACCAGCTGGTCGCCAGCACCGGCTTCAGGTTCAGGTTCTGGTCGGACAGGACCAGGTACTCGCCGGTCTGCGCGAGCATGTCGAGCCCGCCCTGGTCGGCGACGGTCACCGGGTTGATCGCCGCGGCCGGCGTGGTGATGCCGGCCCGGATCACCGCGCCGGGTGCGCCGGCGGCCGAGCTCGATGCGCCCGAGGCCGAGGTCGACCCGCCCGACGGCGACGACGAGCTGCTGCAGGCCTCGAGGATCGACCCGGCCAGCGGGACGGATATTCCGACCACGCTGGCGCGGCGGATGAAGTCGCGGCGGGTCAGCCGCCCCGCGGCGAGCTCGTCGATGACGTGGTTAGCGATCTCACCCTGGCCCCGGCGCAGCCGCGAAAGCCTACGGTGGTCGATATGTGGTGACACGAGGAGCCTCCCAGTTTTCTTCTAAGTTCGGGTCATCCAAAATCTCGGGAGCAACATTCAGCCGCTTTCCGGAGGGGGGGACGAAGAGAAGGACGGGCTGCCCTGGAGTTCGCGCAGCTCGGCCAGGGGTATGTGGCAGCGGATCTGATGTCCCGGCTCGCCCTCGAGCAGCGGCGGTTCGGTGGATTCGCAGATGCCGGTGTCCAGCTTGCGCGGGCACCGGGTGTGGAACACGCAGCCGCCCGGCGGGCTGGCCGCGGACGGGATCTCACCGGTCAGCTTGATCCGGTCGGGCCGGTGGCCGTCCAGTGACGGCACGGCGGAGAACAGCGCCTCGGTGTACGGGTGATGCGGCCCGCCGAAGACCGTCTCCGACGGTCCGACCTCCATCACGCGGCCGAGGTACAGCACCACGATCCGGTCCGACAGGTACCTGACCAGCCCCAGGTCGTGCGAGATGAACAGGTAGGTGGCCTGCTCCTTCTGCTGCAGGTCCGCCAGCAGGTTGAGGATGGCGGCCTGGACCGAGACGTCGAGCGCCGACGTCGGCTCGTCGCAGACCACCACTTCGGGCTGGGCGCCGAAGGCACGCGCGATCGCCACCCGCTGCTTGAGCCCGCCGGAAAGCTGGCTCGGGCGCAGCGGCAGGTGCCGGTCCTCCAACCGGACCGAGGCGATCAGCTCTTCCAGACGAGACCGCAGGGCCGAACCCGACAGCCCGGCCAGCCGGTACAGCGGACGGCTGATCAGGGACCGTACCGAGTGGCGCCGGTTGAGCGCCGAGTCCGGGTTCTGGAACACGATCTGCAGCGCGCGCAGGATCTTGCGCGGACGCCGCCGCGCGTCCGGGCTGAGCGGCTCGCCGTGCAAGGTGACGACCGAACCCGGGTCCGGCGCGGTCAGGCCGAGCAGGACGCGGGCCAGCGTGGTCTTGCCGCTGCCCGACTCGCCCACCAGCCCCAGCGTCTCGCCCTGCCGGATGGACACGTCCACCGCGGCCAGGGCCTGGACCCCGCCCCCGAAGGTCTTGGACAGCTTCTCGATGACCACGAGCGGGTCGCCAGAAGAAGCCGGAGCCGCGGGCACCGAGGCGGGGGTGGCCCGGGGCAGGTCCGGCGCCTGCTCGTGGAAGAAGCAACGGGAGGTCCGGACGTCATCGACCGCGAAGAACGGCGGGTGCTCCGCGCGGCAGCGATCTTGCGCGAGCCCGCATCGCGGCGCGAAGATACAGCCGGTCAGGCTCGCGCCCGGGGTCGGCAGGAAGCCGGGGATGGTGTCCAGCCGGTCGCTGTCTTTGCGCTGCCCGCGCCGCGGGATGCAGCGCAGCAACCCGACCGTGTACGGGTGCCGGGGACTGGCGAAGACCGCGGTGGCGGGTCCCTCCTCGACCAGTTCGCCCGCGTACAGCACCCCGACCCGGTTGCACATCTTGGCGATCACCGCCAGGTTGTGGCTGATGAACAGCACCGACGTGTCGAACTCGGCACGCAGGGCCACGACCAGGTCCAGCACCTCGGCCTCGACGGTGGCGTCCAGCGCGGTGGTCGGCTCGTCCAGGATCAGCAGGGACGGCGAGACGGCCAGGGCCATGGCGATCACCGCCCGCTGCGCCATCCCCCCGGACAGCTCGTGCGGATACCGCTGCATGACCCGGCCTGGGTCGGAGATCTGCACCTTGCGCAGCATGTCCTCGGCCGAGGCCAGCGCGTCGTCCGATGACTGGCCCGCGATCCGGAACACCTCCGCGATCTGCCTGCCCACCCGGATCGACGGGTTGAGCGCCCGTCCCGGCTCCTGGTACACCATCGAGACGGTCCGGGCCCGCAGGTCGCGCAGCGCGGATGTGCCCATCGACAGCGGGTCGAGCCCGTTGATGCTGATCGTTCCGCTGCTGACCCGCCCGTTGCTGGGCAGGTACCGCACCAGCGCGAGCGCGGCGGTGGACTTGCCGGACCCGGACTCGCCCACCAGCCCGTAGGACTCGCCGCGGCTGATCTCGAACGACACGTCCCGCAGCGCGAGCCGGTCCTGGCCGCGCACCCGGTAGGTGACGTCCATATGCGACACGGACAGGGCCGGCGCCTGGGCCGCCGGCGTCGGCGCGGTGACGCCCAGGTCCGCGGTCATGACGCCAGCACCTGCTCGATCGAGTCGGCGATGAGAATGACCGCGGTCACCAGCGTGGCGATGGCCAGCGCCGGGAACAGCGTCTCCCACCAGTAGCCGGCCTCCAGGCCTATGTAGTTGGCCGAGATGTCCGCGCCCCAGTCGGGGGTGGGCGGCGCGATGCCGAAGCCCAGGAAGGACAGCGTGGCCAGCGTGAATACCGCGTAGCCGAGCCGGACCGTGAACTCGACCAGGATGGCGGGCAGCACGTTGGGCAAGATCTCGGCGAACATGACCCGCCCCGCGTTCTCGCCGAGCAGCCGGGCGGCCGGCACGTAGTCCATGCTCCGCTCGACCAGGACCGCCGCCCGCACCGTCCGCGCGATCAGCGGCGTGAAGACCAGGCCGATGATGACGGTGATCCCGACCAGGGAACGCCCGACGGCGACCACGAACAGGAAGGCGATGATCACGAAGGGCAGCGCGAGGACGGCCTCGACGAGCCGGCTCGCCACCGCGTCGAAGGCACCGCCGAGGTACCCCATGGCCAGGCCGAGGGCGGTGCCCAGGATGGTCCCGAGCACGGTGGCCAGCGGGGTGATGATCAAGATGTCCCGGGACCCGGTGATGACCCGGGACAGCACGTCGCGGCCGATCGGGTCGGTGCCGAACCAGTGCGCCGCGGACGGGGCGGCGTTGCCGAACAGCAGTTGCTGCGCGAGCGGGCTGTACGGCGCGAACATGTAGCCGAACACGGCGCAGACCACCCAGAACAGCAAGATGCCCGCGCCCACGTAGAACGTGGGCCTGCGCAGCAGCAGCTGCCACCGGGCCGGCGTGGCCCGGCCGGCGACGGCCACCGCGACCGCTCCGGTGGCCCCGAGATACCCGCCCGTAAGGTCGGACGCGGCCGGGTCGGCCGGGACGGACTCGCTCACCGGCTTCCTCCGATCCGCAGTCGCGGGTTGAGCCAGGTCAGCAGGAGGTCCGCGATCAGCGTGGCCACCACGTAGACGACCCCGATGATCAGGACGCCGGCCTCCAGCATCGGGAAGTCGTGCGCCACCGCGGCCTTGTAGATGAGGTTCCCCAGGCCCTGGTAGTTGAACAGCGTCTCCACCACCACCAGCCCGCCGATCAGGTACCCGGTCTGGGTGGCGATGACGGTGATGGTCGGCAGCAGCGAGTTCCGCAGCACGTGCCGCCGGATCACCGTCGTCCGCGGCAGCCCCTTCAGCACCGCGGTGCGGGTGTAGTCCGAGTTCAGCACGTCGATGGTCCCCGCCCTGGCCATACGAGCAATGTAACCGAACAGAACGAAAACGAGCGGAATAGCCGGCAAAATGAGGTGCCTGAACTGCTGCCCGACCGAGGCGTTCACCCCGGCCGAGGCGGTAACCGGCAGCCACTTGAGTTCCACGCCGAACACCACCAGCAGCACGATGCCGGACACGAACTCGGGCACGGTGGACAGCGAAAGCCCGGTCACCGAGATGACCCGGTCCACGGTGCGCCCCGCGTACAGGGCCGCGATCACGCCGCCGACGATCGCGAGCGGCACCACGATGACGAACGCCAGCGCGGCCAGCTTGATCGAATTGATCAGCGCGGCCCGGATGAAGGGCTCCACCGCCGACTGGTAGGCATAGGAGGTGCCCAGGTTGCCGTGCAGCAGCCCGCCGAGCCAGCTCCCGTACCGGGTGAGCAGCGGCCGGTCCACCCCGAGCTGGTGGTCGAGCGCCCGGACGGCGCTCGGCGCGGCCAGGTTGCCGAGGGTGGCCCGGGCGGGATCACCGGGCAGGATCTGGCCCGCGAAGAACACGATCAGGGTGAGGAGCCATAGCGTAAGGACCATGAGTCCCAGCCGGCGCAGCAGGAACGTTGCCATTGCTGGCCTCCTCGTTGCCGGGCCGCTTGCGCGGAACGTTCCAGAGCAGCCGAGCCTAGCTCAGTTATAGATTGGTGAGCAATCAATGACGATCATGCTCGATGGAAGTGACCTGACTGTTACGGACGTGGTTTCCGCCGCCCGGCGTGGCGAGTCCGTGGCCCTGGTTCCCGAAGCAATCGACAATATGCGCCTGGCCCGCGCCGTGAAGAATCGGCCGGCTTCCGGCCGGTAAAATCATATTTTGACCGAACGGGCCCTGGTACCAGCCGCCAGACCCTGCGTGCCACCCGGGATCCTAGAGCTCTTTGGCGAACTCCTGGTAGTGCCGGCTGATCCGTTCGCTGGTGCCGTAGTAGGCGTGCCGGCTCATATCCGCGCTGAACCGGCTGGCCGGCGGCGTGCGGCCGAGGGCCTCGGCCATCGCGCGGACGTGATGGGGTGCGCAGCCGCAGCAGATGCCGAAGTAGTTGACGCCGAGCGCGGCCGCCGCCGTCGTGAACGCGCCCATCTGGTAGCGGTTGGCCAGAAACGGGTCCAGCGCGGTCGGGAAGGGCCGCCCTTCCGGGATCAGGTCGCAATCTGGGTCGGTGAGCGATTGGAACGTGGGCTCGGCTTCTGTCGTGCGGTACGGCACCGGCAGGGCGGCGATGTAGCCGTCGCACGCGGCGCGGATGTCACCGAGTAGCGGCAGCATCGTGGCGGGCCCGCGGATGCAGTTCAGCCCGACCACGTCGGCCCCGGCGTCTTGCAGCCGACGGCATGCCTCGCCGATCGGGACGTCCCCGCGGACGACGGGCTGGCGATGAATGGTGAGTGTGACCACCGCATCGAGGCCGTGCGCCTTGATCGCTTCCAGCGCGAGCAATGCCTCGCCGGGGTAGTCGATGGTCTCGGCGATCACGAAGTCGACGCCGGCCTCGGCGGCCCACCCGACCTGCTCGGTGAACATGTCGCGGACGACCTTATGCGTCGCGGGATCGTCCGGCTCATAGACGTTGGTGTTGCAGATGTTGCCGGCCACCAGGGAGTCGTGCTCGGCGCCGACCTCCTTGGCGATCCGCAGCGCCTGCCGGTTCAGCGGCTCGAGGTCGCCCTCGCGGCCGATCACCGCCAGCTTCTCGCGGTGGGCGTAGTAGGTGAAGGCCTCAACCACGTCCGATCCGGCATGCACGTATTCCCGGTGCAGCCCGGCCACCATATCGGGCTCCTCGAGCACCACCTCCGGCACGAACGCCCCGGCCTGCAGGTAGCCGCGGCGCTCGAACTCGAACAGATATCCCTCGGCGCAGATCACCGGTCCGGCCGCGAGCCGATCGAGAAGCCTACCCATGCACGACACCTCCAGGTCTTATAGTCGGCCAGCTCTTATAGTTGCAGAGTCTTATAGTCGGAACGACTGTACCGGGAAAAGTTACACGTAGGGATGCCTCGATGAAATCTTCCGCGCAGGTAGTCGTCATCGGCGGTGGTGTGGTTGGCGCCTCGGTCCTGTACCACCTCACCGAGCTGGGCTGGACGGATGTCGTGCTCGTCGAGCGCAAGGAGCTCACCGCCGGCTCGACCTGGCACGCCGCGGGCGGCATGCACACGCTCAACGGTGACCCTAATGTCGCGAAGCTGCAGCAGTACACCGTCGGGCTGTATCGCGAGATCGAGGCAGCGCTCCGGCCAGAACTGCTCGCATCCACATGAATGGCGGACTGACGCTGGCCAGCGACCGGGAGCGGATGGACTGGCTGCGGATGGCCCAGGCCCGCGGCCGTTACCTCGGCATGGAAATGGAGATCATCTCGGCGGCCGAGGCCAAGCGGATGTTCCCGCTGCTGGAGGAGCAGTACTTCATCGGTGCGCTCTTCGACCGGGCCGAGGGTCACGTCGACCCGACCGGGGTCACCCGGGCCTATGCCGCCTGCGCGCGGCAGGCCGGCGCCGAGATCTACCAGCACACCTGGGTGAGCGACCTCCGTCAGCGCCCCGACGGCACGTGGGACGTCATCACCGACGCCGGCGAGATCCACGCCGAGCACATCGTCAACGCCGGCGGGCTGTGGGCCCGTGAGGTGGGCCGGATGATCGGCCTGGAACTGCCCGTGCTCGCGATGGAGCACATGTACTTGATCACCGAAGACATGGCCGAGGTGGCCGAGTACAACGCGGCCACCGGACACGAGCTGCCGATGGGCATGGACTTCGACGGCGAGCTCTACATCCGCCAGGAGGGCGGCGGGATGCTGCTCGGCACGTACGAGCAGGCGTGCGTGCCCTGGTCGCCCCGCGAGACGCCGTGGACCTTCGACCAGCAGTTGCTGGCCCCCGATCTCGACCGGATCGCCCCGTCGCTGGAGATCGCGTTCAAGCACTATCCGGCGCTGGCTAGCGCGGGGATCAAGAACGTGATCAACGGGCCGTTCACCTTCGCGCCGGACGGCAATCCGCTGGTCGGCCCGGTCCCCGGCGTGCGCAACTGCTGGGTGGCCTGCGCGGTGATGGCCGGCTTCTCGCAGGGCGGCGGTGTGGGCCTCACCCTCGCGCGCTGGATGATCGACGGCGATCCGGGTGAAGACATCTGGGCCATGGACGTGGCCCGCTTCGGCAACTGGGCGAACCTCGCCTACACCAACGCCAAGGTGCGGGAGAACTACAGCCGCCGGTTCCGTATCACCTTCCCCAACGAGGAACTCCCGGCCGGCCGGCCGCTGCACACCACGCCGGTCTATGACCGGCTCACCGCCCGCAACGCGGTCTGGGGCGCGGGCTTCGGGCTCGAGCATCCCCTGTGGTTCCAGCGGCCGGGGGCCGAGCCGCGCGAGGACGTGACGTTCCGCCGCTCCAACGCCTTCCCGGTCGTCGCTGACGAATGCACCACGGTGCGCGACCGCGTCGGGCTCACCGAGTGCTCCAACTTCGCCAAGTACCGCGTGACCGGCGCGGGCAGCGCCGACTGGCTGCAGCGGCTGTTCACCAACCGGCTGCCGCGAGTCGGCCGGATCAACCTCACCGCCGCCCTGGATCCCGGCGGTCACATCGTCGGGGAGTTCTCCGTGGCGCGGGTCGGCCCGGACGACTTCTTCCTGTTCGGCTCGCAGATCGCCGAAGCGCATCACTCGCGCTGGTTCTTGGCCCACCTCGCTGACGGCGTGCGGTTCGACGTGCTGGCCTTGTCCCTGGTGGGTCTCTCGCTGGCCGGCCCGCAGCGCCCGCGACGTGCTGCAATCGGTCACCGACGCCTCCTTGGCCACCGAGAACTACCCGTTCATGACGTTCCGCCGGATCGACGTCGGGATGATCCCCGCCTACGTCGGCCGGATGACCTACACCGGGGATCTCGGCTACGAGATCTGGGTCGCACCGGAGTACCAGCGGGCACTGTTCGACCTGCTGTGGCAGGCCGGAACAGCCCTACGGCATCGGCCTGTTCGGGTTCCGGGCGTTGATGTCGCTGCGCATGGAGAAGATGTTCGGCACGTGGGCACGCGAATACCGTCCGATCTACACGCCGGTGCAGGCGCGAATGCACCGATCGCTCAAGCTTGATCATGACTTCATCGGCCGCGCCGCGGTGGAGGCGGAACTGGCCCGCGGCCCGGCTCGAACGCTCGGCTACTTCGACATCACCCCCGATCCGGCGGAACCGGCCGACGTCGTCGGCGACGAGCCGGTCTGGCACGACGGGGCGGTGGTGGGCTGGGTGACGTCCGGAGCGTATGCGCATTACAGCCGCCGCTCGCTGGCGTTCGGCTACGTGCCGACCGAGCTCGCGGTGCCCGGCGCGATGTTCGAGGTGGAGATCATCGGCCAGCGCCGTCCGGCGAGACTGCTACCCGAACCCGTGCTCGACCCGGCGGGCCATCGCATGCGCGCCTGATGGGACGCCATCGCGACCTCGAACGGCGGACCGAGCTGCTGGACGAGGTGGTCGCCTACCTCGGCCGGCACGGCATCGCCGGAGTGTCACTGCGGCCGGTGGCCCGCGCACTGGGTGTGTCGGTCAATGCGCTGGTGCATCACTTCGGCAGCAAGGACGAACTGGTGGTCGCCGCATTGCGGCGGGCCGCCGAGATTCAGCGCGGGGTCGAAGGGCGGTGGCGTCGGCAGGTACCTGACCTGTCCACGGCGGAGCTGCAGCGGCGCTGGTGGCGGTGGATCAACCGCAGCCCCGAGCACCTGGCGCTGGTGCGACTGGGTCTCGAAGCCGCCACGCTGGACGCCACGGTCAGCGGTCTGCCCGGTGACGTGCGCGCGGAGCAGATCTCGTTCTGGCGCGAGGACATCGCCGAGGGCCTGATCGCCGACGGCATCAGTCCCGGGGACGCCGAACGTGAGGCATCGCTGGTCAAGGCGACGTTCACCGGCCTGGTGCTTGACCTGCTGGCCACCGGTCACCGCAAGCGGCTCACCGACGCGCTTGAATGCACCCTCAGCCGCCTCGACACCCTGACCCAGACGGCCCCGTGAGGATAGCCGCCGAAGGTGGGGCAAGCTTGTCCCGTGAGTTACCCACATAGCACCTTGATCACGGGGATCGGGGAACTGGTCACCAACGAGGACGGCTGGACCGCGCTGACCGGCGCGGCGCTGGTCATCGAGGACCAGACGGTGGCCTGGACCGGGCCGGCGGGCAGCGCCCCGGCCGCCGACCGCGTGGTCGACGCCGCCGGGCGCGCCGTGCTGCCGGGCTTCGTCGACTCCCACGCCCATCTGGTCTTCGCGGGAGAGCGCAGCGCCGAGTTCGCGGCCCGGATGTCGGGCCGCCCGTACCAGGCGGGCGGGATCCTCACCACCGTGGCCGCGACCCGGGCCGCCTCCGACTCCGCGCTGCGCGCCAACCTGGCCGCTCTGGCGGCCGAGATGCTGCGGCAGGGCACGACCACGTTCGAGTGCAAGTCCGGCTACGGCCTCACCGTGGCCGACGAGGCGCGTGCCCTCGCGCTGGCCGCCGAGGTCACCGGCGAGGTCACCTACCTGGGCGCGCACGTGGTACCGCCCGAGTTCGCCGGCGACGTGCCCGGCTACGTGGACCTCGTCCGCGGCCCGATGCTGGACGCGTGCGCCCCGCACGCGAAGTGGATCGACGTGTTCTGCGAGGACGGGGCGTTCGGCGCCGACGAGGCGGCCGCCGTGCTCGCCGCGGGCCGGGCCCGCGGGCTCGGCACCCGCATCCACGCCAACCAGCTCGGACCGGGACCCGGCATCCGGGTCGCCGCCGAGGCCGGCGCGGCCTCGGCGGACCACTGCACCTACCTGACCGGCGCCGACCTGGACACGATCGTGTCCGCCCCGCTGGTCGCCACGCTGCTGCCGGGGGCCGAGTTCGGCACCCGGCACCCCTACCCGGACGCCCGGCGGCTGCTGGACGCCGGGGCCACCGTGGCCCTGGCCACCGACTGCAACCCGGGCTCCTCGTTCACCTCCAGCATGGCCTTCTGCATCGCGCTCGGCGTCCGCGACATGCGGATGACCACCCAGGAAGCGGTCTGGGCCGCCACCGCCGGCGGTGCCCGCGCCCTGCGCCGCACCGACGTCGGCCACCTCGCCGTAGGCGCCCGCGCCGACCTGATCCTGCTGGACGCCCCGTCCCACGCCTACCTGGCCTACCGCCCCGGCGTCCCCCAGATCGCCGCCGTCTGGCAATCCGGCCACCCAGCCGCCGGCCCGCGCTCCTAACCCCAGCCCCCCCGCCACACCCGCCGCTCACTCCTGCCTACCGATAGTGACGCCGGAACCGGATCAGCGGCTCGGCCGAATCGGTGACGTACGGGACGCTCGTGACCCGGGCCACGACGAGCAGGTGATCCCCGGCCGGGATCATCTGCTCGGCCGCGCATTCCAGCGCGGCCAGCCCGCCCTCGACGATCAGCGCGCCGGAAACCGAACCCCGGAAGTACGGCACGTCCTCCACCATGAGCCGCGCCCCCGGCCGGCCGGCCGCCGCGAACCGGCCGGACAGCACCCGCTGCCCGGCGCCCAGCATCGTCACCGCGAACCGGGTGACCGGCTTGGAGTCCCGGCCGAACAGCTCGGCCGGGTACGACCGCGCCTGAAGCGACACGGCCACCAGCGGCGGATCCGCCGACACCGGGCAGAACGCGCTCACCGTCGCCCCGACGTCGTCGCGGCCGTCTGCCACCGTGACCAGCGTGACCCCGGCCACCCACGAGTCCAGCGCCGCGGCGGCGTGCACCACGGCCCGTTCGGTCAACTGATATTCCAGGACCCCGGGAGCATCAGCGGTCCGTACGGCGGCAGGCCCGCGCGGGCCGCCAGCCGCCAGGCCGGTCCCCACCCGTCGGCGAAGCCGAAGTCCAGGGCGGCGGCCGCCGCGGGGCGGGACTCGCTGGACTCGGGCGGTCGCAGCTGGTCAAGCGGGGTGAGCCGGGGCCACATGCGCAGCGGCGCGTCGGCGGGCAGTCCCGCCCGGCGCCGGGCGATCTCCGCCGCGGCCGCCATCCCGCCGAGCTCGTCGACCAGCCCGTTCGCGGCGGCGTCGGCGCCGGTCCAGACCCGCCCGCGGGCCAGCTCGTGCATCCGCTCGACCGGCATCCGCCGGCCCTCGGCCGCCTTGGAGATGAACTCCTGGTAGATCGCGTCGAGCCAGGTGTTGATCCGGTCCCACTCGTCCTGCGTGAACGGATGGGTGGGGGCGAGCATCCGGGCCCGGGCGCCCTCCGCCACCGAGTCGGTGGTGATGCCGAGCCGGCCGAAGGCCTCCTCGAACACGGGCTTGCCCATGATCACGCCGATCGACCCGGTGAGCGTGCCCGGCTGGGCCACGATCACGTCGGCCGCCATCGCGATGTAGTACCCGCCGGAGGCGGCCACGTCGCTCATCGACACCACGACCGGCTTGCCCGACGCGCGGATCCTGACCACCTCGCGCCAGATCGTGTCCGACGCCACGGCCGAACCCCCGGGGCTGTTGACCCGCAGCAGCACCGCCCGGACCCGCTCGTCGGTCCGCGCCGACCGCAGCGCGGCGGCCACCGTGTCCGAGCCCATGGCGCCCCCGCCCACCGGGCCCCGGCTGCTGCGTCCCTGCCGGATCGGGCCGGACGCGTAGACCACCGCGATGATGCGCTCGCGCGGGTTCGGCAGCCGGCGGGCCCGCTGGGCCAGCATGTGCAGCCGCTGGTAGCGGCCCACGTACTGCAAGATGGCGCCCTTGCCCGCCGTTTTGCGGACGGCCGTGTAGACCTCGTCCCGGTAGCCGAGCTCGTCGACCAAGCCCTCGGCCAGCGCGTCGGCGGCCAGGAACGGGCCCCGGTCGAGCAGCGCGCGGGCCTCCTCGACGGTCTTGCCGCGGCGTTCGGCGATGGCGGCGCTGATCTGCTCCACGATCGAGACCGCCAGGCGCTCGGCGGCCTCGCGCGCGGGGCCGGTGAAGCCGCGCTCGGTCAGGTTGTCGGCCGCGGTCTTGTACTCGTACCGCTTGGCGCTCTCGAAGCCGATGCCGACCTTGGCCAGCGCGTCGTGCAGGAACAGCTGCTCGACGGCGACCCCGGTCAGTCCCAGCGTGCCGGACGGCTGCAGGTAGATCCGGTCGAACGCGGTGGCCAGGTAGTAGGGCAGGTTGCCGTGGGTGAACTCGCCGAACGTCTCGGCCCAGGCCACGGTGAGCTTGCCCGACGCGCGGAACCCGGCGATCGCCTCGCGGATCTCCTGCATCCGGGCCAGGCCGAGCCGGCCGCCGCCGACCTTGGCCACCAGCGCGCGCACCCGGTCGTCCTGGCTGGCGCGGCGCAGGCCCTCGAGGATGTCGGGCAGCCGCAGCCGCCGCAACGACGTCACCGCGGACAGCGGGTCGGTGACCGGTCCCTCGAGGACGCCCTCGGTGAGGTCGAGCTCGAGGATCAGGGGTGCGGTCTGCCGCTGCCGTAGCCTGGAGATCTCGGCGACCAGCTTCACGTCTGCCATGCGGTCAGCTTACGGCGCGAAGGAGAGCGGTATCTGCGAACATCAGGCCACATCGGGGGGGTCGTCCCCCCGGGCCATGCCCTCGCGGGGGGGTCTGGGGGGGCTCGTCCCCCCGGGCCATGCCCTTGCGGGGGGGTCTGGGGGGGTCGTCCCCCCGGGCCAGCATTGTCGTGGATGTCGCCAACGTCATGGGCTCGCGTCCCGACGGCTGGTGGCGGGACCGGCCGGGCGCCGCGGTCCGGTTGCACGCCGAAATCGCCGCCCTCGCGGCCCGGGGCCGCCCCGTCCTGCCCGGTGACGGCGAGCCCGAGGAGTTCGTCATGGTCCTGGAGGGCGCCACCAAGGCGGCCCGGATCGCCACCGCGCAGAACAGCGCGCAAGAAGACGCCGTGCGGGTGGTGCGGGCCGACGGGTCGGGCGATGACGCGATCGTGGCCCTGGTGCGCGAACTCCCCGGGCGGCGGGCGGTCGTCACCGCCGACCGTGAGCTGCGGCGAAGATGCGAGGCGGCGGGGGCGGAGGCGTTCGGCCCCGGCTGGCTAATTGGCCTTTTGCGTGAGCATTTATCGGGCCGCCCGGCCCGTTCAACCGGGCGGCCCCACTCTCCCTCTCAAACCGGCACACATGGGCGCCGGAGCGAAGATCGTAGCAGCCTGCGACCATGACCCGCCCGACTTACCCGCATACGCGAGGTTTGGAAAATGCTGTGAGTAAAGGCTTTACTAGCAGCTGAGACAATTCACCGAACGACACAAGGGAAGATGCCCGTGACTGTGCTGCTCATTGTCGTGATCGTCCTGTTCGTCGGTTTGCTGGCCGCCGCCGAGCGCGTGCTGAAGGCGGTCAGGCGGGCCCGGCGGATGCGGGAGGCCGGCCGCCGGCTCACCGCCGCCGCGACCCAGGGCGTACAAAGGCACGAGCAGCGAAGAGCAGCGGCCGAGGCCAGCACGGCGCTCACCTCGGTCATGCCCGCGATCCACGAGCTCGATCCGCGTCACGTGGAGTAGCGCCCGTGCGGGTGGTAGTGCTGTCCGATACTCACGCGCCGCGCCGCTGGCGGTCCTGCCCGCCGCGGGTGGCGGCCCAGTTGCGCGGCGCCGACCTCATCCTGCACGCGGGCGACGTCTGTACCGCCGCCGTCCTGGCCGAACTATCCCAGTACGCGCCGGTGACCGCGGTGGCCGGCAACAACGACGGCCCGGACGTGGCCGCGTGGGGCGCTACGCCGACCGCCGAGTTCGACCTGGACGGGCTGCGCGTGGCCATGGTGCACGACGCCGGCCCGGCCACGGGCCGCCTGGCCCGGATGCGCCGCGCGTTCGGCCGCGCGGACCTGGTGGTGTTCGGGCACTCGCACATCCCGCTCGACCAGTCCGGGTACGGCCTGCGGATCTTCAACCCCGGGTCGCCGACCGACCGCCGGCGCCAGCCGCACGGCACGCTCGGCGTGCTGCGCGTCGAGTCCGGCGTGCTCGCCGAGGCCACCATCGTCCCGGTCACGTAAAAACGCCGGGGCCCCGACGGGGCCCCGGCGCGGGAACAGCTAGAACCGCCAGAACGGACGGACCGCTACTCGGTCCACCAGTCTTCCTCGTCCTCCTTGCCGCCCTGCTTGCCGTTGGCCTGCGGGGCACCCCCGTTGGCCGGGGCCGAGCGCTGCGCCGCCACCTGGGTGGGCGCGGCCACCTGGGTGGTCTGCGCGGCGGACTGCACCGTGGTCGGCGCGGCCTGGCTGGCCCCGTTGCGCGGCGCGGCCCCCGGAGATGCGGACAGCGCGGGATCGGCGGCGATGGCCGGCTTGGCCTGGGCGGCCGCCATGGCCGGGTCCATGGCCGCGGCGCCGGGCAGCTGCCCGCCGAGCAGCTGGCGCACCTGCGCCAGGTGCGAAGCGATCGAGTCCTTCTGCCTGGTGAGCTCGTCGACCTCGCGCTGGGCGGCGGCGCGACGGCGTTCGGCGTCGGCCTTGACCTCGGTCAGCAGCTGGTCGGCCTGGGTCTTGGCCTGGCTGACGATCTGGTCGGCGTTCTTCTTGGCGTTGCTGACCAGCTGGCGGGCGTGCTGGTCGGCGTCGCGGCGGGTCTGGTCGGCCTGCGCCGAAGCCTTGGCCGCGCGCTGCTCGGCGGTGGACGCCCGCTGCTCGGCCTCGGAGACCAGCTTCTGCGTCGCGGACTGCGCGGCGGCCAGCCGCTCGGCCTCCTGACGCTCGGCCTCCTCGCGGCGCGCCGCGAGCTGGATCTCGAACTCGGCCTCGGACTGGGCCCGCTGCGCCTCGCTCTCCTCCAGGATCCGCTGCGCCTGGCTGCGCATCTCGTCGGCCTGCCGCTTGGAGGTGGTCAAGATCTCGTCGCGCTCGCGCTTGGCGGTGGCCTTCAGCTGGGCGACCTCGCGCTCGGTGCTGGTCCGCAGCTTGGCGATGTCGCGCTCGGCCGCGGCGCGCTTCTCCGCCACCTCGTGGTCGGCCGTGGCGCGCAGCTTGGCCGCCTCGCGCTCGGTGGTGTTGGTCAGCTCGTCAGCCTCACGCCGGGCGGTGGTCCTGATCGAGTCGGCCTCACGCTCGGCCGCGCCGCGCAGGTCGTCGGTCTCGCGCTTGGCGTTGGCGCGCAGCTCGGCCGCCTCGTTCTCGGCCCCCGCGCGCAGCTCGGCCGCGTCGACCTTGCCCGCGGCCTTGATCTCGTTCGCCTCGGACCTGGCCGCCTGGACCAGCTCGGTGGCCTGCTCCTCGGCGAGGCGCAGCAGCTGCTCGATCCGGGCCCCGAGGCCGGAATAGGTGGGCCGCTCCTGCTCCTGGATCTGGCGGTGGGCTTCGGACAGCTCCCGCTTCAAACCCGTGGTCTGTTCGCGGTGCGTGCGCACCTCGGCCTCAATCTGCCGGATGTGCTCGTCGACCTGATGACGGTCATAGCCCCGCATCACCGTCGCGAACTCACGCGGCGGGGCCTCTTCGAAGAAGTTAGTCAGCTGGGCGTCAATGTCCGATTGCATGTGGCCTAATCCTGGCTAGACGTTAAAGCGACGGGGGGGTTGTCACGGCGGGTGTCAGCATGCGGGTACGACTCTCGGCCGGTGACAGGCACACTACTCTTACTCGGGAGCGTTGGCGTGTCCTTCAGAGTTCTCTATCCCAAACCTCCAGGTAAATCCCCTAAATGCCCTGATGGGCGTTCATGCGGCATGCAGCAGGGGGTTCACGCTGGGCCGGCCGCCGCCTGGACAAGCTCGGTCAGCACGCCCCCCAAATCGGCCGGGTGCAGGAAGGCGATCGACGCTCCCATGGACCCGTGCCGGGGCCGCTCGTCGAGCAGCCGCACCCCGGTCCCGCCGATCGCGGCCAGTGCCTGGCCGATATCTTCCACACCGTACCCCACGTGGTGCAGGCCCTCGCCGCGGCGAGCCAGGAACCGGCCCACCGGGGTGTCCGGCCCCAGCGGCTCCAGCAACTGAACGTAACCGGGCCGCAAATCGGCCCCCACCGCGAGCATGGCCTCACGCACCCCCTGTGCCTCGTGCACCTCACGGCTCACCACCTGGAGGCCGAACGTGGCCTCGTACCGCGCGATCGCCACCTCCAGGTCGCGGCAGGCGATACCGACGTGATCGACGCGGGTCAGCAGCGGTAGCACGATCGTTGGCTCCCAAGGTCCCGAAGGTATCGTTACCAGCATGAGCGAAGCACGTCAGCCGGTCATTGTCGGTGGCGCGAGGACACCGGTGGGCCGCCTGCTCGGATCCCTCGCCAGCAAGTCTGCCAGCGACCTGGGCGCGATCGCGATCGCCGGGGCCCTGCGGCGGGCCGGGATCGGCCCGGACCAGGTGCAGTACGTGATCATGGGCCACGTCCTGCAGGCCGGCGCGGGGCAGATCACCGCCCGGCAGGCCGCCGTCCAGGCCGGCATCGCCATGGACGTCCCGGCGCTGACCATCAACAAGGTCTGCTTGTCCGGCCTGGACGCCATCGCGCTCGCCGCGCAGCTGATCCGGCTCGGGGAGCACGACGTGATCGTCGCGGGCGGCATGGAATCGATGACCCAGGCGCCGCACCTGCTGATGAACTCCCGGGCCGGCTACAAGTACGGGCCGGTCACGGTGCAGGACTCGATGGCCCTGGACGGCCTGACCGACGCGTTCGACCACCTGTCGATGGGGGAGTCCACCGAGCGGGCCGTCCGCAAGCTCGGCCTGACCAGGGCCGAACAGGACGAGTTCGCCGCCGCCTCGCACCAGCGCGCCGCGGCCGCGGCCAAGAACGGCCTGCTCGCCGCCGAGATCGTCCCGGTCGCCGTGGCGCATCACCGCGCGGGGGGGTCTGGGGGGGTCGTCCCCCCGGGCCAGCAGGGCGAGCAGCTCAGCGTCACCGACGACGAGGGCATCCGGGCCAGCACCACCGCCGAGGCGCTGGCCAAGCTCCGGCCCAGTTTCGCCGCGGACGGCACGATCACGGCCGGCACCGCGTCGCAGATCTCCGACGGCGCCGCCGCCGTGGTGGTGATGTCCGCCGAGGCGGCACAGCGGGCCGGCGCGGAGGTTCTGGCCGAGGTCGGCGCGCACGGCAACGTCGCCGGCCCGGACAACTCGCTGCCCTCCCAGCCCTCCAACGCGATCAAGCAGGCCCTGGCCAAGGCCAGCCTGACCACGGCCGACCTGGACCTGATCGAGATCAACGAGGCGTTCGCGGCGGTGGCCATCCAGTCCATGCGCGACCTCGGCGTGAGCAGCGACATCGTGAACGTCAACGGCGGCGCGATCGCGCTCGGCCATCCGCTGGGGGCCTCGGGCGCCCGGATCGCGCTGCACCTGCTGTACGAGCTGCGCCGCCGCGGCGGCGGGCTCGGCGCCGCCGGGCTGTGCGGCGGCGGCGGCCAGGGCGAGGCGCTGCTGCTCAGGGTCCGTGGCTAACACACTCCGTGGCTAACACACTCCGTGGCTAACACACAAGGCGAACTCGACCGCGCGCTGTGCGGGGACACCCGCGCCCTGGCCCGGCTGCTGTCGGCGGTCGAGGACGGATCCCCGCGGTCGCGCGAGCTGATCAAGGAGCTGCTGCCCAGGACCGGCCGCGCGCGGGTCATCGGGCTGACCGGCGCGCCGGGTGTGGGGAAGTCCACGATGACCGGCGCGCTCATCGCCGCGGAACGCGCCGCCGGCCACCGCGTGGCCGTGCTCGCGGTCGACCCGACCTCGCCGTTCACCGGCGGCGCGCTGCTCGGTGACCGGATCCGGATGCAGGAGCACGCCACCGACGAAGGGGTGTTCATCCGGTCGATGGCCACCCGCGGTCACCTCGGCGGGCTGACCGCCGCGACCCCGCAGGCCATCCGGGTCCTGGACGCGGCCGGCTTCGAGCTCATCATCGTCGAGACGGTGGGGGTCGGCCAGGCCGAGGTCGCCATCGCCTCGCTCGCCGACAGCGTCGTCGTGCTGCTCGCCCCGGGCCTGGGCGACGCCGTCCAGGCGGCCAAGGCCGGCCTCCTGGAGGTCGCCGACCTGTACGTCGTGAACAAGGCCGACAAGCCCGACGCCCAGCAGGTGGTGCGGGACCTGCGCGGCATGCTCGCGCTCGGCGCCACCGAGCCAGGCGGCTGGAAACCGCCCATCATCAGCACCACGGCCACCACGGGCGACGGCCTGGCCGAGCTGGTCACCGGGCTGGACGCGCACTGGGACTGGCTGACACACAGCGGGCAGCTGACCCGGCGCCGGCTGGCCAGGGCCCGCGAGGAGATCACCGCGCTGGCCTTCGCCTCGCTCCGCGCCCGCCTGGACAGCAGCCGCCTGGCCAAGGGCGGCCTGGACGAGGTGGCCGCCCAGGTCGCGGACGGCACCCTGGACCCCTTCCAGGCCGCCGAGGACGTCCTGCACGGGGCCGCAGATGAGTAAGCCGCTCGAGCTGCCGTTCGACCCCATTGACCGGGCGTCCCGGATCTGGGAGGTCCGCTTCGGCCCGTCGCCGGCCATGGCCGCCGTCACCTCGATCATGCGCGCCCAGCAGATCCTGCTGGCCGAGCTTGACGCGCTGCTCAAACCGTACGAGCTGACCTTCGCCCGCTACGAGGCCCTGGTCCTGCTGACGTTCAGCCGCCGCGGCGCGCTGCCGCTGAACGTGATCGGCGAGCGGCTGATGGTGCACCCCACCAGCGTCACGAACATCATCAGCCGCCTGGAAGGCCAGCACCTGGTCGTCCGCCACCCCAACCCGGCCGACGGCCGGGGCCGGCTGGCCGAGATCACCCCCGAGGGCCGGGCCGTGGTCGAGCACGCCACCCGGGACCTGATGGCGGCCGAGTTCGGGTTCGGCGGGTACGAGCCGGGTCAGCTGAAGGAGATCTTCGACCTGCTCCGCGGCCTGCGCCTGAGCAACGGCGACTTCCTCCCCGAGGCCTGATAGCTGACGAGGCCTGATAGCTGACGAGGCCTGATAGCTGACGAGGCCTAAGAGCTGACCTTCGACGGCGCCCAGGTCTTCCCGCCGTCGAAGGTGAACCAGACCGTGCCGACCCCGGGGTTAGCGGGCAGCGCGATGCCCTGCGCATCGGTCGTCATGCCCACGTACCCGAACCCCCCGGTCGGCGCCGGCCCGGTCAGCGTCGCCGCTTGCCACGCCCCGCTCCCGGCCGGCCGTACGTCGATCCCCCGGCCGGTGGCCAGGACGTACGTGCCGTCCAGGGTGGCGGCCACCGACGTGGCCAGGCCCAGGCCCGGCGCGGCGCCCGCGTTCTGCCAGCTGATCCCGCCGTCAGCTGAGGTGAAGACGTGCTTGGCCTGCTGGGTCCCCGGAGCGCTGGACGACGCGCAGACCACGATGAGGTGCGCCGCGCTCCCGGCGGCCAGCAGCGCCCCGGTCGGCTGGCCGCCGGCCAGCGGCTGCCCGACCGGGCAGGGAATCGCCTTCACCAGGTGCCAGGGCGCGCTGCCGTCTACCGGGCCGGAGAAGATCATCCCGTCCGGGGCCAGCAGGTACCCGTGCGTCCCGGTCAGCACCAGCGAGGCAGCCCCGCCGCTCAGCCCCGAGGTCGCCGCGCCCACCGGGATCCAGTTGTCGGCCGACGCCGGGCTCGAGTACAGCGTGTAGCTGGTGCAGTGGGTCGCGAACGCCGCGCCGGTCCCGGTGCAGGACGCGAACAGCGCGAACGCCCGGTCGCCCACGGTCTCCAGGTCGGTGACCCGCAGCCCGTTGGTGACCACCTGGGTCCAGGAGTGCCCGCCGTCGTGCGTCGCGTACAACTGCGGCCCGAACGCCCAGCCGTTCGGGCCGTTGAGGAACCGGATCTGGCTCACCCCGGTGGCGCCGTCGGCCGGGCCGGTCACCGGCGCGGGGACCCCGGTCCAGGTCCTCCCCGCGTTGAGGGTGCGCGCCACCGAGGTGCAGTACCGCGTGGCACAGTGGCCCGGAGTCCCGGCCTGGCCGATCACCCAGCCCGTCTGCGTGCCGATGAACGTGACCGAACTGGGCCGAAACTTGTCCGGGACGGGCGGAAAAGCCGGCGAGGGCAGCGCCTCGGCCGACGACGACGACGCGGTGTCCGCCCCGCGGCTAGCCGACGGCGTCGGCGCGGCCGAACGCCCGTTGGCCGCGGGGGCAGCGGTCGGAGGGTTCAGCACCGGCAGGTTGACCATCTGCGGCACGGCCACCGCGGCGGCCACGATCACCGCCGCCGCGCCCGCACCCACGGCCAGCTTGCGGTACTTGCGGTGCCGGGCTCGCTTCTTGATCAGCTCGAACGTGCCCGGCGGCGGGGGCAGCGGGTCGATCCGCCCGTCCAGCCAGGAATCCAGGTCGTCACGCCGGTCAGGCATCGCGTTCCCCCAGCGCGGTCTTCAGCTTGGCTCGCGCCGCGAACAGGTCGGCCTTGATCGTGCCCTCGGGCCGGTGCAGCAGCGTGGCCACCTCCTTGATCGGGAACCCGGCGTAGTAGTGCAGCAGGAACGGGTCGCGCAGCCGGGCCGGCAGCGATTGCAGGAGGTTCCGCACGTCCACGTCCTGGACCGGGTAGGCCAGTTCGTCCAGGGCCGCCGCCGCGGTGACGCTGCGCATGGCCCGGCGCTCGCGTTCGGCCTTGCGCCAGTGGTCGCGTATCAGGTTGGTTGCGATCATATAGAGGTAGCTCTGCGGGCTCTCCACCCGAGTCCACCGGGACAGCAGCCGGACGAACGCCTCGGCCGCGATCTCGTGCGCGGTGTCCTCGTCGTCGACCAGCCGGCGCACCCATCCGGCCAGCTTGGGATAGGTGTTCTTGAACAGGTCCTCGGCGGCGCGGGTATCGACGTCGGATGCCGTGCCCACCGGATCTCCCTCGATGCGCGGCCCCGCGCCGCGGCCGCCCGGGATAAGAATAATCTCGGGGCCGGTCGGAGCGTTGTCCAGAACGCCCGTGTGATACGGCAACATCTACCACATTTCTGCCGCGGTCTTTACGGGCCCAGCCTTTACGAGCCTGGCCCGGGCGCGCCCCCGTGGACGTCCGGGCCACCGCAGCGCGCAAACGGCTGTCCCCTGTGTTTAATACGACTGGTTCAATACGACTGCCTTGCGCTCTTAAGAGACGACGCAGAGGTCTGATCGGTTGCACAGAAAAACCCTCTTTTTTGCGGAACGGTCCGTGGTGCGTGCGTCGTCCCTCGCTCGTGCCTGCCCACCCCGGCATACACTGGAGATAGTAGGACGTCCTACTATCTAGGCGGATCCCATGCCCGAGCCCGACGCGGCCCGCAGCCGCTGGCAGCAGCGCTTCGACCAGGCCGCGCAGTGCGGACAGGTACGGGGCGACGCGGACTTCACCACGCTGTCCGGGCTCGAGGTCGACCCGGTATACGGGCCGCCCGATGCCGACGAGCGGATCGGCTGGCCGGGGGAGTTCCCGTTCACCCGCGGCATCCACGCCACCGGCTACCGGGGCAAGCCGTGGACGATCCGCCAGTTCTCCGGCTTCGGCAACGCCCGGCAGACCAACGAGCGGTACAAGATGCTGCTGCGCGCCGGGGGCGCCGGGCTCAGCGTCGCGTTCGACATGCCGACTCTGATGGGCCGGGACTCCGATGACCCCCGCTCGCTGGGCGAGGTCGGGCACTGCGGGGTGGCGATCGACTCGGCCGCCGACCTGGACGTACTGTTCGAGGGCATCGCCCTGGCCGATACCACCACGTCGATGACGATCAGCGGCCCGGCCGTCCCGGTCTTCTGCATGTATCTCGTCGCGGCCGAACGCCAGGGCGCGGACCTGTCCGCCCTGGACGGCACGCTGCAGACCGACATCTTCAAGGAATACATCGCGCAGAAGGAGTGGCTGTTCCCGCCGCGCCCGCACCTGCGCCTCATCGGCGACCTGATGCAGTACTGCGGCGCGAACATCCCCCGGTACAAGCCGCTGTCGGTCTCCGGCTACCACATCCGGGAGGCGGGCTCGACGGCCGCCGCAGGAGCTCGCCTTCACCCTGGCCGACGGGTTCGGCTACGTGGAGCTGGGCCTGTCCCTGGGCCTGGACATCGAGAAGTTCGCGCCCGGTCTCTCCTTCTTCTTTGATGCGCACATCGACTTCTTCGAGGAGATCGCCAAGTTCCGCGCCGCCCGGCGGATCTGGGCCCGCTGGCTGCGCGACGTCTACGGCGCTCGTACCGAGCGCGCCCAGTGGCTGCGCTTCCACACCCAGACCGCGGGCGTCTCGCTGACTGCCCAGCAGCCGGACAACAACATCGTCCGGACCGCGGTCGAGGCCCTGGCCGCGGTGCTCGGCGGGACCAACTCGCTGCACACCAACGCCCTGGACGAGGTGCTGGCGCTGCCTGGCGAGGCGGCCGCCGAGACCGCCCTGCGCACCCAGCAGGTCCTCATGGAGGAGACCGGCGTGCTCAACGTGACCGACCCGCTCGGCGGCTCGTGGTACGTCGAAGCGCTGACCGACCGGCTGGAAGCGCAGGCCGAGGCGATCTTCGCCCGGATTCGCGAGATGAGCCCGGACGGCTCGATGACCGGCGGGATCCTGCAGGGCATCGAGGACGGCTGGTTCACCGGCGAGATCGCCGAGGCCTCGTTCGCCTACCAGCGCAAACTCGAGAAGGGCGAGAAGAAGATCGTCGGGGTGAACTGCCACACCCAGACCGTCGCCGCCCCGCTGGAGATCCTGCGCATCAGCCCCGAGGTCGAACGCGAGCAGGTCGCCCTGCTCGCCAGCCGCCGCGCCCGCCGCGACCGCCGCGTCGTCGACGCCGCGCTGTCCGCCCTGGTCGCCGCCGCCCGCACCGACGTCAACCTGGTCCCGCCCATCCTCGACGCCGCCCGCGCCGAAGCCACCCTGGGCGAGATCTGCTCCGCCCTCCGCACCGAATGGGGCTCCTACACCGAGCCCGCCGCCTTCTAACCCACCCGACCGCGCCCCACCCCGCACACCACGCACACCACACACCCCGAAGTCGCCGCAGCACCCAGTCGTCGCAGCACCCATCCCGCCCCGCCCGTCCCGCACACCCCGCCCGTCCCGCACGCATTCGATCACTAGTGGTGGCTTAAATGCTTTCCCTGTGGGGGATTCGGTTTTGATGAAGACTTTTCAGTCTCTCCAGACTGGAAAAGTCTTCGCGATCATGAAAATCTAGCTGGGTGAGGCGACCGGGAGCCCGGCGTCAGCCGCCGCGGTCAGAAGCCGCGAGTCGTAGGCGACGAACGCCGTCAGGTCCTGCTTTAGCGCCAGGGCGGCGGCCAGGTGAATGGCATGCGCCGCGCACAGGGCTTGCGGCGGCAGCGTGGCCGAGTCGTCCAGCATGTCGGCGGTCAGCGTCACCCGCGCGATGCGCTTGAGCACCCGGTAGCTGCGCGGCAGCGCGCCGGGCTCGGCACGCCAGACCGCCCGCGGCACCTCGGCCCGGTGCAGCGCGCTGGAGACCAGCGGCTGGCTCGACCGCTCGGCCAGCCAGCGGGCGAGCGCGGCCGATTCGGGCTCGGTCACGGCCAGCTTGACCAGCGCCGATGAGTCGAGGTAGATCATTGCCGCAGCTGGCTCAGGATCTCGCTGGCGGTTGGCCGGCCCGCAGGCGGCGCCGGGTACGGTTCGAGGTCGCCGGCGCCTCCGCTCTCCTCGGCTGGCTCGATGATCCCGGCCGCGATCAGGCGTTCCAGCGGGCTGCCCGGCTCGGTGACCGGGACGAGCTGGGCCACCAGGCGTCCCCGGTTCGTGATGTCCACCGTGTACCCCTTCTCCGCCAGGTCGACGTAGACGCTGGCGTGCTGGCGCAGTTCCCTGATCCCGATACGCGTACTCGCGGCGCCGCGGGTCGGGGTCGCCTCAGCCCGAGCTGCGGGTCGGCCGGGATTGCGGGTCCGGGCCGCACGGCTCACCGGCCGCGGATTCCGCTCCGGGGTGTCATTCATTCGAGAAACCGTAGCACAACAGATGCTACGTCAATACCCTGGCCGTTGACCTACGCAAACCCCGCGCGCCGCGCATCGAGCTGGTGTTGCGCTTCGGCCAGCACGCGTCCCACATCCCGGCCGAACCACACGTCGCACGGGTGCCGGGTCTGCCCCGCCCGGGCGTTGGCCACCAGTTCACTCAGGGCGGCGCTCAGCGCCGCGACCGGATCCACGCTCCCGAGCGGCGCGGCCAGCCGGCCAGACTCGCCCCAAACGTACGCCTCGGAGCACTCGGCGGCCTTGGTCGCGCTGAGCGTGACAGTGGTCGTGCTGGTCGCCCCACCCTGATGGTGCAGGACCAGGTGCGTCACGTCGGCGGGACCGGAATCGGCGGTGACCGATGTCACCGGGCCCAGACTGGCCCACAGCAGCGAGACCACGTGCGGACCGACATCCCACAGGCCGCCCTTGTCCCGGCGCCACGGCGTGTTGAACGGGTTGGATTCCTGCAGCGCCGAGCCCAGCCAGGCCGACACTCCGCCGGTCCATCCGCCGCGATCGTGCACCTCGGCCAGCCAGGCCCGCACGTCCGGCTGGAACCGCTGGGTGAAGAACACCACCGAGGCCACCCCGGCCTGCTCGACCGCCTCGACCATGCCGTCGGCCGCCGCCTCGGTCAGCGCGACCGGCTTCTCGAGCAGTAGGTGCTTGCCCTGCCGGGCCGCCTGCGTGGCAATGGGTGCCTGCACGTCCGGCGGGACGCCGAACGACACGGCATCTACTGCGGCGAGGAACGCGGAGACGTCTTGATAAGGGGTGGCCCCGTACTCGCCCGCAAGCTCGGCCGCGGCCCGCGGGTCACGGCCCCAGACCGCGGTGAGTTCAGTGCCTTCCGTTCGGGCCAGCGCCGGGGCGTGCGTGACCCGCGCCCAGTATCCGGTGCCGACCAGGCCAAATCTCATCTGACCAACGTAGAGCACGCGGCAGCGCCGTGCCCCGCAAGCCGTGCGGGACACGGCGCCGCGGTTATAGATGTAGAAGGCACCGAAGCCGCTCGTGGTCTGCGCTTGCCGGGCTGCGGTGACCGCCGCCCGGGCCTTGACCGCCAGACCGCCGGTCCGGGCCAGCAACTAGGACGCGCCGGCCCACGGCCCGGCCGCCATCATCGGCTGCCACCAGCGGACGGTGACCGCCAGCAGGCCGCCCGTCACGCTGGCGTCGTCCTCGGTGGCCAGCCTGGTCGCCGCGGCCAGCTGATCGGCGCCGGGCAGCCGCAGGATCGTCATCCCCTCACCCGCCCGGTCGCCCATCGGGCCGGCCGCCACCAGGTAGCCCGCGTCCCGCATCCGGGTCAGGAACGCGACGTGCTCGGCGAACCGCGGGTCCTCGACCAGCGGCCCGCTGGCCGGGGCGGCCGGGCCGGGCCGGTGCATCAGCGCGACCCAGGTATCACCTGGACGGTCGGCGTACTCGCGGTAGCGGTCCAGGACCATCGGCCAGCCGTGGTCGTACTCGGCCCGGGCCGCGGCCGGGTCAGCGAAGACCTCCCAGCCCGTGTGTTCCACCGTGACCAGCGTCTGCTCGCCCGCGGCCGCGAAGGTGATCTCGACGTGGCTGGCCCGGTCCGGCTCGTGTCCGGGGTGCCAGCTGAACGCCAGCGCTCCTGGCGGCTCCCACCGCGTGACCGTGCCCCACAGCGCCGTCGAACCGTCCGGGCCGCGCTCCACGATCTGCCCGTCGTCAAAGGCCACTGTGGTGCCCGCGCCGTACACGCTGAGCTCGGCCAGCGGCCACCAGCGCGCGATCCGCGCGGTAAACACCTCGAACGCGGTGTCCGGGTCCGCGTCGACCAGTACCTCCCTGCGGACGGGCGGAACGCGAGTAGGCGGCACGGCACTCACAGGCTGCTCTCCTTTCTTAGCAGGCCGACCTCGGCGGCGTAAGCGGCCAGGACGGTATCCCAGGTCCGGACCAGCCACTGCTGTGCGGCGGCCATCCCGCCCGGGGCCAGCATGTACAGGTTCCGGGTGCCGGCGCTGCGGTGCTCGATCAGTCCCGCG
This sequence comes from uncultured Actinomycetes bacterium, assembly GCA_963819785.1. GTDB lineage: Bacteria > Actinomycetota > Actinomycetes > Streptosporangiales > Streptosporangiaceae > Palsa-504. The sequence goes on along the minus strand of CAWFXW010000020.1, from coordinate 72,777 downwards.
TTGCTCAGCACCCGCAGATGCTTGCTCACCGCGGGGCGGCCCACGGGCAAGCGCGCGGCGAGTTCGCCCACCGGTGTGGGCCCCTCGTGCAGCAGTTCCAGGATGCGCCGTCGCACCGGCTCGCCCAGTGCGTCGAACACGGCATCCGCAGCTTGGTTACTCATAGGCAACGGTTACTGTAGAGCAACCAATGCCGCATGGCAAGGCCCGGCCAACGCCGGGCCAGGCTCACGCCAACGCCGGGCCAGGCTCACGCCAACGCCGGGCAGCCCGCGACTGGCGGAGTCCCGGATCAACTCCTCGGATGCATACGGCAGGATGGAGTCATGCAGCCGCGGGATTTTTCGCTCTATGGTGCCGTCGATCTGGGTGCACGGCAGGCGGCCGTGCAGCGCAGGCAGCAGGCGGCCCAATCCGCCGGATCCGCCGCGCCGAGCGACGGCTCCGTCATCGAGGTCAGCGAGCAGACCTTTAATACCGACGTCGTCGAACGGTCCAGGACGACGCCGGTGATCATCGACCTATGGGCCGAATGGTGCGGGCCGTGCAAGCAGCTCAGCCCGGTGCTGGAGAAGCTCGCCGCCGAGGCCGACGGGAAATGGATCCTGGCCAAGGTCGACGTCGACGCCAACCCCCAGCTGGCCGCGGCCCTGCAGGTGCAGAGCATCCCCATGGTGGTCGCGGTCATCGGCGGCCAGCTGGTGGACGGTTTCCTCGGTGCCATGCCGGAAGCCCAGGTCCGCCAGTGGCTGGGCCAGGTGCTTGGTGTCGCGGAGAAGATGGGCCTGGCCGAGCCGGGCAGCGGCGACGTCGAAGAGGACGAGGGCGGCGGAAACGGCCAGGCCGATCAGCTGCCGCCCGCCTTCGTCGAGGCCCGCGCGGCCATGGAACGCGGCGACATGGACGCCGCCGCCACCGCCTTCGAGCAGGAGCTGGCCGCCTCGCCCGGCGACCCGATCGCCAAGGCGGGCCTGGCCCAGGTCAACCTGATCCGCCGGGTCAGCTCCTACGATCAGGCTCGTTCGCGCCGGGACGCGGCCGAACATCCCGACAACGTGCAGGCCCAGATCGCCGTGGCCGACATCGACCTGGCCACGGGCCGGATCGAGGAGGCGTTCGACCGGCTGCTCGGCGTGGTCCGGCGGACCTCGGGCGAGGACCGGGACCGGGCGCGCGCGCATCTGGTCGGCCTGTTCGACATCCTCCCGCCGCGCGATCCGCGGGTGACCAAGGCCCGGTCCACTCTCTCGTCCCTTCTCTTCTAGCCCAAGGGAATATACAAGCAGAGTTGTAAGTTCCTTGCCTGCAGAGGATGAAGTCGGGTACTCCGGCCGAGTCCCCATACACCAATCGGAGGTGAGGCAAGGATGTACCTGACTACTTATGACCCGTTCGCCCGGGCCACCCGGCGTGCGTTCGGCCCTGCTGTTGTCGGCAGGGCCGCCGTCATGCCGCTGGACGGCGTGCGTCGCGAAGACGACGTGCTGCTGCGGTTCGACGTACCCGGCATCGACCCTGAGTCGATCGAGGTCACCGTGGACCGCGGTGTCCTGTCGGTCAGCGTCAAGCGGGCCGAAGAGCACGCCGAGAGCGACAAGTTCTTCGTCCGCGAGCGCACGTTCGGTACCTTCACGCGCCGCCTGTACCTGTCCAAGAACCTGAACGCCGACGCCGTCGAGGCCGCCTACAACAATGGTGTCCTCGAGGTCCGGATCCCGGTCCTGGAGCAGGCCAAGCCGCGCAAGGTGGAGGTCCGCCAGGGCGACGAGCAGAAGGAGCTCGCTGCCTGACCCAGGTCAGCAGCTCGGTAGCGAAACCAGCGGCCGGCGGGCGCAGATGCGTTCCGCCGGCCGCTTACCATCTGGGCAGGAGGCAGGCAGAGGCCGGAGAGGAGGCAGAGCCACATGGCCCGATCACCCCTGGAAGACGAGCACATCCCGCTGTTCACCGTCGGCCAGGTCGCCGACATGCTCGCGGTCAAGCAGGCGTTCCTGCGCCGTGTCGACGAGCTGCGAGTCGTCTCGCCGCAACGGTCCGCGGGCGGCCAGCGCCGCTACACCCGCTACGAGATCCGGGTCATCCAGCAGGTCGTCTCCATGGCCGACGAGGGCATCACCCTGCAGGCCATCCGCCGCATCATCGACCTGGAGCAGCAGCTCGCCCAGGTCACCAGGGAACGCGACGCCCTGGCCCGCCGCCTGGCCGAGCCAGGAAACCTAACCGGCCGTCCGCGAGCTGCTCGAGCACGGGCAGCGCCGCGGCCAGCGTGGACCGCTGCTCCGGGGTGAGCAGCTCCAGGCTCGCGGTCAGCATCAGGGTGGTCTCGGTGCGGATGCGCTCCAGGGCCTCCTGGCCGTGCGCGGTGATAGCCAGGGTGCTCGCCCGCGCGTCGCTCGGATCCGCGGTCCGCTGCACGTACCCGCTGTCTTCCAGCGCGGTCACCAGCCGGGTGAGCGTGGACGGGGCGATGCCCTCCGCGGCGGCCAGGTCGCCGAGCCGCATCGGCCCGGTCTTGCCGATCGTGGCCAGCGCCGCGAGCTGGGTGGGCGTCAGGCCCGCCAGCTCGTGACGGCGCATCCGGCGAGACAGCCGGGCCAGGGCCACGCGCAGCCGGGCGACGTCGATCCCAGCGTCCACCACCGCGGGTTCCATGCTCACCTTTCCAGCGTACGCGCCACGCACCGTACGCTTACCCACGTGACCATGGCGCCCAGTGTCTCCTACTCGATCACCGTTCGCCTGGAGGTGGCGTCCCGCGGCCGCGCGGTCAGCGAGATCACCCGGGCGGTAGAGCACGCCGGCGGGCTGGTCACCGCGCTCGACGTGACCGCCGGACGCAACGACCGGCTGCGGGTGGACGTCACGTGCGCCGCCCGGGGCGAGGACCACGCCCAGTCCATCGTCGCGGCCCTGGCCGCGATCGACGGCGTGACCGTGCACAAGGTCAGCGACCGGACGTTCCTGCTGCACCTGGGCGGCAAGATCGAGATGCGCTCCAAGGTACCGCTGCGCAACCGCGACGACCTGTCGATGGCGTACACCCCCGGCGTCGGCCGGGTCGCCGTGGCCATCGCGGAAAACCCCGACGACGCGCGGCGGCTGACCATCAAGCGCAACTCCGTCGCGGTGGTGACCGACGGCTCGGCCGTGCTCGGCCTGGGCAACATCGGCCCCTACGCCGCCATGCCGGTCATGGAGGGCAAGGCCGCGCTGTTCAAGCGGTTCGCCGACATCGACGCCTGGCCGATCTGCCTGGACAGCCAGGACAGCGACGAGATCGTCCGGACCGTGCAGCTCATCGCGCCCGGCTTCGGCGGGATCAACCTGGAGGACATCAGCGCGCCGCGCTGCTTCGAAGTCGAGCGGCGCCTGCGCGACCTGCTCGACATCCCGGTGTTCCACGACGACCAGCACGGCACCGCGATCGTGGTCATGGCCGCGCTGACCAACGCGCTGCGCGTGGTGGGCAAGAAGCTCCCCGAGGTCCGCATCGCCATGGCCGGGGCCGGCGCCGCCGGGACCGCCGTGCTCAAGCTGCTGCTCGGCGCGGGTGCCGACGCCGCCCGCATCACGGTGGCAGACGACCAGGGCGCCGTGCACGAAAAGCGCCCGGGCCTGAACCCCAGCCTGCGCTGGATCGCGGAGCACACCAACCGCGACGGCTACGCGGGCGACCTCCGCGGCGCCGTCAACGGCGCCGACGTGTTCATCGGCCTGTCCGCCCCGAACATCCTCTCCGGCCAGGACATCAAGACGATGGCCGCGAACAGCATCGTGTTCGCGCTGGCCAACCCCGACCCCGAGGTCGACCCGGACGCGGCCAGCGAGTACGCCGCGGTGGTGGCCACCGGCCGCAGCGACTACCCGAACCAGATCAACAACGTGCTGGCCTTCCCAGGCGTGTTCCGCGGGCTGCTCGACGCGCAGAGCAGGCACATCAGCGACGCCATGCTGATCGCCGCCGCGCAGGCGCTGGCCGACGTGGTTTCGCCGGACGAGATCGGCCCGCACTACATCATCCCGTCGGTCTTCCACCCGGACGTGACCTCATCGGTCGCGGCCGCCGTCCGCGACGCCGCCAGCTCCGAACTTGAACGATGATAGATACATGGACGACATAGCATCGGATGCTCTGACGGGTCGCCTGCTCGTCGCCACCCCGCTGCTAGGAGATCCGAACTTCCGCCGGACCGTCGTCCTGGTCGTGGAGCACGAACCGGAGCAGGGCACGCTCGGCGTGGTACTGAACCGGCCCACCCAGGTCCCGGTCGGCCAGGTCCTCGAGCCGTGGACCGAACTGGCCACCGATCCGCCGGTCGTTTTCACCGGCGGCCCCGTCTCGCCCAACAGCGCCCTGGCCCTGGCCCTGGTCCCCGGGACCGACGAGCCGGTCGGCTGGCATCCGCTGGACGGCGGCGCCCCGGCCATGACCCGTCTCGGCCTGGTGGACCTCGACGCCCCGCCCGGCCTGCTCGCCCCCGCGATCGCCTCGCTGCGCGTGTACGCGGGCTACGCCGGCTGGAGCGCCGGGCAGCTCAAGGCCGAGATCGAGGAGGGCGCGTGGTACGTGGTGCAGGCCGAGCCGGCCGACGCGTTCAGCGCCGAGCCGGACCGGCTGTGGCCCGCCGTCCTGCGCCGTCAGGGCGGCGAACTCGCCTACGTGGCGACTTACCCTGATGACCCAAGTCTCAATTAGGCACAGCCTGAACTAGAATCGCGTGCGTGAGCGAGACTGAGGTTCTTCCGGAGCAGGACACGCGCGTCCGCGAAGATACAAGGCCCGACCTGTCGCACGGTGACGGCGACCACGAGCGGTTCGCGCACTACGTGGTGAAGGACAAGATCGTCGAGAGCTCGGTGATGGGCACCCCGCTGGTCGCGCTGTGCGGCAAGGTGTGGGTTCCCAGCCGCGACCCGAAGCGCTATCCGATCTGCCCGGCTTGCAAGGAGATCCACGACCAGTTGCGCGATCGCGAAGGCGCCGACGACTGAGCCGACTACTGGGCCGACGACTGAGCCGACTACTGGCCGAAACGGTGCGCCGGACCCCCACGAGCCGGAACAGCCGGTAGAGTTTCGGCCTCGTGAGCACCCCACGCCCCTCTGATGATCTCCTGTCCCAGCTGCGCGGGTGGCAGAAGGACGCGTACCACGAGTACTTCCGCCTGCTCCGGCGCGATTTCCTGCTGGTCGCCACGCCCGGCGCGGGCAAGACCGCCTACGCGCTCACCGTCGCGGCCGAACTCCTGGCCCGGCGCGAGATCGCCACGCTCACCATCGTCACTCCCACCGAGCACCTCAAGCACCAGTGGGCGCAGGCGGCCAGCAGGTTCGGCATCGCCATCGACTCCGCCTACCGCAACGCCCAGGGCCGGGCGGGCGCGGACTTCACCGGGGTGGCCGTCACCTACGCGCAGGTCGCGGCGCACCCGGCGCTGCACCGTCAGCGCACCGAGAACCGCCGCACGCTGGTCGTCTTCGACGAGATCCACCACGCGGGCGACGCGCTGTCCTGGGGCAACGCGGTCAAGGAGGCCTTCGACCCGGCCCGGCGCCGGCTCGCGCTGACCGGCACGCCGTTCCGCAGCGACGCCAACCCCATCCCGTTCGTCACCTACATCGACGAACCGGGCGGCGGCAAGCGCAGCGCCTCGGACTACGTGTACGGCTACGGGCCCGCGCTTGAAGACGGCGTGGTCCGCCCGGTGATCTTCCTGGCCTACTCCGGCGAGATGCGCTGGCGCACCCGGGCCGGCGACGAGATCACCGCCACACTGGGCACCCCGATGACCAAGGACCAGATCGCCCAGGCCTGGCGGACCGCGCTGGACCCGGCGGGGGAGTGGGTCAGCCGGGTGCTCGAGGCCGCGGACAAACGGCTGACCGAGGTGCGCCGCGGCATGCCCGACGCGGCCGGCCTGGTCATCGCGGGGGATCACGACGACGCACGGGCCTACGCCGCGCTGCTGCGCGGCCTGACCGGCAAGCGCCCGGTCGTAGTGCTCTCCGACGACCCGGCGGCGTCGAAGAAGATCGCCGCGTTCGCCGAATCCGGCGAGCGCTGGATGGTCGCCGTGCGGATGGTCTCCGAGGGCGTCGACCTCCCCCGGCTGGCCGTCGGCGTCTACGCCACCAGCGTGTCCACCGCCCTGTACTTCGCCCAGGCCGTAGGCCGCTTCGTCCGGGCGCGCCGGCGGGGTGAGACGGCTTCGGTGTTCCTGCCCTCGGTACCGGTCCTGCTCGGGTTCGCCGCGGAATTGGAGGCCGAACGGGACCACGTGCTTCGCTCCGCTACTAGTGACAGCCCCGAGGCGGACGAACTGGCCGAGGCCCAGCGCGAACGAGACACCCCCGACCAACTCGGTGAGCCGGCCTTCCAGCCGCTCAACGCGTCGGCCCACTTCGACCGGGTCCTGTACGACGGCGGCGAGTTCGGCACCGCCGCCGCGGCCGGCAGCCCCGAGGAAGAGGACTTCCTCGGCCTGCCCGGCCTCCTAGAACCCGACCAGGTCCGGACCCTGCTCAGCAAGCGCCAGCAATCCCAGCTAGCCGCCCGCTCCCGCCCCGCCCCCGCCGCCCACGCCGCCCCAAGCCGCGCCGCCCAAACCCGCGCCGCCCAAACCCCCGTCACCCCATCGGTCCCTGCCGCCCCGTCCGCCCCCGCCGCCCCGCCGGTGACCCGCCAGCAGCTCGCCGCCCTGCGCAAGGAGCTCAACGGCCTGGTCGGCGCCTGGAGTCACCGCACCGGCCAGCCCCACGCCGTCATCCACGCCGAGCTGCGCCAGGCCTGCGGCGGGCCGCCGCTGCCCCAGGCCACCGCCGACCAGATCCAGGCCCGCATCGACAAGATCCGGGCCTGGGCCATCTCCGGCCGCTAACCGCCTGCGAGCTCCACACCCTGGGCGCGGAGGTCCGCGATCGCCTCAGCTGTGGACGCCGCAGCCACGCCCGCGGTCAGGTTGAGCAGCACCCGGGTGGCAAACCCCGCCCGGGCCGCGTCCGCGGCGGTCGCGTGCACGCAGTAGTCGGTGGCGATGCCCACCACGTCCACCTCGTCCACCCCGTGCTGGCGAAGCCAGTCGCCCAGCCTCGTCCCGTTGTCGTCGGCCCCCTCGAACCCGCTGTAGGCCGCGGCGTGCTGCCCCTTGCGGAACACCGCCTCCACCGCCGAGGTATCCAGCTCCGGGTAGAAGTCCGCACCGATCGTGCCCACCACGCAGTGCGCCGGCCAGGACGCCGCGTAGTCCGGGTGATCGGAGAAATGGCTGCCCGGGTCGATGTGGTAGTCCTGGGTCGCCACCACGTGCGCGTACTCATGGTTGCCGCCGGCCACGTGCTCGCTCACCGCCCGGGCCACCGCGGCCCCGCCGGCCACCGCCAGCGAGCCGCCCTCGCAGAAGTCGTTCTGAACGTCGACGATGATCAGCGCACGCATAGGGCCAACGGTATCCTCCGAAGCCGGGAGGCGTGATGGCTCGGCCCGGCTACTGGAACCACAACGTCCACTACCAGCCCGTCATCCTCGACGCGGTCCCGCCCGGCTGCGACACCGCGCTGGACGTCGGCTGCGGAGACGGGCTGCTCGCCGGGCGCCTGGCCGGACGTTGCCAGCAGGTGACCGGGATCGACCGTGACCCGCGCATGATCGCCCTGGCCCGGGCCCGGGAAGACGCCCGGGTCACCTTCATCGAGGCCGACTTCCTGACCTATCCCTTCGAGGCGGCCAGCTTCGACTTCGTCTGCGCCAACACCTCGCTGCACCACATGGACTTCACCGCCGCGCTGGCCGCCATGGCCCGGCTCCTGAGGCCCGGCGGCCGGCTCGCGGTCGTCGGCCTGGCCGCGGACAAGTCCCTCGCCGACCTGCTGGTAGCCGTCGCCTGTACCCCCGTGGCCCTGCTCTACCGGATCACACGCCACAAGGGCGGACCCGGCGCGCCGATCATGGATCCGGACCACAGCTGGCGCGAGGCCCGCGCCATGGCCGCCACCGCGCTGCCCGGCGTCCGCTACCGCCGTCACGTGTTGTGGCGGTACTCCCTGCTCTGGCGCAAACCGCCCGGATAGCTTCCCGGCCCTACTCGCCGACCTCGGCCGGCGTCCCGCCGGTGATCCGGATCAGCTCGGCGAACGAGGTCGGAAACACCGTGTGCGGGTGGGCGGCCGCCGCCCACACCACGTCGTACTTGTCCAGCCACGTGTCGACCAGCGTCCGGATCGGAGCGGGGTGCCCCACCGGGGCGACGCCGCCGATGGCCTGCCCGGTCCACTCCCTGACCGAACGCGCGTCGGCCCGCCTCACCGAGACGGCTCCGACCAGCGCCGCCACGCGCGCTTCCGAAACCCGGTGCGCGCCGCTCGTCATGACCAGCAGCGGCGCCCCGTCCGCGTTGAAGATCAGGCTGTTCGCGATCGCGCCCACCTCGCAGCCGAGCTGAGCCGCGGCCGTCGCCGCCGTCGGCGCGGGATCGGGCAGCTCACGAACCTGGCCCGCCACCCCGAGATTCCGCAGCACGGCAGCGAACGACGAAAAGTCAACAGGCATGACAAGCAGGCTAGCCGGACCGCACCCCGGCCAGCCAACCCATTAAACGATCGGTACCAGCAGGAGTCCAACGACGCGTCCCACTCTCCCGCGTCCACCGGTGCCCAAATATGAGCGTCCCAAAATAACGTGCGCCTGCGGCCTGTCCGGGCTCGGCGATGTGGGATTGATGGCTCGCTGTGGATTCGCGTCCGGCACGGGCCGGGACTTCGCCGGGTTTGCGGGTTTGTTCCGCGTGCTGAGCGTGCTGGCTTCCGTAGCTGGGTCGTTGTCCACACCCTATCGGATGAGCTGCCGTTTTCTCGCCGGGATCGCGCGTCCCGTCTGGGGTGCGTGGTCCACGACCCCCGCCTATCGGGGGTTGTGTGCCACAACCCCCGAACGGCCGCGCGGCCCACCCTGCTCGCAGCGGCCCGGCCCTGCTCGCAGCGGCGTGTCACAGCGTGAACGTGGCCTCGATCGCCAGACGACGAGCCGGGCTGGCCAGACCGCTGGGAGATCTCCAAGATGGCTCTTGTGAGCCCGATGGTCCGTCGGCCCGCATCGGGCCAGGCGCCCACCTCGGGTTATTTCGAAAATGTTCGCATACTGTTCATGATCATGGTTCACGCGCGGAATGTCCGAATCTGAAGCCGGTTATGAAGGGCGGCGTGCTGCGGCTGCGCAGTATGCCAGAAGCTACCCGACCTTGACCAGCTACGAAGACGACGAAGACTGCGCAGCCGGTTACCAGGCGAACAGGGCGCCGAAGTTCAGGCCGTACATCGGCGGGTGCAACGTGATCCGGCTGAGGCGGCCATGGTCGAACCGCTCACCGTGCCCTCCGCAGAACGAGATCACCTGCTCGCCCGACGGATTGGTCCATAGCGGCACGCAGGGCGGCCCGGCGTAAGGAGTGCGGATCGCCGGCATCACGTCCACGAGGCGCTGCCCGGTGCGGACGGAGTACTCCACCACGCTGTCCGTGTAGTCCTGGCCCGCCGCCACCACCCTAGTGACCAGCACCTTGGACCCATCCGCGGTGAGCAGCTGGCCGTCCTGGCAGGCTCCGAGGGCGTCGCAGTACTGGCCGTACGGGACGACCAGCCGAGAGGCCACCAGAAGGTTTCCTCGCGCGCTGACGTCGAGCACGCGGATCCCGAGGCCCGGCGGATGGCGGTTATTCCCCGACGACCACTCGAACGCGAGGGTCCGGTCACCCGCCCACGACAGGCTGTACGGGGCCACGGTCCCGCTGTCCACCGGCGCCCATGACCGGCGCGTGCCCGTCGCGAGCGATACGGTCGCGAACCCGCTGTTATTCGTGTTGGCGTACGCGAGCATGCTCGCGTCCTGGGAGATTGCAAATCCCGACAGAGCATCCCGCGCCGGGATGGTGAGCACCGTGACCAGGGATATCGGCCGGCCGTCTGCGGCCAGGCGCAGTTCATCGAACGCGACGGTGGTGGGATTCTGGGGCGGCCCGACCTTGCGTCCGTTGACCACCTGCTGCTGGCCGCCCATCTCCGCCTGCAGCAGGAACGTGTGATCGTCGCCTGCCGCCGCGGCCCCCACTACGTACTGGCCGGGCAGCGGCTGGATGGTCGCGATGGCCTTGCCCACGAAGATGTTTCTCACCTGGGCGGTCCCGTCGCCGCCCCAGCCGGGAATCACGATGTACGGGGCGACGGCCGGGCTGGCGTCGGCCGCGAGCGCGGGCCCGGCTGCCATCCTCCGTGAGTCCGGATCGCCTGCGGTGCCACGGGGCGACCCCCTGCGGGCCGCCCCGTTCCCGGCAGGCCGGCGGCGGTGACGCCGACGGCGATCACAGCCACGACCGCGGTGACCGCTGCGGCCCTGCGCACCCCCCGCCGCCGGGCCCGCCTCCGCAGGACCCGGATGTCCGGGATGGGCAAGCTGGTGATCGGGCGTACCCAATCGGCAAGCTGCTCGTGCAGCGAGGGCGGCGAGTCATCGAGCATTGGGCACCTCTTCGTCCGACTCGGACTCGGTGAGCTCGCGGTGCAGCTGGTGCCTGGCCACCGCCAGCCGGGCCCGCACCGTGCCCATCGAAATCCCGCAGTCGCGTGCGATGTCATCCACCGGCAGATCAGCCAGGTAATACAGCACCAGGACCTGGCGCTGGGGGAGCGGCAGCCGCATCAGGGCGACGCTCAGCGCCGTTGCCTCCAGCGGGTCATGCATGTCGTACCGGTCACTGGACGCCCCGCGCTGCCCCACCGCCAGCAGCGCGGACATGACCCTGACCCGGTGCGTCCGCCTGGCCGCGTCGATAGTGAGCCGGAGCGCGACCCTCCGCACCCACGCCTCGGGGAGCTCGTAGTGGGCGATCCGGTGCCACCGGGCCAACGCTCGGGAGAAAGCCTCCTGAGCGATGTCTTCGGCCTGGTGCCGGTCGCCGACGATGGCGGCTACCAGCGCCACTACGCGGCGGTAGCTGCCCTCGTAGAACTCCCCGAAGTCATCAGGCACGTATATAGACACGCCCGACCACGCCCGCGGTACCAGTCCAGGAAGGTAACGATTAGGACTCGTCGGCGCCGTCAAAGGTCTCGAACACGGTCGGGATCGCCGGGTACCCGCGGGACAGCTGCAGCGCGTACGGCGGCAGCTCGGCCAGCGCCGCCCGGTGCTGCTCGCGCGCCACCTCAATCCCGGACGAACCCACCGCCGAACCCTCGGAAACCAGAAGCGTCAGCAGCTCCCGGTCCCGCGGCCCCGGGTCGGGCGGGCTCAGGCTGATCCGCTCGCTCAGCGCGATGCCATCCGCGTCCCGGTGCCGCACCGCCCACTTGCGCCCCCCGCGTCCCGGCTTGCCTACCGACCGCTTGGCCACCGGCACCAGATCGCTAGCGGGATCAGCCGAGGAGGAACGCGCCACCAGCTTGTACACCAGCGCCGCGGTCGGCGCGCCCGACCCGGTGACCAGCGAGGTGCCGACCCCGTACCCGTCCACCGGCACCGCGCCCAGCGCCGCGATCGAGTACTCGTCCAGGTCCCCGGTCAGAATGATCCGCGTCGACGACGCACCCAGCGCATCAAGCTCCGCGCGCACCTGCCGCGCCAGCACCGGCAGGTCGCCGCTGTCGATCCGGACCGCCCCCAGCTCGGTACCCGCCACCGAAATCGCGGTCCGCACCGCCCGCGGCACGTCGTACGTGTCGACCAGCAGCGTCGTCGCCTTGCCCAGCGCCTCCACCTGGGTGGCGAACGCGCTGCGCTCGTTGTCGTGCACCAGCGTGAACGCGTGCGCGCTGGTGCCGGCACTGGGCACGCCGTACGAAAACCGCGCCTGCAGGTTCGACGTCGAAGCAAAGCCCGCGATATAGGCCGAACGCGCGCTGGCCACCGCGGCCCGCTCATGCGTCCGCCGCGAGCCCATCTCGATCAGCGGGCGGTCCCCGGCGGCGGTCACCATCCGGGACGCGGCCGAGGCGATCGCGCAGTCGTGGTTGAGGATCGACAGCGTCACCGTCTCCAGCAGCACCGCTTCGGCGAACGTGCCCTCGACGACCAGAATCGGCGAGCCGGGGAAGTAGCAGTCACCCTCGGAGTAACCCCAGACGTTGCCGCTGAACCGGTACGATTCCAGGAACGCCAGCGTTGGCGAGTCCACGATGCCCGCGTCGCCAAGAAAGTCCAGATCGGCCGGGCTGAAGCGGAACCGCTCGATGGCGTCGAGCAGGCGCCCGGTGCCCGCCACGACGCCGTACCGGCGGCCGTGCGGCAGGTGCCTGGCGAACACCTCGAAGACGGCCCGGCGGTGGGCGGCGCCGCTGCGCAGCGATCCCTGGAGCATGGTCAGCTCGTAGTGATCGGTAAGCAAAGCGGTCCCAGGACCGGACTGGTGGTTCACCGAATTCGTCACAGGTGGAAGACTACGTAGTAGGAGGTGGGTAGTTGTGAGCGTGGCGCCCGCTGAGGTGGATCTTCCGCGGTCCGCAGACAATCCGGTATCGGACAAGCCCTGGGTCACCATCGTGTGGAACGACCCGGTCAACCTGATGACCTACGTGACCTACGTGTTCCAGCAGGTCTTCGGCTACCCGAAGAGGAAGGCCACCCGGCTGATGCTCGACGTGCACCACAAGGGCAAGGCGGTGGTCGCCGCCGGGGCGCGGGAGGCCATGGAGCACAACGTCGAGATCCTGCACGGGTACGGCCTGTGGGCCACCGTGCAGCACGACAACTAGCAGCCAGCGCGGCGATCGCCGGCGAAAGAAAATGGAACCCTTCAGACCGACCCGGGGTGGCGGCGTGCGTGCCGCGCTCGCCCCCGCCGAGGCGTCGCTGCTGCGCAGCCTGGTCGGCCAGGTCATCATGCTGATCGCCCCGGACGGCCCGCCCCAGCGCCCGTCCGGCGGCCCGCTGACCGGTGACCCGCTGACCGGCGACCTGCTGGACTGGGACATCGAGATGGACCAGCAGCCCGAAACCCCGGAGGACCCGGTGCTCGCCCGCCTGCTGCCCGACGGGTACCGCGACGACCCGGACGCGTCACAGGAGTTCCGCAAGTACACCGAGCCCGGCCTGCGCAGCGCCAAGCAGCACGCCGCTCAGGAGATGCTGGACACCCTGCCCGAGGCGGGCGGCAAGATCCAGCTCACTCACGACCAGGCCCAGGCCTGGCTCAAGGCGCTGAACGACGTCCGCCTCGCGCTCGGCGTCCGGCTCAACGTCACCGAGGAGTTCGAGGAGCAGTGGGGCCGGCTGGCCACCGACGACCCGCAGTGGGCCGCGTACGAGGTCTACGCCTGGCTCGGCGCCGTGCAGGAGTCCCTCGTCCAGGCGCTAGCCTGAGCCCTGCTGGCTCTTTCTCCTCCGGGGGGACCCATCCCCCCGGACCCCCCGGGGAAGACACGACCCCCCCGAGCCCCCCCGTAAACTTCGCATCGTGCTCAACATCTCCAAAAACTTGTACGACCAGGTCGTGGCGCACGCCCGCCGCGATCACCCGGACGAGGCGTGCGGCATCATCGCCGGCCCGGCGGGCTCGGACCGTCCCGAGCGCTTCATCCCGATGACCAACGCCGCGCGCTCGCCGACGTTCTACGAATTCGACTCCACCGAGCAGTTCCAGGTGTGGAGGGACATGGACGACAAAGACGAGGAACCGGTCGTCCTGTACCATTCGCACACCGCCACCGAGGCCTACCCCTCGCGCACCGACGTGTCCTACGCCAGCGAACCGGGCGCGCATTATGTGCTGGTCTCCACCCGCGACGAGTATCAGGCCGAGTTCCGCTCCTACCGCATCATTGACAACCAGATCACGGAGGAGCCGGTGACCGTGCTGGAATGATCCCGGACCGCGCCGGGTTGGCACCGAAGGCGGACCCAAGGGGGGTCTGGGGGGATGGGTCCCTCCAGAAAGCAAAGGGAGCATGTCATGGCCATCGAGGTTCGGATCCCGACGATCCTGCGCACCTATACCGACGGCGCCAAGCAAGTCGAGGGGACCGGATCCACGCTCGGCGAACTCCTGCTCGACCTCGACGCCAAGCACGGCGGGCTGCGCGAGCGCCTGGTGGACGACGCCGGCCTGCGCCGGTTCGTCAACGTGTACCTCAACGACGAGGACGTCCGCTTCCTGGCCGGCCTGGACACCCCCGTCAAGGACGGGGATACGGTGACCGTCCTGCCGGCCGTGGCCGGCGGTGGCATTTAATTTTTATCCCGAACGGACCGGGGTTTTGCGCTACGAGAACCTGCTCGACTCACTCGGCCATACGCCGCTGGTCGGCTTGCCGCGCCTGTCGCCGGCCCCAGACGTGCGGCTGTGGGCCAAGCTGGAGGACCGCAACCCGACCGGCTCGGTGAAGGACCGCGCGGCGTTCTTCATGGTCGCCCAGGCGGAGAAGGACGGCCTGCTCTCGCCGGGGGCCACCATCATCGAGCCGACCAGCGGCAACACCGGCATCTCCCTGGCCATGGTGGCCAAGCTGCGCGGCTACCGGCTGATCGTGGTCATGCCGGAGAACACCAGCGAGGAGCGCCGCCAGCTGCTGCGCATGTACGGGGCCGAGATCATCGGCTCCCCGGCCGCCGGCGGCTCCAACGAGGCGGTCCGGGTGGCCAAGCGGATCGCGGCCGAACACCCCGACTGGGTCATGCTCTATCAGTACGGCAACGAGGCGAACGCCCGCGCGCACTACGAGACCACCGGTCCGGAGATCCTCGCCGACCTGCCGGAGATCACCCACTTCGTGGCGGGCCTCGGCACCACCGGCACGCTCATGGGCGCGGGCCGCTACCTGCGCGAGCACAAGCCGGGGGTCAAGATCGTGGCCGCCGAGCCCCGGTACGGCGAGCTGGTCTACGGGCTGCGCAACGTGGACGAGGGTTTCGTCCCCGAGCTGTACGACCCCGCGGTCCTCACCACCCGGTTCTCGGTGTCCTCGGTCGACGCCCTGCGCCGGACCCGCGAGCTGATCGCCGCCGAGGGTATCTTCGCCGGGATCTCCTCGGGCGCCGCGCTGCACGCGGGCCTGGCCATGGCGGCCAAGGCGGCCGGTGCCGCCGAGCCGGCCGACATCGTGGTGCTGATCGCCGACGGCGGCTGGAAGTACCTGTCCACCGGCGCCTACGACGGCACCCTGGACGAAGCCGAAGACCGCCTCGAAGGCCAGCTCTGGGCATAATGGCCCCCATGCAACTGACCGTGATCGGATGTTCGGGGAGCTTTCCCGGGCCGGACAGTCCCGCGTCCTGCTACCTGCTGGAGGCCGAAGGGTTCCGGCTGGTCATCGACATGGGCAACGGCTCGCTCGGGGTCCTGCAGCGGCACGTCGAGCTGTTCGGCGTGGACGCGGTGTGCCTGTCCCACCTGCACGCCGATCACTGCATGGACCTGAGCTCCTACTGGGTGGCGCGGCAGTACGCGCCGGACGGGCCGCGGCCGCCGATCCCGGTGTACGGCCCGCGGGGGACCGCCGAGCGGATCGCGGGCTTCTCCGGCGAGGACCCGACGAACATCCGGGCCCGGTTCGATGTCCGCGACCTCACGCCGCAGACCCGGGAAATCGGCCCGTTCCGCGTCACCACCGAGCACATGAACCACCCGGTGGAGACGTTCGGGTTCCGGGTCGAGCACGCGGGCTGGACGGTGGCCTACTCGGCCGACACGGGCCAGACCGACGCCCTGGTCCGGCTGGCCGAAGACGCAGACCTGCTGCTGTCGGAAGCCTCGTTCCAGGACGCCGAGAACAACCCGCCGAACCTGCACCTGACCGCGCGGCAGGCGGGGGAGCACGCCACCCGGGCCGGGGCCGCCCAGCTCGTGCTCACTCATCTGGTGCCGTGGTACGACCGGGAGCGCTCCCTGGCGCAGGCGGCCGAGACCTGGTGCGGCCCGTTGTCGGCGGCGACCTCCGGCCTGGTCCTGGGGCCCGCAGCCGCCCGATAGGCTGTCCGTCATGTCTCGACCCGACGGGCGATCCGTGACGGAACTGCGGCCGGTCAAGCTGACCCGCGGCTGGCTCGACCACGCCGAGGGCTCGGTGCTGGTGGAATTCGGCCGGACCCGGGTGCTGTGTGCCGCGAGCGTGGCCGAGGAGGTGCCGCGATGGCGCCGCGGCAGCGGCCAGGGCTGGGTCACGGCCGAGTACGCCATGCTGCCCCGCGCGACGAACACCCGCGGCGACCGCGAATCGGTCAGGGGCCGCCTGGGCGGCCGCACGCAGGAGATATCCCGGCTGGTGGGCCGGTCGCTGCGGGCCTGCGTGGACTATAAGGCGCTGGGCGAGAACACCATCACCATCGACTGCGACGTGCTGCAGGCCGATGGCGGCACCCGTACCGCGGCGGTGACCGGCGGCTACGTGGCCCTGGCCGACGCCGTGAGCTGGCTGCGGGACCGCAAGCGGACCAAGGGCGACCCGCTGCTCACCTCGGTGGCCGCGGTCAGCGTGGGCGTCGTGGGCGGCGAGCCGCGCCTGGACCTGTGCTACGAGGAGGACGTGGCCGCGGACACCGACATGAACGTGGTCTGCACCGCCGCGGGCGACTTCGTGGAGATCCAGGGCACCGCCGAGCGCGAGCCGTTCAGCCGCGACCTGCTCGGCCAGCTCCTGGACCTGGCCACTAAGGGCTGCGCCGACCTGACCCGGCTGCAGACCATGGCCCTGGCCGAGTCCCTGACCCGGCGCCATGCCCGCTGACGCCCTGGTCCTGGCCACCAGGAACGAGGGCAAGCTGCGTGAGCTGGCCCGGATTCTCGGCGCCGACGTGAAACTGGTCGGACTCGACGCGTTCCCCGGCGCGCCCGACGTGCCCGAGACCGGCGCCACGTTCGAGGCCAACGCGCTGCTGAAGGCGCGGGTCATCGCTGCCTACACCGGGTTGCCCGCGGTGGCCGACGATTCGGGCCTGTGCGTGGACGCGCTGAACGGCATGCCCGGCGTGCTGTCGGCCCGCTGGGCGGGCCAGCACGGCGGTGACCGGGCCAACACCGATCTCGTCCTGGCTCAGGTCGCCGACGTGCCCGATGGCCGCCTCGGCGCCCGGTTCGTGTGCGCCGCGGCGCTGGCGGACCCAGCTGGCGGCGAGACGGTGGTCACGGGCGAGGTGACGGGCCGGCTGGTCCGGGTGCCCCGCGGCACCGGCGGGTTCGGCTATGACCCCATCTTCGTGCCGACCGGATTCGACGTGACCACCGCCGAGATGACCCCGGAAGCCAAGGACGCGATCAGCCACCGCGGCCGCGCCTTCCGCGCGCTCGCCCCGTACATTCAAGGAGCCTCCCATGACCGACAAGCGGCTCGCGCCCGGTGACCCGGCGCCCGACTTCACCCTGCTCGACGCGGACGGCCAGCCGGTGTCGCTTTCCTCGTTCCGCGGCCAGCGGGTGATCGTGTACTTCTACCCGGCCGCGATGACGCCCGGCTGCACCAAGGAAGCCTGCGACTTCCGCGACAACCTGGCCCAGCTCAACGGCCACGGCATCACGGTGCTCGGCATCTCCCCGGATCAGCCCGCCAAGCTGGCCAGGTTCCGGGACAAGGAGGGCCTGACCTTCCCGCTGCTTTCCGACCCCGATCGCGCGGTGCTGCAGGCCTACGGCGCCTACGGGGAGAAGAAGCTGTACGGCAAGACCACGGTGGGCGTGATCCGGTCCACGTTCGTGGTCGACGCCGCCGGGAAGATCGAGAAGGCCCTCTACGGAGTCAGGGCCACCGGCCACGTCGCCCGCCTGATGACCGAGGTCGGCGCCTAGACGGTACCGTTGCTAACGGCCAGGGTTGACGGCCGGCGGGCGTGGCGAAATGGCATACGCGGCAGGTTTAGGTCCTGTTGGTGGAGACACCGTGGGGGTTCGAATCCCCCCGCCCGCACTGGAGTGCATCCCTCGATAAGCTGGCGCCTCCCCTACCGAGTTGGGCCCAGGCAACGAGGAGATCCGTCATGTCGTTCCGCTCTAAGGTCAGTGCCATTGCCGTTACCGCTGCCGCCTGCGTGCTGTTCGCCCCGGCGGCCATGGCGTCGTCCGGGCCGGTCCAGGTCACCGGCAAGCAGCTCAAGACCGCGCTGCTGCCCGCCTCGGATTTCCAGACCGGCTACCGGGCGGGGACCGAGAACGACTCGGGTCGCAAGCTCGAGCACAGCACCACGTTCAAGCTGTCCTCGCTGAGCTGCAAGGACTTCTGGCTCTTCATCGGCGTGGTGGGCGGCTTCGGCGACACGGCTTTCGCCGGCGACCTGAGTCGACGCCAGGTCGGCGGCCTCGGTGGCCGTGGTCGAGACCTTCACCCAGGCCGTCTATCAGTTCGCGAGCAGCCACGCGGCCGCCACCTTCTACAGCCAGCTGAACGCCAGGTACCGGTCCTGCCGGACGCTCACGGAATCGGACGGGCAGGGCGGGACCCAGCGCCAGACGATCCGCTCCCAGTCCAAGCAGCACGTCGGCGGTCACCAGGCCGTGCAGCTCGTCGAGTCCTTCACCGATTCCAAGGTCTCCGGCCCGGCCCTGCTCACCTACGTGCTGTGGACCATCGACGGCGCCGACGTCTACATGATCAGCACGATTCCGCTGAGCATCCCGTCGCCCCGGCCGTCGCAGTCCTCGCTCACCCTCAAGCTCATTCCCCGGGTGAGGGCCCTCCGGTAACCGCTGGCCGCATTCAAGCGGCCCCGCGTCCTGACCGGCGCGACGCTAGCTCTCCGGGCGGTACACCAGCAGCGGGTCGCGGCGCTTGCGCAGCACGATCGCGGGATCGCCGGTCACCACCTCGCCATCGGCGGACAGCTGCACGGGTGACCCGTCCGGGGTGCGGATGGTCAAGGTGGGGGCGCACCAGACCCGGTAGACCCGGCTGCGGGCCAGCGTGCCCATGGCCACCGCGGCGATCAGCCGGGCCCGGGCCAGCGGCTGGCTGCCATCGACCATCCTGATGTCCAGCTGACCGTCGCGCAGGTCCGGGCGGTACGAGGGCGCCGCGCCCGCGGGCTCGTACCGGCAGTTGCCCGCGAACAGCAGCCAGACCCGGCGCCGCCTGCCGTTCACGATCAGGTCCTGCGGGCGGCTGGTGCGCAGCACGCGGGTCAGCGCCACCAGGACCGCGGGCCATTTACCCAGCCGCTCCTCGAGCTCCTCACGAGCGCGCACAAGATCGACGTACACCCCGGTGCTGGCGGTATTGAGGAACGTCCGCTGGCCGGCCACGGCCAGGTCGACCAGGACGCTATGCCCGCCACGCAGCGCCTGCACGGCGTCCTCGGCCGACCGGACCCCCAGGTCGGTGGCGAAGTGGTTGAACGTCCCGGCCGGGATGACCAGCAGCGGGAGGCCCTTGTCGGCGGCCCGCCCGGCGGCCAGCTGCACCGATCCGTCGCCGCCGGCGATGCCCAGGATCCGGGCGCCGTCGGCCGCCTGGTCCAGCAGCGCCGGCAGTTCGTCGCCGTCGGCGGCAACGACCACCCGGGCCTGCGGCAGTTCGTCCCGCAGCCAGGCCGCAAGGTCTTCGGAGGCGGTGCCCGCCGCGCAGTTCATGATCAGGGTCAGCCCCTCACCGGCGGGCGCCGCCGGCGCCTCCCGGCGCGGGCGGGAGGCGGCGGCCGGCTCGGCCGAACGCAACGGCCACCAGCGCACGGTGAGCAGCCCGGCGCACGTGCCGATCGCGAAGCCCGCGGCCACGTCGGACGGGAAGTGCACCCCGGTGACGACGCGCGACGCGCCGACCGCCGCCGCCAGCGCGCCGACCGGCACCGCCAGCCGCGGCATCTCCAGCGCGACGCCGGTGGCGAACGCCGCGGCCGACGCCGAGTGGCCGGAGGGAAACGACGTGGTCCGCGGCACCCGGGACAGGCGGCGGGACAACGGGACCTCATCGGTGGGCCGCAGCCTGCGGGTCAGGCCCTTGCCGACCACGTTACTCGCGGTGCTGGCGATCGCGATGCCGGCCAGGCCCCGCAGGGCCGCGCGCCGGGCCCACTTGTTCCTGGTCACGGCCAGGCCCGCCGCGATGCCGGCCCACAAGAGGCTGTGGTCCGCGGCCCGGCTCAGCGTGGGCAGGGCCCGGTCGAGGACCGGAGACTGCGCGGCGCGGACGCGGGCCATGATGGCCTGGTCCGCCATGGTGATCGCGGCGCGCAGGGCGGTCTTGCGCATCTGGTGTGGCCTCCCGTTCGGAAGGATCACCCTATCCGCGATATCGCCGTCGCGATTGACGGCGGCCGTACCGCCGCGGGCGTCCAGGTAGCGTCGCTTGATGTGGCGGAACCCCTGGGCGCGCGGTTCGCGAAGCTGTGGACGGCCAGCACGACCTCGGCCCTGGGCAGCGGCCTGGCCACGATCGCGGCGCCGCTCTTCGTGGCCGCGCACACCAAGAACCCGCTGATCGTCTCGGCCACGAGCGGCGCGGCCTGGCTGCCCTGGCTGCTGTTCGCCCTGCCCGGCGGGGTGCTGGTGGACCGGGTGGACCGCCGGCGGCTGATGATCACGATCGACTGGGCCCGGGTCGCGGTCATGGGCGTCCTGGCCACCGCGCTGCTGGCCGGATGGTCCAGCATCATCCTGCTGGACGTGGCGCTGTTCCT
This sequence comes from uncultured Actinomycetes bacterium, assembly GCA_963819785.1. Taxonomy (GTDB): domain Bacteria; phylum Actinomycetota; class Actinomycetes; order Streptosporangiales; family Streptosporangiaceae; genus Palsa-504. Next base: position 52,199 of record CAWFXW010000020.1, on the reverse strand, counting down.
GATCAACACCGGCGAGATCGTCTTCCGCTCGGCCAGCCAGGCGATGATCCCCGCGGTCGTGCCGCGCGCCCGCCTGGAGCGGGCGAACGGCTGGCTGGTCGGCGGGACCCTGCTGATGCAGGAGATGATCGCGGGACCGCTCGGCGGGTTCTTGTTCGTGCTGGCCGCGTGCGTGCCGTTCTACGTCAACGCCGGGACCTACGCGGCCAGCGCGGTCCTGATCGGCCTGCTGGCCGGGACCTACCGGGCGGCCCGCCCGGCCGCCGGCGGCGGCGGCGAGGCGGGCCGCGACAACCCGGGCCGGATCCGGCAGGAGCTGGCCGAGGGGTTCCGCTGGCTGGCCGGCCAGCGCGTGCTGCGCACCATGGCGGGCCTGATCGGGCTGCTGAACCTGACCCTCACCGCGGCCATCGCGGTCCTGGTCCTGCTCGTGAAGGAGCGCCTGCACCTGGGCGCGGTCGGCTACGGGACGCTGTTCACCGCCATGGCGGCCGGCGGCCTGCTCGGATCCGTCTGCGGCGACTGGCTCATCGCGCGGGTCACCGCGACCTGGACGATCCGGATCGGCCTGCTGGTGGAGGCGGGCCTGCACCTGGTCCTGGCCACCTCCCGCAGCGCGTACCTGGTCGGCGGCATGCTGTTCGCGTTCGGCGTGCACGGCGCGCTGTGGACCATCGTGGGCAGCTCGCTGCGGCAGCGGCTGACGCCGCCGGAGATGATGGGCCGGGTGTCCAGCACCGTCTTGTTCATCGCGGCCGGCGGCAACTGCCTCGGCGCCGTGCTCGGCGGCGTGGTCGCGGCCCGGTTCGGGATCACCGCCCCGTACTGGGCGGGGTTCGTGGTCGCGGCCCTGGTGTCCGCCGGCACCTGGCGGGTGTTCAACCGGGCCGCCGTGGCGCAGGCCTACGCCGAGCCCCCGCTTCCCGTGGCATCGGCCGAGACCCCTACTCCCTGAGCAGCCAGCCGAGCGCGACCGGAAGCTGCCGCCCCCACCACACCTGGTCGTGGCCGCCGGTCCACTCCTCGTGCCTGCACGGCAGGCCGGCCCGGTCCAGCCGCTCGGCCCACTGCCTGGTGGACCGGCGGAACCCGGGTTCGAGCGTGCCGGCCGCCAGGTAGTGCCGGACACCGGCCGAACGTGCCGCGCCGCTGATCCGCTGCGGGACCACGCCGGCGCTGAGCGCGGCCACCGCGCCGATCAGGTCCGGGCGCCGCTGGGCGGCGGCGATGGCCCAGGCCGCGCCGTTGGAGAAACCCGCCGTGATCCACGGCCCGGCCACCGGGCCGAACTGCTCGGCGGCCCAGGCGGTCACCTCGTCGGCGGCGAAGCGCAGGTGCGCGTCGAAGCGCCGCCGGTTGTACCCCGGCACGTATTCCCGGGCGCGCAGGTCGGAGGCGGTGCTGAGGGCGCCGGGGGCGTTGTGCAGGCCGACCAGCAGGACGGGCGGGGCCCGCGGGCCGCGCCAGATCCGGATGTCGGGGATCTCCCGGGGCCAGTCGCCGCCGGCCTGCCGGGATGCCACCACTATGCTGATCACCGCCTGGTCCAGGCGGCGGATCCGCAGCGAGACCTCCCACAGGTCATCGGTGCCGGGGACCGGCCACAGCCGGGGCTGTACTCCGCCCCGGAGCTGGACCTCGTCGGCCTGCCCCTGCCACAGTACCTCGAGGACGTCGCCGTCGGACCAGACGGCCAGCGGCGGCTCGGCCGGTGGGGTGCGCAGCCGGGCGCGCAGCCCGGCTGGGTCGCGAGGCCGCCAGACCCGCACCATGTCCTCGCCGTCGGGCAGCCCGCCCGCGTCGTAGCGCTCGGCGGCGCGCTGCCGGTTGCCCGGCAGCAGCGCGGCGAAGAGCTCCGCGAGCGTCTCCCGGCCGGCCGCCGCGCGCTCGGCGTCGGTGACCGACGGGTCCCCGTTCGGGATCCTCTCGCCCGCCTCCTCGTAGCTAAAGACGGCGAGCCGGTCCCGGCTGGGGCCGGCACATGTGCGCATACGCCGAAATATAACCCTGGCGCGGCTGTCCCCCCGGCCGGGCCGTGTTCGTCACGGACGCGAGAAGATGATCCACGGGGATAAGGAGCCGACATGCAATACGCCTTGCTGATCTACCACCTGCCGGGAGTGAGCGAAGCGCTCGGCGCCGACGAGGCCGAGGCCGTGCACCGCGAGTACATGGCGCTCAAGGAGGTGCCGGGGGTGGTCGGCGGCGCCGCGCTGCATCCGGCCGAAGCCGCGACCACCGTCCGCGTCGTCGATGACGCGGTGCTGGTCACCGACGGCCCGTTCGCCGACACCAAGGAGTATTTTGCCGGCTTCTACCTGCTCGAGGCCGACGACCTGGACGCCGCGACCGAGATCGCGGCCCGGATCCCCGCGGCCCGCCTCGGCGGCTCGGTGGAGATCCGCCCCGTCGTGATCGACCGGGACTGAACGACGGCGTGATCGAGCAGGTCTTCCGCGACGAGTGGGGCCGGGTGCTGGCCTCGCTGATCGGCTACTTCGGCGACTGGGACCTCGCCGAGGAAGCCGCCGCCGAAGCCTTCGCGATCGCGGCGCAGCGCTGGCCCGCCGACGGCGTGCCAGCGCACCCGGCGGCCTGGCTGGTCACCACGGCCCGGCGCCGGGCCATCGACCGGCTGCGCCGCGATCGCGTCCTGTCCGCCAAGCTCCGCCTGCTGGCGGCCGGCCGCCCGCCGAGGCTGGGCCCGCCGAGGCCGGGCCGCCCGCCGCGATCCCGGACGAGCGGCTCGAGCTCATCTTCATGTGCTGCCACCCGGGCCTGGCCGTCGAGGCCCAGGTCGCGCTCACCCTGCGCGCGGTGGGCGGACTGTCCACCGAGGAGATCGCGCGGGCCTTCCTGGTCCCGCCGGAGACCATGAAACGCCGGCTGACCCGGGCCAAGTCCAAGATCAAGGTGGCCGGCATCCCGTTCGGCGTGCCGGCCGGTCCGCGGCTGCCCGAGCGGCTCGGGGCCGTCCTGGCCGTGGTGTACCTCATTTTCAACGAGGGGTACGGGGACCCGGACCGGCCCGGCCTGGCCGCCGAGGCGATCCGGCTGGGCCGGGTGCTGGCCGCGCTGCTCCCGGCCCAGCCCGAGGTGCTCGGCCTGCTGGCGCTGATGCTGCTGCACGACTCGCGCCGGGACGCCCGGTTCGCCGGCCATGAGCACGGCCAAGACCTGGTCCTGCTGCCCGATCAGGACCGGTCGCGGTGGGACTGGCGGCAGATCGCCGAGGGCCGCGCCCTGCTCGACCGGGCGCTGACCGACCCCGCGGGCCGGCCGGCCGTTACGTCATCCAGGCCGCCATCGCCTCGCTGCAGGCGCAGGAGCAGATCGATTGGCCCCAGGTCTCGGTGCTCTACGGCGCGCTGGCCGAGCTGACCGGCTCCCCGGTGGTCCGGCTGAACCGCGCCGTCGCGGTGGCCGAGGCCGACGGCCCGGCCGCCGCGCTGGCCATCGTGGACCAGATCGACCTGCCCGGCTACCAGTACTGGCACTCGACCCGGGCCGAGTTGCTGCGCCGCCTCGGTCGCCGCGACGAGGCCCGGGCCGCCTACCGCCGCGCGCTCGACCTGGCCAGCACCGCCCCCGAGCGACGGTTCCTCGAACGGCGCATCGCCGAATCCTTATCGTCGGCCGCCGGGCCGTGACGATATCGGAGCGTCAGGAGTCTCCTGACCTGGTGTAGACGAGGCGGGCCGCAGCGCCTCTGGTCCCGGCCGAGACCAGAGCCAGGTCCGCGGGCGCGGTGCCGTCGGGGAATACGCGGGTGCCCGCGCCGAGGATGAGCGGGAACACCAGGAGACGGTACTCATCGACGAGGTCGTGAGCCAGCAGGGTCCGGACGACGCTGGCGCTGCCCATGACCACGAGGTCCTGCTCCTGCTTGCGCTTTCCCGCCTCCGTGGCCAGGTCGCCCCGCAGCACCGTGGAGTTCTGCCAGCTGCCGGCGCTCTCCAGCGAGCGCGATGCGACGAGCTTGGGCATGGCGTTCATCTGGGCCGAGAACGGATCGTCGCGGCCCGGCCAGATGCCGGTGAACATCTGCCAGGTCCGGCGGCCAAGCAGCAGGGCGCCGGTGTCGAGCACCTCGCTGAGGCCGAACGGGTCGCCGGTCACCGGCTCCGGGCCGTACCGGAACGCCCATCCTCCGTGCTTGAGTCCCTCGTTCCCGTCCGGATCCTGCATGACTCCGTCCAGGGATACGAACTCGACGACAATGATCTGGCTCATCATGTGCCCTTTCCGCTAGGTCTTGCGGTACAGACGAGCGGGGGCACGGATCGGGGACAGCCGCCGCGGCAGTAACTACGTCGTTGTGGCAACGATGCAGTCCCGTGTGCGTCGTTGTGGCAACGACGTAGTTGAGCGGGCGCTGGAGGCCGCCTGCTCACCGCCCGGCCGGGCAATGTTAATGTCGCCTGATCAGACCGAGCCCGCCGGAACGGAGCACGCAATGGCTGACGCGGAGACCGAATCGAAGCCCGTCGATCAGGACGCGCTCGTGGCGGACATCGACCGCACCCGCGCGGAACTGGCGCGCACCATCGACGCCATCTCCGACCGGGTGAGCCCGAAGAAGAACGTCCAGCGCGTCACGGACCAGCTCCGCGAGCGGGCCAGCCAGATCGACCCGGTCATGGCGGGCGCCGCGGCGGCCGCGGTCGTGATCGGCGTGACCGTCCTGCTCCTGCTCCGCCGCCGCCGCAAGCGCTAGCGCCGCAAACCCCGCGAGCCCGCCGCGCAAGCGCTAGCGAATCCCGCCTACGAAGCGCCCTTGGTCAGTTCCTCGTACTCGGCCGCGGACATCAGGTCGGCGGGCAGCGTCGGTTCCCCGTTGCCGTCCTGTGGCACCTTCACCCGGAACATCCACCCGGCGGAGTACGGCTCGGCGTTGACCAGCGACGGGTCATCCTCCAGCTCGGCGTTGACCTCGGTCACCTCACCGTCCACCGGCGAGTACAGATCGCTGACCGACTTGACCGACTCCACCTCGCCGCACGGTTCGCCGGCCGTCACCGCCGCTCCGACCGCGGGCAGGGACACGTAGACCACGTCACCAAGCTGCTGCGCCGCATAGTCGGTGATGCCGATCGAGGCCACCGTGCCCTCGACGGACACCCATTCGTGCTCGACCGTGTAGCGCAGTTCGGCGGGGATGCTCATCGTCATCGACTCCTGGAGTAAAACGGCAGATCCGTCAGCTGAGCCGGGACGGCCTCGCCCCGGATGCCGACAGCAAGTACAGCATCACGGGCGTCGGTGCCGGCGTTCAGGTAGGCCATTGCGATCGGATGACCCAGGGTGGGGGACGGCGCGCCGCTCGTCACCACGCCGCGCTCGTCCCCGTTCACGAGCACGGGGTAGCCGTGCCGCGCCACCCGGCGCGACCCGATGGTCAGCCCCACCAGGGATCGCGCCGGCCCGGAAGCGGCCCGCGCGGAAAGCGCCGAACGTCCCACGAAGTCACCCGGCTTGTCGAACTTCACCACCCGCCCCAGGCCCGCCTCGAACGGCGTCATGTCCGGGCCGAGCTCGTTGCCGTACAGCGGCATCCCGGCCTCGAGCCGCAGCGTATCGCGGGCGGCCAGGCCCGCCGGGACCAGCCCGGCCGGAGCTCCGGAGGCGAGAAGCGCCGCCCAGACACCCGCGGCATCCGACGGCCGGCAGTAGACCTCGAACCCGTCCTCCCCCGTGTACCCGGTCCTGGCCACCCAGCAAGACGCCCCCGCGACCGGCCCGAACGCCCCGGTATAGTACTTCATCGCGCCAGGAGCTAGATCCAGCGAGGTGAGCCCGCCCAGGATCCCGGCCGCGGCCGGCCCCTGGACCGCGATCAGCGCGTAGTCCTCGGTCGCATCAGCAACCGACGCGTCAAACCCCGAAGCCCGCGCGACCAGTTCGGAGAACACCACGGGAGTATTGGACGCGTTCGCGATGACCAGGAACTCCTCCTCGCCCTGCCGGTAGACGACCAGGTCGTCGAGCACGCCGCCGTCGGCCGCGCAGATCATCGTGTACCGCGCCCGGCCGGGCCGCAAGGCGGAGATGAACCCGGTCAGCGCGTAGTCCAGGGCCGCTCCGGCAGAAGGCCCGCGCACCATGATCTCGCCCATATGCGACAGGTCGAACAGCCCGGCCGCGTGCCGCACAGCCTGGTGCTCGGCCGTCTCGCTGCCGTAGCGCAGCGGCATCTGCCAGCCCGCGAACGAGGTCATGACCGCCCCGAGCCGCTCGTGCTCGGCCAGCAGAGGAGTCTGTCTCGATGTCGTCACCTGGGAATGGTATTCCGGAACCATGGAACTTCTGACCGAGGATCAGATCGCCGCCGAACTGGCCGGCGTCCCCGCCTGGACCCGCGAGGGCGGTGCGATCAGCACCGTGACCCACCGCGCCGACTTCCGCGACGCCCTGCTGTACGTCGGGGCCGTCGCCTACCTGGCCGAGACGGCCAACCACCATCCCGACGTGGCGATCTCCTGGAACACGGTGACGCTGACGCTCAGCACCCACTCCGCGGGCGGCCTGACCGGCAACGACTTCGCCCTGGCCCGCAAGATCTCAGCCCTGACCGGATAACGACGAGGCGGCCCGCTCGTAGAGCGCCTGCGCGACCGGGCCCAGGCCGGCCGAGTACAAGAGGCGGTCCTGCCCGGAGTAGCGGAACGTGGTCACCCCGCTGATCACGCCCAGCCCGGTCCGCGGGTCGAACTCCGACAGCCACGGCCCGCCGCTGCCGCCCTCGGTCATCGCGCACGCGATGCCCTCATCGGCCAGGCCGTACGGGTCGGGCTGCAGGGTGCCCCGGCAGTAGTCAAGCGAACGCCCGGTGTAGGGCGGCTCGGAGGGGTAGCCGAACACGGCCTCGGCCGCCGACCGGGTCCCGAACTCGATCGGCTGCCCGCCGACCGCCGCCCCGACCCGGCGCCCGCGCCCCGTACCTGCCAACCCTGTGCCCGCCAACCCCGTGCCCGCCAACCCCGTGCCCACCACCACGAACGCGACGTCGTCGTCCTCGTCCGCGCCGCCCGACCACTGGGCGGGCACATAGTAGGTCCGGGCCGGGTAGCTGCCGTAGGGCTCGCGGCCGTCGCTGTAGCCGGGCACGAACGTCCAGTGGGTCGCCCAGTGCCCGGCCCCGTCGGACACGCAGTGCGCCGCGGTGATCACCACGTCCTGATGCTGGCTGGCCACCACCGAGCCGGAGCACGAGTACCCGGTGCCCGCCATGGTGAAGAACACCCGGCCCGTGGTCCTGGCCACCGCCCCGCCCCCCGTCCAGGCCAACCCGGACACTCCCGACACGCGCGGGACCTCCGGAACGGCCGAGGCACCCGAAGCGGCCGCCATCCGCGCCCGGGTCCAGTAGCCAGGTGCGGACACCACGGCTCGTTCGGTAACAACCAAAGACGGGCGCGGAGACGGCGCGGCACCGGCCAGAGCCCCCAGGCCGGCCACCCCCAGGAGCACCGCGAGCGCAGTTACGACACCACGCGAAGTGGGCAGAGTCACAACGCGTAAGTATGAACTACCGAGAGTCACTACGTCCAACGCGACATATTCGCGCTGGTCTGCGCGCGTGTTTGCGTGCCCGACACCAGACTGTGGCCGAAATTTTACCAGATTTGCACAAATAGACACCAATAAGGTCCTTATCCAGCGAGCCGAAGCGTGGCATCGTGGGCTCCCGCGGTGCCAAGTGGGCGGACCGCGCTTCACGGCCCGAAGCAAGCCCGAGAAGCAAGCCCGAGAAGCAAGCCCGAGAAGCAAGCCCGAGAAGCAAGCACTGAGAGGACACCTCATGGACAGACGTCGGAAGGCGAGTCTGGCCAGCCGACGAGTGACGTGGTTCCGCGTCACCGCAGCCACCAGCTCAGCAGCCCTGCTCGGCACACTCGGCCTGGCGGGAACCTCGTTCGCCGCCCCGGCACACCCGGCGAACGCGGCGCAAGCGGCCAGCGCCGCGAGCGCGGCGAAGACCGCCGCACTCGCCGATGCCAGCTCCTCGAGCTGCCAGCTCGGCAATGGGGTCAAGCACGTCGTGCAGCTGACGTTCGACAATGTGCACTTCTTCCGGGACAACCCGAACGTCCCGTCCGACCTGCAAATGATGCCGAACCTGCTGAGCTTCTTCGAGAACAACGGCACCTTCCTGAGCAACAACCACACGCCGCTGATCGCGCACACCGCCGACGACATCCTGACCACCAACACCGGGCTGTACGGCGACCGGCAGGGCATGCCGGTCTCCAACAGCTTCGGGGCCTACAACACCGACGGCCCGACCGGAAACTTCAACACCGCCAGCATCGCCGGCTCGTTCGCCTACTGGACCGACCCGGTCTTCTACTCGAAGGGCACGCCGGCCGGCGGGGACACCAACCCGAACATGGTCTACTCCCCGGTGCCGCCGGCCACCGCCACCCTGCACGTGACGCCGACCACGGTCACCCCGGCGCCGTGGGTGCCGTTCACCCGGGCCGGCTGCGACGTGGGCGACGTGTCCACGGCCAACCAGGAGCTGGAGAACAACAGCATCGACTTCCCCAAGGTGTTCGGCGCGGACTCGCCCGAGGTCGCGCAGCTCAACGCGGACCCCGACTCGTTCAAGGACCCTGAGGTCGCGGACTACGACGGCGTCGCGGTGCACTGCGCCCAGGGCAACGCGTTCTGCGCCACCGCCCAGGCGGTGAAGTTCGGCCAGACCGAGCCGTCCCTGACCGCCTCGCCGGACTCGCTGCCCAGTGAGCCGGGCGGGTACAGCGGCTTCCAGGCGCTGTTCGGCCACCGGTACGTCGCGCCGCAGCTCGGCGCGGGCACGGCCAACAAGACCAACGCCAACGGCGTCCAGGTCACCAACGCGGCCGGGAACCTGGTCGACGAGAACGGCAACCAGATCAACGGCGCGTTCCTCAAGACCCCCGGCTTCCCCGGGTTCAGCACCATCAACGCCTCGCAGACGCTGGCCTACCTGGCCGACCTGCTCGAGTCGGGCGTGCCGGTAGTCAACGGCTACATCTCCGACATCCACGGTAACGAGCACATCGCCGGCGTGTCCGCGTGCAGCGGCGCCCCGGCCGCGCTCGGCAGCGGCAACGCCTGCTACGTCGCGCAGGCGCAGTACTACAACCAGGCCTTCGGCGCGTTCTTCCAGCGGCTGGCCGCCGACGGCATCACGCCGGCCAACACGCTGTTCGTGCTGAGCGCCGACGAGGGCGACCACGAGGCCGGCGCCAACGTGGGCCGCGCCATCCAGCCCTCGCCAGCCAACTGCGACGGCGCGACCGTCTCCGGCGACACCGTGACCCCGGACGTGGCGTGCACCTACCCCGCGGGCTCCTTCGGCGAGCTGGCCGGCAACATGACCGGCCTGCTCGCCACCGAGAAGAACGACACCACCCCGTTCACCCTGGAAACCGACACCGCGCCGGAGTTCTACGTGACCGGCAACCCGGGCCCGAACGTCCCGGCGGTACGCACGCTGGAACAGGACGTGGCCGGGCTGACCGCCACCAACCCGTACGCGGGCGGCACCCAGAACATCGCTAACTTCCTGGCCGACCCCGCGGAAGAGGCGATCTTGCACATGGTCAACGCCGACCCGGCCAGAACCCCGACGTTCGCGCTGTTCGCCAAGCCGGACTACTTCTTCAGCCCCGGCAGCGCCACCTGCAGCCCGTGCGTGACGCAGAACACCGGCTTCGCCTATGACCACGGCGACTACGCGGCCGAGATCAACACCACCTACGTCGGCTACGTCGGGCCCGGGGTCAAGCACCTGGGCCTGGACGGCTCGGGCCCGGCCGACGGCCCGAACTCGGCCTGCCCGAACAGCGGCCAGGTCGAGGTCGTCAACAGCGGAACCACCGGTACCTGGGCCGACCAGACCGACATCCGCCCGACCATGATGTACCTGACCGGGCTCAAGGATGACTACGAGCACGACGGCCGGGTGATCACCGAGATCCTGTCCGCCCCGAACCGCGCGCTCAGCGGTTCGGCGGTGGCCGCGCTGGGGGCCTGCTACAAGCAGCTCAACTCGAGCGTCGGCCAGTTCGGCGCCGCTACGCTGGACGCCGACACCAAGGCGATCGAGAGCAGTTCGGCCGGCGACCGGACGTACGTCAACACGGACAAGGCCCTGACCGCGCTGGACAAGGTCCGTGACACGCTGGGCCTGCAGATCAAGGGCGAGCTCGAAGCGGCCGCGTTCGGCGACCACCCGATCCTCCTGGCCGGCGTCCAGACGTTCGCCTGCCAGGCGGTCATCGCCAGCGCCAAGGTCTTGGACCATAACGCCTGATCCATAACGCCTGATTACTGACGTGGGCCGTCACCCTGGCTAGCCTGGGGTGGCGGCCCACGGCACAATGGGTCGGTGACCTTCTCCGGCCCCCGCGACGTGGTGATCCTCGGCTCGACCGGCTCGATCGGCACCCAGGCCCTCGACATCATCCGCCGCAACCCCGGCCGCTTCCGGGTCGTGGCGCTCGCCGCGGGCGGCGGGAACCTGGACCTGCTGGCCCGCCAGGCCGCCGAGTTCGGGGTGGCGGCCGTCGCCGTGGCCACCCCGGGCGCCGCCCCGCAACTACAGGCCGCACTGCGCGCCACCCCCGCCCCCCGCGCGATGCCCGTCGTGCTGGACGGCCCCGGCGCGATCGACGAGCTCGCCGCGTGGCCGGCCGACGTGGTGCTCAACGGGGTCAGCGGCGCGGCCGGGCTGACCGCCACGCTGGCCGCGCTGGACGCCGGGCGGACTCTGGCCCTGGCCAACAAGGAGTCGCTGATCATCGGCGGCCCGCTGGTCACCAGCCGGGCCAAGCCGGGGCAGATCGTCCCGGTGGACTCCGAGCACTCCACCCTGGCCCAGTGCCTGCGGGCCGGGCGCGACTCCGAGGTCAGGCGGCTGGTGCTGACCGCCAGCGGCGGGCCGTTCCGCGGCTGGAGCCGCGACGCGCTGACCGACGTCACCCCCGAACAAGCCCTGGCCCACCCGACCTGGAAGATGGGCCCGCTGGTCACGGTCAACTCCGCCACCCTGGTCAACAAGGGCCTGGAGGTGATCGAGGCGCACCTGCTGTTCGGGTTCGGGCTGGACCGCGTCGACGTGGTGGTGCACCCCCAGTCGATCGTGCACTCGATGGTGGAGTTCGCCGACGGCGCGACGGTGATCATGGCCTCGCCGCCGGACATGCGGCTGCCCATCTCGCTCAGCCTGGGCTGGCCCGACCGGGTGCCCGACGCCGCGCCCGCCCTTGACTGGTCGACGGCGGCGACCTGGACCTTCGAGCCGCTGGACGACGCCGCGTTCCCCGCCGTCGCGCTGGCCCGCGAGGCGGCCGCGGCGGGCGGCACCATGCCGGCCGTCTACAACGCCGCCAACGAGGCCTGCGTGGCGCTGTTCCTGGAGGGCCGGATCGGCTTCACGCGGATTGTCGATACCGTGGCCCGGATAGTCTCAGAGCATGACGCCGCGCGGGCGGCCGTCACCACCGTGGCGGACGTGCTGGCCGTCGACGGCTGGGCCCGGCGGCGGGTGGCCGAGCTTCTGGCGTAACGAGGGAGGACGACCGGATGGACCTGATCGGCTGGGTCATCTTCATCGTCGCCCTGCTCGTCTCGGTCATGCTGCACGAGACCGGCCACTTCGTGCTGGCCAAGCGGTTCGGCATGAAGGTCACCCGCTACTTCGTGGGCTTCGGCCCGACGATCTGGTCCACGTGGCGCGGCGAGACCGAGTACGGGATCAAGGCGCTGCCGTTCGGCGGGTTCGTCAAGATCGTCGGCATGCACTCGCTGGACGACCCGGAAGACCCGGAGGACGAGCCCCGGTCATTCCGTGCCCATCCGGCCTGGCAGCGGATCCTGGTCCTGTGCGCGGGCTCGGCCATGCACTTCATCCTGGCCCTGCTGCTGGTCTTCGGCCTGGCCCTGGGCGTCGGCATCGCCAACGACAACGTCACCCAGGTGGGCACGATCAGCCCCTGCCTGCCCGCCAGCCTGAAGGCCTACAACAACGGCAGCTGCACCGGGTCCCACCAGAAATCCCCGGCCGAGCTGGCCGGGCTGCGGGTCGGCGACGTGGTGACCGCCTTCGACGGCCGGCCGGTGAGCAACTTCACCTTCATCCAGCTCACCGACCTGATCCGTCCCCTGCCGCCCGGGACGCTGGTCACTATCACCGTCCGCCGTGACGGGAAACTGGTGAACCTGCACACCAAGCTGGGCGGCATCCCCGGCCGCACCGGCTCCTACCTGGGCATCGGGTCCGCGGTGGTGTTCCAGGTGGCCAACCCGCTGCGGGCCATCGAGTACTCGGGTTCGGTCTTCGGCCAGGTCCTGGTCGGCTCGGCCCAGGCCGTCGCGCAGCTGCCCGGGGCGCTGCCCAAGCTGTTCGCCAAGGACCGCTCGAGCACGGCGGCGGGCCAGGTCAGCAGCGTGGTGGGCGCCGCCGAGGCGACCGGCGCCGAGGTCGCCTCCAACGCGGGCTGGCAGTACAAGGTCAGCTTCGTCCTGCTGCTGATCGCCTCGCTGAACATCTTCGTGGGCGCGTTCAACATGCTCCCGCTGCTGCCGCTGGACGGCGGCCACATCGCGGCGATCGTCTATGAGCGGATCCGGGCCTGGCTGGCCCGCCTGCGCGGCCGCCCCGACCCGGGCCTGGTCAACATGGCCAAGCTGGTCCCGGTGAGCTTCAGCCTGTTCGTCGTCCTGATTTTCTTCAGCCTCATCCTGGTCCTAGCCGACATCGTGAACCCGATAAATGTCGTCGGCTAACCCCCCCTCCCCCCTCCCGCACCCCCTTCCCGCCGCACCCCCTTCCCGCCGCACCCCCTTCCCGCCGCACCCGCGCCCCCGGCCCGGCCCATCTCGCCCCAACTCCATCTGCCACCCCTCCCGTCCTTTCAGCTTCTCCCACTACTCCTGCAACTCACCCGCCACGCCGCAGTTGCCCATAGCGCAACAAAGTTCGGGGCAACCATGATCGGGTCGTTACCCCTGCCAGAGCAGGGGTTTTGACCCACGATCCTTGTGGGACGGCTCCGGATGACGCCGCCGTCAGCGTGTGTAACCTCCCGTTACCCAGGTGATGGTTCAATGGGCGGGGTCGAGGGATTCGGGGATGTCCAATCGAACGGATGGGGTTCATGAGTATTGACCTCGGTATGCCGCAGACGCCGCCCGCGCCACTGGCCGAGCGCCGGAACTCCCGCCAGATCATGGTGGGCTCGGTGCCGGTAGGTGGGGGAGCGCCGGTAACCGTGCAGTCGATGACCACCACGCTGACCGCCAACGTGAACGCCACCCTGCAGCAGATCGCCGAGCTGACCGCGTTGGGCTGCCAGATCGTCCGGGTCGCGGTCCCGTCTCAGGACGACGCCGACGCGCTCCCCGCCATCGCCCGCAAGTCCCAGATCCCGGTCATCGCCGACATCCACTTCCAGCCCAAGTACGTGTTCGCCGCGATCGACGCGGGCTGCGCCGCGGTGCGGGTCAACCCGGGCAATATCAAGCAGTTCGACGACAAGGTGGCCGAGATCGCCAAGGCCGCCTCCGACGCCGGGATCCCGATCCGGATCGGCGTCAACGCCGGCTCGCTGGACAAGCGACTGCTGGCCAAGTACGGCAAGGCCACCCCTGAAGCGCTGGTCGAGTCCGCACTGTGGGAGTGCTCCCTGTTCGAGGAGCACGGCTTCCGCGATATCAAGATCTCGGTCAAGCACCATGACCCGGTGGTGATGATCAACGCCTACCGGCTGCTCGCCCGCAAGTGCGACTATCCTCTGCACCTGGGCGTGACCGAGGCCGGGCCCACCTTCCAGGGCACGATCAAGTCCGCCGTGGCGTTCGGTGCCCTGCTGGCCGAAGGCATCGGCGACACAATCCGGGTCTCCTTGTCCGCGCCCCCCGTGGAAGAGGTCAAGGTCGGTATCTCGATCCTGGAGTCGCTCGGCCTGCGCCAGCGGCGGTTGGAGATCGTGTCCTGCCCCTCCTGCGGCCGGGCCCAGGTCGACGTGTACAAGCTGGCCGAGGAGGTGACCGCGGGCCTGGACGGCCTGGAGGTCCCGCTGCGCGTCGCGGTCATGGGCTGCGTAGTCAACGGCCCCGGCGAGGCCCGCGAGGCGGATCTCGGCGTGGCTTCGGGCAACGGCAAGGGCCAGATCTTCGTCCGCGGCAAGGTCATCGCCACCGTCCCCGAGTCGCAGATCGTGGAGACCCTGATCGAAGAGGCCATGCGCCTAGCCGAGCAAATGCCCGCCGAGTCCACCGACGACCCCCCCGCCAAGCCCGTCGTCACCGCCTACTAGCCCCACCAGCACCCCGCGTCACAGCTTTACGCTCACCATCGGCCTAGCGGCTCATTTAGGCGCCGTTCGCCGCCGCGCCAAGGCGCCAAGGAGCCAGAGGTGAAACCGGGTTTCACTGCGCTCTAGGGTGGTGAAACCCCGGTTTCACTCCACCGTCGGGGTGATCTAGCCTGCCTGGCGATGCGTGTGACTGGCGGTCATGCTCTCGGCGTAGACCACCTCGCCGACCTGCTCGGTGGCCGCGGCTCGCGCGTCGCCGGGGAGCATGTCATCGGTGATGAGCACGTCGACCTCGCTCAGCCGCGCGAACGAGCTCAGGCTGACCAAACCCCACTTGGTGTGGTCGGCGAGCAGGACGACCCGGCGCGCCACCCGGATGAAGGTCCGGTTGGTCTCCGCCTCGGCCAGGTTGGGCGTGGTCAGCCCAGCGGCGGCGTCGAAACCGTGGCAGCCGAGGAACAGCAGGTCGAAGTGCAGCGAGCGAATGGTCAGGTCCGCGATCGGGCCGACCAGTGCGTCGGACGGTGTGCGGACGCCGCCGGTCAGCACCACCGAGTCCGCCGTGCCGTCCAGTCCGCCGCGCATCCCGCTGAACACGTTCGTCACGCGCAGCGAGTTAGTGACGATGGTGAGGCCCGGCACGTCCAGCAAGCACTGCGCCAGTGCGAACGTAGTGGTCCCAGCGGCCAGCGCGACCGCCGTTCCGGGTGTGACCATTCGCGCGGCGGCTCGGGCGATCGCGGACTTCTCTGGTCTCTCGAGCACGAGCTTCGCTTCGAAACCCGGCTCATGACTCGAGGGCGTGCCCGGCAGCACCGCGCCGCCGTGTACCTTTTCCACCAGCCCGTCCCGGGCGAGCACCTCAAGGTCTCTGCGGATGGTCATGTCCGAGACGCCGAGCCGCTGAGTGAGATCACTGACCCGGGCGCTGCCATCGCTTCTGACGGTCTGCAGAATGAGCGATTGGCGGTGTCTGGCTAGCATCCGTCCTTTCCCTCCTTGTTACGGGGGATAGCGCCCGGACCCGTGCGGTGGCCCTGGATGGCGTCATCCGTACCATGTGAGACGTTTCTCGCCGGTGTTCGGTTCCGGGGATGGATGTCGGAAGCGGAAGGATTTCTGTGGTCCAGGTTGCCCGCGAGCCTGGCGTGGCTCGCGAGGCCGCCTCCGGAGCCCCTCGCCCTGTCCCCGCCAGCATGGCCTTTGCCCAGGTCACCCGGCAATCCGCTGTGCCACTCGCGCCCCGGCGCGCACGGTTATCTCCGCCTCGACCACGCGCCCCGCTCCGCCCCGGATCCGGGCGATCACGGCCACGCCGACCCGCGCCGCCCGAGGCGCCCGCCGCCCTCCGCCAACCCCCAGCCCTGCGTACGGCTGGCAGACTCGGGCAGCGTATCGATGGTGTTTCGCGTTTGTTGCCGTATAGTGACTTGTTAGCGTTAACATCGTCCCGTCGGCGAGGGGAGGGCAAGGTCAGACCGAGGCTTATGGAAGCGATTGCGCATTTCGATGACCGGGCATGTAGATACTCGTGAGAGCCTGATATCGGAACGGGCGCGGTTCCTTATCGGTCCTGCGTGGTGCCTTGACAGGTGATCGTGAACAGATTTATGTTCTACGGCGGTTCGTCAAGATGCGCTGAATACCGGTCGCATTTCGAGATGCTGCGGGTTACTCCACGATGAACCGCCGGAACAGACAGCGGAATAGGCGTGTCTTCGCGTTATCTCTCTCGCGACGAAGTTCGACGGGACTCGCCGCGCGATTGCGGGCTCGGGCCCGGGAGAGTAGCCCGTCCCGGGAAATTCCATGGAGGTCCTTAGATGAAGAAAAAGGTCGACCCGGTAGTCGACGAAGCGATCGAGACCCTGAACATGAAGGAAGGGCCTACTCGCCGTCGGCTGATCGAAGGGGCCGGGCTGTTCAGCGCCACGGCGGCCGCCTCTGCTTTGATCGCGGCCTGCACCTCGTCCAGCTCGAGCAGCGCCAGTTCCGGTTCGTCGTCGTCATCGACTGGTGTCCAGGCGACCGGCGGAGTCTTCCCCAAGACCCCGTTCACTGGCAGTTCTGGTTCGTCAACCACGCCGACACGAACGAATTCTTCACCCCGACGAAGTACGGGTACTCCGACGCGGCGGCGCTGCTCGGCCTGCCGGCCCCGCAGTGGGGCGGAGACCCCAACTCCAATGAAGCCAACATGATCAGCTTCATGAACTCCGCGACCGCCGCTAAGGCGGCCGGGATCGCGCTGGCGCAGATCTCGGAAACCGCCTTCACCGGCGCGGTGTCGAACGCCATGAGCGCGGGCATCCCGGTGGTCACCTACAACGCGGACGGGATCTACAAGAACGGCGTGGCCGAGATCGGCAGCAACCGGCTGGCCTACGTCGGGCAGGCGCTCTACCTGTCCGGACAGGCCATGGGCGAGCAGATCAAGACGCTGGTGCCCGGCGGCGGGCACGTAGCGATCTTCATCGCGACCGTCGGCACCGGCAACATCCAGCCTCGCTTCGACGGCGCGAAGGCCGTGCTCGGCAGCAGCTACCAGGTGGACGAGGTTGCGACCAGCACGGTCGACTCCACCGAGCTGTCGACCGAGAAGTCGTACATGCTCGGGCACAAGGGCACCCTCAAGGGCGCGTTCGCGGTGGACTCAGGCTCTACCGCCAACCTCGCCGCGGCCCTGGCCGGGGCCGGCCTGTCGATTCCGGCTGGCGGCTTTGACACCGACCCGCGGACCCTGTCCGCCCTGTCGTCCGGGAAGCTGAAGTTCTCCATCTTCCAGGACCCCTACCTGCAGGGTTTCCTGCCTGTCCTGTACCTCTACCTGTACAACCTGTCCGGCAGCCAGATCGCTCCGCCGGACACGGACACCGGCCTGACCGTGCTGACCCCGAGCAACGTCAGCCAGGTCCTGAAGAACAGCCGGTTCCAGGGCGGATCGTCGGCCCAGCAGTACCTGCCGCGGCCCTCGGGCGCCATCAGCCAGCCGCCCGCCACGACGAGCACCTGACGGCTAACCGCGAGAGGCGGGGCAGTCCGGCCTGGTCTGCCCCGCTATCGCGGTCATAGCCTAGAGGAAGGTCCGCGGGCGGCGGATCGTGCTGTCATGGGCGCAAAATCGGCAAGAACGCGACAGCCGACGGGATGCGGCCTAGTCGGCGGGCGGCGACGGTGCAGAACGGAAGTGGGTCCAAGTGAGCGAGACGGCCGAGCAAGCCGCAGTGGCGACCGGCGCCCCCCGGGGCGGGTCGGCGGGCCCGAGGAGCGGCGCCAGTGCCGTCTTGTGGCGCGGCCTGAGCGCGCTCGGGCGGCAGCGCGAGGCGACGGTGTTCGTGGTCGCCGTGGCGCTGTTCCTCTACTTCGCGATCTACAAGGGGGGGATCTTCACCTCCAAGGCGAACCTGGTGATCGTGTTCTCCGACAACGTGGCGCCGTACGCGATCATCGCGCTGGGCGAGGTCATGCTGCTGATCTGCGGCGAGATCGACCTGTCGGTTGGCTTCGTGGTCGGCTTCGCCCCCTACTTCATGTTCTACCTGATCAACGACTACCACTTCCCCGGCCTGCTGGGGATTCTGTGCGCGCTGTTGCTCGGGGTGGTGGTCGGCTGGGTGAACGGGTTCTTCACGGTCACGGTCGGCGTGCCCTCGTTCATTACCACGCTGGGCACCGGGTTCGTCCTGCTGGGCCTGATAAACACGACCTCGCACGACCAGCCGGCGCCGATCCCGCCTCAGATTATGGGCATCGGCAAGTGGATCGCGACCTACGCGTGGGCGCCGATCATCTGGGCGGTGGTCCTGGCGCTCATCTTCCACGTACTGCTGACCCGGACCCGCTGGGGCCTGCATACCGTCTCCGTGGGCGGTAACCAGCTCGGGGCGCGGGAGGCCGGCATCCATGTGAACCGGATCAAGTACGGCAACTTCATGCTCACCGGGGTGCTCGGGTCACTCGTCGGCCTGCAGCAGATGTACTTCACGAGCAACATCGCGCCCACCGCGGGCAACTACCAGTGGATGTTCTACGCGGTCACCGCAGCCGTAATCGGCGGCACCGCGATGCTGGGCGGCAGCGGGACGATCCTCGGCGCGTTCCTCGGCGCGGTGGCGCTGGGCATCCTGCTGGACGGGTTCCCGCTCATCGGGATCGGCGCCGACCCGCTGAACATCGTCTTCGGCGGCGCGATCCTCGCCGCCATGGTCGCGAACGTCCAGCTCACCAGAGTGCGAGAAAGGGGACAGGGCTGACATGGCCGCGATGACACCGCAGGGCCAGCCGGAGCTCGTGGCCCAGGACGGGGATGTCCTCCGCGCCGAGCACATCTCCAAGAACTACGGTGCGGTGACCGCGCTGACCGACGTGAGCCTGCGGCTGGCTCGCGGCGAGGTGCTCGGGCTGCTCGGCGACAACGGCGCCGGCAAGTCCACCCTGCTCAAGATCCTGTGCGGATTCCAGCCGCCCACCTCGGGCCGCATTTTCCTCGAGGGCCAGGAGGTGGTGCTGAAATCGGTCGGCCAGGCTAGGGCGCTCGGCATCGACGTCGTCTACCAGGATCTCGCGCTGATCAACCAGCTCTCGGTGTTCCAGAACATGTTCCTCAACCGCGAGAAGATCAGCTGGCCGCTGGTGCGGAACGGGGCCATGCGGCGGGAGGCCAGGGAGCACCTCGATGAGATGGGCGTGCAGATCCCGTCGGTGAACGTGCCCGTCGCCAAGCTCTCCGGGGGGCAGCGGCAGGCCATCGCGGTCGCGCGGTCGGTGTTCTCCAACCCGAAGATCCTGCTACTCGACGAGCCGCTGGCCGCCATGGGGGTCAAGGAAGGCGCGATCATCCTGGACCTGATCACGCGGCTCAAGCACGAGGGCGACGTCTCGGTCATTATTATCGCGCATAACTACGCACACGTGCTCGCGGTATGCGATCGGGTGAACCTGATCCAGGACGGCAAGATCACCCTCGACCGGCGTGCCGACGAAACCTCCGCCGAGGAACTGACCGAGCTGGCCGTCGCCGAGTACCGCAAGGCCCTGGAGGAACGCCAGCGCGCCACCTCAGCCTGATTACAAGGAGTCAGGATCACCGCGCCAGCGGCTGCACCGGCACCGAGGCCAGCCCGAGGAGCGCGCCGACGGCATGCAGTTCGTCCGAACGCGCCCGGTGTGAGTCGTTCGGGTTGACGCACCTGAGCCTGCCCAGCAGGACCTCGTTCATGAGATTGGCCTGGCCGTCAAGCAAGGACATCCAGGTCGCCGGGGACGCAACCATCAGCGGTGTCCCAGGGGCACCATCCTTGGCCGCAGGCTGCACGCCATTGTCGTGCGCGCCGTCGTGGCGGGCGCCTTCCGGGAACCGCCAGCTGATCTCGGCATGGTCGCCGCCGTCTGCCTGTGCGACCAGCCGGACGGTGACGCCCGCCACCGAAGGCCACTGGGCCAAGATGGCCGTGCTCATCACGGCTGATGTCCTCTCCAGCCGCACACGAAGCGCCCGGACGGCCGCTTCGACCGCCGCGTCGGCCCGATCGCCGTCCGTCGCCGGGGTCCGATCGCCGCCCGGCACTTCGGCCCGGGGGTCGATCGCGCCCACCGCCGACTGCCAGTCATCATCGACGGTCCGGTACCCGAGCCTGGCCAGGACCTCGTTGATCGACACCCGCATCTCCGTCGGCAGCGCGGCCGGCGGCACGGTGATTCCCTGTCCCATCGAATCGGCCGAGACGCGATCGGTGAACCAGATCTTCTCGTCGCCAGGCCCGCGCGCCTCATGGGCGACGGTGAAGCAGGCCCGGGTGATCCCGGGCGCGGGGGTGGCGGCTATGAAGTCGAGGACGTCGGCCATGACGGCCTCCGGGACGGTAACCAGGTCCTCGTAGCGGACCAGGGTGCAGCGATCGGGATTCTTCTCGCAAAATTCCAGGATGGCCCGGTTACAGGAAAGCCAGTAGGCTCCGATGGCAGCGACGCTGTTGCCCGGGTACTGCGCGACGAACGGGTCGAAACCATAACGGCTGACCCCCCACGGGCAATTACGGACACCCGAGGCGATGACGTCCATGCAATGTCGCACCAGGCAGATGAATCTGGCCTCAGGATAGATCTGCAAGATCAAATCGGGGCATTGGTATGTGTCAAGCGACTTGTCGCACCACCGGCTCTTGCCGCGCTGGCCGAGATATCGGAAATAGGCATTGTCCAGGAATTCGCGAATCGCCTTGACGCCCTCCGGTGAGATGTCCGGCGGCGCGGAAATGTCGAATCGCTCTGCGGCGCCGAACTTCTCCAGGGAATATACGAGGCGGATCATCGAGACGCAGGTCGATCCCACCATGGTCTCGGGCGGGCAGGCCAGATCGGGGTGGCTGTCCAGGATGAAGCGCAGCAACGTCGACCCGGACCGGCTCGCGGTGAGGATGAAGGTCGGCGGTCCCGCGGACGGCAGGTCCGGGCCGGAACCGAAAATCGGCGCATCTGTCATAGGGAAAGCGTCTCACGAGAACGTATCTTTCGCACCAGTCCCGCGTCCGCCCGAAAGCGCTCCGAAAGCGCTCCGGAAGCATCCCGATAGCGCGGTGTTAGCGCGCTGACGGTGAGCCGTGAGGACGTCCTGTTATCGTTTCTTGTGATCCGCGAAAATAATCGCCTGGATCATCGTCGCCGACGAGGAATTGGAGGTACCGATGAATTCAATGATCGCCGGGCTCGCCGACAGGATCGCGAGCCTTGTGCCGAGTGTGCTCCCGCAGCGTGATGCGGAAGCAGCCTGCAAGAGCCACTGCCTGACGCCTTCCTCCTGCAATGCGGGCTTCTTCTTCACCAAGAGCAGGTTCCGGGTCTGCGGGAGCCACGCCACCTTCGAAGGCTGCTGCGGCTGACGCGGCGCGCGACGCGCGACGCGCGGCCCCGGCCGCCGGACCGGTCGCACGGTCACAAATCATGGCAAATCACAGCAAATCGCACAGCCGGTTACCGTCGCAGGTCGCTCGCGAAGACGGCGGGATGATGGTCAATATCGAGATCTTCTCCAGATGTCTGCTGGCCATGGTGTTCAGCTGTTCGGCCGGAGCGAAGCTGCGCAGCGGCGGAGCATTTCGCGCGTTCCGTGACTGGCTGGGTGACCTGCCGATCCCGGGCGCGCCGCGGCAGGCCGACCTACTGGCGGCCGCCCTGGCCGGCGCCGAGGCGGCGATCGTGGTCCTTGTCGTGCTGCCGTGGACGGTGCTGGTCGGCTTCGCGCTGGCCGCGGCGGCGCTCGCGGTCTTCGCCGCGGGCACCTGGCTGGCCATCGCGCGGGGAACGAACGCCACCTGCAACTGTTTCGGTACCCAGGGCGCACGGCTGGGACGGCGCCACGTCGTCCGGGACCTAGGCTTGCTCGTCGTGGCGATGGCGGGCGCCGTCGCGTCGAACGCGCACGGCGCCCGGCCCGCGGGCGTAGCGGTCAGCGTCGCGGCGGCCGCCTTTCTTGCCGTCCTGATCGTGTTCCTCGATGACGTCCTGAGTCTGTTCGCCGTCGAGTCGCCGGGCCCGGCCGGCGGCCGGCCGCGGCCGGGGTGATCCGGGGTGATCCGGGAGTTCCCGACAGGGAGGTCTGTGCGTTGCCGTACCTGACCGCGGCCGTCATCCTCGTGGGGGTGGTGGCCTTCACCGCGCTGCTCTTGGTGATCGCCCTGGCCCGGCGGCTCGGGGACGCCTCCGCGGGGAGCCCCCGACCCGGCCAGACGATCGAGTCGCCAGGCCTGTTGTCCGGATCCAGACCCGCGGGCTTCCACGCCGATACGACTTCCGGCGGGACCGTGAGCCTGGATGACCTGTCCGGCGAGTGGGCGCTCCTCGGCTTCTTCTTCGCGGGCTGCACGCCCTGTAACCGCCAGCTACCCGCCTTCGCGGATCTGGCCAGAACGATGCCAGGCGGTCCGCGCCAGGTGATCGCGGTGGTGGCCGGACACCCGGACAAGGTAGCCGAGTACGGCGCCCAGCTGGAGGACGTCGCCACCGTGGTGCCGGACCGGCCGCAGGCTGACGAGGGTACGATCTCGCACGCATTCCGGATCTCCAGCTGGCCCAGCTATTACCTGCTCGACCCCGCCGGGACGGTCGAGTCAGGCGCCACCGCGTTCTCGGAGCTGGTAGTCCCGGCCATGGCGGGCAAGCGGCGATGACCAATCCAGCTTGGATGTTCGGGCATCTTGACGCCCTGAGCGCGCATTGTTAGCGTTAACAAAGAGGTGCGAAACGAGGGTAGCTAGAGCGCGTATGAGCTGGTGGCTAATCGCTGTCATATGTTTTGCATTGGCAGTAGCATTCGTAGTCTTCTTGCGCAGGAGATATCTGGTAATAAGTGTCGTAGGGTCCAGCATGCGGCCGGCGCTTAAGCCGGGTGACCGGGTGCTGGTGCGCCGCGGACCGTCGGCACGCTTGCAGCCAGGGATGATCGTGGTAATGCGAGACTGGCCGGAGAGCCTGCGGGCCGGGCAGGCTTCCGAGTGGCTGACAAATCCGATCTCATGGCTCGTCAAAAGGCTGGCCGCCGTGCCGGGCGACCCAGTTCCCAAGGTCGCTCGCGCGGCGTGCGGGAGTGCGCAAATCGTACCCCCCGGAATGGTGGTCGTACTTGGCGACAATGGTGGGGGTCGCGATTCCGTGCGATGGGGATTCGCGTCGGCTGACCAGATTATAGGACACGTCGCTATGTCCCTTTCCCGAAGCTCGGAGGCCGGTCATGGAGATCATGTTGCTCGGCACGGTGGAGGTGACAATGGGCGGGGTGTCCCTCCGTTTGGCTGGAGAACGGCAAAAGGCACTGATCGGGAGGCTGGCGCTTGAGAAGGGCAAGACGGTTCCGACGGCCACGCTCCTGGGCGTCCTGTGGGGAGAGAGCGTCCCGCTGACGGCGCGGACGAAGCTGCAGGGACTGGTCTCCGCCTTCCGGCGCCTGATCAGGGATCAGGTATCCCGCCAGGGCGGTTCCTCGTCGGCCGCGGGCGGCGGGGACTACCTGCTGACGCACGGCCACGGCTACGAACTGGCGGCCGACACCGTGCAGGTCGACATCGATGTCTTTGATCACCTGGTGATGCGAACGCGGCAGGCTCAGCAGGCCGGCTTGCGGGAGGCGGCGTCCGCCCTGCTGGAGCAGGCCCTGGACTTGTGGCGCGGTCCTGCCCTGGTCGACGTATGCCTGCCCGGCATCCGCGGCATCGCCGAGGCGATCGACGAACGCTGGCTGCTGGCCGTCGCGACCAAGGCGGAGATCGACCTGGCCCTGGGACGCGCGGAGGCGGTAGCGGCCGAGCTGTCGGTCTGGGTAAATGAGCATCCGCTGCACGAGCGGCTCCGCGCCCTGCTGATGCAGTCGCTGTATGAGTGCGGCCGCCGGGCCGACGCGCTGCGCCTGTATCGCGCCGGGCGCGAGATGATCACCACCGAACTCGGCCTGGAGCCGAGCTTTGAGCTCCAGCGTATGCATCAGCACATCCTGGCGGGCGACCAGCCCGGCAGCCTGAACGGCATCCGGGTGGGCACACGGATGTGACCGGCGGGCGGATCCGACGATGATGATGGGAGCCCTCAGGCCGGACCGGCCGGTTACCCAGCAGAAGCTCAAGCCGGGCACGATTCGTGCGGTCGCGCGCTACGCCCGGCCGTACTGGCTTCCCCTGCTGATGTTCCTGCTGGTCACGATCATCGACGCGGTGATCGCGGTGGCGGACCCGCTACTGCTGCGGATAATCATCGACCAGGGCATTATCCCTCGTGACGAGGGCGTGGTGATCGGGGTGGCCGCGGCGGTGGCGGCCGTGGCGGTGTTCCAGGCCGTGGTGACGTTCGCGATCCGCTGGCTCGCCGCGTGGATCGGGCAGAGCGTGATCTACGACCTGCGCACCCAGGTGTTCACGCACGTGCAGCGGCAGCCGATCGCGTTCTTCACCCGGGCGCAGACCGGATCCCTGGTATCGCGGCTCAACAGCGACGTGATCGGAGCGCAGCAGGCGATCACGACGGTGATGGCCTCGGTAGTGTCCAACGTGTTGACCGTGGCCGCCATCCTGGTGACCATGTTCTACCTGTCCTGGGTAATCACCTTGATCGCCGTGGTGCTGATCCCTGCCTTCATCGTGCCCGCGCGGACCTTTGGCCGCAGGCTGCAGCGGCTCACGCGGGAGACGATGCAGCTCAACGCCGAGGTGAGCGCGATGATGACCGAACGCTTCAACGTGGCGGGTGCGCTGCTGGTTAAGCTGTTTGGCCGGCCGGGGGAAGAGGCGCAGGCTTTCGCCGGGCGGGCGGCCCGGGCGCGCGACGTCCAGGTCAAACAGGCGACGTTCGGGCAGGTATGGTTCATCGCGCTGGCCATGCTGGCCTCGCTGGCCAGCGCCGTGGTGTACGGTGCCGGCGGCGTCCTGGTGCTCCACCGGGCCTTCCCGCTGGGTACCCTCGTCGCGCTGGCCGCGCTGCTGGGCACGGTCTACGGCCCGGTCATGGACCTATCCGGCGTGCAGGTCAGCGTGATGACCGCCCTGGTCAGCTTCGACCGGGTCTTCGAGGTCCTCGCCCTCGAGCCGCTGATCGCCGATCGTCCCGGCGCGAGGCCCCTGCCCCGTCGGATGACCGTCACCGGGCCGGATGGCGGGCCGGATCAGCGGGCCGGATGGCGGGCCGGATAGCGGGCCGGATAGCCTGCGGGACCGCGTCGCCCCGGACATCGAGTTCGACCATGTGTCGTTCCGGTACCCCGCGGCGGGCGAGGTGTCACTCGCGTCCCTGGAGTCGATCCCGCTGCCCGCGCCGGAACGGCCGCCTTCCGCGGCGGGAGTCCTGCACGAGGTGAGTTTCACCGCGCCGCCGGGCCGGCTGACCGCCCTGGTCGGCCCGTCCGGGGCGGGCAAGACCACGATCGCGGCGCTGGCCGCGCGGCTGTATGACCCAAGCCAGGGTGCAGTCCGGATCGGCGGCCATGACCTCACCGCGGTCACCCTGGAATCGCTGCACGACGTGGTGGGGGTGGTCACTCAGGACGCGCACCTGTTCCATGACACGATCCGGGCCAACCTGCTGTACGCCCGGCCGGAAGCAACGGAGCCCGAACTCATCGAGGCGTGCGAAGCGGCCCAGATCTGGGCGCTGATCTCTCACCTGCCCGACGGGCTGGACACCGTGGTCGGCGATCGCGGGCACCGGCTCTCGGGCGGGGAAAAACAGCGGGTGGCCATCGCCCGGCTCCTGCTGAAGGCGCCGTCGGTGGTGGTGCTGGATGAGGCGACTGCGCACCTGGACTCGGAGTCGGAGGCCGCGGTGCAGCGGGCGCTGAAGAGCGCGCTATGCGACCGGACGTCGCTGGTGATCGCGCACCGGCTGTCCACCATCCGGGAGGCCGCGCAGATCCTGGTGGTCGAGGCGGGCCGGATCGCCGAGCGGGGTGCCCACCCTGAGTTGCTGGCCGCCGACGGTTTGTACGCAGACCTCTACCACACCGAGTTCGCCACGCGGTATCGGGCATGATGTAGGGCATGTCGATGCCTCGCCGCGGCGGGCGCAGGGTGCGGCGCGGTGCGGCGGCCCTGGCTGTCGGTGCGGCCGCGCTGGTCACGGTCACCGCCTGCACCTCGTCCGGTTCCACGGCCACCACTCCGCCGGCTACTGGCAACCCCGCTTCGTCGGCTCCGCCCACCGGCAGCGCCGCGGCCAGCGGCCCGATCGTCCCGGTCAACAGCACGCTGCAGTGGCATTCCTGCACCGGCCTCATCGCCCAGATGGGCATCCAGGACTGCACCATGCTGAGCGTGCCGCTGAACTACTCCCAGCCCGGCGGCCGGCACATCAGCCTCGCCCTGGACATGATCCCGGCCACCGCCCCGGCGAGCCAGCAGCAGGGGATCCTGCTGGTCAACCCGGGCGGACCCGGCGCCAGCGGACTGTCTCTCGCCGACGAGGTGGCCGGCGGGCTCAGCCCCAGCGTGGCCAGGGACTACAACATCGTCGGCTTTGACCCGCGCGGCGTCGGGTCCTCGGTGCCCAAGCTGAGCTGCGAACCGTCCTTCTTCTCCGGCCCGCGCCCGAACTACATCCCGTCCAGCGCCGCCGCCGAGCAGGTCAACATCAACCGGGCGAAAACCTACGCCAGCGACTGCGAGCAGAACTTCGGCTGGCTGCTCCCGTCCATGACCACCAAGAACATGGCCCGCGACCTGGACTCGATCCGCGCCGCGTTCGGCGTAGCGAAGATCAACTACTTCGCGTTCTCCTGGGGCACCTACCTCGGCCAGGTCTACGCGACGCTGTTCCCGCAGCGCGTCCGCCGGATGGTGCTGGACAGCACCGTGGATCCCACCGGGGTCTGGTACACCGACAACGTCGACCAGGACTACGCCTTCCAGGGCCGGATGAACGCGTTCTACGCCTGGGTGGCCCGGTACGACAGCAGCTATCATCTCGGCAGCACCGGGGCCCAGGTCAGGGCGGCCTGGTACCGGGCCCGCAACCGGCTCGTGGCCCATCCGGCCGACGGGGTGATCGGGCCCGACGAGCTCGACGACACCTACATCGAGGGCGGGTACGACGATCGGCTCTGGCCGGGCCTGGCCCAGGCGCTGTCCGACTACCTCAACGCAGGCGACACCAGCAACCTGGCCAGCCAGTACCAGTCCTACGGCAGCCAGAACGAGAACGAGTTCGCGGTCTACAACGCGGTGGAGTGCGCCGACACCAGCTGGCCGCGCAGCTTCTCCTTCTGGACCTCCGACACCGATCAGGTCTACAAGCGCGCGCCGTTCTATGCGTGGGGCAACGCCTGGTACAACGCCGCGTGCGCGTTCTGGCCCGTGCAGGGGGCGTCCGAGCCGCTCCAGATCACCGGGACCAGCCTGCCCGGCATCTTGATGCTGCAGGGCACGCTGGACCCGGCCACCCCGTACGCCGGCGCCCAGGACGCGCACAAGCTGCTGCCCTCGGCCCGGATGGTGGTGGTGGAGGGCGGCGGCAACCACGGTCAGTCGTTCGCCCAGCCACCGAACAACTGTGTCCAGGGCTACCTGAACAACTATCTCGCCACCGGCGCCCTGCCGCAGCGAGCTGGCCTGGTCAACGCCACCTGCCCGGACGTGGGCGACCCGGCGCCAGGAAGCTGAGCAGTGCCGTTCGGGCTGCTTTGCCCCCGTGTAGGCTGGCCGTATGTTGCGGGTAAAGCCGCCGTCGTCCGCGGTGCGGCTGCTCGATGAGCGGGATCGGGCCGCGGTGCTCGCCATCTGCGATCGTGATCCGGTGACCAACGTCTTCGTCAGCTCCCGGGTCCGCGCCCTCGGCCTGGAGCCCGGCCGCCTGGGCGCCCAGATGTGGGGTCACGGCAGCGGCGGCCGGCTGCGGTCGCTGTGCTACTCCGGCGCCAACCTGGTCCCGGTCGCGGCCACGCCCGAAGCGGTCGTGGCCTTCGCGGACCGGGCGCTGAAGCAGGGGCGACGCTGCTCATCGGTGGTCGGGCCGGCCGAACGAGGTCCAGGCGCTGTGGGCGCTGCTGCGGCCCCGGTGGGGACCGGCCAGGGACGTACGTCCGGTGCAGCCGGTCATGGTCATCGACGGGCCGCCGCGGGTGGTGCCCGATCCGCTGGTCCGCCGGGTCCGGATGGAGGACTTCGACGCCCTGTGGCCCGCCTGCGTGGCCATGTTCACCGAAGAGGTGGGCGTCTCGCCCACCAGCGGGGACGGCGGCGCCTCGTACCGGGCGCGCCTGGAACAGCTGATCCGCAGCGGCCGCGCCTTCGCCCGGATCGAGGGCGGCCAGGTGATCTTCAAGGCCGAGATCGGCGCGGTGACCCCGCAGGCCTGCCAGGTGCAGGGCGTCTGGGTCCGGCCGGAGTACCGCGGCCACGGCCTGGCCGCGCCCGGCATGGCCGCGGTCGTGGTCGAGTCGGCCCGGTCGATCGCCCCGGTGGTCTCGCTCTACGTCAACGACTACAACCAGCCGGCCCGCGCGGCCTACCTGCGGGCGGGCTTCACCGAGACCGGCCGCTTCATGTCGGTGTTGTTCTAGTCGCGCTCGCGGATCTTGCGCAGGTAGTCGATGATCGGCTGGAAGGCGGACCGGATCTCCTCCTGCTGCCGCGCCGAGAGCCGGTCGATGAAGTGGCGGCGGACCTGCTCCACGTGGTAAGGCGCGACGCGCTCGATGGTCTCGAACCCGGCCTTGGTCAGCACGGCGAACGTGCCGCGCTTGTCGCCCTCGCAGTCGTCGCGCCGGACCAGGCCGCGCTTTTCCATGCGCGAGATCTGGTGCGACAGCCGGCTCCGGGACTGGCTGGTGGCGTCCGCGAGATCGGTCATCCGCAGCCGGTGACCGGGCGCCTCGGACAACTCGACCAAGATCTCGTAGTCGTGGTCATTCAGCCCGTGCTGGGCCAGCTCCCGGTCAAGCTGGCGCATCAGCAGCTGGCTCAGCTGTACGGTAGCCCGCCAGGCCTGTTGTTCCTCGTCGGTCAGCCAGTTCGGCTGGCCTTCGGTACCGGGCATAACCTGAATTTACCTCCTGCCCGGAGACGATGCCCCTGACCTGGCCGGATCTGACCTGGCCGGACGGGACCGCGCACGGCCGTGCCGCCCCTCCCCGGGTAATGGCGCCAGCTCCGCCTGGCAGGCGGCCAGCTGGTCCTCTGCCAGGCTGAAGTACCGGACCAGGCCCTGTTCCCGCAGCAGCGGCAGGCACGCTTCCAGGTAACCCAGGGCGTGCCACGGCTCACGCAGCGACAGGTAGCAGTCGGCGATCTTGAACAGGCACAGGGCGCGTGAGCACGGGGCGTCCTGGGTCTCGAAGCCCTGCGCGGCCTCGCGGTAGGCTTCGATGGCCGTCTCGTAACGGCCCAGGCCGGCCAGGCTGTCGCCGAGCAGGTCAAGAAAATACGCCCGGTCACGCCGCGCCGCAGTCCCCGGCCCCAGGGCCTCCAGGCCCTCCTGCATGGTCATGGCAGCCTCTCCGCCTGTTGCGATGTCCCCTTCATCCGCCGGCGTACGTCAGTAAATTTCGCGCACGATGAACTCGCCCCCTGCGCAAGATCAGTCGTACCATAGCTGACGAATATCGCGCTTAGTTCTCACGGACGAGGAGACCGTGGCCGACGTGATGCCGGGAGATTCCGCCCTGCCCACTGGCGTGCAGGCCGCGGCGGCATACATACGCGAGTTGTTGCTGCGCCCAGGCCGGTACCGGCGCAAGTGGGAGCAGTACGCCGAGCGGAGCAGGGCCGGTCAGGTCAACCAGCTCGCGGTGGCCGAGGTCCTCGCGCATTACCTGTGGCAGCATCCGCGGGCAAAAGGGGACCTGGACGTGCTGCCCCGCCAGCTTAAGGACACCGCGTCCCGCGCGCTATCGGGCAAGCTGCTCAGCAAGGCCACGCTGGTCCTGTTCATGGACGCCTTCGGCCTGGGCCCGCTGGAGCGCGAGCAGCTTCTCAAACTGTGGGAAGGCTCCGCGCACGTCCGGGTGCTGTCCGGCCCGCGGGCGATCCGCGACGACAAGGCGAGCATGCTCGGCAGCCGCCGGACCAAAACTCTCTCCCTGCACGATCATCATTATCTCGGCCCGGACGGAATGCCGGTCAAGCACCGCGTTATCCACGTGATCGAAGCGCTCGCCGATGACGTTGACCGTATTCCGATCCGCGCGGATACGAACGCCATCACCATTGAGGTCGGGCAGGGATTCAGCGGGCTGCGCCGGCCCGGTATACCAGCCCATTGCCGAACTATTCGTGGTCGATAGCCTCCTGGCCAAGCCGCTGGCCGCCGGCGAAACGGCCACGCTTGAATACTGGATGGGATTCCACTACGGGCAGGCGCCGCCGCCGGAGTTCCGCCGGGTGGTGCAATTCTTCGTCGAGAACCTCGATATCCGCATCGAGTTTCATCCGGATAAGCTGCCCGCCAAGGTCGAGTGGGCGGTATGGGACGGGCTGGACGGGCCGATCGTGGAACGCGAGCCCGTCGCCCTGGACTCTCAGTTCGCGGTGCACAGGTACCTTCGTCTAGCCGAGAAGACGGCAGTCGGCTTCCACTGGGACTGGTAGCGGCCGCATGCACGAGAACGGGCGTGGCACGATCGTAGGTGTGCGGAAGGACGACGGCGCGGCGACCACGAGTGCCGAATTGCGGGCACACAACCTCGCGCGCCTGCTGCGCGCCGTCCACGACGGTGGCGGCCAGCTCACCAGGGCCGAACTCACCAGGCGGCTCAGCCTGGCCCGGGGGACCGCCACCGTGCTGGTCCGGGACCTGGCCGGGCGCCGCCTGATCGAGGAACTCGCGGGCCCGGTCGACGCCACCGTGCAGCGGGCCAGGGGCCGCCCGACCGGGGTGCCGTCGGCGCACGCCCGGGGCCCGGTCGCGCTCGCGGTCGACCTGCGCGACGACTCTTTCACCGTGGCTGTCTTCGAACTGACCGGGCGCTGCACGGTGCTCGACCGCCAGGAACGCGGCGCCGGCTCGGGCACCGGGATGCTGACCGATGTGGCGGACCGGCTGAAGATCCGCGGCCGCCAGTTCGGTGACCGGGTGATCGGCGTGGGCATCGCGGTCCCGTCGCCCGTCCGGGGCAGCACGATGGTCCAGCCGACGCTCACCGAGTGGCAGGACGTGGACGTGACCGCGGCGCTCGGCCCGTCGCTGACGTGCGGGCCGGTGCTGACCGGCAACGACGCGACGCTGGCCGGGCTGGCCGAGGCCAGGCGGGGCGTGCTCCGGGGGGTGCCGGTCGCCCTGCACCTGCACGTCGCGACCGGCATCGGCGGGGTCTTGCTGGCCGACGGCCTGCCGGTGACCGGCGCGCACGGCTCGGCGGGGGAGTTCGGGCACATGCCGCTGACCGGGAGCGACGAGCCGTGCCGGTGCGGATCGGTCGGCTGCTGGGAGCTCGACGCCGGCGCCCGCGGGCTGCTCCGCGCGGCCGGCCAGCCCGAGCAGGGCGACCGGATGCTCCAGGCCGAGCAGGTCATCGCCACGGCCCGGACCGACCCGCACAGCAGCCGGGCCCTGGGCCTGGCCGCCTGGGCTCTGGGCCGCGGCATCGGCGCGCTGGTCAACGCGCAGGACCCCGAGGCGGTCGGGCTGTCCGGCCTGGCCGCGGAGGTCTTCCAGGCCGACCCGGACGCGGTCACGGCCGGGTACCTGTCCACCCTGATGCGGTTCCGCCGCGCCGACCCGCCCGCCCTGCTGCCCTCCACCCTCGGCGACCTGGGCGCGCTGACCGGCGCGTCCGAGCTGGCCTTCGACGCCTTCCTCACCCCGCGCGGGCTGTCCGCCTGGCCCGTGACCGAGGAAAAAACCGCGTGACTTCGGCACCGTCGGCTGGTAAGTTCCCGTCCTTGTGCCCGAAAATCTTTCTGCCGAACGGACCGTGGCTGACCCGGTCCTGACCGCGGAACGCGAGCAGTTGCGGCGCTCCCGGGACTATCTCAATCTCATGCGCGAGGACGTGCTCGCGCTCAATCCCATGGCCGCCGATCGTGTGTCCCTGGAATACCTCAAGGCGGATCTCTACCACCGGGCCGAAGCCCTCAAGGACATCCCCGACACCCCCTTGTTCTTCGGCCGGCTCGATTACGCCCAACCCCCCGAGACCGATACTCCGAGACCAGACATTCCGAGACCAGACATTCCGAGACCAGATATCCCGAAACTGGACTATCCGACGATGGGGTAGCTGGGCAGAGCTTCCATATCGGCCGCCGGCACGTGCACGCCCCGGACGGCACGCCCGCGGTGATCGACTGGCGGGCCCCGGTGTCCCGGCCGTTCTACCGGGCCAGCGGCGCGGACCCGATGAACCTGGAGCTGCGGCGCCGGTTCGGCTTCTCCGGCGGCGAGCTGACCGCCTATGAAGACGAGCTGTTCACCACGGACCGTTCGGAGAAAATAGAACTCCACAAAACCAGCCAGATCCTGATCGATGAGATCGAGCGGCCGCGGTCCGGGCCGATGCGGGACATCGTCGCGACCATCCAGCCCGACCAGGACGACATCGTGCGGGCCGACGCCGCGCAGACCGTCTGCGTGCAGGGCGCGCCGGGCACCGGGAAGACCGCCGTGGGGCTGCACCGGGTCGCGTACCTGCTGTACGCGTACCGCGAGCAGGTCCGGCGGCGCGGCGTGGTCATGGTCGGGCCGAACCAGGCCTTCCTGTCCTACATCCGCAACGTGCTGCCCGCCCTGGGCGAGCTCGACGTCACCCAGACCACCGTCGGCGAGCTCGTCCAGTCCATGGGGCCGGTGCCGGTGCGCGGGTCCGACACCGACGCGGCCGGGGTGGTCAAGGGCGACGCGCGGATGGCGGAGGTGCTGCGCCGCGCGGTGTGGGCCTCCGTGCGGCGGCCGGACCAGGCCGTGGTCCTGGCCCGGGGGACCCGGCGCTGGCGGGTCGCGGCGTGGGAGGTCGAGGAGCTCGTGCACGAGCTGCGCCACCGCGGCGTGCGCTACGGCGCGGCCCGCGAGCTGCTCGAGCACCGGATCGCGCACGTGATCTTGACCCAGATGGAGGCGGCCGGAGAAGCCTGCGACGACCGAACGCACGAGGCGGTCCGGCGGTCCCGGCCGGTCCGGGCCGCGGTCGAGACGATCTGGCCCAAGCTGGATCCGGTCCGGCTGGTGTTCGGGCTGCTGTCCTCGGCGCAGGCGCTGGCCGAGGCGGCGGGGGAGCTGCTGACCCCGGCCGAACAGGCCGAGATCGTGTGGTCGCCGGCCCCCCGCGCTCCCGGGTCGGCCCGCTGGTCCCCGGCCGACCTGGTGCTCATCGACGAGGCGCGCGACCTGATCACCCGGACCCCCAGCCTGGCCCACGTGGTGGTCGACGAGGCGCAGGACCTGTCGCCGATGGAGTGCCGGGCCCTGGGCCGGCGCTGCTCCACCGGCGCGGCCACGGTGCTCGGCGACCTGGCCCAGGGCACCACGCCGTGGGCCGCCGCCTCCTGGGCCTCGCTGCTGTCCAACCTGGGCAAGCCGGACACCGACGTCCGGGAACTGTCCGTCGGGTACCGAGTCCCGCGGCAGATCCTGGACTACGCCTCCTCGCTGCTCGCGGTCATCGCCCCCGAGCTGCGGCCCGCCTCCTCGCTGCGGGCCGACCCCGGCGCGCTGGATATCGTGCGGGTGCCGTCCGGCGCGCTGGCGCGCGAGGTGGTGGCCGCCGCCGGGCGGGCCTGTACCCGGCCCGGCTCGGTGGCCGTCATCGCCGCCGACCCCCAGATCCGGTCACTGGCCAGCGCGTTCGACGCGGCCGGGGTTGAGCACGGCGCTCCGGGCTCGGACGCCCGGCTGACCCTGGTCCCGGTCACCCTGGCCAAGGGCCTGGAGTACGACCACGTCATCGTCGTCGAGCCCGCCAAGATCGCCGGGGCCGAGGCCCGCGGCCTGCAACGCTTGTACGTAGCGCTGACCAGGGCCGTGTCACGGCTGACCGTCTTGTACGCCGAACCCCTGCCCGCAGTGCTGGCCCGGGGGGACGACCGTGCCGACCTGGCCGCCTCCGACGGCGGGCCCAAACCCCCCCGCGAGGACATGCCGGCCGGGTAAAGTTTCGGGGTGTTCGTCCCGGTTCAATGGATCGTTCGTGAACCGATGATCGGTCCGGCGCGTCTGCATGGGTAGGGGAAAATGCGGTTGTGCCCGCCGATTTCCCGAGCTGCGAATTTCCTCATGTGCGTTGCGCGGGGCCCGGCGCGGCGGCATCCTTGAGGGGCGGCGACATTTTGTTTCCAGTTGATTCCTATAAGTAACGACGGTGATGACGGTGGAAGCGCAGAAGACCCGTGATCCGGATCAGATGCAGGCTGTCTATCTTGAGAAGCTGGCCGACGAGCTGTCCCATCGAGGGCTCGAGGCGTGGCTGATGGCGCCGCCGGGGCGGCGTCCGAGCTTGTATGTGGTGAACCCGTCCGCGCGGGCGCTCGAGGAGAACGTCTACGTGGGGTGCGGTAAGGACGGCCTGTGGTGGTTCTGGTGGTCCTGGGCGGAGCGGATCGCCGTGGCCGACGACCTTGACCAGGCGGCTGGCACGATCGTGCGGGTGCTCGCCTCCCTCCTTCGCCGGGATTAGGGCCGGGAAGACTGAGCGCCGGACCCGGGGCACGGTGTTACGAGAGCCCTGGGAATGCCTGGGTGGCGCCCCGCCAGAACGCCGCTCGCCGCGCCGAATCCTGCATCGCCAGCGCGCCGAACGTCCGCCACCTCTGCCCGCTGACCGCCACCAGCCCCAGGTAGGCCCGTGTCACCCCGTCCTCCAGGTACGCGGCCAGGGCCGTCGCGGTTGAGGCGTCGTGCACCGCGAACGGCAGCCGGTAGAAGGCCTGGGCCGCCACCGGTGTCGTACCGAGCGCGGAGATCATCGCGGTCAGCGAGTCACGGGCCTTGTTGTGCCCGGTCCAGTCCTGTTCGGCGGCCGACTTGCGGGACCCGGCCAGGTGGGCGCCGGCCACCCCGTAGCCGAAGATGGCCGCGTCCTCGGCCGCCAGCGCGGCCTGCAAAGCCTGCACCGCCGAAACTGCCGGCACCGCCGAACCCGCCGAACCCGAACCCGCCGCCCACACCGAACCCGTCGCCATCGCCTAACCGCCCAGTGCTGTCACGTGCGTGGCATCCGAGGCCGCGATGCTGGCGAACAGCTGGGCCAGCGCCGGCGGCACGTCCACCAGCCGCCGGACCAGGTCCGTGGCCGACGCCGCCTCGGCCGCGCGCAGCAACTCGACCGTCACTCTGCTCGAAACGGGGGAGCTCGAAACGGGGGAGCGAGACACCGAGGGCGAAGCCGACGGCGACGCCCATCCCGGCGGAAGCACCAGCCTGGCCTGGAGCTGGCCCAGATGCTGCCGGTGCTGGGCCAGCAGCCCCCGCACCTGGCTGGCGGGCCGCAGCGAGACGTCCACCGCGGTCTGGTACAGCGCGATCATGGCCCGTTCGGCCGCGATGACCTCCTGCAGCGTGATCACGTCCCGTGACAGCGTCGGCCGGCCAGCCAGCGGATCGGGCCCGGCGAACGCGTCGGAGGACCGGCAGCCGGCGGTGGCCAGCAGCGCAGGAAGCGCTGCCGCCGAGGCGGCCAGCACGCGCCGCCTGGGCAGGATATCTGGCACACGGGCAAGCTACAGCATAGGAATAACCTTCACCACGGAGCGCCGGCCCGTCCTATCCGCGTGACGGCTCCGCTGCGGATAGGCTAGGAGCCAATCCCGCAGGTCGTAGACGAGGAGGTCGTGATGCCTGGGAGCCCGCGTCACGCGCCCAAGCCTCGCGGCGCGGCCGAAGGAGGACGATCCTCTCAAACCGCCCCGCGACGGAACGTGAGACAAGCGGCTAAGCCAGCGGCCAAGTCTGCCGCGAAGCCAGCCGGAGGAGAACGAGCCGGGTCCTCGGTCGACGAGGCCCGGATCGCCGAGGTCATCCGGCCCGTGATCGCCGCGGCCGGCATGGACCTGGAATCGGTGCGGGTGACCGCCGCGGGACGGCGCAGGTTGCTGCGCGTGGTGGTGGACAGCGACCGTGGCGTGAGCCTCGACGACGCGGCTGCGGTCAGCCGCGAGCTGTCCGCCGCGCTCGACACCGTGGCCGTGATGGGCGACTTCCCGTACACGCTGGAGGTCTCCTCGCCCGGCGTGGACCGCCCCTTGACCGACCACCGGCACTGGCGTCGCGCGGTGGGGCGCCTGGTCCGGGTGACGGTGACCGATTCGAGCGGCGCGCGGCCGGTCTCCGGCCGGATTGCCGTGGCCGACACCGACGGGGTGATCCTGGACGTCGAGGGTTCCCGCTGCCGCTTCCCCTACTCCGTGCTGGGTCCGGGGGCGATCCAGGTGGAGTTCGGGCATCTGCCTAGCGAGCTTGGAGCGACCGGCGATGGACATTGACCTGAGCGTGCTGCGCAGTCTGGAGAGCGAGAAGGACATCTCGCTGGACCAGGCGATCAAGGCCATCGAGGACGCGCTGCTCGTGGCGTACCACAAGTCGGAGGGCGCGTCGGCGACCGCCCGGGTCGAGGTCGACCGCAAGAGCGGCCACGTCACCGTCTGGGCCATCCAGACCGGCCCGGACGGCGCCGTGCTCCAGGAGTACGACGACACCCCGGCCGGGTTCGGCCGGATCGCGGCCACCACCGCCCGCCAGGTGATCCTGCAGCGCCTGCGCGACGTCGAGGACGAGCTGACCTTCGGCGAGTACGCGGGCCGCGAGGGCGACATCGTGGCCGGAGTCATCCAGCAGGGCAAGGACCCGCGGACCGTGCTGGTCGACCTGGGCAAGCTCGAGGCGATACTGCCGCCCGCCGAGCAGGTGCCCGGCGAGCGGTACATCCACGGCGAGCGGATCCGGTGCTACGTGCTGCACGTGCGCAAGGGACACCGCGGGCCTTCTGTCACCTTGTCCCGGACCCATCCGGGACTGGTCAAGAAGCTGTTCGCGCTGGAGGTGCCCGAAATCGCCGATGGCGCGGTGGATCCGCCGGCAGCGGCGGCGGCTATGGCGGCGTCCAGCAGGCGGCGGCCGATTCCGCCGCGGCGCGCCTCGGGCAGGACGCCGATCGAGATGATCTCCGCCTCCTCCGCGATGGCGCGCAGCAGGACGAAGCCCAGGGGCTGTTCAGCAGGGGGTTGTTGCTGTTCCGCCGGGGCGGCTTTACTTGCGGTCCGCTTACCTGGGGATTGCTCTTCTTGGACGCCGACGGGGCCGGCGGCCAGCAAGGCGATGGCGCCAGGCATGGCCAGCAGGCTCGCCATCGCCGGCGCGTCCCAGCGCTCGGCGAAGCAGGCGGCCTGGAGCTCGGCGAGCAAGCTGGCGTCGAAAGGCCCGGCCGGACGGATCGCGATGGGCGCCGCGCCGCTCACGGCAAACTGACGTCGGGGGCCCGCAGATAGAGCGGCCGGGGTTCCCGGAGGCCTTGCCCGCTGCCGCCAGACGGGCGATGGCAACCGCATCCACCTGCGCGCCCCCCGCGAGGCGCGCGGCGGTGGCCACGGGCAGCAAAGCGGCGCCGTCGCCGGCGATCAGCAGGGCGCCCGGCGGCCGGCAGGCCAGCAGCGCTTCGGGCGGCAGCACATGGGGTTCGCCCAAGGCGGTCCGGGCGGCATCGTAGTATTGGCCGAAGAGTGCCTCGCGCTTGGAATCGATGACGATCAGCAGGGACTCGTCCGGCTGCGGCCGCTCGGAAAGCGCCGCGGCGACGGCGTTGAAGCTGTCGACGCCGACCACGGGCGTCGGCGGCAAGCCCGATGCCGCGCGCGGCGGCGAGCGCGATGCGGATGCCGGTGAAGCTGCCCGGGCCGACGCCGACGGCGATCTTCGCCGAGATCGCCGAAGCCGAGCCCGGCCTCGGCCAGCGCCTCCAGCACCAGCGGCATCAGCGCCTCGGCGTGGCCGCGATGCATCGGCCGGCGGCGAGGGCGACGATCGGGCCGTCGCGCCAGAGCGCCGCGGAACAGGCGGCGGCGGCGGCATCGAGCGCGAGGATTGGGCCGCTCACGCCTTGGTCTCCCATAGCCTGCCCCTTGGTCTCCCCGGGGGCGCCGTGATAACAGGGGCCGTCGCAACAGCCACAGCCCGGAACCGCCATGAGCCTGCTGCCGATCACCGAAGCCGAGTGTGACGTCGAGATCCAGCTGGCCTATGCCACATCGGCGAACTTCACCGGCCAGCCGATCTATCGCCGGGCGCGCTGCTATCTTCATGCGGCGAGCGGCCGCCGCGCTGCGGCGCGCCGTGTCGCTGGCGCGCGCGGCCAAGGCTATCGCCTCCAGCTCTTCGACGCGTACCGGCCGACCGAGGCGCAATGGGTGATGTGGAATCACACGCCCGATCCGGAATTCCTCGCCGATCCGCGGCGCGGCTCGCCGCATTCGCGCGGCGTCGCGGTCGATCTGACGCTGCTCGATAGGCAGGGACGCGAGCTCGACATGGGCACCGGCTTCGATGCGTTCACGCCGCTGTCCCATCACGGCAGCCTTCAGGTCTCCGTCAGCGGCGCAGGCCAATCGCTACACCCTGCTCGGCATCATGAGCGCGGCGGGCTGGGACTTCTACCGGAAGAATGGTGGCACTACCAGCTGTTCGACAGCCGGCAATATCCCGCTCTTCAGCGATTCGGCGCTGCCGAAGGGCTGATGTAGCGAAGGCCGCAGCGCGAAGCGCTCTAGGCGACGGCCCTGAACCTCGACGACCTCGGGCACGTAATGCTTCAGCATGTTCTCGATGCCCATCTTGAGGGTCGCCGTCGAGCTCGGGCAGCCGGAGCAGGAGCCCTGCAGATGCAGATAGACGATGCCGTCCTCAAAGCCCTGGAAGATGATGTCGCCGCCGTCCTGGGCCACCGCCGGGCGCACCCGGGTTTCGAGCAGATCCTTGATCTGCGCCACGATCTCGCTCGTCTTCGCCCCGGCCGTTGCCGCCGGCGCGGCCGTGCTCCTCCAGGATCACCGGCCGGTTGGCGGCGAAATGCTCCATGATGACGCCGAGGATGGCGGGTTTCAGCACCTGCCAGGCCTTGCCGTCGCGCCTTGGTGACGGTGACGAAATCGCCGCCCAGGAAGACGCCGGCCACGCCCTCGACCTGGAACAGGCGCTGGCGCCAGCGGCGAGCGCTCGGCCGCTTCGGCGTCGGTGAAATCCGCGGTGCCGCTGCCCATGACGCTGCGTCCCGGCAGGAACTTCAGCGTCGCCGGGTTCGGCGTCTGCTCGGTTTCGATGAACATGGAACCTCCAAGGCCGTCCGGGACGGCCGCTGCCGCGGCGCGCGCGGCTCTGAAATCGCGGCCCGGGGATCCTGGGCCTCGAACGAAGATGGGCGAAGGGCTGACGGC
The DNA here is from genome assembly GCA_963819785.1 of uncultured Actinomycetes bacterium. Classification (GTDB taxonomy): domain Bacteria; phylum Actinomycetota; class Actinomycetes; order Streptosporangiales; family Streptosporangiaceae; genus Palsa-504. Next base: position 13,072 of record CAWFXW010000020.1, on the reverse strand, counting down.
CTTCAACCCCAAAATAAATCAGGCCTTTTTGAAATCCGCGCCTCTCGCGGGGCAGTCCTGCAACCGCTTCGCCTTGACGTGGCTCGGGCCGGCTTCGATGATCGGGCCAAGATGGATACCCTCCCCGATTCTTCGACCCTCACCCCGATCAACTGGCTCTTGCGCGTCGGCCGCATGGCCGACACCGCCGAGGACCTTCTGGGCGGGCTCTGCGAATTGCTCGTGGCCCGGGGCATACCCCTGGAGCGGGTGGGCATCCATGGCCGGGTGCTGCATCCCCAGGTCGCCGGCATCCGCTTCCTCTGGCGCCGGGGCATCGGCTCGGAGGAGACGCGCTACGGCTATGACACGATGGAATCCGGCTGGGAGACCAGCCCGCTGCGCACGGTTTACGAGACCGGCGAGCCGCTGCGCCGGCGCCTGACGGGCAATCCCGCCGATGACGATTACCCGATCATGCCCGAGCTGCGGGCCGAGGGCCTGACCGATTACCTGGTGGCCCCGCTGGAGCAGCCGAGCGGGATGCGCCAATCCTGCACCTGGGGCACCCGCCATCCCAACGGCTTCACCGACGCCCAGATCGCCGCGATCGTCGAGCTGCTGCCGGCACTCGCCGCCTGCACCGATTCCCGCTCCCAGCGCCGCCTGCTCAAGGGGCTGCTGTCGATCTATCTCGGGCCTTCGGCCGGCTCGCGGGTCCTGGCCGGGACGATCCGGCGCGGCGAGGGCCAGACCATCGCCGCCGCCATCTGGCTCTGCGATCTCAGGGATTTCACGGCGACCAGCGAGGTCCTGCCCGGCCCGGAGCTCATCCGGCTGCTGAACGAATATTTCGAGCTGATGGCGGGACCGGTCGAGGATCATGGCGGCGAGATCCTGAAATTCATCGGCGATGCCATGCTGGCGATCTTCCCCATCGCCGACGATCTCGACCGCGACCGCGCCTGCCGCACCGCGCTGACCTCCGCGAAGAAGGCGCTGGAGCGGCTCGACGAGGCCAATGCGGCGCGGATCGCCCGCGGCGACATGCCGCATCGATCTGGGGCTGGCGCTGCACACCGGCCCGGTCATGTACGGCAATATCGGCGCGCCGGACCGGCTCGATTTCACCGTCATCGGACCGGCGGTCAATCTGACGGCCCGCATCGCCGGGCTCTGCCGGCCGCTGGGCCGGCGCCTGCTGACCTCGGCGCGCTTTGCCTCGCCCTGCGGCTCCGAGCTCGTCTCGCTCGGCTTCCATCCGCTGCGGGGCCTGGCCCTGGATCAGGAGGTCTTCGCGCTGCCCGGCGAGGAAGGCCGCCAGATGGAGAGCTGAGGCGCCGTCGCTCGCTTAGGCGATACTCTCGATATCCTCGTCGGAGAGATTGCCCGGCACGATCGTGACGGGAATGCGCAGGCGGCTGACGAATTTGCCCGTCAGCGCCGAGACCAGCGGCCCCGGCCCCTTGGGATTGGTCGAGGCACCCAGCACGAGGATCGAGATCGTCGGCTCCTCGGCGATCAGGCTCAGCAGCTCGTCGCGCCGGTTGCCCTCGCGCAGATAGAGCACCGGCATGGCGCCGGAAACCTTCTGCACCTCGCCGCCGTCTTCTGCACCAGGGCCTCGGCCTCCTGCCGGCTTTCCTGGCGCATCAGTTCGGAGACGCCGAGGAACTGCCGGAAATCCTCATCGTCGATGACATGCAGCAGCGCCACCCGGCCGCCGGTGCGGTTGGCGCGCCGGCAGGCATAGCGCATGGCGACCCGGAGCTCGGGCGAATTGTCGATGACGACGAGAAAGACGCGGCCCGATTGCTTGGGCGCCTCGGCGGCGGGCGCGGCGGCTTCGGTCATTGGGACATCCCCTCCAGGCTTTGATCTCTAAAGTCCCGGCGCCGGAAGGCAAGATGGGCGACCCAGCCCGCCATCAGCGCGATCACGATGGCGACGATGCCATAGGCGGCCGAATGGCGATGGGCGAATTCGAAGATATCGGCGCCGACGCCGATCTTGGAGACGACCAGCGGCGTCGTCTGGGCGCTCTCGATCTTGCCGTTGCGCACCAGCATGACCTCGATCAGATAGGTCCCCGTCGGCACATTCGCGGGAAAATGAAAATCGACCCGGAACAGCTGGTCGCCCAGGAACACGACCTTGCCCGGCGCCGGACGATAGAGCTGCTCGGTCTTCTTGATGTCGATCAGCGCCGTCAGCATGGCGGCGTCCGGCCCCGGCCGCACCTTCCTCGGCCGGGCGGATCCCCAGATTGTCGAGACCGACGCGGTAGTGCTGGGCCATCTCCGGCGTCAGCAGCTGGTCGAGGGGGCGGCTGGAGGCCACGGCGTAGAAGTTCGGCACCTCGTCGAAATCGGTCGCGTCCTTGTTGACCCAGATGCCGAAGAGCCGCCCCTTGCGCCGGACGATGGCGCGCCCGGTCGGCCCGCGCACGACGACGACGATATCGCCCGGCCCGTCGGTGGCGCCGAAGAGCAGCACATCGGCGCCGGTGAAGCCGGTGGTGATCGCGATCAGGTGATTGGAGAGGTCGGCCACCAGCGGCTCCGCGCGCGCCGCCGGCCGGGCCTGCCAGGAGAAGCAGCAGGGCCGGCAGCAGAAGGCGAAAGAGGCGGCGCGACATGCTCAGCTTTCCGGCGACAGCCAGACGGCCGAATAGAGGTCGGACGGGGTGGCGCCCAGCTCATAGGCAAGGCGGATGGCGACGACCAGGATGAGGACGGCGAGCAGGACGCGCAGATGCTCGCCATGGCAGCTTCGCGCCGAGCCGGCCGCCGATCTGCGCGCCGATCACCCCGCCCACGGTCAGCGCCAGGGCCAGGATGAAATCGACGGTCTGGTTCTGCACCGCCTGCAGGAAGGTGACGTTGGCGGCGACGAAGATGATCTGGAACAGCGACGTGCCCACCACCACCGCGGTCGGCATGCCGAGCAGATAGATCATCGCCGGCACCAGGATGAAGCCGCCGCCGACGCCCATGATCGCCGAGAGCACGCCGACCGACGAAGCCGATGCGCGCAGCGGCAGCAGCGCGCTGATATAGAGCCTCGAGCGGCGAAAGCGCATCTTGAACGGCAGGCCGTGCAGCCAGGTATGCTCATGCAGCTTGCCGCGGCGCGCCGGCGCCGGCGCCGGCGCCAGATCGCGCGCGTGCTCTCGACAACATCAGGACGCCGATGAAGCCCAGGAAGAAGACGTAGAACAGGCGAGATGACGAGATCGACCTGGCCGAACTGGCTCAGCAGGCTGAACAGCCCGACGCCGACGCATCGAGCCCGCAAGGCCGCCCACCAGCAGCACCGCGCCCATCTTGAAATCGACATTGTCGCGGCGCCAATGGGCGAGCACGCCCGAGACCGAGGAGGCGACGACCTGATTGGCCTGGGTGGCGACGGCCACCGCCGGCGGCACGCCGATGAAGATCAGCAGCGGCGTCATGAGGAAGCCGCCGCCGACGCCGAACACTCCCGACAGGAATCCGACCCCGCCGCCGATGCCCAGCAGCAGGAAGAGATTCACCGATAGCTCGGCGATCGGCAGATAGATCTGCATCGCCGCCGCTTAGAAGACAGTCATCGAGGCTATTCCGGGCCTCGTGCCCTGCCCCCGGCGCCGTAACGCCCGCGACGGAAGCAGAACACTCGATTTAAATATCCGACGGCCCGTGGGCGTCGGGACCCGCTTGAACGGATCTCGGCGACGGAACTTGCCGACAGCCACCCTAACATGGCGGAATCTCGCCGGAGAAGGCCGCCCGTGGCTTTTGCCGGCATAAATCGCGCCTTTCTTACCCTCTCCCGCGCTTCGAAGCGCGGGCGAGGGAGAAGCCTACTTCGCCAGGATATTCGTGATCTCGCGCAGCTGGGTGCGGGCGCGCATGAGATAGAAGCCTTCGACCGCCAGATGATTGGGCACCAGCATGCCGTTGGGCCGCCCGTTCATGATGACGGTGGGATGCAGGGCGCCGGCCTCCATCAGGCTCTGCTCCGTCTGCTTCCAGGCATCGCCCAGCTCCCGGTCCTGGATCACCTTGTCGAAATCCCGGCCCAGCGCGCGAAACAGCAGAGCATAGGCGTACATCTTGCCCTTGGCGTTGTAGAAGACGTCATCGGCGTGGAAGTCGATGAAATCCCCGGAATGATCGCGAATTCTGCTGATCGATGATGGCGGAGACGGAGCCGATATCGGCGGCAAAGCGGTCGAGAGTCGCCAGGAGATTGTCGGTGCGCCGCTCGAAGACCGCCTTGTTCGACATCAGCTTCTCGTTATAGGCGAGCAGCGCGCGCCGCGCGGCGCGGTATTGGGTTTCCGAGGAGGCCGTGGGCGCGAGGGAGGTCGAGAAGTCGAAGACCCAGACATTGGGCGCGTATTTCAACAGGCCTGCTGCCTTGTCGAGATCCGGGTCGGCCTGGCTCGAGCCGCGGGTGCGGCCGATCTGATCGACCATCTCCACGGCAAAGCGCGCCAGGGCCTGGATGATGCCGGTCTGGTAGTTCGGCATGTTGTCGAGGACCGAGCCGGGCAGGAAGAAGGGGTCATTGGCCGGCCAGCCGTTCTGGTTCACCTCGCGGTCGATCAAGGCGGCCGCCATGGCGACGGCATTGCTCGCCCCCGGCCCGACCGTCCCGGTATCGAAGGCCGGATCGTCGTCGATCTTGTTCACCCAGAGGGCGCCCAGGGGATAATAGACCAGCAGGAGAACGAGGACGGCGATCAACCCGATCTTCACCAGACGCCGGTGGCGCCTGGGCGTTGCGGTTGGCGTCCCCGGCGGCGCGCCGGGGGTCAGGCCTTCCGGCGACAGCGCGGCGGCGCCAGCGCCAGTGGCCTTTGCCAGGGCCATCGCCGGCGCGGCGGGGCATCACCCAGCAGGTCGTCGGCCTCGCTCGGCGTGTCGCTCATATGCGCTCCCTGAGCCGGCGCCAGCGCCGGCTTCGGTTAGGTGGCCCCGGAGGCCCGGCTTGGCAAGCCGGGCCGCTCCTTACACAACCCGCAGGAAGCCCACGATATCCTCGACCTCGGCCATGATCGGCTGGGTGATGGCCCGCGCCCGTCGGGCGCCATCGGCCAGGACAGCGTCGATCTCGGCCGGATCGGCCAGGAGGCGCTTCATCTCGCCCCCGATCTGCCCCAGGGTCGCCACGGCCAGATCCGTCAGCACGGCCTTGAAATGGGAGAACTCCTTGCCGGCGAATTCCCCCAGCACCTCGGCCACCGGCCGGTCGCTGAGGGCGGCATAGATGGCGATCAGGTTGAAGGCCTCGGGCCGGGCGGCCATGGCCGCCGGGTCGATGCTGCCGTCGGCGCCGCATTACCTCGGGCCCCGGCAAGGGGGTGGGATCGGTCTTGGCCTTGCGGATCTTGAGCGCCACCGTGTCGGCATCGTCGGTCATGTTGATGCGGCTGTAGTCCGAGGCATCCGACTTGCTCATCTTCTTGCTGCCGTCGCGCAGGCTCATGACCCGGGTCGCCGCGCCGAAGATCAGGGGCTCCGGCAAGGGGAAGAAGTCCCGGCCGAAATCCTTGTTGAACTTCTGGGCGATGTCGCGGGCCAGCTCCAGATGCTGCTTCTGGTCCTCGCCCACCGGCACATGCGTCGCCTTATAGGCCAGGATGTCGGCGGCCATCAGATTGGGATAGACATAGAGCCCGACCGAGGCGTTCTCCCGGTCCTTGCCCGCCTTCTCCTTGAACTGGGTCATGCGGTTCAGCCAGCCGATCCGCGCCACGCAGTTGAAGATCCAGGCCAGCTGGGCATGGGCGGGCACCTGGCTCTGGTTGAAGACGATATGCTTGCGGGCGTCGATGCCGGCCGCCAGGAAGGCGGCCGTCACCTCCCGGGTCTGGCTGCGCAGCTCGGCCGGCTCCTGCCATTGGGTGATGGCATGCTGGTCGACGATGCAGAAGATGCAGTCATAGTCGCGCTGCAGGCGGACCCAATTGCGGATGGCACCTAAATAATTGCCAAGGTGAAGGTTGCCGGTCGGCTGCACGCCGGAGAAGATTCGCTGCATCTGGCCTGATTCCTAGGGTTGTGGCGCGCTTTATCGCCGCTCCCCTGCCGGCGGTCAACCGCCGCCGGACGACCCGCAGGCCCCGCAGCAGGCTTGATTCGGGATGCCGATTTGCCAATATTGGGGGCGTTGAAACTCTTGGAGAAATACACTGCCATGGCCAATCCGATCGACCGCCGCTACGTAACCCAGGCGGGGGCTGCCGCGGCCGATATCGATGTCGGCCTGCGCCAGTACATGCTCAAGGTCTACAACTACATGACGGGCGGCCTCGTGCTGACCGGCGTGATCGCCTATTTCGTCGCCAACAGCCCGACGATCCTGCACGCCATCTATGGCACGCCGCTGCAGTGGGTGGTGATGCTGGCGCCGCTGGGCTTCGCCATGCTCTTCGGCTTCAAGATCCAGTCCATGAGCGCCAGCACCGCGCAATTGCTCTATTGGGTCTTCGCCGCGGTGATGGGGCTGTCGCTCAGCTTCATCTTCCTGGCCTATACCGGTGCCTCGGTCGCCCGGGTGTTCTTCATCACCGCCGGCACCTTCGCGGGCATGAGCCTCTACGGCTACACGACCAAGCGCGATCTGGCCGCCATGGGCAGCTTCATGTTCATGGGCCTGATCGGCATCGTGCTGGCCAGCCTGGTCAACCTCTTCATCGCCTCGAGCGCGCTGCAGTTCGCCATCTCGGTGATCGGCGTCGTGGTCTTCGTCGGCCTGACCGCCTGGGACACCCAGCGGATCAAGGAGATGTATTCGGCGGGCGACACCAGCGAGATGGGCACCAAGAAGGCCATCCTCGGCGCCTTCCAGCTCTATCTCGACTTCATCAATCTGTTCATCATGCTGCTGAACCTGATGGGCAACCGCCGCTAACCTCTCCTCTCATCGTCAAGGGAACGCCCGGGTCTCTCGCCCGGGCGTTCTGCTTTTGGGGCGGCTTTCCCCGCGCCGGTCGGCGGGCTAACATCCCGCCGCCATGAACGCCCCCCAGACAACCGAGCCGGCTTCCGCCCCGACCCATAGCGCGGCCATCGACATCCGCTTCGAGGCGGTCTCCAAGCATTACGGCGAGGTCAAGGCCGTCGATCGCGTGAGCTTCGCCATCGCCCGGGGCTCCTTCCATTCCTTCCTCGGGCCCTCGGGCTGCGGCAAGACGACATCGCTCCGGCTCATCGCCGGCTTCGAGCAGCCGACCGCGGGCGACGTGAAGATCGCCGGATCCTCCATGGTCGGCGTCCCGGCCTATCGCCGGCCCGTGAACATGGTGTTCCAGCATTACGCCCTCTTCCCCCATCTCGACGTCACCGGCAATGTCGCCTATGGCCTGCGCCAGCGCCGCCCGCGCCCCGACCGCCAGGCGCTCCAGCGCCAGGTCGAGGAAGCCCTCGAGCTGGTGCGCCTGCCGGGCTATGGCGGGCGGCGGATCTGGGAGCTTTCGGGCGGCCAGCAGCAGCGCGTGGCGCTGGCCCGCGCGCTGATCAACCGTCCGACGGTGCTGTTGCTGGACGAGCCGCTGGCCGCCCTCGACCGCAAGCTCCGGCGCGAGATGCAGATCGAGCTGCAGAACCTGCAGCGCGAGGTCGGCATCACCTTCATTCTGGTCACCCACGACCAGGAGGAGGCGCTCAGCATGAGCGACAGCATCGGCATCATGCGCGACGGCCGCATCGAGCAGCTCGCCGCCCCGCGCGAGCTCTATGACGCCCCGGCCAACCGCTATGTCGCCGATTTCGTCGGCGAGTCGAATTTCTTTTCCGGCGCTGTCGTCGAGGCCGATGAGCGGGGGGCCGCGATCCGCACCAAGGCCGGCATCCTGCTGCAGGCGCCGCTGAGCGCCAGGGGCAGCAGCCTGGCCGGACGGCAGAGCGGCGTCATCGCGGTCCGGCCCGAGGCCATCTCGCTCGGCGTCGCCGAAGGGCTCGACTACCGCTTCACCGGCCGGGTCCAGAACAGGATCTATCTCGGGGATCAGACCGAGTTCAGCATCGCCACCGCCGAGCTCGGCGACATATTGGTGCGCGCCGCCAACAGCTCGGCGCCCGTGGCCGGCGGTTTGGCGCCGGGGGACGAGACATCGCTGGGCTGGCGCCGGAGCAGCGGACTGGCGCTCGTCGACGGCTGAGATCCCACGCGATCGAAATTCGACATCTGCAAGAAGGGGGAGACGTCATGTATACGCTTCATTGGAATCCGGCCAGCGCCTCGCTGGTGGCGCATATGGCGCTGGAGGAAACGGGTGCGCCCTACAAGCTGAAGCTCATCGACATGGACAAGGGGGAGCACAAGACGCCGGAATATCTGGCGCTCAATCCCAACGGCAAAGTGCCGGTCCTGGCGCTGGACGGCGGCGGGGTGATGTTCGAGACCAACGCCATCGCCATGTATCTGGCCGACCGGCATCCGCAATCGGGCCTGGCACCGGCGGTCGCCGATCCGGATCGCGCCCTCTACACCCAGTGGATGTTCCACCTCACCAATTCGATCCAGCCGCTCTATCTGCTCTTCTATTACCCGGAGCGGCACACGACCAACGCCGGGCATGTCGAGGAGATCAAGGCCAAGGCGATGGCGCAGATCGGCGAGGCCTGGGACCGCGTCGAGGCCGGCCTCGCGGAGAAGGGCCCCTATATGCTGGGCGAGCGCTTCAGCGCCGCCGATCTGCCGGTGGTGATGCTGAGCCATTGGCAGCAGGCCGCAACCCGGGATGCTGACCCGGCGCGCGAAGCTTCGCCGGCTCGTCGAGCTCGTCAGCGCGCGGCCCGCGGTGAAGCGCGTGCTGGTGGAGAATCAGATAGCGGCCTGAGCCTCGCTGTTGGACCGGCCCGCCTTCGTCTAGCCGGCCGGGCCCGGCGCATAGGGGCCGAGTGCATCCAGCAGCGGGCCGAGATGCTTCTCGTAACGCCGCCAGCGCTGGACCGCGCTCTTGAAGATCGGTCGGCGCACCTGGCTGGAGCTGGCCGTGCTCACCGAGCGCTGCGTCTCGTGGAAACGCAGGCAGGCGTCGTCCCAGGGCAGGCCGCAGGCGGCGAGCAGGCGGCGGATCTCCGTTTCGGGATCGGCGACGAGCTTCTCATAGACGACATCGACGACCCGGCCGGGGAGCACCCGGTTCCAATGCTCCATCAGCCGGCGGTAGAGCACATAGGTCTTGCCCACCAGGGTGAGGTCATAGGTCGTCTCATGGCCGGTGCCGAAAATCTGCTTGTAGCAGCCGAGGCAGGTGTCCACGGGATCGCGGACCGAATGCAGGATGACGGCATTCGGCAGGCAGAGATGGATCATCCCGATTTCCGAATAATTATCGGGCATCTTGTCGGTAATGTGCTGCGCCCGGGCGCTATGGCCGCGCAGCGCCTTGACATAGGCGGCACCCAGCTCGCGGAAATATTTGCCGGCCGGCTTCGGCGGCTCGCTGGGCTTGAGGATGCCGTCGGCGCCGCGCTGGAGATAGCCCTCATAGGGCCAGCGCATCTCGATCATCGTCTTATGCGCGATCTCGAGCTCGCCGGCACCATGGACCTGGGGATGGCTGGAGAGAATCTGCTCGATGAGGGTGCTGCCGGAGCGTGGCATGCCGAGGATGAAGATCGGCACGCGCGAGGGATAGCCCAGACCCGCGTAGCGCTTGAGGAAGGCCTCGTCGAAGATGTGCTCGATCTGCACGGTGCGACGAGCAACGTCCTCCAGCGCCTTGAGGGGCGCCATGCGCCGCGGCGTCTTGCCCAGCGGCGCCACCATCTGGGAGGACAATTTGCTGTCGATGCGGGTGAGCGAGCGGTGCAGCATGTCGTTGCCCCGCTTCAGATGCAGGAAGGCTTCGTCCGCCTTGCCTTCCGCCTCAAGGATATCCGCCAGCGCGACCCAGGCGACGCCGCTTTCGTCGGGCGGCGCCTCGGCGGCGATGATCGCGTCCAGTCGCTTGCGGTCCTCGGCGCTCACGCCGCGCGGGTCGAGGCGCACGAGCTGGTAGAGCGCGCTCAGATCCCGGTCGTCGACCTCCAGCCGCCGGCGGATGACGGACCGGGCTTCATCCTTGCGGCCCAGGATCTCGAGCGTCTCGCTGAGATGGCGCATGACGCTGCGCAGATCGGGCGTCAGGGCCAGCGCCGCCTTGAAGGCGTCGACAGCCTCCTCATGCCGCCCGAGAGCGGCGTAGGTGACGCCGAGGAAATAGAAGGGATCATGGACAGTGGGCTCGAGCTCGGTGGTGCGCTTGATCAGCCGCGCCGCCTCCTCGAGATTGCCGCTCTCCATTTCGATCACGCCCAGGATATGCACGGCCGCGGCATGGTTCGGGGCCAGGCGCAAGGCCTGCTGCACGACCTTGCGCGCTTCATGGAAGCGGTCTTCCAGCAGCAGCTTCTCGGCATCGGCGCTATAGGCCTTGACCAGAGCGAGCTTGCCGGGATCCATGGGCTTGCGCGGCGGGACGGGGCGGGCTGGATGGCATCACCGGCCTCTAGCCCAGTTCTTTCGGCAAGGCAATCAGCCGCGCCCGCCGAAGATCGCCGTGCCGACGCGCACGAGGGTGGCGCCGACGGCGGATCGCGGTCTCGAAGTCGGCGCTCATGCCCATGCTGAGGCCCGCGCAGGCCGTTGCGCGCGGCGATCTTGGCGAGCAGCGCGAAATGCGGCGCGGGCTCGGCTCGTCCTCCGGCGGGATGCACATCAGGCCCTCGACCGGCAGGCCGAACTCGCCGCGGCAGAGCGCGATGAAGGCGTCGGCCTCGCCCGGGGCGACGCCGGCCTTCTGCGGCTCCTCGCCGGTGTTGACCTGGACGTAGAGGCGGGGCGGCGGCCCTGCGTCGCCATCTCGCCCGCCAGCGCCCGGGCCAGCTTCGCGCGGTCGACCGTCTCGATGACGTCGAAGAGGGCCACCGCCTCGGCCGACCTTGTTGGTCTGCAGCGGGCCGATCAGATGCAGCTCGAGCTCGGGGAAGCCTGCTGCGCAGCGCCGGCCATTTGCCGGCCGCCTCCTGCACCCGGTTCTCGCCGAAGACGCGCTGGCCGGCGGCCAGCGTCGGCATGATCTCGGCGGCGCTCTTGGTCTTGGAGACCGCCACCAGGCGAACGCCGTCGGGCGCGCGTCCGGCAGCTGCGGTTGCGGCCGCGATGCGTGCCTTGATCGCGGCCAGACGGTCGGCGGCGCTCTCTGAGGGAAGGGGTGGGTTCGTCATGGCGGCAGAATGGCGAGGTTCGGCCTCCAGGAGAAGGGCCTGGCGCCGGGCAGCGGCTCAGAAATTGATCGCGGTGCCGAGATCGACTTCGATGGCATGGACCGGCGGCAGGCCGGTGAAGAAGGGCGCGGCGGCGGCCCCGCCGTAATTGGCGGCCGTATAGGCGAATTGCGCTTCGAGATTGATGCCGGGACCATAGGCATAGGTGGAGTTGAGCGACACGCCCCAGACCTTCTCGGCCCCGCCACCCCCTGCCTGGGCCCAGTTGGAATACATGCCCTGCAAGCCGACGGCGACCTCCCCCAGGCTGTAATTCACACCCGCGGTCGTGACCCAGCCATCGTCGGTCGAGGTCGCTGTGCTTCCCGTATAGCCCGCCTGCTTGTAGTCGACGTAATAGGCGCCCGAGGCGCCGAAGGACCAATGCCCGATGCCGATCTGGGCGCCGGCCTGGTACCAGGAGGGCTTGTTGGGGTTCGTCCCGCCGGCGGGGGTGAATTGCGTGAAGGCCCATTCGCCGCCGCCGCCCACCGTCAGATACCAGTCCCCGAAGTCATGCACGTAGTCGGCGGCGAGAGCGAGGATATTGGCGCCGGCGCCGGCAATAGGCGCCGTAACATCCGTCCCATAGGTGATGCCGCCGCCGGCGAAGCGGCTGGCGCCCTGGGGGGCGAAGGAGACGCCGAAGGTGAGGCCGCCGAAGGAGGGCGAGAAATACAGGATCTTGTTGCTTCGATTGCCTTTGGATTCGAGGCCAAAGCAGGTGCCGATCTCGCCTACGGGCGCGACGCCGACCGTTCCCACATAGCCCGCCGTCTGGCTGGGCTTGATCGTGCCGGTGAACTGGTTGCGCACGACGCCATAGCCGACATTGCTCGAAGGATTCGTTCGGGCTGTTGACGCCGAAATTCGAGGTGACATTGCCGGGATCGGAGACGCAATCGGTGCCCAGCGCCGAATCGGTCTCCCCGATGCGGATCATCCCGAACCTGCCGCTGAAATCCGCATAGGCGCGGTTGATCTGGGTGTTGTTGCCGAACTTCATCACATTCTCGCCGTTGAGCCCGACCAGCACACCGATGGTGATGCCGTTGTCCAGCGTCGTCTCGCCGGTGAAATTGACCCGGATCTCCTGCCGCATGGAGACGTCCTGGCGGCCGAAGCTGTTCAGCCCGGCGGTGGAGAAGCCGACGGCGGGTGCCGCGGCCGGAAAGGTGGCCTGGGGGCCATTGCCCCAGGAGGCGCCGATAGCGTTGCGGAAGAATCCCGTGATGCCGAGTTTCAGCCCGCTGGCGGCCGAGGCATCCCCGGCCGCCAAGCCGGCAACGACCAATGCGGTCGTGCCATGGAGAAGTTCTTCTTCATTGCGCGACGACCCCTTGCGTCCCCACCACGATCGGCCCTCGGCTCGCTCATGCCGTTGAGCAATGGGACATTCGAGGGTTGCAGGGAGAGTTTCCGCGAATCGGCCGAAGGGTCAAGCGCAGCGGCCCGGGCCCCGGGCAGGCCGGCGAGAAGGGACGCCCTGAGAAAAGCCGCTCAGAAGTTGATCGCGGTGCCGAGATCCACTTCCAGGGCGTGTACGGGGGGCAGGCCGGTCAGGAATGGCGTCACGGCCAGGCCGCCGTAATTCGCCGCTGTATAAGCGAATTGCGCTTCAAGGCTGATGCCCGGGGCATAGGCGTAGCTGCTGTTCAGCGAGACGCCCCAGATCTTTTCATCGCTGGCCCCGAGCTGGCCCCATTGCGAATACATGCCCTGCACGCCGACGGCCACATTGGCAACGCTGTAGCTGACGCCTGCCGTTGTCACCCACCCATCGTCGTTGGAAGAGGCGGTATTGGCGGCGTAGCCCGCGTGCTGATAGTCGACAGCAATACGTGGCG
>CAWFXW010000019.1:0-54214 GCA_963819785.1 uncultured Actinomycetes bacterium | reverse complement strand
GCCGAGGCCATCCACTCGATGGCGCCCTATGCGAACATCATCTTCGTCCACCCGCCGGTGCCGGAAACCGTCGGCATGCAGGGCTGGCCGGAGGTAGCCCAGGCCATCAAGATGATCGCCGACCAGCACCTGGCCGACCTCATCACGGTGAGCCTCGGCGACGGCGAGAACGATTTCATCAGCGACCCGACCAACACGACGGCCAGCCAGCAGGCGGCTGTGCACTCGCTGGATCCCGCGTTCCTCGACGCCGCCGCGCACAACGTCCCGGTGATGTTCGCGTCCGGTGACTGCGGCCCGACCGATCCGCCGGTCCTCGGCGACACCGGCCAGTGCACCCCGCCGATCGGCGTGACCGCGGGTCACCCGGTCGACAACCCGTGGATCACCGCGGTTGGCGGCACCATCCCCAACGCCGGCGGTCGGCCACCACGGCCGGCCGGACCGCCCCGGACGCGCTATGGACCGCCCCGACCGACCAACGCGACGCCGAGGGCGCCCGCGTATCCACCGTCTACCCGAAGCCGTCGTGGCAGCGAGGCATCCCGGCGCTGAATGGCGTCACCGGGCGGGCCGATCCCGACATCTCGATGGATGCCACCAACGGGACCTCGCAGGCATCGCCCACCTTCACCGGCGTTCTCGCGCTGGCCACCCAGCTGAGGGGTTCCGATCTGGGCACGGTGAACCCGGCCCTGGCGGCGATCGGACCGCGCGGCGCGGCGGCCGGAATCATCGACGTCCCGGCGGGCTACACGAACACCGCATACGGCGTCACCGGATTCTCGACCGGGACCGGCTACGACCTCGCCTCGGGCTGGGGCACCATCTTCGCGCCGAACTTCGTCCCCGCCCTGGTCACGCAGATCAACAGGCAGTTCGGACTGCCGAGCCTGCAGGCACAGGCTGAGCTGAACCAGGTGCGAGCCCGCATCAGCACCTCCGCTATCGCGGTGTTCAGCGGTCAGACCGTCACCATCACCGGGAACGGGTTCATCCCGGGCAGGTCGCCGAACGGCACGACCATCGAGGACGGCTTCGGCGTGTTCCCGCCGCTTCCCGGCGAGTTCGGGGCGGCGACGAGCGGCCCGTTCGCCGACCCGACCTCGACGGTGCCGGGACAGACCTGGGACGACGTGATACTCAATCACCGTAACCGGAACCGGGAACCACACCACAGTGCAAGCACCCGTCGTGGCCGGCCCGGACGGTAACGGCACCGTCAAGGTCAGCATCGACACCACCGGGATGGCCGCCCGGCGTGTACAAGGTGACGATCACCGGCCGGGTGCTGACCCAGACCATCGGGTTCGTGGTCGTCCCGCGCTGAATCGGCTGGAATTAAACGTCCGCCACGGGGTAGCTGACGGCCGTGGCAAGCAGAACCGTAGCCGGGTACGCCATTCCCGGAATCATTGTGTTCTTCTTCTGGGTGGTCATTATCGTTCTGGCCATCATCCTGCTGGCGGCCATCGTGCACTGGGCCGGCGGCGGCGCACTCAACCTCAGGCTCGGGCACTTCGACCTGAAAGTCGGCTTCACCTAATCGCATCAAGGAGGCGCCGCATCGCCCTGATCAGACCGTAATGCCACGGCCCGTTCGGGATAACGAAGTTCTTTTGGCCAAACGGGCCGTGGTTCAAGCCGTCCACGATCTACCTGGACCTGGACCGCTTCCTGAACGAGATGAAACCGGGTATTCAGTACGTTCTGCTGTGGTGGAACCCGGGATTCACCACATTGCGGCCGGTCTCAGGCGCACGGATTGCGGTGCTGGCGGTTCCTGTGTTGCAGAAGTCCGGTTCATGGCCTCCGCGACACCCGCGTTGGTCAGCAAGCCAGCGGCATTGGATCCGGACCTGCCCTGAGCCTTCCGGGAAGCACACGTTCGCGACGTTTCCGCGGAAACGACGCCGCCATGTCGTGACCGCCTTGTTGTCATTTCGCTCTAGAACAGTGCTTATTCCGCCCTACGCTTTCTTCCGCATTGCCCGATGACGGGCAACCCGCCGGCGGCTGGCCTGGCAATCACGAGGACGGGGCTCGATGCGGCACTTCACTATGGTCAAGACACGTCGGCGCGCGTTCGGCGCGCTGATCACCGCGGTCACGGCCGCGACGGTGCTCGGCACCGCCGGCAGGCCAGCGCCTCCTTGTCCAGCAGCGACTGGACCAAGGTAGCGTTGCCGTCCGGCTACTTCATTGACCGTCAGACGGCCGTGGCGGCGGACTCGTGTGTCTGGCACACGCAGTTCTGCATGGTCATGGCCAGTAACTCCGCGGACGTCCGCAACGGCAACCCCAACGCCATCGCGGACGGCGTCCTGGTCACCGCGGACGGCGGGCAGACCTGGACCGGACACAACACCCTGCCGGCCGCGTTCTACCGCGGCTTCTCGGTATCCTGCTGGTCCGCCTCGGTCTGCGGCGTGGCCGGCCAGGACATCTTCGGCGAGCCGCAGGTCGTGTTCACCACCGACGGCGGCCAGACCTGGACCGACCCCACGCCCGCCAGCTGGGCGAACGTCGACTGGATCGCAACCTCGATCGACTGCGTGTCGGCGACCACCTGCTGGCTGACCGGCCTCAACGGACCGTTCGGCAACCTGGTGGAACCCATCCTGTTGAAGACCCCGGACCTGGGCGCTACGTGGCAGGACCACAGCAACCTGCCCGACTCGAACTCGACCAACCCGGACGTCGCCTACGCGCTTCAGGACATTTCGTGCGTCTCCGCCGCCTCGTGCGTCGCCGTAGGCGGCCCGAACCAGGTGGGCGGTAAGGGAACCGTCGTGGAGACCAGCAACGGCGGACGGACCTGGACCCGCTTCGCGTCGGCCAAGCTCGACAACTTCCAGAGCGTCTCGTGCGTGCGCGGCATCGTGCTGCCGACCTGCTTCGTGACCGGATCCGTCTACGACGCTCAGTCGGGCGCCGACGACAGCGTAACCGCGGCCTCGCACACCGGCGGCCGGTCCTGGACCGTCGACCAGAACCTCGGCAACCAGGGGCAGCCCTTCTACTCGATGACGTGCACCGACGCCAGCCACTGCTGGGCCGGCGGTAACGGCAATACCAACGCGCTGGACGGCACGGCCAATGGCGGCAAGTCCTGGACGCTGGTCACGGCCGCGGACGACACCATGGAGGGAGACGTCGCCTGCCTGAGCGTGAACGTCTGCGTCGCCACCACCGATAACGGGCTGTGGGTGACCACCAACGACGGCGGCCTGACCGGGTAAAGCATCCGTATGAATTAAAGGTCCGCCGCCGGGTAGCTGACGGCCGTGGCACGCAGAACCGTAGCCGGGTACGCCATTCCCGGAATCATTGTGTTCTTCTTCTGGGTGGTCATTGTCGTTCTGGCCATCATCCTGCTGGCGGCCGTTGTGCACTGGGCCGGCGGCGGAACACTCAACCTCAGGCTCGGGCACTTCGACCTGGACGTCGGCTTCACCTGATCGCATACCTATTGACGGTGGCTACGGTCCCTGGTCGTGAACTCAGATCAGGATGCGGCCCGGGACCTGGCGGCCCCGGCGAGCGGGAACGCGTACGCACCGCGTACGCGTTCCCACGAGGACTCGGCACTTGCTAGGAAACCGGGACTGATCGGTCTTACAGTTGCCCGGTGAACGGAAGGCAGGTGCCGTCGGCAACCGGACTGGCAACCACGCCGGCTACGCGGGACCGAAGCTGGAGGCGGCGGGTTAGCGGGACGCTCACGGGCGTCGTCGTCTACGCGCCATGGCTAGCAGCGAAGCTGTTCCCGCTCGACTGGCGCTGGCCAGGAGGATTTTCTCTTGACTACGGCGCGCTTCTGGCTGTGCTGCCAAGCGTGGTACTCATCGCCTTGCTCGCTCCGCGGGTTGCCTACAGGCGCCGCGATGCCCTGCTGCTGCTCCTTCCTCCCTGGGGCCTTCGCATCGCATGGGTAATCGGGACTCGCCTGGGGCAGCTGCCACACCGCGACTGGCCAGAGCGGACAGATACATTCCCAGTGCACGGCCGCCACGCCGGCCGGATCGCTGCGGCGGCTCACAGCTACAGGAACCGGCGCCAGAGGCGAGCCAGGCTCGCGAACCCAGCTCAGGAGGAGTTATCCGATCAGTGAAGCCAAGCGAATAGCCGGGTAGCCGTCCTTGACGACGGGCACGAGGTGCCCGACACCCGAGCAGGCCGGAGGTCACGAGACGGGCAAGCATCCGCCCGCTTCGGCCGCCCACGGACGGGACTCGCCAAGTAGAACATCGTCATCGTGGGTCTCCAGCTAATTTGTCGTGACTATGAGCGCGGCGATCCCGGCGAACATCCGTTCGAGCAGCTCGGCTGACCGGGATGACGCGTGACGAGCAGGCCGCCCTGGTTGCCTGGCTGCGAGGATCCGGAGTTGTCTGGTCAGCGGTGACCGAGCAGCTGGAAGAGTGCGGCAGCGTGCAGAAGGCCGCTGCCGAGCAGGCGCCCGCCCAGGGCTCGCTGTTCGAGGCGGCGCGGACAGATGGCCTCGACGAGGCTGCCAGCGACCTTGACCGGTGGGAACGGGCCGGGATCCGGATGGTCTGCGTGCTCGATGCCGAGTACCCGTCTAACCTCCGCATGATCCACCAGCACCCGCCTGTCTTGTTCATGCGGGGAAGCGCCGACGAGCGTGACGCGACGTCGGTCGCAGCGGCCGCGAGCAATCGGGAGGATCCGGTGTCAGCGTCTGAGGATGTCGCGGAGGTGCCGCACGGGCCATCGCCGGTCGAACAGCGTCGGGTCGTCCCGGTCCTCGGCGCGCAGGTGCTCGATCAAGGTCACATAGTCGTCGAGGTCGAGCGTCCTGATCAAGGCGAGCAGGTCTGCCGCCTCGCCAGCGACGGGAGCGACCGGTGCGACGAGCCGGTCGTAGAGGTCCACGACCTGGTGAACCACCGCGAGATGACGCGCCCCGGGTGCGACGGAGGGGAAGTTCGTCGCGGCGAAGTCCTCGGTAAAGACGATGGGCTCGACGGCCAGGGCTCGTGGTCCGTAGTGCTGGGCGAGATGAATGAGCAGTTCGACGTCGAAGGTCTCGTTGAAGGACGCCATCTGCCCGATGACCGGGCCGAGCGCGGCCCCGTCGAAGGCCTTGAAGCCGGCCTGGGTATCGAGCACATGGGCCAGGTCCGGGATGAGCAGCGCCCGGACGAAATGACGGAACAGGACGATGATCTTGTCCGGCTTGTCACCGGTGCTGTGCGGCTCGGTGACCGGCCCGTCGGACTTGACCAGCACTGCCTCGTCGACCCCGTAACGCTGGCCGAGCGCGCCGGTGATCTGCTCGCCGGCCACCAGCGGTGCCGCCAGCGAGCCCAGCTGGGCCAGGTTCGCGGACAGATCCGCGTCGGTATAGCAGACCACATGCCGGCCGGCGCCGTCCGCCCTCGCCGGATCGATCGCGGCGGCCAGCCCGGCCAGTATCGATCCGCCCTTGCGGGACTGATCGGTCGAGGTCAGCCGGTCAAATGCCGGGCTGATCGAGGTGTGACTCGCGATCACCTCGGCCAGCCTGAGCACCGTCACGCTGCGGTGACCTGCCGTCGGGTAGCCCTCGGCCGCCGCGATGGCCGTCATGACATCGGCGCTGGGCGGCCGGTCCGGGCATCCGTCGTCGCAGGCGATGATGCTCCACGTGACGCCGGGCAGGCCGCTGGTCAGCCAGTTGAGCTGGCCGACCTTGGCCCGGACGAAGTCCTCCCCGTACGGGTGCTCCGTCTGGGGGACCATGCGGCCGGTCTCGCCGTACATGGCCCACACCACGGTCAGGTGGATCGGCCGGGCGAGCTCGCCCAGCCGACGCCGCGAGCGAGCCGCGGCCGCCGCTTCGGCCGCTACCGCCGGACCGTGGCTGGCCGCGACATCCGCCGCGGCCGCGCGGCCCTGGGCCAGGGCGGAGGCCGCGTCGAGCACCGCCTGGTTCTGAGCAGAGTCCGTGAGGTCGCGCGCGGGCGTCAGTACCTTGTCCATAGCCCATGGATGCTAGCGCCCGCCCCGGTCAACGCTCGCGCGGGCAGGTGGCCGGCCGCTAGGCCTGTCGGGGGGCGGTATCGAGGAGCGCCTGGACGGCTGGGGTGAGTAGTTCGGTGAGCTGTTCGGCGTCCAGCGGGCGCAGGCCGGGCGCTTCTATCCGGTGCCGCATGAAACCGGCTCGGCCCCTACCTGCCTTGCGCGGCGCGGGCTCAGCTTGCGGCGAGCCGTTCGGCGGCGGTCCGGGCGGCCTCGGCCGTGCGGTGCAGGAAGCCGGCCAGCAGCTCGAGGTCCTGGTCGTCGTACTCTGCGCAGATCTGGTCCAGTGCGGTGTTCATGCCGGAGTCGACCAGGTACAGGCGGAGGATCTCCGCTCCGCGGCCTCGGGCCGCCCGGACGACGACGCCGCGGCGGTCGGCGGGGTCGCGGCCGCGATCGATCCAGCCGCCGCGTTCGAGCCGGTCGAGGATGCCGGTCATGGTGGCGGGGTGCAGCCCGGCGCGACGGGCCAGGGCGCTCGGGCTGAGCGGGCCGTACCGGGTGATGAGGTCAAGGCACTCCAGGTCAGCGGCCTTGAGATCGACGCGGGTGCCGACGCTGTGGTTGAGCAGTGACAGCTGGGCGCCCAGGTCCCGCAGCGACTCCTTGACCGCGCGGCTCAGCCGCCCGCGGTGCGGCCCCGCACTCTCATCTCCCGGTAGTATCGATTCCATATGATATGATCTCCGTATAATACGAGTTACGAAGTAAATGTACAGGAGAACACGATGAAACTCACCATTCTCGGCGCGACCGGCGCCACCGGAACCTGCCTCGTCAGCCAGGCGCTCGCGGCCGGCCACGAGGTTACCGCGGTGGTCCGCGATCCCGCCCGCCTGACCGGGCCGGCTCATCCCCGGCAGCGGACCGTCACCGCCGACGTCATGGACCCCGCCTCCATCGCCCCGGCCATCGAGGGCGCGGACGCCGTCATCTCCGCGGTGGGCCCGCGCGGCACCGGCCCCACCACCGTCGTCCGGGACAGCGTGCACAGCATCATCGCGGCCATGGATAAGACCGGTACCCGGCGGCTCCTGCAGGTCAGCGGTTCCATCGTCGCCGACGAAGGCGAAAGCCCCTACATGCGCTACCTGGTCAAGCCCGTGGCCCGGCGCACGTTCCTGCGGCACGTCTGCGCCGACATGCGCCGCGGCGAGGACGAGATCCGGGACAGCGACCTGGACTGGACGATCTTCCGCCCGCCCGCGCTGAACGGCAAGGCCGCCACCGGTGCCTACCGCACCGCGGTCGACCGTAACCTGCCGCACGGATTCACCATCTCCCGCGCCGACCTGGCCGCCTGCATGCTCGCCACGCTCGCCGACCCGGCCGCCGTGCACCGCCACCTAGCCATCGCCAGCTGACGCCGCGGTCGCGATCCCCGGGGTACCGGTATCCTCACGCGTAACAGGTCTCCACCGCCAGCGTTAGGCGCCTTGATGCTGAACGAACAGAGCCGCGATGGGCTCCACGGCGAGCCGGGGCCGGTCACGATCTTCGGCCCGGACTTCCCGTTCCCGTTCGACGACTGGATCGCGCACCCGGCCGGCCTGGGCTCGATCCCGGCCGAACGTCACGGCGAAGAGGTCGCGGTGGTCGGCGCCGGCATCTCCGGGCTGGTCGCCGCGTACGAGCTGATGAGGCTCGGTGTCAAGCCAGTGGTCTACGAGGCCTCGCGGATGGGCGGGCGGCTGCGTTCGCAGGCGTTCGAGGGAGCCGACGGCGTGATCGCGGAACTGGGCGGGATGCGTTTCCCGGTGTCGTCGACGTCCTTCTACCACTACGTCGACATGCTGGGCCTGCAGACCCGGCCGTTCCCCAACCCGCTGACCGAGGCGGCCGGCAGCACGGTCATCGATCTTGAGGGCGTCACGCACTACGCGCGCACGCTGGACAGACCTTCCCCCGCTGTTCACCGAGGTCGCTTACGCATGGGCGCAGGCCTTGGAGGACGTGCGCTACACCGCCATCCAGGACGCGATCCGGGCGCGCGACGTCACGACGCTGAAGTCGTTGTGGAACGACCTGGTGCCCCGCTGGGACGACCGCACGTTCTACGACTTCGTGGCGAGCTCGAAGGCGTTCTCCTCGCTGTCGTTTCAGCACCGCGAGGTCTTCGGTCACGTCGGGTTCGGCACCGGCGGCTGGGACTCGGACTATCCGAACTCCATGCTGGAGATCTTCCGGGTCGTGATGACCAACTGCGACCAGGACCAGCGCCTGGTGGTCGGCGGCGCCGAGCAGGTTCCCCGCGGGATCTGGCGCCATCCCGCGCCCCGGCTCGCCCACTGGCCCGCCGGTACCTCGCTGGCCTCGCTGCACTCCGGCGCGCCCAAGGCCGGCGTCGCGCGGATCGCGCGCGACCCGATGGCCGGCTCGCGGTCACCGACGCCTGGGGTGACACCCGCCGGTACGCGGCGGTCCTGATCACCTGCCAGAGCTGGCTGCTCACCACGCAGATCGACTGCGAGGAGTCGTTGTTCTCGCACAAGATATGGGCCGCCCTGGACCGCACCCGTTACATGCAGTCATCCAAGACCTTCGTGCATGGTCGACCGGCCGTTCTGGACGGACACAGACCCGCGCACCGGCCGCGACGTCATGAGCATGACGCTGACCGACCGGCTGACCCGCGGCACCTACCTGTTCGACAACGGTCCTGGCCAGCCGGGCGTGATCTGCCTGACGTACTCCTGGATGAGCGACGCGCTGAAGATGCTGCCCGAGCCGGTCGACCGCCGGGTCCGGCTCGCGCTCGGCGCCCTGCAGCAAGATCTACCCGGACGTCGACATCGCCAGCCACATCGTCAGCGACCCGATCACCGTGTCCTGGGAGGCCGACCGGCACTTCCTGGGGGCGTTCAAGGGAGCACTGCCCGGGCACTACCGGTACAACCAGCGCATGTACGCCCATTTCAGGCAAGATCGCATGCCGCCGGAACAGCGCGGCATCTTCATCGCCGGAGACGACGTCTCCTGGACACCCGCGTGGGCCGAGGGCGCGGTCCAGACCTCGCTGAACGCGGTCTGGGGGATCATGCATCACCTAGGCGGCCGAACCCACCCCGACAACCCCGGACCCGGAGACGTATTCGCCGACCATCGGGCCGATCGAATTGCCCGACTGAGCCGCAAAATCTTTAGCCCGGCACAGGGCGTTGACCAGGGTCATCTGGTGCGGTGTCCGGCAGGACACCCGGATGAGGTCGGGGCTGGCCACGATGATCGCCATCGCCTTGGCTCGCGAGGTCGCCACGTTCAGCCGGTGCCGGTCGTACAGGAACTCCAGTCCGCGCGGCGCCTCGTCAGCCGACGAGGTGGCCATCGAGTAGATCACCACCGGCGCCTCGCGGCCCTGGAACTTGTCCACGGTCCCGACCCTGAACCCGGTCAGCCCGCGGGTCGCCAGCGCCTCCCGGATGGCCCTGATCTGCGCGTTGTACGGGGTCACGACCAGGATGTCGCGCCGGCCGACCGGCCGCACCGCGCCGTCCCGGTCCCGCCACGAGCAGCCCGCGAGCATCTCCGCCAGCCGCGCCACCTCGCCGGCCTCCTCCGGCGACGCGTTCGTGTTGCCGTCGTGCGGCACCTCCACCACGCGCAGGCCCGACCCGGAGAACGTCCCGGCACCCAGGATCTCCTGCCGGCCGAGCCCGTCGACCCCGTGCAGCTTCCCGTCGTAGAAGACCTCGGAGGTGTACCGGCACAGGTCCGGGTGCATCCGGTAGGTCTGGTCCAGCAGCAGCCCGGCGCCCTCGGGCATCGTCGCCTGCTCGCCCAGGATGTGACCCAGCGCCGAGGCGCCCGCCCCCGGCGGGTGGGTGGCCTGGCTCGGCTGGGCCAGCTGCTGCGGATCGCCGAGCAGCACCAGGTTCCGGGCCGCGCCGGCGACGGCCAGGACGTTGGCCAGCGACAGCTGCCCCGCCTCGTCGACGAACAGGGTGTCCACGCTGTCCGCCAACTGCCGCGCGCCCACAGCCAGGCGGTGCCCGCGGCCATGTCAAGCTCGCCGTCGCGCAGCGCCCGCTCCAGCCGCTCGGGCGTCATCCCGGTGGCCGAATCGTGCAGGTAAGGGTTGTCCCGGTCCGCGCGCTGGCCGATCCGCGGCGCCAGCCCCCGCTGGCTCGCGTGCGCGCACACGGTGTCGATCAGGTTGTGGATGACCGCGTGCGACGGCCCGGTGATGCCGGCCGTGCGGCCCTGCGCGACGAGCGCGAGGATCTGCTCGGCGGCGGTGTAGGTCTTCCCGGTTCCCGGCGGTCCCTGCAGCGGCAGGTACGAACGGCGGAGCGAGGTCGCGAGCCGGACCGCGGCCTCGGCAGCTGTCTCGCCCCGGGCCCCCGCCGGACCACCGGCCTCCGGCGGCCGCCGCAGCAGCAGGGCGGTGGCCGCGTCCGTGCCGCCGATGCCGTCCCGCACCACCCGGTCGCCGAGGTCCCGGAGCCGTTCCCGCAGCTCCCGGGTGCCGATCGGGCCTGCCTCGACCAGGCCCGCGGGCAGCGGCGCCGTCGTAGCCGTTGCCGATCTTCAGCTCGATCGTCCCGTTCGCGTCGTCCACCGCCCAGACCGTCCAGCCCCGTCCGGTCTCGACGTCGTACGCCGTCTGCCCGCACGAGAACCGGTGCTCCTGCGGCGGGAACGAGAAGCGCCGCACGACCGACCGGTTCACGCTCGTCCACGATCTCGCCGCCGGTCAGCCCGCCGAGCGCGTCCGGCTCGTCGATCAGCTCCGCGGGACTCAGCGTGCGGACGTAGAAGTACCGCCACCAGGCGGGCTTGTCCTCCCGCCGGTGCCAGTCGAGCAGGTCGGCCAGCAGCGCTCGCGCCCGTTCCTCGTCCGTCCACGCGGACGTTTCCGCGGAAACGCCGGCCAGCAGCGCGGATCTGATCCGGGTGACCTCAGGGTCCTCGGGCGCCTGCGGCGGCTCCGTCGCGGCAACCGGGCGCGGCAGCTCCTCGCCGGTCCGTTCGGACAGCTCAAGCCGCCGGTCCTCCAGCCAGTCCCGCAGGGCCAGTGTCGCCCGGCAGTCGTCCTCGTTGTACCCGGCCACCACCCGCTGCCGTCCGGCGTCGCCCGCCGCCGTCCCGTCGTCCAGCGCCGCCTCGAACGCGATCAGGCTGGCCGTCGCCTCCCGCAGGTCCACCTGCCGGTCGTACCCGCACAGCGGCTCGAGCCGCTTGATCGAATAGCTCTCCACCCCGGCCTGCACGCCCTGCCGGATGACCCGGTACAGGTCGACGAACACCCCGAGCCGGAACAGGTCGTCCACCTCGTCCTCGCGGGTGGCGAACCGCCCCATCAGAGCGCCCACCGCCTCCTGCCGCGTCCCGTGCAGCTCGGTGAGATGGTCGACCGACGTCGGCTCGTAGTGGTTGTAGTGGTACACGTGCAGCCCCGGGCACACCGCGCGCCGCTTGGTGATGAAGTCGACCAGCTCCTCGAACGCCCGCTTCTCGCCCTGCCGGTCGAAGGCCCAGATCGCGGTGTACCGCGGGCGGCCCGTCTCCTCGTCGATGTCGGCCGTGTCCACGACGCCGAACAGGTACTGCAGCCCGAACTCCTTGCTGTCCTCGGAGTAGTACCGGGCGCCCTCGATGTCGAAGAACAGGTCGCCGGTGACCGGCTCGGGCAGCGCCAGCAGCCCGCGGTTCGGGACCAGCGCCCCGCTGGCGTCCCGCTCCGGCTCCAGCAGCTCGTACCGGATGGTGCCGTCGTCCTCGCTGGCCACCTGCAGCCGCGCCTGGGCCTGAGCGCGCCCGAGGGCATCCCGGCTCACCCGGTCCAGCCGGGGCAGTCCGGCCAGCCCCGCGAACCCGCGCCGCGTGGCGATCCCGGCCGCCTTCAGCGCCCGCCGCTGCCCCGTCGTCATCCCGGCGACCAGGGACAGGTCGTCGTCCTCGCCGCCGCCGCCCGGCGCACAGCTCGCTCCACCGGCAGATGGCGCAGTGCTCGACCGGCTCGGGGTACAAGCCGGCCGGCGGCCCCGCGCCGAGGACCTCTTCCAGCCGCCGCCGCGTCTGCCGTTCGTACGCGGCGAAGTCGTTCACCTTGAACGGGACGAACTCCCCGTTGCCGAGCGCCAGGTGCATCCAGCGCGGCTCGGTCCCCTGGAGTTCGGCCAGCAGCCGCGAGTAGAACGCGGTCTGCAGAACGGCCCGCGCCTTCGCCGTCCGCGCCAGCTTGGCGTCTACCACCTCGTAGTGCCGCCCGTCCGGCCGCGGCTCCCCGTCCGGAGCCGGCAGCAGATCCGCCCGCGCCAGGAAATCCGGCCGTCCGAACAGCGCGCCGCCGTTCCCCGTCAGCGTCCCCTGGTAGATCACCCCGGCCCCGCCCCCGATGGCCGCCGCCGTCGCCCCGACCGGGTCCCCGGCCCCGCTGAGGTCCGCCACCTCCCACCCGTCCGCCCGGAACCCCTCGAGCACCCCGCGCTCGTGCTCCTCCCCGCGCCGCACCAGGTCCTCGAACCCGAGGTCCCGCGGGTGCGGCGGCCGCAGCGCCCCCCGCGCCGCCCGCAGGTCCAGCTGCGTCAGCTCCTGGCAGGCCAGGAAGTTCGCGACATCACTCGCCGCCACCCGCACCCGGCCCTCGACGATCTTCATCCGCCCTCCCCGCTCCACCCCCGGCCAGCCTGGCGGCAAAGACTAGACGGCGTCGCCGTATTCGAGAAAAGACTCGCTCGCGACCGTGCTCGAGCCAGTCCTTACCCGGGCATCACCGACGATCGCCCTGGTGGCCGGGCCACCAGGCGCGGTTGCCGATCAGAGCGGTGAGGCTGGGCGAGAAGAACATCGCCATGACGAACGCCGCCAGGACGATGCCGGCCGCCACGGCGAACCCGACCTGCTGCAGGATCGAGTTCCCCGCCAGGATCAGCGACGCGAACGTGCCCGCCAGGATCAGCCCGGCCGACCCGATCGCCGGGCCGGCGTGCCGGACGGCGTCCGCGGCCGCCTGCCGCGGCATCATCCCGGACTGCGCCTGCTCGCGCAATCGCGCGATCATCAAGATGTTGTAGTCGGTGCCGAGCGCGACCACGAACAGGTACATGTACACCGGCAGCAGGAAGACCAGGCCCGCCTGCCCGGCGAGCGTCTGGAAGACCAGCACCGTGGCCCCCAGCGTCGCGCCGAAGCCGAGCCCCACCGACACCATCAGGTACCACGGCGCCACCAGGCTGCGCAGCAGCAGCATGAGGATCACCAAGATGATCGCGGCGGCGACCGGGAACACGACCGCGTAGTCGTGGTTCGTCGCCGCCTGGATGTCGGCGAACACCGCCGTCGTCCCGCCGACCAGCGCGTACGTGCCCGGTGGCGCCGCCGCGTGCGCCTGCGGCCGCAGCCCGTTCTTCACCGTGTTCACCGCGGTCGTCGACTCCGGGTCCACCGACAGCGTCACCGTGTACTCCGCCGTCGCCTGGTCACGGCTCAGGTTCGCCGGCGCTACGGCGCCCACGGCGTCCATGGTCTTCAGCTTCGTCCCGTAGCCGGCGACCTCCGCGGCGGACAGCGTGCCCGACGTGGCGTGCAGGTACACCTGCGTCGGCTCGGTCGCGCCTGGCGGCAGCCCTCGCTCCAGGACCGTCAGCGCGACCTGCGACTCCGCGGTGCCGGGGATGCCGGATGACGACAGGTCGAACGTCGGCTTGAAGCCGAGGGCACCGAACGCCAGCGCCACCAGCACCAGGCCGGACACACCCGCGAACACGGCGGGCCGCTTCCCCAGTGAGCCGCCGATGGCGGCGAACCGGGCGCCCTTCGGCTCGCGCTGCCACGCCTTGGACGGCCAGAACACGCGCGTCCCCAGCAGGGTGACCACGGCGGGGATCAGGGTGAGCGCGGCCACGAGCGTGACCGCGACGGCGATCGCCAGCGTCGGGCCGAGCGACCGGAAGATGCTCAGCGAGGACAGCAGCAGCGCGAGGAACGCGACGATCACCACGCTGGCCGCCGAGGCGATCACCTCGCCGACCCGTTCGACCGCGGTCGCCATCGCCTGCCTGGGCGCGTCCCCGGCCCGCAGTCTCTCCCGGTAGCGGAACATCAGGAACAAGATGTAGTCCGTCCCGATGCCGAACAGCACGACGATGAGGATCACGGTGGTCTCATTGTTCGCATTGAGGTTCAGCGCGCTGTTCACGTCGGCGATCAGCCCCTGCGCGACCTCGGCGACGACCGCGATCGTGATGATCGGCATGAGCGCGATGATCGGGCTCCGGAAGATGATCAGCAGCAGGACCAGGATCAGCACCAGCGTGGCGAGCAGCACGATCTGCTCCGCCTTGTTGCCCGACTGCTGGCTGTCGAGCTGCTGAGCCGCCGAGCCGGTCACGCCTTCGTACAGGCCCGCGCCGCTGAGCAGCGGCGTGATATCCGCGCGCAGTGCCTTGATCGCGTCTGCGGCCTGCGTCCCCGAGCCGTTCACCACGTCGTTGGTCATGGCGACGGATGCGGTCTGGACGAGGCCGTTCGGCGACGCCGGTCCCGCCGTGACGCTCAGGATGTTCGCGATGTGCCTGCCGTTCAGCGTGCTCGCGATCGAGGCGACCTTCGCCTTGTCGGCGGGAGTCAGCCGCCCGCGGTCCGAGCGCGCGAACACGATGATCGCGGCCGTGGCGTCAACCTTCCCGGCCTGCGGGAACGCCTGGTCCTGCAGGTTCTGCGCCTTGATCGACTCGTAGCTGCTCGGCAGGAAGCTGGCCTCGTTGCTCGTGGTCGGCAGCGCCGGCGCCGTCGCGATGACCGCCACCGCGATGATGATCCACGCCCCGATCACCCGCCACGGATGCCGTGTCACCAGCTGCCCCAGCGCGGTGAACAGGCGGCTGCCTGACCGTGCTCGTCCGCCCTCCGCTCCGCTGGCCGCCCGGCTGCCCTGCGTTCTCGTCCGGTGAGTCATGCCCCGTCCTCACGTCGTCCGCCGTCTAACCCCCTGACCCCTAGCCTCCCAAACCCGTCAGGCCCCGGGCAAAGCCGACCCCCCGGAGGCAGGGTTCAGGCCGGGTACTGGTCGTGGCGGGCCCACACCGCGATCCAGTACGTCACCGACGGCACCTCCCCGGCGGACCGGTAGCGCGCGCTGACCTCACCGACGTCTTTGCTGTACGACACCGCCAAAGAATACGTCAGGCGGTCGCGGGGGGCCGGGTGACCGACAGCTCCGGCGGAGCTCCCGCGATACGCCTCGACCTCGACCAGCGCCAGCTGCCCGGTACACCCTTGGCTGAGCGTCGAGGAGGGCCGGTCGGCGGTCAGCACGTTGGGATTCCCGTGCCGGCAGAACCCCGGGTCAGCCGGGTCCGGGTCGTACCACGCCCCGGTGGACAACTGCGCCACTCCAGGCCGGACGGCTTCGTCGACCGCCAGCCCCGCCAGGCAAGCCCCCCGGTCGTTGAAGATCCGGACGAGATCCCCGTCGCGCAGCCTGCGGGCTTGCGCGTCGCCCGGGTTCATCCGCACCGGCTCCCGCCCGGCGATCTTGACCGACTGAGAGTGCGCGCCCATGTCGAGCTGGCTGTGCAGCCGCGCCTTCGGCTGGTTAGCGACCAGCTGCAGGCCGAAGCGCCGCGCCGCGGCCGAGCCGAGCCACTCGTCCGGCTCGAGCCAGACCGGGTGCCCCGGGCAGTCCGGGTACTGGTAGCCGTCGATGGTCGAGGAGAAGATCTCGATCTTCCCGCTCGGCGTGCTGAGCGGATACTGGTCCGGGTCAAGACGGAAGCCGGCGAACGCCACCTGCGGCTCGCTGGCGACCGGCAGCTCAAGTCCGTCGCCCGCCCAGAACTCGTCGAAGCCCGGAACCGGCCAGCGGGCACCGAGCGAATCCCGCCATTCGTCATACAGGTGCCGCAGCCACTCCATCGCGCTGCGTCAGATGCACGCTCATGCGATCGATCGTAACTCTCCAGGCAACAACCAAATTCAAGAACTTTTCGGCCGAACGGACCGTGGTTCACGCCGCCGCGGCCCCGAACGGAAGATCCGGGACAGCTCGCGCAGCGCCCTGCCCATCTGGGCCAGGTCCTCCACCGCGAGGCGGGCGGCCGGCAGCGGGTTACTCATAATCTGGTCGACTACGGCATCGAGATGGTCTTCTCGCGGTGCCCTCAGGCCCCGGCACCGAACTCAAAGCGGAGGCGCCGCGGGTTGAATCCTCCGCCCGTGCTGACGAAGTGGGCGCAGTCGTCATGTGCGTCGAGGGTACCGGCGCGAGACCTGCCTACCTGGCCGAACTCCGCCCAGTGATCACTCATCCGAGGAAACCCTGCTCAAGACGATGCCTGTCCAGACTCTACCGCCGCCGGGCCTGTCCCGCCCCGCCCCGCGCCATCACCATTATATCTACAATCCGCTATAATCGGCTCGTGGATCGCTCTGATGGAACGGCCGGGAGCCTGCTGCGGCGGGCCCGGCACGGTGCGGGGGTATCACAGGCGGAGCTGGCTTTCAGGGCGAGCGTCGCGCAGAGCGTGATCAGCGCTTATGAAGCCGGACGGCGGCAGCCGTCCCTCCCGACGCTAGCCAGGCTGATCGACGCGGCCGGAGCCGACCTGGTGGTCGATATCCAGCAGCAGCCGCCGCACCTAAGCAGGCTGTCCGGCCCGGTAGGGCGGCAGGTCAGGCGCAAGCGGCGGGACCTGGTCGCGGCGGCCGCCGCCCATAACGTGACCAACCTGCGGGTCTTCGGCAGCGTCGCCCGCGGCGAGGACCGGCCCGACAGCGACGTGGACCTGCTCGTGGACCTGCCGCCGCACATGGGCCTGCTCAGCCTGGGACGGGTCCAGGCCGACCTGGAGGCCATCCTCGGCACCACGGTCGACCTGGTACCAGCCAGCGATCTCAAGCCCGCCGTCCGTGCCCGCGCCGAACGTGACGTCGTAGCACTGTGACGTACCGGGACCGGCAGCGACTGGCCCAGCTGGCAACCGGGTCTCGGACCGTAGCGCCAGTGCCCGTCCGGGATACTGAAGTTCTTTTCCGCCAAACGGACCGTGGTTCTCGCCGCCGCGCCCGGCCGCGTCTACACCGGTGCAGTCCTACCCGTCGGCCTCCGAGTAGGCATCACGCGGTGACACGACCTCGCCGGGCGCGGGCGGCGTGATGTCGGCCAGGACCCCGAAGTCCCACAGTTCGACGATCGACCACATCGGCGTGCCGCCGTCCCCGGCCGTCGGATCGGTCATCACGGCGATCCGGCGGGCCAGGCCGTCCGCGTCCAGCCATACTTCGGCGGGGATCTGGCTGAGCCTGCGATACGGGCCGGCGGGCACCGTCACGCCCGCCGCCAGCGCCGCGTCCGCCCTGGCCAGGTCGATCGTCAGCCGGTAGTGGGTCGCGGCTACGTCCCGAACGCTCTCGGCCCCGATCTCCACCGCATCCCGGACCCCGAACAGCGCGTCCAGCGGCCACAGCGGATCGTTCACGCCCCGCGGCCCGCCGGTATCGCCGAGGAAGAAGCCCGTCCAGTTGTCGCCGACGTGCAGGTACGTGTTGGCGCCGTCGTAGATCGCCTCCACCGGCTCAGCGAGCTCGTGCAGGTCACCGTGGCTGTCATCGTCTTGATGCTTCGCGATGAACTCCGCGGTGACTCCGGCCGTGAACATGACCGCCTGGGCCACCCGGGCCCGGCGAGCGGCAAAGTCAGCTATCCCTTCGCAGCGCTGGTCCGCTGCCTCCGGCACCGGCGAACCCTCCGACCAGGCCCCGGACAAGCGGGCCGTACCAGCCGCGACCGTCCGCGCCCCGGCTGCGGCCACCCGCCCGACGATACGCTCACCCGCCACCCATCCAGGATACGTTCACCGGCTTCAGTTACATTCCGCGCGCGCCGTCGGCGAGTTCCCGGAGGATATCGAGGTGGCCGTTGTGCCGGGCCGTCTCCTCGGTCAGGTGGAGCAGGACCCAGCGCAGGTGGCTGACCAGCCCGGATATCGTCATCAGCGGCGACCCCGGCAGCCGCGCCCGGCGGGCATCCGCATCCGACAAGCCCGCGCACTTGGCATGCACGGTGTCGCCGGCGTATTCCAGGAATGTAGTCAGGACCGTGCGCTCGTCGAAGCTGGGCGGGATGTCATCTGCCCGGCCGGGCGCGATGGACTGTGAAGCTGATTCTGAAGTCATGTCATTCCTCTGCTGAGCAAAGGCGCGACCGTGACTGTTATCGGCCAGTCTCCGGAGGCGCCTGAAGGTGTATAGACATCGCGCCTCCTTTCTGGCCAGCCGCGCCGCGCGGTGCGGCGACCCGTCGAGCCCGCTAGCCCGAGCCAGGCAACGCACTGTCCCGCCCAGCGGCGCGATCGTCACGCCGTTTGTTCCTAGCCCGGCTCTGCCGTATCGTCCGAACCGCGCTCTACTATCGTTTCCGGCTCATAGGTCTTTGCCAGCTCCGGGAATTCCGCTCTCATGATGTCCATTGCCTGTTCTTCCAGGACGGGCACTTCCTCCCGGGAGATATGCCACACGACCGCCCAGTCGACGCTGAAGTACTTGTGCACCGCGAGGTTGCGGAACGCTCGGATCTGGCGCCAGGCTACGTCCGGGTATCGGTCTCGCAGGGCATCCGGAAGGGCGCTCGCGATTTCACCCAGAAGAAGCAGCCGGTAAAGCACCGCGTCTCGCAGCACCGGGTCTTCATCCCAGTGCTCGCGGCTGATGCCATCCAGGTACTCGCGAACGGCGCGCGTGCTGTCTACCAGGTCGGCGATATAAAGCTCGTCATGCCGCATACAGGACCTGCGCGTCGGCCAGGACCTGGTCGCGGATCACCCGGTGCAGGCCCTCCTTCGGGACTAGGTCAACGGGTCGGCCGAACAGTTTCTCCAGGTCGTCTTGCAGAGCGAAATAGGACATGCCGAGGTCATTTCCTGGAGCGCGCACGTACAGCAGGTCAACATCGCTATCCGGCTGCGCATCCCCGCGTGCGACTGACCCGAAGACGGACAGCTCGGCAATGCCGTACTTCTGACACAGTTCAGCCAGCCGCAGCCCCAGCGCGTTGATCTCGTCCATGGTCACGCGAATCGCTCCCTCCGCCGACCTGCGCAACATCCTATGGCGTACCCGATGGACGGGCGGTCACCCGCGGGCGGCCGGACCAGAGGATTGGCTCAGCACCCTCAGCGAGGTAAGTGACCAAAGGCTCACCGCGGCCAGCCAGATGATGAGGCGGAGCCATCCGGGCTCACCGATACCCGGTGCCTGGAGCTGCCCGGACAACGGCGCGTACGCATACCAGCCGGTCCTCACACCCAGGCTAGTGAGATAACCGGCCGCGATCCCGAGCGCGAGCCCCAGAGTGATGACCACCACGACCCGCTGAGCCATGTTCAGCCTGTCAATCCAGCGCATAGGCCAACCCTGGCAGGTCCCAGCCGGCCGCGGGGGCGAATCTGCCTACCGCGGCCGGAAGGCGAGCAGCGACCGTACGCCTGGGTCGTCCATGAGATAGGGCAACGCCAGCAGGACGCCGCCCGGGTCCGTCATTCCGCCGGTCATGGCCAGCCTCACGAGGTCGCCCAGGGTCACCTCGGCCACGGTGACGAACTCGCCTGGGTCGAGCTTCTGTTCCTGCCGCCGCTCGCAGCCGGTGGCGAGGAAGTAGTGCCGCGACCCGCCGAAATACCCGTCGTAACACATCTCGCCGAGGTAGATCAGCTCCTCCGGCAGGTAGCCGGTCTCTTCGGCGAGCTCGCGCGCGGCGCCAGAGTGGAATTGCCCGCTGGCTCACCTGTGTGGACGGCCATGAGGATCTGCCGCGGCCGCACGGGTATTCCCGTTTACAGCCCGATGAGATCGGCCATCACCTCCATCTGCAGGCCGAAAAATTCAGCCCTGGCCTCGATCACGTTGTTGAACTGGCCGGAGAGCTCGAAGCTGACCATGCCGAATAGCTGAACCCAGCCGGTGATCCCGGCCAGCATCAGCTCGTCGGGCAGTCCCGGAGCGATGTCGCCGCGGGCCCGGCTTAGGTCCGCCCGGACCGCGTCGCCAAGTCGTGCGGCGATCCCCGCTGCCTGCGGTCGCCTGGCTGGGCCGGCCGCGGCCAGCGCGCCGGGGCCGCTAGCGGGAGCGCCGATGCGGAGGGCCGATTCGCCGGTAAGCGCACCCGAGGCGAAGCCGTCGGCCAGGATCCGGATCAGCACTACCGGGGTCCGCGTGGCTGCGGTGATCGTGTCGGCGGGTGCGGCATAGCCGGGCACCGGAGTGCCGAACAGCAGGGCGTACTCGGCGGGCGTTCGCAGCGCCCAGCCCCGGATTCCGCGCGCCGTAGCCAGCCACCGAGCCCGCAACTGGCTGCGGTCGGTCACTGCCGCGTCCGCCGCCTCGGCCGCTTCGCCGAGCGCGTTATAGGCGTCCAGGATGAGCGCGGTGAGCAGGTCGTCGCGGCTGGCGAAATAGCGGTACAGGGCCGACGACACCATGCCCATGTCCCTGGCCACGGCCCGGAGCGACAGGTTCGCCCCGTCCGTCTCCAGGTGACGGCGCGCGATGGTCTTGATCTCGGCGATCATCTCGGCGCGGACGCGCGCCCGGATGGACCCTGCTGGCATGAAGAGATTATCGCACACAAACGAGAGCGATGCTCTTGCAATGTCAGGCCGACCGTGCCAGACTTATGCTCACAAGAGAGAGCAGTGATCTCGAATAGCAGATCACCGGCCTCAGGTGGGTACAAGGCCCATGGCATAAGGCCCATGACATAAGGAGCAGGAAATGTCTGAGCACGTCATCGTCGGAGCGGGAGCCGTAGGTTCAGCCGCGGCGCTACTGCTGGCCGACCGGGGCGAGCACGTCCGCATGGTCAGCCGACGTGGCAGCGGCCCCGAGCATCCGGCGATCGAGCTGGTCGCCGCGGATGCGACCGATGCGGAGCGGCTGACGGAGCTGGCTACCGGTGCTGCGGCCCTGTATAACTGCGCGAGCCCGCTCTATCACCAGTGGTTCACCGACTGGCCGCCGCTGGCCCGGGCATTCCTGGCCGCGGCCGAGCGCAGCGGTGCCGTACTGGCCTCGATGAGCAACCTGTACGGCTACGGACCGGTGGACGGTCCGATTACCCACAAGACCCCGCTCGCCGCGACTCACCCGAAGCTCCGGCTGCGGGCCCAGATGTGGGCCGATCAGCTCGCCGCGCAGGAGGCAGGGCGGATTCGCACCACCGAGGTCCGGGCCAGCGACTACATCGAGGCGAACTCGGTCCTGTCCACGGTGATCGGCAAGCCGCTGCTCGCCGGGAGGCGGGCGTACGCGCCCTCGCCGCTGGACGTGCCGCACAGCTGGACCTCGATCCACGATTGCGCTCGGACCCTGGTCACGGTCGCCGCCGACGAGCGGGCCTACGGCCAGGCCTGGCTGGTGCCGACCAACCAGCCGCTGACCGTCCGCCAGCTAGCGGCCAGGTTCGCGGAGGTCAACGGCGCGCCGCGGGCCAAGATAACGCAGATCCCGTACCCGGTCATGTGGGTGAGCGGCCTGTTCTCCCCGCTGATCAAAGAGCTGCGGACGACGCGATACCAGTTCACCACGCCGTTCGTGCTCGATGCCAGTGTGACTACTGAGATGTTCGGGCTGCAGCCGGTCGCGATGGACGAGGCGTTGCGGGAAGCTGCCGCCCGGCTCCGTACTTGATCCGGCACGGAGACCGCAATCCAGTCCCGAGCCTGAATGGCGCTGGGACCGGACCGGACCCGTCGAAACTTCTTCCGGGCCGCCTATAGCTTTACACCTATCATGCACGTGAAGGTGTAGAGTAGATGTATGACGAGGGTGCGTACGAATATCGAGATCGAGGAGACCTACCTGCGGGTTGTGATGGACCGCTTCGACCTGCGGACTAAGACCGAAGCCGTCGAGCTCGCCCTCCGGCACCTGGCCGGACAGCCCATGAGCCGGGAGGAAGCCCTGGCGATGCGCGGCGCCCGCGCGATCGATGAAGTACCCGCGGATACCCGCCCGCGGGGGACGGCATGATCCTTGCTGACACGTCAGCCTGGGTTGAATACGACAGAGCGACCGGGAGCGCGGTCGATCTCCGCCTGACCGAATTGATCGCGACCGACGGCCCGATCGCCGTCACCGAGCCAGTGATCATGGAAGTGCTCGCCGGAGCGCGTACCGATGCCCGGGAAGCGGATCTGCGACGTCTCCTGCTGCGGTTCCACCTATACCGGTTCGACGCGGCCGCCGACTTCGAGGGCGCCGCCCGCATCTACCGCCGATGCCGGCAGGCCGGCATCACGCCGCGGGGCCTGGTCGACTGCATGATCGCCGCCGTCGCCCGGCGGCACGAGGCGACCCTGCTCGCCTGTGACATCGACCTGGATCGCGTGGCCCGCGTGATAGGCGTCGAGCTCGACCAGCCACCAGAACCCGGACGACCGCCGTCGGCTGGATGACGGACCAGGTGGGCCACTTGGACGTCAAGCCGGCCAGCGCCCCGCCGGTATCCAGCCGGGTCAGCTCCTGGGGATTCGGACCAGGACTACGGTCACGTCGTCCTCGAATCGCTCGGCGAGTGCGCCGATGAGCCGGTCACAGGCAGCATCGAGCTGGCAGGGACCAACGGGCAGGACCGAACGCAAGGCGAGGATTCCCTGGTCAAAGGAGCGTGTGCGCGTCTCTACCAGCCCGTCGGTGTACAAGGCGATGATCGCGCCGGGCGGGAGCTTGATCCGGACCTGCCCGTACACCGCCGAGCCGAGCCCGAGTGACTGGCCACCCGGCAGGTCCGGGACCCTGGTCGTTCCGTCCGGCATGGCCAGCACGGGCGGCAGGTGGCCTGCTGCCGACAGCGTGCAGGACTGGCTGGCCGGGTCGATGACCGCGTACACGCACGTGGCCAGCATCGGGCGCCCCAGCGTCGTGGTCACCTGGTCCAGGTGGCCGAGCAGTTCGGCGGGTTCCAGGTCCAGCCTGGCCAGGGCGTGCGCCGCGGCCCGGAGCTGCGCCATGACCGCGGCGGCCTCGGGACCGTGACCCATCACGTCGCCGACGATGACGCCGCTCCGGCCCGCGGGCAGGGTCACGAGGTCGTACCAGTCGCCGCCCACGATCTGCCCGGCGGCGGGCAGGCAGCGGGCGGTGACCTCCAGTCCGTGCGGCACGACCGGCTCGGCCGCGAGCAGGCTGCGCTGCAGCGTGTCGGCGATGAACCGGTGCCGCATCAGGGTCAAGGCGTTGGCTATGCCGGTTCCCGTACCGGCCGCCAGGCGTGCCGCCGTCGCGGCGTCCTCCTCATTGAACCCGGCCCAGCCGGCGGTGCGCGCAAACGTCAGGAACCCGGCCACCTCTGCGCCCGCCGTCGCCGGAACGGCCAGGAAGCAGCCATACCGGGACATGATCTCCCGCCCTCCGGGGCGGGCTCGCTCCAGGGTCCTGCTGTCCGGCCGGGCGAATATCACCGGTTCCCCGCCGCGCACGCAGCGGGCATAGGGCGAGTCGGCCGCGAAGGCGGTCATCTCCCCGGCCGGGAACGCTTCCTGCGTCACCGGCTGGCTCACGAGCGCGAGCCGGGTTCCGAGCCGGCGTGCCACCACATCGCCGCCGCCGGTCCCGCCAGCATTGAGCGGATGCTCCAGAACGAACACGGCCCCCGCGTCAGCGAAATCCGGGACCGTGACGTCCAGGACGAGACCGGCGATCCCAGCCAGGTCCAGACTGCTGTGCAGCTGCAGCTCGGTCTCCGTCACCAGGCCCGGGCGGAGCACCTTCCCGTGATGGCTGGTCACGATACCCGGATCATCGCTCACCTGTGCCTCGGCTTTCGTCAGGCCGCCGCGCAAAGCAGACATGCTAACTCTAACGACCCGGATCGTCACGGTCTCCGCGAAAGCGGTGAACCGGCCGATATCCTGAGTCCGGCGTGTGCCCGCGCAAGCGGAACAGGAGAACCGATGACCGTGGAGCCTGGCTGGGTGCCGCCGGGAATCGACACCACCAAGGCGAACGTCGCCCGCGTCTACGACTACTGGCTGGGCGGCGATCACAACTTCCAGGCCGACCGCGACCTGGCTCGCACGATCATCGCCCTGGACCCGAACATCCGCACCACCATGCGCGCCAACCGCGCCTTCCTCGGCCGCGTGGTGCGCTTCCTGGCCGGCCAGGCCGGCATCCGCCAGTTCCTCGACATCGGCTCCGGCATCCCCACCGAGAACGCCGTCCACCAGGTCGCCCAGGACACCGCTCCCGGATCACGCGTCGTCTACGTGGACAACGACGACGTCGCCGTCGCGCACAGCCGGCTCCTGCTGGACGGCAACCCCGACGCCGCCGTCATCCACGGCGACCTCCGCGAACCGGCCAAGATCCTCGCCGACCCCGGAACCCAGCTGCTGCTCGACTTCACCCAGCCGGTCGCCGTGTTCCTGGTCGCCGTCCTGCACTTCATCCCCGACCGCGACCAGCCCGCGGACATCATCGCCACCCTGCGCGACGCGCTCGCCCCCGGCAGCTACCTCGTCATCTGCCACGCCTGCCGAGACGAGCAGCCCAGCCTGGCCACCTCGTTCGAGACCGTCTACAACAGCCGCGTCACCGCCCAGCTGAACATGCGCACCCGCGCCGAGATCACCCGCCTGTGCGACGGCTTCACCCTCCTGGACCCCGGCCTGGTCTGGATCCCCCAATGGCGCCCCGACTCCCCGGCCGACGTCCCCGAGGACCCCTCCAAGTACTGGGCCCTAGTCGGCGTCGCCCGCTACGACGGCCCCCCGTCCCCCGACTGACAGGTCCGGTCGGGATGATGAAGTTCTTTTCACCGAACGGCCCGTGGTTATCGCCCTTCAGGACTGGAAGGTGAGCACCTCGGGCAGCCAGCGGATCGTCGCGTACGCGCTCGAGGCCCGTCTCGCCCCCTTACCCGCCGGCCGGCGTTCCCGACCCGGCCCGGGTGACACAATACGGGGGCGTGGCCCAGCAATTCGCGGCTCGTGCAGGTCCTCCTCGGTGAGGACGAGGACGGCGCCCCCATCAGTCCCTGCGTCGTGGCCGAGGCCGACTCGTTTGAATCAACTAGTTCTCGCCAGGATGCGATTCTGGCTGCGCTCCGTGACAACGGGAAGATGACGAGCATTCAGCTCATCCTGGCGGCGAGAAAGCTAGCGTCGGCGGGAAGTCAGCGTACATAAGGGATCTGAAGCGGATGGCCGCGACCGGCAGCCTGAAGGCGGGGAAGTCGGCAACATAACGGCATATTCAATTCCGTGACTGCCCGTGATTAATCGGTTCTCGGAACCGGTCGGTTCTGAACTGGTTGGTTTGGTTCTCCCCCCGCAGCAGCAAGAAAGACTAGTGGTGCGTTATCACGAGACCGATCAGGAGGATATATCTCGTATTGCCCCGTTCTCTTGGGCGGGGGATACGCATGTCAGGACCTCCGCCTCCCCGTGGCCGGACCTTTGCCTCCGTCGGCTGGTGCTCCGCCTCGTATTCTGCGAGGGAAGCCAGTGCTTCAAAGGAGGGGTCATGATCACAGGTAGCAGAATGCGGAACAAGCAGGCCACGCCGGTGCGCAAGCGCGAGCAGAGCCCGTGGGGACTGTTGATTCTCGGGCTGGGGGTATTCGCGATCAGCCTCACGGTCACGGTGATCGACGAGATGCAGGCGCAGAACTCCGGCGCGCAGTCCTACCAGGCTTATTACTGGGGCATATTCATCGGTGTCGTGTTTTTCGTGTGGGGCCTGATCGCACTCATCGTCCGGCGCACCAAGAAGGGCTACTGGCGTATGCCGAAGCCGCCAGTTGCGCCGAAGCCTCCGGCGTAAGCACACCAAACTCCGGCTGCCCGCTCAGCCGGAGTTTGCAAAAACGCCATCTAATTCAGAAGGAGGAATCATGAGTACACCGACCATCCCGCCGCCTGTCGTGCCGGTCAACTACGGCCCGCCACAGTACCCGCCGCCGGCCCCGCCAAACTTCCAGCCGAAACACATCATGCCATTCTGGTCACGGGTCATCCTGGCCATCATTGCCGGGCTCGCACTCCTGGTTATCGGCGTGGTGGTGTCACACTCAAGTTCGCACTCAAGTTCAAGCTCCAGTGCTGGCGGTAGCAGCTCGTCTATACCCGCTGGTGCCCCCGATGGTAACCCGCCGAGCGCCGAGACCATCGTCAACAGCAGCGGCAACTACAGTTTCGGCGGAACGGATCTTATGCCGAACGGCCCGCAGACCACGCTCGACCAGACCGTCACTTCCGGGTACATGGCTAATGACGGTAACGGCAATTACCTGTTTGTCATGGTCGACGAGGCCGCATCATCTGGCACGCTGGAGAGCGCCGTGGCCAGTGCCGCAAGTGACGCCGGAGCGACGGAGCAGGTCGACCCGCCAGCGGGCGGGTATGACGTCATCACCGTGACAGGCAACGACGGCGAGATAACAGCATTCGCCGACAACCTCACGAGCAGCGGTATCTAGCCACCGGCGCCCTGGCGCTGCTCGGATCGCTACGCTGACGGCATGGCATCGAAGAAGCGGCGTTCCGCGAAGGTCAGAGGGCCCCGCCAGGGGATCAGCGGCAACCCGCAGCGGCGTGCCGGGCAACTGGCCCAGCGGCGGCCGGGCAGACCGGACGATCTCTCGCTGCTGGACATGGCCTATGCTTTGGCCGGCGGGGCGGATCCCGCCCCGTGGTGGGGCGAGTCCGGCCGGCGGATTCTCGCCGCCGCCCGCGCCGTTGCCTGGCCGTCCCGCCTCGTCGACCTGGAGACGCAAGCCTGCCAGCTCGTGGGTGACGAATTCTACGAACGACTCAACTCAGGGCTGGCCGGACTGCACCCGTCCCAGTGGCTGCGCGTGCTGACGGAGCAGACCGGGGCAGCCCTGCAGGCGTCGGTGGCCACGGGGACCGGTGACTGGCCGCAGCTGTGGGCGCTGCTGTGCGGACTGGCGCTGACCACACCGCCCGGCGACACCGAGAGCGAGACCGCGAAGCTGGCCCGCGCGAACTTCCCCGACATCCAGGACCCGTACGTGACCGCGCTGGCCGAAGCGGGCCAGGCCGCCAAGCTGCTGGCCGACCGCGGGCTGTCGCCCGGTACCAGGCTCCCGGCCGATGGCTGCCGGGCGGCCGGGAACCCCCTGATCGCGCGCGACGCGTACGGCAGCCGGTTCCTGCTCGTGGCCCCGTTCGGCTACGACAACGAGCCGGCCGACCACTGGTACGCGTGGGACATCGACTCGTGCTGGCTCCTCACCGTCGTGGGCGCCGGGGTGTTCGAGTCGGCCGAAGACGCGCTGGCCGAATGGCAGCACGCCGTCGGGCCCGCCGCCGGGACGGCGCTGTCCCCGGGCACGCCCGAGCTGGCCGCCCGGCTGCTGGCACCCTGCCTGCGGACCGGGCCGATGTCGGACATGCTGGAGGGAAGCGAGCCCCGGGAGCTCATCCGGGAGTACTACCGGCTCCGCCGCCGCGCCCGCATCCTCGCCGGATCCGCCGGCGTCCCGGCCGCCAGCACCGCGCC
Source organism: uncultured Actinomycetes bacterium (assembly GCA_963819785.1). GTDB lineage: Bacteria > Actinomycetota > Actinomycetes > Streptosporangiales > Streptosporangiaceae > Palsa-504. Next base: position 26,725 of record CAWFXW010000019.1, on the reverse strand, counting down.
CTCGTCCGGCGACGACCACCCCGGCTCGGCACGCGGGGCGTTCCTGGGCTGGTACGCGGCACGGCACGACGATGTTCCGCAGGACGTGGCCGACGTTGCGGACCTGATCCTCTACGAGTGGGGACCGGGGACGTACCCCGAAGAGCATTCGCGCTACGCCTGCTCACCGCACCGGATCGAGATGACGGCGCGCCTGATCCGTGACGGCTACCTCGCCGACCACGCTAACGCGGCGCTCCGCCTGCTGCCGGAGTGGACCCAGTGGTGCATCGAGCAGACCGGCCTCACTGCCGACTTCGCGGCCCGCTCCCGCGCCGCCGCCCTCACCGAGGCCGCGTCACTGGTCAGCGACGAGGCCCGCGATCCGGCCGCCAACCAGAACGAACCGCCGTTCCGCCGCCAGGAGTAAACGGCCTGGCCTAGCCCGTCCAGGCCTAAAGCCGGATGCCGGTGGCGATGAGATGCGGCCCGAAGCCGACCAGCTCGGGCACCCGCTCGATAGCCCGCGATACCTCCAGCGTGACAGACCGGTCTACCGGATCCGCCATCCGCGCGTCCAGATCGCCGAGGATGAACGCCGGTCCCTCGACGCTCACCAGATCCATGACCGTCAGCCCGGCTTCCCCCATCTCCTCCCGCAGTTCCCCGGGCCGGTGGCAGAAGGCGGTGTCCGCCATGAGCTGCTCGACGTGCAGCGGCATCAGGTCCCGGTGCTCGACCCGCCCGCAATTGCTCGCGGGCCGGGGGAAAGATTTCACATAAATGCACTCCTCGTCTTCTCTGACTCCTCCATGACGAACTGCACCATCTTGACCTTCTCAAGGATCGCCTTACCCTCGGCCTCGATGGTCGCCTTACCCTCCCCTTCCCGGCTTGCTCTCATAATGGTTACGAGCGAGTTCGGTCTAGCTAGGGACCAAGGTCCTCGCGCGGGGCCAGGAGTCCCCCGTCGGCGCACGCCCACTCCAGCTGCAACTGCGGAAGTCGGGCAGTATTCAACACCTGGGGACTTTCGGCCCGCCAGCCGGGACCTCTGGCCATGCCCATTTCGCGTACACGGCCGGTACATTACTGGCGCGGGTAAGAGGAACGTGCACGTGAAGCTCGACACGCGCCTCGCCGACGCGATCCAGCGCTACGCCGACGGGCACGGCATCACCTTCACCGCCACGCTCAGCCTCCTCGCCGCCCGCGGCCTGCGGGACGAGGGATCACCCTCGAAGGAGATGGCAGCGATGAGCACTAGATACGTAGCAGGTTACCGGCCAGATCACGCACCAGCCCGCAGCCTGCGGCCGTGGTATCGCAGGCCACTCGCCTGGATCGCCGCAGGCACCGTGGCCGCCGTCCTAGCAGTCACGCTCGCATTGACCCTGTTTGGCGGCGGCGCCAGCCAGTGGACGCCGCAACAGGTGGCGCTGTTCACCGGGAACATCAGGCCCGGCGTGTCAGCCCCGGCATGGCTCACCCCCTGACATCGGTCACGCAGCGCATCGCGGTGATTTGATGAAATGTCGTACCCAGACCGTTCCGTAAGAGGCGGGCCCTCCTTGTGTTACCTGTCCCCGCGCTCTTTGTAGCAGGCGGGCTCAGGAACGTGTCTTCGCGGGCGCTGGCCAGGTGGCCGCCGCGACGCGGAGCGAGCGGTAAAGGAGTTGCTGGTCCCCGAGCCGGTGCCGAAGTTCGCGTTCGAGCCCGCCTATCGGCACGAGGTTCTGCGGGGCGCGGGGGTCTTTATGCGGGCTGCTCGCCAATGGGGGGAGCAGCCGGGCGGTCAGGTCGGCCAGCCGGATCACCTCGGCAGCAGGCAGGTCCGCGGAGCATTCCAGCCGGACTATGCCGGACCAGGGCACACCTGGTGTTCCGGGTAGCTGGAGATACCACGAGTTACGCCGCCATGAGGTGCCCATCGTGAAGGCCGGGGTCCGCTGCCCGGGCATAAGAGCGGCCACGGTGGCGGCCTGCTCGCTGGGCAGGTAGGACGCGTGATGGGTCTTGATGTAGCCGACTGTCCGGCCGAGGTGGGTGCGGCCGCGGAGGGGCCCGTCCACGACGAGCAGATCGTCTCCGGCTGGGTTCTGAGCGCGGAAGGCGAGTGCGAGCCGTACTTCCGCTTCGGTGAGGCGCTGTTGCAGAGCGAGGGAGAGCTGCTCGGGTTCCCCGCTGCTGGCGAGCCGGACGGGGTAGCAGGCGTGGCGGCTGGTGATGTCGGTGGCCTCGGCCACGGCGGTGAACATGCCGCGCTCGACGGCTACATTCGCGATGCGTGCGACGCCGTCACAGGACACCACGCCGGCCGCGAATGATGCGGCAATCCCGGGGCCAGGTTGCGGGTTACTGCCGTGCACCCAGATCCGTGCGTCGATGCGGCGCACGCCATCCAGGAACAGCACCGTGCCGGGCAGGCGGGGTGCCGGGTTGGGATCGATGGGGTGCCACTCGGCGGCGGGCAGCTCGAGGTCCAGGTTGAGTTCTGCGCTCGACTCTCCCAGGGCGCCCCCGTCCAGGTCTTCGCTGAACGCGAGCCCGTACCCCGGATCCCAGGGATCTACGGTGAAGGTGACCGGGGCCGCCGGGGTCACATGCGTTCCTTGCGCAGTGTTGACGTCGCACCGGTGTGGCTGACCACGAAGCGGACGGGGGCCCGTTCGGCCAGCGCGGCGACATGAGTGATGATGCCGATCATCCGGTCAGAGTCGGCGGAGAGCCGTTCCAGGGTGGTGCCGACCGTTTCCAGGGTGTCCTGGTCGAGCGTGCCGAACCCTTCGTCGAGGAACATGGAGTTCAGGTCGCGCATCCCGGCGGAGAGCCCCACGACCTGGCGTGACAGTGCGAGGGCCAGCGCCAGCGACGCCTGGAACGTCTCACCGCCGGAGAGCGTGTGCACCGGCCGGCGGGCGGCGGCGTCCTCGTAGTCGATGACGACCAGGTCGTTGCGGTCGTCCCGGTCGAGCTGGTACTGGCCGCCGGACAGTTCCATGAGCGTCACCGACGCCCCTTCCACCAGGGAGTCGAGTGCCTCGCTGCACAGCCAGCGCTCGAAGGAGCCTGCCCGCAGCAGCTGGCCGAGCATGGTCGCGACCTGTTCCTCCTCGGTGCGGCTGCGGATCTGTTCGTCCAGCTTCGCTGCCTTCGTGCGGGCCTGGCGCACGGCCGTGAGCTCGTTCTCGGCTCGTACCGTCTGGGCGGCTACCGCGGCCGCGGCGCGTGCGGGGTCGGCGACATCGGTGATGTCGTGCTCGGCCAGGAGGCCGGTGATCGCTTCCATGTCGCCGCGCACCCGCTGCTGAAGGGTGGCCGCGTTCGCGTCCAGTTCGGGCTGGCGCTGGGTGCGGTCGGCGTGCTGGGCTCTGGTCCAGGTGGTCAGCGTCTGCCAGGCTGCGGCCAGGTCGGCGTCCTGCACTGGCGGGGCGCCGAGGGATACCACGCGATCGCGGGACCTCTGCAGCTCGGCCCAGGCCTTCCGTTCCTCTCCGGCCAGGGCTGCGCGGCGCTTGTCCGCCGCGGCCAGGTCCGCGCGCCGTTGTGCCGCGTCTTTGCGCGTCTGGCGGAGCCTCTCGTCCGCCGCGGCGATCGCCTCCAGTGACTGGATGACCTCGGTTTCGCCCGGAGCACCGGCCAGGGTGGCCGAGACCTTGTCCAACTGCAACCGGGTCGCCTCGACGGCTCTGCTCGCCACCGCGGTGGCGGTAACCGACTTTCCGTGCGCAGTCCGGGCTCCGCTGACCTCCGCCCGGGCCGCGTTCACCGCCGCCCTGGCTTCGTCGAGGCCGGCCGGAACACGGTGATGCGGGAGCGAGCGGACCGGCTGAAGGCACACCGGGCAGTCGTCGCCGACGTCCAGCGCCTCGGCCAGGGCGATGGCGGCATGCGCCCGCTCAGCACCTGCCAAAGCCTCCCTGACCCGCTCATGGTTCCGTTCGGCTGCTAGTAGTTGTGCGGCCCGCGTGTCCTCTTCGGCTTGCCGTTCAGCCACCTCTTGCTCCTGTTGATTCAGCTGGGGCAAGAGCTCACGGTGTTCCTGATGTGCCGTACGGAGGGTCTCGAGCCGGGTCTTGTCGGGCAGCGCATCGCGCGCGCGTTCCGCGTCCGCTTCGAGCTGCTCTGCGTCATCGTGTCGTTTCCTGCGTTCGGCGATGAGGTCGTCTGCCTCGGCGATCCGCTGGGCCAGGCCCGGAACCTCGGCCGGCGTCTGCAGGCCGGACAGCAGGCCAGCTTCCTCGCGGACAGTGCGGGCCTGCTGGGCCGCTTGTCCGGCCTGTTCCTCGAGCTGCGCCACGGCGGCCAGCTTGTCGTCCACGATGCGGGCGAGGCCGGTCAGCCCCTCGAGACGGGCCGCGGCGAACGTTTCGGCTTCCTCGGTCGCGGCGCCGAGCTCGCCGCGTTCCCGCTGCGCGTTGCGGATGTGTTCGGCCGCGAGCTTCGCGCGTTCGCGGGCCCGCTGCCCGACCTTCTCATAGACGCCGAACGCCAGCAGCTGCACGAGCAGGTCCTGGCGGGTTCCCGCCTTGGCGTGCAGGAATTCCGAGAACCGTCCCTGGGGCAGCAGCACCGACTGGGTGAAGTGCCGGTAGCTGAGCCCGAGGAGGTCCTCCACCCGGGCCGTGACGAGATCCGGGCCCTCGGCGATCTGCTCGATGCTCGCCCCCAGGAGGTCGGCGATGGGCGCGCCGGGCGGGATCTCGGGGTCGAGGCGCTCCAGGCGGGCCTCCTTCGTGTGCACCACGCCCCTCTTGTCGCGGGTCAGCGCGCGGACCGCCGCGTAGCGCTTCCCGGCCGCCTCGAACACCAGGCAGACCCGGCATGCGTTGGCCGCCGGGGCGAGCGCGTCGGCGATGGCGTTTTCTTTCCCCCACCGGGGGACGGTGCCGTACAGGGCGAAGCACAGGCCGTCGATGAGGGTGCTCTTTCCCGACCCGGTGGGCCCGGTCAGCGCGAAGAAATCGACGTCGGAGAAGTCAGCCTCGGCCGGCTGGCGGTAGGAACCGAAACCGTCGAGGAGCAGCCGGACGGGCCGCATCACGCCTCCCCGTGGCCGGCGGCCGCGAGGCCGGAGGAGTCAGCGCCGGTAAGTTCGTCGAGCAGCTCGGCGAACATCCGCGGGATCCGCGAGTCCTCGATGTTCTGCTCGCCGAGGTAGTCGCCGAACAGCTGCAGCGGGCTGCGGCCCACCCGGCTCGGCTTGCCGCCGCCGCGGGTGCCCGGCCGCGGGCGGTGCTCGTCATCGAGCGTCACCTCCAGGGCGTTGGGCAGTTTGTCCCGGACCAGGTCCCCGAGTCCCGCCCGGCCGGGCTCGGCGAGCACGACCCGCAGGTACGCGTCGCCGGCCTGCTCGCCTTCGGCGATGACCTCCTCCAGCGTCCCGCGCAGCGTCCGCAGCCGGCGCCCCCCGGTCACCGGCACGGGCCTGGCGTCGGCGCGGATGCCCGGGGCGGCGGTGACGACCAGGGCTGCCGGCTCGTTCGCCTCCTCACCGAAGTCGATGGCCAGCGGCGAGCCCGAGTAGAACATCGGGCAGGGCCCGGGGATCTCCTGCTGGCGGTGCAGGTGACCGAGCGCGACATAGTGCGCGGTCGCCGGGAACATGCTCGCCGGCAGCTCGTAATCCAGGGTGGTCTGCACGTCACGCTCGCCGCCGCCGCGGCGGCCGCCGAGCAGCGTCGCGTGCGCCATGACCACGTTGACCGCCTCGGGAGTGAACCCGGCGGTGAGCAGCGCCACGATGTCCGCGACGCGGCGGGCGTAGTCGAGCGTGTGCTCGGCGGTCTCGTGCAGCAGGACCTCGGCGGCGCGGACCGCGTAGCGGTGGGACAGGAACGGCAGCGCCGCGACGTTGATCAGCTCCCCGGTGCGGGTGCGCAGGGTCATCAGGCCGCCGGCATCGGGCCGTTTCGGGGTGCCCAGCAGATGCAGTCCCAGCTCGCCGAGCACCGGCCGGTACACCGCATCCAGCAGGGCCTGGTTGTCGTGGTTCCCGGCGATCACCACGACGTGCCGGCCATCCTCGCGCAGGGCCAGCAAGCTGCGCATGACCAGCCCTTGCGCCTTCGCGGTGGGCGCCGCGGTCTCGAACAGATCCCCGGCGACCAGCACCACGTCGACGTTCTCGTCGCGGGCGGTCGCCACGATGCTGCGGAGCACGGCCGCATGCTCGTCGTGCCGGTCCCGGCCCTTGAGGACCTTCCCCACGTGCCAGTCGCTGGTATGCAGGATCTTCACTCGGAATCTCCCTGAGTGGGCGGCCGTTCCTCAGAACGGCGGCGGGTCGTCGTCAGCGCCGGGGATGGTGGCAAAGGGGTCAGCGGGCCGGGCCGGGCCGGCGTCGTGACCAGCCCAGTCGCCCTTCTCGCTGGGGCGGGTGGCCCACGCCGGGAACGGGAAATCCACCGCCAGGGGCACCGGGATGTCCGGCTGGGCGATGAACATCGTGCCGGGTTTGGCCAGGGTCGCGCGCTGCCGCTGAGCCGGCGGCAGGTACCCGTACTCGGGGCGTTCGGCTTCCGCGGCGTCAAGCCGGCCCGCGACCCGGATCGCGCAGTTCGACAAGATCCGCCGCTCGACTTCGCTGGCGGTCTGCTGCGCCCCGATCAGGATGACCCCCAGCGACCGGCCTCGTTCGGCGACGTCGAGCAGGATCTGCTTGATCGGGCTGTCACCTTCACGCGGCGCGTACTTGTTCAGCTCATCCAGCATGACGAACATCAGCGGGCGCGCCGTGCCCTGCCGTTCCTTGCGGGCGAACTCGCCCCGCAACGTGACCCCGACCACGAACCGCTGCGCCCGGTCCGGCAGGTTATGCAGGTCAACGACGGTCACCTGCGCTCGCGACGTGGTGATCGAACGCTCACCGCGATGGGCCAGGTCCCCGCGGATGACCGCGGACAAGGGCCTGACCGCGGACCGCAGCCTGCGCAGCAGCGCGTTGACGCTGCCGGTCACGGCGCTCCCGGCCACCCAGGACCCGCGCGTGCCCTCGTCGCCGAGCTCGGCTTCCAGCACGGTGATCAGGTCGCCGAAGGTGCGGATGATCGTGTCGTTGCCGGAGTCGACGCCGCGGACCCGGATCGCCCCCTCGTCCCCGGCCGGGACCGCGTCCCGGCGGAGCCGCGCCGCGACCTGGCCGATCAGCATCGTGTACTGAGCCCGCTCGTCCTCGGCGTCGGCGAACACGAACGGCAGCAACTCATCCGCGCAGAACTCCGCCAGCGTCCAGTAGAACGGGCTGACCGCCCGGTCGCGGGCGGACACATCAGGCGTCCCCGCCGGGTCGTCCCGCCGCGGCGGAGCGAACACCCGGACATTGCCGAACGGCGCCGCGGGCAGCCCCAGCCTGGCGTACAGCGCCCGCTGGGCCGCGGTGAGCCGGCTGTTCGCGTAGTCCAGGAACAGCAGGTCCTCACCCTTGACGCTGAACACCAGCACCTTCGTGTTGTGCGCCTCACCCGCCAGCACGCCGCAGTTCGTGATCGAGTGCAGCAAGAACATCGCGAACGATGTCTTGGTCGCGATCCCGGACACCCCCGAGATCGACACATGCGCACCCCGCGTGCCGTCCACGAACTCGAAATTCACGAAGACCGGCTGCCCGTCCCGGCCGAACCCCACCGGCACCCTCGCGGTGCCCATCTCATCGAAGTACAGCGCCGAATCCCGCTGCGTGCCCGTGGCCCGCATCACCCGCGCTCCAGGCAGCGGCGGAACGTACACCTCAGGCTCGACCCGGGTCACCGACACCTGGGCCACCTCGCACACCTCGGCCGGCAGCGCCCCCTGCTGGATCAAGAACACATCCGAGGCAAACCGCGCCCCCTCATGCATCGCCTCCACATTCGTCACCACCCCCGAGATCTGCACCCCAGGCTGCCCCGGCAGCTCCCGCCGCGTCACCACCACGTCATCGAGCTGCGCATACTGCCCCGGAGCCAGCCCCACCGAAAACCCCAGCGGCGTCGCCGGCACCGTCCCGACCACCAGCCCGAGCGCAGCGTCCCCATCCAGCTCGCTGGTCACCAAACCCCCAACCTCGATGCTCACCTGCCGCCCGAGCCTACGTCCAGCATCCCGGCCCCTGCCCCCCGTACGCCCACAGTCCCGGCTCGGACCGTAGGCCCAGTGCCCGTCCGGGATGAAGAAGTTCTTTTCGCCGAACGGTCCGTGGTTCACGCCGTCCAGGATTCGGTGAGCGCCCTTCCGCGGGTGCTTGAGCAAGACCGCCGTCGACTATCTAAGCCTTTTACTGGCCATAATTGAGACCGGTCTTTATACTAGTCTGTATGGAGACCATCCCCATCACCGAGGCGAAGGCCCGGATCGCCGAGCTTGCCGACCGGGTCGCCCGCGAGCACGATCACTTCACGATCACCCGCAATGGCCGCGCTGACGTGATGCTCATCTCGGTCGCCGAATACGAGTCCATGCAAGAGACCCTGGACATCCTCAGCGATGAGGAAACCCTGGCCGACCTGCGGCAGTCCCGCGAGGATTTCGCCGCCGGCGACACCTTCGACGCCGGACAGGTCCGCGCCGAGCTTGAGCGGCGCCGCCACGGAACCCCGTGAGCGGCGAGCCGGAAATCCCCGGCCCGCAGACCTCGCCGCGGTACACGGTCATCTTCTCCCGCCAGGCCCGGCGCAGCCTGCACGAGAACCTGCCGCTCGATGTCGCCGTTGCCGCCATGGAGACGATCGACGGGCCTCCCACTACCAACCCGCACCGCGCCGGCAAGCCGCTGGAGGAGCCCTTCGACGGCTACCACTCAGCACGCCGCGGGACCTACCGGATCATCTACCGCATCAACGAGGACAAGCACACCGTAGAAATCCACTCCATCCGGCATCGGCGGGACGCATACCGCACCTGACCATGACGGCCCCGATTGGCTCATTCTCGTCGGCTTCGCCCAATCGCGTGGCAGCTTCGCCCGTGGCCAGCACCGCGGCGGCCCGCCAGCAGCCGCCACCGTCAAGCGAGACGTTCTCGAAGATGAAGATCTAACCCTGGACATTGAGCCCGGCGAGCGCAAAGCACGCAGTCATCGTTCAGGACATCCAGCACCACTCGTCCGCCTACCGTCGCCGGTAGGCCCGTGGCGGCCACAAGATAGGCGGCCAGATGTCCGGGCCGTGGTGCTTGCTTCAGGTAATCGGTCATCTCGGCGAACTAACCCTGGACATTGAGCCCAGCGAGCGGTGAACCGAGGAAGCAGGCTCGGGCCGTAACACCACGGCCCGTTCGGGATCATTGAAATCTTTTAGTCCGAACGGCCCGTGGTTCCCGCCGGTCAGGACTGGGAGCTGAGCACCTCAGGCGGGGGTGCCGCGCTGGCCAGCACCCGCGGCAGCAGGACGTCCGCCGCCTCGGGGGACATCAGGGCTGGCAGCGGGAACTGCGGGCCAGGCTGCCAGGCGCTGGGCGCCGAGATCTGGCCGTTTCCTGCTTCCAGGACGCGCCCGGTGACCGTGCGGGCCGCCGGTCCCAGCAGCCAGGCGATCACGGGCGCCACGTGCTCGGCGGCCAGCGGGTCGTCGCCGGGGCCGGCGCCAGGGCTGGCCGGAGCCTCGCCCAGCCATTCGGTCAGGCGCGTCCGGGCGACCGGAGCGACGGCGTTGACCGTCGCCCCGTACCGGCCCAGCTCGTCGGCGCCGACCCGGGTGAGCATGGCCACGGCGGCCTTGGCCGCGCTGTAGGCGGCTTCGGCGCGGAAGCCGTACAGCCCGGCGGAAGAGGTGGTGAGCACCACCGCGGCCTCGACCTCCCGGCCTGCCTTGGCTTCGGCGCGCCAGTAGCGGCCGGCCGCTCGCAGCAACCGGAACGGCGCGGTCACGTGCACGTCGAGCAGCAGGCGCAGGTCGCTGTCGTCGAGCTGCAGGATCGGCCCGGAACGCAGCAGGCCGGCGTTCGATACCAGGCCGTGCAGCTGGCCGTAGCGCCGCAGGGCGGCATCGAGCAGGGTGCGCGGGGCATCGGGACCGGTGACGTCGCAGACGACCGCGTGCACGCTGCCGGGCAGGTCCCGGGCGGCGTCGGCGACCTCTTTGAGGGCCGCCTCGTCGATGTCGTCGGCGACCACGGCGGCGCCTTGCCGGCACAGCTCGAGGGTGTAGGCGCGGCCGAGCCCGCGCGCCGCGCCGGTCACGATGACGGTCCGCCCGGCCAGCGGCACCGGACGGCCGGGCTGCGTGCCGTGAGACTGAGCGGGCGGCTCGCCGGCCCGGACCCGGCGCACGACGGCGTCGATCTGCGCCAGCATGGTGGCCTCGGACGCGTACGGGCCGAACACCGCGTCAGCTCCCCGCCCCAGCAGGTCGGCTTGATCCCGCTCGGTCAGCACGCTGCCGCCCAGGACCAGGCCGATGCCGAGCTCCCGGCAGCGGGCCAGGAGCTCATCGGCGTAGGCGGTGTACTCCCAGGAGTGGATCGACACCCCGACCAGGTTGGCGTCCTCCTGCTCGGCGGCCGCGGTCAGCCGTTCCGGCGTGTTGAAGCGCCCCAGGTAGATGACCTCGTAGCCGTGCCGGATGAGGATCCGGCTGATCGCCATCGCACCGACCTCGTGCTGGTCGAGGCCGAGGGTGCCGATGACGACGCGTCCCGGCCTGCCGCTCCCGCCGGCGGGACCAGGCGCGGGACCAGGCGCGGGGCCGGTCATGTCCGGATCCCGGGCGGCTGGCGCCGGACGGCGAACTCGAACGGGTCGCCGGGCAGCCCCAGGCCCTCCCGGAGGCAGCCGGTGATCTCGCCGATGGTGGCGTCCGCGTCGAGGGCGGCCACGATCGGGCCCATGAGGTCGGCGCCGGGGTCGGCCGATGCCTCGCGGACCCGCTCCAGGCCGGCTTGCAGCGGCACGCCGGCGCGGGTGGGGCGCCAGGCGCGGATGGACTCGACGTGCGCGTAGTCCGGCTCGAACCGCTGCTCGGCTATGTCGCGCAGGAACCGGTCGTCCTCGGGCGGCGATGACATGCTCGTTGACGCCGACGATCCGCAGGTCCCCGCTCTGCACGGCCCGGGAGTGCCGGTCCATGCCGTGCAGGAAGATGTTCCGGAAGTAGCCGCTCTCGACCAGGGTGCCGACATCGCCGAGCGCCTCCATCTGCCGTACCGCGGCGTCGATGCGGCGCTCCAGCTCATCGGTGAGCGATTCCAGGTACCAGGAGCCGCCCAGCGGGTCCTCGACGGCGGTGATGTTGGTCTCGGTCTGGATGACCTGCTGGGTGCGGATGGCGGTCTGGTGCGCGATCGCGGACGGGGTGCGGAACGGCTCGTCGAAGGCGGATATCTCCAGCCCCTGGACCCCCGCCATGGCCATCGCCAGGGCCTGTACGGCCCCGCGGACGATGTTGTTCGCCGGCTGGGCGGCGGTGAGCGTGAGGCCGGAGGTGTGCACCGCGATGTTCACCGACCACGATCGCGGATCGGTGGCGCCGAACTCCTCGCGCATCATCCGGGCGAACATCCGCCGGGTGGCGCGGATCTTGGCGATCTCCTCGAACAGGTCCATCCGGCAGTTGACCAGGATGGCGATGCGCGGGGCGAAGGAGTCGACCGGCAGGCCCCGGGCGAGCAGCCGGCGGCATACCTCCCTGATCTCCAGCAAGTCCCAGGCTCATCTCCTCGACCGCGTCCAGCCCGCCGTCGGAGATGTAGTAGGTGTCCTCGAGGAACGCATGGAACCGGGGCATCTCGCGGAGCGCGAAGACGATCGAGTCCAGGGTCAGCCGCATCCTGGTCTCGAACGGCAGGAACGTCGAGTACGAGCAGTCCTCGGAGTACAGCGGCGGCTGGATCGCGGACCCGCGCAGCACGCGCGGGTCGATGCCATGGCACGGGCTGGCCAGGTACTGGCCGGCCAGCGCGAAGGCGGGCGGCAGCGAATGGCTCAGCGTGATCTCATCCAGCGGGATGCCCTCGACCAGCTCGATGAAGTCCTGCTTGCGGCACAGCGACACGCCCGTGGTGCCGACGGCGGGGACGCACATCGGATGGTCGGGATCGAGCGCGGACATCGTCGGGTTGTCCCCGATCACGTCGATGCCCAGCGCGCCGCGGGCCAGCAGGTCCCGGAGCTGCTCGTTCGACCGGCGGGGCGAGCCCTCTCCGGACAGCTCCCGGTGGATCCACCCGCGGCGCCGTGCCGCCGGCGGCCCCATCCTGCCCCTGGTGTACGGGTAGGCTCCAGGGTCGCCGATCTCGGCGTAGTCTCGTCTCCGGGCCCGTAGAAGGGGCGCAGCGGGATGCCCGCCGCGGAGGAGGCTGCCTCGTCGGCCGTCATGCCTCACCTGCCTGGCACAGGGACAGCGCGAACGCCCGGTAGCGGGCGGCGAGTTCATCGAGGGACAGGGCGCCGTCCTCGTGGTACCAGGCGCGGATTCCGTCGAGCATGTCGAGCATGGCCGTCGCGGTCAGCAGCGGATCGGTGACGTGAAACTGGCCCGTGGCCGTGCCTTCGGCGATCACGTCCCGGACCGCGTCCCGGTATGAGCGCCGCAGCGCGGCGATGCCGGCCTGCTGCTCGGCGGTCAGCGCGTTGAGCACCGGGTTGCCGGCCAGCAGTTCCTCACGGCGGGTCACGGTCAGGACCACGTGATCGGTCACGGCCCGCTCGAGCCTGGCCCGCGGCGGCACCGACGTGTCGCGCAGCCCGGCCACCAGCGTGTCCGCGAACTCGCGCAGGAACCGGCCGATGACCGCGTAGAGAATGTCCTGCTTGGTGGCGTAGTAGTGGTAGAGCGTGGACGTGGACAGCCCCACCGAGTCGGCGAGCTCGCGGATCCCGATGGCGTGGTAACCGCGGCGGGAGAACAGCACGGCGGCCGAGTCGAGGATGGCATCGGACATGGACCGGCCGGCCGGCGCCCGATCCGGCCTGGCCGCCTGTTCCTGGTGTGGCATCCAGCCAGTGTGCATCAGGTTCTCGCGGGTGCGCTCGGCGACCGGGTTCCAGCCAGCTGCTCGGCTAGCTGCGCGGCCAGTTGCTTCTTGATGACCTTGCCGCTGGCGTTGCGGGGCAGCGCGCCGAGGATGACCAGCTCGGCGGGCAGCTTGTAGTCGGCGAGCTGGGTGCCGGCCCACTCGCGCAAGGTGCGCAGAGCCAGGGACTGGCCCGTACGCGGCACCGCGACGGCGCAGACCCGCTCGCCCATGACCGGGTCGGGCACCCCGACCACCGCCACCTCCGCGATGGCCGGGTGCCGGGCCAGCACGCCTTCCACTTCCAGGCTGTAGATGTTCTCGCCGCCTCTGATGATCATGTCCTTCAGCCGGTCCAGCACCTGGACGTATCCGTCGGCGTCGGCGCGGCCCACGTCGCCGGTACGCAGCCAGCCGTCCGGCCGGAACGTGTCCGGGTCCGGGCGGTTCCAGTAGCCGGCGGTCACCACCGGCCCCCGGACCCACAGCTCGCCCACGGCGTCCGGTGCCTCCGCGACCTGGCCGTCGACGGCCACGGCCACCTCCACTCCGGGCACCGGCCGTCCCACCGACCACGGCCGCTCCAGCCACTCGCGAGCCGATGGCGCAGGTGACGATCGACGTGGCCTCGGTCAGCCCCCATACGTTCATGAAGGTCACGTCCGGCATCCGCCGGACCGCCTCGTCGAGGAACGCCTCGGCCACCGGGGCGCCGCCGAAGCACGCGGCCCGCAGGGCGGGCAGGTCCGCCGGGTCGAAGGCGGGGTCGGCCAGCATCAGCTGGATCATGGCGGTCACGCCCGCGAAGAACGTGATCCGGTGCTCGATGAGCGCGCCGAGCATGTCGGCCGGCCGGAAGCGGGGCTGGAAGACGCAGGCCGCACCCTGCGCGCCGAACCCGACGAGCTGCGACGCGATGCCGGTGGCGTGGAACATCGGCGCCACCACCAGGGTGCGGTCCTGGGCCGTGACCCGCATCACGGAACGGACGGTGCCGGCGTTGAACACCAGGTTGCCGTGCGTCTGCATGGCGCCCTTGGGCCGGCCGGTGGTGCCCGAGGTGTACAGGATGTTCGCGATATCGGTGCCGGCCGCGGCCAGGCCGGGCAGCTCGTCGGCCTCGGCGCCCGGGCCGGTCAGCTCATCGACGTCCCACTGCGGGCACAGCCGCGGCACCCGCGCTGACGTCTCGGCGTCCACCACGGCGGCACAGGCGTCCGAGTCGGCCAGCACGTACTCGATCTCCGGCGGTGCGAACCTGGTGTTGACCAGGACCGCGGTACCCCCCGCGAGCTGGACCCCGAGGTAGGTGACCGCGTACCGCCAGCCGTTCGGGAGGGCCAGCGCGACCCGGTCGCCGGGCCGGACGCCCCGCGCCGCCAGCCGCCGGGCCACCGTCCGCGCTCGCGACGCCGCCTGCCGGTGCGTCAGCACCGTCTGCCCCTCGACCAGGGCCGGCGAGTCCGGCCAGCGGCGCGCTGACCGCAGCAGCAGCCCGCCGACGGTCGACGCCTCGTCCAGCGCGCTCATCCGGCCAGCACCATGTCGGGGGCCGGGTCGTCACCGGACCGGATGAGCTCGGTGGCCAGCCGCAGGCCGGTGACCGGGCACAGGTACTCGCGGAGCAGCATCGCCGCGCCGGGCCGGCCCGGGCGGGCGGCGAATTCCGGCGCCGCGGCGTTGACCGGCGTGTCCAGGACGGCGCACGCCGCCCGGTAGTCCCCGGTGACCGGTCCCAGCAGGGCCCGGCCCGACAGCGAGACCCACTCCGCCGGCTGACCGCCGGTCAGCAGCACGCCCAGGTCCCCGCCGACCGGCCGCAGCTCCGCGTCGGGGCCGGCCAGCCGGGAAGCGGCGCCGGTGGCCGGCGGCCGGGCCGCCGCCAGCCGCGCCGCCAGCCGTTCCGCGCGCAGCTGGCGCGTTCCCGTCTCGTCCACCGCGCCGTCATCATCCCAGGCCACGGCGTAGACACGGGTGGCGTCGGCCGGGCCGAGCCAGCCGCGGCTGACGTCGCCGGCGACCGCCTGCGGCGAGCGGACCAGCGGATCGCCGTAGCCGGGGTTGTTCGCGCCCGTCCAGGCCAGGACCGAATCCGGCCCCATCATCAGCAGCGGCCCCTTGTGATCTACCGGCTGCTCCTCGCCCGGCATCGCATCCAGGTCCTGCGGCACGGTACCGGCGGCGAACTGCTCGGCCAGGCCTATTCCGTGCTTGATGCGTACCCGTCCCATGCTGCTCGGGTTGGCCCCGAACGGCCCGACCGCCTTGGGGAAGGAATCGTCGACGTACAGCGCGGCCGCCATGCCCGGGGTACCCCACGGGAACGTACGCCTCGGTGATGCTGCGGCCGCCGCGGTGAGCGCCGGCGCCGTCCGCGCCGCACCGCAGGGCGCGGCGGTACAGGCACAGCATCGGGTACAGCTGCTCGGTTTCCTCGATGTTGCTGGCGATGCCCTCGGGGATCCAGAAGTGCCCGCCGAAGTCCGCGCCGTCCGCGTCGGCGCTGGCCGGCAGCGCGCCGACCATGTTGTTGGCGTTGACCGCGATATAAGGCGCTCCGGTCGGATGCTGGCCGGCGATGATCGTCCCGTACCAGTGCGGCTGCGAGGGCCCGAGCGCGCCGTCGCGCAGCTCCGGCGGCCCGCACGCCACCATCTTGGCGATGACCGAACCGGACAGGCTGATCAGCAGCTCCATGGTGAACACCCCGGCCGGGCTGACCGCCGCGGGGAAGTCCGCGCAGGACAACGTGCCGGGCACCGGCTCGAAGCGCACCCGCCGGTACACCCCGCCGTAGGCGCCGGCCAGGTCCGGGGTCAGCGACGCGGTCAGCGCCGCCAGGAAGGCGCCCACCAGCCCGGCGTACGTGACGTTGATCGACCCGGCCTGCGGGTCGGTGCCGGCGTTGTCGACGACCAGCTCGTCGCCGCGTTTGCGCACGGTCAGCTGGTACCGGTACAGGCCGGTGTCGCCGGTGTGCGAGGCCTCCGCGTACACCCGGTGCGACCAGGTGCCGTCCGGGATCTGCCGCAGCCGTTCGGTGAACAGCTGCTCGCCGGCGTCGATGACCCTGCTCATGACCGTCTTGACCGCGTCGGCGCCGTACCGGCTGACCAGGGCCTCGATCTTGCGCACGGTGACGGTGTTGGCCGAGATGGCCGCCCGCAGGTCCATCTGGACCACCCCCGGCAGCCGCGACTGGCGCAGGAACACCTGTTCCATGTCGGTCCGCACCCGGCCGCCCTCGACGATCTTGAACGGCGGGAACGCCGACGGGTCGGTGAAGATGTCGGGCGCGTCGACGCAGAAGCTGCCCACCACCGAACCGCCGATGTCCGAGTGGTGCAGCACGTTCGCGACCCAGCAGAACAACTGCCCGCCGGCGAACACCGGCGCCGCGACGATGGTGTCCGGCTGGTGCGGGGTGCCCACGTAAGGGTCGTTGGACAAGAACATGTCGCCGGGCCCGATGCCGGGTTCGGCGCTGCGGTTCTCCAGGATCCACTTGATGGTCAGCGACTGCGCGTTGGAGAAGTACTGCAGGTACGGCCCGAGAAACACCAGTTCGCCGTCCTGGGTCAGGATGGAGGGCTGGAAGTCGCGGGTCAGCATGGTGATCGGCGAGACGCACAGCCGCTGCAGGGTCTGGCCGTGCTCGACGTTGGCGTTGAGCAAGCCGTAGCGGATCACCTCGAACGTCACCGGGTCGACGTCGGCCGAGTTCCTCTCGTGCCGGGCCAGGCCCGGGTCGATGGCGAGTGGTTCGGCCGGGATGTAGCCGCGCGCCACGCCGTCCCAGGTCACTGTCGGTCATCGTGCTGCTCCCGTCACGGTCGTGTCATCGGCGGGCAGCAGGAGCGGAAATGCCCGTGGTCGGCGGTGAGGGTCGCGGCGCGCGGCACCGCGATCGTGGTGTGGGCCAACTCGACCAGGGCGGGTCCGGTGATCTCGTCACCGTGGCTGAGCCGCCCGCCGTCGTGCACCGCGGTGGCCAGCCGCGTCCCCGCGTCCGGCCAGTACACCTCGGCCGTCCGGCTGGCCCGGCCCGCCGGGGACGCCGTACCGTCGTCGCCCGCCCAGCGGGCCGCGGCGGGAACCCGGGCGCGGGCCCGCAGCGTGAAGATCTCGGCCGCCTGGAACGCCGACGCCGCGGACTCGCCGTAGCGCCGGGCGTACTCCTGGGTGAACCGGCGGGACAGGCCCGCGCCGTCACTGTCGGCCGGATCGACCGGGACCTCCAGGGCGTGCATGAGCTGTTCGGTGTAGCGCATCAGCGCCCAGACATCGACGTGCGGCTCCTGCGTCACCCCGGCGTCGGCCATCGCCTGCCCGGCCAGCTTGACCAGGCCGGCGACCGCGCTTGACAGTGCCCCCTCGTCGAAAGGCGCCCGCTGGGCGGTTTCCATCTCCACGAACCGGGCCACGTCGCCGGCCGCGATCCCGTAGGCCGACAGCGTGGACGCGCCGTTGCCGAGCGGGATGACCACCTCCCGGATGCCGATCTCGCCGGCGTAGCCGAACGCGTGCACCGGCCCCGCTCCGCCGTAGGAGTACAGCACGAAGTCGCGCGGGTCCAGGCCGCGTTCCAGGGTCTGCTGCCGGATCAGCGTCGCGGCGTGCAGGTTGTTGACGTTGACGATCCCGGCCGCGGTTTCCTCCAGCCCGAGGCCGAGCGAGCCGGCCAGCCGTCCGACCGCCGCCCGGGCCGCGTTCACGTCCAGCGGCATCCGCCCGGCCAGGAAGCTCTCCGGGCGCAGCAGCCCCAGCACCACGTCGGCGTCGGTCACGGTCGCCTCGGTACCGCCCCGGCCGTAGCAGGCCGGGCCGGGTTCGGCCCCGGCGCTATCGGGACCCACCCGCAGCGCCCCGGTCTGCGGGTCGCGGCGGGCGATGGTGCCGCCGCCGCAGGCCGTGGCCCGGATGTCCAGGTGCGGGATCTGGTAGGTGTACTGGTCGATGACCGACTCGTTCGCCACGATCGGCTGCCCGTCGATGACCAGGCCGATGTCGAAGGAGGTGCCGCCCATATCGGTGGCCACCACGTTGCGGTGGCCGTTGGCCGGGGCCAGCGCCGCCACCCCGGTCAGCCCCGCCGTGGGGCCGGAGTCGAGCGTGCCCAGGGCGATCTGCGCGGCGACCGAGACCGGCACCACCCCGCCGCTTGACTGGATGACCAGCAAGGGCACGCGCAGGCCATCGGCCGCCAGGCGCTCGCCCATCGAGGTCGAGGTAGCGGGTGCAGGCCGGCCCGATATACCCGTTGAGCACGGTCGCGACCGTCCGCTCGAACTCGCCGAGGCGTGGCGATACCCGGCTGGAAACGGACACGAAGACCCCCGGCGCCACGCTGCGGACCAGCTTGTCCACCGCCAGTTCGTGGGCCGGGTTCGCGAACGACCACAAGAACGTCACCGCCACGCTGTCCAGCTGGTAGCGCTCGATGAACGCGGCGATCGCCTCCTGGGCCCGGGACTCGTCCAGGGCCACCACGACCTTCCCGGTCGCGTCCACCCGCTCGTGCAACTCCAGCACGGCCCCGGGGACGATCAGCGGCGCGGGCAGCGCCGTGCCGCGGACGCGGAACACGTCCTCCACGCTGCGTCCGGCCACCCGCCCGTGCCCGCGCATGATGGCCAGCGTGTCGCCGTGCCCGGCGGTCGTGATGACGCCGACCCGGGCCCCGGTGCGCTCCAGCACGGCGTTCGTGCCGATCGTGGTGCCGTGCCCGAACCGCCCCGTCCGGGCCAGCAGCTCCGGCCGCGCCAGGCCGACGTTCGCGGCCAGCTCGGTGAGCCCGGCCAGCACGCCCTCCGCCGGATCGGCCTTCGTCGACAGCGTCTTGGCCGTGCCGTAGGTCGCGATGCCCTCGGTGCTGTCCCCGACGAGCACGCAGTCGGTGAAGGTGCCGCCGATATCAACGCCGATGTGGAACACGAGGGGACCTCCCGCCGAGAACACCTCCCGATCGATCGATCGATCGGGTAGCTGGTATGACTGTAACCCTGCCGCCGTCAGGCCGTCAAACGGCCAGGATTAGGGGACGAGTGTCACCCAGGAACTGTGCCTGACGGCCTGGCTTGACCCGGCTCGGACCGTAGGGCCAGTGCCCGTTCGGGATAAGAAAGTTCTTTTTCCGCCGAACGGGCCGTGGTTCATGCCGTTCAGGATTTGGTCAGCGCCCGCGCGGCATTCCCGCCAGGCCCCAGCTCTGCCACTGTTGAATTCATCACCGGACCGCTCCTGGAGGTGCCTTACCGGGTCGGCAGACCGCTCCGGGACACCCTGTCCGGCTTCCACAGCGCCCGGCCCGGCACTCAGTGGCGCGTGCTGTACCGGATCGACGAATCAAAGCATGCAGTCATCGTTCAGGACATCCAGCACCGCTCGTCCGCCTACCGTCGCCGGTAGCCCGTGGCGGCCACAAGATAGGCGGCCAGATGTCCGCGCTTCATACGGCTATCTGACCATCATTTTCCGAACGGGCCGTGATGCTTCTGGCCGGATGACCGCTGACGGGCTGCTCGGTCGCCACGCCCCGAGCGCGGCCCGCGTCCCCGGCTGCAGTTCCCACGCCGCCTAGCCCCGGACGTTGAGCACCGCGAGCTGGTTCACCCGAGGACCGCCACCAGCAGGCGGGCGCATGGCCTGAAACGCTATCGCCCGGCCGTCCTGGCCAAGATGGCTGGCCAGCTACAAGCTCGCCCTCGGCCGGGCGCTGCTGAATCTGGTCGCGGGGCTGCAGCCATGCTAAGTGGAGTTAGCCTATTGCGTACTATCCCAAGCGCGGCTTACTATCCCCGTAGCCGTGTGACTGCCGTCACAGACGCGGCAGCCACGGCATGTCCTGGGAGGAAGGGACATGACTGTCAGGAATGACTCCGTGCGCGAACAGATCATGCAGGTGGGCGGGACGCCGCTGCGCGCCGCGATCCGGCCGGGCACCGGGACCGGGCCTCCGCTCCTGCTGTGCAACGGCATCGGGATGCGACTGGAAGCCTTCCAGCCGTTCGTGGACGCACTCGACCCGGCCATCGAGGTGATCCGCTTCGATGCCCCCGGCGTCGGCGGCTCTCAGCTGCCCAACCGGCCGTACCGTTTCACCACCCTGGCCCTGCTCCTGCGCGAGATGCTGCATAAGCTCGGCCACCAGCAGGCCGACGTCCTGGGTATCTCCTGGGGAGGCGGGCTGGCTCAGCAGTTCGCGCTGTGCAACCCGCGCCGGTGCCGGCGGCTGATCCTGGTGGCCACCTCAACCGGGCCGCAGACGATGGTGCCGCCCAACCCGCTGCCGCCGGTGAAGAACCTCATCCTGCGCCGCTGGGGCGACCTGTGGGGAGGAAGCGCGAAAACCGACCCGGACGCGCTGGCCGGCGCCCTGCGCAAGGCGCGGATCAGCCCGCTCAGCATCGGTTACCTGTACCAGCACACCGCCGCGCTGGGGTTCACCACGCTGCCGCTGCTGCCGCTCATCCGCCAGCGCACCCTGGTGCTCACCGGCGACCAGGACCCGATCATCCCGGTGGCCAACGGCCGCATCCTGGCCGCGGGCATCCCGCACGCGACGCTGCACGTCTACCACGGCGGCCACGTCGAGCTGGTGACCCAGCCGAGCTTGCTCACGCCCCTGATCACCGGCTTCCTCGCGTCATGACGAGGCAGAAAGGCAGCAGCCCCGCCACTTCTACCGCGCCAGGCGCCGCCCGCGCATGACAAGTGGGAACCGGCAGAAGGCTGGATCATCGTCAAGCGCAGCCAGCTCCAGTCCCTAGCGGACTGAAGTTCTTTTCACCGAACGGGCCGTGGTTCAGGCCGTTCGGGGATTCGGTCAGCGCCTCGCGGTATTCAGCCGGCCTGATCGACGTATTCGAGAAAGATCCGCTGGTCGAAGCCCCCGCGCGCCGTCCGCTTGCGGGCCGCTTCCGCCACGACATCCTCCCAGCTCATGCCGTGAGCAGCAGCCAGCGCCTGCAGAACTTCCAGCACGTCCGCCAGTTCCGAACGCAACTGCCCATCCGGTGCCGCCTGCGCTTCCTCGGCCTCCTCCACCAGCTTCGCCCGCAACGCCGCCAGGTACCCGGCCTGGTCCAGCACGCGGCTGCTCGTCGCCGCAGTTGATCAAGAATGCCGCTTGCCGGCCCGGGTCAGGCGGTGAAGATCTCGTCGAGGGACTTCGCGGTGACGGCCTGGTCGCCCCACGCCTCGAGCCGGGCCAGGTCGGTGCAGGACTGGATGCGCTGCCGGATGTCATCGGGCACGGTGAACCCGCGGGCGGCCAGCACCCGCAGCAGCATGGCCGCCTCGCCCTCGGCCCGGCCGCGCGCCTCGCCCTCGGCCTGGCCCTGAGCGCGGCCTTGGTTCAGGAGCCCGTCGATGAATTCGTCACGGAAGGCGGTAGCCATCAGTTCCTCCAGAGCACGGCGCACTCCCGGCGAGGCGGTGGCGCGGATGAGTCGAGTGTAAATCTCCCGGCGCCCGGGATCGACTCCGGCGATGGCCTGCAGGACCAGCCGGCGCGTCGGTTCGTCCCGCAGGTCCAGCGCGCCGTTGAGCACCGCGAGTACGGCCAGTTCCGCGCTGACCTGGCCGGTGCCAGACCCGCCGGGTGCCGGGGTGGTGTCCGGGCCGATCACGATCGGCGCCAGCACGAAGCCCGGATGCCCGGTGGGGATCGGCGTGGCGCTGGCCTTGGCGGTCCGCTCGCTCAGCGCGATGATGA
Organism: uncultured Actinomycetes bacterium; assembly: GCA_963819785.1. Lineage (GTDB taxonomy): Bacteria > Actinomycetota > Actinomycetes > Streptosporangiales > Streptosporangiaceae > Palsa-504. The sequence continues at coordinate 5,103 of CAWFXW010000019.1, read as the reverse complement.
CGAGCGCAGCATCGCACCGGTGTTCTACCCGGGCTAGCGCCAGGTAGGCGACCCAGGCGCGGCGCTTGGCGCTGTCTGGCGGGTCCTTCTGGATCTCGGTGACGATGGCGATCTTCTGGCCGGCACCCTGGTGCACGGTGACGATGTCGGCGCGCAGCTCGGTCGGCTCGGGCACCGACAGGTTGCTGTCGGCCAGCACCGCGACCGCCCCGGCCGGGACCTGGACCCCGGCGCTGGCCAGCAGCGCGGCCGCCAGCTGCGGGTTGCGGCGCAACAACTCGACGACGGCCTCGTGGGCGATGCTCGGCATGGCAGCAGCGTGTCACCGTCCACTGACATTCTGCCGAGGTGAAAGCGAGCAGGACCCGTTCGGACCATTTGATTTGGACGGAACGGTCCGTGGTTCACCCACCCGCACCCGGATCAGTACGGTCGCCCCTATCGCAACGTGACGAACGCGGCTGTTTGGCAGCGATCGTTATGGTGAGATTTCTGTATCCTATGCGCCGATGTCTGGTACGAGGATGTCCCGAGGTGTACGCTCCGCAATGGTGGATTGTGTGCGCGTTTCTTTAACTTCGCGCCTTTCCGCCGCTTAATAGTGCGTTGCCTTCCGTTGAGCCTGATCAGGCCTTGGGAAGCGGCGAAGGGGTGGGGCGTTATGGGCGGACTACGACGTTTTGGCCGGATACGGATACTTGCTGCGGCCGTATCCGTGCTCCTGGTGGTACTGGGCCTAATCTCAGCCAGCGTGCCTGCTCTGGCCGATACGTCGGCCATCGCGGGCACGGTGGTGGACAGTTCCGACAATCCGCAAGCCAATGTGGCGGTGAATGTCCTGGATCCGTCGACCTCGTTGACGGTGGCGAGCACGACCACGGACGCCGAAGGAGACTTCTCCGTCTCGCTTTCCTCGGGCACTTACAATGTCCAGTTCATCCCGGTATCGAACTCCGGTTTGCAGAGCTACCTGGCCACCGGTGTGAGCACGGGCGGGCCGCCGCTGACCGTAGTGCTGAAAACCGCGACCGTGGTCCAGGTTCAGGGGACGCTGGAGGATTCTGAGGGGCGGGTGTACACCAGTTCGCAAAACGGTTGGGTGGAGTTCAGTTCCCCGCTCAACCAGGGGACGCAGGTTTACGTTAATGGCAGCGGCGGTTTCACCGCTAATTTGCTCGCTGACCAGAATTTCATGGTCGAGGCGTTCGAGCAGTCTCCGGGGGCCGAGAGTATTTTCAACCTGCCGGTCGGGGTGCTGGAGCAAGATGAGTCCTACAACGTCGTGATGCCGGTCTCCACGCTGACCGTGTTGGTCCGCGACGCCTCCGGAAACCCGGTCACCGGCGGGTATGTCTATTTCCAGTCGAGCTCGATCAGCCCGCTGCCCGGTATACCCGGCAGCGACGGGCAGGCCTACTTCGGCGGCGGCAGCCTGAACACCAGCGGGAATGAATCACTGATCGTCCCGAACGGCATCACCCTGCAAGGCCCGGCCATCCACCTCAACAACGGGCTGGTGGTTCCGTTCACTGCGCCGGCGCTCAACGGCGACCAGTCGGTGACCGTCACTGTCCCGGCTTCGATTCAGGTTCAGGGGATGCTGGAGGATTCTGAGGGGCGGGTGTATACGAGCTCGCAAAACGGGTAAACATTCACCTGTGTGGCGTGGGTGATGTCTGGGGTGCGCTGGGTGACGGGGTTGGGGCAGGCTGGCGCGCGGGTTCAGGCCTGGCCGGGAACCGGGGGCATCCAGGGGTTGCCGGTGAACAGGCGGTGCAGGACGTCGAGGACGTCGCATCCGTGCTTGCGGGCGGTGTCGATGTAGCTGCGGATGTCGAGGCGGTCCTGGGTGGTGTCGTCGCTGGTGAGCCGCCCGGAGATTTTCTGCTGGGTCTTATTGGGCCGTAGTCCGGACTCGCTGATGTTGTTCGTGGGCCACACGTCCATGTCAGTGGTGAATCTCAGGACGTCGGCTTCGCGGTCGCGGCAGAACTCGAGCATGTCCCGCCCGGGGTGCTGTTTCGTGCTGTTCCTGGGGCCGGGGACGCGGGGCACGTCGGCCAGGGCGACGGTGATCGCGCGGCGGAACAGCAGCTCCAGCGGTTCGCGGGTGGCGGCGGGGATCGCGGCCAGGCCGTCGCCGCTGGCCTGGTTGCGGGCGTGGATCAGAGCGCGGAGGGCTTCCTGGGCCTGGGCGGGCCAGTGCTTGCCGGGGTAGCTTTCCGCGCAGTCTTGCAGGTCACGAAGTATGTGGCTCAGGCAGGCCTGGTGGCCGGAGATGTTCTTCCACGTCGTGTGGAAGTAGTTGCCGTACCGGTCAGTGACCGCGATCCCGGCGAAATCGGCGAGGATCCCGAAGTCCTTCATGGTCTCCAGCGACCGGGCACCGAGGTGGAACAGCGAGTACCGTCCGGTGAACGCGCCGTGGACGAACTTCTTCTCCCCGGCCGCCCCGGACCGCAGCGTGGTCTCATCGAACCCGACGACCTTCGCGGCGATGATCAGCGTCTTGACCAGCTTGAGGGTCCCGGCTGCCATCGACGCGGCCCTGGCCAGGCAGGAGTGGATGAACCCGGCGGACACGTCCGCGCCGGCCACGTCGGACAGCAGCAGCCGGCACCGCTCCGCCGGCACGTGCTGGAAGACCAGCAGGTAGACAGCCAGCGCGCACAGCCGCGGGCCGACCGAGACCGCGGAGTCAGGGACGCCGGGCGGGCGGGGCGCCACATGGATCTTCCCGCACGCGCACTGTGCCTCGTGCAGGTCATGCTGGATCGTCTGAGCCTTCGGCTCGGGGACCTCTTTCTGCTGGCAGGACCGCGCGACCCCGAGATTGGCAGCGCCGTCCAGGTCCGCCCCGCACGCGCAGGTGCCCTCCGGGTAATAATCGAAGGTCTCATCGGGAACGGTCCAGGTCATCGCCGCTCCCGGCGCCCCGGGCTGCTTGCCGCGGCTGCGCTTCTTCGCCTCGTCGCGTTCTGCCTGCCGCCGCTGCTTGCGGGGCGGCTTGCGGCCCGGCGTGTCATCACCGCTGGGCGGCATGCTGGAATTGCCGCTGTTGCGGGACACGGCCCGCTCCAGGCGGGCGATCCGGTCCATCAGTTCCGCGACCTGGCCGTGCAGGCCCGTGACCTCGGTGTCCCGCGCCGCAAGCTGGTCCTGCAGCTGCGCGATCTGCTCGTCGCGGGCAGCGCACGGGGCGCAACCCGGGGCAGGAGGCAGCATCTCGGACACGAGAGATGATCATGGTCTAGCCGGCTGGTAGTAGTCAACTCGCAACTTACTGCCGGCTCTACGTGAACGCACTACGAGTCCGACGTCACTCGTCGCACCCGCAATCAGGCAGCCCAGTCACAGGGGTGAATGTTTACCAAAACGGTTGGGTGGAGTTCAGTTCCCCGCTCAACCAGGGGACGCAGGTTTACGTTAATGGCAGCGGCGGTTTCACCGCTAATTTGCTCGCTGACCAGAATTTCATGGTCGAGGCGTTCGAGCAGTCTCCGGGGGCCGAGAGTATTTTCAACCTGCCGGTCGGGGTGCTGGAGCAAGATGAGTCCTACAACGTCGTGATGCCGGTCTCCACGCTGACCGTGTTGGTCCGCGACGCCTCCGGAAACCCGGTCACCGGCGGGTATGTCTATTTCCAGTCGAGCTCGATCAGCCCGCTGCCCGGTATACCCGGCAGCGACGGGCAGGCCTACTTCGGCGGCGGCAGCCTGAACACCAGCGGGAATGAATCACTGATCGTCCCGAACGGCATCACCCTGCAAGGCCTGGCCATCCACCTCAACGACGGGCTGGTCCTGCCCTTTACCTTGCCTGCCATTACCGCCGACGAGCACGTGTTCCTGATCTTCAGGCTAGGCAAGGTCTTCATTGATGAGCCGCCGGTTGTCACCGGCACGCCAGACCAGGCGCCGAACGCCAATGGCTGGTACAACGCGCCGGTGACCATCACCTGGACCAGCACGTCTCCCGCGGGTTCCCCGGGGCCGCCGACCACGCCCGCGCCTACCACCGTGTCGAGCGAGGGTGCCAACCAGGTCATCACCTCCGGCCCGTCGTGTGATCCCGCAGGCGACTGCGCCGTCGGCACCGTCACCGGAATCAACATAGACATGACCCCGCCGTCGGTCTCGGTCACCGGCGTCACCAGCGAGCCACGTACCCCACGGCCCCGACCCCGGGATGCGCCACATCGGACTCCCTGTCCGGGGTACGCGACCAGCGCGACGATCTCGGTCACCAACTCCGGGACCAAGCCACACGGCCACGTGCAGCGGCGCCACCGACAAGGCCGGCGACGCGCCGCACCGGTGAGTGTCAGTTACCTCGGTGATCCCGTCAGGCTGGACCACGGCCTCGCTCAGCGACTCCAATGGCAACCCCATCTCCGGCGCCGCAGTGGTCTTCCGGTCCGCTAGCGGCTCGGTCACCAACGCGACGACCGGCTCAAACGGCACGGCCGGCGTCACTCTCAAACCGGGCAGCTACTCAGTAACCATGTACTACGCCAATGGCTACCAGACCAAGACCATCTCGGTCACCGCCAACGGCCCCAACACCGTCAGCTTCGCCACGGTGGCAGTGACTGCGCAGCTCAACGACCCGGACAGCGCCGACCTGGCGACCGCTCGATCGCGCACGCCGGCAATACCCGCACGTACGGCCCCAAGACCGCTGTCAACGGCAGCGGGCAGGTCACCTTCCGGGTCCTGCCCGGCACCAACTCCTTCGCCGCCTACGACGCCAACGGCTACCAGACCCAGACCGTCACCGTGACCGGGCCGATGACCGTCACCTTCGCCACCGTGACGGTCACGGTCCAGCTCAACGACCCGGACAGCACCGACCTGGCCACCGCGTCGATTGCGCACGCCGGCAACACCGGCACCTACGGCGCAAAGACCGCTGTCAACGGCAGCGGGCAGGTCACCTTCCAGGTCCTGCCAGGGACGAACTCCTTCGCCGCCTACGACGCCAACGGCTACCAGACCCAGACCGTCACTGTCACCGGGCCTGCGACCGTCACCTTCGCCACCGTGGCGGTCACGGTCAGCGTGCTGAAGAACGGATCCCCGCTGACCACGGCGACGGTGGCGC
>CAWFXW010000018.1:0-71589 GCA_963819785.1 uncultured Actinomycetes bacterium | reverse complement strand
CTGCTCTCGCCGGGGCTTCGGGCGAGTATGTCGTAGCCGTGAATCCAGGCCAGGCGTTCCGGCAGGCTGGCCAGGTAGGCGTCGCGGACCTGGGCGGCGGGGCCGTCGGGGAGGTGCAGCACCGCCGATGTCGCCCATGATGCGGCCTGCACCTGCCGGGTCCGCACCCGGCGCCGGGCTTCATACTGGCGCACCGCCGCGGCGACGTCGCCCGCGCCGTCCAGCTCGGCCGCCAGCACGGCGGCGTCCTCGATCGTCTGGCTCGCTCCCTGCCCGTGGTGCGGGAGCATCCCGTGCGCGGCGTCGCCGAGCAGCACCACCGGCCCGCGGCTCCAGCGCCGCAGCGGCGGCAAGGCGAACAACCCCCAGCGTGGCGACTGCGGGACGGCCCCGATCATCTCGCTGACGGCCGGGTGCCATCCGGCGAACGCCTCCAGGTGTGCGCCCGGCTCGGCGTCTGCCATCCAGGCCGGTGCTGTCCACTGCCTAGGTCCCTCGACGACCGCCAGGAAGTTGATCACGCTGCCGTCCGCGATGGGATAGTGCAGCAGGTGGGCGCCGGGCCCCATCCAGAACTGCAGGGCGCCGGGGTCGGGCAGCCGCGGCAGCCGCTCGATCGGCACCAGGCCGCGGAATCCGGAGGCCGCGGAGTAGCGCGGCTCATCGCCGCCGGTGATCCAGCGGCGCACCTGCGAGTGCATGCCGTCGGCGCCCACCGCCAGGTCGGCGTCGAACGAGGCGCCCGACGCGCAGCGTACCCGCATGCCGCTGCCGTGCTCCTGGAGCGTTTCCGCGCGGCAGCCCAGGTGCAGGTGGTCGGTTCCCCACGCGCCGGCCAGCAGCTGCTGCAGCGCGATCCGGTGCAAGCCGAACATGGGCGCGCCGAACGCCTCGCGGTACTGCCTGCCCAAAGTGTGGGCCGCGATCCGGGCGCCGTCGCGGCCGTCACGATGGATGATCTCGGTGAACTCGCTCGACGCCTGGGCGAGGCCATCACCCAGGTCGAGGTGCTGCAGCACCCGCGTGCCGTTTGCGGCGAGCGAGACGGCCGCGCCGACCTCACGCAGCTCGGGGGCCTGTTCGAGGATCTCGGCGATGACGCCGCGGCGCCGCAGCAGCAGCGCCAGCGTGAGCCCGCCGATCCCGGCTCCAATGATCACGATCCGCGAGGCAGCCGACGACATCAGGCCTCCTTGCGCCGCTGGACGCTATTCGCAGCGTACGTCAGGTAGGAGCATTCTTGCGGATCGGGCCACCGGCGCCAGCCTCCGGCTGTTCTCAGGCCAGCGAGCGCGAGCGGCCGACGCTGAGCTCACCATCTGCCTGCTATGTTCCCGCGGCGGGACCGGGCGCGCCGAACGCCTCCCCGAGTGCGGCCAGTTCCGCGGGGTGCCCGCCCCGCCCGGACGCATGGTCCAGGAGCGGGCGCATCTGGTCCAGGGCCGTGAGGATCTCCCGGCTGACCTGCTGCACCGGGCGCATCGCGTCGACCGAGACCAAGATTCCGCGGTCGCGGTACCAGCACAAGATGGGCGATGTCACGTGATGGTAGAGGGCGAGCCGCTGGGCGATAACCTCCGCGGTGTCGTCGGAGCGGTGCTCGAGCGCGGCCCGCGCGAGCAGCCGGCGGGTGACCTCGGCATCATCGGAATCCAGGTGCAGCGCTACATCCGCGGTCATGCCGAGCTCGACAGCGATCAGGTACAGCGCGCGGGCCTGCTCCATGTTCCGCGGGATCCCGTCCAGGACGTACCCCCCGCCCGCCGCCTTGGCGGCGACCACCGCTTCCCGCACCATGTCCAGGACCACCTGATCGGGGACGAGCTCGCCGCGGTCGAGGTACTCCTGGACGGCCAGCCCCAGGCTGGTCCGCCGCGCGACATGATCGCGCAGCAGCTCACCAGTCGCTATATGAGGGATGCCGAAGTGCGCGGCGATCAGCGCACCCTGAGTGCCCTTGCCCGCGCCCGGCGGCGCGATCATCAGTACCCGCATCCTCATCTCCTCATCTCATCATCTCGCCCGCCGCCCGCCGCCCGCCGAGGCGACTGGATCGGACCGGCCAGATCCAGGGCAACTGCCTTCCGCGTCCGATCTCACGATGCTGATAACGCAACGTTGCCCCAGGTCAAACGTTTCCACAACTCACTCGCAACCGAACGTGCCGTTATCTATGGCGCAGCCGGGCTGCGAAGTTCTGGCCGTTGCTGGATAGCCCGGACGGGCTCACGATCACAGTGCCGGATGAGGTACCGGTGGTGGTGGTGATCATCTTGCTGGTGGTCCACGGGCCCGTGATCGTGCTCTGGTCGCCGCTGTAGGTGGTCAGGCGGCTCCCGGTGAACTGCCACAGCCGCGTGCTGGCGGCCGGAAGGACGACTGACAGAACCCGGTCGGTCTGGACCCACAGGCGGGCCACCGAGTAGATCAGCCGGCCGACGTATAGCATCACCGTCTGCGTGGCGGGCCGGGTCAGGTCGGTGACGGTGAAGAAGATGTGCCCGCGCTGGTCGTAGTAGATGCTGATGGCCAGCCGGTCACCGACCCGGGGAGCGAGCCGGAACGGTCCGGTGCCCACGTTGGTGGCGGCATACCCGACGCTGTCCGCGCCCCCGCCGGGGTCCACGTTGATCCATGCCGCGTACCTGCCGTTCAGCCCGATGAACGCGGAGCCGCTATTCAGGTAGGGGAGGGTTCGGGGCGGCACGCTCACGGTGGTGGCCACGTAGCGGAACCAGCGTCCCGCAGCCTGGTAGCCCGCATGCTGGTCCGAGTAGACGGCCGGGCCGGCTGCCCGCGAGGCGGCCGTGGCCGCGCCAGCGTCGGTGCACCCGGCGGCGGTAAGCGCCAGCGCAACCACAGTGATCGTGGCCAGCATGCGCTTGACGAACTGTGACACGACAGTCCCCCTCTGCCAGCCGCCAGGTCCCCCTCGCGCCACGCACGAACAGCTGCCAGCTGGCACAGAGTCCTCCTCGCCCGGCAGGTGCGCCTGCCTCCCCGGCGCCGCCAAACTGAGACCTTTCCCTGATGACGCGGCAAGGTGACTATTGGTTGCGATCTCCGCTGCCGCAGCAGACGCCCTCACCGCGCCGGCGTGCGGCCGCCCGCTTCGGCACCGCGATGGGGGTTCGGACTCGTCGACGTCTTATCTGTACGACGGCGCCATCGGGCGCCGAGACGATGGAGGCGTGGTCGTGCGACAAGTGATCGTGTTCGTCAACAGTTCCGTAGACGGGTTCATGGGCGGCACGTCGGGGGACCTGGGCTGGCTCATCCACGACGACGAGATGGATCACGACTTCACCTCCGATCTGCGCCGGACCGCGGACACGATCCTGTCCGGCAGGGTCGTGTTCGAGAGCTTTGCGGCGGCCTGGCCGGCGCGGGCCGCCGATCGGTCTGGACCGCCGGAGCTCGTGGACTTCGCCAACTGGATGCTCGACACGCCGAAGGTGGTGTTCTCGACCGGGGTGACGAGCGCCAGCATGAAGAACTCGCGCATCTCGTCGCGACCGATCGCCGACGAGGTCGCGCACCTGCGTGACGAGGCGGGCGGGGACATGGTCGTGTTCGGTGGCGCTCGAACCGTCGATGCATTCGTTCGGCTAGGCCTGGTGGATTGGCGGCTCGTGCCGACCCGCGCCAACAGGCAGCCAGCGGCGGCCGCTTATCTGAGAGCTTGGGGAGACAGCATGTATCGAAGCTTCGGTTTCGTCGTCCTGGGAGTGTCTGGCGTCGCGATCTCGGAGATCACCGCGTTCGCGTACCCCCACCTGTTCCCTGTGTCAGGGTTCGCGTCGACCCTGCCATGACGTCGGTACCCCGACGCCTACGAACCCGTGATTGGTCCGGTTATTGTGGCGGGATGGGGTTGCTGGGGGATCTGATCAAGACCGCGACCGACGTGATGACGAGCGGCCGCCGCCGGAATGGGACGCCCTCGAGGGAGGCAGGGCGGAGAGGCCGGCGGCGGCCGGCATCAACGCCGACGCGGTCGTCCCGTGCGGATGAGGAGGTATTGCCGGGCGAGTCCGGGCCGGACGCCACCGTGGAGGTCGATCCGCATCGCATCGGGCCGGTGCGGATGAGCTACTCGCCGCAAACGGACGGGGCCCCGGATCCCGGCGAGGTCGTCTGGACCTGGGTGCCGTTCGAGGAGAATGACGGGCGGGGCAAGGACCGGCCGGTACTCGTGGTGGCCGTCGAACCGGCAGGCACCTACCTGGCTGTGCAGCTAACCAGCAAGGACCACGACGGCCAGGGGGACTTTGTGTCCGTCGGCGCGGGCGGCTGGGACGGCGAGCACCGGCCGTCCTGGGTCAACCTGGACCGGGTGATCCGGGTGCACGAGGGCGGGATGCGCCGGGAAGCGGCGGCCCTGCCACGGGAGCCGTTCGAGCGGGTCACGGGCCGACTGCAGCAGCGGTACGGCTGGCGCTAGCCCCAGGGCTTCGCTGACGGCACGGCTCAATGCGACAGCGTCCTTTTCGATCCTTATTTCCTGCTTGCCGTAACGATGCGGTACTGCTTGCTCCGTAGCGTGGGCTCCGTAAGCACAACGTGCAAGGAGGCACGAGAGCCATGAACGAGTTCACGATCGTCACCGTCATCGCCCGTCCCGTGGACGAGGTCTTCGCCGTCCTCACGGACCTGGAGCGGATGCCGCTGTGGGTGCCGGGAATGACCGAGGCGTCCGTCACGAGCGATGGCCCGCTCGAGGCGGGTTCCGCCCTCCTCTACCGGGGAGCCTTTCTCGGGCGCGGCCTGGAGATGCCCTTCGTGTGCACCGGCCTGACGGAGAACAAGCACTTCGGCACCAGGACCACCGGCGGCCCGTTCTACCTGGAGACCGATGCCGTCCTGGAGCCAGCCGCCGGAGGGACCCGGGTGACGACTGCCTACCGGGGCGAGAGCCGCGGGTTCTTCAAGCTCGCCGAGCCGCTCGTCGTCCGGCTGAGCAAGAAGCACTGGGAGACCGCCGCGGAGAACCTCCGCACCCTCATGGACGACCACGCGATCTAGCGTGCCGCGAGCCCCGGACGCCCGGCGGCCACGTCCAGCCGCCCGGCTACCGCGGTCATCCGCGCGTCCCGCGTCGCCGAGCCGCAAGCAGGCGCGGGTACCGGCGATAGTGCAACCGTCCCATTCCGCGGCGGACAGGTCGAAGGGATACCGCCGCCCGGGCCGGCCGGGCGCGTAGCCTGAGCACCCGGGCCTTGCCTTCTTGGTTGTCACACATCAGGCTCACGGAGCCCGCGCATCGCATACCTGCGACCGCCACGCCGCTCCGCACCGCCGCGACTTCAGACCGCACGGACCCCACTACGACGTGGGAAGGACCTTCATAAGGGAACGCACCCTCCGGGCCAAACGCGAACGCGCAGGTTAAAACGACAAGCTCAGAGGATGTCTCCTGATAGGGAGCCCCTTCGCGACACCGGTCCGGGGATCGAGGTGCGGGCCGTCACCGGGGTGGTGCGGCCTGGGGTCGCCGGGACCGGCGGGTGGTGTGGTCGGTGGCGCGGGGCATGCCGGGCCCCTTACCCGGCGCGGGCGGGGGGCCCGTGGCTGTGCAGGACCTTGGTCTTGTTCTTGTTCCAGGCGGTCGTGGTCCCGTCGGGGTTCACGATCAGCGTCCAGCCCCAGCGGTGGATGACGATCTGGTGGTGGAACGGGCAGAGCAAGACACAGTCCTTGACGGAGGTCGTGCCGCCGCGGGCTTTGTGGGTGGTGTGGTGGACCTGGCAGGCGCCGGCGGGCTGGGTGCAGCCGCCGGCCCACTGGCAGTGCCGGTCCCGCAGCAGCACCGCGTTGCGGATCCCGGCCGGGACCGTCTCGGCGTACCCGATGTCCAGCGGCAGGCTCGGCCCGCCCAGCTCCCGCCGCCGCAGGAAACTGGCCAGCCCGCCCGGACCCGAGACCAGGTCCACGGCCTTGCCGATCACCGCCTGCTCCAGCGCGGCCCGGGCCTGGCTGGTGTCGCCGCGGGCCCCGCCGCCGCGGCGGAGCCGGTCGAGCTCGACGCACAGCCGGACCAGGTCGCCCAGCGCGTCCACGTTGACGTCGCCGGTCACGACCGGGGCCATCGCGGCGTCGCACGCGATCGCCGCGGCGGCGTCGCCGTCCAGCCAGGCCCCGTCGGCCGCGCCGGCCTCGGCGGCGTGCGCGCGGCGGGCCGCCCACCGCGCCCGGACCCGCTCCGTCCACTGGTCCTGCAGCGCGGAGTCGCCGTCGAGCCGCAGCAGGTCAGCCAGGGAGATGTGCGCCCACGCCTTGACCGGCTGCCCGGCCCGCTCCGGCAGCATGCCGCTGGCGGCCAGCCGGCGCATGCGCTAATTGAGAAAATGCGTCGTGATTTGCGTCACGTTATGCGCCATCCCGAACACGCGGTGACAGCTCAGGACTTGGCCGCCGAAGCTACATGGCGCGCCCGCCTCGTATCTCCCCTCGTCACCAGCGCCTCAGCCACCGCTACCATCGCTCGCGCTTGCCGATCCAGGTTGGTGATGGAACGGGCCACGGTGGCGGCCTGCTGGTGCTGGCCGGCCCGGGCCGCCGCCTCGGCTACCGCCGTCAGCGCTTGTGCCCGGCGGTCCGGGTCGTGATGGAACGGGCTACGGTCTCGGCCCGTGCCGTCACCGTGGTGGCCTGCTGGTGCTGGCTGGTTTCGGCCGGGCACCGGCTACCGCCGTCAGCGCTTGCGCCTGCCGGTCCGGGTCGGTGATGGAACCGGCTACGGTGGCCGCCTGCTGGTACTGGCCGGCCCGGGCCAGCGCGCCGGCTACCGCCGCCAGCGCTTGCGCTTGCTGCGACCCCGGTCAGCGGTGCCGGACGACGGTGCTGTGGTTGTTCTCTACGATGGTTTTGGCAGTTGCGGCATGACCGGCGCGGCGCCTGGCTGCGCCGGGGATGATGATCCGGGTGCTGCTGGTGCCGGGTGCGGCTGTCCGATGGCCGGGAGCGGGAGGTGCGCGGTTTGCGGGTCTGCGTCACGCCGGGGTTTCCCGGCAGGGCTGCCGGTCCGGTCCTGGGCCGCCATGACGGCGGGTTAGCCAGGCATGGCCGGGTCCGCGCTGCGCCGGGCCGGCCTGGCATCTCGGCTGGTGTTACCGGGCTTTGCGGCCGGGCGTGCCAGGGCCGGGGCCGGGGAGGCGGGGGTGATCCGCGGTGCCTAGATTCCGGCCGCAGCCGGACCCGTGGGCGAGCGATGAGGCGACGATTGGCCGGTACCGGCCGATGCGTACCCGGTTTGCCCCGCCGGCGGGTGTCACGGGAATGCGCCTGCGGGACGTGACGGGGCTGTCAGATGGGCAGCGTCACTGGCTCAACGCCGTCCATGAGGCGGGGCATGTTGTCATGGCACTGGCCGCGCGGGTGCCGGTCCGGCAGGTCCGCATCGTTCCCGCGGACCGGGCCTGGGAGGACGGCGTTGACAGCCAGGCGCCGGAGGGTGTCGGATTTTCGGAGATCTACTACTGGCACGGCTCGGTGCGCGATGGCGTTGCCGTCCTGGCCGCGGGGGAGCGTGCTCAGGACCGCTGGCTCCGGGAAGCCGGGCTGTGGACGCCGGACCGGGCGTGGGCGGTCGAGCGGGACGGCGTTATCGACCGTGCCCAGATCGCGGAGTTGTGCCAGCGGGTGACCGGACGCGATCTGGTCACGTACGGGACCAGGAGGGGCCGGTGGGACCTCGGCCACGTTCAGCAGCGGGTCGATGCGGAGCTCGGCCGGCGCTGGCCGCAGGTAGCAGCGGTCGCCGGGGCGCTGGTCAGCCGCCTGCACCTGACAGAAGATGAGGTAACCGCGCTGGTCCGGGTCCGGCCCACGCGGGGAGCACGGGCCTGGCGGGCGCGGTGCCTGGGTGATGTGCTGCGGCACGGGCGCGGCAGCGCGGACGGCGGCCCGCAGGCGCAACGATGATGAGCAGGCGCCATGCCCCCGGGTCACGGCCGGGAGTGCGGGCGACCGGCAGGCCGGGGGCAGGTGACCAGGTCCCGGCGTGGCGCAGGCGGGCCGGCTCGTCCCGGCACGGGCCGGTCCCCGATGGCCTGGCCCGGCCCGGGCACCAGCCGCCGGCGGGCGAGCCGGCCTTGCGGGCGGTCCGAGGCGGTGGCGCTGTTCGCGGACCGGGCCCGGCGTGCTGATGCGCGGTTCGCGCTGGACGGGCAGACCGGGCCGGCAGTGGCGCGGCTGGTGGCGCGGCTGGATGGGATGCCGCTGGCGATCGAGCTGGCGGCGGCGCGGGTGGAGGCACTCGGCGTGGCGCAGCTGCTGGACCGGATCGATGACCGGTTCGCGCTGCTGACGGGCGGGACCGGCTGGCGGCGGGCCGGCAGCGGTCGCTGGCCGCCGCCGTGGAGTGGAGCTACCAGCTGCTCGATGAGCACGAGCGGCCGGTGTTCCGCGCGGTGTCGGTGTTCCCGGCCGGGTTCACGCTGGAGGGAGCCGAGGCGGTCGCCGGGCCGGACGCTGGTGCGGTGGTGCTGCGGCTGGTGGACTGCTCACTGCTGACCCCGCCGCGGGCCGGGCCCGATGGCGGGTTCCGGTACCGGATGCTGGAGACGCTGCGCGGCTACGGGGCCGGGCTGCTGGCTGAGACCGGGGAGCAGGACGGCACCGCCACCACGCTGGCCGGGTACGCGCTGCGGGTGGCGGTCGCCCTTGCGCAGTGGTGGGTGATGCGGGCCGGCTGACGAGTCAGTACCCGCTGCTGCGCGAGGTCGCCGGGAACGCCGTTCCGGGCGGCGACGAGTGGTGCGCCGCGCAATACTGGCTCGGCCGGGCAGCGCAGTTCTCGGCCGATCTGGCCGGAGCGCTCGGCCATTTCACCGCGGCCTGCGACGCCGTCGCGGACCCGCCCGCGTCCCGGGCGCTGACCGCTGCCCTGGCCGGCCGGGCATCGATATTGCGGCTGATGGGCCGGACTGCCGAGGCGGCCGGCGACGCTCGCCGCTCGCTGGTGCTAGCCCGGGAGATCGGGGACCCGGTCGGGGAGCTGCTGGCCCTGGGGTGTCCTCCTGCTTTTAGGCATTTCCAACACGCTCCACTGGACCGTCTGCCTGAAGCCGGCGGCCGTCGTCCACTGCACCTTTGAGACCTTAACCCCGTCAGGCACCTGGAAGGTAACCGCGCCGGTGGCTTGGGGCGCTGGACGACATTGATTTGCCCGTAGCTGATCCTAAGACTATGTGCGGTACGGGTCAGGCGGATCGTGTCGGCCCTCGGCGCAAATTGGGCTAAGCGGCATTCCAAAAGTTCTGTTCGTAACCCGGCGGCAGCCAGGGACTGGTCCAGGGCGCGGCGGTGGCCAGCATCTCATCGGGTGAGCGGCTGCGGAAGAACGAGTGGATCTGCCGCAGCCGTCCGGGCCAGCTCACCGCGGTGTTCGCCACGTAGTTCTTCAGCGCCGCCCAGACCCGTTCGGCCGGGTTGTCATTGCGGGCTGTACCGGGCGCCGTACAGCAATTCCAGCCGGGGATGCTTCTCCAGGTAGGCGGTGACCTTGCGAGCATGATGGATGCTGTCGTTATCGCAGATCATCACGATCACCGGGGCGGCCGGGAACGCCCGGAGCACCTGGTCCAGCAGCGCGATGAAGTCCGCCGCGCAGCGGCGGCCCAGCCGGTACACCCACGCCCCGGTGGTCACCTCGATCGCGCCGAACACGGTGACCTGCCGGTTCGCTGCCCGGGGTCGGGACCTGCGGGCGGGCGGTGCGCAGTGTCCAGCTGGCCCGCACGTGCGGCAGCAGGTTCAGGTGCGTCTCGTCCTCGGCCAGCACCACCGCCCGGCGGGGCAGGCTCGATGAGCCGGGCCACGATCTGGGCGACCGCGTGGTCATGGTCCGGGTCGCCGCGGGCGGTCAGCTTGGGCCGCCGCCAGATCGCGACCAGCCGGACCCGCCGGTACAGCGTCCGCGGGCTGACCTGCGGCCAGCCCAGGTACCGGCGGATCCGCGGCAGGGTCCACGGCCCGGGCCGGGATAGCAGCGCGGCGATCCGGCTGGTCAGCCGCCGCCCGCCCAGCCGGGGCCGCCCGGACCGCGGCCGGTCAGGCCAGCCCGGCCGCGCCCTCGGCGTTGAACCGGCCGATCCAGCGGCGCACCGTGGCCGGGTGGCAGTCCAGCAGCTCCGCGATCTGGGCACGGCGGTAAACCGTGCGCCGACAGCAGGACCATCACCGCCCGGGTGGCCTGCCGCCACCGGCCGCGCAGGTCAGCCCGCAGCTGCTCGATCTCGCTGCCTGGACCGTTGGCGAACACGCTGACCGGGCGCATACTGATCACGACCTCGCCGGCGGGTGGACGATGTGTGGCAACTTCGATCCAACCCCCGGCGAGGCTGATGTCAACGCCCTCCAGCCGCCGGGCTCACAGCGGGTTACGCGCAGAACTTATGGATAGGCGCTTAGAAGCAGCGACCCCTCGCTTGTAAGCGTAGTACTACTAGCGCATGGCCAGGGAGCATTTCAGGAGAGGCCTGCGATAACGAGTCCGTCAGTGTACGTGGAAGTCCGTGAATGTCCGCAGTGATTGTCACTCAGTTAGCACCCAGCCTTTGTCTGGCTGCATTCATTTAAAGAGACATCCTTGACGTTTAAACGTCAATTTATGCCAGGCCCTCAAGCTGGCATCAGTCTGCGGACTGGTCGGCGTGATGATTGCTGACGCCTTCCCGGTGTGCCAGTGTGAGTGCATCCAGCAGTGGCTGGGCGAATTCGCGGGTACTGTTTCCCTGTTTCAGTTCGGTCCCGAGCGCGGCTTCGACCGCGGAGATGGACTTAGGGGCGCGGCGTTCGAACACGCTGCGGAAAAACGTCATGTATGCGGAACCCTTACCGGAAACGATCGACACCAGTCCCGCGTCGTCGCCGATAAGGTAAGGCAGCAGGGTCGTGATACCGGTCTTGCCCCTGTAGGTGATGAGCCTGACCAGGCCGTCGCGCTCCATGGCTTCGGCCCAGTCGGCCAGCCGCGCCAGCACGTCCCGCCGGGCCAGAGGAAGCTCGGCGATGTCGGCACGGAATTCAGCTGATCCGTTATGGACGAGGCCGCCAGCCTGGCGGGCGGTTACCTGAGCGTCGGACAGTTCGCGCAGCCGCCGGCCCGGCTCGATCCGCTGCGGCACCAGCACCTGCGATCCGGCAACCTCGTACACGGCTACCGTGACCAGGTCGATGTCGATCTTGTCGGTGATGGACTCCAGGTAGCCCACCACCTGAACCAGCTCATCGGGGGCTGAGTCAAGCACGATGACCAGCCGGAAGCTCCCGTCGGCCAGGCTGCGGGCCAGCCCCTTCCGGAAGTCCTCCGGATCAACCACATCCTGATGCCCGGCCGCCTGCATGGCAGCAAGCACCGAACCGCCCGCCTCCAGGTGCCGGTCGAGGATCTGGGACTCCAGCTGCTCGGGATCCAGGCCCTGCAGGTACCCGGCGTAAGACAGCACCTGGGCGACCACCGCCCGCCGCGACTCGGCGTTCTCGGCCAGCTTCACCTCGATGACCACCAGGCGGCCGGTGGACTCCACGGCCAGCAAGTCGGCCGAGCCGGTACCAAGCCGCACCTCCCGTCCCAGCACCGCCAGCCGCGGAGACCCGGCCAGCGGCAGCATCTGCGGCGCCTTCTGGACCAGGTCATGCAACGCCGCCTCGGCAGGGTAGGCGGCAGGCTTCAGCGGGCTCCATTGCCCACCAGGTCCGGAACCCCAGATCTCAGTCACACGCTGACAGTATTCCTCCTCTGTGGCGGTGACCCCGAGCGGGCCATGGTGGAAACTGCTGCAGTAGGCCAGAGAGGCTCACCGATGAAGATGGCGGCGTTGCCGAACCGGACAGGATCGGAACCGGTCACTGCGCTGCATTGACCTCCTCGGTGTGAACTAGTCGCACGAGGGTCGTTAACGGTCGTTGACGCAGGTCGAAAGCTCATTTCCGGTCGTGTTGGGCCGGTGTCGGTCGGTGCGGCTGCTGCACTATCTCGAAGAAACGCTAAGCTACCATTTCGTGACCGTCAGCTCGCGGCCGACTCCCGTCAGGTGGACTCATGAGACCGCCTCGCGGGTGATGCTGGCGGCCGGTGTCGAGCCGATCGCGTCTTACCCGGGGACGACACTGCCCTGGCCATGCCGGTGCCTGACGTGCCATCAGGTCGTTACTCCTAGCTTCGGAAACGTTCGCCGTGGTGTCAGCAAAGGCTGCCGGTATTGCGCCATCGAGGCGAGCAGGGGCCGGGGAAAGCGCCGCTGGACGCACGCGGAAGCGTCGGAGGTCATGCTGAAGGCGGGCCTCAGGCCCGCCGAGACGTTTCCCGGTGCGGATGAGCTGTGGTCGTGCGAATGCCAGCGGTGCGGAAATCTGGTGACCCCGCGGTTGAGCGCTGTCCGGCGCGGAGCAAGCGAGGGTTGCATCTATTGCTCCGGGCACGCCCCCACCGGACCTGACGCGGCGGCGCGGGAAATGCTGGCTGCTTCGTTGCGTCCTCTGGAGCCTTACCCGGGCAAGGCCGCGGACCCGTGGCGGTGTGACTGCCTGCGCTGCGGTGACGTGGTGGTAGCCCGCCTGCAGAAGATCCGCGTCGGCGAAGGGTGCTGCAAACGGTGCGGCGTCGCGGCTAGCGCTCTGGCCCGCAGCGCCGATCCTGGTGCATCCGGTGCCATGATGCGGGCGGCGATGCTGGAGCCGCTGGAACCGTATCCGGGCGGTAATCATCTGCCCTGGCGGTGCCGCTGCACAGGCTGCGGCGCGGTGGTCAGCCCGACTCGGGCCAATATCAGCCGGGGCCAAGGCGGCTGCATTGCCTGCGGTATCAAGATCTGCGCGGCCAAGCGGCTAGGCGATGAGGACCAAGCGGTCCTGGACATGATCCACGCGGAACTACGGCCCCTGGAGCCATACCCGGGCCACAACAAGCGGTGGCGGTGCCAGTGTCTGCGGTGCGAGCAGGAAGTGGCCCCGCGCCTGGGACACATCCGGCAAGGACGGGGCGGCTGCCTGGCCTGCGGAGTGATCGGCGGCGGGCTGAAGCAGCGCACCCCGCCTGACATCGCCGAAGCGCAACTGCGGGCGGGCGGATTCGAGCCGCTGGAGCCGTATCCCGGCCTGGCCTCCTCTCCGTGGCGGTGCCGCTGCCTCACCTGCAACGGTGAAATCAGGGCGCCGCTGTATAAAGTCCGCAACGGCATCGGCGTATGCAGTGGTTGCGCCATTTGGGGCTTCGACATGAGCGCGCCAGCGGTGCTGTACCTGCTGCACCATGCCCAACTCGGCGCGGTCAAGGTAGGTATCACCGGGCACGCCGAACGGATACGCCGATTCGAACAACGAGGCTGGAATGTCCAGCATGTCTTGCTGTTCCGCACGGGGGCGGCGGCCTGGACCGTTGAGCAAGCCGTGCTCGGCAGAATCCGCGCTGACCTCGGGTTGTCCTTCTTCCTGACACCGCTGCAGACGCAGGGCACCGGCGGCTTCACCGAAACCTTCAGCGCCACCCAGCTCCTGCCAGCGGATCTGAGATCCATCGTCGACGATGAAGAATCCCGGCTTAACGTCACATAGCAGGCAGGACTGGGCATCCCGCTGTCCGGGATCTCGCGGTTTTCTGTCCCCGCGCCTATGGCAAGCCTGGACCCGCAGTGGTCACCCAGAACTGCGGGTCGCCACAGATCGAAGTACAGCTCGAACTACAATGTGTTAGCACGGGTTTGCCGGGACAACGCGGCCGCGGACGCTGCAGAAGGACGTGTGAATGGCAAACGCGCTCACAGGCGACTTCGACGCGGTGCTGCAGGTCAGCGCAGGAACGCTCCGGCGTCTCGTAGCGAATATGCACCAGAACGCGTCCGGCAATCCTGCGAACCCGAGCATCCCTCACGTGGCGTACCTACGCTTGGATGACGAGGTCGCCGGGCATCGGGGATCCATTGCGGCGCAGATTGGCGCGCCGCATCTACATCTCATCGGCGGCGCGACGGACCGGATACAGATAGAGGTCGGGATCCGCGCCCGTTACCGCGCCGATCCCGGCAGCCTGCCGCTCGCCGACATCATCCATGGGGCAGTCTGGGCGGAGTACCGGCTGCACGATATCGATCCGCGATGCTTGGCCTGGCAGCGTGCGGGAGGCGACTACTTCTGGTTCCGCGTGGTGAAGGACTCGGTTAGGTTCGAAGGGACGGTGTTGAACGAGTCGTCGTCGCTCATCCTGTCGCACCTGCTCAACGAGCCGCTGATCAAAGCGCACCTCACCAAGCATCTCGCGTCAATCCTGGCAGAGCAGTTCGAACCCGCGCCGCAGCTCGTGAACAAACGCTTTCAGCGGATCAGCAGCATCCGAAAAGGTGACGGCCCGGCCGACGCCGCCATCGCGATCCCGTACGGGCTGACGACGGAGACGCCGCCGGGAAACCTGGCGAGCGTCGGCGATATTTTCCTGCAGGGGCAGGATTTCGGCCTCGCAGTGAGCTCGGACTTCATCATGTCGAAAGTCCGGCCCATGGTGGCCCCGCTCGTGGGATGGCAGGTCGACCTGCATCACGAGATCGACGCGGGCGTCGGCGGCGGACTGTCGATCGATTACCATGCGCGGGTCGACGTGGCCGACGCGGACTGGCTCGGTCCGGCGAGCGTGCCGTTCCTGTCGGCGCCTGGCGGATTTTTCCGCGTCCGGCTGACCGGCGTCGGATGGGCCTCGCGGCTCTATCGCAGCGGCGTGTTCATGCTTGAGTCGATCAGCGCGAGCGATCTGAGGATCAACTTCACCATCGAGCAATTTATCCGACTCACGTTCGATCCGGGCACGGAGTTCTTTCAAGTAAACGCGTTCGGCAACCCGGTCGTCGACGTCACCGGAGGACCCAAAGCAGGGTATGTGGTCGCGGCCGCGCGCAGCGAGATCCAGAAGGGTGCCCAGTCTCAGCTCGCCGGGCCGCTCGCCGACGCGCAGACACAGTTGAGCGCCATCAGCGCGTCCAAGTCCCGCGGTGCGCTCGTGCAGGCGCTTAAGGGCCTCGATAGCGGAGCCAGTGCGCATTTCGCGGACGCGGTTTTCCGTCCCGACGGCGTGGTGCTGTGTGGGCCGGTTTCGCTGACCCATCGCTACAGGCCGCAGGTGTCGTTCGAGCGGACGGCGGCAGGTGACGGCTTCGATGCGATCGAAAGCTGGATCCCCGGCGGGCGAATCGACAAATTCGAGTGGACGTGGCGCTGGTTCACCACTCCGGTTGAGCCGTCGCCGGGGCCGCCGGGCGCGGCGGCAGAAGTTGAGACGTTCATGCTGCGCCGCCCGCAGCAGGCGCGCAGCAAGTTCGGCCTTTCCCTTTTTCTTGAGAAGCCGCTGCCAGGTCTCGACGGTCAGGGGAAAGTGTGCCTAGCAGTCAGCGGCGCGCAGATCGATCCCTTCAGCGGCGCGCTGGTGCCGGTGAGAGGTGTCTTTGAATGCCAGCAATTCGGCTTCGAGTTCAATTTGCCGTACGAGGTCGGTCCCCTGGTGCGGCTGTGGGACCCGATGCGAGCAGCACGCAGGCGGAACCCGGAAGTGGGAATCGTGCGTGTCGGCGCTCCGAAGGCGCAGGCCGCATCCAACACGCTGGTGTTGTACTTCGACGAACGATGGGACGACGAGGCGATCGAGACGTTGACACGCGGAGTAGAAGCGTGCCGCAGTCGGGGGACCGGATTGCTGTTCGTGCTGCTCTTCCGCGAGGGCGCGGTCGCCGACGGCGATCGTGAGCTGCAGGCCCACATGCAGGCGCTTCGCGCGCGTCTGCCTGCGCCGATGCTAGCCACCGAAGATGTCCGCGGCGGCTGGTCATCAACGCTAGCACTGCCCTCGCAAGGACAATCACCCGCGTGGCGGCTGCTCAATCCGTCCGGCGTCGTGACCTGGGCACACGACGGGCGCGCGGACGCCGACCTGCTGGCTGCAACGCTCGATCATCGGCTCGTGGCCAGCGCACCGCCGGCGTTCGCGACGATTCGCACCGAGATCAGCCTCGGAGCGCGCCTGCCAATCGAGCTGGCGCGGCCCGACTGTCCACCGCTGCCGGTCGGACAGGCTGGCGCGGGGGACGCGAAAGTCATCTTCGTCTACAAGGGCAGCGATTCGGCTCGACAGGTGCTGGAACGACTGCGCGAGACGTACTCGGCACCCGGAGATGATGAGCGGCCGTTCGTCGCGGTTGTCGTGGAGGGCGCCGATGCACGGGAAGTGGACGCGCTCCGCGACGAGTTGCAGCTGGACGTGCCCTTCTTTCCCGATCCGGGAGGCGTGCTGACGCAGCGCGCCGGAGTCCGGCTATCGCCAACGACGCTGACCCTCGATGGCAGCGGGACTGTTACCGGACTCGAGATGGGCGTCGGCGACACACACCGCGAGACTGACGCAGCGGCGAAAGGCGAGTAGCCACGATGCCACTTCTCCTCGAGCGCACCATCGGCAACGCCTCAGTTGCTTTCGCCGATCTCGTCGAGATCGTCCGCTGCGACCCGGGTCTCACGTTCTTCACGCCGACTGACTTCGTGTACCAGGTTCAGTACACGCAGAAGAAGGCCGCGGTTGCCTCTTCAACGCGTGTCCTGGAGTTGGTGAACTCTCCGGTAACGGTAATCATTTCGGCAGTGACCAGCGAGTTTTCACCGTCCGCCGACATCAAGCTGATCGACTACGCCGGTCTCACCAGGGTGCGGCTGGCCCCTGATCAATCGATCTCGATTTGGTACGACGTGACCGACGCGGCCGGGCGGTACTACTCGGTGAAGGACAAGGACGGTCAGGACATCTACATGCCACGGCAGGTAATCCTCTATCACGAGCTGTCGCATGCCTACCACGACATCAAAGGCGACCTTCCGGCAGCGAAGCGCGAGCGAGAGATCCAGGGGATGGCGGACGAGAACGTGTTTCGCGCACAGCTCGGCCTCCCGCTGCGGAATGCTACGAATTACGCTGGTGGGCCGGGAACGCCGTCGCACGGCGGCGTGACGTTTCCAGCGTGCAAGCCTGAGCAAAAAGGGTGGAGCCCTGGCTGGAAATGTCCCTCCGTGATCGCGACCGAGGCTATCGGATCACCGCATGCGCCGCAGATCGAGGAACTGAGACGCGCGCGAGCGAAATACCGCACGGTCGGTCTGTGGTTCGCACAGATCGCGCAACCCACCCTGGAACTGTACGCGAGGATCGGCCCGGGTGTCGCACGCCACATGCAGAGCCATCCCGCGCTGCGTGATGCGATGCTGTGGTACGTAGTTCAGCCGACGTGTCTACTCCTCCGCATCGCCGAGGCGTACCTCGCGGCGGACGCCGACACGCCGATTATGGCTGCAACGGTGAACGACGCGCTCATCGACTACGTCTCGGCGATCGAGGGTGTGGACGGATCGGGACGCGCACTCCGCGGCGCCTCGCGCGGCGCCGCGGCTGCGAGTCGTCTGCTCGCCTCAGGCGCCAGGCCCGAGTCCGAGATCTCCACGTCGCCCGAGCGACCCGATCGTTTGTTCTCGTATCTAGCTCGCGAGATTCTGTCCGTGAAGGGCGGCACGCCAGCAGCGTTCGCGTGGGGCTTCGAGGGACTCGCGCTGTTCCTGCAACAGGCGGCGAGGATTGCGGACAGCTTGGCGATTGGCGACGTTTTCCCGTCGGAGCTCGCGTCTTGGGTGGCGCGGCTTCCCCTTCCCGCAGTGCCTCATCTGCACATCTCGGATGCGCACCGCGAGTTGAGCGTGCTCGGCCAGCGCATTTTCACGCGCCCGGACACTAGAGCTCTCTTCGCACGTCACCTGCGGACGCACTGGCCATCGTCTTCCACAGCCGATCTCCAGGCCTTGCTCGCGGACCTCGGATACCTCAGCGGCGCTCGCAGGCTCGCAGACTGAATTGAGGCGGATCATGCCGGACACGGTGCAGATCACGAACATCCAGTTGACGCCGTTGGATCCCGAGCAGATGACGAGGCCGATGGTCGAGTCCGGCTACGCCTGGTACACGCTGACGCTCACGATTGAGAATCCATCAGCCGTGACGTTGTTCGCGATGTCGAGCGTGCGCCGGATGAGTTACGACGAGAACCGGCGTGCCCTCGTCTTCGAGTTGAGCGATCACAACAGGGTCGAATCCGAGCGCGTCGCGGGCCTCCCGCCTCCGCCCGCCTACGAAGCGATCACGCCCGGCGGGAATGCCGCCATTACGTTCCCGCTGTCCTCTCCGATCGTCTTCCTGGAAGAGTCCACTGCAGGCCACGACCGACCGCGGTTCATACGGATCCCGGAAGACGTCGGAACGATCGAATGCATCGTCGCGTCCGACGTCACGCCGCCGCCTCGGGACACAAACCTGGCATCGGACGAGCCTCCTCCCGACGCGCGCGGCTGGGGTCACGCCGTCCAGCGGTCGTTGACGCCAAATGGACCGTGAGACGCTCTGGGCTACGTCTGAAGCGTAGGCGAAGCCGTGTGTCGTGGCAGAATGCCGCGTATGGGCCTGACCTGCGGGGTTACCGCAGCTGAGGTCGGGAGTCGGGGCTGGGAGGTTGGCAGGGTGACGGGCGGCGCTGGCGGGCCTAACCTGTCACCAGGTTGAACCGGGCGGGCGCCGGCGGGAGGGCTGCGGTGTACGACGTGATCGTGGTGGGGGCACGCTGCGCGGGGGCGCCGACGGCGATGCTGCTGGCGCAGCGCGGCTACCGGGTGCTGCTGGCGGACCGGGCCAGTTTCCCCAGTGACACCTTGTCCACGCACTTCATCAAGCCGCCGGGCGTGGCCATGCTCCGGCGGTGGGGGCTGCTGGACCAGGTCATCGCCTCCGGCTGCCCGCCGGTGCCGCGGTTCCGGTTCGACTACGGCCCCGTCGTCCTGGCCGGCACGCCCCCGCCGCTGGGCGGCGGCGCGGAGTCGTACGCGCCGCGCCGGACGATCCTGGATGCCATCTTGGTCGAGGCCGCCGCGCGGGCCGGCGCGGAGGTACGCCCGGCGTTCAGGGTGGACGGGGTGCTGGCGGACGGCGGGCGGGTCGCCGGGATCCGCGGCCATGCCCGCGGCGGCGCGGCCGTCAGCGAGCGGGCGCGCCTGGTTGTCGGCGCGGACGGGCGGCGCTCGCTGGTGGCGCGCGCGGTGGCGGCGCCCGCGTACCGGGCCCGCCCGGCGCTGACTTGCGCGTACTACGCCTACTGGGACGGCGTGCCGGCCGAGGGGGTGATCGAGGGCTACTTCCTGCCGCGGCGGGTCATCCTGGCCTTCCCGACCAACGACGGCCAGGTCTGCGTCTTCCTGCAGTGGCCCCGCTCCGAGTTCGGGTCCGTCCGCGCCGACGCCGAGGGGCACCTGTGGGCGGCGGTCGCGCAGGTACCCGCCCTGGCCGGACGGCTGCGGGCCGGCCAGCGGTCTGCGCGGCTGGCCGGCACCGGCGACCTGCCGAACTTCTTCCGCACCCCCTGCGGGCCGGGCTGGGCGCTGGCCGGCGACGCCGGCTATCACCGGGATCCGCTGACCGCCCAGGGCATCAGCGACGCGTTCCGCGACGCGCAGCTCCTGTCCGACGCCATCGACGCGGGCCTGGCCGGCCGCCAGCCGCTCGCCGGGGCGCTGGCCGGCTACCAGCGGCAGCGGGACCAGGCGACGATGGCGATGTACGATCTGACCTGCCAGCGCGCCGCGCTCGAACCGCCCGCGCCGCAGATGAGCCGGCTGCTCGCCGCCCTGCACGGCAACCAGGACGACACCGACCGGTTCATCGGCGTCATCGCCGGCACCGTCCCGATCGCAGAATTCTTCGCACCGCGCAACATCCAGCGCATCACCGGCACCAGCACGACCGCCTGACAGGTAAGCGGGAACCGCATCCTCCCGGCCCCGGTAGCAGGCGGAACGGCAAAAGCGAGCAAAGCCGGCTCGGCCACTCGTACCGGCGAGAACGACCCGCACAACCCGGTCCAGCCACGCCAGAAGCTGCCGAGCCCCAACCGCTCGGATGCGTACTCATGCCGAAATGAGTGCGTTAGGTTCTGAATCCATACTTATACGCTGAATTGGCAATCTGGCCATTGTGCAGCATCGGCCTTCCGATTTGTAGTCGTTCACGCCTGAGAAAGTCCGGTTCACTATCCGGCTTACTTGCCCACGGTTTTATGTGGCCCACAGATTGGCGGTCTTGCCCGCTCGGGTCGCCAGCTGAGAACCGTCTGGGCTGAAGATCATGTCTTGGATCTTGTCTTCGTGCCGCATCCGAGCTAGCTCGGTGCCGGTCGCCGTATCCAAGAGCTGGGCCGTGAGGCCGTCGCCCGCGTTGGCGAGTTGAGTTCCGTCTGGGCTGAACACACGAATCCTCCCGTGTGGCATGCGGCTCATTTCTTGTCCGCTGGCCGGGTCCCACAGCCGGACCAGGTGATCGGAGCTGGCGGTGGCCAGCCGGGCGCTGTCCGGGCTGAACGCGATCATCGTGACCGTGTTGTCGTGTGGCATGCGGCTCATTTCTTGCCCGCTGGCCGGGTCCCACAGCCGGACCAGGTGATCGGAGCTGGCGGTGGCCAGCCGGGCGCTGTCCGGGCTGAACGCGATCATCGTGACCGTGTTGTCGTGTGGCATGCGGCTCATTTCTTGCCCGCTGGCCGGGTCCCACAGCCGGACCAGGTGATCGGAGCTGGCGGTGGCCAGCCGGGCGCCGTCCGGGCTGAACGCGGTCGTCCAGCGTGCCATGTGCTCCGTCCATGGCTGTTCGCGGCCCGTCGCCGCATCCCACAACCGAGTCCGTGCGCCCCACGGCTGTTCGCGGCCCGTGGCCGTGTCCCACAGGAGGGTCGTTCCTTCCGTGCCAAAGGTGACCAGCCGGGCGCCGTCGGGGCTGAACTTTGTGGCCACGATTGGGCCGCCATGCTGGATCCGGGTAAACGCCCGGCCCGCAACCGCGTCCCACAGGCTGGCCTTCCGGTTGTAGCTGAGCACGATGATCCGGGTGCTGTCCGGACTGAATACCGCTCGATCGACCGACGAGCCGTGCCTTAGCTGGGCAAGCTCTCGTCCGGTACTTGGGTCCCATAGTCGGACGGTTGTATCTTCTCTGCTCACGGTAGCGATCCGGGCGCTGTCCGGACTGAAGCTGACCGAGTCAACTATGTGACGATGTTGCAGTTGTGCGGTCTCGTTTCCCGTGGCAGCATCCCACAGCCTGACCGACTGTCTGCGGCCGAATGTCGGCCCTGAAGTGCGCGTAGCGATCTGGCTATCGTCCGGGCTGAAGACCAGACCCGAAACGTCGTGCTGATGCCGCAGTCGGGCTACCTCCTTGGGAGCCCTGTCCCACAGCCGAGCGGTTTTGCCGCTGACGGTGGCCATCCGAGCGCCGTCTGGGCTGAACACCATGGCCGTGACCGCAGCCTCATGCTCGAGGCGCGCCAGCATGGAGCCGGTAGGCTCCGACCGGACGTGAGGCACGCGCGCGGCCGACTCGGCTTTGACTACTGGCGCCGCAGCCGCCGGATCGGGGCGCTGGCCCAGACTGGAGGTGACCGTCGTCGTACCATCGGGGACCTGCACTGGGAGGGCAGGAAATTCCCGCGTAATCGGCGCGGGCAGCCAGTCCGCAGAGAGGTCTGCGCCGCCCAGTTCAGCTAGGAGGTCGCTCGGCGCTGGCCGCTCTTCAGGGTCCTTGGCCAGGCACCGCTCCACCACAGCACGGACCTGTTCGGGCACCTTCTCCAGGTCGGGCGCGCCGTAAACGACGCGGTAAATCAGCGCGGCGGTGAGACCAGCTCCGAACGGTCCGTCGCCTGTGGCGGCGAACGTGAGCACCGCTCCCAGGCTGAACACGTCGCTAGGCGGCCCGACCTCCCGGCCCTCTGCCTGCTCGGGCGACATGAATCCGGGCGAACCGATCACCACTCCCGTATGCGTCAGCGCGGTTGCCTCCGCGGCCCGGGCGATCCCGAAATCGATGATCCGGGGCCCGTCGGCAGCCAGCAGCACGTTGGAAGGCTTCAGATCACGGTGGACCACGCCCACGTCGTGGATCGCCTTCAGGCCCTCCGCCAGCGCCGCTGCCAGAGCCAGCACCGATCCCGCAGGCAGCGGCCCATGTCCGACCACCGCGTCGGCCAGCGACGGCCCGGCCACGTATGCCGTTGCCAGCCACGGCACAGGCCCGTCCAGATCCGCGTCCACCACTGACGCCGTGAAAAGGCCACTTACCATCCGCGCGCCGGCGACCTCCCGCCTGAACCGGGCTCGGAAATTGCTGTCCCCGGCGAGCTCTTCGCGGATAACCTTCACCGCTACAAGCCGACCGCCGGCCGACCGGCCCAGGAACACCTTTCCCATGCCGCCCGCCCCGAGCCGTCCGACCAGCCGGTACGGCCCGATCTGCGGCGGATCGCCGTCCTGGAGGTCCTGCACCCGCCCACCCCCGGCGCCAGACAGTAATATTCAAAACAATACATAGCAGAGGTACCATCATCCCTCAAGCCAGAATGTGAAATATTTTCCGCAAGCAATATGAATATTTCACTTGGATACGGGCCGGGACGTCACAGCTGAACCTAGGCAGAATATTCGCCTGCTACCTTCGTAACCACAGCGAGAATTGTGACCGTTAATTCGCAAAGGAACATCAGCGTGAAGACGTCCGGTGGCAGTTACCGCATTCGGGGCGTCAGATCTGAACCAAAGAATGCGCTAACGGTACGCGCAACCCACTTTCACGTCACCGACCGAGCAATGTACCTCCGCGCATCCCCACATAGCAACGCGCTGTCATGCCGCGTGGAGGGCATCTCGGCATCCAGCACGAAGAGTGGCGCTGGCCTGCGGGTTGATCCTCGCAGTGACCGGGTTGGCGTATTGAGCCCGGGCCGTGCCCGGGCGGTGGTGCCGCTCGGCGAGATGCTTGGGGTTCAGCAGCTGCCGCCGGCCGTGATCAGGTCACCGGCGGACAGCCCGGGGCCCGGCGGGTGGTCTGCATGGCGGCCGTGAGCAGCAGCCGCTTCGCCTGGTGTTCCCGGGGCGCCGGGGCATGAAGGCGCCCGTGATGGTCCCCGTCAGCTGCTTCCCCGGGACCGGCCGGGACGATCCGGCCCGGCGGCGGTTGCCGGTCCAGTCACAGCAGTACGACACGAGCCTGACATGCGCGGCCGTTTACTGACCCGAGGCGGCCCTGAACTTCATGACAACCTCGGCCGGGACGCGCCCGCGGTCTTTGACCTCGATGCCCTGGGACCTGGCCCACACGCGGACGGCGGTGGAGTCGGCAGGGCCGTCACCAGCCCTGCGCCCGGGCCGGCCCGGCGGCCGGGGACCGGCAGGCGCCCGCCGGGCGGAATCGACATACCTGGCCAGGGCCTTGCGCAACGCCGCCGCGTTTTTCGCGCTCAGGTCGATCTCGTAATCCGCGCCGTCCAGCCCGAAACGCACGGTTCCCTCGGCCTCTGGCGGCGGGGCTGATCGAGGGTCACGGCGCAGGGGGTGAACGGGAGCCCGGCCGGGACGCCCGGATGCCGCCGGGCTCGGGGACCGGGCTCCGGGATGGCCGGGCTGACGGCCGGGTGCCTGCGGCCCCCGGGCGATCCGGGGCCGGGAGGCGGACGCCAGCCCGGAATCATCGAGTAGGACGGGGTTCGGGCAGGCGGCCGGACGCCCGTGAACGTCGCGGTGGAGCCGGCCGGTGCGGTCCCGGGTCGCCCGGGGTACAGGATTGTGCGGCTGTCCGGTGCGTCGCGCCCGGTCGTGCCATCACGCTGAGTGATACGTGAGGTCAGGGAGAACGCGCACACTCCCGCCGTTCTGGGCGGCGAACGGTCCCATTGGTGCAGGCTGGCGATGCGTGCAAAACAATCAATCGGCAGCCCAGCACAAGTGGCGCCTAATGACTAGCACGCCAGCTTGCTCGGCATCCCCGGGCCGTCAGAGCCGACATACTGCTGCCACTCCGCACGGGTGAGGGTGTGCCCCGCAGAGGCGCAGGCGGCCGCGGACCAGAGGCTGGGCGAGAAACTCCATTCGGTGACGTGTCCGATGCCCGCCGTGTCTGGCGGACTGCCCATATTTTCGGTCGCCGAGACGAGGTTCTTCCCGTCCAGGGTAAAGGCGACGCTGGTCGAGACATTTCGCGGGCCAGCCGGCAGCGTGATCGACCCGATCTCCTGGCCGGAGGCGATGTCAAATACAAAGGCGGTGCCGTTCGAGTTCACTTCGACGGCGAGACCTGTGCCGTTGACGGCTGGGCCGGCAGTCGCGTTCATGTCGCCCGCGAACGAGCGGATGAGCTGCCGTCCGTTTGCGCTTCGGACTTCAAACGTGCCGCTGGATCTCTGGATGAGCAGTTGTTCGCCGTCGTAGGCCACCCCGGAAGCAGCACCGCCGGGAACACGGGTTATGGCTCCAGTACCGATATTAACGACGTCCACCCTGGTGCCGTATCCGCCATTTGGAGATATCGGGACTATGACCGCCGCGTATTTCGCTACCGGATCAGCCGCTGCCAGGTACTGCGTGTTGAGATACGCCGAGTCCGGACTGACCGGCCCACGCACCTGATGCTCTACGGCTCCTGTGACGGAGTTGCGGATGAGGACATTTCCTCCCGTGTCGAGTTCAACGATCTCCTTACCGCCACCGGCCGAGGCTACCCACACAGGGCCATTAAATCCGGAGTCTGGCGGTGATTTCCCAGGCCATGCTGCCAAATTTCGGACAAATTGCAGTTTCCCGTTCGTGGACCAGATCTGGCCGCCACCATCAGATGGCGTAAGTATGGAGAACTCCCGGCTGTCAGGCGACCACAAAGCCGGACCATAGGTAACGCTTCCGGCGCTGTCCTGCGGGAGAACCTCAACAGATCCGGCCGTGGGCGGAAGGCTTATCAGCATCGCCGTTTCAGCTGCACCATAGAAGCTGGAGGTGATTATCGCGTGATCTCCGTGGGGACTTGAGTAGATACCAGGCCCTGCGCAGGCATTACAGCCTGACGGTATATCGGCCGGCGCTGCTGAGGCAATACGCGAGTATTGGCTGAGGTTCCACAAGGTGACGAAGCTACCGGATGCCGACAGCAACTCGTTGTCGCTCTGCCCGACGAACGTCAGCATATTGTCGTTGACCGTGGTATTGCCGGGCAAGGGAAACAACGTGCTCGGTGAGGCGTCTTTGAAACTGGTGATATCCGACACGTAAATCGTTCCGGAGTCAGCGTCGGCTGCTACCCGCCCATCGGCGCTGATGGCCAGCGCTGACGGCGTGTCGCCGACCTCCCACGCGCCGAGCGGCCCATAGTGCGGCGTCGGAGTGGTGAGAGTGTTCCACACATTGAGCGGCGGCCCGCCGTTGGTGAAGGAAATGTACGCCCCGGTCGCTGACATCGTTTGCGCGAAGTCGTGTGCCCCGAAATCGGCGCTCGACGCCAGCACCTTCGTCAGGCTCGGTACCGTGAGCCTTTCCCAACGCCCGCTACTAAGGATCACGAGCTGGGTCTCACCGTCGAAGCGCAGGCTCCCGGCAGGGTAGTTCACGTCAGCGGGCGCCATGACCGAACGACCGGTCTGCTCGTCTATCAGCAGCAGCGAGTTCGCATTGGCGGAGTTGGTCAGGGAAAAAGCGATGTACCGTCCGGATGGCGACACGGCGGCGGCGACCGTCATCCACCTCACTGGGACGGGCACGCGGCGCACGCCTGCCCTGCTGACCCAGACCAGTGCGGCAGAGCCATCGATGGCCGCGATCGTATCGCCGTCGGCGCTGAC
The DNA here is from genome assembly GCA_963819785.1 of uncultured Actinomycetes bacterium. Lineage (GTDB taxonomy): Bacteria > Actinomycetota > Actinomycetes > Streptosporangiales > Streptosporangiaceae > Palsa-504. The sequence goes on along the minus strand of CAWFXW010000018.1, from coordinate 45,874 downwards.
CGCGACACTGGAAATCGCGGCAGGCAGCCTGGCCACCAGGCTGCGCCGGAAATCTGTCAGGTTCCAGCGCAGTACGTCGCCGCCGGAAGTTCCGGCCACCGCGGTGTGCCCGGTGACGGAGGTCGCCATCGCCGAGACACTGCCGGTCGCCGACAGGTAGCGCGCGAGATGCGGATCCGCGGTGACCGCGGCGAACAGCGCGGCGCGCGTCTGCGGGTCCGGGTACAGGTGGTAAGCCTCCGCAGCGAACAGGCTGGCCAGGTCTAGATGCGAGCCGGTCAGCGTCTCAGCGATCGCGGCCAGTTGGCCCGCTTCGGAGATAGTTGTCTGGTGGATGGCCCGGTTGGCCTGCCCGACGGCGATGAACGCGGCCACGATAGCCGCCGCGAGCAGAACCGCCAAAGCTGACAGGGCTGATGTGACCGCGCGCCTGGTTTGGCGGCTGCGGCGAAGGTGTTCCCCGATGAGCGTATCCTTGGGGACTTGCTTTACTTCCGCGATCAGGCTGGCGGTGGCGTCCTGCAGCCGGGGGTCGGCAAGTGATCGCGTGAACCACCGGAGCCGGCGGTGGGCTGCGCTGTCGGCGAGCGTGACCGGCCGCAGGTCAATCCACGCGGGTTCCGTTTCAAACGTGTGCCCCAGTGCCTCCCGTGAAAGCGCCGTAGAGGCAGGCCAGTCGAATTCGTTAGCGGCCTCATCCCAGCGGAGTTCACCATCGATCAGGGCGATGCCGACGTTAGCTGTGCCACGGTGCTCGCGCCACCAGGTGAGCTCGCGCCGGACGCCCGCCGACTGAGCCGACCTGGGTGAGGCCACGAGCAACAGCCACCGCGAAGACGACATCGCCTCTTCGATGGTGCCCCACAGATCGGGCGAGGCCTGCAGATTGGTTTGGTCCCGGAATACGCGCAATGTTCTGGTGCGAGGCCGGTACCAGGGCCTGATGAACCGCTGGAGTTCGTCCTGTAGCTTGACCGTGACATCGTGGTCAAGCTGGTCACGGCTATAGGATATAAACAAGTCGTATTCGAGGTCAGTCGCCATCTGCCCCTCCCCCAGAGCAACTGTAGATCTCAATATCCCACCGGGCCAGCAGGTACGCAATCACGGATCGATCAGACAGGCTAGGGGACCATTTGAGCCAATGCCGCAGAACGCGCGCCGGGAATATTCGGCAACGTGAGCTTACCCACGTAACCCGCTGCACACGGAACATCATTCATTATGCGGCCGATCTTTGGTGACAGCGGCGTGCCGTCGTCACCATGTACTCGATGGCGCACTGAGCCCGCTCTTACGTGCTCGGTGCACTTGTCTGCCGCGCCCTGGCATCGGAGAGACGCTCGTAACGGCCCCGTTCGGGCGTAGTGCTATGGATGATGACAACACCAAAGTGAATAATCTGTGCCCTGCCGCCCCGCCTGTACTCTCAGCTACCACCGTACGGAATCGGCGATCGGGGGCCCCGCGCGACCACCAGTCTCACGTTGCGTGATCGGCCGGTCGGCGGCCTTGCGGAGCAGGATCGCGCCGGCATGCCCGACCAGGCCCTTCCCGTCCGCGGTGACCTTCAGGGCGTGGTCCCACCCGTTAAGCTGCATGGTGAGGGGCGCTCCAGTTCCAGGGGATTCAGGCGTGGTAACCCGTAATCTCCCAGAGCCAGGGCGCTCTTCGCCTTTAAACAAGAAAGGGCGGCCGCTCCACGGTCGGCCCCTGCCGGGCGCCTGGATTGCCCCGCATCCATAAGGTGCACCCACCGCCGGACCTGTCCAGCACGAAACACCAGTTCACAGCCACGAAAAGCCGCCGGATGGCTCAACCGCCCATCAGCGCTGATAGCGGAGGCTAATCCGCGGTACAGACCTGATGGGGCATCTGGTCGCTGCTCAAACGGTCGACGGGCAACGTCGCCGCGGTCGATCCGGACGGGCTGGTTCGCGTCGTCAAGCGCCAAATGACGATGATCCCTCTGCCGGCCCCACCTGATCGGCGACTGCCTGGCCGGGGGCCGACCTGAGTATCGAACCCTGGGTAATCCCATGCACAACGAGTTCATCCTGGGTTATTTCACGTCCGCGAGTCGCTGGCTTCGGCACTCGCCGGCGAGGTTGACTCCCTTGATCTCCCAGCGCACGCTGGCAGCATGTCAAGCTGCGCGTCGCGGCCCTGCGGCCAGCGTCCCATTCCCCGGCGTTCCCGGAAGACACGCGATGGCCGAACCGTACGACGGGTTATTGCCGGGGAACGGGCGTTCATAGCGGCGCGTCGCCGAAGACGCGAAGGGCGCTCGGCGGCGTACGCGTCCCTAGGGGCGATTAGATCGGAGCCGCCTGCGCCTTTCGCGATCGCTAAAGCCGCCGCTAGATTCATTCGACGGCGTAGTTGGGGCGCTGCCCTGTTCGGCGGGCGATGCCTACTCCACTTTTTCTGGTGGAAGACCCGGAAGGATTCAACTAATGACGGGCACATATACGCCAGAGACCGTCGGCGTACCGAAAGAGCTGCTATTTGAAGATTTCAAGCAGCAGTGCACGAACCTTCAAGGCCAATATGCGCGCATGCATAATCGCATGCAGCTGATGATCGGCCTAAACACCGCGTTGCTGCCAACGCTTGGCGCCGTTTTCTTGGCATCAAGCAAAGGCGACGTCGGCCGGCCGTGGCTTATCCTCTTCCCCGTCACCGGACTGCTTCTCTCGGCAATCGGCTTTCTGACAGGTGCGACAGACCGGAGATTGGTCACCATCTACCGCGGCCAGCTGTCCTGGACGGCCAAGTGCGTCCTATCCGCATATGTGGAAGGACCCTCCGAGTACCAGGGCTGGCTTCACATCGGACTAGATCCGACAGGGGTGAGCGACAAGCTAGACAAATGGAACCCATCGCCGCGCATTGAAGGAGAGCCGTTCCGGTGGCGCCAGATGACCAAGCGAACGTGGTGGCTGGCCCAGATGGCCTCGTGGTGGAACCGGACGACCTCGTGGCGATGGGAGCCGTTGTCCGTTACACGCCTTCCGGTGGCGCTCTCCCTTGCTTTCTTCGTGATCTGGCTAATAGTCCTCATATTCGTGATCCTGAACACTTCCCAATAGCACGGGACTGGATGACCGGCGCGCCGCGGGAGCCCCGGCGCAGGAGCCCAATGCCCAGCTGGCCGGTGCAGCCGCCATGTACCGAACTGGTAAATATGAGCGATGAGTCGCAAAGCCAAGCCGTTATCAAAGCACGCAAGGAATTGGCGATCTATCGGCGTATAGGCCTCAGGACGGATCACGCTGCGTGATTCGTCTTGCCTTTGGCCTGCGCGAAAAGAGGCATTCGTTAGGTACGGATTTGGGCTCTCACTCGGAATGAGATAATTTAATCATGAGCTTGGCGGCATTTGCATCGGCCCGTCCGGGGTGAGGTTCCATTCTCCGGCATACACCAATGGGACCTGCCCAAGCGCTGCAATGCGCTGCAACGCGGCGTCAAGCTCAGTTTGCTCGAACGTCGTCAGCAGTGCTGATTCCGGCCGCTTCTGTATCGTCCACCAGTTGCCATGTCTCGAAGAAGAGCAGCACTAGCTGGAAAAGGACAAAGTCCGCCAGATGCTCGCGAATCACAGGTGAATCCGTGGTCATTTGGCCGGTCGGGCTGCCCCAACCTCGTCGCATTATTTCTCCTGCGGAGAAATGAAGAGCACGGCTCGTTGCGGAGTGAAGATAGTCATAGAGTTGACTCTGGCCCGCCCGCCCGCCCGCCCGGCGATCCAGCTGGCAGAAGGAACGATGCCGCCGCTCCATCTGTATTGCTCCTGAAGTTCTTTCAATTCATGACGTGTCTCATTGCGTCGCTCTGCCGCCGCATCCAGGAACTCGGTGGCATACCAGAGGTCTTTCATCACTTCGTCGCCGACGAAACTTCGTTGGGACAGCAGCGATCGAAGTCCGTCCCATCTACCGAGCAGGATAAATAGCCGCTGAGAAGCTACTCGGTCCAGGTCGAGAAAGAATTTAAGATGATCATCTCTTCCAGAGCTGTACGAACAAACGCAACAGCAAGGTGTCCAAGGCCTTGCTTGGCCAAAATGATCGTTGCCTTAATGCTTTCAAGTTGACGACGAAACGTTCCGTTTATGGCAAGGAGACGAAGATCATCTTTGACTGCAGACCACTCGATCGCGTGTATCTTGAAGAGCCGGTCAGCGAGACTTACGAGGGCTTCTACTGCGTCAACGCGAGCTTGAAGCTCTGGTGACAGGGGTTGCGGCATCCGCCGATTCTACATTGCTACTGCTCGGAGCGCGAGTCGAATTAATATTTGCCAGCGGCCCGCGTGAAGTGGCAGAAGCTTACATTTCCGCTAGCAAGATTAGCGGTTCGATGGGCCTGGCCCGGATGTGACGGGATGCTATCGGATCCCTGTTATCTCCGGTCCACAAGGCTCGCTAATGATAGCGCAGCACTTCGGCAAGGTTCTGTTGCTGTCCATGCTGAAAGGGTCGAGTCTCGACTATCTAATGGGCGTCGCCTCGCTGAGATTTAGGGAACTGGTCCCAGTGAATTATATAGGTCGTTGACGCAACACCGAACAAATAATCTGTATCCGTGACACAGGCAACGACCGTGAGGTCGGGCGAGCAAATATTCGGCGATCTGGTTTCCTACTAGAACAATAGAGAATGCTCTACGACGATCGCCGGCAAGGCCAGGATAGCGCCAGTGAGTATTCCGCCTCGTGCATAGATATCGCGCTCGCTCGCACGGCAGGCTGCTCACCGGGCGCCGTACCTCAGCTCGCTGCGAACAGGCCGGCGCGGGCACCATCAGGGCCAGTGATGCGGCCGGCGCGCTGTAGCCCGGGCTGCTGGCCGGCCCCGGGCCGCAGGGTTACCCAGGCGGGTATCGCTGCGCATGCAGCCAGGCTGCGGGCAGTTGCCGCATGAGCTGCTGCTCGTACCGCCGGTGCCGGTCCGGCCCGTCGGCGGGGCAGGCCCGGCGCTGCCGGCCCGCCATGCCGGTCACGACGACGGCCGGGATGTCCCCGGCGGCGCCGTGGACGCGGGCGAGCCGCCTGCCGCGGCAGCGGCCAGGAACGCCGCGAACAGATCAACGCCGACGTCCGGCCGACCCGCCTGGCGGGCGTAGGGCTTCCGCGGCGGCTCCGATGAGCTCCACCGAACGCGCGGAATGCGGCATGACCGGACGTTCATCCCGAGGTGGGTGCTGCATAGACATGCAGTCGAGCCGATGGTGCATTGGCTATGACCGGGCCGCCAACGACGCGAGGCCCCCCTGGATAAACGCGCGCCGACCCGCCGTTGGGTACCGCCTCAAGACCGACACCAGCGCTCGCGTAAGCGCGCAGATCAAATTTTATTTATATGATCTGTAGATATAGTTGCTGCTGATCTCAACTGGCGCCCAATAAAGTGATGGTGATCAGGTCAGCATACTTTGAGCAGCGGTTCACCGGCCGCGTATTTATCCCAGACTTGTTTGGTGACCGGCCCAGCGTCAGCACATAGGTCGGAATAGGAATTCGTGAACAGATACATTTTCCACAGGCGCACGGTGCCGTCGTTGTCAGCAGTGGCAAGCGTCCTGCTATCTGGGGTGAATGCCATTTGCGTCACACCTCCCAACCGTCCAGGATCGGCTTCAAGGGGGGAACCGGCCGCGCGGCCCGTAGTCGTATTCCATAGGCGAACGATGCCGCTGTAACTAGTGGTAGTAGCCAACAGCTTTCCGTCAGGGCTAAAGATGACCTGGCTCAATATATCGGAGGTGCCTACGGACACATGGATAGTGACTGCGGCTCGGCGGCCACTTGGCAACTTCCAAAGCTCTACGGCGTTATCGCCGCTGGCGGTTGCCATAAACTGCCCGTCAGGACTAAATGACATTGCGTTAGCGCCACCCTTAGGTTTGATGTGGAACGAGCGAAGTGAGCCATGAAGACCGTTGGCGCCTAGTTGCCAAAGCGAGACAATGCCATTGTTGCCCATTCCGGCTAGCAGCTTGCCGTCCGGGCTAAACGCCACTCCGTATGCTCCGACCTTATCTCCAGTAGAAACATTGAAAGGAGATCCTACGGGGTGCAGATTAGCTGAATTCCATAGGCGTACTCTACCGTCTGCATCTGCCGTAGCGAGGAAGCTTCCGTTCGGGCTGAAAGCGAGACCGTGCACGCCCCCTTGACTTCCGACATCGGCCTTCAATATAGATTTAGCAGGATTTCCAGTCGTTGTGTCCCAAAAGTGGACGAGGCCGTCATCGCCGGCACTGGCGATGACATCGCCGTTAGGACTAAAAGCCACGGCGCTGACGATATTCTCTGCTTTGGCGATGCGGGGTAGCTCATTAACTGGCTGACCGTCCGCCGAGTCCATTAGCCGCACCATTCCATAATTATTTCCAATGGCAATCAGTTTACCATTAGGGCTGTAAGCCACCGAAGTCGCTATGCTAAGAGGCTCAGAGCTCGCATGAAGAGGCGCGCCAACCGGCTGGCTTGTGAGGGGGTTCCATAGTCGCACCGCCCCGTCGCCATCAGCAGTTGCAAGCAACTTGTCATCAGAACTGGACGCTATTCCCTGCACGCCGCCGAAGGCTGCGGTGGCTCGAAATGCCGCACCGGCAGGCTTGCGATTTAGCGCATTCCACGCCCGGACGGTACCGTCAGCGTCAGCGGTGACGAGAATTCTGCCGTTCTCCATAAAAATTACGTCATTCACTGCACCGAAAGTGGAAAATCCGACACGAATCGGAGCGCCGACTTCTTTCCCATTATCCGCATTCCAAAGCCGTGCAGTGCCGTCGCCGTCCGCAGTCGCCAACATTTTGCCATTTGGGCTGAACGCCAGATTTACGACGCCTTGCGTAACAGGGCCTGTAGGCACATGCATAGGGCGGCCTATTAGGTGGCCATTGGCTAGGTTCCAGATCCGTGCTACACCGTCACTGTCCACATCGGCGAGCACCTTGCCGTTTGGGCTAAAGACAACTTTTACTACGTATGTCTCCGGATCGGCTGCGGGCTGAATCGTGCGGATCAGATTATGTGTATTCACATTCCACAGACGCACAGCACTGTCGGAGTCACCAGTGGCCATTAGTTCGGAGTCGGGCCCAAACGCGACCGTAAATACGTGAGCTTGCGCACCTTTCACTACTTGAATGGGAGTACCCATGAGATGCCGGCTAACCGGATTCCACAGTCGCACAAGCCCGTCTCCGCCGGCGGTCGCCAGCAGTTTATTGTCCGGACTGAACACCATGTCCTGCGCGCCTTTGAGCATCCCGGTCGGTATGTGCCACAGGGCTCCCCAGGGCTGGCCGGTGGCTGGATTCCACAGTCGCACCAGACCATGATCACCAAGATCAGCCAGCAATCTGTCGTCAGGGCTGAACGCGACCTCGCTTACGCCAGTAGGATCAGCCGGCAGCATACTGTCATCCTGCTGCTCTCTCGCCATGGCAGTGATCGCGGCGCTGGCTTGATCCGTATGAGAAACGCGCCAGGCCGAAAGAGCAAGCTGCCGCGCCGTCACTGGCGCGGTGGCGTCGATGCTAAGGCTCTGCGCTGCGAACTGGCGAGAAAGAGCTACAGCATGCTGCGACACTGCAGCCTGACGTTGGGCTACAGCTGACCGCCATTCGATCCCGGCAGCGGACGTCAGCCCGACCATGACCACGATAAGTACTACAGCACTGGTGATAAGGGTACGCTGACGCTTGGTGGCAGCGGTGCGGCTGGCGGCAATGTACGCCATCTGCATCCTGGCAGGCACTGGGGCTCTTGCAGTCTGCTCCGCCAGCCAACGCTCCGCGGCGGAAAGCTCCTTACCCCTGAGCAAACGTGACCGGTCACGTGAGTTCGAATCCCATTCGCCGGCTCGGACGGTCAGCTGCGTGTGGAGGTGCAGACCTTCGATATCGGCATCGAGTACGTTGACAAGCCGATCCGCGTTGTCCTCGAAGCCCTCCCGAGAATCAAAGTCAAACAAGTTGAGCACCGCAAGGGCGGCTGGCAACGCTTCTATGGGCGTTTCGCGCACTTGCACCGGAACCAGACGCTTATTCAGTTCCTCAGCACAGCCGAGCTCAGCCTGGCAAACCGGAGATGCGCACGAATCCGGTGACACAATAGCGAGGAAAATGTCAGCGGCTGCGATCGCCGAGCGGATTTCCTTCATCCATGGAGCGGACGGAGGAATACCAGTTATCTCTGACCGCGACCGTTCATCAGCGCCGACTCCAGCATCCTGGGACGCACCTTCACGAACCAGCCATTCGCCCGTATCGATGAACACGGACTTTCCTCTTTGGCTGAGCGCATCGCTTAGGCGCCCCACCATCTCGCTATCCTGTCGAGAGTATGAGATGAAGACGTCGGTCACCAGCCTCAGCTCCTGATACTCGCATGGTCTGGTTCAGCACCCATCCGAAGAAGGTTTCTACATTTTGCTAGAGCTAATTCTAGAGGTTTCTGCCCGTCAGCGAAGGCGGGTTGAGTATTTTCTGCATCTAAGGATAGCGTCATATGCAGCATGTCCGGAAGACGCGCCAAGAGGGCAGGCTATACTCGGCTCAGTGTTTATTTGGGTCGCAATCCGTTTACGTGCTCCAGCATACAGACAGTCGAAAGTTTGCCTTAGATGAAGGGTGAGTTCGCCAGAGCTTCTAGGATGTGATCAAAGGGCTTACGGTTTCGAGTCCTACACCTACCGTCAGGATAGAATCTGGATAATATACTGATTCCTTCGCCGCTCCAGCGATATAGATGACGAGGGTATACCGGGCGCTCGATGGAATCATAGTCCAGGCGCCAAGTACCAGAGATATCACTTCACATGGTAGCAGCGTGGCCCGGAACCGGATGTTCTGTGCTTGGCCTACGGTTCTCCGGCAAGGTCGTCGATCGCGACAGAGTTGGCGATCTGATTCCCTACCGCAACGATGGGAAAGGCCGCACTGAGATATGCAAAAAGGTCGAGAGAGCTTGAGTGAGTATTCTGGAACGTGCATGGATATACGCGCGTGCAACTTACTCATTTCGGCATGTGAGCGCGTTTACCTACCTCGAACCTTGATGAGACAGGGACGCCCTGGGCATTAGTTTCCCGTCGCTGCCTTGAATTTGACCACGAGTTCGGCGGGTATCCGGCCGCGGTCTTTGACGTCGATGCCCTGGGCCTTGGCCCACTCGCGGACTTCGGTGGTGTTCAGGGTGTTCGGCTGCGCTTTGTGTCCGCTGCGGGCTGTCTGCCTGGTGCTGGCGCGGACTCGGCGGCCGGCAGCCATATAGCGGGCCAGGGCGTTTCGTAGTTGCCTGGCGTTCTTGGCGTTCAGGTCAATCTCGTAGTCGGTGCCGTCCAGTCCGAAGCGGACAGTTCCTTCGGCCTCGCTGCCATCGAGGTCATCGACGAAGAGGGTCTGTACTTTCTGGGCCATGACGACTGCTCCGTTCCGGTCGTTGGATCCGATGCATCAGCGTAGACAATAGGAGTCCTGCAGACGCGTAACCACATCGGCGTGCCGTTATGCGGAATGGGCCTGACCGGGACGAGAGCGAGCCGGATGCAGCGCAGAGCAGCTGGGCATGCCGGTAGCGAGGCCGGGGGGTGCTTTCCAGGCCAGGTCGGCGGCCGACCTCGATCCGGCAGCCTGTGCTGGGTCGCGTCGTCCATGTCAGCACCTACCATCAGCCGTGATCGGCGTAGACCTGGCCAGTCCATGCCGGACGGCTCGTCGACGCCGCTGTGCTCCAAAACGTGCCTCGGCGCTGTGAGATACCGGCGGCTGTCATCGCGGCCACTTCCCAGCTTTCCATGCTCCCGGCTGCGTCAGTCCGCGGCTTCCCAGTCGGTGTCGCGGTCCATGGCGCGTTCGAGGATCCGCGGGGAGGGCGGGATCTCGGGCTTCGGCGGCTGCAAGATCGGCTCTCTGCGCGGGCTGGACCAGGCGGGGAACGCCGGGCCCAGGTCGGCGTAGTCAGGGTCATCGGACGGGACCGCCTGGCTCTGCCGGTCGGCGAGCTGGCCGGCGAAGGTCCGGTGCCTGCCGGCCAGGTCCTTGATCCACTGGCCGGTCTCGCCGGGCGGCTGGTCTGGGGTGAGGGTGAGTTCGTCGCGCTGGGCGGCGGTGGCGGGCTCGGGTTCGGCCGAGCGCAGCGGGGAGAAGTGCTGGCCGGGGTGACGGCGGCGGAGCTCGGCGTCGGCGGCGACGGCGAGGTGGCGCTGGGCGCGGGTTGCCTGGTCCCAGTCGGCGCGGTCGGCCATCGTCTGGGCGAAGACGGTCTCTCGCTGCCGGTACGCCTGCTCCAGGGCCTGGTAGCCGGCGGCCAGTTTGCGCCGGGCGGCGGCGTGGCCGTGGTCGCCGCGCTGCCCGGCGGCGCGGGCCTCGGCGGCGGCCCGCAGGCCGGCCAGCCGGGCGTCCCAGGTGGCTCCGCGAACCTGGCGCAGCTCGTCCCCGACATATTGCGGGGCCCAGGCGGTCTCGATCGGGTAGGTGTCGCGCAGGTGCAGCAGCCGGCCGTCCACCATACTGCGGACATCCGGTTCGCCGACCGGGCCGAGGGCGGCCAGGGCCTGGTACCGGGCGGCCCGGACGTCCGGGGCGGCCGCGGCCGGTTCGGGGCCGATCGGGTCGGCGGGATCGTCGTAGCCGGACAGTTCGCGCCATGCGCCGATGGCGGCGGCTCGTTTCTGCCAGGCGAGCCGGGCTGGCGGGTGGGCGGGGACCGGGCCGAGCGCGGCGGTGGCCCAGGGCGGGGGGTGGGTGGCGGCGTGCTCGCCGATCCGGTCCGTGCGGGCGTCCATCAGCGCGGCGATCTCGGCGACGTATGCCCGGCGTTCGGGGTCGGCGAGGGCGGGGACCTGCTGCGACCATGGCCGGGGCGGCAGCGGGACCAGGGTGCCGAGGCGGTGCCGGATGCGGGCGTCCAGGACGGCAGCGATGTCACGGGCTCCGGCCAGATCCCGTTCAGCGATCGCCCCGGCCAGGACACCGCCGGGGTCCAGGCCGGCGAGTTCGGCGCCGCGCAGGGTGCGCCACAGCCACTTCGCCTGGTGGCCGGGTTCGCGGCGGTAGCCGGGCGGCAGGGTGTTCATCAGCTGGACGCGGTAGGCCTGATCCCGGGCGGGGGTGGTCTCGGCGGCCCAGATCGCGTGCAGGATGGCCAGGTGGTCGGCGTCGGCCAGGGCCTGGCGGCGGGTCTGAGTGGCGGAGTGCTGCTGGCCGTCGCGGTCCAGCACGCCGACCAGCACGGCCAGCGGGTCCGTCGGGGTAGCAGAGGGGGGAGCGACCGGGCCGCTGCCGACGGCGGCCCGGCGGTCGTAGCGGGCGAGCTCGGCGGCCGGGCGCGGGCCGGGGACCGGGTTGGCGCGTTTCGGGGATGCGGTGAAGACGTAGGCGAGGTTGACCTCGGTGCCGCGGCTCAGCGCCACGTAGGCATGCTGGCGGTCCTCGGTACCGGTGATCACGGCCAGGCCAGCAGTCACGGTGCGGCCCTGGGCGGCGTGGTCGGTGACCGCATATCCCAGTTCCGCATCATTGCAGTTCTTGAACACGAAGTGTCGGTCGGTCCAGCGCCGCTGTCCGGTGGACGGATCGGCGTCCAGGGCGCGGCGGACGAGCAGGCCTTTCCGGGTGATGGCCTCGACGCGGAGCAGGTCGCCGTTGGCGAGCGTCCGGCCGGGCTCGCCCGCCTCCACGCCGTGGTCGTTGCGGGTGCAGATGATCAGGTCCCCGGCGCTGGCCCGGGTGCCGTCGGCGATCGTGACTGCGGGCCCGGGCTGGACGATGCCCAAGGTGATGAGGTCGTCGCGGATGCGGCGGTTCAGCTCGCGGCGCAGCGCGTGGTCCGCGGTCATCAGCAGCGTGTCGGTGCCGTCGGCGGTCAGGGCGACGTAGGCGGCCGCGGCGGCGTCCATCATCTGCTCCGGGTCTCCCCCGATGATGCGGCCGTGCTGGTCATAGTCGGCCAGCACGCTGGTGTCGCCGTCACGCAGCCGCAGGCTGGCGGCCTGTTCCCAGGCATGGCGGAACCGGACGGGTTCGGCCAGCCGGGCGTAGCCGAGCCGGGCGGCGAGCAGGGACATGCCGCCGCCGTTCTCCACCGCCTGCAGCTGGCTGATGTCCCCGGCCAGGATGATCTTCGCGCCGCGGGCCTTGGCGTAGGCGATCAGGTCGGCCAGGTCCGGGCCGGACAGCATCGAGGCCTCATCGATCACCAGCAAGGCGCCCGGGCCGATCGGGACCGGGCCGCGGGCGCCGCGCCGGCCAGGCAGGTGGCCTAGGAACTGCGCGGCGTTATACGACGCCGGGACTCCGGCGGCCAGGGTGTTGCGGGCCGACTGGGACGGGGTAATCCCGATCACCGGGCCCAGCCTGGTCCCGGCCCAGATCCGGGCGGCCTCGGCCAGCACGCGGGTCTTCCCGGATCCGGCTGGCGCGTTGATGACCGAGACGAGCCGGCCGTCGGCCAGGACGGCGAGCGCGGCGGCGGCCTGGTCCTCGCGCAGCCCGCTGCCCGTGCGCGTATCCTGCGCGTCGCGCGCGCGTCCGGCCAGCGCGTCCTCGAGCCGCGCGGGGTCCGCGCCGAGCACGTGCGCGGCCTGCGCGCAGGTCACGCGCGGCGCGCCGTCCGCGCCGGCGTGCGCGACCATGCGCTGTTCCATGGCCAGCTGCGCGCGTGTCGCGTACCGGGTGCCGCCGTGCCGCTGGTAGATGCTGCGCCCGTCCGCGCGCAGCAAGCTGGCCGGCACCTCGGCTGGGTTGGGTGCTTCCAGGCAGGCCACTGGTTCGAACTCCGAGGCCAGCGCCTGGTCGGCCAGGTCCTGCAGCAGCGCGGCGGCTGCGGCCGGATCCCGGCCGGTGCGGGGCAGGACGCGGCCCAGGTACTTGATCAGGTCCGCGCGGGTCCACGCACTCTTTTCCTGCTGGGCCAGCGCGACCGCCTTCTGCGCCGCGCGCGCCAGCTCGAGCCCAGGTAGAACCGCGGCTTCCGCGCCGCGCGCATGCGCGGCCGCGCGGCCGGCCGCGGCGTGCCACACCGACGGCGCGACCGAAGCCAGGCTCACGCCGAGGGCCCGCGCGAGCTTGTCCGCCCAGCCCGCGTGCGCCTGCGCGAGATCCAGCGCGCCGTGCTTGGGGTTGCGCGTCGTGAAGTTCGACGCCTGCGCGAGCTGCGCGAGCTCGCGCTGCGACGGCGCCCGTCCGTACCGCTGCTCGAACCGCGCCGCGCGGCAGCGCAGATCCGCGGTGATCGACGCGCGGCGCGAGGAGAACACGCGCATCATCTCCCCGCCGACGCCCGTGATCTCGAACCCGTGGCCGTCGTCCCGCGCGACCCACTCCAGACCGAACCGGCGGGTGAGGGCCTCTTCCAGGTGCTGGGAGACGATCGCGGCGACCGCGCCGACGTGCTCGTTGTACCCCAGGGAATCCGGCGCCCGCCACTTCCCGTCAGCTGTTGTCTTGGCGGTGTGGGCGATCTGGGAGTGGACGTGCAGCTGCATGTCACCGTCGCGCGAGGTGTGCTGCAGCCAGTGCGCGACCGCCAGGTCGGCGTCCCGCCACTGGCCGGTCTCCCGGCCGTGTACCCGCCTGCCGTGGGACCCGGTCCGGGTGTAGCCCGCCTCGCGCTGGAAGTAGCCGAACCCGGCGTGCACGGCCTGCCAGATCATGTCATCGACCTCGGCGACCAGGGCGGACCAGTACGCATCGCCGTCTTTGTCTCCGGCCTGGCGGGCCAGGCGGGCGTTCTCGCCCAGGGAGGCGTGGAAGATCGAGATGCTCTTGGACAGCGACAGGGTCAGGTCGAAGAACAGCGGGCTCTGCCGCGCCTTCCTGACCGCCTCGGCCCGGAGCTCGCGCTTGCGCTCGGCGGTGGCGTGCGGCTCGGCCGCCAGCAGCAGCTTGTAGACGTCGGCGGCTTTCCGGCCTCCATCCGGGTGCCGGCCGAGCTGGGTGCCGTCAGGGGCCTGGCGCTCGCCGAACAGCCGGTCGTACGGTTGGCGCTCGATCCGCTGGCCGGGCTCGAACCCGAGCGCTTTCGCGCCCGGGCCCCACCACCGGCCGGGCGGTTCTCCCCCGCTCTCGCTGGCCTGGATGTAATAGCCGACCGCGTCCTTGGCCGGGCCGGGGTCCACGTTCTTCCAGATGTAGTCAAGGTCATAGCCCTTGCTCAGCGTCGCGACAACTGCCACTAAGCCCGGCGCCTCCTTAGCGCGGGCGTAGCAGACTGACCATGATCATCAGATGATGCATGGGTGTGGAGCTGAGATCGATCACCCTTCAAGCGTGGCAAAACGGCCAATCAAGATCAGAAACGCGAAACGGATTAAATGGACAAACTGGACAGGCAGGCGAGTCTGGGAGGGCAGGAAGGTCGCTTTTGAACGTCGGTCCTAAACCGAGAGTCGCAGGGCCAAGCTGCCAGAGATTGTCCGTCATTGCTCGAGGAGTCTGAGGCGGTTCCGGCTCTGCTGGAGCGCGAGATAGCGTGCTGGCGCTTGGGCGGTCGTAGTCGCACCTGGAGGTGTGAGCGGGACACATCTGCGTCAATCCAATCGTCATGTACTTCCTGAGCGACTAGATCGATGACCGGGAAATAAGAGCAGCTCAATGGTCGTAGGCGATCAGGGAGCGCTTGACCGGGGCGCCGATCTGCCAGTTGAACCAGATGGCGGCGTTGAGTGCCAGCAGGCGCTGGACGATCCGCGCCCAGAGCCCGGCCGGGACGCGGCCGCCGTGGCGTTCGAGTCCGAGCTGGTTTTTCAGGGCTCAGATGATCGCCTCGACGCGCTGCCGCAGCCAGTTCGGGAAGGACCGGGGCTCCTCGTCCTTGCGGGCCGGGCGGATGAGGGCCAGGTTCAGGTCCGGGCCGGCGAAGAACGCCTCGGTGTCCTCGCCGGACAGGCCCTTATCGGTGACGATGGCGGTTCCCGGCGCGGGACGGTTCGCCGGCTGGTGTTCCAGCATCTGCCGGGCCTGCTCGCGCTCGCCGGCCAGCTTGGGATTGGCCAGGCAGAAACCCGTGACGGTCCCCTCGCAGGTCACGATCAGCAGCAGCTTGGTGCCCCAGTACCAGCGCGAATGGCTGGGGCAGTAGCCGTACCCGGCCCAGCCGTACAGGTCAGAGCGCTTCGCGGTGACGGCGGACTGGCCGCACGGGACCGGGGTGGCGTCCATCAGCCGCAGCCGGTCCGCGCTGGCTGGCGTGTGGTCAGCCAGCCAGCGCAGCGCCGCTTCCATCAGCGGCGCGGCGGCCTTGACCCGGTCGTTGTACTCGCTTTGGCCCAGCAGCCGGGGAAACAGGTGCCCGACCTGCCTGGGCGCGGCGCGCAGCCAGTGCCGCTCGTCGTCATAGCGCAGCAGCACCTGCGCCACGGCCAGGCACACCAGCTCGGCGTCGGTGACATCAGGCGGCTTGCCCGGCCCAGACCGGGTGAACCCCAGCGAGGGGATGATGCGGTCGGTCAGCTCGACGTAGAGTGCGGTCAGGAGAGTGTCCAGGTCGGCGATCACGATGACTCCCAAGGTCAGACGTGTGTAGACACGCCGATCTTGGACACTCTTCGCTCGCCAGTCACGGACCACCAGGTGGCGTGTCGCGATACGCCCCGACCTGCGCCGAATAACCGGTCATCGATCTAGGAGGTCCCAGTGGAGTTTGGAGGGTTGGATCGGCCGGACAGGTTCATTTACTGCGCCGGGCTGGCGGGGATGGCGCGGCCATGTCAGCACTAACTGTGGCGGTCGGCGCCGTAGCGCCGCTGAGCCAGGTGATGACGCCGCCCCGCCCGGAAGCCAGGCGCCGTCCAGCGAAGGGGGCGAGCAGCGGGTGGGCGGGATCAGTCTCGGCCGCCTCGAAGCGCACGCCGAGGCGATGGCGCTCCCAATTGGCAGCGACGAACGCCGTGGCGACGACCCCTTTGACGGTGACGACAACAGGGATCGGGGCGACAACAACAGTGCGGGCCCGCTCGTTGGAGAGCTGGTAGAAGCCGCGCACCCCGTCGAGAGCCAGGGCCAAGTCGGTGTCGGCCACTGCTTGGTTCCAGCCGTAGAACTCCCGGCCGCTGTCGACTTCGGCGTCAGCCTGGGCAGCCCCGACCCGCACGACCAAAGCGCCAGGGTGGCCGCTGACCACCGCCGGACGGTCGGCGAGGGCACGGACGGATTTGGCGCGAACGAGGAGGCGGCTGTGGCCGGCCGAGTACACCGGCCCGGCCAGGCCGGAGCCGATCAGGTCGAGGGCATGGCGGGCGCCGGATAGACCGAGGGTGTGTGCCACCTGGTTCGGTGCCCACAGCTCGTTGACCGGAGGCCCATACGTACCAAGCCTCTCGGTGGCGGCCGCCTGTTTCACGGAAAAGGCAGGCGAGAGTTGACGTGGCTGCCGTAGGAGTCGACATGGCCGCAGGCCGCCTCGGCGGGGGCTCTGCAGGTTTCGAAGGTGCAGGTGAGCCAGCCGGCGCGGTCGTTGTGAGCCTCAAGGGCTTCCGCGTAGGCGACGAGGGTCTCGGCGGCTAGGTCGGCTGGATCGAGTTGTACACCGTCGAAGTTGACGGGCATCCAGCCTCTCGCCAGCATGGCCAAGCCGAAGTCGGCCCCCGCCAGGAAAATGATCTTGAGCTGGTGCAGCCAGACGGCCCAAGAGCGCTCCAGGCCGAAGGTCGCGTAGGCGCGTTTCGCTCCCGAACTCGTGACACCGCGCCAGTGATAGATGCGCGAGGGGGCGATGAGCCCAGCTACTGCTTGGGCGAAGACGTCGCGACCGCTGCGCTCGGCCGCTTTGAGCAAGAGGATGGTGACCGCTTCCGAGTCAGCGCTGAACCAACCGTCCGGAGCCTCGTAGCAGTCGCCTGGCGTGACCAATACAAAGGCGGCTGTCAAGAGGTCCCAGCGGTCCAGGTAGACGTACTCGGGAGCCCAGCGGTACAAGGTGAGCTGATCGATGCCGCCTTCGCTTACCAGTAGCCGCAGCCGTGGAGGCAACGCAGCTTCATTCGCGACACCGAACGCCGAGTCGATGGTTACCCAGTTGATGGCGCCGAAGGCTCTAGCCTTCGCTTCTAGTATGGCGAGTACCCGGGTGATCTCAGGTTCCTCCCTAACGATGGCCAGGTCCGGGTGGCACCGGCTACGGCCCCCGTGGGGAACCTCGATCAGTTTGAGGGCCCGGATCTCGGCGCAGGTGAGCTTCAACACGTCGATGCTGAGCAGGGCCAGCCAGCGCCGCCGCAGCTTGACACCAGAGGCGGACCATGCGGCAACCCAGGTGCGCATCCGCTGCGGCTCGGTCGTCCCAGTCATCTGCCTGGCGAGCGTGGCGATTCGCTCAAGCAGCGGGTCCGAACAGCGTTCGAGCCGTGCCCAGCTGTTTGAGTCCTCGACCCTGGGTCCCATACCAGCGATCCCTCCGCCGAAGAGTAAGGTCTAGATAATGTACCAGTGTACTGGGCGGGGGATACCCGCTGAAGTCGGACCGGAGCGGCTCCAGCACACGTACTCGAACTCAGAACCCCGTCGAACGGCCGCGGCGGCAATCCCGATGAAATGGGACCAGCTGCCAAGTCACGGGCAAGCACTTTGGAGTGGCCTGTACCTCCAACGAGCTCTGGCGGACTGGTCAGGGCCCCACTTGGGATATTTCTTACCTGACTTGGCTCACGATTCGGGGGTTGTGACACACGCATCGCTCCTATCTGTGGGTTATCGGCTTCTCGGAAGCGGATTTGCGCACTAATCCTGGGTCGTAGAGTGGCCAGGTGCCCACGTGCGGACCATCAAGATGGCATCGGGCACGATGGACGGTGCAGGTCGTGTGGTCGTCGCGGCGAGGGGCGTGGGGACATCGAGATGTCGGCCTGGCGCACGACGAGGCAGAGCTGGAGACGCTGATGCCGCGGCAAGGCAGCGGATCATCATGGCCGGCCAGGCAACCATGGCCTTGGCCTTGGGCTGGAAACCACGGAGCCGCTTCGCCACGTCGATCCCTGCCACCTGGTCATGTCGAAGCTGGTAGTCCTCATCCCTCACCAGCCCACGCCGCGTTCTCCGCATGCCTGCGACGTTAACCGGCGGCCGACTAGCGCGGCGCTCACTCGCGGGGTGACCTGCACTGGCCTATAGTCGCCGTTGGGGGGTGTGATGGCGGGCAAGAAGGATAAGAGGCGCGCGAAACTCGGCGGGACCATCGCCGTGATCATCATTGCCACGGCGATCGTGCTCTATTTCTCGTTCCGCGAGCACTTTGCCGCGGCCTTCGCTGGCGTGGTCGGCATCGTCTTGGGCGCGGTCAGCCTTATCGTGGGCATCATCCCCTTGTTCTCTCCATCACCGGAACCTCCTGTCCAGCAGGCACCGCCTGCCCCGCAGCCTGGCCAGGCTCAGCCGACCTATGACATCGATGTAAAGGCCGGCGATGGCGGATATGCTTCTGGTCGCGACATGTTTAACGCGGGCCGGGACATGAATATTGGGACAGATGGCAGCAAGTACGCACCGGTCAGCTTTCCAATGACCCCGCGCGAGCGCCCTGCCGGCGAGTCGCCAGCCGAGAATAAGGCGGCCCAGGACAAGAAGGTGTCCGAGTAGATGATCCCCGTACCAGGATTCAAGGACCTGCAGATCCGCTGGTTCGCGATCGAAGCGATGGGTTTCGTGCTCTACGGGTTCCTGCTGTATAGCAACGCGGATCAGAAGATCATCGAGTTCGTGAGGGGCAACCTAGAGAACCTCGATATCTGGTCGGGGCCGGATACCGCGATCTTCCTGATCGAGCCGCCCAGTGACGCATGGCGGCGCTATGTGGCCGCCCGGCCTGATCATCCGTGGCGCATCTTCGAGTCGGCCGACGCCGCCGTGTGGCCGCCGGAGTATGACTCGCTGGTGCGGAACGCGGACCGTATCATGCTGGAGACTGATGCCGGGCAGGTGTCGATGGCCAGCCTAATCCGGCCGGATTACGCCGTCCCGTATAATCGCGTAGAGGTCGAGCTCGTTCGCCAGCATTTTGGCCTCGATATCAACGAGTACCCGTGTGTCATCTTCTTCGAGGACTTGTTTAGCAGGGACTTCCGCTATAACCCGATGCCGAGGTTCGAGCAAGTCGAGGATGTGCAGTATTATTTTCAGAATCTCTTCGTGTCCACCGAATTTAAGGACCTGCTGGAGAAGGCGAAGACGCGGACGGGGGCCGGTCGTGTCTGATGTTATTCGCGGCGATGACATCCCCGGCCGCGGGAGCGGATTTAAGCTGATCGGCGGGCGCGCCGAGGTTTCCGTTGCCGCGAACATTGAGAGATCGCTTGAGGCGCTCATCCCGGCGGAGATAAGAGGGCATCCGGTCGTTACCTGGCTGTGGGGCCTGCGGGACCGCTTCGGATTCGCGCGGGAGCGCGATCGTTCCGGATTCGCGCGAGAGCGTGATCGTTCCGGGCGGGTCGGAGATCTAGACAGTGATGGAATCCCCGCCCTGCTGGGGAGCGCCCTGCTGCCGGTCCTTCAGGCGCGGATAGACCTCCTCATCCAGTCGCTGTACGCGATTTCCCGGGTGGCCGGCGTGTCCGAGCGAGCAATCGACCTAATCGAGCAGGCGGATACAGCGCGCGGCATGGCGATCTCGCTTGGGCGACTGGAGGAAGAGCAAGGGGCCGAGGGAAGCGAGTTGCGGACCGCAGTACGGGATTTCCTGCCTGGCCTGCTCGCCGACTTGCATGAGGCGCATGTCGGCCGACACGGACTGGCGATGCGCTCCTTCGATGAGTGGGCGGAGGCCGCCGAGGATTTTCGCTCGGTATTCCAGCCCGCCGAGCGGGCACTCTCCGAGTTCCCTGGCGGCTTTCGACGGGAGATGGATAGCGGTCTGGTGGGCGCGGCGTTCATTCAGCTCGTGCTTTACCTCAGCCGACCGCCGCGCATAAGCGACGGGCCCCCGGTTTCCACCGGCGGCGCCGCAGGCACGCGAGATCTCCTTGTCTTGTCGCCTGGTGAGGCCTTCGGAATTGTCGCCCTGGCGGCCAGTGTGAGTTACGGTGATGAGCGGGACTGGCATTACGGCCGGGATCGGACATACCTGCTCGGGGAGATTGCGAATACCCTACGGAACATTTCCCAGGAGCCCTTTGTCGCGGCCGAGCTGGCCCTGCCGGAACGGAACATCGCCGATGTCAACCCCTTCGTGGACGTGTTGTCCGGTCCGCCGGCCCAGTCACTGCAGACTGCGATGCGGGGCCATATTCTGAGCAACCGGGAAATGTCGCCGTGGCTGCGAGAATTCCTAAACCGGGTCGGCGAGCCGCTGCCTTATAGCGGGGTGGTGGCCAGGGGAAAACCCGCCGATGTGGAATACATTAACGGGCTCGCGGGATCTGCGCGCGCCACCATCCTGCATGCGCTGCTCACCAAGGCCCCTCACGTCGGCGAGACGTGGGATGACTTCCTGGACCGGTTGTTCCGGGACGAGTGGCTGGCTCGGTTCCGCAGGCTGATCAAGACCCGCAAGGACAAGAAGAGCTGGAGCCAGGAGAGCTTCGTCCGGGTCGGGATCGCGGTCCGTGACCGGCTCCGCGCGGAGGGGTACCCCCTGTCGGTCGGCGAGAAGCATCTCGTGAGCTTGTGGCAATCGTCCTGACCCGGAGTGTGGCCCGGAATCCCAGCTATGGCCAGGGTAGCCGGGTACCGTCGCCCTAGATCGCCCCGAACGAGAGGCGCGGCCAGGTACCGGTGTCAATCCTCCTGATCGGCGGGGGTCGCCTCGTCGTAGCGCAGGCCGCTCGATGCCTCGCCGGCGCCGATGTGCCTGCGGCGCGCGACCCACAGCTTCGCGTCGCCGTCGGAGGTGCGGGTGCGGTTCGCGACGCGGTCGAGTCGCAGGCCGGAGCGGCTGATCTCGTGCTGGGGGAGCTGGAAGCCTGCGGTCGACAGCCGCTGGAGCAGACGGCTGGCGGGGGCTTGGTCGCTGCCCTCGACGGTTCCCGCGACGAGCGCCAGGTCGTCGGCCGTCGGCAGCAGGGGGAACCAGTTCGCCGGCAGCGGGCTCGCGAGCTGGTAGGCGAGGGCCGCGGGGGCGCTGGCCGGGGCGGCTGGCGCCGGCACTGGTGTATTGGTGACCGGGTCTCCGAGCGGGCCTTCGACGATGTGCTCGATGGCCCACGCCATATCGGCGGTCTCGTCCCGCAGCAGGTGGACCTCTTCCAGCGGCGCGCTCGCCTGCAGCGCCGCCGTGGCGCTGGCGGGAACCACCAGGAACGGCGTGATGCCGCCGCCGCTCTGATCGGTCGTGGAGAAGAGCGTCCAGGAGCCGCCTGCGGCCGCGTCGGCGCGGGGGATCGCGGTGGCGGTGCCGAAGACGTCGTTTACGGTCAGCGAGTCGATCCAGCAGAGCGAGCCGCGGGGCACGTCGAGCCGGGACAGGTACCAGTCGTCCCCGTGTACGAGCAGGAAGTCGGCGAACAGGAGCTTGGCCAGGTCACGGGTGTCGGTCAGCAGTGCGCCGAAGTCGGTCGCGCTGGACTCGAAATCCCACCAGCGCGTACTGGGCATGCCCCGGAACCGCACGTGACCGGGGATGACGCTGGTCATGGTCGGCGTGCCAGCGGGCGGCGGGCCGGCGGTCAGGTCGAATGCGTACCAGTCGAGGGCGCCCTCGGAGTCCGGCTCGGCGCTGAGCGTCAGGGCTCCGGCGGAGACGGTGGCCGCGTAGTCGAGCCGGGCGGCGTCCCAGGCAGGCGGCTCGCCGCCGGCGAACGTACCCCAGGTCGACTCGACCCACGCGATGAAGGTGCTGACGGCCTGGGCCGCCACCGGGGTGGTGGCCGCGTCCAGCACGGGCTTGGCCGGCAGGGGCTGGTGCGCGGCCTGGGCGGCCTTGGCCGCTTGGTAGAGCGCTGCGCCGTCGGTGGCGCGGCCCGCGCAGACGGACCGGAAGCGGGCCTCGGCCGGGTCGGCGGCGGCGTCGGCCGGGGCGACCGGGTAGGCCGTGCGGTAGAGGGCGGCGATCGCCGGCGGGACGAGCGACTCGAAGGTCTGCCCGAGCTCCACCTGGGTGGCGACGTCGGCCGTGACGGACTCGGCCTGGACTACCGGCTCGAGCACCTCGGCCGCCGCGAGCGGCACTTGTCCGGGACCCAGCGAGGCGGAGTCGAACGGGGTCGTGTGGGAACCGATGCGGACGAAGGCGGGCGAACCGCCGTCGAGGCCCTCGAATTCGCCGAGCTGCCACTGCCGGGCGAGGAACCAGGCTGGGTCGCGCACCAGCGCCGCCAGGCCTTCGGCGACCGACGGGTAACGCGGGCTCGGCTGCAGCTGGTTCCAGTACGTGATCGAGGGCATCAGCTGATCCTTAGCTTGGGCTCGCCGATGATGGACCCGAGGAAATTGGTGGAAACGGTGTCGTTGGCCGTGTTGCCGCTCAGGAAGATCGCGGGCAAGAAGGGGCGCAGACCGTCGAGCAGCGAGCTGTCCACGGCCCGGATCTTCGCCAGGGTGAGCGTCTCCCGGACCGTGTCAAGCAGGGTGTCGGTGTCCCAGGCGGCGGTGGCCGACGGCGGGACCGCGAGGAGCACCGCCTGCGGGGCCTCAGCCACCGGAGACTCGTAGCGGAAGGACAGCGCGGTGTCGGCCGTGGCCGACGGGATCACCTCCGTCCACTCGTCGACGATCAGGCCGACCCAGCCACCGTCCGGAGCCGCGCCGTCCGGCCGGTGCACGATCAGCGACAGGGTGCCGCTGGCGACGTCCGCGCCGGGACGGCCCGCCCAGACGTCGGCGGGCGGCAGCTGCGCGACTTCCAGGGCCGGAGCCGGGGCGCCGAACGCCTGCCCGTAGAGCCACAGCGAGCGCCACCGGGCCGAGGTTCGCCCGCACCCGGGCGAGCTGCTGCAGCGCCTGGCGCGGCGCGTTCAGGTCACCGACGAGTGCGGGCGACGCGGCGAGGGGCGCGGCGAGATCGCTCGCCGCCAGGTGCGGCAGCAGCAGGAAGTCGCGGCCGAAGACCGCCTGCGCCGTCTGCGCGGCCGCGGCGGCCAGCGCGGCGGGATCGGGTGCGCCGGCATCGGGGGCGCTGGGATCGGCCGGGCCAGCGGCGGCCTGCCGGGCCGCGAGCTCCTTCTGGATCCCGGTCGCCAGCGCGGTGAGCGCGCTGGCATCGGCGTCGCCCGCCGGGTAGGCGCCGTCAATGCCGAAGGCGGCCGCTTGCTGGAGCGCGGCGCGCAGGGCGGCGAGCTGGCTGGCGGTCGCCGCGCCGGGAGCCGCGCCGGTCACCGCGGCCAGGGCCTGGCTGAGGGCGGCGGCGTCGCTCGCCAGCTGGTCCAGCGCCGCCTGGGCGCGTGCGGCGGCCTCGGCCGCCGCGGCGGGCGCGAACGCCGCGCCGCCGGCGTCCGCGGGCAGGATCAGGTCTGACGGTGCCAGCGGCCGGGCGACGGTCAGCAGCCCGCCGATCGCCGCGGCCAGCTCGACCGCGTCGGCCAGGCTCCAGGCGAGGCTCGTCGTACCGTAGACGACCTGCGCGCCGGCCGGAGCGCCGGCAGCGGCGAGCACGCGCCGGTCGAGCTCGCCGTCGCCCAGGCCGGTCGGCTGGGTGCGGGCCAGCGCGACCAGGTCGACGGGCCGCAGCCCGAGCGCGTCCAGCCGCACGTCATGGCGAAGCTGCCGTCCGGGAACAGCACCTGGCCGCCGATCGCGGCCGGCGAGCCGAGCAGGGTGCCGATCCAGTGGTCGAGCACCGGCTCGGCGGCGGCACGCGGGGTCAGCGGACCCCACGCGTCGGCAGCCGGCGGACCGGGAGCCAGGGCGACCGCCAGCCGCTGGGTGAACGACACGCCTCCCGAGGGGCGACCGGGTCACTTCGGGCGCCGGCGGGAGGACGCCGGCCGCCATCGCGTCGAGGCTGGCCGCGCTCGCGGCCGGGTTGCCGCGGACGGCCTGGAAGACCGACTCGGCGGTCAGCAGGTCGGCCAGGGCGTCGACGGCGTCGTTGAGCGCGTCGAGGGCGGCGTGGAAGCTCGAGAGCTGCGCGTCCGTCAGGGCGCTGGCAGGCTGCCGCTGCTGCCGGCGAACGGCGGGGCCTGCTGGTTCCAGGCCTGCCGCAGGGCGAGCCCGTCGACGACGTTGCCCGCCGCCACCAGCTCCGTCGGCCCGTCACCCGCCGACGTCTTGCCCGCGACCAGCGGGAAGTCCGCGCGCAGGGGGGCGATGAGAAGGTCCAGCTGCCGGTCGTGGAGGTCGCGCTCGAAACGCTGCCCGAGCAGCGCGGCGAGCGGCTCGCCCTGGCGGGTGCCGTCCAGCAGGGTGAGCGCGTCGCGTACCCGGGCCGAGCTGAGGTCGGTGTCGTACACCGACCCGGAGCCGCCCCGGCTGAGGTAGCCGTTGCGGAGGATGGCGGCGGCGCTGGCCTGCGCCGCCGAGGGGGCGTGCACGTAGCCGCCGGGCGGCGCCGCGGTGCCGCCCGGGCGGATGTTCTCGACGAAGCCGAACCCGCCGAGGTGGCAGCCGGCCGGCGACGCCGCCCGCAGCGCCTGGAGGCGGTCGGTCGCCGCCGCGGTGATCCACGCGTCCAGCCGGTGCGAGCAGGCGTCGAGCGTCTCGCCGAACCGCCGGTCGAGCTCCGCGGTCGGCAGCGCGGCCAGCGTCGCCAGCCGGGTCAGGTAGGACGTCAGCGCGCTGGCGAAGGCGGGCTGCGCCGCGGCCCGCTCGATGCGCTCGTAGGCGGTCAGCGAGGCGCCCGCCGCGATTAGCTGGACGAGCTCCCGTTCGGGCTGGTCTTGGGCCGAGACGATGTTGGCCGCAAGCAGCTGGGTGAAGGCGAACCGGTCCATCTCCGTCAGCAGCGCGTGCCGCAGCAGCCGGTACAGCAGCGGGCGGGCGCTGCCGGGCAGCGCGTCGTCCCTGATCGCGGCACGGTTGGCGGTCGCGTTGTCGTGCAGCCAGCGGATGTAGTTCAGGCCGGTGCCGTCGGCGCCGTCCAGCCCGAACTGCTCAGACAGGGGCGCGGTGGTCACGAGCGGGGCGCCGATCAGCTCGTAGACCGTCGGCTCCGTCCAGCCCGCCGAGCCGGGTCTGCCCGCTGAGCGCGACCGTGCCGAGCAGCGTGGCCGCGGCTGCGGCGCGCGCCGCCCGCCGCACTTCCTGCTCCCGGACCGCGAGCGGGCCGAGCAGCCCGGCCGCGTTGGTGGTGAACTCCAGCCCGAGATGGACCCGGGTGCGCAGCTGGTGGCAGCTCGCGTCGAGCGCGAGGACCTTCAGCAGGTCCCCGTCGGGATCGGCGGAGCCCGGCGTGATCCGGGGGGCGGACGCGGCCGCCGGTGACGAAGTACTGGTCGCGCAGGGCGCGCAGGACCGGGGTGAAGCGCGGGTCGGCGGCGAGCCGGTCGACCGACACGGCGGGCAGCAGCCCGTAGGGCACCCGGCCGACGCGGAACGCGGGCAGCGGTCCCGCCGGGCCGGACGCGGTCGACCCAGAACTGGCGCGCGCGGCTGATCGTGGCGGCGTCGAACTCGGGCACCATCAGCTGTTCCATCAGGTAGCCGAGCGTCGCGGGCCACAGGGCGTCGTTCATCGCGGCGGCCGGCGTGTCGCCGTCGGTGCCCGCCCCGTCGACGTGCTCGACCGCGGCGACCTGCTCGCCGGCCGCGAGCGGGAGGCCGAGCGCGCGGGCGAAGGCCGTGCCGTAGGCGCCGGGCGGGCTGGCCGGGCTGGCCAGCGGTGCCCCGCGCTCGACGGCGAAGCTGGCGGCGCCGCCCGGGTCAGGCGGAGGGAACGCGGCCGGCGACGGCCGGGCGTGTTGTTGGTCGGTGTCCCCGGTGGGAGGAAGGCCAGGCCGCGCGTGTAGTGCTGGGCGTCGAGGAGGGCGCGCAGCTGCGCCGCGCCGTCGGCCGGAGCCTGCGACTCGCTGACCCCGACGACGACGAGGAGGTCGACCCCGGAGACCGGCGGCCGGACCCGGGAACGTCCCGGTCCGGGCGGGTCAGGTCGACCGTGACCGCCATGCCCGCGCTCTGCGCCGCGGCGAAGTCCACCGTCCACTGCACGGCGGCGTCGATCGAGAGCCCGTCGGAGATCGGCACCTGGTCGGCCGGGGTCGAGGCGGGCGAGAGAGTCAGCGCGAGCGGTGTGCGCACGGCGCTGCTGGCGACCGTGTAGACCCGCGGCCCCTGGTAGGCCCGCACCACCCACTGGGCGGGCAGCAGCGCCTGGGCCGCCCGGGTCCAGCTCTCCGCGCGGGCTGGGGGCGATCCGGCGGTGACCGCGCTGGCGATCCAGGCGGCGCGCGGCGCCGTCCACCGGGAGACCAGCACCCCCCAGGCCGCCTGCTCGGCGGCCAGGCCAGACGCTTTCGCGGCGAGGTAGGCGTTCCCGTCCGCCAGCTCCTGCGCGGTGAGCTCGGGCTCGTGGGTGTCGGCCCAGATGTCGTCCGGGAAGATCCGCACCTGCAGCAGCGACGCCCGGCGAATCTCGTCTCGAGCCGGACCGGCAGCAGCGCGATCGGGTAGGCCGCGTCGAGGGTCATGTGCTGTCTCCTCCGCCGGCCGGCGGCGTGGCTGGGGCGGGAGCCGGCGGGGCGGGCGACGCCGGCGGGGCGGCGGGGCGGGAATGAGGACCGAGCCGTGGACGGCCAGGCGCTGAGACTGGCGGAAGGTGATGTCGGCGAGGTCGGCGGCCCGGCTGGGCGGCGTGCCGTTCATCTGCCAGGCGGCGCCGGTCCCGTCGGGCTGGACAGGGCTGAGCGGCAGTGCCGCGGTCAGGTCGATGTAGTTCAGCGCGGCCAGGTCGGCGGCGCTCGCGGCCAGGTCGCTCCAGGCGAGCGCCTGCCAGCTGTCCGGCTGCGCGCCGAATGCTGCACCGGAGGGGGGCACCGGCTCCAGTCCGAACCGCGGCTCGGACGGATGCTCCTGGAGCACGAAGAACCAGCCGGGGTCGGCGCGGGCGTCGGCCGGGCTCGATGTCAAAGCCGAACAGGGCGATGTCCGGCTCGATCAGTGCGAAGAAGATCGGGTCGGTCTCGGTTGCGTCCGGGGCGATCGTGCGCCTGCCGCCGGACGCCGCCGTCGCCGGGACGGCGTACACCACGACGTTCGGGTAGCGGCGGATCAGCTCGCCCCGTACCAGCAGCACCAGCGGGTCGGTGGTCAGCTGGCGGTTCTGCCCGAGCGGCGCCGTCCACTGGTGGATCGGGCCGACGTCGCCGCCGCTGGGGTCCGCGGGCCCGCGGATGTCCCAGAAGCGCCGGAAGTAGGTGCCGCGCTGGTCGGTCGGATAGCCGTTCCAGAGCAGCTTGCGGGCCAGCTCGTGGTTAAGCCCGACCAGGAACGACTCGACGAAGGGCCAGTTGGTCGTGAACAGGGCGATGGCGTCGGCCGGGGTCATCTGGTCCAGGCCCGGGCAGCAGCCACTCGCGTCCCAGGGCCGTCAGCGGCGCGTACATCGGCTGCGGGAAGGCCGGGGCCGCCATCACCGGCTCGAGGGGGTCGGTCCGCCGCGGGCCCGCGTCGACGCCGGTCAGCCGCGCCGCCAAGGGCTTCTCGATCGTCGCGACCGGGTGGAGCGTGGTCTTGATCGCCGTGGTGGCGCCGTCGAGGTCCGCCGCGGTCCAGGTCGTTCCGGCCGCGGGCGGCTGGGCGAGCTGCGTCATGAGCGCGCCCGCCGCCGCGGTGAACACGTCCGCGGCCGTGTCGGGCAGCCGGTTGACCGGCGGGGCCAGAACCGGAAGGAGCAGCTTGCCGGGGTCGGCTGGGTTCACGGGATCTCCCGGCTGGGCAGGTCCAACTGGGTTAATCGGCCCGATCGGGTTCACCGGTTTGACTGGATCGACAGGTCCGAGCGGGTCCACCGGTTTGACCGGGTCAACGGGCCCGACCGGGTTCACCGGCTCGACCGGGTCGACGGGGACCGGCAGGTCGGCTAGGCACAGGTGTGGCCGTGGCCGGCGTGTCCCAGGTCATTACGGCGAAGCCGGGCGGGCGGGCGACGGTCGCGAGCTTGTCGGGGGTGACGCTGGCCGTCGTGAAGACCCCGGCGAGGTCACCGAGCCGGATGGCCGCGCCCGTCGCGCCGGCCGGCGGCGCCGCCGGGGCGGGAACCACCGACAGGGCCCCGCTGTTCAGGCGGGCCAGCGCACCCGGGGCCGCCGTCGGCGGCGCGCCGGCCGGGCGGCCCTGACGGACACCGAGCGTGCCGAGCGGGCGCGCGGCGCGGCGCCAGGCGGGCGCGAGGGCACCGGGGACGATCGGGCTCGCGGCGAACTGCGCCGCCGCGGTCGCCGGACCGACTCGCACCCGTCCGTGCAGCGGCGAGCTCACCTGGATCAGGCTCTGCGGGTCCAGCGCCGTGAGGTGCCGCGTGTAGAGGCGGAGCGCGAGCTCGCGGGCCAGCTGGGACAGCCGCAGCCGCTCGTTGGCGGCGCGGATACCCGCGACCTGGGCCCAGGCGCCCGCGAGCAGCTGCTGCTGCTCGGACTGGACGAGCACCGTGCCGAGCCCGGCGGCGACGCGGGCCCGCGGGTCGGCGTTGAGCTGGTGGAACCACGGCGGCGATGGCATCCGCCGCGGTGGACAGGGCGCTGGCGGCCGCCAGCCAACGCCCGTACAGCGGCGGCGCGAGCTGCGTCCCGGTGGCGTTGGTCCGGGCGGCGAGTGCGGCGGTGAAGCCGTGCTGGTCGAGGCCGAGCCAGGCCGCGATCGTTGTCCCGACCGGCTTCAGTGCGCTGGCCAGGTCCACGACCTGCCAGTTCGCCGGGTCGGCACCGGGCGGGCTGACGGCCAGGCCGCGCTGCCACACGGCGTCCGGGACCTGGCCGACCGGATGGAGCTGGGCGACCAGCGACGCGAAGTCGCCGGCCAGGCCGGTCTGGAATTTCCAGCTGAAGTAGACCGGCAAGATGACCGGCTCCTGCCGCGGCTGCCAGGCGGGCGGCCAGCCGGTCGACCCCGGTCACCGGCTGGCCGAGGCCGGCCAGCCGTCCCCGTTCGAAGGTCGGGACCAGGAACGCCTGGTAGCTCGTCTGGGGACTGCAGCTGCCGCGGGCACAGCAGCCGGGCGGAGGCCCGCGCCGGCGCCTGAGTCAGCACCGCGCTGGCCGAAGCTGGGTCGTAGTCGGTGGCCGGCGCGTCCGGCCCGCCGAAGATCTGGGCATGAGCCCAGGCCCACGCCTGGGTCAGGTCCGGCAGCCCGGCTGCGCTGGTCACGGTGACCGTGGCCAGCGGATGTCCG
Organism: uncultured Actinomycetes bacterium; assembly: GCA_963819785.1. GTDB lineage: Bacteria > Actinomycetota > Actinomycetes > Streptosporangiales > Streptosporangiaceae > Palsa-504. The sequence continues at coordinate 16,672 of CAWFXW010000018.1, read as the reverse complement.
GCGGTGGCCGCCGTCTGGCCGCCGATCTCCCCGTCGGCCAGGACGATAAGGCACAGCCAGGGCGTGAGCCGGTCTCCGGCGGCCGCGTCGGGCGAGTAGCGCCAGGGCAGGTCGGCCTCGCTGAGCTCGGCGAGTGGGAAGTAGTTCGTCTCGGCGCTGCCAGCGCCCGCCGCGGGCCAGGTCCGGCGCACGGTGCCCGCGTCGAACCCGGCCACGTCCCCCGGCCCGTAGAGGGCAAGCGCGGGTCCGGTAACCGACGATCCCCCGGTGGAAAGGGTCGCCGGGACCGCGACCCGGGGGTCGCCCGCGGGCGTGCCCGGCTGGATCAACGCGGCCAGGCCGCGGCGCAGCACCGAGAAGAACGCGTACTCCGCGCCGTCGTCGTCGCTCATCCGGCCTCACTCGCTAGGACGATCTGCAGGCCGCCCGCCTCGACGGGATTGGCGGCCAGGTACTGCTGGAGCGCCAGGTGCGCGCCGAGCTTGGTTCCGTCGCTGGCGATGTCGGCCCGGCGCCCGAGGTCGGTCGTACTGGCGACGACCCACTGGTCGGCGGCCAGCGCCACCCGCGGCGGGGTGCCGGGCGCGGGAGCGTAGCGGTCGAGCCCGGGCGCGAGACGGCCGACGCTGCCGTTCAGCGCCAGCGCCGCCGCCAGGCCCAGCCGGTACGGAGGCGGGGTCGGGTGCGTGGGCAAGGGCGGAAGCGAGTCGATGATCGTTCGTGTCGTAGACGATCGGCGTGAGGACGGCCCGGCTCCGGCCGCTGTGGCCGAGGTCGACCGCGCCGACCCCGAGCTCGACGCCGGCGTCGAAGCGGCTGAACGACGGCAGCGACAGCTTCTCGGCGTCGGTCAGGTCGAGGAACTGCGCCGGGGCGAACTCCTCCGTCGTCGTGCCCAATGACGCGGCCGTCGTCGTGTCCAATGACGCGGCCGACTGGCCGAACGCGGTGAGGGAGTCTACCGAGAACGTGACCGTGCGGCCCAGGGAAACGCCGCCGAACCGGGTGATCGGCTGGTCGAGCGGCACGGCGCGCTGCGCGATGCGCAGCGCGCCCGCGGGATCGAGCAGCACGGCGTCCCCGGCGTCGGACGGCGTGCCCACCGGGCGAGATCGCCGCCCGCACTCCCGGCGCGGCCAGCCCGCTCCAGGCCGAGCGGTCGGCCAGCGCGGCGGTCAGAGCCGCGAGCGGGTCCGGCAGCGTCGCCGGCCCGGCGCGCTCGCCCCAGGTCTTGTCGAAGTGCACCGAGACGTCGAAGAACAGCAGGCTCAGCGACGCCTCACCGCTGATGTGCCACGGGCGTCGGCCCCGACAGCTTCCCGTCCAGGTGCACGGAGGCCAGGACGCTGCTGCCGGAGCGCAGGTCGACCCCGGCGGTCAGGTCGAACTCGAAGGACAGCGGATCCTTCTCCAACAGCGCGTCAAAGCCCAGCCAGCCGTGCACGTTGAAGCCGCCGGTTCCGGCGGTCAGCTCGACGCGGGCGCCGAACTGCAGCGTGTTGGAGGTGAGCGCGAGGTACGCCTGGGCGTCGAGCTTGGCCACGCTCGAGCCGATGGAGATAGCGAGCCGCTTGAGCGTCGGGAACGACGCCGGCGGCTGGAACTGCGGGTTGAAGCCGCCGAGGGCCAGCGCGAACACCGCGTCGTCGCCCCACCCGTAGCGGAACGCGAGGTCGCCGCTGATCGGGTAGCCCGCGATCTTCGAGTCGTGCAGCGAGGCGTCGAAGAACGCGAGTCTTCGCCCCGAAGTCGATGCCGCCGTCGAACGAGATGTGCAGCACCAGCTGCGGCTTCGCCGTCGGCGCGTTCACCTGGATGTCGCCGATGAGCAGGATCTTCAGCGGCTCGGGCAGCTCGAACAGCACAGCGACCTCGCCGACGACGAGGTTGGCCGACCAGCCGATCTTGACCAGCGGCCCGACCACGTAGCGTCCCGGTGCGGCCGGGAAATAGGTGTCGAGGGCCGACAGCAGCTGCGGCGCGCTGGCGACCGGGTCCTTCGGGAAAGAGCAGGCCGTCCAGGTGGTGCGCCCACAGGGCGGTCTCGATGGCGCTCTGCGAGATCGACTGCGGTTGATGCCGATCAGGCCGCCGACGCCGTCCAGGGAGAAGCCGAACGGAAGCTCGATGGCCGGCAGGAACTCGGCCGAGATCACCGCGATGAACGAGTAGCCGGGCTGTCCGCCGGGCAGCTTGGTCTGGATCAGCCCGTAGGCCTTGACCGCCACGCCTTTGAGCGACAGGTCCAGCGCCCCCGCGTACTCGTCGCCACTGTGCTTGAGGAAGCCGCCGCCGGTCACGACGCCGGCGTCGATGCTGAGGCCGACGCCAGTCGGGGGGGCGAACTGCAGGTCCACGTCCACCGCCCCGAGTGCCGGCGCGGCAGCGCCCGGGGGCAGTGCGCGCACGTCGTCGCGCGAGTAGGGGGTGATGAGGCAGGTGAACCCAAGCTGCGAGACGGCGACCTTGACCGGACCCAGGGTGCCGGTGACGCCGACGCCGATCCGGACCGCGACTCCCTTCGCCGGGGTCGCCTGCGGCGGCGCGGCGAGCGCCAGGGTGACATCGGTGAGCGAGATCGGCCCCAGCGCGATGCTGAGCGGCAGGTCGAAGCTGATGGTCGGTTTCCCGCTGAATAGCAGCCCGGTCTTGCTCGACCAGGCGATCTGCGGGGAGAAGGCGAACTTGAGCGCGGACCCGTTGACCGTCCCCTGCACAAACGGGTCGGCGTCAGACAGGAGGACGACCGCCGTGCAGCCCGGCTGGCCCGCGCTGTCGGCGAAGCCCGCCTGCAGCTTGATCTCGGGATCGTCGAGGCTCCCCGCGATGGAAGCCTGGAGCAGAAAGCCCGAGAGCTCGATGTGCGAGCTGGTCTTGGTCCCGAGCGCATACCACGTTCCGGTGCCGGTGGTCTGCAGCGACAGGCTCGTCCCGACGGAAGGCGCCCCGCCGACGAGGCCAGCGTGGTCGGGGAAGATCGCCAGCCCGATGACGTCGTCGGCCGAGACGGCGGTGGCCAGGGTAAAGCTGAGCAGGTTGTTCAGCGGAAGCGTGGTGCTGGCGCCGCCCTCGAGTACCGGCTTCAGTATCAGCCCGGTAGGAACCTGGTCGGTGCTTTTGGCGGCCGGGAAAATCTCGAGGCCAAGCTGGTAGAAGGCGTTCGCGGCGGGGAAGTCGCGCTCGAGCAGCGTCATGCGCAGCGCGAGTACGTCATCGCGGGCCGCCTGGTTGGAGTCGCCTGGCGGCGCTGCCGTGGCCAGGGCTGGCGCGAACAAGGCGGCCGGGACGCGGATCGCCTGGAAGACAAGCTGCAGCGCGGCCAGCGCCTGCTCGTAGTCGAACGGCTGGGCCGGGTCGCCCCAGTGGTAGGCCTGCTCCAGCGCCTGGAGAGGGCTGGTCATCATGGAGGACGCCTGGGCCCAGTCGAACCAGACCCGCGTGTACGAGACCCGGCCGGGACCGGCGGGGCTGGTCAGGTCGTAGCGGATAACGTTCCACAGCCGCAGCACCAGGAAGATGACCGGCTGGTAGACGCGCAGGTACTGCTCGAGCAGGTCGTCGAACACCTGCTCCGCGATGCTCTCCCAGAAATCGGCGCGGCCGAACGGGTCGGCAACGCCGCTCAGGTCGGGGAGCGAGAACGCGGCCAGCGCCCGGATCAGCGTTGCCGCCGACTGACCGAGTGCCTCGATGTCCGCCGCGTCCAGGCTGCCGGCCGCCAGCTTCGGCCGCAGGGCCTCCGCCGTGGTGGCGAACTGCTCGATCGGCGCGATGATCGTCGCCGTCTGCCGGATGCGGGCGAACGCCGCGTCGTCCATCACCGCGTCCCAGCCGTAGCGGTAGAAGAGGTACTCGAGGGCGTCGGGTTCTTCCAGGCGGGTACGCAGCGGCTCGATGAAGTCGAGCAGGGCCAGGTACAGCTCGGTCAGCTCGCCGCTCATGGGACCGGCGGCAAGGCGTCGAGGAAGAGGTCGGCGAACCGCCGGATGGTCCTCCGGCGCAGTTCGTCATGGTCGTACAGGCCGACTTTAGTCAGGGCTGTGATTGAGCACGGACTCAGCCCCGATTGGGAGATTTGCTGATCGAGGTACTCGTCCGCGAGCTCGACGATGTGCGGTCCGAAGCGGCCGTAGGTGACGGCCGCACTTGCGTAACCGTCCTGAATGTCAGGAAGGAACATCGTAACCCCCGAACCCGGCACTCTCTGCTCAGCGCGCCAAGCCCGCGTCGCCTCATCCGCACCGCCCAAGTCGATGTGCAGTTCGTCGGGGAAGGGCACCTGGAAGGTCAGGTTCCAGAGCTGGTGCAGCCACTGCCGCATCGCGACCAGCTCTCCGAGCTGCTTGTATGCCTCCGCACCGGCCGCCTCATTCTCGAAGACGTCCAGCATCAGTTCGATCGGGATCTGGATCGCCGGCATGACCTCGAGGACATCGCCCGTCACGCCGAGCGAGTGCACTAGCCACTCCTTCAGCCCCGCTGTCACGATATTCTTCGCGCACCATTTCTCGGCGAAGTGCACCGCAAGGGCGCGGTATTCGATTTTGGAGTCGAAGACCATATCCCAGAGCTCGAAGCCCATGTCGGCCGGCTCGAGCGTCTTCTTCATCCGCTCCCAGCCGGACTCACGGTCCGCCCCCACCAGGTCGCTGAGCTCCTGCTGCTGCACTTGAAAGGTCTTGCCCGCGTCGCGCAGCTCCTTCCACTTCTGCAGCGCCTTCTCAAGGTCGATGCACCCTTGGTCGACCGGCGCCCTCGGCGGGTCATAGATGACCTTCCCCTTCACGGGATAGTACTGCTCGTGCCCCTGCGACTCCCTGGCCTGCAGCTCGGCGCGGCTAAAGTAGCGTGAGTCAGGTGGGCGCACACCGCACGTGTACGTGGTGTCCCCTAGCTGGAGCTTATCGGTGAGCGACCCCTCAAAGAACAGGTCGGTCTGAACCGTCGCGGTGTATTTCGATTGCTGTTTGACCTCGCTCCAGTTGTCATTGAAGCCGAAGCCAAAGGCGACCTGCCCCAAGTCGTGGTACTCGTTCGGTCGCAGCAGCTGGTGGGCGGGCGAGGGGGCGTCGAAGTCGGGCTGAGTGCCGGCCCAGGTCAAGAAGTCCCGCTTGCGCTCGATGGCCGCCAGGGCGTGGTCAAGGTAGTAGGCGTAGGCCGGCCGGTAGGCACTGCGCAGGTAGTCCATCAAGCTAGACAGCTGATTGGCCGTGAAGCCGTCTAGGTAGGCGGCGATCTCGGTCCCGGGCGTATCCGGAACCCATCCGCGGGTTTGCAGCACTCTTTTCTTCACCTGGTCCAGCCCGTTCTGATCGAGATCCAGGGAGACGACGATCGAGTGCAGGGACGAGCCGTCCGGGGCGGAAACGAGATCGATCTTCACCGCGAGCACGAGCGGCGGCGTGGCCGGGATCTGGATCTGCCACGCCTCCTCGCCCACGTTCGTGTTCTGGATGGGGGGCAAGGGGTCGGGCAGCGGGTCGAAGCCGGCATTGACCAGCCCGTAGTTCACGGCGGCGGCGATATCGGTGGTGTCATTTGTCCAGATGCCGTTGTCCAGCATGAGTTCGACGGCGTTGTACGCGTCCTGGTACGCCTGGCCGGCGTACTGGCCCTCGTCGGCGTGTCCCGCGAGCCGGGCGACCACCGCGTTGAACGCGTCGTCGTCGGGCTGCTCGAAGAACGCCTGAAACGGGACGCTCGCATAGGCACTGGTCACTGCCAGCTGGGCGTTGGCCGCGAGGGTCGACGTGCCGCCGGCGTCGATCTCGTCGCGGATCTGGTAGACGAGGTCGACTGTCTCGGTACCGTCCGAAAGCGACGTGTCGTGCACGTACCAGAAGGCGCGCACCGCAGGGGCGGTGCTCGGGTCGATGGAGCCGTCAGGAAGGGTTCGGGAGAAGATGACCTGCGGGTTCGCCGAGAGCTGGTGGCCGGCGGTCGCAAACGCCGCCGTCAGCTCCGCGCCGGCTTGGTACTGGTTGAGCTCGTCGACGAGCTGCTGATAGGCCGCAGCTGCGGCTGGGTCGCCTCCGCTGAGCTGGGCGGTCGCGAGCTGGAAGGTTTCTGAGAAGAACTCAGGATCGACGAGGTCGGTGACGATAGCCGCCTGCCGTTTGGGGGTGTGCTCACTGCTGGAAAGGAAGTGCTGCTTGACGAGGTAGGTGTAGACCGCAGTCTTCGAGTCGAGCCGGGTGCCCGGCTCGATCGGGAGGTCGCCGAAGGCCAGGTACCTCGTCGGCGCGTAGACGTTCGCGCGACCGCCGAAGAACGAGTACAGGGCATACAGGGCCTCGGCCGAGTTGCCGATCCGGCAGCCGCGGATTGTCACCCACGAGTCGTCGAGCAGCAGCGGGACGACCGTGTTCCGGGCCTGATCGAAGCTCGCGAACTTGGTCTTAAGTTCGCCTTGCAGCCTGGCCAGGGACCACGCGGTTACGCAGCCGTAGCTAGCGTCCACATCCGCCCCGGCCGGGACCACCGGGAAGAAGAGCTGGAGGGTGTTGGCGTGGGTGACGAGCACCAGCTCGCGGATCTGCGTCACCCCGTTCGACGTGACGTCGGCCGCCAGGGCCGTCATCACGTCCTGCAGGGTATTCGCGGTCATCGCGACATGGTTCGGATAGTGCTTGTCAAAGAAGGATTTTGCCCCCACGCCGTACCCCGCGAGGTTGTCCCCGCAGTAGACGACGTAGTCCTTGACACCGGGCTTGGCTGGCAGCGGGTACTCGACCAGGCCGTCGAAGATCGGGCGCCCGTCATCGGCGCTCACCCGGTCCCCCCACCGTCCTCGGAGACGTGCTGGCTGCCGCAGTGGTGGACGCAGCCGCGCACGACCGCATTCGCGGGCGATGGACACTCGACTAGCCGATCAAAGTTTTTCCTGGGGGGATGAACACCGACCATGGCAGCGATCCCTCGAATGGCCCAATGGGGCCTCTGATTGTTCTCCGGCTCCGGAGGCGAGTCAAGGCGCGGGCCCTGAGTCTAGTCACGTCATTTTCCTAATCGGGCTCAGTAGCTAAACGATGTTCCTTTATCTATGACCGCTTCCCTGTCAGCGTGCACTAAGTTAGCCTGCAGTTGACTGTGCGTGCCGAGAATCTCGTCCGCAGCTGTTACCAGCAGAGTTGCCTTCCTTGCCGTCTGGCCGTGATGATCACCGGTCATGTGCCTGCGGTTCGTCTTCCTCCTCATCACGCGGACGGCCTCCTGGCTGCGGCTGTCCCGGCGCGAGGAGACATGAAAGACCGCCGAGATCCTGATCCTGCGCCACCAGCTCACCGTCCTGCAACAGCGGCAGTCGCGCCGCCCGGACCTGGACTGGGCGGGCCGGGCCTGGATCGCGACCCTCCTCGCCGTGATACCGAAAGCGCGCCGCCAGGGGCTGCGGCTGCTGGTCACTCCCGAACGTGGACGAGGTTTTCGGCACCCACAGACGATCGCACGTACCACACCCGTATCGACTTGGTGTGACAGACGTCACGATGCATTTTACGAGCCAACGCATCGCCTCGGCCAGCGCGTCGTGATACCGCTGCCCCTTGGACCGGTCATCCTCGGCCCCGGCCGGGGCCGACAGCGCGTCCAGCACCGCGGCGACCGCGGCGGCGCACTCGCCGGTCAGGTCCCCGTGCAGCACCCCGGCCCCGCCGATCGTGGTGGCCAGCTTCACCTCCCGGTCCGCGAAGTCCCGGCCCGGGTCCTGGTCGGGCAGGTCCCCCCGGGCCCGCACGTACATCTCCGCGAACAACCCGGCCAGGTCCGCCAGCCCCAGCCCCCCCGCGGACGCGGCCAGCAGCTGCTCGTCCGCCGCGTCCCGGTACTCCGGGGGGAGCTTGTCCGTCCACAGGCAGATCAGCCGCCCGGCGGACTCCGGGACCTGCCCGGCGGCCAGCGCCGCGACCACCCGCGGATGCCTCGCGACCCGCCTGGCCCACGCGGTGTGCCCGACCGCGGCGCCGCGGGTGATCCCGGTCCGGTGGATCAGCCACGACACCGCGCTGTCGTCCCCGTCCCCCGCGGGGCCCTGCCGGCGGTGAACGAAGCCAGCATCCCGGCCCGCGCCGCGGTCAGGACCGCGGCGTCCCGCTCCAGCTCGCGCAGGAATTCAGCCTGGGTCCCGGCGGGGAGCCGGGCCGCGTCGGCGGCGGCCAGGTAGCCCAGCCCGGCGCGGATCATGTCCAGCGCCTCACGGGCATCCGCCGGGGCCGTCGCACTCACCTAGGTCGCCTCCTCGCCGGGACGGGCCGCCGCTGCTGGCGTCGTTGTCGTCCCCGGGAGGGGCAGGCTTCTCTAGGATCTGAATTCGATTCTACCCCCCGGCTAGACATTCCCTGGTAAAAACACGCCGATCCGCCGAATTGGTACGCGTGATTGAAAAGAGGCTCATGGTGCTACGACACGTCTGAGCTTGACTCTGTCGGGGATCTTGAGTATGTGGCTGGCTGCAGTGACGCCCGGGGCCGGTCTTGCGGGGACATGAGTCCGGCGAGATCCCTGAGGAGTACGAGATGTCTATCCGTCCCAGCCGGGGTCGTGGTCCCGGAGCTGACAGCGCGGGTGGCGCGGGCCAGCAACCCGGCCGGGACTGGGAGCCGATGACGGCGGCGGTCGGCAGCTGGTCAGGATGGCCGACCCAGCGCGTAGTGGCGACCGCTAGCGCCACCGCCGTCGCCGCAGTGAACTGCCAGGTCGTCAGCGATAGCGCGTCGCTGTGTTCGGCGAAGCGCTTCGCCACGACGCTGTAGAGGCTGGCGCTGAGCACGCCGCCGACGATGCAGAGGTCGCCGGCAGCCGTGCTGCCGCCGCCCCCGCCGGTAGCACGACGAGCCCGGCGAGGCCGGCCACGACGGCAACGATCCTGGCGCGGCTGATGGCCTCATCGAGCACCAGGGCGGCCAGGATGACGACCAGCGCCGACTCTAGTCCGGAGATGATGGCGCCGTCGGTAGCGCTGGTCATGGACAGGCCGAAGGGTTCGCCGAGGTAGGCCAGCGCCGGCTCGAGCAGGCCGAGCAGGACGGCGGCAAGCCAGGACGGCGGCGGCCCAGCAGCAGAGTCGCGAGCGGCCAGTGCCGGGCACCCGGCACGCGTGTCGCCCGGGAAGTGCGCGACGCCATCGGCCCCATCCCTACTCTTGGATCCGGATTGCTTCGGCCGGCTGCGTGCGCAGCGCCCGCCGTGTCGGGACTGACAGGGCCACCAGAGCCAGGAGCGCCGAGCAGCCGAGGATCGCGGCGAGCCATCCGGCTGGCGCGTAGGGACGGAAGCCTCCCGTGAACGCGCGGCTGAGCGGCAGCAGCGCGGTGGCCGCGATCGCCAGCCCGATGCCGAGGCCGATGGTGATGATCAGGATGGCCTCCCAGCGCGCCATCGACCGGACCTGGCGCGTGGTGGCGCCGGTGAGCCGCAGGAGCGCGAGCTCGCGGCGGCGCCGGAGCGCGATCATGATCAGCGTGTTGACGACGGCGATCGACGTGAAGGCGAAGAGCATCGCGACGAAGAACGGGCCGAGCCAGCGGTTCAGCTCGCGGTCGGCGTCGGTCGCGGTGACGAGTGAGGCGCTGTCGCTCACCTGGAGTCCGGGGTATCTTGCCGCCAGCGCCTGCAGGCGCGTGGCCGCCGCCGCTGGCTGGTCGGTCCGGACGAGGATCGTGCCGAGCAGCGGGGTGGTCAGGTGACCGGCGGCGAGTTCGGGGGCGAGCAGCGCGTCCCCGAAGGCCAGATCGCGGGCGTAGATCGCCACGACGGTGGCGTGGGTGCGCGTGCCGTCGCCCAGCATGATCGCCATGCGGTCGCCGATGCGGGCGTGCGCGGCGTCGGCGCGGTGGCGCCCGAGCGCGATGGCGTCGCCGTGTAGGGCGCTCAGGGACCCCGCGATCACCCCGGCGTCGAGGCCGCCGCCCTGCCCTCCGGCGAGGATCTGGGCGGGGAGGGTGTCATCGGCGCCGAGGCCCGGGCCGAGCGTGGTGGACGTCAGCGCGACCGCCGAACGTACTCCGGGCGTGGCGCGCGTGTCGGCGAGCGCGGCGGCCGGGAGGCCCGGTCCTGTGCTGGTGATGGCGAGCTGGCCCGTCAGCGCCGCCTGCCGTTGCTGGGTGGTGGCGTGGTCGATGGTGGTGCTGCTGAAGAAGAGGGTGCAGCTCAGGGCGACGGTGAGCACTAGCGGAGTGCTGGCTGACGAGAAACGCCGGGTGGCGGCGCCGAGGTTCGCGGAGGCGAGGAACCCGCCGACAGGTGAGAGCGCCGCGAGCGGCGGCCCTAGCAACCGGGCGACCACGTACGGCACGATCGGACCGAGGAAGGCGGCCGCCACCACGAGGAAGATCGCGTTCAGCTCTGATGTCGCCGCGGCTGTCTCCGGGGTGGTGGTTGTGGCCGAGACCGTGAACAGCGGAACCGCAGCGGCGAGCGCGACCAGCCCGCCGATGACCCGCCCGGGTCCCAGCAGCCGTGGCTCGGCCGCGGCGTCGGTGAGCGCGAGCGCCGGCGGCACGCGGGCGGCACGCCGTCCGGCGGCCAGCACCGCGAGCAGCGCGGCGGCGACCCCGCCGACGATGGCCGCGGCGGCGGGCAGCCAGTCGTAGTTGAGGGTGAAGTTCGGCGGCACGATGCCGTGGTGGATCATTCCCTGCGCGAGGGCCCGGCCCAGTACGATCCCGGGCCAGATCCCGGCCGCTGAACCGACCAGCGCGACGATCGCCGCCTCCCACGCGATCATGCGCCGGATCTGGCCGGGCGTCGCGGCCACCGCCCGCAAGAGCGCGATCTCGCGCTCGCGCTGCTGGATCGACAGGCCCAGCGTGCCGGCCACGACGAAAATCGCGATGAACATCGCCAGCCCGCCGAACGCCGCCGTCACCGGGATCATGGTCGTGCGGGATAGCTCGAGCTCCGGGTACTCGGCCGCGCCGCGTGCGTCGCCCGTCAGCACCTGCGCGCCGCCGGCGGCCGCGCGCAGGCGCCCGGCGTCGAAGCCCGGGCCAGTCAGCACGCCGATCGCGTCGACCCGGCCCGGATGCCCGGCCAGCCGCGTTGCCTCGGCGTCGGTCAGGAAGATCGCCGTCTGCTGGGAGACGGGGTGGCGGGGCTGAGCGACGCCGACCACCGTGACCCTATGCGCCGGCCCGGTGGCCGCGAGGGGCAGCCGCGTACCGAGCGTGGCGGGGTAGCCGGTGACAACCTCGTCGGGTCCGGCGGGCGGGCGTCCGGCGCTCAGGACGTACGGCGTCAGCGCGGAGCTGCTCCAGCCGTGGGCGACAGCGGCCCTGCCGCCGAGCCCGGCGGGCACCGACACGTCGCCGATCGCCGCCCGGACCCCGGGCACCGCCGCCAGCCGCGCAATGAGTGCGGAACTCGCTCGCGCGCGCTCGCCGAGCAGGACATCGTGATCAGCGCCGGCCTTCTGCTGCCCGGTCACGACCGCCGTAGCACCGGCGTAGCGCTCAACGGGCGGATGCGTGTGCAGTATGGACTCGAGCTGCATACCCCAGGCCATCGAGAGCACGGCCGCGGCGAAGAGCGCGATCAGCGCGCCGGTGAACGCGCCGAGGCGGCCACGAGCGCTGAGAACGGCGAGACGTAGCATGGCTCAGGCCCCCAGATGTGCGAGGTGCTCTGCAACTTGGTCGGCGCTGGGGGCCTCGAGCGTCCCGGCCACCCGCCCGTCGGCGAGCAGCATGACGCGGTCGGCGTACGCCGCCGCCACCGGGTCGTGGGTGACCATCACCACCGTGTGCCCGTCCTGGTCGACGACCTCGCGAAGCAGGGCGAGCACCGCTCGACCGTTCTGGGTGTCTAGCGCCCCGGTCGGCTCGTCGGCGAACACCACCTCCGGCCGTGTGATGAGGGCCCGGGCGATCGCGACCCGCTGCTGCTGGCCGCCGGACAGCTGCGAGGGGCGGTCGCGCAGGCGCTTCTCGAGCCCGACCCGGGCGGCGATCTCACGCACGGCCGAGCGCCGCGGCCGGCGGCCGTCCAGGCGCAGCGGCAGGGCAATGTTCTGTGCGACGGTGAGCGACGGCAGCAGGTTGAAGGCCTGGAAGACGAACCCGATCCGCTCACGCCGCAGGATCGTCAACCGCCGCTCGCTGAGGTGCGCCAGGTCGATACCGCCGAGGGCAACGCTTCCTGAGGTGGGCCGGTCCAGCCCCGCCGCCACGTTCAGGAATGTGCTCTTGCCCGAGCCCGATGGCCCCATGATCGCGGTGAACGACCCCCGGGACAGTGCGGCGCTGACGCCGTCGAGGGCGACGACCGTTCCTACGCCCCGGCCATGGACCTTGCGGACATCGCGGAGGGCGACCGGAGCCGGGACTGAAGCTCCGGTTGTGACGACAGCTTGGTTCAACATGAGCCGAACGTACGGTCCCGGCCACCGGATCCACATCGTCGCGAAGCCCGATTCCGGCTCCTCCCGGCCGACGATCGGTGCTCCTACTCAGGTAGGAGGCGGAGAGCGAAAGGGCTGAAGTACGTTCAACGCGTGAACCAAGTCCGAGATCTCGCGCGCCGCTACTGGTTTCACGTGCTGGTCGCGGTCCTGGCGATCGCGGCCATGCTCGAAGTGGTGCTCGGACGCGGCTCGCCCGGAGCCCCGGAAGCGACGCTCTGGTTCTGCGTTCCTGCGATCGCGACCCTGGTGCTCCCGGTCTTCGCCTGCCGACGCTTTCCGTTTGCGGGTCCGGCGGTGTACTGGCTGCTGGCCGCGGGGATTTCGGTCGTCGAGCCGCTGCTGATCCCGTACGCCGACGCTCTGTTCCCCATCGGGATGGCGGACGCGTTCCTGCTCGGGAACCTCCGCGACGTCCGCCGGGCGGCGTTGGGACTGGCGGTCGTCGTCGTCGGCGCGTCGGCCATCGTCTCCAGCGTTCCCGGACACCCAGCCAGCCAGCCCGTTGTCGTCCCGCTCGAGTTCGCGATCAGCTGGGTCGCGGGCTTTGCCGTACGCGGGCGCGCCGTGCAGGCCGAGGCGGCGGAGTCACGTGCGACCCAGGCCGAGCGGGAACGGGACACCGCCGCGCGGATCGCGATGGCCGAGGAGCGGACCCGGATCGCGCGCGAGCTGCACGACATCGTCGCCCACGCCGTCAGCGTGATGGTGCTACAGGTCGGAGCCGTCAGGCACGAGCTCCCCGCCGCGCTGTCCGAGGATCGCGAAGCGCTGAAGGGCGTCGAGCAGGCGGGGCGCGACGCACTGGCGGAGATGCGTCACCTGCTGGACGCGATGCGTGAAGACGGAGAACGCGCCGAGCTCGGACCCCAGCCGGGGCTCGACCGTCTTGGCGCGCTCCTGCAAGACGTCGGGCGCGCCGGGCTCCCCGCGCGGTTGCACGTCGACGGTGATCCCCTCGACCTGCCCCGCGGGATCGACATCTCCGCCTACCGGATAGTCCAGGAAGGTCTCACCAACGTGCTCAAGCACGCACATGCGACCCAAGCCGAAGTGGCACTTGAGTATGCCCCAGACCAGCTACGAATCGAAGTGAGCGACAACGGCCACGGCGCAGCGAGAAGCGACAGCCGTGGTCACGGGCTCATCGGGATCCACGAGCGCGTCAAGCTCTACGGCGGCGAGATGACCACCGCGACCACCAATGGCGGCGGCTTCAGCCTCACCGCGTGCCTTCCGCTGGCCGGGTACCGGTCATGACGATTCGTGTCCTGATCGCCGACGACCAGTCGATGGTCCGGGCCGGCTTTCGGATGCTGCTTTCCGGTGAACCGGACATCGAAGTGGCAGCAGAAGCGAGAGACGGGCTCGAGGCGGTGGCTAAGGCCGCGCGGTTCAAGCCGACCGTCATCCTGATGGACATCCGGATGCCCGAGCTCGACGGGCTCGAGGCGACGCGGCGGATAATCGCCGCCGACAACACCGCCCGGATCCTGATCCTCACGACCTTCGGCCTCGACGAATACGTCTACGAAGCACTGTGCGCCGGAGCGAACGGGTTCGTGCTCAAGGACGACCCTCCCGAACAGCTGATCGCCGCCGTGCACACGGTCGCTGCCGGTGACGCGCTACTCTCACCCGCAATTACCAAGCGCGTGATCAGGCAGTTCACCCGCATCCCCCGCCCCGCGCCGCCGAAAGAGCTGGACGAGCTCACCGCACGAGAGCAAGACATCCTCCTGCTCATCGCTCGCGGCCTATCCAACTCAGAGATCGGTCGACAGCTCTACATCAGCGAGACGACCGTCAAGACGCACGTCACGCACATCCTCGCCAAGCTCGGCCTCCGCAACCGCGTCCAGGCCGTCGTACTCGCATACCAGGCGGGGCTCTTCGAGAAACGCGCTGATGCGCAATAGCACTCTGAAGAACCCATCACGCGAGCACGCTTCGGTCCCGATCGCGACGGGTGTCACACTGTTGCGGTGGTGATGTGGCGGGTGCGTGATTTTCACGCCGATGACCTCGATGCCGCGGTCCGGTTGTGGGAGGACCGGCATCGAGCAGCGAGGCGCCGCTGTTCGGACTGTCGGACCTGATCGCGGCGGTCCGGTCGCATCAGCCGACCGTCGTGGCCGTGGTCGGGGAGGAACTGGCCGGCGTGGCGGTGGCCACGGTGACCGGGGATCAGGCCTGGGTGATGCGGATCAGCCTGGCCGCGGCGTGGCGACGCCGGGGAATCGGCAGCGCGATGCTGGGTGAGCTGGAACGGCGGCTGGTCACGGCCGGGGTGCGCCGGATCGTGTGCCTGCTGGCGGCGAACAGCGAGACCGGACCGCTGGCGCTGGAGCATTCCGGGTTCAGCGCACGCCGGGAGATGGTCCTATACGAGCGGGTGGAGCCGGTCGGCCCGGGCAGCGCCGGAATCCTGGATCAGCTCGGCGGGCGCATGGTGCGGGCCGGGGCCTGGGACCGGCTCGGCGGCATGGTCAAGGAGAAGGAGCTCATCGAGCGGCGGGTGATCTTGCCGCTGGCACAGCCGCAGCTGGCCGAACGGCTCGGCCTGGTGCCGCCCCGGGCGATCGTGCTGTTCGGGCCGCCCGGAACGGGCAAGACCAGCTTCGCCAGGGGCGCCGCGTCGCAGCTGGGCTGGCCGTTCGTCGAGCTATTCCCGTCGCGGCTGGCGGGCAAGTCCCCGGCCGGCCTGGCCGCCGCGCTCCGCGAGGCGTTCGCCCTGGTGGCCGAACTGGACAAGGTGGTGCTGTTCATCGACGAGGTGGAGGAAATCGCCGGGTCGCGCCAGCCGCGCACGGTGTCGGCGGCCCAGGGCGTCACCAACGAGATGCTCAAGCTCATCCCGGCTTTCCGCGAGCAAGACGAGCGTCTGCTTATCTGCGCTACCAACTCGGTCCGCGCCCTCGATAGCGCGTTCCTGCGGCACGGCCGGTTGAACTACGTCCTGCCCATCGGACCACCCGACCCGGACGCCCGGCAGGCGATCCGGGACCGCTACCTGGCCGCCGTCCCGCACGGCGAGCTTGACATGGCCGCGATCGTCGAGGAATCACAGCTGTTCACCCCCGCCGACATCGAGTTCGCCGCCCGCCGCACCGCGCAGCTGGCCTTCGAGCGCGTCCTGTTCGAGCACGGCAAGGAACTCGTCACCACCGACGACATCCGCCACGCCATCAGCCAGACCCGGCGCACCCTTACCCCGGAACTCGTCGCCGACTTCGAGCAGGACATCACCGAATACGCCCGGATATAGGCGCTGGCCGAGATTCGCAGCGCCTACGGGCGTTCAGCCTGGCCGTGAGGGACCTTCGGCCCTGCCGCCGTCGGCGCGTCCGCCGAGGGGGGGAAGGTGGCCAACCACGAGCAATCCAGCGCCGGATCTGGCCGAACGGGCTGGCTACCTCATCGGCTAGCCGCCCGCGCACCGTCGGTGCACAACACCCAGCCATGGCGGTTCAGCGTCACCGGGCAGGCGATCGAGCTCTACGCCACGCCGCCGCCGCCCAGCCGCCTTCGATTTCGTCAGGGACGAGCGAGAGGCGCTAACCGAGGCCGCGATCAGTTGATATCGAACTCGTTGCCTTCCAGGTCCTGCACTGCCACCGCGTAGTGGTAGAGCCCTTCCGCGGACAATGCGCCAGTGATGGTGGCGCCCAGGCTGGCCACCCGACTGGCCTCCGCGTCGACTCGGTGCCTGCGAGTCTCGATCAGTACGTCCGCTCTCCGCTGGCGTGGATGTCGAGGTGCAGCCGGTTCTTGACCGCCTTGGCATCCGCGACGACATGAAACCAGATGCCCGGCCCTTGGCCCTCCGGGTCGCTGATCCTGTCGGCCCCGTCGGCCAGCTCCTCCTCGGGCACCCCCAGCTCGCGGTAGAAGTCGTTCCAGGTAGCGAATCCAGCCCGGGCCGATGCGAGCTCATAGCCCAGCGCGGCGGCCCAGAACCGGGCCAGCCGGTCTGGGTCGGCACAGTCAATGACCAGCTGAAAGCGGACAGGCACCGTTTCCTCCCCCAGGCCGCTCGGGTGGCTACCGGTCTCCTGCCAGATGTTCCTTAGCCAGCGGACTGGATCCGGCGGCCGGTGACGCGGTTCGGGACAATGCGCGTGAACAACTCGCGCTCGCCGGCGGCCCAGGGTCGACGCCCGCCAGTTCGGCGACCCGCTCGGTCTCGGACACGTAATAGGCCGGTCCTTGGATCAGCACGCTCCAGTCCTGGCGCCTGATCTCGTCGATCGCATCGACCTCGAACGCCACCAGGTA
>CAWFXW010000017.1:0-270303 GCA_963819785.1 uncultured Actinomycetes bacterium | reverse complement strand
CAAAACAGCAGCAATGCCCATGCTGAACGCACACCCAGTCCCCGCTATCCCCCCTGGGACAGGAAGCAGGGGTGAACGGAACTGGTGGCTACTGCGGCGGTTCCTGTGCCGAGAATCTCATCCGCCCAGGTAGGGCAGCTATTCGGTTTCGGCGGAGGCCGCATGAGCCAGTTGCCCTCCCGAGGCCGCTCGCTGCGGCATGATGATCGGCTGTGCTGCTTCGGCTGGCCTACCCGAGCGTGACGAACGTGTTCGCGTTATTGCGGCTTCTTCCGATGAGCGACCGGGACAAGAACGTGGAGATCTTGGCGCTACGCCACCAGATCGCGGTGCTGGAGCGGCAACTGGGCACGACCAGGCCGCGGTTCCTCCCCAGCGCCGGGCGTTCCTTGGGTTGTGTTCGAATTGGACAGTTCAGCGCCGTGCTGGCCGCATCGCCGGCACCCGGCCCGGCTGTGGCCGCCCTCGTGCCGCCCTGCCGGAGCGTCCATAGACCCGATGCTGGCCGCTATCTCCGCAAAGCCGCGAAGCCCTGGTCCCGGACACGCATAACCCGGACGCACGCGTAACGTACTCGGCGGGCATATCCGCAGCTTCGCTAGCGATCCGTGCTGGAGCAGGACACCTTGCTGGGTAACGCTCGGTGGTTGGTGCCGATTGTTACTTCACGATCTGTATCCCGCCTCGATATGCGCGCGGCCACCTCTTTGGCGCTTCCAGCCGGTGACGCTCAGATTCAGGCAATCCGTGCCCGGGCCGAAATCCTGCGCCGTATTGCGGCGGCTGCGCTCATGGACGCTTCAGGAACCTCAGACCGAACGCGGCGAACACTTGGCGCAGAGCCCGGTCGCGACGCGGCAGGTCCGTAACCGGAACGCGGACGTGGTGACGGTGGCGGCTGCGCGGGCCAAGCACTCCCGGTCGAGCAACGTCCGCTGGCTGACGCCGCGGATCGCCAGTGCTCAGTCAGGAGCGCGCTTATTCCAGTTATGGAATCCCCAGTGCTCTTGCGCCTTGGGCGGGATCAAGAGCATAATTAGTATCCCCACGAGCGAAGTGATGAAGACTCCTAGAATTGCGCCTAGGAGGAGTCTGTCTTTGCGTATGCCGAGCCAGACGCATTCGCCACGTTAATAAGCCAAAGAACGCCAAGTCCCAGATATGTCATTGTCCTTGCCTTTCCTTGCGCCAGCGCTCAGTAGTTGCGTCTCCGGCATTACTCAGGCGTTGCGGCCGCTCCGCACCCCTGTCCTGCGTTCGGCTGGCGTAGCCTAGCTCTTCACCAGAGACATCTGCCCTCACATCTTCATCTTCAGGCAGGCGTTTCTGCTCCGGCAGGGACATCCGTCCCGATTAACCAGCCGAACGACCTAATTAAGGCTCATCCACCACACATACTGAGCCTTTTTCATCCTCCGATTTCGCGGGCCTAGAGAACGTGGATGGCTTTGGCGAGCTATCCGGCGCGCCAGGGGCAGCAGCGGAGCTTGCGCAAGATGTGCCAGGATTTGAGCTGGGCATTGGCGCGCTCGCCTGGCGCTCGCAGCCGGGCGTGAGCCCGGTTGGCCTCCTTCTGGGATGCCGGTTTGTTGCGCCCGCGGTATTTTGGGGTCGCCGATGCCATCGTCAGCCGCGGGCCGGGTTCCGGGGTAGATGACGAACACGGACACGGGCGGACATCGGCGGGTCAATCGCCGCTGCGAGCATCAAGCCCGGCGTCGGCCAGTGCGCGGGCTTCGGCCAGGAAGGCGTCGAGTCCGGCCTGGCCGAGATGCTCGCTGGCGACCAACTCGCCGAGCACGTACAGCATGACCTGGGCTCGGGTGGTGTCATCGCAGGTACCGGTGACCGGATCGCCGAGCGCCTGGCGCAGCAGGGTCTCGGTGGCCAGGGGGTCCAGGTCGACGCCGTGGGGTCGCAGGCTGTTGCGTACCTGGGCGGTGAAGCGGACGATCTGGGCCGAGGTCCAGGCCGGGGCGAACCGGCGTCGCGCCGCGGTCACGAAGGCCGAGACGACCAGTTCGCTGAAGCCGGGCCATCGGCCGGTTCCGGCCAGCTGGCGGGTCAGCCGTTCGTATGCGGGGTCGAAGTCCAGGAAGGCGCGCAGCGTCTGGATCTGCTCGCCGGTCACGGGCACGGCCGGGTCCCCGGCCGGTCAGCTCAGCAGCTCGTCGGCGAAGGCGCGGGCCTTGGCGATGAACTCCTCCAGCCCGGCGTCACCGAGATGCTGGTCTGCGATGATCCCGGCGAGCAGGAACATCTTGGTCTTGGTGAGCTCTTCGGCGTCGAGGTCATCGAGATCGGCGTTCGTGAACGCGGACAGCAGCACGCGTTCGGCAACGCGCGGGTCCAGGGCGTCGCGGATCCGTTCAGAGCGGGCGCGGACGCCGGCGACGAACTCGGTTACCTCGTCCAGCGTGCTGTCCCTGGTGAACCGGGTGTCGACGGCGGTGTAGAACGCCGCGGTCAGCAGAGCGCTGTAACCCCGGCTGCCGGCCGCCTTATCGAGGCTGGCCAGCAGCCGCCGGTGTTCGGCCAGGTTGCCTGCCAGCTGGGCACGCAAGGCCGCAGCCTGCAGATCGGTTACCGGCATTGTCTGCTTCCCTTCTGTTCTCAATGGTCCCATGCCCGCTGCAGCCGTTCGTGGAGCTTGTGGACCGCCGCGGCGCCGACGATGGCCAGCGTGAGGAAGGCTTCGGCGCCGTGCCCGGCGTTGATGCCATGTTCTGCCCCGGAAATGGCCGTCTCGGGCGGGCGGCTGTGCGTCATCGAGTGGGTGGGCTGGGGATTGTCGAGGATTTCCTGAAAATAGTCCGCCCATTTGCCGCCCGTGTCGGTGATGTCTTCGGCTTCCTTGCCGAGTTCCTGGCGGAGCTTCTCGCCGCGGCTTTCCGCCGGATCCTCAGGGGTGCGGATCAGATCGCCGATCCGGGCTGGCGGGTCGCCGGGCAGGCCCTCGATCCAGAGGCCATCGGAGGCGTTGCGGGTGACCTCGATGTCTTTGTTGTCGAACGTGGTCGTCTCGGGCTGGTGGCTGCTCTCCTGCTGGTCCTGGGCTGAAGCTGCTTCCTGATCGGCATCAGCGGGCGCCGGCGCCTCGGCGGCCGGCCGCTGGTCACGGGAGCTGTGGCCGGCGCGGACCTCATCGGCGTAGGTTTCCCGGTCACGTGGTTCAGCCCGGTCGTGGTGGTCCCGTGGTTCCGGCTGGCCTCGGTGCTCCTCTTCCGGGGCCTCCCGGTTGCCTGGGCGGTTGTCCCGCGACATCGGGCCGCCGTCAGCACGCGCCGCGTCGGCGTACTCTTCGCGGGTCCGCGTCTCGGCTCGCCGGACAGCCTGGCCGTCACCCGGGCTGGCTTGCTGGCCGCTGGTCCGTTCGGCGCTCCGGTCGATGTCGTCGTTTGGTGCGGCAGCCGGCGTGTCGTCCTCACGCGTCGCCCGGTCGGTACTCATGGTCAGGTCCCGGCGGCGGGGCGGAGGTAATCCAGGGGCCAGCGGCAGTCCTGGAAAGCATCCAGCGCGTCGGTGAGCCGCTGTTCCCAGTCCTGGTCGCCGGTCCGGGTACCCATGGCGTGCTCGAGGGCACGGGCCGGGCGGGTCCCGAACGCGACCGCGCGGAGCTGGTACTGGTCACGCTGGTCGGCGTCGTACCAGCGCTGGACCGTCTCGAGCTGGCTGGCGCAGGTGACGCCCGGGACGGCGCGCAGGTAGGCGGCCTGCCAGTCCGGAGTGCGCGGATGCGGCCGGCCCGCGGGTCGCGACGGTGCAAGGCGCGCAGGCTGTCCAACACCAGCGCCCACTGATACGGCCGGGCCAGCCACCGCAGTTCATGCCGGTCGCACACCCACCGGTCCTCGACGACAGCGGCGCGCCAGGCCGGAAGACTCCGCAGCACCTGCCACGCGCCGCCGTCCATCGCCACGTTCCTCGCTCACGATTCCGCTCGTGGCCTCCAGGGTAGCCAGGGCAGTGGCTCTCCGGACATAATTCGTCGCTTTTCGTGACGGAACGGTCCGGGTGTGGCAGTATCGGTCGCCAGGAGACGAGCACACGGAAGGGGACCGACCGGAAGGACCGCGAGCGCCATGAGCGTCCAGCACATCCCGCCTGCGCCTGCACCGCCAGGGCGGGAGCCGCAGGCGATGCTGTTCACTCCTTCCGGCCCCCGCGCTGGCCAGCCACGCTCCCAGGTGCTGCGCCTCGCACGTGGTCAGGTACGCCCCGGTGAAGGCCCACTCCCGGTTGTCGCCCAGCCGGACATGTCCGCGGACGACCAGCCAGTCGTCGTCGCATCGTCCGCGGTCACCGGCTCGGGTATCTCGGCCTCGTAGGCCACGGGCACCAGCTCAAAACCCGGCGTCCCGTGATACCAGCTTCACCTCATCATGATTCCACTCGCACTGCGCTTGGCCCCGTTCGCCGGGCACTTCGGGCGTGAGGTCAGCCGCGTCACGCCCTTGGCCGGGCTGCCTTCATGCGTGCCAGCGCAGAACGAGCCGGTCGGTGTCTATACACAGTGCGAGCCCGCGGCACCGGCGGGGCGCCGAGGCGGCAAGTATTTGCTCGAGCTGCTGACAGTGTCCGGTTGTCGCTGTTGATCTCCTGCGACAGCCGGGTCTCAGGCACGGCGGAGCTCTTGAGCTCCGGCTTTCCGGCTGGTCTGGTTCGCGGGATCAGGGATGCGGCTGCTGGTCGCTGGCCAGGTCCGGGGGCCCGAGGTCACGGGACCGGCGAACAGGGGGCCGCAGCAGGGTCGTGGTCATCGCCTTGAGGCGATCGCGCACCGGGATCACCGTCTCCTGGCTGATGCGGTTCCGCAGCACTTCAGCCCCGTCTCCGGTCAGGTCGGCCCAGGCGGCTGTCCGCCCGCTCATGGCCATGACGACGGCCTCGGCGGGACCGCGGACCACTGCCCCCGCGCCGGTCGTCCATCTGGTATCGGTGGTCTCAAAACGCAGGCCGCGCAGCCTGGCACCGACAGCGAAACCTGGCGAGGGCACAGTACCCAGCAGATGGAACGTCACCGCAAGCCGGTCCTGCGGGATCTGCCGGGGAATCCCGAGCGGAATCCTGACGTCCAGGTCGTGCAGGATCAGGTCGGCCAGCATCGGGTCATATCCCGACCGTGGCGGGGTGGTCCTGGATTCCGCGTTCCGCCGGAGCAGCTCGATGAGGTCGGCGGTGGGCAGGCGGGCATACCACCGGGCGAGCTTCTGGTTCCCCGGGGCGAAGTCGCCGGCGCAGGCGAGCATGCAACCCACGATCTTGAGCTGGCCGAACCGCAGGTACGAGGCCAGATGCGCGGCTACCTCATGCATCGTCCATGCGTCGCACAGGCTCTGCCGGGTCAGCTGTCCGGTGGTCAAGCCCGCGAACAGGTCCGCCATGTGCCGTCGTTCAGCCGCGACCATCTCATGGACCAGCACGAGCTCTATTCTCGGCCGCGGGCAGGCACCAGCGCGCCTTGCCTCTTGCTCGTTACCGTACGTGCCCGATCTGCGTGCCCACGAGCCTGCAAAGACCAGATCGCCGCGGCCACCCCGAGGAGGGCCGCTGCCTTGCCAGATGGCCAGCCGGGAGTCCTGAACGCCGCCAGCCAAGGACGAAGAGGGCCAGGAAGCCCATCACGGAGCGTAACCCGAGTCTCCGCGTGCCAGCGCGAATACCCGCCTGATCTGGCGCCGATCCCAGCCGGTCGTCGAGATGGCCCTTCCGGCACAGAATAGGCCGATCGGCGCGACTGGAGCTCCCGCTCATGCATGCGATGGGTTATGGTCCGGGACCCTGCAGCGCGCGTGTCCCCTTGCGGATCACTGTGATCAGCTGCTGCCTCGGATCGGCATCACCGACCGTGGCGCCCAGCAGCTCTAAGGCCAGGGCGTCGGCCAAAGTATTTCCGCTGTTCACGGGGCCGTGATCAGGCGGGTGATGGCGGTGAGCAGGTCTTTGTCGTACTCGGCTTCGCGGATGGTGGCGGCGATGTCCTTGAGGCCGAGCTGGCGGCATAGCCCGGTGAGGAGGTTACGGAGGGTGGCGAGGGCGCGGGGCCTGGAGGCGGCCCGGACCTTCGATGCGTCCTCGCGCAGGGTCACGTCGCGGACGAGGTCGATTGAGCATCACACTGCTCCTTCACTGCCTGGGGATGGCTAGAACAGCCCGTCCTGGGGGGCGGGTAGCTCGATACGCAGGCCTTTCCTGCGTCCGGCACGGATGTGGACGGCGCGGAGTTCGCCGCGCTGGACACGCTGCAACACGGTCTGCCTGGAGACGCCGAGGGATGCGGTGGCGACCTGGACGGGGACCCAGCCGGCGGGGGCGTCGTCAGTGACGAGGTTCCGGATGGATCCGGTGAGGCGGATGCGCCAGGGGGCGCCGGGGGTGATCTGCTCGCCGGGGACGAATCCGTCGTTGAGCCACCGGTAGAGGGTGGAGGCGGTGACGCCGAGCTCGGCGGCGGCCTGGTGCACGCTCATCACGTCTCCTTCGGGATCTGGGCTGTTCCCGGTCTGCCGGGCGGGGATTGCGTAGCGCTTGCGGATGCTGGCCACGTTAACGGGGGTGAACGACATTCCGGTGGCGGTGCGGCGTTGCTGCTGGTTGAGGACCTTGGCGATCATCGAGTCGTCGTAGTGGACGGCTAGCCGGCCGATCAGCGATACCGTGTCCTCGCTGGTGCGATACGGCGGCTTGGGCTTGGGCAGGTCCACGTTGATCTGGCTGATCAGCCCGCCCTTCCAGTGCAGCACGAGGCGGGCGGTGCGGCTGGCCGCATCGGCGGTGACGACGACGTCGCCGAGGAGGGCGTGCAGGAGTTCCTTGCGGTCGCGGTCGGTGGTCGACGGCGCGGCCCACAGCGCGGGCAGGTCGGTGGCGATGGCGAGGATCTTGGCCCGCTCATCGGTGCTGAGCCGGACGGGCCGGGCGGCTTCGCGGCGGTCCAGTTCGGCCTCGGCTGCCTGGGCGGCTTGCAGCGCGGCTTCCCATTCGGCTTCCAGGCCGCGGGCAACCAGCCGGTTCTCCGGGTCGACGGCGCGGTAGCGGCGCTCGGCCCGGGTGGCGGCGTAGCGGGCCTGCTCGGCCTGGCGGCGCCACTGATCCAGCGCGGCGTCGTGGCCGACCTCGACCTGGTCCGCGGCATCGATCGCGGCTTGCAGCGCGAGCGGGGTGAGGACCTCCAGGACATGCGCGGCGACGGCCGGGTCGGTGCGAAGGCCGCTGACCCTGGTGCAGAACCGGCCCTGCCCGCCGCCGACCAGCACGCCGCCGTTGCACTGGTAGCCGGGGATGGACTTGGCGGGGCCGCGGTAGAACACGCCGAGGCGGCGCCCGCAGATCCCGCAGATCGCCAGGCCCTGCAGCAGCGCGCAGCCCTCCCGGGTCGCGCCGGTCCCGTCGGCGCCGCGGACCGGGGCCATGTTGGCCGCCAGCCGGGCGGTGTTGGCCAGGTAGGTGTCCCAGTCGATATAGCCGGGATGATGCCCGGTGATCAGGACCTGCCAGTCTTCCGGCCGGGGCACCGCCCGCCGCTTGCCGGCCGGGGTCCCGGATGCGTCGATGTAGCGCTCGGCGCGGGTGCGGCCGTAGACGTAGGCGCCCGCGTAGCCGGGATGGGTAAGGATCTTGTGCACCGCCGGGTAGGCGGCCGTGACCCAGCTCAGCTGCCCGTCCCGCAGCGACGGCAGCTTCAGGTCGTTCTCGCGCAGCCACAGCCACACCTGTCGGGCCGACCCGGACGCGGCGAACCGGCCGAACACCGCGGTGATCGCGCCGCGGACCGCCTCATCGGGGTGCAGCAGGATCTGCCCGGGTGCCTCGCCCCACACCAGCCCGGCCGGCAGCGGGATCCGCAGCTCGCCGCGGGCGGCCTTGTTCCGCAGCCCGCCGAGCATCCGGGCGCGCAGCACCTGCAGCTCAGCCTCGGCCATGGTCCCCTTGAGGCCCAGCAGCAGCCTGTCATCGAACATGCCGGGATGATAGACGCTGGCCTCGTCGGCGATCAGGGTATCGGTGATCCCGCACAGGTCCAGGAGCCGGTACCACTCGGCCGAGGACCGGGCCAGCCGGGAGACCTCCAAGGCCAGGACGACACCGACCTGCCCGAGCGCGATCTGCTCGGTCAGCTCGGTGAACCCGGCCCGGGCCGCCAGCCCTGCCCCGCTCACACCCAGGTCGGCGTCGATGACGCGGATCGCGCTGCGCGGCCAGCCCAGCGCGCCGGCCCGGCTCACCAGGTCGTACTGGCGCAAGGTCGATTCACGGTTACGTTCGACCTGGATCAGGGTGGACTGGCGGCAGTAGACGGCCGCCGCGCGGCACAGATGTGCCGCCGTTACCTTGGGATCACTCACCGCCGCTCACCCCCTGCTGCGCCGCGCCGGTCGGCGCCGGGACTGGCGTTGCGTGCCCGGCCGGCGATCCGGGTTGCGCCGCCTGGATGATCAGGCGTGCCACGATCGCGGCCGCGGCTTGCGCGACGGGCGAGGGCAGCTGGCTGGCCAGCTGCGATGGTGGCGCCGGAACCTGGTCCGGCAACAGACTGAGTTGGGCAGGCTGCACGGTCGTCCTCCTTGCCTGGTGACTGCCGTGCAGCTTGCTCCGGCCGGTTCCCGGCGGTGGCGGGAACACCGGAAATCACCCGCAGCAGCCGCAGCAGATCCGCCGCCGCCGCGACCACCGCCGCGGCCGGCGCGCCCGTGTCCTCGCTGCCACCCTCGTGCGCCCAGGCTGCAGGGATGCGCTTCCTGCTGCCATCGGGCAGTACCAAGACCACCATGGCGACTCCGCGCAGCCGCAGCCGGCCCCAGACCAGCAGGTCCAAGCCGTGCAGCGGATGCCCCGGCCGGACCACCCGCACCCTCTCCGGTGCCACGCCCGCCGGCCGCGACTCGCCGTGCGCGCTGCCGGTCACCGCCGGCTCCCGCGGGTGACCAGGACACTGCGCCCGCCGAACCCGGCAGCGTGCAGCACCGCGATCGCGACCCGGACCGCGTTGTCCTCATCCAGCCCGCACACCAGGTCGCCCAGCGCGACCGGCACCCCCGTCGCGATGCTCGCCGCCAGCGCCAGGATCTGCTCCTCGCTCGAGGAGCACGGCAGGCCGCCCGCCCGCCGCGCGGCCAGCGCCGCCTCGAAGTCCACCGACACCATCACCGCGCCGGTGATGCCATCGCGACCCGACGTCAGGGCAGCGGCTGCGAAGTCGGCGCGTGTGAGCCAGGTGCCGTGCCCGATCAGCAGCTCAACCGCCGCCTCCAGGCCCAGCAGGCCCTTGGCCCATACCCGCATCGCGGCCGCGAGGTCGTGAAACGTCGTAGTGTCTTGCTTGCTCGGTGAACCTCGTTCTCTATGCCCCAGTGTGACCGGATGTAGGCGGCAATGTGCTCCGGGCCGGCCTCGCGGGCGGTGAGGCTGGTGACCAGGTACACGGTCTCGCGGGTGGTCGTCGTGACGAGCCTCCAGGTGCTGCCGTCGCCCTTCCAGTAGCCGGACGGTGCGCACGCGGTGGACCTTGGCGACCTGCCTCACGTGCGGGATCAGGGCCTTTATCTCCTCGGGGGCGTCCATGACGAGGTGGCTGCGGGTCTCCTCGCGGCCGTGGCCCTTGTCCGCTGGTGACGTGGCGGGCGGCGCCGGCCCAGCACAGCGCGTCGAGGGCCGCGTAGAGGTTCTTCCGGTTCTTCTTCGCGGTCAGCACGAAATGCGCGCCGAGCTCTTCCGCGCGCCAGTTCCGCGAAGTCGTCTTGCGTGTGCAGTGCGTCAGCAGTCAGGACGTGCCCGGCGAGGGGGAAGTACTCGTCCAGCTCCCGCAGCATGGGGGCCGATTTCCGGGATCTCATTCGTCTTGGCGGGGATCTCCCGGTCGGCGATCACGACGGCGCCGGCCGGGGCGCTCACGGGGCCGACGGCCGCGGCGGACAGGAGGAACAGCGGCGTGCCGTCGGCGCGGAGCGCGCCGCGGGCCATCTTGCCGTCGCAGGCCACCTGGGGCTGCAGGGCCGGCCCGGACACGGGATACGCCGGCGGCTCTCGCCGGGATCCCGGCCGCGAGGTAGCGGCTCACCGCGCCTGCCAGGGCCTTCGCCCCGGCCAGGCCCAGGCAGCGGGTCACCGTCTTCGGCGACGGCGCCGCCAGCAGCCCGTCCCGCCCGCGGTGGCGGCACCCGGCCATGGCGAGGGTCTCCTGGCCCGCGTGCCGGATCCAGGCCGTGACTCGCGGCCAGCCTCGTCTTGCCGTGCAGCATCGCCAGCACGATCAGGGTCAGCACCGCCGGGAGGGGATGGCGCAGGCCGCGCGGGTCGCGGGGCTCGGGCAGGCCCTCGAAGCAGTCCCGGATGCTCCCGCCGGCCGCGTCCCGCAGCGCCGCGGCCTTCCGCAGCAGGACCCTGCGGGCTTCCTCCGCCTCCGCGCGCAGCCGCTCCTCTTCCGCTTCCCGTTCCCGCTCGCGCCCTGCCTGCTCAGCGGCCTTCCGGGCCTGCTCCGCCTCCCGCCTGCCGCCTCTTCCCTTCCTGCCGGGTCCTCCGCCGGGCCCTCGCCTCCCGTCCCGCCGCGGCCTCGCGGGCGATGCGCTCCGCCTCCGCGATCACGGCTTCCGCGTCGTCAGCGGCAACGGGCATGCAAGACTGGTCACGCAACGGGGCCTCCCGGTGGTGAAGAGACGTGAGATACCCCTTGTCCTATCCGGGTCCCCGTTGCCCTGCCCGGAAGTAACCAGACCGACGCCGGAACAGTCACGGCCAGTTACCAGCCAGGCCCCGGGACCCTCGCCGCGCCCTCAGTCACTGTCGGTAACCAGCTACCAGCGCAGACAGCCAGAGCGAGAGACCGAACGGTCCCGTGACCGCGCACCACCCGCCACTCACGCCCTCGCCTGAACAGCCGAAACACTTTGACCGCAACCCTGGCTCTAAGGCATACCCGGTGACTGCCAGTGCGTGTGGCTTCCCTGATGTGGCATGTTTCCGCTTGCCTGATCGCTGAGGATCCCCGTAGGCCAGGGTGGTTGCTACATGCGGCAGCAACAGGCGTGGGGGGGCGCTCCGTCTTGGCCGCGCCTCCGATAGGCGAGTAGGGACTGGGACTGAGGTCCTATGGCCCGGTGATCTGAGCCATTGGACCCTGCCATGGTTCATGCTCTGTGCTTCATTGATCCTGATGGGACTTTGCGTGATGTTGACCGGTGGGGAGACAAGCATGGTTGCTGATGATGACGTCAGGGCGGCTGAACATGACTTCCTGGGTCAGGTGCGGAAACTCACCGCCGAGCACTGTAGCCAGGCCGATGTCGGCGTTCGGCGCCAAACTGACCTGAGGCCGACATGAGGCTGTTTACGCCAGGCAATGCCGCCCCGCCGCGAGTCAGTAGGTATCTGCTGCAAGACGAGCGTCAAGTGGCTACCGTCCGCGTGCATCCCGGGATCATCATCGGTCCCATGATGCTCGTTGTCGTCGCAGGTTTGGCGATCGCTGGAGTATTGGGTAACGTGGCTCACCCTGACAGCGCTGCGCTCGTTATTATCTGGCTGGCATTCGGTGTTCTGATGCTCCGCGCATTCTGGAAGTTGAACCGGTTCTTTGACTATTTCGTCGTAACGTCGACTAGGATGATTATCGCAACTGGGCTCGTGAACCGAACCGTCCGTAGTATTTCGTTTGCTGAGGTTACCCGTATCGATCTACGGCGTTCGCCGGAAGGCCGCGTGCTCGGTTACGGTGAGCTCATCGTGAAGGCGACTGACCAAGACAAAACCTTGCCGAAGGTACGATTCGTTCCCTACCCGCAAGAGGTCCACCAACAGATATCGGATGAGTTCAAGGCCTTCAGGTCGGAGCTCTCAATGAAGCTCAAGCGCAAGCCCAAACGCATGCGCAAGCGCAAGCTTGATCCCATGCTCCGATTGTCTAAGGCACCTGCACTGGTCGAACTCGAGTCCTCGCGGGTGCAACGGTCTGAAGGCTTCGACTATATTCTAGGATTCCTTACAGATCACACTACGTCGGCAGTGGGGGTGGCTGGCCTACGAGGCTCGGGGAAGACGACGTTGTTGCGCTGGATAAAGTACGAACTGGAGCCGGAATGGATCGTACTTTACCTATCAGCACCTGCGGTATATGATCCGGTCGATTTCGTTCGCACAATATTTGCTAATACCGCCCGTGAAATAATAAGCAAGCGGTCAGCTGTGCTGTACCAAGGGCGGCTGGCCTATTTTAGCGAGCTCTTCCGGCAGCCGAATGCCGAACGGCAAATCGCGACGCTTTCAGAGCGGGCCCTGGTCTCTATTACGGGCTCCAGAAGTGATCAACGCTCAACTGCATCTGGAATATCTGGAAGGGGCATCGCCCTGCAACGGGGGCGGCAGACCACGTGGACTGAACGCGAACTGAGTCATCCTGAGTTGGTTGAGTCCTATAAGACCTATCTTGAGCGGTACCGGCAGCTAGGGGGTCTTCCAATAGCTATTGCAATTGATGAACTGGATAAACTAGCAAGCGCAGATGATGCCATTGCCGTGGTTAATGGCCTCAAGGACTTGTTCCACATTCCGAACACACATTTCATAGTCTCAGTGTCCGAGGATGCGATGCGCAGATTTGCTGTGCGCGGAATCCCTTTTAGGGACGGTTTTGATTCAGCTTTCGATACCATCGAGAAAATGAAGGCTCCAAGCCCTAATGACGCGCTGGAAATTCTCGCACGCCGAGCAGAGGGATTCCCAGACTCTGTTGCTCTATTCTGCTACGCATGGTCGGGCGCTCTCCCCCGCGATCTCATCCGTACAGCACGTTCCTGTGTAGCTCTTATAGAGAGTGCGCGCAAACCTCTTAGCGTGGCCGCGCTAGCTCCAAGAATTATAACGCGCGATATTGCCGACGCTATTGATGACGCGATCATTAAGCAGCTCGAAAGCGGACGTACGTCTGGAATGGACGGACTTCATATGCTACGGCATCAGATCTACGATCAGATCATCCCGCTTGAATCCGTTATCAACGCATGCAAGCTTGACGACGCAGCAGGATCTGCCAACGGCATGCCTGAAGATGACATTATGCTACAACGGCTTTCAGCATATATGAAAATTGGATCTGTCATGTCCGAGTATTTCGCGGACCGAATCACTAGTTTGCTCGAGAATGATTTTGATGGGGTCCTTGATGTTGTGAACGAGCTTGCGAATGCTAAGGCAGCGCTGGCAATGTATCCTCCTGAGGCTGAATGGTTCTTGTCTCGCGCACGCGCCAAGATGAACAACGTGAATTTGCATCTTGACAAAGATCCCACGCGTGAGCCAGCGATCGGGACGTAACCGTTGCGGAAGTGCACTGGATTCCGCCGCGGTGCGCGTCAGCCCTCCTGGAGGAGTATGGTGCGCGCTCTGGCTAGCATTCGCTTCTCCCCGGCGGACAGCCCGCGATTGGCGTCCCTCTTGGCCAGTTCGTCTATTACGACAGCGACCAGCGCCAGGTCTCCGGATTCCAGCTTCGCCATGTTCGCTTTATAGCGCTGCGGCCAGGTAAGTTCCCCGCCATCGTCACCGCCTCGGTTCCGCCGGATGAGTCGGTGATCTTCCCGCAGACGATGCTGATTGATTACATCCGGCTATACGAACTGGCCTGACACTGTCAATCGCGTCGGCTCACTATCCGCTTGCACCGCATGATGGGACTCGCGCATACTCTTCTGCCGCGATGATGGCGCATGCGGGTCTGGTGCAGCCGACCCCGCCGGCCAGCGGCGCGATCAGATCGTCTACTACCAGTACAAAGCTGACCGGGGGAGAGTTGAGGAATCGCTTGGAATCGCTGTCCCTGCACCGCGCTACCTGGTGTCGCGTGGGCCGCCCGGGACGTCCCAGGTGGTCCAGCGGAACGGCACGCCGAAGGTCGTCTCCGGGTCGGTGATCAGCGTCTGGTCGTCGCGCCCGGCCGTCCGGATGCCCTTGTCGGTGAAGTATGCCTCGGTGTCGTCGAGGTTTTGCACCTTGAATGCGGCCGCGTGGTGGCTGTCGCCGAACCTGGCCGCGTCCTGGGCCGCGATCGTGCCGTCCTTCACGGGTTTGGACAGCTGGATCACCGTGTCACCGAGCTGCACGTACACGTCCTCAGTGCCGGTCAGGTCTGAGCTGCCTTTGTGCAGCAGGGTGCCGCCGAGCCCGGTGGTGTAAATCGTCTCCGCGCGGTCCAGGTCGCGGGCGATGATCGTGGTGTACGCCAGGCCGGGGGTCTTGACCGGGTGGTTCTTGATCCACCAGTCCCCGTCCCAGTCAGGGCGGAAGCGCAAGTCCTGGTTCTGCATGGTGGTGAAGCGCGGGTCGAAGAACTCGATCTGGGTGAAGGTCTCCTTCGGGTGCGTGAAGACCGAGGTGTTGGCGTGCTGCTCGTCCCAGACCGGCTCCTCGGTGAGCGGCTTGCCGCCCTCGCCGTAGGTGCGCAGGCCGAGCTTCTGGGTCGTCCGCCAGATGTCGACGGTGTCGTCGGCGTAGTACGCGATGGAGTGCCAGTGGTCGCCGAACCGGTTGTAGAACCGGCCGAGCGGGAACTGCGGCCAGTCGGGCTCGCTGAAGGCCGGCGCCAGCGGCTCGATGACCGTGTTGCCGAGCAAGACCAGCGACGCGTCCCGGCGCTCTCCGGGCATGTAGCTGTGCGGCATGAACACCTTCACCGCGAACACGTCGTCGTACCAGGCCTCGAGCTCGTTCGAGCCGGCCGGTCATGTGGATGATGTGGAAGAGCTTTCCGACAGCCATCTGGGTTCCTCGATGAGTATCTGTGACGGTCACCGACCCGCTATACGGTGGTCGGTCTGGCGTGGACCTCAAGATCGCGAGAGCGGGCAAATATACGGGTAGAACACGAAACATTTAAATCTATCACACGTAGCCGGGAATGTCGCTGAGCCTGACCGCGGGCCCTCCGGCGTAGCGGTGGACGCCCCCGGTGCGCCAGCAGCAATCGAGGCCGGTTCAGTGCCCTCGGCCGACGGTGCCCGTTCGTTGCGGACCGTAGGCGTCCATGTGGCCGCTGTTTCCGGAGATCGCGGTCTGCTAACGATCTTCAAAAGTGCACACACTTGCCGGTTTACGGCCGTGTTACGGTCCCAAGCAGTCTTACCAGATGAAAATAACCAGAGTTTGGCCACGTCGCGAGGGTTCGGATGTCGCCACCCAGGATGTCGGGCACAGCCCGGCGATGCACTGCCGCAGGCGTACGGCATGCTCACCCTCCGTCCTTATCTTGTGTGAGGCGCAATGGCGTTGCTCCGGCGGCCTGTCCGCTCAAGGTCCATCAGGCTGTTCCTGATCGGCATGTTCGCTGTGCCTTTGATCTCCCTGCTGGCGCTGTGGGGTTTCGCGGCGAGCATCACGGTCTACAGCGCCGTCCACGACCACTACTACAACCAGGGCGTAACGATCATCACGAACGGCTTCGCCTCGCTGACGGCCGGCCTACCCCAGGAGCGAGCCCAGTCCTACCTCTGGCTGAGCAGTGACCGGACGACATCCGACGCGGCCCTGCTCGTCGCGAGGAAGCTCGTCGACAAGGGCATCCCGCAGGCCAAGACCGCCATGGCCCCGGCCCAGGACCAGCTCTCCGACCAGTCCAGGACGGATCTGAACGCCCTGTACACGGACTTGGCGCAGCTCGGCAACATCCGGGCGCAGGTCAATTCGGGCACCATGAGCCCCATCGGCGCGTTCCAGGCCTACACCAAGATCATCGACGATCAGTGGCAGTTCTATTTTGCGGGGATCAAGAACAACGGCTCCCCGTTCGCCGACGTCTCGATCGGCTCCACGGACATGTCATACGCGCTCGAGATGGGCGCCCGGGAGTCGGTACTCGTCGGCGGCGCGCTGGTTGACCGCGGCCAGATGAGCGCGGCCGCTCGCCAGCAGTTCGCCAGCGCCGCGGCGAGCCGGCGCAACCTCATGAGCGTGGCCTTGGCCCTGCTGACGCCGGACCTGGGCGGGCTGTACGCCGATGTCACCTCCTCACCGCGGTACCAGGCGTTCCAGACCATGGAAGATGAGATCTCGGCCAGCCCGGCCAGCGGACCCATCCCGGTGAACCCCGCCGCCTGGCAGGCGGACTCGGGGGCCTACCTGGCCGGCCTGCAGAAGGCCGAGATGGCGGGCGGCATCAAGCTGTCGCAGCTGAGCGCGGCGCTTACTGACCGGCTGGTGACCGAGGCCGTCCTCGCCGGGGGCCTCGGGCTGGCCGCCGTCGTCGCCTCGGCCTTCCTGCTCGTGTGGTTCGGCCGCAAGGTCACCGGGGATCTGGGCCGGCTGAACGACAGCGTTCGCGCCATGGCCGAGGAACGCCTGCCGCGAGTCGTCGAACGGCTCCGGCGGGGTGACGATGTGGACGTGCTCGCGGAGTCCCCGCCCCCGACCACCAGCAGCGTCCACGAGATCTCGCAGGTCGCGGAGTCGTTCGGCACCGTTCAGGCGGCGGCCGTGGCGGCCGCCGTCGAGCAGGCGGGGCTGCGCAAGGCGGTCAACCAGGTTTTCCTGAACATATCCATGCGCAGTCAGTCCCTGCTGCACCGGCAGCTGGGGATGCTGGACTCGATGGAGCGGCGGACCAGCGAGCCGGAGGCGCTCGCCGACCTCTTCCGTCTCGACCACCTGACCACCCGCATGCGCAGGCATGCCGAAGGCCTGATCATCTTGTCGGGTTCTACGCCTGGGCGCGGCTGGCGTGATCCGGTCCCCGTTGTCGACGTGCTGCGCGCGGCGGTAGCCGAGGTCGAGGATTACGTCCGGGTGGACGTGACCAGCGAATCAGAGGACCTGGTCGCGGGGAACGCGGTCAACGACGTCATCCATCTGGTCGCCGAACTGGTGGAGAACGCCACGATCTTCTCCCCGCCCAATACCAGGATCGAGATCAGGGCCGAGCGGGTGGGCACAGGTCTCGTCGCGGAGATCGAAGACCGCGGCCTGGGCCTGTCCGCCGAAGAACTCGCCAGGATCAACCAGCGCCTCGCTAACGTGCCTGAGTTCGACCTGGCCCGCAGTGAGCAGCTCGGGCTATTCGTCGTCAGCCAGCTGGCGGCCCGGCACGACATCACGGTCTCGCTCCGTCGCTCGGTGTACGGCGGCACCACGGCCGTCGTACTGCTGCCGTTCGGCGTGATCGTGCAGAGGGAAGAGGTCAGGGTACCCCGCGATGAAGGCGGCTGGCCGGACGACAACGGTACCCGCGGCCTGACCGGACGGCACCGGCTGCTTCCGGCTCCCCAGACTGCCCCGCGAGCACCCTGGGAGACCGAGCCGCTCGTGCTGCCGGCCCGCGAAGCTCCGGCACCACTGGCCCCATGGGAGGCCGGCGCGACGGCACCGCGGTCCCAGGCCGGGGTCTCCCAGCGACAGTCGTCATGGGCGGATGAGCCACGAAGCGCACCTCCATCGCGCTCCCTCCGTGAACCCGGGCTGCTGCCCGGCTCCACGTTGCCCGGCCCCGTTTCGTCCGGCAGCCACCTCGGGATGCCCATCCGGGTTCCGCAGGCCAGCCTGGCCCCGCAGCTGCAGGCCCGCCGCGGCGAAGCCCAGCGCCCGGCGGAGCGCGAGATGCCTGAAGTCGACTCACGGTCGCCCGAGGAGACCCGCAACATGCTGATCTTGATGCAGCAAGGATGGCGACGCGGACGCGTGGATGATCTCGACAATCCCAAGGGTGCCCCGGGCCACGGAACTGACTGATTGCGAGGCTGAATAATGACACAGACAGACACGGCCGGACAGCTGGGCTGGCTGCTGGACAACCTCGTCGATCAGGTCGAGCACGTCCAGCAGGCGCTGATCCTGTCCCGGGACGGGCTGATGGTGGCGGCATCACGAGGTCTGACTTCCGAGGACAGTGAGCACCTTTCGGCCTTGGCCGCCGGCCTGCAGAGCCTGGCCCGGGGAACCGGTCGGCAGTTCCGCGGCGGCGAGGTAAGGCAGACCATCATAGAAATGGAGTCCGCCTTCCTGTTCATCATCGCGGCGGGCAAGGGGACATGCCTGGCCGTGCTGACTTCTGCAGAACCGAACGTAGGTCTCATCGCCTACGAGATGGCGATGCTTGTCCGCCGCATGGGCGGGTATCTCGCCACGGAGCCGAGATTTCCTGACCAGGAAATAGCCCCGGAGTGACCGCCCGCGACGATTACGGCGACCGCTGGTTCGACCGGGAGGCCGGTCCAGTGGTCCGCCCTTACGCCCTGACCCAGGGGCGGACCCTGCCGAGCGGAGGGGCGTCGTTCGGCTTGATCGATGTCGTGATCACCACCAGCGAGCGTCCTTCGGAGCATTTCCGGCCCGGGCCTGAACACCGTCAGATTCTGTCTCTATGCCGCCGGCCAACTCCAGTCGTGGACCTGACCTCCGAAATCGACCTTCCCCTCGGGGTGGTCCGAGTCCTGCTCGGCGACCTTACGAGCAAGGGGATGCTCCGGGTTCTCTCCACCCAGAAGCAACCAGCAACTGATGAGCGCCTCCTGAGGATGGTACTTGATGGACTTGAATCACTTTGATGCCGTCTCGGCTGGCGGGAACGTGCTATCAACCGCGAAGATCCTCATTTCCGGAGGTTTCGGCGTCGGGAAGACCACCATGGTCGGCGCCATCAGTGAGATCAGGCCGCTGCGAACGGAGGAGCCGCTA
The DNA here is from genome assembly GCA_963819785.1 of uncultured Actinomycetes bacterium. Lineage (GTDB taxonomy): Bacteria > Actinomycetota > Actinomycetes > Streptosporangiales > Streptosporangiaceae > Palsa-504. The sequence goes on along the minus strand of CAWFXW010000017.1, from coordinate 251,655 downwards.
AGTGATCGCAGCGTCGGTATCGACGACACACAGGGCCTGAGCGCCAAGACCACCACGACGGTGGCCATGGATTTCGGGCGGATCAGTTTCCCGTCGGAGCTCGTGCTCTACTTGTTCGGCACGCCCGGCCAGGAGCGTTTCTGGTTCATGTGGGACGAGCTGGCCATCGGCGCGGTCGGTGCCGTGGTGCTGGCCGATACGCGGCGCGTCGCCGACTGTTTCGCCTCGATCGACTACTTCGAGCGGAACGGGACGCCATTCGTCATCGCCGTGAACTGCTTCGATGGCGCCCCGCGGTTCGAGCCGGATGACATCAGGATCGCCCTGAGCCTGAGGCCTGAGGTGCCCATCATGCTGTGCGACGCACGGGAGCGGGACTCCGTGAAGAAGGTGCTGGTCAGCCTGGTCCGCTACGCCCTGAGTACCGGCAAACGGACGAGCCAGGTCAGTATCGCCTGAGAGTCCTCAGGCCCGGATCAGCAACTCGGCCTCACCGATGACAGCGTGACCGACTTCAGCATGTGACGGCTGAGCGTGGTGGTGTTAGTCGACCATCGGTCGAGGGCGCTCAGTTAGCGGATGATCTCTGGTACCTTTCAACCATGGTTGGTACCATGTATCCATGGCGCTTAACATCAAGGACCCGGAGACCGAACGCCTGGCGGCTGAGCTTGCCGCGTTGACGGGAACGACGAAGACCGGAGCCGTCCGGTACGCCCTGCGTCAGGTTCTCCAGGCGCAGTCGCGTCTGTCCGTCCGGCAGCGGGAGGAACGCCTGACCCGGTTTCTCGAGGAGGAGATCTGGCCCCTGGTGCCGCCGGACCAGCTCGGGAAGCCGATCTCGAAGGTCGAACGCGAGGATATCCTCGGCTTCGGCGAGCACGGCGCATGATCATCGACTCGTCCGCAATCCTGGCCGTCATCGGCAAGGAGCCCGGGTACGAGCGGATCGTCCATCAGCTCGCCGCCTCACCGGAGACCAGCATCGGCGCCCCGACCCGGCTGGAGGCAGGGATCGTGCTGACGGCGCGGTTCGGGCCACGGGGGAAGACGGCACTGGCGAGGTTCCTGCAGGAGAACTCCATCCAGACGGTGGCCTTCGATGAGGCGCACGCCAGCGTGGCGCTGGACGCCTATTCCCGGTTCGGCAAGGGCAGGCACCCAGCTACCTTGAACTTCGGCGACTGCTGCACCTACGCGGTCGCTTCGGTCGAGGGAAAGCCGCTGCTATGCGTCGGAGATGACTTCGCCAGAACCGATCTGCTCCTTGTCAACCTCGATCCCGACGAGCCGTCAGATGCGTCGCAACCGCCCGAGGAGCTTGGACACTGAATCAAGGGCTGGCGATCTTCGCATCAGGGTCTGACATCCTGCGGGCGGTCGTGGTTCTGCTGATCCCGGGCTGGGAATGAATCGGGCGCCGGGTCGGCTGTACCTCGCGGTTGCGGGTGTCTTGTGTTCCGCCCCGTGCGCTGATGGCCCGGGACGTATCAGTGCGCTAACCGGAGACCGGCAGCTGCGGCTCCCGTAACCTTGGGAAACCAGCGCCCGGAGTCCGCATGAGCGAGGCGTGAGCCGCACGGCTGGAACGCCAGCTCGCGGCCGGTCCGTTGCGACGATGGTCCGCTGTGACGGAGGCCGAGCCCGGTGTCAGCGTCGTGGCCGGGACATGGCAGGAGAACGAGGGTCACCGTCGCGCTGGATGGGTACCCGGCCGGAGGCGGCGCTCCACAGCGCGGCCAGGGATGTAAACCAGTGCGGGAGTGTATAGGTGCTTGACGAGCAAGCCGGTTGTTCATTGGCCGGGGACGATGACGCGGATGCCAGCGGCTTCGCCGAGCTGGGGCTGGCCCCCGGACTGTGCCGAACGCTGTCTGGCCTGGGCTACGAGGAGCCGACGCCAATACAGCGAGCTGCCGTCCCGCCCCTGATCGCGGGCCGTAACCTGGTCGGGCAGGCCGCGACGGGGACGGGCAAGACGGCCGCCTTCGCGCTTCCCGTGCTTCAGCGGATCTCCGGCCGGAGCGGGCAGGCGGGGGTGCTCGCCCTGATCCTCGTGCCCACGCGCGAGCTCGCGATACAGGTCTCCGCGGCGATGCACAGCTACGGGCGCGACATGAGCGTGCGGGTGCTGCCGGTCTATGGCGGGCAGCCGATTGGCCGGCAGTTGCGTGCGCTTGAGCGTGGCGTGGATGTCGTGGTGGCGACGCCCGGGCGCGCGCTCGACCACATCACCAGGGGAACGCTGGACTTGAGCGGCCTTGAGGTCGTCGTGCTCGACGAGGCCGACGAGATGTTTGACATGGGCTTCGCCGAGGACATCGAGCTGATACTGGGCGAAACGCCCCAGAACCGGCAGGCCGCGCTGTTCTCGGCGACCATGCCGCCGCGGATCGACGGCATGGTGCGCCGCTACCTCAGCGACCCGGTGCGGGTCGAGCTCGGCCGCAAGGTGTCGGCGTCGTCCGAGCGGCTGCTGGTGCGGCAGACCGCCTACATGACGCCGCGCGGGTACAAGCCCGCCGCCCTCGCGCGCGTGCTCGACGTGGAGACGCCGGCCGCTGCGGTGGTCTTCTGCCGGACCCGGGACGAGGTGGACCAGGTCACCGAGACCCTGAACGGCAGGGGCTACCGGGCCGAGGCGCTGCACGGCGGAATGGACCAGCAGCAGCGCGACCGGGTCATGGGCCGGCTGCGCGGGGGCAGCCTCGATCTCCTGGTGGCCACCGATGTCGCCGCCCGCGGTCTCGACGTCGAGCGGCTTACGCACGTGGTGAACTACGATGTGCCGAACGCGCCGGACTCCTACGTGCACCGCATCGGACGTGTTGGCCGGGCAGGCCGCGAGGGCACCGCCATCACGCTGGCCGAACCGCGCGAGCGCAACATGCTCAAGGCCATCGAGCGGGCGACAGGGCGGCCGATCGCGATCGAGAAGCTGCCGACCGTCGCCGACTTGCGCGCCAGGCGCCTGGAGCTGACGCGCGCCGCCCTCCGGCAGATCGTGCTCGAAGACGACCTTGACACCTTCCGGGCCGTACTGGAGCCGCTCGGCGAGGAGTTCGGCATCTATGAGGTGGCACTGGCCGCGGTCAAGCTGGCATCCGATGCGAGCGGAACATCTCGCGACGAAGAAGAACTGCCAGCGGTCGATCTGGCTCCGCCGGGCGAGGGCGGCGGGCGTCGCAAGGCCGCGGGCCGCGACCAAGGGCACGGACGCCCGGCGGCCAAGGGCACCACGCGGCTGTTCGTGGGGACTGGCCGTTCTTCCGGAGTCCGGCCGCAGGATCTCGTCGGCGTCATCGCCCGCAAGTCAAACCTGTCCGGCCGGGAGATCGGCGCGATCGAGATCGCCGAGCGCTTCTCGCTGGTTGAGGTCCCCGAGACTGCGGCAGACGACGTGGTCGCGGCGCTCCGGCAGGTCAGTATCAAGGGCCGGAAGGCGACAGTCCGCCGCGAACGCCACCGCGACGCCCGTAACGACAAGATGCGGGCGATATAGCCACGGTCCGTTCGGGAGAAATTCCTTTATGACCTAACGGGCCGTGGTCCGCCACGCCGCGGCCGGCCCGCTGATGGCACCCGCCCGTCTCGCGACATCGAGGCTTTCGGCCAGGAAGACATCCAGCTCCGGGTCGGAGAGGTTCTCCTCGGTGACAAGGGCCTTGAGCATGTCGTGGCAGGCGGCGCGTGCTTTCCCGGCGAACCGGATGACCTCGTCTGCTTTGTAGCCGTCCGGGAATCGTCGTCTGGCGGCCGCCGGTCACGTTAGCCGTCATGTGCGCGGCCTGTCGTTCCGGTCAGGCCAGCCACTGGTCGGCCAGCTTGGCCGCATCGGCCAGGAAGGCATCCAGCCCGGCGTCATCAAGCCGTTCGCTGTTGATCAGGGCCGCCAGCAAGATGACCTGCGTCCGGCCCTTTGTCGCGCTGTCCAGGTCATCGATCCGCTCGTCGGTGTACACCGCACGGATCATCCGCTCGGCCGCCCGCGGGTCGATCTGGTCGCCGTCCCGGTCGAACTGGGCCCGCACGTCAGCCACGAACTCGATGACACGCTCCGGCGGATCCTGCGCGGCGAACCTCCGCTCCACCGCCTCGCAGAACGCAGCCGACACCAGCGCCACGTAGCCGACCCGGTCCGCCGACCCGTCGATCCGGCTACGCCGTTCCTGGTAGCCGCCGAAATCCCCGGAAAGATAGGACCGCAACGTCGCTACCTGGTCACCTGTCACGGACACCGCTATGTCCTTTCTATCGCGCGCCAGTGCCTGGCAGCAGACCGGATCGCTTCGGCGCTGAGCAGGGCAAAGACCGTGATGCCGGTCAGAGCGTCCCCGGCGTCGGCCGACGGAGGCGGCACGGGCGTTATCTCGACCATAGGCGTCAGCGTATGAGCGCTTACGTGCTGTGGCGGTGACAACACGTCCTGCACTACTTTAGCGCCGTCCTTTTCGGCATCGAGAAAATTCTCGACGTTCTCGTGCTCGAAGAACTTACTGCGCAGCTTTTCCGGTCTTGACGCCTCATCATTTTCCATGCTCAAGAGCTCCTCGCGGCTCAGCGTCTCGGCCCGTCGGCTCTCGGCAGAGCCAGGCTGCTGGCCAGCCACCTGCTCCGCCCGGTCAGCGCCATCAACGCCGTCGTCGGTGTCACGTCCGCTGCTGACGCCGTCGATGCTCAAGCCGGTCAGGGTGCTGCGCATTAAGGCGAGCCGCCGTTGATCCGCCGTCAGGCCGGTCATACCTGTCCACCCTCGTGTGGTGTGCGCGCCGCAGTTTCCGCAGTCAACCCACTTCCACGGAAACAGGCTCAGAAGGGTTCAACCCGAACGGGTACCAGCTGGACTCTGGGTCGAGGGCGATTCAGATCCAGGTTCACTTCCGTGGACGTGAACGCGGGCGCCGGGCGGTCGGTACACCAGGCCGTGGCCTGCCCCTAACGGGGGATACCACTGGCCCTGATCGCTTGAAACACTGAAATGAATCACGGCCCGGCAATCTAGTACCGGACCGCTCACGGTGGATGAAGGCCCGATTTGGCCGTCGGCGGATCAAGACGCAGTGGCGATGCGAATGGTGACTGCTCGCTGAGTGCCGGACCGCCGGGCGGGTGACTGGATGGTGACCCATGGCAAGAGGTGAGTCGGCTGCCGATAGCGGGCCGGTGGTTTTCTCGATCGTTGATGACCATCCGGACCTGTGTTACGGCGTGCTGGCCAGGCTGCCGCAGGAGAACTCGTCAGTCGCCGCCGGGGTCATGGCCGCGACGGTCGGGGAATTCCTCGCGCTGGACGCCGCCGAGACACGCCGCTCCGATGTGGTCCTGCTCGACCTGCGGCTCAGGGACGGGTCGGCCCCGGCGCAGAACATCGCCCGGCTGAAGGCCGCCGGGTATCCGGTGGTGATCTATACCGACGAGGAGCGACCGGAGCGGCTGATAGGCACGCTGGGCATCGGTGCCGACGCCGTCTTGTGCAAGAACGAAGCCAGGCTCCTGCCCGAGGCGCTCCTCGCCGTGGCGCATGGTGACCACAGCTGGGTATCGCCGCTGATGGCCTCGGTCGTGCTCGTAGCTCCTGGCCCCAGGCTCTCACCGGCTCAAATGGAGGTGCTGCGGCTGTACGCGACCGGCGTGCCCGCTCAGAAGATCGCCTCACTGCAGGGATGCGCGCTGGAAACGGTGAAGAGTCACCTGAAGGGGGTGAAGACCCGGTACGGGGCGCACGGGGAGCCGGTGTACACCAGGACCGACATGCTGAAAATCGCGCTACGGGATCAGTATGTGTCCGAGGACTGGTATCTGCGCGACCAATGAGCCTGGTCGCTGCGTCAGCGCCCTGACCCGCCTCTCGCTGCTGATCCGCCTCGAGCCGCCCGGTAGCATCCGCCCGTTCCCGCCCTCCCCGCCAGAGCCCATCTGACCGGCCAGGTTTCCTTGCCCGGACCGGCTCACCCCGTGCATTGTGGAGCCGGAGCCAGGGTGGTGTAGCAGTGGGGCCGGACCAGCCAGCGGAAGCGGTGCACCAGGCGGGACTCGAGCGGTCGCTCGGGCGTATCTTCGCCGTGTTCATGACGCTGATGGTGGTGGTGTTCTGGTCGAGCACGGCCACGCTGGCCGGGCAGCATCCCGGCAGCGTGGCCGCGAACCTGCTGCTGAGCGTGCTGCTGATCGGCCAGGCGCTGCGGGCGGTAGCGCGGCCGCCGTCCCAGCGGGGGCTCGGCCTGATGGTCGTGGCGACCGGGTCGCTCCTGCTGGTGTCCCGGGCCCTGGCCGTGCCGGGAAGCCCGTTCCTTGAGAACATCGACGCGCTGGTCATGCCGGTGGGGACCGCCTGGGCGACGTGGTCGGCCCGTTTCCTGCTTCCGGTCCCGGTCCTGGTGGTCGTGCTGGCCTCGTGGACCTGGAATCCCCGTGCGGATCTGGCGGCCGAGCTGACGGTCACCGCGCTCGCCGTCATCGCGTGCGCGTCCTGGACCGCCCGGCTGCTGCGCGCGGGCGCGCAGCGAGCCGACGCGGACGCCGACGACCTGTCCCGGCGGATGGCCGCGCAGGATGCGGCGCTAGCGGCCGAGGAAGCCGAACGGCGTGCGGCGAACGCGGTCCACGACGACGTGCTGAGCGTGCTGCGGGCGGTCAGCCTGGCCGGACGGTCGGTGCCGTGGAGCGTCGTGGTGGCCAAGGCGCAGGGGGGCCATGAACGCACTGGCCGGGCAGGTACTCCGCGGCGGTTACGGCCTGGAGGATCTCGGGTCCGCGCTGCGGCGGCAGGCCAGCGAGGCGGCGGGCGGACTGAACGTGCGGTGCGATATCGACGAGGACCTCGACGTGCCCGCGCCGGCCGTCGAGGCCCTCAGCGCCGCCGCCGGGGAGGCGCTGCGCAACGCGGCGGCGCACAGCGGGGCGGGCCGTGCCGTGCTCACCGCCCGCGGCAGCCCGCCAGCCGGGGTCACGGTGACCATCTCCGACGACGGGATCGGCTTCGATCCGGCCCAGGTCGACCCGGCGCGCTCGGGACTGCGGAACAGCGTCCGCGCCCGGCTGTCCGACGCCGGCGGCCACGCCGAGATCATCTCCGCCCCGGGGCAAGGCACATCGGTGGTGCTGACGTGGGGGCCTCCCCAGCCCGCCAGCGCCCCGGCGACCGATCCGCTCGCCTGGGCCCGCCGGATGACGCCGAGCCCGCGGCTGATCTTCGTCGGCTTCATGCTGCCGATCCTCCTGCATCGGCGCTGGCATCGCTGTGCCTGCGCTGGCAGGACATGCGCTGGCACGCCGCGGCCGTGGCGGTGTTCCTCGCCTTCACGGGCGTGGCCGCCCTGTGCGCGAGGTACCTGAGCCAGGTACGGATGACGCGCGCGGTCGCGGGGGGCCTGGCCGCGGCCAATACGGTCCTGGTCGCCGTGGGCTCGCTGGCGGTGGCCCCGGGCACCACCGACTCGTTCGCCTACTGGGTCGGCACCGGCGGCGGGATCGCGATCGCCGCGATCTACTTCCTCCGGGGGCCGGTATCCGGCCTCATCGCCCTGGCCCTCGACCTGGCCGCGCTGACGGCCGGCCTGCTGGTGACCGGCCGCGGCATTTCCGCGGGCGTGTGGGTGGCCATCCTGACCAGCCCGGTCCTCGGCGCGGGAGTGGCGGCCGCCATGCTGGCGGCGTTCCGGAACGTGTCCAGCCGCACCGAGTCCCGGCTGGCCGAGTACCGCGAACGGGTGCGCCTTCACGCCCGGGCCGAGGCGATCAGCCGCGTCGACAACGCGGCCCTGGAGAACGCGCGACGCGTCGCGGGACCCGTGCTCGAACGCGTCGCCTCCGGCCAGCCGCCAGACCCGGCGCTGCGGATGAGCGCCGTGCTGGCCGATGCCACCCTCCGGGACGAGCTGCTGGCACCGGGCTTCCTGACGCCCGCTCTCGCCGAGCGCGTGCGCGCGGCCCGGATGGCCGGCGTGCACGTCACGGTCGACGTCGCGCGACTGGGAGACGCGGTGCTGCCCGAGACCGCCCGGCGGCTGCTCGCCGCCGCCATGGCCGGCCTCGTCGCGGGCGATGGCGTTACCCTCAAGGTCTACCCGCCCGGCGAGGAATCTCCAGCGCTCCTGGTCCTGCACGTGCGCGGCCAGCAGGTCGGATCACGTCGCCCTGCGCCGGTGCGCGGAAGAATCCGGCGCCTTGGTCAGCGACCTCGGTGACCACGAGCTCCTGATCCGGCTCCAGCCGGGCGCAGAGCCGGCCGGGAAGTCGGCCACAGTACCGGCGCTGAGCCCGCGACATAGCGAACGGCCCGCCGGTCCGGCGGGCCGCCCGCTACCCTCAACCGAGGCTCAGGTCCGAGAGTTACCCCACGGGTGCTGCGATTGCGCGTCGACCTGCTTGAGCAGGCTGGCTCGCTACTTAAAGCCGCCGCGCGCGACAGGTACCCCTGCGGGGAGAGGCGCCAAGGCGAGAATAGCCACGGAAGCGTATTTATTGATATCTGCAATTCTTGCCGACAGGACGCCTCTGCGATATCCCCTTTACGGGGGACCAATTAGGGCTCCACGGCGTCATTGAGCAGCGCGAAGGTAACCAAAAGAAAATCGCCGGCCTGCGCGCCGGTAGAAAGAAGCAGGGCCCGGCGATTACCTGAATCGCCGGGCCTGCCTTTCCCTAGCCGTCCCCTCCGATCTGCTGAAAAGCATGCTCGGCTAGGAAATCCGCGCCGTCGCCGGCGGACGCGACGGAATAGGACAGGTGCGGGCACTTGTCCAGGCCGCACAGGGCGGCGGCGATGACCTGCCCGCCGATCTCGTAGGCCGGCCAGCCCTGTCCGCAGATGGGGTCGCCGCTGATGCACACAGCCGGCCGAGGCCGCGACCGGGACGAGCGCGGCGTGCGTGGCCGGGGCGGCCGCCGGGGTGGAGGTGAGCCAGGCCGTCACGAGCGGGATGATGAAGATCGCCCGGCGGGACAGACATCCGATCCCCATCGCTCCGCCCTCCCGGCCCTTATCGATTACCGCCTTTCCTCCACTGTGGGCAAGCGGGGCTATGCACCGGTATCACCAATAAGGGGGTTCCCCAGAAAGGGGGAGGGCCACCGGCTCGACGATGCGGTCGCGCAGCGCGACCCGCAGCATGTCCGTCGGTGTCTAGACGGCGTCGCCGTGCGCCTCATAGCGGGGCTACCAGCGCGACCCATGGCAATTGCCCAGCGCGGACTCAAATGCAGAAGAGCTGCTGGCACTCCTGCTCTGGCTGAGCATTCCGCTGAACAGCACGGATCTAATTTCAGGCCTGCCGCTCCCAGCTGGCATTTCGCCTGCCGACCTCATGTCTCCTGATCATGCTCAGCTCCGTTCTTTGCGCGCATTGTTATGCTGGAGTCAGCCGACGTTTTTGACAACCCGACTGGGTGGCGGGTATCAGGGCGCCGTGGCCGCAGCGATTCGCGGTTGAAGGCCAGGGCGCGGGGGCTGGGCGGGTGACCGGATGGTGTGGTTATGGAAACAGGTGTCCCGGGCGCGGATGGCGGGTCGGTGGTCGTTTCGATCGTCGATGATCACCCGGACTTGTGTCACGGCGTGCTGGCCAGGCTGCCGCAGGAGAACTCGTCCTTCGTCGCCGGGGTTATGGCCGCGACCGTACCGGAATTCCTGGTGCTCGAGGGGGCCGCGGCCCGCCGGTCCGATGTGGTCCTGCTCGACCTGACCCTCAAGGACGGGTCCTCCCCGGCGGAGAACGTTGCCCGGCTGAAAGACGGCCGGTATCCGGTGGTGATCTACACCGGCGAGGAACGCGCGGAGCGGCTGCAGGGCACACTGGGCATCGGCGCCGACGCCGTGGTGCGCAAGGAGGAGGCCGAGCGTCTTGAGGAGGCGTTGTTCGCGGTCATGAACGGCGACGAAGCCTGGGTCTCGCCGCTGATGGCCGCGGTGGTGCTGGCGGCGCCTGGGCCGCGACTTTCGCCGGCCCAGGTGGAGGTCCTGCGGCTGTATGCGACCGGCGTGCCCGCTCAGCACATCGCGTCGGTGCACGGGTGTTCGCCGGAAACGGTGAAGACTCACCTGAAGGCGGTGAAGGCTCGCTACGTGGCGAACGGAGACGACGTCTACACGAAGACGGACCTGCTGCGGGTCGCGCTGCGGGATCACCACGTCGATCCAGACTGGTACCTGCGCGGCCAGTGAGCCTGCCACCGACCACGGCTGGCCACACCCTGCCAGCTGAGGCGGCCGGGCCCGCAGACGCGCACCAGGCGACGCTGGAACGTGCGATCGGCCGCATCTTCGGGGCGGTTGCCTTGGCTGTCGTGCTGCAGTTCTGGGTCAGCTCCGGACCGATGGGCGGCCAGCGGGCGGGCAGCCTGGCCGCGAGCCTGCTGCTGAGCGGGCTGCTGGTCGGACAGGCTCTGCTGGCGTTCCGCCGTCCGCCGTCCCAGCGGGACGTCAACCTGCTGGCAGCGGCCACCGTAGTCCTGGTGATCGCGGCCAGGATCCTGGCCGTGCCGGGGAGCCCGTTCCTGGAGCAGGAGGCCTACGTGATGGTGGTTCCGACCGCCGCCGCCTGGGCGGTATGGTCTCCCCCCCGTCTCGCCATACCCGTCCCCCTGCTGCTGATGATCCTGGGCACTGGGCTCTGGCAACCGGGCGCGAGCCTTGCGGTGGAGCAGGCGTTGGCCGCGGGGCCCACCGTGATCGTGGCCGGTGTGGCCGCGCGGTTCATGCGGGCGGGTGCGCGCCAGGCCGACGACGCGGCCGGCCACTTGTCGCGGCAGCTCGCGGTCCAGGATGCCGCCCTGGCGGCGGAAGAAGCCGAGCGGCGTGCCGCCAATTCGGTCCACGACGATGTACTGAGTGTCCTGCGCGCGGTCGCCGTCACCGACCAGCCGCTGCCGTGGAGCGTCCTGGTGGCCAAGGCCACGCAGGCGCAGGCCGCGCTGACCCGGCGGGTACGGCCGGGCCCGCGCGGCCTGGTCGACTTGGGGTTCGAGCTGCGCCGCCAGGCTCAGAAGGTCACGCCGGAACTCGCTATCTGCTGGCGGGTCGGCCGCGATCTCGAGGTGCCCGCAGCGCAGGCGGAAGCGCTGTGCGGCGCCGCCGGAGAGCTTCTGCGCAATGTGGTAGCCCATGCCGGGGTGCGAGATGTCGCGGCCACCGTCCGCGGCGACGGGTCAGGCGGCGTCGAGGTGACCATTTCCGACGAGGGCGCCGGCTTCGACCCAGCGCAGGTGGGACCCCTCAGCAGGGGCCTGCGGAACAGCGTCCTGAGGCGCCTTCGAGACGCCGGGGGAAACGCGGAGGTCAGCTCGACGCCTGGGCAGGGCACAACCGTCGTGCTGACCTGGCGGCCTGCGGGGCAATCGAGCGCTGCAGCCGTGGATCCGCTGGAATGGGCGCGTCGGCTCGCGCCGAGCCCGCAGCTGATATTCCTCAGCTTCATGGTGCCGGTCCTGCTCTCCGGCCTGCTCCTGTTGTGCCTGCGCTGGCAGGACATGCGCTGGCAGGTTGCGGCCGCGGCCGTGTCCGCGAGCACGGTCGGCCTGGCCGTGATCTGCTCCCGGCACCTGAGCCAGGTGCAGATGACCCGCCGGGTCGCGGTCAGCCTGACGGCGGCGGTCACCGCACTGGCGGCCGTGGGATCGCTAGCCGTGGCCCCGGGGACGACCGACCCGTTCGCCTTCTGGGTGTCCGGTAATACCGGGATCGTGATCGCAGCCATCTACTTCATCCGCGGGCCGGTACCCGGTCTAACCGCCCTGGCGTTCGATCTGGCCGCCCTGACAGTAGGCGTCCTGGCCTGCGGCAGCGCGGTCGCCCTCGGCTCGCGGGCTTCAATCCTGGGCGCCCCCGTGATCGGCGCCGGATTCGCCATCGGCTTCCGGGCCGCCTTCCGCGGCCTGTCCAACTCCACCGAATCCCAGCTAGCCCGCTATCGCGAGCGGCTGAGCTGGCAGGCACGAGCCGAGGCCATCAGCCGTGTCGACCAGGCCGCCCTGGAATATGCCCGCCGCGTTGCCGGACCCGTGCTGGCCCTGGCCGCATCGGCCCAGGCGCCGGACCCGGCCCTGAGGCTAGCGGCCATGCTCGCCAATGCCACCCTCCGGGACGAGCTTCTCGCGCCTGGCTTCCTGACCTCAGCTCTCGCGAAGAGTATCCGCGCGGCACGCACGACCGGAGCCCGCATCACGGTCGACTTCGCCCGGCAGGGGGACGCGACGCTCGTCGAGACGGCCAGAGCACTGCTCGCCGCCGCCCTTGCCGACCTCGGTGAAAGCGGCGAGGTCACCCTCCAGGTCCATCCGCCGGCCAAGGGCCATCCAGCGCTGCTGATCCTGCATGTGCGCAGCCAGCAGTCAGACCATAGCGCTCTCCGCTTGCACGCCCGCGAACGCGGAGCTCTGATCAGCGACCTCGGCGACTACGAGCTCCTAGTCCGGCTTCAGCCCGGACCGTATCCAGCCGTGGTCCCGCCCCTAAAAGGGGATATCGCCGACCTGCGCCAGCTGCCCAGACTGGACCCAACGCGGTAGACGGGCACACGACTCATATAAGAAATGGAGAAAGGTATGAAGGTAACGTTCTCCTGGCGCCTCAAAGCGGCCGTTGCCGCGACCGCGGCCGTCGCGGGCGGATGCCTGGCGGGGTGCGGGTCGTCATCGCCGACGGTGACCGTGACGGCCACGCCAGGTGCCACGTCGGCGTCCTCGTCGGCCGCCGCGGCCAAGCCGGGCACGGCGGGATTCCCGCTTGGGCAGGGAACCTTCCAGATCCAGGGCAGTATCACGGAATTCAATGACAGCAAGCAGTCCATGACCTTTCAGGGCACAGTAGACGGCCTGGCCCTGACCGCAACGGGCACCGGGAATGGCCTCGTCGGCATCGGGGAGGTCGGGCAGAACGGTTACTGCGGGCTGTTCGGAGTGACCGGTACTTCGGCGAGCGGCACCCTGGGCGGCGTCCCCTTCACCGTCACACTGAGCGACTGCTCGACCGGCAGCAACAATATGGTGACCGCGACGTATACCGGCGAGTGGAGCGGCCGCGCCATCAACGTCGCACTCTCCGGGAACGTTGACGACCTCTCGGGGCAGAGCGGTAACACGCAGCTAAGCGGAACGGTCGGCAACCAGCCGGTGAGCGGCTCGGTGCCGAGTATCGTGCTCGCCTCCGGTGCCCCGGGTAAGACCAGCCAGGTCAGTGGCACCATCACCGTCTCCTCCTGACGGGTTGCCGGATTACCCGTGTCACGAACGCAGAAGTTGCTACGTCGGCTGCGCTGGCCGGTTGTGATTGCGTGGCTGCTTTCCATCGTGGTGCTCAACGGGCTGTCGAGCAGTCTGTCAAAGGCGGCTAACGACACGGCCAGTGCCTATCTGCCTGCCGCAGCCGCCTCGACGAAGGTGGCGCTGCTGCAGCAGGCGCACTCTGACGGCCGGTCGCAGACCGACACGGCGATCGTGGTCGCCGCCCGTAACAGCGGGCTCACGCCCGCCGATCGAGCGGCACTCGGCGCGGCGCGGTCCGCGGTAGCCGGGTCCGCCCGGCTCGTCTCCGGCATGGCCGCGCCCGGGCCACTGCTGTCGTCCCCCGACGGGAAGGCCGCGGTGTTCAGTATCAGCATCACCGCGCCATCACGCGGCGAGAACACCGACCGCGACGCCGTCCAGGCCGTCCGCGCGGCGATCGCCGGGCCGCTTGGCAAAGCCGGCGCCGGCCTGGCCTTCGCCGTGACCGGCTCCGCGGCGATCTACGCCGACGGCAACGCGGAGAACCAGCAGACCCTCCTGCTGCTCACCGCGCTGATCATCGTGGCGGTCATCTTGCTGCTCGTCTACCGGTCTCCTGTCTTGTGGCTGCTGCCGCTGTCCGGCGCGATCGCGGCGATCGTCGTGGCGCAGGCGGCAGTGCACGGCCTGGCCAACGCCGGCCTCACCGTGTCCACCCTGTCGGCCGACGTCCTCATCGTGCTCGTCTTCGGCGCGGCGAGCGACTACGCCCTGCTCCTCGTCCACCGGTACCGGGAGGAATTGCGGCACCACGTCACGACGGAAGAGGCGATGGCAACCGCGCTGCGCCGCACCCTGCCGACCCTCATCGCGTCGGCCGCCACCGTCACCTGCGCGCTGATCTGCCTGCTCGCAGCCAACTCCGCAGCCCTTCGCGGCCTCGGCCCCGTCGGCGCGGCGGGCATCGTGGCGGCGTTGCTCGCGCAGGTCACATTCCTGCCGGCGCTCTTGCTCATTGCCGGGCGCGCGGCCTTCTGGCCGTGCCTTCCACAGCACGGAGCCGGGCGGGCGGAGTCCCGCGTCTGGGCGGGCATCGCGGCGCAGGTTGCCCGCTACCCGGTACGGACCGTGATAGCGGTCGTCGTCCTGCTCGGCGTGGCGTGCGCCGGTTTCGCCTCGCTGCGCACCGACAACAGCCTCTTGGACAACATGAAGAGCGGCACTGACAGCGCGGCCGGACAGCATCTGATCGACGCCCACTTCCCGGCCGGCGTCAGTTACCCCCTCGTGCTTCTCGTCCCGCCCAGCCAGGCGCGGACCGCTGCGGCAGCGGCGGGCGGCGCGCCGGGCGTCGCCGGTGTCGTCTCCGGTACGCCGGTCGATGGCTACGACAGCTACTGGGTGATCCTCTCAGTTCCGCCGTTCGGTGCCGAGGGCTCCGCGGCCATCTCCGGACTGCGGCAGCGCCTCACCCATTCCGCCCCGGACACGCTGGTCGGCGGCGTCCCCGCGATCGCGTACGACGTCGCTCAAGCGGCCGGCCGGGACAACCTCGTGATCATCCCGCTCGTGCTCGTCGTGATCCTGATCGTCGTCTCGCTGCTGCTGCGGGCGATCGTCGCGCCGGTGGTGCTGGTGGTGACGACCGGGATGAGCTTCGCGGCGTCGCTCGCTCTCTCGTCGCTGATCTGGCGGTTCGGATTCGGGTACGCAGGCGTGCAGCCGGTCATCCCGATCTACATCTTCATTTTCCTGGTCACGCTCGGAGTGGACTACAACATCTTCCTGGTGGCCAGGGTCCGGGAGGAGTCAGCGCAGCTCGGGCTGCGCGACGGGACGCTGCGCGGCGTCGGCCTCACTGGCGGCGTAATCACGGCGGCGGGCATCGTGCTCGCCGGGACCTTCGCCACGCTCACGCAGATCCCGGCGGTGAACATCACCGAGGTCGGGGTGGCCGTGGCGCTCGGCGTCCTGCTCGACACCCTCGTCGTCCGCACCGTGCTCGTCCCGGCGAGCCTGCTGACAATCGGCGAACGAGTCTGGTGGCCGTCGAGGTCCTGCCCTGTCCCGAGGGAGCCGACGCGGCGATACTCTGCGCTCCCGCGGGGAGGCGTTGAGGGGCTGGTACGGTAGCCGGCGTGGGCGGCGGCCAGGACCCGGCGGTCAGGAAGCCAGGGCCTCGCCACGCCCGGAAGATGCCCGCAGCGCCTCGCTCAGCAACGCGACGAGCGCCTCGAGCTGCACGTCGGCCGTCGAGGAGACCTCTTCGTCGGACCCGTCCAGCGCCCGGGCGGCCAGCCCGGCCTTGCTGCCGATCAGCTCGGCGATCCGGGCGTCGATGGTCTGCGCGGCGATAATGCGCCACGCGGTGACCGGTTCGGTCTGCCCGATGCGGTGGCTGCGGTCGATGGCCTGGGTCTGTTCGGCGTCGGTCCAGGACAGCTCGGCCAGCACGATGTTCGAGGCGACCTGCAGGTTCAGGCCCACCCCGGCCGCGGTCAGCGAGCATACCGCGACCGCGACGTCCGGGTCGTTCACGAAGGCGTCGATGTTCGCCTGCCGCGCCGTGCGCGTCTGGTCGCCGCGGATCGAGGAGAAGCGGACCCCGTTACGGGTGAAGCTTCCTTCGGCGGCGTCCATCACGTCGATGTGCTTGGCGAAGAAGACGACCTTGCCGGCGCTGCGGGCCAGCTGCGCCGCGTAGTCCGCGGCCAGTTCGGCCTTCGCCTGGCCGATGCGTCGCATCATGGTGAACACGTTCTCGCCGGACTCCGCGGTCTTCGCGTCCTTCAGCTCCCACCGGGCCACCTGGCGAACAAGGTCGTGGTCGACGGCGCCGGCGTCGGCGGAGGACTGGTTCGCGAGCGCGATCCGGTACCGCGCCACCATCCGGTCGGCGAGGTCCCGCTCTGCCGCCCGGATCGACCGTCCGGCTCGCCCGTCCAGCTCGACCGGGAGGTCGGCGATGCGGCGGGCGGGTATGTCGGCGGCCACGTCGAGCTTGCGGCGGCGCACGATACCCAGGTCGATCACGCACTGGCGTGCCGCGGCGTGGAAGCCCCGGTCGGCGGGGGTCAGTCCGTTGTCCTCGAGCGCGTCCGCCAGCTCGCCGAGGGGTTTGCTGTCGTCGATCCAGCCGAGGAACTGCCAGATCGCCCGGAAGTCATCGATGTCGTTGATCAGCGGGGTGCCGGTCAGCGCCATCAGCAGGGGCCGCGCCGTACGGGACCGGATACGGTCCGAAAGCGCGAGGACGTGCTGCGAACGCTGCGAGGTCTTGTTCTTGATGAAGTGGGCCTCGTCCACGACCATGCCGCGGAAGCCGAAGTCCCCGAGCCAGCCCACGTGCCGGTCGAGTACCTCGTAGTTGACCACCACGATGTCGGCGAAGCCGTCGGCCGTCTCGCCGTCGCCCTGCACCACGGTGGCCCGGCGGCGGGGCGTCCAGCGGGCCGCCTCACGGGCCCAGTTGGTCTTCACGACGTTCGGCACGACGACCAGCAGCGGGTAGGCCTTCGCCGCTTCGGCGGCGAGCAGCGCCTCGGCTGTTTTGCCCAGGCCCGGCTCATCGGCGAGGAGGAACGTCCGGTGACCAGCAGCGGCCGCGGCGACCAGCTGCCCCTGGTGCGGCATCAGCTCCAGGCCCGCCGGGGTGAACCGGGCCGTCGGCGCCGGGAGCGCCATGCAGGCCGGAGCTCCCCCGCCGGCGCGTTCGAAGGAACTCAGCAGCGGGCCGAGCAGCTCCCAGCCGGCCAGGCGGCGCGGCCCGGCGGTGCGCTGCGGAACGGCGGAGAAGTCGGGAGCCAGGAACGGGTTCGCCAGCTGCCGCGAGATCACCGACTGCGGCACAACCCGGCGCTCCGGGCTGGCGGGAGCGGCAGCGGTCTCCTCGGGCGCGATCTGTTCGGGTGGCGGTTCGAGGCCCAGGTCCCGCAGCATCTCCAGCTTGAGCGACCGGGCCGCGTCGGAGACGCCGGAATCCTCGGCCAGCAGCGCCAGCAGCCCAGCGTCCCGGACGGCGGTCGTCGCGAGGATGGCCGCGATGCCGTCCAGGCGCCTGAGCTCCTCAGCCCGGCGGCTGCCGGGTCCGGCCGCAGCCCGGACGCGGGCGCGCTCGTCCCGCAGCAGCAGGGCGACGGCCTGGAACTTCGTGCGCACGGCAGCCGTCACGCGACCGCGCTGGGCCGCCGCCTCCACCTCACGGGCGGTCCGGGAAAGCACCGAGACGACGTCGCCGCGATCGCGGACCCGTCGCTGCGTCCGCGGGGCGGTACGCCGAGCACCCGCCTGGCGCTGGCCTGGTCGAGCCACACACTCCTCCTCCGCAATGCCGGGGCGCAATGGCCACGGCAGCATGCCACGGTTCCCGCGGACGGGACACGGAACGTCCCGGCCGCAGGGCCTGGCGCCCCCAACGCCGAGTCGGCCTGCGGATCTCTAAGGATCAACGCAGCAGGCCCGGCGAGCACCGCACGCAGACCCGGAACGGCCTGCGGGCGTACTGGTAACCACGGCACCGCAGAAAGCCGTCACCGGACGACCGATCCGCCTCCCGGGTACCGTTCTATAGTAACGCGTGCCAGAGCGCATAATTCCCGGCCCCGTCAGGAGCGGCGCCGTCGGCTGGGCTGGCCCGCACCCCGTGAAGCGCCGAGCCCGGCTCTACGGCGTCGAGCTGGACCAGGCCCGCCCCGGACTGCGCGTCATTCACCAGGGTTTGTCGACCAGGTCCATCAGTGCGTTCTTTCGAGAGATCGTATCTCTGTCGAACATGGCGGGGTCTGCGAGCCACCGCTTGAGATCCTCCATGTCGCAGTCCGACAGCATTTCTCGTGCCCGCGAGAACCAGCCGCCTTTGGGGTCGAGCAGATCGACGATATTCTCCTCGACATACACACAGGTAGTCAGCGCGTGCCGCCACACTATGCTCAGTGGCTGGCGGTATTTCTCGGCGACGCTGCCGTCTTTAGCGCGGCGGGATGTCGCCAGCGGGAACTCCAGCGCCTCGATGATGTCAGCCAGGCTCGCTATGGGCGACAGCGCGCGGTAATCACCGCCCGCCAGACCGGTCGTGGGCGCCCACCGGGCAAGACCCTCCCGGATCTCGCGGATAGCCATCCGCAGGATGGCTTCTCCGGTCTTCGCCCACTGCCCGTCGGACAACACGACGGCTAGGCCAGTGAACAGCCCGCGATCTGAATCCGGCCAGTGGTAATTGCTCTTCTTGGCGATACCAGCGGCGGCAGATACCGTCTTGCTGGGTTCATACAAAGACCGGCCGAAAATGGCGGTCCAGAGCAGATCGCGCGTCGATCTGATCTCGTCATTAAGCCCTTTCAGGGTAATCCCGCGGACATCTGCCCAGCGGTACGAAGCCCGCTGCAAGACGAACTGGTTCACGATGCTCAACGTAAAGGCAAGGGTGATGAGGCCGGTCAGGAGGCTGATGGATACAGGATATTCAGCAAATACGCGACGCACGCTGGCGAACGCTATTTCCGCTACCGCGATCCCGATCAGGGCAGTCAGGCTTACCAGGCCAAGCGGATGCTGGAGAAGCCGCACCGCGTCTGGAACTGAAAGCCCGCGGCCTCGCGTGCCCCGCATAAGCCCTCCCCAGGCATGCGCTGTGAACTCAAGCCGCAGAGCCGCAGAGCCGCCACGCCGCGGCCCTGAATCCTGCCTGGCCGGCGGAACGCGCCAGGCCGCCGCGGCTGGTCTGCTGCAGCCGTTACACTGGGCCAAGTCTAACCTCAGCCAGGACAGAAATGCATGACACTGAAATTAACGCCGCCGCCCGGCAAGTCCTGGAATCGGCGTGGCGCGCGGACCGCGGCTACTGCGTGCCTAACCCGGACGTGTACCCGCACTTGTGGCTATGGGATTCATGCTTCCACAGCATTGCGTGGGCTTCGCTGGATGACGCCCGGGCCGTGCTCGAGCTTGACCACGTGCTGGACAAGCAATTCTCGAATGGTTTCCTGCCGCACATGGTCTACGGGCCGCGGATACCGGGCAGGCCGGCGTCGTACGAGGTTTTCCGCGGACCACGCAAAGACGTCTCCTGCTTCACCCAGCCGCCGGTCTACGCACTAGCCATGACGTGGGCAGCTAAACGCAACATGCTGCGGTCCGACGCGCTACGGCACAAGGTACTGCGCGGCCTCTCGTACTTCACCCGGCGCCGGTTCCGAGACGGGCTGGCCTTCGTCGTTCACCCCTGGGAGACCGGCTGCGACGACTCGCCCCGCTGGGACTCCTGGCACGGCGAAGGCGAAGCATGGGACCAGCAGCGGTGGACCAAGCGAGACACGGAGCTGGTGGCATCGACGGAGTTCCATCCCGACGAGGGCGACGCCATCTGGAATACCGAGTTCGTCTGCTCTCCCAGCCTGTTCAACGCGATCCTGTCCCACGCGTACTTCCTGGCCAGCGAGCTCACCGGTGATCGCGAATTGCGCCGGGCCAGCTTCGACCTCGGCGCGGCCATGGACGATCTCCTCTGGGACGATAGCCAGGCGATGTACGTGGACCGGCCCCTCGTCGGGGGCGGCGACAGCTGCGCTGTTCCGGTCCTTGACGGCGTGCTCTCCGCCCTGGGCAGCGTCCGCCCGGAACGCGCCCGCGCGTGCCTTGAGCAACTCCGCGACCCCTCGCGGTTTGCCGCGCCCTGGGGACTGCGGTATCTCCCCCCGGACCATCCGCGCTACCAGCCGGACAGCTACTGGCGCGGACCCGCCTGGCCGCAGCTCACCTTCCTCGCCGTTCAGGCCAGCCGCCGATGGCGGCTGGACGACCTCGCGGCCGAACTATCCGAGCAGGGCAAGCGCGGGATCGTGCACGCCGGGTGGTCCGAGTACTGGAACCCGGAGACCGGCCACGGCCGTGGCGCACGACCCCAGACCTGGGCCGCACTCGCCGCCGCACTGTGAAGCAGCTCTGTCCCGCCGGACATGCACGGACTAATGAGACAATTCGCGACATAATCCGACATCAACCCGGGTGTCGGACCTCGTTAGCTGACGCTCTTTTTCCAAGACTTTTCACCGAAAATCAGGTCTTGCACACACTTGCCTACACTCTGTATGGTGAGGGGCGATTCCTTCAGCTGGCAGAGTGCGTAAACCCGCCGCGAGCCTGGGCTCTACACCAACAAGGGCTAACGCATCCCGCCACTTTCGGTGAAGTGTTACACCGTGTCCGGTCACGGTGCGGGCGACGCTGCTGCGTGGCTGCACCAGACGCCGCGTAGCCCTGAAGGGAGGGCCGTCCGTCCGGGCCCCGAGATCTGCGGCCCGGTCTGTTCCGGGCGCTTGACCAGCCACCAGTTGAAATCCGGTAATCATCCGTGCCATCAGCCGGGTGGAGCGCGCCCCGAAAATGGGCAGAGTTGACTACATAGAGTAAAGTTTTAGTAACTCAACGAGAGGACCGCTCCTTGCGTGCTAACCATCGCGGCGACAAGCCGACACGGCACCGCCCGCTAGCGATCGTCACACCGATCGCGCTCATCGCCGGAGGGATGATCGCCGCGACCCCGGCGGTAGTCCTTGCGGCCAGCCCCGCCGCCGCATCGGTAACCGCCCCTGCGGCCGCGGTCAACTGGGTGTTTTCATGTGGCAAGTCTTTTATCGCCGGTAAGCAGAAGTGCCTGGTCATCAAGAATGCGGCCGCCCATCCGGCCGCGCAGGCCGCCGGCGCTCCGGCCGCGATTCCCGCCGGTACCGGCTACGGGCCCTCGCAGCTCCAGTCCGCGTACAACCTGACCGCGGCGTCCGCCGCCGACGGATCGGGCATCACCGTCGCGGTCGTCGACGCCTTCAACGACCCGACCGCCGCCGCCGACCTGGCCACCTACCGGTCCGCCGCGGGCCTGCCCGCCCTGACGGCCGGCCAGTTCACCGTGTACAACCAGAACGGCCAGACCTCGCCGCTGCCCGCCACGGCCCCGGTCAGCGATGACTGGACGCTGGAGGAATCCCTCGACGTCGACATGGTCTCGGCGATCTGCCCGAAGTGCAAGATCGACCTGGTCGAGGCCACCAGCGACTCCGGTACCGGCCTGTTCGTCGCCGAGCAGACCGCCGCCACCACGCTGGGCGCCAAGTACATCTCCAACAGCTGGGGCGGCAGCGAGACGTCCTCCGACACCTCGATGGACTCCCAGTACTTCGGCGTATCGGGCGTGACCTACACCGCATCCGCCGGTGACAGCGCCTACAGCGCCGGCGTGATCTACCCGGCCACCTCCCCGCACGTCGTCGGCGTCGGCGGCACCACCTTGAACACCGCCTCCAACTCGCGCGGCTGGACCGAGAGCGTCTGGAAGACCAGCAGCAGCGAGGGCACCGGATCGGGCTGCTCCGCCTTCGAGCCCACCCCGTCCTGGCAGGCGTCCATCTCGCTGATCACGGCGGCCTGCTCGCACCGCGTCGACAACGACGTCGCCGCCGACGCCGACCCCAACACCGGCGCCGCGGTGTACGACACCACCAACGGGAACGGCGGCTGGAATGAGGTCGGCGGCACCAGCGAGTCCTCGCCGATTATCGCCGCGGTGTTCGCGCTGGCCGGCAACAACGGCAACGGCGGCAACAATGCGGCCCAGTCGATCTACACCCACACCGCCAACCTGTACGAGGTCACCGCGAGCAACAACGGCACCTGCACGCCGCCGGCCCAGAAGGCGGTGCTGTGCACGGCCACCGGCGCCGCGAACACCTACAACGGCCCGACCGGCTGGGGTACCCCGAACGGCCTGACCGCGTTCCAGACCAACGGCTCCTCGGGCGGCAACACGGTCACGGTCACCAACCCCGGCAACCAGACCACCACCGTCGGCACCGCGGTCAGCCTGCAGATCCACGCGACCGACTCCGCCTCCGGCCAGACGCTCACCTACAGCGCCACCGGCCTGCCCGCGGGCCTGTCGATCAACGCCTCGACCGGCCTGATCTCCGGCACGCCCACCACCGCCAGCACCAACAGCGTGACGGTCACCGCGAAGGACACCACCAACGCGTCCGGATCGGCGTCCTTCACCTGGACGATCAACTCCAGCGGCGGCGGCGGCTGCACCGCGGCTCAGCTGCTCGGCAACCCGGGCTTCGAGACCGGGTTGGCTGCGCCGTGGACGTCAACCGCCGGGGTTATCAACCCGAACGGCGCGGGCGAGACCTCGCACAGCGGTAGCTGGTACGCCTGGCTCGACGGGTACGGCACTACCCACACCGACACGCTGGCTCAGAGCGTGACGATCCCGGCCAGTTGCGTCAGCGCGACGTTCAGCTTCTGGCTGCACATCGACACGTCCGAGACCACCAGGACCACCGCCTTTGACACACTGAAGGTCCAGGTGCTCAACAGCTCCGGCACGGTGCTGTCCACCCTGGGCACGTTCTCCAACCTCAACCACATCACGGGCTACGCGCAGCACTCCTTCTCGCTGAGCAGCTTTATCGGCCAGACCATCACGCTGAAGTTCACCGGCACCGAGGACGCCTCGCTGCAGACCTCGTTCGTGGTGGACGACAACGCGCTGAACGTCAACTGACCTGACGCGCATCCGACCGGGTGGCCGTATCCGATACGGCCACCCGGTCACGCGGTTCAGCCCTGGCCAGTGATCCGGTCCTGGTCCCTGACGTACCCGTCCTGACAGCCGCGCTCCTCAGGGAGCGGGTCACCAGTGAGTGCTGACGCCGACATCATGACCATCGCGGAGATCTACGAGGCCTTCGGACGCGGGGATGTCGCCGCGATCCTGGATGCGGCACCGATGAGGTGGTCTGGCCGCCGAGGCCGCCTCGGCCGACGCCCGGGACTGGGAGGCGTTCGGCGCGCTGCTCGCCGACGACGTGATCTACCACGGCCCCCAGACCAGGGAGCAGGTCCGCGGCCGGGACCCCTACATCCGGTTCAACGTGGAGGGTTTCACCTACGACTGGCACCTCACCGTGCAGCGGATCGTCGGCGAAGGCCTGCACGCAGCCAGCTGGATCGAGTTCACCGGGCCAGAAGGCACCCAGCCCGGCCTGTGCTTCTTCGAACTCGCCGACGACGGCAAGATCGCCCTGATCACCGACTTCTGGCCCGATCCCTACGAACTTCCAGCCAGCCGCGCTCATCTGGTCGAGCGCTACTGAGTTTCCGGACAGGCTCCAACAGGTGCGCTGGTGCCGGTCAGCGCCGTGGCCCACGCCGGGTAAGGCTGGCTGCTGACCGCTGGATGATCAGCGTCCCGCGTACCCGGATGGCGTGCGCTTGACGTGCTCGGTGAACGTGATCCACGCTTGCGGGTTCACGTTGATCGCTGGCCCGTCAGGGTCCTGGGAATCCCGGACGGCGACGGTGGCCAGTGCCTGGGCGGTGCCGACTTCGACACAGTTGCCGAGGGAGCGGCTGTAGGTGGACTTCCGCCAGTTTGTCTCATTCATGTTACCTATTGTGATAGCTCGATCACATTTAGAGAACACCAAGTCTCGATCTGTGACGAACTCGTTACAATCAGCACTTGCCGGACATGAGACATATTGCGCGACCAGCAGCGGCAGCGCGCCGTGCGCGAGACCCCGCCCGGAGGCGCGGATCCCGCGTCCCGCGGCGAACGGCCGCACCGCCCCGTGCCGCCTCCTTCCAGGCTTTCTGGGCGTCCGCTTATCCTGTTCTCAAATGCCCTATCTAGCGTGAGGTTATGGATCTCGGGCCTGCTGGCGTCGATAGCGCCGGATCGCGCACGCCCGGGTTCCCCGGCATGCCCGGACCTCGCGACCGGTCCGAGCCCCGCGACCCGGCCGAACCCGGCCGCACGCCCGGACCCCGCGGACCGCGCCGGCTGCTCGTCGCCGGACTGGCGGCCCTGGTTGTCCTGCTCGTGGTGATCGCGGTGCTAGCCACCCAGCTCGCCGGCACGCCAAAGGCGCCAGCATCGGCAAAGGCCGCCACTCCCACCCCCAGCCCCACCGCCAGCCTCACCGTCTCGGTCATCTACCAGCGGGTCGCGCCGTCCGTGGTCGTCGTCCGCACCGGCCAGGACCTGGGCACCGGCGTGATCGTGGCCGACAACGGCACGATCCTGACCGCGAATCACGTCATCGCGAGCGGCGGCACCATCACCGTCACCTTCGCCGACGGCACCACGTCGACCGCGACGGTCGCCGCCGCCAACGCCAAGCTGGACATCGCCGTGCTCACTCCGGCCAAGCTGCCCCAGGTCGTCGTGCCCGCCACCCTCGGCGGGGGCGCCGGCGTGGGCGCGTCCGTGGTCGCCATCGGCAACCCGCTCGGCCTGACCGACAGCGTGTCCGCCGGGGTGATCTCCGGCCTTGACCGGACCGCGGACACCGACCACGGCAAGTTCTCCGGGCTCATCCAGTTCGACGCGTCGGTCAACCCGGGAAGTTCTGGCGGCCCGCTGCTCGACGGGCATGGCCGGGTCATCGGCGTCGTCGTCTCGATCGCCACCCCGGACGGCCAGGACGCGTTCGCCGGCATCGGGTTCGCGGTGCCCATCGGCGCCGCCCTCGGCAGCACCGGCGGCCCGGGCCCGGGCCAGGGCCCGCAGATATAGGAACGCAGATACACCGAACCGCAGGCAAGACAACGAAGGGACCCGATGACCATCGAAAGCCAGCCCTCGGACGCCAACCCGCTCCAGCCGGTGCTCTTCGAAGTCAAGCGCACCATCGTCGGCCAGGACGTGCTGCTCGAGCGCATGGCGATCGCCCTGCTTTCCGGCGGCCACCTGCTCGTGGAGGGCGTCCCCGGCCTGGCCAAGACGCTCAGCGTCAAGTCCCTCGCCGCGGCGATCAGCGGTCAGTACCAGCGCATCCAGTTCACCCCCGACCTGGTGCCGGCCGACCTGACCGGAACGCGGGTCTACCATCAGCACACCGGGGAGTTCCAGACCCAGCTCGGCCCGGTCTTCACGAACCTGCTGCTCGCCGACGAGATCAACCGCGCGCCCGCCAAGGTGCAGAGCGCCCTGCTCGAGGTGATGCAGGAGCACCAGGTGACCATCGGCCGCGAGACCTATCAGGTGCCCGAGCCGTTCCTGGTCATGGCGACGCAGAACCCGATCGAGTCCGAGGGCACCTACCCGCTGCCCGAGGCGCAGGTCGACCGGTTCATGATGAAGGTGGTCGTGGACTATCCGAGCGTCACCGAGGAGCACGCGATCGTCGACCGCGCGCTGCGTCCCGCCGAACCGGTCCGCGCCATGCTCGGCCCGGCCGACCTGATCGCCATGCAGGAGCGCGCGCAGGAGATCTACGTCGATCCGGCCGTCGTCGAGTACGCCGTGCGCCTGGTGACCGCGACCCGCAGGATGGGCAGCGCCGGGCTCGCCGACCTGAAGCGGTACATCAGCTACGGGGCCAGCCCGCGGGCCTCGATCGCCCTGGTCACCGGCGCCCGGGCGCTCGCCTTCACCCGCGGCCGTGACTACGTGCTGCCAGAGGACGTCAGCGAACTCGCCCTCGACGTGCTGCGGCACCGCCTGGTGCTGTCCTACGAGGCGCTCGCCGACGACGTCACGGCCGACGCCATCATCACCAAGGTGCTCGGCGCCGTGCCCGAGCCCGACGTCGTCCTGAGCGGCCGCTGACCATGCGCACCACGCCGGAACGGCTCCTGGCCCGCCTTGAGTGGCGGGTCGTCCGCCGCCTGGACGGGCGCCTGGCGGGCGGTTACCGGACCGCGCACCGGGGGACCGGAACCGACCTCGTCGGCCTGCGCGAGTACGTCGAGGGCGACGACGCGCGGCACATCGACTGGAACGTCACCGCCCGGCTGAACGAGCCCCAGCTTCGCGTGTTCGCCGAAGACCGCGAGCTCGCCGTGTGGCTGGTGCTCGACCGTTCGGCGTCCATGACGGTGGGCGGGCCCGAGCGCGGCAAGCACGACGTGCTCAGCGAGCTTGCCCTGGTACTGGCCCGGCTGTTCGGCCGCGGCGGGAACCGCGTCGGCGCGCTGCTCTATGACGCCGGGCGCTACGACACCGGGATGGTCCGCATCGTGCCGGCCGGCAACGGGCGGCGGCACGTCCTGCGCATCGCCGCCGAACTCGCCAGGACCGCCGTCGGCCCCCGCCCCGGTACCGGCCAGACCACGGCCCGCACCCGCCCCGGCACCGGTCAAGGCCGGAGCGCAGGCCGCACCACCGACCTCGCGGCCATGCTCGACGCGGCCGCCAAGCTCGCCAGGCGCCGCGCCCTGATCGTGGTCATCTCCGACTTCATCGGCGACGGCGACTGGGGCCGGTCGCTGCTGCGCCTGACCCAGCGCCATGAGGTCGTCGCCCTCCGCATCACCGACGCCGCCGATGACGAACTCCCCGAGGCCGGCCTGGTCGTCATCGAAGACGCCGAGACCGGGGAGCAGCTGGTCATCGACTCGGCCGACCCGCTGCTGCGGGCCCGGATCCGGGCCGGCGTCGAGGAACGCGACCAGGCCCTGGCCGCCGGCATGCGCCGGGCCGGCGTCCCCATCCACCGCATCGGCACGGACTCCGACCTGGCCGGGGCGCTCATCGAGGTCGTCGCGAGCACCCAGCGCAGGCGGGCCAGCATCCAGGGCGGGCGCACGTGAGCCTCGCCGACCCCGTTCTGCTGGCCGCCGGCCTGCTCGTGGCCGCGGGCCTGACCTGGGCCGCGATCAGCACCGCGCGCCGCCGCGCCGCGGCCCTCGCCACGGCGGGTGTCGCGGCAGAAGGCCTCAAACACACCCGGCCCGCGGGCGTGTGGTTCACCATCGCCGGCGTCGCCGTGCTCGCGGTCGCCGTATCCGGCCCGTCGGCGTCCGTCCCGGTGTCGCATGCCTCCGGCACCGTCATCCTGGCCATGGACGTCTCGGGCAGCATGGGCGCCACCGACGTGGCGCCCAGCCGCCTGGACGCCGCGAAGAAGGTGGCGCTGTCGTTCATCAACGCCCAGCCGGGCACCGTGGACATCGGCGTCATCGCGTTCCAGCAGGGCGGACTGGAGGCGGCCCTGCCGACCGCCGATCACACGAAGACCACGGCGGCGGTCCAGAAGCTGACCACTGGCGGCGGCACGTCACTCGGCGACGCCATCCTCGCCTCGCTGTCGGCGATAACGCGCCGGACGGTCGCCATCGGCCGGGACGGCAGCGCGCCGGACATCGGCTACTGGCCCTCGGCCACCATCGTCCTGTTCTCCGACGGCCAGGACGAAGCCGGCGGCACGGGCAGCGGCACCAGCGACGGCACGGGTACCGCCGGCGGCAGCGACACAGAAGCCGCCGCGGCCGCCGCGGTCGCGGAGAAGGCCGGCGTGCACATTGACACCGTGGGGGTCGGCACCGCGGCGGGCACCACCGTCGACGTCGAGGGCTATCACCTGTTCACCGCGCTCGACCCGGCCATCCTGACCTCGATCTCGCAGGCCACCGGGGGGACGTACCACCCCGCGCAGGACGCGAGCGAGCTCGACGGCATCGCGTCGTCCATCAACCTGAGGCTGACCGTCACCCACGAGCCGCTGCCGCTGGCGGGCGCGCTCATCGCGCTGGCCCTCGCGCTGCTCGCCGCGGGCGCGGTGCTCACCGTGACCCGGACGGGCCGGGTGGTCTGATGCCCTTGTCCTGGCCGTGGGGGCTGTTCGCGCTCCTGGTCATCCCGCTGGTGGCCGCCGTCTGGTGGCTGACCCGGCGCAGGCGCAGGCGGGCCGTGGTCCGGGTGACCTCGATCGCGCTGGTCCGGACGGCCGTGCCCGGCCGCTCGCGCTGGCGCCGCCGCATTCCCGCGGCGCTGCTGGCGCTCGGCCTGGCCGTGCTCGCGGTCGGCGCGGCCCGCCCGCAGGCGACCGTGCCGGTCGTGTCGTCGTCCGCGACGATCATGCTCGCCCTGGACGTCTCGGGGTCCATGTGCTCCACGGACGTCAAGCCGAACCGGATCACCGCCGCCGAACAGTCGGCCGGCGCGTTCATCAAGTCCCAGGCGGGCGGCCCGCGCATCGGCCTGGTCGCCTTCGCGGACACCGCCGTCGTCCTGGTCCCGCCCACCACGGACACCCAGCAGCTGCTCACCGCGCTCGGCGGCCTCACCACCTCGTTCGGCACCGCCATCGGCGAGGGCATCCTGACCTCGCTCGACGCCATCGTGCAGGTCGACCCGTCGGTCCCGCCGACCGGCGCGACCGTCTCCCGCGGCGCCGGTTACGCCGACGACGTGATCGTCGTGCTCACCGACGGCTCGAACAACCGTGGCATCGACCCGCAGACCGCCGCGAAACAGGCTGCCGCCCGAGGCGTGCGCGTCTTCACGATCGGCTACGGCACCGACCAACCCGCGCCGCTCGCGTGCAGCTCAGACCAGTTCGGCGGCTTCGCCGGCGGCGGCTTCGGCGGGGGTTTCGGCGGCGGGAACACCGGAGCGGGCAACCCGTTCCTCGCCGACTACAACGCGCTCATGCAGATTTCCCGGACCACCGGCGGCACGTTCTACCGCGCGCAAGATGCCAGCCAGCTCAGCAGCGCGCTCGCCAGGCTGCCCGCCGCCTTCACCATCGTCCGCAGGCACCTCGACCTCGCCTCGTGGTTCGCCGCCGCCGGCGGCCTGCTCATCGCCGCGGCGGTGGCGCTGTCGCTGTGGTGGAACCGCACCCGGCGCGGGCCCCCTACGGCGAGCCGTACAGCCCGGGCCCGTTGATCTTGAGCTCGTTCAGGAACGCCCGGGCCGCGTCGTACGCGGTCTCGATCAGCGTCCCGGTCTGCCGGAAGTCCAGCGGCGAGACCCGCAGCGGATCCGGCCCGTGCAGGTAGACCACCGGCACGTCGGCCGCCACCAGCGGCGCTTCCAGCACGGCCTGCGAGCGGATGGTCACCATCCACGTATAGAACAGCACCTCGGCGATTGATCCGGAGACCTCGGGGATGCTCCCGGGGAAGTTGCAGTCCAGCACGACCAGCGACCGCGCGCCCATGGCCACGGCCTGCCGCATCGGCACGTTGGCCACCAGGCCGCCGTCGTAGAGCCGCAGCGGCCCGAGTTCCACCGGCGGATAGATGCCCGGGATGGCCGAGCTGGCCAGCAGCGCGGGCAGCAGCGGCCCGTCCCGCAGCACGTGCGGCCGGGCGGTGGCGATGTCGGTGGCGACCGCCGCGAACGGCAGGGCCAGCTCGGCGAAGGTCAGGTCGGCCCCGGTGAATTCGCCGATCACCGTGGCCAGCCCGGTGCGGGGGAACAGGTGCGTCCTGGTGTGCTGCAGGGTGCGAGCCTGGGCCAGCAGCCCGCCGGGGAAGACCCGCTCCCGCGACATCCGGGCCCACAGGTGCGACAGCCGGTTGGCCGCGCTCCTGGGCTCCATGGCCAGCACCACGCCGTTGAGCGAGCCGACCGACGTGCCGGTCACGAGGTCGGGCGGGACGTCCCGCTCGCCGAGCGCCTGCAGCATCCCGACCTGCACGGCGCCGAGGCTCCCGCCGCCGCCGAGCACGTATCCCACCGGACGCGGAAGATCCGCGATGCTCCCGTCCATAGACCGATCATCCCAGCCGCCACGCGCGGCAGACATGGACCACCCCGGCCGCGGGATCTAACCTCAGGAGCGTGAGCCTCACCCAGGCCGAACTGCCCGGCTCGACCGCCACGGTCATCGGCCTGGCCGCGTTCGCCGTGGTCGTCCTCGACGCGGGCTGGCTGATCATCCGGCACTTCGCGGTGATGGCGCACGCCGGAGCGCACGCGCTGACCGGGGTGCTGCTGGCGCACCGGGTGCGCGGGCTCGAGCTGCGCTCGGACGCCACCGCCGGGACCATCATCGAGCCGGGTCTGCGCAGCGTCCCCGTCGTGCTGTCCGGCTACCTGGGCCCCAGCGGATTCGGCCTGGGCGCGGCCAAGCTCATCGAACTCCGCTGGACCCCCGTGGTCCTGTACCTGGTCCTGGTCCTGCTGGCCGCGCTGCTGATCGGGCTGCGCCGCTCGTTCGGGCTGATCAGCGTGCTCGTCGCGGCAGGCGTGGTGACCGGCATCGCGTGGTTCACCCCGATGCACATCCAGGTCATCTCCGCCTACTCGGTCGCCTGGCTGCTCCTGCTGTCCGGCGTGCGCCGGGTGGTCGAGGTGGGCCTGCGCTCCGACGACGGGGTCCGGCTGCGCGGCCTCACCCGCCTGCCGCACGTCCTGTGGTTCTTGTTCTGGCTGGCCGCCACGCTGGCCGCGGCCGCCGAAGGCGCCCGCCTGCTCGTCATGCACGGGTAACCTGGCCGCCCGGCGGCCACGTGCCGGACGCCGGGGCCGCCGCCGGCTGCGCGCTAGCCGGCCCGGCCGGCAGATCCGCGCCCGGTTCGGCGCACTGCCGCACCACGTCCTCCAGCGTGAGCCCGAGCGCGGTGGCCAGCGCGGCCACGGTGAAGAACGCCGGGGTGGCGATCCGGCCGGTCTCGATCTTGCGCAGGGTCTCCGCCGGGACGCCGGACACCGCGGCGATCTCGGCCATGCTGCGCGTCCCGCGGGCCTCGCGGAGCAGCGTGCCGAGCCGTTCCCCGCGGGCGTGCTCGTCATGACTCAGGGGCGGCCGGACCATACCGTGATAATAATACCGGTATAGTTATACCGCAAAGGAGGGCTGCGCCATGGTGGAGATCAAGACCCCCGGCGAGATCGCGGCCATGCGCGAGTCGGGCCGGGTCGTCGCGCGGATCCTGGCCGCCGCCCGCGGCCAGGCCAAGGCGGGCATGCGGCTGACCGAACTGGACGAGGCGGCCCGCGCGGTGCTGGCCGAGGCCGGGGCCACCTCGCCGTTCCTGGGCTACCGGCCGTCCTTCGCCTCGGTCCCGTACCCGGCGGCCATCTGCGTGTCGGTCAACGACGCCGCGCTGCACGGTATCCCGGACCGCTACCGCCTCACCGACGGCGACCTGGTCAGCGTCGACTGCGGCGCGACGCTGGACGGGTGGACCGCCGACGCCGCGGTCTCCTTCACCATCGGGCCGCCGCGGCCCGCCGACGCACGGCTGATCGCCACCACCGAGGCCGCCCTGCGCGCCGGGATCGCCGCGGCCGCTCCCGGCGCCCGGATCGGGGACATCTCGGCGGCGATCGGCGCGGCCGGACGCGCGGGCGGCTACGGCATCTGCACCGACTTCGGCGGTCACGGCGTGGGCCGGGCCATGCACGAGGACCCGCACATCCCCAACGAGGGACGGGCCGGCCGCGGTCGCCGGCTGGCCCCGGGCCTGGTCATCGCGATCGAACCGTGGTTCCTGGCCGGCGGCAAGGACCTCTACTTCATCGACGACGACGGCTGGACCATCCGCAGCGGCGACGGCAGCCGCGCGGCCCACGCCGAGCACACCGTAGCCATCACCGCCGGCGGCCCCGAGATCCTCACCCTCCCCTGACCTCGGCGGATGCCGCTCCTGCGAGCCAGGCCTCAGCAGGTGACCAACGCCTCTGGATCCCGGCCACGCCCGCCATGATCATCCAGCTATGAGCACAGTCCTCGCCTACCTCAGCGCAGCAGTCATCGCGGCATGGGGCACCGCTCACGCGATCCCCACCGGCCAGGTCCTGGCCGGGTTCAGCCCGATCACCCGCGACAACCGGCGCATCATCAAGCAGGAATGGCTAGCCGAGGCAGTCACCATGTGGGGCCTCGCCGCCGTGATCATCGCCGCCACCGCAGCAGGCGGCACGACCACCGACGCCCGCGCATGGGTCTATCGCGCCGTATCCGCGCTGCTGATCGCCCTCGCCGCGCTGACCGCGCTCACCGGCGCTCGGACACCAGTGATCTGGTTCAAGATCTGCCCGGTACTGCTCAGCGTCACCGCCGCCATGCTCCTGACCGCCAGCTTCTGACGGCCTGATGGCCGGTCCCGTCATCGACCATTTAGGACCTTCGCCGGCCGGGGGTGACCTACGGCCCTGCCCGCCCTGGTCCTGGTCAGCATTCCCGACGTGTCCCCGGCATCGCGACCGCGCCCTGCCCGAGGTTCGTCTCCCTCGGGGTCCGCATACCCTGAATGGATGCGGCGGGGGAGCGTGTGGCGGGTACCGAGGCCACGGCCGCTGCTGCCCGGGCCGCTGCGCGTGGCGGGCGCCGTGCTGCTGGCCGCCTGCGTGGCGGTGGTGCTGGCCGCGTTCGCCGCCGGCCGGGGGAATCCGGGACGACTGGATACGGCGCTCGACCCCCGGATCCAGGCCTGGCTGGGCCGGTTCCCGGCGTTGCTGGACTGGCTGCCTCGCCTGGGCGGGCTGAAAGAGGTCGCGCTGATGACCGCGGCGCTCGGCCTGGCCTGCGTCGCGACCCGCCGGTGGTCCGGTGCCGTGCTGGTCCTGGTCGCCGTGCCCGCTGCCATCGGCCTGACCGAGTACGTGCTCAAGCCCTACGTCGGCACGATCATCAACCAGGCGTTCCCCAGCGGGCACTCCACCAGCTCGTTCGCCCTGGCCGCCACCTTCGCGATCCTGATCGCCGACCCGCTGTACCGCCGGGTGCCCGGACCGCTGCGGCTGCTGCTGGTCCTGCTGGCCCAGCTGGTGGCCGCGTCCGTCGCCGCCGCGATGATCGCGAAAGGCGCGCATACCTTCACCGACGCCGTGGGCGGTGCCGCGGTCGGCACCGGCGTGGTCCTGGCCTGCGCCCTCACCCTGGACCTGGCCATCCGCCGGGTCGGCGGTCCGCCGGGCCCGCGGCCCGCCCCCGAAGCCGGCGGCCCGCCCGCCGAGCCGGTAACCCGCCCGCCGGACGCGGCGTCGCGTCAGGCTTGACGCGGTGACGGGTGCCGGGGCTCGTAGATGGGCAGTTCCGAGCCGTCCGGCAGCCGGATGGCCGCGATGAGCCCCCAGCCCCGATCGGCGACCTCGCTCGCCACCTCGACCCCCTTGTCCCGCAGGGAAGCGAGCGTGGCCTGGATGTCATCGCACATGAGGTAGAGCTGATGATGGCCCGCACCGTCCGCCGGGTGAACGGCCAGCTCGGCCGGCGGCAGCGCGAAGATGAGCCAGCCGCCGCCCGCGTCGACCGACGGCATGCCGAGCACGCCGTCGAAGAACGCCCGGACCTTCTCCGCTTCCGGTGAGAACACGATCGCATGCATCCCGTTGATCACGCCGCGATCCTAACCGCCGCGAATACAAAGCCAAGACAAGCCAGAGACAAAGTCGCCATCCGGGTCCAGGTCCTGGACCCGGATGGCGACCCCCCTCAGAAAAGCCTCAGAAGCGGATGAAGGTGTCGGTGGAGACGTAGTTGGACCGGCCACTGTGGTCGGTGAACGTCGTCAATTCCTGGACCACCAGCACCGGGACAAACCCCAGGTGGGTCAGCTTGGCCAGCACGACGGTCCGCGAGAAGCCGAAGTTCCACTGGGCTTCGAACGAGTTCCCGGTCGGCGAGCCGGCGTTCGAGCCGAACACGGTCCCCCGGACGTTGCCCCACTCGCAATTGACCGGTACGCAGGCGCCGAAACCGTCAACCTTGATCCCGCCCCCGTTAGGTGAGATCACGATGTCCCTGACGTTTCTCGTCCCCGCGTTCGCGTTCGCCCACGTCTCACTTGGCTCCCCTCCATAAGCGCGGCCCGCAGCGACCGCTGGTACCCGGTACAGAGGCGGTGCCCGCCCTCGAGATACCGCGAAAAGTCGTCAGCGTCAGGAAAGATCGCCCAGCGCGGCCAGGACCAGCGGGGCGACCTGCATCTGCCGGGTGACCGCCGGCGGCCCGCCCGGGCTGATGCCCGGCCCGGCCGCCGCCGCCCAGGCGGTCGTCACCTCCGGCTCACGCCCGCCGTGCCCGCCCCGGTCCAGGTGCCCGTGGTCGGTGACGACCACCGTGGTCCAGCCCTCCGCCCCAGCACGGCCCGGACCAGGTCGGCGTGGTCTCGTCGATCGCCACCGGGGTCAGGAAGCCGGTGCCGCCGAAGTCCCAGATGACCGGCGTCCCCTCCGGGCCCAGCAGGTCGAAACGGACGCCGTCCACTCCGATGACCAGCACGTGGCGTAGGGTCGGCACCATGACATCCTCGCCCGAGCCGGAGCATCTGGACAATCATCACCGGACCACGCTGCGGCAGATCTTCCAGCATCCGGTCAGCCACAACATCGAGTGGCACTCGGTGACCTCGCTGCTGGACGCGATCGGCACGGTCGAGGTCCACCCCGATGGCCAGGTGACCGTCCGGGTCGGCTCGGAGAGCGCGTTCTTCACCCATCCCGACGGCAAGGACGTCGACGAGCAGATGGTGATCGACCTGCGCCACCTGCTGGCCAAGGCCGGCTACGAGCCCTCCTGACGCCCACGCGCCCGGCCGGGCGAACTCCTCGTATGGCACCCCCCGGACCCGCATGTCAAGATCAGTTAGATCGGCAGCACCGATCACGGGAGATAGTTTGGCGCCAAACGACATGCTCCGCGACGGTGCGGTGGCCGCCGCGATGAAAGGGCCCGACCATGAAACGCGTGATCGTCGTCCGGCATCACGACATTGACTCGGCCGGCTTCATCGCTGACGCGTTCGAGGCGCGCGGCGCCGAGCTGTCCGTCCACCTGTACCCCGACGAGGGCCCGCTGCCCGCGCCCGGCGACGCGGATCACATCGTGGTGCTCGGCGCGGTGAGCTCGGTCAACGATGCCGACCCCTGGATCGCCGCGGAGCTCGACTGGCTTCGCGCCGCCGACCAGGCCGGCGTGGCCGTACTGGGCATCTGCTTCGGCGCCCAGGCGCTGTGCGCGGCGTTCGGCGGCCGGGTCGAAGCGATGCCGCGCCGGGAGATCGGCTGGCGGATCGCCGGCTCGGCCGATCCGGACCTGATCCCGCACGGTCCCTGGCTGGAGTTCCACAACGACCGCTGCCTGCCGCCCCCGGCCGCGACCGTGCTGGCCACGAACGACATAGCCGTGCAGGCGTTCGGCATCGGCCGGCATCTGGCGGTGCAGTTCCACCCGGAGGTCGACGGGCCGCAGCTCAAGCGCTGGCTGGACGCGCACACCGACAACGACCCCGGCACGCTCGGCATTGATCCCGGCCAGTTCCTGGCCGACACCATCCGCGAGGAGCCCGCCGCCCGCGACCGCGCCGACCGCCTGGTCGCGGCGTTCCTGCGGCTCAGCCGCTGACGCTCAGCCGGTTATCCGCAGCCCCTGACGCTCAGCCGTTTATCCCGGGCCGGTCGTACAGCGCGGTCATCGTGGCCTGCATGGCCGCGAACGGCCGGTCCGCGTCGTCGGCGAACGCCTCGCCGCGGCACACCACCAGGGTCCGGCCTGCCCGGACCACCTGGCCGGTCACGGTGAACCGCTGCCCGGCCGCGGGCGCGAGCAGGTTGACGGTGTAGGTCACGGTCAGCACCGCGGCCTCCGGCGGCATGACGCTGTACGCCGCGTACCCGCACGCGCTGTCCAGGACCGAGGCCACGGCGCCGGCGTGCAGGAACCCGTGCTGCTGGGTGAACCGCTCGTCGTGGCGCAACGCCATCTGCACCCGGCCCCGCTCGATCGCGACCAGTTCCACGCCCAGCGGGGGCTGTTGCATATTCGGGTTTCTCTGATTTCTGGTGTTATTGCTGGCAGAATTGGTTTATGGCACACCAGTTCAGATCGGTTGACCGTGACGCCGAGATGCTTTTGCCCCATAACATGCTCGACTGGGTGCCTGAGGGGCATGCTGTCCGGGTCGTTATCGGCACCGCCGAGTCGCTGGCGACCCGGGAGCTGACAGGCCGGCTGGTGCCGCCGACGGAAAAAGGCTCGGCGGCCGGGCCGGCCGGTATGACCCGGTGATGCTGCTGACCGTGTGGCTGTATGCGTACCTGCGCGGGGTGCTGTCCACCCGGGCGGTGGAGGACCGGTGCCGCTACGACGCGACGTTCCGGGTGGCATGCGGGCGCGCCATCGCGGACCACACGACGTTCTCCCGGTTCCGCAAGCACCTGTTCGCCCAGGACGGCCTGGCCGAGGAGCTGTTCTACCAGGTGCTGCGGGTGTGCGCGTGCGCGGGGCTGGGCCGGCTTTCCGTGGTGGCCGGCAACGGGGTCAAGATCGCCGCGAACGCATCGAAGGAGGCCAGCCGGACCGAGGCTCACCTGCGCAAGCTCGCCGGCCAGGTCATCGCGGGCGCCAGGAAGGCCGCTGCGGACGAGGACGCGGAGCAGGATGTGCTGCCGGGCACCGACCTGCTGCTGGGCGCGGATGCGGCGGCGGGGCCCGATCCGCGGTCGCGGGCCGGGCGGGTGCTGGCCTGCCTGCAGGACCTGCACAAAGAGCGGGAGGCGGCCGAGGCCGCCGCCCGTGAGCAAGGGCAGGCCTACCTGGACGCGCTGGCGGCCCGGCGCTGCGGCCAGGCCGGCCCCGGCAGCAGCGGCGCTGGCCGCGTGGCAGCTGCGGCTGGAGCAGGCCATCGCGGCGCAGCAGGCCCTGATCGATGACTGGCAGGCCCGCCGTGCCGCCGGAGCCGGGTCGGCGCTGGGCCGCCGCCCGGTCAGTCCCGGTGACGCCGCCGAGGTCCGCAAAGCCCGCGCCCGGGTGGCGGAACTGCAGGCCGCCGCGGACGCCGAAGCCAGATCGGACGCCGGAGCCGCCGGGGAGAACGGGACGAGCAAGCAGCCGCGGCGCAACGTGACCGACCCGGACTCCCGGCTGCTGCCGGTCCGCGGCGGCGGGTTCATCCAGGGATACAACTGCCAGGACGCCGCCGCCGATGACCGGCTCATGCTCGGCGGGTACGCCTGCCAGGACACCGGCGACGTGCAGCAGGCACAGCGGCTCGCGCAGGTCGCGGAGAAAGGCGCGGCCGTCGTCGCGGCCGCCCACGCCGCCCATGCCGCCGGCCTCGCCCTGCTCGCGCACTGCCACGACCGGATGTGCACCCTGCCCGAGCAGGACAAGCACGATCCCGGCCACGACGCCGCCGCCTGCCATGCCGCCATGACCGGCGGGATCGGCGTGGTAGTCATCGACGCCGGCTACCACAGCGAGGCGAACCTGACCGCTCCCGGCCCGGCCCGGCTCATCGCCGGCGCCAAGACCCGCGACCTGGCCCGCCGCCAGCCCGCCAGCGGCCCCCCGCCCCAGGACGCCACCGTCATCGAGGCCAACGCGCACCGGCTGGCCACCCCCGAGGGCCGCGCGCTGTACAAGCGCCGCGCCCCCGACGTCGAAGGCCTGCACGCCAGCCTCAAAGACGACGGCGGGCTGCGCCGCTTCTCCCTGCGCGGCCTGCACAACGCCACCAGCGAGTTCCTGTTCGCCGGCATGGCGCACAACCTGCGGCTGCTGGCCGCCATCAGCTGAACTGAACCCCGGACCCCGCCCGGCCGCGCTCCGCGCCGCCGGGCCGCAGCATGCCCGCCAGCAGCCGCAACGGCCACCGCAAACCCGGCCGCCGCCAGACCCGCATACGCCACGCCGCTTCACCGGCATCCCCAGCGACGCTTCGCCGGCATCTCTGGCCTGGCAACCGCCCGCAGAAACCCGCAACAGCCCCAGCGTGGCCATCATGCCCTGCCGATGCAGGCTGTCCCGGACCCGCGCCGCCATGGCCTCGTCCGGCTCGGCGCCGGTCACGGCGTGCGTCCCGCGCCGCCCCGCACCGAGGTAGGTGCCTCGGCCGTCGCCGCCGGGTCGATGTCGCTGGCCGCGTGCGAGAGCACCAGCGGATTGTATCTTACCGGGTTGTATGCACGATGTAAGGCCAGCACAAACCGTTAATAGAGCATCAAAGCACAGCCAGACCGGGCGTGGATCGCGGCCAGCCCGGATGCGCCGCCCTTCGCGACGCGTAGAGTTGCCCGCCGTGGCAGATTTCATCTCCCTCCCGTTCTACGACCTGTTCCACGAGAACGGGCACGTGCCCAAGATCCGCAAGAACCTGCCCCCGCTCCTGACCGGGGTGCGGCGCAGCATCCTAGAAGTCGGCGCGGGAACGGGCCTGGTAACCATATCTCTGGCCGACTGGACACCTGCCGAGATCTTCGCGCTGGAACCCTCGGCCGGAATGCGCGGAATACTGCTGTCACGGCTGAGCTCGCGACCGGAATTGCTCGACCGGGTGACCGTGCTCCCCTGCGACGCGCTCAGCGTGACACTCGACGAACCAGTCGAAGCCGTCGTGATGATCAACGTGATGTATGCCCTGGAGCCGGACTACCGCAAGCGGCTGTGGCCGGTACTGGCGGCGTCGCTGGAAACTGCCGGCCTGCTGATCTTCACCTGGCGCGACGACGGCCCGCCAGCACCTCACCCGCTGCAGGAACTCGAATCACGCACGGTGGGCCGACACACGTATACGGTCCTGTCGGAAATCCTCGACGCCGACGGGGAGGCGTGCCGTGCTCGTTACCTGCACCGGATCACCGAAGGCGACAAGATCATCAGCGAAGAAGAGCTCACCGGCTACGCCTACCGCCCGCCATGGAACGTGCTCGAGCGTGAACTGGTGACCTCAGGCTTCGCCCCGGCCGAAGGGGCCGAAGGACTCCTCGCCTGGCGGCTCGCCTGAGACCCGCGTCCAGGCCAGGGCCCGGCCACGCTGGTCCGCGGCATCGCCAACGGCGCGTGGCGGGTGGTGGGTCGTACCGAACTGGACGGCCAGCAGGCCCTCAAGCTGAGCGAGACCGGGCACGGAACGGACGGCGGCGTGCTGGCGCACGCCCGGGCGCTGAGCGCGCTGCTCAATCCCACGGTCAACTCCGGCCAGCGGTTCGGCCCGGACACGCTGGCGGCTACTTCGTCTCCTCGTTCCTGGCCGCAAGCGCACCGAGATCGAGCGCTTCGAGCGCCTCGTCACCGACTGGGAGTTCCGCGAGTACGCCTATCACCTGCGAGGGCCGGGTGCTGGGCCAGGGTGCGCAGGCCGCGGTAGGCGGCGGTGCGGATGGCGCCGGGGCGTTTGCCGAGGACCTGGGCGGCGGTGCGGGCGTCCAGGCCGAGGACGGCGCGGAGCAGGACGGCCTCGGCCTGGTCGGGGGGCAGGGTGGCGATCAGGGCCAGGGCGGCGTCGGTGGCCAGGGCGTCGATGGCGCACTGGGCGGTGTCGTCGGTGGCGGGCCAGGCGGCCAGGTCGTCGGCGGGGACGGTGAGCTGGGGCGGGCGGCGGGCGGTGCGGCGCAGGTGGTCCAGGGCGCGGTGCCGGGCGATGGTGGCGGCCCAGCCGCGGAAGTGGTCGTAGTCGCCGGTGAAGCCGGGCAGGTCGCGGGTGATCTGGAGCCAGGTCTCGGCGGCGATGTCTTCGGCGTCCTGGCCGGCCAGGGCGTGCAGGTAGCGCAGCAGCCGGGGCTGGATGTCGCGGTACAGGACCCGGAACGCCTCCGGATCCCCTTCCCGCGCCCGCTCCACCACCCCGCCGGACTCCGCGCCGTCGGCGGGGCACGTGTCCCCGGCCGGGGCGGTGCTGCCGGCTGGGCACGCTCCCGTGGCGGGCTCGTCCGTCCGCACGGTCATCGGCCTACAGCCGCTTCAGGCCATCGCGGACTCTTCGCATGAGCACGATGTCGGGCGGCTGAGCCCGCCGGGCGGCGGCTATGGCGGCCAGGACCCGGCGTCGCTCCTCCGGCCGCGACGTGGCGCGCGAGGCGCCGGAACCGGTCCGGGTCGGGTCGGCGGGTCGGGCCGGCCAGCCCGTCCCGCCTGATTCGTGGGTCCGGCATTTCGTCATATCTGGTTCAGCGCCACGGCGGCGTTTTTTGTCGCTCTCGTGGCAGAAGAAACACAAGAAACGGGCGGGGCGACGCGTCCGCGTCGCCCCGCCCGTCGGCGGGCCGGGAGCCTAGAGCCCTGGCAGCAGAGACGTCACCGTGCCGGACAGCCCGGACAGGCCGGAAAGCACCGATATCACCGAGGACGGCAACTCGGTCAGCAGCTGGGACACGGTCGAGGCGGGCAGCTCGTTCAGCAGCTGGGTCACGGTCGAGGACGGCAGCTCGGTCAGCAGCGTGGACAGCGTGGAGCTCGGCAGTGAGGTGAGGACCTGGGCCAGGGTCGCGGTCGGCAGCTGGGTCAGCAGCTGCGACAGCAGGGTCACCGGCAGCTGGGTCAGCTGGCCCGGTTGCGGCAGCTGCGGCAGGTCGAGCAGGAGCGCGCAGTAGTCGGGGACGGCCGCGGCCGACTGAGCGGTGCTGATCAGTGGCGAGAACTCCTTATTGCTGCTCAGCACCTTAGGTGCCGCGCCGCTGGCCAGCGCCGCGACCTGGGCGGCCTGGCTCAGCTGCTGGCTGGCGGTGCCGTTAGCGTCGGAGATCAGCAGGTGGCACAGCGCGGTCGCGGTTTGCGGCACGCTGCTCGCGGACGGGCTGGCCGCGGGCGCCGATGTGCCCTGCGCGCCCGCGCTGGCCTGCGGGGCAGCCGAGGACAGCGGGCCGGCCGAAGGAGCGGACCCGGCCGGGGTCGCGGACACCCACCCGGACGGCACGACGATCGGGCCTCCGGCCGGGGCCGGGGTCGACGACACCACGGCGCCGGGGGTCTGCGAAGCCGGGCCCGGGCCCGAGAACGTGCCGGTGCTGGCGGCGAGCGCGACGCCGCCGCCCGCGAACACGGTCAGCGCGGCGGCGATTATCTTGGTGGTCAGAAGCTTGGCGAGCGGGGACTTGATCATCTGCCCTCTTCGGTCACTGGCGACGGATGCGAGATGACCCGCTTCGAATGCGGCCACCGCCATCTGCTCACCGGCCAGCTCGTGCTCGCGTCCCGGCGCCGCCGCGGCGGAGAGCACGCGGGCTACCCGATGCGGGCCGCCCGCGTGGGCCGGGCCCAGCCCGGTCGCGCCGTCGAGCAGCTGCTCGGCGGCCTTCCGGCTGATCGTTCTCGAATGGCGTGTGTTCATCTCATATCCCTCAGCGCCAGGTCCCGCGCGGATGTCACTGCGGGCCGCGCCTGCCCGGTCGCCAGGCGCCGCTCCAGGGTGCGCAGGCCGCGGTAGGCGGCGGTGCGGATGGCGCCGGGGCGTTTGCCGAGGACCTGGGCGGCGGTGCGGGCGTCCAGGCCGAGGACGGCGCGGAGCAGGACGGCCTCGGCCTGGTCGGGGGGCAGGGTGGCGATCAGGGCCAGGGCGGCGTCGGTGGCCAGGGCGTCGATGGCGCACTGGGCGGTGTCGTCGGTGGCGGGCCAGGCGGCCAGGTCGTCGGCGGGGACGGTGAGCTGGGGCGGGCGGCGGGCGGTGCGGCGCAGGTGGTCCAGGGCGCGGTGCCGGGCGATGGTGGCGGCCCAGCCGCGGAAGTGGTCGTAGTCGCCGGTGAAGCCGGGCAGGTCGCGGGTGATCTGGAGCCAGGTCTCGGCGGCGATGTCTTCGGCGTCCTGGCCGGCCAGGGCGTGCAGGTAGCGCAGCAGCCGGGGCTGGATGTCGCGGTACAGGACCCGGAACGCCTCCGGATCCCCTCCCCGCGCCCGCTCCACCACCCCGGCAGGACCGTCCACCCACGACATGATGGGCCATTCGCGGGCGCGGATACGGACTAACTGCGAAATACGGGCATGCGGCCGGATCCTCCGGTAACCGTCGCGCCCTTAAGCCGCCGGTCACGACCGTGGCTTAAGCGGCCGGTCACGACCGTGCCGTGAC
Source organism: uncultured Actinomycetes bacterium (assembly GCA_963819785.1). Classification (GTDB taxonomy): domain Bacteria; phylum Actinomycetota; class Actinomycetes; order Streptosporangiales; family Streptosporangiaceae; genus Palsa-504. The sequence goes on along the minus strand of CAWFXW010000017.1, from coordinate 209,940 downwards.
GCGCTCCGGCATGCCCGCGTGGGCCCGGGCGCCGGCCAGGATGATCTCGATGACCGCCTCCAGCGGCATCGCGGTGGAGTCGATCACCAGGTGGTACAGGGCCGGGTCGGCCGGGTCGGTGCGGTACAGCCGGCGCACGTAGGCGGTCCTGGCCTTGTCGGCCGCGCGCAGCCGTGCCCGGGATTCCTCCTCGCTGATGCCCTCGACCACGGCGCCCTGGGCCACCCGCCGGGCGGCCGGCCCGTCCAGCCGGACGTGGAAGCCGCGCTCCTTGCCGAGCACCGCCGCCGCCGCCCGGCCCAGGATCACCCCGCCCCCGCCGGCCACCACGCGCAGGATCCCGGCCTCGCCGTGGCCGCGCAGGTGCTGGTCCTGGTGGTGCGCGGACGGCGGCGACTGGGTTGGGCCGACCGGCATGGCCTGGGTGAGCGAGGCCAGCAGCCGGTGCATCGGGGTGGCCTTGATCTCCTCGTCGGTCAGTTGCTCGTCACACGGCCCCGGTGCGACGGGATGCCCCTCGGAGGTGGTGACCCGCTGCAGGAACGGCAGACCGAGCCGCTCGGCCAGGGCCGGGGCGACGACGCTGCCGCCGCAGCCGTAGGACGCCGACACGGTGATCAGCCGCGGCGCGGATTCGGAAGGCTCAGCGGTCACGGTGGTTCGTCTCCTTACACGGCGGGCGGGACGGTATCAGCGGAGGCGGCAGCGGCACCGGCGGAGGCGGCAGCGGCACCGGCGGAGGCGGCAGCGGCACCGGCGGACGCGGCGGCATCAGCGGGCGGGACGACCGAGGCGGGCGGGCCGCAGCCGGCGCCAGGGTGCCGGACGGCAGCACCAGCGCGCACACGACCGCGGAGCCGGCCAGGACCCCGGCCGAGACCCAGAACCCCACGACATAGCTGTGCACCGCCGCCTGCGCCAGTGTCAGCGGGCTGTGGCCGCGGGCCAGCAGGTAACTGGTCAGCGCGCTGGCGGCGATGGTGTTCAGCAGCGCGGTGCCGATCGAGCCGCCGACCTGCTGGTTGGTGTTGACCAGAGCCGAGGCGACGCCCGCGTCCGCGCGATCGGTGCCGTAGGTGGCGGCGCTGATCGCGCAGCCGAACACCAGGCCCAGGCCCACCCCGGTCAGCACCAGCGCAGGCAGGATCTGGCTCGGGTAGCTGGTCCGCAGGGCCAGCTGCGTGGCCAGCAGGACCAGGCCGCCGGCCGCGGCGAGCAGGCCGGCCGGGACCAGGGGGCGGGGCCCGAACCGCGGCATCAGGGCCCCGCTGGACGTGGTGGAGGACAGGATGAGGCCCGCGATCATCGGCAGGAAGGCCAGTCCGGTCTTGACCGGGGAGTAGCCCAGGGTCAGCTGCAGGTAGTAGGTCAGGAACAGGAAGATCCCGAATATGCCGATGGCCGACAGCCCGATGGCCAGGTACGCGCCGCCGCGGAACCGGTTCAGGGCGATCCGCAGCGGCAGCAGCGGATGCGGGACGCGCCGCTCGGCCAGCACGAACGCGACCAGCAGGACCACACCAGCCAGGAGCAGCACAAGAGTCGTGGGCGCCCCCCAGCCCTTGGTGTCGGCCTCGGACAGCCCGTAGACCACGGCCACCAGCCCGGCCACCACCAGGGCCGTCCCCGGCCAGTCGATGCGCACGTCCGGGTCGCGGGGCTGGCCGCCCAGCAGCCGCACCGCGCCCGCGACCGCGACCACCGCCAGGGCCACGTTGACGTACAGGCACCACCGCCAGGACAGGTACTCGGTCAGCGCCCCGCCCAGCAGCAGCCCCACCGCGCCGCCCGCCCCGGCGATGGCCCCGTAGACGCCGAACGCCTTGCCGCGCTCGGCCGGGTCGGTGAACGTCGTGGTCAGCGTGGACAGCGCGGCCGGGGCCAGCATCGCGCCGAACGCGCCCTGGGCGCCGCGGCCGATCACCAGCAACGCGAAGCTGGTCGCCGCGCCGCCCAGCGCGGAGGCCACGGCGAACCCGATCAGGCCGATGATCAGCATCCGGCGGCGGCCGACCAGATCGGACAGCCGGCCGCCGAGCAGCAGCAGCCCGCCGAAGGCCAGCGAGTACGCCGTCACCACCCACTGCCGGTCGGCGTTGGAGAACGCCAGCGCCCGCTGCGCCGAGGGCAGCGCGATATTCACGATCGTCGCGTCCAGCACCACCATCAGCTGCGCCAGCCCGACGACGCCCAGGATCCACCAGCGCCGGGCTGGTCCCCCGATCCCCGCGGCCGCGCCGGCCGGCCGGGCCTTCCCGGAAACCGCGACCGCGGGTTCGCTCATGCCAGCAGCCTAAGTCCGCCCGGGATGGTTCAGGAAGATCCGACGCGGCCTCCCGTAGTGCCTGCCGCACCCGCTGCGGGGATACCGGGCGCGTCCAGCCGTCGGTGCAGACCCCGCCAGTGGTCAAGAACCGGGGACCTTCTGTACGCAGGACCCGGGTACCCAGTATGCTCATCCATTCGATACTGCGTGCCCGTCCGCTCTTGGGTCAAAGGCCGAGCCTGACGGGAAGATCGGGTACCCTTTCTGCGTTAGCGAGGCGGAGTAGCTCAGTCAGGCAGAGCAAGCGGCTCATAATCGCTGTGTCGCCGGTTCAAGTCCGGCCTCCGCTACACTTGTCCGATCCCCAGACAGATATAAGAAAGGCACTCCACCGTGGCTGCCACCGATGTCCGGCCGAAGATCACGCTGGCTTGCCAGGAGTGCAAGCGCCGGAACTACATCACGCGGAAGAACCGGCGCAACGACCCCGACCGGCTCGAGCTGAAGAAGTACTGCCCGTTCTGCCGCTGCCACCGCCCGCACCGCGAGACGCGCTAAGCACCCGCAGCGCCGGTCACAGCGATGGCGATCAATACCGATTACACCGGCCGCACCTTCGATCCGTCCGCGCCGTACGAGGTCAGCCGGGTCAAGATCGCGGAGTTCGCCAACGCGGTCGGCGAGCCCAGCCCGCTGTGCCGTGACCGGGCCGCCGCGCAGGCCGCCGGGTACCCGGACGTGATCGCCCCGCCCACGTTCGCCATCGTGGCCGGCGCCGCGAACAGCGCCCGGGTCACGCACGACCCCGGCCTCGGCGTGAACTACGCGATGATCGTGCACGGCGAGCAGAGTTTCAGCTACTCCCGGCCGATCCACGCCGGCGACGTGCTGGTGTCGCAGACCACCATCGAGTCCATCCGGCCGGTCGGCAGCATGACCGCGCTGACCACCGTCACCCAGATCCGCACCACGGACGGCGAGCACGTGTGCACCGCCCGGTCCACCCTCGTCGAGCGCGGCGCATAGGCCGGGAAAGGGGTAACTGCCGATGCCCAGTTACGACCAGACCGAGCCCGGCACCGAACTCCCGCCGCGGCAGTACCAGGTGACCCGGGTCAACCTGGTCCGGTACGCCGGCGCGTCCGGTGACTTCAACGTCATCCACTGGAACGAGCGCATCGCCAAGTCCGTGGGCCTGCCCGACGTGATCGCGCACGGCATGCTGACCATGGCCCTGGCCGGCCGGTTCCTCGCCGAGTGGGCGGGCGACCCGGGCGCCGTCACCGAATACGGGGTCCGGTTCTCCGCCCCGGTCGTGGTGCCCGACGACGACAAGGGCGCCACCGTCGAGGTGACCGGCACCGTGGCCGAACGGCTCGACGATCACCGGGTGGCGGTCGACGTCACCGCCAGGTCGAACGGGACCAAGGTCTTGACCCGCGCCCGCGCCGTCGTCCGCCTTCCGTGAGGCTGGCCGACTACACGACCCTCGGCCTGGGCGGCCCGGCCCGCCGCTTCATCCGCGCCGCCACCGAGGAAGAACTGATCGAGGCGGTCGCCGCCGCCGACGCCGGCGGCGAGCCGCTGCTCATCCTGGGCGGCGGCAGCAACCTGGTGGTGGCCGACGAGGGCTTCGACGGCACCGTGGTCCAGGTGGCGACGGCCGGTCTGCGCCGCGGACCCGAGCCCGGGCTGGTGACCGCCGCGGCCGGCGAGGACTGGGACACGGTGGTGGCCGGGACGGTCGCCGCGGGCCTGGCCGGCCTGGAGTGCCTGTCCGGCATCCCCGGCCGCGCGGGCGCCACCCCGATCCAGAACGTCGGCGCCTACGGCCAGGAGGTCTGCGAGACGATCACCGCCGTACGGACCTACGACCGGGTCACCAAGGAAATCATCATCTTCCCGAACGACCAGTGCGGATTCGGGTACCGCACCAGCGTGTTCAAGCGGGATGACGCCCGCCGGCACGTCGTGCTGAGCGTGACGTTCCGGCTCGCCGAGCAGTCCGCGTCCCGGCCGCTGCGCTACGCCGAACTGGCGTCCGCCCTGGGTGCGCGGGCCGGTGACCAGGTGGCGAGTACGCAGGTCCGTTCGGCCGTCATCGAACTTCGCCGGCGCAAGGGGATGGTGATCGATTCCGCGGATCCCGACACCCGCAGTGCCGGGTCGTTCTTCGTCAACCCGGTCCTCGACGGCGCCGCGCTGGCCGGGGTCGAGGCGGCGGCGCGGGCCAGGTGCGGGGACCAGACCCGGGTGCCGCGCTTCGACGCCGGGGACGGGCTGGTCAAGGTGCCCGCCGCGTGGCTGATCGAGCGGGCCGGCTTCGGGCGGGGCTACGGGCTGGGCAACGGGGCGCGGATCTCCGCCAAGCACACGCTCGCGCTGGTCAACTCCGGGTCGGCCACCACCACGGGGCTGCTGGCGCTGGCCCGGCACATCCGGGACGGAGTCCGCGACGCCTTCGGCGTCTCGCTCACCCCCGAACCGGTCCTAGTCGGCGTCGCGCTCTAGCTCTGCTTGTCCCGCTCGCTCTGCTTGTCCCGCTCGCTCTGCTGTCCCGCTCGCTCTGCTGTCCCGCTCGCTCTGCTGTCCCGCTCGCTCTGCTGTCCCGCTCGCTCTGCTGTCCCGCTCGCTCTGCTGTCCCGCTCGCCTCCGGGCGCCTTTTAAGGCGCCGCCTTCCCTCCTCGCTCCTTCGTCGCTCGTCGGTCCAGGCGGCGCCGGCGCCCTTTGGCTCGCGGGGGCTTTAAGTGCCCGTTGGGGTTAGTGATGCAGGAGGTCCAGCTGGTTGGTGGCGTCGTCGACGTAGTAGACGGCGTCGTGGCCGGGCTTGACGGCCAGGCCGAACAGGGCCCCGGACCCGGGCGGCATCCCGGAGCTGTCCAGCTGACGGACGGCGATCTGGGCGCCGAACGGGGTGGTCTCGACCAGGTTCCCGTCGCTGGCATTGACGGTCAGGATGTCACCGCCGGGCGCGATGATCAGGCCGAGCGGGTTGTTCAGGTGGCGGCCCTTGGTGACGGTGAAGCCGGTCCCGGCGCTGAACTGGCGGAACAGCGCGTTCGGGATGGCGGCGATCCGGTTGCCCTCCGTGTCGGCGACGTACAGCACGCCGTTGCGGCCCAGGCCGGCCCCGGTCGGGCCGACGACCAGCGCGGCCGGGTCGGTGCGCTCGGGGAAGCCGGATCCGATCGTGGCGTGGAACCAGATGAACGGCAGCCCGAACTGCGGGATCCTGATCACCAGGCGCACCACCGTGCCGCCGAACGCGACCTTGCCGTTCGCGGCCACGGTGCCGTTCAGCACGTTCGTGACGAACAGCACGGCCTGGCTGCCCAGGTCCAGGCTGCCCATGTCCCACGGGCCGTTGATCCCGTCACCGGTGAACGTCTCCCGCACGTGACCCCACTTGTCGAGCACGATCAGGCAGCCCGAGCCGGAAACGTTGCCGCCCTTGGTGGGCAGCGAGCCCACGATCACCCAGCCGCTGCGCAGCACGGTCAGGGCGGTGGTCAGGCCGACGCCGCCGGGACAGCCCCGCAGGTTGCGGCTGACCTTGGCGAACACCCACTGGTGACCAGACGGGGTGACCTCCACGATCGTGGTGCCCGTGCCCTGCACGTTGGCCTTGTTGTTGAAGTTGCTGACCAGGACGTTGCCCTTGAACAGGTCGCCGGTGCTGCGCGGGACGACGAACACCCCGTACGGATTGACGTCCCCGTTGCCGGGCACCGTCGACGCGATTACCGAGGTGTGGTGCAGCGGTCCTACGAAGGCGCCGAACCCGGCCGCGCCGGTGCTGGCACTGGCACTGGCAGCCGTTCCGGCCAGCAGGCCGGCGCCGGTAACGACGATCGCGGCCAGGCCAGCCGCGTAGCGTCTTGTGGCTTTCATTTCTATAGCGCTCCCTTCCGGTGGAGAATGTCCTCCACCCATGTGCACGTTGCGGGGAGCGCGACGGTTCGGGGAACGGCTGACAGACCAGTGCCGCGGCGGCGGGAAAGGACACGGCTTGTCTTTCCCGGCCGCCCCGGGCACTGGCCTTCTCCCTCATCAACGGCCGGACCGCGCGCCCGGCTCAACGGCCGGACCGCGCGTAATCAGCCGGTAACAACTAGACCAGGATCTCTCCGCGCCCGGCCGGCCCAACGGGATGAACCCCGGGGTTCACTACGCTCTTGCGCGGTGAACCCCGGGTTTCACTCGCCTCGCGTCAGCGCCACCGCGACCGCGCCGTCGCCGGCCGGCTGCGGCTCGCCGTCCACCTCGGCGGCCGGGCGCACGTCCAGGGTTACCGCCAGGGTCTCCGCGGCGATGAACCCGGCGTGCGCGCGGATCGCGTCGGCCAGCGCGCCGTCCGCGCCGAGGACCAGGCCGATCCGGTCCGACACCGACAGGCCCGCGTCCCGGCGTGCTTGCTGCACGACCCGGACCACGTCCCGGGCCGCGCCCTCCGCGGCTAGCTCCGGAGTCACCCGGGTGTCCAGCGCGATCAGTCCGGCGTTGCCGGGTACCGCCGAGGTGGAGTCGGCGTCCGTGGCGGCCAGCCGCAGCTCGTACTCGCCGGGGTCCAGCTCGATCCCGGCCGCGGTGACCCGGTCTCCGGCCTGCGTCCACTGGCCCGCCTTGACCGCCCGGATGACCTCCTGCACCCGGGCCCCGAGCCGGGGCCCGAGCACCCGCGGGTTGACGGCCAGCTCGAACGTGCCCAGGCTGGCCACCTCCTGCGACAACTCGACGGTCTTGACGTTGACCTCGTCGGCGATCAGGTCGGCGAACGGGGCCAGCGACTTGGCCTCGGGGTGGGCGATGACCAGCGACGCCAGCGGCAGCCGGACCCGCAGCTTGCGCGCCTTGCGCAGGCCGAGCGCGGTGCTGCACACCGCCCGGACCAGGTCCATGGCGCCGGTCAGGCCGTCGTCTTCCGGCCAGCCGGAAACGTCTGGCCAGTCGGCCAGGTGCACGCTGGCCTCACCGGTCAGCCCGCGCCAGATCACCTCGGCGGTCAGCGGCAGCAACGGCGCGGCGGCCCGGCAGACCGTCTCGAGCACGGTCCAGAGCGTGTCCAGCGCCTCGGCCTCGCCGGCCCAGAACCGGCTGCGCGACCGGCGGATGTACCAGTTGGTCAGCACCTCCAGGTGCTCGCGCAGCAGCTGGCAGGCGGCGCCGACGTTGTACCCGTCGAGCAGCGACTCCAGCTCGGTCACCATGGCCCGGGTCTTGGCCAGGATGTAGCGGTCGAGCACGTTCTGGCTGCTGGTGCTGGACCGCGCCTGGTAGGACTCGGCGTTGGCGTACAGGGCGAAGAAGTAGTAGCTGTTCCACAGCGGCAGGATGGCCTGCCGCACCGCGTCCCTGATGCCCTGCTCGGTGACGATCAGGTTGCCGCCGCGCAGGATCGGGCTGGCCATCAGGAACCAGCGCATCGCGTCCGAGCCGTACTGGTCGAAGACCTCGTTCACGTCCGGGTAGTTGCGCAGGCTCTTGGACATCTTCTGGCCGTCGTTGCCGAGCACGATGCCGTGGCTGATGCAGCTGCGGAAGGCCGGCCGGTCGAACAGCGCGGTGGCCAGCACGTGCAGGGTGTAGAACCAGCCGCGGGTCTGGCCGATGTACTCCACGATGAAGTCACCCGGGTAGTGCCCGTCGAACCACTCGCGGTTCTCGAACGGGTAGTGCACCTGGGCGAACGGCATCGACCCCGACTCGAACCAGCAGTCGAGCACCTCCGGGACCCGGCGCATCACCGACTTGCCGGTCGGGTCGTCCGGGTTCGGCCGGGTCAGCTCGTCGATGGCGGGCCGGTGCAGGTCGGCGGGCCGGACCCCGAAGTCCCGCTCGAGTTCGTCCAGCGACCCGTACACGTCGGTGCGCGGGTAGGCCGGGTCGTCGCTCTGCCAGACCGGGATCGGCGAGCCCCAGAACCGGTTCCGGCTGATCGACCAGTCCCGCGCGTTGGCCAGCCACTTGCCGAACTGGCCGTCCTTCACGTGCCCGGGCACCCAGGTGATCTCCTGGTTCAGCTCCACCATCCGGTCCTTGAACTGGCTCACCGCCACGAACCAGCTCGACACCGCCTTGTAGATCAGCGGGTTACGGCAGCGCCAGCAGTGCGGGTAGGAGTGCGTGTAGGTCTCCTTGCGCACCAGGCTGCCCTGGGCGCGCAGCTTGGCCGTGATGCCGTCGTTCGCGTCGAACACGTGCTGGCCCGCGAAGTCGGGCACCACGCTGGTGAACCGGCCCTGCTCGTCCACCGTGAGCACGGTCGGGATCCCGGCCGCGGCGCAGGCCAGCGCGTCGGCCTCGCCGTAGGCGGGGGCCATGTGCACCACGCCGGTGCCGTCCTCGGTGGTCACGTCGTCGGACACGATGACCCGGAACGCGTTCTCGGTGCCGGCCAGGTACGGCAGCAGCGGCTCGTACCGGCGCCCGGCCAGCTCCGCGCCGGTCAGCGTGCCGGTGACCGCGGCGTTCTCCAGTTCCCGCTCGTAGGCGGCCTGCCGGTCGCGGGCCAGGATGTAACGCTCGCCGTCCTTCTCCGCGACCACGTAGCTGATGTCCGCGCCGACCGCGCAGGCCAGGTTGGACGGCAGCGTCCACGGCGTGGTGGTCCAGGCCAGCAGCCACTCCCCGGTCTCCAGCTTGAACCGGACCGTGACCGAGGGGTCCTGCCGTTCGGCGTAGGTGTCGTCGTCCATCCGCAGCTCGTGGTTGGACAGCGGGGTCTCGCACCGCCAGCAGTAGGGCAGCACCTTGAAGCCCTGGTAGACCAGGCCCTTGTCCCACAGCTGCTGAAACGCCCACATGACGCTCTCCATGTAGGACAGGTCCAGCGTCTTGTAGTCGTGACCGAAGTCGACCCAGCGCGCCTGGCGGGTGACGTAGTCCTGCCATTCGCGGGTGTAGCGCAGCACCGACTCCCGGCATGCCTGGTTGAACTTCTCGATGCCCATCTCGAGGATGCCGGCCTTGCCGGAGATGCCGAGCAGCCGTTCGGCCTCGACCTCGGCGGGCAGGCCGTGGCAGTCCCAGCCGAACCGGCGCTCCACCCGGCGGCCCTGCATGGTGCGGAACCTGGGCACCAGGTCCTTGACGTACCCGGTGAGCAGGTGACCGTAGTGCGGCAGCCCGTTGGCGAACGGCGGCCCGTCGTAGAACACGAACTCGCGGTCGGCCGGCCGCTGCTCGACCGAGGCGCGGAAGGTGTCCTGGGCCCGCCAGTGCTCGAGCACGGCCCGCTCGAGCGCGGGAAAGTCCGGCTGGGCGGGAACGTCGGTGTCCCCGGCCCGTGGGTAGACGCCCATGGTGATCCTTTGGCGTGCGGTCATCGGTCAGCCGCGAGGACGACGCGCCCGCTCCCGCGCGGGCGTACCGCGGTACCACCTCGCTTGCCACCGACGGCTGCGCCGTTTCCGGCGCCCTCCGCAGGCGACCGCTCGTCAGCCGGCTGTGACGGGCCGGACCCGCCCGGTTCTACTCGGGCCGTAGCCCTTTCTTCCGGGGGCTCCCCGGTGATGGCCGGATCAACGCCTTTGTCGTTGCCCCAGTGTATCCGCGACCGAGCCGGCTTTATTCCGCGCTATCCGGTCCGCCCCGCCCGGCTTGTCGTTAGTATCCGGTTCGGGCGGGATCGGGGGCTTTCGTCATCCACGGGAGGACAGATGACGGCGAACGGCAACTTCCGGCCGCGCACCGGCCGGACGTCCGTGCCGGGCACCATGGTCGGCCGGCCGCCCGGGGAGGCACCGCCCCTCGACCCGCCAGCCCCGGCCGAGACGAGCCAGGCCCAGCCGGGACCAGCGCCGGCCAGCCCGTCCCGGCGTCCGGGCCGCCGCACCTGGTGGGTCGTCCCGTTCAGTGGCAGCGCGCTCGCGGTGATCGCGGTCGCCGCGATCGTCATCACGCTCCAGCACGGGTTCACCGCCGCCCCGCCGCGTGCGCACTACTCGGCCAGCGCGAGCGCCCCGGCGCAGCTGATGCCGGCCGAGATGTTCCCCAGCGCCCTGTTCAGCGCCATGACCAAGGACATCGAGGCACGGAACGAGGCGGCGTTCCTGAGCCTGGCCTCGGCGCAGGCCCGGCCCGCCATGAAGACCTGGTGGGACAACCTGAACGCGATCGGCTTCACGACCGGCGCGGTCATCCCCACGGCGAGCAGCGACACGGTGCGCATCGACAGCCATGGTGACGGCAGCACCGTCGTCCTGGCCGGGGCGCACAGCCCGCTGGACCCGAGCTACCAGGGCAAGCCCGGGGTTCCCCTGGAGCGCTACCGGATCGGCCTGCACTTCGCCAGCCCGACCGCGACCGGGCAGGTCACCTCGTGGCGGCCGCTCGACTCCGACCCGTGGGACCAGCCGTCCGGGCTGGTCGTCCGCACCAGCACCAACGTGGTGGTCGCGGGGCCGAAGGGCGACAGCGGGGTGGTCGGCGAGACCGTGCCGCTCGCGCAGGCCGCGGCGGCCTACGACATCGGGCTGGTGCGCCAGGCCAACCCGAACGACCTGCTCCAGGAGGGCTTCGTCGTATTCGTGTCCGGCGACGCCGCGGTCCGCGGCGGCTGGTTCGCCGCCGACCCGCAGCCCAAGGGGTGGCCGCGGGCCTGGAACGGCAACCGCACGTTCGAGCTGCCCGGCCCGGGCACGAGCCCGGACGACTACACCAGCGCGCCCGGCGGCATCGCGGATGACACGACGGGCGGCGCGCGGGTGGTCGTCACCCCGTCCCAGCAGAACGGCGAGACCCAGCAGCAGGAGCTCATGGGCCTGGAGCGCGACTTCATGATCGACATCCTGGCCGCCCACGACCAGGAACTGCTCAACGGCCCGGCCACCGGGCCCACCCCGGACGCCTGGACCATCGAGGGCCTCGGCCTGGCCACGGAGGCGTTGTACGCGGGCAACACCAACCCGGCCCCGGCCCGCTACAGCTTCGGCCCGCTGAACGGCTTGCTGCGCAAACTGCCGGCCGCCTTCAAGACCGGCAAGCTCCCCGACGCCCAGGAGCTGACCGGCCGCAATGGCCAGCAGTGGAACGACGTGGCCGCGAGCGTGTATCAGTACATCGAGCAGAAGTACGGAATCAACCAGATGTTCGCCTCGGCCATCTTGATGTGGACCCAGTTCGCCACCCCGTTCGGCAACGTCGAGGACGTGCCGAAGTCGAACGCCAAGACCCTCTACTTCTTCACCACCAAGACCGTCGAGAACGGCTGGCGCGCCTGGCTGAAACGGATCTAACTGAGCGTCTGATGAATCGAGCCCGGGCCGCAGACCTTGGCGTTGCTGCGCTTCACAGTCTGCGGGCGGGACCGGTGGACGCGCCCCACTCGTCCCACTGATCTCACGCGCACCGGCTCTCGCCGATAATTTCCACGATCCGGAAAACGTCGCGGTGGATCCGGCTTACACGGAGTGTTATGGCAGCTATGGCTGCCCGGATCCACCGCAGAAGCCGGATCCACCCCGATACTGGGGCGGAAGTGCATCGCGGGGCTCAGGTGCCACGGAAGCGCAGGCATAACCGAAGACGGCACCCTATGTACGTCGCAATAGCCTGGAGGTAGATGACCGGACCGTTTATCCGAGGTTCATCGAGCCGGACGCGATTCGCCTAGGCGCGCAGGGCGTATACCCGGTGATCGAGGCCGCCGAAGTAGATCACGCCGCCCGCGACCAGGATCTGCGAGCGGATCGCGCCGCCGGCCCGGTACCGCCACTGCGGCTTCCCCGTCGTCACGTTGATGGCGTACAGGTACTCGTCGTCGCTCCCGGCATACAGGATTCCCCCGGCCAGGGCCAGGCTCGACCGCACCGGGCCGCCCAGGCGGCAGGCCCAGATCGGCCCGCCGCCGGAAAGGCTCAGCGCGTGCACGGTCCCGTCGGCTGACGCCGCGTAGAGCGTCCCCGCGCCGTCGGTCACGGGTTTCCCCCAGATAGCGCCGCCCGCCCGGAATTCCCAGATCGCGTCGACCGGGGGGCCGTAGCTCACCTCGTAGATGTCGCCCCGGATGTTCCCGGCGTAGACGCTGCCGGCGACGGTGGCAGGCCCGGAGCGCACCGGGCCGCCGGTGAAGAACCGCCAGCCACGCTTGTGCTTCTGCGTGTCCAGCGCGTACAGGTAGCCGTCGTCGCTGCCGACGTAGACGTAGTCGTTGAACGCCACCAGGGTCGGCTGCGGGCTCGAGCGCACCGGGCCGCCGGTCTGGTAGCGCCAGTTCAGCTGGCCGGTTCCGGCGTCCAGGGCGTACACGTAGTGATCGTCGCTGCCGATGTACACGGTGCCGCCCGTCAGTGCCGGCCGGCCGGTAACCGGGCCGCCCGTCGGGTGCCGCCAGGACGACCCGCCGGGTGCGATGGACCACGCGTAGATGAGGTTGTCGTCGCACCCGGCCAGCAGGGTGGCGCCGGCGGTGGTGACCGTGCCCTGCACCGCGCCACCGGTGCGGTAGGTCCTGGTGACCGGCCGGCCGCTCGCGGTGTCCAGGGCGTGGACGCCGTCCGCGCCGCCGATGTAGACGACCCCGCCCGAGAGCGCCGCGCCGGAGGAGACCGGGCCGCCGGTGTCGCGTGCCCACAGCAGCCGGCCCGGCGTGGTGGCCGCGCCGGGCTTTGCGCCGCCGGAGCGGGTCAGCGCCCAGCCGGCGGCGCCCAGCCCGGCGGCCGACACGGCCAGCCCGGCCAGCGCGCGGCGGCGGCTGAGGGCACCGGGCCCGGGGCCGGTCCGTTCCCTGCCGGTTCGTTCGGTGGCCGGGGGCAGCGGGCCATGCGCGAGCCGGTACGCGGCGCCGCTGGTGGGCTCGCCGTACGGCTCCCGCGCCGGGGCCACGCCGTCCGGGCCGGCCTGGTGCGCGGCGATCACCGCCGCCACCTGGGCGGGCCAGAACGACGCCGAGCCGTAGCCCTCCTCACCGGGCCGCGGCGCGCGGGCCTGGCAGGCGCGCAGGATCTGGGGCAGGCCGGGCCGTTGCGCCGGATCCTTGGCCAGGCAGCCGGCGATCAGGCCGCGCAGCTCCCCGGGCACGGAGTCGAGCGCGGGCTCGGCGCGCACCACGCGGTCCAGCACGGCGGGCGGGTCGCCGCCGCCGAACGGCGGGCCGCCGGCGGCGGCGAAGCACAGCGTGCTGCCCAGGGCGAAGACGTCGCTGGCCGGGCCCATCGGGCGACCCTGGGCCTGCTCGGGCGACATGTACGAGGGGGTGCCGAACGTGACGCCGGTCGCGGTCAGCGCGGTCCCGTCCAGCGCCCGGGCTACCCCGAAGTCGATGACCCGGGGCCCGTCCGCGGCCAGCAGCACGTTCGTCGGCTTCAGGTCGCGGTGCACCAGGCCGCGGGCGTGCACGGCGGCCAGCGCCTCGGCCAGGCCGGCCGCCAGCCGCCACACCGCGGGCTCCGGCAGCGGCCCGTACCTGCCGACCGCGTCCAGCAGCGAGGGGCCGGGCACGTAGCTGGTCGCCAGCCACGGCGGGGCATCGTCCGGCCCGGCGTCGATCACCTGCGCCGTGTACAGGCCGTTGACCGCGCGGGCCGCGGCGACCTCCAGCGCGAACCGGTGCACGAACTCCGGGTCCGCGGCGAACTCGGGATGGCAGATCTTCACCGCCACCGCCCGGCCCGCCGGGGAGTAGCCGAGGAAGACCCGGCCCATCCCGCCCGCGCCGAGCCGGGCCCGCAGCCGGAACTGCCCGGCCACCCGCGGGTCGCCCGGCTGCAGTGGCTCCATCATGACGGGGGCTCCATCATGACGGGGGCTCCATCATGACGGGGGCTCCATCATGACGGGGCTCCATCATGCCCGTGTCTTCGTCACTGGGCCGCCACCGCGTAGACGTGGTCGTCGTTGCTGCCGAAGTACACGGCGCCGCCCGCGACCACCACGTTCGAGGCGATCGCGCTGGTCAGCGCGCCGCGGTAGCTCCACAGGTGGTTGCCGGTGCTGGCCTGCCAGGCGTCGAGCACCCCGTCGTTGCTGCCGGAGTAGACCACGGGGCCCGCCGCGGCCACGGGGAACACCCCTCCGGGCACCGGCGCCTTCCACAGCTGCACGCCGGTGGCGGCGTTCCGCGCGGCGAGGTAGCCGGTGTTCTGGCTGCCGCTGTCCCCGACGAAGAGCACGCCGCCGGAAATGGCCAGCCAGCTGGCGTCATCGCCGGCGGCCAGCGGTTCGTGCCAGAGTTCGCGGCCGGTGGCGGTCCGGATCGCGTACAGGACCTGCGGCTTGTCGTCGCTGCAGAGGTAGAAGACGCCGCCGGAGGCCAGCGGCGAGGCATTCCCGCCGAACTTCAGGCCCTGGCCGTGGACCCGCCACCGCCTGGTGCCGGTCGCCGCGTTGTACGCGTAGACCTCGCCGTTGCCGGTGGCCGCGTAGACGGTGCCGCCGGCGGCCGCCAGTCCGCCGTCGATGTCCAGGTTCTGCTCGAACTGGGCGCTCCACAGCAGGATCCCGGCGGTCGCGCTGAACGCGGTCACGCCGCCGGTGGTGTCGCTCTTGGCCGCGTAGCCGCAGAACACCCGGTCGCCGTCGGCCACCAGCCCGAGGACCCCGCCGGCGCCCGTGCGGCCCGGCGGCACCTTCCACAGCTGCTTCCCGGTGTCGGCGTCGAGCCCGAGGACGCCACCGTCGTCGGGGTCCGCGATGACGAGCGCGCCGCCCGCCGCTACCAGCTGGCCGTTGAAGGTCGTCGGGGTCGCCCGCCACCAGACCTGCTTCCCGGTGGCGGCGTCCAGGGCGTACACCGCGTTCCGGTTGCTGCCCGCGTAGACGACCCCGCCGGCCACGGCGAGATAGCTCACCGTGCTGTTGACCTTGACCCGCCAGAGCCCGGTGCCGGGCCGCGCGGCGCGGCGCTGAGCTCCGGTGAGCTGCCCGCCGGCGGTGCCGTGCCCGGTGCCGGGCCCGATGACCTCCCACAAGGCCACCGCCAGGCCGCCGGCGGCCGCGCCGGCCAGGGCCGCCAGCACCCGCCGCCGCTCCAGCACCAGCGTGCCCGCACGCGGACCCGGACCCGGTACCGGACCCAGATCCGGCAATGAACCAAGATCCGGCAATGGACCCAGATCCGGCAATGGACCGGTTCCCGGACCCGGGCTCGTCGCCGGCTCCGGTGCGCCCAGCCCCATCCGGATCGTGGCCGGGGAGTGCGGGCCGGAGTCCCGCGGCCCCAGGGCCAGCCCGGCCTGGTGGTCGCGGATGAGCCGCGCCACGGGACCGGGCCAGAACGTGGCGGGGGAGTCCTCGGGCGGCACGACGTCCATCAGCGCCGCCGACAGCTCGGCCGGCGTCGCCCGTTGCGCCAGGTCCTTGGCCATGCACGCCGCGATCAGGTCGCGCAGCCGCGGCGGCAGCGGCGCCAGGTCCGGCTCGGTGTGCACGATCCGGTACAGCATGACGGCCGGGTGGGCCGCCCCGAACGGGGTCATGCCGGTGGCGGCGAAGTACAGCACGCCGCCGAGGGAGAACACATCGCTGGGCGGGCCGGCCGGCTCGCCCTGCGCCTGCTCGGGCGACATGAACGACGGGGTGCCCAGCAGGCTCTCGGCCGAGGTCAGCACCGTGCCGTCCAGCGCGCGGGCAATGCCGAAGTCGATCACCCGCGGTCCGTCGTCGGCCAGCAGCACGTTGCCCGGCTTCAGGTCCCGGTGCACCAGCCCGCAGGCGTGGATGACCCGGAGCGCCTCGGCCAGCCCGGCGGCCAGCTTGAGCACGGCGACTTCCGGCAGCGGACCGCCCGGGACCGACCGAGCGGTCACCACGTCCTGCAGCGACGGCCCGGCCACGTACGCGATGGCCAGCCAGGGCGGGTCGTCGTCCGGTCCCGCGTCGACCACCGGGGCGGCGTAGGAGCCGTTGACCGCCTGGGCCGCGGCGACCTCGCGCCGGAACCGGTCCACGAACGCGGCGTCCCGGGCCAGGTGCGGGTGCACGACCTTGACCGCGACCGCCCGGCCACCCGGGGAGTGGCCGAGGAACACCTGCCCCATCCCGCCGGAACCCAGCCGGGCATGCAGGCGGAACTCTCCGACCATGCGCGGATCATCCGCGGTCAGCGGAAGCATCAGCCACCCCGTGACGCCGTCAGCCCCCCGAACGGACATCGCCCATTGTGCCGCCCGAGGCCCGGGGCAGCGGTCAAAACGGGCAATCCGCCCGGCTTCGCGGCGCGGGAAACCACGGCCGTTCGGCCGGAAAAAGGGGCCTAAGCCGGTGCGGCGAGCCAGGCGTCGATGCCGGCGACCAGCCGCGCCCGGACCGGCTCCGGCGCGGCCGACGACGCGACCGAAGTCCGGGCCAGGACGGCCAGTTCGGCGTCGGTGAACCCGTGCACGTACCGGGCGATCTCGTACTGGGCGGTCAGCCGCGGGCCGAACAGCAGCGGGTCGTCGGCGCCGAGCGCGACCGGCACGCCCGCCTCGACCAGGGTCCGCAGCGGGACCTGGGCCGGGGCCGGCGCGACGCCGAGCGCGACGTTGGAGGAAGGGCAGACCTCGCAGGTCACCTCCTCGGCGGCCAGCCGCTTGACCAGCGCCGGGTCCTCGGCCGCGCGGACGCCGTGGCCGATCCGGTCGGCGTGCAGGTCGTCCAGGCACGCGGCCACGCTGGCCGGGCCGACCAGCTCGCCACCGTGCGGCACCAGGAGCAGGCCCGCCTGCTCGGCGATGCGGAACGCCCGGGCAAACTCGTGCGGGGGACCGCGGCGCTCGTCATTGGACAGGCCGAAGCCGGTCACGCCACGGCCCGCGAACTGGCCGGCCAGCCGGGCCAGCGTCCTGGCCTCGAGCGGGTGCTTGGTCCGGTTGGCCGCCACGATGACGCCGATCCCGACCCCGGTGGCCGCCGACGCCGCCGCCGCGGCGTCGAGCACGAGCTCCAGGGTGGCCGTGATTCCGCCGAACCGCGCGGCGTACCCGTCCGGGTCGACCTGCACCTCCAGCCAGCCCGAGCCCTCGGCCCGCTCGTCCTCGGCGATCTCGGCCACCAGCCGCCGCACGTCTTCCGCGGTCTTCAGGACCGAACGGGCCATGTCGTACAGCCGCTGGAACCGGAACCAGCCGCGCTCGTCGACCCCGCTCAGCTGCGGCGGCCACTCGTCGGTCAGCGCGGTCGGCAGCCGGATGCCGTGCCGCCCGGCCAGCTCGACCAGCGTCGCGTGCCGCATCGCCCCGGTCAGGTGCAGATGCAGGTGCGCCTTCGGGAGTCTGGCGAGCGGCCGCGGCATCCAGTAAGTGTGCCGTGCCTACTTCGCGTCCGCGAGCAGCTTGGCCATCCGGGTGATGCCCTCTTCGAGGTCCGCGTCACCCAGCGCGCAGGAAAGCCGGAAATATCCGGGCGTGCCGAACGCCTCGCCGGGGACCACGGCCACCTCGGCCTCGTCCAGGATGAGGCCGGCCAGTTCCGCCGAACTGTCCGCTCGGCGTCCGGCGATCTCCTTGCCGAGCAGGCCCTTGACGCTCGGGTAGCAGTAGAACGCGCCCTGCGGCTCGGGGCACACGACGCCCGGGATCTCGTTCAGCATCCGGGCCATGGTCTGCCGGCGCCGGTCGAACGCCTCGCGCATGACCGCCACCGCGGACAGGTCGCCGGACACCGCGGCCAGCGCCGCCGCCTGGGCCACGTTGCACACGTTGGACGTCGCGTGGCTCTGCAGGTTGGCCGCCGCGCTGATCACGTCCTTGGGCCCGATCATCCAGCCGACCCGCCAGCCGGTCATCGCGTAGGTCTTGGCCACGCCGTTCAGCACCACGCAGGTATCGGTCACGCCCGGGGCCTGCACCGGGATCGAGGAGAACACCGCGTCGCCGTAGACCAGGTGCTCGTAGATCTCATCGGTGATGACCCACAGCCCGTGCCCGGCCGCCCACTCGCCGATTTCCCTGACCGCCTCCGGCGGGTAGACCGCCCCGGTCGGGTTGGACGGCGACACGAACAGCACGACCTTGGTCCGGTCGGTGCGCGCCGCCTCCAGGTCCGCGACCGTGGCCAGGTAGCCGGACCGCTCGTCGGTCAGCACCGGCCGCAGCACCCCGCCCGCCAGCGCGATGGACTCGGGATAGGTGGTCCAGTACGGGGCCGGCACGATGACCTCGTCACCAGGGTCGAGCAGGGTGGCGAACGCCTCGTACGCCGCCTGCTTGCCGCCGTTGGTCACCAGCACCTGGCCGGGCTCCACGACAAAGCCGGAGTCCCGCCTAGTCTTGGACGCGATCGCCTCGCGGAGTTCGGGCAGGCCGGCGGCGGGGGTGTACTTGTGGAAGCGCGGCTGTTCGCACGCCCGCTGTGCGGCCTCGACGATGTAGCCGGGCGTCGGGAAGTCCGGCTCCCCGGCACCGAAGCCGATGACCGGCCGGCCCGCCGCCTTCAGCGCCTTGGCCTTGGCGTCTACGGCCAGCGTGGCGGATTCGGAGATGGCGGACACGCGTGCGGAGACTCTGGTTGACATGGGTTCCATTCTGGCACCAGGCGGCCGGTGCCTCGCTGCGATATATTCGGCCGGGGCCGGATGTGGCCTCGCGGTTCGACGCGGGGGCCGGTTGGACGTACACTGCATGGACCGGCAGCCCGAGCTGTCGTTTGCGGCAGCATGCCCGAGTGGCTTTATGATTTTGGCTCGCTGTATTCCGCCGCGAAGCAGAGTTGCGCTTGAAGGCATTATCGCTTTAAGAGCAGCGCCGCCCCAAGGCGCTGTTGCACGGAGCAATAGGGCAGTAGCTCAATTGGCCAGAGTCCCGGTCTCCAAAACCGGTGGTTGGGGGTTCGAGTCCCTCCTGCCCTGCGAGTTCGATCCGGATCTGCGGGTCTGGGCCGGGCGGCCGGCAAACGTATAGGTGAGGATATGGCGACTCAGACACGCGGTGAGGCCCCGGAGAAACGGAGCGGTACCGGGCGCGCGGCAAAGCGCGCGAACCGGACCACCCCCGCCCTGTTCTTCCGGCAGATGGTCGGCGAGCTCCGCAAGGTGATCTGGCCTACCCGCAAGGAACTCATCACCTACACGGTGGTATGCCTGGTCTTCGTGCTTTTCATGGTGGTCATCGTGACGAGCCTGGACTACGGGTTCACCAAGCTGGTGTTCGAGGTGTTCGGCTAGCCGGTCCCGGGACTCCCGGACCGAGCTGAAACCGGAATGCCGGCCGGCGGCCCCGCCGCCGAGTACGACGCCATGATCACCTGATGGTCGTGGCATGAGGAAAGAGAGAAAACGATCGTGTCCGAGATCCAGCTGGGTTCCGCGGCGATGGACACGGAAGAACCGGACGCGGAAACCGGGGAGGCCGATGAGGTGAGCGACCACAGCGAAGAAGCCGACGGGTTCGATCTCGCCGGCGCCTCTGATGACGTCGCCGAGCCGGCCGAGGACGCCGCAGACGCGGACGCAGACTCGCCCGCGGACGCAGACTCGCCCGCGGACGAGGCGCAGGAAGACGACGCGCTGGAAGAGTTCAAGCGCGAGCTGCGCATGCTGCCCGGCGACTGGTACGTGGTGCACTCCTACGCCGGTTACGAGAACCGGGTGAAGACCAACCTGGAGAGCCGCATCCAGTCGCTCAACATGGAGGACTACATCTTCCAGATCGAGGTCCCCGTGCACATGGTGACCGAGATCAAGGGCGGCAAGCGGCAGCAGGTCTCGGAGAAGGTCCTGCCCGGCTACATCCTGGTCCGGATGGACCTGACCGACGAGTCGTGGGCCGTGGTGCGCAACACCCCGGGCGTGACCGGCTTCGTGGGCCTGTCCAGCAGGCCCTCGCCGCTGCAGCTCGGCGAGGTGGCCTCGCTGCTGGCGCCCGAGCCCGAGCCCGGCGCGAAGCAGGCCGAGGCGGCCCGCACGTCCACCCCGGACTTCGAGGTCGGCGAGTCGGTTACCGTGATGGACGGGCCGTTCGCCACCCTGCCCGCCACGGTGAACGAGATCAACCCGGACACCCAGAAGCTCAAGGTGCTGGTGTCGATCTTCGGCCGCGAGACGCCCGTCGAGCTTTCGTTCGACCAGGTAACCAAGATCTAAGTGAGGAACTAGTCCCATGCCGCCAAGAAGGAAGAGGCTGTCCGCCGTCGTCAAGGTGCAGCTGCCGGCCGGCCAGGCCACCCCGGCCCCTCCGGTCGGTACCGCGCTGGGCCCGCACGGCGTGAACATCATGGATTTCGTCAGGCAGTACAACGCGGCGACGGAAAGCCAGCGAGGCAACATCATCCCGGTCGAGATCTCCATCTACGAGGACCGGTCGTTCACCTTCATCACCAAGACCCCGCCCGCCCCCGAGCTGATCAAGAAGGCCGCGGGCGTGGACAAGGGCAGCCCCGAGCCGCACAAGACCAAGGTCGGCAGCATCAGCGCGGCCCAGGTCCGCGACATCGCGCAGACCAAGATGCCGGACCTGAACGCCACCACGATCGAGGCGGCCGAGAAGATCATCGCCGGTACCGCCCGCTCCATGGGCATCAAGGTCGAGGGCTGACGCCGGTCAGGGAACAGCCAGGCGCTGTCCGCTGTTGTACGTGAACACGATTTCCAACCCGTGGCAGGGCCTCGCGCGGCCCGCTGACCACAAGCTTCCAGGAGAAGAATCATGAAGCGCAGCAAGGCCTATCGTCAGGCCAGCGAGCAGATCGACCGCGCCAAGCTGTACAGCCCGGCCGAAGCGGTCGGCATCGCCAAGGCGAACCAGGTCACCAAGTTCGACCCCACCGTCGAGGTCGCCCTGCGGCTCGGCGTCGACCCGCGCAAGCAGGACCAGATGGTCCGCGGCACGGTCAACCTGCCGAACGGCACCGGCAAGACGGCCCGGGTGCTCGTCTTCGCCACCGGCGACCGGGCCGAGGACGCCCGCGCGGCCGGCGCCGACTACGTGGGCTCGGACGACCTGATCGAGCGCATCCAGGGCGGTTTCCTCGACTTCGACGCGGTGGTCGCCACCCCCGACCTGATGGGCAAGGTCGGCCGGCTCGGCCGGGTGCTGGGCCCGCGCGGCCTGATGCCGAACCCGAAGACCGGCACCGTCACCCCCGATGTGGGCAAGGCCGTGACCGAGATCAAGGGCGGCAAGATCGAGTTCCGCACCGACCGGCACGGGAACCTGCACTTCATCATCGGCAAGGCGTCCTTCGCCCCGGTCGCGCTGCTGGAGAACTACGCCGCCGCGCTGGACGAGGTGATCAGGCTCAAGCCCGCCGCGGCCCGTGGCCGGTACCTGAAGAAGGTCACGTTCACCACCTCGATGGGCCCCGGCATCCCGGTCGACCCCAACCAGACCCGCAACCTCACCGCCGAGTTCGCCGAGACCCCCGCCTGACCCCAGCGACACGCCAAAGCGGCGGGCCCCGGACCCCGGGCTCCCGCCGCTTTCGCTTCAGCCCGCCCGCCGCTTCGCCCGCCCAGCCGCTTCCGCGCACCGCTTTGCTGTAGCCCACCCGCGCCCACCCGCGCCTTGCTTCGCCCTGACCACAGATGCCACTCGCACACCGACCAAGAGTTCGAGATTCCATGATCACGAAGACTTTTATACTGCTATAGGACTGAAAAGTCTTCGTGATCATGGAAAACGCCCGATTTTGCAACCCCGCAACCATCCCCTACACTGGAACCGCCGAAGACCGCTGGATGCTGTCGCAGCCGCGACGGCCGAAGGCTCCGGACCCGCTCCGGACATCCCGCGCAGGTGAACTGAGCAGTACCGGATCGCCCCGGAAACGGGCTGAGCCGATGCCGCCCCGTGCGCCTCGCGCCGGGGCGTTTTTCGTGTCTCCGGCTTCTGCACACTGGAGAGGAGGCACATGGCTAACGCCGAGAAGGTAGCCGCGGTCGCCGAGCTCACCGAGCGATTCAAGGACTCGTCCGGCGCGGTGCTGACCGAATACCGGGGGCTGACCGTGGCCCAGCTCGCCGAGCTGCGCAAGTCGCTCGGGAGCAACGCCACGTTCGCTGTAGTCAAGAACACGCTGACCAAGATCGCGGTCACCGAGGCCGGGCTGTCCGATCAGCTGGCGTCGATGCTGGCCGGCCCGTCCGCGATCGCGTTCGTCGACGGCGACGTGGTCGAGGCCGCCAAGGGCCTGCGTGACTTCGCCAAGGCGCACCCGCTGCTGGTCATCAAGGGCGGCGTGCTCGACGGCAAGGCGATCAGCCCGACGGAGATCATCAAGCTGGCCGACCTGGAGCCGCGCGAGGTGCTGCTGGCCAAGCTGGCCGGCGCCATGAAGGCGTCGCTGGCCGGCGCGGCCGCCACGTTCAACGCGCTGCCGGTCCAGATGGCCCAGCTCGCCGAGGCGTTGCGCGTCAAGCGCGAGGCGGCAGAGGGCGCACCCGCGCCAGCACCCGCAAGCGAGACCGCGGCCGACGAAACCCCGGTGGCGTCGGCCGAGGCCGACGAGACCCCGGCCGAGGCCGACGAGACCCGGCCGGCGAGACCGCGGCCGACGAAGCCTGACCCACGTACCTGACAGATAGAGAAGGAACCACGACATGGCGAAGATGAGTAGCGCCGAACTGCTTGAGACGTTCAAGGAGATGACCCTCCTGGAGCTGTCCGAGTTCGTCAAGCAGTTCGAGGAGACGTTCGACGTGAAGGCCGCCGCGCCCGTCGCGCTGGCCGCTCCGACGGCTGGCGGCCAGGGCGGCGCCGAGGCCGAGCAGCCCGAGGAGCAGGACGAGTTCGACGTCATCCTCGAGGCCGCGGGCGAAAAGAAGATCCAGGTCATCAAGGAGGTGCGCAGCCTGACCAGCCTGGGCCTGAAGGAGGCCAAGGACCTGGTGGACGGCGCGCCCAAGACGGTGCTGGAGAAGGTCAACAAGGAGAGCGCGGACAAGGCGCGCGCGGCCCTCGAGGGCGCCGGCGCCACGGTCACGGTCAAGTAGCAAGCAAGAGACCCGGGCCGACGGCCACCGCACCAGGCGGCCCGACGCCCGGGTCTCGCACGTCCGGGGCCGCGAACCGCAAGAGACACGCGAACCGCAAGAGACACGCGAACCGCAAGAGACACGCGAACCGGAAGGTACGGGCACCGAAGCGGACAGTGTCCGGAACCACAACCCCCGCCAGCAGTCCGCGCGAAAGCGCGAAATAAAGTCCTACCCCGGCGTGTTACTAGATACACCTACCACCGCATGTGGCGTCCGTCACGCAAAGCAATCTGCCCCGAGTGTCCGGTTTGGGCTTGACGTTTGGCCGCGGAAGAGCGATGCTGCGGAGCAACCGTGAACGTAATAGTAGCGTACACTTGACAAGCAGTGTGCCTTCCGGCTACGCTGCTAGTTTGCGCTGCACTCTGACGTCCTCGGTTTCCACCTCGCGCTACGGGGTATTTGCCGCGGGGCGTTTGGCGTGCGTGCGGTGATATTTCCGCGACAAGTTCGGAAGGACCCCTGTTGGCAGCATCGCGCAGCGCCTCCGCAACCACTACCCCCGCAGCGAATTCCGTTTCACGACGTGTGTCCTTTGCGCGCATCCAGGAACCGCTCAAGGTACCCGATCTGCTCGCGCTCCAGACCGAGTCGTTCGACTGGCTGCTAGGCAACGAGAAGTGGCAGGCCCGCATCAACGAGGCCAAGGAAGCCGGGCGCAAGGACGTGCCCGAGCAGTCCGGCCTGGAAGAGATCTTCGAAGAGATCAGCCCGATCGAAGACTTCTCCGGGACCATGTCGCTGTCGTTCCGTGACCACCGGTTCGAGCCGCCCAAGTACTCCGCCGAGGAGTGCAAGGACAAGGACATGACGTTCTCCGCCCCGATGTTCGTGACGGCGGAGTTCATCAACAACACCACGGGCGAGATCAAGAGCCAGACGGTGTTCATGGGCGACTTCCCGCTCATGTCGGCCAAGGGCACCTTCATCATCAACGGCACCGAGCGCGTCGTGGTCAGCCAGCTGGTGCGCTCGCCGGGGGTCTACTTCGACCGCCAGATCGACAAGACCAGCGACAAGGACATCTACTCGTGCAAGGTCATCCCGTCCCGGGGCGCCTGGCTCGAGTTCGAGATCGACAAGCGCGACAGCGTGGGCGTCCGGATCGACCGCAAGCGCAAGCAGAGCGTCACCGTACTGCTCAAGGCGCTCGGCTGGGACGACGCCAAGATCCTCGACCGTTTCGGCGGGTACGAGTCGATGCGCGCCACCCTGGAGAAGGACCACACGGCCGGCCAGGACGAGGCGCTGCTCGACATCTACCGCAAGCTGCGGCCGGGTGAGCCGCCGACGCGCGAGTCGGCGCAGGCTCTGCTGGAGAACCTGTACTTCAACCCGAAGCGGTACGACCTGGCCAAGGTGGGCCGGTACAAGGTCAACCGCAAGCTCGGCCTGGACCTGCCGATCCGGCAGGGCACGCTCAGCGAGAACGACATCGTCGCCACCATCGACTATCTGGTCCGGCTGCACGCCGGCGAGGAGGAGATGATCTCCGGCGAGCAGATCCTGCCGCTGGAGACCGACGACATCGACCACTTCGGCAACCGGCGGCTGCGCACCGTGGGCGAGCTGATCCAGAACCAGGTCCGGCTGGGCCTGGCCCGGATGGAGCGCGTGGTCCGGGAGCGGATGACGACCCAGGACGTCGAGGCGATCACGCCGCAGACCCTGATCAACATCCGCCCGGTGGTCGCGTCCATCAAGGAGTTCTTCGGCACCAGCCAGCTCTCCCAGTTCATGGACCAGACCAACCCGCTGGCCGGCCTGACCCACAAGCGCCGCCTCAGCGCGCTCGGCCCCGGCGGCCTCAGCCGCGAAAGGGCCGGCTTCGAGGTCCGCGACGTGCACCCCAGCCACTACGGCCGGATGTGCCCGATCGAGACCCCGGAAGGCCCGAACATCGGCCTGATCGGCAGCCTGTCCAGCTACGCGCGGGTCAACGCGTTCGGCTTCGTGGAGACGCCGTACCGCAAGGTCGTCGACGGCGTGGTCACCGACCAGATCGACTACCTGACCGCGGACGAGGAAGACCGGCACGTCATCGCGCAGGCCAACACCCAGCTGGAGCCGGACGGGACCATCGCCGAGACCCGCGTGCTGGTCCGCCGCAAGGGCGGCGAGGTGGACTCCATCCCGCCGGACGAGGTCGACTACATGGACGTGTCCGCGCGCCAGATGGTGTCCGTGGCCACCGCCATGATCCCGTTCCTCGAGCACGACGACGCCAACCGCGCGCTGATGGGTTCCAACATGCAGCGTCAGTCGGTCCCTCTGCTGAGGAGTGAGGCGCCGGTGGTCGGCACCGGCATGGAGTACCGTGCCGCGACCGACGCGGGCGACGTGATCCTGGCCGAGAAGGCCGGCGTAGTCGAGGAGTCGAGCGCCGACCTGGTCACCGTGATGAACGACGACGGCACCAGGATCACCTACCGGGTGCAGAAGTTCGAGCGGTCCAACCAGGGCACCTGCTTCAACCAGAAGCCGGTCGTCGAAGAGGGCGACCGCGTGGAACAAGGCCAGGTGCTGGCCGACGGCCCGTGTACCGACCAGGGCGAGATGGCGCTGGGCAAGAACCTGCTCGCGGCGTTCATGCCGTGGGAGGGCCACAACTACGAGGACGCGATCATCCTGTCCCAGCGCCTGGTCCAGGACGACGTGCTGTCCAGCATCCACATCGAGGAGCACGAGGTCGACGCCCGGGACACCAAGCTGGGCCCGGAGGAGATCACCAGGGACATCCCGAACGTCTCCGACGAGGTGCTGGCCGATCTCGACGAGCGCGGCATCATCCGGATCGGAGCCGAGGTCGTCAACGGCGACATCCTGGTCGGCAAGGTCACGCCCAAGGGCGAGACCGAGCTGACCCCCGAGGAGCGGCTGCTGCGCGCGATCTTCGGCGAGAAGGCCCGCGAGGTCCGCGACACCAGCCTCAAGGTCCCGCACGGTGAGGAGGGCAAGGTCATCGGCGTCCGCGTGTTCACCCGCGAGGACGGCGACGAGCTCCCGCCGGGCGTGAACGAGCTGGTCCGGGTGTACGTGGCCCAGAAGCGCAAGATCACCGACGGCGACAAGCTGGCCGGCCGGCACGGGAACAAGGGCGTGATCGCGAAGATCCTGCCGGTGGAGGACATGCCGTTCCTCGAGGACGGCACCCCGGTGGACATCGTGCTCAACCCGCTCGGCGTCCCGGGCCGGATGAACGTCGGCCAGGTCCTGGAGACCCACCTGGGGTGGGTGGCCAAGACCGGCTGGCAGGTCGAGGGCGAGGGTGAGTGGAAGGATCGCCTGCGCACCGTGGGCGCCGACGCCGCGCCCGCGGGCACCCCGGTCGCCACGCCCGTCTTCGACGGGGCCAGGGAAGAGGAGATCACCGGCCTGCTCGGCAGCACGCTGCCGAACCGGGACGGTAAGCGCCTGGTCGGGTCGAACGGTAAGGCGAGGCTGTTCGACGGCCGGACCGGCGAGCCGTTCAAGGACCCGATCGCGGTCGGCTACATCTACATCCTCAAGCTGCTCCACCTCGTGGACGACAAGATCCACGCGCGGAGCACCGGCCCGTACTCGATGATCACCCAGCAGCCGCTGGGCGGCAAGGCGCAGTTCGGCGGGCAGCGCTTCGGCGAGATGGAGGTGTGGGCCCTGGAGGCCTACGGCGCCGCCTACGCGCTGCAGGAACTGCTCACCATCAAGTCCGACGACGTGCTCGGCCGGGTGAAGGTCTACGAGGCCATCGTCAAGGGCGAGAACGTCCCAGAACCGGGGATCCCGGAATCATTCAAGGTGCTGATCAAGGAAATGCAATCGCTGTGCCTCAACGTCGAGGTGCTGTCCAGCGACGGTGCCGCGATCGAGATGCGCGACACCGACGAAGATGTCTTCCGTGCGGCCGAGGAACTCGGCATCGACCTGTCCCGGCGTGAGCCGAGCAGCGTCGAAGAGGTCTGACCGAGAAGGGGGTTACACACAATGCTTGACGTCAACTTCTTCGACGACCTGCGCATCGGACTCGCCACCGCCGAGGACATCAGGCAGTGGTCGCACGGTGAGGTTAAGAAGCCGGAGACCATCAACTACCGCACGCTCAAGCCGGAGAAGGACGGGCTCTTCTGCGAGAAGATCTTCGGTCCGACCCGGGACTGGGAGTGCTACTGCGGCAAGTACAAGCGGGTCAGGTTCAAGGGCATCATCTGCGAGCGCTGCGGCGTGGAAGTCACCCGCGCCAAGGTGCGGCGCGAGCGGATGGGCCACATCGAGCTGGCCGCGCCGGTCACGCACATCTGGTACTTCAAGGGCGTGCCGAGCCGGCTTGGCTACCTGCTCGACCTGGCGCCGAAGGACCTGGAGAAGGTCATCTACTTCGCCGCGTACATGATCACCCACGTGGACGACGACGCGCGGGCGCGCGACCTGCCGTCCCTGGAGGCGCGGATCAGCGTCGAGCGCGGCCAGCTCGAGCAGCGCCGCGACGCCGACGTCGAGGCGCGCCAGGCCAAGCTCGAGACCGACCTGGCCGAGCTCGAGGCGCAGGGCGCCAAGAGCGACGCCAAGCGCAAGCTCCGCGAGTCCTCGGACCGTGAGTGCAAGCAGATCAGGGACCGCGCGGGCAAGGAGATCGACCGTCTGGAGGAGGTCTGGAGCCGGTTCAAGAGCCTCAAGGTCCAGGACCTCGAGGGCGACGAGCTGCTCTACCGCGACATGCGGGACCGGTTCGGCCGGTACTTCCGCGGCGGCATGGGCGCGCAGGCCATCCAGGACCGGCTGGCCAGCTTCGACCTGGACCTCGAGGCGCAGAACCTGCGCGAGACGATCCGCTCGGGCAAGGGCCAGAAGAAGGCCCGTGCCCTCAAGCGGCTCAAGGTCGTGTCGGCGTTCCTGAACACCCGCAACTCCCCGATGGGCATGGTCCTGGACTGCATCCCGGTGATCCCGCCGGACCTGCGGCCCATGGTCCAGCTCGACGGCGGCCGGTTCGCGACCAGCGACCTCAACGACCTGTACCGGAGGGTCATCAACCGCAACAACCGGCTGAAGCGGCTGCTCGACCTCGGCGCGCCCGAGATCATCGTGAACAACGAGAAGCGGATGCTCCAGGAGGCCGTGGACAGCCTGTTCGACAACGGCCGCCGCGGCCGCCCGGTCACCGGACCCGGCAACCGGCCCCTGAAGTCCCTCAGCGACATGCTGAAGGGCAAGCAGGGAAGGTTCCGCCAGAACCTGCTCGGCAAGCGCGTGGACTACTCGGGCCGGAGCGTTATCGTCGTCGGCCCGCAGCTCAAGCTGCACCAGTGCGGCCTGCCCAAGCAGATGGCCCTGGAGCTGTTCAAGCCGTTCGTCATGAAGCGGCTGGTGGATCTCAATCATGCGCAGAACATCAAGTCTGCTAAGCGCATGGTCGAGCGGGCCCGGCCCGTGGTGTGGGACGTGCTCGAGGAGGTCATCACCGAGCACCCGGTGCTGCTCAACCGGGCGCCGACCCTGCACCGCCTGGGCATCCAGGCCTTCGAGCCGCAGCTGGTCGAGGGCAAGGCGATCCAGATCCACCCGCTGGTCTGCACCGCGTTCAACGCGGACTTCGACGGCGACCAGATGGCGGTGCACCTGCCGCTGTCCGCCGAGGCGCAGGCCGAGGCGCGGATCTTGATGCTGTCCACGAACAACATCCTCAAGCCGGCCGACGGCAAGCCGGTGACCATGCCCACCCAGGACATGATCATCGGGCTGTTCTGCCTGACCCGGCAGGCCGAGGGCACGACCGGTGAGGGCCGGGCGTTCTCCTCCCTGGCCGAGGCCCTGATGGCCTACGACCAGGGCGAGCTCGACCTGCAGGCCAGGATCGAGATCCGGCTGCCCGGGATCGTCCCGCCGGAGGGCACCGAGCTGCCCGAGGGCGCCGAGCCCGGTGCCCCGATGCGCCTGACCACCACGCTGGGCCGGTGCATCTTCAACGAGACGCTGCCCGCCGACTTCCCGTTCGTGAACTACGAAGTGGGCAAGCGGCAGCTGAGCGTGATCGTCAACTCGCTCGCGGAGACCTACCCCAAGGTGGCCGTGGCCGCGGCCCTGGACAACCTCAAGGACGCCGGCTTCCACTGGGCCACCCGGGCGGGCGTGACGATCGCGATCGAGGATGTCGTCGCGCCGCCGAACAAGGCAGCGATCCTGGAGGGTTACGAGCGCCGCGCCGACAAGGTGCAGCGCGAGTACGACCGCGGCCTGATCACCGACGACGAGCGCCGTCAGGAGCTCATCGAGATCTGGACGCACGCCACCGCCGACGTGGCCAAGGACATGGAGGAGGCCTTCCCCGAGACCAACTCGGTCTGGATGATGGTCAACTCCGGCGCCCGCGGTAACCCGATGCAGGTCCGGCAGATCGCCGGCATGCGCGGCCTGGTCTCCAACCCCAAGGGCGAGACCATCCCGCGGCCGATCAAGTCCAGCTTCCGCGAGGGGCTGACCGTGGTGGAGTACTTCATCTCCACCCACGGCGCCCGCAAGGGCCTGGCCGACACCGCGCTGCGCACGGCGGACTCCGGGTACCTGACCCGGCGTCTGGTCGACGTGGCGCAGGACGTGATCGTCCGCGAGGAGGACTGCGGCACCGACCGTTCGCTGCCCATGCGGATCGCGGAGAAGAACTCCGAGGGCCACCTGCGCAAGCTGGCCAACATCGAGAACACCGGCACCGGCCGGACCATCGCCGAGGACATCGAGGCCGACGGCGTGATCCTGGCCAAGGTGGGCGAGGACACGACCGAGCTGATGATCGACCGGCTGACCGAGGCCGGCGTGGAGACCATCCGCACGCACAGCGTGATGGTGTGCGAGGCCAAGGCGGGCGTCTGCGCCAAGTGCTACGGCCGCTCGCTGGCCACCGGCAAGCGGGTGGACGTCGGTGAGGCGGTCGGCATCATCGCCGCCCAGTCGATCGGCGAGCCGGGCACCCAGCTGACCATGCGGACCTTCCACACCGGCGGCATCGCGGGCTCGGACATCACCCACGGCCTGCCCCGTATCCAGGAGCTGTTCGAGGCCCGCATCCCCAAGGGCCTGGCCCCCATCAGCGAGCACGAGGGCCGGGTCAAGATCGAGGAAACCGAGAAGACCCGCAAGATCCTGGTGATCCCGGACGACGGCTCGGAGGAGGTCGCCTACCCGGTGCCGATGCGGTCCCGGCTGCTGGTGTCCGACGGCGGTCACGTCGCCGTGGGGCAGCAGCTCATCGCCGGCGCGGTCAACCCGCACGAGGTGCTGCGCATCCTCGGCGGGCGGGCGGTGCAGCTGCACCTCGTGCACGAGGTGCAGGAGGTGTACCGGTCGCAGGGTGTCTCGATCCACGACAAGCACATCGAGATCATCATCCGGCAGATGCTCAAGCGGGTGAACGTGCTCGAGTCCGGCGACACCGATCTGCTGCCCGGTGAGCTGGTCGAGCGGCCCCGGTTCGAGGAGGTCAACCGCGCGATCGTGAACGACGGCGGCACCTCGGCGTCCGGCCGGGCCGTGCTGATGGGCATCACCAAGGCGTCGCTGGCCACCGAGTCGTGGCTGTCGGCGGCCTCCTTCCAGGAGACCACCCGGGTGCTGACCGACGCGGCGATCCACGCCAAGTCGGACTCGCTGCTCGGCCTGAAGGAGAACGTCATCATCGGCAAGCTCATCCCGGCCGGTACCGGCATGCAGGTGTACCGGAACATCCGGGTCGAGCCCACCGACGACGCCCGCTCGTCGGCCTTCCCGCCTGGCTCCTACACCGAGCCGGAGAACTACGCCTTCGGCCAGGGCTCCGGCGAGGCCGTCCCGCTGGAGGAGTACGACTTCGGCTCCTACAACAGGTAGGCACGAAAACCAGTCACGGGCTGGCGGCCGCTCCAACGTGGCCGCCAGCCCGTGCTCTATTTATTAGGCCGAACGGTCCGTGGCTCGAGCCCCCGTTCTCCGCTTCGAGCCTCCGCAGGCCCGCTCCCGGCTGTCCCGCTCCCGGCTGTCCCGCTCCCGCTGTCCCGCTCCCGGCTGTCCCGCTCCCCGTTCCGCGCCCGCCTCGCCGCCGCGGCCGACACGCGCCAATTGGGGCCTGTGTGCCACAACCCCCGTGGTCTATCGGGGCCTGTGTGCCACAACCCCCGAACCTGCCCGCCCGCGGTCTGGGGTGCGTGGTCCACAAGCCCCGTCTATCAGGGGTTGTGTGCCACAACCCCCAAACGCAGCCGCGCGGGACCGGGGATTAAACGGGGCGCATCCCGCGTTGGACATGTACGAGCAATGCATCACGAGCATCCACGCTCCCCGGGGGACCGGGCCGGGTGGACGCTCGATTTTGCTTGAGACTTAGGTCATGGTAAGTTCTTCATCCGTGTCCGTGTTCGCATGGGCACGTACGCATGCCAGTTGATGGCCAGCTCAGGGGCCTGACGGTCGGCAGACCGGCTCCGGGTGGCCGGCCGGCTGGCAGCAACGGGTTTTCTTCCTCCCAGTAGTCGGCTCACTACGAGCCGCTGACGTCCGGTCACGGCGACACGCCCGACCTCGGGGGTCGGCCGAGGGTAAGAAAGCCCAGCTAGACGGGTTACGGGGTTCCGCTTTTGGTCCCTAGACCGTTTAGCACCTCGACACGAAACGACGGAAAGACGGAGACGCGGTTGCCCACGATCCAGCAGCTGGTCCGCAAGGGCCGCCAGGACAAGGTAGCGAAGAACAAGACGCCGGCGCTCAAGGAGAGCCCGCAGCGCCGCGGCGTGTGCACGCGCGTCTACACGACGACGCCGAAGAAGCCGAACTCGGCCCTGCGCAAGGTGGCCCGGGTCCGGCTGACCAGCCAGATCGAGGTCACGGCGTACATCCCGGGCGTCGGGCACAACCTGCAGGAGCACTCGATCGTGCTCGTGCGCGGCGGCCGGGTGCGTGACCTGCCCGGAGTCCGCTACAAGATCATCCGCGGCTCCCTGGACACCCAGGGCGTCCGCAACCGCAAGCAGGCTCGCAGCCGCTACGGAGCGAAGAAGGAGAAGAGCTGATGCCTCGCAAGGGTCCCGCGACGAAGCGGCAGCTAGTCACCGATCCGGTCTACGGCTCGCCGCTTGTCACCGCGCTCGCCAACAAGGTGCTCAAGGCCGGCAAGCGATCGGTCGCCGAGCACATCGTGTACGGAGCGCTCGAGGGCTGCCGGGAGAAGACCGGCAACGATCCGGTGATCACCCTCAAGCGCGCCCTGGACAACGTCAAGCCGACCCTGGAGGTCAAGAGCCGCCGCGTCGGCGGCGCCACCTACCAGGTGCCGGTCGAGGTCCGCGCGTCCCGCAGCACCACGCTGGCGCTGCGCTGGATCGTGGCCTACTCCAGGAACCGCCGCGAGAAGACCATGACCGAGCGGCTCATGAACGAGCTGCTCGACGCCAGCAACGGCCTCGGCGCCAGCGTGAAGCGGCGCGAGGACACGCACAAGATGGCCGAGTCCAACAAGGCGTTCGCCCACTACCGCTGGTAGACGCCGGACCGGCACCAAGAACTTCTAATTACGAGGACGAGGAATCGTGGCCACCCAGACCGCAGTAGACCTCGCCAAGGTCCGCAACATCGGGATCATGGCGCATATCGACGCGGGCAAAACGACGACAACCGAGCGGATCCTGTTCTACACCGGCATCAACTACAAACTCGGTGAGGTCCATGAGGGCGCGGCCACCATGGACTGGATGGAGCAGGAGCAGGAGCGCGGCATCACCATCACGTCTGCCGCGACCACCACGAACTGGCTCGGCCACACCATCAACATCATCGACACTCCCGGGCACGTGGACTTCACCGTCGAGGTCGAGCGCTCGCTGCGCGTCCTGGACGGCGCGGTGGCGGTGTTCGACGCCGTGGCCGGGGTCGAGCCGCAGTCCGAGACCGTGTGGCGCCAGGCCGACCGGTACGGCGTGCCGCGGATCTGCTTCGTCAACAAGATGGACCGGGTCGGGGCCGAGTTCCACCGCTGCGTGGACATGATCACCGACCGGCTGGGCGCGACCCCGCTCGTGGTCCAGCTGCCGTGGGGCGTCGAGTCCGACTTCCGCGGCGTCATCGACCTGGTGCGCATGCGCGCGCTGCTGTGGCAGACCGAGGGCAAGGGCGACAAGTACGACATCGTCGTGATCCCCGACGACCACGCCGAGGCCGCGCGCGAGTACCGTGACCGGCTGCTCGAGACCATCGCCGAGAACGACGACGAGATGATGGAGCTGTACCTGGAGGGTGCCGAGCCCACCGAGGAGCAGCTGATCGCGGCCATCCGGCGCGCTACTGTCTCCGGCGCGCTGACGCCCGTGCTGTGCGGCACCGCGTTCAAGAACAAGGGCGTCCAGCCCATGCTCGACGCGATCGTGGAGTACCTGCCGAGCCCGGTCGACATCCCGTCGGTCAAGGGTCACGCGGTGGGCGACGAGGACAAGGTCATCGAGCGCGATCCCGACCCCGAGGCGCCGTTCTCGGCCCTCGCGTTCAAGATCATGTCGGACCAGCACCTGGGCAAGCTCACCTACATCCGGGTCTACTCCGGCACCGTGGAGTCGGGCAGCAGCGTGCTGAACTCGATCAAGGGCCGCAAGGAGCGGATCGGCAAGATCTACCAGATGCACGCGAACAAGCGCGAGGAGCGCCCGTTCGCGGTGGCCGGGCAGATCGTCGCGGTGATGGGCCTGAAGGACACCACCACCGGCGACACGCTGAGCGCGCTGGACAAGCCGGTCATCCTGGAGTCGATGACGTTCCCGGCCCCGGTGATCAACGTGGCCATCGAGCCGAGGACCAAGAGCGACCAGGAGAAGCTGGGCACCGCCATCGGCCGGCTCGCCGAGGAGGACCCGACCTTCCAGGTCAGGACCGACGAGGAAACCGGCCAGACGATCATCGCCGGCATGGGCGAGCTGCACCTGGAGGTGCTGGTCGACCGGATGCGGCGCGAGTTCAAGGTCGAGGCCAACATCGGCCGCCCGCAGGTCGCCTACCGGGAGACCGTCACCCGCAAGGTGGAGAAGGTCGAGTACACCCACAAGAAGCAGACCGGTGGCTCCGGCCAGTACGGCCGGGTGCTGATCAACCTCGAGCCCACCGGCGGCGACGGCGGCGGGTACGAGTTCGAGAACAAGGTGACCGGAGGCCGGATCCCCCGGGAGTACATCCCCTCGGTGGACGCCGGCTGCCAGGAGGCCGCCGAGTTCGGGGTCCTGGCCGGCTACCCGATGGTCGACGTGAAGGTGACGCTGACCGACGGCGCCTACCACGAGGTCGACTCGTCCGAGCTGGCCTTCAAGATCGCCGGCTCGATGGCGTTCAAGAAGGCGGCCGCCCAGGCGTCTCCCGTGCTGCTCGAGCCGGTCATGGCCGTCGAGGTCAGGACGCCCGAGGACTACATGGGCGACGTCATCGGCGACCTGAACAGCCGCCGTGGCCAGATCCAGGCCATGGAGGAACGATCCGGGGCCAGGGCGGTCAAGGCGCTCGTCCCGCTGTCGGAGATGTTCGGCTACGTGGGGGACCTGCGCAGCCGCACGCAGGGCAGGGCGGACTACAGCATGCAGTTCGATTCGTACGCCGAGGTCCCGCCCAACATCGCCAAGGAGATCATCGCCAAGGCGCGAGGCGAGTAGTCAGTCCGGCCCCAAAGTTAACCAACGAGGAGAATCCAGTGGCGAAGGCCAAGTTCCAGCGGACTAAGCCGCACGTCAACATCGGCACCATCGGGCACATCGACCATGGCAAGACCACGCTGACCGCGGCGATCACCAAGGTGCTGCACGACAAGATGCCCGACGTCAACCCCTTCACGCCCTTCGACCAGATCGACAACGCGAAGGAAGAGAAGGAGCGCGGGATCACGATCTCGATCTCCCACGTCGAGTACCAGACCGAGAAGCGGCACTACGCGCACGTGGACTGCCCGGGTCACGCGGACTACATCAAGAACATGATCACGGGTGCGGCCCAGATGGACGGTGCCATCCTCGTGGTCGCCGCGACCGACGGCCCGATGCCGCAGACCCGCGAGCACGTGCTGCTCGCCCGCCAGGTCGGCGTGCCCTCCATCGTGGTGGCGCTGAACAAGGCGGACATGGTGGACGACGAGGAGATCCTCGAGCTCGTCGAGCTCGAGGTCCGCGAGCTGCTCACCGAGTACGAGTTCCCCGGCGACGACGTGCCGGTGATCCGGGTGTCGGCGCTCAAGGCGCTCGAGGGCGACGCCGAGTGGGGCGAGAAGGTTCTCGAGCTCATGACCGCGTGCGACGACTCGATCCCGGAGCCGGTGCGCGAGGTCGACAAGCCGTTCCTGATGCCGGTCGAGGACGTGTTCTCGATCACCGGCCGCGGCACCGTGGTGACCGGCCGGATCGAGCGCGGCACCATCCACACCGGCGAGACCGTCGACATCATCGGCATCAAGGAGAAGGCGCAGTCCACGACCGTCACCGGGGTGGAGATGTTCCGCAAGATCCTGGACGACGGCCAGGCCGGCGACAACGTCGGCCTGCTGCTGCGCGGCGTCAAGCGCGAGGAGGTGGAGCGCGGCCAGGTCATCATCAAGCCGGGCACCAGCACCCCGCACACCGAGTTCGAGGGCCAGGTCTACATCCTGTCCAAGGACGAGGGCGGCCGGCACACGCCGTTCTTCAACAACTACCGTCCGCAGTTCTACTTCCGGACCACCGACGTGACCGGTGTGGTGAACCTCCCCGAGGGCACCGAGATGGTCATGCCGGGCGACCGGACCGACATGCACATCGACCTGATCCAGCCGATCGCCATGGAGCAAGGCCTCCGGTTCGCGATCCGCGAGGGCGGCCGCACCGTCGGCTCCGGCCGGGTCACGAAAATTATCAAGTAACCGTCGAATCCGGCGGCCGGGACCGCGAGGCTCCGGCCGCCGGATCACGTAAGCACAGCGCCAGATTTTAAAGTGGCTGACTAAAAGCGAAGGACACCGAGGCCAACCATGGCGGGACAGAAGATCCGCATCCGGCTCAAGGCATATGACCACGAGGTCATCGACAGCTCGGCGCGGAAGATCGTCGACACCGTGACGCGTACCGGCGCGCGGGTGGCTGGCCCGGTGCCGCTGCCTACCGAGAAGAACGTGTACTGCGTCATCCGCTCTCCGCACAAGTACAAGGACTCGCGCGAGCACTTCGAGATGCGGACGCACAAGCGGCTGATCGACATCATCGACCCGACGCCGAAGACGGTGGACTCGCTGATGCGCCTCGACCTGCCGGCTGGCGTCGACATCGAGATCAAGCTCTGAGGAACGCACCGACATGGGCAAGCAGATCAAAGGGATCCTGGGCACCAAGCTTGGCATGACCCAGGTCTTCAACGAGGCCGGGCAGATCGTGCCGGTCACCGTCGTACAGGCCGGGCCGTGCGTGGTGACCGGCGTGCGGACCCCCGGCACCGACGGGTACTCGGCCGTGCAGCTCGGCTTCGGCGAGATCGATCCGCGCAAGGTGACCAAGCCGGTCAGCGGCGTGTTCGAGAAGGCGGGCCTGACCCCGCGCCGGTACCTGGCCGAGCTGCGCACCGACGACGCGTCGGAGTACACCCTCGGGCAGGAGGTTACCGCCGGGGTGTTCGCCAGCGGGCAGTACGTGGATGTGACCGGCAAGAGCAAGGGCAAGGGCACCGCGGGCGTCATGAAGCGGCATGGCTTCAAGGGCCTGGGCGCCGCGCACGGCACCCAGCGCAAGCACCGCTCGCCCGGGTCCATCGGCGCCTGCGCCACCCCGGGCCACGTGTTCAAGGGGGTGCGGATGGCCGGCCGGATGGGCGGCGTGCGCACCACGGTGCAGTCGCTGACCGTGCATGCCGTCGACGCCGAGCGCGGCCTGCTCCTGATCAAGGGCGCGGTGCCCGGCCCTCGCGGCCGGGTCGTCCTGGTCCGCAGCGCGGTCCGCAACCTGTCTGAGCGTGGGGGTGAAGCCTGATGACCGCCGTCAGTGTCATTGGCGCCGAGGGCAAGACGGTCGACCTGCCGGAGGAAATCTTCGCCGCCAAGGTCAACGTGCCGCTGATCCACCAGGTCGTGGTGGCCCAGCAGGCCGCGGCCCGGCAGGGCACGCACGCCGCCAAGACCCGCGGCCAGGTCCGCGGCGGCGGCAAGAAGCCGTACCGGCAGAAGGGCACCGGCCGGGCCCGCCAGGGCTCGCTGCGCGCGCCCCACTACACCGGCGGCGGCGCCGCGCACGGCCCGGTGCCGCGCTCCTACGTGCAGCGGACGCCCAAGAAGATGAAGGCCGCGGCGCTGCGCGGCGCGCTGTCCGACCGGCTCAGCCACGGCCGGGTCCTGGTCGTCAGCAGCTTCGTCGAGGGCGACGCGCCGAAGACCAAGGACGCGGTGGCCGTGCTGACCGGGGCGGTGACTTCTTCCGGCGGCACGCTCGGCCGCCCGGTGCTCGTGGTCGCGCACCGCGACGACGAGATCACCTGGAGGTCGCTGCGCAACGTGCCACGCGTGCACGTCCTGGCCGAGGACCAGCTCAACACGTACGACGTGCTGGCCAGCGATCACGTGGTCTTCACCGAGCAGGCCCTGGTGGCGTTTGTCTCGAGAGCCAGGGCGACGAAGGACAGAGAGGGAGCGCAGTGAGCCGGGACAACAACCCGCGCGACGTCCTGCTGCGGCCGGTCGTCTCGGAGAAGAGCTACGGGCTGCTCGACGAGGGCAAGTACACCTTCGTCGTCGACCCGCAGGCCAACAAGACCCAGATCAGGCTGGCCGTCGAGGCCGTGTTCGGGGTCAAGGTGACCGGTGTCAACACCGTGAACCGCCACGGCAAGCGTCGGCGCACCCGTTACGGCTGGGGCAAGCGTCCGGACACCAAGCGAGCGATCGTGACCCTCGCCGCGGGGGACCGGATCGACATCTTCGGCGCCTGAGGAGACACGACCAGACATGGCTATCCGTAAGTACAAGCCGACCACCCCCGGGCGGCGCGGCGCGAGCGGCTCCGACTTCGCCGAGGTCACCCGGAGCGAGCCGGAGAAGTCGCTGGTGCGCCCGCTGCACTCGCGCGGCGGCCGGAACGTGCACGGCCGCGTCACCGCACGGCACCAGGGCGGCGGTCACAAGCGGTCCTACCGGCTGATCGACTTCCGGCGGGCGGACAAGGACGGCGTGCCGGCCAAGGTCGCGCACATCGAGTACGACCCGAACCGCACGGCCCGGATCGCGCTGCTGCACTACGCCGACGGCGAGAAGCGCTACATCATCTGCCCGCAGGGCCTGTCGACCGGTGACACCGTGGAGAGCGGCGCCGGCTCGGACATCAAGCCGGGCAACGCGCTGCCGCTGCGCAACATCCCGACCGGCACGGTGGTGCACGCCATCGAGCTGCGGCCCGGCGGCGGCGCCAAGATCGCCCGCTCGGCGGGCGCCGGCGTGCAGCTGCTGGCCAAGGAGGGCGGCTACGCGCAGCTGCGGATGCCGTCCGGCGAGATCCGGCGGGTCGACGTGACCTGCCGCGCCACGGTCGGCGAGGTCGGCAACTCCGAGCAGGGCAACATCAAGCTTGGCAAGGCCGGCCGGAACCGGTGGAAGGGCAAGCGCCCCTCCGTCCGCGGCGTGGCCATGAACCCGGTCGACCACCCGCTGGGCGGCGGCGAGGGCAAGAGTTCGGGCGGACGCCACCCGGTCAGCCCGTGGGGCCAGCCCGAGGGCCGGACCCGGCGGGCGCACAAGCCGAGTGACCGGCTGATCAGCCGTCGCCGCGGCAGGAACAAGCGGTAGGAGCAGCACGCGATGCCTCGTAGTCTTAAGAAGGGCCCCTTCGTTGACGACCACCTGATGAAGAAGGTGGACGTGCAGAACGAGCGGGGATCGAAGACCGTCATCAGGAACGTGGTCCCGGCGTTCGATGATCGTGCCGGCCATGCTCGGCCACACGATCGCGGTCCACGACGGCCGCAAGCACATCCCGGTGTTCATCACCGAGTCGATGGTGGGCCACAAGCTTGGCGAGTTCGCGCCCACGCGGACTTTCCGCAGTCACGTCAAGGACGACCGGCGCAGCCGCCGATAGGAGAACGACGACACATGGCTCTGCTAGCCCGGGGGGACGACCCCCCGGAGCCCCCCGGTGCGGGGCTTCGCCCCGCGGAGTTCGCGGCTGTGTACGGACAGGAGGATTGATGGAAGCAAGGGCGAAGGCGCGGTATGTCCGCGTCACGCCGCGGAAGGCCCGCCGGGTGGTGGACCTGATCCGCGGGCTGCCCGCTGACCAGGCGCAGGCCGTGCTGGCCTTCGCGCCGCAATCGGCCAGCGAGCCGGTCGGCAAGGTGCTCGCCAGCGCGATCGCCAACGCGGACGCCAGCGGCGGCCGCCCGGACCGGGGCATGCTCTGGGTGCGCCGGGCCTGGGTCGACGAGGGCCCGACGCTCAAGCGCTTCCGGCCGCGGGCCCAGGGCCGCGGTTACCGCGTCTTGAAGCGCACCAGCCACATCACGGTCATCGTCTCCGACGACTCCGAGGGAGGAACCCGCTAGTGGGACAGAAAGTGAATCCGCACGGGTTCCGGCTCGGCATCACCACCGACTTCAAGAGCCGCTGGTACGCCGACAAGCTGTACAAGGAATACGTGGCCGAGGACGTGGCCATCCGCCGCATGCTGCAGCGCGGCATGGAGCGGGCGGGCATCTCCAAGGTCGAGATCGAGCGGACCAGGGACCGGGTCCGGGTGGACATCCACACCGCCCGGCCGGGCATCGTCATCGGCCGGCGCGGTGCCGAAGCCGACCGGATCCGCGGCGACCTGGAGAAGCTGACCGCCAAGCAGATCCAGCTGAACATCCTCGAGGTGAAGAACCCCGAGATCGACGCCCAGCTGGTCGCGCAGGGCGTCGCCGAGCAGCTGTCCAGCCGGGTGTCGTTCCGGCGGGCCATGCGCAAGGCGATCCAGAGCGCGATGAAGGGCGGCGCCAAGGGCATCCGGGTGCAGTGCTCGGGTCGCCTGGGCGGCGCGGAGATGTCCCGGTCGGAGTTCTACCGCGAGGGCCGGGTGCCGCTGCACACACTGCGCGCGGACATCGACTACGGCTTCTACGAGGCCCGCACCACCTTCGGCCGGATCGGCGTGAAGGTCTGGATCTACAAGGGCGAGGCGCCGACCAGCCGGGCCGGCCGCGAGGCGCAGCAGGCCGCGTTGCGGGCCGCGGCCCAGCAGCGGCCGCAGCGGCCACGGGACGCGCAGCGTCCGCGGCGTCGTGCCCCTGAGGGCGCGTCCGCCGGCGAGGAAGGCTGAGGACATGCTGATTCCGCGCAGGGTTAAGCACCGTAAGCAGCACCGGCCGCACCGGACCGGTAACGCGACCGGCGGCACCCACGTGTCGTTCGGCGAGTACGGGATCCAGGCCCTGGAGCACGCCTACGTGACCAACCGGCAGATCGAGGCGGCCCGTATCGCCATGACCCGGCACATCCGCCGTGGCGGCAAGGTCTGGATCAACATCTACCCGGACCGGCCGCTGACCAAGAAGCCGGCCGAGACCCGGATGGGCTCGGGCAAGGGCTCGCCGGAATGGTGGATCGCCAACGTCAAGCCGGGCCGCGTCATGTTCGAGCTGTCCGGGGTGGCCGAGCCGGTGGCCCGCGAGGCGCTGCGCCGCGCGATCCACAAGCTGCCCATGAAGTGCAAGGTGGTCAAGCGAGAGGTCGGTGAGGGCTGATGGCTAGCGGCCTGACCGCGCAGCTGCGCGTGTCCACCGAGGAAGAACTGCACGCCAAGCTGGCCGAGGCCAAGGAAGAGCTGTTCAACCTGCGCTTCCAGGGTGCCACCGGGCAGCTTGAGAGCCACGGACGGCTGCGCGCGGTCCGCAAGGAGATCGCCCGGATCTACACGATCATGCGCGAGCGCGAGCTCGGGATCATCACGCTGATCGAGGAGTCCGGCGAACCGGAGGTTGCCGCGCCGGCGACTCCGGCGGCTGCCGTCGAAGATACGGCCACCGATGACGACGCGGCCGAGGAGGCAAGCAAGTGAGCGAGCAAGCCACGGGTGCCGTGACGCGCGGCTACCGCAAGGGCCGGGAAGGCCTGGTAGTCAGCGACAAGATGGACAAGACCGTCGTTGTCGAGGTCGAGGACCACGTCAAGCACCCCAAGTACGGCAAGGTTCTGCGCCGTACCAAGAAGTACCAGGCACACGACGCCGAGAACGCCTGCGGCGTCGGCGACCGCGTGCTGCTGATGGAGACCCGGCCGCTGTCCGCGACCAAGCGGTGGCGGGTGGCCGAGATCATCGAGAAGGCCAAGTAAGAACGTTGAGCATGCCCAGCCAGAGCAGGACCTCCGGGTTCCCCCAGGGGGGTCATAGGGGGGACGGGCAGTCCCCCCTATACGGGGGGTCCCCCGGGGGGCAGCGCCCCCGGGGAAGATAGAGAGAGGTTGACGTGATCCAGCAGGAGTCGCGGCTTAAGGTCGCCGACAACACCGGGGCCAAGGAGATCTTGTGCATCCGTGTGCTCGGCGGCAGCGGCCGGCGATACGCGGGCATCGGTGACGTCATCGTGGCGACCGTGAAGGATGCCCTTCCCGGCGCCGGCGTGAAGAAGGGCGATGTCGTCAAGGCGGTCGTGGTACGCACGCGCAAGGAGCGCCGCCGTGGCGACGGCTCCTACATCCGGTTCGACGAGAACGCCGCGGTGCTGATCCGGGACGGCGGTGACCCGCGCGGGACCCGCATCTTCGGGCCGGTCGGCCGTGAACTGCGGGAGAAGCGGTTCATGCGGATCATCTCGCTGGCACCGGAGGTGCTCTAGATGAAGATCAAGAAGGGCGATCACGTGATCGTCATGGCCGGCCGGGACCGCGGGCGCACCGGGCTGGTGATCGCGGCCTACCCGGACCGGGGCAAGGTCTTGGTCCAGGGCGTCAACGTGGTCAAGAAGAACAAGAAGGTCACCTACCAGGGCCAGCGCGGGGCCAAGGAAGGTGGCATCACGCACGAGGAAGCGCCGATCGACGTGAGCAACGTCCAGCTGGCCGATCCGGAAAGCAAGAGCGCGGCCCGGGTCGGTTACCGGATCGACGAAGACGGCAGGAAGATTCGCATCGCGAGGCCGAGCGGGAGGGAGATCTGATGGCGACCGAAGCGCCGCCGGTGCCGCGGCTCAAGGAGCGCTACCGGGCCGAGATCGCCCCTGCGCTCAAGCAGGAGTTCGGCTACGACAACGTGATGCAGATCCCCGGCCTGACCAAGATCGTGGTGAACATGGGCGTGGGCGAGGCCGCCCGCGACGCCAAGCTGATCGAGGGCGCGGTCAAGGACCTGTCCACCATTACCGGGCAGAAGCCGGCCGTGGCCCGGGCCAAGAAGTCGGTCGCCCAGTTCAAGCTGCGCGAGGGCATGCCCATCGGCGCCCACGTCACGCTGCGCGGGGACCGCATGTGGGAGTTCCTGGACCGGCTGCTGGCCATCGCGCTGCCCCGGATCCGCGACTTCCGCGGCCTGTCCGACCGGCAGTTCGACGGGCACGGCAACTACACGTTCGGCCTCGTCGAGCAGGTCATGTTCCACGAGATCGATCCGGACAAGGTGGACCGGCAGCGCGGGATGGACATCACCGTCGTGACCACCGCAACCAACGACACCGAGGGCCGCTCGCTGCTGCGGCAGCTCGGATTCCCGTTCAAGGAAGGCTGACGTGGCAAAGAAGGCCCTAGTCGTCAAGCAGAAGCGGACGCCGAAATTCGAGGTCCGCGGCTACACGCGGTGCACGCGCTGCGGGCGCCCGCGGGCCGTCTACCGCAGGTTCAGCCTGTGCCGGATCTGCTTCCGGACCATGGCGCACCGCGGCGAGCTGCCCGGCATCACCAAGTCCAGCTGGTAACTGAAACAAACGAGCACACCGCAGGTCCCGCTCTGTCGAAAACCGACGGGAAACCACGGTGAGGAAGGCCTGTTGGCCATGACAATGACCGACCCGATCGCAGACATGCTGACGCGTCTGCGCAACGCGAACTCGGCG
This sequence comes from uncultured Actinomycetes bacterium, assembly GCA_963819785.1. Lineage (GTDB taxonomy): Bacteria > Actinomycetota > Actinomycetes > Streptosporangiales > Streptosporangiaceae > Palsa-504. The sequence goes on along the minus strand of CAWFXW010000017.1, from coordinate 166,792 downwards.
TACCACGACACGGTGGGCATGCCGTACTCCAAGATCAAGTCGCACATCGCCGAGATCCTCCAGCAGGAGGGCTACATCGCGTCCTGGCGCGTCGAAGACGCCGAGGTCGGCAAGAACCTGGTGATCACCCTCAAGTTCGGCAACGCGCGCGAGCGCTCCATCGCCGGCATCAAGCGGGTGTCCAAGCCAGGCCTGCGGGTCTACGCCAAGAAGGACGAACTGCCCCGGGTGCTCGGCGGGCTCGGCGTGGCGATCATCTCCACCTCGGGTGGGCTGCTGACCGACAAGCAAGCCAAAAAGCGCGGCGTGGGCGGGGAAGTCCTCGCCTACGTCTGGTAAGGGAGAGCTGCAATGTCAAGGATCGGGCGGCTCCCCGTGACCATCCCCAGCGGGGTGCAGGTCACCATCGACGGCCGCGAGGTCACCGTGCAGGGGCCCAAGGGAACACTGACGCACACCGTGGCCGACCCCATCGACGTCGTCCGCGAGGACGGGGTCATCCGGGTCACCAGGCCCAACGATGAGGGCTCCGTGCGCGCGCTGCACGGCCTGTCCCGCACGCTGATCGCCAACATGGTCACCGGCGTCACCGACGGCTATCGCAAGACGCTGGAGATCGTGGGCGTCGGCTACCGGGTCCAGGCCCGGGGCAGCGACCTGGAGTTCGCGCTCGGGTTCAGCCACCCGGTGACCATCGTCCCCCCGGATGGCATCTCCTTCCGGGTCGAGGCGCCCACCAGGTTCGTGGTGGAGGGCATCGACAAGCAGCAGGTGGGCGAGATAGCCGCGCAAATCCGCAAGCTCCGTAAGCCCGACCCGTACAAGGGCAAGGGCGTGCGGTACCAGGGCGAAGTGGTCCGCCGCAAGGTCGGGAAGGCTGGGAAGTAACGATGGCTGGCACCAAGATCAGGTCGCACGCCCGGGTTACCGGGCGGGTGCGGCCGCACACCCAGAAGTCCACGGCCGCCCGCGTGCGCAGGCACCTGCGGGTCCGCAAGAAGGTCACCGGCAGCGCGAGCAGGCCGCGGCTGGTCGTCAACCGGTCCGCGCGGCACATGTTCGCGCAGATCGTGGACGACACCGCCGGCCGCACGCTGGCCGCCGCGTCCACCCTGGACCCGGACATCCGGACCGCGGCGGGCGACAAGACGGCAAAGGCCCGCAAGGTCGGCGAACTGCTCGCGCAGCGGGCGGCGGCGGCCGGCATCGAGGCCGTGGTGTTCGACCGGGGCGGCTACCGCTACCACGGCCGCGTCGCGGCCCTGGCGGACGGCGCCCGGGAAGGCGGCCTGCAACTGTGAACGGCAAGACAGAGATGAGGAAGGGCTAATGCCAGGAGGACCGCGGCGAGGCGGCGGCGGCGGCGAGCGGCGCGAGCGCCGTGACGACCGGCGCGGCAGCGCGGCCGAAAAGCAGGCTGCCTACCTGGAGCACGTGGTGACCATCAACCGCGTGGCCAAGGTGGTCAAGGGCGGCCGGCGCTTCAGCTTCACCGCGCTGGTCGTGGTGGGCGACGGCAACGGGATGGTCGGTGTCGGGTACGGCAAGGCCAAGGAGGTCCCGGCCGCCATCGCCAAGGGCGTCGAAGAGGCCAAGAAGCACTTCTTCCGGGTGCCGCGGATCGCCAACACGATCCCGCACACGGTGCAGGGCGAGGACGCGGCCGGGGTCGTGCTGCTCAAGCCGGCCAGCCCGGGTACCGGCGTCATCGCCGGCGGCCCGGTCCGGGCCGTGCTCGAGTGCGCCGGCATCCACGACGTGCTGTCCCGCTCGCTGGGCTCCTCCAACCCGATCAACGTCGTGCACGCGACGGTGGCCGCGCTGAAGGGCCTGAGCCGGCCCGAGGAGATCGCCGCCAAGCGCGGCCTGCCGATCGAGGACGTCGCGCCGGCCGCCATGCTGCGGGCGCGCGCGGCCGCGTCGGCCGGCACCGGCGCGGGCACCGGGGCCTAGGGAGAACATAGATGGCACAGCTGAAGGTGACCCAGATCAAGTCGAAGATCGGCGGGAATAGCGCGCAGCGGAACTCGCTGCGCTCGCTCGGGCTGCACCGGATCGGCCAGGTCGTGGTCAGGCCGGACCGGCCGGAGTTCCGCGGCATGATCAAGACGGTGCGCCACCTGGTGACCGTGGAGGAAGTGGACTAAATGCCGGAGACAAACACGGCGGGCGAGACGGCGTCCGGGCGCGGGCTCAAGCTGCATCACCTGCGGCCGGCCCCGGGCGCGCACAAGGCCAAGACGCGAGTCGGCCGCGGCGAGGCGTCCAAGGGCAAGACCGCGGGCCGCGGCACCAAGGGCACCAAGGCGCGCACCCAGGTTCGCCTCGGCTTCGAGGGTGGCCAGATGCCGCTGCACCGCCGGGTGCCGAAGCTGAAGGGCTTCTCCAACGCGGGGTTCCGCACCACCTTCCAGGTGGTGAACACCGGCCGGCTGGCCGCGCTGTACCCCGAAGGCGGCGACGTGACCCCGGAGAACATGGTGGCCAGGGGCGCGGTCCGGTCCGGTGAGCTGATCAAGGTGCTCGGCACCGGCGAGCTCTCGGTCGCGCTGCGCGTGACCGCCCACGCCTTCTCCGCCACCGCCGTCCGGAAGATCGAACAGGCCGGCGGCACCGCTACCGAACTTTCCTAAGCGAGCGAGCCAAAGGGGCGCGGCGCTGCCTGGACCGAGGAGCGACGAGGGAGCGACGAGGGAAGGCGGCGCCTTAAAAGCGCCCCGGAGGCGAGGGAGCGAAATGACAGAGTGCCGGGTAAGATACGTGGACTGCCCGATCAACCGAACCGAGGACTGCGCATGCTGACGGCCTTCGTGCGGGCGTTCCAGACGCCGGACCTGCGCAAGAAGATGCTGGTCACGCTCGCCCTGATCGCGCTGTTCCGGTTGGGTGCCTCGCTGCCGACGCCCGGCATCGACGAGAAGAACGTGGCCTACTGCTCCAACCTGGCCACCAGCGCCGGCAGCTCCACGGCGGGCGTGCTGGCCATTGTCAACCTGCTCAGCGGCCAGGCGCTGCTGCGCCTGTCGGTGTTCGCGCTCGGCATCATGCCGTACATCACGGCCAGCATCATCTTGCAGCTGCTGACCGTGGTCATCCCGCGGCTGGAGACGCTGAAGCAGGAAGGCCAGGCCGGCCAGGCCAAGATCACCCAGTACACCCGGTACCTCACCGTGGGCCTGGCGATCCTGCAATCTACCGGCTACATCGAGCTGGCCAGGTCCGGCACGCTGTTCAACAGCTGCGGCGCCTCGGGGAGCAGCAACCCGCTGATCCCCGACGGCGGGATCTTCAACATCGCGACCATGGTCATCTGCATGGTGGCCGGCACCACGGTCATCATGTGGATGGGTGAGCTGATCACCGACCGCGGCGTCGGCAACGGCATGTCGGTGCTGATCTTCACCACCGTGATCTCCGTCATCCCCGGCGAGATCCTGGCCATCTACCGCGACAAGTCGGCCTTCTACGCGGGCGTGGCCATCCTGGTGGTGGTCGCCATCGTGGCCTTCATCGTCTTCATGGAGCAGGCGCAGCGCCGCATCCCCGTGCAGTACGCCAAGCGGATGGTGGGCCGCCGGATGTACGGCGGCACCTCGACCTACATCCCGATGAAGGTCAACCAGGCGGGCGTGATCCCGGTCATCTTCGCCTCGTCGCTGCTGTACATCCCGACCCTCGGCGCCCAGCTGTTCGGCAGTACAACGAAACCGCAGGGCTGGGTCTCCTGGGTCGAGCGCTACCTGGCCCAGGGCACCTCGACGAGCAGCCTGAGTACCGGTGGCTTCTACATGCTCCTGTTCTTTGTGCTGATCATCGGGTTCACCTACTTCTACGTGTCGATCACCTTTAACCCCACAGAGGTGGCCGACAACATGAAGAAGTACGGCGGGTTCATCCCCGGCATCCGGCCCGGGCGGCCGACCGCTGAGTACCTCAGCTACGTGCTCAGCAGGCTTACCGCGCCCGGATCGTTCTACCTGGGTGTGATCGCGCTGTTCCCGCTGGTCGCGCTCACCGCCATCGGCGTCGGCCAGCAGTTCCCGTTCAGCGGGGTCAGCCTGCTGATCATGGTCGGTGTCGGGCTCGACACCGTGAAGCAGATCGAGAGCCAGTTGCAGCAGCGCAACTATGAGGGTTTCTTGCGATAGTGCGCATCGTCCTCGTCGGGCCCCCCGGTGCGGGCAAGGGGACACAGGCCCAGTTCATCTCTTCGCATCTGGCGATCCCGAGGATCTCGACAGGTGACATTTTCCGGTACAACGTGACGAGCAACACCGAACTGGGCCGCCAGGCCCGCGAGTACATGGAGCGCGGCGACCTGGTGCCCGACGAGGTCACGATCGCGATGGTGCGGGACCGGCTGGGCGAGGACGACGCGCAGGAGGGGTTCCTGCTCGACGGGTTCCCGCGGAACGTGCCGCAGGCCGAGACGCTGAAGAAGATGCTCGCCGAGGAGTGGGACGCCCGGCTGAGCGTGGTCCTCGAGCTGGTCGTCGACGAGGACGAGGTGGTCCGGCGGCTGTCCGGGCGCCGGACCTGCCGCCGCTGCGAACGGGTCTGGCACGTGCTGTACGACCCGCCGGCCCGCGACGGCATCTGCGACGACTGCGGCGGCGAGCTGTTCCAGCGGGACGACGACTCCGAGGAGACGATCAGGCACCGGATCGAGGTCTACGCCGAGCAGACCTCCCCGCTCATCGCGTTCTACGCCGACGAGAACATCTTGATCGGCATCGACGCGACCGGCCCGGTGGAGGAGATCACCAGCCGGGCGCTGGCCGCGCTCCGCCCGTTCGTGCGCTGAGGGCCGACCGGTATGTGGCCGCGCCGCGGGCAGGAAATCCAGCTCAAGACGCCCGAGCAGTTCGCCGTCATGCGCGAGGCGGGGCTGGTCGTGGCGCACACCCTGGCCGCGGTCGCGGCGGCGGTCCGGGCCGGCGTCACCACCGCCGAGCTCGACGCGCTGGCCGCGCGCGAGATCCGCGCGGCGGGCGCGACCCCGTCGTTCCTGGGCTACCACGGGTATCCCGCCACCATCTGCACGTCGGTGAACGACGAGATCGTGCACGGCATCCCGAGCGCGGCCCGGAGCCTGAACGAGGGGGACATCATCTCCATCGACTGCGGCGCCATCGTCCGCGGCTGGCACGGGGACGCGGCCGTCACCGTGGGCGTGGGGGCCATCTCCGCCGAGCACACCGCGCTGCTCGGCGCGTGCGAGGACGCCCTGTGGGCCGGGCTCGCGCAGGCCCGGGCCGGCGCCCGGCTCGGCGACATCTCGCACGCGGTGGAGTCCAGCATCGCCGCGGCGGGCCCGTACGGCGTGGTCGAGGAGTACACCGGGCACGGCATCGGCACCGCCATGCACATGGACCCGCCGGTGCCGAACTACGGCCGGCCCGGTCGCGGGCTGCGGCTGCGGGCCGGCCTGGCGCTGGCCGTCGAGCCGATGGTGATGCTCGGCGACCCGGAAACGGTCCTGCTCGATGACGGGTGGACGGTCACCACGGCGGACGGAAGCTGGGCCGCGCACTTCGAGCACACGGTCGCGATCACCCCGGACGGGCCGTGGGTACTGACCGCCGAGGACGGCGGGCAGGCACGCCTGGGCGATACTAGAGAGAGGAACCCCGCGAGCGTTCCGCGTAGTTAGGCCGGGAATGGTTGGCCGGGAAGGAAGAGCGGCCGGTGCCTGGTGATCCGCGGATCCGCGCCTCCGACGCGGATCGCGACCGCACGGCGGCGTTGCTGCGTGAGCACCACGCCGCGGGCCGGCTGACCGCCGAGGAGTTCAACGAGCGCATGGACGCCGCGCTCAGCGCCAAGACGCTGGGCGAACTCGACGAACTGCTGACCGACCTGCCGCTCATCGACCTGTACCGGCTGCCGCACGAGTCGATGCGGCGCCCCGCCGGCCTGCCGCACACCTCGATCATGCCCAGGGACCCGGGCGGCACCGCCAGGTTCAGCCCCGGCACGCTGGCGATGGGTGCCTGGGCCGTGCTGTGCGGCACGCTGGTGGCCGTCTGGGCCGTGGCCGCCGTGGTCGGCGCCGGTACGTGGCTGCCCTGGTGGCTGCTGGTCGTGATCCCGTGGACGGTGGTGATGATCCGCCGGATCCGGCGGTCCGGGGAATAGCCGCGGCTCCCGCGGTGTCTTATACGGTGTCCCGTATTCGGGGCGGTTCGCGTTGGCGCTGTGAGTCGAGTACACTCGTCTCCGGCCCATCTGCTGGGTTCCCCGTGGTTAGCGCCCGGGCTCGCGTATGCGAGCGGTACGGACCCTTCGGAGCCCTTCCCGGTTATCGTGTCCCGCTGGCTGACGTCAGCACGGGCGTGAGCCGGGCAGGGCAGGCTTACCGCCCAGGAAAGTACAGGCCAGCAAAACACAGGCCAGCAGAGACAGGCCAGCCGCGCCCCGGCGCGGACCCACCAACCTAGATAACGAAGCGCGGAGGACATGCCCAAGAAAGACGGCGCCATTGAGATCGAAGGCACGGTAGTCGAGTCGCTGCCGAACGCCTTCTTCCGTGTGGAGCTGGACAACGGGCACAAGGTTCTCGCTCATATCAGCGGGAAGATGCGGATGCACTACATCCGCATCCTGCCTGACGACCGGGTAGTCGTAGAGCTCAGCCCCTACGACCTCAGTCGCGGGCGGATCGTGTACCGGTACAAGTAACGAACCCAGACGTAGTGGAGACAGCACCGTGAAGGTCAAGCCGAGCGTCAAGAAGATCTGCAGCAAGTGCCGGATCATTCGCCGGCACGGCCGCGTCATGGTCATCTGCACCGACCCGAGGCACAAGCAGCGCCAGGGCTGACGCAGCCCAGACCCATAACTACAGACGCTTACCTAGCTAGACGCTCAACCATGCTAGACACGCGCCGCAGGCCGCCCCGTGAGGGCGGCGACCCCCGGACGGAGGCCGGGGCCAGGTCCGGGCAGGGCCTGGGGGCGGCGCGCAGCACCTCCGCCCGACGAAGGAGAACTGCCCGCATATGGCCAGGCTTTCTGGCGTCGACCTTCCCCGCGACAAGCGGCTCGAGGTCGCGCTCACCTACATCTACGGCATCGGCCGCACCCGGGCGCTGCAGACGCTGCAGGCCACCGGGGTCAGCGGCGACACCCGGGTCCACAACCTGACCGACGAGGAGCTGATCAGGCTCCGCGACTGGATCGACGCCACCTACCAGGTCGAAGGTGACCTGCGCCGCGAGGTCCAGGCCGACATCAGGCGCAAGGTCGAGATCGGCTGCTACCAGGGAATCCGCCACCGCCGCGGGCTCCCGGTGCACGGGCAGCGGACGCAGACCAACGCGCGCACCCGCAAGGGCAAGAAGAAGACGGTGGCCGGCAAGAAGAAGGCCGGCAAGAAGTAATGAGTAGTCCGTACGGACCGATCACCTCGAGGGAAGCAGATGCCGCCTAGGACCCGTCAGCAGGCCGCCGCCAAGAAGGTGCGCCGCAAGGAGCGGAAGAACGTCGCCCACGGGCACGCCCACATCAGGAGCACGTTCAACAACACCATCATCTCGATCACCGACCCGACGGGCAACGTCATCTCGTGGGCGTCCGCGGGTCAGGTCGGGTTCAAGGGGTCGCGTAAGTCAACCCCGTACGCGGCCCAGATGGCGGCCGAGGCCGCCGCGCGCCGGGCCATGGAGCACGGCATGCGAAAGGTCGACGTCTTCGTCAAGGGCCCGGGCTCGGGCCGGGAGACCGCCATCCGGTCGCTGCAGGCGACCGGCCTGGAGGTCGGTTCGATCCAGGACATGACCCCCGTCCCGCACAATGGCTGCCGGCCGCCCAAGCGGCGCCGGGTCTGACAGAGCCCACGAGGAGATAACGACACATGGCTCGATACACAGGCGCGGACTGCAAGCTCTGCCGCCGGGAGAAGACCAAGCTCTTCCTGAAGGGCGCGAAGTGCGACTCGCCCAAGTGCCCGATCGAGATCCGGCCCTACCCGCCGGGTGAGCACGGCCGGAACCGGCCCAAGGAAGGCGACTTCCTCCAGCAGATCCGGGAGAAGCAGAAGGCTAAGCGGATCTACGGCATCCTCGAGCGCCAGTTCCACAGCTACTACCAGGAGGCGGCCCGCAAGCACGGCCGGACCGGCGAGACCATGCTCCAGCTGCTCGAGCGCCGCCTGGACAACATCGTGTTCCGCGCGGGCTTCGCCAAGAGCCGCGACATGGCCCGCCAGCTGGTCCGGCACGGGCACTTCACGGTGAACGGCAAGAAGGTCGACATCCCGTCCTACCGGGTCAGCGAGAACAACATCGTCGAGGTGACCGCCAAGGCCCGGGAGCTGACCCCGTTCATCGTGGCGCAGGCGGAGATCGGCGAGCGGATCGTGCCGGCCTGGCTTGAGGTGGTCTCGGACCAGATGCGCATCCTGGTCCACTCGCTGCCGGTCCGGGCCCAGATCGACACCCAGGTCCAGGAACAGCTGATCGTCGAGTTCTACTCGAAGTAAGACCTCCCGGCTCCTCCCGGAGCCGGGAGCAGGAAAACCCCGACTGTCATATAGCGGGCGTCGGAAAGGAACACATTCATGCTCATCGCTCAGCGCCCCTCGCTCGCCGAGGAGCAGGTCGACGAATTCCGGTCCCGGTTCGTCATCGAGCCGCTGGAGCCGGGCTTCGGCTACACCATCGGCAACTCGCTGCGCCGGACGCTCCTGTCGTCCATCCCCGGCGCCGCCGTGACCAGCATCAGGATCGAAGGCGTCCTGCACGAGTTCTCCACCGTCCCGGGGGTGAAGGAAGACGTCACCGACATCATCCTGAACCTCAAGGAACTGGTGGTGTCCTCCGAGCACGACGAGCCGGTCGTGATGTACCTGCGCAAGCAGGGCCCGGGTGAGGTGACCGCGGCCGACATCGCGCCGCCGGCCGGCGTCGAGGTGCACAACCCGGAGCTGCACGTCGCCACCCTGAACGCCAAGGGCAAGCTCGAGATGGAGCTGACCGTGGAGCGCGGCCGCGGCTACGTCTCGGCCACCCAGAACAAGCAGCCCGGCCAGGAGATCGGCCGGGTGCCGATCGACTCCATCTACTCGCCCGTGCTGCGCGTGACCTACAAGGTGGAAGCCACCCGGGTCGAGCAGCGCACCGACTTCGACCGGCTCATCGTGGACGTGGAGACCAAGCCGTGCATGCGGCCGCGGGACGCGGTGGCGAGCGCCGGCAAGACGCTGGTCGAGCTGTTCGGGCTGGCCCGCGAGCTCAACGTCGACGCCGAGGGCATCGACATCGGCCCGTCGCCGACCGACGCCGCGCTGGCCGCGGACCTGGCCCTGCCGATCGAGGACCTCAACCTCACCGTGCGGTCCTACAACTGCCTCAAGCGCGAGGGCATCCACACGGTCGGCGAACTGGTCGGGCGCAGCGAGCAGGACCTGCTCGACATCAGGAACTTCGGCGCCAAGTCGATCGAGGAAGTCAAGCAGAAGCTCATTGACATGGGTCTGTCGCTCAAGGACTCGCCGCCCGGATTCGACCCGAGCACCGCGGTCGGGGTCGGCGGCTACGGCGACGACGACGAGAGCTACGTGGAGACCGAGCAGTACTGACGTGGCCGTGCCCCTCGGGGCCACGAAGATCTTTAAGGAGAGGTCCGAATGCCCACGCCCACCAAGGGCCACCGCCTGGGCGGCAGCCCGGCCCACGAACGGCACATCCTGGCTAATCTGGCCACCGCGCTGTTCCAGCACGGCCGGATCACCACCACCGAGGCCAAGGCCCGCCGGCTCCGTCCGGTCGCCGAACGGCTGATCACCTTCGCCAAGCGCGGTGACCTGCATGCCCGCCGGCACGTGCTGACCGTGGTCACGGACAAGGGCGTGGTGCACACCCTGTTCACCGAGATCGCCCCTCAGTTCTCCGAGCGCGACGGCGGCTACACCCGCATCACCAAGATCGGCCCGCGCAAGGGCGACAACGCGGCGATGGCGGTCATCGAGCTGGTCCGCGGCGAGTCGGCGGCGGCGGCCAAGCCCCGCCGTCGCGCCCGCCGCGCCGACGCGAGGGCCGCCGCGCCCGCCGCCGCCGCGACGGCCACCGCCCCGGAGATCGACACTGCCGAGCCCGAGGCTGACGTTGCCGACGAGGCCGTTACCGACGAGGCCGTGCCCCGCGAGGCACCCGAGGTGCCGGAAGAGGGCGAGGCCGAGGAGGTCGCCGACCTCTCCGACGTCGCCGAGTCCGACGACGACGCCGAGGCGGACGACAAGAACGCCTGACCCCGGCCGCCACTGGCGGTGCCAGCTGGATCCGCCGGGCTCGCAGGCGCTGGTTTGCTGGTCGATGTCGCATCGGTCTTGCAAGAGCAGGTACAACGTCACATCGACCTGGTAACCGGGATCCTGGCGGCGGTGCTGGTGGGTCCTGTGATGCGAAGGATGCTACGTCCCTGACCCTCCCTCCAGAAGAGCCGGCCCATCGACCCATATCGGGTAGGCATCCCTTGGACGACGAACCACGGCTCGTTCGGCTGAGAATTGACCTGGGTTACGACGGGTCAGGGTTTTCCGGGTGGGCCGCCCAGCCCGGCAGGCGCACGGTGCAGGATGTCCTGGCCGCGGCGCTGGGCCGGGTGCTCCGCATGCCCGCCCCGCCCGCCCTGACCGTCGCCGGGCGCACCGACGCCGGAGTCCACGCCCGCGGTCAGGTCGTCCACACCGACGTCCCGGCCGCCGCCTGGACCGCCCTGGCGGGCAGCGGCAAGGCGGGCAGCGCCAAGGCGGGCAGCGCCAAGGCGGGCAGCGCCAAGGCGGGCAGCGCCAAGGCGGGCAGCGCCAAGGCGGGCAGCGGGTCAGGCAGCGCGCCGCTCGTCCGGCTGGCCGCGGTGCTGCCGCCCGACGTCCGCGTGCACGCCGCCGGCCCCGCCCCGGACGGGTTCGACGCGCGGTTCTCCGCCCTGTGGCGCCGCTACTCCTACCGCGTCTGCGACGACCCGGCCCGGGCCGACCCGCTGCGCCGGCACGAGACGCTCTGGACGCCGCGCCGGCTGGACCTGGCCGCGATGAACGAGGCGGCGGCGGCGCTGACCGGAGAGCACGACTTCGCGGCCTTCTGCCGCCGCCGCGAGGGCGCGACCACCGTCCGGACGCTGCGCGTGCTGACCTGGCATCGCGACGAGGCGGACGTGGCGGTCGCGACCGTGGCCGCCGACGCGTTCTGCCACAACATGGTGCGCGCGCTGGTCGGTGCGCTGCTCGCGGTCGGCGAGGGGCGCCGGCCGCCCGGCTGGCCCGGCGGGGTGCTCGCCAACGCCGTCCGCGACCCCGCGGTCCGCGTCGTGGCGCCGCACGGGCTGTGCCTGGAAGAGGTCGGCTACCCGCCGCCCGCCGAACTGGCCGCGCGGGCCGCGCAGACTAGGAGGTTCCGGGTTTCCCGGTCAGCATCCGGGTGCTGAGGTTGATGTTGGCGCTGCCGGAGACCAGGGCGGCGGCGAACTGCTCGAGCTGCTGCCGCTGGGCGGACGTGGACGGCGACTTCCGGCTGGTGAACTCGGCCCACATCAAGATCAGGTAGTGCCCCTTGATCTCGGCCTGCACCACCCCGGTGCCGTTGCCGAGCTTGCTGGTCGGGCCCTTCTGCGCGGCCAGCGGCGCGATGATCTCCTGCGGCCCGGTGGTCGCGCCCGCCTTCGCCGCCGCGTTCGAGCCGATCAGGTTGGCCACCCCGACGGTACCCATCATCGTGCCGTTGCCCGAGATGTAGCTGGCCCGCAGCACCTGGGTGCAGTGCCCGGCCTGCAGGGCCGCCTGCAGGTTGGCGCCGAACACCGCCTGTGTGCAGTCCTTGCTCACCGCGGCCGCGGTCCGCACGTAGGAGCTGCCGTCGAGCTCGAACTGGGGCGGGAACAGCTGCGTCAGGGTCAGCGGCGAGGGGTCCTGGGACCGCGCGCCGATGTGTTGCCACTTGCCCAGCGACTGGTCGAATCCGGGGGAGGAGGGGCCGTTGGTGGGCAGCCGCAGCGACCCGGACACCGGGGCGTTAACCCGCGGCTCGTAGAGGAACTTGTACCCGACCAGCGCGCCCGCCACGACGACCAGCGCGATCCCCAGGGCCAGCCACGCCGTCCGGGCCGAGCGCCGCCGGGACCCGGCCGCGGCGGCCCGCGCCGCGCGCCGCCCGCCCGGCCCGGGACCGGGACCGGGCGTCATGGACGCCGGGGGCACCGGGTCGTCGGCCGCCACGGGCAGGCCCTGCGGCGGGGTGGCGGGTTCCGCGGGCCCGGCGGCCTGCTGCCGGTACGCCGGGAACCCGGCGGTCGGCTCCTGGTATGCGAGAAACCCGGAAGTCGCCTGCTGGATCCCGGAGGCCGGCGTCTGATACCCGGTGGCCGCTGCCTGGATCCCGGAGGCCGGCGTCTGAGACCCGGTGGCCGGCGTCTGAGAGCCGGAGGCAGGCTGCTGATACCCGGAGGCCGGTGCCTGGTACCCCGAGGCCGAGGGCGGGTACCCGGAGGCCGCCGGCGGGAACCCGCGCATCGGGGTCCGGTCCATGGTCGGCTGCGTGCCGGTACCGGAGCCGGAGCCGGTACCCGTGCCCAGAAGCCGGTGCGAGCCGGTGCCGCCCTCGAGGACCCGCGGCGGCGCGGCCGCGCCGCCCGCCTCCAGGATCTGGTACCCGCCGGTGCCCGGGCCGATCAGCTGACCGGGAGCGGCTGCGGGGTCCTCCGCTGGCGGCCAGGGCGCCTGACGTGCGTCAGCGGCCGGTCGGCCGCGCCTCCCGCCCTGATGGTCCATACGATGAGAGTAGCGTCCTGATCAGCGCCGGGGGCGCCGCTTTGGCATCACTGGCTGAGTCAGAGTATGCTGCATGGGCGTCGTACGCGACGGGCATGCCCGCTGCGCGCGTTCAGCGCGGCGTGACGCGCCTGCTCGGCTCGTTCCCAGGTGGGACACCCGCAGGTGCAGGCCCGACTAGACCACGATCCATACGCGAAGGCTCAGGACTGTGCGCACATTCAGCCCGAAAGACAGTGACATTACGCGTCAATGGCACGTCATTGACGCGTCTGACGTCGTGCTCGGCCGCCTGGCCAGCCACGTGGCGGTGCTGCTGCGCGGCAAGCACAAGCCCATCTTCGCGCCGCACGTCGACACCGGCGACTTCGTCGTCGTGGTCAACGCGGCCAAGGTCGCGCTGACCGGCCAGAAGCTCGAGCAGAAGCACGCCTACCGGCACTCCGGCTACCCGGGCGGCCTGCGGGCGGTGTCGTACGCGAGCCTGATGGCCAGCAATCCCGAGCGGGCGGTGGAGAAGGCCGTCCGCGGGATGCTGCCCAAGAACTCGCTCGGCCGCAAGACGCTGCGCAAGCTCAAGGTCTACGCGGGGCCCGAGCACCCGCACAAGGCGCAGCAGCCGCAGCCGTACGAGATCACCCAGATCGAGCAGTAAGCCCCGAAGCAGTAAGCCCGAAGCAGGAAGCCCCGAAGCAGGAAGAACAGAGAAGGAAGTACGAGGACCACCGTGGCTGAGCCCACCACCGCCGTAAACGGTACCGCTGTCGAAGACGACGCGGACTATGCGGACTTCGCGGACGACGAATCCGGCGCCCCGTCGGAGTACACCACCGAGACCGCTCAGGACGCTCCGGCGCGGGCCGTCGCACGTCGTCCGGTGGTGACCGGGAACGCGAGCGGCACCGGCCGCCGCAAGGAGGCCATCGCCCGGGTCCGCATCCTGCCCGGCACCGGCCAGTGGCTGATCAACGGCCGCACGCTCGACGTGTACTTCCCGAACAAGGTGCACCAGCAGCTGGTCAACGAGCCGTTCGTGACGCTCGGTGCCGAGGGCAAGTTCGACGTGGTGGCCCGGATCTCCGGCGGCGGCGTCACCGGGCAGGCCGGCGCGCTGCGCCTCGGCGTGACCCGGGCGCTGACCCTGGTCGACCCGGAGAACCGCCCGGCGCTGAAGAAGGCCGGGTTCCTGACCCGCGACGCCCGGGTCAAGGAGCGCAAGAAGTACGGGCTGAAGAAGGCCCGGAAGGCGCCTCAGTACTCCAAGCGGTAACGCCGGCCCGCGCCATACCTCAACGCACACGAGCGGGAGCGACATGGGTGAATCGGGTCAGCGCAGCCGTCTGTTCGGTACCGATGGTGTCCGGGGGGTCGCAGGGCACGAGCTGACCGCTTCCCTGGCCCTGGAGCTGAGCGCGGCCGCCGCGGACGTCCTGGGAGCACATCCCGCATCAGCCAAGGCCCCGGTGGCCGTGGTGGGCCGGGATCCGCGCGCCTCGGGGGAGTTCCTCGAGGCCGCGGTGGTGGCCGGGCTGGCCGGCTCGGGTGTGGACGTGCTGCGGCTCGGCGTCATCCCGACGCCGGGCGTGGCCTACCTGACCATGGCCCTGGGCGCCACCTTCGGCGTGGTCATCTCGGCCAGCCACAACCCGGCCCAGGACAACGGGATCAAGTTCTTCGGCCGCGGCGGGGTCAAGCTGCCCGACGCCGTCGAGGACCAGATCGAGGACCGCCTCGGCCGGACCGTCGCCGCGACCGGCTTCGGCAGGGTCAGCGACGCCGGCGCCACCCAGGAGCTGTACCTGGACCACCTGCTGTCCACCCTGCCCGGTGACCCGGCCAAGGCGCTGGCCGGGCTGCGGATCGTGGCCGACTGCGCGCACGGGGCGGCGTACCGGCTCGCGCCGCAGGCGCTGCGCCGGGCCGGCGCGGAGGTCATCGCGATCGGCACCGAGCCCGACGGGCTGAACATCAACGCCGGCTACGGCTCCACCTGCCTGGACACCCTGGCCGCCGCGGTCGTCGAGCACGGCGCGGACGCCGGGGTGGCCTACGACGGTGACGCCGACCGGTGCCTGGCCGTCGACGCCGACGGGCAGCCGCTGGACGGGGACCAGATCCTGACCGTGCTCGCGACCGAGCTGGCCGAGACGGGCCGGCTGGCCGGCGACGCGGTGGTGGTCACGGTCATGTCGAACCAGGGCTTCCACGTGGCCATGCGGGACGCCGGCATCGCGGTCATCGAGACCCCGGTGGGCGACAAGCACGTGTCCGCGGCCATGCGCGACGGCGGCTACGTGCTCGGCGGCGAGCAGTCCGGGCACATCATCCTGCTCGAGCACTCCGCCACCGGCGACGGCATCCTGACCAGCCTGCAGCTGCTATCGGCGGTACACCGGCACGGCATGCCGATGGCCACGGCGGCCAAGATGATGCGCCGGTACCCGCAGGTCCTGGTCAACGTGCCCGGCGACGCCTCCCAGCTCGGGCCGGAGGTCGACGCCGCGGTGACCAGGGCCGAATCGGTGCTCGGCGACAACGGGCGCGTGCTGGTCCGGCCGAGCGGCACCGAGCCCGCCATCCGGCTGATGGTCCAGGCCGCGGACGCCCGCCTGGCCGAACAGGTCATCGGCCAGCTCGCGGCCGAGGTGCGGCTGGCCCTCGCCGGGCAATAGGCATGCGACGCGCCTACCAGGTCGAGGCGGTCCGAGCCGCCGAACGCGCGCTGCTGGCCCAGCTCCCCGACGGCACGCTGATGAACCGGGCCGCCGCCGGGCTGGCCGCGGTGTGCGGATCCCTGCTGGCGCGGGACCCGGGCCACGTCTACGGCGCGCGGGTCGTGGTCCTGGCGGGCAGCGGCGACAACGGCGGTGACGCCCTGTACGCGGGCGCCCGGCTGGCCCGCCGCGGCGCGGCCGTGACCGCGATCATCGCGGCCGCCAAGGCCCACGCGGGCGGCACCGCCGGCCTGCGCGCCGCGGGCGGCCGCATCACCGATGACCCAGACGCCATCGCCCGCGCCGACCTCATCATCGACGGCCTGCTCGGCATCGGCGGCCGCGGCGGCCTGCGCGAGCCGTTCGCCGGCCTGGCCGCGGCCGCGGAACAGGCGCGCCAGAACCAGGCGACCGTCGTCGCGGTCGACCTGCCCAGCGGCATCGACGCCGACACCGGTGCCGTCGACGGCCCGGCGGTGCGCGCCGACGTGACGGTGACGTTCGGCGCGATCAAGCCGGGCCTGCTCGTCGACCCGGGCGCCGGGCACGCGGGCACCGTCGAACTCGTCGACATCGGGCTCGGCGGCCAGCTAAGCGGCGAGCCCGCCGTCATGGCCCCGCAGCGGGACGACATCGCCGCGCTGCTGCCCCGCCCGGGACCGGAGTCGGACAAGTACCGGCGCGGTGTGGTTGGCGTGCTCGCGGGCAGCGACCGGTTCGCCGGGGCGGCCGTACTGGCGGCCGGCGGCGCGGTGCGCGGCGGCGCGGGCATGGTCCGGGTGGTGACCGCCAGCGTGCCCGCGGCGGCGGTCCGGCAGGCCTGGCCCGAGGCGGTGCTCACCGTGTACCCGGACGACGGCGACGGGAACCTGCTCGCCTCGGTGGGCCGGGTCCAGGCCTGGGTGGCCGGACCGGGCATGGGCACCGACCCGGCTGCCGCGGCCCGGCTGGCCGCGGTGCTGGCCACCGACCTGCCCGCGCTGGTCGACGCGGACGGCCTGACCATCCTCAGCCAGCATCAGGACCTGCTGCCGCGCCGCGCGCCCACCCTGATCACCCCGCACGCGGGGGAACTCGGCCGGCTGCTCGGCACCGACCCGGCCGCCGTCGAGGCCCGCCGCCTGGAACACGCCCGCCTGGCCGCCGAACGGCTCGGCCTCACCGTCCTGCTCAAGGGCTCGACCACGGTCATCGCGTCGCCCGGCGAACCGACCGTGCTGGCCAACCCGACCGGCACCTCGTGGCTGGCCACGGCCGGGACCGGCGACGTGCTGTCCGGGCTGGCCGGCGCTCTGCTCGCGCAGGGCCTGGAGCCGGCCTGGGCCGCCGCGGCGGCCGCCTACCTGCACGGCCTGGCCGCCCGGCTGGCCGCGGCCGGGCGCCCCGATCGGGGCCCACGACGTCGTCACCGCCCTCCCGGCCGCCATCCGCGCGGTGGTGGACTAGATGGGCGGTGCGGCTGACGGGGGGACGAACCCCGAAGCCCCCCTGGCACCGCCCGCGGAGGCACTCCCCGCCCGGCAGGCCAGCGTCGACCTCGGCGCGATCGCCGGCAACGCCCGGGCGCTGTGCGAGCGGGTCCGGCCCAGCCAGGTGATGGCCGTGGTCAAGGCCGACGGGTACGGGCACGGCATGGTCCCGGCGGCCCGGGCCGCGCTGGCCGGCGGCGCGACCTGGCTCGGCGCCGCCGACCTGACCGAGGCGCTCGCGCTGCGGACCGCCGGGATCACCGAACCGGTGCTGTGCCTGATGGCCCTCGGCGAGCCCGCCGCGGCGATCCGCGCGGGTGTCGACCTGACCGCGGCCTCGGTCGC
Organism: uncultured Actinomycetes bacterium; assembly: GCA_963819785.1. Lineage (GTDB taxonomy): Bacteria > Actinomycetota > Actinomycetes > Streptosporangiales > Streptosporangiaceae > Palsa-504. The sequence continues at coordinate 149,501 of CAWFXW010000017.1, read as the reverse complement.
GGTGGTGACCCGGGTGGCCGACGCGGCGGCCCGGGCCGGGGTGACGGCCCGGCTGCACCTCAAGGCCGACACCGGGCTGTCCCGCGGCGGTGCCACCGCCGCCGACTGGCCGGCCGTGGTCGACGCCGCGCTGGCGGCCGAGGCCGCCGGGCGGCTCCGGGTGGTGGGCCTGTGGTCCCACTTCGCCTGCGCCGACCTGCCCGGGCATCCCTCGGTCGCGGCCCAGCTGGCCGCGTTCGCCGACGCGGTCGCGCACGCCGAGAAGGCGGGCGCCACGCCCGAGGTCCGGCACATCGCCAACACCGCGGGCGCGCTGACCGTGCCGGAGTGCCGGCTCGACCTGGTCCGGTTCGGCGGCGCCCTGTACGGCATCTCCACCCTGCCCGGCGGCGCGCCGTCCTGGCTGCGCCCGGCCATGACCCTGCGCGCCCGGCTGGCCCTGGTCAAGCGGGTGCCGGCGGGCTCGGGCGTGTCCTACGGCCACCGCTACGTGACCGCTCGCGAGACCACCCTGGGCCTGGTCCCGGTCGGCTACGCGGACGGCGTGCCCCGCGCCGCGACCGGCCTGCCGCTGGTGGCCGCGCGCGGTCGGCGCTGGCCGATCGCGGGCACGGTCTGCATGGACCAGTTCGTGGTGGACTTCGGCGACGAGCCGGTGACGGCCGGCGAGGAGGTCGTGCTGTTCGGCCCGGGGGACGACGGCGAACCCACGGCCCAGGAATGGGGCGAGGCCCTCGGCACGATCTCCTACGAGATCGTCACGAGGATCGGGAACCGGGTCGTACGCACCTATCCCGGCGGCTCACGATGATTTTTTTCCCGAACGGAGCGTGGCGCGTGCCCGCGGAACTGCGCATCAGTACCGACGTGGCCATGCGGGACCTGGGCCGGGAGCTGGCCGGCGCTGCGCGCCGGCGACCTGGTGATCTTGACCGGGCCGCTGGGGGCGGGCAAGACCACCCTGGTGCAGGGGATCGGCGAGGGCCTGGGGGTGCGCGGGCCGGTCACCTCCCCGACGTTCGTCATCGCCCGGGTCCACCCGGTACTGGCTGGACCGGGACCGTCGCTGGTGCACGCGGACGCCTACCGGCTGGGCACCGTCAGCGAGGTCGACGACCTGGACCTGGACGCCGACGTGGCCAGCGCCGTCACCGTGGTCGAGTGGGGCGAGGGGCTGGCCGAAGGCCTGGCCGAGGACCGCCTGGAGATCTCGATCCGGCCCGACCCGGACTCCGACGTACGGACCGTCCAGCTAAATGGTTACGGCGCACGTTGGCAGGAACCGCCCGCGAGCAGCGCGGATCGTTTATAGTTCCGCTGTACTTTGATCCCCGGCTCGCCCATCCCTTCCGGAGGCGTGCGTGCCCGAGCAGGAATTCCTGCCTCCTCGCCGGCGTGGCGGGTTCCCTGGCCACGGTGTCCCGCAGGACGAGGACCCGCCGCCGTGGGCCGGCATGCCCTCGGTCCGCCCGTCGCGGCCCGCGCCCGACTACCCGATGGGCTCCTGGCAGACCGCGGGCCCGCCGCCCGCAGGCCCGTCGCAGGCCGGACCGATGCCCCCGGGACCGCCGCCGGCCGGACCGCTGGCCCCCGGCCCGCTGCCCCTAGGACCGCGACAGGCCGGCCCGCGGCCGGGAGAGCAGGTCCCGGACTGGGCCGGGCCGGACGTGGCGCTCCAGGACGACGAGGCGTCCCGGTACGGGCCGCCCGGATCCGGCCTTCCCCCCGGCGAGCCGCGGGCGCCGGGCCGCGCGCGTCCCCGGCGGCCGGGCGCTGCGGGCGGCCGCGCGCCGCCGCCGCCGCTGGCTGATCATGATCGCCGGCCTGGTCGTGGTGGCCGGCGGCGTGACCGCGGCGATCGTGGTGCCGGGCGGCTCCGCGCCCCGCGCCGGTCATCCCGGACGGCCTGATCACCACGTTCCAGCCCGGCGAGCTGCAGACCGTCCCCGACGCGTGCAACACGGTCCCGGCCGCCACCGTCCAGCGCTACCTGCCCGGCCAGGTCAAGCAGGCCTCGCCGCTGCCCATCGACGGCTCGGCCGGATCGGCCTGCGACTGGACCATCGACCACGCCCCGGTCTACCGGCTGCTCGAGCTCAACCTGCTGGCCTACGCGCCGAGCGGGCTGGCCAGCGGGAACGGCAGCGCCACCCAGGCCGCGATGGACGCCTACAGCCAGACCCTGCAGACCCTGCGGGACCCGCCCAAGCGCTCGGCCGAGCCGAAGGCCGCGGTCAGCGCGCTCAGCGGGCTCGGCAACGAGGCGTTCAGCGCCACCCAGGTGTTCCGCCGCGGCGGCGCGGTCACGGACGTGGCCACCGTGGTCGTCCGCTTCCACAACGTGGTGGTGAGCGTGACGCTGAACGGCCTGGCCCAGTCCAACCACGGCAGCTACGGGCCGGTCTCGATGTCGGACCTGTCCGCGGCCGCCCTGGCCTTCGCCCAGGCCGCCGAGGCCGCGCTGCACTAGCCTTCCCACTGCCCGGCACCTACTAGGCTGGGCGGGTGCTCGTGCTCGGATTCGATACCGCGACGCCCGCGGTCAGCGTGGCCCTGCACGACGGGGACCGGGTCATCGCGGTGGCGTCGGCCCTGGACGCCCGCCGGCACGCCGAGCTGCTCGTCCCGATGATCGCGAAGATCCTGGCCGATGTGGGCGCGTCCCGGTCCGACCTGACCGCGGTCGCGGTCGGGGTGGGGCCCGGTCCCTACACCGGGCTGCGCGTGGGCCTGGTCACCGCGCGGGTGCTCGGCTCGGTGCTGGACGTGCCGGTGTCCGGCGTGTGCTCCCTGGACGTCATCGCCGCCTCCGTCGCCGCGGCGGCGGGCCCGTTCCTGGTCGCCACCGACGCCCGGCGCAAGGAGGTCTACTGGGCCCGTTACGACGCGCCGGGCCGCCGCGCGGACGGCCCCCGCGTGGGCCAGGCCAGTGCCATCCCGGACGCCGCGGACCTGCCCGTGGCGGGCGCCGGCGGGTCGCTGTACCCGGAGGCGTTCGGCGCGCTGATCGGGCCCGCCTACCCGGACGCGGGCACCCTGTGCGGGCTGGTCGCCCGGCCCGGCGGCCCGGTCCCGCTGCTGGCCCCCGAGCCGCTGTACCTGCGCCGCCCCGACGCCCGCGAGCCCGGTCCGCCCAAGCGGGTCACCCCCTGCCAGCCCGGGGGGACGACCCCGCAGGATTCTCCCCGCACGGGGGGGTCCACCCCCCCGTTCCCCCCCGACCCCCCCGCCGGGCGATGAAACACAAGCAGCAAGAGCAGGTCCGGGAGGTGCGCCTCCGGGAGATGCGGCGGGCGGACATGCCCCGGATCATGACCCTGGAGCGGGAGCTGTTTCCCGAGGACGCCTGGACCCCGGAGATGTTCGCCTCGGAGTTCGCGCAGCCGGCCGCGCGCCGGCTCTACCTGGTGGCCGAGGAGGGGGACACGCTGATCGGGTACGCGGGGATGATGTTCACCGGCGGGCCGCAGGCCGACGTGGTGACGCTGGCCGTCGACCCGGGTCGCTGGAGCCGGGGCACCGGCACCGCGCTGCTGACCGCGCTGACCGAGGAGGCGGCCCGCCGCGGCTGCACCGAGGTCCTGCTCGAGGTGCGCGAGGACAACCCGCGGGCCCGGCGGCTGTACCTGCGGGAGGGCTTCACCGAGGTCGGGATCCGGCGCGGCTACTACCAGCCGTCCGGGGTTGACGCGGTGGTCATGCGGAAGGCGCTGGCCTGATGACTCTTCCCCTGGTCCTGGGCATCGAGACCTCCTGCGACGAGACCGGCGTCGGCCTGGTGCGCGGCCACGACCTGCTCGCCGACTCGGTGGCCTCCAGCGTGGACCAGCACGCCCGGTTCGGCGGCGTGGTGCCCGAGGTGGCCAGCCGGGCCCACCTGGAGGCGATGCTGCCCACCTTCGACCGCGCGCTGGCCACGGCCGGCGTCACGGCTGGCCAGGTCGACGCGGTGGCCGTCACCGCCGGGCCCGGGCTGGCCGGCGCCCTGCTGGTCGGGGTCGCCGCGGCCAAGGCGTACGCCTTCGGGCTCGGCAAGCCGCTGTACGGGGTCAATCACCTGGCCGCGCACATCGCCGTCGACCAGCTGGAGCACGGCACGCTGCCCGTCCCCGCGGTGGCCCTGCTGGTCTCCGGCGGGCACTCCTCGCTGCTGCTGGTCACCGACGTGGCCCGGGAGGTCAAGCCGCTCGGCGCCACCATCGACGACGCGGCCGGCGAGGCCTACGACAAGGTGGCCCGGGTGCTCGGCCTGCCGTTCCCCGGCGGCCCGCCCATCGACAAGGCGGCCCGGGACGGCGACGCGGCCGCGATCGCCTTCCCGCGCGGCAAGTACCACGACGGCACGCTCGACTTCTCCTTCGCGGGCCTGAAGACCGCCGTGGCGCGCTGGGTGGAGGCCCGCGCCGCCGCCGGGGAGCCGGTGCCGGTGAGCGATGTCGCCGCGTCCTTCCAGGAGGCGGTGGCCGACGTGCTCACCCGCAAGGCGGTGCAGGCCTGCCAGCAGCACGGCGTCCTGGACCTGATCGTCGGCGGCGGCGTGGCGGCCAACTCCCGGCTGCGCGCCCTGGCCGCCGAACGCTGCGCCCAGGCCGGCATCCGGCTGCGGGTACCCCGGCCGGGCCTGTGCACCGACAACGGGGCGATGGTCGCCGCGCTGGGCGCCGAACTGGTGACCCAGGGCGTCGCGCCGTCCCCGCTCGACCTGCCCGCCGACTCCTCGCTGCCGGTCACCGACGTCGTCGTCCGCTAACCCATCACCGCGTCGCCGATCGCACGTCAGCCTGGGCCGCGGGTTGGCAACTACGTCGTTGTGGCAGCCACGCAGTCGGGTGTACGTCGTTGTGGCAACGACGTAGTTGGCGAGCGGGCCGGACTCGCGGCGTTCTAGGCCTGCCAGCGGCCGTAGTGAACGATGTCCTGGGCCGGGCGGCGCCGGGCCCGCAGGTCGCGCGGCGCGGCTTCGGCGTCGTGGCCGATGGCGATGGCGCCGATCGGCTCGTGATCCTCCGGCACCCCGAACGCCTCGCGGAACGGCCCCACGGCCTCGGGCACGATCCCGAAGTACAGCGCGCCGAGGCCCTCGTCCACCACGGTGAGCAGGATCAGCAGCGCCGCCATCCCGGTGTCGATGTGCCAGAACGGCACCGGCCAGCGCCGCTCGTCCCGGTCGGTCCAGCCCTTGTCGGGCTGCGCGTACCGGTCCAGGTACACCCGCTTGGCCGACATCGGCACGATGACCAGCGGGGCCGTGGTCACGGTATCGGCGGCGGCCGCGCCGGCCACCGCCCAGAAGCGCTTGAGATCCTCCCCGGTCAGCACCAGGAACGCCTGCCCCTGAGAGAACCCGGCCGACGGGCCGCGCGCCGCGTTGTGCAGGATCCGGTCCAGGCTCTCCGCCGAGACCGGCTCGCCGGTGAACTGGCGCACCATGTGCCGGCGCCGCACGACCTCGGTGAAGTCCATCGTCGGGTTACGCTTCCTTGGCCCGGCCGCCCCGGCGCCGCAGCCGCCAGAACAGCCTGCCGAGCAGGGCCAGGACCGCCGCCCCGGCCGCCACCGGGACCAGGCGCTTGAGCAGGACCGGTCCGACCAGCTTGATCAGGTTGAGCGAGTCTTCCTGCGCGGGCGCGCTGGTGTGCGCCACCGGCACCGTGGTCGTGCCGAAGGCCGCGCCGCCGCCGTCCCCCGCGCGGGTGTCCGCGGTCGCAGCCGGCGCGCTCGCGCCGGCCACGCTGGTGCCATCCGCGCTGGCCCCGCCCGGGCTGGCCCCGGCGGTACTAGCCCCGGCGGTACTGGCCTCGGCGGTGCTCGCTCCGGCGGTGCTCGCCTCCGCGGGCGCGCCGCTTCCGTTCCCGGGGTTGCCGCCCGCATCCCCGGTGATCAGCTTGGCCAGGTTCGTGGCGAACTGCTCGACCAGCTTGCTGCCGACCTCCACCATGACGCCGCGGCCGAACTGCGCTGGCCTGCCAGTAACGTTCATCGTGGTGTGCATGGTGACGTCGGTGCCGGATCCCGACACGCCGGGGACCATCGAGGCCCGCACGTTGGCCGACGCGGTGCCCGCGCCACGGGTTTCCTTGCCCGCGGCCTCCAGCACGACCACGTGGGCCTCCGGGTCGCGCTCGGTGAACTTGGCCGTGCCCTTGTAGGTCAGCGAGACCGGGCCGACCTTGACCTTGATCCGCCCGTTGACCACGTCGCCGTCAACCTCGTCGACGGTCGCGCCCGGCATGCAGGGCGCGATCCGCTCGACGTCAAGCAGGATGTCCCAGGCCTGGCTGGGCGGGACGGGAACGGTGAACGAGTGGTCCATCTCCATGGCCATCGGTACGTCACTCTCTCTGCATCGAGTCGATCTGTGCATTATGCCCGGATTCGTCACCCACGCCGAATGAAACTGGGCTCCCACCACCCTAGAACGTGGTGAAAGCCCGGTTTCATCACCCTCGGCGAACCGCCCGGCTAGACCCCGGCGGCTCCGGCCAGCGCCCGGCCGGTGAGCACCCGGGCCAGGTGCCGCCGGTAGTCGGCCGCGCCGCGCAGGTCGCTCGGCGGGTCGGTGCCCGCGTCGGCGTTCGCGGCCGCGGCGGCCAGCGCCTGGCGCGTCGCCTCCGCCCCGGCGGCCGCCGCCTCCGCGGCCCTGGCCCGGACCGGGACCGTGCCCATGTTGGTGAGCCCGATCCTGGCCTCGGCCACGTGCCCGTTTTCCCTGCGGGCCAGGGCGGCCACGCCGACGATGGCCCAGGCCTGCGCGGTCGGCTGGAACTTCTCGTACCGGAAGCCCCAGCCCGGGCCGAGCTTGGGCACCCGGATCGCGGTCAGGATCTCGCCCGGCCGCAGCGCCGTGGTCAGGTAGTCCACGAAGAAGTCGGCCGCGGCGATCTCCCGCTCGCCGCCCGGTCCGGTCGCGATCAGCGTGCCGTCCAGCGCGGCGATCACGGCCGGCAGGTCACCGGCCGGATCGGCATGCGCGAGCGACCCGCCGATCGTGCCCCGGTGCCGGACCGCCGGATCGGCCACCGTGGCCGCCGTGGCGGCGATCAGCCCGCAGTGCTCGCGGATGAGCGGATCGCGGATGAGCGAGTAGTGCGTGGTCATGGCGCCGATCACCAGCGCGTCACCGGCCTCCCGGACCCCGGCCAGCTCACCGAGCCCGCCGATGTCGACCAGCAACTCGGGATAGGCGAGCCGCAGCCGCAGCAGCGGCAGCAGGCTCTGCCCGCCCGCGATCACCTTGGCGTCGTCACCGCCGCCGGCCAGCGCCTGCACCGCGTCGGCCAGCGACGACGGCCGGACATAGTCGAACTTCGCGGGGATCATCGCGCGTCTCCCTTGGCCTCGTTGATGGCCCGCCAGACCCGTTCCGCCGTGCACGGCATCGGGACGTCTGCGACGCCGAGCGGTCGCAGCGCGTCGACGACCGCGTTGACCACCGCGGGCGTGGACGCGATCGTGCCGGCTTCGCCGACGCCCTTGACCCCGAGCGGGTTGGTCGTCGACGGGGTCTCGGTCCGGTCGGTCACGAACGTCGGCAGGTCGGCGGCGGACGGGATCAGGTAGTCCGCCAGCGTAGTGGTCAGCAGGTTACCGTCGGCGTCGTAGGCCGCCTCCTCGTACAGCGCCTGGGCGATGCCCTGCGCCAGCCCGCCGTGTACCTGACCCTCGACGATGACCGGGTTCACCACCACGCCCACGTCGTCCACCGCCACATACGACCGGATCTTCACCTGCCCGGTTTCGGTGTCCACTTCCGTCGCGCACAGGTGGGTGCCGTGCGGGAAGGAGAAGTTGTTCGGGTCGTAGGTGGACTCGGAGTCCAGCGACGGCTCGACGCCGTCCGGCAGGTTGTGCGCCGCGAACGTGGCCAGCGAGATCTCGGCGATCGAGCGGCCCTGCTCCGGGTCGCCGCGCACCGACCACCGGCCCGGCGTCCACTCCAGGTCGTCGGGTGAGACTTCGAGCAGGCCGGCCGCGATCGTCTTGGCCTTCTCGATCACCTTGTCGCACGCGCCGACCACGGCGATGCCGCCCACCGTCAGCGAGCGGGACCCGTAGGTGTCCATGCCCTTGGGCGAGACCTGGGTGTCGCCGTGCAGCACCCGGATGTCCTCGAACGGGACCCCCAGCCGGTCGGCCACGATCTGGCTCCAGGCTGTCTCGTGGCCCTGGCCGTGCGCGCTGGACCCGGTGACCACCTCGACCTTGCCGGTGGGCAGCATCCGGACCGCGGCGTGCTCCCAGCCGCCCGCGCCGTAGGCCAGCGATCCGAGGACCCGGGACGGCGCCAGCCCGCACATCTCGGTGAAGGTCGAGATGCCGATGCCGAGCTGGACCGGGTCACCGGATTCGCGCCGCGCGGCCTGCTCCTTGCGCAGGTCGTCGTAGCCGAACAGTTCGACCGCCTTGGCCGTGGCCGCCTCGTAGTTGCCGCTGTCGTAGGTGAGCCCGGCGATCGTGGTGAACGGGAACTCCTCGTGCGTGATCCAGTTCCGTTTGCGCAGCTCCAGCGGGTCCATCCCGAGCTCGGCGGCCAGGTCGTCCATGATGTGCTCGATGCCGTAGGTCGCCTCCGGCCGCCCCGCGCCCCGGTAGGCGTCGGTCGGGGTCTTGGTGGTGAACACGCCGGTGCACTTGAACGAGTAGGCGTCCATCTTGTAGATGGCGTTGAACATGAACGCGCCGAGCAGCGGCACCCCCGGCGTGACCAGCATCAGGTAGGCGCCCATGTCGGCCAGCAGGTCCACGTCCAGGCCGCGGATCCGGCCGTCGCGGTCCGCCGCTATCCTGATCCGCTGGAGCTGGTCGCGGCCGTGGTGCACCGCCATGTTGCCTTCGCTGCGCGACTCGGTCCACTTGACCGGCCGGCCAAGCTTGCGGGTGAGCAGCACGGCCAGGAATTCCTCCGCCGTGGCCTGGAGCTTGGACCCGAACCCGCCGCCCACGTCGGGCGCGATCACCCGGAGGTTCTGCTCGGGGATGCCCAGCACCGCGGCGAGCAGGAACCGGAGCACGTGCGGGATCTGGGTGGCGGACCACAGCGTGATCTCGTCGCCCACCATCGCGGCCACCGTGGCGCGGGGTTCCATCGCGCACGGGATCAGGCGCTGCTGGCGGTAGGTCCGCTCGACCACCACCGGCGCGTCGCGGAACGCTTCCTCGATGTCGCCTTGGGCGAACGGCCATACGAAGGACTTGTTGCCCGCCTCGTGCACCTTGGGCGAGCCCTCGGCCAGCGCGGCCTCCATGTCCAGGACGGCCGGCAGCTGCTCGTACTCGACGTCGATCAGCTCCAGCGCGTCCGCCGCGGCGTACCGGTCCCGGGCGACCACGCAGGCCACGATCTCGCCCACGTAGCGGACCTCGTCGGTGGCCATCGGCGGGTGGGCCGGGCATGACGATGTCCGGGGTCACCGGCCAGGCACAGGGCAGGCTGCCCTGCTCGGCGGCGAAGTCCGCGCCGGAGAACGCGGCGATGACACCGGGAGCGCCACGGGCGGCGGACACGTCCACCGACGTGATCCGCGCGTGCGCCATCGGGCTGCGCAGGTATGCCACCTGCACCAGGCCGGGGAGCTGGAGGTTGTCGGTCCAGTTGGTCTGCCCGGTGACCAGCCGGGCGTCTTCCTTCCGCGCCCGCGGCTTGCCGATCTCGGTGGTAACGGTCATGATGCCGCCCCCTGGCTAGCTCCCGCCGCGCGCATGACCGCGCGGACGATGTTCTGGTAGCCGGTGCACCGGCACAGGTTGCCTTCCAGCCCTTCCCGTACCTCTTGCTCGGTCGGGTTCGGGTTGTCCCGCAGCAGGTCGGCCGCGGCCATGATCATGCCTGGCGTGCAGTACCCGCACTGCAGCGCGTGCTCCTCGTGGAACGCCGTCTGCAGCGGATGCCACTCGCCGTTCGCCATCCCCTGGATGGTCGTGACCTCCGCGCCGTCGGCCTGCACCGTGAGCACCGCGCAGCTCTTCGCGGACAGCCCGTTCAGCATCACCGTGCAGGCGCCGCAGTTCGATGTATCGCAGCCGATGGGCGTACCGGTCCGCCCCGCCACGTCGCGCAAGTAATGAACGAGCAGCATGCGGGGCTCGACCTCATCGTCGTACCGCACGCCGTCAATAGTCATGCTGACCTTGGTCATCCGGCCTCCTCGCCGACCTACCTGGGCAGACGTTCCCCCAGGCCCATCTACGAGCCAAACCTAGGACGCCACTGCAGCCAGCACCAGCCCCGGCGGCCCAGCGCGTCGCGGCGCTTTCCTGGTGTACGTCACAATCCGAACGCACACTGGTGCTCCGGACCGCTGTCATCAGTGTTGGAACATTGTGACTAGAGGTGCCGGCGGGCAACGCGCTGCGGGAAATCTCAAAAAAATTCAAGCCACACAACAGGCCTGCCGACGGGCCACACCGAAGGCCGGCCCGAGGCGCCGGCCCGGCAGGCCCGAGTCCGCTGGGCGCCGGCCCGGCAGGGCCGGGTCCGCTAGGCGCCGGCCGGGATGCGCTCCTCGCACGCCCACGGCGAGCCGTACTCGGTGAGCAGGTCGAGGAACGGCCGCGGCGGCAGCGCCTCGGGGCCCAGCACGCCTGACCCGGACCAGGCGCCGCTCTCTAGCAACTCAAGCGCCACCACCGGATTGACCGCGGTCTGCCAGACCACGGCCTGGGAGCCGTACTCGGCCATCGACCAGCCGTTGTCGACCACATGGTAGAGGTACACCTCACGCGGCGCGCCGTCCCGGCCGGTCCCCGTCACCCAGGTGCCCGCGCAGGTCAGGCCGCTCATCTTGTCTCCGAGCGTGGCCGGGTCGGGCAGGCACGCGGCCAGCACGTCGCGCGGCGACACGCTCACCGCGCCCACCTGGACCGGATCGGTCCGGTCCAGGCCGAGCTGGTGCAGGGTGCGCAGGATGCCGATGAACTCCGCGCCGAGGCCGTACTTGAAGGTGACCCGCTTCGCCTGGATCCAGCGCGGCATCAGCAGCACCTCTTCGTGCTCCACGTTCACGCACTCCACCGGGCCGATCCCGGCCGGGAAGGTGAAGACCTCGGGCTCGCTGAACGGCTCGGTGGTGAACCAGCCCCGGCCCCGTTCCCAGATCACCGGCGGGTTCAGGCACTCCTCGATCGTGGTCCAGATAGAGAAGGTGGGGGCGAAGTCGTACCCGGCTACCGTGAGGTTGGCGCCGTCCCGCACGCCGAGCTCGCCGATCTCGCCGAACAGCTCGTCGGCGGCGTGCCGGGCGAACACGTCGGACAGCCCCGGCTCGACCCCGATGCCGACCAGCGCGAGCTTACCGGCCTCCTCCCACCGCGTGGCCAGCGCGAACTGGTCGTCGCCCAGCTTGACGCCGGTCTTGCGGTACGGCTCGGCCGGGTCAGGGTGGGACAGGGACATGGCCATGTCCAGGTAGTGCACGCCCGCGCCGAGCGCGGCCCGGAACAGCGGCATCACGAACCGGGGGTCGGTGGCGTTCATCAGCACGTCGCAGCGGTGCTCGGCGAGCAGCCCGGCCACGGCCCGCTCGTCCCGACGCATCCAGCTGCACGGCCTCGTACCCGTCGCGCGCCGCGGCCGCGCGCTGCGCCCGGGCCAGGTCGTAGTCGGCGACCACCAGCTCGGCGAACGGGCGCCGGGCGGCGATCCGGGCCAGCGCCGTAGCCGACCCCGCCGGCGCCGACCAGAAGTATGCGCATGGGGCCTATCCTTTCTGCACGCCGTGACCGACCCACGAGACCAGTTGTTCCTCCATGTCGCACAACTGAAATCGTTGATAACGCGTGCATAATGTGCTAGAACCGTGGCATCGGCCTGCTAGCGTAAGCGCACATCCGATGCTAGCATTTGCTACGCGGTGTCGCCCAGATCGACCGGCTCGCTTGCCAAGAGGGTGAGGTATGGCCACTGCCGAGCACGCCATCCAGCCCACGGAACGGCGCCGGAGAAGGGCCTCAAGACCGGCGCCCTCGGCCTGGTCTCCAGCATCGTCATCGGCGTCGCCTCGACCGCTCCGGCCTACAGCCTCGCGGCGACCCTGGTCTTCGTCGTGGCGCGCGGTCGGGCTGCAGTCGCCGGCCGTGGCCGTGCTGGCCTTCATCCCGATCCTGTTCGTGCTCGATCGGCTACAGCGAGCTGAACAAGGCCGACCCGGACTGCGGCACCACGTTCACCTGGGGCACCCGGGCGTTCGGGCCCGAAGACCGGCTGGATCGGCGGCTGGGCGCATCATCGCCGCCGACGTCCTGGTCATGGCCAGCCTGGCCCAGGTCGCCGGCCAGTACGTGTTCCTGCTGTTCGACGCCGAACGGCATCGGCCAGAACGCCGACCAGCGGCTGGGTGCTGCTGGTCGGCATCATCTGGATCGTGGTCGATGACCTATATCTGCTACCGCGGCATCGAGGTCTCGGCCTGGATTCCAGCAGCATCCTGCTGGCCCTCGAGGTCGTCATGCTGATCGTGCTCTCGATCACCGCGCTGGTCAAGGTCGGTACGGGAACCACCCGACCGGGCTCGGTCACACCGAGCTTCGCTGGCTGCTGCCAACCCGTCCATGAGCCTGCTCAGCCTTCGTCAGCGGCATCATCCTGATGCTGTTCATCTACTGGGGCTGGGACACCGCCGTCTCGGTCAACGAGGAGACCAAGGACAAGAACAAGACGCCCGGGCCAGGCGGCGATCATCTCGACCATCATGCTGCTGGTCACCTACGTGATCGTCATCTTCTCGGTCCAGGCCTTCGCCGGCGTCGGGACCACGGGCATCGGCCTGGGCAACCCCGACAACTCAGGTCGACGTCCTGTCGGTGCTGGGCGGCGCCATCTTCGGCAGCGGCGGTCTCGGCACCTTCCTGTCCCAGCTGCTGATCCTGATGGTGCTGACCTCGGCCGCGGCCTCCACCCAGACCACGATCCTGCCGACGGCCCGCACCACCCTGTCGATGGCGGCCTACAAGGCGATCCCCGCGGCTTCGCCCAGATCCACCCCAGGTACCTGACGCCGACCGTGTCCACCATCGTGATGGGCGCTGATCTCGATCGCCCTGTACGTCCCGCTGAACTACATCGCGGGCGGCAACATGATCGGCGACGCGGTCACCGCGATCGGCCTATACATCGCCTTCTACTACGGCCTGACCGGCTTCGCCTGCGCCTGGTACTACCGCAAGACGCTGACCAGCAGCGCCCGGAACCTGTGGATGCGCGGTATCCTGCCCGGGCTGGGCGGCCTGATCATGTACGGGGCCGGCATCTACAGCCTGCAGAGCGACTGGGTGGCGAGCAACAGCTACACCAGCTGGACCGTGCCCGGCCTGAAGTGGCAAATCGGCGGGATCTTCCTGATCGCCCTCTCGGCCGCGCTCCTCGGCCTGCTGGCCTTCATCTACATGCGGGTCACCGCGCCCGCGTTCTTCCGGAAGCAGACCCTCACCCGCACCACCCCCACCCTGGTCCCCGACGAGTAGCCCGTCCGCGCACCGGCCCCGGAGGTGAGCGCATCATGGAGCGTTCGGGCCTGCGTGAACCACGGCCCGTTCGGAGAAAATCGGCGACGGAAACCAGCTGCGGCCGGCCAGCGGTCCTCAGGCCAGCCGTAGCCCGGCGCTCGAGAAGGCCCAGCTAGGATGGCGGGCGTGCTCGATGACGAGGAAGTCGCCCGGATCCTGTCCATCACCGCGCATCCCGATGACGTCGACTTCGGCGCGGCCGGCACGATCGCACGGTGGACCGACGCGGGGATCGAGGTCATCTACTGCGTGGTGACCGACGGCGACGCGGGCGGCCTCGACGAGGACTTCCCCCGAGCCGAGATGCCTGCCCTGCGGCGGGCCGAGCAGATCGCCGCGGCCAAGTGCGTGGGCGTGCACGACCTGCGGTTCCTCGGCTACCCGGATGGCCGGGTCGAGGCCACCCTGGACCTGCGCCGTGATCTGGCCCGGGTGATCCGGCAGGTGCGTCCGGACCGGGTCGTCTGCCCCAGCCCGGAGCGGAACTACGCCCGCATGGGGGCCAGCCACCCCGACCACCGCGCGGTCGGCTCCGCGGCCCTGGACGCGGTGTACCCGGACGCCCGGAACCCGTTCGCCTTCCCCGAGCTGCGCGAGCAGGAGGGCCTGGTGCCGTGGAAGGTCCGCGAGGTCTGGATCGCCGGATCCCCGTCACCAACCCGTTTCGTCGACGTGACGGCCACGTTCGGCCGGAAGATCGCCGCGCTGCGCGCGCACGAGAGCCAGACCGGTCACCTGGACGACCTGGAGGAGCGCATCCGGGGCTGGCTCACCCGCGCCGCGGCCCTGGGCGGCCTGCCCGAGGGCCGCCTGGCCGAGGCCTTCCAGGTCCTCGATACGCAGGGCTGACCCGAGGAGCCGCGCAGATCAGGAAATGTCGGCCAGGATCTGGTTGAGGATCTTGACCGTGTTACCCGCGGGCTCGGCCTGCAGGCACAGCTGCTCCATGACCTCGAGGTAGCTGTCCACCTCGGATGGCTTGTCCAGGTACAGCGCGCTGGTCAGCTGCTCGATGTACACCACGTCGTGCAGGTCCGGCTCGGCGAACCGCAAGATGGTGAACGGGCCGCCCATCGCGGCGTGCGGCCCGGCCATGAACGGCAGGATCTGCAGGGTGACCACCGGGTGCTCGGCCATCTTGATCAGGTGCTGAAGCTGCCGGCGGGCCACCTCCTGGCCGCCCACCGGGCGGCGCAGCGCGCCCTCGTCCACCACGGCCCACAGCTGCGGCGGGTTGGGGCCGCCGAGCACCTCCTGCCGGCTGACTCGCAGCTCGGCCCGGCGGTCGATCTCGTCCTCGCTGACCGCGGAGCCGAGGCGGATCAGCGCCCGCGCGTACTCCTCGGTCTGCAGCAGCCCGGGGACGAACTGGACCTCGTAGGTCCGCAGCACCGAGGCCGCGGCCTCCAGGCCGACGTACGGCTCCAGCCAGTTGGGCAGGACGTCCGAGTAGGCGTGCCACCAGCCGGGGGTGTTGGCCTCCCGGGCCAGGTTGAGCAGGGCCGCTCGCTCCTCGCTATCGGTCACCCCGTAGAGGGTCAGCAGGTCACTCACGTCCCGCTCCTTGAAGCCGACCCGGCCGTGTTCCATCCGGCTGATCTTGGAGTGGGAGCCCCGGATCGCCTCGGCCGCCTGCTCCGCGCTGATCCCGCGTGACTCACGCAGCCGGTGCAGCTGACCGCCGAGCACCAGGCGCTGGACGGTGGGACCACCCGCGCGGGTGCCGAAAATGCTGGGCGGGACGTCCCAGGCCGAGTCTTCGGATGAGACCATCGGCGCTCCTCGCATCTTTACTCTCTGAGCCTGGCGGGGTGTGGACCAGTCTCCCATGTGAGCTCATGCCTGCGGAAGGGGCTTCTGTGACAATTCGACAGAAGTCCTGATCTCTCCGTGTTCCCGCAGGTCGTGAGGGTCACGATTGTCGGTCTGAAATTTGTGCGTCGCCGCGAGTCGGCCGGTGACAGTGTTACTGGCGAGTAAGCTGCTGTGCTTCGCGCAGTATGTTGTCAAATTCACCATCTTTGGCACCTGCCAGGAATGCGGTGATCTCCGCCTGAGTGTAGAGCAGGACGGGGCCAACCGGGAAACGCGAGTTCCGCATCGCGATCTCGCCGCCGGGCAGCGCGGCCAGCTCCACGCACGCCCCGTTGGGATTACTGTGCTGGCTCTTCTGCCAGCGGACGTCACCGAGTTCGCCTGCCAGCATGCCGTTGTACGCCATGACCATCCCTATCCCCTTCTGACGGTCTCAACGCATGTTTACCCGAAGAAAATAACTCGCTGTAACCCAGAGTTAACAAAAGGCGAGCAAGTGTCGGAATACGTTTCAACTGTCTGGTGGCCCCCCGTGCGGCTATATGGAGACCTGTGCACAGAGCGAATGAACGTGCATTTGGTCTTGCATTTGCACATATTATCAGGCAGCATGTCACTCAGCACGCAGTTAACACCGTGATGGGCAAGCGTTCTGCCCCATGACATGCAGGAAGCTGTTGCGTTGGCGCATCTCAGTGTCGCGACCGGTAGCGGGGAAGACGACGAGGAAGTCGGCATCCCGTGGTCACCGGTGTCAGACGGAATGCCGCGGCTGCTGCCAGTGCCGTCCGCCTGGTGGGAGACGCCTGCGGTAACCACGCGTGCCCTGAGCGCCCGGCCTGAGGAGGCCAGGACCGCCCGGCGGTTCGTCCGTGAGTTGCTGACCTGCTGGGGCCTGGAGGCGCTGGCCGACGACGCCGAGATGATCGTCGATGAACTGGTGGTCAACGCCGTCCTGCACGGAACCCGGGCCAGCCTGATGCACCCGAACTCGGGCGCGGTGCTCCGGCTGTGCATGCTCCGCCGCGCGGGCGAGGTCATGCTGGCCGTCGTCGATCCCGGCAACGAGACCCCGATGCCGCGCCAGCCCGACTGGGGCGGGGAGAGCGGCCGCGGTCTGCAGATCGTGGGCGCGCTCAGTCATGTGTGGGGCTGGAGTCCCATCGCCGGGCACGGCAAGGCGGTGTGGGCCGTCCTGCGCGACCCCTGACCGGCCCCGCCAGCCGACGCAGCGACCCGCACCCGCCAGCGCGGTGATCGAGCACCCGGCCTCGTGTTACGCGATGCCGGACAGCGGCTCCTCCAACGCCGTCATCAGCACGTGCTCGACGAGCGTGATCAGCACTTCCTTGGCCGAGTCCTTGCTGCGCGCGTCGCACATGATGATGGGCATATCCGGTTCCAGGTCCAGGGCAAGCCTGACGTCTTCCTGGTCGTACCGGTGCGCGCCGTCGAAGCAGTTCAGCGCCACGATGAACGGGATCTGCCGCCGCTCGAAGTAGTCGATGGCCGCGAAGCTGTCCGCCAGCCGCCGGGTGTCGGCGAGCACCACGGCACCGAGCGCGCCGATCGCGAGCTCGTCCCACATGAACCAGAACCGCTGCTGCCCCGGCGTCCCGAACAGGTAGAGCACCAGGTCCCTGCGCAGGCTGATCCGGCCGAAGTCCATCGCGACCGTGGTCGTGGTCTTCCCCTCGACGCCGGCCGTGCTGTCTGTGCGCAGGCTGCCCTCGGTCAGCGGCTCCTCGGTGCGCAGCGGCCTGATCTCGCTCACGGCGCCGACCAGCGTGGTCTTGCCTACCCCGAACCCGCCGGCCAGAAGGATCTTGATGGCGCGGTACTGGCGGTCCCCGCTGGAGGTATCAGAGACCCCGTAGTCCATTGAGGACCTCCCTGAGAGTGTGCTTGTCGATCCGTTCCGCCATCACGACCGGGGTGCTGATCACGATCAGGCCGAGTTCTCGCAGGTCGGCCAGGATGATCCGGACTACCCCCAGCGGAAGGTCGACGTCAGAGGCGATATCCGCGACCGTCGTCGGCACCTGGGCGAGCTGCAGCACGCTGATGTGCTCCGGGGCCAGCGCACCTAGGTCTGCGAAGGCACGCGTGGCCATCACGGTCGCGACCAGGTCGAACGACTCACCGGTGTGCCGGGTCCGGCCCTGGGTCAGGGCGTACGGCCGGACCACCGGCCCGGCCTCGGCGTCCAGCCACCGCTCATCGTTTGACGGCATGACGGCTCTTATTGCCAGCCGCGCAGCGCGGCCGCGCGGGTGTTGACGCGGATGTGCTCGCCGGACCGCTTGACCAGGATGGCCATCTCGTAGGCGACCAGGCCCAGATCGGCGCCGGGTCCGGTTATCACCGCCAGGCATGTCCCGCTTCCGGCCGCCGTCACCAGCAGGAAGCCCGATTCCATCTCGATGACGGTCTGCCGGGCCGCCCCGCCGCCGAAATGCTGCGCGGCGCCGCGAGCCAGCGACTGGAACCCGGCGGCCAGCGCGGCCAGGTGCTCGGCGTCGTCGCGTCCTAGCGTCTGCGACGCGCCAAGCGTCATCCCGTCCTGGGACAAGATGACGGCCTTGGTAATGGGCGCGACCCGCCGCACCAGGTCGTCGAGCAGCCAGTCAAGCTGGCCCACCCGGGTCGGCGTGCTGACCTCAGGCTCCATCGGATTCCCCCCGTAGCTCGTCGGCATCCGCAGACGGCCCCTGCCCGGGCGACTCGAACGGCGAGTCACCCGGAATCCGCTGCGATCGGCCCTCCTGCCAGCCGCGCTGCAGCGCGGACATGGTCTGCCGGATCTCGGCTGGCGTCGGCCCGCTGGCCGGACCCGGGGCCGGCGCCGCCGAGGCCGGGCCCGCTGAGGTCCGGCGGTGCGGGTTGTCGCGAAGCTGCGGGGCGATGTTGGCCTGCTTGACCCGTCGTGGCAGCCCCTGCGCGCCGGCCTGCTGCGATCCTTGCTCGCCGCCGTCGGCGGGAATGGCCGGCAGCGGCCCGGTCTGGCGGGACAGCTCCCACGGCGGTCCGGAGGGCCGCGCGGGCCGGGGCGAGGCCACCGGCGTCATCGGCGTCGTCGGCCCGGGCGGCGGGCCACCAGCGGCGCCCAGTCCATCAGGTCCGCCAGGGATGCCCGGACCACCCGCCGCACCCGCGCCACCGGCACCGGCCGCGCCGCCCGGCGCCGCACCACCCGTCCCGGCCGCAGCCGGAGCCTCAGGCATTACCGAACCGCCCGCCACGCTGCGCCCCGTCCACCCCGGGAACGGCGCCGGCTGATCCGCGTAGGGCACGGTACCCGCACCGGGGAACGGCGCGCTGCCCGGGTACGGCGGCGAGCTGACGAACGCGGTGGCGTCCGCCGGCGGCGAACCGCCGGGCGGCGAACCGCCGGGCGGCGAACCGGCCTCGCCCGGTACCGGCGCGTCGCCCGCCCCGGGGAAGCGCCGCCGCGGCGTGAACACGTCGAAGTCCGGGTGCCCGCTGACCCCGTTGGCCGCCTCGTCACGACCGCGCCCGGCCGCGGCCTCGAAACCGGGTTCAAAACCGGGCCCGAAACCGGGCGCGGGACCGGACCCGAAACCGGGCTCCAAGCCGGGCGGAGGACCGGGCTCGAACCCGGGGCTCGCCGCGCCGCGCGGTGCCGCGTGGTGCGCGCCGCGCCGCTCGCCCTCCGGCGTCCCGCCGGGCGAGCGGCGCAGCGGGCCGGAGATCCGGATCCCGGGCATGTCCGCCGGCCCCTGGCCGCGCCCGCCCAGCTCAGGCACCCCGCGAATGCCGGGGAAGTCCGCCTGCTCCGGAGCTGGCGCGTGGTTCCCGTTAGTCCCGAGCGCGGTCATTCCGATGGCGGCAGGCTCACCTGGGCCGAGCGAGCCCGCCGAGCCCGGCAGCATGGCGACGGACTCACCGGGCAGCCCGGCCCGGAACGCCTCCTCGGTGACCACCAGGTGCCGCGGGATGAGCACGATGGCGGCCGTGCCGCCGTAGGGGGACGCCTTGAGCGTGACCCGGATCCCGTGCCGCTTGGCCAGCTGGCTGACCACGAACAACCCCAGTTGCTCGCTGTCGGACGGGTTGAACTCCGGCGGGCTGGCCAGTCGCTCGTTGAGCTCGGCCAGGCGCGGCGGGCTCATGCCGAGCCCGCGGTCCTCCACCTCGACCGCGAACCCGTTGGCCACCGTGTCCCCGGACACCCGGACCGAGGTGTACGGCGGCGACAGCGTGGTGGCGTTCTCGATCAGCTCGGCCAGCAGATGGATGACGTCGGCCACCGCCGAGCCGGCCAGCGCGGCCTGGCTCCTGGTGGCCACCGAGACCCGCGCGTAGTCCTCGACCTCGGCGATGGCGCCGCGCATCACGTCGACCATCCGCACCGGGCTGCTCCAGGCCCGGCCGGGCGGCGCGCCCGCCAGGATGACCAGGCCCTCCGCGTGGCGGCGCATGCGGGTGGTCAGGTGGTCGAGCCGGAACAGGTCGTCCAGCGCCTCGGGGTCGGTGGCCCGCCGTTCCATCTGGTCGAGCAGGGTCAGCTGCCGGTGCAGCAGCGACTGGCTGCGCCGGGCCAGGCTGCGGAACACGTCGTTGAGCCCCTGCCGCAGCCTGGACTCCTCCACCGCCGACCGGACGGCGGTCTGCCTGACCAGCTCGAAGGCCTGGCCCACCCGGCCGATCTCGTCGGCGCCGATCCGCAGCGGCGGCGCCTCGGCGGCCACGTCCACGGCCTCGCCGCGCCGCAGCCGGGCGATGACGTCAGGCAGCTGGTCTTCGGCCAGGGTGCGAGCCGACTGCTCGAGCCCGCGCAGGCGGCGGATGATGCCCCGCGCAACCAGGGTGGTGACCAGGAGCGTGATCAGCAGCCCGAGCAGGGCGATGCCGCTGGTGACGGCGACCCTGACCCAGGCCGTGTGGCTGATCTGATGGTCGGCGGCCAGGATGGATACCGCGACCGCGACGCCGCCGTTGTACTCGCCCTGGAGCAGCGCGCCGGTCAGGTGGTTCCACTGGGCCTGGGTCACCGGCAGCTTGCTGACCGGCGTCCCGGCCGCGATGGCCTGCTCGATGCCGGTGAGGCTCTGCAGCATGGCTCCGGATCCGGCTATCGCGGCGTTGTACTTGACCAGGTTGGCCGGGCTCAGGATGTAGTTCGCGTAGGCCACGTCGGCCGCCCTGGTCGCGGCCAGGTCGGTGAACGCGATGCGGTTCTTCGCCGTGATCCGCTTGGTGGCCAGCATCCCGGACAGCAGCGCGTTCTCCTGCGAGAGCTGCTCCCTGGCCTGGACGGTGGCGATCAGCCCGACGGCCTGGATCTGCTGGGAGTTGGCGGTCACGCTCTCGGTCTGGATCAGGAACAGCTTGATCTGGGTCGTGATGCCCTGGCTATAGGCGCCCATCGCGTCCAGCGGGCTGAGCGCCCGTGCCTTGACCGCGTTGCGCAGGGTCGGCAGCTGCTTGAGTCCGCTGACCAGGCTGCTGACCGCCTGGGCCCCCGCGGAGTCCTCGGTGCCGGTGGTGCCCTCGGAGTTCATCGCGGCGACGAAGGCCGGCTCGGCCTTGTCGGTGGCCGCGGTCGCCGCCTGGTACGCGGCCAGGTTGTTCTGGTTGGACTGGAACAGGTAGACCACCGCGGCGGTGCGCTCGGCCTCCAGGACCGTGCCGAACTCCGCGGCCGGAATCGCGGTCGCGTTGACCAGGTTCGGCGCCCGGTCCACGCTGATGGCGCTGTTGATGGTCGTACCCGCCACGTAGGCGAGCAGCCCCACCAGGGCGACCAGGGGAATCGCCACCAGGAAATATATTCGGAGCCGGATGGACCGACCACGCGATCCCATGACACTCCCACGCTGCTGAGGTGCCGGCCTGCGCATACCCCCCGGTAGCGGTCGGCGAAAGCTAACGGTCAAGACGGCCAGAATAGCCCATACCAGGCATCAGCCGGAGGCGAAGAGCGATATCTCCGCAGATGTGCTCCAGCGTGACCAGGCCGTCTCTGTGGGGATGTATTCGCTGGTCGATGGCGGAAGTTACGCATGGTGACGACGGTACGGGTGCCGCGGACCGGCCCTGCCCAGCGATCGGCGCCGCGACCGCACCGCAGCCGGCGCCGCGACCGCACCGCGCCGGCCTCGCGCCGCCCCGCGTTTGTCGGCGCGACCGCCTACCCTATTCAGGTGGCCGCCCTCGCGATAGACGCTCTCCTCGACGGACTTAATCCGCAGCAGCGCGCTGCCGTCGTGCACGAGGGCCGCCCCCTGCTCATCGTGGCCGGCGCGGGCTCGGGGAAGACCCGCGTGCTCACCCACCGGATCGCCTACCTGCTGGCCGCGCGGGACGTGGCGCCGCACGAGATCCTGGCCATCACGTTCACCAACAAGGCGGCGGGGGAGATGGCGGCCCGGGTGGCCGCTCTGGTCGGCCCGCGGGCCCGGTCGATGTGGGTGATGACCTTCCACTCCGCGTGCGTGCGGATCCTGCGCCGGGAGGCCAAGCGGTTCGGCTACCCGTCCTCGTTCTCCATCTACGACCAGGCCGACTCGCAGCGGCTGATGGCGCTGACCTGCCGCGAGCTCGACCTGGACCCCAAGCAGTTCCCGCCCAAGATGATGGCCGCCCAGGTCTCGAACCTGAAGAACGAGCTGATCGACCACGAGACGTTCGCCGCCCAGGCCAAGACGGTCCGGGAGAAGGCCCTGGCCGAGGCCTACGGCGAGTACCAGCGCCGCCTGCACGCGGCGGGCGCGATGGACTTCGACGACCTGATCATGGTCACGGTCAACCTGTTCCAGGCCCTGCCCGAGGTCGCCGCCGAGTACCGCCGGCGCTTCCGGCACGTGCTCGTGGACGAGTACCAGGACACCAACCACGCCCAGTACATTCTCGTCCGGGAACTTGTGTCCGGCAGTGCACCTCTTTTTTCTGGCCTAACGGGCCGTGGCGACAGCACCGAGGACCCCCTCCCGCCCTCCGAACTCCGTACCCACGGGGGGACACTCCATTCCCCTGGGGAGACCCCAGACCCCGTGGCCCTGGCACCCTCCGAACTCTGTGTGGTCGGCGACGCGGACCAGTCCATCTACGCGTTTCGCGGCGCCACCATCCGCAACATCGTGGAGTTCGAGCAGGACTACCCGCAGGCCGAGGTCATCCTGCTGGAGCAGAACTACCGGTCCACCCAGAACATCCTGGCCGCGGCCAACGCGGTGGTGGCCCAGAACCAGGGCCGCAAGCCGAAGAACCTCTGGTCGGACGCGGGGGCCGGCCCGCCGATCGTGGGCTACGTGGCCGACAACGAGCATGACGAGGCCGCGTTCGTGGCCGAGGAGGTGGACCGGCTCTCCGACGCGGGGCAGGCCACCCCCGGCCAGGTGGCGGTGTTCTACCGGACCAACGCGCAGTCCCGGGTGTTCGAGGAGGTGTTCATCCGGGTCGGGCTGCCCTACCGGGTGGTCGGCGGGGTCCGGTTCTACGAGCGCCGCGAGGTCCGCGACCTGCTGGCCTACCTGCGGCTGGTCGCCAACCCGGCGGATGAGGTGTCGCTGCGCCGGGTGCTCAACACGCCCAAGCGGGGCATCGGGGACCGGGCCGAGGAGTACGTGGCCGCCTTCGCCCAGCGGGAGCGGATCACCTTCGCTCAGGCGCTGGCCCGCCCGGGCGACGTGCCGGGCCTGGCGGCCCGGTCCGCCGCCGCCATCGCGGGCTTCAACGCGCTCATGGACGGGCTGCGCGAGCTGGCCTCCAGCGGGCCGGTGGCCGAGCTGGCCGAGGCCGTGCTCGACCGCACCGGGTACATCGAGACGCTGGAATCCTCCTCCGACCTGCAGGACGCCAGCCGGGTGGAGAACCTGGAGGAGCTGGTCTCGGTGGCCCGCGAGTTCGACGGCTCGCGCGACGAGGGCACACTCCCGGAATTCCTCGAGCAGGTGTCCCTGGTCGCCGACGCGGACGAGATCCCGGAGGGCGAGGAGCACGGCGGCCTGGTCACGCTGATGACCCTGCACACGGCCAAGGGCCTGGAGTTCCCCGTGGTGTTCCTGACCGGGCTGGAGGAAGAGGTGTTCCCGCACCAGCGGTCGCTGACCAACGCCAAGGAACTGGAGGAGGAGCGCCGCCTGGCCTACGTGGGCATCACCCGGGCCATGCAGCGCCTGTACCTGACCCGGGCCGTGGCCAGGAACTGGTACGGCCGCCCGGCGTTCCACAAGCAGTCCCGGTTCCTGGCCGAGATCCCGCCCGCCCTCATCGAGTGGCGCCGCGACCAGGCGGCGGCGCTGTCGTCGACCGCCCCGGCCCAGGAGCGGATGGCCCGGCGGCCGGATACCCGCTCCCCGGGCAACCGGCAGGTGCCGTCGCTGTCGCCCGGCGACATGGTCACCCACGACAAGTTCGGGCTGGGCACCGTGGTCTCGACGGACGGCTACGGCGACCAGGCCGAGGCCAAGATCGACTTCGGCGCCGACTACGGGGTCAAGCACCTGGTGCTGCGCTACGCCCCGCTGGAGAAGTTGTAGGGCCCTGCTCCGGTCCGGCGCCCGGGACGCTGGTCCCAGCCCGGGGCGGCCGGCGGCCACTGCTGGCCCGGCTGGGTGCGCGGCGGAGGTCCCGGCGGGCCCGGGTCGTTCCAGCCGCCGTAGTCCGGCGGGACCGGGCCGCGCTGGTCGCGGCGCCACATGAGCCAGCGCACCGTGGTCAGCGCGATGGCCAGCAAGGTGGCGAGCACCATGACGAAGAATCCGTTGGCGACCCACTGAGCCGCGCCGACGGCGAGCTCGGTCTTGTTCGCGGACCCGTCGTAGACCACGCCGGAGGCCAGCGCGCCGATCAGGTAGGACAGCGCGGGCACCGGGAAGATCAGCCGCCCGGTCCGCGGCTGCACGGTCAGCGCCGCGGCGACCGTGCCGGCCAGCACGAACAGCCCGAGCACCGAGCCCGGCACGGCCCGGGTCACGATGGTGGCGACGGTGCCGATCGCCGCGCTGCCGACGATGACGCAGATCCCGAGGCCGCCGTTCAGCGAACCCTCCCAGACCCGGCTGAGCCGCCCGCCCGTGCCGCGCGGCCGTCGCGCCCCGTTCACGGCCCCGTCCCCCCGCGGCCGCCCGGCGCCGCGCCCGCGTGATCGCCCGGCCCCGTTCGCGCGTGATCGCCCGGTCCCGTTCGCGGCCTCAGCCGCGACCCCGTTCGCGCCGCGCCGCGAGACCTCACCGCGCCCGGGGACGCCGGGCAGCGGGACGCCGGCGCAGCGGGACGCCGGGCTGGGGGGCAATGGGCTGGGTGAGGCCCGTCTGGGCCGGCATCCGGCTGGTGGCAGCGTCGTCCCGGCCCCGTCCGTGGCCGCCGCGCCGCCGCGAGCCGGACTCGCGCGCATCCCGGCGTGGCGTCCTGCCTCCAGGCTCGCCGCCGTATGTCCTGCTCGGGCGTGCATCGCGCCGCCGTGGGTCACTCATATGTGCTTTGGATGTTAGTCGTTGCGCGTTGGTAACGGGACCGTGAAGGTAGGCTTCGTCCGACGGTAACCCTCCACCCCTGGGATTCCTGAGGAAGAACGCGATGAACAGGCCAGGCTCTCCGCCCCCCCTCTGGGGTGCCGCCGGGAAGGCCGGATACGTCCTGAGCTGTATCGCCGCCGCGCTGGTCCTGGCCATCAGCGGCTTCTCCTACTTCGTGGTCAAAGACGTCAGCGCGATCGGCGGCTCGCACGCGATCACCAGCGGCCCGTCGATCGGCGCGCAGAACATCCTGCTGATGGGCCTGGAGAGCCGGACCGACTGGAACGGGAACATCCTGCCCGATGACGTCCTCAAGGCGCTGCACGCGTGCAATGCGGCCGAGATCGCGGCCGGCTGCGGCGGTAACGCCACCAACACGCTGATCGTGATCCACATCTTCGCGAACGGCGGGAAGGCGGTCGGCTTCTCGATCCCGCGTGATGACTGGGTCACGTTCCCGCAGGCCTACGACGGGCAGTCCCAGGGCAAGGTCGACCAGGCGTACGGCTTCGCTCTGGCGGCCGCGGAGAACCAGGCCAAAGCGCAGAACCCCGGCATCACCCAGAACCAGCTCGCCTACGCGGGCAACGAGGCGGGCCGGGCCGCCGAGGTGGCCACCGTCGAGCAGCTCACCGGCGTGCACATCGACCACTTCGCCGAGCTGAACCTGGACGGGTTCTACGAGCTGGCCAGGGTCGTCGGCGGCGTGCAGGTCTGCCTCCTGCACCCGGTCCCGTACGACCCGTTCTCCGGTTTCTCCGCCAAGCGCGCCGGCTACCAGCACCTGAGCGCGAGGTTGGCGCTGGCCTTCGTCCGCCAGCGGCACGGCCTGACCAACGGTGACTTCGACCGCACCAAGCGCCAGCAGGCGGTCATCGACTCGGTCACCAAGGAGTTGCGCGACGGCGGTGTGCTCGGCGACCTGGGCAAACTGAACGCCCTCCTGTCGGTGGCCAGTAAGTACCTGATCACCGACCAGAACTGGAACCTGCTCGACTTCATCGGCCAGATGCGCGGGCTCAGCCTGGGCAACGTCTCGTTCCGCACCCTGCCCGAGGTGGCACCCATCACCATTGAGGGCCAGGACGCCAACGAGATCAACGTGCCGCAGATCCAGCAGATCATCCAGCAGGCGTTCTACCCGGCGCCCAAGTCGTCCGCCTCGTCCAGCGCGTCGGCCCAGGACACCGCGGCCAACAGCGCGATCACCGTGGACGTCTACAACGGCGGCAATACCCCGGGCCTGGCCAAGCAGGTTTCTGACGCGCTGGTCAAGGACGGGTACGCGGCCGGCCAGGTCGGGAACACCGGTGCGCTCACCACGACCGAGGTGCTCTACGGCACGGGCGCGGCGGCCAACGCCAGCCAGATCGCGTCGATGTTCAACGTGACCGCCTCGGCCAGCTCGACGGTGGCCGCCAGCCATGTCGAGGTCATGCTCGGCGCGGACGCCACCGTACCAGCCGCTGGGGCCAGCAGCTCGCCGTCGCCGTCGGTGTCGTCACCGTCGGCGTCGGCGTCGTCCACTGCCCCTGGCGCCGGCACGGTCAACGCCAAGAACGGCGTTCCCTGCGTCAACTAAGCTGGTCACATGGCGAAGATCCGGGTCATCGTGGCCAAGGCCGGGCTCGACGGCCACGACCGCGGGGCCAAGGTCGTCGCCCGCGCGCTGCGTGACGCCGGGGTCGAGGTCATCTACACCGGGCTGCACCAGACGCCGGAGCGGATCGTCGCCGCCGCCATCCAGGAGGACGTGGACGCGGTGGGCCTGTCCATCCTGTCCGGCGCGCACATGACGCTGTTCCGCCGGGTGATCGACCTGCTGGCCGAACGCGGTGCCGCCGACATCGTGGTGTTCGGCGGCGGCATCATCCCCGCCGCGGACATCCAGGAGCTCTACCGGATGGGCGTGGCCAGGATCTTCACCCCGGGCGCGCCCACCACCGACATCGTGGCCTGGGTCCGGTCCGAGTTCGGCCAGAAGGTCGCCGAGCCCCAGCCCTAGGCCCGGCGCTCAGCGATGCCCCGCGTCAGGCGGTCCGGTTCAGCGGCGTGCCCTGGGCGGCGCCGGGCTTCCTGGGCCTTGGCCGGCCCGCGCAGCACGTACGCGGCGCCCACCGCGATGACCGCCCCGGCCACCGGCCCGATCAGGTACACCCACCAGGTGGACAGGTCGCCGATGGCCACGTCGGGTCCGAAGCTGCGGGCCGGGTTCATCGACGCGCCGTCGTACGGCCCGCCCATCGTGCCCCAGGCCAGGATGTAGGCTCCCACCGCCAGCGGGATGAACGGCCCGTTGAGCTTCGGCCCGTTGGCCAGGTTGAGCACCATCAGCACCAGGCCGAAGGTGATGATGACCTCGAACCCGGCCGCCTGCCAGGACTGGCCGGGCTTGGGCATGGTGGCGGCCAGGTGCCCGGCCGGGCCGAAGAAGGCGCGGGCCAGCAGTGACCCGCAGATGGCGGCGGCGAACTGGACCACCCAGTAGGCGCCGGCCATCATCCAGTCCATGTCCTTGCGCAGCGCGAAGGCCAGGGTGGTGGCCGGGTTGAAGTGCGCCGAGATGTCGCCCAGGAAGTAGACCGCGACCACCAGCCACAGCGCCGAGACCAGCGACAGGACCAGCACGATCTGCCAGGGTTGCAGGCCGCGGCCGCCGTACCGGGCCAGGATGGCGGCGCCGCCGGACAGCACGAACGTCAGCCCGGCCATGCCGATGAACTCGGCCAGCAGCCGCCGTAGCCGGTGGTCCGGGTTGGTCCAGTCGGCGTAGCCTCGCGTCCCGCCCACCGAGGCGATGAAGGCCGCCTTGCCGGTCAGCTCGTCGCCGGCGCTCACGGTGTGCATGTCAGGAGCCCTGCTGGGCCGAGGGCTCGTCGGCGGTGCCGGGGCGGGTGAGGTTGACGGGGATGACGACCCGGTTGTACAGCTCCTCGGACACGCCCTTGGCCAGCGCTGCCTCCTTGAGGGTCAGGTCGTGGTCGATGGCGTAGTAGGAGATCGCCGCGGCCTTGTCGTAGCCGATGACCGGGGCCAGCGCGGTGACCATCATCACCGACCGGTCGATGTTCTCCTTCAGCTTCGAGGCGTTCAGCTTCGTCCCTTCGACCATGAACGACCGGAAGTGGTCGCACATGTCGGCCATGATCAGCGCCGAGTGCAGGTAGTTGTCGATCAGGATCGGGCGGAACGCGTTGAGCTCGAAGTTGCCCTCGTTCCCGCCCATGGTGACCGCCACGTCGGAGGCAATGATCTGGATGGCGACCATCAGCATGGCCTCGGCCTGAGTGGGGTTCACCTTCCCCGGCATGATCGAGCTGCCGGGCTCGTTGGCCGGGAAGATCAGCTCGCCGAGCCCGGTACGCGGCCCGGAGCCGAGCCAGCGCAGGTCGTTGGCGATCTTGAACAGCGACACGGCGGCCGCCTTGAGGCCGCCGTGCGCCCGCACCATCCGGTCCAGCGTGGCCTGGGCGGTGAACTTGTTCCGCGCCGTCACAAACGGGAACCCGGTCATCCGCGCGATCTGCGCCGCGACCTCGTCGCCGAACCCGGCCGGGGCGTTCAGCCCGGTGCCGACCGCGGTGCCGCCCATGGCCAGCTCCAGCAGCCCGTCGGTCACCCGGACAACCTCGGCGATCGCGTCATCCAGCGCCCCGGCGTAGCCGGACCATTCCTGGCCGACGGTCAGCGGGACCGCGTCCTCCAGGTGCGTGCGGCCGATCTTGACCACGTCCGCCCACTCCCGCGACTTGGCCTGCAGAGCGTCCCGCAGTCGCGTCAGCGCGGGGATCGTCTTGGTGGTGGCCATCGTGTACGCGGCGATGTGCATCGCGGTCGGGAACGTGTCGTTCGAAGACTGGCCCATGTTCACGTGGTCGTTGGGGTGGACCGGCTCCTGCGACCCCAGAACCCCGCCCGCCAGCTGGATGCACCGGTTGGAGATGACCTCGTTGACGTTCATGTTGGACTGCGTGCCCGAGCCGGTCTGGAACACGTAAAGCGGGAACTCCGCATCCAGCGCTCCGCTGGTGACCTCGTCGCAGACCCGCTCGATCAGCTGGCCCTTCCAGGCCGGCAGCCGCCCGGCCGCGGTGTTGACCACGGCCGCGGCCTTCTTGACGTACCCGTACGCGTGGTACACCTCGGCCGGCATCTTGTCGTGGCCGATGTTGAAGTGCTGCAGGCTGCGCTGGGTCTGCGCGCCCCAGTAATGATCAGCGGGCACCTCGACGTCGCCGAGGCTGTCGAATTCCTTCCGCATCCCGGTGGCGTCCAGCCCGATCGGCAGGTCCAGGATCTTCGGTGCTTCCTCGTCTGCAGTGCTCATAACAGGCTCTCTCCTCGCGGGTGGGCGGCCCTGTGGCATCCATGGTCACATCAGGGGAGGGTCCGAAGCGCCAGGGCCATACCCTGGGTCGCGTCCTGGGGTTCGACCACGAGGAGATGACCGGCCATGAGCAGCCCGCCCGCCTACCAGATCGTCGTCGCCCCCGAGTCAAAGGACGGAACCGGGCCCGACAGCGGTAGCAGGGGCGCCTCCGCAGCCAGGGTCTCCGGGTAGATCAGCCCCGTCCCGGTATTAAGCACGACCACCTCGTCTCCCGCCGACAGCCAGCCGGACTCCCGTAGCTGCCCGACGGCGGCGAAGCACGCCGCGCCCTCCGGGCAGACGAGGCTGCCCTCCAGCCGCGCCACCATCTGCTGTGCGGCGAGCAGATCCTCGTCGGTCACGGCCACCGCCGTCCCGCCGGTGGCGTACAGCGCCTCGAGCACGAGGAAGTCGCCCAGGGCCTTGGGCACCGTCAGGCCGAACGCCACCGTCTTCGGCTCCGGCCACGGCTCGCTGACCGCGGCGCCGGCCTGGAAGGCCGTCACGATCGGCGCGCAGCCCTCGGCCTGGACCGCTACCAGCCGCGGCAGGTCGCCGGACACCCAGCCGAGCTCGAGCAGTTCGCGCAGGGCCTTGTGGATGCCGATGATGCCGACGCCGCCGCCGGTGGGGTACACGATCACGGACGGCATCCGCCAGCCGAGCTGCTCGGCGATCTCCAGGCCCATCGTCTTCTTGCCCTCGATGCGGTACGGCTCCCGGAGCGTGGCGGTGTTCTGGTAGCCGGGCCGCTCGCGCAGGGCCGACGCGACCAGCCGGCCGGCGTCCCCGATGTCGCCGTCGACCAGGTACAGCTCGGCGCCGGCCGCGGCGCATTCGGCCCGGGTGATCGCCGGGGCCGCGGCCGGCATCACGATCAGGCTGCGCATCCCGGCCCGGGCGGCGTACGCGGACCAGGCGGCTCCGGCGTTGCCGTTGGTCGGCATGGCGATGGCCGCGACGCCCAGCTCGGCGGCCCGCGACACGCCGACCGCGGCGCCGCGCGCCTTGAACGTCCCGGTGGGCAGCAGGCCCTCGTCCTTCATCAGCAGGCCCGGTACGCCGAGCGCCCGGCCAAGGGCCGGCACGGGCAGCAGCGGCGTCATCCCCTCGCCCAGGCTCACCACCCGGCTGGCCTGCCGGACCGGCAGCAGCTCGTGATAGCGCCACAGATCCGCGGGCCGCCCCGCGATCCGCCCCGGCGATACGACGTCGGCCACCTGCCGCAGGTCGTACCGGGCCAGCAGCGGAGCCCCGCACGAACAGGTGCCCTGCACCTGGCCGGCGTCGTACCCGGACCCGCAGCGCGAGCAGTCGAGGTGAGAAAGCGCGGAGTAGGTCACCTGCCCAGTCTGGTCTAGCGCATCTGTCCTTGTGGGTCGGCCCGCGTTAACCCGGCGTCCCGAGGCAGCGGTGGCGGACGACCTGAGAGCGCCCCTACCAGGCGGCGCTGGTCCGGACCCCCGGGGCGTCACGGCTGCAGCACGGACGAGCCCAGCCAGTGGCTGGCCCGCAGCGCCAGTTCCAGGTCATGGGGGTTCTCGCTGACCGGCCGGCCGAGGCTCTCCTCGGCCCTGCGGATCCGGTACTGCACGGTGTTCTTGTGCAGCATGAGCTGCTCGGCGGTGGCCTTGTAGCTGCCGTTGGCGTGCAGGAACGCCAGCAGGGTCTCGCGCAGCCGGGCCTGGGTCTCGTCGTCGGTGGCCAGGCCCGCCAGCGTGCCCAGCACCCAGGCCCGCAGCAGTTCGGGCGCGCCGAGCATCATCGCCACCGGCGCGACCTCGCCGAACACCACCACCCGCGGCGGGGCGGGCCGCGCGGCGAGCGCGACCGCCTGGGCGGCGACGGCCTGCTGATGGGTGAGGCGGAACCCCGCCGTCCCGCGCGCCGCGTCGCCGAACGCGAAACGCAGGTCACCGGCCAGGTCCGCCGTGCTGGCCGCCGCGGCGTCGAACGTGTCCCGGATCCCCAGCGGCAGCCAGGCCCACGCGCTGCGTTCGTCCCGGGGCAGGAAGACCGGCTCGCCGGCGCAGGCCGCCTTCCCCGCGACGTGGCCGGTCGCGTGCTCCAGCCGGGTGATCGTGTCCAGCGCGTCCGCGGCCTCCACCTCGTCCGCCCAGCACACCAGGCCCAGGTGGTACTGGCGCAGCCGGTAGCCCAGGACGGCCTCGGTCGCGCCGACGTTGACCCGCCGGCCCGACAGCAGGTCACGGATCCGGGCGGCGCGCGCGGCGCTGCGGTTGCGCAGCCAGTTCTCCCGTTCGCGGGTGTAGGCCGCGACGATCTCCTCGGAGGTCTGGTCGACGTACCCGGCCACGATCCGGGACATGCCGAGGGTGGCGGCGGTCAGCAGCGGAGCGTCGTCGGTCTGCCGGGCCAGCTCCCGCAGCACCCAGTCGGAGAAGCAGGTGTGCCCGAGCCGGTAGGCACGCAGCAGCGCGGTCAGCGGCGTGCCGCGCTGCGCCCGCCGCCGCGCGTATTCCAGCGACGCGGCCGGGGCCCGCACCCCGCTCAGGTCGATCTGGTGCTGCATGATCTGCAGGCAGGTGCCGACGTTGCTGTGCACGCTCGAGGCGAGCAGGGCGAGCACCGCCTGGTCGTCGTGCAGTTCGGGGATCTCCCGCAGGATGACCTCGTAGACGTCCCCGGACACCGCGGCGACCTGGCGGCTGACCGTCGCCGCCACGCTCGCCATCAGCTCGGCGACCCCGCGCCCGTCGGTGTCCACCCGCGGAGTCTTACACATTTCCGTCCGCGCCGGCAGCGACGGCCGTCCCCGGCCGAGGCTCCTTTCTTTTTCCCGAACGGGCCGTGGTGCGTGCGGCCGTGCCGCCCTTCCCGCCGCGGGCTCATCGGGCCTCGGTAGGGTTTGGATCGGTACCGTCGGCGTCGAGAGGGGCCTGGCCATGACCGCGGCCAGCCAGCCGCAGCTTGTGACGCTCCGTTCCGGTGATGTGGTGCGGATCCGCCAGGTCCGGCCCGGCGACGGGCCGGCCCTGGTCCGCGCGTACGCCAACCTGGGTGAGCAATCCCGCTACCGGCGGTTCTTCACCGTCATGCCGGAGCTTCCCGCGGCCACCCTCAAGGCGGCGGTCGAGGTCGATCACGCCGACCACGAGGCGCTGGTCGCCGTGCCGCTGCTGTCGGGCGAGATCGTCGGGGAGTGCCGGTTCATCCGGCTGCCGGACCAGCCCGACACCGCGGAGGTCGGGGTGACCGTGGTGGATGCCTGGCAGCACCGCGGGCTCGGCTCCGCGTTGCTCGCGCGGCTGAGCGAGCGCGCCGCTGAGGCCGGGATCGAGTACTTCACCGCCGAAGTCCTGGCCGAGAACCGGACCATGCTCGGGCTGCTGCCCGGCCTCGGCCAGGTGGAGACCGAATCGCACGGTCCGGTGGTCACCGCCCGCGTGGAGCTCGCCGAACCGCCCCGCCAGCCCGCCCCGGACATCTTTGCCTTGCTGACCGCGGCGGCGCGCGGCGACCTGGTGAGCCTGCCCGTCCTGCTCCGCCGGCTGATCCGCGTGCCGGACGGGCTGGCGCACATCGTCCGGTTGCCGGTGAGCGCCGTGCGCGCAGCCTGGCGCCCCGCTCCCCAGACCCCGGACCGCCCGTAGTCGCCCCCCCTCGCCGCACGCCCGCCGCGGCGTCCGGCCGTTAGCAGTTGGTGAGTTCGGGGCTCTGGTTGAGCAGCTGGGCGCGGGCCGTGGTGAACTCGGCCAGAGCCTGGGTGGCGTCCGGGCGGAACACGGCGGCGCGGTGGCAGTTCTGGAAGGCGAGCCGGACCCCGAAGTGCCGTTCCGCGGCGCCGCGCATGGCGTCGCTGGCCATCATCCGCAGCAGCTGGCCGCGGGCCGCCTCGTCCGGCGGCGGTACCTGGTTGTCGGCGGCCTCGGCGCCGGTGGCGTGGAGCTGTCCGGCCAGGTCGCGGATGAGCTGCCAGGCGTAGGGCAGTGAGGTCCGGATGCAGGCGGTGAACGCGGCGTCGTCGACGTCGCCCTGGCGGGCCTGGTCGAGCAGGTCGGATGGAACAGTCAGGGACATGGCTGATGCCTTTCGTTGCGTAGTCGGCTGGATACGTCGGGCAGCCTAACCCGGTTCGCCGGCCCGTTGCGGATGAAACTGAGAATCGTTATCATTCTCGCTAAGCACCATCCCCCGAGGCAGAGGAGTACTGGTCATGCGGCGCGTCCTGACGGCGGTGTTGTCCCTGAGCGTGGTGGCTCTGGCGAGCGCCTGCTCCTCGGCGTCCGGCGCGACCCACGCCCCGGCCGGGGTGATCGTGGCGGTGGGCGCGGAGAACGAGTACGCCAACGTGATCAGCCAGGTCGGCGGGAAGTACGTCCAGGCCAGCGCGATCATGAGTAACCCGAATACCGACCCGCACACCTTCGAGGCCAGCCCGTCCGTGGCCCGGACGGTGAACGAGGCCCAGCTCATGGTGCAGAACGGCGTCGGCTACGACGAGTTCATGACCACGATCGAGAAGGCCGCCCCGAACTCCGCCCGTAAGGTCATCGTGGTCCAGGACCTGCTCGGGCTTTCCGGCAGCACGCCGAACCCCCACCTGTGGTACAAGCCAGGCACGATGTCCGCCGTGGCCAGTGCGGTCGCGGCGGACCTGGCCGCCATCCAGCCGGCCCACGCCTCGTACTTCAAGGCCAATACGGCACGGTTCATCGAATCGCTAACCACGTGGGACCGTGCCATCGCCGCGTTCAAGGCCGCGTACCCGGGCACGCCGGTGGCCACCACCGAGCCGGTGGCGGACTACCTGCTCCAGGCGGCCGGCGCGGACAACCTGACGCCCTGGTCCTTCCAGGCCAGCATCATGAACGGCACCGACCCCTCGGCGCAGGACGTCGCGGTCGAGCGGAGCCTGTTCACT
Source organism: uncultured Actinomycetes bacterium (assembly GCA_963819785.1). Taxonomy (GTDB): domain Bacteria; phylum Actinomycetota; class Actinomycetes; order Streptosporangiales; family Streptosporangiaceae; genus Palsa-504. Next base: position 115,450 of record CAWFXW010000017.1, on the reverse strand, counting down.
CAGCACAAGGTCAGGGTGTTCCTTTACAACCAGCAGGTCACCGACACCCTGACCGAATCGTTCATCGCGCTGGCCCGGGCCAGCGGCATCCCGGTGGTGGGGGTCTACGAGACGATGCCCGTCCCCGGATACGACTACCAGTCCTGGATGCTGGCCGAGGTCCAGGATCTACGGAAGGCCGTGGCCGATCACGTCTCCACCGAGCATCTGTGACGACCAGCGGCCCGGCCTACTCGTGCTGCAGCACCGCCGAGCCCAGCCAGTGGGCGGCGCGCCGCGCGAGCGCCGCCGTGACGCCCGGCCATTGCCCGGCCGGGACGTCAATGACGATCTGAGTCATACGCCTGCCCCGCCCAGCCAGATCAGATGGCCTGCAGCGCTTCGGCCCTGGTCACGACGCGGCCGAGGGCGCCGTATTCGTGCAGGTCGCCGTACATCTCGATGCGGATGGACTGGTCTAGGCCGCCGACCCGGACCGGCTCGTAGCCGGCCGTGCGGATCAGGTCTGCGGCCAGGTCACCCGCGGCCTCGTCGTCGGCGGCGTAGAACAGCACCGCGCGATCGGGTTCGCGGCGGGCGGCCGCGGCCAGCGTGGGGGCCGACAGCGTGCCGAACGCCTTGACCAGCCGGGCCCCGGCCGGCAGCAGGCCGGCCAGGATCTGACCCGAGGACTCCTGCTCGGGGATCACCTTGCGGTAGCCGCCCGCGCCGTCCGGTCCGACCGGGTTGCTCGGGTCGATGATCACCTTGCCCGCCAGCCGCTCGCCGTACTCGGCGATGATCTGCTCGAAGGCATCGAGCCAGACGGCCAGCACCAGCACGCCGGCGCGCTCGACCGCCTCATCGACGGTCACCGCCACGGCGTGCTCGCCGAGATCGGCCGCGATCTTGCGCACGGCCTCCAGGTCACGGCCGGCCAGCAGGAAGTCCTGGCCGCCCGCCGCGAAGTCCGCCGCAAGCGTGCCGCCGATGTTGCCGCTACCGATGATGGCCACCGTGCGATCGGAGATAGTCATCGTGATCCATCCTCCATGACGTGTCCTAGCGTCTACTTGACTTGAACGATCAAGTCCGACCCTAGTCGGCATTGACTTGAACTGTCAAGTGATGAATAGGAATCCAGCGCTGGAATCCGGACCGAATGTGCAACTATTAGTTGCACATTCAAGTCGGGGAGCGGCGTCATGGCTGTAGTGCCGAGGACTGCGCGCTCGCGGGAGACCATGGCCTCGCGCTGCAACAGGTGGGCAACCACCAACCCGGCGGGGCCTGCCCCACGATCGCGACGCCCGGCCTGCTCAGCATCAGTGGTTAGCGGCCGGTCAGCCCGAGCGCCTGCTCGAGTACGGCGGGGAGCTGCCGCGCGCTGTCCGGGGTGTAGCGCGCGGACCGCCACGCCACATGCCGGTCCGGCCGCACCAGGACACAGCCGGTGGTCTCCACTTCCCGCAGTGCCGCCCACTCGCCGCAGGGGTCGGTCACGGCTTCCCGGCCCCCGATGACGTGGATGCGGACCGGTACCCCGGTGCGTGCGGAGACTTCCGCCGCTTGCGCGGGGCCTGTGGACCACAGGCCTCGTCTATTGGGGGTTGCGCCACAAGCCCCAAATGCGCTCGCTGAGTCACCGCCGGCCGGCCGTCACGGCGGCATGACTTGACAGTTCAAGCGATGGCCGTTATGACTTGAAACATCAAGTCAATGCTGACCGCTTGACCAAGGGAGCCCGCACATGAGCGAGATCGCCAAGCACTGGATCGACGGCGAATGGACTGGGTCCGGCACCGTCTTGGAGTCGGTCAACCCCGCCACCGGAGCGGTGCTGGGCCGGTGGGCCGACGGCGGGGAGGCTGAGGCCCGCGCGGCCGTCGCGGCCGCCCGCCGCGCGTTCGACACCTCGCCGTGGTCCCGGGACCGCAGTCTGCGGCACCGGGTCGCTGAGCGAGATGGCCGACCGGTTCGACGCCCGCGCCTCCGAACTCGGCACGCTGGTGACGAAGGAGAACGGCAAGAAGATCGCCGAAGGCTTGTTCGAGGGGACCTCCCCCGGACCTACACTGCGGCACAACGCGGCCATGGCCCTGACCGACACCGGTATCTCGGCCGAGGTCGCGCCGGGGCAGTGGTACAGCACCTACGCCGAGCCGGCCGGCGTGGCCGGGATCATCGTGCCGTGGAACTCCCCCGTCGCCCTGCTGATCCGGTCCCTGGCGCCGGCCCTGTCCGCGGGGAACACCGTGGCGGTCAAGATGCCCGGGCAGACCGCACTGGTGGCCAATCTGGTCTCGCAGATCATCGCCGAGGTCACGTCGCTGCCCCGCGGAGTGGTCAACATCTTCACCGAATCCGGCAACACGGGTGCTCCTCACCTGGTCGCCTCACCCGATGTCCAGGTGATCAGCTATACCGGCAGCACGACGGTGGGGCGGCTGGTCGCGGCGGGCGGCGCCGCCACCCTCAAGCGGATGAACCTCGAGCTGGGCGGCAAGACGCCGATGATCGTGTTCGACGACGCTGACCTCGAGGTCACCGTCCCGCTGCTCGCGGCGGGGATCACGACCTTCGCCGGAGAGTTCTGCATGACCGGCTCGCGGATCCTGGTCCAGCGCGGGGTAGCGGACCAGGTCCGCACCTGCCTGGCCAGCCTGCTCGAGAATGTGCGCGTCGGCGACGGGATGGACCCGGAGACGGACATGGGCCCGCTCATCGACCAGGCCGACGTCGACCGAGTCGACCGCATGGTCCAGGCCGCGCTAGCCTACGCCAAGCCCATCGTGCGCGGCGGCCCGGTGACCGAGGGCAGCCTGGCCGCTGGTGCGTTCTACCGGCCCGCCCTGCCCGAGGTCGAGGACGTCAGCACCGAGATCGTCCAGAAGGAAGTCTTCGGCCCGGTCGCGACCTTCGAAGTCTTCGGCACCGAGACCGACGCCATCGCCCGCGCCAACGCCACCGAGTACGGCCTCGCGGCCGGGATCTTCACCAGCAGCATCAACGTCAGCCGCCGGGTCAGCCGCGAGATCCACGCGGGCACCATCTGGACGAACACGTGGGCGGCGATCAACGACGGTTTTGCGGAAGGCGGTTACCGGCAAAGCGGCATTGGCCGCCTGCGCGGCCCGCTGGCCATCACGGAGTTTCAGGAAGCCAAGACCGTCGTGCACGCCATTCCGCCGTTCCAGGGCTGACCTTGAGGACCGCGGACAGTGCTCCGGCGCAGGCACACGCCGCTCCGGAGCAGCATTACCACTTGAATCATCGAGTGATCGGTATCTTTGGTCTATGTCCGAAGGAGCCCGCCAGGGTGCCGAGAATCCGCCGGTGAAGTGGCTGACCGCCGCGGAAGTGGACTCCTGGCTGTCCGTAGTGCGGTTGATGACCTGGCTTCCCTGGTCAATCGATCAGCAGCTGCGGCGCGACTCGAACCTGGCCATGGTGGAGTACCAGGTCATGGCGAGGCTGTCCAATTCTCCGCAGCGCACCCTGCGGATGAGCCTGCTGGCCGACCTGGCCAACTCCTCGCTGTCCCGGCTTTCGCATCTGGTCAAGCGGCTCGAGGAGCGCGGCCTGGTCCGTCGCGAGCCCGACCCCCTGGACGGGCGGTTCACCAACGCCATCCTGACCGACGAGGGCTTCCGGACCCTGGCCGAAGCGGCGCCCGGGCACGTCGCCCACGTGCGATCGCTCGTCATCGACGTTTTGTCGCCCGAACAGCTGCGGCGCCTCGGCCTGGCCGCAGACCGCATCATGTCGCACATCGACACCTCCGCAATCAACTAGCCACGCGACCCCCGTCGCGCCGCGGGTCTGGGTGAAAGGCCGCAACAATGAGCCAGTATTCGGATCCGGTGACCGAAGGAGCCCCGCGCGGCGCTGACGAGCCGCCGGTGCAGTGGCTGACCGCCGCGGAAGTGGACTCCTGGCTGTCCGTAGTGCGGTTGATGACCTGGCTTCCCTGGTCAATGGATCAGCAGCTGCAGCGCGATTCGAACCTGGGGCTGGTCGAGTACCAGGTGCTGGCCATGCTGTCCGGTAGCCCGGAGCGGAAGATGCGGATGAGCGTGCTGGCCGAGGTCACCAACGCGTCGTTGTCGCGACTGTCGCACCTGGTCAAGCGGCTCGAGGAGCGAGGCCTGGTGCGCCGTGAGCCCGACCCGGCGGACGGGCGGTTCACCAATGCCGTCCTGACCGGCGAGGGCTTCCGGGTCCTCGCCGAGGCGGCGCCGGGGCACGTGGCCCATGTGCGGTCGCTCGTCATCGACGTCCTGTCGCCCGAGCAACTGCGGCGCCTTGGCCTGGCCGCCGACCGCATCATGTCGCGCATCGGCATCCCCGGAATCACCCATGGCGTATCTGGGCTATCCACTTAGCCGGCGGATGCGGCTCAGCTGGGCTCGGTCACCGGGTTGTACCAACCCTGGCCAGTTCGCGCCGGGCCTGGTCGTCTAGCGCCACATGCTCGGCGGCGAGGTTTTCCATCAGGTGACCAGCGGACCCGGTGCCGGGGATCAGCAGCACGTTGGGGGCCAGCTGCAGCAGCCACTGCAGCGCGACCTGCGGCGGAGTGGCGCCCAGGCGGGCGGCCGTCCGGATGACCACCGGGCTGTTGCGCACCGGGTTGGCCGCGCCGCGTGGCAGGCCGAGCGGGCAGAACGGCACGAAGGCGATGCCACGGCGGATGCATTCTTCCAGGACCGCGGCCGAGCCGCGGTCGGCCAGGTGGAACAGGTTCTGCACGCAGGCGATCTCGGTGCGGTCGGCGGCGTGCCGGAGCTGCTCGAGGCTGATGTTGCTCAGGCCGACGCCGGCCATGAGACCCTCGTCGCGGGCCCGGACCATGGCGGCCAGCTGATCATCGAAACGCGCGTCGACGGGACCGGGGCTAGGCAGCCGGAGGTTGACCGCGGCGAGCTGGCCGACCCGCAGGCTGCGCAGGTTCTCCTCGATGCCCTGGCGCAGCTGGCGCGCATCCTGCCCGGTGTCCCGGAAGACGCCCACCTTGCTGACGATCGCCAGCTCCGCCGGATAGGGGTAGAGGGCCTCGCGGATCAGGTCGTTGACCAGGTCCGGGCCGTAGTACTGGGCCGTGTCGAGGTGATCGATTCCGGCGGTGACCGCGGCCCGGAGCACACCGATCGCCGAGGCCCGGTCGGGCGGCGCGTTGACGGCCCATGGGCCGGCCAGGTGCATCGCGCCGTACCCGGATCGTCTGACCAGCCGCGGGCCGAGCGGGAAGACCGACATCGGCCGGGTCGGCTGACCGGGGCCGGCGGTGCGAGACAGTGACATGGTGTTCTCCGCGACGTTAACTGGATGCTGCCGGACGCAGGGAGGCGTGCATCTCCCAGATCAGGACCTCGCTGGCTTCGGCCGCATCGAGGCGGCGCTCTCCGGCGGCGGTAAGGCGTGCGGCGTCTCCCCCCTCGAGCAAGCCTTCAGCTTCGAGGTGCAGCCGCCCGCGGGTCACGTAGACGTGCGCGAACGGCGCATCCGGGACGGCGACGCTCTGGCCGGGGCCGAGCCGCGCGACGTGCAGGGCAGCGTACCGGTTACGGATCCGGATCGCGGCCTGGTCCCGGTGCCGCGTCATCCCGGACGCCACCACCGCCAGCCGGCCCTGGAGGTCGGCCGGATCCAGCTCCAGTTGCTCGTATCCGGGTACCACCTCGGGCTCGTCCGGGACGACCCACATCTGGATCAGGTCCAGCGGCTGGTCGGCGTCCGGATTCACCGCCGGCCGGTCGTTCTTCTCCGAGTGCCGGATGCCAGTCCCGGCGGTCATGCGCTGCGCCAGATTGGGATAGATGACGCCGGTGTGGCCTGCTGAATCCTGATGAACCAGGGAGCCGTTCAGCACCCACGTGACGATCTCCATATTGCGGTGCGGGTGGGTCTCGAACCCAGACCGGGGCGCGATGGTGTCGTGGTTGCTGACGACGAGCACGCCATGGTGCGTATCGGCGCCCAGCGGGTCGATCCCGGTGTCGAACGAGTGGCGTCCGTGCAGCCACCCGATCCGGGTCTGATGGCGGTCCGCGCCGCGCCGAATGCTCACGCCCGGACGCAGGAGAGAAGCGGTGCTCACGTCGGCCTCATTCTTATTTCACTTGACCTTTCAAGTTAAATCATGGGGGTCTGAGTACAGTTTTGTCAAGGTCGCCACCGCTGGAACAGGTGAGAGCTACTTTCGGCTGCGTGAACGGCCGTTCTACGTACGCGGCTAAGACTTGACCAGTCATGTAAATTGATCTAGCGTTCACTTGAACCGTCAAGTCAGGTCAAGTCAAGTAGGGGGAGAACCGGACATGTCCCTGTACCGGCTCGATGCCAGCATCCGCGTCGAGGGCTCGCACAGCCGCGCCATCGCCGACATCGTTGAGCAGGAGTGGCGGAACGCCCGCCCCGGCGAGCCCGTCGTCCGCCGTCACGTCGGGGTCGACCCGATCCCGGCGACCGCCTGGGCGACTGCCGTCTTCGCCGGGCGCACGCCGGAGGAGTCACGCACGGACGAGCAGCGGGCCGCGCTGGCGCTGGCCGCGACCCTGACCGACGAACTCGCCGCCGCCGATGCGCTGCTGTTCACCGCCCCGCTGTACAACTTCGGCGTCTCGCAGCACTTCAAGACGTGGGTCGACATGGTCGTCACGGACCCGCGGATGGCCGCGGGCGCCCCGCCCATCCTGGCCGGCAAGCCCGCCGTGCTGGTGACCGTGCGCGGCGGCAACTACCGGCCCGGCGCCCCCCGCGAGGGCTGGGACCACGCGACCGGATGGATGCGCCGCATCCTGGCCGACGTCTGGCGCCTTGACCTGAAGGTGGTCGAGGCCGAGTTCACGCTGGTGGGCATCAATCCCGCGCCGGACCAGTTCAAGGATCTCGCCCGTCAGCTGCGCCAGGACGCCGAAGAGCAGGCGTGCCGTCACGGCCGGGCGCTCGGCGCCGCGATCCCGGGCGCGATCGCCGCCTGACGCCCGGGCGCGCCTGTGCCCGCAGGACCATGACCGGTCGCGGGTTCGTAACCGCCGCCCAATGGCCGGACGCGCGCCGCGGCCTACGCTCGGCTGATAATGAGCGCCGACACCGATTCGATCAGGACCGCCGCGGCCGATGCCGCCGCGGCGCCGCTGGACTTGCTGCTGGCCGACGCGGCCACCGGCATGCTACGCCGGGTCAACCCGGGCGGCTCGGGCCTGCGCCTGGCCGCCGCGCTGGCGGGCCGGCCCCGGCTGGTCGCCGGGCGGGGCGGTCAGCTGCTCGGCGAGCTGGGCCGCATCGCCGCGGGGCGTTCGCAGGTGCAGCCGTCGCGGCGGGACCACCGGTTCGCCGACCCGGGCTGGGCGGGCAACCCGCTGCTGCGCCGCGCGATGCAGGCCTACCTGGCCGCGGCGGAGACCGTGGCGGGTGTGGTCGCCGAGGCCGGCCTGGACGAGGCCGACTCCGAACGCGTCGGCTTCGTGCTGACCAACCTGGTCGACGCGCTGGCCCCGAGCAACAATCCGCTGCTCAACCCGGCGGCGCTCAAGGCCGCGATCGACTCCGGCGGGGCCAGCGCCCTGAAGGGCCTGCGGAATTTCGCCGCCGACATGGCGGTCCCGCCCCGGGTGCCGACCATGGTCGAGCCGGACGCGTTCGAGGTCGGCACCGACCTGGCCGTGACCCCGGGTGCGGTGATCCTCCGCACCCCGGTGTTCGAGCTGATCCAGTACCGCCCGGCCACCAGCACGGTCCGGCAGGTCCCGCTGGTGATCGTCCCGCCGGTGATCAACAAGTTCTACGTGATGGACCTGGCGCCCGGCCGGAGCATGGTGGAGTACCTGGTCGGCCGGGGCCTGCAGGTGTTCATGATCTCCTGGCGCAACCCGGACGCCCGGCACGCGAAATGGGATCTGGACACCTACGGCGAAGCCATCCTGGCCGCCATGGACGCGGCGGCGCGGGTCACCGGCAGCGAGCAGACCGTGCTCGCCGGAGCCTGCTCGGGCGGCATCATCGCCGCGATGGTGGCCGCGCACCTGGCGCACACCGGCCAGCAGGACCGCATCGCGGCGACCACCTTCATGGTCACCGTGCTGGACCAGGCGCACGCGGGCCTGGCCAGCGCGGTCATCGACGAGCGGACCGCGCGGGTCGCCGAGGCCGCCTCCAAGGCCCGCGGCTACCTGGACGGCCGGTCGCTGGCCGAGGTGTTCGCCTGGCTGCGCCCGAACGACCTGATCTGGAACTACTGGGTCAACAACTACCTGCTCGGCCGCAAGCCGTCCCCGTTCGACATCCTGTTCTGGAACGCGGACACCACCCGGATGACCGCGGGCCTGCACCGGGGCTTCCTCCAGCTGGGCGCCGCCAACGCACTGGTCACGCCGGGCGGCGCGACCATGCTCGGGTCCCCGGTGGACCTGGCCGCGGTCGACCGGGACACCTACCTGGTCGCGGGGATCACCGACCACATCTGCCCGTGGCAGAGCTGCTACCGATCCACCCAGCTGTTCTCTGGCCGCCAGCGGTTCGTCCTGTCCACCAGCGGGCACGTGGCCGCGATGGTCAACCCGCCCGGCAACGCCAAGGCCAGCTACCAGCTCGCCAAGGAGTGCCCGGAGGACCCCCAGGAGTGGCTGCGCCGCGCCGAGACCGGCCACGGGTCCTGGTGGCCGGACTACGCCGAGTGGCTCGCGGAGCGCTGCGGGGACGAGTTGCCCGCGCCCGCGGAACTGGGCGGCGGCGGGCTGGAGCCGATCTGCGAAGCGCCGGGCACGTATGTCTACGACCATTGACACGTCCGAGCCCGCGCCTGGCCGGGGCTGGCCGCCCGGAACCTGGCCGCCCGGAACCTGGCCGCCCGGAATCTGGCCGCCCGGAATCTGGCCGCCCGGAATCTGGCCGCCCGGAATCTGGCCGCCCGGGATCTGGCCTGGGCCGGATGCTTGGCCGGCTGCGCCGCGGCGGCCCGGCCGAGCGGATGCGGATCCGGACCGTCGGCGGCCGGGCCGTGCGCGTCGCGGTGCGCGAGGGAGCCCTGGGCTGGCCGCCGCTGCTGCTGTGCAACGGTGTCGGGGCCAGCCTGGAGTTGTTCCAGCCGTTCGTCGACGCGCTCGACCCGCGGCGGCCGGTCATCCGGTTCGACATGCCGGGCATCGGCGGCTCGCCGGCCCCGGTCGTCCCGTACCACCTGACCATGCTGCCGTCACTGCTGGCCGGCCTGCTCGACCAGCTCGGCTATGAGCAGGCCGACGTCCTGGGCATCTCCTGGGGCGGCGGGCTCGCGCAGCAGTTCGCGCTGAGCCGCCCGGACCGGGTGCGCCGCCTGGTGCTGGTGGCGACCGGGCCCGGCGCGCTGATGGTCCCCGGGAATCCGCGGGTCCTGCTGCGCATGCTCACGCCCCGGCGTCACCGCGAACCGGGCTACGCGGCCCGCGTGGCCGGCGAGCTGTACGGGGGTAGCGCCCGGACCGACCCGATGGCTGCTCGTGACCTGCTGCACGCGACCACCCGCCTGGGCCCGGCCCGGGGCTACTTTTACCAGCTGCTCTCCACCATCGGCTGGACCAGCCTGCCGCGGCTGCCGCGGCTGCGGCCGCCCACCTTGATCCTGGCCGGCGACGACGACCCGATCATCCCGGTGATCAACGGACGGATCATGCACTGGCTGATCCCGCGCAGCCGGCTGCACATCTACCATGGCGGCCACCTCGAGCTGGCCGCGGACACGGGCCGCCTGGCCTCCGCGATCGAGGCGTTCCTGGGCCCGGGAGGAGCCGACGATGACACAGATCAGTAGCGAGCATCTCGGGGAGTCCCTCGGGACGGACTTTTTCTCGGTCCGCGAGCAGTTCACCGACGAGCAGTGGGACCGCTTCAGAACCGTCCGCCGGTTCGTCGACGAGGAGGTCGTGCCGGTCGTCGGCCCGTACTGGGAGCGGGCCGAGATCTGCTGGCCGCTGGTCAGGCGGCTGCCCGAGCTCGGCATCGTCGGCGAGGACATCAAGGGTTACGGCTGCGCCGGGATGAGCCCGATGGCGTGCGGGCTGGTCACGATGGAACTGCACCGCGGCGACGGCAGCCTCGGCGTGTTCCTCGGCGTGCACGCGGGCCTGGCCATGAACTCGATCGCGATGTGCGGCTCGGAAGAGCAGAAGGAACGCTGGCTGCCGGACCTGGCCCGGATGGACAAGCTGGGCGCCTTCGCGCTGACCGAGCCGGCGCACGGCTCGGACTCGGTCGCCCTGGAGACCTCCGCCCGGCGCGACGGTGACGACTGGGTGCTGACTGGCCGCAAGCGGTGGATCGGCCTGGGCAGCATGGCCAACCTGGTCGTCGTCTGGGCCCGCACCACCGAGGACGGCCAGGTCAACGGGTTCGTGGTGGAGAAGGGCACGCCGGGCTACCAGGCTCAGGTCATCGAGGGGAAGATATCGCTGCGCTCGGTGTGGCAGGCCGAGATCATGCTCGACGAGGTGCGGGTGCCGGCCGGGAACCGGCTGCCTGGGGCGCGCTCGTTCAAGGACACCACCCGGGTCCTGGCCACCACCCGAAGCACCTGCGCCTGGGCGGCGCTGGGCCACGCCACTGCCGCCTACGACGTCGCCCTGCGCTACGCGCTGGAACGGCGGCAGTTCGGCGAGTCGCTGGCCAGCTTCCAGATCATCCAGCAGCGGCTGGTGTCGATGCTGGCCGACCTGACCGCGATGCAGCTGTACTGCCTGCAGATCGGCCGCCTGGCCGAGGCCGGCCGGCTGACCCCCACCGTGGCCGGGCTGGCCAAGATGCACAACACCCGCAAGGCCCGCGTGATCACCGCCGAGGCGCGCGACATGCTGGGCGGCAACGGCATCCTGCTCGACTACCAGGTCATGCGGCACATGGTGGACATGGAGGCGATCCACACCTTCGAGGGCACCGAGACCATGCAGACCCTCATCGTCGGCCGCGCCATCACCGGCCTCGGCGCCTTCACCTAATCCACAACAGCCCGCGCTCCTACTGAATTCACGACAGCTGCACTCCCGCTGGGCGCCTCAGTTTCCTCATGAAGCGCTCACGTCCCACTAGCGCGGTGGATCGGGCTTCTGCGGTGGATTTGGGCAACCCCAGTTGCCAAAACACTCCGTGAAAGCCGAATCCACCGCGGAAATGTTGTGCATGTGACCTGCGTGGCTTGCGTGGTGCTCTTACCGAGCGCGGAATCATATACCTAGGATCTGGCGGCGCGGTCGCGGCGGGTCTGCAGGTACTGGCGTTCGGCGGGGTCGTGGGTCAGGCTGATCGCGCCGTCATAGGCCGCGACGGCCTCGTCCGTCCGGCCGAGCCGGTCCAGCAGGTGCGCGCGGGTGGCCCTGGCCGGCTGGAACAGGCGGGCCTGCTCACCGGCCCCGGCCAGCAGCGCGTCGAGCGCGGCCAGTCCCGCCGCGGGCCCTTCGACCTGGGCGGTGACGGCCGCCAGGGCGACACCGCTGCCGAGCGAGGGCGCGACCGACTGCAGGATACGGTGCAGGCTGAGCAGGGTCGGCCAGTCCGTGCTGCCGCCGGGCTCCCGGGCGCAGTGCACGGCCTGGATCGCGGCCTCGAGCTGGAACCGGCCCACCTGCCCGCGCGCGTGCGCGGCCCGCAGGTGCTCGTGGGCCCGGCCGATCAGCCGCGCGTCCCACCGGGACGGATCCTGCTCGGCGAGCGGGACGAAACGCCCGTCCGCGTCGACCCGGGCCGCCGCGCGGGCCGCGGACAGCTCGATCAGCGCCGCGAGCCCGCGCACCTCCGGATCGCCGGGCACGAGCGTGGCCAGCACCTCGGCCAGGTGCAGCGCCTCCGAGGGCAGCTGACGGGCCTGCGGCCCGGTCGCCCAGTCGATGACGTAGGCGCCGTACACCGCCTCCAGCACCGAGGCCATCCGGGCCGGGAGGTCGGCCCGGTCCGGGATGCGGAACGGGATGCCCGCCGCCTTGATCCGCTTCTTGGCCCGGACCAGGCGGTTCGCCATCGCCGACGGCGGCAGCGAGAAGGCCCGCCCGACCTGGTCCGCGGTGAAGCCGAGCACCGTGTTGAGCATGAGCGGCGTGCGCACCGTCCGGTCGATCGCCGGGTGCGCGCACACCAGCATCAGCTCGAGCCGCCGGTCCGGGATCGCGTCGACGTCGATGTCCTCGATGTGCGCCAGCGCGCCCCGGCCAGGCGCCAGCGCGCCCCGGCCAGGCACGAGCGCGCCCCGGCCAGGCACGAGCGCGCCCCGGCCAGGCACGAGCGCGTCCTGGCCGGGCTCGATCGGGACGGTCCGCTGCACCCGCGCGGACTTCCACTCGTCCCGCAGCCGGTTGCGCGCCACGGTCAGCAGCCACGCGTCGGGGCTGCCCGGCACCCCCTGCGACGGCCAGGTGCGCAGCGCCCGCTCGAACGCGTCGGCCAGCGCGTCCTCCGCCGCGGCCAGGTCACTCGCGGAGGCCGCCAGCAGGGCGAGCAGCCGGCCGTAACTGTCCCGTGCCGCCACGCTCGCCGAACTGGCTGCCTCGCCCGCGGACGTCAGGTCGTCCACGCGCCGTCGACGAAGGCGGTCGCGGTCGGGCGCACCTCGACGAATCCCCACTGGGCGCCCGGGCACTTCTCGGCCCAGCCGATGGCCGCGTCCAGGTCGGGTACGTCGAGCACGAAGATCCCGGCCAGCGCCTCCTTCGTCTCGGCGAACGGCCCGTCCTGCACCCGCAGGCCGCCGTCCCGCAGGGTCACCGAGGTGGTCGCGGCGGACGGCTGGAGCACGTCGGCCAACAGCAGCACCCCGGCGGACTCCAGCGCCCGGCCGTACGCCCCGAACGCCTCCCGGGCCTGCGCGAGCGCCTCCTCGCTGATCTCGCCCTCGGCCGGCTCGCGGTAGTGCATCAGCAGTGCGTAACGCATCGTTGCCTCCCATATCAGTGTCGCGCCGATCGCGACAGCTGCACCGAGATGACGATCGAGCCACCCGCGGATCGTCAGCGCCCGATGCCCTGGACGCCCGCGACCCCAGCGGGCCATGCTCTGACAAAATCAGGTGTGGTCGACGAACAGGTCGACGGCCGGCTCGGTGCCGGGCTGGTAGGCGTACCGGTCGAAGTCGGTCACGCCCTCGGCGGCCAGCACGTCCTCGCACAAGAACGCGTTCCCGGTGCAGTCCCGGCTGGGCCTGGTGATCACCGCGTAGGCCGCGTCGGCGTACAGTTCGGGCTTGCGGGCCCGGGCCATCGCCGCCTCGCCGCCGAGCAGGTTCTGCACCGCGGCGGTGGCGATCAGCGTCCGCGGCCATAGCGCGTTGGAGGCGATGCCGTCCGCGGCGAACTCGGCGGCGAAGCCCAGCGCGCACAGGGTCATCCCGTACTTGGCGATCGTGTACCCGACGTGCGGGCCGAGCCAGCGAGGCTCCAGGCTGACCGGCGGGGACAGGGTCAGGATGTGCGGGTTCGCCGAGCGCTTCAGGTGCGGGATGCAGGCCCGGCTGACCACGAACGTGCCGCGGGTGTTGATCGACTGCATGAGGTCATAGCGCTTGATCTCCAGCGCCTCGGTGCCGGACAGGTTGATCGCCGAGGCGTTGTTCACGCACACGTCGATCCCGCCGAACCGCTCGACGGCCTGCTCGACAGCCCCGGCGACCTGGGCCTCGTCGCGGATGTCACCCACCACCGGCAGCGCGCGCCCGCCCGCCGCCTCGATCTGCGCGGCCGCGGTGTACACCGTCCCCTCCAGCTTCGGGTTCGGCTGGGCCGTCTTGGCGATCAGCGCCACGTTGGCGCCGTCCCGCGCCGCCCGCAGCGCGATGGCCAGGCCGATGCCGCGGCTGCCGCCGGAGATGAACAAGGTCTTGCCCGCGAGCGTCATCGATGGCCTCCCTCGAGCCGGGTGCGGACCGTAGCGCCACGGCCCGTTCGGAGAAATTCATTTATTTTCCCGAACGGCCATGGTCCCACTTCCGCGTCAGCCTGACTCCTGGTCCGCCCGGGGGCGCCGGGAGGCGTCGATCTTTGCGAGGCGTGCCACGACGCTAATCCGGGGTGAATCCCGGGTTAACGTGCTGGCGGCACGAGGATGGGCGGTTTCCTCGGTCCCGGGGACCGACGACCATGCAGGTCACCGGCCGGACAATGGGCAGCGTGACGAACCTGGCTCAGAACTTGACCGACACCACCCGCGCCCACGGCGGACGGGTGGCGGTGCGGGTGGACAACGCGGCGATGAGCTACCGGGCGCTGGACGAGGCGAGCGCCCGGGTGGCGGGGCTGCTGCGCGAACGCGGCCTCAAGCCCGGCGACCGGGTCGGGATCATGATGCCCAACGTCGCCGAGGTCCCCGTGGTGTACTACGGCGTGCTCCGGGCCGGCGGCGTGGTGGTCCCGATGAATCCCCTGCTCAAGGCCCGGGAGGTGGCCTACTATCTCGGCGACTCCGGGGCCGGGCTGGTCTTCGCCTGGCATGCGTTCGCGGACGCCGCGCGCGGCGGCGCCGGCCAGGCCGAGGCCGAGGCCGTCGTGGTGGACGGGGTCAGCTTCCCCGACCTGCTGGCCTCGGTGACCCCGGACTTCGCGGTCGCGGAGCGGGACGACGAGGACACCGCGGTCATCCTGTACACCTCCGGCACGACCGGCCAGCCGAAGGGCGCCGAGCTCACCCACCACAACCTGAGCAGCAACACCGAAGTGTCCAGGGCCGACATCGTCCGGGCCGGCCCGGACGACGTCATCTTCGGCGGGCTTCCGCTGTTCCATGTGTTCGGGCAGACCGTGGCGCTCAACGTGGCGGTCGCGTCCGGTGCGTGCCTGACCCTGCTGCCGCGGTTCGACGCCGGGCACGCGCTGCGGATCATCGCCGGCCACCACGTCACCGTCTTCGAAGGCGTGCCGACCATGTACGTGGCGCTGCTGCACGCCCCGGACCGCGCGGACTACGACACCTCCTCGCTGCGGATGTGCATCTCCGGCGGGGCGGCCCTGCCGGTGGAGGTACTGCGCGGGTTCGAGGAGGCGTTCGGGGTCCCGGTGCTGGAGGGCTACGGCCTGTCCGAAACCTCGCCGGTCGCCTCGTTCAACCACCCCGGCCGCGAGCAGAAGCCCGGTTCGATCGGCACGCCCATCCGGGACGTCCGGATGCGGGTCGTGGACGGCGAGGACCGCGAGCTCCCGCAGGGCGAGGTGGGCGAGATCGTCATCAGCGGGCCGAACGTGATGAAGGGCTACTGGCAGCGGCCCGAGGCCACCGCCGAGGCGATCCGCGACAGCTGGTTCCACACCGGTGACCTGGCCCGGGTCGACTCCGACGGCTACTTCTACATCGTGGACCGGAAGAAGGACCTGATCATCCGCGGCGGCTACAACGTCTACCCGCGCGAGATCGAGGAGGTGCTCTACGAGCATCCCGCGGTCGCCGAGGCCGCCGTGATCGGCGTGCCGCACGAATCCCTGGGCGAGGAGGTCGCCGCCGCGGTGGCCCTCAAGCCGGGCGCCGTCATCTCCGCGGAGGAGCTGCGCGACTACGTCAAGGGCCAGGTCGCGGCGTACAAGTACCCGCGGCACGTGTGGATCACGGACGCGCTGCCCAAGGGGGCGACCGGCAAGATCCAGAAGCGGGACATCGTCCTCCCGCCCGACCTGTGATGCCGGTGCCTGATTTGCCTGGGCCTTCGGCCGCGCTGCCTGATTTGCCTGGGCCTTCGGCCGCGGCGCCGTGAGGCTGCTGCTGCTGGCCCCGCCGACGGCCAGTATCGAATAGGCATCGCCACTGGGCAGGGCATACGTTTACTGCCATGTGGCCCATCGACCGCCCGCCGCAGTGGGTGGACCGCAGCCAGGAGCTCGCGACTGTCCGTGCTGCCATCGAGGCGCTCCGCCATGGCGAGGGCGCGGCCGTCTGGGTCGAGGGCGAGCCGGGCATCGGCAAGTCGTCCCTGGTCGCCGAGGCCCTGGCCGGCGTCGGCGAGCCGGACTGGGACATCGGGTGGGGGATCGCCGACCAGCTCACCGAGCGGCTGCCGCTCAGCGTGATCCAGGACTGCCTTCAGGTCCGGCTCGGCTCGCCCGACCCGCGCCGGGCGCACGCCGCCGGCGTGCTGCGCAGCCAGCGGCTCGGCCTGTTCGCCGACGGCGAGGCGTCGGTTTCGAGTGCCGAGGTCCTGATGGCGCTGGCGGACGAGCTGTGCGCGGCCGCCCCGACGGTGCTGGTGCTCGACGACCTGCAGTGGGCTGACGACGCCTCGCTGCTCGTCTGGCACCAGCTCGCCGCCGCCGTCGATCAGCAGCGGCTGCTGCTCATCGCGACGTGCCGGTCCGATCCGCGCCGCCCCGAGGTCCGGCAGGTACGCAAGTCCCTGGCCCGCCGCGGCGGGGCGGTGGTCACCCTCGGTCCGCTCCCGGAAACCGACGTGGCCGCCCTGGTGACGGCCATGCTCGGCCCGCCACCGGCGGACACGCTGCGCCAGCTGACCGCTCAGGCCGCCGGGAATCCCCTGTACCTGCGCGAACTGGTCGACGCCCTGGCGCGCGACCGGGCGCAGGCCAGTGCCCGGTTTCCGCGGCCGGGGACCAGCTGCCGGCGTCGCTGGCGGCCCTGCTCAACGACCGGCTCGGTTCCGTCTCGGTGCAGACGGCGCAGATCCTGCGGACCGCCGCCCTGCTCGGCGGGAAGTTCACCGTCACCGACCTGGCCGTGCTGCTGCGCAGGCCGGTGTCGGACCTGGCGGCGGGCCTGCAGGAGGCGGTCGCGGCGCGCATCCTGGTGGGCTCGGGCGGCGAACTGGCGTTCCGGCACCAGCTGATCCGCCAGGCGCTGTACGAGAGCATGCCCGCCGCGCTGCGTACCGCGCTGCACGCCGAGGCGGCCCGGGATCTCGCGGCCGCGGACGCGGAGCCGCTGAGCGTCGCGCAGCAACTGTCCGCGGCCGGGACAGCCGGGTGCGGGCTGGGCCCGGGCCTGGCTGCTGCGGACCGCGCCCTCGCTGACCACGCAGGCCCCGCGGCTCGCGGCCGACCTGCTGCGGCGGGAACTGGACGAGACACCCGGCGGCGACGACGCCCGGGACGGGCTCATCGCCAGCCTGGTCCGGGCCCTGCTCGCGGCCGGCTCCTTCGACGACGCGGCCCGGCAGGCCAGCGCGGCGCTGCCGGTGCTGACCGACCCGGTACGGCGGGCCGAAACGTACTCGGTGCTGGCGCGCGCCCAGGTCAGCGCCGGCCGCAGCGACGAGGCGATCAGCACCACGCGTCAGGCCCTGGCCTCGCCCGGACCTGCCGCGCACCTGGCAGGCCCGGATGCTGGCCTTCCTGGCCATGCTCGAACGGGCCGGGGCCGGCGGGCTGGCGGCGGCGGACGGGACGGCCCGGCAGGCCCTGACCCTCGCCGAGGAGGCCGGCGACCCGTTCGCGACCGCGCACGCCCTGACCGACCTGTGGCTGAGCCATAGCATCAGGCGCGACCATGCCGCCGCGCTCGGCTACATCGACCAGGCCCTGCATGTGCTCGGCGATGATCCCGGCTACGCGGACCTGCGCTCGTTCGCGGTCGACGACCGCATCTTTACCCTGCAGAATCTCGATCGCTGGCCGGAAGCGGAGCTGGCCCTGCGGCGGGCCCGCGAGTCGGCCCAGCGCACCGGCGCGTCCCGATCGAGCGAACTGGGTCACCGCGGCGGTGCTGCGGTACTGGCAGGGCCAGTGGGACGACGCGCTGGCCGAGCTGAGCCCGGATGCGGACGAAGTTCCCGGGCTCACCTACACATTCCTGCGCGAACGCTGGCCCGCCCTGCTCGTCCACGGGGTGACCGCGCTCATCGCCGGGCGCCGGGACCAGCGTGGCCCGGCCGATCAGCATCTCCGCGCGGGCCTGGCGCTGCCCATCCTGAGGATTCCCGACCGGGAGAACCGGGACTTCCTCGTCGCCGCGCACGCGGTCGCGCTGGAGCAGCGCGGCGAGGTACATGAGGCGATGCAGGCGCTGGCCGCGATCATGCCCCGGCGCGACGGCGAGATGACCCTGATCCACCAGTGGCTGCCGGACCTCGTCCGGCTCGCGCTCGCCGCCGGCGACGAGCAGCTGGCGCGGACCGCGGCGCGGGCCTGCCAGGAGGAGGCCGCGGCGGAGACCCGGCCGGCCCGGGCGGCCGCGGCGAGCCTGCGGTGTCAGGGACTGCTGCAGTCGGATCCGGCCCCGCTCCGGGAGGCCGTCGCGCACTACCGGACGGCCGGCCCGGCCGTGGAACTGCCTGCCGCGCTGGAAGACCTGGCGGCCGTGCTGGCCGGGAGCGGGCAGCACGAAGCGGCCCGGGCCGCGCTGACCGAGGCCGTCAGCGCTACGAGGGGCTGAACGCTCGCTGGGACATCCGCCGGGCCGCGGCCGGCTTCGCCCCTACGGCATCAGGCGCGGCGTCCGCGGCCCGCGCGGCCCGCGGCCCGTCTCCGGCTGGGCCGCGCTCACCCCGGCCGAGCTCAAGGTCGCCGCCCTGGTCGCCAGGGGCGACTCGACGTCGGAGATCGCCCGCGACATGTACTTGTCCCGGCGTACGGTGCAGACCTACATCTCCCGCATCCTGGCCAAGCTCGGTGCCAAGAGCCGGGTGGAGATCGTCCGCGAGGCGCTGCGCCACGGCGTCTCCCTTTAGCGCAAAGTGTCGTCAGATGACGATAGGCACCGCCCGGCCCAGGCGATTCCATTGAGGCGTGGCAACGCGCCAGCTGACGTCCTTCCAGGTCCGTCCGGATAGTCCTGGTGCTCCCGGGATATCAGCCGGAGTCGTGTCCCGCTGCGCGTTGTTCGGGCGGCTGGCCGAAGCCGAGCGCGTGGTGCAGATATCGGCGCCCGCGGGAAGCGGCAAGACGGTGCTCATGGCCTCCTGGGTCGCCGCGGCCGGCCTGGCCGAGCACGTCGCGCGGGTACCGGTGGATCACACGAAGCGTGATCCGCGGCTGTTCTGGGTCTCGGTCGTTGACGGGCTGCGCGGCACGGTGGCCGGATCGGCGCTGGTGCGGCCGCTGACCGGGGCGCCGGATCTGGACGGCTGGGCGGTGGTCGAGCGCCTGCTGACCGACCTGGCTCCGCTGTCCGGCCGGCTGTGGCTGATGATCGATGACGCGCACCTGCTGGACGGCGGTGACGTGCCGCGCCAGCTGGAGCTACTGGTCCTGCGCGCGCCGCGAGCTGCGGTTCGTCATCGCGACCCGGCACGATCTGCGGATCGGGCTGCACCGGCTGCGGCTGGAGCGGGAGCTGACCGAGATCCGCCTGGCCGATCTGCGGTTCAGCCTGGCCGAGGCGCGGGCGCTGTTCGGTGCCAGCGGGGTGGAGTGCCCGGAGGAGACGCTGGCCCGGCTGCACCAGCGGACCGAGGGCTGGGCGGCCGGGCTGCGGCTGGCCGCGCTGTCGCTGGCCGGGCACCCGGACCCGGAGCGGTTCGCCGCGGAGTTCTCCGGCACCGACCGGACGGTAGCTGAATTCCTGCTGACCGAGGTGCTGGACCGGCAGAGCGAGGACGTGCGGCGGCTGCTGCTGCGCACCTCCGTGCTGGACCGGGTGTCCGGCCCGCTGGCGGACGTACTGACCGGCAGCTCGGGCGGCGAGCGGGTCTTGCAGGACCTGGAGCGGGCCGGCGCGTTCGTGGTCTCGCTGGACGCGCGCCGGTCCTGGTTCCGCTACCACCAGCTGTTCGCGGACCTGCTGGAACTGGAGTTGCGCCGCTCCGCGCCGGATGAGCGGGCCGCGCTGCACGGCATGGCCGCCGGGTGGCTGGCCGGGCACGGGTACCCGGCGGAGGCGATCCGCCAGGCGCTGGCCGGGCAGGACTGGGGCATGGCCGGCCAGCTGCTGTCGGACTGCTGGCTCGACCTGTACCTCGGCGGCCAGGGCGCCGCCGTGGTCGACCTGCTCGACCGGTTCCCGGGCCGGGTGGTGGCGGCCAGCCCGGAACTCACCGCCGTCCGGGTGGCGGGCGATCTGGTCCGGGGGGCGCTGTGTGATGCCGGGCGGCATCTGGCCATGGCCACCGGCGCGCTGGCCGCCGTGCCCGCGGACCGCCGCGGACGCGTGCGGGTCATGCTGGCCGTGCTGCGGATGTTCCTGGCCCGGCGCTTCAGCGACTACCCGGTCGTGTTCGAGGAGGCACAGCGGCTGCTCGGCCTCATCGAGTCGGCCGATATCGCGCGACTCGGCCTGGGCGAGGACCTGCGCGCCGCGGCGTGGATCAGCCTGGGCCTGGCCGAGCTGTGGACGCTGCGCGTCGAGGACGGGGAACGGCATCTGGAGCAGGGCCTGGCCCTGGCGCGCCAGATCGGGCGGCCGTACCTGGAGCTGCACGGCCTGGCCCACGGGGCGCACGCGATGCTGCTGTTCCAGCCCGGTCGGTTGCCCGCCGAGTGGGGCAGGCAGGCGATCGAACTGGCGGAACGGCATGGCTGGGGCGAGGAGCCGCTGGCCGGAATGGCCTGCGCCGAGCTCGGCATCGTCCTGCTGGGCCAGGGACGGCTGGATGATGCCGAGCCATGGCTGGAGCGCGCCGAGCGTACCCTGCGTGCCGAGGTGGAGCCGGCCGCCGGGATGAGCCTGCGCTACGCTCGCGCCGTCCTGGACCTGGCCCGGGGCCGTCACGCCGACGCGCTGGCGGCCCTCCAAGGCGCCGAGGCGCTGGCTGAGCCGCTGATCACGCCGCATCCGCCCGGGACGTGGCGATCATGGCTGCGGCAGACGCTGGAGCGGCTGGGCCAGGCCGAACCGGCCGCGCAGGCGCTGTTCGCATTGAGCCAGGAGGGCTCCCGGAGGAGTCCAGCGGAGATCGTCTCGCCGAACATCACCGAGCAGCTCACCGGCAGCGAGACACGCGTCCTGCGCTACCTGCCGACCCACCTCACGATGCAGGACATCGCCGATGAGCTGTTCCTCTCGGTGAACACGGTCAACACCCACCGGCGGCATGTGTATGAGAAGCTCGGCGTCCATAGCCGCCACGACGCGGTCGGCCGGGCCCGCGCCCTGGGCCTGCTCGCGCCGTGGCCGCGACGGGCCTAGCGGGCCGGCGGGCTTAGCGGCCGGCGGCAGGCCCAGGTGCTCGGCCAGCCACGGCCCGGTCACGCAGCACGTTGAGCACCTCGGATATCCCGCAGGTTGTTGTGCCGCGCCCCGCGCACGCCGATGACGGCGGGCAGCGTCTGCGGCGCGGGTATCTCACCAGGCGTCATACCAGGCAACCTAAGGCCGTTCGTCGTATGGGTGGCAGCCGGCCGGGCAGGCATCGGGGCGGTCGCCAGCCCGCCCCGATGCGCGGTGCTCAGGGGTGAACCGGTCCGCTGTGCCCGCGGTCCAGGCGGTATGACTGCATGATCTGGAACGTCGTGGAGGTGGTGAACTCCGCGATGTCCGCGGCGGCCAGCACGCCGGTGTACTTCTCGATGACCGGCGCGGCGGCGCGTTCCACCACCGCGTCGAGGTGGCCCTTGACCCCGGCCCACATGTTCGGCCAGGCCTGGGTGTAGAACGGCACCGGGTCGACCGCCTCCAGCGCCTCCCTCGCGCTGGCGTCGATGTCGGCGATGTACTGCTGGTGGACCGCGACGTCGTCGCGGGTGGCGAGCCGGCCGAGGTGCCCGCTGATCAGGTGCGTCCACGGATAGGACAGCGCGATTTGCGGGGCGCCCATGTACCCGATCACGTCCTCGGACAGGTTGACGTTGTAGATGGGCACCCAGCCGGCGTTGACCACGTCGATGAACATCAGGGTGTCGTGGCCGGGAAAGTGGATGTAGATGTTGTCCGGCGTGTGGTTGGGGCCGTGCCAGGCCAGCTCGACGCGCTCGCCGCCGACCTCCAGGGTGTAGGTGTCGGCGAAGGTCAGCTCCGGCAGCGGGCGGGCCTCGTCGTCGTCGCGCCGCAGCAGCCGCAGGGTCTCCTCGTGCCCGATCCGGACCACGTCCCCGCCGAACAGGAACGCCGCGCTGTTGTGATCGGCGTGGTGGTGCGAGTAGACGAAGTGCGTCACCGTGTTGGGCACGCCCTCGGCGGCGGCGATCTCGTCGATGGCCCGGCGCAGGTTCCCGCCGATGCTCGGGGGTGCGTCGAACAGCACCACGCCGTCCCGGGTGGCCAGGAACGCGCAGTTGTAGACGCTGTCGGTGACCCAGAACAGGTTCCGCTCCACGCGCCCGACGTAGTATCCCTGCTCGTTGAGGGCCGGGCCGAGCGCGGACGGCGGGATCGGTGCGTACTCCGGCTGGTCTGGCGATGTCACGGTGTCTCCCTGGATTCTCCGGCACGTCCCTGGCGGCCGTGCGAGCGTTCGCAACAGACCCAGACTGGCCCGCGGCCAGGTGACCAGCCGTCACCCGACCCTGGTGATTCACGCCTGGCCGGTCGTCCGCGCGAGGCCGTTCCCCGGGGCTGTGCGGCGGGCGCGGGAACCGCGGCAGCCAGCGGTGGCCCCGATCCTGGCCCGGCGGTCACCGGATCCCGGTGATGCGGCCTCACCTGGCCGCCCTGGACCATGGCGGCATGGACCCGGCACCCGCCCTGTACGTGATCCGGATTGACGGGCACCTCGGCGCCACGGTGCTGTCCGCGTTCCCGGCGCTGACCTCGCGGCAGCACGGCGCGCACACCGTGCTGACCGGGCTGCTTGACCGGTCGGCGCTGTACGGGGTGCTAGCCGAGATCGAGGCCCTCGGCCTGGACCTGCTCGAGGTTCGCCAGCTGACCAGGCACCGCCAAGCACCAGGATCCGGTGACTACCTCTCGCCGTGACCGCCACGCGGCCCCCGCCGTGGCCAGCGGAAACTCGGGCTCCCCGGCCCAGGCCGCGGGGTCCGCGGTCCCCGCCGCGCCAGCCCGGCAGATCCGCATTGCCAGCCCCGCCGCCCATGACAGCGACAGCAATACGCACACCAGAGCGGCACTCCATGATCGCGAAGGGTTTATTACTCCATAGCGGTATCTGATACGTCTACGGACGCGTTTCCGCTGGTGGGAGGGCTTGCGGGTTCGGTTTGCGGTGGCCGGTTCGTGGCGGTGTCGTCGTCGGTGCGGGGGTCGGTGAGCATGGCGTCGATGATGCCGGGGGTGGTGTCGGTGATGGTGAGGACGACGGTGGCTTGCCTGCTGGTCGGGCCGGTAGATGGCCTGCATGTCGAACGCGGCGGCGATGACTTCGCGCAGGTGGTCGGGGGCTTGGGCGAGCAGGCCGAGGGCGTAGGGCAGTTCGTCGATGCAGGGTCAGGTCGCTGTCGGTGAGCGGGCTGGGCGTCTTCGATGGCCTGGAGTTCGGCTTCGATCGCGGGCTTCTCGTCGTAGCGGTGGCTGAACTGCTCGCGTGAGCCGGTCGCGGATGGCGACGCTGACCGGGCTCGGTGCTTGCCGGCCAGCTGCCCGATCTCGGCGGTGATGCCGTTCATCGCGGTGTCGGCCTGGCGCGAGCTGGCGGGTCAGGGCCTCGGCGCGGGCGCTGGTCCGTGGTCGTGCTGCTCGGCCTGGCGTGGCCGGGATGAGCTCGGCGAGCCTGGGCGGCGCGGTCGTAGCCGAGCGCGTACTGGTCGAGGAACTCGGACAGCGCGGCGGTGAAGGCGTCCTCGCGGACCGCGGCGCGGATGTGGCCGGGGTGGTCCTGCGGCGTCGCGGGGGTTGTGCGGCTGGGTGGGGCACACGTAGTAGATGTAGGTCTGGCGCCGGTCGGGCGCGGCCGCGCCGGGTGATGCCGTGCATCCGGCGGTCGCACTGGTTGCAGCGGATGCGGGCGCGGTAGGGGTACAGCCGCGCTGTCGCGGCTTAGGCGCGGGTGCCGGGGTCGCGGACGTTGCCGCGCTGCCGCCCGATGCGTCTGGGCGGCTTCCCACAGTCTCGATGTCGGGACCAGGGCAGGGTGGGCGTTGTCGTCGGCGGCCCAGGTCCAGTACTCGCGGGGCAGCGCGGCGGACCTTCCGTTCGCCTTTGCGGCGGGTCGGGCCGGTGTTGGTGGTCCGGCCGAGCACCACCCGCCCGGTGTACTTCGGGTTCCGCAGGATGTTGTCCACCGTGGCTGGGCTCCAGGCCTGTCCCGTCCGGGGACGGCGCGCCGAGGTCGGTGAGGCGGCGGGCGATGCCGGGCACCGACAGCTTCTCATATACCCGCCACTCGTACATGCGGGTGACCCAGGGGCCGCGTTCGGGGTCGGGGACCAGCCGGGCGCGGGTGGCGCCCATGGAGGCTTTCATCGGGTTGGGGTGGACGGTGCGGTCGGCGGTAGCCGTAGGGGCAGCGGCCGGTGTTGAACCCGCCGATGACGTACTGCTGGAGGCCTTCCCACATCTGGGTCTTGAGGTTGTACCGGAAGTACTCCGCGACGCCCTGCTTCATCCGGCGGACCAGGATGCGTTGAGCCCTCCGAGGCCTGCGCGTCGATCGGCTCGTCGGTGGCGAAGATCGGGATCCCGGCGGCGCGCGAGTTCCTTTTCCAGCCGCAGCGCGTCGTACATGTCCCGGCCGGACCGCTCGATGTTCTCGCAGATCACCGCCGTGAACGGCGGATTCCCGGAGGCGATGGCGGCGCGCAGGTCGGCCATCCCGCCGTCGCGGGGGATGCCCGGCGGCGGCGAACTGCTGCCAGACGCCGGTGCGGCTGCGGGCGTCCAGGTCGATCCCGCCCGATTCCACGTCCCAGTAGTACCGGGCGATGTAGAACCCGTCCGGCAGCCGTTCGCCGGCCAGCCGGATCTGCCTGGCCAGCGATTCCACCGGGTCCTGCAGCGGTGGCGGTGGTGGTCCGGCCGACGAACGCGACCGCTACCGGCGCCGGTCCGCGCCGGCTGGGCTGTCCGCGTGCCCGGAACTGCGGTATTGCCGTACCCATCGCAGATACTCCCTGATCGCCTCGGCCTGCCGCGCGTCGATCGGCGGCGGCTTTCTTCCCGGTCACGACCCTGATCTTGATCCTGATCTTCACCCCGCCCGGCCTTTCGTCCTCATTCAAATTATAGCTGATAATACGCGCGCCTTCATCATACGGCGGCCATTTCTTCACCTGTTTCCGCAGGCCGGATGGCCTTTCAGCATCTTCCCCGCTCATTTCCGCAGACTCATCCTCCTCCCGTTTACCGGCAGTTAGCCCGGAACGGATAACGCCCGTTCCGGGTTTCCCTAGCCCATTTCCGGGGCGCTACTGGCATTTCCAGGTTTCCTTTCCGGTTATCGTGCGCATTCGCGTATGGGCGGTGGCTGCCTGTCCATCCCGTCACCGTCGGCCGCCCCCTGCCAGGGCATGCCGCGCGGCGGAGGTCAAGGTGGAGCTCCCCACTGGAAGAACGACCTTGAGTGGAGCCGCGCGGTATGCCACGGCCCTGACGGGCCGGCGGGAAAGGGGTGGACAGGCCCCGGACCCGGCCGGCTACGGGCCCGCAGCCGGGCGCGGGACCTGAGGGGCCATCCTGGAGCCCGAGGCCCCGCCGGAGGCATCACGTCCTGCCGGGCGGCGGCAGTCTGCGGGCGGCCGGTCCGGCGGCGCCATGTCCTCCCGGACGGACATCGCGAACAACCCGGTCAGGACCACGGCGCATCGTACGCCGCGACGAACTGGCCGGGGAACACGGTGAGGATGGCCAGGCACAGCCCGGCGGTGACCGCGGCGCGGATCAGCAGATGCCAGGGGTGGCCGCGGCGGAACCGGGCCGGGATCTGGGCCACCTGGTGCCAGATCTCCTCCAGCGGGATGGGGCCGAGCTCGATCTCCCACGGGCCGGGCGGCAGCGGCCGGTCGTCGCCGGGGTCGTAGCCGGGCGGGTAGTGGCCGGGGCAGGCGTCGTAGCGGCCTTCGGCCCAGGCGGCTTCGAGCAGGTCGGCGAACGCTTCGGTGCGGCCCCAGGGGCTGGACAGCTCGAAGTAGGCGGCGGTGGCCTGGGTGTACCGGGCCAGGTTCCCGCCGTCGGGCCGGTCGGGGTGGGTGTCGGCGGCGATCGCCTGCCAGGCCGCGTTGACGGTCTCGTCGTCCAGGTCGGGCCATTCGGGCAGGCCCAGGACGGCGAACGGGTTCGGGGCGTACGGGTCCCGCGCGTCCCGGTTCATCGGGCGGCTCCAGGGCGGAAGAAGTCCCCCAGGTCCGGGGTGTCCGGGGGCGGCCACCGGTCCGGGGCGGCTCCTCGCGGGGCGTGGGTATGGCCACGGGCGGCGGCGGGGCGGGTGGGCGGGCAGGAGGGTGAGGGGGGAGGGTTTGGGGCCGGGCGACCTGGACGAAGGTGGCCGCGCCGCGGTGGATGTAGCAGGCCTGCCCGATTTCCAGGCGGCGGATCAGGTCGGGGTCGGCGGTCCAGGCCCGCTGCTCGCGGGTGGTGCCCTCATCGCCCCAGGAGTTCCCGACCAGCTTGTGGGCGGTCTCCAGGACCCGGCGGGTGCCGGCCAGCTGGGTCAGCGGTTCGGGGTAGGGGGTGTGCAGGACGAAGATGCCGCCGTCGGCGGTGGCCGCGATCCGGTACCGCTCGTCCTCGGTCGGCGCCCAGGCCCTGCCAGGACTGGGCGCTGACTTGGACGCCGATGCCGAGGGACCGGCCTCGTTCGTACAGGTTGGACAGCGGCACCCGCCCGGAGACCGCGGAGTAGTCATCAGCGGCCAGCAGCATCGCCCGCGGCGGCCCGGCGGGGTTGACGGCGGCGTGGGCGGCCAGCTCGGTGATCGCCATGGCCTGCGCTTCGGCGACCGAGGGTTCGCTGGTGCCTTCGAGGATGAAGTACCAGGCGTCAGCGTCGGCCAGGGTGCCGGGGCCGTCCAGCGCCGGGCCGAGCCGGTCCAGCAGCGTCGCGATACCGCAGCTGGATGTCAGGCAGGTGCCTGGCGGCGGCCTGGACCCGGGCCACCTGCGGCCGGGTGACGGCCGTCGGACCAGGCGTTGCTCAGCCACCGGGCATCCAGGCGGTCCAGGAACCCGGCCCCGTTGACCGGCGGCCCGGCCGGGGCGGTGACCGCCAGGGTCAGGACGGCTTGCATGATGTCGGCGTAGTAGGCCGCCGCGCCGGTCCCGGACTCGATCATCTGGTACGAGCAGCACGGCCAGGTCCCGGGCCGGGAGGTCCCACAGGGACAGGCGGGCCTCGTCAGGCCAGATCGCGACCCGGCGGGCGCCCGCGCCGTAGAGCAGCCGGCGGGTCCGGTTGGCTTTGCGGCGGGCGTCGGGGCCGCCCTTGCAGTCCAGCACGATCAGCTGCGGCACCGCGCCTTTCCCGGCGTAGGCGGCGTCCAGGGTCGCGGTGAACCAGCCCGCCCACAGCCGGATCATCAAGTTCGTCTTCCCGCTGACCCGGTCGCGCCGACGATGACCATGTGCCGGGCGCAGCGCGGCGGGCGGGAGGGTGAAGACCGGGTCCCAGTGGTGGCCGACGGTGCGGATGGTGCCGCCGACCGGGATCTTCCCGCCCCTGGCCAGCAGCGGCACGGCGCCGGGCGCCTCGGTCAGGCCCTTGGCCGTGCGGACCTGGTGTTTCCACTGCCGGGTGTCGAAGGTGATCGGCGCGGAGGCGGTGATCCCGGCCAGGCCGGCGGTGATGGCGTAGTTCCGCCACGCCCACAGCCCGGCGGCCAGGGCGAGCCCGGCCGGGACCGTGGCCGGGATCCACAGCGCGAACTCGCGGGCCGCGGCCAGCCAGGTGGCCGGGTAGGGCCAGCCGTGCTCCCAGGCCCGGACCGGGGCCAGCGCCGCCGCCCGCAGGTCCTGCGTGCTGAGGGCCGCGGCGGCCAGCCACGCCGGCGGGCATGACCAGCGACCAGGCGGCCGTGCGGCACAGCCAGGCCCCGGGCCAGCCTCGCCGCCACGCCAGCATGTACCCGGCCGCGGTGATCAGGGTCAGCGGCCAGGCCGCGATCACCACCGCGAAGACCAGCAGCCACCCGGTGCCCTTGACGGTCTTGCGGAGCAGCCACAAGGCACACGGTCAGCTTCAGCCACGACGACACGGTCACCGGGACAGCTCCGCGCCCAGCGCGTACGGCGGCAGCTCCCGGACCACCACCCGGGCCCGGTCTCCCTCCGTGCAGCGAGCCGGCGGCGCGGGTGAGCCGATGCGGTGGAGCGCGACGTGGCCGCCCGGATGGAACGACAGGAGGTGCTGGGCCGGGACGAGCCGCCCTTCTGCTGGTTCATCATCGGGGAGGCCGCGCTGCGGACCTGGTTCGGCGGGGCGGGCGTCATGCGGGCCCAGCTAGCCAAGCTGGCCGGGTATGCCCGGCTGCCGCGGGTCACGGTGCAGGTCTTCCCGTTCGCGACCTCAGATTGCCCCGGGTCAGAAGGCCCGGTGACCATCTTCGACTTCGCCGATTCCCCCAGCGTCGGCTACGCGGAGGGCTACCAGGCGGGCAGGATCATCGAGGCACCCGCCGACACGGCTAGGCTGGTGATGATGTTCGATCATCTCCGCGCGGGCGCGCTGACCCCGGCCGAGTCCGCGCGGTTCATCGACAAGCTAGTGCAGGAATGATCACAATGAGTGATTCACCGGAATGGGTCACGAGCACCTACTCGGCGTCCGGGAACTGCGTCGAAGTCGCCGTCCCCGGTGACGTGCTGGTCCGTGCAGCATTCGCGCATGTTGCCGCATGGCGAACTTCAACTTGATCATCTTTTGTGGTGTCTTCACCGCAATCATCTATGGTCACGATGACGCGGTCAATAGTCACCCACGGAGAATCCCACGAATCCTCTACGGCAAGGCTGACTCCTATGCCATCCAGGAGGTGAGCATATCCCAAACCCTCAGCGACACGACCTTCATGCCGATATTCGATATTGTCAGGGATTCCAGCGGAGGCTAGCGAACTGTAAGGAGCAGTATTCTGAATCGCCCGGATTAGTCGCCACCGATCAAGGTTCTTCCGCTCCGCAGCAATCCATTGTGTTAAGAAGTACCCTCTAGCCAACTCAAGCGACTTTAGTTCAATATGACTAATCAATGAGATAGCGGGGCGGTACTTCAAAATATTCCTAAATACCTCTATAAATTCAATCATGGCATCATTGGCTACTCGCCGATCTGTAGCGGTAGAAAACGAGAGCTCGTTCAAGAAAATAAGTACAGGCATCCGATTTGCCCCTTCTTAGGATAACGTCAGTCGAGCAGTTTATCTAGCGAGCGATCCCATTCATCAAAAAACCCATCGGGCCATTCAGAAATCATGCCATCTTCACCTAGTGCCGGCGTTCAAGATTTTGACATTGCCTGGTGTCTCCGTGCGTTGAAAAAAATGAAGTAGAACATCATTTGCTGGTATCAGGCCATCCTTGACTGCTAGCCGAACACCGTTAAGGATATGATCGCTGTGTGTCTCCACGATTACTTGGGCACCTGCGGCAGCTGCGGCACATGTAAGTCTTGCCATTGTCGTTTGGCCACGAGGATGGAGGTGCGCTTCGGGATTCTCAAGAAGAATAAGACCACCGCGGCGAGCAGTAAGACACGCTATGACAACAGGAAGCACATACGTCAGGCCGAATCCGACGTTAGTTGGTCGGTACCGATTGCTGGATGATAGACCGGCTGTGCCGAACCGGTAGCTAAGCCGCACTAGGTCTGTATTCTCGATCGGGTCGGCTTGAAGATTCACGCCGGGACATATATCCTGCATCCAGGCTTCGGCCTCGTCCAACAGCCGTCGGGATTTGGCGGTTGGATGATTAAGCTGGCCATTCTTTACAGGTTCGTCCTGGAAATGGCGTAGATAGTTGACCGTGTGTTCGCCGTGCACACCAAGGAAGCCGCGTCGAATTGCTATCTCGTGTGAGCGCGGGTAGGTGACAGCAGGAGATATGCGGTCGGCATGCAAGTACTGGAAGCTATTATCGACGAGTATAGAAGGAGCTTCCGAAGGTCTTCCGGCATCGCGGATCAAGCGCAACAAGTCACTCTCGCGCTCGTAAATCGCGCTCCAAGAGTATATTTGACCATCGCAGTCCAGGGAAAGCGTGATCTGAGGATCGGCGCCAGGCTTACCGGCTTCATATTCTTCATGGAGCACATCTCTCCCTACTCCCAGTTCCACTAGATCGCCATTAAGCAAAAGCCCACCGCCATCGACATCATCCAAAACATCATCCTCGTAAATTGTTTCGCGCTCTACGTCGGTACTTTTCCCGATCGAGTCGAGTTCGACAGGAATCTCCGTTACTTCCAGATCTTCGGTGGCCGCTGAGCTATCTGGCATACCGATTTGCCATTCGGTCGAGAACTTGTGCTGCTGTCCGAGGTCTCTTCGCACTTGATCGTCATAATCTATCAATTGGTCAACGCTATGAATATTTCGGAATGGGCGCAGACGCCGCCGGTCGACGGTTACCTGCCAACGCCATAGCTCCTGATATCCCAGGCCGACCCAGAAGTTGGGAATAACGTCGAACAGGACCCTGAGGCGCGCAAGCGTATTCCTGTTCTCCTTGATATTTTGATCAATGGAGATTGCGGCACTATTGGATTCGATTGTTTCATTATCCAAACTATCGCTATCAATAGCGATTGGCCCGATAGCAAGGCCGATGTGTTTGGCGAAATCGACACTGCTGACCATAGGAGCAGCCTCATCGTCAGCATCTTGTGTACGCTCAAGGTCAGAAACCCACCCCATAAAACGGACCAACAATTCTAGATCATCATCAGCGCCAGCGCACTCACGAACACCACGAAGGCTGAGGCGGACCTCGTCCGTGTCATAAAAGCCCTGGGCGCGCCAAGACTTCTGCAAGTACACCGGTGGTATACGGGCCAGTGCTTCCTGTGCGTCCTCGATCCCTAGGGTTCGGTCGAACCGCAAGTCGACAGTCTGGAATGTCGGCCATGCCCCTCGTTCACGCAGAAGGTCATAGATGAGTTGCAACTGCCGGCGGGCCGGGCCGCTCAGGTAGTCCGTACTGCTAGGCATCACACAAGTATCGCGCAATCAAACGGTTGAGTGACTCGTTCCTACGTCTAGTACTCCAGCCGTAGATCGTGATCTTGTTGCTGAGGCGCCGCGGACCGTCGGTCGTGCGGACGAGATCGACCTTCGTCAGCGTGGGCGTCCGTTCCTTCTCCGTCTGCCTGAGTCCGCCGGCGGAGGGAATCCTTAATCTCGCTGAGCCTGGCCGCCGCGGCCGGGGTCCACTCCGTCCTTTGCTCGCTGGCACGCAGTGCGTCGTCGATCTCGCTGAGCTTGGCGGTGGACACTGCGCCTGCCCGCTCGATCAGGTCGTCCCGGCTCAGGGTGGTCAGCCAGGTGCACGGGGTAAAGCCCGGCCACGGGAACGCGAACCGCAGCACGCCTTCAAAGGGCAGTCCTTCCGGGACGCCGACTGCCACCTCGATTCCCAGGCCGGAGAAGTCGGTATCCGCTGGAGCGACGACCTGCATCGCCCGGAACCCGGACGGCTCGTCTTCGGACAGCAGCACGACAGGCCGTCGCTCGTCGAACTCGACCCACCAGATCTCGCCTCGTCGCATGTGTGCTCCTGGGTGTGAGATGGCAGGCGGATGCTACGCCGGCCGCGGCTGGACGTGATGCAGCCCTGCCTGCCGCCCGGGCCGTAGATCTTGGGTGCCGGCACCGGAGACGGGGCGGCCGCTGTCTGATCATCTGGGTTTGTGACGACTCGCGATGATCTTCTGGCGGCCGCTGGCCCCAGCGTAGACCCTGGCCGCTGGCTGGGGACATTCGATGAGCTGATGACCGGGCCGGTGCCCGGTTCAGCCGGGCGGAGCCGCGGCGCCGGGCCCGGGCGTTCGTGCTGGGCCTGCTGGCCGAGCTGCCGCGCAAGAACTGCTGGACGATCGCCGAGCATGCCGGGGACCGGACTCCGGACGGGATGCAGCACCTGCTGTCCCGTTGGGGGCGCAGCTCATCCCGGTTCCAGGCGGCCTCGGCGCGGAACTCGGCCAGCATCTTCTCCGCATCGTCGCGGGCCCACGCGTTCTCGGTCCGGGCGATCTTCATCTCATCGAGTGATGAGATCGGCTGTGCACAGGGGCAGCCCGGCTGCGATCCGTGCCGTTGGCTTCGTGCTAGGCGGCCGGCGGGCTGACCGGTTGGTCAAAGGAGGTCGGGGGTTTAGGTTCCTGGGACGCCCTGTTTGATGACTACAGGGAGGCGGGCGAGTTCCCTGTCTTCGTGACATGCAACTACAGTCCACAAGCCGAATTGGTTTATCGCTACCGAGAGCGTGAACTTGAACATCATCCTAAGGATGTCTCCGGGGCGGGTCACCTTGAAGACAAATGTAATGGTGGACATCACGTTGTTCTCTGGATCTAGCGCCTCAAGGGTCAGCGAGTATTCTCCCGTCGGCACTCCGCCGCATTCAAGGGTGAGCAATCCGTTAAGTGGCAGGCTGTTATTGAGGTTGAGGACACTGTAATGGTCGAAGCCGGCGCCCGTGACGTAGCCGAAATTCTCCCGGAATTCTACATAGTTCGCAAGCATCAGGGTAGAGACGGCCAGTCTATCGCTCTTGGACCGGATTCCGGTTCCTGCACGGGCCCCACGGCCGCCCTTTGCCCGGAGCAGCACGCGTCCGTCATCCTTAGATGAGATGGTAGTATCACCGCCGTCAGGACCGTCGAAACCTAGGAATGCCCATTCGCCGACCGAAATTATTCCCTCACCCTTCCAGAACAGAGGGGAATCTGGATCTATAGATCCTGCGCCGCCGCCGCCCGCTCCTGGGGCGCGGCCGGGCTCGCCGTGCATGTTGAAGGTGAAAGACCCGCCGGGGCCGCCAGGGCCGGATCTTGCCTCCTTACCTATGGCGGCGCCGCTGCCCCCTCCTGCGCCGGGGGCGCTTCCGCCTTCTCCGCCGAGGTTGATTACTTCAGCTGTCATTTGAAGTTCCAGGCTATCGGACTCCTGGGTTACTTCTGCGGCTTCAGCATCGGTGACGCTGTATCCGCCGGCCTGCTCATCAAAGTGGGCTACCTGTTCCCTCTTCCAACTGCGCAGAACTGAAACGGGATACAAGCCGATTCGCTGGGGCTGGTCGATCTCGTCGGCATGCTCAATGCAGAGCAGCAGGAGATTGTCAACCGACTGGTTTTCTTCCAGAGACATCTCCGGGTCCCACCTGGGACCCCCTTCCCGGCGGGCGCAGATGTGAGCGATGCGGGAGTTCAGCGTCCTGCTGCCATCCGCGTTCACGCGATACAATGGGCGGTCGCAACCTGGATAAGCACACTTAATGGCATTCGCGTACAGTTCTTTCGCGGTGGCGACAGTGACCGGCGGATGTTCCTTCGGGGCAAAGGCTCGCGGATCGCTCATAGCTCTGGCTGCCCGCCATCTCTTCCGGGCTGCGCTTTCCCGCTGCGCTATTACCTTGAATCGGTCGGCCAACTCGGCCTGCTGCTGGTCAAGAACCGCTCGCTGTTCCTCTAGCTCCTGGTGGCGGCGTGTTACTTCCAGTCGCTGAGCAGCCGCTGTGAGGAGTTCCGACCAGAGTTCCCCCGAATCCGGGCCGCCCTCGCTGTCGGTCAAGAAAAGATCAGTCACCGGCACCCTGAGAGCGGCGGCGAGGGCAACAGCCTCGTTGAGGCTGACCGGCCGCTGGCCGCGCTGCGATTTTAGCGATGGCGGTCTGGTGCATGGAGAAGCCGAGCTGAGTCATCCGCTCAGCGAGCTGCCCTTGCGTCATCTCCGCTCCCTCGCGCAGCGCCCGGAGGCGTTCAGCGAGTAGCGCCTCGGCCGTCTCCAAGCCTTCGCCGTCACCGCCCAAGCTCAGATTAACCTCCATGAGGTTAAAGTATACAGTTCCGAGGAGGTTGCGTCGAGCGGAAAGGTGCGGCATGCTGGACCGGGGACATACCGAAAAAGGTTAGCGACCCTACCCGGAGACAGGTTAGCCCGTGGCATTGACCAAGGTGTCCGGTGGTGGTGGAGCCAATGTTGCGCGCTAGCTGACGCGGAAGGAGAGGCCGGATGCCTAGGCGGCGGGGGTCCGTGTACGTAACTCAGGAGTACGCCGTCTATCGGGGCCAGGAGCCGGCAGTGGTGGTCGGCCTGCGCGAGTGGGACCGGATAACGGAGCGGCTTGACCGATGCAGGCGCGGCGGCTGGGGAAATCTGTGGCTGGCTGGGGTTGGCGTTGGGGCGGCGCTCGCCGCGGGCGCCTTCGTGGGGGCGCTCACCCTGCCAATTACCTCTTCCGGGATCAAGGATGTTCTCTGGGCGGTCACTG
Organism: uncultured Actinomycetes bacterium; assembly: GCA_963819785.1. Taxonomy (GTDB): domain Bacteria; phylum Actinomycetota; class Actinomycetes; order Streptosporangiales; family Streptosporangiaceae; genus Palsa-504. The sequence continues at coordinate 81,337 of CAWFXW010000017.1, read as the reverse complement.
TGATCGGTGTTGCCGTCCTTGTCCTGTGTCTGGCTGCATACCTAACTCAGCGGCATGAACACGGAGCAGAAATCGGTGAACTGCTCAAAGACCTGGAGAACATCAGGGACAAGGCTACGCCCAACTAGGCCGGGTTCGAGCGAGGCGCGGGGAGGCGATCCCGCACTTGGGATGGTGGCAGGATCCGCGTCGCGCGCCGACGGTGAGCGTATCCGCGCGGACCGATGGCCAGGTTTCCGGGGAGGCTACTCCCAGAACTGTGGCGGAGAGCAGTCGCTTACCCTTGACGCAACGTCAGAGCTGTATCGCCTCTACAGTCAGTCGGCGACTCGGCGCAGCTGGCGCCTGGCCGACCCGCTTCACAGCTGGATGGTTCCCTGAATAACCAGCCTGCGGCGGGGGCGGTAGGGGTTGTCCGTAGACGTGCCACTTTTGCCTATGGAGTAGTAAACCCTTCGCGATCACCGAAAACAGCAGGATCTCCGCCGGCAGCCCCTGCTCTCAGCCGGCAGCACATAAGCACGGAGACAACCCATACCCGCGTGTTGATTTCCGACGCGCCCTGACGACGGCGTTGCCGCAACGACGTAGTTGCCGCCACCCCGCGGTCCAGGCGCCGGGCCGCGAAGATCACCAGCATCCGACTGGCGCGAACCGGCCGGTCTACTTCACCGCCCGGTTCTGCTGTTCCTGGCGGACGGGTACGTCGTAGACGAGCGCGTACCGCTCGACGGGGATGATGATGTCGGCGGTCTCCACCGCCCGCTCGTCGGTGTGGTAGATGCGGGCGATGGTGAGCACGATCCCGCCGGCCGGATGCCCAGCCGTTCCGCCTCGGAGGCCAGCGCGGGCCGGGCGGCCACGGTCTCCTCGGCGTGGGTGATCTGCTGGCCGATGACGGCCATCCGCTCCACGACGCCCTTGCCGGCGTGCGGCCCTTCCTCGGGGAGCATGATCGCGGTGCCCGTGGTCAGCGCGGTCGGCTCCCAGCTCACCGAGAGCGTGACCGGCTTGCCGTCGCCCAAGAACGTGTAGGTCGTGCGCATCGCCGGATCGCCGGCCTCGGCGCCGAGCCGGGCGGCGATGGCCGGGGTCATCGGGACGCGCTCGGTGGAGGACTCCCACGTGCCGGGGATGCCCGACGGCGGACATGTCCGCGCGGAACGGGGAGCCGCCCTGCCGCGAGGTGTACCAGGAGCGGGTGAGCCGCTGCCGCTCGGGCCGCTGCCGGACGTACGACCCCGACCCCGACCTGGCTCTCCACGAACCCCTCAGCGACCAGCAGCCGGACGGCCTCGACCGCTACCCGGTCGGACACGTCGTACTGGCGGGCCAGCTCGTGCCGGCTGGGCAGCTTCGCGCCGGGCGGCGAGTACGCCGTCCACGATGGAGCGGCGGAGGTCGTCCGCGATCCGCTGGTATGTCGGAGCGGGCACGCGAACAAGCTTGACGAAGGTGAGTACTCAGGTGCAAGCTGAGTACTCAGCTTTGTGTCGCCGTGTCGCGTAGGGAGCCGGGCCTTGGAGACCTCAGTCACCTTCCCCGGACTCCCCGCCATCGTCCCATCCGCGCGCCGGTTCGTGCGCGGCATTCTGGCCGGCTCGCCCCGCGCCGATGACATGGAGCTGATCACCGCCGAACTGGCCTCCAACGCCATCCGGCACACCCCGTCCGGCGGGACGGCGGGGAGTTCACCTTAACGGTGCGCACCGAGCCGGGATGGGCGCGGCTGGAGGTCTCCGACGCCGGGACCGGCGAGTGGAGCGGCCCGCGCGACGCGGTCCGACGATGACGAGTACGGGCGCGGGCTGGCCATCGTCGCCGCGCTCGCGGACAAGCTCGGTCACGACGTCCGCGCCAGCGGGCAGACGGTGTGGGCCGAGGTCGCCTGGTAGACCACCGACTGGCAGGACTCGGGCATCGCGGCGGACCCCTCCTAGGCCGGCACACTGTCCGGTCCGGGGGCCGGTCCCGGTGCGTCGCGGAAGACGACCGGGCAGGTGAGGTGGGGCACCGGGGTCTGGACGAGGGCCGGCCGCGCCGGGGCGGGGCGGCCAGGCCCGGTGATGTAGGTGGCGGCGAGCAACGCGGCGCAGGCGAACGCGGCCGCGCAGATCCAGCTGATCCGCGCGAAGCTGGACTGGAATTGCGCCGGGTGGGTGTAGGCCGCCCCGGTGAGACCGGTGATGGGCGGCAGCGCGGCGATCCAGAGCAGGCCCGCTACCCGCGACACCGCGTTGTTCACCCCGGAGGCGAGACCGGCCACGGAGTCAGGGGCGGAGCTCATCGCGGTGGCGGTCAGCGGCGGTACGAGGGACGCCAGGCCCAGGCCGAACAGCAAGGCCAGCGGGAATACGGCCGTCCAGTAGCCGGTGTGCGAGCCGATGCGCACGGCGAGGACGCGAGGCAGCCGCGCACATCAGGCAGCCCGCCACCAGCAGCGGCCGGGGGCCGGTCCGCTGCGCCAGCCGGCCGCTAGCTCCGGACAGCAGCAAGGTCACGACGGTGACCGGCACCAGCGCCGAGCCCGCCACGACCGGGCTGTAGCCGGCGACGATCTGCAGGGCCGGGATGAACACGAACGCGAAGCCGCCCAGGGCGCCGTAGCTGACGAAGGTGACGGCATTGGCGGCGCGGAATTGCGCGGGCCGGAAGATCGTCAGCGGGAGCATGGGATGGCTCCCGCGCCGTTCGGCCACGGCGAAGGTGACCGAGGACGCCACGGCGAGGATCGCGGCCGCGGCGAATCCCGGTGACCTTACGCCCGCGCCGGGCAGGACAATGATCGCGTAGGTGATCGCGGCCAGTGCGGCGACGCCGGCCAGCGCGCCGAGCCAGTCGGCGCTCCCGGACTGTGAGGTATCCCGGGATTCCGGAACGTGCCGCAGCGTCGCCCACGCGGTCACCGCGGCCACTGGAACGTTGATCAGGAAGATCCACCGCCAGCTGCCGGCTTCCAGCAGCCACCCGCCCAGGAAGGGCGCGATCGCGGCGGACACCCCGCTGAAGCCCGCCCACGTCCCGATCGCGCGCACGCGGTCGCCGGGGGCGAAAGCGGCCTCGATGATCGCCAGGCTGGCCGGTGTCATCAGCGCGCCGCCGATACCCTGCACGGCCCGCGCGGCGATGAGCCAGCCGATGCCGGGCGCGGTCGCGCACAGCCACCGAGGCCAGGGTGAACCAGGCCAGCCCGGCCAGGAACACCCGCCGCCGCCCCCAGCGGTCGCTGAGCGAGCCGGCCAGCAGGATCAGCGAGGCCAGGGTCAGCGTGTAGCTCGTGACCGTCCATTGCAAGTCCCCGAAGCCAGCGTGCAGGTTCCGCCCGATCGCGGGCAGCGCGACGGCGACCACTGTGGAGTCGATCCCCGCCACCGACGACCCCAAGATCATCGCCGCGACCACCCACCGGCCCTGCGCGGAGCGGTAAGCGAGCAGTCCGCCGGCCGCGCCGGGCATGGCAGTTCCTTCCTTTAGCGGCCTCGGGTGGCGGTCCATAACGCCATGGTCAAGGGGGCCAGGCTGGAGCGCATCACCGGGATCGGGTGACCGCCGGGCTAGTGCATAGGGCCGGCCGCCAGCAACCGCAGCTCCCGCGCCCGCTGCACAGCCGAGGACCGGTCACCGACCTGGAGCTTGGCGTAGATGCTGCGAAGATGCGTACTGACGGTGTTCAGCGAAACGGACAGCTCGCCTGCGATCTCGGGCCTGGACAGGTTCGTCGGGAGGTATCGCAGCACCCGCAGCTCGCCCGGGCTGAGTTCCTCGGCCGGCCGCGGTGACCGCTGCTCCGCTGCCGCCCGGGATGAACCGTGCAGGACATCGAGAATCTCGGCCAGCAGCGCGGCGTGCGCCGTCTCGTGCCGCGGCAGGGCCTCGAGCAGCTCCCGGGAGCCGGTCATCGCGAACGGCAGCACCAGCCGGTCGGGCTCCGCCAGGGTCAGCGCGTGTTCGGCCGCTTTATTGGCTGCGCGCTGGTCACCGAGCTGGCGATGGGCCAGCCCGGCCAGCAGCTGCGCTTCGACGAGGGTGACGTAACCGATGACCGGCGCGGTGCCGTCGAGAACATCCCGCACCGCGCGCAGGGCCCCGGCCGGGTCGCCTTCCGCGAGGCAGATGACCGCGCAGGCATCGCGGAACTCACCGGACCCGGATCGCTCGTCACCGACCGCGGCGAGCACCGCGCGGGCTTCGCCGGGGCTGCCGAGGCGGGCTTGCGTGGCCACCAGCCAGCTGGTCACCTGGCTCGCCAGCGCGTGCGACCCCGCGAGCCCCGATTGCAGGCGTTCGGCCGCGCCGAACTCCTCGAACGCCTCAGGCAGGCGGTCATGGCAGGCGTGCAGCATGCCGCTCGCGATATGCATGAGCAGCCACATGTCCGGCCCGGTGTCTGTTTGCAGGGCCCGCGCGGCGCGCCGCAGCCACCGCTCGCCTTCGTCGAACTCGCCGGTCCAGATCATCGTGCCGGCCAGCGTGTTCAGTGCGGGTGCGATCACCGGTTCCGTACCCCAGCCGTACTGCTCGGCCAGCGCTATGGCCTCGCGGCAGCGCGCCTGAGCGATGGCGAACGGACGGATCTTCGACGCGAACGCCAGCTGCGCGAGGCAGCCGACTTCCAGGTAGGGGCGGCCGATCTCCCGGGCCAGGATGGCACCTTCCCGGAGATGGCGCTCGGCGTCTTCAAGCCCCAGGGACCACGCCTCGGCCGTCCCCAGGTTCATCAGCGCCACCGCCCGCAGGTCGCTGCCCAAAACGATGTCCTCGTCGGACGGCCCGGACACCGGGGAGTCAAGGAATCTGACCTGCTCGATGACGCCGGTCAGGTTACCTCGCCGCCTGGCCAGCGACACCTTCAGCGACGCGATGGCGACCTGGAGGCGGCGGCGGTCCGGCGGTGCCCCCTCGGCGTAGGTCTCGGCGACCGCCAGATGGGCGGCGGACTCGTCCAGGCGCCCCTGAACCAGGTCGCCCGCTGCCCGTACCAGGGCCAGTTCCGGGTGATACTCACCCGGCGGGAAGGCCCGCACCAGCGCCTGCATGGTCTGCGCCTGCCCGTCGAGGGTCAGGCTGAACGAATGGTCGGCCAGCAGCCGGGCCGCATCGGCCCAGTCGCCCGCCGCCTGGGTGTGCCGGATGGCGTCCACTACCCGGCCCTGCCGGAGGAACCAGCCGGCGGCCCGCCGGTGCAGGGCCGGCACGTCCGCGGCCAGCGTCCGGCGCAGCTCGAGCTGCAGGAAATCCGCCAGCAGGTGGTGATAGCGGAACCACCTCCGCTCCGGGTCGAGCGGCACCACGAACGCGTTGGCGTCCTCGAGGTCCAGCAGGATCCGGTCCGAGCCCGGCCGGCCGGTCAGCAGATCGGCCAGGTCGCCGTTGACCCGGTCCAGCAGGGAAGTGCGCAGCAGCAGATCCTGGACCTCGGGTGGCTGGCGTTCCAGCATCTCGGCGAGCAGGTACTCCGCGACCGTGCGGTCGCTGCCGGAGAACTCGGTGACGAACCGCTCCGGGTCGGGGTGACCGGCCAGGGAGATCGCCGCGAGCCGCAGGCCCGCGGCCCACCCCTCGGTCCGCTGGTAAAGCAGCGCCGCTCCCGCCTCCGACAGCGCGATGCCCGAGGCGGCCAGGAGCTCCCGTGTTTCGCGCTCGGTGAACCGCAGGTCGGCCGCGCGGATCTCGGCCAGCTCACCGGCCAGCCGCAGTTGATGCAGGCCCAGACGCAGATCGTGGCGCGTGGTCAGGATCACGTGCACCTGCGGGGGAAGGTCCGTCAGCATCCGGGCGAGCTGAGCGAGTGCTTCCGGCGAGGTCAGCTCGTGCAGATCATCGATAACCAGCGTGCCGCCGCCACGATCATCGGCAAGCTCCGACAGCACCCGGTCGGCCATGGCTGGCGCATTGAAGTCAGGCGTCGCCGCCGACGGTCCCGCGCCGGTCGCGGCCGACGCATGACGCACCGCGTCGAGCAGGGCCAGCCAGAACTGCTGGGCGTCTTGCTGGTCGCGTTGCACCTGCAGCATGGCGAGCCGGTGCCGCTGCGCCGGACGGCCCGCCCAGGCGCGCAGCAGCGACGTCTTCCCGCTGCCGGCCGGCGCCGAGATGACCGTCACCTTCCGCGCCGCCGCGCGATCCAGGGCAGCGACAAGATCACCCCGTTCGATCAGCCGGGGAGCTGCTGGAGCCACCGTCAAAGACCTGCCTTGGAATCTGCGCCGGGCACGCTGGCGCCGGTCACGTACCTCTGGGCACCTTCTGCCTCGCTACCAGGCCAGCGCGCGTGCTGTCAATGGCGCGGACCTCGGTAACGCGAATTGGCTAGGTGTCCCGGGCGGGCTCGCCGTGGCTGGCGTTGGCGCGGCCGCGGCCCCAGTAGGCCTTGGGTGACATCTGGTCCTGGCCGAGCCCTCGTCCGGCCAGGACCTCCCGTAGCCGCGACACGACGGTCGCCTCGCCGAACAGGTAGGCGTGACCGCGGCCGGGCGGCAGCTCGATCTCGGCTGCCTCGGCGGCCAGCGCCGCCGGGTCACCAGCGGGCGCGCCGAGACGGTGCAGCCAGGAGATGCGGATGGTGCCCGGGCCAGTCAGGTCCTGCTCGTCGCTCGCCTCGGGGACCTCGAGCACGAGCGTGGCCGGGCGATCAGCCGGCAGCGCTTCGGTCATCGCGAACGCCGCGGGCAGCGCCGACTCGTCGCCGATGAACAGGTGCCAGTCGGCCGTGGCCGAGGTGGTGATCTTCCCGCGCGGCCCGATGCCCTCGATCGTGTCGCCGGACCGGGCCGACCGCACCCAGCGCTCACCGGGACCGTCGCCGTGCAGCACGACGTCCAGGGTGAGCAGCCGTGCGGCCGTGTCGAGCTGCCGGATTGTGTAGCGCCGCCGTACCGGGCGGTTACCCTCGGCCGCCACCAGCAGCATCACATCCTGGCCAGGCAGGTAGCCGAACCCGTCGAGCTGCGGAGCGGTCAGCCTGAGCCGCTGCACGTGCGGGGTGAGCCGGACTGAGTCGACGACCTCGAAGTCCAGCCGGGTCGTGCTGGCCAGCGGCCCGGTCAGCTGCGCGAACGGATCGTCCAGTTCCGGTCGAGTTGATCCCGGCAGTGCGTCAGCCATGAGACGGTCAGCCCTTTCTGCTTGATACTCGTATGCCAGGCACCATAACGCTGCCTGGCGTCGCCTGCTTCCCGCCTGCGCGGGACGGAGTGCCCGGGGTGTGCAATCCGGCCGGGGCGGGTGCACATTGGGCTGATGAGGATACGACACCTGGACAAGGTTCCATCCGTGCATCCCGAGGCCTACGTAGCGCCGACCGCGGTGCTGAGCGGCGAGGTCCGCGTCGGCCGCGGCAGCTGCATCATGCATGGCGCGGTCGTTGCCGCCGAGGGCGGCCCGGTCGAGATCGGCGCCAACTGCGTGATCATGGAGAACGCGGTGCTGCGCGGCACCCCGCAGAACGCCCTCATCATGGGTGATCACGTCCTGGCCGGCCCGCAGTCGCACCTGACCGGCTGCGGGATCGCCGATGAGGTGTTCATCGCCACCGGCGCCCGGGTCTTCAATGGCGCGCAGCTGGGCCGGGCCAGCAGCGTCGCGCTCGGCGGCACGGTCCACATCGGCTGCGTTGTGCCGCCGCTGACCCGGATCCCCATCGGCTGGGTGGCAGTCGGCGAACCCGCACGCATCTACCCGCCCGGCGACGCGGAGGCGATCCGGGCCGGCCTCGCCGAGGTCGGCGGCGGCTTCCTGCCGTTCGTGTTCGGTATCGAGGAGGCCGCCGACCGCCGCGAGCAGATGCAGGCCGCGCTCCAGCGCTACACCACGGCGATTGCCCGCCACCACCGTCAGGGACGAGGTCATCCCCGGTTTAGACCCGATTCCACGAGCAGGTCAGTGACACTCAGGCCTGAGGCGAGGCGACGGCTAAGCACCAGGGCGCATGCGGTGGCCGCGATAAACACGAGCAGGATGAGCACGTAGTAGTTGCCGATGATCAATTCCAGCCCGCGCCAGGTGAACTCGACCGTCCCGTAGTTGCCCCGGTTCGGCGCGAGAAGCAGCAACCCGCGCGGCAGCAGCGGGGCGTTCGGGTCGTAGCCGCCCTGGTTGCCGATAGGCACGGGCCACCAGCCGAACAGGCCCGCCACCAGCGCGGCGCAGAGGATCCGGTAGCCGAGGCGCCGTGGCCCGCACGCGGCCAGGACCAGCGCCGGTACCACGTAAACGTAGTGGTGCGACCAGCTGACCGGGGACACCAGCAGGCCGGTCGCGGCGCACGCGACCAGGCCGAGTAGCTCGTGGCCACGCCGGCTCGCCAGTATAGAGGTGGCGAGCCCGGCGATGCCGACGGCGGCCGCCGCGACCAGCCAGTACGCGTGCGCGTGGGGCCCGGCGTGGCTAAGACGCAGGATGACGCCGTTAAGGGACTGGTTGTCCAGGTGAAAGTGTTTGCTCGGCCCGAAGAACTGCCCGCCCCAGTAGACCGCGGAGGCGTGCGGCAACAGCGCGAACCCGAGTCCCACCGTGACCGCGAACGTCAGCGCGCTGACCGCCGCGGCTCTTACTCGCCGCGTGAACAGCAGGTACGGAATGAAGATCAACGGCGTGAGCTTGATCCCCGCCGCCAGCCCGATTCCGGTGCCCTTGCCCTTGAGGCGGTCCGGCAGCGCGAGATCGCCCACCACCAGGGCCAGCAGCACGAGGTTGATCTGCCCGAAGAACAGTGTCATCGCAACCGGTTCGAGCCAGAGGCCCACCGCGGCGATCGCAAACGCCGCCGCCGCCCTGGCCGGGCCGGCGGGCCGCCCGGCGAGTCCCAGGGAAAGGTACGCCACCACCGGGAGCAGCCCGATCGTGAGCACCGTCAGCCCGGCCTGCCAGGTCGCGAACGACGCACCGCTCCCCGCGGCGAACAGGAGCGCGGCGAACGGCGCGTAGATGAACGGCAGCTTCGCCGGACCGAGCCCCAGCGCGTAGAGCATCGCCGGCTGGTTCCGCACCGCGATACCGCCATCCCGGTAGACGGCCGTGTCGATCTGCTTCCAGTAGTACTGCGGGGACGCGTGGACGAGCAGGGCATAACCGGCCACGGCCAGCAGGAACAGCGTGACCCCGGCGATGAGCCAGGCGGCTGGCCGTATTCGGGTCACCTCGCCGTCCCCTCAGCCGGGAACCGTCCTCGTCGTGTTCGCTGACCATGATGTCAAACCGAGGCCGATCGCGGTCCGGACCGGGACCTCCCAGCTGCGCGTTGCCCGCCGTCTGCACCCGCCCGTACCTGCCTCGTGGCCGCCAGGAGGAGAAATGACCGTTGTTGTCGGTGCGCCGGAAGACTTCACGCTGGAGGCCTTCCGGCGGGTCACCGTCGCTGGTGAGGGCGTCGTCATCAGCCCGGCCGCAGTGCGGGTCATGAGTGAGGCCCGCGCGGGGTTCGAGCGCCTATTGCGCGCTGAGCCGGACGGCTTCATCTACGGGGTGACGACCCGGCCAGGCGTGGAAGTCGGCACCGCGATCCCGCCGGAGGAACTGCGCGACTATGCGCGCCGCTTCCGGGGGGTGGGGCGGGGCTTCGGCCGGGATTGCCTTGATGAGCGTGTGGTCAGAGGCATCGTCTTCGCCCGGCTGGCCGACTTCATCGGCGGCCACGCCAAGGTGCGACCTGAACTCGCCCAGCGCGTAGCCGCCCTGCTGGATCGTCCGCTGCCTCGCGTTCCCCTCGACGGCCAGGGCGGCGCCGGGGAGATCCTGCCTCTCATGCATGTGATGGCCGCCGTGGACTCCGGCGACCTGGTGGAGGGCGAGGGCATGGCGCTGATCAACGGCTCTCCGTGCGCCACCGCGCTGGCCGCCGATATCGCCATGCACGCCGGGAACCGCCTGCAGCTGGCCGAGGCGATCTTCGCGCTGTCGATCGAGGCGCTCGCTGCCCCGCTCGACGCCTACGATGAGGCCCTCGATGACCTGCGGGGCGATGAGGCAGAACGCACCGTCCTGCATCGCCTGCGCGGCCATCTGCGCGGCGCGGTCACCTCGGGCCGGCTAGCCCGCCAGGCGCCGGTCAGCTACCGCATCGTTCCCCAAGTCCTGGGTCAGGCCCAGCGCGCCGTGCAGGCGGTGGCTCACGCCGCCAGCACCGCCCTTGGTTCGGTCACCGAGAACCCGGTGTACCTGCCCGCCAGTGCGGGCCACCCCTTCGGCCGCGTCCTATCGACAGGCGGCTTCCACAACGGCGCGGCCGCCCCCGCCATCAACTGGCTGACCGCCTCCTGGGCCGACCTGGCCATGGTGGCCCAGCGCCAGGTCACCGCCATGCACAGCGCTGCTACGACACCGCGTTCTGGTGGATCACCGGCATCTTCGCGGGCGGTGCCGTCGTGGGCGGCGCCCTCCTCCGCTCCGGGCCGCTGACCCAGCAGCGCGGGCCGGCAGATCACCGGAATCCGGTGATGACAGGCCGCCTGCCCGGTGGCGAAGCTGAACGGGCCTAGTACCGAAGGAGAAGCACCATGACATCCACTTTCCCGGGGGTGGCGGCATGAGCGAGCGGGTGGCGATCGTCGTGGGCGCGGGCGGTGAGCTCGGCCGGGTGACGGCGGAGAAGCTGGCCGCCGCCGGGTTCACCGTGGCCGGGGTCGACCGGAGCGAGGAGGCGCTCAAGGAACTGCCGGACGGCACCTGGCGCGCCGCCGCCGACCCGGTCGACCCGGCCGCGGCCAAGAGCGTCGTCGACCGGATCGCCGCCGAGGTCGGGCCGCCCGAGGTGCTGGTGAACACGATCGGCATGTACCATCTGGGCGACGCGCTCACGGCGACCCCCGAGGACCTGCGGCTCATGATCGACGTCAACGTGGGCCCGGCGCTGTGGCTGACCCAGGCGGTGGTCCCGTACCTGCGCGAACGCGGTTCAGGGTCCATCGTGCACGTGGCCGCCCGCCCGGGCCTGGAGCCGGCCGCCGGGATGGTCACCTACGCCATCAGCAAGGCGGCGCTGGTGCACCTCACCCGCGTGCTCGACCTGGAGCTGCGCCCGCTCGGGATCCGGGTGAACGCCGTCGCGCCGCAGCTGCTCGACACGGCCAAGAACCGCCCGTACCTCACGCCCGAGCTGCTGGCGCACGCGGTCGCGCCGGAGGCGGTCGCCGACATCATCGTCTTCCTGGTCAGCGACGCCGCCGCACCGGTCAGCGGCGCGATCGTGCCTGCCTACGGCGCGTGAGCGGACCCAGACCGGCTCTCGGTTTCTGGGCCGTGGCGTTCGCGTTCCCGGTCGTCATGATGTTCGCTACGCTCCGGTCAGCTGGGTCTCCCTGGCCGTTGAGCTTCAGCGCGACTGGGCTCGCGAGGACACGGTCGCGGCGGTCATCGAGATCGTGCTCACCGACCGCCTGCTGAAGGAGCAGTAGCGCTTACGATGAGCCTCGTGACCGAGGATTCCGGCCGCGCCAGGTGGCTGGAGCAGGCGCGCGCCTACCTGAGCCACGCCGACCCCGTACTGGCGCGGCTCATCAGCCAACGGCCGGACTTCGACCCCCGGGCCTGGCTGACCGAGCTGCCGCCGATGGACCTGTACGGCGCCCTGCTGTTCCAGGTCACCGGGCAGCAGCTGTCCGTCGCGGCCACCCGGCACACGGTGGCCCGCGTCCAGGCCCTGTTCGGCGGGCATCTCCCGGCGCCCGCCGAACTGCTGGCCGCCGATCCCGGTCAGCTCCGCCAGGCCGGCCTGTCCTGGCGGAAGGTCAGCACGCTGCGCGACCTGGCCGAGCGGATGACGGACGGCCGGCTGGACCCGGACACGCTGAGCACCCTGTCCGACGATGAGCTGCTGGCCGAGCTCACCGTGATTCCCGGCATCGGCCCGTGGACCGTGCAGGGCGCCCTGCTGGTCGCGCTGCGGCGCGAGGACGTCGTCCTGCCGGGCGACCTGGCGCTCCGCAAGGCCGTCCAGGCCGCGTACCAGCTGGATCACCGGCCGACCGAGCAGGAGGTCCTGGCCATCGCCGAGAAGTGGCGGCCCTACCGCAGCCTGGCGACCAGCTACCTGTTCTCGGCTGCCTTCGAGCGTGCCGAGGGGCCACCCGTCGCGCCTGCAGCGCCAGCGCACCCGTGAGAGATGAGGCGCCGGCGCTCGCCTGAGGGGTCAGCCCGCCGCGAGCAGGCCCAGGGCGGCGCTCAGGGTGGCAATGATCGTTCCGCCGACGGTGACCGCGAGGAACGACCGGGCGAAGCTGGTCTGGAAGAACTTGTGCCGGAGCCAGGCCAGGGTGAGCAGTTCGGTGCCGACCACGACGATCGCGGCGCTGATCGCCGCGCCGTAGCCGGGGATCAGGAACGGCAGGGTGTGGAAGATGCCCCCGGCGAACGTCCCGCCGCCGGTGATCGCGCCGCGGAGCACCGGGTTCCCGCGCCCGGTGAGGTCGCCGGTGTCGGACAGCCCCTCGGAGAAGGCCATGCTCACGCCGGCGCCCAGCGCGGTCGCGGCGCCGGTGAAGAACGCGGTCAGCGGGTGGTGGGTGGCCAGGACCACCGCGAATATCGGGGCCAGGGTCGACAGGGAGCCGTCCATCAGCCCGCTCAGCGCGGGCTGGACCCGCTCGAGCAGGAACGACCGGCTGTCGGTGGTAACGGGCGAGACCTCGCCGTGCGTGATCGTGGTCATGTCAGGGTCCTTCCGGGATCAGCTGGGTTCAGCGTTCCGGGCGCCAGGGTGAGGCGGCGTCACGCCGCCGGGTGATCCGGTCGGCAGGCGGCGGACCTCGAGCAGTTCCAGGCCGAGCGCCTCGATCCGGGCCAGCACGCCGTGCAGCGCGGCCTGGTCCGCCAGGGCACCGGTCAGTACCGTGTCCGCGCCTTGTCCCTCCGGGTGCAGGTCGGGGAACGCGGAACACATAACCCGGCCCAGGCGGCCCCGGACGAGGATCTGGTAGGTCACCGGGCACCGCGGGCGAAGCGCGAGACCGAGAACAGGCACAGGACCGCGAGCAGGATCGCAAAGGTCAGCAGCAGGGTCGCGATCACGGCCACGGCGTAGACCGCGAAGGTCACCGTCACCATGGCCGCGGAGAAATGCCAGCGGCCTTGGTAGATCACGTAGAGCGGGGTGGGCAAAGTGGTGCCGAGCATGGTGACGGTCAGCACCAGCGCCAGCAGCCAGAACGCGGCCCGCCGGGAGACGGCGCGGTTCCGCCGGCCGCGCGGTGCGGACCTGCTGGGCTGGCCGGTGACGGGCCGGCCGTGCACCGGCCCGGGAGCGTGCATGGTAGTCATGGCCGCATTCCTTTCGGTGAGATCGCCTCAGCCTCCGGGCAGGCCGGGTGAGCCGGCGTCACACCACCGGGTGAACCGCACCTGAGCCTCGGCCATCGGCCCGGGAAGACGTAGGGTTGGACCGGGCCTGCCGAGGAGATCCGCCGTGGAGCTTGCCGCCGGGTCCGGGGTGACTGAAGCTCCGGCCGTCCAGGACGGCGTCGTGCCGCGGCCCGGGCTGTTCCGGCTGCTGACCGAGGCCCAGCGCGTCGTGCAGGTGTCGGCGCCGCCGGGGAGCGGCAAGACCGTCTTGATCCGGTCCTGGATCGCCGAGTCGGGACTCCGCCCGCGGACCGCCTGGGTGCCGGTGCCGGACGAGGGTGCTCCGCAGCGCTTGTGGATCTCGGTGGCCGACGCGCTGCGGGCCACCGCCCCCGGGTCCGCACGGGTCCGGGGGCTGACTGCGGCGCCCGACCTGGACGGCTGGACCGTGGTCGAACGGCTTCTGGAAGACCTCGCCTCGCTCCGGGACCGGGTTTGGCTGGTGATCGACGACGTGCACGAGCTGGACTCGGCCGAGGCGTTGCGCCAGCTGGAGCTGCTGATCATGCGCGCGCCGCCGGCCTTGCGGTTCATCCTGGTGACCCGCCACGACCTCCGGCTGGGCCTGCACCGGCTGCGCCTGGCCGGGGAGCTTACCGAGATCCGCACCGCGGATCTGCGGTTCAGCCCGGCCGAGGCGCGCGATCTGTTCGCGGCCGCCGGGCTGGAGCTGTCAGAGCAGGCCGCGGTGACGCTGTATGAGCGGACCGAGGGCTGGGCGGCGGGGTTGCGGCTGGCGGCGCTGTCGCTGGCCGGGCATCCCGGTCCGGAACGGTTCGCGGCCGAGTTCGGCGGCAGCGAGCGCACGGTCGCCGAGTACCTGCTGGCCGAGGTGCTGGAGCGGCAGAACGAGGAGGCCCGGCGGCTGTTGCTGCGCACCTCGATCCTGGACCGGGTCAACGGCGAGCTGGCCGACCTGCTGACCGGGGGCTCGGGCAGCGAACGGCTCCTGCAGCAGCTCGAGGAGGCGGGCGCGTTCGTCGTCTCGCTGGACGCGCGGCGGTCCTGGTTCCGCTACCACCAGCTGTTCGCCGACCTGCTGCAGCTGGAGCTGCGGGGCACCGCCCCGGACGAACTGCCCGCGCTGCACGATGCCGCGGCCGGCTGGTACGCGGAACACGGGTATCCCGTTGAGGCGGTCCGCCACGCTCAGGCCGCGCAGAACTGGCGCCTGGCCGCCCGCGCGCTGTCGGACCACTGGATCGGCCTGGGCCTGGCCGGCCTGGGCAGCACCGCGCATGAGCTGCTCGTCCGCTTCCCGGCCGGGGTGATCGCCGCCGATGCCGAGCTGGCGGCGCGGATGGCCAGCGACCAGCTGGTCCGGGGATCCTTGGCCGAGGCCGAACGGTACGTGGCTCTCGCCGCCCGGGCCCTGGAGTCGGTTCCCGCGGAGCGGCGCGGCCGCTCGCAGGTCGTCCTGGCGGTGGTGCGCATGCGCCTGGCCCGCCACCGCGGGGACATCGGGGCCGTGGCCGAGGAGGCGGAAGGGCTGCTGGCCCCGGCGATGACGGCCGAGTCGGCCGAGCCGAGGCTGAGCGAGGACCTGCGGGCGCTGGCGCTGATCAACCTCGGCGCCGCCGAGATGTGGACGTCCCGCCTCGACGAGGCGGGCGGGCACCTGGCGGACGGCATCGCCCTGGCGCGCCGGATCGGCCGGCCCTATCTGGAGGTCGTCGGGCTGGCGAACGAGGCGCAGCTGATGAGCTGGCGGTCGTTCCCGGCCGGGGCCCAGCGCGGCCTGCAGGCGATCGAGCTGGCCACCCGGCACGGCTGGGCCGATGAGCCGGTCGCCGGCGTCGCCTACCTGGCCCTGGGCGTGGCGATGGTCACCCAGGGACGGATCGAGGAGGCGGAGCAGGCACTCGGCCGGGCCGAACGGACCCTCCGGACCGAAGCCGATCCGGCTGCGGGGATGCGGCTGGTCTATGGCCGCGGCATGCTCGAGTTCGTCAGCGGCCGTCACGACGCCGCCCTGCGCGCCTTCCAGGCGGCCGAACGGCTGGCCGATTCGCTCGTCTCCCCGCACACGCTCGCCCCCCGGCTGCGCTCGCACCTGCTGCAGACGCTGGTGCGTACCGGCGAAACGCAGCGCGTCGAGCAAGCCCTGGCCAGCATGGTAAAGGCCGGACGGGACCAGGGCGAGATACGCATCGCCGAGGCCTCGCTGCGCCTCGCCCAGGACGACCCGGGGGCCGCGGCCGCCGTGCTCGCGCCCGTCCTCGACGGCTCGGCTCCGTTGCAGAACGCGCACCTGTGGGAGGTCCAGGCGTTCTTGCTCCAGGCCATCGCCTGCGACGCGCTGGGTGACGCGGCGGGCGCCCGAGGTGCCCTCGAGCGGGCCCTGGACCGGGCCGAACCCGAGGGCCTGCTCTTCCCGTTCCTGTACGACCCGGCGCCCGACCTGCTCGATCGCCACCGCCGCACGGGGACCGCGCACGCCGGCCTGATCACCGGGATCCTGACCGCGCTGGCTGGCCGGGCAGCCTGGCTCCACGCTGGCCGGCTCGTCGCCGGCCGGCCCGCCGCGGCTGCGCGAGCCGCTCAGCCACGCCGAGGCCCGGGTCCTTCGCTACCTGCCGACCAAGCTCTCGGCCCCGGAGATCGCCGACGAGCTGTACCTGTCGGTGAACACGGTCAAGACCCACATGCGCCACCTGTACGACAAGCTCGGCGTGCACCGCCGCCACGAGGCGGTGGAACAGGCCCGCGCCCTCGGGCTCCTGGCGCGCAAGCCAATCACGCCGAAGCCTGATCACCTTGCCGGGTGACGCCGGCTCACCCTCCCGCGCCCGAGGCTGAGACCAGGAAACCCAACCGCCGGAGGCGTCACCATGACCACCACATCCATCCGACCTGACCGCCACGACCGGACCGCAACCCCCGTCGTCGCCTTCCTGGGCACCGGCCGCATGGGCGCGCCGATGGCCGTCAACCTGGCCCGCGCCGGCTTCGACGTGCGGGTCTGGAACCGTACCGTCAGCCGCGCCGAAGCCCTGGCGGCGGACGGCGCGGTCGTGGCCAGCAGCCCGGCGCAAGCTGTGCGGGACGCGACGGTCGTCATCACCATGCTGGCCGACGGGCCCGCTACCGAGCAGGCCGCCAGCGGACCGGATGGCCTGCTGACCGCCAGTCCGGGCACGATCTGGGTGCAGATGGCCACCGTCGGGATCGAGTGGACGGCCCGGCTCGCCGGCCTGGCCGCCGCGGCCGGGGTGGTGTTCGCCGACGCCCCGGTCTCCGGCAGCGAGGGCCCGGCCCAGGCCGGCCAGCTGACCATCCTGGCCAGCGGCCCCGGCCAGGTCCGGGATGTGCTGGCCCCGGTGTTCGGCGCGCTCGGCCGCGCCACCGCCTGGCTGGGCCCGGCCGGTAACGGCACCCGGGCCAAGCTGGTGCTCAACAACTGGCTCGCCGACCTCACCGAGACGACCGCGGAAACCCTGTCCTTCGCCCGCCGGCTGGGCCTGGACCCGGCGGAGGTCGTGGACCTGCTGCAGTCGACCCCGCTGGGCGCTCCGTACGCGGTGCAGAAGGCCCGCAGCATGCTGGCCGGCGACTTCACCCCCGCGTTCGCGCTCCGGCTCGCCCTTAAGGACGCCGAACTCGCGGCGCAGGCCGCGCAGGCTTCCGGCGCCACGCTCACGCTCACCACCGCGCTGCTCCCGCGCTGGCGGGACACCGCGGCCACCGGGCACGCCGACGACGACCTGTCCGCGGTCTACCTCACCGCCTAGAAGGACCGGCCCGGGTTGAGGATGCCGGCCGGGTCGAGCGCCGTCTTGATCGCCTGGTGCACCGCCAGCGACGCGGCGCCGATCTGCTGCCGCAGCCAGGGTTGCTTGAGCACCCCGACGCCGTGCTCGCCGGTGATGGTCCCGCCGAGCCGGAGCGCGTGCTGGCACAGCCGTTCGCCCGCCGCCATGGCCCGGGCGACGGTGTCCGCGCCCAGGTCCGGCAGCATCAGGACCGGATGCAGGTTGCCGTCACCGGCGTGCGCCACGGTCGGGATGGGAATGCCGGTGTCCGCGCTCACCTCCTGGACGGCCGAGAGCATCTCCGCCAGCTGCCCGGACGGGACGCAGACATCTTCGATGACCGTCGGCCCGGTGGCCATGACGGCCGGGCCGGCCAGCGGCGCGCCTCCAGGAGCAGGTCCGATTCCCCGGCCGTAGCCGCCTGGACCACCAGGTCGGCACCCGCCTTCTCGCAGCACTGCGTCATCAGCCGGACGTCATCGTCTGCGGCGGCGCTGTCGGCCTGGCCGATCAGCAACCCGGCGGCCGAACGGTCCAGGTCCATCCGGCGGTAGTCCTCGATCGCGTTGACCGTGGCCTGGTCGATGAGCTCCAGCATGCTGGGCACCACCCCGCTGGCCGCGATGGCGTCCACCGCGTGGCCGATCCCGGTCAGCGATCCGAACGACGCCACGAACGTCACCGGGTCGCGCGGCGGGCGCGGGCGGATCCGCAGGGTGGCCGACGTGATCACGCCGAGGGTCCCTTCGGACCCGATGAACAGCGAGGTGAGGTCGTATCCGGCGACGTTCTTGCGGGCGCCGCTGCCGGTGCTCAGCACGGTGCCGTCGGCCAGGACCACTTCCAGGCCGAGCGCCGAATCCCGGGTCACGCCGTACTTGACGCAGCGCATGCCGCCCGCGTTGGTGGCCAGGTTGCCGCCGATCGTGCAGATCTCGAAGCTGCCCGGATCGGGCGGGTAGAACATCCCGGCGGCTACCGCCGCCCGGCCCAGGTCGGCGTTGAGGACCCCCGCTTCGACGACGGCGTACTGCCGCGCGGCGTTGATCTCGCGGATCGCGGTGAACCGTTCCAGGCTGAGCATCAGACAGTCGTCGATCGCGTTAGCGCCGCCGGAAAGCCCGGTGCCGGCGCCCCGGGGCACGACCGGAACCGCGTTCTCGGTCGCCCACCGCAGCGTGCTGCTCACCTCGGCTACCGTGCCGGGCCGGATGACGGCTCGTGGCCGGCCCGCGGCGACGGTGGCCGCCCGGTCGCGGCGGTAACCCTCGATCACCGCGTCATCGGTCACCACGGCGCCAGGAGCCAGCTGCCGCGTCAGCTGGATGAGATCGTCGCTCATCGTCTCCGACCCGGGGCTATCCCGCTGACCTCGGCTGGGCCAGGGGGCCGGAAGTCACCGACCAGCACGCCTGGAGCAGCACCTGGGCGAACACCTGCGGTGCGGTGATGCATACCGCGTGGTCGCCGGCCAGCCCGTGGACCGACGCGCCGGGGATCGCCGCGGCCAGCTTCCGCTGACGGCCCGGCGGCACGATGCGGTCCTGGGTGGTGACCACCACCGCGGCCGGGACGTCGACCTGGCTGATCCAGCCGTGCGAGGTGAACTCGCTGACCGCCTGAACGGCGGAAAGGGCGGTGCCGAGCGGGGTCCGGCGCAGCTGGGCGCGGGCCCACGCGGCGGTGGCCGGGTCACCGACGGGGCCCAGCAGGGTCAGGCCAAGGATCTCCGCGCTGACCGGCTGCAGCAGCGGGTTCCACTGGATGGCGGCCGCCGCCGACGGCAGCGTCAGGGCGGCCAGCTTCTCCGCCGGCGACCCCAGGACGTTGCGGGCGGTGGCGCACAGCACCAGGCCGGACACCATCGGACCGTGCCGCCGCCAGACCAGCTGGGCGATCATGCCGCCCATCGAGTAGCCGACGGCCACGAAGCTGCCGATGCCCAGGACCTTGGCCAGCGCGGCCACGTCGTCCGCGCAATCCTCGAGCCGGAACCGCCCGCCCACCGCGATGCCGTCGCCGTGGCCGCGCAGGTCCATGGCGACCACCCGGAAGTGACGTGACAGCGGGGCGAGGACCTTGGCCCAGTTCAGCTCGGCGGTGACCGTCACCCCGTGGATGAGCATGAGCACCGGCGCGCCGGGCGGGCCGGCGCAGTCCCACACCCGGGTCACCCCCCGGCCCGGCAGCGTTACCGGCCGGGTCTGCGGAGCCGGCACCTCCTGGGGCAACTGCGGCACTGCGTCACTCTCCTGCGATGCCGTCACCACGGGCCGGCGCCGCCAGGACCCGGAAGGCCTGGCTACCATCTGATCTTCCCGTACTGGTGGTGAATATGCGCGCGGATTGACTCGCCGTGCCTGGTGAGGACGTCAGCCTGCCGGGCCGACGCCGCGGCGGCCAGCGCGGTCCGCATCGCCTCGACCGGTCCCGGGTGACCGGTCATCAGCTCCACCTGAGCCACCGCCTGGTGCAGCAGCACGGTCAGCCCGCTGACCACCTGGCAGCCGGCGGCCAGGGCCGACCCGGCGAACGAGGTGGGCCACGGCGCGTACACCACGTCGAGCACGGTGGTACCGGGCTTCCAGTGCGTGTGGCTCAGCGGATCGGCGGCCCCGCCCGGCAGCGTGGAGATGACCAGGTCGGCATCTGGCAGGGGATCCTCGAACAGGCGGCCGCTGACGGACGGCCGGATGCCCAGCCGTTCGGCGGTCTGCAGCAGCTGCCCCGCCCGGGCCGGGTCCCGCACGAGCACGATGGGGGAGGCGTGGCCGAGCTCGCGCACCGCGGCCAGCGCCGCCTGCGCGGTGCCGCCCGCCCCGAGGATGACCGCCTGCTCGACCCGGCCGAGCCCGGTCTCCCGCAGCGCCGCGACCAGGCCAGCCACGTCGGTGTTGTCCGCCCTCCTGCCCCCGGCCGGGCCGGCGCCGGGGAAGACCAGCGTGTTGGCCGCGCCGATCGCCCGGGCCAGCGGCGAGACCTCGTCGGCAACGGTCAGGGCCACCCGCTTGAGCGGCATGGTCAGCGACAGCCCGGCCCACTCCGGTCCCATGCCGTCGACCAGCGCCGCCAGACCGGGCTCGTCGCACTCGATCATGTCGTAGTGCCAGTCCGTCAGGCCGAGGCTGCGGTAGGCGGCGTCGTGCAGCACCGGCGACAGCGAGTGCGTGACGGGCGACCCGAGCACTGCGGCCCGCCGGGCCGGGCGGTCAGCCTCGCGGTTCATGTCCACGCCTATCTGCCTATCACGGCCAGGAGCCCGACCGGATCACCGAGCGGGCCAGCCCGGGATTGGACGCCACGCGAGCGGAGGCCGAAGCTGAACCGTTAGGCTACAAGTCAGGCTTCCCGGACCCTTACCGACCGAATGTAGTGCTTATGAGCAGCGAAAATGGTGAAGAGTAGGCGTGGACCTTTTTGAGTATCAGGCGAAAGAACTGTTCGCCGAGTACGGCGTCCCCGTGCAGGCCGGTAAGGTCGCCCGCACGGCGGAGGAGGCGCGCGCGGCCGCGGCGGAGTTCGCCGCCCAAGGGCATCCGCTCGTCGTGGTCAAGGCCCAGGTCAAGACCGGCGGCCGCGGCAAGGCCGGCGGCGTCAAGCTGGCCAGCGGCCCGGACGAGGCCTACGACAAGGCCAGCCAGATCCTTGGCATGGACATCAAGGGCCACATCGTTCACTCGGTGCTCATCGCCCAGGCGGTCGACATCGCCGCCGAGTACTACCTGTCCTTCCTGCTGGACCGGGCCAACCGGACGTTCCTGTCCATCTGCTCGGTCCAGGGCGGCATGGAGATCGAGGAGATCGCGCACACCAGCCCGGAGGCCGTGGCCCGGATCCCCGTCTCGCCGCTGACCGGCGTCGACGCCGCCAAGGCCGCCGAGATCATCGCCGCGGGCCGGATCCCGGCGCAGGCGGCCGGGGGGGCCGCGCTGCTGGCCGAGCGGCTATGGGCCATGTTCACCGACGAGGACGCCACGCTGGTCGAGGTCAACCCGATGGCGCTGACCGAGGACGGCCAGGTGCTCGCGGTCGACGGCAAGGTCACGCTCGACGACAACGCCGCCTTCCGCCAGGAGCACGCCCGGTTCGAGGACACCAGCAGCACCGACCCGATCGAGGCCCGGGCCAAGGCCAAGCACCTGAACTACGTCAAGCTCGACGGCGAGGTCGGCATCATCGGCAACGGCGCCGGGCTGGTCATGTCCACCCTGGACGTGGTGGCCTACGCGGGCCAGCCGTTCGGCGGCATCCGGCCCGCGAACTTCCTCGACATCGGCGGCGGCGCCTCCGCCGAGGTGATGGCCAACGGCCTGGAGATCGTGCTGTCCGACCCGAGCGTGCGCAGCGTGTTCGTGAACGTCTTCGGCGGGATCACCTCCTGCGACGCGGTGGCCAACGGGATCGTCTCGGCGATCGGCATGCTCACCGAGCGCGGCGAGCACGTGGACCGCCCGATCGTGGTCCGGCTCGACGGCAACAACGCCGCCGAGGGCAGGCGCATCCTGGACGAGGCCAAGATCAGCGTGGTCGAGCAGGTGGGCACGATGGACGGCGCGGCCAAGCGGGCCGCCGAACTGGCCAGCCCAGGAATGGCTAGCACCGCGAAGGGGGCATGAGATGGCGATCTTCCTGACCGGTCAGAGCCGGGTCATGATCCAGGGCATCACCGGCTCGGAGGGCAGCAAGCACGGCGCGCGCATGCTGGCCGCGGGGACCAAGGTGGTCGGCGGCACCAACCCGCGCAAGGCGGGCCAGACCGTCGAGCTGAACGGCACCGGCGTGCCGGTGTTCGGCACCGTGGCCGACACGATGGCTGCCACCGGCGCCGACGTGTCGGTGGTGTTCGTGCCCGCGTCCGGCACCAAGGCCGCGGTCATCGAGGCCATCGACGCCCGCATCCCGCTGTGCATCGTGATCACCGAGGGCATCCCGGTCCACGACACCGCCGAGTTCTGGGCCTACGCGAGCGCCGCGGGCAACCGCACCCGGATCGTCGGGCCGAACTGCCCCGGCGTGGCCTCGCCGGGCAAGTCCAACGCCGGCATCATCCCGGCCGACATCACGCAGCGAGGGCCGGATCGGCCTGGTCTCCAAGTCGGGCACGCTGACCTACCAGATGATGTACGAGCTGCGCGACATCGGCTTCTCCACCGCGGTCGGGATCGGCGGTGACCCGGTGATCGGGACCACGCACATCGACTGCCTGCAGGCCTTCCAGGAGGACCCGGAGACCGACGCGATCGTGATGATCGGCGAGATCGGCGGCGACGCCGAGGAGCGCGCCGGGGCCTTCATCGAGCAGCACGTGACCAAGCCGGTGGTCGGCTACGTGGCCGGCTTCACCGCGCCGGAAGGCAAGACGATGGGCCACGCCGGCGCGATCATCTCCGGGTCGAGCGGCACCGCCCAGGCCAAGAAGGAAGCCCTGGAGAAGGCCGGCGTCCGCGTGGGCAAGACCCCCAGCGAGACCGCCGCCCTGGTCCGCGACCTCATGAAGCGGAGCTAACCCGGGCGGCGCGCCTGCTTGGGCCGGCGCGGCCCGGTTGTCAGTATCGGGTTTGTGAGTGTTTCCGCCGAAGCACCGCCGGCCCGCGAGCCCGACGACCCGCGGTCCCCGGCGGCCGGGCCGCGCGCCGGGTCCGGTCGCAAGGGTCGCAAGGCTCCCAGGGCTCCCAGGGCTCCCAGGGCCAGACCCGCGCGGCCGCTGGTGGTCACGGGCGGCATCGCCGCGGGCGCGGCGGCGGCCAGCGGGCTGGCCGCGCTGACCACGCTCACCGCGATCGGCTGGATCACCGCCCCGCACGTGGGCATCGGCACCGGGCTCGGCGGCGTGCTGCGCACCGCCGCGCTGCTGTGGCTGGTCGCGCACCACGTCGGCGTCACCGTGCCCGGCGCCGGACGGATCGGCATGCTCCCGCTGGGGCTGGTCCTGCTGCCCGGCTCGCTGCTGGCCCTGGCCGGCCGGTGGGTGGTGCACGCGGGCGCGGTCTCCCGGCTGCGGCACGTCGGCTACGCCGCGGTCGCCCTGGCCCTGCCCTACACCCTGCTGGCCGGAGCCCTGGCCGTGGCCTGCCGCAGCTCGCAGGCGGCGCCGTCGCTGTGGCAGGCGGTCGTGGCGTCGTTCCTGCTCGCGTTCGTGGCGGGCGGGCTGGGCGCGGCCCGCGCGCTGGCCCCGTGGTCCCGGCTGGCCCGCCTGATGCCGGCCAGGCCGCGCTCGGTCATCCTGGGCATGCTCGGCGCCTCGGCCCTGCTCACCGCGGCCGGCGCGGCCCTGGCCGGCGCCTCGCTGGCCGCTCACCTGGCGCAGGTCAAGGCGGCCACCGACGCGCTCGCGCCCGGCGCGGCCGGCGCCGCGCTGCTGCTGCTCGCCCAGCTGGCCTACGTGCCGAACGCCATCATCTGGGCCGTCGCCTACGTGCTCGGCCCGGGATTCGCCTTCGGGGCCGGCACCGTGGTGGCCCCGACCGGCTCGGCGCTCGGCGCGGTGCCCGCCTTCCCGCTGCTGGCCGCGCTGCCCGGCGGCGCCCGGACGTCCGGCCCGGTCTGGCTGACGGTCCTGCTCCTGGCCACGCCGTACCTGGCCGGGGTGTTCGCGGGCGTGATCACCGTCCGGGTCACGCCCACGCCGCTGATCGAGGCGGCGGCGCTGTGGGGCCTGGCCGCGGGCGCGGCCACGGGCGCCCTGGCCGGGCTGCTCGCGGCGTTCTCCGGCGGCCCGCTCGGTGACGGCCGGCTGGCCAGCGTCGGGCCGTCCGGGTGGCAGGTCGGCCTGGTCGCCGTGCTGCAGATCGGCGTGACCGCCGCGTTGACCGCGGCCGCCGCGAACTGGCTGATGCTGCGCCGGACCCGGCCGCGGATCCCGATTCCCCGGCCCGTCCGGGAACCAGGGCAAGAGGAAGAAACCGAAGGGACCACGGACAGCGAGCCGTTCACCCGGCCGCCCGAGCCGCTCAGGGTCCCGGTCGGCGTGATCGACGAGACCGACGACGCCGGCGGCCACCGGATCTACCTGAACCCCTGGGCCGACGAGGACCCCGCCCCCGAAGAGGACGAAAACGAAGACGACGAAGACGACGAGGACGAGGAGTTACCGGCCGTTCTGCAGCACGCTGATCTCGCCGCCGACCGAGCTGTTGAGCTGGTTGTGGCAGACCTGCTGGGCGGCCACCGTGTTGGCGCTGGCCATGCAGCTCGAGTAGGCGTTCAGCTGCGGCCAGAACACCGCCAGCACCAGCAGCCACAGCGCGCTGAACGCCAGGCCGAACGACCCGAGCACGATCCCGCTGACCGACCCGCGCGGCCGGGCCGTGCCGCTGCTGCGCGCCCGCCGGCTGGCCCGGATGCCGAGCCAGACCGCCGCCACGCCGAACAGCAGGGTCACGACGGCCACGAACACCCCGCGGCGGATGTTGCCCAGGCCCAGCGCCAGGCCCAGCAGGCTGAGCACCCCCAGCACGGACGCGGTCAGCGCCAGCTGCCGCACCGCCGGGTCGGGCGGCGGCAGCTGCCGGGCCGGGAGCAGTCCTCGCGGCTGTGTCCCGCGCCCGCCGGGCGGCTGATATCTGGCCATCGCGTCTATTCTGCCCTGTCCGGCAAGTGCCTGGTCCGGGTGCCGTAGGGTGACGGCATGCCCTCCCGCCTGGTCGTGCTCGTCTCCGGCGAGGGGACCAACCTGCAGGCCCTGATCGACGCCTGCGCCGACCCGGAGTACGGGGCCCGGGTGGTCGCGGTGGGCTCGGACCGGGACCGGATCACCGCGCTGGCCCGCGCCGCCCGGGCCGGCCTGCCCGCCTTCACCGTAAGGCTGGCCGACTACCCCGCCCGGGAGGACTGGGACGCCGCGCTGAGCAAAGCGTGCGCCGCGCACGCTCCCGACCTGATCGTGCTGGCCGGGTTCATGAAGCTGGTCGGCAAGCCGTTCCTGGACGCCTTCGGCGGCCGCTGCGTGAACACCCACCCGGCGCTGCTACCGTCGTTTCCCGGCCCGCACGCGGTACGCGAGGCGCTGGCCCACGGGGTGAAGGTCACCGGGTGCACGGTCCTGCTGGTGGACGACGGGGTGGACTCCGGCCCGATCGTGGCCCAGGCCCCGGTCCCGGTAAGAGACGGCGACGACGAGGCGACGCTGCACGAGCGGATCAAGGTGACCGAACGGGCGCTGCTCGTCGGCACGGTCGGCCGGATGGTCCGCGAGGGCTGGTCCGTCCACGGCAGGAAGGTAAGGATCGGCCAGTGAGGCAAACACCGTGACCAGGATCGCGATCAAACGGGCACTGATCAGCGTCTATGACAAGACCGGCCTGGAGGAACTGGCCGCCGGGCTGCACGCGGCCGGCGTCGAGATCATCTCCACCGGCAGCACGGCGGCCCGGATCGGCGCGGCCGGGGTGCCGGTCACCCCCGTCGAGGAGCTCACCGGCTTCCCCGAGTGCCTGGACGGCCGGGTGAAGACCCTGCACCCCCGGGTGCACGCGGGCCTGCTGGCCGACACCGCCAACCCGCGGCACGAGGCCGAGCTGACCACGCTGGGCATCGAGCCGTTCCAGCTGCTGATCTCGAACCTCTACCCGTTCGAGGCCACCGTGGCGTCCGGCGCCTCCCCGGAGCAGTGCGTGGAGCAGATCGACATCGGCGGCCCGTCGATGATCCGCGCCGCGGCGAAGAACCACGGCTCGGTGGCCGTGATCATCGACCCGTCGCGGTACGCGGACGTGCTCGCCGCGCTGGCGGCGGGCGGCTTCACCCTGGACCAGCGCCGCGGCCTGGCCGCGGAGGCGTTCGCCCGCACCGCCGCCTACGACCTGGCCGTCGCGTCGTGGTTCGCCTCGGCCGGCGCACCCGACCAGACCGCGCGGGACACCGGCTGGCCGCAGGTGGCCGGGGTCCTCTGGCACCGGGCTGATGTCCTGCGCTACGGCGAGAACCCGCACCAGCGGGCCGCCCTTTATTCGGCCGAACGGCCCGCAGGTGCGAGCGTCCGGTCCGGCATCGCGGCCGCCGAGCTGCTGCACGGCAAGGCCATGTCGTACAACAACTACGTGGACGCCGACGCGGCCCGCCGCGCCGCCTACGACTTCGCCGCGCCGTGCGTGGCCATCATCAAGCACTCCAACCCGTGCGGCATCGCGGTGGGCACCGACCTGGCCGACGCCCACGCCAAGGCCAACGCCTGCGACCCCACCTCGGCCTTCGGCGGGGTCATCGCGGCCAACGGGCCGGTGACCGCGGACCTGGCCCGGCAGATCGCCGAGGTGTTCACCGAGGTGGTGGTCGCGCCCGGCTTCGACGACGAGGCGCTGGACATCCTGTCCGCCAGCAAGAACGTCCGCCTGCTGTGTTGCCCCGGGGGGGACGACCCCCCCCAAACCCCCCCTGCTCTTTCCCCCGGGGGGACCCATCCCCCCGGACCCCCCTTGGGAGGGGCCAATCCCCCCAGACCCCCCTTGGGAGGAGCCTTCGGCCCCTCCGGGGGTCTGCTCGAGTGGCGCCCGGTCAGCGGCGGGGTTCTGCTCCAGTCGGTGGACCGGGTTGCGGAGCCCGGCGACGACCCGGCGAACTGGGAGCTCAAGGCGGGCCCGGCGGCCGATCCGGCCCAGCTGGCCGACCTGGCCTTCGCCTGGAAGGCCTGCCGCGCGGTCAAGTCGAACGCCATCCTGCTCGCCTCCGGCGGCGCCTCGGTCGGGGTCGGCATGGGCCAGGTCAACCGGGTGGACTCGGCCCGCCTGGCCGTGCTGCGGGCGGGGGACCGGGCGGCGGGCTCGGTGGCCGCCAGCGACGCGTACTTCCCGTTCGCCGACGGCTTCGAGATCCTCGCCGAGGCCGGCGTCCGCGCGGTGGCCGAGCCGGGCGGCTCGATCCGCGACCACCTGACCGTCACCGCCGCGCAGGCCGCCGGGGTCAGCCTCTACTTCACCGGCGTCCGCCACTTCTACCACTGACAGTAAGGCCGCCCGAGCACGCGTACGGTCCAGCCCGCGTCGGCCCAGAGCCCGGCGTCCAGGCTGCACCGGGCGTCGATGACGACCCGCCGCGCCACCACCCGGGCCAGCGCGGCCGGGTCGATGGCCTGGTAGTCCGCCCACTCGGTGAGGTGCAGCACCAGGTCGGCGTCCCGGGCCGCCTCGAACACCGACCGCGCGTAGCGCAGGTCGGGCCGTCGTTTCGCGGCGTTGGGCATGGCCACCGGATCGTGCACGGACACGACCGCGCCCTGGTCCCGGAGCCGGTCGCACACGGCCAGGCTGGGCGAATCCCGCACGTCGTCGCTGTTCGGCTTGAACGCCGCGCCCAGCACCGCCACCCGGGTGCCGTCCAGGCTGCCGCCCGCGGCGTGGCTGGCCAGCGCGGCGACCCGGTCCCGCCGGCCGGTGTTGATGGCGTCCACGGTGCCCAGCAGGCTGGCCAGCGACTCGACGCCCAGGGCGGTCGCGGTGGCGCGGAACGCGCGGACGTCCTTGGGCAGGCAGCCGCCGCCGTAGCCGAGCCCGGGCGAGAGGAACCTGCGCCCGATCCGCGCGTCGTAGCCGAGCGCGTCGGCCAGCGGCAGCACGTCGGCGCCCGCCGCCTCGCACACCTCGGCCATGGCGTTGATGAACGAGATCTTGGTGGCCAGGAACGCGTTCGCCGCCACCTTGACCAGTTCGGCCGTCTCCAGGTCCGTCACCAGCAGCGGGACGCCGCCCTCCAGCGGGGTCGCGTAGACCTCGCGGAGCAGCGCCTCGGCCCGGCTGGACGTGACGCCGAGCACGATGCGGTCCGGGGCGAGGCTGTCGGCGACCGCGTGCCCCTCGCGCAGGAACTCCGGGTTCCAGGCCAGGTCGACCTGGGGCCCGGCCGGGGCGGCGGCCCGGACCCGGCTGAGCACCTGGCGCGCCGTGCCGACCGGGACGGTGGACTTGCCCGCGATCAGGCAGGCCGCGCTCAGATGGGGGGCCAGCGCGCCGGCCGCCGCGTGGATGAAGCTGAGATCCGCCTCGCCGCCGGAGCCCTGCGGAGTCCCCACGCACAGGAAGTGGACCTCGCCGAACGCCCCGACCTCCGCGAACGACGTGGTAAAGCGGAGCCGCCCGGCGTCCAGGTTCTTCCGCAGCAGCGGTTCCAGGCCGGGTTCGAAGAACGGGGTCTCGCCGCTGGCGGCCGCGGCGATCTTGTCCTCGTCGATGTCGATGGCCAGCACGTCGTGCCCGAGGTCGGCCAGGCAGACGGCGTGGGTAAGCCCTAGGTAGCCGATCCCGATCACGGTGACCCGAGGCAACTGGGCACCTCCTCCCGGGGGTTTCCACCACGCTATGAGCCGGGTACCTCCGGCCGCCGACGTCGCGGTAGCGGTCGGCTGGCCGTTGAGCGAACAGCCGATAGCTACCGACGGGTAACATTGATCCGCGACCCGGTGCCCGGGCACCCGCGAGAGTTTGGCAGTCTGTATCCGAGCAACGCCCGCCGCCGAAGGTGGCCAAGACAGCATGGAGGCCGGTGTCACCCATGAAGATCGTCGTCTGCGTCAAGCAGGTTCCCGATACCGCGGCTGAGCGCAAGCTGAAGGCTGCGGACTCCACGCTGGACCGCGCGTCGGTGGACGGGCTCATCAACGAGATCGACGAGTACGCCATCGAGGAGGGCCTGCTGATCGCCGAGGCGCAGCGCGCGGCGGGCGGCGACGCCGAGGTCACGATCTTGACCATGGGCCCGGAGAAGGCCGCCGAGTCGATCCGCAAGGCGCTGTCGATGGGCGCCGACCAGGCCATCCACCTGCTCGACGACGGCCTGGCCGGCTCGATGGCCTGTCGACCTCCTACGCGCTGGCCCAGGTACTGAAGGACACCGGCTTCGACCTGGTCATCACCGGGTCGGAGTCCACCGACGCCCGGATGGGCGTGATGGCCGCGATGCTGGCCGAGCGACTCGGCGTGCCGCAGGTCTCGCTGGCCAGCAAGGTCGAGATCGACGGCTCGGCCATCCGGATCCGGCGGGTCTCCGAGGACGGCTACTTCGAGGTCGAGTCGACGCTGCCTGCCGTGATCAGCGTGGTCGAGAAGACCAACGAGCCGCGCTACCCGTCGTTCAAGGGCATCATGGCCGCGAAGAAGAAGCCGGTGCAGACGCTGAGCCTGGCCGATGCGGGCATCGACGCCGCCCTGGTCGGGCTGGCCGGCCGAGTACCGAGGTGGTCGACTTCGCCCAGCGGCCGCCGCGGCAGGCGGGCACGATCGTCAAGGACGAGGGAGACGGCGGCGTCAAGGTCGCCGAGTTCCTCGCCGCGCAGAAGTTCATCTGAGGGGGCGCGGTATGGCTGAGATCCTGGTGCTCGCGGAGCACGTGGACGACGACATCAAGAAGGTCACGCTCGAGCTGATCACGCTGGCCCGCCGGTTCGGCGAGCCCGCGGTGGTGTGGACCGGGGCGGGCGCCGAGCAGGCCCAGGCGCGCTGCGCCGAGTATGGCGCGGCCAGGATGTACGTAGCCGCCGACCCGGCCTTCGACGACTATGTGGTCGCGCCGGCCGCGGCCCTGCTGGCCCAGCTGGTCAAGGAGAAGTCCCCGGCGCTGGTGCTGCTGGCCGGCACCGCCCAGGGCAAGGAGGTCGCGGGACGCCTCGCGGTCAAGATCGACTCCGGTGTGCTCACCGACGCGGTGGACCTGCAGCCCGGTGCCGACGGGCCGGTCGCCGAACAGTCGAACTTCGGCGGCAGCACCATCGTCCACGCCCGGGTCCGGCGGGGCACGCCCATCGTGGCCATGCGGCCCAACGCGGTGGCGCCCGTGCCCGAGTCCGGCGCGGCGGAGATCTCCCAGGTGTCGCTGGCCAGCGAGGCCGCTGGCGCGAAGGTCACCAGCCGGGTGGTCGCCGAGCGCGGCGAGCGCCCGGACCTGACCGAGGCCTCGATCGTGGTCTCCGGCGGCCGCGGCACCGGCGGGGCCGAGGGCTTCGGCGTCATCGAGCAGCTGGCCGACGCCATGGGCGCGGCCGTGGGCGCGTCCCGGGCGGTGACCGACGCCGGCTGGTATCCGCACCAGTTCCAGGTCGGCCAGACCGGCAAGACCGTCTCACCCCAGCTGTACATGGCGATCGGCATCTCCGGCGCGATCCAGCACCGGGCCGGCATGCAGACCTCCAAGACCATCATCGCGGTGAACAAGGACCCCGAGGCGCCGATCTTCGAGCTGGCCGACTTCGGGGTGGTCGGCGACCTGTTCAAGGTCGTCCCGCAACTGCTGGAGGAGCTCGGCAAGCGCAGGCAGCTGTGAATCCGGACGGGTGCCGACTTCGGCCGTTACATCTGTATCTGCACGCCAGCTAGGCTGTTTGCCGTTATGAGTTCGCAGAGCACCGGATCCGCTTACCTGGATCACGCGGCGACGACGCCCATGCGACCCGAGGCGATCGCCGCGCTGACCGAGGAACTCGAGCGGGTCGGCAACCCGTCGTCCCTGCACGCCGCGGGCCGCCGCGCCCGCCGGGTGGTGGAGGAGTCCCGGGAGCAGCTGGCCGAGGTGTTCGGCGCCCGGCCGAGCGAGGTGGTTTTCACCAGCGGCGGGACCGAGGCGGACAACCTGGCCGTCAAGGGCCTGTACTGGGCCCGCCAGGACGGCGGCGCCCGGCGCCGGGTGCTGACCACCTCGGTGGAGCACCACGCGGTGCTCGACTCGGTCCGGTGGCTGGAGGACACTCAGGGCGCGGAGGCGATCTGGCTCGGCGTGGACCCCGCCGGCGGGGTGTGCCCGGACGCGCTGCGCACCGCCGTCTCCCGCGCCGCCGGTCAGGTGGCCGTGATCAGCGTGATGTGGGCCAACAACGAGGTCGGCACGGTGCAGCCGGTCGCCGAGCTGGCGGCCGTGGCGCACGAGTACGGCATCCCGTTCCACACCGACGCCGTGCAGGCCGCCGCCCAGCTGCCGGTCGACTTCGCGGCCAGCGGCGCGGACGCGCTGTCCGTCTCCGCGCACAAGCTCGGCGGCCCGTTCGGCGTCGGGGCGCTGATCCTGGCCCGCGGCGTGGAGCCGGTCCCCGTCCTGCACGGCGGCGGCCAGGAGCGCGACGTCCGCTCCGGCACCCTGGACACCCCCGCGATCCGTTCCTTCGCGGTCGCCGCCGCCGCCTGCGCCCGGCACCGGGCCGCCGAAGCCGCCCGCCTGTCCGCGCTCCGTGACGACCTGATCCGCCAGGTCCTGGCCGCCGTCCCCGACGCGGTCCTCAACGGCCCCCCGCCCGGCGCGGTCCTCAACGCCGCCCCGCCCGGCGCGGTCCTCAACGGCCCCCCGCCCGGCGCGGTCCTCAACGGCGCCCTGCCCAGCCCGGCCCGCCTCCCCGGCAACGCCCACTTCTCCTTCCCCGGCTGCGAAGGCGACGCCCTGCTCATGCTGCTGGACGCGAGCGGCATCGCCTGCTCCACCGGCTCCGCCTGCACCGCCGGCGTCGCCGAGCCCAGCCACGTCCTCCTCGCCATGGGCGCCGACAACTCCCGCGCCCGCGGCTCCCTCCGCTTCTCCCTGGGCCACACCTCCACCCAGCCCGAAGTCGACGCCCTAGCCGCCGTAATCGGCGAAGCCGTAGCCCGCGCCCGCCGCGCCGCCGCCCGCTGACCGCGGTCTCTAACCAGCACGCGCCGCGCCGCCCGCTGGCCCCGGTCCGGATAACCTGGGAACGTGAAGGTTCTCGCGGCAATGTCGGGCGGGGTGGATTCGGCCACCGCCGCGGCCCGGGCGGTGGACGCGGGTCACGACGTGACCGGCATCCATCTCGCGCTGTCCGCCAACCCGAAGTCCTACCGGACCGGGGCCCGCGGCTGCTGCACGCTCGAGGACGCCCGCGACGCGCGGCGGGCCGCCGACGTGATCGGCATCCCGTTCTACGTCTGGGACATGGCCGAGCGCTTCCACCATGACGTAGTTGAGGATTTCGTCGCGGAGTACGCCGCGGGCCGCACCCCCAACCCGTGCCTGCGCTGTAACGAGAAGATCAAGTTCGCCGCCGTCCTGGACCGCGCGCTGGCGCTGGGCTTCGACGCCGTGTGCACCGGCCACTACGCCCGGATCGAGAACAGAGTCCTGCACCGCGCCGCGGACCCCGGCAAGGACCAGTCCTACGTGCTGGCCGTGCTCACCTCCGAGCAGCTGAGCCACGCCATCTTCCCCCTCGGCGGCACCCCCAAGGCCCAGGTCCGCGCCGAGGCCGCCGCCCGCGGCCTGGCCGTGGCCGGGCAAGCCGGACAGCCACGACGTCTGCTTCATCGCCGACGGCGACACCAAGGCCTTCCTGGCCCGCCACCTGGGCCAGGCCCCCGGCCAGATCGTCGACCAGACCGGTGCCGTCCTCGGCAACCACGACGGCACCTACGCCTTCACCGTCGGCCAGCGCCGCGGCCTGCGCGTCGGCACCCCCGCCGGCGACGGCCGTCCCCGCTACGTCCTGGACATCGAGCCCGTCACCCGTACCGTCACCGTCGGCCCCGCCGAGAACCTGGACGTCACCGCGATCACCGCCACCCGCCCCGTCTGGACCGGCTGCCCCCCGCCTGCCGAGCCCCGCGACTGCCTGGTCCAGCTCCGCGCCCACGGCGACGTCCACCCCTGCACCGCCCGCCTGGAAGCAGACGAACTGCGCATCCACCTACATCACCCCGCCCGCGGCGTAGCCAAAGGCCAGGCCGCCGTTCTCTACCACGCCGACACCGTCCTCGGCAGCGCCACCATCAGCGGCACGTCCGCGGTGACCTCCTCAGCAGCGAATTCCAGGACCAAGATCAGCGGGCTCTCGACCAAGCAGCGATAAGTCGTGCGCGATTCTCGGGATAATCTGGGCTTCGAGAGCGAGGATCAGCTCAGAGCGTTTATCCAGGCGCTATCCGGCGCTGCGATCCCGGGCAAGTTCGCATACGTGGGAGAAGGGGCGGCAACTTATAACGCACACGCGCTGACGAAGGAATATGGCCAGGTCACCAGGAGCGTAGCCGATGAATCGTCGCTATTGCTGGAAGTCTGGGGCCAGGAGCTGAATTCGATCAGGACGCTCGCGGATGTAGGGTCCGGAAATGGTCTTCATAGCGCCGACCTCTTGCGGCGTTTGTTGACGGCGGCAAGCTGGCTGCCAAGCAAGTACCTCGCAATAGACTACAGCTGGCATATGGCTGAGCTAGCCAAGCAGAACATTAAACGACTGGTTCGGGAGACCCAGGTCGACTCAATACTATTTGACATAGAGAGTACGTTTACGCAGGCATCGTCTAATCTCCCGGATGTACTTGAATCTATGTATTTTCTGCTGGGTAATACCCTTGGCAATGTCGAGTCAATGCCACGGGCAATAGAAGGAATACGCAGCCTGGCCGGCAATGGTGCGCGCCTCCTGATCGGCTGTGCACTATTTGACGAATATCGTAGCACCGAGTCGTATCTGAGGTCTTACCGAATGAAGACCTATATAGATTGCGTTCTGCATCCGCTCATGATGATCGGCGTACCTAGGCGCTCGATAGCATTCACCGCTGAGTTTAATCCGGACACCAAGACTATCTTCTCGCTAGTTAGATTTAACGAAGATTTTCAGGCGGACGTGCTGGGTGAGAGCGTAGCCGTGAAGGCGGGATCGACTATTCGATGCGCTTTGTCCCGGCGGTTTCTTCCAGGCGAGATCCCTGACCTGCTCAAGCGGTGGAATGTCTCGGTTCTGGGGATGGCCGAGGATCTGCCCAATGGGCACGGAACCTACTGTGCAGTCATATAGATCAAATAGATTTACTACGACGTTCCGCGCTCGCTGGCCCTACCCTGGCCGCTAACCCTGCCGAATAGATGCAGGTTGAGATCCCGCGGACGGGTCGACTCCGGGCACGACGCGGTGTAGAAGTTCATGACCGCGACGATCCGCACGTCTGAAGCGGACACCAGAGGACGAGCGTAATGCGGGTTCCGCCTGCCGTCGAAGATGATCAGGTGGCCCGCATTGGGACGGATCACCGAACAGTCTTGCTCGATCGCCGCGACGTCGGTCGCGTCCTGGTCGTGCGCGAACACAAGCTCTCCGCCCGCCCCGGCTAGATGATCGGTGCAGAACAGGAGGCCGGTTAGCGGATTGGAGTCGATGTGGCACTCGAACCGCATCCCGGTCCCGCGCTGGACGTTGAGCACGATGCCGTAGCGGTCGTCGCGGGCGGCCATGACGGGTTCCCCCGAGACTTCCTGCGCAAGGTCGAGGAATCGCCCCCGGTAGAGCCCATACAGCCAGGGCAGGTTCTGCCGCACCTCGGCCGCGTGCACCCGGCCGCGGTAGATGTTCTGCACGTCCCGGCCCTCACGCGACAGGATCGGCGTACGCGGAAACTCGCGGAAGTCAGCATGAGCGGCGGTGGCCGCGATCTCCTGTTGCCAGTCTCCGGAGAGACTGCTGGTCAAATCGAACGTCGTCCAGCGAAATCCTGACGGCATCACCTAGGTTCGTTCTGTGCGGGAACGGGCGGCTGGGGGAGCGGCGAGATCACCGCAGCCTGGCCGGAGGCAGGCTGCCCGCCCCGGTGATCTCGCAAGGCTGGCTCGTGCAACGTGAATCCGTCGGCGCGACCCGGCCCGTGGAGTGGGCAGAGCCAGATCGCGGCCTTCACCGTTGAAGGCACCGTGCTCGGCAGCACGACCATCGCCCCTACACCCTGGGGTCGTAGTGCTCGTAGCGGTATTGCCGCGACGGACGGCTGTGGTGCTTGGCCATAGCACCTCCTTGCTGCACCCTGGAGCGCCCCCTGAGTTCTGGGTCCAGCCCGCACCGAGAGCGCCCTCCCTTCGCTTCAGTCCGATTATCACTGCCAAAGGGATGATCATGGCGCTTTGCGCGGTTCGGGAAGGTCGATGGCGGTTCTCGCGGTCCGTCGGCGAATCCGGGCGTCCGGCATTGATCTGGCACGATGCGCCTGAACGGGCACAAAACACTAGGCGCCGGAGGGAAGGAAACCCTGTCTTGGAGGTAAGTTGACAGGTTCACGGGCCCGTCGGCGGAGCCTCCGCCAGATCTGCTAGGTGTGCGCTGTACCGTATCCTTTCGCTCCATCGAGCCACGCGGACCAGCGGGCCGCGCAGGCCAGTTTGTCGATCTGTGGCAGCAGGATCAAGATGAGTGCGGGAAGCAGGGCGGGCGCGGCAAGCAGGATCCCGGTCGCCCGGATGCCGATCAGGCCAGCCAGACTGCCGTCGGTGAGCGACGCGATCGGCTTGCTGCCCGCCCACGCGACCGCCCACCCGGCCATGATCGCGGTCTGGCGTTTCACGTCACCGCCCGCGCATTCGATGAGCAGCGACCTGGCTGTCGCGCCCGCCACCAGGCACGCCGCGCCCACTCCGAAGGCGGCGGCGATGCTGAGCCAGATCGACGGTGCCGCCGAGAAGACCATCATGGCCAGCGCCAGCATGGCCAGGACGGCGGCCGCCCGCCGGATGGACGGGGAGCGTTGCTTGCTTGGACGGAACGATCCGATCACGTTGCCAGCACCGAGAGCGGCAATGAAGACGCCGGACCAGGCGGCGGACGAGTGAAAGACATGCCCGGCCAGCGCCGGACCCAGGACCAGGATCGGATCCGCGGCGACGGTGATGGCTGCCACCATCAGCAGGAGAACCATGACCCGCGGCTCTTTCACGGCGATATGCAGGCCGTTCATCACCCGGGAGTGATTCGGTGCCTGCTGGCTGGCGCGCGGGCGCAGGTACACCAGGACCAGGGTGAAGAGGAAGAATGAGCCCGCGTTCAGGGCGAATGCCAGCCCGAAACCCACGGTGGTGAAGACCAGGATGCTGATGGCGGGGGCCAGCGCGCGACCCAGGTTGTAAGAAACCGAGTCCATGGCCATGGCCCGCTTGACGGCCTGGGCCCGGTCAGCCTCGTTCTCATCATCGGAGAAAAGCCCCGCCACCATCACCGACATCGCCGGCAGGGCGAACGTGAACGCCAGTCCTATTGCCAGTGCGCAGGCGAAAAGCCAGTCGATGGTGAGCGCCCCGCTGAACTTCAGCACGGCGAGCGTGGTGGCGATCACAGTCGACGCGATCTGGGTGACGATCAGCGCCCGCCAGTTTCCGAACTTGTGAGTCAGGACTGCCGCCCACGGACCAAGCAATAGCGGGCTGGTGAACTGAGCACATGTGACGAGGCCTACCGCGAATACCGAGTGAGTCAGCTGATACGCGAGCACTACCTGGGCCGTATTTTGCAGCCATGTCCCGAAATTAGACGTTACGCTGCCGACGAAATACCACCGGAACTTGGGATGAGCGAGCGCTTGCCAGTTCGAGCTCCTCGGGCCGTGGCCTCCGGTCATTCCGAGCGCGTCGAGTGCCTGGCGCACAAAAATGCGGATAGGCGGGTCCCCCGAGGGGCGGACGGGCGTGTTCACGGCGTGCGTCTCAGTGCTGCCGGTAGCGCTTAGCGCGTCTGCGTGGTGGAGCAGGGCCGTGGCACCCGCAGATCCCGGGTCAGGTCGGTTCACATGTCGTCCTATACGGCTATTCGCCACCGTGCCGGAACGGCGTCGATGGCGAACCTTGGCTGATTATGTGTTCCCGGTCGCGGGCTAGAGATCTGGTACATCTCCGACGTTGACGACGAGCTGGTTGCGGTCGGCCGGGAGTACCGTGACCGTCAGCCGAATCGGATTGCCATTCCCGTCGAAGGCAGTCCGGAAGATCTCGTACATCGCGACCCGGCCGTCCGTGGGCACCTTGAAGAATTCCGCTTCGGTGGCGTTCGGTGCCCGGACGGTGATCCAGTCGCGGTAACCCACCTGCTTGATGCCGAGCGTCTCGCGCAGGTACGCGACGGCACCTTCCTCGATGGGCTTCGAGCTCATCAGCCGGGGGGCGCCCCGCTCGGCGAACTCTACCGGGTAGAAGGATGTCTGAAGTGAGTATGGCCTGCGGCCAATGTGGCGCTGCTCATTGCGGCTGACCACTTCGCTGTCCGGGGCGACGGATAGCCGGGCGGCGACATGCTCGGGGGCTGGCTGTATTTCGACCCGGACGGCGCTGCTGGAAGGTATCAGGCTGTCCCCGACCTTGGACAGGAGGCTAGCGCTCTGTCCTCCCTCGGCGACCTCGCCTTCCTTCCGGGTCAAGGGGGTGATGAACGGGTCTTCCCCCTTGACCACGAAGGTTCCCTGCCCCGGCCGCGTCTCGACCAGTCCGAGGCTGGTGAGCCACTTGATCGCGTCGCGTACCGTGTTCCGCGACGCTTCGTAGTGGTCGCGCAGCTCGAACTCGGTCCGCAACTGCTGGCCAGGCTCGAGGTCGCCGGACTCGATCTGCCCACGCAGATCGTCAGCGATCTGGCGGTACATGGGGTCTGCCATCGAGCCTCCTTCCTGGTCGACAGGTCTCCGGTCGGGCTGATCCTACTTGTCCAGACCGCCCCAGCCATCTGCCTGAGTGGAATATTTGGCCTTGGTGGGTTTATACCCGACTTCTATGTGGTAACACCTTGGACAGAGGTTCCAAAGGTTGGGATGGCTTGGATGGCAGGCAAGAGTCTAGCAGTTCCACTGCTTGGATGCACTAGAACCTGAGGGATGATTCTTCCGAGTCTTACGATCGGGCTAGAACCACCCAACGGGACAGTACGTACAGATCGTGGACGAACGGGGACACCGTAGTCCACGGGCACCAGGCCGGCGAGAGCAACTCGCAGGCCGCGGTCGCAAAAGGCGGACCTGCGGAAGAACTCCGCAGGACGGGAGTGCAGGAGGCCATGATGGCCGGTGGTGTAGCCGCAATCGCAATCGCTGTCTTCCTCAGCGGGATCGTCACGGGGGTCATCGTGGTCATCGCGATAGCCGTCCGTCGGGAGGACCGTCGCTACACACTGGCGGTCGAGGCGCCCGATCGGCTGTCCAGGAACGCTCGCCGACTGACCGGCGTCCGGCGCCAGGACCTGGACTCGGAGTTCCTCCGGCCGGCCGGTCAGCTGGTCCACTAGCGGGCTGCCAGCAGAGCTGCGCGGTCCGCCTGGGCCCTCGCTCGGCGGGGCAGCCAGGGCCTCCGGGCCGCGTAGCCATGACCAGCCAATTCGTGCTGCCTAGAGCTCTGGTTGGGCCAGCCATCCCAACCGCCGGGCTTGCTTGACCGCGGCAGCGAGGACCTGACGAGCTTGCTGGCCCTATGGCCACCTAGCCGCTGGCCATGATCCAGGCTTGGGCCGCATCCAAGGCCCGCGCTCGTGGCTGATAACCGCTCAGACTGGCCTCCCGGTCCCGGCGCGTCCCGGCTGGCGGGTTCCTGCGAAATCGGCCGCCGTCTCAGGCTTGTGCCCTGAATTACCCCATCTATACCTGTCATCCCAACATGTGGGCTGGCCCAGGCAAGCAGAATGATTCATGCCATCAGAATTCATGGAATGAGCTGTTTCTCAAGCCATCCTCAAGGGTAGCCCTAGAGATACCAACAACAGGGATGGCTAGAACCGTTCCACTGCTTGGACACAGAAGAACATGCCAGACCAGTCCGACCAGACCAGTAGTTCGCCTCAGTCCGGTGACCGGGATGACATGACCAGCTAGAAGCCGGTTGCTGGCTCACTAGCGAGGCCGCGGAGTTCGCTCCGGGGTCGGAGACAGCAGGACCCGGCGGTGCCCGGCACCGTTGGCAGAGGTGCGGAGGCTGGGGTGGACCGCATCATGGTAGCAGTGGCGATCGGGATGGGACTCGTATTCGCTCTCGGAGTCCTACTCGGGTTCCTCGTGACGATCTCGAGGGCCTCTAACCGGGAGGACCGGCAGGGCACCCTGACCCGGCAGCCTCCCGACGCCGCGGCCCGGGGCGCGCGTCGCCTCTTCGGCCTCGGCCTGCGCGATATCACTCCGCGGAACACCGGGGAGGTGCGGCGATGACCGCGGCAGAGGAAATGGCCATCATCTTGTTTCTCTTCCTCCTCGTCGGTGTCGCCGTAGGGGTCCTTGCGGTTATCGCCCTGTCCGCCCGTCGAGCGCACACTGCGGTTCGCTATGTTCCCCCGCCCCCGCCCGCCTGGCCGTACCTAGCGGGGCGTGATCCAGACGAGAGCGACCCGGACGGCCCGCCGCGGTGGCCTACGCGCGGAAGCGACTGAACGGCTGTGACTGGCCGTGATTGGGCGAACCAGAATCTGGGAACAGGTGCTGGTAGGTCCCAAGACTCCGGAGGCCGTCATGACCGGTGTCATCGTCATAATGGCAATCGTGCTGTTCCTGGCCGGGGTGATCATCGGAGTCTTCGCGGCCGTCGCCGTGGCGGTCCGCCGCGAAGACCGCAGGTACCCGTACCCCCTGACCGGCGCAGGCCCGACTCGCCTCGCGAAGTACGCGCGTTACCTCAATGGCCTGGGCCGCCCGAACCCGGACGGTGAGCTCTTTCCGTCGCACGCCGATCCGCGCCGCTCCTGAGCCGCCGCCGGTCCGCGGGCGCTGATCGCCGAAGGGTTACCTGGCCGTCCTAAGCTCGACGTGTGCATGCTGATCACACCTACCCCTGGGCTCCGGGCAGCGCGACCGGGATCGGGTCGATGCCGGGGACCGACCCGGCCGAGGCGATGCGGGTCATCGCCGGGGAACTGCCGGACTTCCCGTACCTGGCCGAGCTGCCGGACCGCGGGCCGGGTGCCGACCTGACCGGACGCACCGCCGCGCTGCTGGTGGACATGCCGGCCGAGGTGACCCCGCGCGGCTGGCGGCTGGCCGAACGCCCCGGCCGGGACCTGTCCCGGGCCCGGTCCATGCTGGCCTCGGACCTGGACGCGCTGGAGGAGGTGCTCCAGGGCTATGCGGGGCCGCTGAAGATCCAGCTCTGCGGCCCTTGGACGCTGGCCGCCACGCTGGAACTGACCCGCACGATGAACATGGCCCTGCGCGATCCCGGCGCGGTCGCCGACCTGACCACCTCGCTGGCCGAGGGCGCCGCGGCGCACGTAGCCGACGTGGCCAAGCGCGTGCCCGGGGCAAAGCTGGTCGTCCAGTTCGACGAGCCGGCGCTCCCGTCGGTGCTCGCGGGCCTGGTCCCGACCCAGAGCGGGCTGTCCCGGCTGGCCGCGATCGAGGCCGACACCGCCCGGGACCGGCTGAGCCAGGTGCTGGGCGCGACCCCGGGTTACCCGGTGGTGCACTGCTGCGGGAACGCCGTCCCGTTCGGCATAATCCGGCTGGCCGGGGCCGGTGCCGTCTCCTTCGACCTCAGCCAGCTACGGCGCGGGGACGAGGACGGGGTGGCCGAGGCGGCGGAGGCCGGGATGGGCGTGTTCACCGGCGCCTTCCCGGCCGTGCCCGCTCCCGCGCCGGCCGCCGCCGGACCGGGTCGGCCGGGAAGGGGCGGCTCGGGCGGGATCAACCCGGCCGACGGCAGCGACGAGGCCCGGCAGACGGCCGAGCGGGTCATCCGGCTCTGGCAGCGGCTCGGGCTGCCGCTCGCCACGCTCCCGGGCCAGGCGGTGATCACCCCCGCGTGCGGGCTGGCCGGCGCGTCGCCGGCGCAGGCGCGCGCCGCGTTGACGCGGTGCCGCGAGGCAGCGAGCATGCTGGCTGAGCTGATCGAGGAGACCGGGGGCGAATCGTCATGACCGATCCGCAGGCGGCGCCCGCCGACGCGCGCAAGCGCCACGCGGACCTCAGCCTGGAGATCACCGAGGCCGATCACCGGTACTACGTGCTGGACTCGCCGACCATCTCCGACATCGAGTACGACACCACCATGCGCGAGCTGCGCGCGCTGGAGGACCAGTACCCGGACCTGCGCACGCCCGACTCGCCGACCCAGACCGTGCACGGGAGCATCTCCACCCAGTTCACCCCGGTGGAGCACCTGGAGCGGCTGCTCAGCCTGGACAACGTGTTCACCGGCGAGGACCTGGGCGGCTGGGCCGACCGGGCGGCGCGGCTGGCCGGCGAGACCCCGGTCGGCGCGTACCTGTGCGAGCTCAAGATCGACGGGCTGGCCATCGACCTGGTCTACCGGGACGGCGCGCTGGTCAAGGCGGCCACCCGCGGTGACGGCCGGACCGGTGAGGACGTCACCCCGAACATCCGGACCATCTCCTCGATCCCGGCGCGCCTGAAGGGCTCAGGCTGCGCCGGCCGTGCTCGAGGTCCGGGGCGAGGTGTTCATGCCGGTCGA
Source organism: uncultured Actinomycetes bacterium (assembly GCA_963819785.1). Lineage (GTDB taxonomy): Bacteria > Actinomycetota > Actinomycetes > Streptosporangiales > Streptosporangiaceae > Palsa-504. The sequence continues at coordinate 40,145 of CAWFXW010000017.1, read as the reverse complement.
GGCGTTCGGCAGGCTGAACGAGTCGCTGCTGGACGTGGGCAAGGCCGCGTTCGCCAACCCGCGGAACTCCGCGGCCGGGTCGTTGCGGCAGAAGGATCCCCGGATCACCGCGTCCCGCGCCCTGGACGCCATCCTGCACGGCATCGGCCGGGTCGAAGGCAACGCGGACCAAGAGGGCATTAGCGGTGCGGCCGCCGGACCGGGCGAGGAGGGACACCTGGAGGGCGCACCGGATACCCAGTCCGGCTGGTACGAGCGGCTGGAGAGCTGGGGCCTGCCGGTCAGCAAGCTCTACAAGGTCGTGCCGGACATGGCCGGGGTCCGCACGTACATCGCCTATTACGGGGAACACAGGCACGATCCGCCGTACGAGATCGAACGGCGTCGTCGTGAAGGTAGACCAGATCGGGCTGCAGCGCCAGCTCGGCTCGACCAGCCGGGCGCCGCGCTGGGCCATCGCCTACAAGTACCCGCCCGAGGAGGTCACCACCCGGCTGCTCGACATTAAGGAGAACGTCGGGCGCACCGGCCGGGTCACCCCGTACGCCGTGATGGAACCGGTCAAGGTCAGCGGTTCGACGGTGGACCGGGCCACCTTGCACAACGCGGACGAGGTCAAGCGCAAGGGCGTGCTGATCGGCAACATGGTCATCCTGCGCAAGGCGGGTGACGTCATCCCTGAGGTTCTCGGGCCGGTCGCCGACCTACGTACCGGTGGCGAGCGCGAGTACGTCTTCCCCACCGCATGTCCGACCTGCGGCACCCCCCTGGCCAAGGGGGAGGACGAGGCCGACTGGCGCTGCCCGAACACCCAGGCGTGCCCGGCCCAGCTGCGCGAGCGGCTGTTCCACCTGGCCGGGCGCGGCGCCTTCGACATCGAGGTGCTCGGCTACGAGGCGGTCAGCGCGCTGCTGGACGGCGGCCTGGTCACCGACGAGGGCGACCTGTTCACGCTCACCGAGGAACAGCTGCTGACCTGCCCGTTCTTCGTGGTCAAGCAGGGCACGCTGAGCGCCAACGCCACCCGGCTGCTGGTCAACCTGGACCAGGCCAGGACCCGGCCGCTGTGGCGGATCCTGGTCGCGCTGTCGATCCGGCACGTCGGGCCGACCGCGGCGCGGGCGCTGGCGGCGGAGTTCGGGTCGCTGGACGCGATCGAGGCGGCCAGCACCGACGCCCTGGCCGCGGTGGACGGGGTGGGCCCGACGATCGCGGCGTCGCTGCGCGACTGGTTCGCCGAGGACTGGCACCGGGCCATCGTGGCCAAGTGGCGCGAGGCCGGCGTGCGGCTCGCCGACCCGGACTGGGACCCGAACCGCGCAGCGGCCCGGCTGCTGGCCGGCGTCTCCGTGGTCATCACCGGGACGCTAGCCGGGATGAGCCGGGACGAGGCGGGCGAGGCGGTCCGCGCCGCGGGCGGCAAGGTCACGTCCTCGGTGTCGAAGAAGACCGACTTCGTGGTGGCCGGCGAGAACGCGGGCTCCAAGTACGACAAGGCCGTCGAGCTGGGCGTCCCCATCCTGGACGAGGCCGCCTTCCGCGTCCTGCTGGACCAGGGTCCCGAGGCGGTCGCCCCGGCCGGCGAAAGGGCCGCGGCTGGCGAGGAAACCCCGGCCAGCTAGGCGCGGGCGGGCGGGGCCGGTACTGTTTCCGGCCCCGCATCTCGGCTCTCCGGGGTCGGCCTCCCGTCGGCAGCGCGCATGCGCGCCGCCGGGCCACCCCGAAGCCGCAGAACCCCACAAGGGGGGGATATGAGGCCCTGCCGTCCCGCCGAGATAACCGCCCGCAGCGCAGGACTCATCCGTGTGGAGAGGCGGGGTTCCTGCGCTTGTGCCCGCAATGCTCCTCCGCAGGCTGCGGGCCGTCAAGCGCAACGGACGGGTTATGCGGTAAAGCGGGAGCTCGGCTCTCCTTCCAGCCTCGGACCGTGCTCAGATAGACGTTTCGGCCAGGCGGCGGGACAGGAACCGCCGCTCCGCGTCGGTACCGGCCAGCTCCAGCGCCTCCCGGTACGCCGCGGCCGCTTCCGGGAGCCGCCCGAGACGGCGCAGCATGTCGGCCCGGGTCGCGGGCAGCAGGTGGTAACCGGCCAGCTTGCCGGCCGCCTCCAGCGCGGCCACCAGCGCCAGCGCCGCCTCGGGTCCCTGGGCCATGCCGACCGCAACGGCATGGTTGAGCGATACGACCGGCGTGGGCAGGTACCGCGCCAGCTGCTCGTACAGGCCCGCGATCTGCGCCCAGTCGGTGTCGGCCGCGGTGGCCGCTGTGGCGTGGCACGCGGCGATGGCGGCCTGGATCTGGTACGGGCCGGGCTGCCCGCGGCGCAGCGCCCCGTCCAGCACCGCGACGCCTTCGCCGATCGACGCCGGGTCCCACAGTGACCGGTCCTGGTCCTCCAGCGTCACCAGGTCCCCGGCCGCATCCAGCCGGGCCGGGCGCCGCGCGTCGTGCAGCAGCATCAGCGCCAGCAACCCGCCCGCCTCGGCCTCGTCCGGCATCAGCGTGACCAGCACCCGGGCCAGCCGGATGGCCTCGGCGCTGAGGTTCTGCCGGACCAGGCCGGCGCCGGCCGTGGCCGAGTAGCCCTCGTTGAACAGCAGGTACAGCACCCCCAGCACGCCCGGCGTGCGTTCGGGCAGCAGGTGCGCGGGCGGCACCCGGTAGGGGATGCCCGCGTTCTGGATCTTCTGCTTGGCCCGGACCAGCCGCTTGGCCATGGTCGGCTCGCTGGACAGGAACGCCCGGGCGATCTCCCCCGTGGTCAGCCCGGCCAGCGTGCGCAGGGTCAGCGCGACCCGGGCCTCGAGCGAGAGCGCCGGGTGGCAGCAGGTGAACATGAGCCGCAGCCGGTCATCCGGCACGCCGCTCTCGTCGCCGGCCGGACCAGCCGAAGGGGACGGCGAAGACGACACAGACATGGCGGCTACCTCCCGGAGTTTGGCGGCCCCGACCGCCCGGCGGCGCAGCACGTCGATGGCCCGGTTGCGCGCCGCGGTGGTCAGCCATGCCCCGGGCCGGCCCGGGATCCCGTCGCGCGGCCAGCGCTGCAGGGCCATGGCGAACGCGTCCTGCGCGCACTCCTCGGCCAGGTCCCAGTCGCCGGTGGTCCGGATCAGCGTGGCCACCACCCGGCCCCACTCCTCCCGGAACGCCGCCGCGACCGCCGCCCCGACCGCGTCCGGACCCGCGTCGGCACTCACGGCAGGACCGGACGGCCCGCGGCACCCAAGGCACTCACGGCAGCATCGGCCGGACCTCGATGGTGCCGTAGCTGGCCGCCGGGTGCCGGGCCGCCGCCGCGACCGCCTCGTCCAGGTCCGCGCACTCCAGGATGACCAGCCCGGCGATCTGCTCCTTGGTCTCGGCGAACGGCCCGTCCGACAGCAGCAGCTGACGCCGCCGCACCCGGACCGTCCTGGCCTCATCCGCGGGCCGCAGCCCGCCGGCCGACCGCAGCAGCCCGCGCTCGGTCATCTCCTGCGTCCAGCCGCCGCACCCTTCATCCGCGTGCGACGCCGCGGACTCGTCTCCGCATATCAGCAGCAGGTACTGCACCCGGACCTCCTCTCCCCCCATCACCACGACGAACCGAGACGCGGCCAAAGGACCACGCTCACGGCCCTATTTGATTACGGGCCGCCCCGACACCCACCCTAAGATGGCGTGCATGTCCATCACCCGTGAGGAGGTCGCGCACCTGGCGCGACTGGCCCGGATCTCGCTCAGCCCGGCGGAACTCGATCATCTGGCGCCCCAGCTGGACCAGATCATCACCTCCGTCGCGCAGGTCCAGGAGGTCGCGGCCGACGGCATCCCGCCGACCTCGCACGCGACCGGCGTGACCAACGTGTTCCGCGACGACGTGCCGGTCCCGTGCCTGACCCCCGAGCAGGCGCTCGATCAGGCCCCCGCGGTGGAGCAGCAGCGGTTCAAGGTGCCCCGGATCCTGGGGGAGGACTAAGCCCATGGATCTCACGAGGATGACCGCGGCCGAACTATCCGCCGCCCTCACCAGCAAAGAGGTCTCCGCCACCGAGGTGACCCAGGCCCACCTGGACCGGATCGCCGCCGTCGACGGCCGCGTGCACGCCTTCCTGCACGTCGCCGCGGACCGCGCCCTCGCGCAGGCGAAAGTCATCGACGCCGAGCGCCAGCAGGGCACGGTGCGAAGCCCGCTGGCCGGCGTCCCGGTCGCGGTCAAGGACGTGTTCACCACCACCGGGATGCCCACCACGTGCGGCAGCCGCATCCTGGAGGGCTGGCACCCGCCCTACGACGCCACGATCACGACCCGGCTCAAGCAGGCCGGCGCGATCATCGTGGGCAAGACCAACATGGACGAGTTCGCCATGGGCTCGTCCACCGAGAACTCCGCCTACGGCCCCAGCCGCAACCCGTGGAACCTGGACAAGATCCCGGGCGGCTCGTCCGGCGGGTCCGCCGCCGCGGTCGCGGCCTACCAGGCGCCGCTGGCCATCGGCACCGACACCGGCGGCTCGATCCGCCAGCCCGCCGCGGTCTGCGGCATCGTCGGCACCAAGCCCACCTACGGCGGCTCGTCCCGGTACGGCGTGGTCGCGTTCGCGAGCAGCCTGGACACGCCCGGGCCCTTCGGCCGGACCGTGCTCGACGCCGCGCTGCTCCATGAAGCCATAAGCGGCCACGACCCGTGCGACTCGACCTCGATCGACGCGCCGGTCCCGCCGGTGGTGGCCGCGGCCCGCGAGGCCGACGTGAGCGGCATGCGGATCGGCGTGGTCACCGAGCTGAGCGGCGAGGGCTATCAGAGCGGGGTCCTCAGCAGGTTCGCCGAGGCCGTCGAGGTCCTCGAACAACTGGGCGCCAAGGTCACCGAGGTGTCTTGCCCGAACTTCAAGTACGCCCTGCCCGCCTACTACCTGATCGCGCCCAGCGAGTGCTCCTCCAACCTGGCCCGGTTCGACGCCATGCGCTACGGCCTGCGGACCGGCGACGACGGGACCCGGGACGCCGAACAGGTCATGGCGCTGACCCGCGAGGCCGGGTTCGGCGCCGAGGTCAAGCGGCGCATCATCCTGGGCACCTACGCGCTGTCCAGCGGCTACTACGACGCCTACTACGGCAAGGCCCAGCAGGTGCGCACGCTGATCATCAGGGACTTCGACGCGGCCTTCGGCCAGGTCGACGTGCTGGTCTCGCCGTCCACGCCGACCACCGCGTTCGGCATCGGCGAGCGGGCCGACGACCCGATGGCCATGTACCTGGCCGACCTGTGCACGATCCCGTCGGACCTGGCCGGCAACGCGGCGATCTCGGTCCCGTGCGGGCTGGCCCCCGAGGACGGCCTGCCGGTCGGACTGCAGGTCATGGCGCCGGTGCTGGCCGACGACCGGCTGTACCGGGTCGCCGCCGCCGCCGAGGCGGCCTTCACCGGCCGCTGGGGCCATCCGCTGCTCGCCGAGGCGAAGGGACTGTAGAACCCATGACCACGGACACCCTCGTCCCGTTCGGCGCGGCCCTCGAGCGCTACGAGCCGGTCATCGGCCTGGAGACCCACGTCGAGCTGGGCACCAGGACCAAGATGTTCTGCGGCTGTATCACCACGTTCGGCGCCGAGCCGAACAGCCAGGTGTGCCCCGTCTGCCTCGGCCTGCCCGGCTCGCTGCCGGTCATGAACCGGACCGCGATCGAGTACACGATCCGCATCGGCCTGGCGCTGAACTGCACGATCGCCAGCTGGTGCCGGTTCGCCCGGAAGAACTACTTCTACCCGGACATGCCCAAGGACTTCCAGATCTCGCAGTACGACGAACCGCTGTGCACCGACGGGTACCTCGACGTAGCGGTCGACGGGCGCACCGTCCGGGTCGGCATCGAGCGGGTGCACATGGAGGAGGACACCGGCAAGTCGCTGCACGTGGGCGGGGTCACCGGCCGCATCCACGGGGCCGAGTACTCGCTGGTGGACTACAACCGGGCGGGCATCCCGCTGGTCGAGATCGTGACCAAGCCGATCGAGGGCACCGGCGCGGCGGCGCCCGAGGTGGCCCGCGCCTACGTCACCGAGCTGCGTGACCTGGTCCGCGCGCTGGGCGTCTCCGACGTGCGGATGGAGGAGGGCTCGCTGCGCTGCGACGTGAACACCTCGATCGCGCCGCGCGGCGCCACCCAGTGGGGGACCAGGACCGAGACCAAGAACGTCAACTCGCTGCGGTCGGTGGAGCGCGCCGTGCGGTTCGAGGTCGAGCGGCAGGCCGCCGTGCTCGACGCGGGCGGCCGGGTGATCCAGGAGACCAGGCACTTCCACGAGGACACCGGCAGCACCACGTCCGGCCGGTCCAAGGAGGAGGCGCAGGACTACCGGTACTTCCCCGAGCCCGACCTGGTGCCGGTCGCCCCGCCGGCCGAGTGGGTGGCGCAGATCCGGGCCGCGCTGCCCGAGGCGCCGTCCGCGCGGCGGGCCCGGCTGCAGGCCGCGTGGGAGCTGTCCGCCCTCGACATGGCCTCGCTGTCCAACGCGGGCGCGCTCGACCTGGTGGCCGAGACGGTCGCCGCGGGCGCCTCGCCCGCCGACGCGCGCAAGTGGTGGCTGGGCGAGCTGGCCCGCCGGGCCAACGACGCCGGCCTGGAGCTGACCGCGCTGAGCATCACCCCGGCCCAGGTGGCCCGGGTCGCGCAGCTGGTCGCCGACGGCGCGCTCAACGACCGCCTGGCCCGCGAGGTGATCGACGCGGTCCTGGACGGCCAGGGCGACCCCGACCAGGTCGTCGCCGCCCGCGACCTGGCCGTGGTCAGCGACGAGGGCGCGCTCAACGCCGCCATCGACGACGCCATCGCCGCCAACCCCGAGGCCGCCGCCAAGGTCCGCGAGGGCAAGGTCGCCGCGGTGGGTCCCCTGGTCGGCGCGGTCATGCGGGCCACCGGCGGCCAGGCCGACGCCGCCCGCGTCCGCGAACTCATCCTGGCCCGCCTCACTCAGTGACCGCGTCCCGCTTTCATTTTTCGGCCGAACGGGCCGTGGTTCACGCCTCAGCCCAACCGGCAGCCCTAGCCGGGGAGGGCGGAGCGGCGCCACGCGTCCGGGCCAGGGAACAGCGGCCGGCGCAGCTGCCGCCCTCGGTCGGCCCACGCGGACGGGGGCGGCGCGGCCGGAGCCGCATCCGGAGCACCGGAGCGCGACAGCAGGACGGCGATCACGGCCGCGATCTCTTCCGGGGTGGCGTCGCCGCGGATGACGCGCAGGGCGGGGCGGCCGGCTTCGGTCACCACGGTCCGTTCGGCGGAAAGATCTCCATGAAGGATCAGCCGCGCGATTTGCCGGTGCCGATGCCGAACTCCCGGTGTACCCGCTCCCAGAACGCGTCCCGCAGCCACTCGCGGGCCTCCTGGTAGGGCCGCAGCGACAGGCCGAGTTCCTTCTCCGCGTCGACCAGGAGCTCCTTGTCGATGACCGGGGGCAGGATCGGGCCGGGCAGCAGGTCGCGGATGTTGTCCCGGCCCCGGGTCAGGATCCACTTCTGCGCGACGTGCTCGCCAGCCTCCTCGACCCGGGTCCGGTCCGGCCCGAGGCGCGGCATCGGGCCGGTCTGGGACGGCGACCAGCCTGGCGGCGGCGACATCGCGTGCGCGCCGGTGCGGGACATCGGCTGGGGAGGCGGCGGCACCCGGCCGTGCCGCTCCCCGAACAGCTGCGCGGGGGAGGGGACCGAGGGGCCGATGGCGGCGAAGGAGCCGGTGTCGGCCCGGGACTGGTCGGGGGTCGGGTTCTTGGTGAAGTAAGGGCGCAGGAACGAGGCGTCGAGCACGTCGACCGTGTCGGACTCCCACACCAGGCGCTCGGCCTGGTTGGTGCCGTAGGGCGGCTCGATGCCCCACAGGTGCACGCGCACCCCGAACGCCTGGGCCGCCTCCACCGCGGGCACCATGTCCTCGTCGCCCGCGATCAGCACCGCGTCGGTGATCGCCCGGTGCCGGGCCAGCGCCTCCATGTCCGCGCGGATCTGCGCGTCCACGCCCTTCTGCTGGCCGCGGGCGTTCAGGTTGCCCAGGCGCAGCTTGACCCAGGGCATCTGGGCGATGACGCGCTGGTCGATGGTCGGCACCCGGTCGCGGGCCGCGTCGTACCAGTAGACCCGGAGCAACTCGCCGCGGATGATCTCGTCGGCGTGCTTGGTGATGACCTGGATCAACGGGACCGCGTCCACCCGGAATTCCCGGCGTGAACTGGACGCGAACAGCAGCTCACCCGCGGCGGCATAGATATAGCCGACGTCCACCATGACCGCGTAACGGGCCAGGATGGGAAGCGGGGCGGCGAATTCGCTCATCACCCTTGACTCTAGGCCAGTCGGACCCATGCGTGCGCCACATGTGCCACATTCATCGACAGAATGGATTCAACCAAACACTTACAGTGGTATGTTGCCGTGTTTCTTGGGCGGCAGCGTCTGCCGCTTGGTCCGTAGCGTGCGCAGCGCGCGGGTTACCGCCAGCCGGGTCTCGGCCGGGCGGATGACCGCGTCGACATAGCCGCGTTCGGCGGCGATGTACGGGTTGGCCAGGGTGTCCTCGTACTCGGTGATCCGCTGGGCGCGCAGCGCGTCCGGGTCCGCGGCGCCGGCCAGTTCCCGGCGGTACAAGATGTTGACCGCGCCCTGAGCGCCCATGACCGCGATCTGCGCGGTCGGCCAGGCCAGGTTGACGTCGCCGCCCAGGTGCTTGGAGCCCATGACGTCGTAGGCGCCGCCGTAGGCCTTCCTGGTGATCACCGTGACCTTGGGCACGGTGGCCTCGGCGTAGGCGTAGATGAGCTTGGCCCCGCGGCGGATGATGCCCTGCCATTCCTGGCTCACCCCGGGCAGGAAGCCGGGCACGTCGACGAAGGTCAGGACCGGGACGCCGAACGCGTCGCAGGTCCGGACGAACCGGGCCGCCTTCTCCGACGCGTCGATGTCCAGGCACCCGGCGAAGTGCATCGGCTGGTTGGCCACCACGCCGACCGGCGAGCCCTCCACGCGGCCGAAGCCGACCAGCATGTTCGGCGCGAAGCCGGCGTGGACCTCGAGGAACTCGCCGTCGTCGAGCACCCGGGTGATCACCTGGTGCATATCGTAGGGCTGGTTCGGCGAGTCCGGGATGAGCGTGTCGAGTTCGGAGTCGACCGGCCCGATCTCCAGGTCCGGAGCCTCCGAGGACGCGACCAGCCGCGGCGGCTCCTCCAGGTTGTTCGACGGCAGGTAGGACAGCAGGTCCTTGGCGAAGTCGATGCAGTCCTGCTCGTCGTGCGCCTGGTAATGGGACACACCCGACTTGACCCCGTGCGCGTGGGCGCCGCCCAGGTCCTCGAACGACACGTCCTCCCCGGTCACCGTCTTGATCACGTCGGGACCGGTGATGAACATGTGGCTGGTGCCCTCGACCATGAGGGTGAAGTCGGTGATCGCGGGGGAGTAGACCGCGCCGCCGGCGCACGGGCCCATGATCAGCGAGATCTGCGGGACCACCCCGGAGGCCATCACGTTGCGGTAGAAGATCTCGGCGAACAGGCCGAGCGCGACCACGCCTTCCTGGATCCTGGCGCCGCCGCCGTCGTTGATCCCGATGATCGGGCAGCCGGTCTTCAGCGCGTGGTCCATGATCTTGACGATCTTCTCGCCGTAGACCTCGCCCAGCGAGCCGCCGAACACCGTGAAGTCCTGGCTGAACACGCACACCGGCCGCCCGTCCACGGTGCCGTACCCGGTGACCACGCCGTCCCCGTAGGGCCGGGTGGCCTCGATGCCGAAGTCGCTGGCCCGGTGCCGGGCCAGCTCGTCGAACTCGGTGAACGAGCCCTCGTCAAGCAGCATGTCGATCCGCTCGCGGGCGGTCTTCTTGCCCCGTTCGTGCTGCTTGGCCACCGCCTGCTGCGACCCGGCGTGCACCGCCTCGGACCGGCGGCGCTCCAGGTCGGCGAGCTTGCCCGCGGTGGTGTGAACATCCGGCTTGGATGCGGCGGCGGCGGGATCTGTCATGACCATCAGGCTAGCCCGCCCGGCCACTGGCCACTGCCGGGGCCGGACCAGGCGGATTATGCTCTAACCGTGAACGAGGATCGGGCCCGGGCCCGCGACGAACTACCGGAGCTCATGCGCCGTGACGTCCGGCTGCTCGGCGACATCCTCGGCGAGGTCGTCCGCGACTCGGACCCGAAGACCGGCCCGGACCTGCTGGCCGACGTGGAGCGGCTGCGCCGCGCCGTGATTGAGGCCCGCGAGCAGGAGCGACGCGACGAGGACCCGGCCGGGGACGCGATCGCGGCCCTGGTCGGCTCCTGGGACCTGGACCGGGCCGAGCAGGTGGCCCGCGCCTTCACCGTGTACTTCCACCTGGCCAACCTGGCCGAGGAACACCAGCGCATCCGGCTGCTGCGCGAGCGCGACGCCGGTCACGAGCCGGTCCGCGAGTCACTGGCCGCCGCCGTGGTCGAGCTGAGCCGCGAGGTCGGGCCCGCGCGCCTGCTGGATCTGCTCGGCGACCTGCGGGTGCACCTCGTGCTGACCGCGCATCCCACCGAGGCCCGCCGCCGGGCCGTGGTGGCGGTGCTGCGCCGGATCAACGAGCTGCTCGGCATCCTGGACGATCCGCGGGCCGCGGCCGCCGAGCGGGCCGAGGCGCGCCGCGGGCTGCGCGAGAACGTCGACCTGCTGTGGCGCACCTCGCAGCTGCGGGTCAAGGCCATGGACCCGATCGACGAGGTCCGGACGGTCATGACCGCGTTCGACGAGACGCTGTTCCGGGTGGTGCCCGAGGTGTACCGGGAGCTGGACCGGGCGCTGGCCGGCCCGGGCGGCGAGGCGGCCACGCCGGTGTCCGCCTTCCTGCGCTTCGGCAGCTGGGTGGGCGCCGACCGGGACGGCAACCCGTTCGTGACCGCGCAGGTGACCAGGGAGACCGCCACCATCCAGGCCGACCACGTCCTGCGCGCGCTCGAGGCCGCCACCACCCGGATCGGCCGGGCGCTGACCCCGCACGAGGCGACCACCCCGCCGTCGGCGGCGCTGCGCCGCGCGCTGGCCGCGGCCGCCGCCGCTCACCCCGAGCTGCTGGCCGAGATCGCGGCCCGTTCCCCGCAGGAGCCGTACCGGACCTACCTGCTGTACACCGCGCAGCGGATCAACGCGACCAGGATGCGGCACGCCGATCTGGCCTACCCCGGCCCGGCCGACTTCCTCGAGGACCTGCGTGTGGTCCAGGAGTCGCTGGCCGCCGCCGGGGCGGGCCTGCAGGCCCGCGGCGAGCTGCAGAACCTGATCTGGCAGGCCGAGACGTTCGGCTTCCACCTGGCGGGCCTGGAGGTCCGCCAGCACAGCGAGGTGCACGCCCGGGTGCTGCGCGAGCTGCGCGCCGCCGGCCCGCCGGGCCTCGAAACGGGCGGGTCGCCCGAAGCGGGCGGGTCGCCCGAAGCGCAGGAGGTGCTGGCCACCTTCCGGGCCATCGGCTGGATCCAGGACCGGTTCGGCGTGGACGCGTGCCGGCGGTACGTGATCAGCTTCACCCGGTCTGCCGCCGACCTGGCCGCGGTCTTCGAGCTGGCGGCCTACGCGACGAGCGCTGGCCGGACCCCGGTGCTCGACGTGGTGCCGCTGTTCGAGAGCGCGATCGACCTGGCCAACGCGCCCGACGTGCTGACCGGCATGCTCGCGTTGCCGGCCGTCGCCGAACGCCTCAAGGCCACCGGCGGCCACCTGGAGGCGATGCTCGGCTACTCCGACTCGGCCAAGGAACTCGGCCCGGCCAGCGCCACGCTGCGCCTGTACGACACCCAGGCCCGGCTGGCCGAGTGGGCCGCGGCACACGGCATCAAGCTGACCCTGTTCCACGGCCGCGGCGGCGCGCTCGGCCGGGGCGGCGGGCCGGCCGGGCGGGCGGTGCTGGCCCAGGCGCCCGGCTCGGTCAACGGGTCCTTCAAGGTCACCGAGCAGGGCGAGGTGATCTTCGCCCGGTACGGCCAGCAGGCCATCGCCAAGCGGCACCTGGAGCAGGTCAGCTCGGCGGTCCTGCTCGCCTCGTCGCATAAGCGAGCCGAACGGACCGCCGCCGCGGCGGCCGGCTACCGCGACATCGCCGGCCGGATCGACCGCGCCGCGTGCGCCACGTTCCGCGGCCTGGTCGAGGCGGACGGGTTCGCCGACTGGTTCGCCCGGATCAGCCCGCTGGACGAGATCGGCGGCCTGCGCATCGGCTCCCGGCCGGCCAAGCGAGGCCTGACCCGCACAGCCCGCAGGCGGCCAGGCCAGCCCCGCCGCCGCAGCGGCCAGCCAGCACAGACCTGGCCGACCTGCGCGCCATCCCCTGGGTGTTCGCCTGGTCGCAGACCCGGGTCAACCTGCCCGGCTGGTTCGGGCTGGGCAGCGGGCTGGCCGCCATCGGCTCCGACCCGGACGGCATCGACGTGCTGCGCCGCGCGTACCGCGAGTGGCCGCTGTTCGGCGTGCTGCTCGACAACGCCGAGATGAGCCTGGCCAAGACCGACCGCCCGATCGCGGCCCGCTACCTGGCCCTGGGCGGCCGGGACGACCTGACCGCCCAGGTGCTCGCCGAGTACGACCTGACCAAACGCCTGGTGCTGGCCGTCACCGGGCACGACCGGCTGCTCGCCGACCGGCCGGTGCTGTCCCGCGCGGTGGCGCTGCGCGACCCGTACGTGGACGCGCTGTCCTACCTGCAGCTGCGCGCCCTGGCCGCGCTCCGCAGTCCGTCCCTGGCGCAAGACCGGGAGCGCGTGGAGCGCCTGCTCCTGCTGACCGTCAACGGGGTCGCCGCCGGCCTGCAGAACACGGGCTAGGCTGCCCCTATGAAGAGGGATGGGGAGGCGGGCGGGGAAACGCAGTGGCGCACGCACCGGCTCGAACTGGACGACCAGACGCTGCGCGAGTGGGACGCCGCGGTGCTCGCGGCCGGTGCCGACGGCATCGTGCTCGACCGGTCGGCGTTCTACCCCGGCGGCGGCGGCCAGCCGCCGGACCAGGGCGTGCTGCTGTGGGGCGGGGTGCAGACCCGGATCACCGGCGCGCGCAAGGGCGACGACCTGTACCTGATCCCGGCCGAGGGTGACCCGCTGCCCCCTGTTGGCACCGCGGTCCGCGGCGCGGTCGAGGACGACCGCCGCACCGCGCTGATGCGCACCCACTCCGGCCTGCACATCTTGTGCGGCGTGGTGTTCCGGGACTTCGGCGCGCTGGTCACCGGGGGCAACATGGAGCCGCTGACCGCGCGGATGGACTTCAACCTGCCCGACGTGCCCGAGGGCTTCCGGGACGCGGTCGAGGCGGCCTGCAACGCCGAGATCGGCGCGGACCGGCGCATCGACGTGCGCGTGCTGCCCCGCGACGAGGCCTTCGCCCTGCCCGACATCATCCGGACCGCCACCAACCTGGTCCCGCCGGAGGTCAAGGAGGTCCGGATCATCGACATCGTCGGCTTGGACCAGCAGGCCGACGGCGGCACCCACGTCGCCAGCACCGCAGCGGTCGGCCGCATCGAGGTGGCCAAGATCGAAAGCAAGGGCAAGGGCTTCCGCCGCCTGCGCATCCGCATCGGTGACTGAGCCACCCCTCGAGCCACCCCTCGAGCCACCCCTCGAGGAACCCCCCGCCGCGCCCCTCGACGCCGCCGCGCTGGCCGCCGCCGTGGTCCGGCCCGGCGGCCTGTGGCGGTCCGTCGAGGTGGTCCCGGTCACCGGCTCGACCAACGCCGACCTGCTGGCCCGCGCGGCGGCCGGCGCGCCGGAGGGCGCGGTCCTGGCCGCCGAGCAGCAGGACGCCGGGCGCGGCCGGCTGGGCCGCACCTGGACCTCGCCGCCGCGCGCCGCGCTGACCTTCTCCGTGCTGCTGCGCCCGGACCAGGTGCCGCGGGCCCGGCTGGGCTGGCTTCCGCTGCTGGCCGGGGTGGCCGTGGCCGCCGCCGTCCGCGACCTGACCGCGGTGGACGCCCGGCTCAAATGGCCGAACGACGTGCTCGCGGGCCCGGCCAAGCCTGCGGGGGGGCTTGGGCCCGCCGCCGCAGGCGGCCAGGTCGGCACGGTCGTCCCCCCGGGCAAGTTCGGCCGGCATCCTGGCCGAGGCGACCGACGGCGCGGTGGTGGTCGGCGTCGGCCTCAACGTGTCCACCGGCCCGGACGGCCTCCCGCCGCCCGGCCCCGGCGCGCTGCCCGCCACCTCGCTGCGCCTGCTCGGCTCGGCGGACCTGGACCGGACCCGGTTGCTGGCCGGGATCCTGGCCGGCCTGGAACGCAGGTACCGGAACGTGGTCCCGGGATTTCGGGGATACCGAACGGACCGGCCTGCGTGCCGAGTACACCGCCTTGTGCGCCACCCTCGGCCGGAACATCCGGGTCGAACTGCCCGGCGGCCGGCTGCTCGACGGCGTGGCCGCCGGGATCGACGCGGACGGCAGGCTGCTCATCGGCATGCCGCCCGGCGCGGACCTGCCGGTGGCCGCGGGGGATGTCGTGCACCTGCGCTAGAACGTGCCAGGATGGCGTATGGCCCGTGAGTCTTCGCTTTCCGCCGGCGAGCACCCTGTGCTGCTGCTGCACCCGCACTGGAAGACGCTGATCCGCCCGGTCCTGGTCGCGGTGCTGGTGGTGGCCGCGGCCCTGGTGGCGGTGGTGCTGGTCCCGTCCGGCGTGGCCCGCCTGGTCATCGGCGTGGCCGCGGTGGTGTTCTTGATGATCTGGCTGTTCGTGCCGGTGCTCCGCTGGCGGACCACGACCTACGAGCTGACCACCAAACGGCTGCGGACCCGGTTCGGCATCATCACCCAGAACGGCCGGGACATCCCGCTGACCAGGATCAACGACGTGTCCTTCGAGAAGGGGCTGCTCGACCGGCTGCTCGGCGCCGGGCGGCTGGTGGTGGAGTCCGCGGGCGAGCACGGCCAGATCGTGCTGCGGGACATCCCGCACGTGGCGGACGTGCAGGCCACCCTGTTCCGGCTGGTCGAGGACGAGCAGCGCCGTCTCGAAGGCGACCAGCGCCATCAACCTTGATCCGCGGTTAGCCTGGATCCATGAGCTGGGAACTGCCGGACCGGATCTCGGTCCGCGAGGTCGGGCCGCGGGACGGGCTGCAGAACGAGGACCCGGTGCCGACCGACGCCAAGGTGGCGCTGCTCGACCGGCTGTCCGCGACCGGGGTGCGGCGGATCGAGGCGGTGTCGTTCGTCCGGCCGTCGGCGATCCCGCAGATGGCCGACGCCGACGAGGTGTGGAAGCGCGCCGCCCGGGCCCCTGAGGTCCGGTACTCGGCCCTGGTGCCGAACCTGCGGGGCGCGCTGCGCGCCCTGGACGCCGGGTTCACCGAACTCGAGGCGGTCGTCTCGGCGTCCGAGACGCACAACCGGAAGAACGTGAACCGCTCCACCGGGCAGTCGCTGGACGAGATCGCCGAGATCATCGGGATCGCCCACGAGCGCGGCGCGACCGTGCAGGTCATCGTGTCCACCGCGTGGGGCTGCCCGTACGAGGGCGACGTGCCGGTCGCGCGGGTGGTGTCGGTGGCCGGGCGGGCCCTGGCCGACGGCGCCGACTCGGCCTCGTTCGGCGACACCACCGGCATGGCCACCCCGACCCGGGTGCGGGCGCTGGTCGGGGCGTTCCGTTCGGCCCATCCGGATACCGCGCTCAACCTGCACTTCCACAACACGCGCGGCACCGGCCTGGCCAACGTGCTGGCCGCCCTGGAACTGGGCGTGTCCGACTTCGACGCCTCGGTCGGCGGCCTGGGCGGCTGCCCCTACGCGCCCGGCGCCACCGGCAACATCGCCACCGAGGAACTCGTGCACATGGCCGAGGACATGGGGGTGGCCACCGGCATCGACCTGGAGGCCATGATCGAGGCGGCCGCGCAGGCCGAGGGCATCGTCGGCCGCACCCTGCCCTCCCAGGTCCTGCGGGCCGGCCCCCGGACGAGGACAATCCCCTCATGACCGACTTTCCCAAGCTGCGCGAGAGCATCGAGCGCGGCGGCGCCGCCCGCTACCACGAGGCCGCCGCGGCCCGCGGCAAGCTGTTCGCCCGCGACCGGATCGCGGTGCTGACCGACGAGGGCAGCTTCACCGAGGACGGCCGCTACGCCAACGCCCTGGCCGACGGGCTGCCCGCCGACGGCGTGATCACCGGCACCGCCCTGATCGACGGCCGCCCGGTGGCGCTGATGGCCAACGACTCGACGGTCAAGGCCGGGTCCTGGGGCGCCCGCACAGTGGAGAAGATCATCCGGATCATCGAGAAGGCCTACGAGACCGGCATCCCGATGATCTACCTGGTGGACTCGGCCGGTGCCCGGATCACCGACCAGGTGGACATGTTCCCGGGGCGCCGCGGCGCCGGACGTATTTTCCGCACCCAGATCCGCGCCTCGGGCTCGATCCCGCAGGTCTGCGCGCTGTTCGGCCCGTCGGCGGCGGGCGGCGCGTACATCCCGGCGTTCTGCGACTTCACCGCGATGGTGGACGGCAACGCCTCGATGTACCTGGGCAGCCCGCGGATGGTCGAGATGGTGGTCAGCGAGAAGACCACGCTGGAGGAGATGGGCGGCGCCCGGCTGCACTGCACCGTGTCCGGCAGCGGCCACCTGCTGGCCGCCACCGAGCGCGACGCGCTGACCGCGGTCCGGCTCTACCTGTCCTATATGCCGCAGAACTGGGCCGCGCCGCTGCCGTCGGCGCAGCCGCAGCCGCCCAAACCGGCCGACCTGCGGGCGCTGGTGCCCGAGAGCGAGCGCCAGGCGTTCGACATGCGCCGCTTCGTCCGCGGCCTGGTCGACGAGGACTCGTTCTTCGAGATCCACGCGCTGTGGGCCCGCGAGCTCGTCACCGGCTTCGCGCGGCTGGACGGCCAGGTGATCGGCGTGGTGGCGAACAACCCGATGTTCAAGGGCGGCGTGCTGTTCGTCGACTCGGCGGACAAGGCGGCCCGGTTCATCCAGACCTGCGACGCGTTCGGCATCCCGCTGCTGTTCCTGGCCGACGTGCCGGGCTTCATGGTCGGCACCGCCGTGGAACGCCAGGGCATTATCAGGCACGGCGCCAAGATGATCGCGGCCATGTCCGACGCCAGCGTGCCCAGGATCTGCGTCGTGGTCCGCAAGGCCTACGGCGCCGGGCTGTACGCGATGGCCGGACCCGGCTTCGAGCCGGACGCCACGCTCGCCCTGCCCACAGCCAAGATCGCGGTCATGGGCGCCGAGGCCGCGGTCAACGCCGTCTACGCCAACAAGCTGGAGCAGATCGCCGACGAGACCGAGCGCTCCGCCGAGACCGAACGCCTGCGCCGCGACTACGAGCAGGACATCGACATCCTCCGCCTGGCCTCCGAACTCGTCGTGGACGACGTGGTCGAACCCGAGGACCTGCGCGCCGAGCTCGTCCGCCGCTTCGCCATCGCCCGCCACCGCGACCGCACCCCACCCCGCCGCCGCCGCCACGGCATCAGCCCCGCCTGACCACCCCCCCCGCCCCACCTCGCGCCCGCCAGTCTTCTCTCCCGCAGATGATGCCTCATCCGGGTGGGTGCCGCTTCTCGCGCGGGATCGCGTCCGGTAAGGGGTGCGTGGTCCACAACCCCCGTAGTATCGGGGGTTGTGTGCCACAACCCCCAGATGGCCCCGGCTCCCGGTCCGCCCCCTCGGCCCCCGGAGTTGGTCCGCCTGAGCGCCTTCCCGGCGCTCCCCGGACGCGCGCTCTCGGCAAACGTTTTACCTTTCCTTTACTATTTAGCCATGACTCGCGTGCTACTCGCCGAGGACGACACCTCCATCTCCGAACCGCTGTCCCGCGCCCTGCGCCGCGAGGGATACGAGGTGGACGTCACCGCGGACGGCCCGAGCACGCTCGACCGCGCCCTCGGGGAGGGCGTCGACCTGATCCTGCTCGACATCGGCCTGCCTGAACTCGACGGCCTCGAGGTCTGCCGCCGGGTCCGGGCCGGCGGCTACGCGGTGCCGGTGCTGATCCTCACCGCCCGCGCCGACGAGGTGGACACCGTGGTGGGCCTGGACGCAGGCGCCGACGACTACGTGACCAAGCCGTTCCGGCTGGCCGAGTTGCTGGCCCGGGTCCGCGCGCTGCTCCGGCGGGGCACCGCTGAGGGCCCGGCGGTGCTCGGCGTCCGGATCGACCCCGACGCCCGCCGCGCCTGGCACGGCGACACCGAGCTGGACCTGACCACCAAGGAGTTCGACCTGCTCTGGATCCTGCTCCGCGACGCGGGCAAGGTGGTCACCCGCGAGCAGATCATGCGCGAGGTCTGGGACGCGAAGTGGTGGACCTCGACCAAGACCCTCGACATGCACATCTCCTGGCTGCGCCGCAAGCTGGGCGACGACGCGCACTCGCCGCGCTACATCACCACCGTCCGCGGCGTCGGGTTCCGCTTTGAACGCGGCGACTAGCGTGACGGCGGCGACCAGCGTGACGGCGGCGACCAGCGTGACGGCGGCGACCAGCGTGACCGCGGCGACCAGCGTGACCGCGGCGACCAGCGTGACCGCGGCGCCTGGCCGCCGCGAGCTGACCCGTGCGCAGGAGGCTGTGGTTCTCCATCTTTGCCGCCGCGGCGGCCGTGATCGCCGTGGTAAGCGTGCCCGCGCTGGTCATCGCGGCCGGGCGCGGCGCATCCGCGATCGCCATCGTCGCCGTGGTGATGGCTGCGGCGCTGGCCCTGGCCGCCTGGCTGGCCGCGGTGCTCGCGGCCTGGCTGGCCCGGCCGGTCGAGGAACTCGCCGAAGCCGCCGGCCGGCTCGCCTCCGGTGACCCGCGCCCGCTCGGCCGCCGGTACGGGGTGGCCGACCTGGATCAGATTGCCGACGGCCTGGACAGCTCGGCGCGCCGGCTGTCCAGCCTGCTCGCGGCGGACCGCGAGCTCGCCGTGGACGCCTCACACCAGCTGCGCACCCCGCTTACCGCGCTGTCCATGCGGCTGGAGGAGATGATCGCCGCCGCCGACGATCCGGGGGTGGTACGAGAGGAAGGCAGCGCCGCCCTGACCCAGGCCGAACGCCTGGCCGACGTCGTCACCCAGCTGCTCAGCCCGGCTCGCCGGGCCACCGCCGCCTCGGCCGAGCTGACCGGCATCGACGAGATCGTGCGGCAGCAGGTCGTGGAGTGGGAGCCCGCCTTCCGCCGGGCCAAGCGCAAGCTGGTGGTGATCGGCGTCCGCGGCCTGCAGGCCCACGTCACCCCCGGCGGCCTGGCCCAGGTGCTCGCCACCCTGCTGGACAACGCGCTCATGCACGGCGGCGGCACGGTGACCATCCAGACCTCGCAGAACGCGCGGTCGGCGGTGATCGAGGTCCGCGACGAGGGCAACGGCATTCCGCCGGACCTGGTCTCCCGCATCTTCGAGCGGAGCGTCAGCGGTCGGCCCGAGGGCACCGGGCTGGGGCTGGCGCTGGCCCGGACCATGGCCGCCGCCGACGGCGGCCGGGTGGTGCTGGTCAAGGCCAAGCCAGCCACGTTCGGCGTGTTCCTGCCCCGCCTCCCGCTGCGCCCCGGCACCCAGCCCGTCCGCGGCCCGGCCTGAACTGCGGCCCGGCCTGAACCGCGGCCCAGCCTCAGACCGCTAAGACAGCCCCGACGACGCCTAGCGCCGCCACCCGTCGGATTCGGCGGGCTCGAGGTGCTCCCAGGCCGGCCCGTAGCGCAGGCTCGCGGGCCGTTCGAGTTCCTCCCACGGCGGTCCGTAGCCGTCCGAGGCGCCCGCCAGCCGCGCGCCGGAGGCGCCGGCCAGGAAGGCGCCCGAGGAGCTGGTCTCGGCCGGATCGACGATCCCGGACACCGCCGCTTCCCCGGCGGCCATCACGGTGCCGGGCGCGCCCGCCAGGAACACCCACTTCTTGTAGGAGAAGTACCGGAAGATCGTGCCGAACCCGGTTCCGGCCAGGCTCGCCCCGTTGTAGGCGAGCTCCGACTTCAGGTCCAGCCCGTAGGTAGCGGTCGCGATGACCACCTCGGCGATGCCCAGGCCGATGATGTTCAGCACCACGAACAGCACGCCCTCGCGCAGCAGCGCCTGGTTGACGCGGTGCCGGAAGGTCCAGAACCGGCTGCCCAGGTAGGTGACCACCGTGGCCGCGGTGAGCGATACCGCCTTGGACACCATGGGCCCGATGCCCATGTGGACGTGCAGGTAATCCGCGCCGCCCAGGTCGATGACCGACCCGATCAGGCCGACCAAGCCGAACTTCGCCAGTTCCGGGAGCAGGTCGGTCAAGCGCTTGCGCAGGCTTGCCATCCTGGGCATAAGGACAAGTCCTTTCGGCACTCACAGACAGGTCTGGCCCGCGCGAACCCCCGGCAGGCCTCTAGCAAGACCCGCCCATGCTACCGGCCGCGCCTGGGTGCCGACTCACTCTTCCCTGAGGCAACCCTCTGAAACCGCCGCAAGCAAACACGCCAAGAAGCCCGGAACGTCACCCCGCCACCGTGTTCTCCCGCCCGGTCCCCGCGATGGCGTGCCAGCCCAGGTAGACCGCCGCCGTGATCACGAACCCGACCTCGAAGGTCAGGTCGCCGACCGATCCCACGTGCGAGGGCACCACGCCGATGTACTCGGTCTGGTTGGAGAACAGCCAGATCGAGATGCCCATCCCGACGAGCATGGCCACCGGGCCGGCCCAGTTGGTCCGCCGGGTGTCGAACAGCAGCGCCTCGGACGGATTGCGGCGCAGCAGCTGGTCGCAGAAGAAAACGGCCAGCCACGGGGCGATCCAGTACGCGATGATGAGCAGGAAGTTCTCGTACCTGCCCACATTGGACAGCCCGTTCCAGGCCAGGAAGAACCCGATCGTGCCGAACCCCAGGGCCACGATCGCCCGCCGCAGCGACAGCGGCAGCTTGATCCCGATCGCGGTGAACGACAGCGCGCCGGAGTAGATGTTGAGCACGTTCGCCGACACCGCGCCGAGCGCGATGGCCAGCAGCGTCAGGTCGGCGAGCGGGGTGGCCAGCAGCGACGTCATGCCGCCCGGGCCGGCCAGCGCCTTGTCCGGGCTGACCGCGGTGCCGACGGCCGCGCCCACGATCTCGAGCAGCGCGCAGGACAGGAACAGCCCGGTGCCGGACCACCAGGCGATCGCGGCCCGGTTCGCGTCCGGCTTGAAGTAGCGGGTGTAGTCGGCCGCGTACGGGTTCCAGCCCACCGCGTAGCCGAACGACGCGCCGAACGTCAGCAGGAACGCGCCGGGGAAGGTCTTGTGGGAGGCGCCCGGATGGGCCTTGCTCAAGATGATGACGGACGCGATCACGAAGATCACGGTCAGGATCGGGAACGCGTACCGCTCGAACAGGTGCACCAGGTTGTAGCCGAAGAACGCGACCACGACCTGCACGGCCACGACGATGAGCAGGCACAGCACCTGCGGCATGTGGGTCAGCACGTTCAGCGCCAGCGCCCCGCTGACGCTGTTCACCGCGAACCAGCCGATCCCGGCGGTCACCGAGTTCAGCCCGGCCGGCAGCGCGTTGCCCCAGTAGCCGAACCCCAGCCGGCTCAGCACCATCTGCGGCACCCCGTACTTCGGCCCGCGCAGGGACAAGATGCCCTGTGTCACGCCGCCGATCGCGCTGCCCAGGACCAGGGCCAGCGCCGCCGACCAGAAGCCCATGCCGAACACCGAAACCGCGAGCACGCCGACGAAGATCGTGGCGAACTCCATGTTCGGCGACGTCCAGGTCCAGAACAGCTGGATCGGCCGGCCGTGCCGCTCGTTCAGCGGGATGAACTCCGCGCCGCCCGGCTCGATTGTCATCACCTGGGTGCCGTAGCTGCCCTCGCGGACGAGGACTCCCTCGGTGCTGACCGGAACGTCCTGGTCACGTGTTGCCATGGCTGCTCCTTCGGTTGCCGTGATCATAAATCCGCGACCCTGGCCAGGTGTATCCCGAAAGTTAACTTTCGTGTCGCGATCCCGTTCCACGCCTCCGCGCCGCGCCGGTTTCTGCAGGAAGAGCCATCTACCGAACGGGCCGTGGTGCTTGCCCAGCTCACCTGCGTGCGCGCCGGTCCCGTAGGGTACGGTGCGTGACCGACTCCCCGGACGCGCCCGGCCCGGCCCCCGTGGCCGGCCCCGTGGCGGGCCCAGTAGTGGGCCCAGTAGTGGGCATGGTGGGCGCGGGCCAGCTGGCCCGGATGACCGCCCAGGCCGCCATCGGCCTGGGCGTCGGCTTCCGTGTCCTGGCCGGCTCGGCGGCCGACAGCGCCGCGCAGGTCGCCGCGGGCACCCGGCTGGGGGACTACCGCTCGCTCGCTGACCTGCGCGACTTCGCCGCGGGGTGCGACGTCCTCACCTTCGACCACGAGCACGTGCCTGGCGAGCACCTGGCCGCCCTGGAGCAGGCGGGCGTGCCGCTCCGGCCCGGCGGAGCGGCGCTGCGTTTCACCCAGGACAAGCTGGCCATGCGCGAGCGGCTGGCGGGCCTGGGCATCGCTTGCCCGCGGTTCACGCCGGTGCGCGGGATCGCCGAGGTGGAGGCGTTCGCGGCCGGGACCTGGCCGGTGGTGCTGAAGGCGGTCAGCGGCGGCTACGACGGCAAGGGCGTGTGGGTGTGCGCCTCGGCCGCGGAGGCCCGGGCCGTCCTCGCGCACGGCCTGGCCCTGATCGCCGAGGAGTACGTCGCGTTCGACCGCGAGCTGGCCGTGCTCGCGGCCCGCTCGCCGCACAACCAGGGTGCGGTCTACCCGGTGGTGCAGACCGTCCAGCGGGACGGCATCTGCCGTGAGGTGATCGCTCCCGCGCCGGGCCTGGCCCCCGGTCTCATGGCGAAGGCCCAGGAGCTGACGCTGCGGATCGCCGCCGAGCTGGACGTGACCGGGCTGCTCGCGGTGGAGCTGTTCCAGACCCCCGGCGGCCTGCTGGTCAACGAGCTGGCCATGCGCCCGCACAACTGCGGCCACTGGACCATCGAGGGCGCGGTCACCTCGCAGTTCGAGCAGCACCTGCGGGCCGTCCTCGACCTGCCGCTCGGGTCCCCGGCGCTGGCCGCGCCGGTCACGGTGCTGGCCAACGTGCTCGGCGGCGACGACGGCGACATCTACGACCGGTACATCCACGTCATGGCGGGCGACCCGGCGGTCAAGGTGCACATGTACGGCAAGCCGGTGCGCCCGGGCCGCAAGATCGGTCATGTCACGGTGACCGGCCGCGATCCGGCCGAGCTCGCGGACCGCGCCCGCCGGGCCGCCAGCTACCTGCGCTGGGGCAAGGAGGACGGCGAGTGAGCAGCCCGGACCCTGCACTGGCCGCCGTCCCCGATCCGTCCCCTCCTCCTCCCTCGGCGGGCGGTCCTGATCCATCCCCCCTGCCTCTCCCGGTGGGCGGCCCTGATCCATCCCCCCTGCCTCTCCCGGTGGGCGGCCCTGATCCATCCCCCCTGCCTCTCCCGGTGGGCGGCCCTGATCCATCCCCCCTTCCCCTCCCGGTGGTCGCCATCGTCATGGGCAGTGACTCGGACTGGCCGGTGATGCGGGCCGCGGCCGCGGTTTTGGAGGAGTTCGCCGTCCCGTACGAGGCGGACGTGGTGTCGGCGCACCGGATGCCGCACGACATGATCGAGTACGGCGCGTCTGCCGCCGACCGCGGCCTGCGGGTCATCATCGCGGGCGCGGGCGGTGCCGCGCACCTGCCCGGCATGCTCGCCTCGGTCACCCCGCTGCCGGTCATCGGCGTGCCCGTCCCGCTGGCCAACCTGGGCGGCCTGGACTCGCTGCTGTCTATCGTGCAGATGCCGGCCGGGATCCCGGTCGCGACCGTCGCGATCGGCGGCGCCCGCAACGCCGGCCTGCTCGCCGTCCGCATCCTGGCCGCCGCCGACGGCCCGGCCGCCGCGGCGCTGCGCGACCGGCTCGTCGCCTTCGCCGGGCAACTGGCCGGCCAGGCCCGGGCCAAGGGCGCTACCCTGCGTGATCGCCGCACCTCGGACTGAGTCGCTTAGAGTCTGCCCGATGCGGGCATGCTCCCTGCGATCCGCCCGTGCGATCAAGTCTGTGTGATCCGGTCTGGGCGGTCCGGCCCGGCGAGCCTGGGAGGCACGCGTGAGCATCGGCGCGACACTGGCCGCGGCGCGCCGTCATGCCGGTCTGAGCGTGTCCGAGGTCAGCCAGCGCACCCGGGTCCGGGAGAACATCATCCAGGACATCGAGCAGGACGACTACGCGGCCTGCGGCGGTGACTTCTACGCCCGGGGCCACATCCGGGCCCTGGCCGAGGCGGTGGGCACCGACCCCGCGCCGCTGATCGAGGAGTTCGACGAGCGGTGGCGCTCCGCCCAGGAGATCACCGCGGCCGAGGCCTTCCAGCCGATGATGCCGGTCCGCAAGCGCGAGCGCCGCCGGGTCCGCTGGACCGCGGTGCTGGCCGTCCTGGTGCTGGCCGTGATCGGCTTCGCCGGCTACAAGTTCGCCTCCGGCGTGGGCAAGACCCAGCGCGCCGCCGATGCCACCAGCCAGCGCCCGACCCAGGCCGGGCAGCCCAGCCCGGCCCCGTCCATCACGCCCAGCGTGCAGGCCAGCACCGCGCAGCCCAGCCCGACGGCGACCCCCTCGGCCAGCCCGGTGGCGGTGGTCGAGGCCCTGACCCCGGCCCGCGTGTCCGCGTTCGGCCCGGCCGGGACCGCCGACGGCGACGACCCGCAGCGGGCCTCGTTCGCGATCTCGGGCCACGCCGCCACGCCCTGGTACAGCGACTGGTACGTCACCTCGGACTTCGGCCACCTGCAGGCCGGCACCGGCCTGCTGCTCGACATGGGCCGCACGGTCACGGTCTCCTCGGTGCGGCTGTCCCTCGGCGACCACCCGGGCGCCGTCCTGCAGTTGCGCGCCGGCCGCCGTCCGGTCCTCGCCGACCTGCACACGGTGGCCACCTCCGCCGCCGCGGGCAGCACCGTCGAGCTGACCCTGACCGCGCCGGCCCAGGCCCGCTACCTGCTCATCTGGTTCACCAAGCTCCCCCCTGACAACGCCGGCACCTACCAGGCCAGCATCTACGCCATCCACGTCCGCGGCCTCCGCTAATCGGCACGCTGGCATGCGCTCGATAACTACGTCGTTATGGCCTCTGTTTGGGGGCTGTCCGCTGTCCAATCCTTGCTCGTCGCATCAGGCAGCTGATGGCCGGGTTCCCGGGCTGCTCGCGCGAGAACGCCCAAGGAGCCGCCGCTCGCCCGGCTGTTACCGTTGACTGGTTGGCCAGCAGTAACCGAGGCGGATCCCGTGGTATGTCATGTTTCTTCTCTCGCCCGTGCCGAGCGATGATGGGACGCTCGGGCGACGGCAGTGCCGGGTCCGGAGCTTCTTCGGGCGCGGGATCGCCTGCGGCCCGGATGGTCCCGGATGTCCTGGTCGGTCGCGGCGCTGATTGCGGGGCGCTGGATGATCTGGTGGAGGCGATCCGCGGTGGCCTGAGCCGGTCGCTGGTGATCGTCGGCGAGCCTGGCATCGGGAAGACGAGCCTGCTGCGGTATGCGGCGCGGTCCGCCGTCGGCATGCGGACGGTGAGCATCGCGGGGGTGGAGTCTGAGCTGCGGCTCGGCTTCGCCGCGTTGCACCGCATGCTGGTGCCATACCTGGACCGGATCGGAGCGCTGCCGGCGCCGCAGCGTGATGCGCTGGGTTCGGCGTTCGGCATGTCCGACGGGCCGCCGGCGGACCGGTTCCTGGCCGGCCTTGGCGTGCTGTCACTGCTCGCAGACGCTGCGGCTGAGCAGCCGCTGATCTGGCTGGTTGATGATGCGCAGTGGCTGGACCGGGAGTCGCTGGAGGTGCTCGGCTTCGTCGGGCGGCGCCTGTACGCGGATAGCATCGGCCTGCTGTTCGGGGTCCGTGAGCCGTCGCCGGGGCTGACGGCGCTCGATGGGCTGCCAACCCGGCGCCTGGGCGGCCTGGATCCTGCCGCCGCCCGCGCGCTGCTGGCTGCGGCAGTCCCGGGGTCGGTCAACGCCCGGGTGGCCGCGCGGATCATCGCCGAGACCGGCGGTAACCCGCTGGCATTGCTGGAGGTCGCCGCGCTGCTCACGTCAGGCCAGCTGGCAGGCCGCTCGCCGCTGCCGCAGCGGTTGCTGGTCGGCCGCCGGTTGCAGGGGCATTTCCTGGGCCAGGTAAAGATGCTGCCGCCCGCCACCGGTTCGTTGCTGCTGCTCGCCTCGGCGGCGCCGGGCGATGACCCAGCGGCGCTATGGCGGGCGGCAGCGCTGCTTGACCTGGGACCGGACGCCGCTGATCCGGCGGTGGCGCAGGACATCATCTCGCTTGACCCTCAGGTGGCGTTCCGGCACCCGCTGATCCGCTCCGCGGTCTACGAGGGGGCCCGATCCGCTGATCGCTACCGGGTTCATGACGCCTGGGCGAGTATCGCCGGACGGGACGGGTACCCGGACCAGGCGGCGTGGCACCGGGCCGCGGCGACCGTCGTCCCGGACGAGGATGTCGCGGCCGGCCTGGAGCGATCCGCCGAGCGGGCGGAACGGCGCGGCGGCTACGCCGCGCAGGCCACGTTCCTGGCCCGGGCGGCGGAGCTGACCCCGGACGCACGGCATCATGCGGTGCGGCTGTTTGCCGCCGCCCGCGCGCATCTGGCCGCCGGGGACGGCGCTCTCGCCGAGGCGCTGCTGGACCAGGCGGCGCCCCAGCTGGACGAGGCGGGGATGCACGTGGCCGCGCTGCGCCTGCGGGCCTCGATCGCCGTGTTCTTCTCGCGGCACAAGGAAGCGCCCGCGATCCTGCTCGACGCAATCGCGGCCGTCGACCCGCCCGATTTGCCCCTGGTCCGGGAGATGCTCTTCGAGGCCATGCAGGCAGCGCTGGTGGCCCGCCAGTACACCACGGGCACCGCCCTTGCTGAGGTGGCGCACGCGGCGCTGAGGGCACCGGCCCAGACGGCGACCGGCAGCGACCTGCTGCTCGACGGTTTCGCCGTCCGGACCGCTGTCGGCTACCCGCCGGCGGTGCCGCTGCTGCGCGCCGCGGTCGCGGCTCTGTTTACCGGCGAGCAGCCCGCGCAGGCCGGCATACCGGCCACGATCCTCGGCTGGTTCGCCGCCGATGACCTATGGGACGAGCAGCTACGGCAGGAAATGCTCAAGCGCGCCGAGGCAGCCCAGCGCCGGCACGGGGCGCTCGGCGCGCTGCGGATCACCCTGGCCGGGCTGACCACGGGCGAGGTGTGGGCCGGGCGGCCGGCCGAGGCCGAGGCCTGCTACCTCGAAGCGGCCGAGATTTCCGCGTCGACGGGGGTGCCGGCGCCGGCGACAACCGGGGTGCTGCTGGAGTTGCGGGCCTGGCAGGGCCGCGAGCAGGAGAGCCGGGCCCTGGCCGAGATGACCGCGCAATGGGGCCAGCAGCGCGGAGCCGCCGTGCTGGAGGTCTTCGCCTGGATGGGGCTGACCGTGCTGGAGCTGGGCCTGGGCCGCTATGCCGAAGCGCTGGGCTGGGGCCTGCGCATCTACGACGACGACCCGCCCGGCTTCGGCAGCCGCATCCTGTCCGAGATCGTCGAAGCCGGCGTGCGCGGCGGTGACCACGCCGCCGCGCACGCCGCGCTGGACCGGCTGACCGGCCGCGCGACCGCCAGCGGCACGCCCTGGGCGCTGGGCATGCTGGCCCGCTCCCGTGCGCTGCTGGCCCGCGACGCGGACGCCGAGGCGCTGTACCGCGAGGCGATAGCACTCCTGGCCGGGACCTCCGTCCGTACCGAACTCGCCCGCGCCCATCTGCTCTACGGCGAGTGGCTGCGCCGGCGAAAGCGCCGCCGGGACGCCCAGGGGCAGCTGCGCAGCGCGTGCGGCATGTTCGACGCCATGGGCGCGGCGGCGTTCGCCGACCGTACCCGGGCCGAGCTGCTCGCCGCTGGTGACAGTCCCCGTCAGGCCGCGGAGCGGGCAGGCCCGGACCTGACACCGCAGGAGACGCAGGTCTCCCGGCTCGCCGCAGCCGGCGCGACTAACGCGGAGATCGCCACCCGCCTTTTCGTGACCACCTCCACCGTGGAATACCACCTCGGCAAGGTGTTCCGGAAACTCGGCATCACTTCCCGCCGCCAGCTCACGATCACCCTGACGCACTGACATCGGCGCCGCGACAGCCTGGAGGCTGCAACGCTCCCCGGGCTTCGCCCCGCCGTCCCTGCCAACCCCAGCGCGACCCGCGCCGGATGGTCAAGCTCACTGGGGTCTTTCCCGGATTCGCGCGCTGACCCGGCCGTGGTGTGCTGGCCAGGTCAAGACGGGCGGCGGCGCCAGGTACGGACGGCTCAGCCGCAGCAGCCCCGTCACCGCACGCCGGGAAGGACACCGTCATGCCGTTCATCACTGTCGGCAAGGAGAACACCGCCGACATCGACATCTACTACGAGGACCTGGGGACCGGCCCGGCAGTCGTGCTGCTGAGCGGCTGGCCCCTCGACGGCCGTTCCTGGGAACCCCAGGTCCACGCGTTGCTGCAGGCCGGCCATCGCGTGATCGCTTACGACCGCCGAGGGTTCGGGCAGTCCAGCCGGCCGACCGCCGGCTACGACTTCGACACCCTCGCCGCTGACCTGGACAAGGTGCTGACCGAACTCGACCTGCGGGAGGCCACCCTGGTCGGCTTCTCGCTCGGCACCGGGGAACTGGCCCGCTACATCGGCACCTACGGAACCGCCCGGCTGAAAAGCTGCGTTTTCATCGAAAGCCTCGCGCCGTCGTTCGTCAGGTCCGGCGAGAACCCCAAAGGGGTCGACCAGGCGACGATCGACACGGTCCGGCAGGCGATCCTCGACGACCGGCCTGCCTGGCTCACCGGCCTGCTCGCCGACTTCCTCAACCTCGACGACCTGCTCGGCAAGCGGGTCAGCGAGGAGACCGTGCGCCATACCTGGAACGCTGGTGCCGCCGCGTCGCCGTGGGCGACGTGGGCGTGCGTGCTCACCTGGCTGGAGGACTTCCACCAGGACATCAGGCGGATCGACATCCCGGCGCTGGTCCTGCACGGAACGGCCGACCGGATCTTGTCCGTCGAGGGCCAGGGCCGCCGGATGCACGCGGCCGTGCCCGACGCGCACTATGTCGAGATCGAGGGAGGCCCGCACGTCATGTGCGTCACCCACGCCCAGGAGGTCAACCGGGAGCTGCTGGCGTTCCTGCGCAGCGGCGCGCCTGCCATAGCGGCGGGCTGAACCGGCCATGTCGCCTGGAATGAAGGCGAACTCGCCGCCGGCCGACGCGCTGGCGGCCCGGCTCAAGCGCACCGAGCTGCAGCACAGCCCATCCTCGATCCCTGGCCGCGAGATCGTGCAGGTGCTCACCCAGATCCCGTGCGGGGTGGAGTCGGGCTGGCACATCCATCCGGGGGAAGAGGTCGGGTACATCCTCGCCGGGACAGTAAGGATGGCGATCCAGGGGCAGCCCAGCCTTACGCTGCACGCCGGCGACCCTTTCCTCATCCCCCCGCGCACGCCGCACAACGCGCTGGACATCGGCCCCGGAACCGGCCAGATGCTCTCCACCTACATCGTCGAAGCGGGGCAACCGCTGGCAACGTTCGTGGACGGTCCGCCGGATCCTCCGGCAACGCCCGACACGGGCGCGACACCCGGCTGACGCGCCGAGAGCCAGGACAACACGGTGACCACATCCGGTGCCGGGGGACCTCACCGCAAGGAGCCGGACACACCAGACGACACAGGAACTCGCCAGCACCACGGCACCGCGGGACGCCACCAGTGATCAGGCGACCGCTGATACTCCCATCCGAGGAAGGAACCCAGGCAATGACCACGATCATCACCAAGGACGGCACCGAGATCTACTACAAGGACTGGGGCGAAGGCCCGGTCGTGACGTTCTCGCACGGCTGGCCGCTGACCGCCGACGCGTGGGACGGCCAGTTGCTGTTCCTCGCCCAGCACGGCTTCCGGGTGGTCGCTCACGACCGCCGCGGCCACGGCCGATCCAGCCAGCCCTCAACCGGGAACGACATGGACGGCTACGCCGACGATCTCGCGGCCTTGATCGCGGCGCTCGATCTCAGGGACGCCACGCTGATCGGCCACTCCACCGGCGGCGGGGAGGTCGCCCGTTATATCGGGCGGCACGGGACGGGGCGAGTCGCCAAGGCGGCCCTGGTCTCCGCGGTACCGCCGATCATGGTGAAATCCGACGCCAACCCGGAGGGGCTGCCGATCGATGTGTTCGACGGCCTGCGCGCCGGCCTAGTCAAGGACCGCTCCCAGTTCTACAAGGATCTCGCCACGCCGTTTTACGGCGCCAACAGGCCAGGCGCCAAGGTCTCGCAAGGCGTGCTGGATCAGTTCTGGCTGTGGAGCATGCAGTCCGGCCTCAAGAACGCCTACCAGAGCATCAGGGCATTCTCCGAGACCGACTTCACCGCAGACCTCGAGGCGATCGACGTCCCGACCCTGGTCCTGCACGGCGAGGACGACCAGATCGTGCCCGTCCACGACGCGGCGAAGAAATCGGCCAGGCTCATTAAAGACGCAACCGAGATCTACTACCCGGGCGCCCCGCACGGCCTCACGGACACGCACGCGGATCAGTTCAACGCCGACCTGCTGGCCTTCTTGCGAAGCTAACCCGCCTGCACCCGAAACGCTGGCCTCTCCGACGGCAAAGGACAGCGGGAGAGGCCAGCAGCGGGTGCCTACTACGAGCTTCCCAGCGTCCGGCCCGGTCCCCGCCCTCGCACGACGTCGGCCTGGGGCTCGGCGGGGTCGGCCCGCGCGATCAAGCTCGTCGGCGGCAAGGTCGACCGCTGCTCGGTGTCCGCGCCCTACGTGCCACCGGACCGACTACCCGAGCTCAACCAGATCATGGACCGCACAGCCCGCGACGCGCTGCGCCCCTGAACGGTGCTGCCGCGCCGGCCGGGGGTTAGTGCGCGGAAGGTACGCCGGGAGCGTGCGGTCGGCCCGGGACGACGAGGCCGCTTTCGTAGGCGATGACCACGAGCTGGGTCCGGTCCCGGGCGTCGAGCTTGGTGAGGATCCTCGACACGTGCGACTTGCAGGTCAGCGGGCTGATGAACAGCCGGGCGGCGATCTCGGAGTTGATCAGTCCGGCTCCATCAGCGCGTCTCCCCGGACCACGGTCCGCACCGCCTCGATCAGCACCGCCGGTTCTGCGCCCTTGAGCAGGAAGCCGCTCGCTCCGGCCTGCAGCGCGCCGAACACGTACTCATCCAGGTCGAACGTGGTGAGGACGACGACGCGGGTACGGCGCAGCCGCGGATCGGAGGTGATCAGCCGGGTCGCCTCCAGGCCGTCCAGCTCGGGCATCCGGATATCCATCAGTACGACATCGGGTGCTTCGTCCCGGGCCAGCGCGACGGCCTCGGAGCCGTTCCTGGCCTCCCCGACCACGGTGATGTCGTCTTCACTGCTTAGCACCGACTGGAATCCGGCCCGGACCAGCGAATGGTCGTCCGCGACAAGAACCCTGATCAGGTCGGTCAACGATCCTCCTCATCGAGCGGTATCCGGGCCCGCACCCGCCAGCCGCCGCCCCCGGGCACCCTTCCGGCCTCACATGTGCCGCCCAGCGCCGCGGCGCGCTCGCGCATGCCCAGCAGGCCATGGCCGCCGCCAGTGCTGGTCGCGGCCCTAGTCTGCCCGTTGTCCAGGATCTCGACCAGCAGCGCGCCCTCGTCCTGGCCGATCCGGACGCGGGCGTGCTCAGCGCTCGAATGGCGCAGGACGTTGGTCAGGCCCTCCTGCACGATGCGGTAGCCGGCGTGGCCGATCGCCGGAGGTACCGTCTCGGCGGCAGCCGCCATGTCCAGCTCGACGGTCAGGCCTGCTCCCTTGACCCCGGCGATCAGGTCATCCAGGTCCGTGAGCCCGGCCCCGGCCGGCCGCAGCGGCACGCCTTCGCTCTCGTCGCTGCGCAGGCCCTTCAGCGCGGTGCGCAGCTCACCCAGCGCCTCGGCCGAGGTCGACGCGATCTCCTCGAGCGCGGTGATCGGGCTGGCTCCCTGCTCCCGGCGAGCGAGGTGGGCGGCGGCGGAGGACCGCACGTTGATCGCCACCAGGGCATGCCCGACGACGTTGTGCAGCTCGTGGGCGTAGCGCAGCCGCTGCTCGTCGAAGCGGTGCTGGGCGAAAGCGGCGCGTTCGCGTTCGGCCTCCTCGGCCAGAACCCGGACGCCGCCGCGTTCGGGGTCATCGTCGGGGTGTTCCAGTTCGGCTGGCTGAAGGGCCTGGTCGGGGTGACCCACACCGGGCCGATCACCCCGCTGGTGCCGATCTTGATGTTCGCGGTGCTCTTCGGGCTGTCCATGGACTACGAGGTCTTCCTGGTCAGCCGCATGCACGAGGAATGGCTCAAGCTGCGGGACAACGACGCGGCCGTCCGGATCGGCCAGGCCATCACCGGCAAGACCATCAGCGCGGCGGCCGCCATCATGATCGTGGTCTTCTCCTCGTTCGTGATCACCACCGACCGCACCATCAAGATGATCGGCCTGGGCATGGCCGTCGCGATCCTCATCGACGCCCTGCTCATCCGGACCGTGCTGGTCCCGGCCGTCATGCACACCTTCGGCAAGATGAACTGGGCCCTGCCCGGCTTCCTGGACCGGCGACTGCCCCGCATCAGCCTCGAAGTCGGCGAGACGCCGGAGGCCCGGCCCCTCGACCCGGTCGCGGCGCCGTAGGCCATGCGGCGGGGGCCCGTCTCGAAACGGGCCTCCGCCGCACCGTTCGCTGTCTCCATCCCTTTCTCCAGACCGAGGAGTCCTCATGTCCACCCAGCGAAATTCCCTCACCCAGCGGGCGTTCCGGTTCACCGTCACCGGCCCCGCACCCGGCACGGCCCCGCCCGCGCACCGGCGCGTCATGACCGCCGGCCTGGCCGCGGCAGCCCTCTCGCTCGCGGCCGACGTCGTGCTCGTGGCCATCGGCCGGGCGGCGTTCACCGTCCCGGCGTCGTTCGGCAAGTTCGCCTTCGGCACCTACGCTCTGCTCACCGTGCTCGGCGTGGCCGGCGCCACGCTCAGCTGGGACGCGGTGACCAGGCTGAGCTCCCGGCCGGCCTGGCTGCTCACCCGGCTGGCGGCGCTGGTCACGGCGCTGTTGCTCGTCCCGGACTTCTTGCTGCTGGGAACCCCGGGCAACCCCGCCGGCCCGGTGGTAATCCTCATGCTCATGCACCTGGCCATCGCGGCCGTCACCTACATCGCGCTGATCAAGATCGCGCCGGTTCGCGGCCGAACGCATGTCACGGACCCCAATCCGCCGTGAGGCCACATCGGCGGCGGCCGCTCCGGCGGCCCGCTACTTGCCGCTAGCGGGCTGGCCGGCGCCGCGCCCCGGGCGTTGCTGGGCTAATCGAGGTCGTCGAGGAGAAGCTCGACTCCCAGGGTGGCGTGGCGGCGGAAGACCTGCTCCACCAGGTCCGGATCACGCTTGCGGAATGCCGTCAGGATGTCGCGGTGACCCTGGATCCGGCGTCGGCCCACCTCCGGGTGCAGGAGCAAGGATTCCGCGTATTGCGCCTGCCGCTCCTGGCCGATGATGGACAGGCTGAGGATCATGCTCCGCAGCGTGGGATTTTCGGCCGCACGCTCGATCTCCATGTCGAATTCGCGGGCGATCCGCAGCCGTTCGGGGATATCGATGCCCTGTTCGCTGGACTGGGCTTCCACCATGGCCGCCATCCGGTCGAGAGCCGCCTCGGTGATCTTGTGAGTCGCGAACCGGGCCTCCAGGGCCCGGAGCGCCGCACCAGCCAGCAGGAGCTCCCGCAGCGTGCCGGAGGAGTGATCGACGACGCGAAGCTGCCGGGCCGAGACCCGCTCGATCAGGCCTTCCTGTTCCAGCCGTCTGAGGGCCTCCCGTACCGGCGTCGCGCTGACGTTCAGCCGGGCGGCCAGGCCGCGTTCGGTAACACGTTCGCCGGCGCTGAACAGGCCGGTCGCGATGCCCTCCCGGATCGCCCGGTAGGCCTGCTCGGCCAGCGAGTCCGCGCGAAACAGGGAAGGCAGTTCCGGTGCCGTAGTCATGCTGCTCCCCCTGAAGAGTCGGGCAGACCACATCCAGATAGATACAACCTACCAGTTGCTATGGCAAGTTGCATCTTGGGGCGAGTAAGTCAGATTCTCCAGTACGCATCTTGCCGTCACACCGATGGCATGTTTACTATAGCATATAGCTTAATCGAACCGCCCCACTTACCCCCGATACCGGCACACGAACAGCGTGGCACCGGCACACGAACAACTGCGCGCGGCTAGCAGGCCGGGGGCGCCGCTGCCCGATCCGGGACTCGGCCCGCTCCCAGGCCAGCGCTCAGGCAGAAGAAACGCTTGCATTAACAGACCCATCTCGATCGCTGATGCTATAGCAAGCATGCTGTAGCGAACAGGAGGCATCAAGTGCGCGCTTCGATGAAAATCAGTACGCTGGCCGCCGCGGTCGCTCTGACGGCCGCCGTGACCGGTTGTTCCACCGGTAGCGGATCCTCGCCGTCGTCAGCGTCGTCCACGGCATCCGCGGCACCGCTAAGTCAAGCCGCGCTGGTCGCGGGTTCCAAACACGAAACAGGGCTAGTGATCTACAGCAATGCGCTGCTTAGCCAGATGCAGCAGGTCACCAAGGCGTTCACCGCGACGTACCCGTGGATCCGCGTCACGGCCACCGACGATGAAGACCCGGTCATATTCTCCAAGTACGCCGCTGAGCACGGCACCGGCGCGCGGACGGCGGACATCTTGATCGCCAGCGCCCCGGGCCTGTGGGTGGGTGCGGTCGCTCACGGCTACCTGCAGCCATTCACCCCAGCGGGGATCTCGAACTTCCCGGCCTCCACCTCGCAGGGTAACGGCCTGTACGTCTTCTCGCCCGATCCGGCGGTCACGATCTATAACAAGATCCTGCTGAAGGGCCAGGCGCCGCCGACCACGGTCGCGCAGATCGCCCAGGACGGGATCAACGGGAAATACAAGGTAGCGACCTACACGATCAACAACAACTTCGGCTACTCGGCGTTCTGGGGGTACGTGCATCAGGAGGGCTGGACGGCGCTGGGCAAGCTCGGCCAGACGGCGCAGACGCCGGGGGACGGGGACACGCTGGCGCAGGACGTCGCCCGGGGCGGCTTCGCGGTAGCCGTGTTCGAATCCGGGCTCGTCCGCGGGCCGATCGAAACCGTTCCCGCCGACGCCAAGCTCCTGGGATGGGAGTACACCAAGGACTTCACTCCGTTGATCCCCCGGGGCATCGGGATCACCGCGGGGGCGGCCAGCCCCGACTCAGCGAAGCTGTTCCTCAGCTTCGTGTTCAGCAACGCCGGCCAGCAGGCGTTGTGCGACGCCGGCTTCGAGGCGAGCAGCAACACGTTCACGCCGGCCAACGGCTGCCCTAACACGCTCCAGGCCCTGTACGCGGCGGTCGGCGGCGCGCAGCACACCTATATGACCCCGTTCAGTCAGCAGGTGGCGACCGGCCAGGTCTCGTTCACCGCACGCTTCCGCCAGGCGTTCCACCTGTGAGTCCGCTGGTCGAGCCCGGCGCCGTCGCGACACTCAGCCCGGCTGGTCACCCGCCGGCTGAACGCGGCCGGGTGCGACGGCTGGTTCCGGAGACGGGGCTGCAAGCGGCGATCTGGGCGCTCGTGGGTGTCTGCGTTCTGGCGCCGGTCGTCCCGCTCGTGTACGCGTCGGTACAGAGCCAGCCCCTCTATGCCCCCGGGCGCGTGTTCACGCTGGCGGCCTACCGGCAGCTGTTCACCGATCCCGCGTTCCGGACGGCCGCGCTGAACACGCTGGAGTTCGCGACCATCACCACCGTGTGCTCGCTGGTCCTCGGCGGGGGGTTCGCGGTCCTGTGCAGCCGCACCGACGTGCCCGGCCGGCGGTTGTACGCGCGCTTGTTCATCGCGCCGATCCTGCTTCCCCCGCTCGGCCTCATCCTCGGCTGGAACGCGCTGTACGGGCCCGGCGGGTACGCGCACGACTTCGTCACGTCGACCCTGCACATACCGCTGAACCTGACCAGCGTCCCCGGCATGGCCGTGCTGGGCACGGCGGTCGCCGTGCCGGTCGTGTTCCTCATCTGCCAGGCCACGCTGGCCGGCACCGACTCCGCGCTGGAGAACTCCGCCCGGAGCGTGGGCGCGTCGCCACTGCGCGTGCTGGGCCGGGTCACCGTGCCGATGCTGCGCCCGGCGCTGCTCAACGCCGGGCTGCTGGTCTTCACGCTCTCCATCGAATCGCTGGGCATTCCCCTGGTGCTCGGCTCTCCCCAGGGCCATGACCTGATCGCCAGCTATCTGTACAACACCTGGTCCAGCGGGTTCACCCCGGACCCGCCCGTGGTCAGCGCCGGGGCGACGGTCATGCTCGCGGTCGCGTGCCTGCTGCTACTGCTGCGCACCAGGCTGCTGGGAGCCCAGGCCCGCTTCGTGTCGACCGGGAGGCGGGGGGCCACGGCAGCCGGGGGAGTACAGCTGGGGACGTTGGCGAAATGGGTGTTCTGCCCGCTGTTCGGGCTGTATCTCGCGGCCACGACGTTCGCCCCGATCGCGGCGCTCGCGCTGTCCTCGGTGGTAACCGAGCTGACGCCGCTGATCGCTCCGTGGCACCTGTTCACGGTCAGCAACTGGCAGACGATCGGACAGGGCGCATTTGCCCACTCGATCCTGAACACCGTCGAGATCGCGGTGGTCGGCGCCGTCGTCACCGCCGCGGTCGTCGCGCTCGCCACGGCCGTGGCGCACCGGTCGGGATTTCGGCTGCGCCGCTGGTTGCCGTTCCTCATGCTGTTCCCCCGGGCCATCCCTGGGATCATCATCGGGATCGGGTTCTTCTGGACATTCTTGCTGGTCAATCCCCCGGGGAGCGCGCTGCGGAACAGCATCTGGGGGATCACGCTGGCGCTCAGCGTGCGCTCGCTCACGATCGCGTATTTCGTCATGTCCGCTGCTCTCGCGACGGTCAGCGAGTCCCTCGACAAGGCGGCCCGCACCGGGGGCGCGACCTGGTGGACGGCGATGACCCGGATCATCTTCCCGATCCTGCGGCCCGCGCTGTTCGTGTCGTTCATCCTGCTGTTCATCTCGATCCTGAACGACTACGATCCAGCCCTTTTTCTCGTCACTCCCAGCCACGAGATCATGGGTGTCTCGATGCTGCAGGCCTTGCAGAGGGGGACCACCGGGCCGGTCGCGGCGCTGGCCATGGTGCAAGTCGCGATAACGGTGGTCGCCATCGCGGTCGGAGGTCGGCTGTTCGCGGCCAAGATCAGAGGAAGCCATTATGCCTGAAATCACCGTTGCGGGCCTGAGCAAGGCTTTCGGGCAGGGACGGGCGCTGAACGACGTCAGCTTCAGCGTGCGCGACAAGGAGTTCCTGACCCTGCTGGGACCCAGCGGGTGCGGGAAAACGACGACGCTGATGTCGATCGCCGGCTTCCAGCGTCCTGATGAGGGCACCATCTCGTGCGGGGACCAGATCTTCTTCGACCGGGCCAGGAAGATCGATCTGGCGGCCGAGGACCGGAACCTGGGGATGGTCTTCCAGTCTTACGCGATCTGGCCGCACCTGACGGTGTTCGGCAACGTCGCGTTCCCGCTCAAGATTCGGAGAATGAAAAACGACACCCTGCGCCGCCGGGTTCTCCAGACCCTCGACCTGGTTGAGATGGCGGATTACGCCGGGCGGTATCCGCATGAATTGTCGGGCGGTCAGCAGCAGCGGGTGGCCCTGGCCAGGGCGCTGGTGTACTCGCCTGCGGTGCTCCTGCTCGACGAGCCATTCTCCAACCTGGATGCCAAGCTGCGGGAACGAGCCAGGGCCTGGCTCAAGCGCCTGCAGGGCGAGCTGGGGCTGACGACGCTGTTCGTCACGCACGACCAGGACGAGGCGCTCAGCCTCAGCGACCGGATCGTGGTCATGAACGCGGGAGAGGTCCTTCAGGCCGGCAGCCCCGAGGACATCTACCGTCGCCCCAAGACGAGGTTCGTCGCCGAATTCCTCGGCCACTGCAACATCCTGGACGCCCGGGCCGTCGCCGCCACCCCGGCGGGTACCACCGAGCTTGTCCTGCGCGCGAACGGCAAGGGGATCACCGTCTCGGGCGCGGACCTGGCCGCCGGCGACCAGGTGCAGCTGGCCGTACGACCCGAGGCCATCAAGCTCGACGGCCTCGAGCACGCGCCCGGGGAGAACAGCTACCCCGCCGAGGTGCGCGCCGTCTCGTTCCTCGGTGACCACTACCTGTACGAGCTGGACCTCGACGGCCTGGCCTTGACCGCCACCGGTAGCCGGTCCTTGGCCGGGCCGTCGGTCACCGTACGGATACCACCCTCCGCCTGCAGGGTCCTTCCGCCGTGACGCCGACCCGCCCAGCCAACCACCTCCTCTCGTCCAGGAAGGCGGCACATGCCTGACCAATCCGGCCCGCCAGACAGCGTGGGCATCCTGGTGCCGACCGGCATGCTCGGCGGTGGCTTCAGCCCCGGCACCATCACCCGCGGCATCTCCCTCGGCGCCGACGTCATCGCCGTCGACGGCGGATCGACCGACTCCGGGCCCTACTATCTCGGCACCGGCACGGCCAAGACGGCCGAGGGCGCCGTGCGCCGCGACCTGCGCCTGCTCTTGGCGGCCGCGAGCGGCGCGGGCATTCCGCTTGTCGTCGGCTCCTGTGGCACCAGCGGGACGGACTCCGGCGTGAACTGGGTGGCCGGCATCGTGAACGCGATCTGCGCCGAGGACGGGCTCGACCTGACCGTCGCGAAGATCTTCAGCGAGCAGCGTGCCGGCCAGCTGATCGAGGAACTGGAGCGCGGGCGCATTCACGCGCTGCCGCCTAGCGAGCCGCTGGACGCCGCGACGCTGCGCAGGTGCGCGCACATCGTCGCCATGATGGGCCATGAGCCCATCGAGCAGGCGCTGCGCGCGGGCGCGGATGTCGTGCTCGCCGGGCGGGCCACCGACACGGCCGTCTCCGCCGCCTTCGCCCTCCTGCGCGGGATGCCGCCCGGGCCGACCTGGCACGCGGCGAAGATCATCGAGTGCGGCGGGCAGTGCACCACGAACCCGGCCTCCGGCGGAGTCTTCGCCCGGATCGATCACCGCGGCTTCACCATCGAGCCGCTCGACCCGGACGCGGCCTGCACGCCGACCTCGGTCGCCGCGCACATGCTGTACGAACCGTCAATCCGTTTACGATGCGCGAACCGGGCGGCACCATCGAGGTGGCCGGCGCCCGCTACACCGCCCTCGACGAGCGCACCGTGCGAGTCGAGGGGTCGCGATTCGAGCCCGCCGGCCAGTACACGGCCAAGCTCGAGGGCGCGGCGGTCACCGGGTACGAGACGGTGTCGCTTCGCGGGCATCCGGGATCCGCAGATCCTGGCCTCCATCGACGTCTGGGCCGAGTTTTTCGACAAGAATTTGGCCGAACGGGTGGCGGGCGTGCTGGACCTGCCCGCCGACTCGTGGGGCGCCGATCTGCGCCTGTACGGCTACAACGCCATCCTCGGCGAGCTGGAGCGCCAGCCGGCCACGCCCGCAGAAGTCGGGGTGATGCTGCTGGTCAGCGCGGAGGACCAGGAGACGGCGACAGCGATCTCCAAGCTGGCCAACCCGCTGCTGCTGCACCTGCCGCTGCCGACCATGAGTTACCTGCCCAGCTTCGCGTTCGCCACCTCGCCCGCCCACGTCGACCGCGGCGCGGCGTACGAGTTCGTGCTCAACCACGTCGTCGACGTCGACTCGCCGACCGAGATGTTCCGCCTCGAAATGGAGCCCAGACATGCCTGACGCGCCTCTTACGCTGGGCGACCTCGCGCTTGAGGTCCGATCGAAGAACGCCGGCCCGTTCTGGATGACCCTCGAGGCCTTCATGCCGGACGACCGGGCCTACCGCATCGCGGACGCGCTCATCACCGCGGAACTGATCAGCGACCTGTACCAGGTGGCGCCGGCGTCACTGCAGGTCTTCCGCATCCCGGACCTGCGCGTGGTCAAGGTGTCCTTCCCCCGCCCGATCACCCAGGGCAGCCTGCACGACCGGGACCTGCACGCGGGACAGCACCACGTCCCGCTGGCGAACACGGTGGTGCCATTCCCGTGAACCTGGACCCCATCACGCTCGAGGTCTGGTGGCAGCCGGCGGTGGCGATCGCCGACGAGGCCG
>CAWFXW010000016.1:0-451004 GCA_963819785.1 uncultured Actinomycetes bacterium | reverse complement strand
CACCGTTCGCTGTCTCCATCCCTTTCTCCAGACCGAGGAGTCCTCATGTCCACCCAGCGAAGTTCCCTCACCCAGCGGGCGTTCCGGTTCACCGTCACCGGCCCCGCACCCGGCACGGCCCCGCCCGCGCACCGGCGCGTCATGACCGCCGGCCTGGCCGCGGCAGCCCTCTCGCTCGCGGCCGACGTCGTGCTCGTGGCCATCGGCCGCGCGGCGTTCACCGTCCCGGCGTCGTTCGGCAAGTTCGCCTTCGGCACCTACGCTCTGCTCACCGTGCTCGGCGTGGCCGGCGCCACGCTCACCTGGGACGCGGTGACCAGGCTGAGCTCCCGGCCGGCCTGGCTGCTCACCCGGCTGGCGGCGCTGGTCACGGCGCTGTTGCTCGTCCCGGACTTCTTGCTGCTGGGAACCCCGGGCAACCCCGCCGGCCCGGTGGTAATCCTCATGCTCATGCACCTGGCCATCGCGGCCGTCACCTACATCGCGCTGATCAAGATCGCGCCGGTTCGCGGCCGAACGCATGTCACGGACCCCAATCCGCCGTGAGGCCACATCGGCGGCGGCCGCTCCGGCGGCCCGCTACTTGCCGCTAGCGGGCTGGCCGGCGCCGCGCCCCGGGCGTTGCCGGGCTAATCGAGGTCGTCTAGGAGAAGCTCGACTCCCAGGGTGGCGTGGCGGCGGAAGACCTGCTCGACCAGGTCCGGATCACGCTTGCGGAACGCCGCCAGGATGTCGCGGTGACCCTGGATCCGGCGTCGGCCCACCTCCGGGTGCAGGAGCAAGGATTCCGCGTATTGCGCCTGCCGCTCCTGGCCGATGATGGACAGGCTGAGGATCATGCTCCGCAGCGTGGGATTTTCGGCCGCACGCTCGATCTCCATGTCGAATTCGCGGGCGATCCGCAGCCGTTCGGGGATATCGATGCCCTGTTCGCTGGACTGGGCTTCCACCATGGCCGCCATCCGGTCGAGGGCCGCCTCGGTGATCTTGTGAGTCGCGAACCGGGCCTCCAGGGCCCGGAGCGCCGCACCAGCCAGCAGGAGCTCCCGCAGCGTGCCGGAGGAGTGATCGACGACGCGAAGCTGCCGGGCCGAGACCCGCTCGATCAGGCCTTCCTGTTCCAGCCGTCTGAGGGCCTCCCGTACCGGCGTCGCGCTGACGTTCAGCCGGGCGGCCAGGCCGCGTTCGGTAACACGTTCGCCGGCGCTGAACAGGCCGGTCGCGATGCCCTCCCGGATCGCCCGGTAGGCCTGCTCGGCCAGCGAGTCCGCGCGAAACAGGGAAGGCAGTTCCGGTGCCGTAGTCATGCTGCTCCCCCTGAAGAGTCGGGCAGACCACATCCAGATAGATACAACCTACCAGTTGCTATGGCAAGTTGCATCTTGGGGCGAGTAAGTCAGATTCTCCAGTACGACATCTTGCCGCCACACCGATGACATGTTTACTATAGCATACAGCTTAATCGAACCGCCCCACTTACCCCGATACCGGCACACGGACAGCGTGGCACCGGCACACGAACAACTGCGCGCGGCTAGCAGGCCGGGGACGCCGCTGCCCGATCCGGGACTCGGGCCCGCTCCCAGGCCAGCGCTCAGGCAGAAGAAACGCTTGCATTAACAGACTCATCTCGATCGCTGATGCTATAGCAAGCATGCTGTAGCGAACAGGAGGCATCAAGTGCGCGCTTCGGTGAAAATCAGTGCGCTGGCCGCCGCGGTCGCTCTGACGGCCGCCGTGACCGGTTGTTCCACCGGTAGCGGATCCTCGCCGTCGTCAGCGTCGTCCACGGCATCCGCGGCACCGCTCAGTCAAGCCGCGCTGGTCGCGGGTTCCAAACACGAAACAGGGCTAGTGATCTACAGCAACGCGCTGCTTAGCCAGATGCAGCAGGTCACCAAGGCGTTCACCGCGACGTACCCGTGGATCCACGTCACGGCCACCGACGATGAAGACCCGGTCATATTCTCCAAGTACGCCGCTGAGCACGGCACCGGCGCGCGGACGGCGGACATCTTGATCGCCAGCGCCCCGGGCCTGTGGGTGGGTGCGGTCGCTCACGGCTACCTGCAGCCATTCACCCCGGCGGGGATCTCGAACTTCCCGGCCTTCACCTCGCAGGGTAACGGCCTGTACGTCTTCTCGCCCGATCCGGCGGTCACGATCTATAACAAGATCCTGCTGAAGGGCCAGGCGCCGCCGACCACGGTCGCGCAGATCGCCCAGGACGGGATCAACGGGAAGTACAAGGTAGCGACCTACACGATCAACAACAACTTCGGCTACTCGGCGTTCTGGGGGTACGTGCATCAGGAGGGCTGGGCGGCGCTGGGCAAGCTCGGCCAGACGGCGCAGACGCCGGGGGACGGGGACACGCTGGCGCAGGACGTCGCCCGGGGCGGCTTCGCGGTAGCCGTGTTCGAATCCGGGCTCGTCCGCGGGCCGATCGAAACCGTTCCCGCCGACGCCAAGCTCCTGGGATGGGAGTACACCAAGGACTTCACTCCGTTGATCCCCCGGGGCATCGGGATCACCGCGGGAGCGGCCAGCCCCGACTCAGCGAAGCTGTTCCTCGACTTCGTGTTCAGCAACGCCGGCCAGCAGGCGTTGTGCGACGCCGGCTTCGAGGCGAGCAGCAACACGTTCACGCCGGGCAACGGCTGCCCTAACACGCTCCAGGCCCTGTACGCGGCCGTCGGCGGCGCGCAGCACACCTACATGACCCCGTTCAGTCAGCAGGTGGCGACCGGCCAGGTCTCGTTCACCGCACGCTTCCGCCAGGCGTTCCACCAGTGAGTCCGCTGGCCAAGTCCGGCCCCGGCGCCGTCGCGACGCTCAGCCCGGCAGGCTACCCGCCGGCTGAGCGCGGCCGGGTGCGACGGCTGGTTCCGGAGACGGGGCTGCAGGCGGCGATCTGGGCGGTCGTGGGTGTCTGCGTCCTGGCGCCGGTCGTCCCGCTCGTGTACGCGTCGGTACAGAGCCAGCCCCTCTATGCCCCCGGGCGCGTGTTCACGCTGGCGGCCTACCGGCAGCTGTTCACCGATCCCGCGTTCCGGACGGCCGCGCTGAACACGCTGGAGTTCGCAGGCCTAACCACCGTGTGCTCGCTGGTCCTCGGCGGGGGGTTCGCGGTCCTGTGCAGCCGCACCGACGTGCCCGGCCGCCGGTTGTACGCGCGCTTGTTCATCGCGCCGATCCTGCTTCCCCCGCTCGGCCTCATCCTCGGCTGGAACGCGCTGTACGGGCCCGGCGGGTACGCGCACGACTTCGTCACGTCGACCCTGCACATACCGCTGAACCTGACCAGCGTCCCCGGCATGGCCGTGCTGGGCACGGCGGTCGCCGTGCCGGTCGTGTTCCTCATCTGCCAGGCCACGCTGGCCGGCACCGACTCCGCGCTGGAGAACTCCGCCCGGAGCGTGGGCGCGTCGCCACTGCGCGTGCTGGGCCGGGTCACCGTGCCGATGCTGCGCCCGGCGCTGCTCAACGCCGGGCTGCTGGTCTTCACGCTCTCCATCGAATCGCTGGGAATTCCCCTGGTGCTCGGCTCCCCCCAGGGCCATGACCTGATCGCCAGCTATCTGTACAACACCTGGTCCAGCGGGTTCACCCCGGACCCGCCCGTGGTCAGCGCCGGGGCGACGGTCATGCTCGCGGTCGCGTGCCTGCTGCTACTGCTGCGCACCAGGCTGCTGGGAGCCCAGGCCCGCTTCGTGTCGACCGGGAGGCGGGGGGCCACGGCAGCCGGGGGCGTACAGCTGGGGGCGTTGGCGAAATGGGTGTTCTGCCCGCTGTTCGGGCTGTA
This sequence comes from uncultured Actinomycetes bacterium, assembly GCA_963819785.1. GTDB lineage: Bacteria > Actinomycetota > Actinomycetes > Streptosporangiales > Streptosporangiaceae > Palsa-504. The sequence goes on along the minus strand of CAWFXW010000016.1, from coordinate 447,199 downwards.
TCTCGCGGCCACGACGTTCGCCCCGATCGCGGCGCTCGCGCTGTCCTCGGTGGTAACCGAATTGACGCCGCTGATCGCTCCCTGGCACCTGTTCACGCTCAGCAACTGGCAGACGATCGGACAGGGCGCATTTGCCCACTCGATCCTGAACACCGTCGAGATCGCGGTGGTCGGCGCCGTCGTCACCGCCGCGGTCGTCGCGCTCGCCACGGCCGTGGCGCACCGGTCGGGATTCAGGCTGCGCCGCTGGTTGCCGTTCCTCATGCTGTTCCCCCGGGCCATCCCTGGGATCATCATCGGGATCGGGTTCTTCTGGACATTCCTGCTGGTCAATCCGCCGGGGAGCGCGCTGCGTAACAGCATCTGGGGGATCATGCTGGCGCTCAGCGTGCGCTCGCTCACGATCGCGTATTTCGTCATGTCCGCTGCTCTCGCGACCGTCAGCGAGTCCCTCGACAATGCGGCCCGCACCGGTGGCGCGACCTGGTGGACGGCGATGACCCGGATCATCCTCCCGATCCTGCGGCCCGCGCTGTTCGTGTCGTTCATCCTGCTGTTCATCTCGATCCTGAACGACTACGATCCAGCCCTTTTTCTCGTCACTCCCAGCCACGAGATCATGGGTGTCTCGATGCTGCAGGCCTTGCAGAGGGGCACCACCGGGCCGGTCGCGGCGCTGGCCATGGTGCAAGTCGCGATAACGGTCGTCGCCATCGCGGTCGGAGGCCGGCTGTTCGCGGCCAAGATCAGAGGAAGCCATGATGCCTGAAATCACCGTTGCGGGCCTGAGCAAGGCTTTCGGGCAGGGACGGGCGCTGAACGACGTCAGCTTCAGCGTGCGCGACAAGGAGTTCCTGACCCTGCTGGGACCCAGCGGGTGCGGGAAAACGACGACGCTGATGTCGATCGCCGGCTTCCAGCGTCCTGATGAGGGCACCATCTCGTGCGGGGACCGGACCTTCTTCGACCGGGCCAGGAAGATCGATCTGGCGGCCGAGGACCGGAACCTGGGGATGGTCTTCCAGTCCTACGCGATCTGGCCGCACCTGACGGTGTTCGGCAACGTCGCGTTCCCGCTCAAGATTCGGAGAATGAAAAACGACACCCTGCGCCGCCGGGTTCTCCAGACCCTCGACCTGGTCGAGATGGCGGATTACGCCGGGCGGTATCCGCATGAATTGTCGGGCGGCCAGCAGCAGCGGGTGGCCCTGGCCAGGGCGCTGGTGTACTCGCCTGCGGTGCTCCTGCTCGACGAGCCATTCTCCAACCTGGATGCCAAGCTGCGGGAACGAGCCAGGGCCTGGCTCAAGCATCTGCAGGGCGAGCTGGGGCTGACGACGCTGTTCGTCACGCACGACCAGGACGAGGCGCTCAGCCTCAGCGACCGGATCGTGGTCATGAACGCGGGAGAGGTCCTTCAGGCCGGCAGCCCCGAGGACATCTACCGTCGCCCCAAGACGAGGTTCGTCGCCGAATTTCTCGGCCACTGCAACATCCTGGACGCCCGGGCCGTCGCCGCCACCCCGGCGGGTACCACCGAGCTTGTCCTGCGCGCGAACGGCAAGGGGATCACCGTCTCGGGCGCGGACCTGGCCGCCGGCGACCAGGTGCAGCTGGCCGTACGACCCGAGGCCATCAAGCTCGACGGCCTCGAGCACGCGGCCGGGGAGAACAGCTACCCCGCCGAGGTGCGCGCCGTCTCGTTCCTCGGTGACCACTACCTGTACGAGCTGGACCTCGACGGCCTGGCCTTGACCGCCACCGGTAGCCGGTCCTTGGCCGGGCCGTCGGTCACCGTGCGGATACCACCCTCCGCCTGCAGGGTCCTTCCGCCGTGACGCCGACCAGCCCAGCCAACCACCTCCTCCCGTCCAGGAAGGCGGCACATGCCTGACCAATCCGGCCCGCCAGACAGCGTGGGCATCCTGGTGCCGACCGGCATGCTCGGCGGTGGCTTCAGCCCCGGCACCATCACCCGCGGCATCTCCCTCGGCGCCGACGTCATCGCCGTCGACGGCGGATCGACCGACTCCGGGCCCTACTATCTCGGCACCGGCACGGCCAAGACGGCCGAGGGCGCCGTGCGCCGCGACCTGCGCCTGCTCCTGGCGGCCGCGAGCGGCGCGGGCATTCCGCTTGTCGTCGGCTCCTGTGGCACCAGCGGGACGGACTCCGGCGTGAACTGGGTGGCCGGCATCGTGAACGCGATCTGCGCCGAGGACGGGCTCGACCTGACCGTCGCGAAGATCTTCAGCGAGCAGCGGGCCGGCCAGCTGATCGCGGAACTGGAGCGCGGGCGCATTCACGCGCTGCCGCCCAGCGAGCCGCTGGACGCCGCGACGCTGCGCAGGTGCGCGCACATCGTCGCCATGATGGGCCATGAGCCCATCGAGCAGGCGCTGCGCGCGGGCGCGGATGTCGTGCTCGCCGGGCGGGCCACCGACACGGCCGTCTCCGCCGCCTTCGCCCTCATGCGCGGGATGCCGCCCGGGCCGACCTGGCACGCGGCGAAGATCATCGAGTGCGGCGGGCAGTGCACCACGAACCCGGCCTCCGGCGGAGTCTTCGCCCGGATCGATCACCGCGGCTTCACCATCGAGCCGCTCGACCCGGACGCGGCCTGCACGCCGACCTCGGTCGCCGCGCACATGCTGTACGAGACCGTCAATCCGTTTACGATGCGCGAACCGGGCGGCACCATCGAGGTGGCCGGCGCCCGCTACACCGTCCTCGACGAGCGCACCGTGCGAGTCGAGGGGTCGCGATTCGAGCCCGCCGGCCAGTACACGGCCAAGCTCGAGGGCGCGGCGGTCACCGGGTACGAGACGGTGTCCTTCGCGGGCATCCGGGATCCGCAGATCCTGGCCTCCATCGACGTCTGGGCCGAGTTTTTCGACAAGAATTTGACCGAACGGGTGGCGGGCGTGCTGGACCTGCCCGCCGACTCGTGGGGCGCCGATCTGCGCCTGTACGGCTACAACGCCATCCTCGGCGAGCTGGAGCGCCAGCCGGCCACGCCCGCAGAAGTCGGGGTGATGCTGCTGGTCAGCGCGGAGGACCAGGAGACGGCGACGGCGATCTCCAAGCTGGCCAACCCGCTGCTGCTGCACCTGCCGCTGCCGACCATGAGTTACCTGCCCAGCTTCGCGTTCGCCACCTCGCCCGCCCACGTCGACCGCGGCGCGGCGTACGAGTTCGTGCTCAATCACGTCGTCGACGTCGACTCGCCGACCGAGATGTTCCGCCTCGAAATGGAGCCCAGACATGCCTGACGCGCCCCTTACGCTGGGCGACCTCGCGCTTGAGGTCCGATCGAAGAACGCCGGCCCGTTCTGGATGACCCTCGAGGCCTTCATGCCGGACGACCGGGCCTACCGCATCGCGGACGCGCTCATCACCGCGGAACTGATCAGCGACCTGTACCACGTGGCGCCGGCGTCACTGCAGATCTTCCGCATCCCGGACCTGCGCGTGGTCAAGGTGTCCTTCCCCCGCCCGATCACCCAGGGCAGCCTGCACGACCGGGACATGCACGCGGGACAGCACCACGTCCCGCTGGCGAACACGGTGGTGCCATTCCCGTGAACCTGGACCCCATCACGCTCGAGGTCTGGTGGAGCCGGCTGGTCGCGATCGCCGACGAGGCCGCGACCACCCTGCTGCGCACCGCGTTCTCCACGATCATCCGCGAGTCCAACGACTACACCGTCGTGCTGATGAACACCTCGGGCCAGACCATCGCCGAGTGCCGCGCCGGCATCCCGGGCTTCGCCGCGCTGATGAGCGTGCTGACCCGGCACCTGCTGGCGAAGTTCCCCGCGGAGAGCTGGCGCGACGGCGACGTCGTGATCACCAACGATCCCTGGATCGCGACCGGTCACCTGCCCGACGTCGCGATGGTGACCCCGATCTTCCACCAGGGCGCCCTGGCCGGCTTCACCGGCACGGCCGCCCACGTGCCCGACATCGGGGGGACTCCCGGCCTCGGCGTCACCGACCTGATGTCCGAGGGCCTGCTGATCCCGCCCCTTCACCTGCAGCGCAAGGGAAGGCGCAACGAGGAGCTCATCGCGCTGCTGCTGGGCAACGTGCGGCTCTCCGGACAGGTCTGGGGCGACCTCGAAGCTCAGCTGGCCGCGCACGACGTCTGCCGCCGCCGCGCGGCTGAATTCCTCGGCGACACCGGCCAAGACGGCTTTTCCGTCCTGGCCGAGAACATTCACGCGACCGCGGACCGGGCCATGCGGCGGGCGATCCGCGCCATCCCGGACGGGGTCTACCGGTCGGTGACCGACGCGGACGGCGTCCCCGGGCAGGCGACCCGCATCGAATGCACGGTCACCGTACGCGGCGATGAGATCGTGATCGACTACGCGGGCACCTCCCCGCAGGTGCCGTACCCGGTGAACTGCACGCTCAACTACACGACCGCATACTCGATCTACCCGCTCAAGATCCTGCTCGACCCGTTCACCCGGACCAACCACGGCTCATACCGGTCGATCACCGTGACGGCCCCGGCCGGATCGATCCTCAACCCGCTCTTCCCGGCGCCGGTCCTGGCCCGGCATCTGACCGGCCACCTGCTGTGCTGTGCGGTGTACCGCGCCCTGGCCGATGTGCTGCCGGACCGGGTGATCGCCGACAGCGGCGGGTCACCGGCGTTGCGCGTCCAGTTCGCCGGGCGCACCGGGCAGGACGAGCCGTTCGCGTTGCTGCTGTTCGCCAGCGCCGGCATGGGCGCCTCGGCGTGTCACGACGGCCTCCCGACGACGGCGTTCCCCACCAACTCGGGCAGCGGCAGCATCGAGGTCCTGGAGTCCAGCGGCCCGTTGCTGCTCACCAGGAAGGAGTTCCGCGCCGATTCCGGCGGAGCCGGCACCCACCGCGGCGGCCTCGGCCAGGACATTGAGGTCCGCAACGCGACGAGCACCCCGCTGCGGGTCGCCCTGCTCGGCGACCGCGAGCGGCATCCGGCCCTGGGCCTGCACGGCGGCTCGCCCGGCGAACCGGCGCGCGCCGTCGACGACCACGGCACGTCGCTCCCGCTCAAGTCCGTCGCCGCCCTTCAGCCCGGCGCCGGCCTGGTCATCTCCTTCGCCGGCGGGGGCGGGTACGGGCCGCCCGCCGGGCGTGACCCCGCCGCCATCGCCGCAGACCTGCGCGAAGGGTTCATCAGTCACGAAGCCGCCATCCGCGACTACGGCGAGAAGGCGGAGGGCTGAACATGCGCAGGACAGTGAGGATCGGCGTGGACGTGGGCGGCACGTTCACCGACCTGGTCCTGCACGACGAGGCACGCGGCCTGACCGCGATCGGCAAGCTGCTCACCACGCCGGAGGCGCCGAACCGCGCCGTCGTCGAGGGGATCCGGCAGCTGCTGGCCGACACGGACACCGCGGTCGGGCAGGTCGGCAGCGTGGTGCACGGCACCACCTTGATCACCAACACCGTGCTGGAGCGCACCGGCGCGACGGTGGGCCTGATCACCACCGACGGGTTCCGCGACATCCTCGAGATGGGCCGCGAAATCCGGTACGACGTCGAGGACCTGCACGCGCGCCCCGCCCCGGTCCTCGTGCCGCGGCACTTGCGACACGGCGTGGCGGGCCGGATGCGGGCCGACGGAACCGAGCACGCGCCGCTGGACGAGCAGGCCGTGCTCAAGGCCGCCCGGAGCCTCGCCGACGGAAATGGTGTCGAGGCGCTGGCCATCGCGTTCCTGCACTCCTACGCCAACCCGGCGCACGAGATCCGGGCCGGCGACCTGGTCCGTGAGGTGTTTCCCGATCTGCTGATCACGTTGTCGGCCGAGGTCGCTCCCGAAATCGGCGAGTACGAGCGCACCAGTACCGCGTGCGTCAACGCCTACGTCCAGCCGGTCGTGCACGGCTATCTCGGTCAGCTGGAACGTGACCTCGACGAGATCGGGTTCACCGGGTCGCTGTCCATCATGTTGTCCGGCGGCGGTATCACCACGATCGAGCAGGCCAAGGCGTTCCCGGTCCGGCTGCTGGAGTCGGGGCCCGCCGCGGGCGCCATCGCGGCCGCCTTCCTGGCCGCCGAGGCGGACGAGCCCAGGGTCATCTCCTTCGACATGGGAGGCACCACCGCCAAGATATGCCTGGTCGAGAACGGCTGCGCGCACGTCAAGCATGACTTCGAAGCCGGCCGGCGGGAGAAATTCAAGCCGGGCTCGGGAGTTCCGGTGAAACTGACCGTCGTCGACATGATCGAGATCGGCGCCGGCGGCGGGTCCATCGCCGCCGTGGACGACCTCGGACTGATGAAGGTCGGCCCGCGCAGCGCCGGGGCGGTGCCGGGACCCATCGCCTACGGACGAGGCGGTCACGAGCCGACTGTCACCGACGCGGACCTGCTCGCGGGGTATCTCGACCCCGTCCGCTTCCTCGGCGGCGATCTCGGCCTGTCCCGGCCCGACGTCGAGCTCGCCGTCGCGCGACTGGCCGGCCAGCTCGGCGTCGACACGCGGACGGCGGCGGCGGGCATCGAGGACCTGGTCGTGGAGAACATGGCCGCCGCGACCCGGATGCACCTGGCGGAGAAGGGCCGGGATCCCCGCGCGTACACCCTCATGGCGTTCGGCGGCGCGGGCCCGGTGCACGCCTACGCGCTGGCCAAACACCTCAAGGTTCCCCGCGTCATCGTCCCGGTCGGCGCCGGGGTCATGTCGGCGTTCGGGTTCCTGGTGGCCGCCCCGGCCGTCGGCGAGGTACGCGGGTACCCCGCCTCGCTGACATCCGTCGACTGGGACAAGGTTGCATCGCTGTACGCGGACATGGAAACCCAGGCGGGGCGGATCCTGGGACCCGCGGGCAATCTGCTCGTCACTCGCACCGCCGACATGCGCTACCTCGGACAAGGCTTCCAGATCAGCGTCCCGCTGCCGGACGGCGTCCTCGGCCCGGCGCACGAAGACCAGATCCGGGACGCCTTCGTCGCCACCTACCAGGAGGTATTCGGCCGCGTCAGCCGCGACGGCGAACCCGAGTTCGTCAGCTGGCGCCTCTCGGCCAGCACGCCCCCAGCCGCGATCAACCTCAGCTACCGGCCGGCGCCAGCAGCACCGGGTCACCGGCGGCGGCCGGTGCACTTCGCCGGAGTCGGCGCCATCAAGGTGGAGGTCTACGACCGGCACGCGCTCGCGCCCGGGACCACGATCGCGGGCCCCGCCCTGTTCGAAGAGCGTGAGACCTCGTGCAGCGTCGGCCCTGACTGCACCGTGACCATCGACTCACACCGCAACCTGATCATCGACATCGACACCGGAAGCACCTCATGACGCCCACCGACATAAGCGCGATCGAGTCGCTCGCCGACTGGGACACTCCGGCGCTGAGCAACGCCCTGGACACGCTGCGGCTCCGGTCAAATCACACGGGCCACAGCGACGGCTCGATTCAGCGGATCACCGGAGCCGCCCCGATGGCCGGGCGGGCGGTCACCGCGCGAATGGCGGCCCGGGAACCCGGCGACGGTATCCCCGTCTCACGCCTGCATCAGGCCATCGCGGAGACCGACGGCCCGGTCGTCGTGATCCTGGAAGACCGCGACGATCCCGCCGGAGCGGGCGCCTTCCTCGGCGAGGTCAACGGCAGCCTGCTAGCTGCCTTGCACGTCAAGGGCGTGATCACCAACGGCCGGGTCCGGGACGTCGGCGAACTGCGCGAGTTCCCGTACCCGGTGTACGCGGCGGGCTTGTGCGTCGCCCGGGCCTACATGCGCCTGACCGACGTCGGCACCGAAGTAACCGTGGCCGGACTCACCGTCCGGCCCGGCGACCTCCTGCACGGAGACGAGCACGGCGTGCTGCAGATCCCGGCTGAAGCCCTGCCCGGCATCATCGGCCGAGCCGAGGTGATCCGCGAGGACGAACAGAACATCGTCGGCTGGTCGCGCTCGGCTGACTTCAGCGTCGGCCAGCTCCTCCGGCTCCGGCGAGGGAGCTACGCCGAGCACGATCTCCCCACCAGGAGATGATCATGGATCTTTGCGGACGGTGAGCACGAACCTTTCCGCATAACAGACTTCTGGCACCCCACAGGTAGGTGAGCGCGACGACGCCGCTCGGCGCTGGGGTTGCGCCGAGAAGCTTCAGCGGGAGCGTCTTGCCGTTGCCGCCGCCAGCCGTTCCCCCGCCGCTAGCACCGGGTGGATCGAGAACCGGATTTCATCGATCAGGTGGTGGGCGAGCAGGGTTTGGCTGAATCGGCCGTGTCCGTACATCATGAGATCACCGCCATCTTGTTGCTTAAGCTCGGTCACGGCAGTGACGACGTTGTCGCGGATGAGCGTGGAGTTGTTCCAGCCAGCGTTCTCCAGCGTCGAGGAGAACACGTACTTGCGAATCGTGTTGATCGCGTCTGCGTATGGCCCGGTCTGCTTGGGCATGACATCGGCGAAGTACTCGTAGGTGCCTCGTCCCATGAGCATGCCGCCGAGGGCGTTTAGTGCGTGAACGGCTTCCTCCGCTGCGTCCGGGTCGAAGATCGCCCAGGAGCTTGGGTCTGCGGTGACGCCGTTGAGCGAGATGAAGGCGGAATTGATGATCTTGCGCATCGCGGTGCTCCTCGTGTGTCGTTTGTGAGCTATGTCAGGAAGACGAACAGGGCCGGCCGGAACCGGACGCGGCTCTACGAGATTTCGAGGAGGTCCTAGCGCCGGGGTCCGTTGACGTCTGTCGCACCGGTCTGTCCTGGTCTGATCGGGTGATCTTCAGCAGGACGACGAATGGCGGGCGCCGGAACCGGCTACGCGTCAGGGGATTCCCAGGCTCTCGATCCGCCGCTGGAAGGACACGCGCTCGGCCGGGCTCCGGGCCAGCGCAATGGCGCGCTCATAGTTCTCCTTGGCCGCGGCGTGGCAGCCTGCCCGCCGTTCCAGGTCAGCCCAGGCCGCCCAGTAGAAGGGATACCGGGACAGCTTCCGCTCCCCGGCCACGGCGTTCAGCTCGCGGCGGCCCGCGTCGATGCCGTCCCGTTCGGCCACGGCCAGCGCGCGGTTCAGCGCCACGACCGGGCTCCAGGACTGCTGGGCGAGAACCTGGTAGAAGCCGACGATCCGGTCCCAGTCGGTCTCCTGGATCGACGGCGCTATCGCGTGCTCGCAGGCGATGCCGGCCTCCAGATGCCAGCGGGACATGTGATCCCCGGTGGCCGAGCGGGCCAGGTGCATCAGACCGCGCTCGATGCGCGCCCGGTCCCAGCGGCTGCGGTCCTGGTCCTCGAGGGGGACGAACACACCGTGCTCATCGAGGCGGGCCGGCAGGCGAGCGGCGTCGAAGCAGAACAGCGCGGCCAGGGCGTGCGCGTCCGGATGCGCCGTCGCCTTGGCGTCCAGCAGCAGCTCGGTGAGACGCAGCGCGTCCTCGCACAGGAACGGGCGTACCGGGTCCTGCGGGTTGCTGCCGTGGTAGCCCTCGTTGAACAGCAGATACAGCGATCGCAGCACGGAATCCCGCCGGGTGCCGATGTCAGGCAAGTCGTCCACGTCGGGCAGCCGGCCCAGCTGACGCAGACGGCCGCGCCCCCGGTGCAGCCGCCGGTCGATGGTCTGAGTATCGACCAGGAACGCCTGGCCGATCTCCTTGGGCGACAGACCGCACAGCCACCGCAGGATCAAGGTCACGTGCGTCTCGCGGTTCAGGCCGGGGTCGCAAACCGTGAACATCATCGCCAGCTGGCTGACACTCTCGGCGGCCGGGGCCAGTGCCGCCTCGATGGTGCCGGTCAGCGCGGTCGTCGTCGCCAGCTCAGGCAGCAACGAGCGGTGGCGCCGTTCCCGGCGGATGATGTCGATCGCCCGGTTGCGGGCGGCCCGGATGATCCACGCCTTCGGGTCCTGCGGCAACCCGAAGCGCCAGGCGTGCATGGCACTGACCAGCGCGTCGTGGACGACGTCCTCGGCGAGCGGGATGTTGGACGGGCCCAGGACCCGGGTCAGCGCGCTGATCAGGTGCGCGTACTCCTTCCGGAACAGATCCTCGACCAGCTCCGTAGATGACACCGCGGCGGCCCCTTCGTCCACGAGCGTCAGATCCGATGGTCCTGGACCGGCCGCACCTCGACCGAACCGCCGAACTCGTACGTCGGGCACGTGCGCGCCACGTCGATAGCGTCTTCCAGGGAGGCGGCTTCGAAGATCATGCTCCCGGTCACCAGGTCCTTCGACTCGGCGTAGGGGCCGTCGGTGACCACGCGCTCGTGGCCCCGGATCGCGGCCCCGGGGTTGTCGAGCGCGGTTCCGGCGTTACGCCGGCCCTGCCGGGCCAGTTCATCGGACCAGCGATACCACTTCTCGACGTGAGCCTGAAGGTCCGACGGCGACAGATCGTGCCGCGCCACAGCGCCCCCGCGAAAGATCAACATGAACTTGCTCCGCAGAGCACGTTCCCCGCTTCGAGGTTCCGGCATCACGGCCCCACCGTATCCGCCGGGCCTCATCGAACCCCGCCACCGGGGTGCCGTACTGAACCTGCCGGGTGCAGAATCACCTTTCTGAGCAGCCTTCGAAGATCGTCGTTGCATACCGAGGATGCGCCAGATCGGCGGATCAAGCGCGCTGACCGCAGGCAGTTGGGGTAACGCGGCGTTCGCGGTCATTTCTGAGCGTGGGTGCCCGCGGCGGTGGCCCGCTGGTCAGGCCAGCTTGGTGTGGCCCGGTGGTTACGGGCGTAGATCCAGGCTGATCACTGGCGGTCGGGATCGGGCCGGCGCTGGCGCTCGGCTGTCAGCTGGTGAAGGTGACGGTAAGGGTTTCGCGGCCGGGATCATCGGCACGGCCGGCGGGATCACCACGCTGGTCACGTATCCGGCGCTGCTCGCCGCGGGCATCGCGCCCCTCGCGGCGAACGTCACGAACTCTGTGGCGGTGCTGGGCAGCGGGCTGAGCTCGGCAAGCCGTGCCGCCCCCGACATTACGGGCCAGGGCGCTACCATCCGCCGGTGGCTGCCGGTGAGCATCGCGATGTCGCTGGCGGGCGCGGTCCTGCTGGTCGTGACGCCGGGCCGGGTCTTCGGCCGGGTTGTCCCGTTCCTGGTTGCCGCGGGCTCGCTGATCCTGCTCGCCCAGCCGCGGATCCGCAGATGGCAGGAGCAGAACGAGCACGCGTGGGGACGGGGCGCCGTGTCCGGCGGGCTCGGTGGCGTATCGGTGTACAACGGCTACTTCGGCGCCGGCTCATGACCGCCGGACCCGGCGTGCGCAATGCGGTGATCGGCTGGTGCGTGATCACCGTGTCGTGATCAGCGCGGAAGTTGCCGGCTGCCCAGCAGGCCGGCTGAGGCCCTGGCCCGCGACAGATGTAGGCTGTCAGCCCGCTGCATCTTTCCCGATTCACTCACAGCTAGTGTCACGACGAGTGACCATGCCGGGCATGTTCACGATCGGTAAGGGCTCCCTGCCGAATCGGTACTTGCGGCTGGCTTGCCGTGGCGGTCTGGCAGTGGGAGCAGATCACCCAGATCGGGGTGGCGGGCGTAACGGCTGCGCTCCCGATCACGGTGTGATCAGCTGTCTGTCGAACTGCTGCTGAGTGTGCGCCGTCGCCTGCGACGGCCACCAGGGATTCTGGGCGCGTGTTCGTTTGTTCCCTGCGTCGTCGTCCGCCAGGCTGCCGTAGCGGTGGCGGATCATCAGGGACTAGCGGAAGACCGGATGAGGGACGCTGTGAAGGGATTGTTGCCTGGCCCCGGCCCGGACGCGCAGCGCTTGTAGTCAAGCGATCCGCTGATCGTCGATGTCGCGTTCCCCCGCTTCATGGTCGCGATGAAGGTGTCCGCGGCGGGGTGCGAAGATCGGCGCCGGCGACATCATCTTGCTCTGCCGGCAACTCGGCCTCACTGCGGCAGGGGAAGATCACGTAGCAGCCCGGTCGAGGTGGCATCTGCCTGGCCCGTCAGGGCGGCCCCGGCCGAAGACCTGGGATGCGGGGCCTGAAATGCTCACGGCTGACGAGGGCTATGAGGGCTTGTCTTCGGCGGGGGAGTCGTCGTCTTGGGCCAGGTGGCGCAGGACTCGTTCGTTGAGGGCGGCGAGCATGTCGAGCTCGGCCGGGTGAGCAGGTCGATGAAGTTCCGGCGGACGTCCGGCGGCCCGTTCTCAAGTCCTGCTAAGCCACCGGCGCTGGCGGCGAGTACCCGCCCGCGTCGATGTCCTCGATGAGAGTCGGGCCTACGGGCAGCCAGCCGAGAAGTTCCCGTGTCACGGTGCTCGTGGCCGCGAGATCCATGCCGAAGAAGGTGCCGATCCATCCGAAGTGACCTGGCACGTCGTCCGGGTCGATCGAGGTGACGGGCAGGCCGAGGGCCCGGCCGATGGCTGTCGCGATGTCGCGGGTGGGTATGCCCTCTTCGGCGACGGCATGCAGGCGGGTGCCCGCCGGGGCCTTCGCCAGTCCCTGCGCGACCAGGCGCGCGGCATCAGACCGGTGTACGGCGGCCCACCGGTTGGTCCCGTCCCCCGGGTAACCGGAGACGTTCTTCTCGCGGGCCACCGCGGCGATCGCCGCGATGAATCCGTGGTCGCCGGCTCCGTGTACGGTCGGCGCGAAACGCAGGCTCACGGTGTGCACGCCGCGGTCGACGAACTCGAACGCGAGGTTCTCGCTGCCGCCGCGCGGTGAGTCCGGGCCGTGGAACGGCGACGGATCGGACTCCGTTGCGAGCCTGCCCCCGGTGAGGCCGGCGACGCCCGAGGCGAGCAGGAAGGGGCGGCCGGTGCCAGCGAGGGCATCGCCGATGGTCTGGACCGCGGCTCGCTCGGCTGCGCTCGAGGCGGCCGGGTTGGACCAGTCGTGCTTGTTCGCGAGATGGATGACGGCCTCGGCGGCCTCGGTGCCAGCACGGATGCTGGCGAGATCGTCGAGGTCACCGCGCTGGACCCGAGCCCCCTTCGCCTGCAGCGCCGCGGCGGAAGCGTCGGACCTGGCGAGTCCGGTGACCTCATGCCCGGCGGCCAGAAGCTCGTCGACGGTGGCCGAACCGATCCATCCCGAGGCTCCGGTAACGAAAACGCGCATGATCCTGTCTCCACTTCGGCTCCGTCACCGGCGGAGCGGCCGACTGGTGATGTCAGTGACTGATGTCAGCAACAGACATCACCATACACCTATGCGACAGTCACTGTCATCACTAAACTCGGCACCATGGTGCGTTGGGAACCTGGTGCGAAGGAGCGCCTGCAGGCTGCCGCGCTCGAACTGTTCGCAGCGCGCGGATTCGAGCAGACGACCGCCGCGGAGATCGCCCAATCCGTCGGCTTGACCGAGCGCACCTTCTTCCGTCACTTCAGCGACAAGCGGGAGGTGCTGTTCTACGGGCAGCGGCAGTTCCTCCAGGCGTTCGCCGACGGGGCGGACGCCGCACCTCCTGACGCGTCCCCGCTTGAGGTCATCGCCTCAGCGCTGCACGCGGCGGCATCGCTGTTCCCCGATGAGCGCCGCCCCTACTCCCGTATGCGACAGTCCGTGATCGACCAGAATCCCCCGTTGCAGGAACGCGAGCAGCATAAAGCCGCGGGCCTCGCCGCGACGGTCGCCGCGGCCCTGCGTGCGCGAGGCATCGGCGAGCCGGCCGCCACCCTGGCGGCGCAGTCCGGCGCCACCGTGTTCGGGATCGCATTCGCACAATGGATCCGCGACGGAGAAACCCGGTCGCTTGCCGAAATCGCATCCGACGTACTCGGCGAACTGCAGCACCTGACCAATACGGCAACCGGCTCGGGTAGGCAAGGAATCTGACGTCCCGCCGCACGGCTTCCGGCCACCGCGGCGAACAGCGGGATCGGCTCCGCGGGCGCCGACTCTAATTCCGGATAGCGCCCAAGCATAAGCCCCGGATACCGTTCCCGCTACGTCATCACCGTCGCAGCAGTTCGTTCTTCCCCGGGCGGCTGGAGGGGCCGTTGCCGCGGATGATTTCTACTGGCCTGTCGCCGACTTGAACCTGGCGACCAGATCAGCTGGCACCCGCCCGCGATCCTTGACCGCGATCCCCTGCGACCTGGCCCATTCGCGAACCGCTGTCGGGGCGGCTCCATCCGAGCGAGCGGCCCTGCGTCCGCCTCGGCCCGGCCGCCGGGCGGCGGATCCGTGTGCTCGGCGCGCGGTGGCGAGATAGGGCGCCAGTGCCTTCCGCAGCGCCTCCGCGTGCTTAACGCTCAGGTCGATCTCGTAGTCGATGCCGTCGAGACCGAAGCGCACGGTGTCGTCGGCCTGGCCGCCGTCGAGGTCATCAACGAGCAGGGTCTGTATCTTTTGTGCCATACGCTCGTGGCCCCTTTCCTTGAATTGAGGCACAGCGTAGACAATCAGGTTTCCAGCACCCTCATCGCCGCGCCGCGCCGCGCTTAATTTGTCCTGCCGGACACCAGACAGAGAATTCTGCGGGGATTGCACGTAGCCCGCAGGGTAAGCGGACAGCATCTGCTTCGTCATACCTATGCCGTGCCGCCTGCTTGATCTGCAGATGGTCATTTCAGATCGCAGACCGAACAGTGGTGGCAGGTCCGGCAGTCGTGCGTTTCAGGGCCGTCAGGCCTGCTGGTCTGACGGCCCTGTCCGGCCGGTTCATGGTCAGCTGTGGTGGAGGGTCTTCTGCTCCTTACCGGCTGCGGGCGGCGATGTCGCCGACGGTGCTGGTGGCGTGGATGGTCAGGCCCGGGGTGCCGCCGGTGTTCGCGAGCGCGTTGCGGATCCGGCCCAGCGTGGTACCGGCGTCGAGGGCGGCTGGGACTCCGGCGGCGCCGACGGTGATCGCGCCGGTCTCGGTGCGCAGCACCACCGTGCCCCGGGTGGCTTCGGTGACCTGGATGGCGCCCCTCACGGTGCGGATCTCCGTGTCGCCGCCCAGGCGGCCGACGGTGATGTCGCCGTCGACGATGGACAGCCGGGCGGTGGCGGCCCTATCCGTTCTTGCGCGAAGCATATCAATGTTATGCTAAACCGGTCCGGCTGGTCCGTGGAGCGTTGAGAGGGCAGCATGACCGCTCCTGTCACCGAAGATCAGTGGAGTGCCGTCCGCGACTCCGTCCGCACGACGGCCGGGCGATTCTGCGAACTGGTGGCCTCGGTCCCTGACCCTGCGGCCAGGGCATCCGCCGGGTGGTCGGTCGCCGACGTCACCGCGCACGTGACCACCATCAGCTTCCTGAACACGATGCTGTTGCGGGTCGCGGAGCCTCCCTTTCAGATGCCGGGCCTGACCGAGGCGATAGCGGCCACCACCGTTGACACCGTCCACGGCCTCAACGACCAGGTGATGAGCCACTTCCTCGAGCGCGACGTAAGCCGCCTGCTGGATACGCTGCGCCACCATGTCGACCTCATGCTGACGACGAGCCAGGATCACGACCCGGACGAGACCTTTTCCTGGCTCGGCGAGGCCCGGCCGACGCTGGCCGGGATGTTCGCGCACATGGTGAACGAACTGCTCATCCACGGAAACGACATAGCCAGCGCCGTCAAGATCCCGTGGGCGATGCCCGCGCAGGACGCCGCGCTCTTCTTCGACCTTTTCTATGTCGGGCTGGCCAACGGGGAGCAGGGCCGGCTGCTCGAGGGCAGCAAGCGGCCGCTGCGGCGGCGCATCGCCGTGGAGTTCCGGTCCGGCTACACCGCTCCCGTCACGATCGTGGTCCGGAACGGCCAGGTCAGCGCGGAGCCGGCCGGGCCCGGCGCTGACGCTAAGGTACCGGTTCGACCCGGCGACCCTCAACATGATGATGTTCGGCCGCATCAGCAAGCCGCAAGCCGTCCTGACCAGGAAAATCATCATCAGTGGTCGCCGGCCCTGGCTCATGCCGGCCTTCCTGCGCACGGTCCGCCTCCCGTCCTGACGCTGGCCCGGCCGCCGGTCCGGCGCATGGTCACGGCACGCCGGCTGCCGAAGTGATCGTGACGTCGGCCGCCAAGTGTCAGCGCTCCCGCCGACCCTGTCAAGTGCGGCCCGTCGCTCAGCGCCGTGCGAAGCGCGCCGCCGCCAGCAGCCCGAACACCACGAAGATGCCCGCCGCCCAGGCCAGCGACAGCCCGACGTAGTAGCCGGTGCTGTGCCCGAGCAGCGCCTCGCCGCCCGGCCCGGTGGCCAGGCCGCGCACCGCGTTGACCATCGGGGTCAGCGGCTGGATCTCGCCGAACTGCCGGATCCCGCCGGGCATGCTCCCGACCGGCACGTAGGCGCTGGACAGGAAGACCAGCGGGGTCACCGCCAGGCTCATCGACTGGGCCGCCTGCGCGGTGCCGCTCACCAGCGCCCACACCATCAGGGCGGTGTCGGCGAGGCTGCGCCCGATCAGCACCGCCGCGCGTGGAATGGGGAGGGACCGGAGCCGATCCACGAAGCCGTGCTCGACGTCGTCGGCCACCCCGGTCGCAGCCCCCATCCCGGTCCACAGGCAGGTGGTGGTGATGAATCCGGGGACCAGGAAATCGACGTACGACAGCGAGCCCCTGGTGCTGATCGCGCCGCCGAACGCGAACCTGAAGATGAGCAGGAACAGCGCGCTCTGGATGGTGGTGAAGACGATGAGCTGCGGGGTGCGGGCGAACTTGCGCACCATCCGCCCGGCCACCGCGACCGAGCTCGACCACAGTCCTGCCCCCGGGTTGACCGCGGCCCGGGGGATACCGGGGGATGGCGCGATCACCGGTGCGTCGGTCATGACGATGCCTCCTTGGTATGCGTGCCGGATGGGGCGCCGACGGGCTGCAGCGGGGGGCGGCCCGGTGAGGGCGAGGAAGACCTCGTCGAGCGTCGGCCGGCGCAACGAGATGTCCTCGACGGCGATGCCGAGGCCGTCCAGGACCCGCAGCACGTCCATCAGGCGGCTGCTGCCGTCGTCCACCGCCACGCAGGCGCGACGCTGCGCGGCGTCGGCCCGGGGATCGTGGCCGATCCCGGCCAGCACGTCCCGGACCGCCGGGAGGTGGCCGGGGTCGCGGACGTGTACCTCGATCATGTCGTCGCCGGCCCGGGTCTTCAGCTCCGCGGGCGTGCCGGCCGCGATCACCTGGCCGTGGTCGATGATGACGATGTTGGAGGCGAGGCGGTCGGCCTCGTCGAGGTACTGCGTGGTCAGCAGGACGTCCGTCCCCGCGCGGACCAGGCTCCGGATCGCGTCCCATCTCCAGGTTCTCCCGGCCGGTCATCGCCTCCTCGACGGCCGCGAACTGGCCCGCCAGGCCGATCACCTGCCGCACCCTGGCCGGCCTGCGCAGCGCGTCGATGCCGTCGACGTGCAGCGTCCCGGCGTCCGGGCGCAGCAGCGTGGCCACCGCCCGGACGAAGGTGGTCTTCCCCGCTCCGTTGGGACCGAGCAACGCCACCACCCGGCCCGGCTGGACGACGAGGTCCAGCCCGGCCAGCGCCCGGGTCTTGCCGTAGCTCTTGGTGAGGCCGCGGGCCTGCAGGATCGGTGTCATCGGGATCCCTTGTCACATCGGCGGGGTCGTGCCGGTCACCTGTATGTCCGGCAAACGACAGGGGAATGTGACCGATGGACGAACACGACGTGCTGGCGGGACGGTTCGAGGCCCACCGGGCGCGGCTGCGGGCGGTCGCCTACCGGATGCTCGGCTCGGCCAGCGAGGCCGACGACGCCGTACAGGAAACCTGGCTGCGGCTGAGCCGCTCCGACGCGGGCCAGATCGAGAATCTCGGCGGCTGGCTGACCACGGCCGTCGCCCGGGTGTGCCTGAACATGCTGCAGTCACGCCGCGAGCAGCCAGCGGGAATGCACCTGCCCGAGCCGGCCGCGAGCGACGCGGACGGCATCGACCCGATGACGGCCAGCAGGCGAGGCTGGACCAGGCGAGCGCCGTCGAGCTTGGCTTCCCGCACGAGGCGCTGCGCAGGCTCGGCTACCAGCACACCTGACTAGCTGGCCAGCCGGTTCACGGACCCGGCGCGCCGCGGTTTCTCGGCCGCCAGCCGGGGCCGCTGGATCAGTATCCCGTCGGGCCCGCGCCCGGCCGAGCCGAGGACGGCGTTCGAGCATCCGCTCGCGCGTGTCGACCTCGTCGCTCATCCGCAGGACCAGGGATGCCAGCTCGGCCGTGGTGCCGGGCTTGAGCCGGACGAAGTAGGCGGCCAGCCGGTACCGCAGCGCGCGCCGCCTGCTCATCGGCGTCCGCGGGGCTACCTGCGGCAGGCCCAGGCACCGCAGCGCCAGCAGGCGCGCCTCGGGGCGGGTCGGCCCGCCGGGAGATCCGGTTTCGTTCACGAGGCGTAGGACGCGCCGCGCGGGCACCGGGTTGACAGGCGGCCGGCGCTAACCGACCGTGATCGCGTCCAGAAGCTTGCGCAGGAACTGCGCCGACACCACCGGCGGATAGTCGTTCGGCCTGCCGATGGGCGGCTGCAGCGACTCGATCACCGCGTCGTGGTCGGCCTCGTAGAAGTAGACCAGCGAGACCAGGTCCTCGTCGGGCGCCTCGGCCTGCGGCGGCAGCACCCGGTGCCGGTTGGACTTCCACCGCTTGCCGCTCCAGCGGGCCAGCAGGTCGCCGGTGTTGATGGTGAACGTACCGGGCACGTAGGGGGCGTCCGCCCAGCCGTCCTGCTCGTGCCACACCTGCAGGCCGCCGCGGCCGGGCTCGCGGTCCAGGATCGTCACGGTCCCGAAGTCGGTGTGCGGCCCGATCCGGAACTGCCCCGGTTCCGGCCGCCCGGCGACCGTCATCGGCGGGTACCAGTTGATGTTCATCGTGTGGGTGGCGTGTCCGGTGTGCCGGGTGAAGAAGTCGCCGTCCAGGCCGAGCGCGGCCGCGCAGATCACCAGGAGCTCGTCGGCCAGCGCGCGCATGCGCGCCAGGTAGGCGACCACCGCGGGCTGCAGGCCCGGCACCTCGGCGGGGTAGACGTTGGGCTGGAACCAGTACCCGTCGACCTCCGGGTCGCCGGTAGGCCGGTCGGCGCCGACCGCGAACGACTCCTTCATGTCCGGCGGGGTCGCCGTGCCCTCGGCGTAGCCGTTCGCCTCGACGCCGGGCGGCAGCCAGCCCCGCCCGCCCACGGTGACCGCGTAGTGCCGCTTGGCCCGCGCCGGCAGCGCGAAGAACGCCCGGGCCTCCGCGCGGACCCGCTCGCGCAGGTCGTCCGGCACGCCGTGCCCGCTGATCAGGAAGAAGCCCACGCTCTGCAGCGCGGCGTCGACCTGCGCGGCCACGGCCGTGCGGCCCGCCTCGTCGCCGCCGGACCACGGGGTCAGGTCGATCACGGGAACTGAGGAAGACACGATCTGAACTCCCATGTCGCGCCGGTATGGAGCAGTGGCCCCTTACCGGTAAGGATAGGACGTGGACTTGATCATCGCCGCGGCCGACCCGGACGCCGCCGACGTGCGCGCCCTCCTCAACCGGCACCTGTCCTTCGCGCAGGTCCAGAGCCCGCCCGAGCACGTGCACGCGTTGCGGTCGCGGGCCTGGGCCGACCCCGATCTCACCCTGTTCGGCGCCCGCCGCGACGGGTCGCTCATGGGCGTCGGCGCGATCCGGCGGCTGGACGAGACGCACGCCGAGCTGAAGGCCATGCACACCCTGGCCGAGGCCCGGGGCCAGGGCGTCGGGCAGGCCATGCTCACCCGCCTGCTGCGCGAGGCCGGGGCCCGCGGCTACCGGCGGGTGAGCCTGGAAACCGGGACCATGGACGCGTTCGCCCCCGCCCGCGCGCTGTACCACAAGGCGGGTTTCCGGCCGTGCCCGCCGTTCGGCCAGTACACCGTCAACCCGTACAGCATCTGCATGACGCTGGCCCTGGATCCGGCCTAGCCGCCGTGGCCAAAGCGTAGGCGCGGGCCGCTACTCTGTGACCATCTCGGGGAAACTGAAAGGACTACCGTGGCCGAGTCTCAGCCATTGCGCGAGCGCACGCTCGTCGTGCTCAAGCCGGATGCCGTCGCCCGCGGCCTGGCCGGACGTATCATCCAGCGGTTTGAAGACGCGTCGCTGAAGATCATCGGCATGAAAATGCGCCAGATGGACGCCGACTTCACCCGCCAGCACTACTTCGACCTGGAGGAGCGGCTGGGCGCGGCCGTCTACAAC
This sequence comes from uncultured Actinomycetes bacterium, assembly GCA_963819785.1. Classification (GTDB taxonomy): domain Bacteria; phylum Actinomycetota; class Actinomycetes; order Streptosporangiales; family Streptosporangiaceae; genus Palsa-504. Next base: position 427,137 of record CAWFXW010000016.1, on the reverse strand, counting down.
GCCACGGCGGGGTTCATGCAGCGCGGACCGGTCATCGCGTTCGTGGTCGAGGGCGAGGACGCGGTGGCCACGGTACGCAAGATCGTCGGCTCCACCTACCCGAACGAGGCCCAGCCCGGCTCGATCCGAGGCGACTTCGCGCACCAGTCCAAGGCGGTCGCCGTGGCGACCGGCAAGGCGGTCGCGAACCTGGTGCACGCGTCGGGCAAACCGGAGGAAGCCAAGTACGAGATCGACCTGTGGTTCGACGTGGACGAACTCTTCCAGTACCAGTCCGCCGCCGACGCGTTCGACTGGTAGCGCAGTCCCGGACCGGTAAAGCTACTGGGCGGACAGGTTGGGCGCGCCCTTCCGCAGGACGAACTTCTGGATCTTCCCGGTCGCGGTCTTCGGCAGCTCGTCGACGAAGGTGACGCCGGTCGGGGCCTTGAAGTGCGCCAGGTGGGCCCGCGTGAAGGCGATGACGTCGTGCTCGGTGGTGCTCGCGTTCTCGGCGAGCACCACGAACGCGTGCGGCGTCTCGCCCCACCGCTCGTGCGGCAGGCCGACGATCGCGACCTCCCGGATCGCCGGGTGGCGGAGCAGCGTGCCCTCGACCTCGACCGAGGAGATGTTCTCCCCGCCGCTGATGATCACGTCCTTGAGCCGGTCCCGGATCTGCGTGTAGCCGTCCGGGTGAACCACCGCCGCGTCTCCGGTGTGGAACCAGCCGTCACCCATGGCCCGTTCGGTCGCCTCGGGGTCCTCGTAGTACCCGTCCATGACCACGTTCCCGCGGACCACGATCTCGCCCACGGTCTGGCCGTCCGCCGGCACCTCGCTCCCGTCCTTGTCCACCACCCGAAGCTCGCCGGAGGTCAGCAGTTCCACCCCGGTCCGCGCCTTGATGACCGAGCGGTCGGCCAGCGACAGGCCCTCGTGCTCGGGCAGCGGCGCGCAGATCGTGATGAACGGCGCCGTCTCGGTCAGGCCGTAGACCTGGGTGACCTCCCAGCCGAACTCGCCCTCCAGGCGTTCGATGGTGGCCGCCGCGGGCGGCGCCCCGGCGGTCACCACCCGCACCCCGGCCGGCACCTCGCCGCGGACGGTGGCGGGCGCGCTGGCCAGCGAGATCAGCACCGTGGGCGCGGCGCACAGCGAGTTCACGTGCTCGTCGCTGATCAGCGCGAAGATGGTCGCCGGGTCGACCTTGCGCAGGCAGATGTGGGTCGCCGCCGCGGCCGTGACCGTCCAGGTGTACGTCCAGCCGTTGGCGTGGAACATGGGCAGCGTCCACAGGTAGCGCTCGCCCACCGCCATCGGCAGGTGCAGCAGCGTGCCGATCGTGTTCATGGCGGCGTTCCGGTGCGTGATCATCACGCCCTTCGGGCGTGCCGTGGTCCCGCTGGTGTAGTTGATCGTGAGCAGGTCCCGCTCGCCGATCTCCGGCGGTTCGAAGGCGGGGCCGGCGGCCGCGACGGCCGCCTCGTAGTCCAGCCAGCCCCCGTCCGGGGAACCGGCGCCCTCGAAGGCCACGAAGTGGCGCACGCCCGGCATCCGGTCGCGGACGCCGTCCACCGTCTGCAGGTATTCGCCGTGCGCGCAGACCACCGTGGCCCCGGAGTGGTTGACGATGTAGACGAAGTCCTCGGCCGTCAGCCGGTAGTTGATCGGTACCAGCACCGCCCCGATCTGCGGCACGGCGTAGAACGCCTCCAGCTGCGCGTGCGTGTTCGGCGCGATCGTGGCCACCCGGTCCCCCTGCCGCACGCCCAGCCCCTGCAGCGCGGCGGACCAGCGGTCGCAGCGGTCGAAGAACTGCCGGTAGGACAGGCGAAGTTCGCCGTCCACAACCGCCTCCCGATCGGCGTGCAGCCGACGGGTCCGGCGGGCGAAGTCAAGGGGTGACAGAGGCGTTTCCATGATCCGATTGTGTCAGCCGGACCCCTGGCCTGTGCAGCCCGCAGCCACCGGACCGTGACCGGACGCCCACGCGGACATGGCCGAGATGACTGCCTGATTCGCGCCGGTTACCAACAGTGTTATTGACTTGTGATTAGCGTCACAAGTGCGCAGGTAAACGGGGCCCGGGTTTTCTCGCCGAAGTCCCGCGCATTCCAGCGGCCTTTCTGGCATTGTGGAGCGCCAGCGGTACCTGTGCGAGGCGGGCCGGACGGCGCACCAGGTCAGGTGCAGCGGATAGGCGGCGCGGCGGCGGTGGCCGCGCGGGCCCGGCAGGCCCGGCAGGCCGGGCCGGCACTGCATCGAGGCGGGGCATGGCCGGAAGAAAGGATTGCCTTGTCGCGACACCGGACGGGGAATCGCAGCAATAGGCGCAAGCGGGGCCTCATCCGGCGTGTCGGCATTGTCTTTCCGGTCGCGGTTTTCGCCGCCATAGCGGTCATCGGCGTGGCGGTCGGCGCGGAGGTATTCAACCCCGGGACGGGCGCCTTCAACGTCGCCCGGGCCATCGAGGCGGTGCCGGGCAGCCACACCATGGCGCTGCTGGAAACCGAGCGCGAGCAGCTGATCGCGATGACGGACGCGGCCAACACCAAGATCCTGGTGGCCAAGCCGGAGCTGGCCTCCCCGGCCCAGGTGGCCTCAGCCAACCCCGGCACCGGCGCCGGGACCGGCACGGGGGGCGGGGGCATCGTCTACGTCACATCCACCCCGCCCGACCCGAACACCGCGCAGTCCACCGCCTACAACATGATGGCCAGCTTCGGCTTCAGCCCGAAGACCTACTTCGGCTGCCTGCTTAACCTGTGGAACCGGGAGAGCGGCTGGCGCTACGACGCGGAGAACGCCAGCGGCGCGTACGGCATCCCGCAGGCCTTGCCGGGCAGCAAGATGGCCAGCGCCGGCCCGGACTGGCAGACGAACCCGGCGACGCAGATCAAGTGGGGCCTTACCTATATCAAGGGGATCTACGGGAATCCGTGTGGTGCGTGGGGGTTCGAGGAAGCCAACGGATACTACTGATCGCAATGTCTTTCTTACCCAAGGTCAGGCCCTTTATCACCCCTGATGCGTAGTTTTGGCATCGGTGTGAGTTTCATCACTGGTATGTCGCTCCTGCGTTCGCTTACCGCAAAACGCATAGGTAAACAAGGCGATTTCGGGCCCTCAGCGGTTCGTTCTCCAGCGGTGGTGATCTACATCACACCAACATTTGTCAGCGTTTTCATTTCCCGTCGGGCATGGTTGGTAGCTGACAGCACCCCGCCTGTGTGATGGCTGCCTCGAGTCAGCCCGGCGCCCTGACCCGCGCCACCTCGCACGAGCAGATGCCTGCCGCCGTTGCCATGGCAGTTGCGATCAAGGGTGAAGCAGATCGCGTGACTCGCGAACCATCGAAAGGTCCCCTTGTCACGGCACCGGAAAATTCAATTCAGCCGATCTATGGGCGGGCGCTCTATGGGCGGGCGATCCAGGGCCGTCGCCCTGATCGCGGCCGGCGCGTTCACCGTTGCCACCGCCGCGACGGCGGCCGCGGCCACCTGGCCGGGCGGGCCGGGCGGGCCGGGCGGGCCGGGACAGCTAGGAGGACCCGCCGCGGGCCGCACGCATGAGGCTGACGCCGGCCCGCTGCTGACCGTCACCGGTCAGCACCTCCAGCCGGGCGCCTCCCAGATGCAGGCCTTCGACCAGAGCACCGCGGACCAGGCCTTGCAGACCTGGAAGGTCCGCGACGTGGCGGCCGAACTATCCGCCGCCCACTGGCAGGCCGCCCGGGCGCAGGCCGCCAGGAAACTGGCCGCCCGCCAGCTGCAAAGGGCCCCGTCAGCCCAGCACACCGCCACCGCGCCACCCTCGGCGTCGGCCTCGGCCTCGGCCTCGGCGCAGCCTGCGCCGTCGGCGGCCGCGTCCGTGGCGTCGGGCTCCCCGCAGCAGATCGCCCGGGCCATGCTCGCCTCGTTCGGCTGGTCGTCCAGCCAGTTCTCCTGCCTCGACCCGCTGTGGGCGCACGAGAGCGGCTGGAGCGTGACCGCCTACAACGCCGGCTCGGGTGCCTACGGCATCCCGCAGGCGCTGCCCGGCTCGCGGATGGCCAGCGCCGGCCCGAACTGGCAGACCAACGCGGCGACGCAGATCAGGTGGGGCCTGGAGTACATCAAGGGCACCTACGGTTCCCCGTGTGCGGCCTGGGATCACGAGCAGGGCACCGGCTGGTACTAGCGGCAAGGCTCAGGGGTAAACCTCAGCGGCAAGCCTCAGCCGCGAGCCGCAGCGCCGCTCACGTGAGCAAGCCTCACGTGAGCGGCGCGAACGTCTCCACCATCTCGTCGAAGATCGGCCGCATCTGGTTCCACATGCTCTCCGGCGCGGTCATGTACAGCGCGTAGGACTGCGCGCCCGCCGGGGTCTGCAGGACGAAGAGCAGGTCGATGGCCTCCTGGTTGACGCCCTTGTCCAGCCAGGTGAACTTCCACCATGCTCCCGGCGCGCCGCGGATGGTCTCGGCCTGCAGGCCCTGCTGCTTATAGCCGGGGAAGCGGTTCTGCGCCACCGACTGGCTCTTGATGTACTGCGCTTCCTTGAGCATGTCGTTCGGGTAGGTGTGCGGCGTGAGGTCGATCAGGATGTTCGCGTCGGCCGACGGGTCATAAAGGTAGTTCTGGTAGCCGCTGGTCCTTGGCGTCCAGTTGGACGGCGCGGCGATGGTGAACCCGGCCTTCTGCGTGCCGGTGGCGTGCCGGGTCACCGTCGTCCACCCGGCCGGCAGCGGGCCCTGGTTGGGCTCGTTGACCGCGTTGACGATCTGGGGCGCCGTCTCGGGCGGCGCGAGCGTCCCCGTGCCCGTCGACGTGCCCGGCGAGGACGAACCCCCGGACGGCGTGCTGGTCGTGCTGTGCCGCAGCAGCACGATGGTGGCGGCGCCCGCGCCCGCGCCCAGCACCGCCAGCAGCACCAGCGCGAGCCACAATCCTGTCCGGCGCCTGCGCGGCGCGGCAGCGGCCCGGCTCCTGGACGGCCCCGGCGAACCGGACCACGGCGCCGACCCCGGCGCACCCGCCGAGCCGGATCCCGCACCGGCCGACCCCGCCGCACCCGGCCAGGGCTGCGCCGAGGGCGCCGCTCCCGACCTGGGCGCCGGGTCGTACCACGAGGAGAAGTCCGGCGGCGGCGCCGACCCGGCCCCCCGGGGCCGGTCGTACTCGGTGGGCGGCCGGTACTCGGTCGGCGGCAGGTCGTACCCGCTCTTCGGCCGGTCGAACTCGGTCACCGGCGGCTCGAACCGTCCCGCATCGCCCAGGACCGGCTGCGGCGTGGTCGCCGCGGTCCCGGTGCCGCCCGACGCCCCCTGCGTGTCGGACGCCGCCAGCGAGCCGGGCAGGTCCGCCGCGGCCGCCCAGCCCGGCGAGCCCGAGGGCGGGGGCGCTTGCCAAACCGGAGGCGAGCCCGAGGGCGGGGGCGCTTGCCAAACCGGAGGCGAAACCGAGGCCGGATGCGGCGGAGACAGCGCGGTGGCCACGTAGCCAGCCTGGTCGCCGCCCCCTCTGGCCGGCAGCAGCGGCAGCACGTCGGTGATCATCCGGGTGGCCGTGGCCGCGTCCGGCCGGTCGGACGGCTCCCGGCGCAGCAGGGCCGCGATCACCGGCCCGAGCGCACCCGCGGTCGGCGCCAGCGGCGCGTCCTCGTTGATGATGGCCGACATGGTGGTGATCGCGCCGCCGCGCTTCTCGAACGGCCCGTGCCCTTCCACCGCCGCGAACAGGGTCGCGCCCAGCGACCACAGGTCCGAGGCCGGGGTCGCGTCCTCGCCGCGGATGCGCTCGGGCGCGGTGAAGCCCGGCGAGCCCATCACCATCCCGGTCTGGGTCAGCCGGGGATCGCCCTGGAAGGTGGCGATGCCGAAGTCGGTCAGCACGGCCCGGTCGTCCTGGCCGAGCAGCACGTTGCTGGGCTTGACGTCGCGGTGCATGACCCCGGCGGCGTGCGCCACGCTCAGCGCGGACAGCAGCTGCCGGCCGACCTCGGCGGCCCGGCGCGGCGACAGCGGGCCCGAGGCGGCCAGCAGCTGGTCCAGCGACTGCGCGCTGACCAGCTGCATGACGATCCACGGGGCGCCCCTGTCCTCGGCCACGTCGTAGACGGTGACCACACCCGGGTGGTTGAGCCGGGCGGCGGTCTTGGCCTCGCGCAGCGTCCGCTGGTAGGCGTTGACCCGCTCCTCGTCGGTGAGCGTCTCGGCGATCTGGACTTCCTTGAGCGCGACGTCACGGTCGAGCAACTGGTCGCGGGCACGCCACACTACCCCCATGGCGCCTCGCCCGATGGGGGCTTCCAGGCGGTAGCGCCCGGCGATCACCCGCCCGGTGTCCGCCAAAGGGTGCATACGCGGACCATACACGGTGTTCGCTGAAAGGTCTCTGGGGGGCGGCTAAGCATTGATTAAGTGTCACCAGATTGTGGCCGGTCAGGGCCCTATTTCCGGCTTCGCTCGCGGGTGCGCGCCGATCGTGAGCACTGGTCCCGACGGGTCGGCAAAGAAATCATTGCCCTTGTCGTCCACCACGACGAACGCCGGGAAGTCCCGCACCTCGATCCGCCACACCGCCTCCATGCCGAGCTCGGGGTACTCGAGCACCTCGACCCGGGTGATGCAGTCCTGGGCCAGCCGCGCCGCCGCGCCGCCGATCGAGCCGAGGTAGAACCCGCCGTGCCGCTGGCACGCCGCGGTCACCGCCGCGGACCGGTTGCCCTTGGCCAGCATGACCAGCGACCCGCCCGCCGCCTGGAACCGGTCCACGTAGGAATCCATCCGGCCCGCGGTGGTCGGCCCGAAGGAACCGGACGCGTATCCGGCAGGCGTCTTGGCCGGCCCGGCGTAATACACCGGGTGGTCACGCAGGTACGGCGGCATCGGCTCGCCCGCGTCTAGCCGCTCGGCGATCTTGGCGTGCGCGATGTCGCGCGCCACCACCAGCGGCCCGGTCAGCGCCACCCGGGTCCGCACCGGCAGCTTGCTCAGCTCCGCCCGGATGGAAGCCATCGGCCGGTTCAGGTCGATCGCCACCACCTCGCCGTCCTCGGCGGAGACGTCGTCGGGCAGGTACTGCGCCGGGTCGGTCTCGAGCTGCTCGAGGAACACCCCGTCGGCGGTGATCTTGCCCAGCGCCTGCCGGTCCGCGGAACAGGACACGGCGATCGCGACCGGGCACGACGCCCCGTGCCGCGGCAGCCGGATGACCCGCACATCGTGGCAGAAGTACTTGCCGCCGAACTGCGCCCCGATCCCGATCTTCCGGGTGATGTCCAGCACCGACTGCTCGAGCCCGACGTCCCGGAACCCGTGCCCGGCCGGCGACCCGGAGACCGGCAGCGTGTCCAGGTACTTCGCCGACGCGTACTTGGCCGTCTTCAGCGCGTACTCGGCCGACGTGCCGCCCACCACGATCGCCAGGTGGTACGGCGGGCACGCCGCGGTGCCGAGCGACCGGATCTTCTCCTCAAGGAACGAGGCCATCCGGGCCGGGTTGAGCACGGCCTTGGTCTCCTGGTACAGGAACGACTTGTTCGCCGAGCCGCCGCCCTTGGCCATGAACAGGAACTTGTACTCGTCCCCGCCGGCGGCGTAGATCTCGATCTGGGCCGGCAGGTTGCTGCCGGTGTTCTTCTCATCCCACATGCTCAGCGGCGCGAGCTGGGAATATCGCAGGTTGAGCGTGGTGTACGCGTCGTAGACGCCGCGCGCGATGTGCTCCTCGTCCCGCCCGTCGGTGAGCACGTGCTGGCCGCGCTTGCCCATCACGATCGCGGTCCCGGTGTCCTGGCACATGGGCAGCACCCCGCCGGCCGCGATGCACGCGTTCTTGAGCAGGTCCCGCGCCACGTACCGGTCGTTCGGCGACGCCTCCGGATCGTCCAGGATGGACCGTAGCTGGCGCAGGTGCGCGGGCCGCAGCAGGTGGGCGATATCGTGCATCGCCGCACCGGTGAGCTCGGTGAGCAGCCGCGGCTCCACCTCCAGGAATTTTCGGCCGAACGAAACGTGGCTCGTCACGCCGTCACTGCTCAGCCGCCGGTACGTGGTCTCGTCCGCCCCGGCCGGCAGCAACTCGGTGAAACTAAATTCAGGCACGTTGAAAATTCTCCCTCTTCCCCGGTGTTCAGCTTAGGCCGGTCCGGCACCTGGTCGATGCACCCTGAGCGACCGCGTGGACCCCGCCAGATGCAGGGCGTTTCGGGTGCCGGTGGTACCGAGTTTGACGGAAACAAACTCCGTGTCTCGCTGATCACGACTTGTACATGTTTCGGCAAGCTTGTATCGTGACGCTATGCGGCGGTGCCGCGCCGCGCGGTGCCCCCGTCCGCGCGATGTGTGCTAAGCACGCGGTGCCCCCGTCCGCGTCCGGCTTTGCCGCGGCGCCGCCGCATCTTTGTTCTCATCGGCACCGCGCCCGGGCCGCCGGTCGCGAACGCCAGCCCGAACAGCACCGGGATCGAGCACGCGCTGACGTAGGCCGACGCCCGCAGCGGCCCGAAGACGGGCAGCAGGACACCGGATTGCGGGCCGGACCGCGCCTCCACACTAGGCACCCTAAGCGCGGAGCGGGGGTCTGGCTAACGGGACCTTTGGCCCTTCCGCGGGAAGCCGTCCTGAGCTGAGGTGACAGCAGGCCGGGCAACGCCACGGGTGACTTGTGCCGGGAGGCCGATATGGACACTGTCTCTGAAGTACCGCTGACCCCGCTGTCGTTCCTGGAACGGTCGGCTCGGGTGTGGCCGGGCAAGGTCGCGGTGATCTACGGGAGCCGGCGCCTCACCTACTCCGACTTCGCGGCGGAGACAGTGCGGGTGGCCGGTGCGCTTCGCGCCAGCGGCGTCGGACCCGGCGACCGGGTCGCGTACCTGATGCCGAACCTGCCCGAGATGCTCGTCGCCCATTTCGCGGTGCCGCTGGCGGGCGGGGTACTCGTGGCGATCAATACCCGCCTCACCGCCGAGGAAGTGTCGTATGTCCTGCGTCACTCGGGGGCGACGGTGCTTGTGGCCGATGCCGCCCTGCTGCCGGTGGCCGTGGCTGCTGTGGATAGCGCGGGCACGGCAGCTCAGATCGTGGTGGCCACGGATGCCGAGGCGGGACCCGCCGGCGCGGGTCCGGCTCTGCCCATTCCCGGCGGATCCCAGGTGGTGAGCTACTCGGAGTTCCTGGCCGGGCAGGCGGGCGATCCGCTGCCCTGGGCGGTCCCGGACGAGCTGGAGCCTATCGCGATCAACTACACCTCCGGCACGACGGGCCAGCCGAAGGGCGTGATCTACACCCACCGCGGCGCCTACCTGAACTCGTTTGCGCAGATCGTCCACTCCCGGCATGACGAGAACAGCGTCTATCTGTGGACCTTGCCGATGTTCCACTGCAACGGCTGGTGCGCCCCGTGGGCGGTGACCGCGATCGGCGGCACGCACGTGTGCCTGCGCGACGTGCGCGGCGACGCGATCTGGCAGCAGCTGCGCCAGCACGGCGTCACGCACCTGAACGCGGCGCCGACCGTCGTGAGCTCCATCCTGACCGCGAGCTCGGCCGGACCGCTGACCCGGCCGGTTCTCATCACCACCGCCGGCGCGCCGCCGAGCCCCACGACGATCGCGGAGATGGAGCGGATGGGGTTCGCCGTCGTGCACGTGTACGGGCTGACCGAGACCTACGGCCCGATCACCCTGTGCCAGTTCCAGCCGCCCTGGGCCGGGCTGACCGTCGAGCAGCGCGCCGCGCTGCAAGCGCGCCAGGGGGTCGGCATGGTCACCGCCGGGGGCGTGCGTGTCGTGGACGAGGAGATGACCGACGTCCCGGCCGACGGCCAGACGATGGGCGAGATCGTCATGCGCGGCAACACCGTCATGGCCGGCTACTACCTGGATCCGGAGGCCACCGCCGCCGCGTTCCGTGGCGGCTGGTTCCACAGCGGCGATCTCGGGGTCAGGCATCCCGACGGGTACATCGAGCTGCGCGACCGCGCCAAGGACATCGTGATCTCGGGCGGGGAGAACATCTCCACGGTCGAAGTTGAGCAGGCGCTGATGAGTCACCCGTGCGTTCTGGAGGCGGCGGTGGTCGGCGTACCCGACGAGAAATGGGGCGAGCGGCCGAAGGCGTTCGTGGTGCTGCGCGCCGGCACCAGCGCGACCCAGCAGGAGCTGATCGCGCATGTGCGTATCAAGATCGCCGGCTACAAGGCGCCTCGTGAAGTCGACATCATCGTGGAGCTGCCGAAGACCTCGACGGGAAAGATCCAGAAATTCATGCTGCGCGACAAGGAACGGGCCGGTCAGGGCTAGCGCGCGAAAGGATAGCCGGTCCTCGCCCAGCGGCCGTCGAGCCTGGCCGTGACCCCCTTGACCCCCTCGACCCTCTCGGCCGGACACATGTGTCCGGCCGAGAGCGACCCCCATGAGCCGTTTCGGCCCATGGGGGTCGCAGATCTGCATAAAGCGGTCGGGCTCAGACCCGCTCGAAGATCGTGGCGATGCCCTGCCCGCCGCCGATGCACATCGTGTTGAGCGCGTACCTGCCGCCGGTGCGCTTGAGCTCGTACAGCGACTTGACGACCAGGATGGCCCCGGAGGCGCCGACCGGGTGGCCGAGGGAGATGCCGCTGCCGTTCGGGTTGGTGCGCTCGTCAGGCAGGCCCAGTTCCCTGATCACGGCCAGCGCCTGGGCGGCGAAAGCCTCGTTCACCTCGAACACGTCGATCTCGTCAACCTTGAGACCGGTGCGATCGAGCACCTTGCGCGTCGCGGGCACCGGGCCCATGCCCATGATCCGCGGCTCGACGCCGGCGTGACCGTAGCCGACCAGCCTGCCGAGCGGGGTCAAGCCGTGGCTGTTCATGAACGATTCCGAGGCGAGCACCACGGCCGCGGCGGCGTCGTTGAGGCCGGACGCGTTGCCCGCGGTGACCGTGCCGTCCTTCGAGAACGCGGGCCGCAGCTTGGCCATGTCCGCCAGGCTGACCTCCGGGCGGATGTGCTCGTCGGTGTCGACGACGGTGACCTGGCCCTTTCGGCCGGGGATCTCGACCGGCAGGATCTGCTCCTTGAAGTACCCGGCGGCGGTGGCGGCCGCGGCGCGGCGGTGGCTCTCGGCGGCCAGCGCGTCCTGGTCCGCCCGGGACACGTGGTAGTCGGTCGCGACGTTCTCCGCGGTCACGCCCATGTGGCAGCCGTCGAACGGGTCGCTGAGCGCGCCGGTCACGGCGTCGATCGCGACGCCTTCGCCCATCCGCTGGCCCCAGCGCATGGCGGGCAGCCAGTACGGGGCGCGGCTCATCGACTCGGCACCGCCGGCCACCGCGACCTCGCAGTCGCCGAGCATGATCGCCTGAGCGGCCGACACGATGGCCTGCATCCCGCTGCCGCACAGCCGGTTCACGGTCAGCGCGGGCGTACCGATGTTCAGGCCGCCGTTCACGCCCGCCACGCGGGATATGTACATGTCGCGGGTTTCGGTGTGCAGCACGTTGCCGAACACGATGTGGCCGATGTCGTCGGCGCTCACGCCCGCCCGGCTGACCGCCTCGCGGACCACCGCGGCGGCCAGGTCGCAGGGCGGGACGGAGGCCAGGCCGCCGCCGTACTTGCCGATCGGGGTCCGGACACCAGATAGGACGAATACCTTTTCCATGATTTCCTCATCTCACATGTCGAAGCCGTCGTGGGCGGCCCAGGACCGACCGGTGCGACCGACCGGTTTGCGGCCGCTTGGTGGCCGGATCGTTCCGTCATGCGCTCTTTACGCAGTCCCTCCGATGACCCTTCAACTTCCGACGCTAACAGCGTCGTCAGACGCGTCTACCAGACGAAGGTCCCGGGGTTTATGGCCCTAGGTCCCCTTGGACCGGGACATCCCGGACTTGTCCGGCCGGGGGCGGTTGACCATGGTGGCTCTGGGACGGCAGGCCGATATTCCAGCCTTGTCGCGTACGGTGCACCGGGAGAGGTCATGAGCACAGAAGAGAGATCCGCCAACGTCATGGGAATGATGTCAGAAGCGGCCGAAGCCGCGGCTGGCATGCTCCCGATGGACATGGTCAACGCGATTACCGAGCTGGTTGACCCGGCCACGGTCGCGAAAGAGATGCCGTGGCTGGCCACGGAGCTGACCAAGATCGCCCTCGGCGTGTCGGACCTCGCGCCCGACCAGCGGGACCAGCGCTTCGCCGACGAGGCCTGGCAGTCGGTTCCCTACTTCCGCACCCTCGCCCAGTCATACCGGCTGTTCGAGACGTGGATGAACCGGATGTACGAGTCCATGGACGGCTCCTGGCGGGATAAGGCGCGCGCCCGTTTCGCGGCGGACGTCATCTCGGCCGCGCTGTCCCCGACCAACTACCTCGCCACCAATCCCGCCGCCCTGCGTGAGGCCGTCGGCACCGGCGGCCTGTCGCTGGTGAAGGGCGCCCAGAACATGCTGCGGGACATGGCCCGCGGCGGGATGCCCGCCATGGTCGACCGGAAGCAGTTCAAGGTCGGCGAGGATCTGGCCGCCACGCCGGGGGCCGTGGTGTACCGGGACGAGCTGTTCGAGCTGCTGCAATACACCCCGACCACCCCCAAGGTCCGCACCATTCCGGTGCTGATGGTGCCGCCGCAGATCAACCGGCACTACATCCTGGACCTGTCGCCGGGGCGGTCGCTGGTCGAATACGCCGTCAGCCAGGGTGTCCAGGTGTTCATGGTCTCCTGGCGGAATCCCAGTTCGCTGCGCGGCGACGGAAGGTGGGGGCTGGACGACTACATCGCCGCGGCCGAACGAGCCGCCGCGGCGGTCAAGAAGATCGCGGGCACCGACCAGCTGAACCTGCTCGGGCTGTGCGCCGGCGGCATCACGGTCTCCTACGTGCTCGCGCATCTCGCCGCGACCGGCGACGACTCGGCCAAGTCGGCGACCTTCGTCGTGACCATGCTGACCGGCGACAAGCCGAACGTCGTGGGCATGCTGGACACCGCCGAGTCCCGCCAGATCCTCGAACAGTCCGCCGCGGCCGAGCAGATCGTTCCCGGGACCGCGCTGCGCAGCCTGTTCGCCATGCTGCGGCCGAACAACCTGGTCTACAACTACCTGGTCAGCGGGTGGCTGATGGGTAAGTCGCCCGCTCCGTTCGACGTCCTGGCCTGGAACGACGACGCCACCCGGACGACGGCCAAGTTCGCCCTCGAGTCAAGCCGGCTGGCGATGGACGGATGGGACGGCAACGGGCCGACGCTGCTCGGGGTCAAGACCGATTTCGGCAAGGTCACCTGCGACAGCTACCACGTCGGCGGCTACACCGACCACATCACGGCGTGGCGGGCCTGCTACGACACCGCCCACCTGGTCGGCGGCGCCAGCAAGGAGATGACCCTGATCAAGTCCGGTCACATCCAGTCCGTTGTCTACCCGGCGGACAGCGCGCGGTATGACCGCTGGTACGGGGCGCCCACGGCGACCGATCCCGACGAGTGGCTCAAGACGGCCGCCGTCGAGAAGGGCTCGTGGTGGCGGCCGTGGACCGAATGGCTGATCGCCCGCTCCGGCGCCGAGCGGCCGGCCCGTAAGACCCTCGGCAACGGCGAGTACAAGCCGGTCAGCCCGGCCCCCGGCACCTACGTGCACGAGTAGCCCGGCCCCCGGGTCGCCGTGCTCCACCTCGATCGTGGAGCACGGCGGCGGATGGCTGTCCTACCCTTCGCGGAACTGGATGCCGAACCCGCCGCGGGGATAGTGCCATTTCAGCGCGCCAGGCGCCGCAATTGCCAGGCAGGTTCCGCACTCCAGGCAGGCGGCGTACTCCACGGAGATGGTCCCGTCGGGTTCCTCGGTGTAGACCCGGGCCGGGCAGCAGGCCACGAGGAGCTTGCCGGTGCCGGTGGCCTTGGCGATCTCCTGGTTGACCTCGATGTGGCTCTGCTCCTCGTCGAGGAGGAAGCGGTTCTTGGTCAGGCGTTCGGGGACAGACAACGGTTTCATAGTGCGCGCGCTCCTGCGATGCCGTCTCGGATGAGCTGCCTCATCTTCAGCGGGGACCGGGCCAGGTTCTTGCGGGCCACCTTGAGCAGATGCTGGCGGGGCTGGGTGTCGAGGTTGAACGTGCCGTACAGGACGTTCGCGAATAGCTCGCCGTACTGCTTGTACATCCGCTCTACTTCAAGGAAGTGCGGGGCCTTGGCGTAGGTCTTCATGTCCTGGCCCACATAGGAAGCGAACAGCTTGTCCCGGTAGCTGGCCAGGGCCGCCCTGGAGGTGTCCTTGCGGTCCAGTGCATCGCCGATGGCCTCGGCGGCGGCGACGGCGGATCCGACGGCCAGGTCCATACCGCGTACGGTCAGGCCGGTGTTGAGGGTGAGGCCGGCGGCGTCGCCGACCACCACCATGCCGTCCATGACGATCTCGCCGACCATGTGCAGGCCGCCCTCGGCGACCAGGTGGCAGCCGTACTCGAGCAGCTCGCCGCCGTCGAGGTAGGGAGCGATGAACCGGTGTTGCAGGAAGTGGTCGAAGATGTCGGTGACCACCTTCTGCTTGGCCGCGAGGTCGTCCAGGCGGACCACGATGCCGACGGACAGCGAGTCCAGGTTGGTGTACAGGAAGCCGCCGCCGCCCACGCCCTGCGTGCAGTCGCCGACCACGGCGAGGGCCGCGCCCTCGTCACCGGTCAGGTTGAACCGCTGCTCGATCGCCTCGCGGGGCAGCGATATCACCGATTTCACGCCGACGGCGAGGTGGTTCAGCGGCTCCTTCTGGCGCAGGCCGGCCTCCTTGGCGATGAAGGAGTTCACGCCGTCGGCCGCCACGACCACATCGGCCCGCAGTTCGTCGCCGCCGGCCTGGACGCCGACGACCCTGGTGCCCTCGGTGAGCACGCGGTCCACGCGGACGCCGGGCATGATCATGGCCCCGGCCTCCTCGCACTTCTCGGACAGCCACGCGTCCAGCTTGGCCCGCAGCACCGTGACGGCGTTGACCGGGTCAGCCAGCCTGGCGTCCCTGTAGTCGATGGCGACCGAGCTGTCGGCGTTGAGGAAGCTGATGTAGTTGCGGGTGATCCTGCGCTCGACCGGCGCCTCAGTGCGGAAATCGGGGAAGACCTGCTGGATGCCGCGGGCGTACAGGACGCCGCCGGAGAGGTTCTTCGACCCGGGCGCCTCGCCTCGCTCGATCAGCAGCACCGAGCGTCCCTGCCGGGCGAGCTGATAGGCCGCGACGCAGCCCGCGATGCCGGCGCCGATGACGATGACCTCGAAGTCAGGCTCAGCTGGTTGCGTCATCTGGCACCGTCACTTCAGCGCGGCGGTGATCGCCGGCACGAGCTGGTAGAGGTCACCGGCCAGGCCGTAGTCGGCCTGGCTGAAGATCGCGGCGTTCGCGTCGGTGTTTATCCCGACGATGATCTCCGCGCCGGTCACGCCGACCATGTGCTGGAGCTGGCCGGAGATCCCGATGGCCAGGTAGAGCTGCGGGGCGATGTGCGCGCCGGAGCTGCCGATGTAGCGGTCCTTGCCCATCCAGTTCAGGCCCTCGGCCACCGGGCGGGAGCAGGCGATCTCGGCCTCGAGGGCCTGGGCGAGCTCCGCCACCATGGCCAGGTCCTCCTGGGCCTTGACGCCGCGGCCGACACCGATCACCCGGTGGGCCGAGTTGAGGTCCACCTTCTCGAAGCCGTGCGTCCTGGTCTCGATCACCTTCAGGCCTAGCGGCGCCACGGTGATCTCTTCGATGGGCGCGGTCGAGCCGGCGGGCGGCGGCACGGAGCCGCCGTCGAGCAGCAGGGCAACCGGGCCGGCGACGGCGACGGTCTCATCGCAGATGTCGCCGAAGACGGCGTTGACCACGGTGGTGGTGTCGCCGTCGAGGCTGACCGACCGGGCGCCAGTGAGGACCGCCGCCTTGAGCCGGGCTGCGGCGGCGCCCAGCAGCACGCGCTCGCCGGGGTTGCGGCCGGCCAGGACCACGCGGGGCGGGTCGGCGGCCAGGGTGTCGGCCACCGCCTGAGCGCTGGCTTCTGGCGGCGCGTCATCCGGCGCGTGGCACCAGACCACCTTGTCCACGCCGCTGTTCGCGACCGTCTCGGCCACCGAGCGGGGTCCGGCCACCACGGCTGCCACCGGCCCGCCCAGGGAACGCGCGACCGTGACGAGGTTGCCGACCGTCGGCTGGTCCGCGACGACGATCCAGGCGTTCACGCTCATTGTCTGGCTCCTTCGGTGTTGTCTACAGCGCGCCCGCCGCGCGGAGCGCGGCGACGAGCTCGGCGGCAGCCGCGGCCGGGTCGGCGGTGTCGATGAGCTGGCCCTTGCGGGCCTTGCGCTCCGGGCGCGCCCGGCCGACGACGGTCACGACCGCGTTCTGCTGCGGCACCTTGAGGGCCGCCAGCTCCAGGAGCTCGACCGGCTTCTTGGCCGCCGCGAGGAGTTCCTTCATGCCGGGCACGCGGGGTACCGCGGCATCGGCGGACGCGGCCAGCACGGCGGGCCCGGAGATCTCGAGCACCTGGACGCCGCCCGGGATCGCGCGCTCTACGCGCAGCGCGCCGGCCTGGGCCCCGGTTCCGGTCACCGCGGTGACCTCGGCTACGGCCGGCCAGCCGAGCTCGCCGGCCAGTACGGTCGGCACCATCTTGGCCGCCACGTCGACCGATGAGTCGCCGGTGATGACCAGGTCCACGTCGCCGATATGCCGGATCATCTCGGCGAGCACCGCGGCGAGCTCGGACCGGCCGGCCTCCCGCAGGGATTCGTCCTCGACGATCACCACCCGGTCCAGGCCGCGCCCGAGGGCGGCCTTGGCCGCGAGAGGCGCACCCACGCCCTTCCCTCCGGCCGTCACGCCGATCAGCTCGGCGCCCGCTTCCTCGGCCAGACGGCGCGCCAGCTCCATGGCCACGGGGTCGTAGGTAGACAGGCCTGGCTTCGCCCGGCTCCAGTCCACCGTGCCGTCGGCGCGGACCGTAGCCTCCTGCGGATCACAGGTCCACTTGTAGGCGACCACAATCCTCATCGCGATCCTCCTGATGGCAGCGATATGCGGGCCGTTGTTCTCACCTCAGGTAGCTTCGCGCGATGACCATGCGCTGCACCTCGGACGTGCCCTCGTAGAGTTCGGTGATCTTGGCGTCACGGTAATTCCGCTCCACCGGATAGCTTTCCGTGAAACCGTATCCGCCGTGGATCTGGATCGCACGGTCGCACACCCGGGTGGCGGTTTCCGAGGCGAACAGCTTGGCCATCGCCCCTTCCGTGCCGTAGGGGCGGCCCTGGTCCTCGCACCATGCGGCGCGGTAGGTGAGGAGCCGGGCCGCGTCCAGCTGGGTGGTCATGTCGGCGATCATCCACTGGATGGCCTGCAAGGCCGCGATCGGCTTGCCGAACTGGACCCGCTCCTTGGCGTAGGCGACCGACGCGTCCAGCGCCGCCTGGGCGATGCCCACGGCCTGGGCGGCGATGCCGATCCGCCCGCCGTCGAGCGTCTGCATGGCGATCTTGAAGCCGTCGCCCTCCAGGCCCAGCAGCGCCTCCTTCGGGATGTGGCAGTCGGCGAAGTACAACGGCGGCGTGCTGGAACCGCGGATCCCCAGCTTGTGCTCGGCCTCGCCGACGGAGAACCCGGGGGTATCTTTCTCGACGATGAACGCGCTCATCCCGCGCGTCCCCTGCGCTGGATCGGTCTTGGCGAAGACGATATAGATCTCGGCGAACGGGGCGTTGGTGATGAAGATCTTCGACCCGTTGAGGACGTACTCGTCTCCCTTCAGCGTCGCCGTGGTGGTGCCCGCACCGGCATCTGTTCCCGCGCCCGGCTCGGTCAGGGCGAAAGCCCCCAGGCGGCGGCCGGACGCCAGGTCATGAAGGTACCGTTCATGCTGAGCGTCGGTGCCGAACTTGTACACCGGGTAGGTGGCCAGGGAGGCGTGCGCCAGCAGTATGACGGAAGTGGTCGCGCATGCTCTCGCCAGTTCCTCCGCCGCGATCGTATAGCTCACGTTGTCGGCTCCCGCGCCGCCGAACTTCTCCGGGTAGGGCATGCCCATGATGTTCAGCTCCGCCATCCTCGGCACGAGCTCGGCGGGAAAGCGGTGATCACGGTCGACCTCAGCGGCGATCGGCGCCACCTCGGATTGGGCGAATTCTCTGACCGCATCGCGGATAAGCTGCTGCTCATCGGTCAACTCAAAATCCATGGTAAGGTACCTCCCTGAATATCGGCTTTCCCGGTTAGCGATATTCGAGAATTGTATTCTGCCTGGCCTTTGTCCTTGGCGATAGCAGCCGGGCCTGAGCCCCTCGGTAATTTCCGGCCGATTGGAAATAACACAGCAAGGTTTAATTCGTCACGTAAACATATGCCGATCCGGGCCGGGTCCGGTAGGGACGAAGGTCCCCGCGCGTCAGATTCCATCCCAGATGTGTGTCACGTAGAAGACGTCGTGATAGTCCTTCGCCGGGTCGGTGCCGAACCTCGGGACCCGCTCCAGGGCCTGCTGCCAGCAGTCGTCACAGAAGCCTTCGGGCACGCACTCCCGGATCTCGGCCCGGGACATGCCTTCAATCATCAGAACTCCGAACGTCAAGCTGGCGTACGTAGCTTCCAGCGCCCCGAACCCCTCCTCGCCGGAGGATCCGGCGGAGATGCAGGCCGGGCCGACCACATACAAGCAGCCTACCAGGCCGGACGCGGCGCCTCAGCGGCTCACCGGCACCGGCACGGCGTGCCAGATGTCGCGGCAGTAGTCGCGGACGGTCCGGTCGGAGGAGAAGAAACCCGAGCGCGCGGTGTTCAGGATCGACATCCGGGTCCACCGGTCTTCGTCGGCCCAGGCCGGCCCGACGATCCGGTCATGGCAGTCGATGTAGGACCGGTAGTCGGCCAGGACCAGGTACTCGTCCCAGTCCAGGATCGAGGAGATGACCTGCTCGACGGTACCGCGGTCGTCGCCGGAGAAGACGCCAGACACGAGAGCGTCGATGGCGCCCTTCAGCTCGGCGTCGCCGGTGTAATAGGCGCGCGGGGAGTAACCGGACTGCCTGACGGCAACGGCTTGTTCGGCGGTGATTCCGAACAGGAAGAAGTTGCCGGCGCCGACCCGGTCGCGGATCTCGATGTTGGCGCCGTCGAGCGTGCCGACGGTGATGGCTCCGTTGAGGGCCAGTTTCATGTTGCCGGTGCCGGAGGCCTCCTTTCCGGCCAGCGAGATCTGCTCCGAGACGTTGCCGGCGGCCACCACGAGCTCGGCGACCGAGACGTTGTAGTCGGGGAGGAACATGACCTTGACCCGGCCGGCCACGTCGGGGTCGGCGTTGACCACGGCCGCGACCGAGTTGATCAGCTTGATGATGCGCTTGGCTGCGTGGTAGCTCGGCGCGGCCTTGGCGCCGAAGATGACCGTGCAGGGCGTCACGGCGGCGGCCGGGTCTGCCTTGATCCGGTTGTACACGGTGACGACGTGGAGCAGCTTGAGGAGCTGGCGCTTGTACTCATGCAGCCGCTTGACCATGACGTCGAACAGCGAGGCGGGATCGATGATGACGCCGGTGACGGCGAGGGCGTGGAAGGCCAGGTCGATCTTGTTCTGCCGCTTCACCTCGCGCCACTGCGCGCGGAACTCCGCGTCCCCGGCGAAGGCCTCGAGTTCCCGCAGCCGCTCCAGGTCGGTCAGCCACCGGTCGTCTCCCAGCCGGGCCGTGATCAGGGCGGACAGGCGCGGGTTGGCCAGCCGGAGGAACCGGCGCGGGCTGACGCCGTTCGTCACGTTCAGGAACTTCTCCGGCCACAGCTCCGCGAAGTCACGCAATGTCGTCTGGGTCAGCAGCCGTGACTGCAGCCCAGCCACGCCGTTGACCGCAAAGCTGCCGAGCACGGCCAGGTTTGCCATCCGCACCCGGTGCTCGGGGCCCTCCTGGACCAGCGACATCCGGGCGACGCGATCGTCGTCGCCGGGGTACCGGGCGCGCACGTCCTCCAGGAAGACGCGGTTGAGGGCGTTGATGATCTCTAGATGGCGGGGCAGTAGCCGCCCGAACATCGACACCGGCCAGGTCTCCAGGGCCTCCGGCAGCAGGGTGTGGCAGGTGTAGGCGAAGGTGCGGCGGGCGACGGACCAGGCCTGCTCCCAGCCGACTCCGTTCTCGTCGACCAGCAACCGCATGAGCTCCGGTATCGCCAGCACCGGATGGGTGTCGTTGAGCTGGATGACGACCTTGTCGGGGAATGCCTCCCAGTCGCGGTTGCGGAACCGGAACCGGCGGATGATGTCCCGCAGCGAGCAGGAAACCAGGAAGTATTGCTGCTTGAGCCGCAGTTCCCGGCCGGCTTCGGTGCTGTCGCTCGGGTAGAGCACCTTGGTGAGGTTCTCCGAGCGCATCTGCGCCTCGACGGCCTCCGCATACTGGCCGGCGTTGAATAGGTCCAGGTTGAACGACTCCTGCGCGGCCCGGGCGCGCCACAGCCGGAGGATGTTGACCGTCTCGGTGCCGAAACCCGGCACCAGCATGTGGCTGGGCTCGGCTCGCACCGTCTCGCCCGGCACCCAGCGGGCCCGCAGCCCGCCCTGGTCGTCGTCCACGGGCTCGGTGTGGCCGTAGAACCCGACCGCCTGGAGGTCGTCGGGGGCGGGGAACTCCCACGGGTTGCCGTAGAACGTCCAGTCGTCGGGGCGCTCGACCTGATAGCCGTCCTCGAAGACCTGCTTGAAGATCCCGAACTCGTACCGGATGCCGTAGCCCACGGCCGGCACGTCCAAGGTGGCCAGGGAATCCAGCAGGCAGGCGGCCAGCCGGCCCAGGCCGCCGTTCCCCAGCCCGGGCTCCACGTCGAGATCCTCCAGCTCCCCGGCGGAGAACCCGGATCCGGCCATGGCCTGGCGGGCCAGCCCGGCAGTCCCGGTATACAGCGCGTTCTGGCGCAGCTGGCGCCCCAGCATGTACTCCGCCGACAGGTAATAGACGAACTTCGGGTTGGCCGCGTAGTTCGCCCTGGCCGTCCGGGCCCGGCGGTTGGCCAGGCGGTCGCGGATGGTCACGGCCAGGGTCCAGTAGGCGTCTTGGGCGCTGGCCGACTCGGCCGTGGTGCCCCGCTGGTAACAGAGGTTGTCGGCCAGGTCACGCTGGAACTCCTCCAGGGAGTTACCCGTCCGCGGATCCGGCTCAGATTCGCTGGACACGCGGCTACCCTCCCGTCCTAGCCCGGAACAGGGTGCCGGCCGTGGCGTATTCGGCCAGCAGGGGAACCGGGGTGAACGCCGGATCACCGGTGGCGGCATGCATGGCGTCCAGGACGGCCACGACGTTCGCGGCGCCGGCTTCGTCGAGCATCTGGAGCGGCCCGCGGGGGTAGCCGCAGCCGAGCATCATCGCGGTATCGATGTCGGCGGCGCTGGCATAACCGTCCTGGACCATGCGGACCGCATCGTTGAACTGCGCGTAGGCGAGCGCCTCGACAAGGAAGCCCGGCCGGTCCCTGGAGATGACCGCGTCCAGCCTGATCCGGGCCGCGAGCGCGGCCGCCTTGGCGGCCGTGCCCGGCGCGGTCACATCGGGCAGGACCAGCTCAGCGAGCCTCAGCTTGCCGGTGAGGGTCTCGATGATGTGGACACCGATCACGTCGGCCGGGTGGCCCGCGGCCAGGGCCGCGTCCAGGACCCGGTGGCGCGGGTCTGCCGCCACGATGACCAGGCCGGTCTGGTCGGATGGCTTCGGCACCACGCCGATGCCGGCCACGCTGATCGCGGCGGCCAGTTCGTCCAGCAGGTCGCCGGAGTCCCTGATCACCGCGACCGGGTCGGGAACCGACGCCAGCTCGTGGTCGGCAGCGGTGCTTTGCCTCCGGTAATCATAGAACCCGCGTCCGCTCTTGCGGCCGAACAGCCTGGCGTCGCACAGCTTGCGCAGCAGGGGCGCGTGTCCGTAACGGGTACCGCCGAACTCATCGTGGAGCGTCTCGAGGACCGCCAGAGCCGTGTCCAGGCCGATCAGGTCGAGCAGGGTCAGCGGGCCCATGGGCAAGCCGAGCCCCGCAGCGGCCGCCTTGTCGATGTCCTCCCTCGTGGCCTGCGCCGTTTCCAGCAGGTGTACCGCGTGGTTGAGGTAGGGCACCAGCAGCGCGTTCACGATGAACCCGGCTCGGTCGCTGACCCCGACCGGGGTCTTGCCCAGGTCGCGGGACAGCAGGGCCAGCGTCTCGGCGATCTCCGGCGCGGTGAGCAGCGTGGAGATCACCTCGACCAGCTTCATGACCGGAGCGGGGTTGAAGAAGTGCAGTCCGGCCACTCGTTCGGGATACCGGGTACCGCCGGCGATCTGGGTGACCGACAGCGAGGAGGTGTTGGTAGCCAGGATCGCATCGGCCCGGCAGGCCTCGTCCAGCTGGGCGAACAGGGTCTTCTTGAACTCCAGGCGTTCCGGGATGGCCTCTATCACCAGGTCGGCGTCGGCCACCCCGGCCGCGACATCGTCGGTGGGCCGGATCCGGGCGAGTATCTCGTCCCGGGCCGTATCGGTAAGCCTTCCCCGGCTGACCGCCCGGTCCAGGGAGGCGCGTAGCCGGGCCATGCCCTGGTCCAGGAAGCCCTGGTTGATCTCGATCGCGTCGACCGTGCGGCCGCTGCGGGCGATCAGTTCGGCGATGCCCGAGCCCATCAGGCCGAGCCCGATCACCGCCACCTCGCGGATGTCGCCCGGCTGGATAACGCTCCTGATCATTGCTGAGCCTTTCGCCCTAGAGTCGCGGCCGTGAACCTTCCTATGCCCGCAGCCTGCCGGCATTACCCTCATCCGAGGCGTTCGATCAGCTCCTGATGCATTTCCTGGAGCCGGGCGGGCAGGTGCCGGTGGAACGTCTGGAAGTGCTCGGGGATGTGCTCGGCTTCGAGCTTCCAGGCCTCGGTGTCGACGGTCAGCAGCAGGGCCAGGTCGGCCCAGCTGACCTCCAGCCCGTCCAGGTCCAGCGAGCCGGGCGCGGGCAGGTACCCGATCGGCGTGACCACCGCCTGGGCCTGGCCGGAGAGCCGGCCGATGATCCACTTCAGCACGCGGATGTTCTCGCCGAAGCCGGGCCACACGAACCGGCCGCCGGCGTCCTTGCGGAACCAGTTGACGTAGAACAGCCGGGGCAGCTTGGCCGGGTCGTGGGTGTGCCCGATCTTCAGCCAGTACGCGAAGTACTCGCCCATGTTGTAGCCGCAGAACGGCAGCATCGCGAACGGGTCGTGGCGCAGTTCGCCGACCCTGCCCTCGGCCGCGGCGGTCTTCTCCGAGGCGATGTTGACGCCCAGGAACACCCCGTGATCCCAGTCGAACGACTCGATCACCAGCGGCACCGTGCTGGCCCGCCGCCCGCCGAACAAGATCGCCGAGATCGGCACGCCCGCCGGGTCGTCCCACTCCGGCGCGATGATCGGGCACTGGCCGGCCGGGGTGGTGAACCGGGAGTTGGGGTGCGCCGCGGGCTCGGGGGAGCCGGGCGCCCAGTCCCGGCCCTTCCAGTCGGTCAGGTGTGCGGGCGGCTCGTCGGTCAGGCCCTCCCACCACACGTCGCCGTCGTCGGTCAGCGCCACGTTGGTGAAGATGCTGTTCGCCGTGAAGGTGGCGACCGCGTTGGCGTTGGTCTTCGCGCCGGTCCCCGGCGCGACGCCGAAGAACCCGGCCTCCGGGTTGATCGCGTACAGCCGGCCGTCCTCGCCGAACCGCATCCAGGCGATGTCATCGCCGATCGTCTCCACCGTCCACCCGGGAATGGCGGGGGCCAGCATGGCCAGGTTGGTCTTACCGCACGCGGACGGGAACGCCGCCGCGATGTACTTTGGCTCCTCCCCGGGCGGGGTGAGCTTGAGGATGAGCATGTGCTCGGCCAGCCAGCCCTCGTCCCGGGCCATCGCCGAGGCGATCCGCAGCGCGTAGGACTTCTTGCCCAGCAGCGCGTTCCCGCCGTAGCCGGAGCCGTAGGACCAGATCTCCCGGCTCTGCGGGAAGTGCGAGATGTACTTGACCGGGTTGCACGGCCAGGGCACGTCGGCCTCCCCCGGCACCACAGGCGCGCCGACCGAATGGACCGCCTTGACGAACGACTCGCTGTCCTCGATCAACCGCAGCGCCGGCGTGCCCATCCTGGTCATGATCCGCATCGACACGACCACGTACGGCGAGTCGGTGATCTCCACGCCGAGCCGGGAGATGGCGCTGCCGAGCGGGCCCATGCAGAACGGGATCACGTACATAGTCCGGCCGCGCATGCATCCGTCGAAGATGTCCGCGAACGTGGCCCGCATCTCTTCCGGCGGGATCCAGTTGTTGGTGGGCCCCGCGTCTTCTTCTCGCTCGGAGCAGATAAAGGTGCGGCTCTCGACCCGGGCCACGTCGCTCGGGTCGGACCGGCAGTAGAAGCTGTTCGGGCGCAGCTCCGGGTTCAGCCGGACGAAGGTGCCGCTCTGCACGAGCTGGGCCGTCAGCCGGTCCCACTCCTCCTGCGAGCCGTCACACCAGACCACCGCATCCGGCGTGGTCAGCTCCGCGATCTCGCGGACCCACTTGGCCAGCTCGGGGAGGCTGGTCTCTTCGGACTCTTCGATGAGGTCTCCGCTGAACATTGCTATCACTCCTGCCAGACCTAACGGGCGCGGCACACCGTCGCGTCCGCAGTCCAGGCCAGGTCGACGGCTGCGGCGAATGTTCGTTTAACCGACTCTCACCTGGCTCCACCAGATCCGGCAGAGCCGAAAGTCCCCCATACCCGGGACCTGGGTAGGTGTATCCACGGGACTGCCAGGGGCGGCTCGGGCATCATCCTCCCGCCGCGGCCGTATCCGCCGAGCCGCTGAGGCGGATGCGAACGTCGGCGGCGACCGCGCCGTGCTGGCGGACGAAGACGGGGTTGAGGTCGAGTTCGGTGATCTCGGGGATGTCTTCGACCATGTTGCTGACCCGGTAGAGCAATTCGGCAAAGGCGGCGACGTCCAGCGGCGGGGTCTGGCGGTAGCCGGTGAGCAGCCGGTAGGAGCGCAGGGATCGGAGCATCTCGTCGACATCGGTGTTGCTGAGCGGAGTGATGCGGACGGCCACGTCGCCGAGGAGTTCCACGGTGGTTCCGCCGAGGCCGGCCAGGATCAAGGGGCCGAAGGAGGGGTCGTGGCTGACGCCGACGATCATCTCGATGCCATCGCGGACTTGTTCCTGGATCAGGAATTCGGCGGCGTACTCGGCGAGGCCGGCCCCGGTGAGCCTGGCGCGGATGGCGGTGACGGCGTCGGCGGCTGCCTGCGGGGTGCCGATGCCGAGGGCAACGCCCCCGACATCGCTCTTGTGGACGGCCGCGGCGACCTTGACCGCGACCGGGCCGCCGAGTTCGGCCTGAGCGGCTGCGGCTTGGGCGGGGGTGCTGACCAGCCGGAACCGGGCGGCGGGTATGCCGTAGGCGGCGAGCAACTCTGCGGCCTCCTCGGCGCCGGCCCAGCCGCCCCCGGGCTGGCCGGACAGCACCTTGCGGGCGGCGGCCCGGCCGCGGGCCGGGTCGATGCCTCCAGGCGTGACGATGTGGCCCGCGGGCCGGGCCCGCCATTCGGCCCACCGGGCGATCTGGCCGAGCGCGGCGGCGGCTCGTTCGGGGTAGGTGAACACCGGTAGTCCCGCGCCGGCCAGGCCGGCGGGCGGCGGCCCCGGGGTCATGAAGACGGCGAGAACGGGCTTGGCGGGCAGGTCCGCGGCGGCCGCGGTGATCTGGCGGGCCACATCGTCGGCGCGCGTGAGGAACGACGGGATGAACACCGCGATGATCGCGTCGATCTCCTCGGCCGCGCCGAGCAGGCCCAGACACCGGCCGTAGTCGTCGGCCGTGGCGCTGGCGACCATATCGACGGGGTTCTTGACCGATGCCTCCGGTGGCAAGCCGGCGCGCAGCACGGTCTGGGTACCCTCGGACAGTTCCGGGACCAGCAGCCCGGCCGCTTCGCAGGCGTCGGCGACCAGGATGCCGGGGCCGCCGCCGTTGGTGAGCACCGCCACCCGGCGTCCGGCGGGAACCGGCTGGGCCGACAGCACGGCGGCGATATCGAACATGTCCTCAAGAGCCTGCGCCCGGATCACCCCCGCCTGGTGGAACAGGGCCTCGACCGCCGTCTCACCCGCGGCCAGGGCAGCGGTGTGGGAGGAGGCAGCGCGCCGCCCGGCGGTGGTGCGCCCGGATTTGACCGCGACGATGGGCTTGTTCCGGGACACTCGCCGGGCAATCCGGGCGAACCGGCGGGGGTCTGGCACCGACTCCAGGTAGGCCAGGATGAGGCCGGTGCCGGGATCGTCATCCCAGTACAGCAGCAGGTCGTTGACGGTTATGTCGGCGGTGTTGCCGACCGAGACGAAGCCGCTGACACCGAGCGAAGGGCCGGTGAGCAGGGTCAGCGCGGCCAGGCCGAGACCGCCGGACTGGGTCACGAAGGCTAGCCGGCCGGGCGGGGGGAAGACGGAGCTGAAGGTGGCGTTGAACCGGGAATCGGGCCCGCCATTGGCCAGTCCCATGCAGTTGGGACCGATGAGCCGGACCCCGGCCGCGCGGGCGTGGCGGACCAGGTCCTCTTGCCGGGCCCGGCCCTCGTCGCCGGTCTCGGCGAACCCGGCGGAGATCACGCACATCGCCCGCACGCCGAGGGCACCGGCTTGGTCCACGATCCCGGTCACCAGCGGCGCAGGCACCGCCGCCACCACCAGGTCCGGCGGCCGCGGGCAGGAGGCGAGGTCCGGGTAGGCGGTTACCCCCTGGATGACCGGGTGGCGGGGGTTAACCGGATACACCGGCCCGGTGAACCCGCTGGTCAGCAGGTTGGACAGGAGCAGGGCGCCGATGCTGGCGGGCCTGCCGCTGGCGCCCACCAGGGCGATGGAGGCCGGGCGGAGGAACGGCACGGCCGCGGTCCGGGCCGCGGCGCGCTGATCGGCCAGCACCGCGTCAAGGTAGGCGTCGGTTTCCTGCACGGTGAAGCTGGCATGCACGGTCGCCGCCGTTACCTGCTCGTCATACTCCAGCCCGAGCTGTTCGAGCAACCCCAGCATGGCCGCGTTCTTCTTGGGCACATCACCGGTCAGCCTGCGGATCCCGGCGTGCCGGGCGGCCTCGGCCAACTGGCGCACCAGCAGGGTGCCCAGCCCGGTCTGCCGCCAGGAAGCGTCGACGAAGACCAGGAGCCGGGCCGTCTCCTGGTCCGTACGGTCATACCGGGCTAGGCCCACCACGCGTCCCGGCACCCCGCCGGGCGCAATGGCGACGATTCCCGCGACCTGGCCGGGTCTCGGGACGGCCACATCGCCAGCGCCGTGGACGGGGACATGGGCCAGGCGGGTGAATCGGTGCCGGGCTGGGGCATCCAGGCGGCGCCAGAGGCCCTCCACTCCGACCGCATCCGCGGCGCACAGCGGACGTACGGTAACCACCCTGCCATCACGCAGCGTCGCCTGAGGCATCGTCAAGGTCGAGACCGGTCAGCCGCCGTCCCCGGGCCGGCTCAGCACAGGGGTCCGCCTGCCACGTAGAGCACCTGGCCAGAGACGAAGCTCGCGCCCTCGCTGACCAGGAAGGAGACGGCGTGGGCCACATCGGCCGGCTGGCCGACCCGCCCTACCGGGATCTGCTTCTTGTAGGTCTCCACCAGATCCTCGAACGACATCTTCAGCTTGACCGCCATGGCCGCCGTCATGTCGGTCGCGATGAAGTGCGGCCCGACCGCGTTAGCGGTAATCCCGAACTTGCCCAGTTCCTTGGCGAGCGTCTTGGTGAAGCCCTCCAGGCCGGCCTTGGTGGCAGCGTAGTTGGCCTGGCCGCGGTTGCCGAGCGCCGAGGAGGACGTGATGTTGACGATCCGCCCCCACTTCTGCTCGGACATGTACTTCTGCACCGCCCGGGTCATCAAGAACGCGCCGCGCAGGTTGACGTTCATGACCGCGTCCCAGTCCTCGTCGGTCATCTTGAACAGCAGGGCGTCACGGGTTATCCCGGCGTTGTTCACCAGCACGGCCGGCTCGCCGAGCTCGGCGGCCACCCGGTCGACCGCGGCGTTGACCTGATCGGTCTTGCTGACGTCGGCTCCGACCGCGAGCGCGCGCCCTCCGGCGTTCTCGATCTCCTTCACCGTTGCGATGCAGTCGGCCTCGTTGAGGTCGAGGACCGCCACGGCCATGCCGTCGGCGGCCAGCCTGATGGCCGTCCCGGCACCGATGCCGCGGGCTGCTCCGGTCACGATGGCAATTCGCTGTACCACTGGATTCCCCTTTCCGGACAGGCCGCGCTGCCCGGGCCAGTACGGCCTGCCGAGCGCGCGGCTTGATATCACTCTGTAACCTTCGTATGCGGGCGGCTTCCCGTGCGCTAGTGACTTTCGTCCCGCGACGGCCCCCTGAGGCCCTGAGCTCCCGGCCGCCTCAGCGGGGGGCGCCCGCTAGCGAGCCAGCCGCGGCAGCAGCAGCGAGGACGCGGTGATCCCGGCCACCGTCGCCATGGCCAGCACTCACGGTCAGCGAGGTCTTCCCGCTGGAGGTGCGCGCGCAGGCCATCGCCGTGTTCTTCGCCATCGCCCAGGGTTGGCGTGGTCCCCTCTCCGGGATCGGGGTGCCACTGTGCGTCCGCTGTGCGGGTGTTACCGGGCGCCAGTGTCCCGGCAGTCGGTGGCGCGGACCTCGGCACGCTCTAGTTCAAGTGCCCCGCACGTGCCCGCCGAAGGTCACGGCTTATGCGCGTGCAAGCCGGTCCGACACGAGCCGGTTGAGGCTCACGTGCTGTTCGGCGGCGTCGCGGACAAGGCGGCGGTGAACCTCTGCCGGAACACGCACCACGAACCTGCCCGAGTAGGTGCGTTCCGACAGCGGCTCGGGAATCGGCTCGCCGGATGCAGCCAGATCGACGAGCACGTCACGTACGACACCTGCGAGACCTTCGAGTGCTTGAACCGGCGTGGGAGCGAGCCAGGACAGTGACGGGAACTCCGCGACTGTAGCGACATGCTCGCCATCTTCAGCGGACCACGTGACTCGGTAGGTGTAATGGGTTGCGTCAGGCATCGTCGTCACTCTCCTCGTTCTTCTCGGCTTCCAGCCTGGCGATCGCATCGAGCACCTGCCGCACCTGGTACACCTTGGCTTTGCCGTCCTTGCCGCGCTGGATGTTCACGCGGGGATCGCCGCGCCACGGCGTCTTGTAGACCTTGTGCGAGGTGCCGTCTTGCCGGGGTTCGCCGAAGTGGTCGGCGCAGACCTTGGCGAGATCATCGAAGCGGACATTCTGTGGTGAGCTTCGCATCTGTTCGATGATCTTCTCCGTCTTGCTCACCTCTCGATAGTATCAATAATGATACTATCGACGCAACACTGGCCTTGTTCGCTAAACACATCGCCAGACCCCTTGGTCACAGGTTCACTACGGCCTGGATGGTCAACTGCCGGGCAGGCCGGATGGTGGCAGAGTTGGCATGCTCGCTCTCGAGGACCAGGGTGCCGCAAGCCCCGAACTCCTTCGCCGGTCGGCCGTGCTCGCCGGCCGGTCTCCGCTCAGATCTTGGTGAAGTGCTGGAAGCACTCGTAGTAGGGGTCGGTGGAGTGCGCGAAGTGGGCCGCTTCCGATCGCTTGACGGCCAGGTAGGCGGTGCTGCGCAGCGGGCCGAGCGCGTCCATGAGCAGCGCGTCCGCGCTGAGCGCGTCCAGCGCCGCGGGCAGCGAGGCGGGCAGCCGGTGCGCGCCGGCCATGGCCCGCTCGGACTCGCTCAGGGTGGCCGGGTCGACGTTCATCGCCTCCCCGGGATCGATCTTGCCGCGGATGCCGTCCAGCCCGGCGTAGATGAAACCGCCGAGCGCCAGGTACGGGTTGGCGCTGGAGTCGGACGGCTTCAGCTCCAGGTTGACCGAACTCCCCGAGTCCCCCCGCAGCGGAGAGCAGATCCGGATCGCGGCCTCCCGGTTGTCCATCCCGTAGCAGGTGTACGCGCTGGCCCACGTCTGCGGCGCGAGCCGCCGGTAGCTGTTCACGCTGGCGCAGGTCAGCGCGACCAGAGCGGGCAGGTGGGCCAGCAGCCCGCCGATGAAGTGGTAGCCGGTCTGGGACAGGCCGTTCCGGTCGCCCGGGTCGGCGAACACGCCCCGCCCGCCGGGCTCGCCGTCGGCCGCCACCTCGAGCAGCGAGGCGTGCAGGTGGGTGCCGTTGCCGGCCTGGTCCGGGATCGGCTTGGGGGCCAGGCTGGCCCACAGGCCGTGCCGGAAGGCCACGCCGCGCACGGTTTCCCGGTACAGCACGTGGTTGTCGGCGGCGCGCAGCGCGCCGGCGTACCGGATCGACATCTCGTGCTGGCCGTGGCCGAGCTCCGGGTAGTAGTGCTCGACGACCAGGCCCTGCGCCTCCAGCGCCTCGACCAGTTCCATGGCGAAGTCGTGCGCCAGGTGGAAGCCGGTCGAGGAGTAGCACAGGCTGTCGTCGATCGGGATCAGCCGGTCCGGGATGGACGGCCCGGCGGGGGAGGACTCGCGGCGGCCGAGGGTGAACTCCGGCTCGAACGCGGCCTGCATCGCGTACCCCTCGCCGGCCAGCTCGGCGATGGCCTGCTTGAGGAACGTCCGGGCGCACGCCTCCCACGGCGACCCATCCGGCTTGACCAGGTCGGCGAGCATCGCGCCGGCTCCCGGCGCGTAGGGGAGCGGGACGAACGTCTCGGGGTCGGGCAGGATCCGGACCTCGCCGACCGGCCCCATCCCGGCGACCGGCTGCAGCTGGTCGAGCATGGACATGGCCATCATCGCCACGGTGTGCCCGATGCCGCTGGCCATGCGTTCGCGCAGGTGGCCGGTGCCGGATGCCTTGCCGCGGATGATCCCGCCGTGATCGGCGTACAGGAACCGGACCAGGCGGATCTGCTCCTGGCTGGTCTGGCCCATCACCGTCTCGATCGCTCCGTCTGTCATGGAAAATGGGTAGCACGTTCCCCCCCGCCCCGTACAGCCGGCGGCGAGAAAGCAGAGCTCATGAGCACACGGCAAGCACCGCGTGACTTGCGGGCATCGGACGCGGACCGCGACCGGGTGCTGGCCCTGCTCGCCGAGGCCACGAGCGACGGGCGGCTCACCCCCGACGAGCACGCCGAACGAGTCCAGCGCGCCTGCGCGGCCCGGACCCTCGGTGAGCTCGCCGACCTGACCGCCGACCTGGTGGCGGCGTCCGCTCAGCCGGTCCGCCTGGACGACGGCCGGATGATCACCGGGGTCTTCGGCCCGGCCAGGCGGGACGGCCGCTGGGTGGTGCCGGAGAACCTCACCGTGACCGCCATGTTCGGCGAGGTGGAGGTCGACGTCACCGAGGCCATCCTGCAGGCCCGGCACGTGCGGCTGCACGCCAACGTGATCGGCGGGCGGCTGCGGCTGGTGGTGCCGGACGGGGTATCCGTGGTGGTGACCGCGCCGATGGTGCTCGGCCGGCGACGCGGTGGCACGCCGCCGCCGGCCGACCCCGAGACGCCCGTCATCGAGGTCACGGGGCTGGTCCTGGGCGGTGAGATCATCGTCCGCACGCCGCCCCGGCCCCGCCGCTTCCGCCTGTTCGGCCGGCGCTGAGCAGGACGGCGACCCTCAGTCGAACTTGACCGAGGAGTAGGCGCGGAGCTTCCAGAGCTGATGCTCGCTCTTGATGCTGCGGATCGTCCCGGACCGGGAGCGCATGACCAGCGAGTGGGTGGTCGCGTGGCCGCGCAGGTACCGCACGCCGTCGACCAGTTCGCCGTCGGTGATCCCGGTGGCCGCGAAGAACACGTCGTCCGAGGTGACCAGGTCGTCGGTGGTGAGCACCCGGTCCAGGTCATGGCCCGCGTCGAGCGCGCGCCGGCGTTCGGCCTCGTCGCGCGGCGCGAGCTTGCCCAGGATGACCCCGCCCAGGCACTTGAGCGCGCACGCGGCGATGATGCCCTCCGGCGTCCCGCCGACGCCCAGCATCAGGTCGATCCCGGTGCCCTCGCGCGCGGCCATGATCGCGCCGGCCACGTCGCCGTCGGTGATCAGGTGGATCCGGGCGCCGCTCGCGCGGACCTCGGCGATCAGGTCGGCGTGCCGGGGCCGGTCGAGGATGACCACGGTGACGTCCTGCGGCGAGCAGCCCTTGCCCTTGGCCACGGCCAGGACGTTGGCGGCGGGCGGGGCGTCGATGTCGACCATGCCCGCCGCCTCCGGCCCGGTGGCCAGCTTGGACATGTAGAACACGGCGGACGGGTCGTACATGGAGCCGCGCCCGGCTACGGCCAGGACCGAGACCGCGTTCGGCATGCCGTTGGCGCACAGCCGGGTGCCGTCGATCGGGTCGACCGCGACATCGCAGGCCGCACCGGTGCCGTCGCCCACCTCTTCGCCGTTGAACAGCATCGGGGCGTGATCCTTCTCGCCCTCCCCGATGACCACCACGCCGCGCATCGAGACCGAGTTGATCAGCATCCGCATGGCGTGCACGGCGGCGCCGTCGGCGCCGTTCTTGTCGCCCCGGCCCACCCACCGGGCGGTGGCCATGGCCGCGGCCTCGGTCACCCGGGCGAGCTCCAGGGCCAGGTTGCGGTCGGGAGCGTGACTGTCTGGTTCGGGGACCTGCTGGTTGGCGGTCATACCTGGATCCTCCCTGCGGGCCGGTAAGGCGATCCTACGCACCCGGGCTAGCCTGGCCGATGATGAACGGGCCGGGGCCGAGCGCCGGCTCGCGGCTCGGGCACCCGCGCGTGCGCTGGCTCCTGGGCGGGCGGCGCGACCTCGTCGGGCGTGCGCGGCGTCCGGTCCGGTACCTCCGCGCCGGGCGGCCGGTCGTCGAACGTCACCTCGACGTGCTGCTCCGGGCGCCGCTGGTTCTGCAGGGCCTGCAGGGCCATGCTGACCCGGTCGGCCTCGGTCAGCGGCGGCTGCACGATGGACCGCGGCCACAGCCGCCGGGCCAGCACCACGTTGATCTCGGCGCTGTACACGGTGATCTCCACGGCCACGTAGATCCAGGCCAGCAGCCCCAGCACGGTGCCGAACACCCCGTACACCGAGTCGCTGTGCAGGAAATGATGCACCAGCCAGGTGCCCAGGACCTGCAGCATGGTCCAGAGGATCCCGCCGGTGATCGCCCCCGGTAGCAGGCTGCGGGTCGGCACGCCCTTCGGCGTGAGCGCGCGGAACGCGCCGATGTACATGCCCACGTTGAACGCCGCGGCCAGCACCTCGGCCAGCAACACGGCGAAGAACCCCTTCAGCACGTATGTGTTCAGGCTGGCCAGCCCGGTGGTGACCACCACCCCGCCGCCGAGCAGGGCCAGGAACAGCCCGGCGCGTCCCAGCCGCTGCACGTACCCGGGCCGGGCCGGCCCGGGCAGGTTCCACACCTGCCCCATGGTGAACAGCCCGGCCTGGGCCAGCCCGGCCGAGCCCCAGACCAGCCCGGCGCACGCCCACGATCAGCCCGATGATGCTGGATCGCCGCAGCGTATGCACGTTGCCGGTGAGCGTGTGGCCGAGCTGCGGGACCTGGTGGGCCACCGCGTTCAGGACATCAGCGCGGACCGACGAGGAGCCCGACACGGCCAGGCCGAGGATCGTGGTCAGCACCAGCAGCAGCGGGAACATCGACACGAAGGAGGAGTAGGCCAGGTTGGAGACCAGCACGCCGCCGTTGTCGTCCCCGTACTTCTTGATCACCCCGAAGACGAACGCGGTCGGCGTGAACCGCCGCTGCGTGGCGTCTACCGACCTGATCGCCCGCTCGACGGGATTCATCGCGCCTGCCTTGCTGGAGCCTGCTATCCGGCTGCCCAGCGGGAAGGCACGCAAACAGGGGTCAGAAGGGCGCTTCGTCGGCCGGGGCGGAGGAACCCGGCGCAGCCGCGGCCGCGGAAGGATCGGCATCGTCCCGCTTGGCCATGGCCGCGGCGAGCCGCGCCCGCGCGCCGTCCAGCCACTCCTCGCACACCGCGGCCAGCCGCTCGCCGCGCTCCCACAGCTCGAGCGACTGTTCCAGGGTCAGGCCGCCGGCCTCCAGGCGCTTGACCACCGAGGCCAGCTTGTCCCGGGCTTGCTCGTAGGAGAGGGTCTCGCTCACCGGCGCGTCTGCCACGGCATCACACCCTATCCGTCGGCGCGGACCGTGAGCTGATCCGCCGCGAACCGGACGGTCAGCGTCTCACCCGGGTCCACCTCGTCGGCGCCGCGGACCACCCCGTCGTTCAGGTGCTGCACGATCGCGTAGCCGCGGCGCAGCGTGGACGCGGGCGACAGGGCCAGCAGCCGGGCCCTGGTATGCCCGAGATCGTCACTGCCGCGGGTCAGGCTCGCGGACAGCGACAGCCGGGCCCGCTGCAGCAGCGCGTCGACTCGTTCGGCCTGGCGTTCCACCTCGCGCACCGGGTCGGCCAGAGCCGGACGGGACCTGGTCGCCTGCAGCCAGGCCGTCTCCCGGTCCAGCCAGCCGGCCACCACCCGGCGAGCCCGGTCCCGCAGCTGCCCGATGAGCGTGAGTTGCTCGCTGACGTCGGGCACCACCCGCTTGGCCGCGTCGGTCGGGGTGGACGCGCGCAGGTCGGCCACGTAGTCAAGCAACGGCGTGTCCTGTTCGTGGCCGATCGCGCTGACCACCGGGGTCCGGCAGGCCGCGACCGCCCGGATCAGGGACTCGTCGGAGAACGGCAGCAGGTCCTCGAGCGACCCGCCGCCGCGGGCGATCACGATCACGTCCACCTCGGCGTCCTCGTCCAGCCGCCGCAGCGCGTCGGTTACCTGTTCGGCGGCGAACGGTCCCTGCACCGCGGTCTGCTCGACCCGGAACCGGACGGCCGGCCAGCGCCGGGAGGCGTTGCGCAGCACGTCCCGCTCGGCCGCCGAGTCGCGTCCGCAGATGAGGCCGATGACACGGGGCAGGAACGGAAGAGGACGTTTTCGTTCGGCCGAAAAAAGACCTTCCGAGCCGAGCTGACGCCGCAGCCTTTCCAGCCGGGCCAGCAGGTCGCCCACCCCCACCGCCCGCAGCTCCAGCGCGGTCAGGGCGAACGAACCCCGGTTGGCGTTGAAATCGGGCCGGGCGAAGACCACCACCCGGGCGCCCTCGGCCGGTGCGGGCTCGGCCGCGTCGAACACCTGCCGGGTGCAGATGACCCGCACCGACACCGCCGCCACCGGATCGCGCAGGGTCAGGAACACCGCGTTGCCGCGTACGGCGCACTCGGCGATCTGCCCCTCCACCCAGATCCGGCCGAGCCGGCCGATCCACCCGCCGACGAGCTGCAGGACGGTGCGGACCGGGACCGGCGATTCGGCCGACGTGTCCAGGGCCACTAGGCCCCGTCGTCGGAGCTGGTCTCGGCCTCCAGCTTGGCGATCCGGCGCTCGAACATGGTGATCACGTCGGTCCGGCCGGCGTGCGCCCGCTCGTACCCGGCCAGCTCCCCGAGCTGCGTGACGTCCAGGTTCCGCAGCCGCGCCCGCAACGACGCCACCGAGAGCTCGTCGTAGTTCGCCAGCGGGAGGTCCGCGGCCGGCGGGGCCGAAGCGTCCGCGGCCGGCGGGGCCGAAGCGTCCGCGGCCGGCGGGGCCACGGCCTCAGCGGTCGGCGGGGCCACGGCCTCAGCGGTCGGCGGGGCCACGGCCGCAGCGGCCGGCGGGGCCGCGGCCGCAGCGGCCGGCGCCGTGTCACCGGCCGCGGCTTCCGTGCCGGTGAGCAGCCGCACGTTCCCGGTCTTGTCGAAGTCCCGGTCCGCGGCCGGAGGGGCAGCGGAAGGAGCAGCAGCAGTAGAAGCAGCACTAGCAGTAGCAGCGGAAGCAGAAGGCGCAGGAGGCTCGACGCGAGCAGCCGCCGCGGGCGTCACCTGCTCGGCCGGCTCGGGTGCGCGGGCCTGCGGCACCTGCTGGCTGGCTGGCGTCTTGTTCCTGAGCTTGTCCGTGTAGAGCAGCAGCTGGCCGATCCCGGCGAACACCCCGCGCAGCGCCTGCGCCGGGGCCTCCTTGATACGTTCACTGACCTGCGGGACGCGCATGTTCGCTCTCTCCCTAGGGGGAACTGATACCTCGCAGCGCCCAGGCAGGCTTCCCGGCATCCCGGGCGTGCGTCGCTGTAAGTCAGCGCGTGTTCCCTGCCGGGTAATCTTCGCGCCTTCTGCCCGACCAGGCAACTTCTACCAGCAAGTGAGAATCGGAGGGCCGCCCGGTAACTACGTCTTTGTGCCAACCATGCCGTCAGGCAGCCTTGATGACCGGGGCCGCATGGCTTTGGCGGCGGTACGTACCCTGGAACGGTGATGCCTACAGAGGTGACCGGCTCGAACCAGACGCGCCGACGGGTCCTGCTCGCCAAGCCGCGCGGCTACTGTGCCGGCGTTGACCGGGCTGTGCAAGCAGTCGAGCTGGCGCTGGACAAATTCGGTCCGCCGGTCTACGTGCGCCGGCAGATCGTGCACAACACGCACGTCGTCAGCACCCTGGAAAAGCGCGGTGCGATTTTCGTCACCGAGGTCGCCGAGGTGCCGCCCGGCGCGGTCGTGGTTTTCTCCGCGCACGGCATCGCCCCCGAGGTCCGCCGGGACGCGGAAGAACGAGGCCTGCGTGCCATCGACGCCACCTGCCCGCTGGTCACCAAGGTGCACAACGAGGCGCGGCGCTTCGCGGCCCGGGACTACGACATCCTGCTGGTCGGGCACGCCGGGCACGAGGAGGTCGTCGGCACCTCGGGTGAGGCCCCGGACCGGGTCCGCCTCGTCGACGGCGCCGATGGCGCAAAAGACGTCCAGGTCAGGGACCCGAACCGGGTGGTCTGGCTGTCCCAGACCACGCTGTCGGTGGACGAGACGGCCGAGACGGTCAGCGCGCTGCGCGAGCGCTTCCCGGCCCTGCTCGACCCGCCCAGCGACGACATCTGCTACGCCACGCAGAACCGGCAGGCGGCGGTCAAGGTCATCGCGGCCCAGTCCGACCTGGTTATCGTCGTCGGCTCGCCGAACTCCTCCAACTCCGTGCGCCTGGTCGAGGTGGCCCGCGATCACGGCGCACCCGCTTACCTGGTCGACGACGCCGGCGAGGTGGACGAGCGCTGGCTGGACGGGGTGGCCACGATCGGCGTGACCAGCGGCGCCTCGGTGCCGGAGGAACTGGTCGCCGCGGTGCTCGGCAAGCTGGCCGGCTGCGGGTTCGACACCGTGGAGGAGGTCGAGGCGGTGCCGGAGCACATGACGTTCGCGCTGCCCCGCGAGCTGCGGCCCTCAGCGCCCCGCCGGTCCCGGTCCCGGTCCCGGTGCCGGTCCCGGTGCCGGTCCCGGTCCCGGTGCCGGACCCGGACCCGGGCCGTCCGCCACGGGCTGAGCCCCGCGGGAACGAGCCCCGCGGGATCGGGGCCCGCGCCGCCGGCCGCGGCCGCCAGAACGCCGGCCGGTACCCGCGGCCGGCGGCCACCACGATGGTCAGCGCCGTCCCGGTGTACAGCCAGGGCGCGGTCGTGCCCAGCGTGACCAGGATCCCCTCCGCGGCCAGGAACGTCCCGGGCGCGGTGATGAGCTCCGCGCACGTCGCCCCGGCGAAGAACAGCAGCGGCGGAGCCACCACCACCGAACGCAGCCCGCTGGTCCTGGTGTAGTACGTAATAGCCCCGCACCCGCACATGAACGCCGCTCCGGCCAGCGTCCCCCATCCGGTCCAGTCCGCGATCAGCTGAGTGAAGAAGCACAGCACGAACATCGCCGCCAGCGCTCCGCGCCCGGTCAGCCGCACCGAGGCCCGCGGCTCCAGGCGCGGCGCGAACCCCGGCCGGCCCGACGCCGGCCCCGACGCCGACACTGCCGCCGGCGCCGGCGCCCTGGTCGATGTCCGCCCCCCGGTTTGCGTCATCGTCCCGCGCGCACCAGCCCCACGGGCCGCCCGCTCTCGGACGGCAGAGCGTCAGCGGTGACCCCGGACGTCAGCTCGGGCGCGGACAGGGCCCGGGCCGTCTCCTCCACCGGCGCCAGCGGCTCGAGGCCGTCGCCCACCACGCCCAGGTCGTTCAGCCGCCGGGCGGTGACCAGCACCCGGCTCTCCAGCGAGCCGACCGTCTGGTTGTAGGCGGTCACCGCTGACGTCAGCGCACGGCCTAGGCGGTCCACGTGCCGGCCGAGCCCGCCGAGGCGGTCGTACAGCTCGCGCCCGAGGTCGAACACCGCCCGCGCGTTGTCCGCCAGCGCCTCCTGCTGCCAGGCGTACTGCGCCGTGCGCAGCATCGTGACCAGCGTGGTGGGCGTGGCGATGTGGACCTTGCGGGCCAGCGCGTATTCCAGCAGCCCCGGGTCGTGCTCGAGCGCCGGGGCCAGGAACGCCTCGCCCGGGATGAACAAGATGACGAACTCCGGCGACGGGCTCACCGCGGCCCAGTACGCCTTGCCGGCCAGCCGGTCCACGTGGTCGCGCAGGTGCCGCGCGTGCGCCTGAATCCGCGCCGCGCGCACGTCCTCGTCGTCGCTCTCGGCGGCCTCCAGGTAGGCGGCGAGGGATACCTTCGAGTCGACCACGATGTTCTTGCCGCCCGCCAGGCGCACCACCATGTCCGGCCGCAACGGGCCGTCCGCCGAGGTCACGACGACCTGCTCGTCGAAGTCGCAGCGCGCGCTCATCCCGGCCAGCTCGGCCACCCGGCGCAGCTGGAGCTCACCCCAGCGGCCCCGCGCCTCGGGCCGGCGCAGCGCCGTGACCAGCGCCTGGGTCTGCGCCCGCAGCTGCTCGGAGGTCTGCCGGGCGATGTGGACCTGCTCGGCCAGCGCGGCGTGCGAGCGGGTCCGGGCCGCGTCGGACTCGCGCAGCTGCTCCTCCACCCGGGCCAGGGTCTCCTTCAGCGGGCCCACCAGGTGCTCGACCGCCGCCCGCCGGGTCTCCAGCTCGCCGGCCGCGCTGGCGTTCGCCGCGCGCAGCCGTCCCTCCGCGACCTCGAGGAACCGGGCCGTGCTCGCGTCGAGCGCCTGCGCGGACAGCGCCTCGAAACGCTCGGCCAGGTGCCCGTCGACCAGCGCGGCCCGCTCCTCGGCCGCGTCCGCCCGCGCGCTCGCGTCCGCCAGCCGCCCGCGCGCATACAGGTACCCGATCACCGCACCCATGACGATCCCGAGCAGCAAGCCGACAAGCAACGAGGTCATATGCAGCGATGATCGCACTAGGTAGGCGAATACTCCCGTAGACACGCGGGTGACCGGCCGGCCCTTTTCATTTATCCGGAACGGGCCGTGGCGCTCGCCCTCGCGCCCGGCCGGCGCCACGCCACCCGGTGCCCGGAGCCCTTGGCCGCCACGCCCGCATCGGTTCTGGTCCGGTTCTGGCCGGCCCGCCCGATCGCGAGTATCGTCCGATTCGCGAACTAAGTCAGTGACGACCTGGGCCTGGGCTATAGCTGGCAATCCTTTTACCTACGGGAACCCCATCTCCGATCCGCGCCGGTTTTTCGGCCGCGCCCGCGAGGTGGAACAGATCTTCGGCCGGCTCCGCAATGAGGAGTTCGAGTCGAGTTCGGTCGTGGGAGACCGCCGGATCGGGAAAACCTCACTCCTGAACTACCTGGCCAATCGCGATGTCCGGGCCGCGGCCGGCCTGGATATCGACCGTTACGCCTTTGTCTATGTGGACCTGCAGATGGTGGACGAGGCGATGGGCCCGGAGCAGTTGTGGCGTCGTCTCCTGGTCCTGCTGCGACGGCAATGCGCGGATCAAGGGATCGCCGAAATCCTGACCGCCCTGGGGCAACGGGACCGGCTGGACACCTTCGATCTCGACGAGCTGTTCGCCGAGGTCGACGACCGGGGCCTGCACGTGGTGTTCCTGCTTGACGAGTTCGAGCGCGTCACGGAGAACGCGAACTTCGGCCCCGACTTCTACTACGGGCTGCGCAGCCTGATCATCCATCACAAGCTCGCGTTGATCACGTCAAGCCGGCTGGAACTGATCGAGCTGTGCCACAGCGAAGCCGTCAAGTCCTCGCCGTTTTTCAATATCTTCGCGAACATCAATCTCCGGCAGTTCTCCCCGGCCGACTTCGAGCTCATGGTGACGCGCTCGCTCGGCGGGACGCCGGTCGTTTTCTCCCAGGCCGAGCTGGGGCACGTGCGTGACCTGGCCGGGCTGCATCCTTATTTCCTGCAGGCCGCATGCTGCGCGCTTTACGATTCGCACCAGCAGGGCCTGGGCGACGCCGGCCGGATCGCATTCCTGGCGGAGAAGTTCCGCGTCGAAGCCGTCCCGCACCTCGTGGATTACTGGGACAACTCCGCGGACTACGAGAAGATCGTGCTGACCGCGGCGGCGCTGCTGGAGCGCACCGCGAGGCCCGTGCGCGGGTTCTCGGTCAAGGAGCTCCAGGGCGTGTTCTCCCGTGGCGAGCCGTGGGTCGAGCATCTGGCCAAACGCGGCCTGGTGATGTCCTGGGAGTCCGGCTACCGGCTGTTCAGCTCGGTGCTCGGCCCCTGGGTCCTGGATCAGATCGTCGCGGAGCTCAGCGAGGAGAAGACCTACCACGCCTGGCTGGCGGACAACCCCGGATCGGTGGAGCAGATCGCCGGCAAGCAGGGCGGCCCGCTGCGGGACATCCTGCCGAGGATCGGCACCCGCTACCGCCAGCTCATCATCACCTGGGCCAGCGACCCGCAGACCGTCATCGCCATGGCCGGCCTGCTGAAGACCGTGCTCGGCCTGGCGAGCTGAGCGAGGCCGGGGTGAACAGCAATCAGCCGGTCAATCCCTACATCGCGGGGAGCCCGGTCACCGGCACCGAGATGTTCTTCGGCCGGCAGGACGTCTTCTCCTTCGTCAAGCGCAACCTGATCGGCCAGCACCGCGACACGCCGGTGGTGCTCTACGGGCAGCGCCGGACCGGCAAGACCTCGGTGCTGTACCAGCTGCACCGGAACCTGGACCCCAGGTACCGGTGCGTATTCATCGACCTGCACGGTCTCAACCTGGCCAGCACCGGCAACCTGCTGCTGGGCATGGCCAGCGCGATCAGCCGGGGGCTGCGGCGAGACCACCGGCTGGCCGTGGAGGTGCCGGACCGGGCGGTCTTCCTGGCCGATCCCCAGTCCGTCTTCGAGGCCGCCTTCCTGGATGCCGTATGGGACGCCCTGGGTGAGGACCGCCTGGTGCTGATGCTGGACGAGGTGGTCCGGCTCGACGAGGAGGTCAAGGCGGGGCGGCTCGACCACGGCATCTTCGAGTACCTGCGGCATCTCATGCAGCACCATCCCCGGCTGAGCTTCATCTTCTCCCTGGGCAGCGGCCTGGAAGAGCTGCGCAAGGATTACGCCTACCTGTTCAGCGTGG
Source organism: uncultured Actinomycetes bacterium (assembly GCA_963819785.1). Taxonomy (GTDB): domain Bacteria; phylum Actinomycetota; class Actinomycetes; order Streptosporangiales; family Streptosporangiaceae; genus Palsa-504. The sequence continues at coordinate 385,905 of CAWFXW010000016.1, read as the reverse complement.
CGCTCTACCACCGGATCTCGTTCCTCGAGCCGGGCGCCGCGCGCGAGCTCATCACCCAGCCGGTGGCCGGTTACTACCAGGTCGCGCCGGCCGCGGTGCAGAAGATCCTGGCCATCACCTCCGGCCATCCGTACTACACCCAGCTGATCTGCCACTGCCTGTTCGACCGCTGGGCGGGCGCCCCCAAGCCGGTAATGGACGCGGCGGACGTCAACGCGGTCCTGGCCGAGGCGATCGAACTGGGCTCGGCCAACCTCACCTACGTCTGGGAGGACTCGCTACCTGAGGAGCAGGTCCTGATGGCCGGGATGGCATCCGCCATGCCCGGCCGGAACAAGCCGGTGACGTTCCGCCGGGTGCAGCACGCGTGGCGCGAGGCCGGCGTGTCACCGCCCGCGGCCGAACTCGCCTCGGCCCTGCGCAGCCTGACCGCCCGCGAGATCGTCACGGGGAGCCGGGCCTGCGCGTTCACCGTGGACCTGCAGCGCCGGTGGCTGGACAAGCACCGCCGCCTGGACTGGGTGAAGGAGGAACTGCCGCGGACCGTGGAGCAGTGGCCCCGGCCCGGGCGGGTGACCCGCCGCGTCGGCTACCTGGCCATCGCGGCCGCCGCCCTGCTCGTGGCCGGCTATCTGACCGCGGCCGGCGTCGCCCGGATTTTCCCCTTCCCCGCGCCGGGCCGCGGCCCCACCCCGCAACTGCTGAACCTGCTGCCCGGCGATCTTCGCCTGAACGAGCAGGAGTGCCAGGTCACGGCGCCGCCGGGCCAGTGGGTCATGCCCGGCATGGTCCAGGCGCTGCAGTGCGCCGATCCGGGGCTGGCGGGCGGGACCGTGTACGCCTTCCAGTCGGACAACCCCGCGGACTTCCAGGCCGGCTGGCGGAACTTCAACACATGGTGGGGGTTCCCGGCGACCGGCGCGGGCAAGGTCTGCCCGCCCAGCGGGACGGCCCGGGGGATCGAGGTCAGCTCGAGCAACAGCTTCCTTCCCCCGGACGACAGCCAGGCGATCGAGTGCGGGCCGCTGCGGCCCGGGGGACAGCGGCACCGTGCCCGCGTTCGCGTTCTCGTACCCGCTGGACTTCATCTTCGTCGTCGCCGAGGGCGGCCCGGGCTCCTCGTTCGCCACGCTGGTCGCGTGGCTGAACCAGCCGGCCCAGGTGGCCGCCGCCGCGGGCACCGCGGCCCAGGCGCCGCTGGCCACCCTCACCCAGCTGCTGCCGCACGATGTGACCGACCCCGCGACGCAGTGCTCGGCGCATCCGCCGCCGTTTGCCGCACCCGGCCTGACCCAGGGCCTGACCTGCAATGACCCCGGCCTGCCGGGCGGCGTCGTCACCGCCTACCAGCTGAACACGTTCGCCGGGTACCTGGCGGCCTGGGCCGCCTTCAACACCTGGTGGGGTTTTGTCGGCGCCGGCGGGGGAGCGACCTGCCCGCCGGACAAGAGCGGTCTCGGGACGACCCCGTGGACCAGCAGTTCCTTCCCCACCCGGGTCGGTCAGGTGCTGGAGTGCCAGTACGCCGGCGCGGGAACCGCCCAGGCCGGGCCCGCGTACGCGTGGACGTACCCGACCGAGAACGCCTTCATCGTCGCCCAGGGTGGCCCGGACTCGACGTTCGACGCCCTCAGCAGCTGGTGGATGAGGGATGTGACGCCGCGGTCCACGCTGACCGTCACCGCGGTGTCCCCGAGCGCCGGCCCGGCGGCGGGCGGGACCACGGTGACCATCACCGGCACCGGCCTGGCCCACGCGACCAGGGTCAGCTTCGGCGGCGCGGCCGCCGCGATCGTCTCCGACTCGGACACGCGGATCACCGCGACCACCCCGCCGGGCAGCGGCACGGTGGACGTCACCGTGACCACTGCGGGAGGCACCTCCGAAGTGGTGTTCGCCGACCTGTACGCCTACAGCTGACGCGAGCAGGCCCCTGACACGAGCAGGCCCCTGACGCGAGCAGGCCCCTGACGCGACAGGCCCCTGACGCGATCGGCACCGACGCGATCGGCGTTGTCCGCGGCGGCACTAGACTCGCCGGGGTGAGCTTGTCTATCGGCATCGTCGGCCTGCCCAACGTCGGAAAGTCGACCCTGTTCAACGCGCTGACCCGGGCGGGCGCGCTGGCGTCCAGCTATGCGTTCGCCACCATCGAGCCGAACGTCGGCGTGGTCGGCGTCCCCGACCCGCGCCTGGCCGAGCTGGCCAAGCTGTACGACTCCGCGCGGATCGTGCCCGCCAGCGTGCGGTTCACCGACATCGCCGGCCTGGTCCGCGGCGCCTCGGAAGGCCAGGGGCTGGGCAACCAGTTCCTGGGCCATATCCGTGAGACCGACGCGATCTGCCAGGTGGTGCGGGTGTTCGCCGATCCCGACGTCGCCCATGTGGACGGTGACATCTCGCCCGAGCGCGACCTGGAGACCGTGGTCGACGAGCTGATCCTGGCCGACCTGCAGACGCTGGAGAAGGCGCGGCCCCGGCTGGCCAAGGAGACCAAGTTCGCCAAGGACGCCGAGCGGGCGCGGGTGGCCCAGACCGCGGAGGCCGCCGAGAAGCTCCTGTTCACCGGGGTCACCCTGTGGGCGGGTGCCGCGGCCGCGGGTATCGATCTGGCCGCGCTGCGCGAGTTGCAGCTGCTCACGGCCAAGCCGTTCGTGTACGTGTTCAACTGCGACGTGGGCGAACTCGGCGACACCGGCCTGCGCCAGCGTCTGTCCGCCCTCACAGTGTTGGCTGGATCTGGCCCCGCCGAGTCGGTCTTCCTGGACGCCAAGACCGAAGCCGACCTGACCGAGCTGCCCGAGGAGGAGGCCGCCGAGCTGCTGGCCGAGGCCGGCCTTGGCGAACCCGGCCTGACCCAGCTGGCCCAGGCCGGGTTCCGCGCGCTCGGCCTGCAGACCTTCCTCACCGCGGGCCCCAAGGAGGCCCGGGCCTGGACGATCAAGGCCGGCGCGACGGCGCCCCAGGCGGCCGGCGCCATCCACAGCGACTTCCAGCGCGGCTTCATCAAGGCCGAGGTGGTCTCCTACGACGACCTGATCGCTGCGGGATCGGTGACCGCCGCCCGCGCCGCGGGCAAGGCCCGCATCGAAGGCAAGGACTACATCATGCGCGACGGCGACGTCGTGGAATTCCGCTTTCAAACAACATCAGGCGGCAAGGCCGCGCACTGAGTGATGTCGGCGCTGCAGATGGCGGTGTTGGCGTCAAGCGCCCACGCCTGCGGTAGCACCGGGAGTGACCGTGACTGAACCCCTCACCATGCGCGCCTTCCACGCCGACGACCGCACCCCGTGACTGGCGGGTCGTCGGCGTCGGCGTCGCCGCGATCTTCTGCGCGGGCTCGTTCGCCGCCGGCGCCCGGCTCGTCCAGGCGATCGCTGCGGCCGTCGGCGACGCCGGTCCGCATCATCCGGACGTCGACCTGCAGCACGACACCGTCACCGTCCGGCTGCTCACCGGCACGCCCGACTACATGGGCATGACCGCCGGCTGTCAACTCGGCTGGAAACGTGCCCACCGTCAGCAAGCCGAGTTCCGCTTCAATGTTCAGCGCGCATCCAGGTTCCTGGCCGAATGTCATCGGCTTGGAGCACATGAGCGGCTGCCTCGCAGGGTGTTTGGCGATGCTGAATGTCACAGGTGGCGCTGAGCGTAGCGACCAGCCGCATCTCGCCGTAGCCATCTGCCGCTACATACACTGGAAGGCAGGATCGACCAGTGACGAAGCCAGCCCGGCACAACCAGAGGTCGATGAAGCGGCTGCTCGAAGCCAACGGCTGGACCGAGACCGCAGGCGGCAAGCACGTTGTGAAGATGACCAAGCCCGGACACAGGCCGATCACGCTGCCGCACGACAAGGGCGGTGGCGGCTATCCGATCGGGCTGACGATGGCGATCATGCGGCAGGCTGGACTCAAGGGAGACGACGAGTGATGGCCGAACAGGTGTACACCGTACGCGTCCACCACGAACCCGGCCAAGAGCTCTGGGCCGAGGTCCTCGAACTGCCTGGCTGCTTCGCGGCCGGTAGCGACATGGAGGAACTTCGCGAGGCCCTGAGCGAGGCGATCAGCCTTTATCTGTCCGAACCAGGAGATGTGAAGCACGTCGAACTGGAAGACGCGCCTGGTTCGGTAACCGAGCACCGAATGCTGGCGCGAACCGCCTGAAGCTAACAACCGGTTATCCCACAGTTGAGGGCAAGGGCCCGCCGATGCTCAACGGCCACATCGTGGAGTTCAGGTTCAACGTATGACCCCAGGGAAACCCGTGCCGGATGGTCAGTCAGAGGCTGACCAGCACTGGTATCAACGGTGATACCATTATTTCATGGCCATGACGCTGAGGCTTGCCGATGACGAGTCCGAGGCCCTGCGGCGGCGCTCGGAGCTTGAGCAGCGCTCCATGCAAGAGGTGGCCCGGCAGGCCATCAGGGAGTACATCGAGAACCACAGCCGGTCCGAGTTGCTGAGCCAGGTGCTCGACGAAGAACTGCCCAGGTATGCCGAGGCGCTGGAGCGGCTCGGGCAGTGATCTACCTGACGCTCGCGGAGTTGCTCTACGTGGCCGGGCGGACCCTTGGCCATGACTACGCGGTGCGTGACTACGGCCTGCTCGAGGCGGCGGTGGCGCGGCCTCAAGCCACCGTGTTCGGCAAGGATGCCTATCCCGATCTCGATGCCAAGGCCGCGGCACTGCTTCATTCGGTGGCCAGGAACCATGCCCTCATCGACGGCAACAAGCGACTCGCTCTGGCGTCTGTCATTGCCTTCTACGGGCTCAACGGCCGCCGCCTGACCTTGACCAACGACGCCGCCTACGACCTCGTGATGGCTGTTGCCGCCGGAGAACTCGACTCCGCTGACGAGATAGCTGCGGTCCTGCGGCAGGCCACTCGTCCAGCGGCCCGGCCCGGTAACGTAACCGGAACGGTCACGCGGCCGAGCGGCATCGGCGCCACTCCCGGGGTGGCTCGTGTCCGCCCGGCATCTCGGTGAGTTGCCGAAGCCCTGGCGTAGCGTGGCACGCGGGGCTGAAACAGGCCTGGAGCGGCGCTGAAACGGCGAGTCCGGGCATCTCGGCCTCATCCGCGCATCCGTCGACGGCAGCACCGGGAGTGGCCATGACCGAACTCCGCACCATGCGCGCCTTCCACGCCGACGACCGCACCCGCGACTGGCGGGTCGTCGGCGACGGCGCCACCGCGGTCTTCCGCACCGGTTCGTTCGCCGCCGGCGCCCGGCTCGTCCAGGCCATCGCCACCGCCATCGGCGACGCCGGGCCGCACCATCCGGACGTCGACCTGCAGCACGACACCGTCACCATCCGCCTGCTCACCGCCACGCCCGACTACATGGGCATGACCGCCGGCGACGTCGAGCTGGCCGTGCTGATCTCGGACCTGGCCCGCGAGCAGGGGCTCGCCGCCGACCCGACGCTGATCCAGACCGTCCAGGTGACCATCGACGCTCTGGCCAGCGCGGACGTGATGCCGTTCTGGGCAGCCGTGCTCGGCTACGAGCGACGCGCCGACAACCCGGACGAGGACCTCGTTCGACCCGCGCTGGCGCGGCCCGTCGATCTGGTTCCAGGACATGGACGCTCCCCGCCCGCAGCGCAACCGTTTCCACGTCGACGTCTGGGTGCCACCGGAGCTGGCTGAGGCCCGCGTCGCCGCGGCCCTCGCGGCCGGCGGCCGGATGGTCCGCGACGCGTCGCCGACCTGGTGGACGCTCGCCGACGCCGAGGGCAACGAGGTCGACGTCACCTCGGCGACCGGGCGCGACTGACCGGCATGCCGGACCGTCGCGCGAACCCCCGGCCCCGGTCAGGTTATCCGCCCGCGGTGCCGGGGAGCTTGCCCGTCGCCCCGAGCTTGTAGGCGATGATCAGGTTCCGCTGCGTGCTGGACTGCGCTTCGCCGGCGCCGGCGATGACGTAGTCGCCGTCGACGGCGACGGGCGCGTTGCTCGCGGCGGACATCAGCGTCTTGAACACGATGGCCCCGGTGGTCGCGTTGAGCGCGTACAGGTAGCCCTTGAACGTGGTGGTGAACACGACGTCGTTGGTCACCGTCGCCGCGCCGAACGGCGAGGACGGAAGCGGGGTATCCCAGATGACGGCGCCCGTGTCCTGGTTGACCGCGACCATCTCGCCGACGGCCTTCTCAAAGGCCTGGATCTGGCTGGCCGCCGACCCGGTGAAGCCGCTCCGGCTCGCCTCCAGCGCGAAGTCGTTGACGGCGGCGAAGGTGGTGGAGCCGTTGCTGGCCAGCTGGGTCAGCATGCCGCCGTAAAGGCTCGGCTCGAGGCAGTACGTCGCGGGCAGCGGGTCGTGCGAGGTGGCGGTGGCGTGTTCGGTGAGCACCCCGTCGTTCTCATGCCCGGTGTGCCCGCCCACCGGGCGCTGCCACAGCGGCGTGCCGGTCTGCGCGTCCAGTTCGATCATGATGCCGGCCTTGCCGCCGTCGATCACCACCGGCCGTCCGTCCGCGGTGGTCACCACCGGCGGGTTCTGCAGGTCCCAGTCGTACAGGTCGTGCGGGGTGAGCTGGTAGTACCACAGCAGCTTCCCGGCCGGGCTCAGCTTCACCACCGAGTCGGTGTACAGGTCCGGGCCGGGCCGGCTGCTCCCCAGCGGGTAGCTCTTGGTGCCGAAGATCGGGGCCGGGTTGGCGACGCCCAGGTAGATGTTGCCCTGGGCGTCGAACGAGGGCGTGTACCACAGCCCGGCGCCGGAGTTGATGCCTGGGTTGCCCCACAGGTTCTGGTCCTCGTTCCAGGACCACTCCGGCACGCCGGTCTTGCCGTTCAGTGCCCACAAGATCCCCTGGCCGCCGGCGCCGTACACCGTCGTCACGTTGGCCGGCACGGTAGACACGTATACGGTGCCGTGGTCGTAGCCGGGGGCCATGGCGATGCCCTCGTGGTCGTTTTCGATCAGCGTCCGGCTCCACAGCTGCGCACCGGTCGCCGCGTTCAAGGCGACCGCGGCCTTGGCCGTGGCCGCGTACACGACCCCGCCTGCCACGTTGACGCCGTCCGGGCCCCCGTTCGGCGAGTTGTAGTCATGCGTCCACAACACCTTGCCGGTGGCCAGGCTGATCGCGAACACGTTGGAGTCCAGGTCCTGGACGTACACCACCCCGTTCACGATCACCGGCGTGGTCGCGTAGGCCCCGTCGGTATGGGTGGTGGACATGGTCAGCGGCACCGTCCACGCCACGCCGAGGTCCGAGACGTTCGTGCTGGTGATCGAGCTGGCCACGTACCGGGTGCTGGCCAGGTCGGCGTCCGGCTGCGTCCAGCCCGCCGCGGGCTGTGCCGTTGCGGCCGGGGCGGTCCCGGCGACCGCCGCGCCGCGCTTGGACGGGCACGCCGTCGTGCTCGAGCCGCTGCCGCCACCGCTCGAGCAGCCGCCGAGCAGGCCTGCCGCGACCACCAATGCCGCGCCCGCCGCCGCGAGCCGGCGTCCGCCGATCGTCCCGCCAACGGTCCTGACTTCATCGCCCATCGCTCACCACTCCCCGTGTTCGCGTTGTCGAACGGCTCAGCCATCACGCTGGCACGGCCGGCCGGGCCCGCGGCAGGGGTGAAACCACCCACACCACCACGCCGGTTCCTGCCGCACCGCCCAGCGTCCAGCCGCTAACCTCACCGCCCGGCCCGACCAGACGCCGAGGCCAGCTCAGCCCGTGACCTCCCTCACCACCCCTCCCTCACCACCCCTCCCTCACCGCTCCTCCCTCACCGCTCCTCCCGGACCTCCCTCGCCGCCCCTTCCGTGAGCCCCCTCCACTCGCTTTACCTGCAGCAACAGCCATGGAGGCAGGACCAAAGGTCTAGACGTACTGTAGTCGGACAGTTACGATATGTAGTAACTCGGCTTGATTGCCCCTGGGAGCCGCACCAGAGAGGGGGCCCCGCCCGTGACCGCCGCCCCTCCGCGAACCGCCGCCGACCCGGCCGTGTCCTACCTCCCGCACATGCGCCGCCCGGCCAACTGGATCACACTGGGCGGGCTGGCCGCCGGCCTGGCGGCTGGGCTGGCCGTGGTCTCGCACGATGCCCTGTGGGTGGCAGCCGTGCTGATCGGCGCGGCCATGGCCGCCGACGCCGTCGACGGGGCCATGGCCCGCCGCACCGGAACCGCCTCCGCGTTCGGCCACGGCTTCGACAGCCTGGCCGACACGGTGAGCTTCGGCGCCGTGCCGGCCCTCGCGGCATGGTCCGGGCCGCTGCACCGGCTGGGCGCGGCCGGGTTCGCGGTGGCCATGCTGTGGGGCATCGCCGTGACCGCCAGGCTCGCCCTGTACCTGGTTCGCGGCCACCAGCCCGTCAACCGCGGGCTGCCGTGCCCGCCCGCCGGGGCTGCCCTGGTCGCCCTGGCGGCGGCCGCCGTACCGGCCGGCTGGGTCCTCGCGGTGGCCGTGACGCTGTGCGCGGCCATGCTCGCGCCGTTCCCGGTCCCTGTCAGCCTCGCCCTCAAGGAGCTGTCGCATGCCCCAGACGCCAACCCACTGGCTGGTCACCCGGCAGCTGGCGCGGCACACGTTTCCCGGTGACCGCGCGGCGCAGGCCGCCGCCCAGCTCGGCGCGGTCCTGCCCGACCTGTATTACTGGGCCAGGGGCACCGCCCTGGCCGCGCGGCACCGCCGCTGGGACCCGGCGTTCGTCGACTCCGGCCGGGAGACCCGGTGGCCGGATAAGGCGCTGCACTCCCTGCTGCCGCCGGCCGCGCTGGCCGTGGCCGCCGCGTGCGGCCGCAACCGCGTCCTGGCCGCGTTCGCGGCGTCCTGGGCCGCGCACGTCGCCGCCGACCTCCCCGTGCACGATGGCAGTTCCCGGCCGCCCGCGTGGCCGCTATGGTCCTGGCGGTTCCGGTCTCCGGTGGCCGCCGACGAGCCCGGCCACCACGCCCGGCTGCTGCTGGCCGCCGAGACGGCGGCCTGCGCGGCCATCCTCGCCCAGCACGTGCGCACCGCAGGGCGTGCGGGCCACCGCGCGGGGGTCGCGGGGTGGCTGGCCGATGAAGCCGTCCTGCTCCGCGCCTGGGTCCGGCACCCGCTGCTGGTGGGCGAGGTATTCGTTACCTCGCAGCCCACCGTCCGGTTCATGCTCGACCTGGCCAGAACTGGCTGGGCGCAGGTGCCGGAGGTGATCGAGCTCGGCGCGGGAACCGGCAGCTACACCGGGCAGATCCTGGGCCGGCTCGGTCCGCACGCCACCCTCACCGCGATCGAGCGCGATCCCGGCCTCGCCGGCCGGGTCAGGACCAGGTACCCCGGCGACAAGCGGCTAACCGTCCTGTGCCAGGACGCCGGCCTGGAGCTGGGCCGCCGCGAACCCGGCACCGTCCCGCTCATGGTCTCCGCGCTGCCCTGGACGTCGATGCCGCCCGCCGACCGGGACCGGCTGCTCGGCCTGGCCGCCTCCCGTCTGGCCCCGGGCGGGGAGCTGCTGACCATCCAGTACACGACGGCCTGCGACCGGTTGTTCCGCCGGTACTTCGGCGACGTCACGCACGCCTGGTCCCTGGCCAACGTCCCGCCCGCGGCCTGCTACCGGCTGGCCCGCCCGGCGGGGGACGGATGATCACCGCCCGCAGCTGGCGGGCGGCCCGCCGGTACATCCTGCCGCTGCTGGCCCTGACCAGCGTCCTGGCGCCCGCGCGGAAACGGGCGGCTCTGGCGCCGCTCGGCGCGGCCGGGCTCATGCTGGCGTTCTTCCGCGACCCGGACCGGGCCTGCCCGACCGAACCGGGCCTGGCCTACGCCCCGACCGACGGCACGGTGACCGCGGTCGAGGACGACGGCCGGACGTTGAAGGTGGTCACGTTCCTGGCCCTGCACAACGTGCACGTGGCACGCGCCCCGGTGGCCGGCCCGCTGGCCGCCTGGTCCTGGCAGCCGGGACCGTGCCGGCCGGCCTTCCTGCGCCGCGCCGAGGAGAACCGCCGCGCCGAGCTATGGATCGGCGCGGACGGCGGCAACCGGGTCGGCCTGGTCCTGGCCGCGGGGATCCTCGCCCGCCGCGTCGTGCCGTGGGCGCAGCCGGGCGACGCGCTGACCGCCGGGCAGCGGCTGGGCATCATCTGCCTCGGGTCCAAGTCCATCCTGCTGCTGCCGTCCGGCCAGTACACCCCGCTGGCCCGGCGCGGCCAGCGCGTCATCGCCGGCCTGACTCCCGTCGCCCTCGCCAAGGTGGCTGCTGATAGTCAGCGGCCGCGTCGTGAAGCGCTGCGGAACTAGGAATTGCGGTTGACGCAGGCGTCGATGACCGCCTGCGGGTAGACGCCCGGGCCCGCCGTGCTTTCGAATGACTGCAGGACCTGATGGCAGTCGTAGCTCCGGCCTCCGTACTCGACGGTGTCGCCGCGGTCATGACCGCCAAAGACGTGCAGGAGGATCAGCGCGCACGCGGCGACCACGGCCAGGACGATGACGACGGTGACGACGCGGCTCACGCCGGCCATTATCCGGCGGATCACAGCGGCGCGTCGCGTTACATGCGAGACAGCCGAGGCGGATGGTGCGCAGTTGGCCGGCTGGTCGTGGGTATCCGCGACCCTGGGCCGCGCTGACTCATCCCCGGTGTCTTAGCCTGGCTGTGCGGCAGCCGGCCCGGGGCCGCCCGACCGAGGCGAGGCTCACCGATGGGCATGGCCAAGGACAACCCGCCCGCGCGGCGTATCGCGGCGATGGGCCGCTGGCTCACCGGAGGCATGCCCGGCAGCCGCCACCGCGACGTCCAGGGCGGGACCCAGCGCGCCGCGGTGCTCGGCGCCGGCGATGGCCTGCTGACCAACCTGTCACTGGTGCTGGGCGTGGCCGGCGCGTCGACCAACGCCTCCGCGGTCCGGCTGGCCGGGGTGGCGGGCCTGCTGGCGGGCGCGTTCTCGATGGCGGCCGGCGAACTGGTGTCGGTCCGGGCCCAGCAGGAGATGGTCGAGCGGGAGATCCAGGTCGAACGCCAGGAACTCGCCGACGACCCCGGAGGGGAGCAGGACGAGCTGGCCGGCATGTACCGTGCGCAGGGCCTGTCCGCGGAAGACGCGAGCACCGTGGCCCGCATCCTGTCCGCCAACCCCGGCATCGCTCTGGATACCCACGCCCGGCTCGAGCTGGGCGTGGATCCGCAGGCGCCGGGCTCGGCCTGGCAGGCGGCCGTCATGTCGTTCGTGTCGTTCTCGGTCGGCGCCATCCTGCCCCTGTTTCCCTGGTTCTTCAGCGCGGGCACCGGCGCGGTCATCGCCTCGGTGATCATCGGCGCCCTCGCGGCGCTGGCGCTCGGGGCGGCGATCGGCTTGATGTCCGGGCGCAGCGTGCTGAGCACCGCCCTGCGGCAGCTGGCGGTCGCGGCCATTGCGGCCGGCGTCACCTACGGGGTCGGCTCGCTGCTCGGGGTCTCGACCAGCTGAGCATGATCTCGCGGGCGGCACGGAAGCCCGTGCCGGTGTGACGTATGGGATGGTAGTGCGCAATGAAAACGGGCTGATCACTTGCAATTATCGTCCTTTGTGTTTGATACTCATGCAATGACCATTATGTTCATCGGTCGACTGTACGAACGAACGGCAGCGCCGGACCGCCGCCCCGGCCCGGAGCGGGTGCCATGAACGAGACGTCCGCGCGCGAACGGGACCAGGTGATGGTGCCCCGGCTGACCGGCGCGGCGTGGCGCCACGCGCCCGGGCGGGCGCCGACCGGCGCGGAGACCGCCGCCGCGGTGGGTGAGCTGCGGGAGATCGCGAGCGGTCGCGCTGATCTGCTGGCCGAGGTCGCGGGCCTGCTCATCGGCTACTACCGGCGCACCGCCGAGGAACTCAGGGCCCGCGCCGCGGCGTACTACTGCATGGCGGCCGGCGCCGAGCTGGAGCTGATCCCGCGGTGGATCGAGGTGGGATGCGCCCGCGCTGCCGCCGCGCGGCTGATCCCGCCGGCCGCGGAGGTGCAACGGCAGGTATACGCCTGGCCCGAGGCGGTGTAGTCCATGCTCCCGGGCAGGTCACCGCCAGCGCGGGGACGATCCGGGTGCGTCCGTCCCAATTCGGTCCGAACTGGTTTGAACTCTCTGCGTGTCCGTTACGTATCAGAGAGTGCTGGTCGTTTGTCCACGCGGATGTCCGGTGATCGGCTGTAATCGGCCCCTCACTGCGGAGTAATGCTCCACAATGGACCGCGGACCGGCGCGAAGGGACGGCCGCCCTGCAGTCGCAGGTGCGGAAACGTGCGGAGGTGTGATGTTTCGCGGGCCCAACCCCGGTGACGGAGCGCGTTTGACTGATTACTCTCACGTGATTCCGCTGTTCGGCGCGGCCGGACCGGGTTCTGGGGTGCTGGACCATGAGATCGATCCGCGGGGTTCCCGCGCGCCGGCCGGGCGGGCCTGGAGCGGGGGCGGCGGCCGGTGGCTGCTGTGGCCGCTGCGGGTCGTCCTGTGGGCCGCCCTGCTGGTCATCGCCTACCGGGGCGTGACGGCCATCGTCTTGCACCAGACCAGCGCGCCGACCGGGGGCACCGGGCCGGAAGGCGCCGCCGCCGGGCAGTTCCCGGTGACCCTCGCCGAGGCCTACGCCACGGAGTTCGGGCAGGTCTACCTGAACTTCAGCCCCGCCTCCCAGGCTCAGCGCGAGCAGGAGCTCGCGGCCTTCGTGCCGCCCGGCGTGGCGGCCGCCAACCCGGACCTCGGCTGGAACGGCACCGGCCAGCTGCGCCTGCAATCCGAACAGGTCGCCGGGATCACGGTCCAGGACCCGCAGCACGCCGTGGTTACCCTACTGGCCACGGTCAACGGCCAGCTCATGGAGCTCGGCGTACCGGTGATCGCGTCGGACGGCGGCGTGGTGGTGGCGGGTGAGCCCGCCTGGCTGCCCGCGCCGCAGCAGGTCTCACTGCCCCAGGCCGCCCGTCAGGGCTCGGACCCGGTGGCGCGAAACGAGCTGACGAATGAGCTGCCGGCCTTTTTCCAGGCCTATGCCAGCGGCGATAACGCCGCACTCAGCCGGTTCGAAGTGCGCGGCGTATCGCTGGCCGGGCTGGGCGGCACGGTGGCTTTTGACTCGATCGCCAGCCTGCAGGTGCCGCCCGGCGGCGCCAGCCGGCAGGTGACGGTGTCGGTCATATGGCAGCTTCCCGGCCAGGCTTCGGCCGGCATCACAAAACTCGAGGTGGCTTACCGCATGTCGGTCCGTGAACTGCAAAGCGGCAAATGGTATGTAAATGAAATCAGCGCGGCGACTGAGGCGGTGGGAGTCAAATGACCAGGACAGCGGCGGCTGACGCCGTCATGTCCGCCTGCCCTCATGTCGCTGCCGCCTGCCCGGTCGCCGCCGGGACTGCCATCGCCTGCACCGGGCCCGGCCCTCGCAGCTCGCCGCCTTGGCCGTGTCCGTCCGCCTTTCCTGCGCCATCTCCCCGGCGCACCGCATCCGCCTGAGCTCAGGTACGTGCGCCCGCATCACCGGCGCCCATCCCCGGGGAACGCCGCAACTTTCGCTGGATGGCCTGCTGATCCCGGAAGGGACATCTCATGACTACTCACCTGACCGCGCTGGTCCCGGTGGCCCTGAGCACCAAGAACCTGGTCACCTACCTGCAGGGACTGTTCGGGCCGCTGTTCCTCGGCATCGTCGGGATCGTGGCGATCTTCTTCCTGTTCACCCGTGAGATCACCCGGTTCGTGCAGTTCATCGTGCTGGCCGTGGCCATCGCCGTGGTCTTCTACACGCCCGGCATCGTCCAGGTGCTCGCCACCGGCATAGCCAACGCGCTCGGAGTCCACTGATCCCGGCCTGACCGAAGGAGCGCGTGCCCAGTGGACCTTCCCACTTACACCAATATCTGGCGGATCGAAAAAAGGCTCTATAAACTTTACGACTTTCGGCTGCCGGCTCCGTTGCCCATCACCTGGATCGCCGTTTTTACCGGAATTACCGTTCCGTACATATTCTTCCTTGTTGTAATTGGTTTGCCTTTTAATCACAATTTGGTCTGGCTTTACGTGCTCCCGCCCGGCGTGCTCACCTGGCTGACCACCCGGCCGGTCATTGAGAGCAAGAGATTGCCGGAACTGGTCGGCTCGCAGCTCCGCTACCTGTCCGAGCCCAAGACCTGGTGCCGGATGACCCCGTTCGGGGAGAAGGATGACGTCTACGTGACCGTCCGGGTGTGGCGCCGGAACCGGCCGGGGCGCGGCCCAAGAACGCGCGGCCCAAGAAGGCACGCCAGGCGGCCGCCCGGGGCAGGTCGGCCCGGCGCACGCTGGAAGCCGCCGCGGCCCCGTCCGTATCGGTAGCGCCCGCAGTGGCACCGGCCGCCGCATCGCAGGCCGCCGCCGATCTGACCGCATCGCAGGCCGCCGAGCTGGCCGCCAGCTCACGAGCCAGAGTCCGGCCGGGCAGGCGCGCCGCCGGCCCGCCGGCGTCGCGGTCGCCCGGCCCGGCGGCGTCGCGGTCGCCTCAGCCGGCATCGCGGCCGGCTCAGCAGGCGTCCGGGCCGGCCAGCCGGCGTCCCGGCCGCTGCCCGTCCGGTCCGCTGCTCCGGCGCCGGGTGCACCGCACGCGGTCCCGCAGCGAGTCACGGACCGTCCCGAGGCGAGGGGGGTCCGGGTCCTGCGGGGCTGGCAGCGCGGACCAGACCCGGAGGACGGGACACAGGCCCCCGTCGGCGACGCGCAGCCCGACGTGGTGCGGCGGCGGCCGTCATGGGCGGTTCCGCCGTCCGAGCGCAGGCAGGATTCCCGGGCGTTCGAGGTCTCGCACGACCCCGAGCCTGATCCCCGCGACCTCGGCCAGCCCGGCCCGGCGTCCTTCAGCCCGCCCGCCTGGCCGGAAGCAGGCGCGGGCGCCTTCCCCCAGATCGCCGCCTTCCCCGAGGCCAGCCCGTTCCCAGAGGTCGGAGCGTTTCCCCAGGTCGGCCCGTTCCCCGAGGACGTGGCCGACCCGGAGCCGGGCCCGGCCCCGGTCCCCGGCGCCTTCGTCCAGCCAGAGCCAGCGTTCGAGCCGGAGCCCAACCCCGGGCCAGTCGTCGAAGCCGGAGCGGAGCCGGCCCGGACCCCCGAGGCCGAGCTGACCCCGGCCCCCGAAGCAGGATGCCCCGAGCCGTAGCCAGGGCGGAAACCAAGGCCGAGGCCGAAGCCCAGGCCGAGCCGCTTCCCGAAGCCCAGCCGGTCCTCGAAGCCCAGCCGGTCCCGAGGCCGAAGCCGAAGCCGAGAGCCGAAGCCGAAGCCGAAGCCGAAGCCGAAGCCGAAGCCGAGGCCGCCCCGCGCCCCGAGCCGCGCCCCGAAGCCGTCCCGCTCCCCGAACCCGGCTCCGTCCCGGACCCCGGCGTCATGCTCGAGCTCGAGCCGCTGCCCGAACCCGACCCGGCTCCCGCCGCCCGGCCGGGCCTGCGCCCCCCGGTAAGGCCCGCGCCCGCGCCCGCCCCGGTCTCCCAGGCGACCGCTGCCCCCGGTCGCGCGCCCGCCGCCCCCGGGCGGTCGGTGGCGGCCCGGGTGGCATCGCTGTTCGTTGACCTCGACGCCGGCGACCGGCCGGTGCCGCCGGTGCCGTCGGTCGAGCGGGCCCTGAGCGGTCCCGGCAGCGTGACCGATCCGAGCTGGCGGCGCCGGGTGAAGGTGGTCACCGGCGGCCAGGGCCAGGGGCCCGGCCAGCGGGACCAGGCGGCGCTGGACCGCGATCGGGCCCGGCTGCCGCTGGACGGCCCCCGCCGGATCGCCGTGCTCGGCTGCACCAGCGGCGCGGGGCAGTCCGTGATCGCCCTGATGACCGGCCATGTGCTGGCCGCGGCGCGCGCGATCCCGGTCGCCGCGCTCGACCTCAACCCCGGCGAGGGCTCGCTCGCCGCGCGCATCGAGCCGGTCACCACGGTGGCGGCGCTGCTCACCGGCCGGGGACCCGATCCGGCCATGGTCCCGCCGCGAGGTCGCGGCCGGTCCCGCGGCCGGCTGGACGTGGTTGCCGGCGACGACGCTCGCGTCCTCACCGGTGGCGACTACCAGCGCCTGTCCGCGCGGCTGGCCGAGCGCTACCCGCTGACCATGATCGATCCGGCGCCGTCGGGGCTCACCCGGGTGCTGGAACTGGCCGACCAGCTCGTGCTGGTCACCCCGGCCAGCCCGGAGGCGGCCACCGCGCTGGCCCACACCCAGCAGTGGCTGACCTCGCACGGGTACGACGAGCTCGCGGCCCGGTCCGTGACCGTGGTCAACGGGGTGAGCCGGCGGAGCATGGACGACGTGCATCAGGCCGAGTCGGTAGCCCGGGGCCGCTGCCGGGCCATCGTCCGGGTGCCCTGGGATGACCTGCTGTCCGCCGGGGCGGAGTCGCCGGCGCGCGCTGCACCCGCAGACCAGGCTGGCCTACACCGCGCTGGCCGGCGTGCTGGTCGCGGGCCTGACCAGCGGCGAAACCCCGGAGCCGGGAACCCCGCAGGCACGCGTTCGGGAAAGGAGTCCTGGTGAGCACGCGGACTAAGGGGGAGGAGTTCCAGCCGAGCCAAGACCAGGCTCGGCATCAGGTACTTCGATGACCGCGTCCTGCTGACCGACACCCACGCCTGGGCGTACTACCGGATCCCGTCCGTCTCCTACGAGTTCACCACCCCGGAGGAGCGGGAAGCGCTGGCCACCAACATCACGGTGGCGCTGGCCGCGATCCGGATGGCCGACGCCGAGGTGCACCTGCGGATCGCGCACCGGTCCTATCCCGCGCACGCCTGGGCCACCGGCCTGGACGCGACGTCGGACGGCGGCCCGGGCTGGCGGGACTACCTGGAGCAGTCCTACCAGCACGTCTGGGCCAAGGACTTCTGGGGCAAGGAGATCTACCTGGGCGTGCGGCTCGGCCAGCGCGGGGTGCGGGCCCAGCTGTCCGGCGGCGTGCTGTCCCAGTTCGCCGCCGCCTACGGCCGCGGCGAGCGCGGGCTCGGGCTCATCGACGAGGCGGTCAGCGGCGGCGAGATCACCAAGTGGACCGAATCGGCCGAACGCCTCGGCCGCGCGCTGAACGCCAGCGCCCTCGCGGCGCGCCACGCGACCTCCGGTGAGATCGCCTGGCTGGTCCAGCACACGCTGATGGCCACGGCGGGCGAGCCGGTGCCGTCCGCGACCAAGCGGCGGCGGTGGGGCGCCGGGGAGATCGACACGCTCTTCGAGGGGCAGATCCACAACGGGCGCACGGTGCTGACGCTGGAGCACATTAGCGGGGAATCGTATGCCGCCTTTGTCTCCTTCGCCCGGTTTCCCGATGTCATGTCCTTTCCGGACGGCGAGCCGTGGCTGCATTACGCGGATTCGCTGCCATTCCCGGTCGAGATCAGCTCCCGGATGAAACTCATTTCGCCGGCCAAGGCGAGCAAGGACGTCAGCCGGCGCCTGGCGCACGCTCGCGATATGGACGCGCATATCCGCGAGGCCGGCGCGGAGGCGCCGATCGCGCTGGCCGAGCAGATCGCGGCGGCCCGGATGCTCGAGCACGGCATCACCAAGGAACGCCTTCCGTTCGTGTACGGCTGGCACCGGCTGATCGTGACCGCGCCGACCCGGGACCTGTGCGTGCGCCGGGTGGAGGCGGTGGTCGAGCACTACCGCGACATCGGGATCGACGTGGTCAACTCGACCGGCGACCAGTTCTCGCTGCTGTGCGAGTCGCTGCCCGGCGAGCGGATCCGGCTGAACTCCTACGTGCAGCGTCAGCCGCTGTACACGATCGCCGGCGGGATGCCGACCGCCACCGTGGAACTCGGCGACCGCCGCGACGCGCAGCAGGCTGGGTGGATCGGGCCGTACATCGGCGAGACCCTGGGCCGGGCCCGGTCCATCGTGCACTTCGACCCGCTGCTGGCCGCGGCGCGGAACCGGCCCACCGCCATCGCCATCACCGGCGAGCCGGGCGGCGGCAAGACCACGCTGGCCCTGCTGCTCATCTACCAGCTGGCGCTGCGCGGCGCGACCGTCGCGGTGATCGACCCCAAGGGCGACGCCGAGTCGCTGGTGGAATACCTCAAGCGGCAGGGCCGCAAGGCGCGGGTGCTGCCGCTCGGCGCGGCCGCCCCGGGCCTGCTCGACCCGTTCTCCTTCGGCCTGGACCTGTCCGAGAAGCGCACGATGGCGACCGAGACGCTGCGGCTGCTGCTGCCCAGGATGAGCGAGGAACGCGAGAGCGCCATGATCCAGGCGGTCGGCGCGGTGGCCGGGCTGGACCGGCCGAGCCTGGGCAAGGTCATTGAGTACCTGGAGGCGGCCGACGACCCGGCCTGGAAGAACACCGGCGCGGTCATGCGGTCGATCTCGGAGATGCGGCTGGCCCGGCTGTGCTTCGCCCCGTCGGTGGGCCAGCAGATCGACGCGGAAGGCTGGACCACGGTCTTCACGCTGGCCGGGCTGACCCTGCCCGACACGAGCACCAACCGTGACGACTACTCCTACGAGCAGCGGCTCTCGGTCGCGCTGCTCTACCTGGTCTCGCAGTTCGCCCGCAAGCTGCTGAACGGCATCGACCGCACCAAGCCCAAGGCCATCTTCCTGGACGAGGCCTGGGCCATCACCTCCACCCCCGAGGGCGCCAAGCTGGTGCCCGAGGTGTCCCGGATGGGCCGGTCCCGCAACACCGCGCTGATCCTGGTCTCGCAGAACGCCGGCGACCTGCTGCACGAGCAGGTGACCAACTGCCTGTCCAGCGTGTTCGCCTTCCGGTCGACCGAACGCGGCGAGGTGGCAAACGTCATGTCGCTGCTCGGGGTCGCCCCCTCCGATGAGCACAAGGCCGTGCTCCGTGCGCTCGGCAACGGCGAGTGCATCTTCCGGGACCTGGACGACCGGGCCGGCCGCATCGGGATCGACCTGGTCTCCGAGGAACTGCGGGACTGGATCGACACCAACCCCACCCGGGCGGGCCACGGCCAGCCCGGCCCCCGCACCGACGCGGCCGAAGCGTCGTCCTAGCCAGACCCACCAGGAGTTCCCCCGATGTTTGTCCCGCTCGCCCCGTCCCAGCGCCGCGCTGGCCAAGGCGCCCGTGCTGGCCAAGGCGCCCGTGCCCGCCGCACCGTGCGCTGGGCGATAGCAGCACTCGTGACCGCCGGGGCAGTGCTCGGCTTCGGCGCGCCCGCGCTGGCCGCCACCCACCCCGCGGCCAGCACCCCGCACCAGGTCGTCCTCACCGCCGAGCTCACCCCCGCGGCGCCCGCCGCGCCCGGCGGCGTGTGCCAGGTGCCGGGCATCGGCGACATCGGCGGGCTGGTCGGGCTGTGCAAGCAGGGCTCGAGCGGGATCATCGGCGGCCTGAACAACATCTGCCAGCCCTCGCTGCCCCAGCCCGAGCAGGCCACCGGCGGCATCGACGCCATGGTGGAGCCGCCCGCCGCGCCGGGAGTCGGCACTGGGGGCGGCAAGACGCTGTACGACAACTACGGGGTGGCCGGCCAGTTCTGGGCCGCGCACGGCCTGCAATGCTCGGACATGACGTCGCTGATCGGCAACAACGTGGCCGGGATGGTCTTTGACGCGGCCAAATCCATCGACCGGGTGACGATCACCGTCTACCAGTCCGCCGCGGGCGACAACATCTTGACCTGGCTGCAGACCGAGGTCAACAAGCTGATCAGCGCGCTGGGCAAGGCCATCTACTTCCCCTACCTGGCGCCGGTCGTCATCCTGGGCGCCATGTGGCTGGCCTGGCAGGGCCTGATCCGCAAGCGCGCCACCCGCACCATCGAGGGCACGCTGTGGATGGTGGTGGCCGCTACCGCGGCCATCTTGCTGATCGGCAAGCCCGCCGCCTTCACCGGGATCGGGACCACCGTCTCCAACGGCGTCACCCAGGTCCTCAACACCGCGTTCGCCAAACTGCCCGCCCCGGCCAACAGCAACTGCCTGCCGGTCACCCAGGGCGACCCGCAGAGCGTGGCCGCCAACTACGCCTTCACCAGCGGCAACGGCCTGGTCGACGACAACGCCAACGAGCTGTGGTCGGTGCTGGTCTGCAAGCCCTGGCTGTACGGGGAGCTCGGCACCACCCAGTACAACACGCAGGGCAACGGCCCGCAGACCGTGGTCAACACCTACGGCCGGCAGCTGCTGTGGTCACAGGCGTACGCGGCCAACGAGACCCCGACGACCTCGTTGCTCCAGGCCAAGCAGTCCACCTACGCGGGCGTCGCGGCCAAACTCCAGCAGAACAACCCGGCCGTCTACCCCCTGTTCCAGGGCAACCAGTGGACCACCCGGCTCGAGATCGCCTTCGCCGCGATGTTCGCCGCGCTGGTCGCCGGGCTGCTCATCCTGCTCATCGCGCTGACCTTGATCGTGCTCAAGCTGGGATTCCTGCTGCTGCTGGTGGCCGGGCCGTTCTTCCTCATCATCGGGACGCACCCCGGCTTCGGCCGGATCATCGCCATCCGCTGGTTCGAGATGATCGTCGGCGTGCTGATGAAACAGGCCGCGGTCGCGATCGTGCTGAGCGTGCTGCTGTACTGCTACTCGCTCATCATGGGCACCACCGACCAGGCCCTGCCGTGGGCGCTCAAGATCTTGATGATCGCGCTGGTCACGGTGGCCGTCTTCATCTACCGCAAGCCGTTCACCCACCTATTCTCCGCGGTCGGCTACGGCACGCTCGGCTCCACTGAACGCGCCGAGGTCAGCCTGCGCGACGCGGGCTTCACCTTCCGCCGGAACACGGCGACGGCCGCGAGCGTCGCCATCCCGGGCGTCGCGGGCAACCGGGTCGCCCGGTGGGCGCGCCGCAACCCGGGCCAGGTCGCGGTCGCGGCCGGCGTGGCCAGCGGGGCCGGGGCGGCCGCCGCGGCGGGCGCCACCAACTCGGGCGAGGCCGCGAACGCCGCGGCGGTCGCGGCGGGAGACGCGTACGCGTCGCGGTTCCGGCCCGACGCGCCCCCCGCGGCCGACGGGGATGGCGAGATGAGCGCGAGCACGCGGCGCGGCGCCGGCGCCGCGAGCATGGCCCGGAACCGGAGCATGCCCGAGACCGAGAGCGGCGGGCGCACCGCCCCGCCGCTCGACCTGCCGCCGAGAACCGGCAACGGGACGGCCAGCGCCGCCTCCAGCTGGTCGCGCGGCGCCGGCCGCTCAGCGGGACCAGCGGGAACCGCGGGACCCGCCCGCACCCGCGCCACCTCCGGCGGCGCGCCCAGCAGATCCGGCGGGACCGGTAGCACCAGCGGCAGTACCACTGGAGGGCCCGCCCCGGCCTGGCCGCACAAGCCGGCCTCGTCCGGCTGGGCCGGCGCCAGCAGCGGCGCTGGCCCCCGCCAGCGCCCCCCCGAGGAGCGCCGGCCCGCCGCGCCCCCGCAAGGCCAAGGCCAGGGCCAGGGCCAGAACCAAGGCCAGGGCAGCGGCACGGAAGAACAGCGGGCCATGCCGTTCTGGCTGCGCCCGATACGGCGGGACAAATAACGGACGGTCACCGTGGAACTCAGCCCTCGCCAGCGTAGCGCGGTCTTCGTCGCGGTCGTCATCGCGCTCGCCGCGCTCGGCTACTACCTGGTGGCTCCCCACTCCCACGGGAAAGCCCAGGCCGCCGCCACCCCCAGCCCGAGCGCCAGCGCGCCGGCCGCGGAGCAGACGCCATCCGCGGCCCCCGCGGTCCAGGCCTCGGCCGCCGCCGCGGGCGGCCCGGACATCTACGCCTGGCTGCCCTTCACCCAGCAGGACCTGGCCGCCGCCGCCGCGGTGGCGGTCCGGTTCAGCATCGACTACAACACCTACACCTACACCGAGAGCCCGGCCGACTACGTCGGCGCCATGGGTGACCTGGTCACCGGCCAGCTCGCGGGCACGCTTCGGGCGGTCTACGGGACCTCCGGCGTGGCCAAGCTCCGGAAAAGCCAGAAGCAGGTCTCTACCGGGACCGCGGTGATCAGCTCGCTGCGCGCGTTCGGCCCGTCCAGCATGACGTTCGTCGTCACCGCGGGCCAGCGGCTGGCCACCTCGAGCGGTACCAGCAACGCCAGCGCGCAGTACGCGGTCACCGTGACCGGGTCAGGCAGCAGCTGGCAAGTCAGCGACATCGAATTGGAATCCGCGGGAAATTCATGAGTAACAGGCTGCTGTTTCAGCCCGAGAAGAAACAGGCCCCAGTTCCACAGCACCAGCCCACCCAGCACCGCATCCTGATCACGGTCGTCATCGGCGCCGCCGGCCTCCTGCTGCTCGGCCTGCTGGCCGTGCCGGTCCTGGTCGGGACCAACCTGTTCTTCGCCGCCGGTGCCGGCTGCTCCGGTCAGCAGACCGGGACCGCCGGCCAGCCCCCCGCCGGCGCGCAGGCCAAGTCCATCCCGTCCGACTACCTGTTCTGGTACAAGAAGGTCGGCCAGCAGTACGGCGTGCCGTGGACGATCCTGGCCGGGATCGGCACGGTGGAAAGCGACAACGGCCGGACCACCCTGCCCGGCGTGCACAGCGGGCACAACGCGTTCGGCGCGGCCGGCCCGATGCAGATCGGCATCACCGGCGCGGCCGGCAACGTCTGGGGCGGGCTGCCGGTCCACCCGGCCAGCCAGGTCGTCAACGGCGTGGCCACCGACGAGGACGGCGGCCCCAACGCCGATGTCTACGACCCGGCGGACGCGATCGCGGGCGCGGCGAAGTACCTGCTCGAATTCCAGGTCCAGACCAACCCGGCGGCGGCCATCTTCGCCTACAACCACCTGCAGTCCTACGTGCAGAGCGTGCTGTACTACGCCGGCGTCTACGCGGGCGGCAAGTACTCGGTGGTCTCCGCCCAGATGCCGTCGGGAAGCCAGGCGGCCGGGTGCACCGGCACGGCCGGCGGGGTGGTGGCCGGCGGCGTGCCCGCGATCAACGCGCCGAACCAGGTCGTGGCCGCCGCCATCGGCTACGCCGAGCAGCAGCTCGGCAAGCCGTACCTGTTCGGCGGCACCGGCCCGGACGCGTTCGACTGCTCGGGCCTGGTGATGATGGCCTACCGGACCGCCGGGATCAACCTCGAGCGCACCTCGCAGGCGCAGTGGGCGTCCGAGGTGCGCGTCCCGGCCTCCCAGGTGCAGCCGGGCGACCTGGTGTTCTTCGCCGGCGCCGACGGCACCCCGACCTCGCCCGGTCACGTCGGCCTGGTCATCGGGGGCGGGAAGATGATCGAGGCCTACGCGACCGGCGTCCCGCTCCGCGTCGCCAGCTACACCAACCGCGACCCGATCGGCTTCACCCGCCCCTGGGCCGGCGCCAGCGCCAGCCAGCTCGCTGCCGCCTCAGCTGCCCCGTCTGCCTTTGGGTGACCGCTGGCCAGCGTCTACTTCACGGCCAGGTAGACGAAGCAACCCAGGCCGGCCGCCAGGCAGTAGATCGCGAACGGCGTCAGTGTCCGCGTGGACTTGCTCAGGTAGCTGACCAGGAACCTGAGCGCGAGGTAGGCGCCGACGAAGGACAGGATGCTGCCGAACAGCACCTGCCCGCGGATCCCGGCCGCCAGCGGACCGGTCAGGTCCTTGATCTTCAGCAGGCCGGCCGCGAAAATGACCGGGGCCGAGAGCAGGAACGAGAAGCGCGCGGCATCCTGCCGGGTCAGGCCGCGGAACATGCCGCCGACCATCACGGAGCCGTCCCGGCTGATGCCGGGCAGCAGCGCCAGGATCTGCAGCGCGCCGAGGTAGAAGGCGGTCACGAAGCCGAGGCCGGTCAGCCTGCGGTCAGCCGCCACCGCGAGGCCCGCCTGCTCCTGCTTGACCGCCCGTTGTCCCGCGGAGTGCCGGCCGCCGCCGATCGCGCCGTGCCCGCCCGCGGCGACGGAGGCGGTCTGCCGCTCGGCCACCAGCTGCTGGTCCGCGGCCACCTGCAGCACCTCGGCGGCCGCCCCGCGCCGCCGCCGCGCCTCGCCGCCCAGCAGGATCAGCCCGTTCACGAACAGGAACGCCGAGGTGAGGATCGGCTTGCTGAAGACCGTGCGGAACGTGTGCTCGAGCAGCAGCCCGGCGATCCCGACCGGGATCGTGGCCAGGATGATCATCCAGGCGAGCGTCTGGTCGGTGCCCTGCGGCTGGAAGCGCCTGGTGCCCGGCTCGGGCGCGATGACCTGCCGGAGCGAGGCGAAGAAGCCCCCGATGATCCGTATCCAGTCCCGCCAGAAGAAGGCGATCATGGCCAGGGCGGTCGCCACGTGCAGCCCGACGATGTACGCCAGGTACGGCGACTCGGCCTTGGAAACATTCAGGTCCCGCGCCCACTGGCCGCCGACAACCGCCGGGATGAGGACGGCGTGGCCCAGGCTGGACACCGGGAACAGCTCGGTTATCCCTTGCAGCAGACCGACGACCCCGGCCTCCGCGAACGTCAGATGCGACATGCCAGCCCTTCGCTCCCACGGTCAAAGACATTTTTATGCCGAACGGGCAGTGGTGCGGGCTCCACGAACACGTTCATCCCAGCCCGGGGCGGCCCCCCAGCCATCGTTCATCGTAGCCGGGCCCCCACCCCGCTTAGCCCGGTTTCATCCTGTCTTCATGAAGCACACCCATAGGCCCGGCCCAGCGTACTGAAACCGCGGTTTCACCACCCAAGAGGGTGCTGAAAGTACAGTTTCATTGCCCCCGGACGGGCACCTTGGGGGTGTCCTTGTGGGTGCGGCGGCCGATCTTGTCGCCCAGCCAGACCAGCGGGTCGTACTTGCGGCCGGCGACACGCTCCTTCATCGGGATCAGCGCGTTGTCGGTGATCTTGATGTGCTCGGGGCAGACCTCGGTGCAGCACTTGGTGATGTTGCAGTACCCCAGGCCGAAGTCGTCCTGGGCGATCTCGCGCCGGTCGGCGGTGTCGGCCGGGTGCATCTCGAGCTCGGCGATCCGCATCAGGAACCGCGGCCCGGCGAACGGCCGCTCGTTCTCCGGGTGGTCACGAATCACGTGGCAGGTGTTCTGGCACAGGAAGCACTCGATGCACTTGCGGAACTCCTGCGACCGGTTCACGTCGACCTGCTGCATCCGGAACTCGCCGGGCTTGACCGACGGGTCGGGGGTGAACGACGGGATCTCCCGCGCCTTGGCGTAGTTGAACGACACGTCGGTGACCAGGTCGCGGATCACCGGGAAGGTGCGCAGCGGCGTGATGGTCAGCGTCTCGGCCGGCTCGAAGACCGACATCCGGGTCATGCAGGCCAGCCGCGGCCGCCCGTTGATCTCCATCGAGCACGACCCGCACTTGCCGGCCTTGCAGTTCCACCGGATGGCCAGGTCGCTGGCCTGGGTTGCCTGCAGCCGGTGCAGGATGTCCAGCACGACCTCGCCCTCGTTGACCTCGACCTGGTAGTCGGCCAGGTCCCCGGCGCCCGCGTCCCCGCGCCAGACCCGCAGCGCCACCTCGTAGCTCATCAGTGCTTCTCCTCCGCCGAGTCCGCGTCGTCCGGCAGCCCGGCCAGTTCCTCATCGGTCATGTACTTCTTCAGCTCGGTCACGTCGAACAGCGCGAGCAGGTCGGGCCGCATCGCCGGGAGAGGCTGGCGGTGCAGCGCCACGTGGTTGCCGTCGAGCAGGCAGACCAGGTTGACCTTCCGCCATTCGGGCGACATCTCCGGGTAGTCGTCCCGGGTGTGGCCGCCCCGGCTCTCCTGCCGCTCCAGTGCCGCCTGCGCCACGCATTCGGCGATCAGCAGGATGTTCCGCAGGTCGAGTGCCATATGCCAGCCGGGGTTGTAGGCGCGGCCGCCTGGCGCGCTGACCTTCTCGGCCCGCTCGCGCAGTTTGTCCAGGTCGGCCAGCGCGGTCTTGATCTCGCTTTCCCGGCGGATGATGCCGACCAGGTCGCTCATCGTCTGCTGGACCTCGTGGTGAACCGTGTACGGGTTCTCACCGCCGTCCCGCTCGAGCGGGACGAGTGCCTCGCTGCGAGCCGCCGCGAGCTCGGCGTCGGACACCGCCGGCCGGGCGGTCACGCCGTCGAGGTAGTCCGCGGCGCCCGCGCCGGCGCGACGGCCGAACACCAGCAGGTCCGACAGCGAGTTGCCGCCGAGCCGGTTCGAGCCGTGCATGCCGCCGGAGACCTCCCCGGCCGCGAACAGGCCCGGCACGCCGGGTACCGCCGCGCTGTCCGGGTCCACCTCGACCCCGCCCATGACGTAGTGCTGGGCCGGGCCGACCTCCATCGGCTCCCTGGTGATGTCGACGTCGGCCAGCTCCTTGAACTGGTGGTACATCGACGGCAGCTTGCGCAAGATCTCCTCGGCCGGGAGCCTGGACGCGATGTCCAGGAACACCCCGCCGTGCGGTGACCCGCGGCCGGCCTTGACCTCGGCCCTGATCGACCGGGCCACCTCGTCCCGGGGCAGCAGCTCGGGCGGGCGCCGGTTATTGGCCTGGTCGGTGTACCAGCGGTCGGCCTCCTCCTCGGTCTCGGCGTACATCGGGCGGAACACGTCCGGCACGTAATCGAACATGAACCGTTTGCCCTCGGAATTGCGCAGCACGCCGCCGTCGCCGCGCACCGACTCGGTGACCAGCAGCCCGGCCACCGACAGCGGCCAGACCATGTGGGTGGGGTGGAACTGCACGAACTCCATGTTCAGCAGGGGGCCGCCGGCCAGCAGCGCGAGCGCGTGCCCGTCGCCGGTGTACTCCCAGGAATTGCTCGTGACCTTGAACGTCTTACCGATCCCGCCGGTCGCGAGCACCACCGCCGGCGCCTCGAACAGGACGAACCGGCCGGTGTCCCGGAAGTACCCGAACGCCCCGGCGATGCGCTCGCCGTCTTTCGCCAGCTCGGTGATCGTGGTCTCCGCGAAGACCTTGATCATCGCCTCCGGGTCGCCGAACTCGGCCGCGTCGGCCTGCTGCAGCGCCACCACCTTCTGCTGCAGCGTCCGGATCATCTCCAGGCCGGTCCGGTCGCCGACGTGGGCCAGCCGCGGATAGGTGTGCCCGCCGAAGTTCCGCTGGCTGATCTTGCCGTCCTTGGTCCGGTCGAACACCGCGCCCCAGGCCTCGAGCTCCCACACCCGGTCCGGGGCCTCCTTGGCGTGCAGCTCGGCCATCCGCGGGTTGTTCAGGAACTTGCCGCCGCGCAACGTGTCGCGGAAGTGGACCTGCCAGTTGTCGGCCGGGTTCACGTTGCCCATGGCCGCCGCGCAGCCGCCCTCGGCCATGACCGTGTGCGCCTTGCCGAACAGCGACTTGGAGATGATCGCGGTCTTCTTGCCATGCAGCCGCGCCTCGATCGCCGCCCGCAGTCCCGAGCCGCCCGCGCCGACGACCACTACGTCGTAGGAGTAACGATCACTCTCGTCCATGACGGTCCCTCTAGTTGAAGATTCGCGGATCAGCGAAGGCGCCGCTGGCCACCAGCATGATGTACAGATCGCTCAGCATCAGCGTGCCCAGGGTGATCCAGGCGAACTGCAGGTGCCGGGTGTTCAGCCAGGAGACCTTCGTCCAGGCCCAGTACCGGACCGGGTGCTCGGAGAAGTTCTTCAGCCGCCCGCCGGTGATGTGCCGGCACGAGTGGCAGCCCAGCGTGTAGCCCCACAGCAGGATCACGTTGGCCAGCAGGATCAGCGACCCGATGCCGACGCCGAACTTCCCGTCCGGCCCGCGGAACGCCTGCACCACGTCGTAGCTGAGCAGGATCGCGATGAACAGGGCCGCGTACCAGAAGTAGCGGTGCAGGTTCTGCGCGATCAGCGGGACCCTGGTCTCCCCGGTGTACTTGGCGTGCGGCTCGCGCACCGCGCAGGCGCCCGGCGACCGCCAGAACGCCCGGTAGTACGCCCCCCGGTAGTAGTAGCAGGTAACCCGGAAGCCGAGCACGAACACCAGCGACACGAACGCGTAGGGGATGATCGGCGGCACCGCCGGGATCCACTGGCCCAGGGCGCTCGAGCCGGGCACGCACTCGCCGCTGACGCACGGCGAGTAGAACGGGGTCAGGTAGTGGTCAGATGGCACGTAGTACCAGTGGCCGGTGAACACGCGGACCGTGGCGTAGCTGACCCAGATCGTCAGGCCGGCGGCCACGATGCCGGGCGTCTTCCACCACGGGTCGGTGCGGAATGTGCGTGCGGAGATCTGCGCCCGGGTTCTGTCCGGCGCTTCCGGTGCCTGTGTCATTCGTTCAGCGTCCTCGCTGCTTCGAGCGTAAGCGTTACGCCACGCACGGCAAAGTGGTGCGGGCGATGCCCAAGAACTTATTCCAGTTGGCGCGAAAAAGAAGTGACGGAGGTCCCATAGGGCAATGTGACCCTCGCTACACCCCGAGGCCGCGGCGCAGGAAGTCGAGCTGGAGCAGCAGGAGGTTCTCCGCGACCGTCTCCTGCGAGGCCATGTGGGTGATCCCGGTCAGCGGCAGCACCTCGTGCGGGTACCCGGCGGCCAGCAGCGCGGCCGACAGCCGCAGGGTATGCGCCACCACCACGTTGTCGTCGGCCAGGCCATGGATGAGCATGAGCGGACGCGGGGTGGCACGAGCCACGGCCCGTTCCGCCAGATCAATCAACCCCGACCGGTCGTAGGCCTGCGCCTCGGGACCCGGCAGGCCCAGGTAGCGCTCGGTGTAGTGGGTGTCGTACAGCCGCCAGTCGGTCACCGGGGCGCCCGCGATCGCCGCATGGAATACGTCGGGGCGGCGGAGCACGGCCAGCCCGGCCAGGAAGCCGCCGAACGACCAGCCCCTGATCGCCACCCGGCCCGTGTCCAGGTCGGCGAACCGCTCCGCCGCGGCGGCCAGCGCGGACACCTGGTCCTCGAGCACCGGCCCGGCCAGGTCGCCGGCCACCGCGCGTTCCCACCCCGGCCCGCGGCCCGGGGTGCCGCGGCCGTCCGCGATGACCACCGCGAAGCCCTGCTCGGCGAACCACTGCGAGACCAGGTACGCGCCGCGCGCCCGGAGCACCCGCTGCGCGTGCGGGCCGCCGTACGGGTCGAGCAGCACCGGCAGCGGGCCCCGCCCAGACTGATCCTGCCCGGGCCGGTACCAGGACGGGAATAGCACCGCGGTCTGGATATCCCGCGGGCCGGCCCGGAACAGCACCGGGTCCGGGGAGGGCAGCGCCGGCGGCTCAGCCAGCGACGGGACGCTGACGGACGGCCAGGAACCGTCCCGGGAGATGGTCACGGTTACGCCGTCGGCGTCGAGCGCCCGGCGGGAGGTGACCGTGGTGCCGCCCGCGCTGGTACCGGCCTCGACGCCGCCGCCCGTCCCGGCCCGGTGCAGGCCGGACGGTCGGTAACGCCACAGATCCACCGCCGCCGGGTCGAGGCCGGAGGCATGGAACAGCACCGTGTCCCCGTCCACGTCCAGCACCCCGCGGACCTGCAGGCCGGGCGGGGTCACCGGCTCCGGCGCGCCGCCGGGAGCGAGCAGGACCAGGCGCCGGGTGTCCGCCTCGTCGCGGGCCCACACGATCCGGCCGTCCGCGGTCCAGGCCGGGACGCCGGGCACGATCTCCAGCCATACCGGGTCGGTGTCCTCGTGCAGCACGGTGGTGGCGCCGCTGGCCACGTCGACGCCGAGGATCCGCATGGCCCGCTGGTCCCGGCTCTGCACCACCACCAGCGGGTCGTGCCCGTCCTGCCAGACCGCGCTGACCAGGTACGGGAACGCGGCCCAGTCGGCATCGACCGGCACGGTACCGCCGTCCAGCCGGGCCAGGAGCAGGGACACGGCGGCGTTCGGGGTGCCGGCCGCGGGATAGGCCACCTCGGCGGGCACCCGGTCCGGGTGCGCCGGATCGGCGATGTGCCACCGGGCGACCGGGGTCTCGTCCACCCGCGCGACCAGCAGCGCCGAGCCGTCCGGGGCCCACCAGTAACCCCGGTGCCGGTCCATCTCCTCGGCCGCGATGAACTCGGGCAGCCCGAACGTGACGCCGGCCGCGCCGGCCGGGTCCGCGACCGCCCGGTCCCCGGTGTCGTCGTCGCCGGCCAGGCGCGCCACCCGGAGCGCCCCGTCGCAGACGTAGGCCAGCCGCCGCCCGGCCGGGTCGGGGCGGGGGTCGAGCGC
Organism: uncultured Actinomycetes bacterium; assembly: GCA_963819785.1. Lineage (GTDB taxonomy): Bacteria > Actinomycetota > Actinomycetes > Streptosporangiales > Streptosporangiaceae > Palsa-504. The sequence continues at coordinate 355,945 of CAWFXW010000016.1, read as the reverse complement.
CGGGGTCCGCGTCGCCACCGGCCGGGCCAGCGGATCCCCGCCGGTCAGCGGCACGGCGAACACCTGCCCGGACAGCGCGAAGACGGCCGCCGTCACCGCCCGGTCGGTCGCGTAGGCCACGATCCCGCCCGCCGACTCCCGGACCCGCTCGCGCCGGGCCCGCTCCTGCGGCGGCAGGTTCTGCTCATCGGCACCCAGTGTCCGCGGGTCGGCCACCAGGCGCTCGGCCCCGTGGTCCACGTCCAGCACCCACAGGCAGGTCACCGGGTCGGCGCCGCCCTTGGTGCGCAGGTAGACGACCCGGGCGCCGTCGGGCGAGACACGGAACGCGCGCGGCACCCCGAGGCTGAACCGCCTGGTCCGCGCCTCCTGCCGGGGGAAGCTCTCGTTCATGAGATGAAATCTAGCCAGTTAGGCTCACTGTCATGAGCCCGGACCGCCGGTTGCTCCTGGTGCACGCGCACCCGGATGACGAGTCGATCTACACCGGGGCCACGATGGCCCGCTACGCCGCGGAAGGCGCCCAGGTCACGCTGGTCACCTGCACGCTCGGCGAGCTCGGCGAGATCATCCCGCCGTCGCTGGCCCACCTGGCCGCCGAGAAGGAGGACGGGCTGGGGGAGTACCGGATCGGCGAGCTGGCCGCGGCCTGCGCCGCGCTCGGCGTGACCGACCACCGGTTCCTCGGCGGCCCCGGCCGCTGGCGCGACTCGGGCATGATGGGCACCGCGGGCAACGACGACCCGCGCTGCTTCTGGCGCGCCGAGGTGGACCAGGCCGCGCACGCCCTGCTCGACGTCATCGGCGAGGTGCGGCCGCAGGTTCTGGTGACCTACGACGCCAACGGCGCCTACGGGCACCCCGATCACATCCAGGCCCACCGGGTCGCCTGGCGCGCCTGCGAGCTGGCCGGCCCGGACGCGCCGGCCAGGTTCTACGCCACCGCCGCGCTCGGCTCCGAGCAGAGCACCACCCACGTCGACGCCGAGGCGTACTTCGACCGCAAGCTGGCCGCGATGCGCGCGCACGCCACCCAGATCACCGTCGACCCGCCGTACTTCGCCCTGTCCGACGGCGTGCGCCGCCTGGCCAGCGGTACCGAGTACTACACCCTGCTGGCCGGGCCGCACGGCCCGGCCGGACCCGAGACCGAGCTGTTTGGGCAGTAACCTGCTGTTTATGAACCTCGCGACCGGCGGGAAGGGGACCCGGACGCTGCTCAGCGCGGCCGCCTACGCCTCGTTGTTCCTGGCCGGCGCGGTGGAAGGCCTCATCGGCAGCTTCCAGTACAGCCGGAACGCGCCCCTCGGGGCCATCGTGTTCTGCCTGGTGCTGCTGGTCACCTGCCTGCTCGGAGCCTGGGCCATGCGCTCGGTCGGCGGCGCGCTGTGGCCGGCGCTCGGCTGGATCCTCGCGTCGTTCGTCCTGTCCATGCCGGTCGCCAGCGGCAGCGTGATCATCACCAACACCGCCGCGGGCAAGTTGTACCTGTACGGCGGCACGGTGAGCTCGCTGGCCGGGATCGCCCTGTCCTTCGGCGCCTGGGTCCGCGGCGCCGGCGTCCGAGGCGGCGGGATCCGACCGCGATGACCGTGGATCACGCCTCCTTCCGGCAGGCCGCGGGCCAGTTCGCGAGCGGGATCGTGGTGATCACCACCCGCGGCGGGCACGCCATGACGGTCAGCGCGTTCACCTCGGTGTCGCTGGACCCGCCGCTCGTCCTGTTCTGCGCCGAGAAGATCGCCCGGTTCCACGACGCGGTCCTGGCCGAGGGCTCCTGGGCGGTGTCGATCCTGGCCGAGGACGACGAGAAGACCGCCCGCTGGCTGGCGCTGCGCGGCCGCCCGCTCGACGGCCAGCTGGACGGCGTGGCCCACCACCCCGGCCCGGCCACCGGCGCGCCGCTGCTCGACGACGCGCTGGCCGTCCTGGAGTGCCGCACCACCGCGGTGCACGACGCCGGCGACCATAGCATCGTCGTCGGCGAGGTCGAATCCGTCGCCTCCCCCGATGAAACCGTCCGCCCCGCCCCCGGGGAACCCGTCACCGACCCCGGGGAACCCGCGGGCCCAGCGCCCCGCGGCCCCCTGGTCCACTACTCTGGCGCCTACCGCCGCCTGAAATTACCCCGGACCGTCGGCGGCGTCCGACCCGGACATGGTCGATGTCACTCCGACCTTGTAAGAGCAGGTACAACGTCACATCGACCCGGAACCAGCAGCCCCAGCCGTCCCACGATCAGTTCAGGACCTGCTCGATCCGGTCCAGGCCCCAGTCGAGGTCGGTTTCGCTGATCACCAGCGGCGGCGCGAGCCGGATCACGTTGCCGTGCGTCTCCTTGGCCAGCACCCCGGCCGCGGCCAGCCGCTCGCACACCTCGCGGCCGGGCAGCGTGGCGAACTCGACCCCGGCCCACAGCCCGCGCCCGCGCACAGCCCGGACCACCTCGCGCGGCAGCGCGGCCAGCCGGGCGTGCATGTGCTCGCCGAGCGCGGCCGCGCGGGCCTGGTACTCCCCGGTGCGCAAGATGGCGACCACCTCGCGGCCGACCGCGCAGGCCAGCGGGTTCCCGCCGAACGTGGACCCGTGCTGCCCCGGCGCGAGGACGCCGAGCACCGGCCAGTTCGACACCATCGCCGACACCGGGACGATCCCGCCGCCCAGCGCCTTGCCCAGCAGGTACGCGTCCGGCACGACGCCCTCGGCGGCGCACGCGAACGTGTGACCGGTCCGCCCCAGCCCGGACTGGACCTCGTCCGCGATCATCAGGACGTTGTTCGCCGTGCACAGCTCGCGCAGCCCGGCCAGGAACCCGGCCGGCGGGACGACCACCCCGGCCTCGCCCTGGATCGGCTCGACCAGCACCGCGACCACCCGGTCATCAAGGGCAGCAGAAACCGCGGCCAGGTCGCCGTACGGCACGACCCGGAACCCCGGCGTGTACGGCCCGAAGTCGTCGTGCGCGTCGGGGTCGGTGGAGAAGCTGATGATCGTGGTCGTGCGCCCGTGGAAGTTCCCGTCGAACGCGATGATCACCGCTTCGTCGCGGGGCACCCCCTTGACCCGGTACCCCCACTTGCGGGCGACCTTGATCGCGGTCTCGACCGCCTCGGCGCCGGTGTTCATCGGCAGCACCGCGTCCATGCCGGCCAGTTCGGCCAGTTCCGCGCAGAACGGCCCGAACTGGTCGTGGTCGAACGCCCGGCTCACCAGCGTGAGCCGCTCGAGCTGGCTCATGGCCGCGGCGATCAGCCGCGGGTGCCGGTGGCCGAAGTTCAGCGCCGAGTACGCGGCGAGCATGTCCAGGTAGCGCCGCCCGTCGACGTCGGTCACCCAGGCGCCCTCGGCCTCGTCGGCGACGACGGGCAGCGGGTGGTAGTTGTGCGCGGCGTGCTCCCAGGCAAGCCGGTTCAGCTCGGTCGCGCGCCCCGCCATGGTCTCGGTCATGAGCCCAGGGTAGGGCCCGGCGAACCGGGAAGACATGCGCCGGTCATGCGTGTCGGCGCAGGATCATTGCGTAAAACCGTGTCCTAACGGCGATCTTTTGCGCGAATGCCCGCGCCGGCTCAGCGTTTGCGCGCCACCCCGCAGTACGCCGCCGCCTCCTCCGCGGCGGGCGCGGCGGCGGCCCGGCCCGAGGCGTCCGGCTTCCACGCCGGGCATGGCACCACGCCCGGCTCGATCAGGTCCAGCCCGTCGAAGAAGCTGGCCAGCTCCTCCGGCCGGCGCAGGTGGTAGGGCAGAACAGCCCCGTCGTTGTACCGCCGCTGCGCCTCGGCCACAGCCTCGGCGGCCGGCCCGGTCCCGGCCACGCCGTCCGCGATGGCCAGGTAGCTGCCGGATGGCAGCGCGTTCATGAGCTGGCTGGTGATCGACCGGGCCACGCCGTGGTCGTCGATGTGGCCGAGCACGCCGAGCATGATCAGCGCCACCGGCCGCTCGAGGTCCAGGGTCCGCACCGAGCCGGCCAGCAGCGCGGTCACGTCGCGCAGGTCGGCGTCCACGTAGCTGACCGTGCCCTCGGGGGTGCTGGCCAGCATCGGGGTCTGCAGCAGGGCCCGGGCGTGCAGCAGCACGGCCGGGTCGTTGTCCGCGTAGACGATCCCGGTGTCGGCCGCGATCCGCTGGGCGATCTCGTGGGTGTTGCCCCCGGTGGGAAGTCCCGCTCCGACGTCGAGGAACTGCCGGATTCTCGCCGGCCCGGCCAGGAACCGCACCGCGCGGACCAGGAACGCCCGCTCGGCTCGCGCGGTCTGGGCCAGGTGCGGGAACTCCCGGCTGATCTGCTCGCCCGCGGCCCGGTCGGCGGCGAAGTAGTCCCGCCCGCCCAGCCAGTAGTTCCACACCCGGGCCGGATGCGCGGCGCTCACGTCGAGCCCGGCCGGCGGCGTCCCGCCCGGAGCCGCCGGACCGCCCGCAGCCGCCGGACCGCCCGGACCGCCAGGAGCACCCGGAGCGCCAGGACCACCCGGAACGCCCGGCGGCTCAGCGGTCCGGGCCGGATGATCGGGGGCGGTCGGCCGCGCAGCCGGAACCGTGGCGGTGAACCCGTGCCGGGGGGCGCGTCTACGGAACATTCCTCGTATTGTGCCCGACCGCGGCGGTGAATCGTCCGCGGATGCGGGACACTGGGGGGCGTGACCGCATCGGGATCGGTGTGGCGGCCGCCTCCGGGCTGGCCGAAGCCGCCGCGCGGATGGGTACCCCCCGAGGGCTGGACGCCTCCGCCGGAGTGGCCTGCGTCCCCGGCCGGCTGGGAGTTCTGGGCACCGGCCGCCCCGCCGCCGTTGCCCCCGGTGGCGGCGGAGGCCCGGCACGGGATGGTCCTGGAGACCTGGTTCGTCATGGTGGCCTTCCTGGTGCCCACCGTGCTCGCCGCGGTGGACGTCCTGGCCGCGCACACCGGCGGCGCGACCATTACCAGGTTTCCGACCGTGGCCGCCAATCCGGTCGCGAACCTGATCCTGGGCGTGCTTACCTACCTCGGCGTGGGCGCGGTGGTGCCCATCACCCTGCTGCTGCTCAGCCGGACCGGCCAGGACGCCGCGGCCCTCGGGCTGGGCCGGCCGACGTGGGGCGGCGATGTATGGCCCGGGTCCGGCATCGCAGCCAGCGGGTTCGGCGTGGTCTGGGTGGCCGGCATCATCCTGATCGCCGCGGCGGGCCCGCACAACCACCTGTTCGTCCAGGTCCCGGTCGGGCACGTGCCCGCCTACTACGTCCTGTACGGGATCGCCGTCTCCGCGATCACCGCCATCACCGAGGAGACGCTGGTCAGCGGGTATCTGCTGACTCGCCTGGAGCAGCTCGGGTGGGACCCCCGCTGGGCCCTGGCGCTCAGCCTGACCCTGCGCACCAGCTACCACGTCTACTATGGCCTGGGCTTCCTGCTCACCATCCCGTTCGGCTACTTCGCCACCCGGTCCTTCCAGAAGCACCGGCGGCTGACCCGGCCGATCGTCGCGCACTTCCTTTACGACGCCGTGCTGGTCACGATCGCGGTGCTGACGTCCTGAGCGCTACTGCCCCCGGCGCCAGATCCCCCGGCCGAACATCGTCCGGTACTGCCCGTTCTGGTACTGCCTGGTCGCCACCTGGGCCTGGTCGATCGCGTTGGCGTAGTAGACCGGCGTGCCGCCCTGCGGCTTGGGCAGCCGCCCGACATCGGCCCGGTCCAGGTCACACCGGATGTACGCGGCCGTGATCGCCGCGATCTGGTCCGCGTCGATGAACCGCAGGTCGCCCGAGCGGGTGATGTTCTCCAGGAACCGTGCCATGGTGCGGTGCCCGGCGGCCAGTTCCCGCTGGATCCGCCACTCGGCCACGCCGCCGTGGCCGACCCAGACCACGATCCCGTCGAACACGTCGACCTCGGGCACCTCAAGCACGTGCTCCAGGATGCCGAACTGCTCGCGGTCCCTGGTCAGCACCGGAACCCCCGGCGACACACCCTGATAGGAGACCGGGAATTCGTCGTCGTCGTCCACGGGAACCTCCTTGAACCGGGGCGGAGCTACCCAAATCTAGCGCGCCAGCGCCGGATCACCGCGCCAGCCTCAAAGACACAGCGCCTCAAAGACACAGGGCCTCAAAGACACAGGGCCTCAGAAGACACAGGGCCTCAAAGACACAGCGCCGCGAGCCGGGCGGCCGCCGCGGCCACCCGCTCGTCGGTCGCGGTCAGCGCCACCCGCACGTGCCGCTCCCCGGCGGCGCCGTACACCGAGCCCGGCGTGACCAGGATCCCGCACTCAGCAGCCAGCAGTTCCGCCGCCGACCAGCAGTCGAGGGACGGGTGCCGCAGCCACAGGTACAACCCCGCCTCGGAGTGGTCCACCGTCCACCCGGCCGCCCCGAACGCCTCCCGCAGCACCGAACGCCGGGCCGCGTACCGCTCCCGCTGCCCGGCCGCGTGCGACTCATCGGACAGCGCCGCCGTCATCGCCGCCTGCACCGGCGCCGGCACGATCATCCCGGCCTGCTTCCGGATGGCCAGCAGGTCAGCGACCAGCGACGGGTCGCCGGTCACGAACCCGGCCCGGTACCCGGCCAGGTTCGACCGCTTGGACAGCGAGTGCACGGCCACGATCCCGTCGTGGCGCCCGTCGCACACCGACGGGTGCAGCACGGAGACCGGCGAGTCCTCCCAGCCCAGCGTGATGTAGCACTCGTCGGAGGCCACCACCGCGCCGCGCTCGCGCGCCCACTGCACGACCTTGCGCAGGTGCGAGACCGGCAGCACCCGCCCGGTCGGGTTCGACGGCGAGTTGACCCACACCAGCCGCACCCGCGCCGGGCCGGCGGAGAGCAAGCTGTCGGAGGCCACCGCGGTCGCCCCGGCCAGCCGTGCCCCGATGTCGTAGGTGGGGTAGGCCAGCTCCGGGTACACCATAACGTCGCCCGGACCCAGCCCGAGCATGACCGGCAGCCAGGCGATGAACTCCTTGGTCCCGATGACCGGCAGCACGTCGTCCGGCGACACCGGTACCGATAGCGCGCGGTCCAGCCAGCCGGCCGCCGCCGCGCGCAACGACGGCGTGCCCCAGGTCGCCGGGTACCCCGGCGCGTCCGACGCCGCCGCCAAGGCGGATCGGATCACCAAGGGCACGGGATCAACCGGCGTGCCCATGGACAGGTCCACCGCGCCGTCGGGGTGCAGCCGGGCTTTCTCGCCGAGCGGCGCGATCCGGTCCCAGGTGTAGGCGGGAAGCCGGCCCGCGAGGGTCACTCCTCGGCTTGCGGGGGCAGCGCCGCTACGACCGGGTGGTCCGTGCCGATCTTGCCCGCCTTCGAGGCGCCGCCGGGGGAGCCGAGGTCAGCGAAGAAGTCCACGTTGACCTTGTAGTACTCCTTCCACTGCTCGGGCACGTCGTCCTCGTAGTAGATGGCCTCGACCGGGCAGACCGGCTCGCACGCGCCGCAGTCCACGCATTCGTCTGGGTGGATGTACAGCATCCGGTCGCCCTCGTAGATGCAGTCAACGGGGCATTCCTCGATGCATGCCTTGTCAAGCACATCAACGCAGGGCTGCGCGATGATGTAGGTCACGGATGAGCTCCTTCGTGGTTCTAAGTCCCTGCTGCTATCACAGTATGGCGGCTCGACGGCTGTTGCCGAGTCAGTGCCGTTTCTCTGGGCCGTTTCTCTGGGCCGTTTCTCTAGGCCGCGACAATACTGCCCCGCGGCACCGGGCTCGCGGTCTTGCTGGCCCGCTGCCAGCCCATACTGCCATTCGCGGCATTCCACACGTAGCCGGCATACCGGATCTGGCTGAGGCCGTACTGCTGGGCGTGTGCCACCAGCCAGCCGGCCACCATCCAGGCCCCGTCCCGCTGGACGTGCACGACCGCGGAGCTCCTCGCCTTTTTCTTTTTCCCCGAACGGTCCGTGGTCACCCGCACCAGCACCGCGTCCTTGCCCTGCGGCCCGAACGTCCCGGTCAGCTGTTTCAGCGCCCCGGCCAGGTCGGCCTTGCCCGCCGGGGTGTACCAGCAATACACCCCCGCGGGCGAGATGCCGGTGAAGTCCTCCGCCAGCTGGGTGGCGACGCCTACCCACTGCGCGTAGGCGGACCCGTCCGCACTGTGCTGGACGTCCTGGGCCGCCTGGTAGACCGGGATCTTGGCGTAGCCGGGAATCTTGACCAGCGCGGCGAAGAACCTGGTGGTCGCGTAGACCGGATCCTCGAGCTCCGCGGTCGTGCCCCAGCCCTGCGAGGGACGCTGCTGGAAGACCCCGACCGAATCCCGGTCGCCGTAGTCCAGGTTCTGCAGCTTCGTTTCCTGCAGCGCGGTGGCCAAGGCGATGGTGACCGCCCGCCGGGGCAGCCGGTGCCGGGCCGCGATGCCGGCGATGGTGGCCGCTATCCCCGCCTGGCCGGTGTCCAGCGGGATGGCGCCGTTCCCGGTGCCGGCCTCGCAGCCGGGCGGCGGGGGAGGGGGCGGCAGGGCTTCGTGCCGCGGGCTGCCGAACACCAGGTAACCGATCGCCGCCAGCGCCAGCACCAGCGCGGACCCGACGACGGGAACGGCCCGCAGCCGGCGTGAAGAGGGCGGCACAGAATCAGACGGTACCGCTAAGCTCGCGCAGCATGAGCATCGTCCACGCGTCCCCTTTGCCCGAGATCATCGATGAGCTGTGGGAGCACCGCACCGAGCTGACCCCGGCCGACGAGCAGGCCCGCGCGGCGGTGGTCGGCGCGGTGGACGCGATCGACGCGGGCCAGGCCCGGGTGGCCGCCATCGACCCGGCCACCGGTGAGGTAGTCGTCGACGAGCGGGCCAAGCGCGCCATCCTGCTCGCCTTCCGCGTGCTCCCCATGGCCAGGTCCCAGGTGGGCGACTTCCGCTACGACGACCGGGTGCCGCTGACCACACGGCTGGACGGCGTGCGGGTGCTGCCCGGGGCGATCGTCCGCTGGGGCGCGTACGTCGCGCCGGGCACGGTGCTGATGCCGTCGTTCGTCAACATCGGCGCGTACGTGGACTCGGGCACGATGGTGGACACCTGGGCCACGGTCGGCTCGGGCGCCCAGATCGGCAAGAACGTCCACCTGTCCGGCGGCGCCGGCATCGGCGGCGTGCTCGAGCCGCCCAACGCGGTCCCGGTGGTGGTCGAGGACGAGGTGATGATCGGCTCGCGCGCCATGGTGGTGGAGGGCGCGCGGGTGCGCACCGGCGCCGTGCTCGGCCCCGGTACCCTCCTGGGGCCGACCACGCACGTCATCGACGTGGAGACCGGTGCGGAACTGCCCCGCGGCGAGACGCCGCCCTGGTCGGTGTGCGTGAGCGGCACACGACCGCGCGAGTTTCCCGGCGGCACCTTCGGCATGCCGTGCGTGCTGGTGCTCAAGCGGTTGCCGCCCGGCCAGCGGCACGACAAGGGGGCCCTGAACGCCATCCTGCGCGACCACGGCATCAACGGCTGAGCAAGGCCCTTACTCTTAGTAAACAATGAGCGTGAATTCCGAGCCGCACCGGCGGGTCCGTCGCCAGGGACCCGTCACCCTGCGCGGCAAGCAGATCCCGGCGACCACCACCGACCAGCGGCTGCTGGACCGCCGCGGCGCCGCCGACTGGGTACATACCGACCCGTGGCGGGTGCTGCGCATCCAGGCCGAGTTCGTCGAGGGGTTCGGCCTGCTGGCCGAGCTCGGCCCGGCGGTCTCGATCTTCGGCTCGGCCCGCACCCAGCGCGGCACGCACGAGTACCTGACCGCCGAGGCCATCGCGACCGGCCTGGTCAAGGCCGGCTATGCGGTGCTCACCGGGGGCGGCCCGGGGATCATGGAGGCGGCCAACAAGGGCGCGGTCGAGGGCGGCGGCGTCTCGGTGGGCCTGGGCATCGAGCTGCCCACCGAGATGGGCCTGAACGACTACGTCGAGGTGGGCCTGGAGTTCCGCTACTTCTTCGTCCGCAAGACCTGCTTCATCAAGTACTCCCAGGCCTTCGTGGTCCTGCCCGGCGGCTTCGGCACCATGGACGAGCTGTTCGAGGCGCTCACCCTGGTCGCCACCGGCAAGATCACCAAGTTCCCGATCGTCCTGGTCGGCCGGTCCTACTGGTCCGGTCTGCTCGGCTGGCTGCAGGACGCCATGCTGTCCGCCGCGAACATCGGCCACGCCGAGTTCGGCCTGATCAGCGTCGCCGACGAGCCCCACGAGGTCGTCGAGATCATCCGCAAAGCCCACGCCGGCCAGCCCCCGCACGCCTGACCCCCGGCCCCGCCGGGAATGTGACGCCGATGCGACAGGCCGCACGATGCGTGGCACGATGCATATGTGCCAGTGCTCATGATCCTGGTTGCCGTCGCCATTCTCGTCGGCGTTTTCTTCGTCGCCACCGGGCGCGGCGGCGAACTGGCCTACGAGCAAGCCGATCACGCGCCGCTGGACCTCGGCCCGGTGTCCGCCACCGACGTTGTCCTGCTGCGCCCGCCGACCGCCCTGTGGGGCTACAACATGCAGGTCACCGACGAGGCGCTGGAGAAGATCGCCCAGGCCATCCGCGACCGCGACGTGACCATCGTCTTCCTGCAGCAACGCCTCGCCGACCTGACCACGCGCCCGGCCGATCCGGTCGGCCCGGTCGGCCCGGCCGACGACCCGGAGCCGGAGGCCGGCCTGCCCGGCCCGGATGATCACGCCGACGCGGAGCAGACCTGGTGACCGACCAGGGCCCGGTCCCGGGGCCGGACGGGAAACTGCGCTGCCCGTGGGGCCTGAGCGCGCCCGAGTACGTGGCCTACCACGACCAGGAATGGGGCAAGCCGGTCCGCGGTGACACGAGGATCTTCGAACGGCTGTGCCTGGAGGGCTTCCAGTCCGGGCTGTCCTGGCTGACCATCTTGCGCAAGCGGGAGAACTTCCGCGCCGCGTTCGCCGGCTTTGACCTGGCCGCGGTGGCGGCCTTCGGCGAGGCTGACGCGGCGCGGCTGATGGCCGACGCGGGCATCGTGCGGAACCGGGCCAAGATCAACGCCGTGCTGGTCAACGCGCGGGCCGCGCTCGACCTGCCCGACGGGCTGAGCGCGCTGGTCTGGAAGTACGCCGGCGAACCCGCCGCCGCGCCGCGGACCCTGGCCGACGTGCCCGCCACCACCCCGGCGTCGAAGGCGCTCAGCACCGAACTCAAGCGCCACGGCTTCACCTTCACCGGCCCGGTCACCGCCTACGCCACCATGCAGGCCTGCGGCATCGTCAACGACCACCTGGCCGCCTGCTTCGCCCGCGAGCCCCCGCTGTACCTGGAGTCCTGACCCGGAGGGTCAGCCGGCCGCCGCGGCGGCCATCCGGTCCGTGATCTCGGCCAGCAGCGCGCTGCTCGTGCCGATCGTGACCCGGACGAAGCCGTCACCCGGCGCGCCGAAGCTCAGCCCCCGGCCCAGCGCCACCCGGCCCCGCCGCAGGAACACCTCGGCCGGCTCGGGGCCCAGGTCCAGCTCGGCGCAGTCGACCCAGGCCAGGTAGCTGGCCTCGGGCGGGACGTACCGGGCCCGCGGCAGCCGCTCGCCGAGCAGCCGGCCGAACTCCGCCCGGACGTGGTCGAGCTGCCGGATCAGCGCGTCCAGCCACTGGTCGCCGGAGTTCCAGGCCGCCTCCGAGGCGAGCACCCCCAGCAGGCCCGCTCCGTACTGGCACGCCGCGGGCAGCCGGCTCAGCACGGCCTGCATGGCCGGCGAGCCGGCCACCGCCACCGCGCCCTTCAGCCCGGCCACGTTGAACGACTTGGACGTCGAGGCCAGGGTTACCCCGTGCTCGGCCGCCGCGTCCCCGGCCGCGACGAACGGCGTGTGCCGCGCGCCGGGCAGGGTCAGCGAGGCGTGGATCTCATCGGAGATGACGGTGACCCCGTACCGGCCGGCCAGCGACCCGATGCGGCCGAGGTCGGCCGCGCTGAACACCCGGCCCGTCGGGTTGTGCGGGCTGGCCAGCAGATACCCGCGGGCCCCCGCGGCGAACGCCGCCTCGAGCCCCTCGAAGTCGAGTTCCCAGCGCTCGTCCGCGCGGGCCAGCGGCACCTCGACCACCCGGCGGCCCGCGTTCGGGATGTGCTCGAAGAACGGCGGGTACACCGGCGTGTTGATGACCACCCCGTCCCCGGGCTCGGTGGTCAGCAGCAAGATGGCCTCCACCCCGGCCATGACGTCGGGCACCAGGTGCACCCGGCCGGGATCGACCGGCCAGTCGTGCCGGGCCGCCGCGAACCGGGCGAACGCCTCGCCCAGCCCCGAGGCGATCGCGTACCCGCAGTCGGACCGGTCGATGGCCGCCCGCAGCGCCGCCAGCACCGGCTCGGCGAGGTCGTAGTCCATCTCCGCGATATGCGCGGGCAGCACGTCCGGCGGGTGCAGCTGCCACTTCTCGCTCCGCCGCCGGCGCAGCCGGTCCAGGTCCAGGTCCTCGAAGCTGTTCACCATGCCCGAAGCCTACGGACCCGCCCGGCCCGCCGCCCCGCCAGGCATAAGATGCTGAAGGTTCCACCTTGAGGCTGGGAGAGGCGGACGGCGATGGCCGGCGACGTGATCGTCACCGTCACGCTCAACGCCGCGCTGCACGTGTCCTACGCCGCGGGCGAGCTGGCCGAAGACGGCGTCCAGCCGGTCTCCCGGCCCGGCTACCGGGCGGGCGGCCGGGGCGTGACCGCGGCGCGGGTGCTGCGCTCGTTCGGCCACGACGTGCTGGCCGCCGGGCTGGCCGGCGGCACGTCCGGCGGCCTGATCCGGGAGGACCTGGCCCGGTCCGGGCTGCCGACCGCGTTCACCATGATCAGCGGGGAGTCGCGCCGGGTGTTCGGCTTCACCGGGTCCGGCCAGGTCCTGCGGTTCGGCGAGCCGGGTCCGTACATCACCACCGAGGAGCTCGGCCGGTTCGCGGCGGACTACCGGAGCCTGCTGGCCGGCGCCGCGGCCGTGGTGCTGTGCGGCAGCCTGCCCGACGGGCTGCCGCCCGAGACCTACGGGACGCTGGTCACCTACGCGGTCGAGGCCGGCGTGCCGGTCATCCTGGACGCGGGCGGCGAGGAGCTGCGGCACGCGGTCAGTCACGGCCCGGATCTGGTGGTGGCCGAGACCAGCTCCGCCGACCCGGGCCTGGGTGCCGCCCTGATCCGGCTGGGCGCCGGCGCGGCCGCGGTGGCTAACGGTCACCTGGTCCGCGCGGTCAGCGCGGAGGGCGAGTGGACGGCCCGGGTGAAATCCGCGGCCGGGGCGTCGCTATCCCGGCCGCTCCGTGGCGCGCTGGTCGCCGGCCTGGTCCCCGGCCAGCTACTCGGCTGGTCCTGGCCGGACCGGCTCCGGCACGCCCTGGCGCTGGCCGCCGGCGGGCTGGGCGAGCCCGGCGAGCACGCCGCGCCGGCCCCGACCGTCAGCACCTCCGCGGTCCCCGATCACGTCGACCTGGCCGCTTACGAGCGGCTGCTGGACGCGGTCGCGGTGGAGCGGTCGACCTGACACCGGAGTTGACGAGGAAATACTTCAGAGAGTCACTCGGCAATCACTAAGGGTGTGCTAGGGTCTGGACCCAGTTCACCATCTCGGAGACGCAGGCCGGAGGATACTCCGGCCCGCCGGTGCCAGGCCCGGTCGCGTGGTTTCCCGACCGCGGCCACTTCTTCCGATCCACATCTCGAACGGGAGCGTTTCGTGTACAAGTGGCAAGTTTTCCTCGGCGGCATCGCCTCGGCGACCTTCGTGCTGGCCGGCGCGGCCGCCCCGGCCCTGGCCCAGACCGTGGCCAGCTCGCCGCTGACCACCGTTACCCAGGGCGTGACCGGGTCCCAGGTGTCGGCGGACGTCTGCGACATGGCCGGCAGCCCGCTGTCCGGCGAGGTGAACTCGGCGATGGCCGGCCTCACCGGCCAGTCGTGCAGCGGGTCGAGCACCGGCACGCCGAAGAAGGCCAGCCAGACCGCCACCGTGTCGGACAGCACCGCGCAGAACGCCGTCACCCCGGCCGGCCTGACCTCGATGACCAGCGCGCTGCCCGGCCTGAACGCAGTCACTGGTGAGATCCCCGGCCTCGGCACGATGACCAGCGCGCTGCCCGTCCTGAACTCCTCGGCCCGCCAGGCGCCCGCCCTGGCCCCGGCCTCCTCGGGCGCCAAGAGCACGTCGCTGTCCAACGCCACCGTGCCCAGCCTGGGCTCGAGCAAGCCCGGTTCCGGCGCCACCATGGTCCAGAACACGCTGAACGGCGTCACCGGCACCCTGCCGGTCAACTCGCTGACCGGCACCCTGCCGGGCCTCGGCTACGTCAGCGGCACGCTGGTCGGCGTCACCGGCCCGCAGCGCTAGCCGCCCAGACTGATAGGGCCTCGTCCCGGGCACGCGCCCGGACGAGGCCCTATCCTTGCACGGCATGAGCGCCGACCAGCCCCCTGCCGATCCCGACATCGCCCGGCTCTTCGCCCCAGTGGCGGTCGAGGAGACCTTCGCCGGAGTGCTGAGCGAAGCGGCCGGCATCCTGGGCCAGATCGATGACCCGGTGGACGCGGAGCTGTGGGGCTCGGACCTGATCGGCGCGCTGGCCGCTTCGGCGGTCGGCCAGGACTCCCTGATGCAGGCCCTGGCCGAGTCGCTGGTGCCCGCGGCCGAGGCGGCCTGCACCCCGGATTCGCTGGCCCTGCTGCGGGTGCTGGCCGCGCTCGGCGCGCCCGCCCTGCGGGCCGCCGCCGGGCAGGCCGCGGCCCGCCTTCGCGCCCGCGGCGTGACCGACCCGCCCTGGGCCGCCACCCTCGGTGCCCCGCGGCCCGGTGACTGCTGGCACTACGCCGACGTCGGCGGCCGCCACGAGTCGCTGACCATGACCTTCTCCTACGCCGATCACGCCGATCCCGCCGATCACGCCGGCCACACCGGCCAAGCCAGCCACACCGGCCAAGCCAGCCACGCCGACCGGTCGCACACGGTGTCGGTGCTCATCGACCACGGCCGCGGCGGCAAGATCAGGGACGCCTGGGTGGCCAAGGGCGCCGGGCTGCGCGCGGAAACCGAGCAGGCGGCGCGGGACGACCCGCTGGTGGTGTTCGAGACGATCGAGGCCGCGGACGCCAGCCGCCGGCTGGCCCGGGCCATCGCCGCGGGCGAGTGCCCGGAGCAGCCCGATCAGGTCGACGACGTGGTGGCCCACCGCGCCCTGCTGCACGCCCGGCTGGAGCTCCTGCTCAGCTCAGGAACCCGGTGACCAGCGGTACGACCAGGTCGGCCCGGCGCAGCACCCCGACGTGCGTGGCGCCGGGGAGCACCGCGAGCTGCGCGCCGGGGTTACCGGTAAGACAGTCCCGCGACATCAGGTCGTAGCCGCGTAGCCTCCGTCGATGACGATCGTCTCGCCGGTCACGAACGGGTTCGAGACGGCCAGCGAGTAGATCGTCTCGGCCACGTCCTCCGCGGTCACGTTCCGCCGCATCGGGGTCCAGCTGGCCCGGCGCTGCATCAGCCGGTCGTAGTTCTCGCCCAGCGTGCGCTGCATCCACTCCCCGGCGATCCAGCCCGGCGCGACCGCGTTGACCCGGACCTCGGGGGCCAGCACGCGGGACAGCGTCCGGGTCAGGCTGACCACGGCCGCCTTGCTGGCCGCGTAGGCCAGCGGCTGCGGGCCCGGCCGCAACCCGACGATCGAGGCCACGTTCACCACGCTGCCACCCGATGACCGCAGCAGGCCCGCGCAGGCCCGGGTGACCTGGAACAGCCCGCGGACGTTGACCGCGAACACCCGGTCCCACTCGGCCAGGTCAACGCCGTCCAGGTCCTCCGGCGGGGTTGAGCTCGTCATCCCCGCGTTGTTGACCAGCACATCCAGCCTGCCGAACTCCTCGCTAACCCCGGCCACCAGACCGGTCACCGCGTCCTCGTCGCTGACGTCGGCGCGCAGCGCGATGGCCCGCCCGCCCAGCGCCGACAACGAGGCCAGAGCCGCCCGCGCATTGTCCTGCGAGTGGCGGTAGTTGATCGCCACGTCGTACCCGGCCCGGGCCAGCCGCAGCGCCGCGGCCCGGCCGATCCCGCTCGCCAACCCGGTCACCAGCGCCGTCGGCCTGTCCCCAGTCATCCCCGCAGCCTAGCGAGCAGCGGCTCGGGATCCGGGTTCATCCAGCGGGCTCCGCCACGCTGCGCAGCACGTCCATCAGCATGGTCACCGCGGGCGGGTCCGGCGGGTCGCCGTACCGCACCGCGAACACCTGCCTGCGCGCGCCCGGCAGCGGCGCCGTCTTGATCCCGGGGTGCCGCGCGGCCCGCAGGCACAGCGCGGGCAGCGTCGAGACGCCGAGTTCCGCGGCCACCAGCGCCTGAACCGCCACGTAGTCGTCGGTGGTGAAGGCGATCTTGGGGATGAACCCGGCCTGCGCGCACTGCCGGAGCAGGTTGGCCCGGCACCGGTCGCAGCCCGCGATCCAGCGGTGCCGCGCGAACTTGGACAGGTCCGCCGGGCCCTGCTCGGCGCCGTGCGCGGCGGTGACCAGGTGGATGGGCTCGTCCAGGATCAGCCGCTCGCGCAGCCCCTCGGTGATATCGATGCCACCGTCCTCGTCGCCGGCGAACCCCGAGGTGCCGAAGACCGCCGCGCCATGCGGGCCGCCGTGCCCCGCCGCGGAGTCCGCACCAGAAGCACCAGAAGCACCAGAAGCACCAGAAGCCCGACGCCGGCCTCCGCCCCCGAGCCGTCCGGGAAGTAGCGGAACACCAGCGCCACATCCACGTACCCCGCTCGCAGCATGCGCAGCGCCTCGGGCGGTTCGGCCTCG
Organism: uncultured Actinomycetes bacterium; assembly: GCA_963819785.1. Lineage (GTDB taxonomy): Bacteria > Actinomycetota > Actinomycetes > Streptosporangiales > Streptosporangiaceae > Palsa-504. Next base: position 339,202 of record CAWFXW010000016.1, on the reverse strand, counting down.
GTCAGCCGCAGGTCGATGCTGGGCTGCTTGCCGCGCAGCAGCGCCGCCGCGGCCGGGACGATCGTGCCGAGCGCCGACGGGAACGCCGCCAGCCGCAGCCGCCCGGCCCGCAGCCCGGTGTAGGCGGCCAGCTCGTTCTCGGCGGCGTCCAGCCGGCCGATCACCTCGGCCGCGCGCTCGGCCAGCAGCCGTCCCGCGTCGGTGAGCCGGATGCCGCGCCCGGCCCGCTGGATCAGCTTGATCCCGGTCTCGGCCTCGAGCCGGGCCAGGTGGTGGCTGACCGAGGGTTGCGCGTAGTTCAGCGCCCGGGCCGCGGCGGTGACCGAGCCGTGGCGCGCCACTGCCACCAGTACGCGCAGCCTCGTCACGTCCAGCATGAACCGACTATAGATCGTGTTGATCGGTTAGCCCAGAGTCCTGTCCTGAACCTATCCGGGCAGGTCAGCACATAACCGGCTAGCGTCCCTCGAGCAGCGGCGCGTCCGGCCGCCGGACCGGCGACCCGGCCTGCTGCCGGCGCCGCCACGCCAGGCCCGACAGCGCCTCCAGCACCACCCGGTTGCCCAGGAACGCGGTCACCTCGGCGTGGTCGTAGGGCGGCGAGACCTCAACCACGTCCATCCCGGCTAGCGGCACCGACATGGCGATCCGCCGGACCGCGTCGAGCAGTTGCCGGGTGGTGAGCCCGCCGGGCTCCGGCGTCCCGGTCCCCGGCGCCATGCCCGGGTCCACCACGTCCACGTCCACCGAGAGGAAGACCCCGTCACACTCATCCATGGCGATAGAAAACGCCTCGGACAGGCAGTCATCCAGGCCCCGGGACACGATCTCGCTCATCTCGAACGACCGCATCCGCTGCTCGGCCATCCAGGCCAGCGTGGGCGGCTCGGGCCAGTAGCCGCGCAGGCCGATCTGCAGGAAGCGGTCCCCGCGCACCGCGCCGGATTCGATCAGCCGCCGCATCGGCGTGCCGTGCCCGACCAGCGACCCGAACTGGGTGTCGCCGGTGTCGGCGTGCGCGTCGAAGTGGATCAGCGACACCCGGCCCCAGCCGACGTGCCGGGCCACCCCGGTGGCGTCCGGGAACGTCACCGTGTGGTCGCCGCCCAGGATGACCGGGATCGCGCCCGCCGAGGCCACCGCGTGGACCACGTTCTCCAGCCGGCGGATCGACGCCGCGGTGTCGACCGGCGGCATCATCACGTCGCCGATGTCGGCGCAGCGCAGCTCGGCCAGCGGGTCCACGCCCAGGGCGAGGTGCGGCCGGGACGCGTCGTGCGGCAGGTAGTCGGTGATCCGCAGCGCCTGCGGCCCGAACCGGGCCCCCGGCCGGTGCGACGTCCCGGCGTCGTAGGGCGCGCCCAGGAACACGACGTCGAGCCCGGCCAGGTCGCCGAGCTCGGCGCGCTGCACCCCGAGGAACGTGACGTCGGGCCCGAACATCCCGCGCACAGTGTCTTCAGAACCGTCCGGCTCACCCGTCATGTCGCGCCTCCCTAGTACCCGCGAAACCAGCCGCTGCCCCGCACGATACAGGTGCGAGACAGCGGCCGGCTTCTTCCCTCAGCGCACCACAGCCGATTCAACGGCCGGGGGCTCGTCTGCGCCGAGAGCCTGCCCCCGCCTGGCCGGCAGCAGCCGGTCCAGCCAGCCGGGCAGCCACCAGTTGGCCGTCCCGAGCAGCTCCATCACCGCCGGGACCAGGACCAGCCGGACCACGGTCGCGTCGACCAGCACCGCGGCGGCCAGCCCCAGGCCGATCTGCTTGACGGAGACGTCGGGGGTGAGGTCGAAGGACAGGAACACCACCACCATGATCGCCGCGGCGGCCGAGATGACCCGCGCGGTAGAGGCCAGCCCCCGCCCCACCGCCAGCGAGCTGGACCCCAGCCGGTCGTACTCCTCGCGGATCTTCGACAGCAGGAACACCTCGTAGTCCATGGACAGCCCGAACAAGATCACGAACAGGAACACCGGCACCCAGGTTGTGACCGGCATCTTCTCCGGGAACCCGAACAGGTGCCCCAGCCAGCCCCACTGCGTCACCGCGGTCAGCACCCCGTAGGCCGCGCAGACCGACAGCAGGTTCATCAGGGCCGCCTTGACCGCGATCACCACCGAACGGAACACCACCAGCAGCAGCACCAGGGACAGCGCCACCACCACGCCGATCAGCCACGGCAGCCGCTCGCCGATCAGGTTGGTGAAGCTGACGTTGCCCGCGTTCGGCCCGGTCAGGTACGCGGTCAGCCCGGACCCTGCTTGCTCGAACCGGGGCAGCACGGTGTCCTCCAGCCGGTTGACCAGCGCGTTGGTCGCGGCGTCCTGCTCACCCGTGGTCGGGTAGGCGACCATCAGCGCCGCCTGCCCGTCCCGGCTGATCACCGGCGGCGTCACGTCCGCGATCCCCGGCGTGGCCCCGATCGCCCCGCGCAGCGCCGTCAGCCTGGCGGTGTCCTCCGGCGTCACCTTGGCCGCCACGATCAGCGGCGCGTCGAACCCGGGCCCGAACCCCTGTGCCATCGTCGCGTAACTGGCGTACCCCATGGTCCCCCGGGCCTGCGCCGACTCATCCGGCATGGACAGCTTCATGGCCAGCGCCGGCGCGGCCAGCAGCAAGATCAAGGCCGCCGACGCCACGGTCGCCAGGACCGGGTGCCCCTGCACGACGCGCGCCCACCGCTCCGCCGGGTGCGTGGAGTTTTTCTCCGCCGAACGGACCGGCGTTCGTGCCCCCGGGACCACCGTGCTCCGAGGCGCCCCGCCCCCGAACACCTTGCGTCCCAACGCCCCGCGCCCGAACACCTTCCCCGCGAGGAACGTGTTCAGCCGCGAGGTCTTGGCCAGCCGCGTGCCGGTGAAGCCGAGCAGCGCGGGCAGCAGCGTGAGCGCGGCGATCACGGTCATCGCCACGGTCGCCGCCGCCGCGATCGCGACCCCGTTCAGCAGCGTCTGGCGCAGCACCAGCAGCCCCAGCATCCCGATGACCACCGTGGTGCCCGCGGTGAGCACGGCCCGCCCCGCGGTCCGCATCGCGGTGACCACGGCCTGCTCGGCCGGCGCCCGGCCTGCAGTTCCTGACGGAACCTGGTCACGATGAACAGCGCGTAGTCCACCCCGACGCCCAGCCCGATCAGCGCGGCCACGATGGCGGAGAACGACGGCGCCGGGAACACGTGCCCGAGCAGGGCGATGAGCGCCAGCCCGGAGCCGATGCCCATCAGCGCGGTCGCGATCGGCAGCCCCATCGCCAGCAGTGAGCCGAACGCGATCAGCAGCACCATCGCGGCCGCCCCCACCCCGATCCCGTTGGATGCGCCCCCGTACGGTGTCTCGGCCAGGTCCACCACATCGCCGCCCAGGCTGAACGTCACCCCGTTCCCGCTGGCCGTCTTGGCGTCGTTGATCAGCGCGGTCGCCTCGCTGCCCGGGATGTCCGACCCCTGGATGCCGAACTGGACCGTGGCGTATGCGATGTGCCCGTCCGCCGCGACGTGCAGGTTGCTCACCCCGGTGACGTGCGGCGCAGCCCGGAACGGCGCCAGCGCCGCGGTCACCCGTTCCTGCACCCCGGGCGAGCTGATCTTTTCCGCGGACCGGATGGCCAGCGTGAGCGTGTCCCCCGACTGGGCAGCGAAGTGCTCGTTGAGCAGCGCCTGCCCCGGGTCGCTCCCGGTAAAACTGTTGTCCGCCGCCGCTCCGAACCGCGTCCACAGCGTGATCAGGCACGCCACCCCCGCGATCCACACCACCACGGTGAGCCAGCGGTGCCGGTAGCAGGCCGCACCCAGCCCGCCCAGCATCCCCGAATTCCCAGACATAACATCCCCTACGAGCCGAAGGAGTAACTAACGCTCCCCAGACTCCCGCCCAACCCCCCGCAAATCGTCCTCCCCCCGAAGACACTTCCCCCGCCCCCTACTCCCGCCAAGTACTCCCCCCGTAGTACGCCCCCTCCCCCCTCGCCCCCCGCCCGGCACACCCCCGCCCGGCACACCCCCGCCCGGCACACCCCCGCCCGGCACACCCCCGCCCGGCACACCCCCCACCCGGCACGCTGCCCATCGCAGCTCGCGTCCCCGTCCAGCGCGCGTTCCCGTCCAGCGCGTTCCCGTCCAGCGCCCCGCACGCAGCGAGGCTGGACCATGATCATGAAAGGTTTTCAGTCTGCACAGACTGAAAAGTCTTCGCGATCATGAAAATGTCACCCCCGTGAGTGACAGTGGCCATATGAATTACGACATTCCGGCTGCAGTAGCTCGCATCGCAAGCTGGCAAGCCGGCGCGATTTCCCGGTATCAGCTACTCGAAGCCGGTTTGAGCTCCCAAATGATCACCACGCGCCTTGAGAGGCGGCGCTGGCAAATGCTCTTTCGCGGCGTCTATGCCGTGTTTACCGGGCTGCCGCCACGGGAGACATGGCTGTGGGCGGCTGTTCTCCGCGTCGGCAACGGCGCCGTGCTTAGTCATCAGACAGCGGCTGAGCTGCACGGACTCATTGACTATCCGGCCGACGCCATCCATGTCACGATCCCGTCGACCAGACGGGTCGCAGCCCGCGGCCTGATCATCCGGATATCGGACCGCATTGACCTGGCAAAGCAGCCGAACCGCGCCCCGCCTCGGACCAGCGTCGAGGAAACGGTGCTGGACCTGGTTCAGATGTCCGCAGGCTTCGATGACGCCTGCGGCTGGATAACCAAGGCCTGTGCTAAACGGCTGACCACGGAGGAAAAGCTCCGGGCCGCCTTGGCCGCGCGCAAGAAAATGCGCTGGCGCGCCGAGCTCGATGATGTCCTGGCCGGAGCGGGCAGCGGAATTCACTCGGTGCTTGAATACCGGTACCTTCGCGATGTCGAGCGCGCCCACGGCCTGCCGCGCTCCCGGCACCAGGTCCGCGTCGTCATCGACGGCAAGGCCGTCTACCGCGACGTGTATTACGAGGAGTATCAGGCAGCCGTCGAGTTGGACGGCCGGCTGGCCCACCCGGATGAGGAGCGCTGGCGCGATAGCCAGCGGGACGTCAAAGCCGGCGTGCAGGGCGTGCAGACGTGCCGGTACGGCTGGCGTGACGTCTACGCGCACCCCTGCGAGACGGCGCTGCTGCAGGCCCAGCTCCTGCGTCGCCGTGGCTGGCGCGGGGTCCCGAAGCCGTGCTCACCGGGCTGCCCGGTGGGCCGCGCCTTCAGCCAGAGACCGAGCAGCCAGAGACCGAGCAGCCAGAGACCGAGCAGCCAGCGCAATAGCGCCTAGGACGCGGTCAGGCCATGCTCGTAGGCCATGACCACCAGCTGCGCCCGGTCACGCGCGTTCAGCTTGGTCATCGCCCGGCTGACGTGAGTCTTCGCGGTGAGCGGGCTGACCACGAGCGTGCGGGCGATCTCGTCGTTGGACAGCCCGGACGCGACCAGTTCGACAACCTCCCGCTCGCGCTCGGTCAGCGACGCGAGCCCCGGCGGCACCGCACGTCCTGGCGGCACCGCACGTCCTGGCGGCACCGCACGTCCAGGCTGGACCGCACGTCCAGGCGGAGCCGCTCGGCCGCCAGCCGCTGCCGGGCCGGATGCGCGGACCGACCGCGGGTCGGCCGGTGCGGTGAATGCGGCGATGACGGCCCGGGTCACGCTGGGGGAGAGCAGCGCGTCGCCGCGCGCCACCACCCGGACCGCCTGCAGCAGCTCCTCGGGCTCCACGTCCTTGACCAGGAACCCGCTGGCCCCGGCGCGCAGCGCGCCGAACACCGTCGCCTCGTCGTCGAACGTGGTCAGCACGACGACCTTGGTCGCGGCGAGCCGCGGATCACCGGCGATCAGCTGCGTGGCCGTGACCCCGTCGACCTCGGGCATGTTGATGTCCATGAGCACCACGTCGGGGGCGTGCTCGCGGGTCAGCGCGACCGCCTCGCCGCCGTTGGCCGCCTCGGCGACCACCGCAATGTCGGCTGCCGACTCAAGCAGCATCCGGAACCCGGCCCGTACCAGCACCTGATCGTCGGCCAGCAGCACCCGGATCACGAGGCGCCCCCTCCCGCAGGAACCGCGGAAACCGCGGGAACCGCGGGAACGGGCAGCAGGACCCGGACCTGGAACCCGCCACCGGCAAGCGGCCCGGCGGTCAGCTCGCCGCCGACCGCGGCGGCCCGTTCGCGCATCCCGTCGATGCCATGGCCGCCAGCCGGGAGGACCGCCGGGTCGCCGTCCGGACGGACCGCCGGGTCGCCGTCCGGACGGATCGCCGGGTCGCCGTCCGGACGGATCGCCGGGTCGCCGTCCGGACGGATCGCCGGGTCGCCGTCCGGACGGATCGCCGGGTCGCCGTCCGGACGGATCGCCTGGTCGTCGGCCAGGGAGACAATTCCCCTGAACCCCCCGCTCACGGAAGGCTCCCCGCCCCCCGTGGGGGTACCGTCGTCGGTCACCGTGATGATCAGGCCGTCGGGCTGGTAGCGCAGGGACACGTGCGCGGCGGTGCCCGGGCCGGCATGCCGCAGCACGTTGGTCAGCGACTCCTGCAGAATGCGGTACGCCGAGTGGTCCGCCTCGGCGGGCAGCGGCCGCTGGTCTCCCTCGACGGTCACCGTCACCGGGGCGCCGGCCGCGGTGACGGCCGCGCGCAGCGCCTCCAGGCGAGCCAGGCCGGTCCGCGCCGCATCGCCCGGTGCGTGATCACCGGACTCGGACCCGCGTAGCTGGCCGAGCACCGACCGCGTCTCAGTCAGGGCGCCCTTGCTCGTCTCCCTGATCGCGGTTAGCGCCGGACGCAGCTCGCGCGGCGGCGCGTCGCCGTCCAGCAGGTGCAGCGCGGAGCCGGCCTGCACGGCGATCGTGGCCATACTGTGCGCCACGGTGTCGTGCAGTTCGCGGGCGATACGCAGCCGCTCCTCGGCCACGACCCGGCCCGCCTCGGCGGCGCGTTCCTCCTCGGCCAGCCGGAGCCGCATCGCGGTCTCAGCCGCCAGGACCTCGCGGCTGCGGACCAGCTTGCCCAGCGTGAGACCGAGCGCGAGGATCACGATCTGGGACAGGAATTCCTGGACCAGCGAGGCCGCCCTGCCCGGTGCTTACCGCCACCACGACCAGGCCGGTCAGCATGAAGCCGGCGGCGATGCTGACCGCCCAGATCAGATAGCCGGCCAGCGTGGCGTCGTAGAGCGGGACGAAGAACACCGGGGCGGGTGAGATGTTCCGCCTGGCGAAGATGTAGTAGAAGAAAATCAGCGCCGCGCACGCGAGCATCACCTGGAACGGCCACCGGTGCCGGAACAAGATGGGCGCCGCCAGCAGCGCGCCGAGCAGGTAGGCGCGGAGGTTGAGCGGCACCGCGCCGGGGCCGCTGCCGGTGATGACGTTAATCTCGATGGCCGCGATGACCAGCGCGACGATGCCGACGTCGAACAGCCTGACCCCGAACGGCCCCTCGGTCACCGCCCAGGACGGCAGCGGGCGCGCCCAGGGCGGGAGGCGGCGCTGCGGCCGGTCCGCCCTCGTCACGCTCCTCACGGCGTCACGGTATTCGATTCCCGCCCGGAGCGGAACGCGCGCCCAAGCGAAGTCGAAGGAATCTAACCACGGCGTAAACCAGCGCGGAGACCTTCGCGTCTCACCTAGTGAGGCTCGGCGAAAGCGGGACGCCGAGCCTCGTTTTATGCCCTGAGCCCGGTAGGTTGGACCGCTGTGGGCGGGCACCGTGGATGACATCGACGCGCGGATCATCGCCGCGCTGATCAGGGACGCGCGGGCCAGCTACGCCGTGATCGGCCAGCAGGTCGGGCTGTCCGCCCCCGCGGTCAAGCGGCGGGTGGACCGGCTGCGCGCGGCCGGCGCGATCACCGGCTTCTCGGCCCGGGTTGACCCGGCCGCCATGGGCTGGACCACCGAGGCCTACGTCGAGCTGTTCTGCGGCGGGCGCACCTCGCCAGATGAGATCGCGTCCGCGGTGGGACGGTATCCCGAGGTGGCGGACGCGTGCACCATCACCGGCGAGGCGGATGCGCTGGTCCACATCCGGGCCGCCGACGTGCGGCATTTCGAAGCCGTGATGGAGCGGATCCGCGCCGAGCCGTTCGTGGTCAGGACGCGGAGCGTGATCGTCTTGTCCCGGCTGGTGGACCGGGCCGAGGCACTGGCGCCGCCGCGCTGAGCCATATCCTGTCCGTTCTGCGCATCACCACCGGCCTGAGCAGCTAAAGTCGTGCGCATGTCGGAGTTTGAAGATCCGAGTGCGAACACCGGGCGCTTCCGGGCCTTTGTCGAACGCGGTGATGAGGACGTCGCGCCGTCCCGCCGCCTCACCGCTTCTCCGGCCATGCTCATCGCCGTGGGCGTGGTCATCGTCGCGATCATCATCGTGATCGTGGCCGTCGCCTGACGGGGGCCCAGGATCGAGGTCACGCAGTCCCCGGTCTGCACCGTTCTGATGTGGGGTTCGGCGGCACCACCACCCTCACCGGGGAGCCCGGCGCCTTGGTGAGGGTCGCCGTCGCCGACCACGCCCGCCGTCCATCGGATGACGGGACGACGCGGGTGCAGTTTCGCCTAGTTGTGACCGGCGAATTAGCCAGTGCCCCCCTCGGTGGGTGGCAAGATGACCTCCATGAGAATGATCGCTGGTGGTCCTCGTGTCCCATGACATGCCGGTGGCCGTGGTGACCGGCGGGAACCGTGGCGTGGGCCGCGAGGTATGCCGCCAGCTGGCCCTCCTCGGCTTCGGAGTGGTGCTGGGCTCCCGCGATCTGCGCAAGGGCGAGATCGCCGCCAAGGAACTGGATCCGGAGGGCCTCCGGATCGTGGCCTGCCAGCTCGAGGTGGACAACTCGGTCAGCGTGGCCGCGATGGCCGACTGGGTCAAGGAGCGGTACGGCCGGACCGACGTGCTGATCAACAATGCGTCCACCATGTACGACCGGTGGGCCACGGCGAGCAACGTCGACCTGGGCACGGTCGCGGAGGCGATCGACGTCAACCTGTTCGGTCCCTGGCGGGTGATCCACGTCCTGCTGCCGATGCTGCGCTCAAGCTCCCGTCCCCGGGTCGTCAACGTGAGCAGCGAGGGCGGCTCGATCTCGGCGATGACCGGCGGGTCGCCCGCCTACGGCGTCTCCAAGGCGGGCCTGAACGCGCTGACCCGGCTGCTCGCCGGGGAGCTGGCCCGGGACGGCGTCCTGGTCAACGCGGTCTGCCCGGGCTGGCCCGCTAGTGAGGCCCACCCGCAGGGCCGGTCCCTGGCCCAGGCCGCGGCCAGCGTCATCTGGGCGGTGACGATCCCCAACGGCGGCCCGACCGGCACCTTCACCCGCGACGGCCAGCCCTTCCCCTGGTAAACCCGAGCCGGCGAAAGCGGATTAGACCTCGTCCGGGCTGGGCTGGTAGCGGTAGCCCATGCCGGGCTCGGTGATCAGCCAGCGCGGCCGGGCCGGATCGGGTTCGAGCTTGCGCCGCAGTTGCGCCATGTACAGGCGCAGGTTGCCGGTGGCGTCGGCGTAGCCGGGCCCCCACACCTCGGTCAGCAGCTGGTTACGGCTGAGCAGCTTGCCGGGGTTGCGGAGCAGTACCTCGAGCAGATGCCACTCGGTCGGGGTGAGCCGGATGTCGTCGGGCTGGGCGGACCCCTCGGCACCCCCGCTCCCGGTCGGCACGCTCCCATTAGGCACCGCGGCCTGCCGGGTGACCCGCTTGGCCGCCAGGTCCACGATCAGGTCACCGAGCCTGATCCGCGGCTGGTCCTCGCCCGTGCCGGTGCGCCTGACCGCGGCGCGCATCCGGGCCAGCAGTTCCTCCACCCCGAACGGCTTGGTGATGTAGTCGTCCGCGCCCGCGTCCAGCGCCTCGACCTTGTCGGTACTGTCGGCTCGCCCGGACAGCACGATGATGGGCGCCTTGGTCCAGCCCCGCAGACCCTGGATCACGTCCACGCCGTCCAGGTCGGGCAGGCCGAGGTCGAGGATCACCAGGTCGGGCGGGTGCCTGGCGGCCATCTCGAGCGCCTCGGTCCCGGTGGCCGCGACGTCCACCTGGTACTCGCGCACCCGTAGGTTGATCCGCAGCGCCCGGAGGATCTGCGGCTCGTCGTCGACCACCAGCACCCGGGTCACTGTGTTTCCCCGCTCGCCTTCGGGGCGCTTTTGAGGCGCTCCCTTCCCTCGTCGCTCCTTCGTCGCTCCTCGGTCCAGGCAGCGCCGCGCCCCTCCGGCTCGCTCACGACTCGGCCTCCTCGCGTTCGCGCTGGCCGGGCTCGTAGTGGTAGCCGGGCTCCGCGACGGCCGGCACCGAACACGGTCATGGTCAGCCCGCCGCCCGGCGTGTCCTCGGCGGTCAGCGTCCCGCCCATCGCCTCGGTCAGGCCGCGCGACAGCGCCAGGCCCAGCCCCACCCCGGTCGTGTTGTCGGTGTCGCCGAGCCGCTGGAACGGCACGAACATCCGGTCCCGGTCCTTCTCCGGGATACCGGGCCCGCGGTCGACCACGCGCAGCTCGACCCGGTCCCCGAGGGCGCTGGCGGTCAGCAGCGGCGGCCGGCCGGGCGGCGAGTAGCGCAGCGCGTTCTCGGTCAGGTTCACGATGACCCGTTCCAGGATGGCCGGGTCCACGCTGATCTCCGGGAGGGAGTCCGGGATGTCGACCGTGATGCCCCGCGCCGCCGGGTCCAGGCTGTCCAGCGCGCGGGACACGATCTCGTCCAGGCCGACCGGCCGCGGGAACAGCGACAGCGCTCCGGCCTGCAGCCTGCTCATGTCCAGCAGATTGTCCACCAGATGGGTGAGCCGGTCCAGCGACTCGTCCGCCGTGGCCAGCAGCTCGTCGTGGTCCTCGGCGGCCCAGTCCACGTCCCGGGACCGCAGGCTGGTCACCGCGGCCTTGGCCGAGGCCAGCGGCGTGCGCAGGTCGTGGCTGACGGCGGCGAGCAGCGCGGTCCGCATCTTGTCCGCGGCCGCGATCGGCTTGGCCGCCTGGGCCTCCGCGGCCAGCCGCTGCTGGTCGAGGGCGACCGCCGCGTAGGACGCGAACGCGCCGAGTACGCGGCGGTCCGCGGCCGGCAGCGGCCGGCCCCGCAGGGCCAGCAGCAGGCGGTCGCCCACCGGCACCTCGACGTCGGCCTCGCCTGGCCGGGTGACGGCGGGCGCGCCCCGGCTGGCGGCCACTCGCCAGGCGCCCGGCGTGCCGCGCAGCCGCTCGGCGGAGGCATCCGCGGACGCGGCGGCGGCCGGGCATTCGAGCAGCGTCACCGAGTCCATACCGAACGCTTCGCGGATCCGGTCCAGTAGCGCGCTGAGCCCCTGCTGGCCGCGCAGCACGCTTCCGGCCGTGGTGGTGAGCAGCTCCGATTCCGCGTTGGCCCGGGCCGCCTGGATGGTACGTCGCGCCGCCAGGTCTACCACCCAGGCGACCAGCAGCCCCACGACGACGAACACCACAAGGGCCAGCGCGTTGTTCGCCTGGGCGATCGTCCACAGGTGGATGGGCGGCGTGAAGTAGTAGTTGAGCAGCAGCGAGCCGGCCACGGCCGCCAGCACCGCGGGGACGAACCCGCCCACCAGAGCGACCACGATCGTCGCAACCAGGTACATGAGCACGTCGCTGGTCAGATTCAGGCCGCTCCGCAGCGCCGCGAGCACCACGGTCAGCACCGGCAGCAGCGCCGCCGCCAGCACGTACCCGGTGATCTGACGGCGCGGCGTGAGCGCGCCGCGGGGACGGCGCGGCAGGCCGCGGCCGCGGCCCATTTCCGCGTGGGTCACGATGTGCACGTCGATGTCGCCCGACCCGCGGATAGTCCGTGATCCGATGCCCGGCCCGGTGAGCATGGCGCTCAGCCAGGACCGGCGGCTGGCGCCGAGTACGAGCTGGGTCGCGTTCTCCGCACGGGCGAAGGTGAGCAGCGCCCCGGGGATGTCGTCCCCGACCACCTGGTGGTAGGTGCCGCCCACGGATTCGACCAGCCGCCGCTGGCTGGCCAGCGCGGCCGGATCGGCCCCGGTCAGGCCGTCGGACTTGGTGACGTGCACCGCGAGCAGGTCGCCGCCCGCCGACCGCGCGGCGATTCGCGCCGCCCGCCTGATCAGCGTCTTTCCCTCGGGGCCGCCGGTCAGCGCGACCACGACCCGTTCCCGGGCCTCCCACGCGCCGGTGATCTTGTGCTCGATGCGGTAACGCTGCAGCCCCTCGTCGACCTTGTCCGCCAGCCATAGCAGGGCCAGCTCGCGCAGCGCGGACAGGTTCCCCGACCGGAAGTAGTTGGTCAGCGCGGCGTCGATCTTCTCCGGCGGGTAGATGTTCCCGTGCGCCATCCGGCGGCGCAGTGCCTCCGGGGTCATGTCGACCAGCTCGACCTGATCGGCGGCCCGGACGATCGCGTCCGGCACGGTTTCCCGCTGCGGCACGCCGGTGATCTTCTCCACCACGTCGTTGAGGGATTCCAGGTGCTGGATGTTGACCGCGGAGATCACGTCGATGCCGGCGTCGAGCAACTCCTCGACGTCCTGCCAGCGCTTCTCGTTGCGGGAGCCCGGGACGTTGGTGTGCGCGAACTCGTCGACCAGCGCGATCTGCGGACGCCGCGCCAGCACCGCGTCCACGTCCATCTCCTCGAAGGCCGACCCGCGATACTCCAGCCGCGCGCGCGGGATGACCTCCAGGCCGTCGAGCAGCGCGATGGTGTGCGGCCGCGCGTGCGGCTCGGCGAACGCCACCACGACGTCGGCGCCGCGTTCGACCCGGCGGTGCCCCTCGCCGAGCATCGCGTAGGTCTTACCGACGCCGGCCGCGGAACCGAGGTAGATCCGCAGGCGCCCGCGTCCCGGCCGGCCGCCCGGACCGTCCGTTCCGGCGGGGCCTACCCGGCTGTCGTCCTCGGTCATCGCAGCACCCTCAGGCCGGTCGGCCGGGTGTCATCGCGCGCTGGAAGAACGCGCTGGACGGGCGCTGCCACAAGAACACCACCGCGCCGCAGGCGATCAGCCAGCTGAGTGTGGTCAGCGCCTTGGCCAGGCCGAGACCCGGATGCGAGTTGGTCAGCACGCCCAGGAAGCCCAGCGTGTGCACGCCGAACAGCACGGTGCCGGTGACCCGGGCCCAGCCCTGGCCGTTCCGGCAGGCGCGCGCGATGCCCAGCCAGAGCGCGATCTCGATCGCGGACAGCACGATGGTCAGCACCACCACGCCGCCCAGCGTGGTGTGGCCCGCCGTGGTCCGGGCCGGGTGCTTGGCGAGGATGGACCCGGCCACGATGATGACCCCGATCGCCTCGATCAGCGCGTAGGCCGCCCCGGCGTACATCAGGCCGAGCGCGTTGCGCATGCTGGCCGGCAGCGGAGCCGCCGGACCCCGCCCCACCTGGTACGGCTGCGGGTAGCTGACCGGCTGGGCGTTCGGGAGATAGCCGCGCGGCGCCGGCGCCCCGCCGTAACCCTGCGGCTGGGGACCCTGCGGCTGGGGACCCTGCGCCTGAGAACCCTGCGCCTGAGAACCCTGCGGCTGGGGACCCTGCGCCTGGGGGTAACCCGGTGACGGCCCGTACCCCTGCGGTGCCCGGTAACCCTGGGACGGCGGCGGCGATTGCCCCCCCGACGGCGGGTAGCCCTGCGGATGCGCATAGCCCTGCGGCCCGGCGTAACCCCGCGGGCTCTGCAACGGCGGCTGCGCCGGCCACCCAGAAGCGCCCGAGGGAGCGGGCGGCGGCGTGGCCGGCGTGGTCACCGGATGCGCCGCGCTCGCCCACGGGAACTCCCCGTTCTGCCGCGATCCCTTGGTCTGGTGCTCCAGCCGGGCCTGGTAGGCGCCGATCACGTTGGCCACCGGCCGCGGCCAGAACGACACCGCCGACGGCCCGGTGTCCTGATGCTGGCTGGCGATCGCGGCCGGCCAGCGCCGCGGGCGTGGGCCGGGCGGCCGGGTCCTTGGCCAGGCACCCGGCCACGATCTCCCGCAGCGTAGGCGGAACCGCGGAAAGCGCGGCCTCCGCGTGCACCACCCGGTACAGGACCGCGGCCGCGGTCCCGGTGCCGAACGGCCCCGCCCCGCTCGCCGCGTACGCGATCACGCATCCCAGTGCGAACATGTCGCTCGCGGGCCCGGCGGGCTTGCCCTCGGCCTGCTCGGGTGACATGTAGCCCGGCGTGCCGAACACCACTCCGGCCGCGGTCAGCATGGTCCCGTCGGTGGCTCGGGAGATGCCGAAGTCGATCACCCGCGGCCCGTCCGCGGCCAGCAGCACGTTGGCGGGCTTGAGGTCGCGGTGCACCACCCCGCACGCGTGGATGGCCGCCATCGCCTCGGTCAGCCCGCCCAGCAACGGCCACAGCGCGGGCTCGGGCAGCGGCCCGTTCTCGGCCACCACCTGGTCCAGGGGCGGGCCGGGCACGAACGCGGTGGCCAGCCACGGCGGCCGCTCGCTCAGCCCGCTGGCCACCACCGGCGCGGTGTAGATGCCGCTGACCGCCCGGGCCGCGGCGACCTCCTGGGCGAACCGGTGCAGGAACTCGGCGTTGCCGGCCAGGTCGGGGTTGACCACCTTGATCGCGACCGCCCGGCCGGCCGGGGACAGGCCGAGGTAGACCCGGCCCATGCCGCCCGCACCGAGCTGGGCTCGCAAGCGGTACTCGCCAATCACGCGCGGGTCGTCCGGGGCTAGTGCCTTCATGTCCGCTCCCCGTGAGTTAGTCCTGGCCCTCACATTTTGCGGCATAGAATCCGGCGCCCGTACCGCAACCCGGTTGTTCACGGCTGGAACCGGTATCCCATGCCGGGTTCGGTGAGCAGGTGACGCGGCCGGGCCGGGTTGTCCTCCAGTTTGCGGCGCAGCCGGGCCATGTGGAAGCGGAGATAGTTGGTGCGCTGGCTGAAGCCCGGTCCCCACACTCCGGTCAGGATCTGGGCCGACGCGACCAGCTGACCCGGCCGGGGCAGCAGGATCTCCAGGATCCGCCACTCCGTCGGCGTCAGCCGCAGCGTCTCACCAGAAGCAGACGCTGACGTCACCTGGTGGCTGGTCAGGTTGACCAGCCACTGCCCGATGGTGACCTGATGCGGCCGCCCCAGGTCGGCCGAACCGTCGTCGCGCCGCAGCGCGGCGCGCAGCCGGGCGAGCAGCTCGGCCATGGCGAACGGCTTGGTCACGTAGTCGTCGGCCCCCACGTCCAGGGCGCCGATCTTGTCCCCCGGGCTGGTCCGCCCGGACAGGACGATGATCGGCACCCTGGACCACCGGCGCAGCTCGACGATCACCTCGGTGCCGTCGATGTCGGGCAGCCCCAGGTCGAGGATGACCGCGTCCGGCGGGTGGTTCGCGGCCACGGCCAGGGCTTCCCGTCCGGTCCGCGCCGTGACCACCTTGTACTGCCGAGCCCGCAGGTTGATGGTCAGCGCGCGCAGCAGCTCGGGCTGATCCTCGACCAGGAGCACCTCGGACACGACCGCGTTCAGCCCGACGCCGGCAGCTCGTTGAGCTTGATGTTCAGCGTGAGCACGTTGACCGAGGGCTCGCCCAGGAAGCCGAGCGTGCGGCCGGTGATGTTCTGGGTCACCAGATTGCGGACTTCCGACAAAGGCAGGTGCCTGGCCGCGGCCACCCGGGCTGCCTGCATGTAGGCGTTCGCGGGGGTGATATCCGGGTCCAGGCCGGAACCGGATGCGGTCACCGCGTCCGGCGGGATCTGCGACACCGGCACGTGATCGAAGGCCGAGATCTCCTGCTGCAGGGTCTTGATGTCCTTGATCTCGACCGGGTTGGTCGGCCCGAGGTTGCTGGCCGAAGAGTAAAGCGGGTCGCAGCCGTAGTCGTTCTTCGCGCCGCTGACCACCGCGTCGGACGGCCGGGGCTGGAAGTACTGCGGCAGGGGGTTGCCCTTGGCGTCCGTGAACTCCTGGCACAGCAGGCCCGAGCCCACCACCTGACCGTGGTAGGACACGAGCGAGCCGTTGGCCTTGTTGTGGAAGAGCACCTGGGAGACGCCCACCATGACCAGCGGGTAGATGAGCCCGCAGAGCACGGTGAAGACCAGCAGGAAACGGAACCCTGCGAGGTGCTGCCTGATGATGACGGGAAGGCGGTCCATGCCGCTCACCTGCCGAATCCTGGGATGTTCATGATGATGAGGTCGATGCACTTGATGCCGATGAACGGGATGATCAGCCCGCCGACGCCGTAGATCCACAAGTTCCTGCGCAGCATCGACTGGGCCGAGGCCGGCCGGTACCGCACGCCGCGCAGCGCCAGCGGGATCAGCGCGATGATGATCAGTGCGTTGAAGATGATCGCCGAGGTGATCGCCGACTTCGGGCTGTACAGGTGGAGGATGTTGAGCTTGGCCAGGCCGGGGAAGGCCACCGAGAACATGGCCGGCAGCATCGCGAAGTACTTCGCGACGTCGTTGGCGATGGAGAAGGTGGTCAGCGCCCCTCGGGTGATGAGCAGCTGCTTTCCGATCTCCACGATCTCGATGAGCTTGGTTGGGTTGGAGTCCAGGTCCACCATGTTCCCGGCCTCCTTGGCGGCCGAAGTCCCGGTGTTCATGGCCACGCCCACGTCGGCCTGGGCCAGCGCCGGGGCGTCGTTGGTGCCGTCCCCGGTCATCGCGACGAGCTTGCCGCCCTCCTGCTCCTTGCGGATCAGCGCCATCTTGTCTTCCGGTGTCGCCTCGGCCAGGAAGTCGTCCACCCCGGACTCGTCCGCGATGGCCTTCGCGGTCAGCGGGTTGTCGCCGGTGATCATGACGGTGCGGATGCCCATCTTGCGCATTTCGGCGAACCGCTCGGCGATGCCTTCCTTGACGATGTCCTTGAGGTGGATCACCCCCAGCGCCCGCGCCACGCCGCCAGGAGAACGCTCGGCCACCACCAGCGGGGTCCCGCCCGCCGACGAGATCCCGTCCACCAGCGGCCCGAGGTCAGCAGGCACAACCCCGCCGTTCTCGCGGATCCACGCCGACACCGCTGACGCGGCGCCCTTGCGCACTTCCCGCCCGTCGGCCAGGTTGATGCCGCTCATCCGGGTCTGCGCGCTGAACTCCACGAACTCCGCGCCGGCCAGCTCTCCCTCGGTCCGCTCGCGCAGCCCGAACTCGTTCTTGGCCAGCACCACGACCGAACGTCCCTCGGGCGTGTAGTCCGCCATCGAGGACAGCTGGGCCGCGTCCGCGACTTCGGCAGCGCTCGCCCCGCCCACCGGGAGGAACTCGGTGGCCTGCCGGTTGCCGATGGTGATGGTGCCGGTCTTGTCCAGCAGCAGCGTGTTCACGTCACCCGCCGCCTCGACCGCCCGGCCGGACATGGCCAGCACGTTGCGCTGGACCAGCCGGTCCATGCCGGCGATGCCGATCGCGGACAGCAGCGCGCCGATCGTGGTCGGGATCAGCGCCACCAGCAGGGCGACCAGGATGACGAGGGTCTGCGGCGCCTTGGAGTAGTACGCAATCGGCTGCAGCGAGATCACCGCCAGCATGAAGATGATGGTCAGCGAGGCCAGCAGGATGTTCAGCGCGATCTCGTTCGGCGTCTTCTGGCGCTTGGCCCCCTCGACCAGGGCGATCATCCGGTCGATGAACGTCTCGCCCGGCTTGGAGGTGATCTTGACCACGATCCGGTCGGACAGCACGGTGGTGCCGCCGGTGACCGCGGACCGGTCGCCGCCGGATTCCCGGATGACCGGGGCGGACTCGCCGGTGATGGCCGACTCGTCCACCGAGGCCACGCCCTCGACCACGTCCCCGTCACCGGGGATGACCTGCCCGGCCTCGACCACCACGTAGTCGCCGAGTTGCAGGCCCGTGCCGGGCACCGCCTCCTCGTGCAGCGAGGCCGCATCCGCGCCAGGCTTCCACCCCAGAAGCCGCCGCGCCATCGTCTCGCGCTTGGCCCGGCGGAGCGTCTCGGCCTGGGCCTTGCCCCGGCCCTCGGCCACGGCCTCGGCCAGGTTGGCGAATACCACGGTCAGGAACAGCCAGACCACGATGGTCCAGTTGAACACCGACGACGAGCGGACTGCCGTGTAGACGGTCAGCACCGCGCCTACCTCGACCACGAACATGACCGGGTTCCTGATCTGGACCCGCGGGTCCAGCTTCTTGAACGCGTCCGGCGTCGACTTCCACAAGATCTTCGGGTCCAGCAACCCCCCGCCGATCCGCCGCGTCTCCGCGCCACCCCGAGCAGGCGGGACTGCCGGAGTGGGGGTGCCCGAAACCTCAGTTGTCACAGACATCTCAGTGCAGTCCTTCTGCGAACGGTCCCAGCGCGAGCGCGGGGAAGTAGGTCAGGCCGACCAGGATGAGGATCACGCCGACGAGCATGCCGACGAACAACGGCGTCCTGGTGTCCAGCGTCCCGGCGCTGGCCGGGGTCGGTGCCTGCCTGGCCAGCGACCCGGCCAGCCCCAAGGCGAAGATCTCCGGCGCGAACCGGCCGAGCAGCATCGTGATGCCGCCGGTGATCTGGTAGAACGGCGCCGCCGTGCCCAGCCCCGCGAAGGCCGACCCGTTGTTGTTGGCCTGGGAGGCGTACGCGTAGACGACCTCGGTCAGCCCGTGCGGCCCGGGGTTGAGGATCGCGCTCTGCCCCCAGTGCGTGCCGATCGCGATCGCCGCCATGGTCAGGATGAGCACCGGCAGGGTCAGGAAGTACAGCGCCGCGTACTTCATCTCGGTGGGCCGGATCTTCTTGCCGATGTACTCCGGCGTCCGGCCGACCATCAGGCCCGCCACGAACACCGTGACCATGGCCAGGATCAAGATGCCGTACATGCCGGCCCCGATCCCGCCCGGCGCGATCTCGCCCAGCGCGATGTCCATCAGCACGATGCCGCCGCCGAACGGCGTCAGCGAATCGTGGAAGCAGTCCACCGATCCGGTCGACGTCACCGTGGTCGACACGGAGAACAGCGAGCAGCCGTGCTGTCCGAACCTGGTCTCCACCCCCTCCATCGCGCCGTGCGCGAGCTGGGGCGCGGCTCCGGCGGTGCCCAGATGGGACTCAAAGAGTGTGACCCCGCCGACGGCGAGCGCCCAGATGATGACCATCGCGGCGACCAGCGCGTAGCCCTGCCGGTTGTCGCCGACCAGCTTGCCGAACGCCCGTGGCGTACTGAACGGGATCAGCAGCAACATGAAGATGATGAAGATGTTCGTGAACGGGTTGGGGTTCTCGAACGGGTGGGCCGCGTTGACGTTGAACCAGCCGCCGCCGTTGTTGCCCAGGTCCTTGATGGACTCCTGGGACGCCACCGGACCACCCGGGATGGTCTGGTGCCCCCCGGCCAGCGTGGTGAGCGTGTGGTAGTTGGCGAAGTTCTCGATCGCCCCGCCTGCGACCAGGATCAGGCAGCCGATCACCGCGAGCGGGATCAGCAGCCGGATCGTCCCCCGGGTCACGTCCACCCAGAAGTTCCCGAGCCGGTCGGTCCGGGACCGGGTGAACCCGCGGATCATGGCGATCGCGACCGCCAGGCCGACCGCGGCCGACAGGAACTGCTGCACCATGAGCCCGGATATCTGGGTCAGATAGCCCATGGTCGCTTCGCCGGCGTAGTTCTGCCAGTTGGTGTTCGTGACGAACGACGCCGCGGTGTTCCACGCGGTGTCGGTCGGGACGTTGGCCATCCCGACCGCCCAGAACAGCCAGTGCTGGGTCCGCTCGATCAGGTACACGAACAGCACACTGACCAGCGAGAAGGCCAGGATGGACCGCACGTAGACGGTCCACCGCATGTCGGCATCCGGGTCGACCCCGACCAGCCGGTAGATGCCGCGCTCCACCCGCCAGTGCTTCTTGTCGGTGAAGATGCGCGCGATGTAGTTGCCCAGCGGCACGTAGCACGCCGCCAGGGCCGCGACGAGCAGCAGGAACTGCAGCCAGCCTGCGAGCGTGGAACTCATCAGAACCTCTCAGGGAGGACGAGGGCCACGAACAGGTAGACCGTCAGGACGATGCCGCCGATCAGCTCGATCCAGTTCTCAGCGCTCAAAGGTCTCGATCCCCTTCACAATGAGGTAGAGGAAGCCGAAGACGACGAGCGTCAGGACCACGTAGAACCAATCGCTCAGGTACCACACGGGTGACTCCTAGTAACGAACCGCTGGTCAGCCGCTACGAAGGCGTAGCAGCACATCCCTAGTTAACGGTTCACGAACGCTCCATAGAAGCGTCCTTACGACACCCATGCGGTCGCGGCCGGGTTCCTAACGAAACCCATGCGAGAAGCCGGAAGGCTAGCTCTCCAGGGCGTCCGGGAACAGCGCGTGCCGGCGCTGCCAGGAGCGCAGCCCGTGGCCCATCTCGTCCATCAGCGCCGACGGCGGGACGGCGAGCACCGGGCACTTGGCGTGTGCCAGGCAGTACCTGGCCACCGAGCGGCGCAGCTTCCGGCCCAGCAGGCCGCGGCGGCCGGTACCGACGATGAGCAGGTCCTCGGGGTGATTGGCGATGTCGACCAGCACCGGGCCGGTCTCGCCGCGCTCGACGTGCGGCTCGACCCGCAGGTCCGCGGGCATCCCGCCCAGCCCGTCGTCGAACGCGGCGGTGAGCCGCTCCCACGCGGCCTCCCGCCAGATCTTGCGCAGGTACGGCGAGGAATGCCGGCGCTCGGCCATGTCCCCGCCGGGCGGGACCCAGGCGATCACCGGCAGCAGCGGCACGTCCCGCTGCCTGGCCTCATGCGTCGCGTAGCGCAACGCCTGCAGGCTCCCTAGCGATCCGTTGACGCCGACGACGATCCGACGCACGGTAGGCACCGCAACTCGCCTCCCGAGTGACTGCGGGCGCCGCAGAGCCGGGCGCCCCTGACCGGTTACCCATCCATTTAATCGCTACTCGCGCATGATGGCGCCGTTACAAACGACTCCCTAACGACCGGCCGGCGAAAACCTGCTGAACACCCCGTGTTGTGACTTGCGTCACCCTAGGTGACCAAGATCATCGGGGCCGCCCTGAACGCTCAGGCCCGCACCCCGAGCTCGTCGATCCGGGCCAGCATCTCGGCCGGGTCGGCGTAGACCCGGTACGCCCCGGCCCGCTCCAGCTCCTCCCGGCCGTACCCGCCGGACAGCAGCCCGACCCCGAGCGCCCCGGCCCGCCGCGCCGCGAGCAGGTCCCACACGCTGTCCCCGACCACGAACGCGTGCCGCGGCTCGATGCCGAGCAGCGCGGCCGCGGCCAGGAACAGGTCGGGGTCCGGCTTGGCGTGCCGGACCAGGTCGCGGGTCACCATCGGGGTGTCCTCGGCCAGCCCGAGCAGGCCCAGCGCGGGCCGCGCGGTGGCCGCGTACCCGCTGGTCGCGATCGCCCACGGCACGCCCGCGCCGGTCAGGAAGCCGAGCAGGTCGGTCGCGCCGGGCAGCGGCGTGACCGCGTCGGCCTGCGCCCGGTACTCCGAAGCGTGCGCCTGCTGGAGCCGGTCGATGTCGGCCTTGGACAGCGACCGCCCGGTCTCGCGCAGCAGCGCGGACACGAACAGCCCGCCGCTCATCCCGATCCGCCGGTGGATCCGCCACACCGACAGGTCGATCCCGATCGCCGACAGCGCGGCCCGCCAGGCGATCACGTGCTGGTAGACGCTGTTCGATCAGCGTCCCGTCCAGGTCGAAAAGGAAGGAGGGGGTCGGTGTCTCGACATAGCTGACCGTCATGCCCCCAGTTTTATATCTCCCGAACGGGCCATTGATCCCCGCCCCCGCCCTCGCGCCACGCCGCCCAAAGGTGATGAATCCGGGGATTCACCACCCGCTTATGTGCTGAAACCACGGTTTCACTCCGCCGGATTGGCGCCGTAGCCGGCCAGGCCTTGCTCGAGCAGGGCCAGGGCCTCGCGGCCCCGGGTCGAGACCTCACGGGCCAGGGCGACAGGTCGACCGCGTCGTCGGTCAGGTGGCGGCGCACGAACTCGATCAGGCTCTGGTGGGTGCCGATCAGGGACCGGGCCAGCACCAAGGGCCGCAGGTCATCGGGGTCGGCCGCGGTATCCTCGGCGATGAGATCGGCCAGTGACTCGGTGTAGCGGGCCAGGATCTCCCGCTCCCGGGAGCGCAGCGCCGGGCTGGCCGCGATCATCTTCGACACCGCGATCAGGACCCGGGCCGACTTCTCGTCCGGAGCGGACAGGAACCCGCGCGGCCGCAGCACAAACCGGCCGAACGCGGCCACGATCGACTCGCCCGGCGGCCGGTCCCGCACCCCGGCCAGCAATTCGGCCTCAAACGCCTCCATGCCCTGGTAGACGAGGTCTTCCTTGGTCGGGAAGTAGTTGAACACGGTGGCCTCGGACACCTCCGCCGCCCGCGCCACCGCGGCCACCGGGACCGCGTCGAAGCCACGCTCGACGAACAGGCGCATGGCCGTCTCCGCGATCAGCTGCCGGGTGCGCAGCTTCTTGCGCTCCCGCAGCCCCAGCTCAGCATCCATGGCCGGACGTTACCATAAAAATCTTGACACCTGAAAGATAGAGCAACTATAAAGTTCATGTGACTCTATCTCATGCAGACGACAAGCAGACCCAAATAGCTCAGACACTGCCGGGCCAGGCGCCCGCGAGCGGCTTGACCCGCGAGATCTGGGCCCTGGCCGTCGTGGTCGTGCTCGGATCGGCCATGACGATCCTGGACGCCACGATCGTCAACGTGGCGCTGCCCACCCTGGGCCAGGACCTGCACACCTCGATCTCCGTGATCCAGTGGGTGCCCACCATCTACCTGCTCGCGTTCGCCAGCGTGATCCCGCTGACCGGGTGGATCTCCGGCCGGTTCGGGGCCAAGCCGGTGTGGCTGGCCTCGCTCGGCCTGTTCATGGCCGGCTCGCTGCTGGCCGGGCTGTCCCCGTCGATCGGCGCGCTGATCGGCGCCCGGGTCGTCCAGGGCCTCGGCGGCGGGATGATCATGCCGCTCGGCCAGGCGATGCTGGCCCAGGTGGCCGGGCCCAAGCGGATGGGCCGGGTGATGTCCGTCATCGGCGTGCCGATGCTGCTGCTGCCCGTCTTCGGCCCGCTGCTCGGCGGGACGCTGATCGGCGCGGCCAGCTGGCGGTGGATCTTCTTCGTCAACCTGCCCGTCGGCCTGCTCGCCATCGCCCTGGCCGTCCGGCTGCTGCCCGCCGGGGGCCCGCGCCACACCCAGCGCCTCGACGTGCCCGGCGCGGCGCTGCTGTCCGGCGGCCTGGCCCTGTTCCTGTACGGCCTGGCCGAGACCGGCCAGCACGCCCAGCTGGCGGCGCCTTCCGCTCTCGGCCCGATGGCGGCCGGTGCCGTGGCCCTGGCGCTGTTCGGCTGGCGCGCGCTGCGGGTGCCGAACCCGCTGATCGACCTGCGGCTGTTCCGCCAGCGCGGCTTCGCCGCGGGCACCGCGGTCAACCTGGTGCTCGGTGTGGCCCTGTTCGGCGTGGCGCTGCTGCTGCCGCTGTACTTCGAGCTGCTGCGCGGCCGGACCCCGGTGCAGACCGGGCTCCTGCTCGCCCCCCAGGGCCTCGGCGCCGCGGTCACGATCAGCCTGGCCGGCTACCTGACCGACCGGATCGGCGCCCGCCGGGTGGTCCCGGCCGGCGTCCTGCTGGCCGTGGCCGGCACCGCCTGGTACACCCAGATCGGCGCGCGCACCCCCTACTGGGCGCTGCTGGTCGCGCTGTTCGCGATCGGGGCGGGCCTCGGCGCCACCATCACCCCGGCCATGGCGGCCGCCTACCAGGGCCTGCCCGCCACGGCCATGGGCCAGGCCACCGCCGCCATCAGCGTCGTCCAGCGGGTGGCCGGGGCGCTCGGTTCGGCGCTGCTGGCCGTGGTCCTGCAGCAGGCCACCACCGCCCGGCTGCCCGGCTTCCGCGGCGGGATCGGCCAGGCCGGCCGGCTCGCCGCCACCTCACCGCACGCCGCGGCCGCGCTGGCCCGGGCCTTCGGGATCAGCTTCGCCGTCGCCCTGGCCCTCAGCGTGCTCGCCCTCATCCCCGCCGTCCTGCTACCCCACCCTCACCGGGAGGCCTGACATGACCACTCCGACCCACCACGACACCCGGGTACCCCCGGCCGCGCCGCGGCTGGCCGCGCTGCGCGGCAACTGCATGGGCGCGGCGGTCCTGCTCATCGTCCAGTTCGGGCTCGGCATCGGGCTCAACCTCTACGTCACGCTGCCGTCGGGTAAGTCCTTCTTCGCCACCGTGTTCAGCTCCGCGGTGCTGGCGGTGCACGCCATCGTGGCCCTGGCCCTGCTGGGCGCGGCGATCAGCGCCCTGGTCCGGGCCATCCGCGCCCGCCGGGCCGTCGCGTTCACCTCGGTCGGCCTGGCCGCGATCCTGGCCGCCGCGGGCG
Source organism: uncultured Actinomycetes bacterium (assembly GCA_963819785.1). Lineage (GTDB taxonomy): Bacteria > Actinomycetota > Actinomycetes > Streptosporangiales > Streptosporangiaceae > Palsa-504. The sequence continues at coordinate 314,933 of CAWFXW010000016.1, read as the reverse complement.
CCGGGGCGTCGTTCGCGGGCAGCCAGGGCAACGGCGCCTCGCTCACCATGGCCCTGGCCACCGCGGTGGCCATGTTCTGCTACCTGGCCGCGGTGTTCAGCCTGCGCTGACCGCCCGGCCTATGCCCCGGCCACCGAAATCACCCCGTCGCTGGTGCCCAGGAAGGCGTGGCTGCCGGTCATCGACAGCGACGCGAAGTGCGGCAGCGACGTGCCCAGGCTGAGCGAGAACCGGACCTGGCCGGTGGCCGGGCTCAGCTCGTAGAGCCGCCCGGAACCCTGATCCGACCAGTCGGTGACCCAGACCGCGCCGCCGCCCGCCACCGGCGAGCCCTGCGCAGTGCCCGGCCCGCGCCACAGCACCCGGATCTGCCCGCCGGCCACGCTGATGGCGGCCATCCCGCCGCCGCCTTCGCACGGCTCGTACACGGTGGTCCCGTCGACCGCGGCCGCGCCGAACGCCGGGCACACCTTGGCCTGCGCGACCTGCCCGCCAACCCCGTCCAGGCGCGCCGGGTCGAGCAGGTACGCGATACCGCTCTTGCCCATGGCCAGCAGCATCCCGTTGCCGGCCAGGGCCGGCTGGGTCGAGCCCAGGTCCAGGTCGCTCCGGCTGTCGGCCAGCCAGGAGGCCGGCGCGAAGATGCCGGTGCGCCGCAGCCCCGGCGACAGCGCGGTGACCGAGTCGCTGCCGTCGAAGCTGGTGCTGGTCACCGAGCCGTTGCCCACGCTCACGTACAGCGTGCCGCCGCGGCCGGCGACCGGGCCCGCGGTGCCCCAGATGGCGCCCTCCCGCCCGGTCGGCACCACGTAGGAGATGATCGGGCCGCTCCCGGTGAGCGGCACGCCGACCACCGAGCCGCGGTACGGGCCGCAATCGCCGTACAGCCCGCCGAAGGCCACGTACACCCGCCCGTCCTCGATGGCCAGCCCGGGCCGCTGCTGGTCATACCGCGGCTGCCCGTCCGGGGTCGGGATGGTGCGCCGGACCTCGACCCGGCCGGTGACCGCGCGCAGGCCGACCAGCACGTGGCGGAACCCGGAGGTCTCCGCGACCGCGTAGACCAGCCCGTTGGCCTGGTCGTAGACCGGTGTGCCGGTGATGCCGAGCGGGTCGATGTTGCCGCAGGGCAGCGCGGACAGCGGCACCGGGGTACCGAGGTGGCTCCGCCACTCGACCCGGCCGGTCGAGATGTCCAGCCCGTAGACCGAGTCGTTCTCGGTGGCCGCGATGACTATGGAGCCGACCAGGAGCGGCTGGCCGTACACCGCGCCGTCCAGGTGCGCCCGCCAGGCGACGCTCAGCCGCCCCGCGGCGGCCACCCCGGCCGCGACGCCGGTCCGCGCGGCGTCCCGGCCGTACATCGGCCACGCCGCGGCCGGGCCGCTTGCCGCTCCCGGACCCAGCGTGACCCCTGAGCTGTCCGGCTGCGCTGTGCTGGTCGCTGGGCTCGCGGCCGGCGCCGGGCTGCCGGGTGCCGCACCCGATCCTGGCGCCGACCCGGAGCCGCTGCACGCCGCCGCCCCGATCAGGACCCCGAGCACAGCCCCGGCAAAGGCCGTCCCTCTGTGCATGCCCCCAGTCTGGCGCATCCCGGAGGGTGCCAGGGGTTAGCTACGGGGGTCGTTCCCCCGTGGCTATGGAGCCAGGTCGGCCAGGATCTCCTCCAGCCGGTCCAGGGCCGCCGCGATCCAGGGCAGTGCGCACGGGTCGCCGGAGTTCAGTACAGCGTCCAGCGCGGCGTTGCGCTGCTCGTCGGTCTCGCCGTAGAGCAGCCCGGTCGCCACCCGCAGCCGCAGCCGCCACGGCCTCTCGCCGAACGCGCTGCCCGGAAGCACACCCAGGCCGTACTGCCGCAGCAGCAGCCCGGCCAGGTCCTCGTCGCTCGTGACCCGGTGCCGGCGCCCCAGCACGTCCGCCAGCGGGGTGAAGTCCGGATAGACGTAGAACGCCGCCTGGGGCGGCGGCACGATCGCGCCGGCCGACGCGAACCGGAACGCCACCTCCCGGGCCACCCGGGCGTGCAGGCGACGGCTGAGCGCGATCCGCTCGGCCAGCGGCGCCGGCTCGCCGAAGGCCAGCGCGGCGGCCTGCTGTACCGGCCCGGCCGGAGCCGACCAGACCTCGCTGCCGATGCCAAGCAGCCGGGTCCGCAGCTCCCGGCCGAGCGGGCCGTCGGGCAGCCGGGCCACGCCCAGCCGCCACCCCCCCAGCGCGAGGTTCTTGCTCAGGCCGCTGGTCACCACGGTCCGTTCGGCACAAATACCGGCGGGACTGGTGACCTCGGTCGCCTGGTCGTGGACGAGATCCCGGTAGATCTCGTCGGAGATGATGATCAGGCCGTGCCGTTCGGCGACCGAGCACACGGCGCGGACCGCACCGGGCGCGGCCACGGTGCCGGTCGGGTTGTCGGGCAGCGTGACGATGACCGTGCGGACCGGGCGGCCTGACGCGCGCGCCACGGACACCGTGCGGGCCAGCTTCGCGGCGTCGGGAACGCCGCCCGACCCGGGCACGAAGTGCGTCGTCCGCCCGGCCAGGCTGGCCTGCGCCCCGTAGCTGACCCAGCTCGGCCGGGTCACCGCCACGTCCCCGCCGATCGCCGCGATCAGGCCGAACAGCAGCGCCTTGCTGCCCGGCCCGGCCACCACCGCCTCGGCGCCGGTGGGCAGCCCGCGCCGGGTCCACCAGGATGCGGCCGCCTCGCGCAGCGCGGCGTGGCCGGCCACCGGGCCGTAGGCCGTGCACCCCGCGGCGTCGGCCAGCGCCTGGCACAGCAGCGGATGGGCGGGCAGTCCCGCCTCGCCGAACGCCATCGGCAGCACCGGCTGCCCGCGGCGCCGGCGCGCGTCCAGGATCTCGTTGGCGGCCAGCGTCGCGGATAGCGGTACCGCGGACGGGCCCAGCTCGATATGTTCAGGCTCGATGTGTTCGGGGTCGCGGTGCGGGAGCGGGCGCAAGGGCGTGACGAGGGCCACGGAAACTGGCACTCCTAGCTGCGGGATCAGCGGTCGGCGGAGAAGGAACGGTCGTCACTTCCCGTGACAACCCTGCACACCTGCTCAAGTCTCGGCCGCTAACACCATAAGAGCAAGCGCTGATATCTGGCGGTGAGCCTAAGATTCTCTTATGCTCGACCTGCACCGGCTCCGCCTGCTGACCGAATTCGCCGCGCGCGGCAGCATCGCCAAGACCGCCGCCGTGCTCGGCTACACGCCGTCCGCGGTGTCCCAGCAACTCGCCGCGCTCGAGCGGGAGGCGGGCACCGCGCTGCTCGACCGGTCCGCGCGCCGGGCCGAGCTGACCGACGCGGGCCGCCGCCTGGCCGGGCACGCCGAGCGCATCCTGGCCATGGTCGAGGAGGCCGAGACCGACCTGTCCGCCCGGGCCGCCGAGCCAGCCGGGCGGGTGGTGGCGACCGCGTTCCCGTCCGCGGCGGTCGCCTTCGCGCCCGCGCTGGCCCGCAGCCTGCGCACCCATCCCCGGCTGACGCTGGTGCTGCGGCAGACCCCGGCCCGCGAGGGCCTGCGCCAGGTCCGCTCCGGCGAGGTGGACGTGGCCATCGTGGACGACTGGACCGGCCGGCTGGCCGACGAGATCGAGATGGGCGGCTCGATCCTGTCCTGCTACCACCTGACCCGCGACCGCCTGGTGCTGGTCGTGCCGCGCACGCACCGGGCCGCCGACCCGAACCTGCCGGTGGACCTGCGCGCGCTGCGCCACGAGCCGTGGCTGGCCGCGCCGGCCGGCGAGCCGTCCCGGCAGGCCGCCGACCGGCTGCTCGCCGCGGTGGGCGTGACGCCGCCCGTGCTGTCGGAGTTCGAGGGCCTGCTGACCATCGTGGGCCTGGTGGCCCGCGGTCTCGGCCTGGCCATCCTGCCCCGGCTGGCGGTGGCCGCGGGCGAGCGCCGGGTCGCGGTGCGGGACCTGCCGCACGGCCTGGACCTGGCCCGGGACGTGCACGCCGTGACCCGCACGGCCAGCGTCCGCCGGCCGTCGGTGGCCGTCATCGTGACCGCGCTGCGCGCCGCGGCCAAGGCGCTGCCCGGCCAGGGAGCGCGCCCGCTCGTGTCCGCCTGATCCCGATGCTGGCCGATCCCTATGCTGGCCGGGTGGACCTCGATCTCGACAGCACCGGGGCGGCGCTGACCGCCCAGCTCGTGGACGTCCCCTCGGTCAGCGGCGAGGAGGGGCCGCTCGCGGACGCGGTCGAGCGCGCGCTGCGGCCGCTCGCCCACCTGTCCGTCTACCGGGACGGCGACACGATCGTGGCCAGGACCGGGCTGGGGCGGCCCGAACGGGTCATCCTGGCCGGGCACCTGGACACCGTCCCGGTGGCCGGCAACCTGCCCTCGCACGCCGACGGCGACCGGCTGTACGGCTGCGGCACCTCGGACATGAAGGCCGGGGTCGCGGTGCAGCTGCGGCTGGCCGCCCACCTGCCCGCGCCGAGCCGGGACGTCACCTACGTCTTCTACGAGTGCGAGGAGGTGGCGGCCGACCGCAACGGGCTGCTGCGGCTCAGCCGCACCGCCCCGGACCTGCTGGCCGGCGACTTCGCCGTGCTGATGGAGCCGACCGCGGGCCAGATCGAGGGCGGCTGCCAGGGCACGCTGCGGGCCGAGGTGACCGCCGCCGGGAAGCGGGCCCACACCGCGCGGTCCTGGATGGGCCGCAACGCGATCCACGAGGCGGACGGCATCCTGGCCGTGCTGCGCGCCTACACCCCCAGGGAGCCCGAGGTCGACGGGCTGCGCTACCACGAGGGCCTGAACGCCGTGGCCATCCGCGGCGGGGTGGCCGGGAACGTCGTCCCCGACGAGTGCGTGGTGACGGTCAACTACCGGTTCGCGCCGGACCTGGACGGGGAGCGGGCGGCCGAGGTCGTCCGGTCGCTGTTCGGGGCGTGGCCGGTCACGCTGCTCGACGTGGCGGAGGGCGCGCGGCCGGGCCTGGGCCACCCCGCCGCGGCCGCCTTCGTGGCCGCCGTCGGCGCCGGCCTCGGCCCGCCCCGGGCCAAGCTGGGCTGGACCGACGTGGCCCGGTTCGCCGCGCTCGGCATCCCGGCCGTGAACTACGGCCCGGGCCTGCCCGAGCTCGCGCACACCGCGGGGGAGTACGTGCAGACGCCGGCCATCGCCGACTGCGAGGCCCGGCTGCGCGCCTGGCTGACCTGACCGCCGCTACCGGGCCGGGCTGCTACCGGGCCGGGCCGGCGCCGAGCTTGATCCGGACCGTGTGCCGGGAGCCGTTGACCGCCTCATACCCGACCGACACCACGTCGCCGGGATGGTAGCGGGCCGTGATGCCGGTCAGCGAGCCCGGCGTGGTCACCGCCTGGCCGTTGACCGAGATGATCACGTCTCCGGGCTCGAGGCCCTGGGACTGCGCCGCCGTCCCGCACACGACGCCCAGGATGAGCGCGCCGCTCTCAGCCGGGGCGATCCGGTCCGGCGCTCCCGGTCCCTGCGCGCCGGTCACGCAGGCCAGGCCGGGATGCGACCCGCGGCGGCCCGCGCCCGGGCCGGACCGCTGGTCCGCGGCCTGCTGCTGCGGGTCCGGGCTGTTGCTCTGCGACACCTCCACGCCGAGGAAGCCCGGCAGCCCGATGTACACCGTCGAGCTGGACTGCCCCCGGACGATCTTCCCGGCGATCTTCAGCGCCATGTCGATCGGGATGGCAAAGCCCATCGTGCCGCCCGACTGCCCGTCCGCCCCGGTGTTGGCCGCCGTGACCATCCCGATGACCTGGCCCGCGTTGTTGGCCAGCGCCCCGCCCGAGTCGCCCTGCTGGATCTGCGCGCTGGTCTGCAGCATGTGGTTCAGGTTCTCGACGGTGCCCGAACCCTGGTCGCTGGCCTGGATCGAGCGGTTCAGCGCGCTGATGGCGCCCAGGGCGGGCGTGACTCCGCCCTTGCCTTCGGCGTCGCCCAGCGCGAGGACCGGGATGCCCACCCGGACCTGCGAGGAGTCGCCGAAGCTGACCGTCGGCAGCCCCGCGACCCCGTCGATCTTGAGCAGCGCCACGTCGTCCGTGCTGTCGTACCCGAGCACCTGGGCCGTGTAGCTGTGGCTGCCGTCGGCGGCCAGCCTCACCTTGACTTGGGTGGCTCCGTCGATCACGTGGTTGTTGGTCAGCACCAGGCCCGACGCGGACACGATCATCCCGGTGCCCTCGGCCGTCTCGCTCGCGTAGGTGAGCGTGGAGGTGATGTCCACCAGGCCCGGCTTGACTTTCCGCTCCACCGCCGCCAGGTTCAGCCCCGTCCCCGATCCGCTGCCCTGGTCGTTATGCGGCGACGGGATCTCGCTGGCAGAGACGCCCGTCGTGGCCGCCGGACCCGACCCCTGCCCGTCGAACGCGACCGTCAGCCCCGCCCCGATCCCGGCCGCCAGCGCCGCCACCGTCAGATACACCAGCCAGTGCCCCCGCCGCCGCCCTGGCCCCGGCCCTGGCCCCGGATCCCACCCCCCCGACCCGAACCCGCCATCCGCCGACCCAACACCCGCCCCGCCCCCCGGCGCCGTACCCTCCGCCCGGGCCCGCGTAACTCCCGTACCCCGGCTCATCCCGGTCACTTCCGTACCATGGGCTGCTGTGGCCGCGCTGCTCGTAGGAGCCCTGCCCGGGCCCATCGGCCTCGTCGGCCAGCGCGCCGAAAGCGATGGTGTCCGGCCGGCCGGATTCCGGCGGCAGGTCCGGCCCGTCCGCGGGTGCCTGATCGGCCCCGCCCGGGTCGCGCGCCGCCCAAGGGCTGATGTAGTCGTACGGCCCTTGCCAGCTGCCCCCGCTATCGCTCTCGTTCTCGCGCATCATCCTCGCCCTCGACCAGACCAGCGTACGTCGCGATCGGTGGTGTCGGCTGTAGGTCTGCGCGGCGCCAGCACCCTCAAGTTACCCCGGCCAGCCCACGAGGCCTTACCGATCCCTGAGTGCGCGCCGACGGATTGCTGTCGATTCGTCCGGATCCGCGCGGCGCGCGTTGATCATTCGCGCGGCCGTGGTAGTCTGCGGCAAAGACGCGATATGACGTAAGTATCGCGCGGTGCTCGAAGGGCAAAGGGGCTTTGAATGTCCGCACCGACTGACAGTCAGCAAGATCTTTCACGGCGCGAGGAACTCTCGGTCTCCGGGGCGGCCATGTCCGGCGCGCCCTGGGGGGCGGCGGTGGTGACCGGCGGGGTGGTCGCGGTCGGCGACCTCGGGCTGCACATCATAGGTTCGGGCCTCGGCCTGCACCTGAGCGCCCTGAGCGGGTCGCTGGCGATGGGCGCGGTGGCGTTCTTCGTGGTGGCCGCGGCGGGCGCGCTGTGGCGGGCCCGGCCGAGCCGGGCCATCCGCTGGGCCCGGAGCAATCCGTGGCGGTTCGCCGTGCTGCCCGCGGTCGCGTGCGCGGCTGTCGCGCTCGTGCTCTCGGTGCTGACCGGCGGTGGCGTCATCGACGGGGCACTGAGCGGGCTCTGGCACGGCGGCCTGGTCTACGGCCTGACCGGGGTGGCCGCCATGACCAGCAGGTCGCGGAAGCCGGAAGCCTAGCTCCGCATCGCGAGGGCGATGCCGCGGTTGAGATCGGCCTGCGTGACCGCGCCGAACACCCGGTCGACGATGCGGTGCCTGGCGTCGAGGAAGAAGGTCTGCGGCAGGGCCGCCACCCCGTAGGCCGAGGCCGCGACGACCTGGGGATCGAAGGCCACCGGGTAGCCGACGCCTTCCTTGTGGGTGAACGACAGGGCGTTGGCCTGGCTGTCGTTCTCGTCCAGCCCCACGATCGCCACCTTGCCGTGCTCGGCCCGGTAGAACCTGGCCAGCAGCGGGGTCTCCTGCTGGCAGGGCTCGCACCAGGAGGCGAACAAGTTCACGATGAGCGGCTTCCCGGCGTAGTCGCTGAGCGAGATCTGCCCCGACTGGCCGAGAGCCGGCAGGCTGAACGCGGGCGCCGCGGGGTCGAGGCCGGCCCGGACGGACCGGCGGCGGCCAGGGCGACCGCGATCAGGGAGGCTATCACCGCCAGCGCGATGAGCCCGGAGGCGAGCTTGTGGCGGGTCGCGGTCCGCCACACCTCGCGGGCCGCGCCTGCCCACGTCTGCCGTCCGCCGGGCGCCGCATCAGGGCCTTCGGGCGCCACGTTGACGCCGCCGGGCGCCACGTCGGGGCCTTCGGGCGGATTCATGTCACGGTCCTGTACGAATTGTTCGCCCACCACGAGGGACCACTGTATGACATCGGTCCCGGGCCGCGTCAGTGGCCCACAAGCTGGTAGCCCTCACCGCGCACCGTCTTGATCAGGCCGAAGCCCAGCTTGGAGCGCAGCCGCCGCACGCAGACGTCCACCACGTTGGAGCCGGGGTCGAAGTTGTAGCCCCACACGCTGGCCAGCAGCTGCCCCTTGGGCACCGAGTGGCCGACGTGTTCGGCCAGTTCCCGGAGCAGCAGGAACTCCAGTCTGGTCAGCGGTACCGCGCCGGCTCCGATGTCGGCGACCAGGCGGCCCACGTCCAGGGTCAGGCTGCCCGCCCGGACGATCTCCGCGGCCCGGTCGTGCCCGTTCTCCGCGGTCCCGCCGCGGCCCCGGACCCGCACCCTGACCCGGGCCAGCAGCTCGGCCAGGGAGAACGGCTTGGTCAGGTAGTCCTGGGCGCCGCGTTCCAGGCACTCCACCTTGGAGGCGACGTCGCCTAGGCAGGACAGCACGAGCACGGCCTGCTCCGGGCGCGCGGCCAGCAGCCGCTCGAGCACGACCTGGCCCGTCATCTCCGGCATGACCAGATCCAGGATGATCAGGTCGTAGCGGCCGTCCAGGGCGCGCCGTAGCGCCTCGGCCCCGGTGGCCGCGAAGTCGGTCATGTAGCCCGCCGCATTCAGCGCACGCCCGATGAAGGCCCGGATGCCGGGCTCGTCGTCGGCCACCAAGATCCTGGCCGGGATCGCATCCGCTGGGTGCGTGTCGGTGGCCTGAGCCGCTTCCTGCGAAGTCATCGCCTCTCGCCGCTCGTGGACGTCCACTGCCCGCCGCCGGGCCGGCTCGCCGCCAGCCAGCCCCGGGGCCCGTCAATATCCTTTCGTGGCTCGCCGCCGATGCTTCTCCTGTCACCTCCACCGGTCAAGTGCCGCTCCCGGCCCGGGCCGCATCTGTTACCGGTCTGTGTCACAAACGATTGCAACTAGTGCCCCAAAAGGTCCGGGTTGCCGCGCTGACGTGCGCAAATGATCATGCGCCCCGGGGATTCCCGCCGAGGCCTGGCGATGAGAAGGCGACGAGAAGCGCGACGGCCCCAGCCGCTCAGCTCGGCAGCGACGGCGGCGCGACGCTGGCCGACAGCGACCTGCTGGCCGTGTTGATCATGCCGTCGATGATGGCGCGCTCGGCGTCCAGCACGCGCTGATCGTGCTGCAGGGCCGTGGTGGCGGACGCGATGGCCGGCTGCGTGCTGGCGGTGAGCAGCGTGGCCACGTCGGACTGGACCCGCTGCGCGTCCGGGAATCCCCAGGTGACCAGGTCGTTGACGGTCTGCTCCAGGTGGAACGAGGCCAGCGACTCCGGCGGCTGGTACTGCACCAGGTCGTCCATGGGCATGCTGTTGGCCGGCGAGCAGTTCTCCGCGCCCAGGGTGGCGATGCCGACCGCGGTCTTGACGTCGTGGCTGGTCCCGGCCTGGATGGCCCGCAGCGCGGTCAGCGACTCGCTGACCCCGCCGGCGCACGACTCGATGTCGGTGTTCATCGTCTGCACCGCGCTGCGCAGGTCGGTGGCGCGCTGGGCGGTGGACGGATGGTGGGGGATCGCGGCCAGCGTGAGCCCGGCGACCAGCACCACCGCGCCGGCCAGCATCCACTTGGGGGTGCGCAGCACCGGCCAGCCCGATCGTCGCGTCGGGATGCCCGTCATCGCATCCTCCAAATGCCAGCAGCAAACGATTGTGCCCTGCGCGCACCGCGGGCACGCAGCTGAACCAGAGTCATCGTAGCTGGTCAAACGCATTTGACGCCCCCGCGGAAGCCGGCGGGTGACATGACAATTTCGTCATCCGGGACGCTAAGTGTTGCCCTGGCTAGCCGCCCGATCCGATGATCGACCCCAGAAAGGCACCGGTGTGCAGCGTTGTCCGCTGTGCGACCGGACCTGGCCCGGCAAGCACAAACTTGCAAGCACAAAACTTGCACGCACGACAAAGGCACAGGCAAAGGCACAGACAAAGGCACATAAGGGCGGATAAAGCGAGGTGGTGATCCCGTGTCCGTGGCGGCCCGGGCGGCGGCTTTGATCGCTGCCTTCCTCGTCGTGGTGGGGGTGGGCGTCTTCGTCGGCGTGTACTACATCGGCGCGGCCACCACCCAGCTGCCGATCGTGCACTACTCGGCGTCCGGCGGCCAGGTCAACGTGGTCCTCCAGGAGGACGCGCAGAACGACAGCGCCAGCAGGCCGGACTGGGTGACCTACTACACCCAGGACCCGGCCAGCAAGCAGTGGCTGCACACCACGCTGTTCTCGGTCCCGGCCAACACCAAGGTCAACGTGACCATCTACGGCTATGACGGCTGCACGCCGCTGCGGAACAACTTCTTCAGCGAGGTGCAGGGCACGATCGGCGGCACGGTGACCGTCTCGCAGTTCGACGAGAAGGGCAAGGAGTACCTGACCAACGACACCACGTCGGTCATCAACGGCTGGTCGGACTGCAACGTCGGGCACACCTTCGCGATCCCGGAACTGGGCGTTTACGTGCCGGTGGCCTCGCCGAACGCCAACCTCTCGGCGAACAACCTGTGCAGCTCCTCGCCGTGCACGACCAGCGGCAACCCTTATGCGCAGGAGACGTTCAGCTTCATGTCCCCCAGCCAGACCGGCACCTACCGCTGGCAGTGCCTGGTCCCGTGCGGCGGCGGGTACCTCGACGGCAACAGCGGCCCCATGCAGACTCTCGGCTGGATGATGGGCGAAATGGACGTGGTGTCCTGATGGCAACGACCGGATCCCGGACCGAGCCGAACCACGGCCGGCGCATGTTCGTCATCTGGCTCGTCCTGGCGCTGGCCGCCGACCTGATCATCTGGTTCGTCTGGAAGCCGCACCTGCCGCCGGGCGACATGTCCAGCGCCGCCGAACACCAGCAGTTCGACATCGCGGTCCTGGCCGTCAGCGCGGCGCCGGTGGTCATCGCCGTGCTGCTGTACTTCATCTACGCGATCGTGGTCTGGCGGGCCAGGCCGGGCGACGACAGCGACGGCGAGCCGATCTACGGCAACACCAAGGTCCAGGCCAGCTGGATCATCGGCACCTCGGCGATCGTGCTCTGGCTGGCCGTGTTCGGCACGATCGAGCTGGTCGGCCCGGCCGGCGCGGGCGCCGGGGAGGGCCCGTCGCCCATCTGGACGCTGGCCGGCAAGCAGACCAGCAGCTGGGCGCCCGGCACCAACGACATGCTCGAGGTCCAGGTGATCGGCCAGCAGTGGACCTGGACCTACCGCTACCCGCAGTTCGGCGGGATGGAGAGCTCCGAGCTCATGCTGCCGCAGGGCATGCCGGTGACCTTCCACGTGACCTCGCTGGACGTGATCCATAGCTTCTGGGCCTACCAGCTCGGCGTGAAGGCCGACGCCAACCCGGACCTCGACAACGTGGCCTACGTGACCCCCAAGGCGCTGGGCACCTTCGTGGTTCGCTGCAACGAGCTGTGCGGCATCTGGCACGGCGCCATGTTCAACTACGGCCAGGTCGTCTCGCCGGCCGCGTTCCAGTCCTGGGCCAGCGGCGTGCAGTCCAAGGAGCAGGCGGACGGGATCCTCGCCGCCCTGCCCGCGTACGCGCTGACCTACGACCCGACCGTGATTCCCCAGCTCGGCAAGAACATCGTCCAGATCGACGGCATCACCGGCGGCGCGGGCTACTACTACGGACCCGGGAACCCGGTGACGCCATGACGCGCGTCAGCTCCGCTACGACATCGGCGAAGGGGTGACGGGATGGCCATCGAGATCCAGCCAGAGCGGGCTGAGCCCACGGGCCGCGGTCCCGAGGTCGCGGCCGGCCGGCCGTGGTGGCTGCGGCCCGGTGCGCACACCGGCGTGATCGGGGCCGTGATCGGCTACTTCGTCGGTCACTGGCTCGGCAACCTCCTGGGCGGCGACTACGCCCGCAGCTCGCTGTCCGACACGAACGACGTGGCCATCGTGCTCGGCTATCTATTCGCGGTGATCGGCTGGATTGCCGGGCTCGGCGTATTCAACGACCTGTTCGGCCTCATGCTCGGCCGGCCGCTGCCCGAAGAGAAAAGGCTGGTCGGCAAGGAGGAGCCCGGCCTGGGCAAGTACTTCCGGTACACGCTGGACCACAAGGTGGTGGGCATCCAGTACCTGTACGGGATGATCGCCTACTTCCTGACCGGCGGCCTGTTCGCCATGGCCATCCGCAGCGAGCTGCTCTCGCCGTCGTACCACCTGATCGGCCCCGAGCAGTACCTGATGGTGGTCGGCGAGCACGGCACGATGATGATGATGATGATGTCTTCGGTCATCCTCGGACCGTTCGGCCAGTACTTCGGGCCGCTGCTGATCGGGTCCAAGCGGGTCGCGTTCCCGCGCCTGGAGGCGCTCGGCTTCTGGCTGACCCCGGCCGCCTACGTCATCTTGCTGTCCGCCGTGCTGAGGGGCGGGTTCCCGACCGGCTGGACCGGGTACGAGCCGCTGGCCACCCAGGCGCAGCAGGGCGAGGACGCGTACTTCTTCGCGTTCGGCCTGATGGGCATCTCGATGATCCTGGCCGGCTTCAACATGATCGTCACGATCATCAACTACCGGGCGCCCGGCATGCGCTGGAGCCGGCTGCCGATGTTTGTCTGGTCCATGTTCACCGTGTCGTTCCTGCAGGTGCTGGCGGTCCCGGTGCTGGTCGGGGCGTGCTACATGGGCCTGACCGACCGGACCTTCCAGACCTCGTTCTTCACCAACCAGCTCGGCGGCAGCAGCTTCCTGTACGAGGACCTGTTCTGGTTCTTCGGCCATCCCGAGGTGTACATCCTGGCCTTGCCCGGCTTCGGCATCATCGCCGAGGTGGTCTCGGTGTTCTGCCGCAAGCCGCTGTTCGGCTACAAGATCGCGGCGGCGGGCATGCTCGGCGTGGGCATCTTGTCGTTCTTCGTCTGGCAGCATCACCTGTTCGACAGCGGGATCAACCCGGACATGCGGCCGCTGTTCATGCTCACCACCGAGCTGATCTCGATCCCGACCGGGTTCATCTTCCTGGTCGGCATGGGCACGTTCTGGAAGGCCAGGATCCGGTTCTCCATCCCGATGCTGTTCGCCCTGGCCTTCTACTTCAACTTCTTCATCGGCGGCATCAGCGGCGTGTTCCTGTCCGACGTGCCCGCCGACACGACCGAACACGGTTCGTTCTTCGTCATGGCCCACTTCCACTACACGATCATGGGCGGGCTGATCTTCGCGTTCATGGCCGGCATCTACTACTGGCTGCCGAAGATGACCGGGATCAAGCTGAACGAGCGGCTGGGCCGGATCCACTTCTGGACCATGTTCATCTTCTTCAACACCACGTTCCTGCCGCTGTTCGCGCTCGGCCTGATGGGCATGCCGCGCCGGGTGTTCGAGTACGCGCGCAACCTGGAGACGCTCAACGACTGGGTCTCGATCTCCGCGTTCTGCCTGGGCGTGTCGATCCTGATCTTCTTGGTCAACTTCGTGATGTCCATGCTGTTCTGGCGGGAACCCGAGGTCGGAAACCCGTGGCGGGCCCGCAGCCTGGAATGGCAGCTGTCCACGCCGCCGCCGCCGGAGAACTTCAAGCGGGTGCCGGTGATCCTGGCCGGTCCCTATGACTACGGGGTCAAGGACGCGCTGCCGGTGGCCGACCTGAACCCGCCGCCGGGCGTGATCGGTTCCGCCTATGCCCCGGCCGGCCCTGTGTCCTCTAGTCCAGGGGAGGCATGACGATGACTGACACCACGTCGACACCGAGTGAAATCGCGGCCGCGGCCGAGGACGAAGGTTTCTACCACGAGTCCGCGCTGAACGCGACCTGGACCGGCTCCCGGCTGGCCATCGGCGGGCTGATGTTCCTGTTCGGCGCGTTCCTGTTCGCCTACTTCTACCTGCGTTCCCTCAACTCGGAGGGCCGGTGGCAGGGGTCCGGCTTCATCCACCCGTCGCTGTGGATCGGCACCACGATCATGCTGCTGGCCATGCTGTCGGCCGGCGTGCACTATTTCGGGCTGCAGCGGATCAAGACCGGGCGCAAGGCCGTCTGGCAGATCAGCGGGCTGATGGCCCTGGGCCTGGGGCTGGCGGCGGTCTCGTTCCAGATCTACCAGCTCATCGACCTGCCGTTCGCGCCGGGCAGTTCGGGTTATGCCAGCGTCTTCTCCGGCTTCTATCCGGTGTTCCTCATCATCCAGCTGTCGGTACTGACCTGGCTGGAGATCCTGCTGGCCAGGTCCCGGTTCATCCCGGCCCTGTCGTTCGTGGAACAGCCCCCCACGTACACTGAGACCTACGCCGTCCAGCGGTTCCAGGCCTCGCTCAGCGCCTTTTCCACCGTCTGGAATTACCTGGCCCTGATGGCGCTGCTGTTCTGGTTCCTGTTCTACGCTCTGTAGTAGCGTTTTGAGCCGAAGAAGGAGAGGGGACTGGAGTGCACGGTCTGATGGCGGATGGTGCCGGCGGCGCGTGGACCTTCGGCTCGTCGATACTGACCTTCGCCTTTCCGATGATCTTGTTCATCGTGGTCGCGGGCGCGCTGTACGTCCTGTACACCAAGCCGGAGTCCGTGCCGGGGCACCACGTCCCAGGGCTGCAGCGGTCGGTGTCCTACACGGCGGTGCCCGGCAAGCCGGCGGCGGGACGCGAGGCGCGCGCCCAGGCCGCCGCCGAAGCGGCCCAGGTCAGGCCCGCCGCGGCCGGGACGACCGGGATCGTCACCGGCGCCACGGCTGAGACCGCCCCGGCCGGGCCCGAGGAACCCGGCACCGCCCCGGCCGGGCCCGAGGAACCCGGCACCGAGACGGCCAGGACCGAGGACGCGGAGTGACCTCTGCTGCCGCACTGCCCAAACTCGACCAGCGCGATACTCCGCCTCGCGGCCGCCGTCCCGCGGGCACGATAGCCCGCGGGCTGGTCGCGCTGACCAAGCCGCGCATCATCGAACTGCTCCTGGTCACCACCGTCCCGACCATGCTGCTGGCCCAGCACGGCCTGCCCTCGCTCAAGCTCGTCCTGGTCACGCTCGTCGGCGGCACGCTCGCCGCGGGCAGCGCCAACACGATCAACTGCTACCTCGACCGCGACATCAACGCGGTCATGAAGCGCACCTCGCGGCGTCCCCTGGTGGTCAACGGCCAGGGCACGATCAAGCCGTGGGAGGCGCTGGCCTGGGGCGTCGTCCTGGGGGCGGGCGCCACCTTGCTGCTCGGCCTGATGGCCAACTGGCTGGCCGCCTCGCTGGCCGACACGGCCATCTTGTTCTACATCTTCGTCTACACGCTGCTGCTCAAGCGGCGCAGCCCGGCCAACATCGTGATCGGCGGCGCCGCGGGCTGCTTCCCGGTGCTGGTCGGCTGGGCCGCGGTCACCGGCACGGTCAGCCCGGCCGCCATCGTGCTGTTCGCGGTCATCTTCTTGTGGACCCCGCCGCACTTCTGGGCCCTGGCCATGAAGTTCCGCAAGGACTACGCGGCCGCGAACGTGCCGATGCTGCCGGTGGTGGCCTCGCCCGCCGCGGTCACCCGCAAGATCTTGTGGTACTCCTACGCGATGGTGGCGGCCACCCTGGCCCTGGTCCCGTGGGCCGGCTGGATCTACGGCGTCCTGGCCGCCGCGCTCGGCGCGTGGTTCCTGGTCGAGGCGCACGGGCTCGACGCCCGCGTCCGGGCCGGCCAGAACGTACAGGGTGAAACCTCGCCCGCGCCGATGCGGCTGTTCCACCTGTCCATCGCGTACCTGACCTTGCTGTTCGCCGCGGTCGCGGTCACCGCCCTGCTGCCCTGGGGCCGGTGGTAGATAGCCGCCGGTAGGTCTGGTCCCGGGCACCCGGCTACCATTAGACCGGTTACCGCGGGTTTGCCGTACCCGCGGGCGGGCCTGGCAGGGGTACGTCGTCTCCGGGGGATCCGGGCGCGTAACGATTCCTTCATGTTGAGCCGGTAGACCGTCAACGGAGGGCTCCGCAGAGACGAGGAGGTAAGGCGAGTGCTACGACCGGCGTCCCGCCGAGCCAGCCAGCAGAACGCCTCGCCGGACAGGCCATACCCCTCGCCGTACGAATCCGGCCCCGCACCGTACCGGCCCGACCGCGCACCGTACGGCCCGCCCAACGGCACGCCCGACCGCGCACCGTACGGCCCGCCCAACGGCACGCCGGACCGCGCACCGTACGGCCCGCCCAACGGCACGCCCGACCGTGCACCCTACGGCCCGCCCAACGGCCCCCGCGGCCGTGCACCGTACGGACCGCCCGACGGCCCGCCCGACCGCGAGCTCGACACCCAGGTCTTCCCCCGCATCCCCGCCGGCCCGGCGCCCGGGGAACCTGACGCCGCCTACGGCGGGCCCGCCCGGCCGCCTCGGGCCGAGCGTCGCGCGCAGCGCCGCGCCAGGCGCCGTGGCCGGATCCGCCGCGTGCTCCGCCGCCGAACGGTCCGGGTCATCCTCGCCCTGATCGCGGTCTTCTGCTGCTGGCTGGCGTTCTCGGTCGGTTCGGCGCTGGCCGCGCCCAGCGGCGGCTCGATGTCCTCCAAGCTGGCCGAATGGGCCCGCGACCACTACCTGGGCCCGGTGGTGACGTTCGGCGAGTGGCTGACCTATCAGCCGCCCAAGGCGGGCGGCCAGCCGGGCTTCTCGCTCGCCGTCCCGTCCACCGCGCCGACCAAATACAAGCACGTCAAGGGCTTCCAGCCGATCATCCCGAAGCGGCTGGCCTCGCCGGCCGGGAAGCCGCTGGCCGGCGAGGGCCAGTGGCGCGTGCTGGAGACGGTCAAGGGCCAGCCCGCGATGTTCAGCACGCTCCTGCGCCCGTCCTCGGTGTATACCTCCTACGTGGCCGGGATCATCTCCATCGACCAGCGCCTGGTCAGCTTCCAGCTGCGGCCCGGCGCCGAAGACCCCGGCCCGGGCAACTGGAAGGCCCAGCCCTGGATCAAGCCCGGCACCCGCACCGGGCTGATCGGCACGTTCAACGGCGGGTTCAAGCTGGACAGCGCCGGCGGCGGCTTCTACCTCAACGGCGTCACCCACGGCGTGCTGACCAAGGGCGCGGCGTCGGTGGTCTACTACCGCAACGGCACGATCAAGATCGGCGTCTGGGGCCGGGACGTGAAGATGACCTCCAGCGTGGTCGGCGTCCGGCAGAACCTCAAGCTGATCGTCGACCACAGCCAGGTCCCGGCCAGCGTTAACACCGACGTCGAGACCAACTGGGGCGCCACCCTGGGCGGCGGCTACTACGTGTGGCGCTCGGGCATCGGCATCACGAAGGACGGCCGGGTCATCTTCGTCTACGGCCCGGCGCTGAACGTCCAGGAACTGGCGGACCTGCTGCGCGAGGCGGGCGCGGTCGAGGCCCTGCAACTGGACATCAACCCGGAGTGGACGTCCTTCGAGTACTACAAGACCAACGGGCACCCGTCCGACCCGACGCCGGTCGCCGTGCTGCCCAACCAGCAGGCGTCCGCGTACCGGTACTACTCGGTCTTCAGCCGAGACTTCACCGCGGTCTACGCCCGGTGACCGCCGAGACGAGCGCCACCGAGGAGACGGCGGCCCGGCCCCGCGGCGCGAAGGCCGCGCCGCGGCACGCCCGCCCGCCGGCCTGGCTCATCGCGGTGCTGCGCACCGCCCGCCCCCGGCAGTGGCCGAAGAACCTGCTCGTCTTCGCCGCCCCGCTGGCCGGCGCGACCTGGGGACGGCCGCACGGGGCGCTGTACGCCCTGGTCGCCGCGGCCGCGTTCGGCTGCGCGTCGGTCGCGGTGTACTTCATCAACGACGTGGTCGACGCCGAGCGTGACCGCCGCCACCCGCGCAAGCGGTCCCGCCCGGTGGCAGCAGGCGACCTGCCCAAATCCCACGCGGTCGTCATCGGCGCGCTGGCCGCCGCGGCCGGCCTGAGCGCGGGCCTCGCCGTCAAGGTGCCATGGCTCACCGCCGCGGTCGGCGCCTACCTGGCCATCTCGTTCCTGTACTCGTTCGTGCTCAAGCACATCCCGGTGGTCGAGCTGGTCTTCGTGGCCTCCGGCTTCCTGCTCCGCGTGCTGGGCGGCGCGGCGGCCACCCACGTGCCGCCGTCGGCCTGGTTCCTGCTCGTGTGCAGCCTGGGCGCCCTCGGGGTGGCCGTGGCCAAACGTTACGCCGAACTGGCCGGCCTCGGCCCGGCCGCGCTCGCCCACCGCCCGGTGCTGCGCTACTACCGCCCGGCCGCGCTGCTGGCCGCGCAGTGGCTGGTCGGCGCCGGGATGATCGCGTCCTACCTGGCCTGGGCCGCGGGCGAACGCCCGAGCGCGCAGCTGTGGCATGTGATCAGCGCCATCCCTCTGGCCGCGGCGCTGATCCGGTTCGGCATGCTGACCGCGCGGCACACCACCGCGCCGGTCGAGGACCTGCTCACCCGCAACGGCCTGATGCTGGCCTGCGAACTGACCTGGCTGGCGCTGTTTGTGACCGGCCTACAGGCCTGAGGGGGTAACAATGAATTTTTTCCCGAACGACCCGGGGTACCAGCCCCGGGTCATGCTGATCGGCGGTACCAGCGAGATCGGCCTGGCCATCCTGGCCGCCCTCGCCCTGCCGGATAAAACCGAGATCATCCTGGCCGGACGCGACGAGCAGCGGCTGGCCGCCGCGGGCAAGGAACTCCCCGGCCAGATCAGGACCGTCCCGTACGACGCCACCGACACGGCCGGCCATCAGGCGTTCGTCGATGACGTGTTCGGCGAGCGGCCGGTGGACCTCGTCATCTCCGCGGCCGGGGTGCTGATCCCGCAGGACGACGTCGAGCGCGACGTGCGGCGGGCCGCCGAGATGATCGAGACGAACTTCACCGGACACGTCAGCACCCTGCTGGCCGTGGGGGAGAAGATGCGCGCCCGGGGCCGCGGCACCATCGTCGTGCTGTCCTCGGTCGCCGCGGTCCGGCCGCGCCGGGCCAACCCGGTGTACGGCTCGGCCAAGGCCGGCCTGGACGCGTTCGCCCGCGGGTTCGCCGACCGGCTGCACGGCACCGGGGTCCGGGTGGTCCTGGTCCGGCCCGGGTTCGTCACCGGCCGGATGACCGCGGGCATGCCGCCCGCGCCGCTGGCCACCACCCCGGACGCGGTCGGCCGGGCCACCGCCGCCGCGCTGCGCCGCGGCCAGGACACCGTCTGGGTCCCGCCCGCCCTGGCCGCCCTCGCCCAGACCCTCAAGCTGGTGCCGAGACCGCTCTGGCGCCGCATCTCGCGTTGAGCCAAGTAGATTCAAGTGCTGTGAGGGTGCTGGTCGCGGAGGACGACGAGGGCCTGGGCCAGGTCCTGGCCCGCGGGCTCCGGGAGCAGGGCTACGTGGTCGACCTGGTCCCCGACGGCGAGACCGCCGCCGCCTACCTGCGCTTCTACGAGTACGAGGTGGCGGTGCTCGACTGGCGGATGCCCCGGCTGTCCGGCCTGGACCTGGTCCAGCGGATGCGCCGGGCCGGCACGTCCACCCCGGTGCTGATGCTGACCGCCCGCGACACCCCCGCGGACCGGATCACCGGCCTGGACGCGGGCGCCGACGACTACCTGGTCAAGCCGTTCGACTTCGGCGAGCTGCTGGCCCGGCTCCGGGCCCTGCAGCGCCGGCCGCCGGTCAGCCGGTCGCCCCGGATGACGATCGGGGAGGTCGAGTTCGACCCGGCGTCCCGGGAGGTGACGGTCTGCGGGCAGCGCCCCGCGATGACCGGCATCGAGATCGGCATCCTGGAGATCCTCATGCGCCGCTCGCCCGGCGTGGCCGACCGCCGCTCGATCGCCCAGCACGTCTGGGACAACGAGGCCGACGCGTTCGGCTCGAACACCATCGACGTCCACCTGGCCCGGCTGCGCTCCAAGCTGGCCGGGGGAGGGGTGCGGATCGAGACCGTCCGCGGCGTCGGCTACCGGATCATCCCGGCATGACGCCCCGCGCCGCAGGCGTCAGGTCATTGAGCCCCGCCGCCAGGGTCGCCGCCGGCGCGACGGCGGTCATCGCCGTGCTCTACGTCATCGGCGTGATCGTGTTCAACGTGGTGTTCGCCCGCCACCAGACCGCGCAGAGCGACTACTACCTGGGCACCCGGCTCGCCGCCGCCGCTCATGACCCGGCCATGCTCGGCCAGAGCGCCACCGCGGCGGGACGGTCCGCGGTCTCCGACGACGTGGACGCCGACTCCGCGCCGGTCTTCCTGTGGCTGGCCAGCGGCACCGGCACGATCACCGCGCACGGCCCCGGCGCGCCGGAACTGCCGGCCGGCCTGCTGGCCGCGCACCCGCCGCGCGACGGCCTGGCCTTCACCACGGACCTGGGCCGGACGGGCGCGTTCCGGCTCCGGATGGCCCGCGACGGCGGCGGCTGGCTGATCGCCGGGCAGAGCCGGGCCGGGGACGCGCATACCGAGCGGCTGCTGCTGTACGCCGAGGTCATCGCCGGGCCGTTCCTGCTGCTGGCCATGTTCTTCGGCTCGCTGGTGGTGGGGCTGCGCGCGCTGGCGCCGGTGGAGCAGTCGCGGCGCCGCCAGCTCGAGTTCACCGCCGACGCCTCGCACGAGCTGCGCACCCCGCTCAGCGTGATCCGGGCCGAGGCCGACGTGGCCCTGTCCAGCCCCCGCGAGGCGGCCGAATACCGGGACGCGCTGACCCGCATCCAGGGTGAGAGCGGCCGGCTGCGCCAGCTGGTCGACGACATGCTGTGGCTGGCCCGGTTCGACTCCCGGCCGCCGCCCCCCGGCGACGAGCCGGTCGACCTGGTCACGCTGGCCCAGGCCTGCGCCGACCGGTTCCGCGCGGTCGGGCCCGCGGTCACCGCCGAGACGGGCGCCGGTCCCGCGCTGATCAGCGCGCCGCCGGACTGGATCGACCGGCTGGCTGGCGTGCTGATGGACAACGCCTGCCGCTACGCGGGCCCTGACGGCCAGGTCAGGATCGGGGTGCAGGCCCACGGCAACCGGGTCAGCCTGACCGTGGAGGACAGCGGCCCCGGCATCCCCGCCGAAGAACGCCCCCGCCTGTTCGACCGCTTCCACCGCGTCACCGAACATGGCCCGGGCGCGGGCCTGGGCCTGGCCATCGGCGACTCGATCGTCCGCTCCACCGGCGGCAAATGGCAGATCGGCGACTCCCCGCTCGGTGGCGCCCGGATGTCCGTCTCCTGGCGCCACTCTCAGCCGCACCGCCCTCCGTCCCCTCACTTCACCGCCACCGGCGTCTCCTAGCGCCTCGCGCCCACGGCCGGGAACCGTGCCGTGCGCTGGCTGCTGCCGTCGGGGTTGACGACGAGCGCCTCGTAGCCGTCGAGCCTCTCGACCAGCGTCAGGCCGGGTGCCCCCGCCACCGCCAGCGCTGTGGCCAGCGCGTCGGCCAGGCCGAGGTCGGGCCCGGTGACGCTGGCCGAGGCGGCGCGGGCGGCCGGATGTCCGGTACGAGGATCGATCAGGTGTTCGCCCCGCTCGTAGCATCCGGATGTGGCGATCGCCCCGGTCAGCTCCACCACCTCGGCGAGGCGGAGCGGCGAACGGGGGTCGGCGATGCCGATCCGGAACGGCCCGCCGTCTCCCGGGCCGCCGCCACTGGCGATGTCGCCGGCGGCATTGACCAGCACGCCGCGGATGCCGCTGGCGCGGAACACGCCGAGCGCCTGCTGCGCCGCCCAGCCCTTGACGTAGCCGGACGGGTCGAACCCGCCGGGTACGGCCCACGGGTCGAACCATCCCGCCGACAGCTGGCGGGCGTCCGCGCAGCGCTGGAGGATCTCGGCGACGTCCGCGGGAGCCTGCTCGCTGGTGATCTCGCCGCGGCGCAGCCGGCTGACCGGGCTGCCGGGCCGCCAGGTGCTGAAGGTCGCGTCGGCCCGGTGCAAGATGGCGATCGCCTCGGCGAGCTGTCCGCTGATCTCCCGGTCCGGCCGCCCGGCACTATCCGCGGCGTCCGGGCCGGCGGCGGCATAGACGTCGATGATCACCACTGTGCCCATCACCGTCTCCAGATGGTGCACGACGCGGGCGGACGGGCCCGGTCTCACGGCAAGCCCAGCTGGTGCAGCGCCCCCTGCAGCGACTGCTCGAACCCGGCGCTGGTGTAGCTGGCCCCGGACACGCCCTGGATGTTCGCGCTTTGCGCCTGGAGAGCCTGCTGTTCCAGGACCGGGATGGACTGCTGGTCGATCAGCTGCGAGCGCGTGTTCCCGCCGTCGTCGAGAGAGGCGATCCCGACCTTGATGATCTTGGTACCGGAGACCGTGACGCTGACCGACAGCACGCCCCAGTTGTAATTGACCGCGGGCCCGGTCATCGTCCGGGTACCGCCCGGCTGGGGCGGCGAGGACGTCGGCGAAGGCGCGCCTGACCCGGCGCTGCCCCGGGAAGGGGCTGTCGCGGCCGGGCTGGCGGCCGGCGCGGATCCGGCTGCGGGTATGGTCCCGACGCTGACCGGCGACGGCCAGGCTATGGAACTCCAGCACGCCGAACAGGCCCACCGCCGTCGCGGTGACCACTATCGGCGCCCGCCTCACGGCCCCAGGCCTTCGCCGCTGCGCATGTCCTGTCCGTCCCTTCCAGCCGCTCAGAATCCGAATGCCTCGGTGTGGATCTGCTCCGGCCACGCGCCGAGCCGGAGCGCAGCGTCGGCGATCTCCGCGCTGAACCCGTCTGGCCCGCAGATGTAGACGTCGCGGTGGGCGATGTCGGGCACCAGCCGCCCCAGGACCCGGGCGCTGAGCCTGACCTTGTGCCGCGAGCCGACGATCTCGTGCAGCCGGCCCCGGCGCTGTCTGACCAGGCCGGCTACCTCGTCCCGGTGCACCAGGTCCGCGGCGGTCGACGCGCGGACCACGACCACCACATCGACTCGTGCGGGCAGGTCCTCAAGCAGCGCCCGTATCGGGGTGATCCCGACCCCGGCGGCGAACAGGGCGACCCCCTCGCGGGTGCGTGCGTGCTGGGTGAACGCGCCGTAAGGCCCTTCTATAGCCACCCGGGTGCCCGGCCTCAGGCGGGCTGCCGCCCGGCTCTGGTCGCCGAGCCCCTTGATGGTGACCCGGATGTAGGGCGGACGGGGCAGGGCGGACAGCGAGTAGGGGTGCCCTTGCCACCACAGCTCCCTGGTGAGGAAGTGCCAGACGAAGAACTGGCCCCCCGCTACCGCCAGCCGGTCCAGGTGCCGTCCCCGGCAGATCACGGAAACCACCCCGGGGGCCTCGGAACAGACCTCGACGACCCGCAGCCGGTGCCGCAGGCTGCGCCAGGCCGGCTGCCCGATCCGGAACACGATGACCATCCCCGCGGTGCCCGCCCAGACCACGATCCACAGCGCCCTGACCAGAGGATGGCCGATGAACGAGACGCCGGTGAAGATCTGGTGGGCGAAGGCCAGAGCCAGCCCGAGATACAGGTACAGGTGAACGACCCACCACGTCTCGTACCTCATCCTGCGCCGGACCCGCCGGTAGGAGCTGACTCCGGCCATGATCAGCAAGCCGAAGCCCACCGCCGCCGCCAGCATGTCCCGGTAGGAGGTCAGCAACACCCACACCTGGTGCCACACTCCGGTGCTGGCTGCCCGCGCGTAGCCGAGCACGATCAGCACCACGTGGGCGGTGATGAGGCCGATCGCCCAGGGGGCGACCTGCCGGTGCCAGCGGATCAGCTGATCCTGGCCGACCGGTCGCTCCAGCCAGGGCAGCCGCGCGACCAGCACCACCATAATCAGCATGAGGTAGGTTCCGGCGAAGCCGGCGAGTCGGCCGGCCGCGGACACCAGCCCGCCCGGCGCGGCCAGCGAACCCCGGGACTCGCCGAGCACGACCGCGGCGAGAACGGCGCCCAGGCCGAGCCCGGCCAGCGCGGCACACGCGTCCACCAGGCCGGGCCGCGGCACGGGCGCAGGCTTACCGCTGCTATTGTCCGCGGGGACAAAACCGGCAATTGTCCCGGCCGGCCTGTGCCTTCCGCTTTTAATTGGCCGGCCTTATGCCGCGGACGACGCCGGCCTCCGCGATGACCGGCTGGAACAGAACTCCGGTGAATTCCGCGTCCCGGAGGGCTGCTTGCCAGAATTCCGGCGTCGCCGGGTGCTCCTGCCCCACGCCCAAGCCGTAGCGGGTCAGGTTCTTCGCGATCCGCCACCACCCGCCGGGTCCCTTGGCGGCCAGGGCGATCACCTTCTGCCGGAGGATGTCGCGGTCTCGCTGGCTGGCGCCGCGGCCGAACATCATGTCGGCGATCACGAGCCGGCCGCCCGGGCGCAGCCACCGTGCGGCCCGGGCCACCAGGGCCCGCTTGTCGGGGTCGGACAGGTGGTGCAGCGCGTAGCTGGAGACGACCAGATCGGCACTAGCGGGCATCAGGTCGAAGTCCTTGAGGTCACAGACCTCAGTGGCTACGTTCCGCAGGCCGTCGCAGGCGGCCCGCTCAGCCAGCGACGCAGCCATCACGGCCGAGATGTCGACCGCCATGACCGAGGACACCAGGGGGGCCATGGCGGTCGTCACGAAGCCGGTTCCTGCGCCCAGGTCTACGCAGGCATCGGCCGGCTTCGGGGACGACAGCTCGATAAGGCGCCGGAGCACCTGCTCGAACGCCGCGGCCGAAGTGACATGGGAATGCCATTGTTCGACCCGCTGATCCCACCTCCGTTCCAATGTCACCATTACTCCTCCATCCGGCGATGATCTATTAATTTCATTCACGCACACCGTACGTGCTGCTTATGAAGGCGACATGAAGCGTTCGCTTTATGAAGGAAATATGAAGTTCTCGCCCGGAGCGCGCCTGAGACCCGCGAATACGCCCATAGGTGATCCGCGCCGGCCATACGCCGCTAGCCCGCCAGCGGTAGCCGCACGGTGGCGCGCAGGCCCGGCCCGGCGTCGTCCAGCGTCACCGTGCCGCCGTGCGCCTCCGCCGTGCTCCGCACGATCGCCAGGCCCAGGCCCGCGCCCTGCTCACTATCCCGGCGCTCGCCGTCCCTGCTCCGGGCGTCGTCCAGCCGGGAGAACCGGCCGAACGCCCGCTCGGTGTCCGCGGCCGGGATGCCGGGCCCGTCGTCGGTCACGACCAGCACCGCCCAGCCGTCCTGCGCGCGCACCGACACGCACACCGCGCTGGCCGCGTGCCGGACCGCGTTGTCGAGCAGGTTGACCAGCAGCCGGCCGAGCGCGTCCGGGTCGCCGCTGACCGGGCAGGGATCCGGTGCTTCGGCCCGGACCGGGACCCGGGCCGCGCCGTAGCGGGCCGCGACCGAACAGCACACCGCGGCCAGGTCCACCAGGCTGTGCCCGATCCGCTGCTCGTCGAGCCGGGCCAGCAGCAGCAGGTCCTCGGCCAGCCGGGCCAGCCGCAGTGTGTCGGCGTGCACGTCGCGCGCGGTCTCGGCCCAGTCCACGCCGTCCGGGTGGTCAAGCGCCACCTCGAGCTGGGCCCGGATGCTGGCGATCGGGCTGCGCAGCTCGTGCGCGGTGTCGGAGACCAGGTCACGCTGGCGCTGCTGCGCGCCGGCCAGCCGGGAGAGCATGTCGTTCAGCGTGACCGCGAGCGAGCGCACCTCGTCCCTGGCCGGCGGCACCGGCAGGGCACGCGGGATCCCGGTCTGGGTCACCTGCGCGGCGCCGCGGCGCAGTCCGGCGATGGGCCGCAGCGTGTACCCGGTGACCAGCCAGATGGCCAGGGTCAGCAGGCCGAACAGCAGCGGCATCCCGATGAACAGCGCCCGGGCCAGCGTGCCGATGCTGTCCCGGGTCTGGGCGAAGGAGACCGCCGCCACCACGACCTGGCCGTGGTCCGCGCTCACCGCCACCACCCGCAGCAGCGGCGGCATGCCCAGCGGCGCCCCGGACAGCATGCGGCCCTGGCCGCTGCGGGCCACCGCCCGGGCCTGGGCGGGCAGCAGCAGCGGTACCAGCCGGTCCGCGCCCGGCGACACGTCGGTGATCCGGCCCTGCGCGTCGAGCACCTGGATGGTGATCGTGCCCGACCCCACCGGCACCGGGTCGGGCAGCCGGCCCTGGTTGATCAGCGCCGCCACCTCGGCCGCGCCCTGCCGGGCCGAGTCGTCAAGCGCGCGGATCAGCGACAGCCGCAGCGCGTTCACCAGCAGCACCGCGGTGACGGCCAGGGCCAGCGCCAGCCCGGCCGAGGTGATCAGGGTCAGCCGCGCCCGCAGGCTCCGCCGCCGCCACCACCGCGCACCCCACCACCGCCCGCTCCGCCCACCCCACCACCGCCCGCTCCGCGCACCCCACCACCGCCGCGCGCACCCCACCACCGCCCGCTCCGCGCACCCCACCACCGCCCGCTCCGCGGTAGGTCGTCGACCACGGTCAGCCGCCGTCGGCCGCGAGCCGGTAGCCCGCCCCGCGTACAGTCTGAAGAGCGTTTTTACCGAACGGACCATCGATCTTGCGCCTCAGGTACCCCGCGTAGACCTCGACCACGTTGAAGTCGGCCACCGAGTCCGCCTCCCACACGTGGTCGACCAGCTCGGCCTTGGACACCACCTGCCCCGCGCGGCGAATCAGGTACTCCAGGAGGGCAAATTCCCTGGCCGTTAGGTCGATACTGACTTCCCCCCGGCGGACGGTGCGCGCGGCCGGGTCCAGGCACAGGTCGCCCGCCTCCAGGACCGCGGGCCGCGGCCGGGCCCCGCGGCGCAGCAGCGCACGCAGCCGGGCGGCCAGCACCACATAGGAGAACGGCTTGGTCATGTAGTCGTCGGCGCCGAGGTCGAGCCCGTCGGCCTGGTCGTACTCGCCGTCCTTGGCCGACAGGATCAGCACCGGCACCCAGTTCCGGTCGGCGCGCAGCCGCTCGCAGACCTGGTAGCCGGACAGCCCGGGCAGCATCAGGTCGAGCACCACCGCGTCGTAGCCGCCCTCCCGGGCCAGGTGCAGGCCGTCCACGCCGTCGTGGGCGACGTCGACGACGAACCCCTCGGCGGTCAGGCCGCGGCGCACGGCCGAGGCCAGCCGCCGCTCGTCTTCAACCACGAGCACCCGCATGGTTCCAGTGTGGCCTACCCGCCCGGTTTGTCTGGCCGGCCTCTCAGGGTGCTCACAGCAGTGGCGCGGCACTGTAGAAGCAAGGGGTACGCTCCGATATCGGGTGAGGTGTCATGGCTGGAGTACCAAAGCTGTCCCGGCGGTCCAGGTGGGCGGTCCCGGCCGCCGCGCTGGTCGTCATTGGCGCGGTCATGGCCGGGTCGCTGATCTCGGTGGCCCAGGCCTCGCCCGGGCTGCCGTCCAAGACCCCGGCCGAGCTGCTGGCCCAGGTCGCCAACTCGGTCACCCCGCCGCTGACCGGAACCGTGGTGGAGACCACCTCGCTCGGCCTGCCGAGCCTGCCCGGCACCGCGGATCCGACCTCGATCGCCGCGCTGCTCACCGGGTCGCACACGATCCGGGTCTGGTACTCGAGCTCGCGGCACTTCCGGCTGGCCGTGCCCGAGTCGCTGAGCGAGACCGACGTGATCGCGGACGGCAATACCGCCTGGCAATGGGAGAGCACCGCGAACACGGTCACCGAGTACACCCTGCCCGCTGATCAGTCAGGCTCAGGCCAGCCGTCGCCGGACACGTCCCCCACCACGGCCCCGCTCACCCCGGAGCAGGCGGCCCAGCAGGTGCTGGCCGCGGTCGGCCCGACGACCACGGTGCGCGTGGACAGCAACGTCACGGTGGCCGGCCAGCCCGCCTACCAGCTGGTCCTGGCGCCCAAGGACTCCCGGTCGCTGATCGGGCAGGTGCAGATCGCCATCGACGCCAAGAACGGCGTGCCGCTGCGGCTGCAGGTCTACGCCCGCGACGCGAGCAGCCCCGCGTTCCAGGTGGGCTACACCGCCATCCAGTTCGTCAACCCGGCGCCCGCCGACCTGACCTTCTCGCCGCCGCCCGGAGCCACTGTCGACCACGTGAACCTGACCGACCAGTCCGGATCCAGTCACAAACCGGGCGACATCAGCGTCATAGGGTCAAGCTGGCTGTCCGTGCTCGACCTTCCCTCGGCCGGGCTGACCGCGCCGGGCGCCAGCGGGTCGGCCCCGGGCAACGGGGGCTCCGGGGCCGGTGTTTCAGGAGACAGCAACGCCGTCCTGAACGCCCTGCTCCGCTCCGCGACGCCGGTGAGCGGCGCCTGGGGCAGCGGCAAGCTGCTGCAGACCAGCCTGATCTCGGTGCTGATCACCGACAGCGGCCGGACGTTCGTCGGCGCGGTCCAGCCCAGCGTGCTCTACGCCGCGGCCAGCCAGACCCCATCCAGCCAGACCCCTGCCAGCCAGACCCCTGCCAGCTCCGCCACGCAGGCACCTTGACCGCGATCTCGTCCACCGGGCTGACCAAGCGCTTCCGCGGCGGTCAGCTGGCCGTCGACCACATCGACCTGGCGGTTCCCGGTGGCGCGGTGTACGGGTTCCTCGGCCCGAACGGGTCGGGCAAGACGACCACGATCCGGATGCTGCTCGGCCTGGCCTTCCCGACCAGCGGCCAGGCCGAGCTGCTCGGCGTGCCGGTGCCGGGCGGCGCGAACCGGGTGCTGCACCGGGTCGGCTCGCTGGTCGAAGGGCCGGCTTTCTACCCGTTCCTGTCCGGCCGGGACAACCTGGCCCGGTACGACGCGGCGGACCGGACCGCCGACCCGCGGACCATGCCGGACCGGATCGGCCAGGCGCTGGACCGGGTGGGCCTGGCCTCCGCGGCCCGCAAGCGGTACCGGCACTACTCGCTGGGCATGAAGCAGCGACTGGCCATCGCGGCCAGCCTGCTGCGGCCGCGTGACCTCATCATCCTGGACGAGCCGACCAACGGCCTGGACCCGCAGGGGACCCGGGAGGTGCGCACGCTGGTCCGCCAGATCGCCGCCGACGGCACCACGGTGTTCGTCTCCTCCCACCTGCTGGCCGAGGTCGAGCAGGTCTGCACGCACGTCGGGGTGATGCGCACCGGCCGGCTGGTGTTCCAGGGCCCGCTGACCGAGCTGCGCCGGACCGGCGCCGCCCGGGTCGTCGTGCAGACCGCCGACGCCGAGGGCGCGGTCAAGGTGTTCGCCACCCTCGGCCTGGCCGACGCCCAGGCCGGCCGGGACGAGGCCTCCGCGGTGCTCGGCGACGCCGAGCCGGAACGGGTCTGCGCCGAGCTCGTGCACGCCGGGATCGGCGTCCGCGGCTTCTCGGTCGCCGCGCCCAGCCTGGAGGACCTGTTCGTCGGGCTGACCGGGGAGGGCTTCGATGTCGACGGTTGACCTCCCCGTCCCGGCCGATCCCGCGCCGGCCGATCCCGTCCCGGCCGATCCCGCCCCGGCCGATCCCGCGCTGGCCGTCCGTGCCTCCCGCAACCCGGCCGCGGCCTGGGCCCGGCTGTTCGGGTCGGAGCTGCGGCTGGTCTTCGGGCGGCGGCGCAACCAGCTGCTGCTCGCGGTGACCGCGGTGTTCCCCGTGGTCATCGGGATCGCGCTGCGGCTGGCGGCGCCGCACCCGCAGGGCGGCGGCGGCAACGGCCCCGGCGTGGCGTTCTTCAATCAGCTGGCCGGCAACGGCGTGTTCCTCAGCTTCATCGGTCTGTCCACCCTGCTCGTCCTGGTCCTGCCGGTCGTGGTGGCGGTGGTGGCCGGGGATTCGGTGGCCGGCGAGGCCGGCTACGGGACGCTGCGCTACCTGCTCGCGGTCCCGGCCGGGCGGACCCGGCTGCTCGGGGTCAAGTTCGCCGCGATCGTCGTGTTCGGGCTGGCCGCCACCGTCGTGGTCGCCGCGGTCTCGCTCGTGACCGGCGCCGCGCTGTTCCCGGTCGGGCCGGTCACGCTGCTGTCCGGCAGCACCGTGCCGCTCGCCGACGGGCTGGTCCGGGTGCTGTTCGTCGCGCTCTACGTGGCCGGGGCCATGGCCGCGCTCGGCGCGATCGGGCTGGCCATCTCGACCCTGACCGAGCACGCCATCGGCGCCATCGCCGCCATCGCGATCCTGGTCGTGACCAGCGAGGTGGTCGACCAGGTGCCGCAGCTCGCGGCCATCGGCCCCTACCTGCCCACGCACTGGTGGCTGTCCTTCGACTCCATCCTGCGCGCCCCGGTCGACACGTCCACCCTGCTCAAGGGCCTGCTGTCGTTTGGCGTCTACATGGTCCTGTTCGGCTCGTTCGCCTGGGCCCGCTTCACCACCGCCGACGTCACCAGCTAAGCCGCGCCCGACGTCACCAGCTAAGCCGCGCCCGACGTCACCAGCTGACCCACCTGCGCCCCGCCCGTTATTGCAACCTAGTCGCAATAACTCCTAGACTGCATTAATGATCAGTTCCGGGGAGGCAGAACAGGCCGCTGACCAGGGCTCCCGCTCGATCAGAGGGCGTCTGGCCAGGATCCGGCAGGGGCTGACCCCGGCCGAGTGGGCCCGCTTCGGCGGCATGGTCGCGACCGTGATCGGGCTGAACGTGGCCGGCTGGGGCATGCTGGCCGCGGCCCTGGGCGGGCACTACCACATCGGCAAGACGACGGTGTTCGGCGTGGGCACCGGCGCTCTGGCCTACACGCTGGGCATGCGGCACGCGTTCGACGCCGACCACATCGCGGCCATCGACAACACCACCCGCAAGCTGGTCGGCGAGGGCAAGCGCCCGCTGTCGGTGGGATTCTTCTTCTCCCTGGGCCATTCCAGCGTGGTGTTCGTCCTCGCGATCCTGCTCAACTTCGGCCTGCGGGACCTGGACCGCCAGGTCAGCGACGGCGGCTCCGGGCTGCACAACATCACCAACATCGTCGGCACCTGCGTGTCCGGGTTCTTCCTGTTCCTGATCGCCGCGTTCAACATCGTCATCCTGGCCGGGATCCTCAAGGTGTTCCGCGCGATGCGGACCGGCGCCTACGACGACGACCAGCTCGAGGAGCAGCTGAACAAGCGCGGCCTGATGAACCGGTTCCTCGGCCCGCTGGCCCGCCGGGTCGACACGCCATGGAAGATGTACCCGATCGGGTTCCTGTTCGGCCTGGGCTTCGACACCGCCACTGAGATCGCGCTGCTGGTCCTGGCGGGCACGGCCGTGGCCGGCGGCCTGCCGTTCTACGCCATCTTGTCGCTGCCGATCCTGTTCGCGGCCGGGATGAGCCTGTTCGACACCGCAGACGGCTGCTTCATGAACTTCGCCTACGACTGGGCCTTCGCCCGGCCGGTCCGCAAGGTCTACTACAACCTGACCATCACCGGCCTGTCGGTCTTCGTGGCCGTGTTCATCGGTGCCGTCGAGCTGCTCGGCCTGCTGGCCCAGGACTCCGGCCTGAACGGCTCGTTCTGGGCGTTCCTCGAGGACTTCAACATCAACACGGCCGGCCTGTTCATCGTCGGGGTGTTCGTCCTGACCTGGATCGTGGCCCTGGCCGTCTGGCACTTCGGCCGCATCGAGCAAAAGTGGGAAACCCGTCGCTCCCTAGCCCCCGACACCCCCGAATAGCCCGCCTTACCCCGGGCCGCGAACAGATGAGTGCCACTCTGTAACGGATAGAGCCAGCAGAGTGCCACACTCATCTGTTGGACCGCGCTAGCGCGTGTGACGAGATGGCCTGGCGTGACACCTGAGGGTTTAACGGCTGGTCACCGCATCGCGATGCCGGCCAGGACCGTCTCCGCGAGCCGCCCGGGGACGTCGGCCGGGGTGGTGAGCACCGTCCCGGGCGGGCTGAAGATGAGCCGGGGCAGCACCTGGCCGTGGATCGCGCCCACGATCAGGATCACGACCGCCTCGACGTCGGCCGTCGCGGCGATCCGGCCGAGCCGCTGCTCCCCGCGCAGGTAGGCACCGAGCAGGTCCGGCAGCCCGCGCCCGTGCCCCTCGCCCTCGCCGCCTCCGCTCCCAGCCTCGCCGGGCTCGCCCTCGCCCTCGCCCTCGCCCTCGCCCCCGGCGCCGAAGGCGGCGTCGCCGCCCACCATGGCGTGGAACCTGGCCAGCACCTTCGGCTGGGTGACCAGCCCGGCGAAGGCCGGCGTGACCCGGCTGAGGACCTCGAGCCCGCCCTCGACGAACCGCCGCAGGTTCTCTGCCACGGTCCCGGTGCCGGGCTCGGGCAGCAGCGGGGGCGCGCTGCCCATGACCGCGGCCACGTGCGCGAGCAGCGCGTTGGCCAGCAGGTCCTCCTTGTCCTCGAAGTAGTTGTAGAGGACTCCGTCGGCGACCTGTGCCTCCCGGGCGATGTCGCGGACGGTCAGCGCGGCGGTGCCGCGCTCGCCGATCAGCCGCGCGGCGGTCGCGATCAGGTACGCGCGCAGGTCCTGCGTATCCCCGCCGCGCAGCACGCCGGCTCTCCTAGGTGACATCGCGCCTGAGTGTAGTGAAGACCGCGGCGGTGGCGAAGACCGCCGCGTAGCCGAGCAGCATCAGCCCGCCGCCCCACTGCGGCAGCAGCCGGGCTGTGGCCTGCAGGTTGGACCGGCTGAGGGCCTCGCTGGCGTAGAACGGCAGCCAGCGCGCCAGCGCCGAGCCGAGCAGCTGCCCGGTGATGCCCTCGATGACCGCGAACCAGGCCAGCGCGACCGCGACGGCCGCCGCGGGGTTGCGGATCAGCGCGCCGAGGCCGACCCCGATCGCGGCAAACGCGCAGTTGGCGGCGACCCCGCCGAGCAGGGTCAGCCAGGTGCCGGCCGCCGAGAGCTGCAGCTGCCCGCCGCGCTCGGCCCACCAGGCCGCCGTGGTGGCCAGCGCGGCGCCGGAGGACAGCAGGCCGGCGCAGCCGCCGACCAGCGCGTAGACGGCCAGCTTGGCCGCGATGACCTGGCCCCGGCGCGGGGAGCTGAGGTAGGTGTCGGTGATGGTCGAGTGCCGGTACTCACCCGCCACGGCCAGGATGCCGAAGACGAGGGTGAACACCGCGGCCAGCCCGGTGTGCGCGAGAGCGGCGCGCTGGGTGGCCGGATCATGGACGTTCCCGCCGGAGGAGACCAGGCCGGTGACGCCGGCCACGACCAGGAGCGGCCCGGCGGCCAGCAGCAGCCACGGGGCGCGGACGGTGGTGAGCTTGCGGAACTCGCTACGGATGACGGACGACATGCCTGCTCTCCTCAGGAAGTAAGGGTCAGGAAGTAGGGGTCAGGAAGTAAGGGTCAGGAACACGGACTCCAGCGCGCCGTGCGTGTCGCCGATCTCGCTGAGCGGGCCCGCGAAGCGCAGTTCTCCCGCGCTGACGATCACCACGTGGTCCGCGGTCAGCGTGACCTCGCCCAGCACGTGGCTGGCCACCACGACCGTCCGTCCCTCGCGGGCCAGGTCGCGCAGCGTGGCGCGCAGCCAGGCCGTGCCGCCCGGGTCCAGGCCGTTGGCCGGCTCGTCCAGGACGAGCACCCGCGGGTCGCCGAGCAATGCCGCGGCCAGGCCGAGCCGCTGCCGCATGCCGAGCGAGAACTGCCGGACCGGCCGCCTGGCCGCGGCGGTCAGGCCGGTCCGCTCGAGCACCTCGTCCACCCGCCGGGCCGGAATGCCGTCTGCGTCGGCGAGCACCCGCAGGTGGTCGCGGGCCCGCCGTCCCGGGTGGAAGCCGGTCGACTCCAGCATCGCGCCCACCGTCTGCCGTGGCCGCGCCAGCCGGTCGTACCGCACCCCGCCGATGAGCGCCTCCCCGGCGCTGGCCTGCACCAGGCCGAGCAGGACGCGCAACGTGGTGGTCTTTCCCGACCCGTTGGGGCCGAGCAGGCCGGTGACCTTGCCCTCCGGCGCGGTGAAGGACACGTCCCGGACCGCGGCCACCCGGCCGAAGGTCTTGGTCAGTCCGCGGACCTCGATATCTGCCACGCCAGCCTCCGATATGAACAAACCTTCATGAACTTACGTTCATATTAAAGCAGCAGCGGCCGCCCGCTGGCTAGCCCGGCAAAAATCAGGGGGTGAAGGCGAAAACGCCGTCCGGGCCCGGCTCGAGCGGCCGGGTGCCGACGACGGCGCCGGTGTTGAGCGGCCCGTAGATGTGCGGGTACGGCGCGTCCGACCCGGGCACCAGCTCGTAGCGGATCTCCGGACCGACCCGGTCCGGGTCGATGATCAGCACGATCAGGTCCGGCACGCCCCGGTAGTACGCGTTGGCCACGGGCGCCACCTGCGCCGCGGAAGAGGCGTGGATGAATCCCTCTTCGGCCAGGGTCCGGCCGCGGGTCGACGTGGTGTACTGGCCGTCCCGCTGCGCCCGTGCCCAGTCCGCCGCGGTCGCGATGTGGTAGATCACCGCACCGATGCTAAGGCAGCGCTGCTAAGACAGCGCTGCTAAGACACCGCCCCGCGGTCCCGGGCGACGGCCACGAAGCCGAGCACCCCGGCTACCAGCAGCAGCAGCCCGCCGAAGCCGCCGAGCTTCTCCGCCCCGGCCGGCCCGTTCCCGGCGCTGACCGGGCCGAGCATGAACTGGTATGCCGCGAAGATGATCAGGACCGCCACGCCGAACGCGAGCAGCACCCCGGCCGCCCCGGCCCGGACCCATAGCGTTCGCGACACCGCGAGCAGCAGGCCGGCCGCCACCGACAGCGCCGCCGCCACCACCAGCCCGACCCAGTTCCATGCGGCGCCGTGGCCCGAGATGCTGAACAGGGACTGCGAGTACGCGTACGTGCCGTCCGAGTTGTAGACGTGCACGATCGAGAACGCGCAGGCGAGGATCGTCGCCAGCGCTCCCGCCGCGGCGCACGCGGCGGCCAGGAAGCTGACCGCTCCCGGTCGCGAGCGCCCGCCCGCGGCCACCACCGTGCCCTGCGGGCCGTAGCCCACCGGGCCGTAGGGCGCAGGGCCGTGGCCCTGCGGGCCGTAGGGCGCCGGCCCGGGTGAGACCCCCGGCGCCATGGTCGGATGGTCGCTGCCGGGCAGCGGCGCGGTGCCCTGCGGGCCCCCCGGCATGGGCGGAACAGCCGGCGGTATCAGCACCGTGGCCAGCGAACCGGTCGCCCACGTGGCCGCGTCCCCGGTCAGCGCGGTCCGCTCGGCCAGGGCCCCGGCCGCGAGCTGGGTCGCCATCCCCACGTCCATGCCCTGGGCCAGGTACCCGCGCAGCGCGCCGGGGACCCCCGCTCCCGCCGCCGTGATCAGCACGTTCGCCTCGCGCTGGGCGTCGGGCAGCATGTCCTTGAGCAGGTTCGTCATCATCTGCGCGTTCGACAGCGCCTCGGCTCCGTACTGCGGATCCGCCGCGATCGCCCGCAGCGCGTTCAGCGCCTCACCGCGCGGATCCCATGGCGCACTGGTCATTCCTACCGCCCCCTCCTGGCCCGTGACCGTACTATCACAAACCGGGACCGGTTACCAGGTGAAGTCTTCCTCCCAGAATTCGGTGACGCCGCGGCCCTCCGCGCGAGCAGGAATCTCCTGGCCGCGCAGCTCCACCCGGCGGATCTTGCCGGAGATCGTCTTGGGCAGGTCGGCGAACTCCACCCGGCGGATCCGCTTGTACGGCGCGACCCGTTCCCGGCAGAACGCCATGATCGACCGGGCCAGCTCCGGCGACGCCGAACGCCCCGGCGCCAGCAGCACGTACGCCTTCGGCACGGCCAGCCGCAGCGGGTCCGGCGACGGCACCACCGCGGCCTCGGCCACCGCCTCGTGCTCGATCAGCACGCTCTCCAGCTCGAACGGCGAGATGCGGTAGTCCGACGCCTTGAACACGTCGTCGGTCCGCCCGACGTAGGTGATGTAGCCGTCGTCGTCCGTGGTCGCCACGTCCCCTGTGTGGTAGTACCCGCCGGCCATGGCCGACGCATTCAGAACAGGATCGTCCAGGTACCCGGTCATCAGCCCCAGCGGCCGCCGGGACAGGTCCAGGCAGATCTCCCCGTCCCTGGCCGGCTCGCCGCTCAGCGGGTCGACCAGCACCACCGAGTACCCGGGCAGCGGCCGTCCCATCGAGCCCGCCCGCACCTGCTGTCCCGGCGTGTTGCCGGCCTGCGCGGTGGTCTCGGTCTGCCCGAACCCGTCCCGCACCGTGATCCCCCAGGCCCTGCGGACCTGCTCGATCACCTCGGGATTGAGCGGCTCGCCGGCCGCCACGCATTCGCGCAAAAAAGACACCGAAGCCGAGCCCAGGTCGGCCTGGAGCAGCATCCGCCACACGGTCGGCGGCGCGCAGAACGTCGTCACCTCACAGGAACCGAGCACGGCCAGCAGCCCGGCCGCCGAGAACCGCGCCTGGTTCAGCACCAGGATCGTCGCCCCGGCGTTCCACGGGGCGTACACGTTGCTCCAGGCGTGCTTGGCCCAGCCCGGCGAGGACAGGTTCAGGTGCACGTCGCCCGGCTGGATCCCGATCCAGTACATGGTGGACAGGTGCCCCACGGGATAGCTGGCCTGGGTGTGCGCGACCAGCTTGGGCTGCGCGGTGGTGCCCGACGTGAAGTACAGCAGCAACAGGTCCCCGGCCCGGGTGACCCCCTCAGGGGCGAACGACGAAGACGAAGCGAACGCGTCCGAGTACGAGTGCCACCCCGGAGCAGACCCGTCGACCACCACCCGGGTCCAGTCCCCGGGCAGCCCGGCGAACTTGGCCGCGGACGCCGCGTCGGCGACCACGTGCCGCACGGAGCCCCGCACGAGACGGTCGGCCAGGTCGGCGGGCTGCAGCAGCGTCGAGGCCGGGATGATCACCGCGCCGAGCTTCATCGCGCCCAGGATGACCTCCCAGAGCGGCGCCACGTTGCCGAGCATGAGCAGCACCCGGTCGCCGCGCCGGACCCCGAGCCCGCGCAGCCAGTTCGCGACCTGCGCCGACCTCGCCGCCAGCGATCCGTACGACAGGCTCACGTCGGACCCGTCGTCGGACACGAGCCGTAGCGCGGGCCGGTCCGGGTGCTCGGCCGCGATCACGTCGAACCAGTCCAGCGCCCAGTTGAACTCGTCCAGCTCCGGCCAGGTGAATTCCCGCCGGGCCGCGGCGTAGTCGTCCCGGTAACGCAGCAGCAGGTCCCGCGCCGCACGGAACGCCCCCGTCGAAGCCGAAGCCGAAGCCGAAGTCGAAGAAGTCATGCGCCCATCGTGGCAGCTACCGGTCTCAAGCGGGAAGATCGAACCTAGGAGGTGGCCAGTGAACGAACTCACCATCGAGGTGGACGCGGCCGAGGCCGGCCTGGATCCCGAACGTCTCAAGCGCATCGACGCGCACTTCGCCGGCGACGTGGCCGACGGACGGCTGCCGGGCTGGCTGCTCACCGTGCGCAGGCACGGCCGGCTGGCCCACGTGGCCCGGTGCGGGTCGCGTGACCTGGAGGCCGGGCTGCCGGTGACCGACGACACGGTGTGGCGGATCTACTCGATGACCAAGCCGGTCACCTCGGTCGCCGCGATGATCCTGTACGAGGAGGGCCGGCTGGCCCTCACCGACCCGGTGAGCGACTTCATCCCCGCGTTCTCTGGCGTCCGCGTGTACGCCGGCGGCTCGGACCTGAAGCAGGTGACCGTCCCCGCGGCCGAGCCGGTCCTGGTCTGGCACCTGCTCACCCACACCGCCGGGCTCACCTACGGCTTCCACCGGGTGCACCCGGTGGACGCGCTCTACCGGGCGGCCGGCTTCGAGTGGGGTACCCCGCCCGGCGCGGACCTGGCCGGGGCCTGCGAGCTGTGGGCCGGCCTGCCGCTGCTGTTCCAGCCGGGCACCGAGTGGAACTACTCGGTGGCCACCGACGTCCTCGGCCGGGTCGTGGAGGTCGCCTCCGGCCAGCGCCTGGACGAGTTCTTCGGTGACCGGATCCTGCGTCCGCTCGGCATGACCGACACCGCGTTCTGGGCTGACGAGGCGGCACAGCGCGGCCTGGCCGCCCTCTACACCCGCGGGCCGGAGGGCCGCGCGATCAGGCTCGACGCCCTCGGCAAGGGTGCCCTCCGCGAGCCGCTCATGCTCAGCGGGGGCGGCGGCCTGGTGTCCACCGCGGCCGACTACGACCGGTTCACCCAGATGCTGCTGCACCGGCCGGGCAGCCCGGCGGGCGAACTCGACGGCGTCCGGCTGCTGAGCCCGCGCACGGTCGGCTACATGGCCCGCAACCACCTGCCGGGCGGCCTGGACCTGGAAGCCTTCGGCCGGCCGCTGTTCGCCGAGGCGCCGTTCCGCGGCGTCGGCTTCGGCCTCGGCTTCGCCGTCCTGCTCGACCCGGTACCCGGCAAGGTGACCGGCACCGCGGGCGAGATCTCCTGGGGCGGCGCCGCGAGCACCGCGTTCTGGGTGGACCGGGAGGCGGACCTGACCGTCTCGTTCTTCACCCAGCTGCTCCCCTCCAGCACCTACCCGATCCGCCCGCAGCTCCGCCAGCTCATCTACCAGGCCCTCACCGACTGAAAAAGATCAAAATCAAAATCATTCGGCCGAACGGGCCCCGCTGCGTGCCCCGGTCACCGGCCCACGCCTCTCCGCCCGTGATTCTGGCCAACACCGACCAGTCCGGTCTCGTAGGCCAGCACGACGGCCTGCACCCGGTCGCGCAGCTGGAGTTTGGTCAAGATCCGGGCCACGTGCGTCTTCACCGTCGCCTCGCTCAGCACCAGCTCCGCGGCCAGCTCCGCGTTGCTCAGCCCCCGGGCGATCAGGCCGAGCACCTCGAGTTCCCGGGGCGTCAGCGCGGCCAGGTCCGCGCTCGCCTGCGCCGCGGGCTGGTGCCCGGCGTACCGCTCGACCAGGCGGCGGGTGATCGACGGGGCGAGCAGCGCGTCGCCGGAACGCACCAGCCGGACCGCGGCGATGAGGTGCTCGGGGGACACGTCCTTGAGCAGGAAGCCGCTGGCCCCGGCGGCCAGCGCCGCGTACACG
Organism: uncultured Actinomycetes bacterium; assembly: GCA_963819785.1. Taxonomy (GTDB): domain Bacteria; phylum Actinomycetota; class Actinomycetes; order Streptosporangiales; family Streptosporangiaceae; genus Palsa-504. The sequence continues at coordinate 276,000 of CAWFXW010000016.1, read as the reverse complement.
TACTGGTCCAGGTCGAACGTGGTGAGGATGATGATCCGCATGTCCTGGCCGCACCGGGATCCCAGGATCCGCCGGGTCGCCTCCAGCCCGTCCATCTCGGGCATCCGGATGTCCATCAGCATGACCTCCGGCCGGTGCTTTAGCGCGGCAGCCACCGCCTCCCGCCCGTCCGCGGCCTCGGCCACCACCGGGATCCCCGCCGAGGCCAGGATCAGCCGGAACCCGCTCCGTACCAGCATCTGGTCATCGGCGATGGCCACCCGGGGCCCCGCCTCCTCGCCCCCGTTCACTTCGCCGCCCCCTGGAACTCCGCCGGCACGCTCCCGGCCCTCGGCTCAGCTCCGCCCCCCGGCACGCTCCCGGCCCCCGGCTCGCTCCGCCCCCCGGCACGCTCCCGGCCCCCGGCTCAGCTCCGCCCGCCGGCTCCAGCGGGATCCGCGCCGCGAGCCGCCAGCCGCCGCCCGGCCGCGGCCCGGCGTCAAGCTCGCCCCCGTAGACCGCGATCCGCTCCCGCAGCCCGATCAGCCCGCGCCCGCTCCCGGCATGAGGCACCACGGCGCCCGGACCGCCGTCATCGCAGACCGTGATGAGCAGTTCGGCCGCGCGGTACTCGATCCGGACCGTGGTCCTGGCCTGCCCGGCGTGCTTCATCACGTTGGTGAGGCCCTCTTGCACCACCCGGTACGCGGCCAGGTCCAGACCCGGCGGCAGATCCCGCCGGCCTGCCACAGACAGTTCTGCCGGCAGGCCGGCGGCGCGGACCCGGTCGACGAGAGTGCCGATCTGGCCGAGGTCTGGCTGCGGCGTCAGCGTCGCATCTCCCGTCCCATTCAGCTCACTTGTCCCATCGACCTCAGCGTCCCCGGACGGTGCCAGCAGGCCCAGCAGGTGCCGCAGTTCGCTCATGGCCGTCCGCCCGCTGGCCTCGACGGCCAGCAGCGCCTCCCGGGCCTCGCCCGGCGAGCTGTCCAGCACCCGCCGGGCCGCGCCCGCCTGCACCACCATCACGCTCACGTTGTGCGTCACCACGTCGTGCATTTCGCTGGCGATCCGGGCCCGCTCCAGCGCGACCGCGCGCCGGGTCTGCGCCTCGTGCCCGGCCTCGGCCACCCGCAGCCGTTCGGCGGACTCGCCGGCCCGGCGGCGCCAGAGCCGGATCGCGACCCCGACCGCGACGGTCGGGACCAGGATCAGCAGCGCGGTAAAGCGCTCGGGTACCGGGGGAGTGGTGTTCGGGTAGGCCGCGGTGACGACCAGCGCCGCGGCCAGCACGGCGACCAGTGCCGCCCGGCGGTACGGGCTGTACGCGGCCGCGCTGTAGGCGGCCAGGATGACGGCCGCGAACGTGATCGACGTGGTGTGGCTACCGGGGAATACCCCGGCCATGATCACGCAGAACGCGATGATCGGGTACGTCCGCCGGAACGCGAGCGGCGCCGTGGTGAACGCCGCGCCGATCAGGACCCCCGCCGACGGCCCTGGCGGGGGGTGAAAGCGGAGCGTCAGATGCTGCGCTATAGGCACAGCGTGGACCTCGTACGAGCCGCCGTTCCGGTTCTGCACGATCACGGCCACCACGGCGGCCATCACGGCCACGACCGCGATGGCCGCGTCGGCGGCCCGGGCCGCTCCGGATACCGCGGGCCGTTCATCGGGCTGCCAGAGGAAGGCGGTGAATCGGCGTACCGGGCCCGGCCGCTGCCCGCTGCTTGCGTCCTGCGCCACCTACCCATTGTCGTCCGGCCCGGCGGGCGCGCCATCATCCGCCGGGGTTATCCCGCGTACATACTCCGGATGAGGCTCAGCCGGATCCGGTACTGAAGATGCGCCTGCCGGCCGACGTGCCGGCGGCCACCTCGGCCGTACCGTCCGGGCCATGGATACCCTCGTGCAACTCGATAACGTGACCAAACGCTATGACCACGACGGATCGCCGGCCCTGGCCAGCGTCACCATGAAGGTCAGCCCCGGCGAATCCGTCGCGGTGATGGGCCCGTCCGGCAGCGGGAAATCGACCCTGCTCAACCTGATCGCCGGGCTTGACCGGCCGACCGCCGGGACCATAGTGGTCGGCGGCGAACGGGTCGGCACGCTCAGCGAGACCGGGCTGGCCCGGTTCCGGCGGCGCCAGATCGGCATGATCTTCCAGTTCTTCAACCTGCTTGACGATATGACCGTGCTGGACAACGTGCTGCTGCCGGCCCAGCTGGCCGGGATGCCGACGGCCAAGGCCCGGTCCCGGGCCGACGAATTGCTGACCGCGCTGCGCATCGGATCCCACCGCAACGCCTACCCGGCCCGCCTGTCCGGCGGGGAACGCCAGCGCGTGGCCATCGCCCGCGCGCTGGTCAACCGGCCGGCGCTGCTGCTGGCCGACGAGCCGACCGGGGCCCTGGACACCGCGACCGGGGAGGAGATCGGGGCGCTGCTGCTCGACCTCAATCAGCAAGGCCAGACCCTGATCCTGGTCACGCACAACCCGGACCTGGCCGCCCGCTACGCGCGGCGGGTCATCGAGATCGTCGACGGCCGGGTGGCCAGCGACGCCGCCACGGGGGCGCGGCGATGAGGGCCATGTTCACCTGGCCGGCCGTCCGGGCCGCGCGCAGCGGGCTGTCCGGACGGCGTGTGCAGACCGTGGTGATCGGGCTGGTCCTGCTGGTCTCCACCGCCGCCTCGACGCTGGCCCTGGGCCTGCTGGTCGACTCGAACGCGCCATTCGACCACGCGTTCGCCGCCCAGCACGGCTCCGAGGTGACCGCGACCGCCCAGGCGAGCACCGCCCAGCTCGCCGCCACCGCGCACGTGCCGGGGGTGACGGCGGCCGCCGGGCCCTTCCCCGAGACGACCATCACCGCCGACGTCCCGTTCACCCCGCCGCCCGGCCAGGGCCCGCCCGGTGTCTTCCAGCAGCCGCTGACCGTTGTCGGCCGCCCGTCGCCGGGCGGCCCGGTCGACGACCTCACGCTGGTGTCCGGACACTGGCCGACCCAGCCGGACCAGGTCGTGCTCAGTGACACCAGGGGCGCGGGAGAAAGCATCGGGACCCGGCTCCACGTGCCCGGCCTGCCCGGGTCGCCGCACCTGACCATCGTCGGCTTCGCCACCTCGATCACCCAGACGGCCCAGGCCTGGGTGCTGCCGTCCGAGGTCGGCGCGCTGCGCGCCCCGGGCGCGCCGGCCGCGAGCCAGATGCTGTACCGCTTCGCCAGCGCCGCCACCATCAGCCAGATCAACGCGGACGTCGCGTCGGTCCGCGCCGCGCTGCCGCACGGCTCGGTGCTCGCCGCCGAGTCCTACCTGACCGTCAAGCTGCAGGACACCAGCTCGATCGCGCCCTGGGTGCCGTTCATCGTGGCCTTCGGGGTGCTCGGGCTGGCCATGTCGGCGCTGATCGTGGCCAACGTGGTCAGCGGGGCCGTGGTGGCCGGGACCCGCCGGATCGGCGTGCTGAAATCCATCGGCTTCTCGCCCGCGCAGGTCGTGGCCTCGTACGTGATCCAGGTCGCGGTCCCCGCGCTGGCCGGCTGCGTGCTCGGCGTGATCGGCGGAAACCTGCTGTCGGTGCCGCTGCTCGGCCAGACCGCGCAGGTCTACGGCGTGGGCGCGCTGGCCGTGCCGGTCTGGGTCGACGTGGCCGTGCCGCTGGTCATGCTCGGCCTGGCCGGCGCGGCCGCGGTGCTGCTCGCACTGCGCGCGGGCCGGATGAGCGCGGTGCAGGCCATCGCGACCGGCCGCGCGCCGCGTCCGGAACACGGCTACGCCGCGCACCGGGTGCTGGGCCGGGGCCCCTGGGCCCGGCTGCCGCGGTCGGTGACCATCGGCCTGGCCGGGCCGTTCGCGCGGCCCACCCGGACCGCCATCACCCTGGCGGCCATCCTGTTCGGCGGCGTCGCGGTGACGTTCGGCGCGGGCCTGGGCGCGTCGCTGAACCGGGTCTACAACGACCTGTCGCACTCGGCCGCCGAGCCGGTCCAGGTGTTCATTCCCGGCGCGCCCGGCCAGAACGGCGGCGGCGGTGACGTAAAGGCCGGCCCGGGCTCGGGTCCGGGCCCGGCCGTGCCCAGCCTGGCCGTGCAGGAGCAGGCGGTCACCGCGGCGCTGCGCGCCCAGCCCGGCACGCTGCACTACGTGGCCGAATCCGACGACAACGTCCCGGTTCTGGGGCTGTCCGACCACGTGAACCTGATCGGTTTCGGCGGCGACGCCAGCTGGACCGGTTACACGCTTATCACCGGTCACTGGTACGCCGGCGGCGATTCTGGGGGTTCGGGGACCAGGCCGACGTGAACACCGCCTTCCTCACCGACACCGGCGCCAAGGTGGGAGACAGCTACACGCTCACCTCGGGCAGCAGGCACGTCACCATCCGGATCGCCGGAGAGACCTTCAACCCGAGTGGCGGCCAGGCGACGATCATCGCCAGCCAGTCGACCCTGGCCGTCATCGATCGCAGCCTGGAACCCGATCAGTACGACGTGGCGCTGACGCCGGGCACCAACGCCCAGGCCTACGCGGACGCGCTGGGCGCCAGGCTCGGACAGCCCTATCAGGCCCAGGTCAACGGCAGCAGCACCTCGCAGTTCTTCGTTATCATCGGGCTGGTCGCCACGCTGACCTTGCTCCTGGTCGCCGTGGCCGGGCTCGGCGTGCTCAACACGGTCGTGCTGCAGACCAGGGAACGCGTGCACGACCTCGGCGTGTTCAAGGCGATCGGCATGACTCCGCGGCAGACCATCGCCATGGTGGTGTGCTCGGTGGCCGGCATCGGCCTGGTCGCCGGCCTGATCGCGATCCCGGCCGGGATCGCCGTGCACAACTACGTGCTGCCGGTCATGGGTCACGCCGCGCAGACCGACGTGCCGCCCTCGGTGCTCAACGTGTACCAGCCGCTGGAACTCGTCCTCCTGGCCCTGTCCGGTCTGGTCATCGCCGTGGCGGGCGCTCTGCTCCCGGCGGGCTGGGCGGCCCGGACCCGCACCGCGTCCGCGCTGCGAGCCGAGTAACGAAACGCTAGCGGGCGGCGCACCGGACACAGGTCCGCGCCGCCGGGCGGGCAGCCAATCGGTCCTCCCCGATTGGCTGCCCGCACCGTTCGCACACGCCGTAGCGGCCGGCCTCCAGCCGGCCGAGCGCCGCGTCCGCCGCCGCCAGCTGCTCGCGTGCCTGCTCGAGCAGCGCGGCGGTGTGCTGCCGCTCGAAGGCCAGCGTCGCGCCCTCCGGATCGTGCTCGTCGTCGGTCCCGGCCCCGCTCGCGGCCTCCGCGATCCCGGCGAACTCCCGCTCCAGCGCGGCGATCCGCTGCCGCACGCGGGCCCGCTCGGCCAGCAGCATCTCCCGCGCGGTCGCCATGCTCCGACCATAGCCGGGAAGAAGTCCGGCCCTGCCCGTCGGAGTACCGGCCGCCCGGACGACGATGAGGGTGTGACGCACCCGCAGGTGCGGCCCGACCCGGCGCTCGGGCTGCTGGAGCTGTACGACGATGCGCTGCCGCACGTCTACGGCTACCTGCTCGCTCGCTGCGGCGACCGGAGCCTGGCCGAGGACCTCACGGCCGAGTCGTTCCTGGCCGCCGTGCACGCGGTCCGCAGGCCGGGCGCGCCCGAGCCGTCCATCCCGTGGCTGATCGGGGTGGCCCGGCACAAGCTCGCCGACCACTGGCGGCGGGTCGAGCGGGAGGAACGCGGGCTGCGCCTGCTCGACGGCGAGCCGGCCTGCGCCGAGGACCCGTGGGAGACGCTCGTCGACCGGATCCGCGCCCGCGAGGTGCTCGGCCGGCTCGGCGCGCACCACCGGGCCGCGCTCACCCTGCGCTACCTCGACGGGCTGCCGGTACCCGAGGTGGCCCGGCACCTGGACCGCACCGTGCACGCCACCGAGGCGCTGCTGGTCCGGGCGCGCGCCGCGTTCCGCCGGAGCTACGAGGGAGAGGAGGGCTCGCCATGACCGATCCGTTCGAGGCGCCGTTCTTTGAGGCGCCGTTCTTTGAGGCGCCCGTTCTTTGAGGCCACTGCGCGAGCCCGTCACGCCGGTCGATCCCGACCCCTACTTCGCCGAGGCGCTTCGGCAGCGGCTGACCCGGCGAGTCTTCGCATCCCCAGGAGGAGCCATGTCCCAGCAGACGATCACCGTTCCGGTCGAGCGCGAGCCCGCCTGGCCTCCCACGCTGACCCCCTACATCGTCGTCTCCGACGCGCGGCGCGCCATGGACTGGTACGTCGACGTGCTCGGCGCGCAGCGGCGCGGTGACCCCATCGTCAACGCGGACGGCACGATCGGCCACGCCGAGGTCGGCCTCGGCGACGCGGTGCTGATGTTCTCCGAGGCCTCCGACCTGTGGCCCGACGTGCCCGTGCGCGCGCCCGGGTCCCCGGCGACGTTCAGCCATTCCCTTCACCTGGAGGTCGATGACGTGGACGGGACCACCGAGCGGGCCCGGCGCGGTGGCGCCTCGGTGGAACGGCCGCCGGCCGAGCAGCCCTACGGCCGCCGCGCGGTGATCGTCGACCCGTTCGGGCACCGCTGGATCCTGCTGCGCCCCCCGGCCCGGGCTGGCTCCGCCCCGCCAGCCGACCCCGGCCACCCGCGCCAGGGCGACGTCGCCAACGTGACGGTGGTCGCGCGCGACGCGCACCGGGCCAAGGAGTTCTACGAGGCCGTCCTGCAGGTGCCGTTCTCCGCCGGCCACCCCGGCGCGTGGCGCACCGAGCAGATCAGCCCGCCGCTCAGCATCATGTCCCCGCCGGGCGCCGAGCCCGGCGTCCAGTTGTCCTACCGGGTCGATGACCTCGCGGCCGCTGCCGAACGGGTCCGGGCGGCCGGCGGCCACGCGAACGAGCCCATCCCCAGGCCGTTCGGCCTGCTCGCCGACTGCGTGGACGACCAGGGAATCGCGTTCCGTCTCTGGCAGCCCGCCAGCCGACCGTAGCGCCCGCCGCCCCCGTGCCGGCCACCACGCCTCGTGCCGGCCACCACGCCTCGTGCCGGCCACCACGCCTCGTGCCTGCCACCACCCCGAGTCCTGAGCACCCGCAAACGGCTTGACCTCAGCCTTGGTTGAGGTTGCATGATCGGCGTGTGGAAACCGATCAGCGGCCCCTGGCCCCGGAGCCTGCCGCCGGAACGCGGTCCGGCTGGGTGGCCCGGCTGACCGAGCGCGCCCGGACCTCGCCCTACTATCCGGCGCTCAGCCACCCGGTGCTGCGCCGGATCCTGCCCGCCACGGCCGCCTCGGCGCTGGGCGACGGGATGAGCGCGGTGGCGATCGCCTGGCTGGCGCTGCGGCTGGCCCCCGCGGGCAGCCGCGGGCTGTGGGTGGGCGCCGCCGTCGCGGCCTACTCGCTGCCTGGGGCGGCCGGGGCGGTGGCCCTGCGCCGCTGGTTGCGCGGCCGCGGCGGGGTCCGGCTGACCTTCATCAACGCCGTCCTGCGGGCCTGCGCGCTGGGCCTGATCGGCTGCCTGGCCCTGGCCGGGATGCTCGGCCCCGCGGGCTACGTCGCCCTGCTCGGCGCCTCGTCCGTGCTCAGCGCGTGGGGCGTGGCCGGCAAGTACACGCTGATCGCTGACCTGCTCCCGGCCGAACAGCGGGTGGCGGGCAACACCGTGCTCGGCCTGGCCGACCAGCTCAGCCTGATGATCGGCCCGGCGCTGGCCGGGCTGGTGACGGCGGCCGCCGGCCCGGCGGTGGTCATAGCCGCCGACGCCGCGAGCTGGGTCGTGCTCGCGGTCAGCTACGCGCGCGTCGGCCCGCTGGCCGCCCGGCTGGCCCTGGACCACAAGGCCCGCGAGGCCCTGGATCCCGCCGAGGACCGCGGCGGCGCCTGGGCAGTGATCCGGTCCAGCCCGGTGCTGCCCGGCCTGCTGGCCCTGTCGTTCGTGTTCTACCTGCTGTACGGACCGGTCGACGTGGCCCTGCCGGTACACGTCGCCATCGACCTGCACGGGTCGGCGGCCCTGCTCGGCACGTTCTGGGCGGTGTTCGGCGTCGGCGCGGTGATCGGCGAGCTGACCGCCCCGTTCCTGCGCCGCTGGCGGGTCTGGCCCACTATGACCGCGATCGTGCTCGGCTGGGGCCTGGCCCTGGTCCCGCTCGGGCTGCCCGGCCCGCTCTGGGTGGCGCTGGCCGCCTTCTTCGCCGGCGCGGTCATCTGGGGTCCGTGGATGTCGCTGTCCATGGCGGTGTTCCAGGACGCCAGCCCGCCGGGCGCGCTGGCCCAGGTCATCGCGGCCCGCGGCTCGCTGCTCATCCTGGCCTCGCCGCTCGGCGCCGCGCTCGGCGGGCCGCTGGTGGCTGCCCTGGGCGCCCGCGGCACCCTGCTCGCTTCGGCGCTGGGCACGATCGTGCTCGGCCTGATCACCGCGGCGGTCCTGGCCGCGGCGCGCCGCCGGGCTCCAGCAGCGGGAACAGCCGCGCCACCACCGCCACCGGAGCCGACTCCGGCGGCCGCGCCGCCGGCCTGACCTCCCGCGGCAGGCGCCTCCTCGATGATCCCGAACCGCGCCAGCAGAGTGACAGCGAGTACGCAGGGAAAGGAGTACGGCATGGCGGTCCTGCCGATCCGGTTGTTCGGGGATCCGGTGCTCACCACCCCCGCCGAGGCGGTGACCACGTTCGACGCCGAACTCCGCCGCCTGGTCCGCAACCTCGACCAGACGCTGTACGACCAGCGCGGCTCCGGCCTGGCCGCACCCCAGGTCGGCGTCGGCCTGCGGGTGTTCGTGTTCCACGACGAGGACGTGTCCGGTCACCTGGTCAACCCGGTGCTCGACTTCCCCGACCAGGGGGAGCAGGACGGTCCGGAGGGATGCCTGTCGATCCCCGGCCTGTACTTCGACACCAAGCGCCGGATGAACGTGATCGCGAAGGGCTTCACCGCCGACGGCGATCCGGTCCAGGTCGTCGGCTCCGGCAACCTGGCCCGCTGCCTCCAGCACGAGACCGATCACCTCGACGGCGTCCTGTTCCTCGACCGGATGGACCGCCAGCGGCGCAAGGCCGCGATGCGCGCGATCCGCGCCGCCGACTGGAACAACCGGCCGCTGCCGAAGATCAAGATCAGCCCGCACCCGATGACCGGCGGCTATCACTGACCACCACGTCCGGCCGCCGAAAATGTCAGTGCCCTCTGCTATCATCGTATTAGAACACAGAAACGAGTATAACAGAAAGAATCGCAATCAGTAGTACACGCAGACGATAATGTCGGCCACGCCAACCGAAGGGAGGCGAGGTACCGCATCATGTGCACTACCACGGACCCGGCCACCAGTGCGGAGGCGCTGGCCATGCTGGAGTCCTCGATCCGGTTCCTGGCCGCCGAGGACGTGTCCGCCCTGCCCGCCGAGGCGGCCGCGGAGCGGCTGCATGCCTTGGAGCGCCACGACGCGGTCGAGGCGGCGGTCCGGGGCCGGCTGCTGGTGGTGTTTCACGCCCAGGAGGGCCCGGTCGCTGACGGGCAGCGGTCCGTCCGGTCCTGGCTGATCCACACGACCGGGGTCACCGGCGGGCAGGCCGCCGGGCACCAGGCCGTCCAGGCCCTGGCCCGCGACCACCCGGTGCTGCACGCGGCGCTGGCCGAGGGCGGGCTGCTGACCACGTTGGTCGCCGTGCAGCTGGCCCGGTGGACCCGGCACATCCCGCAGGAGTGCCGGGAGAAGGCCGAGGAGCTGCTGGCCGGGGCGGCGCAGGCCGGGGCGGGCCTGCGGGACCTGGCCGCGATGTGCGCGGAGATCCGGGCCCGCACCGCCGGGCCTGATCCCGACGGGAAGGACCCGGGCCTGGACCGCGGCCTGTCCCTGCACACCACCTTCGACGGCGCGGGGGTGATCCACGGCGACCTGACCCCCGAATGCGCCGCGATGATCCAGGCGGTGCTGGACGCCCTCGCGACACCGCAGGGCGCGGCTGACGGCCGGACCCGCCCGCAGCGCTACCACGACGCGCTGCAAGAAGCGATGAACCGCCTCCTGGCCTCGAACCTGCTGCCCAAGCGGGCCGGGCAGCCGGTCAAGGCCCTGGTCCACATCTACTTCGCCGAGCTGCTGGACCTCGACCACGACGGGATCTTGCAGGACAAGTGGATCGGGGAGTACCGGGCCCGGTGGGCCGCCGCCCGCGCCGCCAGCTCCGTCTCGACCGGGGACGGTGGCGCCTGGCTCGACGGCGCTACCGCCCGGCGGGTCGCGGTGGACGCGATGATCGTCCCGGTGGTCACCGGCGACATTGACCCCGGAGCGGTCGATGAGCTGATCGCCTTGTGCGTCTCCTACCACCAGCTCCGCACCCACACAGCAGGCCCTGATGGCACCGGCCCCGCCGTCGCCCCCGGCCCCGCCACCCCTGGCTCGGCCGCCACCGCCGAGGCGCCAGCCGTCCCCGACGCCGCCGCTGGCCTCGTCCCGGACACCCCCGGCCCCGTCCCGCCCGGCCTGACCACGGCCGCCGCCCGCCACGCCCAGCTCACCGCCACCGTCACCGACGCCCTGGCCGACCTGGAACAGCAGATCCTCGGCAAGATCCTCCAGGTCGTCTCCGGCCCCGGCGGCGCCGCCAGCTTCCTCCGCCGGAACCTGCTCGGCAAGCCCCTCGCCGGGCCCTCCCTCCCGCTCGATGTCGGCCAGACCGACGAAATTCCCGTCCATCTGCGCCGCCTGGTTACCCTGCGGGACCAGCACTGCCAGTACCCCGGCGGCTGTGATCAGCCCGCCGCCCAGTGCGAACCCCACCACGTGATCCACCGCAAAGACGGCGGCCCCACCAGCCTGGCCAACCTCAAGGATTACTGCCACTGGCACCACCACGTCGTGCTGCACGAACTCGGCTGGCAACTCACCGCCAACCCCGACGGCACCAGCCAAGTCCAGAGCCCCGACGGCAAAACCATCCACAGCAACCGCCCCCCACCACGACCCGGGTAACCCGCCGGGCCCGCCAGACGGGTCGCCGGACCGTCGGCGCGGGAATCGCGGCTTCAGGAGTCCTTCATGTTCGCTGGGTAGCCTCGCCGCAGACGGCTGGCTGACCCAGGGCGTGTGCCCTCATAGCCAACGGAGAAGTTTCCTGCAGAAGGCTCCGATTCCGTGACCGCAGAATGGGTGACATGAGCAGAGCAGATCGCGACAGCGTCCGGCACGCCATGGCGGCCCGGGAACGCGGCCGCGCCAAGGTTCGTTCCACCACCACCGCGGTCACTCTGGCCAGCGTGGCGGCGGCCGGCGTCGTAACCCTGGCCTTGCCGGGATCCACCCACAAGACCGCGACCTCCTCCACGTCCACCGGCTCGTCCACGAGCAGCGGAACCTCCTCGAACAGCGGCACATCCTCCAGCACCGGCTCGTCCGGCTCCAGCTCGAGCACGGGAAACTCGAGCACGGGCAGCTCGAGCGCGGGAACCTCAAGCACCGGAAGCTCCGGTAGCTCAAACTCCGGAAGCTCAAGCTCCAGCGGCTTCAGCTCCGGTTCCGGCGTGGGATCGAGTTCGGGGAACAGCCAGACCACCTCCGGTGGCTCCTGATGCCGGCCGCCCCCGGCCACGCGGACACCCAACAGCAAGACCAGCAGCAAGACCAGCAGCAAGACCAGCAGCAACGCAGCAGCAAGAAGACGCCTCGGCCAGCTGGCGCGCCCTGGGCACACTGGTCCACCTGGTGGTGACCGAACCATCCTGCCTGCCCGCGGCCCGCGCCCTGCTCGAAGCCGACCTAGCCGAGGTCGACCTGGCCTGCAGCCGCTTCCGCCCCGACTCCGAGATACTCAACCTGCAGAAAAACGCCCAGGTAAGCACCCAGCAGGTCAGCCCGCTCCTCGCCGAGGCGATCGCGGTCGCGCTCCGGGCGGCCGAACTCACCGACGGCGACGTCGACCCCACGGTCGGCGCGGCCATGTCCGCCATCGGCTACGACCGCGACTTCCAGCTGATCAGCCAGAACGGCCCAGCCGCTCGGCTCACCGTAAGGCAAGTCCCTGGCTGGCGCGAGGTCCGTCTGGCGGGCCGCACCCTGACCATGCCCGCAGGCGTCCAGCTGGACCTCGGGGCCACGGCCAAGGCGTGGGCCGCCGACCGGTCCGCCGCGCGCATTCACGAGCACACCGGCTGCGGGGTGCTGGTCAGCCTGGGCGGCGACATCGCGGTCGCGGGCCCCGCCCCCGAAGGCGGCTGGCGGATCCGGGTCCAGGATGTGACAGGCGCCCCGGAGGAAACGCCCCAAGGCCCGTATTCGCTGATCGCGATCCGCGACGGCGGCTTGGCCACCAGCAGCACCAAGGCGCGCCGCTGGCAGCGCGGCGGCGACGTGCTGCACCACATCCTGGACCCTCGCACCGGCCTCCCGGCCGAACCCGTCTGGCGGACCGTGTCGGTGGCCGCGGGAACCTGCGCGGACGCCAACGCGGCCAGCACCGCCGCGGTCATCCGCGGCCGGGCGGCGCTCGGCTGGCTGGCCGGGCTGGGCCTGCCCGCGCGCCTGGTCGACGCTACCGGCGTGGTCTTCACCGTGGCCGGCTGGCCCCAGGACCCGCAGCCCCAGGACCCGCAGCCCCAGGACCCGCAGCCCCAGGACCAACAGCCCCAGGACCCGCAGCCCGAAGACCCAGAGCAGTCAGAGTTAGTTCAGAAGTAGCTTGCAGGCTTTGTCCACCCAGCTCAGCAAGTATGGATGACGTGAACAGAGTAATGACCCCAACGGGACGGGAAACAGACAGATGAGCGGGGCCACCGTGTTCTGGTACGCCAGCCGCGCCACCGGAATCCTCGCGCTGCTGCTGCTCACCGCCGTCTTGGTGCTCGGCATCCTGGTCAACCGGCAGGGCCGGCTGCCCGGCCTGCCCCGCTTCGCCGTGACCAGCCTGCACCGGAACATCTCGCTGCTGGCCGTGGCGTTCATCGCGGTGCACGTGCTGACCGCGGTGCTCGACACGTTCGTCAGCATCCCGGTCCTGTCCAGCGTGATCCCGTTCGCCTCCGGCTACGAGCGTTTCTGGCTCGGCCTGGGCGCGATCTCGTTCGACCTGATGCTGGCCATGATCATCACCAGCCTGGTCCGCGGCCGCCTGAACCGGATCCTGTGGCGCGCCATCCACCTGCTGGCCTACCTGTGCTGGCCGGTCGCGTTCGCGCACAGCATCGGCTCGAGCAAGGACCTGCAGCAAGGCTGGCTGCTCGACCTGAGCATCGCCTGCGCCCTGGCCGTCGCGGCCGCGGTCATCTGGCGGCTGGCCAGCGCCGCCCGCCAGCTCCCGCGCGCGGCCCGCGTCGCCGCGGTCTTCGCCCAGCACGCTCCCCACGGAACACGGCAGAGGATCTCCCGATGACCATGACCCGAGTTGACGACACCACCGCGGAGGCCGCCGGGAATCAGGCGGCCGGGCTGCCCCGCCTGCTGCCCCTGGTCCCGGGGGTTCCGGAGGACCTGCGCGCGCACCTGGCCCGCTACGGCCGCCCGCCCTACGGTCATAAGGGCCAGCTCATCAACGCTGTCCAGCAGGCCGGGCTGACCGGCCGGGGCGGCGCCGCGTTCCCGGTGCACCGCAAGCTGGCTATCGTGGCCGCGGCCCCGGGCCGCAAGGTAATCGTGGCCAACGGCGCGGAAAGCGAGCCCGCCAGCCGCAAGGACGCGCTGCTGCTGCGTGCCGCGCCCAACCTGGTCCTGGACGGGCTGCAGCTGGCCGCCGAGGCCATCGGGGCCAGCGACGCTCACCTGTTCCTGCACCCTGGCATCAGCCCGGAGATCACCCGCGCCCTGGCCCAGCGACAAAGCTCCGGCCTGGACCGGCTGGCCGTCACGATCACCGAAGCCCCGCCGCGATTCCTGGCCGGCCAGGAATCGGCGCTGGTCAACCGGCTGGCCGGCGGCCCGGCGGTGCCCACGTTCACCCCGCCCCGGGTCACCGAGCGCGGCCTGGGTGGCGCCCCCACCCTGGTCCAGAACGTCGAGACCCTGGCTCATCTGGCCCTGATCGCCCGCTACGGCCCGCGCTGGTTCCGGGCGCTGGGCACGAAGGACGAGCCAGGCAGCATGCTGGCCACCGTGCATACCGAATACGGCGCTCAAGTCCTCGAGGCTGAGCTGGGCATCCCGCTGCGCAACCTCGTTCCGCCCGCGGACAGTCAGGCCGTCCTCATCGGCGGCTTCCACGGCGCCTGGCTCCCGATTAGCGCCGTGCAAAACCTCACCCTGGACAACGCGGCGCTCAAACCCTACGGCGCGGCGGTCGGCGCCGGGGTCATCGCGGCGCTGCCCGCCGACCGGTGCGGTCTGACCGAGTCGGCCCGGGTCGTCCACTACCTGGCCACCGAGTCGGCGGGCCAGTGCGGCCCGTGCCTCAACGGCCTGCCCCGGATGGCCGCGGCCCTGGGCGTCCTGGCCGGGTCCGGGCACCACAGCCAGGTCCGCAAAGACCTGGAACGCTGGGCGGGCCTGGTCACCGGGCGCGGCGCCTGCAACCATCCGGACGGCACGGTCCGGTTTGTCCGCAGCGCCCTGACCGTGTTCGGCCCGGAGATCAGCCTGCACGCCCGCGGCCACTGCTCGGCTACCAACCGGAGACCGTTCCTCCCGCTGCCGAACGACCTGCCCACCAGCGAAGAAGACTGGATCTGAGAAAATGCCCGACACGCTGCGGGTCAACCCGATCGCCTGCACCGGGCACGGGGTCTGCGCCGAACTCCTGCCCGAGCTCATCGCCCTCGACGAGTGGGGCTACCCGATCGTCGACCCCCACCCGGTGCCGCCCGCCCTGGACCTGGAGGCCCGCCGCGCGGTCGCGGCCTGCCCCGCCCTGGCCCTCAAGCTGACCCGGACCGACGCACCCCGTCCCGTTCGGAACTCTGCTGGCTCCGGGGGGACGACCCCCCGAACCCCCCGGTAAGACCTAGATGACGTCGTGACCCGGGTGGGGCTCGACGGGCACCGCGGGAATGGACCCCAGCCGTCCGGCCTGGTAGTCCTCGAAGGCCTGCTGCAGCTCGGCGCGGGTGTTCATGACGAACGGCCCGTACGCCGCGACGGGCTCCCGGATCGGCTCGCCGCCCAGCAGCAGGATCTCCATGGGACCCCCCGACCCCGAGGCGGCGAACGTGATAGCCGAACCCGCCCCGAACACCGCCAGCTGCCCCATCCGCACAGGGCGCCTATCCGGACCCACGAACCCGTGACCGCTGAGGACGTAGGCCAGCGCGTTGAAGTCGGCCCGCCACGGCAGCCGGACCTGCGCGCCCGCCGACACGGTGGCGTGCACCAGGGAGATCGGCGTGTGCGTGACCCCGGGCCCGCTGAAACCAGCGAAAGACCCGGCGATCACCCGCAGCAGCGCCCCGCCGTCCGCGGACGAGAGCAGCGACACCTGAGAACCGCGGATGTCCTGGTAGCGCGGCTGGGTCATCTTCAGTTTGGCCGGCAGGTTGACCCAGAGCTGGATGCCGTGGAACAGCCCGCCGCTGACCACGAGTTCCTCCGGCGGCGCCTCGATGTGGAGGATCCCGCCGCCCGCGGTCATCCACTGGGTGTCGCCGTCGGTGATCAGCCCGCCGCCGCCGTTGGAGTCCTGGTGCCGGAACGTCCCGTCGATGATGTAGGTGACGGTCTCGAACCCGCGGTGCGGGTGCCACGGCGTGCCCTTGGGCTCACCGGGGCCGTAGTCGACCTCGCCCATCTGGTCCATGTGGATGAACGGGTCGAGCCGCGGCAGGTCCACGCCGGCGAACGCGCGCCGGACGGGGAACCCCTCGCCCTCGAACCCGGACGGGGCGGTGGTGACCGAGGTGACGGACCGTTCGGCCTGGGTGACGTCGGGTTCGGGGACCCGCGGCAGGACCAGGATGTTCTCGACGGTGACGGCTGGCATGGCGACCTCCAATGTCGGTTACCATCCTAAAGGTTATTGAATTTTCAATTATTCCGAACGGGCCGTTGATCCCCGCCCTCGCCCCGCCTTCCGCCGCCCAAAGGGGTCGTTATCGTAGGCTGCCTGCATGAACGCAAACCAGGACCAGATATCGCCGCAGGCTCGGGGGCTCGGGGGGGTCGTCCCCCCCGGAGCCAGCACTGCCTAGCTATGCCACGGCCGGGGTGGACGAGCAGCGCGAGCAGGACGTGTTCGCCCGGGCCATGCGTCCCTGGCTGGCCCGCACCGCGGCCAGGTCCTCGATGGTGGCCAGCATCACCGGCTTGTCCAGCGGGTACTTCGCCACGATCTTGCAGCTGGAGTCCGGGCCGCCGCTGGCGCTGACCACCGACGGGGTGGGCACCAAGATCCTGCTGGCCCGCGAGGCCAACCGCTGGGAGCCGATCGGCATCGACTGCGTGGCCAACAACGTCAACGACCTGATCTGCGTGGGCGCGGTGCCGCTGGCGCTGCTGGACTACGTGGCCACCGACCGGATCGACGAGGGCGTGCTGGAGGAGATCGCCCGCGGCCTGTACGTGGGCGCCGACCTGGCCGGGATCGCCATCCCGGGCGGCGAGATCGCCCAGATCGGGTCGATGCTGGCCGACGCGTCCGGCGGGCGTCCCATGATCGACCTGGTGGGCACCGCGATCGGGGCGCTGCCCGCGGGCCGGACCCCGATCGACGGGTCCGGCGTCCGGCCCGGCGACGTGATCATCGGCCTGCCCAGCTCGGGCCTGCACAGCAATGGGTACTCGCTGGCCCGGCACGTGCTGTTCGACCGGGCCGGGATGAAGCTGTCGGACCGGGTACCGGGCACCGCCCGGCACCTGGACGACGCGCTGCTCCAGCCGACCCGGGTCTACGTGGGCGCGGTGCAGGCCCTGTGGTCGGCCGGCGTGGAGCCGCGCGGCCTGGTCAACATCTCCGGCGGCGGGCTGCTCAACCTCGCCCGTCTGCAAGCCGACGTGTCCTACGAGCTGGACGCGGTGCCGTCCCCGCCGCCGGTGTTCGGGCTGATCGCGGAGAAGGGCGGGGTCTCGCCCGCCACCATGTACGCCACGTTCAACATGGGCATCGGGTTTGCCATCGTGGTCCCGGCGGCCCGGCAGCAGGCCGCGATGGCCGCGCTGAAGAGCGTGGGCGAGGATCCGTCCCGGGTGGGCTGGGTCACCGGCCGTCCCGGCCGGGCCGTGTCGGTCCCGGCGGCGGGCATCCGCGGCCGGGGAGACACCTTTGAGATGATCTAGCCATGGATGCCCGTGCCCACATAGACCACAACGCCCGCGACTTCATCGATGACCTGAAGCAGTGGCTGGCCATCCCGTCGATCTCCGCCGACCCGGAGCACGCCGGTGACGTCAGACGTAGCGCCGAATGGCTCGCCGCACATCTGAAGGGCATCGGCTTTCCCGTGGCCGAGGTGTGGGAATCAGCACCGGACGGGTTGCCCGCGGTGTTCGCCGAGTGGCCCGCCGCCGATCCCCATGCGCCCGTCGCCCTTATCTACGGCCACCACGACGTGCAGCCGGTCGAGCCGCTGGAGCAGTGGGACAGCCCGCCGTTCGAGCCCGCCGAACGCGACGGGCTCCTCCTGGCTCGCGGCGCCTCCGACGACAAGGGGCAGGTGCTGTTCCACTCCCTGGGCATCCGGGCCTGCCTCGCCGTCTCGCGCGAAGCCGCTCCGCCGGTCACGATCAAGCTGATCGTCGAGGGCGAGGAGGAGTCCGGCTCGGAGCACTTCGCCTCGCTCCTTGAACGTGAGCGCGGGCGGCTGGCCTGCGACGTGATCGTGGTCAGCGACACCAGCATGTGGGCCGCGGACGTGCCGTCCATGTGCACCGGCATGCGCGGGCTGGCCTCGGCCGAGGTCACCCTGACCGGGCCGGTGCGGGACCTGCATTCCGGGTCGTTCGGCGGCGGGGTGCCGAACCCGCTGCACGCCATGGCCGCCCTGCTGGCCGGGCTGCACGACGAGACGGGCCGGGTCACCCTGCCCCGCTTCTATGATCGCGTCCTCCCGCTGTCCGACGAAGAACGGGACCTGTTCGCCAAGCTGCCGTTCGACGAGCAGGACTGGCTCACCGAGGCCGGGCAGAGCGGCGCCGCCACCGGTGAACAAGGCTTCAGCACCCTGGAGCGGATCTGGGCCCGGCCCACCGCCGAGGTCAATGGAATGTGGGGCGGGCACACCGGCCCGGGCGGCAAGACCATCATCCCGGCCGCCGCGCACGCCAAGGTCTCCTTCCGCCTGGTCGCCGACCAGGATCCCGGTGACGTCCTCGCCTCGTTCGGCGAGTATGTCCGCGCCGCTACGCCGGCCGGACTGACGGCCACGGTGACCGCGCAGCCCGCGGTCCGGCCCAGCCACTCGCCGATCACCTCCCCCGCGGTGCGCGCCGGCCGGCGGGCCATGGAGCGGGCGTTCGGCCGCGAGGTGCTGTTCACCAAGGAGGGCGGCAGCGGCCCCGAGGCCGACCTGGCCGACATCCTGGGCGCGCCGCTGGTCTTCGTCGCGATCGGCCTGGACAGCGACCGGCCGCACGCACCCAACGAGCGAGTCGACCTGTCGCTGCTGCTGCGGGGCGCCGAGGTGTCGGCGTACCTGTGGGAGGAACTGGCCGGGGCGGACCTCACGTGACACCGGACCTAATATGACACCGGACCTAATATGACACCGGACCTAATATGACACTGCACCACCGGGCCCTGCAGAATGTGGCCCTGCAGAATCTGGCCCTGTCCCGCGCCACCGTCGACCGGGTCACCAAGCGGCGTGCGGACCAGGACTGGATCGACGCGGCCTGGAAGGACCCCCGGACCCGCGTCCTGGTGGTCCACGACGGCCAGGCGCTGGTGCGCGACGAGGGCCTGGTCTTCGTCGCTCCGCAGGAGGCGCCGGCCGGCACCCGTTTCCTGCTCGGCGAGGACGCCGACGGCACCGTCTACTTCGGCGTCAGCGCCCCCCTCGGCCGCGCCGGCCCCGCCGGCGCAGCCGGCCCTGTCGGCGCCGCTTCTGGGACCGGCGTCCGGACGGCGTCGCTGCGCGAGGTGGGGACGCTGCTGTCCGACCGGGACGCGGGCCTGCTCACCCACGCGGTGGCCCTGGCCAACTGGCACGACACGCACGTGTGCTGCCCGCTGGACGGGACCCCCACGGTGCCCGACGCGGCGGGCCATTCGGCCGTGTGCCCCAAGGACGGCAGCGAGCACTTCCCGCGCACCGACCCCGCGGTGATCATGCTGGTCACCGACCCCGAGGACCGCTGCCTGCTGGCCCGCAACGCCGCCTGGCCGCCGCGGCGGGTCTCGATCCTGGCCGGGTTCGTGGAACCGGGGGAGTCCGCCGAGCAGGCCGTGATCCGCGAGGTGGCCGAGGAGACCGGGATCACGGTCACCAACGTCCGCTACGTGGGCAGCCAGCCCTGGCCGATGCCGCGCAGCTTGATGCTCGGCTTCCGGGCCGACGCGCCCGCCGGCCAGTCGATCGCCGTCGACGAGGAGGAACTGACCGAGGCCCGCTGGTGGAGCCGGGTCGGCCTGCTGGCCGCGCTGCGGGCCGGTGAGCTGGCCCTGCCCCCAGCGGTGTCGATCGCCCGGCACATCATCGAGGACTGGTACGGCGGCCCCCTGCCGTCCACTTGGACCCCGCCTCCGCGATCGTAAGAATGGCTCTGGCCACCCCCGCCCGGGATCGGCCCAGGGCAGGGGTGGCCAGTAGTGGGCTGCGGCGGGGGTTACCGCAGCGGGGAGGCGAGGAAGCCGTCGGTGTTGCCGTTGGCGTCGACGTAGAAGCCGACCAGCTGACCGAAGTCGTTCACGCCGTTGATGGTGGTGGTGCCCATGCCGTGCGGGTCGTCGATGGTCCTGAAGCCGTGCTGCGGGGTCCAGGTGAACCCGTGCATCTGGGCCGAGCTGCCCGAGCCGACCGTGTAGGTGCCCACGACCTCGTCGCGGAGGTTGAGGCCGAGCGCCATCGTGGAGGCCGCGCCGGGGACCGCCAGGTCGGTGAACCGGCCGCCCGCCTTCAAGAACCCGTCGGTGTTGCCGTTGGCGGCGGTGTAGAGGCCGGCCACGTCGCCGCGGTCGTTGATGGCCGCCGCGGTCAGGCTGGTCACGCCGGACTGGGTGACCGTGCTGAACCGGCGGGTCGCGATGTTGTACTCGTAGCCGTGGTTGTTGCCGTTGGCGTCGGTCCAGAAGCCCACCGCCACGTCGTTGTCGTTGACGCCGAGCAGCTGGTCGACCGGCGGGGTCGGCCGCGTCGCCGGCCGGGAAGTCGGCGGTCCGGAAGTGGCCGTTGACGTCGACGAAGCCGTGGTTGTCGTTGACCATGTTGGCGTTGTTCATGCCGGACCAGAACCCGACCGTGACGCCGCGGTTGTTCAGCCCGGTGACCTGGGTCTGCACCGAGCCGGGAAAGTTCTCGTTGAGGTACTGGGTGTGGTTCGGCTCCAGCAGGTAACCCTTGTTCGGGTGGCCCTGCGCGCCGGAGCCGAAGTAGCCCGCGATCACGCCGAAGTCGTTGATCCCGAGCAGCTGGTTGAACGTCAGGTCATTGGCGTTGTCCACGGTCCGGAAGCTGTAGCCGCCGGTGGCGTCGGCATTTAGCGTGCTGGCGCTGGCCGACCCGGCCAGCGCCACCGCCCCGGCCGCGAGAACCCCGGACGCAACGGTGGCGGCCGCAACCCGCAGGGCGTTCCGCCGGACAGTCTTCTTCATGATCAAATCTCCCTCTTAGTCAACCGGGACCAATCGGTTGTCCCGTTCGTCAATCAGGAAATGCGCCGGCTCTGGGCGAACCTCGGGGGGTCTGGGGGAAACGCAGGAACCCCCGGTCCCGGCCGGTAGGGTGGCCGTCGGCACTGGGGATACGCAGGGGATGCGCGAAACACCGGCCCACCACAGGGAGTCCAGACGTGACGACGCGACCGCCGGCCAACTGGTCGGGCAACATCGCCTTCGGGGCCCCCGACTTCTACCGGCCGTCCTCGCTCGGCGAGCTCCAGGCCGTCGTCGCGCGGGCTCGGCATATTCGCGTGCTGGCCACCGGGCACTCGTTCAACGACATGGCCGACTCACCGGGCGCCCAGGTCACCCTGGCGGGCATGCCGGGCGAGGTCTCGGTCGACTCGGCTCGTTCGGTCGCGCGGGTCGCGGCGGGCCTGAGTTACGCGGAGGTCGCCGCCCGCCTGGACGAGCGCGGCTTCGCCCTGCGCAACCTGGCCTCGCTCCCGCACATCTCGGTGGCCGGCGCCTGCGCCACCGCCACCCACGGCTCCGGCGCCGCCAATCAGAACCTGGCCGCCGCCGTGACCGGCCTGGCCCTGGTCACCGCGGCCGGCGACGTCGTCGAGGTCACCGGCGAGGACGGTGCCGCGGTCCACCTCGGCGCCCTGGGCGTGGTGGTCAGCTTGGACCTGGAGCTGGTCCCGTCCTTCGACCTCAGCCAGCGGGTCTACGAGGACCTGCCCCTAAGCAACCTAAACGATCACTTCGCCGACCTCATGACCAGCGCCTACAGCGTGAGCTTGTTCACCGACTGGCGAGCTCCCCGGCTGACCCAGCTCTGGTTCAAGCAGCGCCTCGACCCTCGCGACCAGTCCCCGCTAGCCCCTTCAGCCCCGCCAGTCCCGGAGATTACACTGGCCCCGTGGTTCACCGCCACCCCGGCGCCCGCGGCCCGCAACCCGGTCCCCGGCGCGTCCCCGGACGCCTGCACCGAGCAGCTCGGCGTCCCCGGCCCCTGGTACCAGCGCCTGCCGCACTTCCGCCCCGAGTTCATGCCCAGCACCGGCGACGAGCTCCAGTCCGAGTACCTGCTCCCGGCCACCCAGGCCGTCCCTGCCCTGCACGCCCTCGCGGAAATCCGCGACCGCCTGGCCCCGGTCCTGCGGATCTGCGAGATCCGCGCCGTCGCCGCGGACGACCTGTGGCTCAGCACCAGCTACCGCCGGGACAGCGTCGCCTTCCACTTCACCTGGATCGCCGACCCGGCCGCGGTGGTCCCGGTGGTCGGCCAGGTCGAGCGGATGCTGGCCCCGTCCGCCCCCCGCCCGCACTGGGGCAAGGTCTTCACCACCCCGCCCGCCGCCCTCCGCGCGGCCTACGAGCGCCTCCCGGACTTTCTCGCCCTAACCCGCCACTTCGACCCCGCCGGCAAGTTCCGCAACTCCTACACCGCCCGTCTCCTCGGCTAACGGGGCTTCGCGGGATCGTGGATCAAAAACTGTGCCCTGGCCGGGGTAACGACCCACGATGATTGCGGTTGGCCGCGTCAGCTGCCGTCGCGCAGGTTCTTCGGGGCGCCCGGCTGGAACGAGATGCGGTCGAAGGTGGCGGTGCAGCCCTCGCCGGCCGGCGACTGGGCCAGGAACCCGACCCGGACCAGTTCGGCCGGGTCCCCGCCGAGCGCGAAGTACCGCAGCAGCCGCCACCAGGATCCGTCGGTCGAGGCGTGGAAGGCCCAGGCCGCCCCGGACCGGGTGATCCGCAGCCACACGGTGTCGCCGTCGACCTCGAAGGAGTTGCAGTCATCGGAGACGCCCTTGGTCACGACGGTGACCGCGGTCGGCCGGAGCTGCGGTGAGTACTCGAAGCACAGCTTGGCCCAGTGCCGGTCGCGGGCATGCAGCAGCAGCACGCCCGCGTCGTACATGCTGGCGAACTCCACCCGGACCTGAGCGGCCAGGGTGAAGTCGCCTGCCGGGGGCAGTCCCACGAACCGGCCCGCGTCCGGAACCCCGGACTCCGGGGCGCCGGCCGGATCGACGAACATGTCGGTCCCGGCCGCCGCATTGAGGATCAACGCCCCGCTCAGGATCCGGCAGCCGGGTGCCGGGCTGCCCGAAGGCTCGAGCGGGAACGGCAGATTGGGCAGTTTCAGTGCGGTCACCCGGGTAGTTTGCCACGACATGCGGGCCTGCGATCACTTCCCGCAGAACGCTAGCCCGGAAGCTGCCCGGCCGCTTCCGGGAATGTCGCACCCCGTTGCTACGCTCCAGGCATGCTCGATCACATCGGCCTCCAGGCCCAGGACGTGACGGCCTCGGTCGACTTCTACCTGCGCACCTTCGCCGCGATCGGGATGCGCGAGGCGATGCGCTTTCCGTACGGGGACAGCTTCGTCGTCGGCCTGGCCGGCCCCGACGGCATACCCGACTTCTGGCTGAGCCCGCCCACCGGCGAGGAGACCAGGGAACTGCACGTCGCGTTCCGCGCGCCGGACCGGGCCGCGGTCGACGCGGTGCACGAGGCCGCCGTGGCGGCCGGGGTGGAGGTCCTGCACGCGCCGCGGGAATGGCCGGAGTACCACCCCGGCTACTACGGCGTCTTCCTGCGCGATCCGGACGGCCACAACGTCGAGGCCGTGCACCACGGCTGAGCCGCGGATCCCGGGTTCCGTGGCGCCTCCCGGCCAGCACGTCAGTCTTCCGCCGCCGCCGGCGGCGTGACCGTAATGCCCTCGGGGGACCCGGCGCGGGCGCTGGTGATCGAATCGAGCGGTATCACGGTCACGCCGCGGCCACCTCGGGCCACCCGCCTGGCCGCTGTCCTTCGGTCGACCTGCCGGCCGAGAAACCCTCCGGCCAGGACGCCTGCGAGCAAACCGAACCCGTCGAAGGGCGGGTAGGTGATGCCCACGACGACAAGCGGTCCCAGGAAAACGCACAGGATTTCGGCCCGCCGGCTGACGCGGGCCAGCTTGTCCTGGTAGAGCAGTGCGAGCCCCAGTCCCAGTCCCCGTCCCCGGCCGCCGCCAAGGAGCCCCGCCGGGCGAATCTGGATCAGGCTTGACCCTGGCCTGGTCCAAGCGGCTGTTCGGCGTCCGGGGCGGCAAGGCCGTCCACCAGGCCAGGCTCCGCAGCGAGTCCGTCATCGAGGTAGAGCAAGCCGCGCTGGCCGTGGCCGCGCGCCCCGGAGCAGACATGCTCACTAAAGGCCCGCAGCCCACCGCGGCCGGGTAAGACGCGCAGCCGGGCCCGGACCCGGCCCGCCCGGGACCGCAGGGCGGCGGCCCGGTACCCGCGGCGCGCCGGGGACCGGCGGTGCGGCATCCGCCGCGGCCTGCGCGTCTGGTCCGGCGCGGGCAGCGGCCGGGGCTCGAGTTCGGTGCGCAGCCGGTCCACGTGGGCCAGGATCTCCCCGCGCAGCGGCCAGCCCTCCGGGCGCTTGGCCGGGTCGGTGGCCAGCACGTCGGCCAGCCGGTCCTGCCGGCGCGCGGCCTCCTCCAGGTGATCCTCGAGCACCACCGACAACGAGGGGTCAGCGGGGGCGGCGTCCGCCGGCTCGGGATCGTCCTCGATGAGCTGGCCGTAAGCGTGCACGCTGGCGGCCAGTTCGGCGATGACCGCGGCCAGCCGGGTCCGGGTCTCCGGGTCCTTGACCGGGCTGTCCTCGCTGTCCAGCCGCGTGCTGTCCAGGACCGCGCGGGCCAGCACGCGCAGGTCGGTGGCGGCCCGCTCCAGTGTGTCGACGCCGTCCCGCAAGCCCGCGGCCGGGTTGGGGTAGTTGGGGTAGCGGAGCCGGCGGGGGTTCAGCCGGACGCTCTCCTCGGCCTGACTCAGCGCGTCGTCCACCCGCTCGATCTCACCGCGCAGCGCCCGGGTACGGTCCAGCCATTCGGCCGCGCGGCGCGGGTCGGGCTCGTCGGCCAGGCCGTCGGCCATCTGGCCGAGCAGGTCGCTCATCTGGCCGCTCAGATCGCTGATCGCGTCCTTGGCGGGCTGGACCCGCAGCGGCGCGAAGAGCAGGCCGGCGGCCAGCCCGGCCGCGGCGCCGACCAGGGTCTCGGTGATGCGGCTGGTCGCGGCCGCGTGCGAGTCGACCGAGAAGATCAGCATGGCGCTGATCGGCACCTCCAGCGTCTCCTCGCGGAGCCGCAGCGCCATGCCGAGCGCCAGCGTCCCGGCGATGAGCAGGCCGAATACCCACCAGCTGAACGGGACGTACGCCGCCACCGCCACCGCGGCGAGCACGCCGGCGGTGACGCCGATGACGCGCTGCACGGCGCTGCGGATGGTGTGGAACAGCGTCGCCTGCACCACCAGGAGCGCGGTCAGCGGGGCGAGCACGGACCGGACGGAACCGCCCGGCAGCTGCAGGGCGAGCAGGTAGGCGAACACCGCCGTCAGGGTCATCCGGGTGATGTAGACCGCGGCCGGCTGGGCGCGACGGCGGACCAGCGTGAGCTGTTCAGCCTGGCGTCTGGCGACCGCCATGGCGGCCTCGCCCATGCTCTCGCTGGGTGCGCGACGAATAGGGAAACCCTTCATGGGATCAATACCGAATCAGCGAGCGGACGGCGGGACACAATATGGCTTTAGCCAAGAGCAAAATCATCACTCATGGCTAACGCGTATCCCGCGGAGCAATTCCCGGCCCGCCGGCCAGCCGCTACTCCTCGCTGACGTCCGCGTCACCGCCTGCCGCTCGCGCCCGCGCCGACCCGCCCAGCACCGCCACCGGCACGACCACCAGCAGCGCCAGCGCCCACGACAGCCCGAACGTCCCGGCGAGCAGCCCCACGGCCAGCGGCCCCAGCCCCCCGGCCAGCGCCGCGGCACTGCTCAGCGTGACCGCGACCGAACTCCGCCCGGGCAGGCTGCCGTACAGCCGGGCCTGCAGGATCGGGTACCACGGCGCGGTGGCCGCGCTCAGCACGGCCAGGATGACCAGCTTGGCCGCCGCGCCCGGCGCCAGCAGGAAGCCCGGGTAGAGCAGTGCCGCCGCCACCGCGCTGACCCGCAGCACGGTCACGTCCGCGACCCGTTCCAGCACGACGACCAGCGCCGCGTCCCCGGCCAGCCCGGCCCCGAGCCGGATCGCGATGCCCAGCGCCGCGACCGCCGGCGACAGGTGGACCACGTCGACCAGGTAAACCGCGAGGAACCCGGTGAACACGTCCACCAGCAGGTCCGCGACTTCGATCAGCAGCACCCAGCGCACGATGGACCAGTCCCGCAGCGCGCTCAGCACCAGCCGCGCCCGCGCCCGGAACCCCTCCGCAGCATCGGCCGCACCAGCACCATCAGCGGCACCGGCAGCGACGGCAGGAGCCGGCCGCGGGTCCCGCAGGCAGGTCCCGAGCCACGCCCAGGCGGCCGCCGCGGCCAGCACCAGGTACGCCACCCGCCAGCCGCCCCCGGCGGCCAGCACGGCCCCCAGCAGCAGCGGCCCGGCCACCGCGCCCGTTGATCCGGCCAGGTCCCAGCGCGCCATGACCTGGGCCTGCCGGTCCGGCCAGGCGTCCATGAGCTCGGCCTGGGTCAGCGAGACGAACGCCCCCGAGGCCGGGAAGAACACAGTGACCGCGACCAGCAGGACCGGGAAGGAACGGGCCCCGGCCACCGCGAGCAGGCTGAGGATGAAGACGACGCCGCCGATGAGCACGGCCCGCCGGCGCCGGGCCGGACCGCTGGCCCAGATGCCGAGCGGAAGCTCGAGCGCCCCGCCGGCCAGCAGCGGCACCGAGGCGAGCAGGCCGACCTGGCCGTAGCTCAGGCCCAGGTCGTGACGGATCAGCGGAAGCGCGGCGCCCTTGGCACCGTCAACTAGCTCGTCGGCCAGTTCGACCGCGAGCGCGACCGCCAGGGCGGAAAGGGCTGGTCGTCAACGTCAAGTGAAACCCATGGCGTCCATGCTACGCCGCGACCGCCCCGGCCCGCCTCACGTTAAAACGCCGCCCTCAGCGCCGGTTCTGCACCCGCCAGACCAACCGCAGCCCGGACCAGTCCTCGTCGATGGCGGCCACCTTGACGTCGACCACGCCCAGCGGCAGCGCGTGCTCGCGGATCACGTTGTCGGTGATGTCGCTGCGGTGCCCGGCGGCCCGCCGCGGCCACGCGATCCACAGCGCCCCGGCCGGGTAGATGCGCCGCGCCAGTCCTTCAAGGGAATCAGCCAGCACGGCCTGCGCGGAAAAGAACGCGATGATCACGTCGGCCGGGCCGTCCGGGCCCGCGTCGGCCAGCCCGCCGGGCGGATCGGTCAGGTCCCAGCCCGCCGGGGCGTTATGCAGCCAGACGCGCTGGCCAGAACGAAGGCCCAGCTTCCGGCCTGCGGCCGCGCGGAATACCCAGGAGGCACGAGAACGAGTCAATATCACGCCGGGTAAAAAAGCACAAGGGGGCTGTCCGCCGGAAGTCACGGGGGTTACCCATCCCGGTAAAGAAGGGTGGTAACCGGCCTGCCATGGCCCCCGCGGCCACGGCAGGATACTCAGTATGCTACTCAGAAATCTGAAGCGGTGAGCGTCCGTCACGCGCTTCTCGCGCTGCTCGCCGAGGGCCCCAAGTACGGCCTTCAGCTGCGCGAGGAGTTCGAGGCCCGGACGGGCGAGGTCTGGCCGCTGAACGTCGGCCAGGTTTACACCACGCTGCAGCGCCTGGAGCGGGACGGGCTGGTCGAGTCCGACGACGCCGCCCAGGACGGCCCGGAAAAGAGCAGGGAAAAAACACCGCAGAAGGCCTTCCGGATCACCGCCGGCGGAGCGGCCGAACTCGCCGGCTGGCTGCGCACGCCGCCCGACATGGGCGCCCCGCCCCGGGACGAACTCGTCATGAAGGTGCTGGTCGCGATGCGCGTGCCGGGCACCGACGTGCACGAGGTGATCCAGGTCCACCGCCGGCACCTGGTCGAGCTGATGCAGCAGTGGACCCGGATCAAGGAGGCCGAGGCCGACTCCGACCTCAGCCTGGCCCTGGTCGTGGACGCCGAGCTGTTCCGGCTGGACGCGGTCATCCGCTGGCTGGACGCCGCCGACGGCCGGATCAAGCGGGCCGGCCACACGCTCGTAAATCCAAGCAAACCGATAAGGAAACGGGGAAACGTCATGAACTACAAGGGGATATCGCGATGAGCGTCCTCGACATGCGGCACGTGTCACGGAGCTACGGCCAGGGCGCCGCCGAAGTGCACGCACTGAAAGATGTCGATCTGGCCGTCGAGGCGGGTTCGATGGTGGCGGTCATGGGGCCGAGCGGCTCCGGCAAGTCCACCCTGCTGACCATTGCCGGGACCCTGGAGGAGCCCACCAGCGGCGAGGTGCTGATCGGCGGCACCCCGGTCACCGAGATGTCGCGCAACGCCAAGGCCCGGATGCGGCGTCGCTATATCGGCTACGTGTTCCAGGATTTCAACCTGCTGCCCGGGCTGACCGCGGCCGAGAACGTGGCGCTGCCCCTCGAGCTCGACGGCCTGTCCGCCCGCAAGGCCCGGCTGGCCGGCCTGAAGGCCCTGGACGAACTGGGCCTGGGCGACCGATCGAACAACTTCCCCGACCAGCTGTCCGGCGGCGAGCGGCAGCGGGTGGCCATCGCCCGGGCCGTGGTCGGCGACCGGCGCCTGCTGCTGGCCGACGAGCCGTCCGGCGCGCTGGACTCGGTGAACGGCGAGTCGGTCATGCGCCTCATCCACGCCGCGTGCAAGCGGGGCGTGGCCGCCGTGGTGGTGACCCACGACGCCCAGCTGGCCTCGTGGGCCGACCGGGTGGTCTTCCTGCGGGACGGCCGGGTGACCGACCAGACCGCGCCGCCTCGCGGCCCGGAGTCCCTGCTGTCCGGGGAGCAGAGCAGATGAGCACCCTGACCACTGAGCGGCCCGTCGCGGCGGAGGTCGCCGACGGGGGCATCCCCGCCCGGCGGGCCGTGATCCACTGGGCCTGGCGGCTGTTCCGCCGCGAATGGCGCCAGCAACTGCTGATGCTGGGCCTGCTCACGATCGCGGTCGCGGCCACGGTCTGGGGCGCCGGGGTGGCCACCAACACCCCGCCGGCCAGCCCGAGCGCGGGCACGTTCGGCACGGCCAGCGCGCTGGTCACCCTGCCGGGCACCGACCCGACGCTCGCCACCGACATCGCCGCCGTAACCAGCAAGTACGGCCCGGCCGAGGTGATCGAGAACCAGGACCTCAGCACCGGCCTGACCGAACCGGTCCAGCTGCGCGCGCAGGACCCGCACGGCCGGTACGGCGGCCCGATGCTGTCCCTGGTCTCCGGGCAGTACCCGGACGGCCCCGGCCAGGTCGCCCTGACCAGCCAGGTGGCGTCCGCCTTCGACACCGGGGCCGGCGGCAGCTGGCACGCCGGCGGGCAGACCTGGCGGGTGACCGGCATCGTGCGGAACCCGGCCAACCTGCTCGACGAGTTCGCCCTCGTCGCCCCGGGCCAGGTCACCGCGCCCAGCCAGGTCAGCATCCTGCTCGGCCCGGCGGCCGCACCCCAGGAAGACCAGGGGCCAGGACCAGGTCAGAATCAGAATCCGACCCTGCCCAGCCTGCCCAAGGCCGCGACCATCTCCTACCCCACCGGCGCCTCGGCGGGGATCCCGCCCGCGACCATCGTGCTGGTCGTGGCCGTACTCGGGCTGGTCTTCATCGGCCTGGTCTCGGTGGCCGGGTTCACCGTGATGGCCCAGCGGCGGCTGCGCGCGCTCGGCATGCTGGCCGCGCTCGGCGCCACCGAACGCAACGTCCGGCTCGTGATGGTGGCCAACGGCGCGGTCCTCGGCGTCGTCGGCGCGCTGCTCGGCGCGATCGCGGGCTTCGCCGCCTGGTTCGCCTACGTCCCCACCCTGCAGACCGACACCGGGCACGTCATCAACAGCACCAACCTCCCCTGGTGGGCCATTGCCGTCGCGATCGTGCTGGCCATCGGGACCGCGGTGCTGGCCGCCCGCCGCCCGGCCCGGGCCGTGGCCCGGATCCCGGTCGTGGCCGCCCTGTCCGGGCGCCCGGCCCAGCCCAAGGCCGTGCACCGGTCCGTCATCCCGGGCGCCGTCCTGGTCGCCGTGGGCGTCGTCGCCCTGTTCTTCTCCGGCGGATGGGGCGGCAACAGCGGCAGCGACGCGCTCACGCTCCTGGTCGGCCTGGTCACGATCATCATCGGCGTCTGCCTGCTGGCCCCGCTGTGCGTGGCCCTGCTGGCGTTCGGCGCCGGGCCGCGGATGCCAGTCGCGGTGCGGATCGCGCTGCGGGACCTCATGCGGCAGCGGGCCCGGTCCGGCGCGGCCCTGGCCGCGGTCACGTTCGCGGTGTTCCTGGCCGTGCTGATCAGCATCGTGGCCAGCATCCGGTTCGAGAAGGTCCTGGACTGGACCGGCGCCAACCTAAGCTCTCAAGAGCTGATCGTCTACACCCAGAACACCGGCCCGAACGCCGGGCCCAACGTCCCGCTGACCGCCCGCCAGCTGACCGCGCTGCAAACCAGCGTCGACAGCTACGCGAGAACGCTGCACGCCACCTCGGTCCTGCCGCTGGAGATCGCCGGCCCCACGCTGTACCAGCTCGGCACGCAGGACAACAACTTCAGCGGCACGGTGTACGTCGCCACCCCGGCGCTGCTGCACCAGTACGGGATCAACCCCAGTTCGATCCAGCCCGGCACCGACATCTTGTCCATGCGTCCGGGCCTGTCCGGCCTGCCGAACATGATCATGATGTGGGGCGGCTACCTCAGAGGCGGCAACGGCCCGCCCCCGGCCTGCACGGCAGCCAACGGCTGCCTGGCCAACCCGAAGATCCAGGAGGTGGCCAGCCTACCCTCGGGCACCTCGGCGCCGAACACCGTGGTCACCGAGCAGGCGCTGCACAAGTACCACCTGCAGACGTCCCTGAACGGCTGGCTGATCCAGGCGCCGCACGCGCTCACCAGCGAAAACATCAACCAAGCCCGGCAGCTCGCGGTCAGCGCCGGGGTGAGCGTGGAGACGAAGTCCGGTGAGCTCGGCCTGACCCAGATCAGCGACGGAGCGACCGTGCTCGGCCTGGTCATCGCGTTCGGCGTGCTGGTCATGACCGTCGGCCTGATCCGCAGCGAGAGCATGCGCGACCTGCGTACGCTCACCGCCACCGGGGCGGGCGGCACCACCCGCCGCACGATCACCGGCGCCACCGCAGGCGCGCTCGGACTGCTCGGCGCGGTCCTGGGCACCCTGGCCGCCGCGATCGCCGGCGTGGCCTGGGCGCGCAGCAGCCTGTCGGTCACGTTCGGGGACGTGCCCGCGGCGGACCTGATCGCCATCTTGATCGGCCTGCCCGTGGTCGCCGCCCTGGGCGGCTGGCTGCTGGGCGGCCGTCAGCCGGCCGTTATCTCCCGCCAGCCCCTCGAATAAACAACTCGAATAACGCAAGAAAAGCAACGGGCCCGGCCAGCGCGCAGAAAAGGTAATTGCCGCAGGCCGGGCCCGCTGTGCCTGGGCCCCGGCTTCTCCTTGCGCTCCAGGATCTCCGCGGCGCCGCGGACCACGCAGCGCAGCGGGTCCTCGACCAGCACCGCGCCGATGCCCGCGGCGGTCTCGATCCGTCCGGCCAGGCCCGGGAGCAGCGAGCCGCCGCCGGCCAGCCTGATCTTGCCGCGCACGACATCCTCGGCCAGGCCCGCCGGGATCTCGGACAGCATCTCGTGCACCGACGCGGCGATCGTGGCCACGATCGGCTCCAGCGCGGTGGCCACCAGCCCGCCGGGCACGTAGTCCGTGCGCGGGGTGCGCTGCGCGGCGTCGATCCCGACCGCCTCCGCCCAGCCCTCGGCGCCGCCGGTCACGCCGAGCGTCATCTTGAGCTGCCGGGCCGCCCGCTGGCTGATGATCAGCCCCATCTCGGACCTGATCGCCGCCACGATGGCGTCGTCCATGGCGTTGCCCGCCTTGCGCAGCGACTGGGCCCGGACCACGCGCCAGCCCGCGACCGCGGCCACCTCGGTGGTGCCGCCGCCGATGTCGACCACGAACCCGCCCGCCCCGCCGGTCAGGTCGAATCCGGCGCCGGCCGCCGCGGCCACCGGCTCGTCGATCAGCCGCACGTTGTACCGCGGCCGCCGGACGCCGAGCGCGGCCACGATGGACCGCCGCTCGACCGGGGTGGCGCCGCTGGGCACGCAGACCAGCGCGTTGGGCCGCAGCACGCCGAACCGCCGGGTCCGGCGCAAGAACTCGTGCAGCATGGCGGCGGTCGCGTCCAGGTCGGCGATGACCCCGTCCCGCAGCGGGTGGATCACCTCGATGTCCTGTGGTTCCTTGTCGGAGAGCGCGTCGGCAGCCTCGCCCACCGCGGCCACTTTCCCGACCGCGGTATCGATGGCGATCGCGGTGGGCTCCTCGAGCACGATGCCGCGCCCCGCCACCCAGACGAGCGTATTGACCGTGCCCAGGTCAATCGCCACGCTACTCCGGAAGCGCATGTTGCTCTCCTCTGCCACCGCCAGCAGGCCCCCGCCGCGTGACGGTGGACTAGCGTACAGCGGGGTATGCCATAGTCACCAGTGACCAGATTATGTGGACTGGGGCCTCCGGGCTGACCAGAGGGAGTGATTCATGCGGGTGGGGAGGCTGGCGGCTGCCGTTTTCGGCCTGGCCGCGCTGACCGCGACGACCGGCGCGGGCCCGGCCCTGCAAAAACCCGCGGCGCAAAAGGCGGACCCGGCCGCGGGAATCGTCGTCCGTCCCGGGGTGATCCGGGTCGCCCAGGCGGCCCAGGCCGCCCCGCTGACCACGGCCGGCTGCGAGCGGGACTTCAACATCGCCTGCTACGGCCCGGCCCAGGTCCGGCGGGCCTACGGCCTGCCCGCGCTGTACGCCAAGGGCGTGACCGGCCGCGGCGCCACGATCGTCATCGTCGACTCCTACGGCTCTCCCACGATCCGGAACGACCTGACCGTCTTCGACCGGGCCTACCGCCTGCCCGCCCCGCCGAAATTCCAGGTCATCCGTCCCGCGGGCCGGATCCCCGCCTACGACCCGGCCAACTCGGAGATGGTCGGCTGGGCCGGCGAGACCACCCTGGACGTGGAGTGGGCCCACGCGGTCGCGCCGGGGGCGAACATCCTGCTGGTCGAGACGCCGGTCTCCGAGACCGAGGGCGTGCACGGCTTCCCGCAGATCATCGCGGCCGAGAAGTACGTGCTCAACCACCACCTGGGCGACGTGATCAGCCAGAGTTTCAGCGCCACCGAGGAGACCTTCCCGGCCAGGTCCTCGGTCCAGGCGCTGCGCGGCGCCTATGAACTGGCCGCCAAGGACCACGTCACGGTGCTCACCGCCTCGGGCGATGCGGGCGCCGCCGACCTGGGGCAGGACGAGACCACCTACTACGCGTTCCGGGTGACCTCCTGGCCGGACAGCGACCCGCTGGTGACCGGCGTCGGCGGTACTCAGCTGCACTTCGCGGCCAACGGCGCCCCAGCGGCCCCCACCGTCTGGAACGACACCTATAACCACAACGCGAACCTGTTCACCGATGGCAACTCCGGACCCAACCCGCTGGCCAGCGGCGGCGGCCTGTCCATCTTCTTCACCCGGCCGGCCTACCAGGACGGCGTGCGCGGCGTGACCGGCGGCAGCCGCGGCGTGCCGGACATCTCGATGAGCGCCGCCTGCGACGGGGCGGTGGACACCTACGGCACCTTCAAGGGGGCCCCCGCCGGGTGGTCACCGGAGTGCGGCACCAGCGAGGCCACCCCGCTGTTCGCCGGGGTCGTGGCCCTGGCCGACCAGGTGGCGGGCCACTCCCTCGGCCTGATCAACCCGGCCCTGTACCAGATGGCCGCCGCGCACGACCGCGGCATCACCGACCTGACCGACGGAAACAACACGGTGTCCTTCACCCAGGACGGCCGGGTGCAGACGGTGACCGGCTACCCCGCCGGGCCGGGCTACGACCTGGCCACCGGCCTCGGCACGGTGAACGCGCCGTACTTCGTCACCGAACTAGCGAATTTTTACCGAACGGACCGGGCCTCGCGCCCTCGGCACCCCTGACACGCTGCGCATATTCGCGTTTACCGGTGTGAACCGCGTGATCATGGGTATATTTCTGTCACAGGCCGTTACTGACCCCTTACTGAGGCGGATGGGGCCCCGGTTGCGTGAATAAATGCCCGCGCGCCGGGTAGTGCGCGGACCGCAGGTAACAGATGCATAACAGGGAGGGCCTGGTTATGTGGGGGAGACGCCGGAAACGCGGCGGGCGCCATCCTAGGCTGTCCAGGCAGCTGTCGCTCGGGCTGCTCGAGGACGCCATGGCGCGCGCCGAGCAGCAGCAGGAGGAGGCGGAACCCGAACCGGTCCCGTACCCGCAGGCCGGTCACCAGGCCCCGGGCGTGCCGCCCGCCCGGCCCGGCCTGGCGGACGAGGACGTGCCGGTCGATAACAGCGCGGACCCGGACACCAAAACCGCCGACCAGGACGAACCCCCCCAGTCTCACCAGGGGCTTCCCGTGCAACGTAATAAGGACAGCACGCGCCACGGATCGTTCGGCAGAAAGAATCCTTCCTGACGAGCGCGAATCTGCAGCCCGTCCTCAGCTAATTATCAGGTTCGTGGGCAGACTGGAGACAAGGACTCTGGGCCCAGGGGTGA
Source organism: uncultured Actinomycetes bacterium (assembly GCA_963819785.1). Taxonomy (GTDB): domain Bacteria; phylum Actinomycetota; class Actinomycetes; order Streptosporangiales; family Streptosporangiaceae; genus Palsa-504. The sequence goes on along the minus strand of CAWFXW010000016.1, from coordinate 241,763 downwards.
TAGCGATGCAGGATTACAGCGGCTACGGTCAGCCGCCCGCAGATGACTACGGGCCGACCATGCCGGTGCCGCCCATGCCGCCGCGGCCGCCCAGGCGCCGCATCGGCGCCTTCAGCTATCTGCTCGTGGCCCTGGCGGCCGGCGCCCTGGGCGCGGGCTCGGTCGTGGCGCTGTACCACCCGGCCAGCAACAGCAGCAGCAACAGCAGCAGCAGCCAGGCGGCACCGCAGCCGAGCAGCGGCGCGCTGAACCCCGCCCCGCTGCCGACCGGCGCGATCCCCCAGCCGAGCGCCGGAACCCCGAGTGCCAGCGCCAACGAGCAGGCCATCGTGAACAAGGTCGCGCCGGGCCTGGTCATCATCAACACCACGCTGCAGTACCGCACCGAGTCGGCCGCGGCGACCGGCATGGTGATCAGCAAAGACGGCCTGGTGCTGACCAACAACCACGTCATCGAGAACTCCACCGCGATCACCGCGCGCACCGCGAACGGCCACCAGTACCAGGCCAAGGTGCTCGGCTACGACATAACCGGGGACATCGCGCTGATCCAGCTCGAGGGCGCGTCCAACCTGACCACCGTACCGATCGGCGAATCCAACTTGGTCAAGACCGGCGACTCGGTCGTGGGCATGGGCAACGCCGAGGGACAGAACGCCATCGTCCCCGTCGCCGGACAGGTGACGGCGCTGAACCAGACCATCACCGCGGGGGACCGGGCCGGCTCGATCACCCAGGAAACCCTGCACAACATGATCCAGACCAGCGCGGACATCGTCTCCGGTGACTCCGGCGGCCCGCTGGCCAACTCCGCGGGCCAGGTCATCGGCATGGACACCGCGGGCCAGCAGGGCGGCTTCTCGGTCCAGCAGGACGCCTCCGGCTACGCGATCCCGATCGACCACGCGCTGGCGGTCGCCCACCAGATCGGCCAGGGCCAGGCCAGCTCGACGGTCACCATCGGCTACCCGCCCTTCATGGGCATCTACATCGGGCACGGCTCGAGCAGCGATCCGCAGGCCCAGGCCGAGCAGCAGGCCAACGGCAGCCAGTTCGGCGGTTTCGGCGGCAACGGCAGCGGCAACCAGAGCTGCTACACCAACGACCAGAACCTGGGCGTCCCGGACAGCATCGCCAACGTCAGCTCGGGCACGCTGATCCTCGGCACGATCTGCAACGGCCCGGCCGTGGCCGCGGGCATGACCGCCGGGTCGGTCATCACCGCGGTGAACGGCCAGGCCATCGGGTCCCCGGACAGCCTGACCGGGCTGGTCTCGAAGTTCCGGCCGGGGACCACGATCCAGGTCACCTGGGTCAGCCCGTCCGGTCAGCGCTCCACCAGCAACATCAAGCTCACCGCGGGCCCGCCCCTGTAGTCCCGGACGCTCCGGCTGCCCCTGCGTGCTAGGGTGCCTGGCAGCGCACCAGGTAGCGAAGCCGGTGAAGTTCCCCCGAACCATTCCGGCGCTGTCCCGCAACTGTGACGGCCCGCCCGGGCCCAAGCCAGGTCGCCTCCTGCCGCGCTCGACGATATCGACCCTCGTGGGAAGGGCGATCCGTCCCGGCGGGCGCCCGGCGGCCGCCAGCGGTCTCGCCTTCCTGCCCGGTACCCGGGAGGAAGCCATTGCTAGCTAAACCATTGCTCGCTAAACCATTGCGGGCCAGAACCATGCTCGCCAGAACCAGGCTCGCGGCCGCGGCCACCGTCGCGGCCGCGGCCGCCCTGGCCGGCTGCGCGTCCGGCACCACCTCATCATCCAGCACCGCATCATCGAGCACCGCGTCCAGCCCGGCCGCCAGCGCCGCGGCGCAGTTCCCGGTCACGGTGACCGCGTCCAACGGGACGGTGACGATCAAGGCCAAGCCGGCCCGGATCGTCTCGCTCGCCCCGACCGCCACCGAGGACCTGTACGCGGTCGGCGCCGGCCCTCAGGTCGTGGCGGTCGACGAGGACTCCGACTATCCCGCCGCCGCGCCGGTCACGAAGCTGAGCGGGCTGACCCCCAACCTGGAGGCGATCGCCAAGTACCGACCGGACCTGGTCGTCGCCTCCCAGAACTCCGGCGGCCTGGTCTCCGGGCTGACCAAGCTGGGCATCCCGGTGCTCATCGAGCCCGCCGTGACCAGCCTGGACGGCGCCTACCAGCAGATCGACCAGATCGGCCAGGCCACCGGGCATCAGGCCCAGGCGCAGAGCCTGACGGCCTCGATGAAGACGCAGATCGCCGCGACGGTCCAGCAGGCCGGCGCGCACCCGGGCCTGACCTACTACTGGGAGCTGACCGCGAACCCGTACTACTCGGTCACCTCGTCCACGTTCATCGGGCAGATCGTGGCCCTGTTCGGCCTGAAGAACATCGCCGACGCGGCCGACAAGGCCTCCGACGGCGGGTATCCGCAGCTGTCCGAGGAGTACATCGTCAAGGCGCAGCCGCGGATCATCTTCCTGGCCGACAACCAGGCCGCGGACGGCGGGCAGACCCCGGCCGTGGTGGCCAAGCGGCCCGGCTGGTCCGCGATCCCCGCGGTCAAGGACCACGAGATCGTCGGGCTCAACGACGACATCGCGTCCCGCTGGGGCCCGCGGCTGCCGCAGCTGGTGGCCGAGCTCGCGCAGGCGGTCGAGCAGGCGTCCACGTGATACGCGCGCGTGGCAGGCGGCTGCCCGCCGCGCGCGCATACGGCGTCGCGGCGGCCTTCCTGGTCGCCGCGACGCTGGTCAGCGCCCTGGTCGGGGCCGCTGACCTCAACCCTCTGGACACCGTGACGGCGCTGCTGCACCTGCCGTCCGGGCTCAGCCCGCTGGACCGCTCGGTGCTGTTCCAGATCCGGCTGCCCCGCATCGTGCTCGGCGCCCTGGTCGGCGCGCTGCTGTCCGTGGCCGGGGCGGGCTACCAGGGGGTGTTCCGCAACCCCCTGGTCGACTCCGGCATGCTCGGCGCGTCGGCCGGCGCCGGGCTGGGCGCGACGCTGGCCATCGTCTACCTCAGTAACATAGGACCGGCCGCGGTGCCGGTGGCCGCCTTTACCGGATCGCTGGCCGGGGTCGCGATCGCGTACCTGTCCGGCGCGGTGGCCAGTGGCGTGCCCGGCTCGGGCACCACCACCCTGCTGCTGGCCGGAGTGGCCGTGGGCCTGTTCCTGACCGCGGTGCAGACCTATATTCTCCAGCGCTCCACGCAGGACCTGCAGCAGGTCTACTCCTGGCTGCTCGGCTCGTTGTCCGGCGCGACCTGGCAGCAGGCGGCCGAGATCGGTCCGTACTCGGTGGTCAGCGTCGCGGTGGTGCTGCTGCACGGCCGGCACCTGGACGTGCTGTCGGTGGGCGACGAGGAGGCCAGCGCGCTCGGGCTGCATCCCGCGCGGACCCGGCTGATCGTGGTGGCCGCGTGCGCGCTGGCCGCGGCGAGCGCGGTGGCCGTCAGCGGGCTGATCGGCTTCGTCGGGATCGTGGTCCCGCACGTGGTGCGCCGCCTGGCCGGGCCCAGCTACCGCCTGGTGCTGCCGCTGTCGCTGCTGTCCGGCGGGGGCTTCCTGGTCCTGGCCGACACCCTGGCCCGCACCGTGGTCTCGCCCGCCGAACTGCCCATCGGCGTGGTCACCGCGCTGGTCGGCTCGCCGGTGTTCGTCTGGATCCTCAGATCCACAAATGCGGTGCGCACGTGAGCGCGATCACGATCGACGAGCTCAGCGTGGACCTGGACGGGGTCGAGGTCCTGCACGGCGTGTCCTGCGCGGTGCCCGCGGGCGGCTGGCTGGCCCTGATCGGCCCGAACGGCGCGGGCAAGACCACGCTGCTGCGCGCCGTGGCGGGCCTGGTGCCGCACCGCGGCACCATCGGTGTCAACGACACCGACCTCGGCGCGCTGCGCGGCCGCGGCCGGGCCCGCCTCATCGCCTACCTGCCGCAGATCCCGGTCCTCCCGCCGGACATGACCGTCCGGGACTACGTCCTGCTCGGCCGCACGCCGTACCTGGGCTACCTGAGCGCCCCGGGCCGTTCGGACCGCGCCAAGGCGGACGAGGCGTCCGAGCGGCTGGACGTGACCCGCTTCGCCGGCCGCGGCTGGGCAGCCTGTCCGGCGGCGAACGCCAGCGCGTCCGGCTGGCCCGGGCCCTGGCCCAGGAGCCCCGGGTGCTGCTGCTTGACGAGCCGGCCAACGACCTGGACATCGGGCACCAGCAGCAGGTCCTCGAGCTGGTCGACGACCTGCGCCGGACCCGGGGCGTGACCGTGGTCTCCACCCTGCACGACCTTACCCAGGCCGGCCAGTACGGCGGCCACCTGGTGCTGCTGGCCGAGGGGCGGGTCGAGGCGTCCGGCGCCCCGGCCGAGGTGCTGACCCGGGAGCTGATCGCCCGCGTCTACGCCGCCCGGGTCACGGTCAGCCCCGGCCCCGGCGGTCAGCCCGTCGTCACCCCGGTCCGCGAATCACCAAAACGGCCCTGACCCAAACGGCCCTGACCCAAACGGCCCTGACCCAAACGGCCCTGAACCTTTTGCGCCCGCGGCTGCGTACCCCTGCCAGACAACCCGTCGTCAACCGCAGGGGAGACCACTCATGACCATCATCAAGCACCTTCGCCGGCGTTCCCTCTGGGCCGGGGTGGGCACCGTCGCGGCCGGGTCCGCGCTGGCCGTCTCGCTCAGCCTCACCGCCGCCTCCGCCGCCCCCGCGACCACCGCGGTCGCCGCCAGCAGCCACTCGTTCAGCTTCGCGCTAGTGCCCTCGCCCGGCATCCACGCCTGCCTGCCGCACGCCGGCGGCCGCGTCACCATCACCCCCGGCTCGGAGAACGACCTCATGGTGGTGTCCATCTTCGGCATGCCGCGCAACGCCGAGTTCGACCTGTTCGTGATCCAGCAGCCGCTCAAGCCGTTCGGCGTGTCCTGGTACCAGACCGACGTCAACGCCAACAGCAACGGCGTCGGCTCGGCCTCGGTGCGCGGCATCTTCGACTCCGAGACCTTCTCGGTGTCGCCCGGCGGCACCACCACGTTCCCGCCGACCCACCAGTACCACCTGGGCCTGTGGTTCAACGACCCCAAGCTCCCGTTCAAGCTGGGCTGCGAGCCCACCGCCTCGGCCCCGGTCGTGACCCCGTTCAACGGTGAGCAGCACGCCGGCATCCAGGCCCTGAACACCGCCCAGTTCCCGGTCAACCGCGGCCCGCTGGCCCACGTCCACCGGTAACACCCACCCCTTAACCCAGCGGAGGCGAGGCACCCCTCGCCTCCGCTGCCCTTTCCGCCACCCCCGCCCCATGCCCGGCCTCGGGGTGGATGACCGACGCGATCAGCGAGACCAGGGGCACCGTTCCAGGTTAATCGGCTCGGATCGGGGCAGTAGAACGGCTTCTACGGAGGCAAAGGGAGACGACATGGGTTTCATCGACAAGATGCGGAACAAGTTCATGATGGGCCGCGGCCGGGCCAAGCAGGACGCCGGCCGGGCCATGAACGACCCGTACCTGGAGGGCGAGGGCCGGGCCGAGCGCGTCGAGGGCGCGGGCCGCCAGGTCGGCGAGCAGGTCAAGGACGCGGGCAAGAACGTCAAGGCCGCCTTCAAGAAGTAGGCCGTAAGCGGGCCGGGCCCTTCCCAGCCACGCGGGCACTGGTCACACTGGATCATGTGTACGACTACGACGTCCTGGTGATCGGGTCCGGTCCCGGCGGCCAGAAGGCGGCCATCGCCGCGGCCAAGCTCGATCGGCGGGTGGCGATCGTCGAGCGCAAGGACATGATCGGCGGCGTGTGCCTGAACACCGGCACGATCCCGTCCAAGACCCTGCGCGAGGCGATCCTGTACCTGACCGGCCTGGATCAGCGGGAGATGTACGGGCAGAGCTACCGGGTCAAGGACGAGATCACCATCGCCGACCTGGCCGCGCGGACTACCCACGTGGTCGGCCGCGAGATGGACGTGGTGCGCAGCCAGTTGACCCGCAACCGGGTCACCGTGCTGACCGGGACCGGCAGATTCACCGACCCGCACACGGTCGAGGTCGACAGCGGCGACGGCCGCAGCCGGCTGGCCAGCGCGGACAAGATCGTGATCGCCACCGGCACCCGGCCCGCCCGGCCCGCCAGCGTCGAGTTTGACGAGCGCACCGTGATGGATTCCGACGGGATCGTCCACCTGGAGAAGGTGCCGCGGTCGATGGTGGTGGCGGGCGCCGGGGTGATCGGCATCGAGTACGCGTCGATGTTCGCCGCCCTGGGCACCAAGGTCACCGTGGTCGAGCAGCGCGACCGGATGCTGGAGTTCTGCGACGTCGAGGTGGTCGAGGCGCTCAAGTACCATCTGCGCGACCTGGCCGTCACGTTCCGGTTCGGCGAGACCGTGTCCTCGGTCGAGGCCCGGCCCGAGGGCGCCATCGCCACACTGGCCAGCGGCAAGAAGCTCCCCGCCGAGACCGTCATGTACTCGGCCGGCCGCCAGGGCTCAACCGAGGAACTCAAGCTCGAGAACGCGGGCCTGACCGCGGACAAGCGCGGCCGGATCGCGGTCGACGACATGTTCCGCACCCCGGTCCCGCACATCTACGCGGTGGGCGACGTGATCGGCTTCCCCGCCCTGGCCGCCACCTCGATGGAGCAGGGCCGGATCGCGGCCCACGACGCGTGCGGCGAGCCGCTGCACGGCCTGGGCAAGACCCAGCCGATCGGCATCTACACCATCCCCGAGATCAGCTTCGTGGGCCGCACCGAGGAAGAGCTCACCCACGAGAACGTGCCGTTCGAGGCGGGCATCTCCCGCTACCGCGAGCTGGCCCGCGGCCAGATCATCGGCGATTCCTACGGTGTGCTCAAGCTCCTGGTCTGCCTGGACGACCACCGGCTGCTCGGCGTGCACGTGTTCGGCACCGGGGCCACCGAGCTGATCCACATCGGCCAGGCCGTCATGGGCTGCGGCGGCACCGTCGACTACCTGGTCGACGCGGTGTTCAACTACCCGACCCTGGCCGAGGCGTATAAAGTCGCCGCCCTGGACGCCATGAACAAGATGCGCCAGATCGCCCGGTTTAGTTAAGGACCGCGAAACAAACGGAAACACGCCCGTGACGCGTGGTACACACGCCCACCGTAGCGTGCCGTTATGGCGGACATTTTCGACAGCTACCGGCTGGCCGAAGCCTGGGACGAGATGTTCGCCGCACCGGGCCAGCCCCGTCGGCCCTATCACAGCATAATCAGCGTGCTGCAGCCGATGGACCCGGCCGAGCTGCGCTTCCGCGCCGACCAGCTGGCCCGGGTGTTCACCGACCGCGGGGTGACCTACGACTTCGCCGGCGAGGAGCGGCCCTTCCCGCTCGACCTGATCCCCCGGGTCATCGACGCGGTCGAGTGGGACCACATCAGCCGGGGCGTCCGCCAGCGGGTCCGGGCCCTGGAGGCGTTCCTGGCCGACGTGTACGGGGCCGGGCGCGCCTTCGAAGACGGCGTGCTGCCCTGGCGGCTGATCTACACCTCCCCGCGCTTCCGCCGGGAGGTCGCCGACTTCACCCCGCCGAACGGCGTCCGCGTCCACGTGGCCGGCATCGATCTCGTCCGCGACGAGGCCGGCCAGTTCCGGGTCCTGGAGGACAACGTCCGGGTGCCGTCCGGGGTCAGCTACGTGATCGAGAACCGGCTGGCCATGACCCGGACGTTCCCGGCGCTGTTCGCCGAGCAGAGCGTCCGCGAGGTCGAGGAGTACCCGAGCAGACTGCTGGCCGCCCTCCGCGCCGCAGCGGCGAAAGAAGACCCGGTGGTGGTGGTACTCACCCCGGGCGTGCACAACGCCGCCTACTTCGAGCACACCCTGCTGGCCCGGCTGATGGGCGTCGAGCTGGTCGAGGGCCGGGACCTGTTCTGCGCCAGGAACAAGGTCTACGTGCACACCACCCGCGGCCGGCGCCCCGTCGACGTGATCTACCGCCGGGTCGACGACGAGTTCCTCGACCCGCTGCACTTCCGGCCCGACTCGGTGATCGGCTGCCCGGGCGTGATCAACGCCGCGCGGGCCGGGAACGTCACGATCGCCAACGGCGTCGGCAACGGGGTGGCCGACGACAAGCTCGTCTACACCTACATCCCCGACCTGATCCGCTACTACCTCAATGAACAACCGATCCTGCACAACGTCGAGTCCTACCGGCTCGACGATCCCCAGACCCTGCGGTGGGCCCTGGACAGCCTGGACGAACTGGTGGTCAAGCCGGTCGACGGCGCGGGCGGCGCCGGTATCGTCATCGGCCCCCGGGCCACCAGCACCGAGCTCGCCGTGCTCCGCGAGCGGGTGGCCGCCGACCCGCGCGGCTGGGTGGCGCAGCGCCCGGTGGCCCTGTCCACCTCGCCGGTACTGATCGGCGAGTTCCTGGCGCCGCGGCACATCGACCTGCGGCCGTTCGCGGTCAACGACGGCGACGACGTTCTGGGTGCTGCCCGGCGGCCTGACCCGGGTCGCGCTCCCCGAGGGCGAGCTGGTGGTCAACTCCAGCCAGGGCGGCGGGTCCAAGGACACCTGGGTCCTGTCCGGCCCCCAGTCCCACCGCCCGGCCGCGGCAAACATCGCCTTCCCGCTCCTGGCCGCGCCGCAGTCCCGCGCGACCTCGGCCATCAGCCGCCAGAGCGGCCCGGACCAGTGAACGACGAACTGCTCAGCCGGATGGCGGAAACCCTGTTCTGGACCGGGCGCTACGTCGAACGGGCCGACGACACCGCCCGCCTGATCGACGTCTACGTGCACCGGATCCTCAGCGATCCCCATGGCAACCAAGACTGCGCCCCGCTGTTCGGCCTGCTCGGCGTCGGTTCCCCGGCCACCGAGAACCCCGGCGCCGAGAACCCCGGCACCGAGAACCCCGGCACCGAGGACCCCGGCACCGAGAACCCTGACCCCGGCCCGGATGTGGGCACCGCACTGGCCCGGCTGGCCTACGACCCCAGGAGCCCGAGCGCGATCGCCGGCGCGGTCCTGGCCGCCCGGTCCGGCGCGCGCGGCATCCGGGAGGTCATCTCCAGCGAGATGTGGGAGTGCCTCAATGTCACCGGCCACGGCCTGACCGGTCAGCGCCGCGCCGCCGAACGCCTCGGCCCCCACGTCTACCTGCGCTTCATCCGCGAGCGGGCCGCGCTGTTCTTCGGCCTGGCCGACTCGACCATGAGCCACGACGACGCCTGGCGCTTCCTGGTCATCGGCCGGTCCCTGGAGCGCGCCGACATGACCGCCCGGCTGCTGCTGGCCCGGGTGCCCGCCCCGCAGGACATGGGCTGGCCGCTGCTGTTGCACGCCTGCGGCGCCTACGAGTCGTTCATCCGCACCCACGGCTGGGCCGCCGAGCCGGCCAGGGTCGCGGAGTTCCTGCTGCTGGACCGGCTGTTCCCGCGGTCGGTGCTGCACTCCCTGGTGACCGCGGAGGAATGCCTGGTGGCCCTGAATCCCGGACCGGTCCGGGCCGGCGTCGACGATCCGGCCCGGCGGCCGGTCGGCCAGCTGCGCACCCGGCTGGAGTACGCCGACCCGGCCCAGCTCCCCGGCGAGCTCCCCGAACTCCTCGGCGCCCTGCAGGCCACCTGCGTGGAAGCCTGCGATGCGATCACCCGGCGGTACTTCCAGTACGAGGCGCCGGTCGCCTGGGAACGGGACGGCTGAGGTGGGATGGCGGCTGCGGGTGGTGCACACCACCAGGGTCAGCTACACCGAAGCGGTCCGCACCTCGTTCAACGAGGCCCGGATGACCCCGCTGACCCTGCCCGCCCAGATCACGCTCGAGTCCCGGGTCGAGGCCGGCCGCGGCGTCCCGGTCTGGACCTACTGCGACTACTGGGGCACCTACGTCAGCGTGTTCGAGATCACCGAGCCCCACCGCGACCTGGTCATCACCGCCCGGGCCACGGTCGAGACCGGCCAGGCCAACGGCGACCTCGACCCCTTGGCCCCCGTGGATCCCTTGCCCCCCTTGGACCCCATGGACCCCATGGACCCCGCCCCGCTGCCCTGGGCGGACCTGCGCCGGCAGGCGGCCGAGACCCGCCTGCTCGAATACCTGCTCACTACCCCGCTGACCACGGTGACCCCCGCCGTCGCCGCCATCGTCATCGACGCCCTGCACGGCGCCGACCCCGTAGCAACGGCGGAGGAGATCGCCACCCGGGTCCGGACCCAGGTCGGCTACATGCCGGGCACCACCGGCGTCCGCACCAACGCGCAGGAGGCCTGGGACCAGGGCCAGGGCGTCTGCCAGGACCTGGCTCACGTCACCGTGGCCCTGCTCCGCGCGGCCGGCCTGCCCGCCCGGTACGTCTCCGGCTACCTGCACCCCAACCCCGCCGCCGAGCCCGGCCAGACCGCCGTAGGGGAGAGCCACGCCTGGGTCGAGTACTGGACCGGCACCTGGCGCCCCCTCGACCCGACCAGCGGCGCCCCGGTCCGCGAGCGCCACGTCGTCGTCGCCCGCGGCCGCGACTACGCCGACGTCCCGCCCCTCAAAGGCATCTACCACGGCGCCCCCGCCGGCGCCTCCTCCGTCACCGTAGAAGTCACCCGCCTCGCCTGAACATTTGTTCGTATACTAGATTACAGTAAGCTTGATATGCGTTATAATGTTCTCACCGCCCCTTCTTTTATTTCTTCCGAACGGACCGTGGCGCGTGCTCCCAGACCCCTTCCCCGAACCCGGCCCCGACGATCCGCCGTGCAAACGATAACTACACACTTAGTGGCCGCTCGGGCTTGGGAGGGCCGTGCTCATGGCCAATGGCCAGAAGCTGGCGGATACTGCCCGGAACTGGCCAGCTCATGGAGCTGGCGGGTGCGCGCCGGTCGCCGCTGACAGGTACAGCCGGCGGAGGGGTGGTGTGCTGTGGGCGTGACGGGCTGGTGTGGCTGATTAGCGGCCGGAGGTTGGCGTGCCCTGCGGGACATCGCATGGGACATTCAGCCGCCGGCTGTCGGGCATGCCGCCGCCGGAGCCCGGGCCCCGGGGTCGCGCCGGGGACGCCTCTGCCAACGGGATCACTCCTGCCGCCGCTGACTGTTTTCCAGCTCAACAGCTATATTTGCGAGCGCGTCAAGGCTCTGCAGTGCAAGCGATAATCACACACATGCTGGCGTCCGGGGGCTGGAGCCATGATTATGGCCAGAAACGGGCAAATAAGGCATGGTGCCAAGTCCGAAAACGTGAACCGGCCTCGCCGTCTGACTATTGAGGCGACAATCCGGCTCTGACCCCATCACAGGGGTAACGGCCGTTCCCCGCCGCCCAGAGAGGAATGGCCCAGCTTCTGAACCGAGGCATTACTGCCACCGGCCCCGCCCGCCATGATGATCACGACGCCCTCGGGCGTGGCGCGCACCTCGCGGCCGCGCGCGGTCAGGGCGCCGGTGAGATAGGAGGGCCAGCCGCCCATTTTCCCGCGGAACTCATGCTCCGCTCCGTCCGCCGTCGCCACCAGGAGGCTCCGGCAGCCGAGCCGCCCGGCGATCCCGGTGAGCCTCCTGGTCCAGATGCTGGTGATCAGGTCGAGCGGGATGACCGTCACGCCGCCGCCCGCCGCCGCCTTCCTGATCGCCCGCGTCCTGATAATGACGTGTCCGGCTCCCCACGCGACAAGGGATCCGATGGCGATACCCAGGTACCCCATCGTGTGGAACAGGAGGAGAGCGATGGTCAGGTAGATGCCCGTGAGGGCGTAGCTCAACCACTCCGCCGGGTTGGCCACGGCGGCCACCTCGCCAGGAAAGAGCATCACGGTGCCGCGCACTCGTTTCGCCCCGCCGGCCAGAAACCGGGCTGACTGGCTATGGATAGGGTTCCGCTGGACTGTCATGTCTGCTTCCCTCGCTCGGTCGATGTCCGGAACAGCAGGCGCCACCGGCGTCATCACCGGGCAGAGCACCGGGAGTCGCCGCTGATACGCCGCGCGCGGATGCGGCGGAATTATCTGAGCGCCGTGACGTCTGCGTGACAGCGGAGACAATTCGCTGTACGGGATCGCCGAGAGGCGCAGCGGGTTTCATCGTCTACCCCGCCCGTATGGGGAGGAATCCACCGGAACGCGACGAGCTGCCGTCCTGTAGTGCCGCCGTCCTCGGCTGGTGCCTGATCGCTGGCGACGGGCCGCAGGTCAGGATGGAGCGCCCGCAGCGAAGCAAGATCATACGACCTTGAGGTGCAGTGAGCCCCTGCCGCGATGGCGGCGAGGATAGGGCAAAGTAGGGCCGGAGCCGTCAAAGCGCCCAGAACGGGCCATGATCATGAAACTGGCGATGCGCGCGGGCACGCTAGCCGCCACTCACCGGAACAGCCTGAGCTGCTGACTGTTTTCCCAGTTCAGAAGCTATATCTGCAAAATGCAGTCAAGGTCCGCCGTGTCAGTTAACGACACACTTTAGGTTCAGCGCTCAGGCGACCCTGACTGTCCAGTCGCCTACCCGGGCTACGACGTCGACCGTCCCGCCGAGGGCTTCGACGTAGCTGCGGATAGCATCCACCTCGGTCACCTTGCCGTGCTCGATCTGCGACACCCGTGCCTGCGATACGCCCATCACGGCCGCGACCTGAGCCTGGGTCAGCCCGGTGTTCTTCCGCAGCTGCGCGAGCTGATAGCCGCGCTGCTCGGCGCGCATCGCCGCACGGCTCCGCTCGCGTGACGCAACCCGCTCCGGTGTATCCCAGTCCGGGTTCAGCTCGCGGACCTGCCGCTTGGTGTCCTCCCAGCGGACAGCTTTCATTCTTCTTCCTCCTCCTCGGCTTCTCGCTGGTAAGCCGCGTACCGTTCCTCGGCGAGCGGGATCGCCTCGGCGTACCAGGTGCGCCAGCGCCCGGCCTTGTCCCCGGCAACCAGCACGATCGCCTCCCGCTCCGCGTCGAATACGAAGAGCAGGCGCACCTCTGCGCTGCCAGGAACCCGGGGACGAAGCTCTTTTAGGTTATGAATCTTGCTGCCGTGAATGCGGTCAACCAGCGGCCTGCCGAGCTGCGGACCGCACAGGGCCAGCTCATCTAGGGCCTCCTCCACCTTGTCCGCCGTGAGCGGGGCGTCCTTGCACAGGGCCAGGAACCAGTCGCTGACCGGCTCAAGGAGCAGGATCTCCCAGCGCACCTCCTCATTATAACGATTCCTTATGTCGATGTCGTCGACCCGCTCCGGCTGTCGCACGGCGGATAGGTGCCGCCCGGCAGGCCGTCGGCTCTTGCCGTCACGCTTAGCCATACAGGAATCACAGCAGCCGCCACCGACATTCGGGCCCGGTGCGGGCTGGCGTGCGTCGGTCATGGCAATAGACGCAGCCCCGGAGTTCCTTCAGGTCTGCGAACTGCTCGGCGACATCGGGCCTAATACCGCCCGCGGGTCAGCCAAGGTCATACATCGCGATCATGCAGTCAGCGAGCACATTCAGCGAGGAAACGAATACGAATCTCTTTTTGATCATGGAGCGCGGTTATCGTCGTGCATGTCATCGTTCTCATCTGGGAACGGAGGGTGACGGCTGTGCCCGGTGGCGGAGGTCGCTCGGAGTGGGAGCGCCGCAGGGCGGCGCAGCGGCGCGAGGCCGAACGCCAGGCGAAAGAACATGCAAGGCTGGCTAGGGAGCGGGAGAAGGCAACTAAGGAAGCACATCTTCTGGCCCGGCAAGGCGTGGCCGAGGCGAAATCCGCGGCGGTCGAGCAGCAGGTCAGGGACCTGGATGAGGTGCTAGCCAGCGCGCTGCCACGGCGTCCAGTCAGCTTCTCCGGCCTTACGGCCCCTCAGCGCCGCCGCGTTTCGAGCCTGGCGCCTTGGCCGCCGGGAAGCCTCCGCCTGACTGGGCCGACTTCGCTCCTGGGGATCCGAAAGGGCTGGCCCGCATCTTCGGGGGCAACTCGCGTCACGCCCGTGAGGTCGCTGAGGCACAGGTCCGCTTCGGTGTCGCCGTGGAGGCTCATGGGCAGGCCGAGGCGGCTCGCCAGCGAGCACTTGCCAACGCGAAGGCTGCATACGACCTGCAGGTCGCGGCCGACCAGAAACGCGTCGCCGACGTCCGTGCCCGCCAGTCGGCATTCATCTCTGGTGACCCTGAGGCCGTGGAGTGGTTCGTGAGCCGTGTGCTCGACGCGTCCCGCTACGGTTCCGCTTCACCGACGACATGGACGTGATAGCCGGCCTCGATTCCCGGCCGAACCTACTCAACCTCACACCCACCGAGTTCGAGCACCTGGTGAAGCAGCTGTTCGTGGCAATGGGTGCCGAAGCATGGACCGCGATCCCGTCCAAGGATGGCGGCGTCGATGCGGTCGCGACCAGCAAGCACCTGTTTTTCGGTGGCGTATGCCTGATACAGGCCAAGAGATGGACCGGCCTGGTCGGGCTTGAGTCCGTGCATGCCCTGACCGGCGTAATGGCCGACCACAACGCCACAACCGGCGTACTGGTCACCACATCGTGGTTCGGCCGGGCCAGCGAGCAGTTCGCCAACCGCAATCGCATCACGCTGATCAACGGCGCGGAACTTAAACAGCTCCTCAAGAAATACCTCGATAAAGACGTGATCCCGGGCACAAGCCCGCCGAAACGGCTTCGTGCATCGGCCAACGTCCAGACCGGCCGTCCGGGACCAGACCAGCCCTGACCCAAAGGGAAGCGCCAGGGTATCGCCGCAGTTCAGGGACGTATCTGCAAATGCAGCCGCCTTGCAGCATCACCATCGCGCCAAGCAAGCTTAGGGGTGGCACCTTGATCAGCCGGAACCAGGCGCGCTGGTCTGGCGGACCCCGGCCTGCCCCAGATCCTGCGCGACCATCCCCGCCGAATACCCCATGTAGCCGCCCGGGATAGCCAGCGGAGGGTAGCGGCGTTACGCTTCGCTGCATCACCCTCGTGGGGAGGTGGCGGTGATGACAGGACCGGGAGCCGATCTGGCAACCGCAGGAGGCCGGGGCGGAGGTGACCTCCGCGCGTCCCACGCCGACCGCGAGCAGGTGATCGACACCCTCAAGGTCGCATTCGTGCAGGGCCGCCTGACCGAGGATGAACTCGACGCGCGGACCGGGCAGGTGTACGCGGCGCGGACCTATACGGAACTGGCCGAGGTGACCGCCGACATTCCCGCCGGGCTCACCAGAGCCCGGCCCCCGCGCGACCCGTGGCGGGCTACGAAGGTCTCTTGGCTGGTCGTATACGCGCTGATCCTGCCAGGCCTCGTCACGCTTGCCGCCCTCCCTGGCGGGCCCGCTCCTACCACCGTCACGGAGGTGGCCACCTGGTTCGCGGTCGTCTATGCCATTTTCTGGATTCTCGGCGTATCCGTCATGATCGCCTCCCGTCGCGCGAAGCACTCCGGTGGACAACCGCCGCCGCGGTCAGTGCCCGGCGCCGGCCAGGAATCGGCACCCGCGTCATGATCCGCTCCGTCACGGGTGGGAGGCGCTGGTGATGACCGAGCCAGGAAACGAGATGGCGGCAGGCGCGGGGGACGATTATCAGCTGCTCATATACCGCGAGCGGGTGACCCGCACCCTGCGGGCCGCGTTGGCGCAAGGTCGGCTCACCGAAGACGAATACGACGAACGGACAGGCCGGGCGTCGGCCTCGCGGTCCCGTGCTGAGCTGGCCGCGCTGACCGCGGACCTCCCCGTCGGCCGGATGGATGCTCCGATCCGGCCGCCGAGGGCCGGGGATGCCTGGATCGGCGTCGGCGTGATCATCGCCGCGGTCGGTGTGGTTGTGGCCGTCCTGCTGACGAACCTCGACAACGGGGGGGCGTTCCTGGCGTTCATCATGGCGGCCGTCACCTTGCTCGTGGCCCCGATCGTCACGGTCGGCGTGCTGGTCGACGTGCGGCATCAGAAGCGATCTGGCGGGCAGCTACCGCCGCTGCCAGCCCCGGGCACGCGCAGCACGCCATCTCAGTGCCCGGCATCCGCCGCCCCGGCCGGATCACTCCCGCCGGTCGACCGCGGTCAGCAGCACACCGCTGAAGCGGCTCACAAGGGCCTTGCCCGTCGGCAATCACACGACCAGCGGTCAGCGCATCGATGGCGCCATCGTGGCCAGCTAACCTCCACTCCCACCGCGGACCCGATCTAGCCGCTGCGGGGATAGCTAGCGGAACGCGACGGGCCATGCTCCCCGGCGATAGCAGCGCCACGCTCCAGCCTGCATTGCGCGAGCGGGAATGCCGGTGACGCCAGGACCGCAGGACCCGGCAGCGGCGGGCCGCGAGCAGGTGATCGAGGTGCTCAAGGCGGCTTTCGTCCAGGAACGGCTGGCCAAAGACGAGTTCGAAGCTCCGTTCCGCCCGCACCCGGGCCCGCCGCGCGTCCTGACTACCCCGTTCCATGATCATGACTGAGGCCCGGCCGAGGGGATCGTGACGGTGACGGACAGGCCGCCGTCGTCGCGGGAGCGGGCGGTGGCCGTGCCGCCATGGATCGCGGCGATCGACGCGACGATGGCCAGGCCGAGCCCGGAGCCGTCGTGGGACGTGCGGTGGCTGAGCCGCTGGAACGGCTGGAAGATGCGGCCGGTGTCGGCCGGGCTGATGACCGGGCCGGTGTTGGCCACGGTCAGCTGGCTGAACCCCGCGGTGGCGCGCGTGCTGACCCAGATGTCACCGGCGGCGATGTTGTACCGGACCGCGTTGTCGACCAGGTTCGCGACGAGCCGTTCGGCCAGCACCGGATCGCCCGAGATCACGGCGGGCTCGAGCGTGGCGTGCACCCGCCGGTCGCCCAGGCCGGCCGTGTCGAGAACGTCCTCGGCGGCCGTGGCCAGGTCAACCTCCTCGCGCACGGTGAGCCCGCGCTCGTTGCGCGCGAGGATGAGCAGCGCGCCGATGAGGTGCTCGGCGTGTTCCACCGCGGCGCGGATGTCCGCCGCCATGCCACGTAGCTCGTCCCTGGTGCTGTCCGGGTTGTCCAGCACGACGTCGACCGTCGCGCGCATGACCGCGAGCGGGGTCCGCAGCTCATGCGAGGCGTTGGCGATGAACCGCTGCTGGCCCTCGAACGCGGCCTGAAGCCGGCCGAGCATCTCGTCGAACGTCTCGGCCAGTTCGCGGAGCTCGTCGCGGGGACCTGTCGGCGCGACCCGCGCCGACAGGTTGTGCTCGGACGCGGCGCGGGCGGCCGTCGTGATCCGGTGTACCGGGCGCAGGGCCCGCCCGGAGAAAATCCAGCCCAGGACCGTGGCCAGGGCGATGACCACGGCCAGCGCGATCAGCGAGTACTGCAGCAGGTGTGACAGGGTGAGATCACGCTGGCCCTGTGCGCCCTGCTGCTGGTAGTACGAGGCGCATTTGGCCAGGAGTGCCGAATCGGGATGGACGCTCGTTTCCGCGGACCGGCACTGCGCCGCGAACCTGGCCAGGTCAGCCGGGGAAGGATGCTGTCCGCCTTTTCCCTGGACCTGCCCCTGGGCCGGCAACTGGGCCACCTGGGCGTAGCTGACCGCCACTACGATCGCCCCGCACACGGCGAACAGGCCGGTGTACAGCACGGTCAGCCGGGTGCGGACGGTCAGCCGCGGGCGGCTCACATCCGGTACCCCTTGCCCACCACGGTCTCGATCAGCGGCGGGTCGCCGAGCTTGCGCCGCAGCCGGGCCATCGTCACCGACACGACGTTGCTGAACGGGTCGGCATGCGCGTCCCACACTCGCTCGAGCAGTTCCTCGGCGCTGACCAGGGCGCCGTCGGCGGCCATCAGCGTCTCCAGGATCCCGAACTCCTTGCGGGTCAGCGACAGCGACCGGTCACCGCGGCTGGCCCGGTGCCGGACGCGGTCCACGGCCAGGTCCGCGCGGCGCAGCACCGGCGGCGCGGACGGCGGCCGGCGGGACAGCGCCCGCACCCGCGCGACGAGCTCGGCGAACGCGAACGGCTTGCCGAGGTAGTCGTCCGCGCCCAGTTCCAGCCCGTCGACCCGGTCCTCGACGCCCGCGGCGGCGGTGAGCATGAGGATCCGCGGGCCGCCGCCGGCCAGCGTGCGGCACACCCGGTCGCCGTGCACCACCGGCAGGTCGCGGTCGAGCACGATCACGTCGTAGGCCGTCTGCGCGGCGGCCTCGAGCGCCGCCGCGCCGTCATTCACGGCGTCCACGGCCATCCCGGCCTGGCTCAGTCCCTGAGCGATCCGGCCGGCCAGCGTCGCATGGTCCTCGACCACCAGCACCCGCATCCCGCCATCATGCGCCGGCGGGCATGACATCCGTGCAACATCGCCGGTAGCGCTGCTGTCACCGGCCCGGGCGTAGGAATGGCAGGCATGACGCCCAGACCCATCCCGGCCGCGCGAGCCGCGGCCGCCATCATCGCCACGGCCGCTCTGGCCCTGCTCGCGGCGTGCGGCGGCAGCCCGGCATCCGCCGGTCCCGCCAGCCCGGCATCCGCCGGCCCGGCATCCGCCGGTCCCGGCAGCCCGGCGAGTGCCGGAACCGGATCAGCGGCCGCCGGGAGCGCAGCGGTCAGCTACGCCCACTGCATGCGTTCCCACGGCCTGCCGGACTATCCGGACCCCGGCAGCAGCGGAACGCTGCCCAAGACCAGCGCGCGGCTGCTCGGGGTCAGCACCGCGGTGTACACCGCGGCCCAGAACGCCTGCCAGAACCTGCTCCCGGAGGCCGGCACGTCGCTCACCAGCAGCTCGCTCCGGCAGTGCTACCTGGCGGGCGTCTGCCCGCAGGCCCTGGTGCAGCAGGCGCTGAGCGCCGGGCGGGTATTCGCCCAGTGCATGCGCTCCCACGGGGTGCCGTACTGGCCCGACCCCACCGTCGATGCCGAGGGACGCCCGCTGTTCAACATCAACGTCCCGCGTCCGCAGCCACGGCAGATCACCACCGCGGGCGATGAATGCTCGCGCCTGCACCCCGCGGGCTCGCTGCTGGCGTACGGGTGAGATCGTGACCAGGAAGGTGGCCCTGGGCATCGTGATCGTGGTGGCGGCCGGGCTGGTATCGGCGTGGCGGTCCGGGGTGCTGTCCCCGGCCGCCCCGGCCGCGGACGCGGCGCAAGGCGCGCCCGCCCCGGCCACGGCGGTGGTGACCCGGCAGGACCTGTCGGCGGTGCTGCCGGTGACCGCGACGCTGGGGTATGCCGGGTCCTGGACCGTGACCGGGCGGGGCGGCGGGACGCTGACCTGGCTGCCGCCAGCCGGGCAGGTGGTCAGGCAGGGGCAGGCGCTGTACCGGACCGGTGACGGCGCCCCGGTGGTGCTGATGTACGGCAGCGTCCCGGACTGGCGGGCCCTGGGGGAGGGGATCACCGGCCAGGACGTGACCCAGCTCAACCACGACCTGGTGGACCTCGGCTACGCCAGCCGCGCGGATGCCCTCGCGCTGGGCTGGGACTACTACTCGTGGCACACGGCATACGCGGTGCAGCGGCTCGAGGAGCACCTGGGGGTCGCCAGCCCGCCGGGATCTCTGTCCATGGGGCAGGTGGTGTTCGAACCGGAGGCGCTGCGGGTCAGCCAGGTAACCGGGAGCCTGGGCGGCCCGGCGGACGGCCCGGTGCTGACCGCGACCTCGGACCGGCACGTGGTCACGATCCCGCTCGACGTCGCCGACCAGTCGCAGCTCAAAACCGGTGACACCGTGACGGTGACGCTCCCGGACGGGGCGAGCACGCCGGGCCTGGTCTCCTCGGTCGGCATGGTGGCAACCACCACGGCCGGAGCGCAGGGGAACCCGGCCACGACGATCCCGGTGCAGGTGACGCTGACCGACCCGGGGGCGGCCGGGACCCTGGACCAGGCGCCGGTCACGGTGAACATCACCACCGGCACCGCGAGGAACGTCCTGGCGGTGCCGGTGACGGCGCTGCTCGCCCAGTCGAAGGGGGGTGGGGGGTACGACGTCGAGGTGGCCGGCCCGGGGAACACGCGGCGCTGGGTGCCGGTCACGGTGGGGCCGGTCTTCGATGACGCCGACGGGCTGGTGCAGGTGACCGGGGCGCTGACCCCCGGCCAGCGCGTCGTGGTGCCGGCCTCGTGACCGCCGGGGCGCGGCCGGCCCGGCCGCCGGTGCTGGAGCTGGACCGGGTGTCGAAGGTGTACCCGGGGCAGCCGCCGGTGCGGGCCCTGGACCAGGCGGACCTGGCCGTCACGGCCGGGGAGCTGGTCGCGGTGATCGGCCCGTCCGGGTCGGGCAAGTCCACGCTGCTGCACCTGATGGGCACCCTGGACAAGCCGACGGCCGGGTCGGTGCGCGTCACCGGCCTGGACGTGGCCCGGATGCGCGACCGGGAGCTGTCGGCGTTGCGAGCGTCCCGGATCGGGTTCGTGTTCCAGCAGTTCTTCCTGGCCGAGCACCAGAGCGTGCTCGGCAACGTCGCCGACGGGCTGCTGTACGCCGGGGTCTCCCGCGTGCGGCGGCGGCAGGCGGCCGCCGCGGCCCTGGCCCGGGTCGGGCTGGCGCATAAGGCCGCCGTCCGGCCCGCCCAGCTGTCCGGCGGCGAGCGCCAGCGGGTCGCGATCGCCCGGGCGATCGCGGGCCGCCCGCCGCTGGTGCTGGCCGACGAGCCGACCGGGAACCTGGACTCGGCCACCGGGGCCTCGATCCTGAACCTGCTGGACGAACTCAACCGCCAGGGCACCACGGTGATCGTCATCACCCACGACCACGCGGTCGCCGCCCGCACGCGGCGGCGCATCGAGATGCTCGACGGGCACATCGTCGCCGACGTCAGGGAACCCTCATGACCGGCTCCGCCGGGCACCCGGCCGCTCCTGCTGCCCCTGTCGCCCTGTCCGCCCCTGTCGCCCCAGCCG
This sequence comes from uncultured Actinomycetes bacterium, assembly GCA_963819785.1. GTDB lineage: Bacteria > Actinomycetota > Actinomycetes > Streptosporangiales > Streptosporangiaceae > Palsa-504. The sequence continues at coordinate 221,030 of CAWFXW010000016.1, read as the reverse complement.
CGGTCCGGCTGCGTCCCGCGGACCTGGCCGCCCTGGCCGGCATCGGGCTGCGTACCCGCCCGCTGCGCGCGGGGCTGTCGGCGCTGGGCATCGCGATCGGCGTCGCGGCGATCGTGGCCGTGCTGAGCCTGGCCGCCTCCTCCCAGGCCGCGCTGCTGGCCGAGATCGCCCGGCTGGGCACCAACCTGCTGACCGTCACCAACGGGCAGACCCCGGCCGGCGGCGTCGCCGAGCTGCCCCGGGCGGCGCCCGGCATGATCGCCCGGCTGCCCGGGGTCACCGCGGTGCAGGACACCGGTGCCGTCAGCGGCGTCGACGCCTACAAGTCCCCCTACGTCCCCTCGATCGAGACCAACGCCCTCAGCGTGGACGCGGCCACCCTGGACCTGCCCGCGGCGGCGGGCACCAGCCTGGCGCAGGGCCGGTTCCTGAACGCGGCGACGGCCGGCCAGCCGGTCGTGGTGCTCGGCGCCCTCGCCGCGCAGCTACTGGGCATCGACCGGATCCGGCCCGGGATGCGGATCTGGGTCGGCGGCCAGTGGTTCTACCTGACCGGCATCTTGAACCGGGACCCCTACGCGCCCGGGATCGACTCGGCGGTCCTGGTCGGCTTCCCCGCCGCCGAGAAGTACCTGCACTTCGACGGGCATCCATCCCAGATCTACGTCCGCACCACGCCGAACGACCAGGCCGTCACCACCGCCGTCGACGACCTGCTCGGCGCGCAGGCCAACCCGGAGAGCCCGGGGCAGGTGACGGTCTCCCAGCCCTCGGCCGCGCTCACCGCCCAGGCCGACGCCCAGGGCGCGCTCGACACCCTGTTCCTCGGGCTGGGCGCGGTGGCGCTGCTCGTCGGCGCGATCGGGGTGGCCAACATCATGGTCATCTCGGTGCTGGAGCGCCGCTCCGAGATCGGGCTGCGCCGCGCGCTCGGCGCCACCCGCGGTCAGATCCGCGCCCAGTTCCTGGCCGAGGCGATCCTGCTGTCCCTGGCCGGCGGCGCCGCCGGGGTCGGCGTCGGCGTGGCCGCGACCACCGCCTACGCCCGCGGCCACGGCGAGGCCGTGGTCATCCCGGCCGGAGCGTGGGCCGGCGGCCTGGCCGCGGCGGTCGTCATCGGCGCCCTGGCCGGGCTGCTGCCCGCCATCCGCGCCGCGCGCCTGTCCCCGACCCGGGCGCTCCTGAGCAGCTGAGCAACTGAACGAGAGGCGCGTCACCGCCGGACCGGGTAGGGCCGGTCCTCGACGATGCGCTTCATCACGATCGTGGAGCTCATCCGCTGGATGCCGGGCAGGGCGGCGAGTTTGCTGTCCCGCAGCTCCTGGTACGCGGCCAGGTCCGCGGTCGCGACCCGGATCAGGTAGTCGGGGTCGCCGAACAGCCGTTCCGCGTGCCGCACCTCCGCGATCTCGGCCAGGCCCGCCTCGAAACGCGCGATCGTCGTGGCGTCCTCCCGCTCCATGGTCACCGAGACCAGCACCTCGAAGCCGAGGCCGATGGCGGCGGGATCGATGACCGCCCGGTACCCGCGGATCGCCTTGGTCCGCTCCAGTTCGCGCAGCCGCCGGTGGCACGGCGCCACGCTCAGCGAGACCCGCTCGGCCAGCTCGGTGACGGTGAGGCGTCCCGCCACCTGAAGCTCGGCAATAATCTTCCGGTCAACCGCGTCCATAACCAAGATTATTGCCGTAATCAAGCATTTACGGCACAAAGAAGCAAAAATAACCCGGCCCAAAGCGCGTAGTTTTGCTTACACGACGAAGCACCACGAAGCACGACGAAGAAATAAGCGAAAGCGCCGCCCTCCATGATCAACGTGCTCGACTACGCCCCGGTCGCCGCCACCGCCTTTGCCATCCCGCAGTTCCTGCCCCAGATCCTCAAGCTCCGCACCACCGGTGACACCGCCGGCGTCTCCTCGGCCTGGGCCATCCTCACCTGCCTGAACAACGCGGCCTGGCTCACCTACTTCACCCTGGAGCACTACTGGACCGCGCTCATCCCCTCCTGCTCGGCCACCGCGCTGTCCGGGACGCTGGCCATCCTGCTCACCACCAGGGACCGGCCGAAGCAAAGGACGGCGATCCCGATCGCCGCGTGGGCGGCGATGCTGATCGCGGCCGGCCTGATCCTGGGCCGCGCCGGCCTCGGCGCGCTGCTCACCGCGGCCTTCGTCATCCAGGTCGCCCCGTCCATCTGGACCGCCTACCGGACCCAGCACCCCACCGGCGTCTCCGCCGGCACCTGGCTGCTCATCCTCGGCGAACTGACCTGCTGGCTGACCTTCGGCCTGCACAAGTCCGACCCGCGGCTCATCACCCTGGGCCTGACCGGCGTGACCGCGGGCGCGCTCATGCTGGCCCGGATCCACCGCGCCACCCGCCACCAGCAGACCGCCACCGCCTAGAACCGCACGCTGACTGGCTCACCCGCCAGCGTCCCGAGGAAAGTCCTGGCCCAGTACGCCACGTCGTGCTCACGGACCCGCCTGCGCATCAGCCGCATCCGGCGCCGGGCCTCGGCCGGGCTGATCGTGGCCGCGCGCACGATGGCGTCCTTCAGCCCGTCGATGTCGTGCGGGTTGACCAGGAACGCGCCGCCGAGCTCGTCGGCCGCGCCGGTGAACTCGCTCAGCACCAGGGCGCCGCTCTCGTCGTAGCGGCAGGCCACGTACTCCTTGGCCACCAGGTTCATGCCGTCCCGCAGCGAGGTCACCAGCATCACGTCGGCGGCCAGGTACAGCGCGGCCATCTCCTCGCGCGGGTAGGCCTGGTGCAGGTAGTGCACCGGGGCGCTGCCGACCTCCGCGTGCTCGCCGTTGATCCGGCTCACGGCCTGCTCGACCTCGTCCCGCAGCACCCGGTAGGCCCCGACCCGTTCCCGGCTCGGGCTGGCCACCTGGACCAGGACCACCCGCGGGCCGAGCCGGCCCTCGCGGAGCAGTTCGCCGTAGGCGCGCAGCCGGACCGGGATGCCCTTGGTGTAGTCGAGCCGGTCGATGCCGAGCAGGACGGTGTCCGGCTCGTCCAGCGCCATCCGGATCTCGGCCGCGCGCTTGCGGACGTCCTCCCGCCGCGCGATCTGCTCCAGGGTCTCGCTGTCGATCGAGATCGGGAACGCCGCCGCCCGCACCTCGCGGTCGCCGATCCGGACCGTCGAACCCCGCGTGACCAGGCCCGCCGTCCGGCGGCAGGCGCGCAGGAAGTTCGTCGCGTCGGCGCGGCGCTGGAAGCCGAGCAGGTCGGCGCCGAGCAGCCCGTTGACCACCTGACGGCGCCACGGCAGCTGGGCGAAGATCTCGTAGCCGGGGAACGGGATGTGGTTGAAGAAGCCGATCCGGACGTCGCTGCGCTGCTCGCGGACCAGCTGCGGGACCAGCTGCAGCTGGTAGTCGTGCACCCAGATCGTGGCCCCGGGCGCCGCCTGGTCCACCGCGGCCTGGGCGAACGCCCGGTTGACGGTCACGTACGCGTCCCACCACCGGCGGTGGAACTCCGGCGGGGCGATCACGTCGTGGTACAGCGGCCACAGTGTCGCGTTGCAGAAGCCCTCGTAGTAGTCCCGGAACTGCTCGGCGGACAGGCCGATGCCCACCAGGTCCAGGTCGTTGGCCCGGAACGGCCCGGGTGCGGGCCCCGTGTCACCGGTCCAGCCGATCCACACGCCGCCTGACTCGCGCATGACCGGTTCCAGCGCGCTGACCAGCCCCCCGGGGCTGGGCCGCCATTCCGCCGCGCCGTCCGGGCCCTCGGTCCGGTCCACCGGCAGCCGGCTGGACACCACCACGAACTGATGAGTACGGGCCATCTCGCTTCCACCTTATGCACGCCATCGGTCGTCTTGGCAACCGTCTACTGTCTAGTTACAGTAGACAACATGAACAATGAGCTGCTGGCCGAGGCCCGCCAGGCCCAGGAGCGCCTCATCGACGCCGAACGCGACGTGGTCGTGGCCCGCGCCGACTTCTACCGGGCCGTCCGGCGCCTGCACCTGCACGGCTCGTCCCTGCGCGAGCTGGCCGCGGACCTCGGGCTCAGCCATCAGCGGGTGCACCAGATCGTCGAGGAGGCGGGCGGCTCCCGCCGCTGGCTCCGCACCCGGAGCGAAGGCCCCCCGCTCCCGGCGCGCGACAAGCGCGGCAAGTGGAACCGCCAGGATCAGCACCTGTGCTGCACGTTCTGCGGCAAACCGCGGAACCAGGCGCGCAAGCTGATCGCCGGCCCGGGCGTGTTCATCTGCGACGGCTGCGTCACGCTGGCCAGGCGGGTGATCGCGGACGCCATCACCCTCACTACCGACGTCGGCCCGCTGCACGTCGTGCCGGAACAGCAGCCGCGCGCCCAGTGCAACTTCTGCGGTAAGCGGCGCGACCAGACCGCCGGCCAGGCGGGCCTCCTGCTCCCCGGGACGCACGCGAAGAAGCCCGACGAGCACGCCATCATCTGCGACGAGTGCCTCGACCTGTGCGACGAGATCATCGCCGAGGAGATCAGCACCGAGGAGCTCAGCTAGGACGGCGCGAGCTCACGCAGGTACTGCGGCAGCATCGCCCGCCACGTGTGCCACTGGTGCGGCCATTGCGGCCCCCAGTTGTCCACCCGGTTGGGGATGCCCTTCAAACCCAGCGCATCGGCCATCCGCCACGATTCGCCGACGTTCTCCCAGGCGCCCGCTCCCGAGGCCAGGACCACAAACCGGGACCGCAAAACCTCCAGCTGCTCTCCCGATAGCCCCGGCAGGAACTGCAGCGGCGCGGAGAAGTACAGGTCCTGACTCCAGGCCTCGTCGTAGAAGCGCTCGATCCGGTACGTGCCGCTCATCCCGATCGCCGCTTTGAAGACATCGGGGTACCGGCACAGCACCGCCACCGCGTTGAACGCGCCGATCGACGCGCCGGCCGTCACCACGGACTGCAAGGAGCCGCCAGAATCCGCAACCACAGCAGGCAGCACCTCCCACCGCACGCACTCGTGGAACTGGTTGAGCAGCCACATCCGGTACTCGACCGAGCCCTCCTTGGCCACCATGGCCCGGCCCGCCACGCTGTCCACCGAGTACAGCTTGATCTGGCCGTCGGCCAGCAGCGGGCCGCACGCGTCGACCAGCCCGTGCCGCTCGATCTCCTCGGCGTCACCGCCCGCCGACGGGAAGACCAGCACCGGCCTGCCGAACAGCCCCCACCGCACCACCGTGACCTGCTCCTGCATCCGCGAGGAGTACCACCGCTCCCGCACCTTCAGCTCGTCAGCCATAGCAAACCGCCAAGAATCACTCGTAGTAGAACTTCTGCGGACCAGGGAAGATCCAGGACAGCCCGGCGCGCAGCCGGTCCCGCCAGTCCTCCCAGCTGTGCCCGTCGCGCGCCTCGACGTACCGCACCGTCATCCCGGCGCCCTCGAACACCGGGACCATGGACCGGTTCGGGATGATCAGCGGCTCGTACACGCCGCAGCTGACGAACAGCCGGTCGGCCACCCGCCGCGGCGCGGCCCGGTACCGGTTCATGAACCGGACCACCGGCTCGAACACCGGCCCGCCGCCGTGGTTGTTCCCGATGTCGGTGAACACGAAGGACCCGGACTGCAGCAGCAGCGACCCGTACACCTCGGGGTACCGGTACGCGGTGGCCAGCGACGCGACCGCCCCGAAGCTCGACCCCATCAAGCACCGCCCGGAAGGCCGGCCGTCCAGCGGCAGCTCCGCCGAGAGCCGCGGCACCAGCTCCGCGGTCAGGTACCGGGCGTGCGCCGCCGAGTTCGCGTACTCGGCCAGCCGGTCACCGGGATACACGAACGCCGCCACCAGCTCGGCCACGTCGAGCCGGTGGATGAGGTTGTCCAGCACCGTCTTGGCGGCGGCGTATTCCAGGTAGTCCCCGCCGTCGTGCACGATCAGCAGCGGATACCGGGCCGAACGCCGGAACCGCGCCGGCAGGTACAGCGTCACCCGCGTCTCCCGGCGCAGCGCGCGGCTCGGCACCACCATGTCCGCCAGGGTCCCCGGCCGCGCCTCGGGATCGGGAAACGTCCACTCCGGCACCACGTACCCGTCCGCGTAGCACACCGACGAATCGCCCACCGGGCTGCGCGCCAGACGCGGATTGAGCGGGTCGTTGAACCGGGCCCGATCCCCGCCGCGCACCACCTCCAGCTGATATTCCACCCGAGATCCGGAAGGCAGCTCCAGCACCGCGGACCACAGGTCGGTACCGTGCAGCCGGCGCATCGGCAGGTGGTCAGGCAGCCCGAAGATCCGGTGCACCACGAACACCTCGTCCGCCTCGCCCCGGAACAGGAACGTGCAGCGCGACCCCTCGATGATCGGCACGTCATTGCGGGCCAGGAGCCGGGCCAGGAACCGGTCCACGGCGCCGGCGTCCAGCGGCCGCCGCTCCCGCAGCCGGTTGATCGCGAGCTTGCGCCCCGAGGCCACGACCGGCGGGGCACTCATGCCGCCTCACCAAGCGAAGAAACGTGCCCGTCCAGCCCCAGCACCCGCGCCCCGGCCGGCAGATCGCCGCCAGGAGAAACCTCCACCCGCGTCCCCGCCTCCAGCACCACGCACACCGCCGGCGCGAAGCGCCGCGCGAACACCGCCATCCGCGGCGCGTCGTCCAGCAGCAGCCGGGCCTTGGCGTGCGGCAGCAGGACCACGTCGCGGACCACGCTCAGCCCGCTGCCGTACACCTCGGCGTGCCCGGGCCCGTGCGCCGACCGATCGCCGAACAGCACGATCCGGTCCGCCATCGCCATCGCCCCCGCCGACCACGCGATGACCGCCGCGGAAGACGGCACCGAAGCGGCCACGTTGAACAGGTGCAGCACCTCGGCCAGCACCCCCACGTGCCCCCCGGCGACCACCAGGGCCGCCGCGGCAGCCAGCGCCGAGGCCACCGAGGCCCGGTGCGCGGCGATCACCGGCCGGTCGTGCGGCCGCAGCCGGTCGAAGAACTCCCCCCGCACCTCGTTCACCCGCGCCAGATGCGCCCCGTCCAGCGCCCGCACCGCCTCGACCGCCTCACCGAGCGCCGGGCCCGCGTCCCGGTGCTGCAGCGCGTACACCGCCTGCAGCGCGTAGTCCAGCCGCAGCAGGTACAGGTCGGCCAGCTCGGCCAGCACGTCGGAAAGCCCCCGCGCCGCCGCCGCGTACTCCGGGTCCCGCTCCTGCACGTCCAGCCAGCGCTGATACAGCGCCAAGCCCACCGCGTCCCCGCCCAGCAGGGACCGCAGCTCCCCGTCGTCCGGCTCCCGTTCCTGCCACCCGGCCGTCACCGTCACGAACGGCCCGGGTACCCCGAGCGAACCGAGCGTCGGCCGGCGCTGCGGCCCGAGCAGGATCGCTCTCACGACGCGTAGACGTGCAGCGTGCGCCCCACCGTGTCGAGCATGTCGTGCAGCACGTCGTAGTCGGGGTGGCGCATCCGGACGTACGCGTTGGCCATGTACCCGGCCGCCACGCCCTGCGTCGGCGTGCCCGGCGCGGGCAGGTGCGCGTCGATCACCCACTCGCCGAACTGCCGCTGCAGCTCGTCCACCCCGCTGTACCCATTAATAACACCGTCCTGGGAGGGCCGCAGCGCCACGATCCCGGTGGCGAACCGCCGCGACGGCGCCGCGCCCACAGAACCGTGCACGATCGCGTCCGCCCAGGCCCGGTACAGGTCCATGTCGTTCCCGGCCGAGTACAGGTCCCAGGCCCCGACCCCCGGCGGCCGGCACCCGATCTCGGAGAACTTGAGTCCCTTGGGCCCGAAGAACCACTCCATGTGCGTGGCCGAGGTCCCGATGCCGAGCGCGTTGATGACCCGCTGCCCCATCTCGCGCAGCTCGGCGTACTCCGGCGCGGAATCGATCCTGTTGGTCGAGATGAACTCCGGCGAGATCCACCGGGTCCGCATCGCCTCCAGCACGTTCGGGAAGTAGTGCGAGGCGAAGTCCGCCGCCACCCGCCCGTCGACCGCGATCGTGTCGTAGAACCCCTCGTGCCCCTCGACGAACTCCTCGACCGCGATCGAGTCCGTGCCCTCCCCGCCGAACACCCCCAGCGCCTGCTCCAGTTCCGCGTCGGAGTCGACCCGCACCGTGCCCGACGCCCCGGCCCCGCTGCGCGGCTTGAGGATCAGCGGGTACCCGACCTGCGCCGCGAACGCGTGCGCGTCGGCCGCGGACGACACCGCGGCCGACAAAGCGGTCGGCACGCCCGCCCCGCGCAGCGCCTCCTTCATCGACGGCTTGTCCCGGCACAGCCAGGCGGTGTGCACCGAGGTCCCCGGGATCGTGCACGCCTCGCGCACCTGCGCGGTGGACATGATGTGCGCCTCGACCGTGGCCTCCAGCCGGTCCACCCACAGCTTGTCCTGCACCCAGCGGACCGCGCGGGTCATGACTTCCACGTCGGTGACCGACGGCACCTGCTCGTAGTGGTACAGCCAGCCCTTCAGGTCCTGGTCGAACCCGTCCGCGGAGTACTCGCCGATGCCGATCACGGTCGCGCCCGCCTGGGCCAGCGCCCGGGCGAACTCCCGCTGGTTCTTCGGGAAGAACGGCTCGACGAAAACCACATTCATGCCTCGAATGGTAAACCCCGCCCCCCGGGCCGCGTCTGCACCAGTGACCGCCCGTAGTGCCACGGCCCGTTCGGCCGAATATTTTTATCCCGAACGACCCGTGGTCCAGCGGCCGGCACACGCTCTGAGCTGCGGTGGGTTACGGGGGCTCGCCACCGGGCGCGGTTAGTGGTCTCATCAGGGCATGGCCGTTCCCGATCACTGCCGTGGCCGACGCTGGCGACGTACAGTGATCGCCGGTCTCCTGGCCCTGCTCACGACGGCTCTGCTCACGACGGCCTCGCTAGCGGTGGCCCTGTCCGGAGTCCCGGCTGCCGCGGCCGTCCGGGCCGGGCCCGGTTCACCCGGCGTCCGGGCCGCCGCCAGTCCGGCCGCGCCCGGTTCACCCGGGGTCACCTCGGTCGCGTTCAGCCCGGACGGCACCCTGGTGGCCGCCGGGTACGGCGACGGCGCGGTCCGGCTGTGGGTGACCGCCACCAGCACCGAACGCGGCCCGGCCGGGCGCGCCGGCTCCGGCCCGGTGACCGCGGTGGCGTTCAGCCCGGACGGCGCGATGCTGGCCAGCGCGGACGCCGACGGGACGATCAGCTGGTGGAGCCCGGCCACCTTTGCTGCCCAGGGCTCGCCGCTGCGGGCCGCCGGCCGCGTGACCGACGTCGCGTTCAGCCCCGACGGCACGCTGCTGGCCAGCGCCGGGGCCGACGGCGGGGTCACGCTGTGGAACGTGGCGACCGGCCAGGTCTCCGGCCCGGTGCTGCGTCCCGCCCAGGCCGCCCCGGGCGGCGTGACCGGGGTGGCGTTCAGCCCGGACGGCGCCATGCTGGCCGCCGCCTACGGCGACGGCACCATCGTGCGCTGGGATCCGGTCACCGCCGGGCCGGCCGGGCTGGCGCTGCGGGCCGGAAGCGGCGTGCGCGGCGTCGCGTTCAGCCCGGACGGTAAGTTCCTGGCCAGCGCGGACGCCGACGGCGGGGTCACCGTGTGGACGGCGGCGACCGGCCAGCGTCACGGCCCGGTGCTGCGCTCCGGGTCCGGGAGCGGCGTGACCGGGGTAGCCTTCAGCCCAGACGGCGCGGTGCTCGCCGCCGCCTACGGCGACGGCACGATCCGGCTGTGGAACCCGGCCACCGGCCGCGCCGTCGGGTCGGCGCTGCAGGCCGGGAGCGGGGTGAACGCGGTCGCGTTCGGCCCGGGCGGCAAGCTGGCCGGGGCGCAGGCCAACGGCGCGGTCAAGGTGTGGAACACGGCCGGGTTCCTGCCCGGCCGGTCGGTGCGGGACTGGATCATCCTGGCGGCCGCGGTGCTCGCCCTGGCCCTGGCCGCCGCGGCGGTGACGATCACCACACGCGAGCTCTGGAGGACGTAGTGGAACTCTTGCTGGCCGTGGCCACCCTGGTGGTGGCCGCCGCGGTGCTCTACGTGACGGTCACCATGGGCCAGCGCATCAGGCGGACGACCGGTCCCATGATCGACGAGCTGGCTGGCCAGCTGGAGGCCAGCAACGCCGAGCTGCGCCGTCAGCTCGTGACGATCGTCAACGAGCTGCGCCAGGACCGGGATCAGTTCCGGCTGGACGGCAGGAAGGTCCAGGGCCGCCTGGATCACGCGGACAGCCGGCTGACCACGGTGGCCAATCAGCTGCAGTCCGACCTGGACACGATCCGGCGGCTCAGTGAGCAGCTCGGCGCCCGTCAGCTGCCCGGCCAGCGGTCCGGCGAGTAGGTTTTGCTCATGGTCACCGCCGGGTTCGTCGCGCCCTACCTGCTCGATACCACGACGCGGTTCGTCGAGGCCGCGGCCGGCCTGCCGGACACCAGGCTCGCGCTGATCACCACCGAGCCCGCCGACCGCCTTCCGCCGGGCCTCAAGGAGCACCTGGCCGGGCACTGGCAGGTGGACGACCCGCTCGACGCCGGGCAGATCGCCTGGGCCGTCGAGGGGCTCGGCGGGCAGCTCGGCCCGGTGCAGCGGCTGCTGGCCGTGCTCGAGCAGCTCCAGGTGCCGCTGGCCCAGGTCCGCGAGCACCTGGGCATCCCCGGCATGGACGCGGCCACGGCCCGGAACTTCCGGGACAAGGACCAGATGAAGACCGTGCTGCGCGCCGCGGGCGTGCCCTGCGCGCGGCACCGGCTGGCCGCCTCGGCCGCCGCGGCGTCCGGCTTCGCGGCCGAGGTCGGCTTCCCGCTGGTGGTCAAGCCGCCCGCCGGGGCCGGGGCCAAGAGCACGTTCCGCCTTGACGACGCCGGCGACCTGGAGTCGTGGCTGGCGGTCGCACCGCCCGCCCCGGACCGGCCCGCGCTGATGGAGGAGTTCCTGACCGGGGAGGAGGGCTCCTACGACAGCGTGATGGTCAACGGCGAGATCGTCTGGGACTCGGTCTCGGTCTACCTGCCCACCCCGCTGGAGGTGCTGCGCAACCCGTGGATGCAGTGGGTGGTGCTGCTGCCCCGCGACGTCAGCGGGCCGGAGTACGCCGGCATCCGGCAGATCGCGCCCGTCGCCCTGCGCGCCCTGGGCCTGGACACCGGGCTCACCCACATGGAGTGGTTCCGCCGCCCGGACGGCTCGGTGGCCGTGTCCGAGGTCGGCGCGCGCCCGCCCGGCGCCCAGATCACCTCGATGCTGTGCTACGCCCACGACTTCGACCTGTACCGGGCCTGGGCCCAGCTGATGATCGACGGCGGCTTCACCCCGCCGGTGCGGCAGTGGTCGGCCGGCACCGTCTACCTGCGCGGCCAGGGCGCCGGCCAGGTCCGCGCGGTGCACGGCCTGGACCGGCTGCCGTCCTGGGTCGCCGAGCTGGTCGTCGACTCGCGGCTGCCCAGCCCCGGCCAGCCGTCCTCGGGCAGCTACGAGGGCGACGGCCACATCACGATCAGGGACCGGCAGACCGGCGTGGTCGCCGCCGGGCTCAAGGAGATCCTCGGCACCGTCCGCGTCGAGCTCGGCTGACCGCCGTGAACGTGCTGATGATCTCGCCCGGCTACCCGGCGGAGATGGCCTTCTTCACCCGCGGCCTGGCCCGGGCCGGCGCGACCGTGACCGGCCTCGGCGACCAGCACCCCGACGCCCTGCCCGGGCCGGCCCGCGAGGCCCTCACCCGCTACGTCCACGTCCGCTCGCTGGCCGACGACGACCACGTGGCCGAGCTGGTCCGCGAGCTGGCCCGGCGCACCGGGGTCGACGCGGTGCAGTGCCTGTGGGAGCCGTACATGCTGCTGGCCGCGCGGCTGCGCGAGGAGCTGGGGCGGCCCGGGCTGACCGTGGCCCAGACCGTCCCGTTCCGGGACAAGGAGCGGATGAAGCAGCTGCTCGACGCGGCCGGCCTGCGCACCCCGTGGCACACGCAGGCCCGGACCGTGGCCGACGTGTGGGCCGCGGCCGAACGCGTCGGCTACCCGCTCATCGTCAAGCCGATCGACGGCGCGGGCTCGGCCGACACCTACCGCGCCGACTCGGCCGCCGAGCTCGACGCCGTCCTGCCCATGATCCGGCACGTGCCGCAGGTCAGCGTCGAGGAGTTCGTCGACGGCGAGGAGTTCACCTACGACACGATCTGCGCGGGCGGGCAGGTCCTGGTCGAGAACATCTGCCAGTACCACCCGCGCCCGCTGCTGACCAAGATGCACGAGTGGATCAGCCCGGTGACCCTGGCCCTGCGCGACCTGGACGACCCGGGCCTGGCCGGGGGCCGCGAGCTCGGCCGCAACGTGATCGCCGCGCTGGGCTTCCGGGACGGGTTCACCCACATGGAGTGGTACCGCAAGGCCGACGGCGAGGTGGTGTTCGGCGAGATCGGCGCCCGCCCGCCCGGCGCCCGCACCGTCGACGTGATGAACTACGCCACCGACGCCGACCTGTTCACCGCCTGGGCCGAAGCGGTCACCCACGGCCGGATCTCCGAGCCGGTCACCCGCAAGTACAACGCGGCCAGCATCTTCAAGCGCGCCAGCGGCGCCGGCCGGATCGTGGATATCAGGGGCCTGGACCGCCTCCTGGCCGAGTACGGCGACCACGTGGTCGCGGTCGACCTGCTCCCCGTCGGCGCCCCCCGCCGCGACTGGCGCGCCACCCTGATCGCCGACGGCATGGTCATCATCCGCCACCCCGACCTCCCCCAAGCCCTGGAGATCTCCCGCCGCTTCGCCTCCGACCTCCGCCTCTACGCCGCCTGACCCCCACCCCCTCGGCACCTGAGATAGCGTCGAGTTCATGACCCTCGACCAAGCCGTCCAGCAGGTCCTGCCGTCCGTCCGCGCCGACCTGGAGCGCCTGGTCCGCATCCCGTCCGTGTCCGCCGACCCGGCCGCCGCCCCGCACCTGCGCCGCAGCGCCGACGAGGTCGCCGCGCTCCTGCAGGCGGCCGGCCTGCCCGAGGTCGACGTGCTGTCCGTCCCCGGCGGCCAGCCCGCCGTGGTCGCCCGCCGCCCGGCCCCGCCCGGCGCGCCCACCGTCCTGCTCTACGCCCACCACGACGTCCAGCCGACCGGCGACCCCGCCAGCTGGCACACCGAGCCGTTCCAGCCCGCCGAGACCGGCGGCCGCCTGTTCGGCCGCGGCGCCGCCGACGACAAGGCCGGCATCGCCGTGCACCTGGCCGCGCTGCGCGCCCACGGCGCCGGCCTGCCGGTCGGCGTCACCGTGCTGGTCGAGGGCGAGGAGGAGATCGGCTCGCCCACGCTGATCCCGTTCCTCGACACGTACTCCGACCGGCTGGCCGCCGACGCGGTGGTGTTCGCCGACGCGGTGAACTGGACCGCCGACATCCCGTCGCTGACCACCAGCCTGCGCGGCGGGGCCACGATCACCGTCGAGCTGCGCACCCTGGACCACGCGGTGCACAGCGGGCTGTTCGGCGGCCCGGTCCCGGACGCGCTCACCTCCATGTGCCGGCTGCTGGCCACCCTGCACGACGAGCGCGGCGACGTGGCCGTGGCCGGCCTGCACCGCGGCCCTGCCGACCCGGCCAACCAGCCCGACCCGGTCGACCTGACCGAGGCCCAGCTGCGCGCCGACGCCGGGGTGCTCGACGGCGTGCACCTCATCGGCACCGGCCGCCTCACCGACCGGCTGTGGGGCGCCCCCTCGATCACCGTCATCGCCCTGGACGCCCCCGCCACCTCGGCCGCCTCCAACACCCTGCAGCCGTCGGCCAGGGCCAAGGTCAGCCTGCGCGTCGCCCCCGGCGACGACGCCGACTGCGCCTGCGAGGCGGTCAAGGCCCACCTGCGCGCACACACCCCGTGGGGCGCGCACATCACGGTGTCCTCGGGCGGCACCGCCGCCCCGTACACCGTCCCGACCGGCGGTCGCGCCTACCTGGCCTTCCGCCAGGCCCTGGAGCACGCCTGGGGCCGGCCCGCCCTGGACATCGGCGTCGGCGGCTCGATCCCGTTCGTGACCGCCTACGCCGAGCGCCACCCGGCCGCCGAGATCCTCATCACCGGCGTCGAAGACCCCGACGCCCGCGCCCACGGCGCCAACGAAAGCCTGCACCTGCTCACCTTCGAACGCGCCTGCCTAGCCGAAGCCCTCTTCCTGGACACCCTCATCCCCGCCTGACCGCAGGAACCCTGTACGGCGGGCTCGCTTTTCCGCTACGTTGCCACATCGGGAGGTCCTGTATGTCCATCAAGAGCAAGTTCGTCACAGCGGCCACAACGCTGGCCGTCATGGCCGGTGTCGGCGCGGCCGGGACCCTGACCGCGAACGCGGCCACGCCCAAGTGCGGTGCGGCCTGTTCGGACTTCTACAGCGGCGCGACCGGAACGGCCTTCGTCCTCGACACGCCGAACACCGTCGGGCATCCCGGCCAGGCACTCACCCTGGCCAAGGCCAGCGGGGCCAGCAAGGGCGAGGACTTCAGCGTCGACGCCCTGGGCACGGTACGCGACTTCTACCGTGCGGGCCTCCTGTCCGGCGGGCTGAACAAGCTCTACGGCGGCCTGCTCGTGTACGAGATCGATTACACCCCCGGCGCCACGCTCAGCGGCCTGTGCCTGGGTACCGCGGGCACGCCAGGCGCTGGCACCCCGGTGACCCTCCAGCCATGCGGCGTGAAGGCCAAGACCGTCTGGATCTTCGCTCAGCAGAAGACCGGCAGCGGCACGTTTTACGCGCTGATCAACGCGGCCACCAGCAACAGCTTCCAGCACCCGTACGTACTGACCACGCTGAAGCCGGGCGCGCCGCTGGTCACCGCGCCGCTCGTCGCCAGCACGGCCGCCGGGTTCTCCCACCAGCTGTGGAGCACGGTGGTAGGCGTCCTGCCGACTTCATCCGCGCACTGACGTGCCCGCCCGGATCCTGCTCGCCGTGGCGGGATCCCTCATCACGGTGGCTGGGGTCGTCTTCGCCCTCCAGGGCGTCGGCGTCATCGGCGGCAGTTTCATGTCCGGCACCACCATCTGGGCCGTGGCCGGCCCCGTCATCGCCCTGGCCGGCCTGGCCCTCATCACCCTGGCCTTGCGCCGGACGGGTTAGGGCACGATCACCACAGGTACGGGGGAGCGGCGGGCCAGGCTGACCGCCACCGAGCCGACCAGGCGGTGCGCGGCCTGCGAGGAGCTGCCGACCACGATCGACACCGTGTCGTCCGGGTGTTCCTCGTGCAGCCGGGCGGCCGTGGCGAGCAACTGGTCGGTGATCGCCCCTTGGTCCCGATCGAACCTCCAGCGGTCCTCGCGCCCCTCCAGTTGTTTACTCGCGGCGGCGCGCAGATCCCGCTCGATCTCGTCGAAGCTGACCTCCATCTCGGCGATGGCGCCGGCCGACATCATCTCGACGGCCGTCAGGTGCGCGACGTAGACCACGTCGATGCGGCCGCCGCGGCCCTGCAGCAGGCGGACCGCGGCGTCCAGCGCACGGCTGGACGGCGGTGACCCGTCGTACCCGACGACGAGGAAGAGGTTCCCGGTGGATGGCTGTGGAGTGTTCATCGGGGCTAACGCTAGTGCCCGCCGCGTCGAGCCGGCGCGGCGGGCCGGCCCGGTACGATCTCAACCGCCTTGACGACCTATCAGCAATGCCAGGAACTGCAGCAGAAACTAGAGGAACCGGGCTTCAGGTCAGGCTGTCTTTTCTTGCGGATCGATGCCGTGCTGGCGGAGCAGGACGCGGAGCCGCTCGATCTCGTCGGCGAGCTGCTGGACCCGCTCGGCCAGATCCGGCAGCGACGGGTGCCCGGCGGCCCACTGCTCCTGCCGCGCGGCCTTGGCGGCCAGCAATTCCTTCTCCCGGTCACGCAGCGACGTGGCCCGTTCGTAGTCCTGGGCATCGGCGGCGGCGTTCCGCTCGCGGCGGACCCTCTCGATCTGCTCGTCCAGGTCCCTGGTGTCCAGCCCGGTGCCCATCTGCTGCTCAATGGTTGCCACCCGCTGCTCGACCGCCTCCAGGCGAGCCGGGATTCCCGGCAGCAGCCTGCGCTCCCGCGCGACAGCTCCGGTCCACAAGGGTTCCTTGGCCAGGTGCCCGTGCACCAGCTGGATCACCAAGTGGCGCACCCGGTCCAGGTTGGCGCCCAGTTTTTCCAGCACCTGCGCGGCCACGCCGTGGCCCTCACGGAGGAGGCCGAGCAGGATGTGCTCGGTGCCGATGTAGTTGTGCCCGAGCTTCTGCGACTCGCGCAGCGACAGCTCGAGCACCTTTTTGGCCCGGGGCGTGAACGGGATGGGCCCGGACGGCACCTGCTGGCCCTGGCCGATGATCTCCTCGACCTGCTCCCGGACCGCGTCCAGGCTTATTCCCAGCAACTCGAGCGCCTTGGCCGCTACACCTTCCCCCTCGTGGATGAGGCCGAGCAGGATGTGCTCGGTGCCGATGTAGCCGTGATTGAGCCTCCTGGCTTCTTCTTGCGCCAGATCGACAACCCGCCGCGCCTGGTCGGTAAACCGCTCCAACATCGCCTGCCGCCTCGCGCCACGGAGCTGAACCTGGCCGCCCGCCCAGAACCCCAGCCAGGCGGAGCCTGCCTGGGCAAGCCAGTGATATTACATCCACAGTACGCGCCCGTAGTCAGAGCCGACCCGAAGCGGCATCTGTCAGTCCCACCAGAAGTACCAGACGGGAGCATCGATAATCTCCGCGGCAGTCGTCCGCACCGGCTGCCGCCCGGCGGTCCCGGAGCTGCCGCCGCCCCCAGCACCGGCCGGACCGAACTGGCCCGGGCAAGCCAGTGACGATCCATCCACACTAGCCGGGCTGCGGATGAGCTGGTTCTGCCGACCAGGTGAGAGCCGGAGGGTGCACGCGGGCGCAGACCGGGTTCCCCCGTGGGTCGGTCAGCCGGATTCGTGCGACCAGCTGGTGCTGGGGGCGCAGGGCTTCCTCGACCAGGCGGGGATCGATGTCGACGAGCCGGAGCTTCGCGCCGCGGAACAGCTGCAGTGTGCCGTCACCAGGCACGTCACCCCAGGCCAGGCCGAGGTGGCGGTCGGTGCGGTCGCCGCGGACGAACGGGCCGCCGAAATCAAGGCCGTCATTGTCGCGGCGCACGGTGACCGGCACCTCCCAGCGTGCCGATGGAGAGTCGCCGGGTACCGGTTCGGTCGCCAGCCAAGGGTTGCCGGGTATGACGAGCGCTGGCCGGTTCTCACCCCGCCCGCGCCCATCCTTGCGGGGGCCGGTGAGCGCGACGTGGATGTTGTGGTGCACCTGCCCGCCGGGTTCCGGCGCACAGGTCATGCCGGGCAGGTCGAGGCCGTCGATCACCACGGTGAGCTGCCCGATGACCGGAGCCGGGCGGCGAGGCAGGCGCCGGGGCGGTGGCGGCGCCGCGTTCTCCCGGTAGGCGCGACGCAGCCAGCCGAGCACCTCGGCATCGACGTCCTCGGGCCGGGTCAGCGGGATCCGAACGGTGGCCGCGCCGAGGTCCCTGGCCGGGAGCAGGCGGCCGCCGGGGTTCTCATGATCCAGGCGCAGGCCGAGGTCCACCCTGCTCTTGGTGGCCGCCTGGACGACGGCGAAGGTACGGCGGGGAGTGACCAGGCTGACGAATGTCTTGCGGGCCTGCACCGTGGCCGGGCCGGTCGCGGGCAACGCTGCCAGCACGGCGTCCAGGACAGGCCGAAGCTGCGGCCGGTCGGCGTACTGGCTGGCGATCAGCTCCTCCGCCTCTGCGGTCAGGAAGTCCGGGTAGCCGAACCGTTCCCAGACCAGCACCGCTTGGCCGTAGCCTGTCACGCCCTGGCTGTCCAGGCGCCTGAGCGGAGGCGGACTCGGTCCTTCCCGCGGGCCCGGCGGCGCCCTCCCGCGCCGCTGCCCAACCTACCGCACCAGCCAGCTGGCTGCCCGGTCACCACGCTTCGGTCGCTGTCGTGCGCGCTGCGGACGGCTGGCCGCTAGCCGAGTTCCCAGAGCAGCCGGTAGTAGCGGGTCCGTTCTGCGTCTGGCCCAACCCCATAGGCGTCGAGCAGCAGCTCCTCCCAGCCAGGCCCGTAGTTCCACTCGGTGCTCCACGTCGCGACGGCCAGGTCGGCCCAGCGGTCGGCGACCCCGAGGTCGCCAAGATCGACGTGGCCGGACCATCGTCCGTTATCGGCGATCAGCGTGTTGGGTGCGCAGGCGTCACCGTGGCAGACGACCAGCTGGTCGGCCGTGGGGATGTTCTGGACCTGGGCGATCGCACCCTCGATGCCGAGTTCCAGGTGTTCTGGAGCCCAGTCCGAGGGGTCGACGCGCCCGGCCGCGGCCGCCCGCTGCGCGGCGGCGATCCGGTGCTGTGCCATCCAGGAGAACGGGCAGTCGGTGACCGGCAGGACATCGTGCATCGCGCGGAGCCCTTCGCCGATGGCGGTCACCGCGGCGCGCGGGTCGGCCAGCCACCGCCGCGAGACCGCGTTGTGACCGGCCAGGGCCGCCGTGACCAGCCAGGAGCCTTCGCCGTCGGCATCCAGGCCCAGCACGCGCGGGACGGGCGTATATGCGACCGCCCAGGTCATCCGGGCCGCCTCGGCGGCCAGGTCCAGCGGGGAACCGGCAGGCGCCCACTTGACGAAGCACCGGTCTGGACCGCTACCCACCTCGAAGGTCAGTGCGTCCTCGTTCTCCCAAGCCAGGCGTACCTGACGGGCCGCGGCGAACTTCCGGACCGCCGCAGGCAGCGCCGCCGGTCGCCCGGAGCCCTCGGTGCTCACCCGTTCACTGTCCTCCGGCAGGGTGCAGCCGTCCGACCCGGTGCAGCATTTCCTCGGCGACCACTGTCACGGGCGGTTCTCGTTGTCCACCAGGTGGTCTTCGACCTGTGCTCGCTCAAACACCTCCGCCGGCCTTTGGGTCAGGCTGGCTTGTCTTGCGGGTCGATGCCGTGCTGGCGGAGCAGGGCGCGGAGCCGCTCGGTCTCGTCGGCGAGCTGCTGGCATCGTTCGGCCAGCTCCGGCAGCGCCGGGTGGTCGGCGGCCCACCGCTCCTGCCGCGCGGCCTTGCTGGCCAGCAATTCCTTCTCCCGGTCACGCAGCGACGCAGCCTCCTCATACTCCTCGGCATCGGCGGCGGCGTGCCGCTCGCCGCGGACCCTGTTCGATCTGCTCGTCCAGGTCACTGGTGTCCGGCCCGGTGCCCACCCGCTGCTCAACGGCGGCCAGCCGCTGTTCGATCGCCTTCAGCCGGCCTTGCACGGCCGGCAGGCTGAGCTCCAGCGTGGTCGATCGGGCCGGCAAGGGCTCCTTGCCCTGGTAGCCGTGCAGCAGCTGGATGACCTGCTGGCGCACCCGGTTCAGGTCGGCGCCCAGCCTGACCAGCACCTGCGCGGCCACGCCGTCACCCTCACGGATCAGGCCGAGCAGGATGTGCTCGGTGCCAATGTAGTCGTGGCTGAGCTGCAGCGCCTCACGCAGCGACAGCTCGAGCACCTTCTTGGCCCGCGGCGTGAACGGGATATGCCCGGACAGCGCCTGCTGGCCCCGGCCGATGATCTCCTCGACCTGCTGCCGCACCGCGTCCAGGCTGATCCCCAGCGACTCCAGCGCCTTAGCCGCTACACCCTCCCCCTCATGGATGAGGCCCAGCAGGATGTGCTCGGTGCCGATGTAGTTGTGATCAAGCATCCTGGCTTCTTCTTGCGCCAGCACAACCACCCGCCGCGCCCGGTCGGTAAACCGCTCGAACATCGCCCGCCGCCTCGCGCCACTGAGCAGAACCTGGCCGCCCGCCCAGGGCACCAGCCGGACGGAACCTGCCCGGGCAAGCCAGTGATGACCCATCCACAGTACGTGCCCGCAGCCAGCGCCAGGCCATGCGCGATCCTGGAGCCGCCCGCTCGCGTGCCAGCTCCGGCTCGAGATCAGTTGTCACCACGCCGCGAAGACTGGCAGGACCCGCGGCGTCGTGCCCGCCAGCGAGGTGAAGACGCCGTTGTCGATCCGGCCGAACGCGAATGCCTGCACCAGCACGTGGTCACCGTCGTCGGCCACCGCCAAAACCCGGCACTGCGAGAAGACCGCATCCTCGGCGTCGGCATCGTTGCCGAACCGGGCCGTCTGGGCCCGCAGCACCCGGATCAGCCGCCCGTCCGTCGCCGACAGTTCGGCGACCCGGACGGTCGCGGTGTGGTGCCCGGCGCGGCAGGACGACGTGATGACCTGGCCGCCGCCGGGTGCGAGCAGCGCGGACTCCAAGCCCACCGCAGGGGCGGCGAAGGCGGTCAGCCGGGCCGCCGTCAGGCTGCCGCCGGACTCCGCGAGGTCGACCTGACGGACCCCGGTGATCTCGGCCGGACCCATTCCGTTGCCGGTGTCGCGCCACCAGGGCACCACGACCGTGCCGTCATCGGCCCAGGCGGGAGCACCCGGCCAGTACCCCCGCGCACCCTCTCCGGTCCAGGTCCGGGTAACCCCGCTGGCCACGTTGATGACCTCGACGCTGCCATACAGCGCTCCAGACGGCGGAAACTCATGAACCAGGGACAGCGCGAGCATCTTCCCGTCGGGGGACAGCGCCGCGCCGATCACCGGCACACCCCGGCTGTCGAAGGCGAGCCCGACCAGCTTCCCAGGCCGCCCGTCCGGGGAGACGCTCAGCCGGAACAACGCGACGTCGGCCACGCCAGGCAGGTCGCCACCCCGAGACACGACGATCACGACCTGCCGCCCGTCCGCACTTGCAAACGGCTCACCACCGACCACAGACCGCGGGGTCCCGGCCGGAACGGGTATCGCGACCGAGCCCGTCACGTGCCCGTCACCCGAGGCCCGCACGACAACCTCTCTCCCGGCGACGACGACGTAGTAACCAGGCATGTCGCCAGATGGCGGCAGCGAGATATTCCCGGGCACGCTCGCGGGAGAAGGCTGGCTCGCCGTGCAGGCCGACAGGGCCGCGACACAGACGACAGCTGCCGCAGCTACGACTTTGACTGCCTGCATGCTGATTTGACGCACCATAGCCCGGCCAGGTTGCGCCTCCAAATCAGTGTCGGTGCTGCACGCCAGCCTGCGCGTCGCCGAAGGCCAGGCCCGCGAAACAGGCGACCACGTCAGGGCCGCCGCGCTGGACGGGGAAGCACAGGCCATAGAGGACGCGCTGCTCGACGCTGTGCGTGAAGGGCTCGAGCTGCTCGAGGCCATGGGCTGCTACGTCCGCACCGGCCACCACTCGTCCACCTCAGGGGAGTGGCGGGACGTCGTGGCCGTTTGGTGTCAACCTGGCCTTGACCGGCCCGTCCTGGAGGGCAGCACAATGGGAAAGCGGATGAGGCCCCATCGAGGAGGTGACGTGTCAGGACTGGTACAGACCGTGTATGTGTCAAACGGCCGCGGGGCACAGTGACACCGATCGACACAGCCACGAACACCCCGGGCCCGCCGATCCCGATCGGCCGGGGACCCGGACTGATCGCGATCACCCCGGACGGCAAGACCGCCTACGTCGCCAATACATGGGAGAACACAGGCCGTCTCACCAGTGGCCAAAGCACCGTGACGCCGATCGCGACCCCGACCAACACGGCAGGGACCCCGATCGAGGTCGGCGAGGGGGCCCAGGCAATAGTGATCACGCCGGACGGGAAGATGGCCTACGTCGTCGTCTGGGGTGAGCCGGGCACGGTGACGCCGATCGCGACCGCGACCAACACCGCCGGGACGCCGATCGAGGTCGGCGACGGGCCATATGCGATCGCGATCACGCCCGGAGCCAGCCATCTTTGATCTGCCCGCCGTGCAGTGTGGCCCGGCGTGCGCCGGGCGGGGCCTCCCAAGGCCAGAGCCCGGCGCTGACGCCCTTGACCCCGGAGCCTCTGCCAGCCCAGCGGGCCTGACAGCGAGGGCGAGGCCAAAGGCCAGGCCCCGAACGCGCGCGGTGAACCTCTGCGCCGCCGGTTGAATACTAGGACGCATGGCAACGATAGCCACATTTAGCGCGTGTGGGCTTAAGCGACAAAACGCCCAGTAGGTAGCCGGAGTGCCACCTACTGGGCGTTTGCCTACACACTAGTTAGCGGTCAGGAGCGCCTTCGCCTGTGTCTCCAACGACGTCAGCGCCGCTGGTCCAGTCAGCAAGGTGAACAGCGTCGTCCCGCCGAGCTTGCTCGTATCCAGCGTGACCTCCAGCTGCGTGAGGATCTGAATGTCGTCAGTGCTGGCCCCGAGACTTTGAAGCAGCTGCAGCTCAGAAGAAGGCAGGCCGTTCGCGCTAATGCTGGCCTCTGTGGCAAGGGCCTGATCAGCCGAGACGCTTACGTCTTTCACTCCTGCGGATTTCAGCGCAGCGACGAAGTTGACCTGTAGCACAGGCTGCGCCAGAACCTGCCAGCCGAGTTTGTGGATATAGCTTACCGCTAGGTCGTATTGCACCTTGGCCCAGAACTTGTTGCCCGCTTGGGTAGCTCCGGCGGCGCGGTTGTAGCTTGTCCAAGCCGCGTCTGCGAGCGAGTATTCTGCCAGGGGATTTGCGCCGAGCGCCTCGTACGCCAACTGCTCCCGCACGGTGAGCCCTGACGGAGGGGCTGGAACGCGATGGAATGCAGGCCGTGCAAGTGCAGTGTAATTCGGGTCGGCAGGGTCTCGAGCGATTTGATTAGCCTTAATAGCTTCAGCGCCGAAGAGCCCTGCTCCTATGCCAAGTACCGCAGCGGCTGGCGGGACCTCAACGAGCGCAGCAGCACCGATGGTCAGACCCATCGAGGTGTAGCCGAGGGTATCGCTAAGGCTTGCGGCGGCGTTCTTAATCTTATCGTTGGCTTTTGAATTCGGCTGCGGGTTCAGCGTCACCGAGACCGTTGCAGACTCATCTCCGTCGGCCCCGGGCAGCGATCCCATGAATGTTTCACCGTCGGCAGTCGCCGTGAAGTGGTCAGAGAAGGGAATCGAATATGTGGGATCCGTCGTGGAATAGTCCCCAGTGCTGGTACTGAGGACCAGCGGCTCGCCCTCACCCGACTCGTTAGGGTCAGTCGATGTTAGAACGGCGGCGAAATCGACCACATCACCTTTCTGGAGATTGGCTATGATGATCGTTGGTGTTGAGCTGTCGAATGTCACAGGCACTACAGCCGCATCGGCAGGTATCGCCTGCAATGCTGTAGCCGTGACGACTGATGCCAAGGCGATAGCCGACCCCAGCATCAAGCGCCTATGAAGAATGCGCGCGCGCATGGTCCTGATTCCCTCCCCATCGTCAGTGCAGACTGATGCAGTACGACCGTGAAGTGGTTGCCTGCGAGCAGTGACAATAGCAGAACATTCAGGCTTTTCACGGGATCTTTGTGTTTATCTAATAGAGAACATACAGCCAAAGTAGATATATCACCCGAAACTGGGCTTGCGTCTTCATCGTATGGCGGCATGACGACAGCGATTCCGACTCGATACGCCGAACCGATATGCGATTAATTATAGTGAATCCTCAATGTTGCGGACCTGAAGTGCCCGTTTAGGGCATTATGTGCATAATGACCGACGCGCTCGCTGGCGCAGGGTAAAGCCAGACAGTTGGCGGATGCTCGCGGGCAACGGAGGACTGCGACGAGCCGCTGCGATCGTCGCCGCCCAGCGCCAGCCTCCTCACCCTCATCGGGACTCTGGCCGCGCAGTACTTTGGCCGTCGCGCAACGGCAGGGACACCGAAAAACCCTCAGAGCGCAGGGTAAGCATCTGGACAGAACCCTCGCGGAGCAGCGCAGCCAGACCTTGACTGAGTGGTTTTGGCACCGCGGTCGAGCAACTTGGCCACGAACGACCGGGGGCCGGGTCGCAGCCGTCTATGCCCTTGAGCAGATGGCGATAGCTGCTCCGCAGTTGCGCGCTCCGGTCCACGAACTGCTGCCCGCTTACATCCGGGCTGAATCGACCTGGGATCATCATGATCCGGCGACACTTCTAGCGGTAGCGGCAATGCCGGCTAACGCTACCGCGTGACAACGGACATTTCCGCGAACCCGCAGGCCAGCGCCAGAAAGGGCCACCTCAAGACAAGCGCCCCCAGCAGGATTCGAACCTGCGCTCCCGCCTCCGGAGGGCGGTGCTCTATCCCCTGAGCTATGGGGGCCGTGCGACACCAAAGGGTACCAGCCGCAAAGCCCGCGCGGACACGTCCCGCCAGGAGGCTCAATCACTGCTCGCGAGACGCTACCCTCACGCTGGTGACGCACGGATTGGGACGGGTGCTCGTCGTCGACGACGACGAGGTGATCAGGCGGCTGATCGCGGTAAACCTCCAGCTCGAGGGCTTCGAGGTGGAGACCGCGGTGGACGGGCAGGACTGCCTGGACAAGGTGACGGACATCGACCCGGACGTCATCACGCTGGACGTGATGATGCCCAGGCTCGACGGCTGGGAGACGGCGGTGCAGCTGCGCCGCTCGCCGGACACGGCCCACATCAAGGTGGTGCTGATCACCGCGCGGGCCCAGGAGGACGACAAGGCCCACGGCGCCCGCGTCGGCGCCGACGCGTACCTGACCAAGCCGTTTGACCCGAACGAGATGATCCGCGTCGTCCGCGAGCTGGCGGCGCCGACACAATGATCACCGCCGACCTGCGGCGCGCCATCGTCGCCGCGGCCGGCCACGACCCCCTGCTCCGCCCCGGCCCGCGGCCGGGCAGCTACACCTCCAGCCTCCCGTTCCGCCTCAGCCAGGACGAACAAAAGGCCCTCACGGACCGCCTCAGCACGGAGCCCTGGATAGAAACCGCCGAGATCGCCGGCCACCTCACCGTCACAGTCACACACGACGCACTGGCCACACTCGCGGTGCGCATCGCCCGGGCCGGCCCGGCCTGCGCCGCCAGCGACGCCCTGCACGGCCGCACCGTGCCCGCACCCCCCGCCGCGGATCTCACCGCGCAACTGACCGCCCGGCTCGCCACCGCCGCGGGCGCGACTATTTCTTTTTATCCCGAACGGCCCGTGGTTCGGGCCCCGGAAACCCGCTCACCAGTATCCGCGGCGGTCGCCTACGCGGGCCCCGACGCGGTCCGGTACGCCCTGGCCGCCACGCCGCCGGGCGGTGTCACGCCCAGCGCCGAGGTCATCGCCAGGCAAGTCCTCGGCAATCCCGCTTATGCTGTTCGGTACGCGCATGCCGCCGCTGCCGCCGTGCTGCGCTGGGCCGCCGCGCTGCAGGGCGGACCGGGCGGGTTCCGGCCGCGCCAGCTCACGGCACCCCAGGAGCTGGCGCTGCTCGACGCGTTGTCCTGGCTCCCGGAACGGGTGGCCATGGCCGCGCGCCGCGGCCGGCCCGACGAATTCGCCGGGTACCTGGCCGAACTGGCCGCGTGCACGCTTGACACCATGAGCACTACGGGTTTTACAACGATATCGAGTATCAGCAGCGAACGGCTGTGGCTGGCGGACGCGGCGCGGACCGGGCTCGCCGCCGGGCTCGAGCTGCTCGGCGTGGACGCGCCGGAAAGGATATAGATGAGCCGCGTCGCCCACCCGGCCGGGCCTCGCCACGGTGACGTGCTGCCCGCCGACCACCCGCCCGCCCCGCCGAACGACCTCAACCTCCTGCACCCCGGCATCTGGCCGCGTGGCGCGCGGCGGGACGGCGGGGTGCTCACGCTGGGCGGCGCGGACGTGCGCGAGCTGGCCGCGAGGTTCGGCACGCCGCTGTACGTGTGCGACGAGGCCGACGTGCGGTCCCGGTGCCGGGAGTACGCGGAGGCGTTCGGCCCGCAGGCCCGGGTGTTCTACGCGGCCAAGGCGTTCTGCTCCCGGGCGGTGCTGCGCTGGGTGAGCGCCGAAGGCCTCGGCATCGACGTGTGCACCGGCGGCGAGCTGGAGGTGGCGCTGTCGGCCGGCGTGCCGGCCGAGCAGATCACCCTGCACGGCAACAACAAGACCCAGGACGAGCTGGCCCGCGCGATCGACGCCGGCGTCGGGCACATCGTGACCGATTCCTTCGAGGAGATCGCCCGGCTCGCCTACCTGACCGGCAGTGCTAACCCGGGGGGGACGACCCCCCCCAAACCCCCCCCGATCCTGGGGGGAAGCCTTTTCCCCCAGACCCCCTCGGCCCGGCCGAAAGTCCTGATCCGCGTCACCACCGGCGTGGAGGCGCACACTCACGAGTTCATGGCCACCGCGCACGACGACCAGAAGTTCGGCTTCTCGCTGGCCTCCGGCGCGGCCGACGAGGCGGTGCGGCGGGTCATCGCGTGCCCGGGGCTGGAGTTCGCCGGGCTGCACTCGCATATCGGCTCGCAGATCTTCGACGCGGCCGGCTTCGAGGTGGCCGCGCACCGGGTGATCGAGCTGGCCGTCCGGATCCGGGACGAGCACGGCATCGAGATCGCCGAGCTCGACCTGGGCGGCGGGTTCGGCATCGCCTACACCGACGAGGACGACGCCCCCGAGGTCAAGGACCTGGCGCAGAGCCTGCGCCAGATCGTGGACGTGCAGTGCGCCATGGCCGGGCTGGCCCGGCCGCGGCTGACCGTCGAGCCGGGCCGGGCCATCGTCGGGCCGTCCATGGTGACGCTGTACACGGTGGGCACGATCAAGGACGTGGACGGGCTGCGGACCTACGTCAGCGTGGACGGCGGGATGAGCGACAACATCAGGACCGCCCTGTACGACGCCGAGTACACGACCGCGCTCGCCTCTCGCGAGTCCGCGGCCCCGCCTATGCTGTCCCGGGTGGTGGGCCGGCACTGCGAGAGCGGCGACATCGTGGTCCGGCACGCCTACCTGCCGTCCGACCTGGCCCCGGGCGACCTGCTGGCCGTCGCCGCCACCGGCGCCTACTGCCGGTCCCTGGCCAGCAACTACAACCACGTCCCCCGCCCCGCCGTGGTCGCGGTCGCCGACGGCGCCGACCCGGTCGTGATCGTCCGCCGCGAGACCCTGGACGACCTGCTCAAACTGGACCTCGGATGATGGGAAACCCGCCTGCCCCGCTCGGCAGCCACGACCCCACCCTCAAGGTGGCCCTGCTCGGCTGCGGGGTGGTCGGCTCCGAGGTGGCCCGGCTGCTCACCGAGCAGGCCGGCGACCTGGCCCTGCGGATCGGGGCCCGGCTCGAGCTGGCCGGCATCGCGGTGCGCCGGGTCGGCCACCCGCGGGCCGCGGGCATCGACCGGGCGCTGCTCACCGCGGACGCGCACGCGCTGGTCACCCGGCCGGACGTGGACATCGTGGTCGAGGTGATCGGCGGCATCGAGCCGGCCCGCTCGCTGCTGCTGGCCGCGCTGAAGAACGGCACGCCGGTGGTGACCGCGAACAAGGCTCTGCTCGCCGAGGACGGCGCGGAGATCCACGGCGCGGCCCGCGAGTTCGGCGCCGACCTGTACTACGAGGCCTCGGTGGCCGGGGCCATCCCGCTGCTGCGCCCGCTGCGCGAGTCGCTGGCCGGGGACACCGTGCACCGGGTGCTCGGCATCGTCAACGGCACCACCAACTTCATCCTGGACCGGATGGACTCCTCCGGGGCCGGCTTCGCCGAGTCGCTGGAGGAGGCCCAGGCCCTGGGCTACGCCGAGGCCGACCCGACCGCGGACGTCGAGGGCTTCGACGCGGCCGCCAAGGCCGCCATCCTGGCCAGCCTGGCCTTCCACACCCCGGTGACCGCGGCCGACGTGCACCGCGAGGGCATCACCGAGGTCACCGCGGCCGACATCGGCAGCGCCCGGGCGCTGGGCCGGGTGGTCAAGCTGCTGGCCATCTGCGAGCGCTGGGCCGGAAATGAACAGGCCGGAACTGGGCAGGGCATCTCGGTCCGCGTGCATCCCGCGATGATCCCGCGCTCGCACCCGCTGGCCGCGGTGGCCGAGGCCTACAACGCGGTGTTCGTCGAGGCCGAGTCGGCGGGCCGGCTGATGTTCTACGGCGCGGGCGCGGGCGGAACGCCCACCGCGAGTGCCGTCCTCGGCGACATCGTCGCGGTGGCCAGGAACCGGCTGGGCGGCACGCGCGGCCCGGACGCGTCCACCTACGCCGGGCTGCCGGTCATGCCGATGGGGGAGACGCTCACCCGCTACCACGTCTCGCTCGACGTGGACGACCGGCCCGGCGTGCTGGCCCCGGTGGCCGAGGCGTTCGCCAGGCACGACGTGTCGATCGAGGCCGTCCGCCAGGCCAGCCGGGGCCAGGAGGCCCAGCTGGTCATCGTCACCCACACGGCGCGGGACGCGGCCCTGGCCGCGACCGTGCGCGACCTGGAGGCGCTGTCCGTGGTGCGTGCCGTGGCCAGCGTCATGCGGGTGGAGGGGGAAGAAGAGTGATAACCCAGCACACCCTGGCCCACGCCCGCCAGCAATGGCGCGGCGTGATCGCCGAATACCGGGACCGGCTGCCCGTCACCGACGCCACGCCGGTGATCACCCTGCGCGAGGGCGGCACGCCGCTGCTGCCCGCGCCGGTGCTGTCCGCCCGGACCGGCTGCGAGGTCTACCTCAAGGTCGAGGGGGGCAACCCGACCGGGTCGTTCAAGGACCGGGGCATGACGGTGGCCATCAGCGTCGCCGCCGGGACCGGGGCCAAGGCGGTGATCTGCGCATCGACGGGAAACACCAGCGCCAGCGCCGCCGCCTACGCGGCCCGGGCCGGGCTGACCTGCGCGGTGCTCGTGCCCCGCGGCAAGATCGCCATCGGCAAGCTGGCCCAGGCGCTGGTGCACGGCGCGCGGCTGCTGCAGGTGGACGGCTCGTTCGACGACTGCCTGGAGCTGGCCAGGAAGCTGGCCGCCCAGTTCCCCGTGGCCCTGGTCAACTCGGTCAACCCGGACCGGATCCAGGGCCAGAAGACCGCCGCGTTCGAGATCGTCGACGACCTCGGCGACGCCCCGGACGTGCACTGCCTGCCGGTCGGCAACGCCGGCAACATCACCGCCTACTGGATGGGCTACACCGAGTACCAGCGCGAGGGCCTCGCGACCCGTGCGCCCCGGATGTTCGGGTTCCAGGCCAGCGGTGCCGCGCCGATCGTGACCGGCGAGCCGGTGCTGCAGCCGCAGACGATCGCGACCGCGATCCGGATCGGCAACCCGGCCTCCTGGCGCCAGGCCGAGGCGGCCCGCGACGAGTCCGGCGGCCAGATCGACTCGGTGACCGACCGGGAGATCCTGGCCGCCTACCGGCTGCTGGCCACCCGGGAAGCGGTGTTCGGCGAGCTGGCCTCCTCGGCCAGCGTGGCCGGCCTGCTGAAGGCCAGCGCCAGCGGGCAGATCCCGCCCGGCTCGCGGGTCGTCTGCACCATCACCGGGAACGGCCTGAAGGACCCGGACTGGGCCCTGTCCGGCGCCCCGTCCCCGGCCACCATCTCCGCCGACCCGGGCGCCGCCGCCGTCGCCCTCGGCCTGGCTTAGTGGGCTGGTCAGACGGCGCGGTCCGGGTGCTGGTCCCCGCGACCAGCGCCAACCTCGGCCCCGGGTTCGACGCGCTCGGGCTGGCGCTGACGCTGTACGACGAGGTGGAGGCGCGGATCCTGCCGTCCGGGCTGTCGATCGAGATCTCCGGCGAGGGCGAGGACCTGGCCGGCGCGGGCGAGGAGCACCTGGTCGTCCGGGCCATGCGCGCGGCGTTCGCCGTCACCGGCGGCCAGCCGCCCGGCCTCGGGCTGCGCTGCGTGAACCGGATCCCGCACGGCCGGGGCCTGGGCTCCTCGGCGGCCGCGGTGGTGGCCGGCCTGCTCGCCGCGCAGGCCCTGTCCGGGTCGGGAAAGCTGTCCGACTCGGGAAAGCTGCCCGACGCGGCGCTGCTCCCGCTGGCCTGCGAGTTCGAGGGGCACCCGGACAACGTGGCCGCGTGCCTGGGCGGCGGGCTGACCATCGCCTGGACCGAGCCGGACGGCCCGCACATGGTCCGCCTCGAACCGCTGGCCTCGGTCACTCCCGTGGTGTGCGTCGCGCCCGCGCCGGTGCGCACCGATGTGGCCCGGGGCCTGCTGCCCGGCGTGGTCCCGCACCAGGACGCGGCGGCCAACGCCGGGCGGAGCGCCCTGCTGGTTGCCGCGCTGACCTGGCCCGGCGCCGGCCCGGACGTCCTGCTGGCCGCGACCCAGGATCTTCTGCACCAGGACTACCGGGCCAGCGCCATGTCCGCCACGCACGCGCTGGTCCGTGGCCTGCGGTCCGCGGGCCTGCCCGCCGTGGTCTCGGGGGCGGGTCCCTCGGTGCTGGTCTTCCTCGGCGCCCGGGGCGGTTCGGATTATCGTCACGACCTGGACAGCCTGGGTTCAATCGTGAGAGAAACGGGTATTGCATGGCACATAAGCTCGCTAGACGTCGAGCGGCAAGGTGCGCGTGTCCTGCGCCCGGAGTCCCAGCCGGGCTGCTGACGCGGGAGCAGAGCGGCCAATCCGTCCGACCGGGCATGCGGCGGCAGCGCCAGGCCTCTTCACCACCACCTGGAACTGAACGTGCCGGATCCCCGGTGCTGCTGGCGAGCCTCGTGGGTCCGTTGCCTCCTCTTCCGCGCGACACGGATGGCTGCGAAGGAATGCCGTGAGTCCTCGTGGTGTTAGGCTTAGTGGCGCACCGGGTGCCCCGCTCTGGATTTGGGTGCTCGTCGGCAAACCGGGCGCTAGCCGGAAAACTCCTATGGGACGGTATTGT
Organism: uncultured Actinomycetes bacterium; assembly: GCA_963819785.1. GTDB lineage: Bacteria > Actinomycetota > Actinomycetes > Streptosporangiales > Streptosporangiaceae > Palsa-504. The sequence goes on along the minus strand of CAWFXW010000016.1, from coordinate 190,476 downwards.
TGCCGTACCCGAGGTCTTTGGCGCAGGGTGCCTCGCTCTCTCCCCGGTACGAAGGGTGCGGGCGGCCCGGCCGTCCGGGCGCTTTCCGACTCATCTCCCTGGCGATTGCGGAATCTGGCGGCATATAAAAGCAGCGCGCATCGACCTGACCCCGATGCCGTTGCACAGGGTCGACGGGCCTAGCGGGTTCACCCAGGCGGCCGAAAAATCATGGAAGGACCATTAGTGAGCGACACAACCGAAATCCTCAGCGGCGCGCCATCCGTGTCTGAGGATGCCCCCGCGGCCGCAGGAGCGACGGCATCGACGTCCAAGTCGCGCAGTCGCGGAGGTACCGGCCTTTCCTCGATGCTCATGCCCGAGTTGCAGCGCATCGCGCAGACCCTCGCCATCCCCGGCGCCGGCCGGATGCGTAAGAGCCAGCTCATTGAGGCGATCGAGGCGCGTCAGGTCGGAGGCCCCCGCCAGGAGGCCGGTGTCGGTAGGCAGCGTTCGAACCAGCGTGCCGCGTCCGCGGGAGCCGGCGCGGCCCGCCCGGAGAAGCAGGACGGCATGGATTCAGCCACACACTCGCAGCCGGGCATCGGCGCGGGCGCGCAGTCCGGCCTGGGCAACGGGGACCCCGGAACCCGCGGCGGGATCGGTGCCGACGGTGCCGCCCAGCAGCAGCTCAGCTTCTACGAGGAAGCCGACTCGACCGCCCGCCGCAGCAGCGTGGCCCAGGATGGCGCGGGACCCGCCGCGGGCACGGCCACCGACGCTCCGCAGGGCGACACCGAGCGCGGCGACCGCCGCCGCCGGAACGGCCAGCCGACCCGCACCCGCGCCCAGGGCACCCGCGAGCAGAGCCGCGACCAGAGCGGCCGTGAGCAGGGCACCCGCGACCAGGGGCCTCGTGAGCAGGGCCGCGATCAGGGCGGCCGGGATCAGAACCGTGAGCAGAGCCGCGACCACGGCACCCAGGGGCGCGACCAGGGCCGCGACGGGCGCGACCAGGGCGGCGACCGCCGCGAGCCGGCCGGCGCGGCCCGCGGTCCCGGCGGCGGCCAGTTCGACGACGACGGGGACCGCGGCCGTGGCCGCAGCCGCGACCGGTTCCGGAACCGGAACCGGCGCCGCGACCGGCAGAGCGACCCCGAGCCCGTGATCGCCGAGGATGACGTGCTCATCCCGATCGCCGGCATCCTGGACGTGCTGGAGAGCCAGGGTTACGCGTTCGTCCGGACCACCGGCTACCTGCCCGGGCCGAACGACGTCTACGTCTCCCTGTCGCAGGTGCGCAAGCACGGCCTGCGCAAGGGCGACGTCATCGAGGGCGCGGTCCGCCAGCCCCGCGACGGCGAGCGCCGGGAGAAGTTCAACGCGCTGGTCCGGCTGGACAAGGTCAACGGCCTGGACCCGGAGCGCTCCGCGGCCCGTCCCGACTTCGCCAAGCTGGTGCCGCTGTACCCGCAGGACCGGCTGCGCCTGGAGACCGACCCGGGCAACATGATCACCCGGATCATCGACCTGATCTGCCCGATCGGCAAGGGCCAGCGCGGCCTGATCGTGTCCCCGCCCAAGGCGGGCAAGACCACGATCCTGCAGGCCATCGCGAACGCGATCACCAAGAACAACCCCGAGTGCCACCTCATGGTCGTGCTGGTCGACGAGCGGCCCGAAGAGGTCACCGACATGCAGCGCACGGTCAAGGGCGAGGTCATCCACTCGACCTTCGACCACCCCGCCGACGACCACACCACCGTGGCCGAGCTGGCCATCGAGCGCGCCAAGCGCCTGGTGGAGATGGGCCACGACGTGGTCATCCTGCTCGACAACATCACCCGGCTGGGCCGTGCCTACAACAACTCGGCGCCCGCCAGCGGCCGGATCCTGTCCGGTGGCGTGGACTCCACCGCGCTGTACCCGCCCAAGCGGTTCTTCGGCGCGGCGCGCAACATCGAGAACGGCGGCTCGCTGACCATCCTGGCCGCGGCGCTGATCGAGACCGGCTCGCGGATGGACGAGGTGATCTTCGAGGAGTTCAAGGGCACCGGCAACATGGAGCTGCGGCTGCGCCGTGAGCTCGCCGAGAAGCGGCTCTTCCCCGCGGTCGACGTGGACGCGTCGAGCACCCGCAAGGAAGAGATCCTGCTCGCCCCCGAGGAGCTCAAGATCGTCTGGCAACTGCGCCGGGTGCTGCACGCCCTGGAGCCCCAGCAGGCCCTGGAGCTGCTCATGGAGCAGATGCGCAAGACCAAGAGCAACGCCGAGTTCCTGCTCCAGGTCCAGAAGACCACGCTCGGCTCCTGACGGGAATTCCAGGCCGGGGAAATTGGTTTCACGACCTGGCACACTAGAAAGCCGCAACCATGCGGTACCGGTTCACGCTCTGCTGGCACTAAAGCTAGAGCGACCCGGCGACCGCCGAAGGCAGGAGTTTGTCCATGAAGCCTGACATCCACCCCCAGTACCACGTCACCACGGTGACGTGCAGCTGCGGGAGCACGTTCACCACCCGGAGCACCGCTGCCGGCGGCACCATCCGCGCCGAGGTCTGCTCGAACTGCCACCCGTTCTACACGGGCAAGCAGAAGATCCTGGACACCGGCGGTCGCGTCGCGCGGTTCGAGAAGCGCTTCGGCAAGACCTCTGGCCAGCAGGCCACCAAGAAGTAGCCCCGCCGAGCCGGGGTCCGTTTCCCGGACCCCGGCTTTGCCGCGTCTATAGCTAAGTACGAAAGGTCCTTTCCGTGTTTGACCGGCTAGCGGACCTGGTCAGCGAGCATGCCGAACTTGAGCACGCGCTCGCCGACCCGGCCCTCCACTCCGACCAGGAGAAGGCGCGCGCGATTGGCCGCCGCTACGCCGAGCTGACCCCGGTCGTGCACGCCTACCAGGAGTGGCAGCAGACGGAGCAGGACGAGCAGGCCGCTCGCGAGCTGGCCCGCGAGGACTCCGCCTTTGCCGAGGAGGCCGTGCAGTTCGCCGCGCGCCGTGAGGAGCTCGAGGCCGAGCTGCGCCGGCTGCTCGTGCCCAAGGACCCGAACGACGGGCGGGACATCCTGCTGGAGGTCAAGGCGGGGGAGGGTGGCGAGGAGTCCGCGCTGTTCGCCAGCGACCTGCTCCGGATGTACCAGCGGTACGCCGAACGCCGCGGCTGGAAGACCGAGATCCTGGACTCCACCATCACGGGCCTGGGCGGCATCAAGGACGCCACCGTCGCGGTGAAGGGCAAGGGCGCCGATGGCGCCTGGTCCCGGCTGAAGTACGAGGGCGGCGTGCACCGCGTGCAGCGGGTCCCGGTGACCGAGTCCCAGGGCCGCATCCACACCTCCGCCGCCGGGGTGCTCGTCGTCCCCGAGGCCGAGCCGGTCGAGGTGCAGATCAACGACAACGACCTGAAGGTGGACGTGTTCCGGTCCTCCGGCCCGGGCGGCCAGAGCGTGAACACCACCGACTCGGCGGTGCGGATCACCCACCTGCCGACCGGCATCGTCGTGTCCTGCCAGAACGAGAAGAGCCAGCTGCAGAACAAGGAGCAGGCCATGCGCGTGCTGCGGGCCCGCCTGCTGGCCCAGGCCGAGGCCGACGCCGAGGCGAAGGCCAGCGCCGAGCGGCGCAGCCAGGTCCGGACCGTGGACCGGTCCGAGCGGGTCCGCACCTACAACTTCCCGGAGAACCGCATCTCCGACCACCGGGTGGGCTACAAGGCCTACAACCTGGACCAGGTCATCGGCGGCGACCTCGACGCGGTGATCGACGCGCTGGCCGCCGCCGACCTGGCCGCGAAGCTGGACTCCGGGACTTCAGGGGTCTCCGGCGATGACGAGCCTGCTGCTTGACGAGGTGGCGCTGGCCGCGGCCCGGCTGGCCGAAGCCGGGGTGGAATCGCCGCGCACCGACGCCGAGCTGATCGCGGCCAGCGTGCACCGGGTCCGGCGCGGCGAGCTGCACACCGTGCCCGACTCCGCGTTCGACGCGCGGTTCTGGTCCGATATCGCGCGCCGGGCCGCCCGCGAACCGCTGCAGCACATCACCGGCCAGGCGCATTTCCGCTACCTCGAGCTCGAGGTCGGCCCGGGCGTGTTCGTGCCCCGGCCGGAGACCGAGGTGATGACCGGCTGGGCCATCGACCGGCTGGGGGAGATGGACGTCGCCGCGCCCGTGGTCGCCGACCTCGGCACCGGGTCGGGCGCCATCGCGCTGGCCATCGCCCAGGAGGTGCCGCGGGCCCGGGTGCACGCGGTCGAGGCCGACCCGCTGGCCCGGGCCTGGGCCGAGCGCAACATCACCAGGTACGTGGAGAGCGCCCCGTACACCGCGGGGCGGGTCATGCTGCACGCGGGCGACTTCGCCGACGCGCTGCGCGAGCTCGACGGTACCGTTGACCTCGTGGTCAGTAACCCGCCGTACATCCCGCTCGGCGCGTCCGTCCCGCCCGAGGTCGGCGAGTACGATCCGCCCGCCGCGCTGTGGAGCGGCGCGGACGGGCTGACCGCCATCCGCGCCGTGGAGCGCACCGCGCGGCGGCTGCTGCGCCCGGGCGGGTTCGTCGCCGTCGAGCACGGCGCCCAGCAGGGCGCCGCCGTGTACTGGGTGTTCCCGGAAGAATCTGGCTGGCGGGACACACGCAACAACAGGGACCTGGCCGGGCGTGACCGGTTCGTCACCGCGGCGTGGAACCCGTGAAACCCATGAGATCCGGTGAGGGCGGCTGAGATGAGCACACGTTACGACTGCCGGGACCAGTTCTCGCGGACCGCCGGGATCGACGCCGCCGTGGCTGCCGCGCGGGCGGGCGAGCTGATCGTGCTGCCGACCGACACGGTCTACGGCATCGGCGCGGACGCGTTCACCCCCGCGGCGGTGATCACCATGCTGGCGGCCAAGGGCCGCGGCCGGAACATGCCGCCGCCCGTCCTGGTCGGTACCGCGCGCGCCGCGGCGGCTCTGGTGGACGACCTCGGGGCGTTCGGGCAGGACCTGATCGACGAGTTCTGGCCGGGCGCGCTGACCCTGGTGTTCCGGGCCAGCCCGACGCTGCTGTGGGATCTGGGCGACACCAAGGGCACGGTGGCGCTGCGGATGCCGCTGCACTCGGTCGCGCTCGACGTGCTGAAGCAGACCGGGCCGCTCGCGGTGTCCAGCGCCAACCGGCACGGCCAGCCCCCGGCGGTCACCGCCGACGAGGCCGAACAGCAGCTGGGCGAGGCGGTGTCGGTCTACCTCGACGGCGGACCGTGCGCCGACAACATCCCGTCGACCATCCTCGACCTGACCGGGACGATCCCGACGCTGCTGCGGGCCGGGGCCATCTCGGTGGACCGGCTGCGCACCGTGGCCTCGGTCATCGCCGACAACGAACCGCTCGCCGACTTCAAGCCCGCGGCACCGCACCCGCTCCAGGCCCGAGCCGACGCGCCCACTGACGAGCCGCCCTCGGATGGCTAGCCGGTGGCATAAAGTGGCCGTAATGAAAGCCGACCCGATCCCGGTCCCCGATCCGCGGAGACACTGAGGCGGCATGCGCGAGTACGTCCTCGTCCTGCTCGTCACCGCCGCGGTGACCTTCCTGCTCACCCCGCTGGTGCGGCGAGTGGCGGTCGCGACCCGCGCGATTCACGCGCCCCGGGCCCGGGACACCCACACCGAGGCGACCCCGCTGCTGGGCGGGCTGGCCATGTACGGCGGGCTGGTCGCCGGGCTGATCGTGGCCAGCCGGCTGACCTCGCTGCAGGATCCCTTCCAGGCCGCCGGGTCCAAGACCGCGGCCGGGCTGCTGCTGGCCGGCGGGTTCGTGGTCGTGGTCGGGTTCATCGATGACCGCTGGGGGCTCAGCGCGATCAGCAAGCTGGCCGGGCAGGTGGCCGCGGCCGGCATCCTGGTCTGGAGCGGCCAGTCGCTGCCCTGGCTGCCGATGCCGAGCGGCGGCGTGTTCTCCCTGGAACCCGACCTCAGCCTGACGCTGACCATCTTGCTCGTCGTGGTCACGATCAACGCCATCAACTTCATCGACGGCCTGGACGGCCTGGCCGCGGGCATCGTGGCCGTCGCCGCGCTGTCGTTCCTGGTCTACTCCTACACGCTGATCAAGACGATCGGGAACTCCAGCCAGTCGCTGCCCGCCGTGTCCTCGGCGCTGCTGGCCGGCATGTGCCTGGGCTTCCTGCCGCACAACTTCTACCCGGCCCGGATCTTCATGGGCGACATCGGCGCGATGCTGCTCGGCCTGATGCTGGCCTACGGGCCGATCTCGAGCACCGCCTCTCTTGACCCGGCCCTGCTGACCAACTACTCCAGCAACACCCTGGACCGGTTCCCGACCTTCCTGCCGCTGCTGGTGCCGGCCGCGATCTTCGTCATCCCGTACGCGGACCTGATGTTCGCGATCATCCGCCGCACGCGGGCGGGCAAGCCGCTGATGGCCGCCGACCGGCAGCACCTGCACCACCGGGTGCTCAACATCGGCCATTCCTACCGGCAGAGCGTGCTGATCATGTACCTGTGGGCGGCGCTGTTCTCGGTCACGGTCGTCTCGCTGTCGGTGGTGCGGACCCGCCTGGTCGTGTTCATCGTCGCCACCGCGGTCGCCGTCCTGACCCTGCTGCCGGTCACCATGCCCCGGCTGCGCCCCTGGCGCCTGCTCCGCAGGGATCAGGCCATCCCCGCGGTGGCCAGGCACGGGACAGCCGCCGCGCACCGCGCCACCGTTCCCGCGGGCTCCCGCCACACCGCCGCCGCCGCTCGCCGCGGAACCAGGCGGTCCGCCCCCCGCCCGCCCGGCCCCGCCCTGAACGGCGCGTCCCCCTCCGCCGCCGCCCCGTTCCAGCAGCCCCCGTTCCAGCAGGCCCCGTTCCAGCAGGCCCCGTTCCAGCAGGCCCCGGTTCCCTACGACCAGCCCCCCGGACCCGCCACCAACGGCCGCCATCCGCAGTCACACCCGTATACCGTCCCCGCCCCGTACGGCACCGCCGCCCCGGCCCCGTTCCCGGGCCCGAACGCATTCGGCGCCCAAGACCCATACGACACCCAGGACCCATTCAGCACCCAAGACCCATTCAGCACTCGAGACCCGTTTACCGCCGCTAACCCGTTCCCGGCACGCGGTCCGGCCCCCGACCCCGCCGAGAGCCCCGACCCGCTCGCGCCGCCGCCCCCGCACCGCGACGCGCAGCCCTGGTAGCCCCGCCCCGGCAGCACCGTACGGCCCGCAAGCATCCCCTGGTAACACCGCGGTTCCCCGGCAGCGCCACTAGGTCCTAGCCCAATGCGCATGGTCACATAAGTTGATCATGAAGGTTGGCCCCGGGCGCTGAACGAGATGAAACCGGACTTTCAGTACGTTCTAGGGTGGTGAAACCGGGGATTCACCACACTGCGGCCGGTCCCAGGCGCCCGGATTGCGGTGCTGGCGGTTCCGGTGTTGCAGAAGTCCGGTTCCCAGCCGCCGTGACACCGGCCTTGGTCAGCAAGCCAAGCGGCAGGGAGCATCACTGGGTCCTGGCCACGCTGCGCCCTGGCCACGCCGCGCCGGATTGCCCGGTCTTTACCTTCGCTTTGCCAACCGAGCCCGGCCGGGCCCGGCCGGGCCCAGCCGCCTCCGGCCAGGACCGGGGCCCGCGATCTCGCCGCGACCGCCCGCGAGCACGGCAAAATGTCCGTTCCTACTGGCCTTTTCCCCGTCCGGCCTGTCGCCGGGGAAGCAATTGCGTCCCGCGCGCGGCCCCGGCCGCCGGGCGGCGGCCCGCGCTCCCAGCCCGGAGTTGGTCATAAATTGTGCGCGCTCAGGTAAAGACAGAGCAAAGAAGTTTGTGATATCTTTCACGAGCAGGCCCCCTACGGCAAAGAAGAGGCCCGTGATACGTTTCGTCAACACAACCGGATACCCGCGCCGAGCCTACGGCGCGGCGACCGGCTCCTGCCCGGAGCGCGGGGGGCCCTCCCGCGCCTGCGTAGTTGCTGTCGACATCCCAGGAGCCAAGTAATGCTGGCGAAGTACGCCATCATCATCCGGCGCGCCGGAGCGCTGACGGCCGTCGCGGCCGCGATCATGGTCGCCCTGTGCGCCGTGCTGGCCGGGGCCAAGGGCCTGTACGGGGCGCTGGTCGGGGTCGGCATTGTCACCGTGTTCTTCGGCCTCAGCGTGCTCGTGGTGGGGCGTGCCGCCCGGATCAGCCCCCAGGCCATGATGGTGGCCGCGATGGTCACCTACGTGGTCAAGATCGTGGCCCTGGCCGTCGTGGTGTCCGTCCTGCACGGGATGACGGCGTTCAGCGACCGGAGCCTCGGCGTCACCGCGATCGTCTGCATCCTGGTCTGGTGCGTCGCGCAGGCCGTCGTCGCGATCAAGATCAAGATGCTCTACGTCGAGCCGGAAACCCAGCCCCAGCAGTCAACGGCACGGCGGAGCGGGTGACATGACCGACTACGGCAACGAGGCCGTCACCCGCGCGCGCAAGCAGGCCGCGGCGGAGGGCCGGGCCAAGGGCCTGGAAACCGGCTGGACCGTGTTCAGCTACCTGCTGGCCGGGATGGCCGCCTACGGCATCATCGGCTGGCTGATCGGCCGGGCCGTGCACGTGGCGCTGCTGTTCCCGCTCGGCATGCTGTTCGGTCTGGGCCTCTCGATCGGCTACATCATCTACCGCTTCGGCCGACAGGGATACCAGCAAGGGCTGGAACGGCCTCGGAAGGAGAGTACCGGTGACCGGTGAGGTTAGCGCACTGGCCAGCGGAGGCTGCCACATCTTCAGCGGGTGCGGGTTCCCCGCCCCCGGGCTGCAGGACTTCAACTGGAAGCCGTTCTTCACCATCGGCTCCTTCGGCTTCACCAAGCCGATGCTGCTGGCGATCTTGAGCGCGCTGGTCCTGATCGCGTTCTTCTGGGCGGCGTTCCGGAAGCCCCAGCTGGTGCCGCGCGGCGTGCAGAACCTCGGCGAGATGGCGATCCTGGGCGTGCGGGACCAGATCCTGCGCCCCTCGCTGGGCCGCAAGGGCGACACCTACCTGCCGTTCCTGGTGTCGTTGTTCTTCTTCATCTACATCATGAACGTGATGGAACTGATCCCCATCTTCCAGTTCCCCGTCCCGTCCAGGATCGGCTTCGTCTGGCCGATGGTGTTCATCGTCTACTTCCTCTACCTGTACCTGGGGTTCAAGCACCAGGGCGGCTGGGGTTACTTCAAGAGCATGATCCCGCCGGGCGTGCCGGCCCCGATCTACATCATCCTGGTCCCGGTCGAGCTGCTCAGGTTCTTCGTCTTCCAGCCGTTCACCCTCGGGGTGCGACTGTTCGGGAACATGTTCGCCGGCCACCTGCTGCTGACCATCTTCACGATCGCGACGTGGTACCTGCTGAGCCTGTCCGTCGGGTTCCTCTACGCCGTGGGTTCCTTCGCGCTGGCGATCTTCGTCTTCCTGCTCGAGACCCTGGTCACCCTGCTGCAGGCGTTCATCTTCACCACGCTGACCGCCACGTACATCGCCAGCTCCGTGGAGCCGGCGCACTAGCCCGCACCTGACCTAACCCACACGAAAAGGAATGAATATGTCAGTTCTCGCCGCCGCCTCAACGCTGAACATCAACATCGGCGCGGTTGGCTACGGTCTGGCCGCCATTGGCCCGGGCATCGGCATCGGCCTGGTGTTCGGCCACGCGATCGAGGCCATGGCCCGGCAGCCCGAGGCCACCGGCCGCATCTCGCTCTACATGTGGATCGGCTTCTCGCTGACCGAGGCGCTCGCGCTGATCGGCCTCGTGGCGCCGTTCATCTTCAAGTACTCCGCGTGAGGCAACGCAGGAAGTGAGCGCACGATGATCCATCACCTCGCTGACAGCACGGCGTCGACGAACCCGCTGCTCCCCTCCTGGCCTGAGTTCATTATCGGCACGATCCTGTTCGTCCTGGTGTTCGGCTTCCTGGCCAAGCTGGCGCTGCCCCGCATCCAGAAGACGCTCGCCGAGCGCACCGAGGCGATCCAGGGCGGCCTGGACCGGGCCGAGGAGGCGCAGGACCAGGCCAAGCAGCTGCTCGAGCAGTACCGGCAGCAGCTGGCCGAGGCCAGGCACGAGGCCGCCCGGCTCCGCGAGGAGGCCCGGGAGCAGGGTGCGCAGATCATCGCCGAAATGCGCGAGCAGGCCCAGGCCGAGGCGCGCCGGGTGACCGAGGCCGCCCAGGCCCAGATCCAGGCCGAGCGGCAGCAGGCGCTGACCGCGCTGCGCGCCGAGGTCGGGACGCTGGCCACCGAGCTGGCCAGCCGGATCGTGGGCGAGTCGCTGACCGATCAGGCCCGGCAGAGCCGCATGGTGGACCGGTTCCTCGACGAGCTGGAGCAGGTGTAGGTCCGGTGCGGCACGCCAGCGATCCAGGGGCTGTCCCGATGGCCCGTTCGGAAGAAAAAAATCAAGCACGCCCGGCCCGCCGCCAACGGCGGCCAAGACAGCAAGGCGAGTGCGCATGCGCGGTGTGAGCAGGGCCTCGTTCGCCGAACTCTCCGACCGGCTGGCCGCTGAGCAGGTCACCAGCGCCACGGTGGCTACCAGGCTGGGCAGCGAGCTGTTCGCGGTCGTCGGGCTGCTCGACACCGAGCACGGGCTGCGGCGCGCGCTGTCCGACCCGGGCAAGCCCGCGGCGGAGAAGGCCGCGGTGGCCGGCTCGCTGCTGCACGGGAAGATCACCCAGCGCGCCGAGGGGCTGATTGTGGCGGCCGTCGAGGCCCACTGGGCGACCACCGGCGACCTGGTGGACGCGATCGAGGAGCTCGCGGTCGAGGCCATGGTGCTGGCCGCCGAGGCGGACAGCGGCCTGGACGACCTGGAGGACGGGCTGTTCCGGTTCGGCCGGGTGGTCTCGGCCAATCCCGACCTGCGGGCCGCGCTGTCCGATCCCTCGCTGCCCGAGGCGGGCAAGCGGGAGCTGCTCGGCACCCTGCTCGAGGGCAAGGTAACTCACGTGACCCTCGCTCTGGTCAGCCAGATGGTGGCACACCCGCGCGGGCGGTCGCTGAACGCGGCCCTGGACCTGTGCGCCGGCATCGCGGCGCGGCGCAGGCAGCAGCTGATCGCGGTGGTGCGGTCAGCGACCCAGCTGTCGGCCAGCCAGCGCAGGCGGCTCGCCGCCGCGCTGGCCCGCGCCTACGGACACGACGTTCACCTGGATGTCGTCGTGGATCCCTCGGTGGTTGGCGGTATATCCGTCCAGATCGGGGATGAGCTTATTGACGGGACCGCGGCCAGTCGTCTGGCCGAGGTCCGGCGCAAGCTGGCGAGCTGATAGTGCCAGCGCAAGAATCCGACCAGAACAGTGTCGATAAGACGGGCAGGACAATGGCTGAGCTGACGATCCGGCCGGAAGAGATCCGGGACGCGCTGGCGCGCTTCGTCCAGGAGTATGAGCCGGAAGGCGCCGCGCGGGAAGAGATAGGCACCGTCATCGAGTGCGGCGACGGCATCGCGCGGGTCGAGGGCCTGCCCTCGGCCATGGCCAGCGAGCTGCTCGTGTTCGAGAACGGCGTCCGGGGCCTGGCGCTCAACCTGGACGTGCGCGAGATCGGCGTGGTCGTCCTCGGCGAGTTCAACGAGATCGAGGAGGGCCAGCAGGTCAAGCGGACCGGCGAGGTCCTGTCCGTACCGGTCGGGGACGCCTACCTGGGCCGCGTGGTCGGGCCGCTGGGTGAGCCGCTGGACGGCAAGGGACCCATCGAGACCACCGAGGTGCGCCCGCTGGAGACCCAGGCGCCGTCGGTGGTGCAGCGCCAGCCGGTCAAGGAGCCGCTGCAGACCGGCATCAAGGCCATCGACGCGATGACCGCCATCGGCCGGGGGCAGCGGCAGCTGATCATCGGCGACCGGCAGACCGGCAAGACCGCGATCGCCATCGACGCGATCATCAACCAGCGCGCGAACTGGGCCACCGGCGACGAGTCGCAGCAGGTGCGCTGCATCTACGTCGCGGTGGGCCAGAAGGGCTCGACGATCGCCCAGGTGCGCCAGTCGCTGGAAGACGCGGGCGCCATGGAGTACACCACGATCGTGGCCGCGCCGGCCTCCGACCCGGCCGGGTACAAGTACATCGCGCCGTACACCGGCTCGGCCATCGGGCAGCACTGGATGTACCAGGGCAAGCACGCCCTGATCATCTTCGACGACCTGTCCAAGCAGGCCGAGGCCTACCGCGCGGTCTCGCTGCTGCTGCGCCGTCCGCCGGGCCGCGAGGCCTACCCGGGCGACGTGTTCTACCTGCACTCCCGGCTGCTGGAGCGATGCGCCAAGCTGTCCGACGACCTGGGCGGGGGCTCGATGACCGGGCTGCCGATCGTCGAGACCAAGGCCAACGACATCTCGGCCTACATCCCGACCAACGTCATCTCCATCACCGACGGGCAGATCTACCTGGAGGCCGACCTGTTCAACGCGGGCGTTCGGCCGGCCATCAACGTCGGCCGGTCGGTGTCGCGTGTCGGCGGCAACGCCCAGGTCAAGGCGATGAAGACGGTCGCGGGCAACCTGCGGCTGTCCCTGTCGCAGTACCGCGACCTGGAGGCGTTCGCCGCCTTCGCCTCCGACCTGGACGCGGCCTCCCGGGCCCAGCTGGACCGCGGCTCGCGGCTGGTCGAGCTGCTCAAGCAGCCGCAGTACGACCCGTTCCCGGTCGAGGAGCAGGTGGTCTCGATCTGGGCGGGCAGCAACGGCTACCTCGACGACGTGCCGCTGGAGGACATCAGCCGGTTCGAGCACGACTTCCTGGAGAACCTGCGGCGCTCGCACGAGGGCATCCTGACCTCGATCCGCGAGTCCAAGAACCTGCCCGAGGACACGGTCACCGCGCTCAAGGACGCGGTCGAGGAGTTCCGCAACTCGTTCGAGACCAGCTCGGGCGAACTGCTGTCCGCCGAGGACGAGCAGGCCGAGGCCCTCGAGGACGAGGGCCAGGAGACCATCGCCCGGCGCCGGCCGCCCGAGCTCGCCCAGACCCAGCCAGCACAGACCCAGCCAGCACAGAAGCAGTAGGTCATGGGAGCACAGCTTCGCCTGGTCAGGCGGCGGATCGGCACCGTCCAGTCCATCGCCAAGATCACCCGCGCCCAGGAGCTGATCGCGTCGTCGCGGATCGTCCGGGCCCAGCAGCAGCAGCGCGACGCCCAGCCGTACGCCCGGGAGCTCACCCGGGCGGTCGAGGCGGTGATCAGCCGCTCGAGCAACATCACGCACCCGTTCACCACCGAGCCGCAGCACCCGACCCGGGCCGCGGTGCTCATCTTGACCAGTGACCAGGGCTTCGCCGGCGCCTACAACGCCAACGTACTGCGCGAGGCGTCCCGGCTGCGGCAGTTGCTGCGGGAGCGCGGCGTCGAGCCGGTGCTGTACGTGGCCGGCCGCAAGGGCATCTCCTGGCACCGGTTCCGGGAGCTGGAGCTGGCCGGGTCCTGGAGCGGCTTCTCCGCCTCGCCGAGGTACCGGGACGCGAAGGCGATCGCCGACGCCCTGCTCGAGGCGTTCAACGCCGGGGACGACAGCAAGGTGGACGAGATCCACCTGGTCGGCACCGATTTCGTGTCCATGCTGACCCAGCGGCCCGCGGTCCGACGGCTGCTGCCGCTGGAGATCACCGAGACCGACGAGCCGAGCCCGGCCGGCCCGCTGCCGCAGTATGAGTTCGAGCCCGGCCCGGCCGAAGTCCTCGACGCCCTGATGCCGCAGTACGTCGCGAGCCGGATCTTCTACGCGCTGCTGGAGGCGGCGGCCTCGGAGCTGGCCTCCCGGCGGCGCGCCATGAAGGCGGCCACGGACAACGCGAACGACCTGATCGAGACGCTGACCCGTGAGGCGAACAACGCACGGCAGGCCGAGATCACCCAGGAAATCAGCGAGATCGTCGGCGGCGCCAACGCGCTGGCCGATGCGAGCGCGACGAGTTAGTGAGGAACACATGACCGCGACCGTTGAAAGCTCAGCCGCCAGCGGCGAGGACCCGACGACCGCCGTAGGCACCGGCCGGGTCGCCCGGGTCACCGGCCCCGTCGTGGACGTCGAGTTCCCGGCCGAGCACATGCCGGAGATCTACTTCGCGCTGCACGTGGACGTCGTGCTGGCGAACGAGACCCGGACGCTGACGCTGGAGGTCGAGCAGCACATCGGCGACAACATCGTGCGCGCGATCTCGATGCAGCCCACCGACGGCCTGATCCGCGGCGCCGAGGTGACCAACACCGGGGCGCCGATCGAGGTGCCGGTCGGCGACGTGACCAAGGGCCACGTGTTCAACGCCCTGGGCGAGTCGCTGGACGTGCCGACTTCTTCCCTGCACATCACCGAGCGGTGGCCGATCCACCGCGACCCCCCGCCGCTGGACCAGCTCGAGCCGCGGACCGAGATGTTCACCACCGGCATCAAGGTCATCGACCTGCTCACCCCGTACGTCCGGGGCGGGAAGATCGGGCTGTTCGGCGGGGCCGGCGTGGGCAAGACCGTGCTCATCCAGGAGATGATCCGCCGGGTGGCCCAGAACTTCGGCGGCGTCTCGGTGTTCGCCGGGGTGGGGGAGCGGACCCGCGAGGGCAACGACCTGTTCCTGGAGATGACCGAGTCCGGCGTCATCGCGGACACCGCGCTGGTGTTCGGCCAGATGGACGAGCCGCCGGGCACCCGGCTGCGGGTCGGGCTGTCCGCGCTGACCATGGCCGAGTACTTCCGCGACGTGCAGGGCCAGGACGTGCTGCTGTTCATCGACAACATCTTCCGTTTCACCCAGGCCGGCTCGGAGGTCTCGACCCTGCTGGGCCGGATGCCGTCCGCGGTGGGCTACCAGCCGACGCTGGCCGACGAGATGGGCCAGCTGCAGGAGCGGATCACCTCCACCCGCGGTCACTCGATCACCTCGATGCAGGCCATCTACGTGCCCGCCGACGACATCACCGACCCCGCGCCGCACAACGTGTTCGCCCATCTCGACGCGACCACCACGCTGTCCCGGGCCATCACCGAGAAGGGGATCTACCCGGCGGTCGACCCGCTAGACTCCACCTCACGGATCCTGGACGCCAGGTACATCGGCCAGGACCACTACGACGTGGCCCGTGAGGTGCAGCGGATCCTGCAGCGGTACAAGGAGCTGCAGGACATCATCGCCATCCTCGGCGTCGACGAGCTCGGCGAGGAGGACAAGATCACGGTGCAGCGGGCCAGGCGGATCGAGCGGTTCCTGTCCCAGCCCATGTACGTGGCCGAGCAGTTCACCGGCCAGCCGGGCGTCTTCACCCCGCTGGAGGAGACGATCTCCTCGTTCAAGGCGATCAGCGAGGGCAAGTACGACAACCTGCCCGAGCAGGCCTTCTACATGGTCGGCGGGATCGAGGACGTGGAGGCCAAGGCCCGGGAGCTGGAGCGGTGACCCTGCACGTGGCGCTGGTCGTGCCCGACCGCGAGCTGTGGTCGGGCGAGGCCACGCTCGTGATCGCCAAGACCACGGAGGGCGACATCGGCGTCCTGGCCGGGCACTCGCCGGTGTTCGGCATCCTGGCCGAGGGCAGCCTGATCGAGATCGTCAACGACGACAACCGGGTCCGCGCCGCGGTCAGCGGCGGGTTCCTGTCCGTGGCCGACGACCAGGTCTCGATCCTGGCCGCCCAGGCGCAGCTCAGTGGCGAGGTCGACACCGACGAAGCCCGCCGCGAACTCGACGCCGCCCTCGCCGAGAGCGGCGCGGGCCCGGAGGAACTGGCCGACGCCAAGTACGCCAGAGCGCTGCTGCGGGCCGCAGGCCAGGCCTGACGGGGGTTACGGTTGGGCGAAGCGCTGGCGCTCGATGCGGCCTGGCTCTTCGCCGCCTTCCTGATCCTGCTGGTCGTGGCCGCCTCGGGTATCGCCGTGCGGCGGTTCCTGCTCGAGCGCGGCGGCGCCACGGTCGAGTGCGGCCTGCGCCGCCCCGGCGGGTCGTGGCGCCTCGGCCTGGCCTCCTACCAGCTTGACGAGTTCTGGTGGTACCGCGTCTTCGGCTTCTCGATGCGCCCCGAACAGGCCTTCCCCCGCCGCGACCTGGCCGTGATCGCCCGCCGGCCGCCGACGCAGGAGGAAGTGACCATCCTCGGCCCCGGCCGCATCGTCGCCGAGTGCCAGATCGGCCCGTCCGCCGCCGCCGTTCCCGGCACCGTGGACCTCGCCCTGGCCGAGTCGGCCCTGACCGGCCTGCTCGCCTGGCTGGAAGCCGGCCCCCCGGGCTCCCACCTCGACGTGGCCCACTAGGCGGTGTGGGGTGTGTGGTCCACGACCCCCGTAGTCGATCGGGGGCCAGTGCCACGCCCCGACGTAGCGCCGCCAGCTCCCGCCCGGACGCGACAGCTCAGCCCCGGTCGCCGCCCGGCTTCCACAGGACGTCACCGTGCCCGGCGTTGGCCACCCGGGACAGGATGAACAACAGGTCGGACAGCCGGTTCAGGTACCGGGCGGGCCACGGGCTCATCGAGTCGCCGTGCTCGGCGGCCGCGGCCCACGCGGTGCGCTCGGCCCGGCGGGTCACCGTCCGCGCGACGTGCAGCAGCGTCGCCCCCCGGGTCCCGCCCGGCAGCAGGAAGCTGCGCAGCGTGGGCAGCTCGGCGTTAAAGCTGTCGCACTCCTCCTCGAGCCGCGAGACATACGCCGCGTCGATGCGCAGCGGCGGGTACGGGCGGCGGTTCCGAAGCCACCGGGGTGCACAGGTCGGCTCCCACGTCGAACATCTCGTTCTGCACCCGGGTGAGCAGCGCGACGATGCCGGCCGGCAGCTCGCCGAAGGTGATCGCCATCCCGATCGCGCTGTTGGCCTCGTCCACGTCGGCATAGGCGGCCAGCCGCGGATCGGTCTTGGCCGTCCGGCTGCCGTCGCCAAGCGCGGTCGTCCCGTCGTCTCCGGTGCGGGTGTAGATGCGGGACAGGACCACCGGGTTCTCGCTGCGATCAGGTGCCATGAAGCCCACCCTATTCAACCCCTGACCGCGCGACCCCGGTCGGGATATTCCCATCGCCACCACGACGTGGCATCGTATGACTACGATGAGTGATCAATACGATGGTCACCAGCGGCCGCGACAAGCAGGGATGCCCGCCGCTGTCACCGTGCGTGTCCGACGCTTACTGCTGCGTCCAGGGACGGTGAGCATCGTCAGCGTCCGGAGTCCGGCGAGTATCGGGGGCCCGCCGGACCCGGACGCGCCGCAGCACCACAGCACCCCAAGGCCGACAGAAAAGACCACGGCGCGTTATTGTTCCCTTTGTCCCCGAGAAGGAGACCGCCGTGTATGACTACATCATCGTCGGCGCCGGGAGCGCGGGCTGCGTGCTGGCCGCGCGCCTGTCTGCCGACTCCAGCGTCAAGGTCCTGCTGCTCGAGGCCGGCCCGGCCGATGACGCCGACGAGATCAAGGCGCCTGCCGCGCTGAGCAGGCTGTTCCAGACCACCTACGACTGGAACTACACCACCGTCCCGCAGCACCGCGCGGGCGGCCGGTCCGTCTACTGGCCGCGCGGCAAGGTGCTGGGCGGTTCGAGCAGCATGAACGCCATGATCTACATCCGCGGCAACCGGCACGACTTCCAGGCCTGGCGTGATGAGCACGGCTGCACCGGCTGGGGCTACGAGGACCTCATTCCGTACTTCCGGCGGGCCGAGGACAACTCGCGCGGCGCGTCGGCCTACCACGGGGCGGGCGGCCCGCTCTCGGTCAGCGACCCGCGGTACAAGTCGCAAGCGTGCGAGGCGTTCATCGCCGCCGCCCGCGAGCAGGGCGCCACCGCCAACGAGGACTTCAACGGCCCGCGCCAGGACGGCGTGGGCTGGTACCAGGTCACCGTGCGCAAGGGCCGCCGGTGCTCGGCCGCCGACGGCGTACCTGCACCCCGCCATGTCCCGCGAGAACCTCACCGTGCACACCGAGGCGCTGGTCACCAAGATCCTCATCGAGGGCGGCCGGGCCGCCGGCGTGACCTACCTGCGGCACGGCCAGACCGAGACCGCCCGCGCCGACGGCGAGGTCATCGTGTGCGGCGGCGCGGTCAACAGCCCGCAGCTGCTCATGCTGTCCGGCATCGGCCCCGCCGACCACCTGATCGACACCGGCATCGAGCCCGTCGCGGACAGCCCCGGGGTGGGCGCCAACCTCAGCGACCACCCGGTGCTGCCGGTCATCTGGTCCACCCCGCGGCTGCGCGGCCTGTGGGAGAAGACCGGCAACGCGGGCGCGCTGCGCTGGCAGCTGACCCACCGCGGCCCGGTGGCCAGCAACGTGGCCGAGTCGGGCGGCTTCGCCCACTCCGAGCCGGGCCTGCCCGCGCCGGACCTGCAGCTGCACGTGCTGCCCGCGGCGTACCAGAACCAGGGCCTGGCCGACCCGGCGCAGCGGGCCATGACTGTGCTGGTCGGCCTGGTCGACGTGAAGAGCCGGGGCCGGATCAGGCTGCGCAGCGCCGACCCGCGGCACCGGCCGGCTATCGACCCCGGCTACCTGTCCGACGGCGGCGGAGATGCCCGGGCGCTGGTGGCCGGGCTGAAGATGGCCAGGGAGTTCGTGACCGCCCGCCCGATGGCCGCCATCTGCCGCAGCGAGATCGCCCCCGGCGCCCACGTCCGATCCGACGCCGAACTCCTGGACTACGTCCGGAACAGCGTGGTCACCCTGTACCACCCGGTCGGCACCTGCGCGATGGGCAGCGAGGCCCGGTGGGGCAGCGTCCTGGATCCCGAACTCAAGGTGCGCGGCGTCGAGGGCCTGCGCGTGGTCGACGCGTCGGTGATGCCGACCGTGCCGCGGGGCAACACCAACGCGCCCACCATCGCCATCGCCGAACGCGCCGCCGACCTCATCGCCGGCCGGGCCCCGCTGGCCCCGGCCGACCCGGCCAACGCCGTCGACGCCATGGCGATCGCCGGCACCGCGGCGCAGGCGTAACGGAAAACACGATGACGATCAGCGCCGACACCCAGATCACCGAACTGACCGTGAACGACCACGCCTGCCTGACGTTCGGCGAGCCCGAGGAGTTGTTCGACCTGACCGCGGCGTTCGTCAGGGACGGGCTGGACGGCGGCCTGAAGGTGGTGTGGCTGAGTGACGCCACCCCGGACCGGGCCACCGCCGAACTGGCCCGGCGCGGCATCGCCGTCGAGGACGCGCTGGCCTCCGGCCAGCTGGTCGCGGCCAGCTACGACGGCCGGCTGCTCGACGGACAGGTGTTCAGCGCGGGCCAGGCCATGACCTGGCTGGCGGCCGAGATGGCCACCGCCGGGAACCAGGGCCTGCGGCTGGCGGTGGACATGAGCTGGGCGCTCGGCCCGGTCACCGGGGTCGAGCAGCTGCCCGAGTTCGAGGAGAAGGTCGCGGCCGCGCTGGCGGGCACCGCGACCTCGGTGCTGTGCCAGTATGACCGGGAGCGCTTCGACCCGGTCACGCTGGCCTCGGTGGCGGCCTTCCACACCCGCTCGGTCGCGGCCGCCACCTACCACGCCGACGTGATGCTGCGCATCTGCCGCCAGTACGCGCCGCCCGGGATCCGGCTGGCCGGCGAGCTCGACTACCAGGCCTGCGACTCGCTGGCGCTGGCGCTGACCGAGGCCATCCGGCTCGAGGGCGACGTGACCGTCAACGCCGTCCCGCTGGCCTTCATCGACGTCACCTGCGCCCGGATGATCCTGGACGCCGCGACGCGGCCTGGACGCCGACGCGGCCTGGACGCCGGACGCGGCCTGGACGCCGGACGCGGCCCGACTGCGGCCCGGCGGATGATCCTGCGCTGCCGCCCGAGCCTCGCCGCCCGGTTCGTCCTGCTGGGCGCCGCCGACATCCCCGCCCTCCGCGTGGTGACCGTCGATGACCTCTGACCGCGACGGCCAGCCCCCGCAGCGAAACACGCCGCACCGACCCGATCCTCTCACCGACGGGCCCATCCTCGACCAGGCCTTCGACGCCGGCTCGCTGTACGCGCTGCGCGCGGCGGTGGCCGCGCACGCCACCTCGGCCGGCCTGGCCCCGGGCCGCGCCGACGACCTGGTCATCGCCGTGCACGAACTGGCCGCCAACGCCGTCCGGCACGGCGCCGGCCACGGCCGCCTCCGGGTCTGGCGTTCGGACCACGCCCTGCGCTGCGAGATCACCGACGACGGCCTCCCGGACCCGCAACAAGCCAGAGACGCGCAAGCCGACGACGCGCAACACACCCCGGAGTGGCGCGCCGAGCCCGGCCACGGCCTGTCCCTGGTCCGCCAGGTCGCCGACCAGACCACCCTGCGCTCCGGCCGCAACGGCACCTCGGCCACGATCAGCTTCACCCTGGCCCCGCCCGGCGGCCCGCCGTTCGCCCTGGCCCGGCAGCAACACAAAGACTGCGCCGTGCTGACCGTCACCGGCCCCCTCGACCTGGCCTCGGCCGCCCGGCTCACCCAGGCCGTACAAGAAGAAATAACGAGCCAGAACCAAGCCCGGCTCATTCTCGATCTACAAAGCCTCACCGGCTGGGACGCAGCAGGCCTGGCCGCCCTCATCACCGCCCAGCACCAGGTCAGCGCCGCCCCGGACGCCCGCATGGTGCTGGCCGCCCTCCCGGCTCACCTGGAAAAGCACCTACGCGACGCGGGACTGCACGACCGCTTCACCCTGGCCGAGAACGCCACAAGAGCACAACGAAAACTCAGCGAGCCTTAGCCCGCCGCGGCCGGTACAGCCGCCCGTGCAGCAGCGTCGTCAGCGTGACCAGCCGGCGCAGGTCCTTGTCCGAACGCCCGAACCTCAGCACGTCGAACAGCGGCCTCATGCGCTGCCTGGTGATCGCCTTGGGCCGGGAGAACTCGCGCAGCCCGTCCGCGCCGTGGATCCGCCCGAACCCCGATTCCCCCACCCCGCCGAACGGCAGCGCGGGCACCATGGCGTAGCCGATCACCGAGTTCACCGACGTCATCCCGGTCTTCAGCGACCGCGCCGCGGACATGGCTGCCTTGCGATCCCCGGAAAAAACCGCCGAGCCCAGCCCGTACCGCCCCGCGTTGGCGTAGGACACCGCCTCGGCCATGTTGACCACCGGCTTGACCGTCAGCGTCGGCCCGAACGTCTCGTCCGGACCGCCGCGGAGTTCTCCGGCACGTCGACCAGGACAATGGGCCGCACGTACGGCGGGGCCACCGCGTCGGGCCCGCCCACCACCGCGCGGCCGCCCCGGGCCACCGCGTCCGCCACGTGCTTGGCCACCACCTCGGTCTGCGCGGGCAGCGTCATCGGCCCGTACGCAGCCGAGGAATCCGACCCCGGCCGCAGCTCGGACACCCGCTGCGTCAGCCGTTCCAGGAAGCTGTGGTACACCGCGTCGGCCACGTACACCCGCTCGACGCCCACGCAGGTCTGCCCGGCGTTGGACATCGCGCCCCAGGCCGCGGCGTCGGCCGCCGCGTCCAGGTCGGCGTCCGCGCTGACCAGCAGCGCGTCCTTGCCGCCGCACTCGGCGAGCACCGGGGTCAGGGTGTCGGCCGCGGCCGCCATCACCTTGCGCGCGGTGGCCGCCGACCCGGTGAACGCGATCTTGCCCACGCCGCTGCGGGCCAGCGCTTCGCCGGTCGACCCGGGCCCGGTGATCAGCTGGAGCACCGGCTGCACCGGACCGAACACCCCCAGCGCCTCACCGAACGACTGGACCAGCCACGCCCCGGTCGCCGGCGTCAGCTCGGACGGCTTGAACACCACCGCGTTCCCCGCCGCCAGCGCGTAGGCGATCGAGCCCATCGGGGTGAACACCGGGTAGTTCCACGGCCCGATCACGCCGACCACGCCGATCGGCTGGTACTCCAGGGTGGCGGCCTGGTTGATCGCGGCCAGGCCGCTGCGCACCCGGCGCGGCCGCAGCACCCGGCGCGCGTGCCGCGCGGCCCAGTCGATGTGCAGCACGGCCAGGATGATCTCCATGGTCGCGTCGTCCAGCGGCTTGCCGGTTTCCTCGTGCATCAGCTGCGCGAGCCGGCCCATGTACCGGACCAGGTGGGACTTCCAGGCCAGCAGCCGGACGCGCCGCCCGGACCAGCCCAGGCCGGCCCACCAGCTGGCCGCCTCACGCGCCGTGGCGACCGCCGCGTCGACTTCGCGGCGGCCGTGGACCGGGAAGGTGGCCAGCACTTCTCCGGTTGCGGGATTGACTGTTTCAAGCATCGGTGACCAGTAAAGCACCGAAGCTACGCTGGGGCGAGACTCACCCAGGGGGTTCCGTGCCGTCACGCCCGTACGTTCTGCTGAGCTGCGCCACCTCGGCCGATGGCTACCTGGACGACGCCCGCCCGGAGCGGCTGATTCTGTCCGGCCCGGCCGACCTGGATCGGGTGGACGAGGTACGGTCGGGCTGCGACGCGATCCTGGTCGGCGCGGGCACGGTCCGCCGCGACGACCCCCGCCTGCTGATCCGCGACCCGCGCCGCCGCGCCCGCCGCGCCGCCCGCGGCCTGCCCGAGCACCCGGCCCGCGTCACCGTGACCGCCACCGCCGACCTGGACCCCGCGGCCCGCTTCTTCGCCCCTGGCGCCGAGCGCCTGCTCTACTGCGCCGCCCCGGCCCTGCCCCGCGCCCGCGCCCGGTTCGGCGACCGGGCCGTAATCATCGACGCCGGTGACCCCCTGACCCTCGACTTCGTCGTTTTTGATTTGGCCGAACGGAACGTGGCTCGTCTCCTGGTCGAGGGTGGCGCGCGCATCATGGCTGAGTTCCTGGCCAGCGAGCTGCCCGATGAGCTGCACCTGGCCATCGCCCCCTTCTTCGTCGCCGACCCCGCCGCCCCCCGCCTCAACCTCGTCCGCCCGCATCCCAACCTCCCGCCGTCCCCCGACCTCCCGCCGCACCCCGACCTCCCGCCGCACCCCGACCTCCCGCCGCACCCCGACCTCCCGCCGCACCCCGACCTCCCGCCGCACCCCGACCTCCCGCCACACCCCAACCTCCCGCCACACCCCAATCATCCCGACAGTCCCATGAGCCTCGTCAGCGCCGAACGCCTCGAGGGTATCGCCGTGCTCCGCTATCTGCTCGGCCCCGGCGGCCCCGACCGCCGCTTCCTGAGCTGGGCCGTCGAGCTGTCCCGCCTGTGCCCGCCGTCGCCGTCGGCCTTCTCGGTCGGCGCCGTGATCGTCGCCGAGGACGGCCAGGTGCTAGCCACCGGCTACTCCCGCGAGCAGGAGGAGCACGACCACGCCGAGGAGGTCGCCCTCCGCAAGCTGGGCTCCGGTGACCCCCGCCTCCGCCGCGCCACCATCTACAGTTCCCTGGTCCCCTGCGGCGCCCGCTCCTCCCGCCCCGTCACCTGCGTCCAGCACATCCTGGAGGCCGGGATCCCTCGCGTCGTCTACGCCTGGCGCGAGCCCCCCATCTTCACCGCCGGTGACGGTGCCGACCAGCTCCGCGCCGCCGGCGTGGATGTCCTCGAGTTCCCCGATCTGGCCCCCCGAGCCCGTGCCGTCAACGCCCACCTGGAACCATCCCGCTGATGCAACCACCCTGCTAACCCCCGCGTCTAACCTTCCGTGCCCCCCTTCGCCGCCACGACCGCCCTGGCCCTCTCAGTCGCCACCCTGGCTGCCACAGCCACCCTGACTGCCTGCGGCACCGCCGCGGCCACCAGTCCCGGCGGCCCCGCCCTGCACTCCAGTAACGGCCCCCACCTCAGCACCGCCACCCCCGCCGTCCTCGGCCACCCCGCCGTCCCCGGCCCGCCCGCGGGCAGCCGGACCCAGGCCGCCGCCCTGGCCCGGCAGCTGCTGTCCCGGCTGCGCCTGCCCACCGGCGCCCGCCGCCTGCCGCACACCCCCGTGCCGTCGTCCCTGACCGAGCCCGCGTTCGGCGTCCTCCACATCTCCTCCTGGCTTGACCAGTACCAGCTGTTCGCCCTGACCCAGCCCATGGCCGTCGCCGCCGCCTTCCTGGCCGCCCACGGGCCGGCTGGCCTCGGCCTGGAGGGCACCAGCTCGGGTTCCGGCCCCGGTTCCGGCCCGTACCTGGGGGTGGGCTATCGGCCCCGATCGCTGCCCGCGGGCATCGCCGGGGCCGAGCTCGTGCTCACCGTGGTTTCCTCCGCCGGCGGCGGCTCGCTGCTGCGCGCCGACGCCCAGGTCACCTGGTACCCGCCCCGCAGCGCCGCCGAATACATCGACCCGGGCCGCTACCACGTCCTGACCATCCGCGTCTGGGTCGGCGGCCGCCGTCCGCACACGGTGCACAAGGTGGTCACGTCGCAGGCGTTCATCGCCCGGCTGGCGCGGGCGCTGAACGAGATGCAGGCCTTGCCGCCCGGCGCGGCGGCCTGCCCGGAGATCTTCGCCGACTACCAGGTGGCCTTCTCGGTATCCCGGCAGAGCCGCCCCGCCGTCGTGGTCACGGCCAACGAGACCGGCTGCGGCGGCGCGGGGATCATCGTGAGCGGCCGGACGCAGCCGGGCCTGCAGGACCGCGGCATGGTGGCCGCCCTGGTCGACCAGGTGGTCAGGGTGAGCTGGGAGCTGTAGGCCGCCGCGCCGTTCCCTCTCCCGCCGCCACCCTTCCCTGTCCCTCTCCCCGGTGCCCACCTCCCTTCCCTGTCCCTCTCCCCGGTGCCCACCTCCCTTCCCTGTCCCCTCTCCCCGGTGCCCACCTCCCTTCCCTGTCCCTCTCCCCGGTGCCCACCTCACCGTCCCCTCTCCCCGGCGCCGGTGCTAGAAACGTGTTGATGACCTCGCCCCAGATCAACCGTCCGTGATCGCGTGACCTCACCCGTGCTCCGCCGGGCCCGCGTCGCGGTGCTCGGTTTCTTCTTCGTGCTCGGCGTGGCCACCGCGACCTGGAGCGCCCGGCTGCCGGCCATCAAGGAGGCGCTGCACCTGAGCGACGGCCGCCTGGGCCTGGCGCTGTTCGCGGTGCCCGCGGGCGCCGTGGCGACCCTCCCGGTCAGCGGGCGGATCGCGGACCGGTTCGGCGCGACCCGGGTGACCAGGATCGCGGGGGCGGCGTGCCCGGCCGCGCTGATCCCGATCGGCCTGGGCCCGCAGACCCGCAGCCTGGCCTTGCTGGTGGCGGCCCTGGCCCTGTACGGGGCGATGGCCGGGCTGCTCGACGTGTCGATGAACGCCTGCGGGGCCAAGCTGGAGCTCGCTTACGGCCGGCCCATCCTGTCCTCGCTGCACGCCGGGTACAGCATCGCCGGGCTGGCCGGCGCGGGGATCGGGGGCCTGTCCGCTGCGCTGGACGTGAGCCCGCTGCCCGCGTTCGCCGTGACCGCCGCCGTGCTGACCGCCGGCGGCCTGGTCATCGGCCCGTGGCTGGTGATCCCGCCGGCTCCGGCCGAGCCCGGCCATGGTTCCGGCGACGCGACCCTCCGCACGGCGGCCCAGATCACGCTGGTTATCTGGGTGCTGGGCCTGCTGGCGCTGTGCGGCCAGGTCGGCGAGGGCGCGGCAGGCGACTGGAGCGCCGTCTACCTGCACGTCAACCTGGGCACGTCAGCTGGCACGGCGGCCGCCGGGCTGGCCGCGTTCTCGGTCACGATGGCGGCCGGGCGGGTAGCCGGCGACCGGCTGGCGGCGCGGTTCGGCTCGGTGCGGCTGGTCCGGGCCAGTGGCCTGGTGGCCGGCCTCGGCCTGGCCGGCGGGCTGCTGATCCCCAGCCCGGCCGCCGCCATCGCCGGGTTCGCCCTGCTCGGCGCGGGCCAGGCCGGGATCTTCCCGCAGATCGTCTCCTCCGCGGTGCGGCTGGACCCCTCCCGCGCTGGCCGCAACATCGGCCGCATCGCCGCGGTCGCCTACAGCGGCCTGCTCGGCGGCCCGGTTGCCATCGGCGCGGCCGCCTCCGGTATCGGCCTGCGCAACGCGCTGCTCATCCCGGCCGCCCTGTCCATCCTGGTCGCCACCGCCGCCGGCCTGCTGTCATGGTCAGGGAAAACCCCGCCCGCGCCGCAGAAGTTACCCTTCCGCCCTCTCGGCTCTCCCCGGCCTCTCGGCTCTCCCCGGCCTCTCGGCTCTCCCCGGCCTCTCGGCTCTCCCCGGTCGCGGCGTCAGCCGGGCCGCCTCGGGCAGCCGCCGCTCCAGCCGCAGCATCGAGACGGCCGCCGCCAGCGCCACCCCCGCCGCCACCCCGAACGCCGCGGTCGGCGACACGTTGAGCAGCGCCGCCCCGCCGGTCGGCGCGGCCGCCAGCCCGATCCAGAAGCACAGCCCGATCATCGCCATGTACCGGCCGCGCAAGCGGGCCGGGGCGAGTTCGGCCACCAGCGGAGTCAGCGCCGTGGTGTGCAAGCACTCGCCCACGCCCGCCGCGATCACCGCCACGACCAGGACCGCGACGGCGACCGCCCGGCTGGCCGCCGCCACCTCCACCAGCAGGCAGGCGCCGCAGAACAGCCCTGCAGCCAGCGCCATGGTCAGCGCCCGCCGCCGGCCCTCGGCGAACCTGGCCACCGGGACCTGGGCCACCACCACGGCCATGGCGTTGGCCAGCAGCAGCAGCCCGATCACCGAGGTGCTGAGCCCGGCCTGGTTCCGGGCGAAGGGCGGCAGCAGCCAGCTGAACACGCCCCAGCCGACCGCGATCATCGCCACGTCCGCCACCGCGAGATGCAGGAAGGCCCGGTCCCGCAGCACCTGCCGGTACCCGCCCCGGACCGGCTCCCGCCGCGGGCTCTCGTGTACCACGGCGGCCAGCACCGCCACGTAGGCCAGGTAGCTGACCGCGTTGGCCAGGAACAGCGCCACGAACCCGGTCAGGCCGCGGGATGCCACCAGCCCGCCGAGCGCGCCGCCGATCCCGATCCCGGCGTTCCCCGCCACGCGTGACACCGCGGTCACCCGGTGCCGCACGTCCGCCGCCGCCAGCGTGGTCAGCAGCGTGGTCTGGCTCGGGCTCAGCACCCCGTTGCCCGCCCCCGCGCCGGCCGCCGCCGCGAACGCCCCGGCGGGGGTGTGCGCGAAGGCCAGCCCGCCGTACCCGGCCGCCAGCGCGAGGCCCGCCGCCAGCGAGGTCGCCCGCGCCCCGAACCGGTCGATCAGCTGGCCCGCCGCGGGGGAGACGACCACCGCGATCCCGGTGATCGTGCCGACCACCAGCCCGGCCACGCCCAGGCTGAACCCGCGCCCGTTGTGCAGGTAGATGATCTCGAAGGGCAGCACGCCCCCGTAGCCGAGCATGTTCAGGAACACCCCGGCCTCGATCAGCCACAGCTCCCGCGACAGCCCGAAGCTGATCCGAGCCCCGAACGCCCGCACGTCGAGACTGGCCATACCCGCAACCTCACCCCTCCCGTTACCGGAGAGTCAAGGCCATAGCCGGCCGTCGTCAGCGAACTTGACGGTTATCCGCACGTTGTGACGTCTAGCAGGAGA
Source organism: uncultured Actinomycetes bacterium (assembly GCA_963819785.1). GTDB lineage: Bacteria > Actinomycetota > Actinomycetes > Streptosporangiales > Streptosporangiaceae > Palsa-504. Next base: position 163,160 of record CAWFXW010000016.1, on the reverse strand, counting down.
TCTACGGCATCGATGAGGCCCAGCGGGTTGTCCACGTCGTGTGTATTAATCCTCGCGTTTATTAGGAACAATTATTTGGATCCCCGACGACTTCATCATTTTCAACTCTGATCTCCAGCCGCCCCATCTGGCTCCGAATCGCTGCGACACGCCGTATAGGATGCCTAGTGGTTATAAATTCAGCTAAAATAGATTCTATGGAGACAACTGCCCGGTACGCAACCAGGGTCGAAGGTGAGGGGAGCGAGGCAACAGCTCGAATCGCCATCTATGCTCGCCTGAGCAGAGATCCCGGGGGGCTAAGTGTAAATACTTCAATCCAAGTTGCCGAATGCCTAGACGAGGTCAAGCGTTACGTCCAAGGTCGTGGGCTACAGGCAAAGATCGTGGTCATCTTCGAAGAAAATGATATCGGCGCGTCTGAGTATTCCAAGAAAGAGCGCCCTGATTTCCATGGTCTGGTCGACCTCATACGGCAGAACCAGATCGATGTCGTCTTCGCCACCGAGGTGGACCGCCTTCTCCGTCGGCCTGCCGAAGCTGAGCAACTGATCGATCTCGCGGGCGCCACCGATCTTCGCGAGATCCACCTTGCCTCGGAAGAGAGTTGCGACCTATCGGTACCGAGCGGAGTGTACCGACTGAGGCAGGCCGCCAAGTTGGCGGAGCGTGAATCCCGCAAGACCAGCGAGCGTCTCAGGCGTAAATTGGCAGACCGGGCTCGCAACGGCCAACCGCACGGCAGTCGTCGGTGCTTCGGCTACAAGGCTGGCAACATGGAGATCGATGAGACCGAGGCTTCCATACTTCGCGAGATGGGGAGCAAACTGCTTGTCGGCTGCTCATTCAAAGAGATCGCCTACTGGGCCAACGAGCAGGGATATAGGACCGCAGAGGGCAAGATGTGGTATCGGGTTACCGTCAGGAACAGCCTGCGGCGGGTCCGGTACGCCGGCATCCGCGAGCATCGAGGGGTACAGTACCCCGCAATGTGGCCCGCAGTCTTCGACGCCGTCACCTGGGAACAAATGCAGCTGAAGATCAGACTCAGCGCGGCCAAGTTCGCCGACCGGCAGAAGGCCCGGAGATACCTGCTCACCGGGCTTCTCTACTGTGGCAAGTGTGGGTGCTCGTTGAACGGCGAGACAAAACGTGACAAGCCCAGTCGGCCCCTGCGTCCCGTATACTACTGTCGCGTTCAGGGCGACACGCAGCGCAAGCGCGGGTGTGGTGGCGTGACAATTAATGCCAATGCCATTGAATGGCACGTCCGTGAGTTGGTCTTTGACCGCCTTGCCCCTCAGCAAATTGCTGACCTCCTTAGGAATGACGAGTTTAGCTATAGCAAGCTAAAGCAACTCCTTGACCAGCGCGCGGCGCAGCAGTTCAGGCTTGACAGTCTGATCGATGACTATGCAAGTGGCCTATTGGATCGCGTCGAGCTGGTCAGGGCCAAGTCGAAGGCCATGACCGAGCTATCGCGCATCAATGGCGAGGTGATCCTCATGGAGGACCGTAAACGCCGAATGGAGGTCCTCGCCGCTGGAGAGTCAGTCCGGCGGGTTTGGGACGCCAATGAGAGCATTGAATGGCGCGGTGCCCTGATTGGTAGGTCAATCGAGCGAATCGAGGTATTCCCAGGTATTGGTAAGCCGCTCGTCAGCGTGGATGGCATAGCCATGCGCTTCGACAAAGAGCGTGTGAAGATCACATGGCGCCAGGCAGGCAGCGTCCCAAATTCAGCTGCTTAGATAACTCTGCCAGAGCCGGAGCTCGTCTTCCGTCGTATGGCGCACCCTCAGATCCGGGCTAGAACAGCGTGCCCTCACGTTCGATTCCGCGCATGGTGTCATAGTCGAGGACCACGCAGCGGATGCCCCTATCCTCAGCAAGCGTCCGGGCCTGTGGCCTGATCGACTGTGCGGCCAATACACCTTTGACGGGCCGCAGCAATGGGTCGCGGTTCAATAGCTCTAGGTATCGAGTCAGTTGTTCTACGGCGTCAATCCCGGCGACGCGCTTGATCTCCACCGCGACATGGGCCCCGCCCGTCGTAGCGGAACCTTCCACACCGTCAATTTCTCCACGGCGCTTGATCTCCACGGCCACGCTCTGCCCGGTATCGTCCCGGCACATCAGGTCCACCGGGCCGATCGGGGTGGGGTACTCGCGGCGGATCAGCCGCCAGCCGTCCCCGAGCACCTCGAGCTGGGCGGCCAACAGCTCCTGCAGGTGCGCCTCCACGCCGTCCTTCTTCAGCCCCGGGTCGACCCCGAGGTCCACCGAGGTGTCGCTGATCACCTCGGTGATGGTGATCGCGAGTGTCTCCCCGGCCTTGTTGGTCACCGTCCACTGGCCGGGTTCCTCGGTCAGCCGGCACGGCGGCGACATCCAGTTCAGCGGCTTGTACGAGCCGCCGTCGCTGTGCACGAGCACCGACCCGTCGGCCTTGACGATGAGCAGGCGCAGGGCCGGGGGCAGGTGGGCGGTGAGCCTGCCGACGTAGTCGACGCTGCACCGGGCGATGACGAGCCGCACGGACGGTAACTCTACTGGCCGGGACGGGAAACGGGTGACGAAGCGGCGCTGCCCGGGTGTCTCGACCGCGCGCGCCGCGTAGTGCGCCCGGACGTAGCGGACCGCGTCCCGGCCGGGCACGCCGTCCAGTACGGCCAGGCAAGCCAGGGCCGTGCCGGTGCGCCCGTGCCCGCCGTAGCAGGCGATCTCCACCCGCTCGGCCGCGGCCCGCTGCCACACCTCACCCAACGCGGCCCCGGCGGCCGCGGCGTCGGACGGCAGCCCGAAGTCCGGCCAGCGCAGCCAGCGCGCCTCCCACGCCACAGCGGGCGGCTCGTGACCCAGCAGGTACAGGCCGAAGTCCGGCCATAGCCCGGCGGGCACCGGACGCGCCAGGGCCCGGCCGCGGACCAGCCGGCCCGAGGGCAGCCGCAGCACGCCCGCCGCCGCCGGGTCCCAGGCCGCGCTCACGCTGTGAGCGTAGCCACATAAGGTGGACAGGTGTGAGCCCGCGCAGGACCCGCCGCGAGCGCTCCGGACCTCCGGCGCCTGTGCCCGGGCCGGAGCGCGTCGAATCCTGGCCCGACGGGGACTGGGTGGTGCGCCAGCAGCCCGGTGCCGGCACCACGAAGACCTACCGCTGCCCAGGCTGTGACCAGGAGATCGTACCGGGCACCCCGCACGTGGTGGCCTGGCCCGCCGACGGGATCAACGCCGGTATCGGCGAGCGCCGGCACTGGCACCGGGCGTGCTGGCAGAACCGGCTGCGCCGCGGCCCGTCGCGGGGGGTGCCAGGTGGGTCGCCCCCCCGTGGTTAGCAGAGCGGGGGGTGCCAGGTGGGTCGCCCCCCGTGGTTAGCAGAGCGGGGGGTGCCAGGGGGGTCGCCCCCCCGTGGTTAGCAGAGCCTAAGGAGGACGGACTCGTGAGCGACGGACACACCATGAGCGAGATCCGGGCGGCCACCGTGCTGCCGGCCAAGCGCACCCCGGTCACCCTGACCACCGCCGACGGGGTGCGGCTGGTCGGGGAGCTGGCCCTGCCCGTGGACGCCGACCCGGTGGCCACGCTGGTCTGCCTGCATCCGCTGCCCACTCACGGCGGCATGATGGACAGCCACCTGTTCAAGAAGGCGGCCTTCCGCCTGCCCGCCCTGGCCCAGCTGGCCGTGCTGCGCTTCAACACCCGGGGCACGTCGTCGGACCACGGGGCGAGCGAGGGGGAGTTCGACGGCGGTGAGTCCGAACGGTACGACGTGGACGCCGGGGTGTCCTGGGCCGCCGACGCGGGCCTGCCCGCCCGGTGGCTGCTCGGCTGGTCGTTCGGCACCGAACTGGCCCTGAGGTGGGGCCTGGACACCGAGGCGGAGATCGAGGGCGCGATCCTGCTGTCCCCGCCGCTGCGCCGGGCGGGCGACGCCGACCTGGACCGCTGGGCCGCTTGCGGCAGGCCGCTGCTGGCGCTGGTTCCCGGGCTTGACGACCACCTGCGCCCCGAGGAGGCCCGGCGGCGGTTCGCCCGGGTGCCCCAGGCCGAGGTGGTCGCCGTGGAAAAGGCCAAACACCTGTGGGTCGGCGAGCCCTACGTGCGCATCGCGCTGACCGAGATCGTGCGCCGGGTCAACCCGGCCGCGCTGGTCCCGCCTACGATGACGCTACCGACACAGTGGGAGGAATCGTGACCGCGTTTGACCTGACCGGGAAGAAGGCGTTCGTGACGGGCGCGTCCCGCGGGATCGGCCGGATCATCGCGGTCGCGCTGGCCGCCGCGGGCGCGGACGTGGCCATCGCGGCCCGCAGCCAGGACGGGCTGGCCGAGACCGCCCGCGAGGTGACCGACCTGGGGCGCAAGGCCTTCGTCTTCCCGCTCGACGTGACCCGCCAGGACGACGTCACCGCCGCGGTGAACGAGTCGGCCCGGCTGCTCGGCCAGCTGGACGTCGTGGTCAACAACGCGGGCGGCATGAACTTCATGGTCCCGTTCCTGGACATGCGCATCTCCGGCTGGGAGAAGGTCATGCGGCTGAACCTGGACTCCACGATCTACGTCTGCCAGGCGGCCGGGGCGCACCTGCGCGAGCGCGGCCGCGGCTCGGTGATCAACGTGGCGTCCGTCGCGGGCATGTCCGGGGCGCCCGGGCTCAGCCCGTACGGCGCCGCCAAGGCCGCGGTCATCTCGGTCACCAAGACCCTGGCGGTCGAGTGGGCCGCCGCCGGGATCCGGGTGAACGCGCTGTGCCCCGGCTGGACCGCCACCGACCTGAACCGGAACCTGTGGGACGGGCCCGACGGCGGCCGGTCCACCATCGCGAACGTCCCGATGGGCCGCTGGGGCCGGCCCGAGGAGATGGCCGGCCCCGCCGTGTTCCTGGCCAGCGACGCCTCGTCCTACATGACCGGTCAGGTCCTGGTGGTCGACGGCGGCCAGCTGGCCACCGCCTGAACCTACGCGCTCAGCATCGCCGCCGTGTCCTCGGTGCCGCGGAAGTAGTAGATCTTGCCGTCGCGGAACCGCCACCAGTGGTGGATGTCGGGCCAGGTGGGTCTTGCCCACGCCCGGCTCCCCGGCCAGCAGCACGACGCCACCAGTCCCGGCCGCGATCTGCCTGACCAGCGCGTCCAGGACGGTAAGCTCCGCCGCTCGGCCTACCAGCACGCGTCCGTCCCCCACGCTCGGACGGTAACGCCGATCGCGGGCCGCGCGCAACGCTCCGGTAGGTTAAGGAGCCGAAGGGAGCTGATCATGCCTGACGAGACCCGCCATGAGTCCGAGGACCTGCAGGACTACCAGGTTCAGGACTCGACCGACACGCTGAGCGGCGCGCCGGGGGACGACCCCCTGGACCGCGGCGTGGTGCCGCCTGAGCGGTGGTCAGCCGGGGTCAGGTCCGGCGTCACGGCCGCAGAGCAGGAAGAGGGCGAGTCCCTGGACCAGCTGCTGTCCGAGGAGGAGCCCGACCCCGCCCTGGCCTACGACGAAGACGACGGCGAGGACGAGGACGACGGCGAGGACCTCGACGCGGGCGACGAGGACGTGGACGGCCTGCTGCTCGACGACGGCCCCGACCCCCGGGCGGGCCGGCTGGTGGCCGAGGACGAGGGCGCCCATCCGGACGACGAAGAGGACCTGGTCGCCACCGACGTCGGGATCGACGGCGGCGGCGCCTCCGCGGAAGAGGCGGCCATCCACGTCGTCGAGGAAGACGACTACGACATCCGCTCCGAATAACGCGGCCCACCGTGACCTGACCAGGGCGGCCCGGCCGGCGGGTAGTCACCGGCAGGCAGCAGTGCGATCCCCGGGCTGACCCGTAGCACGAGGGGCAGGTCGAGGTGGCTGTTCGCGCTGGCCACGTCCGTTCCCTGGACGGCCAGGGTCGCGGTCACGTCGCAGCTCCCGGCGTGCACGGCGACCAGCAGCCCGGCCCTGATCCCGGCCACCAGCGCCTTGATGTCGAAGTCCACGGACAGCCCGAGCTCGATCGTGGCCACCTGGCGCCCGTCCACCAGGACCGCCACCGACGGCTCCTGAGCGACGGTTACCCGGTGCCGGACCAGGTTCACCAGCTCCGTGCTGCCCGGGTGCGCCAGCGTGCGCCGGGCCGCGCCGGTCAGGTCGCGGTGGGCCCGCCAGCCCCTCAGCAACATGCCGTCCAGGTCCTCGTCCAGCAGCCCCGCGGCCGCCGCGGCCGCCTCGCGCACGGCCGCCTGCCGGGTGGCCTGCGGTAGCCGCTGCACGGCCCGGTCCAGGCCGGTCGGCGCGGTCAGGATATGCCGGGCCAGCGCCCCGGCCGCGTTGACGTCCGGGCCGAAGAGCAGGCTGGCGGCGGTGCCCGAGCCCGGGCCCGCCTGGACGGTCGCTGTCATGGCTGTCTCTCCTCGATCGTGGTCACGGCGACGCCCGCGTGCGGCTCGATGCGCACGGTCAGGGCCGGACGGCCGCCGGTGTCGCGGACGGTCACCGACACCGGCGGCCCGGCATGCGGCACGGCCCGGACGTCCCCGCCGGGCCCCGGGTGACCGCCCCGCCGCGACGGCCGGAACGCCAGCGGCCGGAACGCCAGCGGCCGGAACGCCAGCGGCCGGAACGCCAGCGGCCGGAACGCCAGCGGCCGGAACGCCAGCAGCCCGGCCACCGCCGCGGCCAGGACCAGCCCGGCCACGACCAGCAGGATCGGCAGCCCGTCCAGCATCCGGCCGTGGCCCCCTGGGCCTCCGCCGACCGGGGCGACCGTCACCGCCGGGGATACCCGCAGCGCCGCGAGCGCCGCGGTTCCGTCCGGTCCCTCCGCGGTCACGAACGTGGCCAGTCCGGCCGGGCCGGGAGCGGTCGCCGCCGCGTAGGTGATGCTGACGTGCTGCCCGGAGCCGAGAGTCACGCCGGTCAGGGTGATCCGCTGCCCGGACACTGACAGCTGGCCGTCGCTCGCACTGACGTAACCAGCCTGTCCCGGGCTGAGCGACGGGCTGGTCCACCCGGCGGGGACCACGACGCTGACCTCACCCGACGGCGACAGGCCCGTCGGCGCCGCCGTGTAGCTGAACCGCAGCGTGGTCCGGTGGGTGGCTGTCACCCGCCCGGGCGTGACCGTCATGGTCCCGGCGCCCCCCGGCGGCGGAGGCGGGGTGGTGCTGGTCACCTGGGACGGCGTCACGACGACCTGCGGCGAGCTGGCCAGGTCCTGCGCCGGCCCGCCGGGGCCGGATTGCTCGGTGGCCGCGAAGGTGAACGGGCCGGGCGAACCCGGCGCCTGGACGTTCTCGTACTCGAAGGAGGTCGTGGTCCCCGGCTCGAGGTTGCCGACCGGCACCGTGATCACCGGCCCGGCCACCGACACCTGACCGCCCGTCCAGCTCACATAGCCGGGGGCCGCGGAGTCGGTGCCCTCCGGCGCCGTCCAGCCGGTCGGCACGGTCACCGCGACCTGGCCATCGGTACCCAGCGCGCAACTGCCCGCCGTATAGGTGAACGACAAGCCGGTGCTGCTGGCCGCGGACACGCTCTGCGGGTTCACCGTCATGGTCCCGGCCTGGTCAGGCGGGCAGCTCACGGTCACCGGCGGCGCCATAGCCTGCAGGGTCACCCCCGGGCTGCTCCGGAACTGCTCGGTGGCGATGAAGCTGGCCGGACCGGCCGACCCGGACACCGTGACCGGGACCTCGAGCGCGAACGCGGTCGTGTCGTACAGCCGCATCACGACCACGATCTGCGTGGCGGTGGCGGACTCCACCTCGCAGCCGACATCCTGGCACGCTGGATCGGCCAGCGGCGCGGACGCGGTCCAGCCCGGCGGCATGGCCAGCCGGACCGTGAGATACGGCGACGGCGGATCCGCGGGTGCGGCAAAGCTCATAGTGAGCGTCGTAGCCTGCGATACCTGCACCGCAGCAGGCGAGACCTGCAGCGACCCCGCATCCGCCAACGCCGAATCAGCAGCAACCGGCGCCAGGCCGCTGACCGCCCCGGCCGCCGACCACCCCACCGCCAGCACCGACGCCGACGCCACCACCGCGACCAGCACGGCCGCGACGGCATCGACGCCCAGCCGCGCCCGCCACCGCCGCATGCCGTTCCCGCCCGTCAGCTCGCCCTACCGGTACCCACCTTCACGGAGGGCTCGCCTGCGAACCTGATACAGGAAAGCGGATTGGTGTGGCTCTTCTGCAGGGAGCTGTGCCGAGGCACGATCTCGCCTTCCGGCCAAGCGGTCCTGGTGCCCGGCGGTGGCGGAAGCAGTGATCCCTCTCCACGCACTCCTGCCCCGTATGCCTCCCCGTCACCATCTGACTCAGGGAAGCGGCTACTGCTCCGGGGTGAGCCAGAGCACGCCCAGCGGCGGCACGGTGATCGAGGCCGACGCGGGCAGGCCGTGCCAGGGCTCGGCCTCGGCCTCGATGCCGCCCAGGTTGCCGCTGCCGCTGCCGCCGTACACGATCGCGTCGGTGTTGATCACCTCACGCCAGCGGCCCGCCACCGGCAGGCCCACCCTGTAGCCCAGATGCGGCACCGCCGAGAAGTTGGCGATGCACGCCACCACCCCGCCCGAACCGGAGCCCCGCGAAGCGCCCGAACCGGAAGCGCCCGAACCGGAAGCGCCCGAACCGGAAGCGCCCGAACCGGAAGCGCCCGAACCGGAAGCGCCCGAACCGGAAATGCCCGAACCGCCACCACCAGCACCGGAAGCAGCCACACCCGAAGCGGCCACAACAGCACGCCCCGCGTCAGCAGCAGCATCAGAAACGGCAGCAGGAGCAGCAGGGAAGCGCAGGAACGACAGCACGTTGCCCTGCGCGTCGTTGGCGTCGATCCAGCGGAACCCGTCCGGCGACGCGTCCTGCTCCCAGAGCGCCGGGCAGGCACGGTAGGCACGATTCAGGTCCCGGGACAGCCGCTGCACGCCCTGGTGCACGTCGAAGTCCAGCACCCACCAGTCAAGCCCGCGGGTGTCCGACCACTCGCTGCCCTGGCCGAACTCCGAGCCCATGAACAAAAGCTGCTTCCCCGGATGCGCCCACATATAAGCCAGCAGCGCGCGCAGCCCGGCGAACCGGCGCCACTCATCGCCGGGCATCTTGCCCAGCAGCGAGCCCTTCCCGTGCACCACCTCGTCGTGCGACAGCGGCAGGATGAAGTTCTCCGAGAACGCGTACACCATCGAGAACGTCATCTCGTTGTGGTGGTACTGCCGGTAGATGGGGTCCAGCGACAAATAAGAAAGCGTGTCGTGCATCCACCCCATGTTCCACTTGAAGCCGAACCCCAGCCCGCCCAGGTACACCGGCCGGGATACCCCGGGCCACGCGGTGGACTCCTCGGCGATCATCGAGATGCCGGGCACGCGTTTGTAGCAGGTGGCGTTGGCCTCCTGCAGGAACGAGATCGCGTCCAGGTTCTCCCGGCCGCCGTACTCGTTGGGCGCCCACTCGCCAGCCTCGCGCGAGTAGTCCAGGTACAGCATGGAGGCCACCGCGTCGACCCGCAGCCCGTCGATGTGGAACTCCTCGAGCCAGAAGACCGCGTTGGCGACCAGGAAGTTGCGCACCTCGGTCCGGCCGAAGTTGAAGATCAGCGTGCCCCAGTCCGGGTGCGTGCCGCGTCGCGGGTCGGGATGCTCGTACAGCGGGGTGCCGTCGAACCGGGCCAGCGCCCACTCGTCCCGCGGGAAGTGCGCGGGCACCCAGTCGAGCAGCACGCCGATGCCGGCCTGGTGCAGCGCGTCGACTAGGTGCCGGAAGTCGTCCGGGTCGCCGAACCGCGACGTGGGCGCGTAGTACGAGGTGACCTGGTACCCCCACGAGCCGCCGTACGGATGCTCGGCCACCGGCAGGAACTCCACGTGCGTGAAGCCCAGATCGACGACATACGAAACGAGCTGATCAGCCAGCTCCCGGTACGAGAGCCCCGGCCGCCACGACCCCAGGTGCACCTCGTAAATGCTCATCGGCGAACTGACCGGCGTCCGCGACGGCCGGGCAGACATCCAGGCCGAATCAGACCACTCGTACGACGAGGTGAACACCACCGACGCGGTGGCCGGCGGCCGCTCGGCGTAGTGCGCCATCGGGTCGGCCTTGTCCCGCCACACCCCGTCGTAGCCGCACACCGCGTACTTGTACCGGGCGCCGTCGCCCACGCCGGGGACGAACAGCTCCCACACCCCCGACACGCCCAGCGAGCGCATCGGGAACCCGCGGCCGTCCCAGTAGTTGAAGTCGCCGGCCACCCGGACCCCGCGCGCGTTCGGCGCCCACACCGCGAACGACACGCCCGTGACCGAGCCCACCTCGCGGACGTGCGCGCCGAGCACCCGCCACAGCTCCTCGTGCCGCCCCTCGCCGATCAGGTACAGGTCGTACTCGCTGAGCTGCGGCAAGAACCGGTACGGGTCGTCAGTCACCGACTCGTCATCGCCGTAAACGGTGGCGATCTGGTAATCAGGCACCTTCTCCGACGGCAAGGTGACCGTGAACACGCCCTGGTACAGGTGGGTCATCGGCACCCGGCCGCCGTCATCCAAGACAATTTCTACCGAACGGGCCATGGGACGCAGCACCCGGACTTCGACTCCGCCTGGTCCGGGGTGGGCGCCCAGGATCGAGTGCGGGTCGTGATGCTGCCCGGACACGAGCCGCTCCAGCTCGCCCAGGCTGACGTCAGGAGAAGAAGCGGGAGTCTCGGTCATGGCTGCATCTCGGCGATCGTCTCCAGGGGGATGGCGAGCCAGCTCGGGCGGTTCCTGGCTTCGTAGATGACCTCGTAGACCGCCTTGTCCAGGATCAGGGCCCGCAGCAGCACCGCGTTCACCAAAGGGTCGAGCCCGCCGGCTTCAGCGTACCCCGCGCAGAACGCCTCGCCGTTACGCCGCACCCAGTCGCTGGCCACCGGGGTCAGGCTGGCCCGCTCGGGGTGGGTGAGCAGCTGGTGCCGGGCCGCGTAGTCGAACGAGCGGAGCATGCCGGCCACGTCGCGCAGCGGCGAGGAGCGGGCCCGGCGCTGGGCCAGCGGGCTGGCCGGCTCGCCCTCGAAGTCGAGCACCACCCACCCGGTCTGGGTCCGCATCACCTGGCCCAGGTGGTAGTCGCCGTGCACCCGCTGGGCCGGCACCGGGTCGGTCAGTTTGGCCAGGCTGGAGAACGCGTCGCCGATCATGTCGGCGTACCGGGAGAGCTCCGGCACCGCCGCGATGGCCATGTCCAGCCGGCGGAACATCTGCTCGGCCAGCTCGCGGATCGCCTCGGGCTCCAGCTCGGAGGTGCCGAACGCGGCGGCCAGGTCCATGTGCACCTGCGCGGTGGCCACGCCGAGCCGTTCGGCCTCGCCCCCGAAGTCCCCGCCCGCCTCACTCGAAAGGATGAACTCAGCATCCGAGAGCGCCAGCGCGTACAGGTCGCGGACGCTGGTGGCGGCCAGCGACCAGCCGTCCGCGGCCGCGCGCAGGTACCGGGACAAGATGGCGAGCACCGCCGGAGCGCCGTCCAACCGGGTCTCGACGTAGCCGTACGGCTCGGCGATGTGCGTCGAGCCGAGCTCGGCCAGCGCCGTGGCCACCTCCAGGTCCGGGTTCGGGCCCGCGGCCACCCGCCGGAACACCTTGAAGATGGCCGACTCGCCGAACACCAGGCTGGTGTTGCTCTGCTCCCCGGTCAGCACCAGGCTGTCCAGCCCGCCGAAAGCACCGGAAGCCCACGACAAGTCGGCATCCGGGACCGTGCAGAACCGCAGCGCCCCCACCGACCGGCCGGCCACGATCGCGTCGAGCAGCGTCCGGGTCAGGTCGCTGTCGTGCAGCCCGTCGTAGATCTGCTGCCCGTCGAACGACCCGATCCGGGCGTGCCGGAGCCGGGCGGGCAGCCGGGCGCGCGAGCCGGTGAACAGCTGGTAGCAGTCGGAGGTCGCGCCGTGCGAGACGGTGACCAGCAGGTGCCGCAGTCCGGGGTCGCCGGGGATGATCTCGGTGTCGGCCACGATCGCCAGGTCGTGGACGGTCCGACCCTTCCCGGCGAACCACCGCTGCTTGACCAGCCACGCGGCCAGCACATCCTCAAAACTCATGAGCCTGCCCTTACCCGGCGACGATGGCGTCAACCGTGATAAAGCTGCGGCCCGGCCGAGTCCGGACGGCTGGCTGGCCGTTCCTCGCGGGCGGGCGGCAGCTGGAACCAGTAGAACCCGTGTCCGGGCAGCGTCAGCAGGTACGACAGCTCGCCGATCCGCGGGAACGTCACCCCGCCCATCGATTCCACCGGCGTGACCCCGATGAACCGCCGCAGGTCCAGCTCGACCGGCTGCGGGAACCGGGACAGGTTGTTCACGCACAAGATCCGGTCAGACCCGTCCGTATCCGCGTCGTCAGAAGCAGGCAGCCGCACGAAAGCCAGCACCGACGGGTTGGAGGAGGTCAGCTCCTCGTACGCCCCGGTGCCGAACACCGGGTGCCGCTTGCGGATCTCGATCATCCGCCGCGTCCACTGCAGGAACGAGGCCGGGTTGCGCTGCTGGGCCTCGACGTTGAGCGCCTGGTAGCCGTAGAGCGGGTCCATGATCGGCGGCAGGTACAGCCGCTGCGGGTCGGTCTGGGAGAAGCCGCCGTTGCGGTCGGGCGTCCACTGCATCGGGGTGCGCACGCCGTCCCGGTCGCCCAGCCAGATGTTGTCGCCCATGCCGATCTCGTCGCCGTAGTACAGCACCGGTGAGCCGGGCAGCGACAGCAGCAGCGCGGTGAACAGCTCGAGCTGGTTCCGGTCGCCGTCGAGCAGCGGGGCCAGCCGCCGCCGGATCCCGATGTTCGCCTTCATCCGGGGGTCCTTGGCGTACTCGGCGTACATGTAGTCACGCTCGTCGTCGGTGACCATCTCCAGCGTCAGTTCGTCGTGGTTGCGCAGGAAGATGCCCCACTGGCAGCCGGACGGGATGGCCGGGGTCTGGGCCAGGATCTCCGAGATCGGGTAGCGCTGCTCGCGCCGCACGGCCATGAAGATGCGCGGCATGAGCGGGAAGTGGAACGCCATGTGGCACTCGTCCCCGCCCACGGACGCGTCGCCGAAGTAGTCCACCACGTCCGCGGGCCACTGGTTGGCCTCGGCCAGCAGCACCTTGTCCGGGTACAGCTTGTCGATCTCGGCCCGGATCCGCTTCAGGTACTCGTGGGTTTCCTTGAGGTTCTCGCAGTTGGTGCCCTCGCGCTCGTACAGGTAGGGCACCGCGTCCAGCCGGAAGCCGTCGATGCCCAGGTCCAGCCAGAACCGCAGCACCTCGATCATCGCGTCCTGCACGCGCGCGTTCTCGAAGTTCAGGTCCGGCTGGTGGGAGAAGAACCGGTGCCAGAAGTACTTGCCCCGGACCGGGTCGAAGGTCCAGTTGGACTGCTCGGTGTCGACGAAGATGACCCGCGCCCCGGCGTACCCGTCGTCGGTGTCGGACCAGACGTAGAAGTCCCCGTACGGCCCGTCCGGGTCGGACCGGGACGCCTGGAACCACGGGTGCTGGTCGGAGGTGTGGTTCATGACCAGGTCGGCGATGACCCGGATGCCGCGCTTGTGCGCCTCCTCGACCAGCGCCACGAAGTCCCCGATGTTGCCGTACTCGGGCAGCACCGTGGTGAAGTCGGCGATGTCGTAACCGCCGTCGCGCAGCGGGGACTGGTAAATGGGCAGCAGCCACAGGCAGTCGATGCCGAGCCACTGCAGGTAGTCCAGCCGCGAGACCAGGCCGCGCAGGTCGCCGGTGCCGTCGCCGGTGGAATCCTGGAAACCCCTGATGAGCACCTCGTAGAAGACCGCGCGCTTGTACCACTCCGGGTCGTGTGGCTGCTCGACGTCGAACGAGTCGGCTATCGCCTCGTGGTGCTCTGTCACTGCCCAATCTCCTGGCTTGGCTTAATACTAAAGATGTGCGCGGGACGGGTCGCCGGATCGAGCCGGACGTAGTTGGCCTGCCCCCAGAGGAAGGACTCACCGGTCAGCTCGTCCGTCACGATGAACTCGCGGTTCACGCCAAGTGCGGGCAGGTCAAGCCAGACCGTCGCCTCCCTGGCCCGGTACGGGTTCAGGTTGACGATCACCAGCACGGTGTCGGCTCGCCCCCCGCCCGTGACCGGGCTTGGCGGGATACTACTGCTCCGCTTGGAGAAACACATCAGTTCGGGCTGGTCGACACGATGGAAGCGAAGATTCCTCAGCTGGTGCAGGGCCGGGTGCTCGCGCCTGATCCGGTTGAGCGCGGTGATGAGGTCCGCGATGCCGAAGCCGGCCCGGGCCGCGCCCGCCCAGTCCCGCGGCCGGTACTGGTACTTCTCCGAGTCCAGGTACTCCTCGCTGCCCGGCCGGATCGGCACGTTCTCGCCCAGCTCGTACCCGGAGTAGATGCCCCAGGAGGGGGAGAGCATCGAGGCCAGCACGGCCCGGATCCGGAACGCGGGCAGCCCGCCGTACTGCAGGTAGGCGTGCAGGATGTCCGGGGTGTTGGTGAAGAAGTTCGGCCGCATGTAGGGCGCGGTCTCCCCGGACAGCTCCAGCATGTACTCGGTCAGCTCGGGCTCTTCGTTCCGCCAGGTGAAGTACGTGTAGGACTGGTGGAAGCCGATCTTGGCCAGGGTCCGCATCATGGCCGGGCGGGTGAACGCCTCGGCCAGGAACAGCACGTCGGGGTCGCTGACCCGGATCTCGGTGAGCAGCCGTTCCCAGAACCGGACCGGCTTGGTGTGCGGGTTGTCCACCCGGAAGATCCGCACCCCGTGGTCCATCCACAGCCGGACGATCCGCAGCACCTCGGCGTAGATGCCCTCCGGGTCGTTGTCGAAGTTGAAGTTGTAGATGTCCTGGTACTTCTTGGGCGGGTTCTCCGCGTAGGCGATGGTGCCGTCGGCCCGGGTGGTGAACCACTCCGGGTGCTTGCGCACCCACGGGTGATCGGGCGAGGCGTTCAGGGCCAGGTCGAGCGCGACCTCCATGCCCAGCTCGCGGGTGCGCGCCACGAACGCGTCGAAGTCCTCGAACGTGCCCAGGTCCGGGTGGATCGCGTCGTGCCCGCCGTCCGCGGACCCGATCGCCCACGGCGAGCCGGGGTCGCCCGGCTGCGGGGTCAGCGTGTTGTTCCGGCCCTTGCGGAACGAGACGCCGATCGGGTGCACCGGCGGCAGGTAGACCACGTCGAAGCCCATGGCCGCGACCGCGGGCAGCCGCAGCGCCGCGGTACGGAAGGTGCCGGAGACCGCCGGGACCTGGTCGACCTGGGCCCCCTCGGACCGCGGGAAGAACTCGTACCACGCCCCGTACAGCGCCCGCTCCCGGTCCGCGCGCACGGTCAGCGCCTTGGACCGGGTCACCAGCTCGCGCAGCGGCCACCGGGCCAGGATCTCGGCGATCCCGGGATCGGAGGACCCCGCGAACCGCTCCCACGGGGTCAGCGAGCGGTCCCGCATCCGCGCCACCAGCGCGCGCAGCGCGGCCCGCGCCGCCGCCGGACGCGCGGCTCCGGGCGGCTGCGGGATCCGCCGCGCGGCCCGTTCGTACAGCAGCGCGCCCTCGGTGAGCATCAGCTCCACGTCCTGCCCGCCGGGGATCTTGATCGCCGCGTCGTGGTGCCAGCTGGCGATCGGGTCCGCCCACGCCTCCACGTGGAAGCGCCACAGCCCCTCGCTGGTCACGGTCACGTCCGCGCCGTAGCGGTCCGTGCCCGGCGCGAGCTCGCGCATCGGCACCAGCGGGCCCGGGTTCCGTTCCGGATCACGCAGCACCGCGCCGACGCCGACGATGCCGTGTCCCTCGCGGAAGACCGTCGCGCTCACCTCGAAGGTCTCCCCGGCCACGGCCTTGGCCGGGCGGGCGCCGCAGTCCACCGCCGGCTCGACGTCAAGGATCGGGATTCGTCCAATCACCCTGGTTACGCTACCGACCGCGGGCCGCTTCATGCCAGCGCGGGTCCGGTATACAAAACGCGGCGCAGCCAGGGTTTTGCTCTAGGCCCGTACGGACCCTGTTACCACTGTTCGTTAGGCTTAATTTGAAATCTTTTTTACCTAACGGCCCGGCATTTTGCGGCTCGGAATCCGGGATCGGTTCGGCGTAGCGGGCGCGGACCGAATATGGTCTGCCCGTGAAAGCGATTCGCCGGTTCACCGTCCGCGTCACCCTGCCCGAGCCGCTGGCGCCGCTGCTGGGCCTGATGCTGAACCTCCGCTGGTCCTGGCATGCCCCGACCGCCGACCTGTTCGCCTCGATCGACCCCGACGCCTGGCAGGCGGCGGGCGGCGACCCGATCGCGATGCTCAGCGCGGTGCCGCCGGAGCGGGTGTCGGCCCTGGCGGCCGACCCGGACTTCCTGGCCCGCCTGCGCGACACCGAGGGCGGCCTGCGCGACTACATGTCGAGCCCGCGCTGGTACGCCGACGCGGTCCAGGCCGGTCCCGGCGCGGTGGCGTACTTCTCGCCGGAGTACGGCATCACCGCCGCCCTGCCGCAGTACTCGGGCGGCCTGGGCATCCTGGCCGGGGACCACCTGAAGACCGCCTCGGACCTGGGCGTGCCGCTGATCGGGGTCGGGCTGCTGTACCGGCACGGGTACTTCACCCAGTCGCTGTCCGCCGACGGCTGGCAGGCCGAGCGCTATCCGGGCGACGACCCGAACGGCCTGCCCCTCGAGCTGCTCCGCGATGCCGCCGGCGCCGCGGTGCAGATCGCGGTCAGCCTGCCCGCGGGCCGCCAGCTGTCCGCGCAGGTCTGGGTGGCGCAGGTGGGCCGGATCCCGCTGCTGCTGCTCGACTCCTACGTGAAGCAGAACGAGCCCGACCTGCACGAGGTCACCGACCGGCTGTACGGCGGCGGCAGCGACCACCGGCTCCGCCAGGAGCTGCTGCTCGGCATCGGCGGGATGCGGGCGGTCCGGGCGTTCTGCGCGCTGACCGGGCATCCCTCGCCCGAGGTGTTCCACACCAACGAGGGACACGCCGGGTTCCTCGGCCTGGAGCGGATCCGCGAGTACGCCGAGCGCGGGCTGAGCTTCGACGAGGCCATCGAGGTCGGCCGGGCCGGCACGGTGTTCACCACGCACACGCCGGTCCCGGCCGGCATCGACCGGTTCCCCCGCGAGGCGGTCCGCCAGCACTTCGACGACGACCCGCTGCTGCCCGTGGACCGGGTGCTCGCGCTCGGCGCCGAGACCTATCCGGGCGGCGACCCGGACATCTTCAACATGGCCGTCATGGGCATGCGGCTGGCCCAGCGGGTCAACGGCGTCTCGCTGCTGCACGGCCAGGTCAGCAGGCAGATGTTCGCCGGCCTGTGGCCGGGGTTCGACACCAGCGAGGTGCCGATCGGCTCGGTCACCAACGGCGTGCACACCCCCACCTGGGTGGCGCCCGAGGTCGGCGCGCTTGCTGGCGAGACCAGCGAGTGGGACTGGGAGCGCGCCGCGGCCGCCCCGGCCGGGCAGATCTGGGCCACCCGGTCCCTGCTGCGCGCCCGGCTGGTGGCCGAGACCCGGCGCCGGCTGCGCGCCTCCTGGCGCCAGCGCGGCGCGTCCGGCGCCGAACTGACCTGGATCGACGACGTCCTGGACGAGCACGTGCTGACCATCGGGTTCGCCCGCCGGGTGCCGTCCTACAAGCGGCTCACGCTCATGCTCAACGACCCGGCCCAGCTCGCCGCGCTGCTCAACGACCCGTCTCAGCCGGTGCAGATCGTGGTGGCGGGCAAGGCCCACCCGGCCGACGACGGCGGCAAGGCGCTGATCCAGCAGATGGTCCAGTACAGCGACTCCCCGGACGTGCGCCGCCGGATCGTGTTCCTGCCCGACTACGACATGGCCATGGCCCGCACCCTGGTGCAGGGCTGCGACGTGTGGCTGAACAACCCGCTGCGCCCGCTCGAGGCCTGCGGCACCTCGGGCATGAAGGCCGCGCTGAACGGCGCGCTCAACGTGTCGGTCCGGGACGGCTGGTGGGACGAGTGGTACGACGGCGGCAACGGCTGGGAGATCCCGTCCGCGGACGGCGTGGTTGACACCGGGCGCCGGGACGAGCTCGAGGCCCAGGCCCTGTACGAGCTGCTCGGCAAGTCGGTGGCGCCGCTGTTCTACGAACGCGACCCCGACGGCGTGGCGCAGGGCTGGGTGGAGCGGATCCGGCACGCGATGCGCTCGCTGGGCCCGAAGGTCCAGGCCGAGCGGATGGTCCGCGAGTACGTCAACGCGCTGTACGTGCCGGCCGCGGCGTCCACCCGCGCGCTGACCGACGCCGACGGGTTCGGTCCCGCGCGCGAGCTGGCCGCGTGGAAGAAGCGGGTGATCGGGGCCTGGCCGCAGGTGCGGATCGAGCACGTGGAGTCCGAGGCGGCCGGGCAGCGGCTCGGCGCGGCGCTGGCCGTCCGGGTCTCGGTGGCCCTGGGCGAGCTGACCAGGGACGACGTGGCCGTCGAGGTGGTGTACGGGCGCCCGGACGAGGACGACGAGATCGTGCGGCCCGGCTACGCCACGCTCACCGCCGACCCTGCTACTAACCACGGCGCTACTGACCACGGGGCCCACTCTGCTGCCGAGGATGGACTCAGCGCGGTGCGCTACTCCGGCGAGGTGTCGCTGGACCGGCCGGGGCCGTTCGGCTACACGGTCCGCGTGCTGCCCAGCCACCGCCTGCTGGACAGCCGCGCCGAGCTCGGCCTGGTCACCTACCCGCAAGCCCCGGCCGGCATGACCAACGGAGACCTGCGATGCAGTGGAATTCGTGCGGCTGAGGTCGCGGACGGCATCGGCACGATCCGGCTGGACCGGCCGAAGGTCAACGCGCTGAACGACCAGGTGACCGCCGAGCTCGCCGAGGCGGCCCGGGCCGCGGCCGCGGACGAGGTGCGGGCGGTGATCATCTACGGCGGTGAGCGGGTCTTCGCCGGCGGCGCGGACATCGGCGTCATGGCCGAGGCGGGCTACGCCGAGATGGCCGCGCGATCCGGGCGGCTGCAGGGCACCATGGACCTGATCGCGGGCCTGGGCAAGCCGGTGGTCGCCGCGATCACCGGCTACGCGCTGGGCGGCGGCCTCGAGCTCGCGCTGGCCGCGGACTTCCGGGTGCGCCGGCGAGAGCGCCCGGCTCGGCCAGCCCGAGATCCTGCTCGGCGTCATCCCCGGGGCGGGCGGCACCCAGCGGCTGCCCCGCCTGGTCGGCCCGGCCAAGGCCAAGGACCTGGTGTTCACCGGGCGCATGGTCAAGGCCGCCGAGGCGCTCCAGATCGGCCTGGTGGACCGCGTGGTCCCGGACGAGTCGGTGTACCAGACGGCCCTGGACCTGGTGCGGCAGTACGCCGCCGGCCCCGCCCTGGCCCTGCGCGCGGCCAAGCAGGCCATCGACTACGGCCTGGGAGTGGACCTGGCCACCGGCCTGGAGATCGAGCGCGTCCAGTTCGCCGCCCTGTTCGGCACCGACGACCAGCGCGCCGGCATGCGCAGCTTCCTGGACAACGGCCCCGGCAAAGCCACCTTCACCGGCCGCTAACCCCCCCGGGCAACCGATGAACGCCACTCTCTGCAACAGCCCGTAGAGCCATCACAACGCCACGTTCACCCGGCTGTGCCGCCCCCGCGGCCTCAGCTTTCGATGCTGCCGATGCTGTCGGGGCCGCCGGCCACGATGCGGCGCAGGGCCTGGGCGGCCTGGGCGTTCTGCTCGGCGTAGGCGACCAGCCCGGCGGCCAGTGCCGCGGCCCACTCGTGGATCGGGACCGTCTGGCGGGACAGCACCACGCCGCGGACCGCCCGGCAGATCTCGGCCACCGCCCGGCCCTTCTGCACCGACAGCGTCATCTGCTGGTCGCCGAGCTGCACCGCGACCCGGGAGATCTCCCCGGGGCGCCCGCGCATCCGGTCCGACACGCTGCGCTCCCGGTCCACGGTCACGCAGTCGGCGGGCAGCGCCTCGCCCAGCGACTGGGTCAGGACGCGGGCGTAGATGGTCACGTCGGTGCTATCGGCGCGCAGCGCGGCGGTCACCATGTCCAGCGAGAGCGCGTCGTCATGCTCAGTCATCGGTAGCGGCTCCACAAGTAGCAATGCCGGAATTCTAGTCGTCCCGGCGTGGCTCGGTGAGATCCCGGACCCCGATGCCTGGCGTTCTGCGCCGTCCTGGGCTCGCCGCCCTGGCGTTCCTGCTGTGGCGGGACGCCGGCGCTGCGCTTACCGTCGCCCGCATCCGGTAACGACCCGGCGAGCCGTTACAAACAGGCAACTTCTCTTTTCGCCCGAACATTGCATCTGTTTCGTACTCTGGATTCCGCGATGCCTGCGACCGATCGACTACCGGGGACTCTCGGCCCGTATCGCCTTCAGGACCGCCTTGGGGAAGGTGGTATGGGGGTGGTTCACCTTGCCCTCGATCCGCAGGGCGACCTGGTGGCCATCAAGGTGCTGCACCCGGACAGCACCGAGAGCGCCAACGCCCGCCTCCGGCTGGCCCGCGAGGTCGAGACCATGCGGCGGGTGCGCAGCGCGTTCGTCGCGGAGGTGCTGGACGCCGACGTGACCGGCGAGTTCCCCTACATCGTGACCCGCTACGTGCCGGGGCCGACGCTGGAGGCCATGGTGCGCAACCGCGGGCCGCTGTCCGGCTCGGGCCTGCGCCTGCTGGCCTACGGCACCGCGGAGGCGCTGACCGCGATCCACGCCGCGGGCGTGGTGCACCGCGACCTCAAGCCGGGCAACGTGATGCTCACCGACGACCGCCCGGTGGTGATCGACTTCGGCATCGCCCAGACCCCGGACGCCACCCGGCTGACCCAGACCGGCCTGGTCATGGGCACGCCCGGGTACCTGGCGCCCGAGGTCATCGAGGGCCAGCCGAGCAGCCCGGCCTCCGACGTGCACTCCTGGGGCGCGTCGATGGCCTACGCGGCCACCGGCCGCGCGCCCTACGGCGGGGGCGGCGACTCGTTCCAGACCATCTTCTACCGGATCATCGCCGGCCACGCCGACCTGTCCGGCGTCCCCGGCCCGCTGGTGCCGCTGGTGTCCGCGGCGCTGGCCCGGGACCCGTCCCACCGCCCGTCGGCCGGCTGGCTGAGCGGCCAGGCCAGCGCCCTGGACCTGAGCGCGGCCGGCCCGGCCGCCACCGCGGTCGGCCCCCGCCCCACCGCCGTGATCACCGGCGCCAGCCACGCCAACGGCCAGTCCCCCCCGGCCAAGCCGGGCAAGAAGAACAAGCAGCCCCCGGCCTATCCCGCCCCCAAGCAGGCCGCCCGCTACGTCGCCGACCTGCTCCCCCCGGTCAGCGACGCCCCGCCCCAGGCCCAACCCCGCGCCCCGCTCCCCCCGCTCGCGGCGCAATCCCGCGGCCCGCTCCCGGCCCCGAACCCAGCCCGGCCCGCCCCCCAGAACCCCCAGAACCCCCAGGCCCCGTACGGCCCGCAAGCCCCGTACGGCCCGCAAGCCCCGTACGGCCCGCAAGCCCCGTACGGCCCGCAAGCCCCGTACGGCCCTCAGGCGCCCGGAACCGGCAGAGGCGCGCCAGCCTCCAGGACCGCCCAGCCCGGCCACACCACCTGGGCTGGCCTGGCCGTCATGATCGCGGCCGTGGCGCTGACCCTGATCCTGCCGGTGGCCGGCCTGATCGTCTCGCTGGCCGTGATCACTCTGCTCCGCGCGGCCGACCAGGCGCAGAGCGCGCTGGCCGTCCGCCGTTCGGTGCGCGGGCCGCGGGCCAGCGACCTGCTGGTCGTGGTGGTCACCGCGCCGCTGAGCGTGGCCCGGGCGCTGCTCACCGAGGCACTGATGGCCCCGCTGGCCTTCGCCGTGGGCGCGGCGGTCTACTTCGCCACCCTCGCGGTCACCCAGAGCCTGGAACTGCCTCGGGCCGGCGCGTACGCCGCCGCGGCCATCGTCGCCTGGTACGGCGTCGGTCCCGGCTCGGGCCTGCCGCGGCGGCAGCTGAACCGGATGGCGGGCGCGCTGGCCCGCACCCCGCTGACCGCCGCGGTGACCGCGCTCGGCGGTGTGGGCGCTGGCCGCGGGCGCGGTGATCTTCGCGGCGTCCCAGGCCCCGTACTACTGGCCGGTGATGAGCCCGCACCTGCCCACGCTGCACGGCTGGCCGCTGATCGGCCACCTGAAGCTGCCCTCGCTGCACGGCGCGCTGCCCAAGGCGCCCCGGCTAGCAGGTCTGGTCTCGTCGGCGGCGGACTGGCTGCTCCGGCACGCCTGAGATCTCGCCCGCCTCGCCCAGCGGCATCGGCTTGACCAGCCCCAGCGCCACCACCTCGTTGGCCAGCCGGGTCCGGCGGTTCGGCCCCTCGGGCACCCGGAACTTCTGGTACAGCCGCAGCAGGTGCTGCTTGACCGCGGCCTCGGTGACCACCAGGTCGGTGGCGATCTCGTGCGCGGTGGCGGGCATGGCGAACGCCTCGTCGGACAGCGCGGGCCGGCACAGCGAGGTGAGCACGTCGAGTTCGCGCCGGGTGAGCTCGGGCGCGACCGCCCGGCGCAGCTCGGCTTCCTCGGCCAGTTCCTCCTGCGGGATGCCGCCGATCCGGCAGCGGGCCGCGCCGAAGCTCAGCACGTCGCCCTCGTCCAGGACGCGGCGGGCGACGGGGCGTCCGTTAACCCGTGTGCCGTTGCGTGATAAACCGAGATCGACGACGTAGACGTAGGGGCCGCGGCGGATAAGCTCGGCGTGCAGGCGTGACACGCTGGGATCGTCGAGCCGGATGTCGACGCCCCGGCCGCGGCCGACGGTCGTCACTTCCCCGCGCAGCGAAATCACTTCGCCACTGTCTTCGACGCGGAGAAACGGTGTATCCACGGCGACCCTCCCGTCTAACGGAGCCGATAGTGATATCTCACCATCTGGTCACCCCCAGTGTCACGGGTCTTACGCCGAGATGTCATGCGAAGCCGGGAACCGGGCCGTCTGGAATTCAGCAACCGGGCTGTCTCGGATCCAGCCACCGCCCGCCCGGGGCGGTCTCGGATCCAGGCACCCTCCAAGGCGCCGGCCCGGGCCAGCCCCCGGTAAACTTCCTGCGGAAAAGCCGGGGAGGCACGTGCATGGCGAATAGGCCGACGAGCGCCGGTGCTCACAGCGCTGGTCCGCAGAAGATGCGGCAGCAGACGCGGCAAGCAGCACCCCAGGCACCCCAGGCACCCCAGGCACCGCCAGCACCTCAGGCACCGCCAGCACCGCAGCCGGGATCTGCCGCCGCGCCGCCACCTATCCACCACCAGGGCTTCCCCCGCGGCCGCAGGGCCGCGCCGGCCAAGCCGGTGTCCCCGATCGTGGCCTGGCTGCCGTACCTGCTCGTGCTCGCGGGCACGGCCGTCGGCCTGTTCGTGGCCTCGCAGGGTTCGCGGTCCGCGGGCCGGGGCGCCGCGGTGGTGGGTGCCTCGCTGCTGGTGGCCGCGCTGGCCCGGCTCGCGTTGCCGCCGCGTTACGCCGGGCCGCTGGCGACGCGGAGCAAGGCCCAGGACGTGGCGGGTTTCGCGGTGCTCGGCGCCGCGGTGCTCGCGGTCGCGGCGTCGCTGCCATAAGCGGCCGCATAATCAGGGAAAGGGAACGAGGCAACACAATGGCCAAGATCAAGGTAGCCAATCCCGTCGTCGAACTCGATGGCGACGAGATGACGCGGATCATCTGGCAGTACATCAAGGACCAGCTGATCCTGCCCTACCTGGATATCGAGCTTGAGTACTACGACCTTTCCGTGCAGCACCGCGACGCGACCGACGACCAGGTCACCATCGATGCCGCGCACGCCATCCTGCGCCACGGCGTCGGCGTGAAGTGCGCCACGATCACCCCGGACGAGGCCCGGGTGACCGAGTTCGGCCTGAAGAAGATGTGGCGGTCACCGAACGGCACCATCCGCAACATTCTCGGCGGGGTCATCTTCCGCGAGCCGATCGTCATCTCGAACATCCCGCGGCTGGTCCCGACCTGGACCAAGCCGATCATCATCGGCCGCCACGCGCACGCCGACCAGTACAAGGCCAGCGACTTCGTGGTGCCGGGCCCCGGCACGGTGACGATCACCTACGTGCCGGAGAACGAGGGCCACCCGATCGAGATCGAGGTCGCGAAGTTCACCGGCGGCGGCGTGGCCATGGCCATGTACAACTTCGACGACTCGATCCGCGACTTCGCCCGGGCCACCATGCGCTACGCGCTGGACCGGCGGTACCCGCTCTACCTGTCCACCAAGAACACGATCCTGAAGGCCTACGACGGGCGGTTCAAGGACATCTTCGCCGAGACCTTCGAGTCCGAGTTCAAGGCCGATTTCGAGGCGGCCGGGATCACCTACGAGCACCGGCTCATCGACGACATGGTCGCCCAGGTCCTCAAGTGGGAGGGCGGCATCGTCTGGGCCTGCAAGAACTACGACGGCGACGTGCAGTCCGACGTGGTGGCCCAGGGCTTCGGCTCGCTCGGCCTGATGACCAGCGTGCTGATGACCCCGGACGGCCGCACCGTGGAGGCCGAGGCCGCGCACGGCACCGTGACCAGGCACTACCGCCAGTACCAGCAGGGCCAGCCGACCTCGACCAACCCGGTCGCGTCGATCTTCGCCTGGACCCGCGGCCTGGAGCACCGCGGCAAGCTGGATGACACCCCCGCGGTCGCCCTGTTCGGCCGCACGCTGGAGGATGTCTGCGTGCACACCATCGAGGAGGGCAAGATGACCAAGGATCTCGCCCTGCTCGTCGGCCGGGGCACCCCGTTCCTGAACACCGAGGAGTTCCTCGCCGCCCTGGACGATAACCTGCGCCGAGCGATGAATTCCTTATCTACGGAACGGGCCGTGGCGCGTGCCTCCGGCAAGGATCCCGCACCCGGCGCTACACAAAGAGCACTGACAGGAGAACCTCATCATGGCACGCTCTGCTAGCCAGGGGGGTCAACCCCCCCTAACCCCCCGACGGGGCAAGGTAACCGTCGTCGGCGCGGGCTTCTACGGCTCGACCACCGCGCAGCGGCTGGCCGAGTATGACATCTTCGACGAGGTCGTGCTCACCGACATCATCGAGGGCAAGCCCGAGGGGCTGGCCCTGGACATGAACCAGTCGCGGCCGGTGGAGGGCTTCGAGACCAAGGTGACCGGCCAGAGCACGGGACCGGCGGGC
Organism: uncultured Actinomycetes bacterium; assembly: GCA_963819785.1. GTDB lineage: Bacteria > Actinomycetota > Actinomycetes > Streptosporangiales > Streptosporangiaceae > Palsa-504. The sequence continues at coordinate 138,053 of CAWFXW010000016.1, read as the reverse complement.
GAGGGCTACGAGGCGATCGCCGGGTCGGACATCGTGATCATCACCGCGGGGCTGCCTCGCAAGCCGGGCATGAGCCGGATGGACCTGATCGAGACCAACGCCAGGATCGTCCGCAACGTGGTCGAGAACGTGGCCAAGTACGCGCCGGACGCGGTGCTGATCGTGGTGTCCAACCCGCTGGACGAGATGACGGCGCTAGCGGCCAAGGTGTCCGGCTTCCCGCACCACCGGGTGATGGGCCAGGCCGGCATGCTCGACACCGCCCGGTTCAGCTACTTCGTGGCGGAGAAACTCGGCGTCCCGGTCGGCTCGGTGCGCACCCTGACCCTGGGCTCGCACGGCGACACGATGGTCCCGGTCCCCTCGGCCTGCACCGTCGACGGCCGCCCGCTGTCCGACCTGCTGCCCGCGGACCAGATCGAGGAGCTCGTCACCCGGACCCGCAACGGCGGCGGCGAGATCGTCGCGCTGCTCAAGACCGGCTCGGCCTACTACGCGCCGTCCGCCGCCGCGGCCCGGATGGCCCGCGCCGTGGCCGAGGACTCCGGCCAGGTCATGCCCGTCTGCGCCTGGGTCGACGGTGAGTACGGCATCTCCGGCGTCTACCTGGGCGTCGAGGCCGAGATCGGCGCGACCGGCGTCCGCCGCGTGGTCGAGCGCGACCTCACCGAGGCCGAGCTAGCCGCCCTGCGCACCGCCGCCGAAGCCGTCCGCGCCAAGCAAACCGACGTCGCGAGCCTGTGACCTCCGTCACCGCCTGAGCCGGCCGCGACCGTAATCACCCTCTCAGGATGTCCGAGAAACACCTGGCCCATCCCGCCAGCGCCGAGCCGCCCCAGCAGCCGGTAGCGGCCGACGCTGATCGGATCACCAGGCTGAAGCGGGTCCATTGGCCGGCCCCCCCGGTCCCATCCGCCGCGGAAACTGCTGCATCGAAGACATATACGTCTACATCAAGATCTGGCCGTGTCGCAGCCGATTCCGGGCGAACTCAGGCCGGGTCGGGCCCCGCCGGATCGGGCAGGTCGCCCGGATAGGTGACGTCGATCTCCGTGATGCCGGTGCCGAAGTCGCGCCTGTTGTTGGTAATGAAGCGATCGGCGCCCATGCCGACAGCGGCAGCCAGGTGGGTGGCGTCGGCCGCCTTCAACCGGTACCGGCTGGAGAGCGCGGTGGCCAGCTCGGCGGTGGCCCGGTCCACCGGGCGCAGATCCAGCCGGGCGAGCAGCGCGGCCAGGATTCGGACCTCGTCGGCGGTCCCGTCGCGCAGCGGCTTGCTCAGCACCTCAGGCAACAGCAGGACCGAGCCGACGCCCGCCGAGCCGGTGCGGAACAACGCGGCGACCCGGCGGCCCAGCGCGTGACCGGGCACGGCGGCATAGATGAGCGCGTCGGCGTCGAATGCGTCCACTGACTGCGGCGTCCGCTACCGGGCGTCTCGCCCGGCCCGGATCCCGGCGATCAGTTCCTCCGCGCGCTGTTCGGTCAGTCCGGGCCCTTCCGGCAATGCCGTGGCCGCCGCCTCATCGAGCAGCGCGTGGATCCGCTCGGCGTCGTCCAGCGCGCCCCGCGCCCGGCGGCTCCACAAGATGTCCGGGCGCACCACCACGGCCACCGGCCAGGCCGTGCCGGGTGATGGTGACCTCCTCGCCCTCCGCCACCCGGTCGAGGACCTCGGGCAGGGCCGCCCGCGCCTCGCTGACCGTCATTGTCCCCATCACCAAATTGTACATCACCGTACACCACCGTACAAGCGCGCTCAGCTCCGGATCAGGCGGCGCAGGGCCAGTTCGGCGTACAGCGCGGTGCCGTCGGCCAGGGCCGCGTCGTCGAACACCGCGTGCGCCGAGTGGTTGGTCGGCGCGGTCAGCGGGTCCGTACCCGGCGGGCAGGCGCCCAGCATGACGAACGCCCCGGGCACCTGCTCCAGGACGAACGAGAAGTCCTCGGCTCCGGTGAGCGGGAACTCGGCCTGCTCGCCGCGCTCGGCGCCGAACACGTCCGCGACCGTCTCGCCCGCGAACGCCGCCTCCGCCGCGTCGTTGACGGTCACCGGGTACTCCGCGGCGTAGACGGCCTCGGCGGTCAGCCCGTGCCCGCGCGCGATGTCGCCGATCAGCCGCGGCACGATCTCGGCCAGCGCGGCCCGGGACTCCGCGCTGAACGAGCGGGCCGTGGCCAGGAACGTCGCCTGGTCCGGGATCACGTTGTCGGTGGTGCCGGCGTGGAAGCTGCCCACGGTGATCACCACCGGGTCGAACACGTCGAACTTCCTGGTCACCAGCGTCTGCAGCGCGGTCACCATCTCGCAGGCGACCGGGATCGGGTCCGCGGCCCGGTGCGGCGTCGAGGCGTGCCCGCCGTGCCCGTGCACGGTGACGGTGATCTGGTCCGCGGCGGCCAGCATCGCGCCGGGCCGGGTCGAGAACGTCCCGCACGGCAGCCGCTGCGACGTCACGTGCAGGCCGTACGCGGCGACAGGCCGCTCGCCCGCCGCCTCCAGGACGCCCTCCTCGATCATGTACCGGGCCCCGGCGTAGCCCTCCTCGCCGGGCTGGAACATGAAGACCACCGTGCCGTCCAGCTCGGCCCGCCGGGCCGACAGCAGCCGGGCCGCGCCGGCCAGCATCGCGGTGTGCAGGTCGTGGCCGCAGGCGTGCATCGCGCCGGGGATCTGCGATGCGTACGGCAGGCCGGTCTCCTCGGTGATCGGCAGCGCGTCCATGTCGCCGCGCAGCAGCACGACCGGCCCGGGCCCCCGGGAATGAGCACCGCCGCGCAGCACCGCGGTCACCGAGCTCAGCCCCCGGCCGGTGCTGACCTCCAGCGGCAGCCCGTCCAGGGCGGCGAGCACCTTGGCCTGGGTCTTCGGCAGGTCCAGGCCGATCTCGGGCTCGCGGTGGATCGCGTGCCGCAGCTCGGCGATCTGACCGGAGATCTGTGCCGCCTCATCACGCACCCGCACCGTTTCCTCCTAGCGACTCGAACCTCCCGCCGATCATGCCACCCGCCGCGCGCTGTCTGACGGGGTAGCCTCCAGGAATTCCGGCGCGGCCCAGGAACGCCGGGCGAACGCCCCGGCCACCGCGGCGCGCACCGGCCCGGCCGCCTCCGCCCGGGCCAGCGCGAGCACCGAGCCGCCGAACCCCCCGCCGATCATCCGCGCGCCGAGCGCTCCCGCCGCCACCGCCGCGTCCACCGCCACGTCCGCCTCGGGCCAGGAGACCTCGAAGTCGTCCCGCAGCGACGCGTGCGCCCGCGTCAGCAGCCTCCCGATCCCGGGATAGGCATCCCCAGCCCCGGACGTCAGCAACCCGACGACCTCGAGCACCCGCTGGTCATCAGCCACCACGTGGCGGGCGCGACGCCGGAGCACAGGATCGGTGAGCCGGTCCGTGTCAGCCACGTCCGTTAGGTACCGAAGAGAAGGAACCCCGAGCAGCCGCGCCGCCCGTTCGCACTCCGCGCGCCGCCGGCCGTACTCCCCGGCGGTCAGCTCGTGCCGCGCCCGGGTGTTGATCGCCAGCAGCCGCGCCCCGGCCACGACCGGGTCGAACGGCACCTGTGAGGTCTCCAGCGAGCGGCAGTCCAGCAGCAGGGCGTGGCCGTGCGAGCTCAGCAGCGACGCGGACTGGTCCATGATCCCGGACGGCACCCCGGCGAACTCGTTCTCGGCCCGGCGGGCGATCGCGGCCAGCTCCCGCCGGTCCACCTTCAGCCCGGCGAGCGAGGTCAGCGCCAGCGCGGTCACGCACTCCAGCGCCGCCGAGGAGGACAGCCCCGCCCCGGCCGGCACGTCGGAGTCGAACGCCAGGCAGGCCCCCGGCACCTCGTACCCAGCGGACCGCAGCGCCCACGCCACCCCGGCCGGGTACGCCGCCCACCCGCCGACCTTCCCCGGCTCCAGATCGTCCAGGGCCAAGGAGACAACGCCATCCGGCGCCTGCGCCGAGCACAGCACCAGCCGCCGGCCGTCCAGGGCGTCCCGGCGGGCCGCGGCGGCCGCGATGCCCTGGCCGAGCGCGAACGGGAGCACGAACCCCTCGTTGTAGTCGGTGTGCTCGCCCATCAGGTTGGCCCGGCCCGGCGCGAACCACACCCCGTCGGCCGCCCCGCCGAACCGCGCGCGGAACAAACCCAAGGGCGACGGGCTCACCGAAGAACGCGCGCCTGGTAGAACTCCCAGGCGTCGGCGGCCATCGCCCGCAGGTCGCGGTTCACCCGCCAGCCGAGTTCGGCCTGGATCCGCTCGGACGAGGCGACGAGCACGGCCGGGTCGCCGGGCCGCCGCGGGGCCATGTCGATGCCGATCGACGTCCCGGTGACCGCGGCGCACACGTCGATGACCTGGCGGACCGAGGAGCCGGTCCCGTTGCCCAGGTTGTACACCCGGTGCTGCCCGGTCCGGCAGGCCGCCAGCGCCAGCAGGTGCGCGTCGGCCAGGTCGGTGACGTGGATGTAGTCCCGGACGCAGGTCCCGTCCGGGGTCGGGTAGTCCTCGCCGAACACCTGGATCCGCCGGCCCGCGGCCACGCTGGCCAGCACGTTCGGGATCAGGTGCGTCTCGGGGTTGTGCCGCTCGCCGAACCAGGTCCCGTCGGCCGCGCGGTGCGCGCCGGCCACGTTGAAGTAACGCAGGCTGACCGCGCCGAAGCCGTAGAGCCGGGCGAACTCGGTGAGCGTGGTGTCCACGGCGAGCTTGGTCGCGCCGTAGGGGTTGGTCGGCCGGGTCGGGTCGGTCTCGGCGATGGGGGTGCGCTCCGGCTCGCCGTAGACCGCGGCGGTGGAGGAGAACACGATCGTGCGCACGCCGATCTCGCGCATCGCCTCGAGCAGCGCGATCGATCCGCCCAGGTTCGTCGACCAGTACCGGGCGGGCTCCGCCACCGACTCCCCGACCAGCGACTTCGCGGCGAAGTGCAGCACCGCCTCGGCCCCGTCGGCCAGCACCTCGGCGGCGCAGTCGCGCAGCGTGCCCTTGACGAACGTGGCCCCGGCGGGCACCGCCTCGGCGTGCCCGGTGGACAGGTCGTCGAGCACGGTGACCTCGTGCCCGGCCGCGACCAGCTGCGCGGCGACGACGCTGCCGATGTACCCGGCACCGCCGGTGACGAGCACTCTCACAAGGCTCTCCTTCCCGGGGGGACGACCCCCGCTGCCCTAAGTCGGGCCGCTGCCTCTTCCGGGACGATGTCGTTGATCCACACGCCCATCCCCGATTCGGTCCCGGCCAGGTACTTGAGCTTGCCGGCCGCGCGCCGGATCGACAGTACCTGAAGGTGGGCGGCAAACGCGCGCCGCGCCAAAGGATCGCGGACCGGCGCCTGGTGCCACGCGGCGATGTACGGCGCCGGCCGCCCGAACAACCCGTCGAACCGCCGCAGCACGTCCAGGTACAGCGGCCCGAACGCGTCCCGCGCCGCCGCGGAAAGACCGGGCAGGTCCGGCACCCGGGCCAGCGGGAAGATCCGCACCTCGTACGGCCAGCGCGCCGCCTCGGGCACGAACGCCACCCAGTGCTCGTTCCGGGCTACCACCCGCGTGCCAGACAATAGCGCGGCCGCCACCAGGTCGTCGAACAGGTTGCCGCCCTGGTACCGAAGTGCCTGCTCGACCATGCGCGCCAGCCGCGGCGCCACGAACGGGAACGCGTAGATCTGCCCGTGCGGATGGTGCAGCGTGACCCCGATCTCCTCGCCCCGGTTCTCGAAGCAGTACACCTGCCGGGTCTCCGGCAGCGCGCCGAGCACCTGCGTCCGGTCCACCCAGGCCTCCAGCACGGTCCGCACCCGCCCCGGGCTGAGCTGGGCGAACGACGCGTCGTGGTCAGAGGTGAAGCACACCACCTCGCAGCGCCCGAGCGGCTCGCGCAGCGAGGGAAACCGGTTCTCGAACACCACCACGTCGTAGCTCGAGGCGGGGATCTCGGTGGGCCGTCCCGGCGCTGAGGGGTCCAGCGGGCACTGGTCGGCCGGGGGCAGGAAGGTCCGCTCCTGGCGGGCGGCCGCGATCACCACCCACTCCCCGGCCAGCGCGTCCCAGCGGATGCCCTGCTCGGCCGACCCGGTGGGCGCGGGCGGGCCGGGCGGCAAAAGGGGCAGCGGCCGGGTGTCACGGGCCAGCACCCGGTCCAGGCCGGGCGCCTCGTCGAAGTACACGATCTCGCGCCCGTCGGCGAGCCGGGCGCTGGCCTTCCAGATAGCTTGTGTGCCCACGGGACTCATACGTTATCCGGTCTACACTAGCCAGACACATCCCGTACCAGGCAGATAAGGCAATGAGCAAAGTCGTCCTGGATATCATCATTGTCCTGGTCATCGTGTGCATCGGGGGGTTCTTCTCGGCATCTGAGATGGCCCTCGTCTCGCTGCGAGAAGGCCAGGTCAGGGCGCTGGCCAAGCGGGGCAGGCGGGGCCAGCGGACCGCGCGGCTGGCCAGCGACCCGACCCGTTTTTTCTCCGCCGTGCAGATCGGCGTGACCCTGGCCACCCTGTTCTCCGGCGCCTACGGCGCCGAGACCCTGACCGGCTACCTCAAGTCCTGGCTGGTCCGCCAGGACGTGTCGCCGGGCTGGGCGGCGGCGCTCGGGTTCATCGTGGTGACCATGTGCATCACGTTCTTCAGCCTGGTCCTCGGCGAGCTGGCGCCCAAGCGGATCGGGCTGCAGCGGGCGCCGCGGCTGGCCCTGCTGGCCGCGCCGCTGCTGGACCGGATCGCGTCCCTGGCCCGCCCGGTGGTCTGGCTGCTGACCAGGTCGACCAACCTGGTGATCGCGCTGCTCGGCGGCGACCCGCGGGCCGGCCGCCAGGCCATGACCGAGGAGGAACTGCGCGACCTGGTCACCGGCGCGCAGGCGCTCAGCCTGGACGAGCGGCGCATCGTCAGCGAGGTGTTCGACGCCGGGAAGCGCCAGATCCGCGAGGTGCTGGTGCCGCGCACCGAGGTCGTCTTCCTGGACGGCGAGACCCCGGTGTCGGCGGCCGCCGCGCTCGCGACCGGGGTGCCGCACTCGCGGCTGCCGGTGTTCACCGACAGCTACGACAACGTGACCGGCTTCGTGCACGTCAGGGATCTGCTCGGGCCCGAGATCACGAACCGCTCGGTGCCGGTCGGCCGGATCGCCCGCCCGGTCAAGTTCCTGCCGATCAGCAAGACCGTGCTGTCCTCGCTGTCCGAGATGCGCCGCGAGCGCGCCCACCTGGCCATCGTCGTCGACGACTACGGCGGAACAGCCGGCATCGTCACCCTCGAGGACCTGGTCGAGGAGCTGATCGGCGACATCAGGGACGAGTACGACACCGAGCAGGGCCAGCGGACCACCCTGCCCGCCGGCGAGGTCGAGGTCGACGGCCTGCTCAACCTGGACGAGTTCGCCGAGCAGACCGGCATCACCCTCCCCGAGGGCCCCTACGAGACGGCCGCGGGCTACGTCCTGGCCGTGCTCGGCGACCTGCCCTCGCCCGGGGCCAGCGTCCAGGTGAACGGGCACACGATCACGGTCACCGAGCTAGACGGCCGCCGGATCGCCCGCCTGCGCGTAGACTCCCCGGAGCAATCACACCAGAAATCCCAGGTGGAAGGCGGTTAGCGTGCCCAGCGGCTTCGATACCGTGCTCGTGGTGGACTTCGGCGCGCAGTACGCGCAGCTGATCGCCCGGCGGGTGCGCGAGTGCCACGTCTACTCCGAGATCGTCCCCTCGACCATGCCGGCCGAGCAGATGCTGGCCCGGCGCCCGAAGGCCATCATCTTGTCCGGCGGCCCGTCCTCGGTCTACGCGGACGGCGCCCCGCCCGCGCCGCCCGGGCTGCTCCAGGCGGGCGTCCCGGTCCTCGGCATCTGCTATGGCTTCCAGCTCCTGGTCGCCGAGCTGGGCGGCACCGTCGAGCGCACCGGCCTCGCCGAGTACGGCGCCACCGCCCTGACTCTGCTTGCCCGGGGGGACGACCGTGCTGACCTGGCCGCCTGTGGCGGCGGGCCCAAACCCCCCCGCGACTCGGGCGGCCGCCTGCTGTCGGGCACGCCGAAGCAGCAGCAGGTCTGGATGTCGCACGGCGATACCTGCACCGCGGCCCCGCCCGGCTTCCGGGTCACCGCGCGCACGCAAGCCACGCCGGTGGCCGTGGTGGAGAACCCCGACCGCCGCCTGTTCGGCGTGCAGTTCCACCCGGAGGTGGTGCACACCGAGCACGGCACCCGCGTGCTGGCCCGCTTCCTGGAACTGGCCGGCTGCCGCCCGTCCTGGACGATGCTGAACATCGTCGAGGACCAGGTCGAGGCGATCCGCGAGCAGGTGGGCGGCGGCCGCGCGATCTGCGGGCTGTCCGGCGGGGTGGATTCCGCGGTCGCCGCGGCCCTCGTCCAGCGGGCCATCGGGGACCGCCTGACCTGCGTGTTCGTCGATCACGGCCTGCTGCGCAAGGGCGAGGCCCAGCAGGTGGAGGAAGACTTCGTGGCCGCCACCGGCGTCCGGCTCAAGGTCGCCACCGAGGCCGACGCGTTCCTGTCCGCGCTGGCCGGCGTGACCGACCCCGAGCACAAGCGCAAGGTCATCGGCCGGGAGTTCATCCGCGCCTTCGAGCGCGCCGCCCGCCAGACCAGGGACGAGGCCGGCGAGTGCGAGTTCCTGGTCCAGGGCACGCTGTACCCCGACGTGGTCGAGTCCGGCGGCGGCACCGGCACCGCGAACATCAAGTCCCACCACAACGTCGGCGGGCTGCCCGACGACCTGAAGTTCCGCCTAATCGAGCCGCTGCGGGGGCTGTTCAAGGACGAGGTGCGCCGGGTCGGGGAGGAACTCGGCCTGCCCCCGGCCATCGTCCGCCGCCAGCCGTTCCCCGGCCCCGGCCTGGCCATCAGGATCGTCGGCGAGGTGACCGCGGATCGCCTCGCCGTGCTGCGCGAGGCCGACGCCATCGCCCGCGAGGAGCTGTCGGCCGCCGGGCTCGACGCCGAAGTCTGGCAGTGCCCGGTCGTGCTGCTCGCCGACGTGCGTTCTGTCGGCGTGCAGGGGGACGGCCGCAGCTACGGCCACCCGGTCGTGCTCCGCCCGGTGACCAGCGAGGACGCCATGACCGCGGACTGGGCCCGGCTCCCCGCGGATGTGCTGGCCCGCATCTCCACCCGGGTCACCAACGAGGTTCCCGAGGTGAACCGCGTCGTCCTGGACATCACCAGCAAGCCGCCCGCCACCATCGAATGGGAATAAAAGACCTTTTCTTCCGAACGGTCCATTGATCCTCGCCCATAATATGATATTAGCTGGCCGTTGAATTTATCGGCTGCGCATTCTATATATGCCATTCACTTTCCGGTATGCTAGCCCTCGCATATTCTTTATGGCTAGTAAGGTTGAATTGAATGCGGACGCTTGCTAGAGCCGCGACGCGCTCGCTCGCGGCGCTCTGCGTCGTGCTCGCGCTCGTGGTCGTCACGGTGGCCGTCATCGGCATCCTCAGCACCCACGCGGCCACCAGCCAGGGCAACGCGATCGCGGACGACGAGCTGACCTCCTCGACCGTGACCGGCCAGCTGGCCCGCGACATCGACGCCGCGTACACGGCCGGGGAACTGGCCATCGGGGCCACCCAGCCCGCGCAGCGCGCCCAGCTGCTCAGCTCGCTCTACACCAGCCTGCTGCCCGCGGTCGACGCGCAGCTGTTCTCGCTGGAGCAACTGCACGCCGGTGACCCGCCGGCCGAGCACGCCGACAGCGGCTTGTTCGTCAAGCAGTGGACCGCCGTGCGCGACCTGCTCAGCCCGGGCAACCTCACCGGCCAGCCGGGCGCGGGATCCGCGGCCCAGCTGGCAACTCAGCTGGCCGCCGCCTACCAGCCGGTCAGCGCGCACCTGGGCCGGCTTTTCCTCAGGGAACTCGACGACGCGCGCGCCGATCACGCGCAGTCCTCGGCCGCCGCGGTCCGCGCCACCGGCCTGCTCATCGGTGTCGCGGCGCTCGGCATCGCGATCGGCGTGCTGGTCCTGCGGCTGGGTACCGGCCGTATCCGCCGTCAGCTGATCCCCGGCCAGGACCAGGCGGAGTTCGCGGACACCCTGCAGATCGCCAACGACGAGGACGAGGCGCACCGCCTGCTGCAGCGCCACCTGGAGCGCACGCTCACCCAGACCAGCGCGGTGGTGCTCAACCGCAACAACAGCGCGGACCGGCTGGAGGCGGTCACGCCCCTGCCGGACGGCTCGCCGCTGGCCGGCACCCTGCGCGGCGCGGAGCCGCGCTCGTGCCTGGCGATCCGCTCCGGCCGGACCCACCGCGAGGACGGCGGACGGCCGGGCCTGCTGTCCTGCGCGGTGTGCGCCGTCGCGCCCGGCGCCTCGTCGTGCGTCCCGCTCACCGTGGGCGGCGAGGTGATCGGCTCGGTCCTGCTCAGCCGGCCTGCGCCGTGCACCGAGGGCGAGGAACAGCGGATCCGCGAGGCGGTCGGGCAGGCCGCGCCGGTGCTGGCCAACCTGCGCAACCTGGCCCTGGCCCAGATCCGCGCCGCCACCGACGGCCTGACCGGGCTGCCCAACCAGCGCGCCGTCGCCGACGCGCTCAACCGCACGTTCGCCCAGGCCGCGACGACCAAGACGCCGCTCGCGCTGCTGCTGCTCGACCTGGACCACTTCAAGCTGATCAACGACCAGCGCGGGCACCCGGTGGGCGACCAGGTGCTGGCCAGCGTCGGCGCGACGCTGCGCAGCGTGCTGCGGACCCACGACTTCGCGGGACGCAAGGGCGGGGAGGAGTTCACGGTCCTGCTGCCCGACACCGACATGGCCGCGGCGCTGGAGATCGCCGAGCGGGTCCGCGCGGCGATCGCGGAGATCACCCTGCCGGGCACCGACGTCTCGGTCACCGCCTCGCTGGGCGTGGCCGGGTACCCCGAGCACGCCAGCACGCTGGACCGGCTCGAGCGCCTGGCCGACGCCGCCCTGTACCTGGCCAAGCGGCAGGGCCGGGACCGGGTCGAGGTGGCCGAGCCGGCCGCGGCCGACATCTCCGGCGAGTTTCCCGCCCTGTCGCCCAACGGTTCCGCCCCGGTGCCGGCGTCCTAGCCGAGGCTCCGCATCGCCCACAGGTCGGGGAAGGTGGGGGAGGCCAGCGTGGTCTGCAGGTAGGTCGCCCCGGCCGAGCCGCCGGTGCCGCGCCGCGCGCCGATGGTCCGCTCCACCATCTTGATGTGGTGGTACCGCCACTCCTGCATGCCCTCGTCCAGGTCGACCAGCAGCTCGCACACCGCGGTGGCGTCGGTGTTGTCGTCGTAGACCTTCTTCAGCACCTGCTGCACCGCGTCCGAGGCCTCCAGCGGCTCGGTGACGTCCCGGCCGCGCACGTCCGCGGGCACGTCGTAGCCCTGGCCGGACAGGTAGCTCAGGAACGAGTCGAACAGCGACGGCCGGGACATCGCCGCCGTGATCCGGGCCCGCTCCGGGCTGTCCGCCAGGTACTGCGCGACCATCCTCCGGTCCCGGCGGCCCAGCACCGCCTCGAGCTCGCGGAACTGCGCCGACTCGAAGCCGCTCGAGGTGCCGAGCGCGTCCCGGAACGCGGTGAACTGGGTCGGCGTCATCGTCTCGAGCACGTCGAGCTGGGCCACCACGATCTTCAAGATGGCCAGCGTCCGGCGCAGCGTGCGCATGGCGTGCGTCGTCTCGCCCGCCTCGAGCTGGTCCTGCAGCTTGGCCAGCTCGTGCAGCAGCTGCTTGAACCACAGTTCGTAGATCTGGTGGATGACGATGAACAGCATCTCGTCGTGCTCGCCCGACCGGGGTTCCTGGGCCGAGAGCAGCTGGTCCAGCCGCAGGTACCCGGCGTAGGTGACCTGATCCTCAAGCTCAGCCATTGCTGCCGTACCCCTCGATGAGCGCGCGGGCCGCCTCGGCGCCGTCCCACACGTCGGTGAACCGGGTGGTGAGCGCGGGCAACCCGAACCGGAACCGGTCCGGGGTGCGGTAGTCGGTGATGACCCCCTCCTCGGCCAGCCGGGCCACGATCTGCTCGGCCCGCGGATGGCCGAAGCTCACGTGCCCGCCGCGCCGGCTGGCCTCGCGGGGGGTGGCGATCGCGCACCCGAGCGGGACCAGCCACGCGTCGGCCAGCTCGATCAGGTAGGCGGTCAGCCGCATGCTCTTGGCCCGTATCGGCGCGATGCCCGCCTCGAGCAGCAGCCGGGCGCCCTCCTCGACGGCCGCGGTGCCCGGGATCGACGGCGTGCCGGTCAGGAACTTAGCCATCCCCGGCGCCGGGTCGTAGCCGGGCCCCATGTCGAACTGGTCGCGCTGGGAGAACCAGCCCCAGATCGGCTGGCGCAGCTCCTCCCGCAGCCGGGCGCAGACGTACGCGAACGCCGGGGCGCCCGGTCCGGCGTTGAGGTACTTGTACGTACAGCCGACCGCCAGGTCCGCCCCGCACCCGTCCAGGTCGACCGGCACCGCCCCGACCGAGTGGCACAGGTCCCAGAGCATCAGCGCCCCGGCCCGCTGGACGATGCCGGTGATGGCGGCCATGTCGGCCAGCGCGCCGCTGCGGTAGGCCACGTGCGACAGGCTCACCAGCGCCGTGTCCTGGTCCGCCGCCGCGCGCACCAGGCCGGGGTCCAGGCCCTGGTCGATGTCGGTGTCCAGCATGCGTAGTTCCAGGCCGTGCTGGGCGGCCAGCCCGGCCAGCACGTACCGGTCGCTGGGGAAGTTGTCGTGGTCGGTGATGAGCACGCGCCGCCCGGGCCGCGCGCCCAGCGCCGCGGTGGCCAGCTTGTACAGGTTGACCGTGGTGTTGTCGGTGACGATCACCTGCCCGGGCGCGGCGCCGATCAGCTCGCCCACCACGTCTCCGGCCCGGGCCGGCAGGTCCACCCAGTGGTCCCAGGACCGGGCCAGGGCGGTGCCCCACTCCTCCCGGTACACCGATTCCATCCGGGCCAGGGTGGCCCGCGGCAGCGCGCCGAGCGAGTTGCCGTTCAGGTAGATCAGCGCCGGGTCCTCGAGCAGGAACCGCTCGCGGTATCCGGCCAGCGGGTCCGCCGCGTCCAGCTTCTCGGCGTCCGCCCGGTCCAGCATCACCTCGGACATACGGCCACCATAACGCCTAGATACGGGTGCCCTCCCGGGGTTCGGCCTGCGGCCGCAGCAGCGCCTCGGCCAGGGTCAGCACGGTTTCCTCCAGCGAGCCGATCCGCGCGGTCACCTCGCCCTGGGCGGCGTCGACGATCTTGGTCACCACGTCGGACATCTCCGCCTGGCCCGGCCGCGACCGCAGCTCGTCGGCCAGCGGCTCGAGCTGCCCGGCCAGCCGCTCGTCCACCGAGTCGAGCTGCCGGGCCAGCCGCTCGTCCTGCCCGGCCAGCCGCTCGTCGACCGAGTCGAGCCGCCCGCCCAGCGCACTGACCCGCTCGCCGACGCTTTCCATCCGCCCGTCCAGCCCGTCCAGCCGGCCGCCGAGCGCGCCGATCTTGCCGTCGACCGTGCCGAGCCTGCTGTCCACCGCGCTGAGCTTGCTGTCCACCGGGCCCAGCTTGCCCGCCATCGTCCCCAGCTTGCCGTCCATCGACACCAGGCCCTTGTCGATGGCGCTGACCCGGTCGTACTGGTCGTCAAGCCGCTCGTCCAGCCGCTCCAGCTTGGTGTCCAGCGCGGCCACCCGGGCGTCGGCCGAGCCCACCCGGGCGTCCGCGGCGGTCAGCTTGTCGTCGGCCGCGGTCAGCTTGGCGTCGGCCGCGGTCAGCTTGGTGTCCAGCGCGCCGAGCTTGTCGTCGGTGTCGTCCAGCCGCTCATCCAGCCGTTCTTCGAGCCGCTCGATCCGTCCGTGCACCACCTGGACCTGGCCGCCCAGCACGTCGACCTGGCCGCCGAGGCCGGTCACGGTCTCGGCCAGGCCCCGGCTGGCGTCGGCGACCTTTTCGACCGCCTGCCCGACCTGGGCCGCCACCTTCTCGACCGCCTGCCCGACCTGGGCCGCCACCTTCTCGGCCGCCTGCCCGACCTCGGCCGAGGTGGCCTCGGCCTGCTGGTCGAGGCGGGCCGTGAGCCCGGCGAACCCGACCTCGGCGCGCCCCTTGACCGCCGACATCTCCTTGTCCAGCTGCGCCGTGCGCTGGGTCAGCTCGGCCACCGCCTTGTCCAGCCGGCTGAACCGGCCCGCGGCGGCTTCCATGCTCTGCTGGAGCTTGCCCATGTTGTGCTGCAGCCGGGCCACCCGCTCGTCCTGGGCGCGCAGCGCCTCCAGGGCCTGGCCCACGGTGTCGCACACCGCCTGCAGCCGCGGCAGGGCCTGCTCGACGTTCTCCGCGACGGTGCCCACGACGGTGGCCATCTCCGGCCACAGCGAGCGCAGCTCGCCCAGCGGCGCCACCTGGGCGCGGAGCACCTCGATGTGCTCGGCCAGCGCCTCGGCCCAGGCCGGCGGCCTGGCCGCGGTCTGGTCCAGATGACCGGCCAGTCCGTCCAGCCGGGCGGCCAGCCCCGGCATCTCCCGCTCGCGGACCTCCTTGACCAGCCACTCGAGCCCCTCCATCCGCTGGCGGATGTCCTCGAGCGCGCCCGCGTTCGATCGCTGGTCCGCCACGTGGTCCTGGACGGTCCGCGCGAGCAGCTCGCGCATGCGGTCGGCGGCGCCCGGCTGGTTTCCGCGAAGCAGGATGTGGTTTCCCGGCTGATTCATGGTGCTCCTTCAGAAGGGTTGGCCTGCCCCGGTGCCGCTCACGACCAGTCCGGACGGCTCAGGACCCGACAACTCTAGTAGCTCCAGGTAATCAGTTGTGTACAGAGCGCGAAAGTGGTCTCCCCCCGCCCGGGCGCCCCGTGTTGACGAGTCTGCCGAGCGCCACTACTGTTCGGGTTTAGCACTCACTAGTGTAGAGTGCTAATGCGACGAGGCAGTCTGATCCCCGCGACGGCAGGCCGCCATGTTCGCCCTCTCTAGCAACTCACTATTAGCCTTTCCGGAGGGGGAGGTCAGATCGTGACGACCGCCACCAAGGTAGTAATCAAGCCGCTCGAAGACCGGATCGTGGTCAAGCCGCTCGAGGCTGAGCAGACCACGGCATCCGGCCTGGTGATCCCGGACACCGCCAAGGAGAAGCCCCAGGAGGGCGAAGTCCTTGCGGTGGGCCCGGGTCGCTTCGACGACGCGGGAAGCAAGCGAGTGCCGATCGACGTGAAGGTCGGCGACGTGGTGCTGTACAGCAAGTACGGCGGCACCGAGGTGAAGTACTCGGGCGAGGAGTACCTGGTGCTCTCCGCCCGCGACGTGCTCGCCGTCATCGAAAAGTAGAGCTCGCGGTCCGGCGGGGCAGGCCAGGAGCCTGTCCCGCCGGACGCCCCTGAACTCGATCCAACCGTAGGTTGAGGATTTCAATGCCCAAGATCCTGGAGTTCGACGAGGACGCCCGGCGCTCGCTGGAGCGCGGCGTCAACAAGCTCGCCGACACCGTCAAGGTGACGCTAGGCCCGCGCGGCCGCAACGTCGTCATCGATAAAAAATGGGGCGCCCCCACCATCACCAACGACGGCGTGACCGTCGCCAAGGAGATCGAGCTGGACAACCCGTACGAGAACCTCGGGGCCCAGCTCGCCAAGGAGGTCGCCACCAAGACCAACGACATCGCCGGGGACGGCACCACGACGGCGACCGTCCTGGCCCAGGCGATGGTGCACCATGGTCTGCGCTCGGTCGCCGCCGGCGCGAACCCGATGGACCTCAAGCGCGGCGTCGACGCCGCCGCGGCCGAGGTCTCCGACCGGCTGCTCAAGTCCGCGCGTGACGTGGAGGAGCAGACCGAGATCGCGCACGTCGCGACGATCTCGGCGCAGGACGCCAAGATCGGCGACCTGATCGCCGAGGCGTTCGCCAAGGTCGGCAAGGACGGTGTCATCACCGTCGAGGAGTCGCCGACGATGGGCCTCGAGCTGGAGTTCACCGAAGGCCTCCAGTTCGACAAGGGCTACATCTCGCCGTACTTCATCACCGACCAGGACCGCCTCGAGGCCGTCCTCGAGGACGCCTACGTCCTGATCCACCAGGCCAAGATCTCCTCGATGGCCGACTTCCTGCCCCTGCTCGAGAAGATCGCGCAGGTCAAGAGGCCGCTGCTGGTCGTGGCCGAGGACGTCGAGGGCGAGGCCCTGGCCACCTTGGTGGTCAACAAGATCCGCGGCCTGCTCAACGTGGTCGCGGTGAAGGCGCCCGGCTTCGGCGACCGCCGCAAGGCCATGCTGGCCGACATGGCCATCCTGACCGGCGGCACCGTGGTCAGCGAGGAGATCGGCATCAAGCTGGAGTCGGTCGGCCTGGAGACCCTGGGCCGCGCCCGCCGGATCGTCGTCACCAAGGACGACACCACGATCGTGGACGGCGCGGGCGACAAGTCCGAGATCGAGGACCGGATCCGGCAGATCCGGACCGAGATCGAGAACACCGACTCCGACTGGGACCGCGAGAAGCTGCAGGAGCGGCTGGCCAAGCTGTCCGGCGGGGTCTGCGTGCTGCGGGCCGGTGCCGCCACCGAGGTGGAGCTGAAGGAGAAGAAGCACCGCCTGGAGGACGCCATCTCCGCCACCCGGGCCGCCATCGAGGAGGGCATCATCGCCGGGGGCGGCGCCGCCCTGGTGCACGTGGCCACCGACCTGGGCGACCTGGGCCGCAAGGGTGACGAGGCGACCGGCGTCCGGGTGGTGCAGCGCGCGCTGTCCGAGCCGGCCCGCTGGATCGCGCTGAACGCCGGCGCGGAGGGCTCGGTCGTGGTGGCCAAGATCGCCACCCTGCCCGCCGGGCACGGCTACAACGCCGCCACCGGCGAGTACGGCGACCTGATGGCCCAGGGCATCATCGACCCGGTCAAGGTCACCCGGTCCGCCGTGCAGAACGCCGCGTCGATCGCCGGCATGCTGCTGACCACCGAGACCCTGGTGGTCGAGAAGCCGGAGGAGGAGAAGGCGTCCGCGGGCGACGGCCACGGCCACAGCCACTCGCACTAGGCGCATCTCGCCAGCACGATGAAAAACCCGGGCCTGGGCGATCCAGGCCCGGGTTTCATGCTGTTCGGCCCGGTTTTCGCGGGTTGTGCTCGTTGAGTGCCTTCTGTCATATTTGATCGGTCTTGATTCCTCAACCCGGCACCAGAGCGGGGGAGCCATGGGCCTGCGAGGAACAGCGGCCATCACGGCGCGCTGGCCGTCCAGCAGGCCCGCCACTCGCTCGGGCTGATCAACTCCGCGCTGTACCTGATCTCGGCGCGGCACCTGCCGGGCCTGGTCGACCTCACCAGCGGCAGCAACACGGTGACGTTCGCCCAGGGCGGCACCCGGCACACGGTGCGGGGTTACGCCGCCGGCCCCGGCTATGACCTGGCCTCCGGCCTCGGCACGGTGAACGCGGCCCTGTTCGTCCCGGAGCTGGCCTCCCTCACCGGACGGTAAGGCGGACCGGACTTCACTAGGATGGAAGCATCCCCGCTGCCACTCCCGGTGAAGGTGCCATGACTGATCACGCTCTTCCTGACCAGCCGGACAAGTTCGCGCCCATCGGGCTGACCTTTGACGACGTGCTCCTGCTGCCCGCCCATTCCGCGGTGCTGCCCAGCGAGGCGGACACCAGCAGCCGGATCACCCGCCGTCTGCGGCTGCGCATCCCGCTGGTGTCGGCGTCCATGGACACCGTCACCGAGGCCCGGATGGCGATCGCGATGGCCCGCCAGGGCGGCGTCGGCGTGCTGCACCGCAACCTGGCCATCGAGGAGCAGGCCCAGCAGGTGGACATGGTCAAGCGGTCCGAGGCCGGGATGATCACCGACCCGGTGACCTGCGGCCCGGACGCGACCATCGCCGACGTGGACCGGCTGTGCGGCCGGTACCGGATCTCCGGCGTCCCGGTGACCGGCCCGGACGGCGTCCTGCTCGGCATCGTCACCAACCGGGACATCCGCTTCGAGACCGACCACGGCCGCCGGGTCACCGAGGTCATGACCCCGATGCCGCTGATCACCGCGCCGGTCGGGGTGGCCGCCGAGGAGGCGCTGCGGCTGCTGCGCGAGCACAAGGTGGAGAAGCTGCCACTGGTCGACGCGGCCGGGCGGCTCAAGGGCCTGATCACCGTGAAGGACTTCACCAAGAGCGAGAAGTTCCCCGCCGCGACCAAGGACGCGGCCGGCCGGCTGGTGGTCGGTGCCGCGGTGGGCGTGGGCGAGGACGCCAAGCGCCGGGCCCAGGCGCTGGCCGAGGCCGGGGTGGACTTCCTGGTCGTGGACACCGCGCACGGGCACGCCCAGGCCGTGCTGGACATGATCGCGCAGATCAAGGCCAACGCCGATACCGAGGTGGTCGGCGGCAACGTGGCCACCCGGGCCGGCGCGCAGGCCCTGATCGAGGCCGGGGCCGACGGGGTCAAGGTCGGCGTCGGGCCGGGGTCGATCTGCACCACCCGGGTGGTGGCGGGCGTGGGCGTCCCGCAGGTGACCGCGATCTACGAGGCGGCCCGGGCGGCGCGCCCGGCCGGGGTGCCGGTGATCGGGGACGGCGGGCTGCAGTACTCCGGCGACATCGCCAAGGCCATCGCCGCGGGCGCCGACACGGTCATGCTGGGCAGCCTGCTCGCCGGGTGCGAGGAGAGCCCCGGCGAGGTGGTCTTCATCAACGGCAAGCAGTACAAGCTCTACCGGGGGATGGGCTCGCTGGGCGCCATGCGGAACCGGGAGCGCGGCCGCTCGTACTCCAAGGACCGCTACTTCCAGGACGACGTGCTCCGCGAGGACAAGCTCGTCCCCGAGGGCATCGAGGGCCAGGTCCCGTACCGCGGCCCGCTGTCCGCCGTGGCCGGCCAGCTGGTCGGCGGGCTGCGCGCGGCGATGGGCTATTGCGGCGCGCGCACCATTGCCGGCCTGCAGGAGGCCCGGTTCATCCAGATCACCGCGGCCGGCCTGACCGAGAGCCACCCCCATGACGTGCAGATGACCGTCGAGGCACCCAACTACAGCGGCCGCCCCGGGACCCAGCAGTGACCGACGTGGAGATCGGCCGCGGCAAATCCGGCCGCCGGGCGTACTCGCTGAGCGAGATCGGGATCGTGCCCGCCCGCCGGACCCGGGACCCCGAGGAGGTATCGATCGCCTGGCAGATCGACGCCTACCGGTTCGAGCTGCCGCTGATGGCCTCCCCGATGGACAGCGTGGTGTCACCGGAGACGGCCATCGCCATCGGCCGCCTCGGCGGGCTGGCCGTGCTCGACGTCGAGGGCCTGTGGACCCGGTACGAGGATCCCGGGCCGCTGCTGGCCGAGGTGACCGAGCTCGACGAGCAGGCCGCCACCCGGCGGCTGCAGGCCATGTACGCCGAACCGATCTCCGAGGAGCTCATCGGCCGCCGGATCGAGCAGATCGCCCGGGCCGGGGTGACCACCGCGGCCAGCTTGTCGCCGCAGCGCACCGCGAGGTACTACAAGGCGGTCGTGGACGCGGGGGTGGACGTCTTCGTGATCCGCGGCACCACGGTGTCGGCCGAGCACGTCTCCGGCCGGGCCGAGCCGCTCAACCTCAAGCAGTTCATCTACGAGCTCGACGTCCCGGTCGTGGTCGGCGGCTGCGCCACCTACGCCGCCGCGCTCCACTTGATGCGCACCGGCGCCGCCGGGGTCCTGGTCGGCTTCGGCGGCGGATCGGGTCACACCACCGTGACCGTGCTCGGCGTGGCGGTGCCGATGGCCACCGCGATCGCCGACGTGGCCGCGGCCCGCCGCGACTACCTGGACGAGTCCGGCGGCCGCTACGTGCACGTGATCGCCGACGGCTCGATGACCAGCAGCGGCGACATCGCCAAGGCGCTGGCCATCGGGGCCGACGCGGTAATGGTCGGCTCCCCGCTGGCCCGCGCCGCCGAGGCGCCCGGCCGCGGCTACCACTGGGGCAGCGAGGCCAACCACACCGAACTGCCCCGCGGCGCACGGGTCAAGGTCGGCACCATCGGCACCCTGCAGCAGATCCTGCACGGCCCGTCCACCGTCCCCGACGGCTCGATGAACCTGATGGGCGCGCTGCGCCGCACGATGGCCACCGCGGGCTACTCCGACCTCAAGGAGTTCCAGCGCGTCGAGGTCGTCGTCGCCGATTCCGGCCCCCCGCACCCCCGCCGCTAGCTGCCGCCCGCCTTTCCTCACCCCGGAGACGGTGAGACGGCGGGAGCGCAGGAGGCCAGGGACACGGTTCTCGGCGGGAGCTACGGCTAGCCGCAGCGGGCCATGGTACGGCTCGCGGCCGTGGGCGCACAGCACGTTGTCCAGCAGCACCAGGTCTCCGGGGTGCCAGGACACGCGG
This sequence comes from uncultured Actinomycetes bacterium, assembly GCA_963819785.1. Classification (GTDB taxonomy): domain Bacteria; phylum Actinomycetota; class Actinomycetes; order Streptosporangiales; family Streptosporangiaceae; genus Palsa-504. Next base: position 117,758 of record CAWFXW010000016.1, on the reverse strand, counting down.
CGGAGTACTGCCTCATAGGCGTCGCTCAAGCTTGTCCAGTCCGCCTCGGCCAGCGGCTCGCCGCCGCCGAAGGCGGTGTTGAACGGCAGGCCGTCCGGGCCGAAGGAGCCCAGCATCACGTGCCGTTCCGCTGTGTCGACGCTCCACTGGCTGAAGAACGCGATGTCGTTGAACCAGCATGCCTGCCCGGTGACCGGATGGCGGAGCATGGCGGGCCGGCGCTGCGCCACGTGCAGCACGCCGCCCGGACGCCAGTCCCAGCTGATAAGCCGCTCGGCGCAGGCCCGTTCGGCCTGTTCCGGGGTTTGCACCCCGAACGCGGCCGTCCAGGGCAGGCCGAAGTGCGGCCGGAAGTTCCGCTCCAGGCGCCAGCCCTGCTCGCGGAAGCGCTCGCGGAGCGGCTCCGGCACCTGGTCGAGGACCTGGCGGGTGTCGCCGAGTAGCAGCATGCCGCCGGCGTCGGGCGGCTCCAGGCAGGCCATCAGCAGCAGGCGGGGGAACTCGACTCCATAGCCGGCCTCGTGGTGCAGGCACTGCTCGCGGTCGGCGGGCCAGTGCGGCGGCGAGTACACGCCGTCGGCCAGTTCTTGCCGCTCGGCGAACTGCTCGGCCAGCGGCGCCGCGTGGTAGCCGAGCGCGTCGCGCAGCCTGGCCAGGCCGGCCGCGTCGGCCAAGCCCAGCCCGCGGACCAGCACCGCGCCGTGTTTCAGCAGCAGCGTGGCCAGTTCCTCGTGGTGCCCGGCCGCCCAGGACGGCGGGTCGGCCACCTCGGCGTGCATGCTCAGCATGGCCCTGCCTCGGTCATCCGCGGATTCCTCCGGTCGGGCCGCCGGCCCCGTCGACGGCCTGGGCCAGCGCGGACAGCACCGGGTGATCGAGCAGGTCGTTCAGCGAGACCAATCCGTTCAGGCTGGTCACCACGTGCAGGGCGGACAGTGAGCTGCCGCCCAGGCCGAAGAAGTCGTCCTCGCGGCCGATGGCGTCTTCGGGCACGTCCAGTGCCTGGGCCCACGCGGCGGCGATGGACCGCTCGGTGGACGTGCCGGGACGCGAGCCGCGGGACCCGGCACCCGGCGGCGGCTGACTGGCCAGGGCGGCCAGGCCGCGCCTGTCCACCTTGCCGTTGGCGGTGAGCGGCAGCGCCTCGAGCCGGTGCAGCCGGGCGGGCACCACCGCGGCCGGTAGCGTTCCGGCTAGGTGCTCGCGCAACCGCTCGGGTCCCAGGCCGTCGGCGGAGACGTAGAAGGCCACCAGTTCCTGCCCCGAGCCGGCCTGCGGGACGGCGATCACGGCCGCCGCCTGCACCAGCGGGCAGTCCAGCACCCGCCCCTGCACCTCGCCGAGTTCGATGCGCACCCCGTGCACCTTGACCTGCTCGTCCCGGCGGCCATGGTATTCCAGTGACCCACCGGGCAGCCAGCGGCCGAAGTCGCCGGTACGGTACATCCGCGCGCCGGGACGGAACGGGTCGGGGGTGAACACCTCGGCGGTGCGGCCCGGGTCGCCCGCGTACCCGCGGCCGACGCAGATGCCGGCGAAGGCGATCTCGCCGGGTGTGCCGAGCGGGCGCAACGTGGCGTCCGGGCCGAGCACGTAGACGGTCACGTTGCCGAGCGGGCGGCCGACCGGCACCAGGTCCCCGGGCGGGAGCGCGGGCAGCACCTCGTGCGTGGCGTCGTCGCAGGCCTCGGTAGCGCCATACGCGTTGACCAGCGGGATGCCCGGGCAGCGGGCGAACCATCGCTGCGCCAGTGCGCGGGGGATCGCCTCGCCGGTCACCGACACGTACCGCAGCGCGCCCAGCCTGCCCGGGTACTGCTCCCAGTGACGGAGCAGGATGTCCAGGTAGGACGGCACCACCTGGAGGATGGTGGCCCCGCCCGCCGCGATCGCACCGGCGAAGCGGGCCGTGTCCATGATCGTCTCCGCGGGCACGATGAGCGTGCGGCCGCCCACGGTGAGCGGCGCGATCAGCTGCCATAGCGAGATGTCGAAGGACTGGCGCGCGTTCTGCACCACCACATCGGATGAGCCGATGGCCAGGTCGTCCACCTTGGCGCATACGTGGTTGAGCAGGCCGAGGTGCTCGCACATGGCGCCCTTGGGCATCCCGGTCGAGCCGGAGGTGAAATAGACGTAGGCGAGCTGGCCAGGGTGAATCACCAGCCCGGGGTTGGCGTCATCATGGTTCGCGCGGAGCAGGTCAGCGACCGGGCGGGTGCACAGGGTCCGGCCGGCGGCGGGGCGCCTGGCTCGGTGAGCAGGAAGCGGCACCGGCTCCGCGTCACCAGATCGGCCACCCGGGCGGCCGGGAGCTCCGGTTCCACCGGCAGGTAGGCGCCGCCGGCCTTGAGCACGCCGAGCACCGCGGCCAGCCAGCCCAGGTGGCGCTGGGTGGCCACGCCCACCACGTCTTCCGGGCGGAGCCCGTCGGCCAGCAGGCCGTGCGCGATCTGGTTCGCGGCCCGGTTCACCCGGTCGTAGGTCCACCACTCGCCCTGGTACACCGCCGCGATGGCCTCGGGGTTCGCCCGGGCCTGCTGCTCGACCAGCGCGGGCACGAACCCGGGTGGCAGCGGGCGGCGCGGGCCTGTTCCGCGGCGGAGCAGAAGGTCCCGTTCCCCGGGAGACATCAGGTCGGTTTCCGAGTACGGCGCGGCAGGCCGGGCGGCCACCGTGGCCAGGGCCGTCCGCAGGTAGCCGGCAAACCTGGCCGCGTAAGCGGCGTCGAACTCCCCGCCGCGGCAGCAGACGGCGGCCCGCGGCCCGGTACGGCTGAGCGCCAGCGCGAGGCCCGCGCCGGGGGCCGAGCCCGCGCTGGGCTCCGGGCCGGGCGCCAGGCCGGGGCCGAAGCCGACGTCGAACGCCATCCCGGACGGTCCGGCGCTAGACGGCCGGGCCGCCTGGCTGGCTGCCCTGGCCGTCTGAGCCGCCTGGCTGGCCGCGGCGATCAGGTCGCGCCAGGAACCGCCGGGCAGGGTGACCCGCAGCGCGGCCAGCGGTGCGCCAGCCTCGGCCCGGTAGCCGATGAGCAGGTCGTCCTCGCCGGTGAGCAGGGCGAGCACCCGGATGAAGGCGGCGAGCAGCTCGGGCTCGCCCGCGCCGACGGGCAGGTCGGCGGTCACCGGCGCCTGCGGCTCACGGCCCTGATCGGCGGACCAGCGCGGAAGCCGGGTCACGGGCTCAGCCACGGCGGCCCTCACCGCCCGGGGCGGCCACCGGTTCGTGCAGGTCCGCCCGCCGGGCCGCCAGGACCTGCGCGCCCACCAGGTCATCGGGCAGCGCGTCCGGCACGTCGGCGTCCAGCCGGGACAGCCGCCTGATCCCGAGCGCGGCCAGCGCGTTCACCGTCATGGCCAGGCCGCACAGGCAGAACGCGAAGCCCAGGCCACGGCCGGGCCCGGTGCCGATCACCGATCCGACCGGGCCCGCCAGCGCCCCGTGCCGTTGCAGCAGCGGGTTCAGTTTCCCGGCCAGCGGCAGCAGCACCACGAAGCCGATGGGCAGCGTCGACCAGGTGATGGCCTGGTTGAGCGCGATCAGCCGGCCGAGGTAGCGCTGCGGGATCTTCACCTGGACGATGGTCAGGTAGATGCCGTTGGCCAGGGCCAGCGCCGCCGCGGTGCCGAACACCCCGATCATCACGACGGCCAGGTTGGCCCGCAGGCCGGTCAGCATGACGAACACCCCGGACACGGCGATGGCCGCGATGTTGACCACCATGCGGTGCCGCCGCGGGCCGCCCCAGACCGCCATCGCGCCGCCGCCGGCCAGGGCGCCCAGGCCCTCGGCGAAAGCCACCCGGCCCACGTTGCCGATGCTGCCGAACGACAGGACCAGCGGGGTGACCAGCAGCACCGGCACCGCGTAGAGGAGGTTGCTGATGCTGTAGAAGGTCAGCATGGCCCGGAAGGCGGGCCTGGCCACCGCGATCCGGGCGCCGCCGAGCATCTGCTCGCGGAACGTTTCCTTGCGCCGCCGGCCGATCAGGTCCGGGAAACGGGTCGCGGCCAGGACCCCGATGGCGAAGACGTAGCTGGCGACGTCGACGCCCAGGATGCCCTTGAGTCCGATGGCGGCCAGCAGCCCGGCCGCCAGCAGCGGCACGAACAGCAGGGCCACCCCGTTGACCAGCTGCGCGATCCCGTTGGCGTGCCCGAGGTAGCGTTTGGGTGCGAGCTGCGGGATCGCCGCGGTGAACGTCACCCGCTGGAAGGTCCCGGCCAGAGCCAGCAGCCACAACAGCACGTAGACCAGGCCGATCGCGACGCCGCCGGTCCACAGCGCGGCCGCGAAGGCCAGCTCCACGGCGGCCGCGGCGCAGGAGGCGGCCATGATGACCGTGCGCCGGTCGAACCGGTCAGCGACCGCGCCCGCCAGCGGCGTGCCGAGCAGCATCGGGATCACCGCGGACGCGCCGGACAGCCCGAACCACAGCAGCGAGCGGGTGCTCAGGTACAGCCAGACCGGGATAGCCCACCCGGTCAGCGACGAGCCGGTGATCGAGACCAGCTGGCCGAACGAGACCAGCATGAACCGGCGCATGCTCGGCTCGGCGCGCGGCCCGGGGTCAGTGGCATCGTCCCGGCTGGTCACCGCGGCCAGCCGCGAGGGTCCCGGGGCCTGCCGGCCAGTTCCCGGCGGGGTGGCGGTGAGCTCGCGGTGGGCGCCGGTGATGATCTGCACCAGCTCCTCGGCCCGGTGGCGCAGGAAGAAGTGCCCGGCCTCGTCCAGCACCACCAGGCCCACCTGGCCGGACAGGAAGTGCCACTCCCGGTAGCGTTCGGCGTAGTAGTCGGTGATCGGGTCCCGCTCGCCCACTACGGAGATGATCGGCGCCTGCAGCGGGAGCGGCGCCGAGTCGAACAGCCCGGTGAAGTGCTCCTCGGCGCTTTTGCTGTCGCGCCGCATGTTGGAGATGATCCGGTCGGCCTGGGCCGGGTCGATCCCGTCCATGTCGACGCCCATGGTCTTCAGCCAGGTGGCCTGGTTGCGGTTGCTGGCCAGGTCCTCGGCCCGGGTGCGCAGCCGGGCCAGCAGGCCGCCGGGCCTGGCGAACGGGAAGATCCCGCCGATGTAGACCGCCTCCAGCCGCCGCCCGGCCGCCTCCAGCCGGCGGGCCATCTCCACGATCAGGGCGCCGCCGACCCCGCAGTGCCCGTACAGCACCAGCGGGCCGTCCACCTGGGCCAGGATCTCCGCGATGCAGCGCCGGGCCAGCTCGTCGAAAGGCAGCGCGTCCTCGTCCAGCCCCACGTCGTGCCCGGGGATGGCCACCGAGTACAGCACGTGCCCGGCCGGCAGCCCGTCGGCCAGCGGCTGGTACACCACGGCGCTGCCGCCGCCGTAAGGGACGCAGACATAGCAGCAGGTCGTCTGCTGTTGCGGCCGGGTCAGCTCGTGCAGCAGCGGGCGCGGGGCGGCCGGTCCCGCTCCAGCATGGCGGCCAGTTCCCGGACGGTCGGGTGCTTGAACAGGTCCATGACGCCCACCTGGCGGCCGGTGCCCTCGGTCCCTGGCGCAGCCGGGCGACCACCTGCGTGGCCAGCAGCGAGTGGCCGCCGAGGTCGAAGAAGTCGTCGTCGCGGCCGACCTCGGTCACGTCGAGCACGTCACGCCAGACCCCCGCCACCGCGCGTTCGGCCTCGGTACGCGGCTCCTCCCGCGGCCCGGCCGGAGCTTCGGCCGGGCCGGGCACCGGCAGCGCGGCCCGGTCCAGCTTGCCGGTCGGGGACAGCGGCAGCGCGTCCAGCGCGACGAACGCGGCCGGCACCATGTAGTCCGGCAGGCGTCGCCTGACCGCCTCGCGCAGCGCCGCCCGGTCGGGCTCGCCGTCGCCGACCAGGTAGGCCACGATGCGCCGGTCGCCCGGGCGGTTCCTCGACCGCCGCGGCGGCCTGGCGTACCCCGGGCGCCTCGGCCAGTGTCGCCTCGATCTCGCCGAGCTCGATGCGCAGGCCGCGCAGCTTGACCTGGGTGTCGATCCGGCCGAGGAACTCCAGGGTGCCGTCGGGACGCCAGCGGGCCAGGTCCCCGGTCGCGTACAGCCGGGCGCCCGGCGGGCCGAACGGGTCCGGCACGAACCGCTCGGCGGTCAGCCCCGGCGCCGGTGGTAGCCGCGGGCCACCTGGACCCCGCCGATGTACAGCTCGCCGGGCACGCCCACGGGCAGTTCCCGCCGCCTGGCGTCCAGGACGTGCAGCCGGACGTTGGCGATCGGGCGCCCGATCGGCACCCGGGACAGCCCGGCGAGGGCGGCCGGGGTGCACTGCCACGCGGTCACGTCGACCGCGGCCTCGGTCGGGCCGTACAGGTTGTGCAGCGCTGCCTCCGGCAGCGCGGCGACGCAGCGGCGGGCCAGGTCGGCGGGCAGCTCCTCGCCGCTGCACACGATGTGCCGCAGCGTGGCGCACGGGGCGCCGCCGGGCAGTCTCGGCGAGGAAGCGGCCAGCATGGACGGCACGAAGTGGGCGACGGTGACGCCGCAGGTCTCGATGACCTGGCGCAGGTAGGCCGGGTCGCGGTGGCCGCCGGGCCGGGCCAGCACCAGGCGGGCCCCGGTGACCAGCGGCCAGAAGAACTCCCACACCGACACGTCGAAGCTGGCCGGGGTCTTCTGCAGCACCACGTCGGCGGGGCCGAGCGCAAGCTCCCGCTGCATCCAGTGCAGCCGGTTGACGACGCCGCGGTGGGTGTTGACCACCCCCTTGGGCCGCCCGGTGGAGCCGGAGGTGTAGATCACGTAGGCGGCCGCGTCGTCCGGTACCTCGGCCCGCCCGCCCGGCGCCCACCGCGGCGCGTCGTCCAGGAACAGCGCCGGCGGGCTGGAGTCCGGCAGGAGGGCGGCCAGGTCGCGCTGGGCCAGCACCAGCCGGGCGCCGGAGTCGGCGAGCATGAAGGCCAGTCGCTCGGCCGGGTACTCCGGGTCTAGCGGAAGGTAGGCCGCCCCGGCCTAGAGCACGCCGAGCAGGGCGGTGACCAGGTCGCCGACCGTTGGGCCAGCACCGCCACCACCGACTCAGGACCCGCCCCGTGGCGCGCCAGCTCGCCCGCGATGCGTCGGGCGGCGGGCTCCAGCTCGGCGTAGCTGAGCTGGACTCGCTCATCGGCCACGGCCGTCGCTTGCGGAGTGCGCGTCACCTGCTCGGCGAACAGCAAGGGCAAGGTCAGGTCCTTTTTTACCGGAACGGCCGTGGTATTCCACCTCGCCAGCAGCGCGGCCTGGTCCGGGGGAAGCGCGGTCAGGTCGGCCAGGCGAGCCTGCGGGGTCGCGGCCAGGGCGGTCAGCACCGCGCGCAGCGCGCCGGCCAGCCGGGCCGCGGTCGCCTCGGTGAACAACGCGGTGTTGTACACGAACCGGCATTGCAGCCCGCCGTCCAGCGGGTAGGCGTGCAGTTCCAGGTCGAACCGGGTGGCGGGCAGTTCGACCGGCTTCCAGCGCAGCTCGGTGTCCGGGCGGGCCGCGTGCGCGGCGTCGCGCAGCTCGTAGTTCTGCAGCACGATCATGGCCTGGAACAGCGCCGGGCGGCTCACGTCCCTGGGCACGCCCAGCTCGTTGATCACCTTTTCGAACGGCACGTCGGCGTGGGCCAGCGCGTCCAGTACCGCGTCCCGCACCCGGCCGATCAGCTCATCGGCCGTGGGCTCGCCGCCGAGGTCCGCGCGCAGCGGCAGCATATTGACGAACATGCCGACAGTCCCGTCGAGCTCGGGCCGCGACCTCCCGGCCACCGGAGTGCCCACCGCGAAGCGGTCCTGGCCGCTGTAGCGGGACAGCACGACCTGGTACCCGGCCAGCAGGATCATGAACAGCGTGGCGTGCCGCCCGCGGCCCAGCCGGCTCAGCGCGTCGGTGAGATCGGGCGCCAGGCCGAACCAGTGCGAGGCCCCGCCGAAAGTCTGGGTCGGCGGGCGCGGCGCGTCGGTGGGCAGTTCCAGCGCGGGCACGCCGGCCAGCCGGTCCAGCCAGTACGCCAGGTGCCGCGTGGCCGGCGGGGCGGACAGCTCCTCCCGCTGCCAGGCCGCGAAGTCGCCGTACTGGACCGGGGCCGGCGCCGCGGGCAGCGGCTCGTTCCGTACCAGGGCGGCATAGCAGCGGCCGAGCTCGGCCAGGATGATGTCGTTCGACCAGCCATCGGTGACGATGTGATGCATGTCCACCAGCAGATCGTGCTCGGCGCCGCCCGCGACCCGGACCACCAGGGCACGCAGCAGCGGCCCCGCGGTCAGGTCGAACGGCCGCCGCGCCGCCTGATCGACGGCGGCCTGCGCGGCGGCGGCGTCGGGCACGTCGATGACCGGCAGCGGCACGTCGGCGGGCGGGCCGACTACCACCGCGGGCTGGCCGTCCGCGGTGACCGGGAAGCGCATCCGCAGGCTCTCATGCCGGGCCGTGACCCAGCGCAGCGCCCCGGCCAGCGCGGCCAGGTCCGCGCCGGGTCCGAGCCGGATGAGCAGCGGGACGCCGTAAGCGGTGGTGCCCGGCGCGAACTGCTCCATGAACCACAGCCGCTCCTGGGCGGCCGACAGCGGGGGCGCGCTGCCCGGGGGCCGGGCCGGGATGCCCGGCAGCGCCGAGCGCGCCGCCCCGCGCAGGCGCTGTTCCAGCAGCCGCCGCTTGGCCGCGGACAGCTCTGCCCCGGCGGCCTTCTGATCCGCGTCCAGCGAGGCCACGGTCTATTCCTCCCCGGCTGCCAGGCGGGCCGCCTCGTCCTCGGGCATGTCGGCCAGCTCGGCGCTGAGCAGGCGCTCCAGCTCAGCGGCCACCCCGGCGACGGTGGTATCGGCGAAGAAGGACTGGATGGTCAGCTCGGTTCCCGTCACCGCGCACAGCCGGGCGATCACCCGCAGCGCCAGCAGGGAGTGCCCGCCCAGGTCGAAGAAGTCGCTGGCCGCCCCCGCCTGATCGGTGCCGAGCACCTCGGCCCATACCTGCGCGACCAGTTCCTCGGCCGCCGTCCTCGGCGCTATGAACGGCGCGCGGGGCCCGGCCGTTCCGGGGCCGCCGGACGGCTCCCGCGGCTCGTCCGGCGGCTGGCGCCGGTCCGGCTCCGGGGCCAGCCCGGGCACCGGCAGCTCGGCCAGGCGGACGCCGGGGTTTTCCAGGACCGCGCTGAGCACCCGCCGGTAGCCGTCAGCGATCCGGCGGGCGGTCGGCTCGGTGAACAGCGCGGTGTTGTACTCGAGCCGCACCTGCTCACCGAGGATCTCCAGCGCCATGTCGTCCTCGGTCACCGGCGCCGACCGGCTGAAGCCGACGTCGAGGTAGTTGAAGCTGAGCTGGTACAGCGGCGGCACGGCTGGGTCGCGGCGCGGGAACTGCCCGGCCAGCGTCTGGAACGGCATGTCCTGGTGCTCCCAGGCCGCCAGCAGCGCCCGGCGCACCCGGGCGAGCAGCTCGGTGAACGCCGGGTCGCCGCCCGCGTCGAGGCGGATCACGATGACGTTGACGAACATGCCGATCAGCGGCTGGAGCTCGGGACGGTCCCGGCCGCCGACCGGCAGCCCGACCACGATGTCGGCTGCGCCCGAAAGCCGGTGCAGCAACGCCGCGTACGTGGCGAACATCACCATGAACGGCGTGGCGGAGTGCCGCCGGGCCAGGGCGGCCGCGGCCTGCGCCGTGCCGGGCAGGCCGAAGATGATGTGAGCTCCGGCGAAGCTGCGCTCCGCCGGGCGGCGCAGGTCAGCGGGCAGGGCCTGCCCGGCCGGCAGCCCGGCCAGCTCCCGCCGCCAGAAGCTCATCAGCTCCGCCATCCGGTCACCAGCCAGCTGCTGGCGTTGCCAGACCGCGAAGTCCGCGTATTGGATGGCCAGCTCGGGCAGGTCCGCGGGACGTCGCTGCGCCGCCGCGGCGCACAGCTCGGTCACCTCGGCCCTGAGGTTGGCGGCCGAGGCCGCGTCGAACACCGCGTGGTGCACCACGAGGAGCAGCGCCCAGGCCGCCGGGCCCAGCCGCACCAGGGTGGCCCGCCACAGCGGGGCGCGGTCCAGCGGGATCGGCGTACCCGCCAGGCCGTCGAACAGCTCCTCGAGCCGGTCCTGCTGCGCGGGGCCGGGCAGGTGAGCCAGGTCCAGCCGGTCCAGCGGCGGATCGATGCGCGGCCAGACCGCCTGGACGATCTGGCCGTCCCGGACCATCAGCGAGGTACGCAGCGTCTCGTGCCGCTGGCAGACCGTCGACAGCGCGGCGGCCACGTCGGCCGCGCCGACCGGGTAGCGCAACTCGAACTGGTCCACCACCTGGTAGACCGCCTCGGGGGCAAGCTGGCTGGCGAACCAGATCCGCTCCTGGGCGTAGGACGCCGGGACCAGCCACGGCTGCGGGCCGACTCCGGCGGCCCGGGTTCCAGGGCTGCTTTCCTCGGTCACCTGCGTGCCTCCGTGCCTAACGCGGCCCTGCCGGTCATCAGCACCCCCCCGGACACTAGCGCAGCGGGGCCAGCTCCGCCAGGGCCCGTCCCCACCACACGATAGGCCGGCCCGCGTGCTCACGGTAGATTGACCTGCGCGCCTTCCGGGTGATAAAGGTCATAGGTCCGATCTGCCGACGAATAAGCACATAAGCGTTCCTTCCGGCAGGAACGTACGCGCGGATAACCCAGCAACGGCACGAGGCTCGAGTTGACTGCGACGGATCTCGTTCTCTGGTTCAGAGAATTGAGCAGCGGGCCCAGATGCAATCGTGTGCATTTCTGTTTGCCCCATGCCGGGGGCGGCGGCTTGTCATTCCGGGAATGGGAGCGGGCCGTTCCGCCCGCTGCGGGCGTGGTGCCGGTGCGGCTGCCCGGGCGGGAGCAGCGGTTCGCCGAGCCGCCCGGCGTGGACCCGGCAGCCATCGCCACGGCCGTCGCCGCCCGGGCGGACCGCCAGCCCGGGCCGCCGCTGCACACCCTTCCGGGCGGGCACTTCTTCCCGCAGACCCACGCCCGCGAGGTGGCCGCGCTGGTCAGCGCGGACCTGATCGCGGCGGAGCCCCGGTGACCGCGATCCCGGGAGATCACCTGGCCCCGCTGCCCGGGACGCCGTGGCTGGTATGGCGGCAGGCCGTGCTGCGCACGACCGGGTTTCCCGCCCGCGGGCTCGGCCTGCTCGCGGCCCCGGGCTGCGCCGCGGCGGCGGACGCGGTCCTGGCCGGGACGGGGGGCGCGGGGCAGTTCGACGCGGAGTTCGAGACGGCCGCGACGGCCGGGACCGCGCAGGTGCACGCGATCGCCAGCGATCCGGCGTTCCGCGAGGCGGTGACCTGGCAGAGCCGGTCGGCGGTGCAGGCGCTGGACGCGATCAGGGCCGCCGGCCCGGCCGCCCGCCGGACCAAAAAGCACCGCGAGCGGGAGCGCCTGGTGGCGCGGTACTGGCAGCGGTACTGTGCCAAGGCCGACACCATCGGGTTCTTCGGCCCGGTGTGCTGGATCAGCGTCGACCCGGACGCGCCCGTGGTGGCGGCCAAGCCCGGGCGCGGGCTGCTGCGGGAGCGGCGGGTCGGGATCGAGCACTGGGCGCTGGCCGCCTATGCCGATGCGGTTGCCGGCCTGCCCGGCGTCAGGGAGCTGCTCGCCCCGGCCCTCCAGCCGCACCTGTGGGTCAGCGACGGTGAGGTGCACGCCCCGGTCCGCCCCCCGGTGCGGCTTTCCAGGGCGGAAGCGGCGCTGGTCGCCGCGTGCGACGGGCGGACCCCGGCGGCCGTCATCGCGGCGGAGCTGGCCGCCGGCCCCGCCCCGGGGCCGCGCGCCGCCGCCGACGTGTACCTGATGCTGGACCGGCTGGCCGGACAGGGGATCCTGCGCTGGGGCCTGGACGTCCCGGTGCGGCTGGACGCCGAGCAGGTGCTGCGCCAGCGGCTCGGCGCGCTGGGCGAGGAGCCGATCCGGGCCCAGGCGCTGGCCGGGCTGGACCGGCTGTGCACGGCCCGGGACCAGGTGGCCGCGGCGGCGGGCGACCCGGACGCGCTGACCGCCGCGCTGGACCGGATGGAAGCGGTGTTCACAGAGCTCACCGGGCAGCAGGCCGACCGCGCGGCCGGGCAGATGTACGCCGGGCGGCGGGTGGTCTGGGAGGACACCTCCCGCGACCTCAACGTGACCATCGGCGGCCCGGTGCTGCGTCGCCTGGCCGGGCCGATGGCGGTGCTGCTGCAGGCCGCCCGGTGGGCCGCCGCCGCCATGACCGAGGCTTACCTAGGCGCCCTTGGCGAGCTGCACGCCGAGCTGGCCGCCGAGGTCGGCTCGGACCGGGTGCCGCTGGGCCGCCTGTGGTTCCTGGCCCAGGGGCTGTTCTACGGTACCGGCGACCGCCCGGCCGACCGGGTGGCCGCGGCGCTGGCGCAGCGGTGGGCCGCGCTGTTCGCCCTGGACGCCGTCCCGGCCGGGACGCGCGTGGTCACCGCGGACGCCGTGGACCCCGTGCGGGCGGCCGCGCTGTTCCCCGCGGCCGGGCCCGCCTGGTCCTCGGCCCGGCTGCACAGCCCCGACGTGCAGCTGTGCGCGGAAAGCGCCGAGGCGATCAACCGCGGCCAGTTCACCGCGGTACTCGGCGAGATGCACGTTGCCTGGCCCACCTGCACCAGCGGGGCGCTCGCCATGTTCCACCCGGACCCCGAGCGTTTCCGCGCCGCGCTGCGCGCCGACCTCGGGCCGGGCCAGGTCGTCCCGCTGCTGCCGGTCGACTGGCCCCGGCATTCGTCCCGGCTGGCCATGACGGACGCGGACCTGGCCGGCGCCCAGCTGGGCTTCGCGCCCGCGCCCGGCGCCGACCCCGGCCGGCTGGTGCCGGTCAGCTCGGCCTGGGTCGAGCGGGACGGCCCGGGCGCCGTGGACCTGGTGGTGACCGCGCCGGGCGGCCGGCGCTGGCCGCTGGCCGAGGTGTTCGGCCGGCCGCTGGCCGAGCTCTGCGTCGAGGTGTTCAAGCTGACCGGCCGGGCCGAGCGCACCCCGCGACTGGTCCTGGGCGACATGGTGATGGCCAGGCAGGCCTGGCGCACCACGGCCGGGGCCTGCCCGCTGGCCGCCGAGACCGGGGACCGGCAGCGCTACCTGGCGGCCCGGGCCTGGCGGCGCGACCTGGGGCTGCCGGAGCGGGTGTTCGTCATGATCGGCACCGAGACCAAGCCGGTCTATCTCGACCTGACCAGCCCGCTGTACGTGAGCTCGGCGGCGGTGATGATCCGCTCGGCGTGCTTGCGCGACGGCACGGAGGTCCCGCTGACCGTCACCGAGGCGCTGCCGGACCCGGCCCGGGCCTGGGTGCCCGACGCCGCGGGCGAACGGTACGTCTCCGAGATCCGGCTGCAGTTCCTGGACCCGGTCCGGGCGCCGTCGGGCTGAGGGAGGATCATGGCGGCGGATCTGTCGTGGGCGTACGGGCCGGACGGCCCGTACCCGCAGACGACGCTGCACGAGCTGATCGCGGCCCAGGCGGCCAGGACCCCCGGCGCGGAGGCGGTGCGACAGTGGGACCAGGCGCTGACCTATCGCGGCCTGCTGGCGGCGGCCGGGCCGGTGGCGGCCCGGCTGCGGGCCGAGGGGGTGGGCCCCGAGGTCAGGGTGGGCATCTGCCTGCGCCGGACGCTGGCCCTCCCGGTCGCGGTGCTCGGCGTTCTGCTGGCCGGAGGGGCCTACGTCCCGCTGGACCCGAACCAGCCGCCGCGGCGGCTGGCCGGCCTGATCGACGACGCCGCGGTAGGCCTGGTGCTGGCCGACGAGCCGGCCCGGGCGCTGCTGGCCGGTGGGCGTGCTCGCCTCATCGAGGTGTCCGCGGTGGCGCGGGAGCCGGTCCCGGCCGGCCCCGCGGTACCCCCGGGCCGCCCGGCATATCTGGACAACGCGGCCTACGTCATCTACACCTCCGGTTCGACCGGCCGCCCTAAGGGCGTGGTGGTCAGCCACCGCAACCTGGTGGCGTTCGCCGCGCACGCGCACGTGCGCAGCCCGGTGCGGCCCGGGTGCCGCAGCGCCGGGTTTTCCTCGCTGGCCTTCGACGCCTGGGTCTTCGACGTGCTCGTGCCGCTCACCGTGGGCGCCTCGGTGCAGCTGGTGCCGGACGAGGACCGGGTGGATCCGGCCCGGCTGACCACCTTCCTGGCCAAGCACCGGGTGACGCGGGCCATGCTGCCGCCCGCGGTGCTGCCGCTGCTCGACCCGGCCGACCTGCCCGACCTGGCCGACGTCTACGTGGCCGGCGAGCCGTGCGCGCCCGCCCAGGTCGAACGGTGGACGGCGGGCGGGCGCGGGCGGTTCCACAACTGGTACGGGCCCACCGAGACCACGGTGATCGTGGTCAGCGCGATGCTGGACGGGGCGTGGCGCCGGCCGCTGCCCATCGGACGGCCGCTGCCGGGCTGCGAGGCCTGGGTGATGGACGAACGGCTGCGGCCGTGCCCCGCCGGGGAGGCCGGGGAACTGCTCATCGGCGGGCCGCAGCTGGCCCGCGGCTACCTTGGCCAGCCGGGCCAGACCGCCGAGCGCTTCGTGCCGCATCCGCTGGCCGCCGGGCAGCGGCTCTACCGGACCGGGGACCTGGCCCGCCGGGAACCCGACGGGCGGCTGGCTTTCCTGGGCCGGATCGACCGGCAGGTGAAGATCCAGGGCCAGCGGGTGGAGATCGGCGAGGTGGAGGCGGTGCTGACGGCGCACCCGGCGGTGCGCCAGGCGGTGGCCGAGGTGGCCGAAGGGCCGGCCGGGCTCAAGCACCTGGTCGCCTACGTGACCCCGGCCGACGTGGGCGACCTGCGGGAGTGGTGCGCGGCCCGGCTGCCCGTCTACATGACGCCGGCCCGCATCTTCGCCCTGGACCAGCTGCCGCTCAACACCTCGGGCAAGGCGGACCTGACCGCGCTGCGCGCGGCGGCCGCGGCGGATCAGGGCAGCAGCACGGGCCGGCCTATGACGTCGGAGGAACTGCTCGTGGCGCGGGTGTGGGCCGAGGTGTTCGAGCTGGCCCCGCCCGCGCGGGTCGGGCCGGAGCAGGAGTTCATCGCCTCCGGCGGCCATTCGCTGATGGCCATGCGCCTGGTCGCGGCGCTGCGGACGCGCTGCGGGCGGCGGCTTTCCGTGCCGGACGTGTACCGGGGCGGGACGGTGGCCGGGCTGGCCGCGATCTTGCGCGAGGCGGGCGCCGACGACGAGCCGGGCGCCGACGACGAGCCGGGCGCCGACGACGAGCCGGGCGGCAACGGCAAGCCGGCGGACACCGGAGGCGCCGGCCGTGCTCAGCGCGGCGCAGCGGCGGCTGTGGTTCGTGGAGCAGCTGGCCCCGGGGCGGCCGATGCACAACGTGCCCGTGGCTGCCCGGCTGCGCGGCCCCCTGGACACCGGAGCGCTGCGCGCCGCGTTGGGCGCGGTGGCCCGGCGGCACGAAGCGCTGCGCTGGCGGGTGGCACCGGGCGGCGACGGCGAGCCGCGGGTAACGGTGGACCCGCCGGGCGAGGCGGAGCTGGAGATCCTCGACCTGACCGGAACGGGCGGACGGGCGCAGATGGTGCGCTCGCTGCTGGATCGCGAAGCGGCCACGGCGTTCGCGCTCGGCAGCGAGCCGCTGTGGCGCTGCCTGCTCATCCGGCTGGCTCCTGACGAGCACGTGCTGGGTGTCACGGTGCACCACATCGTCTTCGACGGCTGGTCCTGCGACGTGTTGTTCGCCGATCTGGCGGCGGCCTACCGGGCGGCCCTGGCCGGCGAGCCGGTCGGCCTGGGACCCGCGGCAGCCCGCTACGCGGACTACGTGGCCGCCGCGGCGCGACGGGCGCAGCGCCGCGCCGGCCAGGACCTGGCCTGGTGGCTGGACCACCTGGCAGGCGTCCCGCTGGTGCTCGACCTGCCCAGGGACGCGGCCCGCCCGCCGGTCCGGGCTTTCGGCGCCGCCACGGCCCGCGCGCAGCTCAGCCCGGCGGCCAGCGCCGCGGTCCGCGAGGTGGCCAGGACCGCGGGGGCAACCCCCTTCACCGTGCTGCTCAGCGCGTTCGGCCTGCTCGCCTCCAGGCTCACCGGACAGGACGACCTGCTGGTCGGCACGCCGGTGGCCGACCGGGACGATCCCGCCTTCGCCTCAGTGGTCGGCTTGTGCCTGCACATGCTGCCGGTACGGCTGCGGGCCGACCGCCAGGCCGGCTTCGCCGACCACGTCCGGCGCTGCCGGGACGAGCTGACCGCGGTGCTGGCTCACCCGGACGCCGAGCTGGACCGGATCGTCGAGACGCTGGGCGGGCAGCCCGACCTGTCGCGGAACCCGGTGTTCCAGGTGCTGTTCAACGGCTACGATCTGGACGGGCCGCCGCTTGACCTGGCCGGCCTGCGCTGCGCCGCGGAACCTGCCGGGCTGGCCGGCTCGCTGTTCGACCTGACCCTGTATGCCGGGGAGCGCGACGGGGTGTTCGGGCTGCAGGCGGTGTACGACCCTGCGCTGTACACCTCGGCCAGGATGGAGGCGCTGCTGGCCAGCTACCTGGAGCTGGTGACCGGGCTGACTGACGACCCCGGCAGCCCGGCCGTGGCGGCCTCGATGCGGCCGTCCGGCGGTGCGCTGCCGGACGAGCACGACCCGTTGCCCGGCTGGTCCGGGCCCGGGGTGCTGGCCCGGGTCCGGGCCGCGGCCGCGGCCGCGCCCGGCGCGCTCGCCGCGACCGGGCCCGGCGGCCCGGTCAGCTACCGCGAGCTGGCCGCCGCCAGCGACCGGACCGCCGCCGCGCTCCGCCACGCCGGGGTGCGGCCGGGCGACACGGTGGCGGTGCTGGCCGCCCGGGACGCCCGGCTGCCCGCGGTCCTGCTCGGGATCCTGGCCAGCGGCGCCCGCTGGCTGATCCTGGACCCTGCCGACCCGCGGCTGGCCCGGCAGGCCACCGCGGCGGCGGCGCGGGCGCTGATCAGGTTTCCCGGGACCGGCGATCCGGCCGGGAACGGTGATCCGGTCCGGGACGGTCTCCCGGCGGGAGCCGGGCGGCCGGTGCTGGACGCGGGACGGCTGGCCGCGAGCGCCGCCGGGATGGGGGAGCGGGAACCAGCCGAGCCCGGCCCCGCCGAGGCGGGCTACCTGTCGCTGACCTCGGGCACCACCGGCGAGCCGAGGCCGGTGCTGACCTCGGACCGGCCGCTGGCCCACTTCCTGGACTGGTACGCGGCTGCCTTCGGCCTGGACGCCCGCGACCGGTTCGCCCTGCTGTCCGGGCTGGCGCATGACCCGGCCCTGCGCGACATGTTCACCCCGCTGGTGCTGGGCGGGTGCCTGTGCGTGCCCGCCCGGGACTGGGCGCGTGACCCGGCCGGGCTGGCCGGCTGGCTAGCAGGCGAGCAGGTGACCGTGCTCCACCTGACCCCGCAGGCGGCCCGGCTGCTGGCCGCGGCGGCCGGGCCCGCGGCGCTGCCCCGGCTGCGGCTGGTCGCGCTGGGCGGGGACGCCGCCACAACCGCCGACGTGGCCCGGCTGCGGGCCGTCGCCCCCGGGGCGCGGATCGTGAACTTCTACGGCACCACCGAGACGCCGCAGGCCCAGGCCTGGCACGACCTGGGGCCGGACGGCGTGGGGCCGGCCGGCGTGGCGGACCGGCCGCTGATCCGGGCCCGGGCTGGCCGCTGCCGGTCGGGCGCGGCATCGACGGCGCGCAGCTGCTGGTGACCGGGCCGGCTGGCCAGCCGGCCGCGGTGGGCGAGGTCGGCGAGGTGGTGATCAGGAGCCGCCACCTGGCCGGCGGCTACCTGGACGGCCCGGCCTTCGGGCCCGACGGCCGGTTCCGGACCGGCGACCTGGGCCGGTACCTGCCAGACGGCACCGTGGTGCTGGCCGGGCGCGGCGACCGGCAGGTCAAGGTCCGTGGCTTCCGGGTGGAGCTGGGCGAGGTGGAGGCGGTCCTGGCCGGGCTCCCGGGTGTGCGCCAGGCCTGCGTGACCGTCGGCGGCCCGGCGGGCGGGGAACGGCAGCTGTGGGCCTACGCGGTCCCGGCCGCGCCGGACATGACCGGCACGGCGCTGCTGGACCGGCTGCGGGCCAGCCTGCCCGGCTACGCCGTGCCGGCCGGAGTGTCGCTGCTGTCCGCGCTCCCGCTCACCGGTAACGGCAAGGTCGATCTGGCCGCGCTGCCCGCCCCGGCCGCCGCCCCGCCGCCGGGACCGCCCGGCCGGAGCTCGCCGACCGAACGGCTGGTCGCCGCGGTGTGGACCGAGGTGCTCGGCGTGCCGCGGGTAGCCGTGACCGACAACTTCTTCGACATCGGCGGCCATTCCATGGCCGTGGTGACCGTGGCCGCCCGGCTGAGCGAGCGGCTGGGCCGCCACGTCGCCGTGGTGGACCTGTTCCGCTACCCGGTGGTCCGGGCGCTGGCCGCATACCTCGACCAGGATGCCGGGCCCGGCGAGGAACTCCAGCGCGCGGCCCGCCGCGCGGCCCAACGACGTGACCGGGCGCGGATCCGCTCGGCCAGAAGGGGGGAGTCATGACCGACCACGAGCCCGCCGTGGAGCCGATCGCGGTCATCGGCCTGGCCTGCCGGGTTCCCGGGGCGCGCGACGCCGCGGAATTCTGGGAGAACCTGGTCAGCGGCGTCGAGTCGATCCGGTTGGAGACACGGGAGCAGCAGGCCGTCCGCGGGGTGCCGCCGGTCCTGCTCAACCACCCCGATTTCGTGCCCGCGGTGGCCGTGCTGGACGACTTCGAGTACTTCGACGCGGGGTTCTTCGGCATGTCGGCCCGGGAAGCCGAGCTACGCGAGCCGCAGCACCGGCTGTTCCTGGAGCTGTGCTACACCGCGCTGGAGGACGCCGGCTACGACCCGCTGCGCTACCCCGGCGACATCGGCGTCTACGGCGGCTGCGGGGACTCCACCTACGAATGGCAGCACGATCGGCGCAACCTCAAGGCGATGACCGGTGCCGGGACCCTGGCCATCTCGCTGGCCACCCGGCCGGAGTTCCTGGCCACGTTCGTCTCCTACAAGCTCAACCTGCGCGGCCCGAGCCTTACCGTGCACACGGCCTGCTCGACATCCCTGGTCACCTTGCACCTGGCCTGCGAGGCGCTGCGCAATGGCGAGTGCGACATGGCGCTGTCCGGCGCGGCCAGCGTCGACCTCCCGTTCGGCCACGGCTACCCCTACGTCGAGGACGGGATCATGTCCCCCGACGGGCGCATCCGCCCGTTCGACGCCACCGCCCGCGGCACCGTGTGGGGCAGCGGCGGCGGGATCGTCCTGCTCAAGCGGCTGTCCGACGCACTGGCCGACGGGGACCACGTCCGGGCCCTGGTGCTGGGCAACGCGGTCAACAACGACGGCGCGACCAAGGTCGGCTACACCGCGCCGGGCGAGCAGGGCCAGACTGCGGTGATCGCCCAGGCGCTCGGCGTGGCCGAGGCGGATCCCCGGTCGGTCAGCTACGTGGAGGCGCACGGGACCGGCACCCAGCTCGGCGACCCGATCGAGGTGGCCGCGCTGACCGCCGCGTACGGGGCCGGCGCCGCGGACACCGGCTGGTGCGCGCTCGGTTCGGTCAAGCCGAACGTCGGGCACATGGGTCCGGCGGCCGGGGTGGCCTCGCTGATCAAGACCGTGCTCGCCCTGGA
The DNA here is from genome assembly GCA_963819785.1 of uncultured Actinomycetes bacterium. GTDB lineage: Bacteria > Actinomycetota > Actinomycetes > Streptosporangiales > Streptosporangiaceae > Palsa-504. Next base: position 98,216 of record CAWFXW010000016.1, on the reverse strand, counting down.
GAACGGGCTGATCCCGCCCAGCCTGAACTACGACACCCCGAACCCGCGGATCGACTTCGCGGCCAGCCCGTTCTACGTCAGCTCGGTGCTGTCGCAGTGGAAGTCCGACGGCGCGCCGCGCCGCGCTGGTGTCAGCTCGTTCGGCATGGGAGGCACCAACGCGCACGTGATCCTGGAGGAGGCGCCTGCGGCGCGGCGGCGGACCGATCCGTGGCCGGCCACGCTGCTGCCGTTGAGCGCCCGGTCGCAGGCCGCGCTGGAGGTAGCCGCGCAGCGGATCGCCGATCGGCTGGACCAAGCGGGTCAGGCGCCGGACCTGGCCGACGTGTCCTTCACGCTGCGGGCCGGGCGGCGCGAGCACGGCCACCGGCTGGCCGTGGTGGCCGCCGACCCGGTGCTGGCGGCGCAGGCGCTGCGCGACCGGTCCCGGTGGATCACCGGGACCGCGCCTGGCGTCCGCGGTCAGGCCCCCCGGGTGGCGCTGATGTTCTCCGGCCAGGGCGCACAGTACCCCGGCATGGGACGGCAGCTCTACCAGGTTATGCCGGTCTTCCGGGAGGCGGTCGAGGAATGCGCGGGCCTGCTGGCGGGCCGGGTGGACCTGTGCGCGGCACTGCTGGCCGACGGGCCCGACGCCGAGGAAGCGCTGCGGCAGACCGGGCTGGCCCAGCCAGCCCTGTTCGCGGTGGAATACGCGCTGGCCCGGCTCTGGCTGTCCTGGGGCGTCGCGCCGGAGGCCATGATCGGGCACAGCATCGGCGAGTACGTGGCCGCCACCTTGGCCGGGGTGTTCGAGCTGCCCGCCGCGCTGCACGTGGTGGCCGAGCGCGGACGGCTGATGCAGGCGATGCCGCCGGGCGCCATGCTGGCGGTCCAGCTCGGTGAGAGCGAGGTCACGGGCAGGCTCCCGGGCGAGCTGTCGGTCGCGGCCGTCAACGGGGAACGGACCTGCGTGGTGGCGGGCCCGGCGGAGGCGGTGAGCCGGTTCGCCGCGGAGCTCGCGCGTGACCACGTGGGCAGCAGGCCGCTGCGCACTTCGCACGCGTTCCACTCGGCCATGATGGAACCGGTGCTCGCCGAGTTCGCCGCGGTGGTCGCGGCGGCGGGCCCCCGCGCCCCGGCCCGGCCGTTCGTGTCCAACGTGACCGGTGCGTGGATCTCGGCGGCGCAGGCGGCCGACCCGTGGTACTGGGCGCGGCACGTGCGGGAGCCGGTCCGGTTCGCCGACGGCCTGCGCACGCTGCTGGCCGGCCAGGAGTGGCTTCTGGTGGAGTGCGGCCCCGGCCGGCAGCTGTGCGGCCTGGCCCAGCTCAACCGGGGCCCTCGGGCCCTGCCCAGCCTGCCGCACCGCGGCGACCGCGCGGGTGATACGGAGGTGGTGCTGGCCGCCGCGGGGAAGCTGTGGGCTGCGGGCGCCCCGGTGGACCTGTCCTCGGTGGGTCCCCGGGCGAACCGGGTGCCGTTGCCTGCCTACCTGTGGGAGCGCGCGTACTACTGGATCGATCCGGACGAGGGCGCGGGTGCCAGCTACGACGAGGCCGCCGCGCTGGCCGGGGACCGCCGTCCGCTGGCCAGCTGGTTCGCGGTGCCCGCCTGGTCACAGCTGCCACCGCTCCGCCCGGCGGCAAGCTCCCCGCTGGGCCGGGTGCTGCTGTTCGCCGAGCCGGGTGCCCGTACGCTGGCCGAGGCGCTGGCGCGCGCGGGGGCGGAGCTGACCGTGGTCCGGCCAGGCCCGGCGTTCGCCGAGGAGGGCCCGGGCCGGTTCACGGTCAGGGCGGCCAGCCGGGAGGACTACGACACGCTGCTGGCCCGGCTCGGGGCCGGGAACGGCGTGCCGGAACGATGCGTCCACGCCTGGGCGCTCACCGACTCGGGCGCCGACGGGATCTGGGCCTCGCAGGACGTGTCGTTCCTGAGCCTGCTCAGCCTGGTCCAGGCCCTGGCCGGCTCCGGGCGCACGGTCCGGCTCGACGTGCTCACCGCGGGCACCCAGGACGTGACCGGTACCGACCTGCGCGCGCCGCGGCACGCCACCGTCCTGGGCATCGCCAAGGTGGCCCCGCTGGAGATGCCGTGGCTGACCGTGCGGCACATCGACCTGGATCCGGCCGCGGGCTGGCCGGACCCGGGCCGGGAGGAGCTGGCCGGCCTGGTGGGCGAGCTGTCGGGTCCGGTGGCCGCCCCGGCCGCCCCGGCCGCCGAGGCGGCCGATGCGGCCGATGCGGTCACCGTGGCGCTGCGCGGCGGCCGCCGCTGGCAGCGCCGGTATCTCCAGGCCGACCTGGGACCGGAGCCCGGGCCGCCAGACCCGGGCCTGCGCGAGGGCGGGGTGTACCTGATCACCGGCGGCCTGGGTGGCATCGGGATCACCGTCGCCGAGGACCTGGCCACCCGGGTACGGGCGCGCCTGGTCCTGCTGACACGCTCCGGCCTGCCGCCGCGCGAGGAGTGGGACACCGTCCTGGCCGTGCACGGCCCCGCGGACCGGGTCGGCCGGGCCGTCGCCGCGATCCGCCGGATGGAGGACGCCGGCGCCCAGGTGCTGGTGCTGGCGGCCGACGTGACCGACCCGGCCGACCTGGCCCGGGTGCGGGACGCCGTCGCCGGGCGCTTCGGCCGCCTGCACGGCATCGTGCACGCGGCCGGCCTGCCCGGTGGCGGCATGGCCGAGGTGAGAGACCGGGCCAGCGCGCAGGCGGTGCTCGCGCCCAAGCTGGCAGGCACCCTGGCGCTGCGCGAGGTGTTCGGCCGCGACGAACTGGACTTCGTGGTGCTGTGCTCCTCGGTGACCGCGGTGGCCGGCGGGTTCGGCCAGGTGGACTACTGCGCGGCGAACAACTTCCTGGACGCCTTCGCCCGGGCCGCGGGCGCCTGGGACGCACCCGTGGTCTCGGTCAACTGGGGCGGCTGGCTCGAGGTGGGCATGGCGGCCGAGGTGGCCGCGCCCGCCGCGTTCCGCGCGCTGCAGCGTGGTGACCGGATCAGCGCGCTGGACCACCCGCTGCTGACCCGGCGGCACGACGGCGACGGCGTGACCCCGGACTGGTGCAGCGGCGTGGTCTCGGCCGAGACCCACTGGCTGCTCGCCGACCACCGGATCGCCGGCGTGCCGGTGCTCCCGGGCACCGGTTACCTGGAGGCAGCCCGGGCTGCGTTCCTAGCAGTCTTCCCCGCGCCGTCGCCGGCGCACCTGGTGGAACTGCGCGACGTGGCATTCACCGAACCGATGGCGGTACCCGACGGCGGGCGCGCCGAGTTGCGGGTGGTGTTCAGCCAGGCCACGGAGGGCCTGGACTTCCAGGTGGTCAGCCTGGCCGGCGGCCGGATGCGGATCCACGCCCAGGGCAGCGCGGCCTGGGTGCTGGACGACGAGAGCGCGCCGGCCAGCCTGGACGCGGTGCGGGAGCGCTGCGGCCTGTTCGCCAGCTCCGCGTCGAGCGACGGCGACCGGCTCGGCATCTCCGGCTCCGGCCTGGTCACCTTCGGCCCGCGCTGGGGCAACCTACGGGAAATTCGCGGCGGCCAGGGCGAGGAACTGGCCCTGCTGGAGGCGACCGAGGCGGCAGCGGCGGACCTGGACCGCTGGCCGCTGCACCCGGCGCTGCTTGACGAGGCGACGGCGTTCGGAAGCACCGGCGCCGCCGGGCAGTTCCTGCCGCTGGGCTACGGCCGGATCCTGATCCGGGGCCCGATCCCGGCACGGTTGTGGAGCCACCTGCGGCACCGGGACAGCGGCACAGACGAAGTACGATCCCGCGACATCACGCTGTTCGACGAGGGCGGCCACCCGGTCGTGTCGATCAGCGATTTCGTCATCCGCCGGATCGACGGCACCGCCGTGGCCGGCACGCTGCGCGCCGAGTCCCCGGTCGCGGGCGAGCAGGCTCTGGCCGCCACGTCGTCGCCGCAGGCGGGCATCCACCCGGCCGAGGGGGCGCAATGCCTGCGCGCCATCCTGGCCGGGCGCCCCGGCCCGCAGGTCACGGTTTCGGTACAGCCCATCGGGCAGGTCATCGCCTCGGCGGGGCTCCTTGACCAGGAAAGGATCGCCGAGGACGTGGACGCGGCCGCGCTCAAGGACGCCGCGCAGCGCCCGGCGGGCGGCTCGTACGCGGCGCCGCGCACCGACCTGGAGGCGACCATCGCCCGGATCTGGTCCGAGGTGCTCGGCGGCCAGATCGGGATCGACGACGACTTCTTCGACGCCGGCGGCAACTCGCTGGTCGCGGTGCAGCTGGTCGCCATGGTCCGCAAGGAGCTGGGCGTGCGGCTTCCGATGCGCTCGGTCTTCGAGGCGCCCACGGTGGCCGGGGCCGCGGCGCTGATCGACTCGATGCGCGGCCAGCAGCCGCCCGACCATGGCGGGACCATCCCCCGCCTGCCGCGTCACCCCCAGGAGCAGTGATGTCCGAACCGACCTACCTCGTGGTGCGCAACGACGAGGAGCAGTACTCCATCTGGGAGGCCTGGCCAGCCGCTCCCGGCAGGCTGGTATGACCAGGGAGTCAGCGGGACCAAGGCCGAGTGCCTGGACCACATCGACCAGGTGTGGCAGGACATGCGCCCGCGCAGCCTCCGCGAGGCCATGGACGGCCCGGACCGGACCTGAGCGCATGGGGACTCGGCGCCGGTGAACTCCCGGGTCATCTAGACTCCTGCGCATGTCCCGGCTCCGCGTCCTGTCCGGCATCCAGCCCACCGCCGACTCGTTCCACCTCGGTAACTACCTCGGCGCGCTGCGGCAGTGGGTAACCCTGCAGGACAGCTACGACGCGTTCTACTGCGTGGTGGACCTGCACGCCATCACGATGCCGCAGGATCCCGCCGTGCTGCCCGGCCGGACGCGGATCGCCGCCGCCCAGCTGCTCGGCGCCGGGCTGGACCCGGACCGGTGCACGCTGTTCGTGCAGAGCCACGTGCCCGAGCACACCGAGCTGGCCTGGATCCTCGGCTGCATGACCGGGTTCGGCGAGGCCAGCCGGATGACGCAGTTCAAGGACAAGTCGGCCAAGGAGGGCCACGACCAGGCCTCGGTCGGCCTGTTCACCTACCCGATCCTGCAGGCCGCCGACATCCTGCTCTACCAGGCCGACCAGGTGCCGGTCGGCGAGGACCAGCGCCAGCACCTGGAGCTGAGCCGGACGCTGGCTCAGCGGTTCAACCACCGGTACGGCCAGACGTTCGTGCCGCCGCAGCCGTACATCCTGGCCGAGGTGGCCAAGATCTACGACCTGCAGGACCCGACGGCCAAGATGAGCAAGTCCTCGTCCTCCCCGCAGGGCATCGTCGACGTCCTGGACGACGCGGACGTGATCCGCCGGAAGATCGCCCGCGCGGTCACCGACCCTGGCTCAGAGGTGCGGGCCGACCCCGAGGCCAAGCCGGGCGTGACCAACCTGCTGCGGATCTACTCGGCGCTGTCCGGCGAGCCGGTCGCCATCCTCGAGGCCAAGTACGCCGGCTCCGGCTACGGCGGGTTCAAGAAGGACCTAGCCGAGCTGGTCGTGGCCAGCTTCGCCCCGATCCGGGAGAAGACCCAGCAGATCCTGGCCGACGAGGCCGGCCTGGACCGGATCCTCGCCCACGGCGCGGCCCGCGCCCGCGAGGTCGCCGGCCAGACCATGACCGCCGTCCGCGACCGCATCGGCCTCCTCAAAGCCCAGCCCTAACCTTCGCGGAAGCCGGAGGCCAGCCCCCGGGGCACCTGGTGTCAGGGAGGCAAGCGGGACAGGAATGAGCCGAGAGAGCCTGAAGCTCGTTGCGGAGAAGCCATTCACGGTACATGGCATGTCGCGCATCACAGGACTCACCAGCACCGCCACCGCTACGGCACGCCTTCCAGTTACCGGGTCGATGTGACGTTGTACCTGCTCTTGCAAGGCCGAGGTGACATCGACCAGCACCGCAATGTCCGCGAACCCGGCGGATCAGCACCCCTGGTCCCGCGAGCATCATCCGGCCTGGGAGCACCACCCACCCCAAGCACACCGTCAAAGCACGCAGCTACACTCGCTCGCGGTCCGAACGCCTGGCGCGACCGGCGCGGGCGGCTCGCTCAGCTCGCGTGGCCCGGAGCCGCTGGCGGCGGCTGTACATGAAGCCGACCACGGCCGCGAGCACCGCGGCGGCACCGAACCCCGTCGTGGCCAGCACCGACGGCCCGCTCGCCGCCTTCGGGCGAGAGGCGACCCCAGCCCGCGACGCCCCCGAGGCCGAGGCCGCCGCGGTCGCGGCCGGGGACGCCACCGCCGTGGGCGCAGACGCCGGGCCGGCCAGCGCGCCGGCCGGCGCGATCTTGCCGTCGGCCGCGAAGCCCCAGTCGAGCAGCTTCTCCGCGGCGGTGATCTCGGTCAGCGCCGGGCAGTGCAGCAGGGTCACGATGAGCGTCACGCCGTGCCGGCTGGCCATCCCGACGTAGGTCGCGCCCGCGGCGTTGGTCCAGCCGATCTTCCCGCCCACCGCCCCCGGGTAGCTGGTGAGCAGCGAGTTCTGGTTGTACAGCTGGACCGCCTTGCGCCGCGCCACCACCAACCGTGCGCTCCGGGTCTGGTCGTACGTCAAGAACGCGGGCAGCTTCAGCGCCTGCCGCGCGATCAGGGCCAGGTCGTAGGCGGAGGTGTGCTGGCCCGGGGCGTCCAGGCCGTTCGGGTCGACCGCGACCGTATCGTCGGCCTGCAGGTGCCGCGCCTCGGCGTTGATCAGCGACATGCCTTCGCCGAACGACCCGGTGGCCTGGGTCAGCGCGATCGCCGCGTCGTTGGCCGAGATGGTCAGCAGCGCGGTGAACAGATCGGAGATCTTGTATGCCCGCCCGGTGACCAGGCCGGCCACGTTCGGCTCGGTCGAAGTGGCCTGCTTGCTGGCTACCACCGTGGCGTCCGGGTTGAGCACCGGGATCAGCGCCACCGCGGTGAGCATCTTGAGCGTGCTGGCCGGCCGGTACCAGCCGTGCGGGTCCTTGGCCGCGAGCACCTGCCCGGTGCCGGCGTCGGCCACCACCCACGCCGAGGCCTTGATGTCCGGCAGCTTCGGCACCCCGCCCGGCGGGTAGTTGACGACCACCCCCCGCGAAGCCAGCCGCGGACCGCCGACCGGAGCAGACGCCAGGCCGGCCGCCGCCGCCGGGCCGGCCGCAGACGCCAGACCGGCCGCCGCCGCCGGGCCTGCCGCCGCCGGGGCGGCCGCGCCCGCGCAGGCCGCGAAGGCACACGCGCTGACCAGGACGGCCCGCGGCCTGATCCGGTCCAGCATGAGCCTCCATCCTGGGGGTTACCGGCCTGTCCCCAAGTAACCTGAGCGTTATGGAACGAACGTCGGAGTCCGGACTACCCATCGATGCCGTTTACGACGCCAGCAAGCTTACGGATTTCCGGCCCGCGGAACAGCTAGGCCAGCCGGGAGAGTATCCGTTTACTCGCGGAGTGCATCCGCGGATGTATGTCGACCGGCCCTGGACGATGCGCCAGTACGCCGGCTTCGCCACGGCGAAGGAGTCCAACCGCCGCTACCACGAGCTGATCGAGGCGGGTACCACGGGGCTCTCGGTGGCCTTCGACCTGCCCACCCAGATGGGGTACGACTCCGACGCGCCGGTCGCGCACGGCGAGGTGGGCAAGGTCGGCGTGGCCATCGACTGCGTCGGCGACATGCGCACGCTGTTCGACCAGATCCCGCTGAAAACGGTGTCCACCTCGATGACCATCAACGCGCCCGCCGCGGTGCTGCTGCTGATGTACCAGGCCGTCGGCGAGGACCAGGGCGTGCGCCCGGAACAGCTGACCGGGACCATCCAGAACGACGTGCTCAAGGAGTACATCGCCCGCGGCACCTACATCTACCCGCCGCGTCCCTCGCTGCGCCTGGTGGCCGACACCTTCGCCTACTGCCGCCAGGAACTGCCCAAGTGGAACACGATCTCCATCTCGGGCTACCACATGGCCGAGGCCGGCGCCACGCCCGTCCAGGAGATCGCGTTCACCCTGGCCAACGCCAAGGAGTACGTCAACGCCGCCATAAAATCCGGCTTGGAAGTCGACGAGTTCGCGCCCCGGCTCTCGTTCTTCTTCGTGGCCCGGACCACCCTGCTGGAGGAGGTGGCCAAGTTCCGGGCGGCTCGCAGACTGTGGGCGGACATCATGAAGAACGAGTTCAACGCCCGGGACCCCCGGTCGCAGATGCTGCGCTTCCACACCCAGACCGCCGGCGTGCAGCTCACCGCGCAGCAGCCGGAGGTGAACCTGATCCGGGTCAGCCTGCAGGCGCTGGCCGCGGTGCTCGGCGGCACGCAGTCGCTGCACACCAACTCCTACGACGAGGCGCTGGCCCTGCCCAGCACCAAGGCGGCCCGGCTGGCGCTGCGCACCCAGCAGGTGATCGCCTACGAGAGCGACCTGACCGCCACCGTGGACCCGTTCGCCGGCTCCTACGCGATCGAGTCGATGACCGACGACATCGAGACCGCCGCACGAGAGCTCATCGCCAGGGTCGATGACCTCGGCGGCGCGGTGGCGGCCATCGAGCGCGGCTTCCAGAAGGCGGAGATCGAGAACACGGCCTATCACGTGGCCCGGGAGATCGATGACGGCGACCGCATTGTCGTAGGCGTGAACAAATTCGCCACCACCGGCGAGGAACCGTATCAGCCGCTGCGCGTAGACCCGGCCCTCGAGGCCGAACAGGCCGAGAAGCTCGCCCGCCTCAAGGGACAGCGGGACAAGACCGCGTTGGCAAGAAACATCGCCGCCCTGAAGAAAGCGGCGGAAAGCACGGACAACGTGCTGTACCCGCTCCGGGACGCGCTGCACGCGGACGCCACTCTGGGAGAGGTCTGCGACGCGCTGCGTGATGTCTGGGGCGAGTACCAGCCCGGCGAACTCTAAAGGGTCAGAGGTATCGGTCATGGCAATCGAGTGGAATCCTTCGCGCGGCGCGACGCTTGGCGTCGAATGGGAGGTGCAGCTCATCGACTCCGAAAGCCGGATGCTGCGCCAGGAGGCCGGCAAGCTCCTCGCCGAACTGCCGGTAATCGGCGACACCGGTGAGCACCCGCAGATACGCCATGAGCTGATGCAGTCCACCCTCGAGGTGGTAACCGGCATTTGCAGCACGGTATCGGAGGCAAAAGAGGACCTGGCCAAAACGATCACTGATCTCCAGCGGGCCGCGTCCGGGCACGGTATTCTGCTGGCATGCGCCGGGACCCACCCGGTGAGCGACTGGCGCGACGCGACCATGGCGCCCATCCAGCGCTATGCGGAGCTCGTCGAGCAAATGCAATGGCTTGTCCGCCGGATTCAGACCTTCGGCGTGCATGTACACGTGGGGATCAGAGACGGGCGCAAGGCGATTCCGATCGTCAATGCGCTCGCCGCGTACCTGCCGCATTTCCTCGCGATTACCGCGTCGAGCCCGTTCTGGTGTGGATATGACACGGGGCTTGCCTCCAGCAGGTCCGTGACCTTCGGCGCCCTGCCGACGGCGGGTCCGCCGAACCGGCTGGCGAACTGGGAACAGTTCGAGGACTATATGGACACGCTGCTGCGCGCTGGGACCATCCGCAGCATCAAGGAGGTCTGGTGGGACATCCGGCCGCACCCGGACTTCGGCACCGTCGAGATTCGCATGTTCGACGGGGTGCCGACGCTCCGCGAGGTCGGCATGGTGGCGGCGCTCTCGCAGTGCCTGGTCCAGCTGTTCGACGTGCAGCTGGACCGAGGCTACACGCTGCCGTCCCCCTCGGCCTGGGTGGTCCGGGACAACAAGTGGCGCGCGACGCGATACGGGCTGGACGCGATCGTGATCACTGATGAGGCCGGCGCCACCGCGCCGCTCCGCGACGAACTCTATGAACTGCTCCGCGAGCTGGAACCGGTAGCATCCAGGCTGGGTTGCCTCGAAGAGCTCTCCGTGGCCTTCGAGGTGCTCGAACGGGGTGCCTCGTACGAGCGGCAGCGGGCCGTCTACGCGCGCACAGGGGACCTGCTCAGCGTGGTAGACGCCCTGATCATGGAGTTCGCCGACGATAGGTTCTGCACACAGGGGAGTGCCGGGCATGGCCGAATATGAGCAGAGCAATAATCTGACCGCGGATCTGGCCGCGTTCCTGTCCAGACACGAGGACGAGCTGATCGAGTTCCGCCGCGATCTGCACGCCCACCCCGAACTGGCCAACGCCGAGCACCGCACCACCCGCCGGGTCGCGCTGCGGCTGGCCGCGGCCGGCCTGCGCCCGCGGATCCTGCCCAAGGGCACCGGCCTGCTGGTGGACATCGGCACGCTCGACGACGACAACGGCTACGCCGATCAGCCCGTGGTCGCGCTGCGCGCCGACTTGGACGCGCTGCCCATGACCGACGAGAAGGACGTCCCCTACCGCTCCACCATCCCGGACGCCTGTCATGCGTGCGGTCACGACGTGCACACCGCCGTCCTCCTCGGCACCGGCCTCTACCTCGCCGAACAAGCCGCCGCCGGCTCGCTCCCCGGCCGGGTCCGGCTCGTCTTCCAGCCCGCCGAGGAGGCCGCCAGCGGCGCCCTCGACGTCCTCGCGGCGGACGGCCTCAACGCGGTCGGCCGCATCTTCGCCCTGCACTGCGACCCGCGGCTGGACGCCGGCCAGCTCGGCGTCCGGTCCGGCCCGATCACGGCCGCCTGCGACCGGATCCAGGTCCGGGTCTCCGGCCCCGGCGGGCACACCGCCCGGCCGCACCTGACCGCGGACCTGATCTACGCGCTCGGCAAGATCATCACCGAGGTGCCGGCCGCGCTGTCCCGGCGGGTCGACCCGCGGTCCAGCCTGAGCCTGGTCTGGGGCCGGGTCAGCGCCGGGACCGTGGCCAACGCGATCCCCGACGCCGGGATCGTCGAGGGCACCGTCCGCTGCCTGGACGACGATGCCTGGCACCGCGCGCCCGACCTGCTCAAGGGCCTGATCGACTCGGTGGCCCTGGCCTACGGGATCAACACCGAGTTCACCTACGAGCGTTACGTGCCGCCCACGGTGAACGACCAGGCCAGCGCGGCCATGCTCGCGGCCGCGGCGCTCGACGTGCTCGGCGCCGGCTCGGTGGTGCAGACCCCGCAGAGCCTGGGCGGCGAGGACTTCGCCTGGTACCTGGAGTCGATCCCCGGCGCGCTGGCCCGGCTGGGTACCCGGGTGCCCGGCTCGACCGCCTCGCTCGACATCCACCAGCCGACCTTCGACGTGGACGAGCGGGCGATCGGGATCGGGGTCAAGACGATGGCCGCCACCGCGATCAACGCCCTGTGGGACGACGGCGCGATCGTCGCCCAGCCGCTGCCCGGCGTGACGAGCGCGTAGGCAGCCATCCCAGCGAAAACGGGGTTAGGCTGAACGAATGGAAACCGTGCCCGTCGGCCGCAAACAGCGTGCCGAGGCCGCAGGCGGTCCGCAGGTATTCCGCTCGCCAACCGCGATCATCGTGTGGTGGGTGTGGGTGCTGTTCGCCGCGGCCAACCTGATTGACCTGGCCGTCCAGGGCCGCGATCACACGGCGGTGGTCGCGGCGGCCATCTTGGTGCTGGCCACCGGCGTCGCCTACGTCGCCGCCCAGCGGCCCAGGATCATCGCCGACACCAGCGGGGTCACCGTCGTCAACCCGCTGCGCGATCACCACGTCGGGTGGGCCGCGGTGACCAACGTCGACCTGGCCGACCTGCTCCGCGTGCACTGTAAGAACGCGGGCCAGGACAAGGTCATCAACTCCTGGGCCGTGCACTACTCGCGGCGCCGCAAGATGGCCGCCGAGAACAAGGCCCGCCGGGCGGCTGGCAGGTCCGGCCGGCGCCCGGCGTTCGGCACCTTCGGCCTGGAGAACTACGGCCTGGCCCGCCGCGATATCGGCTACGGCGCCACCACCGGCAGCGACACCTCCTCGGCGGCCGAGGCCGATGCCGAGCGGGTCGCCCGGGTGCTCAGCGAGTACGTCACCTCGGCCCGGGCCGAGACGGTCTGGGCCGAGGGCACCGTCGAGATCGCCGGCCTCCCGGCCAGCGCCGGCCCCCTGGCCAGCGCCAGCGCCAGCGCCGGCCCCTGGCCAGCGCCGGCGTCGGGGCCAGCGCCAGCGGCGCCGTCGGGGCCGAAGCTTACGCCGAGGCCGTCCCGGCGGACGCCCGCATCGGCGGCTGGCTCAAGCCGCTCACCAGCACCTGGAACCGCACCGCGCTGCTCGCCCTGCTCATCCCCGCACTGATCCTGCTCGTCGTCGCGCTGGCCTGAGGAGGCCTGAACCAGGGCCCTAGGTCCAGGGCGGCTCGGCCTGGTACGGCCCGGTGTTGGCGTCGCCCATCTTGGCACACGGCAGCGCGCGCATCGCGGCCACGTAGTCCTCCGGCGCGCCGGCCTTCTCCGCGGCGTCGGCCAGGATCCCGATCGCCCGCGCCGAGGGCAGCCCGCCCTCGTAGAAGTTGAGCACGTACAGCCAGGCCAGCACGTCGCCGTCCAGCGTCTGCGCCCGGACCTTGGCCTTGCGGTAGTAGCCCAGGGTCACGCCGTCCCAGTTGTCCAGCGCGGTCTCGTCGCCGGCGGACATGTCGTAGAGCACGACGAACACCCGGGACGCCTGATCCTCGACCACCGTGGCCATCGCCCCGTCCCAGCCGATGTCCTCGCCGCCGAACGTCAGCCGCCAGCCCTCCAGCCAGCCGGTGCCTCGCTGCGGCGAGTGCGGGCAGCGCAGGAGCATCTGCTCCGGGTCCATGTTGCTGCCGTAGGCGGCGTACAGTGCCACGGGGGCAAGCGTACGGCGTCCCGCCGCGGTCCGCTCCACGCTCACAAGGGAGAATTACCAATCGTGATCTTGCCACGGCACACCATCGCGATCCTGGGCGGCGGGCCCGGCGGTTACGAGGCCGCCCTGGTCGCGGCGCAGCTCGGCGCCGATGTCACGGTCGTCGACTCCGACGGCCTGGGCGGCGCGTGCGTGCTCACCGACTGCGTCCCGTCCAAGACGCTCATCGAGACGTCCAACGCGATGACCCTGCTCAACCGGTCGGCCGGGCTCGGCATCGCCACCGGCGGCCTGGCCACGGTCAACGCCGCCCGGTTGTACGAGCGGATCACCGACCTGGCCCGGGCCCAGTCCGCCGACATCACCGCCCGGCTGGCCGCCGAGGGCATCAAGGTGATCAAGGCCAAGGGCCGCCTGGCCCGACCCGGCGTCGTCGCCACCCCCGACGCCGAGATCAAGGCGGACGCCATCTTGATCGCCACCGGCGCGCTGCCCCGGATCCTGCCCGGCGCGCCGCCCGACGGCGAGCGCATCTTGACCTGGCGCCAGCTCTACGACCTGACCGAACTCCCGCGCGACCTCATCGTCATCGGCTCCGGCGTCACCGGCGCCGAGTTCGCCAGCGCCTACCAGGCGCTGGGCTCGCGGGTCACCCTGGTCTCCTCCAGGGACCGGGTGCTGCCGCACGAGGACGAGGACGCGGCGAACCACATCGAGGAGGTCTTCCGCCGCCGCGGCATGACCGTGCTGAGCCGGTCGCGCGCCGGGCACATCGCCCGCGACCGCGACGGCGTCACCGTGACCCTGGACGACGGCCGGACCCTGACCGGAAGCCACTGCCTGCTCACCGTGGGCATGATCCCGCGGACCGAGGGCTGCGGCCTCGACGAGGCCGGGGTCAAGACCGACGCCCGCGGGTTCATCCAGGTCGACCGCGTATCGCGCACCTCGGTGCCGGGCGTGTACGCGGCCGGGGACTGCACCGGTGTGCTCATGCTGGCCTCGGTCGCGGCCATGCAGGGCCGGATCGCGATGTGGCACACGCTCGGCGAGGCGGTCCACCCGCTCCGCCTCGACCACGTGGCCGCCACCATCTTCACCGACCCGGAGATCGCCACCGTCGGCGTGACCCAGCGCGCGGTCACCGCGGGCGAGGTCTCGGCCCGGGTGCTCAAGCTCCCCCTGGCCACCAACCCCCGGGCCAAGATGGCCGGGGTCAACGACGGCTTCGTCAAGCTGCTGTCCAGCCCCGGCACCGGCTTGATCCTGGGCGGCGTGGTCGTCGCCCCCCGCGCCAGCGAGCTCATCCTGGCCGTGTCCTTGGCCGTCGAGCAGCGCCTCACCGTCGAGCAGCTGGCCCAGACCTTCGCCGTCTACCCCTCCCTGTCCGGCAGCCTCACCGAAGCCGCCCGCAAGCTCATGGAATTCCCCCCCGACACCCCCTGACCCATCGCCGCTCCACCCCTCGCCCCAAGCGGAGTGAAACCGGCATTTCACCACCCTCTAACGTGCTGAAACCGGGGTTTCACTCCACTCCCTCCCCGCATAGGCGCGCGTCATCGTCACCCGCAGATTTTTCTGCCGAACGGGCCGTGGTACCTGCCCCGGTCCGCGTCCTCGCGGGTCCGCGTCCTCGCGGGTCCGCGTCCTCGCGGTCCGCGTCCACGCTTGCCACTCTCGTCACGGCCACGCCTGCCGCCGCCACAGCCACCCTCCATGTTTGATCATGTTTAAATATGAGTGCCTGCGAGCATAGGAACAGACAGCCCAATTCGGGGTTAACCGGGCGGAGGTGCCCATGCGTCGCATCCCAGTAGTTTCTGCCGTCTGCGCTCTGGCTGTGGTGCTGCTGGCCCTGCCAACCGGGGCCCGCGCCGACGCCGGACGGGGCAGCCCGGTGCAGCAGCCGGTCGCGGTCGGCACCGGGGGCGCGGTGGCCTCGATGGACACCGGCGCCACTCAGGCCGGCATCGAGGTGCTGGCCCACGGCGGCAACGCCATCGACGCCGCCGTGGCCACCGCCAGCACCCTGGGCGTGACGATCCCGTTCGTGGCCGGTCCCGGCGGCGGCGGCTTCATGGTCATCTACCTGGCCAAGACCCACCAGGTGGTGACCATCGACGGCCGCGAGAACTGCCCCGCGGCGTGCACCTCGACGATGTTCATCGATCCGGCGACCGGCCAGCCCTACGGCTACGGCTACGCCTCGGACCAGCCGCTGGCCACCGGCGTCCCGTCCATGGTCGCCACCTGGGCGAAAGCCGTCGGCCGTTATGGCCGCAACAGCCTGGGCCAAGACCTGCAGCCCGCCATCGGGATGGCCGAGAAGGGGTTCCGGGTCAACGCCGACTTCCAGCAGCTCACCGAGTCCGACCTGCCCGAACTGCAGGCCTACCCGGCCAGCCACTGGCTGCTGACCTCGTCCGGCAACCCGCTGCCGGTGGGTTACCTGCTCCGCAACCCGGATCTGGCCAGGACCTACCGGCTGCTGGCCCGCAACGGCCCGTCCTACCTGTACGACGGGCCGCTCGGCCGGGCCATCGTGCAGGCCGACGACCACCCGGTGCTGACGCCCGGCCAGAGCGTGGTCGCCCTGCCCGGCATCATGACCGCGGCCGACCTGAAGAACTACCGGGCCCGGGTCCAGGCGCCGACCCACGTCAGCTACCGCGGCCTGGACATCTACAGCATGGCCCCGCCGTCCAGCAGCGGGACCACGGTCGGCGAGGCGCTGAACATCCTGAGCGGCTACAACCTGTCCGCCGAACCCCGGGCCACCGCCCTGTTCCACTACCTGGAGGCCGCCCGGCTGTCCTACGCCGACCGCAACGCCTACGTGGGCGACCCGCGCTACGTCAACGTCCCGGTGTCCGGCCTGCTCAGCCCGGCCTACGCCGCCACCCGGCGCTGCCTGATCCACGACCAGGCGCTGGTCTCTCCGGTCGCTCCCGGCCACCCGTACCCGCCGTTCGGCTCCTGCCAGGCTCAGAGCACTCAGCAGCCCGCGGCCGAAGGCGGCCACACCAACAACATCGTCGCCGTCGACAAGTGGGGCAACATCGTCGCCTACACCAACACGATCAACTTCTTCGGCGGCAGCGGCCAGACCGTGCCCGGTTACGGGTTCCTGCTCAACAACGAGATGACCGACTTCGACTTTGCCCCGCCCGCCTCCGGGGCCGCCGACCCGAACCTCGCGGCCGCCGGCAAGCAGCCCCGGTCCAGCATGGGCCCGGTCATCGCGTTCCGCGACGGTCAGCCGGTGTTCAGCGTCGGCGCGGCCGGCGGTTCCACGATCATCACCACGATCTTGCAGATCATCATGAACCACGTCGACTTCGGCATGTCGCTGCCTGCCGCGCTCGCCGCCCCGCGGGTCAGCCAGACCAACTCGGCCACCTCACTCGCCGAGCCGGACTTCTACCACAGCGCGCTGGCCGCACAGCTCACCAGCCAGTTCGGCGAGAAGTTCACCCTGGCCACCGGGCCGATCCTGCCGCTGGACAACTACCCGGGGGACGCGACCGCCCTGCAGATCCTCGGCCACGGCGTGGCCGAGTCCATCGCCGAGCCGGTCCGCCTCGGCGGCGGCAGCGCCCTGGTCGTGCACCCCTCAGCCTGACCGGTCCGCCTCGGCGGCGGCAGCGCCCTGGTCGTGCACCCCTCAGGCTGACTCGTCAACGGCGATCCAGGCCTGGTCGCCCACCGCGTTCCACCCGTACCGGGAACCGGGCGGCATCGCCGCCAGCCGCTCCCGCAGCTCGCCGCGCGGGAACCAGACGGCGTGGGCCGGCGCCTGCCCGGCATACCCGGCCGACGCCATGACCTCGAGCAGGCCGGCCTCGACCCGGTCCAGGTCGATGAGCCGGGCCAGCGCCTGGGTCGGGACGGCATCCCGGTCCCGGATGATGGCCAGGAACAGGTGCTCGACTCCGACGTGGGAGTGCCCCATCTCCTGGGCCACTGCGGTGGAGCGGTCGGTCACCCTCCGGTAACGCGGCGTCGGGGCGGGGGCTGTTTCATCCATACCAGCCACCATAATCACCACTGTGGACGTCGATACGCTCGCCGCGCTCCTCGCTGACCGGCTCACCGCCATCGTCCCGCCCGGCTTCCACGTCGAAGCCGCCGACGGCATGCTGTGGTACTCCGCCGACCAGGGACGGTTCCCCGGCCAACAGGGCGACTACCGGGTGGGCCAGGCCGGCACCCACATCCGGGCCAACCTCGGCGTCCACGGCGACACCGATGCGGACCACCTGGTCGGCCTGGCCGCCCAGGCCCTCGATGAACTCCAGGATTACATCAGCGAGGCCACCCACGACCCCTGGCCCGGCACCAGCAGCCAGCCCCGCCCCCACGCCCGCATCCGTAACTCCATGCTCCACCTGTACTACGGCGACCCCGACAACCCTGTTCTCTCCTGCCCCCCGATCCCCATCGCCGCCCTCGAGGGCCCCCACCGGAACCAGTGAACGCGGCGTTCTAACGGATAGAGCCATCACGACGCCACGTTCACCGGTTGCGCCCGCCGTCATCAGGAACCTGGCTGTCCCGAGGGCACCACACGCACCACGGATTATGCGGGTTAGTGAGACGGGCGGCCCAGGTCGGGATCGTCGGGGGGCGTGAGGCCGTGGCGGCGCAGCCGGGAGACCCGGATGTCGTCGGCGTATATCGCCACAGTGCCGACGCTGCAGATCAGGAACAACGCGGGCACCATGATGTGGATGAACAGCGGGCCGGGAAACGCGGCCAGCGCGGCCGCGAACGGCAGCGTGATCAGCAGGTGCCGGGTGGTCAGCCGGCCGCGCCATCCGGCGTCGGTCAGCTCGTGCCGCACCCAGTCCCGGTTCCGGTCCGGGAGCCGCAGGCCCAGCCCGAACAGCAGCTTGCGGCCCAGGCTCGGATCGCCGGCCAGCCTTGTCACAGCCTGCTCACCGCGGGTCAGTCCTTGAGCTCGCAGATGGGCGCGCCGGCCGTCACCGTCTGGCCCACTGCCACCGCCAGCCCGGTGACCGTGCCGTCCTTGTGCGCGGTCAGCGGCTGCTCCATCTTCATCGCCTCCAGGACCACGATCACGTCCCCGGCCGCCACACGCTCCCCGTCCGCGACCGCGATCTTGACGATCGTGCCCTGCATCGGGCTGACCAGCGTGTCACCGCTGCCGGCCGGAACCGGCCGGCGGGACCGGCTGCCACCACGGGCCCGTTCGGAAGAAGAAACAGGGGCGGGCGAAACGCGGCGGGCCTGGCTGAGCGCGGCGGGGACCACGACCGACAGTCGCTTCCCGCCCACCTCCACGGTGATGGCCTCCCGGTCGTCCGCCTCGGCCGTCGCCGCGGCCTCCTGGGCCGGCATCGGCGCGCTGAACTCGGTCTCGATCCAGCGGGTGTGCACCCGCAGCGAGCCGTCCGGCGCGGCGAACGCGGGGTCGGTGACCACCGCGCGGTGGAATGGCAGCACGGTCGGCATCCCGCCGACCTCGAACTCGCCGAGCGCCCGCGCCGCGCGCTGCAGCGCCTCGGTCCGGCTCGCGCCGGTCACGATCAGCTTGGCGATCAGCGAGTCGAACACCTGCGGGACCGTCATCCCGGCGGTGTACCCCGAGTCGAGCCGGACTCCGGGCCCGGACGGCGGGCGGAACTCGGTGATCGTGCCGGGAGCCGGGAGAAAACCACGGCCCGGGTCCTCGGCGTTGATCCGGAACTCGATAGAGTGCCCGCGGGCCAGCGGGTCGTCGTAGCCGAGCGGCTCGCCCTCGGCGATCCGGAACATCTCCCGGACCAGGTCGATCCCGGTCACCTCCTCGCTGACCGGGTGCTCCACCTGCAGCCGGGTGTTAACCTCGAGGAAGCTGATCGTGCCGTCGCGGCCGACCAGGAACTCGCACGTGCCCGCGCCCACGTAGCCGGCCAGCCGCAGGATCGCCTTGGACGAGGAGTACAGCGCCTCGACCTGCTCGGACCCGAGGAACGGGGCGGGAGCCTCTTCGACCAGCTTCTGGTGGCGGCGCTGCAGCGTGCAGTCCCGGGTGGAGATGATCACCACGTTGCCGTGCGCGTCGGCCAGGCACTGGGTCTCCACGTGCCGGGGGCGATCCAGGTACCGCTCCACGAAGCACTCGCCTCGGCCGAACGCCGCGACCGCCTCGCGCACCGCCGACTCGTACTGCTCGGCAACCTCGTCCTCGCTCCAGGCCACCTTGAGCCCGCGGCCGCCGCCGCCGAACGCCGCCTTGATCGCGACCGGGTACCCGTACTGCGCCCCGAACGCCCGGATCTCCTCGGCGTCGCGTACCGGATCCGGCGTCCCGGGGGTCAGCGGCGCGCCGGCTTCCAGGGCGATGTGCCTGGCCCGCACCTTGTCGCCCAGTGCCTCGATCGCCTCCGGGGACGGGCCGATCCAGGTCAGGCCCGTCCGGGCCACGGCCCGGGCGAAGTCGGCGTTCTCGGCCAGGAACCCGTACCCGGGATGCACGGCGTCCGCGCCGGACTCCAGCGCTACCTTGATGATCTTGTCGATGTCCAGGTACGTCTCGGCCGGGCTGGTGCCGCCGAGGGCGTAGGCCTCGTCGGCCAGCTGGACGTGCAGCGCGTCCAGGTCGGGTTCGGCGTACACGGCCACGCTGCCCAGCCCGGCGTCCCGGCACGCCCGGACGACCCGCACCGCGATCTCGCCGCGGTTCGCGATCAGGACCTTGCGCAACGGCGGCCTCCCTGGTTTCGTGCCTGGCCAGCGCTACTGTTCAGCCAGCACTGATTTTCAGCCAGCACTGATTTTCAGCCAGCACTGCGCAGGAGTCTAGACGAGCCCGATCATGCCCATGCTGCCGCATATGTCAGCATGCGCCGGCGGCCGGTTAATCCCCGGACCAGGGATCCCCCCGGGTCATGACCCGTCACTGTGCCGGATGCGAGGCATCGCGCGCCCGCCGGAGACTGACGATGCTGACCGGTTCTCAAAAGAAGGAGCACGCCATGAGCGTCTCACCGCGCACCGCCCGGCCACGGGCCGCGTACCTGACCTCGCGCTCGCGGCGCGGCTGGCTGACGGCCGTGGCGGCGGCCGTCTCGGGACTGCTCGTCGCGTGCAGTTCCAGCACCAGCACCAGCTCGCCCGCGCCGGCCGCCAGCCCGTCGAGCAGCCAGGCTCAGCCGGCCGTCACCACCGGCCCATCCTCGACCGCACCGGCCTCCGCTCCGTCATCGGTCCCGTCGTCGACGCCGGCCGCCGGGAGCGTGGCCGTCTGCCAGTCAGCGTCGCTGGCCATCACGGTCAACGACGGCCAGGCCTCGGGCGCGGCGGGCAGCACGTACTACCCGCTGGACTTCACCAACACCTCGAGCGCGCCGTGCGAGATGTACGGCTTCCCCGGGGTCTCCTTCGTCACGGCCGCGACCGGGACCGGTCTGCAGATCGGGGCCGCGGCGCAGCGGAGCCAGGCCTTCGCCAAGGTGGCCGTGCGCCTGGCGCCCGGCGGCACGGCCCACGCCTGGCTGAAGGTCGCGGTGGCCGGCAACTACCCGGCCACGTCCTGCCACCCGGTGACGGCGCACTGGCTGCGCATCTACCCGCCGGGCGAGACCGCGGCCGGCTACCTCGGGCACACCTTCGACGCGTGCTCCTCGGCGAGCGCGCCGCTGCTCACCGTCCTGCCGGTCCGGAGCGGGCAGGGGCTCGCCGACAGCGTGCCGTAGGCGGCCGGACGCCCGGCGCGGTTATTCGACGGCGCACGCGCCGCGGCGAGTGGATCATGGTGCCATGCTGACACGGGCGTCAGCATGGCACCATCGCCGTACCTGGCGCCCCACGGCGAGCGGGAGTTTGTCTCCCGCTGTACGCACTTCCTCAACCGAAGTGTGATCTCGGGTACGTAGAGTGAGCGCCACACCGGTTGCGAGGCCGTCTTGGGGGCTGGGATCCCGGTGGTCGCCGGCGCTCGGTGGTGCGCCACGTCGGCGACATTTCGTTACGACGAGGTAACGAAAAGCGTGACGCAGCTATCTGTACTTGCCTGGCGCGCGTTGACTTTTTTGAAGACGGCACGGCCGAACGGAAGGAGCCCAGGTGCGCCTGATGGTCTCGGGGTACCGAGCATGAGCGTGCTTGGCATGCTGGCGTGGCTCGCGGCGGCGGTGAGCCTGTGGCTCGGCGCCCGCCGTCAGAGCCATGCGGGGGGGCTTGGGGGGGTCGTCCCCCCGGGCCAGCACAGCCCGTTCGCCCGCGGCTACCAGTGGCTGGCCGGGGCTGCCGTCTTGTACTGCGCCGGGCTCATCATCCAGCAGGTGACCGGCTCCGCGCTCAGCCCCGGATCCGGGCTGACCCTCGCCGACCTGCCGTCGCTGCTCGGCGTGGTGACCGCCGCGGTCGGCATTGTCACGCTGACCACGGCGGAAAAGGACGCCGAGCGGGACAAGACCACCCGGGGGAGCGAGGGGATAAGCCCGCTGGAGACCGCCGCGGCCCCGGTCCTGCCCGGCCTGGCCGACGGCTACGTCATGGCCGTCGCCCTGCTCGTGATCGGCTGGGTCACGCTGTTCAGCGCCGAGTTCCACCGGTCCGGCGAGCGGCCGGGTACGTTCCTGCTCGCACTCGTCCACCCGCTGGCCGACCTGGCCGTGCTCGGTGCGCTGCTGCCCATGGTCACCACCGCCTGGCGGCGGGTCATGCTGCCCTACCTGGCCCTGTTGGCCGTCCTGCTCGGGGACGCCCTGGCCGTGGGCCAGCGGGCGCTGGGCGGCCACCCCGGCGTCGCGGCCCAGCTGCTCGCCCTGGTCGCCGCGCTGCTGCTCGGCGCGGCCCCGTGGCGGGTGGCCGAGGTGAACTGGACCCGCCGGGCCTCCAGCTCGGCCGCCGCCACCATCATCGCCGCGCTGACCGCCGCCCTGGCCACCATCGTGGTCATCGGCAACGGCCTGGCTGGCGCCCCCGCGTCCGGCGCCGCGCTGGTCGTGGCGGGCGGAGCGGGCGTGCTGGTGCTGGCCGTGCGGGTGTTCATGCTGGTCAACCAGAACGGGATCATCCTGGGCATCTGGCAGGAGTCCAGCCGCAGCCTGCGCGAGCTGGCCAGCCGGACCAGCGACGTGCTGCTGGTCTGCGATCTGGAGGGCGTGATCAGCTACGCCAGCCTGACGGTGGGGGACTACGGCTACGCGCCGGGGGACCTGACCGGGCGGCGGCTCCTGGACTTCGTGCACCCCGAGGACCGGAGCGCCGTGCTCACCGCGTCCCGGCTCGCCATCGGCGGCCGCGCGGCGCGGGACCAGGCCGGTGCCACAGCCGAGACGGCCGAGACGGCCGCGACGGCCGCGACGGCCGGGCGGTTCCCGGCCCGGGTGCGCGCCGCCGACGGCACCTGGCGGCACGTCGAATCGACCGTGCTGCGTTACCAGGTCCCGGGCGCGCCGCGGCAGATCCTCGTCACCGCGCGCGACGTCAGCGACCAGGTGGCGCTGCGCCAGCAGGTCGCGCACCTGACCTTCCACGACGGGCTGACCGGCCTGCCGAACCGCGCCTGGGTCGAGGAGCGCGCCCGCGACCTGCTGCGCGATCCCGCCGCCACCCGCCGGGTCGGCGTGATCTTCCTCGACCTGGACCGCTTCACCGCGGTCAACGACTCGGTAGGGCACGGGGCCGGCGACCTGGTGCTGGCCCAGGCCGCCCGGCGGCTGCGCGCCACGGTCCCGGCGCACGAGACGGTGGCCCGCTGGGGTAGCGACGAGTTCGCCGTCCTGCTGGAGAACGCGGGCGGCGCCGCGGAGGTTACCGAGATCGCCGAGCGGCTGGTCGGCGCGATCGCCGCCGAGCCGTTCCGGGTGGCCGGCCAGCAGATCGCGCTCACCGCGAGCGCGGGCGTGGCGCTGGCCGGGCACGATTCCGGCACCCCCGAACACCCCGAGGACATGACCGGACTGGTGCTGCGCAACGCGGACGTGGCCATGTCCCGGGCCAAGGAGGCCGGTGGCGACCGGGCCGAGGTCTACGCCGCGCACATGCACGCCGACGTGGTCCGGCGGCTCGAGATCGTCACCGACCTGCAGCGCGCCATCGGCAACGGCGAGCTCACCCTGCAGTACCAGCCGATCGTGGAGCTGGCCACCTCGCGCGTGGTCGGCGCCGAGGCGCTGGTCCGCTGGTGGCGCGGCGGCGAGGTCGTCACGCCTCGCGAGTTCCTGGGCGCCGCCGAGGAGTCGGGCCTGATCGTGCCGCTCGGCGAGTGGGTGCTCCGGCAGGCCTGCGAGCAGGGCGCCGCCTGGCGCAGGGCCTCATGGGACATCGGCGTCGCGGTCAACCTGTCCGCGCGTCAGATCACCGCGCCCGGCTTCACCGCCCGGGTGGCGGACATCCTGGCCGAGACCGGCCTGCCGCCGGCCGCGCTCACCGTGGAGGTGAACGAGCGGATCCTGGTCGAGGAGGACGGGCTGATCGCGGACCGGCTCGCCGAACTGCACCAGATGGGCGTGGGGATGGCCATCGACGACTTCGGCATCGGGTACGCCTCGCTGGCCAACCTGCGCCAGCTGCCGCTGGACATCATCAAGATCGACCCCTCGTTCGTGGCGGGCCTCGGCCACGACGAGACGCTGACGTTGCTGACCAGGACCGTGGTGCAGGTGGGCCGCGAACTCGGGCTGCGGGTCATCGCCGAGGGCATCGAGCAGCCCCGCGAGCTCAGCGCGCTGCGCGAGATGGGCTGCGACTACGGCCAGGGCTTCCTGGTGGCCAGGCCGATGGCCGCCACCGGCGTGGAGGCCCAGATGAAGGCGGCAGGGCTGAGGCCGGCCGAGATCAGGCCGTCAGGAGACGCCGACGACGAGCCCAACGAGCACGAGCCGAATGAGCCGGCCCGTCTCGGAATGTGAGACAAGTAGCCGTTCGGTTGACGTTTCGATCGCCGGGCGCAGTAGTGTGTTATGCGTGACGATCTCGCAGATCCTCGTACTTGGCCGGCGCGCAGGCAGCTGACCAAGCCAGTACCTGCGCGCTCCCCTCGACTGCCGTCCGGCACGAGGGGATTTTTTATGTCGCTCGCCCCTTCAGCCAACAGAGCAAGTCAGGGAGACTTACCGATGACCGAGCAGATGACGGGCCGCAAGGGTACCGCCGGTCCGGAGAGCCCGGCGGAAAGCCCCGCGTCGTCGTCGGCCTCCGCCGTGCCCAGCCCGCGGGACCTGGCCGCCCGTTCGCCGCACCGCGACGCCGCGCGCGCCGCCGAACACTCCCACGAACAGACCCCGGCGCCCGCCGGCCACGCCCCGGGCCAGCATCGATCAGCAGAGCATGGATCAGCGGAGACGCCGCGGGCGCACGTGCCCAGCCCCGGCCGGGTGCGGGCCACCGGCGCGCAGGCGCTGGTGTACGCGCTCGAGCGCGTCGGCGCCGACGTGGTGTTCGGCATCCCGGGCGGCGCCGTGCTGCCGGCCTACGACCCGCTGCTCGACTCCAAGATCATCCGGCACATCCTGGTCCGGCACGAGCAGGGCGCGGGCCACGCGGCCACCGGGTACGCGCAGGCCACCGGGCGGGTCGGCGTGTGCATGGCGACCAGCGGACCGGGCGCGACGAACCTGGTCACGCCGATCGCCGACGCCTACATGGACTCGGTTCCGATGGTGGCCATCACCGGGCAGGTGCCGTCGAGCCTGATCGGCACCGACAGCTTCCAGGAGGCCGACATCTCCGGGATCACGATCCCGATCACCAAGCACAACTTCCTGGTCACCAAGCCCGAGGACATCGCGCGCACCATCGGCGAGGCCTTCCACGTGGCCTCCACCGGCCGGCCCGGGCCGGTGCTCGTGGACATCTCCAAAGACGCGTTGCAGGCCACCACGGACTTCGCCTGGCCGGTGCCGTTCGACCTGCCGGGCTACCATCCGGTGACCCGGCCGCACGCCCGGCAGGTGCGCGAGGCGGCCCGGCTGATCAGTGAGTCCCGGCGCCCGGTGCTGTACGTCGGCGGCGGCGTGATCAAGGCGCGGGCGTCGGCCCAGCTGCGCGAGCTGGCCGAGCTGACCGGCATCCCGGTGGTCACCACGCTGATGGGCCGGGGCGCGTTCCCCGACCGGCACCCGCTGCACATGGGCATGCCCGGCATGCACGGCTGCGTGACCGCGGTCGGCGCGCTGCAGCAGGCCGACCTGCTCATCGCGCTGGGCACGCGCTTCGACGACCGGGTGACCGGCAAGCTGGACACGTTCGCGCCCGGGGCGCTGATCGTGCACGCGGACATCGACCCGGCCGAGATCTCGAAAAACAGAAGGGCCGATGTGCCGATCGTGGGCGACTGCCGCGAGGTGATCGCCGACCTGGTCGCCGCGGTCCGGGCCGAGCATGAGCAGGGCCACCAGCCCGACCTCGGCGCCTGGAAGGCCCAGCTCGACTCCTGGCGGACGACCTACCCGCTCGGTTACGCCGAGCCGGACGACGGCACGCTGGCACCGCAGTACGTGATCCAGCGGATCGGGCAGATCGCGGGCCCGGAGGCGGTGTACGTGGCCGGGGTGGGTCAGCACCAGATGTGGGCCGCGCAGTTCATCGACTACGAGCACCCGGGGACCTGGGTCAACTCCGGCGGCCTGGGCACCATGGGCTTTGCCGTGCCCGCCGCCATGGGCGCCAAGGTCGGCCGGCCGGACGCCACGGTGTGGGCCATCGACGGCGACGGGTGCTTCCAGATGACCAACCAGGAGCTGGCCACCTGTGCCCTGGAGGGCATCCCGGTCAAGGTCGCGATCATCAACAACGGCAGCCTCGGCATGGTCCGGCAGTGGCAGACGCTGTTCTACAACGAGCGCTACTCCAACACCGACCTGCACGCTACGGCCGAGCCGCGCAAGCTGGCCGGCACCCGCATCCCCGACTTCGTCAAGCTGGCCGAGGCGTACGGCTGCGAGGGCATCCGCTGCGAGGAGCCCGGCGAGGTGGACAAGGTCATCGAGCGGGCCATGGCCATCGACGACCGGCCGGTGGTGGTGGACTTCGTGGTGCACAAGGACGCGATGGTCTGGCCCATGGTCGCGGCCGGCACCTCCAACAACGACATCAAGTTCGCGCGCGGCCTGGCGCCCGACTGGGGAGGACAAAGCGAATGACCTGCCATACGCTCTCCGTGCTGGTGGAGAACAAGCCGGGGGTCCTGGTCCGGATCGCCGGGCTGTTCGCCCGGCGCAACTTCAACATCGACTCGCTGGCCGTCGGGCCGACCGAGCACGAGGAGATCTCCCGCATCACGATCGTGGTCAACTGCGAGGAGCACCCGCTCGAGCAGGTGACCAAGCAGCTCAACAAGCTCATCAACGTGCTGAAGATCGTCGAGCTTGAGCCGGGCGCCACCGTGCAGCGCGAGCTGATCCTGATCAAGATCCGGGCCGACGCCGAGAGCCGGTCACGGGTGCTTGAGACGGTCAAGCTGTTCCGCGCCCGGGTCGTGGACGTGGCGCTCGACGTGGTCACGGTCGAGGCGACCGGCAACCGGGAGAAGCTCGACGCCCTGATCAAGGTGCTCGAGCCGTTCGGGATCAAGGAACTCGTCCAGTCCGGCATGGTGGCCATCGGCCGCGGCGGCCGCTCCATCACCGACCGCGCGCTGCGGCCCGTCGAACGTAGCGCCTAGCGGGGGGTGCGGGGGGTAGTCCCCCCGCGAGCCAGCACAGCGCCTAAGCTCCTCTAAAACACAGAAAGGCCCATTTCACAGTGGCAGAGATCTTCTACGACGACAGCGCCGACCTGTCCGTCATCCAGCGCCAGCACGTCGCCGTCCTCGGCTACGGCAGCCAGGGGCACGCGCACGCGCTCTCGCTCCGCGACTCCGGCGTGGACGTGCGGGTCGGCCTGCCGGAAGGCTCCAAGAGCCGGGAGAAGGCCGAAAACGATGGCCTGCGGGTCACCACGCCCGCCGAGGCCTGCGAGGAAGCGGACCTGATCATGGTCCTCATCCCCGACCACCTGCAGCGGGAACTGTACCGCGAGGCTATCGCCCCGGCCCTGGTGGAGGGCGACGCGCTGTTCTTCGCCCACGGCCTGAACATCCGGTACGACCTCATCGAGCCGCCGGCCGGCGTGGACGTCTGCATGGTCGCGCCCAAGGCCCCCGGTCACCTGGTCCGGCGCCAGTTCGCCCAGGGCCGCGGCACGCCCGTGCTGGTCTGCGTCGAGCGCGACGCCACCGGCAACGCCTGGCCGCTCACCCTCTCCTACGCCAAGGCCATCGGCGGCACCCGGGCGGGCGCGCTGAAGAGCACGTTCACCGAGGAGACCGAGACCGACCTGTTCGGCGAGCAGACCGTGCTGTGCGGCGGCGTGGCCGAGCTGATCAAGGCCGGCTTCGCCACCCTGGTCGAGGCCGGCTACCAGCCGGAGTCCGCCTACTTCGAGTGCCTGCACGAGATGAAGCTGATCGTGGACCTCATGTACGAGGGCGGCATCTCGAAGATGTACTGGTCGGTGTCGGACACCGCCGAGTACGGCGGCTACACCCGCGGCCCGCGGCTGATCAACGAGCAGACCCGCGAGGAGATGCGCCGCATCCTGGGCGAGATCCAGGACGGGTCGTTCGCGCGGGAGCTGATCGAGGAGTTCGACGCGGGCAAGCCGAACTTCCTCAAGCGCCGCGAGGCCGAGCAGCACGAGCAGATCGAGCAGGTGGGCGCCAAGCTCCGCCCGCTGATGTCCTGGCTCGCCGAGGACGAGTAGCCGGTTTCATCGCCCCGGGCGGGGTAGCGGGTCCCGATGACTGCAAACACGCTAACCCGCCCGGCGGCGATCGCCGGGACCAAGCTCTCGCGTGATTCCTCCGCGGGCGACGTGGTACTGGCCTACCTGCGCATCCAGGCGCGCGCCCTCACCACGCTCGAGCCGAGCGTGCGCACTGACGAGTACGACGCGGTGCACCAGATGCGGGTGGCCACCCGTCGGCTGCGCGCCGCCCTGCGGGTGTTCGGCCAGCTGACCGACGGCGAGCACCTGGCCGGTGAGCTGCAATGGCTAGGACGCGAACTTGCGGCGGCCCGCGACGGCGAGGTGCTGTCCGAGCATCTGCAGGACCGCCGTTCGGCGCGCCTACCGGCAGGCCAAGCGGCGCATCCGCCGCGCCCGGCACACCCCATCCGGTCCGGCTCGCGACGTCGCCCTGCATCAGGCGCGCAAGTCAGCCCGCCGCGCCCGCTACGCCGCCGAGACGGCTATACCGGCGGTGGGCAAGCCGGCCCGGAAGTTCACCAAGCAGATGAAGCGCGTCCAGTCGGTGCTTGGCGAACACCAGGACGCGGTGCTGGCCCGCCAGGAGGCCCGGGACCTGGGCATCGGCGCGTACCTGGCCGGCGAGAACGCGTTCACCTACGGCCTGCTGCACGAGCACGAACTCCGCCAGGCCGAGCGGCTGGACACCCGGGCCGCCCAGGTCTGGCGGAAGGCCTCCCGCCGCAAGCACCGCCGCTGGATGAACTAGGCCTGAAATTGCCATCCTGGCGGATGAAAGTAGGACGTGAAATTGCCATCCTGGCGGATGAAAGTAGGACGTGAAATTGCCATCCTGGCGGATGAAAGTAGGACGTGAAATTGCCATCCTGGCGAATGAAAGTAGGATCTAAAATTACTGTCTCAAATAATGAGATCGGCGTCTTGCGGGCCGTCCGCGGCGAGCGGAAGTCAGGTAGCGTAGCAGGCACTATGCGGCACTTGGTACTTGTACCCAGCCGCAGCGGGACACAGTAGCCCCTTGGTCCTGGGCAGGCCGGCCACCCGCTGCGGGGTGGCGTGCTGGCCGTAAGTCCCTGTCCGCGATCAGGAGCACAGATGTACGACATGTATCCCTGGAACGACCGTCCCGCGACCGGGTCCGCCCCGGAAGGCGCGATCAAGGCGGTGCAGATCGCGCTTGACCGGCGCGACAACGGCGGCGACGCGACCGCCGAGGTAGCCGCGGCCAGTACGCCCACGGCCAGTATGCCTACCACGGGCCCGACCCGCCAGTAAGGTTCTGGGCATGGGTTCACGAACGATTAGGCTCGCCGTCATCGGCGGAGACGGCATCGGCCCCGAGGTGACCGTCGAGGCGCTCAAGGTGCTGCGCGCCGCGGCGCCCGGGGCCAGTTTCGACGAGACCAGCTACGACCTCGGCGCCCGCCGCTGGCACCGGACCGGGGAGACGCTGCCCGACGCGGTCCTCGAAGAGATCAAGAGCCACGACGCGATCCTGCTCGGCGCGGTCGGCGACCCGAGCGTGCCCAGCGGGGTGCTCGAGCGCGGCCTTCTGCTCAGGCTCCGGTTCGAGCTTGACCACTACGTCAACCTGCGCCCGGTGCGCTTGTACCCCGGTGTCGCGTCCCCGCTGGCCAACGCGCGGGCCGAGTCCCTGGACATGATCGTGGTCCGGGAGGGCACCGAGGGTCCGTACACCGGCGCCGGCGGCGTGATGCGCAAGGGCACGCCCGCCGAGATCGCCACCCAGGAGAGCCTGAACACCGCGTTCGGGGTCCAGCGGGTGGCCAGGTACGCCTTCACCAGGGCCATGGCCAGGCCGCGGCGCAAGCTGACCCTGGTGCACAAGACCAACGTGCTGACCTATGCCGGCGACCTGTGGCAGCGCACCGTCGACGGCCTGGCCAAGGAGTTCGCCGACGTCGCGGTCGACTACTGCCATGTGGACGCCGCCTCGATGTTCTTCGTCACCCAGCCCGAGCGGTTCGACGTCATCGTCACCGACAACCTGTTCGGCGACATCCTGACCGACCTCGGGGCGGCCGTGGCCGGCGGCATCGGCCTGGCCGCCAGCGGCAACATCAACCCCGAGGGGACCGCGCCCAGCATGTTCGAGCCGGTGCACGGCAGCGCGCCGGACATCGCCGGGCAGAGCAAAGCCGACCCGACTGCGGCCATCTTGTCCGCCGGGATGCTCTGCGAGCACCTGGGCCTGACCGCCGAGGCGGCCCGGATCGAGCAGGCCGTCGCCGAGGACCTGCTGGAGCGCCAGGGCGCCTGGGCGGCCCGCACCACCGTCGAGGTGGGCGACGACATCGCCGAGCGAGTAGCCGGCTGACCTTCGCGGCTCGCAAGCGGCAAGCGCGCCCGTGACGGTCAGGCATCCGGTTACTGTTGATACCAAGGCGATGAGGAAGTACAAATCATGATTGATTTCGAGATCCGTCCGTCCACCCACCCGACGCCCGCCGCCGAGCGCGACGCGGTGCTCGCCGCACCCGGGTTCGGCCAGGTCTTCACCGATCACATGATCACCCTGCGCTGGTCCGCCGACCAAGGCTGGCACGACGGGCGGCTGGAGCCGTACGGCCCGTTCACCTTCGACCCGGCGACCATGGTGTTCCACTACGCCCAGGAGTTCTTCGAGGGCCTGAAGGCCTACCGCCAGGACGGCGGGTCGATCAGCATGTTCCGGCCGGACGCCAACGCCGCGCGCTTCAACCGGTCCGCGCGCCGCATGGCCATGCCCGAACTCCCCGAGGACACCTTCGTGCGGGCCCTGGAACTGCTGGTCGCCCAGGACCGCGACTGGGTGCCCGGGGGCGAGGGGAACAGTCTGTACCTGCGGCCGTTCCTGATCGCGACCCAGCGCGGGCTCGGCGTCAACCACCCGTCGAGCGAGTACCTGTTCTGCGTGATCGCCTCGCCCGCCGCCTCGTACTTCGGCGGGAACGGCGCGCCCAAGCCGGTCACCGTGTGGCTGTCGCGGGAGTACACCCGCGCCGCGCCCGGCGGCACCGGCGCGGTCAAGTGCGGCGGCAACTACGCGGCCTCGTTCGTGGCCCAGCAGCAAGCCGTGGCGCAGGGCTGCGACCAGGTGGTCTGGCTGGACGCCGCCGAGCACCGCTGGGTCGAGGAGATGGGCGGCATGAACCTGTTCTTCGTCCACGGCGGAGAAGGCGGCGACGGCGGAGACGGCGGCGACGGCGGGGACGGCGCCCCGCAGATCCTGACCCCGCCGCTGACCGGCACCCTGCTACCCGGCATCACCCGCGACTCGCTGCTCCGGCTGGCCCCCGAACTCGGGGTCAAGGCGGTGGAGGACAAGATCTCCATCGAGCAGTGGCGGGACCAGTGCGCGTCCGGCGAGCTGACCGAGGTGTTCGCCTGCGGCACCGCGGCCGTGATCACCCCGGTCGGCCGGGTCAAGAGCGAATCGGCGAACTGGACCGTCGGCGACGGCACCCCCGGCCCCGTCACCGCCCGCCTGCGCGAGGAGCTCATCGGCATCCAGTACGGCCGCCTCCCCGACCCCTTCAACTGGGTCCACAAGGTCTGCTGACCCCCGCCCCTGATCCCCGCCCCCCTGATCCCACACCCACCGGACCCCCGCCCACCCGGACCCCCGCCCCACCCGGCCGAAGCCGCCCCAAGCGGAGTGAAACCGCGGTTTCACTACCCTCTAGCGTGCTGAATGTGCGGTTTCACTCCGCTTTGCGCCCCTGGAAATCCGTCCCGCGTCTCGGATGCTGAGACAAAGCCGCCACAGGGCGGGCGGGTGTGGCAGACTGGCGCCGTGACGTCAGGCCGCATCATTATCGGCTGGCGCGTCGGCACCTAGAGCAACAGCTCTAGGCCGCCCGGGCGGCAAAGCCCCGGGCGACACCGACGCGCAGACCTCTCGCGTATTCGCGAGGGGTCTTTTTGTTTTGCCGGACAACGCGCCAGAAGCAAAAGAAGCAAAGAACCAAAAGAACCAAAAGAACCAAAAGAACCCAAGGGGAGAAACCCGAGATGCTCGACGACAGCTTCCACGTCTACGACACCACCCTGCGCGACGGCGCGCAGCAGGAGGGGCTCAACCTCACCGTGGCGGACAAGCTCGTCATCGCCCGTCAGCTGGACGGGCTGGGCGTCGGGTTCATCGAGGGCGGCTGGCCGGGCGCGATCCCGAAGGACACCGAGTTCTTCCGCCGCGCCGCCACCGAACTGGACCTCAAGCACGCGCAGCTCGCCGCGTTCGGCGCGACCCGCCGGCCCGGCGTCAAGGCGGCCGATGACCCTCTGGTCGCCGCGCTGCGCGAATCGGGCGCGCCGGTCGTGACCCTGGTTGCCAAGAGTCACGACCGGCACGTCCTTCTCGCCCTGCGCACCACCCTCGAGGAGAACCTCGAGATGATCAAGGACACCGTCACCCACCTGAAGAGCAACGGCCAGCGCGTCTTCCTGGACGCCGAGCACTTCTTCGACGGCTACAAGTCCAACCCGAGCTACGCCCTGGAGGTCATCAGGATCGCAGCACAAGCGGGCGCCGACGTCGTAGCCCTGTGCGACACCAACGGCGGCATGCTCCCCGCCGAGCTCGCCGACACGGTAGCCAACGTGAAACAACAAACCCAGGCCCGGCTGGGCATCCACTGCCACGACGACACCGCCTGCGGCGTGGCCAACACCCTGGTCGCGGTGGACGCGGGCGTCACCCACGTGCAGGGCACCGCGAACGGCTACGGCGAGCGGGCCGGCAACGCCAACCTGTTCAGCGTGGTGGCCGGCCTGCAGCTCAAGAAGGGCCGCACCGTGGTCCCGCCGGAGCAACTAGACGAAATGGCCCGCATCGCCCACGCGATCAGCGAGGTCACCAACGTCGCGCCGGACACCCACCAGCCCTACGTCGGCCTGTCCGCCTTCGCGCACAAGGCCGGGCTGCACGCCTCCGCGGTCAAGGTCGACCCGATGCTCTACCAGCACATCGACCCCGCGCTGGTCGGCAACGACATGCGCATGCTGGTCTCGGACATGGCCGGCCGCGCCTCGATCGAGCTGAAGGGCCGCGAGCTCGGCTACGACCTGTCCGGCGACAAGGAGACCATCGCCAAGGTCACGGATCGCGTCAAACAAGCCGAGGCCCGCGGCTACACGTTCGAGGCCGCCGACGCCAGCTTCGAGCTCCTGCTGCGCGAGGAACTCGGCCAGCGCCACGAGTACTTCGTCGTCGACTCCTGGCGGGTCATCGTCGAACGCCACCCCGACGGCAGGATGACCAGCGAGGCGACGGTCCGCCTGGAGGCCAAGGGCGAGCGCCTGGTGGCGGTCGGCGAGGGCAACGGCCCGGTGAACGCCCTGGACAAGGCGCTGCGCGCCGCCCTCGAGCAGCTCTACCCCGAACTCGCCAACCTCGAGCTCATCGACTACAAGGTCCGCATCCTGGCCGGGACGCACGGCACCGGAGCCGTCACCCGGGTGCTGATCGAGTCCGACGACGGCACCGGCGACACCTGGAACACGGTCGGCGTGGACGAGAACATCATCGCCGCGAGCTGGCACGCCCTGGAAGAAGCCGTCACCTACTGCCTCCTGCGCTCGGGCCGCGAGCCGAGCTGAGGACACGCGAACCGCGGGCCGCCCCGGGTACCAAAAGCGGCCCGCGGTCGCAAACCCCGAGCTCAGGCCGCGGCGGGCACCTGGTCCAGGAACCCGTGCACCGACGCGATCTGGCCCGCGGAATCGAGCACCACCACGTCGAAGCCGATCACGACCGGCTCGCCCCCGGCCGGCCCCAGGTGCCAGCTGAACCGCGCCTGGTTGTGGTTGGCGTCCACCGGCCCGCCGAACGTGAAGGTCAGGCCGGGGAACTGCTGCTGCGCCGCGCCGATCAGAGAGGCGATCGCGTCGGGCCCGCGCACGTCGGCCAGCGGGTCGGTGTAGCTCCCGTCCGCCGCCCACAGCGCGGCGACCAGCGAGTGCCGCGCCGCCGCGTCGGTCTCGTTCCACGCCTCGAGATACCGCTTGATGATCTCCTGCATCGGATTTCTCCCTCCGTAGTTGACCCCGATGAGCTGCCTCCGATGCTGCCGCGCGAACAGAAGCAAAACAATTACCTCCCAGGTAATGCCCCTGCTTACAGCCGCACGATAAACTCAGGACCCATGCCCCAGCACGCCGGCGACCTGCTCCGCCAGTGGCGGCAACGAAAAAGGCTCAGCCAGCTCGACCTGGCCATCGCGGCCGGCGTCTCCTCCCGGCACCTGAGCTTCGTCGAGACCGGCCGCTCCCGCCCGACCAGCGACATGATCCTGCGCCTGGCCGAACACCTCGACGTCCCCCTCCGTGACCGCAACGCGCTGCTGCTGGCGGGCGGCTACGCCCCGGCCTACCCCGAGCGCGGCCTGGCCGAGCCCGAGCTGCACGCGGTCCGCCAAGCCCTGCAGCGCCTCCTCGAAGCGCACGAGCCCTACCCGGCCGTGGTGGTGAACCGCTGGTGGGAGCTGGTCGAGGCCAACGCGGGCATCGCCCTGTTCACCCGCGATATCAAGCCCGGGCTCCTGGAGCCCCCGGTCAACGTGCTGCGCCTCAGCCTGCACCCGGACGGCATGGCCCCGCGCATCGCCAACCTGCCCGAATGGCGCGCGCACCTGCTGGACCGGCTGCGCCGCCAGGCCGAGGCGGCCGGCGACGTCCGCCTGGCCGGGCTGCACGACGAGCTCGCCGCCTACCCGGGCGGCCTGGCCCCGCCGCCCGCCGCGACCGACGTCGTGGTCCCCCTCCGCTACCGCGCCGACGCCGGCGACCTGACCTTCCTGTCCATCACCGCCGTGGTCGGCACGCCGATGGACGTGACCGTCTCCGAGCTGGCCATCGAGGGCTTCTACCCCGCCGACGCGGCCACCGCCGCCGCCCTGGGCTGACCCGTGGACCGGCTCGACACGCGCCAGCTCAACCGCGCCACCCTGGACCGCCAGCTCCTGCTCCGGCGCGCCGACCTGCCCGCCCGGACCGCGATCGGCCACCTGGCTGGCCTGCAGGCCCAGGCCCCCCTCGCGCCCTACGTAGGGTTGTGGACGAGGCTGGCCGGCTTCGCCCACGAAGATCTCAGACATCTTTTGACCGAACGGGCCGTGGTGCGCGCCCACCTCATGCGTAACACGATTCACCTGCTGAACGCGCCGGACTTCACCCGCTTCCGCCCGCTGTACCAGCCGCTCATGGACCGCGCCCTGGCCGGCCACTTCGGCCCGCGCCTGGCCGGCGTCGACCTGACCGAGCTCCGCGCCGTCGCCGCCGCCCTGCTGTCCCAGACCCCGCTGACCCGGAGCCAGCTCGCCGGCCGCCTGTCCCCCCGCTGGCCAGCTCACGACCCCGCCGCGCTGGCCTACGCGGCCACCCACCTGCTCCACCTGGTCCAGGTCCCCCCGCGCGGCCTGTGGGGCCGCACCGCCCCAGCCACCTGGTTCCTGGCCAGCGCCTGGCTGGACACCCACGCTCCCGCCCCGCACCCCCCTCCCGCCTTCGCCGACCGGAGCCGGGTCATCCGCGACGCCCGCGCGGTGCCGTTGCCGCCCGGGAACGGCGCGACCACCGGGACCTTGCTGGCGGACGGCTGGTGGGCGGGGGAGTGGACGATCACGCGCGGCCCGGGCCGGGCCACACTGGAGATCCGCCCGTTCGGCTCGCTCGGGGAGGACGCCATCGCCGCCGAGGGCCGCCGCCTGCTGGAGTTCGCCGCCCCCGCCGCGGCGTACGACGTCCGGTTTGCTCCGCCTCATAATTAGCCCCCGTGCCCCCCGAACCTCCCCGGGGGACTTACGGTAGGGGCATGGACGACAAGGAGATCCTGGCTCACATCGACGATCTCATCAAGACCGAGCACACCCTCCGCGAGCAGCTTGCCGCAGGTCAGCTGAGCGGCGCACAGGAGCGCGAGCAGCTGAAGGCCGCCGAGGAAGCCCTCGACCAGTGCTGGGACCTGCTCCGTCAGCGCCGCGCCCGCCGCGAGTTCGGGGAGAGCCCGAACGAGGCCGTCGCGCGACCCGCGGGTGAGGTCGAGGGGTACATGCAGTAGCCGGCCCCAGCCAGCAGTCCCGACAAAAGAGGAGTGGCGTGCGCATCGCGAGATTCGCCAAAGGCGACGGAGTCGCGTACGGCGTGGTCGAGGGCTCCGATCCCCGCCCGACGATCTCGGAGCTTTACGGGCACCCGTTCGGGGTCGACCCGGGCGGCGTCCGGCTTACCGGGAACCGGTACCCCCTGGCCGAGGTGCGCCTGCTCGCACCGGTGCTGCCGAGCAAGGTGGTGGCCGCGGGCCGGAACTATGCTTCGCACGCGCAGGAGATGAACGACGAGCCGCCGGACCGAGGCACCGAGCCAGTGCTGTTCCTCAAGCCGTCCACGTCGGTCACCGGACCCGGCGACGCGATCAAGTACCCGGTCAAGCTCACCGACCGGGTGGACTTCGAGGGTGAGCTCGCGGTCATCATCGGCCGGCTGTGCCGCCAGGTGCCCCGCGAGCGTGCCGAAGAGGTGATCTTCGGCTACACCTGCGCCAACGACGTGACCGCGCGGGACCTGCAGGCCCGGGACGGCCAGTGGACCCGGGCCAAGGGTTTCGACACGTTCTGCCCGCTGGGGCCGTGGATGGAGACCGGCACCAACCCGGCCGACCTGGAGCTCGTCACCACCGTGAACGGCGCGGTCCGCCAGCAGGCCCGCACGTCCGAGCTGCTGTGGGACGTGCCCGACCTGATCGCCTACGTCAGCCAGGTGATGACCCTGCTGCCGGGGGACGTCCTGCTCACCGGAACCCCGGCCGGAGTCGGGCCGCTGACCGCCGGCGACGAGGTGTCGGTCACCATCGAGAGCATCGGGACGCTGACCAACCGGGTCGTCATCGGCGACTAGCCCGGGAAGGTACTAACTCAGATACTGGCGCAGGTGCCTGAGCTGGCGCTCGACGTGCGCCGAGGGCACCTCGTGGCCGGTGAACGGGTACACCGACATGTCCTTGCCCGAGGTGATCTCGTTGTACGCGGCGAACACCGTGGACGGCGGGCAGATGATGTCCATCAAGCCCACCGACAGCAGGCACTGCGCGGTGATCCGGCGGGCCAGCAGCGCGCAGTCGACGTAGCGCAGCGTGTCCAGCGCCGCCGGGACGAGGTCCACCTGGTGGGCCAGGAACTCCGGCACCTCGGTGTAGGGCGGGTGCGGCGCGAGCGTGATCGCGCGCTGGATGTCGCACAGGAACGGGACGTCGGCGTGGCACACCGCGACCCGCTCGGGAATCAGCGCGGCGGCCGCCAGCGCCAGCCCGCCGCCCTGGCTCATCCCGGTCACCGCGACCCGCTCCGCGCCGGTCAGCGTGCACGCCGTCTCGACCGCCCGCACCGCGTCGGTGAACAGGCGGGTGTAGTAGTAGTCCTCGGGCCGGGCGATGCCCCTGGTCATCACCGACGCGTTCTCCGGGCCCGCGTGCCAGCCGCCCGTGTGTGGGCCGCCCGCGTGGTCGCCGGTGGCCCCCGTGGTCCACCGGCCGCCCTGGCCCCGGGTGTCCATCACCAGCAGGGCGTAGCCGATCGCGGGCAGCAGCACGTGCTCGGACGGCAGGCCGCGCCCGCCGCCGTAGCCGATGAACTCCACCACCACCGGGGCCTGAGATCCGCCCGCGGGCCGCAGGTACCACGCCCTGATCCGGTCGCCGCCCGCCCCGGAGAACTCGGCGTCGTACACCTCGACCGGCGCGTAGACGCCCGGCTCGTAGCGGGTCAGGGCCGGCTCGCGCGCCACCGCCCGGGCCTGGTCTAGCCGCTCGCGCCACCAGCGGTCCAGCTCAGCGGGCTCCCGGGTGCTCGTCCGGTAGTCCTTCAGCTGCTCTTCAGGCAGGTCGTACCAGGGCATCGGTTCCTCTCCCAGCCTTAGCTCCGATCTAGCCATACCATTCTCCTTGTGATGGCGGACCCCCAGGCGAGCGGCAACCGGCCGCGGCGCGGAGCCAGGGGCCGCCGTACCGCCGCGCTGATCGCCCTGGTGCTGGGTCTGGCCGGGTTCGTTATCTCGGCCACGGGGATGGCCACCCAGCTGCTGCCCCGGCGGTTCAGCGCCGCCCAGCAGCAGCAGATCGAGAACTGGGAGATCGCCGGGCGATGGCAGCAGCTGACCGCGGGGCGGATCTTCCCGGCCTCGATCGGCTACCAGCTGCCGGCCACGGTGCTTCAGGACGCCACGCCGCTGAATCTGACCGCCCTGCGGGTCGCCATCGCGCCGCAGTCCGGCTGCACCAGGGCCGTCACCACCACGACCGCGGCCACGGTGCTGCGCCGCGACGGCTGCAAGGCGGTGCTGCGCGCCACCTATGTGGACGCCACCTGGAGCTACGTGATGACCGTGGGCGTGGCCGTGCTGCCCAGCCACGCGGCGGCGGTCAAGGCCCACCAGAGCCTGTCCCAGGCGCGCCTGACCACGGCGGACAAGGCCGCGGCCTGGCCGCTGGCCGGCGTCCTGGTGATCAGGTACCGAGGCGCCGCGGCCGCCATGTACGACTACAGCAGGCAGATCTCGGCCAGCGTCGCCGCCGGCCCGTATCTGATCATGTACGCCGCCGGGTACGCGGACAGCCGGCCGCGTGTGCCGGTGGCCTCCGACCACTACTCCAACGCCGAGATGACCAGCCTGGCGCGGGGTGTGGCCCAGTCGCTGGAGGAAACGCTGGCCGCCACGCCCGCCAGCCCGCACTGCCCGGGGACGCCCGGATGCTGAGCTTCCGGATGCTGGGGCTCAGG
Organism: uncultured Actinomycetes bacterium; assembly: GCA_963819785.1. Classification (GTDB taxonomy): domain Bacteria; phylum Actinomycetota; class Actinomycetes; order Streptosporangiales; family Streptosporangiaceae; genus Palsa-504. The sequence continues at coordinate 59,992 of CAWFXW010000016.1, read as the reverse complement.
AAACCGGGCGCGGTCCTGGCCGTGCTCGGCTGCGCCGCGTCCCTGGCCGTGCTGCCCGGCACCGCCGCGAGGGCCGACACCATCAGGGACGCCCAGCAGTGGGTGCTGGACATGATGAACGTGCCCGCCGCCTGGCAGCTGACCGAGGGCCGCGGGGTCACGGTGGCGGTGATCGACAGCGGGGTCAGGCCGGACGTCAGCGACCTGGACGGCTCGGTGGTCACCGGCCCCGACTACACCGGGGTTACCACCAAGTCGTCCAACCCGGACTGGGGCGTGCACGGCACCTGGATGGCCTCGCTCATCGCCGGTCACGGTCACGATGGCGGCGACAGCGGGGTGACCGGCGTCGCGCCGCACTCGACGATCCTGTCCATCCGGGTCATCCCGGACCGCGACGACCCGCACTACGGGCGCTACTCCCACGAGCAGGAGCCGAGCATCCAGAACTCCCTGGCCCACGGCATCGAGTACGCGATCGCGCACGGGGCCAAGGTGATCAGCATGTCGATCGGCTACAGCGCCCCGAACGGCGCGGTCCGGCAGGCGCTGGCCGACGCCTACGCCCGCGGCGTGGTGGTGGTCGCCTCGGCGGGCAACTCCGGCGCCCCGGGCGGCACCAGCGACGGCGCCCAGGCTCCGGAGTCCTTCCCCGCCGACTACCCCGGCGTGATCAGCGTGGGCGCGGTCAAGGCGGACGGGGCGGTGGCCAGCTTCTCCAGCGAGAACCTGTCCGTCCAGGTCGCCGCGCCCGGCGTGTCCGTCCCGTCCCAGGGCCGGGACGGCCAGTACTGGTGGGTCAGCGGCACCAGCCCGGCCTGCGCCCTGGTCGCCGGGGTCGCGGCGCTGATCAAGTCGAGGTACCCGGGCCTGGCCCCCAACCTGGTGGCCACCGCGCTGACCTCGACCACCACCGACCGCCCGGCCGGCGGCTACAACAACGAGATCGGATTCGGCATCGTCGACGCCGCCGGCGCGCTGGCCAAGGCGGCCAAGCTGGCCGGCCACCCGCCCGCCCCGGCCGGCATCGCCACCGCCGCCCGCTTCGGCGGCGGCCCGTCCGCCGTCACGGCCCCCCCGATCCACTCCCGCGGCTCCGGCCAGCTGATCCTGTTCGTCCTGCTCGCCCTGACCTCCCTAGTCCTTACCGCCGCCGCCGCCACCCGCCTAGCCATCCTCCGCCGGGCCCCCCGATGACCCCCCGCCCCGACCCGCCCGCACCCCCCGACCCTCGCCCTCATCACGAGCAGTCGACTACGGTCGACGATACCTCTGGTCTCCCGCCGCTGGACGACTTCGCGAGCCGGGTTCTCGACGTGGTGGACTCGATTCCGCCCGGCCGGGTCATGTCGTACGGGGATATCGCCGAGTACCTCGGCGCGGGCATGGGCCCGCGACAGGTCGGCCGGGTCATGTCCGTCTACGGCGGCGCAGTGGCCTGGTGGCGGGTCATCCACTCCGACGGCACCCCCGCTCCCGGCCACGACAGCCGGGCCCTCAAGCATTACCTGGCCGAAGGCACCCCGCTGCGCTCAGCCCGCCCGCCCGTCCGGGTCGACATGCGCCGCGCCCGCTGGCCCGACCGCTAGCCAGTCCGAGCCGTCCGCGAGGCACCCGCTGTACAGGTCGGCAAAGCACGACGTCGTGCTGCGGGTGGTCCTGGATGCGCACCCGGCGGACTTGCAGATCTAGGGCAAGTGTCCCCGAAGCCATCGCCCGCCCGCTGAGCATCACCCCGGATCTGAGGGAACGACCGCGAAATGTCGGTGGCGTCTGCTGGAATCGACGGTGATGGAGCAAGCCCACGCGCCCGCGTACCGCCTGGTCCGCCGGCCCGTGCCGGCGGCCCCGGCGGCACGCCTGGACGAGGCGCAGCAGGCCGTCGTCGACCACACCGCCGGCCCGCTGCTGGTGCTGGCCGGCCCGGGGACGGGCAAGACGACCACCATCGTGGCCGCGGTCGCGGACCGGATCGAACGGCGCGGCCTGGATCCGGAGCGCGTGCTCGTGCTCACCTTCAGCCGCAAGGCCGCGGCCGAGCTCCGCGAGCGGATCACCGCCCGGCTGCGCCGGACCACCCGCGAGCCGCTGGCGATGACGTTCCACAGCTATGCCTATGCGCTGGCCCGCCGGGAGTTCGTGCTCGCCGGCGATGAGCCTCCCCGGCTGCTGTCGGCCCCCGAGCAGCTGCTCGAGGTGCGCCGCATGCTGCGCGGCGAGGCCCAGGATGGCGGGGCCCGCTGGCCCGAGGCGCTACGGCCGGCCCTGGCCACCCGCGGGTTCGCCGAGGAAGTCCGTGACCTGCTGCTGCGCGCGGCCGAGCGCGGCCTGGACGGCCGCGGGCTGGGCCAGCTCGGCAAGCAGCGCGGCCGCGACGACTGGGTGGCCGCCGCCGCCTTCCTGGACCGGTACGCGGCCCGCTTCGACCTGGCCCCCGTTCCGGCCTACGACTACGCGGAGATCGTCCGCATCGCCGCCGCCCTGCTCACCCGCGAGGAGATCAGGCAGCGCGAGCGTGCCGCGTATGACATGGTGTTCGTCGATGAGTACCAGGACAGCGACCCGGCCCAGGAGTCGCTGCTGCTCGCGCTGGCTGGGGACGGCCGCGAGCTGATCGCGGTCGGCGACCCGGATCAGTCCATCTACGAGTTCCGCGGCGCCGACGTGCGCGCCCTCACCGAGTTCGGTGAGCGGTTTCGCACCGCGGCCGGCCAGCCGGCGCCCGTCATCGCCCTGCAGACCTGCCGCCGCAGCGGCCCGGTCCTGCTCGCCGCGTCCCGGCGGGTGGCCCGTCGGCTGCCGCGCGGGGCGATCGGCCACCGCGACCTGATCGCCGGGAACCCCGCGCCGGGTGAGGTCAGCATCCTCATCGCGGACAGCTCCACTCAGGAGGCGGCTCTGGTCGCCGACACGCTGCGCCGCGCTCACCTGGCCGACGGCGTGCCGTGGTCCTCGATGGCGGTGCTGGTCCGGTCCGCGGCCCGGCAGGTGCCGCTGCTGCGCCGCGCGCTGAGCGCGGCCGGGATCCCGGTCACCGTGGCCGGCGACGAGCTGCCGCTCGCCGACGAGCCGGGCACCCGCCCGCTGCTCATGCTGCTGCGCTGCGCGCTGCGGCCGGCCATGCTCGACGACCAGATCGCGGCCGAGCTGCTCTGCGGCCCGCTCGGTGGCACCGACGCCCTCGGCCTGCGCCGTCTGCGCCGGTCCCTCGGCCTGCTGGCCGAGGCGGCCGGCGACCGGCCCCGCGGCACCGGCGACCTGCTCGCCGAGGCGCTGCTGAGCCCGCGGGACCTGGTCGCGCTCCCGGACAGCGTGGCCGGCCCGGCCCGGCAGGTGGCCCGGCTGCTCGCGGTGGCCAAGGCGGCGATCAAGGCCGGCGGCAACGCCGAGGACGTGCTGTGGGCGATCTGGGACGCCTCGGGGCTGGCCCCGCGGTGGCAGCAGGCCTCGGCGGCGGGCGGTGCGGCCGGGGCGGCCGCCGACCGTGATCTGGACGCCGTGCTGGCCCTGTTCGACAAGGCCGCGCACTTCGCCGACACGATGCCGCCGGGTTCGCCGGCCCTGTTCGCCGACAGCCTGGCCGGGCAGGAGATCGTCGGCGACACACTGGCCGAGCGTGCGGTCCGTGACGATTGCGTCCGGGTCCTGACCGCGCACCGGTCCAAGGGCCTGGAGTGGGACGTGGTAGTGGTCGCGGGCGTCCAGGAGGAGACCTGGCCGGACCTGCGGCTGCGCGGGTCGGTCCTCGGCGCGGGGGAGCTCGCTGAGGCCGCCAGGCCCGGCGAGGCGTCCGGCCGGCGCCAAGGCGCGGACGTCGACGCCGCGATGCTGGCCGCCAAGCTGCTGGCCGAGGAGCGCCGCCTGTTCTACGTGGCGGTCACCCGGGCCCGGCGGCGGCTGGTGGTCACCGCCGCGGGCGGCGAGGACACCGACCTGCGGCCGTCCCGGTTCCTGACCGAGCTGGCCGGCGACGACGTGCCGATCGAGCGGATCGGCGGCGGCCACGGCGCGCACCGCTGGCTGTCCATGCCCGCCCTGGTCGCCGACCTGCGCCGCGCCGCCGCGGACACCGGGCGCCCGCTCGCGGTCCGGCAGGCTGCCGCGGCCCAGCTGGCCCGGCTGGCCGCCGCCGGGGTCCGTGCCGCCCACCCGCGCGACTGGTACGCGCTGACCGAGCTGTCCGACGCCCGCTCCATCGTGGCCGGCGGCGAGACCGTCCGGCTGTCCCCGTCCCAGGTGGAGTCGTTCACCCGGTGCGGGCTGCGCTGGCTGCTCGAGGCCGCGGTCGGCGCCGGACGCTCGGACGTCCTGCGCCACCTGGGCACGGTCATCCACGCCGCCGCGGTGCTCGCCGCCTCCGGCGCGACCGAGCAGCAGGTGGCCGAGCGGATCGACGAGATCTGGCACCACCTGGACTTCGGCAGCGCCTGGTACAGCGCCAAGCAGCGGTCCCTGGCCGAGCGCATGGTGCGCAAGTTCCTCGACTGGCACGCGGCCAATCCCCGCGACCTGGTCGCGGTCGAGGAGTCGCTCAAGGTCCGGATCGGGCAGGTGGAGATCACCGGCCGGGTTGACCGGCTGGAGTCCGACGAGCAGGGCCGCGCGGTGGTGGTCGACCTGAAGACCGGCGCCAGCGCGCCACGGGAGGACGAGCTGGACCGGCACCCCCAGCTCGGCGTGTATCAGCTGGCCGTCCTGCTCGGCGCGTTCGAGCAGCTCGGCCTGTCCGAGCCGGGTGGCGCCGAGCTCGTCCAGGTCGGCAAGGCATCCGGCGTGACCCTGCGGGCCAAGGTTCAGCGGCAGGGCGCGCTGGCCGACGACCCGGAGCCGGGCTGGGCCAAGGACCTGGTCGAGACCGTCGCGGCCGGCATGGCCGGCCCGTTCTTCCGGGCCCGGGTCAACCCCGGCTGCCGTACCTGCCCGGTCGCCTCCTGCTGCCCGGTCAACCCCGAGGGCGAGCAGGTCACGCCCTGAACGGCTAGGTGCTGGCGCGCCGCACCAGCTCGACGAAACCGGCCCGGCGGCTGCCGTTCAGGCGCCGCAGCAGCGACCTGCACGCGAGGTCGGCATCGTCGGCCTCGGCGGTGACCACGGTCCGGCCCCGCTCGTGCAAGACGCGGAACGCCCGAGCCAGCAGCGCGCCGGCCAGCCCGCGCCTGCGGTACGGACCGCAGACGCCCACCAGGCCCAGCCGGGGCCGTCCCGGGCCGTTCCAGACGCGAACCAGCCCGACGTACTCGCAGCTATCTGTATCGACGGCGACCAGGTACGTCGCCGGGTCGAACTGATCGGAGTCGAACGTCTCCTCGCTGAAGTCGCCCGGATCCCACTTCCAGCCCGCCGTGCCCGGTACGTCCTGGCGCAGCACGTCATCCAGCACCCGGAGCTGGTCCGCGTCGGCATCGGCCGCGGAGATGATGACGATGCCCGGCGGCTCGGGGACGGCGTCCAGCCCGGTGGCGGCGGGATCGGTGGGGATCAGGTAATGGCCTTCCCGCCGGTTGGGGGTGAAGCCGAGCCGGGCGAGCCGGTCCAGTCCCTGCTGGTCGCCCTCGCGAGCGGTCGTGTAGAGGTCCCGGCGGACGTTCTCCGCGACCGCGGCCACCAGCGGCTGGTAGCTGTCGGCCCGGCACGTGTCGAACACGACGAACCACCGGTCATCGGGGCGCAGGTAGGCCCGGACCGCGCCGACGGCCTGACCCGCGTCGAACGCGCGCCAGACCAGGCCGGGCGGGGCCCGTACCACACGGACGGCGGACGGCGGCATAACGCCAGACCGTACACCGTTCCTCATGAACTAGCTCCGCCAGACTGGCCGGCCGCGCATCTGGTTCTCCGAGCGCCGTGGGTACGCCGATCAGACCGTCACGGCCGGACCTCGGCCTCGGCGGAGCCCAGCTTGGCCAGCGTGTCGCGGGCCTGGTCCGCGATGGGCGGCGGCACGTCATCCAGGGCGATTACGTGCCGGAGCGCCTTGGCGTAGGCGACGTCGTAGGCCTCGGCTTCGGGCACGGCGACGTCAGGTACCACGCCCGTGCCCTGCCAGTTCGTGCCGGTGACCGGGTTGACCGACCGCGCGAACGGGATGCCGATCATCACGGCGCGGCTGACCGGGAAGCCGCGGGTCGGGTGGGCGCCGCCGCCGGTGGTCTCGCCGATCAGCTCGGCGCGGCCCAGCGCCTGCAGGTTGTAGCAGAGCTCCTCGCCCCCGGAGAACGTATGGTTGCTGGTCAGCACGTAGACCGGCCGGTCGACGTAGCGGGTTCCCGGCACGTACGGCAGGGACCAGAACTGTCGCGTCTCTCCGGTATCGGCGTGGAAGATGTCGTTGAGGTGAGTCGGCTCCTCGTCCAGCAGGTAGCTGCACCACAAGGCCACGCCGTCCGGTGCGCCGCCGCCGTTGTGCCGCAGGTCAAAGATGAGGGCGTAAGTCCCGGCGACCAGCTCCATGGCCGCGCCGACGGCCGGGCCGGCGTTGGCCGCCATGGCGACCCGGCGCAGGTCAAGGTAGCCGACGTTGCCATCCAGCCGCTCCACCCGCCGGATGCCGAAGTTGTCCATTCGCCCCATCCGCCGCATGGTCAGCCGTCTGACCTCGTGATTGTCCGGCTCGCCCGGTTCAGCTCGGCCCAATCCCTGCCGACGCCCCGGCCCGCCAGGTCCAGGCCCGGGGCCGCCGGGTCCAGGCCCGGGGCCGCTGGGTCCAGGCCCGGGGCCGCCAGGTCCCGGGCCGCCGGGACCACGCTCGGGCGGACCTCCGCCCAGCCCCAGTCTCAGGTGCTTGTCTCCGGTCACGTCCTGCAGGTGCCTGGTCAGCAGTTCGGTGAGCGTGATCTCGTCCAGGTTGTCGTACTCGCCGGCCGCCAGCCTGCCCTCGACCGCGGTGGCGGCCTGCTCGGCGAGCTCGGGGAACACGTAGTTGGCGCGCAGCAGCGACAGGGCGGTGGTCACGATCTCCCGGCCGGACATCTGTTCGGCGGAAAGCGAGCCGTCGTCCGGCAGCGCGATCCGCGGCGTCGCCTCCCCGGGATCGTCGAAGGTGAACTCGAGCAGCCGGGCCGAAGGCAGCCGCAGCGAGAGCTCACGCCTGATCTCTTCCATCCCCGCCCCGTGGGCCTCCTGCCAGGCCGCCAGCGCCCGTTCGTAATCCGCCGGCTCGTCCGGCGCCGGGATGAACACCCGCACCATCAGCTGTCCCGGCCCGATGTCCGGGTCGTCGCCATACTCCAGCACTACGGCCCGCTGCAGCGCACCCGCGCCGAACCGCTCCTGCATCGTGTGGTTGATGACCCGTTCGATCCGATCCTTGTCCGCCCGTTCCACGGTGCCTCCCATCCGTGCCACTGTCTCAACGCCTCCCGCCGGGCGCTGGTTCCGGTGAACCCTGTACCGTGACCGGATTCCGTCAGGTGCCGCCGGTGCGGCCGTAACCGCCAAGCGGCCGCGAAATGTCGGTGGTCTCTGCTGGAATGACACCGTGAGCACGGTCATGTACAGCCCGGCTCAGCTAGCCCGGCTGCTGCGGCTGCCCGAGCCGACCCCGGAGCAGGCGGCGGTCATCGCGGCGCCGCTCGGGCCGCTCGCGGTGGTGGCGGGCGCGGGCTCGGGCAAGAGCGAGACGATGGCGGCCCGGCTGGTCTGGCTGGTGGCCAACGGCATGGTGCGCCCGGACCGGGTGCTCGGCCTCACCTTCACCCGCAAGGCGGCCGCCGAGTTCGCCGACCGGGTGCGCTCCCGGCTGGAACGGCTGCGCCGCGCGGGCCTCACCGACACCAGAGCCGGCACCAGAGCCGGCACCAGGCCCGACGCGCGAGGCGACGCACGGGGCGACGCGCGAGGCGACACGAAAAACGGCGCGAAGCAGGAGGACGCCGAGGACCCGTTTGCCGGCGACCCGGTGATCGGCACCTATCACGCCTACGCCGGGCGCCTGGTCGGCGACAACGCCCTGCGCGAAGGGCTGGAACCGTCCATGCGGCTGATCACCCCCGCGCTGTCCTGGCAGCTCGCGGCCCAGATCGTGGCCGCCTACGACGGGCCGATGGACGAGATCATCTGGACTCCGCAGACCGTGACCGCGGCCGTGCTCGAGCTGGCCGGGGACCTGTCCGAGCACCTGCGCGAGACCGGGGACGTCACCGCGGTGGGCCGCTGGCTCACCGCGGAGCTCGGGGCGTTGCCAGGGCGAGTACCCGGGTCCGTTCGGAAAATAATGGAAACCCAGCGGGCGCGCGAGCAGTTGCTCCCGCTCGTAGCACGGTACGTCAAGGCCAAGGCGGCCCGTGAGGTCCTCGACCACGGCGACCAGGTCGCGCTGGCGGCGCGGATCGCCAGCCAGCACCCGGAGGTGGGCGCGGCCGAGCGGGCCCGCTACCACGTGGTGCTGCTCGATGAGTACCAGGACACCAGCCACGCCCAGCTGGTCCTGCTGCGCTCGCTGTTCGGCGGCGGCCACCCGGTCACCGCGGTCGGTGACCCGTGCCAGTCCATCTACGGCTGGCGCGGCGCGAGCGCGGGCAACCTCAGCCGGTTCAAAGCGGAGTTCCCGGTGGTCGCGCGGATGCGGCCGTTCGGGGCCTCGGCGCCCACCGGCCCCGCTCCCGTGCTCACCCTGTCCACCAGCTTCCGCAACGCCGCGCGGGTCCTCGACGTCGCGGCGGTGGTCCAGGAGGAGCTCCGCTACGAGGCGCCCGACGTGCCCCGGCTGGTGTCCGCGCCGGACCGCGGCGAGCGCGGCACGGTCGCCTGCGCGCTGCTGGACACGGTGACCGCCGAGGCCGGCTGGGTAGCCGGGCAGATCGCGAGCCTTCTTTCCCGGGAGCCCGGCCAGGCGCCGGACGGCCAGCCCTGGCCGGACAACAGGACGGCCGGCGTACGGCCGTCCGACATCGCCGTGCTGTGCCGCAAGCGGTCCCAGTTCGTGGCGCTGCGGCACGCCATCGAGGCCCGCGGCGTCCCGGTCGAGGTCGTCGGCCTGGGCGGCCTGCTGGTGGTGCCCGAGGTGCAGGACGTGGTGGCCACCCTGCGGGTGCTGCACGACGCGGGCGCGTCGGACGCGCTGGCCCGGCTGCTCACCGGCCCGCGCTGGCGGATCGGCCCGCGCGACCTGGTCGCCCTCGGCCGCCGCGCCCGGGCCCTGATCCGCGGCGAGGGCGACGGCCGCCCGGCCCCGCAAGCCGCAAGAGAAGAACCGGACCCCGAGGACGCGCTGGCCGAGGCCGTCACCGACCTGACCGCGGAGACCGGCAGCCTGGTCGAGGCGCTCGACGATCTCGGCGACCCGCACGCCTACTCGCCGGTCGGCTACGCCCGCATGCACGCCCTGGCCGCCGAACTGCGCCGGCTGCGTGCCCACGTCGGCCGTCCGCTGGCCGATCTGGCCGCCGAGGCCGAGCGGGTCCTCGGCCTGGACATCGAGGTCGCCGCGCGGCCGGGCGCCGATCCGGTCGCGGCCCGCGCCGACCTGGACGCCTTCACCGACGTGGCCGACGCGTTCACCGGCGAGGGCGCCGAGCCGACCCTGGGCGCGTTCCTGGCCTACCTGACCGCGGCGCAGCAGGAGGAGTTCGGCCTGGAGACCGGGCGGGTCGGCGAGTCGGACTCGGTCAAGCTGCTCACCGTGCACGCGGCCAAGGGCCTGCAGTGGCCGGCCGTCTTCGTGCCCGGCCTGGCCCTGGGGGAGCGGTCCCAGGTCTTCCCGGCCCGGCCCCGGGTGTCCACCCGCTGGACCGACAACCCGCGGCTGATCCCGTTCGGCCTGCGCGGCGACGCGGGAGACCTGCCCGCGCTGCGCGGGCTCGACGCGGCCTCGCTCGAGGACTTCACCGGCGCCTGCGCGGCCCGGGACCTGGCCGAGGAGCGCCGCCTGATGTACGTGGCCGCCACCCGGGCCGCGTTCTGGCTGGGCTGCTCGGGCTACTGGTGGGGTGAGGGCGGCACCTGCCGCCTGGGCCCGTCGCCGTTCCTGGAGGAGGTCCGCTCGTCCGGGGTCGCCACCATTACCGAGTGGGCGCCCGAGCCCGCCCCGGACGCGGAGAACCCGCTGCTGGCCACGGTGGACGAGGCCGACTGGCCGGCCACCCCGGCCGGACGGCACTACGAGGCGGTCCGCGAGGCCGCGGCCCTCGTGGAAGCGGCCGCAGCGGCCACAGCGGCCACCGGGGACACCGGGGAAGCGGCCGACGACGCGCTGAGCCCCGAGGACCTGGCCCTGGTCCAGGCGTGGCGCCGGGACGCCGAGCTGCTGCTGGCCGAGCGGGCCCAGGAATGGGCAGGGCGCCGCGGTGACGGCGCGATCCCGGTCCAGCTGCCCGCGCGGTTGTCGGTCTCGGCGCTGGTCTCGCTGGCCCGCGACCCGGCCGAGCTGGCCCGCCAGGTGCGCCTGCCGATGCCCAGACCGCCCGCCCGGCAGGCCCGCAGGGGCACGGCCTTCCACGAGTGGCTGGAGCAGCGCTACGGCCAGCAGCGGCTCATCGACGACCTCGACCTGTTCGGCCCGGCCGACGCCGGCGAAGGCACAGGCGCCGGCGAAGGCGACGGCACAGGCACAGCCACAGGCGCAGGCAGCGCCGACCTCAGCCAGCTCCGCGCCCGGTTCGAGCGCAGCCAGTGGGCCGAACGATGGCCGCGGGCGGTCGAGGTGCCGTTCGAGACGCTGATCGGCGACCGGCTGGTCCGCGGCCGGATCGACGCGGTGTTCGCCGACGATCCCGCGGGCGGCTACGACGTGGTCGACTGGAAGACCGGCCGCCCGCCCGCCTCCGACGCCGAACGCCACGCCGTCTCCGTCCAGCTCGCCGCCTACCGCCTGGCCTGGGCGACGCTCGCCGGGGTGCCCGTGGCCCAGGTCCGGGCCGCCTTCCACTACGTCGCCGCCGACGTGACCGTCCGCCCCGCCGACCTGCTCGACGAAACCGGCCTGACCGCCCTCATCGACCAGATCCCCGCCGAGGCCCGGTAACGGCGCACGGGTCAAGATGGTCACCGTGGAGACAAGACGGATAAGCAAAATACTTGCTTGCGTATCCATTCTGCTGACCGTCGCGGCCACCGGGTGCAGCGGCTCGTCGGCACCGCCGCGGCCAGGAGCCAGCGAACCTGCAGGTGGCCACCTGTCCGGCGCCGCGCCGGCCTGGGCAGCACCGACGCACCTCGACCACAGCCAGGCCAGCGAAAACCCGACCTCAGTGTCCTGCCCGTCCGCGAGCTTTTGCATGGCCGTGCTCCAATCGGGTTACGCGGCCCGGTACGACGGAACCACGTGGAGCCAGCCCACCGCGCTGCCTTCCTCCGCCGGCGAGCTCGGCGAGCCCGATTCCGTGTCCTGCCCGACCGTCCGCTTCTGCATGGCCGTAGACGCCCGGGACTCAGCCACCTCCGTGTTCAACGGCAGCAGGTGGAGTTCCGGCGGTACGGTCCGGGGCGCCCAGATGGGCATGGCCTCGGTATCGTGCTCGTCACCGAGCTTCTGTGCCGCCGTCAGCAACGGCTCCGACGCGTTCACGTTCAACGGAACCTCCTGGAGCCCCGCCACGGCCATCGATCCCGCCGGCCAGCTGAGCACGGTGTCGTGCCCGAGCGCCAGATTCTGCGCCGCCGTCGACTACGGCCCGAACGTGGTCACCTTCGACGGCAGTTCCTGGGGTAAGCCGTCCGCCATCGACCCGGGCAGCTACCTGCAGGCCGTGTCGTGCGCGTCGGCCAGCTTCTGCGTGGCCCTTGATCGCAAGGGCAACGCGTTCACGTTCGACGGCAGCACCTGGAGCGCGCCCGTCAACGCCACTCCGGACGGTCTCACCATGGGGGAGGGCGGTATCTCCTGGCCGGTGGTGTCGTGCCCGGCCAGCAACTTCTGCGCCGCCGTCGACGGCGGCGGCGGGAACGTGGTCACCTTCGACGGCAGCACCTGGACCGCGCCCCTCACCATCGACTCGAAGGCCGCTCACTCTCTCAACGCGCCCGTCCTCATCTTCCTCATGTCGGTGTCCTGCCCTTCCGCCAGATTCTGCGTGGCCGCCGACACCACCGGGGACGCGTTCGTCCGAAGCCAAGCAAGCTAGGCAGGCTAAGCAAGCTAGGCAGGCTAAGCAAGCTAGGCAGGCTCAGGTGTGCTCGGACACCAGCACGGCGAACGTCCCCGGTGACAGCGCCTCGAACACGTGCGGCACGTCGGCCGGGTAGCAGATGTAGTCGCCCGGCCCGAGCTCGACCGGCTCGCCGGCCACGCCGACCAGCGCCCGGCCCGAGCCGAGCACCACGTGCTCGGTCACCCCGGGCATGTGCGGGTCCGACGAGCGCGGATGGCCGGGCTCGGCCGTGATGCGGTACACGTCACGCCGCGCGCCCGGCGGGCACGCGGCCAGCAGCGTGGCCTGGTAGTTGGCGTGCGCCGCGGACACCGTGGGCCCCTCGTCGGCCCGGATCACCAGGACCCGCGGCCGCGGCGGGTCCAGCAGCCGGGAGAACGGCGCGTCCAGCGCCACGCAGATGGCCCAGAGCGTCTCCAGGCTCGGGTTGCCGGTGCCCGACTCCAGCTGGGACAGCGTGGACTTGGCGATCCCCGCGCGCCGGGCCACCTCGGTCAGCGAGAGCCCGGTCCGCCGCCGTTCCCGCCGCAGCGACGCGGCGATCAGCTCCAGCGGCGCGCCCCTGGCGTCACCAGCAGCAAAGTTCGGCATATCATCCATGCGTTCGCTTTGACGAACGCCAGGATCGGTGTTCATAATAAACTCCGTGAGTTCGATATATAGAACTCTATCGGGCGGAACCCTGCGGGACATCGCCCTGGCCTGCCTCGCCGTCTGGTTCATCGGCCTGTCCTACGGAGCCATCGCCGTCGCGTCCGGGTTCCCGCTGTGGGTGCCCGCCGCGCAGAGCGTGCTGGTGCTGGCCGGCGCGTCGGAGTTCCTGTTCGTCGGGATCGTCGCCGCGGGGGGCAACCCGCTGGCCGCGGCCGCGGCCGGCCTGCTGGTCAACGCCCGCCACCTGCCCTACGGCCTGGCCCTGCCCAACGGAGTCACCGGGCCCGGCCTCATCCGCCGCCTGCTCGGCAGCCACCTGATGAACGACGAGAGCGTCGTCTTCGCCCTGGCCCAGGAGGACCTGCCCCGCAAGCGCGCCGCCTACTGGGCCTGCGGCCTGGGCGTGCTGCTGTGCTGGCCGGCCGGCGCCGTCCTCGGTGCGCTGATCGGCAGCGTGATCACCGACACCGGCGCGTTCGGGCTGGACGCCATGTTCCCGGCCGTGATCCTCGCCCTGATCGTGCCCGCGCTCCGCGACCGTCAGCTTCGCCGGGCCGCCGTCATCGGCGCCGTCATCGCGCTGGCCACCACCCCGTTCCTGCCCCCCGGCCTGCCCGAACTGCTCGCCCTCGCCGCCCTCCTCACCAAAGCCCGGAACACAACGTGAAGGATCCCGCGCTGTTCGCGGCCGGCCTGATCGCGCTGTCGGCCGGCACGTTCGCGTTCCGGCTCGCCGGCCCGGTGCTGCGCCAGCGGATCTCCTTCCCGCCCTGGGCCGAACGCCTGCTCGAGACCGCCGCGGTCATCCTGCTCGCCGCGCTGGTCGTCACCACGGGGCTGACCGAGGGACATCACCTGGCCGGCCTGGCCCGCCCGGCCGGGGTATGCGCCGGCGGGGTCCTGGCCTGGCGCAAGGCGCCGTTCCTGGTCGTGGTGCTGGCCGCCGCGGCCACCACCGCCGTCTTGCGCCTGCTCAGAATCCCGTAGGGTGCCCCCCGCGCCGCCGTAACCTTTAAATTTTCGGCGGAACGGGCCGTGGTGCGTGCCCCCGTACCAGTTCAAAGTTGTATAACGCCACATCGATCTGCCGCCGCCGATTGCTGCCAGAATGGGTTTCGTGATAGTAGCTGGCCGGGCTGACGCGCCCCCGCGCGCCGAGCCGGGACTACGCGCCGAGGCGGGAGCGCGCCCCGACGCCGGCCGCGGCGACGCCGGGCCGCTGCTGACCGTCTCGGGGCTGAGCGTCAGCTATGGCCAGCTCCGCGCCCTGGACAACGTCAACCTGAGCGTGCGGACCGGTGAGCTCGTCGCGCTGGCCGGCGAGAACGGGGCGGGCAAGACCACGCTGGTCCGCTGCATCGCCGGAGACGTGGTCCCGGCCAGTGGTGAGGTCTTCTTCGCGGGCCGGCGCGTGTCGGCCGACCAGGCTACGGCGGTCAAGCAGGGGATCGCGGTGGTCTGGCAGGACCTGGCCTTGTGCGACAACCTGAACATCGCGGCCAACATCATGCTCGGCCGGGAGCGGCCCCGGCTGCTGATGTCGGAGACCCGCTTCCACAAAGAGGTCGCGTCGCTGCTGGCCTCGCTGCGCATCCCGATCAAGGACACCAGGCGCAACGTCCGCTCGCTGTCCGGCGGGCAGCGCCAGCTGGTGGCGATGGCGCAGGCCATGGGCCGCCAGCCGCGGCTGCTGGCCCTGGACGAGCCCACGGCCGCGCTCGGCGTAAAGGAAGAAGCTCAGGTCGAAGAGCTGATCGCGGGCCTGCGCGAGCAGGGCACCACGATCCTGCTGGCCTGCCACGATATCGATCAGATGTTCCGGCTGGCCGATCGGATCGTGGTGCTGCGGCAGGGCCGGATCGCGGGCGACCTGCGGACGGCCGACGCCCATCCCGATGACGTGGTGGCGCTGATCTCCGGCCAGCAGATCGGCTCCTCCGCCCGCGAGCAGCTGACCCGGCTGCACGGGCTCACCGACCGGCTGGTCTCGGCCGACCCGGCGTCCAGCCTGCCGCTGATCTTGTCCGCGCTGGGCGCGGCGCTGGGCAGCGAGCGGCTGTGCATTCACCTGGTCAGCGACAAGATCCTGCACTGTGCCGCATCGCTGGGCTTCAAGACCGGGCAGCTCGACCCGTGGAGCCGGCTGCCGTTCGGGTCCGCGGGCGGCCCGGTGGGCATGGCCGCGGCGGACGAACGGCCCGTCATCGCCGACAGCGTCCGGCCGGGTGCGGCCTGGGGCAGCTTCCGTGACCTGGCCAGGACGGCCAATGTGGCCAGCTCGTGGTCGGTCCCGGTGCTCGGGCCCGGCGGGCTGTCCGGCGTGATCACCGTGTTCCGGGCCGAGCACGGCGCGCCGGCCCGCGACGAGCTCGCCCTGGTCACCGTCTACGCGGGATACGCCGCCAGCGCCATCGAGCGGGACCGGCTGCTGGACCAGGTGACCACCAGGAACCGGGTGCTGGAAACGATCCGCGAGATGCTGGAGACGCTGGCCGGCCCGGTCCCGGTCGCCGAGGGGCTGTCCATCGCGGTCCAGTCGCTGCGCCGTGGCCTGCAGGCCCACGAGGTCGCGCTGATCACCCAGCCGGCCGGCCAGCCCGCGCGCTGGCGCGCCTTCGTCGGCCCGATGGGCACCGACTGGTCGTCGGCCACCCCGTCCATGCGCGACATCGCCGAGAGCGCGCTGGGCACTACGCTCCCCGACGGGGTGGCCCGGCAGCTGGCCAGCAGCCGCCGGCATCGCGTGCGGGCGGTGGCCTTCCTGGCCGCCGGCGGCCCCACCATGCTGCTGGCCAGCTGGCGGCGGGTGCCGCCGACCAAGGAGGAGACGGCGCTGCTGGAGGACGCGGCGCACTCCCTGCGGCTGGCCCTGGAACGGGAGGAGGTCCTTCACGCCCACCACGAGGCGGCCGCCCTGCGCAGGTCCCGGGAGCTGCAGCGCGGGTTCCTGTCCCGGATGAGCCATGAACTGCGCACCCCGCTGACCGCCATCAGGGGCTACGCGTCCAGCCTGATGCAGCCCGACGTGACCTGGGATCGCGAGTCCCAGCAGCGTTTCCTGGACCGGATCGCCGCCGAGTCGGCCCGTCTCGGCCGCCTGGTCGACGACCTGCTCGACTTCTCCGCGATCGAGTCGGGCACCATTCGCCTGCAGTGGGACTGGTGCGACATCCGGCTGGTGATCGAGGCCGCGATCGCCTGCCTGCCGCCGGCCAGCGCCACGTCGGTCGAGCTGACCTGCGACGCGGGCCTGCCCGTGGTGTGGGCCGACCACGACCGGATGGAGCAGGTCTTGGTGAACCTGCTGAACAACGCGTCGCGCCACAACCCGCCGGGCACCCCGGTGCACGTGACCGCCGACTACGGGACGTCCGAGGTGGTGATCAGCGTGCGGGACGACGGCGTCGGCATGCCGCCCGAACTGGCGGCCGCCCCGTTCGAGCCTCCCCGCGCCCTCCCGGGCAACGGCAGCGGCGACGGCGACGGCCGCCGCAAGAGCGCCGGCACGGGCCTCGGCCTGTCCATCGCCAAGGGGATCGTGCAGGCCCACGGCGGCCGGATCGAGCTGAACCCGCTGCCCAAGGGCACCTGCTTCCAGGTCTACCTGCCGGTCGAGGCCGAGGTCGACGCGGGGCGGCTGGCCGCGAACCGGAGGGACCGCGACGGTGACGATGACTGAGGACACGCGCAAGACCTGTGCCCTGGTGGTGGAGGACGATCCCAACATCGTCGACCTGATCCGGTCCAACCTCGCCGTGCGCGGGTTCGACACCATCGTGTCCGTGGACGGCATGCGCGCCCTTCAGTTGCTCGAGACCGAGGACCCGGACATCGTGCTCCTCGACCTGATGCTGCCCGAGGCCGACGGCTTCGATTTGTGCCGCCAGATCCGCGAGCGCTCCCCGGTCGCGATCATCGTGGTCTCGGCCCGCGGCGGCGAGCGGGATAAGGTGACCGCCCTGCACATGGGCGCGGACGACTACCTGACCAAGCCGTTCAGCATCGAGGAACTGCTGGCCCGGATCACCGCGACGCTGCGCCGGACCCGGCCCGCCGCGCCCACCGAGCAGCAGGCGCCCCCGGTCATCGTGGTCGGCGACATCGTCATCGACCTGGCCCTGCAGCAGGTCCGGCGCAACGGGCAGCCGGTGCACCTGACCCCGACCGAATTCGCCCTGCTGCGCGAGCTCGCCGTCAACCGGGGCAAGCTGCTCACCCACGCCCACCTGCTGCGCCGGGTCTGGGGCCACGGCTACGAGACCGAGACCGAGTACCTGCGCGTCTACGTCCGGCGGCTGCGCGCCAAACTGGAGGCGGACGACAGCGCCCCGCTCATCCTCACCCAGCCGCGGGCCGGCTATCGCCTGGCCCCCGAATGACCCGAATCGCAATTTCGGGTCACACTCGGATCACAATTCCGTCACGCCCGGACTATCCGTTAACGGTATCTTCACGAGTCGGTGCCGATGTTAAGGCCATGTTAATTCCGGGAACTCTAAGGTGACACTTAAGAAGCTGTGCTGCGTTCGTACCAGACATGCGGTGACCCCTGGCATGTCTGGATGCGATCATGTGGTCTTTCATTACTACGCGAGGCGGTACGTAATGATCCGAGTGGCCGTCCGTCAGCGGCCGTGTCGGGGTTGAGGCTGCTGGCCGGGGTTCTATCCTGCGAAAGAGCATCTGGGAGGAAGTCGCGTCGGGCTTGTCCGGCGAGCAGGTGCCGGGCGTCAGCCGGCCGCAATTCGACATCATCACCGGGCGGATTGCCGGACAAGGACGGACGTTCTGCTGACGGAAGGACTTTCGGCCCTGGATTTCTAATGTCGAATGCACTAACTTCCCTCCGAAGGGATACCGCTGCTCCACCGGTGTCCCGGTCGGCTTATTCGGATACATTCGGGCGAAAGGGTATGGGGAATGCGAGAAAGTAACAGAAGTGAGGGAGGTCGGTACTTCCGGCGCCTCCCTAGAATGGGCTGGGTGGCTCTGGCAGCGGCCCTGGCCCTGACGGCCGCGGGCTGTTCGTCCTCGACGAGCTCGTCGAGCGCGCCTGCCTCGTCGGGCTCGTCGTCGGCGGCGGGCTCGACCACGGTTCCAGCGGTGAGCATCGACTCCTTCACCGTTAACATCGCGTCGACGATGACCCAGTTCAAGGGGCTGGCCGCGGCCGGGACCAAGGGAGCCAGCAGCCTGCAGGTGGGCGTGGTCCTGCCCGACACCACATCGTCGACCCGGTGGGTTGACTTCGACCAGCCGTACCTGAAGCAAGCCTTCAACGACGCCGGATTCACCTCGTCGGAGTACCGCATCGACAACGCGCAGGGAAGCGACGCGACCCAGCTGAACGACGCCACCGCCGACATCAACCTGGGTGCCAAGATCCTGATCGTCTGCCCGCTCGATGGCCCGACTGGCGTCGCGATCGCGAAGCTTGCCGAGCAAAAGGGCGTCACCCTGATCGCCTACGACCGCGCCATTTTCGAAGGCACGAAGACCTACTACGTCAGCTTCGACAACGAGCATGTCGGTGAGCTGATCGGCACGGGCTTCAACGCCTGCGTTACGGCCTGGAAGATCAAGAACCCGCAGGTCTTCGTCCTCAATGGCGGCGAGGACACCGACCCCAACGCCATCTCCTTCGCTTCGGGTTACAACAAGGTGGTCTGGGGCCAGGCGGCCAAGACCGTCGCCGCCGGGGCGAAGAGCAGCTCCGGCGCTACGCTGGTCGGGGAGAACTTCGCCCCCGGGTGGGACAACACCAAGGGCGGCACCATCTTCCAGCAGGCGTACACCGCTCACCCGTCGATCAACGCCACCATCGAGGCCAATGACGGGCTTGCCAACTCGGTGATCACCGTCCTCAAGGCGGCCGGGGTCAAGCCCAACACGGTGCCGACCGTCGGGCAGGACGCCACGGCCCAGGGCATGGCCTGGATCCTCCAGGGCTACCAGTGCGGCTCCGTGTACAAGGCCGTCTACAAGGAGGCCCAGGACTCCGTGGCTCTGGCCACGATCCTGCTGGCGGGCCAGACGCCGCCGTCGGCTCTGCTGAACGGGACGACCGTCGACCCGGCCGACTCGACCATCACCGAGCCGGCGTCCCTGCTGACCCCGGTGTGGGTGACCAAGGCCAACATCGAATCGACCGTCGTCAAGGACGCCTTCGACACGGCCTCGGCGATCTGCGCGATCGCGGGCGCGAGCGCCTGCAGCGCAGCCGGCATCAGTTAATCAGCTGACCTGGGGAACCTCGGCGGGTTTCCGTTGAGGTTCCCCAGGTCATGAGATAATAGTTGTGCCTCGGGCAAGGCTACTGACGGGTATTCAAGATGACTGAGGTAAACGAGGCCCCGAACGGCGCGAGCAGCGGCGGGGGCGAGGTCGGCGCGTCGGAACCCCTGCTGAAGCTGCGGGGCATCGACAAGCACTTCGGGCCGGTGCAGGCGCTCTACGGGGTGGACCTGGACCTGCTCGCGGGCAACGTGACCGGCCTCTGCGGGGACAACGGCGCCGGGAAGTCGGTGCTCACCCGCACGATCGCCGGCGTGCACCATCCGGACCATGGCCAGATCTTCTTCGAGGGCCGGCCGGTACACATCCGGAGCGCCCGGGACGCATCCGCGCTGGGGATCGAGACCGTCTACCAGGATCTGGCGCTGGCCGACAACCTGGACATCGTCCAGAACATGTTCCTCGGCCGGGAAACCCTGCGCCGCGGCCTGCTCGACGAGGACTCGATGGAACTGAAGGCGGGCGAGACCCTGGCCACCCTGCGGGTGACCACGGTGCGCTCGATCCGGCAGCCGGTGGGCTCGCTCTCGGGAGGTCAGCGGCAGTCGGTGGCGGTGGCCAAGGCGGTGATGTGGAACTCCAAGCTGGTGCTGCTTGACGAGCCCACCGCCGCCCTCGGAGTGGTGCAGACCCGGCAGGTGCTGGACCTGATCAAACGGCTCCGCGACCGCGGGCTGGCGGTGATGGTGATCTCCCACAACCTGAACGACATCTTCGAGGTCGCGGACCGGATCGCGGTGCTGTACCTGGGGCGGATGGTGGCCGAGGGGCCGGCTGCGGACTTCGACCGGCAGAGCGTGGTGGAGTACATGACGACGGGTAGCGCCAACGGGCGGCCGTCCGAGCCTGCCGGATCCGCCCGTGGCGAGGCCTGAGCCCGTGGGCCCGGATCCGGAAGTCCCCGTGACCGGGGAGCCCGGCGAGATCCCGGCCGGGGCGACGATGGCGGACCTCACAGCCGCCCCCGACGCCGAGGCCGCGGCCGAGGTCCGCGAGCTCGTGGCCCAGTCGCTGGGCCAGTACCTCCGGGGCTGGTGGCTCAAGGTCCGCGGTGGCGATAGCGGTGTCCTGCCCGTGCTCCTGGCCATGGTCGTGGTCGCCGTCGTGTTCCAGATCATCACCCCCCAGCACGCCTTCCTGCGGCCTAGCAACCTGGTGTATATCTTCGGGCTGAGCACCGTGTACATGGTGCTGGCGATCGCTGAGACCCTGGTCCTGCTCATCGCCGAGATCGACCTCTCGGTCGGCGCGGTCGCGCTCATCGGCGGAGTGATCGCCTTCAAACTCGTGCAGCAACCCGGGGCAGGCTGGCCGTGGTGGGCCGCCATACTCGCCGCGCTTGTCTCCTGCGGCGTGTTCGGCGCCCTCCAGGGGACGCTGACGGCCCGGCTCAAGATCCCGTCCTTCGTCGTGACCCTCGCCGGGTTCCTGCTTTTCTCGGGAATCCTCATCGTCGTCCTCGGCGGCGCCGACGGCTCGGTGAACCTCAACACCTCGGAGTTCAACCAGCGCGTCATCTACGACCTGGTCCAGGGGGTGATCCCCCCGGTGGCCGGCTGGGTCATGCTGGCGGTGGTGGTCGGGGCCTCCGGCGCGGCCCTGTGGCTGCGCGCGGGCAGGAGGCGACGCCAAGGCCTGGTGGCTCCCCCGATGAGTGTGACCGCGATCAGAATCGCCCTGGTGGCGCTCGTCGGGGTGGCTGTGGTGGCGGTCTGCAATATCAACCGCGGCACCTCGCTCAAGACGGTGCAGGGAGTTCCGTGGGTGATCCCGATCGTCCTCGTCGTGCTCGGCATCTGGACGCTCGTGCTCGGGCGGATCCGCTTCGGCCGCTACCTGTATGCCATCGGCGGCAACCCCGAAGCGGCCCGCCGCGCCGGCGTCAGCCTGGCCGGCATCCGCACCTGGGCCTTCGCGTTGTGCTCGGCGACCGCCGGATTCGGCGGCATCCTGCTCGGTTCCTTCTTCTACGGTGAGTACAGCACCAATACGGCAGACCCCGGTCAGCTTGTCCTGTACACCGTCGCCGCCGCCGTCATCGGCGGGGTCAGCCTGTTCGGCGGCCGGGGCAAGGCCCTCCACGGTGTTCTCGGCGGCCTCCTCATCGGCGGCATCGCCTACGGCGTATCCCTGCTCAGCCTGGGTAGTCTGTCCACACCTCTGCAATACATCCTGCCCGGCGGCGTGCTCCTGGCCGCAGTGCTCATAGACGTACTGTCACGGCGAGGTAGTGGGAGCGTGACCCGTGTCTGAAGTGACCGAGGACTCCAGCGAGACCCCGGCCGGGGCGACGGACACCACGATGGTGGCCGACCTCACCGCTGCCCACGAGGCCGCGGCCGACGTCCCGCCCGAGCTCGTCGCCCAGTCGCTGGGCCAGTACCTCCAGGCCTCGTGGGCCCGGGTCCGCGGCGGCAACAGCGGTGTCCTGCCCGTGGTCCTGGCCATCGTGGTGGTCGCCGTCAGCTTCCAGATCGCGAACTCGAAGTTCCTGTCGGCGCAGAACCTGGTCAACCTCTTCGAGCAGAGCACCATCTACATGCTGCTGGCGATCGCTGAGATCTTCGCCCTGCTCCTCGGCGAGATCGACCTCTCCGTCGGCCTGGTCATGGCGCTCGGCAGTGTCGTGGTCGCCGAACTTGTGCAGCCGGCAGGCGCGAACTGGCCGTGGTGGGCGGCGATCATCGTGACGTTGCTCGCTTGCTGCGCCGTCGGCGCCATCCAGGGAACGCTCGTGGCCCGGCTGAGGATGCCGTCGTTCATCGTCACTCTGGGCGGGCTGCTGATCCTGGAGGGCGTGGCGATCATCGTCCTCGGCGGGAGCCTCGTCGGTATCAACAACTCCCAGTACAAGAACGAGCTCGTCCTCTACAACATCTTCAATGGGGCGTTCAACACGACGGTCAGCTGGATCCTGCTGGCCGTGGTGGTCGGAGCCACCGGCACCGGGCTCTGGCTGCGGGACGCCCGCAAGCGCAGCAACGGCCTGGAGGCTCCGCCGCGCAGCCTTACCGCGATGAAGATCGTCCTCATGGCGGTGGCGGGAATCGGGCTCGTCGTCATCTGCAACGTCAACCGGGCCCACGTCGGGACGATCGAGGGAGTTCCCTACATCATCCCGATCGTCCTGGTCGTGCTCGGCGCCTCGACGGTCCTGCTGCAGCGAACCCGCTTCGGCCGCTACGTGTACGCCATCGGCGGCAACGCCGAGGCGGCGCGGCGAGCCGGGGTCAGCCTGACCGGGATCCGAACCTGGTGTTTCGTCCTCTCCGCGCTGATCTCCGGGATCGCTGGCGTGCTGTTCGCCTCGTGGCAGGTCTCGCTGACCACCAACATCATCAAGGCCGCGAACAGCTACGTGCTGCTGGCGGTGGCCGCGGCCGTCATCGGCGGCACCAGCCTGTTCGGCGGCCGGGGCAAGACCATCCACGGCGTGCTGGGCGGCCTCGTCATCGGCGGCATCTACAACGGCCTCTACCTGCTCAGCGTGTCGAGCCAGTGGATCGACGTCGTGGTCGCCGCGGTGCTCCTCGCGGCGGCGCTCATCGATGTCCTCTCCCGCCGAGGCGCCCCGCGCCAAGCCTGACCTGAACGGGAGGCCTTCCGCGGGCCGTTCGCGCATTCCGGACGGTCTGTGGTGCATGATCAGTTTCTGTGGGCAGTTACCCGTGGATGAGCACGTTCCTGGCTGAGGCCAGGCAGACGATCGCGCCGTCCCGGGACGCGCGGGACGGCCTGCTGCCGCCGTTGCTGGTCGCGCTGACCGTGGTCACCGGGCTGGTCGATTCGTTCAGCTACCTGGTCCTCGGGCACGTGTTCGTGGCCAACATGACCGGCAACGTGGTGTTCTTCGCGTTCGCGCTGGCCGGCGTGGGCGGGTTCTCCGCGCCCGCGTCGGTCGCCGCGATCGGCTGCTTCGCCGCGGGCGCCCTGGCCGCGGGCCGCCTGGGCCGGTCCCTTGCCAGCCAGCGTGAGCTGCTGCTCAGCGTCACCGCCGGGATCGAGGCGATTATCGTGGCCGAGACGGTGACCATGGCCGCGCTGACCGCCCGGCCCATCCCCGCGGGCCTGCGCTACGCGCTGATCGTCTCGCTCTCCCTGGCCATGGGCGCGCAGAACGCCAGCGCCCGCAAGCTCGCCGTCCCGGACCTGACCACCACGGTGCTGACGCTGACCATCACCGGCATCGCCGCGGACAGCCCGGTGGCCGGCGCGACCGGCGCGCACGCCGCCCGCCGCCTGATCTCGGTGCTGGCCATGTTCGCCGGCGCGCTGGCCGGCGCCCTGCTCGTGCTGCACGTGCACATCGTCTATCCGCTGGTGATCGCGCTGATCATCCTGGCCGCGGTGGCCGTCCTCGGCGCCACCCGGGCCCGGAACCCCCGGACGTCCCCTCACCCGGCTACGTAGGAGGCCCGATGCGTCTTGCTGCCCTGTCGTCCGACACGATGACACCGGAACAGGTCGGCCTGTACCGCGAGATCCTCAGCGGCCCGCGCGGCCAGGGTCCCCGTGCCATCCTGCTCGACACCGGCGCCGGCGGCCTGGCGGGCCCGTTCAACACCATGCTGTACGCGCCCGAGGTCGGCCACGCCCTGCAGGAGCTGGGCGCCGCGATCCGGTTCCGCACCCAGCTCAGCTCCAGGGTCCGGGAGATGGCCATCCTGGTCGTCGCTCAGGCCTGGAACAGCGAGTACGAGCGGTCCTCGCACGAGCCGATCGGCCGCGACGCCGGCCTTACCGATCCGGAGATCGAGGCGCTGCGGGCCGGCGCCGACCCCGGCTTCACCGACCAGCGAGAGCAGGTCGCCTACCGCGTCGTCCGCGCCCTGACCGGCCCCGCCGACCTGGACGACCAGCAATACAACCGGGCCGTCGCCACCCTGGGCGAACAGTCCCTGGTCGAGCTGTCCACCCTGGTCGGCTACTACGCCACCCTGGCCCTCCAGCTCCGCATCTTCCGCGTCGACCCCCACTAGCCCCCGCCGGCCCCAGCAGCCCCGGCCGACCCCAGTTGCAATGGCGGAGCACCCGGGCATTGGACAGCCCCGGTACCTGGGAGTGGGAGCTGGTACCGGGGCTGTCATCCCCCCTCTGGGATTCAAGATCACCATAACAGATCAGATCAGATCAGTCCAGCTATATGCCCTGGTCGATTTAGGTCTGCTAAATTTGGTCAGTGACCGCTCTTGAGGTGGTTCGACACGATTTGCCCGAACCGGCATACATGCAGCTAGCGGGCATCTTGACCCGGCTGATCGAGGCCGGGCAATGGCGCACGGGCCCGATCCCGTCGGTCAAGGCCCTCCAGCAGCAGTACGGCGTGGGCCGGGACACGGTGCTGCACGCCCTGCAGTTGCTCCGCGACGCCGGCCTGATCTTCACCGTCGCCAAGCGCGGCAGCTACGTCGGCCACCGGGACTGAACCGCCTGCGCGCATTCGCCCCGGAGCGGGCATCCCGCTAGGATGCCGCGGTGGTCTCGGTTTTGTTCGCGCTGCTCACGGCGTTGTTCAACGGTGTGGCGTCGGTGCTGCAACGAATGGCGGCCGCGACCGCGCCCGCCTCGCATGCCCTGCACCTTTCCCTGTTCAGCTACCTGGTCAGGCGGAAGGTCTGGCTCGCCGGCATCGCGACGGTCGTCCTGGCCGCGGTCTGCCAGGCTACCGCGCTGGCCACCGGCCCGGTGGCACTGGTGCAGCCGATCTTCATCATCGAGCTGCCGTTCAGCCTGCTGGTGGCGAGCTGGCTGAACAAGCGCCGGCTGCCGCGGACGACCTGGTGGGCGGTGGGCCTGGTCACCGTCAGCCTGGGCGCGGGGCTGGCCGCCGCCGCTCCGTCGGGCGGGTCGGACCAGGCCAGCACCAAGGTGTGGATCACCGCGCTGATCGTGACCGCCGTGTTCGAGGCGGTAGTGATCACCGTGGGCGTCCGGACCCGGGGCAACGCGCGGGCCGCCGCGCTCGGGCTCGCGGCCGCGTGCGGTTACGCGCTGACCGCGACGCTGATGAAGAGCGCGGTGGCGGTCCTGCCGCGGGGCGCCGGGGCGTTCTTCGGCTCGTGGCAGCTGTACGCGACCGCCGTGGCCGGGGTCGGCGCGCTGTTCCTGCTGCAGAACGGCCTGCAGGCCGGGACGCTCGTCGCCGTTCAGCCGCCGCTCACCCTGGGCGACGCGCTGATCAGCGCCTCTTACGGGGTCACCGTCTACGGCGAGAACGTGCAGACCGGCGGCTGGCTGCTGGTCGCCGAGATCGCCGCCGTGCTCGCGGTCACGCTCGGCTGCATCCAGCTGTCCCGGTCGCTATCCATGGTCCACGGCCCGCAGCCCGCCGCCCCGGCACCAGCCCGCGAAGCCAGCTAGCGCGACGCTCCCGCGAACCCAGCCTCGGCCGCCGCGGTCAGTTGATGTCGAACTCGTTGCCTTCGGGGTCCTTCATCCCGACCGCGTAGTGGTCGAGCCCTTCCTCGGGCAAGGCGCCGGTGATGGTGGCGCCCAGGCCGGCCAGCCGGCTGGCCTCCCCGTCGACTCGCTTCATCCGGGTTTCGATCGGGTCCGCCCGCTCGCCGCTGGCGTGGATGTCGAGGTGCAGCCGGTTCTTGACCACCTTGGCCTCCGGGACCATGTGGAACCAGATGCTCGGCCCATAGCCGTCCGGGTCGCTGATCCTGTCCGCCCCGTCGACCAGCTCCTCCTCGGGCAGCCCCAGGTCGCGGTAGAAGTCGTTCCAGGTCGCGAAGCCAGCCGGGGCCGGCGCCAGCTCATAGCCCAGCGCGGCGGCCCAGAACCGAGCCAGCCGGTCCGGATCGGCGCAGTCGATGACCAGTTGATAGCGGACAGGCACCGGTTTCCTCCCTCAGGTGTCTCCCAGCCGCGGCCGCGCGGCCCGCGCGGGCCGCGCGGGCCGCGCGGGCGGCGCCGGCCGCACCCGCGCCGGCCGCACCCGCGCCGCGGGCCCGGCCCCCGGCACCCCCGACGCCGGAGCCGGATCCGCCGAAGCCGCCGAGGTCTCGGCGTAGGCCAGGCCCGTGCTGGTCAGCCGGTACAGATGCCGGGCCAGGCCGGGCACCCGTTCGGTCTCCCAGCTGGTCTCCAGCAGCCCGCGGTCGGCCAGCCGCATCAAGATCGGGTACATCGATCCGGCCTGCAGGCCGAGCTGCGTGCACAGGTCGTACCCGTACCGCCACCGGCCGGGCTCATCGGCCAGCGCGGTCAGCACCGCCAGGGTCTGCGCCGAGGGCCGCCGGGTCCGGGTCATCGTGATAACGCTATGTAGAAAGACTTACTCTGGCAAACCGGAAAGCAACCCGGAAGCAAACTCGGAAAGCAAACCCGGAAGGCAAACAGGCACGCACACCGCCAGGCCCTCAGCGCCGGATGATCACCGGCTCGCCCGGGACCTTGACCAGCTTGTGGAAGAAGGTCGCGACGTCCATGGGGATCCGGACGCAGCCGTGCGAGACGGGCGCCAGCGGCACGTCGGTTTCGCCGTGGATGGCGAACGCGGTGCCGATGAAGAACACCGGGTTGTACATCTCGCCGAGCGGCACCGCGACCCAGCCGGGCAGGAACACGCCGGTCGAGTAGTTACCGGTCGGCGTGATGGCGGTGCCGCAGCCGCCGGCGGGGGAGCAGTAGTAGTACCCGCCGCCGGAGGAGACGTGGCTGATCAGCTGGATCTGATTGTGCTTGTACAGGACGAGGACCTCGATGCCGATATTGACCTCGATCCGGTTGGGCCCGGCGGCCCGGTCGAGCACACGCGGCGCCCGCGGGTGGTTCAGCGCCCGCTGCATCGCGGCGCTCACGAAGTCCTCGCCCGGCAGCCCCTGCACCTCCTGGAACGCCCACACAGCCTCCAGCGTGTTGGTGCTGAAGCTGCCGTCGATGGCGCCCGGATAGTACTTCAGCGCGGCCAGCCGGCGCTGCAGCTTCCTGACCGCCGAACCATGCTGGCCGAACTGCACGACCGAGTGCGAGCTGACCGGTGCCGTCCGCTCCGCGGGAACCGACGGCGTAGCCATCGCCACGGCCGGTACCGCCAGCGCCACCACCGGCGCGAGCAGAACAGACATCCACAGGCGTCGCATCGTTAACCTCCGCACCTACTCCGAGGCCCGCCCGGGGAGGGATTCGGCCGCCCCGTTAGCCGCTAGATACCCCAAGATTAGGGCTGGGTATCACGAACCCCTAGGGCTGACATATCTCGATCCGGTCCCAGCTGAGTTTCACGATGGTTAGCCCAGGCAACGAGCTGTCCGGATTCCCGGCCAATCCCAGAGCACCCTACGGCTCTTCCTCCGGGATCGCGGTCAGCGCGAACACCGTTACCGCGCAGGCCACGAGCAGCAGCGCGCCGATCCCCAGCGCCCACGCCGGCCCGGCGAAGATCAGCAGGCCCACCCCGGCCACCAGGCTCACCACCGCGACCGCCCACGCCGCCCGCCCCCGCGTCGCCGGCCCGCGCCCGCCCGCCGTCGCCGCACCAACAGCAACCGAAGGAGCACCAACAGCAACCGAAGGAGCAGCAACAGCAACCGGATCCAGCCGCCCGCGCAGCACCAGCGTGTACAGCAGGGCCAGCGACGGCACGAGCACGGCCGCGCCGACCGCGACGCCGATGATGGTGGCGATCAGCGTGGCCCGTCCGGCCGCGGCCGCCCGCACGGTCAGGCCGGGCAGCAGGTAAGGCTCCTGGGCCGCGGCCCAGCCCGCGACGACCGCCGCGACCGCGAGCGCGGCCGACACCCGAGCCAGCTCGAAGCGCGACCAGAACACCAGCACCAGCGTCCCCAATCCCGCCCCGCCGCTGATAACCACCAGCGCCAGCCCCGCCCCCGACGTCAGCCCGTGCCAGAGCGCCGCGGCCGAGAACCGCACCACCACCAGCCCCGCGGCCGCCAGCGCCCCGGCCGCCACCCCGGAAAGCAAAGCGCGCAGCCGGAAGTCACGGGCCAGCACCCCAAGCGAAAGCCGCCGGGCGTCGGCGGCCAGGTAGACCGCGGCCAGGTACCCGGAGAAGGCTACGGCGAGCACCCCGGCCATGACCGAGACCGGGTTGAGCCAGGAGGTCAGGACGTTGCCCCGGGCGTTGCCGACCGGCACCCGCCCGGTCGCGATCGCGCCCACCACCGTGGCCAGCGCGAACGGCGTGAGCACGGACGACAACGCGAAAATCTGAGAAACCAGCGAAACCCCGCGGCCCGAACCAGTGTCCAGCACAGCCCGCAGCGCGTACGCGGTGCCCCGGAAGATGATCCCGATGGCCGCGATGAGCAGCGGGACGGCCAGCGTCGACACGATCGACCCGAACGCCACCGGGTAACACGTCCAGGCCACGGTCAGCACGAAGATCAGCCAGACGTGGTTGGCCTCCCACACCGGCCCGATCGAGTGCCTGGTGTGGTCCCGGGTCGCGGCCACGCCGGCCCGCCCGCCAAAAGGAATAAGCGTCCACAGGCCCGCGCCGAAGTCGGCGCCGGACAGCACCGTGTACGCGGTGATCCCGATCAGGATGAACACCATCGGCACGTCAGCCAGCATCGTCGCCCCCGGCCGGCGCATCAAAAGCATCAGAAGCATCAGAAGCATCAGAAGCATCAAAAGCAAGCGGCACCCGGCTGAACCGCCGCAGCAGCCAGACCACCGCACCAGCCAGGAACAGGTAGACCAGGCACACCGCCCCGTAGCTGACCGGGATCACGTGCGCTCCGGTCACCGCCGCATTGACCCGCATCACGTCGTAGACGATCCACGGCTGCCGCCCCACCTCGGTGGTGATCCAGCCCGCGATCAGCGCCACCACCGACAGCGGCCCGGCCGCCAGCACCGCCCAGTAGAACCACCGCCCAGAAGGCGACGACCGCCGGCGCACCCGGAAATACAAAAAGAACAACCCGAGCAGCGCCAGCAGCGTCCCGATCCCCACCATGGCCTGGAACGCGAACCGGACCACGTTCACCGGCGGCTGGTCGGCCAGCGGCACGATGGACAGCCCCTTGACCGTCGCGTTCGGATTATGGAACGCGAGCAACGCCAGCAGCCGCGGGATCTCGATGCCCCACACCACCGCATGCCCGTTGTACCAGCCGAGCACGTGCTCGGCCGCCCCTCGCGTGGTCTGCGCCAGCCCCTCCATCGCCGCCAGCTTGACCGGCTGATCGACGGCCACGTCCCGCGCCGCCCAGTCGCCCACCACGACCTGCAGCGGCGAGGCAACCGCCGCGGCAGAAAGCGAGATGCCCAGCGCGGTCCGCTCGTACCGGCCCCGGCGCCCGCGCAGGAAGGCCCAGGCGTACGCGCCGGCCATCACGAACCCGCACACGATGTAGCCCGCGAAGTACATGTGCACGTACTCGGCCCAGAAGAACGAGTTGCCGAACAGCGCCGACCACGGGTGCGCATCCACTGCTCGCCCGTCGCGAAGCGCGAACCCGCTGGGATGGTTCATCCACGCGTTGACCGAGATGACGAAGAACGACCCCGTGATTCCAGCCAGAGCGATCGGCAATCCAGCGCAGAAGTGAAACCGCGGCCGCAGCCGGTCCCAGCCGTAGACGTAGATCCCGATGAAGATCGCCTCGACGAAGAACGAGAACCCCTCCAGCGTGAAGCCCAGGCCGAACACGTTGCCGAAGTCCTGCATCCACACCGGCCACAGCAGCCCGAGCTCGAACGACAAGATGGTCCCGGTGACCACGCCCACCGCGAACAGCGCCAGCATGATCTTGGACCAGCGCCGGGCGAGCGTCCGGTACAGCGGGTCGCCGGTGCGCAGGTAGCGCCACTCCGCGAACAGCACCAGGGCCGGGAACGCGATGCCGAAGCAGACCAGGGGGATGTGCACGGCCAGGGACAGCGCCTGCATCTGGCGCGCCTGGAACAGGTACTGCTGATCCACGGGTCCTGCGAGCGATAGGGAAACCACGCCCCCTAGTCAACTCCCGCCCCGCATCCCCCGTCCCGGCACCCCCCGGCCACCTCAGCCAGACCCCGCTACCTTTACCAAGCATCCGCGCTTGACATCCCAATCAATGCTTGATAAAGTTAGCAATATCAAGCCAGCGAAGGAGACACATACCATGCCTAGCACCCCGCAGGAAGTACAGGACGAGATCCTGAGCACCGTGCGCAAGAGCCAGGAGACCGTCGTCGAGGCGATCAAGTCCTGGGTCGAGACCGTCCAGTCCATCACCCCCAAGCTGCCGTCCGTGAACGTGCCGCTCGCCGACAAGCTGCCCAAGCCGGAGGAAGTCGTGGCCAACGCCTACGACTTCGCCGAGAAGCTGCTGGCCGGCCAGCGCAAGTTCGCCGAGGACGTGGTCAAGGCCCTGACCCCCGCCGAGGACAAGGCCAGCAAGTAATAAGCGAGACGGTACGCGGCAGCACCCCGCACCAAGGGGCCTGCCGCGTACTATACTTAGCAAAACCAGGAGGTGGTCATGAAGGACCCGTGGGAGGCCCAGCGGGAGGCGCTCGGCGCCTTCATCCGCACCCAGCGCCGGATGGCCAACCTGTCGCTCCGCCAGCTCGCGGAGCTGACCCACCTCTCCAACCCGTACCTCAGCCAGATCGAGCGGGGCCTGCACCAGCCCTCGGTGCGCGTGCTCAAGCAGATCTCCGACGCGCTCAACGTCTCCGCGGAGACGCTGATGGCCCAGGCGGGCCTCATCGACAAGGTGGCCGCCGGCGCCACGGGCGAAACCGCGGACAGCGACGTCCCGAAGGCCCCGCCGACCGAGGACGCGATCCGCGCCGACGAACGCCTCAGCCCGGAGCAGAAGGCGGCCCTGATCGCCGTCTACCGCAGCATGCTCGGCTAAGTCCGCGAGGCTAAGTCCGCGAGGCTAAGTCCGCGAGCGGTATCGGTCCGGTGCCGGCGGGCGTGTGCCGCAGCGCCTCGTCCACGCTGGGATAGCTGGGGATCACCCGGTCCACCCCGGTCAGCGAGAAGATGCGCGGCACCGCGTCGCCGGACATGGCCAGCAGCAGCTCGCCGCCCTCGGCCTGGGCCCGCTTGTACGCGTCGACCAGGGCCTGGATCCCCGCCGAGTCGCAGAACGTCGTGCGCGTCATGTCGACCACGAACGCCGCCTCTGCCTTTTCGATCAGGCCGCCCGCCTCGAGCAGCGCGGCGCGCAGCGCGGCGGCGTTGGTGATGTCGATCTCCGTGGGCGCTCGAACCACCGCCACGCCCCTGACCAGCTCGACGGGGAAGCTGTCCAAACGCATGTGCCTCACCTCCCGCGGGCCGGGCCGCTGACCCTTATAGCATCGGCGGCAAACCGGACAGCCGTCAAGAGAAGCGCGAGAAAAATTTCATGTGTTTATGCTCGCGCGAATAATCTCGCGAGTATATGATCAGAAGGTATGAGCGAGACCGAGGGTACCTGGACGCTCCTGACCGGCCACGGGCACGTCCTGGTGCAGATCGCTCGCGACCCCGAGGCCCGGATCCGGGACATCAGCGCCGCCGTCGGCCTGACCGAACGCACGGTTCAGGCCATCGTCGCCGACCTCGAGGCGGCGGGCTACCTGACCCGGACCCGCACCGGCAGGCGCACCAAGTACACCGTGAACCACGACAGTCTCTTCCGGCACTCGGCCCAGGAGGGACTCCGGGTCGGCCCGTTCCTCGCGTTGCTCTCCGAAACCGACGAAGAACTTTTATCCCGAACGGCCGTGGTTCGTGCCTCAGCGCCCGGTTGACGCCGACGCCGACGCGGCGTCGGTGACGTGCCGGAGCAGCAGCGCGGTGGTCACCGGCCCCACGCCGCCGGGTACCGGGCTGAGCGCGCCCGCCACGTCGGCCACCCGAACGTCAACGTCCCCGGCCAGCCCGCCGTCCGGGGTGGCGTTGGTGCCCACGTCGATGACGGTGGCGCCCGCCCGCACGTGATCGGGGCCGATGAGCCCGGCCCGGCCCGCGGCCACCACCAGCACGTCGGCCTGCCGGGTGATCGCGGCCAGGTCCCGCGTGCGCGAGTGCGCGACGGTGACCGTGGCGTTCCGGTCGAGCAGCAGGTGCGCCACCGGCTTGCCCACCACCGCCGAACGCCCCACCACCACCGCATGCCGTCCCTCCAGCTCCACCTGGTGATGGTCCAGCAGCCGGAGCACCGCCTCGGCGGTGGCCGGCGCGAAAGCCGGCAACCCGGTCATCAGCCGGCCGAGCGAGACCGGGTTGGCCCCGTCCACGTCCTTGGCCGGGTCGATGGCCTCGGCCAGCTCGGCCAGCCGCGCGCCGCCCGGCAGCGGGGTGGTCAAGATGATCCCGGCCACGGTCGGGTCGGCGGACAGCGCGCTCAGCTGCGCGGCGATGCCGTCCGCGGCGGCCCCCGGGCCCAGGTCCTCGACCTCGCAGCCGATCCCCGCCTTGGCCGCGGCCGAGGCGATCGACCGGACGTACCACGCGCTGGCCTCGTCGTCGGTGGCGGTGACCACGGACAGTCGCGGCGGGTGGGCCAGGGCCGCCAGCGCGGTCACCGCGGCGGTGGTCCCGGCCCGGATCTCGGCCGCCAGCTCCCGTCCGGACAGCGTGGTCACGTGCTGATCTCCTCGCGTACCGCGGCCACCACCCGGCCGGCCCGGCTCACCACGTCCTCGGTGACCTCGGTGATCGCGG
Source organism: uncultured Actinomycetes bacterium (assembly GCA_963819785.1). Taxonomy (GTDB): domain Bacteria; phylum Actinomycetota; class Actinomycetes; order Streptosporangiales; family Streptosporangiaceae; genus Palsa-504. The sequence continues at coordinate 27,337 of CAWFXW010000016.1, read as the reverse complement.
CCAGTTCGTCCGCGACGAACGGGTCCTTCAGCCCCCGCAGGTTGACCTCGACGTTGACCTGGGCCGTGATCGCCGCCGCCCGGGCCGCCTCGGCGGCCGCGGCCACGTCGGTGATCACGTTGCGGTTGCCGGCCGGGAGCAGTTCCTCGGCCAGGCTGACCAGCAGCAGCGCCAGCCGGATCACGTCAGCGGGCGGCCGCGCCGCCGCGGCGGTAGCCGCCGCGATGGCCGCCGAGCGGGCCTGCTTGGCCTCGTCGGTGTCCTTGGGCAGCGCGTAGGCCTGCGCCACCGCCCCGAACGCGGCGGCGTCCCGCTCGGCCAGCGTCAGGGCGTCGTTCCTGATCCCGTCGGCCTCGTCGATGACGTGGCTCATCAGGTCGGCGTCGTACTTGGCGCTGTCGCTGTACCTGGCCACCATGGCCAGCAGGGCCGCGGACTGCGCGGCGTGCAGGGCGGCGGTGGCGCCGCCGCCCGGGGCGGGCACCCGGGCGGCGAGCTGGTCGAGGAAGGCGGTGATCGTCTCGTCGCGCATACCGTGAGGTTATCGAGAAGCATCACTTACAGTTGGACCATGCGCGGGTATACCCAGGACAAAGATGCTTACCTCAAGCGGCTGCGCCGCATCGAGGGTCAGGTGCGCGGGCTGCAGCGCATGGTCGAGAACGACACCTACTGCATCGACATCTTGACCCAGGTCTCCGCGGTGACCCGTGCGCTGCAGGCCGTCGCGCTCGGCCTGGTCGAAGATCACCTCGGGCACTGCGTGACGCAGGCCATCGAGGAGGGCGGCCCGGAAGCTACCGACAAGGTAAAAGAAGCCTCCGAGGCCATCGCTCGCCTGGTCCGCTCCTAAAAGACCGCCGATGGCAGGTCGAGCGGCGGCACCTCGAAGTCCGCGCGGGATTCCTCGAGCCAGTCCTGCACCGGGCGCGGATCGGCGCCGGTCACCTCGCGCACATCGGCCGTCACCGTGTCCGCGCCGCCCTGCCGGATCCAGTCGAAGAGCTCCAGGTTCCCGTCCGCCCGCCACGCGCTGACCCCGCCGGCCAGCATGGCCTCGCGCGCTCGCTCGGGCGGCTGGTCGGTGTAGCCGACCTCGCGCGCGAACACGGCCGAGATCCGCTCCGCCACGTCCTTGAACCGCAGCGCCTCCGGCCCGGTCAGCGTATGCACCACGCCCTCATGGCCCGGGTTGGTCAGCACCTGCGCCGCGACCGCGGCCACGTCGCTGGCCGCCACGAACCCGGCCCGCCCGTGCCCGGCGGGCGCGGCGATCTCCGCCGACTCGCGCATGGCGCCCGCAAAGGCCAGCAGGTCCTCCATGTACAGTGCCGGGGCCAGGTAGGTGACCGGCAGGCCGGTCGCGTCCAGGTGCGCGGCGACCTGCCGGTGGCTGACCATGAACCGCACCTCGCAGCCCGGGTCGGCGAACCCGTCGGCCGCCACCTTGACCACGTGCGGGCCGTGGCCGGCGGCCACCAGCGCGTCGATGAACACCGTCTCGAGCTCGGCCTGCTCCTCGATCGGCGGGCTGAGCAGGAAGACCCGGTCGAAGCCGCGCAGCATGTCGGCGGGCGGCGGGTCGTCGAACGCCGCCACCACGTGCCGCGGCGTCCCCGGCAGGTCGGCGGCCTTCGCCTGCACCCGCACCATCGCCGTCACGTCGGCCCGTGCGTCGGCCAGCGCCTCCAGCACGTGGTATCCGACCCGTCCCGTCGCTCCGGTCACCAGTATCACGACGTTCACCCTAACCGTTCTGCTGCTGGAAGTACTGCAGGATCAGCGCCCCGGCGCTCTGGCCGGGCTGCGTCTGGCGGTCCGGCTGGCAGCTCCAGGTCTTGGGGTTCATCGACGTGGGGCTGCCCAGGCGCTTGCTGGACGCGATCAGCCAGCCCGGCACCAGCTGGTAGGCGTTCATGCCGATGCCGAGCCTGGTCAGGTAGGCCAGGAACTTGGGGACCGCGGTGGGCGCGTCGTACCAGCAGTAGCCGGGGATCAGGTCGATCGCCGGGTTCGGGTGCGGCTCGTAGTTGGTGAACTCACCGTCCACCACCGGCGCGATGCCGTCGAGCACCAGGTACCCGAAGGCCGAGTACCAGGCCGACTCGTTGTGCGCGCCCTGCGCGTGGTGCACCGAGTAGGCGATGTTGCTCACGTGGATCAGCGCGTGGTACCGGATCATCCCCTCGAACGACAGGGAGTACCGCGGGCCCTCGATCCAGAACAGGTTCTTCGCGCCCGCTATGTACCGGACGTAGTGCGCCAGGTACGCCATGCCGAAGGTGTAGTGCGTGTGCTTGAACGTGCCGCCGTTCAGCCACAGCCGCCACAGCGTGGAGTCCGGCATGTAGGGCACCGAGGTCCGCGGCTCGTTGTACAGGTCGAAGATCATCTGCGGGTCGTTGCCGTAGATCTTCGTCATGTCCTTCCAGAAGGTCAGCGTCCCCGGCGTCGGCCCCGCCTGGTAGTGCCGCACGTTGAGCGGGGCGAAGTTCGTCTCGTCGTTGAGCACCACGACCATCTTGTAGCTCTCGGCCAGGTTGACCTCGGACTCGATCGCGGCCATGTACTCCGGGTCCCAGCTCGTCCCGTGCGGTCCCAGCAGGAGATCCTGGTTGACCTGGATCCGGACCGTGTTCGCGCACCAGTCGTCGGCGATGGCCGCGATCTTCTCCATGTCCCCGGTGACCAGCCCGGTCCAGTTCCCTTCTTGCAGGCCGGACACTGACATTCCGTAGGAGATGAACACCGAGCCGTCCCCGGCCAGCACCTTCGTCCCGTGCGCGGTGAACGGCCCGACCGCCTTGCCGCACGCCGCGGCCTTGGCCGCGATCGACCCGCCGCCCTCGCCCAGTGGCAGCAGCAGCGCCACCACCACCAGCGGGGCCAGGACCAGCGCCGTGCCCTGGACCAGCCACGGCCAGCTGGACCGCAGCCAGCCGGACCGGGGCCAGCTCGACAGCCAGCCGGACAGTCGGCCGGGGCCGGCCGGGGTCATGGACCCGTTCCATGTGGCCACTGGAAAGCTGCCTCCTGAACTCCATGGCCGCCGGGACGAGAGCTCCTGTTCCGCTATCGGGTGATGGAGCAGGCTATGGCCTGGTTGCGCCGTGATAATAACGCTTTGGTCCTGCCTGGCGCGGCGAGTTGAGATTCTACCGTTACCCAGGCCGGTCAGGGCCGGTCAACTGTTCTGCGCCAGGAACCAGGCCATGACGTCGGACCCCGCCCCCTGGCCCGGCTCGGTCTCCTGGCTGGACTGGCAGCTCCAGGTCTTCGCGTTCATCGTCGTGGGCACGGCCATGTTGCTGTACGACCTGATCAGGAAGCCCGGCTGCAGCTGGTAGGCGTTCAGGCCGATGCTGTTGCCGGCCAGCCACTGCAGGAACTGCGGGACCGCTCTCGGCGCGTCCGACCAGCACGAGGTCGGCTGCGGCATCGGGGTGGCGGTGGGGGCCGGCTCGTAGTTCGTCCACTCGCCGTCCACCACAGGCGCGATGCCGTCGGCGACCAGGTAGCCGAAGTCGTCGTTCCACGCGGTCGCGCCCGGCTGGCCCGCCGGGTGGTGCACGGAGTAGACGACCCCGCTCACGTTCAGCAGCGCATGCTGCTGGACCATCCCGGCGAACGAGGCTGAGTAATTCGGGCCCTCGATCCAGAACAGGTTCCGCGCGCCCAGGATGGTCCGCACGTACGCGGCCAACTGCGCCATCCCGAACCCGTAGAACACGCCCTTATAGAGGCCGCCGTTCAGCCACAACTGCCACTCCTGCGCCTGCGACATCCCGGCGTAGTACATCCGCGGCTCGTTGAACAGGTCGAAGATCACCTGCGGGTCGTTGCCGTACAGCTTGGCCAGGATCTTCCAGAACGTCTCGGTGTCCTGCGTCGGTCCCCGCTCCAGGTACTGCGCGGGTGGCGGGGACAGGTTGGTCTCGTCGTTGAGCACCACGACCAGCCGGTCGCGCTCGGCCAGCGACACCTCAGCCTGGATCGCGGCCAGGTACCCCTGATTGACGGTCCCGTCCCGCGCGAGGAGGTCGTCCTGGTCCAGCTGCAGCCGGACCGTGTTGGCGCACCAGTGGTCCGCGATCGCGTTGATCTTCTCCAGGTCCAGGACGGTATAGCCGGTCCAGTCCGGCCCCTGCAGCCCCGGCACGGTGATCCCGTACGAGGTAAACGGCTTGGCGCCCGCGTCCAGCACCAGCGTCCCGCTAACCCGGAACGGCCCGACCACCTTCCCGCAAGCCGCCCCCGTACCCGCTGCCCCCCCAGCACCCGTCCTCCCGCCGCCCCTACTCCCCGCCGCAGCTCCGCTCCCCGCCGCAGCTCCGCTCCCCGCCGCAGCTCCGCTCCCCGCCGCAGCCCCGCTCCCAGTCGCCGCGCCCACCCCCGCTCGCGCGGCCGGCGCCGTCGCGGTACTCGCTATCGCAGCGGCCAGCGCCAGGGCCGAGCCCGCCACCAGGCCCCGCCAACCGAATCCCCCGCCGACGTGGGCCAGGCGTGCCCTTGCCATGGACTGACCTCCAAGTGGCCACCAGGATGGATGCCTCCTGTCCCCATGTGGCCACCCGGGCAATAACTCCTGTCCCGCTATATGGTGATGGAGAAGGTTATGGCATGTTGCGCGGCGATCATAGCGCTTCGCTCCGCCCCGGCATGCGGTCGTGATCGTCTCGTGTCCGCCACCGACCGTGAGGTCCGCCACGGCGCGTCCACCGCCGACCATGGAGCCCTGGCGTAGCATGTCGGCTCCCTCTCCAGCCACATCTGCCCCGCCTGCCTCCGCGCCACCACCCGACCCGCCTCCGCCAGCCCGCCCAACTACGTCGTTGCCACAACGACGCACACCCCAGCGCGCGTCGATTATTAACACACAGCTACGGGTTCGCCTCCGTGTCGGTGTGCTACCGCCGGGGACCAGCTAGCCCCGCGAAGGTCGGAGAATGCTCTGATTTCCATGATCACGAAAGGTTTTCAGTCCGGGGGGGGCTGTTGCATATTCGGGTTTCTCTGATTTCTGGTGTTATTGCTGGCAGAATTGGTTTATGGCACACCAGTTCAGATCGGTTGACCGTGACGCCGAGATGCTTTTGCCCCATAACATGCTCGACTGGGTGCCTGAGGGGCATGCTGTCCGGGTCGTTATCGGCACCGCCGAGTCGCTGGCGACCCGGGAGCTGACAGGCCGGCTGGTGCCGCCGACGGAAAAAGGCTCGGCGGCCGGGCCGGCCCGGTATGACCCGGTGATGCTGCTGACCGTGTGGCTGTATGCGTACCTGCGCGGGGTGCTGTCCACCCGGGCGGTGGAGGACCGGTGCCGCTACGACGCGACGTTCCGGGTGGCATGCGGGCGCGCCATCGCGGACCACACGACGTTCTCCCGGTTCCGCAAGCACCTGTTCGCCCAGGACGGCCTGGCCGAGGAGCTGTTCTACCAGGTGCTGCGGGTGTGCGCGTGCGCGGGGCTGGGCCGGCTTTCCGTGGTGGCCGGCGACGGGGTCAAGATCGCCGCGGACGCATCGAAGGAGGCCAGCCGGACCGAGGCTCACCTGCGCAAGCTCGCCGGCCAGGTCATCGCGGGCGCCAGGAAGGCCGCTGCGGACGAGGACGCGGAGCAGGATGTGCTGCCGGGCACCGACCTGCTGCTGGGCGCGGATGCGGCGGCGGGGCCCGATCCGCGGTCGCGGGCCGGGCGGGTGCTGGCCTGCCTGCAGGACCTGCACAAAGAGCGGGAGGCGGCCGAGGCCGCCGCCCGTGAGCAAGGGCAGGCCTACCTGGACGCGCTGGCAGCCGGCACCGCGGCCGGCCGGCCCCCGGCAGCAGTGGCGCTGGCCGCGTGGCAGCTGCGGCTGGAGCAGGCCATCGCGGCGCAGCAGGCCCTGATCGATGACTGGCAGGCCCGCCGTGCCGCCGGAGCCGGGTCGGCGCTGGGCCGCCGCCCGGTCAGTCCCGGTGACGCCGCCGAGGTCCGCAAAGCCCGCGCCCGGGTGGCGGAACTGCAGGCCGCCGCGGACGCCGAAGCCAGATCGGACGCCGGAGCCGCCGGGGAGAACGGGACGAGCAAGCAGCCGCGGCGCAACGTGACCGACCCGGACTCCCGGCTGCTGCCGGTCCGCGGCGGCGGGTTCATCCAGGGATACAACTGCCAGGACGCCGCCGCCGATGACCGGCTCATGCTCGGCGGGTACGCCTGCCAGGACACCGGCGACGTGCAGCAGGCACAGCGGCTCGCGCAGGTCGCGGAGAAAGGCGCGGCCGTCGTCGCGGCCGCCCACGCCGCCCACGCCGCCGGCCCCGCCCTGCTCGCGCACTGCCACGACCGGATGTGCACCCTGCCCGAGCAGGACAAGCACGATCCCGGCCACGACGCCGCCGCCTGCCATGCCGCCATGACCGGCGGGATCGGCGTGGTAGTCATCGACGCCGGCTACCACAGCGAGGCGAACCTGACCGCTCCCGGAGACTGAGAAGTCTTCGTGATCATGAAAAACTGCCTGTCCGGTGTTCGTCTTGATGCCTCCGGAATGGAGGCTGCCCCCCGGGAATGCCGCATCCTGGGAGATGGCGCGGCGGATGGCGTCGGTCCGCAGGCCGGCCCGGGCAACCCGGCGCTCCAGCCGGCCGGTTTCCGCAGGCCGCCACGGCGCGTATCACATCCGACAGGGATATAGCCCGAACCAGCGTGTTATTGCCAGACGCGTCCCCACTACATCGTTGCCACAACGACGTAGTTGCCCCGCCCTAGCGCACACCCGGTCAGCCCCGCCCCGGTCAGCCCCGGCCCGGCTCGCCGGTGCCGGTGCCGGCAGCCGCGGCACGCTCACGCCGTTCGCGGCGACGCTGACGGATCCTCTTGACCAGGTAGATGATCCCGAGCACGCGGAGGAAGTCGCTTCCTCCGGACGGTCCCTGGTTCGCTGCCATTGTCTTTCTACTCCCTTCCTGTTTGCCGGCGATCTTCCCGGTCCACGGCCGTCCACAGCACCGTGGTCCACACGCCGTCCTCGTCGGGATGCTCCCTCGCCTCCCGGAGCAGGTCCTCAATCGCCGAACGCAGTTCGGCGAGGTGCATCGCGTTCAGCCGGACCCCCGTACGGCTGAGCGCGATCAGGCGCTCCTCGCCGGACTCCTTCGCCAGGGTGGCCGCGTTGATGTCGCCCCGGGTCGTCTCGAGCGCGGCGCCCAGCAGGCGTGCCACCTCCGCCGGGCTGGCGTCGTCGACCAGCGGCTCGACTGCGGTCGGCGCGTACACCCGCTCGACCTTGCCCCCGGCCAGCGGACGATACTCCGCGATCTCGATGAGCTTGCCCTCTTCCAGCTGCGCCAGATGGTGATACAGCCGGTCCGGCGGCAGGCCGACCCGCGCGGCCAGTTCCTTGGCCGACTGGGGCCGCAGCACCAGCAACTCGAACAGCCGGATCCGCAGCGGATCCGCGAGCGCGCGGTGCACCGCCCGCAGGCGCAGTTCTGGATGCTCGTTCACTGAAAGGAAACTCTAGCACTCATTGGAAATAAATCCAGCCACAAGCGAGCGTCTATTTCCGCTCGAGCGGTTCGTCGTAACTGCGAACCGACCACGCACTAGGAGGTATCCCGATGAGTCTTCCCGACGTCGTGTCCCGCGAGCAGTGGCTCGAGGCCCGGCGGCAGCTGCTGGCCAGGGAGAAGGAGGCCACCCGCGCCCGCGACGCGCTCAACGCCGAGCGGCGCAGGCTGCCCATGGTCGCCGTCGACCAGGAGTATGTGTTCGAGGGCCCGGACGGGCAGGTCACGCTGGCCGAACTCTTCGGGGGCAAGCGCCAGCTGATCGTCCAGCACGTGATGTTCGGCCCGGACTGGGAGCAGCCCTGCCCGGGCTGCTCGGCCTCGCTGGACGAGCTCTCCCCGGGCATCCTGGATCACCTGGGTACCCGCGAGACGAACTTCGTGCTGACCGCCCGCGCCCCCTACGACAAGATCGCGGCCATGGCCAAGGAGCGCGGCTGGTCCTTCCCCTGGTACTCCAGCTTCGGCAGCGAGTTCAACTACGACTACGGCGTCACCCTGGACGCGGCTCGCGCCCTGGTCGACTACAACTACGGCTCGGTCTCCGGGGCGCTCGGCGACGAGCAGACCACCGAACTCCCCGGCTTCAGCTGCTTCCTCAGTGACGGCGAGCAGATCTTCCACACCTACTCGACCTACGGCCGGGGCACCGACACGCTCGTCGGCACCTACTCCCTGCTCGACCTGACCGCCCTTGGCCGCCAGGAGAACTGGGAGGAGCCCAAGGGCCGTGTCGAACCTGTCCGCGGCGGCGACCCGACATTCACCAGCTGACGCCATTCGGAAATACCCCGGACGGGTCTATTCGATACCCAGGAAGGGTTTACCGAATACCCCGTCCGGGTTTTAACAACCGGCATTGCCCTTGCCCATTATCCGAGTCATCCCATAAGTTCCGGTAAAGGGAGCGGGAGGGACAAGCAGATGAGCCAGAGCCTCGCTGTCGGCGACCCGGTCGCCCAGCCTGCCGCTGCTCACGAGCGTGTGGCCGTCCCCGACCCGCGACGGGCGCTGCAGCTCGCCCTCGGCGCGCTGTGGCTGCTCGACGGCATGCTGCAATTCCAGCCAGCGATGTTCGGCCGCGGGTTCGCGCAGATGCTGGCCGGCAGCGCCCAAGGCAATCCCGCCGTCGTGGCGCGCCCCATTACCTGGTCGGCCGGCCTTATCGGTCACCACGTGGTCGTGCTGAACGCCGTTTTCGCGGCGGTCCAGGTGCTGCTGGGCCTCGGCATCGCCTGGCGCCCGGCCGTAAGGCTGGCGCTGGCCGGCTCGGTCGTGTGGTCGCTGGCCGTATGGTGGCTCGGCGAGGGCTTCGGGGGAGTGCTGGCCGGGACGGCCAGCCCCGTCAATGGGGCCCCGGGGGCGGTCCTGTTGTACGGGCTGGTCGCTGTCCTGCTGTGGCCCGCCGACCGTGACCCGGCGGCGCCGTTCACCGCCGGCCGGGCCGTCGGCCGCCGCGTGGCGCGGGCCTGCTGGCTGGTCGTCTGGCTGGGCCTGGCCGTCCTCACGCTGCTGCCCGCGTCCCGTGCCATAGGCGGCACCATCGCCGACGCCTCGGCTGGAGAGCCCGCCTGGCTGGCCTGGGTCGACGCCCACGCCGCGAGCGCCCTGGCCCGGCATGGCCTGCTCGCCGCGATCGTGCTGGCGGCGGTGTTCGTCGTAGTCGCCCTCGGCGCGCTCCCGCCGCCCCGCGCCGGAGATACCGGCCAACAGCGCGTCGCCCGCGCCGTCATCGTCCTGGCCATAGCGGTCGCCGCCGCCCTGTGGCTGGCCCAGGGCCTGGGTGAGATCCTCACCGGCTCGGCCACCGATCCCGACACCGGCCCCCTGCTCGCCCTGCTGGCCCTGGCCTTCTGGCCGGTCAAGGCTGAGGGAGTCTGATATGGGCGCCCCGGCTTGGCTGACCGGCATCTTCGCCGCCCTGATGCTCACCGTGGCCGCCTACTGCGCGGGCCGCCTGGCCGTCGCGCGCCGCTGGGGGCGCCCCACCGAACTCGACACCGATGCCGGCCACGTCCTGATGGGCGTCGCGATGGCCGGCATGCTGGTCGCCCGCCTGCGCGTCCTGCCCGCCGCCGCCTGGATGGCCGTCTTCGCCGCCGGAGCCGCCTGGTTCACCTGGCAGCTCGTCACGTCCCGCCGCCCCGCGAACCCGCAGCGAGCCGTGGCCGCCTCCTGGCGCTGCCCGCACCCCGCTACCCACCTGGTCGGGTGTGCCGCCACGCTCTATATGCTCGGTGCCGCGGCCCCGCTCGCCGCCCGGACCGCCGCCGCCGGGATGGCCGCCGTGACCCCCTCGCGCTTCTCGTTCCTGCCCCTGCTCATGGCCCTGTACATGGTCGGCTACGTCGTCCGCGTCGCCGACCGCCTCTCCGTCCGCGCTCCCGTCGCCGACCGCCTCCCTCAACCCGCTCCCGTCGCCGACCGCCTCCCCCGCCGCATCCCCGCCCTCGCCATCGCATCCCCCGCAGCCGCAGCCGCAGCCGCTTCCGCAGCCGCTTCCGCCCCACCAGGCCTCACCGCGTCCACGGCTCACGTCCGCCCGCACCTGGCACCCAGGTGCGCCGCCCTGTGCAAGATCGCGATGGGCCTGACCATGGCCTACATGCTGATCCTGATGCTCTAGCGGTAACCCCGGCTGCCCGGAGACCGGCCTCCTGGCAACCCTCCCGGTCAGCGCGTCCAACGGCGAGGCGAGGCCCTCGTTGCGGAACGCCCCGGCCCGCACCTCCCCAGACGCCCCGCCCGCCCCATTCAAGACGCGATCCACCAGGGAACGACGCGGTGAAAGGATTCCTGCCCGGCCCTGACCCGGATGCGCAACGTTCTTACTCAAGCGACTCCCTGATCGTCGACGTTGTGTCCCCGAGGTACCTGCTCGCGATGGAGCTGTTCGCGGCCCGCGCCGAGATCGACGCCGACGACATCATCCTGCTCTACCACCAGCTCGGGTTCACCACGATGGACGAGGGCCTCGACCTAGTCGAGCACGCCTATCCAGGACGGCCGATCCCGGCGAAGGTGAAATTCCTCCTCACCGAAATCGTGGACTCAATGCAGCAATAAAGTCCGCCACGAGCAAGGCACCGCAGACCTGATGTGCGTGTGACGACAGCCCGCCGTGCAAGCGATAATGACACACTTTGCCTGATTCGCTTTAAAGAAGGTCGCGCAGTTCGTCCGCGGTGTGGCCAACCTGGCGGCAGATCGATGCGAGCGTTCCAACCGGGAGCGGACGGGCGCCATGCACCGGGACGCTAACATGTCGCCCGTCTGTATGACGCGTCACGTGGTGGCTGCCGGTGACCCGTTCCAGTTCCCAGCCGGCCTTACCCAGTGCCTTGACGATGTCCTTCCCTGAGAGCCGGACCGGCATCAGGCCGCATCGCCGACCGTGACAGCGATTTCTCTCGTTAGTTCGTCCGGTACCGATCCAGTGCTGAACAAGGCCCGGATGCCCTCGGCAAGATCATCGAGCGCCTCGTCGAGAGTGTCGCCCACTCCGAAGGCGCCGAGATTCTCAGGCAGGCCCACCGCCTGCACACCCCAAGCGAAGGAATCCGGCGCCGAGTCCGGATCGGGACGGCCGGGATCGTCCAGAATCTCGTACCGAACGTGGATGGTGGTCACAAGCTACCCTCCCTTCCTGTTAATGATGCCAGACTCCGAGGCGATCATCGAAAGGCGCATGCTCCCGGCGCCATGCGGAATAAGGCACTCCGTTATAGCCGCAGTCGGTCATCTTCCCAGCTCAAAGGCTATATCTGCACGTGCAGTAAGAATCCACGGTGCAAACGATAATGACACACATCGTCCGCCCCGACGAGAGCCCGGTCGAAGTCCGCACCCCCGCAGCAAGCAGGAGGAGCAGAGCGATCGCGAGCAGTGGCCGTGGCTGCCTGGAACGATGGTAGAACAGTGCGGCCCGGAGGAATGGTATGTGTGCGTCGAGGTCGGAGAGCTGGCCGTCCTGCGCGACGGCCGGCGGGCACCGCGCGGCATGCGCGCCGTAATCTACTCCCCGTGCTGCTTTAGGGACCGCTCGGAGATCCGGCCGCGCACCGCATCCAGTGGTGCCGCCTCGGCGACGAGGCCCGGGGCGGCCGGGAACCAGGACCGGGCCCGTCGGCCCTGCCCGGTTCCTAGGGCCCGCTGGTTACGGACCTTCGGCTCTTTTGCGCGTCGGCCGGGCGGTGGCAACCATGATGGTATGACCGCTATCGCGACCAGCTATGAGTCGCTGCTCAAGGTGCGCAAGGGTGCGGTGGACATCGTGGATGTCCCCGAGTTCGGGTTCGTGGCGGTGACCGGGACCGGTGAGCCCGGCGGCGCCGAGTTCACCGAGGCCGTGCAGGCGCTGTACAGCGTGAGCTACGGCGCGCATTTCCGGCTGAAGAAGCTCACCGGCCAGGCGCCGCGGGTCATGCCGCTGGAAGGGCTGTGGTGGGTGGATGACCCGGCTCAGCAGGACATCGTCGCCGCGGTGGCGCGGGGCGAGGTCACTATGGCCGACAGCGATCGCGGCAGCTGGCGGTGGCAGGCGCTGATCATGCAGCCGGACCCGGTCGGCGCGGAGCTGATCGCCGACGTCACGGCGGAAGCGGCCAGCAAGAAGGACCTGCCCGGCCTGGCCCGGCTGGAGTACATCCGGTGGGCGGAGGGCCGGTGTGCCCAGTTGCTGCACATCGGGTCGTACGCCGCCGAAGCGCCGTCGATCGCGGCACTGCACGAGGCCATCGCCGAAGCAGGCTACCGCCCCCGTGGCCGCCACCACGAGATCTACCTCGGCGACCCGCGCCGCAGCGCGCCGGAGAAGCTGCGGACGATCATCCGGCATCCCGTCGAGCCGGCCTGAGGCCTGGCATGGCCAGGATCACCGGCGAGATCGTCATCGACGCGCCAGCGGACGTGGTCTTCGGCTTCGTCGCCGACCAGCGGAACGAGCCGGCCTGCAACCAAGATCGCGCGCAGGCGACGCTCCACAGGCCCCACGTCTACCGCTGCTGGTAAGGCCCGTCCTTCTCGCGCGCGACCAGGAAATACGCGGCCGGCACCGCGTTCTCATCTATCCGGTACCACTCCTTGAGCAGCTTCCTGTCTGCCTCCTCAGGAACGCGCCCCAGGACCCGCTCGAACTCATCTGCGGGGATCCGCGGCGGAGGGGGAAGCCAGCCGTAGCGGTTTCCGAGCAGAAAGAGGAAGTCGGGCCGCGGCGTGACCTCGTGGCAGCGGCGGATCTCCTCCAGACAGATCGCCATCGCCTGCTGATCAAGGCTCGCCTCCTCGCTCACCCCCAACGCAGGTCAATCGGCTGAAAGCGAGCATTACGCACTCGGCAAAAAGCGCGCAACTCCGGATACACACGCTCATGAAGCGCGTTGCGCTCCGCCTCCAAATCCTCAAACGTGGAACTCACGAACAGACGAAAGGTTCGGCTCGGCTCGGTGATCTCCTCACCTCCTCACACGGGGCACCGCCACGGCTCATCCTCTCACTGTGCGTCATGGCGGGATGGGGATGATGGCGTAGCCGCAATGGCTGAGGATGGCGGGGATACCGATGACCAAGGCGCGGTCTTTGTCTTTTGGCTGTCGGGCAGCTGGTCCCAGGGCAGCAGGGCCTCGTGCTGCCTGGCCTGTTCGTCGGTGCGGGGGCCGTGGGTCCAGCCGGCGGCGGTCTTGGCGGTCATCCACCGGTCGTGCTCGTCGCGGGCGAGCTCGTCGAGCAGGCCGCCGGGGAACCCGGTGCTGGCTTCCTCGCTCTTGGCCGGGGACCATCAGGTAGCCGGCCTGGGCGAGCTTGCCGGTGGCCCGGTTCTGTTCCTTGTCCTCCTCGGTCAGCTTGCCGTACGGGCACAGCCGGGGTGAGATCCTGCGAGCCTCGTCGTGCGCCGGGCCGGGCTGGTAGCCGTGCCGCCGTCGGTTCATGGCCGGGGTGGCGTTTTGCTGCGTCGCCGACGCCATTTCCGGCGGCGCTGCTTTTTCTCGGCCGGATGCATCACGCGGATTGTGCCCATGTCGCAGGTGGCGCTGAGCCGCACGACGGGAAAGCCCGGAATTGGCGGCTCGAGGGCGGTATTGACCGCGCCGCTCCGGCCCACCGGCCGGACCTCGAGGCCGCGGGGAACGATGACGGTGATTGCCCCCATGTGGGTGTGGACGACAATCTCGACGTCCCAGTCATCGAACTCAGCTTGGCTGAGGTCAATCGTCACGGAGCCCATACCCGTGTCGATCTTGGTGAGACGGCTCACCTGCCAGCGGCCCTCGAGGCGAACCTCGCCCATCGAGGTAGAGATCTCCAGCGGCTCTTGACGCCGCCGCGCGGGCGGAGTGAATTCGACGGGGGGCGGTAGGCTGCGGACCACCGAGGCGAAGTCAGCGTGGGTATGGGCGCTGAGCAGAGCATCGAGGGCTTTTTGAAAGCGGTCGAGATCCACCGTGCCGCTGGCCAAGAGTCCCTGCAGGAAGTCGATGCCGCGTTGCTGGAGGTCCTCAGAGACCGGGGGCTCGGTCTCGGCTGGGAGCCCTTCGTCGTCCACGCCAGCAGACTATCGCCGGATGCTCGTACCGACATAAGAGCAGGACCCGCGCCCGGCCCCGAGGCGCACCTGCAATTCGCCATGGCGCGAACGCGATCTCGCTACGATCCGCGCGATTGCTACCGCAACCCCTGTCCCACTGCACGCGTCGTGCCGAGCTACTACCGCTCGCGCCAATCGACGGGATCGACTTGGCGCGGGGCAACGTCTCCCGCGGTCGCTACCTGCAGATGATCATCAACGCGGCGATGACCCGCGCGCAACCCCATCGGAGGATGACCAGAACTGACATTCTGTGATCGCTCATGGCGCATCAGGCGCGACTGCCACGCGGAACCGATTCGGCAGGGAGCTGTTCTTCCAGCTCATGGCTGTATATGCGAATGCATCGACTCACCACGGTGCAAACGATAACTACTCACTTCGCGGCGGCTCTGCGGAACGCCAGGGCCGGGTGAGGCCTGCCGGCGGCGGCACCGGCGGCCTCGTACGGTCTTGGGCTGCTCATGCGGTGATGTCGCGTCGCCGCAGCAGGACCGCGCTGGCGAGCAGGACAGCGAGCGCGTAACCGGCGAGCGTCACGGCCGCCGGAGCCTGGCTGAGGAGGTGGGTGCTGGCGGGGAAGCCGGCAGTGCGGGAGATGCCGCTGGACAGTCCGGCGAGGCCGTATGTCTGCACGGTGGTGCCGACGCCGGGGATGAACCCGAGCAGCGGCTCGGCCACGTACAGCAGGCCGAGCACGGCGATGATCGCGCCGACCTGGTTTCGGACTACGGTGCCGATGCCGACGCCGAGCGCGGCGAACAGCGCTGTCGCGACCGCGCCGCCGGCGATCATCCCAGCCAGCTGTGCTCCGGCGGCCTGGCTGGCGAGGTGCCGACCGGCCAGGATGGGCATGGCGATCGCGGCGGCGCCGCCGGTGGCCAGCAGGCCGAACGCCAGCCCGGCGGCGGTGAGGGTGATGAGCTTGGCCGCCAGCAGCGGGGTGCGCCGGGGGGTGATCAGGACCGCCTGGGTGATGGTCTTGTGGCGGAACTCGCTGGTGACGGCGAGCGTGCCGGCCAGCAGCGCGAAGGTCTGCGATAGGCCGGACAGCGCGAGCGTGGTGCGCGCCGGATTGGTGCCGGGGGTGAAGCTGGTCGCCGCGGCCATCGCGGTGACCGCGACGGCGATCAGGGCGAGCGCGCCCAAGGCGAGTAGCCAGAAGGTACGTGCCGTGCGAAGCTTGGCCGCCTCAGCGCGGATCAGGCTAGTCATGATGGACCTCTTTCCGTGTTGCCGGTCAGTTCGAGGTAGATGTCTTCAAGCGAGGAGCCAGCTGGTGACAGCCCGCTGATCACCAGCTGGCGGCTGGCGACCTCGCGGCCGATCTCGCCGACGGTGCGGTCGCGGATGACGATGGCCCCCTGGCGGTCGGGTACCACGTGGGCACCCTCGGCGGTCAGGATCTGGCCTAGCCGCGTGGTGTCTGGCCCGGTGACGCGGACTCCCGCGACGTGCTCGGCCAGCACCCGGTCCAGCGGCGCCTGCAGCACCGACCGGCCGCCGCTGATCACGACGACGTCGTCGACGGTCTGGGCGACCTCGGCGAGGACGTGGCTGGAGACCAGGACCGCGCGGCCCTTGGCGGCTTGCGAGCGGAGCAGGTCGCGCAGCCACCGGATACCCTGCGGGTCCAGACCGTTGGCTGGCTCGTCGAGCACCAGTATCCCCGGGTCGCCTAGCAGCATCGCCGCTAGGCCCAGCCGCTGCCGCATCCCTCGCGAGTAGCCGCCGGCTCGCTGGCCCGCCGCGCGTTGCAGGCCTACCTGGATGAGCACTTCCTCGACCCGGCTGTCCGGTATCCCGGCGGCGCGGGCGTACACGCGCAGCTGATCGCGCCCGGTACGGCCAGGGTGAACCGCGTCGCTGTCGAGCAGCGCTCCGACCTTCCGCACCGGATCGGCCAGCTCGGCATAGCGGCGGCCGTCGATGACCGTGCTGCCGCAATCCGGCCGGATCAGCCCGAGAAGCACGCGCAGTGTCGTGGTCTTCCCAGCGCCGTTGGGCCCGAGAAAGCCGGTCACGCGGCCGTAGGAGGCGGTGAAGGAGAGGCCGTCGACGGCCGCCGCCGACCCGAACCGCTTGGTTAGCCCGGCCACCTCGATGGCGGGCCGTGTCATGGGCGGGCGGCTTGGCGCCGCCTGGGCGCGCGTGCCTGCTGGCCGCGCGCTGTCTGCGTTTGTTCTTATCATGGTTCCACGATCGCCGCCGGCGGCCTGCCGGCGCGTCGGCCGGGTGGCCATTTCCGGCCCGTCTTCGGTGGGTCGCCCGATCGACTTTGGTAGGGGGCGGCCGGGTGGCGCCGGGCGTACGCTCGTGGCATGGTTACCGAGCCGCTGCAGCGCGGCGGGCGCTTGCCATCCTGGCGGCGCGCGCTGGCTGCGAGCGAGTGGCAGGAGCCGGACGGCGGCCGGTCAGCGGGCGAATGGGTCGGCGACGCGGTGCTGTTCGGGTTCGCGGCCGGCCTGGGCGGGCTGTCCCTGGGGTACCTGTGGCACAGCCACGGCGTTGTCCTGGACGGCGTCGACCTGGCCTTCGGCGTGCTGGCGTGCCTGGCGCTGTGGGTCCGGCGCTCGCGGCCGGCGGCGGTGCTCGCGGTGATCGCGGCCGCCGCGTTTTCTCCGCTCGCCGTCGGCGCCGCGCTCGTGGCTATCTTCACCGCCGCCACGCGCGCGCGAGGCCGTGCCCTGGCCGCGGCCGTGCTGCTGGCGGTGGCGGGCAGTGTCGTCTTCCCGCTCGTCAACCCCGCCGCAGGGGAGATCCAGAACCTGGGGCTCCCGGCCTTCCTGCTCCCGGTGGCCGCCTTCGGGTGGGGGCTTTACCTGCGCGCCCGGCGGGACCTGGTTGTCGCACTGCGCGAGCGGGCCAGGCGGCTGGAGGCCGACCAGGAGCGCCGCGCCGAGCTTGCCCGCGACGCCGAGCGGCGGCGCATCGCCCGCGAGATGCACGACGTGCTGGCCCACCGGCTGTCGCTGCTCAGCGTGCACGCCGGGGCGCTGGAGTTCCGGCCGGACGCGCCCGCCGCGGAGATATCCCAGGCCGCGGCGGTGATCAGGACATCGGCCGCCGCCGCGCTCGCAGATCTGCGGCAGGTCATCACGGTGCTCCGCGACGACGCCTACTCCGCCGCAGGGCCGCCCCAGCCGACGCTTGCCCAGCTCCCGGCGCTGCTGGAGGAATCCCGCGCGGCCGGGATGACGATCCGGGCACATATCGACCTGGATGACGCCGGGTCGCTCCCCCCGGCCGCCGGGCGCACCGCCTACCGGGTCGTCCAGGAGGGGCTGACCAACGCGCGCAGGCATGCGTCTAGCGCCCCGGTCGCCGTCACGGTCACCGGCAACGGCCGCCCGGGCCTGCTGGTCGAAGTCATCAGCCGCCGTCCCGTCCGCGCCCCGCCCGAGGGCATGCCGCCGTCACCCGGGGCGGGGGCCGGGCTCGTTGGCCTGGCCGAGCGGGTCGCGCTCGCTGGCGGGATACTGGAGCACGGCACGAACGCCGCTGGTGATTTCGTCCTGCGCGCGACCGTTCCGGTGTCGCCATGACCGGGCGCATCCGGGTGCTCCTCGTCGACGACGACGCGCTCGTGCGCGCCGGCCTGAAGATGATGCTCGCGGGCGCTCCGCAGATCGAAGTCGCCGGCGAAGCCGAAGACGGCCGGGGCGTCCTTCCCGCCATCGATCTCCACCACCCCGACGTGATCCTCATGGACATCCGTATGCCCCACCTCGACGGCATCGCCGCGACCCGCCTGCTCCGCACCCAGCCCCGCCCGCCGCCGGTGCTCGTCCTCACCACCTTCGACGCCGACGAGCTCGTCCTGCGTGCCCTGCAGGCCGGGGCGGCGGGCTTCCTCCTCAAGGACTCCGCGCCCGCCGACATCGTCCGCGCGATCGAATCCGTGCACGTCGGCGACGGCACGCTGTCGCCCGCGATCGCCCGCCGCCTGATCGCGCTCGTCGCCGGCGACCATGGCGCAGCCGCCCGCCAGGAGCAGGCGCGGCAACAACTGACGTCACTCACCGCGCGCGAGCGCGAGGTAGCTCTCGCCGTCGGCCAGGGACACTCCAATACCCAGATCGCCAGCCAGCTCCACATGAGCCTGGCTACCGTCAAGGCCCACGTGTCGCGGCTGCTCACCAAGCTCAACTTGACCAACCGCGTCCAGATCGCGCTTCTCGTCCACGACGCGGCCACCTGGCGGCAGCAGCAAACCCGCTTAAACCTCCCTGCGCGCAAAAATCCCCAGTCCGGGGTATACGAGCTGCGGGCCGGGCGGCCCGGGCTGGCATAGTGAACGAAGCTTCGTTGCTGTCGAGAAGTCCCGTTGGTCCTTCTGCGGCGCGGGACAGCGAGCTGGACGGTGCGGTCAGCTGCCACCTCCTCCAGGCTGCCGCGGACCCCCGATTCCCTCCGTCCTCGCCCGGCGTATCCCTGGTGATCCTGGAATAGATGGAACAGGTCACCACGCCTGGCACTGCAACCAGAATCCGCCGTGCAAACGATAATGACACACGTATAACCCCGGGATCATGTGGGCTGCTGGCCATGAGTCACGCGACACGCCCGGATCAGGTATCGAGGCTCACGTGTTGCACGCTGATGACCTGCTGACCTTCATGCGCGGTGACGGTGTACCAGATGGTCACGTCGTCGGCGGGCAAGTGCAGCTCGTATGCGCCAGGTAGAGGGTCCTCGCTGGGGAACGGGTCAGCAAGGGTCGGGACTGGTTCGTCGAGCAGATGAAAGATCGTGCGCTGCACCGTCCACCGCAGTGGCTGCGGCAGGGCCTCAATCTCGTTCCATGAGGTGCCGGGAAAGCGGACGAGGCGATCACTCACTGATTCCCCACGTCGCGGCAAGCTCTTCACGGGTGAACGTGGGCGCGTCGTCGCCGGGGCCGGGGCCGGGGTCAGCCTTGATGCGACGCATGGCCACGCCCCGCCCGACTTGCCGTCGCAGCCGCCGCAACTCGGCCTTCAGCGCATCCAGCTCGGCGCGGGGAATTGTGATCATGTCGGACGCTTCGACGCTCACATGCAGCTCCTCGGCTCGATCCTTTCATCCGTGATTCTAAGTCGGATGAGCCGCAGGGCATCAGGGACGGGCGGTTGACCTTTGGCCTGGCTCCCGCTCATGGTCAGCCGGGCGGACGTGCTGGCCATCGCCGCTCATGGCGTGGTGCGAGTGTTATTGATGATGACGGCATTACCCGCTCTGCAAGCGATAATGACACAGGTTTGCTCCGTTCCCGGGTAAAGAGCGGGACGGTCCGTCCCAGCGGCTCTGGCTGCCTACTGCAGCATGAACGCGATTCAGCCAGCAGTGTCCTGTGCGGCCTCGCGCTCAGTCACCTCCCGGATTCCGTCTGGCCCCACCACGTGGAATGCCCAAGGCGCGGTCTCCTGGCCGATGGCCGCCTGGCGCACCAGGCGGAAGATGTATGCATCGGCCTCGCCGATCTCCGGCGGCCCCGGCCTGCGCAGGACGATCATCGCCTTCTCGTCATCGTGGCACAGGGGTGGCCTTATGAGGCTGCCGACCAGAGCGCACAAGCCCGCGATGTTCTCCTTGTCCGGCATGTCGAGCCTGTCATCGACGGGCAAGACCGCATGCGTCCAGACTCCCCACTCGCCGATAAACATTACCCAGAGGCTGCGGCTGATCAGCGCACCGGACTCGAACGGCATGGCCCCGAGATCGTGCAGCAAGGCCGGCCGCAGCGCGGTCTGATCAGCCTCGCTCAGCGGAATCTCGTAACTGGTATCCGACGCGTTGCTGAGAGTGCCCATGACTCGCAGTGTTGCACCGGGCACCGACAAAATGGTCGGGGCGACGACTAAGGCTCGGGCTGCACACCAGTGACGTAAGCCGCCACCTGGCGCACGAATTCCTCAAGGTCGCCTAGGCTCTTCAGCCTGTCGACGACTATCGAGTCATCGACCTCGATGTAGTCATGCACGAGTACGTTACGGAACCCGACAGCCTTGCGGATCGAGATAGCCAGCTCAGTGGTAAGGACTCCGTGCCCTCCGAGCAGCCGGACGGCGTCACCGTTGTCGGCCGGAGGTCCCCAGCCTTCCGTCGCGCAGATGTGCTGCGCGACATCGACACAGGCCTCGATGGCGGTAACAAAGGTGTACTTCACGCCGCGCAGCCAGATGGGATCCAGACGTCGCTCCTCGCTGGCTCCGGCTTCCTGCCGAAGGACGGCCGTATCGTCGGCAATACTCCGGAGCAGCCGCAGGATGCGGTCTTCGTCTACCACGGGCTACCCGCGTCTGCCCGTGACACTGGCCGCGAACTCCCGGTGCGCGCGGGTGATGCGCGGGAGCTCGTCGAAGTAAATCTTCCTGGTGGTAGCCTCCCACCGGACCCGGCTGACGGGATCATCATCGAAGATCAGCCTGCCGCGTGCCGCTACCCGGCCGGCCAGTTCCAGCGGAGCATGATCGAGTACCAAGAGGTCCACGCCAGGCGGCATCAAGATGTCGAACGCGTTCGGCGGCTGGCCACCGAAATACGCCGCGATGTCAACGTCCGAATCCGGACGGTACTGCCCGAAGGCGCGACTGCCATGCAAATAGGCGAACCGTGCCCCTGCCCTCCTGAGCACGGCAGCAGACTCCGCCATCACCTCTGCTGCCCTGGCTTCGTCCACACTCCCAGTCTGGCAGATCATCGGGATGCCTGTTTGCTGGCCGACGCCCGTGCCTCGATGGCCGGCAACCGACGGCGAGTGCACCGACTTGCCTCGGCGTTTCCGGCGGCTACACACCCGGGTTCCTTGAACGAAGCGACCACGCCTTATGGCATCTTCTGGTGACGAAAGTCCTGCGCGAACACCGGGAACCGTAACGGACATCGTCGCTGTCTCCTCAGGCCAGCAGGCATATATCCCAATGCGGCCACAGTCCGAAATGCAAGCGATAATGACACACTAAATTGTCACGGCCGCGCCCTGGTAATGGCGCCGGGTCAGGTACGGCACGCGTCGGGCCGAGCGCTTGGAGATGCTCCTGCCTCCCCGCGAGGGCAGCGAACCGGAACCGGTCTCCGCTCTGCTCCACGACCGGATTGGTGAAGCCTGCCGCCGACAGGCGGTCCGCAAAGGTTGCTGGATCAACCGGAATGAAGGTATCTCCGACATGCACCTCCCGCCGCTGGGCGGTGTCCAGTCCGTCCGTGCCCACCACCAAGCCCGTAGGGCGCGGGACCCGCCGCACTTCCGCCAGTAGCCGGTCCTGAAGACCGGCTGATGGCACATGATGCAGCATCGTGAAAAGCGTGACCGCGCTGAAACGCCCAGCCTCGAACTGCAGCTGGGTGCCATCGCCGGGCAGCACCGTGACGTTCGTCCCTACCAGCCGCCGAGCCAGCTGCGTCGCGAGTGACGTGTCAATCTCGACCGCCGTCAGCTGCGGAACCAGCCGTCGCAGCACATCGGTCGTTAGCCCTGGGCCTGGGCCAAGCTCAAGTACGTCATCGCCGAGCTCGTAACTAGCGAGAACCCATGGCATCAACTCATCAGCCACGTAGCTGGCCCACTCCGGACTGGAGCAGATTCTCAGGTGAGCCTTATTCATCGTGGTGTTCCAGTTCGCCTGTCATCCATGCACTAGACATCGGCTATCCCGGCAGGGGCGCCAATCCCATTCCCGATGCTCGACACCGGACCAGCTTCGACTCGTCACACACGATATTCAAGATTGACTATCGTCAAGTGGCTGTGCGCGGCGCCTGCAAGCGGACGGCGCAGCCGACTATCCGCAGACTGCCAATGGCACCACAGTCCGTAATGCAAACGATAATGACACACTTGATCATTCGACCGGACCGGAGGCGGGTCATCGCGCTGGCTTGCGTAGGTCATGTCGCTGAGCGTGACACCGCATGTGCTATCTAGCTTCGGTCATCGGTCATCGGTCATGGTGGTACCGCACCTGGCCGGGCCGGTCAGTCTAGGCCGGGAGTGATGGGTGCGGCGGCGGAGCACAGGAAGAACGCCAGGGCGATCGGGACGCCGTCGGCGGACAGGGCGTGCGGGACGCCTACGTGGTCAGCCAGGAAACCGATGGCCGGCGGCCCCGCCAGGAAGGCCAGGTAGCCGAGCGACGCGGTGGTGCTCACCCGGGCGGCCGCGTACCGGGGATCGTCGCCGGCGGCGCTCATCCCGACCGGGAATCCGAGTGCCGTCGCCAGCCCCATCAGCACCGCGCCGGCTGCCGCGACCGGCAGGACGACGGCTCGTCGGCGCCTGTCACCTCCTTGAGCTGCTCGAGCTGGTCGGCCACCTGCCCGGGGAGCCGACGAACTGGATGTCCACCCGGCAAGCGACAAGTTCGGAGAGAGCGGCGGTCCAGACGCGAGCCCCGGCCTGCTCGGGGGTGGGAACGCTATCGCGCCCTCGCGGGAGCGGATGCTGTGGGCCCACATGCCGTAGCCGGCCGCAAGTTGCTGCGCGGTGGCCTCGTCCGCCGCGACCACGACGTCGGCTGAGAAGCACCGGGTGTGGTCAAGGCTTGCGGCCGACGCCGGCGCGTAGCGATCGCACGCGGCCGGATGGCGCGGTGCCGGGATCGGGCCGCCATTCCGGCATCCAGACGAGTCCAGGGTCGATGAGATCGAAGCCGTCGAAGAATCGCCGGATCTCCGGCAGTGACCGGGCATGCAGCTGGGCTGATGCCCGGCTGTAAACGCTGGTCGCACTGCCGACGTCGCCATTGGGATCTTCTTCCGCCGCCACGACGTTGGCATGGGTGATGGCTAGGTAGCTTCCTGACGCCAGATAGTCGCGGTACTCTGCGGTAATCTGATGCGGCCCCGCCTCGTCGGGCACGAAATGCAAGGAGCTCGTGCACAAAAGCGCCACAGGCTGCGCCAGGTCAAGCAGGCCGAGAACGTCCGGGTGCTGCATGATCGAGGTCGGCTTGCGAAGGTCGGCGTGCACCATGATGGCCCGGTCGCGGGATGCGAGCAGTGCCTGGCCATGCGATGCCACCACAGGGTCGTTGTCGACATAGACCACGCGCGTGTCCGGCGCGCTCTGCTGTGCCAGCTCGTGGACGTTAGACCGGGTGGGCAAGCCGGAGCCGAGGTCGACGAACTGTCGTACGCCTGCCCCGGCGACAAGGTACCGCACCGCCCGGTCGAGAAACGCCCGGCTGTCACGGGCTATCGCCGCAACATCCGGGATCGAGGCGATAAGCTGCTCGGCGGCCGCGCGGTCGACGGCGAAATTGTCCTTGCCGCCCAGCAGGTAGTCATAGATCCTGGCGACGTTCGGCGTCGTCGTGTCGATGCCGCCCGGCCCTAGGTCGTTTCCGGTCATCTGCGTCATCAACCCCCTAACCCGGATGGATCATATTAGCGGTCAGGGTGTTCCCGTCGCTGACCCGTATCCCGGAGCTGCGAGTCGTGCCCGGCACGTGCTGCGGCGGGGGTTTCCGGGTGGATGAAGGGCGCGGCGGCACCGTGGGGCGGGCCGGCGCCGTCCCGGGTCACTATGGCACCGGGCGGCTGCGTGGATTCCATGGCGCAACTATGCGACCACCGTGCACGACCGCGGGCACACGCCGGCCGGGCATGGGCGCCGAGCCCGCGCCGGTCAACCTCGACCCGGCCTGGGCCCCCGGAGCGCCGGCGATCGCGTTCGCGCACGCGTCGTCGAAGCCGCCGCCGGGCACCGGCCAGGCGGCACTGAAGGCCTGGTACGCGACCCGCCAGCTCTGGTCCCAGCCAAGGGGGCCGGTACCGGCATCGCGGCCCCGCAGTGGTCCACCACCGGGCAGTACATCCTCTACGTCCGCGACAACGCCCTCTGGCTCATCCGCATGCTCGCCCCGACCGGAACCCCCGCCCTGGGTCCTGCGACCCGCATCGTCAGCCGGCTCTTCCCCGGCGCGTGGCCCAACGACGATGGCTACATCGCCTGGCAAGCCCAGTTCGCCTGGTATGCCTGACCGTACGCGTATCCGCCGGCTACCCGGCCCAACCGCGGCCCCCGCACCGGGCCGTCTGCCAAGCCGCCGGGCACGGGCGCTGCCAGCGCGACCTGGCCGCCGGCAGCGCCATCGCCATCGCCATGCTCCAGGAGGGCGAGCAGCTGAGCAGGCTCTGACGCTACGTCTTCGTTCAGATGCTCGACGACTACACGACCGTCCTGCGCCACGCAGCGGTCCCGGCCGCCGGCCGGATGTGGGCAGGCGCCCAGGAGCGCCGCAGACATCCGCGTCGATGCCGCGTTCGCGGCCATGGCCGATTACCTGGCCCGCCGGGACGGAGAGCGGTTCGCGGCCCGCGCCGAGATCGACGCCGACGACATCATCCTGCTTCTGGCTCTAGTGCGATGCATCCGGCAGTCGGAGTCGTTCGCTGCTGCCTGGCTCGTTGAAGGCGTTGGTCGCGCGGAGCATCTCGGTGGCGCGAGCGAGGCTTGAGAAGTCGATCCAGGCGGTGTAATCGTGCCCGTAGCGCAGTGCCTTGATCAGCACGCTTGAGTCGCTCTTGCGGGTCAGCTGCCTGAGTCCGCCGAGGTAGTCGTCACGGAAAACCGTCGGGATGATGATCCTTGACTGTCCGCCGCTGGCCAGTTCGGCGTTCATCATGACGCGTGCGACGCGGCCGTTGCCGTCATCGAACGGGTGAACCTCAGAGACGAGGAACATCATGTAGACGGCACGCTCGAAAGCGGTGTCCAGCGCAGCCAGCCCCTCCCATCCGGCGCGGAGCGTGCCGGCTACCAGCCCAGGAAGGACGAATAGGGAGTCCCCGGCCCGGTTAGCGGCCTCTTTGAAGACCCCGGGACGCTTGTCGGGCCGTCCGCCCATGATGGTGGCGTGCCTGGACCGCAGCAGGTCCGCGAACTCCTGCGGTGCGGCGGCCAGGGTGGTCATCCCGGCGAGGTCGGCAACGACTATGTAGGTGCCAACCAGGTCGTGGGTATCGTCTGCGCGACCGGGTACCTGTTTCCCTTCGTAGACGACGGCGACCGCCTCGTCCAGTTCGAACTCGGTTCCCTCGATGAAGTTGGAGAAGTACGCCTCGAAGAACGGCAGGTATTCATAGCGCGGGTCTCGGGGATCAGATACTGGCCTGTTCTGCGGCGCTGAGAGGCGGAGGCTGTCAGCCAGGTGCCTGAACAGGCGGATCCGGTCCTGGTCGTATGGCAGTGACGCCTGGCGTGCCGTCAGCGCGCGGGATGGTGTCGTGATCTGCTTGGTGCCCAGTGCTGCCCCGATCATCTGGGATAGCGCCTTCACCGCGTCCTCCGGGGCGTCGACCAGACTCGCGACCTGCTCGGCCTGCGCCCGGTACCGGGCAAGGCGCTGCGGCCCGTCTGACTGGCGCAGCCGGTCGACCCAGTCTCCCAGTTCGGCAGTGTCCAGCGTGCGGCGTGCCCGGCCAGCCCGGGAGCGAGACGGCCGGGAGTTCTCGGCCAGGGCGCGTCCCCTGCTGGCCTGGTACAGGCCTCCCGGCAGCGGGATGTCCCCGTCCAGCGGCCCGGCGCCTGGCCGTGCCGTCACCCGCAGGCCCGGCAACTCGACGTCTCTGGCCCGGCCATCGCGGGCGAGGTAGAGCACGCCGTCGGCAGGCCCCCCGGTCACGGCCGAGCGGTCGGTGATGACCGCACCAGGGAACAGCCCTCCGGCGATAGCCGGCCATTCTCGCGCCGTCACCGCATCCGGATCCGACGTAACATCGCTGGTGTAGACGCCTGCCGCCAAGCGCGCGAGCTCGCCGCGGCGCACCCGGCCCGCGATTGTCGCAGGCGGCACGTCCGAAGCGAAGACGATGGTCGTATCCACGTTTCCCGTCGCCCTCCCCGAAGAAATATGCGCTTAGCATACGCGGTGGCGAAGTTTTCCGCGGATAGTGGCCAGCCGTTGCCAGTGACCGCGGCCATGGTGGCGCGAGTCCGCTGACATCACCTGGCGGGCGTCGCCGACCCTAATGTGCGTATGAAGACAGCCCGCCGTGCAAACGATAATGACACACGTATAACCCCGGGATCATGTGGGCTGCTGGCCATGAGTCACGCGACACGCCCGGATCAGGTATCGAGGCTCACGTGTTGCACGCTGATGACCTGCTGACCTTCATGCGCGGTGACGGTGTACCAGATGGTCACGTCGTCGGCGGGCAAGTGCAGCTCGTATGCGCCAGGTAGAGGGTCCTCGCTGGGGAACGGGTCAGCAAGGGTCGGGACTGGTTCGTCGAGCAGATGAAAGATCGTGCGCTGCACCGTCCACCGCAGTGGCTGCGGCAGGGCCTCAATCTCGTTCCATGAGGTGCCGGGAAAGCGGACGAGGCGATCACTCACTGATTCCCCACGTCGCGGCAAGCTCTTCACGGGTGAACGTGGGCGCGTCGTCGCCGGGGCCGGGGCCGGGGTCAGCCTTGATGCGACGCATGGCCACGCCCCGCCCGACTTGCCGCCGCAGCCGCCGCAACTCGGCCTTCAGCGCATCCAGCTCGGCGCGGGGAATTGTGATCATGTCGGACGCTTCGACGCTCACATGCAGCTCCTCGGCTCGATCCTTTCATCCGTGATTCTAAGTCGGATGAGCCGCAAGGCATCAGGGACGGGCGGTTGACCTTTGGCCTGGCTCCCGCTCATGGTCAGCCGGGCGGACGTGCTGGCCATCGCCGCTCATGGCGTGGTGCGAGTGTTATTGATGATGACGGCATTACCCGCCGTGCAAGGCATAACAACACACTTGGTGGCGCCGACCACGAGTTCGCTGTGACCAAGCGGCCGTAAAGGCCGACACGTGGCGGCGTCGACACGCGTGCTCGATGAGGTGCCGCGGCAGGACTATGCCGTCACCTGCTATTGGGCGGCGTCTCGTCGGCGGAGTTGTATTCGCCATCGTCTATTTCGCCGCGCGATGGCCGGATTCGTCGCGGCACGCGCTCCCCCTTCGGGCGGCCCTGCTGACTGCTGCCAACCGACTACCGCGCCCGTACGAGCGCTTCCCGCAGCGATTTAGCTGTCACTCCTGATGACGTGCTGCTCGTGACTGCAAGAGCTGTCGGCAGTTACGCTAAGTGCGCGATACGGTACTGATCCCAGATTTGTGGACGGAGGCGGCCGCGGGCGGAACGTCGAGACCATTGTCTTTCGCCCATGCCCTGACTTCTGCTGCCGAGACGGCAGCGGGTTTGGCTGATGCGCCGGCGCTGGGGCGGCCGTCGCTCGGACAG
>CAWFXW010000015.1:0-26390 GCA_963819785.1 uncultured Actinomycetes bacterium | reverse complement strand
GGCAGAACCCGCTCCCGCAGCGATAGGGACGGGAACGGGTTCTGGTGCCGGGCCAGGCCGGGCGCGATCAGCGCACGAGCTGGCGGGAGCAGGTCACGCCTTTGTGAACTGCTCGCTCTCGGTCGAGCCGGCCAGCGCGACGGTGGAGGCGTTCGGCGAGATGGCCGACGCAACGAGGTCGAAGTAGCCGGTACCCACCTCGCGCTGGTGCCGGGTCGCGGTGTAGCCCTCCGCCTCCGCGGCGAACTCCTTCTCCTGCAGGTCGACGTAGGCGGTCATGCCCTCGGCGGCGTAGCCGGCGGCGAGCTCGAACATCGAGTAGTTCAGGACGTGGAAGCCGGCCAGGGTGATGAACTGGAACTTGTAGCCCATCGCCCCGAGCTCGCGCTGGAACTTCGCGATCGTGGCGTCGTCCAGGTTGCGGCGCCAGTTGAAGGACGGCGAGCAGTTGTAGGACAGCATCTGGTCCGGGTAGACCGCCTTGATGGCCTCGGCGAACTGCCGCGCCTCCTCCAGGTCCGGCTTGGAGGTCTCCATCCAGAGCAGGTCGGAGTACGGAGCGTAGGCCAGGCCGCGAGCGATGCACGGCTCCATGCCGTTGCGGGTGCGGTAGAAGCCCTCGGCGGTGCGCTCACCGGTGGTGAACTCCTGGTCCCGGGGGTCCACGTCGCTGGTGATAAGGGCGGCGGCGTGCGCGTCGGTCCGCGCGATGACCAGGGACGGTACGCCGCATACGTCGGCGGCCAGCCGGGCCGCGTTCAGCGTCTTGATGTGCTGGCTGGTCGGGATGAGGACCTTGCCGCCCAGGTGGCCGCACTTCTTCTCGGAGGCGAGCTGGTCTTCCCAGTGCACGCCCGCCGCGCCGGCCGCGATCATGCCCTTCATCAGCTCGTAGGCGTTCAGTACGCCGCCGAACCCGGCCTCGGCGTCGGCCACGATCGGGGCCATCCAGTACGGTTCGCTGCCGGTATCGCCGTCCGCGGATTCAGAGAACGTGATCTGGTCGGCGCGCATCAGCGCGTTGTTGATCCGCCGGACCACCTGCGGCACGGAGTTGGCCGGGTACAGGCTCTGGTCCGGGTAGGTCTGCCCGGCCAGGTTCGCGTCGGCGGCGACCTGCCAGCCGGACAGGTAGATGGCCTTCAGCCCGGCCCGGACCTGCTGCACGGCCTGGTTACCGGTCAGTGCGCCCAGCGAGTTGACGTAGTCCTCGCTCTGCAGCAGCGACCACAGCCGCTGTGCGCCCAGCCGGGCGAGGGTGTGCTCCTCCTGCACCGAGCCGCGCAGCCGGATCACGTCCTCGGCGGTGTACGTGCGCTCCGTGCCCGCCCAGCGCGGGTCTTCCTGCCATTCGGTCTGTAGTCGGGCGGCCTGTTCCCTGATTGTGTCCATCTTCCCTATCGCCTCCAGCTGCGGGCGCCGAGTGGTCACCCTGATTACCAGAATGACTCGTCATCAAGCTACTGACAGGTAATTTAGGAAATAAAAAGGCTAGAAATTTCTATTTGGAGAAGATAAGCTGGTTTTCGTGACTGAAGTATCTCAAAAGTTGACACAGGAGCGTGGTCTAGACCTTATGACCATGGGTCAGCGGCTCCGGCATTTGCGCCGTTCCCGTGGCCTGACCCTGGCCGAGCTGGGCGACCGGGTCGGCCGCGCCCCGTCGGCGCTCTCGCTGCTGGAGAACGGCCGCCGCGAGCCGAAGCTGTCGGTGCTGGAGGACCTGGCTGCTGCGCTGTCGGTGCCGGTCGAGGAACTGCTGCGGCGCCAGGCCCCCAGCCGCCGGGCCCAGCTCGAGATCGCCCTCGAGGAAGCGCAGCGCGATCCCGCCTACGCCGAGCTCGGCCTGCCCCATCTCAAGGTGGGCTCCCGGGTCCCGACCGACATACTGGAGCATCTGGTCAAGCTGGCCGGCGCGCTGCATGAGCAGCGGTCCAGGCCGGCGGCGACGCCGGAGGAGGCGCGGGCCGCCAACGCCGAACTGCGTGCGGGCATGCGCGAACGGGCCAATTACTTCGAGGACATCGAGCGGGCCGCCGACGGGGCGCTGCAATCTACGGGCTACACCGGGGGTGCCCTGTCGCAGGGCATGCTGCTGTCGGTGGTCAGCCACCACGGTTTCTCCGTCCGGTACGTCCAGGACCTGCCAAGTTCTGTCCGGTCCCTCACGGACCTGCGCAATCACCGCATCTACGTG
The DNA here is from genome assembly GCA_963819785.1 of uncultured Actinomycetes bacterium. GTDB lineage: Bacteria > Actinomycetota > Actinomycetes > Streptosporangiales > Streptosporangiaceae > Palsa-504. Next base: position 24,193 of record CAWFXW010000015.1, on the reverse strand, counting down.
AGGCAGGAGCCGGTAGGCGCGCACTCGCCCCGGACGGTTCTGCTGCAGGCGCTCGGGCACTTCCTGCTCGGCCACCAGGCCCCGCGCGACTTTGCCGACTTCCTCCGCCAGCGGGTCGAGAGCAACTACTTCGCCGCCGCGGTGCTGATGCCGGAGAAGGCCGCGGTCCGCTTCCTGGCCGACGCCAAGGAGGCGCGGGACTTGGCCGTGGAAGACCTGGTGGACGTGTTCTCGGTGTCGTATGAGATGGCCGCGCACCGTTTCACCAACCTGGCCACCCGCCACCTCGGCATGCCGTGCCACTTCACCAAGAACGACTCCAGCGGCATCATCTACAAGGCGTACGAGAGCGATGGCCTGGTGTTCCCGGCCGACCCGGACGGGGCAATCGAGGGCCAGCGGATGTGCCGCAAGTGGGCCGGGCGCCAGGTGTTCGGCGCGGCGGACCGCTTCTCGCCGTACTGCCAGTACTCGGCCACGCCTTCCGGCACCTTCTTCTGCGTCTCGCAGGTCGACCCGCGCGCCGACCGCGGGTTCGCCATCACCCTCGGCGTCCCGTACGAGCATTCGCGGTGGTTCCGCGGCCGAGAGACACCGATCCGGATGCGCTCGTCCTGCCCGGACGGCGAGTGCTGCAAGCGGCCGCCGGCCGAACTGGAGGCCCGCTGGGAAGGTATGGCGTGGCCGTCGGCCCGGGCGCACTCCCACGTCCTGTCCGCGCTGCCCGCCGGCATCTTCCCCGGCGTGGACGAGGCCGACGTCTATGAGTTCCTGGACCGCCACACCGGCTGATAACGTCACCGGAACCATCAACTGGGGCAGCCCGACGAGGGCGACGACAACCTGACCCGGGGGATCGTCCCCGGATCCGCGCCGCCGCACCCGGCCTCCCGGCCCCGGCACCCAGGCCTATCGGGAGCATTCTCAGGGCTATGGCCTCGTCTGTTATCAACTTCGGGCGTGTCGCGACGGCGACACCTCGAACGTGGCTGCCAGCGTCGCTATAGGAGCCCAGGTCAGCCGCCGTCTACCACATCCTGGCGCGCCAAAAACGAATACAACTACTTAATAACCGACGCGCCCTATTCGCTGACTACGCTCCCCGTAGGCGCCCGTGCCCCGGCCGGGGTACCTCCAGCGTCACAGCGGACCCAGCACGGCTCAGCCGCCCCGCCGATCCAGCCCAACGTTAAGACTCAATTGCCGGAAAACCGACGCCGACCCGAAGGTCCGGCCGGGACCCAGGCTGCTGACCCTATGCCCCCCGGCCAGATCACCATCGGGGAGGGAAGCCGCGCCAGAGGCACTACGCACACTCTCCCTGACGATCATGAATGGACCGGCCGGGTGCTGTATGACCGCAAGGTGTTCCGTCGGTGGCCCGGGATTCCGCGCTGCCCGCGGTGCCAGCCGGCCAGTAGGTGAACTTGGCCCGCATGACGAGCACGGAACGCGCCGGCATGGTGTCGACGACCACGATCCGGGTGTGCCGTGCGATGGGCTCGTCTGGCCAGGCCGCGAACGTCTCGGTGCCGCCGCGCACCGACCGGAGCACCTCGCCAGGTCCAGCGGCGGGGATGGCGACGGTGACGAGTCCGACAGTGCCGAGAAGGCCCGGCTCCGGTCCTTTGGCCACGTCCGCCCCGGCTTCCCGATCGCGCGCTGTCTTGCCCCGGGAACACGCGCTGTCTTCCCCGGGAACATGAGCCTAGCCCGGTACCCGGCCCCCTGGAATCGTGGTCGTCCGGCGCTTCGCGCTCCTCCGCCCAGAGTGTTACTCTTGAGTAACATAGTGACGGCCGGGTCGCGAGGAGCAGCATGGGCAGCGAGCAGGGCACGGAACCCGCGCCGGGCGCGGCGGCCACGGAAGGCGGTTTTTCCCTGGACCTCAGCGAGGACCTGCGGGACGCGCGCGGCTGGGTGCATGACTTCGCGGCGAGCGTGATCCGCCCGGCCGGTTCCGAATGGGACGAGCGCGAGGAAACCCCGTGGCCCATACTCGAAGAGGCTGCCAAGATCGGCCTGTACTCGCTGGATTTCTTTGCCCAGCAGGCGTTCGAGCCGAGCGGGCTCGGGATCGTGGTCGCGTTCGAGGAGCTGTTCTGGGGCGACGCGGGCATCGCGCTGTCCCTGGTCGGCAGCTCGCTGGCCGCGGTGTCCCTGGTCAGCAACGGCACGAACGCGCAGATCGGGGAGTGGGCGCCGCAGATGTTCGGCGTACCGGGCGACGTGAAGCTCGCCGCCTTCTGCTCCTCCGAGCCCGACGCCGGCAGCGATGTGGGCGCGATCCGCACCCGGGCCGTCTACGACGAGGCCAAGGACGAGTGGGTGCTGAACGGCACCAAAACCTGGGCCACCAACGGCGGCATCGCCAACGTGCACATCATCGTGGCCTCGGTCGACCCCTCGCTCGGCAGCCGCGGGCAGGCCAGCTTCATCGTGCCGCCCGGCAGCCGCGGCCTGTCCCAGGGGCAGAAGTTCCGCAAGCACGGTGTCCGCGCCTCGCACACCGCCGAGGTCGTGCTGGCCGACGTCCGTGTGCCGGGCAGCTGCCTGGTGGGCGGCAAGGACCGGCTGGACGCACGGCTTGCCCGGGTCCGCGAGGGCGGCCGCGGCGGGGAGCAGGCCGCGCTGAAGACGTTCGAGGCGTCCCGGCCCGGGGTGGCCGCGATGGCCGTCGGCGTCGGCCGGGCTGCCGTGGAGTACGCGGCGGAGTACTCTCGCGACCGCCGGCAGTTCGGCCACCCGATCGGCCAGAACCAGGCGGTGGCGTTCATGCTGGCCGACATGCAGGCCGCCGTGGACGCGGCCCGGCTGCTGACCTGGCGGGCGGCCTGGATGGCCCGGCAGGACAAGCCGTTCGGCCACGCCGAAGGATCGATGTGCAAGCTGGTCGCGGGGGAGACGGCGGTCCGCGTCACCGAGCAGGCCATCCAGATCCTCGGCGGTAACGGCTACACCCGGGAGTACCCGGTCGAGCGCTGGCACCGCGACGCGAAGATCTTCACCATCTTCGAGGGCACGTCAGAGATCCAGCGGATGCTGATCGGACGGGCGATCACAGGATTGGACGTTCGCTAGCCTGACCTGCGGATATACCTATCATGTACCCGGAAGACGGGCCGGTCTGCTCTAGAGTGGACCGCCCCCTTCTCGTATCCGCATTGTCCAAAACATGCCGATTATTTCCCGTCGTTTCCGGACCGCGTGCTGAAATCGTGCTGATGCTTGGATCCTTGTGGTCTAGATCAATCGTGGAATAGGTCTAGACCAATTCGTGCGGGCAGGGTTCCGGTCGCGCGATGCCGTCCGGCGGGGGCCGGAATAGCGCGCGGCGGCGCCCGGCTCGATGTCGTGGTTCATTGCCTGGACCTGTCCCTCGTGCAGTGACACGAGCACGACCTGCGCTCCCGCCCGGGTAACCGCGTCCCAGGGCTGGTCTGTCACTGCCCCGGAATGAGCTTCTGTGCCTCGGGCGTGCGACCGTGCCCGGCCTGCGCGGACGGCCGGAGGCGGGCGTGTCGTCCCCGGTTCCCTTACCCGGCGTCGTCCAGGCCGGTTACCCGGCGCGCGGGGCGGACCCGGAGTTTTTCCAGCCGGTCCGCCTGGCTCTGGGCCCGGGATATGAGGTCGTCCAGTCGGGTGGCGTCCAGGCGCTGGTCGCTGTCGGCCAGTACGCGCAGCGTGCGCCAGCCGGCCGCTTTTCCCTCGACGCCCAGCCGGAGCATCTCCAGTTCTTCCAGGTCGCTGAGCGGCGACCGGGACCCGATGCGTCCGTTGAGCTTGAGCCGCGCTGCTTTTTCCCCTATCCAGGCGGCAGTGGTCTTGTAGCCCCGCACCGCGATGCCGAGGGCGGCCATGATCTCCAGCAGGGCAGCGCGGTCCTGGCTGATCTCATTCGCGATCCGCCGTAGGTCGTCATTTTCCGCCCGGCGCTGGTGCGCCCGCTCTGTTCGGTGCGCGAGTTCCGGGCCCGCTGTCGCGCCGGCGAGATGGTCGTTGAGGTAGATGCCGAGCATTGGGTGGCGAGGCGGTGGGGCACCGGCACGCGTTCTTCCACTGGTCATGATTCCTCCGCGGGGTTGAGGCGGCAGGCAGGCACAGTTACGGGTGGTGGCGTTCCATCTCGGCTGCAGCGATGTCGCTGACGAGCACCATCCGCCGCCGGTGCGCGGCGGTGCCGCAGGAGCCGACGCCTTCGCCAACGGCGATGCCGTCGATGGCCCGGTTGTAGAAATCGGGCAGGCTCGGCGCGGCGCCGTGACGCAAACGCCGACCGTCGTCGTCGGCGAGGAGCACAGAGACTAGCACCTCTTCCGGTGCGAGGTCCTCAATGGCGCTGGCCATGCCCTCCAGCACCTGCTCCAGCGGAGCCTGGCGGGCAATCTGCTCGAGCAGGGCGCGGTGCTCGGCTGCCAGCAGCTGGGCCTGCCTGACCCGAGCGGTCTTCACGCCAATGACCGCACGCTGGTGACGTTGCCGCCCGCGTCCAGGCGGGGCTCGCAGGTGAAGTCGAAGAACGCCTCCCGTGCGGACGGCCCGGCGCCAAGCCCGACCCGGGCATCGCGTCCCACGGAGGGCCTGCGTGCCCTGCCCGTCGTCACCTCGACCCGGCGCGAAGCCTGTGCCCCGCACAGCTTTAGCCGCTACCTCGCCGAACTCGACGGTGCAACGGCATGAACAAGACCCTGGATACCGGCGTGCGTTTGCCGGCTCTCACAGGGACCAGGCTGATGGCCATCGCGCTGAGTGACAGCGGCACAGCCTTCGGCCCTCTTGCTGGCGTTGAGCCTGGCCAGCTCGACTTGGCTCCGTTTCGTGCTTTTGCCCGGCCCGCTTGCCGGGCGGGCGCCGTGCCGGGGGACCGGGCGGGCCGTCTGGGCCGGGGCGGCCCGCCCGGCACCCAGAGGGTTATGCGGTGACCGCCTGCTTGCGGTCGCTGCTGTTGACCTGGATGTTGCGGGGCTTAGCGGCTTCGCGGACCGGGATGGTCAGGGTCAGCACGCCCGCAGCGTAGTCGGCGGCAACCTTATCGGCGTCGAGGGTCTCGCCGAGGAAGACCTGCCGAGTGTAGGTGCCGTAGGGTCGTTCGGCGATCAGCAGTTCGGCGCCGTCGGGCTGGGCGGGTGCGCGTTCGGCGCGGACGGTGAGCACGTTCTGCTCGACGGTCAGGCTGATCGAGTCCGGGTCGATACCGGGCAGGTCGAAGTGGACAAAGAACTCGTCGCCGTGACGGTAAGCGTCCATCGGCATAGCGGCAGGCCGGGCAGCGGTGCCGAAGACCTGCTGAGTGATCCGGTCCAGCTCGCGGAACGGGTCGGTGCGCATGAGCATGGCTGGGCCTCCTTGCCGTGTCGGGTGTGTGTCACGCTCACGAGATTTATTTACCACCGGCAGCAGATATCTGACAAGACTCGACTCAGATTTTCTGCTGCCTCATACTGAGAGAGATAACGTACGCCCGCGCCTGGCGAAAGGAAGTGATGGTCATGGCCGCGGCGGACTACGGCGAGCAGGTCCCGGACTTTTACCGTCTGCTCGGGATATCCCCGGAGGCCTCCGGCGGGGAAATCACGCAGGCATGGCGGCGACAAGCGCGGGCCGAGCATCCCGACCGGCGGCCGCGTGACGCCGCCGCCCCGGTCCGGTTCCGCGCCCTGGCCGAGGCTTACCAGGTGCTGGGTGACCCGGCCCGGCGCGCCGCCTATGACCGCTCGCTCAGGGACCACGGTGCCGCCGCGCCTGAAGGCCCGGCAGCGGAGGCGCCGGGTGGTCGGTCGCGGCCCGGTTCGGGCGTGCCGATTACGGTGCGGCAGGCCGGGCGGGTGCCTGAGCTGCCGCTGCGAGCCGGGCCGGTCCGGGTGGAAGTCCCGGGGCTGTTGGCGGCCCCGCGGGCGGCGGAGGATGCGATGGCAAGGATGGCTGTCCTGACTGAACTGGCGGTGCGGTACCTGGCCGCCGACGGGGGCTGGCCGTGGTGAGTCCCGGGTGGGGAGACCTGGACAGGGGGCTGTTCAGCATCTCGGTGGCCGCCGAGCTGGCCGGGCTGCACCCGCAGACGCTGCGGATCTACGAGCGTGAGGGGCTGGTTGACCCGGCGCGCAGCGCGGGCGGGACCCGCCGGTACTCTCGCCGGGACATCGGCCGGCTGCAGGAGATCTGCGCGCTGACCGCCGACGGGCTGAACCTGGCCGGAATCAGGCGCGTCCTGGAGCTGCAGGAGGAAACCAGCCGGCTGCAAGCCGAGCTGGCCGCGCTGCGCCAGCGGGCCGCGGAGGCCAGCAAGCCAGGCCCGGCACGCCCGGCACAGAGCACCGACTGCCCAGCGCGGCCTGTACTTGCTCGGCGGTGTCCGCCTGGATCGGGCCGACCTGGATGATCCCGGCGTTGTTGAGGACGATGTTGAGGCGGCCGTAGCGCTCGAGGGCGGTGTCCACCAGCCGCTGCGGGGCTGCGTCCTCGGTCACGTCGAGGGCGACCGCGGTCACTCCGGCGCCTTCGGTGCGCAGGTCACCGGCGGCGAGGTCCTCGGGCGGGGATTTAGCTAGGCTGTGGAGCTGCGGGACCCCAGCGCGCACGCGGAGATCATGGCGCTGCGCGCGGCCGGAGGTGCGCTGGGCCGGCATGTGCTCGAGGACTTTGTGCTGTACAGCGGCAGTGAGCCGTGCCCGATCCGCCTGGCCGCCTGCTACTGGGCATCTGTCCCCGGGGTCGCGTTCTCGGCGACGAGCCGCGATCTCGCGGGATACGTCTTCCAGGACCTGGCTTTCTGCGGAAGAAGGGCGAGAGCAAGGAGAAGTCCGCGCGTTTAGCTACCGGCCACCAGGGACGAGCTCATCGAGTCCGCACGGGGCAACCACGTCGGCCCGGACGTCCTTTATGTGCTCCAGAGCATCCCTGACCGGCAGTACGCCGGGCCAGAGCAGGTCATTAAGGCCATTGCCAGCTGACGTGCGGCAAGCAGAAGGGCGGGTGAGCAGTCGGCTTCGCGGGCAGGGCGGCGTCAGCCGACGTAGCGCCGCGCGGTTGAGGTGCGCCGCGGCTCGGTGAGGAGCTGTATCTGCGCTTCGACTTCTGGCGGCACCGGCCGGCGTTCGCGCAGCACCCAGGGTAGGCCGCGCAACGCGGCCAAGAACGCGCCTGCGGATGCCGCGTCGCGGGGCACGGTGCAGGCTAGCTCGACGGTACGCTGCAGGGCGGGCCGGGCTGGCCGGCGCAGCCAGGTGAACCAGAGCGTGTTCCTGATCCCGAGCCTGCGGCGCAGGGCCGCGTCACGGGCCAGCGATGCTTGATGGTGAACTTTTGCCTCCGGCAGGTAACACAGCCAGTAGCCCGCGGTTACGAGGTCGGTGCAAAGCAGCTCTTCTTCCCCGCCGAGCCAGAGCCGGGGTGAGAAGCCGCCCGCCTCGCGGAAGGCATCGGTGCGAAGGACGGACGCTCCTGCCATGATGCTGAGCAGCGCGGGCCCCGGCAGCCCGGGCCTGGCGGAGACGGGTGAGTGCGCGAGTTCCGGGACGATGGGATCGTCTTCGCCGGATGGTTCGACGATGATCCTGGCAGTGACCGATGCGACATCCGGGTGCGCGTCAAGAGCGTCCGCGGCCCGAGCGATTGAGCCTGGTTCCCACCAGGTGTCGTCGTCGCAGAACGCCACATAGGGAGTCACGACCTGGCGCACCGCCAGGTTCCGGCCGACCGCGCCTAGGTTGCGACGGGAGGCGATCAGCCGGACGCCCGGGTGCCGCCACCGCACGCAGGCCGCCGTTCCGTCGGTAGATCCGTTGTCTACCACGATCACCGCTGGCTTCTCCGGCAGCGCGGCGAGATGGTCTAGCGTGCGGGTCAGCTCCGCGCGCCGGTTATGGGTGATCACCGCAACGGTGACCCGGGAATCCGGGCGGCTTGTCCTTTCGGTGGGTGCCGGTTTGTCAGCCACGGCTGGCCTCCAGCAGCCGGATGTCGGCCTCAACCTGAGCCGGCAGCCGCCGCCGCAGGAGCAGCGCGGCCGGCAGCTTGAGCGCCGTCTCCGCCAGTGCGCGGCCCGCGACCGGATCGTGGCCCGCGGCCCGGGCCAGCCGGATGGTGTCACCGGCCGCGCGCGACAGGGGCCGGCGAAGCCAGGCCACGAGAGTCCGGTTACGGAGTTCCTGTTTGCGGCGGCGGCGCGCGTCGCGGACCGGCGACGGCCAGTGATGTGCGACAACGTCGGCCCGGTAGCTGATCGACCAGCCTTTCGCCGCCAGGTCATAGGCTAGTAGCTCTTCCTCTCCGCCGATGAACAGCAGGCGGGAGAAGCCGCCGGCCGCCAGGTAGGCCTGTTTTCTGGCCACGGCGGCGCAGCCAAGGAAGCCGAGCACGCGCGGTCCTGGCAGGGATCCCGGGGACAGGGGGCTGGCTGCCATCAGCGCGTTGACCGGGTCCGCAGCGGCCTCCGGGCCCACCATCGTCGCCGCCGCCATGATGCCGGTCCGCGAACTGGCATCCAGCACCGCCACGGCCCTGGCCAGCGCGCCCGGCTCCCACCACGAATCGTCGTCGCTCAACGCCACGTACGGCGTCTGCGCCCGGCGCACGCCGACGTTGCGCGCGCAGGCGCCCAGGTTGCGCGGCAAGGTGATCAGTTCGACGTGCGGGAAGGAGCGGCGTACCGCCTGGACGGTGCCGTCCTTCGACCCGTTGTCGACGACGATGATTCCCGGGCCCTCGGGCAGAGCGCTCAGGCGCTCAAGGGTGGAGCACAACTCGGGACGCCGGTTGCGGGTGGCGATCACCGCCGTCACCGTGGCAGTCAGCATGAACCCCGGCTGCCCGGCGTGCTCCGCCTCAAACACTCCACCTCCTCAACCACCTCGCCTCGTTTGCCCAGGCAGACGCCGGGTAGCTGGCTGGCGCCCGGCGGACCAACCAGACTCCGGCGGACCAGTTACTAAGGACCCGAATGACCGCTGAACGGAGCGCGCCCGCTGCTGCGCCACCCAGCTATGTGGTGGTGATTCCGACACTTGGCCGTCCCAGCCTGCAAGTCTGTCTCGACGCCCTCGCGGACGCCAGCGGGCCGCTCCCGCGCCAGGTGGTGCTGGCCGATGACCGCCGCGACACCCCGGAACCGCTGCCGGCCCGCATCCCGGCCGCCATCGCGGAACGCACCGTCATCGTCACCCTGCAGGGCCGCGGCCCCGCGTCCGCGCGGAACGCCGGCTGGCGCGCGGCCGAGCCGGCCGAGTGGGTGGTCTTCCTCGATGACGACGTGCGCGTCGGTCCACGCTGGCGGGACAGGCTCATAGCCGACTTGACCGGGCAGCCGGCCCAGGTGGCCGGAGTCCAGGGGATGATCGAGGTACCGCTGCCCGCGGGCCGCCGGCCCACGGACTGGGAACGCGGCACGGCGGGTCTGGCCACCGCGCGGTGGATCACCGCCGACATGGCCTACCGGCGCAGCGCCCTGCTCGCGGCGGGCGGGTTCGATGAGCGGTTCCCGCGCGCCTTCCGCGAGGACGCCGACATCGCCCTTCGCCTGCTGGATCAGGGCTGGGAGCTGCGGTCAGGAGAGCGCACGACGACCCACCCCGTCCGGCCCGCGTCCCGCTGGGCCAGCCTGAAAGCCCAGGCGGGCAACGCCGACGACGTCCTGATGAGCCGGCTGCACGGCCGCGGATGGCACCAGCGGGCCGATGCTGCGCCCGGGCGCAGGCGCGGCCACTGGGTCACCAGTGCGCTCCTGGCGACAGCCGCGTTGGCCTGGGGCGCCAGCAGCGTGACGACAGGCCAGCGGCGGGCCAGACTGCGCCGGGTTGCCGCGACGGTCGGCGTCGGCTGGCTGGCCAGCACGGCGGAGTTCACCGCGGCCCGGGTACTTCCCGGGCCGCGGACCCGCCACGAGGCCGTCACCATGGCGGTCACCAGCACCCTCATCCCGCCGCTGGCCGTCGGGCACTGGCTGCGCGGCCAGGCACGGCACCGGGGAGTGACGCCGTGGCCGCCGGCGCCCGGCGCGGTGCTATTCGACCGGGACGGCACCCTGATCAGGGACGTACCCTACAACGGCCGGCCTGAGCTGGTTGAGGCCATGCCCGAGGCGGCGGCTGCCGTCGCCCGGCTGCGAGAGGCGGGCATCCTCCTCGGCGTTGTCACCAACCAGTCTGGCGTGGGACGCGGGCTGATCACCGCGGCTGAGATGGAAGCGGTGAACCAGCGGGTGGACGAGCTGCTCGGGCCGTTCGGCGTGTGGGCCGTCTGCCCGCACGACGCGGCCGACGGGTGTGCCTGCCGCAAGCCTGCGCCGTACCTGGTCCAGAAGGCAGCCGCCGAGCTCGGCGTGGACCCCGCGGACTGCGTGCTGATCGGCGACATCGGTTCGGATGCGGCGGCGGCACACGCGGCCGGCGCCCGGGCCGTCCTGGTTCCCACGCCCGTCACCCGGCCGGCCGAGACCGCGGGCGTGCCGACCGCGCGGGGGCTAGCCGAGGCGGTCGCCGCCCTGTTCGACGGGCGGCCGCTTCCGTGCTGGACATGAGGTCAGATTGCCGCTCGGCCGGGCGCAGCGGCCGGGTCGCGGCCATCAGCCGCCGTCTGCTCAGTCAATTACAGCCTGTAATTGACTGAGCTGGGAGCTCAGAGTCGCTTCTTCGAGCGATAGGCATACGACCCAAGGTAAGCGCCTTTTTAGAAGTTCCGTTTGACTGCCTTGGGCCAGGGTAGCGCTGCGCTCTGCAATTGAGCTGCGTTCTGCAATTGGCGGGGGACGTTACGACGGAATGAGGGAGTAGAGGAGTGCTGGAGCACAGGTCCGAATGGACGAGAGCGGTCATGACGGGAGGCGCGGGGTTCATCGGCACCCACCTGTGCCACAGCCTGCTGGCCGCTGGAACGGAAGTGGTGTGCGTCGACAACTTCCTGACCAGCTCACCGGCAAGCCTGGGGGCACTGCGGGGCGATCACGGGTTCCAGCTGCACGAAGCCGACATCGCGGAAGGACTGGAAGTCGACGGTGACGTCGACCTGATCGTCCATCTGGCCTCGCCAGCATCGCCGCTTGACTATCAGCGTTATCCGCTGGCCACCCTGGACGCGGGCAGCCGCGGCACCAGGAACGCTCTCGAGCTGGCGGCCCGGACCGGCGCCAGGTTCGTGCTCGCCTCTACCTCGGAGGTATACGGCGACCCGGCGGTGAGCCCGCAGGCCGAGGGCTACTGGGGCAACGTGAACCCGGTCGGGCCGCGCAGCGTGTACGACGAGTCCAAACGGTTCGCCGAAGCCATGACGGCCGCGTACCGTCGGGTCGGCCGGGCCAACGCCGGTATCGCCCGGATCTTCAACACCTACGGCCCGGGCATGCGCCCAGGCGACGGCCGGGTCGTGCCCACGTTCGCCTGCCAGGCGCTGCTCGGCCTGCCGCTCACCGTGGCCGGAGACGGCAGCCAGACGCGATCCCTGTGTCACGTACACAACACCGTCCGCGGAATCCTAGCCGTCGCGGGCAGTGACAGGGCCGGGCCAGTCAACATCGGCAACTCAGACGAGGCGATCGTCACGCAGATCGCCGAGCGGATCATCCGGCTGTCCGGGTCCAGCTCCGGTATCGAGCACATCTCCTTGCCGGAAGACGATCCGCTGGTCCGGTGCCCGGACATCACGCTGGCCAGGGACGCACTCGGCTGGCAGCCGGCGATTTCCTGGCGCGAGGGCCCGGCCGAGACCCTGGCCTGGTTCTCCGCCCAGCTCCAGGCCGGCGCGCTCGACGCCAGCGCGCTCGACGCCAGCGAGCAGAGGACGGTGCGGGCATAATGCGGGTACTCGGCATCAACGCGATCTTCCACGATCCCGCGGCCGCGCTGGTAGTGGACGGCCGGGTCGTCGCCGCGGCCGAAGAAGAGCGGTTTTCCCGCCGCAAGCACGGCAAGCGCCCGGTCCCGTTTTCCGCCTGGGAACTGCCGGAGAAATCCGCGGCGTGGTGCTTGGAGTCCGCCGGGCTGACGCCGGCCGACCTGGACGCCGTGGCCTACTCCTACGACCCCGCGCTGTGCCAGCAGGCCGGCTCGCTCGGTCTCGACGACCCCTTCGACTACCTGCGGATCAGCTACGCCGAGATGGCCCCGCAGTTCCTGGCCGAGGCGCTGCCCGGCCTTGACCCCGCCATTGTCCGCTACGTCCGCCATCACGAGGCCCACGCCGCCTCGGCCGGCCTGGCGGCCCCGTTCGGGGACGCGAGCGTACTGGTCCTCGACGGGCGCGGCGAAGCCACCTCCCACCTGGCCGGGCACTACACCGACGGCAAGCTCGAGGTCCTCGCCAGCCAGGCGCTGCCGCACTCAGTGGGCCTGTTCTACGAACAGGTGACCGCTCAACTGGGGTTCCTGCACTCCAGCGACGAGTACAAGGTGATGGCGCTGTCCTCCTACGGGACGCCGCGGTTCGCAGCTGAACTCGCCCGCCTGGTGTACGCCGACGGCGCGGGCGGCTTCCGCACCGAACCGGCGGACTGGGACCGACTGGTCAAGCGGCGCGCACCCGGGGAACCGCTCACCGGCGAGCACGCGGACCTGGCGGCGAGCGTGCAGCGGGTGACCGAGGACCTGCTGCTCGAGCTGGCCCGCTGGCTGCACGGCCAGACCGGAGCGCGGAACCTGACCATGGCCGGCGGGGTCGCGCTCAACTGCGTGGCCAACTCCCGGCTGCACCGGGAGGGCCCCTTCGACCGCATCTGGGTCCAGCCCGCCGCCGGGGACGCGGGCACGGCCCTGGGCGCCGCGCTCAGCCTGGCCCGCTCGGCCGGCCAGACGGCCACGCCGATGCCGGACGCCTACCTGGGCCGCGGCTGGACCGACGACGAGCTGGAGGCCTGGCTTAAGACCGCGCACGTGCGTTACGAGCGCCCGGCCAGCGTGGCCCAGGCGGTCGCCGCTGAACTGGCCGCCGACGGCATCGTGGCCTGGTTCCAGGGCCGCAGCGAATACGGTCCCCGGGCCCTCGGCGGCCGGTCGCTGCTCGCCCACCCGGGGCAGAAGGACAACCTCGACCGGCTGAACGCGGTCAAGGGCCGGGAAGAGTTCCGCCCGGTCGCCCCGATGGTACTGGCCGAGCGGGCGGCCGAGATCTTCGACGGCCCGCTGCCCAGCCCCTACATGCTGTTCGTGCACACCGTGGCCCCGGCCTGGCGGGAGAAGATCCCGGCCGTGGTGCACGTGGACGGTACCGCCCGGGTGCAGACCGTTGACCGCGCGCGGCAGCCGCTGCTGGCCGAGATGCTCGAACGCTTCGCCGCGCTCACCGGCCTGCCCGTGGTCGTCAACACCAGCCTCAACACCGCCGGGCGCCCCATGGTGGACGACCCGCGCGACGCGCTGGAGTGCTTCGGCTCCGCCCCGGTGGACGTACTCGCCCTCGGCCCGTTCCTGGTGCGCCGCCCGGAGACCACGCCGTGAGGATCCTGGTGGTCCGCCCGGACGGCCTGGGTGACGTGCTGCTGACTGGTCCCGCGGTCCGGGCCGTCGCGGCCAGCGGCGCGGAGGTGACGTTCCTGGCCGGCCCGCATGGGACCGGAGCCGCGGCGCTGCTGCCTGGCGTGCACCAGGTACTTGAGTGGCGGGCCCCGTGGATCGATCCCGAGCCCGGCGCATTCGACCCCGGCCAGGTCCGCTCGCTGGTCGCACAAGTACGCCAGCTGGCTCCCGCCGCCGCCGTGGTGTTCACCTCCTTCCACCAGTCGCCCCTGCCGACGGCACTCGCCCTGCGCATGGCGGGCGTGCCGCGGATCGCCGCGATCAGCGAGGACTACCCGGGCTCACTGCTCGACGTCCGCCATCCCCCGACCGGGGATATACCGGAAGCCGGGCGGAACCTCATCCTGGCCCGGGCGGCAGGCTTCGAACTGCCGCTCGGGGACACCGGCCAGCTGGCCGTCACCGACGCCCTGCCCGACCGCCGCGAGGTGACCGGCGACGGTCCGTACGTGGTTCTGCACGCCAGCGCGTCCGTCCCGGCCCGGTCCCCATCCGCAGAGAAGGCAGCAGCGCTCGCGGCCGCACTGGCCGCCGCCGGGTACCGGCTGATGGTCACCGGGTCGCCCGCCGAAACCGGACTCACCGGGGCGATCAGCCGGGCCGCCGCCGCGGGCCCGGGCCCCAGCCCGGTGGACCTGGGCGGACGGACCAGCCTGCCGATGCTGGCCGCCGTCCTGGCGGACGCGGACGTGGTCGTCGCCCCGAACACCGGCGCGGCTCACCTGGCCGCCGCGGTGGGCACGCCGGTGGTGAGCCTGTTCGCCCCGGTCGTCCCGGCCGCCCGGTGGGCGCCGTACGGGGTGCCTGCGGTCGTGCTCGGCCGCCAGGACGCTCCCTGCGCGGGCACGCGGGCCCGGGTTTGCCCCGTCCCCGGCCACCCGTGCCTTGACCTGATCGACCCGGGCGACGTGGTAGCCGCGGTCGCCGGGCTCTCGGCCGGCCCGCCGTCGGCCCGGTCCCGGCCGGGGTGAGCCGATGAGGATCCTGATCTGGCACTTGCACGGGTCCTGGATGACCAGTTTCGTGCAGGGCCCGCACGATTACCTGGTGCCGGTGACGCCGGACCGCGGGCCGTTCGGCCTCGGCCGGGCCCGGACCTGGGACTGGCCCGCCAGTATCACCGAGGTCACGCCGGGGCAGCTGCGGGACACGCCGGTCGACGCGGTCGTCCTGCAGCGCCCCGAGGAACTGCCGCTGGCGGCGCAATGGCTGGGCCGGGTACCGGGACGGGACGTGCCCGCGGTTTACGTCGAGCACGACACACCGGCCGGGCCGGTCGCCGGCACACCGCATCCGCTGGCCGGGACCGACGGCATCCTGATCGTGCACGTCACCCAGTTCAACGCCCTGTACTGGGACTGCGGCCGCTCCCCGGTCACGGTGATCGAACACGGCATCCCCGACCCCGGAGCCCGGTGGACTGGCGAGGTGGCCCGCGCGGCGGTGGTCGTCAACGACCCGCTGACCCGGGGCCGCACGGTGGGCACCGACCTGCTGCCCGGCTTCGCCGGGCACGCGCCGCTCGACGTCTTCGGCATGCGGGTCACCGGCCTGGGCCGTGCCCAGGGGATGACGGCCGGGCAGTGCCGCGAGTACGAGGACCTGCCCCAGGCCCAGCTGCACGAGGAACTGCCCCGGCGACGGGTGTACCTGCATCCGTTCCGCTGGACGTCGCTCGGGTTGTCCCTGATCGAGGCCATGTATCTGGGCATGCCGGTGGTGGTGCTCGCGGCCACCGAAGCTCCGCGGGCGGTGCCGCCGACGGCCGGGGCGATCTCCACCGACCTGACCGAGCTGCATGCTGCCGTCAGCCGCTTCACCCGTGACCCGCAGGCCGCACGCGCCGCCGGGCTGGCCGCCCGGGAGGCCGCAGGCGCGAGGTACGGGCTCAAACGGTTCCTGCGCGAATGGGACCGGGTTCTGCAGGAGGTGTGCGCATGAGAATCGCCATGGTGTCCGAGCATGCCGATCCGGCGGCGGTACTGGGCGAGACCGACGCGGGCGGCCAGAACGTGCACGTCGGCTCGCTGTCCGCGGCCCTGACGGAACGCGGTCATTCGGTGACCGTCTACACCCGGCTGACAGACCCGCGGGCCCGGCGCAGTGCGGAGTTCAGGCCCGGCGTCGTCGTGCGGCGGTTGCCGGCCGGGCCGGTCGCGCCGCTGCCCAAGGACGAACTGCTGCCGTTCATGCCGGAGTTCGGGAGCCGGCTAGCCCGGCTGTGGCAGCAGGATATGCCCGATGTCGTGCACGCCCACTTCTGGATGTCCGGCCTGGCCGCCCTGGCCGGTGCCGCCGGGCTGCCCGTTCCTGTCGTGCAGACCTTCCACGCCCTGGGCATGGTGAAGGCCCGCTACCAGGGCGCCGCGGACCCGAGTCCGGCGAACCGGGTCGAGCTTGAGCGCCACATCGCCCGGTCGTGCGCCCAGGTCATCGCCACCTGCCGCGACGAAGCCGGCGAGCTGACCAGGGCCGGCGTCCCCGCTGGGCAGATCTCCGTCGTGCCGTCCGGCGTGGACACCAGGGTGTTCACGCCGGACGGCCCGGCCGCGCGCCGCAGCGCCAGGCCGCGACTGCTTGCCCTCGGCCGCCTCGTCGAGCGCAAGGGCGTGGCGACCGTCATCGCCGCCCTGGCCCCGCTGCCTGACGCGGAACTGGTGGTGGCGGGCGGCCCGAACCGCCGTGACCTGGATACCAGCGACGACTACCGCTTGCTGCGCGAAGCCGCGGGCCGGCACGGCGTCGCGGACCGGGTCACCTTCACCGGCAGCATTGCCCAGCCCGATGTCCCGGCGCTCATCCGCTTTTCCGATGTGGTCGTCTGCACACCCTGGTACGAGCCGTTCGGCATCGTGGCGCTCGAGGCGATGGCGTGCGGCGTCCCGGTGGTGGCGAGTGCGGTCGGCGGCCTCGCCGACTCCATCGTGGACCAGCAGACCGGCTGGCTGGTGCCCGCCCGCGATCCGGCCGCTCTGGCCAGCGCGCTGGGCCAGCTGCTGGCCGACCCGGCGAAGCGGGCCGCGCTCGGCGCCGCGGGCGTGGAAAGAGCCCGCCGCCGGTACTCCTGGCGGCGGGTCGCGGCCCAGACCGAGGCGGTCTACCTGCGGCTGACCGCGGATACCGATCGCGACCCGCTGCTGACCGCGGACCGCTCGCTGCTGACGGGTGCCTGATGAGCGCTCCGGCTGAGGTCACCCGTTCACAGCTCACTGTGCACATCGACAATCTGAACGTTGCCCTGCGAAGCCCCGAGACGAGGCTGGAGACCGCCCGGGAGTGGGGCAGGCAGCTGGCCGGGCCGCTGCTGGCGGGACAGCGGCTGCTGGTCGCCGGGAACGGCGGCAGCGCGGCCGAGGCCCAGCACCTGACCGCCGAGCTGGTCGGGCGGTACGTCACCGACCGGCGGCCGCTGTCCGCCATCGCGCTGCACGCGGAGACTTCGTCCCTGACCGCCATCGGCAACGACTACGGCGCGGCGGAAGCCTACGCGCGCCAAGTCGCGGCGCACGGGCGCACGGGCAGACGTCGTCCTGCTGCTGTCGGCCAGCGGATGCAGCGAGAACGTAGTCGCGGCAGCCGAGCGCGCCCGGGCACTCGGCCTGACGGTATGGGCCATGACCGGCCCGGCGCCGAATCCGCTGGCGACCCTGGCCGACGATGCGATCTGCGTGGCCGGGGCGTACGCCGCGGTGGTCCAGGAAGTCCACCTGGTCGCCATTCACACGCTCTGCGACGCGCTCGACGCGGAGATCTCAGAGGTGACGTCCTAGTGAGCACGGAAGGCCCGCTGGTCGTGGTGGGCGATGCGCTTCTCGACTGTGACGTCGACGGCCAGGTCAGTCGGCTGTGCCCGGACGCGCCCGTCCCGGTGCTGGAACACGCCGTGCCGGCATGGCGGCCCGGCGGCGCCGCCCTGGCCGCGCTGCTGGCCGCCGGGGATACCCCGGTGGTCTTGGTCGTGCCGCTGGGCGATGACGAGGCCAGCGCCACCGTCCGGGCACTGCTCGAGCCGCATGTGACGGTGGTCAGCCTGCTGATGACCGGGCAGCTGGCGGAAAAGACCCGGTACCGGGCAAGTGGCCGGACGCTGCTGCGGGCCGACCGGGGAAGCGGAACGGCCGGGCCGGCCAGCGCCGAGGCGGCCGAGGCGCTCGCCGCAGCGGGGGCCGTTCTGGTCGCCGATTACGGCCGCGGTGTCACCGCCGACGAACGCATCCGGGCCGCGCTGGGCCGACTGGCGCAACGGATCCCGCTGGTGTGGGACCCCCATCCCCGGGGCGCAAGCCCGGTACCGGACACCCGGCTGGCCACGCCGAACTACTCCGAAGCGGTCGCGGCGGTCGGCCAGCCGGCTGCCTCCGGCCGTCATCTGCTCCAGTCCGCCGCCGCGGCGGCCGGGCAGCTGAGCCGGTCATGGAAGGCGAACGCGGTGGCGGTCACCATCGGCGAGCGCGGGTCAGTTCTGGTTCAGGGCGGCGCCGGCCCGCTGGTCGTGCCGGCGCGGCGGCTGGCCGTCACCGACACCTGCGGAGCGGGCGACAGCTTTGCCGCCGCCGCCGCGGCGGCGCTCCGGCAAGGCGCCCTCACCTCCGAAGCGGTGACCGTCGCGACAGCAGCCGCATCGACCTATCTCGCGGCGGGCGGAGCCAGGCTGTACTCGTCGCCAGCCAGAACGGGGGGCGTAACCTTGCCGCCCCGGCCCGGCACCGCGAAGGCGGCCGGAGGGCGGCCAGCCCAGGACGCAGCGGCGCACGCCCGCAGGATCCGGGCGGCAGGCGGGACGGTGGTCGCGACGGGCGGCTGCTTCGACCTGCTGCACGCCGGTCACGTCAGCCTGCTGCAGGCGGCCCGGTCGCTCGGCGACTGCCTGATCGTCTGCCTCAACTCAGATGACTCGGTGCGCCGGCTGAAGGGTGACGGGCGCCCGCTCAACCAGGAAGCCGACCGCGTCAACGTCTTGGCCGCGCTCGGCTGCGTAGACGCCGTCACCGTCTTCAGCGAGGACACCCCCTGCGCAGTGCTCGAGCGGATACGGCCTGATATCTGGGTCAAGGGAGGCGACTATGACGGCCGCGACCTGCCAGAGGCCGCACTGCTCAAGAACTGGGGTGGGGAAGCGGTCACGGTCCCCTACCTGAGCGGCCGGTCCACAACGCGGCTGCACGCAGCAAGCCTGGCCGGGGCTGACCGGGCCTAGCCATGCCACCGAGCATCCTGATCCTCCGCGCCCTCGGCCTCGGCGACTTCCTGACCGGTGTGCCTGCCTACCGCGCCGTCCGCCGGGCTTTCCCCGCACACCGGATCGTGCTCGCGGCACCTGACGCCCTGGCGCCGCTGGTACCGCTGACCCGCGCGTTCGACGAACTCCTGCCCACGGACGAACTGCAGCCCGTCCCGTGGACGGGCCCGGCGCCGGACATCGCCATCGACCTGCACGGACGCGGTCACGCCAGCCATCAGCTCATCGCCGCGCTGTACCCGCGACGGCTGATCGTATTCGGCGGCGAGCACGCGGGCGGCTTCGCCGGCCCGGTCTGGCGGGCCGGCGAGCACGAGGTGACCCGGTGGTGCCGCCTGTGCCAGGAATCGGGCATTCCGGCCGACCCCGGAGACCTGCTGCTGACGCCGCCGCGGCAGGCCGCCCCGGCGTTTACCCTGCTGCACCCCGGAGCGGCTGCGCCGGGCCGCCGCTGGCCGGCGAACCGGTTCGCGGCCGTCGCGCGACAGCTCGCGGCCGGCGGCCATGCCGTCCGGATCACCGGCTCGGCGGCCGAGCACGACCTGGCATCGCGAGTGGCGCGCCAAGCCGGGCTGCCGGTGGAGCATGTCCTGGCCGGCCAGACATCACTGGACGCCCTGGTCGCCTTGACCGCGTCCGCCCGGCTGGTGATCTCGGGGGACACCGGCATGTCGCACCTTGCCTCCGCGTACGCACGTCCGTCGGTGACTCTCTTCGGCCCCGTACCGCCATCCGAATGGGGTCCGCCCCGGCATCCTCGGCATCAGGTGCTCTGGGAGGGTGCACCCGGCTACCGCGGCGACCCGCACGCGACACGCACCGATCCGGCGCTCTGCGCGATCACGGTCGATGCTGTCGGCCGGGCCGCGGCGGCCGCGCTGACGGCACCGGCGCCGCAGCGGCACAGCGGGCTCCTCGGCGACGGTCAAAGGGAGCGATGTTGAGCGCGCAGACGGCCCGGGTCCTCGTAGTCGGCTGGCCGAGTTTCATCCACGGCGAGGCCACGGCCGGCGACGTGATCGCCATGGAGGCCGTCGCCGCCGAACTCGACTGGGCAGGCGTACAGTACGAGACGGCATGGAGTCCCTTTTTCAGGCCCGCAGAGCTAACGCTCGAGGACGCCGACCCCGCCCGGTACTCACACCTGGTCTTCGCCTGCGGCCCGCTGAGCGGCCCCGGCATCGAGGAACTGCACCAGCGGTTCGCTGCATGCCGAAGAGTAGCTATCGGTGTATCGGTGATCGACCCCGCCGATCCCGCCGCCGTCGGCTTCCAGGTGATCTTGGCCAGGGACAGTCCGCAAGAACAGCCCACGGGCGACCTCGCATCTGTTCTCCGGCCCCCCCTGATACCAGTAGCAGGGGTGATCTACGTGGGCGAGCAGCGCGAGTACGCCACCCGCGGACGGCACGAGACCGTGGCCCAGAGCCTGACCAGCTGGCTGCCGGGCTGCGGCTGTGCGCTGCTGCCACTGGAAACCAGGCTGGACTCCCGCGACTGGCGACTGTGCAGCACGCCCGCTGAACTGGAGTCGATCCTCAGCCGGGTCGACCTCGTAATCACCATGCGGATGCACGGTCTCGTCCTGGCGCTGAAACACGGCGTGCCCGCGCTGGCCCTGGATCCGGTCGCAGGCGGCGCCAAAGTGACCGCCCAAGCTGAGGCCTGGCACTGGCCGGCAGTCGTGACGGCGGGGCCCGCGGGCGCGGTCGACGTCGCCGCTCTAGACCGGTGGCGCGACTGGTGCCTATCGGCGCCCGGCCGCCAGGCGGCCCGGCGCGCGGCCCAGTCGCCTCCGCGTTCCCAGCTTCCCGGCCTGATCCAAGCGCTCGGGTGACCAGGGGCCGCGTGTTCTTCTCGCGGCAGGAATCGCTTTCCGGTGCTAGGTGGACGCGATCGGCCAGGTGATCGTCGATGATCTGGCAGCAGGTATGCCAGCGCCGGCATCCAGCTTCAGGTAACCCCGTCTATCTGGCCTTTCTGGCGACTGGCGGACTCGACGGTCGGGTTCAGCCGCTCCCGGCTGCGCAACGGCTCCCCGCACCCAGACCGGCTCTTGTAGCGCCGGCGGGCGGCCGCGGCGCGCCGGCTGTGCCGGCTGTGTGACGAGCCGCTGTGCGCGGCCGGCCCGGATGCCCGGTAGATCACGCGGCGGAAAGCTAGCCCGTGGTGCCGCCGTGTCTGCACGACAGCGGCCAGTCCGGGTTCCCGGCATTCCCCGGCGTCCGGCCCGCGTGCGGCCTGTCCGCACCGCTGCCCGCGTGGGTAGCGGTTGGGATACTGGCAGGTCAGCGCAATAATGTACCTCCGATGTACGTGCGCCACGAGGCGCTGGTTTGTCCGAATGGAGGTGGAAGACCTCGATCTCCCGGCCGTCGTAGCGGCTGGGTGAAGCTGGAGGCAGCCGTGCGACGTGAGGTCGCGTGATGTGAGTGATCGCAGCGGGTGAGGGATCGAAGGAGGTGTTCGACGCTGCGATCGGGCGAGTGTCCAGACGCTCTCCCCACCGCGGCATGCGACCTGGGTAACCGGGTGGTGTGAAGCCCGCGGAAGGGCCCAAGGACTCCTGTGCCATCCAGGAGCTACCGGCTGGGGAAGACCGGACGGGTGAACGTGCAGTGAATTTCCGTATGCGCCGTTATCAGCACCTTCGGGAGATGGAATGCGGGACCGGAGTACAGGATTAGCCGTTGAGAAGCGGCAGGTGACGGTTGGTGAGGCTGTGCCAGCCGTGCGGACACCACCATCCCGGCGTAAAGGAAGCACCCACCCCGGTCGAATCTCAACCACGCGGAACACGGAAACCCCATCGGAGTCCCGACGCGAAGCGCGGCGGGTAGGCCGACCGCAAGGAAGGTGAATTCCCCGGTGGGAACAGGAGAGTCCAAGAAGCGAACGCCGGTGCGCCGAAAGGCGACGGGAAACCGACTTGCGAAGACTGCTTCCCTCGGCGGTCATGTCGGCCAACCGGCCGGATACGGGCATCGTGCCCGGCTCGAAAGAGAGCTGACGTGGACTTGGTGAGTCTGCGACGAATCAACGGTGCGAGACGCTGGAACGGAAAGGAACGTTGGACACGGTGGAAGACTTCGAGGCGGCCTTGGCCGGACCGGGGTCTGCTGCGGTGAACGGACCTGAAGATGTTCCTTTCGAGTGGGACGTGGTCAACTGGCGTTCAGTCGAGCGGGACATACAGCGGTTGAGGCAGCGGATCTTCGCGGCAGAGCAGGCTGGGGATCGAAGGAAAGTTCGCAGTCTGCAAAGGTTGATGCTCCGGAGCTGGTCCAACACGCTGGTGAGCGTGCGACGAGCGACCGAGCAAAATACTGGCCGTAGAACGGCCGGGGTCGATGGGAAGACCGCATTGGACTCCTCGTCGAGAGCGGAGCTGGCGTCAGCAGTCCAGCGAACGACAGCTCCATGGAAAGCCCGTCCAGTGAAGCGGGTGCATATCCCGAAGCGCGATGGGAAACTCAGGCCGCTAGGCATTCCTGTTATTGCCGACCGCGTCCAGCAGAATCGGGTGCGTAACGCTTTGGAACCCCAGTGGGAGGCACGCTTCGAGCCGAAGTCCTACGGCTTTCGGCCGGGGCGCGGGTGCCACGATGCGATCCAGGCTATCTTCAACGTTGCCCGGGGAAAGAATCCGGGGCGCGTGTGGGTACTTGACGCTGACTTGAGGGCAGCATTCGACAAGATCGGGCACGACTTCCTTCTCCGCCAGTTGGGAGCATTCCCCGGAAAGGGTCTGATTCGCAAGTGGCTGAAGGCCGGCGTGCTTGAGAAGGGCAGATTCTCGCCTACGGAGGAGGGAACTCCTCAAGGTGGTGGGGTCAGCCCATTGTTGCTGAACATTGCCCTGCACGGGATGGAAACGGCGGCAGGGGTCCGGTATTACACCTCCGGCAGTCATGCCGGGGCAACGATTCCGGGGTCCCCTGTGCTGGTGAGATATGCCGACGACCAGCTGGTCTTGTGCTATAGCTGGGACCAGGCACAGCAGGTCAAGCAACGTCTTTCGGAGTGGCTGGAGCCGCGTGGTCTCGTCTTCAATGAAGATAAGACCCAGGTGGTGCACCTTAACCAGGGATGTGACTTCCTCGGCTTCAATATCCGCCGCTACGGGAGGAAACTGCTGATCAAGCCAAGCGCTGAAGCCGTGATGCGAATCCGGCAACGTCTGCGTACCGAGGTCCGTGGCCGCTACGGCGGGAGCGCGGCATCGGTGGTTGCAACTCTGGCTCCGGTGATCCGGGGATGGGGGAGCTACCAGCGGCACGTTGTGTCCAGCAAGGAGTTCTCCAAGCTGGACGACTATATGTGGAAGCTATTGTTCAGATGGGCGATACGCTCTCACCCGAACAAGCCGACGCGCTGGGTGGTCGGCCAGTACTTCGGCAGGTTCAATAAGTCGCGGAATGACCGGTGGGTGTTCGGTAGCCGGGCAACCGGCGACTGCGTACCCAAGTTCTCCTGGCTCAAGATCGTGCGGCATGTGATGGTCAAGGGAACGGCATCTCCGGATGACGCAACCCTCGCCCAATACTGGGCTGACCGTCGCCGCAAGGCAGCTATGCCTCCGGTGAATTCCCTCGGCATGCTTCTACTGAAGAGGCAAGAGGGCCGATGCCCGGAGTGCGGGGATTCTCTCCTGCATGCCTATCACCAGCCGCAGTCCCCGGAGCAGTGGGAGCAGTGGCTGACGACGATCAAGACCGGGATCCGCCGCCAGCGGATTACCGTTCGGGGAGAAGACCTAGATAAGCGGCGCATCATTCATGCCTCCTGCCTATCCCGAGAGAAACGGGAGACCGCAGAGAGCCCAGTATCTCAATCTGTAACGCCAGTAGGACTTGCTTGAGCCGTTTGCGGTGAAAGCCGCCTGGGCGGTTCTGAGGGGGGTGCGGCGCAGTAATGCGCCGCACCTACCCGACTGAGCCGCGGGTCGGCGGGGAGGGCGGGAGCAGCCTCGACAAAGTCGCGTCGTCCCGGCACTGCCGGATGGGGCGGGCGCGGTGAGCGAGACGGGAAGGTATACGAGAGAAACCGGCTGCGTTACGCCTCTTGAGGAGGTGCCAGCTCTAAACCCGGTGGATTCGGGCTGGTTGGCGGCGCGCACCCGTCCCTCATGACGGGCGGGGAACTCCAGGCTGGGTCTGTACAGCCTGGGTCTGGAGGCCACGGTGAATGTCTACGGCGTAACCGTTGGCGATGCCGCAGGGGCAGAGCCGGGTGCCTAACCCGTTGATCGGATGACAGTGAACGTGGGAACCGCCCGTGGCCGTTCCCGTGTCGTGCCCCCGCCGGGGGCAGGGGGCGGGATAGGCGCGATGCCTGCCGAAGGCGCGGGCGGGGCGGAGCCGCCGTAGTACTCCGGGGCCGGGAAAGCCGGTCACATGGGGAAGGGCGGCAGTGTGCCAGTCAGTGGAAGGAGCTGTAATGCCCGAAGACGCGC
>CAWFXW010000014.1:0-298653 GCA_963819785.1 uncultured Actinomycetes bacterium | reverse complement strand
TGCTCCTCTCCGAGGACGGATGCCATTGCCGGATCGAGCACATATCGGCCCGTTCAGGGTGGCCCTCAGCGCCGCCCGCGGCGTCGTGCGGCACCGGGCGCAGTTGGCCCTGGCGCGGCTCGCTTGAGATCGCGAAGGCTCCGGCAGCCACTGGGGTGCCTGGCGCGGTCATGGGCATCCCGGCCGTCCTGATAGACGATGGGACAAGGAGACGTGCCTTACCCCGGGCGGGGCCGGAAGGACTGCTTCGTGGTCCCGCTCGTGCGTCAGCACTGTGTGGAGTTCTGAGTCCGAACTGGCCGCGCTCTCCTCACCATGGCCCCGCTGCGCGGCGCGCTCGGCGAAGAAGTATGCCCCTATGGTGAAGACCAGCATCCCGGCGAGGAGCTGCATCGAGTACGTGAGGTTCATCAGCTCGCTGATGCGCCGCGACGGGTCGCGATTTGCTAGCGCGGTGAGCATCATGTAGCCGCCCCAGCACGCGAGCGCCGCGGAGCCGATGAAGGCCAGGGACAGCGGAAGCCGCAGCGGCAGGGCGCCGGCGCGTGGGAACGCGACCAGCAGCAGCCCCGTCACCGTCATCACCGCGAACAAGACGTAGGCCGCCTCGAGTGCGTAGAAATCACTCGTCCGTTCGGCGATCTTGGTGGCGGTGAGTCCGCTCGTCGAACCGGTGGCCCACAGCAGATGGGCCGTCAACGGGACGAGCATTACTGCGGAGGCCATCAGAGCCGTGGCTCGCTGCACGCCACGCGTCGGACCCTGCCCCGCCAGCTCCGAGATCCGGCCTCGCCACAGATGTCCCCAGCGCGCGCGTGCATACAGGACGAAGAGCGCACCCAGGGCGAGAGCCTGGACGATGAAGCCGGTGTAGACGACGGTGAACACCCACTCGTCCAGGAACGGGCGGGCGGCAGGTCCGCCGGAGGGCGCCGCGGTTCCGCCCAGCAGCCGGGCGCCGAGTTGCAGCGGGTAGCCGACCATGATCGGGCTGAGCAGACCGGTGGCGGCCCAGGCCGGAAGAATGAGGAGCCAGACCGGCGCCCGTCGACCCCATGGCTGGGTGAGCAGCAGTGCGAGCACGACCACCATCGAATCGAGCAGGGCGCTCTCGATGCTGCCGGCGAGCCTCGCGGTGTCGGGCAGCGTGCTGCCATCGGGGATGCCGACGCGGCTGCCCGACACCCATGCGATCTTGAGCGCGAGATAGGGCACGCAGGCAGTGAAGGCCAGAGCGCGCAGGACTCGTGCCGCACTGCGAGGCTTGTCGAACACCACTGCTCTCATCAGCACACTCCTACATAACGAAAGCTTCTCGAATTGATGGTGGACATCGATGGGTGAGGTTCAATGACGCTTGCCAGGAACATCCGGTGACCTTTTCTAACCTGAACTTTGATGTCCGAATTAGGTTCGGCCGGCTGGGGTCGATGCGTGCCGAGAGTGCGTGTGGAGATCACAGCGATTTCCCTTTGCTGGTAGGCGCTTCCTGGTATCCCAGCGTGCTCGTGAAGCCGCTGTAGCGCGTCGGAGCGCAGGATGGTCGTCGTCCGACCGCGGGATGATCCCTACGCCGGACGGACCAGACCGTGGTCGTAGGCGAAGATCACGACGTGGACGCGATCACGCAGCCCGAGCTTGGCCAAGATGCGTCCCACGTGCGTCTTGACGGTTGCCTCGGACAGGTACAGCCGCCGGGCGATCTCCGGGTTGGCGTACCCCTGCGCGATCTCGACCAGCACCTCGCGTTCGCGGTCGGTGAGCGCGGCGACCGCATGGTCGTCCCGCGGGCGGGGTGCCCCGCGGGAGAGGTGATCGAGCATCCGCCGGGTGGTCGACGGGGCGATCACCGCGTCGCCGGAGTGGACGCTGCGGATCGCCGCGATCACCTCGGCGGCCGAGGCGTCCTTGAGCAGGAAGCCGCTGGCGCCGGCCCGCAGCGCGGCGTAGGCGTAGTCGTCCAGGTCGAAGGTGGTCAGCACGATCACCTTCGGGGCCTGTCCGCGGGCGGTCAGCGCCGCCGTCGCGTCCACGCCGTTCAGCTTCGGCATCTGGACATCCATCAGCACCACGTCAGCGTGCGTCGCCGCCAGCATCGCCAGCGCCTGCGCGCCGTCGCCGGCCTGCGCCACCACGCGCATGTCCTCGCACGCGTCAATGACCATGGCCAGCCCGGTACGCACCAGCTCCTGGTCATCGACCAGCGCCACCCGGATCGTCATGCCGGACCCGCCGCGCGCGGGAACCGGGCGCGGACGGCAAAGCCCAGCTCGCGTGGTGTCGCGCTGAACGTGCCGCCCACCGCGGCGATCCGGTCACGCAACCCCTGCAGCCCGGCGCCGGCTCCGGGAACCGCAGGCGCCGGCATCGATCCGCCGCCATCGTCGGCGACCTCGACCGTCAGCTCCTGCGGCTGCCACCGCAGCGCCACCGCGACGTGCGCCCGCGGCCCGGCGTGCTTGACCGCGTTGGTCAGCCCCTCCTGCGCGAGCCGGTAGACGGCGAGCTCGGCGGCAGCGCCGATGGCGAACGGCGCGCCGGACTCGGTGAGCTCGGCGTCGACGCCGCTGTCGCGGACGCCAGCGACCAGGCGCGGCAGATCGGCCAGCCCGGGTTGCGGCGCGGCGACCGGCTCTGCCTCAGAGCTCCCGCCCGGCTCGCCGTCTGATCCGCTGGCCGGATCGCGCAGCACACCCAGCAGGCCGCGCATGTCCGCGAGCGCGGAGCGGCTGGTGCCGGCGATCGTCTGCAGCACCCGGCCGGCCGCGCGCGGATCCTGGCCGGCCACGAACGCGCCTCCCTCGGCCTGCCGGACGATCACCGCCAGCGAATGCGCCACGATGTCGTGCATCTCCCGCGCGATGCGAGCCCGCTCCTCAAGTACGGCGAGCCGGGCCGCTTCGGAGCGCTCGGTAGCCGCCCGCTGCCGGCGCACCAGGGCGAGCCGGCCCAGGTTCCACGTCATCAGCACGCTGAGGCCGAACCCGACGCCGAGGTAGAACGTAATCAGCCAGCCGCCCGCGGTGAACCGGCGCAACGCATCGGCAGCCGTGCCGGTGGCGATACCCACGCCCGCGAGCGCGATCACCAGCGCGGCGCGGCTGCGGGCGGCGCTCGCGCGGGCCGCCACGCTGAACAAGAGGACCAGGAACACCAGGCTGGACGGCAAGAACAGCGCAGGGACGCGAGCCGGCCCGCCGGAGACGGGATGGGTCACCTGCCCGTCCGGCGCGAGCACGATCACCAGCAGCGCCACACTCGCCGCCGCATAGGCGAACTCCGGCCAGCGGCGCCGGAACGCGACCGTCAGATGCAGCACGGCAAACGCCACGATCAGGACTATCACCCAGACCAGTGACCAATGCAGCCCCTGCGACCCGCTGATCGAGAGCCCGCCGAGGACCGCGACGAACGCGAGCGCCGCCAGCGCGTCGCCCGCCCAGCCGTGCGCCCGGTTCCAGCGCTCGACGCCGCCGAGCCAGTGCGCGGCGGGCTCGGGCACGGTCACAGCCCAATCGTAGAGCGGCGGCAACACCGCGCAGGCTCGCTACTGCGCCGAAGCGCGCCCTTCATCACCGGCCGTCCTGCCAGCACAGTGACCTCGTCGTTATCTCCATGCCGCCGAGCCAGTCCCGCATGCGGAACCTTCTTCGAGAACGGTTCAGCTCAGACCGCGTGCCTGTTCAAGGGCGTCCCGCAAGACCCGCCCGGTGAAGATTCCCGCAGACGTGCCCTATATCGGGCACCCGCAGACGGCTCTCGGCGCCCTGATCGACCTCACAGCCAAGACCACGACCACTGAACCAGAACCCGCCACCGGCCAGTAGCTAATCTCGTTCCCGGCCCACCCTCGCCAGGCGTGGCCCCGTGGCGGCCGCGATGACCGACACATCCAGAACAACCCGTTCGGGCGCAGCACGGATGACCATAGGGACCCCGAAGCCGCAACCGCGCCAATTGGGCGGGTATTCGCGTGGCTACCGTCGGCTGGTTGACCACGTCCTGTGATCAGCATCGGAACCTGCTCTGGCTGGCCGTGCCACCAAACAGCGCGTCTGCTATGGGCCGATGGTTCTTCCGCCCGTAGGCTTGGGTTGATGCGATGGGCGTGCCGGTCCCGAGGAAGGACGCGTCATGGGTGATGTGGTCTACCGGTCTCACGTGGAGGTGGACCGGGCGGGCGGGCCGCTGCGGTACGCCCGGGTGCCGGCCGAGGACGCGCCGGTGGTCTTCGGCGTGCACGGCGAGGTCGCCGCGCATTACGGATTGCGTGAGGGCCAGTACCAGCCGCACGCCACCACGCTGGACTACATCGTCGCCGCGGCGGCTGGTTGACTGACCGGGACGCTGGGCGGCGCGCTGGAGGCGCGCGGCATCCCAGCCGGAGACGGTCGTCTCCACGCCGACGCGACCGGAGAGGTCGAGCTCGAGGGCCGCACCCTGGTCCTCAAGCGGATCGCGGTACGCTACCGGCTCCGCGCCGATCCGGATACCGACAGGTCAGCGATCGACCGGGTGATGGACATCCACGCCGGTCATTGCCCGGTGGCCCGGTCCCTGCGCGGCGCTATAGACATCACCACCAGCATCGACCTGCCCCGGACCTGACCGCGGCGGGCCCCGGGGCGCGTGCCATGCCCGGTGCAGTTGCGGGCACGTGCGTCCAGGCCGCAGGTCATCAGGCCGGCGCCAGGCCTGGCTGACGCCGGGCCTTTGGGGATTGCCCGGCCGGCGGCCAGCGGACCGCGACGCACCTGCCCGTCCGGACTCGCGCTAATTGCCAGCCGTGCGGCGCGGGCGAGCCGGACGCCAGCGCATCAGCACATGCAAGCAAGACGGAGGAACACGCCGGCCCATCCGTTCCCGGACAATCGGCGCCCATGTTGACCAGATATGGCCGCATAATGAAGGCTCTGTAGCGGCGCGGCAATAGATGCAGAACGGCGAGGGCGAGTTGCCTGCAGCGTCGCAGCGCGGCCCTGACAGGGTGCAGCACCAGGCATGGCCACGCTCTCCTGATCCCGCCGGACGAGATCGCCGCAGCGGCGCCGCGCGGTAAGGGCGCACTGCCCCGTAAGCTGGCGGGCATGATCCGAGGTGCCACGGTGGCGGCGGCCGGAGTCAGCGGTCTGGCTGGCCTGGGCTACTACCTGGTCGTGACCGGCAAGCTGACCATCGACACAGGCTGGGGCCGCCGGGTCCGCCCGCTCGGCCCGTTCGGGGTCCAGATCGCGGCTCCGGCCGCGACCGTGTTCGACGTGATCGCCGCGCCGTATCTGGGCCGGACGCCCCGGGCCATGTCCGGCAAGCTTCAGGTACTCCAGCGCGGCACCGACATGGTGCTGGCCGAGCATAACACGCCAGTGCATCACGGCAGGCTCACTGCGGCCACGCTGGAGACCGTCACCTTCGACCGGCCGCACACGATCGGCTTCCGGCTGGTCCGCGGCCCGGTGCCCTGCATCACCGAGGACTTCACGCTCGCCGAGGACAATGGCACGACCAGGCTTGAGTATTCCGGGGAGCTCGGCACCGACTTCGGACTCGCGGGCCAGTGGTGGGCCAACCGGGTCGCCGCCGTGTGGGAGGCGGCCGTCCGCTCGTCCTTCAGGAGCATCCGGGCCGAAGCCGAGCGCCGCGTCACACCCGGTACGGCCCATTCCTGAGCCGCCTGCTCCTGCCCCCGGCGGGCGAGACCATCGCCCGCGCGTCTCCGCGGAAAACGCTGTCAGCCGAAATGAGCGCTTCATCCGCACGCATATCTCAGCCTGTCGCACAAACGGTACGAGGACCTTATCGACCCCTATATCTGGGACGCCTGCCCGAATGCGACGCTAGATCTTGTGATGCTGAGGCACTCGCCAGGGTTTGTGCGACAGGCTGATCTATGCACGAAGCGGAATACTCGCTCATGCTCCCGGCCTTGCCGGCGATCGGCGCGGAGCCTTTTCGATCGTTCTGGTAGGAAATCAGTCTCCTTGCCGAATCGGTGCCGGTCCTGGCTGTTGCTGCATGAGAGACTTCCGGTGACATATGTGCCGGGTCTGCGTTCTGCCCGGCTGGGGCGGGGTGTGCCGCTACGGGCTGACGATCTGTCCGGACGGGCGCATCACGTACCAGTACCCGCCGTCGTCGTCCTTGCCCTGGCCGGCCGCGTGGCCGGGAGATGCGTCGCCGAGGTAGGTGTACAGCGGCCATCCGTGATAGGTGACGACGCGGCCGCCGCCCGGATCCGGCATCGTCCCCAGCAGGTCAGCCCGTACCCCGGCGCCGGCCGCGATCGTCTGTCCGGCATGCAGCTTCAGTGGCGGCCAGGCCGACGCGCAGTCGCCGGTGCAGGTGACATGGGCGGCCGCATCGGGCGGGAATATGTACAGTGCGAACCTCTTGTTCGTGACCAGCACCGTCCCGGCCTCGTCCAGCTCGGCTCGTTCGATGGTGACTCGCCCCTGGTCGGCGCTGTAGCGCACGACGTCGACGTAGTGGAAGTAGAGGTACGCGGCGCCCGCCGCGGCGCAGGTGACCAGCACGGCGATGCCGAGGAGCGCCCTGGTCCGCCGGCGCCGCGTCCGGGGCCGGGTCACGGGTTGGCTCCCGCGGGCGCCGGGGTGGCCTTCGCGCTGCTCGCGGTCACCGGTTCGTTGACCGCGGCGATGCCGTACTGGCGCAGCGCCGGGGCTAGGGCATCGAGGGAGAGCAGGTCCTCGGGGTCAAAGACGCCGCGGGGGAGAGCGCCGCCGGCGATCAGGGCGCGGACGAAGACGACCGTGCTTGCGGCGGCGCAGCGGTAGTCGCCGCGGCACCGGAGGGTCTGTGCGGCGATCCGCTCGCCCTGCTTCAGCACCGCGATCCAGTGAGCTACCGGTTCGTCGCTGGCGTCGCCTGCGCCGGTTCGGGGGGTAGAGCCGAACGCGGCGCGCGGCAGCCGTGACATCAGGCCGGCCGTGTTCAAGGCGAGCATGGCGCGGTACGTGGCCTTCTCGGCGATGCACAGGTAAGGGCTGACCACCCGGTCGCCTGCGACGCCGCCCAGCCAGCCGCCATCCGGTTCGGCAAAGCCGAGGCAGCGGCGCCGGCCGAAAGGCTGGGGTAGCGGGATGACCTTCGTGCGGTGCCGGCTGACGGTGGTCAGGTTGCGGTGGCCGAAGTCGCCGCCCGCCCGGCCGCTGGTGCTCCTGGTCGAGACGGTGAAGGCCAGTTCGACCTCGTTGGCCTCCGGGTGGGCAGCCAGCAGGTCAGCGGCGATGAGGTTGGTCACACCGGGCGCGATGCCCGCGTTCATGACGACGGTCCCCCGCGCCGTCCCGGCCTGCTGCCGGAGACGCCGGCCGGCCTCGGCCGGCATGGCCGAGACGTTGATGAGCAGGCCGCCCCGGTCGAGCACCATTCTCTCCGCGGTGAGCCCGCGGTCGGGGACCACGTTGATAACCACGTCGGCATCTCCGGTCGCTGCCGCGACGGTCTCGGGCTCGTCAAGGTCGACGTGGCGGAACCCGGCGCCGGGATCGGGCCTGCGCCCGGCCCTGACAACGGCCCATCCGCCGGTCTCGAACGCCTGGGCGAGGAGGCCGCCGAGCACCCCCTGCGCGCCGATCACGAGCGCCCGGCTGGTGTTGTACTGCTTGGCTTGCGACATCTCGCATCCTTCCGGTGGATCTGGCAGATACGGCCAGGCTAGGTTAGAAGCGGCTTAGATAGAGAGGCCAATATGGTGAGAAGTATCCAGTCCAATATCGTGCCCGCAACCGGCCGCACCGGCTTCCCTGCCGATGTGCTGGTTACGCTCGACCGCTCCCGGCCCCGCAGCCTCCGGGCCCAGCTCGAACGGGCCCTGCGCGACGCGATCGCACGGGGGTCGCTGGCTCCGGGCGCCGCGCTGCCGCCCTCGCGGGTCCTGGCCCGCGAGCTGGACGTGTCGCGCTCGGTCGTGGCCGGGGCCTACGAGCAGCTCGTGACCGAGGGATACCTCCAGGCCCGCGGCGGATCGGGTACCCGGGTCCGGGCGCAGGACACCGGCAGCCGCCCGCAGCACCGGGCCGTGCCGTTCTGGCCGGTGCCCGCCGGCCGCGACGGCGCCACCCCGGCGAGCGGGCTGCCCGACCCGGCACTGTTCCCCCGGCAGGACTGGCTGCACCACTACCGTGACGTCCTGCGCGAGATGCCCGATAGCGGCCTGCTCTACCCCGAGCCGCGCGGCGCGCCGGAGCTGCGCACCGCGCTCGCCGCGTACCTGGGCCGGGTGCGCGGCGTGCGTGCCACCGCCGACCAGGTGCTGATCTGCGGCGGTTTCTCCCAGGCCCTGATGCTGCTGTGCCGGGCCCTCGGCCTGCGCGGCGTGCGCCGCATCGCGGTCGAGGACCCCTGCTTCTCCTACCACCGCCGGCTGATCCGGGCGGCCGGCCTGCAGCCGGTACCGGTGCCCGTGGACGAGCAGGGACTGCAGACCTCGCGCCTGGCCGGGCTGGACGCGGGCGCGGTGCTGCTGTCGCCCGCCCACTCCTATCCGAGCGGCGTCGTGCTCTCCGCCGACCGGCGCGTCGAGCTGCTCGGCTGGGCACGCGCCGCCGGCACGCTGGTGATCGAGGACGACTACGACGCCGAGCTGCGCTACGACCGCCTGCCGATCGGCGCGGTGCAGGGCCTCGACCCCGAGCGCGTCGTCTACGGCGGCAGCGTGAGCAAGGTCCTCAGCCCCGCCCTGCGGCTCGGCTGGCTGATCGCGCCGCCGCAGCTGACCGAGGACATCGTCCGCGCCAAGTTCCTCGACGACGTCGCCAGCGAGGCGCTCGGCCAGCTGACGCTCGCCCGCTTCATCGACAGCGGCGCCTTCGCCCGGCACCTGCGACGGGTCCGCCCGATCTACCGATCCCGCCGCGACCGGCTGCTCGCCGCCCTGGCCGCCCACCTGCCCGAGATCCAGCCCAGCGGCGAGGCCGCCGGCCTGCACCTGCTCCTGCGGCTGCCCGACGAACCCGGCGCCGGCACGCTCCTGGACGCCGCAGCCAGGCACGGCATCAGGCTCGAGGACGCAGCACGCAACTGGGCAGACCACAACCCGCAGCCCCCGGCCCTGCTGATCGGCTACGGCGCGCTACGCGACAGCGCACTCGGGCACCGCATCAAGACAATGGCCGCCGAACTCCACGCCGCTCGCGGGCGGCGCCCTGGAGCCGCCCGATGCTAGCGCCAGCGGTTGCCCGGCCCAGCGGCGAAGCCGCCCCGTCTGGAAACAGCGGTACACGCCAACCCTGGCCGACCCCGGCCGCGATCCCGGCATCGCCACGCTGACCTCGCCCGGTCAGCGTCCGCCCAGGCCACCCCCGCCCACGGGAAGGCGACCATACCGGCAGCGCCCGTCCCATTCCGCCATTCCTCCCGGCACTCCGCCACAGGACCCCGCAGTCATGCCGCCAGGCGAGCGCACAACAGCCCGTTCTGCGCGCCCCAGCGGACAGAAGCCGAGGTTACTCCCGCCATGCAGAACGGCGGCTCGGTGAGCGTTCTCCCTGACCTCCCAGTCACTCAGTGTGATGTACGGTGATGAGCTTCTGGGCAGCCTCAGGAGGGTCCGGCACGGCTGGTTCCCTTGAGGCCTGCGCTGGCCACTGCCCGAGGTGCTCGTCGCTGCGGCACCCGGCCGCGGAGACGACTGCATCAGGCTGAACCTGACGCCCGATATGCGGCAGATCCGGAGGTTCCGGTGCCTGGTGGACATGCATAACCATGCAAGCAGTCGGGCGAGCGAAGGTAAACATTCACCCGTGTGACCTGGGTGATGTTTGGGGTGCTGTGCGTGACGGTTTCGGGGCAGGGTGGTGCGCGGGTCAGGCCTGGCCGGGAACCGGGGGTGCCCAGGGACTGCCGGTGAACAGGGCGTGCAGGACGGTGAGGACGTCTTGGCCGTGTTTGCGGGCCGTGTCGATGTAGCTGCGGATGTCGAGGCGGTCCTGGGTGGTGTCGTCGCTGGTCAGCCGCCCGGAGACTTTCTGCTGGGTCTTGTTCGGCCGCAGGCCGGACTCGCTGATGTTGTTCGTGGGCCACACGTCGGTGTCGGTGGTAAATCTCAGGACGTCGGCTTCGCGGTCGCGGCAGAATTCCAGCATGTCCCGTCCGGGGTGCTGCCTGGTGCTGTTCTTGGGGCCGGGGACGCGGGGCACGTCGGCCAGCGCGACGGTGATCGCGCGGCGGAACTGCTTCTCCAGCGGCCCGCGGATGGCGGCGGGGATCGCGTCCAGGCCGTCGCCGCTGGCCTGGTTGCGGGCGTGGATCAGCCTGCGGAGGGCGTCTTGCGCCTGCCCGGGCCAGATCGTGCCCGGGTAGGTTTCCGCGCAGTCTTGCAGGTCACGCAGCAGGTGCTGGACGCAGGCCTGGTGGCCGGAGATGTTCTTCCACGTCGCGTGGAAGTAGTTGCCGTACCGGTCGGTGACCGCGATCCCGGCGAAGTCCGGCGAGGATCCCGAAGTCCTTCATGGTGTCCAGGGACCGGGTGCCGAGGTGGAACAGCGAGTACTTCTCGGTGAACGCGCCGTGGACGTACTTCTTCTCCCCGGCCGCCCCGGACCGCAGCGTGGTCTCATCGAACCCGACGACCCTGGAGGCGATGATCAGCGTCTTGATCAGCTTCACGACCCCGGCGGCCATCGACGCGGCCTTCGCGAGGCAGGAGTGGATGAACCCGGCGGACACCTCCGCGCCGGCGACGTCGGACAGCAGCAGCCGGCACCGCTCCACGGGCAGGTGCTGGAACACCAGGAGGTAGACCGCCAGTGCCCGCAGCCGCGGCCCGATCGAGACCGCGGAGTCCGGGACGCCGGGCGGGCGGGGCGCCACGTGAGTCTTCCCGCACGGGCACTGCGTCTCGTGCAGGTCATGCTGGATGGTGACGGCCGCCGGCTCGGGGACCTCTTTCTGCTGGTACGACCGCGCGACCCCGAGGTCGGCGGCGCCGTCCAGGGCTGCCCCGCACTCGCAGGTGCCCTCGGGGAACCAGTCCCGGGTCACATCCGGGCAGGTCCAGGTCATCGCCGTCCCGGGCGCGCCGGGCTGCTTGCCTCGCCTGCGGTTCTTCGCCGCGTCCCGCTCCGCCGCCCGCCTCTGCTTCCGGGGCGGCTTGCGGCCCGGCGTGTCATCACCTGAGGGGGGCATCGACGAGTTGCCGCTGTTCCGGGACACGGCCCGCTCCAGCCGGGCCACCCGGTCCTTCAGTTCCGCGACCTGGCCCCGCAGGCCCGTGACCTCGGCGTCGCGCCCCGCCAGCTGCTCCCGTAGCTGCGCGATCTCCTCATCGCGGGCAGCACACGGGGTGCAACCCGGGGCAGGAGGCGGCATCTCGGACACGAGAGATGATCATGCCTGGCCGGCTCGCAGTAGTCAATTCGCAACTGATTGCCGGCTCTGCGTGAACGCGCGACCCTGGCCGATGTCACTGGCTGCGCCCGCAACCAGGCTGCCCGGTGATAGGGGTGAATGTATAACGGGGCTTCGCCCCAGCCCGACAAGGCATGCCAGTGCGGGCTGGCGTCTGCGCGGGGCGGGCTGAGGTCGGCTGAAGGGGCTCCGGCTGGGGCTCAAGTCAGTCCATGATGGGACTGTTCATTCGCCGCTTGCAGCGGTCGGGTGGCCGTTGCCGGCCGAGCCCCAGTCGGAGCCCGTCATGACGCTACCGCGTACTGCCGCTGAGGTCCTGTCCGGTCACGTGACGCTGGAGATCCGCTGCATCGACCGGATGCTGCTGACCTTCCGCCAGCCGCGGCTGCAGTACGGGCAGGGCATCCACGGGTTCTTCTGCCATCACCGCGGGAACCAGTTCGTGTCCTCCGCGCTGATGCGCCCGATGACCGAGCGGTTCGCCGCGGACATCCGCCACTACATCGACACGCGGAGGCTGGACCTGATCCGGTTCGCCAAAGGCCAGAGCAAGGACCAGATCGCCAGGGAGTACCTGGCCGGGCACGACGGCGGGGAGTGCATCTTGTTCGCCGGCGTGGCCCAGGAGAAGACCCGGATATGGCGGACCCGGCAGCGCCAGGACCCGGTGACCGGGAAGCGGTACCCGTGGCTGTGCCAGGAGCAGGCCATGGTCAACCACTGGTATTTCTACGGGTTCGACGCCGATTTCGGCCCGTTCTATATCAAGTTCTGCGGCTACTTTCCGTACACCGGGCAGATCTACCTCAACGGGCACGAGTACGCCAAGCGGCAGTGCGCCAGGGCCGGGATCGGCTTCACCGCCCTGGACAACGCGTTCGGCTCGGCCAGCGACCCGGCCGCGGTGCAGCGGATCTGCGACGGGCTGACCGACCAGAAGATCTACCGCTTCGCCGGCAAATGGCTGGCCCGGCTGCCGCACCCGTTCACCCCCGAGGACGAGCAGGCGGACTACCGCTGGCAGCTGTCGGTCCAGCAGATCGAGTTCTCCACCACCATGGCGCTGGACCGGCCCGTCGCGGGCCGGATCTTCTTCGAGCAGCTGATCCGGGACAACATCGACATCGGCCGCCCGGACAAGGTGAACATCGTCTTCGGCCGCCAGATCCGCCTGCGCGGCAAGAGCCGCACCCCCGGGACCTTCCGCACCCAGGTCATCACCACCGGCGTCTGTCCCTACCTCTACCTGTTCTACAAGAAAACCCAGGTCAAACAGTACCTGAAGGAAGGACGAGCGCTCCGGACCGAGACCACGCTCAACCAGCCGCGCGACTTCGGCATCGGCAAAGAGCTGACTAACCTCGCCGCCATGGCCGAGGTCGGCTACTCAGCCAACCGGCGCCTGCTGGACGCCGAATGCATCAGCCACGACCCCGCCGACGGAGCCGCCGCGCTGGAAGCGATCACCAGCCCGGTCATCAGCACCACCTGCACCCGCATCCCCGGGATGCGATTCCCCGACCCCCGCGTCCAGGCCCTCCTGGGCGCCTGCTGCGCGCTCGCGCTCCGGCCCGCCGGCTTCACCAGCCGCGACCTGCGGCACTACCTCGCCCCCCAGCTCGGGAAAACGCCAGAGGACATGACCAGCGGCCAGATCAGCTACGACCTGCGCAGGCTCCGCGCCCACCAGATCATCGAGCGCATCCCGCACAGCCGCACCTACCAGGTCACCGCCGACGGCCTGACCATCGCCCTGTTCCTCACCCGGCTGACCCAGCGGCTCCTGATACCCGGCCTCGCCCAGCTCACCAGCACCGGACCACCCGGCCGCAGCCGGCTCCGGCAAGCCGACCGCGCCTACCGCGACGCCCTCACCGACCTCGCCCGGCAGGCATCCCTCGCCGCCTTACCCACCTGCAGCTATCACCTGCAGTAATCACGAGCCAGCATGCGCCTGTCATCAGCCGTCACACACGCCGCAACTTGACTCGAAATTCAAAATCCCTGCGGGGAAAGATAACTTACGCTACATCTCCTTGTACGTGATGCGCGCCGATGTCCTCGATGCTCATCGCGGACAGCTTGCTGGCCTTGATGTCGGTAAGGGATGCATCCGGTATCGCAGCCCTGCCGCAGTCGACTTCACCGCAGTCCGTTCGATGCTTACCGCCGTCGCGGCGAGCCGCGGCCCTGTCTGCTGAACGACAGGCTGAACTGTCCTCGCCGCTCCCTGAGGTACGTTTACCCCTCGCGGCAGATCAGTGAGGTATTTCGCCGCTCTCTCTTACCGATAATGTCGAGAAGCGGCAAGTACTGGACATCGTGTGACAGGGCGCTGGAATCCATGGGACTGGCCGGCCTGACACCGCTACGGCGTCTTACCGGCTCCTGCAGAGATGATCACCACGTGCGTCAGGGCACTATGTGCGCAGTCGTAGTTGAATTTCGCCTCCTCTACCGGCTGGACGTCGCCATCGGCGAATCTGGCGCTGACCAGGTTGACCTCGGCACCACCGTGCTCCCCGTATTGCGGGGGATACACCGTCATCCCGTGGTAGGAGAGCGTTTCGCCGAGGCGCCACTGGGCCGCGGCGAAGGCTTCAATGGCTGCTGGCCCGGCGGCTTCGTCCCACGCCTGGTCGTGCAGCGTGTCCTGGTATTTCGTGGCCATGTCCAGCACGCCTTCGGAGTCAAAGAGGTTTCCGAGACCGGGCTTGTCGCGGTGATCCCAGGAGGCAAAGAAACGGGCCACCGCTGACTGGATCTGCCCCGCGCGGCATGCCGGGGGCATCGTGCTGGACGCGCTTGGAGCGGTGTGCGCCTGCGCTGGCCCGGCCGCCGTCTGCGGAGTTGCGGAGGTGCAGCCGGGCAAGTACGGCCACGGCGCTGACCATCGCGACGAGACCGGCCCCGGGCGCGGCTCTGACGGCCACCGCCGTAGCATACACCGGCTGAATGCCTTGCCTCTAACCGCCATGATCAGATCACCGTGCGCGATATGAAAGCCAAGATCGTGCTGCAGCAATTGTGGCCTGATTCATCGGAATCAGCCTTCTCGCCGTGCCTATGCTAGTGGTTATACATGATGCCGCCTAAAACGGCGCGGTCCGCGGCGGCTCAACGCGCATAACTCATGGCCTACATTTTGATGTACGTAGCGGGTTCAGGCTGTGGCCGGCCAGTCAGGCGCCCGGACCGAAAATATCCTCGAGGAGGAGCCTGAGCCGGGGAGGGGGTTCCTCTTCCGGGAAGACGTCCCGCACCAATGCGAGGACGTCGGCAAGGGTGTGGATGTTGAGCATTTCAGTGAGCTGCCTAATGTCTTGTGCGTCGCGGGGCCGAGCGGCGAGCGCCTTCATCGCGAGGAGATGTTCGGGTGAAGCGGCGAAGACACGAAGGCCAGGGTGATCGAATACACGGGATGCCGACGGATCTCCGCCGGGCGCGGCGTAGGAGCTTGCCTGCTCGTTGAGCCACCAGTTAGGCAGTCCCAGTTCGGCGGCTACTGCCTGGGCTTCCTCCAGCACGATGCCATGCGGCTTGAACAGCGCGTCAACATCGCGGGTAGCACGACGCGAGTCGTAAGCCAAGGCCATCGCAGCGCCGCCAAACACATAGATGTCAGCCACCACACCGCGTTTCGCCAGCCGGTCACCGAGCCGACGGAAGGCCTCTTCGATGCCTTCGCGATCGAGCAAGGGCGCGAATTCGCTCACGCGGCGTCTATCTCATAGTCGGCGACAAAGACACCACGCCTGCGAAACGCAGCCGGGGCGTGAACGAGCGCCTGCGCTCGGGCACCCGGGTTGTCAAACGGGAACCAGAAGCGCCTCAGCCCGCGGGAGGCCGACCACCGCGGCGCAGCCTTACCGTTCCGCATAGCAAGATGCTCGGCAAGCCCGGCGAACAACACATCCCAGCGCTCATCACCGATCGGGCCCGGCTCGTCTTCAAGCAGGCTCGAACGGACCCCGGCTGGCTCTTGGCGGTACTCCTTGAGGAACTCAACGACCAGCCGCCATCGCGAGTCGAAGTCTGGCTCGACGGCAACGAACCGAGCCAGTTCGGCAAGGGTCATCGGCTGGTAACTCACATCCACAGAGTAGCCAATGCAGCGTCGGGGATGTCTCTGCCGAGAGCGAGCCTCCGCGGCCAGCGGACCACCGGCATGATCCACCACAGTCATCGGCGAGCTCTCCGCCGGTTTGACCACCAGGGTGCGGGCGTTCACGTCAAGGCTTACGCAGCATCGACTGCCTCGAGGTGCGGTCGGGCGACGGGAGCCAGAAATGGGAGCCAACGTGCCCAGCCGTCTTCCGACCCAGCGCGACGCAGCCAGATTCTCCTCGCAGGTCAGGGGCTCCCAGTTCGACTCAGTCCGACGGTGGCAGACACCCTTGAATTCCCTGACACGGAAGAGGTCACTGGTTCAAATCCAGTACGGTCCACGATTTTCGAAAACCTGTCCCGAAACAGGAGCCAGGTGGCAACATTTAAGGCTCCTTGTGGCAGGCAACATGGCCTTCGTTGCAGCAGCGACAGTGGCGAAGAGGAACTCAAGCTGATTCTTGCCCAGCTCTGGCCTAACGACCCTGGGTTCTGCGTTCAGCCAGGTCAACGGGTCTTCGCCCGTCACGTCGCTGTCGTGGGTATCTGATCGGGACGGCCCAGTAATGCGGCTCGCGTAGATCGATTTTCGGCGCGTCGCTCAGTCCGGTCGAGGTCGAGGCCCGCTTAGGTAACCGGAACACGACGACTGACCCGCACTTGGCGTGTCCGGGGAAACGGGGGAAAGGTCAGGTTCAGTCAACCCGGGTCGATCTCCGGGAGCGCACCGATCCGCTCCCGGAGACCAATCCTAATGGCGAGCCGTGGTGGTCCGCGTTACACGCCGACCTTTTGCGGGCCGGGTTGTGCCGACTTGGCTGAGGGAGGCTCGCGCCGCCATCGGCCGATGAAGGCGAGGCCGACCAGGACCAAGCCGATCACGCCTAGCCCGACTGGGATCCACAGTTCGACGATCCTCAGCAGGAGGGCGTTGTGCCCAGCTTGTCCTGCCGTCTCAGTTATCGAGGCGGGGGTCTGATGGAAGGTCAGCGTGTAGAGCGGCTGGGCTGGAGCGGCGATCAGCTTCTTGCTGCCAGCGGCCAGCGGGGCGGCGGCCGGGTTGGTCGGGTGAGCGGCCAGCATGGGCGCCAGCGCGGCCGCAAACGGCCCGAGCTCCGGGCGGACCGAATAGGCCCGTACGGCAGTGAGCGTATCCACGATGGTGCCGCTGGTCGGCTCGACCAGCAGCTTGATGTTGATGGCGTAGGAGTATTGCAGCGGGATCGGCTTGGCGGTCAGCGCCGCGAGGCTGGCCTTCTCCGCCGCGGTCAGCGACCCTGACAGGACCTTCAACCCGAGGGCCAGGTCGGTGCCCTGGGCCTTGAGCTGGGCCTCGAACTCCGCGAACGACATTGTCGTCGGCAGGTGCATGGCGCTCACGAACGAGGCGGCCATCGGGGTGGCGGGCAGATTCAGCTGCCACTCCTGTACGGCCACGCCGTGGACGGTCTGGGTGACGTTCGCGTAGCTGATCGGGACGGCCTTTCCGATCTCGTCGACCCACAGGGGGTAGGTCTTGGCGGTGTCAGCGCCGGGTGGCGGCCCGAGACTGTAACTGCCGGTCCGGTCCACCACGTTGCCAGGTACCAGTGCGTAGGCGTGCGGGCTCTTCACACTCTCCGCCGTCGAGCGGTCGAGCCCATACTGCAGAATCTGCGGGGTCTTCTCCGGCCCGAACGCCACGGTTGAGGCGTCGTTGACTACTAGCTCGGATGAGGTGCTCTGGGCCGGCACGGCCTTGACTTGCCGGTCGATGGTCAGCGGCAGGTTCTGTGGCGCGGCCAGCCTCGCGCCCGTGGACTGGCTCACGTAGCCCGTGTAGGTTCCGGTGAACCGGTAACTGATGTCCAGGCTGGTCGGCAGCTTCGTTAGCTGCGGCGCCACCACTGGTCTCCAGATGGCGGCCACCACCAACACGAGGACACCGACCACCAACAGCACGATCTTGGAAGTACGCATTGATCTTCCCTCCTCAGATTCCCGCGGAGCGCCCTTATTTCGTCACGGCTCGCCCTCCAGCACGATCTGCGGCCGTCCTCAGGGAACGACCATCGAGACCACTTACGCTGAATTTCGTTGTCCAGTGTGCGCGGGTCCGGAGGCCGCGATGACGTCACGGCCGACGTCTGGGTATTCAACTCACCCCCTCACGACCCCATTGGAACGCCCGATGTTCACACCCGGAGCTTCATACTCCGCCGCCCAGAAGCTGCACGTCAGGAGCCAAATGTCCCATCGCTCGGGACCTTGGTCCGCACTGTGGCGTGCTCACATCGGCACCTGGTCTCTGATGAGCAGCGCACCCGGCAGGTCACCGCGGACGTCCTCGCCACGCTCAGCGAGGACCGCAACTGCCTGGTCCTCACCAACCGGGGC
The DNA here is from genome assembly GCA_963819785.1 of uncultured Actinomycetes bacterium. Taxonomy (GTDB): domain Bacteria; phylum Actinomycetota; class Actinomycetes; order Streptosporangiales; family Streptosporangiaceae; genus Palsa-504. Next base: position 280,803 of record CAWFXW010000014.1, on the reverse strand, counting down.
CGGCCATCTGGAAAGGTCGCCGGGGCTGGCCCGCTTGCAGCGCGGCCCCGGCCCCGGCGGGACGCGGTCCTGCTAGTAGCCGGAGATAAGGCTGGCAAATGGGAGGCCTTTCGCGCAGTTCTGGTCTCAGCTGCCTGATGGCCGGAAATGGCGCAGGAGCTGGCGTGCGTAGTAGGTTTCCCAGGGTTCGCCGGGGGCCTCGCCCGCGTATTGCTTGTCGAGGCCGACGAGCAGATAGATCAGCTCGCTGCGCACGGGCCTGGCACCCAGCAGATCCGGGAGTTCCGACAGATCGATCAGCCACTGCGCGTACCAGGACGCCCAGTCGTCGTCGGCCCCGTCGACGATCCGGAAGACGCGGTGATGAGTCTCGCCCGCCTCGTGCAGCAAGGCGCTGATCTGCTCCAGCGTGTCGGTCATCTGGTCCTCCCGCATATCGACGACAGGGGCCGTCACATGCCCGGCCCGCTTTGACCGTTGCCGACGGCATCAAGGCCATCATGGCCGGTGAGCGCATGCCAGGGCGAGCGCATGGCCGGCTAGCCTCGGCGTATGCAGCGAGGATTCCGCGCGCAACAGGACAAGACGCCGTTCGACAAGGCGGCGCAGGCGTTTGCCCGGACCCGGCTCGGCGGCTGGCTATTCGTGAACGTATTCCCGGTCATCGACCGGCGCCTCATCCCGCTGACCGGCGGGCGGCTGACGGTTGCCGCAGGGCAGCCGATATTGCTGTTGCACACGCGGGGAGCCAGGTCCGGCCAGCCGCGCAGCACGCCGCTGCTTTATACACGGCACGGCGACGGCTACGTGATCGTCGCCTCCAAAGCAGGCGCCGACCATCACCCGGCCTGGTACCACAACCTGCGCGCGCATCCAGATGCAGTCACGATCGAGGTCGGCGGTCGGCATATCCCGGTTCACCCGCGTGAGGCCGAAGGCGCCGAGCGTGAGGAACTGTGGCGCCTGGTCAATGACAACTACAACGGCTACCAGGTGTACCAGCAGCGCGCGGGCCAGCGGACCATCCCGGTCGTACTGCTGGAGCCAGTTGACGGCGAGACGAGCTCCGGGTTGCGCGCGTTATTCATGGCGATGCCAATCGATGCATAAGCATACGAGCGGCAACGCACGCCATTCGACTACTTGCGGTTACCGGATGACCCTGTGACGCCCCGCCCACTCGGCCGTTTTCGCGTCCCGGGCGTCGTCGCCGGGCGGTCGGCCACTCCCCCGGTCGGCTCGGACATCTCGTGGACTTTGGGTTCGCCAGACCTGACCAGCCCTCAGTGTCAGGGCTGCCGGCAGCGGTCCCTGCAGCCGCAGCTCCATCTGGCGGTCGAGGATCACCTTGCCAGGCTGGCACACCGTCCTCCCGCCGTCTACCAGCGCTCCAGCCGCCGGGTTACCAGCTCAATCCGGCCGTCAGCCGTGGAGGACGCCGTCCACGACGCTGTGCGCCATGGCCCAGCGCGTGGCTGCGGCACGGTTCGACACGCCGATCTTGGTGTAGATGTTCTGGGTGTGGTGCTCGGCGGTGCGTGTCGAAATGAACAGCTCGGTAGCGATCTCTCCGGACGTGCGGCCTGCGGCTACGAGGCGAAGTACGTCGATCTCGCGCCTGCTCAGGCCACCCGGGCGAACGCCGCGCGGCCCCGGTCGGGGGTCGCGGCGAGCAGCGTCGATTTGCCTGCGGGCGTAGCCGGCGGCGGCGTCGAGGTCGAGGCCCGCGCCGGACGCGGCCAGCTCGGCCGCCTTGGTCGCGCCGAGCCTGGAGGTGAGCCGGTCGCCGAGTTCGGCCAGCTCAGGGACGTGGTGGAAGCTCGAGGATTCCCGCGACATCGCGCCGAGGAGCATGGCCGCGGGCTCAAGCCGGTCGAGTCGTTCGAACAGCGCCGGGATGCTGGCGAGCGTGATGATCAGCTGCGGCACGTTACCCGCGCGGTGGAAGGCGTCGATCGCCTCGGCGAACAGCCCGAGTGCCGCGTCGGGCTCGCCGTCCGACGTGTTGAGGCGGGCCGCATCACGGGCGATGAAGCCCTCGAAGAAGTGGATGCGGTGCTCGTGCACGAAGGCGACGCCCTCCTCCCAGGCCGCCAGCGCCCGCCGGGCGTTCGTGCGCGAGAACGCCATGCCCGCGATCCAGAGCGCATAAGCGACCCAGTACGGGTTGCCGAGCCGGCGGGCGGCGGCGACCGATTCCTCGGTGAGAGCCAGCGCTTCCTCGATCCGGCCTGCCGACTGGAGGCCATCGACGTACGAGGCGAGGCCGTAGCCGCGGTCGCTGCCGTAGCGCCGCACGACCTCGCCGGTCAGCTCGATGTAGCGATCCAGGTCACCGCAGTAGACCTGGGCGAGGGCTTCGATGAACATCGCGTACCCCGGCTCACACGGGTCGTAGCGGGCGTCGTCCTCCAGTTCGACGGCCCGGTGCGCGTTCGCCCTGGCAGCCTCGGCGCGGCCGGCGAAGCAGGCGTAGCCGGCGGCAGCGTAGAGACGCGGGAGGCGGGACACGTCGGCTGCGGAAGCCGCCGGGAGCAGTTCCTCGGCCCACGCGAGAGTCTCGAACAGCTGCACCGAGAAGCCCATCAACGCGGCGTGCGCGGCGATGTCCGTCGCCACCTCCACGTGGCCGCGGGCCGAGCTCCACCTGAAGGCGGCGCGCAGGTTGCCGAACTCGGCGTCGACCCAGTCGACGGCGTCCCGCCAACCCGGTCCGTTCCACCGGTCGAACCGGGCGCTGGCCTCTCCGGCGAAGTGGGTGGCGTGGCGGTCGCGGGTCGCGGTCAGCTCGCCGGCGGCCTCGAGCCGGTCCTCGGCGAACTGGCGGATAGTCTCGAACAGGCTGTAGCGCGTCCGGGTCGTGCTGTGGTCGGCCACGACGAGCGACTTGCGCACGAGCGAGTCGAGATGGCGGAGTACGTCGACCACATCGCCGCACGTGGCGACGGCGTGAATGCTCGCCAGTTCGAATCCGGCGGCGAACACCGAAGTGGTGCGGAGCAGTTCGCGTTCGTCGTCGGTCAGCAGGTCGTACGACCACGCCACCGCATGCCGCAGCGTGTGCTGGCGCTCGGGACCCAGCGTCGACCCTTGCAGCAGGCGGAAGCGATCCGCGAGCCGGTCCCGCACCTCGACCGCGCTCATGGCCGCCATGCGGGCGGCCGCAAGCTCAATGCCCAGGGGGAGACCGTCGAGCGTGGCGCAGATCTCCGTCACCGCGGCCGCCGTATCCGGGTCACCGAGCCCGAAATCGCGGCGTACGGCGCGGGCCCGGTCGACGAACAGCGTGACGGCGTCGGATTCGGTGCCGCCGGCGACCGCCAGCGGCGAGACGCCGAGCACCGCCTCGGCGTTCACACCGAGCGGCTCGCGTGAGGTCGTGATGATCCTGAGGTGGCCCGAGTGGCCGACGATCATCTCTATCGCCGACCCGGTGGCGCTCAGCAGGTGCTCGCAGTTGTCGATGACGAGCAGCATGCGCTTGCCGACCAGCGTGGCGGCGACCGTGGTGATCAGCGGGGTGTCGCCCTGCGGCATGATCCCGAGCACGGTCGCGATCGCGGCGGGGATCGACCCCGGGTCACCAACCGTCGCCAGCTCGACCATCCACACTCCGTCGGGGAATTCCCCGGCCAGCTCGGCGCCGACCTCCAGCGCCATCCGCGTCTTGCCGACCCCGCCGACGCCGGTCAGCGTGACCAGTTGCCGGTCGCGCACGAGCTCGGCGCCTTGGCGCACCAGGTCGTCGCGGCCGACGAGCGAGGTGACCTGCCGCGGCAGGTTACCTGCGAGATATTCGGTGCTGTGGAGCACCGGGAACTCGGCCGGGAGACCGTCGGCGATGACCTGGTACACCGAGATCTGCCCGCGCAGCCCGCGGAATACGTGCTCGCCGAGCGGCCGTAGCGACAGGCGGTTGCGCAGCAGCACCTCGGTAGCGTCCGATACCAGGACCTGCCCGCCGTGCGCGAGCGCCATCAGCCGCGCTGCCCGGTTGACCTCGCTCCCGGAGTAGCTGCCGTCACGTTCCGTGGTCTCTCCGGTGTGCAGCGCCATCCGCACCGCGAAGCCAATCGTGGCCTCGGCGCGCAGCTTGCGCTGCGCCTCGACTGCGGCCTCGGCCGCGCTCGCCGCCGTCGCGAAGGCGGCGCAGAAGCCGTCTGCGTCGGTGCCGAACACGTGCCCGCCGTGTCCCACGATCGCGTCCCGCACGATGGCGTCGTGGACCCGCTGCGCGGCCGCCATCTCAGTCGGGGCCTCGTCCCACCGGCGCAGCGCATCCTGAATGCTGGTGAACAGGAACGTCACCGTTCCCGACGGCGGGCGGGCAGTCACGCTAGCACCTTATGCGCCAGGCGTACCGGATGATATACACCCGTTAGTGAACCAAGGTGGGGGATGAGATGAGCGGACCGTTGGATCTTTGGCGTCAGGCCGCCGCCAAGTGGAGCGAGGTTTACGGCCAGGTCAACGACAGCCAGTGGGAAAGGCCCACGCCATGCGACGAGTGGACCGTTCGCCAGCTTGTCGACCATACGCTTCGCTGGCAGGCCCAGGGCGGCGGCCTTATCGGCGCGGACACTGCCCCCGGCGACGACTGGGACCGGATCCGGGCCGCCTTCGACGCCTTGCTCTCGGATCCCGCGCGGCTCACCGGGAATGTCCCGGAGTTCGGAGGGATCCCCAAGCAGGACCTGGCCGGGTTCCTGATCGGCGACCTGCTGATCCATAGCTGGGATCTCGCCCGCTCGATCGGAGCCGACGAGACACTCCCGCCAGAATCCGTCGAGGCCACGACCATCGGCCTGCACCACGTCCCGCCTGATCTGCTCCGCGGCACCAACCCACTCGGCCAGAAGATGATGGCCGAGGCCGTCGAGGTCCCCGCCAACGCCAGCCCGCAGGACAAGATGCTGGCGTTCACCGGCCGCCTCCCCTAGCAGGAATCCGGGCCGGTCCCGGAGGCTGCGTCTAGCAGCCAGCGGGACCGGCCCGGACCACTCTCGGTCAGACGGCCACCACCTGGTCTTCCTCGGGGTCGATGCAGCCGAGGTTCTCGACCACCTTGAAGGTGCCAGCCTCGGAGCGTGCAATGTACATGTTCATCCGCACGTGGTGCTGTCCCGGCACCATCTCGGCCGGCCGCCCGGGCCCTCAGAGATGCTGGCATGGTCGAGGGCGGCGATCACTTCGTCCTGGTCGAGCGACCCGGCCTCGGTCACCGCTGCCTCCCACAGCCGGAGCGCCCGGTACGTACCCGAGCACGCCGAGCCTGCCGTGAACATCGCGCTGCCCGGGTACCGCGCGTCGTAGCGATTGAGTAGCTCGACGCTGAACGGGTCGGGGACGTCACGGTAGTAGTCGAGGCACCCGTAGAGACCCTCGACGTGCTCGGCGGGCACGAGGTTGAGGAAGTTCTCGTCGAAGTAGGTGCACACGAGCCGGCCGCCGCGCGCCATGAATCCGGCGTCGTGGAGCCGGGCGAGGAACGGAGTCAGCCCAGGCGGGACGATCGTGTTGAACACGACCTCGGCGTCCGACGCCATGACGTCATCGACGACCCGGGCGTACTCGGTGTGGTCGAGCGGGAAGTACTCCTCGCCCACGATCTCGCCGCCCCGTGACGTGACAAGGTCCCGGACCCTCTTGTTCATCACGTGCGGCCAGATGTAGTCGGCCGACGGCAGGTAGAACCTGCGCGCTCCCGTCTCCTGCATCAGCCAGGGGATGAACGGGTCGAGTTGCTGAGCGGGCACCGGACCGGTGCAGAAGATCAGGGGATGACTTTCCTGACCCTCGTACTGCTCCGGGTAGATGTAGAGCTTCGCGGCCTCGTCGACCACCGGGCGCTTGATCGCTTGCCGGGTCGAGCTGTAGATGCCACCGACGACCACGTTGACGTCGGCCTCGCGGACCAGCCGGGCGGCCGCCGTGTGCGCGATGTCATCGTCGGTAGCGCTGTCCTCGACGTACAGCTCAACGGGACGGCCGAGCAGGCCGCCGCGGGCATTGATGTCGTCGACAACCATCTTGGCGACGTTAACGTTGGCGATACCCATGAAGGAGAGCGCCCCGGTCTGGTCGGTGATCAGGCCGACGCGGGCGGGACGGCTGATGGCGCTGGTCATCGTTCTCTCCTCGCCTACGCCGGGTACTGGCCGAGCAGCGACCCGGTTGGGGCTTGCCGAGGTGCCCGGCTTCCTTCAGGATCGGCGGGACCTCGGGGTCGGACACGAACTTCGCCCACCCCTCCTCGTCCCACTCGAACAGCACCCACATCCGGTTTCCCTCGGCCGGGTCACGGAACACGGTGGCACCCTTCGACCCGTGCAGGGCGCGCTTGTCGGCGCCCTTGGTGCCGAACACCTGCAGGAATCGGTCGACGTCCTCGACGGTCGTGGTGGCCAGGATCATGATGATCTCCCTCCCTCGGATCGCTGCGGATCCATGGTGATCGCCGTCCAGTCGGCCTGCGTATCGCCCACCTTCCGCGAAACGTCCTGGCGACGGCATCGGCAGATCTACCCATTTTCGTCATTGGGTAGGTACGGGCCGCTTTCCACGCCTAGGCAAGCGCGATGATGACCAGCGCAAGCGCAGGCGCCGTAACGGCGGCCAGTGGCGGCCAGGCCCAACGTGCCGTCACCGGGCAGCTCTGTCCGGTGCCGGTATGTCCGGCCCGGGCATGCACCTTGGCCGCGCGCGCGGCCAGGCGGGCGGCGATGGCCTTGGCCGGCGGGAGCGAAGCCAGGTATTTCGCATCTTCGGGCAGGCGCGGACCTCCGGTGTAGCCCGTCTCCTCGTCGAGCGCGCCAGGCAGCGAAGGGCGGAGCCAGCCGCGCCGCGGGCGTGGCGGCCTGGCTGCCTTACGCTTGGTCCGGGCCGAGACGTAGAGAGCCCAGCAGGAAGTTGACTTACCGGCCGCACTGGCCTGGGCGCCGGGCGCGTCCACGTGGAGAACGTAATGCACCCGCACCCAGTCGCCGGTGTCCACCGTCTGGATCGCTGACCACGGAACGCGATGGTCACGGAACGGGTTTACGATCGCCAGGCCGTCGTGGTCGGCGATGACACGCGGGCGGAGCGCTAGGGCGTAGGCGAGCCCGGTGACCGTGGCCAGGCTCCCCGCCACCACGATCACGAACCTCGTCGACAATCCAGGGGCGCCCTGGATCGCGAAGTCAACGATGTTGGCGATCACGAAGGCAAGCCAGACCCACCACAGGATTACGGGCGGGGCGAGCCGGAACACCTCACGGTCGGGGGCGAACCTCGCGGACCGGTGGGCAGTCGGCGCGGCGCGTGCGGCGGGAGCACGATGAAACACGGTTCAGGTGATCCGTACTCGGGGGTCGAGCACGGCGTAGACCAGGTTGACGATGATATTGGCGACCACCACGAAGGCGGCCGCGACGACGACGAACCCGATGATCACCGGCAGGTTGTCGGTATAGATCGCCTCGACCGACACCTGGCCGAGGCCGCCCAGGCCGAACACCACCTCCACCACGATCACGCCGCCGAGCAGTTGGCCCACGTCCACGCCCAGCTGCGAGACGACCGGGGTGAGGGCGGCCCGGACGCCGTGCCGGTAGATCACCCGCCGCTCGGATATCCCCTTGGACCTGGCTGTCTTGATGTAATCCTCGCCGAGCGTATCGAGTAGCTGGCCCCGGGTCAGCCGGGTGTAGACGGCGGCCTGCACGGCCGCCAGGGTGATCCAGGGCAGGATCATGTGCCCCGCCCATGTGCCGACCCCCTGGGAGATTCCCGCGTACCCGGTCTGGATCCAGGTGAACCCGTGCTTGTTGAGCGGCACGAACACGACCAGGATCAGCAGCTCGCCGATTACGAACACCGGCATCGACAGGCCGATCAGCACGGCGACAGAGGAGGATCCGTCGAACAAGCTGCGGGGTCTGGTGGCGCTGATGATGCCGACGCTCAGCCCGGCGACCAGCCACAAGACCAAGCCGCCGACCACCAGGGAGATGGTAGGCGGCAGGTCCTGCTTCAGCATCGTGTCGACCGGCTCCTGGGTGTAATAGGAGTAGCCGAGGTCCCCATGCAGCAGGTTGTCGAGGAAGTGCCAGTACTGCACCATGATCGGCTGGTTAAGACCGAGGTTGGTGATCACCGTGTTGATGACCTGCGGGATGGCCGCACGGCCGGCCAGCTGGCGCGCGACCGTGTCGACCGGGCGCGCGAAGAACAAGAAGAACGCGCCGGTGGCGACCAGCCAGATCACCACGATGCCGGTCAGGATGCGCCGGACCAGGAACCCGAACATGGCCATGTCAGTTGCCCCCCGCCGGAGGCACGAAGGGCGCCACGTCGGGCGCGTCGAGTGCGCCGCCAGTACCGGCGGTCTTGTTGCGCCTAGCCCGCCGCCGACGGTCCCGCCCGGCGGCGAGAACCCGCTCGGTGCGCGGATCCATCGCATCGCGTATCCCGTCGCCGAGCAGGTTGAACGCGAGTGTGGTGATGAGCAGCGCCGCTGCGGGGAAGACCACGTACCACCAGGCCTGCTGGTAGAAGTTCTGCGCGTCGGCCAGGATGTTCCCCCAGCTCGCTACCGGCGGCTGGATGCCGAGGCCCAGATAGGAGAGCGTCGCCTCGAACACCACGGCCGTCGGGATGTACAACGTGGCGATCACCAGCACCGGCGCCAGCAGGTTGGGCAGGATGTCGAGGAACATGATCCGGAAGGGGCCGGCGCCCAGCGACCTGGCCGCCTCGATGTATTCCTTCTCCTTTATCGACAGGGTCTGGCCACGGACGATCCGGGCGATGGCGGCCCAGGAGAAGAACGCGATTACCGCGACGATCACGGTCAGGCTCGGACCGACCACCACCGCGAGCGAGAGCGCCAGCACGATGTATGGGAACGCGAGAACCGCGTCGATGAACCGGGCCAAGATCGTGTCCACGAACCCGCCGAAGTACCCGGCGACCAGGCCAACTGTGACGCCCGCGATCGCGCCGAGCGCGGTGGTGACGAAGCCGACGAACAGCGAGATGCGCGCGCCGTAGAGAATCCGGATGAACAGGTCGCGGCCAGTGCCATCGGTGCCGAGCCAGAAGCCACTGGTACCGGGCCCCACGGGGTTTCCCGCCGCGTCCTCGCCGGTGTTCGGGTACGCGACATTCGGCGGGTGATGAACGATGGAGACGAACAAGGGCGCGGCGAGGGCGAGCACCACCATGATCAGGATGACGACCAGCGACACCATCGCCACCTTGTCCTGTCGCAGCCGCCGCCAAGTGAGGTGCCACTGGCTCCGCCCCTCGACGTTGGTGGCATCGAGGGGCGCTCCGGCCATTACGGCGCCTATGCTCATGAGAGTTCACTCCTGCCTGCGGCGGCGAGGTCCTCGCCCGCCATCACCGGGAAGTGGCAGGCGGTCACGTGGGTGGTCGCATCGCCCGCCTTGACCTCGAGCTGGGGTTCGGTGTCGCTGCACAGCGGCTGCGCCTTCGGGCAGCGCGGGTGGAACCGGCACCCGGAAGGCGGGTCGATCGGGGACGGGACGTCGCCGGTCAGGATGATCCGCTGTCGGCTGGCCGCCGCATCCGGGTCGGCGGCCGGCGCGGCGGACAGCAGCGCGGTGGTATACGGATGCCGCGATGAGCCGTACACCGGTTCCTTCGGCCCCAGCTCACAGATGCGGCCCAGGTACATGACCGCCACCGAGTCGCTGACGTGCCGGACGACGTCGAGGTCGTGCGCGATGAATAGGTAGGTCAGCCCATAGTCGCGCTGCAGATCGGCGAGCAGGTTCAGCACCTGCGCCTGGATCGACACGTCCAGCGCCGAAACCGGCTCGTCGCAGATGATCAGCTTCGGCTGCAGCGCGAGGGCGCGGGCGACCCCGATGCGCTGCCGCTGTCCGCCGGAGAACTCGGCTGGGAAGCGGTTATAGTGCTCCGGGTTGAGCCCGACCCGCTCCATCAGCTCCTGCACCCGCCGCCGGCGTTCGGCGCCGCTCGCGATTCTGTGGATGGCGAACGGTTCGCCGATGATCGAGCCGACCCTACGCCGCGGGTTCAGCGAGCTGTACGGGTCCTGGAAGATCATCTGGATCTCACGTCGCACGGGGCGCATGGCACGCCTGGGCAAGTTGGTGATGTCCTGACCGTCGAACGTGACCCGGCCGGAGGTGACCGGGATCAACCCCGCGACGCAGCGGGCAAGAGTCGACTTGCCGCAGCCGGTCTCGCCGACCAGGCCTAGCGTCTTGCCGCGCGGGATGGACAAGGTGACGTCATCGACCGCCTGGACCTGGCCGACCGTCTGCCGGATGAGGCCGCCTGCGCACCGGGAAGTACTTGACCAGATTCTCCACCCTGACCAGCACGTCGTCGCCTGCGGGGGCCGAAAGGCCCGCCTCCGCGCTGGCGGCAAGGCGTTCATCCGGTCACGCTCCCGTCGATCCCAAAGCGCCGGCGACCTCGGCCTCGAATACCTCAGCGGCCGCCTCGCCACGGCCCTCACGGACCATCCGGGCTCGCAGCTCTGCCGCCTGCTCGGACAGACCCGCCGCCTTGGCCGGGAGCCAGCACGCTGAGCTGTGGTATGCGTCGAGGCCGAGCGGGCGCAGTGGGGGCTCCTCGGTCAGGCACCGGTCGAGCACGTAGCCGCAACGCGGGTGGAACTTGCAGCCAGACGGCAGGTTGATCAGACTCGGCGGCGAGCCGGGAATGGGCCGCAGCCGGTCACCGGCAGCGGAACTGCTCGGTATCGACTCGAGCAGCCCCATGGTGTACGGGTGGTGCGGCGCGTAGAACACGTCACGCTTGGCGGCCTTCTCCGCGGCCCGCCCCGCGTACATGACCATGACGTCATCGGCGATGTCCGCCACCACGCCGAGGTCATGGGTGATCATGATCAGCGCGGTACCGGACTCGTGCTGCAGGCGCAGCAGCAGGTCGAGGATCTGCGCCTGCACGGTGGCGTCGAGCGCCGTGGTCGGTTCATCCGCGATGATTATCTGGGGTGATAGCGACAGCGCCATCGCGATCATGGCCCGCTGGCGCATGCCGCCGGAGAACTGGTGCGGGTAGTCGTTAACCCGCGTCTCCGGGCGGGGAATCCCGACTCGGCGAAGAAGATCCACCGCCCGTTCGCTGGCTTCTTTCTTCGAGACCGACTTGTCGTGAGCCCGGATCATCTCGGCGATCTGCCACCCGACCGTGTACAGCGGGTGCAGGCTCGTCAGCGGGTCCTGGAAGATCACTGCGATGCGAGCGCCGCGGACGTTCCGCATGTCGTCCTCGCTGATCCGCAGCAGGTCGTTCCCTTCGAACACGACGCTACCCGAGATGTCGGCGCCAGGGGTCAGCCCGAGCAGGGTCTGGGTCAGGACGGTCTTGCCGCTGCCAGACTCCCCGACGATACCGAGCGTACGTCCGGCATCGAGGCTGAACGACACCCCTCGAACTGCCTTGACTACTCCGTCAACGGTCGGGAAGCTCACGGTCAGGTCGGTTACCTCAAGCAGGGTCACTGCCATCCCTCCGGCTGGCCGCGCCGGCGGCGTAACATCGCACGTCGCTGACGGGCTAAGCGTCGCATACGGTCGCAAATGCCTGGCCAGGCCCAGCCGCAAACGGCATGCGGCCGGGCCATGCGTTATCGCCTTCGAAGACGGCCCCGGTCAGCCGTTGGCCAGCCAGAGGGCGGTGATGTCGGGAGCGCCGATGTTCGGCTCGAAGATCGCTGTCGGGTACGCCTGGCCGTTGGAGGCGATACCCCTGACCCGTGAGCTGGAGTAAGTCGGGAAGTTCTGGTTCATGACGGGCACGATGACCGCATCCGACATGATCTGCATGTCGGCCTGGTGCCAGAAGCTCCCGGCGGCCGACAGCGACGTCGCACCCTCGGCCTGGGTGATCAGCGAGTTCACGCTCGTGTTGTCGTAGCAGCCGTAGTTGACCGTGTTGATCACGCAGTTCGGGCCCTGAAACAGGGCCTGGACGACAGTGCGGCCGTTGTTGCCGAACCAGTCGGGGATCCGGCCAGCGGTGGTTCCCGGGTCCTTGCTCGGGGCTACGCCTGGTCGCGGGTACGCGCTCTTGAGTGTTGGGCGGATGCAGACAAAGGAGAGCCAACCATGATCCTCCCGAAGATCCGGGACCCTCGCTTCGTGACGATCCGCCGCGGTGGGATCCTCACTGATTCGGATCACCATCTCCTCGCTCTGTGGGCGGCATCTTGCGCGGAGCACGTCCTTGACCTCTTCGAGTTGGCTCAGCCCGAGGACCTACGGCCTCGTCAGGCGATCGAGCAGGCCCGCGCCTGGGTGCGTGGCGAGGCCACAATGACTCAGGCTCGGGCGGCGGGCGGCCATGCAATGGGCGCGGCCAGAGACCTGCGCGGGGCAGCACGGCATGCCGCGTATGCTGCCGGCCAGGCCGGGGTCGTCGCGCACGTCGCCGCGCACGAGCTCGGTGCGGCCGCCTATGCGATCAAGGCCGCACGTGCTGCTGCGCCGGAGGGCGAGGGCGAGGCCGCAGGGCGACTCGAGTGCCAATGGCAGCGTGACCAGCTCCCGGACGCAATTCGCGAACTCGTACTTGACGACCAGCGGTTGCGGAACGACATCTGCTGGTCGGTGTTTGATCCCGGCGTCGGTCAGGTCGCCGACCATCCGACGACCTGACCGACGAGGTGCGTGGCCTTTACCGGCTAACGTCCGCGACTCGGATTGCAGCTAATGTGTCTTGGTGCACAGCGGCCCGAGCTCGGAGCTGTGGTTCGGCCCATCGCTCACCCATGCAGTACACAGATAGGCGCGTGACCAGTTTTTGCCGCCAAATTCCTTATGGAAATCGAGGGTGAGCGATATGCTATTATTCGGCAGCTTATGCCGAATGGTAGCAGGGTAAATGCTCGAGAATGCCTTGCGAGTGTTGCCCTTGGTGGATTCCGACCACACCCGGAGCCTGACCTGGTGATGTTTCGTGCCACCGAAGGCGGCCGTCCATTCCTTCACCGTGCCGAAGCATAGCTTATCGCCGTATATGGCCCACCACGTCTGCAGGCTATGCGAGTCCGCCACCCGCGAGTAATGGCGTCCGACGCAGCCGTTCCCGGCCGTAGCCGCGCCCGGACTTGCACTGCTCACGCCGGTGCTGCCCCCGGAGCCGGGAACGCTGCCGATACTGGCCGCGTTCAGCATCGCGGCCGTGACGCCGCGGATGTGATGGAGGGCGACGGACTTCGTATTGCCGGTGGCGGTCCCAGCGGCGGCGTGCGCGACGCCAGGCGTGGCTACGGCGAGTGTTATCGGCGCGAGGCCGACGACGCCCGCTAGGTAGCGGACTCGTTTCATAGATCCTCCTCATTTGAACTGCGGGATTCAGGACTCTTCAGAACGGCAGCGCATAATTCAGCCTGGAATGAAGTTCATCGATCTTTGGTCGCAGACGTGGTGGTATCTGGTCTGCTGGCACCGGAAAACCGGGATGGCAGTGGACCGCCGACGCGCGGCTCTGAGTCAGCGCCGGCTGCGGCAGGACGGCGAGGTCACGGGGATCGAGTCCGAGGCGGGTGTAGATGTCTCTGGTCTGCGTGTCAAGGTCCGCAGTGAGGTCTTCATGCCTGACTCGCACGCAGGACTGAGGGTGCTGAGCCTCGAATTCGAGCAGCGCCTCGGTGCATGCGATCCAGTAGGCCGCCACCGTGGCGACATTGTTGCCGGGGTGCCCTGCGGAGTAGGTCCAGAACGGGCTGCCGCCCAGGCCCCACGGATAGGCCGTGGTCCCGTCGGTGAGTACTCCTGCCATGCCGCGATGCAGGCAGATGAACATCGTTTCCGGGAAGACCCGGAGGAATGACCCGGCTGCCGCCGGCGGCGCGACGGCGGTCTCGCACCACCGCGAGCCGCCCGAGCCGGCCTGGATGACCGTGGTGATCGCGGCCGTCATGGCCCGGATGGATTTGATCGCCAGGGGTGAGGGCGAGCCCGGGCCTTCGGCGTTCTGCCACGCCGTTGCCGCGGCGTGGCACAGTGGCAGCAACCCGGTCCCTGATGTGCAGGTCAGGGACCGGCTTGCCGACAGCGCCCCCGCGAGTACCTCGGCTCCAGCGTGCGCATAGGTCAGCACCACAATCGGATCCCGGGATGGATGCGGGACCTCTGCGGCCTGAGCCGCTGGCCCGGACCGCACTAGTGCCTCAGTCATCAGCGTGTCCCGCTCGCCAGTTCGTGAGGGCCATCAGGTCAGCCAGGACGCGGATCCGGGTGTCCGCGGCTAGCGGGCCGGACTCATCACCATCGCAGTACCGTAGCTGGCAGGCCCGCAGGGCCACGGAAAGGTTCAGCTTGCCGGATATCACCTGCTCCCACGCACCAGCCGAGCCGATGATGTCCCAGTCCGAATCCTCCTGGGCCGCTCGGTTCACGAAACTCACCGTCCGCTCGTTCAGGCGTACGAGCCAGTGCTCGGCGGGCTCACGGGGATCCTCGGGAACCCAGATGGCGACGAACTTCTCACCGCCCCATTGCTTCCACCTGCTGGTCACATCCGGACGGACGTCTTCTAGCCCGGTCCTGAGCCGACTGCCCAGCAATTGCGAACTCACCGGCTCCAGCTGGCCGCCATCCGCAGCGGCTACGCCCTCGGCAGTGGCACTGTCCTGGGCGGGCGGCTTGACTCGCGCGGTACCAGCGTCTTGCTCTGGCGCCTGCAGTTCGACGTCGGCGTCATCCGAGGCGATCACCGGAACGCGCAGGTCCGTCGGGGGCGCCGATGTCCCCCATCCGGCGTCCACCGGCAGGTAACCTAGCTTGCCGGTCAGTTCGTTAATCGCGCCAAGTACCGGTGGCGGGATCAAGCCGGTAGGAATGGACCAGCCCCGCCCGATCGAATCTGAGGAGATCTTGGAGGTGCACCAGATCTTGTAATCCGCCGGCCCGAACCGCTCCCGCTCGGATGAGAAGCAGGTTTCGCTAATGCCCGGCGCCGGAGCAGCTTCAAGAAACGAGAAGATGCCTTCCGCCGTCCCTTCCGGATCGGTCACCAGATCCTCATACCGCACCCGCAGGCAGCGGTCGGCGAACTCCTCCTCCGCCGCCACGGTGATGGCCGCGTTATCCGCCCAGAATCGTGCCAGTGCCAGCACCGCATTCCCAGGTGTGGTCGCAATATACGGATCGAATCCGTAACCGTTCAGGCCCCACGGGCACGCCTCCATCCCCGACGCAATCACATCCATCGGATGCCGGTACAAGCAGATGAACCGTGCTTCCGGATACACGCGCAGCAGCAGCTCAGCGAATCGTGCCGTGCCGAGGCTCTTGTCGCAGTACCGCTTCTTCCCCCGCCGCTCCAGATAGGAGCCCACCATGCGGTCCATCGTCGCCCGGATCCCCGCGATCGCGGCGTCCGGGATTTCGGGCGGCTCATCCCCGCGGTTCGGCGACAAGGGTGCCCCTTCGATCAGTGACCACACCGTCGCCAACTGCGCGCACAACGCCGGCAAGTTCGTCTCCGGCGGGCAGGCTAGCTCCGGATGCGCGTCCAGCAAGAACCGGAGCAATGTCGAACCTGACCGTCCGTTACACAATACGAACACAGGATCAGCAAACGAAAATCCCGAACACGACGCTTCGAGAACCGTCGCCGTCGCCGTCGCTGACTTCTGCATGAGCACTCTGCTCCAATGACGAATTGCCGACGTTGAGCCTGATCCCATAACCGCGACCATGAAATAGCGATTACTGCCAAGGCGCTTTTTTATGGGTGTTAGCAGCCTTGTGCAACGAGCTATCCGTCGCCGCTAATGGCTATCGTGGTGGCTGCGTTTGCTATAGTCCATGCGGACCGGCGGCAGACTACGTGCGGGATGCATGCGGAAAATCACCATGGCCGCTGTGCAGGCAGTTATGCTTGCGTGGTGCAGCGCAGTTGGACGGGCGACGCTGACGACAACAGATCGTGGACAGTGGGCCAGCGGCTGCGAAGGGCTCGGCTGGCAGCACCGATGACCCTTGAGGAGCTTGCGGACAGATCCGGGGTCAGTGTCCGGGCTATCAGTGACCTGGAACGCGGCCGGACCCGCAAGCCATACCCGCGGACCGTCCGGTTGCTCACTGAGGCGCTGGAGATGGCCCTAGATACTGCCGGTGATCTGCCGTCGGCTACCGGGCATCCGGATAGCGGTGGCACACATGGACAAATGCCACTGGCGGGCCTGCCCCAAGAGTTTGTCGTGCCGCGGCAGTTGCCGCGGCAGGTGCGGGGTTTCACCGGCAGGACGCAAGAGCTCAGCACGCTCATCGAGCTTCTCAGCAGGTCAGACGCGGCCGACGGGACCGCGATGATAGCCGCGATCGCGGGGACGGCGGGCGTGGGTAAGAGCGCGCTCGCCGTGCATTGTGCTCACGAGGTAGCGAAGATCTTCCCGGACGGCCAGCTCTTCGTAAACCTGCGCGGTTACGATCCGGACCGGCCGGTGCCCGCCGGGGACGCGCTGGCCGGGTTCTTGCGTGCGCTGGGCGTGCCCGGCCAGGAGATCCCGCCCGACGCGGATGACCGCGCCGCGCTGTACCGGAGCCTGCTGGCCGGGCGGCGGATGCTGGTCATGCTGGACAACGCCGGGTCGGCGGAGCAGGTACGACCGCTGCTGCCCGGCACCCCGACCTGCGCGGCGGTCGTGACCAGCCGCGATGCGCTGGCCGGCCTAGTGGCCAGGGACGGCGCGATCCGTCTGGACCTCGACCTGCTGCCGATTCCTGATGCCGTCGACCTCATGCGCATGCTGATCGGGCAGCGGGTACACGCCGAACCCGTCGCGGCCCGGGCGCTAGCCGAGAGATGCTCGCGACTGCCACTGGCGCTGCGAGTAGCCGCCGAATGGGCGGCGGCACATCCAGACGTTCCCCTCGCCGACCTCGTTGATGAGCTGGCCGGACGGCGGCGCCTGGACCTGCTCGATGCGGGCGGTGATCCGCACACCGGCGTACGCGCGGTCTTCTCGTGGTCTTACCGGCATCTAGACGCCGCTGCCGCGCGCGGGTTCCGGATGCTGAGCCTGCATCCTGGTTCCGACCTCGACCCATACGCCGCCGCAGCGGTCGCGGGCACCACGCTCGAGGAGGCACGGCTCGCGCTTGACCAGCTCGTCCAGGCACACATGATCCAGCGAGCGGGACTGAGCCGGTACGGGCTACATGACCTGCTGCGCGGTTATGGCCTCGAGCTCGCCGCCGAGGACGCCGAGGAGGAGCGGGAAGCCGCGCTGACCCGGCTGTTCGATCATTACCTGCATGCCGCCGCCACAGCGATGGACACCCTGTACCCCTCCGAACGCCACCGCCGGCCCCGCATCCCGGCCCCGCCCGGCCCGGTCCCGCCGCTGGCCGAGCCGACCGCGGCACGGGCATGGCTTGACGCCGAACGTGCCAACCTGGTAACCACCGCCTCGTATGCCACCGACCATGGCCGACCCGGTCACGCCATCGGCTTGGCCGCCACTGTGTTCCGGTATCTCGAGTTCGCAGGCCACTACCCGGAGATCGTTACGATCTCGGCGCATGTCCGCCGCGCCGCCAGGAATAGTGGCGACCGCGCCGCCGAGGCCAGAGCGCTCGGTGATCTCGCGATCATCGACCTGCGGCAGAGCCGCTATAAGCAGGCGGAGATGGTTCTCTTGCAGGCCCTCGTGCTATACCGGGAGGCTGGTGACCGGATCGGTCAGGCCCGGACGCTGGGTAACCTCGGCATCGTCAGCTTCTTCCAGGGCTGTTACCAGGAGGCCTTCGATCGCCACGAGCAGGCTCTGGCGCTGTACCGGGACTGCTGCGACAGGTTCGGCGAAGCTCGGACGCTGAACAATCTCGGCCAGGTCGACCTGCGCCGCGGCCGTTACGACCACGCAGCAGACTGCCTCCGGCAGGCGGAGGCCCTGAGCAGGCAGACACGCGACGCGATCATCACCGCCCAGAGCCTGATCAATCTTGCTCTCGTCGACCTGCGGCATGGCCGGTATACGCACGCGGGCGTCAATGCCCAAGAGGCGCTGGTCCTCAACGGCGACATGATTGGCCCAGCTATCAAGGCCCGCGGCCTGGTCTGCCTAGGTCTGGTCGACCTGCGGCAGGGCCGGCACAAGCAGGCCGCGTCCCGGCTCCGGCAGGCCTTGAGGCTCAGCCGCAGCTCCGGTGACCGGTGCGGGGAGGCCGAGGCACTCAGTGGCCTGGGCGAAGCATTCCTGGCCGCAGGCCAACCCGATAGCGCTAGCGCCAGGTACCGCGCCGCGCTCAAGGTGGCAAGCGCGATCGGCGATAGGTACGAGCAGGCCCGGGCTCGCCGCGGGCTGGCCGACAGCTATCACGCCGTCGGCGAGCCGGTTCAAGCGCATCGACACTGGCAGCAGGCATTCGCCATGTTCAGCGCCCTCGGGACTCCGGAAGCCGACGACATCCGTGCCACCCTGGCACTGACCGCCGGAAGGTGACCAGCAGTAAACGCTACCTGACATCCCGGCGCCCAGCGGCTGGGGCTGGGGCTGCGGTCACCGCGAACCCGCATGAGTGAGAGCCGGTGGCATGTGTTGTCGGCTATGAGGTAGCCGGGGTGATCGACGCGCTCGGAGACGATACCCACGGGCACGTGGCAGGCCAGCGGGTGCTGGCCTTGACGCATTTCGGAGGACTCGCGGATGTGGTTTGCGTGCCCGCCGAGCAGGTGCTGGTCATGCCCGATGCGATGAGCTTCGAGGAAGCCGCCGCTGCACGGCGGGAACGGATCCGCCGGACCGCCTCACGATAAGGACGCCGGCGCTGGATGCGCCTCCAGGCCAGCCTCGCGGATCACTTCCTCGATGCGGCGGTAGATGTCCTGGAGTTGTTCTGCTGTGACGTCCTTGCGGACGAGCCCGATGACGGGCTGGGCGTTGTGCACTGCGTACTGGAGCAGCTGCCCTACAGCCCATGCCTGGCCCGGGGTCCAGTCGTCGGGAACAGCAACCTCGATATTCATGCTCCCTACGGTGCTATGCCAGCCGGGTAACCGTCCAGACGTATTGCGTCCTGCTGTCGAGATTCCGCTTCGGCTGACCACCGTTCCGTTTACTGGTTACGCCGCTACTACGAAACGTAACGAAGAGAGCGACCGGGTCCGGATCTGCACGGCGGGCGGGTTACGTCGCGCGCCCTGGCGGCGCGCGACGCGCGGGGGCTGAGGGTCCCGGCACGTCGCGCTATGGCGAGGTCGTGTCCACCGATGGTGGACGCTCGGGATCCTGCACCGCTCCCCGCGCTGATGGCGGCGAGCGGCGTTACTGTCGGCAGGAGGTTAAGAGCTGGATCGTCGCCTCGATGGTGAGTCGTCGGGATCGCCGGATCTTTTCGGATTCGGGACCGTTCCCTATAGCCGCTGTTCAGGTCCACGATCTTCACGATGACGGATTGTGAAGCATTGCCGACGCCATTCTCGGGGATCGGCGTACAGCATGGCGTCGGCGGTCCGGACGATCCCGCTGCCCGCGGCCGTCCGGGGCTGCGGTGCGCGTAGGTCCATTGGCACCGAGGCGGACCAGACGTCAGTTCAGCCCGCTGGTCGTCGCCCGGCGGGATCAGGCCCAGATGGACTGGTTCTTGGCCTCCTTCGGCTCGATATGCGGAGGTGGAATGCTCATCGCCGCAGAGACTCGGTGCGGTAAACGCCCGCTCAGGACATTCCAGAGGCGCTGAGCGGGTTGTATCCAGGTGTGCGGAACAGATCCTGGAGCTGGCGGCGGCGGATGCCGGTATTGCTGCCCTCGATGACCGGGTAAGCGAGGGCCTCAGAGAGGTGAGCCATCAGCGGGAAGTTGCTGTCGTAGGCTTGGACGCCGACGACGTTCATGAGCCGGTTGATGACCTCGACGCCCATTTCCGAGCCGAAGATCTTCGCGTGCAGGGCCAGTTCGGGGCCCGCTGGGTCCTGCGCGATCACGGCATCCAGCGCACGCCAGGCCAGAAGCCTGACCGCCTCGATCCGGCTCTTTGCGTCCGCGAGGAGATCGGCCACGGACTGGTGGGCGATGATCGGCACCGCGCCGCCTCGCTTCTCGGTCAGCGCATAGTGATATGCGACGTCGAACGCCTGGCGCATCGCGGCGACGGCGAAAATGCCGATCGACGCGCCGCTGGCCCAGAACGCATCGTAGGTGAGCTGGACACCTTGCCCCTCGGCGCCCAGCATGTTCGACCGCGGGACGCGCACATCGTGCAGGCGGATCCGCGACGTCATGCAGCCTCGGAGGCCGACGAGGTCATAGTGCTCTTCCACCTCGATGTGGCCTGCCAGGTGTTCGCGTTCGGCGACGATAAGGGACACCCCGCCAGGAGCGCGGCAGACGATCGTCATCACGTCGGGGCCATTGCCATCCCAGCCGGCCAGATGGGAGGCCCACGCCTTGCGGCCGTTGACGACCCATGAATCGCCGTCGGGCACCGCGGTCGTGCGCAGGCCCTCCGCCGGCGGTGGCGCGGCGAAGTTGGCGGTTCCCTCCGGTTCGCTGAACGCCATGGCGGCAACCGGAGCGCCGTGGTCGGCCAGGAACGGGGCGACGAAGCGCTGGATCTGCTCCGGCGTGCCGACCTGGTAGACAGGCGCGAGCGCGATGAGCGGTCCCGCTAGCGAAATCACGAAGTCGGGGCTGTGACAGGCCCACTCCTCGATCAGGATGCAGGCCTCGACCCCGCCAGCGGCCGCTCCGCCGAACGGCACCGGGATGAGCCCCTTGAGGAATCCTGCGGCGACCGCCTTTTCGAACGTTGGACGGGCCAGCAGTCCTCGCCTGAGCGGGTCGGGCTCCTTGCGGACCTCGGCGGCGAGCGGACGCAGGTGTTCTTCCGCGAACTGACGGGCACCGAGCTTCAGTTGCTCCTGCTCCGGGCTGAGATGAAACGAGACGGTCATGTCGGCTCCCATCGTTCGTGCGGCCGGGTGGTGTCCACAACGATGAACTGCCCTGAATCCGCGGCCGACGAACAGAGCCCCCTTGCGGAGGTTCCCGGGTCCTGAGCCAGCAGGCCGTACAGCGATCGTCAAGGGCCTCATGGCCCACCCAAGGCCTGGCACGCAGAGCAGACTGCAGGCGCCATCATTGCGGGCTGATCTGATCGTGGATACAGGTACAGGGATTGCTCCGCTGGCCTGGGTGCTCGGCGGGCTCCTACACGTTGGCAAGCGGGTGATCGCGGTCGCAACTCATACTCACTACGATCACGTCGGGGGCATGCACGAATTCGGGGAACGACTTGTTCATCCGCGTGAGCAAGAGGCCCTGGCCGGGAACGGCCAGTTCGCCAGCCTCCTCGCGCACGCCTTCCCTGTAGTGTGGCGCCTCAGGCGATCGCAGGTAGAGGACGGTGATTACCAGCTACCAGAAGTGCTGGTCGCTGCGATCCCGTTCGAGGGATTCGATTCTCGGGACTACACGTTCATGCCAGCGGCCGCCACCGGGTTGGTGGACGAGGGGGACACAATCTCGCTGGAGAGCAGGGTCTTCGAGGTCATGTACACCCGGGCCATTCTCCTGGCGGGATCTGCCTGGTCGACCGCGAGGCGGGCGTTCTCTTCTCGGGTGACAGCGTTTACGACAGCAGGCTGTTCGACGAGTTGCCCGGATCTGATATCAGCAGTTACGTGACGACAATCGTGCGCCTGCGCGCGCTACCGGGAATCCGGCTGGTGTGCCCGGGTCACGACGACTGGTTCGACGGGGGCAGGCTTCGTGAACTATGCGATGCCTACCTCGCCCGCCGCGGGTGAGCCAGCATGTGCACACCGGCAGGACGGGGAGCAAAGCTGCTCGGCGATATCACAGGCAAGATCTTCCTTGATTTCGGCTGCGGCGCCGGCCGCAGCGCCAGGTTCCTGAAGGGTCTCGGCGCCGAGCACGTGTACGCGGTCGCGGCTGGCCACTCCGGTCCGGCGGCCTTCATTTTCGTCTCGGAAAACGGCGGGATCGACGGCTGGAACCCCACCGTCGGCGTGGCCGCAGGCGCTAATCCGCCGTCGACGGTGACAGAGGTCGCGCGCGACAACGGCGCCAACGCGGTCTACAAGGGCCTGGCCCAGGCCCAGGCGTCGGACGGGAATACCTACCTGTACGCCACCAATTTCCGGTCCGGGCGGGTAGAGGTCTACAACAGTGACTTCAAGCCGGTTCAACTGCCCGGCGGGTTCGTGGACCGCCGGCTCCCGGCCGGTTACGCGCCATTCGACATCGCGGAATTCGCGGGCAAACTTTACGTGACCTATGCGAAGCAGGACGCAGGCCTCGAAGATGACGTGGCCGGACCTGGCCACGGATTCGTGGACGTCTTCAGCAACGACGGTGCGCTGATCCGCCGGCTGGTCACCCGGGGCGCGCTGAACTCGCCATGGGGGCTCGCCCTGGCCCCGGACAACTTCGGCAGGTTCAGCGGAGCGCTGCTCGTCGGCAACTTTGGCGATGGCCACATCAACGCCTACGACCCGGACACCGGCGCGCACCTAGGTCAGCTACGCCGGGCCGACGGCCGGCCGATCGCCATCGAAGGCCTGTGGAGCTTGCGTTTCGGCAACGGGAACGCCGCCAAGGCCAACGAACTGATCTTCTCTTCCGGACCAGATGGCGAGTCACACGGCCCGCTCGGAAAGCTCGTGCTGGCTAGCTGAAACAGCCGTGGTGCGGGGCTGCAGCAAGCCCCGCAAAGTGGCGTGCAGCAGTCGTTTCAGCGCCGTTTCAGCGTCGTTTCAGCCCTGCCTGCCACATTCGGCAGGTCACTGGGAACGCGCGGAGAGGTGGTGATCGTGGTGCTTGACGACGGGTCGAAGGAAATGGAGATCACGCTTATCGACTGCCAGGCGGATGAGCCTGACAAGGCAGCGTGCCATCACGTTCCTTAACTGAACGACCGGGGGCGCCCAACCGTGGCGGACGGGTGCCCCCGGTTCCCTCTGGCGGCCGATCTGGAGGTTACGATGGGCGAACGTATAATTAGCTTTACCGATATCGTTGGCGACGAGGAAGAATTCTTCCGGACGTACTTCAACAAGAGAGTTCTCTACCGGCCGCGTGCCATCACCGGAGATCCACGGCAGATCCTGTCGATCGCCGACATGGACGACATCGTTCATCAAGAAGGTGTCCGGTCAAACCTGTTGCGGATGCTCGGAAATGGCGTTCCGGCTATCGGAGATCAGATCACTTCCCGGCTGGAGATGAGACGGGAAGGGAAGAGCATTGATGATGCGATCGATCCCGGGAGGATCTACGCTCACTTCCGCGCGGGGAAGACGCTGATTCACGGCGGGCTGAATCTCACCCGCCCGAACCTGCGCGCGCTGGCCAAGAGCATGACCGATCGGTTCGCCGCCAAAAGCGAGGTCGTCGCCTTCCTGTCCCCGGCGGGTCAGCGGGGGGCCGCCCACAGCGATCCGACCGATGTCTACGTCGTCCAATTGGAAGGTACGAAGCGGTGGCAGATCTGGTCCACACCGGAGGTGCGGCGGGCGGGAGATGACAAGGACTCCTTCCCCTCCCTGCCCGATCCCGTTCTCGACCTGTCCCTTCAGCCGGGCGACGTGCTCTATGTCCCGCACAACACCCCGCACCGCGCCGCGGCCGAGGGAAGCGTGTCCCTGCACCTGACCGTGGTCGCGGGGCCGCGGATGTGGTCGCGTCATCTGCTGTCGGCGGTCCAGGACATACTGCACAACAGCCCCGAATTCTGGGACACCCCGTATCTGGATGACGCCTCACCCGACGAGCTAGTCTCGAAGATCGAGCAGCTGATCGGCAGGCTCCGCACGGTCGACGCCGCCGCGGAGCTCGAGCGCGCCCGGCAGGAGGGGCGCTCGTTCCGTGGCGTGCAACAGGGCACGCTCTTCCAGGAAATGGCGGCGGCAGACAGCATTGACGCCGACACGAAGCTGCTGGCCGCCGACGGCGCCGCCACGTTCCATGAGGTTGCTGGCGGCATGGCCAAGGTGACGATCCTCGGTAACACGGTCAGCATGCCGGACACCGCCGCCGCCGCGTTGCGCTTGGCGAGCACCACGGTCCCGTTCCCGGCCGGCGCGTTCCTCCCCGGCGCGCACTCCCGCTCGCTAACGGTCGCCAGGCAGCTCCTGCGCCTCGGGGCACTGAGAGTCGCTGACTGACACGGTCTGCCGCATTCCCCGCCGGACCGCGTCGATCAGGTAGGACCGCAGCCGGGCCGGAGGCACGATGGCCTGGACCGAACCCACCTGGTGGGCCCGCTCGATGCTGTGCACTCGGTCGAACTCGTCGGCGACTTGCCCGAGCTTTTCCGCGTGCACCGCGGGCCGGGCCGAAGCCAGCTCGGCGCGCAGCCGGGACGCCTCGTCCTCGTTCCCGCCGGAGGTGGCTTCCGCGATCCTGGCCTGCAGGCCGGCCACCCGGGGATCGGCCGAAGTACGCTTGCCGACCTCTGCGGCGAACACGACCGCGGCGGCGGGTGCTCCCCCGATCACCGAGGCGTAGGAGCCCGCCACGGCGGCGACCTCCATGGTGTCGTTGAGCGCCCCGGAGAACACCACGAAGGCCCCGCCGTGATACCGCGAGACCACGCAGAACACGATCGGGCCGTCGAAGTTGACGATCGCGCGCCCGATCTCCGCGCCGTACTCCAGCTGAAGCCGGCGCAGCGACTCGGGTGAGCCGTCGAACCCGGACAGGTTGGCCAGGATGACCAGCGGGCGGTTCCCGCTGGCCGCGTTGATCGCCCGCGCTGTCTTCTTGGACGACAGGGGGAACAGGGTGCCGGCCGTCCACTGCGACGGGCCGTCCACCGGGGACAGCCCGTGCCGGGGCAGCGGCCGGGACTCGAAGCCGATCATCGCGACCGGCTGCCCGCCCAGGTGCGCGTCGAGCACCACGGCCGACTCAGCGTCGGCCATGTCGGCCCAGCGCTCCAGCGTCTGGTGGTCGGCGTCGGCGACGCCGCGCAGCAGCGAGCGGATGTCGAAGGGCTTCTTGCGTTCCGGATTGGTCGCGGCGCCGAAGATCTCCCCGAGCGCGCCGAACTCGGTGCCCGCGCCGGAGTGCGGTGAGGCCGAGATGTCCCGGTCGGCGGGGTCGGCGGTCGGCGCCGGCCGGGGGAAGCGTTCACCAGAGGCAACGTAGGTGTGCTCGTAGTGCGCAAGCAGCACGTCGATCGCCGCGGACAGGTCCGGTGCCCAGTACTGGGCCTCGCCATTGGGCCCCATGACGCGGTCATAACCGCCGATGCCGAAGTTGTCCTCGGCCGAGACCCCGCCGGAATAGTCCAGCGACTGCTTGCCGGTCAGGACCATGGCGGAGTACGGGGTCATGATCAGTATGCCCTTGGTGTGCATCAGCATCGTAGCCTCGGCGTTCCAGTACGGCTGAGCGCCGACGTTGATGCCGGTGACCACGACGTTGATCTCGCCGCCGTCCTGGGTGAACTCGACGATCCCGCGCAGCGCCCGGGAGATCCAGTCCATCGCCTCGGTACCGGAATCCATGGAGATCTTCGCTCCGGCCGAGATGGCGAACCACTCCACCGGGGCGTGCAGCCGCCGGGCCAGGTCCAGCGCGGCGATCACCCGGCGGCACTCGGGTTCGGCCAGCGCGCCCAGCGCGCGGGTCGGGTCGCCCATCAGCACGACCCGGCGCATCCCCTCGGGGTAGCGGGCGGTCGGCGTGCCGACCACGCCCAGCACCAGGTTCGCGGTGTTCAGCCCGGGCTCCCGGTCCACCGGTACCGGGGCGCCTGATTCGTCGAGGTCGTACTCGGTGAAGGTGCCGGGGGCGCCGCCACGGTCCGGCGACCGGGTGATCAGCGAAATGAGCTCGTACGGGTAGACGGTGCCGCGGCGACGGGCCCGGATCACCTTCTGCGTGTAGGAGTCGAGTTCGCGCAGCGGCTCCGGCGGCAGGTCTGTGATCCGCAGCGTCAGTCCGGCGCCCGGCGGCCGCGACATCCGCAGCATCTGCTCGCGGACCCCGCCGTCCGGGGCCGCCATCTTGAACTGCACCATCACCTGCTCCAGGCCGAGGCCCTCGGTGCGCGGCACGAGTGACCTGATCACCTGGTCGAGCTCACCGATCGCGGTGTCCACCACAGGCCAGACGTAGAGCTTGACGCGGTTCCAGTCCAGCCGGGCCAGCTCACGGTCGGCCGTACGGGCCGCGCGCAGGCTGTCCAGGCAGTCGTCCAGGGTGCGTTCGAGCTGCGGCAAGCCGCGGACCCGCCCGTCCTCGTCGCGCAAGATGGTCAGCTCGCGGACGTCGGTCAGGACCATGAGCCGCTGGTCGTCGGGTACCTCGCGACCGCGAATGCGGAACAGGTGCACGTCGGGCGTCGCGGGCAGCCGGGTCAGCTCGAACCGAGAGAACCGCCACAGGCCCAGCCGTTCGGCCACCATCGGATGCAGCCCGCGCTGGGTCCGGTCCTCCTCCGCCACCCCGTCCGGACGGCCGTGGAAGGTGTACCAGGCCGGGTCGTCCCGCTCGGAGCCGTCGGCGCGGCGCACCGCGACTGCGACCCGGTCCACGCTGGGCGGTATGGCACCGAGCTTGCCGCGGATCCGCTCGGCCCGCGCGTCGGGGTTGCGGTCGCCGTCCTCCTCGGGCGTCTGGGAGGTGACGTAGAGATCGAGGAGCACGGTCCGGCCGGGGGGCAGCGCGCTGATCAGCTCGGGCAGGTCGGTTGCGGCCGCGTTCTCCTGGCCGTCGGCAACGGCCGCGATGAGCAGGTAATCGCGGCCGTCATGGTGGTACTCGGCCGTCAGCAGCGGGCGGCCGCTCCGCTCGGTGATCCGCACGTTCCGCAGCGGCCTGATCCGGTAGTACCGCCTGGTCATCACCTCGAGCATGACCGGGTGATGCTGTTGGGTGAAGACGCCGAGAATGGGCTCGCCCGCGGCCACGATGGCGTCGATCTGGGCCGCCCTGACCTGGGGATCGCTCGAGAGGCGGTCGAGTTCCGCGCGGATCCGCTGCTGAGCCTGGTCCCGCTCAGCGGCGAGCAGCGGCGCGTCGAAGCACCGGTACCGGACCTGCCGGGCCAGGTCGCCGACGGCCGGGTGCCGCAACTGGGTAGCCGACATCAGCTGGTCGACGGCCCGCCGGTAGTCGTCACGGACCTCCTTGGGTAGCGACTGTGGGTCGCGCAGCCGCGAGCGCAGCAGTTCGGCCACGACCGGCACGTGCGCGGCTGCTCGGCGGTGCGCCAGGAAGATCCGGTACAGCGCCGGTCCGAGCTCGGGCGAGGGGTCCAGGTCGGTGACGCCGTAGTGGGCCAGGGTCCGGCGCAGCTTGATCCGGAACGACTCGGGCAGGCCTTCCAGGTCCGCGTCCATGGTCCGCAGGTAAGCATGCAGATATTCCTGCTGATTGTGGGCGGCCTCGACGTCCACCGCGGCCTCGTCGTCGGCTTGGGTCTCGCTGGGGACCCGGCGGTTGCGCCACAGCGCGGAGATGTCGCCGAAGATCCGCAGGATCCGCGTCTCCCCGGCCAGCAGCCGGGGGTCCGCCGCCGGAAGGCCGTCTTTCGCGGCGGCCAGCCGGGCCAGCTGCCGCATGGCCTCGTCCCCGTCGATGTCGTAGCCGAGCACCATGGAGCGCAAGGCCTCCAGCGCGTCGGCGGCGACCGCCGACGCCGCCGACGCCGGGTCGCGCTCGTCCTCGTCCGCGCCGCCCAGCGCGCTCAGGTCGACCCGGGCCTCGGACTCGCGGCCCTGTCTATTTCCGGCGCTGGCCTGCAGCGCCGGATCCTGCTCGATCCTGACCAGCTTGGTGCCCGCCTCGACCTGCGTGTTGACGTCGGCGAGCACCTCGGCGACCCGGCCCGCGGCCGGGCTGCGCAGCGCGGTCTCCAGCTTCATGCTCTCCACGATGGCCACGACGTCACCCTCCGCAACCTCGTCGCCGACCCCGACCGTAATGGCCACTACCATGGCCGGGGCTGGGGCGCGGACCAGCCCGGCCTCGCCGCCGGAGATCCGGTGCACCGCCCCGTCCACCTCGACCAGGTAGTCCGGGCCCTGTGCGACCGAGAGCACGTCGAAGTGCTGGTCGCCCACGCCGATGGTGAGCTCGAACCGGCCCGTCCGTTCGACGTCGGCCTCCACGGCGCCGTGTTCATTCTCCGGCCTGTTCGTTCCCGGCCAGCTCGATCCGGTACCGGGAGGGCCGGGGCCGCGACACCCGGAGCTTGTAGGCCTCGGCGCCGATCCGGACGTCGGCCTGGTGCCACGTCTCGTGCCCGACCTCCGGGCGCCCGCGCTCGGCGGAGGCGAACAGCCGGTCCTGCTGCCGCTGGGCGTGCGCCTCGTAGGCCTCGAACGCGGTGGCCAGCAGCGCGACGTCGACCCGCCGCGGCGGAGCGTAGCCGTCGGCCATCATCGTGTCCAGCCAGGTCGTATCGACCTCGCCACGGACGAACTCCGGCCGGTCCAGCAGGTCGAGCAGGAAACCCTTGTTGGTGGTCCCGCCCTTGATCACCGCGGCGGTCTGCCGGATCGCGCGGGACAGCCGGGCGCGCGCCTCGGCACGGTCCCGGCCCCAGGCGATCACCTTGGCGATCATCGAGTCGAACTGCGGCGGGATGACGTCGCCCGCCGAGACTCCGGTGTCGACCCTGATGCCGGGGCCCGCAGGCAGCGCCAGGTGCTCGATCAGCCCCGGCGCGGGCGCGAAGTCATGTTCGGGGTCCTCGGCGGTCAGCCGGGCCTCGATGGCGTGCCCGTGCACCGGCGGCTCGCCCGTGACCTTATCGAGCAGTGCCCCGACGTCGGCCAGCGCGCCGCCGGCCGCGATGTGCAGCTGCAGCTTGACGATGTCCAGGCCGGTGGTCGCCTCGGTCACCGGGTGCTCGACCTGCAGCCGGGTGTTGACCTCGAGGAACGACAGCAGTCGTTCGCGTGGCTCGTAGAGGAACTCCACGGTGGCGGCGTTGACGTACCCGGCGGCCCGGATCAGCTCGGCGGCGTGGGCCCGCACCACCTTCTCCTGCTGGGCGTCCAGCGCCGTGGAGGCGGACTCCTCGATCACCTTCTGGTTGCGCCGCTGCACGCTGCAGTCGCGCACACCCAGCGTCCACACCGCGCCCTTGGCGTCGGCGACGACCTGCACCTCGATGTGGTGGCCGCCGCGGATGGCCCGCTCTAGGAATACCGTCGCGTCGCCGGCCGTCTTGGACGCCTCCGAACTGGCCCGTTCGAACGCCTCGTCAAGGTGCTCGGCCGAGCGGACCAGCCGGATACCGCGCCCGCCGCCGCCGGCGGTGGCCTTGACCATCAGCGGATAGCCGATCGAGGAGGCCGCGGACTGTGCTTCCTTCAGGTCGGCGACCGGGCCGCCGCTCCACGCCGCGAGCGGCACGCCCACCTCCTCGGCCAGCCGCTTGGACTCGATCTTGTCGCCGAGCGTGCGCATGACGTCGGACGGCGGGCCGATGAACACGATTCCCAGCCGCTCGCACAACTCGGCGAACTCGGCCTTCTCCGAGACGAACCCCCAGCCCGGCCACACCGCGTCGGCCCGGCACGCCCGCAGGGCGCGCTCCAGCTCGGCGAAGTCCAGGTAAGGACTGGCGGCAAACGCCTCGCCGGGATCGGCCGGGCCGATCAGGACCGCCTCGTCCGCCTCACGAACGAACGTGGCCCGCCGGTCGGCGGCGGTGTAAACGGCGATGACGCGCAGCGGCGGCCGCCCCTCGGCGTTCCACTCCCGGACGGCGTTGATCAACCGCACGGCCGGCTCGCCCCGGTTGACCACCGCGACCCGGCTGAACGCGCTCTGGCTGGTGGTGCTCATCGCCTCAACCACCGAACGCCGCGCGCATGTCGTCGCTGGTCCCGCCGGCCACCGGCAGCCGCGTGCCCGCCTGGCCGGAGACGTCCAGCACCACCTCGTCGGCCACGATAGCCGGGTCGAACTCCAGTACGGCATAGCCGCCCACCGCACCGGCCCCGAAGCCGGGCGCGAAGACCCGGGTCCGGGCGGTGATCGCGCCGTCGCGAACGGCGTCGAACAGGGCGATCGGGATACTCGCCGCCGACACGTTTCCCATCCGGTCCACGTTAAAGTACAGCTGGTCAGCGGACAGCCCGGCCTTTTCGGCCAGGTTGAGGATCATCGTCTTGTTGGCCTGGTGCGGCACGATCAGCTCGATACTCGCCAGCAGCGTGCGCCCGGGATCGTCGGGGTCGGGAAGCTGGCCGAGCTCGTCGAGCATCTGGACCAGATAGCGCTGCACCAGCGACTTGACCTCGGGGCCGTAGACGGTGATGTCGTTGTCGAATTCCCCGTTCGGCCAGATGATCGAGTTGACCTCGGTGCGCGGCCCGCTGGCATAGGTCTGCACCACCGCCACGTCGCCCGGGTCGCCGGCCGGGGCCGGGCCGATGACCATGGCCGCCGCCCCGTCACCGAAGATCATCCGGGAGGTGCGGACGCCGCCGATCTTGTCGGAGAACTTCTCCACGCAGACCAGCAGCACCGGCCGACCGACCTCCTGGAGCTGCCGGATAGCCTCGGCCATCCCGTAGGGCAGCCCCGCGCACGCCGCGACCAGGTCGGCCGAGGCGTGGGTCTGCAGCAGCCCGAGCTCGCCGGACAGCCAGCACGCGATGGACGGGATCAGCCGGTTGCTGGTGCAGGTGCTGACCAGCACGGCGCCGATTTCCTCAGGGGCGCGGCCGGACTTGGCCAGCGCCGCACGGGCCGCGGGCAGGGCCAGCTGCTCGGGCTCCCGGCTGGTGTAACGGCGCTGGTCGATCC
Source organism: uncultured Actinomycetes bacterium (assembly GCA_963819785.1). Taxonomy (GTDB): domain Bacteria; phylum Actinomycetota; class Actinomycetes; order Streptosporangiales; family Streptosporangiaceae; genus Palsa-504. The sequence goes on along the minus strand of CAWFXW010000014.1, from coordinate 250,046 downwards.
CGGTCTTCGCGGTAATCTCCGCGGCGCTCATCGGCGACCACGAAAAGCTGGAGTTCCTGATCACGTCGTCGTTGCTGCATACGTGCTCGCCGCGCACGACGGCCAGGGCCTCGAGCTTCGGCTGGATCCGGAACGCCTCCCGGACCCGGACCGGAGGATAGGGCGTCACCGGAGCCGTGGCTTCGGCCGGGCCGCCCTGGCTGTCCGCTGAGGCTGGCACGGGGCCGCCCGCCGAACGCTTGACCCGATCGATGAAGGCCAGCACGTCGCGGTCGCGCGGGTGCAGCGCGACCACGAAGTCATCGTCACCGATCTCCCCGGGCCCGCGCAGCTCGGTGCGGGCCCGGTCCCACGGGTACTGGTTGTGCAGCACCATTGCCCAGCGCATCAGCGCCTCGAGTTCCGGCACGTCCTCGTAAACGTCGAGGATCTGCTCGAAGGTGAACACCGGGTAGTCCGGGTCGTGATCGGGCATCACGAACGTCAGCGCCCCGGACTGGCTGAGGAACTCGGCCACGGTCGGCTTGATCGCGGGCAGTTCGGTGGCGTGGTGGAGCTTGGTCCGGAACACGCCGAACAGCAGGTCGAACACCCGGTCCTCGGTGCCGGCGTCCCAGGTCGCGGGCAGCTCGCGGAAGGCGCGTTCGACCGCGGCCACCTTGCGCTCGCTGTCCTCCCACGGAGTCAGCACCGGCAAGAAGACGTCGTCGCGGCCCTTGGGCAGGTCGCGCCACCGGGTCGGCCGTTTGTCGAACATGGTGATCGCGTACCGGTTGACCCAGAACAGGTTCTGCCCCAGGTCCCGAAGCAGCTCGAAGCGTCCCGGATAGCTGCCGGCCTCGACCCGGGCCAGGATGTCGGTACCGGTCGGCGCCTTGGCCTCGAAGTCCCGCCCGATCACCGCGGTGAACTGGTCGAGGGACTCCAGCACCGAGAAATCCAGCTCGCCGAGGAAGTTGGCCGGGAACACCAGCCGGCCGTGCGTATTGATCACGAACGGTTTCACGTCTCACCTCCGGGTCGGGCTCTGGAACCGTATCTGCTGCCGTACCCGAAATCCGACGAGTATGTATGCCGCGTCGGCGTAGCCGTCCCCGTCGAGGACGGCCTGTACCCGCGCATTCATGGCCGTAGGAACCTCGCCGACGATGACGTGATTCCACGCTTCAACGCCGCATCAGCGGCATTTCAGCGCCGTCTTTTACGGTCGAGTGCCGGGGCCAAGCCCTGCACCCGGCCTAAGGAGGACTGAAATGTCTCGCCAGGCTGCTGGTACGACGAGCGTCGCGCGCGCCGCGCCGACGCCGGACAGCCATTGCACGATGAAACTCAGCGCGTCTTCGGTCACGGTCCGGGCAGGTCGCCGGACCAGGATCGCCGTCTCGTTCCAGACCACCGCCGGTCTGGCCGGCACTCCGGTGGCGCTGAGCGTCAGCGGCCTTCCGAGTGGCGTCACGGCATCGTTCTCGCCGTCCGCGACCGCGATCGGCAGCCGTTCGGTCCTGACCTTGACCACCGCGTCCTGGACCAGGGCCGGCGAGTTCGCGGCCACGGTCATCGCGATGACGCTGAGCAGCGATCCCATCGGCACCACCACGCCACTGGCGGTCAGCGTGCCCTGAGCGGAGGAATGCGGATGAGAAAGCCGCCATCACCCCGGCTCACCCTCAGGTATGCTCCCGAGCAGCTCGAGGGCATCGCTTCAGGCCACGCGCAGCCGGAGTTTCGCCCGGACCTGGTCGGCGTCCTGGTGACCGAGCCGGTCGAGGATGGCCAGCGCCTGCATCCACGCTCCCCGGGCACCGCGGCCTTCTCCGACGGCGTCGTGGATGTCACCGAGGCCACTGAGGCAGGTGGCCTCGCCGTATGAGTCGCCGGTGGCGCGGAACAGCGCCACCGCGTGCTGGTAAGACTCAACGGCCTGCTCGTGACGGCCGAGGTGATAGTAGATGTAACCGAGGCTGTCGCAGATGTGCGCCTGGCTGTTGCGGTCGTTGAGCTCGCGGACGATGGCGAGCGCCTGCCGGCAACTGGCCAGGGCCTGCTTATAGTCCTTCTGCTTGGCCGTGTGCCAGCCGATGTTGTTGAGGGCCTTGGCCTGCCCGGCACGCCGGCCCGCGGCCTGGTAGTGCCTCAGGCTCTGACGGGAATGATGGAGCCCTTCGTCGATCCGGCCTTGCACTCCGGCCAGCCAGGCCAGGTTCAGGTGGACTTGCGCCTGGCCGGTGTGATGACCGGCCTCCTGGAACAGGTCCAGGGCGCGCAGGCAGTGCGTGCGCGCGTCGTCGAACTGCTTGAGCCCCGCGCAGGCAAGCCCGAGCCCGCGATACGCGGTGGCCTGGCCGACCCGGTTGTCCAGGCGCCGCGCCGCGGCCAGGCCCGCGACGTGGGCGGCCTTCTGATCCTGCCAGTGTCCCCGCAGGTGGAGGTAGCAGGTCAGGGCCGAGGCGAGCTGCCAGGTATGGGCGCCGAAACCGTCGGGGGCTTGGGTCACCGTGGCCAGGATGACCGGGCTCTCAGCGGTGAACCAGGCCAGCGCCTGCTCGTAGTCGGCGATATTGTCGCAGGTGGCCCCCTGCCGCAGCGGCATGATCGCGGCCGGCGCCCATGCCGGGTTCAGACGCGAGGCCGCCGTTCCCGCGGTGTGCAGGTAGTGGTCGAGCATGCGGTGGATCGCCTCGCGCCGAGCGTCGTCGTCTTCGCGGGCGTGAGCTTGCTCGGCGGCGTAGGCACGCAGCAGGTCGTGGAAGGAGTACCGGCCGGGGCAATGCTCGGTGAGCAGGTGGGCGCGGGCCAGTTTGGCCAGCAGCGTCCGGGCCGGCCCAGATGGCACACCCGCCAGGCTGGCCGCCGCCGTCACGGAGATATCCGGGCCGGGGTGCAGGCCCAGCATCCGGAACAGCCGCGCCGCGTCGGCGCTCAAGGCGCGGTAGGAGCAGGCGAACACCGCACGGACGTTGGCGGCCAGCTCGCCACCGTCGAACGGGTCGAGCAGCGCGGTGGCCTGGCCCAGCTCAGCCGCGATCACGGCCAGCGGAAACCCCGGCCTGGCCGCGGCGCGGGCGGCGGCGATGGCCAGCGCCAGCGGCAGCCGCGCGCAGCTCGCGATGATCTCCTCGGCAGCCTGGCGGTCCGCGGCCACCCGTCGCGCGCCGAGCCGCCGGATGAGCAGGTCGTACGCTTCGGGGACGGTGAGCAGGTCAAGGTCCAGCGGGTGCGCGCCCTCGGTGGCGATCAGGCCGGTGAGCTGATTCCGGCTGGTGACCAGGGCCAGGCAGCGGCCGAGCCCGGCAGCAACGGGCGGACCTGTTCGGTGTCTCGCGCGTTGTCCAGCACGACAAGCACTCGTTTGCCGCTGAGCAGGCTGCGATACAGCCCGGCCCGGCCCTCCGCGCTGCCCGGGACGCGTTCCGGCGGCACCCCGAAGGCGTCGATGAACCCGCGCAGCGCCTGGTCCGGGTCCATGACGGGCCCGTTCGGATCGAACCCGCGCAAGTTGACGTAGAGCTGCCCGTCCGGGAACTGGTCACGACCCGGTGGCCCAGTGCAGCGCCAACGCCGTCTTACCCGCGCCAGCGGTGCCCGCGATCGCCGCGATGGCGGCGGTGGGCTGGGGAAGGATCGCGTCGAGGATGGCGAGCTCAGCATCGCGGCCGGCGAAACCGGCGGTAGCCGGCGGCAGTTGCGCTGGTACAGGAGCCGGCGGGGCGGCGGCCGGTGCCAGCGTGACCGAGCCCGGCGGCGTGTCCGGCAAGAGCGACGCGTCCTGCCGCAGGATGGCCGTTTCCAGATCCCGCACCGCCTGGCCCGGGTCTATGCCCAGTTGCTCAGCAAGGGTCATCCGCAGCCGGTGATACGTCGCGAGCGCTTCGGCCTGACGTCCGCTGCGGTACAGCGCCAGCATGAGCTGCGCGTGCAGCCCCTCGTCGAGCGGGTGGTCAGCCGCCATCCGCTCCAGCTCGGGAACCAGTTGCGCGTGCTCACCGGACACCAGCCGCGCCTCGGCCAGGGCCCGCTCGATCTGCTCGTACAGCTGTCCGAGCCGCTCCGCCTGCTGGTCGAGCCAGGCCATCCCGGTGACGTCCGCCAGCGGCTTGCCACGCCACAGCGCCAGTGCCTCCCGCAGCGGCGCGGCCGCGTCCGCCGGGCCGGCCAGGCTAGCCTGACGCAGCAGCCCCTCGGCAAGTCGCACGTCGGTGCCTTCGCCAGCCAGGTCGAGAATGTAGCCGGGCGGCTTGGCGAGGATTGCCTCCCGGCTGCCCAGCACGGTCCGCAGGTGCGACACGTGACTCTGCAGCGTGTTCAGCGCGGTCGGCGGAGCGTCGTCACCCCGAGACGATGTCGGCGAGGAGATCGGTGCTGACGATTTCGCCGACTCGCAGGGCCAAGGTGGCCAGGACGGCCTTGCGCCGCAGGCCACTGACGGCCCACACCGCGCTTTCGGCCATGACATCGACTGGACCCAGCAGTCGCACCCGCACGATTGCCCCCGTGTCGCTCGCGAAAACGCCCCATAAGGGACACGGACGGCGGTCACGTTCAGTTCAGCGGATCGTAAGAAAACCTTAAGGGCGACACCTCTGCGGCCAGCGCCCGCGAATGCGCGCAGACGATCCTTGCGGTGCTGAGTGCGCGCACCACGGACCGTTCGGGAGAAAAAGATCTTCTATACCCGCCACTGGATGTGCTTGACCTCGAAGTACTCGCGCATGCCCCACTCGCCGAGCTCGCGGCCGATCCCGGATCGGCCGTACCCGCCGAACGGCGCGTCGGGGCGCATTGAGCCGCCGCCGTTGATCCATACCGTGCCGGCCCGGATCCGCTCGGCGACCCGCCGTCCGTCGTCCAGGTTGGCGCCGCACCAGACGTTCGCGGCCAGGCCGTAGGGCGTGTCGTTGGCGAGCCGGATCGCATCATCGGTGTCCTTGAACGGCAGGATGACGGCCACCGGCCCGAAGATCTCCTGCTGTACGGCCCGGGCCTCGGACGGCAGGTCCCCGAGCAGGACGGGGTTGACGAACCAGCCGCGGTCGGGCACGGGCTTGGTCACCGCGAGCAGCTTGTGCCCGCCCGCCGCCAGCGAGTCGTCGATGAACCCCTGTACGCGGTCCCGGTGCTCGGGCCTGATCATCGGCCCGATGTTGGTGGCGGGGTCCCACGGGTCGCCGACGACCATCTGCTCGAAGGCTGGTTCGCTCGCGGCCAGGAATTCGTCGTACAGCGACTCGTGGACGAGCAGCCTGGCCAGCGCGGCGCAGCCCTGACCACCGTTACGTGACCAGCGCAGGTGGGTCTCCACGGCGACCCGGCCGACGTCGGCACCGGGAAGGACGATGCTCGGCGACTTCCCGCCCAGTTCCAGCGTCACGCCGGTGAGGCTCTGCGCGGCCTGAGCCATGATCATCGCGCCGACCGTGTCCGACCCGGTGAACGGAGACCCGGTCGACGCCCGGGTGCGACGACAGCTGCCTGCCGACGTCCGCGTTGCCGGTGATCACGTTCATGACGCCGGGGGGAAGTTCCGCCCGGCGGATCAGCTCGCCGAGGAAGAGCGTCGTCAGCGGCGTCCGCGGCGAGGGCAGCAGCACGACCGTGCACCCCGCGGCCAGCGCGGCCCCGAACTTGAAGATCGCCAGGTTGAGCGGGTAGTTGTAGCCCGTGATGGCGGCGACCACGCCGACCGGCTCAAGGACCACATCGCTCATCGTCGGCACCGGGTCGTTCCAGAGACCCAGATGCTGGGTCCGGTCCGCCTTCGCGGCGTCGGCAGCCCAGCGCAGGTGCTGCTGGACCGCCATCCGTACCTGCAGGAAGGCCGCGAGGGACACCGGTGTGCCGACCTCGTTCACGATCGAGGGCAGCAATTCGTCGGCGGCCGCCTCGAGCACGTCGGCCAGCCGGTGCAGATGCCGCGATCGCTCCTGGCCGGACCGCCCGGCCCAGCCGGGGAAGGCCGCTCGGGCGGCGCTGACCGCGGCGTCGACCTGCTCCGCGGACGCGCCGCCGACGGTGGCGATGATCTCCTCGGTGGCCGGGTTGTAGACCGGCCAGCGTTCGCCGCGCGGGCTGACGAACGCGCCGTCGATCAGCAGGTCCCGGGTACCGGGGATCCAGTCACGAAGCGGGTTTTCGTTCATTAGGACCCTTTCAGATAGTCGCCCGGGGCTCGGCCGCGCGCAGGGCGGGTACCACCTCGGCGCCGAGCCGGTTGATGGCCGCGACCGTTTCGTCCGCGTCCATCGTCGGCCACTGGGGGCGGACCAGCAGCGGGTCGACCGGAAGCCTGGTGACCAGCTCCAGGAGCTGCTTGGTGACGTCGTCGGCCGTGCCGATGACGGCGTGCCCGGCAACGGCCGCGGCGAAGTCCCGCTCGAGGTCGGCATCCGCCATGACGTCCAGGCCTCGTTGCGCGTAGGTGATGTACCGGCCCTGCGCGACCCGCGCGTACTCGGTGACCGCCTGTTCCATGGTGTCGGCGACCAGCACGTTGCGGCGCAGCGGCTGGGGGCCGAACACCTTGCCGCGCGCCTCGAAGCCGGCCTTGACCGCGGCGTAACGCGCGGCGACCTCCTCGACGGGTGTCTCCGGCGGGCAGGCGTAGGCGTCGGCGTAGCGTCCGGCGCGGCGCGTTCCGGCCATGCTGTGCGCGCCGATCCAGATCGGCGGATGCGGCGACTGAACCGGCTTGAGGTGCGGCCTGACCTGCTCCAGAGTCCAGAAGCGGCCGTGGAAGGTGACCTCGTCCTGCGTCCAGAGCCGCTGCATGAGCTCGAGGGACTCGTCCATCCGCGCCGCGCGTTCGGCGAACGGGACATCCAGGTAGCCGAACTCCTCCGGACGGTATCCCAGGCCCGCGCCGAAGATCAGCCGTCCCTCGGTGACGACGTCCAGCGTGGCGATCTCCTCGGCCAGCAGGACCGGGTGGTACAGCGGCGCGATCATGATCTGGGTGACGAGCCGGACGTGCGGCTCGACCTCGGCGGCCAGCCGGGCGAGCAGCGGTACGGGCTGCAGCCAGCGCAGGTCGCCGTACAGGAAGTGCTGGCCGATGGCGATGTAGGTAAGACCGTTGGCCTGCGCCGCCTCGACGATGCGCAGCACGTCACGGAACTGCTGCGACGGCGACACCGAGACGGGAACGTCGCTGAGCAGCAGACCGACCTGAACCATGGCATCTCCTCTGTCAGCCGGTTTCACCCGGAAGACCGTTGGCGACCCAGCCTCCGTCGACCGGCAGGATCACCCCGGTGATGTAGCTCGACCGTGGCGAGCACAGGAAGTGCACCGCGTCGGCGATCTCGGACGGCTGGCCGAAGCGCCCCATCGGGATCCGTGACAGGAACGATTCAGCGGACGCGTAGCTGGTCCGCATGAACTTCGCCTGCATCTCGGTGGCGATCGTGCCTGGTGAGACCGCGTTCACGCGGATCGCCAGCGGCGCCCACTCCACAGCGAGCGATCGGACCAGCCCCTGGACGCCCGCCTTGGCGGCGCAGTAGGCTGCCCGGCCGCCGAAGCCGAGGTGCCCGTTGACCGAGGAGATCATCACGACCGCTCCCCCGCCGGGCATCCGGCGGCACGCGGCCCGCGCCCCGATGAACGCGGCGGTCAGGTGGACGGCCAGGAGCTGATCCCAGATCTCGACGGGGAAATCCACCGAACGGCCGGGCCTGGCGAACCCGGCATTGGCGACGAACGCGCGCAGCCCGCGGGCCGCGCCGCGCTCGCAGGCCTCCTCCATCACCTGCTCGTCGGTGACGTCGCCGACCACCGCTTCGGCGCCGGGGAGTTCGGCCAGCGCCTCGTGGAGCTGGTCACCGTCACGGTCCACGCCGACGACCGCGTAACCGTCTTCGGCGAAGCGCCTGGCGATGGCCGCGCCGATTCCGCGGGCGGCGCCGGTGACGACGACCGCTGCGGTCATGCCGGCGCCTGTCCGCGATCGGCTGTGCTCACTTGGCCACCATGCCGCCGTCGACGGGGATGGCGACGCCGGTCACCATGGCCGCGTCGTCGCTGGCCAGGAACGCGACCACGGACGCGATCTCCTCGGGCTGGGCCGCCCGGCCGAGCGGGATGTTCGCGATGAAGGCGCCCATCAGATCCGCGACGTCCGCGCCGGGCTCCCGCCCGAAGAACTGCGGCAGCATCGGCGTGTCCACGGACCCCGGGCAGACGACGTTGGCCCGGATGCCATCCGGTGCGCCGTAGAGCGCCATGGCCCGGGTGAAGGCCACGATCGCCCCCTTGGTCAGCGAGTAGATCGGGCTGTACGGGGACCCGACGAGCGCCGACGTGGAGGCCGTGAAGGTGATCGATGCCTTGCCTTCGGCTCGTTTGAGCAGCTCATAGCCGAGGGTGGCACCGTAGAACGCGGACTTGACGTTGACGTCCATGTTGCGCTGCCAGTCTTCGTCCGACACCGCGATGCCGGCCGGCCCTGGCATGCCGACCTGGTTGTGCAGGACGTGCAGCCGGCCGTGCTGGTTATCGATGCGGTCGAACAGGGCGCGCAGGTCCGCGACGCTGGTGGCGTCGACCTGTTCGGCCTGCGCGGCGTCGCCATGACTGAGAATCTCCTCCGCCACCGCCTTGGCCGCGCCGCCGTTCAGGTCGGCTACGTGGACGTAGGCGCCTTCGGCGGCCAGCCGGTGGCAGATCGCGCGCCCCATGCCCGATCCGCCACCGATCACCGCTGCGACACGATCCTCAAAACGACGTGTCATCCCGCGTTCCTTCCTCGGATGGGCTTGCCCTGATGAGCTTGCCCGGGGTGGGCTTGCCGGGGTGGGCTTGCCCGGATGGGCTTGCCCGGATGGGCTTGCTGGCGAATCAGACCGATACTAATTATGATATTCGTTGTCATAGATAGGATGTCAAGGTGAGGGTGACGGCATGGCGGAACGCAGACGTGAACCAGTCGTGGCTTTCGACCACAACTCGCAGGGACACTCGGCCGACCCGGTGGGCTCCTACCGCGCGCTGCGCGAACAGTGCCCGGTGGCGTGGACCGAAGCCCATGGCGGCTACTGGGTGCTGTCCGGCTACGACGGCGTGTTCGAAGCCGCGCGCGACGACGACATCTTCTCCTCGGCGCGGAACTCACACGGTGGCGAGGGCCTGACCGTCGTCATCCCGAAGACGCCGATGCACCTGCACATCCCGATCGAGATCGACCCGCCCGAGTTCCGCAAGTACCGCAAGCTCATCAACCCGATAACGGCACCCAAGGCCGTCGAGCGGATGCAGGGACTGATCTCCAGGTACACGACCTGGTTCATCGATGAGGTCATCGAGGCGGGCGCGTGCGACCTGGCCCGGGTCATCGGCGTGCCCTCGATTGTCACCGTGGACTGGCTCGGCCTGCCCGTGGGCGACTGGCATCGCTACGCGCGGCTGCATCACGCCGTCCTGGCCGCCGTGCCGGGCAGCGCGGAGTACGTCCAGGCGACCACGGTCGACATGCCGTTCTGCTCGCAGCAGATGCGGGAGATCATCGCCGCGCGGCGGGCCGAGCCGCAGGAGGACGTCATCAGCTACCTGGTCCACCAGGAGGTCGATGACCGCCCGATCTCGGACGAGGAGGTCTTCTCGATGGTCGAACTGCTGCTCGCCGGCGGCGTAGGCACAACGGCCTCGCTGGTAAGCCAGACCCTGGTGTGGCTGTACCTGCACCAGGACGTGCGCGCCGACCTCATCGAGCACCCGGACAAGCTGCCGAACGCCGTCGAGGAGTTCCTGAGGTACTTCTCACCGACCCAGGCCCTGGCCCGGACGGTGGCGTCCGACACCGAGTTCCACGGCTGCACCCTGGCCCAGGGTGACCGGGTCCTGCTGGCCTGGGCGTCGGCCAACCGCGACGCCGCGCAGTTCAGCGATCCGGACACGCTCGACATCGAACGCTGGCCGAATCGTCACACCGCCTTCGGCGTCGGTATCCACCGCTGCGCCGGGTCTCACCTCGGCCGGGCGATGGCTCTCGAATTGCTCGGGCAGATCCTGGAGCGGATGCCGGACTACGAGGTACGGCTCGACCTGGTACGGCCATACCCGCATCAGGGCACCAACACCGGCTGGCAGTCCATACCCGCCACGTTCACTCCCGCCCAGCGGCGCGGGCCGGTTCTCGACCTCGGCTAGCGGCTCAGTACGAGCGGGGCAGGCCGAGAACCTTCTCGCCCAGGTAGGCGAGCACCAGCTCATTGGAGATCGGCGCGATGCGCTGAACGCGCGCCTCGCGCCAGTAGCGCTCGACGTGGTACTCGCTGGTGTAGCCGTAGCCGCCGTGGACCTGCATGGCGCGGTCGGCCGCCTCGAACGCCCACGTCGACGCCAGCAGCTTCGCCTCGTTGGCCTCCTTGGCGCACGGCATGCCGTTGTCGTACAGCCACGCCGCCTTGCGGATGAGCAGCTCGACGGCATCGAGCTTGGCCAGCGAATCGGCCAGCGGGAACTGGACACCCTGGTTCATCCCGATCGGGCGGCCGAAGACGTGCCGCTGCTTGGCGTACTCGACGGCGCGCCGCAGCGACACCCGTCCCATCCCGAGGCAGCCGCCGGCGACGATGATGCGCTCGGCGTTCAGCCCGGCCAGGAGGTACTTGAAGCCGCGGCCCTCCTCGCCGATGCGGTCCTCGTCCGGGATGAACAGGTCGTCGATGAACAGCATGTTCGTCGAGATCGCGTTGCGGCCCAGCTTGGGTATCGGCTGGACCCTGATCCGCGTCCGGGTCCATCTCCGGGAAGAACAGGGTCATGCCGTCGGTCGTCTTCGCGCCGGCCGAGCGCGGCGCGGTGCGGGTGATGAGCAGCAGGCGCTCGGCTTGCTCCGCCCGCGAGATGAACACCTTGCGGCCGTTGACCATGTAGCCGCCGGGGACCTTCTCGGCGAACGTGGTGATGCTGGTGGTGTCCGTTCCGGCGTCCGGCTCGGTGATGCCGAAGGACACCTGCAGGTTGCCCTCGGCCGCGGGACGCAGGAAGCGCTCGCGCTGCTCCTCGCTGCCGTACTTGACGATCGGCTCGAGGCCGAACAAGCCGACCTGGACGGTGGTGCCCGCGTTGAGCGCACCGCCGCTGCCGGTGACCTCCTCGAGCAGCAACGCCGCTTCCTGGACGCCCGCGCCGCCGCCGCCGTACTTCTCCGGGATGCAGATGCCGAGCCAGCCGGCCTGCGCCATCGCCTGGTAGAAGTCCCACGGGAACTCGTGGTCCAGGTCGTGCTGCATCCAGTACTCGTCAGTGAACCTGGACAGCACCTTGCGCAACGACGTGCGGATCTCGCGCTCATCCTGCGCGCTCATCATGTCCACCACGCGAGGCTCCCGAGGTTCCACAGGCTTCAATATTCATGCTTATGATTCATACGATATAAGGTGGGCGTCTCGATAGCAATGGCGGATGCGCCTAACCGGCCCGGTAGATGCCGCGGGCGTTCCCGGCCAGCACGGCCTCGCTTCTCGGGCCGAGCGGTGATCATTGACCCAGAACGATGCATACCATTATCATCTGTTCGTGTCTGATGCCGATAGCTCCCCCGCCCTTCTGATCGAGACCCACGGCGACGCCCTGTGGATCCGGCTGAACCGGCCCCGGCGCCGCAACGCCTACGACGCCGAGATGGCGGGGCTGATCGCAGAGGCGCTGCAGGACGCGAGCAGGTTCCGCTCCGTGGTCATCACCGGCGTCGAGCGAAGCTTTTGCGCCGGCGGGTCGCTGTCGACACTGGGCGCGCCGACGCCCGGTGCGCTGCGCGGCCTGTACTCGGCGTCACTGCGGTTGTTCGACGCGATCCGCTCGTGCCCGCGGCCGGTCATCGCCGCCGTCAACGGCGCCGCCGCGGGCGGAGGCAACGAGCTGGTGGTGGCGTGCGACCTGGCGGTAGCCGCGCGTTCGGCGACGTTCGGCCAGACCGGTCCGCGGGTCGGCAGCGCCCCGGTCACAGGGGCCACGAACGTGATGTCAGTACAGATCGGGGAGAAGCGCGCCAAGGAGCTGAGCTTCCTGTGCCGCCGCTATACCGCCGAGCAGGCGCTGGGCATGGGGCTGGTGAACAAGGTCGTCGACGACGAGGATCTCGAGCAGGAGGTGCGGAGCTGGTGCGCCGAGATCACGGCGCTGAGCCCGCGTTATCTCGAGATCGCGAAGATCAGCTCCAACATCTGGTGGAACAGCGCCCGGGACTCGTTCCTGAACGGCGTGGGCATGCTCGTTCAGGCCATCGGCAGCGAAGACATGATCGAGGGGGCCAACGCCTTCCTGGCAAAGCGGCCGCCGAAGTTCGAGCTCCACGAATAGCGCAGACCAGGAGGATCGGCATGCAAGGCAAGATCTGCATCGTGACCGGCGCGGGACAAGGCATCGGCCGGGCGATAGCGCTCGAGTTCGGGGCCCGGGGCGCGGGTGCGGTCGTGATCGCGGACATCAACCCCGATTCCGGCGAGGAAAGCGCGGACCTGGTCAAGGCGGCCGGGGCGACCGCCGCCTTCGTTCGCACCGACCTCACGAGCAGCGCGTCCATCCGGCAGCTGGTGGACGGGGTGGCGGCTGAGTATGGCGGCATCGACGTACTGGTCAACAACGCGGGCGTCATCGACACGGCGTTCACCGACCACGCCAGTGTGGAGCACCTGGAAGAGGAAGTCTGGGACCGGGTGTTCGCGGTAAACCTCAAGGGCATGTGGCTCGCGACCAAGTTCGCCGCGCCGCACCTGCGGCGCTCCCAGCGCGGCCCGGCCATCGTCAACACCGCGTCGGTGAGTGGCGTGACCGGCTATCCGGGATCGCCGGCCTACTGCGCGTCCAAGGGCGGGGTCATCCAGCTCACCCGGGTCACCGCGGCCGAGCTCGCTCCGGACGTACGCTGCAACTGCTTCTCGCCGGGTAGCTTCGACACCCCGATGGCCCGGGCCTTCGCCGAGGCCTCACCCGACCCCGACGCGGTGCGCAGGTTCATGACCGGCCCCCACCTGCTCCCCCGGTTCGGCCGCCCGGAGGAGATCGGCAAGCTGGTGGCGTTCCTGGCCAGCGACGACTCCTCGTTCATCACCGGCGAGAACATCATGATCGACGGCGGCACCATGGCCTGGCGCAGCCTGCGCTGAAGGGTACAGCGAGGCGCCCGGAACGGGCTTGTTCCGGGCGCCTCGCTTATGCAGTGCCTGGTGCGTTAGCTATCAGCCGCCCCACAGGGCCTGGTACTGGGACTGGTAGGTGGTCACGACCGGGAAGACCGTGGCCGTGGTGTTGGGCGCGTTCGAGGGAGTCAGCAGCCAGGCCGGCGGGGCCACCGAGGGCGCCACCGTCATGCCCGCCTTGTCCTGGATCGCGGCGTTGACCATCGCGTACATCACCTCGTAGTAGGGGAACGCGACGTCGGCGCCCTCCTGCCCGCTGTGCAGGTACTGGATGTTGGTCGGGGTAGCGCCCTGGCCGACGATCTTCACGTTGCTGAGCCCGGCAGCCTTGATCGCCGCAGGCAGCCCGATCGTGATGGCGTCGGTCGACGCGACCACGTAATTCACGCTCGGATGTGCGCGAAGGTAGGAGACGATCGTGCTCGGCGCGGTGGACAGGTTCGCCAGCGCGACGTCCAGCTGGTCTCACCTTGCAGCTCGGGCAGTAGGTCGCCATCCCGTTCTTGAAGAAGGTCGCCTGGCTGGCCAGGATCGCGAAGGCGGGAATGTTGATGAATACCGCGTTGGCCGTGTCCTTGGAGTCCGTAGCGACCCAGGCCGCCTGCGTCCCGCCGACCGGGCCCACTTCTGACGAAGTGTCAATCGCGTAGCCGATGCCGGTGCTGGGGCCGACCGCGTCGGTCACGCAGCAGGTGGAGATGAAGGTGCCGTTGGCCTTCAACTGCGGCAGCAGGGACGCGAAGGTGGACGCGGGGATGGCGGTGTACAGAATCGCCGCGGCCTTGTTCCTGACCGCCTGGGTGAAGGCGGCCTTGTCACCCTGCGGTGTCCCGTCGTTGCTAAGCACGACGGTATTCCAGCCGACCGACGCGGCGGCCTGCTTGACGATGGCGCCCTCGAGCGTGCACTCGGGACTTCCGCAGGGGATGAAGTCAATGGTCAGGCCCTTGGGGATGGGCTTGGTGACCTTCGTCGTGTCGGTGATCGCGCTCGGACGCTGGCTTTCCGAGGCGACGAGGGCCTCGGCCTTGGTCAGGCCCGCCTGGTCGGCGGCGCTCAGGCCGCTGCCCGAAGCCGAGCTCGACCCGGACGATGCGGTGCTGGAACCGCTGGAACTGCTGGAGCTACTGCACGCAGCCAGCAGCAAGGTGGCCACGACGGCCAGCAGCACACCAGTGTGCCGCAAAGTCAGGGAGAAGCGTCTTCGCGCTTCGTTAACGGGGGTCATCCATCCTCCTCGGGCATCCTGGTGATCATTGTCCTGAATTTGATTCATATCATAATCATCATTTCTGGGTCGTCGTCAAGAAGCTGCGGGAACGCTTGGGTAACGATCCCGGGTGGCGCCTAGGCCGGTGACCTGGGTCAGGTGGCCCGCGAGCGGATCGGGAGCCACCGGGATCCTCCGGTCCTGCCCCGCAGGAGGTTGCGCCGTTCGAAGGAGTTGGCGCTCAGGGCGGCGATCAGGACCACTCCGGTGAACATGTCGATCGCCCACAAGGGCGCCGAGACCAGGCCCAGGCCGACCACGCCGGTGCCGAGCATAAGGACGGCGACGATCGTGCCCCAGGCGTTGAACCGGCCGTGCTTGAAGACGGTGGCACCGACGAACACCGACGCGAACCCGGGCAGCAGGTAGGAGGTGCCCGCCGACGGGGAGCCGGCGGCCAGCGAGGAGGCGAGCAGGACGCCGGCGAAACCCGCCAGGCCTGCGGAAACGAGCAGGGAGCAGAAGCGCAGCTTGTTCACCCGGATGTCGGCCAGCCGGGCCGCGTTCGGGTTGAACCCGGTCGCGTACAGCCGCCGTCCGGTCGCGGTGTGATCCATGAACACCCACAGCGCCGCGGCGATGATCACCGCGTAGAAGACCGGGTAGATGATGCCGCCGATGCTGCCCTGACTCATGGTCGAGAACGCGCCGGACAGCCTCTCGCTGTTGATGGAGTTGTCGTTGGTGACGAAGCTGATGAACGCCTGCACCAGCGATCCAGTGGCAAGCGTGCCGATGAACGAGTCGATCCGCATGATCACCACGACGAAGCCGTTCACTAGTCCGATGACCAGGGCAACGGCGATGCCGGCGAGCAGGGCGAGCAGCACGGGCCAGTTGTCCGCGGCCACGAAGTGGGCCGCGGTGACGCCGGACAGGGACATCACGTAGGCGAACGACAGGTCGAAGACCCGGGCCGACAGCGGGACGATCAGGGCCAGCGCGGCCAGCGCGGTGATCGCGTTGTTGTCGAGCACCTGCTTGATCGTGGCACCCTGCGGGAACGTGCTCGGCGCCCAGATCGAGAAGACGATGCAGATGACGATGAGCACGTAGACCGCGCCGATGTTACGCGGGCTCAGACCGGCCGCCAGCTCCGACCGCCAGCGTGCGGCCGCGCCTTTCGGCCCGGAGGGGCTCGGCTGGTCCCCGGCCGTCGGTTGAAGCTGCGTATTCGCGGTCATTGCTGCTCCGTCTCCTCCATCGCGTGCACGAGCGCCTGCTCGGTGATGTCATCCCCGGCGATCTCGCGCACGACTTTTCCGTTGCACATGACGACGACCCGGGTGCACAGCGCCAGCAGGTCGCCGGTGTCCGAGGAGGAAACCACCAGGGACAGCCCGGCCCGCGCCCGGGAAGCGATGAACTCGTAGATGGCCTGCCGGGTGCCGACGTCCACGCCTGCGGTCGGCTCGCACAGGACCAGCACCCTCGGATCGCGTGCCAGGCAGCGGGCCATGATCACCTTCTGCTGATTGCCTCCGCTGAGGGTGGTGATCAGGTCGTCCGGGCTAGCCGCCTTGACCTCGATCGTCTCGGTCCACTTATCGGCCACCTCCTGCTCAGACCGGCGACGCAGGAGGCCGAACCGGCGGAACCGCTGCAGGACCGACAGCGTCAGGTTCTCCCTGACGCTGAATTCGCTGATGGTCGCCTCCCCGGCCCGGTCGGCCGGGACCAGCGGGATATCGAAGGACGCCGACTTGCGTACCGGCTGCCACTCGCTGTCCGCCACTGAGATCCTGCCGGTAGCTCCCGGGAGCGCGCCGACCAGAGCGTACGGAAGCTCGTTGCGCCCGGAGCCGGGCAGGCCGGCGACCCCGAGCACCTCTCCCTCGGCCAGGTCGAGGTCCACGCCGTCCAGGAAGCGGCCGCGCACATCACGGGCACGAAGCACGACGGGCCCGTCTGGCGCGATGGTGAGCCCCGCGCGGTAACCCGCGTCCACCTCGCTGCCCACCATCAGTTCGGCCAGGGTCTGCGTGGTCAGTCCGGCCACCGGCCGGGTCTGCACCACCCGGCCGCCGCGCAGCACCGTGACCCGGTCAGCCAGCCGGAACACCTCGTCCAGGCGGTGGGACACGTACAAGATGCTGGTGCCCCGGCTGCGCACTCGTTCGATGATCTCCAGCAGCCGGTTGACATCGTGCGGCGGCAGGACCGCGGTCGGCTCGTCAAGCACCAGGACGCCCGGTCCGCCCTCCCAGCCGACCAGCGCGGCAGCGATGGCGACCACGGTCCGCTGGACCGGCGTCGCCTCGGCCAGCGGGCGGTTCAGGTCCAGGTCGAGGTCGAACTGGCCGAGTAGTTCGCGGGTGACGGCGGCCTGAGCCCGCCACCGGATCCGGTGCAGCGGGTCGAGCAGGAACTCGCCGCGCAGGGCCAGGTTGTCCGTCGCGCCCAGCTCGAGGAACAGGCCCAGGTCCTGGTGCACGAAACGGAGCCGGTGATGCCGGCTGTCGGCCGTGTCGGCGACGTCGAACGGCTCTTCGTTCAGCCAGGCTTTCGCGCCGGGATCGGCATGGTGATAGCCGGCCAGCACCTTGATCAGGGTGGACTTGCCCGAGCCGTTCTGGCCGACAAGAGCGTGGATCTCGCCCTCGGCGACTTCCAGCGTCACGTCGTCGAGCGCCTTGGTGCCCGGGAACGTCTTGGACAGTTCGCTGACGCGCAAGACGGTGCCCGGCGCTCGCGGTCGCGCCGCGAGGTCCGCTATCGCTGGCCCAGTGGTCATAGCGGCTCGGTTCCTTTCCCGGGCGCCCGTATCATGGCATATCATATGCATAGTTTTTGCGACGGGTCAATGATGCGCAGGGATGACAAACGGGCGGTCGGGCTACCGGTTGTGCCAGTGCGGGCGGCGCTTGGCGGCGAACGCGGCCGGGCCCTCGGCGGCGTCCTGGGTGCTCATAAGGTCATCGAGCGCCCGGCCTTGGTGGCCCACCGCCTCGGCGACGTCGGGAATGACGCTGGTTTCCGCCATGATCTGCAGCGATATCCGGACTGAGGTCGGCGAGCCCTCCAGGATCTCGGCGGCCAGCGCGCGGGCACCGTCCAGGGCGGTACCGGCGGGTACCACCCGGTTGACCAGCCCGTAGGCCAGGGCCTCCGCCGCCGTGACGCGGCGGCCGGTGAGGATCATCTCGGTGGCGACCTTTGGCGGGACGGTTCGCGGGAGCCGGATCAGGCCGCCCGCCCCGGCGACCAGGCCGACCCTGACCTCGCTGAGCGCGAACTGCGCGGTGGCGTCGGCGACGACCAGATGGCAGGCCAGGGCGATCTCGCAGCCGCCGCCCATGGCGTAGCCGTTGACCGCGGCGATCACGGGCTTGGGCAGGTCAGGCCGGCTGGTCAGCCCGGCGAAGCCGTTCTTGGGCACCCACATCGGCTTGCCCGAGGCGGAGTAGACCAGGTCGTTGCCGGCCGAGAACGCCTTGTCGCCCGCCCCGGTGATGATGGCGACCCACAGGCCGGGGTCGGCGAAGTAAGCGTCGAAGACGTGGTCGAGCTCGTCGTTGGCCATCGGGTGCAGGCTGTTCCTGGCCTCGGGCCGGTTGATCGTGACCTCAAGCAGGTGCCCGTCCCGGCGGACCAGGACGTGCTCGTACCGGTCCCGCAGCACCGCCGGAGCGGCCGGGAACAGCTCGTCCATCCGCGCCCTGGTCGTAGTGACCCGGTTTCCGAAGCCGAACGACCGCGCCCAGACCCGCGCGCCGACCGGTTCTCCCGAGGAGAGCAGGTCGAGCAGGTCCGGGTCCCGGTCGTCGCCGCGGGCCATGAACCGGCGCCCGTCGGCGTCCAGCCGGCCGATGACGATGCCGGTGCGGGCGCCGCCACGGCGGTGCGTGACGGTGTAGGTCTCGATGGTGGCCGGACCGTCGGCGTGCCGGGCCTGGGCGGGCGCAGCCCAGGCGTCGATTTCGGCCTGCAGGTCGGCGCTGCGGTCCGGGGTCCACCCGGCGGGCGTCGTGCAGTACACCCCGGCCGAGAACTTGTGCATGACGCCGCCGTTGGCGCCGACGAAGCCGTAGCTGCCCGGCGAACGGCGGGCCAGCTGGACCGTCTCGGCGATGGCGTGCATGGAGTAGTCGTTGCCCGGGCCGCCGAAGAACGGCAGGCCGCCGGTCACGGTCAGGCCGCGCGGGTCATCGGCGCTCAGGCCCAGGCCCTCGCAGATGTTGAAGACCGGTGCCGGGAAGCAGCTGTACAGGTCGATCGTGGCCAGGTCATCCGGGCCGATCCCGGCCACCTCCAGGGCGTGCCGGGCGGCCATCACCGACGCCGGGCTGACCGACAGGTCGGCGCGGTCCATGAACGAGCGGTCCCGCAGGTCGGCGTGGCCGTGCAGGAACACCCGCCGGCTGGCGGGCACGCCCAGCCGGTCCGCGGCCGCCACCGACATCAGCAGCACGGCGGCGCCTTGGTTTACCTTCTCTCTGGCCACGATGTACCTGGTGTACGGGTCGGCGATGGGCCGGTTCGCCTCGGTCGGCGTGACTAGCTCTGCCGCGCTGCGTTCGACCGGCGCGGACGCGTGCGGGTTGGCGGCGGCCACCCGGGTGAACGGCGCGAACAGCGCGCCCATGGCGGCTGCGTACTCCTCGCGGGTCTGCTTGAGCCGGGCCCGGCGGGCGTTGTCGATCAGAGCGTACTGGGCGGGACCGCCGGTGAGTCCGTGCGCGGCCTGCTGCATGGACAGCTGGCCGCTCAGCGCGTAGCCGCGATCTTCCAGGCTGCCGCCGGGGTGTTCGGTGAAGTCGGGCCGGTCCTCGGCCTTGGCGTAGTGCTCGATGGTGGAGATCGCCTCGGACCCGAAGAGCAGGGTCACCTCGCTGCCGCCAGCGGCGATCACCGCGGCGAACTCGTTGACCAGGTGCTGCGGGGCCTGCCCGCCGGTCACCTCCAGGACGGCCCGGGCCGGGGTGGCCCCGATCCGGCCCGCCACCGACCGCGGGTAGTTGTCCGACCGGCCCAGCGGCGCCCGGGCGCCGGGGACGGAGTTCTCGAACTGGCGGACTCCGGCCACCGTGTCGACCGCGACGGCGACCGCCGCCGGATCCGCGCCGGTGTCGGCCAGCGCCCGCGCGGCCGCGTCCGCGGCCAGGTCGACCGGGGAGCGCCGCCGGTAGCCGGGGGCGTCCAGGAGTTCGGAAGCCTGCCCGACCCCCACCACGACGGGGGTACGAGGATCAACGGGCGGCTGGCTCATGGCGGTGCTCCTAGCTCGAGGTCCAGGTGACAACGGCGTCCAGGGCCTCGATCCTGGCCCCGTCGACCCACAGCGGGTTGACTTCCAGCGACTCGAGGTCCTCGCCGAGGGCGACGGCCAGGTCGCCGATCCGGGTGATCACGGCGGACAAGGAATCCAGGTCGGCGGGCGCGCCGCCGCGGACGCCGTCCAGCAGCGCGCGGCCGCGCAGCGAGCCCAGCATGCGGCGGGCCCGCTCGGGTGTGACCGGGAGCGGCGCGAGCGCCGAGTCCTGCAGCACCTCGACGAAGATTCCGCCGACGGCCACGGCGAGCATCGGACCCCACTGCGGGTCCGCGACCACGCCGACCAGCAGTTCGATGCCGCCCGTGCGCATCGGGCTGATCAGGACGTCGGCACCGGCCCCGGGGCGGGCCGACGCCACCGCCGCGGTGACGGCCAGGTAGGCCTGGCGGACGGCGGCCTCATCCGGGGCAACGTTAAGCCGGACGCCGCCGATGTCGCTCTTGTGGACGATCTCCGCGGCGACGATCTTGATCGCGAGCGGCCCGCCGATGCTCGCGGCGGCGTTGACCGCTTCGTCGGCCGAGCCGGCCAGGCAGGCCGGGACCACGGGCACGCCCGCGTCGCTGAGCAGGTGCCGCGCTGCTGCCTCTGACCACCGGCCGCGGCGGTCGGCTGCCGCGGGCACGGGCATCGGCGCGGGAGAGACATCGAGACCGCCGGTCGCGGTGCGGGTGACGTCGGACCACCAGGCCACGTTGCGCAGCGCCACCACGGCCTGACGCAGGCCGGGGATGACGTAGGGTACCCCGCCTTGCTCCATCGACGCGCGGGTGTAGTCGTTGACCGGCTGCATGACCTGGTTGATGTAGACGGTGGGGGAGGCAGCGGCCCGCATGCCCGCGCCGATCGCGTCGACGAACATCTGCCCGTGGAACGGCCGGGCGGGGTCCGCGGCGGCCCACGGCAAGGTGTTGATGATGCCCACGACGCCGATCCCCGGATCGGCCGACATGACCTGAACCGAACGGGTGAAGATGGTCGGGTCGATGATGGCCGCCCCGGTCACGTCGAGCGGATTCTGCACGGTGCCGTAGGAGGGCATGATCTGGGCGAGCGCGTCGCGGGTCGGCCCGGCCAGTTCCGGCAGGGCCGCGCCGAGGTCTTCGGCCCGGTCGGCGACGATGTCGCAGGCGCCGCCGGAGATCGACACGATGCCGATCCCGGGCCGGGCCAGGCGGCCGAGCGCGGCGGCGGCACCGGCGGTGATGAGCATGTCCTCGATGGAATCCACGCGGATGACGCCGAGGTCCGCGAAGACCGAGTCGATCACCCGGTCGTCGCCGACCAGCGCGCCGGTGTGCGCGGCGGCGGTCCGCGCGGACAGCGCGCTGCTGCCGGCCTTCAGGACCACGATGGCCTTGCCCGCCCGGGCGGCGCGGCGCGCGGCGTGCCGGAAGACCGCCGGGTCCCGGACGGTCTCCATAAACACGGCCACCGCACGGGTCCCCGGATCGTCGACCAGGAAGTCGAGCACGTGCCCGGCGGTGATCATCGCCTCGTTGCCGAGGGTGACCAGGTAGGACAGGCCGACGTTGACCATCGAGGCGAAGTCGAGCATGGCCGCGGAACTGGCACCGCTCTGCGACAGCAGGGCCACCGGCCCGGGCACCCGGGGCAGGCCGGGGACGGAGCAGACCGGCACGCCGTCGACGAGGTTGGCGAAGCCGAGATGGTTCGGGCCGAGCAGCACCATACCGAGGGCTTCGGCGCGGGCGACGAGTTCCGCCTGGGCCGCACGGCCGGCCTCGCCCGCCTCGGCGTAGCCCGAGGACAGCACGCACGCGTTGCGGATCCCGGCGGCCGCGGCGTCGTCGAGCGCCTCCAGCGTCCCGGCCTGCGGGACCATCAGGTAGGCCACGTCCACCGGTTCGCCGATCTGGGCGCACGAGGTCACGCTGGGCCGGCCATGGGTGGTCACGCCGCGCCGGTTGACCAGGTAGGTGCGGGACTCCAGGCCGAACTCGACCAGGTTGCGGTACGCCAGCGCGGAGAAGGTCGACTTGTCCGAGGCGCCGACCAGGGCCACGCTGCGCGGGCGGAACAGGCTGGTCAGCCGCTCGCCGGTGATCGGGCTGGTGGTGTGCCCGGTGATGTGCCCGGTGACGTGCACGGCCATGCCGGCCGTCACCCGGCCGCGCTCGCGGACGGCACGGTGACCTCCACCGTGCCGGGGCCGACGGTCACCTGTCCGTCGACGACGCTCTCCACATCGAGCGTCACGATGCCGGCCGCACCATCGGGTCGCTTGTCCCGGACCCGGCCGCGCACTTCGACTGTGCTGCCGACCAGGTTGAACTTGCGCATCCGGAAGTCCTTGATCGAGCGGATCGTGCCAGCGGGGCCGACGTAGTCACGCACCAGCCGTTCCCACATGCCCATCAGCACGAACGTGCTGGCGTACATCTCCGGCGCGCCACTGGCCTGCGCGTAGGCGGTGTTGTGGTGGATCGAGTTGAAGTCCCGGTTGCCGCCCGCGGCGACGACGAGACGGTAGACCGTCAGCGGGAACGCCACCGGCCCGAATTCCTCGCCGACCGTGACGTCCTCGAAGCTGAGCTGACGGGACACCAGGCTGGTCACGGTTGCTCCTCCTCTGGCTGGACTGGATTGTAGGCATAGGTGCCGGTGCGGACCCGGGCGACCACCTCGCCGCCGTCGGTGACCAGCTCACTCTCCCAGGTAATGAAGGCGCCACGGCCCATGGAGGTCTGCTTGGGGGTGCACGAGATGAGCCGACGTCCCCTCCGGCCGACCCGCTCCCCCACCGTGACCGGCCGCAGGAAGTCCATGGAGATGTCGGTGGCGAAGAACCCGGTGGTCTCGGGGCCGAGCGGCATGTCCTCGTTGTTGATCGGGCTGCGGGCCGGCTGCGCGTCCCGTTCGGCGCTGTCGTACAGGGTGGGCTCACCCGGCCGCCACATCGGCGGCACGCTGTACACCATGGTGGCGGTGTACGGGGCGACGATATCCGGGTGGCCGGCCGCTCGCGCCGCGGCGGCGTCATAGTGGATCGCGCACCCGATCTCCAGCGGTTCGGCGTAACGGCGGATGCTGCCCGGCTCCACCGCGTCCGCGCCGAACACGACCGAGCCGTCGCTGAAGTCACGGCCGACCGCCTCAGCCAGCGGCTGCCATTCTGCCGTCCAGTCCTCGCTCACGAACGATCCTTTCTAGGCCAGCGCGCCGGAAGCCGCCACCCGGTCGTAGTCTGCCTGGTCGTAGCCGAGCAGGCCGCGCAGCACATGCTCGTTGTCCTGGCCGAGCGCGGGCGCGGGCCGCGTCACCTGGCCCGGGGTTTGTGACAGCAGGTAGCGCGGTCCCTCGACGAACGCGGCGCCGAAGCGTTCGTCGGGGAGCTCGCGCAGGTGGCCGCGGTGGGTCAGCTGCGCGTCGCTGGCCCAGTCGGCGCTAGTCACGGCCAGATGCGCAGGCACGCCGCGGGCCTGCAACCGAGCCTGCACGTCTTCGGCCCGCTGGGTTGCGGTCCACGCCGCCAGCACGTCGTCGAGCTCGCCCGCGCGGGCCAGCCGCCCGGGAGCGTCAGCCAGCCCCGGGTCGGCGGCCAGGTCCGGGCGCCCCAGCTCGACCGCGAGGACCGGCCACTGCGCGTCGTCGCAGACGGCGATGGCCACGAAGCGGTCGCGGCCCTGCTCCGGCAGGCAGGGGTACACGCCGTGCGGCGCGAACTGCTCGTCGGCGTTACCACGCCGCTGGGCCACCGTGCCGCGGTCGAAGTAGTCGGCGAGCTGCGGGGAGAGCAGGAAGACGCCGACCTCGCTCTGGGCCAGGTCGATGTGACAGCCCTCGCCGGTGCGGCGCCGGTGGTCCAGCGCGGCCAGCACGGCCAGCAGGGAGAACCGCGGGCCGATGTAGTCGGTGTACGGGCCGAACGGACCGATCGGCAGCTGGTCGGGCCAGCCGACCAGATCCTGGTACCCGCTGACCGACGCGCCGATGTTGCCGTAGCCCGCCAGCCGTGCCGACGGCCCGGTCTGCCCCATCAGCGAGGTGCTGAGCATGATCACCGACGGGTTGACCGCGCGGATGGACGCGTAGTCCAGGCCCCAGCGGGCCATCTGACCGGGCGCGTACGACTCGGCGACCACGTCGGCCCAGGCGGCCAGATCGCGGGCGACGCCGAGGCCTTCGGTGGTCTTGAGGTTGAGCGTGAGGCCGTACTTGCCGGCGTTGCAGGTGCCGTACAGCGCTGAGTTCTCCCGGCCCGCCCGGCCGCCGTAGAACGGCTGCATCATGCGGGCGGTTTCGATCCGGGTGCCGGACTCGATCCTGACCACGGTGGCGCCGAAGTCGGCGAGGGCCCGGCCCACGACCGGCCCGGCGACCACCCAGCTGAAGTCGGCGACCTTCAGCCCTTCGAGCGGAGGCGGCCTCACGCGATCACCCGCTCCTTGCGCAGCGACCCGCGGACCTGGCCGTCGTAGCCGAGCCACTCGGCGAGGACCTCGTCGGTGTGCTCGCCGATCTCGGGGGCCGGCCGGTGCAGCTCGAAGGCCGGGATGGACACCGCGGCCCACCGTCCCGGCATGGTCTGCGCGCGGCGGCCGGAGCCGAGGGTGACGTAGTAGTCTCGCTCGGCCAGCTGGGGGCTGTGCGCCAGGTCCGCGGTGTCCGACACGCCGATACAGAGCAGCTTGTACGCGATCGCGGCCTGCAGGATCTCGTTCTTGGTCTTGGCCGCGAGGAAGGCCGCGGTGGCCGACCTGACTTCCTGCATGTCCTCCTCGGTGAACTCGCCTCGCTTGACCATCTCGGGCAGGGTCCGCCAGTCCCAGCGCAGCAGGGCGTCGTGACCGGCGCCCTCGGCATGCATCCAGCGGAAGAAGTTGTTGGTGAACGGGCCGGCCGCCTGGCCGATGGCCAGGTGGAACTCCACCAGACCGTCCTTGCACCGCCACTTCTTCAGGTGCGAGCTGGTGCCGGTGCCGCTGCCGCTCTGGTCGGTGCGCGCGGTCGGGCTGATCAGCGCGGCCCACTCGGGGTGCTCGTCGCCGACCGGGTCGGCCAGCACCCGGCCCAGGGTGTTCAGGCCGAGACAGGCCTGGGCCGCGACGTCGACGACCTGGCCGCGCCCGTCCCGGGTGCGGGCGTGGTGGGCCAGCAGCATGCCCCCGGCCGCGTCGGCGGCGGCGTTGAGGAACGCCTGGGGCACGCTGATCCGCAGCGGCGGCCGGGTGCCGTCGCGATTCGGCTCGAGCGGACCGCCCGCGGCCCACACGATCAGGTCCGATTCCGCGTAGCCGGCCTTGGGCCCGTCGTGGCCGAACGCGGTGATCGTCGCGTACACCAGCGCCGGGTTGATCTCGCTCAGCTCGGGCCAGCCCAGGCCCATGGACGCCGCGGCACCCGGACCCAGTGACTCGACGAAGAAGTCGGCCCGGCTGGCGAGCTGGCGCAGCACGTGCCGGCCCGTGTCGTGGCCGAGATCGAGCGGCGATCCCGCGTTTGTTGGCCGCGAACGTCGCCCACACGTAGGAGTACGGCTGACCGTCACGGTCGCCGAGCGGGGCCGCATGCCGGGCCTGCGAGCCGGCCAGCGGCTCCACCTGGACCACGTCGGCCCCCAGATCGGCGAGCATCCGGCCGGCCAGCAGGCCGCGCTCGTCGGTCAGGTCGAGCACCCGGTAGCCGCTCAGCAGGCCCACTGCTCCCCTTCCCGTCACGCTCCCTGCTATAAGGATTATCATATGCATGATTTTGCCCGTCAATGGGCGGGACCAGGCCGCCGGGTACCGAGTTGCCCCGGTGCTAATGCGGCGGGGTTGCCAGGCAGGGACCATGATCGTGAGCAGTTCGGGACACTATTTGCCCAAAAGTACTCATGATCATGAAAGGCCACATTGGGCGGGGGCGGGCGAGGCCGCCGTCACCGGCGCGTTCACGAGGGCCGGGCCAGTCGCGCGGCCGCCCGGGCGAGCTCGCGGGCGGCCGCGGCCGCCGCGGGCGAGCTGCCGGTGAAGCGCAGGAAGCCGTGCACCAGCGCTGGGTAGTCCAGCAGCGTGACCGCCACCCCGGCGGCGGCCAGGGCCCGGGCGTAGGCCGCGCCCTCGTCGTACAGCGGGTCGTGCCCGGCGATGGCGATGACCGTGGCGGGCAGGCCGGCCAGGTCCGCGGCCCCCAGCGGGGCGAACAGCGGCGAACCGCGGTCGCCGGCCGGGCAGTACTGGTCGAAGAACCAGGACATCTCGCGGGCGCCGAGCACCACGCCGTCGTTACGGCGGTAGGAGTCCCGGCTGGTGTCGTCGTCGAGCACCGGGTACACCAGGAGCTGCCCGGCCAGCGTGACGTCCGGGCCGGGCGCGAGCTGCTGGGCACAGACGGCGGCGATGTTGCCGCCGGCGCTGTCGCCGGCCAGCACGACCGGCCCCGCTGGCGGGCCCGCGCCTCCGCTGGCCACACAGCGCGCGGCGGCCAGGCCGTCCTGCACGGCGGCGGGGAACCGGTGTTCGGGCGCGAGCCGGTAGCCCACGCTGATCACCTCGGCGCCGGCCTCCTCGGCGATGAGCCGGCAGATCTCGTCGGAGTAGCCGAGGTCTCCGGTGACCCAGCCGCCGCCGTGAAACCACACCACCGCGGCGCTGGCGCGCACCTGGCGGGGCTGATACCGGCGCACCGGGATCCCGGTCGGGCCGATGACCTGGTCGGTCACCGCGCGCATGGCGGGCCCGGCGGGAACGGCGGCGTCGCCGGCCCGCACCCGGTCGCGGGCCTGGGCCGGAGTCAGCTCGGCGATGCTGGGCAGCCCGGCGGCCGCGGCCTGCTCGAGCGCGCCGGCCAGCGCGGGATCCAGGCCGGGGAAGCGCTCGGCCAGCGGCTGCGTCATGGTCACGAGCGCCCCGGCTCGGCCGGGAAGGCGGGACGGACCCGGTCGCGGAACAGCCGCAGCGTCTCCAGCATGCGCTCCTGGGGCAGGTCGAACCACTGCATGCGCAAGATCACGTCGGTGATGCCGTGGTCCTGGAGCTGTTTGAGCGCCGCGATGCAGGTGCCGGGGTCGGTGAACAGGTAGGACTCATCCGCCACGGCGGTCGCGGCGGCCTCGCCGCCTAGGTGCCGGTAGCTGGCGGTCGCGTCGGGGGCGTTGAACTCCGCGTACTTGCGGGTCAGCGCGCCGCGTGCGGCCAGGCCGATCTCCCGGGCCCGCCCGGGATCCTCGTCAAGCACCAGCTCGCGCCGCACCACCAGGTCGGCGGGCTGGTGACGGCCGAGGCGCTGCCGCTCCTCCAGGTAGTACCCGTGCACCACCCGCAGCCGGTCCGGCGAGACGTGCGGCGGCACGATCCAGGCGTCGCCCAGGCGGGCTGCCCGCCGGGCGCCCGTGCGGTGCGCGCCAGCGCCGATCCAGATCCGCGGGCCGCCCGGCTGTACGGGGGGCAGGCTGATCCGCTGCCCGGCGAGGCTGAAGTACCGGCCGGCCACGTCGACCTGCTCGCCGGTCCACAGCGCCCGGATGATGGCGATGCTGTCCTCGAAACGGGCGATCCGCTCCTCAAGCGGGACGCCGAACGAGGAGAACTCGTTCTCCCGGTACCCCAGGCCGAAGCCGGCGATGACCCGGCCGCCGGTGAGGTGGTCCAGGGTGGCGAACTCCTCGGCCACGGCGACCGGGTGGCGCAGCGGCAGGATGAACATGTTCGTGCCCAGGTACATCGTCCCCGACTCCTGGGCCAGCGCGGCCAGCAGCGGCAGCGGCTGTAGCGTGGGCATGTTGCCGAGGTAGTGCTGCAGCACCCAGACCGAGTCGATCCCCGCGTCGCGAGCCGCGCGCACCTGCTCGCGCAGCAGCGGGACGCGATCGGCGGCGATCGTGCCGGGGGGAAAGTCGTTCATGATCGCCAGGCCGAACCGCATCCGCCACCACCTGTCGTGCCCGGTAGGCACAATTGATGCTATTCATGCGCACATTTTTCCGTTAGACTACCGGGAAAGGGCGGCGCTGTCGAGAGGATCCCGGGGACGTCGGCATGCGCGGGCGGCCCTGGAAGCGTTGAGCGAAGGGAGCCCGGCATGCGTGCGGCGGTTCTGGACGCGTTCGGTGAGGCGTTGACCGAGACCGACGTGGAGCTGGCCGAGCCGGCCCCGGACGAGGTCCTGGTGCGGGTCACCGATTCCGGTATCTGTCACTCCGACCGGACGGTCCACCTGGGCACGCAGGACCGGCCGCTGCCGCTCATCTTGGGCCATGAGGCCTCCGGGGTCGTCGAGCGGGTCGGCTCCCAGGTCAGCGGGCTGGTGCCGGGCGACCACGTGGTCGGGTGCGCCTCGGCCAACTGCGGGCGCTGCCCGTGGTGCGCGCGCGGCCTGCCCCAGCATTGCGCCGACAAGGGCCAGGCGCGTGCCGACGGGTCGGCCCGGCTGTTCCGGGACGGCCGCGAGGTGCACGCATTCGTCGGGCTGGGCGGCTTCGCGGACCACATGCTGGTCTCCGAGCGCGCGCTGGTCCGGCTGCCCCCGCAGATGCCGCTGGACAAGGCGGCGCTGCTCGGCTGTGCCGTCCTGACCGGCATGGGCGCGGTGCTGCACCGGGCCAGGGTCCGCGCGGGCCAGACCGTGGCGGTGGTCGGCTGCGGCGGAGTGGGGCTCAACGCGGTGCAGGCCGCCAGCCTGGCCGGCGCCGCGAGGATCATCGCGGTCGACATAAACCCGGCCAAGCTGGAGCGGGCCCGGGTGTTCGGCGCCACCGACATCGTCGACGCCTCCCGGCAGGACAGCGTGGACGCCGTGCGGAGCCTGTCCGGCGGCGGCGTGGACCACGCCCTTGAGGTCGTCGGGTCGGGGCCGACGATCGAGCAGGCCTTCGCGATGACGGCGGTACGCGGCACCGCCACCGTGGTCGGCGTGCCGCACCCGGGCGCCTCGGTCACGCTGCCCGCGCACGTCTTCATGGCGGCCGAGAAGAAGATCCAGGGCAGCCGCCTGGGCTCGGGCAACTTCCGGGCCGACATCCCGCTGTACTGCGAGCTCTACCTGCGCGGGCAGTTGCTCCTCGATGAGCTGATCTCCGAGGTCATCGAGCTGAGCGACGTCACCAAGGGCCTGGTAGCCCTGGACGGTTCCGACGGCGCGCGTAGTGTGATCCATTTCGACTGAGAGGACCCGGCATGCGCGGGCTGTACTTCGAGGAGATGGAGGAGGGGGCCGAGTTCTCCCACCCCTTCACCCGGACCGTGACCGAGATGGACAACGTGCTGTTCACCTCGCTCACGATGAACGTGGCGCCCATCCACCTGGACGAGGAGTACGCCAAGGCGAACCTGCCCCAGGGCCGGCGGCTGGTGAACAGCCTGTTCACCGCCGCCCTGATCGGCGGGATGATCGTGCCGGACCTGACCTTCCGGACCACGATCGGGAACCTGGGCTACGAGAAGATGACCTTCCCCGCGCCGGTGTTCCACGGCGACACGCTGCGCGCGGAATCGACCATCCTGCGCAAGCGCGAGTCCAGGAGCCGCCCGGACGCGGGCATCGTGTGGTTCGAGCACCGCGGCTACAACCAGCACGACGAGATCGTCCACCTGTGCCACCGGGCCGGGATGATCATGAAGAAGCCGGCCGACCAGCCCGATCATTGATGCTATTCATATGCATATTTTGTTGTTAGACTGCCAGGTAATGACGACAGTGTCGAGAGGAGCGTCGTGACCGTGCACCCGTCAGACTCTGCCGCCGACGTCGACGTCGTGGTGGTCGGCGCCGGGTTCGCCGGGCTGTACGCTCTGCACCGGCTGCGCGGCATGGGCCTGTCCGCCCGAGCCTTCGAGCAGGCCGAGGACGTCGGCGGCACCTGGTACTGGAACCGCTATCCCGGCGCGCGGTGCGACGTGGAGAGCATCGACTACTCCTTCTCCTTCTCCGAGGAACTCCAGCAGGAGTGGTCCTGGACCGAGCGGTACGCCACCCAGCCGGAGATCCTGCGCTACCTCAATCACGTCGCCGATCGCTTCGACCTGCGGCCCGCCATCACCTTCGGCACGCGGGTAGTCTCCGCCGTCTACGACGAGCCGTCCGCGCGGTGGCTGGTCGAGACCGACCGCGGCCACCGCGTCACGGCGCGGTACTGCATCATGGCCGTCGGCTGCCTGTCCCTCGGCCGTATCCCGGACCTTCCCGGCCTGGAATCGTTCCGCGGGCAGGCCTACCACACCGGCACCTGGCCGCGGCCGGGCGTGGACTTCACGGGCCTGCGGGTCGGGGTCATCGGCACCGGCTCCTCGGGCATCCAGGTCATCCCGCAAATCGCGCAGCAGGCCGCGCACCTGACCGTCTTCCAGCGCACCGCGCACTACACCATCCCGGCGCAGCACCACCGGCTCGATCCGGAATGGCTGGCGGAATTCAAGCCCTGGTACGCCGAATACCGGGGCCGGATGCGGGTCTCCCGGGGCGGAGTAAGCCGCGACTACAGCGAGCGCCGCGCGCTGGAAACCCCGCCGGAGCAGCGCCGGAGGGTGTACCAGGCGCGGTGGAACTTCGGCGGCGCGGAGATCCTCGGGTCGTTCGCGGACCTGCTCACCGACACCGAGGCCAACCAGACCGTGGCCGATTTCGTGGCCGGGAAGATCCGCGAGATCGTGCGCGACCCCGACGTCGCCGACCGGCTCGTCCCGCGCGGTTACCCGTTCGGGGCCAAACGGCTGTGCGTCGACACCGGTTACTACGACACCTACAACCGGGACAACGTCACGCTCGTCGACGTCGTGGCCACGCCAATCGAGGCGATCACGCCCACCGGGATCAAGACCTCGGCCGCCGAGCACGAGCTGGACGCGATCGTCTTCGCCACCGGCTTCGACGCGATGACCGGCGCGCTGCTGGCCATGGACATCCGCGGCCGCGGCGGGCTGACCCTGCGGCAGGCGTGGGAGGCCGGCCCGCGAACCTACCTGGGGCTCTCGGTCGCCGGGTTCCCGAACCTGTTCATCGTCACCGGGCCGGGCAGCCCGTCGGTGCTCAGCAACGTGGTGCTGTCGATCGAGCAGCACGTGGAGTGGATCACCGACTTCGTCGCGTACCTGCGCAAGCACGACATCGACTGGGCCGAGCCCCGCACCCAGGCCCAGGACTCCTGGGTGGCGCACGTCAACGACGTCGCCGGCCAGACCCTGTTCCCGGTGGGCAACTCCTGGTACCTGGGCGCGAACGTGCCCGGCAAGCCGCGGGTGTTCATGCCCTACATCGGCGGCGTCGGTCGGTACCGGGCGATCTGCGACCAGGTCGCCGCGGCGGGTTACACCGGCTTCGACCTGGGCACCGCGGGGCGGGATGCGGACCCGGAGCTCCCCGGGATCCGGCGCGCCACCGAGGCACCCGCGGTCGCCGACGCCGAAGCGGCCTGGGGCTGATAACCATAGGACGACCGAGGAGGCGGCAGCCGTGATCATCACCGATCGCCCGCAACTGTTCATCGGCGGCAGCTGGCAGGACCCGCGCGGCAACGCGGTCACCGAGGTCCGCAACCCCGCCACCGGCGAGCGGCTGGCCACCGTGGCGCTGGCCGGCGCCGCCGACATGGACGCCGCCGTGGCCGCCGCGCGGGCCAGCTTCGACGCCGGCCTCTGGTCCCGGACCCCGCCGGCCGAGCGGGCCGCGGTCCTGCACCGCGCCGCCGACCTGCTGGACAAGCGTTCCGAGGAGCTGGCCCGGTCGATCACCGCCGAGCTGGGCTGCCCGATCTGGTTCAGCCAGCGCGCGCACGTGCCGAACCCGATCCGGCACCTGCGGTACTACGCCGACATGTGCCGCGACTTTAGCTATAGCGAGCCGCGCAGCGACGGGATAAATACCAGCCTGGTGGTCCAGGAACCGGTCGGGGTGGTCGCGGCGATCACCCCGTGGAACGGACCGCTCAGCACCCCGGCACTGAAGACCGCGCCCGCGCTGGCGGCCGGCTGCTCGGTGGTGCTCAAGCCCGCCCCGGAGACGCCGCTGACCGTGTACGCGCTGGCCGAGGCGCTGACCGAGGCGGGCCTGCCGGCAGGCGTGCTCAGCATCGTGCCCGCGGACCGGGAGGCCGGCGAGCATCTGATCTCTCACCCCGACGTGGACAAGGTCGCGTTCACCGGCAGCACCGCGGCCGGGAAGCGGATCATGGCCCGGTGCGCGGAGCGCATCGCCCGGGTCACCCTGGAACTCGGCGGCAAGTCCGCGGCGGTCATCCTCGACGACGCCGACCCGGACCGGGTGGTCCCGGCGCTACTGCCGATGGCGCTCATGGTCAACGGCCAGGCCTGCATCGCGCAGACCCGGGTGCTCGTGCCCCGGGCCCGGGAGGCGGAGATCACCGAGGCCCTGGCCGCGGCGCTGCGGGCGCAGACGGTGGGTGACCCCGCCGTCCCGGACACCACCATCGGCCCGCTGGTCAGCCAGCGGCAGCGGGACCGGGTCGAGGGCTACCTGAGCACCGGGCGCGCGGAGGGCGCGCGGGTGGTGACCGGCGGCCGCCGCCCGCAACTGCCCGACGACCTGGCCGCGGGCTGGTTCGTCGAGCCCACCCTGCTGGCCTCGGTGGATAACTCCATGCGGGTGGCCAGGGAGGAGATCTTCGGCCCGGTGCTGGCCGTCATCGCCTACGACGGCGACGAGGCCGCGGTGGCGATCGCCAACGACTCCCCCTACGGGCTGTCCGGATCGGTGTGGAGCGGCGACGAGGACCGGGCGCTGGGCGTGGCCAGGCGCATCCGCACCGGGATGGTCAGCATCAACGGCCGGCCGCAGGCGTTCGGCACCCCGTTCGGCGGGTTCAAGCAGTCCGGCGTGGGCCGGGAGATGGGGCCGGAGGGGTTCCGCGCCTACCTCGAGGTGAAATCCATCGCGGTGGGCGCCCCCGCCGCCACGGCGTGACCGGTGGCCGGACCGTGACACCACGGCCCGTTCGGGAAAAAGGAATTATTCCGAACGGACCGGGGTCCGTGCGGTGGGTCAGGTCGCGGGCTCGGCGGGGCCGGAGCCGTCGATCCAGCACGCGCCGGAGCGCAGGATCCGCTCCCAGCGCAGCGCGGCCCGGCGGGCGCCTACGGCGACCACCGCGTGCAGGGCGCCGTCCCGGCCGGTCACGGCCACGAACTCGGGCTCATCCGGGCCGCCCTCGACGTAGACAACCTCGTCGCGTGGCCCGATCTGGCCGAACACCTGGACCCGGACGCCGAGCTGCTCGGACCACACGTAGGGCAGCGGGTCGAACGGTGCCGGGGGCCCGCAGACCCCGGTGATCGCGGCCGCGACGGCCAGCGCGGCCTCGCCCGCGTTGGTCCAGTGCTCCAGGCGGAGCGGCCCGCGGTAGCGCGCGGACGGCCACCGGGCCACGTCGCCGACCGCGTACACCGTGTCGGTACCGGGCACCCGCAGGCAGGCGTCGCAGCACAGCCCGCCGTCGACGGCCAGGCCCGAGCCGGCCAGCCAGCCGGTGGCCGGGTCGGCGCCGACGCCGACCACGACTAGATCGGCGTCGACGTGGCTGCCGTCGTCCAGGACCAGCCGCTCGACGCGTCCGGCGCCCTCGGCACGCACCACGGACCGGCCGAGCCGGAGCACCGCGCCGTGGTCGGCGTGCCGGGCGGCCAGGACCTGCCCGATGGCCGGGCCGAGACCCCGGATCATCAGGGCTGGCAGCGGGTCGATGATGGTCACGGCCAGCCCCAGGGCACGGGCGCAGGAGGCCACCTCGGCGCCGATGAAGCCGCCGCCGACCACCGCGACCCGCGGGCCGGCGGCCAGCGCGGCGCGGATCGCGATCGCGTCGTCGACGGTGCGCAGCACGTGCGCACCGGGCCAGCCGTCCAGCGCCGGCAGCCGGCGGGGCACCGAGCCGGTGGCGATCACCGCCGTGCCGAACGGGACCGGCTCGCCGGACGCCAGCCGCACGGCGCGGGCCGGCAGGTCGAGCGCCGCGGCCGGCTCGCCGAGCCGCAGCTCGAGCTCCAGGCGGTCCAGCCGGTCGCCGGCCAGCAGCGGCAGGTCGTCCTCGGTAGCCCGGCCGGCCAGGAAGGCCTTGGATAGCGGCGGCCGGTCATAGGGCGGGCGCGGCTCGGCGCCGATCAGCGTGACGCGGCCGCCGAACCCGCGGCGGCGCAGCGCCTCGGCCGTGCGCAGGCCGCCGATCGAGGCCCCGACGATGACGACGTCGTCGGTCATGCGCGGTCAGACGGGTTCATGGCGGTCCAGGCCGAGCAGCCGGGCCAGGTTGCCGCCCAGGATCGCCTGCTCATCGGCGGCGTCCAGGGCGAGCGCGCGGACCGCGGCGATCTCGGCGGCCGGGTCGGCCATCGGCCAGTCCGAGCCGAACACGATCCGGTCCGCGCCGTGCCGGTCGATGATCGCCCGCAGGCGGGCGGCGTCGAGGTCGGCGAGGCGGGGCGGCCAGGAGGTCTCCAGGATGGCGCGTGACCCGATGAGGAACTCCTCGGCCTCGTCCAGCCGGTGGTAGCCGCCGAAATGGCAGGTGATCAGGGTCAGGTCCGGGATCTGGTCCAGGGCCGCCCGCACGTGCCGCGGCGCGGCCCGGTCGACGGCGCCCTGGCCGGCCTCGCCGACGTGCGCGATCACCGCGATGCCCTCGCCGGCCAGGGCACCGAGCAGTTGGATCACCCGCGGGTCGGCGAAGGACAGGTCCTGGAACATCGGGTGCAGCTTGACGCCGCGGATGCCGTTGTCCCGCAGCGACTTCAGGTTCGCCTCGACCGGCAGGTCGGGGTGCACGGTGCCGAACGGCGTGAACCGGGACCGGTCCAGCGAGCCGATGAACTCGTTGGTCCGCTCGACGGTGCGCGCGACGTTGGCCACGCCCAGGCACATCGCGTGGTCCACGCCCGCGGCGTCCATGGTGCGGCGCAGGCCGTCGATCGTGCCGTCGTGGACCGGGTCCAGGTCGGCCGGGCGCCCGGCCAGCACCTTGGGCGCGATGTGGTCGGGCCAGACGTGGCAGTGGGCGTCGATGATCACGACGAGCCTCCGCTTCTTGACCAGCTGCTTGGCCAGGGAGTCCAGGATGACCTCGGTGGACCCCTCGTAGATGCGCATCGGCCGGGCCTCGCGGTACAGCCGTTCGATGACGCTGCCGCGGACCAGGCCGAACCTGCCCATGGCCTGGACCGCGCGGTCCACCACCCGGCCGGCCACCTCGGTGGCGCCCACCTTGGCCATCGAGGACAGGTTCAGGTTGGCCAGCGGGTCGCGGGCGGCCGCGGCCGCGGCCCGGTAGGTCAGCGAGCGGGCCATCTCGATCTCGGTCCAGGACATCGCGAGCGCGTTGGCCACCGGGCCGAGCCTGGCCACCGGCACGCCGAACTGCTCCCGGGCGCTGGTGTGGCGCAGCGCCTCGTCCAGGGCCCGCTGGGCGAGCCCGACCGCGGCGCCGGCCACCGAGACCCGGAACGTGGCCAGGGTGGCCAGGGTCAGCCGGAAGCCGTTGCCCGGATCGCCGAGGCGGTGGTCGGCGGGCACCCGGACGCCGTCGAAGATGACGTCGCCGAGCACGTGCGGCGCGATGATCTGGTGCGGGATGCTCGACGCGCAGCCCTTCGCTAGCGGTGGGCACGAGCACCAGCGAGTAGGCCTCGCCCTCGCGGCACAGGACGCTGTAGAAGGACGCGTCCCCGGCGTTGGTGATGAACGACTTGCGGCCGTCGATGACCAGTTCGTCGTGTTCGGCACGCACCGTGGTGGTGATGGCCCGCAGGTCCGAGCCGACCTCGGGCTCGGTCAGGGCCAGGGCGCCGATCGCCTCGCAGGCGGCGACGGCGGGCAGCCACCGCTTGCGCACCGTTTCGCGGCCGCCGGCCGACACCGGGTAGCTGCCGATGCCCTGCATGGCGAACAGCGAGTCCAGGTGGGCGCTGATGCCGGCCAGGACCTCCCGGACCACGGTCACGGCCAGCGAGTCGACCCGGTCGAACCTGCCGCCGTACTCGGCGGCCACCGTCACCGCGGCCAGCCCGCTGGCGGCCAGCGCCTCCCGCATGACCGGATCGACCTGGTCGGCCTCGTCGGCGACCGCGGCCCGGTCCGCGACCGAGGCGGCCAGCTCGCGCGCCTCGGCCTGCAGCGCGACGTAGCGCGGCGGCAGTTCGTAGAGTCGTGGTTCGTCAGCCACGTCTCCTCCGTTCATCCGGGCTCCGTTCTATATTCATGGGCATGAGTTCACAGCCGTCGTTCGACCTGTCCGGGCGGGTGGCGCTGGTCACCGGGGGCAGCCGCGGGCTCGGCCGGGCCATGGTGACGGGCCTGGCCCAGGCCGGCGCCGACGTCGATCATCGCCAGCCGGGACCGGGACAGCTGCGCGCAGGCCGCGCGCGAGATGACCGAGCAGACCGGGCGCCGGGCCCTGCCGTATGCCGTGCACGTCGGCCACTGGGCCGAGCTCGACGGCTTGGTGGAGGCGGCGTACGCGGAGTTCGGCCGCGTCGACGTGCTGGTCAACAACGCCGGGATGTCGCCGGTGTACGGGGCGGTGACCGAGGTCAGCGAGGAGCTTTTCGACAAGGTCATCGCGGTGAACCTCAAGGGCGCGTTCCGGCTCACGGCGCTGGTCGGCTCGCGGATGGCGGCCGGGGACGGCGGCTCGATCATCAACATCAGCAGCGCCGCGGCGGCGCGTCCCCGCGCGGACGTGCTGCCCTACGCGGCCGCCAAGGCCGGGCTGAACGCCCTGACCGCGGGGTTCGCGCGGACGTTCGGCCCCACGGTGCGCTGCAACGCGATCATGGCCGGGACGTTCTTCACCGACGTGAGCAAGTCCTGGGATCCGGCCGCGTTCCAGGCGCGGGCGCAGAGCTTCGCGCTGCGCCGCGGCGGCCAGCCGGAGGAGATCGTCGGCGCGGTGCTGTACCTGGCCAGCGACGCCTCGAGCTACACCACGGGGGCGGTACTCACCGTGGACGGCGGCCAGTAGAGCACCGAGCTTGCGCATCACGCCTGCTTGACGACACCCGCGGCGGCCAGGGCGGCGAACTCGGTGTCGTCCAGGCCCAGCCACTCGGCCAGCACGGCCCGGGTGTGCTCGCCGATCTCGGGCACGCCGTCGTAGCCGGGGCCGTCGTAGCCGCGCAGGTGCAGCACCGGGCCGGGCATGAGCACGCCGCCCAGGATGCGGTTGCCGGTCAGTTCGGTCAGGGTGCGCTCACGGAAGTGCGGGTCGGCCACGATGTCCGCGGCGTCGTTCACCGCGGCGCTCACAACCTCGAACTTCTCCAGGATCTCGAGGACTTCCTGCCGGGGCCGGGCGGCGACCCACTGGCTCACCTCGCGCTGGATGGCCTCGTTGTTGGCCAGCCGCGCCGGGTTGGTGGCGAACCGCGGGTCCTCGATGAGCTCGGGCTGGCCCATCGCCGCGAACAGCCGCTTGGCGATGCCCTGGTTGGAGGCGGCGATCGACAGCCATCCCCCGTCGGCGGCCAGGTAGATGCCGCGCGGGGAGGCGGACCCGGTGCCGTTCCCGATCCGGCCCTGGACCTCGCCCAGCGCGCCGTACTTGAGGATCAGGTCACCGACGATGAACATGAGCGGCTCGTACAGGGCCACGTCGATGACCTCGCCGGCGCCGGTGCGCTCGCGCCGGTACAGCGCCATCGCGGTGCCCATCGCGGCGGAGATCCCGGCGATCGAGTCGGCGAAGCCGAACGGCGGGGAGGTGGGCGGGGTGTCGGGCCAGCCGTTGATGTAGGCGAAGCCGCTGGCCGTCTCGGCTACCGTGCCGAACCCCGGCCGTTCGCGGTACGGGCCGGTCTGCCCGAAGCCGGAGACCCGGGTGAGGATCAGGCCGGGGTTGCCGCGGGACAGGGTGTCGTAGTCCAGGCCCCAGGCCTCCAGGCGGCCGGGCCGGAACGACTCGACCACCACGTCGACCCGGGCGGCCAGCCGCCGGACCAGGTCGCGTCCCTCGGCCCGGCGCAGGTCGACCGCGGTGGACCGCTTGCCCGCGTTGAGCCGGGCGAAGCCGAGCGACAGGCCCTCCTTCTGCGGGGTCCAGTGCCGGGCGAAGTCGCCGGTGTCCGGCTCCTCCACCTTGGTGACCTCGGCGCCGAAGTCGCGCAGCATGCGCCCGGCGGTCGGCGCGGCGTACATGGTGCCGAGCTCGAGCACGCGCACCCCGTCCAGCGGCCCTGGCGCGGCGGTCATTGTTGTTCTCCGTTCTGGTCATTTATGGCCTGGGCGTTCCGCAGCCATAGCACGGCCTTGTCGTAGTGGGCCTTGTCGATGTGCAGCCCGCGGTAGCGCAGGGCGCCGGTGCCCTCGCGCGCGGCCTGTTCGTAGGCCGCGACGAGCCCTTCGTAGAAGGCGATATCGCTGGCCGACGGGGTGAACACGTCGTTGACCACCGGCACGTGGCTGGGATGGATGGCGATCATGCCGCGAAAGCCCAGCTGGCGGCCGCGGACCGCGAACTCCCGCAGCCCGTCCAGGTCGTCCAGCCGCTCCCACAGCGCGGTCAGCGGGTGGATGCCCGCCTCGCGGCAGGCCAGCAGCACCCGGCTGCGCAGGTACAGCGTCTCCAGCCCTTCCGGGGTCCACTCGAAGCCCACCTCGCGGGCGATGTCGGCGTGCTCGGCGGTCGGGCCGATCATCGCGCCGACCCGCGGGGAGGCCTGGGCGACGGCGCGGCAGTTCTGGATGGCGGGCACCGTCTCGACCGGGATGACGTACTGCAGGCCGGTCACGCCGTTGCGGGTCTCGAAGTGGTCGAGCAGCGCGTCGTAGCGCAGCACGTCGGTGGCCTGCTCGATCTTGGGCGCGAAGATGCCGTCCAGACCCGGGACCACCACTTCCTCCAGGTCGGCGCCGGTCAGCCGGGTGGCCAGGCTGTTGACTCTTACTAGCAGCCCGACATTGCGGTTGGTTTTACGCAGCTGTTCTATGGAGTCGCGGACCTGGCGGCGGGCGGCGGCCTTCTGGGCCTCGGGGACGGAGTCCTCGAGGTCGAGCACGATCGCGTCGGCGCCGGCCTTGACCGCCTTGGCCACCCAGTCGGGCTTGTGCCCGGGGACGAACAGCAGGCTGCGGTAGGGGCGCATTAGCGGCTCCGGTCGAAGGTGTCCTCGGTGACGCCGGCCTTGCGCAGTTCGGCCTTGCGGATCTTCTCCGACGGGGTCTTGGGCAGCTCGCCGGTGAAGCGGATGAAGCGCGGGATGGCGAAGGCCGGGACCCGGCCCTGGCACCAGTCCCAGATCTGTTCGGCCGTGACTTTTTCTACCGTGGTCAAGACGGCCATTACCTCGTCCTCCCCGGCCTCGACGCCGGCCGCCACGCCGATCACCGCGCACTCCTGACACCGCGGGGTGGGCCAGGATGGCCTGCTCGACCTCGTAGGAGCTGATGTTCTCGCCGCGGCGGCGCAGCGCGTCCTTGTAGCGGTCGACGAAGTAGTACCAGCCTTCCTCGTCGCGGCGCAGCGCGTCGCCGGTGTGGAACCACAGGTTCCGCCACGCCTCCGCCGTCTTGTCCGGCATGCCGTAGTAGCCCAGGCTGCAGGTCCAGGGGTGCTTGTAGCGGACCACCAGCTCGCCGAGGTGGCCGACCGGCACCTCCTCGTCGGTGTCCGGGTCGACCAGCCGAACCTCGAACCAGTCGCTGGCCAGCAGGCCCGCCGCGCCCGCCGGGCGGATCTCCCCGTACGGGGACAGGATCGGCGCGCAGGTCTCGGTCAGGCCGAAGGCGTCGACGAACGCCTCGACGCCGAACCGCTTCATGAACCCGTCCAGGATCGAGAACGCGGTGGGCGCCGCGTACACGCAGCGCAGCACGTTGTCCGCGTCATCGGGGCGGGGCGGCTGCTTGGCGATGAAGTCCATCATGACGCCGATCAGGTTGGTCACCGTGACCCGGTTCTCGCGCAGCTGCGCGGCCCACCGGCTGGCGCTGAACTTGGACCGCACCACCACGGCGGCGCCGGCGATCAGGGCCGGGAACGCGGCCATGAACTGGGCGTTGCCGTGGAACAGCGGCGTCACGGTCAGGTAGGTGTCATCCTCGGCGAGCCGGGTGAGGGCGACGACCTCGGCCCCGAAGAAGTACATCTGCGCGTGCGGCATGGCCACGCCCTTGGACGGGCCGGTGGTACCTGAGGTGAAGAACACCGAGGCGAGCGAGCTGGCGGCCGGCTCCGGCAGGCGCAGCGGATCGGCGGTGAGCAGGGTGTCCCAGCCTTCGGCGTGCCAGCCGGCGGCGTTCAGGGCTTCTATGGCCTCGGCCTGGCGGCCGGTGTCGATGACCCAGAAGCCCTCGAGCGCGGGGAGTTCGGCCGCCACGGTGGTGAACCGCTCGGCGTAGACGTCGTCGATCACGGCCCAGCGCGCGCCGACCAGGCCGGCCTGATGGCTGAGGAACAGCCCCTCGTACGCGGTGTTGACCGGCACCTCGACCAGGTGGCCGAGCCCGCAGCCGAGCCAGGTGCGAACGAACCGCGATGAGTTGGCGGCCATGATCACCACCCGGTCGCCTTCCGCGGCGCCACCGGCCCGCAGGCCGCCCGCGACCCGTTCGGCGTCGGCGAGGATCTGCCCGTAGGTCCACCGGCGTTTTTCTTCCGGCGCGACCAGGAACGTGCGGTCGGGCGCGCGCCCGGCCCGGTCGCGCAGCGCGTGCACCACCGTCCACCGGCTGCGGTCGGGCTCGGTCGGGTGCAGGTCGGTGTAATACCGGGTCACTGGTCCGCCATCCTCCTGCTTATTGCTTACCGTCTTGCTTACCGTCGCTGGTCGAAGCGGCGGCCGAGCAGCTCCGACACGATCCGGATGCGCTGCATGGTCGGGGTGCCGCCGGCCACGGCCCAGCCGTGGGCGTCGCGGTGCAGCCGCTCGATGCCGTACTCCTCGGTCATGCCGTTCCCGCCGTGCAGCTGCATGGCCAGGTCAGACACCCGCTTGGCCATCTCGTTGGCGGTGCACTTGGCCAGCGATACCTCCAGCGGGTCGGGCAGCCCGGTGCCGGCGTGGCGCGCGGCTCGCTCGATCAGCAACCGCGCGGCCTCCACCTGCAGCACCATGTCGGCCAGGGTCATCTGCACGGCCTGGAACTCGATGAGCGGCTTGCCGAACTGCTGCCGTTCCTGCACGTAGGCGACCGTGCGGTCCAGGGCGGCCTGGCCGATGGCCAGGCTCATGGTGGAGTTGCCCAGCCGCTCGATGGCGAAGGCCCGGAACAGCTGGGCGAACCCGCCGGCCGGGACCACCAGGTTGGCGCCGGGCACCACGACATCGTCGAAGATCACGTCGGCCGACGGGATGCCGCGAAAGCCCATCAGCCGCTCCCGCGCGCCGAAGCTCACCCCGGGGCGGTCCGCCTCGACGATCAGCGCTCCGATCCCGCGCGCGCCCGGCTCGTCGTTCAGCCGCGTGTAGGCGAGGTAGAAGTCCGCTTCGCTGCCGTTGGAGATCCAGCGTTTTGCCCCGTTGACCGTGTAATCGCCGCCGGTGTACTTGGCTCGGGTGGTCATGTCGGTGGCGGCCGAGCCGGCGTCGGGCTCGGAGATGGCCAGGGCCATGCTCGTGTCGCCGGCGATGATGCCGGGCAGGAAGCGGCTTTGCTGCTCCTCGGTGCCGAGCAGAGCCAGCACCCGCGCGGGGCCGGTGTTGGCCTCGAACACCTGGAACGCGGCCGGCCGGCACTCCTTGGCCAGCTCCTCGATCACCACCAGGGCGTGCAGCAGCGGCGCTCC
The DNA here is from genome assembly GCA_963819785.1 of uncultured Actinomycetes bacterium. Classification (GTDB taxonomy): domain Bacteria; phylum Actinomycetota; class Actinomycetes; order Streptosporangiales; family Streptosporangiaceae; genus Palsa-504. The sequence continues at coordinate 208,701 of CAWFXW010000014.1, read as the reverse complement.
GCTGCCCCCGAAACGCTCCGGCAGGCAGATGCCGAGCAGCCCGAGCGAGCCGAGATACCGGCGCTCGTCGTGCGGAAATGGCTCGCGCGTCGTATCCCAGGCCTCGGCACTGGGGGCGTACCGCTCGCGCGCCACCTGCCGCGCCATCTCGGCGAGTTCGCGCAGCTCGGTGTCCGCATGCCATCCGGTCTCCACGGTGTTTCCTCTCCGGCACCTCACGTGTTTTCATCCGCCTGAGGGCTGGCGCCAGGAACAGTAAACCATGATAATGATTGGATGGAAATGGCTCAGGCGGTAATCGTCGACGCGGTCCGTTCGCCCATGGGGCGCGGCAAGGCCACGGGCGCGCTGGCCGACGTACACCCGGTCGACCTGCTGGCCCAGGTGCTCACCGCGCTGGTAGCACGCAGCCATCTTGATCCCGGCTCCGTCGACGACGTCCTGGTGGGCTGCGTGGGCCAGAACGGCGAGCAGTCCGCGAACGTCGGCCGGCAGGCCTGGCTCGCGGCCGGCTTCCCGGTCCACGTTCCGTCGGTAACGATCGAGCGCAAGTGCGGGTCGGGCCAGCAGGCCGTCGACTTCGCCGCCCAGGGCATCGCCGCGGGCGCCTACGACATCGCCATCGCGGCCGGGGTGGAGTCGATGAGCCGGGTCCCGATGGGGTCGGCCCGGATGGGCGCCGACCCGCACGGGCCGTCGGTCCGGGCCCGCTTCCCCGACCTCGTGCCGCAGGGGGTATCCGCTGAGCTGGTGGCGCAGAAGTTCGGGCTGAGCCGGGACGCGCTGGACGAGTACAGCGCCCGCTCGCACGCGCGTGCGGCCACCGCGCGGGAGACCGGGTGGTTCGAGGCCGAGATCACGCCGGTGCGGCGGCCGGACGGGTCCGAGGTGAGTGCGGACGAGACGATCCGGGCCGGGACGACCCCGGCGGGACTTGCGGGATTGAAGCCGGCGTTCGGTACCGAGGAGATGCGGGCCCGGTTCCCGTCGGTGGACTGGAAGATCACGGCGGGCAACTCCTCGCAGATCACCGACGGCGCGGCGGCCGTCTTGCTGATGAGCGAGCGCCGGGCCGGCGAACTGGGGCTGCGGCCGCGGGCCCGGATCGTGGCCTCGGCCGTCTGCGGCGACGACCCGGTGCTCATGCTGACCGGGCCGATCCCGGCCACCGAGCGGGTGCTGGCCCGAAGCGGCCTGGCCCTGGGCGACATCGACGCGGTGGAGATCAACGAGGCGTTCGCCTCTGTGCCCCTGGCCTGGCTGCAGCACTTCCCGGCGGATGAGGACCGGGTCAACCCGCGGGGCGGCGCCATCGCCCTGGGCCACCCGCTGGGGGCGTCGGGCGTACGGCTGCTGACCACGCTGCTGGCCCACCTGGAGGAGACCGGAGGCCGGTACGGGCTGCAGACGATGTGCGAGGCCGGCGGGATGGCGAACGCCACCATCATCGAACGGCTCTAGCTATCCGCCTTCCCTTGCGACCCGGAGCGTATATGGACCTGAGCAGTGCATCAGCGATCGTGACCGGCGGGGCGTCCGGTCTGGGCCTGGCCACCGCCCGGCGGCTCGCGGCACGCGGCGCGCATGTCGTGCTGCTCGACCTGCCCGGCTCCGCTGGCGCGGCGATGGCCGACGAGATCGGCGGTAAGACCAGCTTCGCGGCCGCCGACGTCACCGACGCCGAGGCGGTCGCCGCCGCCGTCGACGTCGCGTGCGGGCAGGCGCCGCTGCGCGCGGTGGTGCACTGCGCCGGGCGCGGCGGCACCGTCCGGGTGCTGGAGCGAGACGGGTCGCCGGGACCGCTTGACCTGTTCGAGACCGTGCTGCGGGTCAACGTGATCGGCACCTGGAACGTGCTGCGGCTGACCGCCGCCGCGATGGCCCGCAACGACCCCGATGACGGTGACCGGGGCGTCCTGGTGCTCACCGCCTCCGTCGCGGCCTGGGAGGGTCAGATCGGGCAGATGCCGTACGCCGCGTCGAAGGCCGGGATCGTCGGCATGACCTTGTGCGCCGCGCGCGACCTGGCCCGCAGGCAGATCAGGGTCTGCACCATCGCGCCCGGCGTATTCGACACGCCGATCCTGGCCCGGTTCCCCGATGAGGTCAAACAGCGGCTGGCTCAGTCGGTGCCGCACCCGTCGCGGCTCGGCGACCCGGACGAGTTCGCCCGGCTGGCCGAGCACATCGTGGACAACCCGATGCTCAACGGCGAGACCATCCGCCTGGACGGCGCGATCAGGATGGCCGCGCGATGACCGGCGCACAGCCAGCTTTCTCGGGCAAGGTCCTGGTCGAACGCGACGCGGGCGTGATGACGATCACGATCAGCCGGCCCGAGGTGCGCAACGCCATCGACGCGGAAACCGCGCACGGCCTGGCGGCGGCGCTGGAGGAGCTTGACCCCGATCCCGCGCTCCGGGCCGCGGTGCTGACCGGCGCGGGCGGCACCTTCTGCTCCGGGATGGACCTGCGGGCCTTCCTGGCCGGAGAGCGGCCCTCGACCGAGGGCCGCGGCTTCGCCGGCCTGGTCGAGCGTCCGCCGGACAAGCCCATCATCGCCGCGGTCGAGGGCGCGGCGGTGGCCGGCGGGTTCGAGATCGTGCTGGCCTGCGACCTGATCGTGGCGGCCTCCGATGCCCGGTTCGGGCTGCCCGAGGTGAAGCGGGGGCTGGTAGCCGCCGGCGGCGGGCTGCTGCGCCTGCCCCGGCGGGTGCCGTACCACCTGGCCATGGAGTGGGCGCTCACCGGCGAGTACCTCTCCGCGGAGCGGGCGGCGCAGGTCGGGCTGGTGAACCGGATCGTCGCGCCCGGGACCGCCGCGGCCAGCGCGGCCGACCTGGCCCGGGCCATCGCCGCGAACGGGCCGCTCGCCGTGGCGGCCACCAAGCGGATCATCGTGGAATCGGCCGACTGGCCGGGCGCTGAGCAGTTCGCCCGCCAGCGCGCCATCAATGAGCCGGTGCGAGCGTCGCAGGACGCCAGGGAGGGCGCCCTGGCGTTCCGGGAGAAACGGGCGCCGCGCTGGCAGGGCCGCTGAGCCGAAAGGCGCGCCGCGGCGGCGCGGCCCGACACGGCGGCGCGGCCCGAGTCAGCCGAAAAGCGCGCCCGCGACGGCGCGGCCCAACGCAAAAAATGATAATGTTGATTATTGAAAGTTTTTAGCGGGGCGCTCGAATTCTCCGGAGATAATCATGGCCGAAACGCAATTCGGGTCCACTGAAGTGACCCGCAGCACGGTGTCACAGGAACGCCGTCCGCCGAAAACGGCCATGCTCGTGGCCCAGCGTATCGTGCGCGACGTCGTCCGTTCTCACATGTCACCGGGTGAGCTGCTGCCGCCCGAGCGGGTCATGCTGGAAAAGTACGCGACGGGCCGCGGCACGCTGCGCGAGGCGCTGCGATTGCTGGAGTTCCAGGGCGTTATCTCGCTCAAGCCGGGCCCGGGCGGCGGGCCTGTGCTGCAAACTCCCTCCGCCTTCCATTTGTCCAGCACGCTCATGCTGCTCATGCAGCTCAATCACGCGTCGTACCACGTCATCGTCGAGGTGCGCAACGCCATCGAGCCGGTCATCAGCGAGCTGGCGGCGGAGCATATCTCGGACGCCGCACTGGCCGAGCTCGGCCAGACCATCGACCAGATGCGCTCGGACATCCACGACCGCGACTCGTTCCTGGAGGCGAACAAGCGCTTCCACGACGTGATCGCCTGGTCGTCGGACAACGTGCTGTTCGCCTACATCATCGACTCGCTGCTCGGGATCCTCGACGGCACGGTCCTCGGCATCGACTACCCCACCTACCGGCGGACGGCGATCCTGAAGGCGCACGAGGAGATCTACCAGGCCCTGGCCAGCCACGACCCGCAGGCATCACGCGAGCGCATGCGCCAGCACATCGAGGAGTACACCCGCTACGCCAAGAAGAAGTTCCCCTCGGTGCTGGACGAGACGATCACCTGGGACGGCTTCCTCGCCTGATCCCCCGGCTGGTTCCTCACCTGGTTCCTCAGCCGGAGGCTATTCCTTCTAATCATCATCAGGTATTAGACTCCTCGTGACGGCGGACAGCCCAGCCTGAGGAGTGCTGATGGACATCACCGACCTGGCGCGGGCCGTGCGCCGCCTGCAGGACAGACAGGAGCTGCGGGATCTGACCCTGCGCTACTGCCGCGCGATCGACGACTCGGATTGGGTCGCGCTGCGCGAGCTGTTCACCGACGAGGCGCGGGCCGGAGCGGCCGGCGGCGACGAGACGGTGCAGCGCCTGCGTTCGATCCGCTCGACCTACGGGCGGACGATCCACACGGCGCACGGCCAGCTCGTCGAGTTCACCGACGACGACCACGCCACCGGCATGGTGCCCTCGCATGCCGAGCTGGACATCAAGGGCGAGACCGTCGTGTGCGCCATGCGGTACTACGACGACTACGTGCGCGAGGCCGGCGGCTGGCGCTTCGCCCGGCGGGATATCGCGTTCGTGTACGCCCTGCCGTGGCCGCGCCTGGCTGGCGCCCTGACGGACGAGTTGCCGGTGCACTGGCCGGGCACCGAGGCCGCGCCGCCTGACCAGTTCCCCGAGGGGCGGGCATGAACGCCTCGCCCGGACGGCTCGCGGGCCGCGTCGCGGTCGTCACCGGCGGGGCCAGCGGGATCGGCGCCGCCACGGTCCGCCGGCTGGCCGCCGACGGGGCCAAGGTGGTGATCGCCGACCTCCAGGCCGAGGCGGCCCAGGCGCTGGCCGCCGAACTCGGCGGCTGCTGCGCCATCGGTACCGATGTGACCAGGGAAGACGATATCGCCGCGGCGGTCGACCTGGCCGTCTCGACGTTCGGCAGGCTGGACGTCATGTTCGGCAACGCCGGCATCTTCGGGGCGTACGGCTCGATCGCCAAGAGCCGCATGGAGGACGTCGACCTGACCCTGGCGGTCAACCTTCGCGGGGTGTTCGCGGGCATGAAGCACGCGGCGCGGGTGATGATCCCGCAGCGATCCGGGGTCATCCTGGCGACCACCAGCCCGGCCGCGGTGATCGGCGGCGTCGGCAACCACGCCTACAGCGCCGCCAAGGCCGGCATCGTCGGGCTGATGCGCTCGGTAGCGGCGGAGTTGCGCCCGCACGGCATCCGGGTCAACGCCATCATGCCGGGCGCGATCGTCTCGGCCATGACGGCCGGCATGGTCATGGGCGATGCCACCGCTCTGGAACGCACGGCCGAGGTGCTCGCGGCCCAGACCCCCGCGGGCCGTCCGGGACGGCCCGAGGACATCGCCGCGGCGGTGAGCTACCTGGCCAGCGACGAAGCGGCGTTCGTGACCGGCCAGACGCTGGTGGTCGACGGCGGTTACACCGCGATCGGCGCCGAATCGCCGTACGCCACCGGCGAATACGCCGAGCCGGGCGTGTTCCTGGAGGCCGGCCGTCGCCGTTGACGCCGGACACCATTCTATGATTATGATTTACATAATTTGTTCCTGGGTCGAAGTCACGCCGGGAGGCAGCTGATGGCGGCACCAACGTTCGGCGGCTGTCCGGTCGTCCACACCGACTACCGGGTCGACCGGCCGGTCTTTGAGCACTACGCGCTGCTGGACGCGGATCGCGAGGCCGGGCCGTTCCTGCGGGCCGAGTTCACCCCGGTGCCGTTCTGGATGGTGACCCGGTACGAGCACGTGCTCGAGGCACTGCAGCTGCCGGAGGTGTTCGGCAGTGAGGTCATCAACGCGATGGCCCCGCGGATGGACATCGAGGTGCTGCCCAACGTGCTCAACCCGCCGGAGCACACCAAGATGCGCCGGGTCCTGAACCGGTGGTTCTCCCCCGCCGCGGTCCGGCGGCTGGAGCCGCTGGTCTTGAGCCGCTGCATCGAGCTGATCGAGGAACTGAAGCCCCGCGGCGAGTGCGACCTGGTCGCCGAGTTCGCCATCCGCTTCCCGACCGACATGTTCCTGGCCACCCTGGGGCTGCCGATCGAGGACGGCGCGCAGTTCCTGGTCTGGGTGGAGAAGATCTTCGCGGGTTTCTTCGGGCATGACCCGAAGGGAGCCATGCAGGCGCAGGCTCAGATGCACGAGTACTTCAACGCGGCCGCGGACGACCGGGTAAAGCACCCGAGGGACCCGGAAACCGACTTCATGACCCGCATGGTCAAGGCCGAGATCGACGGCGAGAAGATCAGCCGCGACGACCTGCTCGTCATCTGCCTCACGCTGATGGCCGCGGGCCTGGATACCACGCGCAGCGCGCTGGGCTACATCTTCTACTACCTGGCGAGGCACGAGCCGGACCGGCGCCGGATCATCGCGGACCCGTCGCTGACGCCCAGGGCCATCGAGGAGTTCCTCCGGATCTACCCCTTGGTGTTCCAGGACGGCCGGCTGGTCAAGCAGGACATCGACTTCCACGGCTGCCTGATGAAGGAGGGCGACATCGTTCGGCTCGGCCTGGCGTCGGCCAACCGGGACCCGCGCAAGTTCTCTCATCCCGAGGAGTTCGTCATCGGACGGCCGGACGCCAACCACCACCTCGGCTTCGGCGCGGGCCCGCACCGCTGCCTGGGCATGCACCTGGCCCGGCACGAGCTGGTCATCGCGATCAACGAATGGCACAAGCGGATTCCGGATTACCAGGTCGCGACCACCGAGCCGCTCACGGAACGCGGCGGTCAGCTGTCCTTGAATAAGCTGCCGCTGCGCTGGAAGGTGTGACCATGCCGTCCTGGAAGCTGTCCGTCGACGATTCCCGCTGCATGGGGCACGGCAGGTGCTACACCGTCGCCCCCGGCCTGCTCTCCGACGACGAGGAGGGCTTCGTGACGCTGCGCGGCTCATCGATGGCGATTACCGACGAGCAGCGCGCCGACGCGGAGGCCGCCGAGGCGGCCTGCCCCGAACGCGCCATCACCTTGGACAGTGCCTCCTAACCCGGCCGAGCGGCCGTCCGTCGCGATGGTGGTGGGCGGCGGCTCCGGGATCGGCGCGGCGTGCGCACAGCGGCTCGCTGACGACGGCTACCGGGTGCTGGTGGCGGACCTGGACACGGAGGCGGCCACAAAGGTGGCCGGCCGGTGTACCGATGGCCTGGCCGTCCACGTGGACGTGACCGAGGCTGAATCGGTCGACCACATGATGGCGGCCGCGGCCGGCTGGGGAGGCCAGCTAACCGTGGCGGTCAATTGCGCGGCCATCCGCGACGCCGGCGGCCCGGTCGGCGACCACGATCCGCAGTCGTGGCGGCGCACGCTCGCCGTGAACCTCGACGGCGTCTTCCTCTGCACGCGCGCGCAGGTCCGGGCCATGCGAGGGACCGGCGGTGGCGCGATCGTCGCCATCTCCAGCGTGCTGGGGTTGCGGGGCCATCCCGACGTGCCGGCGTACGTCACAGCCAAGCACGGCCTGATCGGCCTTTACCGCAGCGCGGCGATCGCCCATGCCGCCGACGGCATCAGGCTCAACGTGATCTGCCCGGGCTACGTGCACACGCCGCTGCTCGACGCCAGGCTCAACGAGGAACGGGCAGCCGCGCTGACCGCTCAGCATCCGATCGGGCGGCTGGGCATGCCGGACGAGATCGCCGCCGCGGTCGCCTGGCTGGCCAGCCCGCAAGCCTCGTTCGTCACCGGCAGCGTCTATGCCGTCGACGGCGGTTTCACGGCCTAGCTCCGCGGTTCGACCTTAGTGAGGGTCCGCAGGCCTAACTGTCGTCGCTGAGGCGGGCGCGGGGGCCGCGGATGGTGAACAGGAGCAGGCCGGCTGCGAAGACCGCGCAGGCCCAGATCCAGGCGCCGCGGTCGGCGGGCGGGCGGACCGGCCAGACCCACGGGGCGGTCCAGGCTTCGAGCAGGGCGTACTGGCAGAACAGCATGTATCCCATCGGGAGCGTCCAGGCGAGCAGGGCGCCGGTGACCAGCGAGCAGGCCAGACCGATGCCGGTGATCCCGATGACGTTCCTGGCGAGGACCAGGACGCCCGCGTTGAGGCTCTCCCCGGCGGCGCCCAGCTGAAGCAGCGCGATGGCCAGCCCGCACATCCCGGCGACGGTGAGCAGGCGCAGGCAGGGCAGCCAGCGCCCGGCGGACCGTTCCGTCTCGCCGAACGGGCTGTGCGCCGTCACCGCGATCACCGTCGCCGCGCCCGCCTCGATGATCATCGGGACCTGCTGCGCGTAGGCGCCGGAGTTGAACGTCCAGTGCCAGTGCAGCGCCAGATGCAGCAGGGCGCCGCAGACGGCGAGCGCACCGATCCCGGCCGGGACACGCCGGCTGCGCAGGTGAAGCCAGATCAGGCGCAGGCCGGACGGGCCTGGCCCGGCCGCCCCGGCGGGGGCGGCCGGCGGCTTGAGTACCTGGGCAGCGGTCACGGGATCTGCGCCAGCGTGATCGTGCCGGCCCGCAGGGCGGCCAGGTGGGCCGCCAGCCAGGCGTGCCGCGCGCTGGCGGACAGCGCGCCGAACCGCTGCGCGGCCGAACGGACGGCGGGCGGCGTCCCGGCGATCGGCTGCCCGTTCTGGAGCATCTGCCCGATGGTCGCAGACACGTTCGAGCCGACCGCGGTCAGCAGGGCGTCCTCGACCGCTTGCTGCGCCGGTCCGAGCGGGACGGAACCCGCTTATCCCGACCGCTCGACGGCCCGGCGGACGGCGCCGCGAGGAACGCGTCCAGCAGCCCCTGCTGGAATCCCTCATGCCAGCCCACCGGGTCGGGGATGCCGAGGAACTGACCGAAATAGATGCCCACGTGGTTCGCGGTGAACTCGAACACCGGCGGGTTCCCGGAGATGCCGCTCGGGACGTCCTGGCCGCCGCTCATGCTCGCGACCTCCTTCGCGCTCACCGGCGCGCCGGGCAGGCCCGCGATCTCGGCGGCCACCGGGTCGAGCACCGCGGCCACGTCGTGCAGGTAGAAGCCGAACGCCGGGTGGACGCACACCTGGAAGCCGGACGAGGACGTGCAGGCCGGGGTGGCAGGGACCGGCTGATCGCTGGCCGCGGAGTGCAGCGCCGGGATCTGCCAGCCGCCGAACCGCGTCCGGCTTCGCGGTCCCGGCCAGCGCGAACGCGGTCCAGGACGCGGCGACGCCGCAGGCGATCAGGATCACCGCGACCGCGCGAAGCAGCCAGCCGTCGCTGCGGGCAAGGGCGGCACGCAGCGACGCCAGCCCGCGCGCCGGCGTCAGCTCGCGAAGTGCCTGTCGCCAGGCCGAGCACGCCGAACAGCGCGACGCGCGATCCCGCCCATGAACATGACCTGCACGATCGACAGGTCCGGGGCGGCGTGATAGTAGACGCCCGCATCGACGACCGGCGGGCTGTTGGCCGGCGACAGCAGCGCATAGGTGCCCGACGGCCGTGACGCCCAGCGCCTGGCGGAGCCCGGTCTGGAAAAGGACGAGCACGACCGATCGCGACCAGCGGCGCGGTGAACCGCCCGGGGAAGAAGACACCGCAGGCGAACCCGATCACGGTCACGACGGTCACGCAGGCCACGCCGACGAACACCGGCCACAGCGGCGGCCCGCCCCAGGTGGCCTGCAGCGCGGTCTGGACGTACAGCACCGCGACCCCGGCCAGGAACGCGAGCAGCAGCCAGCTCAGCGTCCCGGCCAGCGCGATGCTCAGCCGCGCCCACGCCGCGCGGGGCGTGGTGGCCACCAGGTCGGCGGTCTTCCTGCGCCCCTCGCGTGACCCCGCCCAGGCGGCCAGGCCGCCGGCGAACACGCTGAACTCGAACAGCATGTGGTCGGTGATCGCGGACGCGCGCAGGGTCCAGACGGGCGGGAACCCGTCGGCGGTGCGGACCGTGTCGAAGTAGAAGACCGCCGCGAGCAGCGGCAGCACGTACGGCACCGCGCTGCGCTTGAACTCAAGCCGCAGCGCCCGGACCGACCCCGGCAGTGTGAACCGGGACGGGGCCAGCCGGGACGGCGCCAGCCGGGACGGGGGCATGCTCGTGACGCTCATGACCGGGCCGCCGAGAGCACCGCGCTGTAGCCGCGCTCCAGCGGCGCGTCGCCGACGCCGTGTCCCGCGCCGCGGGCGGTCAGTTCGTCCGGCGTGCCGCGGAACACGATCTTCCCGGCCGACATCAGCGCCACCTCCGAGCACGCCGCACCCACGTCCTCGACCAGGTGCGTCGACACGATCACCGTGGCGGTCTCCCCGAGCGACCGCATCAGGGCGCGGAACTGCACCCGCTGCTCCGGGTCGAGGCCGGCGGTCGGCTCGTCGAGCAGCAGCAGGTCCGGATCGTTCACGATCGCCTGCGCGATCCCGACGCGGCGCAGCATCCCGCCGGACAGCGTGCGCAGCTTCGCCTTGGCCTTGGCGCCGAGGTCGACCCGCTCCACGGCCGCCGCGACCGCCTTCGGCACCGCGGCGGACGGCATCTCCTTGAGCAGCGCGAAGTACTCGATGAACTCCACGACCGTGAACGACGGGTAATAGCCGAGGTTCTGCGGCAGGTAGCCGAGCCGCCGCCGGATCTCCCGGCGCGCCGCCGGCGCCGCGCGGATCCCGCTCAAGCAGCCGGATCTCACCCGACGACGGCGGCAGCACGGTGGCGAGCATGCGCAGCAGGGAGGTCTTCCCGGCCCCGTTGGGGCCGAGCAGGCCGAAAACCCCCGACCCCAGCTGCAAGGCTCACGCCGTCGACGGCTTTATTTTTCCCGAACGAGCGGTGAATGCTCGTCAGTATCACGTTCACTGGAGGCCCCTTTCGCGGGCGTACCGCGTAAATGACGACCGCGGCGCAGCAGGCCGCGACGGCCAGGTAAGGCAGGTAAGCGTGCGCGTTCGTGACCGAGGCCGTGAGCTGGCCGCTGGCGGTCTGGCCGGCCAGCACCGTGATCACCCAGGCGGCCACTCCCGCGCCGGCGCCGACGACGGCCGACCGGGCGACCACGGCGGCCGCCAGGGCCAGCGCGCTGACCGCGGTCATCGGGAGCAGCCAGCCGAACGTCAGCGCCGCGACCGCGCCCGAGGCCGCGCTGGCCAGCAGCCCGAGCGCGGCGTTCAGCGCGAACACGGCGACCGCCCGGGTGAGCAGCACCATCCGCTCGGTTGACCGCGCAGCTCGACGACAGCTCCCACGCCGGGTCGATGGCCGGGCCGTACGCGAAGGCGACGCCGACTCGCCGCGACCGCCGGGCGCGACCAGCCACACGACCGGCTGCCCGGGCCCGAGACTGATCAGCGCGCCGGCGCCGAACACGACGACCGTCGAGATCAGCCAGGGCAGCAGCAGCGACGGGGTGGTGACCAGGGCCCGGGCGAGACCGGGTGAGCGCAGCAGCCGGATGGCCGTGCGCTCGAGCCGGCCGGGATGCCGCCGCCAGACCTCGGCGGCGACGGTCGTCCAGACGCGGTCCAGGTCGACGCCGTCCGGCGAGTCATAGGCGGACGAGAGGCCGGCCCGGGTCGTTCGGGAAAGTCATCGTGTTCCTCCCAGGACGGCGCGCAGCATGCGGCGGGCGCGGTGGGCGCGGCTCTTGACCGTGCCCACGGGGACGCCGAGCAGCGCGGCGACCTCCGCGACCGGGCGGTCTTCGACGTACATGAGGCGCAGCACCTCTCCTTCCGGGCCGTTGAGAGCGGCGGCGATCTCCGTGCGGATCGATGGCGGCCTCGGCGGGGTCCAGGCCGACGTGCGGGGTTTCCTCGAGCGGTGCCGTGACCGGGCCGCGCCTGCGCAGCAGCAGAGCGGCCTGGTTACGGGCGATCACCCACATCCAGGCCTGCGGCGTGCCCTGCGGCCGGTAGCCGCCGACGCCCTTCCACACCGCGAGGAACGTCTCCTGGAGCACATCCTCGACGTCCGGCGGCGATAGCGCGGCCCGCAGGCGCGCGGCCAGCCACGACGCGTGCCGCGTGAACAGCTCACGCAGTGCCGTGTCGTCGCCTGCCGCCAGGGCCGCGATCAGTTCGTCGTCGTCCATCACCACATCTATTGCACCCCAGGCCGGTCCGGTTCACGAGAGGCCAGGGTTTGCTGGCGACAGGACATACCCGGGCCTAGGCTGCCGCCGTGACCCGGGGCCTCACCGGGCGAGCATGGCGAGTATCAGGTCGGTGACCGGCTTTCCGGTCCGCGCGGCCTCCTCGACCCCGGCCGTGCCTGTACGCCTGACGATCTCGGTGATCTGGCGGAAGATCAATGCGCGGGCTAGCAGCTGGCCGAGTTCTGGCTCGCCGGCGAGCTGATCGAGGATTTCAGGCCGTGCGTGCTGCCACTGCAGCGCGTCTACCGCCGCGATGGCCAGCGGCCACCCGGCCGGCCGTTCCAGCGGCGAGAAGTCGATGACCGCGGGCACCATCCCGTCGGCGAACAAGACGTTTCCCGCCAGGTCCGCATGAATGAGCTGGTCCGGCAGGCCGACCGGCCGCAGCACGGCCAGCAGCCGCCGCACCTGCCCAGCAACCTTCCCCGCGGCCGGGCCGAGCAGCGTACCCGGGTCACGCTCACCCCACGCCACCTGATCGCCGATCGTCCACGGGTTCTCCACGGCGCCCCGCCAAGCCGGCACCCGAACGCCAGCCAGCGCGGCGTGCAACGCCCGGCTCACCGCGACCAGCTCCGGCCAGCGCGGCGAGACGCCCGACCAGTCCGCCGCCGCCCCGGGCACCCACTCAGAGCACGTCCATCCATACGCCACCCAGTCCCCAGTCACCGCCCGCACCGGCCGCGGGACCCGGAAACCAGGACCGGTCAGCGCATCGTAGACCTCGGCGGACCATCGTCCTGCCCGCGCCGAATCGGCGGCCTTGAGCACCACCTGCCCAGCCCGCCAGGCAGTGCCCTGCCCGCCCGGCAATCGCACCGGGACCACATCAGTCACCCCGAACGCGGCAAGCACTCTTCCGGGCACCGTATCCAGGCGTTCCCAGGCCACCATGCGACGGTAGCGACCCCGTCCGGTACAGCCAACCGATTTACCCCCCGGCCGGGCGGCGGCCCCAGGCGCCGATGAACGCGAAGCCGCAGCCCAGGAAGTCAGGGTCGTCGAGCCTGGCCTCGAGCCTGGCTTCCTCCGCGGCGGTCATCACGCCCGAGGAGATCAGCGGCGCCGCCATGGCTTCGATGCTGAGCCGGTAGAACTCCGCTAGCTCGGTTCCCGGCTGGACGACGTCGAGCTCGGCGTCGGCGTCGATGTCCTCCAGCCCCAACTGGTGGATCTGCCGCAGGACCGCCCGTCCTTGCGCCAGCGAGCCGTTCGGGAATGCCTCATGCCAGGCACCGGGATGCGCGGACCAGACCGGATCGAAGTCGGCCAGCCAGATGCCGAAGTCGCAGTCCTCCGCCAGCAGCCAGCCGACACCTGGGCCGCCAGGCCACCGTCACCAGATTCGGCACACGGTAGCCGATGACGTCGGCCGGAACCGGGCATACCGTGATCGACGTCGGCTCAGCAGCCGCCGTCGGGGAAGTCGGTGACGTAACATGCCCGCGCTCAAGCTCGCCATCGGTTGGGCCTGGATCGCGTTCTGGATCTACTGGCTCGTGTCCGCTGCCGTCAGCAAGCAGAGCGTGCCTGGCGGGTGGCGGTCACGGCTGGCCGGCGTGAGCGCGGTCGGGGTCATCGAGGAGCGGAACCTGACGGCCACGTTCCCCACGGCGTACCCCGAGTACAGAAGCAGGACGAAGATGCTCATTCCGTTCCTGCTGTAAGCCCCGCGGAGCGGCGGTCCTCCGCCGCCGGCTGCGCTGAGCGGGGCGGTTCAGTCTCGCAACGGGGCGACCGGGCCGTCGGGCGAAACCATGCGGCCCGCCACGACCCGCTCCGCGGCCTCCGCCACCTCCGCCTCGGGCAACCGCCTGAACCCGTCGGCGGTGATCGTGGTCACGACCGGGAAGATGCGCCGGTATAGATCGGGCCCGCCGGTCGCCGAATCGTCGTCGGCCGCGTCGTACAGGGCTTGCAGGCAGCACAGCACGGCCGTACTGGTTGCCATGCCGTCGGTGTAGAGCTTCTTCAGCGCTCCCCGGGCGAACACCGACCCTGATCCGATCGAGTAGAACCTGTGTTCCTCCTCGGGGCCGCCCACCGGATCGTAGCTGAAGATCCGCCCGGTACCGCTGTCCAGGTCGTAGCCGACCAGGAGCGGGACCAGCACGAAGCCCTGCATGGCCAGACCGAGGTTGCCCCGGATCATGGCGGCCAGCCGGTTGGCCTTACCCTGCAGCGACAGGAACCGGCCCTCCATCTTCTCGTAATGCTCCAGCTCAACCTGGAAGAGCCGGGCGAACTCAAGGCCCAGCGCCAGGACGCCGGCGATACCCATCGCGGAGAACTCGTCACAGCGGAACACCTTCTCCACGTCGCGTTTGGAGATCATGTTCCCCGCGGTGGCGCGCCTGTCGCTGGCCAGCACCACGCCCTCATCGCACACCACCGCCACGATCGTCGTCGCGTGCGGCAGGGTCACCTCCGGGGTACCCGGCACCGGCCCGCCCGGCAGCAACTGCGGAGCGTGCGCCGACAAGAACCTCGAGAAAGACGATGAGTCCAGAGCCTGGACCGGAACCCGCCGGCCGCACACATCCAGGTACATTCCGCGCCTCCCGAGCCCGCCAGCTACGCCCTAGTCCTTCGACCACCCTAGTGCCCCGTGGGTTGGCGCTGGCCTCTAGCTCAGCTAGCCGCGGCCATGACGGGGCGCCGCGGGCCTGACGTGGCGTTGGCCAGCGCCGCAACGGCCGGGTGGCGGCGCATCTTGGCCAGGCACCGGCTGCGGGTCGGGCCGATGCTGCCGACGGGTATGCCCAGCCTGGCGCTGATCTCGACGTAGGGCACCGGCGGGTCGGCGGTGAGCATGGCGATCAGCTGCTGGCCTTCCGCGGGCAGGAACGTGAAAGCCTCGCGCACCGCCGCCCGGCGTTCGGCCTCGAGCAGTTCCTGATCGGCCGTCTCGGCCCGGTGGTCCGGAAGGCCGTCGGCGTCGAGCGCGTAGACCACGGCGCGCGGTCCGTATGCCGCGCGAATCACGCGCGCGCACTCCCGCCGGGTGGTGGTGGTGATCCAGCCGGGCAGCGCGGCCGGCTCGCGGAGCTTGTCCAGCTGGTCCACCAGGCGCAGCCAGACACTCTGGCGGACGTCGTCGGCATCTGACTGACCGAACCGGTGCTTGCGGCAAATCGACCAGACCAGCGGGTCGTAGCGCTCGATGAGGGCGTCCCAGGCCTGCATATCGCCGGCCTTGGCGCGGGCCACCAGATCGAGGAGCACCGAGTCATCACCGGGCCCGGAGATGTCGTGTCGCGCGGGTTCACGGAAGGCAATGGTTGTCGCAGTGGCCATGGTCTGGTTCTCCTGCCAATCACCGGGCACTTGAGTGCCGAGCCATCAATCCGGCCTTATTTCGTGCCGTGATGACAGCTTCAGCGGCCCGGTGTCCCGCCGTCATGAGGCAGCGGTCACGATGCGCCGGGAGGTATTGGGTGGCCGGCCGGAACAGTGCCCGGGCCGATGTCCCTCAGAGCCGGGACTTTTGTCCCAGGCCGGCGTCCCTGGCCTGCACGATGGCCTGGGCCCGGTCAGCGACCTGCAGCTTGGTCAGGATGTTCGACACGTGATTGCGGACCGTCTTCTGGCTCAGCCCCAGCTTGGCGGCGATCGCCGGGTTGGCCCGGCCCTGGGCGACCAGATCAAGCACTTCGCGCTCCCGGTCGGTCAGCTGCGGGAACACCGGCGGCGGGGCTGAGGCACTGGTGGTGAAGTAGGCGAGCACACGGGCGGCCAGCTGCGTCCCGAAGATGATCTCGCCGTTGGCTGCGGCCCGGATGGCGGCGCGGATCTGTTCCTGGTCGGCGCCCTTGAGCAGGTATCCGCGGGCGCCCGCCCGGAGCGCGGCGAAGATCGAGTCGTCGTCGTCGAACATGGTCAGCACCAGGACCGTGATGTGCGGGCTGTCGGCCACGATGCGGCGGGTGGCCTCGATGCCGTTCAGTCCCGGCATGTGCAGGTCCATCACGACGACGTTCCGGCTGGGTTTCCCGGGCCAGGTCTACCGCTTCGGTGCCGCTGGTCGCCGCTCCCGCCAGTTCGGTGTCGGGCCCGTCGGTCAGCAGGGCGGTCAGGCCGTCGCGGAACAGCGGGTGATCATCGGCGATCAGGACCCGGATTGTCTCGGTCATGGTTGCTCCTGGGCGGGCAGACGGGCAGTCTCCTGGGCGGGCAGGTGGGCGGTGATACTGGTCCCGTGCGGCAGGCACGGTTCGATCGCGAGTTTCCCGCCGAGTTCGGTGACGCGCTCGCGCATCGACGCGATGCCGACTCCGGTCCGCCAGCCTTCGGGCAGGCCCACGCCGTCGTCGCTCACCTCCACGTCCAGACCGTGGTTCAGGTGGATCCGCACCGAGCATCGGGTGGCGTGCGCGTGTTTGGTGACGTTGGTCAGCGCCTCGGTCACGATCCGGTAGCAGGCAACTTCGACGGCCGCGGGGAGCTCGGCCAGGTCCTCGTCGGACGCGTCCAGGGTGACGGTGAGCGCAGGCACCTCGTGGCGAAGTCGCGCCACCTCCTCGCGGAGCGACCCGGCCAGGCCGAACTCGTCGAGGGTCGGGGGCCGTAGCCCGTAGACGATGCGGCGCACGTCGGTCACGGCCCGCTGGGTCTCGGCCTTGAGCCTGCCCAGCAACTCCTGCAGTTCCGGCTGCCCGGCCGAACGGGCCCGCGCGGTGTCAAGACCCAGCGTCAGGCCGGCCAGCGTCGGACCCAGGCCGTCGTGCAGGTCGCGTCGCAGCCGGCGGCGTTCCTCTTCCTGCGCGGTGACCAGGCCCGCCCGGGATGCTTCGAGCGCCTGGCGGAGGGCCACCGCATGGGTGGCCGGTCCCGCCTGCCGGGCGAGATCGGCCAGCAGTCGCTCGTCGTCAGGGCCGAGCCGCTCCCCCCGTGACCGCGTGCCCACCACGAGCCGGCCGACGGTTTCCTTCTGGGAGATGAGCGGGAATGCGGTCACCTCGGACGGGAGGCCGCGGCCGTACGCGGCCGCTTGCCGCCATCCATCGCCGATCCGCAGCTCAAGGGCCACGTAGGGCAGCCGCAGGCTGTCCGCGATGGTCTTGACCACGGAATTCAGCGCCGATTCGGTGTCGGCCGATTCCTCGACGCGACGGCCGAGCCTGGCCAGCGCCTCGTAGGGGACGCCACGGTCGCCGTAGAACAGCCGGTCCACCCGGCGCTGCACCCTGTCTCGCAGCGGGAACAGCGCGGCGGCCGCTACCGCCGTGGCGATCACCTGCACGACCAGACTGCGGTCGTTCACTCCGAACACCACGCGGGCCACCGCCACCACACCCACATAACCCGCGGCCACTCCGGCGGTCAGCAGGGCGTACAGCACGGCCCGGCTCAGCAAGACGTCGATCTCGTACAGCCGGTACCGCAGGACCGCGATGCAGATCGCGACCGGCGTCAAGGTGCCGGCCAGCACTCCCAGTCCGACGTTTATCGCTCCGCCCGGGTCGAAAAAGCCAGCCAGCAGCGACACCCCGGAAATGGGCAGCACGGCCAGGTACCACTTGAGCTGCTGGCGTCCCTGCCGGTCCGCCCGGCGCCACCGCACCACCACGCTCGCCGCCGCGGCGATACCCGCCGCGAGCCCGCACGCCACGGCCAGGACCCGCGCCGCCTCGAACCAGCCATCAAACCGGGTGTAGATATAAGGATCGGGCAGGTTATGGAAATAACTGCCCATGCTCTGCGGCATGAAGGCGTAGCCGGCCACCCAGAGCGGGATGAAGGCCAGCGCCGCCCACAGCGCCGGCCGCCACCGCGGCGACAGCAGCCTGCCTTCGGGGAAGACCAGCGGCAGGACCAGGCCGGTCAAGCTGAGGGCCGGCGCGGATAGCCAGGTGTTCGCCCAGAGCATCTGCCTGGCGAACGGAAGCGAGCCCGGGGAATGGACCAGCGTATAGCGCGCATACGCGAAGGCGGCGCCGGAGAGCGCATTAGCGAGGCCGATCAGGCATAGCAGCGGGCCCATCGGATGACTGGGCCGCCGGGCCAGCACCACGCACCCCATCCAGGCGAAGCCAAGGGCTATCGGCACCGGATACACGTCCAGATCGCGGCCCAGGGCGGCCAATACCACAATCGCGCTGGACAAGATGGTCGCGATCAGGGCAGCAGCCCATGCCAGCCCGGCTAGCGTCAGCCGCCGGGCTGGTGACGCCAGCACGGTCCTTTCCTCAAGGCCCAGACCCACGTTCCTACAATCGGCCCTTTCGGTCCCTCTGTCATGGGGCAGATGTCCCGGGTGCCCCGGGACCATTTGGACCAAGCGCGGACCCGCTTCAGCTGATCTGAGGCCCGATCATGCCATACGCCGGTACGGACCCGGGCGGGCGTGGCGCGTTACTGGCTCAGCCAGATCGGGGTACCAGGCGGATGACCGGCAGTTCACGGTCGGTCTTGCGCTGGTATTGCGCGAAGCGGGGCGCGGCCGCGGCGATCTGCTGCCACGCCCGCGCGCGCTCGGCCCCGTGCAGTTGCTCGGCCGTCACGCCGATCCTGACATACAGGAACGCGGTCCCGGGATCCATCCCCGGGACCGCGTTCCTGCTTTTACAAGGCCTGCTACCGGGTGCGGACCCCGACGAGCTTGAACGCGCCGTCGGCATGATTCTGATGTGACCTCTCGCCGGTGAACAGGTACAGCGGCCAGCCGTTGAACGTGATCTGGCCATGAATCTGGCCGAACTTCCCGCGAATCTTGACCCCGTGTGCCACGATCGCGATCCCCCGGACCCGCGGCCAGAGGGCTGCGCACGATCCGGTGCAGGTGCCCGGCTTGCCCCGCGTGTCACCGGTGAACGTGTACACCACCAGGCCCCGGCCCGCGACGAGCACCAGGCCCCGGACGCCGTGGATATGCTGCGCCTCGAACACGACCCCCATGTTGGGGACAGGCCGTGACGCGGCGGACGCCGACGACGTACCCCACAAGGACCCCGCTAGCAGCGCCGCTGACGCCAGGCCCAGCACAACCGCACGCAAACCAGCACGCATGACCCGCTCCCTTCGTAATCCGGCTTGTGATGTGTCGATCCTCTCATTCCGCTAGGGGATACGAGTGGCCGGACCGGACGGTTCGATAACCAGAAACCGGCATTTCCTCACTAGGGCGAAGGCTCTAAGCGCAGGTAATCAAAAGCGACAATTTCCGGCCTGAGGTGGCACGATGGATGGGCTCGGATAAATGCCGCCTGGCAAATGACGTGGTGGCCGCGGGCACGGGCCACCACGTGTTGACAACGGCCTCATCACCGGGCTGTACGCGGTGCGCAATCCCGAGAAGCTGTCGCGGATGGAGCAGGAAACCACCCTGGGCCGCTTACTCTTCGGGCAAGAGGTTGATCGGCAGTGGTTATGGTGAAGGTGGGTTCGGTGTCATCGGTGAGCCAGCGGTTCGACGTGGTGGTGGTCGGTGCGGGGCCGGCCGGGAGCGTCGCCGCGCTGGTGCTGGCCCGGTCTGGGGCGCGGGTGGCGCTGGCCGACAAGGCCGCCTTTCCGCGCGACAAGGCGTGCGGGGACCTGGTGGGGCCCCGCGGGGTGCAGGTCCTGGCGGATCTCGGACTGCGGGTCCCGGACGCCGGTCAAGGCTCTGACCTGCTCGCGGTCGGCCCTTCCGGCCGTAGGAGCAGGCTGCCCGCCTTTGCCGGGCGTGCCTACCCCGGCCACGGGATCATCGTGCCGCGGCTCGCCTTGGACCACGCGCTACGCGAGGCCGCGGTGCAGGCCGGCGCGGTCCCGGTGCGAGCCCGGATCACCGCGGTCGAGGCCGACGGTAACGGCAGAGTGGACGCGGTCATCTCCGGCGACGGGCAGCGCCTGGCCGGGGACGTGATCATCGCCGCGGACGGAGCGCTGAGCCCGGTCGCCCGGCTGGCCGGGATGCTCGAGCCGGAGCGGGCGCTGTGGGGGTTCGCGATCCGTGCCTACGTTCCGGCGGAGGTTCCGCTGCCGCTCCTGGTCCTGCTCGACGCCAGCCCGTGGCGTATCTATCCCGGATACGGCTGGCTGTTCCCCGGCGAGAACGGCCAGGCGAACGTGGGCATCGGGGTCGGCCTGGGAAACAGCCGCAGACAGGCGCCACTGCGCGCTGACCTGGCCCGGCTGATGGCGATGCTCGGCCGTCATGGCGACTTGAGCGGGGACGCGCGGCCCGGGCCGGTGATGGGCGGATGGCTGCGCATGGGCGGCACCGGCACCCCGCCCGCCGCCGGGAACGTGCTGCTGGCCGGGGACGCCGCCGGCCTGATCAACCCCCTGCAGGGCGAGGGCATCGGCCCGGCGATGGTCAGCGCCAGGCTGGCCGCCGAAGCGGCGCTCGGCGGCCCGGCCCGGGCGGGCCTGGTCTACGCCGAGGCGATCGAGGCGGCGTTCGGACAGTACATGGCCGGCGCGTCGGCCCTGCAGGCGATGCTGCTGCGCAGGCCGAGGACCACATCGGCGGCCACGCGCCTGCTCACCGCCCCGGTCGTCCGGCGCGTGGTGGCGGGCACCTGGTCGATCTACTGGAACGGGCTGGCGGACGGCGCCCGGCCCCGGCCCTCGGCCTGGACGGCGCACGCCGTGCAGGTCCTGGCCGGTCGCCTCCCCGCCTCGTGACGGCCGGGTGATCGTGGGTGTCGCCCGCGTGTGGCGGGAAGCCGGAACCTACCGCGGGGGCGGCGACGTGGCGGCGTTCATCTGGGGCATGTCTACCCGGTGATAGCCCAGCTCGCCACCTGGTGCGCGATCACCGTGGCCGCCGCCGCACGCGCTGACCGATCCCGCTGGTTCAGCCGGACAGGCTCCGGACGTCCCACAGGACAGCGCCGGGAACCTGCCGGGCCCGCTCCCCGGTCAGCTGGCTGAGGGCCTTGCGCAGCTGGTCATAATGCGGTGCTCGCGGGCTGAGGACCACGATGGCGGCACGCCAGTACCGCACGTCGGCCCGGAAGGCGGCCCGCTGGGCAGCGGTGATCCGGCTGTGCGTGTCGTAGACCCCGATGTTGAAGAGCAGCTGGGCGGTCGGGCGGAACGGAGGGCCGTAGTTCCCCGACCCGCCAGGGAACGGCCCGAGGAAGTAGCCGCCGACCATCCGGTAGTCCTGCCCGGTCGCGTTGTCCCAGTCCATGGTGGTGAACGAACCGATCCAGAAGACGGAGTCCACGGCGAATACCGACTGGTCACCCTGCACGTACTGGCGCCACTGCCCGCTGGTGAAGAACCCGGGCACCGGTACGGCGGGCTCGGCCAGCACCGGCGTGGGCGCGATCGGCAGCAGCACCGCGGCCAGTACCAGCATCCAGCCGTACCGGATCCAGGCCAGCGGCGCGGATGCCGCGGCCCGGACCGAGAACGCGAGCAGGATGGCGATGATCGGGATCAGGGCGAGGCCGAACCGGGTGGGCACCACGCTGTCGAACAGCTGGAGGTGATCCAGCAGGGTCATCGGGCCGTGCTGGAGCACGGTGCGGTCGCCGACCTTGACCGTCCGGCCCAGGGACAGCGCGGCGAAGACCAGCGCCACGGCGGTCAGCGCCCGCACCGCCACCTGCCGCCGCCACAGCCAGATCACGATCAACCCGGCGGCGATGAGCAGCGGGGCGCCGAAGAAGGTGTTCTCCTCCGGCGGCCCGCCGTAGCTGCTGTGTGAGGCTCCGTGCCGGACCAGCGAGGACTGGGCAAACGCCGTGAAGGCCCGCAGGTCGGTGCCGTACCCGAGCACCAGGCCGGGCAAGCCACGGTAGCTTTGCGGGCCGAAGAACTGGAACCACAGCGGGTAGGCCAGCAGGCCGCCGGCGATGAGCAAGGCTGGCCACAGCCCGGCCAGGAACGGCCTGACCCGCGCCCGTACCTCGGCCGGGCGGAACATCGCGTACACCACCACGAAGATCGTGACCGCCAGCCCGGTTTGGAACAGCAATTCCTCGTTGAGGAAGACCTGCCAGGTGACCAGCAACCCGAGCACCACGCCGTCCCGCACACGACGCAGTGAGACGGCCCGCCAGACGATGAACGGGATCAGGAACTGGGCGACCAGGTCCGGGTGGCCGTTTACGTGGTTGACCATGCCGGGTGCGAAGCCGGCGAACAGCCCCCCGGCCATCGCCGCCGGCCAGGAGCCGACGACGTGCCGGCAGAGCACGTGGTACCAGGCCCACGCGGTGGCGGTCAGGCCGCCGGTGAGCATGACCGTGAACGCCACGGCGGGGCCGAACAGGATGGTCACCGGGACCAGCGGCACGGTCAGGCCGAGCAGTCCGGTGTTGGCCATCAGGTTCACGCCGTCGGGCGCGTTCATCTGGGAGGTGAAGAGCGGATTCTCGCCGTGCGTGAAGATCCGGGTCGCGTGGATCAGCGCCCACTCGAAGAAGTGAACGTCGGAAGCGCCGTTCACCAGAGCGAGCGAGCCGCGGTGAATCCAAAGCCCGGAGGTGACCCAGCAGGCCAGCACGAGGAACAACGCCACGGCGGCGGCATCTGCCCAGCGAGGCGCGGGCTTGTTCGCGGACCGCTCGGGAGCGGACTGCTTGAGGATGGCCTGGGCGGCACTGGACGTGCCCACCCGGGCGAGCCTACCGGGTCGGCGCCATGGCCCGACCGGGCCGGATGATCCGCTAGGGTTACCAGGTCCGCCGATTAGCAAGGCTGTTCCGTCATTCAAGATCAGTAGGCTGCCTAGCCTGGAGTGGCAGATGACGCGAATCAACGGAGATCAGCGTGTCCAGTCCGAGGTGCTCGAAGGCCTCGCGACAGCGGTGAACCACCGGCGCTGGTTCGTGGAACTCGCCATACCGTTCCTCGGTGATGACCCGATCGAGGTCGGTAGCGGTCTGGGCGACTACGCGCTCGAGTGGGCCCCGCACTTCGGCCGTTTCACCGCCACCGAGGCCGACCCCGGCCGTCTGGTGGCGCTCAAGGAGCGGCTCGACGGGCATGAGCGCGTGGACATCCGGCAGATGCTGCTGCCCACCGACGAGGTGAATACGTACTCCGGCGCGGTGTCGTACAACGTCCTGGAACACATCGAGGACCACGTCGCGGCGCTGCGGAGCATGGCACGGCTGGTCCGGCCCGGTGGCCGGATCGTCCTGATCGTGCCCGCGTTCCCGTTCGCCATGAGCCCGGTGGACATCGCGACGGGACACGTCCGGCGGTATACGAAGAAGAGCTTGAGCCGCACGCTGACGCAGGCCGGGCTGACCATCGAGCACCTGCACTACGTCAACGCGCTCGGTCTGGTCGGCTACTACCTGGCGACCAGCGTGTTCCGGCTGACGCCGAAGGAAGGGCCGATGGTCAAGCTGTACGACCGCCTCGTCCTGCCGGTCACGCGTGCCGCCGAACGCCTGCTCCACCCGCCCTTCGGCCAGTCCGTGTTCGCGGTCGCACGAGTGCCCGAACAGTCAGGCTAGGCGCGTTCCAGGCCGTGCAGGGCGCCGGCCATCGAGCGGAACAGCGGGTCGGTGAAGGCGGTCAGGCCCGCGTAGATGGTGTTGACCTGCTGGTAGGCACGGGCGGCTCGCGCGTCCGGGGTGAACTGGCCGGCGGCACCGACCATCGCGGCGGTGGCCAGGTCCCAGTCCGGGTAGATGCCGTGGCCGACGGCGGCGCAGATGGCCGCGCCGAGGCCGGCCGCGTCGGCGACCGCGACGCGGCCAGCGGGGCGGTCGAAGACGTCCGCGACGATCTGCATCATCAGGTCGGAGCGGGACCCGCCGCCGGAGACCAGGACCGGTGAGAGCCGGCCCCCGAGCGCCTGCTCCATGGCGGCGGTGTTGTTCGCCATGGTCAGGGCGATGCCTTCCAGGATCGAACGGTAGATGTGGGCACGGCCCTGGCTGCCGTCGAAGCCCAGCAGCGCACCCCGGCGCCAGACCGCGTGGCCGGGCGCGAGCCAGTCCGGCACGGTCAGCAACCCGTTGCTGCCCGGGGCCAGGCGGCCGGCTTCCGCGTTGAGGGTGTCCTCCAGGCCGGTTTCCTCGCCGGGCGAACCTTCCAGCACGCCGCGGTACCAGCTGATCATCCACATGCCGCGGCGGATCCCGGTGCTCTCGTACAGGTACTTCCCGGGCCGGGCCGCGAAGTTGACCCAGTAACTGTCGTCCGCGCTGGTAGCGGTCGAGCCGATGGTCATGGCCGCGATGTAGGTGCCGAGCGAGAGCAGCACGGCGCCTTCGCCGAGGCCGCTGCCCAGCGCCTCGACGGCCTTGTCGTTGGCCGTGGCGTAGACGGGCAGGCCGGCCGGGAGGCCCGTGGCCCGCGCCGCCGCGGCGGTCACCTCGCCGAGCAGGCCGCCCGGGGGCACCAGGTCGAACAGCATGTCGCGCGGCATGCCGGTGGCCGCGTAGGCGGCGGGATCGCTCGACCAGGTCGCGGTGTCCTGGTCGATGGGCCACACCCCTTGGTAGTTGGCGGCGGTGTCGGCGAACTGGCCGGTCAGGCGGTGGGTGATGTAGCCGGAGGAGGTGGTGACGTAGCGGGTCAGCGGGCCGGCCTGCGTAGGGGCGAGCGACTCGGTGATCCATCCAGCTGAGCACCGGCTCGGTGAGGGTGCCGTCCGCGGCCAGCAGGGCCCGGCAGAACCGGATCGTGCACAGGCCGACCGCCGCGATGTCGGCCGGGTTGCCGGGGAACTGGGCCATGACGGCCCGGCAGGCCTGCTGGATCGAGTCCCAGATGTCGTCACCGGGATGGACAGCGCGTCCGGGAACCGAGGTGTCGTAGGGCTCGAGGCGCCGGCGGGCCGAGGCGACGGCACGACCGCGGGCATCGAAGATCGTGACCTTGCTGCTCTGGGATCCGTTGTCGATGGCCAGCAGGTAGGGCGTCATGACGGTTCGAGCGGGAAGATCGTGCCCGCGTTCATCACGCCCCGAGGGTCGAACGCGTCCTTCAGGGTGGACAGCAGGTAGTAGGCACTGCCGTGCTCCTGCCGTACCCACGGGGTGCGGTACTTGCCGATCCCGTGGTGGTGCACCATTGACCCGCCCAGCCGCAGGGCTTCTTCGACGATCATCGCGTTCAGCGGCTTGTGGTAGACCTCGATCTCCTCGCGGGGGCTGCAGTTGATCGTGTAGTCGTAGACGAAGTACAGGTTGGTCCCGGTCTGGTAGCTGTGCGAGGAGTGCGCGCCGAGCATGGTCAGGTCGGCGGCCCGGCCGAACTCGCCCCGGATCCGGGTCATCACGGCGTCGAACAGCCCGGTGACCTGTGACCAGCTCACCGACACCTCGGTGGTGTACCCGAGGTGGGAGTGCTCGAGCATGGCGGCCTGCTCGGCGTCGATCTTGTCCTGGCCCCAGTTGAGGTTGTCGAACCAGTGCTGGATCAGGCCGGGATCGACGCGCTGGTGGGGACGTGCGGCGAACAGGTCCTCGATCGCCTCCGCGGTGGCCTCGACGATGCCCTTCGGGCCTTCGGCGACGAACAGGACGACGTTGCGGCCCTGGTAGAAGTCGGCGAAGTGCTGCCGGGCGTCCTCGGGCGAGTAGACCCGGCACACCGACGGCCGGTACCCGGCGGTGATCAGCTCGCGGAGAGCGTCAATGCCGTCCCCGAAGCTGTCGACGAGGAAGCCGAAATAGCGGTTGTGCTCGGGCCGGTAACGGAACAGCTTGACCGTCACCTCGGTGATGAAGCACAGCGCCCCCTCGCTGCCGATGATCACGTGGCGGATGTCCGGGCCCGCGGCCCGGCGGGGCACGTTCTTGATCCGGGTGACCTGCCCGCCGGGGAAGACGGCTTCCAGGCCGACGACCATGTCCTCGATCCCGCCGTACAGGGTCGAGAACTGGCCGATCGAGCGGGTGGCGACCAGGCCGCCGAGCTGGGCGAGCGGCTTGGACTGCGGTGAGTGCCCGGTGGTCAGGCCCCGGGCCTGCAGCACGTCCTCCAGGTCGGCCAGGCCGACGCCGCACTGCACGGTGGCCATCATGTCGACCGGGTCGATCGAGATGATCGCGTTCATCCGTGACCCGTCTACCACGACGCTGTCCTCGACCACGGTCTCCAGGCCGCCCTCGGTGGCGGTCCGGCCAGTCCGGGGGACCACGTTGACCAGGTTCTGATCAGCGAAGCGCAGGATGGCCACCACGTCCGCGGTCGATCCCGGGTAGACGATGGCGGCCGGGATCGGCCCGTCGTAGATGCCGTGCACGGCCGTGTACTTCTTGAACCGGTCGACGCTGGCCGCCTTCAGCTGCTCCCCGCCGGTCTCGACCGCGTCCGGTCCGAGCAGTTCGGTCACCGCCGCGACGATCGACTCCCGGCTGAGCGCGGATCGCGATGAAGTCATGGTCTGGTTCCCTCTCACTAACGGCTCAGCGGACCAGGTAGCCGCCGTCGACGACCAGCACGTGGCCGTTGACGTAGTCGGCGGCCCGGCTGGCCAGGAACACGACCGCACCCATCAGGTCGGCGACCTCGCCCCAGCGGGCCGCCGGGATGTGCTCGACGATGCGGCGATCGGCGGCCGGGTCGGCGCGGGTGGCCGCGGTGATGGCGGTCTTGAAGTAGCCGGGCGCGATGGCGTTGACCTGGATGTTGTGCGTCGCCAGCTCGTCGCAGTAGGCCTTGGTGAAGCCGACGATTCCCGCCTTGGTAGCGGCGTAGGCCGGTGAGCGCTGGCCGCCGAGGAAGGAGAACAGCGAGGCGATATTGATGATCTTGCCGGATCGCTGCTCGATCATGAACTTGCTGGCCTCGTACGCGACTTCAAAGGCGGCGGTCAGGTTCACCGCGACCATGGGGTCCCACTGGTCACGGCCGAACGCCTCGACCCCGGCCAGCAGCGCGATGCCCGCGCAATTGACCACGATGTCGACCGAGCCGAGCGTCTGGACGCACCGGCGGACGATAAGACCAGGAGCGCCCGGCTGCGTGATATCGGCGGCCAGGAACTCCATCCGCCGCCCGGCGCCCTCGATGAGCCGGCGCGTCGTACCGTCGTCCTCGGCCAGGCCGACCGCGAACACGTCGGCGCCCGCCTTGGCCAGGGCCGCGGAGAAGGCCTGGCCGAGGCCGGAATTCCCGCCGGTGACCAGGGCGTTGCGCCCGGCGAGCGAGAACAGGTCCAGGCTGAAGCCGGCTGAGGTCCATGGATCAGCGCTACCAGTAGGCATGCTGAGTACCCTAGGTCGCCGGCGGCTGGTGTGCCTCAGCGGTCCCCGATGAGGGAGCGGAAGTCGTCCTGCGCTGGCCGCGGCGTCGGCAGCGGGTAGTCGTCCAGGAGCACGTGCAGGTTGCTGGCGGCCAGCACGTAAGCGTGCCGCCCAGCCACGCCAGTGCCTCGTGCGCCCTGACCCGCCATCGGCCGAGAAATCATGCCATTGAACTGAATCACGCCGGTCCCGCGCGCCTCCGGATAGGTAGAGAGCCCATGCGATCAGGAGTAAGAAATGCCCGCCGGTGCCATGCTGCAAATAGAACTGCTGCCGGCCGGGCACGGTGACTCGATCCTGATCGAGTACGGTGCCGCGGAGGCACCTCGCCGGATATTGATAGATGGCGGCCCGGCGACGTCATACAGTCACATCAGTCAGCGAATTTCACGGCTTTCTCAGGAGCAACGGAACTTCGAACTGCTCGTCATGACCCATGTCGACGCGGATCATATCGAGGGGATCCTCAAGCTCCTCAATGACCGCGCTCTGGGAATGAGTTTCGGGGATATCTGGTTCAACGGCTACCGCCATCTGCCCACCGATGAGCTCGGGGCGGCGCAAGGTGAAATGCTGAGCGCGGTCATCGAGACACGCGGGCTGGCCTGGAACGTGAAATTCGGCGGCGGACCGGTGGAGGCTGACCGGGCCGGCCGCCTGCCATGCGTCGAGCTTGCCGACGGTTTCCGCCTGACCGTGCTGACTCCGGGCCGGCCCGAGCTTGTCCGGCTCCGCAAGGTCTGGGAACGGGAGATCCGGCGGGCCGGCCTGGCCCCGGGCTCAACCCGCGAAGCACTGGACCTGCTGCAGCACAGCCGCCGTCTGACGCCCATGGACAGCTACCTGGGCGGGGAACAGCCCGACCTGGGCCGCCTCGCGTCGGTCGCCTCGGACCTGGACGTCTCCCCCACCAACGCAAGCAGCATCGGTTTGCTCGCCGAATACGCCGGCCGGCGAGTCCTGTTCACCGGGGACGCCACTCCGCAGGCGCTGACCGCCGCCGCCGGGCAGCTGCTGTCCGAGCGCGGCGTTTCCCGGCTCGAACTGGACGCGCTGAAGGTCCCGCATCACGGCAGCCAGAACAACGTCACCACGGCCATGATCCGCATGCTTCCCGCGCGGCGCTACCTGTTCTCCACCGACGGCAAGCACTTCCAGCATCCGGACCCGGCCGCCGTGGCCAGGGTGGTGATGGGCGCTCCGCAGGGCGCCGAGCTGGTCTTCAACTACCGGACCGAGCGGACACGGATGTGGGACGCACCCGGCCTGCGGGCGAAGTACGGATACGCCACGCGTTTCCCGCAGGACGGACAGACGGGTATCGCCGTCGGCCTGTAGGGCACGCGAGGCCGGGCCAGATGGGGAGGAGACAGTGGCCACCAGGGACATCGTCATCACGATCACGGGCGACGGCCGGGTCGAGGCGCGCCGGGACGACGACGCCTACTCGGGATCCAGCCGGATCGAGTCCTTCGGGCTCGACGCCGATCTCATCCGCCTCTTCGAGCGGTGGCTGGGCGAGCGCGACCGGATCTGGCGACGAGACGAG
The DNA here is from genome assembly GCA_963819785.1 of uncultured Actinomycetes bacterium. GTDB lineage: Bacteria > Actinomycetota > Actinomycetes > Streptosporangiales > Streptosporangiaceae > Palsa-504. The sequence goes on along the minus strand of CAWFXW010000014.1, from coordinate 180,007 downwards.
ATCACCGTGTTCGGACGCGTGCTCTACCGGCTCCTGCTCGACGGCGTGGTCGGTGATTTCGTGGAGCGGACCCTCGGCCAGCTCGGCCCCGACGACCGGCTTCGTCTCCGGCTCGCCTTCGCCGGCGACATCTCAGATCAGTTCCGGCACCTGCCCGCGGTGCCGTGGGAGTACCTCTACGCTCCGGACCGGGCGGGCCGCCCGGGCTACTTCCTGGCCACCGACACGCGGATGATCTTGTGCCGTTATATCCGGCTGGAAACGGGACAGGGCGCATTCGCGCCCGCGGATGCGCCACTGCGCCTGCTGGTGATCGTGTCCCAGCCCGACGACCCGTACCTCGGCGAGGTGGTGTCCGAACCGGTGCTCACCGCGATCAACCGGCTCACCACGGACCTGCCGCTCCGTGTCGAAACCGTGCAGAACCCCACGATGGACGACCTGGAGGCGGCGCTGCGGAAGCATAGGCCGCACATCCTGCATTTCATGGGTCACGGCGATTACGACCAGGACACCGAGCAGGGCCGGATCGCCCTGCTCGGCGACGACGGCGGTACCCGGTGGGTGCCAGACCGGTTGTTCGTCGAGATCATCCAGCACGCGCGGGCCATCCCCCGGATGGTCGTCCTGCATTCATGTGACGGCGGGCGGGTCAACTACAGCGCCAACTTCGCCGGCATGGCGCCACAACTCATCCGCAGCGGCGTCCAGTGCGTGGTGGCCATGCAATATGCCGTGACGAACCGCGTCGCCATCGACTTCAGCACCGCCTTCTACCGCCACCTGTCGGCCGGCCGTTCGGTCGATGAAGCGGTTCAGGAAGGACGCTGGCGCATCACCCGGCCGAGTGACGCGGGCGCCGATGATCCGCGACTGCTCGGCGTCCCGGTGATCTATCTGTACAGCCGGGACGCGATCATCGGGTCGGCGGACGGATCCGCGACCCCCGTGCACGAGAGATGACGACCCATGACCTACGAACTGCAGGTGCGCGTCACCAACGGCCAGGCGGTGGCGACACTTTACAAGGACGGCCGGGAGGATGCCGCCCGCGGAAGCGCCGACATCGGTAATGACCGGCTCAGGCTGGAAACCGTCGGCCTGCTGCAGGACTGGCTCAGCCGCTGGAACGTGGTTTCCGATATCGGCCTGACGCACAAGGCATTCCCGGTTCTGGATACCTTTCGCCTGCTCGGCGAGCACCTCTATCAGATCGTGTTCCCTGGTGAGGTCGGCGTGGGCTTCACTCAGTCGTACGAGGAGGCGGAGCGGGCCGGGCAGCCGCTGCGGGTCATGCTGAGTTTCGGCAAGGACGCGAGCGATCTCGCGGCGCTGCCCTGGGAATTCCTCTACCGGAGTAACGACGCGGGCTCGTCGTTCTACCTCGCCACCCAGACCCAGCTGATTCTCAACCGTGTTCTCCCGATCCGCAGACCCGACATGAAAACCGTCGCGCTGCCGTTGCGGGTTCTCGTCATCATGTGCGTGCCGGAAACCGATGACCCGGAGCAACAGGAGCACATGAAGCAGCGGGAGGAAGTCCTCGGCTCGATACGAGAGCTCGCGGAAGACCGGGAGCGGCTGGATGTCCGCATAGTCGACAACTGGGACCGAGACCGGGTCGACGCGGAGCTGAAGAACGCACCCCACGTCGTGCACATCATCGGGCACGCCAGGCACATCCGGGATACCGGAGGCCGGATTCGTGCCGTGATCGAACTGCCCGGCGCCGATGGCACCCTGGAATGGAACGACCCTCAGTGGGTGGTCGAGTTGCTCACCAGGTACAAGGCGGACGGGAGACAGCCAAAGCTCGTCATCCTGCACCTGTGCGAGATGAACCCATTCGACTTCACCGCCAGCTTCGAGCGGCTAGCGCCCGAGCTCATCGAGGCCGGCATCCCGGCCGTGCTGGCCATGCAGTATCCGCTCTCGGCTACGGCCGCCCGGAGGTTTACCTCCACCTTCTACGGCCGGCTGGCCGCGGGCGACGAGATCGACCAGATCGTGCAGGAGGCCCGCTGGGATATGCACAGCCGCCTCAACGACGCCCGGCTGATCGGAACTCCCGTGCTCTACATGCAGAGCAACGAGGGACGGCTGGTAGAAGAAGAGGCGGAGATTCCGAGCGAAGGGCGGGTCGACCCGCACCAGGTCTCCACGCGGACGATCGTCGGCGGCGGCCATGAGATCAAACAGCGACTCAAGAACGCAGCCTGGCCAGAGGCGACCGACAAGCAGTTGATGGAAGAGCTGGAGAGCTGGATCGAGGGCACCACCTGGTCGGCCGATGCGGCCGCCAACGAGCAGCAGATCCGCCAGCAGATGAGGCTGGACCCGTACGTGAGTGAGCGCGGCCCGCTGTACCTGGCCATGCTCAAGGCCCTGAAGGGCGATCGCGATGACCCCGCACGGTGAGCCGCCGGAATCGGTCCGGCAGGACATCCAGCAGATCGTCGCCCGGGCGCAGGCACGGATCACCGACCAGTCGGTCAGCGCGACGGGGCAGAGGTTGCTGCGCGGCATGCTGGCGGTCCTCAAGCGGGCGAACAGCTATGTTCAGCTCGAACATCAAGTCGGCGGGCTGCTGCGCGACCTGGAGGCCGGGCGGGCGGTGCTGCAGGGGCTGCTCGACGAGGCCGTAGCGGCCGAGGCGGCCCGGAGCGATCAGCAGCGCTTCGGTGAAGTGTGGTGGGATCTGCGGGACCGGGAGGTGACGCAGGCCTTCGCGCGGGGAGCCGCGGAGGGCCGGCACCAATGGCTGGAGACCTACGCCGAGGCCGTCATCTTCGAGCGGTTCGATGTCTGCCAGCGGATGACCCTGCGCGATTGGCCCATGCCGGACGGCGTGGAGGCGCTGAGAAAGGGGGCCGCGGCGCTGGACGAGAGGCGCTACCGGGACGCGGTGGACACCATCGAAGTGCTGGTTGCAAGCAACGTGGCGGTCACCGACGTGGCCAAGCGCGTCGCCTTGCTCATGTTCCTCGGCCGGATCTACCTGTATGAGCTCTCGGACGTGACCACGGCCCGCAAGTGGGTGGATCAAGCCGTCGATCTGGCCCCTGATGACGGCCGCTCGCAGGCGGCGCTCGGCGAGTGCCTGCGCGTCAGCGGGGACCTCGACCAGGCGCGCGAACAGGCCACTCGCGCGATCCAGTTGTCCGGGCACCTGCCAGACGGCTATATCGGCGCGGCCCTGGTCTGCGAAGACCAGAAGAGCTGGCACCGCGCGCTGGACTTCTACGACAACGCGATCGAGGTGGCCGGCGAGACGGCGCGCTTCGGCGAGTTGCTCGCGCCGGCGCCGGCCGGGCTGTACTGGCAGCTTGCTCGCAGGCAGAGAAAGCAGGAGCCCGCCCTGGCCCTGGAGGCCATCGACCGCGCGCTCAGCCGCGGCGTGCGGTGGAGCGATGAGTATCCCGAACGCAGGGCGCTGCGGGACCGGGGCGAGATACTCGAGGCCCTCCGCCGCCCGGGCGATGCGGCCGAGTCGTACTTCGAGGCGGGCCAGCGGTACTGCTGGCTGGGCAAGCTCGCGACCGCCCGCCCGCTGCTGGAGAAGGCCTGCGAGCTGGCGCCCGAGCACGCCGTGGCGCACTGGCAGCTGTCGGAGGTCCTGCGCGTCCTCAGCTACCGGAAGACCGCGCCGTTCGTGGACGGCGACCTGGTGGATCTCAGCAAGACCCACTGGGAGACCGGGCACGCACTGCAGCGCCCGGACGCGGGCGCGGCCTGGGTGTATCTCGGCCGCGCGCTGCTCAACGAGCAACGCTGGCTGCTGAGCAAAGACCCGGACCTCTTCTGGGAGTCGCTGGTCTTCATCGAGTGCGCGCTCCTGCTCAATCTCGACTACGCCACCGGCTGGGCTTACCTCGCCCACTACTACCGGCTCCTGGGTTATCTGCAGATCGCGCTGTACGCCAGCGATAAGGCGTTGTCGATCGATCCAGGCGACGTGGCCGCGCTGGAGCAGCGATCGGCGATCCTGGCCATGCTGGGCCGGTACGGCGAGGCCGAGGAGATGGTCGACCGGCGGCTGGAACAGGCCGAAGAATGGTGGCCGGTGGCGCTCAAGGCGTACATCGAGCTGCGCACCGGGCGGCCCGAGCTGGCTCTGGAGCACATCGAGCGCGCGGTGGCGGCCGTGCCGGAGGACGAGCAGTACCGCGCGCTGCGCGGAACATGCCTGCGCCGCCTGGGCCAGCCGGAGCAGTCAGACGAAGACTTCCGCTGGATCTGGGATCACCGCGACGAGCCGCGAAGCGCATCCTGGCAACCGCAAACCGTCGCCGGGGCTGGTTACCTACTCGGCCAGTTCGACGACGCCGAACGCATCCTGCGGGCGGCCCTGGCGAAGAAGACGATCGGCCTGCCCGAGCTGTGGAGCGGGCTGGGGCAGGTGCGGCTGGCCCGCAACGACCCGGCGCGCGATGACGTGGCCAAGGGCGTGCGGGCCCTGGAGCGCGCCATCGCACTGATCAGCAACGCCGGCCAGCTCGATGACCTGCTCGGCTTCGACCTCGATGAACTGGAGCGCATCCTGGCCGCCCGGCCCGGCTCGGGACCAGCGCAGCAGGCCCTGACCGACGTGCGGGCGCTGGTCAGGGACCGGCACGAGGCCCTGTCCCGTTCGGCGCCCACGGCCGACGGCGAACTGGGCGACAACGCGGAGACGGCGCCGGCGGACTCCATGACGTGGCTGGCCGCCCGGGCCGGGCTGGCCCGTACGGCCTGTGCCGGCCGGGGATGGGACGCGGCCCTGGACGCGTACCTCGCGCTCATGTCGCGGCCGTCATTCCCCGAAGCCGATGTCGGGCTGGCTCGCGTGATCGGGCACCTGCGGGACGACGCAGACCGGCTGGCCGCCAACGGCCTGGCCGGCCGGGCGCGCGAAAAGTACGAGACCTTGCTCGGTTACGCCAGGGAGCAGCTCGGCGCTCAGCCGGGCATTACCGCGGGCCTGGCCCTGCGAGCCGGTTTCGCCGCGCTTACCGAGTCCGACGACCGGGCCGCCTACCGGCACCTCAGCCTGGCGATATCGGATCCGGGAAGCCAGCGCGCACTGAGCGAGTCCGGGCGTGTCGAGGAGCTGTTTGTATGGTCCACCGCGCAGTACTGGAATCTGGCGGACGGCCTGGGCAGGCTGCGGGACATGTGCGGGCCCGGGACACCGGAGCGGGCTGTCCTCGACGAGCTCATCGCGGGACTGAGCCTGTCGCGGCTGTACCGGCTCCCGGCGAATGAGGTCACGATTTTCCCGATGGCCACTCCGCTCGCCCTGCGGCTGGGCCCTGGCCTGGGGCCGTCCGACAAGGCCGGACGGGAATCGCTGCGACGAGACCTCGACAGGCTCCGCGGCCGCGTCGAGCGTGACACCGGGATCAGCGTGCCGGGCATCCGCGTGGTGGCGGCTAGAGGCCGCGATGAGTACGCCATCTTGATCGACGACACGCTGGTCACCTCCGGTTGGGTCCGGGAGGATCAGTCGCCGCCTGCCTCCGTGCTGCGCCATCTCGACGCGACGGTCCGTCGCAGCCTTCCGTCGTTCATCGGCACCGATGATGTCCAGGCCTGGCTCGACCGCACCACGGAGAACCTGTCCGCGCTCGTCCGCGTCGCGGTGCCCGATCGCTCCGCCCGGGTGCAGCTCAGCCGGGTCCTTCAGGCTCTGGCGCTCGAAGGCGTGCCGCTCACGGCGCCAGCCGTCGTGCTGGAACAGATGCAGCGGGCGGCGCCCAACGCCGGAGTGCTCGGCATCGCCGCGGCCGTCCGGCAGCGGATGCGGCCGTCGCTACCCGGCAACGCGCCAGGAACCCGGCGGGTGCGTGTTCCGCCGCCGGTCGAGGAAGCCCTCGCCGCGGGGCTGCGCGAGACGGACGGGCCGGTCTCCTGGCAGCTACCGCGACCCGAGACCGTGCCGTTGCTGAACCGCCTGCGCGAGCTCGGCCACGAAGCGCAAGCCGGAACCCCGGGGGCGCTGGTGGTGCGCAGTAGCATCCTTCGCCCGTTCGTCTGGCGGCTGACCGGCGCGGAGTTTCCCCGCCTGAGCGTGCTGTCCGAGGAGGAAGTCATTGAGCGAGAAGACGAGCCCGCAGCCGCGCCCGTCGTGGCTTAAGACCATCCGTAAGGGGCTGAGCGGCCACGGGCCGGGCGAGCAGCCCGTAGTGCCGGTAACCGTCGAGTTGAGCCCGCACGGCTGGCAGAGCACCGGGGAATCCGGGCTGCGGGAGGCCGTGCGTGCGCAGGTCGCCGCCACGGTCCGGCATGACCTGCAGGCCCTCGGGATTCCCGGGGAGCCGGAGGTGGTCCTCGAGCCCGTCTCCGGCACGCCGGATGACCTCCGCCTGCGAGTGCACGGCCGGCTGTGCCTGGTGCCTGCTGTACACGTAGCCGAGATGGTGCGCCGCCTGGCCGGGCCGGAATGCACGGCGGTGTTCGAACTGCCGGCCGAGCACCTGGGTGCGGCCGTCGCCGGATTCTGCACCACGGCGATGCACCGCAAGCCCTCGCTACTGCTCGGTGGTGAGCAGCTCCGCTGGTACCGGAACACCCTCGGTCGCGCGGGCCCCCCGCGGGCCGACCTGGCCTGGCCGCCGACCAGCCAGCGGTTGCGCGAGATCGTGGCTCCGGTGCTTGACGTCGGGGTGAGCATCGGCGACACCGGTGGGGTGTCAGCCATCGTCGGCGCCGGTGAACTCGACGCCGTGCCGTCGGCGCTGGTCGCCGAGCGGCTCATCGACCAGCTGCGCGTGCCCGCCGTGCACATCCGGCTCGACGGCCAGACCCTGCGCTGGCTGACGACGCAGGACACCGAGCCCACGGATGCGTTCGTCCGGCTGCGCGAGGAGCTGTATGCGGAGTCGGGCGCGGTGTTCCCGGACTTCGTGTTCAGCGAGTCAGCCGGAGCGCCGCCGCGGACCGCCACGTTCGGCCTGAACAGCCTGGTCACTCCGCCGGTCCGGCTGCCCGACGACCATCCGCTCCAGGCCGTGGCCGGGAGTCTTCGCACGGCGCTGCGCGAGTACCGCGGCTGGTTCTTCTGCATGAGCGTGCTCCAGGACCGGCTGGACCAGCTCAGATTCGCCTGCCCGGATCTGGTCGCGGCGATCGAGGACCGGTATCCGCTCGACTGGATGTCGGCGGTCGGACGGGCACTGTTCCGCGAGGAGGTCCCGACGCCGAGGCTGAAGACCATCCTCGAGCACGTGCTGGACCTCGGCCCGGCCGACGACGCGCCCGACATGGTCCGGTTCAGCGAGTCCGCGGCGGCCTACACCCGGCCGGCGACCGGGTCGCTGCCCGAACCCCGTAACGTCGTCTGCTACCTGCGGAAAAGATCGAACGAGCAGGTCGAGGAGGCCGTCCTGACCGCTCAGTACGGACGGGTACTCATGCTCGCACCCGAGGTGCAGGTCATGGCCGCGGAACTGATCGCCCAGGGCAGCCAGCCGGACGGGCAGCAAGCAGAGATCATCGCGGACGCGGTGCGGCACCAGCTCGCCGGCACAGCGGGCAACGTGTGCCTGGCCGCCCCGTCGGTACCGATACGGTCATTGGTGCGAGAAGTGCTCGAGCCCGAGTTCCCGCTGGTCCCCGTCGTGGCCACCTCGGAACTAGGAACCTTGGCGGCGACCTTGCTCGGGTAAGGCGGCCCCCAGCCAGGGCGCCACCCGCTCGCGGTCCAGGCGTTCGGGCGCCCGCAGCGCGGCGATCATGAGCCGGACCGCGTCCTGGACGTCTCTGGTCAGCCCGAAGCACTGCGCCGCCGACCGGCACCGGTCCGGCCCGAACCGCCGGGCCGTGGCCACCACGGCGTCGGCCAGGCCGGGCAGTTCGGCGGCGTCTTCGGGGTCCAGCGGCCAGCCCGACCCGCCGGCTCCCTCGGCCGCGGTGCCCAGGCTGGTGATCTGATCGCCCAGCCAGGTCCAGGGGTCGGCGGTCAGGGCCGCATCCCAGAACCGGGCGGACGGCTCGTTGCCCGCGAAACGCGGATGGAAGTGCGCGACCGCGAAGCTGCCGGGCGGGTCGGCGAGCCGGTCGAACAGGTCAGCCCGCCACAGCGGGCGGTCGACGGTCGTGAGCTGCGACGCTGACTCGCTACCACGATGCGGCTGGCGCGGCAGCTCCCGGATCTCGACCCGGGCACCGTGCTCGGTGGAGGCATCGTCGAGGTCGATCTCGAACCAGTGCCTGATGGTGACGGCCGAGCGGGAAAGAGCCAGGATGTGCTGCACGATGCCCCAGTTGGCTGGATCTGGACAGTGAGGCCCAGTGTAAATCGGTCAGAATGATCTTCGTGAAGTCGAATCCTCCGCCGGTGCGGCTGCTCACCCGTTCCCAGGTCCGGTCGCTGCTGCGCTGGCCGGCGCTGATCGAGGCCACCGCGCGGGCACCGATGTCACATCGGTGTCGCTATATCCATAGGCGGCGCCTGATCGGTGTTTTTAGGCGGGGATTTGCGCATGGCGGCGGAGGTCGCAACCACGCTAGCGGCGCGTCCTTAGAAGAGCTGCGCCTTTGTTCCAGGGCGCCGGCTCGGCAGGGTGCTTGACGGGACCGGCAAGTGATGGCCCGGACGGGTGTTACGGTAACGCACCGCCAATGGGTACGCGGATCCGCAAAGGTGGCGTGACCAACGACCTGGTAATTGAGGTTTGTATACGGTCAGGCGGTCGGGGCCAGCTGGAGTTGAGGCCGGCGGGATGGCATATTTTATTGGGATCTCCACGCGGCCTACATTCGATCTCCATGAATTCTTCATGTGCGAAACAGATGGTCGTAGCGATTCAGCCGTACGCGTTGCCCGTTTTCCGGCAACGTTTAATGCTGAGGTCACATGGGGTGGGAATATGGGGGCGGCACGCGGTTACAATCGGCCAGGCTGCCGCCCGGTCATCCCTGATCTATCGGCATCTCATCGCCTTATTCAAGCGGTGATTATTCGCCATGGGCGAGCAGGGAAATGGGGCAGGAAATGGCCGGAGTAACATTTGGATCCGGGTGGACAGGAAGCGGCGATAACGGCTTTGCTGTCAGTATCAGCGGCGATAGCCTGGCCTTTACGATCACGTTCGCTGAGATCGAGGCTAACGTCGACGCGGGCAAGTCAGACGACCTTTTCGCGGCGCGCGTGTTTTCGGCGGTCATGCCGCTGGAAGGGGACGGCGACGAGGTCAGTATCGCCTTTACGGCGTCGGTTTACGCGTTCGCGTCCGAGGGCGCCACCGGCTACGCCCTGCTGAGCGTCAACGGTCAGACCGCCATCCAGCAGTTCGCCGCGGGAACCGACGACGACTTTGTCCAGCCGCTCACCGTCACCGCCGGACCGGGATCGCTGTTGCACCTGGTCGTGGTCGCGGTCGCCCAGCGCGACCCGGCCTATCCCGACGCGGCCGCCGCGGTCCGTCCCGTCAGCATCGACGCTGAGATTCCCCTGCCCAGGTAAGGAGACCGCGATGACACAGCTATATCTCGGCGTGGGACACGGGATAACGACGACGGGCGCGTTCGACCAGGGCGCGCAGGCGCTCGGCCGCAACGAGTACGAGCTCAACTGGCAGGTGGTCGCGGCCGCCGCGATCGCGCTGAAGCGCTCCGGCATAAGCTTCATCAACGAGGAAGCCGCCGGCAAGGGCCACGATCCTGATTTCGTGGGCAGTGCCAACAACGCCAACAACGCCAACGTGCAACTGGCCATCGAAGTGCACCACAACGCCTCCCGTGCCCCGCACCTGGGGTTCGGCTGCGAGATGTGCGTCTCCTCGCAGACCACCGAGGAGAACCGGCAGCTTGGCCGGCGCATCGCGGCCCTGCTGCACCAGGAGCTTGGCCTCAACGTGCGCGGGCAGCAGGGCCTGTCGATCCGCGATGACCTCGGCTTCCTGAACGGCACGAAAATGCCCGCGATGATCCCGGAGATCAGCTTCGTCGACAACGACACCGACCGGAAGATCTCCGGCCGGGCCGACTACGCGACCAAGGCGGGCGAGGCCCTCGCCCAGGCCATCTGCGAGCACTTCGGCAAGCAGTTCGTGCCGCCGAGCGGGGTCCAGCCGGCCACCGGCCCCGGTACGGGTACGGGCACGCTGGCGGTCAGCCCGTCGAGCACGCTGATGGCCGCGCCGCGCGGCACCGTGGCCCAGGTCACCGCGTACCTGCTGGCCCGCCCGCACGGCACGTACGCCCAGGCCGATGTCCAGGCGATCGCGGCGGAGTACTTCAGCGTCGCCGGACCGCTCGGGCTGGACCCGCTGCTCGTGGCGAGCCAGATGATCGAGGAGACCGCGCACCTGTCGTCGTTCTGGTCGCAGCCGCCCCGGCACAACATGGCCGGCATCGGCGTCACCGGAGAACCGGGCAAGGGGGTCAGTTTCCCCACTGCCGCCGAGGGGGTCCGCGCCCACATCGGCAGGCTGCTGGCCTACGCGATCAAGAAGGGCACCGAGACACCGGGCCAGAGCAGCCTGATCGCGGAGGCGCTGAGCTTCCGTCCGCTGCCGGACGACCACCGGGGGGTGGCGACGACCCTGGCGGGGCTGGCCGGCCCGGGCCGCTGGGCGGCCGACCCGCAGTACGCCGAGAAGATCGCCTGGGTCGCCAACCAGGTCACCGGAGCCGCCTGACCGGGCTAGTACGAGATCGTCTCGACGGTGCCGTTCAGCCGGGCCTGTTCCGCGGCGAATACGGCCAGGTGGCTGGCCAGCGATTCGCGGCGCTGGATGGTTGGATGGGCGCATGGCAACGGAGCAAGACGCACCGCGCGTGGTCAGCGTCACCCGGGAGATCGCGGCCGGTCCTGAGCTGATCTTCGAGCTGATCGCGGATCCGGCCCAGCAGCCGCGCTGGGACGGCAACGACAACCTCGCCCGCGCGGTCGAAGGGCAGCGGGTCCGGGGCACCGGTGAGGTGTTCTCGATGGAGCTCACCCGGGGCCAGACCCGGGAGAACCACGTGGTGGAGTTCGCGGAGGGACGCCGGATCGCGTGGCGGCCCGCCGAGCCGGGGCAGCGTCCGCCCGGGCACCTGTGGCGGTGGGAACTCGAGCCGCTGGCCCGGCGGGCACGCGGGTGACGCACACCTATGACTGGACTCAGCTCACCGACGAGAAACGCCTGGCCCGGGCCCGGGCGACCACCGCCGACCGGCTCCAGGCGTCCCTCGACCGGCTCGCGGCGCTGGCCGAGGGATCGCCCGCGTCGTGACCAGCGCGTGGCCAGCCGCTGCAAGGTCTCCTGATAGATGTCCTCGGCCGCGTCCGGATCGGAGGCCGGCCGCCTACGTTGGGGCCGACGGCCTTAGCCAGCGCCGATAGCGGCGAGCGCGGCGAGCAGGATGGTGGCGCAGGCGGCGGTGATGTGCACCGCGATGACAAAGACGGGCGGACGAGGGCCGTGCGGCGGTCCGGCCCCGGGCTCAGTACCGGGCGTGGTGGCCGCCGGGCCGAGGAACACCAGGGTCATGCCGAGGCTGGCCGTGGCGACCAGGATCCCGCAGCCGGCCCAGGCCAGGCCGGTGACGCCGACGGCCAGGTAGCAGATCCACGCCAGCAGCCCGGTCAGGGCCAGCCCGAGGTGGGTGAAGTTCAGCACTGGCTGCGGCCCGCGACTTGCCGCGGCACCGCGGCGCCGGGCACGGGTGATCCACCGGGCCATCATCGACACGCCCACGCCCGCGGTGACCAGCCAGGCGGCCAGCGCCGCCAGGCCGAGCGCGCCGCCGCTGTGCGGGGCGCTCAGCGGAGCGCTCGGCAGGGCGGAGACCGGCGTTCCCGGTGGCGAGGCCGATGCCGTCGGGGCGCTGGATGCCAGGACGGCCCGGATCAGCGCGGCCACGTAGGGGCTGTCCTGAGCGATGACCTGGCGCTGGCGGACCTTGCCGCGCAGCCCGGCCGCCGCGGCGCGCAGCGCCCGGTTGACCGCGACGTTCACCTGGACCTGACTCAGCCCTTGGCAGGCGGCCGGTACCGCGGTCACCGTGACGTGACGCTGGATGGCCCCGGTCGCGAACTGATAGCAGGAGGTAACCGACCCTCCAGATACCGCGGGCGGGCTCGCGCACCCGGCCGTCCAGGCCAGGACGACCGCGGTGAGAACCAGCCCGGTGCCGGATAGGCGTGACACGCGCTCAGTCTCACCCACGGCTCGGCGGGCGGCAACGGGCACCCGTTCTCGTCGTTACAGGGAACTGGAATGCGGGTAAATCGGTGAAGGATTCGAGGGAGGTGCGGCGCATGGCGGCCAAGGGCGGCGCACTTGCCGGACTGGATCTCAGCCTGAAGCTCACCCCGGGGCAAGAGGAAGTCCGGCTGGTCGCGGCTCAGGACCGGTTGCTGCAGTTGCGGCTCGTTCTGGGCGGTCAGATCGGGATCGGCGAAAAGCCGCAACTCGGGCCGCCGGTCTGCGTGGTCTTCGAGGGCTGGGATGCCTCGGGCAAGGGCGGGGCGATCAAGCGGCTGGTCGCGCCGCTGGACCCGCGGCACGTGCGGGTCGCGCAGTTCGGCGCGCCGAGCTACGACGAGAAACGGCACCACTTCCTCTGGCGGTTCTGGCCGGTGCTGCCCGGCTGGGGTGGCATGGCGGTGCTTGACCGGTCCTGGTACGGCCGGGTCCTGGTGGAACGGGTCGAAGGGTTCGCCACCGAGGAGCAGTGGCGGCGGGCCTACCGGGAGATCGTCGATTTCGAGCGGACGCTGGCCGACGAGGGCATGATCATGGTCAAGTTCTGGATGCACCTGTCGACCGGTGAACAGCTCAAGCGGTTCAAGGCGCGGGAGCGCGAGCCGCTGAAGGCCTGGAAGCTGACCGCCGAGGACTGGCGGAACCGCGAGAAGCGGCGGGAGTACGAGGCGGCCGTCGAGGAGATGCTGGACCGGACGGACCACGAGGCCGCGCCGTGGGTGCTGGTCGAGGCCGAGGACAAGCGGTGGGCCAGGGTCAAGGTGGCCGAGTCGGTCGTCACCGCCATCGAGACCGGCATGTCCGCGCGTGGCCGCCCGGTCCCGCCGACGGCCCGTGACGCGGTGGCCCGCACCGGATAGCCGCGGCCGTTGAAATGGTTTGCCCGGGCCGGGGTGAGCCGCGCCGCCGGGTCTCACCAGACCTGACGGGCGACCTCGGCGACCAGCTCCAGCTTGCGTTCCTGGGTCTCCTCGCTGATCAGGTTGGCGCCGATCGAGACCGGCGAGAACCCGCACTGGGTGGACAGCGCGAGACGCTCCCGGCCGACGTAACGGGCGGCTTCGTCGATGCGGGCGATAAGGCGGTCGACCGGCTCGAGACCGGGGAGCTTGCTCGAGACCAGGCCGAGCACGACCATCTTGTCGTCGGGCACGTTGGCCAGCGGTTCGAAGGAGCCCGACCGGTCGTCGTCGTACTCGAGCAGGAACACGTCGAAGTTGTCCGAACGGCTGAACACCTTGTCCGCGGTGAACTCATAGCCGCCGGTCGCGATCCACTTGCTCTGGTAGTTGCCCTTGCAGATGTGCAGGCCGAACGTCACGCCGGGCACGTCGGCCACGGAGTTGATGATGTCGACGCCCTCGGTAAGCGTGCGCTCGGTATCTATGCCCAGTCCCTCGCGCAGCGCGCGGTTCTCCGGGTCCACCAGCGTGCCGAGGTCGGGCGAGTCGATCTGGATGTAGGTGCAGCCGAGCCTGGCCAGCTCGCGGGCCTCGGCGCGGATGATGTCGGCGGCGTCGGTGAACAACTCGAACGCGTCGGAGTAGGCCGGGCGGGAGTGCTCCGGTGACCATGCGCCGTACATGACCAGCGGGCTGGGCATCGTGATCTTCACCGGGACGCGGGCGCGGCCGCGCGCGTAGCTGAACTCCTCGATGGTCATCATCGGCCCCTTGGGCCGGATTCGGCCGGTGACGGTGAACGGCGGGTGCCAGTCCCAGTCCTGCGCGGGATCCGGAGCGTGGAACCGCACCGGCGCGCCGGGCATGTCGACCACCCCTTCCATGTCCCCGAGCAGATGATCGAGGAAGGAGAAGCGGCGCAGTTCGCCGTCGTTGACGACGTCCAGCCCGACGCCTTCCTGCATGGCGATGGCCTGGTCGACCGCGCGGTCCTCGATCCGCTTGAATTCCTCGTTGCTGATCCGCCCGGCGGCCAGCGCGGCGCGCGCCTCGGAGAGGTAACGCGGACGCAGCAGCGAGCCGATCACGTCGGCGTGGTACGGCATCGTGATCCTCCTGTGGGTGGCTCGGAACCCTCGGTACTGGCCTACATGCGGTCCGGGTCCAGCGCATCGGCGGCGGCCACAACCCTCCCCGTCCGGTACCTCGTGCCGAGCACAACCGGGCAGCTCAGCGCGGGGATGGGGCGGCCGGGGGCAGACGGCTGGCGATGCCGTCGACGCGTTCGGGCAGACCGAGAGCGTCCAGGCCGGCGACGGCCAGGTGGAGCTGAAGGTCGGCGCGACGCCGGTCTTCGTCACCGGGCCAGGTCGCTGAGCCGCATCACCGGGCGGTCCGGCTTGCGCCGGGCCACGACACCGAAGCCGTGCCGGGCGAAGACCGCCGCGACCCCGGGAAACAGGTTGGTGGTATGCCCCGGCACGGCCGTGTCGACCGGGTAGCCCTCCAGGGCCGGCGCGCCCGCGGCGGCCGCGGCCGGCACGGCGGCCTCGATCAGCGCGTCCATGACACCCCGGCCGCGGTGCGTGCGCCGCACGTAAAAACACGGGAGAGACCAGACGGGCAGGTCGTCGACCGGCCCGAGGAACCGGCTGTGATCCAGCCAGGCCAGGTCCGCGCGCGGGGCGAGCTCACACCATCCGACGGCCAGGTCGCCGTCGAAGGCCATCAGCCCGGGCGGCTGAGCCGACGCGGCGAGCTGCCGCAGGTCATCCCGGTTGTCGGCGCGCGGCCGCTCGCGGTAGCGGGGGCCGATCCGCCAGTACATGCACCAGCATCCGTTCGAGGCCCCGGCCCGGCCGAAGAGGTCCTCAAGGGCCGGCCACCATTGCGAGGTCAAGGGCTTGACGGTGAGGCTCATCTGCCGGCCACGGTCCCTTCGGCCAGGCGGCCAGGGTAAAAGGTGCGGGCCGCCTCGATCACCTCGTCCAGGCCCGGCCACCAGGGGCCGTACGGCAGGGAGCCGAGGGCCTGCAGGACGCCGGCCGCCTGCTGGGCGGGCTCGGTCGCGGCGACCAGGGCCACCCGCTGCGGCCGCGCCGCCTTCAGCGGGCCCAGGTAGAAGTCCGGGCCCTGCTCGCCGGGCTGCGGGCCGCCCGGTCCGGCCGGACTGGCGGTACCAGCGCCCAGGACCAGGTAGTAGTCGGGCAGCTCGAACTGGCCGGACCGCCACGCGGCCAGGGCCTTGAGCGCCTCGGCCTCGAACCCCGCCGGGCCCTCGGGCCGGGACACGTCCCACATGGCCTGCCAGCTGGCGGCCAGCGCGGCGAGCGGGTCGGCCGGGACCAGCGCGTAGGCCGACGTGGACCGCCCGGCCTGGCGCAGCGCCCCGGCAGCCGCGTCGAGCCCGCCGCCGTCGGCGGGCTCCTCGGGCCGGATGAGCGCCACGTTCATCGACCGGCCGACGGCGGCCAGGACCTCGGCCGGGGCCGGGCCGGGCAGGACGACCACGGTACTGGCGTTGCGGCGCACGCTCAGGATCCCTGGAGGTCTTCGGGCCGGAAGGCGCGGAACACGGCGGCCATGTCGTCCTGGCCGTATCCGGCGGCGGAGGCCTTGCGGTACTGGCTGGCGACCGCCTCCATGAGCGTGGCGTCGGTGCCGGACTCGCGCATCGCGGCGGCGATCAGACCGGTGTCCTTGACCGCGCCGTCCACCGCGAACGAGGGCGCGAACTGGCCCGCGACGATCGCCTGGCCCTTGACCTGCAGGTACGGGGCGTCCACGGCGCTGCCGTGCATCAGATCCAGGAACGCCCGCGGGTCCAGGCCGAGGCCCTGCGCGAGAGCGATCGACTGGGCGGTGGCCGCCACGATGGTGCCCACCCAGGAGTTGGCCACCAGTTTGAGCCGGGTGCCGTCGCCGGGCCGTTCGCTGACCCACACGATCCGGGCCGCGATGGCCCCGAACACCGGCGCGATCGGGTCACGCAGCGCCTCGGGGGCGGCGGCCAGCACGGTGAGCTTGCCCTCCTCGGCGGGCTGGCGGGTGCCAAGCACCGGGGAGTCGAGGTAACGGGCACCGTGTTTGGCGGCCAGCGCGGCCAGCCGTTCGCCGGCGTCGTGCGGGCTCACCGTGCTGGCCTGGGCCCACAAGATCCCGTCCGGCGCGGCGGGCAGCGCCTCGGTCATCACGTCGGCCACCGAGTTGCCGTCCCACAAGATCGTGATCACCGCGTCCGCGTCGGCCACCGCCGCCGCGCAGGTGCCGGCCACCCGCGCGCCGTCGGCGGCCAGCGGCGCGGCCCGGCCGGCGGACCGGTTCCACACCGTGACGTCCAGGCCGGACCGGAGCAGGCTGTGGGTCATGCCGGTGCCCATGATCCCGGTTCCCAGCACCGCGACGCGCATCAGTGATCTCCCGGAAAGTCGCAAGGTCGTGTCATGGGCATGCTACGCGGCCTGGAATTTCCGGTCCCGGGGCGGCGCTGCACCAAGCCGTGGGAGCGCGGATGAGTCAGAAGGTCGTGATCGGGGTCGTCTTCGTGGCGGCCATGTTCATGAGCATCCTGGACGCCACGATCGTCAACGTCGCGCTGCCCACCATCGGCCGTGACTTCAAGGTGAGCACCACCGCGGTGGACAGCATCTCGATCGCCTTCCTGGTCAGCCTGGCCGTGTTCATCCCGGCCTCTGGCTGGCTCGGCGACCGGCTGGGCGGCAAGCGCGTCCTGCTCACAGCCATCGCGGTGTTCACCGCCGCCTCGGCGCTGTGCGGGCTGGCCTCCAGCCTGGGCGAGCTGGTCGCGTTCCGGATCTTGCAGGGCGCCGGGGGCGGCATGCTCGCGCCGGTCGGGATGGCCATGCTGTACCGCGCGTTCCCGCCGTCGGAGCGGATCAGGGCCGCGGCCATCCTCACCGTGCCCACCACGCTGGCCCCGGCGCTCGGCCCGGTGCTGGGCGGGCTGCTGGTCACCGAGCTGTCCTGGCGGTGGGTGTTCTACGTCAACCTGCCGCTCGGCGCGGCGGCATTCGTGTTCGGCCTGGTGTTCCTGGAGCAGCAGACGCAGGACCGGCCGGGCCGGTTCGACCTGGTCGGCTTCCTGCTGTCCGGGGCGGGCCTGGGGTTGCTGATGTACGGCGTCTCGGAGGGGCCGAACCTGGGCTGGCAGCACACCGACGTGCTGGCCGCCATCGTGGCCGGGGTGGTGCTGCTGGCCGCCATGGTGGTGGTCGAGCTGCGGTCGCCCGCGCCCATGGTGGACCTGCGGCTGCTGAAGAACGGCCTGTTCCGCTCGGGCAACGGGGTGATGGTGCTGGCCTCGGTGGCGTTCCTCGGCACGTTGTACGCGATCTCGCTGTACTACCAGGACGGCCGCGGCCTGAGCGCGCTCGGGTCAGGGCTGAGCACGTTCCCTGAGGCGTTCGGGGTGATGGGCGGCGCGCAGCTGGCCAGCCGCTGGCTGTACCCGCGGCTCGGCCCGCGCCGGCACATCACCATCGGCCTGGTCGGGACCGCGGCCTCGATCGGGCTGCTCGCGCTGCTGGGGCCGGGAACCAGCCTGTGGTGGGCGCGGCTGCTCATGCTCACGCTGGGGCTGGCCATGGCCCAGGTGTTCGTGCCGGTCCAGGCGGCGTCGTTCGCGACCATCACGCCCGCGGCCACCGGCCGGGCCTCGACGATGTTCAACGCGGTGCGCCAGCTCGGTGGGGCGGTCGGCGTGGCCGTGCTGACCACGGTCATCGTGGCCGTCGGGCCGGTGCACCTGGTCGCCGGGCACGAGGTGGCCAACCTGACCGCGTACCGGGTGTCCTTCCTGGTCGCGGCGGCCATCTGCCTGTGCGCGGTGGCCTGCTCGCTGTCCATCCGGGACGCCGACGCGGCCAGCACCATCCCGGCCCTGCGCCGCCGGCCGGACATCGAGCCGACGGCTGAGCCATCCGCGGCGGCCTGACCGGCTGGCCCCGGACGGGGCGCCGGGCACGCACCACGGCCCGTTCGGAATAAAAAATGAATGTACCGAACGGGTCGTGGGTTATGAAGCCCGGGTTTCACCACCTTAGAGCGTGGTGGATCCCCGGTTTCATCACATTGTGTCGGAGGTGGAGGTGGGGGTGGGGGTGGGGTGCGGGCGGCCGAGGAGGATGAGGGCCAGCAGGATCCAGGCCCAGAACACGTTGGCCGGCGGCGGCTGGCTGGGCTGGACGAACTCGTAGACGCCGTAGACCAGCACGGCCGAGCCGATGAGCGGGATGAGCACGTGCTTGACCGGGGAGAACGCGGCCCGGTTGGTGGCCAGGACGTGCAGCGGCAGGGCGATGTTGGCCAGCAGGTAGAAGATCAGGATCGGCACGGTGCCGATGCCGGCCTCGTCGGAGAAGATCGAGACCGCGTTGCCGTGCATGGTGAAGTACGGGATGACCACGAGCAGGACGGTGAACCCGGTGTAGATGAACACCGAGGCCCACGGGACCTTGGTGCGGCTGACGGTGGCCATCCGGGGCGGCAGCAGCCCGGCCCGCGCGCCGTTGAACGTGATCCGGGTCTGGGAGTTCGCGGCGGCGATGAAGCAGCCGAACGAGCTGGTGAACCCGACCAGGCCGATGAACCAGTCGAACCAGTGGCTGAAGTGCCGGGACAGGTCGAGGAACGGCGCCGCCTCGTCGAAGCTGCCGAGGAAGTTGACCCCGGCGACGGTGCCCTTCCAGTCGGCGTAGCCGGGGATCGCGGCCCAGCTGGACAGCACGTACAGGAACGTGATGATCGCGACCGACACGTAGACGGTGATCGGGATGTACCGTTTGGGGTTCTTGGACTCCTCGGCCAGTGCGCCGGAGTTCTCCCAGCCGATGAAGCCGGACACGGCCAGCGCGAAGGTCAGGCCGACCAGGCCGCGGAACCCGCCGGGCGACCCGCCGCTGGCGTGGAACGGGGCGCTCAGGTGGTTCCCGTGCACCAGGCTGAGGACGACGATCGACAAGATGATCAGGCCGAGCGCCTCGCTGCAGAACATGATGAACGAGGCGCGCGCGGAGATGACCACGCCGCGCAGCAGCAGCGGGACGGCCAGCGCCACGCCCACCAGGGTGACGGCCAGCCACCCGGCGTTGCCCCAGTTGAACAGGGCGGCGACCCACGAGCCCATGAACACCACGACCGCGGCCACGGTGACCGGGTAGCAGATCATCAGCAGGTAGTAGGACAGGCCGGCCGCTATCGATCCGGTCTTGGGCGACCGGGCGCCGAGCCCGCGGCCGATGAAGGTGACGAACGAGCCGGCGCTCGGGATGGTCTGGGAGAACTCCGACATGGTGTTCCCGGTGGCCAGGATCGCGACGCCGGCGACCAGGAACGCCCACGGGGCCTGGGCACCCATGGCCGCGACGACCAGCGTGATCGACAGGAAGATGCCCTCGACCGGGGCCAGGTTGGCCAGCGTGGAGGACAGCGTGTCGAACAGGGAGAGCGCGCCGCTGGCCAGCCGGGGACGGGCGTCGGTGCCGAGAGGTTCCTCGATGGTTGACCGACCGGGCGGCGCGGGCGCTGCACATCCACCCGAACACCCTGCTGTACCGGATCCGCCGGTTCGAGCAGCTCAGCGGCCGGTCGCTGGCCTCGACCGAGGCGCTGGCCGAAGTATGGCTGGCCATGCGCACCACGGCGGCCGTGCCCTCGGGTTAGCGTGTGCTGGTGAGCTTCGTTCCTGACGATTTCGTGGTGCCGGGTCCGCTGGTGCGCCCGGATTTCTGGTTGGAGCCGCTGGGGCCGCAGCACAACGAGGACGACTACCGGGCCTGGATGTCCAGCATTCCGCACATCAGGGCGACGCCGGGCTTCGAGGGGCGGTCCTGGCCGGTGCCGGACATGACGCTGGAGGAGAACCTCGGCGACCTGGAGCGGCACGCCGCGGACTTCGCCGGGCGTTCGGGATTCACGTACACGGTGCACGCGGCCGGCAGCGACGAGGTCATCGGGTGCGTGTACATCTATCCCGATACGTCCGGGGCTGCTGTTGGTGCTTCCGTTGCTGACGTGCGGTCCTGGGTCAGCGCGGACCGGGCCTCGCTTGACGTGGTGTTGTACGAGGCCGTGTCGCAGTGGCTGCGTTCGGCGTGGCCGTTTACGACGGTGTCGTACGCAACGCGCTGATCGTAACGATCCCGTATCGCCGCGTTCGTACGCTGCGGCCATGGGAGTGAAGATTGCCGTTATCGGCGGCGGGATCGGGGGCTGACGGCCGCCATCGCCCTGGCCCGCCAGGGCCTGGCCGTCGAGGTCCACGAGCAGGCCCCGGAGCTGAAAGAGGTCGGCGCCAGGGTGGGCTTGTGGCCGAACGCCATGGCCGCCTTCGAGCGGATCGGGCTGGCCGACCGGGTGGCGAAGCTGGCCGCGCCGGTCGACAGGCAGGGCCTGATGCGGCCCGACGGCAGCTGGCTGCTGTGCCTGCCGGCCGAGCTGATGAGCCAGCGGTGGGGCGCGGGATTCGTGACCCGTCCACCGCGCCGAGCTGCAGCAACTGCTGGCGGCCGAACTCGACCCGGCGGTCATCCACCTGGGGGCCCGGTGTACCGGCTTCCATGACGACGGCCGGGGCGCACCGCCTGTCTGGTGCGCGACGCGTTGATGCGGAGCGCGCCCCGGTCGGTGCAGTTGCGTCAGCTGGATCTCGTGCTGGACCTGCGGGCAGACCGCACCCGGTAGTGTGCCGGGGTGGCCGATGAAGCAGCAGAGGCGGTACGACGGATCGGGGTCAAGCTCGCCGCGCTGGCCCAAGACGGGCTGACCTTCGCCGCTGGCGACTACGACCTGGACCGGTACCGGCAGGTGAGCGCATTGGCCTCCGACTTGCTGGCGGTGATCGGCGGCCAGCCGGCCGCCGAGCTCGCGATCGAGCTTGGCCGCGACTCCGGTTACGCGACGCCGAAGGTCGACGTGCGGGGGGCGATCTTCGACGACGACGAGCGCGTGCTGCTGATGCGCGAGAAGACCGACGGCCGGTGGTCGCTGCCGGGCGGCTGGGCCGACCCCGGGGACTCCCCCTCGGTCGCAGTCACCAGGGAGGTCCTGGAGGAGACGGGATACCACAACTCGGCGGTCAAGCTGATCGCTTGCTGGGACCGCGACCTGCAGGGCAACCGGCCGCCGCTGCCGGTGCACGTTTACAAGCTGTTCTTCCTGTGCCGCCGGGACGGCCCCGTGCAGGCGCCGGCCGAGCTGGAGACGCTCGAGGTCGGGTGGTTCGGGATGGACGAGCTGCCGCCGCTGTCCCTGGGCCGGGTCAACCACCGTCAGCTCGAGCGGGCCCTGGCGCACCACCGCGATCCCTCGCTGCCCACCGAGTTCGACTAGGATCGCGCCTCCGCATGGGGTGCGTGGTCCACGACCCCGTAGTCTATTGGGGGTTGTGTGCCACAAGCCCCGGACGGCGCGGGGTCTGGGAGCCAGGGCTGGGGCGGCGGGCGGCGCGGTTTACAGGGTTACCGGGACGCGGACGTCTACGTGCTGGCCGTGGACGATCTTGGCGGCGTCGTGGTAGCGGTAGACGGCCACCGGCACGGCCCGGTAGATGCGCCACGCGGCGTCACCGAGGACGTCGCCGGGTGAGGTGACGGCGAACTTGCTGTCCTGCGGCCGGGTGCGGCGGACCTCGATGGCGTGCTCGACGTCGGCCAGGTCGTGAAGCTCGGCCGCGACCGCGTCGAAGTAGACACCTTCCCCCTCGTGGTCGGGCGGCTCGCCGAGGATGGAGACGCCGACCTGCGGGCGGACCCGGATGTTCGCCGAGTGCACGGTCTGCCGGAACGACACCCAGTAGAGCGCGAACGCCTAGTCGTGCGCGAAGTACACCGGGCTGCTCCACGGCTTACCCGACACGTCGGCGGTGGCCAGGGTCAGGTGCGGGGTGGCCTCGATCAGCCGCCGGGCCTTGCCCGAGTCGTCCATGCTTGACATCCTCGCACGGCACATTATTCTCAATATAAGAACATCTCAGAGTGAGAAGGACTTGATGGACGATCGGGAGTTCCTGGCCAGCTACGATCCGCGGTCCTTCGACCCGGTCGCGGTCACGGTGGACGTGGTGACGCTGACCATCCGGGACGGCGAGCTGGACGTGCTGCTGGTGGAGCGCGGCGTTCCGCCGTTCGAGGGTCAGTGGGCGCTGCCGGGCGGCTTCATCAAGCCTCGGCCCGGGGGCGTCGAGGAGGACCTGGACGAAGCGGCGCTGCGGGAGCTGGCCGAGGAGACCGGGCAGCACCTGGGGCGGATCCACCTGGAGCAGCTCGCGAGCTACGGGGCGCCCCGGCGCGACCCGCGGATGCGGGTCATCTCGGTGGCGTACCTGGTGTTCGCGCCGGAGCTACCCGAGCCGCACGCGGGCAGCGACGCCCGCGCCGCGGCGTGGGTGCCGGTCTCCTCGCTCGGGCTGACCGAGGGCGGCGGCGGCCAGCGGCCGGGCACGACCCGCAAGCTCGCGTTCGACCACGCGCGGATCCTGGCCGACGGGCTGGAACGAGCCCGCTCCAAGCTGGAGTACACGCCGCTGGCGAGCGCGTTCGTGGCCGACGAGTTCACCGTTTCCGAACTGCGCGCGGTGTACGAGACCGTATGGGGGGAACGGCTGCACGCCGGGAACTTCCACCGCAAGGTGCTGTCGGTGCCGGGGTTCGTGGAGAGCACGGGCGAGACCACCGAGACCGGCGGGCCGCGCGGCGGCCCGCGCGCCCGGCTGTACCGCCGCGGGGACGCGCGGCTGCTGCACCCGGCCCTGCTGCGGCCGGGCCGTGAGGACTCGGTCCGATGACCAGTGCCGAGGCGATCGCTTTGGTGGAGGCTGCGCGGGGGCCCGATGACTTGTTCGGGGCGGACGCGGCTCGCGCGTACCGGCGGCTGGCGCAGCTGACCCATCCCGACACCTGCCCCGGCGACGGCCGCGCGGCCCGCGCGTTCGCCAAGCTGACCGCGCTGTGGCGGCAGCACCAGGACGGACACGGGGTGCTTGTCGCCCGGGGCGACATCGCCAACCTGTACCAGGTCGCGGACGGGCTGCTCAAGCTGGCCCGCGATCCAGCCGACAACGACCTGATGCGCGCCGAGACGATCGCCCTGGCCGCGCTGTGCACGCGGGTGGAACCGCGGTTCCAGGCCTACTTTCCCGACCTGGTCCAGGCCCAGCGGCGGCGTGATCCGGGCTCGGGCGTGGAGCGCCGGGCCAACGTGATCGCCCGGCTGACCGGGTTCCGTAGCCTGACCGAGGTGCGGGGCGCGTTTGCCGGCGGCCTGGACCCGCGGGACGCCGCGTGGATGTGGCGGCGCCTGCTGGTCGCGCTGGGCGCCGCGCACCGCGCTGAGCTGATCCACGGTGCCGTGCTGCCTGAGCACGTGATGATCCACCCCGGCGAGCACGGCCTGGTGCTGGTCGACTGGTGCTATTCGGCTCCGGCGCCCGCGCTGCGGGTCCGGACCGTGGTCAAGCGGTACCTGGACTGGTACCCGCCAGAGGTGGTGGCCGGTGACCCGGCCGGCCCGGACCTGGACATCTGGCTCGCCACCCGCTGCATGACCGAGCTCGTCGGCCCGCGCATGCCGGCCCGGATGGCGGCGTTCGCCCGCGGCTGCCTGCTGGCCAGCCCCAGCCGGCGCCCGGCCGATGCCTGGGCGCTGCTGGCCGAGCTCGACGAGCTGCTCGGCCGGCTCTACGGCCCGCGTACGTTCCGCCCCTTCGCCATACCGGCCTAGGGATGACCGAAAGGAGACCCACCATGGGCAGCGGACGATGGTCTACCGACGTCTACGACGCCGCGGCGCGGTTCCGCGCCGCCACCGGCGCCAGCGCGTTCGCCTACAGCGACAGCGGCGCGACGCGTGTGCACGACACGCTCGACCCGTTCGGGATAACGGCCCGGGAGAGCCGCGACTCCGCCGAGCACCCGCAGTCACTGGCGATCGCGGTGCTGTTCGACGTGACCGGCTCGATGCGCGCCGTGCCGCGCGCCCTGCAGAGCAAGCTCCCCCAGTTGCTCGGCCTGCTGCTGCGCAAGGGTTACGTGGCGGACCCGCACATCATGTTCGGCGCGATCGGGGACGCCACCTGCGATTACGCGCCGCTGCAGGTCGGCCGGTTCGAGTCCGACAACCGGATGGACGACGACCTGGGACGGATCCTGCTGGAGGGCGGCGGCGGAGGACAGAAGACCGAGTCCTACGAACTGGCCATGTACTTCATGGCCCGGCACACCGTCACGGACTGCTTCGCCAAGCGAGGGCGCCGCGGCTACCTGTTCATCATCGGCGACGAAATGGCCTACTCGCGGGTAAAGCCCGGTGAGGTCCGCGAGGTGATCGGCGACGAGCTGACCGAGCCGGTGCCGGTGGCCACGCTGGTGGCCGAGGTCACCGCGAAGTGGGATACCTACTACATTCTGCCGGCCGGCGCCAGCTACGTGGGCGACCCGGAGGTGCTCGGCTTCTGGCGCGACCTGCTCGGCCAGAACGTCATCGAGCTCGCGGACCTGGACGCGGTGTGCGAGACGATCGCGCTGACCGTGGGCCTGGGCGAGGACGCGATCAGCCTGGATGACGGCCTGGCCGATCTCGGGGACGTCGGCTCGGCCGCCGGGCCCGCGGTATCCAAGGCGCTGGCCGTGATCGGGGCCGGCCGGGCCGTGCTCGAGGTGGCGACCGCGCCTGTCGACCTGGACGGCCCGAGCGGGAACGTCAGGCTATGAACCACGTCATCGTCGTCGACCTCGGGTACGGAGACTCCGGGAAGGGCTCGGTGGTCGACTGGCTCTGCTCCCCCGTCGGCGCCGGGCTGGCCGGCGGGCGAGCGGTCCGGACGGTGGTCCGGTTCAACGGGGGTGCCCAGGCGGCGCACAACGTGGTCACCACCGACGGACGGCACCACACGTTCGCGCAGTTCGGCTCCGGCACCTTTACGCCCGGGGTCCGGACCCACCTGTCGCGGTTCATGCTGGTCGACCCGATTGCTGTGGCCGCCGAGGCCGGCCATCTGGCCGCGGTCGGCGTCGGCGACGCGCTGGACCGGCTGACCGTGGACCGCGACGCGCTGCTGACCACGCCGTACCACCGGGCGGCCAACCGGGCCAGGGAACTGGCCCGGGGCGATGCGCGGCACGGGTCCTGCGGCGTGGGGATCGGCGAGACGGCCTGGTACGCGGTGGAGAACCCCGGCGACGCGCCGCGGGTGGCGGACTGCGCCGCACCGCGCGCGCTAGCCGGGAAGCTGGTCCGGCTCCGGGACCGCCTGGCTGAGGAGTTCGGACCGCTGGAGGGCCCGGACGTGGCCAGCGTATGCGACGCCTACCGGGCCTTCGCCGGGCGCGTGGCGCTGGTCGACGGCGGATATCTCCACCGGCTGCTGCGTGCCGGGCCGGTGGTGTTCGAGGGAGCGCAGGGCGTCCTGCTGGACGAGTGGCATGGCTTTCACCCCTACACCACCTGGTCGACTACGACCTTCGCCAACGCCGAGACGCTGCTGGCCGAGGCCGGAGACAGCGCGCTGCGCCTGGGCGTGGTGCGCTGCTACCTGACCCGGCACGGACCCGGCCCGTTCGTGACCGAGGACCCGACCCTGGAGGTGCCCGAGCCGCACAACCAGCGCGGGACCTGGCAGGGCGCGTTCCGGACCGGGCACTTCGACGCGGTCGCGCTGCGGTACGCCGCCGAGGTCAGCGGCGGCGTGGACGCCGTAGCACTGACCCACCTCGACGCGGCCGCGCGGCACCCGTTGCGGGTGTGCCGGTCCTACCAGGTCGGCGGGCAGCCGCGCCCGCGGATCATCCCCGGCCCCGACCGTGACCTGCAGTATCAGGAACGGCTTACGCAGATGCTGCTTGCCGCGCGCCCGGTCTACGAGCCGCCAAGACCGGACTGGCCGGGGCTGGTCGAGGACGTGCTGGGGGCGCCGGTCGTGCTCAGGTCGTTCGGGCCGACCGCGGCCGACAAGCACGCGGTGGCACCCGCGCACATGGCCTTGAGCTAGGGAGGAAATGCCATGCGGGTGATCTACATCACGCACCGACCGCGGCAGTACGATCCGCAGATGCGAGCGAGGTACCCGGACCCGAGGGCAATCACCGTCCGGGAAAGCCGACCGCAGATCAATACGCTCTTCGGTTTCCTCGCCGTGGCCTGCGCCGCGGCGCTGGCCCGGGGCGTGGGCGGGGCGCACACCACGACCGGGCGGGTGGCCGTCACAGTCATCTTCGGTGCCCTGCTCGTGATCCTGGTCATCGGCTGGATCGCGGCGCTCAGGAATCCGGGCCGCCTGGAGATCACCGAGGACGCCATCCGGTACTCCCGGCGCCGCGAGCCGGTATCCGTCCTGTCCCGCCAGCATGGAGATGACCTGCGGTTCGTCAAGGAGCTCCGCGGCCGGACCTGGCGGCTGGGGCTGACCATCACGGGCAGCGGCACGGTCATGCTGCTTGGCAGCTTCTCGCGTAAGGCGGTGCGGCAGGCGTGCCTGGCCCGCGGCTGGCGCTTCGACGACGGGGCTATCATCCGGCGGTAACCACTAGCGAGAACGGAGCATCATGCCAGAGATCCCCTCGTCTCACCGGGACCTGCTCGACGGCCAGTTCGCGACGCTCGGCACGGTCGGCCCGGACGGCCGCCCGCAGCTGTCCGAGGTCTGGTTCCTCGCCGACGGCAACACGGTCAAGATCTCGCTGAATGATTCGCGGCAGAAGACCAAGAACCTGGTCGCGCACCCGGGCGTGAGCCTGCTCCTGCTCGATCTGGCCGTCCCGTACCGCTACCTGGAGATCCGCGGCGACGCCGAGATCACGCCCGACGACGACTACGCGTTCGCGGACCGGTTCGGCGCGAAGTACCAGGCCGACCTGCGCCATCACGACGGGCCCGGTGACCGCCGGGTGGTCGTCACGATCAAGCCCACGAGGGTGAACGCCGTCGATATGCGCGGCTGACCAGCCGCCCGCCGGTCGCCCGGGCCAGCCGGCGGGCGCCGCGTGAGACGGCCGCGGCCTGACGCCCGCGCCGGTCGTCGGCGGCCCGGATCTCGGCGCGGGAGGTGACCCGCTGGGCCTGGTACAGCTGATATCCGTAGTTCGGGTTCATCCTGGTCGTCCTTTTCCGTCCGGGTTCGTGCTGTCGTCAACACGACGAAGGCAAGCCCGGCCGATGGACATTGGTCCCGGAGGCTAGGCTGGCGGCCATGCCGCCGACACCGGATGACATGCTGAGCGCGGTCAGCGACTCGCTGGCCGCGCGGACCGGCCGGTCGCTGGAGCAGTGGCTGGCCCTGGTCCGTTCCTCGGGGGTGGACCCGCTGGACCAGAACGCGGCGGCAGGCAGTTCGCGGCGATCGCCGCCGCGCAGGCCACGCACAAGGTGTCGCTGCGGGACGCGGGCGAGGTCGACGCCGAGCTCGTGCAGCTACTGCGGGTGGCCTACGAGCAGAACGCCTGACCCGGCCGCCCGCTAGTTAGTACTACGGTTACTTATGCGGCGGAAAAGGATCGCGCGATATTTGCCTGATTCTCGGGTAGCCGAAGTAGCAGCACCATCCGGTGCGGTTCATACTGATTTTGAAGTGTTAGTTCTAGTCGAATGAGGTCAGGCATCAGGTGGAGGCGTCACAGAGCACAGGGGTTGTCGACAACAGCGGGATGGCCGAGGCAGAGGCAGAGGCTTCCCAGCCCGATGCGGTCAAGCCTCTCCTGGACGCCCCGCAGTCAAAGGCCGCGAGCATCGCGATGTGGGTGGGCGTGCTGCTGCCCCTGGCCGGGCTGGCGGTCGCCATCCCGGTGGGCTGGGGCTGGGGCCTGTCGATCCTGGATCTGTCCATGGCCGCCGTCGCCTACGTGGTGACGGGGCTGGCCGTAACGGTCGGCTACCACCGCGGCTTCACCCACCGCTCGTTCAAGGCCAAGCGGGGGCTGCGCATCGCGCTGGCCATCGGCGGCGCGCTCGCGGTGGAGGGCTCCCCGGTCCAGTGGGTGGCCAATCACCGCCGCCACCACGCGTTCTCCGACCGGGAGGGCGACCCGCACTCGCCGTGGCGATACGGCACAGACATCCGGGCGCTGCTGAAGGGCATGATCTACGCCCACGTCGGCTGGATGCTCAAGCGCGAGCTGAGCAACCGGTCCCGGTTCGCGCCCGACCTCCTGGCCGACCGTGACCTACGGACCATCGGGCGCTTCTCCGGGGCGCTGGTCGCCGCGTCCCTGCTCGTGCCGGCAGGCGTCGGCGGCCTGGTCACCGGCACCTGGACCGGGGCCGTGACGGGATTCTTCTGGGCCGGGCTGATCCGCGTGGCGCTGTTGCACCACGTCACGTGGTCGGTGAACTCGGTCTGCCACGTGGTGGGCAAACGGCCGTTCGCCTGCCGGGACCGGGCGACGAACTTCTGGCCGCTGGCCATCTTGTCCCTGGGTGAGAGCTGGCACAACTCTCATCACGCCGACCCGACCTCGGCGCGGCACGGCACGCTGCCCGGTCAGATCGATCCCAGCGCCCGCGTCATCTGGCTTCTGGAGAAGCTGAAGCTGGTCTACGACGTCCGCTGGCCGGACCCGCAGCGCATCGCGGCCAAGCTAGCCGCCTGACGATCTCGTCCGTCTCCCTGCCGGTTGTGATCCGGCGCGCGATAGTTGTTGGCGTTTGCGCCCTAGCCAACTCTTACCGGTGAGCGAGCGGGCAGGCCGGCCCGCGGATGCAACCGGCCGGAGGCGAGGGATCACCACCATGCGGGCGCTGAAAACGATGCCTGGCCGGGAACTGCCCAGGTCAGGAGGGCCCCAGGACGCCGACCGCGCGGTGACCGCGCTCTACCTGTCGCACTACCGCCCGCTGGTCAGGATGGCCGCGCTGCTGGTGCATGATCTGGCCACGGCCGAGGAGATCGTGCAGGACTCGTTCGTGGCCGTGCACGCCGTCTGGCGGAGGCGACCCGACGCGGACCTCGCCCTGTCCTACCTGCGCCGATCGGTCGTCGACCGGTCCCGGGTCGCGCTGCGCCAGCACATGGTGGTGGACAAGCTCGCTCCCCGGCTCGCACCGGACCTACCGACCAGTGAGGGCCAGCTGAGCATCGAGGTCGAGCAGTCCGCCTTCATCTCGGCGCTGTGGACCCTGCCGCCCTCGCAGCGGGAGGTCGTCGTGCTGCGGTACTTCGCCGATCTGCCTGAGGCGCAGGTCGCGTCGGCGACCGGAATCAGCCAGGCCACGGTCAAGGCGCACGCCGTGCAGGCCTTGTCCGCGCTGCGGGCCAAACTGGGCAAGGCCGGCTCCGTTACCGAGGCTGGCCCCAGCGATAAGCTCTGACGCAACCTGTCGCTGGCCTGAGCTAGGTGGGTGATCTTGTGCCGGAACGTCCGTACGATCTCGTTTCGACCCCGGAGGGCGTGGTGGCGCGGGTCCGGCTGCGCGGCACCTCGGTCCTGACCGCGCCGATGCTGAACCGGGGCACCGCGTTCAGCTTGGCCGAGCGGGAGGCGCTCGGCCTCACCGGCCTGCTACCGGAGGGCGTGTCGACCATCGAGGGCCAGGTGCGCCGCGTATACGCCCAGTACTCGCGCCAGCCCGATGACCTGGCCAAGTACATATTCCTCGGGCACGTGCGCGACCGCAACGAGGTGCTGTTCTACCGGCTGATGACTGAGCACATCGAGGAGATGCTGCCGATCGTTTACACACCCACGGTGGGTACCGCGATCGAGCGGTACAGCCTGGAGTACGGCCGGCCGCGCGGGGTGTACCTGTCGGTGGATCATGCCGGGCAGGTCGAGACGGCCTTCCGCAACTACGGCCTGGGCACCGAGGACGTGGACCTGATCGTGGCCACCGACTCCGAGGGCATCCTGGGCATCGGCGACTGGGGGGTGGGCGGCATCGCGATCGCCACCGGGAAGCTGGCCGTCTATGTCGCCGCGGCCGGCCTGCATCCCCGCCGGATCATCCCGGTGGTGCTGGACGCCGGGACCGACAACCCGACCCTGCTGGCCGAGGACATGTACCTGGGCAACCGGCACCCGCGCGTACGGGGCGAGCGGTACGACGAGCTGATCGACACCTACGTGGGCGTGGCCAGCCGCATGTTCCCGAACGCACTGCTGCACTGGGAGGACTTCGGCGCGGGCAACGCGCATCGTATCCTGGCCAAGTACGCCGGCAGCTGCCTGACGTTCAACGACGACATCCAGGGTACGGCCGCGGTGGTGCTGGCCGCCGCGCTCGGCGCGGTCCGGGCCGCGGGCTCGCGGATGCGCGACCAGCGGGTGGTGATCCACGGTGCCGGCACGGCCGGGATCGGGATCGCGGACGTCCTGCGGCAGGTCATGATCGCTGATGGCCTCAGGCCCGACGACGCCACCAGGTGCTTCTACGCACTGGGCAGCAGAGGCCTGCTGACCAGCGACTACCCGGGCACCCTGCGCGACTTCCAGGTCCCCTACGCTCGCCCGGCCGCGGAGGTCAGCGGCTGGCCGCGGGACGGCGAAGGCCGGATCGGACTGGCCGAGGTGGTGGCGCGCAGCCATCCCACCATGCTGATCGGCACCTCGACGCAGCCGGACGCGTTCACCGAGGCGATCGTGACCGAGATGGCGGCGCACGCGGAGCGGCCGATCATCATGCCGCTGTCCAACCCGACCTCGCATTCGGAAGCCCGGCCCGCCGATCTCATCGCCTGGACGCAGGGCCGGGCGCTCATCGCCACCGGCAGCCCGTTCGCGCCGGTGGCGTACCAGGGTGTTACCTATCACATCGCCCAGGCCAACAACGCGCTCATCTTCCCTGGCCTCGGGCTCGGAGTAACCGTGTGCCGGGCCCGCCGGGTCAGCGACTCGATGCTGGCTGCCGCGGCCCAGGCCCTGGCCGACCTGTCCGACGCGGGCACCGCGGGAGCGCCCGTGCTGCCTCCGGTCACCAGCCTGCGCGCGGTCTCGGCCGCGGTGGCGGCCGCCGTGGCCCGGGCCGCGCAGGCCGAGGGTCTGGCCCGTGTGCCGCTCTCTGATCCCGAGGGACAGGTGCGCCGCGCCATGTGGGAGCCCGCCTACCCGGCGATAGAGCCCATCTGAGCCTGGCAGGCGCGTAGCGCGGTCAGGAAGGCTTCGGGCTGGTTCAGGACGACGCAGTGCCCGCCGCCGGGCAGCAGCACCAGGTCCTTGGCCGGCGCCTCGATCGCGGCGAAGTACTCGCGAACCAGGCTGGTCAGCGTGTGCTCGTCGGCCTCACCCTGCAGGAGACAGACGGGCACGGGAGTTCGTCGCGTTCTGGCTGCGTGACGGCCGGGTGCTGGCCGGGATGAACGTCAACGTCTGGGACGTCAACGAGGCGATCCAGGCCATCGTGCGCGGCGGCCGGACCGTGGACGTGAGCCGGCTCGCTGACCCAGCTGTACCCCTGGAGGAGTTCGCCTAGCGACATCACGCCATCAGCCGACTAAGGTTTCTTGGTATACGGCGCAACCTTTTGCCGCCGTGCGCCCCTGTTTCCCCATGACCGTCTTGGATCCGGACGATTCCGGCCAGCGGCAAGTGGAGAGGTGCGCCGATGGTGAACTCGGTCGATGGTCGCGATGAGCGTTGACGAGGAGTACGACGATCAGGTCGCCGTGCTCTACCGCAGGAACGCGGGCCGGGTCCAGGGCTACCTGATCACTATGGGATGCGACCGGGGCCTGGCCGAAGAGATCACGGACGACGCGTTCATGGCCGCGCGTCGCCTCTGGGCGCGGGTGGGGATCCTCGACGAGCCCGAAGGCTACGTGTTCAAGATCGCCAGGAACGAACGGAGCAAGCGGCAGCGGGCTCACGAGCGCCGCGCGAAGGACCTCGACCCCGATCCGCATGCCACGGTGCGGGCCGAGGGCGACGATCATGCCCAGGTCGTCGCCGATCGGGCCGCTGTCTGGCAGGCGCTGTGCCGGCTGCCTGCCAGCCAGCGGGAAGCAGTCGTGCTGCGGGACGTGGCGGGCCTTTCCGAAGCGGCGACCGCCCAGACCATGGGGGTCAGCACAGGGTGCGTGAAACGGTACACGTTCGAGGGCCGGCAAAGACTCCGCGCTCTGCTCGCGGATTTCCGGCCGAGGGAAGGGAACCGCTGATGATCGGGGACGAGGAGCTCGATGCTGTGTTGACCACGCTCGGCGGGCAATTCGATGACGCTGAGCTCGACCGCCGGGTAGCCGGGTTCCGGGGTGCCCTGCGCCGGCTGCGCGCGGATCACGCCGAAGCCGTCCGGATCGATGCTCTGGCTACCGACCCTGGCATCGACCTGTCGCTGGCCGCCGTGGTCGCCCGCGCGACCGACGGCGACCCGGCGGCCTGGGAGGAGATCGTGGATCGGTACGGGCCGCTGGTGTGGTCGATCTGCCGCCGGTTCCAGCTCAGCGGCCAGGACGCCGAGGACGTGGCGCAGAACGTGTGGCTGCTGACGGTCGAACACCTCGGCCAGCTGCGCGAGCCGGCCGCGCTGCCCGGCTGGCTGGCCACCACCACGCGGCGGGAATGCCTCCGCATAGTGACCGCGGCGGGCAGGTCCGAACGGGCCGGGGCGAAGCTAGACGACGTACTCCAGGTCGCCGACGACACCGCGATCGAGGAGGAGATCCTCGCCGCGGAACGGAACGCGGCCTGGCGCGCGGCGCTCGCCGACCTCCCGCCCGGCTGCCAGCAGTTGCTGGCCATGCTCACGGCCGACCCGCCGAGCTCCTACGCGGAGATCAGCGCGGCACTGAACATCCCGGTCGGCAGCATCGGCCCCCAGCGGGCCCGCTGCCTGCAACGGCTGCGCCGCTATGAAGCCATCATGGCCCTAGACCAGGGCGACGGGCCAGGGGGCCGCTAACCTACGGGCCTGCGGCGGAAGATCCGCCGACGGGGCGGCGGGGAGGGCTGGGAAGGCACGTGGCCGGTCAGGCCGGGCTGGCGTCGTCCAGTTCGACGTAGTTGAACGTGACCAGTTCGTGCTCTACGAACCGCAGGGTCACAGCTCAGGCGCTAGTGATGGTGGATGATCACCGGCGGCGGGGGCGCCGGCGCGCACGCGGGGCTGGCATCGTTGGCCGCTTCGGCCACGTCGAAGTCGCCGAAGCCGTTGAGCACGCCGTTCCCGCCGGACCACTGCCACAGCAGGTCGCACGCGGCCGGCTCGCTGGAGAACCACTGGGCGCTGGCGTGGGAGCCGGTGAACCCGGACGGGAAGTCCAGCTGGGCCTGCTCATTGGTGAAGGTCCATTCGGCGGTGTTGCTGAGCTTGGAGTTGCCGAAGATCCCCGCCCAGGAGCCGTAGAAGTTTCCGCCCGAGGAGTAGACACCCGCCAGGTAGGAGGAGTGGTCATCGACGTAGTTGGCGAAGCCCACCCAGGTGGCGAAGTCGACGTTGGCCGGGATGTACTCGTTCTTCACGGTGTTGCCGCACGGGCCGTTCCAGACCGTGTTCCAGCCGTCCTCGTCCGGCGGCACGCCGTTGTTCTCGATGTCCATGAAGATGTAGCGGAAGTTGAAGACCTTGCCGCCCAGGTCCGAGAGGGCCTGTTGCGCCTGCTCCTGGCCCCAGATCCCGGCCTCGGTGGTGGTGCCGTTGTAGTGCGGGTCACGCCCGGGGCCGGCCGCGAACCAGTAGGCGGCGGCGCCGAGGCCGGTGCTGAACTTGACCACGTTGTCCGTGGCCATGTTGTAGTTGGCCTGCTCCCAGGCCAGCCCGGAGGTGGTGCAGCCCTGCCAGTTCATGAACGATCCCACCTCGCCGATGTACTCGCCGTACACGCCGGGGCTGCCCCTGCTGCAGCTGCCGGCCGGCTCGGTGTAAGGTCCGCTGCCGTTGCCGCACGCCTGCGGGGCGGCGCTGTCAGTCCCCCAGTAGAAGTTGCTCGAGCTGTTGGGCTGCACGGAATCGGCCCGCCCGGAAGAGGACTGCGCGGTGGCCAGGGCGTCGCGGGCGATGGCCATGGCCTTGTCGCCGGGACCGCTCGGCACAAACGACAAGACCCGGGGCACGCCGCAGATCCGGGCGGGCGTGGCCAGCGGGGCAGCGCGGCCCGCGCCGCGCGCCGCGGTGGTCGGGTAGACGACAAGCGAGGTGACCCGCTGGCAGGCCTGCGGCCCGCTGGCGGTGGCGAACAGCGCGACGGAGACCGACCCGCCTCGGGACAGGGTCAGGGCGGTGCTCTGCGTGGCGCCGTGCTGATAGGTGGTGAGCAGCTTGCGCCCGGCCTGGGCGGCGGCGGTGTCGGGGAAGATCTTGGCTACCTGGCTGCCGCCGCCGACCAGCTGCAACTTGACTGTCGGCCAGCCCTCGGGCAGCACGCACGCCTGGCTCGCGTTGCTGAGCCGCAGTTCGATGATCGACCCATCGTGCTCGTTCGCGACCGAGGTGATGCTGGCCCGCAGGGCGGCGGCCGCGCAGGTGGCGGGTTCCGCGCCGGTGGCGGCGGCGAACGGTGACGGAGCGGCCGAGCTGCTCAGGGCCTTGATCTGCCGGGTCAGGGTCTGCTCGGCGTAAAACGGCGACAATCGCAACTGCCCGCCGACGCACGGGGCGAAGGAGCTTGCCGGGCCGGGGACCGCGACCGGGCGGGCCGCTCCCGGCAGGGTCAGCCCGAGCGCCCACCGGGTGACGCAGCGGCCGGGAGCGGTGGCGGAGGTGGCCGTGACAATGGCGTTTTGCCCGGCGGTCAGGACGATCTGGGTATCCGGGATAGAGGCGAGATTGCTGTAATTGACCCTGCTGACCGCGGTGGCGACTGTCTTTCCCGTGGTCGTGCGGACCACGATCCGCGGCCAGCCGCGCAGCGAGCACGCCGTCTTGGATGTATTACGGAAAACGATATTCCAGGCTCGTTTCCCCATCCCCTCATCGGGGTCGCCCGCGATCGCCGTTGGCACGCTAATGCCCAGGTCAATGGCCTGACACGGCAGCGGTGCGGCAGAACTGGAGGCGTCAGGAAAGGTGGCCGACCGGGCTGACGCCGGGCCCGGGGCAAGGACCACGACGGCCGCGGCAGCCGTAATCGCCCGCAGAACCACGGGTGCCCTGAGCATCCTTCGGGCCATGGTCGGGTTACCTCCGGCGGATCGGTGAGGCGGGCTGGCGGCCTGCCGCTGCCGGGCCAATCGGCGCGGTGCAGCGCGGGTCGTGGTAAGAGGCTCATCGGGCGGGGTCCGGGTTTCTTATCGGCGAATGGGGCACTGTAACGATTACGCCGGTGCTGACGCTTAGTTAATTCTGGCGAACTTCCCAGGTATTCTCTGGGAGCCGGGCGGCTGGTCCAGTTTTACCGTGCCGTTTCCTTCTCGGTCGAGACGACACGCCGTGGACCTGGCTGTTTGCGTAAATAAGAAGGGCGGATGCCAGGCATTCACGGTGAGTGATAGGCCAATTGCAGCCCTTTGCTCGGTAAACAGAGACCGGCGTTTCAGGTGCCGGTGAGCCAGAGGAAGCTCCACGGCAGCAGTTCGATCCGGCCGGCACTGATGCTCAGCTGCCCGGCGCTGGAGTGAGCGTGCGCGGGCTCGTACAGGCCGGCCCTGGCGATGATCCCGGCGTCCACGGCCTGGTCGACGTCGCTGAAGTTGGTCAGTGCCAGGAACGGCGCGCTGCGCGGATGTGCCCGGCGGTAGGCCATTATGCTGCGGTTTTCTGTCGGGAGGAGCTCCGTGCGGCCGTCCGAGCGCAGCGCGAGAAGTGAGCGCCGGGCGGCGGCCAGGCCGGCGATGGCGGCGAACACCCGGCCCTCGATGCTGTGCGGATGGTGCCGCCGGGCGGCCGCGTCCCAGTCCATCAACGGCCGGTGCGTCCAGCGGTTGTCGTGCTCATGCGCCTGGTCCGCGGCCCAAGCGCTGTCGCTGCGCAGGGCCAGTTCGTCGCCCATGTAGATGAGCGGGATGCCGCCGAAGGAGAACGCGACGGCGTACATCGATTCCAGCCGGCGGATGGCGGCGGTGAGCGCGCCGGGATCCCCGGCCTCCAGCGCGGCTTCGATGCCGCACAGCGAAGCGGCCATGCCCGAGATGCGGGAATCGCCGGTCGCCGGGTTGTCCTGGAACCGCGCACCGCGGGCGAACGATCCGGGGAATCCCGAGCCGTAGAAGTCAGACAGGAAACGCCGGTGGGCGAAGCCGTCCAGGCCGACGGCGCCGGCGTCGGCGTCGGACACCGCCCAGCCGATGTCGTCGTGGCACCGGACGTAGGTAACCCAGGAGGTCGGCCCGGGCGCGGGACGGCGCCGGGACAGCGCGGCCTCGGCCAGCCGGACATCGCGGGTGGCCAGGGTCGACCACAGCATCACCATGAGCTGGTTGTCGTAGGCCAGGTCGCACTCCGGGCGGAACCGGTCGTGACCGCCGAGGTAGGGAACCAGCATCTCCGGGCTGACGATGGCCTCGGCCTTGAGGAGCAGGCCCGGCGCGGCCAGCCGGGTCAATGCGCGGAAGGCGCGCAGCAGCGCGTGTGCCTCGGGCTGGTTCTGGCAGTCGGTGCCGATCCGTTTCCACAAGAACGGCGCCGCGTCGACCCGGAGCACGTCGATGCCGCGGTTGGCCAGGGCGAACATCGTGCCCAGCATGGCCCGGAACACGGCCGGGTTAGCGTAGTTCAGATCCCACTGATAGTCGTGGAACGTGGTCCACACCCAGCCCAGGCCGGGTATCTGCGTGAAATTGCCCGGCGCGGTGTCGGGGAACACCTCGGGCAGCGTGCGCTCGTAGCGCTCGGGTTCGGTCCGGTCCGGGTAGACCAGGTACATGTCGCGGTAGCCGGGCTCGCCCGCCATGGCCTTGCGCGCCCACTGGTGTTCGGCCGCGGTGTGGTTGAGGACCAGGTCGATGCACAGCACCATGCCGCGCTCGTGCAGGTCGCCGGCCAGGGCCTGCAGTTCGGCCATGGTGCCGAGGCGCGGATCGGTGTCGTCGTAGTCGGCTACCGCGTAGCCGCCGTCGTTCTCCCCCTCGCGCGGCCGCAGCAGCGGCATCAGGTGCAGGTAGGTGACGCCCAGTTCGGCAAGGTAGTCCACGTGCTGGCGGACTCCTTGGAGAGACCCGGCAAAGCGGTCGGCGTAGCAGACGTAGCCGATCATTCGGGAGCGCTGGAACCAGGCCGGGTCGATCTCGCGGCGGCGGTCGAGCAGGCGCAGCCCGGCCGGGCGGTTAGCCGTCGCGTCCAGCGCGTCGCGGACGAGTTCGGTGGCGAACTTGTCCGCGTCGGTGCCGTAGACCTGGCCGACCGGCTCCAGGATGTCCTCGGTGAGCTGGTCCAGCCGGGTCAAGAACGCGTCGGCCTCGGTGGCGCCGAGCCTGTCCCGCGCCTCACGTTCGACCGCGGGACGCAACTCGGGCACGCGCTGCTCCTTCCTCCTCCGTCCGGGGTACCGAGACGATAGCAGCTAGGACTCCAGGTAGCGCAGGGCGGCGATGACGCGGCGGTTGTCGTTGTCGTCAGGGGTCAGGCCGAGCTTGTCGAAGATGTTCGCGACGTGCTTCTCCACGACCTTCGGCGAGATGAACAAGGTAGTCGCGATGGCTGCGTTGGACCGGCCCTGGGCGATGAGCGAGAGCACCTCCCGCTCTCGCGGGGTCAGGGCGGCCAGGGTGTCCCCGCGACGGCTGGCGGTCAGCAGCTGGCGGACGACCTCGGGGTCGAGCACGGTCCCGCCGTGGGCGACCCGGGTGATGGCGTCGATGAAGTCGCTGACGTCAGCCACCCGGTCCTTGAGCAGGTAGCCGACCCCGGCCGGGGCCGCGGCGAGCAACTCGGTCGCCGACTGGGTCTCGATGTACTGGGAGAACACCAGCACGCCGACTCCGGGACGCTCGCGGTGGATGGCCTGGGCGGCGCGCAGCCCCTCGTCGGTGTGGGTCGGCGGCATGCGCACGTCGATAATGGCCACGTCGGGTACGATGTTCGTCCACTGCCTGGCGCAGTGCGTCGGCGTCGGCCACCGCGGCCACGACGTCGTGGCCGCGCCGGGTCAGGGTCTGGGTCAGACCATCGCGCATGATCGCGGCGTCTTCGGCAATCACGATGCGCAGGCGCTCGGGAATGGCGGTCATCAGGCGTGCCTCGGGAGTTCGATGGTGATGCTGGTAGGGCCACCGGGCGGGCTGTCGAATCTCCAGCCGCCCGTCGACGGTCTGCACGCGCTCGAGCAACCCGGCCAGCCCGCCACCGGGGACCAGGCACGCGCCCCCGTGCCCGTCGTCGCATACCGTCAGCAGCAGCCCGGAGCCCGGTTCGGCCACGCTGATCGTCACGCGACTCGCTCCGCTGTGTTTGGTCACGTTGGCCAGCAACTCGGCGGTGCAGAAGTAGGCCATGGCCTCGATGGCCGGCGAGGGCCGTTCGGTGACGGCGGCGAGCAGGACGGTAAGCACGGTGAAGGCGCACCCGGGCGGCGGTGCTGGCCTGTCCGGCGGCCAGCTGAGGCGCGCTGACCACGAGCAGCGCGCCGCCCAGCAGGCCGTCGGCCCGCCACGGATGACCGCGCGCCCACGCGCCGGCCTGCTGTCGCACAGTCTCAGCGTAATTTGCTCAAGCCGCATCCCGCGATCTACCAGCACGTACTGGACGACCTGGGTCGCTGTCCTCGGCCCCTTGCTGAGACGATGAACCTCAGGTAGGTTACCCGTCAGTAATATCTCGTTCGCTGGAGCAGGACGATGCACGACGTACTCGACCCGTGGGCGAATCCGGTGACCTACGCTGTCCCGTTCTTTCTCCTGTTCATCGGCCTCGAGCTCGCGGCGCTGAGGTGGCTCGACCACGACGACGTCGTCGGCTACCACGCCAAGGACGCCTCGACGTCGGTGCTGATGGGCTTCTTCTCCCTGTTCACCACCCTGGCCCTGAAGGCCGCCGCGTTCTTCGTCTACATCGCCCTGTACCTGCACGCCGCGCCCTGGCACCTTCCGATGGGCACCTGGTGGTCGTGGGTACTGGTCATCGTCGGCGTCGATCTGGCCTACTACTGGCAGCACCGCTTCGTGCACCGCGCCCGGGTGGGCTGGGCCGCCCACCAGGCGCACCACTCGTCGGAGTACATGAACTTCGCGACCGCGCTGCGGCAGAAATGGAATCCCTGGTTCGACTTCTTCTTCTGGCTGCCGCTGCCGCTGCTCGGCGTCGCTCCGTGGGCGATTTACTTCGCCTACGGGATCAACCTGGTGTACCAGTTCTTCGTTCACACCGAGACCATCGGCAAGCTCCCCAGGCTGGTCGAGTTTGCATTCAACACCCCTTCCCATCACCGGGTCCACCACGGCTCCGACCCGATCTACCTGGACAGGAACTACGCCGGAATCCTGATCGTCTGGGACCGGATGTTCGGCACCTTCCAGCCCGAACTGTTCCGCCCGAAGTATGGGCTGACCCACTCCGTGGGCACGTACAACCTCATCAAGCTGCAGTACGGCGACTACGCCGAACTGTGGCGTGACGTCCGCCACGCCTCTTCGTGGCGTACCCGGCTCGGCTACCTCTTCATGCCGCCCAACTGGCAGCCAGGGCAGGCGCATACCGCCCAGCCCGAGGCGGCCTCGGCCTGATCCGCTTGATCAGGCGTCGTGGAAGACCAGGCCCAGGGTGTGCCGGCGGCCGGAGCGGACGGTGCTGACGCCGTGGCGCACCGGGGCGGCGGACCAGCCCCGGACGCCGCGCACCGGGCGGTCGCGGGTGGTGAAGATCAGGCCGTGGCCCTGCGGCAGCACGGTGGCGGTGCCGCGGGACTGGGCCCGCGGCCGCTGCTCGACGAGCAGGAACTCACCGCCGGTGTAGTCGGCGCCCTGCTCGTCCAGGCCGATGACGACCTGCAGCGGGAAGACCAGGTCGCCGAACAGGTCGCGGTGCAGCGCGTTCCAGTCCCCGGCCCGGTAGCGCAGCAGGATCTGCGCGCTCTTGGCCTGCCCGCCCTGGTGGCACACGTCCAGCCAGTCCCGCAGGGTGTCCGGCCACAAGGCGGGCCGGCCGAGGCGGCCGGCCCAGCTCCGGGCGATGGTGAGCAGGTGCGGGTAGAACGCCTCGCGCAGCGCGCGGACCGGTTCGGGGAGGTCGTGGGTGAAGTACCGGTACTGACCGGAGCCGAACCGGTGCCTGGCCATGTCGATGGTGGACCGGAACAGCTCCGGCCGGTCGTACAGGCCGACCAGGTCGCGGCACTGCGCCGGGGTGAGGAGCCGGGGCGTGACCGCGCAGCCGCTGGCGTCCAGGTCGGCGGCGATGGCGGGCCAGTCCCAGGTAGCCAGGCTCATGCGAACTCCGGGAGCAGGACGCCCTCATGAACCAGGAGCCACTGCTTGCGCTCCACTCCCCCGGCGTAGCCCTTCATGGTGCCGTCGGTGCCGATGACCCGGTGGCACGGGCGGATGATCAGCAGCGGGTTGGCGCCGATCGCGGCGCCGAGGGCCACGACCCGGTCCCGCGGGACGCCGAGCTGGGCGGCGAGCTCGCCGTAGGTGACCGTGGTGCCGTACCGGACCGAGTCCAGGGCCTGCCAGATCCGCTGCTGGAACGGAGTGCCGTCCGGGGCGAGGTCCAGGTCGAAGTGGGTCCGCTCGCCGGTGAAGTAATCGTCAAGCTGCCGGGTGACTTCGGCGAACGCTCCGGGGGCGCGCTGCCAGCCGGCCCCGATGTCCGGCGCGCGGCGCTGGCCGGGGAGGGACACCGACGTCAGCGCCACCCCCTCCGGGATCTGCTCGCCTACGAGGAGCAATTCGCCCAGCGGGCTGCTGTGGGTCTGGTAGATGCTCATACCTAGAAGCTATGGGCGCCAGCGATGGTTAGCTGGCGGGTTTCGGACATGGCGATTACCACGGCCCGTTCGGCATAATTTATCTTTATGCCACAGACCAACCGTCAGGTCCGCCTGGCCGCCCGCCCGTCCGGGCTCCCGCGGCCCGCCGACTGGGAGTTCACCACCGAGCCCGTGCCGAGCCCGGCGGCCGGGGAGTTCGTCGCGCAGATCTCGTACCTGTCCATCGACCCGGCCATGCGGGGCTGGATGAACGCGGGCTTCTCCTACGTCCCGCCGGTCGAGATCGGCGCGGTCATGCGGGCCGGCGGGATCGGCTGGGTCATCGCGTCGGAGCATCCCGGGTTCGCGGTCGGCGAGTACGTCTACGGGACGTTCGGCGTGCAGGAGTACGCCGTCTCCGACGGACGGGGCGTGCTCAAGCTCGACCTGTCGCTGGCCGACCCCACCGCGTACCTGGGCGTGCTCGGCATGACCGGGCTGACCGCCTATTTCGGCCTGCTGGAGACCGGCCGGGTCAAGGAGGGCGACACGGTGGTGGTGTCCGGCGCGGCGGGCGCGACGGGCAGCGTGGCCGGGCAGATCGCCAAGATCAAGGGCTGCCAGGTCATCGGGATCGCGGGCGGGCCGGAGAAGTGCCGGCTGGTGACCGAGGAGTTCGGCTTCGACGCGTGCATCGACTACCGGCTGCCGCACCTGCGCCGGACCCTGCGCGAGTTGACGCCGAACGGGGTCGACGTGTACTTCGACAACGTGGGCGGCGAGATCCTCGACGACGTGCTGACCTGCATCGCGCGCGGGGCCCGGGTCGTCATCTGCGGTGCGGTCTCGCAGTACAACGAGACCCAGGTCCGGGGGCCGGCCAACTACATGATGCTGCTGGTGCAGCGGGCGTCCATGACCGGCTTCCTGGTGTTCGACTTCGCCCGGCGGTACCCCGAGGCCATGGCCGAGCTGGCCGGCTGGTACCGGGCCGGGCGGCTGAAGTCGCAGGAGACGATCGTGCGGGGCGGTGTGGAGGACTTCCCCGAGACGCTGCTGAAGCTGTTCGAGGGAGCCAACACCGGCAAGCTGATCCTCGCGCTAGGGGACGCCGCCGACCTTTGACCCGTCCGGGGCGCGCGGACCCGGGACGTTCCGGAACGCGAACGGCTCGGCCGGGCGGCCGGGCTGGACGTACCAGGCATCGCCGGTCCGGTCGCTGGCCAGGATGGCCGCCACGGCATCGGCCACGTCGTCGGCGGTCATCAGCGGGATGCCCGCGGCGTCGATCAGGTGCCGGACCGGCTGGTTGATCGCGGTGTCCGCGAAGCCAGGGCACAGCGCGTTGACGGCGATGTGTTCAGCGGCCAGGGCCGGGCCGAGGGCGCGGGCCAGGCCCACGACGGCGTGCTTGGTCGCGGCGTAGATCGGGTCCTGCGGCACGGCGGTGAGCCCGGCCAGGCTGGCGGTGAGGACCAGGGCGCCGCGGCCGCGGGCCCTGATGGCGGGCAGCGCGGCGTTCACGCCGAAGAAGACGCCGTCGACGTTGATGCCGAACGCACGCCGGTAGGCGGCCAGGTCCCAGCCCGGTCCGTCGCCGAGCCGCACGCTCGTGGTCGATACGCCGGCGTTGAGGAAGGCCACGTCGAGGCCGCCGAACGCGCGGACGGCGGTGCTGACCGCCTGCTCATGGTCGGCCTGCTCGCGGACGTCGCAGCGGACGAACCTGCCGTCTATCTCGGTTGCGACCTGGGCGCCCCGCTCGTCGACGTCGGCGATCACAATCTGGGCACCGTGCCGTGCCAGGTGCCGGGCGGTGGCCGCCCCGATGCCGTTGGCGCCGCCGGTGATCAGGACCACCGCGCCGTCCGGGTCGATGGCCATCAGGGCTGGCCGACGGTCGCGGGGGTGCGTTCCAGCCCGCGGATCAGGGCCTCGATGACGGTGACGGCGCGGTCGATGTTGGGGGCGCGGTCGGCGATCACGTCGGAGTACAGGAACCCCTCGCTGACCCGGACGATGGCGAAGGCCAGCGTCGCGGTGTCCAGGCGGGCCTCGAACGCGCCGCGGCCGCGTTCGAGGTCGATGAGGTTCTCCAGCGCTTGCGCCATTCCCTGGTGGACCGTGCTGCGCGGGCCGGTCAGCAGGCGCAGCGCCGTCTCCGGGTCGGACTCCAGGAACATCCGCACCGGGCGGTCGGCGCCGATGGCGCGCAGCACGCCGCCGATCACCGCGGCAAGCCGGTCCGTCCCGGTCAGATCGGCGCTGGCCCGCACCTGGTCGGCGAGCAGGCGGCGGGCCCGCCACCACAGCACCTGGTCTAGCAGCGCCTCGCGGTTGCCGACCCGGCGGTACAAGGTGGCGCGGGCCACCCCGATGCGCCGGGCGAGCGAGCGCATGTCCAGCCGCTGCCCGGCCACGAACATGTCCACCGCCGCGGCGAAGATGTGCCCGGGGACCGCG
Organism: uncultured Actinomycetes bacterium; assembly: GCA_963819785.1. GTDB lineage: Bacteria > Actinomycetota > Actinomycetes > Streptosporangiales > Streptosporangiaceae > Palsa-504. The sequence continues at coordinate 136,751 of CAWFXW010000014.1, read as the reverse complement.
GCCGGCGGCTGGGTTCCCTGCGGGAGGACGGCGTGGACGTCGGTCATCTACTCTGTGGCCCGCTTCTCGGCGGCCTCGGCCAGCAGGGCGAGCTCGTCGACCAGGTAGCCGGCCAGCACGTCGATGTCGGGGACCAGCTCACGGCAGGCCACCAGGCCGAAGTGCAGCTGGCCCAGGTAGCCGACCAGGGTGATGTTCAGCCCCTGGCCGTCGGTGACCACCGACACCGGGTAGTGCGCGAGCAGCCTGGCCCCGCACAGGTACACCGGGACGTTCGGGCCGGGGACGTTGGAGATGGTCAGGTTGAACGGCGGCAGCCGGTGCAGCACGCCGGTGGCGAACACGACGCGGGCGGCCCGCGCGGTCAGGGCGGGCGGGGCGAAGTCACTGATCTGGTCGACCAGGCCCTGCGGGATCGCCGCCTGCTGGGCCTTGGCGATCTTCGTCGTCTGGTGCACGATCTCCAGCCGCAGGCCCGGGTCGCTGACGTTGGTGGGCAGCGCAGCCAGCATGGCCGAGACCTTGTTGCCCAGCGCGCCCTTGCTGGCCGGGTCGCGCACCGAGACCGGGATCATCGCGATCAGCGGCTGGGTCGGCAGCGCCTCACGGTCGGCCAGCCAGCGGCGCAGGGCACCCGCGCACATGGCCATAACGACGTCGTTCACCGAGACGCCGAAGACGTTCTTGATCTGCTTGACCGTGCCGAGGTCGACGCTGCGGAACGCGAACCGGCGATGCTGGGTGATCGGCTTGTTGAACGGCGTCGCCGGGGGACGTCCGGGCATGGTGGCGATGACCTCACCGTCGCCGCGGTTCAGGCCCAGCATGCCGCCGACCACCGTGCTCACCACCGGGCCCAGGGTGGGCAGCACCTTGACCAGCTCGTTGGTGATGCGGACGGTCTGGACCGGGCGCCAGGCCGCTTTCGCGGCCGCCTTCGCGGCTAGCTCGGCCCAGTTGGGGGCCTTTTCCGGCTTCCACGGCTTGACCGGGGGCAGCTCGCGGCCGGCGGGGGTCAGGTCGAGCAGGACGGTGAGCAGCTCGGCGCCGGATGCGCCGTCGATCGCCGCGTGGTGGATCTTGGTGTAGACCGCGACACGCCGCTTGGCCAGCCCCGTGATCAGGTAGATCTCCCACAGCGGGCGGCTGCGGTCCAGGGCCCGGGCGTGCAGCCGGCTGACCTGTTCGGCCAGCTGGGCATCGGATCCGGGGCGGGGCAGGGCGAGTTCCCGGACGTGGTATTCGATGTCGAAGTCCGGGTCGTCGATCCAGTACGGCTGGTCCAGGCCGAGCGGGACGTTCAGCAGCTTGCGGCGCAGCACCGGGACGAGCGGGACGCGCTGGGCCAGGACTTCGGTCAGCCGGGCCAGGGTCAGCGGCTTGGGCGCGTCCTTGGGGTCCAGTACGGCCAGCCCGCCGACGTGGCCGGTGGAGCTGGCCGTCTCGAGCGCGAGGAAGGAGGCGTCAAGTCCGGTAAGTTGCTGCATGTCCCGGGTTCCTCTTAGTTCTTGAAGTGCCGGTCTAGCCAGTCGCGGATGATGGCGACCGTGGCGTCGGGGACCTCGAGCATCGGGGTGTGCCCGACTGCGGGGAGGAAAACTGACTCCCAGCGGGGATTGCGGGCCGCGGCCTGGCGCATGGCCGCCACCGGCACCAGCCGGTCGTCCTCACCGCCGATGAGCAGGACCGGGACGTCGATGCCGGTCATCACCTTCTGGTAGTTCCCGCGGCGGGCCAGGACCCGCAGCAGCGACCTGGCGGCGACCAGGAAGACCCGGGCGCGCGCCGAGGCCTGGGCGGACGTGGCCGGGCGGCGCTTGGTGGCGAGCGCGACCTCGGCCCGGATCATCTCGGGGTCGACTCGCGACGGGTCGGCGAAGCAGAGTTTTATGAGCTGGTCAACGCCTGCCTCCGGCGAGACGCTGGCCATCAGCTTGGCGACGGCCAGTTCACCCAGGCCGGGCAGGGCGTAGAGCAGGAACTGGCCGCTGACCTGCCAGTCGGGTTTCTGCGGCGGGAGCGGGAGGGCGGGGTCGAGGAGCACGACGCCCTTGATCATGCCCGGGTTGCCGCTCGTCTCCAGGATGGAGATCAGCCCGCCCATGGAGTTGCCGACCAGGATCACCGGCTCGCCGACGACTTCCCTGATGAAGCGATCCAGCAGGCGGGCGTTGGCCCGCACGGTGGAGTTGACGCGCAGGCCCGGCGTCAGGCCGAAGCCGCGCAGGTCCAGCGCGACCGCGCGGCGGCCCGCGGCCAGTTGCGGACCGATCAGGCACCAGTTCAGGTGCGAACCGCCCAGGCCGTGCACGAACACGATCGGCGGTCCCTGGGTTTCGCCGTCCTTTTCCCGGGTCCCGGGGTCTTGGGCTTCGGCGTTGAACTCGATCCAGTGGACGGGGCCGTCCAGGTCGGTGACGTAGCTGCGCACGCCCCAGGGGGCGGCGTAGTGCCAGGGTGCCGGGTGGGTGGCGGTGATGGTCATCGGCGGTCCGGGTAGAGAGGCCGCAGCGGGAGCGGCGGGCGGAAGGGGCGGTGCTGGCCGCGCGGGACGGCCAGCCGGTCGGCGATCAGCCACAGGGTGGCCGGGTCGATGCCGAAGCCGATGTGGCTGCAGCGGACCTCGACGTTCTGATGCCCTGCGGTCTCCGGTTCTATGCAGGCCCGCCAGGACACGACGCCGTCCAGGCGGGAGTAGACCGAAGTCGACGGCACGCCGATGGGCCGGGCGCGCAGCTCGGGGCTGGGCAAGCGGGCGCCCGGCGCATGCAGGTGGCTGAGGCGCCGGTAAGGGCCGTGAGCCCAGGTCTGCCGCCCCGGCTCCTGCATGGCGTACGGGCTGCCGAGAGTGATGACCTGCCGGATGTGCCGCGGGTGCTGGCGGGCCAGTTCCCTGGCGTAGACGCCGCCCAGGCTCCAGCCCACCAGCGATACCGGGCTTTCCTTTTGCTCCGCATGGGCCAGCAGCGCGCGGGGCAGCCCGGCCAGCACCGCCTCGGTGGGCCCGTGATTGCGTCCGAGGTCCCAGCCGCGAACGTCGTAGCCGAGGTGGCTTAGGTAGGAGCGCAGCGGCAGCGTGCTGGCGTCGGAGCCGAGCAGCCCGGGCAGGACCAGAACCCCGTGGCCGTCCCCCCGTGGAGCGGCGGCCAGGAAGGGCGAGGCTACCAGCAACGCGGCCAGGTCGACTAGCCCCCGGACGGGCTCGGTCAGGAACAGGCCGACCGATGGCCCGGTGGCATCGGACCCGGCCTGCCCCGGACCAGCCTTATCTGGGCCGGCCGGTCCTGGGGTCGTTCTCCTGACGAAGTAGATCACTGCCCGCTCCGTTCGCTCGGCCACGACCTAGGCACGGTGGTGATACACCTTTAATATATGTCTCACCTACAAGGGGGTTGGGCATGACCTTCAACCTGGCGACCGTCCTGACCGAGACGGCCCTGGCCACGCCAGAGGCTCCGGTCTACCGGTTCATGGGAACCGCGACGACCTACGGCGAGCTTGACGAGCAGTCGGGCCGGTTCGCGGCGGGCCTGCGCGAGGCGGGGCTGGCGCCCGGCGACGTGGTGGCGCTGCAGTTGCCGAATGTTCCGCACTTTCTGACCGCCTACTTCGGCGCGCTCAAGGCCGGGATGGTGGTGCTGCCGCTCAACCCGCTGCTGATGGCGCCCGAGATCGAGTACCACCTCGGCGACTCCTCGGCCGCGCTGCTGATCGGGTTCGAGGGCATGCACGCCGAGGCCAGCAAGGCCTGCGAGCGGCTCGGCATACCGCTGTACCTGGTCAGCTTCGGCGCCGCCCCGCTGCCCGACGACGCCCGGCCGGTCAACGCGCTCTTCTCGGTCTCGGCGCTGGACGTACCGGGCGGCGACGTCGTCCCGTGCGGCCCGGAAGACACGGCCGTGCTTATCTACACCAGCGGCACCACGGGCAAGCCCAAGGGAGCGGAGCTCACCCACTTCCAGCTGTACATGAACTGCACGATCGCGGGTTCGCTGTTCGGCGCCCGCAGCGATGACGTCACCCTGGCCGTCCTGCCGTTCTTCCACGTGTTCGGGCTGTCGTCGGTGATCAACGTGGCCGTGCGGTACGGCGGCTGCCTGTCGATCGTGCCGCGGTTTACGCCCGCCGACGTGCTGGACATCATCGAGCGCGACCGGTGCACGGTGATCGGCGGCGTGCCGACCATGCTGCACGCCCTAGCCCAGCAGGACATCACCGGCCGCGACCTGTCGGCGCTGCGCGTGGCCGTGTCCGGCGGCGCGTCGCTGCCGGAAGAGATCATGCGCACGTTCGAGGACATGTACGGCATCGAGGTGCTCGAGGGCTACGGCATGTCCGAGACGGCCAGTTCGTGCTCGTTCAACCGGCCCGGCGACCGGCGGGTGCTGTCCATCGGCAAGCCGCTGTGGGGGGTGACGATGCGGGTGGCTGATTCCTCGGGCCAGCCGCTGCCGCCTGGCCGTGAGAACGTGGGGGAGATCCTCATCCGCGGGCACAACGTCATGAAGGGCTATCTCGGGCGGCCCGAGGCCACCGCCGAGACGCTGCGCGACGGCTGGCTGCACAGCGGGGACCTCGGCTACATGGATTCCGACGGCTTCTACTTCATCGTCGATCGCGCGAAGGACCTGGTGATCCGCGGCGGGTACAACGTCTACCCGCGCGAGATCGAGGAGGTGCTCTACGCCCACCCGTCGATAGCCGAGGCCGCGGTGATCGGCAAGCCGGACGAGCGGCTGGGCGAGGAGGTCGTCGCGGTGGTCTCGCTGCGCCCCGGGTCCGAGCTGACCGCTGAGGACGTGATCGCCTACTGCCGGGAGCGGCTGGCGGCGTACAAGTACCCGCGCGAGGTCCGGTTCGTGGGCGAGTTGCCGAAGGGGCCTTCGGGCAAGATCCTCAAGTCTGCGCTGCGCGACGGCGCGCTATAGCGCCGCGGGCTCGCCGCGGTCGCGGGAAGCGGGCGGCAGTTGCCGGTCTGTGCGCCTGTGGCGCCGGGAGTCGATCATCACCGACCCGATCAGGACCACGACCCCGAACCAGACAAAGGTAAGGGCGGAGATCAGCGCGACCAGTGCCTGGTTATCGGTCTGGCTGAGCAGCGTGCCCGCCGCCCACACGCCCCCGAAGAGCATGGTCGTGATCGCGATCACCCGAGTGCCGTTCTTGATCATGGGGTCCGGTGGCCGCGTCGGGACCGGTCTGCGCGGCGGACGGACGGCGGGCGGCGTGGCCGGCAGGTCGGCGGTGAGCGTAGCCGGCAGGTCGGCGGTGAGCGCGGCCAGGTCGGCGTGCGTCCGCGCCGCGAGGGCGTGACCGATGCGCGAATCGAATTCGTCCTTGGCCAGCCGACCTTGGACGAACGCGTCCTTGAGGGTGTCGACCACCTGGTCACGGTCGGCGTGCGACGCGCGCAGGTGGCCGCGGTTCACCCCGCGTACCGCTCGCTCGCCTCCTGGTCCCGGAATCACCAGCACCTCCCTCGCCGCTCGGTGCTCGCCGCGATGCGTATCAGCGTATTTCGATCGTCTCACGATCGCCATTCCCGCAGACAGTCGCGGTCGCCGCTCCCGTCCGAGGTTTGGCCGAGCTTGGTGCTGGTGGGTCGGATCATCAAGAGCCGCAGCGGTGAAGTACGCGGCGCGTTGCGCGGGGCCGACCTGCTGCCTGCGGACAGGCCGGCCCCGGACAGCTCGCCGGACTGTGCGCCAGGCTCGGTATCGATGGCCACGGCATTACCGCGGTCACCCTGCCGCGCAGCGCACCGTATCCACTGCTCTAGTCGGGGGCCTGACCCATATCGATACGGACGGGATGTGCGAGATCAGCACGGCGGGCTCGGGTTGCTCGAGGCGCCAGCTCTGGGTTTGCTTGCAGAGATGATGATGGCGGCAGAGCGGCGAGTCGATGCATTCGCAGATACACCCATGACCAGGAATAACAGCGCAGATCGACTCTGTCCCCGCTAATAGCGTGCCGATGGATTACGCGCCGCGCACAGAATGTCCCGTTCTGCTACGTCGGCGATCCTGCCGGATCGGCCCGTACAGCCAATGAGCTGCAACCTAGCCCAGAAGTGAGGCGGGGATCGCGGCCGGTCGCAGTCGCTGAGCGTGACCGCAACGCTGGCCTGTCTCATTCAGGCCGAACGTCCCGCAGAGGCAGGCCGGATCGCCTCTGGTGGCCCGTCGCGAGGCCGGGCACAGTGAATAAATCAGGCAGTAGAAGGTGACAGGTGATGGCAGCCGTCATGACAGATCGGCCGCGCTGATCTCCCCGTCCACGTACGCCGAGACCTCCCGGTCATGATCCGGGCTGAACGGACCCGGCAACTCCGCCTGCACGGACTGCGCCGAAGCAAGGGCGGAATCCAGCCGTGCGCGCTGCCGCGACAGCGCCTCGTACCGTTCGTAGACCTCGTACGGGAGGAGGATAGCCTCGGGCTTGCGGTGCGACCCGAACGCGACCGGCTCCGCTGCCGCGCCCTCCCGCCGGAACCGCGCGAGGATCCCGGAAAGCCGCTGCCGTACCTCCGACAGCGGGTGCACATAGATCACCACCGGATCGGTCACAGCAATAGTGTACTAAAACTTGTACAAATTAGCGGGGTGGCCGACTCGGCGCGCCCGGACTGGACTGACTCCTGCGCTGGCAGGACAAGGTGTGTCATTATCGTTTGCATTACGGATCATGGCTGCATGTGCAGATGCTTCGTTGAGCTGTGGAAATAACATGCGATCATCGAGCGCTTGATACCAGCCAGAAGGCTGGGCGCAACCAGCCAACGACGCTATAGCACCCGGTAGCACCTAGTGCTACCCTGATTCCGTGACCGCTCACCCGGAAATTACCCAGCGCGACTTGCGGACACGATCGCGGGAGATCATGGACGCGGTCGAACACGGACAGTCCTTCACCGTCACCCGGGACGGCCACCGGATCGGCGAGCTGATCCCGCTGCGACAGAGTCGCCGGTTCGTCCCCAGGCAAGAATTCGCCGCCATGTCGCGCAACGCCCCCTCGGTTGACCTGGAAGCATTCCGGGCTGATCAGGATGCCGTCCTGGACCATCAGGCCGGCAGCGCATATGAGCGATGAGCAGCCCCGGCAAGGCATGCTCGACACCAACATCTTGATCCTGCGGAAATGGATCGATCCCGCCGAGCTGCCCGACGAGATGGCGATCAGCGCCCTTACCCTGGCGGAGTTGTCCGCCGGGCCGCACGAGGTGCGGCGCAACGACGAGCAAGCTGCCTACGACGAGCACGCCGAACGCGCGCGGCGGCTGGAGATCCTCCAGAGGGCCGAGAGCGAGTTCGACCCGGTGCCGTTCGACGCCGAGGCGGCGCGCATCTTCGGCCGCGTGACGGCCGCCGTCATCGCCGCAGGCCGTAAGCCACGAGGCAGGGCCGTCGACCTGATGATCGCCGCCACCGCGATCGCCGAGGGCCTGCCGCTGTACACGACCAACCCTGCCGACTTCACCGGCCTGGACGCCCTCATCCGCATCATCCCGGTCACCAGGCCGCCTCTCGCCCGCGAACAGCCAGCTCGCTGACCCCAGCCACCTGTGTCATTATCGTTTGCACCGTGGCTGTCTTCACACGCACATTCGGGGCGGCACGGTCTCCGCCCGGCAGTGATCACTTGGCCGTGGTGGCCTCAGCGTCGCGGCTAGTCGGCTTGAATCATGGCGGTACGGGAGTACAATATCTTGTACGTAAGAACCATGGCGGCGCGAAGGGCAGTGGAGCTATGAAGACCCTGACATACTCCGAGTCTCGCGCACACTACGCCGAGACCCTCAATGCTGTCATCGATGACCGGGAGGAAGTGGTCATCACCCGGGCCGGGCACGAGCCGGTGGTGATCGTTGCGCTCGCCGACTACGAGTCCCTGAAGGAGACCGCTTACCTACTGCGGAGCCCGGAGAACGCCCGGCGGCTGCTGGCCTCGATCGACCGGCTCGAGCATGGTGGCGGCATCGAGCGGGATCTCCTGGGGTGAAGCTCGTCTGGGACGAGAGCGCCTGGGATGACTACGTTCTGGTGGCAGCAGCAGGACCGCAAGGTCCTCAAACGGATCAACACCCTGATCACCGATATCCAGCGCAACGGCAACGAGGGAATCGGCAAGCCCGAGCCGCTCAAGCACGGCTTCCAAGGATACTGGTCACGCCGGATCACCGATGAGCACCGCCTCGTCTACAAGGTCATCGACGACGAGATCCGCATAGCTGCCTGCCGGTACCACTACGAACGCTTATCGAAGCCACATAGCGCTAGGCGGTGTCACGCTCAGCTATATGACGTAGGCATGCCAGCGCGACGGCCCGCTTCAGGCACCGGTCGCAATCAATTGTGTAGTTATCGTTTGCAGAGCGGCGAGTCGATGCATTCGCAGATACACTCGTGACCTGGAAGAACAGCGCAGATCGCTTAATATATGCGGCTACCGAGGCCGACCAAGGACACTGTGGACGTTGCGCCAGAATTTACGGTTCTGCGCTCCCGATAGCGGCACCGGACTAGTCAGGCGGCGCCGGTTCAGCGGCCGACCGGTATCCGGTGCGGTGTTTTGCCTGGTGGGCCGCAGTGGGGGGCTGGGTGGCGGGACGGCTTCCGCGATTCCCCCCTGGCTGGTGCAGGCGAGCGGCCCGGTGAGCCGGCCGTCCTGGAAAACGAACACGAGGACGCCGGTAGCTGCGGCCGCCGTGAGCGCGTTCATCAGCAGCGTCTTGAAAGGCAAGATCACCGAGCCGGTGATCAGCCACAGCGCCAGGACGGTGACGATGACCAGGATCGCGATCGCCAGCGGGAGCGTGGCCGCGATCGTCGCGCCCTGGTCGGCGAAGTCGGCGGCTGACCCGCCGGCCAGTACCGGCACGGGCGCGGGCAGGGCCCGCACCGCCGTGACGGCCTGCTGCCCAGCCGCCGAGATCGGGTCGGCCCGGCTGGTCAGCGTGATTTCCCAGGTCCCGGGGGCCAGGGCCACGGGGCCGCGGGCCTGGGCTATCCCGGGCAGCTTGGCCAGCCGGCCAGCGTAGCTGGCCGGCACGGGCCGCGCCGAGGCAGGAGCGGATGCCATGACGAGGATCGCGTTCGCGTCGTTCGTAGGCGGGAAGTCTCTGGCCACGGTGTCCGAGACGACCCGCGCGCTCTGGCTGGCAGGCAGGACGGTCGCGTCGATGCCGCTCCAGCGCACGCCCCGCGCCGGGGATGCGATCGCCAGCAGCAGCACCGTCGTGCCGGCGGCCACCAGGACCGGGCGGCGCGTCACGCCGTTGGCCAGCCGGTACCAGCCGCCCTCGGGTTTCGGGGGCCTGGCGCGGCTGATCCGGCGGCTGAGCAGCACCAGCAGCGACGGGACGATCGGCAGCGCGCTGGCCGCGGCGACCAGGGCGACGACCGCGCCGCCGAGGCCCATCGAGACCAGGAACCGCTGCGGGAAGACGGTCAGGGTAGCGAGGGCCGCCGCTACCGTCGACGCACTGAACAAGATCGTGCGGCCGGTCGTGGCCATGGTCACCCGCAGGGCGCGTTCGGCGCTGGCGCAGCAGCGAACATCTTGCGGTGCTCGTCAGGAAGGGCGCCGGAGATCCGCCAGGAAGCCAAGCGTCCGGACGTACTTCAACCGTCCGAGCTGAGGTCAGCCAGCAGCGCATCCGTGGAGTCGTACCCCCTAATGTCCGGCGCATGGTCGCCGGGACGGGATGGGTACCTTACCTCGTGAACGGCCCATTACAGCTCGGCCTCTCGCTGCTCCAGCGCCTTCAGCGCGCGATGAACTTCTGGATCGCCTGTGACCGGTGCATGCGACATGAAGGCAGCTCCAAGGTAATGCGGGGGCCGCATCTCGGTCGCGCGCGCCTTCCGGTCAGGCACCCGAGGTGTGGTTCACCGGCCTTGAGTCACGCAGGCGGTGCCCGCGCGAGCGCGAGACGGGACCTCCGGCCGGAGATTACCGGGACCTCTGGCGCTACATGGTGGAGATAGGTGAGGCAATCATGGTGGCAGGGGAAGGCGGTTCCCATGGTGGTTCGGCGCTGACTGCGGAGTGCTATGCATCCGGATCGTGAGCTCGCACTACGGGCTGGAGAGGACGCGCGTGCGGCCGCCCTGCGGCTGGGACGAGCCCATGAGAAGTTTGTCTCATTGCACAGCATGCCGTCCTTCGTGCGCGCCGTGGTCGCCGGCTCCTGGGAGCGCTGCGTGGCCGCAGGCGCCAGCCAGGACGGGCGCCGCCTGCCGCCCATCCGGATGGACGCTGACGAGCTAGATGATTACCGGTCCCGGCATCCGCTGGCTGCGGCACTCCCGGTATTTCGTGAGCTGCTCGGCGAGCGCGCCAGCGATGATGAGCATATCTTCGCCGTCACCGACGCGGCCGGGATCTTGTTGTGGGTCCAGGGACACGCCGGCACGCTTGCCCGCGCCGGCCGGATGAACTTCGTCGAAGGCGCCGAGTGGTCCGAGACGGAGGCGGGGACCAATGCGCCGGGCACCGCGCTGGCGGTCGGGCGTCCCGTCCAGATCTTCGCCGGCGAGCATTACAACACGGTGGTGCACCCGTGGTCCTGCTCGGCCGTCCCGATCCGGGACCCGGACAGCGGACGGGTGCTCGGCATCGTCAACATCACCGGCAGCGCGAACATCGCCAGCCCGTACGCGCTGGCGCTGGTGCGGGCGACTGCGCGGGCGGCCGAGGCAGAACTAGCCACCCGCGTGGCGGCGGCCGACGAGCAAGCCCGGCGCGGGTACGCGAACCGCCACGTGCCGGAGCGATCCGCTGTCGCGCTGGTCAGCCCCGGCGGGCGGGTGCTCGCGGCCACACCGGCCGGCCGGGACTGCTTCGCTGCGGAAGCCGCGGGCGCCAGGGCACTGTCCGGTGTAACGGACGGTCGTCTCCTGGTCGCTGAGGCCGTCGGCCCGGCCGGTCACCTGATGGTCCATTTCTCCGGCATGGCACGGCCGCGTGCGGCGGTCGCCGGGGTCCGCCTGACGGCCCTCGGTCGCGACTGCGCCCTGGTCAAGGTGGACGGGCGCACGCTGCGGCTGCGGCCGCGGCATAGCGAGATCGTGGTCATCCTCGCGCTCGCGGCGGGCGGGCTCTCCGGTCCTCGCCTCGCGGTTGAGCTATCCGAGGCGGAGGTGCATCCGGTCACCCTGCGGGCCGAGATGTCGCGGCTGCGGACCTTGCTCGGGGACGGACTGCTCGGCTCGCAGCCGTACGCGCTGCGACGGCCTGTCACGTCCGATTTCGCAGCCGTACTCGACCTGCTCGCCGAGGGCCGGGTAGCTGAGGCGGTCGCCGCGTACCCGGGTCCGCTGCTGCCGGATTCCGAGGCGCCGGCGATCGCGGACTACCGGGCCATACTGGAGCAGCAACTCCGGGCCGAGGTGCTGGCCAGCGACGATGCGGTGCTGCTACGCCGCTGGGTCAATGCCGCGTGGGGAGCGGACGACGCTGCGGCCTGGCAGGCCCTCGCGGGGCAGTTGCCGGGCGGCTCGCCACAGCGCGCGGCTGCGGCCGTTCGGGCCCACGCCCTCGGCGAGACGGCGATGTGACGACAATCACGAAAGATTTGCCTGCCTGGTCCCCGTCATGGCGGCCTGATGCAACGGTCGGGCAACCCTGCCGTCCCTAGCGTCTGAATTGACAGTCCGGTGAACCCGCCGGGCTCGCCGCCAGATCTCAAAGGAGAGAGGGGACGGTCATGAAGTACGTTCCACCAGGCCAGCCTGGGAGCATCGTCTCGGTGCAGCCGCGGTACGAGAACTTTATCGGCGGTAAGTGGCTGCCGCCGGCCGCGGGCAAGTACAGGGTCAACCTCAGCCCCGCAACGGCCAAGCCGATCTGTGAGGTGGCGGACTCCACGCCCGAGGACGTGGAGACCGCGCTGGATGCGGCGCATGCCGCCAAGGACGCCTGGGGCGAGACCTCGGCGGCCGGGCGCGCCAAGGTGCTCAACGCGGTCGCCGACGCGATCGAGGCGCACGCTGAGATGCTGGCGGTCACCGAGAGCTGGGAGAACGGCAAGCCGGTCCGTGAGACGCTGGCCGCGGACATCCCGCTGGCCGCTGATCATTTCCGGTACTTCGCCGCGGCCATCCGCGCCGAGGAGGGAGCGATCAGCGAGGTCGAGGGCGTGGGCGATAAGCGGCGCCTGGTGGCCTACCACTACCGTGAGCCGCTCGGCGTGGTGGGGCAGATCATCCCGTTCAATTTCCCGCTGCTGATGGCGGCGTGGAAGCTGGCGCCGGCGCTGGCGGCCGGCAATTGCTCGGTCATCAAGCCGGCCTCGCCGACCCCGTGGTCGATCCTGAAGCTCGCCGAGGTGATCGGCGACGTGCTGCCGCCCGGCACGGTGAACATCGTCACCGGCCCCGGCGCGGAGATCGGCAAGGCGCTGGCGGCGAACCCGCGGATCGCCAAGGTGTCGTTCACCGGCGAGACCGTCACCGGCCGGCTGATCATGCAGTACGCGGCGCAGAACCTGATCCCGGTCACGCTGGAGCTCGGCGGCAAGTCGCCCAACATCTTCTTCAAGGATGTGGCGGCCGCAGACGATGAGTTCCTGGACAAGGCCGTCGAGGGCCTGGTGCTGTACGCGTTCAACAAGGGCGAGGTCTGCACCTGCCCGTCCCGCGCGCTGATCCAGGAGGACATCTACGACGAGTTCATGTCCCGGTGCCTGGACCGGATCGCCAAGATCAAGCAGGGCAACCCGCTGGACACCGAGACCATGATCGGCCCGCAGGTGTCGCAGCAGCAGATCGACAAGATCGCCTCCTACGTGGACATCGGCCGCAACGAGGGCGCCGAGGTGCTCATCGGCGGCCAGCCCGGCCGGGTCGGCGGCGAGTTCGCCGGCGGCTACTACTACCAGCCGACGGTCCTGCGGGGGCACAACCAGATGCGGGTGTTCCAGGAGGAGATCTTCGGCCCGGTGCTGGCCGTGACCACCTTCTCGGACTACGACGAGGCCATCGCCATCGCCAACGACACGCTGTACGGCCTCGGGGCCGGCGTGTGGAGCCGCAACTACGACCTCGCCTACCGGGCCGGCCGGGCCATCAAGGCGGGCCGGGTGTGGACCAACTGCTACCACCAGTACCCCGCGGGTGCCGCGTTCGGCGGTTACAAGATCTCCGGCATCGGCCGCGAGACCCACAAGATGATGCTGGACCACTACAGCCAGACCAAGAACCTCCTGGTCGACTACAGCACCAAGCCGCTTGGCTTCTTCTGATGCCGGAGGCGAGCGGTCAGCAGACTGCCCGGGTATCGGCGACCCCGGCGGCGCGCGAGGCGGTCATCCGCCTGCGTGCCGCCCGGGGGCACCCGCTGATGTTCGTCCAGTCCGGAGGATGCTGCGCCGGGAGCACGCCGATGTGCTTCCCGGCCGGGGAATTCATCATCGGCAGCGTCGACCTGCTCCTCGGCGAGATCGAAGGCTGCCCTTTCTACATCGATGCCAGGCTGTATGAGGCATGGAATAAGGCCGAGCTGATCTTGGATGTCGCGCCAGGAAACCCGGAGGGATTCTCGCTTGGCCCCGGCGGCGGAATGCACTTCGTGACGCGATCCGAGGTGTGCGCCCTTCCGGACCAGCTACAAGAATAAAGAGATCAATTACCTTTCCGAGTCGCGGGAACCGCGGCATAGAAGGGACGTGATGTGACGACATACAGGCACCGGAATCCGGTCACGAGATAACAAATGAGTCATTTCTGGTTGGAGGAAGTCATGAAGACAATGAAGGCCGCGGTAGTTCCGGAACTGGGCGCCAAGCTCGAGATCAGGGAACTTCCCGTCCCTGAGCCCGGCCCCGGCCAGGTCCTGATCCGGATGCAGACCTCGGGGCTGTGCCACACCGACATCCATGCCGCCGCTGGCGACTGGCCAGTCAAGCCGAACCCGCCGTTCATCCCCGGCCACGAGGGTGTCGGCATCATCGAGAAGACCGGCCCCGAGGCCAGCCTGCACCAGGTCGGTGACCGGGTTGCCATCGCATGGCTGGGCAAGGCGTGCGGGCACTGCTCGTACTGCGTCGGCGGCTGGGAGACGCTGTGCGAGTCGCAGCAGAACAGCGGCTATTCGGTGGACGGCGCCTGGGCCGAGTACGCGGTGGCCTTCGACAGCCACGTGGTCACGGTCCCCGAAGCCGTGTCTTCCTTCGATGCCGCCCCGCTGACGTGCGCCGGGGTCACCACGTTCAAGGCGGTCAAGGTCTCAAAGATCGAGCCAGGTGAGACCGCCGTGGTGTACGGTATCGGCGGCCTTGGACACCTGGCCCTGCAGTACGCGAGGGGCTTCGGCGGCAGGGTGATCGCGGTCGACATCGAGGACACGAAGCTGGACCTCGCCCGGCAGCTCGGCGCTGACTACGTGGTCAACGCGCGCACCACTGACCCCGTGGCGGCCATCCGGGATCTGGGCGGCGCCGACGTGGCGTTCTCTCTCGCCACGTCGCCTCGGGCCTTCGAGCAGGCGTTCGGATCGCTGCGCCGAGGCGGCCGGCTGGTATGCGTCGCGCTTCCGGCGGATGACAAGATGACAGTCCCCATCTTCGACACCGTCATCAGCGGGAAATCGATCATCGGGTCCATCGTCGGCACCCGCAAGGACCTCGCCGAGGTGTTCGCGCTGCATGCCGCGGGCCGGACGAAGGTCATCGCGCAGGAACGGCATCTCGATGACGTCAACATCTGCATCGAGGAAGTGCTCACGGGCCAGGTACCCGCGCGCTTGGTCTTCACCTTCTGAGTCCAGGTAGGGAACACAAGAAGGAGGAGGAGGAGATCACGGCATCGACGACGATAGGGCGGTCAGGGAAACCACGCCTGGAGAGCGACGGGTTGCGCTGGCATCCGACACCGCCGCACGGCTGTGCGCCGCGGCATGGAGCTGCTCATCGAGGACTGTTGTCACACGCATATTCAGCAGCCCGTGTCAACGCGGGGCAGACTGCCTGTCTAGATTCCCAGCTGATGAGCTGGCGGGTTACCTGGACCGACTGGAAACGCCGCCGCTGCTTCGTCGAGCCTGCCCAATCCGGCGGCCGGGTTCGCTGGCTTACCAGCGTCCCTGGCGGCATCTCCTACGAACTGGCCGGACGGGGTGCGCGGCCGGATCTCCGAGCTGTCCCGAAAACAGCACGGGAAGAACAGGTCATCGCCCGGCGTGCTGTCCGCCGCGGGTCGGCCATCCTCCAGCACGGCCAGCCCGCGGGCGACCACGCACACATACCATTCGTCCGGGCCGCACTGTTCTACGATGGTTCCTGGCAGTCACGGCCATCGATCGCGGTCGCCGTGTTCTTCCTGCTTCGAGCGCGGGTAGCGGACCTCGACGGAGCTCTCGTCAGGGAACTTGCCGTCGTTGTCCTGGTCGTGCATGATCTGGCTCCACTTCGGGAGCCAGGCGGACAATGTGTGTCATTATCGTTTGCACCGTGGGTCGCGGTGTCATCATCAGTAACACTTGCTTCTGTTGCCCCGCAGCAACTGGACAGGGATGCATTGTGCACGAGGATGCTTTTCTGTCATGCGCTTGACTGGCTACGTGTTTGGGGTGACGATTCTTGAGAATGTTTCTCTGTCATTCGAGCAAGGAGAACTTCTCATGCACGTCCGTTTCCTCGGCAAGGACCCCGACTCCCAGGAGGGGCAGTCGCCTACCCTGTTCGCGACCGACCGGACAGACCGCAAGACCTACATCGCCCAGGGGTGGATCGTGACCGATCCTGTGGCGCTGGCAGAGCTGGGCGACATCCCGCCTGGTGAGGCTGTGATCGAGATTCCCGCCGATGTCCTGCGGTTTGCGGAGGAGGTCCGCTGAGCCTGCTCATCGGTGAGGAGTTCTCCCGGCTCTTCCGTACTTTCGACCACACGGCCTTCCGGCTGGAGGCGCGAGACTACTACTACTCGCCCAACGAGTCGAAGGCGCTGGCTCAGTTCGTCGCGGGAGAGCCGGTTGACATGGGCTGGTTCCAGAACTGGCTGTCGATGATCCGTGCGGCAACCGCTGAGGGACGCCGGTTCTCGCGCGTCCGGGTGGTCAGCGTACCGCTGACCGATTACAGCCGCTTTGGCATGTTCTGCTCGCAGTACACGAACGCGGCTGGCGAGGAGATTCGGTACCTGACCCGCGATCAAGCCCGTGACCTGCCGGACTACGATTACTGGCTGTTCGACTCGCGGCTGCTGATCAAGATGCACTTCGATACCGAAGAGAACTTCCTCGGCGGTGAGGTGATCGAGGACCCGGCCGTGATCGTGCAGCACGGTTACTGGCGCGATGCTGCCTGGCACCGCGCGGTTCGACGGGACGACTTTGCCTCCGAGTAGAACTGCTGGCGTCCTCAGTGTTCACGAGGCGCGCCACGCGCTGGGTCAGCGTCTTCGCGAGCTTCGCCAGCAGGCCGGGCTGACCGGCCGGCAGGTCGCGGACTCGCTGTCCTGGCCTGCCTCGAAGGTCTCCAAGCTGGAGAACGGCCGGCAGACACCGACCGACGAGGATGTCCGCGGCTGGGCCAGCGTCACCCACGCCGGGGCTGAGGCTGAATCCCTGCTCGCCGCGCTGCACACCCTGGAGGTCCAGCATGCCGAGTGGCGGCGCCAGCTCAAGACCGGGCTGCGCCCCCACCAGGACGAGATCGCCGACCTGGATGCGAGAACGCGGCTGTTCCGGGCGTTCGAGCCCACGTTCATTCCGGGGCTATTGCAGACGGCGGAATACGCCCGTGCCCGTTTCGCGCAGAGCATCACCGTGTTCAAAGTGCCCAATGACATCGATGAGGCGGTGCGGGCGCGCGTGCGGCGTCAGGAGATGCTGTACCGGCCGGACAAGCGTTTCCATTTCGTGCTGACCGAGGCCACGCTGCGGTACCGGCTGTGCGCGCCCGAGGTGATGCTCGGGCAGCTGGACCGGCTGATCTCATTCGCGGCTCTGCCTAACGTGCGGCTCGGCATTGTCGGCTTCGATACCGCGTACGTGGTCGCGCCGGCGCATGGTTTCTGGCTGCTGGACAGCGACAGGGTGATGGTCGAGACGTTCTCGGCGGAGCTGAACCTCGCCCAGCCGCAGGAGATCGGGCTGTACAGCGGCATCTTCGACCAGATGGCGGCCGTGGCCAGTTATGGGCGGGCGGCGCGTGCGATCGTGACCCGTGTCGTCGACAACGTTGCACTAGAGGTACCCGAGGATGGCTCGTAATTTCCCGTTCCGCCTCATGGGATGTTTATTTCTAGAAACTCTAAGAAACTTTCTGGCTATTCATTGCCCCTCGGTCCTACTCTCCCAGTGAAGCGCCCGTGCATACCGGGCGGCCGGGAGGCCGAAGTGAGTACGTTCGTCCCGCTGCTGGACACCGAACAGGTCCAGCGCCTGCCGGCGGGTGCCCGCGAGGTGGTCGAGTACCGCAAGAGCGGGCTGAGCCTGAACCACATTCAGGGCTGCCCGCTGGACTGCGCTTACTGCATCCGCCATACCTACGGCCTGTGGGATCAGCGCCAGCCGTGCGCCTTGATGCCCGACATCGAAGCGGTGGAGCGGCTGGTCAGCCACCGTTACTTTCAGGCGCACGTCACCCCGGTTCAGCTTCTCAACCGTGCGACGGACCCGTTCCTGCCTTCTGTCCGGCCGCACACGCTGGCGGTGCTGGCCGATCTCGACCGCCGGGGCCTTGCGCAACCACGTACTTGTCATCACCCGGCACCAGATGAAGCCCAGCGATGCCGACCGGCTGAACCAGCTCGTGAACCTCAAGGTGACGCTGCTGTTCACCTATTCCGGCATCGAGGACATGCGCATCGAGCCCTATCCGTCCCGGGTCGCGGCTGATTCGCTGAAGCTGATGAGCGCCCCGGGCCGCCGCCGGTACCGGACTATCTTGTACTGGCGTCCGCTGGTCCCTGGCCTGAACGACAGCGATGAGCATCTTGCGCGGGCGTACGCGCTGAGCGGGCTGGCCGATGCCACGGTCTTTACCGGCTTGTTCTACCGAGATCAGATCGCGCGGTACTACCGGGCCAGCGGGCTGCCCGAACCCTACGACGCCACCGCGCGCCGGAAGATCGTGCCCGAGGCACTCGAACGGCGGGTGCTGACCGCCTTCGCGGGTTCAGCCTCGCTGTTCCGGAAGACCTCGTGCGCCGTCTCCTACGTGCACGGCCGGCCCGATTACAACGGTCATTACGGCATCCGGGAACTGTGCGACATCTGCCCGGCCAGCCAGGTCAGCCTGTGCCGCAGCGCGCACCGGGTACCTTCGGCGGACCAGATTTACCAGATGGCCCGCGCGTTGCCGGAAACGCAGGGCATACAGGTAATAGACATCAGCGAGCGCGCCGCCGTCGTGTCCGGGCTGGGCGATGAGCAGCCGCGCTACTACCTGCAACATGCGCTCGGCTTCCAGATGCACGACGTGCGGCACCCGCACCACGAGCGCCGTCACGGCCGCGCCGATACCGGATGGGACACGCCTCACGATGGCTGACTGGACAAGCCTGCGCTATGCCGTCGCCGATGTGGAAGGCAACGGCCAGCAGCCCCCCGACCTGGTCGAACTGGCAGTCCTGCCGATCACGGACGGGGTCATCGGCGAGCCGGTGAGCTGGCTGGTCAAGCCACGGCGGCCGATCACGTCCTTCGCCACCCGCATTCACGGGATATCCGGTAAGGATGTCGCCAGCGCACCCGCCTTCGCCGGCATCGGGCACCAGGTGCGACGGGCGCTGGCGGACAGGGTGCTCGTCGCCCACAACGCGCATGTAGACGTAGCCGTCCTGCGCCGCGAGCTGGGCGGCTGGGAGTCCCCCGAGGTATTCGACACGCTCAAGCTCGCCAAGCGGCTGCTCCCGGGCCAGCCCAGTTACAAGCTCGGCGCGCTGGTCAAGGCGCTGTCACTGAATGACGGGATGCCCCCTGGCCTCGAACCTCACCGCGCCGCCTATGACGTGCTGGTCACGGCCCGCTTGTTCGCCCGGCTCGCCACCCGCCACGACGGAAACCCGGTCTCGCTTGATGAACTTCGCGGGCAGGCAGGAGATCAGAGACCCGGAGGCACAGATGAGGCTGCGTCCCTTTTCTAGCCGGGACCGAGGCATGTTCATCAGCATCGACGGCCCCAGCGGCGCAGGGAAATCCACGATAGTCCGCCACCTGGCGCAAATGCTGGTAGCGGCCGGCGAGAACGTGCACGTAACTGCCGAGCCGTCAAACGGGCCGATCGGCGTGCTCTGCCGGGAGCTGACTGAATCGGTTACCGGTCACGCCCTTGCCTGCCTGTATGCAGCCGACCGCTACCACCATGTGCAAACGGAAATCCGCCCGCATACGGAAAGCGGAGAGACCGTCATCAGCGATCGGTATATCCCGTCCGGCCTTGTCATGCAGCGGTTCGACGGTATCGACCCATCCTTCCTGTGGCATCTCAATTCCGAAGCTGACCGCCCTGACCTCGCCGTGATCCTGGAAGCTGACCCGGACACCATAGCCGAGAGGCTAGCCGCGCGCGGTCCGCATAACCGCTTCCAGCTCACGCCCGGCAGCAGCCACGCCGAGGCCCATTTCTACCGGCAGGCAACCGAAAGGCTGATCCAGGCCGGTTTTGACGTGCTGCGCGTGGACTGCAATAAACGACCCCCAGAACAATCTGCGGCATTCATCCGCGACCAGCTCATGAGCTTCTTCACGTCCACGGCTAGTTGACTGTACTATTGGAGAGACTTCCATGCATGGCAAGACGAGTGCTGCCAGGCAGGACAGCACCGGCGGACACGCCCGTCATCTCGACGCAACGGAGCGAGCGGCGCCACTAGTCCGCGGCGATCCCCGCACTGGCCAGCCCAGCATTGCGGTGCGAATTCCGCCATTCGTGGCATCGCGGGATAATAGCTGGATTCGCCAGTGGCCGCTGCGGAGCTTCCTGGAGCTAGGCGCCTTTCCGGGTGCCGTGCCATGCGCCCGTCTGCACGCCCGGCAAATGCTATGGGAATGGCGGCTCACCGGCCTGAGCGACATCGCCGAATTGCTTATTTCAGAGCTGGTAACGAACGCTGTGCAGATATCATGCGCAGACGCGCAAACGACACCGGTACGACTATGGATGATGGCTAATCGGACGCGGATGCTGATCCTGGTGTGGGACTCCAGCCCGCCACCTCCGGTGCGCAGAAGTACTCGCCAGGACGACGAGAACGGCCGCGGCCTGCTGCTGGTGGAAACCCTCAGTACGCGGTGGGACTGGTACTTCCTGCCGCAACACAACGGCGGCAAGGTGGTCTGGTGCGAGCTACGGGCTTAACCGTCCACGCCATGGAGCACCGCGGCACGAAGAGCGCATGGAAGGAAAATCGCGCGTGACGACCAGCCCTCCACCGTCCAGCGGTACCCCATGGCAGGAGCCATCGGGACAGCAGGGCGCCGACGAGCTGACGCCAGTCCTCGCCAATGCCGCAGCATTGCCATCCAGGCCGCAGCCGGGTGCGGTAGGTATGAGGAGCTGGGTACCGGTCGACCCGGAGATCCTGCGCCGCGTGCGATCGGCCCTTGACCGGCTATGACGCCGTCCCGACGATCAGCGGAATCTCATGGGGCATCCGACCGCCTGCAGTATGCCGACGCCCCGCCGATCGGGCAGGTTCGGCGGGGCGTCAACCTCCTTGACAAGAGCCCGGGTTAGTCAGCGGCGGAACCGTGGATGCGTTCTTGCTGCTCGGCGTTCACCTCGGCCCACGATGGGTGGTCGCGGTCTATGACTACCGGCCGCTCTACGCCCGGGAACAGCTTGCCGTCCTCGTCGTCTTCACCTGGCGCTGTAAGTGAACCGTTCCCGTGATTGATGATCTCTTCAGCCTGGAGGCGGGCGGCGGTCAGCCGTCCCGCCTTGGCCAGGTATCCCTCGCCCGGCTGGTCGTCGCCGGCCAGTTCCTCGGCCAGCCCGGCCCGCGTGGCCAATCCGAGCCTGAACGCGGCAAGGTAGACATCCAGGTCCTCGACCTGCTCGTACCACGGTGGCCCGAACCATGGCCACAGGATCTGGCACCACCACGGCAGCTCGTCGTACGGCTTCATGCTCATGCTGCCTCGCTCTCGGGCAGGCGGCCGTTGCCGGATGCGGTGACCTGGGCGACGAGCTGGCTCACCCGGCGCCGGGACAGGCCGAACCGATCGGCCATGGCCCGCTGGCTCAGCGGCTGCCCGGCCGCGACCGATGCCGCGTACGCGGCGCGGACCGCCTGCTCCAGATCGCCCGGTACCTCTGGCACGCTGGTGGCCGCACGTGGCGCGCGGGCTCGCCTGACCTGCTGCATAGCGATCTCGACCGCGCCGATGAACGCGACCGCGGGCCAGGCCGAGATCAACGCGCCGAGCAGCCCGTATCCCGCCCCGAAAACGATGTTCGCGCCGATCGTCGCGCTGATGCCGAGCCACAGCATCAGCCGGGCCAGCCGTGGCGCGTCGCGGCCGTTACGTGCCTCGTGCAGCAGCACGAGCGAAGCGGCCAGGATCAGCCCGTCCACACCCAGCGGCAGTAGCCTGGCCGCCGTGCCATTCTGGCCGTGTACTCGGCCCAGGCCGTAGATGTGGGAGTAGGACACCACCGCCGCGAACGCGGCCACGGCGCAGACCACGGCCGCCGTCGCGAAACGGATCACCCGGTCGCCGCTCACCGGCTCGCCCTTGCCGCGTTGCTGATGATGGGCCACTCGGCGCGGGCCGTAGGCCTGATCTCCGCGCTGTCCCGGAAGCAGCACGGATAGTAGAGGTTACGGCTGGCGGTCCCGCGCGGCGCCCGACGGCCATCGCGCAGCACGGCCAGCTCGCGGACCTCGACGCACACGTACCATTCGTCCGGGCCGCACTGCTCTACGATGATTCCTGGCAGCCACGGCCACCGCTCGCGGTCGCCGTGCTCTTCCCGCTTCGAGCGGGGGTAGCGGACTTCGACTGGCCTCTCATCTGGGAACTTGCCGTCGTTGTTCTCGTCCTGGTACATGTCGGCTCCTTCTGGGAGCCAGGCGGACAATGTGTGTCATTATCGTTTGCACCGTGGATTGCGGCTGCACACGTAGATATAGCCATTGAGCTGGGAAATAACTTGTGTGTGCTGTTTCCCGGAACTTTGCCGCCCACTTGAGGGCCGTAGCGAGTAACGACGCGCGGCATGGCGAGCTGGTCAGAGGATTACCGTTTCCTCGATCGTCAATCGGCGAATCGAACAAGTGTTTGCATATTTGCCGTGTCCGAACGCACTGGAACCCGGGTAGGAGGCGGTTGGCCGGCGGGGCTTCAGAGCCAGCCGCGTTCGTCGGCGAGGCGGACGGCTTCGGTGTGGTTGCGGGCGCCGGCCTTGGCGATCGCAGTGGACAGGTAGTTGCGGATGGTGCCCTCGGATAGGCAGAGCTTGCCGGCGATCTCGGCCACGGTCGCGCCCGGGCGGGCGGCGACCAGCACGTCGCGCTCCCGGGCGGTGAGCGGGGAGACACCGCTGGCCAGGGTGGCGGCGGCCAGCACCGGGTCGACGACGCGCTCGCCCGCGGCGACCCGCCGGATCGCGTTGGCTAGCTGCTCGGGCGGGGCGTCTTTGACCACGAAGCCGTAGGCGCCGGACTCCATGGCGCGGCGGAGGTAGCCGGGGCGGCCGAACGTGGTGAGGATGAGCGACCGGCACTGCGGGAGCTCCTGGGCCAGGACGCCGGCCGCGGCCAGGCCGTCGATGCCGGGCATCTCGATGTCGAGCAGGGCGACGTCCGGCTGGTGCGCCCGGGCCGCGGCCGCCACCTCGTCGCCGCGGCCGACCGAGGCCACCACCTCGAAGTCGTCCTCCAGGCCGAGCAGCGCGGCCAGGGCGCTGCGGATCAGCTCCTGGTCGTCGGCGAGCAGCAGCCGGATCATCAGGCTGGCCCCGCGAGCTGGACCCGCAGCCGCCAGCCCCGCGGCTCCAGTGGCCCGGCATCGACCACGCCGCCCGCCGCGGCGACCCGTTCGCGCAGCCCGGACAGGCCATTACCGGGTGGCGCGGCGCCCCCCACCCCGTCGTCGGTGATCTCCACGCCGGACGCGGACGAGCCGGATCGCGCACGAGCTGGCGTGCGCGTGCCGGACGATGTTGGTCAGTCCCTCGCGCACCACCCAGCCGAACAGCTCCTGGTGCGCCGGGTCGACCATGTCCACGGCCCGGGGCAGGTCGGCGGTGATGCCGACTGCCCGCAGCAGCTCCCGGCCGGTGGCGAGCTCACCGGCGAGCGTCACGTCCCGGTAGTTGGCCACCGCGGCGCGCACGTCGCCCAGCGTCTGCCGGGCCAGCGTCTCCACCTCGGCGATCTCCTGCCGGGCCCGGGCCGGGTCGGTGTCACCCAGCCGGGCCGGCCAGGCCCGCCTTCACGGTGATCGTGGTCAGCGAGTGACCGAGCAGGTCGTGCAGGTCGCGGGCGATCCGGAAGCGCTCGTTCTCGGCCGCCAGGCTGGCCAGCTCGGCCTGGGCCTGGGCCAGCGCATTGTTGTTCTGCAGCACCCGCATGATGGCGTAGATGCCCAGCGCCACGACCGGGATCGCGAGCGGGGTCACGTCGCCGAAGGCCTTGCCGATGCTGGTGTCCCAGGCCGGGATCGCGGGCGGCACCAGCAGCGAGGCCAGGGCCAGCACGGCCACGACCGGGAAGGACCGGGCGCCGAGGCGGGCCACGATGCTGATCGTGAGGAACACGGCCAGGACGAACCCGGCGGCGTGCGCCACCGGGAGTTCCAGCACCATCAGCGCGGCCAGCAGCCCCCAGAGGGTCCAGAACCGCGCCAGCGGCCAGAAGATCACGTGCAGGATGGCGAGCCAGCCCGCGGCGAAGGCGACCAGGCCGACGTAGCCCAGGACCGCGGCCCCGCCATGCGCGTTCTGCCGGATCGCCCCCACCACGTAGAGCAGGTAGAACAGGGCCACCGCCCGGCTGGCCACCAGCCGCCAGCCCACCGTCCAGCGGGGCTGGCTGGCCGCCCAGCGCGGGTAGTCCAGGCGGCCTGGCCTGGCATCGGCGTTCACGTCATACCAGCCTAGTGGCCACCGAGGGCCTCGGTAAGCTCACTGTGGGCGCGGTCGCGAAGCTTGCCGGCCACCCGGACCTCGGTGGCCCGGCCGTGCGGGTCGAAGGTGAATGTAACGCCCTCGTGCATCGCGCGGCGGACCAGCCAGACGAAGACTAGGCCGGCGAACTTCGGCCGATAGTCCACCCCGCCGGGCGCCGCCCGCCGGGTGTAGCCGACGGCGCGCAACCGGTCGTCGACGCGGTCCAGGATCCGGTCCTGGGCGTCGGGCATGGGCTGGTCGACGGTGACGGTGAGGTCGATGTCTTGCATGGTCTCTCCTTCGGGGGCTTTGGGTTCAGACGCGGCTGGTGTCGCGCCGGTAGACGCGCACCGCGAGCGGCACGAGGACGACGGTCCAGGCGGCGATGACGATCCAGCCCTCGGCGGGCCAGTCGTGCCCGCCGAGCGCGGTCTTCCCGGCCTGCACCAGCCAGTACGAGGGCAGCGCCCTGATGACCTGGAAAACCGGGCCCGACGTGGCCACCTGGAAGCCGTACACCCCGCCGAGCAGGGCGAACAGCGTCACGATCCCGCCCGTGGCCAGGGCGGCGGCGTCAGCGCCGATGAGGTGCCCGAGCAGGATGCCGAGCACGGCGAACGGGATCAGGCCGACCAGGAACAGGCCGAGTACGGTCAGCCAGCCCTGGGCCGGCAGCCGCACCCCGAACGCGGTCCCGGCCAGGGCCAGCAGCACCAGGGTGAGCAGCGCCCGCAGGTAGCCGACGACCACCTTGGCCCGGAAGTAGGTCCGGGCCGGGAGGGGCGTGATCCGCATCTGGCGGGTCCATCCGGTCGCCCGCTCGGCCGCGATGACCGCGCAGCCGGAGATGACCGCGGCCATCGTGCCCAGCGTGGCCATCGCGGTCATGAAGTAGACCGGGAACGCGACGTGCTCGAACTGCACGTGCCGGTTCACCGACCCGATCAGGAGGTACAGCACCAGCGGGAAGGCCAGGGTCAGGAACAGGAACCGCCAGTTGCGGAAGTTTCTGAGCACCTCGTAGCGGAGGTAGACGGGGTAAGTCATCGGACCTTCTCCAGTTCGTCGTCGTTGTCGTCCGCGGTAAGCGCCATGAACGCCTCCTCGATCCCGGCGCCCGCCACCTCGATGTCACGGGCCGCGGGGAACCGGCTCAGCAGCGCGCGTAGCGTCAGGTCCGAGTCGCCGCAGGTCAGGATCACGGCCTCGCCGTGCCGTTCGGCGTTGGTCACGCCCGGCAGCGCGGCCAGGGCGGCGGTGTCCGCGGGGCCGGGGGGGCCCGCGACGGGGATCGTGGCCCGGAGGATCCGCCCGCTCACCTTGGCCTTGATCTCGGTCGCGGGGCCGTCCGCGACGATCCGGCCGCGGGCCATCAGCACGATGCGGTCCGCGTAGGCGTCGGCCTCTTCCAGGTAGTGGGTGGCGAAGATGACCGTCTTGCCCTCGGCCGCGACGGCCCGGATTGAGGCCCAGAACTCGCGCCGGCCCTCGACGTCGACGGCCGCGGTCGGCTCGTCGAGCACGAACAGGTCGGGGTTGGACACCAGGGCGATCGCGAAGCGGACCCGCTGGGTCTGGCCGCCGGAGAGCTTGTTGGTGCGCCGTTCGGCGAACTCGGTCAACCCGGCCAGCCGCATCGCCTGCTCGACCGGGAGCGGCCGGGGGTAGACCGAGGCGACCATCGTGACCAGCTCGCGCACGCTCAGGTACCCGACCAGCGACCCGGTCTGCAGCATGCCGCCGACGGCGCCGGCCGCGACCGCCTCGGCGGGTGACTTCCCGAACAGCGTCACCGTGCCGGAATCCGGCCGGGTCAGGCCGAGCACCATGTCGATAGTGGTGGACTTGCCGGCGCCGTTCGGGCCGAGGATGGCCACGGTCTCACCAGGGGCGATGGCCAGGTCGACCGAACGGACGGCGCGCACGTTGCCGTACGACTTGGACAGGCGCGAGAGCACGATCCCCGCGCCGGCCGCGTTGGTAGTAGCCATGACACAAGGGTCGCGCGGCGCGGGTCTGGCCAGTAGTGCCCTGGCCCACGACTTCCGGATGACAAATGTCAGCCGCCGCGCTGAATCGCCTGCGGCCCGGACCGTCCAGGCCCTGCGTCACGGTCGTGAGCAGGCGGCCGAATTCGGCGTTTGCAGGCTTGCTGCCGGCCGCTATCCAGGAGATGACCGAAAATCTGATCTGGGTGCCTACCTCAAGGAGATGGTCAGCGCGCTGCCGCTCATCGGTGAGTACGGTGCCACGCTCACCTCCTCATTCTCCGCCGAGGTACCGCATGCCGACGTCCCGCCGCCGTCCCCGGGACAGGTGGCACGTCTGGCACGGTGGTGGCCGCGCGTGGCCCGTGTGAGCGGCGCACGAGCTGCATGGCGATCTCCACCGCGCCGATCGGGGCCGGGGGCCAGACCGAGATCAGCGCCCCGAGCAGCCCGTTCCGTAGGCGAGGTTGGCGCCGATGGTGGCGCCGATGCCGAGCCACAGCATGAACCGGGCCAGGGCTGACGCTCCGGTCGTTGCGGGCCTCGTGCAGCAGCACGAGCGAGGCGGCCAGGATGAGCCCGTCCGCGCTCAGCGGGAGCAGCCGGGCCGCCGCGCCGTCCTGGTCGTGTGCCCGGCCCAGACCGTAGATGTGGGAATAGCTGACCACCGCGGCGAAGGCGGACAATCGGTCATTATCGTTTGCACGGCGGAGAGTCGATGCACTCGCAGATACACCCATGACCTGGAAGAACAGCGCAGATCGCCGACTGCGCGCACCTGATGGAGACACCAGGGTGATGGGTCGCGGCGCCAGATCAGGCTGTTCGGGAGAGTGTTCTGTGGCTTCGCATGGTGCGGTGTCATGGCTTGGGTGCGACCAGGGCAGGCTGACGCGCGCAGGCTTTTGCTTATTCCGGGGCGAGATGCCGGCGATGAGGACCCGGCGGAGCTTGGCGGCCATGTCGGCGGTCGATGGCTCGGCCTTGGTGGTGTACCAGGGAGCGCGGGCGCGGTGATCGTCGACGTCGGCGGGGTCGTGGCCGGCGGTGGCGTACCAGGTGACGGCGATGGCCTGGCAGGCGAACTGGAACGGGATGGTGCGCTCGACGGCGCGGGCGGTGCGGTTGCGGGCCTGCCCGGCGGCGAAGATCTGCTTGCTGTCTTCTATCGCCACTTCAACGGACCATTGGCGGCGTACCGCTCGATGATGGCCGCGGCGGACGCGGCAGCGTCGGTGCTGACCAGGGCCAGGTCGTAGCCGGTCTTTGCCTTGTCGCGGATGAGCACGACGGTGACCGGGCGGGTGCCGAAGACCGAGTGCCACAGGCAGGTGATGGCAGCGGCCTGGATGGTCGCGGTCTTGCCGTAGCGGGTGACGGTGACCGGGGTGAACGCCGCGGTGGCGGCGAGCGTGGCGAGGGAGGGGAGCCGGTCGCCTTTCTCCCGGGGCCGGCCGCGCCTGCCGGTGCGGGCCGGCGGCAGCCCGTACAGCGCCGCGTCCTTGCGCAGCCGGGTGGTCCAGGTGACGCGGGCGGGAGCTTCTTCAGCTCACCGCCGGCGTAGGCCGAGTCAGCGACCACGTGGACGCGGCGGCCGGGCAGCGCGTCGGCGACGGCTGCGGCCATGCGGCGGGCCAGCCACAGCCGGGACGCCGAGCTGGTGTCCTTGATGACCAGCTTGGCCAGCACCGGGATGGCCACCGGCCTGCCGACCGCTGGCAGCCGCACGACCACGGCCGCGACCACCCAGTTGTTGCCGTACCCCGTTTTCGCAGGCCCCGGCGCGGAGCCGTCGTGGAACCACGATGCCGCCCAGACCTTCTTGCCGCGCCGCTTGAACAAGGTGTCGTCGATCGCGACGGTGACCGGCTCGCCTGCGGGCACCAGCAGCGCCACCACCAGCTGGGCGACGGCCAGGCCCAGCTCATCCGGGCTCCACCGGGCGCGGGAGAAGAACCGGTGCGCCCGGTCATGGCTCCAGCAGCGGGCAAGGCCCGCCCCGGCCAGCATCCCGCACACCGTCCGCTTCCCGGTCTGCGCGAGAAACCCGCAGGCCAGGCCGCAGAACGTGCGGAACGACGGGGCGGTGAACAACGGGGCAAGACCGGCCAGCAGCGTCATCAGCGACGCGGGAACCGGTAGCGTGGCATCCACGAGCATCGGCGGGAACCCGTTTCATCGACGGCAGGACTTCCGGCGGCGGGTTACGACTTGGTGCACGATAGGGCGCCTGGGGCGTAGCGGGTGATTTGAGGTGTGTTGGTCCCGCGGACGTGAGCGGCCGTGCGGAACGATCTTGATGTGTCGTCAGGACTGGCCCGCACGGCCTTGTCGAATCGTATCTGGACCGGGATGAGCCGCGGACGGCTGGCCAGGCTGATCGGGGAGCTGGCCGTGCCGTGGGCCGCCGCCGAGGAAGACCGGCTGCTCGCCCGCCGGGAGCACGAGCGGCTGCGCGCGGCCGGAGCGGGCCCAGATCACGGCCTGCCGTTCACCGACCGGGTCATCGTCACCCTTGTTTACCTGCGGTTCCAGCTCCCGCACGCGGCGCTGGCCGAGCTGTACCGGGTGCACCGGTCCACGGTCACCCGCGCGGTCGGCGAGGTCCGGCCGCTGCTGGCCGCCCGCGGGTTCGCCGTGCCCGGCGAGCCCGGCATCCGGCTGCGGACCCTGGCTGACGTGTTCGCCTATGCCGCCGCCCGCGGCGTCACGCTGCGGCTCGACGGCACCGAAGTGCAGGTCAGGCGTCCGCGCGCGGGCAAGCCCGGACGGCGCGCGTTCGTGTCAGGCAAGAAGAAGATGAACACCAAGAAGGCCACCGTGATCACCGATGACAACGGCCGCACCCTGTGGGCCGGGGCGTTCCGGCCAGGGCGGATGCACGACCAGACCGCGGTGCGGACCGAGGGCATCGCCGACCTGTTCCGCCAGCACCCGCAGGTCAAGGCCAAGGTCGACGCCGGGTACCGCGGCCTGGCCAAAGAGTTCCCGGACCAGGTCCAGGCCCCGCCGCTGAAGCCGAAGAAAGGACGCCGCCCCGGAAGAGACCGCCGCCTACGAGGAACAGCGCCACCAGCAGTCATCAGAACGGATCTGCGTGGAGCACGCCAACGCCGAGCACAAGCAATGGCGCATCCTCCAGCGGTTCCTCGGACGCCGCGACGACTTCGACCAGACCTACCTGGCCGTCGCCGGCCTGGTCTCCGACCGCGCCGCCGAGCGGTAACCACCAGCCGACCCGCCAGGCCAGCACGCCCCAGCGCTAATCGCGCACCACGTCGTTAGCGGGCGGGGATGTCGATGAGCGCCCAGGCGGCTTCCCAGAGGGTGCTGACGGTCACGCGGAGCTGTTTTGCCTGCGGGCCGGCCGGGGGCCAGAACCAGAAGGCGCCGCTGCCCTCGTACGTGGAGATGGACGCGCTGCTGTTGCCGGGCTGACCCTCGTGCTCGACACCGGTGTCGTCGAGGGCGGTGACCCGGAAGCACGGCGTGATCATCGGCCAGGACTCGCCGATGATCCAGGGATGCCCGTACAGCTGGACGGACACCAGGTTCTCGCGCGCCGTGATGTTCTCGATCACGGCGGTGGCCTGCTCGAACGGGAGCCGGACCGCCAGGCCGGCACCACTCGCGGGGTCGGCCCAGGTCTCCATCAGGACCAGCTGCCGGTCACTCAGGGCCATCCGCCAGTCGCTGCGCACGCGGTCCGGGAGGCCGGTGAGCACCGCGCTGTCCGGCGGCAGCGCGCCGACGGCGAGCAGCGCGTCGGCGACGGCGGCCACGATCGCCGCGGTGTCCAGCTCCACCGTGCCGGTCTCGGAGGAGCCGATTGACCAGTCGGCGGCCGGTGGCGGGAGCTGAGCCAGGTAGCACTCGGCCGGAGTCGGCCATGGCAGCTGCGTGGTCCCCGTGGACACCGCGGCGGGCGACCGCCTCCAGGCTAAACCGCACGACCGGCAGCGGGCTGCCCTCCCAGGCCGAGGCCAGCGGCCCTGTCAGGGCACGGAGATAGGCCTCCGGGTCCTCCATAGCCAGCAGTTTACGCAGCGTGACGCAACTGCGTTACGCGCTGGCGTCCCGGCGGGGGCCAGGCACCTGCCGTCATGAGCGCCTGCCAAACCCAGAAAACTGCGAAAGTCGAGTTTGATGAGGATCGAACATTTCAATCCGACCAGCACTGTAGCTCATTGCAGGGGCGCGGTGCGGCTTCACGGTGTCGGCGGGATCCCGCCGAGTCCCTCGAGCGTCCGCTCGATCGCTGTCTGGCCAGGCAGGTTCCCGGTCTGCCGGTATAGGTCCCGGGCGCGCAGGTAATAATCCCGGGCGTGCTCATCCTCCCTTCTGGCGCGGGCTAGGTCCGCCAGAGCCTTGAGCGCGTCGGCCTGGCCGCCGCGGTAGCCGATTTCCTCGCAGATGTCGTAGGCCTGCCGATACAGGGCTTCCGCCTGTTCCTCGTCACCTTGCGCGCTGGCGACGTCACCGATACCCCTGAGCACATCGGCGTAGCAGTCGCGGAAACCGATTTGCTGGTAGAGATCACGGGCTCGTCGGTACCACTCCAGGGCCTGCGGGTGGTCGCTCCGCAGCCGAGCGGCATCTCCCAGACCCTTAAACGCGTAAGCGAGGCCGTGCACGTTTCCGATGTCCAGATATATGTCATGGGCTTGCTGATAAACCGCGAGTGCCTGGTCAGGCTCGCCATCCAGCATGGCGACGTCGCCCAGGCCGCACAGGGCGTCCGCCTGGCCGCTGCGGTATCCGATCTGGCCGCAGAGGCCGCGGGCTTGCTGGAAGGCATCGCGAGCCTGCCCTGATTCGCCGCGCGCATGGGCCATTTCTCCCAGCCCGTACAGCGAATCTGCCTGGCCGCGGCGGTCTCCGGTCTCCTGATACAGATCATACGCGTGGCGGTATTCATCCTCAGCCTCACGGTGATCACCGAGCACGCGGGCAACATCGGCCAGCCCCTTAACCGCATCGGCCTGCGCACGGCGGTCGTCGGTCTCCTCGTACAGCGCAAGGGCCTCCCGGTAGGAGTCCCGGGCTCGTTGGTACTCCCCTCGGGCGCGGACGACAAGCCCCACGCCCGCGAGCGCATCGGCCTGGCCGCCGCGGTTCCCAGCCAGTCGCGCGGCGGTGTTCAACGCCTCGTAGAGAGCGATGGGCTGGTCGGACTTGCCTTCCGCGTGTAGCCAGTAGGCGAGGGCACTGGCGAAACGAGTGGACTCGGGAAAGCCGTCGGTCAGGGCCGCCTGGGCGGCGGCGGTCAGCTCGTTGGCTGCCGCGATCAGCCAGGCCTGCGCCTGGTCGCGGCCGACGAAGTCGGCGTGCTCGTGATCCCGTCGGACGGCGTACCGGCTGTCGGTATAGACCATGCTGGCCGCGGTGTCGAGGCGGTCGAGCAGCCGGGCACACAGCCGCTGCCTGGCGGCCCGGATCGTGAGCGGCTCGTCGCGGCTGTCGGCTTCCCGGCGCGCGTAGCCGAGGAACAGGTCGTGGAAGCTATAGCGCGGCCCCGGTAGTTCAGTGAGCATATTATTGTCCAGCAGTTCGACAAGCTGGACGGCGACCAGCGGTCGCGGTTGGCTGGTGAGCGCCGCGATGGAATCGGCGTCGAAGTCGGGGCCAGGATGCCAGGCGCACGCGCGCAACGTGTCCTGAAGGGGCGGGGCGAGGACTTCATAGGAGACACCGAAGGCGGAGGCGGCGGCCCGGTCGGCCTCGCTGAGATGCTGCAACGGATATTGCGCCGAGCGCATGATCTCGACTAGCTGGCCGGGATCGAAGCGTGCCAGCAGACTCCCCACCGACCGTAGCGCCAGCGGGAGGAAGCCGCACAAGGCGGCCAGGGTTTCCAGCGTGGCCCTGGCGCCGCGCAGCTGGGCGGGATCCCGGTGGCTGGCCTGGACGAGCAGGGCGACCGCGTCTTCGGCGGGCAGCGCTCTAGCCTCCACAATGGCTGCCGTTTCCAGGTCCGCTAGCCGGTTGCGGCTGGTCACTACCACCAGGCAACGTCGGGGCCCGCCCCCCGGCAGCAGGGGCAGTACCTGCGCGGCATTCCGGACGTTGTCCAGAACCAGCAGCACACCCCGGTTCGACAAGTATGAGCGCCACAGCTGAGATCGCCCTTCCGTCGTGCTGGGTACCTCGGTGGCGGCGAATCCCACCAGACGCAGCAGTTCCTCAAGTATCTCGCCAGCCTCGCGGGCCCGCGTGCCCGGAGTGAACCCGTACAGGTCAACCTCGATCCGGATATCGGGGAAGGTGCCGGCGACCTCGGCGGCTAGCGAGCGCGCCAGCGCCGTCTTCCCGACACCGCCCATTCCATGCACGCTGACCACGACGACCGGGCGCCCGCTGGTGCCGGCTTCCTGCGCGGCGGCCCGCAACTGCCTGAGCTCGTCGGCCCTGCCGACCATCATTGGCGGCCGAAGCAGCGTATCCACTACCGGCGCGCCTGCCTGCTCCCGGCCCGGCCACGGCCTGGGCGCCTGGTACTGGGAGGCGAGCTGTGGCCCGACGCGAACCAGGCTGTCGGGCCTGGTGTCAAGAAGCCTGGCTAGATCCGCATCGGCCAGCAATGCCGCGACCGGGACCACAGCGACCCGGTCGGTACCGAAGTGGGCAGGCTGTGCGACCACCACCCCGACCAAGAACGGCCCGGCGAACAAGGCCGCCCCGGACATTCCCGCCCACGGCGAGGCGCCCGCCCGGGCAGCCGGGGCAGCGGTTTCCACGGTCACCGCCCACTGGCCCGCCTTCGCCATGGCGGCCGGGGCGATGAACCCGATCAGCTGCTCGGTGTCCCGGACCCGGTCCGGCTTTTCCTGCGCCCACGGGAACCCCACCGCGCTCACCGCGACCGGCTCCTGCCCATCCACCCGGCCCCAGCCTGGCGGCGGGCTGCCCGCAGGCAACGGCGGGGCTGCCGGGGCTAGGCGCAGCACGGCCACGTCCTTGTCCTCATCCCGCCACGCCACGACTGCAGGTACCCACTCCCGTTCGCGCAGCGGCCGCGCCCAGCACACCCCAGGCGTGCCGACGTCGGCCGGCACCGGCTCGCCCGCCTGCCAGGCCGACAGCCCGGCCACCACGTGTGCCGCGGTCAGCACCACCTCCGGGCCGACCCGGTATCCCGAGCCCACCTGCCCGCCAACGTCCTCGACGGCGGGAGTGTAGAGCTCTATCACTCGCGCCGTGTCCACGCCCACCACCCCGCTCGAGACCAGATCGGTGCCAGGCCACACACCGTGGTCACGGCGGCGGGCTTACCACGCGATCCAATATGTAGATGGGCTGCCCGCGCTCGTCAACGGGCGTCAGCGTCAAAGACACTCTCTGCGTCGTCTCTCGCGACCAACGCGCCGATCCCCCGGCCTCCACTACCCAGAAACGGACCTTGGCCTCCGGCCCGGCCTCGCGCGCGGTCACCACAGTGAACTCGACAGACACCGGTCCTACGGCGAACTGCAGTCCTGGTTCGCGTGCCGCCTGCGCCGTGCGCAGTTCTTCCCGCAACCCCGACACGAACTCGGCCAACGCCACGGGCCTGGCCGACTCGCCGCTTCCCGCATCGCTCATCGCAGCCCTCCACCGAAGATTCCCGCATTCACCGGCTACCGAGTCCAGACTCTCACCCGAGCGGCCAGCCTCCGCAAGCGATCCGTTCGAGTTGCACGAAGCGGCATAAAGCACGATCATGCCAGATACGTCCCGAAACAAGTTGCAGGCAGCGGCCGACGGACGACGCGGCTGGACCGTCATGGCGTCAGCCAGTCTGACGCTTCGGCGACATTCCGGTAGGCGGATCTCGTGTGGTCAGGTGCCGTCCCTGACAAGCGCGTGGAGCATCTCGCGCATCGGTTCGGGGTCGCCGCGCATGATCGCGGCGGAAGCCTCGACGTTGCGGACGGGATCAAGATGCTGCCAGGCGAGCATGAACCCGGCATCGCGGGCGAGCTGCCCGAAGAAAGCCCGCTGCGCCCGCCCGTTTTCCCTCGCGGAACGGATGCAGGGCGTTGACCTCGCCCAGGCAATGGGCCAGCCTCCCGACGAACGCGTCACGGTGCAGGCCGCGCAGGCAGTGTTCATCGTGCAGCTCGCTGAAGATGACGGCCGCGGAGGACTCTATGTACTGCGGCAGGCAGAACATGGCGCCCTTGGCGATGGCCACCGTCCGGATCTGCCCGGCCCACTGGTAAATGTCACCGAAAATCCGCTTATGGACCTCCTGCAGGTGGGGCAGGTCGTAGCTGGGGGATGCGGGCGACTCGTCCAGCAGGATCAGGGCCGCGTGGGCGATCTCCCTCTCCGCCGCCTCAAGCGCGGCGGCGGAGCGAAGCCCGAGCTTCTTGTCCAGGACCCCGGTGACCGGATCGCTGTACGGGTCCTCTGGCACTCACGGCTGCCGGTAGCGCGCGACCGCCCTGCGGTACCACCGGATCGGTCATGGCAATAGTGGACTAAAACTTGTACAAAATCGGCCGGTCGGCCCGCTCGGCACACCTAGCCTGCTCCGATGCTCGGTGCCGGAGACAGGACGATCTGTGTCGTTATCGTTTGCACCACGGATCGTGGCCGCATTTGCAGATGTGTCCGTTGAGCTGGGCAAACAGCTGATGGATTTGGCTTGAGGCGCAGGCATTGCTGCCTCAGCGCTGGTGGCATGCCCGCTCAGGGGCCACGTCCCGGAAGCAGTGCGGGATGCATCGCGTTCGCTACTCTGTGAGTGTGAGTTACCAGCCGATGAGCCTTGCTGAGCTCGCTCGCTTCACCGCGGCCGAGCCGGACTTCGACACGCGATGGCGGCTGGTCGTCGAGTTCCTGAAGGAATATCACCGGGAGCCGGCCGGGGCGCGTCAGCGACTGCTCGCGGACGCGCCGGGATCGACCGGTGATGAGCGCTGGGATGTGCTCTTCGCGGGGCTTGCCGAGCACCTTGCCATGCGAGATGGCCAGGACGCGCCGGGGTGGTCGGCATCCCGCGGGCTGCGGCGTTTCTGGTTCCCGTTTGACACTCCAGGTGCGCGCGCGCAGGCGCTCGTGCATGCCCCGGCGGCGTTCCGCAGGCGGGGCGTGTTCGTCGCCGACTACGAGATCGACGCTGCGTGAGCGATCCCTCGCCACTCCTCGACCGCGCGGGCATCGAAGAGGCCTTCCGCCGTCTTGGTGACCGGCTGGCCAGGCGCGGCGTGGTGGCAGACCTCTACGTGTTCGGCGGTGCTGCGATGGCCCTCGCGTACGACTCGCGCAGGGCCACTCGTGACGTCGATGCCCTCTTCAAGCCGCACGGCATCGTCCTTGACGAAGCAGTGGCGGTGGCTGCCGAGCTCGACCTGCCCCGCTGGTGGCTGAACGAGCAGGCCAGTTCCTATGTCGCGCCTGGCGGGGACTCGGCGGCCTCGCGGGTATTCGACCACCCGGGCCTTCGCGTCTTCGCTGCCTCACCCGAGCATCTCCTGGCTATGAAAGCGCTCGCAGCCCGGCCTCGAGACGCGGAAGACATCCGGCAACTCGCGCAGGTGCTCGACCTGCACACTGTCGATGACGTCCTCGCCTCGGTGCGCGAGATCTTCCCTGAAGAGGAACCGCCCGCACGACTCGGGCTCCTTCTAAGGGACATCTTCGCTGATCAGGACGGATGAGCTGACCGCCGCGGAACTGGGCGCCGTAGCCGAAACGATGTGTGTCATTATCGTTTGCACCATGGATTGCGGCTGCACACGTAGATATAGCCATTGAGCTGGAAAGACATCCGCTGGCGGACGGATCATCGCCACGAGTCCGTCAGGCATTGTCCGGAATCGAAGGGGATGTCCACGCTATCCGCGGGGATAGTTGCCTTTGAGGATGGACAACAGGTTACGGAGATAGGGTCCGGGTCCGAGTTCCCTGATCAGCTTGACATTAGCTTTGATCCAGTCGTCTTCGCTGATCATTGGCTCATGAGGCAGAGCCAGTCCCTGATAGATGTTGATCGCATAGAACGGATTGGCGACTATGCCCGTGATATCGCCAGCAGTCCAGTCATCCCTATGCGCCATGCTCGTATCGTGGCATATCGTGATTAATCAGTTACAGAAGGCAACATATTTCGGCCCCGGGCACGTACGCTATGGGCAGCGGAGGTGCCGGGTGGCCGGAGGTGGTTGCCTCAGACGATGAACAGGTGCAGGTACCGGCTGACGGCGGTCAGCGTCTCGGTGCTGACGCTGCCCAGTTGACGTCCGGCTCGCTGATCGGACATGGCACGGACTTGCTCGGTCATGGCGAATGAGACCTGCCTTAGCCCGGTGTGGTCATCGGCGGGAACTCGAATGTGATGCTCAAGGCCGCGATCACGGGTAGTAAGCGGCACCGCGAGGAATAGTCCGGGAATCACCGAGTACCGGTGGTGTGACACGACGAGAACCGGCCGTGTGCCGCCCTGCTCGCGGCCAGCTACCGGGTTGAGATCACACAGCAGGACATCTCCGCTGGTCAAGAGTTGTACTCCGGGTACTCCTCTGCGGCGGTAGCGCCGAGGTCGCCAATGTCGGCCGATGTCCATTCGGCGATCTCGGCCTGGTACGCCGCCATCTCCTCCCGGTCGGCCGCCAGTTTCCGGTAACCGGCTTCGATACCCTGCCACATCACTTCGTCGAGCATTGCCTGCAGTTCAGCGCCGAGACTCCGGCCGTGCGCCGCAGCCAGGGATGCGAGCCGGTCGCGGACCTCGGTTTCCACACGTATCGTCGTCATAGCCATGAGTAAAGTATACGTCTATGACGTATGCGGCTCTTCGACGGGCCCTTTCCCCGTCCACCCGAAGATCATCCGGGCACTGCGCACTGAGCGATGTGAGGGTCGTCTTGAGCTTCAGCGATGGTTTCGGCGCGTCATGAACCACCTGTGCGGCGTGGATCGCCTGGCGAATCGATTCAGCATCATGCGCCACGGGCAGAGCAAGGCGAACGCGCGCGACATCATCGTAAGCCGGATCGAGAACGACCGGCGCGGCGATCACGGGCTATCGGAGCTTGGCCGCCAGCAGGTGCTAGCGGCGGCGCGGGGCTGCGCCCTGCCCGGGAACACGGTGATTTACTCATCGGACTTCTCGCGCGCTTGGCAAACGGCGGAGATCGTACGCGCGCAGCTTGGCGCGCTGGAAATTGTCATCGCGGAGGCTCTCCGCGAGCGGTGCTTCGGGGACTGGGAAGGGTCAGCGACCAGCAACTATGCGCGGGTCTGGGCGACCGATGAGGCGAACCCCTGCTGTGCCGACGGCGACGTCGAGCCGACGGCCGCCGTGCTTGACCGGACGACCGCCTTCATATTGGATCTGGAACGGCGGTACTCGGGCCGCGACATCCTCCTGATCTCCCACGGGGACACGCTGCAGATCCTGCGGGCCGGCTTCCTGCGGATGGACCCGTCCCAGCACCGAAGTCTTCCAGAGCTTAAAACCGCAGAGATCCGTCATTTGCGCCTCCCCGCCCGCGAACCTGCCCCGGTTCCTCTTCCCGAGTCCGGCGGACAACAACCTGTGTCGTTATGACGTGCATTACGGACTATCTTCACCCTCACATTCAGGGCGGTTCGCGATCTCGGCAGCGGGCTTACCTGTCCAGATTCCCAGGCGATGAACGTCAGGTTGCCCAGATCGGGGCTGTAAAGTTGCCCAGTATAGAGCTGTAAAGTTGCCCATGAAACCATTCACAGGCTGCCGCGCATGGCATCCTGAAGTGCATGAAGGCTACTGGCGGGCTGCGCCCTCGCCGACTCGTCGAAGTCGTCCCTCAGCGCCTGCGCGAAGAGCCCGTCGTGATCCTCACCGGGCCGCGCACCGTGGGCAAGGGCACCTTGCTTGCGGCCGAGTTCGACCGGCCCGGCCCTTCGCAAGGGGCTAGCGGCTCTCTTGGTTATTTGACGGGGGCCGCGCCCGCCGGGTTGTAGGTGAGCCCGAACCGAGGTGCCGGTACTCTTTCGGCCTTGCCCTGGGGGCCGACGCTGCCAGCAGCTCTCGTCGGCCGGCAAGCATGTCGGCGCTCAGGGAGTTCTCGAACGCCTGGCAGC
The DNA here is from genome assembly GCA_963819785.1 of uncultured Actinomycetes bacterium. GTDB lineage: Bacteria > Actinomycetota > Actinomycetes > Streptosporangiales > Streptosporangiaceae > Palsa-504. Next base: position 98,645 of record CAWFXW010000014.1, on the reverse strand, counting down.
GAACGCAGGCGTATAGCGCGGCTGAAACATCGCAGGAGCACACTGGGGCCATGGACATGCGACGGGTGCGGGTGGGGTGCGAGTTCGTGTACGTGGCTGCCGTCGACACCCCGGCCGTTTTCCAGGTCGAACCCCGGGACGCGGCCCCGGTCAGTCTCGCGCGACGGGAGTGGTCGACGGAGCCAGAGGTGCGCATCCGTCACTACACCGACCTTTACGGCAACCCGTGTGCGCGGGCGATGCTGCCCGCCGGGCGTTCCACGCTGCGTTTCGGCGCCTTGGTGCTCGTGCCCGACGCGACCGAGGACGCCGACGAACAAGCGCCGGAGCTGCCGCCGGAAGAGCTGCCAGACGGGGTGCTCATCTACACCCTGCCCAGCCGCTACTGCCTGCCCGACATGCTCGGCGACGAAGCCTGGTCGCGCTTCGGCGCCATGCCCGCCGGCTACTCCCGGGTACAGGCGATCTGCGACTACGTCAACAGCCACCTGACGTTCGAGTACGGCAGGAGCGGCCCGCGGACCACGGCGGCCGACGTCAACGCCTCCGGGTTCGGTGTCTGCCGCGACTTCACTCACCTGGCGATCTCGTTCTGCCGGGCGCTGAACATCCCGGCTCGATATGTCTTCGGCTATCTGCCCGACATGGACGTGCCGCCGGACCCGGCGCCGATGGACTTCGCCGCGTGGATGGAGGTCTGGCTGGGCGATCGGTGGTGGACCTTCGATCCGCGCAACAACCGCCGGCGTAAGGGCCGGATTCTGATCGGATGCGGACGGGACGCGTCCGACGTGGCCATGGTCACCACCTTCGGCGCGCCGCTGCTGGAGTCGATGACCGTGCATGCGCAGGAGGAGCCGGAATGAATCTCCTCGCCGCGGCTCGCTCAGCCGAGCCGGGTGACCTCGACGGTGACGGCCGAAGTGCTCCGCCGCCGGGCCGGAGTAGATGCCGGACAGCGGCCGCACGTCCGCGTAGTCGCGGCCGCGGGCCAGCAGCACGTGCCGGCTGCCCACCTCGGCGAGACTGGTCGTGTCGGCCGCGACCCAGTCACCGGCCCAGAATTCCACCCAGGCGTGGCTCTCTCCTGTCATCGTCTCGCCGACCTCGGCTTCCGCGGCCGGGTAGAGGTAGCCGGAGACGTAGCGCGCAGGCAGTCCGACTGCGCGCAGCAGGGCCAGCGTGACGTGCGCGAAGTCCTGACATACTCCCTTGCCTGCGGCGCGAGCCTCGGCCGAGGACGTGCGGACGTGTGTCGCGCCCCGCTCGTAGCGCAACGTCTGGTGGGTCCACTCGGCGGCGCGCAGCCCGGCCTGCACGGGCGTCGGCTCGGCGCGCAGGGACCGCCCGAGCTCGGTGAGCTCGGGCTCGGCGGTGACGAAGGACGAGGCGGTGAGCAACTCGGCGAAGCGATCCTGGACCGCGGGCGCGGCCAGCTCGGACCAGCTGATGCCCGCCGGCACGGCCCGCGGCGGGGCGGTCTCCACCGTCGACGTCGCCAGCACGACAAGCTCGGTGTGCGGCACGTGGATGTCGAACGCGTCCACTGCCGTGCCCCAGTAGTCGACGTAACGAAACGGCCGCACCGCGGGCGTGACGACGAGGGCGGCTTGCAGGGTGCGCTGCCCGTCCACGCTCGGCGGGGTCAGCCTCGCTTCGTTGTACGACGCCCGCACCGGTTCGGCGTAGTTGTAGACGGTGCGGTGCCGGATTGCGATCCGCCAGCTCATGCCCCGGTCTCCTTCAGGCTCCACTGGGGCGGCGGTGACCCGGCGAAAAGCCGTTGGGTCACCTCCTCGCTGATCGTCGACACGGCCTGCTGCAGTCCGAGCAGCCGGTCCGGCAGGCCGTCGAGGAGATCGGCGGCGGACAGGAACTCCAGGTCGGTGCGTGCCCGGCCGATCGCCCGGCGGCCCGGTTCGTCCAGCCCGGAGCGCCCGGACGCCGGGTCCAGCCGGGCCAGCGCACGCTCCCCGGCCTGGAGCGCGTAGAAGACCGACCGGGGGAAGAGCCGGTCCACCAAGAGGAACTCCACCACCCGGGGAGCCTCGACGCCCTGCTGGTAGGTACGCAGGTAAGCATCGTGGGCGGAGCACGCTCGAAGGGTGGAGGTCCAGCCCTCGCTCGCGCGCTCGGCGCCGATCCGGGCCGCGAGCAGGCGCGCGGTCATGTCCACCCGCTCCAGACTGCGGCCCAGGATCAGCGCGTCATAACTGGTGTCCCGGCTCATGCTCGCCTCGACGTAGCCCGCGACGTTGGCCGCGCGCTCTCGGACGTAGGAGAAGAACGGCGCGGGGCCGAAGTCGCGGGCGGCCGCCACCCGGGCCGGCAGGGAGTTATGGGTGGAGTTCAGGCACTCCCAGATCTCCGCGGAGAGCGCCTCCCGGGCGCTGCGGGCGTTCTGCCAGGCGGCGGACAGCGCGCCGACGATTGAGCTTGACGAGTCCTCGTCGTAGCCGAGCAACTCCAGGACGGCCCGGGAGTCCCGGTGCCGCTTGGCGGTGTCGCCCGGAACTCCCATGACAGCCAGCAGGACGGCGCATGCGCGGGCCTCGTCCACGCCCGGGTCTTCGAGCACTTCGTGGAAATGCACGTCAAGCAGCCGGGCGGTATCCTCCGCCCGTTCGACGTACCGGCCCACCCAGAAAAGCGCCTCGGCGACCCGACTCAGCATCCCGGTCCCCTCACTGCTGCGGCTGGTCCTGGCGAGGACCGCGGTCGGGTTCGGTGCCGCGTACCGCCTGCGCAGGAAACGCTGACGGCCCGTCGGCTTCGGCGTCCCAGCCCGGCGAGGAGGTCAGCACCCAGGTGTCCTTGGAGCCACCGCCCTGGCTGGAGTTGACGATCAGGCTCCCCTCCCGCAGCGCCACCCGGGTCAGTCCGCCGGGCGGCACCCGGACCTGCACCCCATCGTTGACCGCGAACGGCCGCAGGTCGATGTGCCGGGGCAGCAACTGGTCGCCGAGCTGCGCCGGCGAGGTCGACAGCAGCACCAGCTCCTGCGCGATCCACGCCCGGGGCGCGGCCAGCACCTGCTCGCGCACGGCGGCCAGTTCGGCGTCGGAGGCCTGCGGCCCGACGACGATGCCGTGGCCGCCAGACCCCTGCACCGGCTTGACCACCAGCTGGTCAAGCCGGGCCAGGCATTGCGCCCGCACGTCCGGATCGTCGAGCCGGTAGGTCCTGACGTTCGGCAGCAGGGGGCGCTCGCCGAGGTAGTACTCGATGAGCGCGGGAAGGTAGGTGTACGTCAGCTTGTCGTCGGCTACGCCGTTGCCGACCGCGTTGGCGATCGTGACGTTGCCGGCGCGGGCGGCGTTCAGGATACCCGGGCACCCCACGACGGAGTCGGCCCTGAAATGCACCGGATCGAGAAAGTCGTCGTTGACGCGCCGGTAGACGACGTCCACCCGCCGCTGCCCTCCCACGCTGCGCATGTACAAGATGTTGTCGCGGCAGAACAGGTCCCGGCCCTCGACCAGCTCGATGCCCATCTTGCGGGCCAGGAAGGCGTGCTCGAAATAGGCCGCGTTGCCCACACCGGGGGTGAGCAGCACCACGGCGGGCTCCTCAGCGCCGACCGGCGCCGACCGCCGCAACGCGTCGAGCAGCCACCCCGGATAGGCAGCGACCGGCCGCACCTGCTGCTCCAGGAACAGGCCGGGGAAGACGCGGGCCATGGTCCTGCGGTTCTCCACCACGTAGGACATGCCGGACGGCACTTGCAGGTTGTCCTCGAGTACCCGCAGGACGCCTGCCTGGTCGCGGACGATATCGATCCCTGCGAGGTGGACCCGCACGCCGTTCGGCGGCTCGATGCCGTGCGCCGCCGGCAAAACCCGGCCGAGGTGGTGAGCAGCGACCGCGGCACCACTCCGTCCCGGACCACCTCGGCCGGCCCGTAGACGTCGGCGAGAAACGCCTCCAGCGCGCGTACCCGCTGCACGACGCCCGCTTCGACCAGCTCCCACTCGGCCGCCGGGATCAGCCGCGGGATCAGGTCGAGCGGGAAGACCCACTCTTCGCCGGCATGGGAGAACACGACGCCCTGGTCGCGGAAGCTGCGGTCCCGGGCCTCCGCCCGCCGCGCCAGGTCGTCGCCTGTGAGCGTCTGCAGGGCGTCGTACAGCGCCCGCGTGTGCGGGTGCGGCAGACCATCCGCCCCGAACATCTCGTCGTAGGCAGGGCCGCGCGGGTACCTGTCGAGGAGGCCGCCCATAAGTGGATTCGTACCACTGGTCTGTTACCCCGTCATTCCGCCCGTCGTTACAGTTGAGAAACAAAGCTAGTTCACTATGCAGTAATGGCAGCAGTCGCACCGCAGGTCCGGACGGAGTGTGAGTTCCGGTGCACTGCGGAGGCCCCGACCTTCGCGCTCGGGGTCCGGTGCTGCAGGCAAGGCGGTTCCGGACCGAGGAGATGACATGACGGAGGCGCGGGCCGATGCGCTCCCGTCCACCCCGCAGCGTCGTGTGCCGCACCGCGAGCTGCCAGACGCAGGCCGGCTGACTTACGTGTTGCGCCAGCGTTTCAGCTACACCTATGACGCGCCGGTACGGGACCTGGACCACCGGCTGGTCGTGGTGCCGCCACGCCGGCACGGCGACCAGCGGCGGCGGCGGCACTCGATCACCGTCTCCGCCGCCGACGCCCGGACCACCCACCGGCGAGACGCCGCCGGCAACATAGTCACCAGATCACGCGTGCCACTGGTGCCGGACAGGGTCGAGTTCGTGGTGGACGCCGTCGTCGAGCGTGTCGGGCCGGGCACCGACGTGCTTGTGCCGGCCGCCGCTCTCACCGACTCACGGCTGCTGCGCCCGACCCGGCTGACCGCCGCCGACGCGGCCATCCGGCGGCTGGCGGCGACGATGGCCGACCAGGACACGCTAGCCACCGCCGATCGGTTCTGCGCGTACGTGCATGAGGCGATCCGCTACGCGTACGGGGTGACCTCGGTCGCCACCACCGCGGCCGAGGCACTCGCCAGCGGACAGGGGGTCTGCCAGGACGCCGCGCATGTCATGATCGCGCTCTGCCGGGCGATCGGGCTGCCGGCGCGCTACGTCTCCGGACACCTGCTCGGCGAGGGCGGCACGCACGCCTGGGTGGAAGTTATCGTCGCCGACGCCGACGCCGCGCGCGCCGTAGCGCTCGACCCCTGCAACGGCTGCCGCGTCGGCGCGAATTACCTGACCGTCGCCACCGGGCGTGACTACACCGACGTAGCCCCGACCTCCGGCACTTATCTAGGCACCGCCCGCGGCAACCTGACCGCCACCAAGCAGGTTGACGTCGCGCTGCCCTGACCTTTCCCGGGCCGAAATATACACCCGCCAGACCAGGAACACTGGCACGGCGCCGCCGCCGGAAAGTTCATGTGCCACCTCGCCATGCTCGAGGGCATCCCGGAAGAGAGGGAACGACATGGCTCGAACCGGTCACCGACGAGCAGTACCAGGCCGCCAACGAGCAGCAGCCTCAGGAGCGCCGTTCCGGCAAGCCGGCCCTCGCGGCGGATTCTCCGCTGCTGCCGGGTACGGCGACAGAACCGACGAGGAGTCGCTGGACCGCGCGCGGCATGACCTGTACCGCGACGAACCCGTCTCCATGGAGTGTGACGCCGTGCTAGCTGCGAGAGCCAGAGGCGCAGTCCGGCGCGCGCCCGACGGCCCAGGCGCCCAGCGCCAGAGGCAGGACGACCTGTGTCGTTATCGTTTGCACGGCGGATCATGGCTGCATTTGCAGTTGTGGTCGATGACCTGGGCCGATGCTGCGTTCGCGCTGCCTGGACGCGGGCTGCGGTACGACTGGAGAATGGCGGCGGTGGCGTCGACGCTGCGGGGCTCCCGGTCCGCACCCACAGAGGTTTGGGCTCAGGCCGAGGTAGTCATGTTGAGTCGCGTATGTTGCACACTCAGTGGTGTAGGTTGGTCGCCCGTGGTCGATGGCGGCGAGTGGGACATCGAGTTCTACGCGGACGAACGAGGCAGTGAGCCCTGCCTTGAGTGGATACAGGGCCTCAGCACACAAAAGCGTGTCGCTCTAGAGACTGCGATCGAGCTGGTCCTAGCCCAACGAGGTCTCGACGAAGTGGAAACCGAATTCGGCAAGGCTCTCGGCGGGGGGCTCTACGAGTTCCGCTTGCGCTGGTCTGCCGAGGAGGTTGCCACTAAGGTCGGCGCCGTCTTGGCTGAGCTGGTCGCCGAGACCGAAGCCATCATGCTGCGGCTGTTCTTCTGCCATCGGGCAAGATCGTTCTGCTGCTAAGCGGGTATAACAGAGGCAAACACAGGGTGGAACTCTCTGAGAAGAGCGGTGTCTCGCAGGCGGATATCAGCCGTATCGAACGGGGTGCTGACAACCCAACGGAGTCGACGTTGCAGCGCCTGGCATCTGTTCTTGAGCACCGTCTAGAGCTTGTCTGACGAGCCCGGTCGGTAGCTCCACGGTCCGCGGTCCGGCGTCCAGTAGTCGGTCTCGTGTACGCGCCGGTGGACAAGCCGCCTGCGGGTAGACGCCGGCCTTTCACCCCGTGCGTATGCCGTCAGTACCGGGGCGATCGCATCCCGCAATATGCTGGGGTGCGACGATGGCGCCGGACAGTGATCCATGCGGGCATTCCCCGGGGTGTCATCTGCCCGTCCCGTCAGCTGATTACCACTGTTACCTCGGCGCCTCCGGGGCTGAACACCAGATGCACGTGCATCTTTCCCGGGCCGTCCACCGTAACGCTGACCGTGGTGCTGGCGTCGGCCGCCAACGTGCCGGACATTGGCGAGACGATGACTTTCCTGGTCAGGCCAGGTGGCTCCGAGACCGACCAGTCAACGGGGCCGCCGGAGGCGGTAAGCGTGATCGTACCGGGCGCAGGCGGCACGACATCAAGCGTTGCCGGGCTGATACTCAGCTCGCCGGAGACCGGTATGGTGCTGACGGTCGCGGACGCTGCCTTGGACGCGCGTGCCTGCGTCGCCGCACTCGTCGGCATAACGCTTGCGCCCGAGGTGGCACTGGCCCTCGCGGTACCGCCGGTCAGGCTGGGAGCGGTACCCGCGGCGCCGGTCACGCTGGGAGCGGTACCCCCGGCGCCGGTCACGCTAGGAGCGGGAGCGGCGCCGGTCACGCTAGGAGCGGGAGCGGCGCCGCTGGTCACGCCTGTGATCCTGCCCTCGTCCGGACGCGCGACATGGTGAGGAGGCGTGGCGAGTATGGTGACGGCGGACGCGACTGCCGCCGCCGTTCCCGCCAGCGCGCCGGCATGCGTCGGCCGCATATGCCACCACTGCGCTCTGGCCGGATCGAGTGGCCTGGGGAATCCGTGGTGCCCGAACCTGTACGCAGTTCGCGTAGCGGCGGCCCGGTGTGCCAACGCCGCGGACGACTGCCCGGTAGCGGCCCGCATAACCTGATCCCTGAAGCCTGGGAGGAGAGCAGCGGCGTCGGCCAGCGGCAGCGCGACGATGGGCGTCACTCCGAGGAACATCGCCGGGGTCATTTCCCGGTGCCGTCGCTCGGAGCAGACCACACACCGTTGCACGTGCTGGTTGACACGCTTGCGCAGCAGGACGGTCAGCCGGTCGTCCCAGTCTTCGAGCAGCGTGTCCAGGATCGGGCAATCCCGGCGTCCGGCGCGGGCCACGACAAGCACTCCGAGCGAGGTCTCCAACTGTCCACGGGCACGCGAGAGGAGCGCGTGCCCGTGGTTGCGGGAGGTCCCAAGTACGCTCGCGACCTCACTATTGGTCAGGCCGTGACGGAGCTGTAGCTCGAGGATTTCCCGTTCGGAGGATCCCAGCCCGCTGAGGGCATCGCGCACCAGAGCGCGCAGTTCCGCCTTCTCTGCGTCCGCGGCGACGTCTGCGGCTTCATCGGCCACGTCCACCGTCCCGTCGAAGGGCATCTGCTGGCTGTCGCCTCGCAGCCTCCGTCGGCATTCGTTGCGTGCCACCGCGTACAGCCAGGACCTGAGCCGCTCCGGGTCCCGCAGCCCGGACAGCTTGCATGCCGCGATGACGAACGTGTCATGCACAACATCCGCAGCGTCGGCAGGCTCGCGAAGCATCGTCCTGCAAAAGTTGTACAGCGGTGCCGCATACCTGTCATATGCCTCTGCGAGCCCTGCGGGGTCGCCCGCCACGACAGTCGAGACGACTTCCCCGTCGCGCATGCCACTACCGTAGTGACGCGACCGCGTACGCGGACAGAAAAGGGCAAGATGACACGTCGGACAGGTGAATACCCCATCTCAAGGCCGCGTCGTCGCGGCCGCGTCGTCGCTAGCGTGTCCTGGCCGAGAGCCACACTGGCCGCCGATCGCAGACGAAGGTCCCGCTGGACACGGACTTTCGCACCTGCACTCAGGCATGGGCCAGGGTCCTGCTGGTGGTGTCGGCAGTACTGCCCGCTGTGTTCCGGGAGGAGCCATGGCCATTCCCCCCTTGCCCGTCGAACTGGTCGTCGAACCGGCGCTGCCTGGCTCGGAGGAGATGGCGATATATGCCGTGGGGGCGGGCGATGTGGGCTCTGTCGGTCCGCAACACCCAGCCCTGGTGGTCCAGCGCCGCAGGCAGGAGATCGGCTATGAATGAGGGGCCGGGGCGCCAGGTTTGCTGGCAGGAGCTAACCAAGGGCGAATGCTTCGGGCTACTGGCCCGACAGCAGGTGGGCCGGGTGGCTGTCGTTGATGACCGCGGTCCGGTCGTGTTTCCGGTCAACTTCGTCCTCGACCGTCACATGGTGGTGTTCCGCACCGATGAGGGAACGAAGCTGGACGCTGCAGCCGGGGGCAGCCGGGTCGCTTTCGAGATCGATGGAATCGACGCTGAGGCTCATACCGGTTGGAGCGTCGTGGTCCGGGGTGAGGCCGTCGAGGTGACTGACCGGCAAGAGCTGGCGCGCCTGCGGAGGCTGCCGCTGTTCCCGTGGGCACCGGGTGCCAGGAGCCGCTACGTACGCATCTTGCCTTCAAAGCTGACCGGCCGTCGGATCTCCCAGGCCGGCGGCCCTTCGGGCCGGGGCGGCTCACCGCGGCCTGAGGCCGCAGCCTGCGGCAGATGGTGAGGTCCGGCAATGGGAGCGGATATCGAGAACGAGGAGTTCGACGAGCTGGATTACTCGCGCTTTGCCGAGCGGCTCGGGGAATGCTTGTCCGCGCTCGCGCAGCTCCTCAAGCTGCCTGGCTTCGGGGCCGGTCCCGCCACGGTAGGTGCCGAGCTTGAGCTGTTCCTGGTCGACAGCGCGGCCCGTCCGCTGCCCTGCAACCAGGCCATCCGTGCCGCGGTGGCCGATCCCCGGGTCACTATGGAGCTGAACCGCTGCAACCTGGAACTAAACGCCTCTCCGGCCCTGCTGGCTGGTCGGCCGTTCGCCGCGCTCGGGAGCGAACTGAATCTCCTGCTCGATCGGGTGGCCGACGCGGCCAGCAACCATGCGGGCCGGGTCGCGCTCATCGGCATCTTGCCCACCCTGCGACGCGCCGACCTCGGGCCTGACATGATGACCGATGCGCCTCGGTACCGGGCGCTGAACAGCGGCTTGCGGCGGCTGCGCCAGGCCCCGTTCAGTATCCGGATCGCGGGTCAGGACCCGCTCGAACTGGCCAGCGAGGATGTCGGGCTGGAGGGGGCGAACACCTCATTCCAGGTGCACCTTCGGGTCGCTCCGGCCGCTTTCACGCGCCTCTACAACGCCGTCCAGCTGGCCACCGCACCGGTGCTGGCCGTGTCGGGCAACTCACCCACGTTCCTGGGCCGCCGGCTTTGGGAGGAGACACGGATCGCCCTCTACAAGCAGTCGGTGGACGATCGCCCAGGCTACGAACCACGTCGCCGGCTGGCCCGCGCCACGCTAGGCACCGGATGGCTGCGGGGCGGGCCATTGGAGCTATTCGCCGAGGGCATCCGGCTGCACCGGCCGCTGCTGCCGGTGGTCGGCCGTCTAAGCCCGTCGGAGTGCGGCCCCGGGCAGCCGCCGCCGTTGGACGAGTTGAGGCTGCATCAGGGCACCGTGTGGCGCTGGAACCGGGCCATCTACGACCCCGCCTCCGGCGGGCACCTGCGGATCGAGATGCGGGCCCTACCCGCCGGCCCCACCATGATCGACATGCTGGCCAACGCCGCGTTCCTGATCGGCCTGTCCCTGTGGGTGGCCGGACAAGACCAGCAGTGGACCTACGCCCTGCCGTTCGAACGCGCCGATCATGGGTTCTATCGCGCCGCCCAGCACGGCCTGTCCGCCCAGCTGACCTGGCCAGCCGGGCATCGAGACCAGATACGGACCGTTGGCGCTGCCAAGCTCGTCGGCGAACTGGTGCCGACGGCGCGACAGGGGCTACTCCAGGCCGGCGTGGCAGCGACCGAGGTGGACACGCTGCTCGACGTGATCTCCGCCCGGGCGGCCTGCGGGCAGACCGGCGCAGCCTGGCAGCGCGTCACGCTGGCTGCCGCCGAGCGATGTCATGACCGAGAACGTGCGCTTGCCGTGATGTTGGACCGCTACCTCGAGTGCGCCGATACCGGGCTGCCAGTCCACAGCTGGCCGGTCGGCAGCCCGCCGAGGCAGCGCACCATCACAGCCCCGCGCTCACTGGGCCCGCAGAAGGTTGACAGCCGAGGTAAGCCGCCGAGTGCATGACTCTCCTGCCCAGGCAGGCGCTCAGTCAGTTGCCATGGACGCGGTCGGCCCCGCCATGTTCGGTGAGGTATTGCTGGCCGACTGGTCCGGCCGATGTCTACCGAGCGGTACGGCCGTGAGGAGTGGGTCATGTCGGCGACACTCGTCGCTCGCCGGTACGCCACAAGCGCAACTGGCTCACGGCACAGGACCTAAGCTTCGGTGTCTGGCGCCTGGGGGCTGGCCGAGCTTGGCTCGATGCACCGCCCGCTGATCCGGGTCGGCGCGATGCGGACGTACACGTCGCGGGTGCCGCCCGCCCACGGTTCGAGATGCGTTCGGTCCTCAAGGCGCTTCACTTCACGCTCGTCTGTGACCTCGTGCGCGCGACCATGCACCAGGACGCTCCAGCCTGCATGGAGCGTCTGGTCGAGGTGGTCGACTTCGAAGCTGACCTGCCCATTGGCATACAAAGCCAGCAGCGTGTCCGGTGCGGTGCGGAAGATGATGGTCTTTCCCGTTGCAGCGAAGTTGACCGGCAGCATCATGATCTTGTCTGCGGCTGCAAACCCGACGCGGCCGATGCCGCCCAGTTCCAGCAGTCCGAAGCACTCGGATGGGCTGAGCGCCCGCAGGGCATGCCCGCGGGCAGCGGGCCCAGGGGCTGGCAACTCCCGGCCGGGCACAGCACTTAGCGTACCCGGGCTGTTCGCCGCTCCCTTTCCGGTTGTCATATATATTCACCTCCGCCATTTGCGGGCTGTTCGCTCTCTCAGCCTTATCTTGCGGCGTCAGCGGGCGCCGCGGCCCTATGTCCCGGTTGGGCGGGCCGTTCGGCCCTCGGCGACATCCGCGTGGCCCCGACCGGGCTCGCTGTCGCAGAAGCGCTGGCACTGGGCAACGACAAGGCGCTGCGCCTGATCCTGGCCGGTGAGCGTGGACCGGTATGCGATCGCGCGGCGGGCACCGCCCGCCGTCGCGCTGGCTGTGTGACGCTGGCTACATGAGGATGAGATTTCCGCACCGCAGGGCCAAGACCGCCGGGAGGTCTCCCGACGGCCAGGCTGACTGGTCGCCGCCGCCCGCTCTGGGTGATCGCGCCTGCTGCTGCCCCGCCAGACCGGTGGTTCGGGTCCTCATCCCTCCCGCCTCTGCTCGCCCGCGTTCAGTTTGATCTCTTGCTGTGCGGCCACCACTACCGGCGTCCGTGCCCGCCCTGGCAGTCGCTGACGCAGTGATCATTGACCCGGCGCAGCGGTAGAACCAGCGTCAGCAAGCCTGAAACAGGCGATATCGCGCCCGCCGGCCGATTGTGACGGGACGCCGGACGCTCAGGAGGTGAGTGGAGATGACCGGGAAGCCGATGTGGTCCGGTCAGTGGTCGAGATGGCCGACACCCTGGTTGACGACTACGACGTCGTTGACTGCTGACCGGACTGGCGGACCGGTGCGTCAATCTGCTCGGCGTCTCGGCCGCTGGCGTGATGCTGGTCTCTGCCGCGGGCAGCCTGGGGCTGGTGGCCTCCTCGAGCGAGGCGATGCGCCTGCTGGAGCTGTTCGAGCTGCAGGCCCCAGGAAGGCCCCTGCCTGAACGCCTTCCGGACCGGCGAGCCTGTCGGGCTCGAGGACCTGGAGGCCCGGCTGCGGGCCTACGCCCGCAACCGCAACCTGCCCCTGACCAATGTTGCCCGGGCTGCCACCGACGGCACCCTGGATCTCGCGGCCTGGGTCGGCTCCCCCGGGAAGCGCCCCGGCTGGTTCACCTCGAGGTCAGCGACCATGGCCGCACCGTCGCCGCAGCCGAGGTGATCATCTGCGACGGACCCGGCGGAACCGCCGGGTGTCGTTGCGCGCCGAGTACGGGCACATCACGCCAGGCCGCCGCGCGAGCGTGGTCGACGCGGTACTGGATCTTCCCGAAGTGCGGGAAAGCGCGCGCTTGGAGGCGGCATTCCGGATCGGCGATAGCGAGTGACTGCAGCGGCTTCAGCAGCGCTGTGCGGACGTCAGTACCCGCCCAGCCGGGTGGAGCGCCATCCTAGATGCGGGCCTTCCGCCCGGCGGCCCGGGCAGCACGGCGCAGGAGCCAGCCGGCGAGGTACCCTCTCAGCGAAGATCGCTGCCGTAAGTACAGCGCCGAGTCGGCGCGGGCGTCAGCAACGATGCTGGTCCTGGCGGTGTGCTGGTACCGGTTCGGACAACAGCCGCTCCGGGGGGCGGCTGAGCCTGGTACAGCCATCCGGCGACAGCATGACCACCTGGGCAACATCGGGTTGCCGCCAGCTCGCCGTTCTTTGCCGGCCCCCGGCCTGCGCCAGCCCGGATGCCGTGGCGGCTGGCGCAGGCCTGGCCGGGCGGATGTTCAGCCGCCGCCGGTGCCGCCGGCGGGTGCCTCACCCTTCTCGGCTGTGCTCCCGGAGATGGTGCGCTTGCCGCCGGAGGCATGGGTGATCTGGACTCGGCGGGCCTGCGTCTTGGGCGAGGCGGGGATGGTCACGTGTAGGACACCGTCTGCGTAGCCGGCGGTGAGGTTCTCCGAGTCCACGCCCTCGCCCAGCGACAGCTGCCGGGTGAACGATCCCTGGGGCCGCTCGGCGACAATGACCTGATCGCTCTCGCCGTAGTGCGGGGTGCGTTCGGCCCGGATCGTCAAGGTGCTGTGCTCGACGGTCACCTCGACGCTGTCAGGGTCCACGCCGGGCAGGTCGGCCTCGACGTGGTAGCTGCCATCCTCGGCGCGGTAGACGTCCATGGGCATGGCGAGCGGGGCACGCGTCCCGGTCGCAGCCATGGACAATAGCCGCTCCAAAGGGTCCCGGAAGGGATCGAACCTGATCACTGCCATTGCTGCCACCTTCTCGTGTGAGGTCTGCAGAACATGTACTGGCGTCGGCGGTGATCACGCGACCAGTCCAGAGGCCAGCCGCCGCGGGCTTGCGCCTCCTGCCGGTCATGTGCTGTTCCCGCCACGCCAGGCAGCACGCCACCACTGTGACGGCGGTGCCGCCATTGCCCACCATCGCGTCCGCCGGCGGACACGGGCTAGGTCCAATGGCCGGCACGACCAGGGACCTTGGGCCCGCGCACCGCAACGGACCATCCGCCAGCGGGCCGTCCGGATCCCCGGCCGCGTCGCGGCGCCCATCGCCCACCTCACCCACTCTGCCAGGCCACCGGCAGCACGTCTCAACCGAAGACCTGCCCTCAGGGCCCCGTACAATCTCGTCAACGCGCCGAACAACCTGATACGCGCCACCTGCCAAAGCGATCGGCGAGTCGTCAACGCCATACCGATCGGCGGATCTCGTGTGGTCAGGTGCCGTCCCTGACGAGCGCGTCGAGCATCTTCCGCATCGGTTCTGGGTCGCCGCGCATGATCGCGGCGGAGGCCTCGACGTTGCGGACGGGATCAAGGTGCTGCCAGGCGAGCGGGAACCCGGCGGCGCGGGCGAGCTGCCCGAAGAAGGCCCGCTGCGCTCGCCCGTTGCCCTCACGGAACGGGTGCAGTGCGTTGACCTCGCCCAGGTAATAGGCCAGACTCCCGACGAACATGCCACGGTCCAGGCCGCGCAGGCAGTCTTCATCGCGCAGCTCGCGGAAGACGACGGCCGCGGAGGACTCTGGCGGCGGAGCGGAGCCCGAGCTTGTTGTACAGGACCCCGGTGCGGAATCTGTCAACGTGAATGAGGCACCATCTCGGCCTGATTATTTACCCGTGGTCCGCGAGTGCCGCGCGTGATGGCCTACCCTGCTCCGCATGCGGCTTCCGCCCGGTGCGCGGGTTTACCTGACCACGATCGTCAGCCTGGCCGGGGTGGCCTTGGCCACCTGGTTCGGTATGCAGGCCGGGGGCGCCGGGCCGGGCAGGCGATGGTGGACGCTGGGAGCCGTCGCCGCGAGCGTGACGGCCGCTGGCGTGCCGGCGTATGAGCAGATCCGCAAGGAGCGGATGCGGGCCAAGGCGCAGCGGGCAGCGGTCGACGCGGCGGTGGCGATGCGCGTGACGATGAATGATGCCCTGGACCCGATCGTGCGTCAGCTCGGCCGCGTGATGACGGCGGGCAGGCATGACCGGCAGGCGCTGGCTGAGGCGGTGGTGCCGATGGTGCTGGACTCGGCGGCCCATCTGGCTGGCTCCGGGCGGGTGCGGGCCTGCCTGTTCCGGTTCGCGCCCGGGACGCCGGCGATGCTGGTTCCGGCCCAGTACAGCGGCCGCGTCGATGATCCGCTGAAACCGGTGACCGAGGGCAGCACGGCCGGGGACCTGGTTTTCGGCATGATCCGGCACAATCAGCATCTGTTCTATCCCGATCTCGATGCCAGCCCGCCGCCGGCCTGGGGTGCCATCGCGCCTCAGACCTACAAGTCCGTCGCCGCCGTCCCGGTTGCCGCCGGGCCGAACGCGTTCGGCATGCTGATGGTGGACGCGCTGGATAAAGACGGGATCAGGCGGGCGGACGTGCCGCTGATCCGGTTGCTGGCCGGGCTGCTCGCGGTCGCGCTGGCGTAGCCTCAAAGGAGGCGCCGCCCGGGCGGCGCGGGAAGTGACCTTCGGCCGTTGCCGCATCGCCGGCCGCGGCGGACACTGAGGACGTGGGGAAGGCGGCGGAGGTGACGGTCCACATCACCATCGAGGACCACGATGACCGTCCTGAGCAGATGGTGCGCGATCCGGATCGCTACTTCGCCGATGCCCGCCACCGGGCCGAGCAGGAACTGATGCACCAGGCACGCTGGCTATTCCAGCCGCAACGGCACCCAAAACGGCGTTAAGGCCCAAGCGCCGGGGCCGCGGTCAGCCATGGCCAGGCTGGTCCGGTCACTTCACCAGGCAGGAGTGATCAGGCCTGCGGCGCCGGTTCGGGAGAGTTGCGGTGGCTCAGGCGATCAATGCCAAGGCGGGTGACGTGACCCCGTGGAGCTCGGGACTGTTCGCCCGGCGATGAGTTTCGCGCGCAGCGGGAGTCTCCCCGGTGTGGTCTGACCAGAGGAGGCATCATGCCCGAGCACAGGATCGGAAGCCGCGAGGAATGGCAGGCGGCCCGGGAGGAGCTTGCGCGGCTGGAGGCTGAGCAGGCGAGGCGAGAGGAGGAGATCAAGGCGAAGCGCCTTGATCTGCCCTGGGTCCCGGTCGACACTGAGTACCAGCTCGGCACCGCGGAAGGCACGAAGACACTCGCCGAGTTGTTCGACGGCCGTTCCCAGCTGCTCGCCTACAACATCATGTTCGGCCCTGATTACACCCTCGGTGCCTGCCCCGGCTGCACCGGCCTAGCCGACGCACTCGACGGGACCCTCATCCACCTGAACCATCGCGACGTGACGCTGATCTGCTTGTCGCGGGCGCCGATCGAGCGCCTGACCGCCTACAAGCAGCGCATGGGCTGGCAGTTCCCCTACATCTCCACCTACGGCACCGATTTCGCCTTCGACTTCGGCCTTGCGGTGACCGAGCAGCAGGCACAGCAGATCCCCGAGGTCAAGGAGATGACCGACAATCCGCCCGGCTGGCTGCAGGAGTGGTCGCATCAGATCGGTGCCGGGCTCAAGGATGGCCTGCGCGAGAACCCGAGCTGGATCGCCTTCGCGCTGGAGGACCGAACCGTCTACCACACCTACACGGTGGCGGCGCCCGACCCGTTCGTCGCCCCGTACTTCAGCTCTCTGCTGGACCGGACGCCGAAAGCCCAGCCCGCCGAGCCCCGCTCCTGGCGCAAGGATGAGTACCCGGACTGAGAGTGCTCAAGGAAACGCTGTACCCGGGCGAGCTCCCGCCGGCAGTGTCCCTCACTGCGGCGTGATGACCAGCGCTGCCGAGAACAGGCTAGGTGAGCAGTTCATGGCGGGCTTCCTGCTCAACCTCGGGGAACTCGCCTGCCGCAAGGAGGAGAGGATCATGGTTATGCCGCTGTCGGGCTATGGTCCTTAAGCCTCAAGCCAGAACCCAGCACGGGACTTTGCCGCGTTAGAGTGTCGTAATAACGAGGTGGCGGCGTGCAGCGTGCCTGCTGCTCGTGGCATGCAGAGCGGGGGATAATTGTCCGCATGGAGGCTGGTGCTCTGCCGCCGCGCTGGGGTGCGTATGCGCGCCGCCTGCCGTCATCTCTGGAAGAACTGAGGGGACCTGCCGCGGGCGAAGTCGAGCTGCCGCTGCACGTGGCCTGGTCAGGGCGCCGGGTGTACGACGTGGGCCAGGAGGATCAGCGCCTGGTCCTTTACGCGCTGCTGCTTGCGGAAGCACAGCGGGAGGATCTTGAGCGGTTCGTGCACCGTGAGTCACTGGTCTCCATGTGGCCCCGGCTGCGGCGGCTGCTGGGTCCGCACGCCCGGCGGCAGTGGGAGCGGCAGCTCATCACGCCGGCGTCGCGGTGAGCCTGGACGGGCTGCCTCCCGCTCACCTGCGGGTGCTGCTAGATGGCCTGCCGGTGTTCGAACAGTACGGCTTGCTGCTGGCCGGAGGGTACGCGTTCAGAGCCCATAAGATCCTGCACCGCCCCTCCCAGGACCTGGACTTCGCCACCAGAGACGACACCCCGCTGCCGGAGATCGCCGCGAAGCCCGCCGTTCCCGGACCGCCGGAAACCCGCTGCGCCGGAAACCCGCTGCGCGGGATGCCCGTCGCACAGCACGGCCAGTTCGCCGGCCTCGACGCACACGTACCACTCGTCCGAGCCGTCCTGTCCTGAATCGTTCCTGGCAGCCACGGCCAGGCCGACCGGTCACCGTGCGATTCCTGCTTGTTGCTCGGTAGCGGACCTAACCTGGCTCTGCTCAGAGAACCTGCCGTCGCTGCCTGCTCATTCGATAGGTATTGGCCGTACCAACCGCGCAGATCACTGCCGTTCGTGGGCAGGTTGCTCGCGGCCGGCGGGCGTTGCCTGTCGAGGTGGGTGCGGGCGTCTGTCTTCAGGTGCGCCGGGGCGGGTCAGTTCTGGTCGTCGGCGAGGCGCGGGGCTGCTCCCCGCCGCCGCCGTGCGCTCGGCGGGAACACCCCTGCCAGCTCAGGACGGCCGGGCCGGGACCGAGGTAGGTGAGGAGATACCGGGCGTGCTGTCCGGGTGGCATCGCGTGGCACCGCGCCAGCGCAGCCCGGCTACGACTACCATGATCCTGCCAACTTCGAACCGGAGTAGCGGCGGATCTTGCACCGGAAGCGGTTCTGCGCGGGCCGGGCGAGCCGTGCCGCGGGCGGGCCGGCGAACCCGCGGTCGGAGCCGGCGGCGAACCAGGAGGGCCAGCATGGGCGAGGTCCAGATCCCAGCCCCGCGGCGATTGTGCGGCTATCTGGCGACACCTGCGAGCCCTGGGCCCTGGCCGGGTGTCGTGGTCATTCATGATGCCGTCGGCATGACGCCGGATCTGCGCGCGCAGGCGGAATGGCTGGCAGGTGCGGGGTATCTCGCGGTGGCACCGGATCTTTACTCCTGGGGCGGCAAGCTCCGCTGTGTCGTGTCCACCATCAAGGACATCGCCCGGGGCCGGGGTCCCGCCTTCGATGACATCGACGCCACCCGGTCCTGGCTCGCGGGCCGGCCCGGCTGCACCGGGCGCATCGGAGTGATCGGTTTTTGCATGGGGGGCGGATTCGCTGTCCTCCTGGCGGCCGGGCACGGGTTCCAAGCCTCCAGTGTCAACTACGGGGCGCTGCCCAGAAACGCCGAGGACCTGCTCGGGAACGCCTGCCCGATAGTGGCCAGCTACGGCGCCCGTGACCGGTCGGTGGGGGACGCGCCGGCCCGGCTGAAACGAATCCTGGACGGCAGCAGCATCGACAATGACGTGAAGGTCTACCCGGGCGTCGGTCACTCCTTCATGAACAACCATCCCGGCAAGCTGGCCACGTTCGCGGGCGCGGCGGGTAAGGACGCGGCGCTGCCCCGGGTGTTCACGGTCGTCAGCTTGCTCAGCGGGCCGCTGATCGGGATGGGCTTCGACGAACAGGCCACGGACGACGCCAGAGCCCGGATTGTCGCTTTCTTCGACGGGCATCTGAGGCCACCGGCTCCCTGACGTCCACGTGCCCCGACCTCGGCACGAGCGCGCTTCGCAGATCCGGGCGTCGCCAGCCTGTTGGGCTGCGCGAATGACCGGCCGCAGAACATCCAGTTCGGCGTGGCGCGAATCAGCCGCCTAGGCGACCAGGTTGCTTGAGATAGCGGCGCGTGGGCGCGCGATCTGTCATTGACTTGTCGACTACGCTCTGCGATCAGAGGTTCGACGCTGCAACCGCCGCGACCTCGCATCTGGTAGCCAAAGACCAGGATTCCGCGATCTCGTCGTAGAGGAATCCCGCCAGCAGCACTCAGCGGTCCAGCGGGCCGTCCAGCCGTCTCATGCCGCCGGACTCTGCTGGGCGGCCGGCTCCTGGCTGCCGTGACCCGGGCTGAGGTAGATGGCCTCGCGAACGGCGTGGACGGCGAACGTCGCCGCGGCGGCCGCGGCGGCTACCCGGGCCACGCCCGGCCGCTGCTGCCAGCAGGCCAGCAGTGCCGCCCCGGCGGCGCTGCCGGACACCGGCACCTCGGTGCGGAGCAGGAGCCGGGGCAGCGGGCGGAGCCGGGCGGGCGCGCCGGTCAGCGTCATCTGGGCATCGCGGGCGAACAGCGCCCCGCAGCCGACTGCCACCAGCAGGCGGCCGCCGCGGCCGGACCGCCGCAGCGCAAGCGGGGCGAGCGCCACCCCGGCCACGCTCGCGGCCAGCAGCGCCGCGCCGACCCGGCCCTGGCCGGGCGGCTGGCTGCCGTTCCCGGCTGCGGCTGCGGCGGGTGCGGGGCCGGGCTGCTCCCCGGCGCCCGCCGCCTGCGGAGAGGACTCCAAGTACCGCTTGAGCCCTGCCCACGTCGCTCGTTCCCGCCGTTCGCCCACCCGGGCCAGGACCGGTGCCAGCAACCGCAGCGGCCAGGTGAACCGGGCGTCCCATGACCACCGCAGCCGCGTGCCAGCGCCAGCCGGCTCGAACGTGAGCGTCCCGCTGAACTCGGCCTGAGCCATCCTCGTGGTCGAGGCCAGCCGGGATGGCCGCTGGAAGCCGGTGTACTCGATGGCCATCTCGGCGAGCCCGCCCCTGGACCTGACCGCCGAGCGGAACTGGGTGCCCTTCCCGACCGGCCCCGGCGTGATCTTCGCGGATCGCACCATGTGCGGGTTGTAGACCAGCTCGTTCCGCTGGTCGGCGACGAAGCCGAAGACCACGTCCGCTGGCGCGTCGATGACGATCTCGCCGGTGATCCTGGCCATGCCAGGCCTCAGGCCGGCTCGACGGGATGCCGGATGATCGTCCGCAGCTTCTCCGGCGCGCTGCGGCGCGGGTCGCCGAGGTAGATCTCGTGGTGGCGGCCACGGGGGCGGTAGCCTGCTTCGGCGATGGCCTCGTGCAGTGCCGCGATCGACGGCGCTTCGGCGGCGTACGACCCGATGTGCAGCAACTGGGCACACCGGCCCTCCGCCCACCGGATGTACTCCAGCCGGGCCAGGCCGGGCAGGTCCTTCTTGCTGGCCGCTTCCGCCGTGACGTCGGCGATCAGCTCCGCGCCGACCGGGTCCGGCTGCATGATCAGCGCCTGCCACCGCCAGCTGCCGCGATCGCTGTCGGCCATAGTGACCTCGCCCCGCGCCACCGCGGCGACGATGTCCTGCTGAGCCGGGTCATCCACCCACCACAGCCCTTCCAGCGGCATGACCCGCGGCGCCTGGCCGGTGAGCTTCTTCAGCCGGAAATGCGCGCCGTAGCTCACGCTGTACAGCGCCTGCACGGCCTCGGTGAACTCGGCGCCGCCGGGCTCACCGGTCCCGGTCACCGCCACGAACCCGAACTCGGGGACATCCACGATGTCCACCGCACCCTTGCGCACCTTGAGCAGCGACTCATAGCTGGTCGCGATAGCGGTCATACCATCATGGTTGCCACCGCCCGGCCGACGCGCAAAAGAGCCGAAGGTCCGTAACCAGCGGGCCCTAGGAACCGGGCAGGGCCGACGGGCCCGGTCCTGGTTCCCGCCCGCCCCGGGCCTCGTCGCCGAGGCGGCACCACTGCCCAGGACGGCCAGCTCGCGGACGCCCCGCTCTTCCTGCTTCCTGCGGGGTAGCGGACTTCGACGAGGCTTTCGTCGGGGAAACCTGCCGTCGTTGTCCTCGTCCTCATACATGCCGAATCCTTCCAGGAGCCCGGCGGACAACGTGTGTCATTATCGTTTGCACTAGCGACGGCATCTCGAGCGACGCTGGCGCCGCTAGCTCACCCTCCATGTCGTGGGCTCGGACGGTGTGTAGGAACAGACGGTTCCCATCCGCAGGGCGCTGCGCAGGTGAATGGCCAGTTCGGGGTGCACTCGTTCGATCTTGGACATGGCATCACGGACTCGTGCGCTGACGGTCTTTCGTGCCCGTTCGGTCACATCGCCGAGCCTGCGATCCCGGCCGCCCAGTCCGGCGGCCGCGGCGAGCTCGCGGATGAGCGCATCGCGTTCGGAGCACAGCGTCTGGGCTCGCTCAGGGCTTCCTGTGGCGTCGGCGTCGTCGATCTGCCGGGCCAGGTCCGCCAGCCGCGATTTGAACTCCGCCTTTGCCCGCTGGTCCAGCACGGGGTCGGCGCCCATGCGTGCCAGGTCGTGCCCGACCAGGGTAAGGACGTGCACGTCTGCTCCGCGCGCGTCGATCAGGGCCGCGAGGTCACCCAGGCCCTTGGCGTCCGGAAGCTGGACCTGCTTTCCCTGAAAGCTGAGCAGCCGTACGCCGTTCACCAGCTTGAGCTCGTTGGCCGTCTGATTCGCGGGTGCGGCCAGTAGCTTCGCTAGCGCCTGCTCCGACAGACGAGCCCATCCGGCGGCCCCGAGTCGCTCGTGCATTGCGATGGCCGTGCGGAAGTGCGCCTCGGCGGCGGCGGTGTCCCCGAGCGAGGCCGCAAGGCCGCCGAGGTGGTGGTCGACGGCGGCGTGGTAGGACGCGCAGCCGCCTATGACCACGTGGGTCCCGGCGTACGGGCGTAGCTGCTCGTAGACCCACGTCCGCTGGGCGTCGGAGCCCGCTACCGCGAAGACGACGGCCGCCGCGGCGAATGCTTCCAGGCCTGTCCACAGCGGGATGTCCAGGACGCTGAAGTCGCCAAGCGCCGCGGCGGCCTCGGCCGCCTCTCCGCGAGCTGCCGGCGGCCAGGCCTTGAGCAGCGGGAACATCGGCCAGAGCGGATCAGAGGCGTCCATTCCCGTCGCTGGCTCGCGCACGCCGAGGGCCACCAGCGCGAAGCGGGAGGTGCAGAAGCAGCCGATGGCGTCCGGCTCGCCGATGGCCAGCCCGAGTTCCAGCGCCTGTTCGCCGAGCCGCGCTGACTCCTCGGCCCGGCCGGCTATCTGGGCGAACGTGGCCTGCCGGGTCAGCGCTCCCCAGCGGCCACGTGCGTGGCCCAGGTACCCGGCCAGGGCCACGTAGGTGAGTAGCTCATCCCGGCCGGCGTGCTCGCCGAGCTCCAGCAGGGCCGCGGCGCGTAGCAGGTGTGCTTCGGCCACGAGATCGTCGTCGCCGCTGGCCTGGGCGGCGTCCAGCATCTCGGCGATGACGGGCAGCCGGACTGCGGCGGTGCCCGGTGTCCACAACGCGTCGTGGACAGCGAGCTTTGCTGTCGCGAGGGCGCTCGCATCGTTCGCGGCGGCGGCCAGCTGCACGGCCCGGCGTGCGGTCCGGGTGGTCTCGGCACCGGACCCCTGGTCCGATCCGTGCCGCAGCGTGCGGGCCAGCGCCGCGAGCACCCGGGACTGCAGGGCCAGCGGGCCGCCGGTCGCTTCCAGCCGCTGCGACGCCTCGCGCAGAAGGTCAACCAGCTTGGCGTTCTGCGCTCCCGATCTGTGCCCGAGCGTGTGGATGCCCAGCGCCGCTCTGGCGAGTCCAACCGCGTCCCCGGCGGCCCGGCTGGCATCGGCGGCCTGGACGAAGCGCTGCATGGCCAGGCCGGACTTTCCGGTCCGCTCGTGCGACGCGGCGAGCTGAAGCAGGATCTCGGTACGCTCGCCGGCTGTGCCGGGCGCGCCGCGTTCCTCGATGATCTGCAGCGCCCGGAGGTAGTGCGCGCAGGCATCTTCATGTCCGAGGCGTGCGGTGGCCTCCCGGGCCGCGAGGAGTGTGTACTCAAGAGCGTCCTGCCGTGCCTGTGCTCCCGCGGCCAGCAGATGCGCCGCGACCCGCGCCGCGGGACCCGATCGTGCTTGCAGCGCTCTGCCGACCGACAGGTTGAGCGAGGCCCTGGCCGGCGTGCTGAGGCCATCCAGGATGGCCTCGCGGTAAAGGTCGTGGGTGAACCGCGGTTCAGAGGTGCCCGCGATGACACCGGCGTGACGAGCCTCGTTCAGCAGGCTCAAGGTGGCCGCCTCGTCGGCAGCCAGCGCTCCGGGCGTCAGCAGGCTGAGGTCAATGTCGCGGCCCGCCACGGCCGCCCACTCCAGCAGCCGCACGCATTCGGTGGAGAGCCGGGCCAGCCTCCGGCGCAACGTCTCCGCGACGCTGGCCGGGACCTGGGTCTGCTGGTGCCACGAACCCTGCGCCACCAGCAACCGGGTCAGCTCCCGGACGAAGAACGGGTTGCCGCCACTGCGTTGCCACAGCTGGGCGGCGACCTGGGCCGGCAGCCTCGTCCCGGCCAGCTGCTGTGCCAGCGCCTCGACCTCGGTCTTCGCGAGGCCGTGCAGGGCAAGTTGCTGCGCCCGCCCGGCGAGCTCGTGCAGCTCCGCGGATGCCTCGGTGTCCCGGTAGGCACCGAGCAGCGCCACAGGCTTCGCGGCCAGGGCGCGGGCCAGGAATCCCAGCAGCCGCAGCGATGGCTCATCAGCCCAGTGCAGGTCGTCGAGCACCACGAGCACGGGCCGGTCAGCGGCGAGGCTACCCAGGCACCGCGACACCGCCTCGAACAAGCGGAACTGCGCGTCGGCCGCGGCGCCGGCGCTCATCGATTCTGCCGACCTGACGGGCTCCAGCAGCCAGCCCGCCTCGCCGAGTTCAGCCATCGGCAGACCGCTAGCCCGCAGGATCTGCGACCAGGGCCAGTATGGTGGCGCCCCCTCGCTCTCCCAGCAGAATCCGCGCAGGACAAGCGAAACCGGCCCGGCCAGGTCGATCAGCGCGGCCAGCATCGCCGTCTTGCCGATGCCGGCCTCGCCGCTGATCATCAGGAATTGCCCGAAGCCGCTGCGGGCATCGCTGAGCACCGAGCCGGCGGCGGCCAGTGCCGACTCCCGCCCGATGAGCCGGCCTGTTGGACTCATGGCTCCATCATGGCTGGTCAGGGCCGCAGCTCCAACACCAGGTTCATCGGGGCTGGGACGTCGAGCCTGCGGACGCTGCTGAACCCCGCTTCGGCAGCCAGGGCCCGCAGCCGCTTCTCGCCGGCCTGCGCGCCCAGCGGCTCGGGGGACGTGGCGCTCTTCTGGGACACCGCGTTCGGCGTGCAGGCGAGCGTGGAGACGGCGTAGAACATGCGCCCGTTCGGGTTGAGGTTGTCCTGGACATCATCAGCGCCCAGTGGCTCGAACAGCAGCACCGCTCCGGCCGGCGCGACAGCGGCACGGGCTCGCACCAGCGCGCCGCGAGCGTCGCCGAGGTCGTGCAGGGAGTCGAAGAAGGTGATCAGGTCGTAGTCCTTACCAGGTAGGTCGGCCGCGAGCGCGACCTCGAACCGTACGTTGCTGACGCCGCTGCGGGCGGCCTCGGCGCGGGAGTTGGCGATCGAGGCGTCGTGGTAGTCGATGCCCAGGACCCGCGCCGCCGGGTACAGCCCGGCGATAGCCAGGGTCGGCGTGCCGTATCCGCAGCCGACGTCCGCGACCGTGCCGCCAGCGGCGAGGACCGACGCCAGGCCAGCGATCGCACCGATCGCGGCTTCGATCAGCCCGGCGGGCAGCGCGACCCGGGTGAAGGCGTCCGTGCCGTGCCAGTGGCCGGCGGTGCGCTGATGCCACCCGAATCCCTGCCCGGCGCTGAAAGCCTCGCTGAACGCGGCGAAACCCTCGCCCATCGAGGACAGCATGGTGGCGCAGGCATCGACCAGTGCTCCGCCCGGGCCGTCGCAGATGGCGGCGGTGACCGCGTCGGGCAGCGTGAACGTCTCGTTCGCCGCGTCGTAGTCCAGATAACCGCCGGCGGCCTGGGCCCGCAGCCACTCCCGCACCAGCGACGGTTCCACGCGGACCTTCGCTGCCACCTCCGCGGTCGTCAGCGGGCCGGCTCCGGCGAGCGCTGCCCACAGCCCGCTGCGGGTGCCGAGGGAGGTGAGCAGCACGCCCAGCGCCGCACCCAGCTCGGTCACGATCTTGCCCATCTGCGCCTCGACTGCCGAGTCCATGTCCTGCATGTCCGGGCCCGGCCCCGCCGCCATCGGCTGTACCTGCTGTTCCATCGTGCTCATGTCGCTGCTCCTTCTGCCCGGCCGGGGCTAGTCCCCGGCTCCTATCTGCTGGGCGCGAGTTGCCGCCTCGCGGTCGCGAGGTCAGAACTCGCGGCATAGAAATACCGGCCCGAAACCGGGGCAACAACCCGGAAGGAGCGTGACAGTTGTGTCCCTGAGCGCACCGCCTTGGTACGTCAGCTGTCTGGGACTAGTTCGGCGACGTCGTGGTGGAGCTTGGCCAGTGCCTGGTCGAATGTGGCGAGCCGGGACCCATGCGCTCGCGCGAGCTGCGCCAGGTAGGCGTCGGTTACCTGGCGGTGGCCGACGATTCCCTGGGTTGGCATGTCGGTGTACGGGATATCGTCAGCCCAGAATTCGTGCCGCGGGCTGGCGGCGGTGTCGTGGAGGATCGTGCGGGCCGCCACAGCCGACTGGCCTTCCCGGATGAGCAGCCGCATCAGGCTACCCTGAGTGATTGGGCAAGTGGCGAAGCCCCCGGTCATACCCACGAACCAGGTCTCAGCGGCCTGATGATGGACATGATCATCGACCAGCAGGGCAACGAGCACGTTCGCGTCAAGGAGAACGGTCACTGATCGTCGTCCTCCAGCCGCCGCACATCCTCAGTAGTGATCGTCCTGCCAAGGTGCGCGACCGGCAGGCCGGTACGAGGGCTCTTGGCTATTTCGCCCGGACTGCCCGTGCTGAGCCCACGGCGAATTAGCCCGGCGACCGCCTGGCTCAGCGACTGGTGGGTGTCCCTGGCTATCGCCACCGCCTGGGCATGAAGATCATCAGGGAGGTCAATGGTGGTGCGCATGCGATCAGCATATCTTCATCTCATCATGATGCGAAGATGCCGTCTTCTGCGGTACGCCCGGCTGAGCAGGACGGCAGTCATGATCCCTTGACCGGCTGCAGGCAGCGACACCTTAGTGCGGATACGGCCCTATCCGCCGCGAACGACTCGACCACCACGAGGCTCACGCGGCGGGCGCCGGTCCGGGGGCATTTGGGCGATGTAGCGTAGTTTTTCGTGGCGGTGAACGTCGAGCAGGCCGAGGACTGGAACGGGGTCAGCGGGCGGGAGTTCATCGAGCAGCGTGAGCGGCATGAGCAGATGCTGGGCCCGCTCAGGGCCCGGTTGCTGGCCGCCGCGCGGATACAGGACGGAGAGGAGGTCCTGGACATCGGGTGCGGCTGCGGTGAGACGACCATCCCGGCGGCGCGCGCCGCCGGTAGCGGGCACGCCCTGGGCGCGGACTTTTCCCGGATCCAGATAGCCGAAGCGCGCCGCCTCGCCGCTGCTGCGGGCGTCACTAATGCCAGGTTCGAGCTCGCCGACGCGCAGGTGCACGCGTTCGGGGCGGGGGTCTTCGATATGGTGCTGAGCAGTCTGGGTGTCATGTTCTTCGATGACCCGGCATCGGCGTTCGCCAACTTGCGGAGGGCGCTGCGGCGCGGCGGCCGGCTGACGTTGCTGTGCTGGCGCACCCGTGCGGAGAACCCCGTCTTCACCACCGGATTCGCCGAGGCCGCGGCGATACTGGGACTGCGCGAGCCGCCCGGGCCGTCGGCTGCTTTCTCCCTGGCCGACGCCGACCGGGTGGGCGCGCTGCTGGCTGGTGCGGGGTTCGGCGGCATCGAGCTCGCGCAGGCGGACGAGCCGATGCTCATCGGCCGCGACGTAGCCGACGCGCTCGAGTACGAGCGCGCCTCCCCGACCGCCACCGAGATCCTGGCCGGGCTCAGCCCGGCACATGCCGCAGAGGTGACCAGACAGGTCCGGGGCCTCCTGACGGCGTACGCCTCGTCAGGTGGCGTGATCATGCCGGGCGCGGCCTGGCTAGTCACGGCGCAAGCAGTATGAACCGACGAGAGCCGTGACCGATCTTGCCGAGGGTATTCGGGCGCTGTTCAGCGCTGGATCGGTACCGGACGAACTGACGAGGGAAATCGCCGACACGTCGGCGACGCGGCCTGATGCCGGTCCGACTACATGTGCAGTTATGCAACTTGAGCTGCAGTAACAGCCTATGGCAGCCATCTTCGGCCATGGCCGGTCATGGACCGATACATAAGAAAGTGATATAAATTTCTTATGGAAATCGCGGAAGGAGGCGGCGAGCGGATGGACGAGGGGCTCGCGGCGGGGGTGGCGGCGGCGCTGGAGCGGCTGATCGGACTGTTCCGGTCGCTGAGCCCGGCGAGCGGGCTGTCGCTGACGGCGGCCGCGACACTGGCCACCCTGGAGCGGTCCGGGCCGTCCCGGCTGACCTGGCTGGCGGCCCGGGAGGGGGTGACGCAGCCGGCCATGACGCAGCTGATCGGGCGGCTGGAGGACGCGGGCCTGGTCAGCCGGGCGGCGGACCCGGCCGACGGACGGGTCGTCCAGGTCCGGATCACCGCCGACGGCAAGGCCATCCTGGCCGGGCGGCGGGCGGTGCGCGCCGAGCGGGTAGCCGGGCTGCTCGAGCGGCTCAGCATGGACGAACGGGTGGCGCTGGCGGCGGCCTTGCCGGCTATGGACGCCCTGGTCAGCGCCGAGCGCACGAAGCCGGCGACGACCGGTGCCGTGGCCGGCACAGAGTACGTGACGGCACCGGTGGCGGTCGGCGCGACGATGGGGAGTCGCTCGTGAGCGGCTCGGTGGCGAGCCCGTTCCGGCAGCCGAAGGCGGTCTTCGCCGTCGCGTTCGCCTGCGTCGTCTCGTTCATGGGCATCGGGCTGGTGGACCCGATCCTGCCCGCCATCTCACACGAGCTGCACGCCTCGCCGAGCGAGGTGACGCTGCTGTTCACCAGCTACCTGGTGGTCACCGCGGTCGCGATGCTGATCACCAACTGGGTTTCCAGCCGCCTGGGGGCCAAGAAAACGCTGATCGCGGGGCTGATCCTGATCGTGGTGTTCAGCGCGCTGGCCGGCGCCTCCCCCACCATCAGCCAGATCATCGGCTTCCGGGCCGGGTGGGGCGTGGGCAACGCTCTGTTCATCGCCACCTCGCTGGCGGTCATCGTGGCCTCGGCCAGCGGCGGCTTCGCCGGCGCGATCGTGCTATACGAGACCGCGCTCGGGATCGGCATCGCGATCGGGCCGCTGCTGGGCGGGACCCTGGGCGAGATCAGCTGGCGGGGGCCGTTCTACGGGGTCGCGGTCCTGATGGCCATCGCGCTCATCGCCACCGTCGTGCTGGTCGAACCCACCCCCAAACCCGCGCGCAAGACCGGGCTGTCCGCTCCGCTGCGCGCACTGAAGCACCGCGGCCTGCTCACCATGTCGCTGACCGCGTTGTGCTACAACTGGGGCTTCTTCACCGTCCTGGGCTACGCGCCATTCCCGATGGCACTGAGCCCGATCCGGCTGGGGCTGGTCTTCACCGGCTGGGGCATCATGGTGGCCATCTTCGCGGTGTTCGGCGCTCCCCGGCTGCAGGCCAGCCTGGGCATCGCCCGGACCATGTACCTGAACCTGGCCGCCTTCGCCCTGGTGGTGCTCGTCATCGCGATCTGGACGACGGACCGCGCGGTGCTGATCCCGGCCGTGATCGTGTCGGGGATCTTCATCGGGGTCAACAACACGATCACCACCCAGGCCGTGATGACCGTATCGCCGGTGGAGAAGCCGGTGGCTTCCGCGGCCTACAGCTTCGTCCGGTTCATCGGCGGCGGCCTGGCCCCGTACGCGGCGGGCCGGATGGTCGTCGCGATCAACATCCACTTCCCGTTCTTCATCGCGGTGGGCGCGATCGTCGTGGGCATCGCGATCTTGACCACCGTGCACGGCCTGCTGGCCGAGGCCGAACGGGTCCAGGCAGAGGATGTGACCGCACCGCCGGCCGCGACCCGGGGCGTGATCCTGGCCGCCATCGACGACACACCGATGGCGGCGCTGGTCACGCAGGCCGCGGCCCGGCTGGCCGAGGCCGACGGCCGCACCGTGTGCGTGGTGCACGCCCAGGAAGACATCACCGCGACTGATACCGCCGTCGACGGCGAGGAGCTGCAGGACGCCCGGGCGCTGGTCGAGAACCAGCTCGATCTGCTGGCCGCCCGGGGCGTGCGGGCCGCGGGTCAGGTTCTGCGGCACGCCCCCGGTCACGGCGCGGCCGGGCGGATGGTCGCCGAGTACGCCGCGACCGTCGGGGCCAGCACCATCGTGGTCGGGGCCGCATCCCACGGCGGGCTGCCCGCGCTGATGGACGACAGCGCGAGCCAGGAACTGTGGCGGCACGCGGACACCGACATCCTCGTCGTCAACCCGGACGAACGAGCCGGCGTCCCGCGCTGAGGTTGGCTGGGGCCGCGGCTAGGCCCGCTCGGCGCGCCCGCGGCGGACCGCCGCACGCAGGTCCTCGGCCAGATTCTCCAGCGCGGGCAGCGCTGCGACCAGGGCAGCCCCCTGCTCAGGCGGCAACTCCGCCATGCGTTCGGACAGGATCGCGGCGCGCTCGGCGGCGATGCGCTGGCTGGCCTCCCTTCCCTCCGGCGTGACCTCGACCCGGGCGGCGCGGAAGTCATCGGGATCCCGCAGCCTGCGGATCAGGCCGAACGAGTCGAGCTTGCCGACGACCCGGGACAGCATGGTCGGGTTGAGGCCCTCGATCTCGGTGAGTTCGGTGAGGCCGAGCGGGCCACGGTGGGTGACGATGCCGAGCACCGACGCCTGGGTCGGCGTCAGCCCTTCCCCCACCGAGGCCGCGTTGAGCTGCCGGGCGAGCCGCAGCACGGCCCGCCGCAGGCGAATAACACTGTCTTCGTCCATGCGTGCTGCCCTCCCTCGCCATCACGCTGGCGGTCCCGATTTAATCATCGCAGTCCGGAGGGCGTGTGTTACATCCGATCCTTCAGCCAGCCGTGCACTTCGGGGATACGACTGGCCAGCAGGGTCAGGTGGCCGTCGTGGTCGAGCAGCCGGGCCTCCACGCCGGGGATGTGCCCGGCGAGCCACTGTCCGTGGCCGAACGGCACGAACCGGTCCTGGCGGCCATGCATCAGCAGGACCGGGACCGAGATGGCGGACAACTCGAAGCCCCAGGGACGGGAGTGAGCCTCGGCGTCGTCCCACCAGCCCTCGACGCCGGGCTTCAGGCCGTCTTGGTTGCAGGTGGCGAGGTAGTCGGCGAGGCCGCCGGTCACGACCGCGGCGTCCGTCGCAGACAGCAGAGTAGCCATGGCGGCGGCCAGGTCGGCTCCTGACGTGGCCAGGATGGCCTCGCGATCAGATTCGGCCTTGGCGCGGGCGGCCGTCCGGTCACGCAGGAACAGCCTGATATCGTCCGCGTTGTCCTGGCCCATGCCCGCGAAGTAGTCGAGCCCTTCGGCGTCGAGCGGGGCGAGCGAGGCGAGTGAGGCGACCGCGGTGACCAGGCCGGGCAGCAGCGCGGCGCAGGCCAGTACGTGCGGGCCGCCGCCGGAGATGCCCCACATGGCGAGCCGACCGATGCCGAGCTCCGCGCAGATAGCCCGCACGTCGGCCGCGCAGTCGGCCACGGTGCGACCGGGTTGCGGCGTGGAGCCGCCGTAGCCGGGCCGGTCGTAGCTGATCAGGCGCAGGCCGCGGACCGCGGCGTCGATCGTGGCCGGCGGGTACAGGTGCCGGGAGTTCGGCGTGCCGCCATGGACCAGGACCGGGCGGCCATTCGGCTCGCCTGCCTCTTCGACAGCCAGGACGCGGCCATCGGGAGTCCGGACGGTGCGGTCCACCTTATTCGGTAGCGAGGATTACGTCGGAGGCCTTGATCACGGCGGTGACCGCCGAGCCTTCGGTCAGGCCGAGCTGCTTGACGGCTTCGATCGTGATCGAGGCCACCAGGCGCGTGCCGTTGGCGTCCAGTTCAACGTTGGCGATGGCTTCTCCGGTGTTGATGCTGGTCACCCGGGCCGGGATCTGGTTACGCGCGCTCAGCTTCATGACTGGGACTCCTTTGTCGTCGGTGGCATGTCGCGGCACTACGTTAGCCGACGCGGGCGATCAGGCTCGCGACCTGCGCCTGCAGCCGCGCGGCCGCGACCAGCCGGTTGTCCACGGTGAAGTGCGGCGCGGCCGGCTCGACGCCGAGCCGGATCCGGTCGGTGAACTCGGCGAAGCTGGCCAGCTTGGCCGCGTCGCGCTCTAGGCCGCGGGCGGTCAGCCGGTGCCGCACCGTGGCCGGGTCGGACCTGACCCAGACCAGGTGCACGGTCCCGCCGCCCAGCTCGGTCACCCAGGAGCGCCACCGGCCGGCGTCGTGGATCTGCCCGGTGAACGGGCCGGACAGCAGGACGGGGCAGCCGTGCGAGCGGATCTCGCGGGCGGTGGCGGTCAGGCCGGCGTACTCGTACACCTTGATGTGCTCGTCGTACCAGGCGCCTTCGCGTTCTGAGTGCGGGCGCCCGCCGGCCGCGAGGATCGCCGCCGCGAACGAGCCGTACACGGTGTCCTTGTCGAGCAGGGCCGGGACCGGGTCGAGCGAGGCCAGCAGCAGGGCGGCTACGGTGCTCTTGCCGGCGCCGGGCGGGCCGGCCACCACCCAGGCCGGGGCGGGCAGGCTCATGAGCGGGCCAGCCGGCGGTACAGCCAGAACAGCGGGCGGTTCCGGCGGGCGCCGGTCTCGGCCTCGGCCTGGCGGGACGCGGCCACCGCGGCGTATCCGTACTCGCGCATCTGCCGCTCGTACTCGCCGATGGCGGCCACGACGTCGGAACCGGCGGCGGTCAGCGTGCGGCACAGCAGCGCGGCATCTTGCAGGGCGGTGTTCGCGCCCGAACCGCGGGCCGGGCTCATCGCATGGATGGCGTCGCCAAGCATGGTGACCCGGCTCGGTGGCCAGGCGGGCACCGCGGGCGAGGTGCGGACCCGGAGGGCGAACGTCTCCCCGACGTCGGCCGCGGCCTGCAGCGCTCTCAGGTCCGGGTGCCAGGTCCTGATCAGGTCGGCGGCCAGCGCGTGGAGCCCGGCCGGGTCCACCGCGGCGAGCTCGGCGTCGGCGACGCCGAAGCACTGGCGCTCCCCGGCCAGCGCCCACATCAGGTAATCCCGTACGGGTGTGAGCCCGAGGGCCTGCGGCGGCGTCCGGAAGCGGACCGCGCCGACGGCCATGCCGATCCGGCCGCCGACCACGGCGGTGAACCCGTCCTTCATGACCGCGGGTAGCGCAGTGTCCGGGCCCAGCGGCGTCTTGCCGTAGATGCACCGGCCTCCGCTGTCGGCCGGCGCCGCGGCGGGCAGGTACTGGTGGCGCACCGCGGAGTTGACGCCGTCCGCGCCGACCAGCACGTCCGCCTCGGCTTCGCGGCCGTCCGCGAGATACAGCCGCACGCCGCCGGCACCGGCCTCGTACCTGGCCAGCTCCTGGCCGAACGCGATCCGCCCGTCCAGGCCCGCGGCCAGTACCTCCCGGAACGTCTGGCGGTCCACCGACGTGGACAAGGTGGCGGGGGCATACGGGTCGGCGCCGAGGTCGGTGGCGACCTGTTCATGCAGGATCCGGAGCCGTTCTGTGGTCACCGTCAGCCGCCTGCTCGGCTGGGCGCAGGTGGCCTGGAACAGCGCGTACGACTCGGGCGCCAGCATGGCATCCAGGGCCAGCCCGGCCCGGGCGTCCAGATGCAGCCGGTAGCCCTGGCGCCGGGTGGCCAGGCTGGCGTCGCGTTCGTAGACGGTGACGTCGGCGCCGGCCCGCAGCAGGCCCTGGGCGAGAGCGAGCCCGCCGAGGCCGCCGCCGGCCACCGTGACCCGTAGAGATCTCATGCTGCCAATCTAGATTCGTCCCGGTCCGGTCAGCAGCGTGACGGTGACCGGGACCGCGACCAGCACGAAGCAGACGGCGAGGTTCACGGCCTTGTAGCTGAGGAAGACGGCGCCGAACTCGCGCAGGGTGGCGCTCGGCCAGTAGTAGCCGGCGGTGCGGGCGCCGGTCACCTGACCGCGGATACCGATGCGGCGGGCGATCATCGCCGTCCGGAACACGTGGTAGTTACTGGTCACGATGACGCATGTGGCACCAGGGCGGAGCCGGTCCATGATCGCCTGGCTGTTGGCCAGGTTCTCTTCGGTGTTCGCCGACCGGTCCTCGCGGTAGATCCGGTCCGCGGGGAAGCCGCGCGCGGCCAGGTAACCGGCCATCGCGTCAGCCTCGCTGACCTGCTCGTCGCTGCCCTTGCCGCCGGAAACGAGCAGCACGGGGTCGCTGCCGCGCGCCACCAGTGCCCGGTAGACGGCATACCCCTGGTCCAGCCGGCTGGCCAGCAGCGGCGGCACCCGCCCGCCGTCAAGCAGCCCGGAACCGAGCACGACGACGAAGTTGGCGGCCCGAGGGACGGAGAGGCGGCCGTAGAGGAAGGCGTACAGCACGAACGACACGCACTGGAACGAGACGTAACCGAACAACAGCATGACGATCGTGGCCGACAAGGCCAGCTCGCCCGACCGGGTCAGCGGCGCCGCCAGCCAGAACCCGGTTACCACGAGGATGCCGAGTCCGGCCAGCAGTGACAACAGGTTGGCCGGCCGCAGGCTTTCCCGGCGCACCATCATCAGGCCGCTCACCACCAGGTACACGGCGACGAGGAACGGGAGAAGGGCGACCAGCGCGAACACGGCCAGCAGGACCAGCCTGCCCGCCACATCATCGGCCCTGGCCAGCCGCTCCGCCGTCGCCAGACCGAGCAACGCGAGCGCGAGGCCGAGCAGGACCGCGTTGGCGAAGCTGCGGCGATCGCGGAGCACCCCGGCGACGAACAGGACCGAGACCACGAGGGCGGCCTTGGTCGCGAACACGGTTTCAGGCTATGCAAACCGCGGGCCGTCGTGAATCGGCCGGGAGGACGAAATGGTCCGCCGCGATACCGCCCGCACGGCCGATGCCCCTGTCACCCGCCCGGGGGATGGTCCCGGTTCAGCTGGCCAGGGCGTCGGGGACGGCGGGGATGACCATCTCGAACGTCGAGCCCTGGCCGGCGGTGCTGTGTACCCGGACCGAGCCGTGGTGAGCTTCGGCGATGGCCTGCACGATGGGCAGGCCGAGCCCGAACCCGCCGGCCTCGCGGTTGCGATTTGGCTGGGCGCGAGCGAACCGGCGGAAGATGCGGTCAAGCTCGGTCGGCGGGATGCCAGAGCCCGAGTCACGCACGGCCAGGACCACGTTCCCGCCGCTCTCCAGGCGGACGCCGACTTCGATGGTGTCGCCCGGCTCGGTATGCGCGACGGCGTTCTCCATGAGCGCGTCCAGCGCGACGACCAGCCGGTCGCTGTCGCCGAGCACGGTCGTCTCGGCCACCTCCCCCAGCCGCCAGCGGCGCGGGATGTTGCCCCAGCGTTCCAGGGCGTCCAGGACCAGGGAATCGGCCGATACCGGGGTGACGTGCAGGAAGTCCGGGGTCCCGGCCGAGGCCAGCAGGAGCAGCCGGTTGGTGAGCCGGCGCAGCCGGGCTAGTTCGCCGGTGACCACCCGGGCGTCCGCGGCCACCGCCTGGTCGGTGGCGGCTCGCTCGATCAGTTCGGCGTGGCCGAGGGCCACGGTGATCGGCGTGCCCAGTTCGTGCGAGGCGTCCTGCAGGAACTGGCGCTGCTGCTCCAGCAGGCGCAGGTTCTCCTGGGAGATCCGCTGCACCTGCTCCATGGCCGTCAGCCGTTCCTGGGTGTCGGCCAGCCGCCGTCGCCCGTGCCACACCATGACCAGGAACATCAGCGCGATCAGGGGAACCTCGGCCAGGTAGTCGGCGTCCTGCTGACCCTTGAGGACCTGGACGAAGATGATCCCGCCGGTGGCCAGCGCGACCGCGACCATGGTCAAGATGGTGGGCTGGATGCGCCACAACCGGAAGCCGTAGATCACGGTCAGACTGACCCAGATGGCCAGGAACGGCACCGTCTGCCAGGCCGGGAGCAGGCGCATGGCGACCAGGTTGAGGACCACGAACAACACCCAGGCGAGATCGGGCGCCAGGGGACGGATCCGCTGCAGGTTGATGCGCAGCGGAGGCACGGGGTGGATGCCGCGGGCGGCGCCGGGCAGCGCCGCCACGGTCCGCCGCACCTCGCGACCATGACCCTGCGTCCGCACGATCTTCTCCGTTGCCGTCGGCTCTGACCCGGTCCGGTGGGCTATATCCTAACCAGACTACAGGCGCTCGCCCGCCCTGACCTGGGCACTAATGGTATTCCCAGGCTGAGCGAGCGGGCACATCCACTCGGCGCTATACCGGCACGAGGGATGGTACGCAAAGTTCAGGTCGATGATCAGCCGCCCGGCGCCTCCGCCCAGGTCGGCGCCCTTGGCGGTGTCGAGCACGTACCGGCCGCCGCCGTAGCTGTCCCGGCCCGCGGTCCCGTCGCGCAGCGGCACGAACAGCCCGCCGGCGTACTGGTGCAGCCACCACACGTCGATGCCGGCGTCCACCGGCGCGGGCAGGTGCACGCGGCCCAGCCGGATCATCGGGATCGTGCCCTCGCTGCTCGGCACGGACAGCGACGCGTCCTGGCCGGCGGGCTCCACGGGCACGTCGAACCGCAGTCGCGGATCGTAGGGCCAGTAAGGCACGCCAGTACCGCGCAGCGGATCGCCGCGCGGCAGCGGGCTCTGCGGGTGGGACCGGAACAGCTCATCTCGCCCGTCTCGCCACAGCGCGTGCCCCTTTTGCGGGTCATCCGCGGCGCGCACGGCCGCGTAGAGTTCACCGACCCGGCGGCGCCAGTCGATCAGATCCAGTTCGCTCATCCGATAACTCACCAGGCCGGTTATCCAGCCAGGCCAGTGGCGAGAAGCCTGTCATCGACGGCGCCTCCCCTCTAGCACGGATGCAGGCCAGCTTAACTCGGCTGCGTGGGCTTTCAGCAAGCGCCGGCCGCGTACCGCCAGAAGGCCCGCATCCAGCCGGGGGCGACGGGGCTGTCCGCGGCCACCTGGGTGAGCAGGATGGCGATCGTGCCGGACGACGGGGTGATGTGCGCCGAAGTCCCGGTCCCGCCGACCCAGCCGTAGCGGCCTGGCACGTTCCACGGATCGATGGCGGCGATGTCCACCGATCCGCCGAACCCCCAGCCCTGCCCCTCCAGGAACAGCGCGCCGATCTCCCGCTGGGCACTGGTGGTGTGGTCGGTGGTCATCAGCCGCACCGAATCGGCCGTGAGCACCCGGCGGCCGTCCGCCGCGGCACCCTCGGCCAGCAGCATCCGGCCGAAGGCCAGCCAGTCATCGGCGGTCCCGGCCAGCCCGCCGTTTCCCAGGGGGAACGCGGGCGGCGTGCTCCACTGCCCGTCGGGAGCATCGCCCAGTTCCAGGCCGCCCGCCGGGCCGGTCCGGTAGTAGCTGGTGAACCGGCCGCGCTTGGCCGCCGGGACGTCGAAGCCGGTGTCGGTCATGCCCAGCGGCTCGAAGACCCGCTCGGCCAGGAACTCCGGCAACGGCTGGCCGCTGACCCGGGCGATCAGCACCCCCTGCAATGTGGAGCACGTGTCGTACAGCCACGCCTCGCCGGGCTGGTACAGCAGCGGGACCCGGGCCAGTTCGGCCATCCACACGTCCGGCGGCGGGAAGCTGGCCACCTCGCGGCCGTCCTTCTGCACCGGGAACAGGGCCTGGACCGCGGGCAGCGTGAAGTCCGACGCGAAGCCGTACCCGGCGCGGAAGGTGAGCAGGTCCAAGACGGTGATCGGCCGCGCGGCCGGGACCAGGTCGTCGACCGGGCTGGCCGGCGTCCGGACGACCTTGGGGTCGGCCAGTTCCGGCAGCCACCGGGCGACCGGGTCGTCGAGCGTGATCCGGCCATCGTCGACCAGGATCATGACCGCCGCGGCGGTGACCGGCTTGGTGATCGACGCGAGACGGAAGATCGAGTCCCTGGCCATCGGGGGGCCGCCGACCGCGGCCGAACCGACGACCGCCACCTCGTCCCGGCCGCCATCAGCCAGGATGGCCACCGCTCCCGGCAGCGATCCGTCCGCTACGTAGCTCCCAAGCACATCGTGCAGGTCAGCCATCGATCCACCTTCGCGCGATCGGTCATAGGGCAGACAGGCCCGCGGCCAAACTCATCGGTCCGCTGACGGCGCGCTGCTGGCGGCCGTGATCCAGCGGCTGAGGGCAGCGTACAGCTGCTGGGGGTCGATGGGCTTGGCAAGGTAATCGTCCATGCCGGCGTCGAGGCAGCGTTGCCGGTCTTCGGCCAGGGCACCGGCGGTCATGGCGATGATGGGGATATGCTGGCCCGCCCGCTCCCGCTGGCGCAGCTGGGCGGTGGCGGTGTAGCCGTCCATGATGGGCATCTGGCAGTCCATGAGGATGGCCTGGTACGGCTTGGCGGCGGCGAGCCGGACGGCTTCGGCTCCGTTCCGGGCGGTGTCGACGCGGTAGCCGAACATGGTCAGGCTGTCGACGGCGACCATCTGGTTGATCTCGTTGTCTTCGGCCAGCAGGATCAGGCCCCGGTTACCGCTGGCGCGGTGCGGGGCAGGTGTGAGCTCATCCTGGCGCGTGCCGGCGGCGGGATCCGGGTTGAAGACGCCCCGCAGGCAGTCACGCAGTTTCACCGGCGAGACGGGCTTGGACAGCACGGCGACGGCGCCGGCCACGAGAGCGGCTTCGTCGTCCTGGTAGGCGCCCGAGGTAAGCAGGATGAGCTTGGTTCCCGCGATGGCGGGGTCCCCGATGATCTGGATGGCCAGCTCGGTCCCGCTCAGCCCGGGCAGGTCCTGGTCGATGACGGCCACGGTATAGGGCTGATCGTGCTCGGCGTCCGCGCGCAGGCGGTGCAGGGCGGTGCGGCCATCCGCTACCGCGACCGGGTCCATCCCCCAGGCGCTGGCGTGCTCGCCGACAAGCTGCTGGGTGGTGGGGTTGTGGTCCACGACGAGCAGCCGCTGGCCGGGCAGGCTGTCCCGGCTGAGGGCACGCCGGGTACGCGGGCCGGGTTGCGCGGCGAACGGGATCGTGAAGGAGAACTCGCTTCCCTGGCCGAGCTGGCTGTGCACGCTCAGCTCGCCGCCCATCAGCTCGATGAGATAGCGGGTGATCGCCAGGCCGAGGCCGGTGCCGCCGAACTGGCGGTTGGCGGCCGCGTCGGCCTGGGAGAAGGCCTCGAACATTTTCGGCAGGTCGCCGGCCGCAATGCCGATGCCGGTGTCGCTGACGGTGAAGCTGACCCGCGGTCCGCCGCTGAGGGTGTTCCCGGCAAGTTCGGCACGGAGAATCACCTCACCGCGGTCGGTGAACTTGACCGCGTTCGAGAGCAGGTTCAGCAGTATCTGGCGCAGCCGTCCGTCATCGCCGTGCACGGCCGGGAGCCCGGGCGGGTAGTAGCCGATGATTTCCAGGTCCTTGTCGCGGCCGAGCTCGGCGGCGACCTCGATGACGGCCTCGACGAGCGTGGGCAGGTCGATGCCGGTTTCATGCAGCTCAAGCTTCCCGGCCTCGATCTTGGAGAAGTCGAGGATGTCGTTGATGATGGTGAGCAGGGCCCGGCCGGAGGTGCGGATCGCCTCGGCGTAACGGCGCTGGGCCGGCTGGAGCGGGGTGTCGAGCAGCAGCGCGGTCAGCCCGATGACGCCGTTCATGGGGGTGCGGATCTCGTGGCTGACGGTCGCGACGAACTGTGACTTGAGCCGGGTCGCGGCCAGAGCTTCGTCCCGGGCCCGGGCCAGCACCTGCTCGGCCTGCTTGCGCTCGCTGATGTCCCGGATGACGGCTGAGACCATGGGCCCTTCGTCGGTATCCAGCGGGGCGAGGCTGACCTCGACCGGGAACTCGGTGCCGTCCCGGCGGAGCCCGGCCAGGTCCGGCCGCTCGGCCGCCCCCATCCTGCGGATCTGCGGCGCGGTGGCGTAGACCTCGCGCAGGTGGACGTGCCGGTAGCGCAGGGTGTGCGGGACGAGCATCTCGACCGGCTGGCCCTCGAGCTCGTCGGCGGAGTAGCCGAACAGCTGCCCGGTCAGCTCGTTGACCAGTTTGATGGTGCCCCGGGAGTCAACGATGACCATCGCGTCGGGAGCGTTCAGCAGGAGGCGGTGGAACCGCTGCTCAGCCTTGAGCCGGGCGGTGATGTCACGGGCGATGGAGGCGGCGCCGATGACGGTCCCGGCGGCGTTGCGGATGGGTGCGATGGTGACCCCGACGGGCACCCGGGTGCCGTCCTTGTGCAGGCGGACGGTGTTGTGGTACGTGACCGGTGCCCCATGGGATACCGAAGCGAGGATGGCCTTCATTTCCCCGGCCTTGTCGGGCGGGGCGATCATCTCGATGGGCTGGCCGACGGCCTCCTGGGCCGTGTAGCCGTAGGTTCGTTCGGCGGCCGGGTTCCAGCTGAGGATGGTGCCGTCCAGGTTCTTGCTGATGATGGCGTCCTGGCTGCCGGTCACGATGGAGGCCAGCAGCGCGTAGGTCTGTTCCGCGGCGCGCTGGGCGGTGGTGTCGCGGGCCATCGCGTAGACCAGGCTCTGGTCGGTGACGGCGGTGGCGTTCCAGCTCAGCCACCGGTAGGAGCCGTCGCGGCACCGGTACCGGTTCTCGAACGCCACCGTGCTCTGGCCGTTGGCCGCCACCGCGGCTATTTCGGCCGCCGTCCGGCCGACATCGTCGGGGTGAACGAACTCGAGGTACGGCCGGGCGAGCAGGTCGGCCATGGAGTAGCCAAGCGTGCGTTCCCAGGCGGGATTCAGGCGCCTGAAATAGCCGTCGATGCTGGCGATGCACAGCAGGTCAGTGGAGATCGCGAAGAAATCGTCCAGCTGCCGGGCGGCCCGCCACCGCTCTTCCTCAGCCCGTTTGCGCTCGGTCAGGTCGTGGCAGGTGCCGACGATCATCAGCGATCCCGCGCTGGTGCGGATGGGGACGGAGGTACTTTCGATCTCCACCGTGGTGCCGTCCGGGCGCTGGACGAGCATGTCGTAACCGTCGCCGGGCCCGCCGGCCAGCAGGTTGTCCAGATGGGCCATGTTGCTGGCCGCTTGCTCCGCGGACCACCATGGATATGGTGGCTTGAGGCCGATGGCGTCCTGGGCCGAGAGTCCGGTGATCGCGCACCAGTGCGGGTTGACCTGGAGGATTTCACCGTCCGGGCCCGTGGTAACGACGCCCTCGCGGAGCGAGGCGAGCACCATCTGGCTGAAGTCACGCTGGTCACGCAGCGCCCGCCCGGCGCTGTCCAGCGCGGCCCCGGCCCGGGCGAACACCAGGTACAGCGTGACCACGACGGCCATGGCCGCGGCGGTCACGGTCAGGCCCTGGTCAACAGTCTGACCCTCGATGTCCAGCGCGGACAGCAGTACGGCCAGGAACAAGACCGCGGTCACCACCGGGACGACCCGCCGGAGCATCGCGGCGCCCAGCCCGTCCCCGGAGAACGCTCGGGCCGGCGGCCGGTCCGGGCGGCAGGCGATAACCCCCAGGGCCAGCACCACGAGGGTCACCGCGGTGCTCAGCGCGAGGCCGGGTATCCGCTGGGTGCCGTGCCGTAGGGAGCCGAGATCGAACAGGTAGCCCAGGAAGGTCGCGAGCGCGACCAGACCGGCCGCCGGGGTCAGCACCCGCGCGGGCCGGTTCCCGCGGCCCGCATCGGCGTCGAGCAGCGCCGCGGCCAGGCCGGTGACCAGGAACACGGTCGCGCTGTAGGGTGAGGGTCGGCCCGGAAGGCTGTTACCCGCTGCCCATGCGCGGACGACACCGGGAAACAGGGTCAGGTCGACTCCCGCGCTCCGGCCCGTGACGTACTCGGCCAGCACCATCGCACCGAACAGGGCCACCAGCAAGCCCAGCACCTGCCCGGCTCGGCGCAGGGCCACCGTCGCGGCAGGGGCAGGGGCAACCAGCAACAGGCTGGCACCGGCGGCGATGAAGGCCGCCGCAGTCCCCGGCACCATCGTCAGTCCGCCGGGGACCAGGCTGGCCAGGGCCGGCACGCCCAGGCCGTAGCCCAGCAGGACCAGGCCACCTACGGCCACGGTCCACAAGCCGGCCAAACGTGCGGTACGCCGCGGCCAGCGGTGATCAGGGGCCGCGCCGCCCCGATCGTCGTGCACAATGAGCAGTATAGTAGACACAGAGCGTAGTCAAGGGGGTGCCGCGGTGACGGTGGCCAGGCCAGGAACCTTGGCGCCGGCCTCAGGTGCCTTCAGCGCGGAGGTCCTGCCGAAGCTGCGCCACGAGCTGCGCAGCCCTCTGGTAGGGATTATCGGCCTCACCAGGGTCCTGCTGATGCAGCTTGATGCCGGGCCGCCCGACGCCGCGAGGCAGGCGCGGCAGCTTGAGATGATCCACGCCAGCGCGGTCCGGTCACTGGCGACCATCGAGCAGGTCGTGGACCTGGCGAGGATCGACGCGGGGACGATTCAGCCCGCCTTTCAGCTCATCGACTGCCGGGGCGTCGTCGCTGACGTGGCCGCTGGGCTGCAGGACGCTGCCGCCGAGCGAGAACTCTGCCTGCGAGCCGAGGTCCCCGATCAGCCGGTGATGGTCACCTGTGATCCGCAGATCCTCGCGCCGCTGCTACGCGAACTGGCCGGCAACGCGCTGAGGTTCACCGATGCGGGCGAGGTGCGTGTCCGGCTGCAGGCCCGCGAGGGGAGGGCCGTCATCGAGGTGGCCGATGACGGGCCGGGCATACCAGTTGATGAGCAGGCCCGGATTTTCGGCCCGTTCGAACGAGGCGAGCATGCCGCCGAACGCCACGACGGCGCCGCCGGACTCGGCCTGTATCTCGCCTGCGCGCGGGCGGGCCTGCTGGGCGTGGAGCTGAGCCTGGCCAGCCAGGCCGGCTCCGGAAGCACGTTCAGCGTCACCTTTCACGCCGGCCCGCAGGGACAAGACCAGCGATCCCTGCCTGGAGCCTAGGAGCTGAATATGGCCACGGTTCTGGTCATCGACGACCGCGCCGCCAGCCGCGAAACCGCCCGCGCGACACTTGACCACGGCGGATACACCGTGATCGAAGCCTCCGAAGGCCGCCAGGCGCTCACCCTGGCGAGGGAGAGTCATCCCGACGTGGTGCTCACCGACGTGCTCATGCCCGGCATGGACGGATACCAGTTCGTCCGCGAGCTGCGCAGCGATCCGGGCACCGCCGGCATACCCGTGCTGTTCTACACGGCCAACTACCGCGAGGACGAGGCCCAGCCGCTGGCCGCCGCGTTCGGAGTCAGCAAGATCCTCCTGAAGGACGCCAGCCCGCAGGAACTACTCGACTCGATAGCCGCGGCGCTCACTCTGCCCGCGCCGGCGGCCATGGCCGGAACCGACTTCGGCGCGCAGCACACCGAGACGGTCACGGCCAAGCTCCTGGAGAAGGCTCAGGCACTAGACGAGAGCGAGGCACGCTTCGCGGCCATGGCCGAAGCAGCGCCGATCGGCATCGTCATCGCCGACCGGCACGGGCATGCCACCTACGTCAACGCCCGGCTGAGCGAGATCACCCAGGTGGCCGACGCCGAACTGCTCGGCCAGGGCTGGCAGCGCTGCCTCGGCCCGGCCCGCCGTCAGGCGATGCAGGCGAGCCTCGGCAAGGTCCCGGCCGGCCTGGACCGGCAGCGCCACCACGAGCGGCTCACCCTGCCCGGCGGACAGGAACGGCGGCTCAGCGTCCTCCTGCAACCGGTCCGCCACGCTGAGCACGGGCTTACCGGGCTGATCGCGATGATCAACGATGTCACCGCGGAGACGGAGGCGGAGGAGCGCCGCCTGGCTGAGGAACGCGAGCGAGAGGAGGAGGCACGGCGCCAGCTGACCCTGCGCTTCGAGAGCCTGTCCCGGCTGGCGGGCGGGGTGGCCCATGATTTCAACAACCTCCTCAACATCGTCATGGCCTACGACGAGTTCGTCCGGCAGGCCATCGAAGAGCTCAGCGGAGCAGTCCTCACCGGCGCGCAAGCCGAGGCCATTCTCGGCGATATCGACCAGATCCACCGTGCTGGCCAGCGTGCCGCCCACATCACCCACCAGCTGCTGACCTTCGGCGGGCGGGAAGTGGTCACGCCCGTCGTCATCGACATCAACGCCCTCATCGGCGAAGCGCGGGACATGATCGCCGACGCTACCGGCGAGCACACTACCGTCACCGTCCAGCTTGACCAGCACCTGCGCCACAGCCTGGCCGATCCCGGCCAGATCCGGCAGGTGCTGCTCAACCTCGCCTCTAATGCCCGGGACGCCATGCCCGCCGGCGGACGCCTGCACATCGAAACCAGCAACCTCAGCACCGGCACCGCCCAGTCGCTCGCCAACCTACCAAGCGGCGACTACGTGCACATCGCCGTCACCGACACCGGGCACGGCATGCCAGCGGCCGTCATCCAGCAAGCCGTAGAGCCATTCTTCACCACCAAACCCCCGGGCCAGGGCAGTGGCGGACTGGGCCTGGCCACCTCCTACGGCGTCATCAAGCAGGCTGGCGGCCAGCTGACCATCGATTCTGCCCCCGGCCACGGGACCACGGTCCACATCTACCTGCCCGCAACCGGCGACAAGTCCGGGCCCGCGGAACAGGCCACTGCCGCGCCTGGCCCCTCGGGCCAGACCATCCTCGTTGCCGACGACGAAGACGGCCTCCGGCACCTGGTCGCTCGAATCCTTACCGGCGCCGGCTATCACGTGCTCACCGCCCCGAGCGGCCAGGAAGCCCTCCGCATCGCTCAGCGTCATGACGGGGTCATCCACGCCCTCGTCACCGATGTCGTGATGCCGGCCATGAACGGCCGGGAACTGGCCGACGAGCTCCGCAGGTCGCGGCCCGACGTCGCGGTCCTGTACATGTCCGGCTACGCGGCACCCCTCATGACCGAGCAGGGCCTGCTGGACCCGGGCGTCAGCCTCATCAGCAAGCCCTTCAGCCAGTCCGGGCTGCTCAGCGCACTGCAGGCGAGCCTCGCTAGGGCAGCAGGTCCAGAGCGGCCCGGATGATGGCGTCGGTGTCGAGGCCGTTGTAGCGGTACAGGTCCTCGATCGAGCCGGACTGGCCGAACTGCGCCACGCCGAGGGCGGCGTGCGGGACGCGGTTGATGGTGGCCAGGAAGG
The DNA here is from genome assembly GCA_963819785.1 of uncultured Actinomycetes bacterium. GTDB lineage: Bacteria > Actinomycetota > Actinomycetes > Streptosporangiales > Streptosporangiaceae > Palsa-504. The sequence goes on along the minus strand of CAWFXW010000014.1, from coordinate 54,687 downwards.
CCAGCGTGTGCGGGTGCCCGTCAAGAACGGTCACCAGCGGCGTGGCCCGGGACGCGGGAAAGGCCTGGTCCAGGATCCACGTCCCGGTGTCTGCCTGGAGCCCCTGGCGGGCGCGCAGGGCCTGGAACAGCAGGCCGGGACTGGTCACGCAGAACGACGTCCGCGGGTACCCCGGCCGAATCCAGCCGTTCCGCGGCGGCCAGCGCCTCCGGCACGACCGCGCCCATGGCCGCGATGGTTACGCGTGGCCCGTCGCCGACACGCTTCAGCGGATAGGCGCCCGCCACGACCTGGCGGCGGCGCCGTTCCCGGGCCGCGGGATCGGCGGGCACCGCGGCCAGCTTCTGGCTGACCGGGCGGGTGGACAGGCGCAGATAGGCCGAACTGCCGCCCGGCAGGCCGAGCCGGGCCAGGCTGGCCAGCAGGCACCATTCGGTGTCCAGCGCGAAGGCCGGCTCGTAGGTGACGCAGCCCGGCTGCTCGATCCCGATCGACGGGGTGGTGATCGACTGGTGCGCGCCGCCCTCGGGCGCCAGGCTGACCCCGGACGGCGTGCCGACCAGGATGGACTGGCCGCCCGCGTAGATCCCGAACGACCACGGCTCGAGCGCCCGCTCCACGAACGGGTCGTACAGCACCCCGATCGGCAGCAGCGGCTGGCCCCACCGGCTCCACGTGGCGCCGAGCTCGCCGATCAGCCCGACCAGGTTGGTCTCGGCGATGCCGAGCTCGATGTGCTGACCGGTCGGCTTCTCCCGCCAGTGCAGGAGGGTCTCGGCGTCGTCGGCGAACCAGTCGGTCCGCTCGCTGGCCGACCACACGCCCACCTTGTTGACCCAGCCGCCGAGATTGGTGCTGGAGCTGACGTCCGGGCTGACCGTCACCACCCGCCCGGCCGCCTCCGGCGCCTCGCGGGTCAGGTCGAGCAGGGCCCGGCCCAGGGCGGCCTGGGTGGTGGCCACGCCGGCCGGCGTGCGGCCGAGGTCCTCGGGCACCCGGGGCGGGGTGTGCCCGGGGACGGCCTGCCGCTTCAGCCGCCGGGCGGTCTGCTCGCACAGCCGACCGGGCGCGCTGTCCGCCGGGAAGCGCTGCCAGGGATGGTCAGCGTCGGCGCCCAGCTGCGCCGCGAGCTCGTGCATCTGCCCGGCGGTTAGCAGCGCGGAGTGATTCTGCGGGTGTCCCTCGACGGGCAGGCCGTAGCCCTTGATCGTGTAGGCCAGGATCAGCGTGGGCCGGTCGTCCTCGATGGCCTGATAGGCCTCGTCCAGGCTGGACAGATCGTGCCCGCCGAGGTTCCTGATCGCCGCGGCCAGGATGGCGTCGTCCAGGCCGGCGATGAGCCCGGCCAGCGCCTGGTCGCCCTGCTCATCACCGGCGGGCAGCCTGCGGCGAAGTTCGGCCGGGTCGCAGCGGAGCAGCCGCTGGTACTCCGGATTGGGCATGGCGTCGATCCGGCGCCGCAGCGCGTCGCCGCCGGGCCGGGTGAACAGGTCCTCGAGCAGCCGGCCGTACTTCAGCGTGATGACCTGCCAGCCGGCCGCGGTGAACATGCCGCGCAGCCGGTCGGTGGCGATCAGCGGTACCACGCGGTCCAGTGACTGCCGGTTGACGTCCACCACCCAGACGACCTCGCCCAGCTCGGCCACGCTGGGATCGACGATGGCCTCCCAGACCGCGCCCTCGTCCAGCTCGGCGTCCCCAAGCAGCGAGTACTGGCGACCTTGGCCTCCGGTGCCGTGGAAGTGGCTGCCGAGGTAGCGGCGGGCGACCGCGCCCCAGATCGGCGCGGTCGCGCCGATTCCGACCGAGCCGGTGGAGTAGTCGACCGGGTCGGGGTCCTTGACCCGGCTGGGATAGCTCTGCAGGCCGGCGAACGCCCGCAGCGTCGGCAGGTACGACTCGTCCAGCTCGCCCAGCAGGTAGTTGATCGCGTGCAGCACCGGCGAGGCGTGCGGCTTGACCGACACCCGGTCCTGGGCCTTCAGGTGCCCGAACCACAGCGCGGTCATGATCGAGACCATCGACGCGGAGGACGCCTGGTGGCCGCCGACCTTCATCCCGGCGGGGTTGGGCCGGACCCGGTTCGCGTGGTCGATGATCGCCGTGGACAGCCACAGCACCTGGCGCTCGATCTCGCCCAGCGTGTCGGCTCCGGTGTGCGGCGGGGACTGGATCACATCGGCCATTTCTGCATGAGAGCATGCCCGCCGCCCGGGCACAACTCTCAATATCGGACGTCACGCGGTAACGATCCCGGAACGCTTCGCCCGTAGGGTATCCGTCGTGGGCAAGGCGGGACGCCGAGGCAGCGCGAGGGCCGTGCTGGTGTCCGGCGTGGTCCTGCTCGTCCTCTGCGCCGGCGGGGCGTGCTGACGGGCCTGGCGCACGAGCTGACGCTCGGGCACGCCGGGTATGGCGTGGCCACGCTGATATTCGGTTTGACCGGTGTCGTGATCGCGTACCACCAGCCGCGCAATCCGGTGGGCTGGATCTTCATCGCCTTCCCGGTCCTGTCTCTGCTCGGTGCCGACGCCGAGTACTACACCGTACTCCGCTACCACCTGGGGTACTCCGGGCTTCCGTTCGGCCCGGCGGCCGGGCTGGTACTACTCACTACCCAGGTCCTGCGGTTCAGCTCGCCGGTGGCGGTCGCGGCCTCCACCCTGGTGGCGGCCGCCCTGTTCAACCCTGCCCGGCGGCGGGTGCAGAACATGGTGGACCGCCGGTTCAACCGGGCCCGCTACGACGCTGACCAGACCGTGGCCGCGTTCGCCGCCCGGCTCAAGGACTCGATCGACCTGGACTCGGTCCGCACCGACCTGACCCAGGTCGTACAGCGGACCCTCGAACCCGCGCACGTGAGCATGTGGCTCCCGGTCAGCCGGCGAGGACCTGGCGTCAGCTGACCGGGAGCCAGTAGCAGCGTTCCTCGCCGTAGTCGGCGAACCCGGCCCGGTAAGCGCCGCTCCCGCGGGACGCGGGACGCGGGACGCGGAGAGCGTGACCGCGCCGAACAGCTGCCCCACCTCACCGACCAGGGTCGGCGTCGATCAGTTCGGCGCGCCCCGGGCGCACAGTTCCTCCTCGGTCCCGGGGGGCTTGGTCGCACCACGTCCGGGTACCGGATGAGCCGGTAGTCCTCGGTACGCAGCTCGATGGCACCGCCGGGCACCCATTCCATCCCGGCCGCCGCGTCCAGCACGCGCTGCTTGGTCCACACGCTCACCGCTGACCTCCTCGACGGCCCCGTCACTATTTTGGACCGAACGGGCCGTGGTGCGCGCTGCGAGCGGCGGCTCCAGCCACGACCGAGCCGGCGCCCGCCGGCCACGGAACAAGGATCGTGGGAAAAACCCATGCCGTGACGTAGGTAACGACCCACGACGATGGCGGGGCCTGGCTTGCGGCGGGCGGGTGCGATAAAGTGCATACAGTTTTGGGTTATCCGGAAGGGGTGTCGTGGACCAGGGGACGCGGGTGGAGATCGCCGAGATGCTGCTCGGCGCGTATGCGAGCCGCAAGCCGGTCGAGCCGCTGACCGAGCAGTACGACGACCTGACCGCGGCGGACGCGTACGAGATCCAGCTGCTCCAGGTCGAGCGGTGGACCGCCGACGGCGCCCGGATCAAGGGGCACAAGGTGGGCCTGACCTCCCCGGCCATGCAGCGCCAGTTCAACGTCGACCAGCCGGACTACGGGCACCTGCTCGACCGGATGTTCTGGCCGGAGTACGACCCGATCCCGCTGTCCGGCTTCCTGCAGCCGCGAGTCGAACCCGAGACCGCGTTCGTGCTGGCCCGGCCGCTGCGCGGACCGGGAGTGACAGTAGCCGACGCGATCGCGGCGGTCGCCTTCGTGCTGCCCGCGCTGGAGCTGATCGACTCGCGGATCAGGGACTGGAAGATCGGGCTGGCCGACACCATCGCCGACAACGCCTCCTCCGGCGGGGTGGTACTGGGCGCCAGCCCCGTTGCTCTGGACGCGGTCGACCTCCGGCTGGCCGGGTGCAACCTGCACCAGAACGGCGAGCTGGCCGGCACCGGGGCCAGCGGCGCAGTGCTCGGCTCGCCATTGCGAGCCCTGGTGTGGCTGGCCAACACGGTCGGCGTCCGGGGCGTCGAGCTCGAGGCCGGGCAGGTGATCCTGCCCGGCTCGGTGACCGCGTCGGTCCCGGTCGGTCCGGGCGACACGGTGACCGCCACGTTCGCCGGCCTCGGCCGGGTGACCGCTCGCTTCGCGGCCGGGGAGGAACAATGACCACCGCGGCGATCGTCGGGTCGGGCAACATCGGCACCGACCTGCTGGCCAAGCTCCGGCGCAGCGAGCACCTCGAGGTCCGGTACATGGTCGGCGTCGACCCAGGCTCGCAAGGACTGGAGCGGGCCCGCCAGCTCGGCATCGAGGCCAGCGCGGCGGGCGTGGACTGGCTGCTGAACCGGGACGAGCGGCCGGACCTGGTGTTCGAGGCCAGCTCGGCCCGGGCGCATGCCGCTCATGCACCCCGGTATGCCGAGGCGGGGATCCAGGCCATCGACCTGACCCCGGCGGCCGTCGGGCCGCTGGTCTGCCCGCCGGTGAACTTGCGGGAGCACCTGGGCGCGCCCAACCTCAACATGATCACCTGCGGCGGCCAGGCCACGATCCCGCTGGTCTACGCGGTCTCCTCGGTGACCCCCGTGCCGTACGCGGAGATCGTGGCGTCGATCGCGTCCCGGTCGGCCGGGCCCGGAACCCGGGCCAACATCGACGAGTTCACCACCACGACGGCGCGGGCCATCGAGCGCGTCGGCGGGGCCGGACGCGGCAAGGCGGTCATCGTGCTAAACCCGGTCGAGCCGCCGATGATCATGCGTGACACGGTGTTCTGCGCCATCTCCCCCGACGCCGACCGCGACGCGATCACCGCGTCGGTGCTGGACATGGTGGCCGAGGTGGCACGGTACGTACCCGGTTACACGCTGCGAGCCGACCCGCAGTTCGACCCGCCCATGGAATCCTGGTCCGGGCACGCGCGGGTGGCGCTGTTCCTGCAGGTCCGCGGGAACGGGGACTACCTGCCGGAGTGGGCGGGCAACCTGGACATCATGACCGCCGCCGCGGCCCGGGTCGGGGAACTGCTCGCGACCGCCGGGGTGAGCGCGTGAACGCCCCGGCGCCTGAGGTCCGCATCACCGACTCCACGCTGCGGGACGGCTCGCACGCGATGGCGCACCAGTTCACCGAGGAGCAGGTCCGGGCCGTGGTCAGCGCCCTGGACGGCGCCGGGGTGCAGGTCATCGAGGTCTCGCACGGCGACGGCCTGGGCGGCTCCTCGTTCAACTACGGCTTCTCGCTGGTCGATGAGATCGCCCTGATCAAGGCGGCCGTCGACGAGGCGCGGGCGGCGCGGATCGCGGTGCTGCTGCTCCCCGGCGTAGGGACCGTCGAGGACCTTCGGCAGGCGCGGGAGGCGGGCGCGTCGGTGGCCCGGATCGCCACCCACTGCACCGAGGCGGACGTGTCGGAGCAGCACTTCGCCGCGGCCCGGGACATGGGCATGGAGACGGTCGGGTTCTTGATGCTGGCCCACCGGCTGGACCCGGCCGGGCTGGCCCGGCAGGCCCGGATCATGGTCGACGCGGGCGCTGAGTGCGTCTACGTGGTCGATTCGGCCGGCGCCCTGGTCCTGTCCGACGCGCAGGCCCGGGTGCAGGCTCTGATCACGGAGATCGGCCGGGAGGCGCAGGTCGGCTTCCACGGCCACCAGAACCTGTCGCTGGGCGTGGCCAACTCGGTGCTGGCCTGCCAGGCCGGCGCGACCCAGGTCGACGGCGCGCTGTGCGCGCTCGGCGCGGGCGCGGGCAACGCGCCCACCGAGGTGCTGGCCGCGACGTTCGCCCGGCTCGGCATCGGCACCGGGGTGGACGTGGACGGGGTGCTGGCCGCCGCCGAGGAGGTCGTGCGGCCGTTCATCCCGCGGCTGCCGTGGATGGACCGGTCCTCGGTGGTGCAGGGATACGCCGGGGTGTACTCCTCGTTCCTGCTGCACGCGCAGCGGGCCGCCGAACGTTACGGGGTGCCCGCGCACGCGATCTTGCAGCGGGTCGGCGAGGCGGGCTACGTCGGCGGCCAGGAAGACATGATCATCGACGTTGCCCTCGAACTCCAGGCAGCAGAGCAGCTTCAGACGGAGGCCGCGCAATGAGCGAGTCGAAGGGGCGCGCCGCTGACTGGACTGAGGAGCGAAGCGACGAGGGAAGGAAGCGGCTAGAGGCGCCCCGAGGCGAGCGGGAGACACAGTGAGCGAATGGACCGTGGACCGGGCGGCGGGCGTGCTGCTCGAGGCGGAGGCGGCCGGGACCGACCGGCCGCCGATCACCGACGAGTGGCCCGGTCTGGACCTGGCCACCGCGTACGCGGTGCAGGACGAGACGCTGCGGCGGCGGCTGGCCCGCGGTGAGCGGCTGATCGGGGTCAAGCTCGGGCTGACCAGCCGGGCCAAGCAGCAGCGGATGAACATCAGCTCGCCGCTGGTGGCCTGGCTGACCGACGCGATGGTGCTGCCGGCTGGCGCGCCCGTGCCCCGCGAGCGCCTCATCCACCCGCGGGCCGAGCCGGAAGTCGTGTTCGTGATGGGATCGCGGCTGGCGGGCCCCGGCGTCACCGCGGCCACCGCGCTGGCCGCGGTCTCGGCCGTGTACGGCGGGATCGAGGTCATCGACAGCCGGTACCGCGACTTCCGGTTCACCCTGCCCGACGTGGTCGCGGACAACGCGTCCTCGGGCTGCTTCGTCACCGGGCCGGTGGCCGCCTCACCCGCGGCGCTCGACCTCGGCCTGGAGGCGTGCCTGCTGGAGCTGAACGGGCAGGTCGTGGACTCGGCGACCGGGGCGGCCGTGCAAGGTCACCCGGCCGAGGCGCTCGCCCTGGCCGCGAACGACCTGGGCCGGCGCGGCCTGGCCATCGAGCCGGGCTGGATCGTGCTGACCGGCGGCATGACCGACGCGGTCGCCGTCCCGGCCGGCGCGGTCCTGGCCGCTCACTTCACCCATCTGGGCTCGCTGTTTCTGCCCTGAGACCACGGTTCGGGACGACGCGGACGGCGGCGGGCGTGGTGCGGCTGATGTCGGACGTCGCGGCCACCACCTGGTCCTGCGCGGCCGCGGCCCGCACGAGCGGCAGGTACGCGTCGGCCTCCCCGGCCTTTAGGACGCCGATGCGACCGGGCGCGCACCAGACGGCGACGGCGCCGTCGTTGTCTTCCAGCCAGACGAAGACCAGGTCGGCGTCGTCCGGCGCCGTGTCGGGCGGCGGCGGCATGGGCAGGGGCGGCGGTCCCTCGAACACTTCGGGCATGCGTGTGCGCAGGTCCGGGTCGGGCAGCAGCCGGGCCGGCGGCGGCACCTGGTCCGGCGGCGGGGCGTACAGGCCACGACCCCGCGGGTGCGGCAGCGACCCGGACATCATGGGCCACGCGTCGGCGACGGAATCCGACACCCACACCACGTGCGGCAGGAAAACCCCCTCCGGGCCGTGCTCGGCCAGCGCCGCGTCGAACGCGCGGCGGAGGGCGTTGCGGATGAACGGCACGCGGAGCAGCCCGGTGCGGTGGACGAGGCCAGCGGCTCGCCGGGAGTATAGGTCCCGGCCGCGATCCGCTGCACCGCGACCTCGAGAAGCTCGGGCGGGAGCGGGGGGACGTCCCGGGACCTGAACTCCTCGGTCAGCATCCGCCTGATCTCCGCCTTGCTCTTGCCCGCCGCGGCCGCCTGGACCGCCCCACACGCTGCGCTGAAGCCGTCCTGCATCACATACCTCCCGGGATGTCGAGTGCCGGGTTGCCGTCGAAGAAGCCGTCGGCGCGGAGCTGGAATCCGACGGTGGTGACCGGCATGACCGGCCAGTCTTCCGGGCGGACCACGTGGTGGGCGGTGAACGTGGGTGCCGGGCTGGCAGAACGGCAGCACGCTGTCCTGCGGTACCAGCTTGTAGGCGACCGGCTCGCCGGTGGCGTTGGGCCGGCCGGGGTTGGTGATCTTCCAGTAGCGGGCGGCGAGCCCGTCGGCCACCCGCTGCGCCTGCGACTCGCGGCGCAGCGGCGTCTGCCGCACCACCCAGGCATTGCCGTGCGGGTTGTCCGGGCCGGGCGGAAGCGCCACAGAGTCGCACTCGTAGACCGTGTTCCGCGGGCCGTCGACCGTCATGTCCAGCCGCACGCAGAAGATGTGCTGGTGGTGGGGACCGTAGACCTGGGGCGCGACCAGGGTGCCGTGGGCCGGCTTGTCTCCCTCGGGCACCGCCCCGTTGGAGATCACGCCGGTCAGCTTGACCTCGTACTCGATGGTGCCGTCCTGGTAGAGGTACCAGAAGTAGCCGTACTCGTAGTTCCCGACGGTGGCGATCATCGAGATCACCAGCCGGCGTGCGCGCCGGACCTCGGTCTTGCCGGTCCGCCAGTCGGCGTGCTTCCACGACATGCCGTGGTCTTCCTCGTGCAGGCAGATCGCGTTCTTGATCAGCTGCGGGCGGCCGTCGTTGTCGTTGAGGTAGGCGTCGAAGTAATAGATCTCGCCCAGGCAATCGCAGCCGAGTTCCAGGCTGTTGGCCAGCACCCCGATACCGTATTCGCCCATGTCGAAGACGTTCTTGCGGTAGTGCGTGGGGGCCGGGTCGCCGTAGGGGATGAACATTTCGGCGAGCGAGGCACGGTAGATCAGCGGCCGCAGCGTGCCGTGGTCCGCATAGCCCACCTGATACAGGACCAGTCCCTCGCGCGGGGTGAAGCCGACCCGGAAGCGCCACTTCTGCCAGCGCACCTGGTACCCGTCGACGGCGAAGCTGGCGCCCTGCGGCTGGGTGATCTCCACCGGTTTGAGGTCCTGCCGGGGGCCGTCGGGGAAATGCGGGACGTTGGCGGGGTCGCGGATGGCCTGCGCGGTGTAGTTGCCGGCCCGCGGCGGCAGCGGGACCACGCCGTGGTCCTCGACGTCCACCACTTCCATGCGGTCCAGGTCGAAGCGGACGATCAGGCCCTCCACCGGCCGGGCGTACCCGTTGTCGTCGGGGTCGCCCTGGCGCACCCAGGTCAGCGGCCGCAGGAACCGGCCCCGGCCGGCCGCGTCCTCCGGGCCGTTGTAGCCGACCGACCAGGGGTCGATCATGACCATGTCGAAGTCGGTCACGCCCCGCCGGCGCATCGCCTCCTGCCAGCGCGCGTCCTTCCGGACCGCGGCCTCGGTGGCCACGAACTCCTCGAGCATGATGGCGGGCTGGACGCCGGGCACCTCCCGCCACAGGCGCACCTCGCCCGCGGTGAGCGAGACCACCGCCTCGTAGGTCGCGCCCTCGGCGCGTTCCCGGATCACGATGTGCGCCTCGCGGTCGAACGCGTCGCCCGGACGGTAGCTCAGGACCGCGTCCTTGGCCGGCTCGGCGAGCGTGACGTAGACGAAGCGGGCGCTCGCGGCCAGGCCGCGGTCGCGCTTGAGGATCTGGCTGGCGGCCTCGATTTCCTCCGCCGTCAGCGGGTCCAGCAGATGCCGCACTCCCATGGCCCTACCTTAGGCCCAGCTACCTTAGACGCAGCGCGATCGCGATCGTAGTGACCCCGATGACCAGAGCGACGGCATTGGGCACGATGAGGACCGGGTTGCGCGCGGCGATGCCGTAGCTGATCCACAGGCCGAACCCGACCAGCAGCACCGCGAAGTACCCGACCGACACGTCCCGGGAGGATCGCAGCCGCAGCATCTGGCGGATCTGCAGGAGCGGGTGAGATGCCCATCAGGACACCCCAGGCGGCAGCGGCAACGGCAAGCCCGGTCACGACCATGGCGCTTTCCCAGGTAACTCAACGGCGCCCGGGCTCGGCGGACCATGCTCGCCAGCAGATCTGGAGAGGGGCGCAAGCACAGCCAGCAATAAGGCTATCAACCGGCCCGGCTAGCCGGCCAGGCCGAACGCGAGCTGGGTACTCTCAGGTCCTGGTCGAGTGCTAGGCCTGGACCCAGGCCAGGGCCTCGGCCGCGGACCTGAACGCCACGGGCTCGGCACTCCCGGCGGCGCGTGCCGCCCCGCGAGTCACGCGCACGCCCCGGGTTCCGGCTTGGCCGGTCACGAACAGCAACGCCGCGGCGGGTTGCCGCGCGCCGTCCGCGGCCGGGGTGAACCCGTCGGCGAAGATCGCTTCGGCGAGTGCTGTGAGCGCGGGCCACTGCCCCGGCGGCGGCGCGACCCGGAAGTAATGCACGCCAGCCGGGGCCACGATGTGGCTCAGCTCGAACGTCGTCCACGGCCGCGCCGTACAGGTAGACGGTGAGCCCGGATGGCAGCCAGCCGTCATCGTCGTCAACGAGGAGGAACGCCGCGCGCGGGCCGGTGCCGAGCCGCTTCACTACCTCGGCGGCGTGGCCGGTTACGGTCCCGTCAGGCTGGGCGAGTTCGCGGACGACCAGGGAACGCCGACCTCGCAGGACGGCGCGCGCGACATCAGTCCGGCTGGTCCCGTCGATCGTGGACAGCGGCGCGCGCCAGGCGCCGTTGGCGTCCAGCGCGACGGCGGCCGCCTCGTCATCAGTAAGCGTCAACTTATCCATGTTCTCCCAATACAAGGTCGAGGAGCTCGCCGCGGTCCTGCCAGGCCTCCTCCGGCATTCCGACGAACGTGGGCAGGTAGTCGTTCTTGAGGTTTTCCCAGCTGAACGGGGAGGGAGTGCCGCCCTGCATGATGAGGTCGACGTCCTTCTTGGCCATTTCGACATCGAATCCCGCGAGCCAGAAGACCCCCTTGCCGCTCATCAGGGCGTCGGAGGCGGTGTTGACGAGCTGACCGCCCGCGCTCGCATAGTCATGGTGGGCGACGTCAACGCCGGCCTTTGCCAGATCCCCGCCGACGTTCACCAGTCCCAGCACGGTCCCGGCCGGGCCCAGGAAGTCGAGCATCGTGTAGACGTGCGCATGGGAGAGCAAGGTGTCGGTGTCCCTGACCGCCGGGGTGTCGGACAGCCAGCGTAGGACTGGTACGTTCCTGAGATGGGGGAACGTCGTGTCCTCTCCGATTTCCTGCAGCCACTTCAAGGGACCGTGACCTGCCGGCGGCCCGCTCAGGTGGCGGCCGGAGAGCTCCCGGATCCTGTCCAGCGGCCAAAGGACACTCTTCGTGATGTCCTCCGCGGTGCCGACGACGCTGCGGTGTCCCGCAGTGCCGGAAGCGCCGGTCCCAGCACCACCGCTGCTGGCGGGATCGGCGGCGCTGGCGCGGATCTGCTGCTGGATGTTGGCTGTCAGGTGGGCGTGCATGTCGGCCACGGCCTGCGCCGTGCTGGTGAGCGCCGCGCGGTGCTGTGTCGACCATTGCTGCTGGAAGGCGGCCGAGGCTGGCCCGAGCCAGCTGCGGCCGAGCTCCGCGGTCAGGGCGGTCAGGGCGGCGGTGAGGTGGGCCAGGCCTTGCGCGTTCGCGTCGAGGCGCCGCGCAAGGCTTTGCGCCTGGTCGACGTCCATGCCTTCGAGTGCCATCGGCTTGCTCCTGTCGCGCGGGTCCGGAGCCGGGGAAGGCCCCGGACCCGCGGTCTTGCGGTCAGTAGGTGTTGGAGGCCTGCTGTTGCTGCTGCAGGTTGGACTGGGTGTGGGTGCACATCTCCTGGAGTCCGCTCAGCGCATTCTGCAGCTGGGCCTGATGGGTTGGCCACTGAGCCGCGAACTGCTTGGCATCCGGCCCCGACCAGGCGTTCTCAAGCTCACTGACCAGGCGCGGCATCGACGTGGCGATGCTCTGCAACTGGTGGCTCAGGCTGGTCATCTGCTGATAAACGCTGCTGACCTGGTCGACGTCCATTCCTTCAAATGCCATTGCGTCCCTCCTCATCTCAATCCGATGGCACTTTGTCATCGGGGTGGTTGCGGTCGCCGGGTCATTCCGGGATCGCGATCTGCGCCAGCCGGGTGCGGCCGTTCTCGACCAGTAGTCCGCGTCCGGCGGGAAACTCGCTGCGTCTGCACTTCGGGAAGTCGGTCCGGTAGACGAGTTGCCCGTCGCCCTGCTCTGGCTGGAGCGCCAGTCCGCTGCGCCCGCTCTTGGCCGCGTTGAGCAACGGCCAGGCCTGCCCCAGGGCTGAGGTCTCGGCCTCGGCGATGATCAGATGTCCGTGACCGGCCAGGGTCTTGATCAGCGAGGCCAGCGGCATGTCGGCCGGTCCGGCGAGGAACTCCGTCAGGCCCTCGACGACCACGGCGAACCGCACGCCGCGGGCATTGTCGCGGGTAACGACCTGCTCCAGCTTGCCGGCCGCCTCGGCCACCTCGTCCGGATGGGTACCGACCTGCTGCCAGATGCCCAGCCCGATCAGCGGCGATTGCTTGCTGCCGAAGAAGACCGGGACCGCCTCCGGGACGGCGCGGCTGAGCGCGACGATCGCGGTGGCCACGGCATTTGTCCGGCCGCTGCCGGGCGGACCCGAGATCAGGAAGACCCCTTCGGGGCGGAATCCGACCGAGCTGAGGTTGTCATCGGCGATCCCGATCGCCGGACGCCCCTCGGCCGTGGCGGGCAGGTCGCTGAGCCGGACCAGATCGGAGAGCTGCTCCACGCGCGGTGCGGGCGGGACTCCTTGGCGCCGCATGGTGGCGGCCAGGTGCGCGATGGCGCGAGCCTGCGCGGTGATGTCGGGTGACCCGCCCAGGGCAGCGATCTGGAGTTCGGCGTGCCCCATCACGGCCCGCCCGGGTGCGGACTCCGGTGTGAGGACACCGCGCTCGGCGCCGGCCAGCGCGTAGTCGTTGTCGTCGGCCAGCCGGAGCGTGAGCCGGCGCTGGATCAGCGAGCTCAGCCGCGCGGGCAGCGCCGCCAGCCGGTCCGCGGTGAGGATCACGTGGATTCCGAGGGGCCGGCCGTCGGCGGCCAGCGCGGTCAGCGCGTCGAACCACTTACCTCCGTCGACCGTCTCGTATTGCTGGCGGAAGGCGGAAAAGCCGTCCAGCAGAAGCAGGATGCGCGGCTCGTGCGGTTGGCTGGCGAGGTGACGGTACTCGGTGATGGTCCCGGCCCGGACCGCGGCGTAGCGGCGGGCCCGGTCGTCGGCGCTGGCCGCCAGGGTGCGCAGCAGCCGCCGCACCCGGTCCTGCTCGTCGCCCGGAATGATGCTGCCCACGTGGGGCAGCTCGGCCAGCATCTCCAGCCCGCGCGAACCAAAGTCGAGTCCGTAGACCTGGCAGGGGCCGCCGCGCGCGGTGAGCGCGGCGGCGATGGCGAATGAGCGCAGCGTGGTGCTCTTGCCCGAGCCGCCAGTGCCGTAGACGGCGAGGTTGCCGTCCCGGTCGGGGTGGAAGGCGGCGGTCACCTGCCGCTGGTGCTCGGGTTCGTCGACGACCCCGAAGACAAGCTCGTCGTCGCGACGGCGGGTGGGCAGCCTGCTGAGGTCGTAGACGGCCGCGAGCTCGTCCAGCCACGGCCGCCGCGGCAGCGGCAGCTGGGCCAGTGCGCTGGCGCGCCTGATGGTGCCGGTGATCCGGACAATGTCGGTCGGGCCGTACTCGGCGTGCACGCTGGCCGTGGCCGGGTCGGGCGCGGGCCAGGTCCGGCCCGCGCCGACCACGAGTTCCTCGACTGAGACGTCCGGGCGCCGGTGGCCGGAGGTGGTCCAGCCGCCGACGTAGGCAGACTGGAACGGGACCAGCCGGCCGGGGCCCGTCTTCGACACCGCACGGCCCGGCAGCGCGATGTCGATATGAGCGGCCTCCGGTGAGTCCAGGACGTCGAGGCTGTCCGCCTCGTCGGCCACCCGCAGCGCCAGCCGCAGGTTGGTGTTGGCCCGGAGGTTGTCTTTGATCACGCCGGCCGGCCGCTGGGTGGCCAGCACAAGATGCAGGCCGAGCGAGCGGCCGCGCTGGGCGACGTTGACGACGCCGTCCACGAAGTCGGGCACCTCGCGGACGAGCGCGGCGAACTCGTCGACGACGATCACCAGGCTGGGCGGGGTATCCGGGTCGCCGGCCTGCTCCAGCTCACGCAGGTCCTTGACCCTTTTCTGGTCGAACAGATGCTCCCGGTAGGCGAGCTCGGCGGACAGCGAGACCAGCGCCCGCCGGACCAGGTGGGGCCTGAGGTCGGTGACCAGGCCGACGGTGTGCGGCAGGTGGACGCAGTCCCGGAACGCGGAGCCGCCCTTGTAGTCGACGAGCAGGAAGGTGACCCGCTGCGGGCTGTGCGCGGCGGCCATGGCCAGGATCCAGGTCTGCAGCAGTTCGCTCTTGCCCGCGCCGGTGGTCCCGCCGAGCAGGGCGTGCGGCCCGTGCAGCCGCAGATCGAGGGCGTGCGGCTCGCCGGCCGCCTCCCCCACGATGGCGCGCAGCGTGCCGGGGCGGCGCGGCCCCGGCGCAGGCGCGGCCGGGCCGGTGAGGATAGAGCTGCTCTCCTGCCAGCGTTCGAGGATCATCGCCGGGTCGTCGGCGATCCGCGGGTCGTTCAGCTCGAGCCAGGAGACGGCGCGGGGCAGGTCACTGTCATCGTGGAGGACCGCACCCGCGTCGATGAGCGGCGCCATCGCCCGGCTGAAGGACAGCGCCGTGCCGCCGTCGACGATGTCGGCGCCGACCTGGGTGGTCGAGGCGCCGGCCAGGCTGTCGCCGATGCTCGCGGACCCGTCGGCTCGCGCCTCGATGTACGCGGTGCACGCGGCGGGCAAGTGCTCCGCGCGCGGCGCATGCCAGATGCAGTGGATGCCGACCGCGGGGCCGATCCGGCTGAGCTCGACCAGCCGGGCGCGATCAGCAGTGGTCTGGCTGTCGATGAAGACCAGCACTGTGACCCCGCTGCCGCTGCCACCGGACTCGCGGCCTGCACGATCCCGGGCCAGGTCCTCGAGCTGGCCGAGCAGCGCCGCCGATTCGGTCCCGGCCACCAGATGCGGACCGGCCAGCGGGCTGTGCGCGGACGAGGTGTGCGGTAGCCACTTCAGCCAGTCCCAGTCCGGGCAGGACCGGGCGCCGCAGAAAGCGGTCAGGATCACCTCGGCGGGTGAGTGGAGCGCGGTGAGCTGGCATATCACGGCCCGGGTGATGCCGAGCGCGGCACCGGGTTCCCCGGCGATGCCGATGGATCCGTGCGCGGTGAGCGGGAGCGCGACGGGCACGTCGCCGATGTTCCGGTAACGGGCGAGCAGCTCGTCCAGCGCGGCCTGCGCGGCCGGCGTCGCGCGACGGGTCCGGTGGACCTCGAAGTTCAGCCGCGATTCCAGCGTGGCGCCGCCCACCCGGATGTCCAGGAACCTCGGTGCGCCGGGCCGGCGGCTCCAGAGCAGGGGGCTGCGCTGGGCCGCGGCGGCGAGGCAGTCCTGGGTTTGCGGGTGCTCGGCGTTGCGGGCCTGCCATTCGGCGGCGTGCGCCGCGCGGGCCGCCTGGTCGAGGGCCGCGAGCTCGCGGCGCAGGTCAGCCAGCGAGCCGCGGCTGCCGCGGGCGGCGGCCCAGCGGCCTTCGAGCAGGTTCGCCAGCATCATCATCGGGCTCAGCGCGACGAAGATCAGCGACGCGACGCTGCGGGTGATCGCGTAAAGGACGCCGCCCAGCAGGAACGGGGCGAGCATGCTCAGCACGGGGAATCGCTGGCGGTGCTCTGCCTCCGGCAGCTCCGGAGTGTCGAGCACCTGGCCGACGTAGCTGGCGGTGATGACCGGCGACCGGTTGAATGCGGACGTGGCGGCCTGCGCGGCGGTGCTCGGCTGCGCGGTGAACTCGATCTCCAGGACGGTCTCACCCAGCCGCAGCCGGTCTCCGGGCAGCCAGGAGCCCCGGGTGACCGGCTCATCGTTCAGGGTCAGCCCGTTGGCCGAGCCCAGGTCCAGGATGTCGGCCGAGCCGGGGGCGAGGAAAACCCGGACGTGACGGCGGGACACCAAGGTGTCCGACAGCCGCAGGTCGCACCCGGCCGCGCGGCCGATGGTCTGGTTGCCGGCCGAGAGCGGCATGCGTCGCGCGCGGTCCGGCCCGTTCATGACGGTGATCGTGGCGACGGGCCGGGCCGCGGGGTCGGGGTAGCGGTTGCTCGCCGGGCTGAGGGCGACGCGGGCGCCGGATTTGAGGCCGCAGTCGATGAGGGTGAGCTCGGGGTCCAGGGCAACGCGCCCGGTGTCGAGGACGATGAGCGTGCTGGCGCCGTCGGCCGACACCGCGCGCTCCGGGTCCCGGGCGGCCAGGGCGTCGGCCACATCACCGACGGTGGCGTCGGCGTCCGCGGTGAGCGCCAGGTCGATCTCGCCGGCCGGGCGCTCCAGGATGATCTTTATCTTCATCGGCGGACACCTTCGGCCAGCGCGGCCCGCAGGCTGGCCGGATTCACCGCGACCCAGACGCGACGCCAGCGGGCCAGGTGCGCGGTCGGTACCGTGCCGGCTCTCCGCCACCAAGGCCCAGATTCGGCCTGCGGCCGCGTCGTCCGGGTCGTCCGGACCGAATACGGCGGCGTCAGCGGCGGCGGCAATCGTGATGATGCTGGCGAGCCCGTGCCGTTCGGCGTGCGCCGCCTGTTCGCGCCGGGTGGCGTGCCCGGCGGGTGCCATGCCCAGGTCCCGGCAAAGGTCGAGGACTTCCCGCCAGGCGCCAGCCACCCTGGCCGCGGGTGGGCCGTGCCGACGGCGGCGCCGACGGCGCAACGCCTTGGCGCCCACCAGGCTGGCCGCGATCGCGGCCAGGACGACAAGCGGTAGCCCGGCGTCGCGCAGGACGACGAGCACGATGGCGGGGATCACGAAGCCGCCGTGCTTCGGCTGGTCGGACGAACCGTGAGAGACCGCGTTGCTGGAGTTGTTGGCGGTCACCGGGGCCGCGTTGCTTGATTGCGGCGGCACGACCTTGGCCGGGGCCGGCGGCGGCGTGGCGATGTGCGGCTTCAGGGTGGGCGGCTTGGTGCCGGTGAACTGGCTGGCGGGCAGGGTCACCCAGCCGTACTGGGCCAGGTCCAGCTCGACGTCGGCGTGCACGTCCTTCCCGTAGACGCTGCCGTCTGCCTCGACGGTGCCGTCCAGGCTGACCCGAGCCGGCACGCCAACGGCGTTGGCGAGCAGCGCCATCGCGGCGGCGTACTGCTCGTCGTCGCCGATGATCTGCGCCGACTCCAGGAACGCGGTGAGCCGGCCCGAGCTGTGGCCGGCGGCGACGCTGGCCTGCGTGCCGCCGCCGTCGCTGTACCGGCCGTTGTCCTTGAGGTAGGCGGCGAGCGTGAGGACCCGGGCGATAGGCGAGCCGGCCCCGCCGGCGTGGGCACTAGCGAAGGCCTGGATCACCGGCGGTATCACGATGCCCGGGTCGGGCGCCGCGTACGGCGTCGCGCTGGCCAGTTGCGCCGCGGTGGGCGTGACCGGGCCGGCCGCCTCCACGGTGTATCGCAGGCCGGCCAGGCTGACGCCGGGGACGACGCCGGTGGCGGTGGCGATGTTGAAGCGGAGCGCGCTCTGCACGGCGGGGCCCCGCGTGCCGGCGAAGGTGAACCCGGTGGTCCCGGCGAGATCCGGCAGCCATGGCTGCTGGTATGCGGGGTCGATGGTAATCGTCGCGGTGCAGGGCCGGCCCGCGCGGCCAGGCGCCGGGCAGGGCCGCGCCGATGCGCTGGAAGCCCGCGAACGAGGAGGTATTCGCCTGTGCGTTGGCGACGCCCCAGGCCAGTCCGTCGTAGGTGTCCATGGCGGCGATGCGCATCAGGGATCCACCGGGCAGGCCGTGGGTGCTGAGCAGTTGCTTGCGGTACACGCCGATGCTGGGCGACGCGTCCTGCGTGTAGTCGCGGAACGCGGCGAGCGGGCTCGGGTAGATGGCGATGTCAAACGGCGGCACCGCCTGCAGCACCACCCGCTGGTGGGCGTGTGCCCCGGGCAGGCGCGGGCCGAGGATCGCCGCTCCGGCCACCGCGACGGCGAGCACGCCCAGGGCCGCCCCGGCCCGCCGCCACGGGCGCTGCCGGCCGATGGTGGCATGCCGGTCGGCACCGCGCTGTTGTCGCAGCGCGGCCCAGGCCAGGGCGAGGCCGGCGAACCCGGCGCCCTGCAGGAGCGCGGCGGTGGCGTGGTTGCCGCCGAACAGGATGCTAAGGGCGACCACGGTGGCGGGCGCGGCCGCCGGGAGCAGGACGCGAGAGGTCCGGCGGGCCAGCGCGTGCCCGGCCACCCCGCTGGCCACGCCGAGCAGGTAGGGCAGGACGAGCAGGTGGGCCGCGGTACCGACCGGCCGCGCGGTGGTCAGCAGTTCCTTCCAGCCGCTGATGGCCGCGTTGACGACGGAGTGCATGGTGGCCAGGCTCGGCAGTCCGCCGGTCGCCCCGGGCTGGCTGACCAGGCCGCCGAGGAGCAGGAACATCAGCATTCCGACCGCGGTCACGGCGATCAGCGAAAGCCGGGCTCGGTGGCCGACGTGACTGAGCGCCACGCCGAGGACCGCGCCGGACGCGCCGGCGGCGAGGTAGGCGTAGCCGCCGTAGGCGTCGCGGAAGCCGACGACACCGATGAGGGTCAGCGCCAGCAGCATCAGTGCGTCGACGCTCTCGTCGCGGCTGGGCCGGAAACCGGCCGCAGAGACGCGGGAGCCGACCTCAGCCGGGATGGCGGCCGGGGTCATGCGCTGGCCACCGTGTTCAGCAGCAGCGGCAGGTCGGTAAGAGCGCGCATGCCCAGCACGGTCAGCTCGCCGGAGCGGCTGATCCCCGGCGGGGCATCCTGCTCGATGCGGATGGCCATGACCTTGACGTCGGGGCCGAAGTAGATAGCGGCCGCGCGCAGCGCGGCGAACGGGATGACGCTGCCGGTGAGCAGCATCAGCACGGTGGTGGCAGGGGCCAGCCGGGCCGCCCGTCCGGCCAGCACGGCCAGCTCCTGACCGTGCTCGGCCAGTCTGCCCCGAGCCAGCGTGTCGAGCATCCGCCGCTGGCTGCCGGCGATGACCGCGTGGCTGGCGGCGACCAGGCATGCGTCCTGCTGGTCGCGTACGGCCCGGACGCAGATCGACCCGGCCACGCTCATCGCGAGCTCGAATTCGTCCTCGCTGCGGTAGCTGGCGGCGGCTCCGTCAACGACGACGGTCAGCTGACTGCGGCGGGTGTCCTGGAACTGGCGGACCAGCAACTTGCCTGCCTTGGCGGTGCTGCGCCAGTGCACGTGACGGCGGTCGTCGCCGGTGACGTAGTCCCGCAGGGTGTGGAAGGCGAGGTCGCTGGTCGACAGGTCGCGGGTGGCCTGGCCTTCAAGGTCGCGCTGCAAGCCCGCGCTGAGCGCGTCGAGGGTGATGATCCGCGGGTAGACGAACAGCTCGACGATCGTCTGCTCGACGGCGTCGCGGCGGAGCAGCCCGAGCGGATCGCTGCGGACCGCGCGCGGCGGGCCGATCGGGATGACGGCGCGGCGGGTGGTCGGTATGATGAACAGCTCCTCGTGGCTGGCGTCAGCGGCCAGCGCGGGAAGCTGGAAGACGGCGCGGCCCGCGCCGACCGGCACATCGATGGTGAGCTGGCGTAGCCGCGCCCGGGACCGGTTGGTGGCGACGAGCCAGGCCGCGGACGTTCCGACGCTGACCCGGGCCGGGTCAAGCTCGATGGTGATATCCAGGCTCGGGCGGCCGATGATGAAACCGGCCGCGACGACGAGCGCGATGACACAGCAGGCGGCGACGAGGAACAACTCCTGCCAGCCGAGCCGCAACCCGAGCAGCCAGGCTCCGGCCGCGACCCCGATGGCAGCACGCCCTGCGGGCGTCGTGGCCTGCCAGGCCGGGCGGGCCAGGCGCAGAGCCGGATCGAGGCGGGCCCGCGCCGCGGACCTCGCGGCCTGTAGGCGCGCCGGGAACCGCGCGGACCGTGACTGAGGGCGGGGGCGGGCCACGGTTACGCGGCTCGCTCCGCCGGCGGCCGGACCTGCGAGAGGAGCTGGCCGATGACGTCCTCGACCGTGATACCGGAGAACTCAGCCTCGGCGTCGAGCAGCAGCCGGTGGCTGAGAATGGGCACGGCGAGCTCCTTGATGTCGTCGGGGACGACGTAGCCGCGGCCGTCCGCCGCAGCCCAGGTCTTGGCGGCGCGTACATAGGCCAGGCAGCCGCGGACGCTGAGCCCGAGCCGGACATGGCGCAGCGTGCGGGACTCCTGGGCGAGATGGCTGACGTAACTGAGGATGGCCGGGTCCACGTGCACCTGGTCGGCGGCCTGAGACATCTGGGCGACGGCGCTCGCGGTGATGACGTTCTGGACGGCGGCGGCACGGTCCCGGGTGGACGCCTGGGCGAGCAGCGCCACGGTGGAGGCGTGATCGGGGTAGCCGACGCTGGTCTTCATCAGGAACCGGTCGAGCTGCGCCTCGGGCAGCCGATAGGTGCCCGCCTGTTCGATCGGGTTCTGAGTGGCGATGACCATGAACGGCCGGCCGACCCGGTGGGGCGTTCCATCGACGGTCACGTGGCCCTCCTCCATGACCTCGAGCAGCGCCGACTGGGTCTTCGGCGACGCCCGGTTGATCTCGTCGGCAAGCACGATGGTGGCGAAGATCGGGCCGCCGTGGAAGTTGAATCCGCCGGTGCGCTGGTCGTAGATCGTCACGCCGGTGACGTCGCTGGGCAGCAGGTCGGGGGTGAACTGGATCCGGCTGTGGGTGCCCTGAACCGAGTTGGCGATCGCCTTGGCGAGCGAGGTCTTCCCGGTGCCCGGGTAGTCCTCGAGCAGCAGGTGTCCCTCTGACAGCAGGCACGTGAGGGCGAGCCGGACGGTGTGCTGCTTGCCGATCACGGCTTGTTCCACGTTACTGACCAGGGTGCCGAAGGCTCGTGCGAACCACCTGGCCTGGTCGGGCGTCATGGCGGCGCCAGTGGTGGTGGTAGTGGTGGTCATGATTTCTCCGGTTTCTCGGGGTCAGGTGTGGAAGCTGCCGGACTGGTTCGTCCCGCCTCCGCTGACGTTGACGGTCACGGTTTCGCCGTCGGGGTAATGGAGGCACTGGGTGTAGAAGGACGTGTTGCCGTTGCCGTCGGTGCGGACCTGGGCGTTGTTCCAGTCCTTGCTGGCGCTCCACCACACCCCGCCGCTGTCGGCGCAGGTGTAGGACAGGTTGGTGTTCGGGGGGAAGCCGCTGACCGAGACGTTGAAGTTGTAGCAACCGGAATTGCCCGCGCAGGCGCCGCCGGCGCTGGCGGCTCCCGCCTCGTTGTTGCCCCGTGCCACGGTCACGGTCGCGGGCTGGGGCACCGTGGTGGCTTGCGCGCTGGCCGGGGCGCTCTGCTGGCCGGCGGCGTCGATGACGTAGGCCGTGATCGTGTGCGTCTGGTTGTAGCCGTAGGAGATCGACTTGCTGCCGGCGGCCATGTCGCTGCACGAGTTGTCGAAGCAGACGTGATAGGTGCTGACCGCCCGGCCGTTGTTGCCACCGCCTCCCCAGCTGTAGTTGATGGACGTGCCGTTCTGCTGCGCGCTGACGCTCGGCGCCTGGGGCGGGCCGTAGGGAGTGACCTGGTTGGACGGCCCGGCCCATGGCCCGCACAGGCCGGCATCGTTGCAGCCGCGCACATAGACGACGTAGCTGGTGCCGTTGGTCAGGCCGCTGATGGCTTCGTCGACCGTGCTGCCCGGGCTGCCGGGGCTGGTCCAGGTGCCCGAGACGGTGGTCGCGTTGATGCCGTACTCCACGCTGCTGAGCTGGGCCGAGTTGGGTTGCGGCACGGTGAAGTCGACGTGGATGGCGCCGTTGTACCCTGCGTCTGACCCGGCGTCGTGATCCTTGGCGCTGAGGCTGCCCGGGGCATCCGGCGGGGCGGCGCCCTGAATGGCCGGGGATGACTTGGAGCTTTCCGGGGAATCGCCGGCCGGGTTGGTGGCGGTGACCGTGTACTCGTACCAGGTGCCGTCGTTATTGACGGTGAACGACTGCTGGTAGCCGCCGCCCGAGCCGCCGAGCGAACCGGGCTCCTGGGTGACCGTGCTGGTCAGCGTCCACGGGCCGCCCGAGCTGGACGACCGGTACTCGCGGACGGTGTAGTCGGTGATCGGCCGGCCGTTGTCGTTAGCCGCGGCCCAGGTGACGGTGATGGCGCGGGTGGCGGCCGGGTCGGGCACCGCGGCGCCGGTGGCAGCCGGCGCCGGCATGGCGGGCGGCTTGCCGAACGGTACGGCGGTCACGCCCACGCTCCACGGCCCGGCCCCCACGGTGTTGGTCGCCTCGACGCGGAACGAGTAGCTGGTTCCGTTGGTCAGCCCGGTGATGGTCATGGACCGCGCCGATCCGCCGAGCGTGCTGACTGGCGATCCGCTGCTCGGCGTCGGGCTGGTCTCGACCCGGTAAGACTGCACCGGGCTGCCGTCCACAACGGCCGGCTGCCAGCTCAGCGTGACCTGTCCGTCGGCTGGATCGGTCTTGAGCCCGAGCACCTGATCGGGCACCTGATCGGGGGTGGCCTTGATCTGGCTGCTGCGCGGGCCGTCGCCGGCGCTGTTGTGCGCCGTGACGTAGACGTCGTAGGAAACGTTCTGCAGGCCGGTGATCGTGCACGGGGCGGCCGGACAGGAGTGCGGGGTGCCGTTGGTGTACACGGTGTAGTAGTCGACCGGCGCTCCGTTGGCCGCGGCAGGCCCGAACGATACGACCAGGGTGTGGTCGGAAGCCGTCGCCGTCGGCGGGCCGGGCGGGCCGGGCGGGCCGATGACGTTGACCGTGATCGCGACGCTGATCTCCCGGTCGGCACGGCCGTGCACGTCGGTCACCGAGGCGACGATATTGACGGTGCCGTGGGTCTGCGCGGCGGGCGTCACGGTGACGTCCGATCCGCTGCTGGTGACGGTCGCGCCGACCGGGTGGGTGACGCTCAGCACCTGGATGTCCGGTTGCGGCAGCGGGCTGCTGACGTACTGGCTGAGATCCACCGTGACGCTGCGGCCGGCCAGGGTCGCGGCGGTGACGGCCCGGCCGGTGGCCAGCGGGGCGGCCGTGACGTCGATGGCCACCGTTCCCCCGGCTGTGGCGCCGGCCGGGGTGATGCGCAGGCTCCCGGTAGCGCCGGACCGGGCGCCGCTGCCGGCGGTGAGGCTCAGGTTGGTGCCGCCGACTACGGTGGCGCTGACGTCGGCGACCTGTGCGGCCCAGGTCGCGGTGTACCGTGGCGGCGCGGTGGTCACGGTGGTGTCCACCCAGACGTGGCAGAGCAGGCCGATGTCGTAGACCTGAGGGCTGCCGCCCTCGATGACCGGCAGTGCCGTCTTCGGGCAGCGCAGCAGGGGCACGTCGGGGCCGACCTGGACCGGGATCGTCACAGTGGCGGTGTGGCCGCGCGAGTCCTGCAGGCTGGTGCCGTCATAGACCTGCACGGTGACGGCGCCGGGGCCGGTGTAGGTGCCGAGCGCGTGCACGGTGAAGGCGCTGGCCTGGTGCGCGTCGACGCTGACGTCGCCCTTTGGTGAGGCGAAGAGCTGGTCGATCGTGGTGATCTGCAGCGGCCGGGCGTCGCTGTCGGTGAGGACCGTGCTGAGCGGGACACTGACCGCGCCGCCGGGCTTGACCACGATGCGGGCGCCGGGCTTGACCCTGATCACGGAGGTGGCCCTGCCCGGCACCGCAACAACGGCGGTCGCGGTCAGCCCGTCCGGCCCCGGCGCGGTGACCTGGTACGGCGCTTCGCGGGGCTGGGCGGTCACCGGGATCGTCAGGGAGCCGCCGTGGATGGTCACGCCGGGCGGCACGGAGGTGATCCTGAGGTCACCGGGCGACCCGGCCGGGTCATAGTCGTTGCGCAGCACGTCGACCGTGACCGTGGCGGCGCCATCGGCCGACAGCGAGGCGACGTCGTCGTTGGCGACCGGCGGCAGCTTGGCACCGGCGACCGGGCGCACGATGACCTGCGCGAGCGACGGCGCCGACGAGCCGTCGGTGACCCCGTAGGTGACCTGGAGCGGAGCGTCGCTCGCTCGCGCGGGCGCTCGGAGGTACACCATCGAGCCGGCCAGCCCTACCCCCGCGGGAAGCTGCCGGTTGGTCCGGGCGAGCGGGAGCACGGTCGCCTGGTCGCCGGGGGCGACGAAGTCGTTGGCGAGCACGTCGACCGATACGGCAGCCCCGGGCGGCGCGTTGACCACATCGTCAACGGCCACCGGCGGCTGCGGCGGACCGGGCGGCAGGATCCCGATCCGCACCTGCGCCGTACCGGTGGCGCCGTACGGATCGGTCACCTGGTAGGTAAAGGTGTCGGTACCGACGGACGCGGGATAGGACTGGTAGGTGATGGTGTTCGGCCCGACGGCGACGATGCGGCCGAGGGCGGGCGGGGCCGTGACAGCGGTGACGGCGGTCGAGTCGCCGTCCGGGTCGATGCCATAGGTCGGGATGTGGATGACCAGGACGTCCCCGGCCGTTTCCCGGGCGTCAACCTCCTCGGGCGCGGGTACCTGGTTGGGGCGGGCGGCAGACGGCGGCGGCTCGATGGTGACATTCAGGTGGCCGGTTGCCGCGGCGCCGCTCGCGTCGGTCGCGACGTAGCTGACCGTGGTCTCTTCCTCAGCCCGGATCGATCCCGGGGCGGTGACCCGTACATCACCGCCTTGGTTACTGGCCTGCAGTCCGGAGATGGACGGGCTGGCGGTCGGCTCGATCCCGGCGAGCGTCAGCGGCAGCCCGGTCGAACTGGTGTCGTTGGCCAGCACGGGGACGGCGGCGCTGTCGCCGGCCCGGATGGTGATGGCGGAGTCCTGGGTGCTGATCTGGTCGGCGCTGGTATTGGCGGGCTCGGCGGTCACACTGACCGTGCCGGTTGCGCTGCCGTAGCCGTCGCTGACGGTATAGCTGACCGTCGCGGTACGGCCCGGTTGCGGGTTGTCGGAGCTGATCCGCAGCCAGCGCTGGTCCACGATGGTGACGTGAATCCCGGTGTCGGGTGAGCTGGCGCCGGTGACGCCGAGGACCCAGCCCTGCGGGTCGTAGTCGTTGGCCAGGATGTCAGCGAGGGCGGGCTGCTGGCCGTGGATGACCGCGGCATCCGGGGTGGTGACCGGCGGTTTGGGCTTGCCGCTGGCCGGGCTGGCCTGGATCCGGATGGTGCCGCGCGCGGTCGGCGCGGCGCCGTAGGCGGCCTCGTAGGTCAAGAAGAACGGTCCGGGCCGCTGCGCGGTAAAGGTAACGGTCCCGGTCCGCAGGTCGGTGCTGACCACGGTGCCGGGGACGGCGGTGACCGGTGCCGCGAGGGTGAGATGGGCCTGCGGGTTGGTAGGGTCGGCCCCGGGCAGGTCGTTGCCCAGCGGTTTCAGGGTTACTGGCATGCCGACGATGGCCTGCGCGACGTCCGGTTCGGCCTGCGGTGCCCGCAGCTGCGTGCTGGACGCGGCCAGGACGGTTACGGTGAGGGTGGCCGGGGCGGGAGTCAGGACGATGCCGTCGCTGATCGCGTAGCGGATGGTCACGGTCAGCGCCGAGGTCGTCTGGGGCGCGGTGTAGGCGATGGCCCCGCCGCTCGCGACGCTGACCGTACCGGCGGAGGCGGTGAGGTGGCCGTTGTCCACGAACAGCGGGTCTCCGTCGTAGTCGCGCCAGTCGCCGATGACGGGGATGGTGAGGCTGCCGCCCGAGGCGACCGTGAGGCTCGGGCGCTGGTAGTCCGGGCGCAGGGCCGGGGCGACGTTCTCGCCCGGGTCGCGCGGCATGAGTGTGACCTGGGCTTGGGCGGTGCGCCCGCGTCCGTCGTCGATCGTGTACTGGAAGTGCGCGGGCGCGGCCAGGCCGGTCCCGACGGTGGCCAGTACGGTCTGCGCGTCCGGCGCGATGGTGACGCTGACGCCGGGCTGGTCAGGCTGGCCGACCGCGGTCACCGCCAGCGGGCGGCCGCTCGGGCCGCTGTCGCGGTCCAGGACGTGCACCACGGTGGTGCGATCGGGTCGCACCCCCTGGGTGTAGGGCTTGGCGATCAGCGGCGTCTGAGCCAGTTCGATGGTTTCGTCGGTGTTCGTGTTGTGGTTCTGGCCCGACACCAGTTTGGGCTGCCATTTCGGCTTGACGTTGACCACGGTCGTGTCGACCAGGAAGACGCCGCCGTTGGCGGTGTCGTTGAGCACGATCTCGCCGTAGTTGACCCGGAACACCAGCGACGGGTTGGGCGGGAGATTGAATCCCAGCGGGCCTGTCGACGGGCCGCCGCAGTTGCGGACGTAGGTCCCGGCAGAGCCGTTGTTCCAGGCCGCGTGGATGCAGCCGTCCAGCTGGACCGGGGCGGCGACATCGCCGCTGAGGCCGGTGCTCAGCGCAGTGAGCTGGCCGGTCCCCAGGTCCACGCGGTACAGCGCCGACGTCGTGGCCACGGCCACGACCGTGCTGGGCGCGGAGGACTGCTGTAGCCGCACGGTGGTCGAGGTGCCGTGTGACGGCAGCGGGACGGTGTGGCCGCTGGCCGGAAGGTCGAGCGTCCCGCTGGTCACGTCGGCGACCACCGGGACGGTCCCGACGGTGGTGACCTGTAGCGTGTCACTGGCCAGGAACGGGAGTCTGGAGCCGGCGGCGGACCGGCGACCGGGTAGCGGCGGAGCTCCCCGCCGCCGGCCACGTAGACCGTTCCGTCCGAGGCGACCGCTATCGCAGCTTCCTTCGGCAGGTTCTTGGCGCGAGCCGGGGCGGTGGAGGCCACGACGGCGATGCTTGCTCCCGGCCCGTCCAGGACGGTGGTGCGCAGCGTGCCGTCGCCGCCGAGCACGGCGAGGGTGCTGCCGCCGAGCGCGATCTGCGAGGCGGGCGGCACGGCTACTCCGGCGGCGGTGAACGCGGGCTGGTAGACGTTCACCGAATACAGGCGGTCCACGCTCGAGTCATAGACGGCGACCAGCGCGCCGTTCTGCACCACATCGAGCACGGGGTTGGCGCTCGTCGCGTTGACCTGCCCGTCGAGCTGCGCGATCGGCTTGTCGAAGTGCCCGATGGCGCCGATGGCATTGTTGGTGACCCAGATTCCGCCGTCGTTCAGGCTGACGTGCTGGACCGGGAAACCCTGGGAGGTCGCGGCGAGGGCGGCGAAAGTGGCCACTGCAGCGCATAGCACGGCGGGCGCGCCGAACCGACGCGGACGCGCGAACATGCTACGACGCAAAGCCACAAACCCCCCTGCGGCAATGCCGGTATCTGGCCTCGCCGTCAGTACCTGACCGACCCCCCACGGGTCAGCACGAATCGCATAATAGGGATTTCCGCGCCGCGAGATGGCAGAACATTAAATATCTCGTCCGAAACGTTGCCGGAGTCGGCTGAAACGGCTCCCGGCCGTATCGAAAATAATGGTATTGAGCAGCTTCTTCGCATAAATGATCTTGCCTTGCTGAGGCATTCCTAACCAGCGCGGCAGGCTCCGGTCACGACCCGCAGGCGGGCGCGGATGTGGCGGAAGTCTGGCTGCCGTCACCCCGCACCACCCTGACCGTGATGCACACGCTGCCGCCTCCGGGCGCGGCGAGCTGGAGCGACGGCTGAGTGGTGGTGCCGTCAGCGGCACCGATGCCGTTGCTGACCCGGCGCCAGATGAAGCGGTCATTGGCCTCGCGGTTGACATAGGTCCAGCGGAACGACAGCTCTCCGCCACTGGTCCTTGTGACCTTGATGTCAGGCGGGCCAGGGGTGAGGACGTCGCCGCCGGGGGCGATCGGATTCGGATCGCTGCTGGATGCCGGGGCCGAAGTGGGGGGCGGCGCGTGCCGGGTAAGGGCGAGCACGACGCCGATGACGGCGATGACGGCGATGACGAGGATGGCGCCCAACGTGACGGCCAGGACGGGGATGGACCGCCCCGCGGCCAGGGGGTCCGCGGTGCTCACGTCAGCCGCGGCTCCGGTCGGCCGGGCGAGCGGCGACCGCATTATGGTGGCCGCCTCGGGGACTTCGGCCGGCATCTGACGGTGCCGTTCTGGGGGGCCAGCGGTAAAGGCAGCGGGCTGAGGCTCGATGCGGGCGACGCCGCGGGCGCGGGTGGTCTCGGTGGCGGGAGCTACCCGGGGTGCGGCCCAGCCGGTGCTGGAGGCTGGCCAGCGCTCGGCGGCGGGCGGTACCGCGGACGCGCTCAGGTCGATGCGGCGCAGCCCGCGTATCCGGGTGGACTCGGTGTCGGTATCTTCTGGCGTGCCGACGGCGGGAAGCTCGTCGGCGGCGAGCACGATCTGGGTCAGCGGTAGCCGCTGCTCCTGCTCGACCGCCTGCAGAGCGCGGACGAGCTCCAGCGCCGTCCGCGGTCGCTGGGCCGGGTCCTTGGCCAGGGCCTGGCGCAGCAGGCGTCCGAGGCTGTCCGGGACATCACCGCGCTGCAGGCGCGGCGGCGGATCGGACTCGACGCGCCGCATGAGCGCCAGGGTGCTGTTATCACCGCCGGGTTGCTCGAACGGGGACCGGCCCGCCAGCAGATGCCAGAGCGTGGCCCCGAGCGAGTAGACATCCGAACGCTCGTCGCCGCCCGAGGTCCCGTTGAGGATCTCGGGTGGAGACCACGGCACCGACATGCCCTCGGGCCCGTCGGCGCCCTTCCTGGTGGCGATCCCGAAGTCCGTCAGGGCGGGGGTACCGAACTGCCCGGTGAGGATGTTGTGCGGCTTGATATCGCGGTGCAGGATGCCGTTGCGGTGGCTGGTCTCCACCGCACTGCCGATCTGGATGCCGATCCGCAGGACCTCGGCGACGGAGAACTGCTCACGGCGAGCCCTGACGTTGAGGTTGGGCTGCGGATAATACGGCATGACCAGGTAGGGCCGCCCGTCGGCGGTGACCGCGGCCGTGAATACCTGGACGATGTGAGGGTGGTCGGCCAGGCCGGCCATGGCGTTCGCCTCGGCGGTGAACTGGCGCCGCGCCGCGTCGGTCAGTCCCGCTTGGCGGATGACCTTGACCGCGACCTTGCGCCGTGGCATCTCCTGCTCGTACAGGTAGACGTGGGCGTTGCCGCCCGAGCCGAGGTGCTGGACGAAGCGGTAGCCGGCCAGGGTCGGGGGTCCCGGGTCGGCGGCGGCCGCGGGCAGCGAGGCGGGCGGATGGCGCGTCACTCGGCCGCCTCGTAGCGGAAGTCGACGCCGACGGCAAGGATGATCTGGGTCCCGGGCGCTATCGGGACCGGCTCACCGGGGCGCAGTTGCTCGGGATCACGGCCGGGCAGCACCATGAGAGTCCCGTTGGTGGAATTCAGGTCCGTGACCAGGACATGCCACCCGTCTAGGATGACCTGAAGGTGGGTGCGGGATATCTCGCCGTCGCCGTTGGGCAACTTGACCACATGAGGACGCTCGTCGCCGTGGAAATCGGTGCGAGGAGAGCGACCCATGACGACGCCGCGGTCCAAGGTGATGACATCTCCGGTCGACAGCCGCAGCACGCCGAGGACGGGCCGGGGCACGAGCACCGGGTCCTGCGGCGGTAGTGGCGCACCACACGAGCGGCAGGCCGAATGGCTCGGCGGGTTCAGGTGCCCGCCGGGGCAGAGCATGGCATGGACGGTCGGGCCGATGCGATCGGGGACCGCCTGCCGCGTTGCGAGCTTGAGCAGGTCGCCGCGCATGACCGTGGATCCGTCGTCATCGCCCGGAGCCGCCGCTGAACCCGGAGCGAACGGGACGCTGGACGATCGCCACTGGTCTACCTCGGAGGCCCACGGCACGCTGTCGATCAGGCCGGCCGGCGCCGGCGGCCCGGGCGCCGCCGGGCCGCGTGCCACGTTGCCCGGCGGTGCGGCCGGCGACCGCCCGGGAACCGCAACTGTGGGCGGGGGCGGCGGGAACAGCGGGTCGGCGTGGCCCTCAGCGGGGGCGCGGATCGCGGCGCCCTCCACCGTTCGCGTCTGCGTCGGACCGAACAGGAAGTCATATCCGTTACCGTCATCCAGCCCGCCGCCGGGGGGTCCGGCATCCGCGCGGATAGGCGAAGGGGGCGCGGCTGGAGCGGACGGGGCCAGGCCCGGCGCAGACAGAGCTGGTCCGGACGGGGCTGGGCCGGGCGCGGCCAGGGCAAGGTCTGGCGCCCGGCTGTGGCGGGGACCGCGAGAACGCGCCGGGGCGGTCAGGTCAACGGCGACGCTGCTGGCCAGAAAGACGCCCGCGGATGCTGGAAGCTGCAGGTCTGAGCCTGCGGGCAGTGCGCCGAGGACAACACGCTCCACAGTGGAGGCGACCGGGTATTCAAGCCAGGTCGCCAGGCCGGTGCCGTCGACGCGCTCGGCCGACTCGCCGGTCATCAGGGTGGCGCTGGCCTGCCCGCGGCAGATCAGGTGATAGCGGTCCTCGGCAGCGACGAGCAAGACGAAATCGGGAACGTTATCCAGGCCAGCCCGGAGCAGGCTCGCGACCAGTACATCCATCTTGGACGCCTGCTCCATCCGCGGCCAGATCTCCGAGACGACAGCGGAGTCGGGCACCGCATCGATCAGCGCCCAGCAGTAGGTGCCGACGATCGCCGTCCGACCGCCGGGCACGTAGCTGACCTCAGGCATGGCCGCTCGGCAGTCGGTCACGCGGGGTGGTGTCGTCGTCGACCGTTTCGTCCGCGTCCATGTCGACATCCACCACGATGGCCGTGATGTTGTCGTGGCCGCCCGCTTCGTCGGCCGCGGCCACCAGCGTGGTCGCGGCATGCTGCGGACCGCCGACGGTAAGCAAGGAACTGATCTGCTCCTCGGTCAGCTCATTGAACAGGCCGTCAGAGCACAGCAGGTAGCGGTCACCGGCGATGGCCGGCAGCAGCCAATGGTCGGGCCGCACGGCGATATCACCGCCGAGAGCCCGGGTGACGACGTGACGGCGGGGGTGGGTGCGCGCCTGATCGCGGGTAAGCGCGCCGGACAGGACGAGTTCCTGAACCTCCGAGTGGTCCACCGTGACCTGATCAAGACGGCCGTCGGCGACACGGTAGACACGCGAGTCTCCGACGTTGAAGACCATCAGGTGGTTACCGCCGGCGGTCACGAGCGACGCCAGGCCGGTGACCGTGGTACCCATACCGTGCGCCGCGTCGTGCTGGACGACGGCGTGGTTGGCGTCGTCCAGCGCGGCCAGGACGGTGTCCACCGACAGCGGGCGGATGCGAGCACAGGCGGTGAGTGTCTCGATCGCCAACGCGCTGGCGAGGTCACCGGCGCCGTGTCCGCCCATGCCGTCGGCCACGGCGTACAGCGGCGGCATGGCGAGGTAGCTGTCCTCGTTGACCTGGCGGACGCGCCCGACAGAGGTGGCAACGCCGTGACAGAACTGGATCATGCCGGGAGGCCGGGAGCCGCGGCAGGGCAGACTACGGCAAGCGCCATGGACCCCCCCCATTGACGTCTTTCGAGCTTGATTGGACGCAGTATGCCAGGAATCGGGGGTTGCTGGTGTTAGCTCTGACGAGTGAGCGGCACGACCTGCTAGCCGGCTAGGCGGAACGCGAGCTCGGTGACCCACTTGCTCATGTCCGGCTCCTCACGGGGGTCAGTCAGGTAGTACTCCACCCTGCCGCCCCACCGCTCACCGCCGGCATCCGGCGACACGTCCCAGGCCAGGCCCTGAGCGGCGGCCCAGTCCAGCAGCGCCTTGGTGGCCCCCATGAGCTCGCTGGGGTGGCCCGTGTGGGTGAGCGTCGCGTAACGCCCGGCGGGCACGACACCAGCGATCATGTCGCCGTCGACCTCGACGGGCGCCGCGACCGGCACGCCATTGTCGATCTCGAGCTGCCGCGTCATGTCGATCACGTTGTACTTGAGGAGCGGCGGCCCCGCGGGCGGCACGCCGTGGGCGCCCAGCCAGGCGTACACCTCCGGAGTGCGGACGGCGAAGGCGCCGATCTCGGCCATGCTCACGTGTCCCCTGATCGCCACGTACGGCTGGTCGGCGCGGGTAACGATCTGCGGTGCTGACATCGGTTCATCCCCTCATAGAGACAGGCTGCTGGAGTTCGGTCACCCACTGGTCGGGGTCCTGCGACCATTCCAGGGTGACCTCGCGGGCGTAGCCGGCCGTGCGGTACCCGCTGGCGTCGATCCAGCGGGCCAGCGCCTGGCCGGTGGCCAGCACGTCGTCCATGGAGCCGTGGTGGATGAGGACCGCGGCGCTGTCCACCTCGGGCAGGTCCACCACGTGGAAGTCGTGCTCCCCGGCGGGATCGGCGACGACCGGCACAGCGGCGTGCACGACGATGGCGCCGTCGCCTGCCGGAGCGTCTTCGTAGTACGCGATGGCCGGGCCCGCCGCGGTGACGTTCGCGCCGGATATCAGGCACCACAGCTCGCGGTACAGCGGCTGGATGACCGGGGTGATGGCCTCCGGCTCGTACCCGTCGGCGATGCCGGTCAGCTCGCCCACCCGGACCGGCGCGAGGTGCTTGATCACCACCCCGTCGACCGGGACGCGGGCCTCGTCCTCGATGGTCGCCAAGCGCGCCTCGACCCGGGCCAGCCGGGCCGTCTCGGCCGCGATCTGAGCGTGGATCTCGGCCCGGCGCAGCTTGAGCATGCCGCGCAGCTCGGCGGCGCTGATCTGTTCGGCCATGATCGCCTGCACCTGGCCCAAGGTGAAGCCGAGGTCCTTCAGCGCGATGACGCGGTTCAGCTCGGCGAGCTGCCCGGCCTGGTAGAAGCGGTATCCGGTCGCGGCGTCGACGCTAGCCGGACGGAGCAGCCCGATCGCGTCGTAGTGCCGGAGCATCCGGACCGAGACCCGGCCGTGCCGCGCGAACTCCCCGATGCTGAACATGACGGTCCCGTTGTACCCCCTGACACGGTGTCAGGGTCAAGCCTGCCTTACCGGGTCGGCGGGATGTTGTAGTTCATGCGGAACAGGTTCTCCGGGTCGTAGGCGGCCTTGAGCCGGCCGAGTTCGGCGTACTTCTCCGGGCCGCCGAACGCCTCGACCACCCGGTACAGCTCGTCGAAGTTCAGCATGTTGACGTAGACGCCGCGGCCGGTCCAGGGGGCCAGGTCGGCGACGATGGCGCGGGTCCGGCCGATGTAGTCGGGGTCGTCGGCCGGGTCGTCCCAGCGCATGGCGAAGTTCAGCCAGAGCAGGTAGCCGCGGTTGGAGAAGGCCGAGTCGGCCTCGGGCACGTCGCCGATGGCGCCGCCCAGGCCGATGATCTCGACCTCTCCCTCCATCGGCATGTCCTGCCAGAAGGCGACCAGCTTGTCGATGGCCTCGTCGGCCAGATCGGCAACGTGCGCCTCCTTGGTGTAGTACCGGTGGCCGTCCTCGAACTCGACGTCGATGAGGCGCTGTACGCCCGCCGCGAACGGCAGCACGGTGGTGGCCTTGATGCACGGCTCGCCGATCTCGGTCAGCCGACCGATCATCTCGGCGCCCGAGTCATCGTCGGCGTCGTCCAGCCACATCGAGACCAGCATGAGCAGGCGCTTGCCGACGGACTCCGGGGGGACGAAGGGCAGCGCGGGCATGTCGTGCTTGAGCGCGGCGTGCCAGCCGACGCTGCGCGGCAGCGCGGGGACCACGGCCGCGTAGCCGCGCAGCGCGGCCGCCGCCTGCTCCGGCTCGTAGACCGATACCCCGATGCGCATCATCGGGCCGAAGTCGTACGCCTTCATGGTGAAGCGGGTGACGATGCCGAAGTTGCCGCCGCCGCCGCGCAGCGCCCAGAACAGCTCGGGGTGGGAGTCCGCCGACACCTCGATCACCTCGCCGCTGGCCAGGACGAGCTCCAGGGACACGAAATTGTCGCAGGTCAGCCCGTGCTTGCGGGAGAACCAGCCGATACCGCCACCCAGGGCCAGCCCGCCGACCCCGGTCTCGGACATGATCCCGGCCGGGACGATGAGCCGGTGCGGCGCGGTCGCGGCGTCGACGTCGCCGAGCCGGCACCCGCCGCCGACGTGGACCAGCTTGCGCTCGGCGTCGACGCTTACCTCACGCAGCCCGCTCAGGTCGATGGTCAGGCCGCCGTCGGACATCGCCTTGCCCGCCACGTTGTGGCCGCCGCAGCGGACGCTGGGCGGCAGGCCGTGCTCGCGGGCCACGTTTACCGCGGCCGCCACGTCCGCGGTACTCGTGCAGCGCAGGATGAGGCCGGGCCGCCGGTCGATCATGGCGTTCCAGATCGTGCGGGCGCGCTCGTAGTCGGCGTGATCCGGGCCGATGACGTCGCCCTTGAACTGCCCGGCCAGATCCTCGGCAATACGTAGCCGCGTTTGCTCGTCGATGTTCATGCCGGTACTCCCGAGTCCGAGGCCAGGCGGCGCATGGCGTTCAGGGTGGCCGCGACGGCCTTGAGGTAGTCGCCGGTCATGGAGTCGGCGTAGGCCTGCTCTTCGGCCGACCCGCCGGGCACGCCCGTGACGACGAGCGCGAAGCTGAAGCGCAGGGCCAGGTCCTCGTCGCTGCCCTCTACCTCGTTGGCGATCGTGCCGAGCACCGGGCCGGCGATGCGGGTGAAGGTCACCCGGTACGGCTCCTCGAGCGTGATCCGCTCGGTGAAGCGCCGCCCGCGGAAATCAATGTCACGGTCGAACACCGTGTCGCTGTGCCGCTCGGTCACCTCGCAGTAGGTCATGGCGGGCACGAACGGCAGCGCGTTGTTGGCCTTGAGCACCAGCCCGTCCCAGACGTTGGCCGGCGTCAGATGCGGCTCGCCCGGCACATTGACCGGCAGGGCGTGGCTGACGAAGATCATCCGTTCTCCTTAACGTGGTTCTCCAGCGTGCCGAGGCCATCGATGGTGACCCGGACGACGTCGCCGCCGCGCAGGTAGCGGCCGCGCCCGGCGCCTACCCCGGACGGGGTGCCGGTCGCGATGACATCGCCGGGTTCGAGCGTGACGACCTCGCTCGCCGCCGCGATGAGCTCGGCGACCGAGCAGACCATGTCGGCGGTGGATTCGTCCTGTTGCAGTTCGCCGTTCACCCACAGGCGCAGGCGCAGGTCCTGCGGATCGGGGACCAGGAACGCCGGGGTGAGGCCGGGGCCGAGCGGCAGCGAGCCCTCCATCGACTTGGCCGCGAACCAGTCGTAGGCGAACGCGTCAGCCGGGACCACCTCGCGCCGGTGGTAGCCGCGCGCGCTCAGGTCGTTGGCGACGCAGTAGGCGGCTGCGTGAGCCACGGCCCGTTCGGCAGAAATGTCCTTTCCGGCGGTACCGATGACGACGGCCAGTTCGGCCTCCCAGTCGTACCTGGCACGGTCCGGGTGCCTGACGATTATGGGGTCGTGCGGGCCGATCACCGAGGTGGTCGGGGCCTTGAGGAAGAAGAACGGGCGCCAGCCCTCAGCCGGGATCTCGCCGCCCATCTCGGCCATGTGCCGGCGGTAGTTGACGCCCGCGCAGATCACCTTGCGCGGCCAGCGCAGCGGGGCGAGCAGCGTGTCGTACTCGACGGCGGGGGCGTCGGTGAGGTCCATGTCGCGCAGCACGGGCTCGGCGGCGGCCCAGTCGTCGAGCAGTTCCATGGCGCTGCCCCAGCGCTTGAGGTCAGCGGGTCCGACGACGGTGCCGTCGGCCCGGAGGATGCCGAGTGCTTCGCCGCCGCCGGCGGCGTAGGTGACCAGGGACCAGGTCATCGGGAGCCTTCGATCTGGTCGTGCACGCAGGCGATGTCTTCCTCGCCGCGCCCGTCGGCCAGGGCCCGGTCGAAGACCTCTTTGGCCGCGGCGAAGACCGGGGCGTCCAGGCCGGCGCGGGCGGCGTGCCCGGCGATCTGCTCCAGGATGGGATGCAAGGTGGCGACGGGGCCGGGTGCGGGGGTATAACGCCGTTCGGCCATCAGGGGGCCGCGCTGGGTCCAGATCGCCGAGCTCGCGATCGAGGTGTCCAGGGTCTTCTGGACCAGCTCCAGGTCCAGGCCGCTGCGGCGGGCCAGCGCCATGGCCTCGGCCGCCGCGGCGGTGTGCACGGCGAGCAGCAGGTTGGCGATGTACTTGAGCTGCGCGCCGGTGCCGAACGCGCCGGTGTAGACCCAGGGTCCGGAGATCGCGTCGAGCACCTTGGCGACCTTCTCGACGCTGTCCTGCTCGCCCGAGGCAAACGTGGTGGCCAGCCGGGGCGCGACCATGCCGGGGCTGCCACTGATCGGGCAGTCGAGCAGGTCACCGCCCCGGGCCTGCACCTCGTCACGCAGCCGGGCCTTGCGCGGCACGTCGATGGTGCTCATCTCGAGGTGGATGGTCCCGGGCCTGAGCTGGCTGAGGGTGCCCTCGGGGCCGCAGATCACCTCCTCGACGGCGTCGGCGTCCGGGACGATGGACAGCAGCACGTCGGCGCCGGCCGCGACCTCGGCCGCGCTGGCGGCCACGATGCCGCCCGCCGCGGCGAGCTCGGGTGAGCCGCTGCGGCGGTAGCCGATGACGCCGAAACCCCGGTCCATCAGGTTCTGGGCGATCGGCAGGCCCATCTTGCCCAGGCCGATCACTCCGACTCTGTCCATGACAAAACTGTATGCAGTTTGACGGTGGCATGGCAAGAGGTCCAGCGACGAAACTGCATGCAGTTTAGGTACACGGTCGTAGCGGATAGGCTCGGCTGGATGTCCGCATCCAGTGCCGCCGAGGCCGTCGGCCAGCGGACCGCGCCGGAGCGGTCCGCGGACCGGATCGTGCCCAGGTGGGCAGATTGCGCCGCCGTGGCGTTGTTCGTCGCGCTGGCCTTCTGGGTGACTTCCGGGTTGTGGATTCACGTCGGCTCGCTCGCGCTGGTGAACGGCGGTTCCGACGTCACCTTCTTCGAGTGGACCCTGGTCCACGCGGCCCGGATCTTCACCCACGGCGAGAACCCGCTGTTCACCCCCCAGATGAACGTGCCGAACGGCGTGAACCTGATGGCCAACACGGGACTGCTCGGCCTGACCGTGCCGCTGGTCCCGGTCACCCTCCTGTTCGGGCCCGCGGTGGCGTTCACGATCATGCTCACCGGGGGGCTGGCCGCGACCGCCTGGGCCTGGTACCACGTGCTGTCCCGGCACATCATGGGCCACTGGCCGGCCGCCCTCGTGGGCGGGCTGTTCGCCGGGTTCGCGCCCGGCATGATCAGCCACGTGAACGGCCATCCGGACCTGGTCTGCCAGTTCCTGATCCCGTTCATCATCTGGCGGGCCGTCTCGCTGCGTACCGCGCGCGACGGCGTGGTGCTCGGGCTGCTAGTCACCTGGCAGGCGTTCCTCAACGAGGAACTGCTGTTCCAGACCGGACTGGCCGTGGGGGTCTTCGTGGCGGTGTACGCGGTCTTCCGCCCGTCCGAGGTACTCGCGCGGGTCAGGCCGTTCCTGGCCGGGTTGTGGCCGGCCTTGCTCACGGCCGGCGCGCTCCTGGGGTACCCGCTGTGGTTCCAGTTCGCCGGTCCGCAAAGCTACCGGGGCCTGCCCGAGAGCGTGCTCGGGTTCGGCACCGACCTGCGGGCCTTCACGGCATTCTCCCGGTCGTCACTGGTCCGGCACGGAGCCTCGGACAGCAGCTACGCTGCGCCGCCGGAGGAGAACACGTTCTTCGGCGCCCCGCTGCTCATCGCCACCGGGGTGATCGTGGTCTGGCTGTGGCGGCGACTGGTCCCGGTCCGGGCGCTGACGGTCGTGGCGCTCGTCTTCGCCGTACTGTCGCTGGGCCGCACCGTGGCGGCCGGCGGCCATACCGTGCTCTCGCACGGCCCGATGAGCGTCCTGGACCACCTGCCGCTGTTCGACAGCGTGGTACCCACCCGGTTCGGCCTGGCGCTGATCCCGGTCGTGGCGGTCCTGCTCGCGTTCTCGGTCCGCGCCGTGTCGGTTCACCCAGGGGCGACCGCATCCGATGGCCGGGTGCGGTACGGCTGGGCGGTGGTGCTGGTCGCGGCCCTGCTGCCGATCGCGCCCACGCCGGTGCTGGCCGGGCCCGCCGCACCGGTGCCCGGGTTCTTCACCAGCGGGCAGTGGCGCCAGTACGTGCACGACGGCCAGTCGGTTCTGTCGGGCAACCCCAGCGGCGGGAGCGCCGCGTTCACCGCGATGGGCTGGGACAACGCCACCGGGCAGGGATACCGGGTGGTCGGCGGGTACTTCCTGGTCCCGGATGCGCACGGCAGGGGCGCCTATGGTGGGCCGGGCCGCCCGACCACCATCCTGCTCACCGGCATCGTGCGCCACGGCGGCAACCGCCAGATCACCGCCGCGCAGCGGGCCGCCTTCCGGGCCGACCTCCGGTACTGGCACACCGCGATCGTGGTGCTCAGCCCGCACGCCCCGCACCATGACGAACTGCGGTCCGCGCTCAACCAGCTCACCGGCCAGCCGGGACGGCAGGTTCAAGGAGTACTGCTGTGGGACGTAAATGGCGGTTAAATGAGCTGTGTGCCCGCCCGTGCGCTATTTCATACCGCGCCGCGCTGTGTGGAGATCAGGGAAGTGCCCACACCGCGGCCCGCGGCCGGTGAGGTCCTGGTCCGCACCGTGTGCTCTGGCATCAGCAGTGGCACCGAACGGCTGGTGTACCGCGGCGAGGTCCCCGCCGAACTGGCGCTGGACGACACGCTGGACGCGCTTGGCGGTTCCTTCTCCTACCCCTTCGCCTACGGGTACGCGTGCGTCGGCGAAGTAGCGGAGTCCGGCCAGGCGGTTTTCGCGTTCCATCCGCACCAGGACGTATTCGCGGCGCGGGCCGATGACCTTATTCCGCTGCCTGCCATCGATCCCGCGTCCGCAACCTTGCTGCCGCTGGCCGAGACGGCGTTGCAGGTGACGCTCGATGCGGGGACCGGATATCGCGACCGGGTCATCGTGCTCGGGGCCGGCGTGCTCGGGCTGCTGACCGGCCTGCTGTTGCGGAGCGCCGGGTGGCGGCCGCTGATCGCCGAGCCGCAGGCGTGGCGCCGCGCCGTGGCCAGCAGCCTCGGCGTCAGCACCGCAGCGCCGGAGGAACTGGTGATGCAGGAGGTTCCGCTGGTCATTGACGCCAGCGGCAACCCGGATGCGCCGGCGATGGCGCTGAACCTGCTGGCCCACGAGGGGACCCTGTTGATCGCGTCGTGGTTCGGCACCAAACCAGTGGTGCTGCCGCTGGGCGGCGCCTTTCACCGGCGGCGCCTGATCATCCGCAGCACCCAGGTTTCCACGGTCCCGGCCCGGCTGTCCGGAAACTGGACCCGGTCTCGGCGCCGCCAGGAGGCCGTTGCGTTGCTGTCCGAGCTACCGTTGGCACAGCTGTGCACGCACGTCTTCGCCTTCGGCCACGCGGACGAGGCGTTCCGAGCCGTGGACCAGGGCATACCGGGGTTGATGCATGCCGTTCTCGATTACGACAGGAGTGCTGCCGGTGACCTGTGAGGTCGGGTTGAGCCGAAGCGTCCGTGCTTTCCACATCATGCCGGGACTGCCCGGGCCAGAGGGGCAACTGCATGATCATGACTACCGGATCGAGATCGTGGTCGACCGCGAGCATCTCGACGACCGGGGCATGGTCTGTGATCTGGATGTACTGGAAGCGGCGCTGACCGAGCTGACCAGCCGCGTCGAGGACCGCAACCTGGAGGAGATACGGCCAGCCGAGGCTGAAGCGGTCACGGTCGAGGTGTTCGCCCGCTGGGTGCATGACACTCTCTCGCCCGTCGTCGCGGCCGCGGGCGGCGAGGCACTGTCGGTGCGGGTGTGGGAGACTCCCGTCGCGTTCGGCGGATACCGCGCACGATGCTGACTTGAACCGTTCTGCTGACATGGTCGTCTTACGGTCATGGGGACAGGCATATGACACTGGGCTGGGATAACCCCACGGCAGACCCCACCACCACCATCTTGCTGAGGCACGGCGATACCCGGCTATCACCCGAACACCGCTTCAGCGGAGTGCGCGACCTCTCGCTCAGCGCCAGCGGAATCCGGCAGGCGAAGGCCGCCGCCTGCCGCCTGGCCGCCGGTGCCCCGATCGACGCCCTGGTCAGCTCGCCGTTGCAGCGCGCGGTCGACACCGCCGCCATTGCGGCCGCCGAACTGGGCCTGACCGCAGTCATCGACGATGATCTCCGTGAAACCGACTTCGGTGACTGGGATGGCTTCACCCTGGCCGAAATCCAGCAGCGATGGCCCGCGGCCGCGGCCGCCTGGCGGCGCGACCCCGAACAGGCACCGCCGGGCGGGGAGAGCTTCGCCGACGTCGCGCGCCGGGTAAACCGGGCCTGTGACCGGCTGCTACGGGACCACGACGGCCAGACCGTCCTGGTGGTCAGCCACGTGACTCCGATAAAGATCCTGCTGTGCCGGGCTCTGGGCGCCCCGCTCGGCACCCTTTACCGGCTGTATCTCGGTTCCGCCTGCATCAACGAGATCCGGTGGCACGGCCGCGGCTTCGCCGCCGTCCACTGCGTCAACGACACCAGCCACCTGCCCTGACTCACTGGCCCCCGGATCCATGGGCCGACGCCGCCCGGGCCGGGGCCGTGCTGAAGGTGTTGAGGAACTGATTGCGGAAGGCGTCCATTGACTCAAGCGGAGCGGAGGGGCCGGGCAGCAGCCCGTCCTGCCAGCGCCAGGAAGCGATCTGCCTGAACACCGAAGGGTCGCGGGCGATGATCGAGATCGGTACCTCGTGGCTGGCCCCGGGGCGGGTGATAGGGGAACCGGGCTGCTCGTCGCCGAGCAGGATGAGCACGAGGTTCGGGTCGTTGAGCTCGGTGACCCATGAGGTGAGGACCTGCAGAGAGTACTGGATCGATACGCCAAAGGCCTGGCGCTGCTTGCTGGCGTTGCCCAGGACGGAGAGCGGGGTCTCGCCGCGCGCGGGCATCGGGTCGAATATCGAGCCGTTGCCGACCTGATTCCAGGGCACCATGACCGGCAACGGGGCCCAGGGCGCGTGCGAGGAGACCAGGACGATCTGGGCCATCACGGGCTTGTGGCCTGGGGTGAGTTCGAGCCGCTGGAACTCGGCCAGGGTGTACTCGTCGGGCATCGGGGCGTAGCTGAACTTCGGGCCTCGGTAGCCGACGTCGTGCCGGTCGTAGATCTTGTCGAAGTGGTAAAAAGACGTGCCGGCCGGCCAGTTAAAGTCGTCAGCGGGGGCGTCGTAAACGGTGCGCCAGCCAGCCGTGCCGAAGGCGTCGCTGAGGGTGAACCGGCGGCTGCCGAGAAGTTCGGTATACCGCTGCTCGGTGTTGACCCACAGCCCCGACTGCAGGGTGGAGTGGGCGAACCAGCTGATCCCGCCGAAGCCCGGGGAGGTGATCCAGGCGCTCTGCGTGGACCAGCCGGCACGGGCCAGCGAGGCGGTGCCCTGGCGCAGGAAGGCGTCGACGCCGACGGAGAAGCTCGTGCCCTGGATGGCGACCTGCCCGTAGCTTTCGACGAAGGCGATGACGACATCCTTGCCGCGCAGTCCGGTGAGCAGGTCCGCAGCGGGGACGCTGGCTTCAGGGTCGGAACCGCGGAGGGCCTGATCGAAACGGCGCTGGTCGCGGAACGATATCTGGGTATCGCGCACCTGCGCGACGACCAGCCCTGCGGCGCTGGTCGATGCGACCGGGGCTCCCCGGACGAGTTGCAGGGACAGACCTGCGCACAGCGCCCAGACCGCTGTGAGGGCGGCAAGTGCCCGAACCGCGGCGCGGCGATGCCGGGCGGCCACGGTGGTGATGTGAATTGCTGAAGCGGTGATCGTGCCGATGACCAGGATGGCACCGAGCCAAGCCGCGGCGAGGGCAATGTTTGTGCGCGTGGCTCCTATCGCGTCGCGTACCACGCCGATGGCAGGGCCCAGGTCGCCCCAGTCGAGCACCGGGTTGAACGCCCGCCCGATCTCCGCGTAGAACCCCATGTTGAGGATCTTGTCGAGAGTGAGCAGGCCGAACAGGATTCCAGCGACCGCGGCCACGATCCGTCGCGGCCAGGCCGACAGCACCAGCGCGACGGCAACCAGGGCCAGCCCTTCCACGGGGATGCGGGCAAAGCTGGCCGGGGTGAGCTGGTAGGCACGGTCGGGCGCGACGAGAACACCCCACACGATCACGACCGAAAGCACCATGATGGCCAGCCGCAGTGCCCGGCGGGTGCGCGGGCTAGCGCCAGCCCGGTACAGCCAGATCACGTTGCGGCCGAACGACTCGGCCAGCAGCAGCAATGCGACGGCGACCGCGATCATTCCAGTGAGGCGGTCGACCACTCCGGATGCGGCGACGGTGAGCACGATGCCCTGCACCGCGGCCACGACCTTGCCCCAGTACCGGGGCGGCAACGGCGCGGCCAGCCACGGCATCAGCCAGCCCGCTATCAGCAGCGCGTAGCGGGCGGCGCCGATGACCAGCACCCAGCTGCCGTAGTCCTGGGACACGACGATGCTGAGCAGCAAGATGAGGAAGGCGTCGACCTCGCCGTCGAAGCGGGCGCCCAGCGGGGTGGCGGTGCCGGTCCGGCGGGCCACCTGCCCGTCCACCGCGTCCAGGGCCAGCGCGATGCTGGACAAGGTGACCAGCGCCGTGACCGCCAGCGGCCGGCCGAACGAGTCGGCAACCAGGCCCGCGACCCCGGCGATCAGCAGCGCCCGGGTCAGGGTGACCCAGTCGGCCGGGAGAATGGCCGGCTGATCGCTGCGCATCCGGGCGGTCGCCAGGAACGCGGTCGCCGCCGCACCGGTGGCCAGCCCGGCGATCCAGCCGGCGATGCCGAGGCCAGCCGTGACGGACAGGACGCCGAGCAGGACGGCCGTGGCGAGCATCCCCAGGATCGCCGCGAGCCGGATCGTGCGTTTGCCCGTGAGCCGGATCGTCGGCAGCACACCCTTGTCTGCGAGCCGGGTCACAGGCGGCGCGCCTTCGTCCGCAGGCTTAGTCGGCGGCGGCGCGCCTTCGTCCGCAGGCTGAATGGTATGCACCGCGCCTCCGTCTCCTGCCGCCATCCTCATAGGGACAACGGGTCCATGATCACGCTGGTTCACCGCGACCGGACGATTGAACCACGTGTCCTGTCAATCCGTGTTACCTGTGTGGCGTTCCTGCACTCAGCTCGGGCCGGGATCGGTCGACCCGTGCGTCGCTTCGGTGGGTCGTTGCTGCGCCTGGTCGCGGGCGTCATCGTGCTGTGGTTTCTCGTCCGGCAGCTGGGCGCGGCGCCGTTCGAGGACGGGCTGCGCGCGGTCACCTGGCAGGCGGTCGTGGCCGCCGTCACGCTCACCGCCCTGACCACGCTGTGTTCGGCCTGGCGGTGGCGGGTGGTCGCCCGGGCACTCGGCGCCGACATCGGCCTGCCCGGCGCGGCCGGTGCCTACTACCGGTCTCTGTTCCTCAACTCCGTGCTCCCCGGCGGGGTTCTCGGCGACGTGCACCGTGCGGTAACGCACGGCCGGCGCGCTGGAGACGTCGCGCGGGGGGTGCG
This sequence comes from uncultured Actinomycetes bacterium, assembly GCA_963819785.1. Classification (GTDB taxonomy): domain Bacteria; phylum Actinomycetota; class Actinomycetes; order Streptosporangiales; family Streptosporangiaceae; genus Palsa-504. The sequence continues at coordinate 11,481 of CAWFXW010000014.1, read as the reverse complement.
CGCGGTGGCGTGGGAACGGCTGTGCGGTCAGGTCATCCAGGCGGTGGTGACCGCCGTGGTCCTGCTGACCGTGCCCTCGCCGGTTCGGCCCGCGCTGCCGTACATTCTGGCGGGTGTCGCGGGTGTAGCCGGGTGTGTTGCGCTGGTCGTGCGTGGCGCCGCGCGCCGCGACCGGTCGCGGTTGACCCGCGCCGCCCGGGCCGTTGCCGCTGACTTGCGTGGCGGCCTGCTGGCCCCAGGCGTGTGGCCGCAGGTCACGCTGGCCTCGGTGCTGGTCGTCGCCGGGCACACGGCCACGTTCGTCATCGCGGCCCGGGTCGCCGGCTGCACCGCACCCCTCGGCGAACTGGTCGCGCTGCTGATGGTGGTCCAGGTTGCAGCGGTGATCCCCTTGAGTATCGGCGGGTGGGGGCTACGAGAGGGTGCCGCCGCCTGGGCCTTCGCCGCGGCCGGGCTCGGCGCGGCTAACGGGGTCACGGTCTCCACCCTCTATGCGGTGCTCATGCTGGCCGCGGTGGCCCCAGGCGCGGGCCTGCTGCTGAGGGACGCCGTTCGCCGCCGTCGCGGCCCGGGACGCACGGGCGAGCCGAGAGGACCTGATCCGGTGCCGCTGACGATGGAGGCCGTTCGTGGCTTACCGGCGGCTCGTCTCGTGACCGGAGCGGTCCAGCCGGCGGCGATCCGCCGACGTATTCGCATCCCGCTGCGTTTGGCTGACGACTACTCAACCACGGCCACGGTCGTCAGCTTCACCGGCCTGACCGACGCGCAGCAGCACGTGGCCCTCGAACTCGGCCAACCCGCCGCGGCCCGGCTGCCGCTGGTGCGCCTGCACAGTGAGTGCCTCACCGGTGACGTGTTCGGCAGCCAGCGATGCGACTGCGGGCCGCAACTGCGCGAGGCGATCGAGCGGATCACCAAACACGGCGGGTACGTGCTGTATCTGCGCCAGGAAGGGCGCGGCATCGGACTGTACGACAAACTCGACGCCTACGCGCTGCAAGATCGTGGCCTGGATACGTACGACGCGAATCTCGCGCTTGGTCACCGGGCCGACGAGCGCGACTACACCAGCGCAGCGCAGATGCTGCACGCGCTGGGCGCCAGCCGCATCGCGCTGCTGAGCAACAACCCGGACAAGGGCGCCCAACTGGCCCGCCTAGGCATCACGATCGCCAGGCAGGTCCCCACCGCCCTGCACCTTACCGGGACCAACGCCGCCTACCTGGCCACCAAGGCCCTGCGCGGCGGGCATGATCTGCCGTCGCCGGGGTTTGAACACGCCGCCGGGCCACGCCGGCACACCGGTCCGCTCGCCGGTCCCGCAGACCTGGGGTTCGAGGCCGGATGACAGACATCCGCCGCCGGGTGCTGGCGGGGCGCTAGCCGGGCGAGCGGCCCACGAAATCAAGCTGGTGGGCGATGTAGACCAGCTCACCCGCAGCCAACTGCCGGTCGCGCACGGCCAGCCAGTCGGCCAGGTCCGCCGGTTCCACCCAGTCCGGGCGACTCCGCAACGCGTTCTGGATCGTGCTGAGGATGCTGCGCAGGAAGTAAGCCTCATCGGCCGGGTAGTTCCCGTCCCGGGCCGGGTGCACGACCCAGTCCGACGGCCCCGCCGCCAGCGCGGGCGCCCGCGCATCCCGCAGGTGGTGAAACAGGAGTCGGCCCGTCCGGCTTTCCCCGGCCGGCCGCCCGTAGCGGATGCGCTCGTCCATGTCGCGGTGGTACGCCCGCATGACCTGGTCGTCGAGCGGATGGCCCGGCTCGAAGATGGTCTCGCCGTCGTAGTTGATCGTGAACCAGTAGACGCCGCCGGGGACCAGCAACCGCAACAAACCGGGCAGGACGGCCCGCACGTCCACCAGGTCCAGGACGGCGTTGGCGATCAGCACATCGGCCAGCGCCCCGTGAGCGGCCTCCAGGTACGTGCCGAGCTCGGCGTGCACCAAGCGCACCCGCAGATCACCTACCTGCAGCCCATCCGGCAGCAGTTCGCTGCGCAGGCCCCGCGCGGCCGCCCAGTCGCACAGCCACCGGCGAGAGCTAGCCAGCAGCTGCCGATCCGCGTCCAGCAGGATGTACTCGGCGGCGCTGACCACGCCCCAGTCCATCAGACGGGCCACCATCGTCCCCAGGCCGGCGCCGACCTCCAGCACCCGCGGCGCACCCGCGAGCATGAGGCGGCGCAACTCGGCCAGCACATGCCGGTTGAGCGCCCGGTCATCCACGGTCGTCTTCGCGGCCAGGTAGCGGGCATAGTCGGAGGTCATCGAAGCTTCATCGAAGCAGGTCATTGCTTCTCGGCTACCATCGCGTACTTGCGCACCCGCCCGCTGCCGAGCCAGTCACTCCACAGCTTATGGGCCGTGATCAGCTCGGCGGTGGCCTGCGTCCCGATCTGGTCGGCGATCTGAGGTGAATCAGCTCGGTAACAGCGAAGCAGCGCCGTCGCTATTGCCTGATGGGAGGAGCTGTGCTCCTGCCGCCAGATGACGGTCAACCCCGCGTCGCGTAGCACATCCGTCAATTCCGCCAACTCGATGGGCCAGACCGTATCGGCGGCCGGCATCCCCGCCCGCTCCTGCTGGGTGAGCGGCCGGCCTTCCTCGACCGTGAAAGCGAAACGCCCGCCCGGCTCCAGCACGCGCGCCACCTCACCCGCCAAGGCATCCTTGTCGGGGAAGGCCAGCATCGTCTCCAGCAGGAATACCACCTCGAAGCGGCCCTCGGGCAGAGGCGGGAGGTGAGCTTGCTCGAAGCGGCAGGGAAGATTCCCGGCCAGCTGCCGGGCGGCGGCCAGTGCGCTGGCGGAGTGATCGACACCCAGGTAGCGGCATCCCGACTCCGCCGTGATCATCCGGCCGGGGCCCGCTACCCCGCAGCACAGGTCGAGCACCGAGACGCCGGGGCCGACCCGGGCCTGGTGAGCCAGCCTCCGGACCTCGGCCGCCCGCATGAAGCTCTCCTGGCCCACAAACTCGCCCGCCGGGTAGGCGGCCGCCCGGGCCCGCTCTAGCGCCGTCAACAATGGTGCCCGTTGCTCCTGTCTCACGTCAGATCCCGCGTCTCTCGGGTCGAACCGCGCCCGCCGCTGCCACGTACTACCTTGTGTCACGTATGACGGATCGGCGGCGGGTGTGGTTCAGCTCGGCCCGCAGGGGAGGCTGGCTCGGTGCGACAGGCGGTCTGGAGGGCCGGAACATCGTGCGGGTCCACGTAGTGGTCCCCGAGGGATTCGACAATCCCAGCCAGCCTACTGGCGGCAACATCTATGACCGGCGGATCTGCGCCGGACTGGCCGAGGCGGGCTGGGAGGTGCTGGTCGCGACCGTCGCCGCGGCGAGGCCGATACGCGGTTCGGGCGCCCGCGCCGACCTGGCCCGCGTTGTTTCCGCCATCCCCGACGGCGAGGCCGTCCTGATCGACGGGCTCATCGCCTCGCCGGCCGCTACGCAGTTGCTGCCGCACGCCGGGCGGATACGGATCACCGTGCTGTTGCATATGCCACTGTCCACCGCCGTCGAGGCACACCATGATGCCAGCGCGGAGCGCTCCGAGCGGGCCGTGCTCAGCGCGGCCGCAGGCGTGGTCGTTACCAGCGAATGGACCCGCCGGCAGGTCCTGACCCGATACGCGATCCCGGCCTGCCGGGTGCACGTCGCCCGGCCGGGCGTCGACCCGGTCGCTGCCCCGGCCCGGCCCGTCCGCGGCCACCTGATCTGCGTCGGAGTCCTCGGTCGCCACAAGGGGCAGGACCTCCTCGTCGAGGCACTCGCCGGCCTCGCCGACCAGGACTGGCACTGCGTGCTAGCCGGATCGCTCGACCGCGACCCGAACTTCGTCGAACAATTGCAGACCCGTGTCACGAGCCTGGGCTACGGCCACCGCGTCCGGCTCACCGGCGTCCTGTACGGCGCGGCGCTCAGCCATGCGTACACCACCGCCGACCTGCTCGTCGCGCCGTCCCGCTACGAGACCTACGGCATGACCGTCACCGAAGCGCTCGCCCACGGCCTGCCCGTCATAGCTGCCGCCGTCGGAGGGCTGCCCGAAGCGCTCGGCTCCACCGCCGATGGCACCCGCCCTGGCCAGTTGATCCCGCCCGGCGATCCGGCTGCCCTTGCCGCCGCGCTCGGAGACTGGCTGGGCGACGAGCGCCACCGGCACCGGCTACGGGCCGCCGCACGACAGCGGCGGTCGACCCTACGCGGCTGGGAACAGACCACACACGAGATAGTTAACGCGTTGACCGCCGACGGGGGCAGTGAGCCGGTGCTGCCCGCCGTGAACAACCACCTTGGAGAGACCGTCCGATGACATTCAGAACCGAGAGCCGTATAACAATCGCTGGCAGCGTCGATGAGGTGTGGGCATATCTCTGTGACGTCGGACGCTGGCCGGAGTGGGCGCCGACGGTTCTCGAAGGCTGGGTCCGCGGCGGAGGTCCGCTTCAGCCTGGCTCTCGGGTGGAGCAGCGGGCGAAGGGGATACTCGGGACGAGTCGTCGCCGAAGCCAGGGGGTGACCGTTGTCGAGGCGCCCCACCACATGGCGTTCGCTGGGCCACTGGGTACTTCCGCGGCTCGCTGGGGAATGGAACTCGAGCCGGCGGACGACAGGCAGACCGACGCCATGATGTGGATCGAGGTTGACCTCGCGGGCATCATGCGCGCGATCCCCGCCGGCCTGCTCAAGGGCAGGATTCAGCGCGTAAGCGATATTGAGATGGTGGCGATCAAGGCTGCTGTCGAGTCCGCTGCGCGGGAAGGCGCGGAGTCCTAGATGGACCGGACGCGAGAGCACCTGATCGAGACATACCGCAAGAAGGCAAAGCACTACGACATCACCTCCCGGCTGTATCCGGTGCCCGGCTACCCCCAGCGGACTCAACGCCTCCGTGCCGTACAAGCGCTCCGCCTTCGCCCGGGTGACAGCGTGATCGACATGGCATGTGGCACAGGTCTGAATTTCCCGCTGCTTGAGAAGGTGGTCGGTCCCAGTGGCCGGATCGTCGGTGTCGATCTGACCGACGCCATGCTCGCCCGTGCCCAGGATCGGATAGATGCGAACGGCTGGAGCAATGTCAGCCTCGTGCAAGCCGACGCGGCCGGCTTCGATTTCCCAGCGGGGGCCAACGCGATCCTGTCCACGTACGCCATGACGCAGGTGCCGGAGTGCGCAGAGGTCATCGCCCACGGCGCCAAGGCCCTTTCCGGAGGCGGACGCTGGGTCGTGCTGGATCTCAAAGTTCCCGGCAACACGCCCGGGTGGCTAGCTCAGATCGGAACCGCAACTGTGCGGCCATTCGCCGCCATAGATCAGTGGATCATGCGCCGCCCGTGGGAGACGATCCGCGCAGCCATGCAGGAGGAACTGACCGATCTCTCCTGGACCGAGTTGTTCTTCGGAACCGCATTCCTCGCTGCCGCGTCCCGCCGCCCTTAGTGAGACGCCCAAGACCGGCCGGGCTGGAGGGTCACGCTGCGGCGGCATGTCAGCACCGCGGCGGCGGCAACGGGCAGCGAGGGCGGCCGAACAGCTGTACACCGCCGCATGCCCGGCACCGCCCGCACAGCCGCGCATGGCCCAGTGCGCTAGCACCGCCGCCCAGCTCACGCGGCCCCGCCCGCTGACGATGCGAGCACTCAGAGCTCAATGCACCAGATACATGACTCCGGGCGCGATCACCGCCACCGCAGGATGGTGCCCGGGGTGACCAGCCGGTGTACCCGCGGCTGTGGCGGCAGGAGCCGGATCAGCGCGGCGAGGATCGCGCGGCCCGCCCGACGAGGACCGGAGGGCCATCCTCAAGGCGAACGCGCTGCGGATTATCCGCGGCTGGCCTGGCACCGCCGTCTGATCACCCGCAAATGGACTTACCCGAGCCGACCAGGCCGCCCGGTGATCGGGCAGGAGATCCCTCCTAACAGTGTCAGCGGCTCACTTCCGCTGACGTGGCCGCGAGCCGGATCTGGACGATGAGGCCGCCGCCGTCGCGGGCGGCCGCGGTTAGCTGCCCCCCGTGAGTCTGGACTATGGACCGGACGATGGACAGACCGAGCCCGGCGCCGTGCGGGTGGCTGGTCCGGTTGCCGTCGAGCCGCCGGAAGGGCTCGAACAACACGTCGACCTGCTCAGGCGGGACGGGCGGCCCGGAGTTGCTTACCTCGAGCTCGACCATGCCGGGGGTGGCGGCCCTTCGGGTGGTCACCGTGACCCGGCCGCCGGGGTGGTTGTGCTGGATGCCGTTGCGGACAAGGTTGAGCGCGAGGCGTTCCAAGAGGATGGGGTCGCCGATTGCGGGTGCCGGATAGGGCGTCGCGTCGACAGTGACCCCTGCGGCAGCGGCTTCCCCGGCTGTCTCCTCCACTGCGCCTGCGGCGACGTCGGACAGGTCGACGGGCAGCCGATCGATGGCCTGGTTCTCGCAGCGGGCCAGGGTGAACAACCCCTCGAGGATCAGCTCGCTGCGGGTGCTGGCCGCGAGCACGCTGTCGATGACCGGGCGAAGTTCGGGGGGAACGCGGTGCTGTGCCACGGCAACCTCCAGCAGGGTCCTGTTGGTGGCCAGCGGTGTGCGCAGCTCATGCGAGGCGTTGGCGGCGAAATGCCGCTGCCCGTCGAAGGAGGCATCCAGTCGCTCCAGCATCGCGTCGAATGTGTCGGCGAGTTCCTTGAGCTCATCCCGAGGACCGACCAGGGAGATGCGCTCGTGCAGGTTACTCCCGGCGACCCGCCGGGCTGTGTCGGTAATGTGCCGTATCGCGCGGAGCGCCCGGCCGGCCATCAGCCAGCCGAAGCCCACGGCTGCTACCGCTACCACGGCCATTGCCAGCAGGGATTCCCATAGCAGTGAGCTGATAATCTCGCTGCGATGCTGATTCAGCTTCTGGACGAGATCCCGCACTTCGGCCTGGGTGAGCGGGGGCCCCGGTGGCGGGAGCCGGCTACTGGCCGGCGGGAAGATCCCCTCGGCGAGGTGCCCGCCCGGGAAGTTGCTCGTGAAGATGATGTACAAGATGGCGATCAGAGTGCCCCCGGCGATCAGGAACAATCCGCCGTAGAGCAAGGAGAGGCGGCTCCGCATGCTCAGCCGCGGCGGTCGCAGGGATGCGGTGAGATACCTCACGCGATCTGGTACCCCGCTCCGGGGATCGTCTCGATCGGTGAGGGTTCGCCGAGCTTGCGGCGCAGGGTCATGATCGTGACGCGGACAACGTGCGTGAACGGGTCGATATTCTCATCCCACGCCTTCTCGAGGAGCTGCTCGGCGGACACCACGGCGCCTCCGCCGCGCAGGAGTTCTTCCAGGACGAGGAACTCCTTGTGCCGCAGTGCCAGCGGCCGTCCGTGCCGTGACGCCTGATGCCGGACGGGATCGAGCCGGATTCCCGCGCGTTCGAGGACCGGCGGGTCGGCCGGGCGCGCCCGCCGTCCCAGGGCCCGGACCCGCGCGACCAGTTCGGCGAAGGCGAACGGCTTGCTCATGTAGTCGTCGGCGCCGAGGTTCAGCCCGGTCACCCGCTCGGACAGGTCCCCGGCGGCCGTCAGCATGAGGATCCGGACCGTGGCGCCGCCAGCCGCCAGTGACCGGCACACCTCGTCCCCGTGGACGATCGGCAGGTCCCGGTCGAGGACGACCACGTCGTAATCGTTGACGGCCAGGCTCTCCTGCGCCGCCTGCCCGTCGAAAACCACGTCCACGGCCATGGCCTGCCCCCGCAGCCCGTCCGCGATCGCGCCTGCCAGCTGCCGCGCGTCCTCCACCACCAGAACCCGCACCGGCACCTCCGCCTGTGGACATGACTCGCCGGTGCCAGTCTCACCACGGCCGGTTAGATCCACGTCAAGTACTGCTGCAGGTTTGCTCAGCGATGGTCGCGCCGGGCATGCGGCGACGCGTTGACGCTGATTTGACGAGCCGCGCGGTGAAATGGCTTACCGGGGCGCGCTGCGGCACGCGGCTTGCCGACCAGCACGGGAGGAGCACTCATGCGCAGGCCACGGGCCAGTGGGTATGGTGAGCACGGCGTCTGATTCCCTGCTCCGCGCCGCCGGGACGTCCGATGAACGCCCGTCTCGGCCACCCCGGGGCGCAGTGGTGGAGATAGTCATCCCGGTCCGCAATGAGGAGCGTGACCTCGGCCCGAGCGTGCGGCGCCTGCATGCCTATCTGCGTGACCGGTTTCCGTTCGCCGCGCGGATAACGATCGCCGACAACGGCAGTAGTGACGGCACCTGGGCGGTGGCCAGCGCGCTAGAGGCCGAATTCAGTTCGGTGGGCGCGGTGCGGATCGGGCAGCCCGGGCGGGGCGGGGCACTGCGCTCGGTCTGGCTGGCCAGCGACGCCGACATCTACGCCTACATGGATGTCGATCTGTCGACGGACCTGAACGCGCTGCTGCCGCTGCTCGCTCCGCTGGTGTCGGGACACAGCGACGTGGCGATCGGCACCCGGCTGGCCCGCGGCGCCCGGGTAGTCCGCGGGCCCCGCCGGGAGATCATCTCGCGCTGCTACAACCTGCTGCTGCATGCGACGCTGGGCACCCGGTTCTCGGATGCCCAGTGCGGCTTCAAGGCGATCCGGGCGGACCAGGCGCGGGCCCTGCTCCCGCTGACCTCCGACATCGGGTGGTTCTTCGATACCGAGCTGCTCGTGCTGGCCGAGCGGGCCGGGCTGCGTATCCACGAGGTCCCGGTGGACTGGGTCGACGACCCAGACTCCCGGGTGCGTGTGCTGCGCACCGCCCTGGCCGACTTGCGCGGCATCGTCCGGCTGGGCACCGCGCTGGCCCGGGGCACGCTCGCCGTCCCGATGCTGCGCGGTTCCTCGCCGCCGGGCGCGACGGCGGCCGGCCCGGCCGGCCGGGCCCTGCTGATCGGCCAGGTACTGCGGTTCGCGGTGATCGGCGTGGCCAGTACCGCCGCCTACATCCTGCTGTACCTCCTGCTGCGCGAGGTGCTGGCAGCGCAGCCCGCGAACGCCGTCAGCCTGCTGGTCACCGCCGTGGCCAACACCGCGGCCAACCGGCGGTTCACTTTCGGCATCCGCGGCCGCGCGCACGCGGCCCGCCACCAGGTGCTTGGCCTCATCGCGTTCGGCATTACCCTCGCGCTGACGTCCGGCGCCCTCGACGTCCTGCACGCGGTCGTCCCGCACGCCAGCCGGGCCACCGAGGTCGCGGCGCTCGTCTTCGCCAACCTGATCGCCACCACCGTCCGGTTCGGGCTTTACCGCGGCTGGGTTTTCCGCGGCCAGCCGCGTCCCCGGGAGAGGAGCTCGCAATGACCGCCACGTCCGCGCAGCCCGGCGCGGCCCAGCCCGTCGGCCGCTCCCGCTCCGGTCGCGGGGAGCGGCTGCTGCGGGGCCGGCCCGGCGACCCGGTGTGGGCCCGCCCGGCGCTCCTCGGACTGCTCGTCGGCACCGGCCTGCTCTACCTGGCCGGCCTGAGCCGCAACGGCTGGGGCAACGAGTTCTACGCCGCCGCCGTCCAGGCGGGCACCAAGAGCTGGAAGGCGTTCCTGTTCGGCTCGCTGGACTCCTCGAACTTCATCACCGTGGATAAGCCCGCCGGGTTCCTGTGGCCGATGGAGCTGTCGGCGCGCGTATTCGGGCTGAATTCCTGGAGCCTGCTGATACCGCAGGCCCTGGAGGGCGTGGCCACCGTCGGCGTGCTCTACGCCACGGTGCGCCGCTGGTTCGGGCCGCTGGCCGGGCTCATCGCCGGGGCCATCGTGGCCCTCACCCCGGTCGCCACGCTCATGTTCCGTTTCGACAACCCCGACGCGCTGCTGGTACTGCTCATCACGCTGGCCGCCTACGCGACCACCAGGGCCATCGAGTCGGGCCGCACCCGGTGGCTCGTGCTGGCCGGAGCCTTCGTCGGGCTGGGCTTCCTGGCTAAACAGCTTGCCGCATTCACGGTCCTGCCGGGTTTGGCGCTCGGCTACCTGTGGGCAGGTCCGCCGAAGATCGGGAAGCGGATATGGCAGCTGCTGGCCGGCGGTGCCGCGATGGTGGGCGCCGCGGGCTGGTGGGTGGCGATCGTCCTGCTCACCCCGGCCTCCAGCCGCCCCTACGTCGGCGGTTCCACCGACAACAACTTCCTGAACCTCACCTTCAACTACAACGGCTTCGGCAGGATCACCGGAAACGGGGGCGGCGGATTCGGGGGGACGATCCCGCGCGACCTCGAGCGGATACTGCCCGGCTCGGGCCGGGGCATCGCGGGACCTGGCGGTGGCATCGGCGGCGGGTTCGGCGGCGCGACCGGGATCACCCGGCTGTTCCAGGCCGATTTCGGCGGGCAGATCGCCTGGCTGCTGCCAGCTGCCCTCCTTGCCCTGGCGGCCATGCTCTGGCTGTCGCGGCGGGCGCCCCGGACCGACCGGACCCGCGCCGCCGCCCTGGTGTGGGGCGGCTGGCTGCTGGTGACCGGGCTGGTCTTCAGCTATATGTCCGGAATCATCCACCCCTACTACACCATCGCCCTGGCCCCCGCGATCGGCGCGCTCGTCGCCATCGGGTCCGTCGAGCTGTGGCGGGTGCGGCACGCCTGGTTCGCTTGTGCTGTCCTGGCCGCCGGGCTCGTGATCACCGCCAGCTGGGCGTGGATTCTGCTCGACCGCAGTCCGGGCTGGTTCCCGTGGTTGCGCGTGGTCATCGTCGTCGCGGGCGTCGCCGCTGCCGGCATGATCCTGGCCCGGCGTGCCCTCCGCCCGACCGCCGGCTGGCGCCGGACCGTCCTGGCGGCCGCCCCGGTGCCGCTCGCCCTGATCGGCGGGCTGGGCGCCTCGCTGGCCTACAGCATGGACACCGCAGCGACGACCCAGAGCGGAGCGGTCCCGTCCGCCGGGCCTACGGTGGCCGGATCCTTCGGTATCCCCGGCGCCCGGTCCGGATTCCCGGGCGGCGCAGACGGACGCCTGCCCGCCGGGGGCGGCGGCGGATTCGGCGGGCAGGCCAGTATCAGCATCACCCTGGCCAAGCGGCTGGAGGCCGGGGCGTCCGGTTACCGGTGGGCCGCGGCCACGGTCAGCTCCACCAGCGCGGCCTCGATAGAACTGGGCAGCAACGGCGTCCCGGTCATGGCGATCGGCGGTTTCTCCGGAACCGACCCGGCGCCGAGCCTGGCCGAGTTCGAGAAGCTCGTCTCCGGGCACCAGATCCACTACTTCGTGAGCGGCGGCGCGGGTGGCGGGTTCGCAGGGCCGCCTGGCGAATCCGGCGCTTCCAGGGCGCCCGACTACGCCTGCCCGTACGGCGACCCGCCTGCCGCGTTCGCTGCCGCGGGCGGCCCGGGCGGCGGCTCCGGCGACGCATCCAAGATCACCTCCTGGGTCGAGGCGCACTTTAAGAGCGAGACCGTCGGCGGCACCACCGTTTACGACCTCAGCTCGCCCAAGGCCGGCGCTGGTCACCTGGATCCGCCGGCCCGGGGACAGCCCCGCCAGGCGCGGGTGCCGGAACGGGGACAAT
>CAWFXW010000013.1:0-411295 GCA_963819785.1 uncultured Actinomycetes bacterium | reverse complement strand
CAATGTCCGCACCAGCCCACGCCGCAGCGCATATTGCGTTCGAGTGACACGCGTATCCGGCTCACGGGAATCCCGCGCGCTGCGAGCGCGTCGGCGGTGAACCGCATCATGACGTCCGGGCCGCAGACAAACGCCACGCTGTTGTCCGGCGCGAGCCCGGCCGGCTCGATGAGCGCCGTGACCAGTCCGACCTGACCGCTCCAGCCGCTGTCAGCCCGGTCGACCGTGACCGCCACCTGCACCCCGTCGCGGCGCCACCGTTCCAGCTCGTCGGCGTAGAGCAGGTCACCGGGGGTTCGCGCGCCGACCAGCAGCACGATCCGGCCATACCGGGACCGGTCGGCGAGCGCGCTGAGCACCACCGGGCGCAGCGGCGCGAGGCCGATCCCGCCCGCCACGATCACGATGTCCCGCCCGGCGGCGGACGCCACGTCCCAGCCGGTGCCGAACGGGCCGCGCACGCCGATCAGGCTGCCGGGCGGCGCGGCGTGCAGCGCCCGGGTGACCGCGCCCACCGCGCGCAGGGTGTGCTCCAGGCGGCGGGCCCGCCCGCCGCCGCTGTCACCGAGACCGCTCACCGAGATGGGGACCTCGCCGACGCCGAACGCGGTCAGCATGGCGAACTGCCCCGGCGCGAAGGCCGGGACCGGCTGGGCCGGTTCGGTGAGCTCCAAGGTGACCGTGTCGGCGGTGTCTTCGCGGCGGGAAGCCACCCGGTAAAAGCGGGGCACCGCGGCCGTCTCGGCCGCTGGCTCGGTCAGCGCGGGCGGTGCCGTCCGCTGGCCGGTCATGCGTTCACTGGCCCGATGTCGACGTGGCTCACCTGGGACGGGGCGGCGTACAGGTCCAGCAGGCGGAGCCGGGTCGCCTGCAGCCGTTCGGTGATGACCGGCGTGAACGCGCGCAGCATGGCGTATCCGAAGGCCGGATCGGCGTCGCAGCGACGGCGCACCGAGGCGGCGTCGAACGCGATCGCGGTGGTGGCCAGGCGGGCCACCGCGCCGAAATGCCAGCGGTAGGGCGGATGCAGCCACGACCAGCCGAGCACCGTACCGGGGCCGAGCGTCTCGACAATCTGATCACCGCGGCCCGGCACCCGCATGTCCAGGGCGATGCCGCCCTGCTCGATCAGCCAGAACATGTCCGCGACGCCGCCCTCGTCGAACAGGCGCTCCTGGGCCGCGAACGTTACCCCGGTGCCGTCCTCGCCCAGCGCCCGGCGCTGGGAGTCGGTGAGTACGGCGAAGAAGGGCTGAGCCGAGAGCCGCGCGGCCACCGTGCCCGTCATGCTTCGTCCTCGTCCGCGGCCGTCATGTCCTGCAGGCTGGCCAGGGCAGACACCTCCTGGGTGATGTCAATGCCGGCCGGGCACCAGGCGATGCACCGCCCGCAGCCCACGCACCCGGATGAGCCGAACTGATCGTGCCAGGTGCCTAGCTTGTGGGTGATCCACTGCCGGTACCGGCTCTGCCCGCTGGTGCGCACGCTGCCGCCGTGCAGGTAGGAGAAGTCCAGGGCGAAGCAGGAGTCCCAGAGCCGCCACCGCTCGGCGTGATCGCCCGTCAGGTCGGTCACGTCCTCGGTGGTCGTGCAGAAGCAGGTGGGGCAGACCATGGTGCAGTTTCCGCACGTCAGGCAGCGGGAGGCAACGTCGTCCCAGTGCGGGGACTCGCGACTGTCGGCCAGCAGCTGCGGCAGGCCCTGCGACGGGCATGGTCCGGCCCATACGGTCGGCCGCCTCAGCTACAGCCGTGACGGCGTGCCGGACCGTCGCCTCGTCCGCGGCCCGGCTCGGCACGTCCGCCAGCACGTCGGCGCCGGCCGCCGTGCCAGCCCGCACCACGAACCGGTGGTCCCCGGCGTCGGTCAGCTCCGTCATAGCCAGGTCGAACCCGGACTCGGCACCGGGACCGCAACCCATCGACGTGCAGAAACAGGTCGCGCCCGGCTCCGTGCACTCGACCGCGATGACGAACGCGCCATCGCGCCGCCCGCGGTAGACCGGGTCCGCATGCCGGCCGCCGGTCAGCACCTGGTCCAGGATGCCGACCGCGCGCACATCACACGGACGCACTCCGAGCAGGGCGTACCTGGGCGGCTCCGCAGTCTCGCCGGCTTCCACGGTGCTGGTCTCCGCGGTGCTCGTTTCCACCGTGCCGGTCACCCGATCCGCCGACCACAACTTAGCCCGGGGCGGATGCAGCACGGTTTTCCATGACTGCGGGCCGGCCGAGTGCCCGAACGCGGCGGTGTCGGACCGTTTCCGCAGCCGGTACCTCCCCGCTTCGGTCTCCACCCCCCACCCGAACGGCAGCTCAGCGACCGAGGCCAGCTCGGCCACCACGATCGCGCCGTCCCGGACGGTAGGGCCGACCACCGTATAGCCCCGGCCGCGCAGCGCGTCGAACAACGCCGGAAGCCCGTCGGCATCCACGATCACAGCCTGACCGGACGGCTCGCGCGCTGGGTCCTCACTGGGCTGCATCACACCGTCCCCCGGCAGTTGGCGCTGGCTGTTCCGCCAGCTGTACCGGTATTCAGCTTAACGGTCAGGAAGGCTGTCGGCGGTGGTAAAGCGGGCGGCGCGGCGGAGCAGGCGATAGCCGGGGTTGCGGTGCCTGATCGCCGGGCCAGCGGGCGCGATGCGGTAAAACCAGCGTTTTCCGATCTCTATGAGGGCCAGGTAGCAGGCGACCATCAGCGCCAGGGCCACGAAGAACAGACCTGGCAGGGGCTGGAAGCCCAGGGTGCGGGCGAGCGGGGTGGCCGGAAGCAGCGCACCGACGGTGACGGCGCCGAGGGCGGCGAGCAGCAGCGGGACGCTGGGGTGGCTGCGGAAGAACGGGATGCGCCGGGTGCGGATCGCGAAGATCACCAGTGTCTGGGTGGCGAGCGACTCAACGAACCAGCCAGAACGGAACAGCGGTGCGCCAGCGTGGAAGATCCACAGCATGACGCCGAAGGTGGCAAAGTCGAATACCGAGCTGACCGGCCCGAAAAACAGCATGAAACGCCTGATGAATCCCACGTCCCAGCGGGAAGGGCGGGCGAGCTGCTCGGGATCGACGTTGTCGGTGGGGATGGCCAGCTGACTGGAGTCATACAGCAGGTTGTTGAGCAGGATCTGCGACGGAAGCATCGGCAGGAACGAGAGGAACAGTGACGCCCCCGCCGCGCTGAACATGTTCCCGAAGTTGCTCGACGTGCCCATCAGCACGTACTTCATCGTGTTGGCGAAGATCCGGCGTCCCTCCATGACGCCATCGGCCAGCACGTCGAGATCCTTTTCCAGCAGCAGGACGTCCGCCGCGTCCTTGGCCACGTCGGTGGCGGACTCCACCGAGATGCCGACGTCGGCGGCGTGCAAGGCGATCGCGTCGTTAACCCCGTCGCCGAGGAACGCCACATCGACGCCGGTGCGCCGTTGCTCCCGGACGATCCGGGCCTTGTGCTCCGGGCTGACCCGGGCGAAAACGGTGGTCTCCGCCAGCAGTTCGCCCAGCTGGTCGCCCGCCGCGTCGATGTCCGTCCCGGTCGCGACCCGTCCCGCTGGCAGGCCGAGATCGGCGCACACCTTGGCCGCGACCGCGGGGTTGTCCCCGGTAAGGACCTTGACGGTGATACCGAGGCGGGCTAGCCGGTCCAGTGCCCGGGCGGCGGTGGCCTTGGGCGGGTCAAGGAAGACCAGAAACCCGCGCAACTCCAGGTCATGCTCGTCGGCCGCGGTGATGGCCGACTGGCCGGGCGCGGAGCGGGCGGCGACAGCGACTACGCGGTTGCCAGCCGCGAACTCGGCGTCCAGGGCGGCGCGCACGGCGGCAGGCACCTCGGCGCACCGATCCAGTAGTCCCTCGGGCGCTCCCTTGGTGATGATCGTGCGGCGGCCGGCGTCGTCCTCCACCAGGACCGACACCGCGCGCCGCTCGTGGTCGAACGGCAGCGTCGCGAGCCGCTGGTAACGGGCCAGCGCCGCCTTCTGGCCCAGAGCGGCTGGTGAATCCCACAGCGCGACGTCGAGCGGATTGCCGCCGACGGCGTGATCATCGGTGACGACGGCCTCGTTGCACAGCAGTCCCAGCAGCAGCGGCCCGTCATCGGGCCGCCCGTCGCGCCCGGACGAGCGCATGAAGCGGAGGCTGCCCTCGGTCAGGGTCCCCGTCTTGTCGGTGAACAGCACGTCGATGTCGCCGAGATCCTCGATGCACACCAGCCGCTTGACCAGCACCTTGCGCCGGGCCAGTTGCCGTGACCCGGCGGCGAGGCTGGTGGACACGACCGCCGGGAGCAGCTGCGGGGAGATGCCGACGGCGATGGCGAGCGAGAACAGCAGCGCGTCGATGACCGGCCGGTGCAAGACCACGTTGATAACGAAGATGGCTACGGTGAGCACCCCGGCGACCTGCACGAGCAGCATCGAGAACTTGCGCAGCCCAACCTGGAACTCGGTCTCGGGCTGGTGTTCCCCCAGGCCGAGAGCGATCCGGCCGAACTCCGCCTGCCCTCCCGTAGCGACCACCACTCCGGTTCCGGAACCAGCGCGCACAACGGTGCCCATGAGCGCGCAGCAGCTCAGCTCGGCGAGCGGTGTCCCGGCCGGTACGGCCTCGGCGGACTTCTCCGCGGGTACCGACTCGCCGGTCAGGACCGACTCTTCGCACTCCAGCCCCGCGGTGGCCAGCAACCGGACGTCAGCCGGGACCACCTCGCCCAGCTGCAGGTCGATGACATCGCCGGGGACTAGCTCGGTCACGTCGGCTGACCGCGGATGCCCACCTCGCAGGACCACACAGCGATGGCGGATGCTCGAATGCAGCGCTTCCGCGGCCTTCTCGGCCCGGTACTCGTTGACGAAGCCGAGCCCCACCGAGGCCAGCAAGATCACTCCGATGATCACCGCGTCGCTGCGCTCACCGACGAAGAACGACGCACCGGCCGTGATCGCCAGCAGGATCAGCAACGGGGAGCGAAGCTGCCGTCCCAGCACCGGCAGCGCCCTCGCGCGGTGCGAGCGCACCGCATTCGGCCCGAGCACCCGCAGGCGCCGGGCCGCCTCCGTCGCTGCCAGGCCCGTCCGGTCGCTGTCCAGCCTGGTCAGCACATCGGGAATCGCCATCGAGCCCGCGGCCACAACCCCCAGGGGCGCAGCAGACGCCGGACTCGCCGTACCGGCACGGTGGGTAACTGCCAACTGCGCACCCTCATCTCATCAGATGTCTCCACACTGGCACCTGACGCGCGGCCACTGGCAGAGTCCAACGTCACTACTCGGCTTGTTCCGACGCTCAGGAGCTGGCCTCCTGCTCTGGTTGAGGCGCCGACGGGTCGGCTGCTGTCTTCCCGGGACCCTCGACAGCCGGCGGGGCGGCGGATGCAGGCAGCTGCGCCTTCATCCGGGCCAGCTCGTCGTCCACGTCATGGCCAGCGGTCAGGGCATCCAGTTGAGACTGGACGTCATCGCGCCCGCCGGGCACGGTAGCGTCCGGCAGGGCGCCGGAGGCCAGCAGCTCGTCCAGCGCGCTAGCCCGGGCCTGCATCTGCTCGGTCTTGTCCTGAGCGCGCTGCATGGCCATGCCGATGTCGCCCATCTCCTCAGAGATCCCGCTGACTGCCTCCCCGATGCTGGTCTGTGCCTCGGCGGCGGTGTAGGCGGCCTTGATGGTCTCCTTGCGGGTACGGAACGCATCCACCTTCGCCTGCAGCCGCTGCGTGGCCAGGGTCAGTTTCTCCTCCTCCGCCTGCAGTGACGCTTGCTGGCTGTGCAGGTCGCTGATCTGGGAGGTTGCCGCTGCCCGGCGGATCAGCGCCGCACGAGCGAGATCCTCGCGCCCGGCGGCGAGCGCGTGCTGCGCCTGGTCCCGCAGCTTGCTGGCCGAAAGCTCCAGCTGGGTAACCTGCAGTTCGACGCGCCTGCGGCTGGTCGCCACGTCCGCCAGCCCGCGGCGCACCTTCTGCACCATCTCAAGCTGCTGCTCGTAGGAGTAATCGAGCATCTCGCGGGGATCCTCGGCGCGGTCCAGCGCCTTATTCGCCTTCACCCGGAACAGGGTGGCTATCCGGCGGCCCATGCTCATCCGGCCCGCACCTAGCCTTCACGCTTGCCGCGCATGACGACGACCGGGCACGACGCATTATTGGCGCAATACTGGCCGACCGAGCCGAGCAGCGCCTCGGCCAGCCCGCGGTGACCCTCGGAGCCCACCACGAGCAGGTCGGCTCCGTCGGCCGCCTCGACCAGGACCTGCCCGGCCCGGCCTTCCAGCACGCGCGGGCAGACCTGGACGTCCGGGTCGACCGTGCACATTTCGTTTACCGCCTCGGCCAGCACCGTGGCGGCGTCCTCCTGGTAATCGGGCATGTCTGGGGTTGGTATCCAGCCGGTGCCCACCGGGATATGCCAGGCGATCACCGCCTCAACCACCGCTCCGGTCAGTTTCGCCTGGCGGATGGCCCAGCGCAGCGCGGCCTTGGATGACTCGAAGCCATCCACTCCGACCACGATTCGGTGCTGCTCATCACCTTGCCTGTTCTTCATGGCGAACCTCCTCAGGCTCTGTCGGGTACTGGTTCTTGATGGCCTCGATGGCCTCGCGGGCGGCGTGCGGGTCGAGGTACTGACCGCCCAGGGCGTCCGGGCGGAAGTCCGGTCCGAGCTCGTAAACCAGCGGGATGCCGGTGGGGATATCCAGGTCGGCGATCAGGTCGTCCGGGATGGATTCGAGGTGCTTGACCAGCGCCCGCAGCGTGTTGCCGTGCGAGACGACGAGCACGCATCCGCCAGACCGCAGGTCCGGGACGATGGCGTTCCGCCAGTACGGCAGCAGCCGGGCCGAGACGTCCGCCAGGGATTCGGTGCGGGGCAGCGCCCCGGACGGGAGGGCCAGGTAGCGAGGATCGGCGGACTGCGCAGACCAGCTCGCCGCGTCGAGTGGCGGCGGCGGCACGTCGTAGGAGCGGCGCCAGAGCCTGAACTGCTCCTCGCCGTGCTGCCGGAGCACGTCGGCCTTGTACTGGCCCTGGAGCGCGCCGTAGTGCCGGCCGTTGAGCCGCCAGGACCGGCGGACCGGGATCCAGTCCCGGTCCGCGGCGGCCAGGGCGAGCTCGGTCGTGCGGATCGTCCGGCAGAGCAGGGAGGTGTGCGCGAACGCCGGGAAGACCCCGTCGCCGGCCAGCAGCATCCCGGCCTGGGTCGCCTCCAGTTCTCCGTGCGCGGTCAGGTGGGCGTTCTCCCAGCCGGTGAACAGCTCGGCGGCGTTCCATTCGCTCTGCCCGTGCCGCAGCACGACCAGGCGGTAGGGAGCGGGCCGGTTCATGGCTGGTCCAGCACGGCGAGGCCGGGCAGAGTCTTGCCCTGGATGAACTCCAGGCTGGCCCCGCCGCCGGTGGAGATGTACCCGAACGCGTTGTCGAGGAACCCGAGCGTACGGATGGCCGCGCCGGTGTCGCCGCCGCCGATCACTGAGAACGCCTCACCGCTGGACAGCGCCGAGGCGATGGCCCGGGTCCCGGTGGCGTACGGCGCGAGCTCGAAGACGCCCATCGGGCCGTTCCAGAAGACGGTCCTGGCTCCGCGGATGCGGGCGGCGAACAGCCGGGCCGACTCCGGGCCGATGTCCAGGCCCATCCGGTCGGCCGGGATGGCGTCGGCCGGCACGACCTCGTGGGGCGCGTCGGCGGTCCGTTCGGTGGCCACGATCAGGTCGGACGGGAGCACGATCTTCGCGCCCGCGCGGGCGGCCAGTTCCAGGTACCCGCGGGCCAGGTCGACTTGGTCGTCTTGCAGCAGGGAGGTGCCGGTCTTGTAGCCCTGAGCGGCGAGGAAGGGGAAGGCCATAGCCCCGCCGACGAGGATCCGGTCGGCCACGCCGATCAGGTTGCCGATCGCGTCGAACTTGTCCGCTACCTTCGCGCCGCCGAGCACGACGACGTAGGGCCGCCGGATGTCAGCGGTGAGCCGGCGAAGCGCGGCGACCTCGGCCCGGACCAGGTAGCCGGCCGCGTGCGGGAGCCGCAGCGCGACATCGTACACGCTGGCCTGCTTGCGGTGCAGGACGCCGAACCCGTCGGAGACGTACAGGTCGGCCAGCGCAGCGAGCTGGTCGGCGAACGCGCCCCGCGTCGTGTCGTCCTTGCTGGTCTCTCCCGCGTTGAACCGCAGGTTCTCGAGCATGACCACCCCGCCGGGGCGCATCGCGGCCACGGCCGCCCGTGCGGACGGTCCGGCCGTGTCGGCGGCCAGCTCGACCGGCCGGCCAAGCAGGTCGCTGAGCCGGGCCGCGGCCGGTGCCAGCGAGTACCTCGGGTCCGGCTGACCTGCCGGGCGGCCGAGATGAGCGCAGATGATCACCTTGGCGTCGCGGTCCAGCAGCGCGGTCAGGGTCGGCAGCGCGGCCCGGATCCGGCCGTCATCGGTGACGCGGCCCCCGTCGAGCGGCACATTGAAATCGTCACGCACCAGCACACGCTGGCCTGCGACCGCGAAGTCATCGATGGTCTTCATCGCGAGATCTCCCTTTTGACCCGACGCAGCAAGAACCGGCTCCGGGCGGTATCCCGGACTTCAGCTCCCAGCGTGACCCGCGCGGCCGTCGGACGGTCAGGGCCGTTGGCCGCCGCAGGGGGGGACCTTCGTCAGTAGCGCCCTGAGCCGCGAGATCAGCTGCGGCCGATCCAGGACCGCGCAAGGCAGGGTGCAGCGTGGGCGGTCAGTCCGGGCGCCGCGTACCGGAGCGGACGGGAAGGCTCCAGGCCAGCCGGGTACCGCCGGGAACCGTCCCGATCTCCATTGCGGTGCCAGCCAGGATCGCCTCGTCTTGTAGCGGGGAGAAGTCCGGCCCGGGCCCGTCGGCTGACCGCGGGCCGAGGCCAGTTCCGGTCACGATGACGATGAGGGTCTCGGCGGCCTGCAACTCGATCGATGTGTGCTCGGCGCCCGGCCCGATCAACCCGAATGCCACCCGCAGCATCTCGATCAGCCGACCGATGGCCGGCCCGGGCAGGGAATCATCGACCGGGCCGGTGAAGGTGATCTCGGGCACCGGTGACAGGCCGGCGCACAGACGCAGCACCTGCTGCCGCAGGCTCACGGAGTCGAGTCGGCGCTCCAAGCCGAAGATCGCCTGCCGGAGCAGGCGGATGGCGTCATCGAGATCGGTCACCGACGATTCGACCCGGTGCCGCACCTCGGCCCCGGCATGCCGGGATCCCGCGGGCTCCGCGGACTCATCCGCTCTCGTTCGTGGTCAGTGCACGGCCGTAGAGTAACCCGAGCGGGCGATCAGCCTGATCCGGGTGGCCTGCAGCCGCTTGGCCAGGACCTGGATGATCCGCTGGTTGAGCTCGTACCTTAGACCCGGGTCGGCCGCGCAGATCTCCCGCACGGCCGCCGCATCGAACTCGAAGGCCTCGACCGGAGCGGCGGCCACGGCACCGAACGCCCAGCGGTAGGGCGGGAACAGCCATGACCAGCCCAGCAGCTCACCCATGCCGATGGTCTCAATGGCCACGGGACCCTGGCCCGGGATATGCAGGTCGAGCGATACGTGACCGGACCGGATCAGCCAGAACCGGTTGGCGTTACCGCCGTCCTCGAAGAGCCGGTGCCGGGCCGGAAACGTCACATCCCGAGCCGTTCCGGCGAGCCGGGCCAGCTCCTGAGGGGACATGCCGTGCAGGAACGGATGCGTGGCCAGAGCCGCCGCCGTGACCTCGATCATGGGACATCACCGTCCAGTTATTGTCTCGGTCGGGCCTAGCCTTTCGTTGCGGCTCGCCGGCCGCTAGAGCCTTAGGTCACTCGGCCGCCGGGACCATGGGCTACGGCGGGATCTGGCTGAACGCGGGCCGGCCTTGCGGACTAAGGTCCCGGCCGGAGATGCCGGACGCCACTCCCGGCCGGAATGCGGCCTGCTGAGGCTGGACGGTATGCGGGACGACAGCCCCGCACGACAGCTGACAAACCCGAGGAGGTGAAGCGGCGTCCGTGGCCCGGGCCGGTTCGCGGCACCGTGATCCCGATGAGCGTGAACTACATACCTAATCGTGCCGCCCAGGAGCCTAAGCAGCCCTCGGAGCAGTCGTGGCCGTCTCCGCCCGATCCGGGTGACCTGAGTAAGCGGGTGGCCCGGCGGCGCGCGGAGCTGAACCTGAGCAAGGCCCAGGTGGCGGCCCGGGCCGGGATGAGCCTGCGGTACCTGGAGTATGTGGAGCGGTACCCGGCCCGGCCGGGCGGTACCGAGCTGCGCCGTCTCGCCGCCGCCCTGCAGACCACCCCGGCCGCCCTGCTGGGCGCCCGGGCTCAGGCTCCCCCGGCCTACAGCCGGATGGACCGCCCGCCCGTGTTCGACAAGCTCATGCCGACCGAATGCCGCCGGCTGATCGCCGCGGGCGGCATCGGCCGGATCGCGTTCGGCACGGTCTCCGGCCCGGTCGTGTTCCCGGTCAACTTCGCCGTGGTGGCGGGCACGATCGTGATCAGGACCGGGGAGGGCACGATGATCGCCGGGCACGCCGACGGGCAGGTCGCGTTCGAGGTCGACCACATCGACGAGGCGCTCAGCCAGGGCTGGAGCGTGCTCGTGCGCGGGCCGGCCCACCGCGTGAGGCATCCAGCCGAGCTCGACCACATCCGGCAGGACGTCGCGCTCTGGCCGTGGCCCGGTGACGACCGTGACGTCTACGTGCGCATCGTCCCGGATAAGGTCTCCGGCCGCCGGATCGAGGGCCGCTGACCCCGGTGCAGAACGAGCGGGGCCCGCTCCCCTGGGGGCGGCCCCGCTGGTGTGGACGGCAGCTACAGCTGCCTGCCGACCAGGACGGCCAGGTCTGCGAGCCGGCTGGTGTAGCCCCATTCGTTGTCGTACCAGCCGAATACCTTGACCAGCCGGCCGGAGGCCTGGGTGAGCGGGGAGTCGAACACGCAGGACGCGGGGTCGCCGATGATGTCGCGGGAGACGATCGGGTCGGTGCTGTACCGCAGGACGGCGCCCAGTGAGCTCTTCGGGTCGAACGCGGCGGCGGCGAACGCGCGGTTGACTTCCTCGGCGGTGACGTCGCGGCTGAGCAGGGCCGCGAGGTCGGTCAGCGAGCCGTCCTCGACCGGGACCCGGAGGGCCACGCCGTCCAGCTTCCCGGCCAGCGCCGGGATGACTTCCCCGGTGGCGCGGGCCGCGCCGGTCGTGGTCGGCACGATGCTGACCGCCGCCGACCGGGCCCGCCGCAGGTCCTTGTGCGGCCCGTCGAGCAGCATCTGGTCCCCGGTGTAGGCGTGGATCGTGGTCATGAACCCCTGCACCACGCCGAACGCGTCGTGCAGCACCTTGACCATCGGCGCCACGCAGTTAGTGGTGCAGGACGCGCCGGAGATCACGTCGTGCCGCGCCGGGTCGTAGGCGCCCTCGTTGACCCCGAACACGACCGTCAGGTCCGCGCCCTTGCCCGGAGCCGAGATCAGCACCTTCCGCGCGCCGCCCTTCAGGTGCAGGGCCGCGCCGTCCCGGGTGCGGAACTTGCCGGTGGACTCGATGACGACATCGGCGCCGAGCCTGGCCCAGTCGATCCCCGCCGGGTCCCGCTCGGACAGCACCGCGATGGGCGCCCCGGCGACGATCAGCGCGTCGGCGGCGTGCTCCACCGGGCGGCCGAGCCGGCCGTAGGTGGAGTCGAAGGCCAGCAGGTGCGCCATCGTCTGGGCGTCGGTGATGTCGTTGACCGCGACCACCTGCAGATCGGTGCGCTCCAGCGCCAGCCGCGTGAACGCGCGCCCGATCCGGCCGAAGCCGTTGATTCCCACTCTGACAGTCATCTTGAGTTTCCTCCTCATGGGTGTTCTCACCAGCACCCTGACCGCCCCGGACGGACCTCCGGTACCGCCAATGGGCACCTGCCCCCGGGACCATCGGCCCTTGGCTTGCCGCCAGCCGGGACGATCCGGGGCCAAGGCCCGGGAACCAGGGACTGAGGTCCCGGCCGGATGGTGACATCTGGCCGTGCCGCCGGGCACGGGTGCGGCGGCAAACTCACGGTTGAAAGGTCAATAACGCGGGACGGCAAGCCCGGGCCCGCATGCCAAGGAGGCATTAACGATGCGCCGCAACTCTCATTTCACCCTCGCCATCGCGGGCTTCGCGACCGCGGTGCTGCTGGCCGTGGCCGGCGGGCTGCTGCTGTGGGGATCGGCCTACGTGCACAACTCGGTGACCGGCCAGCTGGCCGCCCAGCAGATCTACTTCCCGCCCCAGACCGCGTTCGCGCACCCCAAGGCCGGCAGTGAGATCACCCCGAACATGATCCCGTCGGTGTCCCAGTACGCCGGGCAGCAGATGGTGACCGGCCAGCAGGCCGAGGCCTACGCCGACCACTTCATCGCCCAGCACATCACCAACATGGCCGGCGGCAAGACCTACGCCCAGCTGTCCGCGGCCTCGCTGGCCCAGCCGGGCAACACCAAGCTGGCCGGCCTGGTCGCCACCGTGTTCAAGGGCGAGACGCTGCGCTCCATGCTGCTGAACGCCTACGGCTGGTGGAAGGTCTCCCAGATCACCTACATCGCCTCCCTGGCCGCCTTCGGCCTGGCCGGCCTGACCGTCCTGGCCTCCCTGGCCAGCCTCACCCTGGGCCGCAAGCCCCAGATCACCCACGAAGTGATCACCGGCACCGGAGAAACCATCAAGACCGCATGACCCGAACCGGACAACAGCAACGCGATCGACAACTGCAAACCGACAACACCCTCGCCGGTCAACATCTCCGGCCGCGCTCTGCAAGCGCGGCCGGAGGTGGCCCGGCCGCCGCAGTGAAGTGACCTAAGGAAGTGAGCACAATGGCGCGCACCGACACCCACCTTGATGCCATGCTCCGCCACCTCGGTGCCGCGTACTACGAGTCCCTGCATGGCAGGGCCACTCGCCTGGACGTGACCCGGGCGCTGGATACAGTAGACGAACACCTGAGTGAGCAGGCACCGCATCGTACGCCGGCCCGCCCGCACCAGACCCCCCAGGGCGACGAGCCGTGGCACCGCCGGTGGGCCCGACGGGTCAGCGACGTGATGACGACTTCGGTGGTGACCGTGGACCGGATCACTCCGTACCAGGAAATCGACCGCCTGCTGACCCAGCACAAGATCAGCGGCATGCCCGTGCTGAAGATGGGCCGGGAGGTGGCGGGCGTGGTGTCCGAGGCAGACCTGCTCGCGGCGGAGGACGAGACGAGCAGGAAGGCCCGGATGGCCAGCTCGGCCGGCCGGCGCTGGCGCCTGCGGCCGCAGCCGCACGTGAACCTGACCGCCGAGACGCTGATGACCGCGCCGGCCATCACCATCGGCCCCGACGCGACGATCCCGGCCGCGGCGCGGCTGATGAACACGCACAACGTCGGGAGGCTGCCGGTGGTCGACGAGGACGGGAAGCTGGTCGGCATCGTCAGCCGCCACGACCTGCTCAGCGTCTTCCTGCGCCGGGATGACGACATCACCGGTGACGTCCGGCAGATCCTCGACGAGATCCCGCTCAGCGATCCCCAGCAGGTCATCGTCACGGTACACCACGGAGTGGTGACCCTCGCCGGGACGATGCGGCCGGAGCCGGGCGACCGCCAGGACCTCGTCCCGCTCGCGCTCCGCCTGGTCTGGGACATCGACGGCGTGGTCGACGTCGTGAACCGGCTCGGCGACGCGAAGCCAGCCAAGCCGGCCGCGACCGCCTGACCGTCAGCGGCAAGCGACCCCCATGGCCCCGGCCGATGCCTACCTGGCGGCCAGGCTCCAGCGCCGCCGCCAGGTACAGGACGTGATGACAACCGTGGTGGTGACCGTCGACCGGCTCACCCCGTACCAGGAAGTCGCCCGCCTGCTGGTCGAGCACCAGGTCAGCTGCCTGCCGGTGCTGGCGCACGGGTGGCAGGTGATCGGCGTGGTGTCGGAAACGGATCTGCTGGCCGCGCCGGTCGGCACCGCACCGCGGGGACGGGCAGCCGGCGAGCTGATGACCGCGCCGCCGGTCACGATCCGGCCGGACGCGGCCCTCTCGGCCGCGGCCCAGGTGATGACCACGCACTGCGTAACGAGCCTGCCGGTGACCGGCCCGGACCGAGAGCTGATCGGCATCGTCAGCCGCCGCGACTTGCTGAGCGTGTTCCTGCGTCCAGACGGTGACATCGCCGGTGACGTCGGGCACGTCCTGGACCAGTTGCCGTTCGGCGATCGGGCCGGCATCACCATGACGGTGCGCCATGGCGTGGTGACCCTGGCGGGCCTGATCACGCCCCGGCGGGGCCAGGATCAGGCCCTCGCGCGGGCGGCGATCCGGCAGATCCGGGACGTGGACGGCGTGGTCGACGTCGTGAACCGGCTCATCGACGGCCAAGGCCCGGGATCCACGGACTGAGGTCCTGGCCGGATGGTGACATCTGGCCGTGCCCCTGGCACGGGTGCGGGCTGCTGCTGTGGGGATCGGCCTACGTGCACAACTCGGTGACCGGCCAGCTGGTCGCCCAGCGTTGACAGTGAAAATCAACATCCGTAGAATTTCGCTTCACGCATTTCAACGCTCGTTGAGTTATGGAGGTCGCGCCGTGTGGGCGATGGTCGCCAAGGAATTCCATGAGCTCCGGCGGGATCGGCGGACCGTGGCGATGATGATCGTCCTGCCGGTCGTCTTGCTGGTGGTCTTCGGGTATGCCGCCAATTTCAAGGTCCACGACATTCCCACGGCCGTGGTCGGCCCCGGCGCCAGCCAGGCGGCCGCGCTACTGCGCGAGCCGACGTTCCACGTCACCGACGTTGACCCCGCTGCCGGGGAATCTGGCGCGCAGGCGCGCCTGCGGGACGGCCGGGCCGTGATTGCGGTCGTGACCGGCGGCAGCCCGCTCGTGCTGATGGACGGCACGCAGTTGTTCTCGGTACAGACCGCGGAAAGCGCTCTGGCGCGGCTGGCGCCGACGGCGGGCACGCGAGCGCCCAGGGTACGGATCCTCTATGACCCGGATCTGACCACCTCATGGATCATGGTCCCCGGCCTGGCCGGACTGATCCTGGTCTTCATCGGCACGCTGATCACCAGCCTGGGCGTCGTCAGAGAACGGCAGGCCGGCACGATGGAACAGCTTGCGGTCATGCCGTTCCGAGCCTGGGATGTCATCGTTGGCAAGATCGCGCCCTACCTGATCGTGGCGGCGGCTGACCTGGTGATCACCATCGTCGTCGGTATGGGTGTGTTCCACGTGCCCTTCGCCGGCAACGTCGCCACCTTCGCCCTGGGAGCCGCGCTGTTCCTGCTGGTGACCCTGGGCATGGGCATCCTGGTCTCGACCGTCTCTCAGAACCAGGGCCAGGCCATCCAGCTGGCGTTCATGCTCGTGCTCCCCCAGGTCCTGCTGTCGGGGCTGATCTTTCCCGTTTCTTCGATTGCGGCAGGCGTGCGGTGGATCTCCTACGGACTCCCGCTCACATATTTCATCCAGATCAGCAGAGGCGTGATGCTCAAGGCGGCACCCATCTCCGCCCTAGCAGAACCGCTGGCCCTGCTGGCCGTGCTGGCCGGCGCCGTGCTCGGCCTGGCCGTCATCAGATTCCGCCGCGACCTGGCACCGAGCAGCCGGAAGACGCGAGCAGCGGCTCGCAGTGCGGAGCGGGCAGCGACATGAGGTGGGGACTTGATGAGGTCCGGGTCACCCGTGGCCGGAAGGTCGCCCTCACCTCGGTCACGGTGGCCGTCGAGCCGTCTCGCATCGCCGTCGTAGTGGGCGGCGACGGGGCCGGAAAGTCCACCTGCCTCGAAGTGCTGGCCGGGCTGCTCGAGCCCGACGCGGGAACGGTGCGCCGCCCCGTGAAGGAACGCATCGGCTACGTGCCCGCCACCGTGGGCCTGTACGCTGACTTGACCGTTCAGCAGAACCTCGCCTTTACCGCCGCCGCGTTCCGGCTGTCTCACCGCGAGCGGGACCGCAAGGCCGACCAGATCCTCGAACAGACCGGGCTCGGCCGGGCGCGCCACCGGCTCGGCGGCCAGCTTTCCGGCGGGATGCAGCGCAAGCTGGCTGTCGGACTGGCCCTCCTGCACTCACCCGAGTTGCTGATCCTCGACGAGCCGACTACCGGCGTCGACCCGGTGAGCCGCGCGGACCTGTGGCGGCTCATCTCCAGGGCCGCCGTCGAAGGCGCGGCCGTCGTGGTCACTACCACCTACGTGAACGAGGCAGCCCGCGCGGCCTCTGTGGTGCTGCTTGAAGCGGGGAAAATGCTCGCCAGCGGCACGCCAGAGCACATTCTTCACAACGTCCCCGGTGCGGTCGGCGGCTGGCATGGGGCCCACCGCCCCACCCCGCTGTCATGGCGGCGCGGCGCCAGCTGGCGGGTCTGGAGTCCGACGGGCAGGCTGCCGGACGGCGTGCAGCCGGTGCAGCCCGATTTCGAGGACGCCGTGGTGGTCGCGACGCTCGGCGCCGAGGCAGCGAACCAGACGGGACGGTAGACCGGTGGACATCCTTGCCGAGGCCAGCAGGGCAACCAGGAGTTTCGGGGCGTTCACCGCCGTATCCGCGGTAGATCTCGCGGTCGGGCGCGGGGAGGTAGTTGGCCTGCTCGGGGCGAACGGTGCCGGGAAGACGACCCTCATCCGCTTGCTGCTTGGCCTGCTGCGGCCCAGCGCCGGCGCGGTCTGGCTCTTCGGCTCGGCTCCTTCGATCTCGACGCGGCGGCGAGTGGGTTACGTACCGCAGACACTGGGTCTGTACGCCGGTCTTACCGTCGCGGAGAACTGGAGCTTCACGGCCGCGGCGTTCCGCAACGCCAGCGCCGCGATTCCCGAGGATATTTCCGCTTGGCGGAACGAGATTGTGGCGGGACTTCCGCTCGGCGCGCAACGCCAGGTCGCGTTCGCGGTCGCCCTATCTCACCAGCCGGAGCTCTTGATACTCGATGAGCCCACCTCGGGGGTCGGACCGCTCGGCGGCGCACGGCTGTGGGAACAGATTCGCCAGGCCGTCGGCCGGGACGCTGGGGCGCTTGTCACTACCCACAATATGGAGGAGGCCGAGCAATGTGATCGCCTGGTCATGATGGCCGCAGGGAAGGTAGTGGCGGCAGGTACCGCAGCCGGGATCATCGGCGACCGCCAAGTCACAGAGATACACTGCGACAACCCCGGGGGGGCCTTTGCCCTGCTCGACGCGAACGACCTCGCCGTGCAGGTGCAGGGCGCGGCACTACGGGTCGCCGGTCCAGCCGCGGTTGTGGCCGGGCTGATTTCCCGTGCGGGCATCGACGCGACCATCGAGGTGGTCCCTGCGAATCTCGAGGAGGCATTCGTGGCGATTGCCGGCAGGCCGGAAGCTGGATGAGCAGGACAGGACGGCGCCCCGGAGCGCCGGACACCCGCGACGCGATCCTGGCTGTCGCCCGGCGCAGGTTCGCCCTCCGCGGCTACGACGCCACATCGGTGCGTGACATCGCCACCGCGGCGAACGTGGACCCGGCTCTGGTCATCCACTACTTCGGCACTAAAGAAGGGCTGTTCGCCGCCGCAACAGGCCTGCCTGACGGGCTTGCCGGCCTGCTCGAGAATCTGGCCACGCTCCCGCTTCACGACTTCGCCCCGGCCCTTGTCCGCGCGTACCTTCAGCTCATCGACAGCGACGGAAGCCGCAACGCCATCCTCGCCCTGGTCCGCTCGGCGGTCTCCAACGACAAGGCCGCCGCCACGCTGCGCGAATTCCTGACCACGCAACTGCTGCCCGTCATCGGCCGGCTAACGCGGCATCCGGACGCACCGCTGCGGGCTTCTCTGGTAGCAGCACAGCTGATCGGCATCGCCACCCAGCGCCACGTCATCCGCCTAGAGCCTCTCGCCA
This sequence comes from uncultured Actinomycetes bacterium, assembly GCA_963819785.1. Taxonomy (GTDB): domain Bacteria; phylum Actinomycetota; class Actinomycetes; order Streptosporangiales; family Streptosporangiaceae; genus Palsa-504. Next base: position 393,451 of record CAWFXW010000013.1, on the reverse strand, counting down.
AGGCCAGCCCGGAAGAGATCATCACCCTGGCCGCCCCGGCCATCGAGCAGTACCTGCGTTAAGCCCGGGCAGCTCAGTTTGGCTGGATGCGTCGTCCGCTGATCCGAGTCGGCGTGATGCGCACGTATACGTCGCGAGCGCCGGCTGCCCACGGCTGAAGATGCGTCCGGTCCTGCAACTGTTCGACCTCGCGCTCCTCGGTGACCCTGCGTGCCCGGCCTTGCACCAGGACACTCCAGCCAGCCCGGAGCGCCTCGTCGAGGCAGTCCGCTTCGAAGCTGACCTGGCCATTGGCATACAGGGCTAGGAGGGTGTCCGGTGCGGTACGGAAGACGACGGTCTTTGCCGCCACGGTGAAGTTGACCGGCAGCATCATCATCCCCTCGGCGGCAGTAAACCCGACGCGGCCAATTCCACCCGGTTCTAGCAGGTCAAAGCACTCAGCTGGGCTGAGCGTCCGCAATGCGTGCCCGTTCCCGGTTGTCATGGACGTTCACCTCCGACATCGGCGGTCTGTATGGTGCGTTCAGCCTTTCCTCGCGCGTAGCCGGCCGCTGCGGCCCGACGTCCCGCCCGGACGGGACGTTAGGCCCGGGGTCTGGAGCCACCGATCAAATCAGATTGATCGATCAAACTCGGTGGATGTAGGTTGGCGGGGTGATCGCAGGACAGGAGACCGTCCCGCCAGGGTTCTTGCGGCTGGCCGCCCATCCGCTGCGCTGGCGGCTGCTGGGCGAGCTGGCGCGCAGCGACCGGCAGGTTCGCGAGCTGAAGGCACTGCTCGGCCAGCCGCAGAGCCTGGTCTCCTACCACCTGGGCCAGCTGCGGGCGGCCGGGCTAGTCACCATGCGGCGCAGCTCGGCGGACCGGCGTGACGCCTACTACAGCATCGACCTGGCCCGCTGCGGCGACTCGCTCGCCGCAGCGGGGGCGGCGCTGCACCCGGGCCTGCATCTGGTCCCGCCGCCCGCGGGTGAGCTTCCGGGCGGCGTCCGGGTGCTGTTCGCGTGTACCGGCAACAGCGCGCGTTCCCAGATGGCCGAGGCGTTCGCGGAGCACCTGAGCGGGGGGACGGTCCGGGCGGTCAGCGCGGGCAGCCGCCCCAAGCCGCTGCACCCCAACGCGGTACGGGTGATGCACGAGCACGGTATCGACATCGCCGGCCACACGTCCAAGCACCTGGCCACCTTCGCCGGACAACGGTTTCACTATGTGATCAGCCTGTGCGACCGGGTCCGCGAGGTATGCCCGGAATTTCCCGGCCACCCCCAGGTGGTCCACTGGAGCATCCCCGATCCGGCCGCCGCGGGCGGCAGTGACGCCGAGACCTACGCGGCGTTCCGCGCGGTGGCCGGCGCGCTGCGGACCCGGATCGGCTTCCTGCTCAGCCGGATCGCCCAGCCCGGGAGGTGAGGCAGGCCATGCCAGCGGTTCCCGATGAGGGCTGACCCGGCGCCGGGCAGCTACCAGGCCGATCTCGCCACGGTGCTGCGGGAATGGGGCCGGATCGGCTGCATCGGGTTCGGCGGGCCACCCGCGCATATCGCGCTGCTGCGCAAGCTGTGCGTGGACGAGCGGGGCTGGATGGACGCCACCGAATTCGAGGACGCCATCGCCGCCTGCAACCTGCTACCCGGGCCAGCCTCCACCGAGCTGGCCATCTTCTGCGCCTGGCGTGTCCGCGGCCGGCTCGGCGCGCTGGCCGGCGGGGCGGCGTTCATCGTGCCTGGACTGATCGTGATCTTGGCCCTGTCGGTCCTGTTCCTGGCCGGGACCCCGCCGCGGTGGGTGCGCGGCACCGGGGCAGGCGCGGACGCCGCGGTCGCCGCGGTCGCCATCCAGGCCGGCTGGCTGCTCCTGGTCCCCAGCTGGCAGCGGGCCGCAGGGTCACGCCGGCTGCGCTGGACCGGCTACCTGCTGGCGGGCGGTGCCGCCGCTGCCCTGATCGGCCCGTGGCTGGTCTTCGTGCTGCTCGGCTGCGGCCTGACCGAACTGGTCATCCGCCGCCAGCCGCCGCCCCGGCCGGCCCGTGCAGCCGCTGTCGCGCCGCTGGTCGCACTCCGGGCGGTCCGGACCGCGGGACCCGCGGCGGCGGCCAAGGCGGTCGCGACGGCGGCCGGCGGCGGCGCGCTGCTCGCCGTGGCCTGGGTCGCGTTCAAGGTCGGAGCTCTGTCCTTCGGCGGCGGCTTCGTCATCATCCCGCTGATGCAAGCCGACGCGGTCGGCCACCACTGGATGACCAACAGCCAGTTCCTCAACGGCGTCGCGCTCGGCCAGATCACCCCCGGCCCCGTCGTGCAGACCGTCGCCACCGTGGGCTACGCCGCCGCCGGCCTGGTTGGCGGCCTACTGGCCTCCCTCGTCGCCTTCACGCCCTCCTTCGTCCTGGTCCTCGGCGGCGCGAGGTACTTCAGCCAGCTGCGCGGCAACTCCCGCGCCCAGGCGTTCCTCGACGGTGCTGGCCCGGCCGCGATCGGTGCCATCCTGGGCTCGGCCATCATCTTGGCCCGCGCGCTGACCCAGCCCTGGCAATACGTCGTCCTGGCCGGCGCCGCCGCCCTCCTGCTGGGCTTGCGCCGTGGCGTGGTCCTCACGCTGCTCGCCGCCGCCGCGGTCGGGCTGATCATCGCCCTCGCAGGCGGTCCCCTCCCGAGGTAGGCCTTTAGTCGCCGTCCTGACGCTGGCCATCTGGATCGGCGCGGTATTCGTCGCCGCCCGCGATCCACCGCGGCGCCAGAACTAGGCCGGCTTGATCCGGCGGCCGGTGACACGGTGCGGGACGATCCGCAGGAACAGCTCCCGCTCCCCCTCGGGCCACGGCTCGACGCCGGCCCGCATGGCGGCCTCACGTTCGCTCGCGGCCTCGACGTGGTGCGCGGGGCCCTGGATCAGTACACTCCAGCCCTGGCGCCCGGGCTCGTCGATCTGGTCGATCTCGAACGCCACGATGTACTCCCCGCCGGAGATTCCGGTCTGCAGGTCCTCGTCCAGCGCGCTGTGCCGGGTCGTCCGGAACACCACCGCGCCGTCGTGCCACTTGTAGTTCACCGGCAGCACGGCCGGCCCGAACCGGCTGGCATACGCGATCCGGCCGATGCCGCCCGCCGCTATCAGCCGCAGGCTCTCGGTCTCGTCCAGCTCCTCGATGACGCGATCGGCCATGCCTGATCCTTCCCGGGTGCGGCTCTCACTCCGACCTTAGCGTCCTGCACCGCAGCCATGACCTTGAACCCAGCAGGAACGGACCTTTGGCCCTGCCTTGCGCCAGCCCCGGTGACGAGGCTGGTAGTGGAGGCAAGTGAGCTTAGGAGGCGGCAGCCATGCGAGCCGCTGAGACGAAGAAGAGGTGTCAACGATGAAGTCCGTCACCGTCAAGGAGGTCATGACCACCCGCGTCGTCTCGGTCGGGAAGGACGCGTCGTTCCGGGAGATGGCCATCGCCTTGCGCGAGCACCGGGTCAGCGCCTTCCCCGTCGTCGACGATGACGGGAAGGTGATCGGCGTGGTCTCCGAGGCCGACATGCTGACCAAGGAAGCCCTGGGCAGCGAGCCGCAGGGGATGCCGGGAATGATCACCGGCCTGCTGCGCCACAAGGAACACGCGAAGGCACGCGCGATAACGGCCGGGGACCTGATGAGCAGCCCTGCGGTCACCGTCACCCCGGAGGACACGCTCGAGCATGCGGCCAAGCTGATGCGCACCCGGAAGGTCAAGCGGCTGCCGGTGGTGGACTCCGGCGCTCACCTGGTCGGCATTATCAGCCGGGCCGACGTGCTGTCCGCCTTCGACCGCCCGGACGAGGAGATCCGCACGGAAATCCGCGACCAGGTAATCCGCGATGGTTTCACCATCGATCCGGCCGCATTCTCGGTGATCGTCAACGACGGGGTCGTGACCCTGGCCGGCCGGCCTGAGAGCAACGATGTCGGGCACGACCTGGTGCAGCGGATCCGGCACGTTCCGGGTGTCGTGGCCATCCGGGATCGTCTCAGCTACCCGCCTCGCGAGATTCCCGACCCGACCTTCGATGTCCTGGCTCGCTTCCCCTCCGATTGACGCCAGGCCCGGTGCAAAGAAGGACGAAGCGATGAATGCAAAGGTCAGGGACGTCATGTCCACCAGGGTGGACATGATCGGCCACAGCGCGGCCTTCGACGAGATAGCCGCCCGGCTCGGCGAGTTGCGGGTCAGCGCCCTGCCCGTCGTCGACGACCAGTACACGGTAACCGGCGTCGTCTACGACACCGACCTGCTGGATGCGGAAGCGGTCGAGCTGACCCGGGAGGCACTCCGGGCCAACGGCGGCGGACCGGCCGCTGCACACCCGCGCCGCATGTGGCGCAGCCTCACCGCCGGTGACCTGGGTGCCCACCCGCCGATCACGATCGCGGCCGACGAACCAGCGGAGCATGCCGTCCGGCTGATGCACAACTGCCGGGTCAAGCTGCTCCTCGTGATGGACCCGGCAGGGCGTCTGGTCGGAACTGTGGGCCCGGCCAACCTGCTCGCCGCCGGCAACCGACTCCGTTTCTCATAGTCCGAACCCAGCCCCCAGGGAAGAGATGATCACGATGGACGCCACCGTCAACGACGTCATGACCACCACGGTGGTGGCGGTCAAGAAGGGCGCGTCATTCAAGGAACTGGCGGCCCTGCTCCGCAAGTACCGGGTAAGCGCCTTCCCGGTCCTGGACGACGACCAGAGGGTGATCGGCATCGTTTCCGAAGCCGACCTGCTGGCCAAGGAGGCCCTGAATGCCGACCGCGGCGGGCCGATCGCCGCCATGGTGCACCACAAGGAGCTGGAGAAAGCGGACGGCGTGACCGCCGGCGACCTGATGACAAGCAACGTCGTGACGGTCAAGCCGGATGACACGGTCGAACAGGCCGCCCGGTTGATGTATCACCTGCGGGTCAAGCGGCTTCCCGTGGTCGACGCGGGCGGCCACCTGGTGGGCATCGTCAGCCGCACCGACCTGCTGGCCGTCTTCGACCGCCCGGATGAACAGATCCGCGCCGAGATCGTCAACGACGTCATCCTGCACGAGTTCCTGATCGATCCGGCCCTGTTCACGGTGACGGTCGCCGATGGCGTCGTCACCATCCAGGGGACTCCGGAGACGGCGGACCTGGGCCGCAACCTGATGAACCGGATCCGGCACGTCACGGGCGTGGTAGCGGTGCGCGACGAGCTCAGCTGGCCGCCGCCCGAGCGGTCGATCGCAGGCCTTTACTTCTGATCCTGATCCGTCAGCTAGCCGGGGACACCGGGAGGGTACGGATGAGCATGGCCCAGGCCGCCGGGCAGGCGTACGCGCTGCTGGCCGACGGCACCACGGTCGAGATCCGCCCGGCCTGAGCGTCCAGCGGTTCCCGGGCCCGAAGCACATTGGTCCGTTCGGTAAAAATTGGTTCAAAAGGTCGGGACCATGGTCCCGAATCCCGAGGACCCACTTCACTACAGAGGCCCACGGCGAGCGACCAGGCTGAATCCACCAGAAATCCGCCGCACGGCCTGAGCGGCGGAGCGGTCCGTCTCCCGGAGGCCCCGTTGACCATCATCGCTGCTGCGGGACACGCTCCCGCGGCCATCGATCTGAACCAGCCAGGCTCGTACCTGAACTGGAACATCTTCACCATTTCAGTGGCGAACCTTGTCCTAATCGCGGTCATGGTCGTCATCTTCGGCGCCGCGCTGCTGCTGCCCTTCCCCGGCCGCCGCCGCCCCAGCCTGCCGCCGGAGGAGGTGACCGAACCGGGGGCGACCGCTGGCTACAACCCGGAGCCGGGTGATGAGCGGATGTGGACGGCGCGGGCGCGCCGCTGGGCGCTCGGCGCGTTCCCGCCGAAGAAGCTGCTGCCCGACCGCCAGCCCGCCTACGTGAGCTCCTGGATATACATATTCGGCGTCGCGTCCCTGGCCGCCCTCGCGGTGGTGCTCGCGAGCGGCGGCGCCCTCGCGCTGGGCGGCCCCGACTGGTGGCACACCAACCCGGTCGGGCACTTCTTCAACAGCTTGCACCTGTGGAGCGTCGAGCTGTTCATGGCGCTGCTGGTCATCCACCTGTGGGGCAAGTTCTGGATGGCCGCCTGGCGCGGCCGCCGGGCCATGACCTGGATGACCGGCGTCGTCGCCTTCCTGGCCTCGATCGTGACGTGCTTCACCGGTTACCTGTCCCAGCAGAACTACGACGCCCAGTGGATCGCCACCAACGGCAAGGACGCGTTCAACGCGGTCGGGATCGGCGCGTTCTTCAACCTGATGAACTTCGGCCAGATGCTCATGTGGCACATCGTGCTCCTGCCGATCCTGCTGATCGCGCTGATCGGCGCGCACGTGCTGCTGGTCCGCAAGCGCGGCGTCAGCCACCCGCTGCCGACCACCCGGCCGACGTGGCGGGAGCGCCGGGCCGATCGCGCCGCCGACCGGGCGGCGTGGCGTGGCCCGACCAAGCGGTACGACATCTTGAAGGAAGGCACCCTCGCCGTCGTGGTGGCGCTGGCGCTGACCTTCGCCCTGGCGGGCCTGCTGTCCTCCCCCGACCTGCCGTCGGTCTCGGTCCGCAGCTGGGTGCAGGTCGACCCGGGCGGCTTCCTGGCCACCGCGGCCACCGAGCTGAACGGCACCAGCGGGACCGCCGGCTACGGGCCTCCGTATAACACCAGCGGCACCCCGCAGAGCGAGGGGTTCGCCCCGGCGAACTGGGCCGGGGTGCGGCAGCCGATCGACACGGCGCAGACGTTCGTGCTGGGCCCGCTGGCGACCGCGGCGCCCACCGACCCGGCGCTGGCCTCGGCATTGGCCACCTACCAGGCCGCCACGCCCGACCAGCAGAACAAGTGGGCGACCGCTTACGTGAGCGGCGCCGCCAAGGTCAAGTTCGTCAACGGCAACCCGGCGCTGCCCGCGGGCGATTACGGCCCGGTCCCGGTCATGCTGGCCACCGAGCTCACCCTGGCCCGCAGCGGCGCGATCGACACCGACCTGCTCGCCCAGCGCCAGTTCTACGGCACCGACTTCACCAAGCCGCTGCTATTCCTCGCGGACGGCGACTACTACAACGGCCTCGCCACCGCTCAGCACCTGACCGGGGACGTGTGGGGCGTGATGAACGAGACCGGCAGCTATCCCGGTCAGCCCTGGCTGTGGCTGTTCCAGATGTGGTACCACGTGCACGGCTGGGACACCGACGCCAACGTCGACCTGATCGCCATCTACATGACCGGCCTGGCCACGCTGCTGCTGCTGTTTATCCCGTTCATCCCGGGCCTGCGTGACATCCCGAGGTGGATCCCGGTCCACCGGCTTATCTGGCGGGACTGGAACCGGCAGGCCGCGACCGGGCCGGAGCCTGGATCCCGGCCCGAGCCGGGCTCCAAGCCCGAACCCACGCCGGCCGGGCAGAAGTAGCACCGCCTGGACGACCGACCGGGCCCGCCGCGACCGGCGGGCCCGGTTCTTTGGCACGATAGCGTGATGCTGGCCGTCAGCTGGGATACCGTCCGGTTGTTCCTGCACGTCCTGGCCGCGACCATCTGGGTCGGCGGCCAGCTGGCCCTGGCCGCGCTTTTCCTCGGTGTGCTGCTGGCCGGCTGATCACGCCGGCCTCCTGGTTGCTGGCGGCCCGGCTCCGACATACTGGGCTTCACGTCATTCGGGACCGACAGGAAGACGTCGTGATGCCAGATGACCAGTTCCCGGTGCAGTGGATGGGCCGGCTGGCGATCGTCGGCTTTCCCATGCACCTCGATGTGTCCAACGCGGACCAGCTCCGAAACCGGCTCCTGTCGGTCATCGACCGCGGCGCCGCCGTACTGGTCGCCGACATGACCAGCACGTTGTCGTGCGATCACGCCGGGGCCGATGCGTTCGCGCGAGCATTTCAGCGGGCGGCGGTCAGCGGAACGCAGCTGCGGCTAGTGGTCACGGCTCCGGTCGTCAGGCGGGTGCTCGGCATCGAAGGGCTGGATCGGCTGGTTGCCATCTATCCGTCGCTGGAGGCCGCCGCGACCCCTGGGGAGCCGGTCGCGCCGCTATCGGCCGACCGGCCCCGGGGCGAGCTGGCTGAAGTACCTTCGGCCGGGGCCATCACCCCGGCCGTGCTCTGGCACATCATCGATGCGCTGGGCGACGGCCTGGCCCTGACCGGGGAAGACGGGACGATCGTACTGGTCAACCGGCGGTGTGCGGAGATGTTCGGTTACCGGTGCGAGGAGATGATCGGCTTGCCGGTTGACACCCTCGTCCCATTCGACGTCCGGGCCGCCCACCGGGAGTACCGGGTCGGCTACGGTCGGGATCCGCTGGCTCGGCCGATGGGCGACCGTGCCCGCCTGGCAGGGGTGCGGAAGGACGGGGCCACGTTCCCCGCCGAGATCAGCCTGAGCCCGGTGCCGACCGCTACCGCGACGTTCGTTCTGGCCGTGGTCCGCGACGCCACGCAGGCCCGGCGGCGTGAGGATCTCGCCGACCTGGCCCGGAGTACCGCGGCCGGACGCTCGCCCCGCGCCAATGACCTGCTGGACCGCGTCGTCCATCGGCTGTTCCAGGTCGGGCTCAGCCTCCAGGATGCGGCCAGCCTGCCGGCCGACGCGGCCCGTGAGCGGCTCGGCGCCGCGCTGGACGAGCTGGACGCGACCATCCGCGAGATCCGTGGCTACGCGTTCGGCGAGGGGTCGCAGCCAGGGAGCTAGGGCTTACCTGTTCCCTCGGGCAACGTCCCGGTCCCGGCACCGTTGGTGGCAGGCTGGCCGGTGATCCTGCGCGCCACCTGGGCCAAGAAGGCCCCGATGGTGGCGTTGGCCACGCGGTGCAAGATCGCCCGGTCCAGCGCCGCTCCCATCGCGCCCAGCGGCGGCCGGTATGCGCCCGCCACCGCGAGGATCGTGACCTGCTCCCCGAACGGGGCCATCGTGATGTCGGCATCCAGGACCGGGAACAAGCCGCCGCCCGGCCCGCTGGCTTCCCACCGGATGGCCAGCCTGACCGACCGGTCGGTCCAGGCCAGCTCGCGGACCTGCACCCGGACCAGCTTCGAGAGCCCGGGGACACCGACCCGCTCGAAACCGATGGTCGCATGGTCATAGGCGTCTTCCGACGAGCCGAGCAGCGCGCCGGCCTCGGTCAGCTGCCTGAGCCTGTCCCGGGCGACGGCAAAGCTGATTTCCAGCTGCATCTCATCGCCGACGAACATCTCTGTATTCCACCGGGCCCGCGGTGACGGCGGAAAGGGACCTAGGTCCCGACTTGCCGGACCGCAAGCCATGTAACCAGGCCGGACCGCAAGCCATATAACCAGGCCAGGGCACAGCCTCAGCTGGCCAGCGGCAGGCCGACGTGCGCGGCCATGTCCCAGTCGTCGTCGACGTGGACCACTGTCCGGCCGGCCCGGTCGAGGATGGACGCGCCGATGGCGGCGCGGAAGCCGCTGGCACAGTGCACCCAGACCTCGCCGGCCGGCACCTCGCCGGCGCGGCGCTCGACCTCCCAGAACGGGATATGTACTGCCCGCGCGAGATGGCTGGCCTGCCATTCGTCCGGACGCCGGACATCCAGGACCACCAGGCCCGGCCGGCCCCACTCGGCCGCGAGGGCGCCGAAGTCGGTGACCCGGTAGCCGGAGACGTGCCCCAGGGCGAGTGTTTCCGTCGGGCCGGCGGCCGCGCCGGCGATGTGGTCGATGCCGATCCGGGTCAGCTGCAGCTGTGCCTCGGCGACCTGCCGCGGGCTGTCGCCGATCAAGGTGAGCGGGGCGCCCCACGGGATGGTCCAGCCGAGATAGGTGCTGAACGGGTCGCCGAGCTCGACGGAGATCGTCCCGGTGACGTGTGCCTGCGCGAACGCCCGGCGCTCGCGCAGGTCGACCACCCATTCTCCGGCCTCGGTGCGCCGTCGCAGTTCGGCCGGGTCGGCGAGAGTGGGCTGGGTCAGGCCGGGGGCTTGCGGGCCCCGGCGGTTCGCCGGGGCCATGTGCGCGTAGTACCGCGGGTAGGCGTTCAGCCCGGCGATCAGCTCGCTGACGAACGCGTCCTCCTCGGTGCGTAGCGCGACGTTGACCCGCCGCTCGTGGCCGATGGTCGATGCGGTACCGGAGGTCGGCGTGGCGGAGCAGAAGCTGCCGAAGCCGTGCGTGGGGTACACGGCCGCCTCGTCGGGCAGGGCCTCGGCCAGGCGGCGGACCGAGCGGTACTGGGCCCGGGTCAGCTGCCGGGTGTGCTCCGGGCCGATCAGGTCGGTGCGGCCGACCGCGCCGTACAGCATGGATCCGCCGGTGAACACCGCGACCGGGTCGCGGCCGGGCCCGCTCAGCACGAAGGACAGGTGGCCGGGTGTGTGCCCCGGCGTGTGCATGACCGTGACGGTCATGGACCCCGAGGTGAGCTGGTCGCGGTCCCGGACCGCCAGGCGCTCGAAGCTGACCTCCTCGGACGCCGCGACCACGTACTCGGCGCCGGCCTGGCTGGCCAGCGCGAAGCCACCGGTCACGTAGTCGTTGTGGATATGGGTTTCGAGCACGTGCGTGATCCGCACCTGCCGGTCCTCCGCGACGGCCAGGACCCGATCGATGTCACGCTGCGGGTCCACGACGATGGCCAGGATCCCGTCGTGGATCAGGTAGCTGCGATCACCGAGGGCAGGCGTCTCGATCGTGATGATCTCGGTCATCCGGTCCCCCTTTTGCCCGCCTCAGTCGAGGCCGAGCGTCGACATGAGCAGGCGGGCCGGCGCGCCGCCCGTCTCGATGGCCACGTCGAGCGCGCCGGGGACGTCCAGGTCGGCCGCCAGCAGGCGGCAGATCTCGGCGGCGCCGTGCTGGCTCGCTTCGTGGGTGCGTCCGGCGGCGCGATACAGTTCCGCCAGCCGGGCCACGGCCGGCTCGAGCAGCGCGTCACTGAAGTCCCAGCCCTGTGCCCAGGGCCGGTCCAGGATCATCATCCGGACCGTGGCCGCCGTGTGACCGGCGAGAAGATCGCTCACGAGCACCAGGTTGCCGGCCGACTTGGCCATTTTCACGCCGCCTACGGTCACCACGCCGATGTGCAGCCAGGCCCGCGCGTACGGGCTGACCCCGGTGAACGCCTCGGCCATGGCCGCATGGTAGGCGTGGTGCGGGAAGCGCAGGTCGCCGCCGCCGGCATGGACGTCAACCCCGACGCCGAACGCGGACAGCGCCATGGCCGCGCATTCGGCGTGCCACCCGGGCCGGCCCGGTCCCCAGGGCGAATCCCAGGCCGGATGGCCCGGCTCGGCCGCCTGCCAGACCGCGGTGTCCAGCGGGTCATCCTTGGCGGGGTCATCGGGGCGGCCGCCGTACTCGACGGCGAGCCGCAGCGCCTCGGCGTGGTCCAGGCCTGCGCGGGCGGCCACGCCCTGGCCACGGAAGTAGACACTGCCGGACCGACCGTAGGCCGCGCCGATCACCATCAGGCCCGAGGCCAGCCGGATGACCTGCTCGACGTACCGGTGTGCGCGGGGCTCGTGGCGGACCGGCCGCACGCCGAGCGCGGTGAGGTCGTGCTCGAAGTGGTACTGCTGGATGGCGGCGAAGGCATCGTAGGGCGTGCTGGCCCGGGAGGCCGCCGCGTCCAGGACGTCGTCGACATCGGTTACGTTCCGGCACACTTCCGGTTCGACTCTCAGCAGGCGGAGTACCCGGCTCAGCGCGTCGACCCAGACGTAGGTGGCGGCATGCCCGAGGTGCGTCACGTCGTACGGGGTGATCCCGCAGGCGTAGATCCGGGCGTTGTCGAGCATCGGCACCCGGCGGCCACCCACGACGAGCACGGCTGGGCCGGGCTCGAGATCGCTGGCGGGATGAGCATCTGTCATGTTCACAGTCTCCGCCCGGATCGCGCTCGCCGCGCGCAAACGCGATGGCCGGCTTGCGCCGGCGCGGCGTGCGGAATCCGCGGGCCGGCCTGGTTATGTTCATATGCATGTTCGATCAGGGTGACATTCTGGACGGGCTGAACGAACAGCAGCGGCGGGCGGCGACGCACGACGCCGGGCCGCTGCTGGTCCTGGCCGGGGCGGGCACCGGCAAGACCCGGACCCTGGTCGCGCGGGCCGCGTGGCTGAGGGACAAGCAGGGCGTGGCGGCCAACCGGATCCTGCTGCTTACCTTCACCCGCCGGGCGGCGGGCGACATGCTGGCCCGCGCCGCCTCCGGCGCGGACCACGCGGGCGGGCGCATCTGCGGCGGGACGTTCCATGCCATCGCGCACAAGATCATCCGGCAGCACGCGGAGTCGTTCTCGCTGCCGCCGCAGTTCACCATCCTCGACCAGGCCGACGCCACCGAGATCCTGGACGTGCTGCGCCCGGATCATGGCCTGGGCGAGGGCAGGCAGCGGTCGCCGCGCGCGGCGGCCTGCGCCGACATCTACACGCGGTGCGTGAACACCGGACGCCCGGTCAGCGAGGTGGTCGCGGCCAGCTTCCCGTGGTGCGTCCCGTTCACCGCCGAACTGTCCAGCTTGTTCCGCAGCTACACGGCCCGCAAGCGCGACCGCCACCTGCTCGACTTCGACGACCTGCTGCTGCTGTGGCAGGCGGCGCTGGCCGACCCGACGGCCGGGCCGGTGCTGCGGGGCATGTTCGACGCGGTCCTGGTCGATGAGTACCAGGACGTCAACGCCGTGCAGGCCAGCATCGTGCGGCTGCTGCAGCCCGACGGGAAGCAGCTGACCTGCGTGGGCGACGACGCTCAGGCCATCTACGGGTTCCGCGGCGCCGACCCGGCGCACCTGCGCCAGCTGGCCGCCGACTACCCGGACCTGGAGATCGTCCGGCTGCACCGCAACTACCGCTCCCGCCAGGGCGTCCTGGACCTGGCCAACCTGATCCGGCCGTCGGCTCCCGGCCTGGACCTGACGCTGACCGGCGACCGCGGCGCCGGCGTGCCGCCACTGCTGGTCCGCTGCCACGACGAGGCGACCCAGGCCAGGGAGATATGCGCCCGGATCCTGGAAGCGGTCGAGGACGGCGCCGAGCTGCGGGACCAGGCGGTCCTGGTCCGTGCCGGTCATCACAGCGACATCCTGGAAGTCGAGCTCAGCGCGCGCAAGATCCCGTACGTCAAATTCGGCGGCCTGCGGTTCACCGACACCGCGCACGTCAGGGACTTCCTGGCCGCAGCGCGGATCCTGGCCAATCCCGCCGACGACCTGGCCTGGTTCCGGCTGCTCCGGCTGCACGACGGGATCGGCCCCGGGCACGCCCGCCGCATCTTGGCCGTGGTGGCCTCCGGCCAGGAACTTCCGCCGCAGGACTGGCCGCAGGCGGCGCAGAGCGCGCCGGCCAGGTCCAGGACGGCCCTGACCGCCACCCTCGGCCAGCTGGCCGCCGCCGCGGCCGATCCCGCCGCGGCCCAGGCCGAGGCGGTCGTGAGGATCCTGGACCCGCTGGTTCGCGCCCGCTACCCCGATGCGACGGCCAGGCTCGCCGATCTGCGGCGCCTGGCCGACGCGGCGGCGGGCCAGCCGTCGCTGCACGACGCGCTGGCCGAGCTGACCCTGGATCCGCCGGTCTCCGCTTCTGACCTGGCCGGGCCGCCCCGGCTGGATGAGGACTACCTGACGATCTCCACCATTCACACCGCCAAGGGCCTGGAATGGCCCATCGTGCACGTGCCCCACCTGGTCGACGGCGCGCTGCCCAGCGACATGGCCCTGGGCGACCCGGGCGGGCTGGCCGAGGAGCACCGCCTGTTCTACGTGGCCCTCACCCGGGCCCGCGACCACCTTTACCTGTACGCGCCGATGCGGCTGCATCTGCACCGCCGGGGCCGCGACGACCGGCACGGCTACGGGCAGCTCACCCGCTTCCTGGACCGCGACGCCCTGGCCGCCTGCGACAGCGCCACCGCGGCCGCGCCGGCCCCGGTGCTGCCCGTGGTCGGGCCGATCAGGGTTCAGGTCGACGCCGCGCTCGGCTCTTTGTGGGATCGCTGAGCCCTTCCACCAGCTTGATATTTGATATACCATCCTGCCACCGCCGAGCGCGGAGCGGTTCCGGGCACCGACCAATTGGGGCTTGTGGCACACAACCCCCGATACGGGGGCGGTGGCACACATGCCCCGCTTGAGCCGTCCCGGAGGTGCTCGGGCTGCGGCCCGCCTCAGGGACCCTAGGGCGGCCGGCCGAGGCGGCACCGGGAACAGGCCGGCCGGGCGTAGCGCTGTAGCGAGGCGGAAGGGGTTGCGGTGGATCTGCGGCTAGCGGGGAAAGTGGCCTTCGTGACCGGCGCCAGCAAGGGGATAGGCCGCAGCGTGGCCGAGCACCTGGCTCGCGAGGGCTGCGACGTGGTCATCACCGCCCGGAACGCGGAGCCGCTGGAAGCCGCCGCAGGCAAGATCGCCGCCGAGACCGGCCGGGCCGTGCTGCCGCTGGCCGGGGACATGAGCGTCACGGCCGACGTCCAGCGCTGCGTCGATGCCGCCCTCGAGCGGTTCGGCGCCATCGACATCCTGGTCACCTGCGCGGGCAGCTCCCCCGGCGGCCTGCTCGAGGACCTGACCGAGGAGCAGTGGATGTCCAGCCTCAACCTGAAGTTCATGGGCTACGTGCGGTCCGTCCGCGCGGTCATCGGCCACATGCGCGAGCGCGGCCAGGGCGCGATCGTGCTCGTGGTCGGCAACGACGGGCTCAAGCCCAGCTACTGGGAGATGACCGCCGGCGTGGCCAACGCGGCCGACATCAACTTCGCGTCCTCGGTCGCCGAACAGTACGGCCGGTACGGGGTGCGCATCAACACGGTCAACCCCGGGCCGGTGAACACCGACCGGTGGGACACCCTGGAGAAGGCGTTCGCCCGGGACAAGGGTGTCACCCAGGAACGCGCGCACGAACTGGCCGAGCGGTCGATCCCGTTCGGCCGCATCTGCGAGCCGGAGGAGGTCGCGGCGCTGGTCACATTCCTGGCCTCTCCGCTGGCCAGCTTCATCAACGGCGCCCATATACCTGTCGACGGGGCGCAGCGCAAAGCCATCATGGATTCCTGAGGAGGTCCGCCATGACTGACGCAACCGGCGCCGCGGAACTGCGGCCGCTCCAGGTTGAGATGAACGGCATCAACGTCATCGCCGAGAGCGAGCGCAAGGGGCACCCGCGCGACTTGTTCTGGCCGTGGTTCGCGGCGAACATCTCGGTGCTCGGCCTCAGCTACGGCGCGTTCGAGCTGGGCTTCGGCATCTCGTTCTGGCAGGCGCTGATCGTGGGCGTGGCCGGGATCGTGCTGTCGTTCCTGGCCTGCGGGTTCATCGCGGTGGCGGGCAAGCGCGGCTCGGCCCCGACGATGGTGCTGAGCCGGGCCGCGTTCGGGGTCAACGGGAACAAGCTACCTACCGTGATCTCGTGGCTGCTGACCGTGGGTTGGGAGACCGTGCTGGTCATCCTGGCCACGCTGGCCACCGCGACCGTGTTCCACCGGGTCGGCGTGGGCGGCGGCGACGGCACCAAGGTGATCGCGCTGATCCTGGTCGTGGCGCTGACCATCTTCGGCGGCGTGATGGGCTTCGACCTGATCATGCGGCTGCAGACCTGGATCACGATCGTGACCGGGGTGTTCACGGTGGTGTTTATCGCGCTGGTGGCCGGACAAGATCCACTGGCACACCGTGTCGGCAATCCACAGCGGCACAGTCCAGGACCTCATCGGCGCGCTGGTCTTCACCATGACCGGCTTCGGGCTCGGCTGGGTGAACGTCGCCGCGGACTACTCGCGCTACCTGCCGCGGCGATCCTCGGGCGGCGGAGTGATCGGCTGGACCACCTTCGCGTCCTCGATCGCGCCCATCTTCCTGCTGGTGTTCGGCCTGCTGCTGGCCGGCTCGTCCAGCAGCCTGAGCTCGGCGATCGGCGCCGACCCGGTCGGGGCGCTGACCACGCTGCTGCCGACCTGGTTCCTGGTGCCGTTCGCCATCGTGGCCGTGCTCGGCCTGATCGGCGGCTCGGTGCTCGACATCTACTCCTCGGGGCTGGCCATGCTCAGCCTCGGTGTCCGGATCCCCCGCTATGCAGCCGCCCTGATCGACGGCACGGTCATGACGGCGGGCACCATCTACGTGGTGTTCTTCACGACCAACTTCATCGGCCAGTTCGAGGGCTTCCTGATCACGCTCGGCGTGCCGATCGCGGCCTGGTGCGGGGTCATGCTGGCCGACATCGCGTTGCGCCGGCGCGACTACGCCGAGCCCGAGCTGTTCACCGCTACCGGCCGGTACGGCGACATCCGGTGGGTGCCCGTCGCGGCCGTGGTGGTGGCCACCGGGATCGGCTGGGGCCTGGTGACCAACGGCTCGGCGAGCTGGCTGACCTGGCAGGGCTACCTGCTCAGTCCGTTCGGCCTGGGTGGCAAGGCCGGCGCGTGGGCCTTCGCCAACCTGGGCGTGCTGATCGCGCTGGCGATCGGTTTCGTCGCTCACCTGGTCTTCGGCCGGGCCGACGTCCGAGCTGAGGAGGCGGCGCCGCTGGCCGCGGCCGCGGCCGCGTGAGAGCGCAGCCAACGAACGGGTAAACATGTCCGGCTAGGTGTTCTTTGCCGGGTATGTGCCGTTTACTCTGGCCCTATGGCGATGCCGATGACCGCCGTCCGGCGCCAGCGGACGGGTGAGAGCGCGGTTATGCGCCGTCGCCGGCGCCGAAGGCGGTGGCGCCAGGGCATGTTGTGGCTGCTGACCGTCGTCACGACCGGGGTCCTGCTGCTCATCGCCGGGTTCATCAAAGAGATCTCCAAGGTGCCGACAGTGGTCCGGCCCGCCGCGCTGACCGCGACCGCGCAGCACGCGACCGCGCAGCACGCGACCCCCTCACCGTCGCACCTGCGGACGTCGGGTGCCTCCGGGGCGACCAGGGACGTTGCCGACCCTGCCTCGGGGCTGTCCTACGCGTTGCTTTCCGCACCCTGGCGGCAGGGCTGCCCGGGGATCCTGGACACCTCCACGTTCAGCTGGACCGCGGGCGAGAACGCCGTGGCCGGGCGGGTCAACATCGGCGGGACGGTGATCGACTGGCACGGGAACGCCTGCTCGGGACGGCTGCAGCAGGAGTTCGCCTACTCCGGTCCGGCCGACCTGGCGCCGGTCACGATGGGAGTGGCCGACGCGATCGAGCCGGCCTACTACCGCGGGTTGCAGCACTCCCGCACGGTCCAGAGCAGCTCTGCGATGCAGGTCAGCGGACATCAAGCCTGGGTGGTCACGTTCGCGATGAAGTACAAGGACGCCGCCCGCGATGGCCTGCCCTGGACCAGCGAGCTGGGCGCGGTGGTGGTCGTGGACCGCGGCGCCGGCCAGAAACCCGCGGTGTTCTACACCTCGGTGCCGAACAACCTGGGCACGTGGCATGTAACCACTCTGGTCAGCTCGCTCCGCCTCGGCCGCTGAGGCTCAGCCCTGGCTGATGGTGATGTCGCCGCCGCCGCTGTCAATGGTGATCGTATGCGGGGAGTTCGGGTCGGACAGCGACGAGGGGTAGGTGACGTTTCCGCCCGCGGTGTCGGGGGTGGAAATGGCGTACTTAGTGCTGCCCGGCGGGAGGATCACCGTAACGTCGCCTCCCTCGGCGGTGATGCTCACGCTCTTCGGGACCTGGGTGAAGGCCAGGGTGACGTTTCCGCCACCTGACTGCGTGACCGACGTCGGGGTGGTCAGGCCGCTGGCGTCTACGTCGCCGCCCTCGGTGACGAGATGGAAGCTACCGGTCAGGCCGTCGATGGACATGTCGCCGCCGCCGGTGTTCATTTCCATGGTGCCGCTGCCCGTCCAATTGCCGGCGTTGACGTTGCCTCCTTCGGTGTCGACCACGATGGTGCCGGTCAGCCCGTTGCCGTTCAGGTCGCCGCCGCCGGAGTGGAGTTGCAGGTCGCCGGACAGGTTGGTGACATCCACGTCACCGCCGTCGGCCCACAGGGCCATACCGTCGGAGAAGCTGGAGGCCGTGATGTCGCCGCCGTTGCTCCACAGCGTGACGCCGGTCTGCGCCGGGACATCGAGGTTGGCGCTCACCCCGCAGTTACCGCTGAAGTTGGCGCCGGCGCAGTCCAGGCTGACGTTGGCACCGTTGGACGTCTCGTACTCGCTGATGCCCGGGCGCACCAGGCCGTACTGGACGGTTCCCGCCAGCCGCGCCGAGTCAGTGCCCGGGGTCTCGCGCAGCGTGATGTCGCCCGCGTTGACGTTGAGCGCCACCTGACCGTTGTGCACCGGGAACGTGTAGCTGAACGGGTAGCTCCCGCGGGCGACGGAGGCCACCAGGCTGAAGCCGGTCCAGCCGATCAGGGCCAGGGCCACCGGCACGGCGACGGCCAGGGCCACCCAGCGGCCGGGCGTCATCCGCAGCGAGCCCAGCGGCCCTGGTGCGCTGGCGGGCGGTACGGGAGCCTGCCCGGTCGTGGACATGAAGGTCATCGTGATACCCCGTTCATCAGGTCCCGAGATAGCGCAGCACGGCGAGCACGCGACGATGGTCGCGGTCGCCCGGCGCCAGCCCGAGCTTGGTGAAGATGTTGTTGATGTGCTTCTCGACCGCGCCGCTGCCGACCACGAGGGTGTCGGCGATGGCGGCGTTGGACCGGCCTTCGGCCATGAGCGCGAGCACTTCCCGCTCGCGCGGGGTGAGCTCGCCGAGCGGGTGGCGGCTGCGGGCCAGCAGCTGCGCCACCACCTCGGGGTCCAGCGCGCTGCCGCCGTCGGCCACCCGGGCCAGCGCGTCGAGGAACTCGGCCACGTCGGCCACCCGGTCCTTCAGCAGGTAGCCGACGCCGTGCGGGCGGCCGGAGATCAGCTCGGTGGCGTACCGCTCCTCGACCCACTGGGACAGCACGAGCACGCCGACCTTAGGCCAGCGGTCCCGGACCACCAGCGCGGCGCGCAGGCCCTCGTCGGTGAACGTGGGCGGCATCCGCACGTCGACCACCACGACGTCCGGGGTGTGCTCGGCCACGGCCCGCAGGAACCCCTCGGCGTCGCCCGCGACCGCGGCGACCTCGTGGCCGGCCTCGGTGAGCAGCCGGGTCAGCCCCTCGCGCAGCAGGACCGAATCCTCCGCGATGACTACCCGCATGGCAGTTCCGCCGCGATGATCGTGGGACCGCCGGACGGGGACTCGACCGACAGCCGGCCGTCCACCCCGGATATCCGGTCGGCCAGCCCGGACAGGCCCGGGCTGGTGATGTCCGCGCCGCCGATCCCGTCGTCGCTGATCATGACGGTGAGCGTGCCCGGGAAGCCGTGGCCTTCCACCACGACCTTGGCGTGGCTGGCCCGGGCGTGCTTGGCCACGTTGGTCAGCGCCTCGGCCACCATGAAGTAGGCGACCGCCTCGATGGAGGCCCTGGGCCGCACCGGCACGTCGACGTGCACGTCGACCGGCACCGGGCACAGCGCGGCCAGGCCGGACAGGGCCGCGTCCAGGCCGCGGTCGGTCAGCACCGGCGGGTGCACGCCCCGGACCAGGTTGCGCAGCTCGGTAAGGGCCTCCTTGGCCTGGACGTGCGCCTGGTCGACCAGGTCGCGAGCGGCGTCGATGTCGTCGGCGAACCTCGCCTTGGCCCGGCCGAGCTCCATGGCCAGCGCGACCAGCCGCTGCTGCGCGCCGTCGTGCAGGTCGCGCTCGATCCGCCGCCGTTCGGTCTCGGCCGCGTCTACCACCCGCTCCCGGCTGTTCTCCAGCTCGATGACCCGGGCGGCCAGGTCGCGGCGCGGGCCGAGCAGCAGCCGGGCCAGCGCCGTGTCCGCGACGGCCAGGCCGCGGGTCAGCTGCGGCGCGGCCAGCAGGACCAGGACCCCGATCACGGCGGACACGGTGAGCTCGGCCCGGGTGTGCAGCACGACGTCGCCGAGGGTGGGCCCGCCGTCCGGCAGGGACCAGGCATAGGCCGGCAGGACCAGCAGGACCAGGCCGAACGCCCAGACCGCGATGCTGGCCGTCGCCGACGCCGCGCTGAAAGGCAGGCGCAGGAACGCATAGCCGAGCTCGGCCCAGGTCGCGCTCTCTCGCCACATCCGCCAGCGCGGGATGATGCCCCACCGGAACCCGGTCCGGCCGACCGATCCCGGGGCAGGCCAGGCCGGAATCCGGACGCCAGCCAGGAGGGTGAACCGGGCCTGCTCGGCCCGGGCGAACCAGTGGGCCAGCCAGACCGTCACACCCAGCAGCGGGAGCCCGGCCAGCGCGAAGAACAGCCCGCCGAACCCGAAGCCGAGCCCGAACGTGACCACGAAGATGGCCGCGAACCCGAGGAGCAGGCCGGACAGATGCTGGGTCATGGCGAGCCAGGTGCGCGCCGACACCAGGTCGCGGATCAGGAACATGGCTCTGACGCTATGACAAGACCAGCCGGGTGGCCATCAGCCCCGCCCCCCGGACCGTGGTGAGGCTAACCCCACCATCGTGGCGCACCGCACCACGGTCCGTTCGGCAGAAAATTATGTATTGACCGGGAAGCCGAGGTTGACGCCGCCGTGGCTCGGGTCGAGCCAGCGGGAGGTGACCACCTTGCCCCGGGTGTAGAAGTGGATGCCTTCGGTGCCGTGCACGTGAGTGTCGCCGAACAGCGAGGCCTTCCAGCCGCCGAAGGAGTAGTAGGCCATCGGCACCGGGATCGGCACGTTGACGCCGACCATGCCGATCTCGGCCTCGGACACGAACCGGCGGGCCGCTCCCCCGTCGTTGGTGAACACGGCCGTGCCGTTGCCGTAGGGGCTGATGTTGACCAGGTCGACGGCGTCGGCGTACGAGGGCGAGCGGAGCACGCTGAGCACCGGGCCGAAGATCTCGTCGGTGTAGCAGCTCATCTGCGGGGTGACGTGATCCAGCACGCTGGGGCCGAGCCAGAAGCCCTCCGGGTCCCCGCCGATGACCGGGTGGACACGGCCGTCCACGGCCAGCGTGGCGCCCTCGCGGACGCCGCTGTCCAGGTAGGACGCGACCCGGTCCCGGTGCGGCCTGGTGACCAGCGGGCCCATCTCGGACCGTTCGTCGGTGCCGGGACCGACGCGCAGGTTCGCGATGCGGTCCTTGATCTTGGCGATGAGCTCGTCGCCGATCGGGTCGACGGCCACCACCGCGGAGATCGCCATGCAGCGCTCGCCGGCCGAGCCGAACCCGGCCGAGACCGCCGCGTCGGCGGCCAGGTCCAGGTCGGCGTCGGGCAGCACCACCATGTGGTTCTTGGCGCCGCCGAGGGCCTGGACGCGTTTGCCCGCCTTGGTGCCGGTCTCGTACACGTAGCGGGCGATGGGCGTGGAGCCGACGAAGCTGACCGCGGCGATGTCCGGGTGACCGAGGATGGCGTCGACCGCCACCTTGTCGCCCTGAACCACGTTGAACACGCCGTCGGGCAGGCCCGCCTCCGCCCACAGCGAGGCGATCAGCAGCGACGCGGACGGGTCCTTCTCCGACGGCTTGAACACGAACGTGTTACCGCACGCGATGGCCAGCGGGAACATCCACATCGGGACCATGGCCGGGAAGTTGAACGGGGTGATGCCCGCCACCACGCCGACCGGCTGCCGGATCGAGTAGGAGTCCACGTTGGTGGAGACGTTCTCGGAGTAGCCGCCCTTGAGCAGGTGCGGGATGCCGCAGGCGAACTCGACGACCTCCAGGCCGCGGGCCACCTCGCCCGCGGCGTCGGCGGTGACCTTGCCGTGCTCCTCGGTGATCAGCTTGGCCAGCTCGGTGGCGTGGTCCCGGACCAGCTCGCGGAACGCGAACATGGTGGTGGCGCGCCTGGCCAGGCTGACCCGGCGCCAGCTGGCGAAGGCGTCCTTGGCCGCCGCCACGGCCAGGTCGACCTCGGCCGCGCTGGCGAAGTCGACCTGCCCGGTGACCTGCCCGGTGGCCGGGTCGTAGACGTCGCCGTGGCGTTCGGCCTCACCGTCCCAGGGCTTGCCGCCGATCCAGTGGGTGATGTGCTTGCTCACTACGCCTTGCTCTCCTCGTTCACCGCGTGCAGGGCGTCGGTGAGGATGGTCAGGCCCTCCTTGGCCTCGGCCTCGCTGAGGGTCAGCGGCGGCGCCATCCGCAGCGTGGACCCGTACAGGCCGCCCTTGCCGATCAGCAGCCCGCGCTCCTTGGCGGCCTCGAGCATCCGGGCGGCCAGCGCCGGGCTTGGCTTGGTCGTCGCGGGGTCGATCAGGTCGACGGCAAACATCAGGCCCTTGCCGCGCACCTCGCCGACGACGTCCAGCTTCGCGGCCGCTTCCTTCAGGCCGCTGATGATCAGCTCGCCGGTCACGGCGGCGTTGCGCTGCAGGTCATGGGACAGAAGATAGTCCAGCGTGGCGTTGCCCGCGGCGGTGGCGACCGGGTTGCCGCCGAAGGTGGAGATGCCGTTGCCGCGGATACCGTCGAGCAGGTCGCCGCGGGCCACGACGCCGCCGATGGCGAAACCGTTGCCCAGGCCCTTGGCGAACGTCATCGCGTCCGGGGTGATGCCGTGCGCGGAGATGCCCCAGAAGTGCGCGCCGGTGCGGCCCCAGCCGGTCTGCACCTCGTCGGAGATGAGCAGGATGCCGTGCTCGTCGAGGACCTCCTGGTACGCGCCGAGCAGCCCGTCGGGCGCCATCGTGAACCCGCCCACGCCCTGTACCGGCTCGGCCAGCAGGCACCCGACGTCGGCCGGGTGAACCCCGGCGGACAGCAGGGCCCGCAGGTCCTCCACGCAGGCCTTGATGTAGTCGGCGTCGGACAGGTGGCGGTACTGGGGCAACTGCCGGTCCGTGCCGTGCAGATAATGAGTGCCGAACGGGTCGTGGCTCGACATCTTCCAGGCCGCGACACCGGTCACCGAGACGGCGCCGAACGATCGTCCGTGATAGCTCCCTCGCATGGCGAGCACCTGGTTGGCGTTGCGCGCGGTGAGGCAGGCCAGCAGCGCGGTCTCGTTCGCCTCGGTGCCGGAGTTGGTGAAGAAGACCTTCGCGTCCTTGATGCCGGAAAGCTTCGCGATCTTCTCGGCCAGCTCGACCTGGTTGCGGATGAGGTACAGCGTCGAGGAGTGCACGACCCCGGAGGCGATCTGCCGTTCGACCGCATCCCGGACCTCGGGAACGTCGTAGCCGAGCATGTTGGTCAGGATGCCGGCGAAGAAGTCAAGGTAACTGCGACCCTGGCCGTCGGTGACCCGGCAGCCCTTGCCGCTGACGATCTCGATCGGCTCGTCGTAGTAGATCCCGACCCAGTTGGGGATGACCGCGCGATGGCGGGCGAGGAGCTCAGACATGGTTCTGATTGTCCCGCGGCCAGGCCGGCCGGCGGAAGTAACAATGTGTCTTGAGCTTCGGCGTCTTCCATACACTATGTAAATGGCTTTGTCGCTTGGTGACGTGCTCGCCATGGAGGTGTGCCGTCGTGGCCGCCCGGTCGTCGTGGCCGGGGCTGACCGGCTGGATTCTCCGGTCCGCTGGGTGCACGCGATGGAGCTCACCGACGTGGCCCGGTTGCTGCGGGGCGGCGAGCTGGTGCTCAGCACCGGGATCGTGCTGCCCGACGACGACCGGCTGCTGGCCGACTACGTGGCCGAACTGGCCGAGGTGGGTGTGGCCGGGCTGGCCGTGGAACTCGGCCGGCGTTACGCCGGGTCGCTGCCTGGCGCGCTGGTCGCCGCGGCTGCGCGCACCGGGCTGCCGCTGATCGCGTTCGAACGCGAGGTCGCGTTCGTCGAGATCACCGAGGCGGTGCACGCCCGGATCATCGACGCGCAGCTCGACGAGTTGCGGGTCTCCGAGCGCCTGCACGAGATGTTCACCGAGCTGTCGGTGGCCGGGGCCTCGGCGGAGGAGGTCGTCGGGCAGGCCGCGGCCCTGGCCGGGCGGCCGGTGATCCTGGCCGACCTGTCGCACCGGGTGCTGGCCTTCTCGCCCGGCGGGGCCGATCCGGGTCGCCTGCTAAGCGGCTTCGCGGCGCGGAGTCGTTCCCTGGTCTCGCGGGGACGGACGTTCTTCGACGAGGGTTCGGGCTGGCTGGTCACCCCGGTGGGCGCGCGGGGTGAGGACTGGGGGCGGGTGATCCTGGTCTGCGACGGGCCGCCCTCTGGTTTGGATACGGTGCTGCTCGAGCGGGCTGCGACCACGCTGGCGCTGGGCCGGCTGCTCACCCGGCACCGGGAGAGCCTGGAGCGGCAGGCCCACCGGACGCTGATCAGCGGCATCATCTCCCAGGCGCACGCCGATCCGGCCGAGGCCGCGGTCCGGTCCCGGGCCCTGGGGGTGCCGGTCGACGGGCGCCAGCTCATCGCGCTGGTGCTGAGGTTCCGCGACCTGCCGGTTTCCGGCCCCCTCGGGGTTTCGGCGCATGCCCGGGTGCTGGACCTGGCCGACACGGCGGCCGCCGCGTGCCGGGCCGAGCGGATTCCCTCACTGGTCGGCACGCTGGATGACGACCGGGCCGGGGCCATGCTGTCGCTTGGCCCGCAGGTGGAGCCCGACGAGGTGCTGACCAGGCTGGCCACCCGGATCAGGGACCGGGCGGGCCTGGACCCGGACGCGCTGGTCATCGGGGTGGGTGCGACAGCCGGATCGATCAGGGACGTCCGCCGGTCGTTCCTCGAGGCCAGCCAGGTGGCCGACGTGGCGGCGTCCCGGCCGGAAACCGCGTTGTTCTACCGGCTGCCTGACCTACGGCTGCGTGGGCTGCTGCACCTGCTCCGCGACGACCCGCGGCTGCAGACCTTCGTGGAGCGGGAGCTAGGGGCACTGCTGGCCGACTCGGACGCCGGGCTTCTTGATGTGCTGGCCGCCTACCTGGCGGCGGGCGGCAACAAGGCCGAGGCGGCCAAGGCCTCGCATCTGGCCCGGCCTACCTTCTACGAACGGCTGCGCCGGATCGAGCGGATCCTCGGGACCGACCTGAGCTCGGCCGAGTCGCGGACTTCGCTGCACGTCGCGTTGCTGGCGCTGGACGCCCGCGCCGCCGCGGCCGACTAGAGGTCAGCCGGTGCCGGTGCGGGCGGCGAGGGTGGTGTCGCGGGCGAAGCGGCCGGCCTGCGCGACGGCCTGGGCGGCCTCGGGCAGGAAGCTCCAGAAGATGTGGAAGTCGTGGGTGTCGACGGGGAACAGCTCAAAACGGGCGTTGACGCCGCACTCCTGGGCGTGATCGGCCAGCTTGCGCGCCTCGTCGAGCAGCGGGTCGCCGGTGGCGGCCTGGATCAGCACCGGCGGCAGGCCGGCCAGGTCGGCGGTCAGCGGGTTGACCAGCGGGTCGTCGGCGGGATGCCCGGCCAGGTAGAGGCTGGCCGAGGCGTGCCGGAAGTCG
Source organism: uncultured Actinomycetes bacterium (assembly GCA_963819785.1). GTDB lineage: Bacteria > Actinomycetota > Actinomycetes > Streptosporangiales > Streptosporangiaceae > Palsa-504. The sequence goes on along the minus strand of CAWFXW010000013.1, from coordinate 368,192 downwards.
TCGAACTCGTGCGGAGGCCGGCCCCGGCTCGCCTCGCTGAGGTCGACCCACGGGCAGAACAAGATCGCGCCGTCCGGCATCGGGAGGTCCTGCTGCTTGAGGCTGAGCAGGCACGAGAGGACCAGGCCGCAGCCTGCCGAGTCGCCTGCCACGATGATCCTGGCGGCGCCCCGGTCCAGTAGCCAGCGGTAGGACAGGACGGCGTCTTCCACCGCGGCCGGGAAGGGATGCTCGGGGGCCAGCCGGTAGTCCGGGACGATGACACCGGTGCCCGCGCTGCCGGCCAGGGCGCCGGCGAGCGGCCGGTAGCCGAACGCCGAGCCGGTCACGTACCCGCCGCCGTGCAGGTACAGCAGGGTGGCGGGTTCCTCGGGCTGGGGCGTGAGCAGGAGTCCTGGCACTCCCCCGGCATTAACCGAACGCACGCTGACGTTCGGCGGCGGATCGAACTGACCCTGCAGTCCTTCGAACGCGATCCGCAGCTCCTGCAGGTCGGCCGGGCTGACCTCGGCGAAGGACTCCCAGTGCCGGGCGATGCGGGCCAGGAGCTCACCGCCGACCGAGCGTGCCGCGCTGACCGCCTCGTCGACCTCGCGCAGCAGGCCCCGGGCCCGGTCGAGCAGGGCCTCGCCCGCCAGCGTGAGCTCGACCCGGTGCGTGGACCGCCGCAGCAGGTCGCAGCCGACGAGCCGCTCCAGGCTGCGGATCTGGCGGCTCAGCGCGGGCTGCGACACGTACAGCCGGGCGGCGGCGCGGCCGAAGTTCAGTTCTTCGGCTACCGCCACGAACGCGCGCAGGTGCCGCAACTCGATGGCGTCCGGCGCCTGGGGCAGCGACACGACCTCCGCGGTTTCCTCGTCCACGACCCGATTATCGCTCGCCGGGCGCGCCGGTGGTCATGCCGGTTGTGCACGACTGCCATGCACACTCGGCCTTTCCCTTCGGGGTGGTCCGGGTGCCAGCGTAAAGGCATGTCCCGCCACCGGATCGCCGACCTGCAGCTCAGGGGCAGCACCAGCCCGCTGCCGGTGCGCGTCTACTGGCCTGGCCAGGAGGCGTCGCAGCCGGTCCCCTTGCTGGTGTTCTGCATGGCCGGCGCCGGTGCGGGTGCCGAGGAAACCTGCCGGAACCTCAGTGAGGATCACGGCCTGCTGGTGCTGGCCGTGCCCGGCGCGGCCAGCACGCACGACGGGATGACGGTGCTGGAGTGGGCTGCCGAGCACGCCGCCGACCTCGGCGCCGATCCCGGCAGGCTGCTCGTGGCGGGGATCGGCGCGGGAGGCGGGGTGGCGGCCGCGGTCGAGTCACAGGCGCGAGCGGCCGGGTGGCCCGCGGTGGCGCTGGCGGCTGGACCTGATCTGTCCGAGACGGTCCGGCGAATTCTTTCCCGGGCCATGTCGAAATCCGGTGGCCAGGATCGTATGTCTAGTGAACAGTCCACGTGAGGAGAACGAGAATGCACGACACGACTGAGCTTCCCGAGCTGGCCGACGGCATGCTCGGCCGGCCGGGAATGCGCACTGCCGACCGTTCCCGCTGGATGGCGTTGATGGTGCTGTGCACGGGGATGCTGATGATCGTCCTGGACGCCACGATCGTGAACGTGGCGCTCCCGTCCATCCAGGCCGAGCTGGGCTTCTCCGCGACCGGGCTGGCCTGGGTGGTCAACGCCTACCTGATCGCGTTCGGCGGCCTGCTGCTGTTCGCCGGCCGGCTCGGCGACCTGGCCGGGCGCCGCAATGTCTTCCTGGCCGGACTCGCCCTGTTCACCCTGGCCTCGATGGTATGCGGGCTGGCCCAGACCCAGGAGATGCTGGTCGGCGCCCGGTTCGTGCAGGGTATCGGCGGGGCGCTGACCTCGGCGGTAATCCTGGGCGTGATCGTGACCTTGTTCCCCGAGCCGGGGGACATGGCCAAGGCGATCGGCGTCTACGCGTTCGTCGCGTCGGCCGGCGGGGCGGTAGGCCTGCTGGCGGGCGGCATTCTCACCCAGGCCATCAACTGGCACTGGATCTTCTTCGTGAACCTGCCGATCGGCGTCCTCACCGCGACGCTCGCGCTGCGGGTCGTGCCCCGGGACCGGGGCACCGGGCTGCGTCAGGGCGCCGACGTGCTGGGCGCGCTGCTGATCACCGGCGCGATGATGCTGGGCGTCTTCACCATCGTCAAGCCGGCGTCCGAGGATGGCTGGCTGGCCGGGCGGACGCTGACGTTCGGTGCCGTGGCGCTGGCCCTGCTGGCCGGGTTCGTCGTACGCCAGCTGACCGCGCGGCACCCGCTCATGCCGCTGCGCATCCTGGCCGCCCGTAAGATCGCCGCGGCGAACCTGATCCAGGTGCTCAGCGTGGCGGGCATGTTCGGCATGTTCTTCCTGGGCGCGCTGTACCTGCGGCGCATTCTCGGCTACGACCCGCTGGAGATCGGGCTGGCGTTCCTGCCCGTCGCGGTGGCCATGGGCGCGCTGTCGGTCCGGTACACCGAAAGGCTGGCCGCCCGGTTCGGCGCCCGGGCCGTGCTGATCGCCGGGCTGGTGCTGATCGCGGGAGCGCTCGTCCTGTTCGCGCAGGCGCCGATCGGAGGCGGCTACGCGATCCACGACCTGCCGGTCATGGTGCTGATGGGCGCGGGCGCCGGGTTGGCCTTCCCCGCGCTGATGACGGTGGCCATGGCCGGTGCCACCCCGGCCGACGCGGGCCTGGCCTCCGGCCTGGTGAACACCACCGCTCAGGTGGGCGGGGCGCTCGGGCTGGCCGTGCTGGCCACGGTGTCCGCGGGCCGGACCAGCACGCTGGCGGTACGCGGGGAAGGCGCCATGGTGGCCCTGAACGACGGTTACCACCTGGCCTTCTGGATCGCGGCCGGCCTGGTTGCGGTGGCCATCGCGGTGGCCGGGACGGTGCTGCGGCCCAGCGACTGAACCCGGACACGCTCCCTTCTGCACAGGCTCCGCTTCGCTTATGGTGCTCATAGGCGAAGTGGAGCCTTACCGTGTCAGAACCCCGCGACGAGCTCGCCGACGCTGACGTCATCAGCAGCGGCCGCGAGGACTCCGGCGCGTTCGCGGCCGCTGTGACCAGGCGGATGCGGTCGCGATGGGCTATGGTCGCCGCCGTCCCCGTGCTGGCCGGCGTGGTGGCCGCGGCCGTCGTGCTGGTCCCGGCTTCCCGGCCCGCGGCCCGGTCCGCTGCCCCGCCCAGGCTCGCTCCCTCGGCTCGCGAGGTCTCGGTCACCAACGGCGTGGCCGGGCGGGGTTCGGGCGTATTCGCGGGCGGCACCGCCAACGGGAAGCAGTGGCAGCTGGTGGCGGAGAACATCGCCGACCCCGGCTTCGGGTGCGTGCCCGCCGTCAGCGTCGACGGCAACGACGCGGACCCGCTCCTCACCGACCAGCACCCGCTGGAACAATCGCCAGTCGGCGATCCGGCATTCGTCACGCTCGGATCCGGGGTACCCGGCGCCGGGTTCGCGTTCGTCCAGGTTCCCGCGGACGCCGACTGGCTCTGGGCCGACCCGGTAGGCAGGTTCCAGCTCGGCGTGGCGCCGGTCACCGTGACCGTTTGCGGGCGGCCGTTCCGGCTGGCCGGCTTCGCCTACCCGCTGGCCGCGACGCTGCGCCTGCACCTGAGCTTCCGGGACCACGCCGCAGGCACCTATACCGTGCCCGCCGCGTTGTCCGCGCCGCGCGGCTCGGCGGACGCCCCGCAGGTTGACGGCATGTGGCAGAGCCCGGACCTGGCCCAGGGCCCGGTGGCCGCGGGCACCATCGCCTCCGGGAAGCTGTTCGGCGAGCATTGGTCGATCCGCGTCACGTTCGGGAAGGCGGGAGACTGCTTCAGCGTCAGCACAGCGCCCCCGGCGGGCAGCACCGCGGACCGGCTCTTCCAGACGGGGTGCGGTCCGATCCGTACCCCGCAGGGCCCGAGCACGATCATGGTGCTGCCGCTTGGGTCTCCCCACCCCGGCGTCGTGGGGGTGGGCTACGCCGTCTCGGTTGGCGCCGGAGTCGACCACCTCACCGCCGAGCTGTCCGACGGCTCGAACGTGTCGGCCCGGCCGCTGGTGGTAGACGGGCGGAAGTACGCCGCGTTCTTCGTCCCGGGCCAGTTGCGTTTGTTCTGGCTCAACTGGGTCGACGCCACGGGCCGGTCGATCGCGGGCACCACCGGGCTGCCCGGTTACGGCTTCATGCAGTTCTCGCCGGCCGGAGTCCCCGTGCTGAAGGCCGAGAGCTGGTCGTACGGCGGGATCAGCTAGGCGTCAAGGACCTGGCCAGCCCGCCGGACCACGGGGCCCTCGCAGCTCCACGGGAAGTTGATCCAGCGGTCGGTGCGCTTCCAGAACGTAGTCGCATTTGATCACCGACTGCGGCTTCTCATAGATCACCGCCGACCGGACATCGTCCACGTGGTCCTTGATGAACGTGTAGACGAGCTCCATGGTCCGGCCGGAGTCGGCCACGTCGTCCGCGATCAGCACCTTCTTGGCGGAGAAGTCGACCGCGCTGGGGACCGGCGGGAGCATGACCGGCATGTCGAGCGTGGTGCCCACCCCGTCGTAGAACTCGACGTTCATCACGTGCAGGTTCTTGACCGCGAGCGCGTAGCCGAGAGAGGCGGCCAGAAACAGGCCGCCGCGCGCGATGGACAAGATCAGGTCGGGCTCGAAGCCGTCCGCCGCGATGACCCCCGCCAGCTCGCGGGACGCCGTACCGAACGTCTGCCAGGTCAGATTCTCACGCTCGTCGTCCATAACCGCTCTCATCGCCCGGGGGTCATGATGCCCATCGTGTCATGCGAGGCATGTCCTGTTGAAGACAGCGGTCCGGGCAGGCGTGCAACGATCCGGCGGTCTACCGTGCTCTTAAGTGGTATGGAGCCGGTGGTGAGCGATCGTCGCGACGAACTGACCGCCGCCCCTGACGTCATCGGCACGGGCGACGACGAGGACTTCAGCGCGTTCGCGACCTCCCGCTGGCCGGGGCTGGTCCGGCTGGCCTTCGGCCTGACCGGAGACCGGGGGCTGGCCGAGGACATGGCCCAGACCGCGCTGGCCCGAGCCTACGTGGCCTGGCGGCGGGTCAGCCGGGCCGACGACCCGGACGCATACCTGCGCCGCATCTTGATCAACGCGAGCCACCGCCGGTTCCGCAGGCGCCGGGTGGCCGAACAGCCCGGCGATCCGCCCGACACGCCGGTCGACGGCCCGGCCGACCTGGTGGGCGAGCGGACCGCCCTGCTGACGGCGCTGCGCGAGCTGCCACCCCGGCAGCGCGCGGTGGTCGTGCTCCGGTACTGGGCGGACCTGACCGACGCGCAGATCGGCGCCGCGCTGGGCTGCTCGCCGGGCACGGTACGCAGTCAGCTCTCGCGGGCCCTGGCCAAGCTCCGGGACAACCCGGTCCTCTCAGAAGGTGATGAAGAATGACCGCGACGCAGGACAGGAGGCTGCGGCGGGCTCTGTACGGCACGCTCGAGACCCTGCCGCCGTCACCCGCGCCGCTCGAGACGATCATCCGGCGGGGCCGGCTCATCCGCCTGCGGCGCGCGGGGGCGGCCGTTGGCGCCCTGGGCCTGGCCGGTGTCATCGCCGTGGCCAGCCTGGCGCTTCGGGCCGGCCCGCCGCCGGCCGCCTCCGCGGCGGCTCCGGCGATCAGCGCCGCACCCGGCGGGGTGTTCGCGCGCGGTACCGCGAACGGACACCCGTGGCGGCTGGGCGTCCAGAACATCGCAGACCCGGGCTACTCGTGCCTGCCCGCGATCGTCCTGAACGGCACGGACGCCGACCCGGTATACCCCAAGCCGGCGACCGCCGCCACCATCGCCCTGGGACCGGCCGACCCGGGAGTCGGCTACGCGTTCGTCCAGCTCCCCAGCACGATCAACGCCATTGTCGTCAACGGCGACGTGAGGGTACCCGCGGTCACCGTGGCGGCCTGCGGATTGCGATACCACGTCGCGGGCTTCGCGTACTCGCTGGCTAAGCCGCTACGGGTGACGGTGGCGAACCCTCCCCCGAGCTGGCCGCCAGTCTTTACCATGCCCGCGGTCAGCATCCAGCCGCCCGGCGGGAACATAACCCCGGAGAACCCGGGCCTGTGGTTCAACATGAACACGGCGCTGGCCGAGACCGCCCAGGGCACCCTGGCCGGGGGAACCTTGCCGGGTGGCCAGGAATGGGCCATAAAGCTGCAGTTCGGAGCCGGCGGAGACTGTTATGAGCTGGACGGGTTCAGCTCGCACAGCGAATACCAGATGAGCTACTGCGGCCCGGTCAGCACCCCCGGCGGGCCGGAAACGATCATGGCCCTGCCTCTCGGCTTCCCCGATGGCACCGGCGCCACGGGATACGCCCTCCCGGTGAGCCCCGGTCTGGGTCAGCTCAAGGCGACGCTGTCCGACGGTTCCGCCGCGCAGGTGATGTTCTGCGTGGTGGACGGGCGGAGGTACGCCGCGTTCATCGTCCCCAATCCGCTCCGGCTCGCGAAGCTGACCTGGTACGACGCGCGGGGGCAGGCCATCGCCAGCACCACCGCGCTGCCCCAGTACGGATATACCCAGTTCCAGCCCTGAACCCGTGGCGGGCGCTCCATTCTCTGACTAAAGTCAGAGAATGGAGCGTGAGATGATCGAACAGGTCCGGCGGTTCAACCGGACCGTGACGCAGCGGATCGGCGTGCTGGATGACGCGTTCCTGGCCCGCGACCGGCCGCTCGGGCAGGCCCGGCTGCTGTGGGAGATCGGCCCGGAGGGCAGCGACGTCCGGCGGCTGCGCGCCCGGCTGGACGTGGACTCCGGCTACCTGAGCCGGCTGCTGCGGTCGCTGGAGAGCGACGAGCTGGTCCGCGTCGAGCCGAGCGAGTCGGACGGACGGGTGCGGACAGCCCGGCTGACCGGCCGCGGCCGGGCCGAGAAGGCCGAGCTCGACCGGCTCTCCGACGCCGCTGCCGCGGCCTTGCTGGAACCGCTGAGCCCCCGGCAGCGTGACCAGCTGGTCGCCGCGATGGCCGAGGTCGAGCGGCTCCTGCTGGCCTCGGCGATCCACATCGGCGTGTGTGACCCCCGGCACCCGGATGCGCGTCGCGCGGTACAGGCGTACCAGGCCGAGCTGTGGTCCCGGTTCGAGGAGGGCTTCGACCCGGCCCGGGGCATCTCGGCCACCGACGAGGAGGTGTCGCCGCCCGCGGGGTTGTTCCTGCTCGCCACCTTGCAAGCCGAGCCGGTCGGGTGCGGGGTGCTTAAGTTCCATCAGGACGCGCCGGCTCATCTCAAGCGGATGTGGGTGGCCCGCGAGGTCCGCGGGCTAGGCCTGGGCCGCCGGCTGCTGGCCGAGCTTGAAGCCCAGGCCGCGGCCCACGGCGCCCGCGCGGTCCAGCTGGAGACCCACCACGCCCTGACCGAGGCGATCGGCCTGTACCGGACGGCCGGCTACCAGGAGGTCCCGGCGTTCAACGACGAGCGGTACGCCAGCTACTGGTTCGAAAAGTCGATCGAGGCTGAGTAGCGCTATCGCGCGCCGGCCTCGCGGGCCGCGACCTCGAGGCGGTTCCGGTACGTGGCCCACCAGGCCTGGTCGCCGGGCGCGAGGCCGCCGTTGTCCTGGCGCAGCCCGGTCGCGCCGTCGATGAGCTCCCGGACGATGTCGGCCTGCCCGGCGTGCCGGTCGGTCTCGGCGATCATGTGCACCAGGATGCGGTGCAGCGTGACCTTACGGCGCTCCGGCGGCCACCAGGCGACCTGGCCGGTGGCGTCCAGCGCCAGCGTGCCGATGGTGGCGTCGGCGTGCGCCCACGCCCGGTGGTACAGACCGATGATCTCCGCCCGTGACTCCTCGGGGGTGGCCCACATGTCGGCGTTCGGCTCGGCCCCTTCCTCCAGCCACGGCAGCCGCTCGCCGAACGGCCGGCCGAAGGTCTCGCCGAAATACCAGAGCTCCACGCTGGCCAGGTGCTTGACGAGGCCGAGCAGGTTGGTGCCGGTCGGCACCATCGGGCGGCGTACGTCGTACTCGGACAGCCCGTCGAGCTTCCACAGCATGGCCTCCCGCGCCACCTGCAGGTAACGCCGTAGGTCCGCCTTCGCGTCCGGATCGGTCATCATGATGGCGGCGTGGAGGCCCGGCCTTCAGGCCGGGGAGGAAACGCCGCTTCACCTCCCCGGAAATGTCAGTGGCGTCCGATAGTGTGTTCGTATGTCTCGGTACCGGCTGAACCCCACGCCCGCCCAGCAGGCGGTGCTGCGGGAGCACTGCGGCCACGCCCGGTACGTGTGGAACCTCGCCGTCGAGCAGCACTTGCACTGGCGCCGAGGCCGCGCCAGCGCGCCCGGCTACCTGGAGCAGTGCCGGCAGCTCACCGCCGCCCGCGCCGCCCATCCCTGGCTGGCCGCCGGCTCCCAGACGGTGCAGCAGCAAGCCCTGCGGGACTTCACCCAGGCACTGGCCGCGTCCTTCGACCCGGGCAACCCGGCCGGGCGGCCGTCCTGGCGCAAGGCCGGGCGGGACGAGGGGTTCCGGATCACCGGGCGGCGCGGACGGCAGTGGGACGTGCGGCGGCTCAGCCGGAAAACCGGCGAGGTCTGGGTGCCGAAGGCGGGGTGGGTGCGGTTCCGCTGGTCCCGCGCCGTGCCGCCGAGCGTGAAGTCCTACCGGGTGACGATGGACCGCGCCGGGCGCTGGCACATCGCCTTCGCCGTGATCCCCGAGCCGATTCCGGCGCCGGGTAACGGCCAGGTGGTGGGCATCGACCGGGGCGTCACGGTGTCCGCGGCCCTGTCGACCGGGGAACTCCTGCACGCCCCCGGCCTGACCGGCCCGCAACGGCGGCGCGTCCGGCGCCTGCAGCGCAAGCTGGCCCGCGCCCGGCGCGGGTCGAACCGCCGGAACCGGGTCAAGCACGCCATCGCCCGGCTGCGCGCCCGCGAGGCCGACCGGCGCAAGGACTGGGCGGAGAAAGCCAGCACCGGCATTGCCCGCCGGTTCGACCTGATCCGGGTCGAGGACCTGAAGATCGTCAGCATGACCCGGTCGGCCCGCGGCACGACCGCGAACCCGGGCCGGAACGTGCGGGCCAAGGCGGGGCTGAACCGCGAGATCATGCGGTCGTGCTGGGGCCTGCTGGTCCGTCGGCTGCGGGACAAGGCGCCCGCCCGGGTGCAGAAGATCAGTCCCGCGTACACCAGCCAGCGCTGCTCGGCGTGCGGGCAGGTGGATGCGAACTCGCGTGAGAGCCAAGCGCGGTTCGCGTGCACGGCCTGCGGATACGCCTGCAACGCTGATGTGAACGCGGCCAGGAACATCGCGGCGGGGCACGCCGTGACTGCGCGGGGAGGCTGCCGGGATGCCGGGCCGGTGAACCGCGAACCTCAACTGCTTGCCTCCCAACGGACGTGAGCGGCTGGAATCCCCCGCCCTCAGCTTCAGGCGGGAGAGGATGTCAAGCCCGCCAGTCTGTCACCCCCCCCTCCTCCTCCGGCGCGGAGACAGGACCGCGATCTGGCGTCTCATGGCACAACCGTAGCAAGCGTCTCTTGACCGACGGGGAGGCGCAAGCCGGGGATGGCGGTAATGTCCGAGCTGCCATCCTGCGCACGCGACGCTCTGGCCGGAGTCTACGATCCCTCTGCCAGGAGAAGGGCATCTCGGTCATCGACATGGGCCTGGTGCGCTCGGTCGAGGTCGAAGACGGGATCGCCAAGGTCGAGCTGCTGTACCAGACCGGGACGCCTACATCGCCGCCCGCTTCAAGGAACAGCAATGATCGACGATGCCTTCGTCTTCGACTGCGTGGCGCACGTCTTCAACTTCGACCCGAAGAACGCGTTCGGCCAGGCGAGCCTGATGTTCGACAACCACCTGTACGCGTTCCACAACGCCCTGATGCCCGAGAATGACCAGCACAAGCTGCCGGCCGAGGAGTTCCTGCGGGAGTGGACGCCCTCGGACATCCGCAAGATGGTGTTCGAGGAGTCCGACACCGACATGCTGGTCGCGATGCCGCTCCCGCTGACCGACCTGTTCCGCGACGGCCTGTCACCGCGGGAGTTCTGCGCCGACCTGGCCAGCCGTGATCCGAACCGGACGGTGTTCTGGGGCTCGGTGAACCCGCTCGAGGGCCGCAAGGCGCTCGACCTGATGGAGCGCCAGGTCGGGGAGTTCGGCGCCCGTGCGTTCAAGTTCTACAACGTGCGATACGACTACGGGAAGCCGTACCCGTGGCGGATGGACGATCCGAACATCGCGTTCCCGATCTTCGAGAAGGCCCAGGAACTCGGGGTCAACCTGATCGGCGTGCACAAGGGCGTCCCGCTCGGCCCGCAGCCGATCGAGCACACCCAGACCTGGGACATGGACGGGGCGGCGGCCAACTTCCCCGACATCAACTTCGTGATCTTCCACGTCGGGCTGCCGTTCCTGGACGAGACCTGCTGGCAGCTCATCCGGTACCCGAATCTGTACGCCTCGATCGCGGCCACGATCAACTTCGTGGTGCGGGCACCCCGGATGTTCGCCGAGATCCTGGGCAAGCTGCTGTTCTGGTGCGGTGAAGACAAGATCATCTACGGCTCGGAGGCGCCGCTGTTCCATCCGCAGTGGGCGCTGCGAGCGTTCATGGATTTCCAGATCCCGCAGGACCTCTGCGACGGCTACGGCTACCCGCAGCTCACCGACCAGGCCAAGCGCAAGATCCTGGGCGAGAACCTGCTGCGCCTGCACGGCATCACCCTGGACGAGGCCAAGGCCAGAGTCGGCACCAAGAGCTAACCAGGTTTAACTCGTAGAGATCGGGTCGTGACGGCGGCCGGTCGCTCCTTCTCGACGCACAGCACGCTCACCAGGTCCGCGACGACCTCACCCTCGAGCAGGTCGCCGCCATCGCCACGATCCACGGCGGCACCCGCTACCTCTCGAGCCAATCCTGCAGACCGCGCTCGACGGCCTGTGGCCCCGCGGGGGCGGTGCGAAGGCCGCGTAAGACAACCGGGGCGGACGAGCGCGGCTCCGGGAACCGGCGGCATGCGCGGCGCGCAGAAACCGGATTCCGGGGACCTTCAGCCCTGGTGGTCGTCCGTCCCGCGGGGTCATGGTGGGACGTTAGCGCGGGCGGGCCAGGGCGTGGTGCTCGCGCGGGAGCATTGTGCGGCGCTTACGGCAGGGAGGAAACGATGGAGACCATGAAGGAACTGCTGGGCAGCCATCCGTTCTTCGCCGGGCTCAGCCCCAGTGCGGTGGACCTCATCGCGGGGTGCGCGTCCAATGTGCACTTCGCTGACGGCGACCGCATCTTCGACGAGGGTAAACCTGCCAACATCTTCTACGTGATCCGCCACGGAAGGGTCGCGCTGGAGGTGCATTCGCCAACGAAGGGTCCCGTGACCGTCGATACCATGGACGAAGGAGAGGTACTCGGGTGGTCGTGGCTCGTCCCGCCCTACCGCTACTTCGCTGACGCCAGGGCGGTGACGCCGGTCAGCGTGACCGCGATCGACGGCGCCTGCCTGCGTGGCAAGTGCGAGGCCGACGCGGAGCTGGGTTATCAGCTGCTGAAGCGGGTCACGGCAGTGATGTACCGCCGGCTGCAGGGCGCGCGCATTCGGCTGCTCGACCTGTACGGGTAAGAAACTGCGCGGCGCTGAGACTTGACCTGTTGCGCCTGAACCGGGTTGCACTCGTAGTGCATGTGTGGTTACCAGGGTTCGATGGTCAGGCCGGTGGCGGCCAGGCAGCCGTCGATCAGGCGGGGCCGGTACTGGATCTTCTTCAGCTTGCGCTTGACGATGCGGACCAGGCCGGCCAGGTCGGCAGCGGCGAAGTTGGTCATGGCCCGCTTGAGCAGCGACCAGTCCGCCAGCCCCGCGGCCCTTGCGGCGGCGGTACACCAGCAGCTTGTAAAACAGGTGCGGCCGGTCCCCGGGCCGGTAGCACGCTACCCCGGCGATGCTGACCCGGCCGCCGCCGGCGCCGCGGACCCGGGCCACCGGGCGGGCCCCGCGCGGGGCCCAGGTGCGGCCTTTCGGCGGCCTGAGCCCCTGGCCTCAACACCACGGACCTTAGGTATTTCGTGCTTACTGGGGTGTGATCGCCTTGCTGGGTAGGTTTGATCTTGCTGGGCGGTTTGAGAAGGGGCTGCGGACAATGCGGGCGGGACAGAAGCCCGCATCTCGCTGCGGGTGGGCGCGGTTCCACTGGCCGCGGTGGTGCGCTGACCTCCATTTCCAGGTTGTTCGGGCAGGTCGCGGCTCTCAGGAGGTGTCGGCGGCCTGCGGGGCAATCCATTCGGGGTGGAACCGGGTGATCGTGACGGGGCCGGTGACGGTCGGTGTCGTCACAGCGGTGTGCGGGAATCTCGGCCTGCTCTTCTGCCGGCGGCTGGAATGCCGCTGCCGGCCGGTGACGATGAGCGTGCTGAGGGCGGCATGGCTGGCTGTCTCGGCGAGCCGGGCGAGCACCGCCGGTGAGGTGGCGACTGTGACCTGGGTCTGGACCATGGACCGGGCCGCCTAGCGCCGCATGGCGGTGAATGAGATCTGATCGGTGGTCACCGGCCGCGCCGTGTTGCCTGCCGCCGTATTCGCGGCCGTGGCGGTGAGTGTGGCGGCACCGCTCTTGCGGACCAGCTGGGCGCCGGTCAGCCACGCCCAGAACTCCTGGCGGACCAGGTCCGGCTCTTCCGAGCGCAGGGCCGGCCCGGTGGACGGCCCGGCGCCGGTCACCGTGGTCTTGTTCTCCCCGATGGTGGTCTCTGAGGCGCTCCACCGCTGCGGGTAGGCCTCCCGGACCTGCTCGGCGGGGAACCGCCGGTGATCGAGCAGCGTGGTGGCCAGGCAGTACAGCTCCGAGACGGTCTCGCCGCCGGGGACGGTGACGTTGTGCTCGACCACCCGGACCGGCAGCCGGTCGGCCACCCGCCGGCTGGGGGCGTTCAGGTACGACATCCGGGATCCGTCACTGAGCCATCGGCCGGGTACGGCCGGAAGCGATATGCCCTGCTTGATGCGCATTACCAGGTGCCCGCCGGCATCCAGGATCGCGGTGGCCAGCTCGTGGCCGAGGAAGTTGCGGTCCACGACGAAGACCCGGCCGGCGAAGAGCCCGGGATGCGCGGCGACCAGGCGGGCGATCAGGGTCTGCTCACCGACGCTGCAGGCGTCCATCGCCGCGCCCAGCATCGCCCGGGCGGCCCGCGCGGTCACCAGCACCGCCCGCGCCTGCGGGAACGGGCCGCTCCCGTCGCTGGTGCCCGAGGACCCGAACTCTTCCCTGTTGGCGTCGGTGGCAGGCAGGTCGATCTGGAACCCGTCGATCGCGCACAACTCCAGGCCGCACCACAACGCCGCCTGCCCGTGTGGTGCGGCCGGGCCCGCGATCGAGCCGGCCGCCTGCCAGAACACCTCTTCCATGACCCGCCATCCCAGCCGCCGCCAGCTGGTGAACACCTTGGCCGTCGGCACGTGCCAGCGCCTGGCCCACGGCACATCGAGCAGATGCCCGGCCAGCCGCGCCATCGTCTCCCGGTAGTCACACTCCGGTGACAGCGTCATCGCCACCGTGAACCGGCAGGCCAGCTCCAGCGACATCAGCCGCCGCCGCACCGGCCGTGCCAGCCGCCCGGCCCGCACGGCGCCTTCAATCACCGCCTCGATCACGCCGTCGCCCAGCTGCTGCTCCAGCAGCCCGAGCCGCACATGGCCGGGCAGCCACCCGCCGGCCTGGACCGCGCCGCTGCGGCGGATCACCGCGGGCGCCACCGTCACCGGATGGGCGAACACCAGCGGCTCGCCCGGGGCCACCGGCGATCCCGCGACCAGCAGCGCCGTCGCCGCCCCGCCCGGACAGCTCACCCCGGCGGCCCGGACCGCGATCATCCCAGCCGGGAAACCAGCATCAGCCTGCGGGAACTCAACCGCCGACGGCATTGCGGAATCGACACAAGACAGGTAGGAAGACACCCGAGGCTCCTGGACAGGGACGGACTAGACACCTGAATCCCTACCAGGAGCCTCTCCCGGTCCTGCGCCCAGCCCCAGCGACCCCCCTCAGATCAACAAACCCGCAGCTCAGCCCTCAATACCCGCTAAATCCCTGGTGTTGGCCCCTGGCCTGCCTCGTCCTCAAAGCAGATGAAGGCGCCCAGGTCGCGCGCGACCCTTTTATATCGGGCCTTTCGTCAGCTCGGCCTCCAGCCGCGCAAACTGCTGCGGGGTAAGCCTCTCCCGCGACACCGGCCCCCTGGACCTTAGTGCCCCAGTGCCGCCGTCCCGCCAGGCTCGCCGTCACCGGCGTACTGACCCTTCGGTGACCCGCAGATCCCGGGCGACCTGGCTGGTCGTGTCGGCACGGGCGAACCGCTCAGCTGCCCGCAGCCGCAGCCGCTCGCGCCGCTGCTGCTCGGCGGGTGTGTACCCGCCCCGTTGCGCATACCGCATGCCCCGTTCATACGTCGGCAGCCAGCCGACGTCACGAGCCGATCTCTACGAGTTCATCTTGGTTAACCAGGTTGAACTGCCCATCGGGCAGTCAGGCCAGCAGTATCCATGCCGGAAGACTAAACCCGCTATTCAACGCTGATTGGCATTGACTGGTAGCGGATTTGCCTCAGCATGTCCCCCGGCGACCCGGTGAGGACAGCTGTCCGGCTCGCCGTGGCGGCGGGCGTGGGTGCCGGCTTCCATTTGTCCTGCATACCGAATACGAAGTCACAGTTAACCCGTTACGCCTTGACAAGCCAGAATAATTCGCACAATATCGCCTTGAGCGCAGCAAGCGGTCTCGCGATCTTGCAATAACCCCCATAAGGGGTAGCAGGTCAAGATCCGTTCGCGGCGTGTCAGTCAAGGGAGTGACTGAAGCAAGGAACTTGTACCGCACCATCAGGCAAGGGGAGAGCCTAGGCATGGGTGATCTTTTCACTATTCAGTTCTGTCATCCTCGGATTAGCCGGACAACCTCGATCTAATGGGTCGAGCAGGTCCATGAGCTGGGCGTACGCGAACGATCGCAATGCCTTCGCCGATTTGCGGTTATACAGCTACGCGATTAGCGCAAAAGACGAGGTTTAACTGATGGTCCGGGGGGTGTGAACAGATGACAAAACACGCCTGGCCGTACGCGGTCAGCCGGGATGAGCGATCCGGTTATCAGGCGGTCGTGGTGCCCGAGTTCCTGGCAGACGTGGGACAGGCCTACGTGCTGGAATACGCGAGCCGGGGGCAGGCGAGTCAGCCCGGCACTGTGACCGTGCGTGAGATACACGGGACGGCTACCGACCCGCTTTCGCTGGCTTACCGGATTACCGAGACCAGCGCCGGGCAGGGCGAGTCCGAGAGCGGTGAGGCAACGCAGAACCCGGGGGCACATGCCGTCCGGATCTTCGAGGGACTGGTCCTGCAGATGCCCGCCGAGCAGGTGGCATCGCAGGGCCTCACCGTGGCGGACCTCGAGGCGGCGGCCAGCATTGCCGCCCCGGCCTTCCGCAAGGCGTGGGCCGCGCAGACACGCATCGACGCCGAACCCTCGACCGCGATCTGCCTCGGTGCCGCGGATCGCGATGCCCCGCCCCTTGATCTGCAGATCGCCAAGCCATGGGTGGTTCCGCGGCAGGGGCTGCCGGACGACCGCTCGCACGAGCCCGAGGGAACCCCGCTTGGCCGAGGAGGCCTGATCGTCAGTGCCATCATAGTCTGCGCCCTGACTGCGGCGCTGGTCTGGTACCTCGTCGGGCTGCTAC
The DNA here is from genome assembly GCA_963819785.1 of uncultured Actinomycetes bacterium. Lineage (GTDB taxonomy): Bacteria > Actinomycetota > Actinomycetes > Streptosporangiales > Streptosporangiaceae > Palsa-504. The sequence continues at coordinate 352,471 of CAWFXW010000013.1, read as the reverse complement.
CGGGGCCTGCCCGGGCGGCGGTGCGGGCCTCCGTCCAGCACTGGTGCAGTGACCTGAGCCGCGGCCGGGCGGGCGACGCGTACGGCGAATTCACCGGCGCCTACCAGCATTCGACGAGTTTGAACGCGTTCGAATCCAGCCTGATCGGCTCCGGCGGGTCTGCCACCTGCACATCGACGGCGATCAGCGCCACGCATGCCTCGCTGTCCCTGCGCCGGGCGCGGGGCGGGGACCGGACGGTCAGTCTGTCCTGGCAAGAGCAAGGGACGCGCTGGCGGATCACCGCGATGAAGGTCAGCCCTTAGCCCAGCCCGGGCGGCAGCAGTTCCGGCGGGAAGTTCTGGTAGGCGACCGGGACCAGCCAGCGGCGGATCGCGGCCGTGCCGACCGACGTGTAGGCCGGCACGGTGGTGGCCGGCGACGGTCCGCCGTGGTGCTGGGCCGCGACCACGGCCACGCCGGTCGGCCAGCCGTTGAACACGATCCGGCCGGCCACCTGCTCAAGGACCGCGACCACCTGGCGGGCCAGGTCCAGGTCCTCCGGCGATCCCGGGTCAGCGTACACGGCGCCGACCAGGTTCCCGGGCAGCGCGGCAAGCACCGGGAGCAGGTCAGGCACCGACGGATAGGTGATGACCAGCCCGGCCGGGCCGAACCGCTCGCGGGACAGCACCGCGAGGTCGGCCGCGAACTCCTTCAGCGCGACCTGGAACACCCGCGGCGTGGCCCCCCACGGTCCGGCGCCCGGCCGCCCGGCGGCCAGCTCGGTGACGCCCTGGTGGTCCGCGGCCTCGGCCACCGCGTCCTCGTAGCCCGCGAAGATCCGGCCGGACAGCATCGGGCCGGCCGCCGAGGCACCGACCGCCTCGCCAATCGCGGAGAGCAGCCCGACGTCCTCGGGGACGAACAGCAGGCCTGGATTGGTGCAGAACTGGCCGGCGCCCAGCGTCAGCGAGCCCGCGTACCCGGTGGCGACCTCGGCTGGGCGGGCGAACGCGGCGCCGGGCAGTACCACGCACGGGTTCACCGAGCCGAGCTCGCCGTAGAACGGGATCGGGACGGGCCGCTCGGCGCAGATCCGGGCCAGGGCCAGCCCGCCCGCGGTGGACCCGGTGAAGCCGGCCGCCGCGATGTCCGGATGCCGGAGCAGCCGCAGGCCCGCCTGCACCCCGTGCACCAGCCCGAACACCCCGGCCGGCGCCCCGGCGGAGGCCAGCGCCCCGGTGATCACCTCGGCGGTCAGGTCGGAGGTGACCGGATGCGCCTCGTGTGCCTTGACCACGACCGGGCAGCCCGCGGCGAGCGCGGAGGCGGTATCGCCGCCGGCCACCGAGAACGCGAACGGGAAGTTGGACGCCGCGAACACCGCCACCGGCCCTACCGGGCGGTTGATCCGCCGCACGTCCGGGATGACGCCCTCGGCGCGGGTGAGCACGGCGTCCTCATAGCGGCCGTTGCGCAGCACGGAGGCGAACATCCGCAGCTGAGTGGTGGTGCGGGCCACCTCTCCGGTGAGCCGCTCGCCACCCAGGGCGGTCTCGGTGTCGGCGATCGCGGCCAGCTCACCGGCCCGGTCATCCAGGGCGTCGGCCACCGCATCCAGCGCCGCGGCCCGCAGGGCCAGCGCGGTCCCGGCACCCCACGCGGGCGCCGCGGCCAGCGCCGCGGCCACGATCGCGTCGACCTGGGCGTCGGTAGTCTCGGCGACCGGCTCCCCCACCGGCTCCGCGGTGCGCGGGTCAAACCCCTGGATCATCGGCTCTCCTCGGATTGGGCAGTCCCCCTTGGAGGCTATTACTTCGGGTCGGGCTCCGGGTTGCGGCCGCGCCTGGCCAGGAAGCCGAAGTCGCAGCCTTCGTTGGCCTGCGTGATGTGCTCGCTGAACAGGGCGCCGTAGCCGCGCTCGAACTTCGGGGCGGGGGTCTGCCATTCCTCGCGTCGTTGAGCCATGGCCCGTTCGGAAACATTCAAGGAGAGCTCGCGGGCGGCGACGTCCAGGGTGATGAGGTCCCCGGCCTGGACCAGAGCCAGGGGTCCCCCGATGAACGACTCAGGGGCCACGTGCAGCACGCACGCCCCGTAGCTGGTGCCGCTCATCCGGGCGTCGGAGATCCGTACCATGTCACGGACGCCCCGGGCCAGCAGGTAGTCGGGGATGGGCAGCATGCCGTACTCGGGCATGCCCGGACCGCCCTTGGGGCCCGAGTTGCGCAGGACCAGGACCGAGTTGGGGGTGATGTTCAGCGCCGGGTCGTTGATCCGCTCTTGCAGCTGGTGGTAGTCGTCGAAGACGACCGCGGGGCCGGTGTGCTTGAGCAGGCGCGGCTCGGCGGCGATGTGCTTGATGACCGCGCCGTCGGGCGCGAGGTTCCCGCGCAGCACGGCGACCCCGCCCTCGGCGGCCAGCGCGGTGTCCGGACCGCGGATGACGTCCTCGTCGTAGACGGGTGCGTCAGTGATCTTTTCTCCGAACGGACCGTCGTTCACCGTGGTCCGGTCCAGGTGCAGCGCTCCGGGGACCTTGGCCAGCCGGCCCAGCAGCGCGGGCAGGCCGCCGGCGTAGTAGAAGTCCTCCATCAGGTATTTCCCGCTGGGCCGGACGTTGGCCAGCCACGGCACCCGGCGGGAGATCGCGTCGAGGTCGTCCAGGGTCAGGTCGACCCCGGCCCGCCCGGCCATCGCGATCAGGTGGATGAACGCGTTGGTGGAGCCGCCGAGCGCGAGCACGGTGGCCACCGCGTCCTCGAACGCCTCACGGGTCAGGATCTGGTCCGGGGTCAGGCCTGCCCAGGCCATGGCCACGATGCGACGGCCGGTGGCGGCGGCCATCCGGTAGTGCGCGGAGTCGACCGCGGGGATGGAGGCCATCCCGGTCAGGGTCATGCCCAGGGCCTCGGCGGCCGAGGTCATGGTCGAGGCGGTGCCCATGGTCATGCAGTGGCCCGGGGAGCGGGCGATGCCGCACTCCAGGTCGGCCAGCTCACAGTCGCCGACCAGCCCGGCCCGCGCGTCGTCCCAGAACTTCCACACGTCGGTGCCGCTGCCCACGGACTGGCCGCGGAAGTTGCCGCGCAGCATCGGGCCCGCGGTCAGGTAGATGGCCGGGATGTTCGCGCTGGCCGCGCCCATGAGCAGGGCGGGCGTGGTCTTGTCGCACCCGCCCATCAGGACCGCGCCGTCGGCCGGGTAGGAGCGCAGCAGCTCCTCGGTCTCCATGGCCAGCAGGTTCCGGTACATCATCGGCGTGGGCTTCTGAAACGTCTCGCTCAAGGTGGCGACCGGCATCTCGACCGGGAAGCCGCCGGCCTCCAGCACGCCCCGCTTGACCTGTTCGGCGCGCTGGCGCAGGTGCATGTGGCAGGGGTTCAGCTCGGACCAGGTGTTCAGGATGAGGATGAGCGGCTTGCCCAGGTGCTCTTCGGCCTCCACGCCGAGCTGACGCATCCGCGAGCGGTGGCCGAACGCCCGCAGTCCCGAGGTCCGCTCACCGCCGAACCAGCGGTAGCTGCGGAGTTCCTCGGGTTTTTTCACCGCATCCCCCAGGTGGTGAGGATGCCGGAGATCTCCGCCTTGATGTCGCCGGGCAGCGGGCGGCTGGGCGGGCGGACGTCCGCGCGGCACAGGCCCAGCTGGGCCAGGGCCTCCTTGACCACGCTGACGTTGTTGGCGCTGCCGTCGGCCAGCCGCAGTTCCTCGAAGCGGCGAGCGGCTTCCCAGTTGCGCATCGCCTCGGGGAAGTCGTTGTCGCGCAGGGCGGCGAGCATCCGCAGGGCCAGGGCGGGGTTGACGTTGGCCAGGCCCGAGGTGAATCCGTGCGCGCCGATCGCCCAGAACGCCGGGGCGGTCAGCTCGGCCGCGCCGGCCAGCCAGGTCAGCCGGTCCAGCCCGGCGTCCCTGGCCACGGCGGCGAACCTGGTCGCGTCGCGGACGCCGTACTTGACCCCGATGACGTTCGGGCTGCGGTCGGCGAGGGCGGCGATGTGCGCGCCGGTGCGGCGCTCGTCCCTGACGTAGAGCACGACGCCAAGGTCGGGGACCGCGCCGGCGATGGCGGCGTGGTAGTCGATCCAGCCTTCCGCCGACACGTACGGGTGCACCGGCTGGTGGATCATGATCATGCGGGCGCCGTGGTCCCGGGCGTGCCGGGCCGCCTCGATCGCGGTCGCGATGTCGTGGCCCACGCCGGCCAGGAGCGCGGTCCTGCCGTTTGCGGCCTTGGCCGCGGTCTCCAGCGCCTGCCGGGCCTCGGCCTGGCTGAGGGCGTAGAACTCACCGGTGTTGCCGTTCGGGGTGATGACCGATATCCCCGCGTCGACCAGCCTGGTGGCCAGCGTGGCATAGGTGTCCCAGTCGGGGTTCCCGCCGGCCAGGTAGGGCGTGACGGGAACGACGACGGCGGTGGCGAGGGCGTGGCGCAGGCTGCCGGCTGCGTCCGGGGTGAGGCTCATCGGTGGTTCTCCGTTTCTCCCACACCCACCCTAGATGTGGTGGGGTGGGTCATCGGCACTAGCCTAGATCCAGGGAAATGTCAGTAGGCAGTGGTGAAATGGCCGCATGCAGACGTTCACCATGGTCCCGCGGGGGCCCTTCTCGCTCGCGTCGAGCATCAGGTTCCTGGAGGGCTTCACGCCCGCGGCGTATTCCGGGCCGCGCGACGCGGCTCTGGAGCTGGCCTTCCCGGTGGAGGGCAGCTGGGAGACGGCCGGGGTCCGGGTCCGGCAGGAGGGCGAGCGGGTGACGGCCGAGGTCGTGGCCCCGTCCTCGCCGGGCCCGGAGCTGATGGCGGCGGTGCGGACACAGGTCGAGCGGATCCTCTCCCTGGACGTGGACGGGTCGGGCTTCCCCGCCGTCGGCGAGCGTGACCCGGTGGTGGGCCGTCTGCAGCGGCGCTATCCAGGGCTGCGCCCGATCGGGTTCTGGTCCCCGTACGAGGCGGCGGCCTGGACCATCATCGGGCACCGGATCCGGATCCGGCAGGCCGCGGCGATCAAGGCCCGGATGGCCGCTGAGCTCGGCGTCCCGGTCACCTTCGGCGACCGGGTGGTGCACGCCTTCCCGTCCCCCGCCCGCCTGGCCTCGCTCGAGGCCTTCCCCGGGCTGACCGGACGCAAACCGGAGTGGCTCAGGTCGGCGGCGTTGGCGGCGCTTGACGGCCAGCTCGACGCGGCCCGGCTGCGCGGGCTGCCCCGCGAGACCGCGCTGAAGGAGCTCAAGAAGCTGCCGGGCATCGGCGAGTTCTCCTCGGGGCTGATCCTGCTGCGCGGCGCCTGCGACCCGGACGCCGTGGCCTACCACGAGCCGCGGCTGGCCCTGGCTGTCCGGGATGCCTACGGCCTGCCCGGCCCGGCCACGCCCGAGCAGCTGACCGAGATCAGCGAGGCCTGGCGGCCGTACCGGACCTGGGTCACCCTCCTCCTGCGGACCCAGCAGGAAATCCCGGCGGCGGGAGAGTTACGCTGGGGTTAGCACGTGGTTGCGCCGAGGGTTCCGCTGGCCGTCCGCTCCTGAGGGCTCCTGTTCCGCCTGCCTGAGGAGCCCCGTTGGACCCGTCGACCACCCTCTCCCTCACCGTCACCCTCGCGGTGCTGGCCGCGGCCGTCACGCACGCCGCCTGGAACGCCATCGCGCACGGCATCAAGGACCAGACGCTCGCCTTCGCGCTGATCGGCGTGGGCGGCGCCACGGTGTCAATCCCGCTCGTGATCGTGGCCGCTTTCCCCAGGTCTGCGAGCTGGCCGTACCTGCTGGCCTCGGTGGGGATCCATATCTTCTACAACCTGCTGCTCATGCAGTGCTACCGGCTGGGCGAGTTCAGCCAGGTCTACCCCCTGGCCCGCGGCGTCTCCCCGCTGGTGGTGACGATCCTGGCCGCGATCTTCGTGCACGAGCACCTGGCGTTGTGGCAGGTAGCCGGGGTGGTCGTGGTCTCGGCCGGGCTCGCCTTCCTGGTCTTCGCCGGAAGCCGTGCCCGCGCGGGGAGGTCTGGGGGGGTCGTCCCCCCGGGCAAGCAGAGCCGGGGCGCGTTCCTGGCCGCGGTCGGCACCGGGCTGACCATCGCGGCCTACACCACGGTGGACGGGGTCGGGGTACGGGCGTCCGCGAGCCCGGTCGGCTACATCGGGTGGCTCATCCTGCTCGAGAGCCTGTGCGTGCCGCTGTTCGCGGTGGTGCGGCGGCGTGACGTACTGCTCAGGCAGCCGCGACGGATCCTGGCGTCCGGGCTGCTCGCCGGCGGGCTGAGCGTGCTGGCCTACGGCCTGGTGCTGTGGGCGCAGACCAAGGGCGCGCTGGCCCCGATCGCCGCGTTGCGCGAGACCAGCGTGATCTTCGGGGCGATCATCGGGACGGTGGTGTTCCGCGAGCCGTTCGGCCGGGCCCGGATCACGGCCACCGTCCTGGTCGTGGCGGGCATCGTCCTGCTCAACGTGACGTAGGGCGGCCGCGCTGGTCAGCCGAGTAGCTCGTCGGCGGCGGCGGCGAAGGTGGCGGTGTGCGCGTCCGCGTCGGCGTCGGTGGTGGCCGGGCACATGAGCGCCATGTTGTGGAACGGGGTCATCAAGATGCCGCGGTTGATCATGTACAGGTGCAGGTACTCGTCGAGCCCGGGGTCGGCGGCGGCCTGGGACTGACCGCCGGTGCGGGGTGGTTCGGGGCAGAACCGGTACTCCGCGCGCGCGCCGAGCTGGGCGATGGTCCAGGGCAGGCGCCGGCTGTCCAGGACGGACCGCACACCCGTGGTGAACCGGGTGGCCACCGCGATCATGGCGTCGAAGGCCTGGTCGGTCAGCACCTCGCCGAGGGTGGCCCGCATGGCGGCGACGGACAGCGCGTTGCCCGCGAGCGTGCCGCCGACGCCGCCGGTGTCCTCGATGTCGGCCGCCGGATCGGCCAGGATCCGCTCGGCCAGCTCGGCGGTCAGGCCGTAGGCACCGGCCGGGATGCCGCCGGCGATCGACTTGCCGATCGTCACCATGTCCGGTTCCAGGTTCCACGCGGCAGTGCAGCCCCCGGGCCCCGCGCTGAACGTGTGCGTCTCGTCGTTGATCAGCAGGGTGCCGTGCTGACGGGTCAGTGCGCGGACGGCGTCCAGGTAGCCGGCCTCGGGCAGGACGATGCCGATGTTGGTCAGCGCGGGCTCCATCAGCACCGCGGCCACGTCGCCGTGGGCCAGTTCCCGGTCCAGCGTGGCGGGGTCGTTGAACTCCACCACCCTGGTCGTCTCGCGCGGATCGACCGGCGCTCCCACGTTGCCCGCCCGGGATCGCGGGCCGGCCTGCGTCGCGACGATGAACGTCTCGTCGACGCTGCCGTGGTAGCAGTAGCTGAACACGGCGATCTTCGGCCGCCGGGTGAGCTGGCGGGCCAGCCGGATCGCCCAGCGGTTGGCGTCGGTGGCGGTCAGCGTGAAGCTCCAGCGGACCACGCCGAAGCGCCGGGTGAGCTCGCCCGCGACCCACGCCGCGTCCTGCGTGGGCAGCATGGTGGTGGCCCCGCCGAGCTCGCCGTACCGGCGCGACACGGCGGCCTGTACCGCGGCGGGCGAGTGCCCGGCCATGGCGCCGGTGTCACCCAGGCAGAAGTCGATGAACTCGTGACCGTCGATGTCGGTGAGACGGGCGCCGGAGGCGGTGGCGTAGTACAGCGGGAACCCGCCCGGCCACATCCGCATCCAGGTCATCGGCACCCCGCCGAGCAGATGAGTCCCCGCGCCGGCGAACGCCTGCCGCGAGGCGGGGAAGCTGGCCCGGTACGCCGCGCGCTCACGGTCGATCAGGGCGGACAGGCGGTCCCGGTCGATGGTGGTCATGCGCGGAGACTACGCGGGTTTCCGGCCGGGCCAGCGGCGCATAAGAAGGTGCCCGGCGGCGCAGGGTTCCGCCGGGCACCTTGGCCGATATCCTTCGACCTGTTCCTACCCAGGGAAACGAGACGAATACGGATATGGGTCGAAAAGTTCTCCCCAGGTAAGCATTTCGTCACAACCAGAAATCGGGCTCAACCGTAGGCCTTGCTGTAGTCCACGGTCAGCCAGTGCTCGGGGCTCATCCGGAACACGACCTGGCCGCGGGTGGGGTTGGCCAGGACGTAGGCGTCGCCGTCTTCGGGACCGAGGCAGTCTCCCATTGCAGGCCGGCGTGCCAGACTTCAGCCATACGCCGGTCGAAGGGAAGAGGTCATGGTCGAGCCGTACCAAGCGCTGGGCCTGGTGCCTACCATGCGCGGCATCCGCCACCGCGACGAGATCCAGGTCAACATCGAGCACCTATCGCACCTGATCAAGGCCGCGTCGTGGCTGTCCAGCCTGGACCTGCCGGTGCGTCTTATCGCCATCCCGGAGGGCGCCCTGCAGGGGTTCAACGACGAGGTCCTCGACCTGGACCACGTGACGTTCGCCCGCGAGTGCGCGATCGACATCCCCGGGCCGGAGACCGACGCGCTCGGCGTGCTGGCCCGTCAGTGGAACGCCTTCTTGATGGCTCAGGCCAAGGCGCGCCATCCGGAGTTCCCCGACCGCTTCTTCAACGTCGGGTTCATCCTCAGCCCGGAGGGCGAGGTGATCCTGCGGCACCACAAGGTGGTCCCGCTGCTCCCGGTGGAGCATTCGGTGACGCCGCACAACGTGTGGGACAGGTGGATCGAGCTGTACGGCCGCAACCTGGACGCGTTCTACCCCGTGGCCGACACCGAGATCGGCCGGCTGGGCTTCTTGATGGCCAACGAGGGCTCCTACCCGGAAAATGCCCGCGGCCTGGCCATGAACGGCGCCGAGGTGGTGTACCGGGGCCCGTACCCGCACCCGCACGTCGGCAACGGCCTGTTCGAGATCCAGAACCGGGCGCGGGCGCTGGACAACAACTTCTACCTGATCGCGTGCAACGTCGGCACGTACTACCTGCACACCGATTCCGACGTCCCGATCGACACGTTCGGCGGCGGTTCCGCGGTGATCGACTACCGTGGCCAGATCGTCGGCCGGCACGACTACAGCGGCGGCTCGTCCTGGGTGGCCGGGACCGTCGACGTCGGAGCGCTGCGCAACTTCCGGGCCAGCGCCCAGTGGGACAACTGGATCAAGGACATGACCACCGAGCAGTACCAGCTCATCTACGAAGACCCGGTCTACCCGAAGAACCTGTACCTGGACCGCGCCCCGTACAACCACCAGGACTACCGGCGTGAGGTCATCGACAAGCAGATCGAGCTGATGCACGAGCGCGACATCTGGCGGCGTCCGGACAAGGGCTGACGGCGGGCCGGTCCGCGGCGGTCACCGGACCGGTTGGTAGCATGCCAGCTGTACCGCACCGGTAGCGGCCTGCCTGTCCCGTGTTCCGCACGCCCAGGAGGCCTGCCATGTCATCCGCCCAGGTGCGCCGGTTTCGCCGCGGTGACCGCGACCAGCTCACGCAGCTCGTCAACGCCCACGCCGGGGCGGTCGTCCCGGGCTTGAGCGCGTCGGTGAACACCGTGCTCGCCTCGCTGGAACGCCAGCCGGGAGAGTTCATCGAGGACCCGTGGGTCGCCGGGCGCGTCACGCTGGTCGCCGAGCAGCAGAACCGGATCACGGCCGCGGCGCACCTGCTCCGGTACTTCCCGGACGAGCGGGCCGGCCAGGCGGTGCGCGACGTCGGCGAGATCAGCTGGCTGTTGTACTGGGCGCAGGCTCCGGCCGGCAATCCGTGCTGGCCCGACGCGGCGCCAGCCGCCGCGGCGCTGATGACTGCCTGCCAGGACCAGTTCCGGGACTGGGGCGTGAGTCGTCAGCACGCGGGCGGGGAACTGCCGGTTCGCGGCGTCTACGGGGTGCCCGAGCAATGGCCGCACATCCGCGCCCTGTACCGGCAGGCCGGGTTCACCCACACCGGTCACACCGAGATCGTCTACCTGGCCCGGGTGCAGGACCTGCCGGGCGTGTCCGGTCCGCCGCTGCCCGGGCTGTCGGTGCGCCGTTCGGCGGGGATGAACGGCTGCCGGCTGTCCGCGGTGCTCGGCCAGGACGAGATCGGCTACCTCGAGGTCGAGACGTTCGACGAGACGGAGCGGCTCCCCAGGACCGCCGGCTGGGCGGACGTGGGGAACCTCCGGGTCAGCGAGCCGTACCGCCGCCGGGGCGTCGGGTCATGGCTGCTCGCGCAGGCCGCCGACTGGCTGCGGCTGGCTCACGTGGACCGGCTGCTCGACTACGCCTGGCTCGAGGGCACCGATCCGGGCGGGGTCAGTTACGAGGACTACCGGGCGTTCCTGCCGGCTGTCGGGTTCCGCGAGCTCACCCGGACCCAGCGCGGCTGGACCCTTACTGGAGCACGGGCGGATTGAAGGTGAACGAGATGCTTGCGCTGCCGCCGGGCGTGGTCACCGTGACGGTCACGGTCCCGGCGTTCCCGGCCGGGCTGGTGAGGGTGATCTGAGTGGCGGAATCAGAACTGGGCTTCACGGCCACGCCACCGAAGCTGATCGTGGCCCCGGCCAGGTTAGTGCCAGTGATCGTGACCGCCGTAGCAACCCCGGCCGGCCCGTTGGACGGGGAGATCGAGCTGATCGTCGGCGCCGGGGTGACGTAGGTGAACTTGCCCGCGGTCGCGGTGCCGCCCGGCGTGGTCACGGTGACGCTGACGGTCCCGGCGTTCCCGGGCGGGCTGGTGACGGTGATCTGCGTGCCGGAATCGGCGGCGACCGTCCCGGCCGCGCCGCCGAAGCTGACCGAGGCGCCGCCCAGGTTGGTACCGGTGATCGTCACCGCCGTGCCGCCCGCGGTGGTCCCGCTGGACGGCGACAGCCCGGTGACCGCCGGACGCCGGCGTCACGTAGGCGAACTTGCCCGCGGTCGCGCTGCCGCCCGGCGTGGTCACCGTGACGCTGACGGCCCCGGCGCTCCCGGGCGGGCTGGTAACGGTGATCTTGGTGGCAGAGTCAGCGCTGATCTTCCCGGCCGCGCCGCCGAAGCTGACCGAGGCGCCGCCCAGGTTGGTACCGGTGATCGTCACCGCCGTGCCGCCCGCGGTGGTCCCGCTGGACGGCGACAGCCCGGTGACCGCCGGCGCCGGCGTCACGTAGGCGAACTTGCCCGCGGTCGCGCTGCCGCCCGCGGTGGTTACCGTGATGATCGCGATGCCCTTGCCCGCCGGGCTGGTGACGGTGACCTGCGTGCTGGAGTCGGCGGTGACCTTCGCGGCCGCGCCGCCGAAGCTGACCGAGGCGCCGCTCAGGTTGGTACCGGTGATCGTCACCGCCGTGCCCCCCGCGGTGGTCCCGCTCGCTGGGGACACCTTGGTGACCGCCGGGTGCTTGATGTGCGAACCCGTGCCGCCTCCGGAGCCCGTGCCGCCGCCGGAGCCCGTGCCGCCGCCGGAGCCCGTGCCGCCGCCGGAACCTGTGCCGCCGCCGGAACCTGTACCGCCGCCGGAACCTGTACCGCCGCCGGAACCTGTACCGCCGCCGGAGCCCGTGCCGCCGCCGGAACCGGAACCTGACGAGCCCGATCCCGAGGACGACGAAACCGAACCCGACCCGCCTGACGAGGATGAACCCGAGGACGACGTCGACCCGCCCGAGGAATGACCCGGATGCAGCGAAACCGAGTGCACCGCGAGGTTGTCGTGCAACTTGTGGGGCTGGTTCAACGCGACCGCGAGCGCCGAGGCGGCCGCGGCGGTCACGATCACCGCGCCGGTGACGACCGCGGCCTTACCGGGCCTCACCCGGCGGTGCCGGCCGTCTCCGCGATTCCGGAGGTGCTGAAGATGCCGGAGATGCAGCAGGTGCCGGAGATGCCACAGATGGTGTGCCTCGCCTGCCTCGCCGGAGGTCGAAGATGCCGACGTCGCGTGCGAGGGAGAAAGGTTGATCTGCTCGACGGTGAGGCCCTGGACCGCGGGAGATGCGCCGGACGGCCACAACAGCGCCAGCAACAGGGCCGCTTCACCCAGGTGCGACCGGCCGCGTTCCTCCCAGTCCGGGCCGTACGTGCCTGCCGCGATCGAGTTGAGGGCGGCGACGAAGCTGGTCCCGTCGGCGGGTCGGTCCTGGGGCTCCTTGGCCATCCCCGCGATCACCAGGGGGCGCAGCGGTTCAGGCACCGGGTCCAGCGGGACCGGCTGGGACAGATGCTTATAGAGCAGTGCCTCGGCGGTGTCGGCGACGAAGGGCGGGCGGCCGGCCAGGCACTCGTAGAAGGTGGCCGTCGCCGCGTAGACGTCACCGGCCGGGCTGGCCGGCCTGCCGGAGAACTGCTCGGGCGGCGCGTAAACCAAGGTGCCCGCCGCGGACGGCCGGTCACCGGTGCGTGCCGCGATGCCGAAGTCGGTCAGCTTGCTCACGCCGTCGCCGTTGACCAGCACGTTTTCCGGCTTGTAGTCGCGGTGCACGACACCGCGGTAATGCGCCGCGGCCAGGCCGAGCAGGGAGCCCCGCAGGACCACGAGCGCCGCCTCCGGGGATGTCGCGCCCTGGTGAGAAAGGATCTCGCGAAGTGACACGCCATCGACCAGTTCCATGACGATGGCGGCGCCCGACGGTGATTCCAGGTACTCATAGAGCCGAACCACGTTCGGGTCATCCAGGGCGGACAGCACGGACGCCTCGCTGCGGAACGCCTCGGCGAACTCGGGTTCGGCCAGCAGGTTAGGGCGCAGGTACTTGATCGCGACCGGGGTGCCTGAGGCGTCATGCCGGGCCAGCACCACGGTGCCGAACCCGCCGGAGCCGAGGTCCTTCAGCTTCGTGTATCCGGGAGCATCCCACTCCGCCACGTTGATCGCCCCCTCTGGGGTCGCACCCTGGGCTCTGTCGGCTATTCGTTCGGGCTGGGTCCGGGTTTGCCGTCGCGCCGGATCCTCACCGTGACAGAGGAGTCATTCCCGGCAGTGATACACGCCAGACAGCATCGGGCCCAGGGATTTCCCCGAGCCCGACGACGCCTGCCGGTACGGTCAGCTGCCGATGTAACTCATGACATGCTTGATGCGGGTGTAGTCCTCAAAGCCGTACATGGACAGGTCCTTGCCGTACCCGGAGTGCTTGAAGCCGCCGTGCGGCATCTCGGCCACGATCGGGATGTGGGTGTTGATCCACACCGCGCCGAAGTCCAGGCGCTTGGCCATCCGCATCGCGCGGCCGTGGTCCTTGGTCCAGACGCTCGAGGCGAGCCCGTACTGGACGCCGTTCGCCCAGCGAACGGCCTCGTCCTCGTCGGAGAAGCGCTGGACGGTGATGACCGGGCCGAAGATCTCGTCCTGGATCATCTCGTCGTCCTGGTGCAGTCCGGAGACGACGGTCGGGGCGTACAGGTAGCCGCGGTCCCCCACCCGGTGCCCGCCGGCCACCAGCTCGGAGTGGGCGGGCCTGCGGTCGACGAAGCCCTCGACGCGGGCCAGCTGGTTCACGTTGTTCAGCGGGCCGAAGTACGCGTCGGGCACGTCCAGCCCGCCGGTGGTCGTGTTGCTGGCCTGCTCGCCAAGGGCGGCGGTCAGGTCGGCGGCGATCCCGGGGCCGGCCAGCACGCGGGTCGCGGCGGTGCAGTCCTGCCCGGCGTTGAAGTAGCCCGCGCCGGCGATCCCCGCCGCGGCCGCCGCCACGTCGGCGTCGTCGAACACCACGACCGGGGCCTTACCGCCGAGCTCCAGGTGTACGCGCTTGAGGTCGTCGGCCGCGGCGCGCGCGACCTCGATGCCGGCCCGGACCGAGCCGGTGATCGACACCATGCTGGGCGTCTTGTGCACGACCAGCTCGCGGCCGGTGTCCCGGTCGCCGCAGACCACGTTGAACACACCCGGCGGCAGGAACTCCGCGGCGATCTCAGCCAGCAAGATGGTGGAGGCCGGGGTGGTGTCGGACGGCTTGAGCACGACGGTGTTGCCCGCGGCGATGGCGGGCGCGAACTTCCAGACCGCCATCATCATCGGGTAGTTCCACGGGGTCACCTGCGCGCAGACGCCGATCGGCTCGCGCCGGATCATCGAGGTGTGGTCCTTCATGTACTCGCCCGCGCTGCGGCCTTCAAGCACCCGGGCGGCGCCGGCGAAGAACCGGATCTGATCCGCCGAGGGCGGGATCTCCTCGGACCGGGTCAGGGCGACCGGCTTGCCGGTGTTGCGGGTCTCGACCTCGACCAGCTCGTCGGCCCGCGCCTCGATCGCGTCGGCGATCCTGAACAGGGCCAGGCTGCGCTCGGACGGGGTGGCGTCGCGCCAGCCCTCGAACGCGTTCGCCGCGGCCCGCATGGCGGCGTCCACGTCCTGGCGGCTGGATACCGGCGCGTGCGCGTAGACCTCGCCGGTGCTGGGATCGATCACGTCGCTGGTACGGCCGTCGGTGGCGTCGGTGAACTTGCCGTTCACGAAGTTCTGCAGCGTGCGGTCTGTCATGTCGGGCCCTCCATCCGGCGGCACGTCTTCGCCTGCGGCATGTCACGGTTCTCCGCGATCTCAATGACGAGCTTCGCAGAGGCGGACTATCTCCACAAGTGAATCAGTTGCTATCTTTATATATAGCTACGAAATCAGTTGGCCTATAGGCGGACATGATCCCGGCCGGCTCTATGTCCGGGAGGAGGAGGCGGCCACATGGCGCACAGCCCGAGGACGCTTCCGACCCACGGCCCGAGTGGTCTCGTACCCGACGATATCTCCAAGCAGATCATCGAGCAGCTGCAGGAAGACGGCCGGCGGTCCTACGCCGCGATCGGCAAGGCGGTCGGGCTGTCCGAGGCCGCCGTCCGGCAGCGAGTCCAGCGTCTGCAGGACTCCGGCGTGATGCAGATCGTCGCGGTGACCGATCCGCTCACGCTGGGCTTCCACCGTCAGGCCATGATCGCCATCAAGACCGACGGCGACCTGGAAAAGGTGGCCGACCAGCTCGCCGAGATGGACGAGATCGACTATGTGGTCATCTCGGCCGGCTCGTTCGACGTACTGGCCGAGGTCGTCTGCGAGGACGACGACCACCTGCTGGAGATCTTGAGCCGGGTCCGCGCGGTCCCGTGCGTCACCAGCACAGAGACCTTCGTATACCTAAAACTCCGTAAGCAGACCTACTCCTGGGGAACACGATGACATCCTCCCTCGACGCCATCACCACCGAACAGGAAGCGGCCAAGCGCAATCTCTGGCTGCACTTCACCCGGATGGGATCGTACGCGGACAGCGACGTCCCGGTAATCGTGCGCGGCTCGGGCGCCTACGTCTACGACCAGCACGGAAAGCGTTACCTGGACGGGCTGTCCGGCCTGTTCGTGAGCCAGGTCGGACATGGCCGGCAGGAGATCGCGGAGGCCGGCGCGCGGCAGGCCGGAGAGCTCGCCTACTTCCCGCTATGGTCGTACGCCCACCCCAAGGCCATCGAACTGGCCCAGCGGCTGGCCGACCTGGCTCCGGGCGATCTGAACCGGGTGTTCTTCACCACCAGCGGCTCGGAGGCGGTCGAGTCAGCGTGGAAGCTCATCAAGCAGTACTTCAAGCTGACCGGCGAGCCCGGACGGTACAAGGTGATCAGCCGCGACATCGCCTACCACGGGTCGTCCATGGGCGCGCTCGCGATCACCGGCCTGGCCGACATCAAGTACGCGTTCGAGCCGATGACGCCGGGCGGCGTCCGGGTGCCGAACACCAACTTCTACCGGGCCCCCGATTTCGTGCGCGACGACCTGGAGGCGTTCGGCATCTGGGCCGCCGACGAGATCGAACGAGCGATCCTGCGCGAGGGACCGAAATCGGTCGCCGCGGTCTTCCTCGAGCCCGTGCAGAACTCCGGTGGCTGCTTCCCGCCCCCGCCCGGCTACTTCCGGCGGGTCAGGGAGATCTGCGACCGGTACGGCGTGCTGCTGGTCTCGGACGAGGTGATCTGCGCGTTCGGCCGGCTCGGCTACTACTTCGGCGCCGAGCGCTACGGCTATCAGCCGGACATCATCACCTTCGCCAAGGGGGTCACCTCCGGCTATTCGCCGCTCGGCGGCATGATCGTCAGCGACGCCCTGATGGAGCCGTTCAGCTCAGGCACCACCACGTTCCTGCACGGCATCACATTCGCGGGCCACCCCGTCTCGGCGGCTATGGCGCTGGCCAACCTGGACGTCTTCGAGAAGGAGAACCTGCTGGAGAACGTCCGGGCGAACGAGGCCGCGTTCCGCGCCACCCTGGAGAAGCTCTACGACCTGCCCATCGTCGGGGATATCCGCGGCGCCGGATACTTCTACGGCATCGAGCTGGTCAAGGATAAGGCCACCCGCGAGACGTTCACCGACGCCGAGTCCGAGTGGCTGCTGCGCGACTTCCTCTCCCCGTCGCTGTTCGACGCCGGGCTGCCGTGCCGCTGCGATGACCGCGGCGACCCGGTCGTCCAGCTGGCCCCGCCGCTGATCTGCGGGCAGGAGCACTTCGACGAGATGGAGCAGATCCTCCGTACGGTGCTCACCGAGGCCTGGGCCCGCATGTAGGCCGCCCGGCGGCCCTCCGCGGAGGCAACAGAGTTCATCGGAATGTCTTGCCACGACATTCCGCATCGCCATCTGGCGTTTACTCGCCTGCTTTTACCTTTCCGTTATGCCCCGCACCCCCTGGCCAGTGTCACGCCGCCAAGTGCTCGCCGCTGGCGGGACGGGCCTGCTCGCGGCCACCGCGAACGCGACCAGGGCCGCGGCTCGGCCCCGCAAGGCCCGCGCCGCGGGCGGCGACGGCACCCCCGAGCAGATTCATCTGACCTGGGGTGAGAACCCCGCTACCGGCGTCGTGGTCTCCTGGGCCTGCCCCGAGGCGGCGACCCGGCCCCGGGTGCGGGTCGGGCAGCGGGTCATCGAGGCCGAGCCCCGTCAGTACACCGACGGAATCAACGGCGAGACGGTGTGGACCTACCACGCGCGGGTCGACGGGCTGCGGCCCGGCGCGACCTACGCGTACGCGGTAACCGCGGACAACGACGGCAACGCCGCGGACCCGTTCACCGCCACCTTCCGGACCGCCCCGCACGGCCGGGCGGCGTTCCGCTTCACTAGCTTCGGCGACCTGGCCACGCCGAACACCGCCTGGGTGCTCTCCTACGGCCAGAGCGCGTACGCGGTGGACGCGGTCGAGTCCTTCCAGCCGCTGTTCCACCTGCTCAACGGCGACCTGTGCTACGCGGACCTGAACCCCGCGGTGCAGCCCGAGGTATGGCGAGACTTCGGCAACAACAACCAGACCTCGGCCGCCAACCGGCCCTGGATGCCGTGCCTGGGCAACCACGAGGTGGAGTTCGGCAACGGAGCGCAGGGGTTCACCTCCTACCTCACCCGCTACACGCTGCCGGACAACAAGGTGCCCGGCTTCGGCGGCCGATGGTACAGCTTCCGGATCGGCTCGGTCCTGTTCGTCTGTCTCGATGCCGACGACGTGGTGTACCAGGACGCAGGCGCGTTCGTGGCCGGCCCGGCGGCCCTGACCCCGGCGGCCAGCACGAGCAACCCGGCCATCGAGCCCGGCACATCGTTCTACATCAGGGGTTACTCGGGCGGCGCGCAGACCACATGGCTGGAACGAACGCTGGCGGCGGGCCGGCGGGACGACTCAGTGGACTGGATCGTGGTGCAGATGCACCAGTGCGCTTGCTCTTCCTCGGCCACGGGAAACGGCTCCGACCTCGGGATCCGCCAGCAGTGGCTGCCGCTGTTCGACCGCTACCAGGTCGACCTGGTGCTCACCGGGCACGACCACGACTACGAGCGGTCCTTTCCGGTACGCGGTGCCGACGCCAACGCCGGCCACGAGGTCGCCACCGGTGCGGTGGTCGACACGCTGCGCCCGCACCCGGTCACGACCACCGACAACGGGGTGTTCGACACCAGCCAGGGCACCGTGCACCTGATCCTGGGCTGCGGCGGCACCGACGCCCCGCTGGACGAGTACGGCACCGACACCGCCGACACGCAGCGGCAGGCCAAGGTGTTCACGCGTGCTAACCGCCCCGTGCCGGGTGCGATGGCGGACATCTTCACCCGGGCGGCCGCCGACGCGGTCGAGGACGCCGTTCTGGTCGGCCAAGCGCGACACCACGACCGGCTACGGGATCGCGGTATTCGACGTCCACCCCGACCCGGAGGATTTCGGCGGCCGCACCGCCATCACCGTTACCCAGTACCACGCGGTCGGCGCGGATCCGGTCAACCCGGCCACCGGCACCAAGGGCGCGCCAACCCCCGACTACACCGAGTTCGAGACCTTCACCCTGATCCGCCCCCGCCGGGCATGATCACCAGCAGGCGGGCTTTGGGGGTTGTGGCACACAGGCCTCGATAGAAGGGGGTCGTGGCCCACAAGCCCCGCGGACTAGGCGCAGGGCACGGGCGGGCGAGGCGGGCTGGTTAGGGCACGGGCGGGCGCGGCGGGCTGGTCTCCTGGGACGGCATCGAGTTGGTGGCGGGCAGCGGGTAGTCGATGCCGGCGTCCAGCGTGCCGGCCAGCGAGTTGAGCACGGCCTGCTCGGCGAGGCTGGTCGGGCCGAGCGAGGTGGGCGGCAGCGCCGGGAGGCCGGTGTCCGGCGGCTTGGACAGCGCGAGGGCCGCGGTCAGGTCGCCGGTCACGCTGCGCCGCCACGACGACAGGTTCGGCACCTCGACGCCGAACCGGGTCTCGATGAAGCGCAGCAGCGAGGTGTGGTCGAACATCTGCGAGCAGACGTAGCCGCCCCGGCTGAACGGCGAGATGACCAGGGCGGGGACCCGGAAGCCCAAGCCGACGGGCCCGGTGATCCCGCCCGCCGCGGCGGGCAGGCTGCCGGTGAGCCACTCCCCCTCGGTCCCGGGCGGCGGGGTCAGCGGGGGTACGTGGTCGAAGAAGCCGCCGTTCTCGTCGTGCGTCACGAGCAGCACGGTCTGCGCCCACACCGCCGGGTTGGACACCAGCGCGGCCAGGATGCTGTGGATGAAGTACTCGCCGTAGCCAGGCGGTGCGGCCGGGTGCTCGCACTCGGCCAGCGGCGGCATGATCCACGACACCGACGGCAGCTTGTTCTGCTTGATGTCCTGGCCGAAGTCATCCAGGTCCGGCGTCAGTCCGCGGCCGACCAGTTCGACTCCGGTGACCGAGAACGGGTCGGTGTACGCCTTGAAGTAAGGCAGCGGGCTCAGCGCGAGTTCGCTGAGCCGGTCGTTGTAGACCTTCCAGCTCACCCCGGCAGCCTGCAGCCGTTCCGGCATCGTCTCCCAGTGCAGCTTGCCGTATTCCGCGATCCGGTTCCCGAACGTCTCGAGCACCGGGCCGCCGGCCGTCCCGGCCGGGTCGATGGTGGCCGACATGCTCATCAGCCGGTTCGGGTCGGTGGGACCGAGCACCGAGCTGTAGTAGGCGTCGCACACGGTGAACGCGTCCGCGAGCGCGTAGTAGAAGGGCAGGTCGGCGCGGGTGTAGTAGCCCATGGTGATCGGGCCGTGGGCGGCGCCGTCGACTGCGACGTGGGTGGCGACGAACTTGTCCATGGCGCCGCCGTTCCAGCTGTCGTGCTGGGCCGCCCAGGTGTGCGAGATGTCGTTGGTGGTCTGGCCGTCCCGCCCCGGTGGATCGCTGTACAGCCGGAACGGCTCCAGGTAGCCGGCCAGGCTGGGGCCCCTCCCCGGCTGGTATCCGGACTGGCCAAACACCCCGCGGAGGGCATGCGGGTCCGAGAAGCCGCGCACGCCGGACAGCGTGCCGAAGTAGTGGTCGAACGACCGGTTCTCTTGCATCAAGATCACTACGTGCTCGATGTCGCTCAGGCTCGCCGACTCCGCGGACACGGCAGTCGCCTTATCGATCAGCCTGGATTGCGCGTCGCTCAACTCGCTCACGGCCACCTCCGCTCGGATCATTCCGGGCAAAGGATACGGTCGGGGCATGGACGTTCTGGTGATCGGGGCCGGGGTCTGCGGCCTGACCGCAGGGATCCGCCTGGCCGAGGCCGGGCTCAGCGTGAGGATCAGGACGGCGGTCCCGCCGGGACAGACCACGTTGGTGGCGGCCGGGGCGGTCTGGGGGGCGGTGCGGGTCGGGCCGCCGGAACGGGTCCTGGACTGGGCCCGGACCGGGCTGGAGGTCCTGTCCAAGCTCGCCGCCGAGCCGGGCACCGGAGTGCGGATGGCCAGCGGCCGGGAGGTCAGCCGCACCCCGCTCGAGCCGTATTACTGGACCCGGCTGCTGTCCGATCTGCGGCCATGCGAGCCATCGGAACTGCCAGACGGCTTCACCGACGGCTGGCACTACAGCGCCCCGGTCGCCACCATGCCGGTCTACCTGGAGTACCTGCGGGCCAGGTTCGAGCGGGCCGGCGGCACGATCGAGGTGGCGGCCGTCCCATCGCTGGCCGGGCTGGCCGGCGCCGCGCCGGTCGTGGTCAACTGCTCCGGCGTCGGCGCTCGCGACCTGGTGCCCGACCCCGCGGTTAGGCCGGTCCGCGGGCAGGTGGTGATCGTCGCCAACCCCGGCATCGAGGAGTTCTACGTTAACCGGGACGAGGAACCGCCGTGGATCGTGTACATGTTCCCGCACGGGGAGACGGTCCTGCTCGGCGGCACGAACGAGGAAGGTGCCTGGGATCTGGAGCCGAACCCTTCTATCGCCGAACGGATCGTGGCTCAGTGCGCCGCGATCGATCCTCGCCTGCGCGGGGTGAGGATCCTCGGCCATCGCGTCGGCCTGCGGCCGTACCGTCCGGAGGTGCGGCTGGAGGCCGAGCCGTTCGGGGACGGAGTGCTCTGGCACAACTACGGGCACGGCGGGGCGGGCGTCTCGCTGGCCTGGGGCTGCGCGGCTGAGATTGCGTCAGCGGTAACCGGTCAGTCTCCCAGCTGAGCGGCCAGCCGGGCCGGGGCGACCGCCCGGTACGCGTCCCGGCATAGCTCGGCGATCTCGGTCCAGTCCGGGTCACGGTCGAGCCGCACGCCGATCCAGCCGCGGCCGCCCACGTAGGGCGGGCGGAAGAACCGGCCGGGCGCGGACGCGGTGAGCTCGTCCTGCGCCCCGGGCGGCGCCGCGCACCACAGGTGCGGGAACTGATCGGCGTGGTGGCCGTCGGCCCACGAGGTCACGAACGTCTTACCGCGGACGAACCAGGTCGGCGCGCCGTGGCTGGGCCGTTCGGTGACCTCGGGGAGGGCCAGGCAGATCGCCCGCACCCGTCCGGCCAGGTCATCTTCTGAGCTGTCCACGCTGCGATTGTGCCACCGAGGCCGACTGGCTCAGGGGTGATGGGCGACGATGTGCGGGCCGGACTGCGGGTGCATGACCTGCTTCAGGGTGGTCACGATGTCGGGGAAACCCACGCCTGACCAGTCCTGGGTCAGCAGGCCGAAGGGCTCGCGCGTGCCGCCTGCGTGCGCGACCGATCCGCCCGGCGGGGCGCTGGCCTGCCCGTGCGTCGGGTTCAGGGCCCACCAGCACCAGTCGACATCGGCCTGGGCCAGCCAGGCCTTGATGTTTCCCCACCATGGTTCCGGACCCTGGGTGCCGGGCGCGGGAGCGGCGCAGATGCGGCCGAACTCGCCGAGCCACAGCGGAGCGACGTTGCCGGCCAGGATGAATCCGCCCCTCTGGTTCATGGCACTGATGTAGGCGGCCGGGGTCTGATGCGGGTCCTTGTGGAACCAGTGGTAGTCGTGCAGGCTGTAGACGACCTTATTCGGCTGGCTGAGCTTGACCGGATGGCTGTGCACGCCGGTCAGGTCGCTGGCGAAATTCAGCCCCTCGCAGATGATCAGCACCTGCGGGTCGACGTGCAAGATCGCGTTGCCGACCGTGGTGTACATGGCGGCGATGTCGGTCCGGCCCCCGCCGCCCCAGGCCGGGCTGAGTTTCTGCCCGCCGACCACCGCCGTCCGGGGCTCGTTCTTGATGTCCATCGCGGCGACCAGCGGATTGGACTTGTACCGCGTGGCCATGCCCGTCCAGGCGTCGGTGAAGTTCTGGGGCGTGAAGCGGTCGTTGAACCACAGGCCGTTGCTGTCGTCGGTGCCGCAGCACCAGCCGAAGTCGAGCAGGTGGCAGTTGGGGATGACGATCAGGCCCTTGTCGGTCAGCGCCTTGACGCAGGCGTCGAAGACCTCGAGCGGGTTCCTCCCGATCAGATCGGGGTTGGCGGCCAGAGCCTGCTGCGGCACCGGAGTGGACTGCCGGGTCATCCACACGCTGAACGGCAGCCGCACGCTGTTGAACCCCTGCGCGGCGATGAGCCCGGCCAGCGTGCCGCGGTCGATGCGGTCGAGCCCGGCCGGGACCCCGGTGTCCTCGCTGGCGCCGTACCAGTTCACGCCGGCCAGGCGGACCCGCGTCCCGTTCTTGTCGACGATGAACCGGCCGCTGGTCGACAGTGGCGTGGCGATAGCCATACTCTCGTTTCCCCTAGTAACAGCGTGGGCCTGACAACCCTACGGGGGCGGCCGGCGGCCGCCTGATACACCCTTCAGGAGATTCCCGGGCCGGTGCGGGGTGCCATCAGGGCCTGCAGCATGGTGACCGCGGCCGGATAGCCCACGCTGGTCCAGTCCATGGTCAGCAGGCCGTACGGCTCCGGTTTGCCCCAGTAGTTCTGAATCGTGCTGGTCCCGGGGGTGCAGCTCTGGCCGTGGGTCGGGTTGAGGGCCCACCAGCACCAGTCGACGTCGGCTTCCTTCAGCCAGGCCTGGATGTTGGCCCACCAGCTTCCGCCGCCGCCCGGGGCCGACAGTGCGCTGGCGTTGTCGCCGAACTCGCCGACCCACACCGGGGCGATCCCCTGGTTGAGCAGGTACCCCCCGTTCGTGGTCATCTGCTGGATGTAGGCCGCCTGGGACTGGCCGTTGGGATGGTTGCTCCAGGAGTAGTCGTGCATGCTGTACACGACCTTGTTCGGCTCGGCGAGCTGGACCCGGTGGCTGGCCACGCCGGTCAGGTCGCCGGCGTAGTTCAGGCCCTCGCAGATGATCAGCAGGCCCGGGTCGACCTGGTGAAGCAGGTTCCCCACCGTGGCGTACATGGCGGCGAAATCGGTTTCTATCGCGGTGCCCCAGGCAGGGCCGAGATTGTTCCCGCCGACGGTCGCGTGGCGCGGCTCGTTCTTGATGTCCATCGCGGCGACCAGCGGATTGGAGGCGTACCGCCGGGCGATGTCCTGCCAGATCGAGGTGAACTTCGCGGCCGGCCAGCGGTCGTTGAACCACAGGCCGTTGGTGTCGTTGTTGGCGCAGCACCAGCCGAAGTCGAGCAGGTGGACGTTCGGGATGACGATCAGGCCCTGGTCGGTGAGCGCCTTGACGCAGGCGTCGTAGACCTGCATCGGGGTCGACCCGGACAGGTCCGGGTTGCGCAGCAGGTACTGATCGGCGACCGGCGTAGTCTGCTCGGTCATCCACAAGCTGAACGGGAACCGCACGCTGTTGAACCCCTGCTGGGCGATGAGCTCGGCAATCGCGTTGCGGTCGTTGCAGTCCAGGCCGACCGGCACGCCGATGTCCTCGCTGGCGCCGTACCAGTTGACCCCGGCCAGCTTGACCCGGTTCCCGTTCGCGTCGACGATGAACCGGCCCTTCGTCGACAAGGGCGTAGCAATAGTCACAACCGTCACCGCCAATCGCAAAGTGGACATCCTAACCGTCCCAGGGCCGCCGGGCTATGGCAAGCGGAACGCCGGACGACACGCACCCTGGCGGGACGGACGCACCACGGCCCGTTCGGCAGAAAAGTCTTTCACTAGGGTATGGACATGCATATTGGTTACGGTGCCCCGGTGGCGGGGGCCTGGGCGACCCCCGGATACCTGACCGACTTTGCCCGGCAGGCGGAGGACGCGGGGTACGCGTCGCTGTGGAGCTTCCAGCGGCTGCTGGTGCCCGAGGGCTCCGGGATGGAGCCGGTGTACCGTAGCGTGCTCGACCCGATGGTCGCGCTGGGGTACCTGGCCGCCGGCACGACGCGGATCAGGCTGGGCGTGGCCGTGGTCAACCTGCCGTTCGTCTCGCCGACGGTGCTGGCCAAGCAGGCCACCACGGTGGACGTGCTGTCCGGCGGCCGGCTCGACCTGGGCCTGGGCATCGGGTGGATGCCCGAGGAGTTCGCCGCGGCCGGCGCGTCGACGGCCCGGCGCGGCGCGCGGACCGAGGAGTACCTGGCCGTGCTGCGGACCTTGTGGGCCGACGAGGTCAGCTCGTTCGACGGCGAGTTCTACACGATCCCGGCCGGCCGGCAGGACCCCCGGCCGGTGCAGCGCCCCGGACCGCCGGTGCTGCTCGGCGGCATGTCACGCCCGGCCATGGAGCGGGCCGGGCGGATCGCCGACGGCTGGATCACCTCCAGCCGCGCCGACCTGTCCAAGATCGGCGAGGCGGTCACGGTGATCCGGGAGGCGGCGCAGGCGGCGGCCCGCGACCCGGGAGCGGTGCGCATCGTATGCCGGGGCGTGGTGCTGGCCGGCGCCCCCGCCGAAGGGCCGGATGGCACCCGGCGGCTGCTGTCGGGCAGCTTCGCGCAGATCCGCGAGGACGCGGCATGGCTCGGCGAACAGGGCGTGACCGAGCTGTTCTACGACCTCAACTGGGATCCGCAGGTCGGGTCGCCGACGGTGGAGCCGCGGGCCGCGGCCGCTCGCGCCGAGCAGATCCTGGCCGAACTCGCCCCGCGCTGAACTGGGGCGGGCTGAACTGGGCCGGGCTGAACTGGGCGGGCGCTTGGGGCTTTTAGGTGGTGAAACCCGGGTTTCACCACCCTCTTACGTGATGGATCCCCGGTTTCATCGCACGATGGGGTTACTGGCGGCTTGGCGAAATGTAGTACAGCTGCTATCGTTCGTTGCAGGGTCGATATATGGGGTTACATGGGGTGCTGCGGATGGCTGTTGCCGGGGAGTTCGTGGTCGACGTCCGTGACCTGCGGATGCGGTACGGGCGGACCGATGTGCTGGACGGGGTGACGTTCGCGGCGCGGCGGGGCGAGGTGCTGGCCCTGCTCGGGCCCAACGGCGCGGGCAAGACGACCACGATCGAGATCCTCGAGGGCTTCCGGATGCGGTCGGCGGGCCAGGTCAGCGTGCTCGGCATCGATCCGGGGCACGGCGGCGAGGACTGGCGGGCCCGGATCGGCGTGGTCCAGCAATCCTGGCGTGACCACGCCAAGTGGCGGGTCCGCGAACTGCTCGCGCACCTGGGCCGCTACTACGCGCCGTACTCGACCGCGGAGCTGCCGCGGCCGTGGAACGCCGATGAACTGCTCGCGA
Source organism: uncultured Actinomycetes bacterium (assembly GCA_963819785.1). Lineage (GTDB taxonomy): Bacteria > Actinomycetota > Actinomycetes > Streptosporangiales > Streptosporangiaceae > Palsa-504. The sequence continues at coordinate 327,292 of CAWFXW010000013.1, read as the reverse complement.
CCGTCGGGCTCACCGAGCTCGCAGGCCAGAAGATCCGCCGCCTGTCCGGCGGTCAGCGCCGCCGCCTGGACGTGGCGATCGGCATCGTGGGCCGCCCTGAGCTGCTATTCCTCGACGAGCCGACGGCTGGGTTCGACCCGCAGGCCCGGCGCGACTTCGTCGCCGTGTCCGGGGTCATCGTGATCGGGGTGGTGGCCACGTTCATCCCCGGGTCGTTCCTGTTCCACGGCCGGGTCGTGGGCAGTGCCACGGCCTGGCTGACGCTGATCTGGGTGCTGGCGCTCGGACTGGTCGCCACGCTGCCGATGGGCGCCGTGCTCGGGCAGGTCTTCCCGCTGTACTGGCTGGGACTCGGGATGCGCTCGGCCCTGCTGCCGGCCAGCCTGGCCTCGGTCGAAATCGGGCACTCGTGGCGGCACCTGGCGACGTTCGGCGTACTAGGGGCGTGGGCGGTGGTGGGACTGCTGGTAGCGCCGGTGCTGCTGCGCCGGATGGCCCGGCACGAGTCCGGGTCGGCTGTGGCCGCGCGCCGCGAGAGGGCCATGCTTCGAGTTCAGTGAGGATGCGTAGCGGATGAGTGAGATCATCTACAACCGGATCGCGGTGCTGCGCGCCGAGCGGGGGATCTCCCGGCGCCAGCTGGCCGAAGCGCTCAACGTGCACTACCAGACCGTGGGCTACCTGGAGCGCGGCGAGTACAGCCCGAGCTTGTACCTGGCCCTGCGGATCGCGGAGTACTTCGAGGTCCCGGTCCAGGTGGTGTTCTCCACCGAGCCGTTCCCGCGGATCGGGAGCGCTGAGCGATCAGTTTCTTGACGGCTCAGCTTCTTGACGGCTCGGGGAGCAGGCCCTCGCGGTGGGCGATGGCGGCGGCCTCGGTGCGGCTGGCCGCGCCGAGCTTGCCGAGGATGTTCGACACGTGCACGCTGGCCGTCTTCGGCGCGATGAACAGCACGGAGGCGATCTCCCGGTTGCTGCGGCCCGCGGCGATGAGCCGGAGCACCTCACGTTCCCGGCTGGTCAGCGCGGCCAGGACCGCGCCGTCCGGCAGGTCCGGCGCGGTGCCGATCCGGGCCCGGCGCGCCAGGTCGTCCAGCGCCCGGCGCAGCGGCTTGGCGCCGAGGCGGTCCGCGGTCTGGGCCGCCAGCCGCCACTGCTCTTCGGCCTCGTCACGGCTCCCCGCCTCGGCGAGCGCCTCGGCCAGCCGCCAGCGGGTGCGGGCGATCTCGTAGACGTAGGCGGGGCCGAACGCGTCCAGGACCGCCTGCCAGGCCTGCGGGGTATTGCCGCCGGTTGCGCGCCCGTAATCCGCCTCGGCGCGGGCCAGCCAGCCACGGCCCTCGGGGCCCAGGATGAACTTGGGCCGTTTGGCGAAGGCCGCTCCCCGGCGGGCGATGTCAATCAGTCCCGCGGCCGCGCTCGCCTCGGCGCCAGCCGTCTCGTCATCGCCGCTGGCCCGGGCGTGCCCGGCCCGGTCGGCGCGGGCGCTCAGGGCCACCGCGACGGGCCTGATGACCGACGGGGAGTACCCCCACGGGGGACGTAGTCGATCTCGATCGCGGCCTGGGCCTCGGTCAGGGCCTGGGTGGTGTCGCCCTGCCAGAGGGCGTGCTCGGCGAGCAGGCCGCGTGCGGTGAACGAGTCCCAGCCGCGGACCGTCCAGAACGGCTCGATCCAGGCGCGCCGCTCTTCTACCGCCGGGTTGCCGCGTGCGACGTCGATGAACAGGGCCATCGAGGACAGGTAGGCCTCGGGCGGGCTGGTGACGCGGACCGGGAAGCCGTCGGCGATCTCCTGCGCATGATCCCACTTGCCGTCCGCGAAGTGACATTGGAAGTGCAGGTGCTGCAGGTCCACGCCGTACGGGGACATGTCGAGGCCGGTCTGGATGGCCCGCTTGGTGCCCTCGTGAGCCACGGATCCGCCGGTGGTCAGGTCGCCGCGCTCCAGGTGGGCTCGAGCCAGGTGATAGGCGGAGCGCAGCTCCACGCCGAGGACCATGGCCTCCCGGGCCTGCCGGTGCGCCGCGGTCAGCACCTTGATCGCCTCGTCGTTGCGGCCCTCGCGGTTGCTCATGAACCCCAGGGTCACGAGCGCGTCGGCCTCGACCCAGGGCGCGGCGGCGGCCCGGGCGGCGGCGATCCCCCGCTTGGCCCAGTCCCGGGCCACGTTGAAGTCCTCCTCGACGATCAGGGCGTAGGCGTAGGTGGTGAGGGCCCGCGCGTACTGCCAGGTCGGCGGGTCCGCGGGCGTGGCCTCCACGGTGGCCCGCGCGACCTCGACGGCTTCGGCAGGGGCCTTCGGATCGTCGATGAGCATCAGGTTGAAGGCCAGCCGCTCGCCGATCCGGCTGGCCAGCTTGACGTCGACGGGCTGATCGCCCTGCTCGGCCTGGTCGGCGACGAGCTGCCGCAACCGCCGGAGCAAGTGGACGGCACGGTCGACGTCCCCGCTGTCCGCCGCGTTGGTCGCGGACAGCAAGCCAAGCTTGCCGCGGGCCATGCCCGCGGTCTTCTCCTGGTCGGGTACCCGCTCCCACAGGGCCAGTGCCTGGTCGTAGTGGCGGTGCGCCTCGGCCGGCGCGCCCAGTTCCTCCGCGTCCTTCCCGGCCCGGACCGACGCGGCGAACGCACCGGGGATGTCATGACTGGCCAGGCAGTGCTGGGCTAGCTCGGCGGCGGTGCCCGGCATCGTGAGCCGCTGCTCGTCGGCGAGCAGCGAGCACAGGGTGGCGTGCAGCCTGGTCCGCTCCCCCGGCAGCAGATCGGCGTAGACGGCCTCGCGAAGCAGGGCGTGCCGGAAGACGTACCCCTCGGTGCCGTCGGGCACGAGCAACTGGTGGGCGACCGCCTCCCGCACGGCGCCCTCGTATTCGGCGGCCGCCAGGCCGGACGCGGCCCGGACCAGCTCGTCGTCGGCCTTGCGGCCGGCCACGGCCGCGGCGCGGAGCACCTGTTGCGTGGCGTCGGTCAGCTGCTCGACCCGGTTGAGCAGCAGGGCCGCCAGCCCGGCCGGCAGGGTGTCGCGATGGCCGGGATCGCCGCCGACCGAGGCGGCGAGCAGTTCCTCGGCGTAGTAGGCGTTGCCCTCGGCGCGGGCCACGATGTCGTTCAGCTCGGTCGCGTCGATGCGGGCCGGCGCGGTGGCGGTGAGGTGCTCGGCCAGGGCCGAGGGGGTCAGCGGGGCGAGGTCGACCGCGATCACGCTGGGCAGCCGGAGCAGCTCGGCGACCACGGGCCGCAGCGGGTGCCGCCGGTGCAGGTCGTCGGTCCGGTAGCTGCCGATCAGGGCGACCCGTTCGCGGTGCAGCATCCGGGACAGGAACGTGACCAGGTCCCGGGTGGAGGCGTCGGCCCAGTGCAGGTCCTCGAGCACGAGCAGCACGGGCGCCGCGGCGGCCAGCTCGGCGAGCAGGCCGAGCACGCCGCCGAACATCTGCTGCCGGGCCAGGCCCGAACGGTCCGAGTCGGCGATGGGCCCCTCGCCGCCTTCGGGCAGCAGCCGGCTCAGGGCCGGGCGGGAGCTGAGCGCGTCGCGGACCCCGGTGGACTGGGCGGCGCCGCGGAGCGCGTCGGCTAGCGGCAGGTAGGGCACGCTGTCGCCGAGCTCGGCGCACTGCCCGGACAGCACGATGTAGCCGCGTCCGGCGGCCAGCCGGGTCACCTCGCTGATCAGCCGGGTCTTGCCCACCCCGGCGTCGCCGCTGACCAGCGCGACGACCGAACGGCCCGCCTCGGCGTCATCGAGCAGGCTGAGCAGGCGGCCGAGCTCACCGTCCCGCCCGACCATGCGCCCAACTGACATCCGTAGCACCACGTGTTCGAGTATCCCATCAGGGACCGACAATTCCGATTCGTTAAGCTGCGGGCTGTACGCTGCGTCGCATGGACAAGGCGTTGCGGCTGATCCGCGCGGACTCGCTGTCGGCCGGCACCGCGCAGACCGGCGGGATGATCCGGACCGCGGCCATCTCCGGCGACCTGGTCGGAGCGCAGTCGCTGTGGATGGGGCGGACGGTGGTACGGCCGGGGACGTCGTCCGGGGATCACCATCACGGGAAGTCCGAGACCGGCATCTACGTGGTGTCGGGCCATCCGGTGTTCGTGTTCCGCGACCCGGAGAGCGGCTCGCTGGTCCGGCTCGAGGCCTCGCCCGGCGACTACGTTCGGGTCCCGCCGCACGTTCCGCACCGCGAGGAGAACCCGTCCCCGGATACTGAGGCGGTCGTGGTCATCGCCCGGTCCACCCAGGACGCCATCGTGGTCAACGTCCCGGCGCTGTGAGTGGTGCCGTCGCTCTGCCCGGGCCGGGCAGGCATTCCGCGACTAACCGACACGCCGAACCGCACGTCGGCACCGGCCCGCCGCGCGGCGTCGGCCAGGAGCGGGTCCAGGACGGTGCGCCGCGGAGCATACAGCGCGTCGACACCGTCCCTGGCCTTGATATCGGCCGTGGTAGCGCCGCCCGGCAGGTGGAAGGTGGCGGACGGTATCCGCGGCGTCCCCGCGGCAACGATGCCGGGCAGCAGACCCCAGCGATGCAACTGCAGGACCGCGCCGCGCGTGAGCGCGTGGGTCGACAGGGCGTCAGTACCGTCCCTGGACCGGTCAAGTAGCAGTACCCGGGCGCCTTGCCGGGCCAGGAGCAGCGCGGTCGCGGCGCCCGCGCAGCGGGCTCCGACGATGACCAGGTCGTAGGACATCTTCGTTCTCCGTGTGTCAGGCGGTGAGGTCCCACGGGTGGGCGCCCGTCCGCCGGGTCAGGTGGGCGGCGGCGAACCGGGCGTCGGGCCCCACGCCGTCGATGAAGCTGGAGTTGCGGCGGTGCAGGAAGCGCAGGCCGAGAACGTACAGGCCCGGGACGCGGGTCACCCCGCGGCGGTGTTCGATCTCGCCGTGCTGGTCCAGGACCGGTACCCGCAGCCAGGGGTACGCCGGCCGGTAGCCGGTGGCCCAGATCACGGTCGTGATGCCCGCCTGGCGCAGGTCCACCCGGGCGGGTCCGGGCGGCGCGGTGAAAGCGGGCAGCGCCTCGGCTGTGCGGCCGGCGGTGCTGAAGGCGTCGATAGAGCGCAGGAGGCGCTCCATCCGGGCTTGCGCCGCCCCGGTGGTGGCCGGAAGGTCATCGGCGAAGGCCACCGACCAGCCGTCCGCGGCGGTGAGCCGGCCGGCCAGGATCACCCCGCGGGCCGCGAGCGCTTCCAGATCGACCCGGTAGCCGGGACGGCCGGACAGTTGCAGGGACGGCGCCCGGCGGGCCGACCGCGCGTCGCGCATCTGGTCGATCCGCTGGCCGAGGATGCCGGTCCGGTGCAGCCACCACTGGATGTCGTGGCCCCGGTAGCGGCGAGGGAGCCGGGAATGCCGGCCCGCCGAGACGACGACGGTCCGCCCGGCCCGGCGCAGCTCGTCGGCGATCTGCACGCCCGATGCGGAGGCCCCGACCACCAGCACGCCCCCGGCGGGCACCTGCAGCGGGCTCTGGTAGCGCCCGGCGGGCAGCTGGTGCACGCCGGGATCTAGCCCGGCGGACACCGGCGGGACGAACGCCCGGTTCTCGGTCCCGGTCGCCACGACGACGTTGCGGGCCAGCCAGGTCTGCTGGTCGGTGACGACGCGCAGGCCGGTGGCGCACGTCTCGACCAGCTCGACCGTGGTGTTCTCCCGCACCGGGGCGGCGCCAGATTCGGCGTAACCCTGCAGGTAGACCACCAGCTCGGGCGCTGATATGTAGCCGTCCGGGTCGGGTCCCGGATAGGACCATCCGGGCAGCCGGCTCATCCAGTTGGGGGTGATCAGCCGCAGCGAGTCCCAGCGGGCGGTGCGCCACCGCTCGGCGACCCGCCCCCGTTCGACGACGACATGGTCGGCACCGCGTTCGGCCAGGCAGCGGCTGACCGCCAGGCCGGCCTGGCCGGCACCGACGACGAGGGTGTCCACCCTGCGCATGGTTGTTTCCCCCGTCCCCCGTCGTCGGTTGCTGGTCGCGTGGTCAGCTGGTGGCCACGTCTACGGTGATCGGCACGCCGTGGGTCAGCACGTCGTAGACCGCTGACCGGTCCACGGCCTGCTGCACGAGCTCACGCAGCTTGGCGGGCGGCGCGTCGCCGCGCACCCGGAAACTGATCCGGATCTGACTGAACCCGTTTCGGACCTCGTCGGACAGGCCGAGGATTCCGCGCAGGTCGATGTCGCCCTCGACCCGGGACTCGACCGACTCCAGGGTGATCTTGCGGACGGCGGCGATGTTGCCCAGGCCCGAGGTCAGGCACGAGGCCAGGGCCGCGAGCAGGATCTCGGCGGGGGTCGGCGCGGTGTCCTCACCGACCAGCACCGCGGGGTGGTCGGCCTCGATGGCGAAGGTGGCCGCGTGCTGCTGCTCCGCGCCCACCCCGAAGAAGGTGCTGATCTGGTTCCGGTTGTGCGTGCCCGAGATCCAGTGGTTGGTCACGCTGAACCGGAACCGGGCCGCCTCGGGGTGCGCCTTGACCGCATCCACGGTCGCGAACAGTTTCGCGGTGTCCACGCCGTTGCGGCCGGACTGCGCTGCGACAGTACTCACAATTGCTCCTCAGAAGTCACCGGACGTGATGGCGCGGCCCATTGGTCCGTCGCCCGGTTTCAGGAATATGCCGGGGAGCACCCGCGCGGCATCGGCAGGCGGTACTGAACTCGGCCCGACCGGCTACCGATCCCGGGCGTCGAGCAGGCCGAGCTCGGCGGCACGGACCGCGGCCTCCTGGCGGCTGGCCGCGCCGAGCTTGCCGAGCACGGCGGCGACGTGACTGTCGACCGTGCGCACGGAAACCACGAGCTCACTGGCGATCTGGGCGTTCGTGAAGCCCTGGCCGAGCAGCCGCAGCACGTCGACCTGGCGGCCGGTCAGGCCGGCTGGATTGACCCTGGTCTCGGTCAGCGGCCCGCGCGGGATGCGAGCCACGCCCAGTACGCGCAGCCGCCTGCGGACCTTGGCGGCCAGCGGCCTGGCGTCCAGTTCGTCGAGCATCCCGAGCGCAGTCAGCATGTGCTCCGGTTCCTGGCTTTCCGCCAGCGCCGCGGCCCGCTCGTACCGGCAGCCCGCGGACTCCCAGAGCGCGGCGGCTTCGCGCCACCGGCCCGCCGCCTGCACCGCGTAAGGATGATCACCGGGCGGCTGGACCCGCTGCCCGGCCTTGGCCAGCCAGTACCCGAGCTCGGCCTGATGGACCCGGTCATCGAGCCGGACGGCCTCCTGGTAGACCGGCAGCGCGATGTCTCGCACGCTGGCCCGGTCACCGTGCAGCCAGGCGGCCTCGGCGCGCGCGACGGCGACGGGACCGGTCCGCTGCAGCTCGCTGGACTTCACGGCCAGATCCCAGGCGGTCCAGAGCAGGCTGGCCGCCTCGGGTTGCCCGCGCCGGGCGGCGACCCGGCCGATCACCGTGATGGCCGGGCATCTCACCGGCAGGCTCGTGTCCACGCTGAGCTCGGCCCACCCGACGGCCGCGTCCCACGATCCGCGGGAGAACTCCAGCATGGCCCGCTCCACGTGCATGTACGACAGGAACCCGAGGAACTCGGCGTCCTCGGCGAGCTTCATGCCTGCCGTCAGGTATCGCTCCGCCTCGGCCAGGCGGTACCGGCCGAGCAACTGCCACACGTTGTTCACGTACGCGCGGCAGGCGTCCTCGACGTCGCCCGCGTCCAGGGCGATCCGGAGTCCTTCGTCCAAGGTGGCCGGGCCGGCCGGGTCATCGAGCTGGCATTGCGACGTGCCGATGTTCGTCAGGGCATGCGAGGTGATGGCCGGGTCGCCGACCTCGCGGGCCAGCGAGACCGCGCGCTCGCCGCAGGTGATGCTCTCCGGCGCCCGGCTGGCCAGCATGTACAGCTGCGACTGACAGCTCAGGGCCAACGCCAGCTGCCGCTTGTCCCCCGCCCACTCGAGCACCTGGACCGCCTCGCGGGCGGCCTGTTCGGCTTCCTCGCGATCGCCCGCCCACCACTGCATCCGGGCCAGCCATCGCAGGCTGCCGCCGAGGATGCGCAGGTCGGGCTGCTGCCGGTTCAGCTCGACCGCCTGCCTTTCAGCCACCGCCGCCCGCTCCGCGGCGCCGATCGTGTAGCACTCGACCGCGTACCGCTCGAGCAGCTCGGACTGTTCACCCGCGGGGAACCGGTCGGCATGGTCCAGGACGAGCGCGAAATGCGCGACCGCCTCACGGTGCGCGCCGGCCGAGCCGCGTCCCGGGCGGCGGCGGGGCCGTAGCGGACGATGGCGTCCACGTCACCGGCCTGCGCGGCGTGGTGCACGATCTGCGCCACGTCCGGCCCGTCCCTAGCGACCAGGGCCGCGAGCGCGCGCTGGTTCAGCGCCACCAGCCGGGCCAGCGGCAGCGAGCCCGCAATGGCTCGCCGGGTGAGCTCATGACGGAAGGAGACGCCGCGCACGGACACGGCGAGCAGGCCACGCTGTTCGGCGGCGGCCAGCACCGCCACCCGGCCGGGAGCGCTGTCCGGCACCAGCGCGTCGACCAGCCAGCGTTCGAGCGCGGACGGGACCACGGCCAGCTGCTCGAGCGCGTCCTGGACCGGCGGGTCCAGCTGCCTGAGCCGGGCCAGGACCGCATCCACGATGGTGCGCGGCACGCGCTCGCCCAGTGCCGAGGCGAGCAGTTCCTGGACGAAGAACGGGTTCCCCGAGGTGAGCACGAAAAGGTCGTCGGCGTCGACGGAGCTGCCCGCGCTGAGCTGCCGCACCGCGGCCTGCGAGAGCCTGCCCAGAGGCAGGTGACGGAACGTGGTCGCTGCGGGAGGCGTGGCCGAGCAGGCCCCGGAGCGGGTGCTCCCGGTCCAGTTCGTCGTCGCGGTAGGTGAGGATCAGGACGGCGGGCAGGTCGGCGATCCGCCGGATGAGGAAACGCAGGGCGTCGAGCGTCGCATCGTCGGCCCAGTGAACGTCTTCGATGACGAGAACCGTCGGATGTTCGGGCCAGCTCAGCTCCGCGTGCAGGGCGGCCAGCACCCGGTCGCGGTCGCTGCCGTCCCGTACGGCCTGGCTGAGCTCGGCTCCCACGCTGCCCGCCAGATCGCGGAACGGACCGAGGGTCCGTGGGGTGGCCAGGTCATCGCAGTAGCCGATCAGCATCCGGCCGGACGCGGGCAGGCTGGCCCGCAGCGCCTCGACCAGGCTGGACTTGCCGATCCCGGCCTCGCCCATGATCAGGACGACGCAGCCGGTTCCCTCGGCCGCGGCCTGCACGGCATCAGCGAGGACGGCGAGCTCAGCGTCGCGCTCCAGAACCTCGCGCCGGGCGCCTGCGGCCGACGCTGACCGGTCTTCGGGGAATTGCACGCTCGCCGCCTCGTTCCGGGCTGGACGCGGACCTGCGCTAACCGGGCTTGCACGCCCAAGCCTGGACCAACAGGGACGGCACGGTCACCGGGCCAGCATAAAAAGCGCACCGTACCATGTCCACGGCCGCGACCTGGGCCCCGCCATGGCGCCCGGGGTCTTCACGCGCTCTCCACGCGATCTGCAGACCGCCTGCGCAGTGGCGGCCGGCGCGCGAGGAGCCGACCGCGGCGGCTAGGGAGGCCACGGTCCATGGCTGACCGGGATGGGTGTGGATCAAGGCGAGCGCCGAGCCCGCCACGGGATCGTCGTAGGCGGCGTACCAGTCCGGTACCGACGCCGCCCCGGTCTGGCCGCCCTCCGGCAGGTAAGCTCAGCCCTCCGTCAGGCAACGGCGCTCGGTCAGGTGGTGACCGAGCGAGCGGTGGTCGTCTCGCCGGGGTCGATACCGAAGGCGATGATCCGGGTGGGCTGGATGCGGACGATGGTGTCTTCGAACCGATCGCCGAAGGCCTTGCCTCCCGACGAAATTACGGCGGCAGTCCCGCGGATCTCGATCATCCGGGGCTGCCACGGCGGCAGCACGTCGTCAACCACGATGCTGGCCCGGCCCGTGCGCTGCACGTCACGCAGCTTCTTGGTCTGGCTCATCCGCATGCCGCCCACGTCGATGGCGTCGTGCTCGGCGTTGTACTGGAAAGACGTAGGTACCACGTGCGGCTGCCCGTCCGCGCCGACCGTGGCGATGCGCCCCAGGCGCTGCTGCGCGAGGTACTCGAGCTCGGATTCCGTGAACACGCTCATGCCGGGCTAACCAGCGTGCGCGCGGCGGCATTCCGCGGCTCGGTTATGCCCTTGCCCAGGGGCGCTCCGCGATCAGGCCTCCAGCAGCAGCCTGGCCCGCTCCACCAGAATGGGCATGAGCTCCTGCCGCCACGCATCCAGACTAATCATCCCGCCGGACATGCCGCCACGGGCGTATTGCGCCCGGTACGCCGCCGACGCCGTGTCGCTAGCCAGGTCCAGACCCGCAAGGTCGGCGAACGCGGCGTTCAGTAGGCGAACGACTCCCTCGGCCGATTCTGGAATGTCCACCTCGGACAGGTGTTCGCGAAGCGCGCGCCATAGGTAAGGGTCGCCGCGAAGACCCCAGGTTCCCGGCTCGGGGTCGAAGAGATCAGCCATCTTCGCGACCGCAGCGTCCTTGGGTGCCACGATGCAGTCTCGCACAGCAGAGATGATCCCTGTCGGCAGTAGAAGGGCAGACTGGGCTCGGGGCTAACCCTAATGGGGTATTGCGCAGCTTCGGAATCCGTGGGCCCACCCAGGGCCGCGCCACTGCCTGACGCTCTAAATCAGAGTTGCGGTCGTCGTAGCGGCGGGTGCGTTTGACCGCGGCGCGGCTGCGCTTGGCTTGCAGGCGCCGCTCGTTGGCGGCGCGGCCGGGCCTGGTCGGGACGCGGGGGCGCGGCGGCGGGGCGATCGCGTCGCGGAGCAGGTCGGCCAGCCGCGCCCGCGCGGCCTGCCGGTTGGCGAGCTGGCTGCGCTGCTCGGACGCGGCGATGGTGAGCATCCCGCCGGACAACCGGCTAGCCAGGCGCTCGAGCGCCCTGGCCCGCGCCCACTCGGGCAGCACGGCCGAGTGGGCGACGTCGAAGGAGAGCTCGACCCGGCTGTCGGCGGTGTTGACCGACTGCCCGCCGGGACCCGATGAGCGGGAGAAGCGCTCGTGCAGTTCCGCGGCCGGTATGACCAGCCAGCTGTTCACCCGGAGATCGTCAGGCACTTCTCGACGTTAGGCTAGGTCGGCGACCAGGTCGTGCACCGGCTTGCGGCGCCCGGTGTAGAACGGGATCTCCACCCGGGTGTGCCGTCGCGCGTCCGAGCCGCGCAGATGCCGCATCAGGTCCAGGATCCGGTGCAGTTCGTCGGCTTCGAAGGCCAGGATCCACTCGTAGTCGTTCAGCGCGAAGCACGGCACCGTGTTGGCCCGGACGTCTGGGTACTCGCGGGCCATCATCCCGTGCTCAGCGAGCATCCTGCGGCGCTCGGCGGGATCAAGCAGGTACCACTCGTAGGAACGGACGAACGGGTACACGCTTACGTAGGCGCGCGGGTCCTCGTCGGCCAGGTACGCGGGGATATGGCTCTTGTTGAACTCGGCCGGGCGATGGACGGCCATCACCGACCAGACCGGCTCGCTGCACCGGCCCAGCCGGGTCCGGCGGAACCGGACGTACAGGTCTTGGAGGTCGTCCGAGGTCGGCGCGACCCACCAGAACATGAAGTCGGCGTCGGCCCGGAAGCCCTGCACGTCGTAGCAGCCGCGGGTCACGATGCCCTTGCCCGCCGCCTGGTCGAACAGGTCCTCCACCTCGGCTGAGGCGTTCCCGTGGCCGCCGGCGTCCAGACCGGTGCGGTCGCTGACCCGGAACACCGACCACATCGTGTACCGGATCAGCTCGTTGAGATCGCGCGCCTTGGGCTTGCTGGCCGTCTCCGCGGCCTCGGGGCTCGTGCCGCCCGGCCCGGTCGTCCTCTGTTCGTCAGCCATGTCCACTATTGTCGGCCACCGCGGAGGAACTCCGTCACCCGATCGGCCGCCGCGCGGGCCGTCGCGACGCAGGCGGGTATGCCGACTCCCTCGTACGCCGCCCCGCAGACGGCCAGGCCGGGTTGGGCGGCGACGGCCGCCCGGATCCGCGCCACCCGGTCCAGGTGTCCGACCGTGTACTGCGGCAGGGCGCCGCCCCACCTGGTGACGCGGTGCGCGACAGGAGCGCCGTGCACCCCGGTGGCGGCGGCCAGTTCGGCCGCGGCCAGCGCGGCCAGGTCCTCATCGGCCCGCTGAAGGATGGCTTCCTCGCCAATCCGGCCGACCGAACAACGCACGATCTCCAGTGGCTCGGCGCCAGGCGCCGGCTCGGCCAGGTGCGGCCACTTGACGGTGGAGAAGGTGACCGCCTTCACCGCGCGCCCGTCCACGGCCGGGACCAGGTACCCGCTCCAGCCCAACGCGGCCAGCCCGCCCGCGGAGGACGCCCCGGGAAAAGCCGAACGCGGATAGGCCAGCGTGACGATCGCCATGCTCGCGTAGCTGATCTCGCCGAACGCCGCGACCGCGGCCGAGGCGCCCGGCACGCCGGCGAGCAGCCGGGCGGCCGGACGCGCGGGCACGGCCAGGATCACCGCGTCGGCGTGAATCAACTCTCCGGCGGCCGCCGATCCGAGCGTCAGGCGCCAGCCGGGCCTAGTGCCCTGGTCGGCTGGAGAATCAGGAGCGCCCGGCGCCGGTGACAGAGCCCTGGTCATCGCGGCCGTCCGGATCTCCGCGCCCGACGCCTTGGCCAGGAAGGCGGGCAGCTGGCCCAGTCCCCCGGCCAGGCTGGTGAACACCGGTCCGCCGGAACGAGTGCCGCCCGGCGCCCGGTCCTGGTCCGCGACCGGCGCGGGCGGCGGGAGCAGCGAGCCCGCGGCCTCGGCGAGCGACCGGTGCCGCCGCGACGCGGCGGCCAGCGCGGGCATCGTCGCGTCGAACGACAACTCGGAGGAACGTCCCGCGTAGACCCCGCCGAGCAGCGGGTCGACCAGCCGGTCAACCACTTCAGCGCCGAACCTGGCGCCGACGAACTCCGCGACCGGCACGTCGCCTTCCCGCGCGGTCGGCGGCAGCTCGAGGTCCTGGCTGGCCCGGGCGGCCCCGGCGCCGGACACCACCCCCGACCGGTTCAGCTCGGCCAGATCGGACGGCACGCCCATGAACTGGCGCCTGGGCAGCGGATGGAGCGCACCCAGGGTCCAGATCGCCGAGGACGTGGTACCGGGTGCCACCCGGTCACCGGCCAGCCCGAGCTCGGCGATAAGCCCGGTGCCTTCTGGCCGGGTGACGAGAAGCGCCTCGGCCCCCTCGTCGACCGGAACGCCAGCCACCTCCGAGACGGACAACTTGCCGCCTAGCCGAGTAGACCCTTCGAGCACCGTCACCCGTACTGGCTCATCGCGAAGGAAGAACGCCGCGGTCAGCCCGGCGATCCCGCCACCCACGATCACCACGTGCGGTCGCGCAGTCGAAGGGTTCATGCGTCCAGCCTGGCAGACACCACACCGTGGCGCGTACCGCAGGGCCGGCACCTGGACTGAGCCGGACGGCTCGTAACCAGGGTGCGGCCGGGCCGGTGCGAGATCGTGACCACGCCCGAGGAACCGCCTCGCGACAGCCGCCGTCACATCCGCATGTTGAACACACTGAGCTTGAACCGCCGGTCCGCGCGGACCAGGCGCACGCGACTCAGCGCCGCCGCTGGCCTGGCGATCGGCGGTGTCATGCTCGCCGGGGGAAGTTTCCTGGCCGGGTGCTCTGCGAGTCCGGCCAGTTCGTCGTCCGCGGCCTCGGCGGTGGCCGCGCCGACGGCGGAGGCTCTCGCGCCCGGCGCCGGGGTGCCCGCGCAAGGGTCCGCGAGCAGCGCCGCCGGACAGCGGTCCAGCGCGGGAACCGCGGCCAAGCTGGCCCCTGGCACCAGCATCATTTACACCGCTCAGCTGACCGTCCGGGCGGCGAACGTGAGCTCGGCCGCGACCCAGGCGGCGCAGATCGCCGAGGCCGTGGGCGGTTACGTCTCGAATGAGACCACCTCGGCCGACCCGGATCATCCGTCGCAGGCCACCGCGACTGTGCAGCTGAAGATCCCGGTCACGTCCTACCCGGGCACGCTGGGCCAGCTCGCGAGCACCCTCGGCACGCAGCTTTCCCTGCAGGAGCAGGCCCAGGACGTCACACAGCAGGTAGCCGACGTGAACAGCCAGGTCGCCTCGGACCAAGCGGCCATCGTCCAGCTGCGAGCCCTGCTCTCGCACGCGGGCTCGGTCGGCGACCTGCTCAGCGTGCAGAACCAGATCAACAACGAGGAATCCGCGCTGGAAGGCATGCAGGCCCAGCAGCGCGTGCTCAGCCACGAGACCAGTTACGCCACGGTGACCGTCAGCATCCTGGGCCCGAAGGCCAAGCCGGCGCCGCACCGCACGAAGACCCCGCCGTCCCTGGCCGGCGGGCTCGGCGCGGGATGGCACGCGCTCAAGGTGTCGCTGTCCTGGGCCCTGGCCTTCCTCGGGGCCATCGCGCCGTTCGCCGCCATCGCGGCCATCGCCGGGTACGCCATCTACCGGACCCGGCGCTGGATGCTCCGCCGCAGGCCCGTACCGAGGTCGGCGGCGCCAGAGAATTAGCCCGGTTACCGGGCCGGGACCGCGGGCGCATCCGCTCACCCGGCCCGGTTTCCGGACCCGGCGACGGGTAGCGTCCTGGCTATGACAGACAACCCGGGATGGCAGCCGCAGCACGGTGACCCGTTGTTCATCTTGGCCATGGACCACCGGGCCTCGTTCGGAAAGACCCTATTCGGGGTCAAGGACGATCGTCCCGACCCGGAACAGGTCGCGGCGATGGCGTCGGCCAAACAGATGATCTTCGACGGGCTGCGGGCCGCGCTGCCCGCGCTCTCCTACGGGCGGGCCGGCGTCCTGGTCGACGAGCGGTACGGCCAGGACGTGATCGACGCGGCGCGAGCGGCCGGGCAGAACGTGGTGCTCGCCATCCCGGTCGAGGCCAGCGGGCACGACTGGTTCACCCCGGAGTGGGGCGATCAGTGGCTCGGGCACGTCGAGGCGGTCAAACCGGACTACGCCAAGGTGCTGGTCCGCGACAATCCGGACTTCGACGCGACCCAGCGGGAACAGCAATTCGGCCAGCTAGCCCGGGTCAGCTCTGGGCTGCACGGAATCGGGGTTCCGCTGCTGTACGAGTTGCTGGTGCCCGCCACCGCGAGCCAGCTCGACCGCGCCGGACACGACCAGGGGGCGTATGACCGCGAAATCCGCCCCGGTCTGGTCGCGCGGGTGATCGCCGACAACCAGGCGCACGGCGTCGAGCCCGCGCTTTGGAAGGTCGAGGGCCTGGAGACCATCGAGGCGGCCGAGCAGGTCGCCGACCAGGCCCGGGCAGGCGGTCGAAGCGCCGACCTCATCGTGCTGGGCCGGGACGCGCCAGCCGAGCGCCTCGACCACTGGCTCGAGGTGGCCAGCCAGGTCAGCGCGTTCGTCGGCTTCGCGATCGGCCGCAGCATCTGGGAGGACGCGGTACGCGACCTCGAGTCGTCCGATCACAGCGAGACCGCCACCCGCGCCGCGCGCGCCGTAGTCACCGAGCGCTACCTGGGCTTCGTCGCCCACTGGAAACGCTGACGGGCTTAGAGCGCCGGCTGGATCGACTCGGCGTGTACCAGGTCGGCGAGCCGGGCCAGGATGCCCGGATCGGTCTCCGGCAGGACGCCGTGTCCCAGGTTGAACACGTGCCCCTCGGCGGTCCGCCCGCGGACAAGCACGTCCCGGGCCCGCTCCTCGACCACCTCCCACGGCGCCAGCAGGACCGCCGGGTCCAGGTTGCCCTGCAGGGCCTTGCCCGGCTCCACCCGGCGGACGGCCTCGTCCAGCGGGATCCGCCAGTCGACCCCGACCACGTCCGCGCCGGCCTCGCCCATCAGCCCCAGCAGTTCGCCGGTGCCGACGCCGAAGTGGATGCGCGGCACCCCGGTGGAGCCGAGCGCGCCGAAGATCCGGCTGGTATGCGGCAAGATCGCGTGCCGGTAGTCGTCCGGACCGACCGCGCCGACCCACGAGTCGAAGAGCTGGATCGCCGAGGCGCCCGCCGCGACCTGGATCTGCAGGAAGGAGATCGCGATGTCGGCGAGCCGGCCGAGCAGCTTGTGCCAGAGCTCGGGGTTGCCGTACATCAGCGCCTTGGTCTTGTCGTGGTTCTTCGACGGCCCGCCCTCGACCAGGTAGGACGCGAGGGTGAACGGGCCGCCGGCGAAGCCGATCAGCGGACGGTTGTCCAACTCGGCGACCAGCATCCCGACCGCTTCGGTCACGTAGGGCACGTCACCGGGCTCCAGCGGGCGCAGCCGTGACAGGTCCGCCGAGCGCCGGATCGGGGTGCCGACCACCGGCCCGATGCCCGCCTTGATGTCGACGTCGATGCCCACCGCGCGCAGCGGCACCACGATGTCGCTGAACAGGATCGCCGCGTCCACGTCGTAGCGGCGCAGCGGCTGCAGGGTGATCTCGGTGATCAGGTCGGGGCGCGTGCACGAATCGAGCATCGAGACGCCCTCGCGCACCTTGCGGTACTCAGGCAGCGAGCGGCCGGCCTGGCGCATGTACCAGACGGGCGTGTAGGGAACCGGCTCCCTCCGGCAGGCCTGGATGAAAGGTGATTTTTCCTGGCGCGCGGTCACGTCTGGGATCGTCTCACATAGCTGCACGTCGGGGATCGTTTCATACCAGAGCGTGGTCACCCCCTGCAGACACGCCGCCCGAGATCCCACGAATCAGCCGGCCAGCATGTCACTATCGGCAGCAACCCCTATTTAATCCGCTGCAGAGTCCGTGTTGCACCGCACCGAGGAGGGCGCGAGGATGACCCAGCTGACCAGGTACTGCACCGGATGTGGCGACGAGCGGCCGTTCGACCAGATGCACGCGGAACCGGCCAGCTGCCCGGACATCCCGGATGGCGACTGCCCGGAGTGGGGTTGTTCTGCATGCGGCGAAGCCCTGTTCATCGGCCTTCCGGTGCGCGAGCATGTCAGCAGCGGCACCGCGTCCAGAGCCGCGTAACGGACCAACCGATTCCCACCTGGTTCTAGGCTGAAACTGAACCGGTCGAACTCGCACGAAACATGGTGTTCCGGCATGAAACTACGCGACGCTGCGTGAGAAGCAGATGAGCGACACGTACGCTCGGGTCATGAGGCCTGCTGACGAGCCGGGAAAGCGGCGCGGGACGCGGTCGGGTACGGGACGGCGACCGGGGGCGGCGCCGAGCCTGGCGGCCGCACCCGAGCCAGAGAAACACGCGCCTGCGGAGGGTCAAGACCACCCCGTGAGCCCCGCGGAGGCCATGTTCGCCGCAGCCTCGGCCGCGTTCCTGGCGGGCCGTGACGCGCAGACCGGGCCCGGGTTCAGCTTCGAGGACGTGCCCGCGCCCAAGCGGCTGGCCCCGTACGCCTCGGCTATGGCGGCAACCGTCCAGCGGGACGACGCGGACGTGGCCTGGGGCCGGCTGGTGCTGCTCTACGACCCGGATGGCCAGGAAGGCTGGGACGGGATGTTCCGGCTGGTGGCCTACATCCGGGCCGACGTGGAGCCGGAAATGGCGGCTGACCCGCTGCTCGGCGAGGTCGGCTGGAGCTGGCTCGCCGAGGCGCTGGACGCGCGCGTGCCGGGGTACGCGGTACCGAGCGGTACGGTAACCCGGGTGATCACCGAGGGCTTCGGGAGCAAGCGGGATGAACTGCCGCTCACCGGGTTCGAGCTGCGCGCGTCCTGGTCGCCGACCGGGCCGGGGAACCGCGCCGACGACAACGACCTGGACGCCCTCGACTTGCCGGCGCACATCTCGGCCTGGTGCGACTGCCTGTCCGCCGCGGCGGGCCTGGAACCGCCCGGGACGCGGGCGCTGCGGCCGACGGGGCGAGGGTGAGCACAGATAGTGAGGTCAGCGGGCCAGGCGCGTCCGTCCCGTTGCTGGAACCTCGTGACGGCCTGCCCCCGGTCGTGCAGGACGACGCCGCCCTGGCCGAGGCCATCGGCAGGCTAGCGAACGCTCACGGGCCCGTCGCCGTCGATGCCGAACGGGCCTCGGGGTACCGCTACGGGCAGCGCGCCTACCTGGTCCAGCTCCGTCGCGCCGGGGCCGGCACGATACTCATCGACCCGATCGCCTGCCCCGATCTTTCCGGGGTGGACGCCGCCCTGGCCGGTACGGAGGCCATCCTGCACGCCGCCTCGCAGGATCTGCCCTGCCTGGCCGAGGTCGGCTTCCGGCCGCGGCAGCTTTTCGACACCGAGCTGGCCGGGCGGCTGCTCGGCTACCCGAGGGTGGCCCTGGGCACGCTGGTCGAGGAGGTGCTCGGGTTCCACCTGGAGAAGGGCCATTCGGCCGCGGACTGGTCGGTCCGCCCGCTGCGGGAGGAACTGCTGCGTTACGCGGCGCTGGACGTCGAGGTGCTGGTCGAGCTGCGCGATGCGCTCGCGGCCGAGCTCGCCGACCAGGGCAAGACCGAATGGGCCCGCCAGGAGTTCGCGGCGGTGCTCGCGGCCAAGCCGGCCGCGGCCCGGCCCGACCCGTGGCGCCGGACCTCGGGCATCCACCGGGTCCAGTCCCGCCGCGCGCTGGCCGTGGTGCGCGAGCTGTGGACGGTCAGGGACCGGATCGCCCAGGCCGCGGACCTGTCTCCGCGGCGTGTCCTGCCCGACAGCGCCATCATCGACGCGGCCAGGGCCCTCCCGGTCAATCCCTCGCAACTGTCCCGGATCAGCGGCTTCGTGGGCCGCCAGGCCCGGCGGCACGAGAAGGAGTGGCTGGCGGCCGTCACCAAGGCGCGGACCAGCCCGGACAGCGACCTGCCCGACGCCACCGGCGGGCTGATACCGGCCGGTCCCCCGCCCGCGCACCGCTGGGCCGAACGCGACCCGGCGGCCGCGGCCCGGCTGGCCGCGGCCCGGCTGGCCGTGACGGGCATCGCCGAAGCCCACCGGCTGCCGGTGGAGAACCTGCTCGCCCCGGACACCTTGCGCAGACTCAGCTGGGATCCCCCCCAGCCCGCTGACACCGAAACGGTTAGCCTGGCCCTGTCCGGGTCCGGAGCACGACCCTGGCAGGTCGAGCTCACCGCGGGTCCCCTCGCCGAGGCGCTGAACGCCGGGGAGGCGGAGGCACAGAAACCGGGAGACGGCTGAGCATGGGACTTCTCGCGAGCGCGATCTCCTCAGGGGCGTCAGGGGCCGCGCCGCTGCCCGGCTTCCTCAACTCCCTGGCCGGTCCGCTCGATCATTACGGCTACGGGGCCATCGCCCTGCTGCTGTTCCTGGAGAACATCGGGGTCCCGGTCGTCCCGGGTGAGCTCGCGATGATCGCGGGCGCCATCTTCGCCGGTACCGGCCGGGCCGGGCTGAACGTCGTCCTGGTCGGCATCGTCTCGGTCGCCGCCGCCATCGCCGGGGCCGAGATCGGCTACCTGATCGGCCGGTTCGCGGGCCGCGAGCTCATCTTGCACCACGGCAAGTACGTCATGATCAAGCCGCACCACCTGGACCGCGCCGAGGCGATCACCACACGCTACGGCGGCGTCGTGGTGGTCGTCGCCAGGTATATCGTCGGCCTGCGCGAGGCCAACGGGATCATCGCCGGCCTCACCGAGATGCGCTGGTTCGCCTTCGGTGTGTTCAACGTGATCGGGGCATTTGCCTGGGTCGCCACATGGGTCACCCTGGGTGACGTGGCCGGTGACCACATCGCCACGGTCTACGCCGACATCAACCGCTACTTCCTCTACCTGCTGATCGCTGTCGCTGTGCTGCTCGCGGCCTACGTCGGCAGGCGTCTGCTACGGCGCCGCCGGTCTCGTCACGCTGAGCAGGCGGCTAAGGCTGACGAAGCGGCTGAGGTGGAGACGACCGAGGAGCGGGCGGGTTCCGCGGCTCCGGA
This sequence comes from uncultured Actinomycetes bacterium, assembly GCA_963819785.1. GTDB lineage: Bacteria > Actinomycetota > Actinomycetes > Streptosporangiales > Streptosporangiaceae > Palsa-504. The sequence continues at coordinate 307,416 of CAWFXW010000013.1, read as the reverse complement.
GGGCCGCCCTAAGAGCTCATAGCGCTCCAGGGCGACGAGCGTGCCCGCGGCCACGTGCAGGACCAGGAAGCCGCCCTTGGGCAGCGACGGGTCGAAATCCGCGGGCGCGGGCACGCCGAGCACCGAGCACGCGGCGGCCAGCGCCAGCGGCAGGTTCTCCCGGTGCAGGCAGGCGACCACCGGCAGACCCGAAGCCACGAGATCGCGGAACAGGTACCGGAGCGTGTCAGCCCGGTCCGTTCGGTCCGAAAAAGACTCTGTCACCGGCCCGGCCAAGGTCAGAACGGCCTTTTCCTCGACGGACCCGCCGAACCTCTCGGCGTACGGGCGCACGCTCCGCGTGCACCGCAGTGCGGGCGAACTGATCACCCGGGCGCGCGGAGCGAAGCAGCCCAGCAGGTCGGCCAGCAGCAGCGCGTCCAGTTCGCCCTCGCGGTCCAGCGAGCGCAGCATGTCGTCCCCCGGCCACTCGCCCTTGTGGCCCGCCGAGGCGTGCCGGACCAGGATGATCGGCACGGTGGCACACGCCGGCAGGCTGGCGATCACGTCACCGTCGTGGGGGTAGCTGAGCCGGTCAAGCGCCTGCGGCAGCGGCAGCCAGGCCACCGCGTCGATCTCGTGGCTGGCCGCGGCCTGGTCGTCCGCGGCCAGCGCCGCCCAGTACTCGACCTGTTTGGGCTGGCCGTGGGCCAGGTATTGCACGGTGCGCAGCCGGGGGCCGAGCACGGGCCGCACGCTGGTCTCCTCCAGGACCTCGCGGGTGGCGGCGAGCAGCACGTGCTCGCCGGGCTCGCGCTTACCCTTGGGCAGCGACCAGTCGTCGTACTTGTACCGGTGCACCAGGAGCACCTCGATTCCGCGACCGGCCGGGCGCCACAGCACGGCGCCCGCCGAGAGGAGGGCCTCGCTCACCGGCGGGAACTCATCAGCCGCGCTTCCCGGCTACGCTCACCAGCCGACCGGTAAGCCCGACTCATCGGCCGAACGACCCCGGCGTTCGCGGACCAGGGTCTCCTGGATGTCCCGGAGCGGGTGGCCGGACTCGTCGCGGCTGTGCCGGGCCCAGTAGCCGTCCGGGTTCAGCCACCAGGACGAGGTGCCGTCGTCCATGCCCAGGTCGAGCAGGCCGCGCAGCCGCCGCTGGTGGCCGGGGTCGGTGACCTGCACCAGCAGTTCCACCCGGCGGTCCAGGTTGCGGTGCATCATGTCCGCGCTGCCGATCAGCACCTGGGTGTCCTCGTCCTCGCCCGCGCCGAACGCGTAGATCCGGGAGTGCTCGAGGAACCGGCCGAGGACGCTGCGGATCCTGATGTTCTCCGACAGGCCCTCGATGCCGGGCCGCAGCGTGCAGATACCACGGATCCACAGGTCGACGCGGACGCCGGCCTGGGAGGCCCGGTAGAGCGCGTCGATGATGACCTCGTCGACCAGCGCGTTGCACTTGAACACGATCCGTGCTGGCTGGCCGGAACGGCTGCGTTCGGCCTGCCGGTCGATCCGGCGCACGATACCGTCACGCATCTCCTCTGGCGCGACGAGCAGCCTGCGGTAGGAGCCGGTGCGGCTGTACCCGGTCAGGTGGTTGAACAGGGCGGTGACGTCCTCGCCGACGGCGGGATCGGCGGTGAGCAGGCCGAAGTCCTCGTAGAACCGAGCCGTGGTCGGATGGTAGTTGCCGGTGCCGAGGTGACAGTACCGCCGCAGCGTCCCGTCGGCCTCCTGCCGCACGATCAGCGCCATCTTGCAGTGCGTCTTGAGGCCCACGAAGCCGTAGACGACGTGGCAGCCCGCCTGCTCCAGCTTGCGCGCCCAGGCGATGTTGGCCCGCTCGTCGAACCGGGCCTTGATCTCGACCACGACGACGACCTGCTTGCCCGCCTCGGCCGCGTCGATGAGCGCGTCGACGATCGGCGACTGGCCGCTGGTCCGGTACAGCGTCTGCTTGATCGCGAGCACGCCCGGGTCCTCGGCGGCCTCCTCGATGAGGCGTTCGACCGAGGCAGCGAACGAGTCGTAGGGGTGCTGGACCAGGATGGCGCGTTCGGCGATCGCGGTGAACAGGCTCACGTCCGGCGGGATCTCCCTGGTGGACGGGACGAACGCCGGATAGCGCAGCTCGCCGATGTTCAGGTCGGCGATGGCGGACAGGCCGCTCAGATCGAGCGGCCCCGGGACCCGGTACACCGCGCGGGAGTCGATGTCCAGCTCGGTGACCAGGCGGTCAAGCACGTCGGCCGTCATGGTGTCCTCGACCTCGAGCCGCACCGCGGGCTCGAACCGGCGGCGGACCAATTCCCGCTCCATGGCCTGGAGCAGGTTCTCGGTGATGTCCTCGTCGACCTCGAGATCCCGGATCCTGGTGACCCGGAACGCGTGCTGCTCGAGCACCTCGACCCCGCCGAACAGGTCGGCCATGTGCGCGGCGATGACGTCCTCGATCGGCACGAACCGGTTCGGCGCCACGGCCAGGAACCTGGGCAGCAGCGGCGGCACCTTGACCCGGGCGAACACGGTGGCGTCGGTCCGCGGGTCGGCGATCATGACGGCCAGGTTGAGCGACAGGCCCGAGATGAACGGGAACGGGTGGGCCGGGTCGACCACAAGGGGGGTGAGCACCGGGTAGATGCGCTGGCGGAACAGCTCGCTGAGGTTGTCCCGCTCTCCGCCGGAGAGCTCCTTCCAGCGCAGGATCTCGATCCCGCGCTCGGCCAGTTCGGGGTTGATCCGCTCGCTGAATACCCGGGCGTGCCTGACGGTCAGCTGGCCGGCCAGGTCCAGGGTGTTCTCGAGCACCTGGCGGGGCAGCCGCACCCCGGTCCCCTCGACCGGGAAGCCGGCCACCATCCGGCGTACCAGCCCGGCCACCCGGACCATGAAGAACTCGTCCAGGTTGTTCGCGAAGATGGCCGAGAACCGCACCCGGTCGAGCAGCGGAACGGACTCGTCCTCGGCGAGTTCGAGCACGCGTTCGTTGAACCTGAGCCAGCTCTCCTCGCGATCCAGGTAGCGCGCTTCGGGCAAGTGGTCCTCCCCCTCGCCCCCCTGGGCGGCCACGGCGGTATCGGCTGACTGCGCCGCCTCGCGCGGTCGCTGGTAGAGGCCATCGTACGTTCCCTCGTACGGTCCCGCCGCCTGGGAGGGGCTCGCCTGGCTCATACCCATGACACCTATTCTCCCCGCCCCGGGATGAACAGGAAACGTTCACGACCGTTTATAAACTCTAAAACCCTTTTTCCCGAACGGACATTTGTGGCTGCCCACAGTCACGGCTTTTATGCTGGTCGTAGCGGGTGTTTGAGCTGCGGTTTTGTCTCAGGGCAGCGGGTAGCCAGGGATGCCTGCACGCGGCTGGATCGGCTGCACCCTCATGAATTCCAAGCCCTTCTTGGAACAGGCGGGCAGGTGAATGGGAACGAACGCGGGGCGGACCTGATCGGGCAGCGTGACCCGCAGTTCGGGCGCGGTCACCTGGGCGCACGCAGTCGGCTCGAACGTCCTGATGCTGGTGACCAGGAGCACCGAGTGCGCTGTCTGCCCCGGCTCCAGCAGCACCGGCCGCGGGCGGACCGAGGGGTCATGGGCCGCCGCGCTGCCGATCTGGGTCCCGCCGACCTGATCGCCTGCGAAGGCCGACACATCCGGGTAGCCGTACAGGCTGCACACCCGGGCCGATACGTTGGTGAACTCCAGGGTGTAGTACGTGCCGCTGGGCTGAAGGCGGCCGCCCGCGGCCTGGGCCTGGCCGAGCCAGGCCTCGAGCCGCGACGGGTCGCACGGGTTCCGGGCCAGGTTGGAGGACAGGGCGGCGTGGGCCGGGCGGGCGGGGACGCGGCTGAGCGTGACGGCTGCCGCGGCAGTCCCTGCGAAGGCCACCACCGCGATCACGCGCCACGCGACATGGCCGTATTTCGTCACCGCGGACCCCATCTGGCGATGTTCGGACGATCCCCCGCGCGAGATCGCGCTAACCCTGTACCTACTGTTTTAGTTCGCTTCGAGCCGATTTTCTAGACCCATCCGTTTTGCGTAGTTCCGGGGCGCGCGGGTCCGCACGTATCGTGGCTGCGTGGACGCTTCTGGCCAGCCTTCTGGGACTTTTGGGGGTTTGGGGATCGTGCCGCTGCGGCGGAACCGGGACTTCCAGTTGCTGTGGGGCGGCCAGGCGGTCTCCCTGCTCGGCTCGCAGACTTCGAAGATCGCCTATCCGCTGCTGGTCCTGGCCATGACCGGCTCGCCGGCCAAGGCGGGGATCGCCGGCTTCGCGGCGATGCTCGGCTACCTGCTGTTCCCGCTGCCGGCCGGAGGTCTGGCCGACCGGCTCGACCGCAAGCGAATGATGATCGGCTGCGACGTGATCCGGCTTCTCGCGGTGGGGAGCATCGCCGTGGCCGGCTGGGCGGCGCACATCACGTACGTTCAGGTGCTGGTGGCGGGGTTTGCCGAGGGCGCGGCGAGCGTGTTCTTCGGCGTGGCGCAGCGGGCGGCGCTGCCGATGCTCGTGCACCCGTCCCAGCGGTCGGTGGCCGTCTCGCAGAACGAGGCACGGCAGAACGCGGCGCAACTGGCCGGGCCGGCGCTGGGCGGCGGGCTGTTCGGGCTGTCCCGGGCCGCGCCGTTCGCCGCGGACGCCCTGTCCTACCTGGCCTCGCTGGTCACTCTGCCGTTCATCAAGACGCCGATGCAGGCTAGCGTGCCGACTGGTTTGCCGGCTGGCGCCCGCGCCCCGCGCCGGCTGCGAGCCGAGCTCGGCGAGGGACTGGCCTTTACCTGGCGGCAGCCCTTCCTGCGCTACAGCGCGTTCTTCGCGGCCTCGGTGAACATCTTGCTGCAGGTACTGACCCTGGGCCTGATCGTGCTGGCGCGGCGCGACGGGGCCTCGGCCGCGCAGATCGGCCTCATCGTGGCGTGCATGGGGGCCGGCGGCCTGGCCGGCGCGTTCGCCGCGCCCTGGGTCCAGCGCAAGATCCCGGCCGGGATCACCATCACCGGGTGCATGTGGACCTGGGCCGTCCTGCTGGCACTGATAGTGCTGGTGCGCGTGCCGCTGTGGTTGTGCCCGCTGGTAGCGGTCATCGGCCTCGTGGGGCCGTGGTGGAACGTCTCGGTGCAGACCTACCGGATGCAGATCACGCCGAACGAGCTGCTCGGCCGGACCAGCAGCGTCGCCCTGCAGGTCGCGTGGGGAGTCATCCCGCTCGGCTCGCTGCTGGCCGGCTTCCTGCTGCAGACGCTGTCGCCGACCGCCGCGATGACCGTGGTGGCCGCGGGGATGGCGGCCACGGCCCTTGCGGCCACCGTTCTCCCGCCGGTCCGCGACGCGGGCCGGCGGACCCCGGGCGCACCCGGGGCAGCCGCGGCCCCCGCCGCGGGATAGCGCTTACGTCACCGAACCGAGGTCGGCGGCGAAGGCGGCCAGGTCGAGCAGGTGGAGCAGCGCGTCGCACCACCGCTCCCCCGGCGGCCGGTCGTCGAAGTGTCCTAGGCATTCGTTGGCCGCGTCCAGGATGGCCCGCAGCACCGCGCCGTCCTGGCTCTGCGGATCCGGGCCCGGGGGCAAAGCCTGCAGGGCCGAGCCCTGCGCTGGCTCGCCGTCCAGGATCGCCGCCGCCTTACGGGCCACAGCCAGCCCCAGGGTCCCCGCCAGCAGCAGCCTTTGCATCATCAGGACGCCATTGTGGTCAGTCATATCCGCTTGCCTCTCCATCGTCCACGGTGGCCGTCCCGCCTTCGTCACCATGATGCAGACAAGCAGTGACATTCCGGGACCGGCGACCGCGGACTGTCCTACAGGCCTCCCGGCGGACCAAGAGGACGTAGCTCCGGCCATCAGCTGAACCCTGGAAGCATCCCGCCTGCTGGAAACCCAGCGCCCCGACCACACGCTGGGCCCGCTGGTTGAAGGTGGCAATGGTCATCCGGAACGCGGCCGGGAAGAACCGGCTGCGCCCGAAGTCCAGCCCGGTCTGGATCGCCTGTCTTCCCAGCCCCATCCCCGTAAGGTCGGGACGCAGGCCTCCCCCGGTGTCGAGCGCGGACCTGTCGTAGTCCCAGCCCGGCACCTGGCCATCCTCCCCGAACGAACGGAAGCCGATGAGCTCGTCGCCATCGAGCAGCGCAAAGAAGCCACTGGCCGGCTGGGCCAGGAAATCGGGGTCGACGCCGGTCATGTCATAGCAGTCATACGGAGGCGGGTAACGCCAGGCAGTGATGGCCACGGCGTACTGCGCACTCATGGCAACGATCCGCATACCGTCTCCGAGCGGGCCCGCTTTAGGTCTCAGGGCGGCAGGCGGACCAGATGGCGGCGCTGTTGTGCAGCTTGACGCGCTCGCCACGGCCGAGTTCCTCAGCCAGCCGGGCTTCGGCGTTCTCGATGCGCAGCCACTCGTCGTAGGAGACGGGGGTGATCCCGCGCCCGGCAAGAACCGACGCCAGCGGGGCCTCGTCACGGTCCGCGGCCGGGGCGGCTGCGTCGGGATAGCGGAGCAGGCCGGCTCGCGGCAGCTGGGTGTCGCCGACCGCCGGGCCGCCGGCCAGGTCCTCGAGCAGGGACCTGATGGTCTCGGCGGCATCGGACTTGTTGGTGCCGATCACGCCGGTAGGGCCGCGCTTGAGCCAGCCGGCCACGTACTCACCGGGCAGCGGGGCACCGTCGGCGCCCAGGACCCGGCCCAGTTCGTTCGGTACGACCGAGGCCCGGTCGTCGAACGGCACGCCCGGCAGCGGGACGCTCTGGTACCCGACAGAACGCAGCACCATCTGCGCGTCGAGGGTCTCCATCTGCCCGGTGCCGCCGAGCTTCCCGCTGGCGTCGAGCGCCGTCCGCTCGAGCGTGATGCCGCTGACCCGGTCGGTCCCGAGGATCTCCACCGGCTTCAGCCAGAACCGCACGACCAGCCGCCGTGCGTGGCCGGTTGCGGCGGCCTCGGCCACCTGGCCTTCGGCCCACTTGGTGATGGCGACCAGGTTTCCGCGCACCCGCCGGTCGGCCTCGGCCAGCGTGACACCCTCGCCGGAGGAATCGAACGCGTTCAAATCTGCTTCGTCGGCGTGCACGATGATCTCGACGCCGGGCAGTTCGCCCAGCTCGCGCAGTTCCTTGGTGGTGAACTTGGCGTACGCGGGCCCGCGGCGGCCGATCATGTGGACCTCGCGCACCTTGCTCGCGTACAGGGCGTCAAGGACCGGCTGCGGGACGTCGGTGGTGTGCAGTTCGGCCGGGTCCCGGGCCAGGATCCGGGCCACGTCGACGGCGACGTTGCCGACGCCGATCACCGCGACGGACTCGGCGTCCAGAGTGAACGCGCCGGGATCGACGTCGGGGTGACCGCAGTACCAGTTCACGAAGTCGGTGGCCGCGTAGCTTCCGGGCAGGTCCTCGCCGGGGATCCCGAGCCGCCGGTCCCGCATGGCTCCGGTGGCGTAGATCACCGCGTCGTACGCGGAGAGCAGCTCGTCGCGGGTGACGTCCTCGCCGAGGTGCACCCCGCCCAGGAAGCGGACGTCCGGGCTCTCCAGTACCTTGCGCAGGTACTGGGCGATCGACTTTATCGACTTGTGGTCAGGCGCCACTCCGTAGCGGACCAGCCCGTACGGGGTGGGGAGCCGGTCGATGACGTCCACCCGGACGGCGACCGGGGAGGCCAGCGCGGCGGCCTGCTTGACCAGCGCCTCGGCGGCGTACAAACCGGCCGGGCCAGAGCCGATAACGGCGACGTTGAGCATAAAGCCATACGCTACTCGACCGGCCTCGGTACCGGCGCTCCCTCCTGCGCCTCGGCCGATGACCGGCGGGCCACCACCTCGGTAATGCTCAGGGCCAGCTGCTGGGAGGTCAGGCCCGCCTCCTCGAGCACCTCGTCGCGGGACCCGTGGGACAGGAACTCCTGCGGCAGCCCGTAGGTCTTGACCGGGACGTCGACGTCGTGGTCGCGGAGCAGCCGGGCCACCGCGTCGCCGAACCCCCCGACCCGCCCGTTGTCCTCGACGGTGACCACCAGCCGGTGGCAGCGCGCCGCCCCGGCCAGCGCCTCGTCGACCGGCTTGGTCCAGCGCGGGTCCACCACCGTGACGCCGATCCCGTGACCGGCGAGCCGGTCCGCGACCTGCAGCCCGGTCAGCGCCATCGGCCCGGCCCCGACCAGCAGCACGTCCGTGCCCAGGCCGTCGCCCGGCTCGCGCAGCACGTCCATGCCGCCGAGCTTGGCGATCGCCTCGACCTCGCCGCCCACCTTGCCCTTGGGGAACCGGACCACGGTCGGCCCGTCGGACACCGCGACGGCCTCGTTGAGCAGTTCGGCGACCCGGGTGGCATCCCGCGGCGCGGCGATCTTCATGCCGGGGACGAGCTGCATGATCGACCCGTCCCACATGCCGTGGTGGCTGGCCCCGTCCGGCCCGGTGACCCCCGCACGGTCCAGCACGAACGTCACCGGAAGCTGGTGCAGGGCCACGTCCATCAGCGTCTGGTCGAAGGCCCGGTTCAAGAACGTGGAGTAGATGGCCACCACCGGGTGCAGGCCGGCCATGGCCAGGCCCGCGGCGCTGGTCACCGCGTGCTGCTCGGCGATGCCCACGTCGTAGACCCGGTCCGGGAAGGCCGCGGCGAACTGGGCCAGCCCGGTCGGGTACAGCATGGCGGCGGTGATCGCGACCACGTCGGGCCGCCGCGCGCCGATGGCCAGCATCTCGTCGCCGAACACCCGGCTCCACGTCCCCGGTTGCGCGCCGGCCGCGGGTACCTGATGCAGGCAGTCGATCTCGTTCTGCTCGGCGGCCGGGTAGCCGAAGCCCTTCTTGGTGATGGCGTGCACGATCACCGGCCCGCCGAAGTCCCTGGCATGCCGCAGCGCGCTTTCCATCAGCCGCTCGTCGTGGCCGTCGATGGGCCCGACGTACTTGATGCCCAGGTCCTCGAACATGACCTGCGGCTGCAGGACGTCCTTGATGCCCTTCTTGATGCCGTGCAACGTGCCGTAGATCGGCGCGCCGACCAGCGGGGTCCGGGACAGCGTGGTCTTGATGTAGTCCAGCACGTGCTCGTAACGCGGGTTGACCCGGATCGCGGCCAGGTGCTCGGCCAGGCCGCCGATCGTCGGCTGGTAGGACCAGCCGTTGTCGTTGACGATCAGGACCAGCCGCGAGTCCTTGGCGGCGGCGATGTTGTTCAGCGCCTCCCAGGCCATGCCCCCGGTCAGCGCGCCGTCGCCGATCAGCGCGACCACGGTCCGGTCCGGCTCGCCGCGCAGCTTGTACGCCTTGGCCAGGCCGTCGGCGTAGGACAGGCTGGTCGAGGCGTGCGAGTTCTCCACCAGATCGTGCTCGGACTCGGCCCGGCTCGGGTACCCGGTCAGCCCGCCGCGCTGGCGCAGCGTGCCGAACTGCGCATAACGACCCGTGAGCAGCTTGTGCACGTACGACTGGTGACCGGTGTCGAAGACGATCTTGTCCTTGGGCGAGTCGAACACCCGGTGGATCGCGATAGTCAGCTCGACCACCCCGAGGTTCGGGCCCAGATGACCGCTGGTCTTGGCCACCGTCGGTCCCTGCGCCCACTCGATGAGGACGTCGCGGATCTCCGCGGCCAGCCGGGTGAGCTGATCCTGGCTCAGCCTCTTCAGGTCCTCGGGGCCGTTTATGCACTCCAGCATCGTCACGTTGGCTGCTCCTCGTGTGCTGTGCGGGGCCTGGCGGGGAACGAATGAGCCGAGTCTACGGCCGCGATCTTCAGATAGCTCGCGACGCGGGCCCGGTCTCCGACACGTGCGTCGGACTCGGCTCGTTCCCGCGGTCGGTCAGGACGAGCGGCCGGGCGGCCAAAATGCCCACCGCAAGGCAGCAGCCGCATAGCACGAGCAGCACCGCGACCGGGATATTCCAGCTGCCGGTGGCCGAGTGCAGCAGCCCGAGTTCCAGCGGGCCTGCGCTGGCCACCAGGTACCCGGCGGACTGCGCGAAGGCCGACAGCGATGCCGCCACACCCGGATCGGGAGCCCGCGCCACCATGAAGAAAATAGCCAGCGCCAGGCACGCCCCCTGGCCCATGCCGAGCACCAGAACCCAGAACCAGTCCCCGCCCAGCGGGGCCCAGAGAGATCCGGCCAGGCCGACGCCCATCGCGGTCATGCTCGGCGCCACCAGCGCGCGCTGGTCGGGAGCGCGGTGGGCTAGCATCGGCACGATCAGCGCGGCGATCAGGTTACCTGCGGCCATCAGGGCCAGCAGGTTTCCGGCCGTGACCGCCGACGTACCGCGGTCCTGGAAGATGGTGGGCAGCCACGACAGCGCCGCGTAGTAGAGCAGGCTCTGCAGCCCCATGAACGCCATGACCTGCCAGGCGAGCGCGTACTTGTGCACCTTGATATGGGCCGGCGTAGGCGTCTGCCCGGAGACGGGAACCGCGCGGGCCACGCCCGTCGCGCGGTACCTGAGCTGAGGTAGCCACAGCAGCGTGGCCAGTGCGGCCGGCCCCGCCCACAGCCCCAGGGCGAGCCGGACCGAACCGCCGGACGTGTGATAAAGCGGCACGCTGAGCAGCGAGGCGATGATCGCGCCGACGCACAGGGCGGTCAGGTACGTGCCGATCAGCACACCGGCCCGTTCCGGTGAGCGCCGCTTGATCATGGTGGAAAGCAGTACGTTCAAGATGGCGATCGCGCTGGCGGCCAGCACCGTACCCGGGAACAGCATGATGCCGGGGGCCGCGCCGCGCAGCAGGAGCCCGGCGGTGAGCACGCCCAGCGCGGCTAGCAGGACCACTTCCTCCCCGAAGCGCCGGTTCAGCCAGGCCGCGAAGGCGGCGGCCGCACCGAAGCAGATCACCGGCGTCGCGGCCAGCAGCGACAACACGGCCGACGAGAGGTGCAGTCGCGCCTGCAGGTCCGGGAACAGCGGAGGCAGGTTGGCGATCGCGGTACGCAGGTTGAACCCGGCCGCTGTCACGGCGACGACGAGCAGCGCGCTCTGGTAGGACCGGCGTGGGCCGGCGGCGGGATGTTCGGCCATCAGCAACTAAAGGTATCGGGACGTAAAAATAATCCTTTAGCCGAACGAACCATCGTGCGAGCGGTTACGGGATGAGCAGTAGCTTGCCCGTGGTCCGCCGGGCGGCCAGGTCCTGCTGGGCGCGGGCCGCGTCGGCCAGCGGGTAGCGGCCGCCGATCCGCACGTCGAGCTCACCGCTGGCGATCCCGTCGAAGACCTCACGAGCCCGCCAGCGCATCTCATCGACGTCGGCGATGTAATGGGCGAGCGTGGGCCTGGTGGCGAACAGCGACCCGCCGCTGTTGAGCCGCTGGATGTCGAACGGCGGCACCTGCCCGCTGGCCGCCCCGTAGACAACCAGCATCCCGCGCGGCCGCAGCGAGGCCAGGCTGTCATCGAAGGTGGCCTGGCCGACGCCGTTGTAGACCACGTGCGCGCCCACGCCGCCGGTGGCCTCGGCGACCACGGCGCGGAACAGGTCGTAACCGGTGACGTGACCCGCGCCCGCTCCGCGCGCGAGGGCGGCCTTCTCTCCGCCTTCCCCGGCCGACGTGGTCGCGACGACGATTCCGCCGCGTTTCTTGATCATCTGGGTGAGCAGCAGGCCCACCCCGCCGGCTGCCGCGTGCACCACCGCCACATCCCCGGCCCGTACCGCGTACGTGCTGTTCACCAGGTAGTGCGCGGTCATACCCTGCAGGATCGCGGCCGCGGCAAGCTCGGTGCTGATCCCGTCCGGCACCGGGACCACGCGGTCAGCGGGCAGCACGACCTGCTCGGCGTAGCTGCCCGGGCCGACCCACGCCACCCGGTCACCGGCAGCCAGCCCGGTGACGCCCGCTCCCACAGCGGTGACCGTGCCGGCGCCCTCGCCGCCGGTCACGAACGGCAGCGGCGGTCGGTAACCGCCGACACCCTCTCGCTGGTAGATGTCCATGTAGTTCACCCCGGCCGCGCCGACCGCGGCCACGATCTGACCTGGCCCGGGCTGCGGAGCCGGGTGTTCGGCCGGGGTCAGTACCTCAGGCCCGCCTCGCTGCTCGACCTGAATGACGCGCATGCGTTTCTCCTTCCGGTCCGCTCCGGATCAGCTTTGCATACCGAGGTAATCGCCGGGTCCCGCCTCCGGGTGCCCGGGTTGCGGTCACTGACCCGGCGGCTGCTACGGGTCGCCGACGACCTGCTGCACTGATATTGGAGATTCGGGCGCCTGGGCTTCGGACCGGCCAAGCTGAGTGAGCGCCAGCCAGCCGATCAGGCCGAACGGGTAGGTGAAGTAGCCGAAGCGGACGTTCGGCCCGAGCAGGAACATCAGCGTAAGGCCGATGGTGAGTCGCCAGATCGCCGCAGGCACGTCGCGTGGCGGCCGGATGACCAGCGAGATCGCGACGGCCAGCCCGGCCGCGAGCAGCAGGCCGACTGAGACTACGTGACCGGCGGTCCCCATCGAGGTGAGCAGGTGCCCGGGCAGCAGGCTCTCGGCCGGGGTCTTGTCGTGGGTCAGGCCGAGCGGGAACAGCACGCTGTTCTGGATCAGGGCGGCGGCCGCGCCCCGCCTGAACAGCACGGCCGGCGCCAGAAGAGCGATGAGGGCCAGAGCGCTGACCACCACGGCGGCGAGGAACCGGTACGCGCCCCGTGCTCCGTCCCGGGCGGCGAACATCGCGGCCATGACCGGGACCGCGAGCCAGGCGGTGGACTTCAGGTCACAGGCGACGCCGAGGGCGATCCCGGCCCCGGCGGTCCGCGCGGCGGTGGCCTTCGCCCCCGCCGGAACGGTGCTCAGGGCCAGCGCCAGCAGCATGAACGCGAGCACGGGCGGATCGGTGGTGATCACGGCCAGGTTCAGGCCCACCACCGGCGAGGCCACCGCGACCGCGGTGGCGAGCAGGGCGTCGCGGCGGGAGGCCGGCATCGCGACCCGGAAGGCGACGGCGAGCACGGCTACCGAGCCCAGGGCGAGCCACACCCCGGCGTTCCCGGCCAGGCCGCCGACACCGGCCGCGGCAGGCAGGCCGAACACGGTCATGACCGGCAGGTAGGGGTTGTAGGACAACCAGGACGTGACCTGGCCGGCACTCAGGTACGGCGTGCCGTGGTGCAGCAGGAGGGATGCCGACCGCTCGATGACCATCATCCCGTCTTCGAGCCGGTAGGCGACGGACACCCAGAGCAACGGGGCGAGCACGGCCAGCGCCACCGACACGAGCGCCGCGGCGGTCCGGTGTCCCCATCGCCACAGCACGAGCAGGGTCACGGCATAGCCGCAGGCCGCCCAGATGGCCCAGACCCGGTCCTCACCGGCCGATCCGATCGTGTCGACGGCCGCGTAGGCGAGAAACAGCGCGTAGGCGATGATCAGGTGGCGGCGATCGAGCCAGGTCCGGGGCCCGGCACTTGGCTCGCGCGCGGCCTGTGCCCTGGCCGAGACGAGCGTGCCCACTCCGCCACCCGTTCCTGCATGGTCCACGTTCATGTCCTGCTTCACCTGGTCCCCCGTTGACCAGACTGCAACTGCCCTTCAACTATAGGCAGGAAACGCTAAGCGGACATAAAGGGCCCCCTCAAGCGAGCCTAGGGTTACCCGAGACCGCCGCTACGCGCGTTCGCCGCAGCCACGCTCCCGGGCCAGCCGGATCATGGCGCTGGTCATCTGGGCCGTCGACGGCGGCGCAGGCAGCGATGAGGCCTGGCTGCGGAATCCGTCCAGGGCCAGGGCCACGAACCGCCGCCAGGCCCCCGGCGCGTCGGCACCGGTGACGTGCATGATGCCCGCGGTCGCGATCAGCAGGAGCACCAGGTCCTCGCGGACGAAATCCTCCCGCAGCGCGCCTGCGGCCCTGGCCCGGCCGATCACCGTGATGAGCAGTTCGTTGGCCGTCTGGCGCAGTTCCTCCACCTGCTCGTCCGCGGACAGCGTCATGGACAGCAGATCGGACAGGCCACGGTCACCGGCCTGCAGCTCGCAGATCCGCTCCACGCAACCGGCGAAACCGTCCCACGGGTCGGGAGCGGCCAGTGCCTGCCGGGCCGCCTCGGTGTATTCGGCAACCTTCTCTACCAGCGCCGCGGCGACCAGCTTCTCCCGGCTGGGAAAACGCCGGTACAACGTGGCGATGCCGACCCCGGCCCGGGCGGCGATCGCCTCGAGCGGCGCTTCCAGCCCTTGCTCGGCGAACACGTCCCTAGCCACGGCCACGATGGCATCCCGGTTGCGCGCGGCGTCGGCTCGCAGCCGCCGCTCCGCCTGCGCACATGCGGCGGATTCTCCCGGCTCGCCGGGTTCGGGCTGGTCGCAGGCGGTCATGCGGTTCATAGTAAGCGATGTGGAGGGTGGCCTCCGGACAATGGCCGGCCACGAGTAAGCTTCCGGGGATTCCTCCCATACGAGCCAGCCAGCAATGGAGAAGCATCATGGAAACCAGCCCGGACCCGTGGATCGGCGCGCTGCGACGCTCCCACGACCGGTTGCAAGCCCTGGTCGGCCCGCTCGGCCAGGACCAGCTCGAGCAGCGGTCATACGCCAGCGAGTGGTCGATTGCCCAGGTACTCTCCCACCTCGGCTCCGGGGCCGAGATCTTCGCCCTGTTCCTCGACGCGGGCCTGACCGGGCAGGAGCCGCCCGGGCAAGACGCGTTCGTCCCGATCTGGAGCGAGTGGAACGCCAAGGGCCCGCAGGCTCAGGCCACCGACGGGCTTCGGACCGACGAGACGACCGTGGCACGGTTCGAGTCGCTCGACCCGGACCAGAGGGCCGGGCTGCGAATGCAGGTGTTCGGGATGGACACGGACCTGGCCGGGCTGGCCCGGATGCGCCTCGGCGAACACGCCGTTCACACCTGGGACGTCGCGGTCGCGCTCGACCCGTCGGCCACCGTCGCACCAGATGCGGTCAGCCTGATCATCGACACGCTCGGCCAGCTGGTGGCCTGGACGGGAAAGCCGGACGGGCAGCCGCGCCGGATCCGGGTAGCGACCAGCGACCCCGAGCGGCACTTCGTGCTCGAGATCGGCGACTCGGTCAGCCTGACCGAGTCGGACGGCGAGGAGGGGCTGCCCGAGTTGCGGCTGCCCGCCGAGGCGTTCATCCGCCTGGTCTACGGCCGCCTCGGCCCGCAGCACACCCCGCCCGTCCAGGCGGACGGGGTGGATCTCGCCGACCTTCGCCCGCTGTTCCCGGGTTTCTGAGTTGCTCGCCGGGGCCTAATGGGCGCTCAGGTCGGCGCGGCGGACGCGGATGGCGACGATCGCGACCACCAGGCTGAGCAGTGCGATCGCGGCGGCGACGAGGAAGGCACGGTCGAAACCGGTCGCCAGCGCCTGCTGGTAAGCGGCCTGCCGCGCGGTAGGACCGACAGCGGCGGCGTGGGCGCGGGCACTGTTGGCGACCACCGTCCAGGCCACGGTGCCCAGCACCGCGAGGCCGATGGATCCGCCTACCTGCCGGCCGACGTTGAGCAGGCTGGCCGCTACCCCTGAGTCCGCCTCCTCGACGTCGGCCAGGGCGACCAGTGGCAGCGGGACGAACAGCAGGCCGAGCCCGGCCCCCGTGACCAGGCTCGGCCCGAGCAGCCCGCTCGCGAACGTGGCGTGTTCGGTCAGCCGGGACAGCCAGTACAGGCCGCCAACACCGGCGGCGCCGCCAGCCAGCAGCAGTGGGCGCGTGCCGATCCGCGGCACGAGCGCGGCGGCGGCCGCGGAAGCGGCCAGCAGCATGGCGGTCAGCGGCAGGAACGCCAGTCCGGTCCGGAGCGCGGAGTAACCCCACACGTTCTGCACGAAATAGTTGATGAAGAAGAAGACGCCGAAGATGGCGGTCCCTACGCCCAGCATGATGAGGTTCGCGCCGAGACGGTCGCGTTGACGCAGCAAGCGCACCGGCAGCAGCGCATGGCGGCTGCGCGTCTCGATGAGCGCGAACGCGGCGAGCAGGACCACGCCGACGGTCAGCGCGGTCACCACCTTGGCGTCGCCCCAGTGCGATCTCCCGTCCGGGCTGGTGGCGGCGTCGGACAGGCCGTAGACGAGCGCGGCGATTCCTCCGGTCCCGGTGATGGCCCCGGGCAGGTCGAGTCGGCCAGGCCGCCGCCCAGCACCGGGCAGCGCGACCATGGCGCCTACCGCGACTGCGATGCCGATCGGCACGTTGACGAACAGCACCCACCGCCACGTGGCATACGTGACGAGCAGGCCTCCGGCGAGGAGCCCGAACGCGCCGCCGGCGCCGCTCATCGCGGCGTACACGCCCATCGCCCGGTTGCGGCGCGGGCCTTCGGAGAACGTCGTGGCGATCAGCGCCAGCGCGGTGGGCGCGACGATGGCCCCGCCGACGCCCTGGACGGCCCGGGCGGCCAGCAGCCACGCCTGCGAGGTGGCGAACCCGCCGGCCAGCGAGGCGGCCGAGAACAGCAACAGGCCGGCCACGAACATCCGGCGCCGTCCGAGCAGGTCACCGGCCCGGCCACCGAGCAACAGCAGCCCGCCAAGGGTCAGGGCGTACGCGTTGGTCACCCACTCCAGGCCGCCGCCGGAGAATCCGAGCGCGTGCTGAATGTGCGGCTGCGCCACGGTGACGATGGTCGCGTCCAGCACCACCATCAGCTGGGCGGTCGCGATGATCAGCAGGGCCACGCCGAGGTGGCGGTCTTCGCTCCGGGTGCCGGTCTGTGTTATTGCGGAAGATGTGATTGCCATACCTGCGATGCTGCCGGGTGGAGGACCCGCGGTCGTCCTGCGCAGGAGGTGACTTCTGCCTGGTCACCTGGGATGTGATCGGGCGCCGGAGTACCACGCGGGGAATAGCCGGCAATCGCTACCCGCGGGCGGGCGTCATGGTCGTGACGCCCCGGGCCAGGTCAGCCAGGCGTGAGCGTTCCGATCACGACGGTGGCGCTCGCCTCATCCGAGGTGGTTATCCGCGGGGTCAGGCCGCTGGCGGCGAACGCGGCCCGGGCCAGCGGGGCCTGGCGCTGGCTGGTCTCGATCAGCAGGTGGCCGCCGGGGGCCAACCAGTCGGGTGCCCCGGCGGCCACCCGGCGCAGCACGTCTAGCCCATCGGGTCCGCCGTCCAGCGCGACCCGTGGCTCGTAGGCCCGGGCCTCCGGCGGGAGGAACGCGATGTCTTCGGTGGGGACGTAGGGCACGTTGGCGGTCAGGATCTGGACCCTGCCGCGCAGGCGGGCGGGCAGCGGCTGGTACAGGTCGCCCTGGTAGACGTACCCGGGGACGTTGCGGCGGGCGCAGGCCACCGCGGCCGGGTCGACGTCGGCGGCGTGCACGTCGGCACCGGCCACGGCCGCGGCGAGCGCGGCCGCGATGGCACCCGCACCGCAGCACAGGTCGACGACAACGGCCCGGGGCGGGGCGAGTGTCCCAGGGGGGTCCGGGGGGATCGGAGTCCCCCCGGAGAAGCCCAGGGGGGTCCGGGGGGATGGAGTCCCCCCGGAGAAGAAGCAGAGCCTGCTCGACGAGGAACTCGGTACGGCGGCGCGGGACGAAGATGCCGGGATCAACGGCGATGCGCAGGCCGCAGAACTCGGCCCAGCCGAGGACCTGCTCCAGCGGCAGGCCGGCTGCGCGCCGCTCGACCATCTCGTCGAGTTCGGCCGGGCTGCGGGCCGTGGCGGTGAGCAGCCCGGCCTCGTCCTCGGCGAACACGCAGCCCGCGGCGCGGAGCCGGGCGACGATGAGGGATTCAGTCACGCGGCACGCGGCGGTGGCGGAGGTAGGTGACCCGGGAGCCGAACGTCCGGGTCTCCAGCAGCTCGAGCCCGATCGCGCGGTCCAGCGGCGGGAAGTACCGCGTGCCCCCGCCCACCACGACGGGGATGACGAACAGCCGGTACTCGTCGATGAGGTCCAGCTTGATCAACGTGGAGGCCAGCCCCGCGCCGCCGACGGACACCACGCCCTCCCCAGGCGCCTGCCTGGCCCGTGCGACCTCGCCGGCCACGTCGTCGACGGCCAGCCGGGCGTTGCCCTTGACGTCCTGCAGCGTGGTGGAGAACACGACCTTGGGGATCGCGTTCCAGATCCGGGCGAACTCGAGCTCGTCCGGACCGGACGGGGCCGCCGCGGCGTCCCCCCAGACCAGCATCGCCTCGTACAGCCGCCGGCCCATCAGCTCCACGCCGATGTGGCGCGTCTGCTCGACGTGGAACCGGAACAGTTCCTCATCCGGCGCGGTGAAGCCGATGTCGCCGTCCGGGCCCGCGATGAAGCCGTCCAGCGACACGCTCATTGAGTAGATCACCGTGCGCATCATGGTCTCCCCGTGGTGAGAATGAATCCATGTCCGTGCAGATCCGGCCGCCCCGTCCCGTTTTACGAACGGCACAGCTACCGGCGGCGCTCGATCCTCTTCCAGAAGCCGTTGTTACCCGGCGGCACGCAGGGAGCGCAGCACGTACTGCATGATGCCGCCGTGCCGGTAGTACTCCGCCTCGCCCGGGGTGTCGATCCGCACGACGGCGCGGAATTCCTTGCCGTCGGCTGTTACCACGACCTCGTTCGGCACATTCTTTGAATTTATTTCTTCGATGCCGCGGACGTCGAAGGTCTCGCGCCCGGTCAGCCCGAGCGAGGCCGCCGACTCCCCCGGCCTGTACTGCAGCGGCAGGACGCCCATGCCGATCAGGTTGGATCGGTGGATCCGCTCGAAGGACTCGACCAGGACGGCGCGCACGCCGAGCAGCAGGGTGCCCTTGGCCGCCCAGTCGCGGGACGAGCCCGAGCCGTACTCCTTGCCGCCGAGCACGATCAGCGGGGTGCCCTCCTCGATGTAGCGGCGGGAGGCGTCGTAGATCGTCATCTGCTCACCGTCCTTGACCGTGAACCCGCCCTCGGTGCCCGGCGCGAGCTGGTTGCGCAGCCTGATGTTGGCGAACGTGCCGCGGATCATAACCTCGTGGTTGCCGCGCCGCGAGCCGTAGGAGTTGAAGTCCTTGCGCTCGACGCCGTGCTCGGTCAGATAGACCCCGGCCGGGCTGTCGGTCTTGATCGCGCCGGCCGGCGAGATGTGGTCGGTGGTTACCGAATCGCCGAGCATGGCCAGCACCTTCGCGCCGGTGATGTCGCTGACCGGCTCGGGCTCGGTGGGCATCCCGTCGAAGTACGGCGGACGGCGCACGTAGGTCGACTCCTGTTCCCAGGCGAAGGTGTCGCCGGCCGGGATGTCCAGCGCGCGCCAGTTGTCGTCGCCGTGGAAGACGTCCGCGTAGTCGCGGGTGAACATCTCCTGGGCCACCGCGTGCTGCACGACGTCGGCGATTTCCTCCGGCGACGGCCAGAGGTCGGCCAGGTAGACCGGGCGGCCCTCGGGATCGTAGCCGAGCGGCTCGCGAACCAGGTCGATGTCCATCGTGCCGGCCAGCGCGTAGGCGACCACCAGCGGCGGTGAGGCCAGGTAGTTCAGCTTCACGTCGGGGTTGATCCGGCCCTCGAAGTTCCGGTTGCCGGACAGCACTGAGACCACGGCCAGGTCGCTATCGTTGACCGCCTCGCTGATCGCGGGTGGCAGCGGGCCGGAGTTCCCGATGCAGGTGGTGCAGCCGTAGCCGACCAGGTTGAAGCCGAGCTTGTCCAGGTAGGGCAGCAGCCCGGAGCGCTCGTAGTAGTCCATGACCACCTTGGACCCGGGCGCGAGCGTGGTCTTGACCCAGGGCTTGCGGTTCAGGCCCCGCTCTACCGCGTTCCTGGCCAGCAGCGCGGCGCCGACCATGACCGACGGGTTGGAGGTGTTCGTGCACGAGGTGATGGCGGCGATCACCACGCTGCCGTGATCGACGCTGGTCGTGGTGCCGTCCTCCAGCGTGACCTGGACCGGGTTCGAGGCCCGGGTGCCGTCACCCGCCGCGACCGGGTCGGAGGCCGGGAAGGTGCCGGCCAGGCCGTTGTCCAGGCTGGTCTCGGGCACGTAGTTGGGCAGGGCGTCGCGGAACGCGTTCTTGGCGTCGGCCAGCGTGATCCGGTCCTGGGGGCGCTTGGGTCCCGCGATCGACGGCACCACGGTGGACAGGTCGAGGCTGATCTCCTCGGAGTAGCGCGTCTCGCGCGCCGGGTCGTGCCACAGGCCTTGCTCTTTGGCGTAGGCCTCGACCAGGGCGAGTTGCTCGCGCGGGCGGCCGGTCAGGGTCAGGTAGTCCAGGGTGTTCTGGTCGATGGGGAAGATCGCGCAGGTCGACCCGAACTCCGGTGACATGTTGCCGATGGTGGCCCGGTTGGCCACCGGCACCGCGGCCACGCCCTCGCCGTGGAACTCCACGAACTTGCCCACCACGCCGTGCTTGCGCAGTATCTCGGTGATGGTGAGCACGAGGTCGGTGGCGGTCGCGCCGCTGGGCAGCTCGCCGGACAGCCGGAACCCGAGGACCTTGGGGATGAGCATGGATACTGGCTGGCCGAGCATCGCGGCCTCGGCCTCGATGCCGCCGACGCCCCAGCCGAGGACGCCCAGGCCGTTCTGCATGGTGGTGTGCGAGTCGGTGCCCAGGCAGGTGTCGGGATAAGCCGTCTTGTCCCGGGTCATGATCACTCTGGCCAGGTATTCGATGTTGACCTGGTGCACGATGCCGGTGCCGGGCGGGACCACCTTGAACTGGCTGAACGCCTCCTGGCCCCAGCGCAGGAAGCCGAACCGCTCCCGGTTGCGCTGGAATTCGATCTCCACGTTCCTGGTGAACGCGTCGGGCCGGCCGAATACGTCGGCCACCACCGAGTGGTCGATGACGAGCTCGGCCGGGATGAGCGGGTTGATCTTGGTCGGGTCGCCGCCCAGGGCCCCCATGGCCTCGCGCATGGCGGCCAGGTCCACCACGGCGGGGACACCGGTCAGGTCCTGCAGGATCACCCGGGCCGGGGTGAACTGGATCTCGGTGTCCGGTTCCTTGGCGGGATCCCACTGCACCAGGGCCCGGACGTGGTCGGCGGTGATGTTCGCGCCGTCCTCGTTGCGGAGCAGGTTTTCCAGCAGGATCTTCAGGCTGTAAGGGAGGCTGCCGGATCCTTCCGCCGCGTCCAGCCGGTAGATCTCGTACTGCGTGCCAGCGACGTCAAGCGCCGCCCGGCTGCCGAAGCTGTTCGCGGTCATCGTTGCTGAGCCTCCTCGCTCGTTCCCGTGCGTCCCAACTTACAGTATCTCGATATCAAGCTACTTGTGGAGGGTTGCTCTAGAAAAATCTCGATATCAAGCTACTTGCCTGGTGAGGATCGGCGGGACGGCGCGCTGATGAGGCTCCGGCCGCGGCTCGTTAGGATAGCGCTCGGAATGTCGCCATCTGGCTCAACGCGGGAATCATCGGCATCGGCCAAGAGAGGACGCCCCCGGATGCGTTTCGCGATCAAGACCCGGCCCGAGCACCAGACGTGGGAAGAACTCCGCGACGCATGGATCGCGGCCGACGAGATACCGCTGTTCGAGTCGGCCTGGAACTGGGATCACTTCTACCCGCTGACCGAGCCGTTCGATGATGGCAACTTCGAGGCCTGGACCATGCTGGCCGCGATGGCCCAGGCCACCCGGCGGATCCGGATCGGCTGCCAGGTGACCGGGATGATCTACCGGCACCCGGCGGTGCTGGCCAACATGGCCGCGACCGTCGACATCATCTCCGGCGGCAGGCTGGAACTGGGCCTGGGCGCCGGGTGGAACCAGATGGAATGCGACGCGTACGGGATTGACCTACCGCCGCTGAAGGAGCGGTTCGACCGGTTCGACGAGGGCGTGGAGGCCATCGTCCGGCTGCTGAGCCAGAGCATTACCACGTTCCCCGGCCGGTATGTCAAGCTCACCGAGGCCAGGTGCGAGCCCAAGCCGGTCCAGCAGCCGCATCCGCCGATCACCATCGGCGGACTGGGCAAGAAGCGCACGCTGCGCACCGTGGCACGCTGGGCCCAGCAGTGGAACGCCATCGCTACGAGCGCGCAGGATTGGCTCGAGCTCAAGGAGGTGCTCATCGGGCACTGCGACGCGATCGGGCGGGACGTGAACGAGATCACCTGCTCGGTCAACGTGCGCATCGAGGCGGACGGGAGCTTGGAGCCCGTGGTCGCGGCGGCGGCCGCCTACCGCGACGTCGGCGTCGACCTGATCATCGTGAACCTGCCGCTTCACGCCAAGCCCGACTCGCTCAAGCCGCTGGCCGAGGCGCTCGCGCCGCTGGCGTAACCCGTTCCGGGTTTCCGCCAGCCGGGCGTGCACGGCGCGGCTGGCGTCGGCCATCGCGGGCGGCACACCGAGTTCGGTGAGCATCTCGGCGGCCGCCTCCATCTCGGCGGCCCGGCGCACGGCGTGCCGGGCGGTGCCGTCCACGAACCGGGCGACGCTGCGCGCGCCGAACTCGGTCAGCTCGGCTTCGATGTGCTCGCGTAGCCACTGCTCGTGGCCGGCGGCGCGGGCGGCCTCGAGTGCCTCGACGATGGCCGTCGCCATGCCCTTGTAGAACACGCTACGCAGCAGCTTCTTGGTGGCCGCGAGCCCGGCGGGCCCGCGCAGCACCTCGACGTCGGCGCCGAGCGGGCCGAGCAGCCGGGCGTAGCGTCCTGCGCCGTCCCCGCTGGCCAGCATGGGAACGCGCAGGCCGCGCCCGGGAACGGGCGCCATCATCGCGACGTCGGCGAACGGGATGTCACCGGTTTCTGCGAGGCCGGCGAGTTCCCGCTTCACGGCCGGTGCGGCGGTGTTGAGATCGGCCCACAGGGCGCCGGGGCTCAGGCCGGCCTGCCCGGCGCGGAAGGCGTCCACCGCGGCCTTTGCGCTATTCACGCTCAGCACCAGGTCCGCGCCGCGGGCTGCCTCGGCCTCGCCGCCGGTGTCGGTGATGCCCGTGCCCGCGGTAACCGCCGGGTCATAGCCGCGCACGGCCGCGCCGGCGGCGACCAGGTCACGCGCGATCAGCGAACCAGCCTCCCCGAGGCCGAGCACGGCGATGACCAGCGGACGCTCGTCCTGGTTCACCATGCGCGCGGCGGCCGGGCGTGCCGCCCGGGTTCGGCGGCCAGCCCGTCGCGTTCGGCGGCCAGCCCGGGTTCGGCGGCCTGCTCGTCGCGTTCGGCGTCGGGCACGCCGCCCTCCCCCAGGCCGGTCGCGTCCGGCTGGCTCGAGGGCGACTGCCTGAAGTATTCACTGATCAGCTCGCGCTGCTGGGCCAGGAGCTGGTCGAAGTGCTTGTCTACGTTCTGCTCGCCGATGGCCTCCGCGGTCAGGTACAGGTCCCTGAGCTGCTCGAGTTTGCGTGCTCTGGCCTGCTCCGGTGGCTCCTGGCGATCGCTCTCGGATCCGCCGGGCGACGCCGGCTCCGGCTCCGCGGACGGCTGCTGGCCTGCCGCGCCCGTCGGCACGCCGGAGGGCAGCAGCGGCTCGAACGGGCCGCGGGCCTGTTCTTCGTGAGGAGCGGGATCCTCCGCCAGCAGGTCATACCAGTACGCGGCGTCGTCGGCGGGCGGACGCCGCGGCGATGACGTCGGCGCAGGCTCGCTGACATCGCGGTACACAAACACGTCCCGTTCCGAGGGGCGTGCCGGATCGGCGGGCCGGCCGGGGTAGGGATGGCCTCGGCCGGCCGACGGGCCACCGGCGGGCCGGATGACCTGCGCATACCCGCCGTCGAAGGCTTCGCCGGGACCGGCCGGGCCTGGTCCTGGCCGGGCGCCCGGTCCCGGACCGCGCGATCCCGGGCTCGCTCGTCCCGGCATTCCCGGTCCCGCGCTTCCCGGGCCTGCGGCGTTCGGTCGCGGGTTTCCCGGGCCCGGGGCGCTCGGTCGCGGGCTTCCCGGGCCCGGGCTTCCCTGGCCCGGGGTGCCGGGCGGCGGCCGCCATCCGGCGGATGAACCGTAGCCGGGGGCGGCTGACGGCCGGCCGGTTCCGCTGGCCGGGCTCGGACCGGACGACCTCGGCCCCGGTCCCGGTCCCGGCGGCGGCGGCCATGGTCCGGACGGCCCTGCTCCGGACGGCCCTGCTCCGGACGGCCCTGCTCCGGACGGCCCGCTCCGACGGCCCTGCTCCGGACGGCCCTGCTCCGGGGCGCGCGGCGCCGGGGTGATCGGCCCGGTCGAAGGGCGGCCCCTGAGCGTCGGGCCGCCGTGGTTCGCGGGGCGGGGCCGCGTCACGCGAGGGGTTCCCCGGCCATGGCGGCGCGCTGGGCCGTGACGGCGGCGGGCCCTCACGGAACGGGGCACGTGGCCGGGCACCAGGGGCATCTCCGGGCGGGGAGCCGGGCCGGGCGGCATCGCCGGGGGGGAAGGCCTCACCTGGCCTCGTCCGTCCCTGGGAGGACGTGGGTGGCTGCGGCGGGCGGCCGGCCTGGCCGGGGGGCGGTCCCCAGCCGGTGCCCGGGCTGGGACCTGGATGCGGTCCGGCCCGGTATCCGTGCCGTGGTGGCACGGTCCCCATGCGGTCCGCGGCGGGCCGCGCCTCGCCCGGGCCGCCGCGAGCCGCGGCGGATGGTGCGCCCTGCGAAGCGCCGGGTGGTGCGCGGTGAGTTGCGCCGGGTGCCGCGGCGCGGGAAGCGCCGCCCGCAGTCGGCGGGCGGAAGGCCTCGCGAGTGCCACCGGACCCCTGGGGCATCATCGGCCCCTGGGGGGCGTCGAACCCGGCAGACCTGGCCGCACCCGGAGCGCCCGGCGTGCCCGCGTCGCGGGGAACGTCGATCAGGCCACCCGGTGAATACACGCTCGTCGGGTCCAGCACCCCTCGCCGCTCACGGCCCGGCCTAGCGGACGCCGCCCGGCGCCGGTGACCGGCGCGCCGTCCACGCCGCGGCCTCCCGGCCCGGGTGAACCCGAAAACCAGCAGGGCGACCAGGCCCAGCACGAGGCCAGCGACGGCAACAGCCACACCCAGGCTGGTGAGATGGCTACCAGAGGGCCGGCCCATCAGGTGGGTGGCCGTGCTCGCCACGATAATTGCGCCCGCTACCATCATCACGGCGCTGGCCACCGAGAGGGTAATGACAAGCCGCGCCCTTCCAGCAGGGGCGGTATCGGAGCGCACCGCTCAACGATCGCATCGCGATATGCCCCTCGCAAGCCATACGGGCAGGTCCGCCCATCACGACTTGCCTTCAGGACGGTCACCGAGCGTTCGCGCAGGCCGTGTCCGGCCCCGGTGCCAGGCCGGCGATACGTTAGGGGCTATGAGCACTCAGGCGGACAAGGCACGCCAGTTTCTGGCCCTGCACCGGCCGGGCGACCCTCTCTTGCTGCCGAACCCCTGGGACCTCGGATCGGCCAGGCTGCTCGCATCCCTGGGCTTCCAGGCGCTGGCCACCACGAGCTCCGGCTTCGCCGCCTCGCTGGGCCGCAACGACGGCTCGGTTACCAGGGAGGAGGCCCTCGTCCACGCCGCGGTCATCGTCGCGGCGACCGTCCTGCCGGTCTCGGCCGACCTGGAGAACGCCTTCGCGGACGAGCCGGTCGCGGTGGCGGAGACGATCCGGCTGGCGATCGAGGTCGGGCTCGCGGGCGGTTCGGTCGAGGACTTCACCGGGCGTGCTGACGATCCGATCTACGACCTCCGGCTCGCGACCGAGCGGGTGGCCGCGGCGGCCCAGGCCGCCCACTCGGGCCCGGTTCCCTTGGTCCTCACCGCCCGGGCCGAGAATTACCTGCACGGACGGCCGGATCTGGCCGACACGATCAGCAGGCTGCAGGCCTACCAGGAGGCCGGCGCCGACGTGCTCTACGCGCCCGGCCTGCGAGACATCTCCGATATCCGCCAGCTGATCCGCGAGGTCGACCGGCCGGTCAACGTGCTGGCCATGGGCGGCGCGCCGCCCGTAGCCGAGCTGGCCGAGGCCGGCGCGAGCCGGATCTCGGTCGGCGGGTCGTTCGCGTTCGCCGCGCTTGGTGCCCTGGTCAACGCGGCCACCGAACTGCGGGACCAGGGCACCTACGGCTACCAGACGGTCAGCGCGACCGGGCGGCAAGCCACCCAGCGCGCCTTCGGCTGACGACTAGAACTGCGGGACCACGTCCGACGCGATAAGGGCCAGGTGATCCAGGTCGTTCGGATCGAGCACCTGCAGGTAGATCCGTTCGGCCCCGACGTCGGCGAACTGCGCGATCTTGGCCGCGACCTCGCCGGGCGTGCCGCCCAGGCCGTGTTCGCGCATCCCGGCGGGCTCCTGGCCGATCGCGGCGGCCCGGCGGCGGAACTCGGCTTCGTCCTTCCCGCAGCACACGGTCTGCGCGACCGAATAGGTCATGGACGACGGGTAGCGCCCGGCCGCCTCACAGGCCTCGCGGACGCGCGCGAACACGGCCGCTGAGTCCGCCACCGACGCGAACGGCACGTTGAACTCGTCCGCGAACCTGGCCGCCAGCCGGGGCGTGCGGCGAGCTCCGGTGCCGCCGACCAGAACCGGCGGGCGCGGTCGCTGGGCGGGCTTGGGCAGGGCGGGCGAATCCGTCACCCGGTAGTGCGTCCCGTCGAAGGAGAACGTCTGGCCCTCGGGCGTCCCCCACAGGCCGGTGATGACGGCGAGCTGCTCCTCGAAGATGTCGAAGCGCTCCGCCACAGGCGGGAACGGGATGCCGTAGGCAGCGTGTTCGGCCTCGAACCAGCCGCTGCCGAGGCCGAACTCGACGCGGCCGCCGCTCATCTGGTCGACCTGGGCCACCGTGATCGCTAGCGGACCGGGCAGCCGGAACGTGGCCGCGCTCATCAGCGTGCCGAGCCGGATACGGCTGGTCTCGACGGCCAGGCCCGCGAGCGTCGCCCACGAGTCGGTCGGGCCGGGCAGTCCGGAGATGTCGCCCATCTTCAGGAAGTGATCGGATCTGAAGAACGCGTCGAACCCGAGTTCCTCCGCGGCCAGCGCCACGTTCCGCTGCATCTGGTAGTCAGCGCCCTGCTGCGGCTCGATGAAAATCCGGAATTTCATGTCTTCATCCTGCCAGGCGGCGACGCGCCATCCGGACCGCCCGCCGGGAAGAACCGGCTCCAGCTCACCTCACCCGCTCCGGTGCGCTGACCCAGCCAGCCCACCCCGGTCGGGACATAGCACGGGGCGAGCGTGCCCGGCGCCATCGCCGGCCGCACGGCCTCGATGATGACCACCACGGCCCGGCCCGAGCCGAGGCACTCCTCGCCCGCCCGCATGGCCCGGCCGCGGTCGTCGGTGATGCCCATGGCGACCGACGATCCGGCGGCACCGTTCAGCGCTGTCCACGAGTAGAAGACCAAGACCATGTCCTTGCCCCGGATTCTGGCTCCGCGCTTCTACGGACCCGTAGCGACCCCGACCGTTTCAGACGTTAACGCACAATTGACTCCTCGTCTAATCTCGACTAGTGTCGAAGCGTTGCGATTGGCAATATTGCCAATCGAGTACGGTACGAGAGTGTCGATAAGTGACGAATCGGACCCAAGAGCCTACGTGCGCTTGGCCGCCCTATTGCGCCGGCAGATAGCCGAGGGAACCCTCGCGCCCGGCATGCCGACGCCGTCTATCACTACCCTGAGCCAGGAGTACGGCCACGCGCGGCAGACGTGCGCCAAGGCGCTGCGTGTGCTGGAGGACGAAGGCCTGCTCGTCCGGATCCCCGGTCTCGGCTATTACGTTAAGGGAACGAGCGGCACCCAGGCGCCCGCCTAGCTGGAGGCACGTTGAGGCTACTGCTAGTCGGCGCGCCGGGCAGCGGCAAGGGGACGCAGGGCCAGGCGCTGGCCGCGCTCTACGGTATCGAGCACCTGTCCTCCGGGGAGGTGCTGCGGACCGAGGTCCGCGCCGGAACCCCGCTGGGCCAGGAGGTGGCGGCCTACCAGCGCCGCGGCGACCTGGTCCCGGACCAGATCGTCTTCGACCTGCTCATCCCGGCGGTGGCCGCAGCCGCCGCCCGGGGCGGGTACATCCTGGACGGGTTCCCACGCACCCTGCCGCAGGCTCTGGAGGCCGCCGACGTGGCCAGGCGGCTCGACCTGACGCTGAACGCCGCGATCTACCTGAACCTGCCCGAGACGATCCTGCTGCAGCGCCTGCTGTCCCGGGCCCGCCCGGACGACACGGCCGAGGTAATCAAGCACCGGCTCGAGGTGTTCACGCAGACCACCAGCCCGCTCATCGCGTACTACCGGCAGCGCGGCATCCTGCTGGAACTGGACGGTGATCAGCCGCCCGAGGCCATCACGGCCGAGATCCAGGCCCGCCTGGCTGACCGGTGACGCCGTCCGCGGTCAGGGTCGCGACGCACTCGACGTGGTGGGTCATGGGGAAGGCGTCGAAGGCGCGCAGGCTGTCCAGCGTCCAGCCGCGGGCGGTCAGCAGGCCGATGTCACGGGCTAGCGTGGCCGGGTCGCAGCTCACGTAGGCCAGGCGGCCGGCCCCGTTCTGGGCCGCGCTGAGATAGTCGATGACCTCGCGGGCCAGCCCGGACCGGGGGGGATCGGCCACCGACAGCCGGGCCGGCGGGAGGCCGCCGCGGGTCAGTACCGACGCGACGTCACCCTTGTGCACCCGGGCCCACGGCCACTCCCGCAGGTTGTGCCGGGCGTCACGGACCGCCGCGTCGTCGGCCTCCACGCCGACCACCATCCCGCCCGGGCCGACGGCCGGGGCCAGGGCCCCGGCGAACAGGCCCACGCCACAGTACAAGTCCAGCGCCACCTCACCCGGCCGGGGCTCGAGGCTGGCCAGCACGGCGGCGGTCAAGGTGTCCGCCGCGGCCGGGTGCACCTGCCAGAACGCTCCCGCGCTGACCCGCCAGTCGCGGCCCGCCGCGTGCTGGCTGAGATAGCCCCGGCCGCGTACCGGGGTCAGGCGATGGTTCTGGGGTCTGGCCCGGCGGAGCACCGCGTCGACGCTGACCTGCTCGGCCGCGGTTCCCGCGTTCCGGCCCGGCGAGATGATCACCGCTCGTTCGCCCGATCCGGCGGACACCAGGGCCTCGACCGAGGCCTCACCGGGCCAGCGCCGGCCGGTCACGCCCAGATCGGTGATGGCCTGATGCGCGATCAGGCACTCCCCGACGTCGATGACCCGGTGCGACCGGTGGGCGCGCAGCCCGGCCACGCCATCGTCCCGGACCGCGAACTGGACGCGGGTACGCCAGCCCAGGCCATCCTGGTCACCCGGCAGGGCTTCCACCGTGACCTCGCGATCCAGGCCTGCCATCCGCCGCAGTTGCTGCCGGATCACCGCGGCCTTGAGCGCACGCTGGGCGGGCAGCGTCGCGTGCTGCCAGTCGCAACCGCCGCAGCCGCCGGGCCTGGCGTGCGGGCAGGGCGGCGCGACCCGGTCGGGCGACGGGGCCAGGATCTGCACCGCCTCGGCCCGCGCGAGCCTGGAGGTCACCTCGGTGATCCGGGCCTGCACCCGCTCCCCCGGCAACGCGTGGCGCACGAACAGGACCGGTCCGTCGGCCGGCCGGGCGACGCACCATCCGCCGTGCGCCACGTCCGAGATTGTCACCTCGACGACCTGACCGGGACTGAACCGCGCAGGGCTCGCCGCGGAGACCATGCTCTCGGGCTGCGAAGCAGACACGACGTTTCACCTCCAACACTCCTGGTCGCGGCCTGGACGAAACGGCGCACCAGCCTACCTTGAGCAGTGGGCGGCTCGGGGAGGATGCCGGGGTCGCATTCTCGCAAGTAAGGGCATACCTTTGGCGAGGCGCCCCGGATCGGGGGACCCCAGCTCACCTGGAGGGATGGTCGTGCACATCGTGATCATGGGCTGCGGGCGAGTCGGGTCGACGCTTGCCCACATCCTTGAGGACCGAGGCGACAGCATCGCGGTCATCGATAGGGATCCCGAGGCGTTCCGCAGGCTCCGGTCGTCCTTCAAGGGCGACAAGATTACCGGCGTCGGCTTCGACCGGGCCGTCCTCACCCAGGCAGGCACCGAGCGTGCCGCCGCGTTCGCCGCGGTGAGCAGCGGCGACAACTCCAACATCATCGCGGCCCGGGTGGCCCGCGAGGTCTTCGGCGTGCAACGGGTCGCGGCCCGGATCTACGACCCGCGGCGGGCCGAGGTCTACGAGCGCCTAGGTATCCCCACCGTGGCCACGGTGCGCTGGACCGCCGACCAGATGCTGCGCAAGCTGCTCCCGGAGGGCAGCGAGGCGCTCTGGCGGGATCCCACCGGGAAGATCGTGCTGGCCGAGGTGGCCTTCTCGACACACTGGATCGGCGAGCAGGTCAAATCGGTCGAAGCCAGCGCGCTGACCCGGATCGCGTTCGTCGACCGGCTCGGCCAGGCGTTCGTCCCCGACGGCGGGACGGTCCTGCAGGAAGGCGACGTGATCCACGTCCTGGCCCGGGAAGACGACATGGACCGGATCACCGCGGCCTTCGCGGCCCGGGGAGGGGGACACTGATGCGGGTCGCGATAGCCGGGGCCGGGGCGGTCGGCCGCTCCATCGCCACCGAACTGCTGGAGAACGGGCACGAGGTGCTGCTCATCGACCACGACCCCAAGGCGATCGCGATCGAGGCCGTGCCGCGGGCCGAATGGCTGCTCGCCGACGCGTGCGAGATCAGCTCCCTCGACGACGCGCAGTTGTACCGCTGCAACGTGGTGATCGCGGCGACCGGTGACGACAAGGCGAACCTGGTCGTGGCGCTGCTGGCCAAGACCGAGTACGGGGTGCCCCGGGTCGTGGCGCGGGTGAATCATCCGGGCAACGAGTGGCTGTACAACGAGTCGTGGGGCGTCGACGTCGCGGTCTCCACCCCGCGGCTGCTCTCCGCCCTGGTCGAGGAGGCGGTCAGCGTCGGCGACCTGGTGCGGCTGATGTCGTTCGGGCAGAGCGAGGCCAGCCTGGTCGAGCTGACCATGCCGGCCGAGGCGCCGCTGGTCGGACAGCGCGTCGGCGGCATCAACTGGCCCGCGGACACCTCACTGGTCGCCATCTTGCGCGAGGGCCGGGTCCTGGTCCCCCATTCCGATGATCCGCTTCAGGCCGGTGACGAGCTGTTCTTCGTGACCAGCGAGGACGTAGAGGACGAGCTCGCGCGCCTGCTGAGCGCTAACGAGTCTCGGTGAACTCCGGGCCACGATCAAAGGGGTTCAGGTCGGTCTGGAACCTGTTCTCCTCGGCCGCGGCCGCAGCCTGCTCCTCGAAGGCTTTCTGAGCCTCCGGCGGCAGCCGCAGCTCCAGGATGTCCCGCGGCGGCACTGGGTGCTCGCCGCGCACCACTACGACGTCCCTGAAGACCTCCTCAAGCAGGTGGGCCGGCTCTCCGCCGTCCGCCGCCGGGCCGGTGAACAGGCCGCGCAGGAACCAGCGCGGGCCATCGACGCCGACGAAGCGGACCAGCCGCATCCCGGAGGCGGGCTGCCCGGGTTCGGCCGGTACCCGGGCCATGAGCTCGGTGCCGAACGACCCCTGGATCTCCTCGCTGTCCCCGCCCGCCTCGCGTACCTCCTTGGCGATCTCGGCGCGGATGTCATCCCAGAGCGCGCCTCGCCGGGCCGCGGCGAACGCCTGGACCTGCATCTCGCTCTCGTCGTGCCGGATGGTCACCCACGCGCCGTGCTGGTCGGCCATGACGAGCTGGATCTCGTGCTCCGGACCCATCGGTACCTGCAGGCTGCCCAGGTCGACCCGCTCCCGCGGCGGGAAGGGCTCCGCTGAGTCCCACGGGCCGCTGCCGGCCGCCGGGCTGGCCGCGAACTGCTCGTCCTGCGCCCACTCGTCGTCGAGCTCATCATCGGCCAGCCCGTGGTCATCGACCTCGGGCTCGTTGCGACGCCGACGAAACACTACACACGCTCCTTATGGTTCTCGCTCATGACTGCGGTCCGGTCATGGCCACCCGTGGAACCGAAGCCGCCCTCACCCCGGACCGATCCCGGGAGCACCTCTACTTCATGGAACGCGGCCCGCTCAACCCGCTGGATGACCAGCTGCGCGATCCGGTCGCCCCGCTTGAAGCTGACCGCCTGGTCCCGGTCGGTGTTCAGCAGGGTCACCTTGATCTCGCCCCGGTAGCCCGCGTCCACCGTCCCGGGGGCGTTCACCAGCGTCACCCCGTACTTCGCGGCCAGGCCCGAGCGGGGGTGCACGAATGCCGCGTACCCGTCGGGCAGCGCGATGGCCAGCCCGGTCCGCACCAGCGCCCGCTCACCGGGGGCCAGCTCGACGTCCTCGGCCGCTGTCAGGTCCGCGCCCGCATCCCCGGGATGGGCGTAGGAGGGCAGCGGGACGCCGGGATCAAGCCGCTTGATCAGCACGTCGGGTTCGAAACGCGGCAACGAAGACTCCTATACGCGACACGCAGGGTGAGGATGACGCGACATCCGGGCACTGGGCCCAGTCTATGGGTCCTCCGGACCGAGATCCTCGGGTTCGGCGCGGCGCAGCTCAGGTAGCGCCCGGGTGATCACGGCCACGATGGGCACCGCGACCACGGCCCCGGGGATGCCCGCCAGGACACCGCCGGCCGCGAGCGACAGGATAACCGCCAGCGGGTGCAGCCGGATCATCTTCCCGACCACCTGGGGCTGGAGCAGATGGGCCTCCAGCTGGTCCTCGACGACCAGGATCCCGAGCAGGATGACGGCGTCGACCCAGCCCTTGGTCGCCAGCGTCACCACGATGGCAAGCGCGCCCGCCACCAGCAGGCCCACCAGCGGGACAAAGGCGGCCACGAACACCACCACGGCCAGCGGCACCGCCAGCGGGACACCCATGATCCACAGGGCCACGCCGACCACGATCGCGTGAATGGCGGCCACCAAGACCGTGCCGCGCATGTAGTAGACAAGCACCAGCCAGGAGGCATGCCCGGCCCGGTCCACCCGGCGCGCCGTACCAGTTCGCATCGCGCCCAAAAGCCAGTTCCAGATCCGCTCTCCGTCCTTGATCAGGAAGAACATGACGAAGAGCATGAGGACGAGGCCGCCGAAGAACTCGGAGGCGATCTTGCCCCCGGTGACCACGGTCCCCTCGACCAGCGATTTGTGCTTGCTGAGATAGCTGGGAATGTTGTCCAGGAACTTCTGGACGTTGTTGTTCTTGACGTGGAAGGGCGGGCCGGCCAGCCACGACTGGACTTGCGCGGTAGTGTGCTTGGCCTCGTCGAGCAGGGTCGGGTAGTCAGCGCTCACCCGGTTGGCGACCAGTGTGATCAAACCGCCGACCACGATGGCCGCGACGAGGAGGGTGACCCAGGTCGCGGCCATCGCGGGCAGCCCGGCCCGGCGCAACCGGGACGTCAGCGGCTGAAGGACGGCAGTGAGCAGCAGAGCCGCGATGCACGGCACGACCACGATGTACAAGATGCCAAGGACGCGTGCGATCAGGTAGACGACAACGGCCAAGAGCAGCAGCCGCCAGGCCCATGCGGACGCCGTCGCCAGCCAGCCCGGTACCCGGCTTTGCTCGGATGCGGTCATCCGCCGATCCGGAGCGTCGCCCGCCGCGCGGACCGGCTCGCTCTCGTTATTGAGCTTATGGACCGCCGCGCCCCGGGCGATCTGCTCCTTCACCCCCGTGCCGCTGGCGATCCGCTCCTCTTCCCTGTCCCCGTTGTCAGCCACGTACGGACGGCTACCACTTTCTGGGCGGTTTACTCCGGTATCACCTGTGCTCGTGCCTGTCCGCCAGGCCGCGGCAAGCCATCCCCTGGCCTCCCGGGCGGCCCGCCATACTCCTCCCCGCCACGATTCCATCGGACCAACTACCCTCGACTGCATGCGCGATTACCGCGAACGGCTGTACGTACCGCTCGCCTGGTGGCTGCTCGCTGTCCCAATCGTCCTCACCCTCGGCGGCACACTGTATGCCGGCCTGCCCTGGCCCTGGCCGGTCGTCATCATCGGCGGCCTGGCCGTGGGATGCGCGGCGCTGCTGATCGCCTTCGGCCGGGGCACGGTCGAGGTCGGCGACGGGACGCTGCGGGCCGGGACCTCGGTGCTGCCCCTGGCGGCCGTCAGCGAGGTCGTCGCCCTCGACCAGAGGCAGACCGCGCGGCTGCGCGGCCCGCGAGCCGACCCGGCCGCGCGCTTTTATTCGCGACCCTACCTCAGGGAATCCGTGTACCTGGCCGTCGACACGGGCGCCTCGGAGGCCGCCCAGACGCCCTACTGGCTGGTCGGCAGCAGGCACCCGGCGCAACTGGCCGCAGTCCTCGAACGGTGCCGGATTCGAGGCGGGCACGAGCCAGTGGCATGATTGCGCGGACGAGGGTAAGGGGCGAGGGCCGGGCAGCGGGCGGGCGAGGGTGGGTCAATGGGCGGGCTGAAAAAAAGGGAGCAGCGGGATGGCTGACAGGAAAGTGGACATCGGCACCAAGATCACCAGTGCGGTGGCCGCCATGGTCGCCGCCTTCGTGGCACGCAAGGTGATCACCGTCGCGTGGACCAAGGCCACCGGGAAGGAGCCACCCACTCATCCGGAGGACCCGCAGGTGGCACTGCGCGAGGCGCTGGGCTGGTCCATGCTGACCGGCGTCACCGTCGAGGCCGCGAGGCTGCTCGCGACCCGGGCTGCGGCACGCAGAACGTACAGCGGTCCGGACTGCGAGCGCGCCGACGCCGCGGACGGCTAGACGACCGGAGGGTGCCACGGGGGTCGCCCCCCGTGGCTATGCCGCGCACTCCCGGCAGACAAGCTGGCCGTTGCGATCTTCGGCAAGCTGACTCCGGTGGTGCACAAGGAAGCACCGCGAACACGTGAACTCATCCGCCTGACGCGGGATTACCCGGAACGAGAGTTCCTCGTTCGACAAGTCTGCCCCCGGCAGTTCCAGGGATTCAGCAACATCGTCGGGGTCAAGATCGATAGTGCTCGATGACTTGTCCATCCGGCGCGCCTGAAGCTCCTGAAGGCTGTCCTCGGTCAGGTCGTCGTCCGTCTTCCGCGGGCTGTCGTAGTCGGTAGCCATCTGAGTACTCCATCCCCCTTCATCCGTAGTGCGCAATCGCTGCGCGGTTGTAACGCTTTCAAGGCCCTAGTTGTGCCCGATTCCGGCGGCGAATTCTGCCACGTTCGCGCCCAGCGCACACGCGCCACGCCGAAACTCCTGACGCGTCCTAATACGGGCTGGTCAAGCGTCTGGTTCACGATCCCCGCGGCGTGTCGCGTTCCGGGTCCAGCCTGGTCAGGAAGGTATCCAGATGCCGGAATAGGTCCGGTCCCGCGGCGACGGTCATGGCGGTGCTCTCCGGCCGGCCAGCCAGCCCGCCGACCAGCGCGCCCGCCTCCCGGGCGATCAGGCCGCCGGCCGCGTAGTCCCAGTAGTTGAGGCCGCGCTCGAAGAACGCGTCCATCCGGCCCGCGGCCACCGAGCACAAGTCGACGGCGGCGGATCCGCCGCGCCGGATGTCCCGCACATGGGGCAGCAGGGCGGCCACGACCTCGCCCTGGACCTGGCGGCGGCCGGCGTCATAGCCGAAGCCGGTCCCGACCAGCGCCTGGCCGACGGTCACGCCGGTATTGCAGCGCAGCGCGATGGCGCTCCCGTCCCGGTGCAGCCAGGCCCCGCGACCCGCGACCGCGGTGAACCTCTCACCGAACCTGGGCACCTCCACCACCCCGGCCAGGATCGTGCCGTCGACCTCGGCGGCGATCGACACCGCCCAGTCGGGCAGGCCGTACAGGTAGTTGACCGTTCCGTCCAGGGGGTCCACCACCCAGCGCACCCGGGCGTGGTCCCCGGCATCCGTAGCGCCGGGGCCGCCCAGGGTCTGGCCGCCTTCCTCGCCCAGGACGGTGTCGCCGGGGCGCACCGCGCGGATCCACTCGGTGATGAGCGCCTCCGACCGGCGGTCCATCTCCGTCACCACGTCGGTCGGGCTGGACTTGGTGTCGACGATCTCGGGACGCTCGTCACCGCGCCACGAGGCCAGCAGCCGGCCCGCCTCGCCGGCCGCGTCCACCGCGATCCGCAGCAGCGCCTCGGGGTCGCTCACCGGGAGCCGCCGCAGCAGTCCGCCGGGCACGGCAGGGTATCGGGGAGGGCCAGTCGTTCGCGGACCAGCTCGGTGACCATCGAGGCCAAGCGCGGGCTGGTGCCAGGCGTGGCGGCCCGGGCGAAGGCGAGGCCGAGCGCGTCGGCGGTCTGCGCGGCCTCGACGTCCAGGTCGTGCCGGACCTCCATGTGGTCGGATACGAACCCGACCGGGACCACCACGACGGCCTGGTTCCCCGACTTGGCCAGCTCGCCGAGATGATCGCGCACGTCAGGTTCCAGCCAGGGCTGGGACGGCGGGCCGCTCCGGCTCTGGTAGGCGAGCGACCACCGGTGCGCTCCGGCCCCGGTCCGTTCGGCAATAAGACCGGCGGCCTCGGTCAGCTCGGCAACGTACCGACCCCTGTGCCCGGCGGGTCCGCTGGCCTCAGCCATCGCCAGCGGGATGCTGTGCGCGGTGAAGACCAGGTGGGCGTCCTCGCGGACCTCGGCCGGAAGGGTGGCCAGCGCCGCGTCGACATGCGCGGCGAAGGGCTCGATGAAGCCCGGGTGGTTGAAGAACCGCCGGATCTTGTCGATCCGCGGCGCGCCGGGACCGACGGCGGCGCGGGCCCGCTCGATGTCGTCCAGGTACTGCCTGCAGCTGGAGAAGGAGCTGTAGGCCGAGGTCACGAACGCGACGGCCTGCCGGACGCCGTCCCTGGTCATTTCCCGCACCGTGTCGGCCAGGTAGGGTGACCAGTTCCGGTTCCCCCAGTACAGGGGCAGGTCCAGGCCGCTCGCCGCGAAATCGGCCCGCACCGCGGCCAGCAGGTCCCGGCACTGCTGGTTGATCGGGCTGATCCCGCCGAACGCGTAGTAGTGCTCGGCCACGCCGGCCAGCCGCTCCGGCGGGACGTTCCGGCCGCGGGTGACGTTGGCCAGGAACGGCAGCACGTCCTCGGGGCCTTCCGGACCGCCGAACGAGACGAGCAGGAACGCGTCGTAAGCCGGCATGCCACCATCCAACCAGGGCTCCGGATTGAAATGACCGGCGGGCACGAACCCAGGGTCGGCGCCAGAAACCGGTTGAAACGATCCGATATCGTGATGATCATGGGATCCAGCGACCGATGACGGGGGTCGACGACACCCGCGGGACCATCGGCCGCTCCTCGGCAGGCAGGCTGCCCGGCCCGCTACGGCCGTACGCGGACATCTTCCGGGTCCCCGGGGCCTGGCGCTTCTCGGCGGCGGGGATCATCGGGCGGATGCCGATGGCCATGTTCGGGCTCGGCACCGTCCTGCTCATCTCGGCCGCGACCGGGAAGTACGGCGTGGCCGGCGCGGTGTCGGCGGTCGGGTCGCTCGGGTACGCGCTCTCCGCGCCGCAGATCGCCCGGCTGGTCGATACCCGCGGTCAGCGCCAGGTGCTGCTGCCGCTGCTCACGGTGTTCACCGCCGCCACCGCGGCACTGATCGTGACCGTCGAGCTGCACGCGCCGACCTGGGCATTCTTCCTTGCCGGGGCGGTGGCGGGCTCGACCATGCCGTCGCTGGGCACCCTGGTCCGGGCCCGGTGGAGCGTGCTGCTGGCGGGCTCGCCCCGGCTGCACGCCGCGTTCTCGTTCGAGTCGGTCGCCGACGAACTGTGCTTCGTCATCGGGCCCGCCGCGGTGACCCTGCTGGCCACCGAGGTGTTCCCGGCGGCCGGCGTGGGCGTCGCCGCGCTGCTGTGTCTCGGCGGAACACTGTGGTTCGCGGCCCAGCGCCGTACCGAACCCGCGGTGACGCGCGCCACCGAGGCCGTCCGGCGAAGCGGGCGGGTCCGGGGCGCCGCGGCTCCCGGCCTGGTCGTGCTGGCTCCGGTGTACCTGCTGCTTGGCGCGATGTTCGTCTCCGTCGACCTGAGCACGGTCTCGTTTGCCCAGCATTTCGGGCACAAGCCGCTGGCCGGGTTCATCCTGGGCAGCTACGCGCTCGGCAGCGCCACGGGCGGGCTCTGGTACGGGTCCAGGCAGTGGCGGGCCCCGGTCGAAACCCGGTTCGCGGTCACCCTCGTTGTAACCGTGCTGGGCGTGGCCACGTTCTGGGCCCAGCCGAACCTGGTCACGCTGACCTGCGGGATCTACCTGTGCGGGCTGACCATCGCGCCGACCCTGATCGCCGGGTTCAGCCTGCTCGAGGCGCAGGCCAAGCCGGGCCGGCGCACCGAGGCCATGTCGTGGCTGAGCAGCGGGATCGGGGTCGGCTTGGCCATCGGCTCGTCCGTGGTCGGTTTCATCCTGGACGCGCACGGCGCGCGGGCGGGGTACGTGTTCGCGGCCTGCTGCGGCGTGGCGAGCGCGGCGACCTGCCTGGCAGGCCTGCGGCGGCTGCGGTCACCGCAGATCCCGGCCTGACCGCGGCCGGATCAGGAGTTGTTCTGGGCGTACTCGCTGGCCAGGGCGAGCACCTCGTTGACGTACCAGGTGGCGTGGTTGTAGGCGAAGATCGCCCCGGGCAGCGTGGCGGTGTTCCCGCCGCCGGACGCGCACAGCAGGCGCGCCGCGGACGGCACGGCGTCCAGCGGGTTCATGATGTCCGGCGGACCAGCCGGGCCAAACCCGTCCGTGCCCCAGATCGCCCAGGTGGACGGGAGGAACTGCATCGGTCCCCGCGCTCCCGCACTCGACGGGCCGTCGTTGGCGCCGTCACCGCTCTCGATCTCGCCGATCGCGGCCAGCACCGTCCAGGACAGGCCCGGGCAGTATTTCGCCGCCGACTCCTTGAACAGGTCGATCCAGTTGGCCGGCACGCCGGTCGGGGCGTTCGGCTCGACCGGCAGCGTGCCCGCGGCGTTCAGCGAGTACGCCACCAGGTTGACGACCTGACCGCCCTTGCCGATGATCACCTCGATCTGCGTTTTCAACGCGGCGAGGTTGCCGTGGGGCGCGTTGATCAGCAGGGCGAAGTTCTTGGCCAGCCCGAGCTGCGCGGACCGGGTCAGGTTCACCAGCGCGTCCGTGCCGGGCACGCTGAGCGCGGTCGGCTCGCCGAACGGCACCTGCTCCAGGACCGCGGCCGAGACCGGATACGACTTCCCGGAGGTCAGGCTGAGCTTGCGGGCCGCGGCGTTGGTGCTGATGAGCTTGCCCTGGCTGAGGTCCGACCAGATCGTGGCCGAGGTCGCGGTGGCCAGCGGCGTCCAGGGCCGGAAGGCCTGCGGCGAGACGCCGAGCACGTTGGCGCTCTTGCCGTTGACCGTGATCCGCCCGCCGTCTACGGCCAGCACCGCCGCCACGCCGCCCAGCTTGCGGATCTTGGCCAGCTCGGCCGAGGTGATCCCGCCGGGGACCGCGGCGATCAGGTCCGGCACGAACTGCTGCCGGGGCGCGGAGCCGCCGGCCGCGGACCCGGAAGTGGGCACTGCCCCCAGAACCGAAGCCGACGAGACATGGGAGGAAGGGGTTCCGCCGGCCGCGGTTACCACCGCCGCGTCAGCGGCCTGGACCGCCGATCCGGCCACGCTTACGGCCAGCGCGGCCACGGCGGCGGCAGTCGGGACAATTCGGCGCAGGGACAATGACAGCACAATGTATATGACGATATAAGGCGCCCTTCGCCAACAGAAACCCTCGGGACGAGTTCTTAAAGAGATCTTCAGCTTTGCTAAACGGTTCGTCAGGATCGCCGCAACCAGGCCGGATTGGTGAGGCCGGATCAGGCGACGGGAGCGAACCGGATGTCGTGCACCGCCTCCGGGGCGCAGAAGGCCAGCATGCGCTCGGCTTCGCTGGCCACCTGATCTCGCTCCCGGTCCGGGCCGAACAGCTCGACGGTGAGCGTGGCGGTGCTCTTGGCCCGGGCCAGCCGCCACAGCCCGGCGACGAACCCGTCGATCAGGACCGCTCCGGGGAAGATCCCGTTGATGGTGTAGAACCGCTGCATGTGGCCGGGGTGGACGATCCGGGACCGGTCGGCGTGCGAGAGCAGCAGGTTGTCGAACTCGGCCGTCAGCCGGACCGGCGCGGGCACGTCGCCGTCCGGGCGCGGAGCCGGGGGCAGGTCGAACAGCTCGGCGCCCTGCTCATCGCGAAACGTGACCAGCGATGGCCGGAGCTTGTCCATGAGGGCACGGAGCCCGGTCAGCCCGGACCAGGCCGTCACGTCCCGGGCGGTGGCCGGACCGAACGCGGCCAGGTACCGCGTAACCAGCCCGGCCATCGTGGGCGGGCCCGCTGGAGCCGCGTGCGCCGCCGCGCCGAGCCAGTGCTCGGCCGAGGTGTGCAGCGACTGGCCGGCCCGGCCCCAGACAGCACGCGGCGGCAGCTGGACCAGCGGGACGTGTGCCCGTACCGCCTGCGCGAGCGCGCCCGGCGGATGATCCGGCCAGCGCTCGGCCAGACGCTCGCCCAGCGTGGCGAACGTCATCGGCTCGGCTTCTACCAGCTCCCGCCCGGCCACGGCGACGGCGGCCGGGTCCAGCCCGGCCAGCTGCTTGCCGAACGAGCCGCGCAGGCCGCGATCGAGCACCGGCTGGACCAGGTGGCGCAGTGGCAGGCAGTCACGGGCCGACACCACGTGGATGGTGCCGCGCATCACCGCGATCCTGACCACGTTCCGGCCGGTGATCAGCATGGCCAGGTCATCGGGCCGGAAACCGCCCAGCCGGGACCACAGGCCGTAGTACGGCGGGAAGGGCGCCTGAGCCTGCAGCCCGACTAGGTGCTCGATGGCTCCGATCACCGCGGCCTGGCGGCGGCCGGTCTCTTCGGGTAGCTCAACGCGATCGAGCAGCAGCTGACGGCTGAGCAGGGCCCGGTTGAGCGCGCGCTGGCTCAGCACCGCCTGACTGCTCACCGCTGGAAGGGTAGCAGCGGTGACGTTCGGCCGAATGTAGGGCAGCTACCACGAGGACGGCTACGCTCTTGCTATGAACCAGGAGGCAAGCCGCGGTCCCGCCAGTGCCGCGCCCCGCGGGACCGGGCGGCCGCCGAGGAAACCGCCCGCCAGACCGTCGCTCGGCGGCGGTGCCCCGGCCCAGGACCGTGAGCTGCGAGCGCAGGGCCGGGAGACCGTCCGCCGACTGCTCGAGGCGGGCATGATCGAGTTCGAGGAGCGCGGCTTCCAGGGTGTGCGCGTCGATGACGTGGTGAGCCGGGCGGGCATCTCGCACGGCACGTTCTATTTGTACTTCTCCAACAAGGAAGACCTGTTCAAGGCTCTGATGCGGGACGCGCTGCACGACATGGAGATCGTGGCCGGTGACTTCCCCGTGGTCACCAGCGACCAGACGGGACTGAAGGTGCTGCGTCAGTGGGTGCGCAAGTTCTTCCGGGCCTACGCCGCGCACGGGACCGTGCTCCGCACGCTCAGCTCGGCGAACGCGCCCGGGGAGATGTTCGACGACGGGCTGCGGCTGTTCTTCAGCATCACCGAGGCCATGACGACGGGCATGACCGCCGCCGCACTGGCGTCCGGGCGGCAGCAGGACAGCCCTCAGCTGACCGCCTTCGCCTGCCTGATGATGCTCGAACGGGTGAACTTCCTGGTCAGCACCGAGATTCCGCTACCGGAGGAGGAGATGGCCGACCGTATCGCGGAAATCATGTTCGCGGCCTTCGGGCTGACCGTCTGAGCCCCTAGTCCGCGGCTTGCAGCTCGGCGACGGCGTCGAGGGCGGCGCGGGTCGCGGGGACGTCGTGCACGCGGAACACCCGGGCGCCGAGCCAGGCGCAGACCGCCAGGGTGGCGATCGTTCCCTCGGCGCGCTGGTCGACCGGCAAGGCGAGGCTCTCGCCGATGAAGTCCTTGTCCGCGACCGCGACGAGAACCGGCCAGCCGGTACCGGTCAGGTCGGCCAGGCGCCGCGTGATCTCGAGCGACTGCCACGTGTTCTTGCCGAAGTCGTGGGCGGGGTCCACGAGGATGGCGGACGGGCTGACCCCGGACGCCACGGCCCGTCCGGCGTAGTCGGTGACATAGACGGTGAGCTCGCGCACGACGTCGCGGTACGCGGGCCGGTGCGGGCGGGTGCGGGGCGGCAGGCCTCCGGCGTGCGAGCAGACCAGCCCGATGCGATGCCGAGCCGCCACCTCGGCGAGCAAGGGGTCGGCGCCGCCCCAGGCGTCGTTGAGCAGGTCCGCGCCGGCCTGGGCGACCACCTCGCCGACCTCGGCGCGCCAGGTGTCGACGCTGATCACCACGTCGGGGTGCCGCTCGCGCACCGCCGCGACCAGGCCCGCGACCCGGTCGATCTCCGCGGCGGGGCTCACCTCGTCGCCGGGGCCGGCCTTCACCCCGCCGATGTCGACGATCTCGGCTCCGTCGGCCACCGCCTGGCTGGCCGCATCCAGCGCGGGGCCGAACTCCCGGGTCATCCCGCGGTCGAAGAACGAATCGGGCGTGCGGTTGACCACGGCCATGATCGCGAACGAGCCGTGGTGCCACTCCCGGGTTCCGAGCCGGAGCGGCCGGGGGCCCGCGGCGCAGCCGCCGAGGTGCGCCGCGGCGCAGCCGCCGAGGTGCGCTGCCACGGGTAGGAGGCTATAGCACTCGCCCGCTTCGGGGAGAATCTCTACGTGCGATTTCTCAACGGTACGGTCCCTGAGCATGACCTGACCTACAGCGACGTCTTCATGGTGCCCAGCCGGTCGGCGATCGGCTCCCGGCTCGACGTGGACCTGGGAACCACGGACGGCAGCGGTGCCACCATCCCGGTCGTGACGGCCAACATGACCGCGGTATCCGGGCGGCGGATGGCCGAGACCGTGGCACGGCGCGGCGGCCTGGCCATCTTGCCCCAGGACATCCCGGCCGACGTGGTGGCCGACGTCATCGCCTGGGTCAAGTCCCGGGATCAGGTGGTGGAGACCGCGCTGACGCTCGCGCCGACCGACACCGCGGGCGACGCGCTGAGCCTGCTGCCCAAGCGGGCGCACAACGCGGTGGTGGTGATCGAGGACGGCCGGCCGGTGGGCGTGGCCACCGAGGCCGACTGCCTGGGCGTGGACCGGTTCACGCAGCTGAGCCACGTGATGTCGGCCGACCCGTTCACGCTGCCGACCGGGACGCCGCCCGAGCGGGCGTTCGAGCTGCTGCACGAGGGACGGCACCGGCTGGCCCCGGTGGTGGACGGCGCCGGCCGCTGCCTGGGCATCGTGACCCGGACCGGGGCGCTGCGCGCCACGCTGTACTCCCCCGCCGTGGACGCCGCGGGACGGCTGCGGGTCGGCGCCGCCCTCGGGGTGAACGGCGACGTGGCGGCCAAAGCCAAACTGCTGCTCGCCGCGGGCGCCGACGTCCTGGTGATGGACACCGCGCACGGGCATCAGGAGAAGATGATCTGCGCGCTGAAGGCGGTCCGCGACCTGGGCCCCGCGGTCCCGGTGGTGGCGGGCAACGTGGTCACCGCGGCCGGGGTGGCCGACCTGGTGGCCGCGGGCGCCGACATCGTGAAGGTGGG
Organism: uncultured Actinomycetes bacterium; assembly: GCA_963819785.1. Classification (GTDB taxonomy): domain Bacteria; phylum Actinomycetota; class Actinomycetes; order Streptosporangiales; family Streptosporangiaceae; genus Palsa-504. Next base: position 264,154 of record CAWFXW010000013.1, on the reverse strand, counting down.
CGTGGGGCCGGGCGCGATGTGCACGACCCGGATGATGACCGGCGTGGGCCGGCCGCAGTTCTCCGCGGTGCTCGAGTGCTCCGAGCAGGCCCGGCAGCTCGGCGCGGCGGTGTGGGCCGACGGCGGGGTCCGGCACCCGCGGGATGTGGCGCTGGCCCTGGCCGCGGGCGCCTCGAACGTAATGATCGGGTCCTGGTTCGCGGGGACCTACGAGTCCCCGGGCGACACGTTCCGCTCCGCGGAGGGACGGCTGTACAAGGAGAGCTTCGGAATGGCCTCGGCGCGGGCGGTGCGGCTGCGTTCGGCCAGTGACTCCCCGTTCGAGCGGGCCCGCAAGGAACTGTTCGAAGAGGGCATCTCCTCGGCGCGCATGTACCTGGATCCGGTGCGGCCGGGCGTGGAGGACCTGATCGACATGATCGTGGCCGGGCTGCGCTCCTCGTGCACCTACTCCGGGGCCCGGGACCTGGCCGAGTTCGCCGACCGGGCGGTGGTGGGCGTGCAGAGCGCGTCCGGCTACAGCGAGGGCATGCCCGTCCCGACCAGCTGGTTATCGTGCCGCCCGCGGGGGCCGACGGCCCCCCGGCGGCGCGATACTACGGCGAGCACCGCAGCGGGAATGCGGGGGGTTCCAGGGGGGTCGTCCCCCCTGGGCTAACCCGTGGCGTTGAGCCAGCGGACGGGGGCGCCGTCGGCGGCGCGGCGGAACGGCTCGAGTTCGTTGTCCCAGGCCGTGCCGAGCAGCCGGTCGAACTTCGTCCTCCAGGGAGGCGCGGCCGCCCTGCATGACCAGTGCCAGCGCGGCGCGGAGCCGGTTCTCCGGCACCATGACGTCGCCGTTGGCCGCGGTCACCGCGGTGAAGATGCCGAGGTCGGGCGTGTAGCAGTGCCGGACGCCGTCACAGCCGGGCGAGCTGTCCTCGGTGACCTCGAATCTGAGCCGGTTCCAGCCGGCCAGCTCCGACGCGATGGCCCCCGCCGTCCCTGGGCGCGCGTGCCAGGTGAGCTCGGCCCGTAGCGAACCCGGGGAGGCCGGCTGGCTGACCCAGGGCATGACTACAGGCGCCCCCACTATCCGGGCAACTGCCCACTCGATGTGCGAGCAGAGCGCCGGGGGCGCGGAATGAACGTACAGAACACCTTGTGCGGACACCGTGCCTCCTAAGACGAGGTTCGCCTTCCCCAGCGGCCTCGTCAGCGCGGCACGGACTGCCCTACATATTGTGCCTCATGCCCGCCGCCAACACCAGCTCTCCGGCCAGGAAGACCACGTGAATTCGCAAACATGACCAGCGCCGCGAGCACGACGATGCCCACCGCGGCCCACGGTACGTAGTCGCCGAGCCAGTCGTAGATGGTCCGGGCCGAGGCCGCGGGCAGCCCGAACCGGACGGTGACCACGCCGTGCTGATCCTGGCCCATCCAGGCCACTAGCCGGCCCCGGGCGTCGTAGGCGACCGTGTCGCCGGTCAGCGCGGCCTGGACCACCGGCCGGCCGGTTTCGGCCGCGCGCACCGCGCCGAGCGAGGCGTGCTGATCCGGTCCCCAGGTGCCCTGGAAGGTGGAGGTCTCCGACTGGTACACGATCAGCTGCGCACCCGCGTCGGTGTCGACCCGGGCCATGTCGGGGAACGCCGACTCGAAGCAGATCAGTACGCCGAGCGGCAGCGGCTGGCCTTGCCGGTCGGCTGCGGACAGCAGGTGCGCGCCGGGGCCGGGGAACATGTTCGAGGATGCTGCCTTGCTGATGTTGGTGAGCCAGCCGAGCTGCTGGCGGAACGGGATGTACTCACCGAACGGCACCAGCCGGGTCTTGATGTAGATGCCCTTGATCCCGGCCGGGCTGACCAGGACCGACCACTTCTCGTGGCCCTTGCCGGGGACCGTGGCGTCCTGGTTGACCAGGAGGTCGGCCCCGTCGGCCGCGGACAACGCCTCGAACTGGCGCAGCGTGGCCGCGTTCTTGGCCAGGGTCAGGTCGACCGCGATGCTGCTCTCGCCCCAGACGATCAGGTCGGGCCGTGCTCCGTCCAGCGTGCCGCCCCGGCTCAGCTCGGCGGTCAGGGTCTGTGACGCGTGGGCCTGCAGGCTCGTGTCGGTGACCACGCCCGGCTGCACCATCGCGATCGTCACCTGCCGGACGGCAGGGCTGGGCGGGGTGAGCGCGAAGGCCAGCGGCCCGGCACCGATGCTGGCCAGTCCGGCGGCTACGCCCAGGACGGCCAGGCCCCAGCGGCGGGAGGCTCCGGACAGGATCGCCCCGCCGACCTTGGGCAGGGACTGCAGCAGGAGCACGACGGCCACGTTGGTCAGCACCAGCACGAAGCTGATCAGCCACATTCCGCCCACGGCGGCCAGGGCCAGGATCGCGGGATGCTGCCACTGGCTGACGCCGAACACCGCCCACGGGCCGCCCAGCGCCTGCCAGGACCGCAGCCACTCGGTCAGCAGCCAGCAGCTCGGCACCACGACCAGCGCGGCCAGCGCGCGCGGCCAGCTGAGCGGGGGCCGTAGCAGCTTCTGCGCGGCCACCCCGAACGGGACCCACAGCACACCGACCACCGCGCCGACCAGCAGTACGGCGGGCCCGATCTCCGGCGCCATCCAGTACAAGGCGGCGATCAGGTAGCCCGCCCCCAGCCACCAGGCACGGATCCCGCCCTCACGCGCGGTCGGCGACCTGACGATGAGCACCAGCCCCGGGACCAGCCCGAACCAGGCCAGGAACTCGAAGTTCACGTCGGGAAAGGCGATAACGAGCAGCGCGCCGCATACCAGCATCACGCCCCGGACCGACCAGATCCACCTCACCGGCTTAACCAGCGCACTGCGCAGCCCCACCCCTCTATTATCGGGCACGAGCCCCGGTTCGTGGCCGCACGAGGGAGTGAATCGTGAGAGCAGCCGGCGCCTGAGGGTCAGTTCCTCAGGCGGCCAGAGCCGCCACGGCGCCGGCGGTCAGCCCGGCCAGGCTGGGCAGCACCAGGCTGGCCCCGGCCAGTGCGTCGGAGTCCGGCGGGTACTGCGGCTGCGGGATCGCGATCACCTGCAGGCCCGCCGCGGCGGCCGAGCGGAGCCCGTTCGAGGAGTCCTCCACCGCCGCACAGTCCGCAGGCGGGCAGCCAAGCGCGGCGGTCACGGCCAGGTAGATGTCCGGGGCGGGCTTGCCGCGAGGCACCTGCTCGGTCGACATGACCACCGAGAAACACGGGCGCAGCCCGGCGGACTGCAGCACGGTCTGGATCAGCACCGCGGGCGCCGAACTGGCCACGGCGAGCGGCCAGCGCGCCGCGACCCGGCGCACCGCGTCCACGGCGCCGTCCATGAGCGGCACGTGCTGGGTGTAGCGGGCGGTCATCCGGTCGATGACCTCGCTGGCGACCTGGTCCGGCGGCAGGCCGACGCCGAGGTCCTCGCTCAGGTACCTGGCCCACTCCGGCGTGCTCATGCCCATGATCCGGCGCTGCGCGTCCGGGGCCCAGTGCCCGCCCCGCTCGGTCACCAGCCCCTGGCGGACCTGCTCCCAGACCGGCTCGGAGTCGACCAGCACCCCGTCCAGGTCGAACACGACTGCGCTGATCATGGCTAGACGCGGGTGCCGGCCTCCGTCAGGGCGCGGGACACGAGCACCCGGGCCAGGTGTTCGCGGTACTCGCGGCTCGCCCGGATGTCGGTGGCGGCGCTGGTGCCCTCGGCGGCGTGCGCGGCCGCGTCGGCGGGCGACGCGCCGCCGGTCAGGGCCGCCTCGACCGCGGCGGCGCGCAGCGGAGTGCCGCCCATATTGACCAGCGCGACGTTCTGGCCCTGGACGGCCACGCCGACGATGGCCCAGTCGATGGCGCGCTGGGTGAACTTCTGGAAGGACCAGCCCGCGGCGGCGGGCTTGGGCACCCGGATCTCGGTGAGCAGTTCCCCCGGCTCGAGCGAAGTCTCGAACAGGCCCTGGAAGAACTCCCCGATCGGGATCTCCCTGGCTCCGTCGGCACCGCGGGCCACCAGCGTAGCGTCCAGCGCGAGCAGCACAGCGGGCAGGTCCGAGGCGGGGTCGGCGTGGGCGACCGAGCCGCCGATCGTGCCGCGGTGCCGGATCTGCGGGTCGCCGACCTGCCCGGCCGCGTGCGCGAGCAGCGGCAGCTCACGGGCCAGCACGCTCGCGTGCTCGACGTCATGGTGCCTGGTCAGCGCGCCGATCGCGATGTAGGAGCCCTGGTCGGTGACGTAGGACAGGTCACGCAGGCCACCCAGGTCGATGATCACCTCGGGGGCGGCCAGCCGCAGCTTCATCAACGGCAGCAGGGAATGCCCGCCGGCCAGGAACTTGGCTTCATCGCCGTACTCGGCGGCCAGGGCACAGGCCTCCTCGGCCGAGCCGGCCAGCTTGTAGGCGAACGACGACGGGATCACGAGGACACCTCCGCGGGCATCTCCGAGGCGGCCAGGGCAGCCCGGACGATGTTGTGGTAACCGGTGCACCGGCACAGGTTGCCTTCCAGCCCGGTGCGCACCTGTTCCTCGGTGGGGTGCGGGTTCTCCTTGAGCAGGGACACGATGGCCATCACCATGCCCGGCGTACAGAACCCGCACTGCAGCCCGTGCTGCTCGTGGAAGGCGCGCTGCACCGGGTGCATCGTCCCGTTGCCGCCCAGGCCCTCCAGCGTGGTGACCTCGTGCCCGCTGGCTTGGGCGGCCAGCACCGTGCACGACTTAACCGACTCGCCGTCGAGCAGCACGGTGCACGCCCCGCAGGAGGTGGTGTCGCAGCCGACATTGGTCGCGGTCAGGTCGGCCACGTCGCGCAGGAAGTGCACGAGCAGCATGCGGTCCTCGACGTCCGCGGTGATCTCTTTGCCGTTGACCGTCAGGTCGACCTTCACTGGTTACTCGCTTTCCTGTCTCGTGCTACGCGCGGAATTAAGCGCTTCGTTGATCGCTGTCCATACTCGCTGCGGGGTGGCCGGCATGTCGATGTGCCTGACCCCGAGGTGAGCCACGGCGTCGACGACGGCGTTCTGGATGGCCGGGGTCGAGCCGATCGTCCCGGCCTCGCCGATACCCTTGGCGCCCAGCGGGTTCAGGTCGGTCGGCGTCTCGCTGGCGGCCAGCTCGAAGCTGGGCAGGTCCGGCGCGGAGATGGCCGCGTAGTCGGCGAGCGTGGAGGTCAGCGGGTTGCCGTCCGCGTCGTAGAGCACCTCTTCGAACAGGGCCTGGGCCGCGCCCTGGGCGATCCCGCCGTGCCGCTGGCCCTCGGCCAGGACCGGGTTCAGCACCGGGCCCGCGTCGTCCACGGTGACGTGCCGGAGCATCTTGACCTGCCCGGTCTCGGTGTCGACCTCGACCACCGAGACGTGGGCGCCGAACGGGAACGTGGGCCGGTCCGCGGCGAAGCTGACGTCGGCGATCAGGCTGCCGCCGCTGGTATGGCCGACGACCTGCGCCCAGGACAGGGAGGTGTCCGGGTCGCCGCGGACCTGCCACAGGCCGGTGGCGATGTCGAGCACCACGTCCGCCTCGGCGGCCTCGAGCATCGCCGCCGCCTGGTGCCGCGCCTCGTCCTTGACCTCGAGCGCGGCCTTGTGCACCGCCGACCCGCCGAGCTGCAGGGACCGCGAGCCGTAGGTCCCGACGCCGATCGGGATCAGGTCGGTGTCGCCGTGGATGACGGTGACCTGGTCCATCGGGATGCCGAGCTCGTCCTGGACGAGCATGGCCCAGGCGGTGTGATGGCCCTGGCCGTGCGCCGAACTGCCCGTGTAGACGACGACGGTGCCGTCGTCCTTCACCTCGATCTTGGCCGTCTCGCCGGCCCCGGCGTCGGCCGCGGTGATCTCCACGTAGGCGGATACGCCGATGCCGAGCTGCTTGTGGTCACCGCTGGCCCGCCTGCGCCGCTGCTCGTCGCGGAGCTGGTCGTAGCCGGCCGCGGCCAGCACCTTGTCCAGGGCCTCTTCGTACCGCCCGGAGTCGTAGAGGGCACCGGTCTTGGTCGCGAACGGGAACTGGTCGGCAGGAACGAAGTTGCGCCGCCGGACCTCAGCCGGGTCCATCCCGATCTCGGCGGCGAACAGGTCGACCGCGCGCTCGACGGCCGCGGTGGCCTCGGGGCGCCCCGCGCCCCGGTAGGCGCTGATCGGCGTGGCGTTGGTGACTGCCTGCCGGAATCCGGTCTGCACCTCGGGGATGTCGTAGACGCCGGGGGCCATCAGGCAGGTCAGGCTGGGCAGCAGCAGGCCAATGCGCCCGTAGGCGCCGGCATCCTGGATGACGTCGATGCGGTACGCCAGGATGCGGCCGTCGCGGCTCCCGCCGATCTTGACGTGCTGGAGCTGGGCGCGGCCCTGGGTCATGCCGACCAGGTTCTCACTGCGTGTCTCGGCCCAGCGCAACGCCCGGCCGGTCTTGCGGGCGGCCCAGGCCACGATGATCGCGTCCCGGTCGATGCCGACCTTGGCCCCGAACCCGCCGCCCACGTCGGGCACGACCACGCGGATCTGAGCCGGGTCCATGCCCAGCACGCCGGCCACGATGAAGCGGCACAGCTGCGCGTTCTGCGAGCTGTGCCAGACGGTCAGCTTGCCGCCCGAGAAGCTGGCCGCGGTGGCCCGGCCCTCCATCGGCAGGCAGGCGACACGCTGGTTGACGATATCCTGCTCGACGACGACCTCGCAGGCCTCGAACGGGGCGTCATCGGTGGGCACGGGGTGGGTGGCCATGATGTTGGTCCCCGCCGCGGGGAACAGCAGCGTCTCGTCGGCCACCGCGGCGGCCGGCCCGACCACGGCAGGTAGCGGGTCGTAGTCCACGCTGACCAGGTCGGCGGCGTCTTCGCCCTGGTAGCCGCCGTCGGTGATGACTACCGCGACCGGCTCGCCCACGTACCGGACGGTGTCCACGGCCAGCAGCGGCTCGGACCACACGCCGCCGATCGGCATCGGCGCCTCGCTGGGTCCCTCACCGGAGTCGGGCGGCGGCGGGGCCAGGTCGTCCATGTCCCGCACGGTCAGCACCGCGATCACGCCCGGCTCGGCAAGGGCCTCGCTGGTGTCGATGCCGGTGATCCGCGCGTGGGCCACCGGGCTGCGCACGAAGGTCAGGCGCGCCGCCCCGGACAGCTCCGGCGTCCGCAGGTCATCGACGTAGACCCCGCCCGCGGTCAGCAGCCGCGGATCCTCGGTCCGGATGACCCGGGTGCCCATGATGCTCATAGAACCTCCGCCGCATGCTGTGATTCCTGGTCTGCCTGCGAAACTACACTGCGGCGGCCCGGGGAACCATCGCCAGTCCACCAAAGCCGCCTGCAGGCAATTATGACTGAGCCACGCTGGCAGGTGACGAAGCCCTGCCCAAACGGCCACAGGACCGGCCCGCTCAAATGAGCTAGCGTCGAAACCATGCTAGACGCCGCAAACTGGACAACCCGCCTCGGCGAACTGGCTCGGCAAGCGCGCGTGCCCGGAGCAGTGCTCGGCATCTGGGCCGACGGGCAGGAGATCCTGGCCGCGTGCGGGGTGCTCAATCGGGCGACCGGGGTGAGGGTGAGCACCGATTCGGTGTTCCAGGTCGGATCGATTACCAAGCTGTGGACCGCCACTATGATCATGCAGCTGATCGACGCGGGGCTGCTGGCCCTGGACACGACCGTGGCCCAGGCCCTGCCGGGCCTGCGGCTGGGCGCCGCCGATCTCGCGCACCAGGTCACGGTGGCGCACCTGCTCACCCACACCAGCGGGATCGACGGCGACATCTTCACCGACACCGGCCGCGGCGACGACTGCCTGGCCCGCTACGTCGGCCTGCTCGACCGGGCCTCCTCGGCGTTCCCGCCGGGCGGGGCGTATTCCTATTGCAACAGCGGCTGGGTTCTGCTGGGCCGGATGATCGAGGTGATCGACGGCCGGTCGTGGGACGCCTCGCTGGCCGAACGGCTTTGCGTGCCGCTCGAGCTGACCCAGACGGTCACCCTGCCCGAGGAAGCGATCTTGCACCGGGCGGCGGTCGGGCACCGGCGCGGAGGCGTCCGGGTCCGGGTCTGGGGGCTGCCGCGGAGCATCGGCCCGGCCGGCCTGATCACCGCCGCGCCGCATGACCTGCTTACCTTCGCCCGGTTCCACCTCGACGGCGGCCTAGCGCCGGACGGCAAGCGGCTGCTCAGCGAGGCGTCGGTAGCGGTTATGCAGCAGCCGCGGGCGGCAATCCCGGACTTCGCCTCCCCCGGCGCGGCCATCGGGCTGGGCTGGCGGGTCGATTGGTGGGACGGCCAGGCGATCATCGGGCACGACGGTGACACGGTGGGCCAGTCCGCGTACCTGCGGATCGACCCGCAGTCCCGGGTGGCGGCCTGCCTGCTGACGAACTCCGGGCAGTCGGTATCGCTGTACCGGGCGGTGTTTACCGAGGTGTTCGGGTCCCTGGCCGGAGTCAGCATGCCGACGTGTCCGCAGCCGGCCGCCGCGGCCGCCGGGTGCCCCGACCTAGGGCGGCTGCGCCGGCCGGTATGAGCGCACGTCACGGCGGCTCGACATCTCGGTCCGCGCCGGCGGGCTGCACGTGATCTTGACCCCGACCGGCGAGCTGGCCGCGCTTACCGATTCTCAGCCCATGGAGCTGAACCTGTACCCGGCAGACGCGTCGGGCCTGCAGTTCGTGTGCCGGACCCACGACGATCAGCCGTGGAACCCGCTGAGCTTCGGCACTTTGGCCGACGGCACCCCGTACCTGTTCCTCGGCGGCCGACTTACCCCGCGCGTCGCGTTACCCGGGGGTGGTCCCGCCAGGCGGGCATGGTGGCCATGTAGTCGAGCGTCTGGCGCTCGATCTCCTCCCGGCTCGCGTCCGGCTGGCGACGTGCCTGCCAGCTGGTCATTCGCTCGAAGCGGATGTCGAAGGACTGCAGAGCACCGTTCTCGTCGGTGCAGTAGCCGCAGTAACGTCCGGTCTCAATGGGCATCCCGCAGCTCTCGCAGCTGTGCACGGCGGTGGTCATGTCATTCCTCCTCTGGGTTGGTGGCCAGGTCGACCAGGGTCCGGAGCCCGGCGATCAGGTCGTCGGCCCGGCCGGGCGGCAGCCGGGCCATGGCGCGGGCCAGGTGGTCGACGCCGAGGACCTCGCGGTCGCGGCGCAGCGCCTCGTGCCCGGCCGGGGTCAGCCAGATCAGCGTGCGCCGCCGGTCGGCCGGGTCGGCCTCCCGCTCCAGCAGGCCCTGGTGTTCCAGGTGCGTCACGATCTCGCTGATCACCGACTGAGCCCTGGCCATGTGGGCGGCGGCCTCACCGACGGTCAGCGGGCCGGCCATGGCCAGGTGCTCCAGCACCGCCCGGGATGCCCCGGGGAGCTGGCTCCGCGGCCCGTCCCGGCGATGGAAGGTCAGGTAGACGGCCCGGAAGAGCTCCGCGAACCGCTCAGCCTGCGCTTGTGGATCGGTCACGGCACCAGCGTGCCGGCCAGGCAATCCATCGTCAATCCCGATGGATTCCCGGGACCGGATCCGGGTAATCCAAGCACATCCTGGTCGTCGGCTCCCCTGAGGAGGCACCGCGCTGAACGCCGCCGTCGGCGAGACGATTTCCGTCTTGGCCCTGCTCGCCGTGCTGGCCTGGGCGGTGACCAGGCCGCGGGGCTGGCCCGAGGCGGTCGCGGCGGTGCCCCTCGCGGTCATCTTGATCGCGGCGGGCGCGATCCCGGCTGGCGACGCGGGCACCGAAACCCGGCGGCTGGGCCCGGTGGTCGGCTTCCTCATCGCCATCTTGGTGCTGGCCCGGCTGTGCGACGACGACGGGCTGTTCCGGGCGTGCGGGGCGTGGCTGGCGCGTTCCTCGGCCGGCCTCGCCGGCTCCTGGCCCTGGTGTTCGCCGCCGCCGCGGTGACCACCGCGGTGCTGAGCCTGGATACCACGGTGGTGCTGCTGACGCCGGTGGTGTTCGCCACCGCGGCCCGGATCGAGGTGCGGTCCCGGCCGCACGTGTACGCGTGCACGCACCTGGCCAACTCCGCGTCGCTGCTGCTGCCCGTGTCCAACCTGACCAACCTGCTGGCCTTCGCGGCTAGCGGGCTGGCCTTCGGCCGCTTCGCGGCGCTGATGGCGCTGCCCTGGCTGGCGGTCATCGGCACCGAGTACGTGGTGTTCGGCCGCTTCTTCGCCTCGGACCTGGGTGTCGCGCCACGCGTGCCGCGCGACGCCGGGGCCGGGGCCGCACAGGCGGCGTTGCCGGTCTTCACGGTGGTGGTGGTCGCGCTCACGCTGGCCGGGTTCGTGGTCGCGTCGGCGGCGGGGGTGAGCCCGGCCTGGGCCGCCCTGGCCGGCGCGGCGGTGCTCGCGGGCCGGGCGCTGGCCCGGCGGAAGGCCACGGCGCTGAGCCTGATACACGCCGCGGACCTGCCGTTCGGGGTGTTCGTGCTCGGGCTGGGGATCGTGGTCCAGGCGGTGGTGGGCAACGGTCTGGGCCGGGCACTCGCGCCGCTGCTGCCCGCCGGGACGTCGCTGCCCGCACTGCTGGCCATCGCCGCGCTGGCCGCCGCCCTGGCCAACGTCTGCAATAACCTGCCGGCCGTGCTGGTCCTGCTGCCGCTGACCGCGGCGTCGGGCGCGGGCGCGGTGCTCGCCGTGCTGCTCGGGGTTAACATCGGCCCGAACCTCACCTACACCGGCTCGCTGGCCACCCTGCTCTGGCGCCGCACCCTGCACCACCACGGATCAGCGCCGGATCTGCGGGAATTCACCCGGCTTGGCCTGCTCACCGTCCCGGCCGGGCTCGTCATCGCGGTCCTGGCCCTGTGGGCCGGCCTGCACGCCCTGGGAGGCTGATCAACATTGACCGACGCTGACACCACGGCCCGTTCCGTCATCATCTGGGTCTGTGAGGGGACCTGGCGGGCCACCGTGGACGCGGCCCTCAGCCTGATGCCGGCCGTCGGGTCCCCGGCCAGGTTCACCGTGACGGCGACCGGTCCCGGCTCGGCCCGAAGAGCCTGGGCCGGGCCACCCGGTTTGTCGTGGATCATGCCGCCTGTCCGGTCCTGCTGGTCTGGCCGGACCCCGCGCCGGACGTCGGGACTATGCCGCCGCCGCCACATCACCGTCACCACGGCGGGCCGTGAGCCGGGAAACCCGGACAGACAGAGCGACTACTTGTAGCATCTCCTTCACGAAGCGTAGCGAAACGGCTTAGGGCTGGGGGGCTGACATGGCGGACATGACTAGCGAGGCCCGCGTGGTCGCCCTGGACAGGCTGCGGCCGGGCGATGTCGCCAGCCGCAGCGGCGACCTGCTGGATGTCGTCTTCGGCTGGGCCGATTTCACCCGGTTGCGGCGGCTGGTGGCGGGCCAGTGCGCGGCCGCGGGCCTGAGCGGATCGCGGCTTGATGACTTCGTGCTGGCCGTGCACGAGATCGCGGCCAACGCGATCGTGCACGCGGGCACGAGCGGCCGGCTGGTCCTACGGCGGGCGGCCAACGGCCTGCACTGCCTGATCGCCGACCATGCGTCCTACGGCGCCGAGGATCCCGCGGCGCCCGGCTGCCGGATTCCCCGGGCGCGGGACGGCGCCGAACCGCGCGAGGCGGACGCCGCCGAGACCGGGCGCGGGCTCTGGCTCGCCGCCCAGCTCGCCGACGAGCTGAGCATCAGCTCGGGCCCCGACAGCACCATCGTGTCGCTGTATATCCGGTTCGACTAGTACGTCAACCTCAAGTTGACGATACACCCTGCGTCAACCTATAGTTGACGCATGGATTCTGTACCGGTACGACTCGACGACCTCATCAGCTACGTCAGGAGCCAGGACGGCACGGCCCTGGACCATGTTCTCGGCGGCCATGCGAGTCTCGGAGCACCTGGGCGAGGTGGCCGATCACCTGATCGGGCACTTCGTGGATCAGGCCCGCAAGGCGGGCGCGTCCTGGACCGAGATCGGCCAGTCCATGGGCGTCACCAAGCAGGCGGCGCAGAAGCGCTTCGTGCCCAAGGCCGACGAGCTGCCCGTGCCCGGGGACGACGCCGACTGGCAGGAGGCCCTGGCCGTGGCCTTCCGGGCTCATCCCTTCTCCCGGTTCACGCCGCGGGCCAAGCACTCGATCAGCGCGGCGGCCGAGGAGGCCCGCGAGCGCCGGCACCACCAGGTCTCCCCCGAGCACATCGCCCTCGGCCTGCTGCACGAGCCCGAGGGCCTGGCCGCCAAGGCCATCGAGGCACTCGGCGTGACCTCGGATGCGGCCCGCGCGGCGCTCGTCGTGGCGCTGCCGCCCGCGGCAGCCAGCGAGCCGGCCGACGGCAGGATCCCGTTCACCCCGGCGGCCAAGAAGGTCATGCAACTGGCCGTGCGGGATGCGCTGCGGCTGGGGCACAACTACATCGGGACCGAGCACCTGCTGCTGGGCGTGCTCGAATACGAGCAGGCCAGCGGCGGTGGCGTACTGACCGAGCTGGGCATCACCCAGCACCGCGCGAGCCAGTGGCTCGGCACCGAGCTGCAGCGCCTCCTGGAGGGCAAACGCAAGGCGGACGAGGCCTGACGCCCCAGGCTCAGGCCTTCCATCGTTGCTGTAGGCAGGTATATACTTGACTTAAGCAATGATTTACCCCGGGGATGGCGATGAGCGAACTGGCTACGGATGATCCGGTGACCGCGGGTGGTGCCGGGGACGCGGCGGTGGTGGCGGTGCGGGCGTTCAACCGGTTCTACACGAACACGATCGGCTTGCTGCGCGGCAAGTACCTGGACACCCCGTACTCGCTCACCGAGGCCAGGATCTTGTTCGAGCTCGCGCAGGGCGAGGCCAGCCAGGTCACGGACCTGCGGCGCACGGTGGACATCGACGCCGGCTACCTGAGCCGCATCTTGTCGCGGTTCGAGTCTGACGGGCTGATCGGCCGGGAGCGCTCGGCCGCCGACGGCCGCCGGCAGGTGATCCGGCTGACGGACAGCGGGCGTTCGGTGGTTGGGGGACTTGATTCCCTGTCGGCCACGCAGGCCCGGGACATGCTGGCCGCGCTGCACGACGAGGACCGGCACAAGCTGCTGGACGCCATGCACGTCATCACCGGCGTGCTGTCGGAGTCGCCGCGGCCCCGCGGGTACCTGCTGCGGGCACCGCGGGCGGGCGACATGGGCTGGGTGGTGCAGCGGAACGGGGCGGTGTACGCCGAGGAGTTCGGCTGGGACGCCAGCTACGAGGCCCTGGTGGCCAGGATCGTGGCGGACTACGTGGACAAGCGTGACCCCGGATGCGAGGCGGCCTGGATCGCCGAGGTCGACGGGACGCGGGCCGGGTGCGTGTTTTGCGTACGGGAGAACGCCACCACGGCCCGCCTGCGCCTGCTGCTGGTCGAGCCGTGGGCCCGGGGCCTCGGGATCGGCGGTCAGCTGGTCGAGGAGGTGCTCCGGTTCGCGCGCCGGACCGGGTACTCCGACATCACGCTGTGGACCAACGACGTGCTGGCCGGCGCTAGGCGGATCTACCAGCGGGCCGGCTTCACCTTGGACAACGAGAACCGCCACCACAGCTTCGGTCACGATCTGGTGGGCCAGAACTGGTCCCGCCGCCTGTGAGCGACGGGACCGGCCTGGGGCAACGTCAGCCGACGCGGCGGATGAGCCACCAGATGCAGGCCGCAGCCAGCCCGAGGGCGACGGCGAGGAAGATCCCGGTTTCGACCCATTGGAAGGTCCAGAAGCGGCTGGCGGGCTCGTAGCTGATCAGCTCCCGGAAGTGGAACCGGCCGATCCAGGACGCGCAGGCCTGAGAAACGCTACCCAGGCAGGCCGCGCTGGCCGGTACCTGGGCCGGGTGACCAGAGCTGTCGATGACCTGGCCGGACAGGATCCAGGCGCCCTGCTGGGTCAGCGCCGGCGCCGCCTGCAGGCTCATGACGCCGTTTCTGATCCCTACCACGCTGATCGTGCTGGCATTCAGCGGCACGATGGTGGTGACAGGCGCGACGAGGTGCGCCCGGATCCATTCGGCCCAGACGAACTGAACGGCGGCGAAGGCCGCCAGGGTCGTCGCCATCGCGGATACGGTGCGCTGGCCACCCAGGCGCGCACGCTGAGCCGACGCGGCGTGGCCCGGATGCTGCGCGCGGAGTGAGCCTCGCGTCTTGAGTCTTGAGTCAGGCGCCGGTGGCGACGGGGCGGGCCGGGTTGGTGATCCAGTCGGACCAGGAGCCCACGTAGAGCGCGGCCGGCACGCCGGCCACGGCCAGGGCGAGGACCTCGTGCGCCGCGGTGACACCTGAGCCGCAGTAGGCGCCGACCGTTCCGGCCGTACCGGCCGTACCGGCCGTACCGGCCGCGCCGAGGGCCGCGAAGCGGCGGGCCAGGTCGGCGGGGCTGCGGAAGGTGCCGTCCGGGTTCACGTTGCCGGTGGTCGGCGCGCTGATCGCGCCGGGGATGTGACCCGCAACCGGGTCGACGGGCTCGTGCTCGCCTCGGTACCGCTCCCCCGCCCGGGCGTCGAGCAGCAGCCCGGTCCGCGCCATCTCCTGCGCGCCCGCGGCGTCCAGTACCGGCATGTGGCCGGGCCGCGCGGTGAAGTCACCGGGCATCGCGGCCGGATCGGCCCGGGTCACCGGGAGCCCGGCGGCCAGCCAGGCCTGGTACCCGCCGTCGAGCACCCGCACGTCCTGGTGCCCGTGGTAGCGCAGCAGCCACCAGGCGCGGGCGGCGGCCGTGGCGTCCCGTTCGTCGTAGACGACCACGGGACGATCCGCGCTCACGCCGGCCGCGCGCATCGCCCTGGTGAAGACCGCCGGGTCGGGCAGCGGATGCCGTCCGCCGGGGCCGGGCGGCGCGGCCAGGTCACGGTCGAGATCGGTGAAGACCGCGCCCGGCAGGTGGCCCTCCCGGTAGCTGTCCAGGCCGGGCGGGCCGCCGAGCCGCCAACGCACATCCAGCAGGACCGGCCCGCGCTCCCCGGCCGGATTCCGGGCCAGATCGGCGGCCATTTCCTTGGCCAGGGCCGCGGGCGAGACCAGCTGGCCGCCCGGGCTGGTCATAGGACGCTGGAGCTCAGCGCGGGAACGAACTGGTCGGCGGAGGTGAGCGAGCCGTGCATGCCGACCAGCGCGGATTCCCGCGGCTCGGTCTTGGTGGCGACGATGGCCAGCGACCCGACCGGGGCGGCCACGACGTCGCCGATCCGGTCGGCCAGGCTGGGGTCCACCGGACCGAACCAGCCCTCCTTGATCGCCTCGTCCCTGGACATCACCCAAGCCCGGTCACCCAGGACCTCCCGCCAGGTGGCCAGGACGTCCCCGGCGGCACCCGGCTCGGCGTAGATGTGCCGGGCCCGCGCCTCGCCGCCGAGCACCGCAACGCCGGCCCGGAGCTCGGGTATCTGGTCCACGTCGATCCGGTCCTCCGGGCCGACGTCGACCATGCCGTGGTCGGCCGTCACGTACAGGCAGGCCCGGGACGGCAGCGCGCTGAACAGCTGCTCGGCCAGCTTGTCGACGTGGGCCAGCTGGTTGTACCAGGCATCGGAGCCGACTCCGAACATGTGCCCGGTGTTGTCCAGGTCACCGTGGTACACGGTCACGAACGCACGCCCGTTCTCGGTGACCGCGGCGGCGCCCTGCGCGGCCAGGGCGCCCATGCTGTCGGCCGGGCGGTAGCTCGCGCCGCGCATGGTGGCGACGGTCAGGCCGGTGCCGCGGAAGGCGCCCTGGGCCACATGGACGGCCGCGATGCCGGCCTCGGTGGCTCGCTCGTAGATGGTGGGCTGCGCCTGCCACTGGCGAGGATCGATCCTGGAGTCCCAGCGCAACGCGTTGAGCAGGATGTCCTCGCCGGGCACCAGGACCTTGTAGCCGAGCATGCCGTGCTGGCCTGGCGGGCGGCCGGTGCACAGCGAGCCGAGGCTGGTGACGGTGGTGGCGGGGAACCCCGCGGTGATCGGCCGGGAGTTGCGCGCGAGCTCGGACAGGAACGGTGCGACGGCGGGATGGGCCCGGAGCAGTTCCCAGCCGAGCCCGTCCACGATCAGCAGGCACGCGCGCTGGGCGGGCGCCAGGCCAAGGACGTTCTGCTCGGGTGGCGCGTCGGGATCGAGGGACGCGAGAATCGACGAAGACAAATCGGCCAGGGTCCCGGTCCCATAGGACGGCACGATCGGCGAATGTCTCGGCTCGAGCGTCATGCGGGAATCCTCATCTGCTACTCGTGGGTGCCAGTTCGCGTCTTGCCGGAACATCGTGCCACTGGGTGGGCGCCAGCGGCAAAACAATGGCCAAACCCTCAGCTATCTGGCAGCTGCGGCCGTCTGCCGTCCTACCGGGCGGCCGCGGTGGCGTCGGAGAGCACCTTCACGAAGCTGAGCAGCTGCTGCACGGCCTCCTCGCCGTCGGCATCCCGGCTGACCCGCAGCGAGAAGTCGTCGGCGGTGATCGTGCCAAGGTAGCCGTGGTCGGCCTCGCAGCTCTCGTCGCCGCAGTGGGCCGGCTCGAGCTCCAGGTGGGACAGCACGTTCCAGCCGATGGTCAGCATGACCTCCGACGGGAGGGTGACGCCCGGCACGTACGCGGCCGGGTCGGGAACCACGCGGGTCAGGGCCACGGAGGAGATCTGCCCGAACCGGACCGCCTCGGTGCTGGTCTCAGCGCGCGGCCGGCTCTCTGCATCCTCGGCCGGATGCTCGTCGGTGTGCGAGTACACCAGCCGGGTCGGGGTGAGCGCCAGCACGGTCATGTGCCGGCGCACCTCCATGCCGGGATCGAAGATCGCGTCGTGATGGACGACGTAGGCGGTGACGGGTTCTGACCCGAGCGCCGAGGCCACCGCATCGGACACCAGGCCCGGGTAGTATCCGCTGCGCTCGATCGCGGCCCGCAGGCCGTCGGTCGTTACTCGACTTTCCCTCATGCCTTTATCCTGCACCGTCCCGGCGCATGCTTCGCCCGCAGGAGGAGAATCGGCGCCGTCTCAGACGGCCAGGCGAGCGGGATTGCTCTCGGGGCGCCCGGGCGGCGCGATCTCGGCCAGCTGCAGCACGTTCTCCTCCTCGGGCTCGGGCAGTGCCATCGCGCTCGAACTCGGGGCGGGCTTGGGCTTGCGCGGCTTCCTCGGCCCGGATCCGCCGCCCCGGCCGCGGTAGATGATCAGGCCGTTCACCGGGTCGGGCACGCCGTCCAGGGCCGAACGGACCACGGGCAGCGCGCGGAACGCTTCCCACTGGGCGTCGGAGTCGAAGAGCACCTCGAACACCACGCCGTAGCGGTGCTCGTGCCACTCCCAGTACACGGCGCCGTTGGTGAGCGCGGCCTCGATGAGTTCGTCCTGGTAGGAGTCCTTCCAGCGACGGGCGGGAAGTTGCTCCGCATCGAAGACCTCGATTGACCACCACTCGGACACGCCTATCCACCGCCATCCAGATATGTCGTACCCCGTCAGCATTTGCTGCCTTCTTGAGATAGTACGTCTTTTGACGGCCGGCCGATAGGCTCCTACGCCATGAGGTGGAACGGGCTGAGGCTGTCCGTGACGCTGCTGACCGTGTTCCCGCTGCGCGGCCCCGCGAGCGAGCCCCCGCGGGCCGCGGTGGCCGCCGCCATGGCGTGGGCGCCCGCGGTGGGGCTGCTGCTCGGCGGCGTGGCGGCGGCGGTGCTGGTGACGGCCGATCGCCTGCTCGGCGCCGCCCCGCTGACCGCGGCGGGCCTGGCGGTCGCCGCGCTCGCGCTCACGACCCGGGGCCTGCATCTGGACGGCCTAGCCGACCTGGCCGACGGCCTGGGCAGCGGCAAGCCGGCGGCCGCCGCGCTGGACATCATGCGCCGCTCGGACATCGGGCCGTTCGGCATCGTGACGCTCGTACTGACCCTGGTGATCCAGGTCGGGGCGCTCGCCCACGCCGAGGCCGCCGGGGGCGGCCGGGGACCAGCGGCGCTGATTGTCGCGGTGATCACCAGCAGGCTGGCCCTCGCCTGGGCCTGCCGCCGGGGAGTGCCCGCCGCCCGGCCGGAGGGTCTGGGCGCGATGGTGGCCGGGACGGTCCGCCCCACTGTGGCGGCCGGGCTCACGCTGGTGGTGCTGGCCGGGGCGGTCGCGGCCGCTGTGATGGTCCCGTTGGTCCCGGCCGCTGTGGCGGTCCCGGCCGCTGTGGCGGTCCCGGCCGCTGTGGCGGTCCCGGCGGTCACCGCGGTCTCGCTGCCGCTCGCGGTCGTGGCGGGCCTGGCGGCGGCGTTCGGCCTGCAGTGGCACGCGGTACGCCGACTGGGCGGCATCACCGGCGACGTGCTCGGCGCGCTCGTCGAGACCGCGGCCACCGTAACCCTGGTGGTGGCGGCGATGGGTCCGCGAGCGTAGAGATACTGAATAGGCCCTAGTTTTGGAGGCCCCGCCGATGACATCGACCCACGAGGTGTTCAACCAGCCGCCGGCGCTGGCCGGATATGACGTCGCCGCGGACCCCGCGATGCTCGACGCGCTGCGCCGCGAGGGCGCGGGCTGGGCCGCAGAGTCCGTCCGCGCGCTCGGCGTGCTGGCCGGCTCGGTCCAGGCGCAGGAGCAGGGCCGCCAGGCCAACGAGCATCCGCCGGTGCTGCGGTCCCATGACCGGTTCGGCGACCGGATCGACGAGGTGGAGTTCCACCCGGCCTGGCATTCGCTGATGACGGTCGCGGTCGAACATGGCCTGCACGCCACGCCGTGGCGCGATCCGCGGCCCGGCGCCCACGTAGCGCGGGCCGCGGGCTTTTACGTCTGGGGCGCCGCCGATGCCGGGCACTGCTGCCCGATCTCGATGACCTACGCCATCGTGCCCGCGCTCCGGCACGCGCCAGACCTTGCCTCGCGATTCGAACCCCTCCTGGCGGCCCGGGAGTACGACTTCGGCCTGCGTCCGCCGGGCAGCAAGCGGGGCCTGCTGGCGGGCATGTCGATGACCGAGAAGCAGGGCGGCTCGGACGTCCGGGCCAACACCACCCGGGCCGTTCCGGCCGGGGACGGGTCGTACATGCTGACCGGGCACAAGTGGTTCACCTCGGCCCCCATGGGCGACCTGTTCATGGTTCTGGCCCAGGCTCCTGGCGGGCTGTCGTGCTTCCTGCTCCCCCGGGTGCTGCCCGACGGCGGCCGGAACGGGATGCGCCTGCAGCGGCTGAAGGACAAGCTCGGCAACCGGTCGAACGCGTCGGCCGAGGTTGAGTACGACGAGGCGGTCGCGTGGCCGGTCGGCGAGGAAGGCCGCGGTGTCCGCACCATCATCGAGATGGTGAACGTGACCCGGCTGGACTGCGTGCTCGGCACCGCGACCGGAATGCGGACCGGTATCACGCTCGCGGCGCATCACACCGCGCACCGGACGGCGTTCGGCCGCGCGCTGGCGGATCAGCCGCTGATGGCGAACGTCCTGGCCGACCTGGCTATCGAATCGGAGGCCACCACGATGGCGGCGTTCCGGCTAGCCGGGGCGACCGACCGCGCGGCCAGGGGTGACAAGCAGGAGGCGGCGTTCCGGCGGCTGGCACTAGCCGCCACGAAGTACTGGGTCTGCAAGCGCGCGCCGGCGCACGCCGCCGAGGCGCTCGAATGCCTAGGCGGAAACGGGTACGTGGAGGAGTCAGGGATGCCGCGCCTGTACCGAGAGGCGCCGCTGGCCTCGATCTGGGAGGGCTCGGGTAACGTAGCCGCGCTCGACGCGCTGCGCGCGCTGACCAGGCAGCCCGAGACGGCCGAGGCGTTCTTCGCCGAACTCGACCTCGCCGCCGGGGCCGATCACCGCCTGGATCAGGCGATCGCCCGGCTGCGCAAAGAGGTCAGCGACCCCGCCGAGGAGCGAGCCCGCTATCTGGCCGAGACCATTGCGCTGGTCCTTCAGGGAGCACTGCTGGTCCGGCACGGGGATCCGGCCGTGGCGGACGCGTTCGTCGCGTCCCGTCTCGAAGGCACGTCGTGGGGCCGCGCTTACGGGACGCTGCCCTCGGGTACTGACACGGCCGCCATCGTCAGCCGGGCCACGCCTCAGCTCCCGCGGTGACCAGCATCCTGAACCGGCCCGCCCCGGCGCCCGACCTGACTGTTCCATACGGCGCGCTGCCCGAGCAGGTGATCGACCTCAGGTTTCCGGCCGGGCCCCTTGAAGCCAGGGCGCCGCTGATGGTGCTTGTCCACGGCGGGTTCTGGCGGCCCGCCTACGACCGGCAGCACCTTGGCCCGATGGCCAGCGCCCTCGCGGCGGCTGGCTACGTGGTCGCGGTGCCCGAGTACCGCCGCGCCGGGATGGCCGAGGAGGGTTGGACGGGAACGTTCAGCGATATCGCCGCGGCCCTGGACCAGGTCGGCGCGATCGCCGCGCCGCACGGCGCGGACACCGGCCGGGTCACCTGGGCGGGTCACTCCGCGGGTGGGCACCTGGTGCTCTGGGCCGCGGCCCGGCCCGGGCTGCCCGCCGGATCGCCCTGGCGCGGGTCGCTGGTTCCCAGCCCGGCCACCCATGTCGTAGCGCTGGCGGGGTGCAGTTCACTGCGCTTGTGCGCGGAATGGAATCTCGGTGCCGGCGCGGTGCACCTGCTGATGGGCGGCGGACCCGGCGATGTTCCGGAACGGTATGCCGTCGCCGATCCCGCGGCGTTGCCCACGCCGCCCATTCCCGTCACCCTCGTCCACGGCGCCGACGATGACACGGTCCCGGTCCGAATGAGCCAACTGTTCGCCGCGGATCGCCTCGTGGAAATCCCGGGCGCCGATCACTTCGACCTCATCGATCCGCAAAGCCGCGCGTGGCCGGCCGTCTTCTCGGTGCTGGCCGGTACCGAGTCCGGTGAACGCCGATAGCGGTTGTCCGCGCCTGCCGCCCAGAGCCGTCGTTCTCGTTCTCGCCTTCTGGAGCCCAGGAACGGCTGTGCCCTTCCGCGATCTGATGACGCGGAAGGGCACAGCATCCTCGAAAGGCTCCGCAGTGCTGTAGCGGTGCGAAGTTAAGGTCTTGGCGGACTCGCCGAACGTAGGGCGCACACGGGCCGGTATCCGATTAGCCGCCAGCAAAGCCCCGGCCAAGACTAGCTACCTGTCGCCGCGCGGAACCTGACCACCAATTCGGCGGGCACGCGCCCGCGATCCTTGACCTCGATCCCTTGCGCCTTCGCCCACTCCCGGACTTCGGTGGTGTTAACCCCGGTAGCCGACGCCCGGCGTCCGCTCCGGGCCGGCCGCCTGGCCGCACCCGCGCTCCGCCGCGCGGCGTCAATGTACTTGGCCAATGACTTCCGCAGCGCATCTGCATGCTTTGCGTTCAGGTCGATCTCGTACTCTGCACCATCCAGCGCAAAGCGGACGGTGCCCTCAGCCTCACTGCCATCGATGTCATCGATGAACAGTGTCTGTATCTTCTGGGCCACGTGTGCTCCGTTTCTCTCGTCGAATTGTGCACTAGATTAGACGATAGACCGGTGATAAGCACACCCCGGGGGTCGCATGTTGAGAATGCTTGTCTCCGCCCCCATCATCTTGGCGGGTTCGAGCGATAGGCCGAAGTAACCATCGGTATGCGGGCGCATACCTCAAGCCGAGAGACCCAGGCCGAGCTACACGACTCGCACGCCGGTCGACAGCATTCCTGTCACGCCTGTAACCAGGTGGAGCGCACGACCCGATCACCACGTTACCCGCCCGGCCAGCCATCCCGCCCCGATCCGGACACCGACTCATTACTCGTGCGTTAGTCGTACATACGGCCCGACCGTGGCCAGCGCCGCATCGACATGGCGGCCGCAGGCTACTATGGCAGACGTGCGCCAAGGCCGGGCCAGTGTTTCCGTCGCCGTCGGCTTGGGGCCCATCGCCTGGAATGCACGTGCATTCCAGGCTCTATTCACGGCCTATCGCTAAATGAGAACGATTGCTCGCTACTGGTAGTCAGTTCGCGAGCCCGCCATCGCCCCGCCGGACCGGTCTATGCCCATACGACAGCTTTCGGTCAGCGCGTTCTTCCCAAGATATCACCGGTCATTACCGATATTCCGGGCACTCTACAGGTAAACTACCGAGAGTCACGGTATCGGTGGCGTCCGGAGAATCCTAACCGCCGAGTGATTTGCTCTCCGTCACGCAATTGATTCCAGGTCTTCCCGCTGCGGACGCTGGACGGCTGTTCGGCGACGACGTTCCGAACCCGGACGGGCGGCCTCGTCCCGGACTTTGATCAGGATCCAGCGCTTCGGACCGGTTCGCGTCAGCGCGAAGCCTCCCGACAGCTTGCGGCCGTGCAAGACAAAGGAGAGGTGGCCCGGCTCGTCACGAACGAGGTCGGCGGTCCCCTCGTCCCAGATGATCACCGCGCCAGTGCCGCGCCGCTGCCCCTCGTGAACGCCCTCGAACTCCCCGGCTGCCAGGGAATGATCCTCGACCGGCACCGCCAGCCGCCGGACGCCCGGATCGAGCGACGGCCCCTTGGGCACCGCCCACGACCGCAGTACCTCACCCGACTGCAAGCGAAAGTCAAAGTGCAGCGTCGTCGCGTCATGCAACTGCACCACGAACCGCACCGGGCCAACCACGCTCTCCAGTATGTGCCCGCCCGCCAGTCCTGCTGTGCACGCCGTCGGGGCTGTGCCCGGCTTCCGGGTCATCGCGTCGGCCGGGATCGGTTTCTGCCACCGGGCGCCGCCGACGAGGCGGCGCCTACGGCGTATGACCCGCGCCTCCCGTCTGCTGACGCTGGCTGCCCGTTATGCCGCAACCTTTAATTGAGACATTTCGGACATCAACGTTATTGTGGGTCGTTACGGTCGCTATAGCAACCAAAACGACCCACAATGATGAGCGAGCCGGTTCCCCGCGCTCTAAGCCCGTGGTTCGGCAACCTGATGGCGCTTCCGGACGGGTGCCGATCTCCGAAAGGTGGTGCGTCCGCAACGGGTACCTGGGCCACAACCTGTCTATCAAGGGCTGTGGACCACCGGCCCGAAGGATGCGGCAACTGGGGCTCGGACAGCCGCGTATACGTGACACGAGGGGCGGCCATGTTCCGGTGCACGGGATGGCGACCCGGATCGGGTCTTTTCGCTGATCTAGCTAGATGGGGATGCTTACCAGGAATCGTTCAACGCGGGGTCTCCGTGGCATCGCGAGCCGATCACGGAAGCTATTTCTCCGGTCCTCTGATCTCGTGCGACGTCGCCCATGTGCGCGCTCCTGGCCCAGATCATGGCCGACGCGGCAAGCTGACGAAGGTGCTCCCGCTCGGCTGTCACTCGGCGAATCAATGTTCCCTCATGTGCCACGGGATTCTTGACGGCTCGCGGGAATAGCTCGCTGAATCGCTCGCTGGTCAGCCGCCAGCAACGGCAGTGGTAGGGGTATCCGGTACTCCACGCGTCGCCTGTAGCCGATCCGCCGGCAGCACGGATCTACCGACATCCGCAACGACGAGTTCATGTCGGGATCGTCTCCGCCAGGGCTGCGATCGGCTTACGCCGTGGAGTCGGCTGGATCACGCGACGTACGTGGTGCCGCCGCCTCCTTCTTGCACCATTCCAGTCTCACCATGGCTTCATGTTCTGAAGATGACATCCATCGCCCGACACGCGCAAGGCCTCACGGGAACGCAGCCGCAGCCTCGGCTTTGGGGGTGCAGGACATGAGGCCGAGGGGGTCGGTCTGGAGTAGGGGGTTGGGGACGTAGGCGTGCGGATTCGGGGCGGGGGCTAGGCCTAGGGGGTCTGGGGTGAGGTAGCTGCCGGTCACGGGGTCGTAGTAGCGCTGCTGGTTGTAGTGCAGGCCGGTCTCGGGGTCGTGGTACTGGCCGGGGAACCGTAGCTGGGTGGCGGCGCCGCCGGGGCGCCACAGAGTGCCGCCCCACAGGGTGTGCTGCTGGTAGCCGGCGACAGTGCCGTCCGCCGCGATCAACTCGGTGGGCATGCCCACCTGGTCGGCGATGATGGCGTAAAACCGCTCGTCGATGACGTCCTGCGGCGCCTCGCGGGCCGACACATGCTCGGACTGGGTGAGCGCGGTGAACGTGCCGGGCCGGTAGTCCCAAGTCACGCGGCGACCACCGAGTCCGGGCGTGCTGGCGGATTCCTCGGCCAGGACGGCGCCGTCCCAGGTGAACGTGGTCTCCTCGGCGGCGGCGCCGGAGGGGTCGAAACGCTGCTTGGCGATGCGGCGGCCCAGGGGGTCGTAGCGGTAGCGCCAGGTGCTGCCGTCCGGGGTGGTGACGTCGGTCAGCCGGTCGTCGGCGTCCCACCGGTAGGACCAGGTGGCGGGCGGGCCTGAGGTCCGCGAGCGCTGCCGACTGATGACGCGGCCTTGCCGGTCGTGCCGGTAACGGACGGTTCCGGCGCTGGTGATGAGCGTGCCGGAGCGTTCGCGCGGGCCCTGCAGGTCGGCTGACAGCCAGCCGTCGGCCACTGCCGGGGGCGGTGCGCTCCACCGGGCCGAGGCGAGGTTGCCCGCCTGGTCGTACCGGTAGCGTTCGGCCCACCGGGCGCCGGTCACCTCGGTGATCCGGCCGCCGTCATCGAGGGTGAACTGGCGCACGCCGGACAGCAGGTCATCGACGCCGGTGAGGCACCCGTCGGGTCGGTAGGCATAGGCACGGCGGGCCAGTACCGGTCCGCTGATCCCCGGCGCGGCGGCGCGGTCCGGGGCTTGCGGGGTGGCGGTCAGGAGCTGGCGGGTGAGCTGTCCGGCGGTGTCCCAGGACTGGGTCAGGGCCAGGCCGCCGGGCAGGTCGCGGCGGGTTTCCCGGCCTGCCTCGTCGTAGCCGAACCCGATCACGCGCCCGCCGGTCTCGAGCCGCACCGGCCGCCCGGCGGCGTCGTAGGTCCACCGCTCTCGCGCGCCGCCTGGGGTGACGCGGCGGGTGCGGCGTCCGGCCGGATCGTAGGAGGACAGCACGGTGCGGTCGTTGCAGGTCTCAGCGGTGACCCGGCCGAACGGGTCGCGGGTGAGGCGGAGCTCGGCGTCGGGGTTGGCGGCGTGCACCAGCCGACCGGCGGCGTCGTAGCCGAAGGTGCTTGCCACCTCGTCGGCGATACGGCGGACTAGCCGGCCGAGTTCGTCGTAGGCGTAACTGACCTGTTGGCCGGCGGCGTTGATCCGGCCGGTCAGCTGCCCGGCCGGATCATAGGCGTACCTGGTGACGGCGCCGTTGAAGTCGGTCTCGGCCACCATCCGGCCGGCCGCATCGTAGTCGTACCGCCAGGTCAGGCCGCCGCGGGTGACCGTGGTCAGCCGCAGCGCGAGATCATAGCCGAACTCGGTCCGCACGCCGTCGGGCCCGGTCACCGCGGCCAGCCGGTCGAACGGCCCGTACTCGTACCCGGTCTGCTCGCCGGACGGGCTCAGGGACCGGATCAGGTTGCCCTCGGCGTCGTACTCGCGCCGTTCGCTGCCGCCGTCCGGGAATACCAGGCCCGCCAGCTGACCACCGGCCGTCCAGCTCAGCGAGGTGACCCCGCCGTCGGGCCCGGTGACCGCGGTCACCCGGCCGGCCGCGTCCCGCGCGTAGCGGGTGCGGCCGCCCTCGGGGCCGGTCACCACCACCGGGAGGCCCGCCAGGTTGCATTCGACCGCGGTGACCGCCCCGAGCGGGCCGGTGACCGAGGCCAGGTGACCGCTCTGGTCGTAGGCATAGGACGTAATGGACTGGTCCGGCGCGATCTGCCGCGTCAGGTTGCCGCGGGCGTCGTGTTCCTGCCGCCAGCTGGCCCCGTCCGGGTCTTCCAGCCCGATCAGCAGGTTTCCCGCATCGTAGCGGGCGCGGGCCTGGCTGCCGTCCGGCTGGGTGACGCAGGTGAGGTTGCCGCGTTCGTCGTAGCCGTAGCGGGTCAGCCGGCCGAGCGGATCGGCGCGCGCGGTGAGGCGGCCGTACTCGTCGTACCAGATGTGGGTCACGTGGCCAAGCGGATCGGTCACCGCGGTCACCCGGGACGACGCGTCGAGCTGGTAGATGGTCACCGCCCCGGTCGCGTCGGTCCACCAGGTCACCCGGTCGCCGTAGGCGAACCGGCCCGACATGACCCCGCCCGGCCCGGTGCCCGCCACGCACCTGCCCTGCTCGTCGTAGGAGTAGCGGTAGGAGATCCCGTTGCGGTCCCGCCAGCCGGTGAGCCGGCCGTCTGCGTCGTAGCTGAGCCGCAGCGCCCGGCCCGAGCCGTTGAGCGATCCCGGCCAGGTTCCCGGCCGGGTCGTACCGGTACCCGGCCAGCGTCTCCTCCCCCGCCGGGGTGACCAGCCGGAGCTCGGCGACCCGCCCGCCGGACATGACGACGCGGACGCGGTACCCGCCGGAGTGCGTGATCCAGGCCGGTTCGCCCTGGTCAGTGTGGGCGAACCGGATCTGGTCGCCGCGCTGGCCGGTCAGGCAGACCAGAGGCAGCGTGCCGCCCCGGCCCTCGAACCGCCACATCAGGCCGGCCTGCGGGTCGGTGACCGTGTACCCGCCGTCACCGGCCGGATCCAGCCGCCATCGCGGTCCGGTCACCGGCAGCCCGGTCACGGGCACCGGCCCGTCCTCGCCGGAGCGGCACAGCCAGGACAGGATCCGCCCGTCGGCGAACACGCCGATGATCCGGTCGGGCGCGATCTGCAGGCGCTGATCGAGGCTGGACGCCCACGACGGCCCGAACCACCGGCCGGCCCGCCACGAGGACCGGTAGGCCCGGCCGATGACCAGCGGCAGCGCGCCGGGCAGTGACACGTCGTCCTGGAACAGCAGCACGTCCCCAGTCGCCACGTCGACCGGATCCCCGGCCTGCGGGATGTCCGCCGCGGACCGCGCCGTCAGCGCCGGTTCCCCGGCGGCGTCCCAGGCCCCGCGGATTCGATCGGGCCGCGGGACGGCGCCCTCGCGCGAGTGCGGCGTAACGGCCGGTGTCCGCGCGAGGGTCCGGCGCACGATCGGCATCCCGCGAACGGCCGGTGTCCGGGCGAGGATCCAGTGTGCGGCCGGCGTACGGGTCGAAACCGGCGTACGGCTGACGTCCGCGGCTCTGGGCCGCGGCACGTACGTATCCCGCGCGGCCTGGTCCGTCCGGCCGGCGAACCGGTCGTTCATCGGTTCCGCTGCCTGGTCATGCGTGCGAGCACCGCGGCGGCGCTCCCCGGCCGCGCCGCGAACCGGCCTGCGCCCGGCACCAGCCGCCGGCCGTCGCGGGCTTGTCCGAGCGCCCGCCGAGCCGTGGCGTGGCCAGCCCGCAACTCCGACCGGGCCAGCTCCGAAGGGCCATGCCCCGGTCCCTCGAGAACCTGCGTGCCATCCGGCCACCTCCAACCATGCTTGCCCATACTTCGGATCACGGCCGTTCACGGGGGCCAGGTTCGGCGGGGGCTTCTTACCTTTTCCGAACGGACCCTGATGCGACCCGCCCGGCACTCGGTTCCGCGTTCCAGGCCGAGACGATAGACACGGCCGGGCTGATCGCGGGAGAGTCTGCGGATGGGCGAGATCGACGAGGCCGAACTGCTCGGCGCGGGACAGCGCGGGGCGGTGCTCGACGGGATGGCCGACGGCCGCAGGCGCGTCGTGCAGGCGGCCGTGCTGCGGCGGTGCTGCCACGAGCTCAAGGACCGGATCGATCCGCGCGGGCTGCGGCTGGCCAACGCCGTCGTGACCGGCGAGCTCGACCTCACCGGGCTGGAGGTGCCGTTCCCGCTGCGGTTCGACGGATGTGAGTTCGACGCCGCGCCCGTGGTCGAGGGCGCGCAGCTGTTCGAGCTGTCGCTGACCGGCTCACCGCGGCTGCCCGGCCTGCTCGGCAACGGCCTGCGGCTGCGGCGCGACCTTGACCTGTCCCGGTCCCACATCGCCGGGGCGCACTGGACGAGCGCCAGCACCACCAAGCGATCGGCGGTCTGGCTGTGCGAGGCGGAGATCGGCGGCCGGCTGCTCTGCCTGGATACCGTCATCGACGGGCAGGGCGACCGCTCCCTCCAGGCCGACCGGATCCGCGTCGGCGGCGCGGTCCGGCTGCTGCAGGAGTTTCACTCCGACGGCGAGATCCGGCTGATCGGGGCGCGCATCAGCGGCACGCTCGACCTGTCCGGAGCGCACATCGTGGCCCCGGGCGGACCGGCGCTCAACCTCGAGGACGCGGTGCTCGAGGGCAGCATGTTCCTGATCGAGAGCTCGGCCGAGCGCCGGCCGGAGATACACGGCGGCGTGGCCATGGGCAGCGTGCGCATCGCCGGGCGCCTGCTCGTCCGCAACGCGATCATCGAGCCGCCGGCCGACGCGCCGAGGTTCAGCACGCGCGGCAGGCCGGCGACGGTCGGCGCCGCGGTGGATGCCTCGGGCCTGCTGGTTGGCGGCGAGGTCATACTCGCCGAGCGGTGCGAGATATCGGGCCGCATCGACATGTCGATCAGCACGGTCAGCAACGTGTCCGTGGGCGGGGGGTGCGTGCTGCGGGCGCCCGGCCGCACGGCGCTGGACCTGACCAACTCCGAGATCCGCGCCGACCTGTGGCTCGGCCGGGACGCCGTGGTGGAAGGCACGATCCGGCTGGCCGGGGCCGTCATCCACGGCACGCTGGTGCTGCGGGGCCAGCTGAGCCAGCCCGAGCGCCGCTCCGCGGTCGGGGCCACCGCGCTGACCGTCGACGGTGACGTGTCGATGGAAGGCCTGCGAACCGAGGGCGGACGGGTCAACTTCCGGGGCGCCACGCTGGGCAGCCTGGCCGCCGACGGAGCACAGTTGCACAATCCCGGCGGCTACTCGGTCAGCCTCAACCAGGCCCGGGTGAAGGGATCGGTGCGGCTGGTCGACGGGTTCACCTCCACCGGGCTGGTCGTGCTGAACCGGAGCGTCATCGAGGGACGCCTGGAGCTCAGCCGTGGCTCGTTCACCTGCCCCGGTCCGGGCTATCACAACCCGCAAGGTCACGCCGTCGAGGCCATCTCCGCGACCGTCCGCGGCGGCATGCATCTGGGCTGGAAGACCGTGTCGCCCAGCGTGGACTTCACCGAGGCGAGCACCACGTTCCTGGCCGACGACCCGGCGATCTGGCCGCCGAGCTTCATCATCGCGGGGCTGACCTACGAGCGCTTCGAGCGGCCGTCCGGTGCGCTGACCAGGCCGATCTGGGATCAGGCGGCCCGGTGCGCGTGGCTGAGCCGTCAGACCCAGTTCGATTCCGGGCCGTACGAGCAGGCCGCCCGGGTGTTCCGCCAGCACGGGTACGCCAGCGAGGCCGAGCAGATCCTGATGGCCGAGCGCCGTCACGCCCGGCGGGTCGACCAGGCGGACGCGGCCTGGCCGCGCCGGGCGGCGGCCGCGCTCTACGGCCTCATCGGCTACGGCTACCGGCCGCTCCGGGTGCTGTGGGCCCTGGCCGTGCTGCTCCTGCTGGTCACGATCTCACTGGAACTGCCCGCCAGCCAGGCCACCCTGCGCGCGACCAACGGCAGCGGAGCCGTCTACGCCACCAGCGGGCTGGTGGCGGGCTCGGCTCCGGCCAGATCCGATTCGTGTGGTGACGGCGAGGTCCGCTGTTTCAGCCCGGTGCTGTACGCCATCGACACCGTGGTCCCGCTGATCTCGCTCGAACAGCGGTCGACCTGGTATCCGGACCCGCACGTATCCGGCGGCGAGATCATGCTGTGGTGGCTCAACATCGCGACCCTGCTCGGCTGGGTGCTGTCCTCGATCTTCGTGGTGTCCCTGACCCGGTTTTCCAGGAGTACCTAGCCGCGGATAGTTACCAAGCTGTGACGAGGAACGCAGGTCAGCGCGGGCCCCAACGGCATCTTCACGGCGATCTCGGTGAGCTCCAGCAGGTCAGCTCCGACGGCCACGGCGGCCTCTGGCTGCCGATGCCTGGCGTCGGCGGCCAGAAGTCGTACGTGCTGCACTACTCGGGCGGTCATCTGACCCAGGCCGTGCTCCCTGGCGGACCCACCAGGATCTCGCTTCACACGCTGGCGCTCATCCCCGGCACCAGCGTTGTGCTGGGCGGCGGCGACACCCACCGTGCCTCCGACCCGGGGACCGGCGTGGTCGGCGTGATCGCGGAGTACCAGATCTGGTCCGCACGCACCACGGCCCGTTCGGACTAAATAAAAATTCAGAATGCGGCCAGATGATTACTTACGGTGCTCAATAGGTCAAAACCGGCATCGGTTTGCTTGCGGCCTGTAGCCGGGCTAGCGTGCCTGGCATGGCAGCGGACGGACGGCGGCACATCATCGCGATCGGCGGCGGCATGCTGGTCCCGGAGGGTCAGGTGCCCGTGCACCTGGCCAACGCGCTCCGGCTGACCGGGCAGCGCGAGCCCCGGCTGTGCGTGCTGAACACGGCCGGCGGCGACGACCCGCGGTGGACGCTGGCCATGTACGACCGGCTGGCCGGGCACCCGGTCCGGGTCAGTCACCTGGCCCTGTTCCCGATGCCGAACGTCCGCGACCCCGAGGACCTGCTGCTGTCCCAGGACCTGATCTTCGTCGGCGGCGGCAGCGTGGCCAACATGGTGGCGGTGTGGCGCGTGCACGGGCTCGACGTCATCTTGCGCAAGGCGTGGCAGGCGGGCATCGTGCTGGCCGGGTCGAGCGCGGGCGGGATCTGCTGGTTCGAGGGGGGTACCACGGATTCGTTCGGGCGCGACCTGCGGGTCTTTACCGACGGGCTCGGGCTGCTGCCCGGCAGCTACTGCCCGCACTACAACTCCGAGCCGGGCCGGCGGCCGCTGTACCACCGGGCGATCGCGGACGGTACCCTGCCCGGCGGGATCGCCTGCGACAACGGGGTCGGGGCGCACTTCACCGACGACACGCTGACCGAGCTGATCGCCGACCGGCCCACCTCGGTCGCTTACCGCGTCACCACCTCCGCCGCAGGCGTCACCGAAACCCCGCTGCTCACCCGCTGCCTGGAGGCGGACGCCTCGCTGGCGGACTCCTAATGTAGTGAAACCCCAGTTTCATCACGTAAGAGGGTAATGGATCCCCGGATTCATCACGTTCGGGGGCGGGGGCGGGGGCGGGGCGGAGCGGGGGCGCGGGCTCCGGAGGCGGCGGGACTAGGACTTGCCGCTGGTGGCGCGGCGCAGTGACCAGGCCAGCGCGGCGAAGGCGGCCACCGGGACCAGCCACCAGGTATTGACCCCGGCCACGTGGACGAGTAGCGCGGTGAGGGCCAGCGCGGCCACCACGATGGCGGCGACGTGCCAGTCGTCGCCGATCACGAAGTCGTACCAGAACGCCCAGAATGACTTCAGTGCCCGCAGCATCAGCTCGTCACCCCTTCTGCCCGCGATACCTGTGCCTGAGGTCCGGCGCCCGCGTTCGCCCGGTGTGCACGCCGCAGCCAGGTGGCGAAGCCGAGCGACACCAGGGCCACCACCGGGACGATCACGAGCAGCGCGGCATCGCTGCCGGGCCATTTCACCCCGGCGCCTTCAGCGCCCCAGAACGTGCCGAACGACGTGAGCATGATCCCGACCGCGAACTTCATCGCGTTCTCCGGCACCTTGGCCAGCGGGGCCCGGATCGCGATCCCGGTCACGGCCACCACCACCACGGCGATCGCGGCGCCCACCACCGCGGCGCCCAGGTTGCGCTGGTTGGCGCCAAAGGTGATCACGATGAACACCACCTCGAGCCCTTCGAGCAGGACGCCTTTGAACGCCAGGGTGAAGGCGTACCAGTCGCTCACTCCGCGCTTGGCGACCTCGGGCGCGGCCCTCGCGGCAGTGACTTCGCGCAGGTAGGCGCTGGCCTCGTCGTGCAGCGCCTTGTATCCCGCGGCCCGCAGGATGGCCTTGCGCAGCCACTGCAGCCCGAAGATGGCCAGCAGGGCGCCGACCACCAGCCGCAGCGCGGTCAGCGGCAGCAAGGTAATGGTGGGGCCGAGCACGCCCACGATGGCGGCCAGCACCACCAGGGCCGCCGCCATGCCCTGGAAGGTCGACCGCCACTGCCGGGTCAGGCCCGCGGCCAGGACGATCGTGAGGGCCTCGATGGCCTCGACCGCGCACGCGACGAACACGGTCAGGACAAGGGGAAGGGCAGCAGTCACCAGGCCTCCTTCAGGTCAGACACAATGGTCGGGTGACCGACAAGACGGCCGAGAAATCCGAGAGCAATGGCTGGCTGGTGCTTATCTACCGCGTCCCGCCCGAGCCAACCCGGCTGCGTTCCACCGTATGGCGCCGCATCAAGAGCCTGGGCGCCATCTACCTGCAGAACTCGGCCGCGGCGCTGCCGGCCAGCGCCGCCACCGAACGCGCCCTGCGCAAGCTGCGCCGGGAGATCCTGGACATGTCCGGGACGGCGATCCTGCTGTCCTGCGACGTGCTGGCCGGTGAGTCCGACGTGCGCAACGCGTTCCAGGCGGCGCGGAACGACGAGTACGAGGAGATCGTCGACCGCTGCGAGGACTTCCTGCACCAGGTGAAGAAGGAGTACGCGGAGAACCACTTCACCTACGCCGAGCTCGAGGAGAACGAGGTCGACCTGGTCAAGCTGCGCAACTGGTTCGCCAAGGTGCGGGAGCGCGACGCGTTCGACGCGGACGGCCGGCAGGCGGCGGAGAAGGCGCTCGACGGGTGTGAGGAGTCGCTGGAAGCCTATGCCGCCCGAGTGTACGCCGAGGAAGCCGAGAGCCGCTGATGACCGGCCCGGTACCGCGCGCACCGCAGAAGCCTCCTTGTGATTGCAACCACTGTTAGGTTATAGCACTAACCTCCGTTAATACCATTAGACGAGTTCCCGGTCCGGGTGCGCGGCCGCGACGTGGACGGGACGGTCCTGGTCGAACCCACCGAGGGCCGCGGCTTCCGGGCCCGGGCGCCGGTCGAGGCGATCGCCGGGGAGAACGCGCCGGTGATGATCCGGCTCCCCGGGGTCAGGCTGTGCCCGAACGGCTCATCGGACTACCACCTGTGCCCTGGCTACGTCCTGACCAGCAGGAACACGGTCAGGCTCGGCACGTGCCTGGCAATGGTGAGCCGGTAGTGCGGCCGGAGCAGAGCCGCCTGGGCCCGGGTCATCGCGTCGTAGGGGCTGCGCGGGGAGCCGCTGGCCACGACCCAGATCCGCGGTTCGGCGGGTTCGCCGCCCGGGCAGGCAGCCGGATGCTGGCACGGCAGCGGGTACAGCCCGTGGGCTTGCGCGCCGGTCTGGGCGATGAACAGCTGGCGCGGCAGCGGAGTGCCCGGCCGCAGGTCCCGGGCCAGGTAGTACTCCAGGCCGTAGCCGATCATCAGCCACTTGTCCTCGCCCGCCTGGCTCTGGTAGACGATCCCGTCGCCGGGCCGCTCCTGGCCCGCCACGACCCGCGCAGCCTGCGCGTATCCCTCGTAGGTGCGGCCCTTGCCGACCGGGTAGGTGCTCCAGTTGTGGGCACCGGGCGCGCGGATCACCTGCTGGTCCCCGGCGCCGAGGATGGCGATGACGGCCAGGCTGGCCACGGCGATCTTCAGGTCGAGCCTGCTCAGCGCGATCCCGGCCAGGACGGCCCAGGCGCCGACGGTGAGCAGCAGGTACCGGGGGAAGAAGTAGGAGTACGGACCCTGGGAGGCCAGCCACACCGCGGCCACCGGCAGGACCGCGACGGCGGTCATGAACGCGGCTCGCTGCCAGGCGGCCGCCCAGGCCAGGACGGCCAGCACGATGAGCGCGGTGGCGACCGAGGTCGAGTAGAACAGGTTCCGGCCGAAGACAGAGAACGCGGCCAGGTCCAGGCCCGGCCGGGGTATCCACCCGACCTGGTTGGCGGCCTGGCCGGAACCGAGCACGGCCAGCGGCAGGCAGGCGGCCAGGCCCGCCGCCGCGGCGCCCGCGAACCACAGCTGGCGGTTGTCCCGGTCCTGGTGCCAGCGCAACGCCACCCCGGCGGCGTGCCCGGCCACGACGCACAGCGCGACCAGGTCGATGTAGCCGAGCACGGCCAGGCATGCGGCGTAGGCCACCCACCGCCGCGCCGACGGCCGGTCCAGGGCACGCAGCAGCAGCAGGGTGGCCAGCATGGCGGCCAGCACCTCGAGGGAGTAGAACCGGACTTCCTGCGCGAACCGGGAGACGCTGGGGACCAGCGCGAACACCAGCCCCGAGCACAGGCCGGCCCGGTTGCCCGCCAGCGAGCGGCCGATCGCCGTGACGCACGCCGCCGCGGCGGCCATGGCCAGCACCGACAGGGCGCGCATGGCGTCGGCCGAGTCCCCGAAGGCGGTGATCCAGGCGTGCAGCAGCAGGTAGTAGGCCAGCTGGGTCGCCCCGGTATGGCGTGCGGTCGCGATCAGGCTCGGCAGCGGCCGGGTGGCGAACGACCAGCTGGACAGCTCGTCCCGCCACAGCTGCGGCCGGCCGACCTGGTAGAAGCCCAGGGCCAGGGTCAGCAGGGCCGGCCAGCACCATGTCGGCACCCTTTTGGCCAGGTCGCTGGGGTTTGCCCTGGTTGCGGCGACCTGATCTCCGCTCACCTGGGGTAGCACAGGAGCCGGACGTTCCCGCAGGTATCCGACTACGGTCATTGGCAATCATCCACTCGGCTCGGCGGCGCCCTACGTGCCTGGCCAGCCTAAAGTCGGGTCCGCAGGATCCCGGCCGGAAAACGCCTTATGTCACAGACACGTCACATCTGCCGGTCGGCCGCCCGCCGGCCTAGGGCTTGCGGACGTAGAGCCCGCGCAGCCGGCCGCTCGCTGATGGTAGTGGCCGAGGGTCACCAGGAGGCCCGGAAAACCTAGCACATGCCCTACGATCAGCAGGATGACGGTCACTCTGCTTACCAGCCAGTCAACGGCGACGGCCACCGACGCGGACGCCCTCGTGATCGGGATTTTCCAGGGCGCGGACGGGCCGGTCCCGGCCCACGATATCGATGACATCGACCTCATGGCCGCCCTGACCGCGCTCGGCGCGACCGGTAAGCCGGAGGAGCTCACCAAGATCCCGACCGGCGGCCGCCTGGCGACCCCGCTCGTCGTGGCGGTGGGCCTGGGCGCCGGACCCGGTGCCGCGCAGGACCCGGCGGAGCGCCTGTCGTACCTGGACCGGTTGCAGCGCGCGGCCGGAGCCGCGACCCGCGAGCTGACCTCGGGCCGGGCCCGGCGGGTCGCCGTCGCCCTGCCGGCCGACGAGCCGGACGAGGCCGAAGCGGTGGCGCTCGGCGCCCTGCTCGGCGGCTACACGTTCCGCAGGTACCGGACGGCCAGCGCCGGGGGCGGTGACTCAGAGGTCATCGTGCACACCGCCGAGGACGCCGCCGCCGACCGGGCCAGGACCCTGGCCGAGGCGATGACCTTGGTCCGTGACCTGATCAACACCGCGCCCGCGGACATGGTCCCCGCGGACCTGGCCGCGGTGGCCGAGCAGACGGCCGGCGCGATCGGGCTTGGCGTGCAGGTCCTGGACGAGAACGAGCTGACCAAGGAGGAGTACGGCGGCATCCTGGCGGTGGGCATGGGCTCGGCCCACCCGCCCCGTCTGGTCAGGCTCGAGTACACCCACCCGGAGGCCACCCGCACCGTGGTCTTCGCCGGCAAGGGGATCACGTTCGACTCCGGCGGCCTGTCGCTGAAGCCGCCGAAGGCCATGGAGACGATGAAGTCCGACATGAGCGGCGCCGCGGCGGTTCTCGGCGCGCTCCAGGCCATCGCCGCGCTCGGCCCGGTGGTGAACGTGGTCGGCTACATGCCGCTGGCCGAGAACATGCCCGGCGGCGGGGCCCAGCGGCCGTCCGACGTCATCACGATCTACGGGGGCAAGACCGTCGAGGTGCTGAACACCGACGCCGAGGGGCGCCTGGTGCTGGCCGACGCGCTAGCCCGCTCGGGAGCCGACGCACCTGCCCTGCTCATCGACGTGGCCACGCTGACCGGGGCGGCGACGGTGGCCCTGGGCAACCGCACCGCCGGGGTGATGGCCAGCGACGAGTCACTGGCCGCGCAGGTCTGTGAGTCGGCCAAGCGCGCGGGCGAGGCCATGTGGCCGATGCCGCTGCCCGAGGACCTGCGCAAGGGGCTCGACTCGAACGTGGCGGACATCGCCAACGTGTCCGCGGACCGGGCCGGCGGAATGCTGGTCGCCGGGCTGTTCCTGCGCGAGTTCGTGCCGGACGGTGTCCGCTGGGCTCACCTGGACATCGCCGGGCCGGCCTTTAATGACGGCGGCGCTTATGGGTACACCCCCAAGGGCGGCACCGGGGCGGCCGTCAGGACCCTGGTGCAGGTCGCGCTGGACGTGGCGGACGGCAGGCTTGCCTGATTCCGGGACGGCCCGGCGGGCGGCAGGTGGAATGATTGTGACTGGGTAAGGCGATTAAGGAGGCTCGAGGGGTGGCAGAGGGCATCGGCAGCTACGACATCGTCGTGCTCGGGGGCGGCAGCGGCGGGTACGCCTGCGCGCTGCGCGCGGCCGAGCTCGGCAAGCGCGTGGCGCTGATCGAAAAGGACAAGGTCGGCGGGACCTGCCTGCATCGCGGGTGCATCCCGACCAAGGCTCTGCTGCACGCGGCCGAGATCGCGGACCAGGCCAGGGAGAGCGCGAAGTTCGGCGTCCGGACGGTATTCGACGGCATCGACGTGCCGGGCGTGCAGAAGTACAAGAACTCGGTGGTCGACCGGCTGTGGCGCGGTCTGCAGTCCACCATCTCGGCGCGGAAGATCGACACCATCGAGGGTTCTGGCCGGCTCGAGTCGCCGACCTCGGTCCGGGTTGGCGACACGGTCTACCAGGCCGAGCACGTGGTGCTCGCCACCGGGTCCGTGCCGCGCAGCCTGCCCGGGCTGGAGATCGACGGCACGCGCGTGATCACCTCCGACGACGCGCTGCAGCTGGACCGGGTACCCGATTCGGTGGTCATCCTCGGTGGCGGCGTGATCGGGGTGGAGTTCGCGAGCGTCTGGCGGTCGTTCGGCGCCGAGGTGACGATCGTGGAGATGCTGCCGCAGTTGCTGCCGCTGGAAGACGAGACGAGCGCGCAGGTGCTGCAGCGGGCGTTCCGGCGTCGCGGCATCCGCTTCGAGCTCAACACCGTCTTCGAGTCGGTCAAGCACACCGACACCGGCGTCACGGTCACCTTGGAGGGCGGCAAGACGCTGGACGCCGATCTGCTGCTGGTGGCGGTGGGGCGCGGTCCGGTGTCGTCCGGTCTGGGCTACGAGGAGAACGGCGTAGCGCTCGAGCGGGGCTTCGTCACCGTGGACTCGCTCTGCCGGACCGGTGTCCCGTCGATCTCCGCGGTCGGTGACCTCATCAACACCCCGCAGCTGGCGCACGTCGGCTTCGCCGAGGGCATCATGGTGGCCGAGCGGGTCAGCGGGCTCGAGGTCAGCCCGATCGACTACGACGGCGTGCCCCGGATCACCTACAGCGACCCCGAGGTCGCATCGGTCGGCCTGACCTCGGCCCAGGTGGCGGAGCGCCGCCTTGAGGTCGTCGAGGTCAACTACCCGCTGGGTGCCAACGGCAAGAGCGTCATCCTGCAGACCCAGGGCGCGGCCAAGGTCATCGCCGAGGCCGGTTCCGACGGGTCCGGGCCGGGACGCGTGCTCGGCATCCACCTGGTGGGCAGCAGGGTGGGCGAGCTCATCGCCGAAGGGCAGCTGATCTACAACTGGGACGCGGAGCCCTCCGACATCGCCCAGCTTATCCACCCGCATCCGACCCAGTCCGAGATCATCGGCGAAGCGCACCTCGCGCTGGCCGGCAAGCCCCTGCACTTCCACGCCTAAGTTTCTGCCGAATCAAGGAGTCACGAGAATGTCGGTCTCGGTATCCATGCCGCAACTCGGTGAGAGCGTCACCGAGGGTACCGTCACGCGCTGGCTGAAGAAGGAAGGCGAGCGCGTGGAGGTGGATGAGCCGCTGCTGGAGGTGTCGACGGACAAGGTGGACACCGAGATTCCCTCGCCCGCGTCCGGCATCCTGCGCTCGATCGCGGTCGATGAGGACGAGACGGTCGCGGTGGGCGCCCAGCTTGCGGTGATCGAGGACAGCGAGACCAGCGACTCCGCACCAGCGCAGCCCAGCCCGCCCGCCCAGGAGGACGCCACCGCGCCGTCGGCGGCGTCCGCGTCGGCGCAGGACTCCGCCGAATCCGGCCCGGCCACCGCCGAGGCGGAGCCGGCCAGTGCCAGCTCCGACGTGTGGAGCGCACCCAGCTACACGCCGCCGACCCCGGGCTACGCTCCCCCGCCGTCATACGGCCAGTCGGCCGCCCCGGCTCAGTCGCAGCCCTATGCGTTGCCCACCCCGCAGGCTCCCACCGCACAGGCAACGTCAGCGCCCTCGCAGCCGTACGCAGCGTCTACCACGCGGACGCCGACCGTCCAGCCATCGGCCTACGCACAACCGACCTCGCAGGTCCCGTCGGCGCCTGCCGCGGCCGCTGCCCCGCCGACCGCCCAGGCTGAGCCGCGGCGGCCGAGACCCCGGCGCAGGCCGCCGACGAGGAGTACCCGGCGCCGACGCCGCTGCCCGGCGCGGGCGAGGCGCCCTACGTCACTCCCCTGGTCCGCAAGCTCGCCGCCGAGCACGCGGTGAACCTGGAGACCGTCACCGGAACCGGCGTCGGCGGACGGATCCGCAAGCAGGATGTCATCGAGGCCGCCCGTGCGCAGCGCGGGGCGCAGGCCGCGCAGGCGTCCCCGGCCGCGCAGGCGGCGCAGGACGCGCCGGCCGCCGTGGTGCCACAGCAGGCGCAGCGGGTGCCCGACGGGTCCGCCCCGGCCGCCCAGCCCGCCACCCCGGCGGCCAGGCGCCCGGCCGTGGTGCCGTCCTCGCTGCGCGGCACCACCCAGCGGATGTCCCGGCCGCGCCAGGTGATCGCGCAGCGGATGGTCGAGTCGCTGCGGACGTCGGCGCAGCTCACCACCGTGGTCGAGGCCGACGTGACGGCCATCGCCCGGCTGCGAGACCGGGCCAAGGGTGACTTCGAGGCTCGCGAGGGCGTCAAGCTCACCTTCCTCCCGTTCTTCGCGCTGGCCGCCGTCGAAGCCCTCAAGGTGCACCCGAAGCTCAACGCCGTCATCGAGGGGGACCAGGTCACCTACCACGACGCCGAGCACCTCGGGGTGGCAGTCGACACCGAGCGCGGCCTCATGGTGCCCGTCATCCACAACGCGGGTGACCTGAACATCGGCGGGCTGGCCCGGAAGATCGGCGACCTGGCCCAGCGCACCCGGTCCGGGCAGGTCGGCCCCGACGAGCTGGCCGGCGGCACGTTCACGCTGACCAACACGGGCAGCCGCGGCGCCCTGTTCGACACGCCCATCATCAACCAGCCGCAGGTCGCCATCCTCGGCACGGGCACCGTGGTCCGGCGCGCGGTCGTGGTGGAAGATCCGGCGCTGGGCGAGGTGATCGCGGTGCGTTCCATGGTGTACCTCGCGCTGACCTATGACCACCGGCTTGTCGATGGCGCCGACGCGGCCCGGTTCCTGACCACGGTCAAGATCCGGCTGGAAGAAGGGGCCTTCGAGACCGAGCTCGGACTGTAACAAGCCTGGATGAAGGTCGCCGTGACCGGCTCGTCCGGTCTGATCGGGACCGCGCTGGTGGCCAGCCTCCGCTCGGACGGCCATCAGGTCATCAGGCTGGTCCGGCGGGCAGCGAGATCACCGGACGAGGTGCGCTGGGATCCGCGGGCGGTCGACGCGGGACTCGGCGCTGATCACGGCGTACTCGAGGGCATCGGCGCCTGCGTGCACCTGGCCGGCGCCGGGGTGGCAAGCCGCCGCTGGACGCGCAGGTACAAGGCGGAGATCCGGGCCAGCCGGGTACTCGGCACCCGTGCTCTGGCCGGTGCCCTGGCCCGGCTCGCCGCGCCGCCCGCCACGCTGGTGGCGGCCTCCGCCATCGGCTGGTACGGCGAGACCGGCGGCCGCGAGGTAGACGAGAACGCTCCGGCCGGGACGACCTTCCTCGCCCGGCTGGTCCGA
This sequence comes from uncultured Actinomycetes bacterium, assembly GCA_963819785.1. GTDB lineage: Bacteria > Actinomycetota > Actinomycetes > Streptosporangiales > Streptosporangiaceae > Palsa-504. The sequence continues at coordinate 224,345 of CAWFXW010000013.1, read as the reverse complement.
GACTGGGAAGCGGCCGCGGAGCCGGCCGCCGAGGCGGGCATCCGGGTCGTGCACCCGCGCAGCGGCCTGGTGCTGACCCCGGCCGGCGGCCTGCTTGGCCGGCTGCTCCCGCTGGCGCGGCTGGGCGTGTGCCCCCGGTTCGCGTCGGGCACTCAGGCCATGAGCTGGGTCTCGCTGTCCGACGAGATCGGCGCGATCCGGTTCCTGATCGACCGGCCGGACATCAGCGGCCCGGTCAACGTCACCGCCCCCGAGCCGGTTACCAATGCCGCGTTCGCGGCCGCGCTGAACGCGGCGGCCGGGCGCCGGGACCTGTCCTGGCTGCGAGTGCCCGGGCCGCTGCTGCGTATCGGCCTGGGCGAGGCCTCCGTGGAGTTGCTGACCACCACCCGGGTGGTACCGAAGCGCCTGGTCGCGGCCGGCTACCAGTTCCGCTACCCCGGGCTGCCGATGGCCCTGGCTGGAGAGCTCGCCGCCCGCTGACGCCTGATCGTTTGTTCATCGCACTACCCGTCTGGGCACATCCTTCGTGGGGATCACTGGTCTCCCGGCTGCCAGCTGTCAGCTGCCATGGAAGGACGGCGATGAAACGCAGTCGCGGATTGGTCACGGCGGTCCTGCTCGGTCTGGTTCCGGTCCTGCTCGCGGCCCTGCCGGCGAGTGGCGCGGCGGCCGCCCCGGCCTCGTCGGCCAGAGCGACGCCGTCGGTCAGCTGCAGGTCGTCGGCTCACCCCTCGCTCGCGCGCACGCTTGACCGCGATATCGACCGGGCGGTGCGCGGCCGGATCTCCGCCGTCGCGATCGGCGTCGACGCCCCTGGCCAGCGGGTGCAGTGCTGGCTCGACAGCTCGGCACATTTCGATTCGGCCAGCGTGGTGAAGGTGACCATCCTCAGCGCGCTGCTCCGTAAGACCCAGCAGCAACACCGGTACCTGACCAGGACCGAGGCCACGCTGGCCACGGAGATGATCACCGAGTCGGACAACGATGCCGCCTCTGACCTGTGGGACGACGTCGGCCGGTATTACCTGCAACACTTCCTGAACCTGGCGCACATGGCGCAGACCTACCTGGGCCCGGGCCCCTACTGGGGGCTGACCCGGATCACCGCGTACAACGAGGTGCTGCTGCTGCGCCTCCTGCGTAACCGGAACTCCGTGCTCGACACCAGCTCCCGCGACTACGTCCTCGGCCTGATGGCCCGGGTCATCCGGGCGCAGCGCTGGGGAGTCCCGGCGGGCGCTCCGACCAGCCTCACCGTCCACGTCAAGAACGGCTGGCTGCCGTTGTACCCGTACGGCTGGCGGATCAACAGCATCGGCGTCTTCACCGGACGCGGCGGCGGTTACAGCATCGTGGTGCTGACCCAGGACAACCCGACCATGACCTACGGGATCGACACCATCGAGGCGGTCGCCAGGGTGATCAACCGCGACCTGAACCCGGCCGCGAAATCACGCGTCCCGTCCTCGGCGCCCGCCGCGTCGCGGGACACGCCCGACGAGTCCGTCCCCGCCACCGCGGACACGCCTTAGCTGAGCGGCTAGGACGGTGGCTTACCTGCTCAGGGATGTGGCGAGACTTCGCGGTGACCGAGGATCGGCGGCGTCATCAACGCCTGGCTGTTCCTGATTAAAGTGCCGGCGGCGGCATAGCGGAAGGCACCGGGCGGCGTCTTAGGAAGTGAGGATGGGAGATGCCCGGTGGACGACCGCGCTCGGCAGGACTTCACGGAGTTCGTCGCGGCCAGGTCCGCCGAGTTGCTCCGCCTGGCCTACGTGCTGACCGCCGATCGGCACGCGGCTGAGGACCTGCTGCAGAGCGCGCTGACCAAGGCCGCGGCGCGCTGGGGGCGCATCCACAGCACCCCGGAGGGTTACGTACGTCAGATCATGTACCGCGAGCAGGTCAGCTGGTGGCGACGCCGCGCCCGGCGGCCGGTGATGGTGCTGGGGGCGCCGGGACCGCCCGAACCGCCGGCGCCGGACGAGATGGTCATGGTCGAGGCGCGGCTGGCGCTGCGCGAGGCGCTGCTATCGCTTCCGCCGGGCAAGCGCGCCATGCTCGTGCTCCGCTACCTGGAGGACCTGCCGGAGGCGCAGGTGGCCGACATCCTGGGATGTTCGGTCGGCACGGTACGCAGCCAGACGCACAAGGCGATCGCCCAGCTCAGATCGGTCCTGCCGTCACTGGGCCTGACGAGCACGGAGGTGGGCAGGTGAGAGACGCGGACCAGTTGATCGCCGGTGCCTTGCGCGACATCGCGGCCGAGGCGGGCCCGCCGCGGCCGGCGGCCGACGCGGCCTGGCGGGCCGGCCGCCGCCGGCGTCTGGCCGGGTTGACGGCATCGGCAGCGTCCATCGCCGGCGCGATCGCGCTGGCGCTGACCGTGGTGCTGCCGCTGACGGCAGAACCGGGGCCCGCCGCCCCGCAGGGAGCACCCGCCCGGCTGGTGTCGATCTCGCTCTGGCCGCCCAAGCCAGCCGGGGCCGCCGTGCTGGCGGCCACCGCTGCGATCCTCCGCCAGCGCGCCGCAGATCTGCACCTGCCCGACACCCAGGCCCGGGTGTCCGGGTCGTTCGTCGTGCTGACCGGACCCGCAGCCGACGAGACGCAGCTGCGGGCCCTGGTCGCGAGCGGGGTGCTGAACTTCCGGCCGGTGCTGCTCTATCAGCCGTACAGAGGCACCACCTCCGCGGCAGGCGGCCAGCGGTACGGGGACGCGAGCCTGGTGAACCACGCCACGATGGCGCTGTTCAGCAAGCTGGTCTGCACGCCGGCTGACACCAGCACCTGGAAGAGCCAGGTCGGTTACGTCGGCGACAACTACGACAATCCGAACGCGCAGGTCGTCTCGTGCGACAGCAGCGGCGGTAAGTACGCCCTCGGCGCGGCGGCGGTGCGGGGCACGCAGGTCAGCGAGGTCACCGCCGGGCGGTCCGCGACCAGCAACCAGTGGGCCGTCATGCTGACCCTCAACCACGCGGGCACCGCCGCCCTCGACACCCTCACCTCGCATCTGTACCACTCATACGGCACCGCGGCCGGGGCTGGCGACGACAACGACGTCTGGCTGGACACCGTCGCGGACGTCCTGGACGGGAACGTGATCTCGGCCCCGCAGACCGAGGGCCCGATCCCGGACGGCAAGCTCTCGATCCAGGCGAACTTCACCAAGGCACAGGCGCAGATGCTCGCCGCCCTGGTACAAGACGGCCCGCTGCCGGTTGAGTTCCTGATCAGCGACATCAGCACGTCCGCCGCCTCGGCCTCCAGCTAGGCAGCAGCTCGCTGGGGTCACACGCGGCCGATGCCCGCGACTATCGGCGGGACCGGCGCGGCCCGAACTTCACCCAGGCGAAGACGGCGAGGGCCGCCACCAGCAGCCACGGGGAGAACAGGACGTGCACGACGAAGCCGAGCACGATCAGAGCCACGATGACGATAAGGGCCAGGCCAATGATTCCGAACATTTTGGTGCATCTCCGTTTCGGTCAAGCGGTGCTTGTTTGCTTGCTTCAAGACTGCCGCCGGTGGCGGCCGCCGTCGATCGGGATCAGCCCTGGCCGGACCCTGGTATACGGCCCGGGGTCATCAGGGTCATCCCTGATCACGGCCGGGGCAGGGGCAGCGTGGTAGACACGTGGCATGGCTGCCTCCCAGGTACCGGACCTCGCCGCGTACCGCTCCTGGCAGGCGGGTGCCCTGGTCGAGGACGCCACCAGCACGTTCGCGGAGGGCCTGGCGACCCGGACCGCGTTCGAACTGCCGCAGCGGATCTTGCGGGACCGGCTGGATGACTTCGTGCTGGTCTCCGAGGCCGCGCTGAAGACGGCGACGCGGCTGATGATCGAGAAGACGCGCAACCTGGTGGAGCCGGCCGGCGCGGCGGCGCTCGCGGCGGTGCTGGCCGCTCCGCAGCGGTTCGCGGGCCGCAAGGTAGCGATCATCTGCAGCGGCGGCAACATCAGCCCGGCCCAGCTAGCCGGGCTGTGGTCGGACGCACCAGGCTGACGTCCGGGCGCGCCCCCTGCGAGCATCACGCCGGTTGGTCCGGGCCTTGGCCCGCCGTGCCCGTCCCCGGGGGAGCAGACGGGTGGCGGCAACTCAGGCGGCGCGGACGGCGTCGCGGAAGTCGTCGGCGGGGTGCTCCAGGGAAGTGAGCTGGGCGGTCTCGCGGCGGAAGAACAGGGCGAGCGTCCAGTCGGCGAGCACTCGTGCCTTGTGGCTGAGGGTCGGCACCCAGAACAGGTGGTAGACGCGGTGCGCCAGCCAGCCGGCGAAGCCGGTGAGCCGGATCCGGTACACCTGCGCCACGCCCTGGTGGTGGCCGAGCCCGGCGACTGACCCGACGTAGGCGTGCCGGTACGGCTTGAGCTGGCCACCGCGCACGAAGGCGACGATGTTACGGGCCAGCACCTTGCTCTGCCGGACCGCGTGCTGCGCGTTCGGCGCGCAGAACTCACCGGGTCGGCTCAGGTCCGGCACCGCCGCGATGTCCCCGGCGGCGAACACGCCCGGCACCCCGGTGACGGCCAGGTCCGCGCCAACCTGAATCCGGCCGGCCTCGTCGGTCGGCAGGCCGGCCGCCGCGCCCAGCGGGCTCGGCCGCACGCCGGCCGCCCACACCAGGGTTCCCGCCGCCAGCTCGGTCCCGTCGTCCAGCAGGACCGTGCCGTGCGCGGCCGAGGCAAGCCGGGTGTGCAGCCGCACGTCGACGCCGCGCCGCCGCAGCGCGCGCAGCGTCCACTGGCCGAGCCGCTCATCCAGCTCGGGCAGGATCCGGCCGGTCGCCTCGACCAGCACCCAGCGCAGCTCGGCCCGGTCCAGCGCCGGGTGGAACCGCACCGCCTCGTCGGCGAGCCCCTGCAGCTCGGCCAGCGCCTCGACCCCGGCGAACCCGCCGCCGACGACGACGAACGTGAGCGCGGCCGCACGGATGGCAGGATCATCGGCCGACGCCGCCACGGCGAGCTGGCCGAGCACGTGATTGCGCAGATGCACCGCCTCGCTGACCGTCTTGAACCCGGCACCGTATTCGGCCAGGCCCTCGACCGGCAGCACCCGCGACACCGACCCGGCCGCCATCACCAGCACGTCGTAGTGCAGCATCCGCTCCGGGCCGCTCGCCGGCGAGAACACCGCCAGACGGCTGGCATGATCAATGCTGACGATCTTCCCGGTCAGCACCCGGGTGTGCCGGAGCACCCGCGGCAGCGCGCGATCACGTGCCGTGGCTCGACCGAGCCGCCGGCCGCCTCCGCCAGGAACGGCTGATAGGTCATGTACCCGCGCGGATCGACCACGGTGACCGTGGCCTCGCCCCGCCGCAGCAGGCGCTCCAGCCGCCGCGCCGTGTACATCCCGATGTAACCGCCACCCACGATCAAGATCTCCATGACGAGCTCCTTCCGTACCGCTCACCCGCTAAGACCTGGGCACCCGGTCCGGCGTGACACCTCGCGCATGTGACGTGCGGCACGTGAGGAAGCCGCGACCCGCTCTCCACCCCGCTCCGGCTCACGTGACGGGAGTCTCACCCGTTTGTCGTCACCTCCGTCCCTTGTGAGGGCAATACGGCACGAGGGAGAAGTCATGCGCGAGCTACCCGACCTGCGGCATCCGGCGCTCGCCGCGCGCGGCAGGCATCCCATCCTGGCGGTGTACGACGGCTCGGCCGCCAGCAAGCACGCCCTGGCGTACGCCGCGGGCCTGGCCAGGCGGGCCGATCGCTGGCTGGTCATCGTCCGCATCTGGCGGTTCGGCGCCCGCCAGGCCGAGCGGATGCGGCGGCTGCGCGCCGAACTCGCCGACACCGACCTCGGCGGGCTAGACATCGAGATCGTCTTCCCGATCGGCGATCCCGCCAGGGAGCTGATCAGGGCTACCGCGGAGCGCCGCGCGGACGCACTCGTGATCGGCGCCTCCCGGCGGCTCACCCGGCCCCGATGACGTTTCGCGTGGTGCGGCGCGCGGCCTGCCCGGCGGTGGTCGTGCCATGAAGGCCGCGATGCGGCGCCTGGTGCGCGCGGATCCGGACGACCGGTGGGCGGCGGCGTTCGGCCGCATCGCCGTGTACTCGTTCCTGGTGGCGCTGGTCACCGGCATACTCCTGCTGCCGTTCTTCCAGCCCAGCATGACGCCCGTCGTCTATCACGGCTCCTACCGCAAGCTGGACGGCCTGACGATGAGTCGCGCGTACCAGTCCACGCTGAACATCAGCTTCGACGTGCGCGGCGGGCTGCTGATCCGGCAGGTGCACCACTGGTCCGCGGACCTGTTCGTCGCGGCCGTGTGCCTGCGGCTGATCCGGGTGTTCTTCCGCGGCCGGTTCCGGCGGCCGGACTGGCTGATCTGGGTGGGCCTGCTGCTGGCCGGCATGCTGGCCGGGCTGTCCGGCGCCATCCTGCCCGACGACATGCTCTCCGGCGGCAGCCTGAGCGTGCTCACCGGCGTGATCTTGTCGGTGCCGGTGGTGGGGACCCACCTGGCGACGCTGATCTTCGGCGGGTTCGTTTCCCGGCCACGTGATCATCCCGCGCGCCTACTGGGTGCACATCGTCGGTGCTGCCCGTAGTGCTTGGAGCGCTGCTCCTGCTCAGCTACCGCGGCGGCCGGCCGCGGGCGGTCCGCGTCCGGCGGGTCGACCCGCTGCTGCCGTTCACCGGCGCCGCGCTGGTCGCTGCTCGGCGCGGCCGCGCAGATCAACCCGGTGTGGCTGTTCGGGCCGTACCAGCCGGGCAGCATCAGCGCGGGTTCGGTGCCGGACTGGTACATGGGCTTCCTCGACGGGGCGCTGCGGATCATGCCGGGCTGGGAGACTCTCGTTCGGCGGGAACATCGCTGTCGCTGGACGTGCTGATTCCCGCGGTGATCGTGCCCGGGTTGTTCTTCACCGCTGGTCGCCGCGTACCCGCTGCTCGACGGCTGGATCGCCGGTGGCCGCCCGCCGAGAGGCCCGCGGCGGAGCCGCCTGGTCACACTGCTGCCGCCCAGGCCCGCCGATCCAGCGAACCGGATCGGCGTCGGTGTCGCCGGGATCACGCTGTACGGGCTGCTGTGGGCGGCGGCCGCGAACGACGAGATCGCGTACCACCTCCAGACGTCTCGCTGTACACCGTGACCTGGGTGTTCCGCGTCCTCGTACTGACCGGCCCGGTGCTCGCGTTCGCGCTGACGCGGATGATCTGCCACGTGGTGGAAGCGCGCCGCCGAGGACGAGGCCGAGCACGGCGTCGAGACCGGCCGGATCGTGATGACCCCGGAGGGCGGCTACACCGAGATCCGGCAACCGGTCGCGCCACGGTTATGCCCATCTGGGCGTGCCGATGATGGCCCGGGTCCGGAGCAGGATGGCGATGATCGTGTCGTCACCCGATACGGTGAGGTCCGCCCGCCCGGCCGCGGGCTTGTTGTTGGTCAGCAGCCGCCAGGCCTGCTCGGCGTTCATGGCCAGGCTCGCCGCGAGGCGGGGACCGGGCTGGTCAGCGAACCGACCCATTCGGCCAGGCCGGCCAGCAGCTCGATCAGCCGGCCGCGCTCGACGGCGAACAAGCGGGCCTAGCCCCAGGGAGCCTCGGTGGGCAGCATCCGTCTATCCTGGCCGGTCACTGAGAGACTAGGGGGGTGAATGATCTGGCAACCATCGAGCTAGAGGGCTCCACGGTGGTTCTGCGCCGGGCGCGAGCCGGCGACATCCCCGCCATCGTGGCCCTGATCGCCGCCGATCAGCTCGGTGCCACCCGGGACGGGGTCAACACGGCCGAGGATCTGGCCGCCTACCAGGCGGCATTTCGCGCCATCGACGCGGATCCGGCTCAGGTCCTGGTGGCGGCGCAGGCCGGACCGGAGCTTGCGGGTACCTTGCAGCTCTCGTTCATCCCCGGACTGGCGCGCCGCGGCGCGTTGCGGGCGCAGATCGAGGCCGTCCGGGTCCATGAGTCATTCCGCAGCCGCGGGCTGGGCGCGGCCATGATGGGCTGGGCCATCGACGAGGCCCGCCGCCGCGGCTGCGGGCTGGTGCAACTGACCACCGACAAGGCACGGCCCGACGCCCACCGCTTCTACGAGCGGCTCGGCTTCGTGGCATCACATCAGGGGATGAAGCTCCGCCTGTAACCCGGCGCGTCGAGTCAGGATTCAGCCTGCCACGGGCGGTAGAGCTCGGTCAGCAGGGCCACCGCGGCATGGGTGGAGGGATGCGGGTCGTGGCGCCGCCAGATCATCTGCACGGTAATGGGCGGGGCGTCCCGCAGCGGGCGGAACACCACGCCGTCGCGCCGGTACTGGGCGGTGGTGCCCTCGGGGGTGATCCCGATGCCGCCGCCGGCCGCGACGATGGCCAGCCAGTCATCGATGTCGCGGGTGTCCCTCATCCGCGGCCGCTCTGTCTCGGGCCACAGGTCCGGGGTGGTGGTGCCGGTCCGCCGGTCGATGAGGACGGTGCGCTGCGGGATCTCGTCCAGCCGGATGGAGCGCCGCCGGGCCCATGGGTCGTCGGCCGCCAGGGCACAGTAGCGCCGCTCGTGGCCCACGACGGCGCTGGCGAAGCGCTTGCCGTCGACCGCGGTGCGCAGGACCGCCAGGTCGCACAGGCCCTCGGCCAGGCCGCCGGTGGCCGAGTTGGTGCGGATCAACTGCAGTTCGACGTCCGGGTACCGGACTGCCCAGCGGCGATGACCAAAGCGTATAGCTGTCGCTATCCATGCATTTTGCGTATGCACCGATAGGGTCCATGCTCCTTGGCATGCAGCGTGACCGGATGACTGGCAGCGCCTTGATGACCGGCAGCGCCGCGTCCAACCAGATCGGCGCGGCCACCGCCGCGCTGGCCTTCCCGGTGCTCGGGCCCGCCGGGGTCGTCGCGGTCCGGCAGTGGGTGGCCGGCGCGGTGCTGCTCAGCACGGTACGACCGCGGTTCGCCTCGTTCACCCGGGAGCAGTGGCGCCCGGTCCTGGCCCTGGCGCTGATCTTCGCCACCATGAACCTGTCGTTGTACCTGGCCATCGACCGGATCGGGCTGGGCTTGGCGGTGACCCTGGAGTTCCTCGGGCCGCTGTCGGTGGCGCTGCTGGCCTCGCGCCGCGTCGTCGACCTGGGGTGCGCGCTGGTCGCGGCCGCCGCGGCGGTCGTGCTGGCCCGGCCGCAGCCGAGCACCGACTACGCGGGCATCGCCCTGGCTCTGCTGGCCGCCGCCTGCTGGGCGGGATACATCCTGGTGAACCGGGTGGTGGGCGCCCGGCTGCCGGGCTCGCAGGGACCGGCGGCCGCGGGTGGTCCTGGGCCAGTCGCTGGCGCTAGCAGACTGGCTGGCGATCGCCGCCATCGTGAGCGTCAACGGGGTCACGGTCAGCTCTGGCGGGCGCATGTGAGCCCGTGCCGCGCGGTAGGGCAGGATGAGGCCATGACATCCAGCTTCGACAGTAACCCCGAGGACGAGTACGCCGACGACGAGTACGTCGACTTCGACGCCGAGGATCGCGAGCAGCCCTCGACGCGGAGCGAGATTCCCGACGACGAGCCCGTGGACGACGTCCTGGAGCAGCGTCAGGAGGTCCCGTACGCCCAGGACGATGACCGTTAGCTCGCGGCTAGGGGCTTTAGGGCTCTAGGGGGGCGAGGTCGTCGCCGAGGGGCTGGGTGACACCGAGACGCTCGATGACGGGCTCGGGCTCGGACTGGGGCTGGCGGACGGCGACGAGGACGGGCTCAGGGACGGGGAGGAGCTGGGCGAGGTCGTCGCGGACGGCGTGCTCGATGGCGTGCTGGAGGGCGAGTGCGACGAGCTGGCCGAGGCCGGACTGCCCCGGGCCGGGCCGACCAGGTTGGGGGTCTGCGCCTGGTGGCCGGTGAACAGCAGGGCGACGGCCGCGATCGCGACGCCGAGGACGGCCACCGCTCCCCCCGTGGCCACGCCGGCCGCGAACGAGCGGCGGTCCCGGCGGTACTCGGTACGCCGCCGCTCACGCAGCCCGGCGGGCAGGGTGGCCCGGCGGGCGGCCCAGCTGTTGACCGGGGCCGCGGCCATGCCGAGCGTCGGAAACAGCAACAGGCCCGCCAGCAGAGGGCCGCTGAGCTGGTCGTACTTGCTCAAGCCAGCCGCGATGCCGGCGAAGCCGAACACGGCCAGAATGGACTCGGCCCAATTGGCCCGCAGTGCCTCCCACCACCGGGTCCGCTCGCTGGTCTTGGGTGTACGCAGGAACGCCGCCTTCTTGGCGAACAGCGCGAGCACTGACGCGCGAGCCACCACGAGCGAGGTGGATTGCCAGATAAAGAACGCCCCGAGCGCGTCCCGCCAGGACGCGCCGGTGCCGCGGCGCAGCAGGGCTATCGCGCGGACCAGGCCCAGCAGCACCATGACCGGCACGGCCGCGACCAGGAAGATGGTCAGTTTGCGGAAGAGCTGGCCGCCGCCGGTGGCCAGGTTGGCCGCCCCGGCCAGCAGGAAGATCAGGAACAGCAGGCCCAGCAGGTCCCCGTACCACTGCAGGGCCCCGGCCAGGTAGGCCCAGCGCTGGGCGAGGCTGAGGTGGTTCGCCCGGTTCGCGCGGCCGGGGAGCACCGAGCGCCAGTGCATACGCAGGATCTGGATGCCCCCGAAGCACCACCGGTAGCGCTGGCCCTTAAGCGCCTCGAAGGTCAGCGGCATGACGCCATGACCGAACGTCTCGTCCACGTGCAGCCCATGCCAGCCGGCCCGCAGGAGCCGCAGCGACAACTCGGCGTCCTCGGTGATGCACCACTCGTCCCAGCCGCCGAGCTCATCGAGCGCCACCCGCCGGATCAGCCCCATCGTGCCGGCGAAGATGGCCCCGTCGTGCTCGTTCCGGGACGGCTGGGAAACCGCGAAGAAATAGTTGTAGGAGAAGTAGAGCCGCCGGTAGTACCGCGCCTGCTGCCAGTCACGATAGTCCTGCGGCGACTGGACAAAGCCGACCCACGGGTCGGCGAACGCAGGCGCGCAGCGGCGCAGCCAGCCGGGATCGACCTGGTAATCGGAGTCGACGATGCCGATCACGTCGGCGTCCGCAGACGTCATCTGGTGCAGCGCGTAGTTCAGTGCCCCAGACTTGTAGCCCGGCCAGTCCTCCAGGTGGGCGAACTTGACCGCGTGCCGCTCGCACCAGGCCTCTACCGGCCGCCAGAGGTCCTCGTCGTCGGTGTTGTCGTCGATCAGGATGATCTCGTAGCGCGGGTAGTCCAGGCGGATCAGGGAGCGCAGCGTCTCGATGACCATGTCCGGCGGCTCGTTGTGCGCCGGAACGTGCAGGCTGATCATGGGCAGCCCGTTGTCCGGCACGGACAGCCTGGTCGTGCGGGTGATCCGGCGCCGCCAGTGCTCGGTGCCCAGCGCGTCGCAGAGTTCCCAGAGGTACGCGCAGCTCAGCACGGCGGCGAGGATCTCGAGCAGCCAGAGCACCACGCCGCCGACGGTGCTGACCGGACCCAGGTTGCTGTGGAAGGTCCACTCGATGGCGTAGACCAGGTACACCACGAACAGGAACACGGTCGAGGCCCAGCATACGTGCGCGCGGGCCGACCAGCGCCTGGTCACCGGCAGCCAGATCAGGCTGGCCAGCACCACGCCCGCGGCGCCGGCCAGCAGGTTGTGCTCGGTCGCGCCGAGCAGCCGCAGGGCGCCCGCCACCACCGCGGCCAGCACGGCCGTACCGATCACGGTCAGGACCACGCCCCGCACCGCGGGCCAGGTTCCGGAGCCGCGGTCGATGAGCCGCGTGGGTACGAACAGGGCTGCCGAGCCGAGCGGTGCGGCGATCAGCGCAGCCAGCAGGATCGCCTGGAGCATGAATCCCCTTACCGGTGCGCCTGGGCGGACTGTTTCCGGTTTCGGCTGCTACCCGGGCAAAGGCGGATCAATCATGGTGGCACGCACCACGGTCCGTTCGGTCCAAATTAAGCAGGGAGCGGACGGTCACCTTCGAGCTCTCGGGCTGAAGGACGATGTTGAAATGAGCGCGGGCGGGCTGCCCCGGGTCCGCGGCCGGGCTGAACTCGGTGATCAGGCTCTTCTTCACGGCGAACACCGCGTCGGACTCGATGTAGGGGCTGCCGGCCACGAAGATGTGCGTGGTCAGCGGGCGGTGCCCCGGCGCGGTGGCGATGAAGTGGATGTGCGCCGGGCGGTACGGGTGGCGCTTGGTCGCCGCCAGCAGCGTGCCGACCGGGCCGTCGGTCGGGATCGGGTAGTAGGTCGGCACGATGGTGCGGAACCAGTAGGCGCCGTCCTGATCGGCGGTGAACAGGCCGCGGCCATTGCCCGGCGGCTGCACGCCGGGCTGCTGCACGTCGTAAAAGCCCTGGTCGTTCGCCTGCCAGACGTCGAGTACGGCGCCGGGCAGCGGCGTGCCGTCGGCGGACAGGACCCGGCCTTCCAGGACGCACTGCGGGCCGGTCCCGACCAGGTCGATGCTGTCGCCCAGCGCCCGGGGCGGGGAGGCCACCATGTGGAACGGGCCAAGCACAGTGGACTCGGTGGTGGTCTCAGCGGTCCGGTTGTTGATCGTCTCGACCAGCATGGAGACGCCGAGCACGTCGGAGAGCAGGATGAACTCCTGCCGCTGGCTGTCGCACTTCTGCCCGGTGGCGGTGAGGAAGTCGATGGCCCGCTCCCACTCGGCGAGCGTGGGCTCGGTGTCCCGGACGAAGGCGTGCAGGTGCCGGACCAGGCTGGTGAGCAGCTCGCGCAGCCGGGGATCCGGGGTGGCGGCGAAGCTGTCGACGACCGCGTTGGCGGCGGTCTCCTCGGTGAAGTCGGTGGCCATGACCGCCAGGGTAAGTCCCGGTCCCGACGCAGGTACATATCTGACGTCGGTCCGAGGTGCTGGAGCTTGTCGGGGTTGACCACGGAGCGAACCATCTGCACCAGGCCGTCGGCGATGTCGACGGTGAAGACACTGGCCACCCGTCCTTGGAGGTCATAGACCACCGCGCCGGGTTGGCCGTTGACCAGGGCTGGCACGGCATAGGTGCCTTCTTTGTCCGCCCGGCGGAACAGCCCGAGCAGAAACCGGCCCACCCTTTCGGCCCCGTGCGCAGGCTCGCGCAGGGCCAGGCCCTTGCCGCCGCCGTCACCGACCATGACCACGTTGGGAGCGAGGAGTTCGAGCAGTCCGTTAATGTCACCGCCGCCCACAGCGTCGAAGAACCGGCGGGCCACCTCGTCGCGCTGCTCGCGGGAGGCCTCGAATCGCGGCTTGCCCTCGTCGATGTGGTGCCGGGCGCGAGTGAAGATCTGACGGCAGTTCGCCTCGGACTTGCCGGTGATCTCGGCGATCTCGCGGTAGTCGTACCCGAACACCTCGTGCAGCAAGAACACGGCGCGTTCGGCCGGGGTCAGGCTTTCGAGCAGGACGAGGAAGGCCATGGACAGCGAATCGGACATCTCGGCGCGCTCCGCGGGGTCCGGGGCGGCTGCGGGGCCCAGCTCGCCCGTGACGAGTGGTTCGGGAAGCCAGGAACCCACGTAGGCTTCCCGCCGGACCCGCGCGGACCGCAGGTGGCTGATGGCCAGCCGGGTGGTGACCGTGGCCAGGTAGGCCTTGGGGGTGGTGATGCTCTCACCCTCGCGCAGCGCACGGGTCAGCCGCAGGAAGGCCTCCTGGACGATGTCCTCGGCGTCGCTGACGCTGCCGGTCATCCGGTAGGCGATCGAGAACATCAGCGGCCGGAACTCCAGGTAGTCCGCGGCGGACTGCGTGGTCATGCGGCTTTCCCGGCTTTGAAGGCCTCGGCCCAGGCCGGGAAGCCGTCGCGCCAGCTCGGGTAGGCCGGGGTCCTGCCGAGCTCGCGCTTGGCCTTGGCGTTGCTGGCGCCGCGGCCCTGGGTCATCCACTCCACGACCATCTCGCCGCCGAGGAGCCGGCCCAGCCAGGCCGGGGCGCGCATCGGCGGCTTCGCGCCCACGGACAAGGCCAGGTAGGGCAGCCATCGCGAGACCGGGGCCGGTTCGTCGTCCACGACGTTATAGATACCAGGCGCGCCGTGGGTGACCGCGGCCACGGTGGCGGCCGCCGCGTCGGTGACCTCCGTCCAGCACCACAGGCCCGCGCCCCCGCCGATGACCGGCATCTGCCGTTTGCGCACCGCGTCGAGCATGGGATCGGAGGCGCCGTGACCGTACAGCGCCGAGCGCGTGCTGCCGGTGACCTCGTGGCCGGCGGTGACCAGGCCGGGCACCAGGTACTGGCCGATCATGCCGGTCGCCCCTGCGACGAAGACTCGCATTGTGTTTTCCTCCCTCTGCGGATGTCTCCCCTACGACGCAGCGGGCGTGGACGACGTGACACGTGCGTTGCTTACTCCCGCAGCCTCCTGCAGGCTTCCTGCACGATGTCCTCGGCATCGCCGACGCTGCCGGTCATCCGGTAGGCGATCGAGAACATCAGCGGCCGGTACTGGGTGAAATCGGAGCCGTCCATGACTCTTATGACGAGGAGCGACGGCCCGCTGTGACCGGGTCGGCCGGCGACCTGAGCCGGGCCGGGAGGCACTCCACCAGGCCGTCGGCGAACAGCGGGATCCGCCACAGCGGCAGCGCCGACTCGCCGGTTCCGGACAGCTGCATGAGGGTCTGGACGGTGACCCGGATCAGCCGCCGGGCTCCGGCGAACATCAAGAACGCGAGCGGGAACTCGGCCAGCACCGCGGACAGGATGCTCGCCGTGAAGCCCCTCGAGCCGTAGTTCAGGGTCAGGTCGAACCAGGCGTCGCAGACCAGCAGCGTCCCGGTGATGACCATGAAGAAGATGAGGACCTGGCGCTGGTGCCAGGCCGCCCAGGCGGTGGCGGCGAACCCGAGGAGTTCGGCGATGTCCAGGCCCACCCACACGGCGCGCCAGTCGCTGGAGGTGTAACGGCCGGGCAGGGTCTGCAGCAAGATCGCGATCCAGGCGGCCAGCGCGACGCAGCAGGCCGTCATGACCAGCAGGCCGATCCGGCGACGGCGCCGCAGGACCGGGTCGAGCAGGGGGTGCGGCAGGTCGATCGCGGCTAGGGCGCGGGCGAGCTCGCGCCGCTCATCGTGTGTCATCCGGCGTAGTTCGGCCTCGTTGATCACCTATTCATTCTGCGCCGGGCGCTGGCTCGTCCATGAAGCGCCGTGGCGCTTAGGCGGGGCGGTGGGCGCGGCCGCGTGGGAGGGCTTCGTCCAGACCGTGGCCGGACAGGCGGGTGCGGCGCAGCGAGCAGGTCAGGTCGTCGGCCGGGCCACGGATGCCGGCCGGGCCACGGATGCCGGCCGGGGCAGCCTCCAGCGCTCTTGCGGCCGCCGGGGCCGGCGCGCGGAGGCTGGCTTCCACCGTGGCCCGGAGCAGACGGCGGGCCCCGGCGAAGGCCAGGAAGGCGAGGGGCAGTTCGGCGACGAACGCGGACACGAGACTAAGCCCTATGCCCTTGGTAGCCAGCGACGTGCCCACGTCGAACCACGCGTCGCAGCACAGCATGGTGCCGATGCTGGCCAGCAGCAGGATCAGGATCTGCCGCTCTCGCCATATCGCCCAGGCCGTCGCGATGAAGGCGGCAAGCAGGATGACGTCGAAGTTCACCCAGACGGCCCGCCAGTGATGGGCGTCGAAGCGGCGCGGCAAGGTGGCGCCGAGGACCACGATCCAGGCCGCCAGGAACACGCAGCAGGCGGCGGAGACGAGCAGCGCCAGCCGGCGCTGACGGCGCAGCCCGGGATCGGTCAGGTACGGGTTGACCGGATCGGGGCCCGGGCCGTCGAGTTCGGCCAGCAGCCGGGCCAGTTGCCGCCGTTCGCCCAGGCCCATCCCCCGCACCGCAGCCTCGTCTATCACGACCCCTATTGTGCGTGCTGGCCGGGAGTGATCGCGTTCGCGACCCGCGTAAGCTGGGGAAAGTGAGCGAGCTTGTGTACCTGGCCCTGGGCCCGGCGCCGGTTGACTATATGGACGGCTGGGATCTGCAGCGGCGCATCCACGCGCGGCGGGTCGCCGACGAGGCCCCGGACAGCTGTCTGCTGCTCGAGCACGACCCCGTCTATACAGCGGGCAAGCGGACGGCGGCGTCCGACCGGCCGTTCGGGGATCCCGGGGCGCCGGTCATCGATGTGGACCGCGGCGGCAAGATCACCTGGCACGGGCCCGGGCAGCTGACCGGCTACCCGATCCTCAAGCTCCGCGAGCCGATGGACGTGGTCGCCTACGTGCGGGCCCTGGAAGAGGCCATGATCCGGACGTGCGCCGAGTTCGGGGTGACGGCCATGCGGGTGGCGGGGCGCAGCGGCGCCTGGGTCTCCGGCGACCCGGACCGCAAGGTGGGAGCGATCGGCGCCCGGGTGGCCCGCGGGGTCAGCATGCACGGGCTCGCGCTGAACTGCGACTGCGACCTGTCCTGGTACGACCGCATCGTCCCGTGCGGCATCCGGGACGCCGGGGTGACCACGCTGTCGGCCGAGACGGGGCGCCGGATCCCCGTCGCCGAGGTGACGCCGGTACTGGAACGGCATCTGGCGGCGGTACTCGGGTACTCGGGCTGGCGGCGGGCCGACGACGCCGCCGTGCTGACCGGAGACGACGCGGCCGCGCTAGGCGCGGCCGCGCTGGCCGCGCGCTAGGACCCGCTGCTCAGCGACTTCAGGATCATGGCGCGCTGCTGGGCGGCGCCGGGCGCGGCCGCGGCCCGGGCCGGCGGGGGCTGGTAGTGCTGAGGCGGATAGTTCATTCGCTCCTCGCGCTGGGACCGCATCGGCTCGGGCAGCTGGGCCTGGACGAAGCTGGCCGGCCACTTCGCCGCGTCGTACCCGATACCGAGGTCGCAGTGGTGGAGCTCCACTTCGGTCAGCCGCCTGGTGAGCAGGCCGGCCGCCGGGAACGGCCCGGAATCCAGCATCTGGACGCCGAACGACCAGGCCTCGGCGGGCAGCTGCCTGATCATTGTGCGCAGCGCCATCGCGGAGTCGGCGAGATCGTTCATCAGGTCCCGCTGTGCCTGTGTCGCGCTGGTCTCGATGCCGTCCTCGCGGGCCTGCGCGCTGGCGTAGGCCGGCCGGTGCTGCCCGACCCGCGCGCCGATCAGCAGGTTGCGCATGGCATCGGCGTTGCGGGCGACGTGCGCCAGGACGTGCGCTCTGCTCCACCCGGGCAGCAGCGAGGGCGCGCGCAGGTCCGGCTCGGGCAGGACGCGGGCGGCATCGAGCAGGCGCTGCGTGGCCTGATCGAGCTGATCGTTGAGCTGGCGAAGCGCGGCATCCACTAGCCCACTGTAAGACGACCGCGGTAAGACTGCCGTACCGGTGGGCGATCCACCGCGCCCGGCCGGAAAACGGGAAGGACCGATCAGCATGAGCGTCAGCTACGCGCATCTCGGCGTCTACAGCGACTGGCCCGCGACTGCCGCCGGACCCCGGGCCCGGGCCACCCGGCCGGACCGGGACGCCGTCCGCCGCCTGGCCCTCGAAATCCTCGCCGTTCACATCCCCGGCCACGGCCTCGACCCTGACCCCGGCGGCGTGCAGGTCGAGCGGCGATGGCGCGCCGACGGGCTCGAGGGAGAGGAAATCTCCTACGCCGCCGGCTACGGCCCGCGCACCCGGGCGTGGGTGCTCAAGCCCGCCGGGGCCGCCGGCCGGCTGCCCGGCGTGCTCGCCCTGCACGGCCACGACGGGTTCAAGTACTACGGGAAAGAAAAGATCGCCGACGGCCCCGAACCCGCCCCGCCGGTCGTAACGGCCCTGCGGCGTCACTACTACAAGGGCCGGGCCTTCGCCAGCGACCTGGCCCGGCAGGGTTTCGTGGTGCTCGTTCCCGATGTCTTCGGCTGGGGCAGCCGCCGGTTCCCGCTAGAAGACATGCCGCCGCTGATCCAGCGGCTCGGCGAGCTCAGCGCCGGGACGGCCCCGCCCGATCACTTCCCGGGCGAGATGCCCGGCGACATCGCCCGCTACAACGCCGCCGCCTGGCACCACGAGCATCTGGTCGAGAAATACTGCGCCCTGCTCGGCACTACCCTGGCCGCCGTGGTGGCCCACGAAGACCGCCTGGCCCTGCGCCACCTGTGCGCACGGCCCGACACCACCGGCCAGGCGGCCAGCATCGGCCTGTCGGGCGGCGGCTGCCGGTCAGCCTTGCTGCGCGCGACCAGCGACCAGCTCACCGCGGCGGTCGTGGTCGGCATGATGGCCAGCTACGATTCCCTGCTCGACCACAATGTCGTCGACCACACCTGGATGTTCTTCCCGGCCGGCCTGGCCGCCCGGGCCGACTGGCCCGACCTGGCCGCCTGCCGGGCCCCCGCGCCGCTGCTCGTCCAGTACAACCGCCACGACGAGCTCTTCCCGCTCGCCGGGGCCCAAGCCGCCCACGACCGCATCACCGCCCACTACGCCGACACCGGCGCTCCGGACGGCTACACCGGGCGGTTCTACGACGGGCACCACAAGTTCGACCAGGCCATGCAGCGTGACGCGTTCGGGTGGCTAGCCGCGCAGCTGCACTGAGGCGCATGCTGCCTGGCGCGGCGTCGGCGCCCCGGGCCGTGGCCACCTCGATCAGCCGGTCCTGGGCCTCGGTCCGGCTCGCCGACAGCAGCTTGGTCATGCCGCGCAACTCCCCGCCGACCAGTGACTTGAAGCCGCCGAGCTGCGACCGACGTTCCTGGTCCGGACGGTGATACCGAACACCTCGCCGATCACCTCAGTGACCTGGTATCCGGGCAGGTCATTCATGGTGCTCAAGATCATGTCGTTCCCCTTTATCAGCTTCGACCGGCAGCAACATACCCTGAAGGGGTGGTACTGGCACCGGAAGGGCCGGCGCATGCTCCGCCTGGAGGCCCGCAACGCCGAGGTCCCGATCGAGCGCAAGCCGCCGTGGATCAAGACCAGGCTGCGCACCGGGCCGTCGTACACCGAGCTGAAGAACCTGGTCCGCAGCGAGGGCCTGCACACGGTGTGCGAGGAAGCGGGCTGCCCGAACATCTTCGAATGCTGGGAGGACCGCGAGGCCACGTTCCTGATCGGCGGTGACCAGTGCACCCGCCGGTGCGACTTCTGCCAGATCGACACGGGCAAGCCGCAGCCGCTCGACGAGGGCGAGCCGCGACGGGTCGCCGAGTCGGTCGCCGCGATGGGCCTGAAGTACGCGACCGTGACCGGCGTGGCACGTGACGACCTGCCCGACGGCGGGGCCTGGCTGTACGCGCAGACCTGCCGCGAGATCCACGCCGCCATCCCCGGCTGCGGGGTGGAACTGCTCATCCCCGACTTCAACGCCGAGCCGACGCGGCTGGCGGAGGTCTTCGACGCCCGCCCGGAGGTCCTGGCACACAACATCGAGACCGTGCCGCGGATCTTCCGGCGGATCAGGCCCGGGTTCCGGTACCCGCGGTCGCTGGAGGTGCTGCGCGCGGCCCGTTCGGCGGGTCTGGTGGCGAAATCCAACCTGATCCTCGGCATGGGCGAGGAGCGGCACGAGATCACCGAGGCCATGCGCGACCTGCGGGCCGTCGGCTGTGACCTGCTGACCATCACCCAGTACCTGCGGCCGACCCCCCGGCACCATCCGGTGGAGCGATGGGTGAAGCCCGAGGAGTTCGTCGAACTTCGCGACGAGGCGCTGGGACTCGGGTTCGCCGGGGTCATGTCCGGCCCGCTGGTGCGCTCCTCCTACCGGGCCGGGCGGCTGTACGCGCAGGCCATCGAGCAGCGCTCGGACGCGGCCGGTACGCGCTGAGCGAACCGGCGGCACGTTCAGCCGGCGTTCGGTACGGGGCGGTTTCTGTCCGGGGCGCCGGAACCGTATGCTGCGGAGCATGGCACGCATGTCGAGAAAGTCCGGGTCCGCTGACCAGGTCGCCGCGATGGAGTCCGCGGCGGATATCGCCAAGGCCGGGCGGCTGAAGCAGATCCGCATGGTCGCCGGCCTGGTAAACAAGTCCAACCCGAAGGCGATGCCGATCGTGTTCGGGAGCGGGCTCGGCATCCTGGTCGTGCTGGGGGTCGTCGGGTGGTTGACCGGCCTGCTGGCGCTGCTCATCCCGCTGGGCGTGCTGCTTGGCCTGCTGGTCGCGATGATCTTGTTCGGCCGGTTCGCGCAGGCTGCGCAGTACTCGGCGATCGAGGGCCAGCCGGGCGCGGCGGCCGCGGTGCTGGAGAACATGCGTGGCAACTGGACAGTGACGCCCGCCATCGCGGCCAACAGGAACATGGACGTGGTGCACCGGACGGTCGGCCGCCCAGGGGTGATCCTGGTCGGCGAGGGCTCCCCCACCCGGCTGGCCAGCCTGCTGGCCGCGGAGAAGAAACGGGTCGCCCGGGTCGCCTACGAGGTGCCCATCTTCGAGTTCCAGGTCGGCACCGAGGAAGGCCAGATCCCGCTGGGCAAGCTGCAGCGTAAGGTCATGCGGTTGCCGCGCAACCTCAAGCCCGCCGCGGTCAGCGACCTCAACCACCGGCTCAAGGCCCTTCAGCCGTCGCTGCAGGCACCCAAGGGCCCGATCCCGCGGAACATCCGCCAGCCCAAGATGCCTCGCCCGAAGACCCGTTAACCGTCGCCGTCTTCACCCCCGGCCAGGGCTGCCCTCGCCGGATGCGGGTCGATGGGCCGTTGTTCAGGTAAGAGCGATCTTGGATAAATCCCGCGACCATCGGGCCTGCTCAGCGCGCCGTCTGGTGATCGAGGCCGCGTTCACGGTGGGACACATAGCTGCGAGCATGCGCCGGGAGGCCCGGCCCCTTTGTGGGGGTTGTGGCACACAGCCCCCGATATACGGGGGTCGGGCACACGCACCCCATACCAGATCCGCGATCCGGGCCAGGAAACGGCAGCTCACCCGCTAGAACGTGTACAACGGCCCATCGACACGGAAACCGGCATGCGGGCATGCGGGCATGCGGACAAAGACCCAGGGCGACAAAGACCCAGGGCAGAGCGCGGTGCCGTGGTTAGATGCGGACGACGATCGTGTTGGCGGCGCGGTCGTGCAGGCCGCGCAGGTCGCGGTCGGTCAGCAGCGGCGGGACCACGGTGAGCAGGATCGCGGTCCGGACCAGCGTCCAGCCGAAGCCGATCGGCCCGCCGCCGATCCGTACCGCGCGGATGCCGAGCAGTCGCTTGCCTACCGTGCTTCCACCCAGCGCGGTCAGGATGTAGGCCTCGACGGCGAAGACGGCGATCGTCCAGAACTGCGATCTGGTCAGCCAGTACGCGATGGCCATACTGAGCAGCCAGTCGATGAGCAGCGCCAGGACGCGGCGCGGCATGCTGGCCACCGACCCCGGGCCACGCTCGGGCAACCCGAGGTGCTGGCCCGGATAGGCCTCGTTCTTGATCGAGGTGGCCTGGGCCGGACCGGAGACGGCCGGGGCGGTCAGCTGCGCGGTTCCGGTTTTGGCGGTGCCCGTCTTTACGGTGCTGGCGGCAGCTTGCACGGGGCGCGCCGGGCGGCTTCCGCCGCCGCGGTTACGGGACTTCTTGGCCACCTCACCACGGTATCCGTTCTGTCCCGGAACGCGAGCAGCGGGCCGCGACACACCCCGCCCTGGCCGCGCAGCGCTCCGGGGGAAGCGGCATAATGGGTGCCCTGAGCTGGGCCCACGAGCCGTAACATCCGTGAAACACACCAGACACGGCGCGGAAATTGCTGGCGGCTAGCGTCCGAATCGCGCCTTTGAGAACCAAAAGCTTGCCCTGAACCCTGGAGGGGTTGATGTTCAGCAGTTCCGAGGAAGTCCTCCGCTTCATCGCGGAGGAGAACGTCGAGTTCATCGACGTCAGGTTCGTTGACCTGCCGGGAACGATGCAGCACTTCACGGTGCCCGCCGCGGCGTTCGGCGAGGGGGTCTTCACGGACGGCCTCATGTTCGACGGCTCGTCGATCCGCGGGTTCCAGCAGATCCACGAGTCCGACATGCAGTTGCTGCCCGACTCGACCACCGCATACCTCGACCCGTTCCGCACGCACAAGACCCTGAACCTCACCTTCTTCGTACACGACCCGCTGACCGGCGCGCCTTACACCAGGGATCCCCGCAACATCGCCCGCAAGGCGCAGGACTACCTGCGCGGCACCGGGATCGGCGACACCGCCTTCTTCGGCCCCGAGGCCGAGTTCTACATCTTCGACTCGGCGCGCTTCTCGACCTCGGCGAACGAGGGCTACTACCACATCGATTCCGAGGAAGGCGCCTGGAATACCGGCAAGGACGAGGTTGGCGGAAACCTCGCCTACAAGCCCAGGTACAAGGGCGGATACTTCCCGGTGCCGCCGATGGACCACTACACCGACCTGCGTTCGGAGATGGTGGCCATGCTGATCAAGTGCGGCATCGAGGTCGAGATGCAGCACCACGAGGTCGGCACGGCCGGTCAGGCCGAGATCGACATCCGGTTCGGCCCGCTGCTGGCCATGGCCGACAAGCTGATGACGTACAAGTACGTGATCAAGTCGACCGCCCTGGCGGCGGGTAAGACCGTGACGTTCATGCCCAAGCCGCTGTTCGGCGACAACGGGAACGGCATGCACTGCCACCAGTCCATCTGGAAGGACGGCGCGCCGCTGTTCTACGACGAGGTCGGCTACGCGGGCCTGTCGGACACGGGCCGCTACTACATCGGCGGGCTGCTCAAGCACGCCCCCTCGCTACTGGCCTTCACCAACCCGACAGCGAACTCCTACCACCGGCTGGTGCCCGGCTTCGAGGCCCCGGTCAACCTGGTCTACTCGCAGCGGAACCGTTCGGCCTGCGCCCGGATCCCGATCACCGGGACCAACCCCAAGGCCAAACGGGTCGAGTTCCGTGTTCCCGACCCGTCCTGCAACCCGTACCTCGCGTTCGCCGCGATGCTGATGGCGGGCCTGGACGGGATCAAGAACAAGATCGAGCCGCCGGAGCCGGTCGACAAGGACCTGTACGAGCTGCCCCCGGACGAGGCGGCCGCCATCCCGCAGGTTCCCGGCTCGCTCGACGCGGTGCTCAACAACCTGGAGGCGGACCACTCGTTCCTCACCGAGGGCGGCGTGTTCACCGAGGACCTCATCGAGACCTGGCTGGACTACAAGCGGACCGCCGAACTGGACGAACTGCGGCTGCGCCCGCACCCGCACGAGTTCGAGCTGTACTACGACGTCTGAGCCCTTAGAGCAGGCTGACGCCACCGCGGCATACTGCGCGGTGGCGTCACTGCTTTTGGCGGGCGCTGGCCAGCCCGTGGCGCCGGCGCATCCTCGACCGGCTCCGGGCCGGGCCGGCATCGCCGAACACGGCGACTTCCGGCCCTACGCCACCGCGATCGAGAAGCTTGCCAATCGCTGATCCACGGTCATGCCGCGGCGGCCAACCGAACGTAAGCGGGGCGGTGCGGGGCCACGACCCGGCCATCGGGAAGAATCTCGCCCGTATCGTCAAACACGATCACTCCGTTGCACAACAGGCTCCATCCCTGCTCGGGATGGGAGACGACAACGCGGGCGGCATCGCGGTCCCGGCGATTAGCCAGAGGACACGGGGGCTGATGTGTGCACATGGCATACCTCCTGGGACAACTGCCGTGCAAACGGGCTACATCCAGACCGTTATGGTGGAGTACGCCACAACTAGCCAGAGTGGTTCACGGCTCGGCTGATACAAATCCGCTAACGCTGCGCCCGCGGAGTTCCCCGCAGCGCTTGACTTAAAGCGCTTGAGGTTTGGTTGGCTGTCGGCATGGCAGCTCTCACGATCCAGGATGTATCGCGGCGCAGCGGGCTGAGCGAGCCGACGCTGCGCTACTACGAGCAGGTCGGGTTGATCGGCCCGATCGAGCGCGACGAAAGCAGCGGGCACCGCCGGTACCGCGAGGACGACATCGACACGTTGCAGGCTCTGGCGTGCCTGCGCGCGATGGGCGTGGGCATCGAGGACATGCGCACCTACCAGGCCAACCGCGCGCGCGGGCACGAGGCGGCGGGTGAGCAGCGCGATCTGCTGCTGCGTCACGCCAAGCGGATCGAGGCGCAGATCGCGACGCTGCACGTTCACCTGGATTACCTGCGCGCGAAGGCGGCGCTGTGGGACGCCCGCGACCACGGCGATCCCGACGCGGAGGCCGAGGCAAACCTGCGAGTGCGGGACATAGTCCCGCACCTGGAAGAGGTGGTGATGCGATGAGCCCGGTGCTGGTGACCGGCGGGTCCGGCTATCTGGGCACGCAGTTGATTGCCGCGCTGCTGCGGGACGGGCGTGAGGTGCGCACGACGGTGCGCGCCCTGGATCGCGAAGGCGATGCGCGCGAGGCGGTGCGCCGCGGCGGGGCCGATGACAGCGGGCTGGAGGTCGTCGCCGCTGAGCTGACGGCCGACGTGGGCTGGGCGGCCGCCGCGGCGGGCTGCGAGGAGGTCCACCACGTCGCCTCGCCGATGATCCATTCTGACGATCCCGACGAGGTGATCATTCCCGCCCGCGACGGCACGCTGCGTGCCCTGCGGGCCGCGCGTGACGCCGGTGCCCGGCGTGTGGTGCTGACCTCGTCGTTCGCGGCGGTCGGCTACACGCCGAAGCCGGGTGCCGAGTACACCGAGGCTGACTGGACCGATCCCGACATGCCAGGTCTGCCGCCGTACCCGCGGTCCAAGGCAATCGCCGAACGGGCCGCGTGGGACTTCATCAAGCACGAGGGTGGCGACACCGAACTGGTCGCGGTCAACCCGACGTTCATCCTCGGTCCCACGCTGACCACGACGGCGGGTTCGTCGCTGCAGCTGACCAAGGCGATGCTCGACGGGACGATGCCGGTGGTGCGACGCCAGCGATTCGGTGTCGCCGACGTGCGTGACGTGGCCGACCTGCACATCCGGGCGATGGCCGCGCCCGAGGCGGCCGGCCAGCGCTTCCTGGCGCTGGCCGACGGGCCGACCATCAGCTTCCTGCAGATGGCCCAGATCCTGCGCGACCGGCTCGGACCGCTGGCCGGGCGAGTACCGACCGAAGAGGAACCAGGACCAGAACTGCCCCGGTTGATCATCCACAACGACCGCGCCAAGCAGGAGCTTGGCTGGCGCCCTCGCCCGGCCGAGACCACGATCGTGGAAACCGCCGAGAGCCTGCGCGACCTCGGCTTGCTGGCCGGACGATGACCACGGCCCGGCTCGGCGGCAGGGTCTGCGTGATCAACGGGGCCGCGAGTGTCATCGGCCAGGCGGTGGCCGAGCGGTTCGCGGGCGAGGGCGGCGTGGTGGTGGGCGTCGACCAGGTCGAGCACGCCGTCGGCGAACTCGCGGTGCGGGCCGATCTGGCCGACGAGGCACAGGTCGAGGCGATGTATGAGCGGGTGGTACGCGAGTATGGCCGGCTCGACGTCATCTACAACAACATGGGGCTGATGGACCCCGGCGACCGGTCGGCGCTGGATACCAGCCTGCAGACCTGGCGCCGGGTCCAGGACGCGAATCTGACCAGCATCTTCCTGGCCTGTAAGCACGGCATCCGGCACCTGCGGGACACCGACCCGGCCGGCGGCTCGGTGATCAACGCCGCATCGTTCCTGGCTGACATCGGAGCGGCCACCGCGCAGATGGGGTACGCGGCGGCCAAGGCGGCCGTCGTCCAGCTGACCAGGGATCTGGGCGTGCACCTGGCCCGCAGCGGGGTCCGCGTGAACGCGGTGCTGTTCGGGCCGATCGACACGCCGGGCCAGCGCGCCGTGTTCGAACGCAACCCGGGCGCGCTGGACAAGCGCCTGGTGCACTGGCCGATGGGGCGGTTCGGCACGCTGGCGGAGGCGGCGGGCACGATCGCGTTCCTGGCCAGCGACGATTCTGGTTTCATCACCGCCGCGGCGCTGCCGCTCGACGGAGGCATTACCGAAGCGTTCACCGTCCCGGACTGATGCAACCGCTCGCTTGCTTGGCGCGTCGAAGGAGCATGGCCAAGCGGGTCGCGTGCCTCATTTTCGCTGCTGGTTTCGCCTTCGTGCTGGCCGGGTGCGGGACTCAGCCTGCCGACCCGGCCGGGCCACATGCCACCATGACCACTAGCGCGGCCGCGGGCTCGCCGCGCCAGCGCGCGGCGGCCGACGCGGCGCGTATCATCGCGTCCTTCCCGCGGCCGCCGGGGGCGGAGCGGACCGGGCTGATCGCGTCGCTGACCGCGCCCGGCGAGGGACCCGCGGCGACGCCTGACGTCGCGACCGCGACGCAGTGGTGGCGCGCTCCGGGCCGGCCGCAGGCCGTGCTGGCCTGGATCCGGGCTCACGTTCCGGCCGGCTTCACGCTGGGCGGCACCGGCTCCGGATCCTACGAGCCGGGGCCGACGGCCGCGCCGATCCAGTCGTGGACCGACCAGTTCGAGTTGCCGCCGGTGCCGGGTGTGCTGACCGAGCGCTGGCTGGTGGTGGTGGTCGTCGCGGACGGAGATCAGACCGCGATCAGGGCGGACGCGCAGGTCGTCTGGCTGCCCGCGCGGCCGACCGCCGAGCGGATACCGGCGGACGCGCGGATGGTGACGATTACGCCGGTGTTCGGCCTGCAGCCGGTAAAACGGCTCGAGCGGCTTGACCCGACCGTGACGGTCACCAACCCGACCAAGGTGGCCGCGATCGCGGCGGTCATCGACGAGCTGCCGCTGTTCCCGCCGGGTGCGTTCAGCTGCCCGGCGGACTTCGGCGCCTACATGAAGCTGACGTTCCGGACGAGCCGGGACGGTCCCGTGGTGGCCCGCCTCACCGCGGCGTACGGCGGGTGCGGGACGGTGTCGGTCAGCATCGACGGCCGGTCCATGCCCGCGCTCAGCGACTATACGGGCGCCGGGCAGCAGCTACAGCAGCGAGTGCTCGCCATCGCCGGGGCTCGCTGGCCGTACCAGCCGGGCTCGCCCGGATAACGCCGCGCCCGTTTTCCGCCAGCTTCCGGACGGCGGCCAGCATAGCGTGACGTTATGGAAGAGATGACACGGGACAAGCCTTCCGGTGTGGGAGTGACTGATGTTCCGGTCCTGGTCTCCGGCACGCGGCGGCGGGCGGTCTGGGGGCTGGCGGCGCTGCTCGGGGCGATGTTCCTGGGGAACGTGGACGTGGCCATCGCGAACGGTACCTGCCCATGGATAAGGCCCGGACGGCCGGACCCGGACGGCTAGGAGTGGACCTGCCCGGGGTCGCGGTCCTGTCCGCGGCGCTGATGCTGCTCGTGCTACCGCTGGTGCTCGGTCAGGGAGAAGGCTGGCCGGGCTGGACCTGGGCCTGCCTGGCGGCCAGCGTGCCCGCCTTCGTGCCCGAGGCGGTGTTCGCGCTGGTCCGCGAGTTCACCGGCCAGTGACCGCTCGCAGCAGGGCGGCGACCTCAGGGCTGGGCGGGTGGTCCTCGTCGGGCGAGAGGCTGACGTCCGCGGCGTTGGCGCCGGCTTGCAGCAGCGCCCGGACCACGCCGGCCCAATCTGGATGCGGGTTGAGGTCGCGCCGTTCGCTGCTGCCGATGGAGGCCCAGACCAGCGGGTGGCTGTCCCAGGTTTCGTCGCGGGCCATGACGCTGGCGCCGCGGTCCAGGAGCAGCCGGACCGCGTTGGCGCTCCCAGCGTAGGCGGCGGCGTGCAGGGCCGTTCCGCCGTGGTCGCCGCCGTGCGCGTCGACGGCGAAGCCGAGGTCGAGCATCACGGTGAGGGCCGCGATGTTGCCGGTCTCGGCGGCGCGGATCAGCGCAGCGGCCTGCTGGGCTGCACCGATCCGCCCGAGCAGGCCGGGGTCCCGGGTCAACTGCTCCCGTATGAGGGCCTGGTCCGCGTGCTGGAGGGCGGCCAGGAACCGGTCGGTTCCTGAGATGTCGCCGGCGGCGCCGTGGTGGCGCAGCAGGTCCGCCAGATCGTCGCGGCCCTGGAGCCTGGCCAGGATGTACGGCGAGCGCCCGTCGGGACCGGCGCGGTCCGGGTCGGCGCCGTGGCTGAGCAGCAGGCCGAGCAGTTCAGCCGGACAGCCGGACCGGACGGCTTCGTAGGCCGCCGAGGCGGGCGCGCCGTCGTCGGCGGCGTAGCGGCGGGGATCAGCGCCGGCCTCAAGCAGCAGCCGTACCCCCTTGGCGTCGTTCTGGCTGAGCGGCGCGGCGAGCGCCTGTTCGGCAATCGCGGCCACGTCGGGCGTGGCGGCCAGCATCATCCGCAGGCTCTGGTGGTCGTCGCCGCCGAACCCGGCCAGGTACAGGTCATGGTCGTCGGGCACGGCACCGCGCTCCAGCAGCAGCGCGACGACCAGCGGGTTGGCCGCGCCGGCCACCGCACAGCGCAGCGGGGTCCAGCCGCCGCGGCCGCGCTGCCTGCCGGACCGGCCGACGGGATCGGCTCCGGCGTCCAGCAGCAGCCGGGCCACCGCCGCCAGGCCGTCGGCCCGGGCCGGGTCGAACTGGCTCCACTTCGAGGCGCACGCCGCGTGCAGTGCGGTCCAGCCGGTCCGGGCGTCGACCCGGGTGGCCAGCCCGGGATCGCGGGCGAGTTCGGCCCGGACCCGGTCGGCGTCACCCAGGACCAGCGCGGTGGCGACGTTGTAACCGGCAAGTTCGGGATTGGCGGCCAGCATCCGGGCCGCGCGCCCGGTCCAGTCGCGGATGCTCGCCTCGCAGAACACCTCGGCCAGCCGGGCCAGGTCGGCGGTGCGGGCCTGCACCTCGGTCTTGAGCCGGGCCCAGCTGGCGAAGCCATACTCGCGGGCCACCGCCAGTTGCGAGCTGGCCAGGGTCTGATCGGCGGAAACGGCCCGGATGCGGCCGACGGCGGCGGTGTCGCCCGACTGCGCGGCGCGCAGCAGGTCGCGGGCCTCGCGGCGGAGGTGGTCCAGGTTGGGGCGGGCCGGAAGATCGGCCATGACGTCTCCTTCACCGGCCTGCGATCCGCGCGGCGGGCCGACAAGGAGATCGCCGGTGTGCTGCTGCCTGACCATGCAGAGGTGGACTGGGTCCTGCCCGCGGATCCGGAGGCGCCCTCTCGCGCCTGCCGTCACCGTATCACTGCGACCGCAGCGCGTTCGCCAGGGCGTTAGGGTCATCTCATGCCGCGACCGGACCGGAGCAACGCCCTCGATCACGTCGTCGTGATCATGTTCGAGAACCGCTCATTCGACAACCTGCTCGGCCGCCTGTACCAGCCGGGCGAGGTGGCCTCATTCGCGGGCGTGACCGGCCTGGGCCTGTCCAACCCGGTCCCGGAGTGGGCGGCGGGCGCCAGCCCGGGGAGTGCCCCCCTGCTGGTGCCGTACGGGACGGCGACCGACATGAACTCCCCCTCCCCCGACCCGGGAGAGGAATACCAGCACGTCAACACCCAGCTGTTCGGGTTCATCGACCCGCCCTCCAACCGGGGCATGGTGGCCCAGCACATCGTCGCGCCGTACAACGCGCCGGCCAATCCGGGTCAGCGGCCGACCATGGACGGCTTCGTCACCGATTACATCAGCGCGTTCATGGCCGAGACGGGCCGCATACCGGTCTTCGAGGAGTACGCGCAGATCATGACCGGCTACGCGCCGCTGCAGGTCCCGGTCATCTCGGCGCTGGCGCGCGGCTTCGCGACCTTCGACCACTGGTTCTGTGAGGTGCCGTCGCAGACGTTCCCGAACCGGTCGTTCTTCCACGCGGCCACCTCGTCGGGATACGTGGTCAACATGGAGCCCGCCGAGTCCTTCCCGCTGCACAACGACGCCGAGACCATTTTCGAGCGGCTTGAGAGGCACGGCCTGACCTGGCGGGTCTACTGCGATCCGCCGAGTCACATTTCGCTGACCGGCGTCATCCACGCGCCCCGGCTGCACGAGCGGTGGGACACGAACTTCTTCACCACCGACCGCTTCCTGGAGGATGCGGCCACCGGGCAGCTGCCCGCCTACTCGTTCATCGAGCCCAACCTCCTGTACGGCCACAACGACATGCACCCGGCCTTCGACGCGCTGTTCCCCGGGGTGGACCTGGACCCGCCGTCCGCGCTGCTGGGCGGCGAGGCGCTGCTGGCCAAGATCTACGACGCGATCCGCTGCTCAGCCTCGCCGGCCGGGTCGAACGCCTACAACACGCTGTTCATGGTCTGTTTCGACGAGCACGGCGGGACCTACGACCACGTTCCGCCGCCGGCCGTGCTGCCGCCCGACCCGGCCGCCCCGGCCGGGCAGATGGGCTTCCGGTTCGACCGCTCCGGGTTGCGCGTGCCCGCCATCGCCGTCTCGCCCTGGATCGCAGAGCGGACCGTGGTCAACGACCAGTACCGGCACACGTCGGTGATCCGTACGCTGCGGGAACGCTGGCAGCTCGGCGGGCCGCTGACCGCCCGCGACGGCGCCGCCCTGGACCTGGCCCCGGTGCTGTCCCTCGACACCCCGCGGGATCCGGACCACTGGCCGGACGTCATGCCGCGGCCGGTCCCCCCGTTCAACCCGGCGCACGTCTCGCTCGAGGCCCGGCTCAAGGGGCTGTGCAAGGCGGCCTGCTTCCCGGTGCTGGCCCTGGCCAAAAGCATGGGCCTGCCCGCCCCGGATATCGACCAGGACGAGGCCATCGCCCGCGCCGACGCCATCGAGCTGATGGACGAGGTGTTCGGGCACATGTTTCCCGGCCTGCACGCGGGCTAGCGCGTCACCACGATCACGACGCTGAACCGGCGCGCCGGCGCGCAGGACCGGAGCGGGTACGTCGTGGGCACCGAGCTGGCCGGCTCCGCCTCGTTCTTGCCGGAGAAGGCGACCTGGCACGGCGGCCGGACCGAGGTGATCAGCACCCGCCCGGGCCGGGCCGCCCTGAATGAGGCACCGGTGACCCCGGCGATCAGCGAGAGTGCCCCGTTCGGCGCGCCGACCAGGGCGTTGCCAGAGACACGCGGCTCAAGCCACCGGCTGGCCACGGTGCCGCGCAGGTAGACGCTGAGGCGCTGGCCGACGCGCAGGCAGTAGGTCCGCCCGTTGCTGGCCAGGGTGAGCGAGCCCCCGGCGAGTCGCTGGCACCCGGACCGCGTCGCGGTGGTGGCCGTGACCACGCTGGGCGCCTGACTCTGGGTGGCCGCCGGAGCTGCGGACCCGGGCGTGCCAGTGCCAGCGCCCGGCGACGACGCCGTCGCACAGCCGGTCACCAGGGCAGCGAGCAGGCCGGCCGCGGCGGCGCTTGACCGAAAATTCATCGAAGCCTCCCTGAGCGCTTGCTGCGGGCAAGCTGATCTCCGGCTGGAGATCGGCTCCGCAGGTCAGCTCCGGGAACTTGGACGTCGGCTGGCGACGACCGGTTCCCTGATCCGCCACCGGGGCGCTTTGTCACCATAAATAATCAGGACACAACCTCTAGTCACAAATTCCGTACAGGTTTAGGCTCGGCTTGCTCCGAGTCCGGCGCTGTAGCGACGGATGCACTGGGAGGGCCTGCAGCGCGCAGCACGTAAGGACGGAGGCTGCGCGATGACGCGCGGACGATCATGGCGGTGGCTGGTAATCACGGTAGCCATCGCGACCGGCGGAGTGCTGGGCGCCACAGCGGCCAGCGCCCAGCCGACAGCCCCGGCAGCGGGGATTACATCTGCCAAATCACAGGCCTGCATCACGGGGCAGGTGCTGTGTACCGAGGTGCAGGACTACTATCACGTCTTCGGCGGAAAGTACGTCGGGCACGACGAGCCGTCGGTGCTGTATTACTCCAACGTCCCCGGGGCGGGCAACCGCAACGCGTGGCAGGTCACCCTGCCCAAGGACCCGCCGCGCGGCGTGATACCGGGCCGGTCCTGGAGCTTCCAGCTCACCCCGGCGTTCTGGTTCGGCATGGCCATGTGCGACTCGCAGTCCTACCCCCAGGTGACGACCAACTGCACCCCGGACAGCGACTCCAACATCACCCCGCTGGCCCAGCATCCGGGCACCGCGTTCACGGAATTGCAGTTCTACCCGCCAGGCTGGGTCAAGCAATTCAACGGCAGCAGTTGCGACCCGCGGGACTGGTGCGCGGCGCTGAATATCGACAGTTTGTCCGAGAACCCGATCAACGGCACGCTGTTGAATCCGACATGCCAGAACCAGATCCTGGGCGGCACCGAGTATGTCAACTTCGCCTTCCTGACTCATTCGGGCCAGCCGATCGGGCCGCCGAACCCACTGCAGTTCGACGCGGCCACCTCAGGCAACCCGACCCGGCCCGACGTGCTGTTCATGCGGCCCGGTGACCGCCTCACGGTCAGCATGCACGACACGGCACAGGGCCTGCAGACGGTGGTGTTCGATCACAGCACCGGCCAGGTGGGGTCCATGACCGCGTCCGCGGCCAACGGATTCGGCCAGATCCAGGCCGCACCGACCGGCACGTCGTGCACGGAGATCCCCTACAACTTCCACCCCATGTACTCGACGTCTTCGCCGGCCACCCGGGTGCCGTGGACCGCGCACTCCTACAACATCGCGTTCGACGAGGAGATCGGCCACTTCGACTACTGCACGAACGTGGACACCACCACCGGTACGTGCGCGGGCCTGGAGGGTGCGCCTGGTGACCAGGAGCCGGCCGACGCCGACGACGCCGGGTGCTTCCCGGCGGCAGACTCGCTACTGGTACAGGTCAGCGGGTGCACCGCCAGCAACGCCCCGGGGTTCGACGGGACGTCTTACCTGAAGGACTGGCCGGACGGGAACACGTTCCTGCATCCGACGCCGGAGCTGTTCTCCAGCCCGCTGACCGGGCCCTTCCTCACCACGAACTACGCCACGGCGGCGCTCGAGTCCGACGCGCCGCGGGTCGAGGCGGCCGACCTCGGCGGGGCGTGCAACACGACCACCGGGACCAATTGCACCCTCGTCCCGCCAACCGACGACGGTCAGCCCGCCACGTTCTATCCTTTCTTCTCGATCACGAGGTTCTTCCCTGTCGGCGGGTCCTGCCGGTGGTTCATCGGGAACCGCATACCGGGATTGACCGCCAACGATTTCGGCGGAGTCAGCCAGTACGGCACGCTGTTGCCACTGCAGTTCCTGGCGTTCGGCGGCGGCGGCGCCACCGTGACGCGGTTTGACGATTTCCAGAACAACCTGGGCCGGAACCCCTGCCCGGCCTGATCACCGCGTGGTCCTGAAGTGACCGTCCGGGCCGCCGGGGGCCATCTGCCCGGCGGCCCGGTTAGGGTGGGACGGTGCGGCTCACGGTACTCGGAGGGTGCGGAGCCTGGCCGGGCGCCGGGCAGGCGTGCAGCGGCTATCTGGTCGAACATGACGGGTTCCGGCTGCTGATCGACCCCGGGTACGCGACGGTGCCGCGCCTGCTCCAGTTCGCGCACGCGGACGACGTGGACGCGGTGCTGGTCAGTCACGGGCATCCCGACCACTGCGCGGACCTGAACCCGCTGCTGCGGGCCAGGACGTTCCGGGATGACCGCGCCGCCGCCCCCGCGCTGCCGGTCTACGCGCCTCCGGGCGCGCTGCGGGCGGTCCTCGCGCTGGACCGGCCCGGCGCGCTGGACGACGCGATCGACCTGCGGGAGTTCACGCCCGGGGACGGGTTCGGCGTCGGGCCGTTCGGCGTCCGCAGCTGGCTACTCCCCCACATGCTGCCCAACGCCGGGCTGCGCCTGGAAGCCGACGGCCGGGTCCTGGCGTACACCGGGGACAGCGGGCCCAGCCCCGACCTGCGCCATCTGGCCCGCGGTGCCGACCTGCTGCTGGCCGAGGCCTCGTACCCCCGGGAGGTGCCGGCTGACTCGGCGCGCTACCTGTCCAGCGCCAGCCAGGCCGGCCATGTGGCCAGCAAGGCCGGGGCCGGGCAGCTCGTGCTGACCCACCTGATTCCCGGCACCGACCCGGACGACTCCGTGCTGGCCGCCGCCGAGGCCTACGCCGGGCCGATCGCGGTCGCCTCCCCCGGCCTGATCACCGACGCTGACCCGAAAATAGAACCTCAGCTGGACGCGCGGTAGCGGACCCTGGCCATCGGGGCCGGTCAGGGCCTGCGGGCGGGTATGGGTCAGGCGGCCTGGGTGCCGCCGGTACCGTCCGGTCCGGGCGCGGGGAGGCGGCAGAGGGTGACCTCGAAGCCGAGGGCGCCGAGCTTGCCGACGTGGTGGGCGATCTGGCGGCGGACGTCGCGCTGGCGTTCGTAGTAGTCCGCGCCGAGGTCTTCATACCGCATGCCGGGGTTGGACAATAGCTTGTGCAAGACCTTCAGCTGGGTGTTGCCGACCGCGACCTGGGCTTTGGGTTTGCCGCGGCGTCGGGCCAGCCGCCGGTAGCGGGCGCCTTCGCGGGTCTGGGTCTTGCCGGCCGCGATGGCGGTCTCGCCGGTGATGGCGGCCAGGTACCGGTTGCCCTTCTTGGATCTGGCCCGGCCGGTGCGCTTGCCGGACTGGTTGTCCAGCGGGGTCTTCCCGGCCCAGGACGACAGGTGCCCGCCGGTGCGGAACCGGGTCATGTCGACACCGGTCTCGGCGATGGCGTCCTGGGCGGCGCGGCGGCCCCAGCCGGGCATCGACTCGGCCTGCTCCAGCTGCTCCTCGTACGGGGCAAGCAGCCGCTCGATCACCGCGGTCAGCTCGTCGATCTCGGCGTTGACCCGGTCGATGCGCGCCAGCATGACCTTCAGCAAGGCGGCGTGCTCATCGGTGAAGAACTCGGCGCCTTCGAGGGCTTCTTCCAGCTCGGTGATCTTGCGGCGGGCACGGGCCCGGGCCAGCTGAGCCAGGACCTTGGGGTTGCGCTCCCCGGCGATCAGGTGGTCCATGATGTCCCGGCCGGTCACCCCGTGCAGGTCGGTGACCACACTGGACAGCTTGATCGCGGCTGATTCCAGCAGCTTCTCCGCCCGCTGCTTCTCCCGGCCCCGTTCCTCGGTCAGGTCCCGCCGGTACCGGGTGTGCAGCCGGATGATGCGGAACTCCGGGGTAGCCACGAAGCAGGAGGTGACCGCGCCGCGCTCGAAGCACACCGCCAGCCACCGGGAATCCGATGGGTCCCGCTTGGGCAGGCCGGGCAGGTTCTTGACCTGCCGGGCATCAGCCAGCACGCACTCGAACCCCTCGGCCTCCAGCCGGTAAAACGGCCCCTTCCAGTAATCGCCCGTCGCCTCCATCACCACCGCGGGCACCTGCCAGCACCGCAGCCAGTCCGCCAGCGCCAGCACCTCACGCCTGGTGGTGCCGAAGCTGCGGGTCTCCTGGGCCCGCCGCGCCGGGTCCTTATCGGAGGGCACCCGGATGGTCGCCACCATTCCGGCCTTGCCGATGTCGATGCCGCACACCCGGTCCCGGTACAGCGGCTCGTCGGTCACCTCTTCCACGCGTCCCTCACCTCTTCCTTCCCGGACTGCTAACCTGCAAGGCGGTACCGCCCGGGGAACCGGGGGCGAACGGAAGAAACTGACCCGCGTGCTCGTGGCAACAATGAACGGCCCCTCAGGTAACCGGCTCCCGGCGTCAGGCTGACCGGCGGCCTCAACCGCACCAAGAAGCAAACGACGTCACGGGCGGTACCGCCGCTATTTTCACGCCGGTACGGCGTCGCGCGCAGCGATACAGATGGCTGACCGGTAAATGGCCGACGAGTTGTGGGCAAGGCTGCTAGTCAGCCGAGCCTTCTGGTCAGCCGACCGGGATCAGGGTCAGGTAGGCCAGGCCCAGCAGGCCGCGGTAGCCGCGCAGCCAGTACGAGCGGTGCTCATCGAGGCGCTGCCTGAGCTCGGCGGCCTCCGGGTGATCGGGGTGAGCGGCGAGCCACGCCTCCTCGTCGGCTTGATAGGCCGACTCGAACTCCTCCCACTCCGCTTCGGTCGCGGTCTCGATCCAGGCCGGGCGGAAGCCCGCCGCCACGGCCAGGTCCGCGATCTGGGCCAGGTCGGGCAGTTCGCCCGCGGTGGTGCCGGGCCACATGGCGGCCAGCTCGGCCTCGGTGGGCGGACGCTGCCAGAAGCCGTCGCCGAATAGCACCCGGCCGCCGGGCGTGACCAGGCGGCGGAGCGCGGTCAGGGCCGCCGCGATGTGGCCGGGCGGCTGGACGTCGCTGACCGCCTGGCTGGCGCCCACGCATAGGACGAGGTCGGCGGGCCCGCGGGTGGTTCCGATGCCGGATTCGCGGGCGAACGTGACCCGGTCGGCCAGACCGCGGGCCTGGGCGGCCGCACGGCCGCGGGCCAGGTCGTCCTCATCGAGGTCGATCCCGACGCCGGTCGCGTCCGGCGCGGCGGCCAGGATACGGAGCATCAGCTCGCCCCACCCGCAGCCGATGTCGAGCACCGTGCGCGGATGGTTCCTGGTCAGGCGTTCGGTCAGGCTCGTGGCCCTGGTCTGGGACAACGGCCCGTGAAAGGGCACCTGGCTGAGCCGACCCGGGCGATCGGTGTCTTCCATAAGGCGCTCACAGTAGCGCGGCGCCGCCGGAGCGCAAACCGCATTTCCGGCTGGTGGCGAACCGCTCAGGTCAGCAAAACGCAGTTGGACTCCTGCGCCCCGCGCCTTAAGGTAAGTACTGCTGTGGGAGACAACGAGGTCATTGAGCGGATTGACGCGTTCTGCGACGCTGTCCCGCGACGCAGGGCCCGAGCCGACGAGCACGGCCCGCTGGTGATCTTCGTTCCGGTCGGCTCCGGATGGCCGTACTACGCTCGCCCGCGGCGCGGCTCCCGGCCGCCGGTCACCCCGGCCGACATCCGCGCGGTCCGCGCCCAGCAGCGCGAGCTGATCATCCCCGAGTCGTTCGAGTGGATCGAGCAGACCGCGCCGGAGATGGCGGCCGCCGCCGCCGAGGCGGGCCTGGAGGTCGTGGCCCACCCGCTCATGGTGCTCGCCGGGTCGACGCAGGTCCCGTCGCTGCCGCCGGGGATCGTGGTGCGGATCGTCACACCCGAGGATCCCGAACTCGACCGGATCTGGGCGGTCCCGGCGGTGGCGTTCGGTCATCCGGGCACGAGCGTCGGCGACGCTGGCCCGGCCGAGCGGGACAAGATCGCCGCCGACCATGACGGCGGCACGATGGCGATGCTGCGGGAGCGGCTGCGGTCGGGACAGTCGGTGCTGGCCGCGGCGTTCGGCCCGGACGGCCCGCTCGCGGCGGGAAGCTACCAGGCGGTGGACAGCGTGGCCGAGATCACCGGTGTCGGCGTGCTGCCGTCCGTGCGCCGGCAGGGCCTCGGTGCGGCGGTGACCGCGCTGCTGGCCTTGGACGCCAGGGACCGCGGCGTGCAGACCATCTTCCTGTCCGCCAGCGACACCGCGGTGGCCCGCATCTACGCCCGGATCGGCTTCCACGAGATCGGCACGGCCATGATCGCCGAGCCCGCCGGCTTCAACCGGATCGCCCTGGCCAGTCCCGCCTAGGGCCCGACCGGCTGAGCATTCGTCGCGTGATCAGTCCGGGGATCCGGTGGCGGCTATGGTCGTGGGATGCTGTCACGCTGGCAGGGCGGGTTCGCCGCGGGCGTCATCACGCTGCTCGCCGTCGTGCTGGTGATCCTGGACATCAACGACGGGGCGATGCGCCGGTGGTGGGCCGCTCACGCGCTGACCACCAGCGTCGTGTCGGGCCTGCTGGTGCTGGCGATCACGCTGCTCGTCGTCGACCAGGTGGTCAGGCTCCGGCAGCTCAACGACCTGTCCCGGGCGGTCGCCGCCCAGGCGGCCATCATCTTGGCCCAGGCCACACGCGCGGCGCAGGAGGTGTCGCAGGCGGTGGCCAAGGGCCTGGGCCCGGGCAACCGCGACGACGCCGCCGACGAGTTCCGCACGTACATGCTCATGCTGCTGGTCGGCGCGCCGATCCTGATCGACGAGAGAATCTCGCGGAACTTCCTCGAGCAAGCCCAGCGGCTCGGCGGAGAGATGGCCCGCGTGCTGGGCGCGACGGGCACGGCGTCAGGATCGGCCGCGCCGACGAGCCGACTCGACCACGCCGTCCGGCAGCTCCGCGAGGCCTCCACCCCGCTGATCGCTGCGCTCGACCCGGAGACGCAGGCCGCCGTGCGTGGCGACGAATCGGCCTGATCCGGACGGCCGCCGACCACGAAACCGCCCGGATCGGCGCGCGGGTGGTCACACCTACGCAAAGGTCCCGGCTGGGGAGCTATGACGCCGGCTAGGCTGCCGCCGTCCTGGGGTGCGACAGGCAGGTGGGGGTGGAGGGTTTGGGCGACTTCGAGGAGGTCACGCGGCTCCAGACGGGGATCCGTGAGTGGCTGCTCCGCGCGGCCAGGAACGGCCGTCATGAGCTGCGCGGCATCCCGGCGCCGGCGGTGCTGCCGCTGCTGTGCGCGGCCGCGTTCGGGCCGGCGCTGTCCGAGGTCGCCGGTCTTGACGGCCCGGCGGCGGTGGCCAGGGTCGGGGTGCTGTCGTCGGTCGGGGCCAGCGCCCTGAGTGAGGTCCTGGCCCGGGCGCTGGACCAGGTGCGGTCCGCGCACCCGGCGGCGGACCAGTCGCGCGGCGACATCCAGCGGGAGATCAGCCGGAGTATCAAGGAGACGCTGTCGGCCGGGGACTCCCACGCCGATCAGGTGCGATCCGACGTCGCGATGGTGCTGCGCGAGATCGACGCGGCCGGCACCGTGTTCCGCGCCGCGATCGAGGCTGGCGATGAGGACCTGGAGCACGATGTGCTCGCCGCGATCGAGGCGGTGAGCGCCGAGTTCGGCGAGCTGGAATTCCTTCTCGCCGACCTGGCCCGCGCGGCCGGGGAGATTCAGGACAGCCTGGGCGGTCACGGCGCCCAGCTGCGCGCCGCGAGCGAGCAGGTCGCACGGCAGTCCGCCGACGTGCGCGTGATCCGTGAAGAACTGGCCGCCATGCAGGAGCGCACCCGGCTGTGGGTGCCAGGTTCCGGCCGTCCCGGCCAGGGCGGCCCGCGGTGGACCGACGGCTGCCCGTACCGCGGGCTGCTGCCTTACGAGCAGGCCCACGAGACGGTGTTCCGCGGCCGCGACCGCCTGGTCGCGACGCTGGCCGGGACGCTGGCGCAGTCCGGCCTGACCATGGTGACCGGGGCCTCGGGAGCGGGTAAGACCTCCCTGCTGCGGGCGGGCCTGGTGCCCGTGCTGGCCCGCGGTGTGCAGGTCCCGGGCTCGGCGTCCTGGCCGCGGATCGTCATGACCCCGGGGGCCCGCCCGCTCACCGAGCTCTCCGAGCGGCTCGCCCAGCTCGCTGACCGCGACCCCGCGGTGATCTGCAAGGGCCTGGCCGACGCTCCCGGCGACGCTCACCTGCTGATCAGCGAGATCGCGCAGGCCCTGCAGGTCAACCGGCTGGTCCTGGTGGTCGACCAGTTCGAGGAGATCTTCACGGCCACCGAAGCCGACTCGGCACCGGAACGGGCCGCGTTCATCGACGCCGTGTGCGCGGCGGCGACCAGGCCGGCCGATCCGCGCGGCGAGCCGCCAGCGCTGGTGGTGATCGCGGTCCGCGGCGACTACTGGGACCGGTGCGCCGCCTATCCCGGGCTGGCCGCGGCCATGCGGCGCGACCAGATCGTCGTCGGCCCGATGAGCGGCACCGAACTGCGCCAGGTGATCACCGGTCCGGCCGAGGCAAGCGGCCTGGCCGTCGAGCCGGACCTGGTCGACGCCCTCCTGGCCGACCTGCGCTCGGCCGTGGACGAAGGCGCGGGCGGCCCGGGGGTTCTTCCGCTGCTGTCCCAGGCCCTGATGCTGACCTGGGAGCGCCGCGACGGCGCCCAGCTGACCAGGAGCGGCTACGAAGACGCGGGTAACCGGGCCGGGATCGCGCGGGCCATCGAGGTCGGCGCCGAGACCGCGTACCGGGCCCTGACCGAAGACCAGCAGGTGATCGCGCGGGAGGCGTTCCGGCGGATGACGGCCATAGGCCCGGATCGCCGGCTGGCCCGCCGGGCGGCGACCAGGCGCGAGCTGCACTCCGGGCGGCCCAAGCGGGAATGGCCGCAGGTCGACGCGGTCCTGGAGGCGTTCGCCTGCCGACGCCTGCTGGTGCTGGACGCCGATCGCGCCGAGATCGCCCATGACGTCCTGCTGCAGGCGTGGCCGCGGCTGCGGGGCTGGCTGGCCGAGGACGAGACCAGCATGATCCTGTACGGCCAGCTGGCCGAGGATACGGCTCAGTGGCGCGCGAGCAGAGGTGACCGGGCTCTGCTGTACCGCGGGGTCCAGCTGACCGCCACCTTGCAGGCCGCGCGGGTCTGGGACGCGGACCCCGGACGGTACCCGGCGCTGAGCCCGAGCGAGGCGGACTTCCTGCGGGCCAGTGGCCGGGCCCTGACCCGCGGCCGGTGGCGGCGCCGGGTGCTGGCCGGGCTGCTGGCCGTGCTGGTCATCGCCGCGCTCGCCGGAGCGGGGATCGCGGTCAAGAACGCCAGGACCAGCGCCGCCCGGCAGAGCACCACCAACGCCTCACAGCGGCTGGCCGCGCAGAGCACGGCCCTGGACGCCGCTGATCCGGTCACGGCCGCGCTTCTGGCCGGGGCCGCCTGGCGGCTGGCCCCCACCGCGCAGGCCCGGTACAGCCTGCTCCAGTCGCTGGCCCAGCCCGTCCGCGGCGTCCTGGCCGCGTCGTCGGGCGTGGTCACGGCGCTGGCCTACAGCCCGGACGGCAGGACGCTGGCGGCCGGGTACTCCGGCGGCGCGATCCGGCTGTGGGACCTGGCCTCGCACCACCGGGTCAGCGTCACCAGCTGGGGTGCCACGCCGCTGGCCCTGGCCTTCACCAACGGCGGCAAGGAGCTCCGGGTCGCGTCCGCCGCCGCGGTCGGAACCTGGAACCTGAGCGATCAGGCCCGGATCACCGCGCACCGGCTCGCCAGCCCGGCCCCCGGAACCGCGGTGGCGTTCAGCCCGGATGGCCAGACCCTGGCCACTGGCGGTGCCGACGGCAACCTCCGGCTGTGGGACGCCGCGACCCAGCAGGAGGCCGGCCCGCCGATGAGCTCGGACGCCCAGCCGGTGGCCGCCGTGGCGTTCAGCCCGGACGGCACGCTGGTCGCGGCGGGCAGCGCGGACGGGAACGTCCAGCTGTGGGACACGGCCACCCGGCAGGAGGCCGGATCGGCTCTGGTGGCCGGCGCGGCGCAGGTGGGCGCGCTGACGTTCAGCGCGGACGGCAAGCTCCTGGCCACCGGCGGCCAGGACGGCGCCGTCCGGCTCTGGGATGTCACGACCGGGGGCCAGGTCGGCGCGACGATGGCGACCGGTGACGCGGTGAGCGCCCTGGCGTTCGGTACCGACGGGACGACGCTGGCCAGCGCGGAGAGCGACGGCGCCACCGAGCTGTGGAACGTGGCCACGCAGGCCCAGACCGGAGCCGCGCTGACCGTGCAGGGCTCGGCCGGGGTGAGTGCGCTGGCCTTCAGCCCCGCGGCGGACGCCCTGGCCACGGGGAACGGCAACGGCAGCATCGCGCTGTGGAGCCCGGCGGGCTTCCACCAGCCGTCCGCTCCGCTCCCACTCGGATCGGTCGGCGTGGCCGCGGCGGCGGCCGGGCACACGCCGGCCGCGTTCAGCGCCGACGGCGGCCTGCTGGCGATCAGCAACGGGCACGGGACGGTCCGGGTGTGGGACGTCACGTCGAGACGACCGGTGGGCCCGCCGATGGGCACTTATCACATCGTGACCGGTATCGCCCTGAGCCCGGACGGCAAGACCCTGGCCGTGGCCGGCAGCGGCGTGCAGCTGTGGCAGGCGGCCACCGGTCAGCGAGCCGGGACCACGCTGGCGCAGGCCGGGAACGGGCGGTACCGGGCCGTGGCGTTCAGCCCGGACGGCACGATGCTGGCCACCCTGGGCGCGGACGGCACGGCCCGGATCTGGAACGCGACCACCCAGCAGCAGGTCGGCGCGCCCATGACGGTGGATCGGCGAGGCGCGGCGGGCGGGGCGGTGGCGTTCAGCCCCAGTGGCAGGACGCTGGCCACGGCGAGCGCAGGCGGCCAGGTCGAGCTGTGGAGCGTGGCCACCGGCCAGCGGCTCGGCAAGCCGATGGCCGGTGGCCCGGGCATCAGCATGCTCGTGTTCAGCCCCGGCGGCACCACACTGGCCACGGCGGCAACCGACGGCAGCGTCCGGCTCTGGAATGCAACGACCCAGCAGGAGATCGGCGTGCCGATGACCGCCGACGCCGAGCCGGTGTACGCGGCGGCGTTCAGCCCCGACGGAAGCATGCTGGCCATCGCGGGCGGCGACGGCAGCGTCCGGCTCTGGGACGCGGCCACCCAGCAGGAGGTCGGCGCCCCGATGACGGCTGGCATCCAGCCGGTCTACGCGGCGGCGTTCAGATCCGGCGGCACGCTGGCCACGGCCGGCGGTGACGGCACGGCCCGGATCTGGGACGTGGCCTTCCCTGCCAACCTCCCGCAGGCCGCGTGCGGTATCGCGAACGTATCGCTGACCAGGCAGCAGTGGGCTGACTACGCTGGAAGCCAGCCATTCCAGCAGGTCTGCCCCGCGGGGTAGCCGACAGCACACACCGGGACG
Source organism: uncultured Actinomycetes bacterium (assembly GCA_963819785.1). Lineage (GTDB taxonomy): Bacteria > Actinomycetota > Actinomycetes > Streptosporangiales > Streptosporangiaceae > Palsa-504. The sequence goes on along the minus strand of CAWFXW010000013.1, from coordinate 181,995 downwards.
TCGTCATCGGAGTCAGGGGCAGGCACTCGTCGGGGAGGCCCGCGCGCACGGCGGTGGTGTTCGCGGTCGCCGGCGTCGCCCTGCTTATCGCGGCCGGGATCGTCGCGGTCTTCACCCTGGGCGGATCGGGAGCCCGGCCGTCCGGGCCCAGTCCCGTCGGCGCGCCGCAGGCTGGATCGTCCGGCGGCGCGGCGGCCGGTGCGGCCGCCAGCAGCGCCGCGGCGACGGCGAGTTCATCCGCTCCGCGGCCGGAGGCGTCGCACCCCGATCCGCTCGGCTCGACCGCGGCCTCATACGTGTCGGGCCGGGACGGCGTGGTCCTGGCCGCGGTCTACGACCTGCGCACCGGCCAGACGTGGCAGCTAGGGCAGGGCAAGCCGCAGGACGAGGCGAGCGTGGTCAAGCTCGACGTGCTCGAGACCTTGCTGGCCCAGCGGGGCCGCAGCGGCACTGAGTTGTCGGCCAGCGACCGGTCGCTGGCCGAGCAGATGATCGAGGACAGCAGCAACGACGCGGCGACCAGCCTGTGGGACGAGGTTGGCGGGGCCGGTGGCATCCGGTCGTTTAACACCTCGGCAGGCCTGGCCGACACGGTGCCCTCGACGTGCGTGAACTGTCCCGGGTTCCCCTGGCCGGGATGGGGTCTGAGCACGACGCTCCCCGGCGACCAGCTGACCCTGCTGCGCACGCTGGTCGAGCCGAACTCGCTGCTGACCAGTACCGAGCGTAGCTACGCCTTGTCGCTGATGGAAAGCGTGACGCCGGAGCAGCGATGGGGGGTGTCCGGCGGCGTGCCGGCTCAGGCCACGGTGGCGCTCAAGAACGGCTGGCTCCCGCTGAACAGCGCCAGCAACGACTGGCAGATCAACAGCGTGGGCTGGATCTCGGGCAGCGGGCGGGACTACCTGATCGCGGTCCTGAGCACCGGGAATCCCACCGAGCAGTACGGCATCGACACCATCGACCAGCTATCCGCCATGGTGTGGAACGCGATGGCCTGAGTGGTGTCGATACCGTGCCGCCGGCCAGGGGATCCGGCTCAGAGCTGGTTCCACCGGTAGGCGGGCAGCCGGTAGCGCGCCGCGATCGGATTCCACTGGGTGACGAAGGACTGCTTCGCGGTGCTCGCCTGGGCGTCCGGCGTGGCCGCCGCCTGCGCGTTGGGGTCGGCCGACTGGTTGCCGGACGTGCAGCCGCTGGCGATCTCGTCCTTGGCCCACTGCGCGAAGTCCTGATCGGCCTGGATGGAGTTCTGCCAGGCGCTGGTCAGCGCGGCCAGCATGGGCGCGGGCAGGACCGAGCGGCCGGGCAGCCTGGCCAGCCGGGTGAGCAGGGCCTGGCGCGACGCGACCGCGCTCTGGAACGTCTGCGGGTCCTGGCGGAGGTTCGGTCCGCACCGGTTCACGTCGTCGACCGCGGCCACGATGGAGCTGCGGTCCATGACGCTCTGAGCCAGGAGCCCGGCCAGGCCCTGGGCCGCCGCCTCCTGCGTGGGCTGAGCGGCAGGCGAGGACGGCGACACCGGGGCCGAGGCCGCCGGCGTCCCGCCGGGCGAGGGGGTGGCCCCGCGGTGCAGCGGGTGCGCGATCAGCATCACCGCCGCGGTGACCCCGCCCGCGGCCAGGAATGTGGCCAGGCCGATCAGCACGCCCCGCAGCCGCCGCGGCCGGCTGGGGGCGGGCCCGGCGGGCCGGGCAGGACGTGGCCCGGCACCACCGGCGCGGCCGGCGGCTGGTACCGCACGGGCGCGGCCGGGGCAGCCTGGTAGACCGGCGCCGCCTGGTACGCCGACGCGCCTTGGTAGGCCGATGCGGGCTGACGGACCATGGTGGGCTCGTAGGCGGAGACTTGCTCGGCCGGCTCGGGCCGGTCCGCGCCGCAGACGATACAGAACCGGACATCTGGCCGGTATTGGTGACCGCACTCTCGTCCGGTTAGAGCCATCGCCGTCTCCCCTGCGCCCTGTCGGTGGCAACTGCTCTTAGGGACGCCGGGCGGTACGTCACGGTTGGCGGATGTGGTCTCTAGTGTCCCAGTTGAGACATTCCGTTGCCGGTGAGTGCTCATAGCGCCGGCACCCCGTCTCGGGGTTGTTCGGCAGCAGTGCCGCTGCGTCCCTTCCGCGCTTCATCGCCACCTGCCGGGTGGGGCCCGGTCTTACGGTCGGCTCGGCGCTTGACGTCGGCCCTGACTGGGCCGACGGCGCTATCGCCCGTGGCGGGCGGCTCGTAGCGCGCGAGGTTGACAGCGGCGTTGTCGTCCCGCTGGTGCGTGGTCCCGCATTGTCCGCAGATCCAGTGCTCTGCCCATCCGATGTCCTGTACGTGCCCGCAGGCGTGACAGGTCCTCGACGACGGGTAGAACCTGTCGGCGATGATCAGGCGCGAGCCGTACCAGCCGGTCTTGTAACCGAGCTGGCGGCGGATCTCGCCGAGGGCGGAGTCCGACAGGCCGCGCCGTCTGGCCCGCGCGCCGGTCAGGCCCTTCTGCCGGAGCATCCCGGCCGCGTCCAGTCCCTCGGTCACGATCTCGCCGTGGGTCTTGGCGAGCCTTGTGGTCAGGCGGTGGACGTGGCAGCCTCGGATGTCGGCGACCCGGCGCTGCAGCCGGGTGATCTTCCGGCTGGTCTCGGCGTAGCGGCGCGAGCCCCGGGTGCGGCGGGACCGCTCGCGGCACAGGTGCCGCAGTTCGTTCAGCGCGGCCTCCAGCGGCCGCGGGTTCGGGACCCGCTCTATCACCTCTCCGTGGCTATTGGCGACGGTAGCGAGCACCCGCACGCCCACGTCGACCCCGACGCGAGAGTCCGGGTCGGCCACGCCCGCCTGCTGCGGGCGCTGGACCAGGACCCGGAACGCCGCCACCAGCCGGGTGCCCTTGCGCGACACCGTGACCGCTAGGACCCGGGCCCGGCCTTTCGCGAGGAGCCGTTCAAGCCGGCGGGTGTTCTCGCCAGGTCCGGACCGTGCCGATCCGGGGCAGGGTCACATGCCGACGGTCCGGCTCAACCCGTATCGCGCCGGTGGTGAAGGTGACCCGGTCCCGGTCCCGGCCCTTCTTCGCGAACCTCGGGAACCCCACCCGCCTCCCGGCCCGCTTCCCGGCACGAGACCGCTGCCAGTTCCAGTAGCCGTCGACCGCGGCCCTGATGCCGTCCGCGAAGGCCTCCTTGCTGATCTCCGGCCACCACGCCTGACCGGTCTCAGCATCGGCGCACTCGGCGTCCTTGGCCCGGTTCCACCGCATCCGCAGCGCAGGCCAGCGACGGCTTCTCCGTCTCCTGGCCGGTCTCCCGGTACCGGGCGATGTCGTCTTTCAGGGTCCGCACGGCCCAGTTGCGGGCGTACCGGCGCCCGCCGAACTGACGCCGCATGCATGCCCGCCTGCTCCGGGCGTGCAGTCCAGCGCGAACGCGAACGCCTGCACCGCCCAGCCGTCCGGAACCTCGAACCTAGCCACCAGCGCCCCCAGATCCAGCCTCACCCCGCCCCGCGTATCCGGCCGCCACCGGGACGCGGAACCCGCGCGTGCACCTGACCTGCTCCACGCCATCATCATCTCGGGCATGTACGACATTCCACCGCCACCAACGCCAGCCCGGACAGAACTCTCTCCCGGTCCCGGGCCAGCGGCGCACGCCGTGATCACTACGAGGCGGTATCACTCACTGCTGATCACTATTTCGGCAACAGTTCGAACCCCGCTGCCGTCCCAGCGCGGCCGGGGTCAGGCCGGCCAGGGCCCGGCATTCCCTGGTCAGGTGCGCCTGGTCGGCGTAGCCGGCCTCGGCCGCCAGGGTGGCCAGGTCACCGGCGCCCGGCCCGCTCGGCAGGCCGGCGTCGATCCGGGCCACGAACCGCCGGAAACGAAGTATCCGCTGCAGGGTCTTGGGCCCGTAGCCGACCACCGCGTGGCAGCGGCGGCGCAGCTGCCGCATGCTCAGCCCGATCTCGGCGGCCACGTCTTCGGCGCGCACCCGCGGGTCGGCCAGCAGGACCGCGGCCCGCGCCGCGGCCGGGTCGGGGTCGGCGTCGGTGACTAGCCCGGCCGCCAGCTCAAGCACGCGGGCCGCGGCGGTCTCCGGGTCGAGTGTCCCCGGCAGCTGGCTGGCGTCGCGCCGGCGCAGGTCGGAAAGGTCGACGCGCTGGTCGCGAAGCTCGCTGAGCGGCACGCCGAGCGCCAGGCCGCCGGCCGATGGCCGGAAACGGGCACCGAGGACCACGGTGCCCGCCTTCAGCACGGTGCGGACCGGGCCGGTGTCCGGACCCGCGACGAACGCCCCCCGGCCCGGCTCCCAGATCAGGTCACTGCACGCGTCGGGCAGCACCAGGGTCTCGCGGTCCGCGGCGCCGTCCGGGGTCACCTGCGCCCACAGGCACGCGATGGCGTGCCGGAGCCCGGCCGGGGCCTGCCACTCCAGGTACCCGGCCGGCAGGTCCCGCACGCGAGCCGCCTGGGACGCCATCTAGCCAGCATGCCACGGCGGTGGCCGTTTCGTTCAATACGGGACGGCCCTGGGGTGCTGTCATAGAGCGATGAACGCTCCTGACTTCGATGCTGCCGCTTCTTTCATCGCTTCCAACGCGAGGGTCATCGACCGGCGCCGGTTCGCCCGGCTGTTCGGCGACGACGACGCCCAGCCGGTGCGGGACGCGGTGGCCGCCTACCGCAACGCGGACGGGGGGTTCGGGCACGCTCTGGAGCCCGACTGCCGCGCCCCCGGCAGCCAGCCGCTGGCGGTCGAGATGGCGCTGCGGATCATGGATGAGACCGGCGCGTGGGACGACGCCCTGGTCCGCGGCGCCTGCGACTGGCTGGCGGCGATCGCGCCCGCCGAGGGCGGCGCGGCCGGGACCGAACCGTCACTGCTGGCCTGGCCGCACGCGCCGTGGTGGGTTCCCGAGGAGGGCCACCCCGCCTCAGTCATCTCCACCGGCCTGATCGCGGGCACGCTGCACGCCCGCGGCGTCAGCCATTCCTGGCTCGACCGGGCCACCGGCCTGATGTGGACGAGGATCGACGCGCTGACCAGGTCGGGTGGCGGCGAGCTGTCGGGCGGCCCGGGCGGCGAATACGAGATGCTCGGCATGCTCAGCTTCCTGCAGCACGTGCCGGACCGGGACCGGGCGCGTGAGGTGTTCGGCCGGGTCGGCCCGCTGATCCTCGAGCGCAAGATGGTGGCCCTGGACCCGGAAGCACCCGGCGAGGTGCATACCCCGCTGGACTACGCGCCAGACCCGGATTCGCTGGCCCGCGGGCTGTTCGACGAGGCCACCATCAAGGCGCACCTGGACCACCTAGCCCGGGCCCAGCGCGACGACGGCGGCTGGACGTTCAACTGGCTGGCCTGGTCGCCGGCCGCCGAACGGGACTGGCGCGGCTTCCTGACCGTCGACGCGCTGCGCCTCTTGCGGGCCAACGGGCACTGGACGGCCTAAGGCGAGGACACCGGAATGGGTAAGCGAGGACCCGGGACCACGGCCGTGGTGTAGTTGAGGTCCGCGGCCCCGCGGCCGCGGACGACCAGCTGCCGGGCAGACAGCGTCGCGGCATCTACCAGGTAGCTGCGCCCGGTCGTCGCGCCCGCGAGGAGCGTGGCGGCGCCGGGCAGCCAGCGGGCCCAGGCCACGTCCGAACCAAGGGCGAACCGGGTTTGCGGGACGACGCGTACTGCTCCGGTGGCCGGATCGACCAGGGCCAGCCGGGCCGGGCCAGCCGGCCCGGCGTTGAGGAACACCGCCAGCCGGGCCCCCGTCGGTCCGGCTGGCGAGAAGGAGCCGCCCAGGGCGAACCCGCCCGGCAGCGGGCTGGGCACCGTCGTGGTGGCCAGGGTCGCGGTGTTCGTGATCTCCAGGGCGCAGCAGCGGGCCGGCAGCCAGGCCAGGAGGCTGTAGTGGTCTCCGGGCGGCGTGTAGGCATCGATGATCCCGCGGGCCCGGCCGATTACCGTCACTCGGGCGCGGCCCGGATTCCACAACGAGAGGACCTGCCCACCCGGGCTCGGGGACTGCCGGGACTCGACGACGATGCCGTTCGCGGTGTCCAGGCCGGCCCCGCTGAACAGGTCGGCGAGGCCGTCACCGCCCGGCAGGTACCAGCCGTCCGGGAGGGTCAGCTGGCGGACGGCACCGGGGGCGGTGACCGGCGCCTCGGTCAAGGTGGTGGCGGTCTGCGACATGAACAGGTCCCGGCCGTCGGCGGACAGGAAGACGGTCTGCCCGCCCCCCGCGATCCCGATCTTGCCAGTGGCCACGTCCAGGTAGCGGACGACCTGAGACCAGTGGCCCAGGGCGGGCACGAAGGTGCCAGCCGGATCGACCCAGTACACACGCTCGCCCGCCCTGACCAGGGGCAGGTAGTGCGCGTTGACCTCCGCCACGGCGTGCTCGCTGACGCGCCCGCCCGGCTGGAGGTAACCCACCCGCAGGCTGGTCCCGTCGAACCAGACCAGCGCCACCGATGACGAGACGGCGCGAGCCGGGCCGGCCGACCGCATTCCGCTTGATCCGTGACCAGCAGGCTGGCCGAGCCAGGGCACGGCGGAGACGGCGACGGCGACGGCGACGGCGACCACCAGAACGGCGCCGGTCCCGGCCAGCCACCTGCGCCGACGCCGACGCCGGGCCTCCTTGAACAGCGCCTGCGCCGAGCCCGCGGCAGGCGCGGCGGGCGGCGCAACCTGAACGCTCATGATCAACGTTGCCCGGTCATCAACATGGAACTACTATGACTAGGACCATGTTGGATGTCAACGTTGATCGCACCGGTCCGGTCCCGCTGCACGATCAGGTCGCTGCGCAGATCCGGCGGGCCATCGCCGAAGGCGAGGCGGCCCCCGGCGAACGGCTGCCGCTGGCCAAGGATCTGGCGGCGGTGCTGGGCGTGAACAAGAACACCGTGCTGCGCGCGCTGCACATACTGCGAGAAGAGGGCCTGCTGGAGTTCCGGCGCGGCCGGGGCATCACGGTGGTGGGCACGCCAGCGCGCGGAGCGGTGCTCGCCCGGACGCGGGATCTGGTCGAGTTCGCCCGGCGGCACGGTTTCGCGCGCGAAGAAATCATCCAGATGATCGAGAGCCTGCCGTGAGGCCGATTGCCGACCGTCAGCCGTAGAACCGCTGTTCCATGACCGTGCGGGCGCGGCGGGCGGCGCGGCGGTAGTCCTGCTCGAGGGCCTGCGCGGCGTCGCCGGGCGGGTAGCCGAGCAGCCGGGCCACGGCGGTCAGCTCGGCGTGCCGGGTCGGCAGCGTGTCACCGGGACGCCCGCGGACCAGCACGATCGCGTTCCTGATCCGCGCGGCCAGCTGCCAGGCGGCCATGAGCGCGGCCGCGTCGTCGGCGGGCAGCAGGCCGTCCCGCACCGCCGCCGCCATGGCCGGGCCGGTCCGGGTGGTGCGCAGCGCGGGCACCGCGTGGCCGTGCTCCAGCTGGAGCAGCTGGATCGTCCACTCCACGTCGGACAGCCCGCCGGGACCGAGCTTGACGTGCAGCGCCCGGTCCGCGCCGCGCGGGATCCGCTCGGCCTCCATCCGGGCCTTGATCCGGCGGATCTCGCGCACGGCGGCCTGGTCGATCCCGTCCAGCGGATAGCGGAACTCGGCGATCATCCGGATGAAACGCTCGGCGAGCTCGGTGTCGCCGGCGGCCGGCTCGGCGCGCAGCAGGGCCTGCGCCTCCCAGGGCGCGGACCGCCCCCGGTAGTACGCCCGGTAGGCGGCCAGCGTCCGGACCAGGGGGCCCTGCCGGCCGTCCGGCCGCAGGTCGGCGTCCACCACCAGGGCCGGGTCGGGCACCGGCAGGGCCAGTAGCCGCCGCAGCTCCGCGGCCACCGCGTGCGCGGCATCTGAGGCTTCCCGTTCTGGCCGGCCCGGGATCGGGTCGTGCACGAACAGTACGTCCGCGTCGCTGCCGTAGCCGCACTCGTGGCCGCCGAACCGGCCCATCGCGATCACCGCGATCCGGGTCGGCGGCGGCCGCCGCAGCTCCTCGGCGACCTTCCTGATGGCCACGTCCAGCGCGGTCTGCACCGCGGCGCGGGTGACACTGGTGAGCGCCTCGCCGGTGGCATCCAGGCCTTCGGTGACGCCCAGCAGGTCAGCGGCCGAGATCCGGAGCAGCTCGCGGCGGCGGACCGACCGGATCGCCGAGACCGCGGCCTCGGCGTCGTCGTCGTAGCGCTGGGCCGCCGCCATCATCTCCGAACTCAGCGCGGCCAGGCCGCGCGGCGCGAGCTCGGCGTCGTCGGCGAACATGGCCACCGCGTCCGGAGCGCGCAGCAGCAGGCCCGTGGCGTACCGGCTGGACGCCAGCACGTGCGCCATCCGCTCGGCCGCCTTCGTCTCGTCCCGCAACAGCCTCAGGTACCAGGGGCTCTCCCCCAGCGCCTCGCTGACCTGCCGGAAGGCCAGCAGGCCGGCATCGGGCTCGGCGGCGTCCGCGAACCAGCCGAGCAGGACCGGCAGCAGGGTGCGCTGGATCGCCGCCCGCCGGGACACTCCGGTGGTCAGTGAGTCGATGTGGCGCAGCGCGCCGGCCGGGTCGACGTAGCCGAGCGCCTCGAGCCGGGCCCGGGCCTCGGCCGGGGTCAGCCGCGCCGCGTCCGACGGGAGCCGGGCCACCGCGTCGAGCAGTGGCCGATAGAACAGCTTCTCGTGCAGCCGGCGGACCTGCCTGGCGTGCAGCCGCCACAGCGCGTCGAACTCGACCGCCGGGTCGCTGCGGCTGGTGGCCGAGGGCTGGTACCACGGCCCGTTCGGAAGATCAAAAGATCGCATCGCCCGGCCCAGCCTGCGAAGTACGGCGGGATCCTCGGGCAGGGTGTGGGTACGGCTGAGGCGGTGCAGCTGGAGCAGGTGCTCGGTGCGGCGCAGGAACCGGTAGGCGGCGGCCAGTTCGTCCATGTCGGCGCGGCCGACGTATCCGCCCGCGGCCAGCGCGGCCAGCGCGGGCAAGGTGGCGGGCGCGCGCAGCGTCTCGTCGGTGCGGCCGTGCACCAGCTGCAGCAGCTGGACGGCGAACTCGATGTCCCGCAGCCCGCCCGGACCGAGCTTCAGCTCGCGCCCGGCCTGCCGGGCGGGCAGCGACTGCTCCACCCGGCGGCGCATGGCCTGGGTGTCCTCGACGAAGTGCTCCCGGCGCGCCGCCTGCCAGACCAGCGGACCGAACGTGTCCGCGTAGGCCTGGCCGAGGGCCATGTCGCCGGCCACCGGCCGGGCCTTGAGCAGCGCCTGGAACTCCCAGGTCTTGGCCCAGCGCTCGTAGTAGGCCCGGTGGCTGGCCAGGGTGCGCACGAGCGGGCCCTGGCGGCCCTCCGGCCGCAGGTTCGGGTCGACGGGGAAGATGCTGCCCTCGGGGGTAGACCGGGCGCAGACGCCGATCAGGCCCGCGGCCAGGCGGCTGGCCGTGGCCAGCGCCGCGGTCTCGTCCCCGTTCACCGGTTCAGCCACGAAGATCACGTCGACGTCGCTGGCGTAGTTCAGCTCGCGAGCGCCGCACTTGCCCATGGCCACCACCGCCAGCCGGCACGGCGGGGATCCGGGGGGCAGTTCCGACCTGGCCACAGCGAGCGCCGCCTCCAGGACCGCGGCGGCAATGTCGGCGAGTTCCTCGACCACCTCCTCCACGCTGGCCACCGCGGTCATGTCGCGGGCGGCCAGATGCAGCAGCCGACGCCGGTACGCCGCGGCCAGCGCCGCGACCGGTTCCTCCTTGCTGGCCTGGCCGCCTGCGGCGGCGGGGGCGTCCTGACTTGCGACCGGCTCGGCCAGACGCGGGTTGGCGCCGACCGCCTGCAGCATCTGCTCACGCAGTTCGGCCGGGGCGGGGCGCACGACCGGCCCGCGGAGGATCTGGGCGTCGCCGGGGTGCCGGGCCAGGTGGTCGGCCAGGCCCGCACTGACGCCGAGGACGGCGGTCAGCCGGTCGCGGAAATCGGGCTCGTCGCGCAGGGCCTGGCGCAGGGCGGCCCGGTCGTCGGCGGCGCCGAACACCCGGGCCAGTCCGGTCAGGGCCAGGTCGGGATCGGCCGCGGTGGCCAGCGCGGTGAGCAGCGGGCCGCCGCCGGGCTCACCCGCCGCCTCCTCGGGATCGATGCCGAGGTCGGTGAGCAGCATGCGTTCGGCTCGCGCGGCATCCGCGAAACCGAGCCGGGCCAGCCGCCCGGCCAGCGTGGTCCGCGAGCCGCTCACCCTGCAAAACTAGTTGATCGCGGTCAGGTCGTCATGGCCGCCCGGGGCGCGTCTAAAGTCGCTTCTAAAGTGAAGCGAAATCCGGCGCAGTCCTGGGAGAACGCCTTGAAATACCTCTACATCGCGGGCAAGTGGACCGCGGCCGCGGATGAGGGCACGTCACAGACCATCAACCCGTTCGACGCGACCCCGCTGGAGACGCTGGCCGAGGCCTCGGCGGCCGACGTGGACGCGGCCGTGACCGCGGCCCGGGAGGCGTTCGACGACGGGCCGTGGCGCCGGTCGACGATCACCGAGCGGACCGCGCTGCTCGGCCGGATCGCGGAGTTCTTGCAGCGGGACCGCGAGCAGCTCGCCCACACCGAGAGCCTGGACACCGGCAAGACGCTGAACGAGGCGCGGGCCGACGTGGACGACACGACCGCGGTGTTCCGGTACTACGCCGGGATGGCGGGCTCGCACGCCGGGCGGGTGGTGGATCCGGGCCGGGCCGGGGTGGTCAGCCGGATCACCCACGAGCCGGTCGGCGTGTGCGCGCTCATCGCGCCGTGGAACTACCCGCTGCTGCAGATCTCCTGGAAGCTCGCGCCGGCGCTGGCCGCGGGCAACACCACGGTGATCAAGCCCAGCGAGCTGACCCCGCTGTCCACGGTGGCGCTGGTCGGGCTTGTTCGAGGAGGCCGGGATCGCGCCTGGGGTGCTGAACCTGCTGCTGGGCCAGGGCGGGACGGCCGGCGCAGGCGCTGGTCGCGCATCAGGGCGTGGACCTGATCTCGTTCACCGGCGGGCTGGCCACCGGCGAGAAGATCATGGCCTCGGCGGCGCACGGGGTGCGCCGGGTCGCGCTCGAGCTGGGCGGCAAGAACCCGAACATCGTCTTCGACGACACCGACTTCGACACCGTGGTCGACAACGCGCTGACCGCCGCGTTCCTGCACTCGGGGCAGGTGTGTTCGGCGGGCGCCCGGCTGATCGTGCAGGACCGCCTGCACGACAGCTTCGTCGCGGAACTGGCCGCCCGCGCGGACCGGATCCGGCTGGGCAACGGCCTGGACCCGGACACCGAGTGCGGCCCGCTGATTTCCGAGGCGCACCGGGCCAAGGTCGAGCGGTACATCGCACTCGGACTGGCCGAGGGCGCGTCGCTGCGGGCCGGCGGCTCGCGTCCCGCCGCACCGTCGCTGGCCCGGGGTTTCTTCCTGCGGCCGACGGTGTTCGCCGACTGCCGCCGGGAGATGGCGGTGGTGCAGGAGGAGGTGTTCGGGCCGGTGGTGACCGTGGAGCGGTTCAGTACCGAGGACGAGGCGATCGCCCTGGGGAACGACACGGCGTACGGCCTGGCCGGAGCGGTGTGGACGTCGGACGCGGGCCGCGCCGAGCGGGTCGCGGGCGCGCTGCGCCACGGCACGGTGTGGATCAACGACTACCACCCCTACCTGCCGCAGGCTGAGTGGGGCGGGTTCGGCCGGTCCGGGATCGGCCGCGAGCTCGGCCCCTCCGGCCTGGACGAGTACCAGGAGAAGAAGCACATCTACCACAACACCAACCCGGCCCCGGCGCGCTGGTTCTCCGGATAACCGGGCGGTTGTCTCCCGTGAGCGAACCCGGCGGCTGGCCGGCCTGGGTGCCCCGGGCGGTGTGGTAGGCATTTGGCATGGTCGATCTCATCCCCCGCAGCGTGCTATTCGGCAACCCGGAACGCATCAGCCCGCACATCTCCCCCGACGGCACCCGGCTGGCCTGGATCGCGCCGGACAAGGGAGTGCTCAACGTCTGGGTCGCGCCGATCGGAGCCTCCGGCGTCGACTGGGATGCGGCACGGGTGGTGACCGACGACACCGACCGGGGCATCCGGGCCTACACCTGGGCGCGCGATGACCGGCACCTGCTGTACGTGCAGGACACCGGCGGGGACGAGAACTGGCGGCTGTACGACGTCGACCTCGACACCCCCGCCGCCGCAGGCGGCCAGGCTGGCCTGGCGAAGCGTGACCTGACGCCGTTCGAGGGTATCCAGGCCCGGATCATCGCCACCCGCAAGAGCCACCGTGACGAGGTCCTGGTCGGGATAAACCGGGAGAATCCGCAGCTGCACGACGTCTTCCGGCTGGACCTGAAGACCGGGGAGCTGACCAAGCTGATCGAGAACCCCGGGTACGCGGGCTGGCTCGCGGACGAGAACATGGTGGTCCGCGGCGCGGTCAACCCGCTGCCTGAAGGCGGCCTCGACGTGCTGGTGCGCGACGATGCCGAGTCCGACTTCCGGACGTTGTTCACCATCCCGGCCGACGACGCGCCGAACACGGACGTGCTGGCGTTCACCGGCGACGGCAAGTCGTTGATCGCGATCAGCTCGCTCGGGGTGGACACCGGCCGGCTGGTCCGGATCGACCTCGCCTCCGGCCAAGAGCAGGTCCTGCTGGAAGACCCGGACGCGGACGTGACCGGCGCCGTCTTGCATCCGGACACCCGCGAACCGCAGGTCGTGCTGGTGCTCAAAGACCGCGCCGACTATCACGTGCTCGACCCCGCCGTGCAGGTCGGCTTCGACGCGATCCGGGCGCTGGATCCGGGCGACCCGCAGCTGGTCGGCCGGGACGAGGCGGACGCCACCTGGCTGGTGGCGTTCATCAACGACGCCGACCCGGTCCGGTACTACGCCTTTGACCGGGCCACCCGCACTGGCCGCTTCCTGTTCGAGAGCCGTCCCGAGCTGGCGCGCTACGAACTGGCCCGGATGGAGCCGTTCTCGTTCACCACGCGCGACGGGCTGACCGTCCACGGGTACGTGACCTTCCCGCCTGGCGCCGGGCGGTCCGGGCTGCCGGCCGTCCTCGACGTGCACGGCGGGCCGCAAGTCCGTGACACGTGGGGCTGGAACCCCGAGGCTCAGTGGTTCGCGAACCGGGGCTACATGTGCATCCAGGTGAACTACCGCGGTTCGACCGGCTACGGCAAGGCGTTCGTCAACGCCGGCGACCGCGAGTGGGGCGCCAAGATGCACGACGACCTGATCGACGCGGTCGGGCACGTGGTCGACCAGGGCTGGGCCGACCGGGACCGCATCGCGATCTACGGCGGCTCCTACGGCGGGTACGCGGCGCTGGTCGGCGCGGCGTTCACCCCGGATGTCTTCCGCTGCGCGGTGGACATCGTCGGGCCGTCGAACCTGCAGACGCTGCTGGAGACGATCCCGCCGTACTGGGCGCCGGCCAAGGCGCAGCTGTACAAGCGGGTGGGGAACCCGGAGACCGACAAGGAGTTCCTGTGGTCGCGCTCGCCGCTGTCCCGGGCCCGTGACATCCGCATCCCGCTGCTGATCGCCCAGGGCGCCAACGACCCGCGGGTCAAGCAGGCCGAGTCGGAACAGATCGTCGCCGCGCTGGCCGAGGCCGGGATCGACTACGAGTACATGCTGTTCCCCGACGAAGGCCACGGCTTCGCCAAGCCGGCGAACCGGATCAAGTTCTACGCCGCGGCCGAGCGCTTCCTGGCCAAGTACCTGGGCGGCCGCTTCGAGGAGTGACCCGGGTCAGAGCATCGGGAGGTAGCGGCCTAGCTCGTACTCGGTGACCTGGCGGCGGTATTCCTGCCACTCCTCGCGCTTGTTGCGCAGGAAGAAGTCGAAGACGTGCTCCCCCAGGGTCTCGGCGACCAGTTCACTGTCCTGCATGACCTTGATGGCCTGGTCGAGGTCCTGGGGCAGCGGCCGGATGCCCAGCGCGCGGCGCTCGGCGGAGGTCAGCGCCCACACGTCGTCTTCGGCGCCGGGCGGCAGTTCGTAGTCGCCCTCGATGCCTTTCAGGCCGGCGGCCAGGATCACCGCGAAGGCCAGGTACGGGTTGCAGGCGGCGTCGACCGAGCGGAACTCTACCCGGGTGGAGTTGCCCTTCTGCGGCTTGTACATCGGCACCCGGACCAGGGCGGAACGGTTGTTGTGCCCCCAGCACACGTAGGCCGGGGCTTCCCCGCCCGCGCCGGCGGTGCGTTCCTCCGCGCCCCACAGCCGCTTGTAGGAGTTCACCCACTGGTTGCAGACCGCGGTGATCTCCGGCGCGTGCTGCAGCAGGCCGGCCATGAACGCCCGCGCCGTCTTGGACAGCTGGAACTCCGCGCCCGCCTCGTAGAACGCGTTCTTGTCGCCCTCGAACAGCGACACGTGGGTGTGCATGCCGGAGCCGGGATGATCGGTGAACGGCTTGGGCATGAACGTGGCGTACACGCCCTGCTCGATCGCGACCTCCTTCATCACCAGCCGGAACGACATGACGTTGTCGGCAGTGGTCAGCGCGTCGGCGTAGCGCAGGTCGATCTCCTGCTGCCCGGGCGCCCCCTCGTGGTGGCTGTACTCCACCGAGATGCCCATCGACTCGAGCATGGTGATGGCGGTGCGGCGGAAGTCATGCGCGATGCTGTGCGGCGTGTGGTCGTAGTAGCCGCCGGTGTCGATCGGCCGCGGCCTGGCGCCCGGCTCGGGCCGCTCCCGGAGCAGGAAGAACTCGATCTCCGGGTGCGCGTAGAAGGTGAAGCCGAGCTCGGAGGCCCGGGCCAGGTTGCGCTTGAGCACCCAGCGCGGATCGGCGTAGGACGGCGATCCGTCGGGCAGCAGGATGTCGCAGAACATCCGGGCCACGCCCGGGTACTCTCCGCGCCAGGGCAGCAGCTGGAACGTCGACGGGTCCGGCCGGGCGATCATGTCGGCCTCGTAGACCCGGGCGAAGCCCTCGATCGCGGAGCCGTCGAAGCCGATCCCGTCCGCGAACGCGCCCTCCAGTTCGGCGGGGGCGACCGCCACCGATTTCAGCGTGCCGAGCACGTCGGTGAACCAGAGCCGGACGAACCTGATGTCCCGCTCCTCCAGCGTGCGCAGCACGAACTCTTCCTGCCTGTCCACGGCTACCACCCTAGACGTTCTCCGGTGCCCGACCGTTCCGCTGCGAGTCTGCCCGGCCCGTGTTTCGGCCAGGTTACGGCGGCTGGGACCATGGCCCGTTCGGCCGAAATCAACTAGGAGCACCGGGGCGGGAGGGACAGCGGGGTACGGCCTACGCTGGAGGGCGTGACGAAGCTGAGGATCGCGCTGGCCCAGGTCAATGCCACGGTCGGTGACCTGGACGGGAACGCCGAGCTGATCGTGGCCTGGACGCGGCGGGCCGCGCAGCGCGGGGCCCGGGTGGTGGTGTTCCCCGAGATGATGCTGACCGGGTACCCGGTGGAGGACCTGGCGCTGCGGGCCTCGTTCGTGGAGGCGTCGATCGCGGCGCTGCACGCGGTGGCGGCGCGGCTTTCCGGCGAAGGCCTGGGCGGGATCGCCGTGGTCACGGGGTACCTGGACCGGCGGGCCGACCTGGCGGCGCGCACCGGGCTGCCGGCCGGCGCGCCACAGGACGCGGCGGCGCTGATCTACGGCGGACGGGTCGTCATCACCTCGGCCAAGCATCACCTGCCGAACTACGGGGTGTTCGACGAGTTCCGCTACTTCGTCCCCGGTGACACGCTGCCGGTGTTCCGCGTCCCGGCGGCGGACGGTGGCAGCGTGGAAGTGGCGATCGCGATCTGCGAGGACCTGTGGCAGGACGGCGGGCCGGTGTCGGTGTGCCGCCGGGCGGGGGCGGGCTTGCTGGTGGTGCCGAACGCCTCGCCCTACGAGCGGGGCAAGGACGACGTGCGGCTCGACCTGGTGGTGCGGCGGGCCCGCGAGGCCCGGGCCGCGCTGGCCTACGCCAACATGGTCGGCGGGCAGGACGAGCTGGTCTTCGACGGCGACTCGATCCTGGTCACCGCGGACGGCACGCTGGTGGCCCGCGGCCCGCAGTTCACCGAGGCGCTGGTCGTCGCCGACCTGGACCTGCCGTCCGCGCCGCCCGGCGAGGTGCCGGGCGACCAGCCGGTAGACGCCGAGGACGGCACGGTGATCACGATCAAGCGAGTATCGCTGCCGGACGTCGGCGCCGGGCTGGCGGACGCGCCGGAGGATTCCGCGGGCCCGCTCTGGCCGCGGCTG
This sequence comes from uncultured Actinomycetes bacterium, assembly GCA_963819785.1. Lineage (GTDB taxonomy): Bacteria > Actinomycetota > Actinomycetes > Streptosporangiales > Streptosporangiaceae > Palsa-504. The sequence goes on along the minus strand of CAWFXW010000013.1, from coordinate 165,808 downwards.
CCGGACCTGGCCGAGGTGTACGCGGCGCTGGTCACCGGGGTCCGGGACTACGTGACCAAGAACGGGTTCCGGTCGGCCATCTTGGCCCTGTCCGGCGGCATCGACTCGGCGCTGACCGCGACGATCGCCGTGGACGCGATCGGCGCGGACAACGTGCACGTGGTGCTGATGCCCAGCCGTTACTCCAGCGAGCACTCGGTCAGCGACGCCGAGGACCTGGTCAAGCGGCAGGGCGTGCACGCGGTGACGATCCCGATCGCTTCGATGGTCGACGCGTTCGCCGGGGAGCTGACCCCGGCCGGGTTCCCCGAGACCGGGCTGCCCGCGGAGAACCTGCAGGCCCGGGTGCGCGGCGTGGTGCTGATGGGACTGTCCAACGCGGACGGCCACCTGGTCCTGACCACCGGCAACAAGAGCGAGCTCGCGGCCGGCTACTCGACCCTGTACGGCGACTCGGCGGGCGGGTTCGCGCCGATCAAGGACGTGTTCAAGACCACGGTCTGGGAGCTGGCCCGGTGGCGGAACGCCGAGGCGGCCCGGCAGGGCCTGACGCCCCCGATCCCGGAGAACTCCATCACCAAGCCGCCGAGCGCCGAACTCGCCCCCGGGCAGCTCGACACCGACTCGCTGCCGCCGTACGAGGTGCTCGACGCGCTGCTCGACGACTACGTGGAGAACGACATGGGCAGCGCCGAGCTGATCGCGGCCGGCCACGACCCGGCGCTGGTCGAACGGGTCATCAGGATGGTCGACGCGGCCGAGTACAAACGACGGCAGTACCCGCCGGGACCGAAGATCAGCCAGAAGAACTTCGGCCGGGACCGGCGGCTGCCGATCACCAGCCGCTGGCGCGAGCATTGCGAGTCACGGTGACGGCGCCCACGCTGGCCGCCATCTTCACCCCCGACCAGCCGCCGGAGCGGCTGGCCGCGGTCGCGGCGGCCGCCGAGGCGGGCGGGCTGGAGCAGCTGTGGGTGTGGGAAGACTGCTTCAAGGAAAGCGGGATCGCCACGGCGGCCGCGGTCCTGGCCACGACCGGCCGCCTGCGGGTCGCGATCGGCCTGCTCCCGGTGCCGCTGCGCAACGTCGCGCTGACCGCGATGGAGATCGCCACGCTGGCCCGGCTGTTTCCCGGCAGGCTGACCGTCGGCATCGGGCACGGGGTGCAGGACTGGATGGGCCAGGTGGGCGCCCGGGCCGAATCGCCGATGACGCTGCTGCGCGAGTACACCGTGGCGCTGCACGCGCTGCTGCGCGGCGAGACGGTCACGACGCACGGGCGTTACGTCCGGCTGGACAACGTGGTCCTGGACTGGCCGCCCGCGGTCGTGCCGCCGCTGCTGGTGGGCGGCATCCGGCCGCGCACGGTGGCGCTGGCGGGCGAGCTCGCCGACGGGGTGATCATCCCTGGCGGTAACTCCCCGGCCGACGTCCGCGCCGCGTTCGGCCACTTCCGCGACGGCCGGGCGGCCCGGCCCGGCGGGGCCGCGACCTCGGGTGAGCGCGAGGAGGTGGTGGTGTTCGTCAGCGTGCCTGCCGATGGCCGGGCGGCGGACATCGCGGCCACGGTCGGCGAGTACGCCGCGGCCGGCGCCACCTGCATCGCGGTCGACACCGGCGAGAACGGCGCTGACCTGGAGCCCCTCGTGGCCCTGCTGACCCGTGAGGTCGGCCCGCTGCTCAGCTGAACAGCTGGTCGACGGCCTCAGGCGCGGGCCGTCAGGCCCAGCAGCAGCCCGTCGACCAGGCGGGTGGCGAACTCGTCGTCGAGCGTCGCGTCCGGAGACCTCTCGTGCGCCATGATGACACCGGTCAGCGTGAGCATGGCGATCTCGACGTCGGTGTCGGCGCGCAGCTCACCGGTCTGGATGCCGCGGCGGATGACCGCCCGCATCGCCTCGCGCCGCGGCTGTACGACGGTCTCCTTGTACCTGGCCATCAGCCGCGGGTACTTTCCCCCGTCGCCGTGCAGCAGCGCGTACCGGCGGGCCTTGCGCGGGTCGGCCTTGTCCGCGCACATCACCTTGACCATGGCCAGCAGGTCCTCGCGGACCGATTCGCCCGCGGGCTCGGGGAACGGCGACTTCAGGGAGCCGAACGCGGCGAGCAGCAGCTCCTCCTTGTTCGGCCAGCGGCGGTAGATGGTGGCCTTGCCGACGCCGGCGCGGGCCGCGACGGCCTCGACGCACACTCCCTCGAATCCCTGCTCGGCGAACAGATCGAGGGTGGCCTCGATGATCGCCTGTTCGGCCTGCTCGCTACGCGGCCGGCCGGGCCGGCGGGTTTCGACCGCCGGCCCGGCGTCCGGGTCAGTGCTTTTGGTGTCTGGGCTTTGGGTGTCTGGGCTTTTGGTGTCTGGGCTTCCGGTGCCTGGGCCAGGCCCCTGATCCAGGATCACGGGCTGCATGGCTGCTCATCCCTCTCGTACCGCGGTGTTGAGCACGTTCTCTTCCATTATGGCCAGCTCGGACTCGTACGAGTCCTCGCTCGGCGTCGCGCCCGCCGCGGACGCGGCCGATGTTATTTCCGCCGCGGTGCTGGCTTGGGCGGCTGCCGCCGCGGGCTTGGGCTTGCCGGGCATCCAGCGCAGCACCACGAACCCGCCGGCCACTACGAGGACCGCCGCCACCAGCGAGGTGATGTGCATCGCGTGCACGTACGCGTCGTTCGCGGGCCCGAGCAGCGACCGTCCGGCGCTGCCGAGCTGCTGGGCCACCGCCTGGGTGGCGGTGATCGAGGAGGACGCCGTCGACTTCGCGGTGGCGGGCAGTCCGGCCAGCGTCGGGCTGAGCGCGTTGCGGTAGAACTCGGCCAGGATCGAGCCGAGGACCGCGACGCTGAGCGCGAACGCGACCTGACGTGAGGTGTTGGTCAGCGCCGAGCCGGCGCCGGCCCGCTCGCGCGGCAGCACGTCCATCACCGCGGCGGTGGCGGCCGGCATCACCACGCCGATTGCCGCGCCCTGCAGGGCGAACATCAGGCCGAGCACCCAGATCGGGCTCGCGGTGCCCAGCGTGGCGTAGCAGGCCACGACGGCGGCCATGACGAACATGCCGATCGTGGTCGGAGCCTTGGCGCCGTACCGGACGACCAGGCGTGCGCTGCGCGGGGAGAGCAGCAGCTGCCCGGCCGCGAACGGCACGGTCAGCAGGCCCGCGTCCAGGGGCGTGTAACCCCGGACGTTCTGCAGGTAGAAGCTGGTGAAGAAGAAGACACCGCCCATCCCGAAGAACACCAGGGCGATCGCCCCGACCGAGGCGGACAGCCGCCGGTCGCGGAACAGCCGCACGTCCAGCGACGGGTGCGCGATCCGCGTCTCGTACCAGGCAAACAGGGCCAGGACAGCCAGGCCGCCCGCGATCGGGCCGAGCACGTCCGCGCGCAGCCAGGACGAGGTGTCGCCGCCCTGGACGATGCCGTAGACCAGCAGGACCAGCCCGACGATCGACAGCAGCACGCCCACGTAGTCGATTCCGCCCGCCTCGCGGTTACGCGATTCGGGCACGAGGATCGCGACGGCGATGGCGCCGACGACGGTCACCGGGACGTTGATCAGGAAGACCGAGCCCCACCAGAAGTGGTCCAGCAGCAGGCCGCCGAGCACCGGCCCGGTAGCGATGCCGATGCCGACCGCGGTGGCCCACAGGCCGATGGCGCGCGCCCGCTCGGCGGGCTCGAAGACGTTGGAGATGATGGAGAGCGTCTGCGGCATGACCGCCGCCCCGCCCAGACCCATCGCGGCCCGCGCGAAGATCAGCTGCTCTGGGGTGCGGGAGTAGGCCGAAAGCAGGGAGGCGATGCCGAACAGCGCGAGCCCGATCATGAGCATGCGCTTGCGGCCGGCCTTGTCGCCGATCACGCCGAACGTGAACAGCAGGCCCGCGAAGACGAGGGTGTAGGAGTTGATCGCCCATTCGAGCTGGCTCTGGCTGGCGCCGAGGCCCCCGTGCGGCTCGGCGATGGTCTTGAGCGCCACGTTCAGCACCGTGTTGTCGATGACGATGGCGAGCAGCCCGACGATCAGCACGCTGAGGATGATCCAGCGGCGCCGGTAAATCGTCTGCGAATCCATGTGTCCCTTCCGGATCACTTGAAGCTGGTGAGCGGAACCGGGAAGTTGCGCGACCACTGGCTTGTTGCCGTGATCGGGAGTTCCGGGTACCGCAGCTATCGATACGGAACAGTCTCGTATCGGAATCTATTTCCGAGCGGCCGGTGTGATCCAGGTCACATTTCAGGCTGACCGCGGCAGACTGCCGGTCCCGCTCCGGTACTGGCTCTCTTTTCGGCCGAACGGGCCGTGGTGCGTGCTGTCCGAATCGGCACAATCATGATCGCGGGCACTTTTGGTCCTTATGTGGTTCAAACTGCCCGCGATCATGGGATGGGGACTGCTACGGGAGGATGTCTGCTTGGCGGAGGTGGCCGGAGGCCGGGTCCACAACCAGGGTGAGGGTCAGGGTGGCGTGCTCGCCGATGAGCTCGACCGCCACGGCGGCGGCGCCGTCGCCGGCCCGGTAGGCGCCGAGGCGGGCCGGGCCGGCCCAGACCGCGGCCATCCGGAGGCGGCGGGCCAGCAGGCCGGCGTCCACGGTGTCGGCGAGCGGGATCGAATCCGGCCAGTAGCGGTCGGTGCCAGCGCTGCCGTCGCTGCCATTAAGCCAGGTCAGCAGCGCTTCGAGCGTGCCGGCCAGCGGCGAGCCGGGCGCGGGGGGCACGGCCAGGGTGAGGGACTGCACACGGGGCGGGCGTTCGGGGTTGAGCTGGATCTGGGCCTGGACCACGCCGCGCTCCCCCGCCAGCCACCAGCGGCAGTGCGCGGGCGTGTCGAACTCGGGGTGGCGGCCCTGCTCACGCTCGGCGTCGTCGCCGAACTCCCCGATCCGGTCCCGGATCATGGCGATGATCTCGCGGCGTTCGTCGAACGGCGTGTCCTGGGCCACGTTGGGCGAGAACAGCCGCGACGCCTGCGTGTCGTCCCAGGACCGAAGCAGGGCGCTGACCGCCTCCCGCGCGGCCAGCGTCTCCGGCCAGGGCCCGGCGGGGCTGAGCGCCGCGCCGTAGCCGGCCGCGGGCGGCTCGCGGTGCGGCAGCACCGCGTCCAGCAGCCGGGTGGCCAGCATCTGCATGCCGGCGTAGGTGCTGTTGCCGAGCGCGATGACGCCGGTGCCCGAGGCCGGATGCCAGCGCATATTGCTGCCGAACCCCGGGTACCCGCCGCTGTGGCTGACGATCCGGCCGGAGGCCGGGTGGTCCTCCACGAACAGCCCGAAACCGTAGGCCGACAGCGCCGGCGCCGCATCGCCGGGGAAGGCGGCCGGCTTGTCCCATCCGGTCAGCACCTGCGGCAGCTGCATTTCCCGCCGGGTGGCCGGGCGGATCGGGTGCGCGCGGTCGGCCTTGGCGCCGGGCGGGAAGGCCGCGGCGAAACCGGCCACCCAGCGGGCGAGGTCGGTGACGCAGCTGAAGATCCCGCCCATGGGGGCGAACGCACCGGCCGCGTCGAACCCCACCTCCGCCCAGCCGGCGGGCGTGCGCCGGTACCCGCGGGCGGTCCCGGCCGGCTCGGTGGCCTGCTCGCCAGGTGTCTCGAATTCCTCCGCCTCATACCCGGTGCGCATCATGCCGAGCGGGTGGAGCAGGCGATGGCGGATGTAGTGCGGGTAGGCCGCGCCCGTGATGGCGGTGATGACCCGCCCGAGGATCGCGTAGCCGAGGTTGGAGTACTCGAACCGGGTGCCCGGCGCCCAGCTGAAGCGCACGCCGCCGGACAGGAAGGCGGCGAAGTCCTCCAGCGGCAGGCCCTGCTGCCGGTCGCCCCACGGGTCATCGGTCGGGAAGCCCGCCGTCATGGTGAGCAGGTGCCGGATCGACACGCGGGCCGAGTCGGGCGTCACCGGCGGCCAGTCGCGTAGCTCGGGAACGTACTCCTGCGCCGCGTCGTCGAGCTTGAGCGCCCCGTCGTCGCGCAGCGCGAGGATCGCGGACGCGGTGAAACTCTTGGTCATCGAGGCGATCCGGAACACCGTGCCGGCGTCCGGCGGCAGCCCGCCGAGGTGCCGCTGGCCGAGCCCGGCGGCGTGCACGAGTTCGCCGTCCAGCACGATCCCGTAGGCCAGCCCGGGCTGTCCGCCGCGCTGCTGATAGCTCGCCGCCAGCCGGTCCACATCCGCGAAATCGATCATTACCCAAGTCTTCCAGAACCATCCGGCTATACCACCGCACCCGGCGCGCATGCCATCATTGATCACGTCCGGGTACGCCGCGAGGGCGACACGAGACATGGAGGCTAGTGACTATGTCACACGACACTGCTGCATCCGTGGCCGCGACAGGACAGCGGACCACTCCAGAACCCCTCTACGGCGGGACCGGCACCGGGCGCCGGGTCACCGTCCGTGACATCGCCGCGGCCAAGGCTCGCGGTGAGCGGTGGCCGATGCTCACCGCATACGACGCGCTCACCGCCGGGATCTTCGACCGGGCCGGGATTCCAGTGCTGCTGGTCGGCGACTCGGCGGCGATGGTGGTCTACGGCCACGACACGACGATCCCGGTCACGGTCGACGACATGATCCCGCTGACCGCCGCCGTGGTGCGAGGTACCAGCCGGGCGCTGGTCGTGGCCGATCTGCCGTTCGGCTCCTATCAGGGCTCGCCGAGCGCTGCCCTGGCCGCCGCGATCCGTTTCCTGAAGGAGGCCGGCGCGCACGCGGTCAAGCTCGAAGGCGGGCAGCGCGTCGCGCACCAGGTCGAGGAACTGGTCGCGGCGGGCATCCCGGTGATGGCGCACATTGGCCTGACCCCGCAGTCGGTCAACGCGTTCGGCGGTTACCGGGTCCAGGGCCGCGGCGAGGACGGGCAGCGGCTGCTGCACGACGCCAAGGTGCTCGAGGCGGCGGGCGCCTTCTCCGTAGTGCTCGAGTGCGTGCCGGCCTCACTGGCCAAGCAGGTCACCGAGGCGCTGACCATCCCGACCATCGGCATCGGGGCCGGGCCGGGCTGCGACGCCCAGGTGCTGGTCTGGCAGGACATGGCGGGCCTGTCGCCGCGTACCGCCAGGTTCGTCAAGAAGTACGCCGACCTGGCCAGTGTCCTCGGCGAGGCCGCGACGGCGTTCGCCGCGGACGTCAGCTCAGGCGCCTTCCCCGACGAGGACCACTCCTACCACTAGGGCCGGGCGACGAGCTCGACCTCGAAGCCGTCGGTGCTTGCCAGGTAGGCGGCGTAATGCTCCGGTCCGCCCGCGAACGGGTGCGTCTCGGGGAACAGGAGCGTCCAGCCGTGGTCCGGGCCCGCGGTGGCGAGCCTGTCGACGGCATCGCGGGTACCCGCGTGGAAGGCGAGGTGGTTCAGCCCGGGCCGCAGCCGGTCGTGGTGGGCGGCGGACAGCGCGGGTGACTGCTCGACCACCAGGTAGGTCTCACCCAGGCGCCAGCTGCAGCCGTCCGGCCAGTCCTGGAATGGCTCGTAGCCGAGCTGGCCGAGCAGCCAGCCCCACTCCCGGCGGGCCCGGGTCAGGTCGGGCACCCAAAGCTCCACGTGATGCAGGCCGCCGGAGGTCATGCGGTGGTCAGGATGTCGGATACGGTGCTCACGAGTCAATCCTCGTCTCATCGGAGACGTGAGGGAAACGCGGAAAGGGGCGGCGATGGAGCCGATGCCGGAGGACTGGGACAGGGCCGTCGCGGTGGTGGCGCACCCTGACGACTTGGAGTACGGGGTGGCCTCCGCCATCGCCCGCTGGACCGGGCAGGGCAAGCAGGTCAGCTACCTGCTCGCCACCAAAGGCGAGGCGGGCATCGCCGGCCTGCCTCCGGACCAGGTCGCGCCGCTGCGGATGGAGGAGGAGCGGCGCAGCGCGGCGGTGGTGGGCGTGAACCAGGTCGTATTCCTCGACGGCCACGTCGACGGGCTCGTCGAGTACGGGGTGCCGCTGCGCCGGGACCTGGCCAGCGCGTTCCGCACTCTCGATCCCCAGGTCGTCATCACCGCCAGCTTCGACCTCACCTGGGGCGAGGAGGGCCCGGTCAACCACGCCGACCACCGCGCCGTCGGGCTGGCCGTGCTTGACGCCTGCCGGGACGCCGCCAACGGGTGGATCTTTCCCGAGGCGGGGCCGCCCTGTACCGGCATCCGGGACGCCTACGTGGCCACGATGGGCAACCCGACTCACTTCGTGGACGTGACCGCCACCATCGACGCCGGCGTCACCTCGCTGCGCGAGCACCAGGCCTACATCGACGGCCTGGGCCGCGAGTTCGATCCCGATGAGTTCCTGAGGAACATGGCAGGCTACGTCGGGCTCGGCGCCGGGTGCGAATACGCCGTCGCCTTCCACCGTTATCCGATGGGCTAGACATGAACGAGGCCCCCTCCATGTATGAGATGGAGGGGGCCTCGTCGGCACCGCCAGGCCAGGCCGGCCGGTCACCCGGCCTTGCTGGCCCTCCGGGCCGCCCGCCAGGGCCAGGCACCGGCACGAAAGCCCGGTTTCCCGATCTTTCCCGCCTCCCGGAGTTTCCCCCAGATGGTGCCCGTTTCCGACGGTGAGTTATTTGTATCGTGCCTGCCCGGCATCGCGCAAGAGTTTCCGCCGACGATTTCCGCTATTTTATTTATCCACATTATTTCCACAGCTCAGAGGCGGTTTTCCGCAGGTGATGCTCGTTATCCACGGGACAATTCACAACCCGTCCACAGGTTACCTGAGGTGACTCGGGAATTACCTGAAATAGTGGCTGCAGCCCGTATTCGGACGGTCTTTACCGGTCACTCGGCCGACCGGGCATCGCCCGGCTTGCGGCCCAGATTCAGCAGCCGGCTCTCGAGCTCGGCCCAGGTCCGGCTCCAGTCCGCGATCGGGCCGAGGATCTGCTCCAGGACGGCGAGTTGCTCGTCGAACGCGGACAGCTGAGCCTGCAATGCCTCGATGCTGCGGCGCTGGGCCGCGATGCCGTCGCGGATCGAGGTCAGCTGGGCCGCGGACAGGGCGCCGGGCAGCGACGGCACACCCGGCGCCGCCGGAAGCCGCCCGGAGAGCCCGGTCAGGCCCTCCAGCTTCTCGGCGGCCGCGCGCATCTGACCGATGAACTCCTGGACCAAGCCGGGCACCAGACCCGGCGTGTTGTGTTCGGCATCGGACATCTGCGCGTCCCTCCGGGAAGGCGGATTCACCGCCACCAGGGCTTACTGGCGACCACGGCTCCAGCGCGGTTTGCGCTTGTCCAGGAACGCCCGCGACCACTCCCGGGCGTCGGGGAGCTGGCTGGTCGCGGCCATGACCTCGATGGCGTAGGCGTACGCCTTGGGCTGATCCAGGTCGATCTGGGCGTACAACGCCTGCTTGCCGATGCCCTTGCTGTCCGCCGAACCGCGGGTGACCCGCTCCAGGAGATCCTGGACGGCGCTGTCCAGCTGGGCGGCGGGCACGACCCGGTTGACCAGGCCCCATTCCAGCGCGGTGCGCGCGTCGATGACATCGCCCGACATGGCCATCTCGGCGGCGCGCTTGCGGCCGATGTTGCGGGCGACGGCCACCATCGGGGTGTGGCAGAACCAGCCGCCCTTGCCCCCCGGAGTGGCGAAGCCAGCATCTTCGCTGGCCACAGCGAGGTCGGTGCTGGCCACGAGCTGACAACCGGCCGCCGTGGCTAGCCCGTGTACGCGCGCGACGACCGGCTGGGGCACCTGCTGGATCAACGTCATCAGCTCGGTGCAGGTCATCAGCAGCGCGCGCATCGCGGGCAGGTCAGCGTCGGCTACGTCAGCGAGGTCGTGCCCGGAGCTGAACACCGGGCCGCGGCCGGCCAGCACGATGCCCAGGGCGTCACTGTCCCCGACCTCGGTGAACGCGGCGATTAGCTCGCGCATGTGCTCCAGCGACAGGGCGTTGCGCCGCTGCGGGCGGTTCATGGTGATGGTGGCGAACTCGCCGGCCCGCTCGACCAGGATGTGCTCGTAACCCATGGTTAAAGCGTAACCGGGGGGTGCGGGGGGTTGTCCCCCCGCAGGCCAACACCGCGTAACCGGGGGTGGGTCAGGCGATCGCCTCGGCAAGGAGGGATACCTGGTCGAGCCGGGACGCGGTGGGCACGAAGATGATCTCGTCGCAGCCGCTGGCCTCGAACGCCGCGACGTAGGACTTGACCATCTCGGGGCTGACCGCCGCGCCCGCCGCAATCGCGTTGGCGATGTCGCCGAGCCAGCCGTAGTAGTGCAGGATGTAGCCTTCGGCCTGGCTGCGGGCCTCGGGGCCGAGCCCGAAGTAGGCCAGGGTCAGCTTGCGCGGCCGGTCCGTGCGGCCCGCGTCCTGCCAGGCCTGATCCACAGCCACCGCCGCCTGCGCGAACATGTCGGGCATGCCGCCGCCCATGATCCAGCCGTCAGCGAGCCGGGCGGCCCGGCGGAAGCTGGCCTCGGTGGCACCGCCCAGGATGATCTCGGGACCGCCGGGCCGGGCGGGCTCGGGCCCGATCGCGCCGGTGTAGCCGAACTCCTCACCGGACCAGACCCGCTTCATCATGGCGATCTGCTCTTCCAGCCGCCGTCCGCGGCCCTGGGTGCCGACTCCGCTGGCGGCGAAGTCGTCGTCCCGGCCGCCCAGGCCGAGGCCCAGGACCAGGCGACCGCCGGAGAGGAGGTCGAGCGAGGCGGCCTGCTTGGCGAACAACGCGGTGTTCGTGTAGAGCGGGGCCAGCAGCACGCTGGTGGTCAGCCGGATCCGGCTGGTGACCGCGGCGGCGGCACTGAGCGCGATGAGCTCCTCGTAGTTGGGGTAAACGAGGCGGCCGATCGTGCCCAGAGTGCTGAACCCGGCTTCCTCGGCATGCCGCGCCCAGTCGATGAGCGTCCGGCCTTCGGTGCCGGGGACCGTGTTGGGCAGGCCGATTCCGATTTCCACGCCAAGAACCTCCGCGGGCTTGTCCTGTTAGCCGTCGAATGGAACAGCTTTCCAACTAATCCAAGCACTATGCCGGCGCCGCGGTCCGCTCGCTCCGTGAATCCGTGATCAGCCGCGCCAGCGGAAGAACACGAAGGAGACCAGATAGGCGAGCCCGCCGATGGCCAGGAGCCAGTCGTAGGGGTGCCCGTTGTGGCCGTGGGCGACCTCGACCAGCCAGCCCACTAGGGCAGCGAGCAGCATGATCAGCCCGGACAGCGCGGTGGCGCGCAGGTCCAGCTGGGCGAAGCGCTCGTCGCGGGCGACGGTCAGGCCGCGGATCGTCTCGCTGCGGCTGCCCAGCAGCAGCATGATCAGGCCGAAGCCGACCAGGACGGCGAGCGAGATGAGGCCCCCGCCGAGCTGGCCGCCCAGGGCGCTGACGGCGAACACGACGACGCCGAGCCCCAGGCAGATGAGCGGCGTGAACCACCTGGACCGGCAGATCGCCGGGCTACGAAGCTTGATCATCGAACATCTCCTCGACCGTCACGCCAAAGTAGCGGGCCAGCGCCATAGCCAGCGGCAGCGAGGGGGTGTACCGCCCGGTCTCGATCGAGTTGATCGTCTGGCGGGACACCCCCATCGCGTCCGCGAGCTGGCCCTGGGCCATGTCCCGCTGGGTCCGCAGCGCGCGCACCAGGTTCTTCATCGCCTACCCGACGGCGCCGCTGCGCCTCCGCAGACAGCGGCGGCCGACACCAGGCCACGACGCGGCGACGACCGCGGGCAGCCAGCCCACCGAGACGATGGGCCCCCAGCTGCCCTCGCTGATCGCCGCCACGATCGAGCTCACCGCGACGAACGCCACGACCAGCGCGGCGAACCCGTACCACCATCGCCTGCACGGCTTCATGGCGATCCTCCTGCTGTAAAGCCAACTTGTCATAGACAAGCTAGCTTGACACCCGTCGCTTGTCAAGCAGACTTGTCATTGCGGGTGATCCGGCGGCGTGGAGGGACCGAATCGAGGAGATGAAACCGGGGTTTCAGCACACTAGAGCGCAGTGAAACCGGGGTTTCATCACAATTGGACGGGGCTGGCGTCCCGGTCCAGGCGGGACGGGAAGCGGCGGGGAGCGGCGGGAGCGGCGGGAGCGGCGGGAGCGGCGGGAGCGGCAGGAGCGGCGGGGAGCGGCTACTTGACCAGGAGGATGGTGCCGGCGACGAGGGCTAGGGCGGCGATGGCGCCGGTTACGCGGCGGCCGTAGGGCCAGACGCGCGGCTCGGCGCGCAGGCCGAGGATGAACTGGCGGGCCAGGGTGTAGGCGGCCAGGCCGACGACCGCCACGGGACCGGACCGCGCCAGCCCGTCGGCCAGCACGACGATCAGGACCGCTCCCCCGCTGATCAGCGCGGACAGCGCCTCCAGCAGCTGGGCGGGGGCGCGGCGGCAGCCCAGCCGGCGGTCCGAGGACCATACGCCCCAGCGGGCCGCGACCGGCCGTCCGGTACAACAGCCGGCCCAGAAGCAGCCGGGACGGCCGATGGACATGCCGATGAGCAGGGCGGGCGCGGCCGCGGCCAGGTAGGCCCCGGCCGGGATGCCCGGCCCCGCGAGGGCGGCCGCGGCGACCACCACGGCGGCGCCAGCCACGAAGCCCTGGATGCACCAGCCGTCGAACTTCTTGCCCCGGTGCACGGCGACGTACCAGCTCTTCCCGCCGATCACGCCCGCGATGATGGCGATCACCGAGAACAGCATGGGGCGGAACAGGGCGTAGTGCCCGTGGCTGAGCAGCAGCGCCTCCAGGCCCAGGCCGACCAGGACGCCCAGGCCGACCAGGGTCGCGTAGGCGAAGCGGATGACGCCGGGCACCTTGCTGCGCAACAGCGTCGAGGTGTGAATGCTGGCCGGAGGTGCGGCCGGGACTCCTATCCGGCGGGGCGCAGGCACCCGGTACACCCCGGCCGGGTCGTGGCCGGGCGGCGGGTAGGTCCGGACGGGCCTGCCGCCGGTCCGCGCTACCGATCGGGCGGTCACCGCCCACTCGCCCGGGTTGACCCCGCGGACCTCCGCGGTGATCGCCACCGGGCCGCTGCCCGGGATGATCCCGTCGACCGTCTCCTCGTGCCAGAAGGAGTCGCGCGCCTCGGGCTTGCCGGTCACGTCGGTCCGGCGGCCGGAGAAGCGGATCGTCGCGCTGAACGGCTCGCCGGATTCTCCGGGGTCGAGCCAGTAGGTCGGGGTGAGCAGTTCCTCGACCGCCTTGGCCGCCCACTTGGCCACGTCGTCGGCCGGGTCACCGGGCGTCGTCTCGGCCTCGGCGGAGGGCGACGCGGGGGACGCGGTCGACGCGGGGGACGCGGTCGGACGCGGCGGGGACGCGGTTGACGCGCGGGGACGCGGTCGACGCGGGGGACGCGGTTAGGGGCGGGATCAGGCGGGCAGCACCCCCGTCGCGGCCGTTGCTGGCCGTCGTCAGCCCCGCGGGCAGGTCCTGGCCGGCGGACGTCTTCTTGGCGGAGGTCAGACCGGGAGGGACGGCTGGGGCCGACTGTGGGCCAGGAGGCGCGCCAACCGGGGCGGCGCCGGAGGATACGGTGCCAGCGGGGCGGGGCCGGGACTGGGCGGCGCGGGCCGCGGGGTTACCGAGGCGGTTGCCCTTCTTGTTCTTCTTGCTCGGCGGCATCGTCTTCCTTCGCCGTGAACACCCGGGCTTGACTGCGGCTGGCGTCCATTTTATCGGGTTGCGCCCGAACCGGGCGCGCGCGGGAGTCCGGGGAGCGGGCACCACGGCCCGTTCGGTAGAAAGGGGTTAAATGTCGGTGATCCGGATTCCGGCGTGCGCCTTGTAGCGGCGGTTGATGGAGACCAGGTTGGCCGTGAGAGCCTCGATCTGGGCGCAGTTGCGCAGGCGCCCCGCGTAGACCCCGCGCACGCCGGGGATCCTCGCGGCCAGGGCCTGCACCAGGTCGGTGGAGGCGCGGTTATCGCCGAGCACCAGCACGTCCAGGTCCATGCTCTCCACCTCCGGATCGAGCAGCAGGACCGCCGACACGTGGTGGAACGCCGCGACCACCCGGCTGTCCGGGAGCAGCGCGGCGGCCTGCTCGGCGGCGCTGCCCTCGGGGACGGGCAGGGGGTAGGCGCCGCGCTCGTCGAAGCCGAGCGGGTTCACGCAGTCGACCACGATCTTCCCGGCCAGTTCGGGGGTGAGCGAGGCGAGCAGGTCACCGTGGCCCTCGAAGGGAACCGCGGCGATCACCACGCTGGCCTCCCGGGCCGCGTCGCGGTTGGCCATGCCCTGGACGTGGTGGCCGAGCAGGCTGGCCACGGACCGGGCCCGTTCCTCGCTGCGGGAACCGATGATCACCGGGTGCCCGGCCCGCGCGAACCGGAAGGCCAGGCCGCGGCCCTGGTCGCCGGTACCGCCGAGGATGCCGATGACCAGCCCGTCGACCGACGGGGTTTCGCGCTCAGTCATGCCTCGATATTGCCAGACCCGTGGTTCCGCACGTCACGCGGCCCTTTTTCAGGACACAACACTGTCCGTGCCGATATGGCTGCGCACAAGTACCTTCAGGAGGCACCATAGGTACGTGGACGCGAATCAGGTGGCCACTCTCCGTGCGCTACTGGCCCCCACGGGATGGCTCGACCGGACCCGCGCCTTCGCGCGCGGGCTGCGGAAGGCGACCCGGACTCCGGGAGGGCTGCTGCTGGTCGGCACGCCCGCCGAGGAACCCTGGCATCTCACCGCGCACATGGACGAGGAAAGCCGCCTGTCCGGGATCCCCGAGATGATGCCCACGCTGGTGCGCTGGGAGGTTCCCGAGGGCGCGCCGCCGCACCTGCGGGTCGGCTTGGAGCGACTGGAGGCGGCCCGGCGGGGCGAGACGGTGTTCGTGATCACGCCCGCCACCGCGCCGGTCCCGCTGCTCGAGCGGGTCAGCGACGCGCGGCGGGACGGGGCCACGATCTTCGCGCTCGACCAGGGCGACCCGGAGCTCGACGCGCTGGCGCACGAGGCGATGACGCTCGCGCCCGGGCCGGATGTGCCCGCGATGATGTCGTTCGGGGCGGCCCAGCACCTGATCAGCGCGGCGTGCGGCGAGCTGGGGCGGGACGGGGACTTCGGCGGGGCCGGGCGGCCGGGCACGCCGGGCTACCAGCGGTACCGCCCGGGCGTGCGCGGGCTCAAGGACCGGGTGGCGCACCTGCTGGACGTGGTGAGCGGGCCAGCGTCGTAGAGGTCACGCGGTCCGGCGTCGCAGGGTTACGCGTCCAGGGTCAGGACCATGGTCGGGCGCTCGATGATGTGGTCAGGCCGCAGCGGGCGCACGGCGGTGCCGATGGCGAAGAACTCGGTGGTGTGCGAGCCCCAGGTGTGGCTGTGCTGGCGCAACTGGACGCCCACGATGCCCTCCGCGTGCAGTTCCTCGGCCTCGGCCTGCATCCGGCTCATGGCCAGCTCACGAGCGTCGTAGAGGGCCTGGGTGAACTGCTCGATCTCCACGTTCCGGCCGATATTGCCCATCTTGGCGCCGAGCTTCTGGTGCGCGATGTGGTACACGCACGTCCCCATGACCATGCCAAGCGGCGCGTAGCCGGCCCGGATCAGCGTCCAGAAGTCCTGGCCGGACAGGTCCGAGGTGAACGGCTGGTTCTTGTTGTTGCGCCAGTTGTCCACACCGCCGCCGCCGGCGCCCTCCTCGGCCTTGACCGCCGTGCCGACCGCGATGAACTCGGCGATGTCGGCGCCGAACTCCTTCATCTCCACGTCCAGCCGGACGCCGACGATTCCGTCGGCGTGCAGCGCGTCGGCCTCGGCCTCCATCCGGGTCATGGCCAGTTCCCGCGCGTGGTACATGGCCTGGGACAGCACGTCGAGCTCCTGGTTGCGGCCCCACCGGCCGACCTGCAGCCCGACGTGGTAGATGGAGCTGCCCAGGACCAGGCCGAGCGGCCGGAAGCCGACCTCCCGGACGAGCAGGAACTCGTTGACCGACAGGTCGGAGGTGAAGATCGAGCCAGCCCGTCCCGGCTGCAGCTCGGCCAGGCGTTTCATGGCATCCTGCGGGACCCCGGCGGCATCCAGCTCGGTTGCGATGTTGCCCTGGTCGGTCATGGGTGTCTCCTATATGCGGATGCGCGCCGCCTGGCGGCGCTGCGGGTCGAGCGACATGATGGCGAGGGTCGGGCGGCTGTGCTGCTGCTCCGCGTGCGTGAACCGGGCGATCGCGGTGCCGATGGTGGTGGCCTCCACGATGTGGTCGCGGCGGCCTTCCATGGCCGGGCATTCCCGTTCCCGCACCCGCATGTCCATGTCGGCGATCACCACGCCCTCGCCGCCGAGCCGCAGGACGTCGCGTTGCAGCTGCTGCCGGGCGTCGTGGCGGGCGTCGTTGACCAGTTCGGTGTAGCCGGTGACCTCGGCGTTCCCCGATCCCCAGCGGGTCTGGCCGACGGTCAGCCAGTCGTCGTGCCGGGAACCGATCGAGATGCCGAGGGCCAGGCCCGCGGGCACCCAGCCCTTCATGATCAGCTTGGCGAAATCCTGGCCGGACAGGTCTGAGGTGAAGGGTGTTCGGGGGCGGCCCGCGTGGTCCTTGTTCCAGTTGGCCATGGGAGGCACGCCGGGGGCGCGGATGGCCGTGCCGATGGCCTTGAACTCCAGGCCGCCGGCCGGGAACCCGCCGATGCTCAGCCGCACGCCGACCACGCCGTGCCCGCCGAGTTCGTCGCACTCGGTGGTCATCCGGTCGAGGGCCTTGTGCCGCGCGTCGTACATGGCCTTGACCAGCGGGGCGAACGACCCGAATCCGCCCTGGCTGGAGACCTGGGTCGTCGTCCGGGCCGGGACCCCGTAGCCCCAGGACCCCCAGGCGCCCGGGCAGTTGTAACCGCCGGTGTAGCCGATGTTGTAGACGGCAGCGCCGAGCACCTGGCCGACCGGCTCGAAGCCGACGCTGCGGATCGCGGCGAACTCGTCGGAGGTCAACGCCGAGCCCCAGGTGCCGCTGCGCCGGATTTCCTGCATCCGGGCTTCGGCGACGGGAGGCAGCTTTTCGCTCACCCCTCCAGCCTAGTCCTGCGCGTCCCATTCCTGGTTTCTGCGCTGGACGGTTTCCAGCGCGCGGGCGGCCTCTTCTCTCGTGGCGAAGGGGCCAAGCCGGTCCTTACCCGGGGTGGGCCCGTCGTCGTCCTCGACGGTGTGCGTCTTGAGGCTGTACCACCATCGCTTCTCGTTGTCCATGGCAACTAGACTCGCAAAGCATGGCGACAGTGCTTCATCCGGGCCGGCTTTCACCCACCCGCCAGGTTCCCGCGGACATCCAGCGGCCGGAGTACGTGGGCCGCAAGCACCCGAGGACCGGGGAGCAGGACGTCAAGACGCCCGAGATCATCGAGCGGATGCGGGTCGCGGGCAAGCTGGCCGCCCAGGCGCTGGAGGCGGTGGGCGCGGCCGTGACGCCCGGCGTCACGACCGATTACCTGGACCAGGTCGGTCACGACTTCCTGGTCAGCCACGGCGCATACCCCAGCACGCTCGGGTACCGCGGCTACCCCAAGTCGCTGTGCACCTCGCTGAACGAGGTGATCTGCCACGGGATCCCCGACGACACGTTGATCAACGACGGCAACATCGTCAACATTGACATCACCGCGTATATCGGCGGCGTGCACGGGGACACCAACGCCACGTTCCTGGCCGGAAACGTGGACGAGGAGTCGCGGCTGCTGGTGGAGCGGACGCACGAGGCGATGATGCGCGGCATCCGGGCGGTGGCGCCCGGCCGCCCGCTGAACGCCATCGGCCGGGTGATCGAGTCGTACGCCAGACGGTTCGGCTACGGGGTAGTGCGAGACTTCACCGGGCACGGGATCGGCCGGACGTTCCACTCGGGCCTGATCGTGCCGCACTACGACGACCCGCACAGCGACGTGATCATGGAACCCGGGATGACGTTCACCATCGAGCCCATGCTCACCCTGGGCACGATCGACTACGACGTCTGGCCGGACGGCTGGACGGCGGTGACCAAGGACCGCAAGCGCACGGCGCAGTTCGAGCACACCATCCTGGTCACCGAGGACGGCCACGAGATCCTCACCCTGCCGTTATGGGTGATTACGCGTCTCGCTTACGGAACAGGACGGCGCCGATAACCAGCAGGACCGCGGTGTAGACGGCGAATACCCCGAACTGGGGCCAGGCCGAGAACAGGTGGTCCGGCGACGGCCCGACCGTGACCGACAGGGCCCGGCCCGCGGCGTCCGGCAGCCATCGTTCCACATCCTGGTACCAGCTCTGCGGCAGCAGGTGGACCAGGATGGGGATCACGAACAGCACGCCGATCACCGCCGTGATCGTGCCCGCGGTGTGCCGCAGGATGGCACCGATCGCGAACGCGAACAGGCCGCAGAGGGTCACGTACAGCGCGCTGCCGACCACGGCACGCAGCACGTTCGGCTGGGACAAGGTAGCGGTGTCGTGCGTGCTGCCCAGCAGCACCTGGCCCAGGAAGAACGAGATGACGGCGGCGACGAACGTGACCACCAGGGCGACGACGGCGAAGACGGTCGCCTTGGCCGCGTACATCACGGCCCGCCTGGGCATCGCGGTCAGCGAGGTGCGGATCATCCCGGTGGAGTACTCGGCGGTGAGCGTCATGGCGCCGAGGACCACGATGACCAGCTGGCCCAGGTAGAACAGGCCCGCCACGCTGGCCTGGGTCGGGTCGAAGGTGGCCCGGTCCTGCGGGGCCATGTGCGACCAGTTGGCCGCCGTCCCGGCGCTGATGGCCGCGCCGATCCCGACGCTGACCACCAGCAGGACGAGCAGCGTCCAGTAAGTGGACCGGACAGAACGGATCTTGGTGAACTCCGACGCCAGCGTGCCGCCGAAGCCGGCCCGGCCGGAGGAGGGCGGCAGCGCGGTCAGGGTCGGCTGGGACTGGGTGGTGGCGGTCATCTCAGATCACCCCTTCGCTGACCGGGACGGGTTGTTCCGCCGGGCTCTCTCCGGCCCGGTACTCCACGCTGTCGGCGGTCAGCTCCATGAACGCGGTCTCAAGCGAGGCCCGGACCACGGTCAGCTCGTGCAGCCGGACGCCGTGCTCGAACGCGAGGTCGCCGACCTCGGCCGCGGTGAGCCCGTGCACGGTCAGCGACCCGTCCGCCTCGGTCTTCGCGGTCGTGGTGCTTTCGGGTCTGGCTTCGGACACCGCCTTGGCCAGCAGGTCGGCCTGCGGGGTGCGCACCCGGACGGTCTGACCCGAGCTGCGCGCGATGAACTCCTCCATCGTGCAGTCGGCGAGCAGGCGGCCGCGGCCGATCACGATCAGGTGGTCGGCGGTGTTCTCCATCTCCGACATCAGATGACTGGAGACGAACACCGTCCGGCCTTCGGCGGCCAGGGCCTTCATCAGGTTCCGGATCCACAAGATCCCCTCGGGGTCCAGCCCGTTGACCGGCTCGTCGAACATGAGCACGGCCGGGTCGCCGAGCAGGGTCGCGGCGATGCCGAGCCGCTGTCCCATGCCGAGCGAGAAGCCCTTGGTGCGCTTGCGCGCCACCTCGCTCAGCCCGACCAGTTCCAGGACCTCGCCCACCCGGCGCCTGGGCAGGTTGTTGGTCTGGGCCAGGCAGAGCAGGTGGTTGTAGGCCGACCGCCCGCCGTGGACCGCC
Organism: uncultured Actinomycetes bacterium; assembly: GCA_963819785.1. Taxonomy (GTDB): domain Bacteria; phylum Actinomycetota; class Actinomycetes; order Streptosporangiales; family Streptosporangiaceae; genus Palsa-504. The sequence goes on along the minus strand of CAWFXW010000013.1, from coordinate 146,231 downwards.
TTGGCGTCGAGCAGCGCGCCCACCTCGCGCATCGGATAAGCCAGCCCCGCGTACTGCTTGCCGTCGATCATGACCGTGCCGGCGTCGGGGTAGTCCAGGCCGAGAATCAGCCGCATGGTGGTGGTCTTACCCGCGCCGTTCGGGCCGAGGAAGCCGGTCACGTGGCCCGGCTCCACATCGAATGACAGGTCGTTCACGGCGATCTTGGCGCCGTACTGCTTGACGAGCCCCCGTACCTCAATCATCGGATGAGTCCTCTCTGGTGGCACCGTCCGGAAAGTGCCACCACGGCCCGTTCAGCCTATTACTTCTTTATGGCGGTCCGGTGAGCACGCGCGTGAAGGCTGATCGAATAGCCCGCGCCCTGGCCGTGCAAGCGGTGCACGCTGGCGGGGCCTTGGCCGTGCACGCGGACCGGGCCCGGGCGCAGCACCGCACTGGCCGGCGCGCCCTCGGTCGCCTCGCCGGCGATCATCGTGGCCACGTCGCAGTCGCAGGCCTGCCCGGCGTCGCCGGGCGGCAGGACCACGAGCCAGGCCCGGTAGGCCGCGCCCTCCTCCACCGTGACCTGGACCGAACGCTCCGCCTCGAAGCGGACCAGGCCCCACCAGCGCTCGGGACTGGCCGCGATCGACCGGAGCAGACGGGCCAGGGTGCCTAGCGTCAGGGAGTGCCCGGCGTGCGGATCCGGCGGTGCCGCGGCGTTTGCACCCTGCGCGGGGACGAGCAGGACGGCCTCGGCGAGCCTGGCGATCTCCGGAGCGACAGACATGTCGGCGATCAACGGAACATCCTTCGTGAGCGTCATGGGCGGCGATGGGCCCCGGCGGCGACAACGGTCAGCTGAAAGTCGTTGTCAGCAACAACACGAAGGACAGGACGCACGCAGCATCAAGGCGGCGACACCGGAGTGGTCGCCGTGTTCGCGGGCTGCGCGGCCTGGCATGGTCGATAGCATACACGGCGCGTGACCGGCTGTGCCGCGGTTCAGCGTTCGGCGTCCAGGCGCTCGGCGGCGGTGCCGGCCGACTCGACGGTGACGCCGTCGCTGGCCCAGGCCGCCGCGCAGGCCGCGCGCAGGCCGTCGATCCGCTCTCCGCCCCCGTCCAGGTCCAGCCGGCCTGCGTCCGCGCGGGCCGTCCAGCCGCCGCAGCGGTACGTTCCGTCCTCGGCGGTCACCTCGGGATGTGGCTCGAGCAGCCCGGCCAGGTCCTCGGCCAGGTAGGTGGGACGCTGCGCGGGGGGCGCGAGGATGGCCCCGGCCGGGCTGGTTACCCCGGTCAGCACGAGCAGGCTGTCGGCGCCGACGCGCTGGGCGCACTCGATGTCGGTGTCCAGCCGGTCGCCGACGACCAGCGGGTGCCTGGCGCCGGTCCGCAGCACCGACTCGTTGTGCAGCGGCGGCTCGGGCTTGCCCGCGACCAGCGGCTGCACGCCGGTCGCGGTCGCGATCACCTGGATGAAGGATCCGTTACCTGGCTGGAGGCCGTGGCGGCCGGGCAGGGTGAGGTCGGCGTTGGACGCGACGAACAAGGCCCCCGCGGCGACGGCCAGGCCGCCTTGCTCCAGCAGTGAGTAGCTGATGTCAGGCGCGTAGCCCTGGACCACGGCCCGCGGCTGCTCGGCGGCGGTGCTGACCGGACGCAGGCCGCGTTCCCGCAGGGCCGTGCGCAGGCCGGCACCCCCGACCACCAGGACCGGGGCGCCCGCGGGGAGACGTTCGGCGAGCATCCGCGCGGCAGCCTGGGCCGAGGTCACCACGTCCCGCGCGGTGGCCGGGACGCCGAAGCCGGTCAGCAGCGCGGCGATGGCGGCGGGCGTGCGCGAGGCGTTGTTCGTCACGTAGGCCAGCCGCATGCCCGCCGCGTCGGCCTTGCGGAGCGCCTCGACCGCGCCGGGGATCGCGGTGCCGCCCAGGTAGACGGTGCCGTCCAGGTCGAGCAGCGCGACGTCGTAGGCGGTGTCGAGCGGCTCGGTGCTGGCGCGCGGGCCAGGCCGCGTCATCGGCTGTCTTCCCGGGCGCGCAGGGTGGCGCGGACCGACCGCAGGGCTTCGGTGTAGTGCGCCGCGTCGGGTCGCATCGCGGCGGCCAGGGCCAGGTACTCGGCGGCCGCGGCGTGGTGCCCGGTCCTGGCCAGGGCCAGCCCCAGGCCGAAGTGCGCATAGTCGTCCGACGGGCTCGCCTCCACGATCATCCGGAAGTTGCCGGCCGCCTCCGCGTACTGGCCCGCGTCGAACTGGGCCCGTGCCAGAGCCTCCCGGACGCTGCGCGAGGCCGGCTCGGCTGTCGAGGCGCGCTGCAGCACCTGAGCCGCGGCCGCCGGGCTGCCGTTGCCCAGAAGTTCCATCCCGCGCCGGTACCAGGCATGCACATCTCCTTCAGGAAGCGCCTGGCCAGGGAAGTTTTCCTGCGGACGGGAATCACCGCTGGCGCTCGATCCTTCTGACATGTGTGCAGACCCTTCCGTCCGGCTCTGGTCCCGGCCTCGTGCTGGCACCCTTCCGCGGCATCCGTTACGCCCGTGACCGGGTGAGCGGCATCGCAAACGTCACCTCCCCACCGTATGACGTGATCAGCGGGGGCAGCCTCGAGCACCTGCGGGCGGCCGACCCGCATAACGTTGTCCGTCTAATCCTGCCAGGCGAGGACGCCGACGCGAGCCTGGCCGCGGCCGGCCTGCTGCGCGAGTGGCTATCGGCGGGCGTGCTGATCCGGGACCGGATGCCCGCGTTGTACCTGTACGAGCAGGCCGACGAGGCCTCGTCGTGGCTCCAGCGTGGCATCATCAGCCTGGTCCGGCTCGGTTCGCCCGAAACGGCGGGTATCTTGCCCCACGAGGGCGTCATGCCGGGCCTGGTGGCCGACCGGAAGGCGCTGATGGCGGCGACGAAGGCCAACCTAGAGCCGATCTTCCTCATCTACGACCGCGAAGACACCGGCCACGGGGCCGATGAGGCCGCGCCCACGGCCACCGAGATCGTCGACCATGTCGCGGCCGAGCACACGCCCATCGTGTCGATAGCGACCGAGGACGGAGTCAGGCACCGGCTGTGGCGGCTCGGCCATCCCGACGAGCAGGACGCCATCCTGGCCGACCTGGCCGGGCGCCGAGCCCTGATCGCGGACGGCCACCACCGGTACGCCGCCTACCTTGACCTGCAGGCCGATAAGCGCGCGTCCGGGCTCGGGGCCGGCCCGTGGGACTACGGGCTGGCGTTCCTGGTCGATTCCGATGCCTACCCGCCGCGGCTGGGCCCGATCCACCGGGTGCTGCCGGGCCTGTCGCCGGAGCGCGCGGCTGAGCTGGCCAAGGCCGCGTTCACCGTGCAAGATCTTCCGGCCGGCCGCGGCCTGGCCGGCGCGCTGGAGTGCCTGGCGACGGCCGGGCGCGAGGAGACCGCGTTCCTGCTGGCCGGCGGTCCGGCCGGGGCGCCTGGCTTCTGGCTGCTCAGCCAGCCGGACCCAGTGCAGGCCGCGGCGTCGATGCCGGACGGCACCTCCGCGTCCTGGCGGTGCCTGGACGCTTCGGTGATGCAGCAGCTGCTGATCGGCCGGCTGTGGGGCATCGCGGACAGCGAGCGAAGCGTATTGATCAATCATGACGCCGCCGACGCGGTGCGTATGGCGACCGAGACCGGGGCGACCGCGGTGATCTGCAACCCGCCCTCATTCGACAGCGTCATCCAGACCGCCGCGCAGGGCGAGCGGGTACCGCGCAAGTCCACGTCGTTCGGTCCCAAGCCGCGGACCGGGCTGGTGCTACGGACGTTCGGCCCGGCCGCCTGAGGGAGTTCTCCAGGCTGGCCGTGGGCAGCCGTCTGCGACAATGACCCGGTGGACGAAGCCATTACCCCGCTGGGTCATGAGGTGTTCCAGATCGACACCCGGATGGCCGGTTACGACGGGATCACGGCGGGTTATCTTATCCGAGGCGACCGGCCATGCCTGGTGGAGACCGGAACCGCGCCGTCCGCCCCGGTGGTCCGCGACGCCCTGGCCCGGCTCGGGATCGGTGCCGGGGACCTGGCCACCGTGGTGGTGACGCACATCCACCTGGATCACGCCGGGGGCGCCGGCGACATCGCGGCCCTGTACCCGGGGGCGCAGATCGTCGTCCACCAGCGCGGCGCGCGGCATCTCGCCGACCCGAGCAGGCTCATGGCCAGCGCCCGGGCGGTGTACGGCGACGCGCTCGACCGCCTCTTCGGCATCCTCGCGCCCGTGCCCGCGGACCGCATCGTGGCCCTGGAAGACACCGGGACGGTCGATCTGGGCGGCGGCCGCCGTCTGGACAGCTATTACTCCCCCGGCCACGCCAAGCACCACGTGGGGCTGCTCGACTCCGAGACCGGTGACCTGTACACCGGGGACGCGGCCGGGGTCTACATCCCGGAGACCGGAGACCAGCGGCCCGCCACGCCGCCGCCCGACTTCGACCTGGAGGTCGCGCTGGCCTCTGTGCAGCGGTTCGCCGAGTTGCGGCCCACCCGGCTGCTGTTCAGCCACTACGGACCGGTCGCCGAGGTGGAGCGGGCGCTGGAGCGGTCGGCGGAGGAGATCCGGATCTGGGTGGAGGAGACACGGCAGGCGCGCGCCGCGGGCCTGGACCTGGACCACGCCGTGGCCATGGTGGTCGAGCGGACCAGGGCCCGTTACGCGGCGTTCAGCCTGGACGCCGATCCCGCCCTGGCCAAGAAGTTCGAGCGGATCAGCGGAAGCGCGTCCAATGTCAGCGGGATCATGCACTGGCTGGAGCAGGCCGAGACGAGCTAGCCCGGCTCTAGCGCGCCGCCTCCAGCAGCGCGGTCAGCGCGTGCTCGCCAAGTTCGTGCTCCTGGTCGAACCCGCGCGGGCTCCACCGCTCGGCGAGCAGCGGGTGAACCGGGACCGTGGTGCTCGCGGCCTTGGAACTGGCGGCCTTGGTTGGTAGATGACGTGTCATGAGCCTGTCAACATACATGACATGTCATTAATTCCGGTACACTGAAGCCGTGGCCGACCAGTGGCTGACCTCGGACGAGCAGCGGGCCTGGCGCGCCTACCTGCGCGCGGGATCGCTGCTGACCACCCGGCTGAACCGGCTGCTCCAGGCGGAGTGCGGGCTCTCCCTGCCCGAGTACGAGGTGCTCGTGCAGCTCAGCGAGACGTCCGAGGGCAAGCTCCGGCCGTTCCAGCTCGGCTTGGCCCTGGACTGGGAGCAGAGCAGGCTTTCGCACATGCTGTCCCGGATGAGCCGCCGCGGCTTGGTCGCCAGGCAGGATTGCGCCGGCGACCGGCGCGGCTCGGAGGTCGTGCTGACCGTGGCCGGCCGCGCGGCGATCGAGGCCGCGGCGCCAGGGCACGTGGCCGCCGTCCGCCGGCTGGTCTTCGACCGGATGGACAGCGAGCAAGCCACGGTGTTCAGCCAGGTGTTCGGAGACATCCTGGCCGGGCTGGAGGACTCCGGCCCGCGGTGACCCCGTTCCGTCAGCCTTGGTAGACCGCCGCGTCAGCGTCCGTGGACTGGTGTGCATGGCTCGGCCCCGGCCGGCCGGACCTCCACGATGTACTTGTGGTGATCCCAGTGCACGCCGTGAATGTCGGTGTCGGTGACGTTGCCAACGCCCTCGTCGGCCAGGATCAGCGCCTCGGCCTGCGCCTTCTTATCGAACATCCCCCAAGTATGGGGTTAGCGGGACGGGCCTGCCACACGCTCAGACCGGATCGGCCGTGACATCCTCGCTGTCATCGGCGTCATCGCTGTCATCGGCATCATCGGCCAGATCCTCGAACTGGACGCCGTCGAGTTCGTCCAGCCGGTCGGCGGCGTCGGTGTCGCCGTCGGGATCGGCCGCGGCGGCCCGGGCGAACGCGTCCCTGGCCTCCTCGGTGCGCCCGGCGGCGAGCAGCGCATCGGCGTAAGCGTAGAAAAGCCGGGCGGACCAGGGGCGCAGCCGTCCGCTGCGGAGCTCCGGTACCTGCAGCGCGAGCACCGCGGCGTCCGCGAGCCCTTGATCGCGGCGGATCCCGGACTCGACGATGCGCAGCTCGATCTGCGCGGCACGATCCAGGGTGCTGGTGTCGGCCTCGCGGATCAGCGCCAGCGCCCGGTCGGGCCGGCCGAGGGCACGCTCGCTGTCGGCCATCATGGGCAGATAGTCATCGCTCCCGGTCATCCGGCGCGCAGCCCGGAGCTCAGCCAGGGCTTCGGCCCACTGCCCGGCCTGATAGGCGGCGATCCCGGTCGCCTCCCTGACCACGCCGACCCGGGCGGCTAGGCGCTTGGCCGCCTGGGCATACTCGTAGCCTTGCTCCGGATTCTCGGCCATCCCCGCGGCGACCAGGTAGCGGGCCACGGTGTCGGCCAGGTCGTTCGGCAGGCTCTGCAGCTGGGCGCGCGCCTCGGGAGCGAGCTGGGCCGCGACGATCGTATCCGGGAGACGAGGTCCGCTCGGCCGGGGCGTGCTCTCCCTGTCCCCGGGCCGGTCCTCCCGGCGCCGGGGCGGGTAATCCGAGCCGGGCTTCGAGGTCCGGTATCGGTCCGGCCCCGGTCTTGCGGTGCGGGAGCGATCCGTGTCGGGCCTAGCGCTCCGGGGCCGGTCCGTGCCCGGCCGCCCGGTGCGGGACCGGTCCGTGTCGGGCCTCGCGGCCCGGTATCGGTCCGTCCCCCCCGGCATTGCGGTACGGGAGCGGTCCGTGTCGGGCCTCGCGGTGCGAGACTGGTCGGTGTCGGGCCTCGCGGTGCGGGAGCGGTCCCTGTCGGGTCGTGCGGTCCAGGACCGGCTGGCCGAGGGACGGTCGGTGGTGCGGTCGCGTACCGGACGCGGCGAAGCCTCGTCCCGGTCCCAGGACCGGCGCCCGGTACCGGCGGCTGGCCGCCGGCTCCCGCTCTCGCTTGGCCGCGTCCGCGGTCCCCGTGCTGGCCCTTGCCGCGGTCCTCGATCGACGCCGACGCTCTCCTCGTCCTCACGCTCCCGCGTACGAGGAGGCGCATCTCGGCGGAAACCGCGGGTACTCGGGCCGGCTCCGCGGGCCCCGGCGCCGAACGACCGCCCGGGTGCGCGCCTGGTCCCGTCGGCGGCTGGCCGACCTTCGGCGGCGGCGGACCGCCCGGTCCCGCGCGGGGCGTCGCCGGCCGGTGTTCGCGGACCACGCCGCGCGCCGTCACCGGCCGAGGTCCGAGAGCCAGATCGCACGCCGTCGCCGGCCGATGTCCTGGGGCCACGCCGCGGACCGTCGCCGCTCGCGCCGTCGCGCGGTGTCCCGGCTCGGCCGGTGCGACCGGTACGCGGTTCCTGGCCGGTCCGGTCGGCGGCCGCTCGGCCCCGGCTGTAGCTGCCGGATCCGCTGGTCCCGGTCGGTCGCGGGCTCCTGCGTGGGGTTTTCGCCGCCCCGGCGCCAGCGCGGGCCGTCTTCGGGATCCCGCGGCCAGCGCCGCTTGCTCCACGCCCCTTGGGCGTTCCGCGTCCCTCAGCCACGACACCAACCTCCAGCATCTGCCACCACAGTACCCAGACAAACGAAGAGGGCCGCTCGACCACATATGGGGAGCGACCCTCTTCAAGTATGTCCGGCGGCGTCCTACTCTCCCACGCGGTCCCCCGCGCAGTACCATCGGCGCTGAAGAGCTTAACTTCCGGGTTCGGAATGGGACCGGGTGTTTCCCCTTCGCTATAACCGCCGAAACTCTATTGAGATGTCACCAGCCCGCTAAGCGAAGCAGGCTTGAATGGCGACCGTATCTCGGGAACCGCACAGTGGACGCAAACAACAAAATGGAGTAGAAGCCAAGCCACTCGGCCTATTAGTACCGGTCAGCTGCACACGTTGCCGTGCTTCCACCTCCGGCCTATCAACCCAGTCGTCTACTGGGGGCCTTACCTGGTTAACCCAGAGGGAGACCTCATCTTGAGGCGAGCTTCCCGCTTAGATGCTTTCAGCGGTTATCCCTTCCGAACGTAGCAAACCAGCCGTGCTCTTGGCAGAACAACTGGCACACCAGAGGTTCGTCCGTCCCGGTCCTCTCGTACTAGGGACAGCCCCTCTCAAGTCTCCTGCGCGCGCAGCGGATAGGGACCGAACTGTCTCACGACGTTCTAAACCCAGCTCGCGTACCGCTTTAATGGGCGAACAGCCCAACCCTTGGGACCTGCTCCAGCCCCAGGATGCGACGAGCCGACATCGAGGTGCCAAACCATCCCGTCGATATGGACTCTTGGGGAAGATCAGCCTGTTATCCCCGGGGTACCTTTTAGCCGTTAAGCGACGGCGCTTCCACATGCCACCGCCGGATCACTAGTCCCAGCTTTCGCTCCTGCTCGACATGTCTGTCTCACAGTCAAGCACCCTTGTGCACTTGCACTCGACACCTGGTTGCCGACCAGGCTGAGGGTACCTTTGGGCGCCTCCGTTACCTTTTGGGAGGCAACCGCCCCAGTTAAACTACCCACCAGACACTGTCCCTGATCCGGATCACGGACCTAGGTTAGACATCCAGAACGACCAGAGTGGTATTTCACCGATGACTCCACCGGCACTAGCGTGCCCGCTTCACAGTCTCCCACCTATCCTACACAAGACGTCCCAAACACCAATGTCAAGCTGCAGTGAAGGTCCCGGGGTCTTTCCGTCCTGCTGCGCGTAACGAGCATCTTTACTCGTAGTGCAATTTCGCCGGGTCTGTGGTTGAGACAGTGGAGAAGTCGTTACGCCATTCGTGCAGGTCGGAACTTACCCGACAAGGAATTTCGCTACCTTAGGATGGTTATAGTTACCACCGCCGTTTACCGGCGCTTAAGTTCTGAGCTTCGCAACCCGAAGGCCACTAACCCGTCCCCTTAACGTTCCGGCACCGGGCAGGCGTCAGACCGTATACGTCGTCTTGCGACTTTGCACGGTCCTGTGTTTTTAGTAAACAGTCGCTTCTCCCTGGTATCTGCGACCGCACCCAGCTCAGGAGGCAAGCTCCATCACCGGACACGGCTCCCCTTCTCCCAAAGTTACGGGGATAATTTGCCTAGTTCCTTAACCACAGTTCACCCGATCGCCTTGGTATTCTCTACCTGACCACCTGAGTCGGTTTGGGGTACGGGCCGCTTAAGTGCTCGCTGCGAGGTTTTTCTTGGCAGCATGGGATTACTCACTTCACCAAAATCGGCTCGGCGTCAGGTCTCAGGCTATGTGACGTGCGGATTTGCCTACACGTCGCCCTACACCCTTACTCCGGGAACAACCATCGCCCGGTAGAGCTACCCTCCTGCGTCACCCCTTCAGCTTGCCTACTACCAGTCTGGTTCGCACGATCTACCAGATCAGCCCCGAAGGGCTCCCTGGCGTCAGGTGCTTAGCATCGCTAGCCTCGGCATTGGCGCACTTACGCGGGTACGGGAATATCAACCCGTTGTCCATCGACTACGCCTGTCGGCCTCGCCTTAGGTCCCGACTTACCCTGGGCGGATTAGCCTGCCCCAGGAACCCTTGGTCATTCGGCGGAGGGGTTTCTCACCCCTCATTCGCTACTCATGCCTGCATTCTCACTCGTGTAGCATCCACAGCTGGATCACTCCGCTGCTTCCCTTGCCACACGACGCTCCCCTACCCACCCGCGCACCTGGACCCTAAAGGAGCCGGTGGCCGCAGTCGAGGCGTCCGCAGCCGAAGCCGCGGGGGCCAAGACCGCCATCCACTTTAACCATAGAGGGCCGGGCGATCGCGCGAGTGTCACAGCTTCGGCGGTGTGCTTGAGCCCCGCTAAATTGTCGGCGCAGAATCACTTGACCAGTGAGCTATTACGCACTCTTTCAAGGGTGGCTGCTTCTAAGCCAACCTCCTGGTTGTCTCTGCAACTCCACATCCTTTCCCACTTAGCACACGCTTAGGGGCCTTAGCTGGTGATCTGGGTTGTTTCCCTCTCGACTACGAACCTTATCGCCCGCAGTCTCACTGCCGCGCTCTAACTTACCGGCATTCGGAGTTTGGCTGATTTCAGTAAGCTTGTTGGCCCCCTAGACCAACCAGTAGCTCTACCTCCGGTAAGAAACACGCAACGCTGCACCTAAATGCATTTCGGGGAGAACCAGCTATCACGGAGTTTGATTGGCCTTTCACCCCTACCCACAGGTCATCCCCCAGGTTTTCAACCCTGGTGGGTTCGGTCCTCCACGCGGTCTTACCCGCGCTTCAACCTGCCCATGGGTAGATCACTCCGCTTCGGGTCTACAACATGCGACTCAACGCCCTATTCAGACTCGCTTTCGCTACGGCTGCCCCACACGGGTTAACCTTGCCACATATCGTAACTCGCAGGCTCATTCTTCAAAAGGCACGCGGTCACTTCACGCCGGTATAACCGGCACGCTCCCACGGCTTGTAGGCACACGGTTTCAGGTACTATTTCACGACCCCTCACCGGGGTGCTTTTCACCTTTCCCTCACGGTACTGGTTCACTATCGGTCACCAGGGAGTATTTAGGCTTAGGGGGTGGTCCCCCCGGATTCACACGGAATTTCACGGGCTCCGTGCTACTTGGGATACCGCTCGAGAGTCGTTTAGGTTTCACGTACGGGGGTATCACCCTCTGTGCCGACGCTTTCCAACGTCTTCTGCTACCCAAACGATTTGTAACTCTCTGCCAGATCAGCAGCTCTGACTGAGCGGTCCCGCTACCCCGGTCACGCAACGCCTGCCGGCTTTAACACGTGACTGGTTTGGCCTCTTCCCCTTTCGCTCACCACTACTCAGGGAATCGCGGTTGCTTTCTCTTCCTGCGGGTACTGAGATGTTTCACTTCCCCGCGTTACCTCCACCTGCCCTATGTGTTCAGGCAGGGGTGATGGGCAATTACGCCCTATCAGGTTTCCCTATTCGGAAATCCCCGGATCAATGTCTGGTTGCCGACTTCCCGGGGCTTATCGCAGGCTCCAACGTCCTTCTTCGGCTCCTGGTGCCAAGGCATCCACCGTGTGCCCTTATTAACTTGGCGACTACAATTGATGCTCGCGTCCACTGTGCAGTTCTCAAGATACGGGCGGTCCCGGCGCGCGCACCGCCGCGTTACGCAGGCGGGGCGCTCCGGTCCGAGGGGATGGCTAGACGCCCGTTCCCTCAGGGCCCAACAGCGTGCTCGGCCAAGCCGTACCGCCACCACCCTTCCAGCCCCGAGGGGCCGTACTAACTGGCTTGAGTGACGAGCTTGACCGAATAACCAGTGCTCCACAGTGAGCTGCCATCTCGGGACGTTCGCCCGAGACATGGCTCTGGACGCGGGCCACGTGTCTTTGCAACACAGTGAGGACCGCGCCAGTTGCTCCTTAGAAAGGAGGTGATCCAGCCGCACCTTCCGGTACGGCTACCTTGTTACGACTTCGTCCCAATCGCCGATCCCACCTTCGACGGCTCCCTCCCTTACGGGTTAGGCCACCGGCTTCGGGTGTTACCGACTTTCGTGACGTGACGGGCGGTGTGTACAAGGCCCGGGAACGTATTCACCGCGACGTTGCTGATTCGCGATTACTAGCGACTCCGACTTCATGGGGTCGAGTTGCAGACCCCAATCCGAACTGAGACCGGCTTTTTGGGATTCGCTCCACCTTGCGGTCTCGCAACCCTTTGTACCGGCCATTGTAGCATGTTTGCAGCCCAAGACATAAGGGGCATGAGGACTTGACGTCATCCCCACCTTCCTCCGAGTTGACCCCGGCAGTCTCCTATGAGTCCCCGGCATTACCCGCTGGCAACATAGGACGAGGGTTGCGCTCGTTGCGGGACTTAACCCAACATCTCACGACACGAGCTGACGACAGCCATGCACCACCTGTGCAGGACCCTTACGGACACCGTATCTCTACGGCTTTTCCCTGCATGTCAAACCTTGGTAAGGTTCTTCGCGTTGCGTCGAATTAAGCAACATGCTCCGCCGCTTGTGCGGGCCCCCGTCAATTCCTTTGAGTTTTAGCCTTGCGGCCGTACTCCCCAGGCGGGGCGCTTAATGCGTTAGCTGCGGCACGGAATCCGTGGAAGGATCCCACACCTAGCGCCCAACGTTTACAGCGTGGACTACCAGGGTATCTAATCCTGTTCGCTCCCCACGCTTTCGCTCCTCAGCGTCAGGTAAGGCCCAGAGAACCGCCTTCGCCACCGGTGTTCCTCCCGATATCTGCGCATTTCACCGCTACACCGGGAATTCCATTCTCCCCTACCTACCTCTAGTCTGCCCGTATCCACTGCAGGCTCGGGGTTAAGCCCCGAGTTTTCACAGCGGACGCAACAGACCGCCTACGAGCTCTTTACGCCCAATAATTCCGGACAACGCTTGCGCCCTACGTGTTACCGCGGCTGCTGGCACGTAGTTAGCCGGCGCTTCTTCTGCAGGTACCGTCACTCTCGCTTCGTCCCTGCTGAAAGGGGTTTACAACCCGAAGGCCTTCATCCCCCACGCGGCGTCGCTGCGTCAGGCTTTCGCCCATTGCGCAATATTCCCCACTGCTGCCTCCCGTAGGAGTCTGGGCCGTGTCTCAGTCCCAGTGTGGCCGGTCGCCCTCTCAGGCCGGCTACCCGTCGTCGCCTTGGTAGGCCGTTACCCCACCAACAAGCTGATAGGCCGCGAGCCCATCCCTAGCCGAAATTCTTTCCACCAAAACAGATGTCTGAAGTGGTCATATCTGGTATTAATCCCGGTTTCCCGGAGCTATCCCAGAGCTAGGGGCAGGTTACTCACGTGTTACTCACCCGTTCGCCGCTCGAGTACCCCGAAGGGCCTTTCCGCTCGACTTGCATGTGTTAAGCACGCCGCCAGCGTTCGTCCTGAGCCAGGATCAAACTCTCCGTTGATGTCTATTAACAACCGCTCGCTTATGCGAAGCGGATTGTTGACATGAGAGTGCCTCCGCGAAGACCTTGCGGCCGACACGGAAGCCGATCATGGCCGCCGTTAGTGAGGTCAGTCCGTACGCAATGACGGAGCCGCCCCACTGACGGGGTTTGTGCTTTGTGCACTGGCTTTTAGCACGCTGTTGAGTTCTCAAGGAGCGGACGCACACCTTCGACGGACTCTCATCCGTCTCCAGGGCAACTATCCTAACTTACCAGGCGAGGCACCCTTCGTCAACTCGGTTCGTTAGAACGTTGTCAACTCGTGAACCTGTCCTGCCCCCAGGGTAGCCTAAGCCCCGGACCTTCGCGCACAGCACGAGGCCCTAGCTAGAAGGACTTCCTGGTGGCTCCGCGGGACCTGGCGCTTTCGCGTCCATCCCCTCGCGGCAAGAAGAACTCTAGGGGTGCTCCGCGCCTTCGTCAAATCGAATCGCGATACTCGTCGTTAACCCAGGTCAGACACGATGTGATCAGTCGCGCACGGAGTGTCGCCGGTCTGGGGGTGCCACGAGGCCGCCGGCAATTTCCCAGGTAACAAACGCGGCAACCGGCTCAGACAATGGCGAGGATGCCTTTCCGCGCGAACGAACGCGGGGGTAGTGAAACCAGGCTTTCACCACGCTAGAGCGCAGTGAAAGCCGGTTCATTTCGTATGGGAGCGGGCCGGGCGCCAGCGGCTGGACCGAGGGGATGAGCTACCGGGGGCAGCGGACCACCTGCCGGGACAGCCGGCAGCTCCGCGGTTAGCGGACGACCTCGATGGCGCCGATGTTGCGCTTGCCGATCCGGAGGATCAGGAAGCGGCCGTACAGCAGCTCGTCGGGGCCGGGGACCGCGTCCTCCGAGGTCACCTTGCGGTTGTTGAGGTAAGCGCCGCCTTCGGCAATGTTCCGCCGGGCGGCGGACTTGCTGGACACGATCTTGGTCTCGGCCAGCAGGTCCACCACGGTCGGCAGGCTGTCGCCGGTGGCGAAGATCCGCGCTGAGGGCACCTCGGCGACGGCTGCCTCCAGGGTCCGCTCGTCGACCTCGCCCAGGTCGCTGCGGCCGAACAGGGCCTGGCTGGCCGCGATCGCACGGCGGGTCTCCTCGGCCCCGTGCACCAGGGTGGTGACCTCCTCGGCCAGCGCGCGCTGACCAGCCCGGGCCGCGGGCCGGTCTACGCTTTGCGCGGACAAGCTCTCGATCTCCGCACGGGACTTAAAGCTGTAGACCCGGAGCAGGCCCGGCACCTCGACGTCGGCCACGTTGAGCCAGAACTGGTAGAACGCGTACGGCGACATCAGATCGGGGCTGAGCCAGATCGCGCCGCCCTCGGTCTTGCCGTACTTGGTGCCGTCCGCCTTGGTAACCAGCGGGATGGCCAGCGCGTGCACGGACGCGCCCTCCACCGACCTGATCAGGCCCACGCCCCCGACCAGGTTGCCCCACTGGTCGCTGCCGCCCAGCTGGAGCGTGCAGCCGTAGCGCCGGTACAGCTCCAGGTAGTCCATGGCCTGCAGGAGCTGGTAGCTGAACTCGGTGAAGCTGAGTCCGCCGCCATCAAGTCTGGCCTTGACCGACTCACGATCCAGCATCCGGTTGACCGAGAAGTACTTGCCGATGTCGCGGAGGAAGTCGAGGACGAGCATGGACCCGGTCCATTCCAGGTTGCTAACGATCAGCGCGCTGGCCTCGCCGGCGTCGAAGTCGAGGAACCTGGACTCCTCGCGGCGGATCCGCTCCACCCACTCGGCGACCAGCTCGCGGGGATTCAGGACCCGCTCGGCCGACTTGCCGCTCGGGTCGCCGATCAACCCGGTAGCCCCGCCGACCAGCCCGATCGGCCGGTGCCCGGCCAGCTGAAGCCGACGCATGGTGAGCAGCAGAGCCAGGTTGCCGATATGCAGCCCGGGAGCGGTCGGGTCGAAGCCGGCGTAGAAGGTGACCCGGCCCGTGTTCAGTGCCTTGCGCAGGTCACCGATATCGGTCGTGTCGGCCAGCAGGCCCCGCCAGGAGAGTTCGTCGATGATGTCGTCCACGCCTGCATGGTGCCACCTACCGGTCCCTAGGGGGTAACCAGTTTGCGTCGTCTCGGCACCGCCGGACGATATACCGAGACGGTCGGTTCTCCCTCGATCCAGAACCGCCACGGCAACTCGGCCGCTTGGGAGACTCCGACCCGCGGGCCGCTGAGGACTTTTTTCTCTGCCGAACGGGCCGTGGTACTCGCTTCAGGCCAGCGCATGCGCAGCGGCGAATCTGCGACGCAGACGTCCGCGCCGTCGAGGGACCGGTCGATGTCCAGCGCCTGACAGAGCCGGGCGGGGCCGCGAGCCAGGTCGCGGAAGGGGATCACTCTCCTTTCACGGGAGGGCTGCCCGCCCCCCCGTACCCCCCGGGGTACCCCGACCGCCGGGTGCGGGCCAGCTCCTCCCCCGCGATGATCCGGCCCGCGCGCAGCAGGACCGCCGAGGCGCTGCCGTTGCCCAGGCAGACCAGGTTCACGCAGAAGTGCATGCCGTAAGTGAAGTAGACGTAGGCGTGCCCGGGCGGGCCGAACATCACCGCGTTCCGCGCCGTCTTACCGCGGTAGGCATGCGAGGCCGGATCGCTGGCCCCGGCGTATGCCTCCACCTCGGTGAGCTCGACCGCGACCAGCCCGGCGTCGGTCTCGTGCTCGAGCACGAGACCGAGACCGAGCAGTTCCGGAGCGAGCGGAACGGACGGCCGGGCGAAGAAGTCCCGGGATATAAGGGTCACAGGCCGGGCGCTACCCGATGGTTCCGGCCGCCCAGCCGGCGTGCTCGTCGACCGTGACGCGCAGCGCGGCGATCTGCTCGGCGACACGCTCGGGCGCCGTCCCGCCGTAGCCCTTGCGGGCGGCCAGCGCTCCCTCCACGGTCAGCACCTGGCGGACGTCGGGCGTCAGGTGCTCGGACACCTTGGCCAGGTCGGCGTCGCTCACGTCGGCTAGGTCGCAGTCGTGCACCTGGCACCACACCACTAGGTGGCCGACCACCTCGTGCGCCTCGCGGAACGGGACGCCGCGGCGGACCAGGTACTCGGCCAGGTCGGTGGCCAGCGTGAACCCGACCGAGGCGCCCTGGCGCAGCCGTTCCGGGTTGACCCGCAGGGTCGCGATCAGGCCGGCCATGGCGGGCAGCACGAGCAGCAGGGTGTCGACCGCGTCGAAGACGGGCTCCTTGTCCTCCTGCAGGTCCCGGTTGTAGGTCAGCGGCAGGCCCTTCAGCGTGGTGAGCAGCCCGGTCAGCCCGCCGATCAGGCGCCCCGCCTTGCCCCGGGCCAGCTCGGCCACATCGGGGTTCTTCTTCTGCGGCATGATCGAGGATCCGGTGGCGTACGCGTCATCGATCTCGACCCAGCCAAACTCCTGTGAGGACCACAGCACAATCTCCTCGCCCAGCCGGGACAGGTGCACGCCGATCAACGCCGCGGCGAAGCAGAACTCGGCGGCGAAGTCCCGGTCGCTGACCGCGTCCATGGAGTTCGGAGCGGCCGCGTCGAAGCCCAGCTCGGCGGCGAGCAGTTGCGGGTCGACCGGCAGGGACGAGCCGGCCAGCGCGCCGGACCCGAGCGGGCTGATCGCGGCCCGCCGGTCCCAGTCCCGTCAGCCGGCTCGCGTCACGGGCGAAGGCCTGGACGTGCGCCAGCAACTGCTGGCCGAACAGCACCGGCTGGGCGTGCTGCAGGTGAGTCATGCCGGGCGCGGGCACGTCGCCGCTGGCCGCGGCCTGGTCGACCAGCGCGCTCTCCAGTTCGGCCAGCCGGCTCGCGATGAACCGGACGTGGTCCCGCAGGTAGAGCCGCAAGTCGGTCGCGACCTGGTCGTTGCGGCTGCGGCCGGCCCGCAGCTTGCCGCCCAGTGCGCCCAGGCGCTCAAGCAGGCCGCGCTCCAGGGCGGTGTGCACGTCCTCGTCGGCCACCGTCGGCCGGAACGAGCCGTCCGCGCAGGCCCGGTCGAGCTCGTCGAGTGCCTTGAGCATGGCGGTCAGCTCGCCGTCGGTGAGCAGGCCGGCCCGGTGCAGCACCCGGGCGTGCGCCCGCGAGGCGCGCAGGTCGTAACGGGCCAGCCGCCAGTCGAATTGCACGCTGACTGACAACCGGGCCAGCGCGTCGGCGGGCCCGGCCGAAAAGCGCCCGCCCCACAACCGCGTCCCTGGTCCCTGTCCCACGCCCTCGGCTCCCGTTTCGCCCATTTGCACGATTCTCCCGCACCCCTTGCCGTCCTGACGCCCCCACCTTATTGGGGTCTGTGTGCCACGAGCCCCGTCTATCGGGGCATGTGTGCCACAAGCCCCATTCCCCGGCTCGATCCGATTGGTGTGCGTGGCCCACGAGCCCCGTCTATTGGGGCATGTGTGCCACAAGCCCCAAAAGGTCCTGGGCGGCGCGGGGCCGGGGGCGGCGCGGAGCGGGGGGCGGCGCGGGGCTAGGGCTCGGGCGGGGCTTGCGGCGGGGGTTCGTGGGGGCGCCGGCGGCGCTGGGCGAGGCGGTTGAGCTCGGCGGCCAAGGCTTCGCCGCCGGCCGGATCGCGCGCGATGACCAGCACGGTGTCGTCGCCGGCCACGGTGCCCAGGATCGAGGGCATGGCCGCGTGGTCGAGGACCGAGGCCAGGAACTGCGCCGCCCCGGCCGGCGTCCTGAGCACCACCAGGTTGGCGCTGGCCTCGGCCGAGGTCAGCAGCTCCCCCAGGTAGCGGGCCAGCCGGGTGGGCGGCGCGGAATCGGCGGGACGTTCGGCGCGACCGGGATCGGGTTCGGTCAGGCCGGGGTGGGCCGCCGGGGAGAGCAGGGTGCCGCCGGGTCGCGAGCCGGGGCCGCCCGGCTCCTCGGGCAGCGCGTAGACCAGGGCGCCGCCCGCGGCGCGCAGCCGGACCACGCCGAGCTCGTCGAGGTCGCGGGACAAGGTGGCCTGGGTCACGTGCACGCTGGCGTACCGCTCGAGCAGGTCGGCGAGTTCCTCCTGGGAGCGGACCTGCTCGCGGGCCAGGATGGCCGCGATGCGCGCCTGCCGCGCGGTCTTGGTCAGCTGGCTCACGCTTGCTCCAGGAGCCAGGAAATCAGCGCCTTCTGCGCGTGCAGCCGGTTCTCGGCCTGCTCCCAGACCGAGAAGGAGACCCTGGTCCGCAGGGAGGGCTTGTCGAACAGCACGGCCACGGCGCGCGGCCCGGCCAGCGTCTGATGGCCGAACCTGTCCTTCTTCATCGCATCGGCCAGATCGAGGACCCCGGCCTGCTCGGCGGGGGTGAGGTCGTCGTCGCGCAGGAAGTGCTTGGGCATCACACGGCCTCCTGGTCGAGGATGGCGGGCCAGGCGGCGAGGAACTCGTCCGCCTCGGCGGGGCTGAGAATCAGCGGCGGGGCCAGCCGGATGGCGTCCGGCTGAACCGCGTTGACGAGGAACCCGGCACGCCGGGCGGCCGCCTCCAGGTCCGCGGCCCGGGTGGCGGTCAGCGCGACGGCCAGCCATAGCCCGCGGCCGCGAACACCCGCCACCAGCGGGTGCCGGACCGCCCGCAGACCGGCCGCCAGGCGCTCCCCTACCGTCGTGACCTGGGCCAGGAGCCCGTCGTGCTCGATGGTATCGAGGACCGCGAGTCCGGCGGCGCAGGCGACCGGGTTGCCGCCGAAGGTCGAGCCGTGGTCGCCCTTGGCGAAGCCGACGCCGCACGCGCCGAATCCGACGCACGCGCCGATCGGCAGCCCGCCGCCCAGGCCCTTGGCCAGGGTCAGCACGTCGGGCCGGACGCCCTCGGCCTGGTGCGCGAACCACGTACCGGTCCGGCCGATGGCGCTCTGGATCTCGTCGAGGACCAGCAGCGCGCCGGCCTCGTCGCAGGCCTCGCGGGCCGCGCGCAGGTAGCCCTCGGGCGCGGGTACCACGCCGCCCTCGCCCAGGGCGGGCTCGAGGAAGGCGGCGGCGCAGTCGGGTCCGAGGGCCGCGCGCAGGGCGGCGGCGTCGCCGAACGGGACGAACCGCACGGTCAGCCCGAACGGGCCGAACGGCTCGCGGATCGACGCCTTGCCGGTCAGCGCGAGCGAGCCCATGGTCCGGCCGTGGAAGCCGTGCTCGGCGGCCACGATCACCGGCCGGTCCGGCCCCTGGCAGCGCCGCACCAGCTTGATCGCCGCCTCGTTGGCCTCGGTGCCCGAGTTGGCGAAAAATACGCGTCCCGAGGGGGGCCCGGGGGTATGGGGGGCGGGTAGCCCCCCATAAGCGGGGGGGTCTGGGGGGGCAGTCCCCCCGAGAAGAGAGAGCAGGCGTTCGGCGAGCTCGATCTCGCGCTCGTGCAGGAACAGGTTGGAGGTGTGCGCGACCTGGGCGACCTGGCGGGTGACCGCCTCGACCAGGGCCGGATGGGCGTGCCCGAGCGAGCTCACCGCGATCCCGGCGATCAGGTCCAGGTACTCGCGCCCGTCCGGGTCCCAAACCCGGCAGCCGGCGCCGCGGCTGATCGCGACGGGCGGGACGCCGTAGTTCGGCATCAGGGCGGCAGCGAACCTCTTCTGCAGGGTTTCCGTCTCGCTCACGGCTGTATCAACTCCCGGTCTCCTTCGGGCAGGACCATGGTGCCGATGCCGGCGTCGGTGAAGATCTCGAGCAGGACCGCATGGCTGAGGCGGCCGTCCAGGACGTGGGCCTGCGGGACGCCGCCCCGGACCGCGGTCAGGCAGGCCTCCATCTTGGGGATCATCCCCGCCGACAGGCCAGGCAGCAGCCGCTCCAGTTCACTGGCGGACAGTTCGCTGATCAGCTCGGTTGAGGACGGCCAGTCCCGGTACAGGCCGGCCACGTCGGTGAGCACGACGAGCTTGGCCGCGCCCAGCGCGACGGCGAGCGCGGCCGCCGCGGTGTCCGCGTTCACGTTGTACACCTCGCCGTTCTCACCGCCCGCCACGCTGGAGACCACCGGGATCCGGCCGTCGGCCAGCAGCGCCTCCACGACTCCGGGGTCGGTGGTGACGATCTCGCCGACCAGGCCGATGTCGACCGGCTCGCCGTCGACGATGGCGGCCTTGCGGGTCGCGGTGAACGTGCTGGCGTCCTGCCCGGAGATGCCCACCGCGAACGAGCCGTGCCGGTTGATCAGGCCGACGATGTCCTTGTTGACTTTCCCGGACAGGACCATGCGGACCACCTCCATGGCCTCGGGCGTGGTGACCCGGAGCCCGGCGGTGAACGCCGACTCGACCCCGAGCCGGTCCAGCTGCTCGGTGATCTGCGGGCCGCCGCCGTGGACCACGACCGGGCGCAGCCCGGCGTAACGCAGGAACACCAGGTCCTGGGCGAAGGCGCGGCGCAGTTCCTCCTTGGCCATGGCGTGGCCACCGTACTTGATCACCACGGTCTGGCCGTGAAACCGGTTCAGCCAGGGCAGTGCCTCGATCAGCGTCGACGCCTTGGCCGAAGCGGCCGCCACGCGTCCTGCCGTGACGGTCATGTGGAGTAGGCCGAATTCTCGTGGACGTAGGCGGTGGTCAGGTCGGTGGTCAAGATGACCGCGGACTGCGGGCCGGCGGACAGGTCGATGGTGATCGTGACGTCCTTCGGGGCCAGGTCGACCTTGCCGCGCTCGTCCCCCGCGGCGCCGTGGCGGCAGACCCACACGCCGTTGACGGCCACGTTGAGCCGGTCCGGGTCGAAGACCGCGTCGGTGGTCCCGACCGCGGCCAGGATCCGCCCCCAGTTGGGGTCCTCCCCGCCGATGGCGCATTTGACCAGATTGTTGCGGGCCACGGCCCGGCCCACCGTGACGGCATCGTTCTCGCTGGCCGCGCCGATGACCTCGATGGTGATCATCTTCTGTGCCCCCTCGGCGTCCAGCTGAAGCTGGCGGGCCAGGTCGGCGCACACTTCGGTCAGCGTCACGGTGAACTCGCCGAGGTCAGGGCGAACTCCGGTCGCGCCGCTGGCCATCAGCAGCACCGTGTCGTTGGTGGACGTGCAGCCGTCGGTGTCCAGCCGGTCGAAGGTCCCGGCCACGGCCGACCGCAGCGCGGCGTCCAGCTCGACGGCGGTGAGGTCGGCGTCGGTGGTCAGCACGCACAGCATGGTGGCCAGGGCCGGCGAGAGCATCCCCGCACCCTTGGCCATACCCCCGATGGTCCAGGGGGCGACACTGCGGAAGGCGATCTTGACCACGGTGTCGGTGGTCCGGATCGCGTCGGCGGCGAACAGACCGCCCGCCCGGGACACAGCGGCGACCGCGGCGTCGACGCCGGGCAGCAGCTTGTCCATGGGCAGCCGCTCGCCGATCAGCCCGGTCGAGCAGACGGCGATCTCGCCCGGCGAGTCGTCGATCGCCTTGGCCAGGTGTTCGGCCGTGGCGTGCGTGTCATGGAAACCGGGCGCGCCGGTGCAGGCGTTGGCCCCGCCCGAGTTGAGCACCACGGCCCGGACCCGCCCGCCGCTGACCACCTGGCGGGTCCACAGCACCGGTGCGGCCTGGACCCGGTTGGCGGTGAACACGGCGGCCGCGGCGCGGGACGGCCCGTCGTTCAGGACCACGGCCACATCGGGCTGGCCGGACTCCTTCAGGCCGGCTGCCACTCCGGCGGCCCGGAACCCGGACGGGGCGGTGACGCTCATGGGCTCACTCCGTAGGCGGTCAGGCCGGCGGTTTCCGGCAGGCCGAGCATGAGGTTGGCGATCTGGATGGCCTGGCCGGCCGCGCCCTTGCCCAGGTTGTCCAGGGCGCAGACGGCGATCGCACGGCCGGCGTGCGTGTCCGCCGCCACCTGCAGGTGGGCGGCGTTGGAGCCCGCGGTGGGGCCGGTGCTCGGCCAGCGCCCCTCGGCCAGCAAGTGCACGAACGGCTCTTCGTCGTAAGCCGCGCCGAGCGCGTCCCGCAGCGCGGATCCCGCCGCCCTGCCCATCTCCGGGCCCATCTCCTGCGAGGTCAGCCGCGCCGTGCAGGTGGCCAGGATGCCGCGGGGCATCGGGGCGAGCGTCGGCGTGAACGACAGTGTCACCGGGGCGGACGCACGAACCACGGCCCGTTCGGGAGAAAGGTTCTGCTCTATTTCGGGGATGTGCCGGTGCGTGCCGGCCACCTGATACGCGGACATCGACCCCATGACCTCGGTGGCCAGCAACTCCGGGCGAGTCGAGCGGCCGGCGCCGGATGTGCCGGAGGCGGCGACGATCACGATGTCGGACGGCTCGACCAGGCCGGCCGCCACCAGCGGGGCCAGGGCCAGGATCGCCGCGGTGGCATAGCAGCCCGGGGCGGCCACCCGGGCCGACGCCGTGATCGCGGCGCGCGCGCCGGGCAGTTCGGGCAGCCCGTAGGTCCAGTGGCCGGCGTACGGCGTCGGGTAGTACCGCGCCCAGGCCTGCGGATCGGCCAGCCGGAAGTCGGCGGCCAGGTCGACGATCTTGAGCTGGGCCGGCAGTTCGGCGGCCAGCCGCGCCGATTCCCCGTGCGGCAAGGCGGTGAAGAGCAGGTCGGCGTCGGCCAGGAGCGCCGGATCGGCCGGGACGAAGAGGGCGTCGCGCAGGCCCGGGTGGCCGGTGAGCTGAGGATGCAGCGCGGTAACGCTGGTCCCGGCGCTGCCATGCGCGGCGACCGGGCCAATCTGAAGATCCGGGTGGGCCGCCAGCAGGCGGAGCAGCTCACCGCCCGCGTAGCCGCTGGCTCCCGCGACCGCCACCGTCGCACCCATGCGCCGTCGACCCCTTTCAATCTTTGGAATAGTATTCACTATAGCGCATGAATATGCAACATGGGCTGGGCATAGGCTTGACCAGGTGGAGCGGGAGGGGGCAGGTCGGTCGGCCCAGTGGGTAAGCGGCGCGGCCGGCGTGCTGGCGCTGCTGGCGAGCGGCTCGGGGCTGCTGGCGGGCTGCGGATCCGCGGCATCCGCCGGGCCGGGCACCAGTTGCGGCACCACGCACACCGCGGCGAACGTCCCGGTCGTCATCAAGGTGGCCAAGGGCACGGTGAACTGCGGCACAGCGCTACAGGTCGAGAACGAGTACGCGGCCAAGATCAGGGACGGGCAGGTCCAGGGCAACGGGGGCGGCGCGCCGGTCGCGGTGGGCGGGTGGACCTGCCAGGGCTATCCCACCCCGGAGGTGCTGAGCACGGGCAACGCGTCCCAGTGCCACACCGGCAGCGTGGCGATCGTGGCGGTCCTGCCCGTGCCGACCCCGGGAACCACCGCCACTACCGGTTAGCGGCGTTGGTCAGGCTGCGGCGGAAGACGCTCGGCTCGGCCGGGGCCTGCTCATCGCGGGCCGTTCCGCTGATGCCGCCGGACGCCCCGCTGATCGCGCTCAGGCCGCGGGTGGTACTGATCATCTGCACCTGATCGCGGCCGCCGCCCTTGGCCCGGTACAGCGCGGCGTCGGCCGCCGACATCAGCTGGGAAAACGTGCGGTCGGTCCCGGCGTCCAGCGCGGCCACCCCGATCGAGACCGTCACCTGCACGTGTTCCCCGCCGACGGCGCCCGGCGCGATGATCGACATCGCGGCGATGTTGGACCGGATCCGTTCGGCGATCCGGAACGCGTAGACGGCCTTGGTCTGGGGCAGGAGCAGGGAGAATTCCTCGCCGCCGAACCGGCCGGCCAGGTCGTAGTCGCGCAGCAGGCTGGTGAGCGTGCGCGAGATCTCCTTGAGCACCTGGTCACCCACGAGATGCCCGTAGGTGTCGTTGATGACCTTGAACCGGTCGATGTCCACCATGGCGATGGCCAGGGGACTCTTGGTGCGGACGGCGCGGGTGAGCTCGGTGGTGGCCTGACGCTCCCAGGTGGCGGCGTTCAGCAGGCCGGTCTTGGCGTCGACCTGCGAGTCCTGGACGAGCCCGGCGTGGCGCACGGACCGCTGCAGCAAGGTGATGAAGGGAAACGCGAAGATCAGCGCGATCATGCTGCTGGCCACGCAGAACGTCACGATCACGGCCACGCACAGCTCGGTCACGTCGTTGTATATGTTCTCGCGGGCGAAGACCTGGTTGCGGATTCGCTCGCCGGGATTGGAGCCCTTGATCGCGGTCCAGATCAGGATCTGGTTGATGGTCCACTGCACGGCCGCGCAGACCGCGGCGATCAGCATCCAGGCCAGGGCGTGGCTGGCCGGATGGGCCTGCGCTCCGGATGCGAGCCGGATCAGGCCGTGAAAGGTGAGGGCGGCGGCGAAATAGCTCAGCCCGACGGCGGCCGCGCTGAACACTCTCCGGTACACGGGGGCGCGCTTGATCCGCCACTGGGTCAGGGCCATCCGGACGATCGGCAGCAGCGGCACATAGATCAGCGGCAGCAGCAGGGCCGCGGGCAGTTCCCAGGTCGCGTAGACGTCCTTGGCCATGCCGGCGTTCTCGCCGAGGCGCCGGGTCAGCTCGAAGGTGGCCGCGCTGCACGCCAGCAACCCCGCGAACAGCAACAGGTCGCGGGGGCTAAGGACGGCCGAGGTGGCCGCCAGCGCCAGGACAACGGCATCCGCGAGCACGACGGCGATGACGAAGACACGCGGCCAGGCCGGAAGCGTCCAGATCGGCCAGTCCCGAACCTTCCAGACCGGCCAGGCCCGGACCCCGTTGCCTCGCTCGTGGATCGAGCGAACCGGCGTCTGTTTGGCAGCCACGAGCACCTTGAACCTGTGTGGGGGGCGACACGTATCACCTAGTGTCCCGGATTGTCGCGACATCGGCTGCCGAACGTCAAAATTCGACTACTCAACGAGGTTATTTCTTGCCCGTGATCGTTACTCAGAGTTAGTAACTGATAACGGAAAGCTTACGGTTGCAGGTGGCGTAGCGGAGATGCCGGACATTTCCGAATTACATACCCGTTGTTCTTTGTCATCCGCTATGCTCCGCGACTTGACTTGGAGTAACCGTCCGCCGAGAGGAGCCATCGTGCGTACCACGACCTGGAACTGAAGCCCTTATTTGCGCTTATTCATCACAGTTCACAACCGCCTTAACGGCAACGTGGAACACGGAAGGACGGACGCCATCATGCGTACCACGACCTGGAACTGAGCGATTTCCTGACCGATCCCGGCCGACCAGCCCGGGACCACCACCTCACGGCCGTGCCTGCCGCCGCGATGGCGGCCGTGGCCGGTGTCATCATCGTGGGTCGTTACCCGCGCTGGGTGGGGTACGGGTTTTGACCCACGTTCCCATGAGGCCGATCAGGAGCCCTCCGCGCGGCGGAACACGCTCGGCGTGTCCGGGTGGTCGCTGGCGCCACGGCTCGCGGCACCCGTCCCGGGGCCGCTGATCGCGCTGAGCCCTCTGGTCGTGCTGATCATCTGCACTTGGTCGCGGCCGCCGGCCTTGGCCCGGTACAGGGCGGCATCCGCCGCCGCAACCAGCTCGGAGAGCTCGCGCTTACTCCCGCTATCGAGCGCCGCGACGCCGATCGACACCGTCACCTGGACCCGTTCCCCGCCGGTCGCTCCCGGCGCGATGATGCTCAGGCCCGCGATGTTAGCGCGCACACGCTCGGCGATCCGGAACGCGTCCACGGCTCGCGTCTGCGGCAAGAGCAGCGAGAACTCCTCGCCGCCGAACCGTCCGGCTAGGTCGTAGTCGCGCAGCAGGTCGTTGAGCGTGTTCGCGATCTCTTTGAGCACCTGGTCGCCGGCCAGATGCCCGTAGGTGTCGTTGATGCCCTTGAACTTGTCGATGTCCACCATCGCGATCGCGAGCGGCGACTGAGTCCGTACCGCCCGGACGACTTCGACCGCCGACTCACGCTCCCAGGTCGCCGCGTTCAGCAGGCCTGTCTTGGAATCGGTACGCGAGTCGCTCACGAGTTGGACGTGGCTCAGTGACCGCTCCAGCAGCGTGACAACAGGCAGCGCGGCCAGGGCGAGCAGCGGGTTCCCGGCCACGCCGAAGGTGACCAGGACGCCGATGCAGATCTCGGCCGCATCGTTGTACAGCGGCTCGCCGCCGAAGAACGCCGTGCGGATATTCGCGGACCGGTTGGCCCCCTTGACCGCTACGATGACCGTGGCCTTGTTCAGCACCCACTTGACCAGAGCGCTGAGAATCACCAGCGCGGTCCAGACTGTGCCGTGGCTGAGCGTCCCCCCCGGATTCTTCGGAAGCAGGCCGGACAGGCTGTGGAAGGTCACAGACGCGGCACCATACGACAAGCTGACTGCCGCGGCGGTGAACACCCGTCGGTGCGGGAGCCCATGGTTTACCCGCCACTGGAACAGCGCTGCCTGGGCGAGCGGGGCGACCAGCGCGTAGAGCGGGGGCAGCAGGATGGCGACCGGCAGCTGCCAGACGCCTTGGACGTCCTTTATCAGCAGGCCGCCTCGTTCTCCTGCCTTCCTGGCCATCTCCACCGCGACCGCGGTGCAACCCAGCAGCAGGCCGAACAGGGCCAGATTACGCCCGGAGTAGACGGCGGTAGGCACCCCGACACCGATGGCGGCCAAATCCGCGGCCACAACCGCGATCACGAAGACGGTGAGCCATCGCGGCAGGGACCAGATCGGCCAGTCACCGATGGCCCTCGCCCGGCACGCCTGACGGCGTATCCTGCCGGTCAGCGCCTCACTCATACGCCCTGCCGCCTCGCCGCCTGCCTAGAAGCCCTATGACTATTCTCCCGCATTATCGGTACCAGCGAGCGCAAACCGTGAAAACACGGCTACTCACTGGCAGAACAATACCTTCTCTGCTGGGTTTGTTCCTCACGAGACCTCAGCAGTACCAAGGTTGCGGCCCGTCACTCCGGGATTCTCATTTATTCCCGACATTAAGTACAAACTACCCTCAGTGCGCAATTGCGGGCACAATGGGTAGCCGCGATGCCTGGCAGACGGCGGACAGGGCGGAGAGTGAGCACCGCCAGACGCGACGGAGGCTGAACCACGGCCACCGATCGAACGTTAAAATTAGTCACTCAGAGGATTCAGATAAATACTCAGAGAGAAGGCCGGTCCCACAAGAGCGCAGTCCGGACCCAATCTCGGCCCAGCTCCTCAACCCCTCTGCCACTGACACGAACAGGAGGCTGCCATGCGCAACGACAAGTGGACCTGATCCGCCCCGCGCACGCCAACCCCCCGCGGACAAGGAAGGAGCCCGCCATGCGCAACGACAAGTGGACCTGATCCGCCCCGCGCACGCCAACCCCCCGCGGACAAGGAAGGAGCCCGCCATGCGCAACGACAAGTGGACCTGATCCGCCCCGCGCACGCCAACCCCCCGCGGACAAGGAAGGAGCCCGCCATGCGCAACGACAAGTGGACCTGATCCGCCCCGCGCACGCCAACCCCCCGCGGACAAGGAAGGAGCCCGCCATGCGCAACGACAAGTGGACGTGACTTAATCGTGCTGATAACGCCCGATGGTCGGCCGTCCGGGGTCCGCGCTGACCGCCACGGTCAGCGCCGCGACAGCGCCCACAGCGCCGCACACCGCGATAGCCCGGGCCGGGGAGCCGTGTTCCGCAGCGGCCCCCGCCAGGATCATGACTACGCTCTGCCCGAGGCTCATCCCGCCCTGGGCCGCGCCGAAGGCCTGACTGCGCTGCTCTTCTGGCGCTGCGCTGACGAAGGC
This sequence comes from uncultured Actinomycetes bacterium, assembly GCA_963819785.1. GTDB lineage: Bacteria > Actinomycetota > Actinomycetes > Streptosporangiales > Streptosporangiaceae > Palsa-504. The sequence continues at coordinate 118,840 of CAWFXW010000013.1, read as the reverse complement.
GGCGTTGGCTGCTAGTTGATAAGCAGCGCACAGACCAGATGCGACCAGGATCAGCAACGAAACGAAGAGGTCCGGCTTCAAGAAGAACAGGACGAGAACTCCACAGGCGGTGATGGCTAGCGGGCCCATGAAGCGGAGCCGTGTGGCAGGAGCAACGAACCGGCTGAACAGCAGGGCCCCGGCAGTTTGCCCCAGGGCATTGGCGGCCAAGATCACGCCCACGGTGGCGGCACCGCCGCCGAGAGCGCGCGCGAGCGGGGCCGCTACGCCCTCGGGAGCGTTGTAAAAGGCGGACAGCAAACCGAAGAGCATCGGCGTGCGCAGGGCCGAGCGGGTCATCACGAGCCGGGCGCCGGCGAAGATGCCGGTCAGCCAGGAAGACTCATAGTGGCGGCCGCCGGTCGCCGCCGGCGGCCGCCGACGGATCCAGGCCCGGACGATGAGTGCTGAGCCGGCGAAGGTCGCGGCGTCCACGACCAGAGATGTTCCCGTGCCGAAGACGCCGACCACGGTGCCGCCCACGGCGAAGCCAAGGACCTGCGCGAACTGATACGTGGTCAGCGTCACCGCGGTCCCCACCACGTACCGGTCACCGCTGAGCACGTCGGGGAAAATCGCTGCCCGCGCCGAGGAGAACGGTGCTTCGGCGAGGGTGACCACGAAAAGTAGCGCCACCATGACGCCCAGCGGCATGCCGGGGATGGCCATGACCAGGACCAGCCCGCCCCGGATCAGGTCGCATACGATCATCACGCTGCGGCGCGGGTACCGATCGGCGAGCCAGGCCAGGGTCAGGCCGCCGATGAAGGTCGGCACGATGCTGACCACGAACGTGGCCGCCGCCAGCAACGCCGAACGCGTCCGGTCGTAGACGAGCACGGTCAGCGCGACCCGCGCGAGCTGATCGCCGACCACCGACAAGAGCTGGGCCACCCACAAAGCGCGGAACTCCGCTACCGCGAATACCTCGCGGAACGGCGTCCTCGCGGCCTGCTCCGTTGCACCCCCCCGGGCCACCGCGTGCCTTGTTATATCGTCCTCCGGCTCAGCTCGCGCTGCGGTCTTCGGTAGTCACATCCTGACCGACAGTCGCCTTCTTTTGCAAACAGACCAGTCCGAGCCCGGCTAGAGCTCGCAACCCGGACATGCCAGCGGCCGCCGGCGACGGACCGGCCGGTTCTGACCAGGTCCAGGGCTGCGCTGGAGTCCCGTCCGGTTCCCGGCCGAACCGGTAGGCGGCGGCCTGGTCCGGATGGGCGTCGAGGAACAGGCTGAACATGCCCGCGTCGGCCGCCCGCGCGGCTAGCATCTGCGCTTCGGCGGTCCCGGCTGCTGTGGCCCCGGCTGCTGTGGCCCCGGCTGCTGTGGCCCCGGCTGCTGTGGCCCCGGCTGCTGTGGCCCCGGCTGCTGTGGCCCCGGCCTGGCGCAGCGTCTCCAGGAGCCGGGCTAGTTCCCAAGGGTCGCCGAGGCCGACGTGGCTGGCCGGATCGCAGTCCAGCAGGAGCTGGGCCGCGTCGGCGGCCCCGGTGTCGCGGAGTTCCTCGAACAGTTCGGCCACGAGTTCCGGATCGTCGACACCGACCTCCGTGACGACCCGGGCAGACAGGGTGTCGAGCACGTCGGTCGCGCCGACGGCCCGCAAGGCCCGGACCAGCTCCGGCTCGTCGATCACGTAGTAGTCGGGTAGTTCGGCGACCCTGACGGCCAGGGCCCGCACCGCCGCCACGGCTCCGGCGGCGTGCAGTTCGGTGAGCAGGTCCGCGACGTACGGCGGATATAGCTCGCTCAGCTGGCCGGCCGGATCGCGGGCCAGCAGGACCCGGACCGCGTTGTCCTGCCCGGCCGTCCGGAGCGCGCGCAGCAGGCGGGCGGTATCCCACCCGTCGTCCAGACTGACCTGTGCGGCCCCCCGGGCGGCCAGGGCCCGGAGTGCGTCGGCGGCCCCGGCCGCGTGCAGCGCGGCCACCAGATCGGCGACTTCCGCGCTGTGCTCGAGGCTGGCGTGGCGGCCGGGGTCGCGGGCCAGCAGGTTCCGGGCCTGTTCATCCGCGCCGGCTGCGCGCAGCGCGGTCAGCAAGCTGGCGACGTCATAGGGTTCCGCGACGTCAACGGCCTCGACGGCGCGGGCGGCCAGGGTCCGGACCGCCTCGGTCTCCCCGGCCGCGTGCAGTTCCCGCAGCATCCGGGCGACGTCCCGCACCTCCTCGGGGTCGGTGACCGCGGCCACCTGGGCGGCCAGCGCATGCAGCGCCCCGGCGGCTCCCGTCGCGTGCAGCGCCCGCAACAGCCACCCAAGGTAGGCGGTGCTGTGCGGCTTGACCTGCCCGGCGACCCGCACGACCAGGGCGCGGGCGGCATCGGCCTCGTCCACCTCGCCCAGCGCCCGGAACAGCTCGGCGACGTCCCACTGGTGCTCGAGGCCCACGCGGCCGACTAGGTCGCGGGCCAGCAGGTCCTCGACCGCGTCACCGGCCCGGGCGGCGTGGAGCGCTTCCACCAGCCGGGCCACGTCCCACGGCTGGTCAAGGCTGGCCTGCCCGGCGGCCCAGCGGGCCGCACGGGCGACGTCGCCCGGATCGCCGTGTGCGGACAGGTGCGCGACGAACTGAGCCACGGTGTCCGCCCGGCCCGGAGCACCGGCGGCGGTCCGGCCGCCGGCGACCGCGGCGGTCCACAGCGCGGCGGCGTGGCGGTACAGACCGCGGTCCCGGGCGGCCCGGGCCAGGCGATCCAGATCGCTGAGTCCGGTGGCGCGGACGGTCAGGGCGTCCCAGAGCGAGGCCGGGCCCAGCTGATCGCCGCGGGTGCGACGGCCGTGCTGGTCCAGGTAACCGGCCACCCGGTAGCCGGCCAGGCCGGAGCCGTCGTCGGACGGGACCGGCCGCAGAGCCGAGCCGGAGCCGGAGCCGGTAGCCCAGGCCAGGGCGGGGTCCCACCCGCCGGCCGGGCCCGGCTGGCCGGCCAGGTAGCCGACCGCGGCGTCCCGCAACAGGTCAGCGGGCAGCGGGCCGGCGTGGCCGAGCCTGACGGCGTCCATCGCGGCGGTGATGACGGCCCGGCCGTAGGGATCGGCGCCGGGGTCGCAATAGCGGTCTAGTAGCTCGCGGGCCCCGGCCAGGTACTGGGTGACGTGCCCGGCCGGCCCGGCGGCGGTCACCGCGGCGGCCAGCACCGGGTCGCCGGCGTCGGCGGCGGCGGTCAGCTCAGCGGCGGCGAACCGGTCCGGGACGTCCACCACCCCGCCGTGGGAGGGATCGAGCGAGGCCGGATCGTACTCGGCGAGCACGTCGAGCGGAGCCAGCAGCCGGCCCACCGTCGCCGCCGGGTCGGCCGCGCCGCGCCCGGTGGCGGCCGCGGCGGTGTAGCTGTCCCAGTACCCGGGCCAGATGGTGGCGATGGCCACCACCGGGCCCTCGCCCTCCAGGACGTTGGCCAGCCGGCCGAGGACCGCCGCGCCGCCGTCGGCGTCAGCGTGATGGCGCAGGTCACCGAGCCACAGCACGGTCCGCGGCGGGACCGGGGCCTCGAGCCGGGCTGCGAGCGCGGCCGTACCCGGCAGGTCCTCCAGGGCCCAGTCCGCCAGCACCTCCGTGACCGCCTCGTAGACGGCCCGGGACGTGCCGGTCAGCGCGTCGCCGCGGACCACCACCAGCCGGCTGTACTCGGTCTGCGGGTCCAGGACCGCGCGCAGCCGGTCGTCGTGCGGCCGACGGACGTACCCGGGCAGCGGCCCGCCGCCGATCGCCGGGTGAACCCCCAGTTCGGACGGCGTCCGCTGCCCGGCCTTGCCAGGGCTTGGCCCGGTCATGACGCCGCCCGGTACCCGTGCCGCGCGGTCAGCCGCTGCGCAGGACGGCGCCCACCCGGCGCTGCGCCTCGGCCACAGCCGCGTCGCGGGCGTCGGCGGTCTCGGCCGCGGTCAGCGTCCGGTCCGGGGCGCGGAAGCGCAGCGTGTAGGCCAGCGACTTGCGGTCCTCGCCGACCTGGGCGCCGCTGTAGACGTCGAACAGCCGCACGTCCTCGAGCAACTCCGCGGGCGCGCCGGCCACGAGCGCGGCCTGCACGTCGGCGGCCGACACGGCCGCGTCCACGATCAGCGCCACGTCCTGGATGGCCAGCGGGTAGGCCGACAGCTGCGGGGCCTGCACCGGGCCGACGCCCTCGGCCGCGGCGAACAGGACCGACAAGTCCAGTTCCATGGCGCACGTCCGCTCGGGCAGCCCGAAGGCCTCGATCACCCGTGGATGCAGCTCGCCGGCGTGGCCGGCCAGCCACTCCCTGGGCCGCGCGTTTTCCGTCTGCCCTTCCACTAGCGCGTAGATCGCCGCGCACCGCCCAGGGTGCCAGGGCGCGTACTTGTCGGCCCGGACGTCCAGCGGCACCCGGCAGGTCCGCCCGACCGCGCGGGCCGCCTCGATGGCGTCCTCCCAGGTGGACGCGCGGCCCGGACCCCACCAGCCGTCGAGCTCACGCGCGCCGGTCAGGACCGCCGCGATCCGCTGCGGCTGGTCCGGGAGCGCGGCCTCCAGGGTGGCCAGTTCGGCCACTGTGGGCCCGCGGTCCACGGCCAGGATCGGAGCCTCGGGCGCGGCGCCCGGCCGCGGCCGGAAGACCAGGCCGATCTCGAACAGCGCGGTGTCGGCGAAACCCCGGCCGATGTTCCGGGCCAGGACGCGGAACAACCCGGGCAGCAGTGTGGTCCGCAGCAGCGGCTCGTCCTCGCTGAGCGGGTTGGCCACGACCACCGCCGGGCGGCGCAGATCCTCGGGCGGCAGGCCGAGCCGGTCCGCGTCCAAGCGCGACGCGAACGGCCAGGACAGCACCTCGACGTAGCCGGTGTCGGCCAGCTCCCGGCCCACCGACCGGCGCAGCCGCTGCCGCGGGGTCAGCCCCCGTCCGGCCAGCACCCGGGGCATCCGGCTCGGGACGTTCTCATACCCCTCCAGCCGGATCACCTCCTCGGCAAGGTCAGCCGGGTCGGTCAGATCCGGCCGCCAGGACGGCGGCGTGACGTCGAGCACGGAGGCGGAGGCCGGCGGAGTGGCCGGTTTCGGCGGGGCTTCGTCCGCCGGCGAGGCGACCTTCCACGGCGCGACCGTGGGCGAGGCGGCGCGGGTCTGGACCACCGCGCACCCGACCTCGCGCAGCCTGCGGACCACGGTGTCCCGGCCGTACACCACGCCCGCCACCCGATCCGGATAGTCGACCGCCATCGAGATCACCACGGTGGGCACGTCGGCTTGCGCGTGCGTGCAGCCCGGCACCACGCGCGCGCCGCCCAGCCCGGCCAGCAGGGCTACCGCCTTGGCCGTGGCGCGCAACGGGAGCTCGCGGTCCACGCCGCGCTCGAACCGGTAGGACGCCTCGCTGTGCAGCTTGTGCCGGCGGCTCATCTTGGCCGTGCCGCGGGCATCGAAATGAGCGGCCTCGATGACCAGGTCAGTCGAGGTCTCGTCGATCTCGGTGGACAGGCCGCCCATGGTCCCGGCCAAGGAGATCGGCCCGGAGGAATCGGTGATCAGGATGTCCCGCGGGTCCAGGGACCTGACCACGTGGTCCAGGGTTTCCAGCCGCTCCCCCGGCCGGGCCCGCCGCACCACGATCTCGCCGTCCAGCTTGGACCGGTCGAAGGCGTGCAGCGGCTGGCCGAGCTCCAGCATCAGGTAGTTGGTCACGTCTACGGCCAGTGACACCGGCCGCTGGCCGCACCTGGCCAGCCGGACCCGCATCCACAGCGGGGAAGGAGCCTGCGGGTTGAAGCCCCCGACCTCGCGCAGCACGAACCGGTCGCAGGCGGTCGGGTCGTCGATCCGAGCCGGGTAGACGCCCGATCCGATCAGGTCCAGCGCTCCGCCGAGCAGCGTCGCGTCGGGCAGCGCGGTCGAGGCCGGATCGGTGAAGGGCACGTTGTACGCGCTGGCCAGCTCGCGGGCCAGGCCGCGCACGGACACCGCGTAGCCGCGGTCGGGCGTGACCGCGATCTCGAACACCTCGTCGCGCAGGTGGGCGTAGGTCACGAAGTCCGCGCCGAGCGGGGCGTCCGGCGGCAGCACGATGATGCCGGCGTGGTCGTCGCCGATAGCCAGCTCGCTGGCCGAGCAGATCATCCCCTCGGAGATGTGGTCGTAGGTCCGGCGCGCGCCGATCTCGAACCCGCCGGGCAGCATCGCGCCGGGCAGCGCGAGCGGAACCCGGTCGCCGACCTCGAAGTTGGTCGCCCCGCAGATCACCCCGGACGCCTCATCGGGCGGCGCGTCGAGTTGCGCCTCGGAGACGGCGACCCGGCAGTACCTGATCGGCTTCTTCAGCCCGGTCAGCTCCTCGATCGAGAGCACCTGCGCGATCACCACGCCGCGGATGTCGTGCCCGACCGACTCCAGCGACTCGACCTCCAGGCCCGCGGCGGTCAGCCGCCGGGCCACCTCGGTCGCGTCGACCGGTTCGGGCAGCCGCGCGTACTCACGCAGCCAGGAAAGCGGCACTCTCATGTCAGATCTCCATCCCGAACGCCCGGCTGAACCGGACGTCGCCGTCCACCGCGTCCCTGATCTCGGTCAGCCCGTGCGCGATCATCAGGCTGCGCTCGATGCCGAGCCCGAAGGCGAACCCGCTGTACCGGTCGGGGTCGATCCCGCAGGCCACCAGGACGCGGGGGTTGACCATGCCGCAGCCGGCGATCTCGATCCAGCCCTGCGACCGGCACACCCGGCACGGGTCGCCGCCCGGCTTGGACGAGGCGCCGCGGCAGACGTGGCATTCCATCGACACGTCGCCGGACGGCTCGGTGAACGGGAAGTAGTCGGGCCGGAAGCGCGTGCGCAGCCCGACGCCGAACATCGCGTCCACGAAGGCCTGAATCGCCCCACGCAGGTCGGCCATGGTCAGGCCCTCGTCCACCGCGAGGCCCTCGATCTGGTGGAACACCGGGCTGTGGGTGGCGTCGAGCGCGTCGTGCCGGTAGGTGCGGCCCGGGCTGACCACGTACAGCGGCACCGGGCGGGTCAGCATGGACCTGATCTGGACCGGCGAGGTCTGCGTCCGCAGCACCATGCCGGACTTGCGCTCCGGGCCCGCGGGACTCTGGATGAAGATAGTGTCCTGCGCGTCCCGGGCCGGGTGGTCCGGCAGCATGTTGAGCGCGTCGAAGTTGTACCACTCGGCCTCGACCTCGGGGCCCTCCGCGACCTCGTAGCCCATGGCCACGAAGACGTCGGACAGCCGGTCGGCGAGCATGGTGACCGGATGCCGGGCACCGGGCGGAACCCGGCCGCCAGGCAGGGTCACGTCGACCGCCTCGGTGATCAGCACCTGACGGTCACGTTCGGCTTCGAGCTGGGCCTGACGCCGTTTGATCGCCTCACGCACCTGGGCGCGGGCCGCGCCCACCCGCCGTCCGGCGTCGGCACGGGCCTCGCGCGGCAGCGTGGCGATCCCGGCGTTGGCCAGGGCCAGCGGCGAGCGGTCCCCGTCGTGTGCGAGCCGCGCCGCCTTCAGCTCGTCCAGGTTCCGGGCGACGGCGACCGCCGCGAGGGCCTCATCGAGCGCGCGGGCTACCTCTTCTGGCGCCACGGGGACCGGCTGGTCGTTTTCGTTCTCTGCGGACATGAAGGTCCTGCTTCCTGCGGGCCGTACCAAAACTTCTGCTCTGCTGGGGTTTCCGGCGGATCTTTGTACCGAACGAACGGTGGTGGCAGCCCACGTCAACCGCGAAGTGCCGGGTGTGGCTAACCCCGCGGCGGCAGCCGCCTAGCCAGCCCCGCGGCGGCAGCCGCCTAGCCAGCCCGGTGAGGGGCATAAGTGCCCGCCATCGCGGTGTGGATAGCCCGAAGGGACACTACCGTACCGGGCCCTGATGCGTAGCCGCCGGGCGACGCTCTCAGCCCGCGGCGGTCCCCGCGGGCATGATAAATCGGAACTCGGCACCGCCGCCGGGGGCGCGCCGCACGCCGATCGTGCCGCCGTGCGCCTCGACCAGGCCCTTGACGATGTAGAGGCCGAGACCGGTACCGCCCCGGCGCTTGCCGCGCCAGAACCGGCGGAACACCCGCGGTGCCACCTCCGGGGAGATCCCCTCACCCTGGTCGCGCACGGAGACGGCGGCCGCGTCGGGCGCGCCGAGATCGGCGGCCACCTGCAGCGCCTCTTGGCCGTCCATCCATGCTGGTTCCACCACGACCGTTACGATACCAGCGCCGTGCCGGACGGCGTTCTCCACGAGGTTGCCGAGGATCTGGTCGATCTTGTCGGCGTCGAGCCAGGTCTCGGGCAGGCCGGCGTGCACCTCGAGCCGGAAGCGGTCCTCGGCGTCGCCGGCCGCGACCCGGCCCGCGATGGTCTTCCTGGCCCGGTCCGGCAGGTCCACCAGTTGCCGGTGGACTTCCATCCGGCCCGACTCGATCCGGGACACGTCGAGCAGTTCGGTGATGAGCCTGGTCACCCGGTCCGCGTCGGCGTTCACCGTCTCGAGCATCACGCGCTTCTGGTCGTCGGTGAACCGGCCCCACTTGTTGAGCAGCGTGGCGGTGAAGCCCTTGACGCTGGTCAGCGGGGAGCGCAGTTCGTGCGCGACGGTCGAGACGAGTTCGGCGCGGCTACGTTCCAGCCGCTCGCGCTGCTCCGCGCCGCGCAGGCTGATGACCAGCCGTCGCACCGTGCACGACCGGCTCGCCCCGTGGTCCAGGTCACGGTCGCGCACGTAACCGATCGAGACCAGGACCTCGGTGCCGTCAGCCAGGTAGAGCGAGCGCTCCGGGTGGCGGGTCCGGGTCGGCAGCCCGTGGTAGGGATCGGCGTAGACCCACCAGTCGCGGTCGTCGCTGTCCCGCAGCGGGAGCACGTCGAACACGAACTTGCCGGTCACCTCGGCCGGGTCCAGCCCGGTGAGGCGGGCGGCGACCCGGTTGAACACGATGATGCGGCCGACCTCGTCGGCGACCACCACGCCATCGGGCAGCTCGTCGGCGAAGATCAAGCTCCCGATCGGGACCGGTCCTTCCGGGACGGGGCTGCTGGACGCATCATGACCATCACTGGTCGCGCGGTCCGGTGTGGGCGATGCCGCACCGCTCGCTCTGTGCTCGTCCACTTCAGCGAAGCCTCCGTCCGGCGATACCGCACGACAATCGTCCGGCGGCCGGATGTGGTCACGGTTCGGGTGACGGATTGTGATCAGACTCTAGCGCTTAAACCGTTATTGGGACAGTCCTGAGACGTGAATTCTCAATGTTGTAGCCCAAATACCCTAAGCCACCAGATGCTACTTACATACCATCTTGTCCGGTTACAGTGTGTACTTGCTGCGCACGCGCGGACGCATAGAGACACACCGCCGCCGCGGCGGCCAGATTGAGGCTCTCCGCCTTGCCGTAGATGGGCACCGCGACCGGCTCATCGGCCAGTGCCACCAGGTCGGGCGGCAATCCCCACGCCTCATTGCCGAACATCCACGCGGTCGGCTCGCCGAGCCGGGCCTGGACGCCGGGGTCATCCAGGGGGCGTCCGGCCCGCCCGTCCGCGGCGAGGATACGCAGCCCGGCCGCCCGCATGGCAGCCACGGCCTCCTCGAGCCGCACCCCCGCCGCCACGGGCAGGTGGAACAGGCTGCCCGCCGAGGCCCGTACGCACTTGCCGTTGTACGGGTCGACGGAGGCATCGGCGAACACCACCCCCTGCGCGCCGGCCGCGTCGGCCGTGCGCAGCACCGTCCCGGCGTTGCCCGGGTCACGGACGTTGGCCAGCAGGGCGACCAGGGCGGGTGCGGGCCGGGTCAGCGCGGTGAGCGGGACGTCGATGAAGCCGCACACCGCAAGCAGGCCCTGCGGCGTGACCGTCTGGGCCAGTTCCTCCATCACCTCGCCGCTGACCAGGTGCACGGGCACGCCCGCGTCCTCGGCGGTGGTGACGATATCGGAGTGCCTACTTCGCGCGGGCGCGGTCATGAACAGGTCGCTGACCTTGGCTCCGGAGCTGAGCGCCTCCGCAACGGCCTGCGGGCCCTCCGCGAGGAAGGCCCGCTCCCGCTGGCGAAACGCTCGTTTGGTCAGCCGCTTTGCTCTTGCTAGCCCAGGGGGGACCTTTGTTGGCCCAGGGGGGACGACCCCCCTGGAACCCCCCGCCGCCCGCCTCCGGTTCCCGCCGTAGTATCGCGCGGTCGGGGGGCTCTGCCCTTCCCCACGGGCCCACCCTTGATCCCCCGCGAGCCGCGCGATGGGGTCACGCGCCCCCGTACCTGCCACTTACGCGGCTGCGGATCCGGATGCGTCGGGCAGGGCCTTCTTGGCCACCTCGACCAGGGCCGAGAAGGCCGACTCGTCCGCGACGGCCAGTTCGGCCAGCATCCGCCGGTCAACCTCGACGCCGGCGACCCGCAGGCCCTGCACGAACCGGTTATAGGTCATCCCGTTGGCCCGGGCGGCGGCGTTGATCCGCTGGATCCACAGCCGCCGGAAGTTGCCCTTGCGGTCCTTGCGGTCGCGGTAGGCGTAGGTCATCGAGTGGAGGACCTGCTCCTTGGCCTTGCGGTACAGCCGTGACCGCTGCCCCCGGTAGCCGCTAGCCCGTTCGAGGACAACCTTGCGCTTCTTGTGGGCGTTGGCCGCCCGCTTCACGCGTGCCATTGTTGTTCTGTCTCCCTCGCGCGGGCCGGGCTACTTGCCCAGCAGCTTCTTGATCTCCTTGACGTCGCTCGGCGCGAGCGTCACTTCGTCGTAAAGCCGTCGCGTCAGGCGGGACGACTTGTGCTCGAACTTGTGGTTGCGGTTGGCGCGGCGGCGCATCACCTTGCCGGTACCGGTCAGCCGGAATCGCTTTCCGGCGCCGCTATGGGTCTTCATCTTCGGCATGGTCGCCGTCGTCTCCGTTTCTCTTTCTTCTAACCGCGGTGCTTACCGCGGTCTGCCAGGCACACAGCAATTACCGTCCCTGGCGCTGGCCCTGTTGGTGAGCCACCGGGGATCGGTCCGGCCGGGTGCTGCTACCGGCTAGGCCGGACCCGGAACCGGGGCGGTATCGGCAGCGGGCTCGCTCGCCGCAGGCTCGGGCGCCGGTGTCGTGGCGCTGTTGCCTGAGGCGGCGGGCGCCGCGTTGTTACCTGAAGCGGCGGGCGCCGCGCTGTTGCCCGAGGCGGCTGGCGCCGCGGGGCGCGGGCTGGGCACGGACCTGCTGTGCGACTGCGCGGCTTGTGCCTTGGCTTCGTGCTTCTTCTTGTGCGGGCCGATCACCATGATCATGTTCCGCCCGTCCTGCTTGGGCTGCGACTCCACAAAGCCGAGCTCCTCGACGTCTCCGGCGAGACGCTGCAGCAACCGGAAGCCTAGTTCGGGGCGTGACTGCTCACGTCCACGGAACATGATCGTCACCTTGACCTTGTCCCCCGCCTTGAGGAACCGCTCGACGTGGCCCTTCTTGGTGCCGTAGTCGTGCGGGTCGATCTTCGGCCGGAGCTTGATCTCCTTGACGATCGTCTGCGTCTGGTTCTTGCGCGACTCCCTGGCCTTGACCGCGGCCTCGTACTTGAACTTGCCGTAGTCCATGAGCTTGGCCACGGGGGGCCGGGCAGTCGGGGCAACCTCGACCAGGTCGAGATCGGCTTCCTGAGCTAGCTTGAGTGCGTCGTTGATCGAGACAATCCCGATCTGCTCCCCCTTGGGCCCGACCAGCCGGACTTCGGGAGAGCGGATGCGCTCGTTAATACGTGCTTCGGCGCTGATGTGACCTCCTTGGGCCTGTCTCCCGCCGTCGGCGCTTCCGGCGGCGGTATGTGCTCGCCCCCGGGGGTGTTCCCCGGTGCAGCGGCGATCACCGCCGCACACGAGAAAGCCCCGCGAGCGATGCGCTCCGCGGGGCAACCACAAGTACGGCGCCGCCCCGCAAAATCCCTTTGCGGGAATGCGCCGTGCCAGCTAGTCCCGGCGGCGCACGCGCGTTCCGCACGTATCGTCGCTGGGACTTCTGGCCAGACCCGCCTGCCTCGGTTGGTACCAGGCCGACTGGGTGGGAGGTGGCCCTCCGCTTCGCGCGCCCGGCACCTAGGCACCGGGCTGTAACAACTAACCCTAACAGCACCGGGCCGTGATGCGGTATTCCCGCGCTAACCGGGTCGGCTTGCTGCGGGTGGTAGCGGCGGTCTAGTTCAGGACGCGGTTGGTGAAGGTGCGGGTGCCCAGGTAGCTGAAGACCGCGGTGCCGCCGATCAGGGCGAGCAGGACGCCCCACATGGGCATGTGCCCGAGCACCGGGGTGAGGACGGCGCGCAGGCCCTCGGACATGTACACCATCGGGTTGATCAGGACCAGGATCTGCAGCCAGCGGATGTGGTGCAGCGCCGACCACGGGTAGTAGACGCAGCCCAGCATGGTGGCGGGCAGCAGGACCACCGCGAACAACATCTGCATCTTGCGCGGGTCCATGATCGTGCCGAGCAGCAGGCCGAGCGAGGAGGTCAGCAGCGACGCGAAGGCCAGGATCACGATGAAGAGTGCCCAGTTGGTCACGTGGACGTGCGGGGCCTGCCCGGCGGCGTGCACGAAGAGCACGATCGGGAACACGATGACCGCGCCGATGAACGACTGCACGGCGCCGGCCACGATCTTCTGGATGGCCAGCACCTGGATCGGCACCGGGGCCAAGGCCCGGTCCTCGATGGTGCGCTGCCAGGAGAACTCCATCACCAGCGGGAACGTCACGGCCATGATGCCCTGCATGAGCAGCATGGAGGCCATGAGCCCGGGCACCAGGATGGTGGCGAAGTTGATGCCGCCGTTGACCGCCGATGCGCCCGCCGCGGCGGCGCTGCCGCCCAGGTTGAAGCCGCCGCCGATCTTCGGGAACACGTAAGCGAAGACGAAGACGAACAGTAGCGGCTGCATGACCGCCCGGGTGAAGGTGGCGACCGCGTTGCGCCGCAGCACCCGGAACTCCCGGGCCATCATGGCGTTGAATGTCCGCAGCAGGGTCGGCCGCGGCACCGGCGCCGTACTGATCAGCTCGGCGATCGCGGCCGACGAGGGAGCGCCGCCGGGCTCGGCGACATCGATAGGGGCTTTCCGCGTGGTAGTTGTCATTCCCGATACTCCCTACCGGTCAAGGTGAGGAACACAGTCTCCAGGCTGGGCTTGAGCTGGGTCGCGTCGCGTACGGTCAACCCGGCGGCCGACCCGGCGGTGACGAGTTCGCCGAGCACGCCCTCGGGCTCGCGGGTGAAGACGCGGACGAAGTCGCCGTCGGACTCGACCTTGCTGACCCCGGGGCGGTCGGTCAGCCCGGCCTGGGCGGCCAGGCCCTCGGGAACGCGGTCTTCGTACCGGACCGTGATCACCGTCTCGGCGCCCGCGCCGTCCTTCAGTTCGTTCACCGTGCCCGACGCGAGCACTTCACCGTGGTCGATCACGGAGATCTGCTCACACAGCGCCTCGGCTTCCTCCATGTAGTGCGTGGTCAGCAAGATGGTCTGTCCCTCGGCGTGCAGGACCTGCAGGATGTCCCACAGGTTCACCCGGGTCTGCGGGTCCAGGCCGGCGGTCGGCTCGTCGAGGAACAGCACGTCGGGCCGGTGCACCAGGGCGCGGGCGATGAGCAGCCGCCGGGCCTGCCCGCCGGACAGGTCGGTGGACATCGCCTTGCGCCGGTCGGCCAGGCCGAATACCTCGAGCAACTGCTCGGCGCGCCGTGATGCCTCGCGCAGGCTCAGGCCGAAGAACCGGCTGCGGAACTCCAGGTTCTCGGCCACGGTCAGCTGCATGTCGAGGGTGTTGTTCTGGGTCACCACGCCGATCCGGCGCTTGACGCCGACCGGGTCGGCCACCACGTCCAGCCCGGATACCCAGGCCCGGCCGCCGGTGGGCAGGATGAGCGTGGTCAGCATGCCGATCGTGGTGGATTTGCCGGCGCCGTTCGGCCCGAGCAGGCCGAAGAACTGCCCGGATTCGACCGACAGGTCGATGCCGCGCACGGCGGGCACGTCCCCGCGGGACGATTTATAGGTCTTGCGCAGGTCCTCGGTGCGAATCGCGTACCCCGAGGCGGCATTCCCCGAAGTCCCATTCCCCGAAGTCCCACTCCCCGGAATCACCGTCATGGTGTCAACCTATGTTGACAAACGCTTAGTGTCAACTTGAGTTGACACACGGGCTTGATACCCCGTGTCACCGGCCGCGCTCCCTCCTGGTCAGCTCGCTGAACTGACTGATCATGTCGATGAAGAACTTGCGGATGACCGGCTCGTCGGCCGGGCTCACGAAGTCGAAGGCGGACCGCCACTGAGGTCCGGCGAGCATCAGGTAGTCCTCGCAGGTCTGGCGGCCCTTGTCGGTCACGTACAACCTGACCACCCGCCGGTCCCCGGGGTCCCGGCGCCGCTCCACGTAGCCCTCGCGGACCAGCGTGTTGACCACCGAGGTGAGCGTGCCGGGCGAGGACCAGCCACGGGCCGCCACGTCACTCGACTTGAGCCCGTCCCCGGCCAGCAGGACCCGGAGCACGCCCAGTCCAGCCGGGCTGATCCGCAGGCCCGCACTGGGCCAGCGTGCCGGCGTAATAGGCGCCCATGATCCGCGAGGCGGCCAGCAGCAGCGTGTGCAGCGGCGCGTCGGCGGGAATCCCGTCCGCCGGATCGCCCCAGATCCATCCCGCGCCATGGCCGGCAGCCAGTCCCGGACCGCATCCGGCAGCCTGCTGCTCGCCGTCCGCTTGCGCCATCTCCTCGGGCGATACCACCCCGACCTCATTCACCACGCTAGTGTGCCGCCCAGCTACTTCCATGTCAAATCATTTGAGGTCGAAGTAATTTGCCGGGATTCCCTATCTGGCGAGCAGGGCACGGAGGCTGGCGGCCTGGCTTTGGAGTTGGGCGTCGGGCACCGGGTCGGGGGCGAAGATCTGAGCCCATTCGATCGGCCCGCCCGGGGCCGGGTCGTCCAGGTAACGGGGCACCACATGGGTATGCAGGTGCGGGACGGTGTTGCCCAGGGTCAGGTAGTTCAGCTTGACCGGATCGAAGCGGGCCCGCACCGCGCGGCCGACCGCGAGCACGTCCGCCCAGTACCCGGACGCCTGCCGCGGGTCAAGGTCGGTCGGTTCGGCGACGTGTCCGTGCCGCCACACCACGACGCAATAGCCCGGCAGCCGGGTCCGCCGCTCCAGGCTCACCTCGGCGAACTCGCCGGTGAAGACGTACACCCCGTAGTCGTTATCACCGTGGCCCAGCGCGGCGCATAGCGGGCACCCGCGTCCGGCCATCCGCTCATCCCAGTCGGCGGGCCAGCCGCGGTCCGTCACGGCTACGCCTCGGCCACGATGCCCGGGTTGGCGGCATGCCTGGTGTCGAGCTTCGGCGCGTCGGGCATGACGTGATGCTAGCGGTGCGATGCGGATCACACCTTGCGCGGGGCCTGCGCCGTCCGGGAGTGCGCCATTCTTACTTCGGATGAAAGTCTCCGAGGCGCTCGTGCTGCTGGCCGCCGGTACGGCGGGTGGCATCTTCAGCACGGTGGTGGCGATCGCCTCGCTGGTGACCTATCCCGCGCTGCTCGCGCTGGGAGTGCCGCCGCTGGCGGCCAACATGACCAACACCGTCTCGCTCGTGCTCACCGGGGCCGGCTCGGTGGCGGCCTCCCGGCCGGAACTGGCCGGGCAAGCCCGGCGGGTCCTCCGGCTGGGGGCCATCACCGCACTCGGCGGAGCGGCCGGGGCGGCGGTCCTGCTGCTGACCCCGGCGAGCGCGTTCACCGTGGTGGTGCCGGTGCTGATCGGCGGCGCGTCCCTGGTGCTGCTCGTCCAGCCCCGGATCAGCCTGCTCACGCCGCCAGCGGTCCTGGACACCAGGCACCGGGTGGCGCTGGGCGTGGCGCTGTTCGCGGTGGCCGTGTACGTGGGGTACTTCGGCGCGGCCGCGGGGGTCCTGCTGCTCGTGGTGCTCAGCGCCGTGATCTCCGAGCCGCTGATCAGGGTCAACGCGATCAAGAACGCGGTGTCGGGGATGGCGAACGCCCTGGCCGCGGTCTGCTTCGCGCTGTTCGGCGACGTGCGGTGGAAACTCGTGCTCCCGCTCGCGGCGGGCTTCCTGATCGGCGGCTGGGTCGGGCCGAAGATCGCCCGCCGGGTTCCCGCGGGGGTGTTCCGCGTGTTCGTCAGCCTGTGCGGGCTTGGGCTGGCGGTGAAACTTGGCATCACCGCGTATCACTGACGCCGCTGATGTCACTGTCAAAATGAGGTAAGTGCGCTCATCGTGCGAACTACCATGACAAAATTCTTCACATACTCATCCGGGATGGTTTACTCTGTGCTAGTGAGTCGGCACTAGGGGTGATCTTCGGCCTCCGGGCGCCGACGGCGGTGGTCAACTCGCGCTGGGTGGCGAGCCCGGCCCGTGCGATCTGCACGGGGCTACGGGCGTTTTCCGCGTGGGCAGAATAGGAGCTCGACGATGCTGGTACTCATTATTGTCATAGTGGCGGTCGGTTACGTGGTGTCGCTGCGAATTCACCCGCTCCGCAAGTGCCCGCGCTGCAATATGAGCGGCAGGCACTTTGGCGCCGTGTTTACCGGCTCGTACCGGCGCTGCAAGAGGTGCCAGGGGCGCGGTCAGCTGGACCGCGTCGGCACGCAGATCTTCTACGGCGGGACCAAGGGCACCGGGGTCTTCCCCAACAAGAAGTAGCCGCGCGCCCACAGGGCCAGGATCAGCCGGCTCGCGACCCCGCCCGCTTGCCGACTCTTTCTGATCAGGGTGTGACGATGACCTTGCCCACCACGCCCGCTTCCGCGGCGTCCTGCGCGGCCGCGATGTCGGACAGCGGGAACTTGTGCACGGGCAGGCCGCTAAGGTCACCGGCACCGAGCGCGGCCGTGATGTCCGCGGCCGCCCGGTCTAGTGCGGCCGCGGGCACGCCGTACATCAGGATGAACCTGAGGATGACGTTCGCGGTCATGCAGGCCCGGACGGGCAGCACCGGGTCAGTGGCCTCGGCCGCGTAGGTCACGATCGTGGTCCCGGCCCGGGCCACGGCCAGGTCGAGCGGGAGGTTGGCGCCAAGGGCCACCTCGATCACCCGGTCGACGGCCGGAGTAAACGCGCGGATCTCCTGGGCCGCGTCCGCGTTGCGGTAGTTCACCACCAAGTCGGCGCCCGCCTTCTCGGCCAGCGCCGCCTTCTCGGTGCTGCTGACGGTCGTGACCACACGAGCCCCGGCCCGTTTGGCCAATTCAATAGCGAAGTGACCGACAGCTCCGGCACCTCCGGCCACCAGTACGGTCTGGCCGGTAACCGGGCCATCCGAGAACAGGCAGTAGTGCGCGGTCATGGCCGGTACGCCCAGGGAGGCACCCAGGTCGAACGAGGCGCCGTCGGGCAGCGGCACGGCCTGGCGGTCCGGCACCACGGTCCACTCGGCGGCGGTCCCCCAGCGCCGGCCGGCCGCCGCGAGCCACAGCCACACCCGCTCTCCCACGCGGCCCGGGTTGACCCCCGGGCCGACCCCCTCGATGATGCCCGCGCCGTCCATGTGCGGGACCTGGAAGCCGTCTATGGGACGGGGGGTCAGCCCCGCGCGCGACTTGTAGTCGGTGGGGTTGACGCCCGAGGCGCGCACCCTGACCAGGACCTCTCCCGGTCCCGGCTGCGGCCGTTCGACCTCCTCGACCTGGAGCACGTCGGCCGCGGATCCCGTCTGCCGGTACAAGGCTGCGATCATGGATGCAGCGTAACGCCCTTGAACACCTTGTCCACGGCGTTGCGCGGCCCGAGCAGGGCCAGCCCCGCGAACCGCAGGTCAGCCGCTGCTACGGCGCGCACCACGGCCCGGTTGTCGTCGTCGTTGCCGGTCTGGAACATGTCCATGGTGTAGACGGCCACTGGCATCGCGCGGGCTAGCGCCCGCTGGTGCGCCAGGCTGAGCGCGGAGCCATCCGCCGCGTAGACCAGCACCGGCTGGCGGAACAGCTCCAGGTAGGTGTTCCCCGAGGCGTCCTCGTACGGCTTGCCCATGACGTCGGGTACGGCGGCGATGCCGCTGGCCAGGAACGCCGTGACGTTCAGCTTCTGCCACGTCTCCAGGTCGGCGCGCACGGCGATGGCGATCTTGGTGTCGAATCGTATGGTCATCAGTCTGAGCGTGGCCCGGTCGCGCGCTGGAATATTGAACGCAGGAGCGGGGTGAGGGCTGAGATAATGGAGTATGGCTGGTGGCGACGCCCCTTCGTCTCCGGACTGGGCCAGGTACTGGCGTGCTGGCGCCCTGCCGGTGGAGGCGATGCATGCGCACTTCACCTCGCACGTGTACCACCGGCACAGTCACGAGAGCTACTCGTTCGGCGTGACCGAGACCGGGGCGCAGGCGTTCACCTGCCGCCACGGGCGGTACGTCAGCGGTCCGGGCATGGTGATGGCCTTCAATCCCGACGATCCGCACGACGGCCACGCGGCCGAGGACGGCGGGTTCACCTACCGTATGGTGCACATCTGGCCGGAGTTCTTCACCGGGCTGGCGGGGCCGGCCGCCCGCTCCCGCTGTTCCGCGAGCCGGTACTGGCCGATCCGGTGGTCGCCCGATCGCTGCGCCGCCTGCATATGGCGCTCACCGGGCCGGCCAGCGAGCTCGAGCGACACGAGCGGCTTACCGCGACGGCCCGGCTGCTGATCCGGCACGCCTCCTGGCGCGTCCCGGTCACCGGGGAGTCCGGGCCAGGGCCTGATCCGGGCCTGGCCGCGCGGATCCGCGCGCTCATCCACGAAGCGGGCACCGCCGCGGACCTGACCGCGGGTGACGTGGCCGCGGCCGCCGGGTGCAGCAGGTACGCGGCCTACCGGGCCTTTCAGCAGGCCTATGGCCTCGCGCCCAGCGACTACCAGCGGCAGCTACGGGTCCGGGCCGCGCGCGGGCTGCTGTCCCGGGACGTGCCGCCGGCGGTGGCCGCGGCCGAGGCCGGGTTCGCCGACCAGGCCCACCTGACCCGCTGGTTCCGGCGCTACTACGGGATCACCCCTGGCGCGTACCGGAGCGCGGTCCGCCGATGAGCGCTGTGCCGTGGAGCACGATCGCCAACCTGGCCACCGCGCTGGGCACGCTGATTCTCGCCGTGGCCACGTTCTCCGCGGTCAGGTCGTCGAACCTGATGGCCAAGGTCGCCCAGGAGCAGTTTCTGGTCCAGCTGCGGCCGGTGCTGACCACTTCCCGCCGCGAGGACCCCACCCTCAAGGTCAACTTCGGCGACACGAAGTGGGTGCACATCCCCGGCGGCGGCGCGGTCGGCGAGATCGGCTTTACCTCTGGTACTGTCGCACCCTGTCCATCACAATTAGGTATCAACCGAGGTGCTCCCGCTCCCCTGCTTCCTTGCTTCCCCGTCGGCTAGCTGGGCGGGGGCGGGGCGATCTGGTCGATCTCGGCCAGGTCGGCCGCGGACGGGATCCACTCCGACGCCGCCGCGTTCGCCTTCACCTGCTCGGGGGTCATCGCCCCGGCGATCACCGATGCGCAGCCCGGCTGAGCGGCCAGAGCGCCGATAGCCGTGTCCAGGATCGTGACGCCGTGCTCCTGGGCCCAGGTGATCAGGGCCTCGACCTTGGCCAGCTTCTTCTCGGTGACGTAGGCCGCACGGCTGGCCAGCCTGCTCCCGGCCGGGATCGGCTGGCCGCGGCGGATCTTGCCGGTCAGCAGCCCGTTGGCCAGCGGGAAGAAGGGGAGCACGCCCACACCGAAGTGCCGGGCCGCGGGAACCACCTCGGCCTCGGCCGCGCGCTCCAGGAGCGACCAGTGGTTCTGGGCCGAGATGAACGGGGTGCGGCCGCCGGTCGTGGCCAGGTGCGCGGCATCGGCCAGCTGCCAGCCGGAGAAGTTGGAGTGGCCCAGGTACCTGACCTTGCCTTCGGCGACCAGCTCGTGCAGCGCGGTGATGGTCTCCTGGACCGGGGTCACCGGATCCGGCGTGTGCATCTGGTACAGGTCGATGTAGTCGGTGCGCAACCGCCGCAACGACTCGGTGACGGCCCGCCGGATGTAGGACCGGCTGCCTTTGGCTCCCGCGGCGGGCCCGTAACCCATATCCACGTCGCGATGGCCGAACTTGGTGGCCAGGACGACCTGGTCCCGCCGCGGGCCGAGGATCTCGCCGAGCGCACGCTCAGACCCGCCGCCTCCGCCATAAGTGTCCGACGTGTCGAACAGGGTGATGCCGGCGTCGATGGCCGCGTCCACCACCGCTCGCGCCCCGTCGAGATCCAGGCGGCTGCCGAAGTTGTTGCAGCCGAGCCCGGCCACCGACACCACAAGTCCTGATTCGCCTAGCGGCTTAAAGCGCATGGACCAATTTTATAGATCCCCGCCGGGCTATGCCTGGCCGTCATATTACTCATTAGTACCGAACGGACCGTAGTTATCAGCCTGCTATCCGCAGTCACGGGGCGCCGGCCGCGGTCGTGTCGTACCAACCGCCGCCGCGTGGGAGACACCCGGGGCGTAGACGCCTGCGGAGCAGCATCGGCGGTGCCATGGATGGACGCGACGCCTGTCTCGTTCACTAGCGAGCGAACCGCTCGCACGCACGAATACAAGTCGATTTGGGCAGCTTCGCTTATCTTCGGCAGATACGCAGTGATCTGGTCACCCGCATGCCCCGTCGACGGATAATTATGTTTGCCGCCGAGAAATAGCCGTAAATTCGCCCTGAACTCGGAATGTCCCGCTGGAATGCGGCGCGCCGGCCATCGCTGGGCAGTTCTGGCAGGGCGTTCGGCGCCTTCGGACCATCACTAGCCACCAACGTGAGTTTTCTCTCGTTGTTTTACCGTCATTCCTGTCTGCTTTAGGGAAACCCTTATCAGCCCGGGCCGCGTCCGCCGCCACCGGGGGCCCGCGACGGTCAGGATGCCTTGCCACCGGGGGTTTTGGGTGCTCTGGAGCCCTGGGACATTGGGGGTTATAGGGCATCCGGGATGACGGGCCGCATAACCGAACCGGGCGCGGACCGGGGGCGGACAAACCTGTCCGGCCGCCTGAAGAACGATCAAGACCCGCCTCAGGCACGGGATCCCAAAGGCCTTTGACTAGACAGAAGTGTCCTGCTTGGCCGGGCTGGACAGTCGATATTGGGGGGTGGCATGCAATCCCATGTGGGATATCATCTCGATTATCGAACTTTCAGATGCGACCCTTGCCGCGCAATTGCGTACTAGAATTCCGTGGGAGGGTAACCGGGGAGGCGCTATGCCAGAGGCAACGGAAGGGCCAACTGTGCTGCGCATCCTGCTTGGAACCCAGTTGCGGAGGCTCCGGGATAGCCGCGGGATCAGCGCGCAGGCCGCGGCCAAGGCGATCCGCGGATCGGAGTCCAAGATCAGCCGTATCGAGCTGGGCCGCAACGCCATCCGCGAGATCGACGTGCTCGACCTGCTCACCTTCTACGGCGTCGGCCCGGTCGAGCGGGAGCAGCTGCTGACCCTGGCCGAGCAGGCCAACCGCCCCGGCTGGTGGCATCGGTTCAACGACATCCTGCCGGACTGGTTCCAGTCCTACGTCGGGATGGAAGAGGCGGCGACGTCCATCCGTGTTTACGAGCCGCAGTTCGTCCCGGGTCTGCTGCAGATCTCGACCTACACGGCCGCCGTCCTGGCCGTCTGCGACATTCCCCTCGGCGAAGCCGAGCGGCACGTCATCCTGCGCAAGGAACGGCAGCGGCGGTTCATCGAGGGCCGGCTCAAGCTGTGGGCCATCATCGAGGAGACCGCGCTGCGGCGACCGGTCGGCAGCAAGGAGGTCCTGCGCGATCAGCTCCGTTACCTGCAGAGCCTGAACAACCGGCCGAACTTCACCCTGCAGATCATCCCGGCGGGGATGGGCGGCCACGCCGTGCCCAGCGGATTCACCATCCTGCGGTTCTCCGAACCGGACCTGCCGGACGTGGCGTACCTCGAACACCTCACCAGCGCTCTCTACTTCGACAAGAAATCAGACGTCGACCGCTACCTGCTGGCGATGGAACGACTGAGCATCGTGGCCGCCAAGCCCAACCACACGGCGGGCATCTTGACCGCGATCGTCGACGAGCTGGAGGAAGAGCTGTAGCACCCGATTTATGTCCCGGCCCCGGGGATGTCCAGTCCTGGTCGCGGACATGCGGAGGGCGGTGGTCCATCCGGACCACCGCCCTCACCCTCCCCCCAGCTCATGGCTGTGGCACTGTCTGGAACAGGCGCTCAGGCAGGAAGGTCGAACTCCCCGTTCTTGGCGCCGATCAGGAAGCACTCCCACTCGTGCCGGTTAAACATGTGCGGGGTCTTGCCGCGGTCCTTGGAATCGCGGACCGCCACACCTCCTTCGGGAAGGTGCGCTATTTCCACGCAGCCAGCTGCGCTGCTTGCGCTGCTCTTAAACCAGCGCAGGCCGTCGAGGTCGGTGTCCATCCGCCCTCTCCTTTCGGTTGATTGTGCGGCATCTCTCAGGTGACGTTCTGCGTCAGGAGAGCTCTCCCAGCACCTGCTGGATCAGCTCAACCGAAGCGGCCGGGGAAAGTGCCGCGGCGCGCATCCGGTCAAAGGCCTCGGCGCAGGTCCGGACCTCTCGCTCTTTCTCCAGGTAGATCATGCCGCCTACGGATTCGGTGTAGGCGACGTCAGAGTCGCCGCGCTCGGGGAACTCCAGGATGGAGAACGGTCCGACCAGGCCCGCGTGCGCACCCGATTCGAAACCAAGAATCTGCAAGGTCACGTTCGACCACCGGCTGGCCACGATCAGGTGCTCAAGCTGAGGCCGCATGACGTTGGCCCCGCCGATATTCCGCCTGATCGCACCCTCGTCGAGGATGAGCCACAGGTCAAGCGGCGGATCTTGATCCAGCAGCCGCTGCCGCTGCATCCGCAGGTCGACCACCCGGGTGATCTGTTCCTCGCTGTCCCTGGGCCGCAGTTCGCGCAGGACGGCCACGGCATAGTCGGTGGTCTGCAGCAGCCCGTGCACCACGTCGGTCTCATAGGTACGCAGCCCGCTGGCCTCCGCCTCCAGGCCGACGTAGATGTCGAAGCCGCTGGGCAGGACGTCGTCGTAGATGGACCACCAGCCCTTGCGGTGACCCTCGCGTGCCATGTCGATGAGGATCTTGCGCGCACCGGGGTCGTCGACCTTATACATGTCGAGCATGGCCATCAGGTACGCGGACTTGGTCGGCGCCTTGCCGGTCTCGATGCGGAACAGGGTCGAGGGAGCCAGGTTGAGTTCCTCGGCTACTTCCTCGAGCTTGAGCGAGTGACCCTCGCGAAGACGGCGAAGCTCGGCGCCGAGCCTGCGTCTACGGACGGTAGGGCCTAGGGGCACCGGAA
Organism: uncultured Actinomycetes bacterium; assembly: GCA_963819785.1. Lineage (GTDB taxonomy): Bacteria > Actinomycetota > Actinomycetes > Streptosporangiales > Streptosporangiaceae > Palsa-504. Next base: position 95,535 of record CAWFXW010000013.1, on the reverse strand, counting down.
TTCACCTCCCCCATTCGCTTCATCGAACCAGCCGAGGCTGGGACGATGCGAATGACCGGGTCCGCCTCACTTGCGTTGGAACGTAAAGAGAGCACTCCACATCGCCTTTGACAACCAGTACGATACAGCACCAACAGCAAGTTTGAAATCCCATCTAGGATTTCATCTACAAAATTTGTGCTACGCACTTGCGTACAAGCCTCCCTCGGCCTCATCATCGGGTTGGACGCTTGGCCAGACGGCCAGCTGAAAGGTACAAATTAGGACAATTTAGCAGGCATGGGTGGGGACCGGGTAGAGGCCTTCATTCGTATTCCCCAGCGATAAGCCGGCATACGGAAGATCTCTCCGGCATCACGCCAGTTTGCGTGTCCGACGCTGATTTGGATGATAAGTAGCGACTATGCGTACGACGGTGGCAAGTGCCACGAGCATGGCGCTTGGAGCGGGCGGATCTTCACGACGCCTTGGTCGCGAACCGGTGAGACCAACTCGGCGATAGTGGGAGGCACTCGATATGGAAACGCCCGCCGACAATTCCCGGCATCCGCGGCCCGGGGCCGAGCCGAGGCTGGGTGACCCAGGGTCCGCCGGGACACTGGGTACCGCCGCTGGCGCACGCCGCATCAGGGCGCGGGGCGCCGCCGGAAACTCGCGCGCCATGGTGCTAGGTTCCCTGACCATCCCGGGCCGGCCCGAGCAGGTCAGCCTGGCCCGGTCGTTCGTGGCCCGCACGCTCGGTACCAACCAGACCGGCGCGGACGCTGACGCGGCGACATTACTGGCGTCGGAGATCGTCACCAACGCCATCCAGCACACCAAGTCGGGTGTCGATGGCGGAACGGTCACCATCGTGGTGATCGGCGTCTCGCGCGGCGTGCTAGTCGAGATCATCGACGACGGTTCTGCGGGCACCCCGGTAGTGAAGGGCGACCTGTACGCGGCCGAGGGCCACGGGCTGTTCCTGGTCCAGCACCTGGCCTCGCAATGGGGTTATCAGCGCGACGCGGCAGGCACCACGGTCTGGTTCCACGTGCCGGCCGCCTACGAACCACAACAGACCGGCGGACAGCCCGGTCCGGTCGCCGACATTCCCGCGCAGCCCGACACCTTCGGCCCAAGTGTCCCGGATGTTCCGGGTGTTTCTGGCACCGAGCAATACCGGGCCCGGCCGACCCACCTGTGGGCCGCGGCGACACTTCCCGCCGCCGCCCCTTCCTGACCGGGTTCTCCGCGAGCCGGCCTGCCATCCGCGGCTGGCTCTCGCTGCCGGTTCGCGCACCTCTTCCTGCGTGCCTGTCGTTGCGCCTCTCTTTTGCGCCGAAAGTTGGGCGATCCACGCCTCCCCTGCCCCGCGCGCACCACCCGGATCCACAAACGCGAATACGTATACGAGCTAATGAAAATTTACGTGGTGGATTCGGCTTTAACGGAGTCTTGTGGCAACTATGGTTGCCCCGATCCACCGCGGAAGCCGAATCCACCAAGATCTTTTACGGAGCGAGGAAACGCTTGTGAACGATTGAGGCCAGTGGGGTGTGTGACTTGCGGGCCGCGGGACTGGAGCGGGCGGGACGGATGGTGGGGCGAGCGCGCGCGGGGGCGGAGCGGGAGGGATTGTTGGGCAGAATGGGGGGATGGGTGCTACAGCACAGCCGGTCGGGTCGGGGCCGGGGGTTATTACGCCGGATGGGTGCGCGGTGGACTTCTATGCGCTGATGCCGGACTTCGGGGAGCCGGGCATCGTTCATGAGGCAGCAGGGGCCGGGGCGCCGATTCTCGAGCTCGGCAGCGGGGCGGGGCGGGTTACCCATCCGCTGATCGCGCTCGGCCACCCGGTGGTGGCGGTCGACGAATCGCCGGAAATGCTGGCGCATGTCCGGGGGGCCGAGACGGTGCGCGCGCAGATCCAGGGTCTGGACCTGGGACGGCGGTTCGGCGCGGTGCTGCTGGCCTCGCATCTGATCAACGCGGATGACCAGACCAGGAGCAGCTTCCTGGACGTCTGCCGACGGCACGTGGCAGACGACGGATGCGTGATCGTCCAGCAACACAGCCCGGCCTGGTTCGCCGATGCGCGGGACGCTGAGACCACCCGCGACGGGGTGATCTACCGGATGCGCGACGTATCCAAGCCGGCCCCGAACCTGGTGTCGGCGACCGTCGAGTACGTGGTCGGGGACCGGTGCTGGACGCAGTCGTTCACCGCCAAGCGTATCGATGACGCGGAGCTGGCCGCCGCGCTCGACGCGGCCGGACTGCGGCTGGACCGCTACCTGACCGAAGACCGCAGCTGGTTCCGCGCGGTGCCGGTGGATGCCGGCTGACTGAAGATGGCAGCGGGCGCGGAGTGAGCGGGGGCTAGCCGCCGCTCTTGCGGCGGAACGAGCGGCGGCTGACGGCGGGGCCGTGCGAGCCGTGAACCCGGCCGGTGTCCTTCGCGCCTTCGGTGGTGGCGTGGGCGTCGCGCTTGCGTTCCAGGGCCTCGCGGAACTTGCGCTTCACGTCGTCCAGATCGGCTTCGGACTTCGGAGCCGCGGCCTCGGGCCCCGGCGGATGGTCTTCAGCGGGCACGTTTTTGACGGGCACAGCCTTGGCGGGTACAGCGTCGGCGGGTGCAGCCTCGGCTCCGGATTGCTCGACAGCCATGCGGACCTCCCTGGGCGTGAAACGTACCTACACCACCATACTGGCGCTATGACCCGAGCGACCGGGAGGCGGGCCGCGCCGGCGCGGCCGACAGCGTCGACGGAACCCACGGCCGCGCCGAGCTGCTGCGAGATGCTGACCGGCGGGCGGCATGGATGCTGCTGGTGGACGGCGTCCCGCAGTCGCACGTCGACCTCGATGACGCCGGCTACCTGGATTTCGAGTACGTCCGGCGACTGGGCCACGTGATCGACACGGCAGCGCCGGCGGCTCAGCCGCTGCGCGTGCTGCACCTGGGGGCCGGCGCGCTGACCCTGGCCCGGTACGTGACCGCGACCCGGCCGGGCTCGACGCAGCTGGCCGTCGAGATCGACGCCGCGCTGGCCGGCCTGGTTCGGCGCAGGCTGCCGCTGCGCGGGGTCCGGGTCCGGATCGGGGACGCCCGGGCGGTGCTCGGGCGGCTGCGGGCCGGCTCGTTCGACGTGGTGATCGCGGACGTGTTCGCCGGGGGACGAACCCCGGCTCACCTGACCACGGTCGAGTTCATGACGGCCGTCCGGAGCGTGCTGGGCCCCGCCGGGGTCTATGGCGCCAACGTGGCCGACGGGGCGCCGCTCGCCTACGCGCGGGCGCAGGTCGCGACGGCACGGGCGGTCTTCCCGCAGGTGGCGCTCATCGCCGACGCGGCGGTGCTGCGCGGGCGGAGGTTCGGGAACCTGGTGCTGGTCGCGAGCCCCGAGCCGCTCCCGGCCGAGGCGCTGACCCGGCTGACGGCCGCGGACCCGATGCCGGGCCGGGTGCTATCCGACGAGGACCTGACCCGGTTCGCGGGCGGGGCCAAGCCGGTCACCGACGCGAACGCCAGCCCCTCCCCCGCCCCGCCGGCGGATGCCTTCGTGGTGTTAGCGCCGCCGGGACGGGCGGCGGCCGGGACGGTTCTCGCGCTTGGCCCGGACCCGCACCGAGACCTGCACCGGGCTGCCTTCGAAGCCGAACTCCTCGCGCAGCCGCCGCTCGACGAACCGCCGGTAGGCGGCCTCGAGGAACCCGGAGGCGAACAGGACGAAGTGCGGCGGCCGGATCCCGGCCTGGGTGGCGAAGAGGATCTTCGGCTGCTTACCGCTGCGCACCGGCGGCGGGGTCGAGGCCACCAGGCCGGTCAGCCAGGCGTTGAGCCTGCCGGTCGGGACCCGGGTCTCCCAGCCGGCCAGCGCCTTCTCCAGCGCGGGCACCAGCCGGTCGGCGTGCCGCCCGGTGAGCGCGGAGATGTTGACCCGGGGCGCCCAGCGCGCGGTGTACAGCTGGCGGTCGATCTCCCGGTCCAGGAAATGCTGCCGTTCCTCGTCGACCAGGTCCCACTTGTTGTACGCGATGACCAGGGCCCGGCCGGCCTCGATGACCATCGAGACGATCCGCAGGTCCTGCTCGGTGAGCGGCTCGCTCGCGTCGATAAGGACCACGGCTACCTCGGCCCGGTCCAGAGCCCCGGCGGTGCGCAGCGCCGCGTAGTAGTCGGCGCCCTGGTTCTCCCGGAACCGGCGCCTGATGCCGGCCGTGTCCACGAAGCGCCAGGTCGTTCCGCCCAGCTCGATGAGCTCGTCGACCGGATCCCGGGTGGTGCCCGCCACCGGGTCGACGAGCGAGCGCTCGTGCCCGGCTAGCTTGTTGAGCAGGCTTGACTTGCCGACGTTCGGGCGGCCGAGGAGCGCCACGCGGCGCGGGCCGCCCTCGGCCTCGTCGGCTTCCTTGGGCGCGTCGGGCAGCGCGTCGAGGATCACGTCGAGCAGGTCGCCGCTGCCCCGCCCGTGCAGGGCGCTGACCGGCACCGGCTCACCGAGCCCGAGCGACCAGAGCGCCGCGACCTCCGACTCGGCCTTGGTGTCGTCGACCTTGTTGGCCGCGACCACGACCGGCTTCCCCGACCGGCGCAGGACGGCGGCCACCGTAGCGTCCGCGTCGGTGACGCCGACGGTGGCGTCGACCACGAACAAGACCGCGTCCGCGAGGTCCACGGCGACGCGGGCCTGTCCGGCGACCCGCGCGGGCAGGCTCTCGGTTTTCTCCACCGAGGGCTCCCAGCCGCCGGTGTCCACCAGGGTGAAGGCCCGCCCGCGCCAGAGGGCGTCGTAGGCGACCCGGTCCCTGGTCACCCCCGGGACATCTTCCACGACCGCCTGGCGGCTGCCCAGGATGCGGTTGACCAGCGTGGACTTGCCCACGTTGGGCCGGCCCACGACGGCCACCACGGGCACCGCAACGGGCACGGAAGAACTAGAAGAAGGCTCGCTCGTCATCGGTCTCTGCTCTTTGCTATCGGGTCTGCTGGCGCGGGTGCGGCACCCCGACGCGCTCACGGGCCAGCCGGACGATGATGTCGATCACCTGGTCAAGGTCCAGCTGGGTGGAATCGATCTCCACCGCGTCCTCGGCTCTGCCGCTCTGCGCGGCGTCCAGCCGGTCGCGCCGGTCCTGCTCGACCTGGGTGGAGGTGGCCGACCAGCTGGTCTCGACGGCGCGCCGGTCGGCCCGGGCGGCACTGTCGGCGGTCAGGAACACCTTGACCGGCGCGTCGGGCGCGACCACGGTGCCGATGTCGCGTCCCTCGGCGACGATACCGTCGGCCTTGGCGATGATGTCCCGCTGCTGCGTGATCAGGTGCGCGCGGACCCGCGGCACGGCGGCCACGGCGCTGACCGCGCCGGTCACCTCGCGGGTCCTGATCGCCGCGGAGACGTCGATGCCGTTGACCCGGGTCCACGGCGCGCGCGGGTCGGTGCCGACCTCGATGACCGGTTCGGCGGCCAGTTCGCCGACCAGGCCGACGTCGGTGGTGTCCGCACCTCGGTCGAGCAGCCACCAGGTCAGCGCCCGGTACATGGCACCGGTGTCCAGGTACCGGACGCCCAGGGCGATCGCCGCACCCCGGGATGCACTCGACTTGCCCGCGCCGGAGGGCCCGTCGACCGCTACGACAAGCCTGGGTTGCGTCCGGGGGGCATGGGGGGATCGTCCCCCCGGGCTATACTGCCCGTATCGCTCTCCTCGCCGGTGTCGCCGTCCAGGTCCGCCGAAATCTTCACTCGTGCGATGGTACTAGTCCGTGCCGGTAGGCGTAGCCGACCGCCTGGCCCGAGGCACGCACCACGGCCCGTTCCGCTGAACAAAAGGCAGAAGCGGCGCGGTCCGGTTCGTTCTAACGACGGACCGGCCAGCCGCCTGCCTCCAGGGCATCGAGCAGCACGCCAGCTTCCGCGGGGCGGACGTGGAGTTCCGCGACGCCGACCGGGAGGCCGGGCGAGTGCTCGATCCGCACATCCTCGATGTTGACCCCGGCCGCGCCGCTCGCGTGAAACAGCCGGGCCAGCTCGCCGGGCTGGTCGGGGATGACCACCTGGACCACGGTGAACTCACGGGCCGCGCCGCCGTGCTTGCCGGGGATCCGGGCCACGCCCGCCTGGCCGCGGTCCAGCAGCCCCGCGACGGCCTTGTCCGAGTTGTCGTCCTCGGCCAGCTCGCGGGCGGCCTCGGCCAGGTCGGCGGCCACGGCGGCGAGCACCTCGGCCACCGGCGCGGCGTTGGCGGACAGGATCTGGGCCCACAGCGCGGTGTCGCCGGCCGCGATCCGGGTTACGTCGCGCAGGCCCTGCCCGGCCAGGTCCAGGGCCTCGCCCGGGGCATCCTCCAGGCGGGCCGCCATAGCCGCGGCGACCAGGTGCGGGGCGTGCGAGATGAGCGCGACCCAGCGGTCGTGCGCGGCCGGGTCGGTGCGGACCGGGACCGCGCCGCAGGTACGGACCATCGCGGTCACCGCCTGCATCGCTTGGTCCGCGGTTTCTGGCAGCGGGCACAGGGCCCAGGTGCGGCCGAGGAACAGGTCGGCGCGGGCCGCGGCCGGTCCGTGCTTCTCGCGGCCGGCCAGCGGGTGGCCGGGAACGTAACTGGCCAGGTCCCGGCCAAGCTCCCGAACCTGGGCGACGGGCAGTTGCTTGACGCTGGCCACGTCGGTGTAGGCGTGCGCCAGGTTCACCGATTGGGCTTCCGCGAGGGTGGCGGCGACGGCGCCCGGCGGGACGGCGATCACGGCCACGTCGACAGGATCGCGCGGCCCTTCGGGCAGCGGGTCCGCCGGCGCCCAGTTCGGCGGCCAGCTTGGCGGCGGCCGGATCTGCGTCGGTCAGCCAGACCGTCGATCCGTGCTCGCGCAGGGCCAGGGCGATCGAGGTGCCGATCAGGCCGGTGCCGATGACGGCGACGTTCACTGAGCTATGTCCAGGCGGAGGGCGGCGGCGCCCCGCAGGTAGACGTGCTGGATCGCGGACCGCGGCCGGTCGGTCTCGACGTGCGCCAGCAGGCGGACGACACGGGGCATGGCGCCGGGTACGGCGATCTCCGAGGCGCAGATGAGCGGCACGTCGTGGAAGCCGATCTTGCGCGCGGCCAGGGCGGGGAACTCGGCGGTCAGGTCCGGCGTCGCGGTGAACAGCACGCTGATCACGTCGTCGGTGGTGAGCTCGTTGCGCACCATGACCTCGTTGACGAGCTCGGTGGTGCCTTCGAGGATCGCGTCGCGGTCGTTGCTGTCGATCTGCACCGCGCCGCGTACCGCCGTGACCGTCATGCTGGCTTCTCCCTCCTGGCCGACACGTTACAGGCCAACCGCGGCGTACAGCTCGCCGATTTCGCCGGTGGTCAGGTCACGCGAGGCGCCCGGCTTGAGGTTGCCGAGGCGGATCGGGCCCACGTCGGTGCGGACCAGGCGGGTCACCGGGTGTCCGGTGGCGGCGAGCATCCGCCTGACAATGTGCTTGCGGCCTTCGTGCAGGGTGATCTCGACCAGTGCACGGTTGCCTGACCGGTCCACGACCCGGAACCGGTCGGCGGCGGCCACGCCGTCGTCCAGCTCGACGCCGGCCTGGAGGCGGCGGCCGAGATCCTTCGGCACCGGCCCGCTGACCTCGGCCAGGTAGGTCTTGGCCACCTCGAAGCTGGGGTGGGCCAGCCGGTGCGCGAGTTCGCCGTCGTTGGTGAGCAGCATCAGGCCCTCGGTGTCGTAATCGAGCCGCCCGATGTGGAACAGCCGCTCGGACCTCTCGCCGAGGAAGTCGGTCACGGTCTTGCGGCCGCGGTCGTCCGACATGGCGGTCAGCACCTTGGGCGGCTTGTTGAAGGCCAGGTAGATCAGGCCGGGCTTGGCCGGGATGCGCTTGCCGTCGACCCTGATCACCTGATGGTCGGGGTCGACGCGCGCGCCGAACCGCCGGACGGTCTGCCCGTCGACTTCGACCCGGCCCGCGCCGATCAGTTCTTCGCAGTGCCTGCGGCTGCCGATCCCCGCTTCGGCCAGGACCTTCTGCAGCCGGACGCCGCCGGGGACGTCGGTCAGGCTGTCGCGATCCTCATCGTCGTAGTCCTCAGCGTCGTCGTCCTTGAAGCTACGGCCGGGCGTTCTCATTCTCGATGTCCTCGATGTCCTCGGGCAGGAACGGTGCGAGGTCGGGCAGGTCCTCCAGGCTGGCCAGACCCAGCCGCTCCAGGAAGTATGCGGTGGTCCGGTACAGGATGGCACCGGTCTCGGCGTCGGTGCCGGTCTCCTCGACCAGGCCACGCAGCACCAGCGTGCGCATGACGCTGTTGCAGTTGACCCCGCGGACGGCCGATACCCGGGCCCGGCTGACCGGCTGGCGGTAGGCCACCACGGCCAGGGTCTCCAGCGCGGCCTGGGTCAGGCGGACCTCCTGACCGTCGCTGACGAACCGCTCGACCAGCGGCGCGCAGTCCTCGCGGGTGTAGAACCGCCAGCCGCCAGCGATCTCGCGCAGGTCGAAGCCGCGGCCCTGGTTTTTATATTCCTCCGCCAGGTCGCCTAGCTCGGCCGCGACCTCGTTGCGGGGCCGTTCCAGGACCTGGGCCAGGACGACGACCGGGACCGGCTCGTCGGCGACCAGCAGGATCGCTTCCAGGCTGGCGCGCAGGCCCGGGCTATGCTGCGTGTCCTCGTGCTCCGTTTGTTCCGTGCTCATGTATTGGTCAGTCGCTTTCGGTTAGCTCATCGACGCTATCAGCAGGATCCTGGTGGCCGGTCCAGGTCACGTACAGGTCGCCGAGCGGGCTGACCTGCTCGAAGGACACCGCGTCCTCCCGGTACAGCTCGAGCAGGGCCAGGAACGACGCGACCACCTCGTAACTGCCCTGGGCGTTCGCGGTGAGCTGGCGGAAGCTGGCCCGGCCTAGTTCGGCGAGCCGGGCGGCGAGGATCCGGGCCTGGTCCTTGATGCTGATCATCGGCGAGTGGATGTGCTCGGTGGAGACCTTGGGCGGCGGCTTGGGCGTGAGCGTCAGCGCGGCGAGCCGGGCGAACTCGGCGGGGCCGAGGCCGAGGAGCACCTCGGGAAGGAGTTCGGCGAAGCGCGGCTCGAGGGGGACTCGTCTTGGAAAGCGCCGGGCGGCGGCGGTCATCCGGGCGGCGAACACGCCCGCCACTTCCTTGTACGCCCGGTACTGCAGCAGCCGGGCGAAGAGCAGGTCCCGGGCCTCGAGCAGGGCCAGGTCCTCCTCGTCCTCGACCTCGCCGCTCGGCAGGAGCCGGGCGGCCTTCAGGTCGAGCAGGGTCGCCGCGACGACCAGGAAGTAGCTGACCTGGTCCAGGTCCCAGCCGTCGGAGCGCTCCGAGAGGTAGCTGATGAACTCGTCGGTGACCTGGGACAGGGCGACCTCGGTGATGTCCAGCTTGTGCTTGGAGATCAGTGCGAGCAGCAGGTCGAACGGGCCCTCGAACACGTCGAGGTGGACCTCGAAGCCGGGCGTGCTGGTCGGGGTCCGAGATCCGCCGTCGGGGCCGCCGTCCACGGTGTCGTCGACGTTCACAGTCATGACGGTAGCGCGGTCCGTGCTGGTGTGTGGTAAGCCTGCGTGGCTGGTGTGACGCTAGCCTGCTTGACTGCCGTGTTGTCAGCCTGCTTGGCTGCTTTGTGCTTCGCCGACTTCCTCGGCGGACCCGGTGGTGCTGCTGCCGGTCTCGCTCGTGGTGTTCGCGGCCTTGTTTGCGGTGACGATGCGGCGGGCCAGCAGGCTGTCCTTGCCCCGCGCGTCCAGGTCGGCGAGCAGCACGGCGATCGCCTCCCGGACGATCCGGCCGCGGTCGGCGGCGGCACCGTAACGCAGTAGGGCAAGCCGGGCACGTTCGAGGTCAAGCAGTTCCTCAGCGGACAGGTAGACGGTGATCTTCTGGCTGTGCTTTTCCCGGCCACTGGCTAGGCGCAGGTCGCCGCCGTCCGGACCGGGAGTGGCGGGCCGCAAGAGTTCCGCGACCCCGGGCAGGCTTACCCTCCGTGATCGTCCCCTGCCTGCCGCCACCGCTCCAGTACCTCCTTGGCCAGCTCCCGGTAGGAATTCGCCCCCATAGACCCGGAATCGAAGCTGGTAATAGGCTCTCCAGCCACCGTAGCGTCCGGGAACCTCACCGTGCGGTTGATTACAGTATGAAAAACCTGGTCGCCGAAACCATTGACGATGCTGGCCAGGACCTCACGCGTGTGAAGTGTCCGAGAGTCGTACATGGTGGCCAGAAGGCCATCAATTGTTAGCTTGGTGTTCAGACGGCGCGAAACCTTGTCGATGGTCTCCATCAGCAGGGCCACGCCGCGCATCGCGAAGTACTCGCATTCCAGGGGGATGACCACGCCGTCCGCGGCGGCGAGCGCGTTGATGGTCAGCAGGCCTAGGGACGGCTGGCAGTCGATCATGACCACGTTGTAGTCCGGCAGCAGTGGCTCGAGCACTCCGCCGAGCACATACTCCCGGCCAACCTCGTGGACGAGCTGGACTTCGGCGCCGGACAGGTCGATGTTGCTCGGCAGCAGGTCCATTCCGTTGACGCCGGTCTTGTACAGCACGTCGTGCGCGGTGACGTCCCGCTCCATGAGCAGGTTGTAGACGGTGTTATCGATGTCGTGCGGCTGGATGCCCAGCCCGACCGACAGAGCGCCCTGCGGGTCGAAGTCGACGAGGAGAACCCGGCGCCCCTGCTCGGCCAGGGCGGCGCCGAGGTTGATCGTGGTGGTGGTCTTGCCGACGCCACCCTTCTGGTTGCAGACGGCCACCGTGCGAGCGGGACCGTGCTCCAGCAGCGGCTCTGGGTCGGGGAAGGTTGAGAACGGCCTCCCGGTCGGACCCAGCGCTCCTGCCTGGGGCTCTGTCATACGCGATGCTGCCACAAGCACTAACCTCCTGGGCTATGGCCGCGACGTTGCCCACGGAACCTGGGTACGGACTCTAGGGCTTAGGCATGGTGCCGGCAAGCAGGCGCGCCGTTTAGGCCTGATATCCCCTGCGTTATTTGCGTTGCGTCGCGTGGCGGTGGCGTTCCGTCGTCGCGTCTTCCGTTGTCGCGTGCTAGCGGCGGAACTGGGACGTGCTCGGCTGGCTTCCGGTGATGTCGGCGACGCAGCGGTAGGTGCGCGTGCCGCTGTCGTAGGCCGCCTCGGTGGGCGGCAGGATCTGGATCTGCCAGGAACTGGCCGGGATCCGCCGCGCGTCCAGGCGCCGCGAGTCCAGCAGGACCCTCAGTGAGCAGACCGCGCGCACGGTCGGGTTTTCGGCCAGGGTCGGCTCATCGAAGGTCTGCGCGTCCGCGGGCATGATGGCGATCGCGAACGTCTCCCAGTAGTGCTGCTGGTCACATGGCAGAGGTCTGGCGGTCACCACGCCGGAGATCTCGACCAGCCCGGCCCAGCATTCTGGGCTCGCCGGACACCGCGCGGGCGCCGACGGAACCGATGCCGCCGGGCATCCGGCCTGCACGGTCGCGATGCCGAACGCGCCGACTGGAGCCGGGGTATGGCCCGGGCTGCCCGTGGCTGTTGCGCCCGGGCTTTGCGGGGTGCCGGAGGTGGAGGTGTGGGGATAGAGGCGGAGGGCGAAGATGGCGGCCGCGGCGATCACGACGAGGGCGGCGGTGGCGAGAGCTATGAGGCGCGTGGGCGGGCGGCGATGCGGGCGCCGTCGGCTGGGTGCGTGACCTGCGGTCGTGTGACTGCTAGCGGCGGGGTTGGTGGTTTGCGTTCCGTTGATGAATGGCATCGCGTGCGAGCCACGCAGGCTTTGAGGTGGTTGCGGGCTTCGCGGGGATGGTGCTTGCGGGACTGGAGCGATGGAAGGGGTGGAGGGTGCGGTCGCGGGGCCGGGCAAGGTCAGCAGAGCGTCACGGAACGCGGCGGCGGTCTGCGGCCGGGCGGCGGAATCCGGGGCCAGGCCGCGGCGCAGCAGGGCCATGAACTCCGGCGGCACGCCCGGCACGTCATCGACGGGCTTGTCGTGCATCGCCATGATCGTCATCAGGCTTGGGACGCGCCCGTCGGCGCCGTAGGCGGGTGGACGACCGGTCAGCAGCGCGTACAAGGTGGCGGCCAGGGCGTAGATGTCGGCCAGGACGGTCGGCGCTTCGCCACGGAAGCTCTCCGGTGCGGAGAACGCGGGCGTGAGCGCGTCGCGAGAGGCGGTCTGGTCTCCCCTGGCATCGATGATGGAGGCCAGGCCGAAGTCGGATAGCCCGACCACGCCGTACTGGTTGACCAGGATGTTCGCGGGCTTGATGTCGCGGTGCAGGACCCCGGCCAGGTGTGCCGCGGCTAGGGCATCGGCGATCTTGATGCCGATGTCACGGACCTGGGCCGGATGCATGGGGCCGTTTCTGCGGAGCAGGTCGTTCAGCGAGCCGGCCGGGCAGAGTTCCATGACCAGGTAGGGCCGGCCGTCGCCGAGTGTTCCCGCGTCGTAGACGTCGATGACGTGCGGGTGCCCGGACAGCCGCCCCGCCGCGGTCACCTCGCGGAAGAAGCGGCGCTGGTCACGCTCGCTGAGCAGAACCCGGTTGTCGATCTTGACCGCCACTTCCCGGCCGACGGCGAGTTGCCAGCTCCGGTAGACGGTGGCGAAGCCTCCTGAGCCCAGGACTCCCCCGACCCTATGCCCGGGAATGTCCGGTGCTGTGACCACGATCGGCAGCCTAGTGCCCTAGACCAGGGAAAGCTGACGAACCAGGTTAGTTCGGCTGATGGGGGCGGCTGGGCCCCGCGGTGGTTTGACGACCGCGGGGTCCAGCTCGACTGCCTGTCAGCTGTCGATATCTCGACTCGGGTCAGCAGCCGTCGTAGGCCGACCAGTTGGACTGGCCGCCCTGGGCGATCGCGTTGTTGAACACCGCGTTCTGCTCGCTCACGCTGGCGTGGCCGAAGTCGGCCGGGTTACCGCCGTATGCGGCCCAGGTTGACGCGCTGAACTGGTACAGGCCGTAGTGGCCGGTCGCGTTCATAACCTGGGCGTTACCACCAGACTCGCGTGCGATCACGCACTGCTGGAACGACCCGCCCGCGCTGACCTGCGCGGTGCTCTGGGCGTACGCCGGAGTAGCCGACGGCGTGGCCGCCTGGGTCGGAGCCGGTGCCGGGCCGAGCTGCCCGGGCGCGTCCGGAATCCGGGCGGGCTTGACCGGGATGCGGAGCACCTCCCCGGGCTCGATGACGCTCGCCCAGTGGACCTTGCCGCGGTTGGCCCAGTACAGCACCGGCCACGCCTTCTGATTGTGGTACGCACGTCCGGCGATGCTGGACAGTGAGTCACCCGCCTTGACGGTGTATGAGGTCGGCTGAGCGGAACCGGCCTGCTGCTGCGAGGCCTGGCTGGCCTGCTCGGTCTGGTCGATCGCCGAGAGCAGTTGCGCCGATGACGGGCTCAGCTGGCTGGCGTCCGCGAGCACGGCGTGGTGCGCGCTTCCTTGGGCTGGCGATGGGTCGGCCAGCGCCTGCGGCGCCAAGCAGAACGCCGCGGCCACGCCGGCCAGGGCGGGCACGGCAACGCCCGGCAGACGGCGTGAGATTCGGGTCCGGGATTGTTTCCTATGGCAGCCCAAAGGGCTCCTTTCCGTACAGTGCGCGCTCACAAGGAAGGCTGCCCAGCGTGCGAGCAGCCTTCGGAGCGCCTGACATCGGGGGAGCCTAGCTGGTGTAATCCGATATTTCGGTCAAATGTGCCAGAACTCGTCAAATCGGTTTTTAATTGCTAAACTGCCAGATTCATGCCCCAGGAGACGCAGGTTTAACTCTGGCACCGGCAGTGAGGCGATAGCAGGCATGCCGGATGTTACTTGTTGATTACTCTCGGTCGTTCCTGGCGCCATCTGCCGACCCGAGTTGCCGCATTCGGCTGAGGGTGGCCCTCAACTCGGTCGCGTCTGCCGGTTACCTGTTGCGCATCCGGAAGATGTAGATGTCGCGGACATCTTGTAGTCGACGACTGCGGTCGATTGCCCGTCCGGCGAGTTTGGATCGGCGTGTCGTTTCGCTTCGGGATTCGTTTTTCGTTATCGTGTTCCCATAAGATCATTCCTCCGAACGGACCGTCGTACATGCCTCCAGAACCGGTTCCCCAGCAGCCCGGGCGGGACGAGGACCCCCGCCCGGCTCCGGGCTGGCCGGACTGGATGGACGACCCGGCGTACCTGGCCCTGCGGGTGGCCGGCGAGGACCTGGACGACCCGGACCTAGAAGACCCCGAGGACGACCCGCCGCCGGAGGTCGATGACGGCGAGCTGGCTGCCGAGGCGGACCGGATTACCAGTGAACTAGCGCGGGAGGCGGTGCTGCTGGCGAGCTTGGGGCTGACCGGGGCGATGGCGGCTGATGCCGCGGCGGCGGGCGGGCGGCGCGGTCCGGGGATGCCCGGGTCCGCCCACCGGGTGCCGGGGGTCGGTGTCAGCCGAGCGGCGGGGTTCGCATCGGGGATGCCGCTGGATACCGCGCCGGGATCGGTGGAACTGGCCCGGTTCGCCGAGGACGCCGCCGGGCCCGATGACCGGTACCCGGGCGCGAACGATGATGAGCTGGCCGGGGCGATCGCAGCGTGGGCGCGGATCAAGGCCCATGCCAGCAGCCGCGAGCACGCCGCGGTCGCCGAGTTCATCCGCCGCCGCCCCGCCCCCGGCTGCGTGCCGACGGGGCCAGCGCGGATGCCGGAGGCGGCCGATGAATTCGCGGCTAAGGAGCTGGCCGCGGTGCTCGGGGAGACCCGGGCGGCCGCGGGAGACATGCTCTCGCTGGCCCAGGAGCTGGAGGTGAACCTGCCCGGCACCAGGGCGGCATTCCGGGCCGGGATCCTCGGCGAGCGCAAGGCCGCGATCATCGCGTCGGCCACCGCGCTGCTAGACCCGGACGAGGCCCGCGCCGCCGAGGCCAAGGTGCTGGACCGGACCGGGACACTGACCCCGCCCGCGCTGCGCGCCGCTATCCAGCAGGCCGTCATGGAAGTCGCCCCCGGCAAGGCCAGGAAACGGCGCGAGCATGAGGCGAAGAAGGCCCGGGTAGAGCGGTGGTTCGAAGAGTCGGGGAACGCGGGGCTGGCCGGGCGGGAACTGCCCCCGGCGCAGGTGCTGGCCGCGGATCAGCGGGTGACGGCGTGGGCGAAGGAGCTGAAGCGGGCCGGAGTGGACGGCGGGATGGACGCGCTGCGGGCCCGGGCATACCTGGACATCCTGCTCGGCATGGACTCCCGGCCCCTCGGCAGCAAGCCCGCCGGCGCTGGCGCGGCCCCGGATCCGGCGCCGGCGGCGGGCGGGCCGCTGGCCGGGGTGATCCCGCCCGGGTTCGCCGGGCACGTCACCCTCACCATCCCCGAAGCCACCCTGACCCGCGGGGCCGACCGGCCCGCAGAACTAGCCGGGATCGGGCCAGTCGACCCAGACCTCGCCCGCGACCTGGCCGCAGCCGCCGCCCGCAACCCCCGCTCCACCTGGCACGTGACCATCACCGACCAGCACGGGCACGCCATCGCACACGGCTGCGCCCGCCCCGTCAGACGGCGCAAACCCACCGGGCACGACCCGCCGGGCGGGCCTTATCCGTCCGGCGAGCCCGGGTTCACCTTGACCCCCGCCGGGAACCAGACATGGAGGCTTGTCGCCGGGCACCGCGAGATGCTCGTCACCATCGAGCCGTTGCCCGGCGGGGACTGTGACCACCGGCACCAGGCCCGCGGCCACGACCCAGGGGTGATGCTCCGGCACCTCACCGAAATCCGGCACGCCGCCTGCACCGGACCCGGCTGCCGGCGGCCCGCCACCCGGTGCGACTTCGAACACAACGTGCCGTACGAGGCGGGCGGGCGGACCTGCCTGTGCAACGCGGACCCGAAGTGCCGGTCCGACCACCGGCTCAAACAAGACCCACGATGGAACGCCGAGCAGCTGCCCGGCGGATACGTCCGCTGGACCATGCCATCAGGACGGCAGCACATCAGCGAACCGACCAGGTACCCCATTTAGGGGGGCGTCGACTATATGGAGGTTAGCCTCCAGAAACGGGACACGCCTGGGTTACGATCGCAGCCGACGGCACGATCGTGTCGCGTCCAGTCACTGGGGGGAGCAAAGGAGGCCCTTCATGGGCAGCTGGCAGCTCGATCCGTACCACACGCAAGTCGAATTCTCAGCCAGGCACCTGGGCATGATGACGGTGCGCGGCTACTTTGACGAACTCAGCGCGACCGCCGATATCGACCCCGAGCATCCCGAGACAGCGACGGTCGAGGTGACCATCTCGACCGCGAGCATCCGCACCAACAACGGGATCAGGGACAACGACCTCCGCTCCTCGAACTTCCTCGAGGTGGAGAAATATCCGGAGATCAAGTTCAGGAGCACCAGCGTGGAGCCGTCCGGAAGCGATCATTTCAAGCTCGCGGGCGACTTGACCATCAAGGAGACCACCCACCCCGTGGTACTTGACGTGGTGAAGTACGGAGAGTTCAACGACCCGGGAATGATGGGACATCGCATCGCCTACGGCGCCACTACGAAGATCAATCGGAAGGATTTCGGCCTCAGCTTCAGCATGATGCTGGACGGCCGGCTCGTGGTGAGCGAGGAAATCCAGATCACGATCGAGGGCGAGCTCGTCGAGCAGAAGGAAGCGGCCGAGACCGCAAGCGGCTGAGCGCCGTCCTATCGCCGCAACCGAAGTCCCCAGGCCGGCCGGACGCCGGTCCACCTGGGGACTTCGGTCGTTGAAGGCGCTAGCCGTGGCCCGCATCGGCGTGCAGGACCTGATCGATGGCAGCGATGATCACCTTGGCCGCCCCGTCGATCGCCTGCGCTACCGGGCTGGACGGGGTGGCTAGCTGGCTGCCGATCTGCGCCGCGGACAGGCCGGCCAGCACCTGGGGGTTGTACTGCGCCCCGGCCAGGATGTACTGGTTCCCGATATCGAGGAAGGGCACGGCCCCGGACTGGTCGACGCTGTTCACGTACGGCGGCACGTCATAACTGGCGATGAGCCTGGCGTCCAGCGCGGTCTGTGGCTGCAGAGGATGACCGACGTTGTCGGTCAGTTCGGTGGTGTCCAGCGCCAGGTCCGCGCTGTGATAGCGGGCCGTGCGGAACGACAACGTGGCGGTGTTCGGGTAGATGTCAGTGGCCGAGGATTTGGTGATGCCGAGCTGACTCCAGGTGCCGAACTGCGAAAGGGCGATGGTCAGGGCCCAGCGCTCGGCCGCGCAGAACGGGCAGGACTCCTCGCTGACGAAGACGACCGCCGGCTTGCCATTGATCCTCAGCAACGGCCCGGGTTTGTTGACCTTCTCCAGCAGGGTGACTGCCTGGCCCGGGCTTACCTGCGCCAGGGTGGCGGCCGGTACCGTTGTGACCTGCCGGGCAACGGTCGCGGGGGCCGTGGATTCGCTGGCGGTCCGGCGCGCGGGACTGGAAGTCAGCTTGACCGCCACCAGTGCTACGACGATAGCCAGCACCGCGGTGATCGCCCCGCCTGCCACCAGGAACCGCTGACGCGCTTCGGCGCGCTTCTTCGCCGCCCGTTCGGCGGCGATCCGCTCGCGGGCGCGCTGCTTGGCCGGGGCGGCTTTCGCGCGCACGGCCGGTTTCCCCGTCGTGCGGCGAACCCGGTTATCTGACACCTGTCTCCCTTTCTTGCTTTCCTATCTTGGATAGGACTCAGACAACGCCGCCGCTTGGGCCTCACTGGACGGGGCGGAGCGGTCGGTCGTGGTCGGCCGCGCTGGCCGGCGATCCGGGCAGGACACTCAGGACACTGGACCTACGGGGCCGGTGCGCGCCGCGAGTCCAGGCCTGCCAGACGCCCCAGCCCGCCGCGAGCAGGATGATCAGCGTCTCCACACTGAGCGCGGAGATGCCCAGCGGGCAGTTCCAGTTGCCGACGTCGTTGTGATCACCGAGGAAGCCCCCGGACAGTGAGCGCGTCAGTACGTAGCCGCCCATGGCGGCGGCGGCCAGCCCGCCCGCGACCGCCCAGGCCAGCCAGTGGGAGCGGACGACGATCACCGCTCCCACCAGAGTCGCGACGGCGATGATGCCGAGGTACCCGAACCCGACCAGCGGGGTCGGGCTCAGCGTGCCCGGCAGGTCGACGACGTGAATCACCGCCAGAGCGGCCAGCGCCACAGCCGCGACCGCCCGGGCCGCCACATCCGAGTCCTGGGTCGCCCGGGACTGGCCAAGACAACCGATCATCATCATTTCTCTCCTGTCGTCCGAACATTGCGTCTCCTATCTACTAAGACGAATAGGAGATAGCGGAAGTTCGGTCTCAGGAGCCGAGCTGGTGCGACATGCGTCACACGGGCCTAGTGCCGGTGTCTGCTTGATTCCCGGGCGCGAGCAGCGGGGTGGCCGGGTGGCCTATGCGTGCGGAACGCGGCCCAGCGCCAAGGCCAGGACGGCCGGGGCCAGCGCCATGATCGGCGGTCCCAGGACGATCACAGTGGCCATGGCCCGCAGAAGCATCCGCTGCGGCCTGCGGAGGGGTTCAGCGGGACGGAGCAGACGCTGTATCCGCTGGACCGCATCGGTGGCAGCCGAGGCGAGGACAGGCGAGGTATCGGGTGCCGCGACGGGTGCGGCGTCGGACCCGGCCGTGGCCAGGACGACCAGGGCGGTAGCCAGCGAGCGCGGGTCGCGGGCCTCGGTGGCGGCGTCGTCGGCGTGCAACTCCACCAACCGCGTTATCTGCGCCTCGGCGTCCCGCATCAGGGGCAGGAACGGCAGCGCCGTACGACCGATCCGGGCCAGAGCGAGCAGCCGGTGGTGGCAAGACCATCGCCACGGTCATCGGGAGACGCCTTCGTCGGGCTGGCTCCGAGACGGGCCTCGCGTGGCACCTCGAGCCTGCTCATGGGTGTCGCCGCGCGCCGGGCCCTGGGTGTCGCCGCGTGCCTGGTCCCGGGTCTGGCCGCGTGCCTGATCCCGGGTCTGGCCGCGTGCCTGATCCCGGGTCTGGCCGCGTGCCTGGTCCCGGATCTGGCCGCGTGCCTGGTCGAGGGTCTCGCCGTGAGCTTGGTCGAGGGCTTGTTGCAGCAGCCTCACGTCATGCGGGCTCATCTGGAGCACGAAATGGGCCAGCGCCGTGCGCCGGTCTGAGCTGGTACCGAGGGCTTCGTTCATGAGCGCGGCGGTGTAGGCCGACCGGGAGCCGGTAGGTTCGTAGCGCCAGGCCCGGCCGTCGCGTTCCCGGCGCAGCCAGCCCTTGCGGTGCAGGTTCTCCATCACCGTCATCACGGTGGTGTAGGCCAGCGGCCGGTCCGGGTGCAGGTCGTCGACCATCTCACGGACCAGTGCCGGGCGACCCCACTCCCACAGCCGGTCCATGATCACGGCTTCCAGCTCGCCGAACTGCCGCATCCTCGCTCTTCCCGATCTGACCACGCCGGACGGCATGTGCCAGCGCCATCTACTATCACGCATAGGGTACAGGGAAGGTTCGGGCGAGGCGGGCTGCAGGGTGACGGGACCTACCGCAAGGGTTCAGACCCGTGGGCGGCGAGGGTGAAGCGGCGGTCGGGGGTGGTGCCACCGCAGGCCAGCTCGGCGGCGATCTCGCCGGTGAGCGGAGCGAACTTGGCGCCGTGGCCGGAGCAGGCCGAACAGACCACGAACGGACCCCGCCGGTCCAGGATGAAGTCCTCGGTCACCGTCGAGGTGTACAGGCAGGTCAGCTCGCCGACCGGGTCCGGATCGACGTCTTCGAGCGTATCGCGGACGAACGCGCGGACCGCCTCCCGGCCGGCCGGGCTGATGATCCCGTCGCGGCCGTCCCCCGTGGTGACCGGGCCGGGGCCGTGCTCGCCGATCTTGACCGAACCGGGGACCTCGCCGTCGCGGCCGGCCGGCAGCCCGTAGAAGGCGGCCACCTCGCTGCGGTAGATGAAGAGCGGCGGCGGCCCGGCCGAGGTTCGCGGCGCGAAATGGAACGCCTGCTGCTGGGTCACGACCAGCGTCGGCAGCGAGACCTGCCCGCCGATCAGCGGCTCCACCCAGGCCCCGGCGGCGACGACCACGACGGGCGCCTGCCAGCTCCGGTCGGCCGTACGCACCTCCGCCCCGTCTGCTGAGGCCGCCACGCTCAGCACCCGCGAGTCGTAGTGGATCTGCACCCCTTGCGCCTCGGCCAGCGTACGCATCGCGGCCATAGCCCACTCGGCGTCGAGGACTCCCGCGTCGGGCTGGTACATGACCGGATCGGCGCCGAACGCCACACCCGGCCAGCGCTCGGCGGCCTCCGCCGCGGGCAGCAGTTCGACGGGCGCCTCGGCCGCCCGCAGGACCTCGTACATCTTCTCCTGCTCGCGGGACGGCCCGAAGTCGATCCCGCCCGTGGTCGCGATCAGCTCCTCCCCCGCCTCGTCGGCCAGCTGCCGCCACAGCCGCTGCGCCTCTCCGGTCAGCCGGACGTAGAGCGGGTCGGGGTAGGCCCGCCGGAAGATCCGGGCGCTGCCGTGCGAGCTGCCGCGGCGGTGACCTGGCTGGAACGCCTCCAGCAGCACCGCCGAACGTCCGCGGCGGGCCAGCGCCCGCGCCGTGGCCGAGCCGGCCAGTCCCGCTCCGATGATCACTGCGTCGACTCGGTCAGCACCCATGGCTCAACGGTAACGCGCACCGATGTGGCCGCCGGTTGAACTGTGGACGACGTGACGGGAGGGATTACCGGGGCCAGTCCGGCCGCCGGCCGAGCAGGGCCACGATCTGGTCCAGCACGCCGCCGCCGTTCCCACTCCCGCCGGTGGTCCCGTCGCCGGAGGTTCCGTCGCCGCTGGTCGCGGCGACCCGGAGCGCGAATGCGGCTCCGGGCCGCCGCCGTCTTTCGCCGTCCGGCACCGCCCGGGCGATCGGCAGGGCCGCCGCGAGCAGATCAGGCTCCAGGTCGTAGCCCCGGCCGAGCGCCCGGGCGACGTCCCAGCCGTGCACGACGTAGTCGACGAGGTGAAAGCCGATCGCCTCGGCCGCCGGGAACCGCAGCTTCGGGCTGATCTCCGGTAGCACGAACTCCGCACCTAGTACGCCCGCCGCGGCGAACGCCGCCATCACCCGCTCCGCCGCGGCGGCGTACTCCCCTACCGGGTCGGCCACTGGCGCCCCTGTTTGCCAGTGGACGAGATCCGCGCCGGCTCCGGCGGCGGCCGCGGCGAAGCCGTTGTGCTGCGCCGTCATGTGCGCGAGCAGATCAGCCAGCGTCCAGTCCGCGCACGGCGTCGGCCGGGCCAGATCAGCGGTACTGGCCTGCGACACGATCTGGATGCTGGCCAGCACGGCCCGGGCGTCCAGCCGCACGATGTCGGCGCCGGCTTCCTGGCCTGTCTCAGTACCTATCTCCGGGGCGGGCATGGCTGCGTATGCCTCCTCATATGATATGCTGACTCATATCGTATGAGGGAGTTTATTATCTGCGCAACCCTGTTATCATGCCGGCACGATGACCTCGTTTCCTGACGACCGGCGGGATCTCGCCGCGATGTTCGCACCCCTGGCCAGGGTGCTGATCGCGCGCGAGGAACCTGTGCTGCGCGCGCACGATATCTCGATGTGGGGATACATCGTGCTCACCGCGCTGGTCGAGCAGCCGGTCCGAACGCAGGCCGCGCTGGCCCAGGCAATCAACGCGGACAAGAGCCGGATCATCGGCGTCCTAGACGAACTGCAGGAGCGCGGGCTGATTCGCCGCCAGCCCGACGATGCCGACCGGCGGGTGCACCTGCTGTCGCTGACCCCGGCCGGTGACCGGCTGCGGCGCTCCGTGGAGGCCGGGATCCGGCACCGGGAGGAAGAGGTCCTCGCGGTGCTTGCGCCCGGCGAGCGGGACGCGTTCTTGGAGTCACTCAAGGCCCTGTACGAGCGCCGGGATGAGATCATGGGGGCCTAACACGCCCGGTCTCGGCTCCGGAGGCATACACAGTGCAGATCGGCCTGCAGATTCCCGATTTCACCACCCCCGACGGCCCGGCCCGGCTGGGCGCGGACCTGGGCACCGTGGCCCGCACGGCGGACGAGGCGGGCTTCGACTTCATCGCGGTGATGGACCACTTCTTCCAGATCGGCGCGGTCGGCGCGGTCGAACGCGAGATGCTCGAGGCCTACACCACCCTCGGCTACCTGGCCGCGTGCACGTCACGGGCCAAGCTGCTGACCCTGGTCACCGGGACCGTGTACCGGCACCCGGGGATCCTGGCCAAGACCGTGACCACGCTGGATGTTCTGTCCGGCGGCCGGGCCTGGCTCGGCATCGGGGCCGCCTGGAACGAGCAGGAGTCACGCGGGCTCGGCATCCCGTTCCCGCCGGTCGCCGAGCGGTTCGAACGACTCGAGGAGACCCTGCAGATCTGCCGGCAGATGTGGCGCGGCGACGAGAGCCCGTACCAGGGCGTGCACTACCAGCTGGAGCGGCCGCTCAACTCGCCGCAGGCCCTGGCCAGGCCCCATCCGCCGATCATGATCGGCGGCGGCGGAGAGAAGAAGACCCTGCGCCTGGTGGCCAGGTACGCCGATGCGTGCAACCTGTTCCCCACCCCCGACCTGGCCCGAAAGCTCGACGTGCTGCGCGCCCACTGCGACGCCGAAGGCCGGGACTACGACCAGATCACCAAGACCTGCTACTTCCGCTTCGACGTGGGCGAGAAGGGCGAGAAGGCGCCCGAGGTGGTCGACCAGCTCGGCCGCCTGGCGGGCATGGGCTTCCAGGCCGCGCTCGGCCAGGTGGTCAACGTGTGGGATGTCACCCCGCTCCAGGTGATCGCCTCTGACGTAATTCCGGCTGTCGCTGGTCTGTAACACGCGCTCGGTGTTGGCGTCGTGTACCGCGGTGGCCATGGGATCGTCGCCGCGGGCGGACAGGCCATCGACGATGCCGGCGATGTCGCCGACCGGCCGGTTCTGGCTCAGCTTGGCCTTGGCCTCGATCCGGGTGATCTGCAGTTCCAGGCCGACGATGGCGCGCAGCTGACCCTCGATGAACGTACGCGGCGCGTCGTCCACCGACCACGGCATCCGTTGCCCGGGTGCGGCCAGACGGGCGGCTTCGTGCTTGGCGGTGAGGCGGCGGACGACATCCTCCACCCACCCGGGGTCGTCATGGACCAAGAGCCGGCCGTACACGTGGGCGGTGAGGTAGTTCCAGGTGGGGACGACCCGGCCGTGTTTGGCCTTGGCCGCGTACCAGGACGGGGACACATAGGAGTCCGGACCGCGGACGATGGCCAGCGACTCGCCGTGGGCTGGCTTGCGCCACTGGTCGTTGTTCCTGGCCACGTGCCCGTACAGTGCTCCCCACTGGGCCCCCCACTGGGCGCCATGCTGGCCGGCCGAAGGCTCGTATGCGAACGGCAGCATGGTGGCCAGCAGGCCGTCGTCGGTCAGCGTGATCAGGTCGGCCGCGCCGTGCTTGGCCAGCAGCTCGTCGACCGCCGCCGCTGTGGCGGCAAAGTGAGCGGGTACGTACATGGTTTATCCCTTGAACCGGGGGCCGAGGCCGGCCCGAGACGGCGTCGTAGTCCGGCTGGCGGTGGCCAGACCGCATGGCCTGCTGGGTGGGGATGATCATCCACCGGCTCTCGAACATGAAGGCCAGCGTGCCGTCGATCTTCTGCGGTTGCAGCTCGGCGGTGCTGGCCCGGGCGAACGTCTCGGCGTCCGGGCCGTGCGAGGTGAACGTGTTGTGCAGGCTGGCCCCGCCGGGCACGAATCCCTCGGCCTTGGCGTCGTAGACGCCGTGCACCAGGCCCATGAACTCGGACATGATGTTGCGGTGGTACCAGGGCGGGCGGAAGGTGTCCTCGCCGACCAGCCAGCGCGGCGGGAAGATCACGAAGTCGACGTTGGCCAGGCCAGGCAACTCGCTGGGTGAGGTGAGCACGGTGAAGATCGACGGGTCGGGGTGGTCGAAGCTGATCGTGCCTATCACCATGAAGTTGGCCGTGTCGTACTTGTAGGGCGCGTAGTTCCCGTGCCAGCCGACCACATCAAGCGGCGAATGGTCGTATTCGGCGGCCCACAGGTTCCCGCCGAACTTCTGCACCACCTGGACCGGCCCGGCCCGGTCCTCGTAGCGGGCCGCCGGGGCCAGGAAGTCGCGCTCGTTGGCCAGGCCGTTCGCGCCGATCGGGCCGCGTTCGGGCAGGGTGAACGGGGCGCCGAAGTTCTCGCACAGGTAACCGCGGACCGGGCCGGCGGGCAGCTCCACGCGGAACCTGATGCCACGCGGGACCACCGCGATTTCGCCGGGGGCCACCGCCAGCGCGCCGAGCTCAGTGTGCAAGGTGACCGGGCCCGCTTCGGGCACGAACAGCAGCTCGCCATCGGAGTCGACGAAGTACCGGCTGTTCATGGACCGGTTCGCGGCGTACAGATGCACGGCCATCCCGTTACGGACGCGCAGGTCCCCGTTGCCCGCCACCGTGTAGAGCCCGGCTATGAAGTCGGTGTCCGCGGCCGGTATCGGCAGCGGATCCCAGCGCAGCCGGTTGGGATCGGGCTCGATCTCGTCGAACGGGGTACCGCGGAGGGTTCCGTTTCCGATGCGGGAGAACCTGGGGTGCGCCGCCGACGGCATGATCCGGTACACCCAGGTCCGGCGGTTGACGGTCCGCGGCTGGGTGAACGCGCTGCCGCTGAGCTGCTCGGCGTACAGGCCGAGCGGCGCGCGCTGTGGTGAGTTGCGCCCCGCGGGCAGCGCGCCCGGCACCGCCTCGCTGGCGAACTCATTCCCGAACCCCTGCTGGTAGGTGTAGTCGCTCACCCTTTCATCAAATCACTGGGGGAAGGCCATTCGGAGAGGTGCATCCTGATCACGGTGTCGAAGTCGGGGTCGGGGGTCAGGCCGAGCCGGGCGGCGCGGCCGGCCTGGATCCGGGCCGGCCAGGTGGCGAACATGGCGGCCACCGCGCGGTCGGGAACCCAGTCGATCAGGGCGCTGACCTGCGGTCCGGCGACCCTGGTCAGGGCGGCGGCCATTTCGGCGACGGTCACGGTGAGGGCGGGCATGGTCAGCGCGGTGCGGCCGCCCCAAGCCTGGTCAGAGGACGTGGCGGCGCACAGCAGCGCCGCGACCGCCTTGGCCGGCGAGGCCAGGGCGACCAGGGTGCCCGGGTCGACGGGGCAGACGGCGCGCTGGCCGGCCAGCGGCTCGCGGACTATGCCGGACAGGAAGCCCGAGGCCGCGGCGTTCGGACGGCCCGGGCGGACGCTGACGGTCATCAGGCGCACGGCCCGCCCGTTCAGGAAGCCCTTACGCGTGTAGTCGGCCAGCAGGTACTCGGACATGACCTTCTGCGTGCCGTAGCTGGTCTGCGGGACGGGCCAGGTGTCGTCGGTGATGACCGTCTCGGCCGACCCGCCGAACACGGCCAGCGAACTCGCGAACACCACCACCGGGCTGGTCCCGAGCGCGCGGCAGGACGCCAGCAGGGCCTGCGTGGCCTGCAGGTTGGCGCGCAGGCCGAGGTCGAAGTCGGCTTCGCACTCGCCGCTGACCGCCGCCGCGAGGTGGAAGACCAGGTTGGCGTCGGCCAGCGCGTCCCGCGGAAAGCCCGGATCGGCGAGGTCGCCGAGGACCGCCGCCACGCGGGCATCGGCAGCCAGGTCCGGCGGCGCGGGGACCCGGTCGACGAGCGTCAGCCGGGACAGCGGGCGAGGCTCGCCGCCCGCGACCCCGAGCGACCCGGCCGCCAGCAGCTCACGGGCCAGCCGCGAGCCCAGAAAACCGGCACCGCCGGTCACCACCACGTGCATCCCGGCATCCTACGTGCCGGCGGCGGGCGGGACCTAGCGACCGGGGGACCGCTTGGCCGGCATCAGCCGGCGCAGGCGCACGATCTCGGTGTCCCGGGCCTGCAGCACCGGCTCGATGACGTTCATGGCCGCGTGCACGGCCACCTCGGGATCCCCGGGAACGCCGTAGCGCAGGAAACTGCGCGCCAGCGCCCGCCGGAGCCGTTGCGCGGTGACGGTCAGCAGATCCGGCGGATCTGCCAGGCCGTCGCGCCGGGCGCGGCTCGCGGGACCGCGTGGGTTCACGCGGCGGCTAGGCGGACGCGCCGCCCGGGGTCCGGAGTCAGATGAGGGTGATACCCGGGGCTCGCCCTCATCCGGAACGCAGAATAGCGGTGTCATCACCCACGGTTGCGGGGCCGATGCGGCGGCACGCCGCTTTGGTATGGTCGGCTCCGGGAGCATCGGCGTGGCCTTCCTATCTGGAATGTCTGCACAGCGCTGATGCTCCCCCTTTAATGCCCCCATGTCACAGATGTCCAGGTCACACGGCGTGTCACCAAGGTGCCTCAGCGTCCTGTGACCTCCTGATGTCCGGCACTGCACCGCCTGGTCCGGGCCAGTTTCCCGTAGCGTATTGCGCATGCAACCAGAGCCTGGGCCTGGCGGGCCGCAGTGGCGCCCGCTGAAACGAGCCGACAGCCATGAGGCCGAACAGATGGTGGCGCGGGCTGCCGAGCTGGCCAGGGACTCCCACGCCCGGACCCGGCACGCCGCGGTGCTGGTCAAGGACGGCAGCATGCTGGGCTGGGGCACCAACGGTGTCCCGTTTCCCGGAGAAGACCACTGCTACTGCAAGGTCGGCGAGTCCGGCCAGCACGATCAGTGCCGGATCCACGCCGAGCAGCGGGCCATCACGCTGGCTCGTGAGGGCGACGGCTGGCGGCTGCTGCCCGGCGCGAAGCTGATCTACGTGCGGCTCGAGGCCGACGACTCGGTTCGCCTGGACGAGCCGCACTTCTGCGCGCGGTGCAGCCGCCTGGCGCTGTCGCTGGGCGTAGCGGAGTGGATCTTCACGCTGTCCGAGGGCCTGGTCGGCTACGCCGCGGCCGACTACGACAAGATTGCCCAGCTCCGCTGGTAACCAGTCGCAGAGCGTGCGTCAGCGCAGCCGCGCGAAATGGGATGCTGGACGGA
This sequence comes from uncultured Actinomycetes bacterium, assembly GCA_963819785.1. Lineage (GTDB taxonomy): Bacteria > Actinomycetota > Actinomycetes > Streptosporangiales > Streptosporangiaceae > Palsa-504. The sequence continues at coordinate 68,636 of CAWFXW010000013.1, read as the reverse complement.
CCGGCGAGTGGAGGTAAGCAGTGGCGGACAAGTGGCTGACGTTCGACTGCTACGGGACGATCGCGGACTGGAACACCGGCATGGGCGGACCGCTGGAAAAGGTCGCGGGACGTGACGCGGGCCGGCTGCTCACCGCCTATCACCAGGCCGAGCTCGAACTCGAGGCGGGCCCGGGCTGGATGCCCTACCGGGAGGTGCTGACCGCGGGGCTGGCCTCGGCGGCCCGGCATGAGGGGATCGCACTGCGCGACGGCGCCGAGGCGACGTTCGTCCAGGCCTGGCCGGACATGCCGGTATTCGAGGACGCCGGGCCCGCGCTGGCCGCGCTGCGCGGGCAGGGCTGGCGGCTGGCCATCTTGACCAACTGCGACGACGACCTGTTCGCCACCACGCGGCCGCACCTGCCGGTGCCGTTCGACCTCGTGGTGACCGCCCAGCAAGTGGGCAGCTACAAGCCGGACCTCGGGCACTTCCGGGCGTTCGCCGATCAGACCTCGGTGACCGCGTCGAACTGGATCCACGTGGCCAACAGCTGGGTGCACGACATGCTGCCCGCGGCCCGGATGGGCCTGCGAAAGGTCTGGGTCGACCGGGACGGCACCGGGCATCCGGCCAAGCTCGCCGAACGCCGGGTGACCAGCATGCGCAGGCTCCCGGAGGCCGTCGCCGACGTCAGCGCCATCGTGCCGCGCTGATGGTCCGGTCCGGGCTCAGGGGCTGAGGGGGCCGGAGAAGGCGGAGCTGTCGCTGGCGCAGCTGGCGGCCGCGGTGATGCCGTTGGTGTTCTGGGCCAGGTTCGCTACCGCGGAGCCGGACGCGCTGGGGCTGGCCGAGGCGCCGGGACTGGCTGAGGTGCTCATGCTGGGCGAGGTGGTCGGGGTGGATGAGGTGCTCATGCTGGGCGAGGCGGTCGGGGTGGCCGATGCGGTCGAACCCTGGGCCAGGCCGGTGAAGTCCGAGCCGAGGATCAGCTCCACCGTGCCGGGGGCCAGCGTGCTGTCCTGCAGATCGGTGACGTGGGTCAGCTCCTGCTTGAGGGTGTTCACCGCGGCCATGTCCGCGGGTGAGGAAAACTCGATCACCGAGTTGGTGTACGCGAAGCTGGCCGCGTTCCCGGTGCCGGTCACGTCGAAGCCCCGGCTGGTCAGCGCGGTCGCCGCCTGAGCGGCGATCCCTTGCTGCCCGGATCCGTTCAAGATCTTGACCTTGACGTTGGACGGGCTGGTGGTCAGGACCTGCGCGCCGGCGGAGGACGACGTGGCCGACGGCGTGACCTTGACCTTCGGCACGGTCACGTCGTGCGCGATGGCCGAGAACACCTCGTCGGCCTGCGGCAGCGCGAACTGGACCCGGTTCGGGTTGGCCGGCCAGGCCTGGTTCGGCGCGGTGATGAACTGCACGTTCTTGCTGGACACGGAGCGCAGGCTCTGGGCGATGCCCACCAGGTCCGAGACGCTCATGCCGCCATCGGTCGTCATCGACGCGGCGGCGTCGGTGACCACGGACAGCAGCCGCAGCGGGTTGGATAGCAGCCCGCTGCCCAGCACGCCTTTCACGACCTGCGCGGACATGAACTGGTCGCGCTGGATCCGCTCGAGGTCGGATCCGTTGCCGACGTCCTCTCGGGTACGCCAGAAGGCCAGGGCCTGGACCCCGTTGATGTGATCCTCACCGGAGAGCAGGTTGAGGCCGGACACCGGGTCGTTCACGTCGAACGGCACGCAGACGTTGACGCCGCCCAGGTCGTTGACGACCTTGACGAAACCGAGCATGCCGATCCCGATGAAGTGGTTGATGTAGATTCCGGTCAGCTGCTCGACCGTCTTCCACAGGCATCCCGGCCCGCCCGCCTGAAGCAGCGAGTTGATCTGCACGTAGGAGTTGGGATCGGCTAGCTGGCCGGCGTAGCCGGGACCGCTGTCGCACTCGTACATCGGCACCATGGTGTCGCGCGGGATGCTCATCACGGTGACCTCGTGGTGGCCGGGCGACAGGTGGATGATCATAATGGTGTCGGTGTTGTCGGTCTGGTCGCTGCCGGTGTGCAGGACGACCTGCTGGTGCTTGTCCAGGCCCTTCCGGCTGTCGTCTCCGTAAACGAGGATGTTCTCCGAGGCGGTGCTGAAATCCGGCGGGCGCTTCCCGAGTTCGGAGCCGGGAACGGTAACCCGGGTGATGCTGTCGTAGACGGCGCGGTATTTCAGGTAGGCAGCCAGGGTGCCCGCGGAGAGGATGACGACCGTCGCGACGGCAATCCAGCGGAGCACGTGCCGCTTGCCCTCCCGTGGCGCTCCGCCCCTCGTGGGCCGCATGCCCGACCTCCCGCTGTGACTGGGTAGGCCAGTCCCCTGTCCAACGGATAAAGCACTTCCCGTAGTTCCCGAAATGTTACCCACCATTGTTTACATCTATCCCACCTGGCACCCGGAGTTAATGTCTCGGTAAGGGCGAATCCGCAGCCGACAAGCGTCCCAGTGCGGCCCGGACCAACGCGGGGTCGGTGGTGGTCCAGAACGGCGGCAGCGACGCGCGGAGGAAATCGCCATAGCGCGCGGTCACCAGCCGGGGGTCGAGCACCGCGACCACGCCCCGGTCGCTCATCGTGCGCAGCAGCCGCCCGGCGCCCTGGGCCAGCAGCAACGCGGCCTGCGCCGCGGCCACGGTCATGAAGCCGTTGCCGCCGCGGGCCGCCACCGCGCGCTGCCGAGCCGAGGCCAGCGGGTCGTCGGGCCGCGGGAACGGGATCCGGTCGATGACCACCAGCCGCAGTGAGGGTCCGGGCACGTCGACGCCCTGCCACAGGGACAACGTGCCGAATAGGCAGGTCGGCTCGTCCTCGGCGAACTGCTTGATCAGCTGGGCGGTGACGTCGTCGCCCTGGCAGAGCAGCGGGTGCTTGACCCGCTCGCGCAGCGCGCCGGCCGCCTGGACGGCCGCGCGCATGGACGAGAACAGGCCGAGGGTGCGGCCGCCCGCCGCCTCGATCAGTTCCTGCAGTTCGGTCAGGTAGGCCTCGGGCAGGGCGTCCCGGCCGGGTGCCGGGAGGTGCCGGGCCACGTACAGGATGCCGCTGCGCGGGTGGTCGAACGGGGAGCCGACGTCCAGGCCCGCCCAGGTCAGCTCGTCGCCGCCGGGCAGGTTCAGGCCCCACTGGCTGGCCAGGGGGTTGAACGAGCCGCCGAGGGCGAGGGTGGCCGAGGTCAGGGTGACGGTGCGCTCGCCGAACAGGCGCTCGCGCAGCACCGGGCCGACCTCGAGCGGCGCCACCCGCAGCGTCGGCGGTCGCCGCGCGTCCTCGATGAACGGGCGATCCAGCCAGACGACTTCGGGACGGACGGCGGGTTCCTCGGCGAACGAGCCCAGGACGCGGTTGCAGGCGCTGCCCAGCTCACCGAGGGAACTGAGGGCGATCCGCGCGGCCGCGAGGCGCGGCGGGTCCTCTTCCAGGCCGGCCGCGCTGGACGTGATTGCGTCGGTGCAGGCCTGGGCCGCGTCCTGGACGGCCTTCAGCGTCGCGGCCAGCGTTTCCGGCAGCGTGTCCATCCGGCCGGCCGGGGCGTCGCCGAGGTCCAGGGTGAGCGCGGCACCGACGTTGCGCAACTGGTCGGCGACGGCACCGCTGCCGTCCGGTGTGGCCGCGTCGGTCAGCCGGGCGGCACGGCGGCCCGCGGTATCGACCATGGGGCCGGACAGCTCGCCGGTGGTGGCCGAGGTGACCCGGTCCACCAGGTCGTGGGCTTCGTCGATGATCACCACGTCGTGCCCGGGCAGCACGTCGATGTCCGAGGTCGCGTCGATGGCCAGCAGGGCGTGGTTGGTGACCACGATGTGCGCCTTGGCCGCGGTCTCCCTGGCTTTCTCGGCGAAGCAGCGCGAGCCGAACGGGCAGCGCGCCGCGCCGATGCACTCCTGCGCGCTGACCGAGACCTGGCGCCAGGCCGCCTCCGGCACGCCGGGGACCAGTTCGTCCCGGTCGCCGGTGGCGGTTCCCTCGGCCCACTCGTGCAGCCGCTTGACCTGCCAGGCCCAGCGGTGAGGTGGGCCCTGTATCGACGGGCTCGAACAGCCCGTCCTGCAGGTCGTCTGCCGGGCCGCCCTTCTGCCGGTGCAGGCACAGGTAGTTGCGGCGGCCCTTGAGGATGGCGAACGTCGGCTCCTGGCCGAGCAGCGGCGCCAGCGCGGTGACCAGGCGCGGCAGGTCACGGTCGATGAGCTGGCGCTGCAGGGCGATGGTGGCCGTGGCCACCACGACGGTGCTGCGGGTGGCTATCGCGTACCTGATCGCCGGAACCAGGTAGGCCAGCGACTTCCCGGTGCCGGTCCCGGCCTGGACGGCCAGATGCTCGCCGGTCTGGATGGCGTGCTCGACCGCCTCGGCCATCGAGACCTGGCCGGGCCGTTCCGCGCCGCCGATGCCCGCCACCGCCGCGGCGAGCAGGTCGGTGACCGAGGGAAGGTCCTCCGGATCCGGGCCGCCTGCTGACACGGTGGAACGGTACCTCGCGCGGGGCGGTGCGTTGGCCAGGCGCAGCCCGGGCCAGGTAGGCACGGCGTGTCAGAATGGACGTTCGGCCGCCTCCGGGGGGCGTGGCGGTGGCCCGGAGTGAAGCAGGCTGGCCCGTTCGGATAAATTCTCTTTCTTATGACCAGTGCCGAGCTTTTGACCGACGCCTTCGGGCGAGTGCGGGAGACCGTGCATGAGGCGGTCGACGGTCTGTCCGACGCCCAGCTGGCCGTCCGCCTGGACTCCGACGCCAACTCGGTCGCCTGGCTGTGCTGGCACCTGGCCCGGGTTCAGGACGATCACCTGGCCGGCGCGTTCGGGGTCGAGCAGGTCTGGCCGGGTTTCATGGACCGGTTCGGGCTGCCGTTCGGGCCGGGGGCGATCGGCTACGGTCAGGATTCGGGGCAGGTCGCCATGGTTCAGGTCTCGGGTGGCCTGCTCATCGGCTATCAGGATGCCGTGCACGAGCAGGCCGTCACACTGGTCTCGGGGGTCACCGACGCGGACCTGTCGCGGGTGGTGGACGAGCGGTGGGACCCGCCGGTGACGCTCGGGGTCCGGCTGGTCAGCGTGATCTCCGACTGCCTGCAGCACGCCGGGCAGGCCGCGTTCATCCGCGGCATCCTGCTCCGGGCGGGCTAGGCCGCTGGGTCAGCGGGCCGCGGCCAGCAGGTCCCGCTGGTGGCGCTGAGCCCAGCGGCGGGCCCGGGCGGACGACTCGGCCACCGCGCGCCAGTGGTCGGCGAAGCCCTCGTGGCCCGCGGCGGCAGCTTCCGTCACGATCGCGTACGTCCAGTCGTGGTTGGGCACGACGGCCTCGGCCACCAGGCGGCGGTCGGCGCGGCGCAGCCCGCTGGCGAGCAGGAGGATCCGGAACCGTTCCAGCGCGCGGCCCTGACGGCTGTCGGTGATGTCCGCCTCATCCTGCAGCGGCGCCCAGTAGCGCGCGGCCGCGGCGAAGTCCCAGATGGCGCTGCCCGGCCCGGCCCAGTCGAAATCGATCAGCGCCACGGCCCGTCCGGCCCGGAAGACCAGGTTGGCCGGGTGGGCGTCATTGTGGCTGACCAGGCCGGTCCGGAACCGGGCCGGGATCGGCCGGGGCCAGGTGTACCCGGACGGATCGAACGAGGCCGCGGCGAGATGGTAGCGGCGCAGCAGGTCGGCCACGCTGACCAGAGCAGCGTCGGTCAGCGTGTCCTCGGCCAGCGGCGGCACGCCGGCCCGGCCGTCGATGTAGGTCAGGGTCTCGGTGGCGGGGCCGGCGGCCAGCATCCGGGGGGCGCCGTCGAAGCCGGCCTTGGACAGATGTGCGAGCAGGGCGTGGGTCGCGGGCCAGCAGGGCGCGATCGGCCGGCGCACGGTGTCGCCCACCCGGACGACCAGCCCGCGGTTGGCCGTCCCGCCCGGAAGCGGCGACGGGCTAAGGCCCGTCGAGTGACGGGCTAGCACTGAGCAGGCTTCGGGCGAGACTTGAGTGGGTGACCAGACCATGGACCAGCCCTCCTCGGATCGCGGCGCTGACCGCAGGGCTCTTGGCGACGTCGTAGGCGACGCACAGGACGAACGGGATCCGCTCGAGCGCCGCGCCGGGCGTGACGATCATCCGGCTGTCCAGCGGCGTGGATACCGGCCGCCCGTCCTCGCCGATGAACACCCCGGCCAGCTCCGCGCACACGCCCAGGGCGGCGATGGCGTCGCGTTCGGCGGGGGTGATCGCGTCGTAGATGGTGGACAGCCCCGGGGCCCAGGCGCCGATCGCGACCACCGCGATCGTCACCGACGGGACCAGGGCAAAGGCCTCGGCGATGTCCCCCTGGCGACGGATCGCCGCGGCCGTCTGCGCGTCGTCCAGGAGCATCGGGGCGTAGAAGACGTGCGCCGGGCCGCCGCCCACCCGGGCCACGCTGCGGACCAGATCGAGCAGGTCCCGGCCATCCGGCGGCGGCACCGCGCCGGTCAGCTGGACGATCGGGCACGGCGGGATCTGGGTCAGCGCGGCCGCGAGCCCGCTCAGCACTCGCGACCAGGACATGCCGAGTACGTCGCCGGGCGTGATGAGGTCCATCAGGGCCTGGCCGGCCGCCTCGCCCAGCCGGTGCCGCAGCACCGCGGGCTCGTCGTCGGGAAAGTTGAACACGAACGCGTGCCGCAGCCCGAAGACCGAGCACAGCTCGGCCGACAGGGCCGCGTCCAGGCTGCCGCCGGGCAGGCCGATCTCGATGCGGACCATGCCCGCATCCCGGGCTCCCTCGAGCAACCGGGCGACCCGGAACCGGCTGATCCCCAGCCGGTCGGCGATGTCCACCTTGGAGACACCCTCGAGGTAGTACTGCCGCGCGACCCGGGCGGCCAGCACAACCTCGGACGGGCGGTCAGCTGACAAGCCGGCCATGTACCCCTCCTGTGCAGCTTATCTGGCCGCTCATCTGAGCATCCAGATCTCATATTTGCAGCTTTTCTTGACTTTGCCTAGCAACAGGCTCACTGTGAGTTCATGCTTCATATGAGCGTAACCCGCTCAAATGAGCATACACAGGGTCCCTCCCGCGATCGTTCGTTCCCCCAGTCCCTCCTGCCAGAAGGTCCTCACCGTCGTGGAGGTTGAGAGTTCATGAGTTCTCCCCCGTTCAAGCTCCGCACGCTCGGGGCAGTGGGCTCGATCGCCGCCCTGGTGGCGCTGGCCGCTTGTTCGAGCGGCGGCGGCGCCAGCAGTGGCGGCAGCAGCAACAGCAGTTCCGGCACGGTGACTGTGGCGGTGGTGTCCAACCCGCTCATCACCGGGCAGATGATTCCGTTGACCCAGTCGGTGTTCGAGAAGCAGAACCCAGGCATCACGGTCAAGTTCGCCACCTACACCGAAGGTGACCTGCGGGCCGCGATCGAAAAGGACGTCGCCACCCACAGCAACGCGTTCAACGTGATCATGATCGGCCCGTACGAGACGCCGCTGTTCGCGAAGAATGGCTGGCTGACCGACCTGACCACCACCTACACCAACAGCGACCCGAGCTATGACGCGTCAGACTTGCTGCCGCCCATCGCCAAGGCCCTGTCGTACAAGAACGACCTGTACGCGGTGCCGTTCTACGGCGAGTCGTCGATGATGTTCTACAACAAGAGCCTGTTCCAGGCGGCCGGGCTCACCATGCCGGCCAACCCGACCTGGGACCAGATCGCGGGCTTCGCGGCCAAGCTGAACCAGCCCGGCAAGGTGTCGGGGATCTGCCTGCGCGGCCTGGCCGGCTGGGGCGACAACATGGCGGCCCTGGACACCGTGGTCAACACGTTCGGCGGTGAGTGGTTCGATATGAACTGGAAGCCGCAGCTGACCTCGCCGGCGTTCGAGGCCGCGACCAACTTCTACGTCAACCTCGTCCGCAAGTACGGCGAGCCCGGCGCCGCCAACGACAGCTTCAACCAGCTGCTGACGCTGTACGGCCAGGGCAAGTGCGCGATGTGGTACGACGCCACGGTAGCGGCGACTTCTATCGCCACCACCTATCCGGCGGTCTACGCGCAGACCGGCTATGCCCTCGCGCCGGTGAACAAGACGCAATCCTCCGGGTGGCTGTGGACCTGGGCGCTGGGCATCCCGCAGGGCAGCGCCAACTCGAGCGCCGCCTGGAAGTGGGTGTCCTGGGCGACCTCTAAGCAGTACGACACGCTGGTCGGACAGAAGTACGGCTGGGCCGCGGTCCCGCCCGGCACCAGGACCTCCCTGTATAACAACCCCAGTTACACGGCGGCGGCCAAGCCGTTCGCGGCCATCACCCTGCAGTCGATCAACGGGACCGACCCCAACCATCCGACCCTGAACCCGGTGCCCTACGTCGGCGTCCAGTACGTCGACATACCGCAGTTCGAGAGCCTGGGCGTCACGGTCGGACAACAGATCGCGGGCGCGATCGCCGGCACAGAGTCGGTGAGCCAGGCGCTGAGCAACAGCCAGGCCGCCGCGTCCCAGTACACCCCGGCCCAACTGAAAGCCGGCTAGGCGCTCTGGTGAGCCGGGCCTCTCGGGGCGGCCCGGCTCACCGGGGCCTTGAACCGTGGCGTGCATCGTAAGGAGTGGTGGCCAGTGGCAGTAGTCGAGACAGGCGCGGCGCCGCCTTCGGTGGCCGAAGTCCGGCCGCGGGGCGCCTCCCGCCGGGAGGCCTGGCAACGGCGGCTGCCGCTGCTGCCGGCGCTGATCTACACGATCGTGGTGACCCAGATCCCGTTCCTGGTCACGCTGTGGTACAGCTTCCAGAACTACTTCTTCGACACCCCCGGCGGTGCGCACTGGACCGGGGTGAGCAACTACAAGCAGGTCTTCACCAACGCGGCGTTCCGCGGCGCGCTGTGGCGCTCGGTGATCATGACCGTCACCGCGGTGCTCGTGGCCATGATCTTGGGCGTGGCCTTCGCGTTGCTGCTGGACCGCAAGTTCATCGGCCGCAGCGTGGTCCGAACGCTGGTCATCACGCCGTTCCTGGTCATGCCCGCGGCCGCCGCGCTGGTCTGGGCGGGCCCGATGCTCGACCCGAACTTCGGATTGCTGAACTACCTGCTGCAACCGTTCGGCGTGCACCACGTGGCCTGGCTGTCCACGCACGCGCTGGGCTCGGTCATCGTGGTCATGATCTGGCAGTGGACCCCGTTCATGACCCTCATCGTGCTGGCCGGGCTGCAGGGGCAGCCGGCTGATGTGCTGGAGGCGGCCAAGGTCGACGGGGCCGGGACACTGGCCACGTTCCGCGAGCTCACCTTCCCGTTCCTGCGGCCGTACATCGAGCTCGGCATCCTGCTCGGCTCGATCTACCTGATCAATGTGTTCGACGCGGTCCGGCTGATGACCAACGGCGGCCCCGGGACGGCTACCACCAACCTGCCGTTCTACCTGTACGAGCAGGTCAACAACGCCTTTGACGTGGGCGGAGCGGCCGCGGCAGGGGTGGTCACCGTCGTCTTGACCATCATCGTGGCCACCTTCGCGCTGCGTATGTTCGCGCGGGTGTTCCAGTTCGAGGGAGCAGGGTCATGAGTGAGCCTCGGTTTGCAGGCGAACGGGGGGACACAGTATGACGGCAGTACACGCGCGGACCCGTCCACCGGGATCCCAGCGGTTCCGGGAGATGTCAGGGCAGATCGGCTGGGGCATCGTCGCGTGGGTGGCGGGGATCGCGTTCTTCCTGCCCGTGCTGTGGATGGTGCTCACGGCGTTCAAGCCGGAGTCCGCAGCCGAAACCTGGCCGCCCAAGTTCACCTTCAGCCCCACCCTGGCCGAGTTCCGCCTGGTCTTCTCGGGCTGGGGCCCCTACGTGACCCACTCGGTGATCGCCACCGTCGTCTCCACCGTGCTGGTCCTGCTGCTGGGCGTCCCGGCCGCGTACGCGCTGGCGATTCACCCGGTCAAGCGGTGGCAGGACGGGCTGTTCTTCTTCATCTCCACCAAGATGCTGCCCATCGTGGCCGCGATCGGCCCGCTGTACGTCATCGCGCTCAAGACCCACCTGCTGGACAACATCTGGCTGCTGATCATCTTGTACACCGCGATGAACCTGCCGCTGGCGATCTGGCTGATCCGCTCGTTCATGCTCGAGGTGCCCGGCGAGATGCTGGAGGCCGCCGAACTAGACGGCGCCGGGCGGATCCGGCAGATGGGCGAGGTGATCATGCCCGTCATCTCGCCCGGACTCGTGTCGACCGCACTGATCTGCGTGATCTTCGCCTGGAACGAGCTGTTCCTGGCGCTGAACCTGACCACCACCAACGCCGCCACCTTGCCGATGTTCCTGATCAGCTCCGTTCCCCAGGAGGGGCTGTACATCGCGCATCTGTCCGCGGCGGCCACGGTGGCCTCGGTGCCGGTGATCATCGTGGGCTGGATCGCCCAGCGGTCCCTGGTCCGCGGCCTGTCGATGGGAGCGATCAAGTGAAAGCGGAGGTGCCCCGTGGCTGAGGTGAAGTACGTGCAGGCGAGCCGGGTCTACGCCAAGGACGCGGCGCCGGCGGTGGACGCGCTCGACCTGGACATCAAGGACGGCGAGTTCATGGTCCTGGTGGGGCCGTCCGGATCCGGCAAGACCACCGCGCTGCGGATGCTGGCCGGGCTCGAGCCGCTGGACGGCGGGCGGATCGAGATCGGCGCGACGGACGTCACCTGGGTGCCGCCCAAGGACCGGGACATCGCGATGGTGTTCCAGAACTACGCCCTGTACCCGAGCAAGACCGTCGCGGAGAATATGGGCTTTGCGCTCAAGATGCGGCGGGTTCCGCGCGATGAACGTGACCGGCGGGTCCGGGAGGCGGCCAAGCTGCTGGACCTGGACGACGGGCTGCTCGACCGCAAGCCCAAGGCCCTGTCGGGCGGCCAGCGGCAGCGGGTGGCGATGGGCCGGGCCATCGTGCGCGAGCCACGGGTGTTCCTGATGGACGAGCCGCTGTCCAACCTGGACGCCAAGCTGCGCGTGCAAACCCGCAGCCAGATCGCCGAGTTGCAGCGCCGCCTCGGGATCACCACCGTCTACGTGACCCACGACCAGGTCGAGGCGATGACCATGGGCCACCGGGTGGCGGTTCTTGCAGGCGGCAAGCTACAGCAGGTGGATACCCCGCGTCACCTGTACGACAACCCGGTGAACCAGTTCGTGGCCGGGTTCATCGGCTCCCCCGCGATGAACCTGCAGACCGTTCCGCTCACCGAGGGCGGAGCCCGGCTCGGCGGGACGGTCATCCCGCTGCCCACGGCGGTGCGGACCGCGGCCAGCCAGGCCGACCTGCGCGAGCTCGTGCTCGGCATCCGGCCCGAACACATGCACCTGGCCGACGGCACCGGGGAGATCAAGGGCGAGGTAATGCTGGTCGAGGAGCTGGGCGCGGACGCCCTGCTGCACGTCCGGCTGGCCGAGAGCGGCAATCAGGTCGTGGCGCGCGCCGAGGGGCGCAAGCCTCCGGCCCCGGGGCAGGAGGTCACCTTCCGGGTCCAGCCCGATGACGTGTTCGCGTTCCACCCGGTGACCGGAGCCCGGCTTGCCGGATAGACCGCAGCCACCGTCCCCGCGGCCGCCGTCCCCGCGGCGGCCGTCCCCGCGGGCGCTGTCCGCCCGGACGCTCGGCTGCTGGCGCGATCAGCTGCCGGTGCCGGCCTACGACCGCGACCTGGTAACCCCGGGGGTCGTCCATATCGGCGTGGGCGGCTTCCACCGCGCGCACCAGGCGATGTACCACGACCGCCTGCTGAGCGAGGGCGCGCGGGACTGGGGTATCTGCGGCGTCGGGATCATGGCCGCCGACCTGCGGATGAAGCGCGTCCTGGAGGCGCAGGACGGGCTGTACACGCTGGTCATCAAGCACAGCGACGGCACCTACGAGCCGCGGGTGATCGGGTCGGTGGTGGAGTACCTGTTCGCGCCGGACGACCCGGAGGCGGTCATCGAGCGGATGGCCGCCGAGACGACCCGGATCGTGTCGCTGACCATCACCGAGGGCGGCTACAACCTGAGCGACGTCACCGGCGAGTTCGACGCGACCAACCCGGACGTGCTCGCCGACCTCGAGCCCGGCGCGGTGCCGCGTACGGCGTTCGGCCTGATCACCGAGGCGCTGCGACGGCGCTGGAAGCGCGGCCTGACCCCGTTCACGGTCATGTCCTGCGACAACCTGCAGGGCAACGGGTACCTGAGCAAGCGCGTCTTCACCGCCTTCGCCCGGCTCCGGAACCCGGAGCTCGGCGACTGGGTGGAGCACGAGGCGCGCTTTCCCAACTCGATGGTGGACCGCATCACCCCGGTGACCACCGACGCCGACCGGGCCGAGGTCCGGGAGCGGTTCGGCATCGAGGATCAGTGGCCTGTGGTGTGCGAGCCCTACACCCAATGGGTGCTTGAGGACGCGTTCACGGCCGGGCGCCCGCCGTACGAGCAGGTCGGGGTCCAGGTCGTCGACCGCGTCGAGCCGTATGAGCTGATGAAGCTGCGCCTGCTCAACGCGAGCCACCAGGCGATGGCCTACTTCGGCTACCTGTGCGGCTACCGGCTGGTGCACGAGGCCGCTCAGGACCCGCTGTTCCAGTCCTTCATGCTCGGCTACATGGATTTCGAGGCCACTCCCACGCTGGCGCCGGTGCCGGGGGTGGACCTGTCGGGCTACAAGCACACGCTGCTCGAGCGCTTCAGTAATCCGCAGGTCCGGGACACCATCGCCCGGCTGTGCGCGGAAAGCTCCGACCGGATCCCGAAGTGGCTGCTGCCGGTGGTGCGCTCGCAACTGGCGACGGGCGGTGAGATCCGGCGTTCGGCCGCGGTGGTGGCGAGCTGGGCCCGGTACGCGGAGGGCGTCGACGAGGCGGGTCAGCCGATCGAGGTGGTGGACCGGCTGCGGGACACGCTCATGCGGCTCGCCCGCCGCCAGTACGAGGACCCCGACGCGTTCATCGCCAACCGGGACGTGTTCGGCGACCTGGTCGACCAGAAGCCCTTCGTCTCCGCGTACCGTTCGGCGCTGGCCTCGCTGCACGCACGAGGAGCACGCGCGACGCTGGAAGGGCTAGTCTGATCCTGGCCCGGGCTCGGTACACGCCTCGTAGGGCTGCTCGTCGGCCGCGGGTCCCTCGATGGCGAGCAGCAGGTTCCTGAGATCCTCGCACATACGCTCGAGGGCGGCCGGGTCGGCCCGTCCGAGCAGGCGCTTCTCGGCGGTGGTGTGGATGGCGAGGATCTGGTCGGCATGGCGCTGCCCGGCCTCGGTCAAGGTGACCAGGACCTGACGGCGGTCGGCCGGGTCGACGTCACGGCGGACCCAGCCCTGCTTTTCCAGCCGGGCCACCCGGTTGGTGATCGCGCCCGCGGTGACCTGGGAGCCGCGCAGCAGCGCCCCGGCGCTGAGCCGCTGGCCGGGCGCGCGGCGCAGGGCCAGCAGCACCTCGAACTCCCAGACCTCGATGCCCTCGGCCGCCAGCTCGCGGCGCAGCTCACGCTCCACGTGATTGGCCAGCCGGCGTACCCGCACGCTCAGCTTCTTGGTGGCGGCGTCCAGACCGTCCTGGTGGATCTGCTCGCCGAGCAGGTCGACCAGGACGTCGGCCCGGTCCCGGACGCCCTGGGGCGGTGTGCTGGTCTCCCGCGCCATCTCGGCGGTCATTCCGTCACTATAACTCTTCAACGTTGAAATGCCTTGACAGCGCATCGGGACGGCGAATAGCTTTAACTTTGAAATATTTAGGGCTGAGTGAACCGGAGGGTTCCCGCGATGACTGAGGGAAACCGGGGTCCGGGCGTCCAGCCGACGCCGGATGAAGGGACGCAGCTGAGCGGGCAGCGGCTCTGGGACGAGACCGCTCGCCCGACGCGTCCCGCTCCCCCGCCGGGCGCCCGCTACACCCGGGCCGGGCGCGCGGCCAGCGCCGAACTGGTCGCGGTGCACGACATGCTACGCGCCGAACTGGCCACCGTCCGCGACCTGATCGTGCAGGTGCAAAAGGGCGCGATCGACGCCGGGCGGGCCAGGTCCGAGCTGAACCAGATGACCATGAGGCAGAACAACTGGACCATGGGGGCCTACTGCCAGAGCTACTGCCGGGTGGTGACTCAGCATCATGGGCTGGAGGACGCGGCCGTCTTCCCGCACCTGCGGGCCCGGGACAACGGGCTCGGCCCGGTACTCGACCGGCTGCAGGAGGAGCACCGCGTCATTCACGGTGTCCTCGACGCGGTTGACCAGGCGCTGGTGAACTACATCAGCCAGCCCGGCGAGGCCAGCGAACTGACCGATGCCGCGGACCTGCTCACCGACACCCTGCTCTCCCACCTCGCCTACGAGGAGCGTGAGCTCATCGATCCGCTCGCGCGGTACGGCTTCTATCCGGATTAGCCCGGGCTGGCCGAAGTGACCGCAAGCGCTTGCGCGACCCTGGAGCGCTGTGAATAATGTTCGCAACGCGGTGGCGGCCAGCCGATCGCCGCGTTTATCCCGGGTCCAGAGACGTGGCCCGCCCTCCAGCAATGAACGGGCGGTGATCGTCATGTCCGGTGAGCACTACCCGGTGCTGTGGATCGGCCGGGTCGCGGTAGTCTCGCTGCCCGCGGAGATCGACATCACCAACGCCGATCAGGTCCGCGAGGACCTGCTCTCGGTCCTCAACCAGGGCGCGGCGGTGCTGGTCGCCGACCTGAGCAAGACCACCTTCTGCGACTCGGCCGGGGTAAGCGCCCTGGCTCGCGGCTTCCGGCGCGCCGAGGCCAGCCAGAGCGAGATGCGGCTGGTGCTCGGCACGCCAGCGGTGCAGCGCGTGCTCTCACTTACCGGCATCGACCGCCTGCTTGATATCTATCCGAGCGTGGCATCATCGCTCGCGGCCTCGCCCGATTCCGGGAATGCTACGAACAGCGCGGGTACCGACGGCGGAGCCGCCTAGAGAGTACCGGCGCAATTCCAGGTGGCCATTGACGGCCATTTACCCGGCATCCGGAGCCGGTAGTTAATCGTTGAAGGCCGGCGACGGCTGCGGGGGCTCGCCGCTGACACTGGTAACGATGGCACCGGCAATGTCGCGTAGTTTCTTGTTGCTATTCTGCGATGCGGAGCGCAGGATAGCGAAGGCCCGCGCCTGTGTGCACTGCTCCCGGGCCATGACAATCCCGAGCGCCTGGTCGATGACGGTTCGCGACGCCAGCGACGCACGCAGCTGCTCGATCAGGGCCGCGTGCGAGGCCAGACGGATGGCCAGCGTCAGGGCGCCCGACGCATTCTCGGCAAAGTCGGCGGCGCGCCGGGCTTCAGCGGCGCCGAACGCCGCCGCGTCGCGTGCGTACAGGTTGAGAGCGCCGATCCGCCTGCCCTCGGAACTCAGCGGCAGGGCCAGGCACGACCGGATGCCGTGGGCGGCCGCCCGCCGCTCGAACTCCGGCCAGCGCACCTTGTCCGCGGTGTCCTTGATGTGCACCACGCGGCCATCGCGCATGGCGTGCAGGCACGGACCGTCGTCGAGTTCGTACTGCACCCCGTCCACCGTCGCGGCCACCGGGTCGCTGCAAGCCACCGTGACCGGTCGCCCGCTGGACCGCATGGTCATCCCGCAGGACAGGTCGCCACCCACCAGGCGGGCCGCCAGCACGGCCATCTCGTGGAGGAACTGCTCGACGTTCTCGGTATTGACCAGCGCGTCGTGCAGAGCCTTCAGCTCCCCGGTGGGATCTCCTCCGCCTTCTCTCATCATTCGCACATCCATCCTCGCTCACTTCCGCGTGTCAGCTACCCGCGGCGGGCAAGCTAAACGGCGACGCCTAAGACGGTAACACTCGGCTACCTGAACCTACCGAGAGTCGCGAACTGGCCGCAATGTCCCCGGGCGGTTACCCGGACTTCGATGTTCGCGGAGGTACCGGTCGTGCTCCTGTGAAACCGGGAGCACAGCGGGATCGGCGGGACGCTGCTCCCGGGGCTGCCGAGGTGGTGAAACCCCGGTTCCACCACACAAGAACGTAGTGGAATGCGGGTTTCACCCCGTTCGTGTGCGTCCGCAGCCCGATACTCCGCTTGACTGCATGTCCCGGACTGCGGTTTGCTGCCGCAAGATCGAAAACGGCCAGTCGCTAGGTCGCAACTGGCCGGTGAGCTGGGTGGGCGATACTGGGATCGAACCAGTGACCTCCTCGGTGTGAACGAGGCGCTCTCCCGCTGAGCCAATCGCCCGTCGCTGGTCCGGAGCTGGCCGCTGGGATCCAAGTCCCGCGGCAAGCCTCGTCCCGGCGCTCCCATAGGGTAGCGCATCTTTACGGTGCGCGGCACGGGACCGCGCCGCACAGGTGTTCGCTGTGCGTAATCGGCGTGGCGCCGGAGCATCGGGGCGGCGTCTGACCGGAGTCGTGCCGGGTTCACCCGGCAGCCACTTTGGCGACGCCGGGGAGACGCTCGGCAGACGCCGGGCGCGGGCGACGCCGGACGAGGTTGGCGGTGACAATGCGTAATGACAAACGGCTGCAATCGTACGCATCGGAACGGCTTCAATTACGCTCAGTATTGTTATTGAAACGCTTTGTAGATTGGGGCATGAGATAACTGCGACGGGCTATGCAATCGACACGCGGAAACACTAAACTGGCGCCACATCCTCGACCGAGCTGAGCAGTGTTTGTCCAGGTCAGGACGAGGACGAGGGCTCGTCTTCCGGTGAGGAACGAAAGGCGCAAAACGGGATGCAGATTACCTGGGAAATCTTCACCCTCCGTATGCGCTCCAGTTACCAGCCAGCCGCGTCTAATAGGCAGAGCCCGGTTGTATGGGAGCCGGCTAGGTAGGGGTGGGAAGCAGATGAACAGAAGCAGCAGCACCACGATCTCGGCCGAGCTGGGTCTAAGGCTTGTCGTCCCACAGCAAACGATTGTCCCGCTTGTGGCCAGTCTGTACTACAGCGGCCGGGATCCGTATGCGGTACGTATGGCGTTCCATGTGGGTACCGATGAACCGGTGGAGTGGATCTTCGCCAGGGATCTGCTGGCCGCGGGGATCGAGTCCCGTCAGGGCGAGGGTGACGTGCAGGTCTGGCCGTCGGCCCGGTCCTGCGCCGAGACCGACGGCCTGGACGTGATCGGATCCGCCGAAACCGAGGGCACGGTGCTGAACATCGAACTGTCCTCCCCGTTCGGCCAGGCGCACTTCGAAGCGCCGAGCCGGGCCATGTCCGCCTTCCTGCACCGGACCTATCAGATCGTCCCGGCCGGCCAGGAAAGTGACTACATCGACATCGAGACAGAGCTCAACGACCTGCTGCGGCAGGCCTGAGACCCGCTAACTCCCCAGCCCCGGCCCGCTCCCCCGTGGTGGGCCGGGGTTACCTATTGGCGGCCCCACCGCTCGCAGCGGCAGCACGAAGGTGATCACAGCCTGGGTCCCGCGGGGCCCGGAGCGCAGTTCCAGGTGGTCGGTGACCTGCCCGACCAGCCACAGGCCGTGGCCGTCGGCGGCGGGCCAGGGGTCCGCCGAATCCGCGGAGGCGGTGGTGCCCGGCCGCCCGCCGTCCACGATCTCGCAGGTCAAGCTGCCGTTCAGGTCCCACAACCGGAGGCGGCCGTGCCCGGCGCCGTGCGCGATCGCGTTGGCGGCCAGCTCGTGCACGGCCAGGACCACGTCGTTGGCCCGGTCCTCGGAAAGCCCCGCACGATCGGCGTGTGCCTGTACGGCGGCCCGCAGCCGGTAGAGCGTGCCGGAGTCGAACTCCTGGTCCAGGGCGGGCGGTTGCGCGCCTGGCTGACTGGCCCGCCCGGCTCCCGTGGCGGGCTCGGTCAGGAAGGCGTCACCAGTCATCGCCCACGGCCAGGCTCACCGCCGTCTTCTACCAACAGGGCCCGGCGGTAAACCGTCCTTAGGTGAATGAGGGGAAACCATCGGCGGCCACCCGGCACAATTGGGGCAGCAGAACATCCACCGCCGCGATCTGACCGGCCACCTCCCGGTCGACGTCCATCCGCGGCACCGACGCCCGGACCGCGTGGTGTACGGCCCGCAGCGGCTCGCTGGGCGCCGCGATGTCGGCCCGCAGGTCGATCCCCTGGGTGGCGCAGCAGATCTCTACGGCGAGGCAGGTACGCACGTTGGCCACCACCTCGCGCAGCTTGCGCACCGAGGTCCAGCCCATGGACACGTGATCTTCCTGCTTGCCCGAGGTCGGGATGGTGTCCACGCTGGCCGGGTGGGCGAGCACCTTATTCTCGCTGACCAGCGAGGCCGCGGTGTACTGGGCGAGCATAAAGCCCGAGTTGGTCCCGGCCGCCGGGGCCAGGAACGGGGGCAGGCCCCGCGAGAACGCCGGGTCGAGCATCCGGTCGACCCGGCGCTCGCTGATCGAGGCCAGCTCGGCCACGGCCATGGCCAGCATGTCGGCGGCGAACGCGAGCGGCTCGCCGTGGAAGTTGCCCGTGGTCATGACCTCGCCGTCGGCCACGATGACCGGGTTGTCGACCACGGCGCCAAGCTCGGTGGTGATCACCTGCCGGGCAAACCCGAGCACGTCCCGCACTGCGCCGTGCACCTGCGGCGCGCAGCGCAGGCAGTACGCGTCCTGCACGGCGTGCCTGCTGTGCCGGTGGCTGGCCAGCAGCGGCGACCCGGCCAGCAGGCCACGCAGGTTGGCCGCGCTGGTCAGCTGGCCCGGGTGCGGGCGCAGGGCCTGGACCCGCTCGTCGTAGGGGCGGTCGGTGCCGAGCAGGGCCTCGATGGACAGCGCGCAGGCCACGTCGGCCGCCTGGACCAGCATCACGGCGTCGTGGACCGAGAACGCGAGCAGCGCCTGCATCGGCTCGGTCCCGTTGACCAGTGACAGGCCCTCCTTCGGCGCCAGGGTCAGCGGCACCAGGCCGTGCTCCTCCAGGACCTCGCGGGCCGGGCGGCCCTCGGCAGGCTCGCCGGGGACGTGCAGCCGTCCCTCCCCGATGAGCGGCTGGGCCAGGTGGGCGAGCTGGGCCAGGTCTCCGGAGGCGCCCACCGAGCCCTTACCCGGGATGACCGGCAGCAGATCCAGGGCCAGCAGCTCGAGCAGCCGGGCGGGCAGATCGACCCGCACCCCGGAGTATCCGGCCGCCAGCGTCCGGGCCCGGAGCAGGAGCACGGCCCGCACCGTCTGATCGTCCAGCGGCGCACCGGTCCCGGCGGCGTGCGAGCGTACGATCGCGCCCTGCAAGGTGGTCAGGTCGGCCTCCCCGATCGGGGTGTCGACCAGCGCGCCGAAGCCGGTATTCACCCCGTACACGGGGGCACCACCGCTGAGCGCCTTGACCACGACCGACCGGCTGAACTCCATCCGCTGCGCCACCTCAGGGCCCAGCGTGGCCTTCGCCTGCCCGTGCGCCACGGCCACCACGTCGTCGATCGCCAGCGCGCTTCCGTCCACCATGACTTCTCGCATGATCGGTAGCTTCCCACGTACCGATCACGCGCGTAATCCGAGGTCTAGGCCGAACGTGTCGGCCAGGCCCGGCACGCCCGCCGCGGTGATCAGCACACTGCGGCGGCGCGCGCCGCGGGCGACCCAGCCGACCTCGAACAGCCGGTCGGTGATCGCGGCGGCCAGGGCCCCGTTCAGGTGCCCGCGGCGCTGGGTCCAGTCGATGCATTCGCCGGCGAAGGTGCGGCGTGACCGCCGTACTTCGGTGACATTTATGCCGAACGACGCCAGCGTTCTCGCTCCGGCCCCGGTTACGACGAAGCGAGTGCTGGCGCTGTCACCATGGTCCGTTCGGGCCAAATATTTTGAGCTGAGCAGGGCGTCGAGCAGTCCGACGCCGGCCCGGCCGGCCAGGTGGTCATAGCAGGTGCGGGCCTCGGCCAGCGCGACGGCCTCGCGGGACTGACGCAGGGTGCGGACCGGCAGCGCCGGGCTGATCAGGCCGATCGCCTCGAGGGCGGCGGCCACCTCGTGACCGGCCAGCCGGTAATAGCGGTGGCGGCCCTGCCTGGCCACCACGATCATGTTCCCGTCCAGCAGCTTGGCCAGGTGGAAGCTGGCCGTCGCGGCGCTGACCCCGGCCAGCCGGGCCAGTTCCCCGGCCGCCAGCGGGCGGTCGGACAGCAGGGCGCGCAGCATCGCGGCCCGGGTGGGATCGGCCATGAGCGCAGCGGCCTGAGCGATATCAATGTCATAGGGAACGCTGTCGTGGGCCGGTACGGTCATATTTCGACCGTAGCCCAACCATGTTTCAAGCCGGATCGAAGCATGGCCGTTCTGCGCAAAACGCGGTTCTGAGTTTGCGCGAGCGGCAGGATCGGCTACAGTTCTGATCGCACCCCAGGTGCGCGCGGACGTGGCTCAGTTGGTAGAGCATCACCTTGCCAAGGTGAGGGTCGCGGGTTCGAATCCCGTCGTCCGCTCCGAGGGAGCGTATGCCCGTACGGCATGGCCTTTGTGGCACAGCCCCTTTATGGCGGAGTGGCCGAGTGGCTTAGGCAAGGGCCTGCAAAGCCCTGTACACGGGTTCGATTCCCGTCTCCGCCTCTTGCGTTCCCTGAACGCGAAAGCGGCACGGTCCGGTGACCGTGCCGCTCCCGTGTTATATGTCCGGGTCAGGGATAACTGGTGATGTCGACGGGGGTGGTGTTGGACGGTGTCGCACCCCCGGTCTCGTTGATGACGTGCTCGATCACGCCGACCCCGCCCAGCGACACGGTGAGGATGTCGTGGAAGCCGATACCCGAGCCGGTCGGGGTCTCGAAGGCGTGGTCCGCGACCACCGACTTGTTGACATTGAAGTAGCAGTAGCTGCCCAGACCATAGGCCTTGTGCGTGGTGACGCTCGGCGCCACCTCGTAGGCGGCATAGCCATCGGACGAGCCGTTCATCCAGGCGGCCTGGTTGGGCGGATCGTACGGCATCTCGTTCTGGAAGAAGATGGTCTCGCCGCCGTTGCCGTTCCACTGCACTTCGTAGTTCTGGTAATGCTCGACGAACAGGCCGGTGGCCAGCACGCTGCTGCCGTTGACGACCAGGCCGTGCGCGGCGGTGTTGACGGTCCAGCCGACGGTGCCCGAGTTGCCGTGGTCGGCGCGCCAGGCCCAGATGTCGTCGATGAGAGTGTTGTTCGCGTTCACGACCAGGCTGTTCGTGGCCTTGCCGGCGATGTCGCCGCCGATGCGGAAGAACGTGTCCTGGACCGATATCGGGTTGCTCGCGTGGCTGACGCTCGAGCCAGAAGGACCAATGGTCAGCAAGGCGTTGGAGTTGGTCGTGCCCGCGTCGAACAGCAGCCCGTCGATCCGGACGCCGTCCACGTCAGCGACCTGCATGGTGTTCACGCCGTTCTGCGGGATCAGCGTGGGGAAGCCGATGCCGAGGACCACCGTGTTCGGGTTGGTGACGTTGAGCGTCTGGTTGATGTTGTAGACGCCCGGGGTGAAGAGCAGATTGCAGCCCTGGGCCAGCGCGGCGTTGATCTGCGCCGCGGTGTCCGACGGCGTGGCCACGAAGAACTGGCTCATCGGCAGCGAGGTGCCGGGCGTGTTGGGCCAGCTGGCGCCCGACGCGTTCGTCCGCAGCGAGGGCAGGAAGACGTGGTAGTTGCCGGAGGAGTCGATGTACAGGTACGGCACGTCCCGGGCCACCGGGGTGGTCGCCAGGGTCGTCATCGGGGGGCTGGGGAAGCCCTGGGCCGGAGCGCCGGTCACGCCGGAGAACACCATGTTCCACACCGAGCCGCTCCAGCTGCCGAAGTTGCTGTCGGTGGAGTACCACTGCTGCTGCGAGACGGACGAGACCTGGCCGGACACCTTGGTGTCGGCGATGTAGCCGCCGCTGGCGTAGCCGTAACTGGCCGGGTAGAGCTCCAGGCCGCCGTGCACGTCGACCCGGCGGAACGGCCCGGCCTGCGCCACGGCCCAGCGGTCGCTCCCGGCGGACGGGTTGATGGCCAGGTTCTCCGCCGATCGCCAGAAGTTCTGCGTGGCGTTGCCCGTGCCGTCGAACGAGTCGACGGTGACGTCGCCGTTGATGGTGACGTCATCGGGGTTCTGGCCCAGGCCCTGGATGGAGGTGTAGTAGCCGATGTTGGCCTCGACGCTGTAGGTGCCCGGCCTGAACAGCAGGGCGTAGCGCTGGGTGCCGAACTGATTCAGCTTCTGCGTGTTGAACACGTTATTGACCGTGGTCTGGATGCTCGAGGCGGACATGCTGGGATCGAAGACGTAGACGTTCGGGCCGAAATTCGGCGTGTTCGACTGGCCGGTGCAGCTGCCGCCTCCACCGCCTGACGAGCTCGCGTAGACCTGGAATTCCCACAGGCTGTAGCCGTACTGGGTGCCGCGGGCGGTGCCGTACATCCGGATGTAGCGGCCGCTGCCGGTCACGCTGAGGGTCTGGGTACCGCCGGTGCCGGCGGTGGTGGAGTAGATCGTGGTCCAGGTGCTGTTGTCGGTGGAGGTCTGGATCTGGAAGGCCTTGCCGTAGGCGGTCTCCCACTCCAGCGTGACCTGGCAGATGGACTGGACCGAGCCCAGGTCGACTTCGAGCCACTGCGGGTCGGAGAACGCGCTGGACCACCGGGTGCCGGTGTTGCCGTCGACCGCGTTCTGGGGCGGGAAGCTGGCGTTCTCCTGCGAGGACGCGGTGGCGGTCTTGTTCAGCGCGATGTTCGTGGTGCCGCAACTGGCGGCCGCGGCCCCCGGGATCGTGCCCGGCAGCACGAGCCCGGTGAGGATCAGCGACGCGCCGGCGAGCACGCGGGTGAACGGGCGCAGGGGTGGGGTAAGGGGCATGGGCACGGCTCCCTCGACTTGGTACAAGCCTTATTTAATGGCGAAACTTAACTGCGCCGACACAGACCGTCAAGGCTTGACGACGCGCCCGGCATAAACGTTTTGTGAAAGCTTGTTATAAGGTCAAAACAACGCGGAGGCCTCTGGGGGGAACATGCGGGAGCGACGGCGGTGGACCGTACGCGATCTGCGGCGCGACAACCGCTCGGTCTTGCTGTCCTCGTTGTTCTTCGACCAGCCGCGCAGCCGCCAGGAGCTGAGTGAGGAAACCGGGCTCAGCCCGGCCTCGGTGAGCAACGTCGTCCGTGAGCTGATCGACGACGGAATCGTGGTCGAGGCCGGCTCGGTGGAGTCGGACGGGGGGCGCCCGCGCGTCCTGCTCCAGGTTAACCCGGACTACGGATACGTCATCGGGGTCGATGTGGGCGAGATCAGGGTCCGGGTCGAGCTGTTCGACCTGACCATGACCGAGCGGGCCAAGGCCGACTATCCGCTGGACCCCCGGCAGCACGGGGTCGACGTGATCGCCGAGGCCATCTTGACCGGGCTCGGCACCGTGCTGGCCAGCAGCGGCGTCACCCCGTCGGCGGTGCTGGGCATCGGGGTCGGGGTGCCGGGCATCGTCGAGAACGGACCCGGCGGCCTGGTGCACGGGCAGAGCTACGGCTGGGATTCGGTCCCGCTGGAACGGCTGCTGCGGGCCGGCACAAGCCTGCCGCTGTACATCGACAACGGCGCCAAGACCATGGGTCAGGCCGAGCTTTGGTTCGGCGCCGGTCGCGGCGCCCAGCACGCGGTCGTCTGCCTGCTCGGCTCGGGCGTGGGCGCGAGCATCATCGCGCGCGGGTCCACCCACCGCGGCTCCACGTCCAGCGCGGGCGAGTGGGGGCACACCACCGTGGTGGTGGGCGGCCGGACCTGCCGGTGCGGAGCGCGCGGCTGCCTAGAGGCCTACGTCGGCGCCGAGGCGATCCTGGAGCGGTTCGGCGCCCCGCTGCCGGGTACCGACCAGGAATCCGCGCTCACCGCGCTGATCGAGCTGGCCGCGACGTCGCCGCGCGCCGCCGAGGTCCTGGACGAGACGGCCATGTACCTGGGCGTCAGCATCGGCAACCTGATCAACTTGTTCAACCCGGAGCGGATCATCCTCGGCGGGTGGGCCGGGCTGCTGCTCGGCGAGCGGATGCTGCGCGCGGTCCGGGCGGCCGCGCGCGAGCATTCGCTCCGGTACCCGTTCGAGCGGTGCTCGATCGAGCTCGGGAGGCTGGGGCCTGATGCTGTGGCCCTCGGGGCCGCCACGCTGCCCATCGAGGCGCTGCTGAGCGGGGCGAGGTTCGCTTCTACGAAGAGTGATCGGCCTGCCAGCTGAGGGCGAGTTGACCGCGGGGCAGCGCCGCGTTGGCGTTAACGGTATCCAGCGCGTTTTCCGACCCGCAGTGGCTTGAAGTCGACCTGGGCTCGGTCCGGTTCATCGGAATAAAGATCTTAGGGACGTGCGCCGGGAGCGGGACGGGTGCCCGGGCGGACCAGGCCGGTCTCGTAGGCCAGGACCACCACCTGTACCCGGTCGCGCAGGCCGAGCTTGGCCAGGATGCGGCCGACGTGCGACTTGACCGTCGCCTCGGACACGTACAAGGCGGCGGCGATCTCGGCGTTCGACAGGCCGTGGGCCACCGAGACGAGCACCTCGCGCTCGCGTTCGGTCAGCGCGGACAGCTGCGGGTAGGCGTGTTCGCGCTGGTCGGCGGACAACGGCAGGACCTGGGCGTACTCCTCGAGCAGGCGGCGAGTGACCCGGGGCGACACCACGGCGTCGCCGGCCGCGACGGTGCGGATGGCGGCCACTAGTTCGGCCGGACGCACGTCCTTGAGCAGGAAGCCGCTGGCACCGGCGCGCAGCGCGCCGAAAGCGTACTCGTCGAGGTCGAAGGTGGTCAGCACGAGCACCCGGACCTCAGCGTCGGCGGCGATGATGCGCCGGGTGGCCTCGATGCCGTCGGTGCCCGGCATGCGGATGTCCATCAGCACCACGTCCGGCGCGTGCCGGCCGGCCTGCTCGACGGCCTCCTCGCCGTCGCCGGCCTCGGCGACGACGGTCAGGTCGCCCTCGGCCTCCAGGATCATCCGGAAGCCGCGCCGCAGGAGCGGCTGGTCATCGGCAAGCAGCACGGAGATGCTCATGCCGGCACGGTCCCGTTTACCTTAGGCCGCAGGGTCGCCTCGACCAGCCAGCCGCCGCCGTCGTCGTCGGTCGGCCCGGCGCGCAGCGCGCCGTGGTGCAGGGCGACGCGTTCCCGCATGCCCTCGATGCCGTGGCCGGTCCGGCCGGCCGACGGGTCCGGCCGGACAGCCGACCTACCGGTGGTGCCGTCGTCGGCCACCCGGATCCGCACCTCCGGCGCATCGTAGCTGATCGTGACCCATGCGTGCCGGGCGGCGGCGTGCCGCAGGGTGTTGGTCAGCGCCTCCTGGACGATGCGGTAGGCGGTTAGTTCGGCGGCGGCGCCGAGCGGGAACGAGGTGCCGTCGACGGACAGGGTGACGGGCAGCCCGGTGGCCCGGACCCGCTCGACCAGCGCGCCGAGCTGTCCGACGCCGGGCTGCGGGGGCAGCGGAGCCCGGCTGGCCGGCGGTTCGTCGGTCCGCAGCACGCCGAGCATGGCCCGCATGTCCGACAGCGCGTGCCGGCCGACCTCGGAGACTTCGGCCATGGCATCGGCACCCTGGCCCGGATCGGCCCTGCTGACCAGCGCCGCGGCGTCGGCCAGAGTGATCACGACCGACAGGCTGTGCGAGACGATGTCGTGCAGTTCCCTGGCGATCCTGGTCCGCTCGGCCGCCGCCGCGATGGTGGCCTGCTGGTCCCGCTCGGTTTCCAGGCGGCGGGCGCGCTCGTCCATCCAGGCCAGGTAGCGGCTGCCCGAGGCGGCCGTCATCCCCGCGAACAGCGCGGCGACCACAGTGGCGGTGAGGAACAGCAGCGAGCGCGGGAACGTCCCGGCCGGCTCCCAGCGGGCCGCGGCCATGACCGCGCCGGCCTCCATGACCGCGGCGGCCAGCAGGGCCCGGGTCCGGGACTGGTGGGCCGCGACCGTGTACAGCGCGATCAGCAGGGCCACGTCGCCGAGCAGCGAGAAACCCAGCAGCCACTGCGCGAAACCGATGGCACTGGCGGCCAGGAACACGGCGGCGGGCCAGACCCGGCGGACGGCGATCACGCCGATCAGCGCGGCCTGGATCAGGCCATCGCGCACGTCGCCGAAACCCGACCGGATCAGCCACGCGGTGCACACCGCCAGGAGCACCGCCGCGACCAGCGCGTCGACGGTCAGCGGGTGCGCGTGCGCGATGCGGCGGCCCTGGCCGAACAGGCTGCGGGTGATCTCGTCCGGGGGCTGCAGGCTCGTCTGGCCCCGGAAAACCTCGGTCATAGTGCCCAATGTGCGTCCTTCGCGGTCACTTACCGGCAGCGTACCGCCTGCGCCGCCTTCCGCCGGCCGTCCCGTGTCGCATCGTCGCTGGTCACGCACATGGATACGGGTCTCCTCCGACCTGAGGATGAGCCGGGCCGGGCAGATTTCGTCCTGCGGGCTATCCCGCAGGCGGGGCGGCACCGCATACCGTCGGCATGTTGTTTGCTTGTCGCTGCCACGGGGAGGGTGATGCGCGGCCACACGAGGGGGTTCTTCCCGGAGCCCGTCGCCGCCAAGGTCCCGGAGATCACCTTCCTGTTCTGGGTGATCAAGATCCTGACCACGGCGGGCGGCGAGGCCACATCGGATTACCTGGCCCTGGACCTGGGCAGCCGCCTCGAGGCGGGCTGCATAGAGGCCGGTATCTTCGTGGTCGCCCTCGTGTGGCAGTTCCGGACACGCCGCTACGTGGCCGCGGCCTACTGGCTGCTGGCCTACGCCATCGCGATCTTCGGCACTGGCGTGGCCGATGCGCTGCACCTGTTCGTCGGCATCCCCTACGCGGGCACGACGGTCCTGTGGGCCGTGGTGCTCGCGGTCATCTTCTGGTTGTGGTACCGCGGCGAGCACACGCTGTCGATCCACAGCATCTACACCCAGCGGCGGGAGATCTACTACTGGGCCGTGGTGTTCGCCACCTTCGCGCTCGGCACCGCGCTTGGCGACCTCACGGCCTTCTCCCTGCACTTGGGCTATCTAGCGTCCGGGATCATGTTCTTCCTGATCATCTTGATTCCCGCGCTGGCCTGGTCGAGGTTCGGGCTCGATGCGGTCGTGGCGTTCTGGTTCGCGTACGTGGTGACCAGGCCGCTGGGCGCCTCGTTCGCGGACTACCTCAGCAAGCCGCACTCGCTGAGCGGCGCCAACTACGGCGACGCGACCGTGGCCGTGATCACCGCGCTCCTGGTGGCCGCTCTGGTTGGCTACCTGACCGTGACCCGGCGCGACATTCAGCCGCGGCTGGCTGGAACGGGCCGGTTCACGGAGGTTAGAGATGATGTTGTGGGTAGATAGACCTCATGGTCAGGATTAGGCGCTGGGTCGTTGGCAAGCGCAAGAAGGTCGTGTGGTCCGAGCCGCAGCTGCCGCCGTACGTGAAGATCAACCCGGACAGCCCGCCCGGCTTCGCTGAGGGGCTCCAGCCCGGTGACATATCCATGGGCGCCGTGGCCCAAGAATTCCTGATGTCGGACGAAGGCGAGGACGAGGCGCCTAGCGCCGGCCTGAGGCGCCGGCCTTCGGTCGTTAGCTCAGCTGGGCGCGGATGGCCTCCAAGGCGGCCTTGATGTTCTCGACCGAGTTCGCGTAGGAGAAGCGCAGATAGCCCTCGCCGTAGGGGCCGAAGGCGGTGCCGCCGAGCGCGGCCACCCCGGCCTCGGTCAGCAGCCGCGCCTGGAGCTGAGCCGAGGTCTGGCCGGTGCCGGTGATGTTGGGGAAGACGTAGAACGCGCCATGTGGCTCCAGGCAGCTGACGCCGGGGATGTCGTTCAGCCCGGCCACGATGATGTCCCGGCGGCGGCGGAACTCCGCGACCATGTTGTCGACCGGCTGCCACGGGCCCTCCAGCGCGGCGATCGCCGCGTACTGGCTGAACGCCGACGTACAGGAGACCGAGTTGATGGCCAGGCGGGTGATCGGCTCGACCAGGGCGGGCGGGAACACGCCGAAGCCGAGCCGCCAGCCGGTCATGGCGAATGTCTTGGACCAGCCGTCGAGCAGGATGGTGCGTTCGGCCATGCCGTCCACGTCCAGGACGCTGGGCAGTCGTTCCCCGGGGTCCCCCGCCGGGGGGGTCTGGGGGGTCGTCCCCCCGGGCCAGCACCGGCGCCGTAGCGGATGGCCCAGTACACCTCGTCGGTGAGCACCGTCAGGTCGTGGCGCATGGCGATGTCCGCGATCGCCTCGCAGTCCTCGCGGGTCAGCGCGCTGCCGCACGGGTTGTGCGGCGAGTTGATGATGAGCAGCTTGGAGCGTTCGGTGACCAGGTTCTCCAGCTCGCCGACGTCGATGCGGAAGTCGTTCTGCTCGCGCAGCGGCACCGGGACGGGCACGGCGCCGGCGAACGAGGTGATCGACTCGTACATCGGGAAGCCGGGGTCCGGGTAGAGCACCTCCTCCCCCTCGTTGACCAGGGCGAGGATGGTGAAGAACATGATCGGCTTGGCGCCCGGAGTCACGATGACGCGGTTGGATGTTGTTTTCAGCCGACCGGTACGGTCGAGGAAGGCGGCCACCGCCTCGCGCAGCGGCGGGATGCCGGGCGCGGGCACGTAGTGCGTGTGGCCAGCCCGCAGGGCCTGCACCGCGGCCTCGACGATATGCTCCGCGGTCGGGAAGTCGGGTTCGCCGATCTCCAGGTGGATGATCTTGTGGCCGGCGGCCTCCATGGCTTTGGCCCGGGCGAGGACTTCGAAGGCCGACTCGGTGCCGAGCCTGCCCATCCGATCTGCCAGCTGGAAGTCTGTCATGGCCCTGATGATAGGTCTGTGGCTGTTTGGTGATAAGAGTCACTGTGAGGTCGGTGCTGCACAAGGAGGTGCGGGAATGGGCGGTGGGCCCGTGGCGCGGTCGGGCAGTGGATTGGACACCGGGCAGCTCTTCGCCGCCGCGGAGGCCGATTTCGCCCGGTACGAGGTGGTCAAGGACCTGATCGACGAGTGCATCGACCTCTCCCTGAACTACCGGCAGAGCGGGCACCCCGGCGGCTCCCGGTCCAAGGTGCACATGATGGTCGCGCTGCTGCTATCCGGGGCCATGCGCTGGGACGTGCTGCGGCCGTGGCGCCGGTTCGGCGACCGGTTCGTGCTGTCCGCGGGTCACACGGTGCCTCTGGTGTACGCGACACTGGCGGTGCTGAACGAGGCGATGCGGGCGCGGTTCGACGTGTCGCGGGATTCGTCGTTTGCCTTCCCCGACGACGGCCGGTGGGCGCTGACCTGGGAATGGCTGCTCCGCTTGCGCAGGCACGGGGGGCTGCCCGGGCACGCGGAGATGGAAGGGCGGACGCTGTTCCTGAAGTTCAACACCGGGCCCTCCGGGCACGGGATGCCGCCCGCCGCGGGCGAGGCGCTGGCGCTTCGCCTGGCGGGCGCCGACGAGCGTGAAGGTGTTCGTGTTCGAGGGCGAGGGCGGGCTCACCCCCGGCTCGGCCCACGAGATCAAGAACACCGCGTGGGGCCTGGGCCTGGACAACCTGATCTTCATGGTCGACTGGAACGACTTCGGCATCGACCCGCGGCCGGCCTTCGAGCGTGGTCGCCGGCACGCCGGTGGACTGGTTCGCGCCGTACGGCTGGCGGGTGACCGGGACCGAGCACGGCATGGAGTGGGGCCCGGTCACGCAGACCGTGCTTGACGCCGCGTGCGGTCCGGCGTCGTCCCCCACGATGGCGTGGTTCGTGACGCAGAAGGGCCGGGGCTACGGCAAGGTCGACGCGGCCAGTCACGGCACGCCCTTCCCGATGAACGCCCCGCAGTTCTGGGAGGTCCGCAAGCGGTTCATGGACCGCTACGGCGTGACCTACGAGGGCGTGGACTCCCCGGCCCCGGCCGACCCGGCAGCCGTGCAGGAGCAGGCCGCGGCCAACCTGAGCGTCGCGATGAGCGTGCTGCGCCGCGACGAGGGCCTGGTGACCTGGCTGTCGGATCGGCTCGCGGCCATCGCCTCGACGGTGCCCTCATCTTTGCAGGGGTTCCGGCTGGGCAAGTCCGGGGTGTTCTCCGATCAGCGGATCTTCGACGTGTCGTCGTATCCCGAAACCATGTGGAAGAAGCCGGGCGAGAAGGCGCCGAACCGGGCCGGTCTGGCCGCCTGGGGTTCCTACGTGAACACGCTCGCGCTGCGCGACTACGGCCGCCCGCTGTTCATCGCGGCCTCGGCCGACCTGGCCGAATCGACGAACATCGCCGGGTTCGGCCAGGACTACGGCGATCTACCGGGTACGGGCTGGTACGAGCGGTCCGCGAACCCGACCGGGGCGCTGCTGCCCACCGAGATCACCGAGTTCACCAACTCCGGCCTGGTGTGCGGGCTGGCCACGGTGAATCTTTCTGCTTCTCCTTTCGACGAGTTCGACGGGTTCTGGGGAGCGTGCTCCACGTACGGCTCGTTCTCCTACCTGAAGTACGGACCGATGCGGCTGTTCAGCCAGCTGGCCCAGGACTGCGAGCTGAAGGTCGGCAAGGTGCTGTGGATCGCGGGCCACTCCGGGCCGGAGACGGCCGAGGATTCCCGCACGCACTTCGGCATCTTCTCGATCGGCGTCACCCAGCTGTTTCCCGAGGGCACGTGATCGACCTGCACCCGTGGGAGTACAACGAGGTGCCGGTCATGCTGGGCGCGGCGTTCGGGCTCGACGTGCCGATCGTGGCGCTGCACCTGACCAGGCCGCCGGTGGAGATCCCCGACCGGGAGGCGCTGGGCATCCCGTCGCACCTGGCCGCGGCGCGCGGTGCCTACGTGCTGCGCGAGTACCGGCCGGATCAGCCACGGGGCGGGACAGTGTTCGTTCGCGGGACCATGCCGATCCGGAACCTGGTCAACGTGCTGCCGTCGCTTTCCGACCGGGGCATCAACGTGAAGATCGTGGCGGCGCTGAGCCCGCAGCTGTTCGCGCGGCAGCCTGCTGCCTACCGGGAGTCGGTGGCTTCGGCTTCGGACCGGCTGGACGGCATGGTCATCACCAACGGCGCGTTCAAGCTGATGCGCGAGTGGGCCGACGGGCCGCTGGCCAGGGAGTACTCGCTGTCCTCGGACTGGGACGACCGGTGGCGGACCGGCGGTTCCGTGGCCGAGGTCATCGAGGAGGCGCACCTGGACGAGGCGCACATCCTGGACGCGCTGGAGCGGTTCGCGGCGTCCCGGCCGGAGCGGCGGCGCCGGATCCGGGAGATGCTCGACGGCGCCTAACATTTTCGGTTTGGTGCGTCTCGGGCCCCTCATAGGGGCAGGCCCATGATCAGGGAGTCCCAGAGTTCGCCGTTGGCGCGGCGGTAGTGCTTGACGTGGCGGCCTTCCTCGACGAAGCCGCACTTGCGGTACAGGGCGATCCCGGCGGTGTTGTGTGTGAACACCTCGAGGGAGAGTTTATGCACGCCCTGGTCGCGGGCCCAGGTGATGGCGGCCTGGATCAGGGCCGAGCCGACCCCGCAGCCTCGCCACTCGCGGTCTACCAGCATCCCGAACTCGCCGAAGCCGTGGCGGCTTACCTCGACGTGGATCATCCCGATGACCTGGTCGCCGGCTGCCGCGACGATCGACCCGGCGATGCTGGCGGTGAACTGGACGGTCCGGGCGTCGACGTCGACCGGCGGCTCGGTGGCGATCCCGGTGCGCTCCTCCGCGACGGCGGCGAACAACTCGGCCATCGGTCGCGCGTCGGCCACTGCGGCCGGTCTCACGGCGAACTGCGCCATCACTGCACATCCAGGATGAAACGGGCGGCGGGGCGGAGCGCGGTCAGGGTCTGCGGGCGGATGTACTTCTGCTGGTCAAGCTGCTGGCCATGACCGCGGCGGGTGAAGTAGGCATGCATGGCGCGGCGGGGGCGGTCGCTGAGGTTCCGGGTACCGCCGTGCCACAGGTGGCTATTGAACACTACGACCGTGCCCGCCGGCCCGGTGACCAGGACCTGGTCTCGGGTGCTCGGCGGCCGGGTCGAACAGCGCCAGGCGCGGCACGGTCCCGGCCCGGTGCGAGCCCGGCACTACGCGGGTCGCGCCGTTGCTGGCGGTGAAGTCGTCTAGCAGCCAGATCGAGTTGCACACCTGGTAGTCACCGGGCTCGACGGGACCGCCCCAGTCGGTGTGCAGGTTCTGGTGGCCCTGGCCGGGTAGCGCGGCCCGGAAGTTCAGCGAGGACAGCTTGAAGTCGCCCAGCACGTGGGCCACGCAGGCCAGCACGCGGGAGTCGCTGAAGGATGGCCAGAACATCTCGCCCTTGTTGACCAGGTCGGCCAGCCGGTCGGTGCCCGCCTCCTGATGTACCTCGATCCCGGCCTGGTCGCCCTCGGCGGCCATCAGCTCGGCGAGCCGGGCCCGGATCGCCTCCAGTTGCGCTTCGTTCAGGACGCCGGGCAGGGGCGCGAAGCCGTCACGGTCGAGTCGTTCGGCCGTCTCGGCGTCCAGGGTGGACTCGGTGACGCCGAGCTCGGCGAGCGCGGTCGTCATGTCCATGACTGCCTCCCACCCCAGCTTAGGTGGCTGGTCGCTGCCCGGGCTCGCGGACGTGGAGTGGAACGGGGTTGGCCACCGAATCCGTGGCGAGGGACCTGATCGGCTGCCGAATCGGTAGCCGAGACGCGCCCCCCAGTGAATCCCCCAGAGATTCCCCCCATCCCCCGGCGGAACACCTCGCGTGCGGCGAGACGGTAGACGCGGGAGCGGGATCCGTAGCCTACACGGATCGAGCGGGGAGGTTCGAGATGAGCAGGCCGAACATAACGGACGTGCGGTGCGCGGCGCTGTTCGCATCGGGGCTGCAGCAATCGGATACGCCGACCGGGGCAGCGGTCGCAGAGGCCGTTCGGTGGACTGTGCGGCAGTTCGGCGTGTCCGGCTGTGCGGGCCGGATGGCCCAGGAGTTCGGCGACCACCCCGAGGCGGCCATGGAGCGCATGCGCTGGGTGCGGCAACTGGTCGGCGGGTTGCCGGCCGACCGCATCCAGCGTGCCGCCTGACCTTCCAGAGATCTCGGTTCGACAATCAGCGCGGAGGTGGGTTGTGGGATACCTGGCAGAGGTAGCGTCCGGAGGCCGACCGGAGGTTACGGCGGTGCACGCCCCGGGGGGCGGCACGTACGTGATCGAATGGCAGCCGAAATTCGCACGTGACGCGGGCACCTTGGCCGCATCGCTGCCCGACGACGGCCTCGACCTGACCGGGCTGGTGGGGGCACTGGAACGGCAGCCGGCCGGTGGCGTCCCGCGCTCGTACCGCGTCGCGGAGTTCACCCAGGCCGCGGACCCGGCACAGACCGCTATGGCCGACCACCTGCGGCGTGCGCCGGGCGGTGGCCGGATGGAGCACTGGGTGCTCGGGGCGTCCGCCGGACAGACCCGGCGGCTGGCCGGGGCGTTCGGCCGGGCCGGCGCGGCTGCGCGTTTCGCGACGGCGGATCTGTCCGCCCCGGCGGCGATCGACCTTGACGGCGGCGTGCTGCGCGCGTGCGCCTTCGACCTGGTCGTCATCGACGCCCGGACGACCGCGCTCACCGCCGCCTCGTGGGCACTGCTCCGGCGGCTGCTGCTGCCGGGCGGACTGGTCCTGGTCAGGCACCCCGATCCCGGATTCACCCATCCGGGGCCGGGTTGGTCGAAGCTTGGCGCCGGACCGCACGGCATCGTATGGGCCGCCCCGCCAGGACTGTTCGACGATGGGGGCGCTGAGCTGCAGGGCCCGCGCTGGGTGGTCACTGCCGAGGCGTACCTCGGTCAGGTATGGGCCGGCCGGAGGGTCATGCCGTCAGGCTGGCTCTGGTCGGATGAGGCTCAGCAGGAGATGAGGGCGCTGCGCGCGATCGACTTCTTCGGCGACCTGGACGCTTCCTCCGGTCGTGATCCGCTGGGTACGCAGGTCGTCACACGTTTCCTGACCCTCCTGCGCGCCCTGACGGCGGCCCGGACAGGGCAGGCGTGTTCCCCGTGCCGGCTGACGATCATTACCCGCCACGCCGCCCTCGACGACCGGTCACCGCGGGAGGTGCTGCTGTGGGCAGCGGTCCGCGCCCTGGGCCGCGACCTCGATCCGGCCTTGCTGATCGACATTCGGCTCGTGGACATCGGCGGGCCTGAGGACCTCCCGATGCTGCGCTGGCTGGCCCGGCACGACGTCCGCGAGCGCGCGCTAGCTGTCCGCAAAGGCCGGCTGCACGCGCTGCGCTGGGTTCGTCCTGCCGCGACCGTGGCAGCTTCGGGCTAGGTTCGCTCAGCGCGTCAGGTCCTCCCCAGCCGGTCAGGTTTTGCTCAGCGGGTCAGGGCGCTGTCGGCGGCCCGCGCGTACAGTTCGGCGGCCCGCCAGCAGTACCAGGCCAGCACCGACCGGTAGGGCCGGTACGGGTCGCCGAGCGGTTCCAGCTCCCGCGCGGTCGGCGTCGGGATCTGCCAGGCCAGGCCGTAGCCGCGGCGGACGCCCAGGTCGCCGACCGGCCACACATCCAGGCGGCGGAGCTGGAACAGCAGGAACATCTCCGATGTCCACCGGCCGATGCCGCGCACGGCGGACAGTCGGGTGATGATCTGCTCGTCGCTTTCGCGGGCCAGGCCGCGCGGGGACAGCACGACCGTCCCGTCAAGGACCTTCGCCGCCAGGTCGCGCAGGGAGGCAACCTTGGCCCGAGACAGGCCGACCGCGCGGAGCGTCTCGTCGGACAGCGCGATCAGCCTCTCGGGCTGGACGTCGCCCTCAAGCGCGGTGATCAGCCGACCGTGGATCGCGGCGGCCGCTCGCCCGGCCAGCTGCTGATAGACGACGGCCCGGACCAGGGTGCCGAAGTGCGGCTCCGTGGGACGGCTGAGCCGGGGCGGCCCGGTCTGCGCGAGCAGCCCGGCGATGACGGGATCGCGGTCGGCCAGGATACGGGCCGCGGCGGTGAAGCTGACCTTCCGCGGCGAGACGTCGGTCGTCGCAGTCATGTCCCAAGTGTGACGCATGATGCGGCGCTTGCCCCGGCGGTGTGCTTTCGGGTCACCCCACGACCGTCATATGGGATGAACCCCAGGATTCACCACACTCTACGGACATGGAACCCGCGTTTCACTCCGGTAGAGCCCGATGAGGCCGCGGCGGCCTGTCGTGGGCGCCACCAAACCGGGGCGGGTTGCAGGTTGCCGCGGGACGGGCGGGCCGGCTGGGATGGGTTTATGCCGGATCACTCGAACATCACACATCCCCTCCTGCGGCTCGGCCGGCTCCCGCTCGGTCCCGGGCTCCGTAACCTCGCGCCGGGTTCGGCGCCGTCTGAGCTGGTGGTGACGGCAAGGGTCGCGGTACCGGATTCCTCGGTCAGCCAGGCCTACGCGTGGGATGTGGCCTGGGCCGACGCCGTCCGTGAAGCTCGTCAGCGGGGCGTTGACCCGGCCACCGCCCAGGCGCTGGAACGGGGCGCCGGGGCGGCCTCGGCGGCCGGTTCCCAGGTCGTGGTCGCGACGCATGGCGAGCCGGTGCTGGCCTGGTGGCTAGCCTCTGATCCCGAGCCGGGCTCAGTGCGGGTCGGGCCGCTTCCGCATCTGCTGGAGGTGGCCGATGCCGCGGCCCGGCGCCCGGCCTACGTCGTGGTACTTGCCGACCGGGAAGGCACCGACGTCATCGTGCACGTTGCCGGGGACCAGGTTCCGGCCCGGAGTGTCGAAGTCGGCGACCGTCCCGGAGCACAGCACGACCCCCATCCCGACCGGCCGCCCGCGCAGCACCATGGCGAGCGGCACCTGACCGACAGCGAGCCCGAGAGCGGGGGGCAGCGCAACGCCGAGTTCATCGCCGGACGGGTGGCCGAAGCCGCCGAGAGCGTGGCAGCGCATGTCGTGCTGGGCGCGGGCGATCAGCACATCCTCGACGCCATCGCCAGTCACCTGCCAGAGACGCTCGGGCCGGTGACGGCCATCACGGGCGGCCGCGCGGCTGACGGACTTGACGCTCACCTGGGCGCGGGCATCAGCGCAGCGCTCGACGACATCACCGGCGCGGCCATCGCGGCGGTCGGGGACCTGGTGGCCTCGCGAGCCGAGGGGCCGGAGCCGGCCGCGGTCCGCGGCATCAAGGCCGTGGCCGAGCGGCTAGCCGAGCAGCAGGTCGCCGTGCTGCTGGTGGCGGCCGACGTGACCCAGGACGCGGCCGCGAGTTACCAGATCGGCAACCGCCCGACCGAGTTCCTGGTCGACGACCCCGACACCGGCGTCGAGGTGCCGCTCGAGGACGGCCTGGTGTGGGCGGCGCTGCACCAGGACGCGATCGTGGTCCAGCTACAGGACCGTACCGGGCCGCTGGCCGGAGAACCGGTCGCTGCGCTGCTGCGCCGCGGTTCTGCCGGGTGAGCCTTAGACCCGGCGCAAGCTGGGGTGCACCGGGTACTGCGGGGGCTGGGAGTTAATGCGCACGAGCAACCCGACCACGACGCCAGCCAGGAAACCGAACACGTGCGCCAGGTAGGCCACGGAGCCGGCGCCGGAAGCGGCGTACCCGGCCGAGTAGGCCCACTGCAGCACGAACCACCCGCCGAGTACCAGCCACGCGGGCAGGCGGAGCGGGATGAAGAACAGGAACGGCACCAGCGACCAGACCTTAGCCCGCGGGTAGATGACCAGGTAAGCGCCGAGCACGCCGGCGATGGCCCCGGAGGCTCCCACCAGCGGCTCGACCGAGGAATGGTTGGCGAACGCGAACCCGTAGGCAGCGACGAAGCCGCAGAACACGTAGAACACCAGGTACGGGATCTTGCGGAACTTGTCCTCGATGTTGTTGCCGAAGATGACCAGGAACAGCATGTTGCCGAGCAGGTGCAGCCAGCCCTCGTGAATGAACATGGAGTACAGCACCGACAGGATCGGCGACTTGTGATATGTCGGCCTGCTCACGTAGCAGGTGCCCGGGCTCGGCCCGGGCTGGCCGGTCGCGACCTGGGTCAGCGGATGATCAGTGGTCAGCTCGTGCGGTATCGCCGCGTAGCGGTCGAAGAACGCCTGCTGGCTACAGAGCTGGGCGGTGGTGGTGGTGGTGCCGGTGACGTTGTTCCTGGACGCGGGCGTGAGAAGCAGGACAATGACGTTCG
This sequence comes from uncultured Actinomycetes bacterium, assembly GCA_963819785.1. Lineage (GTDB taxonomy): Bacteria > Actinomycetota > Actinomycetes > Streptosporangiales > Streptosporangiaceae > Palsa-504. Next base: position 31,681 of record CAWFXW010000013.1, on the reverse strand, counting down.
CCGCAACCAGGGCATAGGTGACCCATGGCGTCCGGCGGACCGGATTGATGTCATGAACCGGGAGGACCACGGTCTAAGGTTCGCACACTTGCTAGAGCAGCCGCTCTAGCCGGGCCAGGCTTTCCCGGAGGTTGGCCTCGGACGTGGCCTCGTACGCCTCGGGCAACGTCAGCCAGCGCAGCGGAGCGTCCTCGTTCTCGGCCTTAGCCGCGTCCGGGGTCCGGGTGGCCATAAAGAAGCGCAGGTCCGCGTGCTCGTGAGCCGGTTCGCCCTTGCCCGCCGGGACGCTCACAATGGCCAGGTGGCGGAGCTGAGCGTCCGGCCACGGGGTTAGGTCAGCCAGGCCGGTTTCCTCGGTCGCTTCCCGGAGAGCAATGGCCAGCGGGTCGCGCTCCCCCGGGTCACCGTGCCCGCCGACCTGCAGCCAGGCCTGCTGGCGCTGGTGCCAGCGCAGCAGCACCCGGGCGGTCGGCGGGTGGAGGATCAGGGCAGACGCGGTGACGTGTAGTGGGAGCTCGCGCCGCCACGGGTCGCCGACGGCTTCGGACAGGCCTTGCACCCGCTGGACGTCGGCTATCTCGGTGTCGCCGTCCGGATGGTACCGGTCCAGGAGGACGGCCAGGGTCTGCCGCGCGGAAGGGGATGCCACGGGACGCGATGCTAACTCATGGCACCGGGCTAGCTCGTTCTGTCCGGCCGTTCTTTACGAGGACATCTGCTCGGCGGCCGTCCGAATCAGCTGTATCGACTCACCTGGGGTCAAGGCGCTCTCCAGGAGTGCTTCGAAATCAGCCGTGTGCTCCGAGACCTGAGGATTATCGCTGATGGCGAGCTCGAATGCCCCGCGGCCTGGATCCCGGTAGAGGATGTCCGGCAACCCCTCGCCGAAGCCAAGCAAGGTGAACGGGCCGAATAGCCCAGGATGGGCCCCCGCAGCGAAGGGGATGACCCGGACGGTCACCAGCGTGTCCTGCTCGGCGCGCTGAGCGATACTGCCGAGCTGTTCCGGCATGATCGCCGGATCGTAGCTAATGCCGACGTGCCGTCGGATGACCGCCTCGTCGAGGACAAAGATCTGGCGAGGCGGCTCCGACCGGCTCGCCAGATGCGACTGACGTTCGAAGCGAAGCTCGGCGACGGAGGTCACCCACCGAGCGTTGGCGGCGCCGACATTCGTCACGACGTCGGCGTACCGCGGGGTCTGCAGCAGGCCCGGTACGAGGCTGTTCTGGAATTGCCTGATGGACGCGGCTCCGGCTTCGTAGCCAACATAGTCCAGGTAGGCCGCGTTTACCCGGCCAGCGTAGGAGTCCCACCAAGCCCGCTCGAGGGTGCTCCGATGAAGGCCGTTAAACAGCTCAACGGTGACCGCGTCGCCGATCCCGTATTGCGCGAGGAGAACGTCAAGGTCCGCGGTGGTGATTGTGCCGTGCCCGCCTTCCATCTTGATCAGCTTGGAGGGCGGCCAGCCCAGTGCCGCAGCGACCTGCGCGTACGTCAGTTCCCTCTCCCGGCGCAGGCGGGTGAGTTCCCTCCAGAGGAGGGCACTCTGAACGACAGGTCCCTGATCGGCGGGCATACCGAACTACTCTCTGTAGCAGTGATTGGGCGCGGCAGATCCAAGCACGGCGTTGGGCTGGGAAACGCAAGTATAACTCTCGCCTTGGTCGCGGTTAAGTTAGCGATTAGAAGTATTTCCAGCTCGCCCCCACCTGAACCCATCGCGTCGTCGGCGCATGATTACTGGCATCGGCGGATTATAGAAGCCGGGTAAAAGGAGACAGCCTTCAAGTTTAGGTAGAGGATGAAAACCGGCGTCCCGATGCCGTGCCGCTATGGCGCCAAGTGGCCCCCGCAGTAACAGAAAACACCCCGGTCCCGTACGTCACTGGAGGCCGATATCTCCGTTGCGAGTGCGTTCAAGAAGCCCGAGCCACTGCGCCATGTTGACCATGAGGACCGGACCGGACCGATCACGCGAATCCCTGATCAGCACGGACGACTCCCACTGAGCCACTTCGACACACTCGCCGCTTCCGCCGCTTGCGCTGCTCGTGCGCCAGGCAAGCGTCGAGGACGGTTTGGGCTCAGTGGTCATCTAAGGAACTCCTCTTAATTGTCAGAATTAACGTGCCAACAGGTGAAAAGAATTTGACTCTTCGAAGCGGCAGTGATGCCATTTTCTTCTTCGCGTCTGCAGGCGGCCTAATCTCGTGGTGCGGCCGTAGCTGCCTGGGCGTGCGGGAAAACATCGGTTCACGACATTTCCTCCGCCACGTTCCAGATGAGTTCAATGGATCTTTCCGGAGGCAGCGCATCAACTAGCAGCTCTTCAAAGTCCTCCGCGTACCTGGCCGCTAGGGGGTCGTTCTCAGCGACCATGCGATAATCTTCGCGGGCCGCCTCGAGATACAGGACGTCGGGCAGTTGCCCGTCGAATTCCAGCAGCGTAAAGCTGTCGAACATGCCCGGATGGGCGCCTGACGCGAAGGGGATCACGCGGACCGTCAGCCGACCGTCCCGCTCCGCCCACTCGGCGATGCTGCGGAGCTGAGCCGGCATGATGGCACGCGACGTCTTGATCCCGACGTGACGGCGGATGACCGCTTCATCGATGACGAAATACTGCTGTGGCCTGCTCTTGCGCTGCGCCAATTCCTGTTGCCGGCGAAGCCGTATCTCGACGAACTTGTCCACCTCTTTGGGATCGACCGAACCGACGGCGGTGACCACCCGGGCGTACTCGCGGGTTTGGAGCAGACCCGGGATAAATCCGATCTGGAACTGCCGGATGAACGCCGCGCCCGCCTCGAACCCGATGTAGTTGAGGTAAGCGGCGGCAAGATCATCCTTGTAGCTCTCCCACCAGCCTCGTTCTCGCGCCCCGCGGTTCAAGGCCTGGAGCCGGTCGCGCTCAGCAGTGGACCGGACTCCATACTGCGACAGCAGGGCGTCGAGGTCGACCTTGGTAATCGAACTCCCGCCCCCCTCGACCCGGATGACCTTCGAAGCTGACCAGTCTAGGTTGCTGGCCACCTGCTGCTGGGTCAGTTCCCGTTCTCGGCGCAGCCGGACAAGCTCCCGGCGGAGAAGGGCGCTCTGAACGACAGGTCCCTGATCGGAGGCCATAAGAAGACGTTACTCTCTGTGGCCGACCAACGGAGCGCTAGGTTCCACATTGCAATGTAACAATCAGATGATCCGGCCGCTGGCTCGCCTCTCCGGGCTCGGATGAGCAGGCCCGGCCGGAGACCGGATGGTACCGCCTCCACCCAGTTCGACCCTCGACGCAACGGTCGTAACGTCCCACTAGATAAGCATACAATTTGCAATGTAGCAAGTTGCCATCTTTTAGGATGTTGGCTATCATCAAGCTAGCATGCATAGCATCTCCCCTGAGACGTGCACGTAAAGTTACGCTTCGCAACTGAGAGTGGCAGCATCTGACAGGCCGTAGCTGTGCGCGGCCGGGCCTCCGGTTCTGGGGAAGGAGGGGGTATGGCCCGTTACGGCAGGCTTCCCTTGTGGCGAGGTAACCCGGTGAGCCTGACGATGGGCGGCGCTCGGTTCAGGGTGTACGTCGAAATGGCGCGGCCCAACCGGGTCGAGGACACCGGGCCCGAGTCCGCTGCCGCCTCTGCGGCGCCCACGCCTGGCAGTGAAACCCACGCCGATGGGCCGGCGCCTCCGCATGCTTCCGACGACGCGAAGGCATCGCCTGCAAGCTCCGGCCGCTTCCCCGATGCTGACCAGACCGGCTCACTGAAGACCCGCCCGAGGAACTCCGCCACCGGCTTCTGGGACATCCTCGACCCAACCGAGCGGGAAGCGCTTCGGTCGGTCGCCTCATGCCGGACGTTCGCGGGCGGGGCCAAGATCATGGAGGAGGGCGAGCGGGCAGATCACGTGATGGTGATCTTGGGCGGCCAGGTAGAGATCCACGTCGAGGAGAACGGCGCCGACCGAATCGTGGCCGTCCGCGGCCTTGGCCAACTCGTCGGCGAGCGCGCCGCGCTGACGATCGGTGTCCGCTCGGCGACCGTGGTCGCGCTCGGCATGGTCTGGGCCCTGGTGGTGCAGACCAAGGATTTCGCGGCCTTTATCACCGCGCACCCGCGCGTCCTTGAGATCGTGCAAGACCAGAAGGATCAGCGGCGGGCCGCAGGTGCGCCCGGATACGAGTATGACGACAGTTCGGGCGACTCCCCTTCCGGGCGGGTTAACGGCACGGACGATGCGAGTCAGCCCGGCGGTGGCTCCGCGGCCGAATATTCATTGAAACGCCGGAAAACCCTCAACGGGGAGAACTGCACTGTCATCTTGACCGATGTGGCCGATTACGGCGCTCATTTCCGTACCGATCATGATCGCCTGCTGATCAGGGAAGTGCTGTTCAAGATGACGCAGCGAGCTATGCAAGGCTTTCCCGATGCGCAATCTGAAGATCGCGGCGACAGTTTCCTGACGGTGGTCCCGCCGACCGCATCCACGACTCGCGTCCTCGATCAGCTGGTGAAAGAGCTGCCCGTTGCCCTCGAACGGCACAATAGCACCCACGGTGAGTCGGCCCGGTTCAAGTTGCGGCTCGCCGTGAACGTAGGGCCCGTGGTGAGCCACATGAACGGCGTTTCCGGCGAGGCGATCATCGTCGCGGCACGACTCGTAGAAGCCCCGAGCTTCAAACTCGCCCTATCCGGGAGCACCGCCAGCCTGGGTGTCATCGCCTCACCTTTCGTGTATGAGACGGTCGTCAAGCACAGCTCAGACCCGCGTGAGGTGGCCGACTACTTCCAGGTACCGGTCGAAGTAAAGGAGACCAGTACCACCGCCTGGATGAAGCTATTCGCCGAGCCGGAACCAACGATCGCCGGCCCGCATCCCGGTGCTCCCGGATCTCATGCCGGCCATTAACATCTGGCGGACCTGCTCGAACACGTCAGCGGATTATGGGCACCGTGTGGCTCCTGTGCCCGCCGATCTGTCCGGGCGGGAGCCGGTGCTGCCGCCGGTTCACGACCGGCGGGGATGGCCGGTGCTGCACCGGATGCAGGTCTTGCAGGCGCCGGAAGGGTGCGACTACGACTTCCTGGTGGCCCGGACGCCGGACCAGCTGACCTTCAGGGAGCCGGTCACCGGCCGGTCATAGGGTGGGATCATGCCCGAACTGTCCCGGCAGGATTGCGCGGCCATGGTGGTGGGCGGCCCGACCGCCGTGCGCCCCCGGGATCCCGAGGGCGCCGTCGCGTGGCCGGGTTAGCTGGCGAAGAAGCGGTAAGAGCCGACCTCGGTGAGTTCTTCCTGGAAGGGGCCCTGGTCGAGGCGGTCGGCGATGCCGGCCTGGAACTCGCCGAACGCCTTCACGGCCAGGAGCGGGTTGGGCTCCTGCTTGACCTGAACGACGTGTATGAATGTCACCTGGTCATTGAGGCGGAACGTAGCGTAGCTCACGCCGTCGGGCTGGGTGCGGTGCAGTTCGGCGTAGACCGCCTCGACGAGCTTGGCGTTGGCGTCGGCCTGGTCGGGCTTGGTCCGGTAGCGGATGAGGCGCTGGTACATGGCTATCTCCTGATCGCCTGTAGTTGCGGGTTGTTCTGGGTTCATAGGGTTCAGACACCGGACCGGGCGGAAGCTGAGCGATGATTTTTCGGCGTGATCGGGGTCCGTACGGGTGGGAGAGGTAGGGTGACCTTACGGTGGAGACAGTGCTGGACAGGGCGCGGGCCGGAGATGACCGGGCGTTCGGTGAGCTGACCGACCCGCTGGTGGGCGAGCTCCGGCTGCACTGCTACCGGATCCTCGGCTCGTTGCAGGACGCCGAGGACGTTCTGCAGGAGACGCTGCTCGCGGCGTGGCGGGGGTTGAGCGGCTTCGAGGAGCGCGCGTCGCTGCGTACCTGGCTGTACCGGATCGCGACCAACCGGTGCCTGAACGTGCTGCGGGCCAGCTCCCGGCGACCGCGACTGGTGCCCGCCGGACCGTCGTGGGCGCCCGAGCCGACCCGCCGGGGCGAACCGTCGTGGCTTTCGCCTCTTCCGGATGTTTTCCTGGATGACGTGCCGGACCTGGGAGTCGGTCCCGAGGCACGGTACGAGGCCCAGGAGACGATCGCGCTGGCGTTCGTCGCGGCGGTGCAGAAACTGCCGCCGCGGCAGCGGGCCGCCCTGGTACTCCGGGATGTGCTGGGCTTCCGGTCTTCGGAGGTGGCGGACATGCTGTCCGTTAGTGAGGCGTCGGTGAACAGCGCACTCCAGCGGGCGCGAGCCACCATGTCACAGGCACTACCCGGACCGGGCCGCGAGCGCGCGCCGCTACCTCGCTCCGCTCGGGAACGGGAGGTAGCTACGCGCTTCGCCACCGCATTCGCGGGCGGCGACGTCGACGGCGTGGTGTCGCTGCTGACCGACGACGCGTGGTTCACGATGCCGCCGGTGACGCTGGAGTACCAGGGTCAGGTGGCCATCGCCGCGTTCCTGCGGTCCACTCGTACCTGGCGCGGGCCGCGGCGGTACCGGCTGGTCCCCACCCGGGCGAACGGGCAGCCTGCGTACGGGTTCTATGTGCAGGAGCCGTCCGAGATGGTGTTCGGCGGGCACGGGATGATCGTGCTCACCCTCGAAGGGGATCGGATCTCGGCGATTACTCGGTTTGTCGACAATGAGACGCTGAGGGCGTTCGGGCTGCCGGAGGCGGTGGACTTAGGGTTTGCCTGGGTCTGGCTCCCTGGAGATCCTCTCCGGGCGCTCCTGCCCCGCCTGCTTCTCTGGTCTCCCTCTGATCTGGTCTCCCTCTGACCGCGCCCGCGTTGAGCGCTCAACTACGTCGTTGCGGCACACACCGGAATCGCCGGGTGGCCCGGGGGAATCTCACCCCCGGGCTCCCACAGAACGGAGCGTAAAAGTCTCCCTTTACTCCGCTCGTCCCATCTACAGGCTGAACTTGAACTCGGTCGTCCACTTCCAGTGCGCGAACAGGTCCGGCTGCCTTGTGGTCAGGTCCTTCCACCACCTGCGCACCTTCTTGTACGACCTGAGCCGTTTGTACTTCCACTTTGCCCAGCGCACCAGGTAGGAGTTGATGCGCTGGAGCAGGGGATTCAGCACGGTCCTGTAGAACCTGCCGTAGTAGGTCATCCAGCCTCTTATGACTGGATTTATCCACGAGGCGATGTCCTCCAGCTCGGTGCCGCTGCGCAGGTGGATGCGCCAGGAGTGGACTTCCCCGCTCATTCTCTTGAGGGCGTCCTTGCTGGCCGCGGGCAGGAAGGCGCTGAACATCGCGCCGTTTCCCTGCCGGGCCGGTGCCTGCCTGGCGCGGAACGTGTAGCCGAGGAAGGTGAACGACGTTTCCGCGCAGTCTTTGCGCCGCCGGTTCCTGTCCTTGCAGTACACGATCCTGGTCTTGTCCGGGTGCAGTTGCAGCCCGACCTCGGCCATTCTTTCTCCTAGGGCAGCCAGGACCCTGCGGGCCTGCTGCTCTGTCGCGCAGTGCACCACGGGGAGAGTCGGCGGGGGGAATCTCACCCCCCGCCGCTCGCAGAACCGTGCGGAAGCCTCTCGGCTTACACGGCTCCCATCGTCCAGCCATCAGGTTTGAGGCCGAATCGCCAGTGGGCGAACAAGGCTGGGTAGCGCCGGGCGGCGCGGGCCAGGAGTTCCCCTGCTCGTTTCTCGCGTCGGCGCAGCCGTTTGTATTTCCGGCAGGCCCAGCGCACCAGGTGTTCGTTGATGCGCCGCAGGAGGGGGTACAACATCGACTTGTAGAAGCGGCCGTAGTAGTTGATCCACCCTTGCACGATGCTGTTGACCATCTGTGCCAGGTCGGTGAGGGACTTGTCACTGCGCCGGGCGATGTGCCAGGACCGTATTTCCCGGCTCATCGCCTTGACCGCGTCTTTGCTGACCGCCGGGAGGAAACTCACGAAATGCTTCCCCCACCTGTTCTTGGCCAGCCGCGGGCGGAACGTGTAGCCCAGGAACGTGAACGACGTGACCTCATGACCGCCACGCCGGTCGGCGTCCTTGCAGTAAACCACGCGGGTCTTCTCTGGGTGCAACTCCAGGCCGACCTCCGCCAGCCGCGCTGCCAGGGCATCCCGTATCATCACGGCCTGCGCCTGGCTGGTGCAGTGAATCACCGCATCATCGCAATACCGCTCGAACGTGACACCCGGATGTTCCCGGGCCAGCCACATATCGAACGCGTAATGCAGATACAGGTTCGCCAGGACCGGGGATACCGCTGAACCTTATGAGCAGTGCGGGATTATGCGCAGCGTCGTCCTGATGTCCCTGGTGAGGGCGATGACGGGGATCGACCGCTGCGCATAACACGCTGATGATCTTGATCATGCGGACCGGCATGGTGCCGGGTCTTCGTGATCGGAGGTCAGCTGTCATGTCTGCCTTGTCGGCGCTGGTGCGGGACCTGGACGCGGAGTTGCGGCGTCTTGGTTACAAGGACGCGACGATGATCTGGTACCGGGGCTGCTGGCGCCGGATGCAGAACCATTTCGATGCCCTCGGCATCGAGGAGTTCTCGCTGGACGCTGGCGATGGCGTGGGTCGACCAGGCGTGCGGCTTCTTCGCCAAGGAGCAGGCCGGCACCCTGAAGCCGAACGACATCTATCTGTTCAGGGTCGCCGCGATGCTCGGCGAGTACCAGGCACACGGGGCGGTGCTGCGGCGTTATAGCCGTTCGGTGAGCAAGCTGGACGCCGCGGGCACCGAGGTGATCGCGGCGTTCCGGGCGCACCTGCGCTCTTCGGGGCGGTCGGTCTCGACGGTGCGGACCTACGGGACGCTGGCCGGGGAGTTCGTCGCGTTTACCGCGACGCGCGGCGGGCTGGCGTGCTGTGACGCCGCGACGATCAGCGCGTTCGTCGCCACGCTGGCCGGCTACCAGTTCAAGACGGTCGAGCAGAAGCTGTGCGCAGTCCGGTCGTTCCTGCGGTTCGCTTCGGGCGCCGGCCTGGTCGATGCCGGCTGCCTGGACGCGGTGCCGGCGGTGCGCTCGTCCCGGCAGGCCAGGATCCCGTCGGTGTGGGGTCCGGGTGAGGTCGCCCGGATCGTGGAGGCGATCGACCGGGACAACCCGTGCGGGAAACGGGATTACGCGATCATCTTGCTGATCGCCAGGCTGGGCCTGCGCGGCGCCGACATACGCCGGCTCGAGTTCGCTGATTTCGACTGGCCTGGCAACCAGCTGCTGGTGACGCAGGCCAAGACCGGCGACCCGGTGCAGCTGCCGCTGCTGAAGGATGTCGGCTGGGCGGTGATCGACTACATCCGCCATGGCCGCGCCAGTGACTGCCCGCAGGTGTTCTTGCGGCACCACGCGCCGGTCGGGCCGTTCTCCGACCAGGACCATCTGCATCAGATCCTGGTCAAGCACGCCCGGGCCGCGCACGTGCCGGTGAGCGACAAGCGCCGTCATGGCATGCACTCGCTCAGGCATTCGCTGGCCACCCGGCTGATGGAGGGCGGCACGCCGGTGGAGCAGATCGCTGGCATCCTCGGCCACCTGTCGGTCCAGTCGACCGGCGTTTACCTGAAGTCATCCCTCGGTCTGCTGGCCAGGTGCGCGCTGGATCCGGACGCGCCGGCAACACCGGAGGGGTCACGGTGACCGGGGCGATCACGATGGCGGGCGCGATCACCGCGCTGGTCGCTGAGAAACGCGCCACGGGCTATAAGTACGACACCGAGGAGCGGGTGCTGGCCCGGTTCGCCGCGTTCTGCGCAGCTGAGTATCCGGGACTGCAGGCACCCGGCCAGGAGCCTCGGTCGATGCGTGGATCACCGCGGCCCGGCAGCGGGGTGTCACGCCGGCGACGCTGCAGGGGCTGGCCGCGCCGGTGCGGGAGCTGGCCCGCTGGCTGGGCCGCCGCGGCATCCAGGCGTACGTGCTGCCCGGCGGGACGCTGCCCGGGCCCGCCCGCTACGTTCCGCACATTTACACCGGCACCGAACTGGCGGCCCTGTTCGCTCAGACCGACCGGTGCCATTACGACTGCCAGGTGCCGTTCCGGCACCTGGTCATGCCAGTGCTGTTCCGCACGATCTACGCCTGCGGCCTGCGTGTTTCCGAAGCGCGACTCCTGCACTTCGGCGACGTGGACGTCGAAGCAGGGGTGCTGACGATCCGTGGCGGCAAGGGCGGCAAGGACCGGCAGGTCCCCGTCAGCGCGCCGCTGCGGCAACGGCTCGCCGACTACCACGCCCAGGTGGCCGGGCGCACCGGCGCCGACTGGTTCTTCCCCGGCACGGCCGGGCAGCCGCTGACGCTCGCCAACATCGACAAGAACTTCCGCCGGTTCCTGTGGCAGGCCCGCATTCCCCACGGCGGCCGCGGCCGCGGCCCGCGGGTCCACGACCTGCGTCACTCGCATGCGGTCCATAACCTGGCCAGATGGTTCGCGGCCGGGGAGGACGCCGGCGCGCTACTGCCGGTCCTGCAGGCCTACATGGGTCACTCCTCGATCGCCGACACCGACTACTACCTGCGGCTGACCGCCGGGTCCTACCCGCACATCATCGCCCGGGTCCAGCAAGCCCTCGGGAACATCGTCCCGCCCCTCACGGCCGGGGCGGGCGATGGCGACTGACTTCGCGGTGTTCCTGCAGCGTTACCTCACCTCGCACCTGGCCGGGCTGCGGGGCAGCTCACCGAACACGATCGCGTCCTACCGGGACACCTTCAAACTGCTGATCACCTTCTTCAGCGAGGTCAGGTCCATCCCTCCCGAGAAACTCACCCTCGACAGCATCGACGCTGAGGCGATCACCGCCTTCCTGACCTGGCTGGAGACTGAACGTCACAACAGCACCTCCACCCGCAACCAGCGGCTGGCCGCCATCAGCTCGTTCTTCCGGTGGCTGCAAGCCCAGGACCCGGCCAGGATGGCCGCCTGCCAGGACATTCTCGCGATCCCCGCCAAGAAAAAGACCCGGCAGGCCGTGAATCACCTGACAGCCGGGCAGACCCGCGCTCTGCTCGCCGCACCCGACCGGACCACCCGGCGCGGCCGGCGTGATGCGACCCTGCTGGCCACCCTCTACGACACCGCCGCCCGGGTGTCCGAGCTCGCCGGCCTGACCGTGCGCGACATCCGCCTGCAACCCCCGCCGCTGGCCGCGCTGACAGGCAAAGGCGCCAAGATCCGCCACGTCCCGCTCGGCGGTAACACCGCCGCGCTGCTGAGCGCCTACCTGGCCGAGCAGGGCCTCGATCAGCCCGGACACGACGACCAGCCGCTGTTCACCAGCCAGCACGGCAGCAGGCTCAGCCGCGGCGGCATCGCCTGGATCATCGGCAAATACCAGGCCCGGGCCGGTGACCCCGCACTCGCCGGAGCCGACCTGAGCCCGCACGTCATACGACATAGCCGGGCAATGCATCTCTACGACAGCGGCGTGCCACTGCCCTACATCCGCGACATCCTCGGTCATGTCGAGCTGGCCACCACCGACATCTACGCCAGGGCCTCCACCGAAGCCAAACGCAAAGCCCTCGAAGCCGCTTACACCGAAATCATCACCGACGACCTGCCCGAATGGAACCACGACCACGGGCTGCTCAGCTGGCTCGCCAGCCTGTGATCCTCAGCGCCGCGAAGGATTATGCGCAGCGGTCGATCCCCGTCATCGCCCTCACCAGGGACATCAGGACGACGCTGCGCATAATCCCGCACTGCTCATAAGGCGGGTTATGTTCAGCTGAACATAAGGATCCCTGCGGGGTTCCCCGGTCGCGGGCCACCAGAGTGCCATCCTGCTTCCGCATCGGTGCCTTCAGCCACCGTGCCACATACAGCAGGACCCACTTGGCGTCGGTGTGCCGCTCCACCGCCTTGAGCATCAGAGAATGGTCAACGCTGTCGAAAAACGCCCGGACATCAAGATCGATTATCCAGTCGTTCCGCCAGCACCTTTCCCGGCATACCGCCACCGCGTCCAGCGCCGACCGCCCCGGCCGGTAACCATAGGAATCGGGGTGAAACACAGGCTCCACCAGCCGCTCCAAAAACATGGCCACCACCGTCTGAGCAATTCTATCGGCTACGGTAGGCACGCCCAGAATTCTCGTGCCGCCCGAGGACTTCGGGATCTCTACTGCCCGCACCGGCGGCGGGAAGTACGTGCCCGACGACATCCGGTTCCAGATCTTGTACAGGTTGTTCCCAAGATCGGCCTTGAAGTCCTCGATGGTCACGCCATCCGCCCCCGGGGCACCGCCGTTTTCCGCGACGCGCTTCCACGCCTGCCACACCAGGCGCTTGGGTATGTCAAACGGCTTCTCGTCCTGCCCTGACATGCTCACTCGTCTCCTCCCGGGGCTTTCGCCCCGGTTGCTCGCGCAAACAGGTCCAGATGGGCCGGCCCCTTCGCTCCGCCCGCATTACACGGGCCTCACCGCTACTACGGGCCGGTCCGCCGGCACGCGCCGCGACGGTACTCAGCACCTCGCCGTTTCTGCGGCTTGATGCGCTCCCTCTCGCGTCCCGCATCCTCGCGGGCGCGGTATCAGCGCGCGCCTTCCCGTGTTTCCGCACGCGAGCCGCAGACCGGGCTCGCGCCACCTGCACGCCGGGCACCGCCTGGCCAGCAAACGGGTATCCGCCAGGCTTATCCCGGAGCAGGCATTATTGCCCCGGTTCTGATGCCGTTTTCCCCTCTCGACGCTTCAGCGGTGGTTCACTCGCATTCGCCTTCCCGGTCCCCGCCTGACGGCTCTCACGCCGCCTTTTCCGCATCGCTCACCACGACAGTCTTCAGCTAACGCAGCATGCGGTGGCTTGACGCCTCCCCCCGCGAGGGCGGCGCCGAAGGGCCACGAAACCTTCATCTCGCGTGCAGTTACGACTTCCAGTCATCGCCCCTACACAGGCGACTCCTTTCCGTGCACACGGCACAAAATGCCAGGAATTCAAGGGAGGGCGTGCTGCCGGCTTTCCGGGTCTTGTTGCTGGTCAGGGCATTTGGTGCGGGACCTGCGGGCCAGGCGGCCGGCACGGGCCTCCGGCCACGGGCCTCCGGCGCGGGCGGTTCTCCAGGTGCGTTCGAGCGCCCGCAACAGATGCGCTATCGGCTTGTTCTCGTTTTGCCCGGCTATGTCTGAACTTTATATTTAGGCATTCCGGATACTGGTCATGATTGTGGACAGTTGCCGTCGTCATGGCAGCGGTAGCTGTCCGCGGTCCTATCAGGCGAATAACGTCTGCCCCAGGGACCTCGCAAGTTGCCGCTGAGGTAACCCCAGCGGTCCCGGACGGGGGCGCTCGCATGATTGGGGTCGCTATCTACGTCCTGACCTGGGTAACGACTACGATCCCCATTCCGCCCGCCGACCCCATGTCCTGAGTCGGCAGTTCACGGGCAGCAGTCTCGAGATGCCTTCAGGGACGTTTTCAGCCGGCCCGGCCGCGGTGGGTCAGAAGGTCGTGAGGGCCTGCCGGATTGTCGGTGTCTTGCGCACGACCGGGAGAGGCGCGGCCCGTGGCGGAAGGCGGCGCGGACGTCGGCGGCGGCGCGCGGAGAGGTTCAGGCTCTGGTAGCATCTCGGCGAGGTACTCGGGCCGTTAGCTCAGCGGGAGAGCGCTTCCCTGACACGGAAGAGGTCACTGGTTCAAATCCAGTACGGCCCACCAGTTCTGACCTGGCCTTTTAGGTTGTTGCGGTCCTGGCCCACATGATCTCTTCCCTTGCCGGGAGCCAAAACGGAAGAGGTCGCTGATCAACTCCCGTACGACCCGTACATCTTGAGCTGGCATTTTGCCCGGCGGAGATGGCTTCTGAACCCTTGGGGGGAGCCAAAAAGGGAGCCAGACGACGAGCCGCGAGCTACCTGGACTGAGTGTTGCATCGGCGCTTGAAGACCGCGTTCAAGGTGACGGCCCCAGTCTCGATCCCGGCCTGAGCTGATGACGTTAGACGGCCCTGTGCCCGCCAGAGATGGTCGGGGACTTCGACCAAGCCATCGTGGCTGTCCCACAGGTCATCGAGGTCCAGCGCCTACTCGATCCGGACTATCTCCTGCGAGTCGTCCTACGTAGGACCGGTACTGTTCGCGCAGTTCCTCGCGCAACGTCAGGAAGCCGGGCTTGTCCCCTGTGGTAGCAGAGGAATTCCATGCAGACAGTGTTGACCACTACGTCGGCGACCCGCGGGAAAACCCTCCGAGGGAGGCCACGATTCAGCTCATGAACAGCCGGGCACTGTTATCGACCGCCGACAACGCCGGACCAATGCAGGACGGACGAGATGTACCGATACCTCGGCGCGGGCACCACACGCCACCTCAATCACGCTAGAAGCAACGTCACATCAATTCCAGAAGCAGCTCATCGGTAGCCACTCGGGCGGCGAGTGGCTGAGCATAGAAGTGCATCGATTTCGGCCTCCTGGCGGCGTTGCCGATCCTGTTCGCGGACACCGCAGCGGGGAACCGCCATGATCTGCGATCGGCACTACGGGCCGTGTCCTTTTGGCGAGGTGGTCATTTCACACACCATGCCAAAAGGCCGGTCAGGCAAGCGCGAGCGAGCCGCCGCCGCCGGAATGACCTTCGGGATGAGCCGCATGGCCGCGCGTTACATAAGGTATGCGTGACGGAGATTCCCACGGCCGTGGCCGTGGAGCTGGCGCGGCTTCGGGCGGAGAACGCGCGCCTGCTGAGGATGCTGGAGCTGAGTCCGCGGCACGCTGAGCCGCCCAGTCCGGCGCAAGCCGGCTTCTTCGATGCGCCGCCGGGACCGGTCCATAAGGACTCGCCCAATGACGCCAAGGTGGCGTTCTTCCGGGCGTTGTTCGCGGCGCGCGCCGAAATCTACGCCACTCGGATCGAGAACTCCCGTAGTGGCTGGAAGGGCTGGCTTCCGGCGGTGCGCGGCGGCTGGCAGCGCGGGATTCCGCATGAGAAGCGGGACTACATGCCGCTGACCTTGGATGTGCTCGCTGCCCATCTGAAGGGCGATGTGCACGTCGGCGTTTATCCGCTGCTGGATGGCGACAGGTGCTGGTGGATGGCCGCCGACTTCGACGGGCAGGACGCGCTGACCGAGGCGCTGATGTACGTCAAGGAGGGGCGAGCGTTCGGGGTGCCGGTAGCGCTGGAGGTGTCGCGTTCGGGGGTGGGCATGCACGCCTGGACCTTCTTCGCCGCGCCAGTGGCGGCAGAGACTGCGCGGCGGCTGGGCACGGGGCTGCTGCGTGAGGCGATGGCGATTCGCGGGAGGGTGAACCTGGCCAGTTATGACCGGCTGTTCCCGTCTCAGGATCTGCTCCCAGCAGGCGGTGTCGGGAACCTGATTGCGCTGCCGCTGTTCCGGGCGGCCCGGGACCGCAACGCGACGGTGTTCCTGAACCTGGAGAATCTCGAACCGCACCAAGATCAGTGGTCTTACCTGTCAACTCTTGGCCGTATGACACCCAAGGAGGTGAGCCGGGCCGCGGACAAGGCCGGGCGGGTCCCAGCGGGCCGTGAGGTCACCAGGCTTGCTGCGTCAGTGTCGACGAAGATCCGGCCGGAGGCGGTGACTGCGGTCCGGGCCCGGCTCGGCGCGGGCATCCGGGTCGAGCCGGCCGACCTGACGCCCGCGCTCGCCGCGTTGCTCCGGCATGCGGCCTCGATGCATAATCCTCAGTTCTACGAGAAGCAGCGGATGCGGGCCTCCACCTGGGGCATCCCCCGATTCCTGCAGTTCTTCGACGAAACCATCGACGGCGGCCTGATCGTGCCGCGCGGCATGCTCACCAACGTAAACGAACTCGCCGCGCCGGCAGGCAGCAAGCTGGACCTCACCGATGAGCGCGCGGCCGGCGCCGCGCCGGAATTCACCTGCTCGGCCGTGCTCACCGGGCCGCAGCAGGCGGCCGTCCAAGTCCTCGCCGGGCACGATCTGGGGGTCCTGGTCGCACCGCCCGGAACAGGCAAGACCGTGATGGCATGCGCGGTCATCGCCGCGCATCAGATCTCCACTCTGGTCCTAGTGGACCGCAAGACGCTCGCGGACCAGTGGCGGGCCCGGATCGCCGAGTTCCTTGGCGTCAAAGCCGGACAGCTCGGCGGCGGCCGGGCCAAGCTGCGTGACTCCATCGACGTCGTCACCTTGCAGACCCTGTCCCGCCGCGACGACGTCGCCGAGCTGACCGCCGGGTACGGCCTGATCGTCGCCGACGAATGCCACCACGTCCCGGCCGCCGCGTTTGAGCACGCGGTCAAGCAGATCCCGGCCCGACGCTGGCTCGGGCTGACCGCCACCCCGTACCGCCGCGACAAGCTCGACGACCTGATCGCCATGCAAGTGGGACTGGTCCGGCACACCATCACACTCCCCCGCGACGCCGCCAGGCAGGACACGCTTCCGGGCACCGGCCGACCCCCCCGTGCTGTACATTCACCCGACCGGGTACCGGTACGACGGCGACGCAGACCCGTCCCGCCCCGGCGGGATGACCACCATCTACCGGCACCTGGCCGCTGACGAGCAGCGCACCCGGCAGGTCACCGCGGACGTCCTGACCGCACTCAGCAAGGACCGCAACTGCCTGGTCCTCACCAACCGGACCAGCCATCTGGAAAGGTTCGCCTTCTTACTGCGCGAGGCAGGGCACGACCCGGTCATTCTTCGCGGCGGGATGGGCGCCAGGAGCCGCGCGGCGGCGTTGGCCCGCCTGCAGCCGCAGCCCGGCGGCCCGCCGCTCCTGGTCGTGGCCACCGGCCCGTACGCTGGCGAAGGCTTCGACTGCCCGGCCCTAGATACCTTGTTCCTCGCCGCGCCGATCACCAATAAGGGGCAGCCTAACCCAGTACGTCGGCCGGATCCTGCGCTCGCACCAGAACAAGACCACGGCCGAAGTCCACGATTACCTCGATGAGCGGACAGGCGTTCTCGCGGCCATGCTCGCCAAACGCGCGCCCGGCTACGCCGGTCTGGGCTTCTCCGACCCGCGCCGGCTCGCGCTCACTCCAAGCGCCAGCACGGACAGCTAACCAGCTCCGCAAGCCCAAATAATATTACTCTGATGTGATATCGTGTCTGTGTAATTCTGCCCTTGCGGGGAGGCAGCTGACGTGGCCTATGTCCTGGTCATGACACCGGAGGTCCGGGCATGGCTGCACGACTTGCGCAGACGTGATCGGGCCAGCGCGATCCAGGTCGGCCACGCCATCGGCATGCTGCTCGAAGCCGGGCCAGAGCTGGGCCGCCCGCTCGCCGACCGCGTCCGCCACTCCCGGCTTACCAACCTGAAAGAACTGCGGCCAGGTTCCGCCGGGCGCAGCGAGATCCGCATCCTGTACATCTTCGATCCCCGGCGGAACGCGGTGCTGCTGGCAGCCGGAGACAAGGCTGGTAAATGGGAGGCCTGGTACCGGCAGGCGATCCCGCTGGCCGAGCAGCGTTACGAGGACTACCTGAGACAAGAGGACATCCGATGAGCAGCAGTGAGTTCCACCACTACACCCGGGACGAGTTCCTCGCCGAGTTCTACCCCGACCCTGCCGACAAAGCCGCCATCGCCGCCGGGATGGAGCAGCTGCGCGCCGAGCAGCGCGCCTTCCGGCTCGCCGAGATGCGCCGCCGCCTCGGCATCACCCAAGCCCAGGTCGCTGCCCGGATGGGCATCACCCAGGGTCGCGTGTCCGCCATCGAGCACGCCAAGCCAGGCACCACCGAACTGCGCACCCTGGCCGCCTACGTGGAAGCCCTCGGCGGTCGCCTGGAGATCATCGCCGACTTCGGCGACCAGCGGCTCGCCTTCATTGAACCCGGCACCGAAGCAGCCTGACCTGATCAGCATCGGACATTTGCAGGATCCGGTCCATCCACGAGCGGCGGGGCCATCCGGCTCGAGATCCGGACAGCCCTCAATGATCTTGACACCTGGAAGGCTTCCCGGCGCGCCAAATGCCGTGGGAGCCAGAAATGGGAGCCAACGTGTTCAACCGTCCCAAGACCCAGCGCGACGTGGCCAGATTCTCCTCGCAGGTCAGCGGCTCCTCGTTCGACTCAGTCCGACGGTGACAGACGCTCCCGAATTCCCTGACACGGAAGAGGTCACTGGTTCAAATCCAGTACGGCCCACGCGATTTTTCGAAATCTTGTCTACCGCTTAGAACCACAAGGGGAGCTAGGCTCCTGCGGTTTCGCCGCATCGTTGCTGGTCAGAGCAGCTGGCGTTGCAGCTGAATTAGGAGGATGTCTCCGGCTTGGCACGCTCAGCGGAGACCATCGAAATGCCACCGCGATCATTCCGACCCGGCCTAACGTCACGGCAGGCGAATGCCTGCCGCCCTCCACGGCCTCTCCTGCCGATCAGGCTCGGTGGCCGTCGTTGCTGGCTGGGCATAAGCCACGCCGGGCGAGCAGAACACCCGACTCCAGGCTCGTCCTTACGACACGAGGTCCGGTGTCAGTGGTCGTCGTAGTGGAAACGACAGGCGACGATGGTTACCACATCGGACTGGATGTCGTACACGAGCCGGTCCTTCTCGGTTATCCGGCGTGACCAGACCTCGCCGCCCAGGTGCTTGAGGCGTTCCGGCTTGCCGGTGCCGGTCCGCGGCGTGCGTGTCGTCTCTGCGATCAGCCTGATGATCTTGGAAAGCACTTTGGGGTTCGTCGTTGACCAGGCCTCGAGGTCTTCGAGGGCGCCCGAGGTGATGGACAGTTTCACCCGTCTGCCTGCACGCCGAACCGGGCGGCCAGCGCCTCCAGTTCGGTCGGCTGGGCGGCGCCGTCACGCGCCTCGGCCAGCCCGCGCAGGATGTGGACAGCGTTGGCGCGCGTGGAGAACAGGTAGAGCGTCTCCTGCAGCGACTCGTAATCTTCGGCAGACATCAGGACCGCATTGCCGCCGTTGCGCGCCACAATCTCGATGACGACGTGGTCTTCGTTGACCTGCCGCACCAGCGGGAACAGATGCTCGCGGGCGTGGCTGATGCTGACTGCGGCCACCCGAGCCTCACCTCACTCGTACAGGATTCCTGGACGAGTCTATGTCATCTGAACCCAGGATGGCAACGAGGACAACCCCTCCGCATGCCCAGCAGCCCACCCGCGGCTGCCATCGGTCACGGCCCAAGGTCAAGCTATTGCGCCGCGGCCGTGGACGTTCGACCCGGTCCGCGGCATGAGAGGATGTCGCCGGACGTATGCCAGTGTTGCACTATGGGCATTCCCGGCATTGCTGTCCAGCCTGTCGACGCATGCCGGGGTCAGGGGCCGCTCCGCAAAGGGATGGAGATGACGGTCGATGACGACCTGATCATCTGGCTCACTAAGGATCTCGTCAGCTGACGACTCAATAGCGCTCCCCATCGCGGCAGATACGCGAATTCTCCTTGGCAACGGCGCGATGGATACTATGCAGGATGATCGGCTGTTCAGTGGTCGAACCGACGAGTCGCCACCCGTGGGAGAGGACTGTGGTGTCGCTTACCCGCCCGTCTTCGATATAGGGCAGGTGAGGTCACATGTTGAAGGCTGACGTCGGCATCCAGAAAGGGCAATATTGCGGCCGTGAATTTCATCGATCTTACTACGTATAGGTAGTGCTTCGAATATTCCGGACAATATAGTACAAGACGAAGAGCGCAACGGCTGCTATCAGGTCAGATGCAACGAAGCGGCCAAATCCAGTGGCGTCCGACAGGCTGATTGATAGTACGCCGATAATTCCGAGTTCAGCCCCTACGGCAAAAACCGTTACAAGTACGGGAACCATCGCAATAAGCATGTTGACCTGAGGGACGGCAGGGCGCTTCAGCGTAAGCGTGAAGCTTTTATTGCCGTAACGTCGCCGGCCGACCTTGGCGCTACGGGGATAGAAAATCGGCTCTGCCTTCTCATCGTATGTTATCAGAGCATCAATCTTTGCTGTGATAACCGCAGGAAGCTTATATGTTCCGGTGGTCAGAGTCAGGCTCGCATTATTTTTGGATACCAGCAAAGACCCTGCACCTTTAAGTAGGATTTTTGGGCCATCAGGAAAGGATAGAGACTCGCCCCGAAGAATCTCCACCTTGCTGTCGGGTGGAATCTGGATTTTCCCGGTAGTGGATGCCTGTTCGGCAGCAGAACTAGCCTGATCAGGGGTAATGACCAATTCCTCGTCAGATGTAATATCGGCACCTGTAGGAAATGAAAAGTCGGGTGGCTGTTTGCTGCTCGCGGTCAGTGCCAGAGGGGATCCGAGTTCGTTGGGCCGGCAGCGGCGCACCCACCCTTCTTGGAGAAAGTAATAAAGAGCGAGGCCTACTGCTGCCGCACCTGCCTCGAGGGCGGTAGTTAGCAACAAAAATACACCGACCGAAACTCCTGGGAACAATGAGTTCGCCAGAGTGCCCGCTCCGAGGAAAGCCGCGACAACCGTTGCAATTGGAACCAGCCTAACTTTCGGTATCTCAGACTCGGCGACAGTCTTGGTCCGGAACTGTCGGTTAATCAACGTTCTGCGGGTGCCATCCTCTTCGCGAACCCCGATGAGGAAGCCGATGACGAACAGGAGCGCTATCGCCATCAACAAGCCACCGATAATCGGCACCCCGAAGTAGTCGTACCAAGTAACATCCCTGGCCAAGGATAGTTGCGCGGAAGACAGAACGCCTGCTTCATCAAGCACAAGCAAGGCGCTTTCCATAGTTCTCGGTGCTCCCTTGAAC
Source organism: uncultured Actinomycetes bacterium (assembly GCA_963819785.1). Lineage (GTDB taxonomy): Bacteria > Actinomycetota > Actinomycetes > Streptosporangiales > Streptosporangiaceae > Palsa-504. Next base: position 11,019 of record CAWFXW010000013.1, on the reverse strand, counting down.
TTTACCTGTACGCAACACGGTCCAACACCGACACGGTTAACGCTCGACGCTGGGATCTCTTTATCGGGGGATGTGGTTTCTAGCCAGAACTTACCGGGCCCGGGGCATTGCCCTGCAACTTGAGACAGGATAACGGTCGTTTGCCAGAGGTCGTTTTCCCTGTCCTGGGAAAGGACAGCAGATGTCGTAACGAGCACTGTGCCAGAGGTCGCGGCAGTCAAGACGTATCCGGCCGATGAATCTGATCCCGCGTACAATATGGAAGCTCGACTCGCAGCCAACTGCCCAGCTGGCTGCGAAGCCAGCGCCGGGGCTTGCGTCACAGCGGAGCCACTGCATGCCCCGAGGAGGACAAAGACAAGGAGAGGTACGCTTCTCCGCCACTTCACATTGACCCCCCACAGGCCGGATTCATTGTATCATCCCATGAAGTGCAGCCTCAGTCAATGCCGCCGACTAAGGTCGGCAAATTATTCACTGTCACCCTGACCACAGGTAGAGACTACATGTTGCATCACCTCTCATGAGCACACTGGCGGCGTTTGCAACCATCTGAGCGCTCCCCAACACGGACGGATCTGGACAGTCTGTATGTGCGCTCGCCATAGATGAACGCCTCAGGCGCCACACATAGCCGACGCAATGGCCGACGCCAAAGGAACCGTTCATTGATCAGATGGTTCCTGGCCGAATTGCCGGCGGCGAATGATCATACTGACCTGTGCATAAGACTGCGCTGGCGTAACGTCCGCTATTCGGCAGATCCGGACTTTGGTAAACCCTAGGGCCAGCGCGTAGTGGGCGCAAGGCATATGGTCGGGACGGCGTTAGTTCTCCTATCCTTCGCCGGGCATCAGCTGCCTGGAGGCGGTCATGGATTCCCGACTGTCCCGGGTGATGGCCAGGAGAACATCATCGTGCACGAGGTGGTGGCTATGGGCCGTGCCAGGCATGTTGTCCTGTCGCGACTCGGTACTCGCCGGGCGGTACCAGCACAGCAGCCACACCGGCGAGAGCGGCTAGGGTACCTGCATGTACGAACGGGCAGTGGGAACGGAGCGATGGTGATGGTCTCAGGGCAGCGGGACGCTTTGGTGGCAGGGCATGCCTTCTTGTCCTATGTCCGCGAGGATTCCGTACAGGTTGACCGGCTGCAAAGAGTACTGCAGGAGGCTGGGATACCTGTATGGCGAGACAGATCACACTTGTGGCCAGGTCAGGACTGGCGGGCGAAAATCCGCGAGGCGATCACCGATGACGCTCTGGTATTTATCGCGTGCTTTTCGGCCAACAGCCTTGCCCGGGTCAAGACCTATCAGAACGAGGAACTGGTCCTGGCGGTCGAGCAGCTGCGGTTGCGGCAACCTGAGCAGCCATGGCTGCTTCCGGTCCGGTTCGATGACTGCCAGATCCCGGACCGTGATCTGGGCGGCGGCCGCCGCCTGTCTTCGCTGCAAAGGGTTGACCTGTTCGGTGATTCCTTCGATGAGGATGCCGCGCGGCTGGTGGCTGCAATCCGGCGGATCCTTGGATCGACTGACGTTGGCGGGGCCCGCATCGGGTCCTTGAGCCGTGCGGACGTGCAGGCAGATGGCGGGGCGACAGAGCCTGGACAGGCAGGCAACGTTGCGCCTGCGGGAACTCGAGGCGAGGGCCATCCGGCCGCCGACCGGGCCTTTACCGGCAGCTGGCGGTATACCTCCGACGGTTTCGAAGCGACGCCGCTGATGAATATGGTCCATACGGCGATGCCCGAGCACCCGGGCGTGCAGGACGCCGCGCCGTTCGTGCGGTTTGGCGTCTGCGTGGCCTGCGAGCCGGTCCCTCAAGACACAGGCAGTTCGAAGATCGGGGCCGGGCTCGTGCGGTTCCTCAGCCGGGACCCCGCGGCTGCACTGATTTCATCGCTGACTCATGTCGGAGATGACGTGACCTGGGTTCGGCTGGCCGGCCATGGCGTGATCCGCCTGGAAGCCACCTTGGGTGACACTGGTCAGGCCAGGAGACCAGCCGCCTCCGCCATGCTGCTGCCGCCGGTAGCCGGGATGCGTATGCACGGCCGTCCCGACGGCGTTGCATGCCTGTGGCTCCACGTCGAGCCACGCGAACCGGACGGAACTGTCGCAGGTCCCGCCAGCCTGGCAGCGTGGCACCAGCGTCTGCAGTACGCGATCTCGCTCGCGACCGCGTTCGCCGGGTTCCTGGCCGACGATCTGGGTCTGGTAACGCACGATGATCCTGCCGCGCGGGTAGGAATGCTGATGAACGCGACCGGCTCGATGACCGAACTCGTCGACATCGGGCCGCTGCACGTGCTACGCGGCGCGGTCCCGTCACAGCAGTTCCTCGGGTATGCAATCGCCGACCGCACCGGAATGGCCGCCAGCGACGTCGCGCGAACTGCGCTCGCCCAGCTCTGCGAGTACACTCTCCACCTCGACGACTTCGAACCCACCCTCGCTGCATTTTGACCGGCCGACAGCGAGCCAGATGGCCGAGGAAGTGTTCAGCGAAAGCGCGGACATGGCTGAGCTACGACCTTCCAGACCTGATGTCTCCCTGTCCGCGGCATGTGAGGATATGCTCAAGTCGGCCGACGGCGTACTATGTAGCGTCCGAGCTTAATACTATCCTGTTAGGCATTCCGCCAGGTGACGCTGAAGCTACCGCCCTGGTTCGGGAAACTCGTCAGTGGTCCAGTTGTGGCATAGCCTTTCATATCCCACTCATAGCCGGTTCCCTCATTCGTCGTGGTCGAACTCTGGCCAACGCCTACATGCGAGATGTTAATTGGCGGGAATTTGGGAAGGTAGCCGGATATGCCGGTCTTTGGATCCTTCGACACCCGCTCAACGATAACACCGCCTTGGTAGGCCGCATCGGGCGGAGCTACTCCCTTGGAGGTATAGAAGTTATTCTGGCTGTGGGCTCCACTGTTCTCGTCCGTTACGTCATACGAGAACTCTAGTTCCCCCTTATGGGTACCCACGTATTCCACCTGGGCAAACATCGTATCGCCGGCATTTACGCCGAATAGAGGCTTAAAGCCGGATGCAGTCTTGGAATTGAACATCTGATAGACGGCTTGATAAACAGAATGGCTTATAACTCCGAATCGGGCACATTGTGAAACTGTACCGGCCTGGGGCAACCACACGCTTGATCCATAGGTGCCAGTTGCATTGTTAGGGCCGCCCCACAAGCCCACCCAGACCGCTACTTGAGACTTTTCTTTAAAGCTGCTACTAGCACAGGATACCGCAGGGACCTTCCATTGCGCGGTGGCGTAGGATACAGTCCCCTGGTTCGGGTGGAACGAATATCCTGCGTATATTGACGATGTTCCGTCAGAGAGGTGCTGGAATCGGTTGATGTACATCGTTACCGAGCCGTCGTTGTCACCCAGGCAGGCATCATCATCGTTAATTCTGAGGTACAGCGGGCCTGTGGAATTCGCTGTGAATATCCCGCCTAGGTTGACAGCGAAGGCAGTGGCAGAGTCGCCGATCACACCAAGCAGTACGGCGTAGTTGACCTGTGGGTCATATTTGCAGCCCTGGTAGATCTTCTGGTCGACGCTGTTGGAGTAGCCTCCCGGACCGACGTAGGGGAAGTTGCGGTAGTCCACAGTCCAGGTGCCAGATTCGTATGCCACACTGTATGTGTCGCCCACCGTCAGGTTGATTGTCGTTTGCTGCCAGCCGACCCTGGACGATACCGAGAAAGTCGCCGCAGCAGCTGACGGTGAGACGTTCGCTACCGGCGATGTTGCCCCTAGCATGGCCGCGACAGCCAAGACCATCGTCAACACGGCCGAGAAACGTCGAAACCTCTTGAGCCGTACGTTAACACCCGACATGCTTCCCCCCCACGAGGACGGCATACCTACGTATCTGGGACGGTACCACCTTCGGCTATAGGCCACAATACCCAGAAATATCACTTTGATGTCCTTGACGCACAGGAGGACCCGGTTCTCGCTGTACTCCTGATGGTGCCGGGATCTGAAGCTCGCCGCACGAGTTTGGTTTCCCGCCAGCCTGGCCCTCGCATCGGGTTACGTTTGGCCGACAGGGGCCACCGTACTCACGGAGGATACTGACGATCGTTTCTCTGAACGTTTAGAGGCGGCTTGGGTATCCTCGGCCGACCCGTCGGTTAAGTCAGTTTCGGGTCTTGACCCTGGACTGTGCTCTGGAATGGCCAATATGGAAATTGAGCGCGCCACTTTCACGTGACACTAGGCCGATTCTCGTAGGTTCCTCGATATAGACAGAACCGAGTTGACTTGCTCCGAAAATTAACGGCATTCAGATAAGTACAAAGTATGCGGGTGTACAGCACTCGCTCATCGGCAATGTCGGGCGCCTCCCGCGGTTCAAGCGGCGGGAGGCGCAGGCTTAGTCAGGTGCCGGAGGTCATGTAGGCGGCCAGGATGTAGTTCGGGTGGCGGTCCAGGTTCTGGCGGGCCCTCTCTGGCGGACCGCATCGTGGTGCGCGGGTCGGCGTGACGGGCGGCTATCTGAACATCGCGCAGGTCAACGCCAGCATCGAGCACGGTCGTGACAAAGGTGTGACCGGAACATCTGGGCCTACGACGTCGCCCTGTCCATCCTGCTCGCCGAAGTGGCCTTTCTCATCGACGGCCTGGCCGACAGCCTCCCCCACGACCCCGCCCACGACCACCAGCAGCGCCGGCCACCCTGGCTTCGCAGCGTCGCCGCCGAGCTGTGTGTCCACGCCACCGTGGGCGCCGACCTGCACCTGGCCCTCGACCGGCTGAGCACCAGCCCCGCGCCCATATCCAGCTACCGGCAGCAGTTTATCGACCTGCTCACCGACGTGCTCAGCGAGGCCGCCGCCCGGCTCCGCGGCCTTAAGCCGATCACCGCCGCCGCTGGGGGCCCCCAACCGCCCGGCCATGCCGCGCACTGGCTGACCTGGAGACGCCGCCACCAAGCCCTCGCCCCGCTGATACCACCACCGCATCCGGCTCGCCCACAATGCCAACATCGCCCTGGTCATAAAGTGAATGACTGCTGCCCTATTTGGTGGTGTGACATTGCGCCACCGAATCCGCGGAACAGTGTGGGATCACCACCTTCCAGCTACACGGTGCCCCACATAGGTTGTTCATGAGAACGCACCGGATGCTCCACGGGCATCTAGGGCTTAGTGGGTGACACCGTAAATTCGTCTGGGGGTTATCAGGCGGCCTGGGGCAGGGTGGCTTGCTGGCCGGTGGCCGTTTGCTCGCGCTGGCTGATGCGGCGGAGCAGTGCGGTCAGGTCATCGGCGGTGAACTTCCAGTTGAACGGCCGGGCGGTGCGGTTGTAGCGGTTCACGAAGGCCAGCAGGGTATAGCTGAGGGTGCCCAGGCCGGGGAAGTCGCCGGGGGTGAGGACTTTCTTCTGGATGACGGAAAAGACGATCTCCACCTGGTTCAGCCAGGATGCGTGCACCGGCGTGTGGATCATGATCGCGTTCGGGTAAGCGTCGCGGAGCCGGGCGGCGGCGGCCTGGCCGCGGTGATCGGAGCCGTTGTCCACGATGACGAACACCCGGGGCGCGTCCTTGTACTCCGGCCGGCGTCATGACCTGGCCGATCAGGTCCATGAACGGGGCGATGCCGGTGGTGCCCGGGGTGGCGGCGAACACCTTCCCGGTGCGCACGTCCAGGGCGGCCAGCAGGGCCAGGGCGCCGTGGCGGACGTATTCGTGCTCGACCCTCGCGGGCCTGCCGCGCGCGGCCGGGACGGTGGGACGGCAGCGGCCGCGGGCCTGGATGGAGGGCTTGGCGTCCACCGACAGGATCCGGTCGCCCGGCTGCAGCCGCCTGCCCTGGTAAAACCCCTGGTACAGGTCCAAGATCACGGCCGCCTTGGCTTCGAAGTCCGGGTCGCGGGGGGAGATCCAGGACTGGTACTGCCAGGGCTTGACCGGGTGCTCGGCCAAGATCCGCAGCACCGAGGACGCCGACAGCTTGTCCTGCGGCGCGGCCTGGGTGAGTTCGGCCAGCAGTTCCGGCCCGGTCCACCGCGACAGCGGGACCCCGGTCGCGGCGGGCAGCTGGCAGGCCAGCGCGACGACCGCGGCCCGGGTCAGCTCGCTGATCCGCCGCGGCCGCCCGCGAGCGGGGCAGGTCAGCGCAGCCCGTCCAGGCCGCGGGCGGCGAACCGGCCCCGCCACTTGCGCGCCGTGTCCACGGTGACCTGCAGGTCCGCGGCGATCCGGGCGTTGTCCCGGCCGCGGGCCGCAGCCAGCACGATCTGGGCCCGCAGCCGGTCCCGGTGCGGCGTCTTCGCGCCGCGGGCGCGTTTCTTCAAGGTCGTGCGCTCGGCGGCGGTCAGCGTGACCGGCACCGCGCGGGGCAGCGGCATGACAGCTCCCGGGAAATCACCACAGCGTCATCCGCTCCCCGGCACGGGATCATAACCAGGCCCGATGCCGCCGCGCGGCACAATGAGGCCCATGCCCGCCATCCCGGAATCCACCCGCAGCTCCATCATCCTGCGGCTGCTGGACCACGCCGAGCACAACTGGCCCCAGCTGGCCAAAGTGCAGGCCAGGTACCACGGCTCCTTCGCCTACATCACCGGCGTCCTGCCCGGCGGCGAGCAGATCCCGCTGTTCCGGCTCCGCTACGGCGGCTCGGCCCACTCCTTCGGCTTCGCGATCTACTCACCCGCCCGCGACCGCTACGAAGACGCCGTCCTGCTCACCGGACTGCCCACCGGCAGCCCGCAAGAAGCACTCGACACCGCCTGCACCGTCCACCTCGCAGCGCCCGGCCACGAACCCGAACCCTGACCCCGACGAACTTACGGTGTCACCCACTTAGCTGCACCGCTGCCTATATTTTCCGCACCGTCCCGGGAAATAGGAGATGATTATACGCTGGTGAATGCGCAAGGGGAGGCGAACCAGTGCGCGAAATGATTCGGTTACCGTGCTCTCTACTTAGATCTCGACGTTTCCGGCGGTCACCGAACGGCCCAGGTTCCGTACTTCATACGGTAGAGGGCCGGCATATAAGTAGCTGAGCGACGAGTTCGATAAGGCTCCTCCTGGGAGGAGCGGAGCAAGGACAGCGAGGAGAACCCAATGCCTGATTTTATCATGCCGCCTCAGAATAGCAGTTCGCCTTTCGCCGATATGCGCGGTCACCATGTCGCGGTGCGCGCGCCTAGCTTGGCGGAAGCTACGGATTTCTATGTCAGAAAGCTTGACTTCCGCGTCGTGGCGGAGTGGGATTACGAAGACGAGAAACTCGCGTATCTGGCGCCTCCGACGGATGATCATTTCTACGTCGAGGTGCTCGGCGAGGGTAACACGCTTCCCGCGGAGGTGCGCCCGTATACGGACCTTGGCGATAGCCTGAAATATAGTGGCTACCACCATTTCTGCCTCCACGTTGCCAGCGTGGAGGAAACGCTCGCTGAGCTTCGCGCGCGCGGCGTCAAGATTGTCGCCGAGCCGTGGGTCTTGCCTGCTATCAGCCGCAAGCTCGCTTTCTTCGCCGACCCGTTCGGTAACCTGATCGAGCTCTCCGAAGTGCTGGCCTGATCGTTCGGCTCGGCCGCCGGTTCGCGCGGCACCAGAGATCGTGGGGCGCGCGGTCACAGGTATTGACGCTTGGCCCGCCCGACCTGTCCTCCGGCGGGGGACCCTTTCGGCACGAAAGGAGCCAGCATGTCCGGCGCGGCTCAGGAGCCGAGCGCGCACCTCCCTGCTCAGCCTGCGGGGGCACTGCAGATCCCGGGCGCCAGAGGCGCGCAAGCCGCCGCCGAAGCCAATCGAGCGGCAGTGCGCGCCGCCTTCGAGGCGTGGCAAGCAGGAACGGGCGCGATCACCAGCCTGTTCGCCCCTGGCATGGTGTGGCGGATTGAGGGTCGTTCCGCCGTGTCCAAGGAGTACAGGAACCGGCAGCAGTTCATCGATGAGGTCCTCGCGCCGTTCGGAGCCCGGTTCGCCGCTGGCGAGCGGTTCCGTCCCGTGCGGGTCCGCTCGGTTCACGCGGATGGCGACACCGTGATCGTGGTCTGGGATGGTAGCGGGGTCGCGAATGACGGCCGTCCCTACGCCAACAGCTACGTCTGGGTGATGAGGATGCGCGACAGCCAGGTGATCGACGGCACAGCTTTCTACGACAGCATCGCGTTCAACGACCTGTGGACGCGCGTTCCGCCGGAGTGAGGCGACCTGGCTCGTTCGGAGAGTTCTCGCCAGAGCCCGGCGAAGTCTCACACTCGGCCCGCAAGCGAACGCAGCTGCAAAGCCATGTGCAGCTCGAGTGCCCGGTCAGGCGATTGCCAGTCGTCCCCCAGCAGATCAGCGACCCGGGCGAGGCGCTTGACCACCGTGTTGGGGTGAACATAGAGCGCGCGGGCCGTGCGGGCCAGGTTGGTCCCCTCGCGGAAGTACGCGTGCACCGTGTCCGCGAGTGCTGTTCCATGGGCGGCATCGTGCTCGCTCAGCGGCCCGATGGTCGCGCGCAGGAACGTCGCCAGGTCGTCGCCTCGTGCAGGGTTAACGAGGATGCTGTAGACGCCAAGCTCGTCGGCGCTGACGGCGGCGTCGACCCGGCCCAGCGACTGCAACAACGTCGCCGAGCGCTCCGCGCGGCGCATCTGGGCTTCTGGCGCGAAAGGCTGTTGCGGCTCGGCCGCACAGACAATCAGCCCGCCGCCCAGCTCGCGCCTCAGGCGCTCGCGGGCGAACCGGGCCAGCTCTCTCGCATCGGTTCCCGGCAGGAAGGCTCCCGCACCAGACCCGTGCTCGCCGCCGAGGCCACCACGTGAGCGCGCCAGTGACGACATGGCCCGTGCCAGGGCGGCCGGACTTCCCGACTCGCGACGCGCGAATACCGCGATGAGCGAATCGCCGAGGTCGATCCCGCGCGCCCGTGCCAGCAGGCGCTGATGGTCGCTGAGCGTCCCGCCGGCTGTGAGGTCCCTGAAAAGCTGGCCGTGCACCCGTTCCTCGGCCTCGACGAGAGCCTGCTGCCGGAAGACAAGCAGGCTCAGGATGTGGGCCGTGCGCTCGAGGTTCCGCAAGTCCGAGGCGCTCAGCGGCTTCTCAGTCTCGAGCACGAGCGCTCCTAGCTGCGCCTCGCCGGCTCCTAGAGCCGTGACATAACCGGAATCCGTTGCCACCGAGTGTCCGCTGCCCCGGCTCTCGGCGACCGGCTGCTCGAGCTCTTGGGCGTCGGGCTGGAGCACGCGCGCGCTGCCTTTGAATACCGCTGAGATTTCTCGCGTGACCTCATCAACGTCGGCGCCCTGGAGCACGAGCCGCGTCAGCCGGTCATGGAGCTCGGCGGACCGCCGGATCGTCTCCGCGTCCTTTTCCGCCGCGCGCCGCGCGGCGTCGAGCTGCCCGAACAAGCGCGCGTTCTCCAGCGCGATCGCCGCGTGGTCGGCGAAAGCTCCCAGCAGAGCACTCTCTTCGGCGCTGGGGGGACGCTCGAAACGATTCGCGCAGTACAGGATCCCGACAACATCGCCACGGATCTTCAGCGGGACGCCGAGGACGGAGACGAGCTGATCCTCGGCCAGCGCAGCGTCCAGCATCGGGTCATGGACGATAATGTCGCTGTCCTCATAGCGGCGGATCCACAGCGGAGCACCGGTCTTCGCGATCACATCCGCCATCCCGGTACCAGGCCGGGTGCGGACGTGGCTGAAGACCGGTGAGGTCAGCCCGACGCTCGCCCGTACCGTGACCCCGCCGTCTTCCTCACGCACGGCGATATAGCTGGCGTCGGCGCTCGGTACCAGCTCCTGCGCCTGCTCGGCGATCGACTGCAGGACCTCATCGACCTCCCGGACGGTGGTCAGCTTGCGGGCCGTGGCATACAGGCCACTGAGCTCGCGCTCGCGGCGGCGAAGATGTGCCAGCACGTTGAACACGTCCATAGCCGCATCGAGCTCGTCGTCCAGGCCCGCCGCCGCCACGACGCTCGCCAGCTCACGCGCATCAACGGAAGTGGAAAGCGCCCGCAGCACATCCGCGACGGTGGTGGCCTTGCCTGACTGAGTCATAACACCCTGGTTACACCGCAGACGCCAGCGCCGCCACCTCGAATGTTCGCCCTCTCCAAGGACGCCGCAACCCCAGAGCGCCTGAGCGCCGCCTGATGAGCGGAAGAATCACCGTCCTGGTCCACAAGAGCCACGGCCCCGATCACAGACGTAGCAAGCGCCCGCAGCGCATCTGCGACGGTGATCTTCGCCAACTGAGTTGTATCCTTCCCCGAATGGCTGGCTCCAGGACCGGGGCAATCCCGCCTGCCCGCCTACCATCCGCTGCCGCCAGCACCGCGCACTTCGCCTCGTCGTGCGGCGAGCCGATGTACTCGATGTCCCGCGTCCCCGCGACGGTGCGTGCACGACCCGGACTGCCCTCGCACACGATGCCATCTCCGCAGCTGACGCATAGGCGCCAGACCACTCTACGGCCCCAAGTTCGTGCACAGATCTGCGTCCGCCGAGATGCATACCTACAGGTCACCACGACACCCGCCGCCCACGACCAGATCTTACCCCAAGGTACGCAGATCCGAATCCTGCTGAAAACGCTGGCAGAATACTGAATTCGATCTCCCCGTCACTCCTGGCGCGCCAAGCCGACATGCCTGTGACTCGCAGCAAACGTCCAGGCATTCCGCATCGCGCCCGGTGAGGTCCGGAAAGGCCAGAGCAGTACGGAAAGGATGCTGCTCCATGAACGCCTCCCGGAACCGTCGGTCGTCTGTATGACGTCCGCTGGCAGGGTCGCGCAGCGCGCCGAACTGGACGATCTGAGCACGAAGGCCCTGAGTGCTAGCTCAGTATCAATAAGCGCCTAATCGGCGTTCTGAAATTGTTCGAGCCAATTACAATATTTCGCTTCTCACGCTGCGCGACCGTGGCCGGGCTCCGATGCGAAGAGCGCGGCGGATGGTGCGCGTAGCTCAGCTTCGATGGCAAACCCCGCAGATGGCTCCGAAGCGATGGCAATAGCTCAGATTCGTTGTGT
>CAWFXW010000012.1:0-131835 GCA_963819785.1 uncultured Actinomycetes bacterium | reverse complement strand
CCGCCACCGCCGCCGTGCCGATGAGCGCCTTCGCGCGCAGGCCGCTCAGCCAGCTCCCCGGCTTCCGGCCGGCCCTGGCCGCCGGAGCGGCAAGGCCCGCGCTGAGGGCCGCATTCAGGGCGGCCCGCCCGTTGCTCAGGCCGTCCGGCGAGATGTCGGGCACCGGCCGCGCCGCTGTCAGCAGGTCATCAAGGGGGTTCATGATGCTTTCTCCTGTGCGTACAAGGTGGTCACGAGTTCAGCGGTGCCGGGGGTGACACGGAAATTCTGGAGGGCCTTCATCGCGCGCTTGCGGGCCCGGTGCAGCCGGCTCCTGGCCGCCACCGCGGTGATGCCGAGGGCGGCGGCGGCCTCTGCGGGAGTGAGGCACTCCCACGCCACCAGGAGCAGCAGCTCGCGGTCGGAGTCGGCTAGGCCATCGAGCGCCACGCGGAGTCGCCCGCGCTCGGCGAGCGCGTCGAGCCGGTCATCGACCGCGTCCCAATCCATCCCGAGGTCCCGGGCCACGGACGCCGCCGGGGGCTGCCGACGGAAGTGGGCGCGCAGCACGTTCAGCGCGATGCCGTACAGCCACGGCAGCGCGCTCCCGCTGTCGTGCGCGGCCACCCGCGCGGACGCGGACAGCGCGGTGATGAAAACCTCGGAGAGCAGATCCTCGGCCGCTGGCGGCCCGGCACGCCTCGCCAGGTACCGGAACACGACGCGGGCGTGCCGCTCATAGAGCACGCCCATCAGTTCCGGCTGACGGGGCAGGCCAGCCAGCAGCTCACTATCGGAGCACGAATCGCCTGTCATGCCCCTCTTATGCTGCCACCCCGCCAGCCGTTGCACCCCTCCCCTCCCACGACCGGCAGCGACCGATCACCCTGACGCAATCACGCGCCTTTCGAACACGGCTACGTCACATAATTCGCTGAGATCACCTCAGCGGTCAGATAGCAGCTCGTCGTCGAACCGCGGAATGACATGCATATGGGGATGCAGGGTACCGCCGTGGTCAGTCCGCGGGCAGCGCCCGCCACACCGGGCCGTTGTGGGTGAGGTAGCGGATCGCGTGGATGATGTCCCGCATGCACCAGCTGGCGGGCCGGCCGCCGCGCCCGGCCAGCCATGCCGGGGCCGGCAGCAGCGGCTCGCACACCGCCCATTCGGCCCCGGTCATGTCCGAGGGGTAACGGCGGGCGCGGGTGCTGCGGGAGATCCCGCCCGGGCAGCAGCGGCACGCCACGGCGCCGGGGACGGCAGCTGGCTGGACATCACGATCGGCGGCAGGGTAGAGCGGCACGAGGGCTCCGGGCATCGCGCTGGACTCGACACCCAAGCGATTACCAGGGGGTTGGGTATGCGTTCACGTCAGCGACACGCCGCGCCCTGCCCGGGAACGTCCCGGTACGTCCCGCCCGCCAGGCCGGTTCTCAAGCAGGCTCTAAGACGCCAAGCCGCTAGAACGTCTTCGGCGTGCTGGGGCCGACCCCGAAGAAGGACTCGGTGAACTCCTGGCTGGCGTTCAGCCGGGCCGGGGTGTCGGCCATCAGGACCTGCCCGCCGCCCAGCACGTAGGTGTAGTCGGAGATGGCCAAGGCGGCCCGGGCCCGCTGCTCGACGATGAGCACCGCGGCGCCCGCCTCGGCCAGCGCCCGGACGTGCCCGGTGAGCAGTTCGGTGGCCACCTTGGGGGCCAGGTTGGCGGTCGGCTCGTCCAGCAGGAACACCGCGGGCTCGAGCATCAGCACCCGGCCCATGGCCAGCATCTTGCGCTCGCCGCCGCTCAGCGCCGGCCCGGCGGGCGAGCATGGTGCCCAGCCGGGGGAAGACGGCGGTCACCCGCTCGACGCGGGCGGCCACGTCCCGGCCGGGCAGCAGGTAGCCGCCCATCTCCAGGTTCTCCCGCACGGTGAGCGGCGCGAACACGTCGTCGACCTGCGGCACGTACCCGACCCCGGCGCGCGCCACCTCTTCCGGCGCCAGGCCGGTGATGTCGCGGCCGCCCACCCGGACCCGGCCCGCGGAGGGCCGGATCACGCCGCACAACGACTTGAGCAGGGTGGACTTGCCGGAGCCGTTCGGCCCGACGACGGACGCGACGGTCCCGGCGCTGACCTGCACCGAGACGCCGTGGATGATGTCGCCGGCGCCGTATCCGGCGTGAATGTCCTCGGCGGCCAGCGCGGGCCCCGGTTCAGCCGACAAGGTAGGCCTCCACCACGTCGGGGCGGGCCCGCAGGTCGGTCATGGTCCCGGTGGCCAGCACCGCGCCCTCGGCCATCATGATCACCGGGTCGCAGAACTCGTCCATGATCGCCAGCTCGTGCTCGACCATGAGGATGGTCATCCCCCCGGCGCACAGGTCGAGCAGCTGGGCGCCGATCTGACGGGCCAGCCGGGGATGCACCCCGGCCATCGGCTCGTCCAGCAGCAGCATGCCCGGCTCGGTCATCAGCGCGCGCATGATCTCGGTCAGCCGGCGCTGGCCGCCGCTCAGGTCGCCGCCGTAGGTGTCGGCATAGCGGGACAGGCCGAACCGCTCCAGCAGCGCGCGGGCCCGGACGACGGCCGCGTCCTCGTCCTGCCGCCAGTACCGGCGGCCGCGCAGCGCGCCGGCCAGCGAGTCGCCCCGGTTGCCCGGCACCGCGCTGAGCAGGTTCTCCATCACGGTCAGCCGCTTGAACTCGCTGGCCAGCTGGAACGTCCGCACCAGCCCGAGCCGGGCGCGGCGGTAGGCCGGCCTGCCGGTGACGTCGGCGCCCTGGTAGATCACCTGTCCCGAGGTGACGGGGAGGGTACCGGCCAGCATGGCGAGCAGCGTCGACTTGCCCGCTCCGTTGGGGCCGATGAGGCCGGTGAGGGTGCCGTGCCGCACCTCGATCGAGACCCCGGCCACCGCCTGCACGCCGCCGAAGTCCCGCACCAGGTCCACGCCGCGCAACACGACGCCGTCGCCCGGCGGCTGAGGCCGGGCCGCGGCCGACGCCGAGGCGGCGATGATGCCGGCGGATCCGCCGGAGCCCGGAGCCGCGGCCGGAGCCCCACGAGCGGCTCGGAGGGGCACGGCGAGGGATACCACGTCTTCGTTCGGCATATCAAGGGAAGGGGCGGTGGCGCCGATGCTGCGCCGGCGTTCGGGCAGCAGCCCCTGCGGCCGGAACCAGAGGAAGACCACCACCAGCAGGCCGATGGCGACCCACTGCAGGTCGTCGACGAAGCCAGGCGGGCCGAACGGGGGGAGGTACCTGGTGGTCTCCTCGAAGCCCACCGGGACCAGGATCGCGCCCAGCACGGCGCCGCGGTGGCTGCCGCCGCCGCCGATGATCACGGCGGCGAACAGCACGATCGTTTCCGCGTAACCCCAGGCCCCGGGCGACCATGTGGTGATGTAGCCGACCAGGATGCCGCCGCTCAGCCCGGCCAGCGCGCCGCCCAGCACCAGCACCGCGGCGCGCTGCGTGACCAGGTTCTTGCCCAGCGAGTCGGCCACCATGTCGTTGTCGCGCATGGCGCGCAGCGAGCGCCCGTACGGCGACTCGGTCACCCGCCGCACCAGCCAGAACGCCCCGGCCGCGAGCACCAGCGCGGCCGCCGCGTAGGCCCACTGATAGCCCGCGCCCGACGGGTCGTACTTGCCCTGCAGCGGCGCCGGGACCAGGGACAGTCCCGCCGAGCCGTTCAGGAATGGCTTGTAGTTCGTCACCAGCAGGTTGACCATGACCGCGGTGACCAGGAGCCCGACGGCGGCGAAGTCGCCGCGCAGCCGCCGGCCGACCACGAACGTGAACGGCAGCGCGATCAGCCCGCCGACGACCGCGGCGCCGATCCAGGGCACCGGAAAGGGCAGGTTCCACCCGCCGATGTAGGACTGGAAGCCGCCGTTGGCGGAGTCGCCGGGCAGCGACAGGATCGCGGCGGCGTAGGCGCCGGCCGCCTGGAAGATGATGAAGCCGAAGTTGGTCACCCCGGCCACGCCGAACTGCTGGCTCAGGCCCAGGCAGGCGATGATGTCGATGCCAGCGTAGATGAGCAGGTTGAGCAGGTAGTACAGCTGCGCGCTGGTCATCGCACCGCCGCCCCGACCAGGCCGCCCGGGCGTACCGCCATCATGATCAGCAGGATCGCGAAGGCGATGACGTCCTTGTACGACGGCGTGATGTAGGCCGCGCTGATCTCGGTGGCCAGCCCGATGATCACGGCGCCCAGCATGGCGCCGTAGGCCTGGCCGGGGCCGCCGAGGAAGACCGCGGCCAGGATCACCACCAGGAACAGGTCCGCGCTGGTCGCGCCGAAGCTGCCGTCGTTGATCGCGAACACCGTGCCGGCGATGCCGCACAGCGCGCCGGTGATGGCCCAGGTGACGGTGACGATCCTGCCCGTCCGGATGCCGCAGTTGCGGGCCAGCGAGCGGTTGGCCGAGGTGGCCCGCATGGCCTTGCCCAGCTTGGTGTACCTGAGCAGGACGTGCACGGCAATCATCGTGACCACGGCCAGCCCGATGATCGCGAACTGGACCGCGGTCAGGACCAGGCCGCCCGCCCTGACCGTCGGTCCCTGGCTCATCGTGTACGACACGCTGGTGCCGCCCCGATGGCCTGCAGCCCGAACTCGATGATGAGCGTCATGCCCAGCGACACGATCACCATCGTGATCGGCTGCGCTGCCGTGGCGCTGGAACGGCGTGTAGACCCCCTGGTTGAGCAGGACCGACCCGACGCTGCCGGCCGAGGCGGCGGCCAGCAGGCCGAGCCACACGTTGACCCCGGCCTGGTTCAGCGCGTAGGCGACGAACGCCGAGGCGATCATCACCGCGCCATAGGCCAGGTTCAGCACGTCGGTCACGGCGAACTGCATGGTGAACCCGACCGCCGCGATGGCCAGCACCGCGGCGGTTACCAGGCCGAAACCGAGGGACGCGAGGAACAGGCTCATCGGCTAGGACAGCCCTCGCAGCTGCGTGGCGCTGATGTTGCCGGTCACCTGGACGGCGCCGGTGGTGTCGTAGGCGTCGATCTGGAAGATCCCGGTGGAGTCGTGGAAGCCGTCGAAGCTGGTCGGACCGCCCGGGCCCTCGTAGCGGATGGCCTTGCCCGCGTTGAGCGCGGCCAGGCCCTGGGCGAAGGAGTACACCACGGTGGCGCCGGGCGTACCGTTGCCGATCTTCTCGATGTACGGCGCGTACACGCTCGGCACCGTGGACTTCGCCTCGACCATGGCCAGCGCGGCCAGGTTGATCCCGTCGTACAGGTGGACGGCGCCGGGCGCGGTCAGGTACGTGGAGAAGTCGCCGGTGCTGCCGACCTTGCCCCGCTCGGACATGATCGCGGTCTGGAACGGGGTGTAGGCCGGCCCGGTCCCGCCGGCCGACGCGGCCGTGGCGGCGGCCTCGGCACCGGCGGCGGGGCCCGATGACTACGCGCCGGCCGACGTGATGACGGTCCGCCGGCTGTTCGAGCCGACCGCCATGTCCCTGGTCGTGGCGTGGGCGACGGCCCGGGACTTCGACGAGATGGACCGCTGCCTGCGCGGCGGTGAGCGGGCCGCCGACCACGACGAGTTCGAGGTCTGGGACGCCGCGCTGCACCGGTCGATCATCGCGGCCACCCGCAGCGCGCTGCTGATCCGGCTGTACGCCGAGGTGGAGCGGGCCCGGCACGGCCGGGTCTGGGGCGACCTGAAGCGGCGCAGCGCCACCGCCGCCCGGCGCGATGAGTACCGGCGGGACCACGAGGAGATCGTCACCGCGCTGCGGCTGCGCGACGCGGACCGGGCCACGGCGGCCATGCGCAATCACCTGGTCCGGGTGTCGAGTCACCTGCTGGGCACCGGGTAAGGTCACTCGACTCCAGCACAGCGCGCCCCTTTGCTGCGATGACCGTTTGATCGTATCGCTGTTGCGCGGCGTTTCTCCTGGCTAGAGCGGTATCCGCTCGTTAGCATGACTGCCGGTAAAGGCCTGAGCGAACAGCGATCCGACGGGACGGACACGACCACCACGAATTCGCCCAGACGAGCGCCCGGGCTGGATGGAGTACGGGCGCTGGCCGTGCTGGCCGTCATGGGCTTCCACGAGGGCGCGTCCGAGCTGACCGGCGGGTTCCTCGGCGTGGACATGTTCTTCGTGCTCAGCGGGTTCCTGATCACGGACCTGCTGGCCACCCAGTACGATCGCGCGGGCCGGCTGGACCTGAAGGACTTCTGGTCCCGGCGGGCCCGGCGCCTGCTGCCCGCGCTGGCCCTGATGCTCATCGTGGTCACCGCGGCGGCCACCGTGATCGAACCGGACCAGGACGGCTCGCTGCGGCTGGCCCTGCTGGCCGCGGTCACCTACACCAGCAACTGGTACCAGATCCTGCACCACGTGTCGTACTTCGCCGCGCTCGGCCTGTTCACCGCCCCGCCGCCGCTTGACCATCTGTGGTCGCTGGCCATCGAAGAGCAGTTTTACCTGATCTGGCCCCTGCTCCTGTGGCTTTTGATTCTTCGGCTGAACGGACGGCGTGCACGCGTCACGGCCACGCTGATCCTGGCCGCGTTGTCGGCGCTGGCCATGGCGCTCGAGTACTCGCCCGGTGACCCGTCGCTGGTTTACTACGGCACCGACACGCACGCCTCCGCGCTGCTGATCGGCGCCGCGCTGGCCCTGGCCTTCCCGCTGGCCACCGTGGCATCGCTGGCGACCGCGCAAGTGAGGCGGCTGGACGCGGCGGGCGTGGTCGGGCTCGTGCTGCTGGCCTGGGCCGCCGGCCACTTCTCCGGCAACGACCGCGCCGTATACCCGTTCGGCCTGATCCTGGCCGCGGCGGGCGCCGCGGGCCTGGTCGCCGCGGCCGCGGGCACCGGGGTCATCGCCGCCATGACCAGCCTGCCCCCGCTGCGCTGGCTGGGCATCCGTTCCTACGGGATCTACCTGTGGCACTGGCCGGTGATCGCGCTGGCCGGCGCGATCACCGGTCCCGGGCCCACCTCACCGTGGCTGTGGCTGATCGAGACCGCGACCTCGATCGCCCTGGCCTGCCTGTCGTGGGAGTTCGTGGAGGCGCCGATCCTGCGGGACGGGTTCCTGGCCACCTGCGGCCGGTGGCGGGCGGCCCTCGGCGAGGGCCTGCGGCCGGTGGGCGCGCGCCGGAAGGTCGCGCCGGTGGTGGTAGCCGCGGGCACGCTGATCGCCGTCACAGTGGGCGGCTACGGGGTGGCCCGGCCGACCGGGCCCGGGACGCCGTCCGGGCTGCTTCGGCAGGTGTCCGAGGGTCAGCAGATCAGCGCGGCATCCCAGGCCTCGGCTCAGGCGAGCGCCTCGGCTGGCCCGTCCGCGTCGCCCGTGTCCTCTGCGCCCGCAGCCGCGTCGTCGGCGCCCGCGGCGGCGTCCTCCGCGCCGGCGGCGTGCCGGAGCGCGGCCGCCAAGCCGCCGAAGGTGTCCGGCCGGCAGGTCACGGCGATCGGGGACTCGGTCATGGTCGCCTCGGCGGCCGCGCTGAACACGACCCTGCCCGGCATCTACATCAACGCCGCGGTCGGCCGGGCCATGGCGAACGGGCTCGCGGAGATCCAGAGCCTGATCGCCCGCCATGAGCTGCGCCGCTACGTCGTGGTCGGGCTGGGCACGAACGGGCCGGTCAGCGCGGCGCAGATCCGGCAGCTGCGGCACCTGACCGGGCCGGGCCGGGACCTGATCCTGGTCAACACCTACGGGCCGATGCCCTGGGAGTCCTCGGTCAACATGGTGGTTGACGCGGCCGGGCGGCACACGGCCCGCGTGAGCCTGGCCGACTGGCACGCCGCCATATCCGGTCACACCAACCTGCTCTGGCCGGACCGGATCCACCCGCGGCCGGCCGGGGCCAGGGTCTACGCCCGGATCGTGCTCGCCGCCATCCAGGCCCAGTTGCCGCACGCCGCGGCGCCGTCGTGCGGGGCGGTCCGCGGCCCGCAGTAACACCAGGCCGCCGGACCTGGCCTGTACCGGGGCGCCGGGCGCCATTAGGGTGGCCGCTGTGGACCGGTGCGAGGCGGGCAGCCTGCACGGCTTCCCGGCTGCGCTGACCAGTTTCGTGGGCCGGGCGGCGGTGGTGCACGAGGTGGCCGGCCAGCTGGCCCAGGACCGGCTGGTCACGGTCACCGGGCCGGGCGGCGCCGGGAAGACCCGGCTGGCCGGCGAGGTGGCCGGGCGCGTCGCCGGGCGGTTCGCCGACGGGGTGTGGCTGGCCGAGCTGGCCGCGGTCCGCGATCCGGGCCAGGTGGCCGCCACGGTGGCCGCGGTCCTGGGGATCCGCAACCTGCCCTCGGTGGCGGCCGCCGACGCGCTGGCTCACGCGCTAGCCCGGCGGCAGCTGCTGCTGGTGCTGGACAACTGCGAGCACGTGATCGGCGCGGCGGCGGAACTGTGCGGCCGGCTGCTGCTCGGCGCCGACGACGTGCGGGTGCTGGCCACCAGCCGGGAGCCGCTGCGGATCGCCGGCGAGGTGCGGTACCGGCTCGGCCCGCTGACCCTGCCCGATCCGGGTGACGTGGCCACCGCCGCGCGGTGCGAGGCGGTGACGCTGTTCGCGGACCGCGCGCGGCGGGCCGAGCCCGGATTCGCGCTCGACGAGAAGACCGCGGCCACCGTGTCCCGGCTGGTAGCGCGGCTGGACGGGATGCCGCTCGCCATCGAGCTGGCCGCGGCGCGGGTGGACGCGATCGGCGTGACCCAGCTGCTGGACCGGATCGACGACCGGTTCAGCCTGCTGGCCGACGCCGACCGGCTGGCCGAGGAGCGGCAGCGGTCGCTGGCCGGCGCGGTGCGGTGGAGCTATCAGCTGCTCGATAACGCCGAACGCCGGGTGTTCCGGGCGGTGTCGGTGTTCCCCGGGCCGTTCACGCTGGACGCGGCCGAGGCGGTGGCCGGCTCCCAGGCCGGGCGGGCGGTGCTGCGGCTGGTCGACTGCTCGCTGGTGCTGCCGCCGCAGACCGGGCCCGATGACCGGTCCCGGTACGGGATGCTGGAGACGCTGCGCGCCTACGGGGCCCGGCTGCTGACCGAGGCCGGCGAGGAAGACGAAGTGTGCGCGGCCCTGGCCGGCTACGAGGCCGAGATGGCCGGGCAGGCCCTGGCCGAGGTGTACACGCGCACCCGCGAGCTGGATGGCCTGCGGCAGCTGGACGCCGAGGACACCACCTTGCGGCAGGTGCTGTCCTGGGCCCTGGAGCACGATCCGGGCACGGCGGTCCGGCTCGCGCTGACCATCGCGCCCTGGTGGGGAGTGCGGGGACGGCTGGTCAGCCACGCACCGCTGCTGACCACCGTGGCCGAGCTGGCCGAGGCGGACAGCGACGAGTGGTGCGCGGCGCGCCTGTTCCTCGGCCAGGTGGCCGGGCAGATCGAGGATCTGCCCGGTGCGCTCCACCACTTCACCGCGGTCCGGGACGCCCTGCAGGACCCCGCGCGCGCCGGTGACACGGCCAGGCCCTGGCTGCTGTCGCTGTGCCTGGGCGGCCGGTCGGGGGCGCTGATCGGGATGGGCCGGATCGCCGAGGCCGTCGCGGACGCCCGCCGCGCGCTGGACCTGGCCGGCCAGAGCGGCGTCGGCGGCCTGAAGGCGACGGCCCTGGCCTGCCTCAGCCTGGCCGTCTGGTCCGACGGCGACCGGGACGGCGCGCTCCGGCTCGCTCGCCAGGCGCTGGCGATCGCGGAGGAGTTCGCCGGCTCGCTGCAGCGCGGCCTGGCCCAGATCGTGACCGGGGTCCTGACCGAGGCCGGCGATCTGGCCGCCGCCGGGCAGTCCTGCGCGGCCGCGCTGGCCTCGTGCCGGGCCGCGGGCGACGTGACCAACCTGGGCGGCGTGCTGCGGCACCAGACGATCCTGGACCTGCGGACCGGCCGGATCGAGGACGCGCCGGCGCACCTGCGCGAACTGCTCCAGATCGCCACCCAGACCGGGCTGCGGCCGCTGCTCCCGGCCGGCCTGGACTGCTGCGGCCACCTGTGCGCGGCCACCGGCCGCCCGGCCGAGGCCCTCACCGTGTGGGCCGCGATGCCGGCCGCGGCCCATTCCTGGCCCCTGCACGGCCTGAACCCGGACCACAGGGAAGCGCTGCGGTGCCAGGCCCGCAAGCAACTGGGTCCGGCCCCGGCCCGGGCGGCCGAGGGGCGCGGCGCGGCCATGAGCCTGCCCACCGCCACCGAGTACGCGATCCTGCTCGCCGCCGAGCCGGTGCGGCCGTCCGGAGGCAGCGCCCCGGCGGCCGGGACGGCCCTGGCCCGGCTGAGTCCGCGGGAGCGCGAACTGGTCACGCTGGTCGCGCGGGGCCACACCGACGCGCAGATCGCGGGCCAGCTGTACATCACCGTGCGCACGGTCAGCTCGCACCTGGACCGGATCCGGGACAAGACCGGCTGCCGCCGCCGCGCCGACCTCACCCGGCTGGCCCTCGACGCCGGCCTGGTCTAGCCCGGTGTGGGTGATTCCACCCCTGCCGCGGACGGGGCGGGCGGCCGAACCTGTAGCTGAGAGCCGGAACCGGCTACGGAGGACGAGATGAGGGTTCAGATGATGACAAGCACCCGCGAGCCGACGCCGGCCGCGGGCGGGACGGCGGTGGAGATCGCGCACCTCCGCAAGACCTACGGGAACGTGGTCGCCGTGGACGACGTGTCGTTCTCGGTGACCGAGGGCGAGATCTTCGGCATCCTCGGCCCGAACGGGGCGGGCAAGACCACGACTGTCGAGTGCGCGACCGGGCTTCGGTCACCGGACTCCGGGACGATCCGGCTGATGGGGCTGGATCCGCGCACCGACCGGGACCAGATCCGGGCCATCGTGGGGGTGCAGCTCCAGGAGAGCGCCTTCCCGGCCAAGCTGCGGGTCGGGGAGATCCTGGAGGAATTCCGGTCCTTCTACCGTCAGCCCGCCGACGTCAGCGACCTGGTCGAGACGCTCGGCCTGGCCGATAAGCGCCGGGCCTACTACCGGTCGCTGTCCGGCGGCCAGCGGCAGCGCCTTTCGGTCGCGCTGGCGCTCATCGGCGCCCCGAAGATCGCGGTGCTCGATGAGATGACGACCGGCCTGGACCCGCAGGCCCGCCGCGACACCTGGCAGCTGATCGAGGGCGTGCGCGACCGGGGCGTGACGATCGTGCTCGTGACGCACTTCATGGAAGAAGCCGAGCGGCTCTGTGACCGCGTGGCGCTGATCGATCACGGGCGCATCGCCGCCCTGGACACCCCGGCCGGCCTCACTACACAAGCCCAGGGCGGGAAGAGCGTGCGGTTCGTGCCCTCGGCCCCGTTCGACGACCGGCTGCTGACCGCGCTGCCCGAGGTCACGCGGGTCGAGCATGAGGGCCAGCACGTCATCGTCACCGGGGCCGGGGAACTGGTCAACACGGTGATCCTGGCCCTGCACGGGGCCGGCGTGGAGGCACGGGACGTGCAGCTCGACGCCTCGAACCTGGAGGACGCCTTCGTCCGGCTCACCGGAACGCACCTGGACCACGAGGGAGAGCAGTCATGAGCGTGACCGTCCTGGCGCAGCCGAGGGCGCCGCGCGCCGCGTTCGGCCAGATCGTCCGCAACGAGGCCCGGCTCGCCTGGCGGCAGCCGAGCGGGATCATCGTCAGCATCGGGATCTCCCTGGGGCTGCTGGTCATCTTCGGCGAGATATCCGTGTTCCGGAAGACCTCGGCGAGCCTCGGCGGCCTGACCGCGTTCGACGTCTACATCCCGATCCTCATCGCGTTCGCGATCGGCATCATCGCGTTTACCTACCTGCCCGGCCCGCTGGTCTCCTACCGGGAACAGGGCATCCTGCGCCGTCTGTCGATCACGCCGGCGCCGGCCTCCTGGGTGCTGGCCGCCCAGCTCGTCGTCCAGACGTGCCTGATGCTGATCTCGATCCTGCTCCTGCTGATCGTGAGCATCGTGTTCTTCGGCACGAGCGTCCCGAAAAGCATCGGCGGCCTGATCCTGGCGGTCATCCTGGCCATCGCCGCGCTGTTCGCGATCGGCCTGACCATCGCCGCGGTGGCCCGGACCTCCGCCGCCGCCCGCGGCATCATGGCCGCGGTGCTCTACCCGCTCTTGTTCTTCTCCGGGCTGTACTACCCGGTCCAGCTCCTGCCCGGCGCGCTCCAGGCCATCAGCCACTTCACCCCGCTCGGCGCTGCCGTGCAGGCGATGCAGGCCGCGATGAACGCCGGCTTCCCCCCGGCGACGCCGCTGCTGGTGCTCGCGGCCTACGCGGTCGTGTTCGTTTACGTGGCCAAGCGCTTCTTCCGCTGGGAGTAGAGCCAGCCAGCGCATCACCCATCCCGGAATTCCAGGACGCTTGCGCCGAGGAGGAGAGCGCCGGCGGTCCAGAGGGCGACGACACCGAGTCCCTGCCACGGGGTGAGCGGCAGGCTGTTCACCCCGGTCGTGGCCTGGACGTCCAGGCCGGCGGACATGGGGCCGATCTGCTGCAGGTGCCGGGCGATGGTGGCGTCGGAGATGAGGGACGCGGCGACCGGGAACAGGTACAGCAGGCCGAGGACGAGGCCGATGGCCGCCGCGGAGTCGCGGACCGCGGCGGCGACCCCGAGGCTGAGGATTAGCCACCCGGCGAGCCCAGAACCGGTGCGGAACTTGGTCCACTCCGCGTGCAGGGCCTGAACGGCGGCGTGCCGGGCCCGGATCACCTGATGAGGCGTCGGCGAGACCCTGGCCGCGAGGCTCACGCGTCCCTCCTGCGCAGCAGGTAGAGGGCCAGCGCCAGCGCGGCGGCCGCCCACGCGCACTCCACCGCGAACCCCGCCCACGGAGCGAGCGGGTAGTACCCCCAGTCCGGGGTGTAGAGGACGCCGGTGACCTGCGGGAACCGGGGGACGGCCTGCTGTACGGAGAATCCGGCGGCCGGGGTGACCCGCAGCAGCCACTCACGCGCGCCGAGGGCGAGCCCTCCCCCCACCGGGCCACCGGGCCCGGGCTGCAGGGGCGGGATTACGGTGAGCAGCTTCGGAACGAAGATCACCACGATGACGGCGGCGACCGCCGCCGCGCTGCGCCGCCGGATGGTGCCGATGGCGAGCGCGAGCACCGCCGCGACGGCAATCAGCGCCGCGGTGCCGACCACCATCCGCGCCAGGGTGAGCGCCGGAACCGGCCATAGCGATTGACTGGTCCTGGCGAGAGTGCGCGCGCCGACCGCGACCGCGAGGACGGCGGCGATCAGCCCGGTGACGAAGCCGACCGCGCCGATCACCACGGCCTTGGCCGCCAGCAGCCGGCCGCGGCGGGGTACGGCGGCTAGCGAGACGCGGATCAGCCCGCGCCGGTACTCGGCGGTGATGAACATCGCGCCCACCACGATCAACGGGATCAGCCCGATGGCCGTCCCGTCCAGCGCTCTTTGGATAGACCAAACCCCCATGGGCGAGAGCTGGGGACTGATGTCGCCGTAACCGGTCACGGTGATCGTGCCGGCGACCTGGCGGAGCGTGCCGGCCTGTGACACGCCGTTCGGGCTGTTCACGCCGCCTACATTGGTGCCCGTCCATTGAGTGCCGCGCCAGGAGAGCCCGATGCGGCGGAAGACACCAGTGGCCACGGTGGGATTCTCGCTGCCCGTACCGGCGGCGAAGAGCCCGGCTTGCACGGTGGAGGTCAGCCCGGGAAGGGCCGCGGTTCCGGCCCTCGTCCAGTGCGCGCCGTCGGCGGAGTCGTAGCCGGTGATCGTGCCGCCGTCGCGGACGAGCCGCAGCCAGCGCGGCGAGGACGCGGACACCCCACCCGCCTCCCCTGCCCCCTTCCCCAGGCCCGGCGTGTCGTTGACGTAGTCCCATTGCATCCGCACGCCGTTGGACCCGGTGACCATCATCGCCGCGTAGGCGGAGCCCTGTGACGTGTTCTCCTTGATGATGATCCCGGCCTTGGACCACGGCGCCAGGCCGGGGGCCATCTGGTCCGGGCCGACGGACTGCTGGCCGGTCAGCGACGTCACCTGCACGGTGATCGTGCCGTTTCCGGTCAGCGGCTGGTGCACGAAGTAGAACGCGTCGTTGACCGGCTCGCCGCCGGGGCCGGCCGGCGGCGACGGGCAGGCCGACGCCCCGGCGGCACCGCTGGCGTGGCACGAACTGCCGCTGCTGCTGACGATGAGCACGAAGGCGGCGATCACGAGGATCGCCACGATCATCGCGATCACCCAGCCGCGGACGGTGCGGAACTTGGTCCACTCGGCGTGCACCAGGTGCCAGAACCTCTCGCGGCCCGGTACCGCCCTCGGTCGATATGGCGTCACGGTCCCGGTCGTCATGGCGTCGCCTCGGCGCGGAACTCGACCGACTCACGCGTCAATTCCATATAGGCCTCTTCGAGGGTGGCCCGGTGGGCGGTGACCTCGGTGAAGGGAATGGCGTGGCCGGTGAGAGCAGCCACGGCTCGTTCTGATGAAAGGTTTGAAATCGTGAGCCGGCCGGACCCTGCGGCAGCGACCTGAGCCCCGGCGCTGGCGAGGACCGTCATGGCCTGTGCGCGGGCCGTGGTGCGGATGGTGACGCGGTTGTCTGACGCGGCCGCGATCAGGTCGGCGACGGAAGTGTCGGCGATCACCCGGCCCCGGCCGACAACGACCAGGTGGCCGGCCCCCTCCTCCGAGAGCAGAGCTTCCAGTTCGCTCATCAGGTGGCTGGACACCAGGACCGCGCGGCCCTGCGCGGCCAGCGATCGCAGGAAGCCCTTCATCCAGACGATGCCCTCGGGATCCATACCGTTGAACGGCTCGTCGAAGATCAGCACGGCTGGGTCACCGAGTAGCGCCGCGGCGATGCCGAGCCGCTGCCGCATGCCGAGTGAGTACCCGCCGGCCTTGCGCCGCGCGGCGGACTCCAGCCCGGCCAGCGCGATCACCTCACCGACCCGGCCGGCCGCCAGGCCCTGGGAGCGGGCGAGCCACAGCAGATGGTTGCGCGCGCTGCGGCTGGGCTGCAGCGCGCCCGCGTCCAGCAGTGAGCCGACGTGAGTCAGCGGGTTGGTCAGCGAGCGGTACGGGCGGCCGCCGATCGTGGCGGTGCCCGCGTCAGGGGCGTCCAGGCCGAGGACGACGCGCATGGTGGTCGACTTGCCGGCGCTGTTCGGCCCGACGAAGCCGGTCACATGGCCGGGATGGACGGTGAACGTCATCCCGTCGAGCGCCTGCGTTGAGCCGAACCGCTTGCGCAGTCCGTCGATTCCGATGGTCGCGTCCATGGGATGAGGTTGCCGGAGTCCGGGGGTTCGGCGCATCGGCCCGCGGGCACATCCGCAGGGTGGCGCGGTAGCCACCGGGCGTATGCCCGTGGGCAGACGACCCGGCGCCGCGAGGCGGTTACGATCGCTGCCAAGAGCATGACCCCGCGGGCTGGAGGCGGCCATGATCATGTGGGGACAACCGGCGTTTATCTGCGCCCTGCTGGCTTCCGCTGTCCTGCTGCGCCGCACGCCGCTTATCGCCCTGGGCGTGACCATGGCCGGCCTGGTGGTCCTCAGCCTGGCGCCGAAGACAGAGCTCCCGGCGAGTGCCCTGCAGATCGTGGCCGCCTGCGCAGCGGGCCTTGAGGTCTGCTACATGGCGGCGACGCGCACCCGCGAGGTCTCGGGAGCCGGGGTCGCCATAGCCGGGGTCGGCCTGCCGATTCTGATCCTGGAACTGCCGCCTCCGACTTCCCTCCCCCCGAACGGCAGCTCGGGGACGCCCATACCTCTCGTCACGATCGCCGCACCCCTGGCCATGATCATCGCCTGGCTCATCGGAAACTCGATCCGGCAGGCACAGGCCCGCGCCGAACTGGTGCGAGCCCAGGCCGCCGCGCAGACCGTGGTGGCGGAGCGGCTGCGGATCGCCCGCGAACTGCACGACATGGTGGCGCACAGCATCGGGATCATCGCGATCCAGGCGGGCTCGGGCCGCCGGGTCTGCGACACCAATCCCGCCGAGGCGCGCGACGCCCTGGCCGCTATCGAGGCCACCAGCCGGGAGACGCTGGCGGGCCTGCGCCGGATGATGACCGGGCTGCGGCGCGCCGAGTCCGGATCCACGGGGCCCGGGCCGGGGCAGGCACCGCTGGGCCCGGCGCCCGGCCTGGCCGACATCGATCGGCTCGCCGCGATGACCCGGGACGCGGGCGTGCAGGTCGAGGTGGAATGGCTCGGCAGCCGGGAGCCGCTCCCGGCGGACATTGACCTGTCCGCGTTCCGCATCATCCAGGAGGCGGTCACCAACGTGGTCCGTCACGCGGGCACGGACCGGTGCCTGGTCTGGATCGACCAGCAGGACGGGTACCTGTCGATCGAGGTCACCGACAGCGGGCGCGGCGCCCCGCCCGGCAAGACCAGCGTGGCCGGGACCGGCTACGGGATCACCGGCATGCGCGAGCGCGCCGCGCTGCTCGGCGGCGACTTCTCGGCCGGGCCGCGCCCCGGCGCCGGCTTCCGCGTCGCCGCCCGGCTGCCCCTGCCCGCGCCGGCCCGGTGACCATCCAGGTCATCCTCGCCGACGACCAGCCGCTGGTCCGGGCGGGCTTGCGCAGGCTTCTCGACCAGACACCCGATATCGACGTGGCCGGCGAGGCCGGCACCGGCGCCGAGGCGGTACGGCTCGCCCGGGACACCGGCGCCGACGTGGTGATCATGGACATCCGCATGCCGGGCATGGACGGCATCGAGGCCACCCGGCTGATCACCGCCGCCGGTACGCACGCCCGGGTGCTCGTGCTCACCACGTTCGACGACGATGACTACGTCTACGGCGCGCTGCGGGCCGGGGCGAGCGGGTTCCTGGTCAAGGACATGGCACTGGAGGACATCCTGACCGCCATCCGCGTGGTCGCGGCCGGTGAGGCCATGATCGCGCCGGGCGTCACCCGCCGGCTGATCGGGCAGTTCGCCGGCCAGCAGCGTTCCGGCCAGCAGGGTTCCGAGCGCAAGCCCCGGGAGCTCACCGGGATCACCGACCGCGAACGTGAGGTGCTCAGGCTGGTGGGCCTCGGCATGTCCAACGCGGAGATCGCCGCCGCCCTGTACATCACCGTGGGCACCGTCAAGACGCACATGGCCCGGCTACTGGCCAAGCTGGGCGCCCGGGACCGGGTACAGCTCGTCATCACCGCCTACGAGGCCGGCCTGGTGACGACACCGCCCAGGTAGGATCCCACGGCACATGGTGGTAGCCCCCGGGGCGTATGCCGGCGGGCAGACGACCATGATGCGGGGTCCGTGGCGGGAGTCTGGTTCCGGTATCCGGAGGCGGATCAGGTTTCGCCGGTCTCGCTGGAGCCGGCCTCGCTGGAGCCGGCCTCGCTGGCCGCGCCGGAACGTCCCGGTGATGCGTGGGTGCTGCGGGACGTGACCTTCCAGGTGCCCGCGGGGAAGCTGACCGCGCTGGTCGGGCCGTCCGGGGCGGGGAAGACGACGATCACGCACCTGGTGCCGCGCCTGTATGACCCGGTGCGCGGGGCGGTGCGGATCGGCGGGCACGACGTCCGCGACCTGACGCTGGAGTCGGCTGTCCACGGTCCGGGCGGCGGACCAGATCCTCGTCATCGACGGCGGGCAGATCGCCGAACGCGGCACGCACGACGAGCTGCTCGCCGCGGGCGGGGTGTACGCGGGGCTGTACCGTACACAGTTCGCGCCGCAGGCAGCGTTACGGGCTTCGGCCCTCGCTTCGCTTACGAGCTGACGGGTGCCACGTGCGAGCGCTATCGTCCGTGGCGGTGCAACAGGTAGCCCAGTGCGCAGCTGGCGGGGATAAGCGCGGCAGGCACCAGGTTGATGGGCACCCCCGCGACGCGAGGGAGGTGGCCCGGCTCGTCTTCGACGTCGGCGCCGGAGATGGCCAAAGCCGGGAAGAACGGCACCCACGCGGCCGCGGATAGCAGCGCGGCGGTGGTCACGGCCATGTCGTGGTCGCGTGCTTGCTGGCCGGGCCGCCACAGTAGCCATAGGGCAAGGAGCTGGGACCCGGTCACCGTTCCCCACCCTGTGGCGTTATGGAACCGGGCGTGCGGTGGCCAGGCCGGGTTGAACACGTGGGTGGAATTGAGATCGGCGCGCCCGGTGCCGATGATCGTGCCGATCGCCGCACCGCTGAGGATCAAACGGCTGATTCTCACTTGTCCTCCTGCCGGTCCGGCAAGCTCACGGCCGATCCCCGCCGACGTACCGGTGATCAGGATGGTGCCACCATCAACGGGAGGATGTGCGTTCCCGGCCACCATCACACTTCCGTCCCCTGGTCTGCCATGAGCAAAACCGATTACCTGATTACAAAGTGGGTGCCGCCGACCTCCTGAACGCGGAAGGATGGCCGGCATGACATTGCCTGCCCTCCCTGAGGAGTCCTTCCAGCGCGTGCTCTGCGTCGTCGCGCACCCTGACGACATGGAGTACGGCACGTCCGCGGCCGTCGCTCGCTGGACCGCGCGCGGCATCGAGGTCGGCTATCTCCTGCTCACCCGCGGCGAGGCCGGCATGCCGAACCCTCCCGAGGAGACGGCTCGCCTGCGGGTCGCCGAGCAGCAGGCCGCCTGTGCCGTCGTCGGCGTCAAACACCTGACCGTCCTCGAACATCTGGGTCTTCCCGGAGCAGGTCGACGACGAGGATCTCGAACCGCACGCCGTGCGCTGGCTCATCGCCCCCGCGCTCGCCGGCGCGGCGCCAGGCTTCAGCCCTCTCTTCGCTTACGAGCTGACGCGTGCTACGTGTGCGAGCTGGCGCTCGAGCAGCTTGGCTGGGCCATCGCGCCAGTAGGCGGCCATGGGCGCGGAGGCGGGATCGGGGAAGATTTCTTCCTCGCCGTTGTCGACCGCGTCGAAGATGGCCAGCGCGACCGATTCCGGAGAGGACTTTGGTATGTCGGATCCGCGGAGCATGTCGGTATCAACCGGGCCGGGCAGGACCGCGTGAACCCGTACGCCCTGCCCGGCCACACGAGCGCGCAGCGACTGAGTCAGAGAGAACGCGGCCGCCTTCGAGACAGAGTAGGCCGGGATGATGAACGGCAAGGGGGCGAGAGCGTTCACCGACAAGATGTTGACGATGACCCCGCGCGAGCGGGTCAAGGCCGGCAGGAAGGCCTGGGTCACAGCGTGGGTCCCGAAGAGATTCACGGCCAGGTGGCGTTCGAGTACGGCGGGGTCGGTCAGGTCGTCGGGCAACGCGATGCCGGCGTTGTTGATCAGCATGTCCAGTGACTCGACCTGGCCGGCCGCCGCCTGAATCTGCGCCGTGCTTGTGACGTCCAGGCTCAGGGGCGTCAGCCGGTCGTCTGGGTGGGATAGCGGCTGGCGGGTGCCGGCGTAGACCCGCTTGGCGCCTCTGGCCAGGGCTTCGGCGACCAGCGCCTGCCCGATGCCGCGGTTGGCTCCTGTCACCAGGACCGTCTTGTCTTTGATGGTCATGCTTGCTGCTCCTGTTGTTTTCGGCGTGATCGGGCGGCGGGCAGGGCTAGCTTGCGGCGGTTCCAGTCCGAGGTCCGCCTGCCTACACCCAGGAAGACCCGGCGAGAACGGGAAAAGAATCGCTCACAACGCGTTGCCCCGTCAGCGGGGTGGCGCCGGCCGGAACCCGAACACGGTGAGCAGTCCTGGGTCGCCGAAGGATGAGATCCGGCGGACGCCTGCATCGGTGACAGTGAGCACGCAGATTCCGTACGGCTGGTAATTCCCGTGCTGGTCACGGGTGTAGGCCGCTACGGCAGGCTGCCCGTTGGCGCTGGTGGGCAGCATGCGCCAGTCACCAGGTGAGCCCAGGATGTGGCGGCGCAGGAACGGTACGCAGGTCTTGCGGCCGGCGAACCAGGTGCGCATCGGCGTTGCCTCGATGGCGGCGTCCTCGGTCAGGAGCCGCTCCAGTGCGGCGGCGTCGGCACTCTCGAACGCCGCGATGTACTGGTCGAGGAGCGCGCGGGCTCGCGGCGCGGTCGGCTCGGTGACCTGGCCGGCGGCCAGGTCCAGATCCCTCAGCCGTGCCCGGGCGCGTTGCAGCGCGCTCTTGACCAACACCGTCGTGATGCCGAGCATGACCGCGACCTCGCTGGCGGGAAACGCCAGCACGTCCCGCATGACCAGCACCGCCCGCTGCCTCGGCGGAAGATACTGCAGGCTGGCAATGAGCGCCAGCCGCAGTCCCTCGCGCGCCGCGACGATGACCGCGGGATCAGCCGAGTCCGGGGCCACCATCGCATCCGGCATCGGCTGCAGCCAGTTCACCTCTGTCCCGGCCTCTTCCGGATATGCTCCGGGATCCGGCTCCGGGTCGCACAGGCCGGATGGCAGCACGCGCCGGCTGTGCCTGGCCAGCTCGGTCAGGCACGCATTAGTGGCGATCTGGTACAGCCAGGTGCGCACCGAGGACCGTCCCTGGAAACCGCCGTAGGACCGCCAGGCCCGCAGGTACGTCTCCTGGACCAGGTCCTCCGCATCCTGGATCGAGCCGAGCATGCGGTAGCAGTGCGCGAGCAGCTCACGCCGGAACGGCTCGGCATCCTGGACGAATCCAGCGCTATCGGGCACGGCTCACACCTCTGGGCGTAGCCCGTCTAGATCCTCGGGCCGGATCCTCGTCACGATGGCTAGGGATTCCCGGAGAGCCTGGTCCGGTGAGCAATCCATCAGTCGCGATCCTCTCCCGCATGATCCGCCTTCAACCATGTAGACCCGGCCGGAGCGGTGAAGGAATCGCTCCGCGCCCTTTCGATCGGCGGCAGTGCTGCGCACGAAGTCCCCGCCCGGCGAGCGGCGCCTGCAGGGTCTCATCCCACGCGTCGTGCCCGCGGCTACTGAATGTACGGTCGCGCAGTGGCAGTCACCTTCCACCTTCCGCCAACGCCCGATCGGCTGTCATCTCGGGCAACCAGTCCCAGCCGCTGAAGCGCCTCAAGTTCCTGTAGGACGGTCCCCTCGCCCGGGCCATATCTCGCATCAACCGTCAGGTCTATCCGCCTAGCGTCCCAGTCCCCGCCCCCCTCGGCGACGACCGCCAGGAGTTTGATCTGACGATCGGAAAGAGGAGTGTCACTCATGGCGCCAGCCCAGGATAGAAGAGGTCCGCCCCGCAGATCCATAGTCCTCGAGTGCCGGGGCAGGATTCGGACTAACCGATCATTACCGGACTTTGCTACACTGATCGCAACATCCCTTACCGCTACCTTTGCGGCTCCTGCCGGTCCTGGCCAGCGCCGCCGCCTGGCGAAGGCAAGCGATGGTCCCGCCCGCGTAACAACCCTGGAAACAGGGACGGTTCGTCATTTGACGGACCATCTGGCTGGTAGGAGCACCGGCTACCGCCTCGTGACGGGCTGCGCGTCGGCGGCCCTGCCTGCCAGATGGACTGGCAATGCCCGCGAAGGGTTTATACGGAACGGGACGAAGTCATGCACTTCAATCTCAAGAAGGCAGTGGGGATCTCTGTGCTCCCGCTGCTCGGGGGGGCCCTCGCGGTAGGTGCGACAGCACTACCAGCAAACGCACAGACGTTTCAGGACACCGCGCTCCAGGCGTCCAACCTCACCCAGCCGACGACCACGACCGGAGCGGTGGTCAACGGGGTGGCCAGCGGCACGGGTAAGGGCGGCACGTTGACCTTCACCGCACCGAGTGGTGAAGCCTTTGCCTCGGCGGTCTTCACCAAGGACACAACCGACGCCGCGCTGACCGTCAATGCCACCAATACCGCACTGGTGCTCACGAGCGGCGGCACCGCGACGGGCAGCGGAAAGCTCACGTTTACCATCAAGAGCGCGACCAGTGGCGTCACGTGCAGCGCCGCTGAGACGGTGATGGTCAGCGAGTCCGGCGGCACGATGGGCGAGTCGGCCACACCGACGTCTACTACCAGCGAGAAGGTGACAGTTAGCGTCTTCAACAACAACGCCACCGGCGCCGTCGAGTTCAGCGGCGCTGTCACGCCGGCAGGCTGCAGCGTGACGTTCTCGCAGAGCAACTTGCCGTCCGGACTGACCTCAGGTAACCCACTGGTGCCCGGTAGCGCGATTCCTGGTACCTACGGCGGGGTCCGCTACACGGCCACCGATCCACTCGGGTCGACGTTCACCGGAGGCACGTTCGACCTTAAGGTCATCGGGCACGTAGTCGTGTCTTCGGGTAACTTCGGCGACGAGGTCAACCCGTTCGGCAACGGATTCGATGTGTTCCGGCAGCACCAGGCCGTGAACGCGATCATCGCCGGCTGGACCGCGACCAAGGCCGACCCGGCGACGCACTTCATCCGCCTTTCTGGCACGGTCACGGGCGCGTTCAGGTTCGAGTACGCGCCCCACGGGTCCGGGACCGGGCTATGCGTGTCGGACCCCGGCTTTGACGCGGCGGGCACCGGGGTGACGAACGGCCTCGTGCTCCGCGGCTGCAACACCGGTCCGTGGCAGCAGTTCGTGCCGCAGTCGAACGGCACGTTGAAGAACGTGGCCACCGGCCTGTTCGTCAACCCGAACGGCACCGGCGCGCAGCTGCGCGGCAGCACCGCTCCCGTGTCGTGGGGCGGCTCGCGCTACACCTGGACGGACTTCGCCCACCTGCCTGGCTAGGAGGTAACTAACCGAAGCGAAGGGACCCCCAACGGGGTCCCTTCGCCTGTTGTAGGGCCTCACGCCGCGTGACATATCGATCCTGGTTGACCTGCCCGTTCTCGTTTGTCTGACAACGATTGCACCGAGATCAGTCTCAGGATCGTGGCATTTCCTCGATTGGCTGACCGCCCTCTGCCGCTCACCCGCTGTTCGTCGGCGGCTCCGAAGAGCCACGCCGACCTCGCTTGCCGGGGGCAGCCACGAGAATGCCTGGGTGATCGCCCCGGCGGGAGCGGTGGCCTCGATCATCTCGTAGATGGCCGACTCGACTGTTTAGGCCTCGCGGGCGCGCTCGTAGGTTAGGTGAGCGAGGCCGTTCCCCACGGTCTTCGTGTGGACCAGGCGCAGGGGTCGCTTGTCGCTGGTCTCGCCGAACAGGCGCTCGCCCGCGCCGACCGCAACCGGGAAGACGGTCAGGCGCAGCTCGTCGACCAGGTCGTGCTCCATCAGCGTGCGCACGAGCGGGCGGCTGGCGTACACGACGATCTCCCCCTGTATCTGTTGCTTGAGCTTCGAGACCTCGCTAACTACCTCGCCCGCGAGGACGGTCGCGTTCGTCCATTTGGGCTCTTGAAGCGTCGCGGACACGACGTACTTGGGCAGGCGGTTCAAACTGTCCAGCCACTCGCCGCTCATCATTGACGACCGTGCGCCGAAGTACTCGTCGCTCCGCCGGCCCATCAGCAGCGCCTCGGCGCCTTGTGCCTCGGCCAGTTCGAGCTATTGATCTTGAGTGACCTGGGCTTTCTGCGTTTGTCTCACGACGACTGCACCAAGATCAGTCTCCAAACCTATGGCATTTCCTCGTCGAGCGCGATGGCGGCCACCGCGGTTCGCCATCCTGCCCGCCTACGCCATCGCGCCGCACGGGGACCTGCGCGCGGTCACGGTCCGCGAGCACGACTTCCGCTGGTCGCTCAACGCCGTCGTGCTGCGCCGCCGCCGCCTCACCGCAGCGGCAGCGGCGCTGCTCCAGCTTGCCGGTGCGCACCTGATCGAGCAGCCTGGCGTGGAACGCCCGTCCTGACGGTCAGGCCACGCAGGCTTGCGGCGGTTACCGAGCTGCCGCGCCCCGCAGTTGCCCGGCAGGGACCCGAAGCCGGGCAATGGTGTCTCCCCGGGGCGGAGGTGAACTGGTTCGCCCCGTGCCTCGTCGGTACGGCGAGGTGAAGGCGGCGCGACCAGTTTTGAAGCGACTCGGCGCGCGCACATAGCTGCTGAGCAGTTCTTTCAACTCATCGGTTGACACTGGTCGCGGGGCTCACGTAGCGTAGCTTTCAACCATGGAGTTGAAAGCTTGTGAGGTCGCCATGACGTCCAACGCGCTGTCGCGGATCTTTGCCGCGCTGGCCGATCCGACCCGGCGTGACATGGTGGCCCGGCTTTCGGCGGGTGACGCCACCGTCACCAGCTGGCCGAGCCCTATCAGCTGACGCTGCAGGCGATCTACAAGCACCTCAAGGTACTCGAGGACGCAGGTGTCGTGAGCCGTCCGCCCGGGCCACAGCCTCGCACGGTGCGGCTGGAAGCTGAGGTTTTCGACCTCATGGACAAGTGGATCGAGCGCTACCGGCGCCAGGCGGAGGAGCGTTATCGCCGCCTCGACGCGGTGCTGGCGCGCATGAACGACGAGACAGGCAACGATTCTCAGGAACAGAAGGGAAGTGTGGCGTGAACACCATCGCCGAAACCACGATCGAGGCCGACCCGAAGGTGCCGGTCATCCGGATGAGCCGCGACTTCAACGCGACGCCCGAGCAGCTGTTTCGGGCGCACACCGATCCCGAGCTCTTCGCGCGGTGGATCGGGCCGAGCGGCATGCAGACGCGCGTGGTCGAGTGGGACGCGCGCACCGGCGGCAGTTGGCGGTATGTATCCACTCGCGACGGTCAGGAGTACGGATTCCGCGGCTGTTTCCACGAGGTCCGGCCCGACCGGATCGTGCAGACGTTCACGTGGGAGGGCCAACCTGATGAAGTCGCCCTGGGAACGCTGTGGTTCGAGGACCTGGGCAACGGACGCACCCGTCTGCACACACAGTCCCTTACGGATAGTTTCGAGGGCCGTGACGCCTGGCTCGCCAGCGGTATGAAGGTCGGCGTCGACGAGGGTTACGCCAAGCTGGAGGAGATGCTCGCGAATGGCACTGTCTGACCAGCCCGCCCAGCGGCATCGCGAAATCGGGCGTGTCTTCACGGACAAGGTGAACGGCACCGACTCGTGGGACGTGCCCGCTCCGGTGCCCGACTGGACCGCCCGCGACGTCGTGCGGCACCTCGTCGAATGGTTGCCGGCGTTCCTGGCCGGCGGCTCCAGTGTTCGGCTGCCGACCGTACCATCGGTCGACGACGACCCGGTCGGGGCCTGGCACGCGCATGTCGATGCCGTGCAGGCGCTCCTCGACGAGCCGGCGACCGCCAACCTGACGCTCTCCAACCCGCACATCGGCCAGTTGCCCCTGGACCGCGCGATCGACCAGTTCTACACCGCCGACGTGTTCATGCACACTTGGGACCTGGCCCGCGCGACCGGTCAGGACGACCGCCTCGACCCGGACTTCTGCGCCATGCTGCTCTCAGGCATGGAGCCGCTGGAGGAGGTCATTCGATCGTCCGGTCAATATGGACCCAGAGTGCCGGTCAAGGACGATGCCGATGCCCAGACCAAGTTGCTCGGCTTCATCGGCCGCGATCCACAATGGCCATCTGAGAAACACTGACACCACCAATCTGACCTTTAGCTCGGTCCGTCGGGCGCACGGTCCTCTCCTCCCGCGAGTAATCCCGACCTCCGTGCGCCTTCCCTCTTGACCGACTCGGTGAGTGGCGCAACATCCGGTAGACACAGCAAACGATTCCACGGCTATCTGACAATTCCTGGGAAGCGCTCCGGCGTGTCTCACGACAATGACGGATCCGCCACTCGTCCGCCATTGACCGTGAGATTCCGCCACGCGGCGTGAGACCCTACAGCTTTCTCACCAGTTAACCCGCCATGTCCACAAAGCGGCTATAATGTCCCTGGAATGCTACTGTCACGGTGGCGGTGGGGCCATTCCTGTGCTTGGCCACGATTAGGTCCGCCTCGCCGGCCCGCGGCGATTCCTTCTCGTATTGATCCTCGCGGTGCAGAAGAATTACGACGTCAGAGTCCTGCTCGATGCTGCCGCTTTCGCGTAGATCCGACAACATTGGTTTCTTGTCGGTGCGCTGTTCGGGGCCGCGGTTGAGCTGGGAGAGGGCGACGACCGGGACCTCGAGTTCCTTGGCTAGCAGCTTGAGGGACCGGGACAGCTCGGAGACCTCCTGCTGCCGGTTCTCGACCCGCTTGGGCGAGGACATCAGCTGGAGGTAGTCGACGATGACGAACTTCAGGTCGTGCCGCTGCTTCAGCCGGCGGCACTTGGCCCGGATCTCCATCATCGACATGTTCGGCGAGTCGTCGATGAACAGCGGCGCGTCGGCCACCTCGCTCATCCGCCGGGCCAGCCGGGCCCAGTCGTCGTCGTTCATCTGGCCGGTGCGCATCGTCTGCAGCGGCACCCGCGCCTCGGCCGACAGCAGCCGCATGGTGATCTCGTTGCGCCCCATCTCCAGGCTGAACAGCACCGTGGTCATGCTGTGCCGGATGGCGGCGGCCCGGGCGAAATCCAGGGCCAGCGTCGACTTGCCCATGGCGGGGCGGGCGGCGATGACGACCATCTGGCTGGGGTGCAGGCCGTTGGTGAGGGCGTCCAGGTCGGCGAAGCCGGTCGGGACGCCGGTGAGCACGCCGTTGCGGCTGCCGATGGCCTCGATCTCGTCCAGGGCGCCGGGCATGATCTCCGACAGGGAGTGGTAGTCCTCGCTGGTGCGGCGCTCGGTGACGGCGTAGACCTCGGCCTGGGCCCGGTCCACGAGCTCGTCGGCGTCGGCCTCGCCGGCGTAGCCGAACTGGACGATCCGGGTGCCCGCCTCTACCAGCCGGCGCAGGATGGCGCGCTCGCGGACGATGCGCGCGTAGTACCCGGCGTTGGCCGCGGTCGGCACCGAGGAGATCAGGGTGTGCAGGTACGGGGCGCCGCCAACCCGGGTGATCTCGGCGCGGCGGGTGAGCTCGTTGGACACCATGATGGCGTCGGCCGGCTCGCCCCGGCTGTACAGGTCGAGGATCGCCTCATGGATCAGCTGGTGGGCCGGGCGGTAGTGGTCGGCCGGGCGGAGCACCTCGATCACGTCCGAGATGGCATCCTTCGAGAGCAGCATCCCGCCGAGCACGCACTGCTCGGCCGCCACGTCGTGTGGCGGTGTGCGCTCGAAGTCGTCGTTCCTCGGAACGATCTCGGTGACGCTCACCTAGCCCCCTTCCCCCGTACGAGTGAACGCGGAGCGAACGCGCTCCTGCTTTCGACTACCACCGTTCTACCCGATGGCTACGACATTCTCCGGGCACCAGCCCCCGGAGCACCAGCCGGCCCGGTGGAGAGCATGTGGAAAAGGTGTGCAAACACGCCGGCCACGTTGTGCGCAGGCTGGGGAAATAGTTGTGGAAATTGCTGGAAGAAAGCCAGCCTCATGCACTCTAGCTGCGAGAACATGATCCACCGGGTGTGTGGAAGAAAAACTTCGCGGCGATTTTGCCGCCCGGGAAATCCACAGGCGCTATCCACAGCGGCCGACCTAGTCAACCGCTGGTGACGGCTGCGCGGAAGGGCCCGCGCGGGGTGTGCCGGGCTGCTACGATTCGACGGTGTGTTCGATCGAGGGGGGCGCGCTCCGGCGCGTGGCGGAGGCTATCGACCGGCTCGAGGCCGACCGTCAGAACACGGACGCCACCGATCTCGAGGCCCGGATCGCGGCCGTCTGGTCGATGGTCAGCGAGATCGACCCGGAGCTGGCCCGGCTGGCGTCCCGATACCACAAGCCCGAGTGACCGGGCCGACGTCCCGCCGCGGAGCCGGCCGGAACCGAGCTGGGCCAGGCCCGGCTCGCGTCCGGGAAGCACAAGCCCGGCTGACCATAGCCGTCAGCCGGGCTGCCTTGCGCCTGTCCGCTGGCCGGGGAGGCTAGCTGGCCACGATTTCGATGTCGACCGGGGCGCTGACCTCCGGGTGCAGCCGGACGCGGACCTGGTGCGAGCCGACCGTCTTGATCGGGTCGCGGACCTCGATCCGGCGCCGGTCGAGCTCGGGGCCGCCCGCCTCGCGGACCGCCTCGGCGATGTCCGCGGCCCCGACCGAGCCGAACAGCCGGCCGGTGCCGCCGGCGCGCCGGCGCATCCGCACGTGCAGCGCCTCGAGCCGCGCGGCGATGACCTTGGCGTCCTCCACGCCGCGGATCTCACGGGCCGAGCGGGCCCGCTTGATCAGCTCGATCTGCTTCTCCGCGCCGCGGGTCCACGGCATCGCGAAACCGCGCGGGATCAGGTAGTTGCGGCCGTAGCCGGCGGCCACGTCCACCACGTCACCGGGTGCGCCGAGGCCGCTCACCTCCTGGATGAGGATGAGCTTCATGGGTGTGCGACTCATCTGCCGGTCTCCTTAGCGCGCCGTGCTCGTGTACGGCAGCAGTGCCACCTCACGAGCGTTCTTGATCGCGGTCGCGACATCGCGCTGATGACGCGTGCAGTTGCCCGTCACCCGGCGGGCGCGGATCTTGCCGCGATCGGAGATGTACTTGCGCAGCAGACCGGTGTCCTTGTAGTCGACGTAGGCGATCCGCTCCTGGCAGAACACGCAGACCTTTTTCTTGGGCTTGCGCAGTGGTGGCTTGGCCATCGTGGTGCTCCTTCAAGCAGAGCCCCGCCTGCGGCGGGGATGGTGTGGTTCTGGAATTGGTTCTAGAAGGGCGGCTCGTCGGAGAAGCCGCCGGGGCTGTCACTGGCCCACGGGTCGGAGTCCCCGCCGCCGTAGCCGCCCTGGCCGCCGCCGGAGGACCGGCCGCCGCCCTGGCCGCCCTGGCCCTGGCCTTGGCCGCCCTGGCCTTGGCCGCCCTGGCCCTGGCCGCCCTGGCCCTGGCCGCGCTGGCCGCCGCCGTAGCCGCCGTCACCGCCGGACCGGGCTACCTTGTTGACCTTGGCCGAGGCGTTCCGCAGGCTGGGGCCGACGTCGTCGACCTCGACCTCGTACACGGTCCGCTTCTCGCCCTCCTTGGTCTCATACGAACGCTGCCGCAGCCGCCCGGACACGATCACCCGCATCCCCCGGGTCAGCGACTCGGCCACGTTCTCCGCCGCCTGCCGCCACACATTGCACGTCAGGAACAGCGAATCACCGTCCTTCCACTCACCCGTCGCGTTGTCCCGGAACCGCGGCGTGGACGCCACCCGGAACCGCGCCACCGGCTGCCCGGCCGGGGTGAACCGGAGCTCCGGGTCATCCACGAGATTCCCCGCGATCGTGATCTGCGTGTCGCCTGCTGCCATGGGGGTGCTCCGGATCGCTAGCAAATTATGACTGCTGATGGGACCGAGCGGCGGGAGGTGCCGCGCTCAGTGGTGGTCGGGCCGCGTGACCTTGGTCCGCAGGATGGCCTCGTTGAGGTTGAGCTGGCGGTCCAGCTCCTGCACGGTGGCGGGCTCGGCGGTCAGGTCGACGACGGCGTAGATGCCCTCGGACTTCTTCTCGATCTGGTAGGCAAGACGGCGCTTGCCCCAGATGTCAACCTTCTCGACCTTGCCGCCGTCGCCGGTCACGACCTTCAGGAACTGGTCGAGCGACGGCTGAACGGTACGCTCCTCGAGGTTGGGGTCGAGGATGATCATGATCTCGTAATGACGCATGGGCGTCGCAGCCTCCTCTGGACTGATGCGGCCACGGTCTTTCCGTGGCAGGAGGTACCGCGGGTACACGCCGGCGCTGATGCCGGCTGGTCGTCCGCGGCGGGCGTCAGTCTACCCAACATCGCCGGGCCGCGGTAACCAGATGCCGAGCCGTCGCCGTGACGTTAGCAAAGCCCTGGATTCCCGCCCGCCGACCAGGGGAAGATTGTCGAGTATCGACAGCCAGGAGGTGGTCATCGTGGCAGGCACTGTCCGGAACGGCCCGCGCCTGAACATCTTGAACAACGACGGACAGCCGCACCCGGCAGAGAACATCACGGCCATCGGGATCATGCTGCTCGGCCTGGTCTCGTTCGTCCTCGGGCTGCTCGTGCGGAACGAGCACACCGTGCCGGCGGTGCACATCCTGGCCACCGCGACCGGGCTGGTCGCGTGCGGGGCCGGGCTCTATGCCCAGATGGTCTCCTCCACCCGCAACCAGCGCGTGGTCATCGTGACGGGCATCATCGCCGGGTTCGTCGGGCTGGCCATCGGCCTGTCTAAGGGCGGGTTCGTGGGGTAATAGGCTCGGTGCATGCCGCGCATCGGAGCCCACTTCCACGTCGATGACCCGCTCGCCGAGGCGACCGCCCGCGGGGCGGACGCGGTCCAGTTCTTCCTCGGCGATCCGCAGGGCTGGAAGGGCCCCGTGATACCGGGCGGCGACCCCGAGGCCATCAAGGCCGCCTACGCCGCCGCCGGCCTGGACGTCTACATCCACGCGCCGTACGTCATCAACGTGGCCACGAGCAACAACCGGATCCGTATCCCCAGCCGCAAGCTGCTCGACCAGCAGCTCCAGGCGGCCGCGTCGATCGGGGCCAAGGGGCTGATCGTGCACGGCGGCCACGTCACCGCGGGGGTGGCCGTCGAGGAGGGCATCGAGAACTGGCGCAAGGCGGTGGAGCGCATCGAGCGGCCGCTGCCCATGCTGATCGAGAACACCGCGGGCGGCGACGGCGCGATGGCCCGGTCGCTGGACGCGATCGGCCGGCTGTGGGAGGCGGTCACGCAGGCCGCCGGGGGCGACGACGAGGACGTCGGGTTCTGCCTGGACACCTGTCACGCCAACTCGGCCGGTATCGACCTGGCCGACGCGGTGGACCGGGTCAAGGCCATCACCGGCCGGATCGACCTGGTGCACTGCAACAACTCACGCGACGAGTTCGGCTCCGGCCGGGACCGGCACGCGAACATCGCGTCGGGGACCATCGACCCGGCACTGCTGCTCGGCGTGGTGCAGGCGGCGGGCGCGACCGTGATCTGCGAGACGCCCGACGAGAACGGCGGGCTGGCCGCCGACGTCAGCTGGCTGAAACAGCACCTGGGCGCCTGACCCGCCAGCACTGACCGGCGGCCGAGCCGGATCCGGAACTGGTCCGGGGCCTGGTCCAGGACACCACCCGCCGGGTCGTCGAGGCCGCGGGCACGCACCACGTCCCGTTCGGCACAAAGAATGTCCCGGACCACGTAGGCGGCGAGCAGGCCTACGGTGAGGAACCGGAGCAGGAGCGCCGTGAAGTACCACCCGGTGCCGATGCCCTGGAAGCCGGCGAACGGGGGCTCGCCATCAAGGCGTGCCTGGAAGATCAGGTAGGCCCAGATGGCGAGGTAGTACCCGACCTCGGCCAGCTGCCACAGCAGGTACGGCCACAGCCGGGGCCGGGCCAGCACCGCGAGCGGCACCAGCCAGATGACGTACTGCGGTGACCAGACCTTGTTCGTCATCAGGAACGCGGCCAGCAGCAGGAAGCACAGCTGCGGCAGCCGGGGCCGGCGGGGGGCGGCCAGCGCGAGCAGGGCGATCGCGGCGAAGGTGACGGCCAGGGCCGCGGCGGACATGTCATTGACCACGCTGAGCTGGCCATCCCCGAGCCTGGGCACGTTGAAGTACTGGAACATGTACCACAGCGACCCCCAGTCGGCGCCCCGGTTCTTGCTGAAGATGTAGAAGGTGGCCCAGCCGGGCAGCGCGAGGATCATGACCGGCACGTTGACCGCCAGCCAGGCCGCCGCGGCGGCGGCGAAGGTCTTCGCGAACTCCCGCATCCGCCCGGCCCGCAGGCACAGCAGCAGCAGCGCGCCGAGCACCACCAGCGGGTAGAACTTGGTCGCGACGGCCAGGCCGAGCAGGACCCCGGCCCACACACCGCGGCGCGCCGCCCAGGCCGCGATGCCCAGCGCGGTCAGCGCCATGGCGATCAGGTCCCAGTTGACGAACGCGTTCAGGATCAGGGCCGGGGACAGCGCCACGAGCAGCGCCTGCCACCGCCGGTCGGCGCCGGCCGCGCGAGCGGTCGCGAGCACGGCGGCCACCGCGCACAGCGCGAGCAGCACGGTGGTGACGTCGTAGAACTCCCGGCCCCTGATCGTCGCGTCGACGTTGCGGACCAGCCAGGCCACGGCCTGCATGGCCCCGCCGATCAGCACCGGGTACTCCACCTTGTGACCGGAGTAGGGGACCTGCTTGGTGTACAGGCCTTCGCCGTAGTACAGCGGGTAGATGTCGGTGTAGCAGAAGTCCTGGTACTTCTTGACGTCGTAGTTCCAGGCCCCCGCGCGGCACGGCACCTTCTCGGCGAAGGCGAGCACCATGGCCAGCACCGACGCGGCGGTCAGGGCGCTGGCGCCGCCCAGGATGACCGCGAGGCCGCGGCGCTCCCGCCACCACCTCCCGCCCGGGTCGGGGTGATCGCCGGGCGGGACCGTACCCGGCCGGGTGTCTTCCACTCTCCTATCTAACCGCGCCTGGCGACTTTCCGGCGCGTGCGGCGCCGGACCCACAGGCACGTCGCGGGCAGCCCGGCGACCACACCGCCCATCGCGGCGCCCGCCTCGATGGCGCTCACCGACTGGGTGGTGCCGTTCCCGGCCGGGGCGTTCGGGTTGCAGGTCACCACGGTCGGGTCGCAGCTGTAGGTGGGGTAGGGG
Organism: uncultured Actinomycetes bacterium; assembly: GCA_963819785.1. GTDB lineage: Bacteria > Actinomycetota > Actinomycetes > Streptosporangiales > Streptosporangiaceae > Palsa-504. The sequence continues at coordinate 99,543 of CAWFXW010000012.1, read as the reverse complement.
TTCGGGTTCCCGCCGCTGGGCGGCAGGGTGGGATTGCCGCCGTTGCCCGGGTTCGGGTTGTCCTTCTTCTTGGGGTGCTTCTTGCCGGACTTGCGCAGGTTCGGCGGCACCTCGTTCCACTTGACTCCGGTGAACACCACCGGCTGGAACTTCTCCACGCCCAGCGTCACGAACATGTTCTCCGCGTAGGTGTGCCAGATGGTGGCCGGCCACGTCCCGCCGAAGCCGCCCTGGGACTGGCCGCCGAGCAGGTTGAGCGTCTGCGGGTCGTTCTTATCCGCGTTCTGGTGGTGGGTGAACAGCGCGACGGCCAGGGCCTGGCTCGGGATGGCGCCGATGAAGAAGGCCGACTGCGCGGTCTCGGTGGTGCCGGTCTTGGCGATGATCTCCTGGCCGTTGCTCATCGCGGCCGCCGTGCCCGTGCCGCCGGCCAGGGTGTCCACGGACATCGCGTACTGGACCTGGGAGTCCATCTCGGCGTTCTGCATCGGGTTGCTGTTGAACACCAGGGCGCTGGTGATCTTGATCGGGATCTGCACGTTGTTCTGGGTGATCGTGGTGATCAGGTGCTGGTCGTGATAGACGCCGTTGTCGTCGAGGGTGGCCAGCATCGAGGCCTGCTCGGCGACGGTCAGGAAGGCCTGGCCGAGGGCCAGGGTGGCATAGTCCCGGTCCGTGTACATGCCGGACTGGGGGTCACGGATGTTGACGCCGAACGACTGCGCCATGTCGAGCACGTTCATCCCGTCGGGGCCCGCCACCGCGTGCCACAGGTTGGCGTAGGCGGTGTTGATCGACGCGGCCATCGCGATCTGCGGCGTGTACGCCCCGTTCTCACCCGCGCTGTCGTTGTTGATCGGCAGCGACCAGCCGGTCGTCGCTGGCCGGCGCGGAGGTCTGCGGATAGGTGTCCGGCTGAGAGTCCGGCGGGATCGACAGCGGGGTGAAGCCGTCGAGCGTGCTGGTCTGGACGTTCATGCCTTCCTTGACCGCGGTGGCCAGGATGTACGGCTTGAACGAGGAGCCGACCTGCTCCCGGTTGACCGTGGCCATGTCGTATTGGCACTGGATGGCCTGGCACTGCTTGGCGGTGATCGTCTTCCCGGTCCCGTTGTACTTCCACCCCGGATAGCCCGGGCCCGCGTACACCGCCTGGACCGCGCCGCTCGCCGGGTCCTCGAGCACCGCGGCGGCGCGCATGTACGACTTGAACGGGTAGGCGCTGTTGTTGATCGTCGCCTCGTTCTGGTTGATCGCGGCGTAGAGCGCCTTCATCTTCGTGTCGTCGATGCTGGTCTTGATCGCGTACCCGCCGTTGTCGATCTGCGACTCGGTGAAGCCGTAGACCTGCTCGAGCTCGGTGCGGACCATGCCGAGCACGTAGGGGTCCCAGACCTGCTTGCCGACGGTCTGCGCCGCGTGGTCGCCGATGCCCGGGAACTTCATGGTCGCGGCCGTCGCCGCGGACAGGTGCCCGGTCGAGACCATGCCGGTGATCACGTAGTGCCAGCGCGCGATGAGCTGGGCACGGTACTGCGGCATCGGGTACGTGCTCGGCTGCTGCAGGACGGCGGCGATCACCGCGTCCTGCGCCACGGTGAGCTGGCCCACCGGCTTGCCGAAGAACGTCTCCGCGGCCGCCTCGACCCCGTAAGAGCCCTCGCCGAAGTAGATCGTGTTCAGGTAGTTGGTCAAGATCCACTGCTTGGACTTCTCCTTGGCGACCTTCATCGCCACGAAGATCTCCTTGATCTTGCGGCTGAGCGTCTGCTGGGTGCCGATGCCGGTGTAGTACTGCCGGACGAACTCCTGGGTGATGGTCGAGCCGCCCTGCAGCGAGCCGTCGCTGCCGGTGAGGTCCGCGAAGGCGGCGCGGACGATGCCGGTCGGCGAGACGCCGCCCTCGCTGAAGAAGTTCCGGTCCTCCGCGGCGAGCACCGCCCAGATGAGCGGCACCGGAATCTGGTTGTAGGTCAGCTGCACCCGGTCGGTGCTGCCGAACCGGCCGATGACGGTGCCGTTGCTCGAGTAGACGACGGACTGCGCGTAGCCGGTGGCGGCCATGGCCGCGCTCGGGACCGGCGTCTCCTCGTAGGCCACGGCGACCGCGATGGCCCCCAAGACGATGAACGCGCCGATGAAGCTGAGCAGCACGCCCAGGGCCTTCCGCAAGGTCCAGTGGCGCCACCAGCTGCCCTTGACCTTGACCCGGGGGGTGCGCGGGCCGCGCGGGCCGCGCGGGCCGCGCGGGCCCATCGGCCCTCCCGGTCCGTACGGGCCCTGCGGTCCCTGCGGGCCGCCGGCGCGGGCCCGGCGGCCGGGGCGGCCTGGCCGGTTCAGCTGGACGGTCTGGCCCGTCTCGTCGGGGCGCCAGGGGCCGGTGCTGCCGGGCGCGCCCGGGGCGGCGACCTGCTGGGTGCCGGCGTGGGCCCCGGACGTCCGCGCGTGGCTGCCGCCGCGACCGTTGCCATGTCCGTTGCCGTGTCCGTTAGCCGGACCGTGCCCGCCTGCCGGGTCCTGCTCGGGACCGTGCTGCGGGCGGGCGGCGGCGCCGGCGGCGCCGTCTAGCTGAGCGGTCTCGTGATTGTCCAGGTAGCCGGCTGTGGGGCTGCGGAAGCCCTGCGTGTCCCAGCCGTTGGCGTCGTAGCCCAGGTCATAGTCGACCGTCCCGCCCAGGGCACCGTGGTCGGTCCCGGCGTAACCACCGTCGCCGTAGCCAGCGTCGCCGTACTCCCCGCTGGCGTGGTCCCCGTCCGCCCCGCTGCCCCAGGCGCGGCCGTCACGGCCGTCGCGATACCGAACGTCAAAGTCATCAGCTTTGCTGCTCACGCGTCCTCGCTGGTGGCTCGGAGGCCGCGGCTTTTGCGGGAAAAGCGGCCTCTACCCGGCGACGGGTCCGGTCATCCGATGACCCGCCGAACAAACACGTTACCTCCTGGCAAGGGAGTTCACTGGCTGCTCCGCGCACGCCGCCTCCGGCGTACGGCAGGTTCACCAGTGCCGAGAACGTAGGAGGAAGCGAGGTGGTTCCATCCGCAACTTTGGCAGACTTCGACCACATACACCCGGAATTCACCGTATTCGGCGGCCATCTCAGCCAGTTCGCGGGTCTTCTTCACCCTTCCCTCATACTGGCCGAGTTCATCGCCGTAGACGTAGGTGACGTGGGTCAGCTTGGCCTTGCGGCAGATCGGGCAGCGCTCGTCGGTGGGCTCGCCGTGGAACTTCGCCGCGCGCAGCAGGTAGGGGTGCGCGTCGCAGACGTCGGTGACGGTCGTGCGCCCGGAGAACACGGAGGCGAGGGTGGCCCGGCGGGCCAGCCCGTAATCCACGACGGAACGCCTAGACGTCATGTTCGCCAGAGTACGTCCCAACCGGGGTCTGAGCCGAGTCCGGAAGGTGATCACGTTCGCCGGCGCGTCAGGGCCGGCGCGACGAGGACTTGCCGGGAGCCGAAGCGGGACATAGTATCTCGATGTATCGGTTCGATACATCGAGGCGATCTAGCGAACCGAGCTATCGCCTCGACGCATCGTGCGGATACACCGGATACACCGGATAGGGCCAGCGAATAGGCACAGAACTGCCAGCGACATTGCACCGAGGGGGCAGCATGGGGCGCAACCGGTCCGCGGTACTCGAGCTCGCCGTGCTCGGGCTGCTGCACAGGACGCCGATGCACGGCTATGAGCTGCGCAAGCAGATCACCAGTGTCCTGGGGTTGTTCCGCGCGCTCTCCTACGGATCGCTCTATCCGTGCCTGCACGAACTGCTCGCCGCCGGGCTCATCGCCGAGGAGCACGACGAGGGCGAGCAGGCCCGGACCACCGCGGCGGGCCGGCCGCGTCCCGGCCGGCGGGCGATGAAGGTGTACCGGCTGACCGCCGACGGCAAGGAACGGCTGCAGGACCTCCTCGGCGAGGGCGGTCCCCCGGCGTGGGACGACGACGGGTTCGGCGTTCACTTCGCGTTTTTCGGGCAGACGAGGGCCGACGTACGGCTCCGGATCCTCGAGGGCCGGCGCAGCCGCCTCGAGGAGCGCATGGAGTCCATCCGGGCGGCCCTGACGCGCACCAGGGAGCGCGTGGACAGCTACACCCTGGAACTGCACCGGCATGGCCTGGAGTCAGTGGAACGAGAAGTCCGGTGGCTGAACGAGCTGATCGCCTCGGAGCGGCAGGCCGGCGGACCAGACAACACTTCCGATAAGGAGTCATCCTGATGGGCAAGGTACGCATCGCCATCGTGGGGGTGGGTAACTGCGCTAGCTCCCTGGTGCAGGGACTGGAGTATTACAAGGACGCCGCCGACGGGGCGAGGGTTCCCGGCCTCATGCATGTCCGGTTCGGGCCGTACCACGTCAGCGACGTGCAGGTCGTCGCCGCGTTCGATGTGGACGCCAAGAAGGTCGGCGTCGACCTGGCCGAGGCCATCAGGGCGAGCGAGAACAACACGATCAAGTTCGCCGACGTGCCGCCGACCGGGGTGATCGTCCAGCGCGGCCACACCATGGACGGCCTGGGCGAGTACTACCGCGAGTTCATCACCGAGTCCGACGAGCCGCCGGCGGACGTGGCCGGGGTGCTCCGCGAGACCGGCGCCGACGTGCTGGTGTCATACCTGCCGGTCGGGTCCGAGGAGGCCGACAAGTTCTACGCGCAGTGCGCGATCGACGCGCGCGTGGCGTTCGTGAACGCGCTGCCGGTGTTCATCGCCTCGGACCCGGAGTGGGCCGCGAAGTTCACCGAGGCCGGCGTGCCGATCATCGGCGACGACATCAAGTCCCAGGTCGGCGCGACCATCACCCACCGCGTCCTGGCCAAGCTGTTCGAGGATCGCGGGGTCGAGCTGCTGCGCACCTACCAGCTCAACTTCGGCGGGAACATGGACTTCATGAACATGCTGGAGCGCAAGCGGCTCCAGTCCAAGAAGATCTCCAAGACGCGCGCGGTCACCTCGCAGATCCCGCACGAGATGGAACGCGCGACCGTGCACATCGGCCCGTCGGACCACGTGCCCTGGCTGGATGACCGCAAGATGGCGTACGTGCGGCTGGAGGGCAAGGCGTTCGGGGACGTGCCGCTCAACCTGGAGTACAAGCTCGAGGTGTGGGACTCGCCCAACTCGGCGGGCGTGATCATCGACGCGGTGCGCGCGGCCAAGATCGCGCTGGACCGCGGCATCGGCGGGCCGGTGATCTCGGCCAGCTCGTACTTCATGAAGTCCCCGCCGGAGCAGTTCGGCGACGACGTGTGCCGCGACCTGGTGGAGAAGTTCATCCTCGGCGAGGTCGCGCGCTAAGCCCGCTAACCGCCTCGCCGGCCCGGGTTCTAAGCTGGACGGGTGGCAGCGAGCGGCCGGCCCACGCTCCTGGGCGACCTGAGGGTCGTCCTGGCCGAGCGGGACTTCAGGCGGCTGTTCGCCACCCGGCTGGTCTCGCAGACCGGTGACGGCATCATCACCGCCGGGGTCGGGACGTACGTGTTCTTCAACGCCTCGTCGTTCCCGAGCCCGGCGGCCGGCGCGGCGGCGTTCGCCGCCCTGTACCTGCCGTACTCGCTGATCGGGCCGTTCGCCGGGGTGCTCATCGACCGCTGGTCCCGGCGCCAGATCCTGGTCTGGTCGGCGGTGGTCCGGTCGGCCTTCGTGGTGCTGACCGCGGCACTGATGGCGGCGGGCAGCCGCGGCGCACCGCTCTACGTGGCGGTCCTGCTCGTGCTGGGCGTGAACCGGTTCTTCCTGTCGGCGCTCTCCGCGGCCCTGCCGCACGTGGTGGCCGAAGACAAGCTGGTCATGGCGAACTCGGTGTCGCCCACGGCGGGCGGCATCATGGCCACGCTGGGCGGGATCGTAGCCCTGGGCCTGAACGTGGCCACCGGCAATTCCGAGCGCGGGGCGGCCGTCACGCTGCTGGCCGGGGGCGGCTGCTACGTGGCGGCCAGCGTGGTGGCGGCCACCATGGGCCGTGACCTGCTGGGCCCTTTGCGCGAACCCGGCGAGCCGGCCCGGGCCGGCTGCTCAGCGAGCTGGCCGTGGTCGCGGCCGGGCTGGCGGCCGGGGCGCGGTACGTGCTGCGGCGGCGCGGCCCGGCGGCGGTGCTGGGCGCGACCGGCGGCTTCAGCTTCCTGTTCGGGCCGTTGTTCCTGATGTCGATCCTGCTGTACCGGGACTACTTCTACCGGTCGAGCGTGGGCACGGCCGAGAGTCACCTGGGCGGGCTGGTCATCGCGTCGGGGATCGGCTACGCCTGCGCGGCGGTGATCACCCCGCCGGTCACCAGGCGGCTGTCCAAGCCGGCCTGGATCACGGTGCTGCTGCTGGTCAGCGCGGTGGTGACGGTGGCGCTCGGCGAGACCTTCAACCAGCTGGCCTACCTGGCCATCGGGTTCGGGCTCTACCTGAGCCGGCAGGGCGTGGCGATCTGCGCCGTGACGATCCTGCAGGAGGAGGTGGCCGACGAGTACCGGGGCCGGGTGTTCGCCTTCTACGACATGATGTTCAACGTCACGTACGTGGCCGGAGCCGCGCTGAGCGCGGCGTTCATGCCGTCCGACGGGCACTCGCCGGCCATCGTCGCCCTGGTGGCGGCGGGGTTCGCGATCCTGGCCGGGGCGTACTGGCTGGCCCGGCCCCGCGGTCAGTCCTCGCCCGGCTCTTCCTCGCCCGGCTCTTCGTCGCCCGGCTCTTCGTCGTCTGGTTCTTCGTCGGCTGGCTCCGGGACCGGGATGCCCTCCTCCGCGGCCCAGTCAAGCAGCGCCTGAATGGCCTCGTCACGGCCGATCAGGCCGCGGCTGATGCGCAGCTCGAGCAGATAGTCGTGGGCCCTCCCGACCAGCGGCCCCGGGGTCAGGCCGAGGATGCGCATGATGTCGTGGCCGTCAAGCTCCGGCCGGATCTTGGACAGCTCCTCCTGCTCGCTGAGCTCCTCGATGCGCTGCTCCAGGCTGGAGTACGCGCGGGCCAGCCGCTGTGCCTTGGCCTGGTTGCGGGTGGTGCAGTCGGCCCGGGTCAGCACGTGCAGCCGGCTGAGCAGCGGCCCGGCGTCCCGGACGTAGCGACGCACCGCCGAGTCGGTCCACTCCTCCTCCCCGTACCCGTGGAACCGCAGGTGCAGCTCGACCAGCCGGGATACGTCGTGGATCACGTCGTTCGGGAACCGCAGCGCGGTCAGCCTCTTCCTGGTCAGCTTCTCGCCGACCACCTCGTGCAGGTGGAACGCGACCCGCCCGTCGGGCAGCAGCGACCGGGTGCGCGGCTTGCCGATGTCGTGCAGCAGCGCGGCCAGCCGCACGGTCAGGTCGCCCTGGAGCCCGTAGTCCGGCTCAAGGTCGATGGCCTGCCTGAGCACGGTGAGGCTGTGCTGGTAGACGTCCTTGTGCCGGTGGTGCTCGTCGGCCTCCATCCGCAGCCGGGACACCTCAGGCAGCACCTCGTCGGCGACGCCGGTCCGGACCAGCAGGTCGATGCCCCGCGCCGGATCTGGAGCGAGCATCAGCTTGGTCAGCTCGCCGGTGATGCGTTCCACGGAGACCTTTTTCGCAAGCCCGCCCGCCTGCTCGGTCATGGCCGCCCGCACCTCGGGCGCGACCTCGAAGCCCAGCTTGGCCGCGAACCGGGCCGCGCGCAGGATGCGCAGCGGGTCGTCGTTGAACGAATCCTCCGGGCGCCCCGGAGTGCGCAGCACCTTGTCCTTCAGCGCGTCCAGGCCGCCGAACGGGTCGACTAGCTCGTAGCCGGGCAGCCGGGCAGCCATCGCGTTGATGGTGAAGTCCCGCCGGCTCAGGTCCTCCTCCAGCGACCGGCCGTACCGGACGTCGGGCTTGCGGGACTCGGTGCGGTACTGCTCGCTGCGGTAGGTGGTGATCTCGAACACCGTCCCGCCCTTGCGCAGGCCCACGGTGCCGAAGGCGATGCCGACCGTCCAGATCGCGTCGGCCCAGCCCTCGACCACGGCCAGGACCTGTTCGGGGCTGGCATTGGTGGTCAGGTCGAGGTCGCTCGGCCGCTCGCCGCGGAAGACGTCGCGGACCGGGCCGCCGACCAGGGCCAGCTCGTAGCCGTGCCTGGTGAACAGGCGGCCGATGTCGGCGACCTCGGGAACACGCTCGCGCAGCAACGCGGCGGCCGCCTTCCGCTGTTCGTTGGTCATGGGCACGGCCATTGAGAGTAACGCACGGGTTCAGTTTCGATCGGCAATACCATTCCAAGTGTGCACGGCTTGCTACCGGCGGACATCACGCGGCGGATCCTGTCTCTGGCCGCCGCCGCCGTGATGCCAGCCGCGGTCACCGCGCTCCTCGCGCTGGCCGCCCCGGCGCAGGCCCAGACGGAGCGCGCGGCCCAGACGGCCCCCCCACGCGGCCCACGCGGCCCAGCCCGGCCGGGTGTCGATCGTCATCGAGTCGATGACGCCGCAGACGGCCAAGCCCGGCAGCACCGTCACCGTGGCCGGAACGGTGACCAACAGCACCGGCCAGACCCAGGCCGGGCTGAACGTCCAGCTGTTCACCTCGGCGGAACGGTTCCCGACCCGGGACGAGATGGACACCTATGTGAGCCAGGGCACCGGCGCGAGCCTGGCGGCGGCGGGCGATCCGTTCGTCCTCACCGCCAGCCTGCGGCCCGGTGCCGTCGTCCAGTGGCGCGCCTCGTTTCAGGTCGACACCGCCGGCCTGGCCCAGTTCGGGGTCTATCCGGTCAGCGCCCAGCTCAGCAACGGCGGCGGTGACGTGCTGGGCGCGGACCAGACGTTGCTGCCGTTCTGGCCGGGTCAGCAGGCAGCCAGCCTGAAACGCCCGCTGGACATCGCGTGGGTGTGGCCGCTGGTCGACCAGCCGCACCATCAGGTCTGCACGGCCCTGACCAGCAACGACCTGACCACTAGCCTGGCGCCCGGGGGCCGGCTGTCGGCCCTGCTCGGGGCCGGGCAGGCCCATCCCGGCGCGCACCTGACCTGGGTGGTGGACCCGGCGCTGCTCAGCGACGTGAACACGATGACCAAGACCTACCAGGTGGCGTCCGGGACCGGCTGCAGCGGCCAGGTCACCGAACAGCCGGACAAGACGGCCACGACGTGGCTCGACTCGCTGCGCGGCATCACCGCGGCCCAGCCGACCGTGATCACGCCCTACGCCAACGTGGACGTGTCCGCGCTGGTGCACAGCGAGCTGACCGCGGACATCACCACCGCCTACACCATGGGCTCCGCGGTGGCGGGCCACGTGCTGCACGGGTCGTTCGGCCCGTCCATCGCGGTTCCCGCGGGCGGGACGGCCGATCTCAGCGTGCTCACCAACCTGGCCACCGCCCAGCACATCGGCGCGGCGGTGCTGGACAGCACCGAGCTGCCGCCCGCCAACCAGGCGGTATTCGAACCGGATGACGCGATCACCTCGATCCGGACCGCGTCCGGGGTGAGCATGACCATCCTGCTCGCCGACCACGTGCTGACCGGGGTGCTGGCGGCGGGCGACACCAGGTCCGGCGTGCTGCCGCAGAGCACGCAGTTCGCGGTCACCCAGCGGTTCCTGGCCGAGACCGCGATGATCGCCGCCGAGGCGCCGGACTCGGACCGGTCCATCGTGGCGGCCCCGCCCGAGGGCTGGAGCCCGTCGGCGACGCTGGCCAGCGACCTGCTCAGCGAGACGACCAGCACCCCGTGGCTGTCACCCACCGCGCTGGGCACCCTGGCCGGGGCCCAGGACAGCGAGCGGGGCCTGGTCCGCCAGCACCCGCCGTCCAGCAAGGCCAGCCCGGGCGAGCTCACCGGCGGCTACCTGAGCACGGTGGCCCAGACCGGCGACGAGCTCGGCACCTACAAGGACCTGCTGTACCAGCCCTCCAGCTCCTACACTCAGGGCCTGCAGCAGGCCCTGACCGCCACCGAATCCTCGGCCTGGCGCGGCCGCGGGGAGGCCCAGGGCCAGAAGCTGGCCAGAAAGCTGTCCGGGTTCATGAGCGGCGAAGAGGCCCAGATCAAGATCATCGCGGCCCAGCAGGTGCCGATGGGCGGCGCGTCCGGGCTGGTCCCGGTGTCCATCCAGAACCACTCACAGCACGCCATCCAGGTCCGGCTGAATACCAATGTGGTCCCCGTGCCGGACCGGCCGTCCCAGCTGACCGTCGGGCACTTCAAGAGCCTGATCGTCATCCCGCCGGGGCAGGCGCCCACCGTCCGGCTCCCGGTGAGCTCGGCGCCGATCGGGCCGACCGCCATCCAGCTGACCCTCACCACGGTGCACGGGAAGCAGCTGCCGCTCCGGCTGACCTCGCTGACCGTCCAGTCGACCAGGTACGGCCGCGCGATCTTGTTCCTTGTCGGCGCCGCGATCGGCGTCCTGGTCCTCACCTCGGTGTTCCGCGGTGTCCGGCGGCGAATGCGTGCTGACACCCAGGTTGCCCCCGAAGATGGCGATCTACCAGGTAGCGTCGACACTGGCAGCACCAGCGCGCGACACCCGACGGAGGCACCGGATGACCTGGCCGATGCACGACGCTGGGCAGACGACGCCTGAGCCGGGCCCGCGAGAGCCCGGATACGAGCCTGAGCCGGACGAGCCCGGGCCAGGCCGGCACGGCCGGCACCCCGGGGACGCCGACCCGCTGCCGCCGCTGGACGGGCCGATGCCGGGCGGCGGCCCCAGCCCGGCCGAGACCACGCTGCCGCTGGCGCTGGAGTGGCCCGCGCCACCGCCCCGGGCGCTGCGAACTCCGCGGTTCACCCCCACGGTGCCGCCCGGCTCGGTAGACGCGCCGCCGGGCTGGCGCCGGGTGCCCCGCACCACCGAGTACCGGCCGCCGGAGGACCTGCGGCCACGGCAGCCTGGCTACCGGCCGCAACCCAGAACGCCCGGACCACCGGGGCCGCCGGGGCCGCCGGGGCCGCCGGGAGGCCAGCGCGCCACCCCGCGCCCCAGCCTCATCCGGTCCGGCGCCGGCATGGCGGTCGGCACCCTGCTCTCCCGTGGCACCGGGTTCCTGCGCACGCTCGTCCTGACCTACGCGGTCGGCGTCTCGTTCCTCGGCAGCGCGTACAACAACGCCAACACGCTGCCGAACACCGTCTACTACCTGATGCTGGGCGGCATCTTCACCAGCGTGGTGGTGCCGCTGCTGGTCCGGGCGGGCCTGCGGGACCCGGACCGCGGCGAGGCCTACGCGCAGCGGATGTTCACCCTGGGCGCGGTGGCCCTGCTGGCGGTCACCGTGGTAGCGACGCTGCTGGCCTGCCCGCTGGTCGACCTGTACGCGCCCACCATCCACGGGAGCGAGCACCACCTGATGGTGGTGTGGGCCTACTTCTTCATCCCGCAGATCTTCTTCTACGGCATGAGCTCGCTGATCGGCGCGGTGCTGAACACCCGCGGCCGGTTCGCGGCGCCGATGTGGACGCCGGTCATCAACAACCTGATCGTGATCGTGGTCGGCGGCCTGTACGTGGCGACGGTCGGCCTGGGCAAGACCCCGCAGAACATCTCCTCCTTCGGCGTGCAGTTGCTCGGCATCGGCACCACCCTCGGCGTCATCGCGCAGACCGTGGCCCTGTTCCCGTCGCTGCGCGGCGCCGGGTTCAGCTGGCGGCCAGCGCTCGGGTTCCGGCGCGGCGAAGTATCCGAGATGGGCCGGATGGCCGGCTGGATGTCGGTCTACGTGATCTCGCAGTGGGCCGGCAACCTGATCGTCCAGATCGTGGCGAACGCCGCCGAGCCCGGGCCGAACGGCTACTCGGCATACTCCATTTCCTGGCAGCTGTTCCAGCTGCCGTACGCGATCGTCGGCATCTCGGTGATCACCGCGCTGCTGCCCCGGATGAGCGAGCACGCGAGCGCCCGCAGGTACTCCCTGGTCCGCGACGACTTCTCCATCGGGGTCCGGCTGGCCTCGGTGATCGTGGTGCCCGCGGCCATCTACCTCGGCGTCCTAGGCGGCCCGCTGGCCGAGTTCCTGTTCTCTTACGGCTCCGTCGACCCGCACCAGGCCAGGTACATCGGCGAGGTGTTCGGCCTGTTCTCGCTCGGCCTGGTCCCGTACATGCTGACCCAGCTGCAGCTGCGGGTCTTCTACTCCTTCCAGGACAGCCGGACCGCCGCCTTCGTCGGCCTGCTCACCATGGCGGTCAGCATCGCGGCCGACTACATCGCGCTGTCCATGCTGCCCCGCCTGAACGTGGTGGCCGGGCTGGGCATCGCCTACGGGATCTCCAACCTGGTCGGCACGATCGTCGGCTGGGCCGCGCTGCTGCGGCGGGTCGGCAGCCTGGACGGCTGGGCCATCGCCCGCAGCCTGACCCGGATGCACCTGGCCACCGTGCCCGGCCTGGCCTGGGCGGTCGCGGTCATGATCGGCGCCGAGCACGTCGCGCACAACCCCAGCGTGTCCTACGGGCTGCTCGTCACGGTGGTCGGCGGCGGCGGCGCGGTCCTGCTGTACGCACTGTCGGCCCGGGCCCTGCGCGTCGCCGAGTTCGGGTTCCTGGCCCGGACTGTGGCGGCGAGGTTCGGCGGGCAGAGCGGGCGGCATTAGCATGGGTAGCGACCTATGAGCACATACACGTCGGAACCAGGTACCCGGCTGGCGGGGCGGTATCGCCTCGTGGACCAGACGAGCGCTGGCACCGGCTGGGCGTTCTGGAAAGCGACCGATGAGACTCTCGCTCGCTCCGTTACCGTGCTCACTTTCGCGGCCGGTTTCCCGCGGATCATCGAGGCCGTCAGAGCCGCCCGCGCCGCGAGCAGGCTCGGCGACCCGCGCTTCTCCCAGGTCTTCGACGTCGAAGACGCCGGCGAGCAGGCCTACGTGGTGCTGGAGTGGGTAGCCGGCGAGTCGCTGCTCGGCATGCTGGCCGACGGCCCGCTGGACGCCCCGGTCGCCGTGTCGCTGCTGTGCGAGGCGGCCCAGGCCGTCGCGACGGCGCACGCCGGCGGGCTGGCCCACCTGCGGCTGAACCCGGCGTGCCTGCACTGGACGCGCGGCAGCGGGGTGAAGATCACCGGGCTGGGCATCGACGCCGTGCTGTCCGGGGTGACGTCCGCCTCAGACGGCACCGAAGACGGGCAGGACGCCGAACTCACCGACACCCGGGACCTGGCCCGGCTGCTGTACGCCGCGCTCACCGGCTACTGGCCCGCGTGGCCGGATCCGGCCGAGCCCGGTACCGCCGAGTCCGTCACCGCCGAGCCCGGTCGCCTCGAGGGCGCGGGCCCTGAGGGTGCCGCCAGCCCCAGGATCGCCGTTTTCCAGGGCGGGGCCGGACTGCCCGCGGCGCCGGAAGCCGACGGGGTGCCGCGCACCCCGCGCCAGGTGTCCGCGGCCGTGCCGGCCAACATCGACGCCCTGACCTGTCAGGCGCTGTTCCAGCGGCCAAGCCGTCACGGCCCGGCGCTCACCACCCCGGCCATGCTGGCCGAGGCGCTGGCCAGCGTGGCCCCGCCCGACCCGCTGCCGATGCCCGTGGCAGCCACCGCCGCGCTCCGCGCCCAGCCCGACCGCGGCTACCGGCCGAACGGCCCCACGAACCCGTTCCCGTCGGCCGATTCGCGCACCCGGTCCCGGCCGGGCCCGCCCCGCCGCCGGCCGCCGCCGACCGCTCCTCGACGCGGGCGGTGATCGTCACCGCCGTGATCGTGGTCGTCCTGGCGGCGGCGGGCGTGGTCGGCTGGGTGCTGAACCACCGGGGCAGCCCGGCCAGCGCCACGCCGCCGAGCCAGAGCTCCTCGTCCTCGTCTGCGCCGTCCGCGGCGGCCTCGGTGGTGCTCACCCCGGTCAGCGCGAACAGTTTCGACGCCCTCGGCAACGACGGCGGGGACGAGGATGGCAGCGGGGCCAAGTACGCGATCGACAACAGCCCGGGCACGTTCTGGCACACCGACTACTACTTCACCTATCCGAATCTGGGCAACCTCAAGAAGGGCACCGGACTCATACTGGATATGGGTAAGCAAGTGCGGCTGAGCCAGGTGGTGGTCCAGTTCGGCGCGACCTGCTGCACCGACGTCGAGATCGAGATCGGGAACAACAGCAGCCCGGTGCCGTCGGCGCTCAACTCCTTCACCGAGGTGGCGAGCTCCACGACCGCGCACGGCAGCACGACGTTCGACGTGAGCGGCACCGCCACCGGCCGTTACGTGCTGATCTGGATGACCCGGCTGCCGCCGCTGGCCGGGTCGGGCAATCAGTACGAGGCGCAGATCTACAACGTGGTCGTGCACGGTTCGGCCGCGCGCGAGTCGGGCTGATGTCTCGTGACCGGCACGGTGCCCAGCTCCGGCGGCGAGTGGGTCTCGGACACTGAACTCCTCCGCCGCCACGTGGCGGGCGACAGCGACGCCTTCGGCGAGCTGTACCGCAGGCACCGTGACCGGCTGTGGGCGGTGGCACTGCGCACCGTCTGCGACCCCGAGGAGGCAGCCGACGCCCTTCAGGACGCGATGATCTCGGCCTTCCGCCGCGCGGGCGACTTCCGTGGCGACTCCGCCGTGACCACCTGGCTGCACCGCATCGTGGTCAACGCGTGCCTGGACCGGATGCGCCGCCGGGCCGTCCGCCCGGTTTCCTCCGCCGGTGACGAGCAGGCGCTCGATGCCCTGCTGGCGCACGACCCGGACCCCGCGCGGGCCAGCGACACCCGGCTGGACGTCAACGCCGCGCTGCGTATCCTGCCGGTGCCGCAGCGAGCCGCCCTGGTGGTGGTGGACATGCTCGGCTATTCCGTCGACGACGCGGCCGCCATCCTGGAGACCTCGCCGGGCACGATCAAGAGCCGCTGCGCCCGGGCCCGCGCCCGGCTCCTGCCGTACGTAGCCCACCTCAGGGGGAACCAAACCGACAGCGAGCGCGTCTCACCTGCGCAGGGAGGAGAGACGTGAAGGGGCCGGAGGGGCGCGGCGACGCCTGGAGTGAGGAGCGAGGAACGAGCGACGAGCGAAGGAGGCGCCTCGGTGGCGCCCCGGAGGCAGGCCAGGTTAGCCATCCGGAGTCCGACGTGCTGGCCGAGTACCAGGCGGGACTCGTGACCGGACGCCGGCGCGCCAGCATCGCATCGCACCTGGCGACCTGTGAGCAGTGTGCCGGGCTGAGCGACCAGCTGGCCGAGGTCCCGGCGCTGCTGGCCGCGGCGCCGGTCCCCGCCATGCCCGCCGGCCTGGCCCGGCGACTGGACACGGTGCTGGCCGCGGAAGCGGCACAAAGACATTCTTCCGAACGGGCCGTTGATGACAGCCCCCCGCGCCGCGCGAGCAGCCCGGGGCCGCGCCGGCGCTGGGATCTGCGGCTGGTCACCCAGCGGATCCTGCTGCCCGTGGCCGCGGTCCTGGTGCTGGCCGCGGGCGGGTTCGGCCTGAGCCGCGTCACCGGCAGCAGCTCCTCGAGCTCGGCCGCCGAAGGGTCGGCGGCCTGCCCGGCCAGCACCTTCGCCGGGACGGCCGCCGGCGCCGCCGTGCCGTCGAGCCAGACGCACGCGGTCCCCGCCATCGAGGCGCCGCGCAACTTCCCGGTCGTGAACAGCACCACCGACTACCAGCGCGCGACGCTGCGGCAGCAGCTGGAGACCGAGCTGCGACGGCACGCCGGACGCGCCCTGGGCCCGCAGGCGCTCGCGCCCGGATCGCTCAAGGGATGCGTGCAGCGGGTGACCGCGGGCACCGTCCCGGGGATCCTGGTCCTGGTCGAGAGGGCTCATTTCCAGGGCCAGCCGGCCATCGTGATCGTCGCCGTCCAGGGCGACCACGACGCGGCCTGGGTGGTCGCCTCCGGCTGCTCGGCCAGCACCGCTCACATCCTCGCCACAGCGACCCTGCCGGGAACATCCGAGCCCTAGGATCGGTTCTCACCAGAGCTAGTGAGATAGGGGGTCGATAAGGGTTGTCAGAAGTGCCCGAAGTCCGGAATGTCATCGTGATCGGTTCCGGCCCGGCCGGTTATACGGCGGCACTGTACGCGGCTCGCGCGGAGCTGAAGCCCTTGGTCTTCGAAGGATCGGTCACCGCCGGCGGCGCGCTCATGCAGACCACGGACGTGGAGAACTTCCCCGGCTTCCCGGACGCCGTCATGGGCCCGGAGCTGATGGACTCGATGCGCAAGCAGGCCGAGCGGTTCGGTGCCGAGCTGCTGTCCGACGACGTGATCGAGGTCGACCTCGTCGCGACTCCCAAGGTGATCAAGACCGACAGTGAGATCTACCTGGCCCACGCGGTCATCATCGCCACCGGTTCCCGGTACAAGGAGCTCGGCGTGCCCGGCGAGAAGGAACTCGGCGGCCACGGCGTTTCCTGGTGCGCCACCTGTGACGGGTTCTTCTTCCGCGGTCACGACATCGCCGTCATCGGCGGCGGCGACTCGGCCATGGAGGAGGCCACGTTCCTGACCAGGTTCGGCAAGTCCGTGACGGTGATCCACCGCCGGGACACGCTCCGGGCGTCGAAGATCATGCAGGACCGGGCGCTGGCCAATCCCAAGATCAGCTTCCTGTGGGACAGCGAGGTGGCCGAGGTCCTCGGCTCGGACAAGGTGACCGGCCTGCGGATCAAGAACACCAGGGACGGCACCGAGCACGTGCTGCCGGTGACCGGGGTGTTCGTGGCCATCGGGCACGACCCGCGGTCCGAGCTGTTCACCAGCCAGCTGGCCGCCGATCCGGACGGGTATCTCCTGGTCGACCAGCCCTCCACGCGCACGGCCATCGAGGGCGTGTTCGCCTGCGGCGACGTGGTGGACCACACCTACCGGCAGGCCGTCACCGCCGCCGGGTCGGGCTGCGCGGCCGCCCTGGACGCCGAACGCTGGCTGGCCAGCCAGGAAAAGGCCTGAAATACAGCACCGAATATTCACCCGCAAGCTAAAGGGATGTGATCGTAGTGGGCGCGACCAAGGTCGTGACGGACCAGACGTTCGAGGCGGAGGTCCTGAAGAGCGACAAGCCGGTCATCGTCGATTACTGGGCCGAATGGTGCGGCCCGTGCCGCATGGTGGCCCCGGTTCTCGAAGAGATCGCGACCGAGTACGCCGACAAGATCGACGTCGTCAAGCTCAACATCGACGAGAACCCGGCCGTGTCCCAGCGGTACGGGATCATGGCCATCCCGACCATGAACGTGTTCTCCGGCGGCGAGGTGGTCAAGCAGATCGTGGGCGCCAAGCCCAAGTCGGCCCTGCTGCGTGAGCTCGCCGAGTTCATCTGACGTTTCCTCGTTAACGGCCCCTCAGGGAGGCCCGGCCTGTTACACGGGCCGGAGCGCACCCTGGGGGGTCGACGGCGTCATCGAGCCGAGCAGCCGCTCCAGCGCGACCTCGACGTCCTCCCGCCAGGTGAGGATGGTCCGCAGTTCCATCCGCAGCCGCGGGTAGTGGTGATGCGGGCGGATCGTCTTGAATCCCACGGCGAGCAGGTAGTCGACCGGCAGCATGCAGGACGGCGACTCCCAGCGGCGGTCGCCGAAGGCCTCGATCGCCTTCACCCCCCGCCGGGTCAGGTCCTTGGCCATGGCCTGCACGAGCATCCGGCCGATCCCCCCGCCGGTGAACTCGCTGAGCAGGTGCGCGGTCATGAACAGCACCGCGTCGGCGCTCACCGGGCTGGTCGGGAAGGCCATCGAGCGCGGCGCGTACTGCGGCGGCGCGAACAGCATGTACCCGGCGGGGACGCCGTCGACATAGGCGATCTTCCCGCAGCTGCCCCACTCGAGCAGCACCGACGACACCCACGACTCTTTCTCGAGTTCGGGGTCTCCGCTTTCCTCGGCCCGGGCCCGGCTGACCGGACCCAGTTCCCAGAAAACGCATTTGCGGCATCTCGGCGGCAAATCACCGAGATTGTCCAGCGTGATATTGACGATACGGCGCGACATCCCGTTCCCCCGGTAGGCCGATCCCCGGCAGAATCCACAAGCGTGCCTGAGCAGGTACCCCTTATCCTGGCATGATACTGGACCACTTCAGGCGCCTCCTGCAGGAGAA
Source organism: uncultured Actinomycetes bacterium (assembly GCA_963819785.1). Classification (GTDB taxonomy): domain Bacteria; phylum Actinomycetota; class Actinomycetes; order Streptosporangiales; family Streptosporangiaceae; genus Palsa-504. The sequence goes on along the minus strand of CAWFXW010000012.1, from coordinate 81,594 downwards.
TCCGTGACCCCCGAAGAGCAGCCCGCATCCCGGCGACAGCGAATTGACCCCTATCTCGGTCAGTACGCCGAACGTGCCGTCGGCATGGTCGCCTCCGAGATCCGGGCCCTGTTCGCCGTGGCCGCCCGGCCCGAGATCGTCTCGCTGGCCGGCGGATCGCCCTACGTGTCCGCGCTCCCGCTGGACGCCGTCGGCGAGATGATCGGCCAGCTCGTGGCGGGCCATGGCGACACCGCGCTGCAGTACTGCACCGCGCAGGGCGATGCCGGGCTGCGCGAGCGGATCTGCGACGTCATGGCGCTGGAGGAGATCCGGGCGCACCCGGACGAGATCGTGGTCACCGTCGGCTCCCAGCAGGCGCTCGACCTGCTGACCAGGATCTTCATCGATCCGGGCGACGTCATCTTGGCCGAGGCACCGTCCTACGTGGGCGCCCTGGGGGCCTTCGCCTCCTACCAGGCCCGGGTGGTGCACGTGGCCATGGACGACGACGGCCTGATCCCCGAGGCGCTCGAGGAAGCCATCGCCCGCACCGCCGCGGCCGGGCGGCGGGCCAAGTTCCTGTACACCGTGCCGAACTTCCACAATCCGGCCGGGGTCACCCTGGCCGTCGCGCGCCGGCCCCGGATCCTGGACATCTGCCAGCGCGCCGGCCTGCTCGTGGTCGAGGACAATCCCTACGGCCTGCTCGGCTTCGACGGCGACCCGATGCGGGCGCTGCGGGCCGACGACAGTGACGGGGTGGTGTACCTCGGCACGTTCTCCAAGACCTTCGCCGCCGGCGTGCGGGTCGGCTGGGCGGTGGCCCCGGCCGCGATCAGGGACAAGCTGATCCTGGCCGCCGAGTCGGCGGTGCTGTGCCACTCCAGCTTCGCGCAGCTGACCGTACGCGAGTACCTGGCCACCCAGCCCTGGCTGGAGCAGGTCAAGGACTTCCGTGAGCTCTACCGGGAGCGGCGGGACGCCACGCTGAGTGCCCTGGACACGATGATGCCGGCGGGCTGTCACTGGACCCGGCCGGCCGGCGGGTTCTTCGTGTGGCTCGGGCTGCCCGACGGGGTGCACGCCAAGGCCATGCTGCCGAGGGCGATCTCGTCGCGGGTCGCCTACGTGCCGGGCACCGGCTTCTACGCGGACGGCACGGGCGGCCAGTACGCCCGGCTGTGCTATTCCCTGCCCAGCCCGGACCGGATCCGCGAGGGGATCCGCCGGCTGGCCTCGGTGATCGAGACCGAGATCGAGCTGCGGGACGACTTCGGGCCCGCACCCGGCACCCGTTGAGGTTTCTGAACATCATGTACGAACTTGATCGTGTGGTGATCCTGGCCGGCGGCCTGTCCGCCGAGCGGGAGGTGTCGCTGCGCTCCGGCGACCGGGTGCGGGACGCCCTGGCCGAGGCGGGCATCGACGCCGTGGTGGCCGACGCGGACTCCGACCTGCTGACCCGGCTGCGCGCCGACCCGCCCAGCGCGGTGTTCCCGGTGATCCACGGTGCCTCCGGGGAAGACGGCGCGATCCGCGAGGTCCTGGGGCTGCTCGGCGCGCCCTACGTCGGCTCGGTGGCCAGCGCCTGCCAGATGGCGTTCGACAAGCCGACGGCCAAGGCCCTGGTCGCGGCGGCCGGGGTGAACACGCCGCCGTCGGTGACGCTGCCCCGGGAGACCTTCCACGACCTGGGCGCGGCCGCGGTGATCGACCTGATCATCGCCCGGCTCGGGCTGCCGCTGTACATCAAGCCGTCCCGCGGCGGCTCGGCACTCGGCGCGGGACCGGTCCGCGACGCGGCCGAGTTGCCGTCCGCGCTGCTGAGCTGCTTCGCCTACGGCGACATCGCGCTGATCGAGCGGCTCGTCGGCGGCACGGAGGTCACCGTGGGAGTGATCGACCTGGGCGACGGGCCGCAGGCGCTGCCGGCCGTGGAGATCGTCCCCGGCGACGGCGGCTATGACTACGCGGCCCGGTACACCCCGGGCAAGACGGAGTTCTACGTCCCGGCCCGGCTGCCCGGCGAGGTCGCGACGCAGGTGGCCCGGATCGCGATCGCGGCTCACTCGGTGCTCGGGCTGCGCGACCTGTCCCGGACCGACCTGATCGTGGACGAGACCGGCACGGCGTACTTCCTTGAGGTCAACGTGTCGCCGGGGATGACCGAGACCAGCACCCTGCCGATGGCGCTGCAGGCCTCCGGGCACGCGTTCGGCGCCACCTGCGTCCGCCTGCTCGAGCAGGCCGCCACCCGCGGCGCCTTACGCGCTGGCAGGCGCGTCAGGCGGCCTGCGCGCGGATGGCGGTGATGAGCGAGCGGGCGGTGGCGGTTACCGGGCGGTCCCGCGGGTAGCACAGGGCGATGGTCCGCGGGGCGCCCGCGTCGTGCGGCTCCAGCCAGGTCAGCGCCGGGTCGACGGCCCGGCTGGCCGCCGCCCGCCCGATGCAGGCGTGCCCGAGCCCGGCCGCGACCAGCCGCTGCAGGGCCAGGTTGTCGTCGGTACGGTAGACGATCCTGGGCGCCAGGCCGCGCCGGGCCCAGGTGTCCTCGAGCTCGGCCTGCGCCCGCCACCGGCGGGTCCAGGCGACCAGGTCGAGTCCGTCGAGCACGTCGAACCCGGCGTGCTCCAGGCCGGCGATCGCGCTGTCCCGCCGGGTCAAGATGACCCAGGGGTCGGCCAGCACCGCGACGGCCTCGACGTACTCGTCCGAGTCGAGGTTGTAGGAGAACGCCAGATCCAGCTCGCCGCGGCGTAGCTCGGCCCGGGAGGTGTCCCAGTCGTCGGCCGCGACGAGCACGACCTCCACGCCGGGATGATCGTCGCGGAAGGCGCGCAGGGCCGCGGGCATGATCTCGGCCGCGGCGGTCTGGGTCACGCCCACCCGGACCCGGACGATCTCGCCGAGGGCCGCCTGCTCGGCGTCGGCCGCCACCGCCTCGACCTCGTCCAGCGCCCGCCGTGCCCGGCGGCAGACCGCTTCGCCCGCGGGCGTCAGCCGTACCGCGGCCCGGCCGCCCGGGCGGCGGAACAGCGCCTGCCCGAGCGCCGCCTCCAGCGCCGCCACCTGATGCGACAGCGCGGACTGGGTATAGCCGAGCGCCGCGGCCGCGCGCCGGAATGACCCGAGCTCAGCCACCGCGAGCACCGCCTGCAGCTCCCGCAGCCCCAATCCGCTTTTGATCGGCTGAATCGATCGTACCTGCGACATTCCTTCACTTTAGTTCAAGTTTTCTTCATATTAAACTGGCGTGTGCCGCAGCTAGCTGAAACCAGGAGGACATGATGACGCGGGCGTTCCGGCTGCTGATGTACGGGCTGATCCTGGCCAGTGCGGCCGCCCAGTTCGCACTGGTGCCGGTCATGCCCGTCTACGCCCACCGGCTCGGCCTGTCCGGTTTCCAGCAGGGCCTGCTGCTCGGCGCGACCGGGCTCGCCACGCTGGCCGTATCGGTGCCCGCGGGCACGTTGTCCGACCGGTTCGGCGCCCGGCGGATCACGCTGGCCGCGGGCCTGCTGATGGCGATCGCGACGTTCGCGCAGGCCCTGGCGGCCAGCTTCCCGGCCCTGCTCGCCGCCCGGCTCGCGTTCGGCGCCGGCTACGGCGTGCTGTGGACCGCCGGCCTGTGCTGGCTGGCCGCCGCGGACGGCCCGCGGGCGCTGAGCGGGTCGGTAGCCAGCGCCGGAGTGGGCGGGGTGGCCGGGCCCGCCGTCTCCGGCGCGCTCACCGAGCACCTCGGACTGGCCGTCCCGCTCCTGGCCGCGGCCGCGGGCTTCGCGGTGATCACCGGCGGGCTCGCCGCGCTCCGCGTCCCGGCGGCGGGTACCGCCGGGTCCGGCGCAGCCGCCCCGGGCCGGCTGCGGGCGGCGGGCCGCGACGGCGCGATCATCGCCGCCGCCGCCGCGGTGGTGATCGCCGGCCTGAGCACCGGGGCCTGCGCCCTGCTCGTCCCGGCCCAGTTGCACCGGGGCGGCGCTTCCTCTGGGCAGATCGGCCTGGTCTTCGCCGTGGCCGGGATCTTGTTCGCGGCCGGCAGCGCGCTGGTCACCGTGGCCAGGCGGGCGGTGACCCTGCCGGTCATCTGTGCCGGCATGCTGGTCCTGACGGCCGCGCTGTCGCTCGGGGTGCTCAGCACCGCCTCGCTGGCCCTCGTCGTGATGCTGTGCGTCACCACGGCGGCCCGGTCGGTGCTGTGGACGGTCAGCTACCCGATGGCCGCCGCGGCGGCCGGACGGCGCGGCATCGGCCTGGGCGCGGCCATGGGGCTGCTCAACGGCATCTGGGCGGCGACGGCGGTGATCGGCCCGCTGGCCGCCGGGCTCGCCGTCCAGCACCTCGACGGCCGGGCCGCGTTCGGGTTGACCGAGGCGGCCTGCGCCGCGGCGCTGGCCGTCACGATCGCCGCGGCCGGGCGGGGCCGGCGCTCCGCCGGACTGGGCAGGCACTTTGCCCGGCGAGCGGCTGGGCAGAGTAAGCTCGCGGCCGGTCCAGGTCCCGGCCCGGACCTCGCCCCGGCGGGCCGCGCCGCCGGGCCGGCCGTCCCCTAGGCTCGTGTCCATGACAGGACGCAAGAGCTTCGGCAGCGACAACCACACCGGCGCCCATCCGGCGGTGCTCGACGCTATCGTGGCGGCCAACTCCGGTGACGCGGTGGCGTACGGCGCCGACGAGTGGACCGCGCGGGTCACCGCCTCCCTGCGCGAGGCGTTCGGCGCCGAGGGTGGCGCCTTCCTGGTGCTGAACGGGAGCGGAGCCAACGTCCTGGGCCTCAGCGTCCTGCTGCGCCGGCACGAGGCGGTCATCTGCGCGGCGTCCGCGCACATCAACACCGACGAGTGCGGCGCCCCCGAGCGCCTGGTCGGCACCAAGCTGCTCGCCGTGCCCGCCCCCGAGGGCAAGCTCACCCCGGAGCTGATCGCCGGGCAGCTTGGCGGGCGGGGTGATGACCACTTCGCCCAGCCGGGCGTGGTGGCCGTCACCCAGTCGACCGAGCTCGGCACCTGCTACACGCTGGCCGAGCTGCACAAGATCGCCGACTTCTGCCGGGCCAGTGACCTGCGGGTGTTCCTGGACGGGGCGCGGCTGGCCAACGCGGCCGCCTACCTGGACTGCCCGCTGGCCGAGCTGGCCGAGTGCGCAGACGTGCTCACCTTCGGCGGTACCAAGAATGGTGCGGTGGGCGCGGAGGCGCTGATCGTGATGCCCGGGAGCCTGGCCGCCGACGTGCCCTACCTGCGCAAGCAGCAGACCCAGCTGACCTCCAAGATGCGGTTCGTGGCCGCTCAGTTCGGCGCGCTCCTCACCGATGACCTGTGGCGGAGTAACGCGGCGCACGCCAACGCCATGGCGCGGCGGCTCGCCGGCGGAGTGCGGAATATGAACGGCGTCGAGATCGTCTACCCGGTGCAGGCCAACGCGGTCTTTGCCCGCCTCGAGCCCCGGCACATCGCCGCCCTGCAGCGCGACTGGACCTTCCACGTGTGGGACCAGAGCGACTCGGTGGTCCGCTGGATGACCGCCTTTGACACCTCGGCCGCCGACGTCGACGCGTTCCTGGCCGACATCCGCGCCGCCGCCGGCGGGTAGCCCGGAACGTACCGGCAGATATCTACACATTGTGAACATACATGTCTCTTATGTAGTTCCGGCCCGCTGGCACGCCCGTGTGGTGCAGCCTGGTTGATTAACCGCATCCAGCATGCGGCCCTATCCGCGCGGTCACCGCGCCCGACCGGAGGCTCGATTCTGTCCAGCACGATGGCCCGGCACCGTAAACCGCCCAGCTCGCCGACCCGGCGGGGCGGGGCTGCCCGGCAATCCCGGCGTTCGGAGCCGACTGGACCGGCACCACAGACGCGCCCCGTCGAGTCACCCCGCCCGGCCGATCCGCCCTGGCCCCCCGATTCCTCCCGGTCCACGCCGCAGTCCCGCCCCGCGGATCCGTCCTGGCCCGCGGATCCGTCCTGGCCCGCGGATCCGTCCTGGCCCGCGCAGCAGCCGCCCCGCTCGCCGGAACCGTCCCGTCTCGCACAACAGACCCGTCCCGCCGAGGCCCTCCGGCCCGCGGATCCGGCACGGCTACCGCAGCAGCCCCGGCCCGCCGAGGCCCTCCGCGCCGCGGATCCGGCACGGCCCTCGCTACCCGCCCGGCCCGCCGACCCTCCCTGGTCTGCGCTGCAGTCCCGGCCCGCCGAGCCGTCGCGGCCTTCACACCAGCCGCCCCGCTCCCCGGAACCGTCCCGGTCGGCGCAGCAGCGGCCTCGGGCCTCGGAGCCATCCTGGTCCACGCAGCAGACCCGTCCGGCCGAGGTAATCCGCCCCTCGGATCCGACGCGGCCATCGCCGCAAGCCCAGCCGCTCCAGCCATCCGGGCAGGCCCAGCCACTAAGGCCCGAGGAGCAGCCCGCGCCCGCATCCTCCCGGACCGCGCCGTCCCCGGCCGCGTCATCCAGGTCTGACCCGTCCCCGTCCGCTCATTCTGCGCGGCCGCGGCGGCTGGCCGGGTTCGCGTCGATATTGCGGACCAAATCAGTCCTATTTGTAATAGCGGCCGTGGCGGGCCTGGCCCTCACCGTCTCCGTCTGGCCGGCCGCGGCCCACTTCATGGCGCATGCCCCCAGCTCGGCGTGGGCAGAAGAAGCGGACGTGCTCGGCCTGCAGGCCGGCGGTGCCCTGGGCCTGCAGGCCCGGCTGCAGCCCGAGGTCATCAGCACCGGAGTGGCCGTCGCACCGGTCTATCTCAACCCGTTCCGCGGCGTGAGCGCCTTGGTCCCCGAGCGCATCGATCAGGGTGTCGACTTCAGCGGTTCGGGCCCGGTCTACGCGCTGGGCGACGGGATCGTTACCAACGCGACGGCCTATTCCCCTGGCTGGGGCGGCGGCTGGATCACCTATCAGCTCACCGACGGACCGGACGCCGGGCTGATGGTCTACCTGGCCGAGAACGTCACGCCCACCGTGGTGGTCGGCCAGCGGGTGACCCCCTCGACCGTGGTTGGCACCATGTTCGAGGGCGGCGACGGCATCGAGACCGGGTGGGCCCAGGCCACCGGCCTGTCCGCGGAGTCGCAGCTGCCCGAGGCCGGAGCGATCGGCGGCGGAGGCCCGTTCCCGACTGTGGTCGGGGTGAACTTCGATCAGCTGCTCATCTCGCTGGGCGCCCCAGTCGCCCCGAACCGCTACCAGCCCGCCTCCGGCCTCCTCCCGCCGAACTACCCCGCGAACTGACCCCGCGAACTGACCCGCGCGTTCCCGTGCCGCGGTTACCCGCTGATGCCTGGGCCCGTGGTTCATCGCCCGTCCGGACGGCAACGTTTCCCGTGTAACATGACGGTGAAACAAGTCGGGAGCGTGACATGCCAACGCAGTTTGACTTCGGGTTCCTGGTCGGACTCCTAGTCGGCGAGGGCCACTTCGGCGGCGACGGACGCCAGCCGCACGTGACCTTGCGTATGCATGAACGGCACCAGGCCATCTTCGACTGGCTGCAGCGTACGTTCCCTGGCGGCCGTGTCTACGGCCCGTATCATCACGGCGGACGGGACTACCTGCAGTGGATGGCACGCGGCGCCTTCCTGCGCGACGAACTTGCACCCGTCCTGGACCAGTTCCTCTCGCCGGGTCTCGACCAGCACAGCTTCGACCGGTATCAGCTGATGAAGGCCCGCTACCCGCAATTGACGGCCGGTCCCGGCGCGCCCGCACTGCCACCGGACCGGCCACGCCGGCCCACGTCAAGCCGACCCGCGCCGCGGCGGGCCATTCAAGCCGAGACCTCAGCCGAGACCGCGGAAGCGAAGCGTCGTCCGGCCGGGAACCCCGCCGACTTTGCCGATCTGTTCGCCGAACTCCGCGAGGCCTGGCCCAGCTAAGCCAGTGGACGCCGGTAGCGCTACTCCGACGGTAGCTCAGCCTGCGGGCTCATCGCCTTCACGATGCGCTCCAGATCCTCGGTCGAGGCGAACTCGACGATGATCTTCCCCTTGCGCCGCCCGAGTTCCACCTTGACCCGGGTCTCGAACAGGTCGGACAGGCGGTCGGCCAGCCGGTTGAGGCCCGGCGCGGTGGGCGGCTTGGCCACGGTCCGGACCGAACGCCGGGGCGCCGCGTCGTCGGAGCCCACCGCGACGATCTCCTCGACGGCGCGCACCGACAGTCCCTCGGCCACGATCCGGGTGGCCAGCCGGTCCTGCGCGCCGGGATCCTCCAGGCTGAGCAGGGCCCGGGCGTGGCCCGCGCTGAGCACCCCGGCCGCTACGCGCTTCTGCACGGCAGCCGGCAGGTTCAGCAGCCGCAGCGTGTTGCTGATGTGCGGGCGGGAGCGGCCGATCTTGCGAGCGAGTTCCTCGTGGGTCGCGCCGAAATCATCGAGCAGTTGCTGGTACGCCGCGGCCTCTTCCAGCGGGTCGAGCTGCTGGCGGTGCAGGTTCTCGATCAGCGCGTCGCGGAGCAGGTCATCGTCCTGGGTCTGCTTGACGATGGCGCCGATCTCGGTCAAACCGGCCCGCTGCGCGGCACGCCAGCGGCGCTCACCCATGACCAGCTCGTACCGGCCCGGCCCCAGCGCACGGACGACAACCGGCTGCAGCAGCCCGACCTGCCTGATCGAATCGGCCAGCTCGTCGAGCGCGTCCTCATCGAACGTCCTGCGCGGCTGACGCGGGTTCGGGGTGATCGCGGTGACCGCGACCTCCTCGTAGCGCGCCCCCGCCACCTCGCCGAGCGCGACCTCGGGAGCTTCGCCGGACGGCGCCCCAGCCGCGGCGCGCGCGGCCTCTCCTTCAGGTAGCCGGGCGGGGTCCGGGATGAGCGCCCCGAGCCCCCTGCCTAGACCGCGCCTCTGCTGCGCCACTGCCTCTCCCGATCTCACCGTGCTCTGTCGGCCGACTGCAAGGCCAGTTCCTTGGCCGCCTCGGTATAGGCGATCGCGCCACTCGACCCCGGGTCATAGGTGATGACCGACTGGCCGCGGCTCGGCGCCTCCGACACCCGGACGCTGCGCGGGATGATCGTCCGCAGCACCGACGGGCCGAAATGGGCGCGCACGTCGTCGGCCACGTCGGAGGCCAGCCGGGTGCGCCCGTCGTACATGGTCAGCAGGACCGTCGAGACGTGCAACCCGGGGTTGAAGTTCACCCGGACCAGCTCCGCGGTGTTCAGTAGTTGCTGGACACCCTCGAGCGCGTAGTACTCGCACTGGATCGGCAGCAGGACCTCCTCCGCCGCGACCAGCGCGTTGACGGTCAGCAGGCCAAGCGAGGGCGGGCAGTCCACGAACACGTAGTCCAGGTGCGAGGTGTCGAAGGTCCGCAGCGCCCGGGCCAGCCGAAGCTCCCTGGCCACTACCGGCACCAGCTCGATCTCGGCGCCCGCCAGGTCGATCGTGGCCGGCGCGCAGAACAGGCCTGGCATATCTCCGGCGGGCCGGATCACGTCGGCCAGCGCGCGGTCGTCGACCAGCACGTCGTACACCGACGGAACCCCCACGTGGTGGTCCACGTCCAGCGCGGTCGACGCGTTGCCCTGCGGGTCGAGGTCGATGACCAGAACTCGCAAGCCGTGCTCGGCCAGGCTGGCGGCCAGGTTGACCGCGGTGGTCGTCTTGCCGACCCCGCCCTTCTGGTTCGCGATGGTCATAATCCGGCAGCGGGGCGGACGCGGCCAGGTCTGCCGGTCCGTCCGGCCTCGCACGCCGACCGCGGCCTCGGCCGCCCGGCCGATCGGGGTGTCCGCCTGACTGCGGGGAATCTCCGGGATGACGACCGGCGGGGCGGGCGCGTCCGGCCGTCCGCCGTCCGCCGCGTTCTCGACGGTCACGTTTGCCGACCTCTCACCCTTCACCTGAACGCCTCTCGATCCGTGACCCGCGCTCGAGCCCGGACCCGTGCCTGTATCCGTGTCTGGCCAGCCCAGGCCGCCGGTGCCGACACCGGCCGCGCCGGTAAGCGCGATGCCTTTAGCCTCCGGTACCAGCGACCCGTCCGGCCAGCCCAATCCCGCTGCGCCCTGCTTGTTAAAATCCGGCCGGTAATAGCTAGGCCCCACCTATGCCCTGCCTCATCTAGCGAAGAACCGAACGACGGTAGTCGCTGGATCGACCTTACCCTGCCCCGCCCGCACAACCCGGGCGTCACGGGCACCAATTCGACGCAGGACCGGTCCGGCCGCCTTCAGTTCCTCCGCTGCCGTACGCCCCTTGATCGCTAGGATCATCCCTCCCGGCCGCACCACGCCCATCGCCAGTTCAGCCAAGCGTGGCAGGGGAGCTACCGCACGCGCTGTTACCACTTCAGTTCTTATGGTGACATCTTCGGCGCGGCCGCGCAGCACGGTTGCGTTGGCCAGCCCCAGTTCGGTGACGCACTCGCCGAGGAAACGGCAACGCCGCTCCATCGGCTCGAGCAGGGTGACCGCGGTGCCGGGCAGCAGCATGGCCAGGACCAGGCCGGGCAGTCCCGCTCCCGAGCCGAGGTCCAGCAGCGTGCCCGGCCGCGGCTCGAGCAGCTCGGCCACCACCGCGCAGTTCAGCAGGTGCCGGTCCCAGAGCCGGGGCACCTCACGCGGGCCGAGCAGGCCCTGCTCCACCCCGCGGGTGGCCAGGATCCCGGCGTACGCCACGGCCGCCGGCAGCGCGGCACCGAACACCTCCGCCGCGGTCTGCGGAACCGGCTCGCGCACGGTACCGCCGGGTACCGCGGGGACCGGCATTACTCGGCCGGGAAGACCACGACCCGCCGGTCGGGCTCTTCGCCCTCCGACTCGCTGCGCAGGCCCGCCTCGGCCACCGCGTCGTGCACGATCTTCCGCTCGAACGGCGACATGGCCTCCAGTGCCTTGGGCTGGCCCGTGCGGGCCACCTCCTCGGCCACGGTGCGGCCATAGTCGGCCAGCTCGGCCCGGCGGCGGGCTCGGTAGCCGCCGATGTCGAGCATCAGCCGGGCCCGGATGCCGGTCTGCCGGTGCACCGCCAGCCGGGTCAGCTCCTGCAGCGCCTCGAGGACCTCACCGTCGTCGCCGACGAGCTCGTCCAGGGTGGCGCCGACGACGGAGACGATCGCCCGGTCGCCCTCGACGTCCATGTCGATGTCGCCGTCTAGGTCGGCGATATCGAGCAGGCCCTCGATATAGTCGGCGGCGATATCGCCCTCGAGTTCGAGATCGCTGAGCTGCGGAGTGCTCTCGGTCTCGTCGAGGGCTTCCTCCTCGTCCGTGACCTCCACGTCCTGGCTCAAGACCGGACCTCCCACCGTGCTGAGTCCTGAAATTGACCGTTCGAAGATAGCGCGGTTAGCGCTTGCCCGACCGCTTGCTCTTGGCCTGCCGGACCGGCTGCTGCCGGACCACCTTAGTAGCGGGCACTTCCGGCTCGGCTTCGGGTTCTGGTTTCCGGCCCAGGCGCAGCAGCCCGCGCATGGCGCCACCATTCTGCCCGCTCGGCGAGGCGGCCGCGGCATCACCGCGCGGCGAACCCGTCCGCGGGCGGGCCGCGCTGGCGGATGCGGTGGCCGACGCGGGCCGTGACGTGCTCGTCCGCCCGTTGGCGCCGGCCGTGCGCGTGCGGCGGGCTTGGCCGTGCCGGAGGCCCGGGTGCCGTTGGTCGCGGCCTTGGCCGGACCGGTCGCGGGCTTGGCCGCGTTCCTGGTGGTGCCGGAACCCGCGGCGGTCTTCGCCGTGCCGGACGCCGGACGCGCGGCGCTCTGGGTACCGGCCCGGGCCGCGCCGCCGGACGCGGCGGCCGTGGCACTCGCTGCCTGCGCGTCCTCGGTGGTCCAGTTCCGGAACATGAAGAACTGCTGGCCGAGCGTCCACAAGTTGGTCGTCACCCAGTACAGCACCAGCCCGTACTGCCAGTACAAGCCCGTCAGCGAGAAGAACGGGACGATGTACATCATGTACTTCTGGGTGGCGGCCATCGGGTTGTCCGGGTCCACGTTGGTGTTCATCAGGCCGCGCTTGGAGCTCTGCCGGACGGTCATGAACGTGGTGGTCGCGCTGACGATGACGGTCAGCACGATCACGACGGCTATGTGGATCGGCACCGCCTTGTGCGAGAACAGCAGCTTGTCGCCTAGGCCCACGCCGAAGATCTTGGCCTGCTGCGCGCTCTGCATCACCGCGGTGGTCAGCCCGTACGACGGGTGCGTGACCTTCGGAGTCCAGTCGGCGATGGCGCGCAGCACGTAGAACAGCGAGAAGAAGACGATCATCTGCGGGATCATCGGCAGGCAGCCCGCCAGCGGGTTGACGCCGTTCTCCTTGTAGAACTTCATCGTCTCTTCGTTGAGACGCTGCTTGTCGTTCTTGTACTTCTTGCGCAACTCCTGAAGCTGCGGCGCGTGCTGGGCCATCTTGCGCTGGGCGTGCACCTGCTTGACGAACAGCGGCACGAGCAGCAGCCGGATGATGATGACCAGCACGGCGATGGACAGGCCCCAGGCCAGGCCGGTGTCCGGGCCGAACAGCGCGCCCAGCCCGGCATGGATGTGCATGATCGCCCATGCCACCAGGTCGGCCAGCGGGTTGAGAATGCTCACCGGTCAGCTCCTCGCGGGGTTGGCGGGCCGTACCCGGTTCGGCACCGGGTCGTAACCGCCTGGATTAAACGGATGGCACCGTGCGATGCGCTTGACCGCGAGCCACAGCCCGCGCGCCGCGCCGTGCTCGGCCACGGCGGTGAGCGCGTACTCACTGCACGAGGGCGCGAACCGGCACCGCGGGGGCAGCAGCGGGCTCACGAACCGCCGGTAACCCGCGATGGGGACCATGAGCAGCCGGGCTGGCACCGTCACGGTGCGGCCCTCATTGTTCGTTATGGCTGTCTGTGGCATTACCGACGCGTGTCCCAACCTGCCGCCGCAGCAACCTGCTGATCACCAGTTCCAGATCCGCGGCGAGATCTGACTGGCGTGCGTGCGCGGCCGCAGCGTTTGCGCGCACCACAAGAAGGCTACCGCCAGGAAGCAACTGAAGGTACCCGCGCATGAGCTCGCGGAGGCGCCGCTTGACCCGGTTCCTGGTCACCGCGGAGCCGACCGCCCGGCTGACCACGAATCCTACCCTGCCTGGTTCGAAGTCATGGATCCCGTCGGCCCGCACCAGCAGGTGACCAACCACGCGCGGCCGGCCTGCGCGAGTCCCGGTGCGCACGGCGAGCGTGAACTCCGCGCCGCGGCGCATCCGGGACTGGGACGGCAGGATCAGGCACTCAGCTTTTCGCGGCCCTTGTGCCGGCGAGCGGCCAGGACCGCGCGGCCGGCCCGGGTGCGCATGCGCAGCCGGAAACCATGCGTCCTCGCGCGGCGCCGATTGTTCGGCTGGAACGTGCGCTTGCTCACTGGGGGCTCCAGATAGGATTTCGCTGATGGGCACGCGGGATCGACACGCATGCCGCCCTCGGATTCATCCCAGGCTACCATCTGGAACCCCGCCGTTTGCCACCCGTCCTCAGCCATCGCGGCTTAGGCTGTGGAAAGCTGTTTTCCCCGAACTGCCGTGGTCACCGCGTGCAGCCAGGGAGCCACGTGCACAACATGTGGATAGTTTTGTGGATCGTGAGCGCTCGGCTCGCGGCATGGGGATGCGAGGGGAGCGCACAGGTGGCTACTTCGGACCTGGCGGAAGTCTGGGCACGATCCCTCGACGGACTCGCCGACTTGCAGATCCAGCCCCATCAGCGGGCCTGGCTGAAGCTGACCCGCCCGCTCGGGCTGGTGGAGAACACGGCGCTGATCGCCACCCCCAACGAGTTCGTCAAGGAGCAGCTGGAGACCCGGCTGCGCCCGCTGGTCACCCAGGCCCTGTCCCAGCAGCTCGGCCGGGACATCCAGCTGGCCGTCACCGTCGACCCGGCGCCGCTCAGCGTGGCCTCGGCCGCCATCGTCAGCGACCTGGCCCCCGAGCCGCCTGCGCCCCTGGCCCCGCGGCACCCGGACGCCGATCACATGCCGCAGGCCCCGGACGGCGCGCTGCACGAGCCGGCCCGCCCGGACCAGGGCCCGCACGGCGCCGTAGTCCACCTGGGTCAGGGCGGTCCGCGGCTGGGCGGCACCCGGCTCAACTCCAAGTACACGTTCGAGACGTTCGTGATCGGGTCGAGCAACCGGTTCGCGCACGCCGCGGCGGTCGCGGTGGCCGAGGCGCCGGCCAAGGCCTACAACCCGCTGTTCGTCTACGGCGACTCCGGGCTGGGCAAGACCCACCTGCTGCACGCGATCGGGCACTATGCCCAGACGCTGTACTCCGGGCTCAAGGTCCGGTACGTGAGCTCGGAGGAGTTCACCAACGACTTCATCAACATGATCCGCGACGGCAAGCAGGACGGCTTCCGGCGCCGGTACCGCGACGTGGACGTGCTCCTGGTCGACGACATCCAGTTCCTGGAGAACAAGGAAGGCACCCAGGAGGAGTTTTTCCACACCTTCAACACGCTGCACAACGCCAGCAAGCAGATCGTCATCTCCAGCGACCGCGCGCCCAAGCGCCTGGTCACGCTGGAGGACCGGCTGCGCAGCCGGTTCGAGTGGGGCCTGCTGACCGACGTCCAGCCGCCCGAGCTCGAGACCCGGATCGCGATCCTGCGCCGCAAGGCCATCCAGGAGGGCCTCAACGCGCCGCCGGAGGTCCTGGAGTACATCGCCAGCCGGATCTCGACCAACATCCGGGAGCTGGAGGGGGCGCTGATCCGGGTCACGGCGTTCGCCAGCCTCAACCGGCAGTCGGTCGACCTGCAGCTGGCCGAGATCGTGCTCAAGGACCTCATTCCCGAGGCTCAGGGCCCGCAGATCACGATCGCCACGATCATGGGCCAGACCGCGTCCTACTTCGGCCTGTCGATCGAGGACCTGTGCGGCCAGTCCCGGTCCCGGGTGCTGGTCACCGCCCGGCACATCGCCATGTACCTGTGCCGCGAGCTGACCGACCTGTCGCTGCCCAAGATCGGCCAGCAGTTCGGCGGCCGCGACCACACCACCGTCATCAACGCCGACCGCAAGATCCGCTCGCTGATGGCCGAACGCCGGTCGATCTACACCCAGGTCACCGAGCTCACCAACCGCATCAAGCAGCAGGCCCGGGCAGGCTGATCCCGCCGCCGTACTGATATGCGCACAGTTTGTGGACAACGTTGTGGAAGACTTTCGGATAACCAGGGGACAACCAGTGGCAAGCGCGTGCACCACTCGCCGTCCGGCACAGCGGACCCTCGTCCGTCCCCCGGCCGCGAACAGCCCCTGTGGGTAGCAAAAGGACCGCTGACCTGCGGAAACATAGGTTCTCCCCAGTATCCACCGCACCTATGACTACGACGGTTCTCGATCTAGATAAAAGGACAACTGCAAGTAGGAGGCAGGTCCCGTGAAGCTCCAAGTCGAGCGTGATCAGTTGGCGGAGGCAGTGGCCTGGACCGCGCGGGCCCTGCCGGCTCGCCCGACTGCTCCCGTGCTAGCGGGGATGCGCCTGCACGCGGGGGCCGATCTGACCCTGTCCACCTTCGACTACGAAGTCTCCGCCCAGGCCACCGTCCCGGTGATCACCGACGAGGAGGGCACGATCCTGGTCTCCGGCCGCCTGCTGGCCGAGATCGTCCGGTCGCTGCCCGCGCGCCCCGTCCAGCTGGTCACCGACGGCACCCGCGCCACCCTCAAGTGCGGCACCGCCACCTTCACCCTGGTGCTGCTGCCCGAGGAGGAGTACCCGACGCTGCCCGAGATGCCGCCGCTGGCCGGCACGGTGGGCAGCGACGCGCTGGCCACCGCCATCGGCCAGGTCGCCATCGCCGCGGGCCGCGACGACACCCTGCCCGCGCTGACCGGTATCCGGATCGAGATCTCCGGCGACACGCTGACCCTGGTCGCCACCGACCGGTACCGGCTGGCCGTCCGCGAGCTGCGCTGGAACCCGTCCCAGCCCGACCTGAGCACCGCCTTGCTGGTCCCGGCCCGGGTCCTGGGCGACACGGCCCGCGCGCTCACCTCGGGCGCCGAGGTGTCCATCTCGCTCGGCGGCGACAGCCTGATCGGCTTCGCCGGGGCCGGACGGCAGACCACGACCAGGCTGCTGTCCGGTGAGTACCCCAAGTACGCCGCGCTGCTGCCCAGCGAGTTCAGCGCCTCCGCGGAGCTGGTGGCCAGCTCGTTCGCCGAGGCGGTCAAGCGGGTCGCGCTGGTCGCCGAGCGGAACACCCCGGTGCGGCTGGCCTTCAGCCAGGGCCAGCTGGTGCTCGAGGCCGGCGCGTCGGAGGAGGCGCAGGCGGTCGAGGTCCTGGAGGCGGGATTCGAGGGCGAGGACCTGCAGATCGCGTTCAACCCGCAGTACCTGCTCGACGGCATCGGGGCCATCGACTCGGACACGGCGCGGATCTCCTTCACCTCGCCTACCAAGCCGGCCGTCATCACCGGCAAGACCGGCCACGACCCCGACTACCGCTACGTGCTCATGCCGATCCGCAGCAGTGGCTAGCCGCGGGGGGACGACCCCCCGGAACCCCCCGGTGCGCTCCGCGCCCCGGCTGCGGTGCTCGCCGTAGTATCGCGCGGCCGGAGGGGCCTGGCGGCCCCTCGCGGGCCGCTCGATGGCGAGGCGTAAGCCTCGCGGTTTCTCGCCGTAAGCTCGGGCGCTCACGCCTTGCGGTTTCTCGCCGTAGGCTCGGGCTGTGCACCTCACTCGGCTTGGGCTGACCGACTTTCGGTCGTATGCCGATCTCAGCCTGGAGCTGGGGCCGGGGGTGAGCGCGTTCAGCGGGCCGAACGGCGAGGGCAAGACAAACCTGGTCGAGGCGATCGGCTACCTGGCCACCCTGGGCAGCCACCGGGTCGCCACCGACGCGCCGCTGATCCGGCAGGGCGCCGAGCGCGCGGTGCTGCGCGCCGCGGTCACCGGGGCCTCCGGCAGCTCGCTGGCCGAGATCGAGATCAACCCGGGCCGCGCCAACCGGGTCCGGCTCAACCGGGCGCCGCTGCCGCGGCCGCGCGACATCCTGGGCACCGTGCGCACCGTGCTGTTCGCCCCGGAGGACCTGGCCCTGGTCAAGGGCGACCCCGGCGAGCGCCGCCGGTTCCTCGACGAACTTCTCGTGGCCTCCGCGCCGCGCTACGCCGCCGTCCGCGCCGACTACGACCGGGTGCTGCGGCAGCGCACCGCGCTGCTCAAGTCGGCCGGGGGCAAGGCGCACCTGCGCGGGCCGGCCCGCGAGTCGATGACGGCCACCCTGGACACGTGGGACGTGCAGCTGGCCCGGACCGGCGGGCCGCTGCTGGCCGGCCGGATCCGCCTGGTGACCGCGCTGCGCCCGCACGTCGAGGCCGCCTACGAGGCCGTCTCCGGCGGCCAGGCCGGTGACAATTCGGGAATGTCTTACCGCAGTTCAGCGTTGAATACTGACGATGGGTTCGAGGACGTGGCCGCGCTCGAGACGGCTCAGCTCGAGACGACCCTGCTCAAGGCGCTGGCCGAGGTCCGGGCCAGCGAGCTGGACCGGGGCGTCTGCCTGGTCGGGCCGCACCGCGACGAGCTCGAGCTGTCCATCGGCGGGCTGCCCGCCCGCGGATACGCCAGCCACGGCGAGTCCTGGTCGCTGGCGCTGGCCCTGCGCCTGGCCAGCTTCACCCTGCTACGGCAGGGCCACGAGGACCCGGTGCTCATCCTGGATGACGTGTTCGCCGAGCTTGACGCGGGCCGCCGGGACCGGCTGGCCGGCCTGGTGGCCGGCGCCGAGCAGGTGCTGATCACCGCCGCGGTGCCCGCCGACGTTCCCGACGTCCTGGCCGGTGTCCGGTACGACGTCCAGGCCGGCGTGATCAGCCGTGCCGCCTAAGCGGGGGGCGGAGGACCGCCTCCGGCGGGCGGCCGAGGCGCTGGCTGAGGCCAGGGCGGACGCGCGGGCCAGGGGCGATCTGCCGGCCGGCCTCCGTGGCCAGCCCGGGCCGGAGAGGACCAATGAGTCCGAACGGACCGGGCCGCTCGCGTCCGGCCAGTCCGGCGAGCCCGCCATGGCGTCGCCGCCGGGCGCGGCCCGCGGGACAGATGTGTCCGGTCCGGTCCGCGGGCGGGTCCGCCGGGACGACCCGCAGCTGCTCGGCCAGGCCATCGGCGGCCTGCTCGACCAGCAGGGCTGGCAGCAGCGGGCCGCGATCGGCTCGGTGTTCGGCCGGTGGGCGGAGATCGTCGGCCGGGACCTGGCCGCGCACACCAGGCCCGACGCGTTCACCGACGGCGAGCTCGCGGTGCTTGCCGACTCGACGGCCTGGGCCACCCAGGTCCGGCTGCTGGCCCCCCAGCTGGTCCGGCGGCTGAACGCCGAGCTCGGCGACGGGACCGTGCGCCGGGTCAAGGTCCGCGGCCCGGAGGCGCCCCGGCAGCGCGGCGGCTGGCGGGTGCCGGGCGGTCGCGGGCCGCGCGACACGTACGGCTAGGAGCCAAGACGGCCCTGCCTGTCGGTACTAAAAGGTAAAATGAATCGAGCGCAACGACGGCCACGTCGAGGGGGGCTAGGCTTCGCGCTTCTGATGCAGGATGGAGTTCGGTTTGTCCTACGATGCCGGTTCGATCAAGGTTCTGGAGGGCCTGGAGGCTGTCCGTAAGCGACCCGGAATGTACATCGGGTCGACCGGCGAGCGCGGCTTGCATCACCTGGTCCAGGAGGTCGTGGACAACGCCGTAGACGAGGCCATGGCCGGGTACTGCGACGACATCGAGGTGACGCTGCTGGCCGACGGCGGCGTGCGGGTGCGCGACAACGGCCGCGGCATCCCGGTCGACGAGCACCCGGTTGAGCACCGCCCGGCGGTCGAGGTCGTGATGACCACGCTGCACGCGGGCGGGAAGTTCGACAGCAAGTCCTACGCGGTCTCCGGCGGCCTGCATGGCGTCGGCGTGTCGGTGGTGAACGCGCTGTCGATGCTGCTCGAGGTCGAGGTGCGCCGCGACGGCTACGCCTGGACCCAGGTCTACGAGCGCGGCGACCCGATGGGACCGCTGGAGCGCGGTGCGGCGTCCGACGAGACCGGCACCACGATCACCTTCTGGCCCGACAACACGATCTTCGAGACCACCGTCTGGTCGTTCGAGACGCTGTCCCGGCGGATGCAGGAGATGGCGTTCCTCAACAAGAACCTGGCCATCTCGCTGACCGACCTGCGGACCCTGGACGAGGCCGGCCAGGCACGGGCGGTCAGGTACCAGTACGAGGGCGGGATCTCCGATTTCGTCCGGTACATCAATGCCTCCAAGGAGCCGGTGCACGGGTCGATCGTGGACTTCGGCGAGGACGGGGACGGCATCGCGGTCGAGATCGCGATGCAGTGGACCGGTTCCTACACCGAGTCGGTGCACACGTTCGCGAACACGATCAACACCACCGAGGGCGGTACCCACGAAGAGGGGTTCCGGGCCGCGCTGACCACGATCGTTAACCGGTACGCGCGGGAGCAGAAGCTGCTGCGTGAGAAGGAAGAGAACCTGACCGGCGATGACGTGCGCGAGGGCCTGACCGCGATCGTGTCGGTCAAGCTGTCCGAGCCGCAGTTCGAGGGGCAGACCAAGACCAAGCTCGGTAACACCGAGGCCAAGTCGTTCGTGCAGAAGGCGTGCAACGATCACCTGCGGGACTGGTTCGAGCGCAACCCGGGCGAGGCCAAGGAGATCATCAACAAGGCCAGCCAGGCCGCCCGGGCCCGGATCGCCGCCCGGCAGGCGCGCGACCTGACCCGCAAGTCGCTGCTCGGCGGCACCTCGCTGCCGGGCAAGCTGGCCGACTGCCAGTCCACCGACCCCGCGCGGTCGGAGCTCTACGTGGTGGAGGGCGACTCGGCGGGCGGCTCGGCCAAGGGCGGCCGGGACCCGAAGTTCCAGGCCATCCTGCCCATCCGCGGCAAGATCATCAACGTCGAGAAGTCGCGGATCGACCGGGTGCTGAAGAACACCGAGGTCCAGTCGATGATCACCGCGCTGGGCACCGGCATCCACGACGAGTTCGACGTCGCCAAGCTCCGCTACCACAAGATCATCTTGATGGCCGACGCCGACGTGGACGGGCAGCACATCCGCACGCTGCTGCTGACCCTGCTGTTCCGGTTCATGAAGCCGCTGGTGGAGGCCGGGCACGTGTACCTCGCGAACCCCCCGCTGTACAAGATCAAGTGGGAGGGCCGCAGCGCCAAGCCCGGCTACGCCTACAGCGACCCCGAGCGCGACCGGCTGATCGAGGCCGGGATCGCCGAGGGACGCAAGGACCCGCGGCCGCGGGACGCCGTGCAGCGCTTCAAGGGCCTGGGCGAGATGAACGCCGAGGAGCTGTGGGAGACCACGATGGACCCGGCGCAGCGGCTCCTGCTCCAGGTCACGCTCGACGACGCGGCCCAGGCCGACGAGCTGTTCAGCGTGCTGATGGGCGAGGACGTCGAGGCGCGCCGCTCGTTCATCACCCGCAACGCCAAGGACGTCAGGTTCCTGGACATCTGACCGGGCGCCAGGCCCGTCAGCTGATTCGACGGTTTTAGTTAAGGATTGCGAGAAAGTGACCGAAGTTACCGACCCGCCCGGGGGCGGGTACGACCGTACCGAGCCGGTCGACATCCAGTACGAGATGCAGCGCAGCTACATCGACTACGCGATGTCGGTCATCATCGGCCGGGCGCTGCCCGACGTGCGCGACGGGCTCAAGCCGGTGCATGCCCGCATCCTGTACGCCATGTACGACCAGGGATTCCGTCCGGAGCGGGGCTACGTCAAGTGCGCCCGCCCGGTCGCCGAGGTCATGGGCAACTACCACCCGCACGGCGACAGCGCGATCTACGACGCGCTGGTCCGGATGGCGCAGCCCTGGTCGATGCGGATGCCGCTGATCGACAGCCAGGGGAACTTCGGCTCGCCGGGCAACGACCCGCCCGCGGCCATGCGGTACACCGAGTGCCGCCTCAGCCCGCTGGCCATGGAGATGCTGCGGGACATCAACGAGGACACCGTCGACTTCAGGGAGAACTACGACGGGCGCTCGTCCGAGCCCGTGGTGCTGCCCGCCCGGTTCCCCAACCTGCTCATCAACGGGTCCGAGGGGATCGCGGTCGGCATGGCGACCAAGATCCCGCCGCACAACCTGCGCGAGGTCGCGGCCGGCGTGCGGTGGTACCTGGAGAACTTCCAGGCCTCCGACGAAGAGCTCCTCGACGCCCTGATGGAGCGGATCCCGGGCCCGGACTTCCCGACCCGCGGCCTGATCGTGGGCCGGCGCGGCATCCGCGACGCCTACCGTACCGGGCGCGGTTCGGTCATCATGCGCGCCGTGGTCGAGGTGGAGGAGGACTCCCGGGGCCGCACCTGCCTGGTGGTCAAGCAGCTGCCGTTCCAGGTCAACCCGGACAACCTGGCCACCAAGATCGCCGAGCTGATCAGGGAGGGCCGGATCAGCGGGATCGCCGATATCAACGACGAGAGCAGCGGCCGCACCGGCCAGCGGCTCGTGATCGTCTTGAAGCGGGATGCGGTAGCCAAGGTCGTTCTGAATAACCTTTACAAGCACACCCAGCTGCAAGACACCTTCGGGGTCAACATGCTGGCCTTGGTCGATGGCGTGCCGCGGACCCTGCGCCTGGACCAGATGATCAGGTACTGGGTGGCGCACCAGATCGAGGTCATCGTCCGGCGGACCAGGTTCCGGCTCCGCAAGGCCGCCGAGCGGCTGCACATCGTGGCCGCGCTGCTCAAGGCCATCGACCGGATCGACGAGGTCATCGCGCTGATCCGGGCCAGCGCGTCGGCGGCCGCGGCCCAGCAGGGCCTGATGGGGCTGCTGGAGATCGACGAGATCCAGGCCCGGGCGATCCTCGACATGCAGCTGCGCAAGCTGGCCGCCCTGGAGCGGCAGGAACTGATCGACGAGCGGGACGATCTGGAAGCCAAGATCGCCGACTACGAGTCGATCCTGGCCTCCCCGGAGCGGCAGCGGGAGATCGTCGGCTCGGAGCTGGGCGAGATCGTCACCAAGTACGGCGACGAGCGCCGCACCGAGATCATCGCCTATGAGGGCGAGGTGGCCGACGAGGACCTGATCGCCGAAGAGGACGTGGCGGTCACCATCACCTACGGCGGCTACGCCAAGCGGACCCGGACCGACCTGTACCGGGCCCAGCGGCGCGGCGGCAAGGGCGTGCGCGGCGCGCAGCTGCGTACCGATGACATCGTCGACCACTTCTTCATCACCTCGACCCACAACTGGATCCTGTTCTTCACCAACAAGGGCCGGGTCTACCGGGCCAAGGCCTACGAGCTGCCCGACGCCGGCCGTGACGCCCGCGGCCAGCACGTGGCCAACCTGCTCGCGTTCCAGCCCGACGAGCGGATCGCCGAGGTAATGACGCTGCGCGACTACCAGGTCGCGCCGTACCTGGTCCTGGCCACCCGCAGCGGCCTGGTCAAGAAGTCCAAGCTGACCGCGTTCGACTCGCCCCGCTCCGGCGGCATCATCGCCATCAACCTGCGCGAGGACGACGAGGTCATCGCGGCCCGGCTGGTCGCCCCGGAGGAGGACCTGCTGCTGGTCAGCAAGGGCGCGCAGGCCATCAGATTCCACGCCGACGACGAGTCGACGCGGCCGATGGGCCGCGACACCTCGGGCGTCATCGGGATGCGCTTCAACGACGGTGACGAGCTGCTCGGCATGTACGTGGTCCGGGACGGCGGCGATGTGCTGGTCGCCACCGGCGGCGGCTACGCCAAGCGCACTCCGGTGGACGCCTACCCGGTGCAGGGCCGCGGCGGCCGCGGCGTAGTCACGGCCAAGATCGTCGAGGCGCGCGGCGAGCTGGTCGGCGCGCTCATGGTCACGGCCGACGATGAGATCTTCGCCATCACCTCGGCGGGCGGGGTCATCCGGACCCGGGCCGGCGAGGTCAAGCAGTCCGGACGGCAGACCATGGGGGTCCGTCTGATGAACCTGGCCGCGGGAGATAGCGTGGTAGCGCTGGCCCGCAATGCCGAGTCGCTCGCGGAGGGTGACCCGGAGACGCCTGAATCGGATGAGGAGAGTGGCCTGGACCCTTCAGCTGAGGAAGCGGACCCAAGTTGACGGCAACGATTAGCGGGGCTCACGCGTCCTAATCAGTGTCGCGGAGTCTCGGCACAAAGCCGTCTTCTTGGCATGAGTGTCCTTTGGGCGTCTTGTCCAGAGATAACCTCATGAGGGTCAGATCATAGGAGGACGGCTTGGACAGGCGCACGAATACGTCGGACGGCTCGGGTGGAGCCTCGCCCACGGTCGTGACCGCACAGCATGACGACGATCTGATGGCTGACACCGACGAGGACACCCAGATCATCGCCACCTCGGCGGTGCGAGCGGCCCGGGACAAGGTCGCGCGGGCCGCCGCCGCGGCCAAGGAGGTCCTCGCCAGCGGGAGTTCGGCCAACGGGAGTTCCGCCAACGGCGGTCCCGCGGTAGAGGAGAAGGACGCCGCGGCCGACGAGGTCCCGGCGTTGCCCGCCGACACGATCGGGGCGCCCAAGGACTCCGGCACCTTCAGCCGCTCGGCCGCGGTGCCGATCGCGCCCGAGACCGGCGATGAGTGGACGCTGAACGATGACGCATTGTCGTCCGCGTTCGCGACGCCCGAGCCGGAGCCCCTCCTGGCCGAGGAGCCGCCGTCGATCTCGACCGGTACCGGGTGGCCAGGTGAGGCCACCATGTTCGGCGCCGAGCGCGCGGACCCGGCGTCGGCGTCGCCCCCCGCCGAGCCCACCGTGTCCGCGGCCTCGTTCGTGTGGGACGCGCCCGAGCCCGCGCCGACCTCGCCGTCTTCCCCGGCGCGGAACTTCCTGCGTTCGAGCACCAGCGCCAAGACCTCGGCCCCCCCGCGGACGCCGCCGGTCAGCGTGACCCCGGCCAGGGCTTCGTCGTCCGCGGGCACGCGGCCCACGACGTCGTCCAAGCGCTCGTCCCGGCAGGCCCACCTGACCATCGCCCGGATCGAGCCGTGGTCGGTGATGAAGTTCAGCTTCGCGGTGTCGCTGGTCGCGTTCGTGATCTTGTTCGTCGCGGTCAGCGTGATCTACGGCACACTGTCCGCGCTCGGGGTGTTCACCTCTCTCCAGCACGTCGTGCAGAGCCTCACGTCGAGCCAGGACAACTCCACCGGGGTGAACGCGGCCAAGTGGTTCACCGCGTCCCGGATCCTCAGCTGGACGGCCATAATCGGCGCGGTCAACATCGTGCTGATCACCGCCATGTCGACCATCGGCGCGGTAGTTTACAACCTGACGTCGCGGCTGATCGGCGGCGTGGAAGTGACCCTCCGCGAGACGGAGTAACGCCTCGGCGTCACGACGCAACCCACCCTGCCGGTACGGTATGGTGATGGCTGCTCCTGCTTCCGCAGGGTCAATGGGGTTATAGCTCAGTCGGTTAGAGCGCGTCCCTGATAAGGACGAGGCCCGTGGTTCAAGTCCACGTAACCCCACGCGGCGGCGAACGCTGCTCGGTCGCCTGCGGCGACCTTCGCCTTGGCCCCGGAGTGTTGGCCCGGGGGGACGACCCCCCGGAACCCCCCGGTGCCGGGCTTCGCCCGGCCGGGCGGTACGGACCGTAATCCGCTTCCCCTGGCTTTCTCCGCTGCTGCTCTTCCCCCCAGGATGGAAGATGGGAGTGGGCGGGCTTGGTAGGCTGCTTGAATCTCTGGTCGCGTACCTGCGACCTTGGGTTCTGGATGTCATCGAGGCGGAGGGTTCCTCGCTGTGAAGATTAAGCTATTGCTGGTCATACTGGCTGGGCTCGGCGCGTTCGCCGTGTGGCGCAAGGTGCAGGCCGACCGTGCCGAACTCGACCTGTGGAATGAGGCCACCGCCGCCGACGAAGACTGAGGCGCCGGTGAGCGATACGTCCCCGGTATCGCTGGTCTGCTGTGACGTCGTAGGAGCCGCAGCAGTCGACGGCAGCGTGCTCGAGCGGGCGTTCGTCGAGGCGATCGCGACACAGGGTGTGGTGACGGGTACCGCGGCCTACGTCAAGGCGATGGTGCACTTCGACCGGACCCGCGGCTGGTCCCCGGCCGATGTTATCCACACCCTGTTTCCCGAGGACGAGATCCGCGCTCAGGCCGCGAACCACTCCTTCGACCGCTCGTTTCAGGCTGCCGTCGACCGGTTCGGCGCCCTCCCGCTGTCCGGTGCCAACGACGCCCTGGCCAAGCTGTCCGCGGCCGGGGCCAAGGTCTGCCTGATGTCGTGCCTGTCGCGGCCCGCGCTCGGCCTGATCCTGGAACGGCTGGCCTGGTGGCAGCGCGGGGATCTGATCCTGTGCGCCGACGACGTGGCTCGCGGCTTCCCCTGGCCGGACCTGGTGCTCACCGCCGTCCTGCGCCTGGGCATCGGCGACGTCCGCGACGTGACCGTGGTCACCGCCAGCGAGAGCGGGGTGCTGGCCGCCCGCCGGGCCGGCGCCCGCCTGGTGGTCGGCGTGCTGAGCGACGGGAATGACGACCGCCGGCTCCGCCGCGCCGGAGCCACCCACCTGCTCGCCGATCTCGGCGAACTGCCCGACCTGATCGCGTCGGCCAGCTAAACCAGGCACTGACCAAGGCAAACCTCTCGCCGGCCCATGGCAGACTGGAAGCATGCCGGAACTGCCAGAAGTGGAATCGCTGGCCGCCTTCCTGCGTGAGCACGCGGTCGGCCACGAGGTGGCACGCGCCGACGCCGCCTCCTTTTCGGTGCTGAAGACCTTCGACCCCCCGCTCACCGCCCTGACCGGTCAGGTGATCACCGAGGTCGGCCGGCACGGCAAGTTCCTGGACCTGTCCACCGGCCAGGGCCTGCACCTGATCACGCATCTAGCCCGGGCAGGATGGCTCCGCTGGCGCGACGACCTGCCCACCGCCCCGCCCAAGCCCGGCAAGAGCCCGCTGGCGTTCCGGTTGCGGCTCGACGACGGCTCCGGATTCGACCTGACCGAGCAGGGCACCAAGAAGCGCCTGGCCGTCTACCTGGTCCGCGACCCGGCCGAGGTGCCTGGCGTGGCGACCCTCGGCCCGGACCCGCTCGCGGCCGACTTCACGATGGACACGCTGGCCGGCCTGCTGGCCGGCCGCCGGACGCAGATCAAGGGCGTGCTGCGTGACCAGAGCATCATCGCGGGCATCGGCAACGCCTACTCCGACGAGGTGTTGCACGTGGCCAAGATGTCGCCGTTCAAGATCGCGGCCAGCCTTACACCAGACGACGTGGCCCTCCTCTACGACGCGATCAAGACGACGCTGGGCGAGGCGGTCGAGCGTTCGGCCGGGCTGGCCGCGGCCGACCTCAAGGGTGAGAAGAAGAGCGGAATGCGGGTACACGGCCGGGCGGGCCAGGAATGCCCGGTGTGCGGGGACACGATCAAGGAGGTGTCGTTCGCCGACTCGGCACTGCAGTACTGCCCGACCTGCCAGACCGGTGGCAAGCCGCTCGCCGACCGCCGCCTGTCCCGGCTGCTGAAGTGAGCCATCGGGCCTCGTCCTGCTCAGGGATGCGATCTACCGGGTGCATCCGGGGTACCCTTGGGCGCAAGACATCTCGGGGCTATAGCTCAGCTGGAAGAGCGTCTGGTTTGCATCCAGAAGGCCAGGGGTTCGAGTCCCCTTAGCTCCACAGGTCAGAGGCCAATCGCGATCTTGAAGGCCCCGAAGCAGAGCCAATCCGACGTGCTGCCCGTCGTATGACGGCATCGTATGACGGCTACGGCGCGCGCCGTGGGCATGGCGAAGGTTCGGTCTACCGCGATGCGGCGAACGGCACCTGGGCGGGCGCGATCTCGCTCGGCTGGCGGCCTGATGGGTCGCGGATCCGGCGGAAGGTGACCGAGCGCACCAAGACGGAGTCCGGGAGAAGCTGAAGAAGCTCCAGGCCGAAGTCGGCACGGCTTGAAGACCTCGGCGTCCCTACACGGTGGCCAAGGCTGTGGACGACTGGGCGGCCGAAGCCTTGGATGGCCCGGCGGACAAAACTGTCCGGTCACATGTGGACTTGCTCCGGCCGGTCACGATGCTGATCGGAAACGTCCCGCTGCGGGACCTGACCGCCTGGCTCCTTATAGGCCGGGTGATCAATGCCATCCCCGTCTGACCCGAAAATAGAACCTCAGCTGGACGCGCGGTAGCGGACCCTGGCCATCGGGGCCGGTCAGGGCCTGCGGGCGGGTATGGGTCAGGCGGCCTGGGTGCCGCCGGTACCGTCCGGTCCGGGCGCGGGGAGGCGGCAGAGGGTGACCTCGAAGCCGAGGGCGCCGAGCTTGCCGACGTGGTGGGCGATCTGGCGGCGGACGTCGCGCTGGCGTTCGTAGTAGTCCGCGCCGAGGTCTTCATACCGCATGCCGGGGTTGGACAATAGCTTGTGCAAGACCTTCAGCTGGGTGTTGCCGACCGCGACCTGGGCTTTGGGTTTGCCGCGGCGTCGGGCCAGCCGCCGGTAGCGGGCGCCTTCGCGGGTCTGGGTCTTGCCGGCCGCGATGGCGGTCTCGCCGGTGATGGCGGCCAGGTACCGGTTGCCCTTCTTGGATCTGGCCCGGCCGGTGCGCTTGCCGGACTGGTTGTCCAGCGGGGTCTTCCCGGCCCAGGACGACAGGTGCCCGCCGGTGCGGAACCGGGTCATGTCGACACCGGTCTCGGCGATGGCGTCCTGGGCGGCGCGGCGGCCCCAGCCGGGCATCGACTCGGCCTGCTCCAGCTGCTCCTCGTACGGGGCAAGCAGCCGCTCGATCACCGCGGTCAGCTCGTCGATCTCGGCGTTGACCCGGTCGATGCGCGCCAGCATGACCTTCAGCAAGGCGGCGTGCTCATCGGTGAAGAACTCGGCGCCTTCGAGGGCTTCTTCCAGCTCGGTGATCTTGCGGCGGGCACGGGCCCGGGCCAGCTGAGCCAGGACCTTGGGGTTGCGCTCCCCGGCGATCAGGTGGTCCATGATGTCCCGGCCGGTCACCCCGTGCAGGTCGGTGACCACACTGGACAGCTTGATCGCGGCTGATTCCAGCAGCTTCTCCGCCCGCTGCTTCTCCCGGCCCCGTTCCTCGGTCAGGTCCCGCCGGTACCGGGTGTGCAGCCGGATGATGCGGAACTCCGGGGTAGCCACGAAGCAGGAGGTGACCGCGCCGCGCTCGAAGCACACCGCCAGCCACCGGGAATCCGATGGGTCCCGCTTGGGCCGGCCGGGCAGGTTCTTGACCTGCCGGGCATCAGCCAGCACGCACTCGAACCCCTCGGCCTCCAGCCGGTAAAACGGCCCCTTCCAGTAATCGCCCGTCGCCTCCATCACCACCGCGGGCACCTGCCAGCACCGCAGCCAGTCCGCCAGCGCCAGCACCTCACGCCTGGTGGTGCCGAAGCTGCGGGTCTCCTGGGCCCGCCGCGCCGGGTCCTTATCGGAGGGCACCCGGATGGTCGCCACCATTCCGGCCTTGCCGATGTCGATGCCGCACACCCGGTCCCGGTACAGCGGCTCGTCGGTCACCTCTTCCACGCGTCCCTCACCTCTTCCTTCCCGGACTGCTAACCTGCAAGGCGGTACCGCCCGGGGAACCGGGGGCGAACGGAAGAAACTGACCCGCGTGCTCGTGGCAACAATGAACGGCCCCTCAGGTAACCGGCTCCCGGCGTCAGGCTGACCGGCGGCCTCAACCGCACCAAGAAGCAAACGACGTCACGGGCGGTACCGCCGCTATTTTCACGCCGGTACGGCGTCGCGCGCAGCGATACAGATGGCTGACCGGAAACTTCCCCCACCTTGAGGGCAGCAACCAGCCACCCTCGGTAGCGTGACGCGAGGGCTGCAGAGGACGTGGCTAGATTACGGCGGGTAGCGTGACACCTCGCGACGTGTCGGGTGATGGCGTGGTTACGCTGCGCTTGGTGGTCAGGCTGCCGCGCCGGCGTCGGCGAGGATGACTTTCTTGCCGGGGTTGAGCCGCTCGATCTCGCGGATCTTGGTCTGTGTCTGGCGGGCGGGGCTGCGGGGATGGTAGTAGTCCGGGCCGAGTTCGGTGTAGCGGGCGGAGGGGTCGCAGATGAGGATCCAGGCGATCTCGCAGATGACGCGGGAGACCGCGACGATGGCTTTCTGCTTGCCGCGCTTGCGGGCGATCCGCCGGTACATCGCGCCCAGGCGGGTATCGGTCCTGGCCGCGGTCATCGCGGCCTGCCCGAGCGCGCCGCGCAGGTACCGGTTGCCCTTGCCGGTGCGGCCGGGCTTCGCGGTTTCCCCTGATTGCTGGCTGCGGGGCGTCAGCCGGGCCCATCCGGCGGCGTGCCCGGGCGTGGGGAACTGGGAGGGGTCGGTGCCGAGCTCGGCGATGATGGCCCGGCCGTTGACGGTGCCGACGCCGGTGATCTCATCGAGCCGGTCGGCCAGGCCCAGGACCTCGGCGTCGCCGTCGGCGCAGCCGGGGGCGTGGCCGCCGCCGGCCAGCCCGCACGCAGCGCAGGCCGGCGCGGTGCCGGGAACCAGCGCCAGCTGCCGCCCGATCTGCTCGTCCAGGGCGGTGATCTCGGCGTTGATCGCGTCGATCAGCCGCAGGTGCACCGAGATCTCGAAGGCGTGGATGTCGCGGAACCTCCCGGTCAGGGCCTCGGCGAGCTCGGCGCGGGTGGCCTTGAGCCGCTTGTCCCCCAGCGCCGCCAGCGCGGCCGGGGAGCGTTCCCCGGCGACCAGGGCATCGAGGAACCGGCGGCCGCTGGCACCGAACAGGTCCGAGATCACCACCGAGATCTTCAGCAGCGCGTCTTCGAGGATCTTCTCCACCCGGGCCTGGTGCCGGGCCTGGTCCTGCGCCAGCCGGGACCGGGTCCGGGTCAGCGCCCGCAGGTCCCGCACCGGCTGCGGCGGCACGAACGAGCGGCGCAGCATGCCCCGCTCGTTCAGCTTGCACAGCCACACGCAGTCGGCCGTGTCGCTTTTGCCCCGCCCGGGCAGGTGCTTGACGTCGCGGGCGTTGACCAGCCACACCTCCAGCCCGGCCGCCTCGGCGAGGTAGTACCAGATACGCCAGTAGTCGCTGGTGGATTCGAGTACGAGCCGCTGGATGCCCTCGGCGCGCAGGTGATCCATCAGCGCGGTCACCTCGTTGAACGTGGCCCCGACCCGCCAGGTCTTCTGCCGGCGGCGGTCCGGGCGGCTCCCGGGAACCCGGGTGCATACCATCCCGGACCCCTTCGCCACGTCGATCGCGGCCGCGTACTCCACGACCTGCGTGCTGTCCTCCGCTACCTCCGCGCCGTCACCGCCGTGCCCGGGCATCGCCGGCGTCTTCCGCCTTGCCGTTCTTCGCGGCCATCGCCGCCTCGCTTTCCTCGTAAACCAGCAGGACGAGGCTGCCCGGGGGGCGGCGCGGGAACAACCGACTCTGATCGGCGTGCTTGAAAGCGACAGGACCCAGCCCGCATGACTGCCCCCAGCGCCAAACTATCCTCCGGGCACGAAGCACCAAGGACCAAACGGCGTCACGAGCAGCACACCATGATCATCCACCCGGAACGGCCCCGCCGGCCACCCGTTAACCACGGCCGCACGCCTCCCGGCTGGACGGCCGCCACCGTCATCGGGCACCCTGGAACCGGTCACGGCGCCGGCCAGCGCACGGGCAGCACACCTGTCGCCAGCAACGCCGGCCCGTGACCACCCGCGCCAGCCCCGCCGCCCCAGTTTCGCGGGAACCCCGCGCCCCCAGGCCCACCAACTATCCTGAAACTTCCGACACATCCTGGAGGTCCAGGCCTGTGGACGACGGCGACCGCCCCCAGCGCAATGTTCTGTACCTGGTAATTAGTGGCGCTCCCGCGCATGAGGGCGTGCCCGCGCTGGTTGCCGCGTGTCAGGCTGCCGGATGGCAAGTCGTGGTCTTCTCCACGCCAACCGGTACTAGATTCGTCGATCCCGTTGAGCTGGAGCGGCTGACGGGCGAGCCAGTGCGATCGGAGTACCGGATGCCGGGCACCGGTGCGCCGGTTCCGCCTGCGGACGCTGTTCTCGCGTGCCCGCTGACGTTCAACAGCGTGAATAAGTTCGCCCATGGCCATGCGGATAATTTCGCGGTGGGCCTGCTGTGCGAGATGGCCGGCTACGGCGTCCCGGTCGTAGTAGTGCCGCATTGCAAGCCCCAGCTCGCCAGCCACCCGGCGTTCGCCGCAAGCCTGCAGACGCTGCGCGGCATGGGCGTGCGGGTGCTGTTCGACCCGGACGCACCATACGAGCGCAGGCTGCCGCTATGGCGCGAAGTCATCGGCGCGCTGCCGGTCAAGGCCGATGCCGCATGCTCCTCGGACCAGGAAGCGATCAGGCAGCGGATCGCGCGAGCCAGAAGGCGGCGCGGCCTGTCACAGGCCGTGCTTGCAGGGCTGGTCCGCAGGTCCGAGTCGTGGCTGTCCCAGGTCGAGCGTGGCAAGCGCGGCATCGATAGCCACAGCGTCCTGGTGCGGCTCGCCGATGTTCTGCGCGTGGACATCGAGGAACTCACCGGATCCGGTGCCAGCGATGAGCCAGGTCGGCGCGTTCACCCGGCCGCGTCACTAATCGAGCAGGCCATGATGGCCTACGGAGTGCCCGACGGATCGGCCGAACACGAAGAGCCAGGCCGCGAGGTCAGCGTGGACTACCTGCGCGCGAAGGCCCGCTCCGCGTACCGGAGTTACCAGGCCACCCGCTACGACACAGTTGGCCGGATCCTGCCGGAGCTGATCTGCGGTGTGGAAGCCGCGGCCCGGAGCGCGGGCACAACCAGTCGGACTGCCTGGGAAGTACGCGTTCTCGGCTCGGCTGCGGGAGCTGCCGACGCTGGGCTCAGGAAGTCGATAGCAGCACCGCGGCGCGTTCGGCTTCGCTCACTACGAAGGCCCCGAACTCGGCGGGGCTCATATGCATGGGATCCGCGTCATGCTGGGTCAGCCATTCCGATAGTTCTGGCGTGGCGAGGGTGTCCGTGATGTCGCGGGCGAGCGTGCTGACGATGCCGGCTGGTGTTTGCGCTGGCGCCCAGATCCCATACCAGATCGGGAAATCGAAGCCGGCGACGCCAGCTTGTATGAGCGGCGGTACGTCCGGCAGCAGGCGCGAGCGGCGCGCTGTGCTGACCCCGAGCGCGACGAGGCTGCCGTCCTGAAGGTAGGCAGCGGCGGGCGGGATCGGCAGCATCGCGTATGTGGTGTGTCCGGCTGCGGTGCCGACGATCACATCGGTGATTGCGTCCGTGGCTGCGGGCGGCGTGTGCGCTGCGGCGATGCCGAGGTCGCGATTGAGTTTCGCCACCGCGAGGTGGGTGCCGGTGCCGGTGCCGGCGGAGGCGAAGCGGATCTCGCCGGGCCGGTCGCTGGCCGCGGCGACGAGTTCGTCGATGGTGGTGATGCCGGACTGCGCGCCGGCGACGAGTACGTAGGGCTGGCTGGTGAGCGCAGCGACGGGAACGAAGTCCCGGCGGGGGTCGTACGGCAGCTCGCCTGCCCGGGCGGCGCTGTATACCTGGGCGCTGGTGTTGATCAGCAGCGTGTACCCGTCGGGGGGCGCATGTGCGACCAGCGCGGGCGCTGCGGTGCTGCCGGCGCCCGGGTGGTTCTCCACGATCGCCGGCTGACCCCACGCCGCTGCCAGCCTGCTGGCAAGAGCCCGGGCGATGACATCGACGCCCCCGCCGGCTCCGAATGGATCGATGATCCGTACCGGGCGGTCCGGAAAGGCCTGGTCGTGGACAACGGGCCTCGAGGACATCGGCGCTTAAGCTCGACTCGGCCAGGCGGCACCGTGTTGCCGCCGGCATCGCAGGACAGGGGCCGGGCACCATGGCCTCCAGGGGTGGGAATCGTCAAAGCGCAACCAGGGATCTGTTCGTGGCATCTGACGCCGTCGCTGGCCGGTACTGCCCGTCGTTCAGTAACTCGTTCCCCTCAGCCCCAATTGTCCACGCCGCGGTACCGACGTCAACGGCGCTTCGCGGCTCCTCGCCGGTTAGCGACTCCTCGCCGGTTATAGGTCACGGCGCTTCAAGCGGTAACCGCAGCCCGCTGCGCCGGGGAGGATCGAGGTCAACTGCCGGTGCTGGCGTTCGAGAGGGGTGTTCAGGAAGCCTCACCGGCTGGCTCAACGTGTCGTGCTGATTACGGAGGGCCATACCGTGCCCCGGCCATCGCGCCCAGTCCTTTACGACCTACGTATTACGAGTGTGTTCTCGTGCGTTGATTCCTGGCCGCTGATCTGTCCGGGCCTGGAATTCCTTCCACTCCCGAGCGCGGCCCGGCGGCGTGCTCTTGAGGAACACGATGATCACCAGGACGACCGCAACCGCCGCGGCGTCCAGGGTCTTGCCTGCCAGAACCAGATATACGGCACCGGCGATTGCCACCACCGCCACCGCGTGGCCCTCGGCCGAGGCGGGAGAGTGGCTGTACTCCCCGCGCGCGGGGCCGTACCATGCTTTGCTTCCCAGCAACGGCCTTGGCCGCATGGTCATCGGCTCCGGCGATCGCTTCCGCAAGCGTTGCGCGAGCAGGTAGGCGAGGCCCCCGATGGGGCTGATACCCACGATGAGAACGGCCCAGACGAACCTGGGCACGAAATGCGCAGTGTCGGATGTCCCAAGACGCAGCAGGCAGAAGACGTCGAAGACAATCACGAGCAGGACGCTGAGCAAGATCGCAATCAGCATGACCGATGCCGAAAGTCCCTCCATGTCCCGAACGTTACACCCCGCTCCCTGCCGGGCCGTGTCCTGCTCCGGCCCCCCGTCTTCTTCACCGGCGCCAGATCCTCGCGAGCGGGTGCCGGGTCTGGGTTAGGCGGAAGCCATCGCGAAGCGACGCCTGGAGGGCGACCGAAGTAAGTTAGACGCGGTGCCAGCGACCTGGACAATTGAAACCGGGAAGATGGCGGCGCCGAGTCCCGAAGGACGCCCTGAAAAGAGCCACGACGAAGGTTCGGTCCACCGGGACGCGGCGAACGGCACCTTGACTAACCCCATTGGTTAGGGAAAACTAACGGTTAGTGGATGCTAACCGAGATGCTGACCGGTGGGGCGCGCTGGGTGACGGCACGCGCCTGGCGATCGTGGCGCGGCTGGCCGAGCGGCCTCAGGCCGTGGGGCAGCTGGCGGCGGGGCTGCCGGTGAGCCGGTCGGCGGTGTCCCAGCATCTGAAGATCCTCAAGGACGCCGGCCTGGTGGAGGACGTGGCGGCGGGGACGCGCCGGATCTACCGGCTCAACCCGGTCGCGCTGGCGGCGCTGCGGGATCAGCTCGACACCTACTGGCAGCGGGCGCTGGCCGGGTACGCCCAGGCCGCCGAAGCGCCGACCGAGGAGGGGCAATGACCCAGACCGACGCAGCGACGGTCCGCAAGCAGATCGTGGTGGACGCGCCGATCGAGCATGCATTCACGGTGTTCACCGGCCGGTTCGGGGACTTCAAGCCGCCCGAGCACAACCTGCTCGGGGCGCCGCTCACGGAGACGGTGTTCGAGCCCCGGGTCGGCGGCCATATCGTGGACCGGGCGGCGGACGGCAGCGAGTGCCGGTGGGCGCGGATCTTGGCCTTCGACCCGCCCGAGCGGGTGGTGTTCAGCTGGGACATCAGCCCGCGGTGGACGATCGAGACCGACCAGGCGCAGACCAGCGAGGTCGAGGTGCGGTTCTACGCCGAGTCCCCGGCCCGCACCCGGGTCGAGCTGGAGCACCGGCACATCGACCGGCACGGCCCTGGGTGGGAGGCCATCACCGGCGGCGTGGACGGGCCGGAAGGCTGGCCGTTGTACCTGGACCGGTACGCCGCGCTGGCGAACGTAGGCCGCTGACGCGCCGAACCACGAGCGCCGGACCGTCTGCACGAGCTGAGTCAGGTCGCCCTGTGCACGCGCCCTTTATGCGACGTCACGCTGTACGCCGCAGGTCACGGATGACGGCGGCATGGTGGCGGGCTCAGGCGCCCAGAGCGGGCGGGCCGTAGTGCCGCGATAGAACGCGGCGGACGGCGCGGGCCGTCACCGTTACGACCTGGCCAGTACCCCGTGTACCGGGCCAAATGCCCGCACGGTCTCTTGTGACTGAAGCCCTTGACGGCGACCGAGCGCCTCAGGCAAAGTTTTTTGCACGGCGGCGACCGGTCGCCGAGCTGTGGAACATCCGCCCCAGCCGGGGGTTCCATTGGCGAAGGGGCTACGTCTTCTCGGTCGTCACCGTCACAGGCCATCTTCCGACACCGCGTCGCTGGGGACCAAGGTGTCAAGGGGAGGCTTGTCCGTGACCAAGGATGCCAGCTTCAAGAAGGTTGTCCGGCGCCACGCCGAGGAGACCGGTCAGCGCTACACCGAAGCGCTGACCGATCTCAGGGGTCTCGGTGCCCGGATGCACCACGAGCCAGTACCTGAGCAGCTACTCAGTCATCTCCGGGATCGCTACGGCATTAACCCGGTCGCGGCGACCAAGCTCAGTGTGCACAAGACCTACGTGTTCCGCATTGACCGCAATGACGGCAGCCCGTGGGTCGCCCGCGCGTTCCCGCCCGCTCGGCCGCGTGCCGGTGTCGAGGGCGACGCCGCGATCCTCAGGTTCCTTGAGCGGCAGGACTATCCCGCGGAGCGCCTGGCGGCCGACGATGCGGTATCTGACCTCGATGGCAGTGCGATCCTCGTGACCCGGTTCGTCGATGGCGTCCGGCTTCCCGACGGTGCCGCGAAATTCGCCATGATGGGTGAGTTGCTCGGACGGCTGCACGCTCTGCCGTACGACGATTCCGCCGGCCGCCCGGGCGGAGCCAGCGGGGAGGACCCGAGCCGTGAGGGCGCGCCGCGTCAGGACCTGCTGGCGGCCCTGTCGTTTCTCGACGCCGTTCGACACGAAGGTCGCGGCCGCCGACCGCGAGCGATTCGAGCGGCTCCGCGACCAGGTACGCTCGGCCGACGACGGTCACGGCCTTCCGGAAGGCATGCTCCACGGAAACCTCCTGCACGCCCCCGATCACGCCGTCCTGAGCGAAAAAGGGCCAGTCGCGATCAACTGGAAAGCGTCCGGGCGGGGACCCCGCCTCGCCGATTTCGCCTACCTGATCTGGGGCACAGGTTCGTGGAAGCCGCGTCGGCCGAACCAGGAGTTGATCGATGCTGCCGTCAACGCCTATCGTCGGCATGTCGAGCCGACCGACGACGAACTCGAACGGCTCGAGGCGGTCATGTACATCAGGACTCTCTACCTCACCTGTTTCGGCTACCGGCGCGCCCTCACCAATGGCTCGGTGTTCAACGAGTGGGGCTTCATCGAACCAACCAGGTACTTCAGCTCCACCGCAGCCGCAACCCGAGCCGCGTTCCGCCGGTGAGCACGCCTGTGGAGGTCCCGGAAGGCATCGCCGAGCGGGTCCGTGCGCTATGCCTGGCGCTGCCCGAGGTGACGGTGCGAGTCGATGATCCACTGACCACAGCGAGATCGACAGCGCAGTCGTTCGACATCCGCCGGAGGTCGTTCTGCTTGCTTGTGGCACGGGAGGACTCGTCTGGCAAGGCCGTTCCGCTGCTGGTGTTGCGCGTCGGCCCAGACGAACGCGAGGCGTTGCTGTCCATTGGCTACCCGTTTCTCGCCTCGCGCGTCGGCCGCGATCGCATCGTGGTGGTGCTCACCGGCAACACGGACTGGGAGGAGATCCGTCAGCTCGTGACCGACAGCTACCGGATCCTCGCGCCGAAAAAGCTCGCCGCACGGCTCGACTAGCACAACGCTAACCGGCCGATTGAGCCTGGCACCGCTTCGTGCCGAACTAGTGCTTTGACGCGTATCTTCCTTTAGTTTTCGTTGCGGGTGCGGGACGATGGAGCATGCCGGATCACGTGCGTGTACTCACGGTCCCGGACGCTGGCCGGGCCGGATTGCAGCGCCGGGCGAAAGACCGGGGCGCCCGGTCCGGGTGGCGGGGCGGGCCCGGATCGGGGGCGCGTCCGTTGCCGGGGCAGGTGGCCGGGATGCGGGGGCGGCGTGGACGTGCGGGTGGTGAGCAGTTGTGGACGTTGACCAGGTGCCAGCCGGTGTTCCTGCGTCCTCGTCGGCCGGATCTGGGTCGCTTACGGCGGCCGGGGGCCTCGGCGCGGCCGATGCAGCGGCGCGGATGGGTGTTCGCCGTCATCCTGTGGTCCTGGCCGCTATCTTGAGCGACTTCGTCGTGCGGACGATTGAGATCGCCGCCGCGATCAACAGTGGCCGTGGCGGAGACCTGGACCGCGCGCTCATCCGCATCCGGGCCGGTGACCTCGGCCGCGACCTGGGCCGCGCCCGGGAATATGCTCAAGCCCGCCATCTCAAGCTTGACGGCAGCCTCACACGCAACAGTGCCCTGGCTTTCACGCCCGGCCAGGTCAGCGGGTCCTGCATCGACTCGATGCTCATTCGCTGCTTCGCAGCCGCTGTCCATCTCGCCCATTGGCTCGTCCACGCCATCGACGGCACCCTTGCCCGCCGTCTGGATCTACGCCTCAGCTTCTCCCGTGACGAGGACCTTGAGCCGGCCGGCGGGCTCGTCGCTGGCCTTGAGTCCGACCTCGGCCGTGCCCACGCTTTGATCGAGGAACTGTGCGTGGCCCGCGAGCGGATCCTTTACGGATACGGCGCCCGTGTACAGATCCGTGACATCGACCGTTCCATCGGCCGCACCCTTGCCCTGGCCTTGGCGCGCTCCCGTGCCCTGGACAGGGTTCTGCGCGCAGGGCGTGGCTGGCCGCCTCGGCATCTCGCAGGCACAAGGGCTGGTGCAGGCACTCCTAGACGGTGTCATGGACGATTTCACTAACGCTGACCTGACTGATGCCAGCCTTCCCGGTACCGACCTGACCGGGGTGCGCTGGTCGCTTTCGGGAACCACCCTGGCCCCATGGGACCGACGTCAAGGCGCTCCTGGCCCGGTCAGAACAGGCCGCGCCCGGCGGTGGCATCCTCGTGGTCACGCGCCGCGGCATGGCATGGCAGCCAAGGCAGTTAGCGGATTGGCTCTGGCCTGCGAGCCGGCCAGGCTAATCCGGCTGGTAGCACTGTTCGCCCTCGTAATTGCTCTAGAGGCGACCGGTCATGTCATTTTTCGCGGGAGGTAAAACCTTTCCGGCGAGGCAGTCTATGTGACGCAGGTCTGGGAGATCTGGTTGCCAGGTCAGCGGACGACGAGGACCGTCTTGCCGGGATGCCGGGCCCCGGCGCCGCTTTGGAAGGCCTGCTGCCCCTCGGCCAGCGGGAAGGTCTGGCTGATCACCGCGCGGAGCCTTCCCGCGCCGGCGACACCGGCGCCGAGGCCGGCGACGACACCCGACATCTCATGGGACGGTATGACCGGCGTCCGGTCCTTACCGTCCCGGGTGGTCCACTCCAGATCCCAGGTCAGCTCCGCGAAGGTAATCGCCGCTGCGTGCACGGCGATGAGCACCTCGCCCGGCCCGGCAGACGGCACCGGTGCCTGTTCGTAGACCAGCTGCTCAGGTCCGCCGCGAGCATGCGCCCGGAGCGCCATCATGGTGCTCATCGCGGATAACCGCCTCTCATAGCTGGTTAGCGGACCCGGGCTCGCAGGAACTTTCCGATGCGCTCGGTGGCCTCGGCGGCCTCGGGGGTGCCGAGCAGGAGCTGGTAGACGTGGGGCAGGCCGTCGCCGATTTCCAGGGTCACGTCGACTCCGGCCTCGGCTGCCGCTGAGGCCAGACGTTCGGAGTCGCTGAGCAGCAGGTCGGCCGTGCCCACCTGGATGAGCAGCGGTGGCAGCCCGGTCAGCGCGGCGAACAGCGGCGACGCCAGGGGCGTCCTAGGGTCGGCCCCGGCCAGGTACTCGGAGGCGAACTGGCGGAGCATCGCCGGGGTGGAGATCGGGTCCTGTCCGGCGCGGTCGGTCATCGAGGTCCCCGAGCTGGTCAGATCCACCGTCGGGGACATCAGCGCGGCGGCGGCGGGCAATGCCTGCCCGGCATCACGCGTGGCCACGAGCAGGGCGACGGCGAGCCCGCCGCCGGCTGAGTCACCGGCCACCGCCAATGATGCCGCGCTCAGGTTCTGGTCGGTGCGGAGCCAGCGCCATGCGGCCAGGACGTCGTCGATAGCGGCGGGGAAGGGATGCTCCGGGGCCAGGCGATATTCGGGGAACAGCACCCGCATACCGCTGGCCCGGCCCAGCCTCGCGGCCAGCTCACCGTCGCTGCGAACCGACCCCAGCTCGAAACCACCGCCGTGCAAGAAGAGCAGGACACGGCCGCTGTCCGCGCCAGGGGCGGCAAGCCAGCGGGCCGGCACGCCGCCCGCGGTCACCTCGGTCACCAGCACATCGTCAGGCACCGGATAAAGGCGGTCCCCGGGGGTGAAGGCGGCGCGGCGCTCGTCCAGCGTCGGCGAGGCCTGGCTGGCACTGGCCTTCTGCCGGTCCCTGAGGACGTCGATCGCAGTCAGCATGGCACGGCTTGGCATGCCATAACGATCGCATCCAGGGCGCACGATCACCCCCGGGTAAACCCCGGGTCTGCGCCCTGGTCGCCTGGAGCGATGTATTTCCCGGCCGGAATCCGGGAGCAGGCCGGCGGGTACGCCACCGTGCGCCGCCTCACCGTCTGAGCCGTGGCAAGCCTCACCCGGCTAGCTTCTACGCAGGACCGCGGCCTGCTTCTCCAGCGGGAGGACCTCCGAGCCGAAATCCGGGTACGCGTCGAGCCAGAGCTGCAGCACCTTCTGCATGTCGGGCACGACGAGGTCGTCCAGGACGGCGGTGGCAGCCGGGCTCAGCAGGCCGCCCAGCAACGGCAGCGCCGGATAGCGGGCCTGGTGGCCGGTGGTCGCGGGCGGGCCGTCGACGAAGAGAAGATCGATTCCCTTCAGGTCCTCCCAGGCCTGCCGCGCGTACCACGAGTAGGTCTCGCCGTCGATGCTGAAGCTCTCCAGCGGAGCGTCCCGGACTTCGGCCAGATCGCTGACGTCATGCCTGGCCAGGAGGTCGCGGGTCTTGGCGCCGAAGACGGGGTCGTGGTCAAGCGCGACGACCCGGCCGTCGACCCCGAACCGCCGCATCGCCAGTGCCAGCCACAGCGTGGACGCGCCGCTGCCGCATTCCACCACGAGCGATGGCCGCTCGCTGACCACCAGGTCGACCAGCACCATGAGCAGGTCCGGTGACGCTGCCCAGCCCCGGGTGGCGGGCAGCACGTCGTTGGGGGGGAGCACGGCGGTCAGGTTCTGCAACGCCTCCAGCTGGCGGAAGGTCAGCTTGATCTCGTTCTTGACCTCTCGCTCGACGCGCGCCCCGAGGCGCCGCACCGTTTCGAGCGTGAGCTCGGACTTGCCGGACAGGTTGCCGATCCGGCTGGCCAGCTCGAGGTTGTGCCTGATCAGCAGGAGCACGCCGCCCAGCAACAGGCCCAGCGCCATCAGGGCCACGGTCGGCACCGTGCCCGCGCCGGTGGCCAGCCCCAGCCCGAGCGCGCCAGCCAGCCACGCGACGACCAGAACGGCGACGGTCTCGGGGCGTACGAGCCGCCGGATCAGTCGGCTCATGGCGGACTCCTTTATCCTGCGGCGATCGCGGCCTGCCAGCCTCCCGGAAACTGCCCCTACCTTACTGTGATCGGCCCGCTGAGGATTACCTGCTGATTCGCCGCGAAGCTGGTCAAGACCGAGGCCGGGGACGCGGGGCCGCCTTACGACGTGGTGCGCGATTAGCGCTGGGGCGTGCTGGCCTGGCGGGTCGGCTGGTGGTTACCGCTCGGCGGCGCGGTCGGAGACCAGGCCGGCGACGGCCAGGTAGGTCTGGTCGAAGTCGCCGTGGCGTCCGAGGAACCGCTGAAGGACGCGCCATTGCTTGTGCTCGGCGTTGGCGTGCTCCACGCAGATCCGTTCTGATGACTGCTGGTGGCGCTGTTCCTCGTAGGCGGCGGTTTCTTCCGGGGCGGCGCCGTTCTTCGGTTTCAGCGGCGGGGCCTGGACCTGGTCTGGGAACTCTTTGGCCAGGCCGCGGTACCCGGCGTCGACTTTGGCCTTGACCTGCGGGTGCTGGCGGAACAGGTCGGCGATGCCCTCGGTCCGCACCGCGGTCTGGTCGTGCATCCGCCCTGGCCGGAACGCCCCGGCCCACAGGGTGCGGCCGTTGTCATCGGTGATCACGGTGGCCTTCTTGGTGTTCATCTTCTTCTTGCCTGACACGAACGCGCGCCGTCCGGGCTTGCCCGCGCGCGGACGCCTGACCTGCACTTCGGTGCCGTCGAGCCGCAGCGTGACGCCGCGGGCGGCGGCATAGGCGAACACGTCAGCCAGGGTCCGCAGCCGGATGCCGGGCTCGCCGGGCACGGCGAACCCGCGGGCGGCCAGCAGCGGCCGGACCTCGCCGACCGCGCGGGTGACCGTGGACCGGTGCACCCGGTACAGCCCGGCCAGCGCCGCGTGCGGGAGCTGGAACCGCAGGTGAACAAGGGTGACGATGACCCGGTCGGTGAACGGCAGGCCATGATCCGGGCCCGCTCCGGCCGCGCGCAGCCGCTCGTGCTCCCGGCGGGCGAGCAGCCGGCCTTCCTCGGCGGCGGCCCACGGCACGGCCAGCTCCCCGATCAGCCTGGCCAGCCGTCCGCGGCTCATCCCGGTCCAGATACGATTCGACAAGGCCGTGCGGGCCAGTCCTGACGACACATCAAGATCGTTCCGCACGGCCGCTCACGTCCGCGGGACCAACACACCTCAAATCACCCGCTACGCCCCAGGCGCCCTATCGTGCACCAAGTCGTTAGAGTAGGTCGCCGTGCCTAAGCCGTCGGTTCCGAACGCAATCCGGGCGCTCCTGGTCGTGCTGACCGGCCTGGCCATGGCGGGCGCAGTGGCCATCCCGGCCTCGGCCAGCACCTCGGCCCCGAACGCCGTGGCCTCCTCCGCCGGGAAGGCGGCCGCTGCCGGGCCGGCGGGGATCAAGATCAAGGCCGGGGCGCTGGCCAACGCGGCGACCGGGCAGATCCTGTGGAGCGAGGGGCTGGACACCGAGCTTCCGATCGGCAGCATCGTGAAGGTGATGACGGCGCTGGTGGTGATCAGGGCCGGGAACCTGAACCAGGTGATCACGGTGCCGAAGTCGGTGACCGGGTACCTGAAGAAGCAGGATCAGCCGAGCACGGCAGGGCTGATCCCGGGCGACAAGCTGACCGCGCGGGAACTACTCGAGGCGATGCTGCTGCCCTCGGGCTGCGATGCCGCGTACACGCTGGCCATGGCGTACGGGCCCGGGCTGAACGCGTTCATCAGCAAGATGAACGCGCAGGCCCAGCAGATGGGGATGACCAGCACGTACTTCTCGAACTTCGACGGGCTGCCGTGGCCGAGCGAGCACTCGACCTGGTCGACGCTGGCGCAACCTGATCACGCTGGGCCTGGGACGCGATGCGGTACGGGGTGTTCGAGGACATCGTCGGGCAGGCCCGCTATGCGCTGCCTGCCGGGAACGGGCACCACGCGTACAAGTGGCAGAACACCGATCCGCTGATCGGGAAGTACACGGGCGCGCTCGGGATCAAGACGGGCGACACCAAAGCGGCCGGGAACTGCCTGCTGTTCGAGGCGGTCCGCAACGGCGTGACCCTGATCGGGGTCACGCTGGGCACCCCCGGCGACGACATCGCCGCCACCGGGCCGGTCGCGACGAAGGTGCTGAACTGGGGATTCAAGCAGTACTAGGCGAGGCGCCGCCGAGATCAGGGCGACTCCGCCGGGGGCGACGCTGGTGCTGACGCTACCGCGCTTGACGCCCAGGGAACGGCCGGTGTTCATGGCCGTGGCCCACGATCACCGCATCGGCGTCAGCGGGCGCGCAGGTGCGATGCGTCGCGGGCCGGGGTACTGCCGCCGACCCGGACCCAGGTGGGGACGACCACGCCCGGATGGCCGTCCGGGCCGTTCTCGATCTGCTCGACAGCGCGGCTGACAATGCGCCGGGAGATGTCCCTCGACGGGCAGGACCACGCTGGTCAGGGCCGGGTGCAAGATGGAGCCGCCGACGCTGCCGTCGAAGCCGAGGACGGCCAGGTCGCGGCCGATGGTCAGGTTCAGCTCGGCGGCCACGCTGTAGACGATCACGGCAAACTTGTCGCTGCCGGTCAGCACCGCGTCGGGACGGGCCGCGGAGATGAACGAGCGCATCGCAGCGCGGGCGGTGGTGTCGTCGTTGACCCGGAGCGGCACGACCTGGGCAAACTGGCCCGCGGCTGCCGCGGCGCAGCGGCCTGGCCGAGGCCGGCCTGGCCGAGGCGGGCGTGCCGGGCCTGGAGGTCTCCGGCGCGGCGCTGGCCGAGATCGGCCTGGCCATCCCGCCGCGGCGCACGCTGACCGCGGTGGTGGCGCACATCTCGGCGTTATCCCTACCAGGTGCCCCAGCGCAGGGTGGGCTCGGGCAGTACCGGGGGCTCGAGGAAGGCGGGCTCGCCGGCCAGGTCGAGCGCGTCCAGCGGCGCCCGGGCCGCGGCGTCCCTGGCGGTCAGCGCGGGCAGGTTCCACTTCTCCTGGACCAGCTTGAGCACCGAGGTGTGGTCGAAGGTCTGCGAGCAGACGTAGCCGGGCCGCGCGTACGGCGACACGATCACGGCCGGGACCCGGAATCCGTACCTGTCGTACCGCTGCGGCCCGGCATTCAGGTTCTCCTTGCTGCGGACCAGGCCGGGCGCAACCACCCGCAGGCAGG
Source organism: uncultured Actinomycetes bacterium (assembly GCA_963819785.1). GTDB lineage: Bacteria > Actinomycetota > Actinomycetes > Streptosporangiales > Streptosporangiaceae > Palsa-504. The sequence continues at coordinate 37,973 of CAWFXW010000012.1, read as the reverse complement.
TGGTCAGCACGTTCGGGCTGCCGATGGCGCTGCGCCCCGGGACGTCGTCCGGCGGGACCGCGGGCGGCGGCGGCACGTGGTCGTAGTACCCGCCGTGCTCGTCGTAGACCCAGATCAGCACGGTGTGCGGCCAGCCGGGACCGTGCATGACCCGGTTGATCACCTCGGCGGCGAAGCTCTCGCCCTTCCTGATGTCCTGCGGGATCTCCTCCGAGTAGACCCCGAAGTCCGGGTCCACGATGCTGAAGGCCGGCAGCGTGCCCCGGCCGGCGTCGGCGAAGAACTGGTCCAGGCCGCGGACGTGCTGCATGTACCGGCCGATCCCGACCGGGAAGACGTCCGCGGTGAACTGGATGTCCTTCTGCACTCCCTGGGACACCGCGGGCAGCGCCCGGGCCGCGGAGCGCAGGCGGCGCCCGGTCATCTTGCGACTGTGCCGGGCGTAGTGCCGCCACCGGCCCTGCTCACTGGCCACCGGGTGGTAGTCGGCCCACGAGATCCCGTGCTCGGTCAGCAGGTCGAAGATGGTCCCGGCCGGCGGATAGTCGAGCAGGTCATACGGCGAGTCGTCGATCAGGCCGTGCGCCGTGCCCGCGATCAGGAACCGGCGGTTGGGGAAGGTCGGCCCCAGGCACGAGCTGAACCAGCGGTCGGCCAGCGGGAACGTGCGGGCCAGCCCGTAGTAGAACGGCAGGTCCCGCTCGGACCAGTAGCCCAGGCCGACCGTGGCCGCTTCGGGCGCGGCATCGACGCGGTCCGCCGCGATGCCGGCCCGGGCCGCGGCCTGCACCTCCTGCGCGCTGGTCACGAAGCCGTCGCACTTGCCCTCGCCCCACTGCTGGTGGGTCGCGTGCCAGCTCTGGCACGGCACGCCCTGGTGCTGGACCGTGGACGGCAGCGGGAAGGCGCGGACGGCCTCGCCGTCGGCCGTGTCGTTGAACACGTCGGGCCGGCCGTCCGGCGCGAGCGGGAAGCCGTCGCCCCGGCCGGACAGCATGCCGAGATAGTTGTCGTAGGAATGGTTCTCCATCATCAGCACCACGATGTGCCTGATCTGCGGGAGCAGGTCGATCCCGGCCGGCAGGGCGGGCCGCGGGCACGGCCCGTGCCGGGCCGCGTCGCGGCCGCGAGCCCGGCGTTTCATCTCACGGTGTTCGAGCACATGCCACACGTCGGTGCCGCCTTAGGGTGTCCGTCGGTCCTTTAGTGGCCTTCGGCTACCCAGGCTGAGGCGCGCAAATCCAGTAGCGGGCTACCCGAGGGCCAGCTGCGGCGCGACCGCCGCCGGGCTGAGGCTGGCCTGCGGCAGCCGGACCCGGATCGCCAGCCCGTCCGGGGTGTGCTCGACGCACGCCGCGGGCCAGTGCCCGGTGATCATGGCCAGGACCTGGCGGTTGACGTCCAGGACGTCCATCTCCAGCACGGCCACGCCGCGGGCCTGGGCCCCGGTGACGATAGCGCGCATCAGGGCCGCGCCGACGCCCCGGCCCTGCCAGGCGTCGTCCACCACCACACCGATGTCGGTCACCCGGGCGCCCCGGTCGGCCCGGTCCACGGCCATGCCGTGCCCCATGATGCGGCCGCCCCGTACCGCGACGAGGGCGTCGACATTGTCCGCGCAGCCAGCCAGCGTCCGGAGCAGGGCGGCGCCCGGCGTGACCGGGCCGAAGAAGCGCAGGTACCGGGTTTGCACGGAGAGCCCGGTGAAGAAGTTGCCGAGCGCGGGCAGGTCCTGCTCTGGTCGCACCTGGCGGATCGCGACGGCGGCCCGGCCGGAGGCCCAGCTCGATCCGGATGCCTGGGTTCGGTTCACGAACTCAGCATCGCGCTGGATTGCTGAGTCTGTCAAATAGATTTAGCATGGAGTTATGGAACGTGCCTGGATCCTGGACTATGACTCGGCCAACTGCGCCATCGGCGCGGCCGTGGGGCTCATCGGGGAGCGCCCGACGTTCCTCGTGCTCCGCGAGGCGTTCAACGGCGTCCGCCGCTTCGCGGACATGCAGCGCCGCACCGGGATCCCGCGGCAGGTGCTCAGCGACCGGCTGGCGCGGCTGGTCGACGAGGGCCTGCTGCGCAAGGTGCCTTATCAGGAGAGCGGGCAGCGCGGCCGGTACGAGTACCGCCTCACTGAGAAGGGGGTGGACCTGCACCCGATCATGGTGGCGCTGATGGAGTGGGGCGACCGTCATGCGGTCGGCCCGGCCGGCCCGCAGGTCATGCTCCGGCACCGCGACTGCGGGGAGCCGGTCCATCTGCAGCTGGCCTGCGACGCCGGGCACGTGCTCGGCTCAGCCCGCGAGGTCACCCCGGTGCCCGGCCCCGGCGCCCGCAAGATCGCCTGACGGACCGCGCGGGCCCAGCCGGGAGTCCAGCGCGGTCGCGCCGGCACGTCAGGCCTCGCGGACCGCGCGGACCAGGGTGTCGATCGCGGTCGCCGGGCCGTCCTCCCGCGCCACGGCGCGGCGCACCCGCTCGGCGCGCAGGATGCGCAGCCCCGGCAGCTCCGCGATGACGGCCTCAGGGGTGTACAGCACCTCCGGGTCCTGCGGCCCGCCGGTGCCCTCGCTGAGGTTGGTCAGGTCGTGGGCCACGATGAACGCGGTGCCACCCGGGGCGAGCGCGGCCGCGGCCCGGCCCAGCACCGCGGCCCGGGCCTTCGGGCCGACCTGGAGGTAGGCGATGAGCGCCAGGTCGTAGCCGCCCGGCTCGGGCTGGTAGTCGCACAGGTCCGCGACGACCCAGTCCACCCGGTCCCCGGGCACGCCGCGGGTGGCGCTCAGCGCGCGGCCCTTGTCCAGCCCGACCCGGGAGAAGTCAACGGCGGTCACCCGCCAGCCGCGTCCGGCCAGCCAGACGGTGTTGCGGCCCTCGCCGGCGGCCAGATCGAGGGCGCGGCCGGGCGGCAGGCCGGCCAGCTCGGCCTCGACGAACTGGTTCGGCCCGGTGGCCCAGACGAACCCCGTTGCCGAATAGCGTTCATCCCATTGCTGACTGTCCACGTGGACACTCTCGCTGATCGGCCAGGTCGTCGGCAAGCTCAGCCAGGGTGAACCGCAGCCGCTCAACGGCGAGGTCGGCGAAGGCCGGGTCGGTCTCGGCGGCGAACGCCCGGCGGCCGAGCGTGACCGCGGCCAGCGAGGCCGAGCACAGGCCGCCGAACGGCTCCCAGATCACGTCGCCGGGCGCGGTCACCGCGGCGATCAGGCGCGCCATGAACTCCAGCGGTTTCTGGTTCAGGTGGGCCGAACTGCCCGCCGTCGGGTTGTAGACCCGGGGCGCGGCCCGGCGCAGCGTGCCCTTCAGCCGCTCGGCGTCGTGCAGCGGCCGGCGCGACCAGACGTTGGTCAGGCCGTGCGCGTGCCGCCAGCGGTAGCGCAGCGCGTCCCATTCCTTCGCGGTGACCGGCCGTTCCCCGTCCAGGGAGTAATACGGCCACCCGGACGGCCGGCCGTGCGCGTTCGCGTAAGCGGCCAGCCGTTCGGTCATCTCGCCGGGCGGCCAGTACCAGAGCCAGTCCCTGGTCAGGTACTTGCGCGTCGCCGCGTTCTTGACCCCGCAGGCCTCGTTGGCCCTGGACAGCGGCAGCCCGGACCGGGTCCATTCGCTCCTGACCCAGTCCTTGACCGCCGTCGGCCCGCCGGGTCCGGCGATGGTCAGCTTGCGCTGGTAGAACGCGCAGACCTCGGTCACGACCGGGAACTGCCTGATGGTGCGGCCGTTCACGTTGCCCGCGATGTGGGCCAGGCCCTTATCCCAGACGACCAGCTGGACGTAGTCCCAGCCGTGCGCGGCCAGCACCGGGTGCACGCTGGCCCAGCCGAGCTCGGTGTTCCAGAACCACAGCGTGGTCGCCGGGGTGGCGGCCGCCGACCAGGCCGCGATGTGCGGCCGGTACCAGTCCGGGAGCCCGTCCGCCCCGGTCGTGTCGCCGTGGAAGCCGCGCACGCCGTAGGCGCCGTCGCTGATGATCGTGGCGGGAGCGGGCCAGGTCCGGTAGGCGTCGAGGGCGTCGCCGCGGAAAAGGTCGAACGCTCCCATGGGTCAGCACTCTATGACGTTGACGGCCAGGCCGCCGCGCGATGTCTCCTTGTACTTGTCCAGCATGTCGCGGCCGGTGACACGCATGGTGTTGATCGCCTTGTCGAGCGAGACGAAGTGCCGGCCGTCCCCGCGCAGCGCGATGCGGGCCGCGTTGATGGCGGTGATGGAGGCCACCGCGTTCCGCTCGATGCACGGCACCTGGACCAGCCCGCCGATCGGGTCGCAGGTCAGCCCGAGGTTGTGCTCGATGCCGATCTCCGCGGCGTTCTCCACCTGGGCCGGCGTGCCGCCGAGCACCTCGGCCAGCGCGCCCGCCGCCATCGAGCAGGCCGAGCCGACCTCGCCCTGGCAGCCGACCTCGGCGCCGGAGATCGACGCGTTCTCCTTGAACAGCACGCCGATGGCCGCCGCGGTGAGCAGGAACCGCGTCACGCCGCGAGGCGAGGCGCCGGGCACGAAGCGGTCGTAGTAGTGCAGCACGGCGGGGATGATCCCGGCCGCGCCGTTGGTCGGCGCGGTCACGACCCGGCCGCCCGCGGCGTTCTCCTCGTTGACCGCCAGCGCGTACAGCGTGACCCAGTCCATGGCCCGCAGCGGGTCGTCGGTGGCCGGCTCGCAGGTGAGCTGGCGGAACATGCGGGGCGCCCGGCGCGGGACCTTCAGCCCGCCCGGCAGCATGCCGTCGGTGGCGCAGCCGCGCTGCACGCAGGCCTGCATGACCTGCCACACCTCACCCAGGCCCGTCTCGACCTGAGCAGCCGTGCGGCCCAGGGCCTTCTCGTTCTCGAGCATGATCCCGGACACGGGCAGCCCGGTGCGTTCGGCGCAGTCCAGCAGCTCGGCGGCGGTGGTGAACGGGTACGGCAGGACCTCGGGATCGGGCGTCGGTGAGATCGGCCCGGTGTCCCGCTCGTCCGCGACGAAGCCGCCGCCCACCGAGTAGTAGGCCCGCTCGCGGAGCAGCGTCCCGCCCTGGTCGTGGGCGCTGAAGCGCATGCCGTTCGGGTGGTAGCTGAGCTTGGTCTTGCGGTTGAACTCCAGGTGCTCGGGAACGGTGAAGCCGATCTCGTGTTCGCCCAGCAGCCGCAGCTTCCCGCTGTGCGCAATGGCCTCCAGCCGCGCCGGGATCGTATCGACGTCGACGGTGGCGGGCCGGTCGCCCTCAAGCCCGAGCAGGACGGCCTTGTCGCTGCCGTGTCCCTTGCCGGTCAGGCCCAGCGACCCGTACAGGCTGACCCGCACCGTCTGGACCCGCGGCATGAGGCCGTCGTCGCGCAGGCCCTCGGCGAACATCCGGGCCGCCTTCATCGGCCCGACCGTATGCGAGCTGGACGGGCCGATGCCGACCTTGAACAGGTCGAAGACGCTGATCGCCATGCTGTGCTCCACCGTAGGCGCTACTCAGTGGAAGACTACGGTCCGGTCACCGTTGAGCAGTACCCGGTGCTCGGCATGCCAGGTCACCGCGCGCGCCAGGACCTGGGCCTCCACATCGCGGCCGGCCTCGGCGAGCCGCTCGGGCGGCAGGGTGTGATCGACCCGGATCACGTCCTGCTCGATGATCGGCCCCTCGTCCAGGTCGGGCGTCACGTAGTGGGCGGTGGCGCCGACCAGCTTGACGCCGCGCGTGTGGGCCTGGTGGTACGGCTTGGCGCCCTTGAAGCTCGGCAGGAACGAGTGGTGGATGTTGATCATCCGGCCCTCGACCCGCTTGCACAACTCGCCGGACAGGATCTGCATGTACCGGGCCAGGACGATCAGGTCGGCGCTCGTGTCGCCGATGAGGTCGAGCAGCGCGGTCTCGGCCGCCGCCTTGGTGCCCGGCGTGACCGGGAGATGGTGGAACGGGATCCGGTAGGTCTCGGCCAGCTCGGCGAAGTCGCCGTGGTTGGAGACCACGCCGGTGATGTCCACCGGCAGCGCCCCGGTCTTCCACCGGAACAGCAGGTCGTTCAGGCAATGCCCGAGCCGGGAGACCATGATCAGGGTGCGCACCCGGGTGGCCTGGTCGTGCAGCTGCCAGGTCATGTGGAACGCCTCGGCCACCCAGGAGAAGTCGCGTTCCAGGCCGGCCAGGGCCAGGCCCGGCGGCGGCACGGTGAAGTGCACCCGCATGAAGAACCGCCCGTCCGGGCTCTCCCCGTACTGCTGGCTGGCCAGGATGTTCCCCGAGTGCTGGACCAGGAAGCTGGACACCGCGTACACGATCCCCGGCTTGTCCGGGCAGGACAGGGTGAGCACGAACTCCCGGCCCTCCGCACGGATCATGACCTCGTCCTAGATGTTGCATATAGGGAAACTTAAATCGCTATACGCAACAATTTTGCCTTGACCTACCGGCTGCGGTCAAGGCGCGCAGATCGTGGGTCGCTACTGCTGTCCTGGCATCGGTAACGACCCGCGGTAACTGGGCGGGCAGCTACTGTTGCGCTATGGGCAACAGTGGTGGCAGAGCGCAGGCCGGGACGGAGCGCGAGGACGCGGGGCCGGTGCAGTCGGTGGACCGGGCGGTGACCATCCTGGAGATCCTGGCCAGGGACGGGGAGGCCGGGGTCACCGAGGTCGCGCGCGAGCTGGGGGTGCACAAGTCCACCGCCTCCCGGCTGCTCGCCGCGCTGGACCGGCGCGAACTGGTGACCCAGGACGTGGCGCGCGGGCGCTACCGGCTCGGGGTGGGCCTGGTGCGGCTGGCCGGGGCGGTCGGCCGGGGGCTCGACCTGGTACAGGAGAGCCGGCCGGTGTGCCGGGCGCTGGCCCAGGAGGTGGGCGAGACGGTCAACCTGGCCATCTTGTCCGGGCGGGACGCGCTCTACCTGGATCAGGTGGCGGGCCCGGCCGCGCTGTCGCCGCACAACTGGGCCGGGCAGCGCATCCCGCTGCACGCCACCTCGGACGGCAAGGTCCTGCTGGCCTACCTGCCCGAGGCGGAGCTGGCGGAGTGCCTGGCGCCGCCGCTGGCCCGCTTCACCGAGCGAACGATTACCGCCGCTGCCGACTTCCCGCCGCTGCTGGCCGAGGTGCGCAGGCAGGGCTACGCCACCGCGGCGGAAGAGCTCGAGGCCGGGCTGACCGCGGTCGCCGCGCCGGTGCGCAACGCCGAGGGCACCGTGGTCGCCTCGATCAGCGCCTCGGGTCCGAGCTTCCGCATCCCGGCCGGCCGCGTCCCGGTCCTGGCCGTCTCGGTCCGCCGCGCCGCGGCCGAGGTCTCGCGGCGCCTGGGTTGGACCGCTGTCTAGCCCCGGTCAGCGGGAAGTCCGCGCCACCGCGGGAGTCCTGCGCCACCGGCGGGAATCCTGCGCCACCGGCGGGAAGTGCCGCGACCGCGAGACAGCTAGTCGCCCAGTTCGCGGCGGCGGCGCGCCACGAAGTCGTCCAGCTCGGCCCGGATGGCGTCGTCCAGCGGCGGCGGCTCGAACGAGGCGAGCTTGGCCCGCCAGATGTCGCCGGCCCGGGCGGCGGTGTCCTTGCCGCCCTGCTTGAGCCAGCGCTCGAAGTTCGAGGTCGAGGACAGCATCGGCCGGTAAAAGCACGTGCGGAACCGCTCCATGGTGTGCTCCGCGCCCAGGAAGTGCCCGCCATGGCCTACTTCGGAATGCGCGCCGAAGGCCAGCGACTCCTCGGAAATCTCCAGCGGGGTGAACTCGACCCGCAGCTCGCGCAATAGCTCGATGTCGATGATGAACTTCTCGTAGCAGCTGACCAGGCCGCCCTCCAGCCAGCCGGCCGCGTGCATGACGAAGTTGGTGCCGGCCAGGAACGTCGGCAGCAGCGTCATCAGCGCCTCGTACGCGGACTGGGCGTCGGCCGTCTGCGAGGAGTTCAGCCCGCCGCCGGTCCGGAACGGCAGCCCGTAGTGCCGGGCCAGCTGCCCGGTGCACAGCAGGCCCAGGGCCGACTCCGGGGTGCCGAACGACGGCGATCCGGACTGCATGTCGATGTTGGACAGGAACGACCCGAAGATCACCGGGCAGCCCGGCCGGATGAGCTGGGCCAAGGCGATGCCGGACAGCGCCTCGGCCAGCTGCTGGGTCAGCGCGGCCGGGATCGTCACCGGGGACATCGCCCCCATGAGCAGGAACGGGGTCAGCACCACCGGCTGAGCCGCGGCGCAGTACTCGAACTGCGCGTCCAGCATCCGGTCGTCCCAGCGCAGCGGGGAGTTGCAGTTGATCAGCGAGATCGTCGCGGGAACGGCCTCGATAGCGGCACGCCCGCCGAACAGGATCGAGCTCATCGCGATCGTGTCGGCCGCGTTCGGGCCCGAGACCACGTTGCCCATGTAGATCTTGTCGGTCAGCGTCTGCAGCGCGTAGATCATGTCCAGGTGCCGGGAGTCGAGCGGGGCGTCGTTCGGCTCGCAGATCACCCCGCCCGCGGAGTCGAGCTCGTCAAAACCCTGGGACAGCATGCAGAGCTGGTGAAAGTCACGCAAGGTGGCGTCCCGGCGCACGTCCCCCTCGCGGACGAACGGGCAGCCGTAGACCGCGCTGAACACCATGTGGTCGCCGCCGATGTGCACGTTGTTCGCCGGGTTGCGGGCCTGCACGTCGAACTCCCGGGGCGCCTTGCCCACCTGCTCGAGCACGAACTCCGGGTCCAGGAACACCACGTCGCCGTCGACGCGCTGGCCCGCCTTGGCGAACAGCTCGACCGCCTCGGGCTTGGCGAACTGGATCGCCGATCTCGGAGACGATCCGCCGCCAGCCGCGATCGAGCACCCCGATCGCGTCCGCGGAGAGGATCTCGTACCTCGGCATCGTGTTGACGAACATCGCTCAGCCTCTCGCAGGGCCCAAAGGACTGGAACTTGACCGATACTAGACCGTCTGCCTACGATCACATAGTAGAACTTAGGTCCCATAAAGTGGAACATCGCGAGATCGCGAGTCCCAGGAAATGAGAACCCCCGGATGAGCAACCAGAACGGCACCCAGGCCGTCGACCGGGCGGCTCGGCTGCTCACCGAGGTCGTGCACGCCACCGACCCGATGACCTTCACCGGGCTGAGCGCGGCCACCGGACTGGCCAAATCCACCACGTCCCGGCTGCTGCTCGCGCTCGAGCGCAACGGGCTGGTCCGCCGCGACGACCACGGCAGGTTCCTGCCCGGCGAGATGTTCGTCAGCTTCGCCTGGCGTGGCGGCGCCGAGGCCGGGCTGGTCGCCGTGGCCCAGCCCTTCCTGGAGCGGCTCGGCAAGGCCACCGGCGAGACGGTCAACCTCGGCGTGTCCAGCGGTGGCATGGTGGAGCAGATCGCCCAGGTCGACAGCACCTACTTCATCGGCGGCACGAACTGGGTCGGGCTGTCCGTCCCGCAGCACTGCTCCGCGCTGGGCAAGGTGCTGCTGGCCTACGGCGCGGCCCAGCTCACCCCGGGCAAGCTGGAACGGCGTACCGACAAGACCATCACCAGCGAGGCGGCGCTGCGGGCCGAGCTGGCCGGCGTGCGGGCCCGCGGCTACGCGATCACCGACGAGGAGCTCGAGCCAGGCCTGATCGCGCTGGCCGCGCCGGTGCACGGGTTCGACGGCGCGGTGGTCGCGGCGCTGTCGGTGTCGGCCCCGGCCACCCGGATGACCCGGGACCGGCTGGCCGTGGCCGCCGGGCACTGCGTGGCCGAGGCCGCGGGCCTGTCCGCCGTGCTCGGCTACCGCCAGCGCGCCGCCCGCCCCCGGAAAGCCGGATGACCAGGAAGGCAGGCTAATCATCGTGACGCGTGAAGAACTGCTCAGCCAGCTGTACGACGACACGCTGGTCGGCAACAAGCCGGCCGTCCTGGAGCTGACCAACCAGGGCCTGGGGATGGGCCTCGGCCCCGAGGAACTGCTGTACGAGGCGCTGATCCCGTCGCTGGAAGAGGTCGGCGCCCGGTTCGAGCGCGGCGACTTCTTCGTGCCCGAGATGCTGATCGCGGGCAAGGCCATGGCCGGCGCGCTGGAGATCTTGCGCCCGCTGCTGGCCGAGACGGGCGTCCAGACCATCGGCAAGATCGTGATGGGCACGGTCAAGGGCGACGTGCACGACATCGGCAAGAACCTGGTCAACATCATGTTCGAGGGCGCCGGCTTCGAGGTCATCGACCTCGGCGTGCAGGTCGCGCCGGAGAAGTTCGTCGAGGCGGTCAAGGAGCACAAGCCGGACATCGTCGGGTTCTCCGCGTTCCTGACCACCACGATGCCGATGTTCAAGGCCAACATCAACGCGCTGACCAAGTCCGGGCTGCGCGACCAGGTCATCGTCATGGTCGGCGGCGCCCCGGTCACTCAGGAGTACGCCGACGTGGTGGGCGCGGACGGCTACGCGGCGGACGCGTCGGCGGCCGTGGTCCGGGCCAAGGAACTGATCGCCAAGCGCCGCACGCCCGTCAGTGCCTAACCACCGGGCCTGAGCAGGCACGACGCCGGAAGGAAACCAGTGCACACCATCCTGTCCTCGGCGACCAAGACGGTACGCATCGGCGACGACCAGCCGTTCGCGATCATCGGCGAGCGGATCAACCCGACCGGCCGGAAGATCTTCCAGCTGCAGCTGCGCAGCGGCGACCTGTCCCGGGTCGAGATCGACGTCAAGGAGCAGGTCGACGGCGGCGCCATGCTGCTCGACGTGAACATGGGCGCCCCGCTGGCCGACGAGGCCGAGCTGATGCGCCGCGCCGTGACGCTGATCCAGAAGCTCACCGACCTGCCGCTGGTCATCGACTCCTCGATCATCGAGGTGCTCGAGGCGGGCCTGGCTGCCTACCAGGGCAAGGCGCTGGTCAACTCGGTGACCGCCGAGGACGAACGGCTCGAGGCCATCCTGCCGCTGGTGCGCAAGTACGGCGCCGCGGTCATCGGGCTGCCCAACGACGAGGAAGAGATTCCCGAGGAGCCGGAACGGCGGGTCGAGCTGGCCCGCAAGCTCATCCACATCGCCACCGAGCGGTACCAGATCCCGGTCGAGGACATCGTGATCGACCCGCTGGCCATGCCGGTCGGCGCGGACACGCTGCACCCGACCCGGACGCTGGAGACGATCGCGATGATCAAGGCCGAGTTCGGGGTCAACATGACCCTCGGCGCGTCCAACGTGAGCTTCGGCATGCCCGACCGGCACTCGATCGCGTCCGCGTTCCTGCCCATCGCCATCGCCCGCGGCCTGACCAGCGCGATCATGGACGCCCGCGCGCCGCAGATCGTCCGCGCGGTCAAGGCCGCCGACCTGGTGCTGAACCGGGACGAGTGGGGCGCGAGCTGGATCGCCGCCCATCGCGCTGCGTTGGCCCGGGGGGACAACCCCCCCAAGCCCCCCCGCGAGGGCATAGCCCGCGAAAAAGCGCAAGCGCGGGAAAGCACGTGACGGTTGCCGAGGAGCAGGCACCGGGGCCCGTTCGGATCAATCTGCTCTTCAATGAGCGGGCCGTGCGGGTTCCGTACGGCGTGACCTTGTTCGACGCCGCCAGCTGGAACGGGATCGCGATCGACTCGACCTGCGGCGGCCACGGAACGTGCAAGAAGTGCCGGATCCGGATCGCGGAGAACGCGCCGGCGCCGACGAGCCTGGACCTCAGGGCGTACACCGCGCAGGAGATCAAGGACGGCTGGCGGCTGGCCTGCCGCACCCCGGCCACCCGCGACACGCAGGTCGAGGTACCGCCGCTGACCACCCGGCCCAAGGCGGCCACGGTGGGCGTCGGCCGGCAGGTCATCTTGCGCCCGGCGGTGCAGAAGCGGTACCTGGAACTGACCGAGCCGGACCTGTCCGACCAGGCCAGTGACCTGGAGCGGGTGCTGGCCCAGCTCGACGACCTCGAGCCCCGGGCCGAGCTGACCGTACTGAAAACCCTGGGCCGGACCTTGCGCGCGGCCGACTACAAGGTCACCGCGGTGGTCGTGGACGACGTGCTGATCGCCGTCGAGCCGGGCGACACGACCGGCCGGCGGTTCGGCATCGCCTTCGACCTGGGGACCACGACCGTGGTGGCCACCCTGCTCGACCTGGGCACCGGCACCCCGGTCGCGGTGGCCTCGGCGCTGAACAAGCAGCAGCCGTTCGGCGCCGACGTGATCACCAGGATCAGCGCCACCATGATGGACCCCGGCGCCCTGGACAAGCTCCAGCAGCTGGCTCAGGAGACCCTGGCCGAGCTGGCCGCGGAGGTATGCGCGGAGGGCGGCGTCGAGCCGGACGAGGTGTACGAGGTCGCGCTGGCCGGCAACGCCACCATGACCCATCTGGTCCTGGGCATCGACCCCGAGCCGCTCGGCATGGCCCCGTTCATCATGTCCACCCGGCTGTACCCCGAGGTGCTCGCCGCCGACCTGGGGCTGCCGGTGCACGCCCGGGCCCGCGCGGTGGTGTTCCCGGCGTTCGGCGCGTACGTGGGCGGCGACATCACGGCCGGGCTGCTGGCCAGCGGCATGGACCGGGACGCCCGGGTCCGGCTGTTCGTCGACATCGGGACCAACTGCGAGATCGTGCTGGGCAACCGGGATTGGCTGCTCGCCACCGCCGCGCCGGCCGGGCCCGCGTTCGAGGGGGCCGCGATCCGGTGCGGCATGCGCGCCGCCGACGGCGCGATCGAGGTCGTCACGATGACCGCGGACGAGCTGGGGTTCAAGGTGATCGGCGACGCCGAGCCGCAGGGGCTGTGCGGCTCCGGGCTGGTCGACGCGGTGACCGGCCTGGTCCGGCTGGGCCTGCTTGATGAGTCCGGCAGGCTGGTCACCGAAAAGGAAGCAGCGTCACGAGCCCCGGGCCTGGCGAGTCGGCTGACCACCATCGGGAAGGAACGGGTGTTCGTCCTGCACTGGCGGGGCGCGGCGCAGGACAGCATCTACCTGTCCCAGCGCGACGTCCGCGAGCTGCAGTTCGCCAAGGCCGCGATCGCGACCGGCTGGCGCATCCTGCTTGAGGAGGCCGGCCTGACCCAGGACGACGTCAAGCAGGTCCTGCTGGCCGGGTCGTTCGGCAGCTACCTGTCACCGGCCGCCGCGATCCGCATCGGCCTGGTGCCCAAGGTGCCGGTGGCGCGCGTGGTGCCGGCCGGCAACGTGGCGGGCGAGGGGGCGAAGATGGCGCTGCTCAGCCTGCGCGAGCGGGCGGGCGGCCTGGCCCTGCTTGAGGAGGTGAGGTATGTCGAGCTCTCCGACCGCGCCGACTTCAACGACCGCTTCGTCGAACAGCTCAACTTCCCCGCCGGTTGAGATCCTCGCCTGCGGGGCGCTGGCCGGGCACGTCCGGTCCATCGTCGAGCGGCGCGGGTGGCCGGTCGCCGTACGGTCCTTGCCCGCGATCTTGCACAACCGGCCGCAGAAAATCATTTTTGAGGCCGAACGGGCCGTGGTGCGCGCCCTGGACGCCGGCCGCACGGTAGCCCTGGCCTACGCCGACTGCGGCACCTACGGCGCCCTGGATGAGCTGTGCGCCCGGTACGGGCTGCGCCGGCTGCCCGGGCTGCACTGCTACGACGTGTACGCCGGGGCGTCCGGGCTGGCCGAGATGTTCGCGGCCGAGCCGGGCACCTACGTGCTGACCGACTTCCTGCTGCGCGGCTTCGACCGCCTGGTACTGGCCGAGCTCGGCCTCGACCGGCACCCGGAGCTGTGGGGCGACTACTTCGGGCACTACCGGCGGCTGGTCTGGCTGGCCCAGGAGCCCGCCCCGGCGCTTGAGGCGGCAGCGGATCGGGTGGCGGCGCTGTTCGGCCTGCCGCTGACCCGGGTCGATACCGGGGTGTCGCGGCTGGAGGACGCGCTCGCGGCGCTGGTGTCGGAGGTGGTCCCGTGGGCGGCCTGACCGATCTGCTGAGCAGTTCCTCCCGGCCCCGGTTCGAGGTGATCCCGGCGCACGGTACCGAAGCGGCGGTCGCCGAGTGGGTGCCGGCCGGGATGACGGTGACCGTCACCGCGTCGCCGGTCAAGGGGCTGGAGCCGACCATCGAGCTGGCCGAGAAGCTGGCCGGGCGCGGCTACCGGGTGGTGCCGCACCTGGCCGCCCGGTCGGTGGCCAGCGAGGCACACCTGGCCGAGATCGTCGAGCGGTTGACCGCCGCCGGCGTGGACGACGTGTTCGTGCCGGGCGGGGACGCCTCGCACCCGGCCGGGCCGTTCGACAGCGCGCTGCCGCTGCTCGAGCGGCTGGCCGAGCTGGGCAGCCCGTTCGGCCGGATCGGGATCACCGGCTACCCGGAGAGCCACCCCAAGATCCACGACGACATCACCATCCAGGCCATGTGGGACAAGCGCAGGTACGCGACCTACATCGTGAGCAACGTGTGTTTCGACGCGGCCGGGCTCGGCCGGTGGATCCAGCGGATCCGGGCCCGCGGCGTCGCCCTGCCGCTGTACGTGGGGCTGGCCGGGCCTGCCGATCGGACCCGGCTGCTGCGGATGGCCGCAGTGGCCGGCGCGTCGGAGTCGGCCCGGTTCATCACCCGGCACCCCGGCTGGATCCTGCGCTTCTGGGTCCCCGGCGGCTACAGCCCGGACCGGATGCTGGAGCGGGCCGCGCCCATCTTGACCGCGCCCGGCGCCGGCGTGGCCGGACTGCACCTGTTCACCTTCAACCAGCTCCAGCAGGCCGAGCAGTGGCGGCGGGCCGCGCTGGGGCGCACCGGAACCGACAACCCACAGCGACTGGCGGGATGAGCCAGTGGTGAGGACACAGCATGACTGAAATTCCGGCGCGGGCCAGCGCCGTCATCATCGGGGCCGGCATCGTCGGCAACAGCCTGGTCCACCACCTGGCCTTGCTCGGCTGGAAGGACCTGGTCCTGGTCGACAAGGGCCCGATGCCGAACCCGGGCGGCTCCACCGGCCACGCCTCGAACTTCATCTTCCCCATCGAGTACTCCAAGATGATGTTCGAGCTGACCGCGGACAGCACCGCCCAGTACCAGGAGCTGGGCGTGTTCACCCAGAGCGGCGGCGTCGAGGTGGCCCGCACCCCGGAGCGGATGATCGAGCTGCGGCGGCGCTGCACGCAGGCCAGGTCGTGGGGTATTCCGGCCGAGGTGATCACCCCCGGCGAGGTGAACAAGCTGGTGCCCTACCTGGACGAGTCGGTCATCCTGGGCGGCGCGCACTTCCCCACCGTGGGCGTGGTCGACTCGCTGCGGGCCGGCACGCTGATGCGCGAGAACGCGCAGCGCTCCGGCGCGCTCACCGTGCTGGCGGGTACCGAGGTGCTCGGCATCACCGTGACCGATGGTGCTGGCCTGGCCGGCGGTGCCGGCGGGCAGGTGCGGGGCGTGACGACCAGCGCGGGCGAGATTCTTACGGATAACGTCGTCATCTGCTGCGGGGTGTGGTCGCCGCGGATCGCCCGGATGGCCGGGGCCCGGCTGGCGCTGACCCCGACCGTGCACCAGATGATCAGCGTCGGCCCGATCGCGCTGTTCGCCGACACCCCGGGCGAGATCTTCTACCCCATCGTCCGCGACGTGGATACCAACATGTACGAGCGCCAGCACGGCGGCGACATGGAGGTCGGCTCGTACGCGCACCGGCCGATCATCGTGCCGCCGGACGAGATCCCGTCTATCGAGGAGTCGGTGCTCTCGCCGACCGAGCTGCCGTTCACCCAGGAGGACTTCGACCCGCAGCTGGAACAGGCCCTTGAGCTGATGCCCGAACTCCTCGGCGACGAGCGGGCCGGCATCAGGTACGCGATCAACGGGCTCATCTCGATGACCCCGGACGGGCATCCGCTGCTGGGCCAGATGCCCGAGGCCCGGGGGCTGTGGGCGGCCGCGGCCAGCTGGATCAAGGAGGGCCCGGGCTGCGGGCGCGCGGTGGCCGAGCTCATGTCCGGCCGGGTCCCCACCGTCGACGTGCACGAGGCCGACGCGGCCCGGTTCTACCCGCACCAGCGCACCGTCGCGCACGTCCGGGCCCGCGCCCGCGAGGCCTTCAACAAGATGTACGGCATCGTGCACCCGGCCGAGCAATGGGAGTCCGGGCGTCCGGTCCGGGTCGGCCCGGCCTACGAACGGGAGCGCGCGCTCGGCGCGGTGTTCTACGAGACCGCCGGCTGGGAAAGGCCGTTCTGGTACGCCTCCAATGAGCCGCTATTGCAGCGGTACGCCGGCCGGCTCATGGAGCGGACGGCCGAGTGGGAGTCGCGCTGGTGGTCGCCGGTCATCAACGCCGAGCACCTGGCCATGCGGGACGCGGCCGCCCTGGTCGACCTGTCCGCGTTCGCCGTGCTGGAGATCTCCGGGCCCGCCGCGCTGGCCGCGGTCCAGAACCTGTCGGTGGCCCAGCTGGACCTGCCCGTCGGCACCGCCGGCCAGGCCAGCAAGCCGGCCGGGTCGTCTATACCTCGTGGCTGGACGAGAACGGCGGTTTCCGGGCCGACCTGACCGTGATGCGGCTGGGTCCGGACCGGTTCCGCGTGGTGACGGGCGGCGCGACCGGGATGTCCGACGCGGCGTGGATCCGCCGTCACCTGCCCGAGGGCGCCTTCCTGGCCGACCTCACCTCGGCCTGGACCACGATCGGGCTGTGGGGGCCGCGGGCCAGGGACGTGCTGGCCTCGGTGGCCGACGACGACGTTTCGCACGAAGGGTTCGCGTTCGGCACCTGCCGCGAGATCGAGGTGAACGGCATCGTGGTGCTCGCCTCCCGGATCTCCTATGTGGGCGAGCTCGGCTGGGAGCTGCACGTGCCGATTGAGCAGGGCCTGCGGCTGTGGGACACGCTGTGGGCGGCGGGCCAGCCGCACGGGCTGGTGCCGGCCGGCATCGGCGTGTACGGGACCACCGGGCGGCTGGAGAAGGGGTACCGGGCGTTCGGCGCCGAGCTGACCCCGGACTACACGCTGGTCGAGGCGGGCATGACGCGGCCCAAGGTGAAGGCGCAGGACTTCATCGGCAAGGAGGCGTACCTGCGGCAGCGTGCCGAGCCGCCGTGCGCGGTGATGTGCACGCTGACCGTGGACTCGAACGAGTCGGCAGACGGGTCGCTGCGCTACATGCTGGGCGGCGAGCCGATCCTGACCCCGGCGGGCGAGCGCCTGGTCGACGCCAAGGGCCGGCCGTCGTACGTGACCAGCGCGGGTTCCGGCCCGTCGGTCGGCAAGCACCTGCTGATGGCGTACCTGCCTGCCTCGCATGCGGTCGAGGGCACGTCGCTGCTGGTGGAGTACATGGGCGAGGCGTTCCCGGTCACGGTGGCCAGGGCCGGCGCCACCCCGCTGTTCGACCCGTCCAACGAGCGGATCAGGAGCTAGGTCGTTTCGTCATGGAGATACTCGTCTGCGTCAAGCGCGTCCCCACCGTGGGCGGCAAGATCGCGGTGACCCCGGACGGCCAGGAGGTCGACACCCGGGCGTCCGGGTTCTCGATCAGCCCGCACGAGGAGTGCGCGGTCGAGGAGGCGGTGCAGATCACCGAGCGGCTGGGCGGCACGGTCTCGGTGCTGACCCTAGGGCCGGAGGTGGCGATCGAGCAGCTCAGGGACGCGCTGGCGCTGGGCGCGCACCGCGCCGTGCTGCTGGAGACCGACGGCCGGGAGTTCGGCCCGATCGCCACCGCGGCCGCCATCGCCGCCGAGGTCCGGGCCCGCCCGTACGACCTGGTGCTGCTGGGTAACGAGGCGGCCGACACCGGCGACTACCAGGTCGGCATCCGGGTCGCGCACCAGCTCGGCTGGCCGGTCGCGACCGGGATCAAGAACCTGACCGTGTTCGCCGACGGCGTCGTGGCGCGCCGGGAGTACCGGGGCGTCGACGAGGCCTACTCGCTGCCGCTGCCCGCCGTGGTCACGGTGAAGGAGGGCATCAACCTGCCGCGCTACCCGTCGCTGCCCGGCCGGCTGCGGGCCAAGCGGGCCGCGGTCGAGCGGTCCGCGCCTTCGTTTGCCCCCGAAGGACTCCGCAAGGAGGCGCTCCGGGTGCCGGAATCGGCCAAGCACCAGGCCACCGTGCTCGGTAACGGCGTGGACGCGGTCCCGGAACTGGTCCGTGTCCTGGAGGAGATGGGGGTGCTGTCGTGAGCGTGCTCGTCCTGGTCGAGCTGGACGGCGGCGAACCGGCCGACGCATCGCTGCGGGCGCTGACCCTGGCCCGGTCGCTGGGGGACACTTCTGTCCGGACAGTTGTGTTCGCGGACGCGGGCCAGGTGCCCGTGGCGGCCCTGGCCGGTTACGGCGTCACCGATGTGTACGCGGTCGAGCCATCCGCTGTCGACGGGTATGCCCCGCAGGCCTGGGCGCGGGTGCTGGCCGGGCTGGCGACCGAAACCGGCGCGACCGCGGTGCTGGCCGCCGGGACCGACCGGGGCAACGAGGTGCTCGCGCACCTCGGCGCGATCACCGGGCTGCCGATGGCGGCCAACTGCACGATCGTCACCCCCGACGGCGGGCGGACGCACCGGCTGGTCCGGCACCGGTGGGCCGGGCTGCTGCTGGAAGAGGCGGTGATGGAGGCCCCGGTCGCGCTGTTCACGGTGGCGACCGACTCGGTGTCGCCGGTGGCGACCGAGTCGCCGGGCAGCATCCAGGTCCATGTGCACAAGCCCGAGCTGGGCGAGGACGACCTGCGGGTCCGGGCGGCGGAGTCGCCGGCCGGCGCCGGCGGCGCGTCCCTGGCCACCGCGCGGGTGGTGGTCGGCGGCGGCCGCGGCGTCGGCGGGCCGGACGGCTTCGCCCCGCTGGAGGAGCTGGCCGCGCTGCTCGGCGGCGTGGTCGGCGTGTCCCGCGTGGTCACCTCCGAGGGCTGGCGGCCGCACCGGCAGCAGGTCGGCCAGACCGGCACCAAGATCACCCCGGAGCTCTACCTGGCCTGCGGGATCAGCGGTGCCATCCAGCACATCGCGGGCTGCGCGGGCGCCAGGCACATCATCGCGATCAACACCGACCCGGGTGCGCCGATCCTGGCCCACGCCGACTACGCCGTTATCGGGGACCTGCACCAGGTGATCCCGGCCCTGGTCAGTGCGCTACGGTCCCGCTGACCAAGGAAAACTGGTCCGCCGTCGTGCCTTCGGAGGACCGGGACGGTGGTGCCGCGATGACCAGTGAGGGGACGCGCAACGGCGGCTTGGCCCGGGCGGCCGGGAGCGGCGCCGGGAAGTGCACCCGGCCGCGCCGGTACCGCTTGGCGACGCAGACCCGGACTGAGCCAGCGTACGGCCCGACGTCGACATAGCCGTGCCGGATGATCGCGTGGTGGATCTCGTCCGACACGACCAGGACGAGCGGGCGTTCCGGCTCGGCCTTGAAGGCTCGCTTGACCGACGGCGAATCCAGCAGCCGGAACGCCACGTCGAGGTCCTCGCCGTAGAAACCCCATCCATCGTCGTGGATCTCCCCGGCGTGGAAGACCACCCGCAGCCGCACCTGCAGGGCCGACTCGGTGACCGATGCGTTGTGCTCGGCGAGCAGATTGGCCAGCCGCGGGATGAGCTGCCCGAGCAGAAGCGTCTTGGGCACGTCGTCGTGCGGCCGGAACAGCAGCAGTACCCCGTCGCCGCGGTCGACCGGCTTCTCCAGGTGCTTGCGGTCGATCCCGGTGGCGCGCAGTGCCCGGTCGAGCAGCGCGTACATGATGCGCCGCAGATCGCCCTTGGTCAGGTTGGTGCGCAGCGTGGAGCCCTCGACATCCACGGCGAGGATCTGCCGTAGCAGAGGGTCCCTGACCGACCGCCCGGTGGACGGTACCGTCGTGAGCCGAGTCCTCATCCGCTCTCCCTGGTTGGCCATGGGACAAGGATCGGTCATGAGGCGTGACACGGGCGTCCACCGCCGTGCTACCTGGGCCTACTTCGTCCACTGTCACGCGGCGCGTGGCCAGGGCTACGTTCGTCCACGGCGCGCCGGCCGGGTGCGGCCGCGGACCACGTTCGTCCACGGCCCGTCACGCGGTGTCTTGCCATGCAAGATGCATTTCCAAGCGGATGGCTAATCGCACGTCTATAGATCTCGTGTTGCTACTAGGCAATGGATTTTGACAAACTTGGACAGCGCGGCGTGGGTGGGGAGGAACGAAACGGTGACAGCGATCAAGCGGGATCCGCCGCCGCCTGGGCCGGTCGCCGAGTTGTTCGATCGCCTGGACCAGCTGCACCTGAAGGCCGGCCGGCCGTCGATGCGCGACATCGCGCACAAGGCCGGACGGGGCCGGATCAGCTCCTCGACGGTGCACAACGTGTTCCGCCGGTCCACGGTCCCCCGCTGGATCTTCGTGGAAGAGATCGTCAAGGCCCTGGACGGCGATCCGGCCGCGTTGAAGGCCCTCTGGGAGGCGGCTTGGCAGGCGGAGAACCGGATCCAGGTTCCCGTCGAAGGCCTGCCAGTAGCGTCCGCGGCGGGCGCGGGCCCGGTGGAATCCGGTTCAGGGCCGGCCCAGCGGATCCGGTCGAACGAGATCCCGGCCCGAAACCTCAACTTCACCGGCCGGGTCGCCGAACTGGAAACGCTGCAGGCCAACCTGAATGTCCCCGGCCAGCTACGCCCGCCGGTTCAGATCCTGTCCGGCATGGGCGGGATCGGGAAAACCGAGCTAGCCACGGAATTCATCCACCGGAACCGGGACCACTACGACATCATCTGGTGGATTCGCGCCGAGCACCACGACCGGGTCAGGGACGCGCTGGTCCGGCTGGGCGAGAAACTGGAACTGCGGCAGGCGATCGCGGGCAGCGGTCGCGAGCGGGCGATCACGGCCGTGCTGGAAGCGCTGGGCTCGGGAATACTGCCGAGCTGGCTGCTGGTCTACGACAACGCGGCCCAGCCGCTTGAGCTGCAACGGTACCTGCCGACCGGCCTGCCCGGCGGGCACATTATCATCACCACGCGGCTGCCGACCTGGCCCGGGTACGTCCCGGCCGACCACACCGAGGTCTCCCTGTTCTCCGCCGAGGAAGCGGTCAGCCTGCTGCGCCGCCGGGTGTCCGCGCTGGCCGCCGGCGACGACCTGGACGGCGAGGAGGACGCCCGGCGCGCGGCGGAGGCCGGCCGGCTGGCCGCCGTCCTCGGCGGCCTGCCCCTGGCGACCGAGCACGCCGCCGCCTATCTGGCCGCGACCGAGCAGAGCGCAGACGCCTACATCACCGGGTTCGAGGGGCACCTTGAGCGGCTCGACGAGCAGCCCGCGGAGTTCCCCGCTCCGGTCCTGGCCGCCCGGGAGATGTCGGCGACGCTGCTGAACGCGGACGCCCGGCACCTGTTCGACCTGTGCGCGTTCTTCTCCCCGGAGCCCATCGCGGCGGAGTTGCTGCTGCAGAACGCCGAGGCCGTCACCGAGCCGCCGGGGCTGGCCGACGTGCTGCGCGACTCCCGCCGGTTCCGCGCGGCGGCCGCCCGGCTGGCCCGGCTTTCCTTGGTCAAGGTGGACGGCGCGCGCGACGTGATCCAGATGCACCGGGTGGTCCAGGCCGTCACCAAGCGAAGGCTCCGTCAGGATCAGCTTGATGTCTTCCTCGCCTACCGCCGGGCCGTGGACAGCCTGCTGGCCGCATCGGACCCCGGTAATCCCGACCGCGGTGGCAGCGACGCCGTGTATGACCTGTCGCTGCAGCATCTGGAGTCCGACCGGAGCTTCTTCAACACCGAGAACCCCGACCTGCGCGACCTCATCGTCCACCAGGTCAGGCGGCTGCACCTGCGCGGGGGACACGTCGAGGCCATGCAGTACGGGACCGACGCGCTCAAGGTGTGGCAGGACCGCCTGGGCCGGGACGACCTGCAGGTGCTGAGCCTGGCCGTCGAGGTCGCGATCGCCATGCGCTGGGACGGCCACACCGCCGACGCCCGCGGCCTCATCGAGGAGACCCTCCGCCGGCTCCAGGATCACTATGGTGACGAGCACGAGGTGACCCTGCTGTGCGCCAACACCCGCGGTGCCGACCTGCGCACGCACAGCCAGTTCACCGAGGCCCTCATGCTGGACCTCAGCCTGCTGCCGAAGTTCGAGCGGGTCTTCGGCATCGATCACGACCGGACCCTGAACGTCCGGAACAACCTTGGTGCGGACTACCGTCGGCTGGGCCGGTTCCGGGAGGCCCTCGAGACCGACCGCTGGACCCTCGAGGACCGTGCCCGCATCCTCGGACCCAACGACCTGCGCACCCTGACCTCCTACGACGCGGTAGCCCGTGACCTGCGCGGACTAGGGTTGTACCAGGAATCGCTGGATATCGCGCGCAAGGTGATCGATGGCTTCGCGAACCTGGGCGGCCGGGAGAACCTGGACCTGCTCAACGCGCGCAAGGGGTTCGCGGCGGCGCTGCGCAAGGTCGGGTATCCCGAGCAATCACTCCAGGAGAGCGAGGACGTGGTCCAGCGCTATCTGGACTACCTGGGCCCGGAACACACCTATACCCTGCGGGCCGCGGCCAACCTGATCAACGACCGCCGGGCCGCGGGAGACCTGTCGCGAGCCGAGGAACTGGCCCGGGAGGTACTGGACCGGTGCCAGGAGGCCGGTCACCCGCCCGACCTCAGCTACGGAACCATGGTCAATCTGGGCTCCGTGCTGCGCGAGTCCGGCGCTGGCCGAGGCGCGCCGGCTGAGACCAGCAGGCCTGGCACCGGTTCATCGACGCGTACGGCGACCTGCACCCGTTCGCCCTGGAGGCGAGCATCAACTATTCCTCGGACCTGGCCGCGCTCGGCGACCTGGCCGGCGCGATCCGAATCGGCCTCGAGGTGCTGGGCAAGTGTCAGAACTCCCTCGGCGAGGACCATCCGGACACGCTCATGGCGACCGCGAACCTGGCCCTAGACGAGGCGGCCTCGGGCAACCGGCCGCAGGCCGACCGGCTGCTGGCCGACACGATGCGCCGTTATGAGGAGACTCTGACCGCCGAACATCCCGAGGCCCAGGCCGCCGCGCGGGGGATCCGCCTTACCGCGGAGATCGAGCCGTGGTGAGCCGGTCCACGTCGGCGCCCACCCGGTCGCGGACGTGCGTGATGAGCCGGAGCAGGTCGGCACAGTAGACCGAAGGGTGGCGGAAGCCGGAACCGCTCCGGTACCGGTGCGGGTACAGGCCGCCGCCGCAGACGGTCATGACCGGGCACGCCTGGCACTCGGGGGACAGGGCCCGCGCGCCGAGTTGCCTGGCCACGGTGGTGGGGTGATCCAGGAGGGCATCGAAGGAGTCGGTGCGGATGTGCCGTCCGGTGTCGGCGGCGCCGGGGTAGGCGGAGCTCAGCGAGTCGAGTTGCTTGATGGTGCCGTCGGTCTCAATCACGAGCAGCGTGCTGGGCTGCAGCCCGAGCCCCTCCACCGCGCCTGGCTGGCCGAAGATGAGCTGGATCATCTCGCTGAACATGCGGATCCTGGTCTCCTGGGCGGGCGCGCCGTACCAGCGTTCGAAGACCGCGATCAGCCAGTCGGCGTAGCCGGAACCAGGTGGCGGGCAGCTCCAGTTGGCGTGCGGGAGCAGGAGGTCGATGGCCGGCGGACTGAATTTCAGCAGCGCCTCATAGGTGGCGACCGGGTCGTTGCCCACGTCGACGGTGCACAAGATGCCGCCGTAGATGCCGCGGTAACCGGGCGTATCGAGCAGGGCCAGCCCGTCGGCCACGTCGGCGTAGCTGTTGCGGCCGCTGGCGTAGACGCGATGCCGCCCGGTGGCCTCGGCGTCGCCGTCCAGGCTGACGCCGACCCGGATGCCGAGCTCGGTCAGCGTGTCCAGCAGGGGCGGGCGGAGCAGGGTCCCGTTGGTCTGGACACCGATGTTCACCTGGGCCGGCACCCGGGCCCGCAGCACGGAGGCCAGCTCGCTCAGCCACTGCCGCCCGGCGAGCAGGGGCTCGCCGCCATGCAGGATGACCTCGACGCTGAGCAGATCATGCCGCCGGGCGTGCTCGGCGATGCGCTCGGCCATCGTGGCCGCGATCGGCCTGGTCATCCGCTTGGGCTGCTGCCGCCAACCCTGGTCGGCCATCTCATAGACGTAGCAGTACGAGCACGACAGGTTGCAGCGGCTGTGCACCTTGACGATGAACTGCTGGAACGGGACGGGCTCGTGCCCGGCGGCGCGAACCGCCGCCACGTCCAGGTCCAGCAGCGGCCACGGCGCCGGATGTGAGCTCATGCGAACCAGCTCGCCAGGTCCAGCGGATCGGCCCGGTCGCCGAGGCAGGTGTGCACCTCGAAGATCAGCGCCAGGTCGGTGCCGAAGGCCCGCTGGAGCGGCGACGAGGGGAGCTGCGCCAGCGCCAGCGCCAGGCCGATCCACGCGTCCGGACGCGGGTCGGCCGAGGCGGTGATCTCGTCGCGGTAGGCCAGGACCGCGGCCTGCGCCCGGCCGCCGACCAGCAGACGGTCGGCCTCGCTGAGCGCGAGCGTCCCGTCGGCGCATAGCTCGCGGAAGCGGGCCGGCGCTAGGTAGCGCATGGTCAGCAGCCTGCTCCGGACGCTGGCGTCGACCTTGCGGGTGTCCGCCTCGATCCAGGTAGCCGGCCGGGCCTGGTCCCGGGCCGGCGTCCGCGCGGCGGCGGGCCGCGGCCAGGCTCGCCACCCCCGCCGGGTCGATGACCAGGTGCCGGAGCTGCCAGGTCAGCCGGTGATCCAGCGCGACCTGCTCGGCGATCTCCCGCGCGTCGCCGGGGACCGGCTCGGTTTCCAGCTGCTGTCCCCGGGCCCGCAGCAGGTTGACGAACCGCACGCCGGCCGGGGTCAGGCAATCGGTCCGCAGCAGGGTCTGCGCGGCCTGATCGATCATCGACCGCCAGCGGGCGAAGTGCACCTGGGCCCTGAGGATGTCGTCGGGATGGGTCTCGGCGTGCCGCTGCACGGCCCAGAACCGCGCGATGCCCAGGTGGGCGTACACGCCCTGCAGCAGGCCGCCGGCCGGCCGCGGATCCTGGCGCCATGGCGCGTAGACCTTCTCCCCGCCCGAGGTGACCAGGGGCACCATGTCGAGCAGTCCGCACAGCTTGACGTGCTGCCCCTCGTGCACCAGGGTCTCGGCCATGGTCACCGGATCGGGCGGCCAGGACGTGGCGATGGCGCCGAAGGCGGCCGGGGTGGTCACGCTGACCAGGTCGGTCTCACGGTGCGGGGTCAGCGGGACGATCACCGACACCACGTCGGGCAGGGGCTCGGCGGCCCAGCGGTGATCGCGGACCAGCACCTCCCACGCGGCCTGCGCGCGCTGACGCCAGTGCTGGACGTCCTCGGCACGCAGACCCGTGGCCATCGGCAGGGTGTAGCGGTCGAGGTAGCTGTCCTCGGTCTCCAGGAGCGCGTGCCAGGCCAGGCCGTCGGCGACGGCCCGGATCAGCGGCGTCCCGGACCAGTGCGGGACCGGGCCGCCGGAGCCGTCGTCGGGGATCAGGCACCGCCGGTCGGCCGCGAAATGACGGCCGGCCGTAACCCGGTCACCGTCGCAGCACAGCCGGACCGACGAGCGCTCGTCGGTGATCGTGATGAACCCGAGCCCGGGCAGCAGGACGCGGCCGTCGCGGACCGGGACGTCGAGTTCGAAGGGGACACCGCCGCGGACCGCGGCCGCGGCGGCCAGGCACGCGAAATGGGCGAAGTCCGCGCCGGACCCCTGTTCCAGGCGGATGAGGCAGTCATGCGCCCAGCTGCCCAGGTGCGGCAGGCCGAGCAGCCAGTCGCCGCCATCCTCGGTGGCCTGAAGCTCGGCCAGCAGCGCGTACCCGGCCCGGAAGGCGGCCGACCCGGCGCCGGACACGTCGGCCGCCTCCGCGATGGCGTGCAAAAGCATCAGGTGCTTGCTCAGTTGCGCGTCGCGGAGCAGCCCGACCGTGGCCGGGTCAGCGGTCCCTTCGGCCAGCGCGGCGAACGCCGTTTCCGGCAGCAGATGAGAGGTGAGCAAATCGGGCCCCCGGTCGGCCAGCATCCGGTGGCAGCTAGATCCGGGCCTGGAACGAGCTCAACGGGATACCGTTTTCCTTCAGCCGCTCCCGGTAGAGGGCTATCGAGTGCGCCAGGGCCGAGGAACCAAGCTCGGCGAGGCGATCCACAGGAATATTCCGCAAGTCGGGAATTAGCGTCTTAATTGCTTGTTCCTGCGAGGTCATCACATCACTCCGGATGAGATTAATGAGATTCTAGATTCGGCCCGCCGCCGTGGAGCTACAGAGTCATTCCGCGACTTGCGGGCGTCGGCCGAATCATGCCTCTGGCAGCAACAGCAGTTAGGTAACCACGCCGCATCTCACCAGCAAAGTTCCGGCGAGTCCAACTGTGGGCAATGCAGTCCAGCCAGGCTTAAGGACAGTCGTGGACGTCCACGGACAGATCGCAGGGTTCCCGCAACCCGTTCGACTCCTGATCGTGATGTGGTCACTGTAATGCCATCTGCTCCCTGCCGTTGCTCGGTTTGCTCCATTCACCGTGATCATCAGGTGCCGCTGCGTAGTACTGGCGCAAGGCGGGCTGCCCGGATTGTCAGCCCTTCGTATCGGTTCGCAGTCGGCGCGGAGATCCGTGAAAACGTTTCAACGCGGGCATTCGGAGCAACCTGCGAGCGGAACGGGAAATGAAGGAACCGGATTGCCCGGATCGGCCAGCAAGGAGTTCGTCCGTTCTTAATTCACGCGTTGTGTCCCGTTGCCTGAAGGCGCTCACGACCGGGCGGTGTCCAACCTTAGGCAGGATGGTCCATCGGGCGGGGGACGGCGATGGACACCGGTAGACACCTGGTCCTGGCGCCCGGCTTGGTGGTCGGGCCTGGCCAAGTCTGGACGGCTGGCGTCACTGGCCGGCGACCGGGCGCGACCTTGCTCGACATCGTCCGCCCGTGGCGGTGTCCGCCCCCAGTGAGCGGGACGGGGGGCGTGATCGTCACAAGAATGGGAAAGTGGTGATGACCGGAACGCATGTTCAGCACGAGAAATGGGGAACTTTTGGCGGCGACTGCCGTATGGCCTGGCGACAGCTATCCGCTCGGGTCCACCTATGACGGGGCCGGGACCAACTTCGGGCTGTTTTCCGAGGTAGCCCAGCGGGTCGAGCTGTGCCTGTTCGACGACGACGGCAGCGAGAGCCGGGTCGATCTGCGCGAGGTGGACGGGTTCGTCTGGCACGGGTACCTGCCCGGGATCAGCCCCGGCCAGCGGTACGGGTACCGGGTGCACGGCCCGTACAACCCGGGCGCCGGGCAACGCTGCAACCCTTCCAAGCTGCTGCTTGACCCGTACGCCAAGGCCATCGACGGCCACGTCACGTGGGGCCAGCCGGTGTTCTCCTATCCCTTCGGTCATCCGGACCGGCGCAACAACACCGACTCAGCGCCCTACGTGCCGCGCTCGGTGGTGATCAACCCGTACTTCGACTGGGGCCTGGACCGCCCGCCCCGGACCCAGTACCACGAGACGGTCATCTACGAGGCGCACGTCCGCGGCCTGACCATGCTGCATCCGGTCGTGCCCGAGGAGCAGCGCGGGACCTACCTGGGCCTGGCGCACCCGGCGATCATCTCGCACCTGCACCGGCTGGGCGTCACCGCGATCGAGCTCATGCCGGTGCACCAGTACGTCACCGACAGCCACCTCAACGACCGCGGGCTGCACAACTACTGGGGCTACAACACGATCGGCTTCTTCGCCCCGCACAACGGCTACGCGGCCAGCGGCAGCCGGGGCCAGCAGGTGCAGGACTTCAAGACGATGGTCCGCACCCTGCACGAGGCGAGCATCGAGGTGATCCTGGACGTGGTGTACAACCACACCGCCGAGGGCAACCACCTGGGGCCGACGCTGTCCTTCCGCGGCATCGACAACGCCGCCTACTACCGGCTCGTGGACGACGACAAGCGCTACTTCATGGACACCACCGGCACCGGCAACAGCCTGCTCATGCGGCACCCGCACGTGCTGCAGATGATCATGGACTCGCTGCGCTACTGGGTGCTCGAGATGCACGTGGACGGGTTCCGGTTCGACCTGGCCGCCGCGCTGGCCCGGCAGTTCCACGAGGTCGACCGGCTGTCCGCGTTCTTCGACCTGGTCCAGCAGGACCCGGTGGTCTCCCAGGTCAAGCTCATCGCCGAGCCCTGGGACGTGGGCGACGGCGGCTATCACGTGGGCAACTTCCCCCCGCTGTGGAGCGAGTGGAACGGCAAGTACCGGGACACGATCCGGGACTTCTGGCGCGGCCAGCCCGCCACGCTGCCCGAGTTCGCCTCCCGGCTCACCGGGTCCAGCGACCTGTACCAGCAGGACAGCAGGCGCCCGGTGGCCTCGGTCAACTTCGTCACCGCGCACGACGGCTTCACCCTGACCGACCTGGTCTCCTACGACCACAAGCACAACGAGGCCAACGGCGAGGACAACCGGGACGGCAGCGACGACAACCGGTCCTGGAACTGCGGCGCCGAAGGCCCCTCCGGCGACCCGGGCATCCTGGCCCTGCGCGCCCGGCAGAAGCGCAACTTCCTGACCACGCTGCTGCTGTCGCAGGGCGTGCCCATGCTGCTCGCGGGCGACGAGATGGGCCGGACCCAGCAGGGCAACAACAACGCCTACTGCCAGGACAACGAGATCTCCTGGGTCGACTGGGCGGTCCGGTCCGAGGACGACCAGGAACTGCTCGACTACGTGCGCAGGCTGATCCGGCTGCGCGCCGAGCACGCCGTGTTCCGGCGGCGGCGGTTCTTCCGCGGCCAGTCCATCCGCGGCGGGCGGCAGCGGCTGGGCGACATCGCCTGGTTCACGCTGACCGGGGAGGAGATGACCGACGACGACTGGGACGCCGGCTTCGCCAAGTCCCTGACCGTGTTCCTCAACGGCCGGGCCATCAGCGAGCCGGACCGGCGCGGCGAGCGGATCGAGGACGACTCCTTCCTGCTGCTGTTCAACGCCAGCGAGCAGGACCTGACCTTCACCGTCCCGCCGCGCCGGTACGGCCAGCGCTGGGCCAAAGCGCTGGACACGGCGATGCCCGCGGCGGATTTTGAACATGACACGGCCGTCAAGCCAGGAGACGTGATCACGGTGATCAACCACTCCCTGCAGGTGCTCTCCCGTGGCTGAGCTGGCCAGCTGGGATCCGGGCCGGCCCTGGGCCCCGCTGTCCACGTACCGGCTGCAGCTCCGGCCGGGGTTCGGTTTCGCCGAGGCCGGCGACCTGGCCGAGTACCTGGCCGACCTGGGCGTGACGCACGTCTACCTGTCGCCGATCCTGCAGGCCAACCCGGGCTCCCCGCACGGCTACGACGTGGTGGACCACTCGCGGATCTCGGCCGACCTGGGCGGCGAGGACGCGTTCCGGGCCATGGCGGACCGGTTCCACCGCCATCAGCTCGGGGTGGTGGTCGACATCGTGCCCAACCACATGGCCCGGCCCACGCCCGAGTCGCGCAACAAGCAACTGTGGTCGGTGCTGTATCAGGGTCAGGCCTCGCCGTACGCGCACTGGTTCGACATCGACTGGGCGGCGCAGGACGGCAAGATGCTCCTGCCGATTCTGGCCGGACCGCTGGAGAAGTGCCTGGACGACCTCATCATCGACACCGCGCCCAGGACCCCGCAGAACGCCGAGCATCGCGGTCCGGTGCTGCGCTACTTCGACCACGTGCTGCCGCTGCGGGACGGGGTCGCCGACCTGCCGCTGGGCATGCTGCTCGCCGAGCAGCACTACCGCCTGGCCGACTGGCACGACGCGGCCACCCAGCTCAACTGGCGCCGGTTCTTCGACATCGACACCCTCATCGCGATCCGGGTCGAAGACCCCGACGTGTTCGAGGCCACCCACCGGGTGCCGCTGCGGCTGGCCGCCGAGGGCCTGATCGACGGCCTGCGGGTGGATCACCCGGACGGGCTGGCCGACCCGGGCGGCTACCTGCGGCGGCTGGCCGACGCGACCGGCGGCATGTGGGTCGTGGTGGAGAAGATCCTGGCCCGCGACGAGGAGCTGCCCGGCTGGGACTGCGCGGGCACCACCGGCTACGACGCGCTGGCCCTGGTCGACGGGCTGTTCGTGGACCCGGCGGGCGAGGCCCGGCTGACCGAGGACTACGTCCGGTTCACCGGCGGCAAGCCGGACTTCGCCGAGGTGGCCAGGGACGCCAAGCGCGGCATCGCCGACGCCACGTTCACCGCCGAGCTGTCCCGGCTGACCCGGTTGTTCGCCCGGGCCGGCTTCCCGGGCCTGGCCGGGCTCGGCGAGGCCGACCTGCACGACGTGCTGGTCGAGCTGCTGGCCGCGTTCGGCGTGTACCGGGCCTACGTACGGCCGGGTGAGCCGCCGCCGGAGTTCTCGGTGGCGGTCGTGTCCGCCGCCGCGGCCGCGGCCCGCGAGGTCCTCGAGCCCCGGCTGCACCTGGCCCTGGACGCGGTGTGCGCGGGAGTGCTGGGCCTGGGCGGCGTGGCGGGCGACGAGACGCGCCAGGCCGCCCGCGACGAGCTGATCGTCCGGTTCGGGCAGACCACGGGGCCGGTGCTGGCCAAGGGGGTGGAGGACACCGCCTTCTACCGCTGGCCGAGGCTGGCCAGCCTGAACGAGGTCGGCGGTGACCCGGACCTGTTCGGCGTCAGCCCGGCCGGGTTCCACGCCGCCGCCGGGCGCCTGGCGGCCCGGTGGCCGGCCACCATGACCACCCTGTCCACGCACGACACCAAGCGGCAGGAGGACGTGCGGGCCCGGCTGGCCGTGCTCGCCGAGTGGCCGGAGGACTGGGCGCACAAGGTCGCCGAGTGGCACGGCCTGGTCAGCTGGCTGACCGACGGAGCCGCGGCCCAGGCCACCGAGCGGGCCCCGGATCCCGACCTGGAATACCTGATGTGGCAGACCCTGGTCGGCGCCTGGCTGCTCGGCGGCGAGCGGCTGCGCGAGTACCTGGCCAAGGCCATGCACGAGGCCAAGACGCGGACCTCCTGGACCGTGCGCGACCCGGGTTATGAGGATGCGGTGCTCGGCCTGGCCGACGCGGTGCTGGCCGAACCCGGAGCTGGTAGCCGGGATCGCGGAGTTCGTGGCCCGGATCGCGCCGGACGCCCGGGTGAACTCGCTCGGCGCCAAGCTCGTCCAGCTCACCATGCCGGGCGTGCCCGACGTCTACCAGGGCTGCGAGCTCACCGGCCTGTCCCTGGTGGACCCGGACAACCGGCGGCCGGTCGACTTCCAGCGGCGCCGGCGGCTGCTGGCCGCGCTGCGGGCCGGGCCGGAACAGGTGGTGGGCCTGGACGCGGAGAAGCTGCTGGTCACCCACCGGACGCTGGAGCTGCGCCGGGACCACCCGCAATGGTTCGCCGGCGGCTACACCCCGCTGGCCTGCGAGGGCCCGGCGGCCGAGCACGCCTTCGCGTTCGCCCGCGGGGAGCACGCGGTCACCGTCGTCACCCGGCTGCCCGCCGGGCTGCGCCGGCGCGGCGGCTGGGCCGACACCGTCTTGCCGCTGCCCGGGCTGCACTGGCGGGACGTGCTGACCGGTATCCGGCACGCCGGCCTGCGGCCGCCGCTGGCCGAGGTGACCCGGCGGCTCCCGGTGGCGCTGCTCATCCCGGAGGATATCTACCTGGCCGAGCGGGAGCGGCTGGCCGTCGAGAGAGACCGGTGACCGCGTTCAGCGTCTGGGCCCCGGCCGCCGCCCGGGCCGAGGTGGAGGTCGCGGGCCAGCGCTACCCGATGATCCGGGACGAGGCGGGCACCGGCTGGTGGAACGCGGACGTGCCGGGCGTGGCGGCCGGCATCGACTACGGGTTCCGGCTCGACGGCGGCGAGCTGCTGCCAGACCCCCGCTCGCCGCGGCAGCCGTCCGGCATCAACGGACCCAGCCGCACCTACGACCACGCGGCGTTCACCTGGGCCGACCGCAGCTGGCGGGGCGGGCCGCTGCACGGGTCCGTCATCTACGAGCTGCACGTCGGCACGTTCACCGCCGAGGGGACGTTCGACGCGGCCATCGGACGGCTGGATCACCTGCGCCAGCTCGGCGTGCACACCGTCGAGCTGATGCCGGTCGCGGCGTTCCCCGGCCGGCGCGGCTGGGGCTACGACGGGATCAACTTGTGGGCGGTGCACGAGCCGTACGGCGGCCCGGACGGGCTGAAGCGGTTCGTGGCCGCCTGCCACGCGCGGGGCCTGGCCGTCATGCTCGACGTGGTGTACAACCACGTCGGCGTGGGCAACCGGCTCGGCGACTTCGGGCCGTACTTCACCACCGCCCACGTGACCCCGTGGGGACCGGCGGTGAACCTGGACCAGCCCGGGTCCGATGAGGTCCGCGCGTTCCTGATCGGCAACGCGCTGATGTGGCTGCGCGACTACCACCTGGACGGGCTGCGGCTGGACGCGGTGCACGCGCTGGAAGACCACCGGGCGCTGAACTTCCTGGAGGAGCTCGCGGCTCAGGTCCAGGCGCTCGCGGCGCTGCTGAACCGCGAGCTGGTCCTGGTCGCCGAGTCCGACGCCAACGACCCGCGGCTGGTCACGTCCCGCGAGGCGGGCGGCTACGGGCTGACCGCCCAGTGGAGCGACGACTTCCACCACACCGTGCACGCCGCGATCACCGGCGAGCGGCAGGGCTACTACGCCGACTTCGGGTCCATGGCCGCGCTGGCCAAGACCTACACCAAGGTGTTCTTCCACGACGGCGTCTGGTCCTCCTTCCGCGGCCGGACGCACGGGCGGCAGGTCGACGTGTTCCGCATCCCGGCCCACCGGTTCCTGGGCTACCTGCAGGACCACGACCAGATCGGGAACCGGGCCATCGGCGACCGGATCGCCGCCACGCTGCCGCCCGGCCTGGTCAAGGTGGGCGCCGGCCTGGTGCTGACCGCGCCGTACACGCCGATGCTGTTCATGGGCGAGGAGTGGGGCGCCGACACGCCGTGGCAGTACTTCACCGACCACATCGACCCGGGGCTGGCCAGCGCCGTGGCGCAGGGCCGCAGGGCCGAGTTCGGGGCGCACGGCTGGGCCGCGGCCGACGTGCCCGACCCGCAGGACGAGGCGACGTTCCTGCGCTCCAAGCTCGACTGGACCCAGCTCGACCGCGAGCCCCACCTCGGCCTGCTGACCTGGTACCGGGAGCTGATCGCGCTGCGCCGGGTCCGGTCCGAGCTGACCGATCCCCGGCTGGACCGGGTGAGTGCCGACTTCGACGAGGACGCGCGCTGGATCATGGTCCGGCGGGGAAGGCTGCGCATCGCGGCCAACCTCGGCTCCGATCCCGCCCGGCTCGCGCTCGGCCAGCCCGGCACCGGGGTGCTCGCGGCATCCAGCGCGGGCGTGACCATCCAGCAGGACACGGTCACGATCCCGCCCGCCGCGTTCGCCGTCATCGAGACCCGGGCGCCGGGTCCGGGTAATCCGGGAGCGTGATCGCGGTCGCGGTCCGGGTGGACAGGTACCGGATCAGGCGCTTGGCCGGCAGGTGGGGCAGCAGGCGGAAGAACCGGTCGCGCTGGCGGATCTTCTTCTCGGTGGCCGGGGCCAGGAAATCCCGCCCGCCGAGGGCCTGCTTCTGGCCCTTGGCCACATAGGGGCGCAGCAGCCGCTCGTAGCGGCCGAACGCCGTCTGGTAGTCGCCGCGCGCCGCGGCCAGCTCGCCGGCCAGCACGTACGCCGCGACCACCGCGGTGCCGGTGCCGTTGCCGCCCGGGCCCGCGGCGTAGCCTGCGTCGCCGAGCAGGGCCACCCGGCCGGCCGACCACCGGTCCAGCCGCACCTGGCTGACCGAGTTCGAAGTAGAAGTCCTCAGCCCCGGGCATCTGGGCCAGCAGTTCGGGTACGTGCCAACCCAGCCCCGCGAAAGCGTCGGCCACGATCTTCTGCTGCTGGGCGGCGTCACGGTAGTCATAGTCGGCCAGCGGCCCGGCGAAGAAGAACTGCGCCACGGCCCGCCCGGTCTGCCGGGCGCTGAACACCGCGGCGGTCCGGCCCGGGACGCTGTACAGCAGCCCGGAATGGTCCAGGCCGAATGAGCCGGCCACGCTGAAGATCGACACGTACAGACCCAGATCCTGCCGCGCCCCCGCGGCGTCAGGAAAGGCCAGGCGGCGGACCGCCGAGTGCAGCCCGTCGGCGCCGATCACCAGGTCGAACACCCGCGGGGCGGCCCGGGAGAAGGTCACGTGCACCCCGTCGGCGTGCTCGTCCAGGCTGGTGATCGTGTCGCCGAACAGGTACTCGGTCCCGTCCCTGGTCGCCTGGTACAGGATGCGGCCCAGGTCACCGCGCAGGATCTCCACGTCGCCCTAGCTGGTGCAGGATTGCTGGGCGGCGGTGACCAGGCCGGAGAAGGTCCAGGGGTTCTGCGGGGCGTTCTGGCCCTGCAGGGCCTTGGGCAGGCCCTTCGGGAAGGTGAACGACGCGTGCGTCCAGACCCAGCGGGTGCCGGATGGGGCGCAGACCTTGACCGGCTGGCTGAGCGTCACCACCGTGGCCACCGAGTACACGTGGCCGCCGGCGCAGTCGGGGTTGCAGTCGTCCAGCTTGTAAGTGCCGATGCCGACCGCCACGCTGCCCGACCAGGTGGGCCACGTCATGCGGAACAAGAACGCGGTGGAATCACCGGACAGCGCGCAACCGAAACCGTCGCAGGCGGGCTTGTGCAGCAGCCCCCCGTTGAGAGACTGCTCGGCGGCCAGGAAAATGCTGGCCCCGGTCGGTGCCGCGGCCAGGCCCGGGGAGGAGGGCGGCGTGGTCGGGCCGGTGACCGGGCCCGAGGTGGCCGGGGTGCTCGGCGGCGTGGTCGGGCCGGTGACCGGGGCCGAGGTGGCCGGGGAGCTCACGGTGCCGGCGGGCGGGGAACTGGTCGAGGAGTTGCAAGCGGTCAATAGCACGGCAATGCAAGCAAGGGACGCCACGGACGCAACCTGCCGGGGTCTGTGTGCCTTTGCGGTCTGCAGCATGATGTCCAACCCTTCAATCAATCAATGAGTGCGCGGCTCGGAGAGCCATGTCGTCCCTAGGACGCCGAGCGCCCCGCTCCGGTTGGAAGACCGCAGTGCAAGGGCTGGAACCACGGTCCGTTCGGGAAAATAAGGCTCTTTACGGCCTCAGCCGAAGCACTGGCCCTCGCCCCGGTAGGTCGGGACCGCCGCGACCTGATCGCCGCGGAGCACATAGTAGTCGGTGAAGCGCTCGGCCAGCTCGCCGGCCTTGGCGTGGCGCATCCAGAACCCGGTCGCCGGGCCGCAGCAGGTCGGCGGCGGCGCCGCGCACCGGGGTCTGGACCTCGCCGGCCCCCTCGACGCCGGTCAGGGTGAGCCCGGCCGGCAGATACGGCCGCGGCAGCCGGTCCTTGGTGCCGGTCCCGGAGGCTACGTACCCGCCGGAGAACAGGGTGGCGACGTGCGGGCCCGGCCGGCGCACCACGGGCAGGGCGAACAGCAGCGCCGGGTCCGGGGTGAAGCGGCGGTAGGCGTCGAACAGGGTCGGGCCGACCAGTCCCGAGCCCGCGGTCAGCTCGGTCACCGACTCGTCCGCGGCGGTCGTCTCCAGGCTGCCCGTACCGCCGCCGTTCACGAACTCCAGGCTGGTCAGAGCCTGGATCAGGCCGACCGCCTCGGTCCGGCGCTGGCGCAGCTCGACCGCCGAACGATCCTGGATGCCGCGGATCAGCCGGGCCCGGACCGGCTGACCGGGCGGGGCGTCGCCCAGGCCCGCGATCTGGCCCTCGTAGCCCATCAGGCCGACCAGCCGGAAGCCGGGCCGGCGGGAGATGGCCCGGGCCACGTCCACCGCCTGCCGGGGCGTGAACACCGGGGATCGCCGGGTGCCGATGTGCACCTGGGCCGGCCGGCCAGCGGCCGCC
This sequence comes from uncultured Actinomycetes bacterium, assembly GCA_963819785.1. Lineage (GTDB taxonomy): Bacteria > Actinomycetota > Actinomycetes > Streptosporangiales > Streptosporangiaceae > Palsa-504. The sequence continues at coordinate 2,264 of CAWFXW010000012.1, read as the reverse complement.
AGGAGACGTCGAGCTCGAGGCAGACCCGGATCTCGGGATGGCCGTCGCCCAGGGCCTGGTCCACCACGTCCAGGTGCGCGGCCGAGTCGACCATGATCGTGACCTGCCGCCTGGCCTCCTCGTCCGCGGCCAGCGCCCGCAGCGCGGCGCGGTGCACCGTGGGGTAGGCGACCAGCAGGTCGTCGCTGGTCCCCGCGGCGCGCAGCCACAGGGCCTCGGGCAGCGAGTAGCACATCACGCCCTGATAGCCGGGCTGGGCCAGGGCGCGCTCGATCAGGAACCGGCAGCGCAGCGACTTGGTCGCGACCCGGATCGGGCGCCCCGCGGCCCGGCGGGTCAGGTCGGCGGCGTTCGCGTCGAACGCGGCCAGGTCGACCAGGGCCAGCGGCGGGTCGAGGTCCGCGGTGGCGCGGTCGTACCGCCTGCGCAGCGCCTCGGCTGGCGAGGTACCGCCGGGCGGCTGGGTTCGCGTGCCTTCGGCGACCGACATGCTCGCACAGTATGCGGTCGCCAGGTAAATATGAATACTCTCGGGCCATGAAGCAAGCACCCGGGCCTGGCGAGTGGCGGAACTGGGCGGGCACGGTGCGGGCGAGGCCCGCCCGGCGGGCCCAGCCGAAGACCGAGGCGGAGATCTCCGCCGCGGTCAAGGACGCGGCGGCCGCCGGGCTCGGTGTCCGGGCGCTCGGCAGCGGGCACTCGTTCACCCCGGCCGCGGCGACCGCCGGCCTGGCCCTGGACCTGTCCCTGTGGACCGGCGTCACCGGGGCGGACACCCGGAGCGGCCTGGTCACGGTGCGGGCCGGTACCACCCTGCGGGCGCTCAACGCGGCGCTGGCCGAGCTCGGGCTGGCCCTGGCCAACCTGGGCGACATCGACGCGCAGACGATCGCGGGCGCGCTGGCCACCGGGACGCACGGCACCGGAGCCCGGCTCGGCGGGCTGGCCACCCAGGTCGAGGCGCTCGACCTGGTCCTGGCCGACGGCTCGCTGGTCACCTGCTCGGCCTCGGCCCGGCCCGAACTGTTCGCCGCCGCCCGCGTCGGGCTCGGCGCGCTCGGCGTGGTCAGCGCCGTGACGCTGCGCTGCGTGCCGTCGTTCACGCTGGCCGCGGACGAGCGGCCGATGCCGGCCGAGCAGGTCATCGAGGAGTTCGACGCGCTCGCGGCGGCCAACGACCACTTCGAGTTCTACTGGTTCCCCTACGGCCGCCAGGCCCTGGTCAAGCGGAACAACCGGGTCCCGGCCGGGGAGCCGGCCGCGGCGCGGATGCCGGCCTGGCGCCGGTTCTGGGAGTTCGAGGTGATGGAGAACGCCGCGTTCGGCACGCTGTGCCGGATCGGGCGGGCCTCGCCCCGGCTCATCCCGGCGCTCAACCGGCTCTCCTCGGCCGGGCTGTCCGCGCGGTCCTACACCGACGCGTCGTACCGGGTGTTCGTCACCCCGCGGCGGGTCCGCTTCGTCGAGTCCGAGTACGCCGTTCCACGTGAATCACTACCCGGCGTGCTCGCCGAACTGCGCCGCGCGGTTCCGCGGCTGGCCGATCCGGTCATGTTCCCGGTCGAGGTGCGGGTGGCCGCGGCCGACGACATCTGGCTGTCCACCGCGTACGGGCGCGACAGCGCCTATATCGCCATCCACCAGTACACCGGGCTGCCCTACCGGGCCTACTTCGACCTATTCGAGTCGGTCGTGGCCCCGGTGGCGGGCCGGCCGCACTGGGGCAAGATGCACACCCTGGACGCCGCGCGGCTGAGTGCGCTCTACCCGCGCTTCGATGACTTCCGCCGGGTCCGGGCCGAGGTCGACCCCGGGAACCGGTTCGGCAACGCCTACCTGGGCCGGGTGTTCGGCCCGGTCGGATGATCCTTACCGGTTGATGACGGCAGCGGCGGCCCCCGAACCGCCCCGGCCGCCCGCCCGTGGTCAGGGTTAGTGGCCAGTGCTCGCGGCCGCAGCGAAAGGTCACGGCCCGCCGGTCATGCGCGGTGGCCGCCGGGCCGGTGATCACCGCCTTCATTCGCTCGTTCGGCCGCGGCACCGGTCCAGGTGGCGGACTTCTGCGGAAGTGGGTGGCGGTATGGCAGCCGGCGGTCCGGACGGCAGGCGGCTGCCGTGCCCGTGCGCGGTCAGGCACGCGATGGCGGCCCGGACGCGTGTCCTGTCGGCCCTGGCCGTGACCGGGCTCAGCGCGCTGGCCGTGCTGTGCGTGTCCGGCCCCGCGGTCCGGGCCCAGCCCGCCGCGAGCTCGGTGAGCCTGGCGG
>CAWFXW010000011.1:0-48591 GCA_963819785.1 uncultured Actinomycetes bacterium | reverse complement strand
ATCACAACCACCGGGCCCATCACAACCACCGGGCCTATCACAGCCACGGGGCCCGTCACAGCCACCGCTCCAGGAATCGCGCGAAGGCCACCGAGCCTCCGCTGGACAACGCGGCCAGCACCACGGCCAGCGACGCCAGTCCGGGTTCGCCATACCCGACGGCCAGGCACAGCACGGCCAGCGCCTGGACCGTGCCGGCCAGCCCCAGGGCCACCACCCGGTGCTCGGAGTCGAAACGCCAGCACACCCACGCGCATGGAATCAGCGCCACCTGGAGCACGAGCGCAGCCGCGAGGAACCAGCTCATCCTGGCCGCGCCGGGCGTGCATCGGCCGGGTCTGGATCGGACAGCGGGGCGCCGGCCAGCTGGTGTACCAGCGCCGTGCCGGCTTCCATGTCGATGTCCACCACGACCGTGTTCGGGGCCGCGGACAGCAGCGCGGTCAGCACCGCTTCCCGTCGCGCGGCCGGCCATCCGCGGACGTCCGGCCCTGCATCCAGCGGAACGGTGCGCAGCGCGCCCGGCGCGGCCGGCCGGCCGGATGCCTTGCGGGCGGCCAGCGCGAAGACCTGCCCGGTCTCGACGACCACCTGCCACGGCACGGCCGCGAGCGTGCGCAGGTCGGCGCCCCGCACGCTAGGTACCATCTTTCCGCGCTGGCTGAGGAGGTACCCGACGCCCACGGCAAGCACCGCCGCCACGGACCCCGCCACCAGGTCCTGCGCGTCTGGCTGACCGGCCAGCACGATCCACATTCCGAGCAGCACGCCCGCGTAAACCAGCCCGCCTGTCGCCAGAAACAGCCACCTTGGCCGCTCTGGCCCAGGCGTACTGTTCTCCCGCCGACTCGTTTGGCGTTGCTGTCTTGACATGCAACCTCCTCCCAGCGAGCGATCGGCTTGATCTAACTAGCCCACGGCACGTGTTTCACGCCTGGGCAGGCGGGCCATCCGGGCCGGCTTGGTTCATAGGCGCGCGCACGAACCACGGCCGTTCGGGAGAATCGCAATGGAGCCGAACGGTCCATCGTGCTACGGTCCGGGCCGGGCACTGGAGCCGACCGGGGTCTGGGTCGGATCCAGGAACACGTGCGAGACCTGCGGGAGCCGGCTGACCAGCCGCCGGTCGATCTCGTCGGCGACGTCCTCGGCCCGGTCGGCGCTGATCTCGTCGCTGAACGCCACGCGGGCCGCCACGATGAGATGGTCCGGCCCGACGTGCATGGTGCGCAGGTCCAGCAGTTGGTCCACGCCCGCGGCGCTCTCGATCTCCTCGCGGATCAGCTTCAGGTCCCGCGGATCGGCGGCCCGCCCGATCAGGTAGTCCCGGCTGTCCAGGCCGAGCCTGACCGCGACCGCCACGAGCAACGCGCCGATGGTGATGGAGGCCGCCCCGTCCCAGACCTGCGACCCGGTGACCTGCCGCAGGACCAGTCCCAGCGCGGCCAGAGCCAGGCCGATCATCGCGGCGCTGTCCTCGAACAGGGCCGCCTTGACCGTCGTGTCGGGGCTGGCGCGCACGTGATCGAGGACCTCCACGTGGCCGCGGCGGGCCTCGCCGCGCAGCTGGACGAACACCCGGATCAGCGAGATGCCCTCGGCCAGGCCGGACACGCCCAGCGCCAGGTAGGCCAGCAGCGGGCTCTCGCTGTGCCCGTGCCGGAGCGCGAGCACGCCCTCGAACACCGAGAACCCGGCCCCGGCCACGAAGATGCCGAATGCGGCCAGCAGTGACCAGAAGTACCGCTCCTGACCGTAGCCGAACGGGTGCCGCTGGTCGGCAGGCCGTTCGCCGCGGTGCACCGAGGTCAGCAGGAGCGCCTGGTTGAGCGTGTCCGCCGCCGAGTGGGCCGCCTCGGCCAGCATGGCGCTGGAGCCGACCAGGATTCCCGCCGCGAGCTTGACCGCGAAGACCGCGACGTTCGCGGCCCCCGCGATGAGCACGGTCCCGCGGGTAGACGCCCGTTTCGCCAAGGTTCCCCCTCGTGGCTGCTGGCCTGCTGGTCCGCCTCATCTGCCCGCGGCGGCGGGCGGTATGCCTGGACCATCGCCTTATCCTGCGGGCGCGCGGATACTGATGGCGGGGGCCATCGGAGAGGAGAGTCGTCATGGTCATGCGCTCGTTCCGCAACGGCAGAGCGCCGGTGCGGATGGTCTCGAGGTCCGAACTGGCCTGGCGCGGCGCGCTGGCCGTGGTGCTCGGCCTGATCGCCGTCGTCTGGCCGGGCATCACGCTGGGCGCATTCGTCATCCTGTTCGCCGTCTACGCGCTGATCGCCGCGGGTGCGGACACCGTCCGCGCGTTCAGCAGCCGGCGGGTCGGGCCGATCCTCGGCTACCTGCTGCTCGCGCTCATCTCGGTCGCCGCGGCGGTCGCCGCCCTGGCCTGGCCCGGGATCACCATCCTGGTCGCCACCGTCTGGATCGCGGTGTGGGCGGCGGTGACCGGCTTCACCGACCTGTTCCTGGCGCTCGCGCCGCGCGAGCGGGCCGGCGAACGGCTGATGTGGGCGCTCACCGGCATCATCTCGCTGATCTTCGCGTTCGTGCTGGCCGTCCGGCCCGAGGCCGGGGCGGTCGCGCTGGCCACCATCTGGGGCTTCTTCAGCATCTTCTACGGCACCATGTCCATCACCCAGGCCGCGCAGCACCCGCACCAGCCCGCGGCGTAACTGAAAAGCCCGGTCCCTGCCTGGGCAGGGACCGGGCTCGAGCGCACGATCTGTTACGGAGTCACCGTGTTTAAGAAGACACCGTGTTAAGAAGACACCGTGTCGGTGCGGTGCGGAAGCTTCCAGCCCGGGCGCGGGAAGTGGCACGTGTACCCGTTGGGGTAATGCTGCAGGTAGTCCTGGTGCTCCGGCTCGGCCTCCCAGAACGGCCCGGCCGCCGTCACCTCGGTGACCACCCTGCCCGGCCACAGACCGGAGGCCTCGACGTCGGCGATCGTGTCCTCGGCGACCTTCTTCTGCTCGTCGTTCAGGTAGAAGATGGCCGACCGGTAGCTGGTGCCGATGTCGTTGCCCTGACGGTTCTTGGTCGTCGGGTCGTGGATCTGGAAGAAGAACTCCAGGATGTCCCGGTAGGACGTCTCCTCCGGGTCGAAGACGATCTCGACCGCCTCGGCGTGGCCGTGATGGTTCCGGTAGGTGGCGTTGGGTACGTCACCGCCGGTGTAGCCGGTCCGGGTGGTGATCACGCCAGGCTGCTTGCGGATCAGCTCCTGCACCCCCCAGAAACAGCCGCCGGCCAGGATGGCCTTCTCGGTCGTCATGAGTCACTCCCGTTCTCGAAGAGCTTGCGGTAGTCGCCGTAGCCCTCGCGCTCCAGGTCATCGACCGGGATGAACCGCAGGGCGGCGGAGTTGATGCAGTAGCGCAGGCCGCCCTCGGCGGCGGGCCCGTCGGGGAACACGTGGCCCAGGTGGCTGTCGCCGTGGGCCGAGCGGACCTCGGTCCGGGCCATCCCGTAGCTGCGGTCCGTGTGCTCGACCACGTTGCCCGGCTCGATCGGCACCGTGAAGCTCGGCCAGCCCGAGTGGCTGTCGTACTTGTTAACCGAGGCGAACAGCGGCTCACCAGAGACGATGTCAACGTAGATGCCGGGCTCGTGGTTGTCCCAGTACTCGTTGTTGAACGCAGGCTCGGTACCGCACTGCTGGGTGACCTGGTACTGGTCCGGGGTCAGCTGCGCGATCGCCTCGGGATTCTTGCGGTAAGTGTCAGACAAGTCGGCTCCTTCGCCGCAGGTGTTACCCGTTGGCTGCGGGTACAGATTTACAGTTATAAAACCAAACCGAGACCGTAGGTATTTCCTCCGTGACGTTCGCTCGCCGGCAGCCACACCCGGAACCGGGTGTCGCCGGGGACCGATTCCACGGAGATGGCCCCGTGGTGCTTCTTCGCCACGATCCGCCAGCTGATGTCGAGCCCGAGCCCGGTGCCCTGGCCCACCGGCTTGGTGGTGAAGAACGGCTCGAAGATCCGGTCCCGGATCTCCGGCGGGACACCGGGACCGGTGTCGCCGATGTCCACCACCACCTGGTCCCGGTCCTGGTCCCGGCCGGTGCGCACGGTGAGCACCCCGGTCTGGCCCATCGCCGACAGGGCGTTGTCGATCAGGTTCGTCCACACCTGGTTCAGCTCGGCCGCGTAGGCCGGGATGGCGGGCAGCGACCGGTCGTACTCCCTGACCACCCGGATGCCCGGCGGGATCTTCCCGGCCAGGATCGTCAGCGTGCTGTCCAGCAGCTCGTGCACGTCGACGACCTGGTGCGGGGCCCGGTCCAGCTGGGAGTACTGCTTGGCCGCGCCGACCAGCGCGGAGATCCGCGTGGTGGCGTCCTCGATCTCGTTCATCAGCAGCTCGGTCTCGTCGGCGCAGGCCAGCCAGCGCAGCGCCGCATCCAGCGTCCCCTGGTCCACCGCGGCCGCGGACTGCTCGAGCCAGGCGACATCCAGGCCGCCGGCCACGAAGACCGGCGCGAGCAGCCGCTCCCGCTGCCCGGTCACCTCGGCCAGGTTGGTCCGGTAGACGACCCCTCCGCCCAGCAGGTGGACCGCCATCGGGAACCAGTCGTTCATCAGCTCCGCGAATACCCCGGCGTCCAGCACGAAGAACCGCGACGGCCCGGTCACCCGCATCGAGCTCGGGTAGCGCTGCGGGACCTGGTCGCCCAGGTAGGCCTGCCACGCGCCGGCGTACACGCCCGGCTGTGACGTCCGGCCCGCCTCGATGTCGTCGCCGCCCACCCGGCGGGACAGCACCACGGTGCCCTCGAGCAGCACATAGAAATGAGTCGCCGGGTCGCCCTCGGTGTAGACGGGCCCGGCCGGGTAGACCTCGACCCGGCCCCGCTGGCAGAGCCAGCCGAGCTGGTCGTCGGTCAGCTTCTCGAACAGGAACAGCGTGCGGAGCTCGTCCGGGCTGCACAGCTGCTCCACGACTGGATATCAATCCTCGTGATTTCCGATCTATTCCGCACCGGGGCGGCTACCGGGCCGGCAGCGAGCGCGGCAGCCCGAACCAGGGCAGGACGTGGTTCTCGAACCGGGTCATGGCGCAGATCCGGTCGCCGGCCAGGGTGAGCACGTACAGGCCCGCGCCCCTGGCCGAACTGGGCGGCCGGCGGTCCTCAGACGGCCTGAACTCGCGCCGAAACCCCGCGTGCCTCCAGAAGCCGGCGAATGTCACCGGGATCGCTGGTCAGGATGAGGTCGGCATGTGCTGCCATCAGCGCTACGTGTGCGTCGATCACGTCCGTGGAGGCTGCCACCGCGAGTAGCTCACCGATACGCCTGCCGTCGTCGCTACCGAGGGCCTCGACACCGGCGCCCGCCAGCACCCGGGCGAGGTTGGCCTGCTTGCGGCCGTCTCGCCAGACCTGGCCGACCACCGCGGAACTGACCCGGATCGGCATTCCCCGCTGCTGGAGTACTCGCAGCCGGGCGCCGGTCATCCTGTCCCGGCGATCAATCGCCACTAGCGCGCCCGCGTCGAGAACCGCCTTCACGCTACATCCGGGTGCGCCGCCAGCCCGAGCTGCGACGCGGCTTCATCCAGCTCAGCCTGGGTGAATGGGCCGTCCTCGGCCTCCCATTGGTCCAGGGCGGCGCCAAGGAGCTCATTGCGCAGCTTGTCGGCTGCCGCCTCGGTGAGCCACGTGGAAACGCTGGTGCCCTGCCGGGCAGCGGCCCGCCGAACGCTCTCTCCGAGCTCAGGTGGCATTGTCACGGAAAACCTGTCAACTTGCGGCATGCATACGACTATATCGCATACGATCGTATGTGAATGAGAGTTTCCCGAGTGATCTGATGCGGTTGGTGGACTTCGGCGACGTACGGCGCCAAGGTGGAGACCACGGCCAGGCAGGTACGTCAACCGGAAAGGAACGGGCATCGTGGACGAGAAGCTCGAGGTGGTGGTCATCCCGGTCGCGGATGTCGACCGGGCCAAGGAGTTCTACCTGGGCCTCGGGCTGGCGGCTGGACGCCGACCGCGCCGCCGGCGACAGCTTCCGCATCGTCCAGCTCACCCCGCCGGGCTCGGACTGCTCGATCCAGTTCGGCACGGGCGTCACCCCGGCCGCACCCGGCTCGGCCCGGGACCTGTACCTGGTCGTCTCCGACATCGCGGCCGCGCGCGCCGAGCTGGTCAGCCACGGCGTGGCGGCCAGCGAGGTCTTCCACGAAGGCGCGCCAGGTGCCCGGTTCGATGTCGACGGAACGGCCGGCCGGGTCAGCGGCCCCGCGCCGGATGATGCCAGCTACGGCTCGTTCGTCTCGTTCCGCGATCCCGACGGCAACAGCTGGCTGGTCCAGCAGATCACGACCCGGCTGCCCGGGCGCGTGGAGCGGGCCGCGACGTCGTACGCTTCGGCCAGCGACCTGGCCGACGCGATGCGGCGCGCGTCGGCCGCGCACGGGGAGCACGAGAAGCGCATCGGCGCGGCCGACGCGAACTGGCCCGACTGGTACGCCCGCTACATGGTGGCCGAACAGGCCGGGACGGAGCTGCCGCAATGAGCGACTACGACGTGATCGTCCTGGGCGGCGGGGCGCCGGGTGAGCACTGCGCCGCGGCGCTGGCCGCGCGCGGGCTGCGGGTCGCGGTGGTGGAGCGGGAGCTGGTCGGCGGCGAATGCTCGTACTGGGCCTGCATCCCGTCCAAGTCGCTGCTGCGCCCGGGTGAGGCGGTGCAGGGCGCGCGGGACGCCGGCGCGAGCGCCCAGGTCGACGTGCAGGCCGCGCTGGCCTGGCGCGACTTCATGGTCTCCAACTGGTCCGACGCCGGCCAGGAGCGCTGGCTGGCCAGCCGGGGCATCGCCCTGATCCGCGGCGCAGGCAGGCTGGCCGGGACCGGCGCGGTCGAGGTCGACGGCGCCCGCCATACCGCGGAACACATCGTGGTGGCCACCGGCGCGGATCCGTTCGTGCCGCCCGTGCCGGGCCTGCGTGAGCTGGCGGGCGTCTGGGGGACGCGGGAGGCGACGAGCATGAAGGCGGTCCCGCGCCGCCTGCTGGTGCTGGGCGGCGGGGCCGCGGGCGTCGAGCTGGCCCAGGTCGTGCGGCGGTTCGGCGGAGAGGTGGCGCTGGTCGAGGGCGCGGACCGGGTGCTGTCCCGCGAGGCCGCGCCGCTGGGCCAGGCCCTCGGCGAGGCCCTGCGCCGGGACGGGATCGAGCTGCACCTCGGCGTGCATGCCAAGGCGGCCCGGCGCGACGGCGAGGAGTACGTGCTGCAGCTCGACGACGGGACGGAGCTGCGGGGCGACAAGCTGCTGGTGGCCACCGGCCGGCGTCCGCGGGTCGAGGGGATCGGCCTGGAGACGGTCGGCGTCGAGGCGAACCCCCGCGGGGTCCACGTGGACGAGTACCTGCGGGCCGGCGAGCGGCTGTGGGCGATCGGCGACGTCACCGGCATCTGGCCGCTGACCCACGTCGGCGAGTACGAGGGCGACGTGGTCGCGGCCAACATCGCCGGCGATGCCCGCCCGGCCAACTACGAGGCCGTCCCGCGCGTCACCTACACCGATCCGCAGGCCGCGGCGGTGGGCGCGACCGAAGCCGCGTACAGCGCCACCGCGCTGGTGTCCGAGGTGCCCAAGACCGCCACCTACACGCACGCCTACGCCCAGTCCAACGGGTTCATGACCCTGCTGAGCGACGGCGAGCGGCTGACCGGCGCCTACGCCCTGGGACCCGAGGCCGGCGAGTGGTTGCAGCAGGCCACGCTGGCCATCCGCGCGCACGTCCCGGTGCGGGTGCTGGACGACACGATCCAGCCCTTCCCGAGCTTCTCGGGCATCTACGACACGGCGGTCAAGGTGCTGCTCATGAAGATCGCGGACATGCCGCCCCCGGCCGGGCCGATGGACGCCCAGATGGCGAACCTGCCGGGCTGATCGCGTTCCCCATCCACGGCACGTGACGGCCAGCCGCTCACGCGCCGCCGAACACCGGGGCCCGCCGGGCCCGCGCGGCCGCGACCCCCTCGCGGAAGTCCGCCGTGCCCAGCAGCGCCGCCTGGGCCTGCGCCTCGGTGTCGAGCGCCGCGGCGACGTCGGCCACCAGCGCCCGGCGCATGGTCGCCCGGATCGAGGTCAGCGACAGCGGTGCCGACCCGGCGATCTCGGCCGCCAGCTCCACCGCGGCCGGACGCGGATCCTCCGCGGCCAGCCGGTCGCACAGGCCGATCTGCAGCGCCTCGGTCCCGGGCACCGCCCGCCCGGTCAGCAGCAGTTCCAGGGCGCGCTGCCGGCCGACCACGGCGGGCAGCGTCACCGACAGCCCGAACCCGTGATGAAACCCGAGCCGCGCGAAGTTGGCCGTGCACCGCGACTGCGCGGCGGCGACCCGGAAGTCCGCGGCCAGGGCCAGGCCCAGCCCGCCGCCCACCGCGGACCCCTGCACCGCCGCCACCACCGGTTTCCTGGTCATGAACAGGGCGAGCGCCTGCCGGTACAACCGCCGGATCCCGTCCGCCGTCATCCCGTCCTCCAGCTGCGCCCCGGCGCAGAAGTGCTTGCCCTCCGAGCACAGCACCACGCTTCGCACCGCCCGGTCCTCATCCAGCACCCGCAGCGCCTCGGCCAGCGAGGCGAGCAGCGCCTCGTCGAAGAAGTTGTTCGGCGGGCGATGCATCTCCACCACCGCGACGTGCCCGGTCGTCTGAACCGAGATCAAGTCAGCCATGCCGCAACAATGCCACGGTGCCGTTAGCTTCTGTGATTATGACGTGGCAACCGGAACTGGATGAGCTGCGCCGCCGGCGTGAGCTGGCCGAGCGGATGGGCGGCCCGGCCAAGATCGCGCGCCAGCACGATGCGGGCCGGCTCACGGTCCGCGAGCGCCTGGCCGTGCTGCTCGACGAGGGCTCGTTCGACGAGATCGGGACGCTGGCCGGGACGGCCGTCTACGACGGCGACGGCCAGCTGGCGGACTTCACCGCGGCCAACTTCGTCACCGGGACCGGCCGCATCGACGGCCGCAAGGTCGTGGTGGGCGGCGACGACTTCACCATCCGCGGCGGCGCCGCCGACGCCGCGATCATCGGCAAGCAGATCTACGCCGAGCGGCTGGCCAACGAACTGCGGCTGCCGCTGGTCCGGCTGGTCGAGGGGACCGGCGGGGGCGGCAGCGTCAAGATGCTCGAGCAGATGGGCTACACCTACGTCCCGGCCAACCCCGGCTGGGACTACGTGGTGGACAACCTGTCCACCGTGCCGGTCGTCGCCGCGGGCCTGGGCCCGGTGGCCGGCCTGGGCGCGGCCCGGCTGTGCGCCGCGCACCTGTCGGTCCTGGTGGAGGGCATCGCGCAGCTGTTCGTAGCCGGGCCGCCGGTGGTCCGCAGCGGAGCCGGGGAAGACGTGACCAAGGAACAGCTGGGCGGGGCGGCCGTGCACGGCCGCAACGCCGCGGTGGACCTGGTGGCCGCCTCCGAGGACGAGGCGTTCGCGATGATCAGGCGCTTCCTGTCCTACCTGCCGCAAAGCGTCTACCAGCGGCCGCCGGTGCTGTGTCGGCACTGATCTGGCCGGCACCGATCCGGCCGGGCGGCGGGAGGACATGCTGCTGTCCGCCATCCCGCGTGACCGGCGCCGGCCCTACCGGATCCGGGACATCCTGCACGCGGTGTTCGACGTGGGCACGGTCATGGAGGTCCAGGGGTACGGCGGGTCGGTCGTGACCGCGCTGGCCCGGCTGGACGGCCATCCGGTCGGGGTGGTGGCCGGTGACCCGTACGCGGCCGCGGGCTGCCTCACCGTCGAGGGCGCCGAGGCGGTGACCCGGCTGGCCGACCTGTGCTCGACCTTCCACCTGCCGGTCGTGACGTTCACCGACCAGCCCGGCCTGCTCATCGGCACCCGCGCCGAGCAGCGTGCCACCATCCGGCACGGCGTGCGGGCGATCAGCGCCATCTACCAGTCGGCCGTGCCCGGGGCCGAGATCATCGTGCGCCGCGTGTTCGGCGTCGGCGGCGCGGGCATGACCAACCGGCACCGCCTGATCCGCCGCTGGGCCTGGCCCTCGGCCGACTGGGGCTCGCTGCCCGTCGAGGGCGGGATCGAGGCCGCCTACCGGGCCGAGCTGGAGGCCGCGGACGACCCGGCCGCGACCCTGGCCGCCATCCGGGCCCGGCTCGACGCCGTGCGCAGCCCGCTGCGGACCGCCGAGCGCTTCGCCGTCGAGGAGATCATCGACCCCCGCCAGACCCGTCCCCTGCTCTGCGACTGGGTCCGCGACGCCTACGCCGCCCTGCCCCTGGCCCCCGGCAAGCCCTCCTTCGGCACCCGCCCGTAGCGGTTACGACGCGTCCTCGGCGCCGGGACGCTGCGGGCTCAGCGGCGGCGACTTATACAAGGTGTCGAGGTCCAGGCGCTGCGCGTCGGCGAGCACCACGTCCTGCTGTTTCTCCGCCTGCTGCGCGGTCTGCTTGGCCAGTTCCGACGCCAGGCCGCCGAGCTGCCGGACGCCGATGACGTCGATCAGCACCCGGCTGGCGGAGAAGACGGCGATGCCTTCCACCCGCCGCTGCTTGCGCCCGGGCGTGGCCAGCGCGGCCCCGACCTTAGCCGTCTCGAACGGGTCGTCGCCGGGCGCGGTGAGCTTGTCGCGTTCCCCCATGACCCAGGTGTGGAACTTCATGACCGCGCCCTGCAACGGCAGGTTCTGCACGTCGTCGTCGGTCAGCCCGGACCGCCTGCCCGCACCGAAGCAGCGGGCGTAGGCGATCAGCGCGGATGACCACAGCGCCTGCGGCACCACCCCGTCCCGGTCTTCCTGCTGCTTGGCCAGCTCCGTGAGCAGCCGCTTGCAGCAGTCCATGACGAACTGAAGGTCGTTGATGATCGACGCCTGGTCGGCGAGCACCCGCGCCGATGGCGTATCCAGAGCAACGGTCAGCGGCGTCCCGGCCACAACACCTCGTTCCGGCTTGAAGCCCGTCTTGAAGCCCGTCTTGGAGTCCGTGCCCCGATCCTGGCACAGCGGCACTGCCCGCCCGTCTCACAACGTGACAGATTTCAGGCCGCGAGCAGCGCCTGGGCGCTGGCGTAGGTCGCCATCACCAGGCCCTCGTGGGCGGGCAGCCGCACGCCGCCGAACTTCTCCAGCGCCAGCATGCTGTCCGAGACCAGGAACAGCGCTCCGCCCGCGGCGGTCCGCGGCGACCCGGTATCGAGCGCGACCAGCGACATGGCCAGCAGCGCGGCGCTGTACACCAGGACCGGGATGCGGTCCTTGCCCGTCCGGTTCCACAGGTACGCGTTCACCGCGCCGAACGCCGCCACGTGCGGCGCGGCCAGTACCGGCCGGGCGCGCAGCAGCCCGCCGCCCGGCCGCTGGCGCAGCGCCACGATCCAGGCCACGTGTCCGGCCAGGAAGCTCACCAGCCCCGTGGTGAAGGCGGCCTCGCCGCTGCCGAGCAGGGCCACGTCGCCCGCGCCGCCCAGGGCCAGCGCCCGCTGCACCGGGCGGTCGCGCCCGGCCATCAGCGCGGGCATCAGCAGCGGCTTGGTCAGCCAGCGCAGCCGGTCACGCCCGGCCGCGGCCAGCAGCGTGTCGGCCGCCGCCACGGCCGCGAAGACCGCCAGACCCCGGCGAGCCCGGATGCAGCCCGGCACCAGGCTCACCGGTCCCAGTGCGGCGGCCGGTCCCGGCGCAGCCGCTCCTCGTCGTCCGGCTCGGGTGCCTCACCCCAGCCGACGCCCTGTTCGTCCTCGCTCTGCTCCGGCAGCACCGGCTGTTCGTCTGGGTCGGATCGCATGAGCCCATGATCGCTCAGCCGAAGCTGGTTGCGCCGCCGTCCAGCACCAGCGGATGCGCGTTGACGTAGCTGGCTTCGCCGGACAGCAGCCACACCGTCGCGTAGGCCACCTCCCAGGCCGTGGCCTGCCGGCCGAACGGCAGGCTGCGCGCGGTCCGGGCCGGGTTGAGCCGCGACGCGTCCCGCCCGAGCGGGGTGTCCACCAGGCTCGGCACCACCAGATTGGCCCGGACGCCCCGGGCCATCCCCTCCCGCGCCACCTGCCGGCACACCCCGAGCAGCGCCGCCTTGGACGCGTCGTAGGCCGGGATGCCGGTCCCCGCGCGCAGGCTGGCCGCCGAGCTGATGAACACGATCGCCGCGCCGGGTTCCAGCACCGGCAGCGCGGCCGCCGCGACCAGGAAGTGCGCCCTGGCGTTGACCGCGAACGTCTCGTCCCACTGCGCGACGCTCGTCCCGGCTATGCCGCGGCCGAGCCCGATCCCGACGTTCAGTACCAGCCCGTCCAGGCCGCCCAGCGCCGCCGCCGACTCGCTGACCACCGACGCGCACGCCTCCGGCCGCGCCACGTCGGCCAGCACCACCGCGGCGCGCTGCCCCTCGCCGCGGACCAGCACCGCGGTCGCCTCAGCCGCCGCCGCGTCGCGGTCCGCGCAGGCCACCGCCGCGCCCTCCCGGGCCGCGAGCACCGAGATGGCCCGGCCGTTCCCGATCGGCGGATCCGGCTCCGGCGACGGCCGGGTGCCCGCGCCGACCACCAGCACCCGCCGCCCGGTCAGCCGGCCCCGGCCCGGGGCCGTGCCGAGAAACTCAGCGCCCAGGTACTCAGGCATCCGGCCACATCGGCGCGGTGCCGGGCGGCAGCGGCACGTCGAACGCGTTGAGCAGGAACGAGATCAGCGTGTAGTACCCGCACAACGACACCAGCTCGACCATCCCGGCATCGCCGAGGAAGGCGTGCGCGGCGTCGTAGACGTCCCGGTCGAGCCGGCCGGCGGTACCGAGCTGCCGCGCCACCGCGTACACGGCCCGCTCGTCGTCCGCCTCGAACGGCGGTTCCCCGCCACGGCCGATGGCGTCCACGACGGCGCCGGACACGCCGTGCTCGCGGGCCATCGCCGCGTGCGCGAACCACTCGAACTCCGCCCGCCACCGCGCCCCGACCGTGATGATCGCGATCTCGGACAGCCGCCGCTCGATCGAGGTGTAGAACCGCAGCGTCGCGCCGAGCGAGGAGAGCCGCCGCCCGGCGCCCGGCGCGGTGACGAACGCGTTGAACGGCCCGGCCAGGCCGCCCTCGGCGGTCACCAGCAGGTCGCCCCGCCCGTGGGCAACACGGTCCAGGATGGCGTCCCACAGCTGCTGGCCCTCGGGCCCGAGCTCCTCCCGCCGCACATACGGAAGACGGGTCATCGGCCGGCCATGGCGGGCGCGCTGGTGAACACCAGGTTCTCGGTGTCGATCGGCCCGCGGTACAGCGCCGTGTCCTTGAAGTAGTGCTGCCGCACCCGCCACGGCGCCCGGTCGCCCTGCATCGGCAGCAGGTCCAGGGACCGCTGGAAGTAGCCGGAGGTCATGTCGGTGAACGGCACGGTGCCCATCGGCCCGGCCGGGCGCACCGGGGTGACCGTGCGGTAGCCGCTGGCCGCCATGAACGCGACGATCCGGGCCACGTACGACGAGACCAGGTCGACCTTCAGCGTCCACGACGCGTTGGTGTAACCGACCGCGAACGCCATGTTGGGCACGCCCTCCAGCATCATCGCCTTGTACCCGATGCGGTCCCCGGTGGCCACCGGCTCCCCGTCCACGACCAGCTCGATGCCCCCGAACAGCCGCAGGTTCAGCCCGGTCGCGGTGACGATCACGTCCGCCTCGACGACCGCGCCGGACCGCAGCGCCAGCCCGGCCGGGGTGAACGCCTCGATGTGGTCGGTGACGATCTCGGCCTTGCCGGAGCTGAGCGCGTCGAAGAAGTCGCCGTCGGGGGTCAGGCACATCCGCTGGTCCCACGGGTTGTACGCCGGGGTGAAGTGGGTGGCCACGTCGTAGCCGGCCGGCAGGCGCTTGCGGACGCCGCGGGTGAGCATGGCCCGGGCCCGGTCCGGGCGGCTGCGGCACAGCTGGTAGATGTACGTCGCGATCCGGGCGTTCTTCCACCGGATCGCCTGGTACGCGCGGCGTCCGGGCAGCACCGCGTGCAGCACCCGGTCGATCGGGTCCTTGGCCGGCAGCGCCATCACGTACGAGGGCGAGCGCTGCACCATGGTCACCTTGGCCGCCTGCGCCGCGATCGCGGGCACCAGCGTGACGGCGGTCGCGCCGCTGCCGATCACCGCCACCCGCTGGCCGGTCAGGTCGAGGTCCTCCGGCCAGTGCTGCGGGTGGACGACCCGGCCGGTGAAGGTGTCCTGGCCCGGCCACTCCGGGGTGTAGCCCTGGTCGTAGCGGTAGTAACCCGCGCACAGGTACAGGAAGCCGCAGCGGCGTTCGGCCTGGGCGCCGGTCCTGGTGTCCTCGACGGTTACCGTCCACTCGGCGGCGGTGCCCGACCATTCGGCCCGGACCACCTTGGAGTGGTAGCTGATGTGCTGGTCGACCCCGTGGGCCGCGGCCGTCTCCCGCAGGTAGCGCAGGATCTGGTCGCCGCCCGCGATCGCGTTGTCCGCCGTCCAGGGCCGGAACGGGAAGCCCAGCGTGAACATGTCCGAGTCCGACCGGATGCCCGGGAACCGGAACAGGTCCCAGGTCCCGCCGCTGGCCTCGCGGGCCTCCACGATCGCGAAGGACGGGGGCGGTGCTAGCTCTTGCAGACGGCAGGCGGCGCCGATGCCGGACAGGCCGGCCCCGACGATCAGCACGTCGACGTAGTCGGATCCGGGGACGTCCACGGCACTCCTTGCGGTCCAGAATGTAACACTTTCCGCCAATGTAACATCCTGGGACTCGGCCGGGCCGCCCGCCGGAGTTATCGTTGACGGTGTGTTCAACGGGGTCTTTCACGCAGCGGCCAAGCCGCGGGCCGTGGTGCGCGCCCGGACCGGAAGACGGTCCCGGGACCGCTCGGCCAGCGTCGTAGCGGTCGCGGCCCGGTGGATCTACGAGGGCCGGCGCCTGGACATGCAGGGCCTGGCCGATGAGCTCGGCGTGTCGCGGGTCACCCTGTTCCGCCGGATCGGCAGCCGCGAGGAACTGCTCAGCCAGGCGCTGCGGCTGCTGACCGAGCGCACCCTGGAGGCGGCCGTCGCGCGCTGGGAGGCCGAACGCCCGCCCGGCGAGCTGCACACCCCGGGCACCGGCCGCTACATCAACGCGATCGTGTCCCAGGCCGCGGGCCTGCGCCGCCTGCTCGACGATGACCGGCCCTGGCCCTGCGGGTGCTGACCGACCCGCGCGGCCGGGTGCAAACCCTGATGGTGGCGTTCCTGGAGGAACTCCTGCACCGCGACATCGAGGAGTTCGGCCTGGTCACCCTCATCGAACCGGGCGCGCTGGCCTACGCGCTGGTCCGGCTGGGGGAGTCGTTCCTGTACGCGGACGTGCTCGCGGCGCGCAAGCCGGACGTCGAGACGGCCGTCTTCCTTCAGCAAGCCCTGTTCGAGGCTTCCTGCCGCCGTACCGACCGTGACACCACGGCTCCGTTCGGAAATTAAAGATCTTTCTCCCGAACGGGCCGTGGTGCCGGCGGCCGTGATCGTGCCCGCGGGTCAGGCGGAGGAGCTGAGCTTAGCCAGCTCGGCGTCGACCATCGCCTCGTGCTCATCCTCGTCCCGCTTGGCGTCGCGCGGCCGCCACCGGCCCTTCAGCAGCGGGATGGACAGCAGGAAGAAGATGATGCCGCCGAAGCAGATCCAGTACCACGTCTTCCACTGCCCGGCGGTCTGGGCGGCCGCCTTGGTCACCGCCGCGCCGTGGGCCTGCAGGTATGCGGTCACCTTCGGCGGGATCTGAGAGGCCGCGGTCAGCTGCGCCGAGTACGGGGCGATGGTGTTCAGCTGCGCCGAGTACTTCGAGATGGTGTTCAGCTGCGCCGAGTACGGGGCGATGGTCTGCAAGTCCGTCGCGTACGGCGCGACGGTCTGCAGCGCCGGCGCGACCGCGATCACGCCGTTGATGGCCGCCTTGTTCTGCGAGATCGTGGTCAGCACGGCGACGCCCTTGGCGCCGCCCCCGGCGGCCGTGATCGCCTGGCCCAGCAGCGCGGGCGGGATCTTGGCGGGGTTGGAATAGGTGGCCAGCTTGGCGAACAGTGCCGGGTTGGCCTGGATGACCTTGAGCTCGGGCGCGAACTTCTGCGCGTTCGCGAGCTGGACGGAGTCGGACTGCGCGGTGGCGATGACGTTCGCCGGGATCTTCTGCGCGGTGGCGATGATGTTCGGCGGGATCGACTTGGCCGTGGCCAGGACGTTCGACGGGATCGACTGCGCGGTGGCGATGATGTTCGGCGGGATCGACTGCGCGGCCGCCAGTTGCGTGTGGTACTGGGTCGCGTATTGCTGCACGGTCCCGCCGTAGTTGACCAGCGGGGTGACCGAGTTGATGACCACCGGGATGAACAGGTACGAGACGAAGACCACGATCCGGATGATCCAGCCCCAGATGGCCAGGCCCGTGGCGGTCAGCGCCGGGTTGCGGGACTCCACGGTCTCGGTGTAGCTGGCCATCCACGGGGTGTAGGCAATGCCCAGGCCCAGCGCCAGCACGGCGAGCATGATCGCCAGCGTGTAGTAGCCGGGGTGGTGGCCGGCCTGCTCCAGGAATATCACGAGCGTGATCGCGGCGATCACGCCGCCGATGACCATGAACGGCTTGCGGACCCGGAACCGGTCGGAGATGACCCCGATCAGGATCACCCCGATGGCGTTGAACCCCCAGTTCCAGTTGCCCAGCCCGTTGGCGTTCTTGATCGAGAACCCGAACACGGTCGTCAGGTAGATCAGGCTGGTCAAGACCGCGGTGTAGTAGATCAGCAGCATGATCGACACGGCGAGGGCGGAGACGATGATGTCCGGCTTGAGCAGCTGGCGGAACGGGTGCCGCAGCGCCGCCTCGATGTCCTCCTCGGTCATCCCCTTGGCCTTGGCCTCGATCAGCGCGCGGTCGTGCAGGGTCACCATCAGCTGGTCACGCAGCCGCGGGGACAGCTCCTTCAGCCCGACCAACGCGATCGCCCACACGACCAGCCCGGCGATGCCGCAGATGTAGTACTCGTGGGTCCAGAACCGCGGGTTGGTCACGACATCGGGGATGGTGGCGCTGCCGACGACCGCGACGATCAGGCTGCCCACCACGGGGCCGCTGGTCCAGAAGCCCATGGCGGTGGCCCGGCCGACCTGCGGGGAGAAGTCGCGGATCAGCGCGGGGGTGGCGACCAGGCAGGTGCCCTCCACGAAGCTGACCACGAAGCTCTCGATGGTGAACGGCCACTTGGCGGTCGCGGCCGGCAGGACGAAGGTCACGAACACCCCGGTGAACAGCAGCCCGAACACCACGATGTTGGCCCGGCCGAGCCGGTCGCCGAGCCCGGCGGCCAGCGAGCCGAACGCCCCGATCAGGGCCCCGAAAGCGATCGTGATCACGTAGAAGGTGAAGCTCATGTTCAGGTTGACCAGGAGCAGCGTGGACACCGAGCCGCCGACATAGAGCTCGTAGTACAGCGTGATCGTGGCCAGCACCGTGATGGCCAGGTAAATCATCCGGACCTTGGTATCCGGGTAGTGCTGCAACTGCCGGTTCCACAGCGAGGCGGTCCATTTTGGCCGACTCGGGATCGTGGTCTGGGCGGTAGCTCCTGACATGCGGTCACCTCACCGTGGTCCATGGAGTCATGCCGGTGTTTCAGACGGTAAACCCACGCAGGTAACAGATCAAGAATATGTTTCACTACTACTTCGCTGTCACGCCAAACCCTGTCCGGATGCTAGGCCCGCCGGTAGGTGAGGAAGGCCAGGCCGTCACCGATGGTCCGGGCCTCGACCAGGCGCAGGGGCTTCTTGTCGCTGGTCTCGCCGAACAGCCGCTCGCCGGCCCCGAGCACGACCGGGAAGACGGTCAGCCGCAGCTCGTCAACCAGGTCGTGCTCGATCAGCGTGCGCCCCAGCTGATAGCTGGCGTAGACGACGATGTCCCCGTCCAGTTCGTCCTTCAGCTTCGCGACTTCGCTGACCACGTCGCCGGTCAGGACCGTCGCGTTGGCCCACCTGGGCGCCCGCAGGGTCGAGGACACGACGTACTTGGGCAGGCTGTTCAGCCGGTCCGCCCACTCGCCGGTCCGCGACGACCACCGCTCGGCGAACCACTCGTCGCTCCTCCGGCCCAGCAGCAGGGCCTGGGTGCCCAGCGCCTCGCCGAGCGAGACCTTGGCCCACTCCTCGAGGTCCCGGCCGCCGAACTGGCCGAACCAGCCGCCCTGCTTGAAGCCCTCCTCGCCGCTCGGGTCCTGGACAACCCCGTCCAGCGAGACGTTCGTGCTGATGACGATCTTTCCCATCTCGGGTTCTCCTTGTGCTGGTGTCTTCAGCTGTCACTGATGCAGACACCCGGGCGGTGAAAACTGGGCGCTCAGCGCCTAATCTCGGTCTCATGACGGCGACGATGCCCGCTACCTCGGCCAGCCAGGACGTCGCCCGGCGGCTGCTGGCGGACGGCTACGTCGTGGTGACCGGCCTGCTGCCCCCGGACGGGGTGCGGGACGCGCGCGCCGACCTGGACCGGGTGCTGCAGACCACCCGGACCGGGCGGAACTCCTTCGAGGGGTTCGACACCCAGCGGATCTACGCGCTGTTCGCCAAGACCCGCGCGTTCGACACGCTGGCCGTCGACCCGCTGCTGCTCGGCGTGCTGGACGAGGTCCTCGGCCACTACCAGCTCAGTGCCCCGGTCGGCATCTGCATCGGGCCGGGCGAGCAGGCCCAGGTCCTGCACCGGGACGACGCCATCTACCCGGTGCCCGAGCCGCATCCGCCGCTGGTGGTCAACACCATGTGGCCGCTGGATGAGTTCATCGCTGCGAACGGGGCTACCAGGTTCGTCCCCGGCAGCCACCGGTGGGAGCCGGGCCGGCAGCCCGGCCCGGACGACCCGGTGGCCACGGCCGTGATGTCACCCGGATCGGCCCTGTTCTACCTGGGCAGCCTGTGGCACGGCGGCGGCGCGAACCAGACCGCCCGGCCGCGGCTGGGCGTGATCCTGGAGTACGCGGCCGGCTGGCTGCGCCCGCAGGAGAACCACTGCCTGGCCGTTCCCCGCGACATCGTCCGCGGGCTGCCGGAACGGCTGCAGGAACTGCTCGGCTACAACATCTACCCGCCGTTCGTCGGGTACGTCGACGGCCGGCACCCGCGCCGCGTGCTGTCCGCGGGCTCCTAGCAGGGCTCCTAGCAGGGGTTCCTAGCAGGCCGGAGAGTATCGTTCGGCTATGCCCACGGCCCCCGCCTTCCGCTCCCGGCTCGTCGCCCGCGAGCCCCTCTTCGGTGCCTGGTCGGTGCTCTCGTCGGCGCTGAGCGTGCGGCTGCTGGCCGCGGCGGGCCTGGACTACGTGGTCATCGACCTGCAGCACGGCGAGGCCACCGAAACCGACCTGCCCGGGCTGACCAGCGCGATCCGCCTGGCTGGGGCCACGCCCATCGCCCGGGTCCGGCATGCGCACACCGCCGACATCGGGCGGGCGCTCGACCTGGGCTGCGAGGGCGTGATCGTGCCCAACGTCGACTCGGCCGCCCAGGCGCGCCAGGTGGCCAGCGCGGTCCGCTACCCGCCCGCCGGGCACCGGTCCGTCGGCGGCGTGCTGGCCGGGGCGGAGCCGTTCTGCCTGGTCATGGCCGAGTCGGCCGCGGCCCTGGCCGAGCTCGACGCCACCCTGGCCGTCGACGGCGTGGACGGCCTGTACGTCGGCCCCGGGGACCTGTCGCTGTCCCTGGGCTGCCGGGCCGACCCGGACGACCCGGTGCTCGACCAGGCCCTGCGGCGCATCCGCGCGGCCTGCGCCGCCGCGGGCAAGCCGGTCGGGGTACACGCCGCCGACGGCGTAACCGCCCGCCGGTACCGCGAGGCCGGCTGCACGCTGATCACCACCGCGGTCGACGCCACCGCGATCACCCGCGACACCGCCGCCCAGGTCGGCCCGGCCCGCGTCTAGGCCTGGCCGGAAGCCTGCAGCCCGAGGGAGAAGTGGGCCTGGCCGTCCTGGTCGACCTCGGCGTCGAGGACCTTGTCATCGAGGTATTCGGCGGCCTTCGCCTCCACGTAGACGTGCGCGCCCGCGGCCTCCACAACCAGGTCGTTCTCGCTGGGTCCCGGTGCCGCGGCGACCTGCAGCGCGCCCGGGGCTTCCGGCTCGGGGGCATTGGACGAGATCCGCAGGCCCGAGCCCTCGGGAAGCTGCGGGGTCGCGGTCAGGGACTTGACGGCCTTGGCGGCCGCCTCGGTCAGCACCAGCATGGGCTGTGTCACCTTTCGTCTCGGTAGCACTAAACCCTGATGCCTACCTGCCCAGCCGGAGGCTAAACCCCGAGGCCTCAGCGGAAAGCTAAACCCGAGGCGTTTCGCGGCCTGTTACCCAGACGTTCCCGTCGGCCCCGCCTACCTGGTGGCGCAATCAGGTCCAGGTGTCGCGCATCGCGTGCTACCTCCCGGTGGCGCTTCCGCGGGGCTCGCCGAACCGGAAACCTGACGGCAGCCGCAGGTCCGGGCAGGTCAGATAGTGGGTGCCGACCGCGCCGCAGCGCCAGCACCGGCCCCTGGCCAGCTCGTCCGGCTGGTCGGGCACGACCTCCGGCTCGGCCGCCGGGCCTGCGGCGGTCGTCGCGCCCGCCGGACCCGCGGTGGTCATCGCGCCCGCCGGACCCGCGGCGGTCATCGCGCCCGCCGGCTGTCGTCGCCGCGGGACAGCGCTTCCACATCCGCGCGCCGGTACCGGGGCCGTCCGTCCTCGTTGCGTAGCTCGGGCAGCCGCCCGCGGCGCGCCCACGACGCCACTGCCGCCGAGGTCACCCCCAGCAGCGCCGCCACCTGCCGGCGGGTCATCAGATCGTCGGGTTCCGGGCCGTTAGCCGCAACCCGGGCACAGTCAAGTCGGACGGGCGCCAGCGCCATCACGTTCATCGCTTCCCCAGCAGGCCAGATTGAGCTGACTCCGGGGCAGCACTGGTGACCGGCCGCTCCCGGGCAAGGGCTCCGGGCCGCCGCTAAGCTTCCCGACGCTGCTTGCACTAAAAGTGTCGCTGCAACTTGCAGCGCGAGACATCGGTCAGCTGACGGATATTGAATCACGGCGAGCGCTAGCTCGCCGAGCCCCGGGCCGCCACGAAGCCGGAGCCGGCTACTGGAGGCCGGTGCGGACCGAGGTGATGCGCTGGGTGTTGAAGCCGAGCCAGTGCATCCGGCCGACGTAGCGTGCGTGCTCGACCTTGAGGCAGCGGTCCATGATCACGGTCACGCCGCCGTCCTCGGCGATCCGCGCGCCTTCCTCGTTGATCACGCCGAACTGGCACCACAGGGCGCCCGCCTTGATCGCCACCGCGTCCCGGGCGATCCCCGGCAGCGCGTCCGGCGCGCGGAACACGTTCACCACGTCCACCGGCTCGGGCACGTCGAGCAGGCTCGCGTAGCACTTCTGGCCGAGGATCTCGGTCTCGCGCGGGTTGACCGGGATCACCCGGTAGCCGTGCCGCCTGAGGTAGTAGCCGACGAAGTAGCTGGCCCGCAGCTCGTTGGGCGACAGGCCCACGATCGCGATCGTGCTGGCGGTGTGCAGCACGCGCTGGATCGTCAGCGGATCCTGGTACCGGGCGAGATCGAAATCGCTCACGAGCTCGGTGCCTTCCTGCCGGAGCCGGAGCCCGCCGTCGCGGCGACGAGCGCGAAACCCTGCTGCAGATCCCAGATCAGGTCGTCGACGGACTCGGTGCCGACCGACAATCGCACCGTCCCCGGACCCACGCCCGCCGCCCGCAGCTCGTCGTCGCCGAGCTGGCGGTGCGTCGTGCTGGCCGGGTGGATGATCAGGCTCTTCGCGTCGCCGACGTTGGCCAGGTGGGACCAGAGCGACACGCCCCGGATGAGGTCCTGCCCGCCGTCCCGGCCGCCGGCGCAGTCGAAGGAGAACACCGCGCCGGCCCCGCGCGGCAGGTACTTCGCCGCCAGCGGCCGGTACTTGCTCGACGGCAGGCCGGGGTAGGTCACGTTCGACGCGAGCTCGTGTCCCGCCAGGAACGACGCCACGGCCAGCGCGTTGGACACGTGCCGTTCCATCCGCAGCGACAGCGTCTCCAGGCCCTGCAGGAACAGGAAGGCGTTGAACGGCGAGAGCGCCGCGCCCAGGTCGCGCAGGGTCTCGGCGCGCAGTTTCATCAGGTAGCCGTACGTCCCGAACGTCTCGTGGAACTGCAGCCCGTGATAGGCGGGCGACGGGTCGGCGACCACGCCGAACCGGCCGTTGGACCAGTTGAACAGGCCCGACTCCACCACCACCCCGCCGATCGAGGTGCCGTGGCCGCCGATGAACTTGGTCGCCGAGTGGATCACGATGTCGGCGCCCCATTCGATGGGGCGGCACAGGTACGGCGTCGCGAACGTGTTGTCCACGATCAGCGGCACGTCATGGGCGTGCGCGATGCCCGCCACCGTCTCGATGTCCAGCACGTTCCCGGCCGGGTTGCCGATCGTCTCGCCGAAGAACGCCTTGGTGTTCGGCTGGACCGCCTTCGCCCAGGCCGAAGGATCGTCCGGGTCGACCCAGGTGAGCTCGACGTTCATCTTGCGCAGCCAGTGCTTGAACTGGTTCACCGTCCCGCCGTACAGCGCCGCGGAGGAGACCACGTGGTCGCCCGGCTGCAGCAGGGTGAACAGCGCGCCGGCCTGCGCGGCGATCCCGCTGGCGAACGCCACCGCGCCGGCCCCGCCCTCCAGGTTCGCCACCCGCTCCTCGAACACCGCCACGGTCGGGTTCATGATCCGGGAGTACGTGTTCCCGTATTCCTGCAGGTTGAAGTAGGCCGCCGCGGATTCCGGGTCCTCGAACACGTAGCTGGTGGTCTGGAAGATCGGCACCGCCCGCGCGCCCGTGTTGGGGTCGGGCCGCTGCCCGGCGTGCAGTTGCCGCGTCTCGAACCCGAACGCGCGGTCTTCCTCGACCCGAGAGGACTTGTCAGTCATAGAGATATCTTCCTCGACCTAAGCAACCCAGGAACCGCTGGATGATCGGCGTCTGCCGGGCCTCCTCGAGCAGGAAGCAGTCGTGCCCGTACGGTGCCTGGATCACGTGGGACTCGACGGGCTTGCCGAGGGCGCGCAGCGCGTCGGCCACCGCCGCCGACCCGGACGGCGGGTACAGCCAGTCGGAGCTGAACGAGATCAGCAGCGTCCGCGCCAGGACCCCGGCCAGGGCCCGGGACAGCGACCCGCCGCCGTACTGCCGGGCCAGGTCGAAGTAGGTCAGCGCGCGCGACATGCACAGGTAGGTGTTGGCGTCGAAGCGCTTGACGAACGAGTCGCCCTGGTGGCGCAGGTAGCTCTCGACCTCGAACTCCGGCTCGGTGATCGTGTAGCGGATGTCGTCGGCGAACTGCAGCCGCCGGCCGAACTTGTCCTCCAGCGCCGGCGCGGACAGGTAGGTGATGTGGCCGACCATCCGCGCCACGCCCATGCCGCCGTCGGGCGCGCGGCCGGTGCCGTAGTAGCGGCCGCCCTGCCAGGCCGGATCGCGCATGATCGCGTCCCGTGCGATCGAGTTCCAGGCCACGCCCTGCGGGTGCAGGGCGTGCGTGCTGGCGATGGGCACGATGGCGTCGACCTGGTCCGGGTACAGGATCGCCCATTCGAACGCCTGCATCCCGCCGAGCGAGCCGCCCGCCACCGCCGCGAGCCGCTCGATGCCGAGCACGTCCAGGAACGCGCGCTCGGTCCGCACCATGTCCGCGACCGTGATCACCGGGAAGTCCGGCCCGTACGGCTGGCCGGTCGCCGGGTCGGCCGACGACGGACCGGTCGTCCCGCGGCAGCCGCCGAGCAGGTTCGTCGAGACCACGAAGAAACGGTCGGTGTCGAACGCCTTGCCGGGGCCGATCATCCCGTCCCACCAGCCGAGCCCCCTGCCGGCCACGCCGTCGCGGTCCTCGGCCGCGAACCCGTCGCGGGTGCCGGCCTCGGGCGGCGCCTTGGCGAACCCCGCCGCGTGGGCGTCGCCGCTGAGCGCATGGCACACCAGGATGACGTTGTCGCGCTGGGGCGACAGGGCACCATAGGTTTCGTACGCCACGCGAACCGGGGAGAGTTCCCGTCCGCAGTCGAGCCGCACCGGCTCCGGCAGGTCCAGGTACTGCGTTTCGATCGTGCCCACAGATCCGGCCGCGAGCTTCGGGGCTGGCTCTGGCATGCAGGCTATCTTAGCTGGTCGGAGCTGTTGTATTGTCAATCATCTCCACCGGAATACTACTGAAGACACATGACAGTGAGCGAGAGGGATACAGGGGACATGACCACGGTCACCAACGGCGTCAACGTGCAGGCGCTCCTCGACGCGCGCGAGGTGCTGAAGGGCGCGCCCGAGGCCGCCCAGTTCACCTGGCGGGCGTCCGCCAGCTGGCAGCACGGCGTGCACAGCCAGATCAAGGTGCAGAGCTTCTTCGGCCTCGGCGAGGAGCGCGAGCACAAGGCCGAGTCGGTGTTCGAGGCCGACCACCCCGAGGTCTTCGCGGCGACCGACAACGGCATCACGCCGATCGAGTACCTCATCGTCGGCCTGGCCAGCTGCCTGACCGCGGGCGTGGCGTCGGTCGCGGAGAACCGCGGCATCCAGCTGAACTCGGTCACCTCGACGGTCGAGGGCGCGCACGACATCCGCGGCATTCTCGGCGCCGACAGCGACGTCCGCAACGGCTTCAACGACATCAAGGTGACCTTCCACATCGACGCGGACGCGTCGCGGGAGGACATCGAGGCGCTGGTCGCCCAGTCGCAGAAGCGTTCCGCCGTGTTCGACGCGCTGACCAACCCGACGAACGTCACCGTCGAAGTCGCCTGAACCAGAACCAGAACCAGAGAGCGACATCATCGAGCGCGTAACCACGGTCGTTATCGGCGCGGGGCACGCGGGCCTGGCCGCCAGCCACTTCCTGACCGGCAACGACATCGACCACGTCGTACTCGAGCGCGGCGAGGTGGCGAACTCCTGGCGGACCGAGCGCTGGGACTCGCTGCGGCTGCTCACGCCCAACTGGCAAAGCCGCCTGCCGGGCCTTCGCTACGAAGGCCCGGACCCCGACGGCTACCTGACGGCGGGAGAGGTCACCGCGTTCATCGAGCGCTTCGCCGCGCTCGCGCGCGCTCCGGTGCGGACCGGCACGGCCGTCACCTCGGTGCGGCGCGTCGGCGACGGGTACCACGTGACGACCACGCACGGCGAGATCGGCTGCCGGGCCGTGGTCATCGCCAGCGGCGCCTGCAACCAGCCGTCGGTGCCGCCGTTCGCCGCGGCGGTGCCGGCCTCGGTCGAGCAGCTCACCCCGTTCGACTACCGGGACCCGGCCAAACTCCCCGACGGCGGCGTGCTGGTCGTCGGCGCGTCGGCGACCGGCGTGCAGCTGGCCGCCGAGCTGCAGCGGTCGGGCCGCCCGGTGACCCTGGCGGTCGGCGAGCACGTGCGGCTGCCGCGCACCTACCGCGGCCGCGACGTGCTGTGGTGGATGGACGAGTCGGGGGTGTGGGACCAGCGCTACGACGAGGTCGAGGACCTCACCCGGGCCCGGCGGCTGCCCTCGCCTCAGCTCGTCGGGACCCCCGAGCGGACCACGCTCGACCTCAACGCGCTCACCTCGATCGGCGTCGAGCTCACCGGCCGGTGGGCGGCGGTCCGCGACGGCCGCGCGCTATTCTCCGGCGGCCTGCGCAACATGTTCTCCCTCGCGGACCTCAAGATGAGGCGCCTGCTGGACACGTTCGACGAGTGGGCCCGGACGAACGGCCGCGACGCCGACGCCGGCCCGCCCGAGCGCTTCCCGGGGACACGCGCGCCCGAGTCGGCCCGGCTGCAGCTCGACCTGGGCAGCGGCGAGATCCGCGCGATCGTGTGGGCGACGGGCTTCCGGCCGGAATACGGCTGGCTCGACGTGCCCGTGGTGGACGCGAAGGGCCAGCTGCGCCACGACGGCGGCGTGGTCGACAGCCCCGGGCTGTACGCGCTCGGCCTGCCCGTGCTGCGGCGGCGCAGGTCCACCTTCATTTGCGGTATCGAGCACGACGCCCGCGCCGTGATCGATCACCTGGCCAGGTACCTGGCGGGCTCAGAATAGCGTCGGCGGCCCGGCCGGGACCGGCTCGGGGAGCGGCTCGACCTCGGGCACCCGGGCGCGCACCTGGCCGTGGAACCGGCGGGCCAGGTCGAGCGAGTCCACGTTGTCCGGCGTGTGGATGAACACGGTCGGGGAGCGCCCCTCGCGCAGCCACCCGGCCACCGTGCCGAGCCAGGGCTCCCAGCCCGCGACGGTGCGTTCCGGGTCGTCCCGGCCCAGGTAGCGGACGATCGGATACGCCGTGAGCGCCCGTGACCGGCGGGGCACGCGCGGCTTGTTCCGCCACGCCTCCCGTTCGGCCTCGGTCACCGGCGGGCTGCCGAACAGGACGGTGGTGTCGAACGGCACCCATTCCGCGCCGACGGCGCCCAGCGCCCGCTCCAGCTCTTGTTCCGACCGCGGGTCGGTGAAGAACGCGCGGTGCCGGACCTCGACGCAGTACCGGTACCGCTGCGGCAGACGGCGCAGGAAGCCGGCCAGCGCGCCGGTGTCGGCGGGGCCGAACGACGGGGGCAGCTGCACCCACAGGGCGTGGGCACGTTCCCCGAGCGGTTCGACCGCGGCCAGGAAGGCGCGGAGCGGGTCCGCGACGTCGGCCAGGCGGCGCTCGTGCGTGATGGCCTTCGGCAGCTTGAGGACGAACCGGAACCCCGGGCTGGTCTGCTCGGCCCACGACCGTACCGTGCTCAGCGCCGGGGTGGCGTAGAAGGTGGTGTTGCCCTCCACCGCGTTGCACCAGGTCGCGTATGCGCGCAGGCGCTCCCGCGGGGCCAGCGAGGCGGGCAGGTAACGGCCCTGCCAGGGTGCGTACGTCCACATCGGGCAGCCGACGTGGAGCTCCATGACCCGAACCTACCCGAGCCCGACGGCGGGTTTTAGCTTTGTTTTCCGTATCGTGCAATGTATCGTGCGGGATATGCAAAAGTCAGGGCCACCGCCCTTGCTGCCGCTGCTGAGGTCCCGGCTACAGGCGGAGGTGCTCACGCTGGTCCTGCTCCATCCTGACCGGGAGTGGACTATGACCGAACTGGCCTCGCGAGTGGGATCAGCGGTGTCGTCGGTGCAGCGCGAGATCGTCCGGGCGGAACAGGCCGGGGTGATGACCTCCCGGCGGGTCGGGAAGACCCGTCTGGTCAAGGCCGCGCGATCACCGATTACTGGGCCGCTGACGGAACTGCTGCTGCGGTCCTTCGGCCCTCGTCAGGTTCTCGCCGACGAGCTCGCTGACGTGCCCGGGATCGACAGCGCGTTCCTATTTGGATCATGGGCTGCCCGCTATGCGGGACAGGAAGGCCGGCCGCCGGCCGACCTTGATGTCCTGGTTATCGGCGCGCCGGACCGTGACGCTCTGGATGATGCCGCTCAGCGCGCGGGCGCTCGTCTTGCCCGCGAGGTCAACGTGACCGTCCGCTCGGCCGACTGGTGGCGCTCTGCAGACGACGGATTCCATACCGAGGTGAAACGGCGCCCGCTCGTCTCGGTCCTCGCCCCTGAAGGAGCCTCATGAGCTGGGAGCCTGGTCGTGAGCGTGTCCGCGAACTGATCGACGCGGGGCAGATGGAGCAGGTAACTCCCGACCATACGATCGCCCGCCGGATGCTGGAGGATGCGGGCCGCCACCTTGCCACCGCGTCCCAGGCCAAGGTGGCCGGAGATCTGGCTGGTGCCTATCAGCTGGCCTATGACGCCCTGCGCAAGAGCGCGGCGAGCCTGCTCGAGGCGCAAGGGCTGCGGGCAACCAGCCGTGGCGGGCACCTGGCCGTCCAGGAAGCCGTCACCGCGCAATTCGGAACGACAGTGCGCACATTCCGCTCGTTCGGGAGGGTGCGCAGGGCACGGAATAGCTTCGAGTACCCGAGCAGCAACAGTCCAGGCCCTGCTAGTGACGATATCGAGGATGCCATTTCCGTTGCCACCCGGGCGCACGAAGCTGCCACCACCATCCTCGACCAGGATGTCCTTACTCCCTGGTGACGCGAGCAGTGCGATCCGTAAGCCCAGCAGGTCCCGGACCGCGGTTCGTGACACCGACGGGGCCGCCTGGTCCAGCCAGTCCAGCGGCGTCCGGCCCTGGCTGTCACGGGCGTGCGGATCCGCGCCGTGATCCAGGAGCACCTCGATGGTCCGCAGGAACCCCGCCCGGGCCGCGTAGTGCAGCGCGGTCGCGTTGAGCGCGCGGACACCGGTCGCACCGTCCGGGTCGCCGGCCCGGCGGTCGTTCGCACTGGCCCCGTAGCGCAGCAGGGCGCGGACGTACTCCGGATCGTCCTTGCGATTCTGGTTACCCGTGCAGCTGGCCCCGATCCACGAGCCCGAGGAGTCGATCGCCGCGCCGTGCGCGACCAGCAGCGGGGCAAGCTCGGGATTCAGGACCCAGCGCCCGGTGCCGATCCGGGTCGCGTCCGCCCCGCGGGCCAGCAGCAGCTCGGCCATGGCCAGGCTGCCCCGTGCGACGGCGCCGCGCAGGGCCCGCACCTGACCCGCGACCGGATCCGCGACCTGGTCCAGGAGGAGCCGCAGCGCGGCAGGCTGCCTGCCGGCGACCGCGTGGTCGACGGGCGTGATGACCAGGATGTCGACCGCCGGGTCGGTCGCCTGGGCCAGGCCGGGATCGGCCGCGAGCATCCGCGCCAGCGAGGTGAGGTCGCCGAGGAAGGCGGCGGTGAAGACGTCTTCGCGGGCGCCCGCCGCCGCGAGCAGTGCCTCGACGGCCGGGCGGCGCTTCATCCGGGCCGCGCACAGCGGCGTCGCGAAGATCACCCGCTCGAACGCCTGCCCGGTGACAGCGACCGGAAGCCAGAACGGACGACCCGCTCCGACGCCGCGGTCCAGCAGCATCCGCACCACGTCGGCGCGACCCGCCAGGGCGGCAGCCTGCATGATTGCCGCGGCGAACGACGCACCCAGGAGATCCGGAGTTTCCGCCAGCACCGCGCCGAGCCCGGCGACGTCACCCCGGTGCGCCAGATCCCGCGCTCGCGTCACGATCCGGGCGCCCTTGCCGCACCAGGCCACCGGCCAGGGCCCGTCCTTCCCGCCCGTCCGGGTCCGCCTCCCGGGCGGGCCCGCCGGGGCCGCCAGGCTGACCAGGGTCATGGCGAGCGAGCGGGCCTGGGCCAGGATCACCGCGCGGTCGTCTCCGCCGTCATGGTAACAATCAGGGCTACCTGACATTCTCGGACGCTATCTCGTCGGACTGGTGAGGGCAGGACGACCAAGGGAGCCGGCGGCAGCATGACCACCCCATCCGACCCGGGCCTGGACGCGATCATGCGCGAGCGGCGTCAGCTGATCAACCTGGCCTACCGGCTGCTCGGCTCGCTGGCCGAGGCCGAGGACGCCGTCCAGGAGACCTACGCCCGCTGGTACGCCATGAGGCCATCCTCAACCCCGACAAGCTCCGCCTCTGGACGGCGCGCTGACCGAGAGATCGGGCTCCTTCTCTTCGTCAGAGGAGTTGTCAGGTCAAATCGGTCAGAGAGGAGCACGTCAAGTGCCAAGCCCAGTGGTTCACTTCGAGATCAGGTCAGCGGATCCGGACGCGACGCGGGAGTTCTTCGGAAGGCTGTTCGGCTGGACGTTCCCGGACGGCGGGATCCCCGGCTACAGCTACGTAGACAGCGGAGTCGAGGGCGCGATACCCGGTGGCATCAGCCCGTTGCAGGGCGGCGAGCCGCTGGTCACGTTCTTCGTCGGGGTGCAGGATGTCGCCGCGACCCTGGACGCCGCGGTGGCGCAGGGCGGGAAGATCATCCAGCCGGCCACCTCGGTGCCCGGCGTCACCTTCGGGTTGCTGGCTGACCCGCAGGGACAGGTGGTTGGATTGGCCTCGGCCGATAGCTGAGGCGTCACGCGGCGGCCCGCGCGGGCGGGACACTGACACGGGGAGGCTCCGATGCCTGATCCTGCCGACGTTGCCCTGCTCGCGCAGGCCGTTGCCGGAGACGAGGCGGCGTTCGCCGAACTGGTCCAGCCGTACCAGGGACCGGTGTTCCGGCACTGCTACCGGATGCTCGGCTCGGGCGCGGACGCCGAGGACGCGACCCAGGACACCCTGGAACGCGCGTGGCGCAAGCTGGCCAGCTACGGCGGGTCCGGGCCGTTCGGCGCCTGGCTCCAGCGCATCGCGACCAATATCTGCCTCGACGGGCTGCGGGCCAGGCGGACCCGGATCGGCCCGGTGGGCTACGGGCCGCCCGCGGCGCCGGGCACCATGCCCGGGCCGCCCGACCCGGAGCTGGCCTGGGTCGAGCCGGTGAGCGACTCCGACCTGCGGGTATCGCAGGACCCGCAGGATGAGGTCGTCCGCCGTGAGGAGATCAGCCTGGCGTTCGTGGCCGCGCTGCAGCTGCTGGCGCCCCGCCAGCGCGCAGCGCTGCTGCTGCACGACGTGCTGGGCTTCTCCCACGCCGAGGTGGCCGAGGTCCTCGAGGTCAGCACCACCGCGGTGAACAGCCTGCTGTCCCGGGCCCGCGAGTCGGTCCGGGGCCGGGCCGGGCTGCTGCAGCCCGACCTGACCGACCCCCGGGTCCAGCAGCTCCTGGAGCGGTACGTCCGGGCCTGGCGGCTCGCGGACATCGACGAGTTCGTCCGGCTCGTCGCCGAAGACGTCCGCTTCATCATGCCGCCGCTCACCGCGTGGTTCGACGGCCGTGAGGCGGTGGCCGCGTTCGTCGCGACCGCCATCTTCGGCCGGCCCGCCCGTACGGGGTCCAGCTGCGGGCCGCCACCTGCAACGGACAGCCCGCCTTCGCCACCTATGAGCCGGACGGCGACGGCCACCTCGTGGTCAGCGGGCTCCAGGTGCTCCAGCTCGCGGAGGTGAACGGCCAGCCGCTCATCACCGCGCTGGTGTCCTACCGCGACCCCGCCCTGGCCATCCGCTGCGGATTGCCGCCCCGGCTGCCGTAGCCGCGGCCGCGCCCTCGGCTAAGCGGCCACGCCGGTCTTGCGGGGGCGGCCGCGGGGCCGCTTGAACGGGACGATCGTGCCCCCGGCCAGCAGCTCGCCGCCCCAGATGCCCCAGGGCTCCCTGCGCCCGAGCGCCCCGGCCAGGCAGGCGATCCTGGCCCCGCACTCCCGGCACAGGGCCTTGGCCTGTTCCACGTCCCGCGGCGACTCGGCGAAGAACAGCTCCGGAGCCTGGCGGCAGGGAAGCTGCGAGCCGGGCATCACCGGGCCCCGGCCGCGGCGGCGCTGGTCCGGGAGTGCGTCTGGCGAGCCATGGTCTTCTCCCTCGTTCGTGGCCGCGCGTCAGCGACCAAAAAGACCGACTGTCGGTCCAATTCTTATAGACCGACTGCCGGTCTGTCAACGAGAAAGAATGTCTCCCGGCCGGCCGCGGGTACCGTGACGGCGCTACGGTCGGTGGATGGAACTGCTGCGGACCGAGCGCATGGTCCTCCGGCACTGGACATGCACGACGAGGGCCTGACCAGCCGCTGGTTCGGCCTGACCACCCGCCAGTACCGCAAGACCCTCGGCGGCGAACCAGGGCTCGTTCGGTAAAAAGATCTCTATGACCTAACGAGCCGTGGCGTTACGCGGCCAGGCTCGCGTCGAGCAGGACGGCGGCGGCGGCCCGGGCGGCGTCGGCCGCGGCGGGATCGTGGTCCATCCGCGCGGAGGTCCCGCTGCCGTCGTAGAGCAGGTGCAGCTGGCGGGCCAGGACCTCGGGCCGGGGCACTCCGGCCTGGGCGGCCAGGTCGGTCAGCAGCGCGCGCACCCAGCGGCGGTAGGCCTCGGCGGACTGCTCGGCCGCGTCGCCGGGATGGGATTCCGCGCTGGCCCGGGAGAACGCGCAGCCGCGGTAGTCCGGCTGGGCGAACAGCTCGCCCTGGCCCTCGAACACGGCCAGCAGGCGCTCGCGCGGGGTGTCGTAGCGGTCCACCGCCTGCGTGATCCGCTGGGTGACGCTGGCGTAGCGCATCTCCAGGTAGGCCCGGACCAGCTCGTCCTTGCTGCCGAAGGTGTTGTACAGCGAGGCCTTGGCCACCCCGGCCTGCTCGATAACCCGGTCGATGCCGACCGTGTGCACGCCCTCGTTGTAGAACAGCTCGTTGGCCGCGGCCAGCAGCCGCTCGCGCGCGGACGGACGTTCCCTGACGGTCATGACGGCCATCCTTTTCCTTCCTAGACAGCCTTGTCTATCGTAGGCCGGCTCCGCAGCAGCCCGAACAGGGCCAGCGCCGGCCAGCGCGATCACCGCGGCGCCGTAGTAGCGGGTGGTGACGATCAGCCCGCCGCCGTGCACCACGCCGAACCCGGCCAGCACGGCGGGCACGCCCAGGCCAAGGTAGGACACCACGTAGAGCAGCGAGACCAGCCCGGCCCGCTGGTGGGCCGCGGCCAGCGGCACCACCGTGCGGATGCCGCCCTGGAACCCGCTGCCGAACCCGGCGCCGGCGATCGCGGAACCCGCGAAGAACAGCGCCGCCGACCCCAGGCTCACCGCCGCGACGGTCACGGCCACGCCGGTGATCAGGGCCGCGATGCCGACCAGCATCACCGTCCGGGCCGCGGTCCGGCGCAGCGCGATGGTGGCGACGACCGCGGAGGCGGCCAGCACGAACAGGCTCATCGCGCCCAGCACCACGTTGCCCGAGCCGGTCAGCGCGTGCACCAGCGCCGGGCCGAGCGCGCCGTACAGGCCGGCCAGCGACCACACCGCGAACAGCACGGGCACCGCGGTCAGCACCGGGGCCCGCAGCGCCCGCGGCAGGACGACCTCCGGTCGCAGGCTGGCCAGCGCGCCCGGCGCCCGGCTGACCGTCTCGCGCATCGCGGCGATCGCGACCGCCTGCAGCGCGAGCACGCCGATCAGGGCCAGGTAGATGAGGTGGGTGGGGTCGGGCAGGAAGCGGATCGCCAGGGCCGACAAGATCGCGCCGCTGGCGCTGCCCATGCCCGGCGCCACCGCGTTGGCGAACGTGCCGAGCCCGCGGTCCATGTCCAGCATGGCCGCGCCGATCGCGCCCAGCGCCGCGCCGGTGGACAGCCCCTGGACCACCCGGGCGGCCAGCAGTTCGGGCACCCCGGTCGCGGTCGCGAAGATCACCAGCGAGCCCGCGTGCACGGCGAGCGCGGTCAGCAGCACCGGCCGGCGTCCCACATGGTCAGACAGCTTGCCCAGGGTCAGCAGTGCCGCCAGCACCGCCATCGCGTACACCCCGAACACCACCGTGGTGGTGATCGGCGTGAAGTGCCACTGTGCCTGGTAGATCGCGTACAGCGGGGTGGGGGCCGCGGAGGAGGCCAGCAGCGCCACGATCAGCGAGGCCAGCACGAACACGGCCGGCCGCCCGGCCAGCCGCCGGTCCCGCCCGCTCAGCCGGCTGTCCCGCTCGGGCAGCCACCGCCGTCGCGCGAACGGGTCGGCCGGCAGGTCCGCGTCGGTACCGGCGGCCGGCCGTCGAACCTGCACCGCCTGCATGGTGCCCGCTCCCGCTCCGGCCGCGTCGTGCTTCGTCATGTCAGTTCCCAACATCCATTGAGTAGACAGGTCTGTACAATCAAGATAATAGACAGAACGGTCTACTCAGTCAAGGGTGATGGGAGATCGCTAGTGGTGGGCCGGCGTTCCGTATGTTCCCCCGCACCAAAGCACGAACGGCGGGCCGGAAACGTTGATGGCCGGCTCGCGGTGGGTTCTACGGTGGGAGACATGACGATCATGAGGCGAACGCTCGGGCGGACCGGGGCTGACGTGACCATCCTCGGCTACGGCGCCATGGAGCTCAGGGGGCGGCCGCGCGGGCCCGAGATCGCGGATGCCGACGCGGGCCGCCTGCTGAACGCGGTCCTGGACGGCGGCATCAACGTGATCGACACCTCACCCGACTACGGCCGCAGCGAGGAGCTGATCGGCAGCTACATCGGCCACCGCCGGGCCGAGTTCTTCCTCGCCTCCAAGTGCGGGTGCCCGCTCGAGGCTCGCGGCCGACGCACCCCCGCCCTACCCGCACGACTACCGCCCGGAGAATGTCCGCGCCGACGTCGAGCAGTCGCTGCGGCGGCTGCGCACCGACCACCTCGACCTGGTCCAGGTGCACATGTCCCCGAGCAAGGCGCTGCTCGAGGAGAACCGCACGGTCGAGACGCTCAGGAATCTCCAGGCCGAGGGCAAGGTACGCTTCATCGGCATGTCGGGCATCCTGCCCAATCTGCCCGATCACATCGCGATGGGCGTCTTCGACGTCTTCCAGATCCCGTACTCGGCGGTCCAGCGCGATCACGAGGACCTGGTCACCGCGGCCGCTGACGCGAGCGCGGGCACGTTCATCCGGGGCGGCGCGGCCCGCGGCGCCGCGTCGGCGGACAAGGACTGGCGGACCGGGCCGCTCAGCCAGGAGCCGGGCGCCGGGCACCGGAACTGGGAGACCTCAGGCATCGCCAGCCTGCTGAGCGAGGCGGGCCTGAGCAACATGGAGTTCGTCCTGCGCTTCACGCTCAGCCACCCCGGCCTGTCGACCACCATCGTCGGCACGTCGAGCCCGGTCCACCTGGCCGGCAACCTGGCCGTCGCGGAGCGGGGGCCGCTGCCCGCCGACGTCTACGAAGAGGCCAGGAAGCGCCTCCCGCTCAGCTGAGCCGCGGGCCGTGCGGCCCGGACCGCGGCGCGGGGTCGCGCGGGCTGACCAGGCTGGTCTGGTAGGCGAAGACGACGAGCTGCGCGCGGTCGCGCGCGCCGAGCTTGACCATCGCCCGGCTGACGTGGGTCTTGGCGGTTGACGGGCTGAGCGTCATGGCCTCGGCGATCTCGTCGTTGGACAGGCCGTGCGCGACCAGCGCGACCACCTCCCGCTCCCTCCTGGTGAGGGTTTCCATGCCCGCCGCGGCGACCGCGTCCGGCGGCCGGGCGACGAACTCGCCGATCAGGCGGCGGGTGACCGCCGGGGACAGCAGCGCCTCCCCGCGCATGACCACGCGCAGCGCCTGCAGCAGGTCGGCCGGCTCGGTGTCCTTCAGCAGGAAGCCGCTCGCCCCGGCCCGGAGCGCGCGGAAGATGTACTCGTCGAGCCCGAAGTTGGTGAGGATGACGACCCGCACGCGGTCCAGCCGCTCGTCGGCGACGATCTGCAGGGTGGCCTCGATGCCGTCGGCGACGGGCATCTGGATGTCGATGAGCGCGATGTCCGGGCGGTGCTCGGCGCACAGCGCCACGGCCTGCTGGCCGTCGCAGGCCTCGGCGACCACCTCGATGTCGTCCTCGGCGTCGAGCAGGGACCGGATGCCGCTGCGGATCAGCGCCTGGTCGTCGGCGAGGAGGACCCTGATCACGGCCGCTCTAGGCCTTGACGGGCAGTTCGGCCCGCACCTGGAAGCCGCCGCCCTCGGCCGGACCGGCGTGCAGCCGCCCGCCGAGCGCCGACACCCGCTCGCGCATCCCGGTCAGGCCCAGCCCCGGTCCCGCGGACACCGTGCTCACGCCCGATCCGTCGTCGTTGACCTGGACGGTCAGGACGTCCTGGGCGTAGTGCAGGTGAACGGTGGCGCAGGCCCCGCCGGCGTGGCGGCTGACGTTGGTGAGCGCTTCCTGCACGATCCGGTAGGCGGCCTGGTCGACGCCGGCCGGAAGCTGCCGCTGAGCGCCGGTGACGGTGACCGATACGGGCAAGCCGGCCGCGCGGGCCCTGGCCACCAGGCTGTTCAGCTGGCGGAGGCCGCTTCCGTCGCCGTCCTCGCGGTCGCAGTCGTCCTGGCTGCGCAGCACGCTGAGCGCGGCGCGCAGTTCCCGGGTGGCGTCCGCGCCCGCTTCCTGGATGGCCAGCAGCGCGGGCGGCACGTCCTCGCCGCGCTTGCGCGCCAGGTGCACGGCCACGCCGGCCTGGATCTGGATCACGGAGATGCTGTGGGTCAGTGAGTCGTGCAGCTCGCGGGCGATGCGCAGCCGCTCCTCGACCGCCCGGCGCCGGGCGGTCTCGTCCCTGGTCCGCTCCGCTTCGTCGGCGCGCTGCTCGACCTCGCGAAGGTGCAGCTGCCAGATCCGGAACGCCACGGTCATGACCCCGGCCGAGATGAGCCAGCCGGCCGCGTAGAACCTTCGCCAGCCGCGATCGGTGCGCATTCTTCGAGCCTACGCGTCCGCTTCGACGGGCGCATCGGCTCGGCGTAGCCATTTCCGGCTACTTCCCGGGTAGTAGTCCGCCTATTCGGCGGCAGCGGTCCGGCGCCGGACCGCTGCCATCCAGGCTGGGAAGTGCTACTTCTTCCCCTTCTTCTTGCCCTTCTTGCTCTTCTTGGCCACGCGTCTCACCCCGCTTCCGCGACCCGTCGGTCAACGAAATGTTGACCGGTTCGTCAACGTATCATTGACCGGGGCCCGATGTCGAATACGCTGTGCTGGTGGCCTCCAAGAGCCTTGTCAAGCGGATCCTGGCCGCGCTCGGCGCGCTCGACGCCGCCGACGGGCCGATCAGCCGGCTCCAGGCCGCGCGGCGCCTGCGAGAGGCGGCCGAGGAACTGGAGACCGCCCAGGTTGAGGCCGCCCGCAAGGCGGGAGTCACCTGGATCGAGATCGGCGAGTGCTACGGACTTACCAAGCAAGGCGCCCAGCAACGCTTCCGCGCCGTCCGCAACCAGTCCGCTGCCGCGCCCGCAACCGACAAGAAGGCCGAGCCAGCGGCGTTACCGGCGAGCGCGGCCGGTACCTCGGGACGCGTGCCGCAGCGGTGGCGGGGCAGGAGGGTCAGCCGCCGGCCAGCAGGGTGCGCTCGCGGAATTTGGGGCTGCCCGCGACGTAGTAGCCGTCGGCCCAGTGCGCGCTGTGCGGCTTGAGCTGGAGCGGCTGGGCGCCGGTGGCCTGCTGCATGGCGGCCCGGAAACGGTAGTGGTCCACGAGCTGGATCGCCTCGATCGCGTACGTGGCGGCGATTCTCCGGTCCGTGAAGCACACGAGGTTGTCGCCGTTCTGCTCTTCCCCGCCGGCCGCGAGGTTCGAGGAGCCGGCGAACACCAGCGGGTTCTCGCCGTTGAAGTCGGTGACCACGAACTTGTGGTGGATGACCTGGCCCTGGCCACCGTTCCATTCCGTCTTGAACGGCGCCGGGACCTTGTTGGCGAGATAGGAGAAAGGGATGAACGTGGCGTCGGCCGGGTCCCCGGATTTCTGCACCTTGAGCGAGCCGTCCAGGCGCTGCGTGGTGCCGAAGGCATACAGTTCCGGCCGCGACGGGAGGGCGCGGATGGCGTCCATGAGCGGGCCGGTGCCCGCGCCGATCTCCATGATCGCGAACAGGACGGAACCGGTGGCGCCGGTGACCGCCTTGGCTACCCGGTCGAGCGACACCGAGGCGGTGTGGTGCGGGCTGAGGCACACCGAATAGGCCGGCAGTCCGTCGTGTCCGCCGCAGTCGTGCCAGCTGGCGGCGAGCGCGCTGGCCGCGAATGCGGACGGCTTGTCCCACGACTGCTGGAAAGCCTGCTCGTAGAGGGCCGCGGTGGCCGGATCGTCGAAGGTGAAGACGTTGTTGGACTGGACGTACAGGCCGCGGACGGAGAAGTTCGCCGAGCCGCTCAGCACCTTCAGCGCGGTGTCGCCTCGCTTCTGGATCAGGATCTTGTCGTGCGAGAAGCGCTGGAAGTGCCCCACCTTGATCTGGGCGCCCTGCGCGGTGAGCCAGTCGTGTGCCTTCGGCTCCCGGGCGTTGGCGCCGACGTGGCTGGCGGAGTCATCCAGGTACAGGCGCAGCCGCGCGCCGAGCTGGCCCAGCTGCCGGATGATGTCGGGCTCGTCGAAGTCGTAGGCGAAGACGTCCAGGCTGAGGCCCGGATCGGCCAGTGTCTCGGCGAGGAAGTCGAACATCAGCCGCCGGGCGTGGAAGCCGAGCCAGTGATACTGGGCCTGGAAGCCGCTGGTATCGAAGTCAAAGGTGGGCGGCGACGGCTCGATCGGCTTGTTCTGGAACTGCTCGGCGTAGGCCTGGGAGGAGATGTAGCCGCGGGTGAAGCCGAGCTGGAACGGTCCGGTCTGCTGCGGCATCAGCACCACGCCAAGCTCGGCGGAAGGGCCGGCGGTCAGGGCGGTTTCGCTGCCCTGCTGGAAAAGCATCGCCGTCGCCTTGTACGTGAACGTGCCGGGTTTCACGTCTGGCGGGAAATGTATCCAGTGGAACTTCTGCAGTGGCGCCTCGGTGGTGGGAAACCACTCGCGCTGCTCCGGAGTGGTGGCGCTGGTGATCGCCTGGGTGAAACCCAGCCTGTTCAGCACCGGGAACGTCTGCCCGTCCGGGTCGGTGTACTCGACCGCGAAACCGGCCAGGTCCTGCTGCATGCTCTGGTCGATATCGAAGGCGAGCAGGACCGCGCCATCCCCGGGATAGGCGGAAAAGGTCAGGCCGTCCGCCTGCTGGACCGTCGGGTTAGTCATCGGCGCGTGTCCTCTGGTGATCATGTGGCGGGGGTTTCATAGGGAACGGTGACCTGCGGGACATCCCTTGATACACCCTGAGTTCCGGGAATGTTGCCGATTCCTTACATGGCTCTCCGTGTTTGAACGTGCACGTCAGGCCGGCCGTGTCCGAAGTGAGTAGCCAGGATGCGCCGGGCGTCCAAACGAAAAGGGAGTGCTGTGAGTTCATCGCACAAGCACCGCCGCCCGCGGAAGGTCCTGCGGACGGGCAGGCACGCGAGGCCGTCGCAGATACAGAACGTCACGGAAACGGCGTACAAGGCGGCCCCGGCCATGGCGATCGCTGGCGCGCTCATCGCCGCCCCGCAGGCCCACGCCGCCGTCAGTGCCGCCGGCCGGGCCACCTCGGTCGTGGCACAGACGTATGCCGCCGGCCAGGCGTCCGCCGGAGCCCTGACGAAGGCCGGCCGAGGCCTCCGCCGGGGCCGCCTCGGTACACACCGATGCCCTGGTCGTCCACCATGAGCAGGCCCGCCACTACACCGTCCGGCCGGGCGACACGCTGTCCTTGATCGCGCAGCGGTTCTACGGCAATCCCGCGGACTGGCGGGTGCTGTACCAGGCCAACAGGTCCGAGATACCGAACCCGAACGTGATCTACCCGGGGCAGGTGCTCAACGTTCCCTACGGCCCGGCCGCCAGCAGCACGACGACCTCCCGTTCCACGGCGCTGACCACATCGGCAACTCCGAGCGGGACGCTGAGCTGCCCCGGGCTCGAGGAGCTGTGGGAAGACGCGGGCGGCTCGCACACCGAGGCGGTCATGGCCGCCTCGATCGCCATGGCCGAATCCAGTGGCCAGCAGTTTGCCACCGGCGCGGCCGGCGAGCGCGGCTACTGGCAGATCCACCCGGACCACGGCTCGCTGTCCACCTACGACCCGCTGGGCAACGCCAAGGCGGCCGTCAGCATCTCCGACGACGGCACCAACTGGACCCCGTGGACGACGTTCACCAGCGGCGCCTACCACGGACGCTGCTGAACCATCACCGGATGGGCGGTAAGGACGGGTGGTCCGGCACCCGGCTCAGCACGACGCCGAAGTGCTCCCGGTACGCCGTCAGCAGCGCGTCGTCGCCGTCCAGCCGCTGCTCGGTCCGCGTCCCGTCCTCGGTCTGGATGAGCAGGCGGCCGCTGACCGACACCCGCCCGCCCGGCGTCAGCCGGGAGCAGATCGTGCTTCGGGTGAAGTGCGACAGCGGCGAGGTCGCCTGCCACCAGCACGTCGGGACGCAGTCGGCCAGGGTCCGCTCGCGCGTCTCGATCCGGTACTGCGGCTTGCCGTCCCGCAGCACGTCGATGTCTCCCGCGCCGGCGTCTACCAGCCGGAACCGCCCGGCCGGATCGTCCTGCTCGTCCCTGGACGAGAGCAGCAGCGGATAGTCGCTGTGACTGCCGAAACCGACGTCCGCGAGCCACGGCCCGCTGCCGTCGGCCGCGTGCACGATCAGGGCCAGATGGTCGAAGGGGGGGCCTAGGCCGGCCTCCCCGTACACCCGGGCCGCGACCCGGGTCACCTGCGCGCCGAGCGCCTCGAGCAGCAGCGCGAACGCCCCGTTGAGCTCGTAGCAGAAGCCGCCGCGCCGGCGGTGCACGATCTTGTCGACCAGGTCGCGCTCGTCCAGCGAGACCGGCTCGCCCAGGTGCAGGCTCAGGTTCTCGAACGGCACGGTCAGCTGGTGCGCACGGTGCAGCGCGCGCAGCGCCGCCGCGTCACAAGCCGCCGGCCTGGTCACGCCGACGCGGGCCAGGTAGGCCGCCACGGTTTCCTGACCCATCGGCACCGCGGATCCTCCTGTCGCCGCCCGCCCGGACACTGCCATACTGCCGGACGTGAGCTACCCGGTCACGTACCTCCCGGTCACAGCCGAGGACGCCGGCGCGCTCGATGAG
Source organism: uncultured Actinomycetes bacterium (assembly GCA_963819785.1). Lineage (GTDB taxonomy): Bacteria > Actinomycetota > Actinomycetes > Streptosporangiales > Streptosporangiaceae > Palsa-504. The sequence goes on along the minus strand of CAWFXW010000011.1, from coordinate 8,238 downwards.
GTGACCCAGCCGTGGTTCCGGACCCGGTTCTTCGACCTGCCGGCCCACGGCTACGAGGGCCCCACTGACGAGCGGGCCTTCGACTACACCTGGCACTGGTTCGAGCTCATGCGAGCCTTCTTCCGCAAAACGGCCGACGAGGGCTGCCACATGGTTTTCACCGCCGACCAGTGACGGCTTGCTCACGCTCTCGCCTCCTTACACCGCGCCGAGCAGGTAGGCGAGCAGGATCACCAGAAATACGTACAGCAGGTACAGGTTCACGTCGCCGGACTGCAGCGGCCGGATGACGTCGGCCAGCCACTCCACCGCGCGGACGACCGGCCGGTACAGGTACCGCTCGAACACCGGCGTCACCTGGGCCTCGTAGTGGACCGGCCCCGACCGCCCGGCCGGATCGTCGTCCGAGGCGCGGTGCACGGAAACGGCAGGCCGGTATAGCGCGTCGAACGTGACCCGGGTCGGGGCGGAGAACGTCATGGCCGAGTACTGCATGCGCGGCCGGAAGCGGACCATGCCGCCGTCCCAGACCGGGACCGAGACACTCGCCGCCCGCGGCCGTCCGGCCAGGTAGATCAGCACGGGAACGACGCACGCCGCGCCCAGGAACACGGTCAGGTAGGTGGGGGAGAACGCGGAGAAGTCCGTGTGAGCCGGGATGACGGTCAGCTTGCCGGGCAGCAGCAGCGGCCCGAGGCTGGTCCCGGTGACCGTGCGCGCGGTACGTGACAGCGCCGCCAGCATAACCGGCGCGCCGACCGCGAGGGCTACGCAAGCCACCGCGAGCAGCGCCGGGCCGGCCACCGGCTGGGCTGTTTCCCGCGCGTCCGCGGCCTGTGCCGTCCGGGGCATGCCGAGGAACGGGATGCCGAAGCCCCGCACGAACGCGTAGATGGCCAGCCCGCCAGTGAGCCCGAGCGTCGCGGCGGCGAGCACGATGAGGATCGCGGTCAGGTGGCTGCCGGTGCGGAAGCCCTGGAACAGTCCCTGGAAGATCAGCCATTCGCTGACGAACCCGTTCAGCGGCGGCAGCGCGGCGATCCCGAGCGTGCCGATGAACGCGATCACCGCGCTGCGCGGTAGCCGGTGCACCAGCCCGCCGAGCCGGTCCATGTCCCTGGTCCCGGTCGCATGCTCGATCACGCCCGCCTCGAGGAACAACAACGTCTTGTAGCAGCCGTGGTTGGCCACGTGGTACAGGCCCGCGATGAGCAGAAACGCGGCCAGCGCGGGCTGGCGGTAGGCGTGGAAGACCATGGCGGCGCCGAACGCGGTCACGATGATCCCGGTGTTCTCGATCGTCGAGTAGGCCAGGAACCGCTTGATGTCGCGTTCCCGGAGCGCATACAGGATGCCGATGGCGGCGCTCGCGGCGCCCGCGCCCATGGTGACCAGGCCCGGCCACGACCCGGCCGCCGGTACCAGCCGGAACGCGAACAGCGCGATGCCGTAGGTGCCGAGCTTGACCACCACGCCGGACAGGAACGCCGATCCGTCGGCCGGGGCTACCGGATGCGCCTCGGGCAGCCACACGTGCAGCGGGACCAGCCCGGCCTTGAACCCGAACCCGGTCAGGGCCAGCAGGTAGGCGGCGGCCCGCCAGCCGCCGGGGACCAGGTGGCCGCGGGCGGCCATCACGTCAATCTCGGTGGCGTGCGTCTTGGCGGATAGGATCACGAACGCGGCCACGACCAGCAGGAAGCCGATCTCGGACAGAGCCAGGAACCAGAACGCGCCACGTGCCGTCTCGTCGCTGCGCGGGTGGCGCAGGATCAGCAGGTAGCACGCCAGACTCATCGTCTCCCAGGCAACCAGGAACGTGACCATACCGCCGGCCGCGAGCACGGCCAGGCAGGCGAGTAGCGCCAGATTGCAGGCGGCCAGGTAGACGGCGGTGCCGGCGACCGGGCTCGTGATAGCGCGGAGCGTACAGAGCGACCGCCACCGCGACGATCCCGAGCAGCGCCACGAACACGCCCGCCAGGCTGGTCAGCTTGCAGCTGCAAGGGGCCGCCGACGATGGTCGCGCCGCCGCCCGGAGTGACCACCCGGGTGTCGCCGTACACCAGTGCCCAGCCGCCGGCCGCGACCGCGGCGGCGCCGCCGAGGCCGGACAGCACGCAGCAGGCTCGCAGCCCCGGCCGCCAGGACCCGGCCAGCAGCCCCGTCACGGCGGCGGCAAGCCAGGCCCCGGCCGCGCCGTAAAGGATGTCCAGCGGATTCACCCGTCACCTCCGGCGATGAACGTCGGGCCCGGTGTCCGTTCCGCGAGCCTGCGACCGCCACGCCGAGGCCTTGCAGCAGCGCCAGCGGGCTGGGCGGGCAGCCCGGGATCCACACGTTGACCGGGAGGACCTCTCCGACGTTCCCGTGCACGAACGGGTCCTTGGGATACACGCCGCCCAGCGCGCACGCGCCGGTCGCGACCACCACCTTGGGGCCGGGTATCGCCTCGTAGGTCTTGCGCGCGGCCACGTCGAAGGCCCGGATCATCGGCCCGGTGACCAGCAGCAGGTCCGCGTGCCGGGGCGCGGGGGTGAAGAAGAAGCCGAGCCGCTGCAGGTCGTAGTGCGGCGCGGCCAGCAGCCGGATTTCCTGCTCGCAGACCGCGCAGGATCCGGTGTCGAGGGTGCGGATATGCAGGCTGCGGCCGAACTGCGCGGCGATCGTGTCCCGCAGCCGGCGGGCCACCTCGGCCTCGTCCCGGCTGGGGTTCATGGCTCGTCTCCCTGTATCGGGATTTCTTTTATGAGGGCCGAACGGACAGTGGCGGCGAGCTCGAACTCCCCGCTCGACGTGACGATGTTCGGGGCGGCCTCGGCGCACCGGCCGCAGGCCGTGCAGGCGCCCACGTCGAAGACGAGCATGTCGTCCCGTCTGCTCAGCGCGAGGCTCGGGCACACCGCGACCATCCGGTCGGCGGTCTCGCGGCTCAGCTGCCGGGACCGGAACGCGGGTGGCGTCGGCAGACACGCCGCCGAGTCGTCGGGCCGGGCCGGGTAGTGGGTGGTGACCACCCCGCGGCGCAGCCCGCGGATGAACCACAGTGGCACCGCGCCTCACCTCCTTCAGCGGGCCAGCCCGGCCGCGGTCAGCCAGAAGCTGGCCTCGATGATCGGGATGTTGGTGAATACGTTCTGCGACCGGCACGCGTCGTCGAAGCCGCGCCAGTTGCGGGCCGATCCCGGGCGCAGCCGAGCCCGGGTGATCCGCCCCGTCTCGTCCAGCGCGACCCAGGCCAGCACCTCGCCCCGTGACGATTCGGCCCAGCCGAGACCGTGTTCCGCCGCCTAGCTCCCCGTTCCCCTTCTCGGGCGGAGTACGGCCCGCCCCGGTGCCCGCGTCGAGGAACTCGCCGATGAGCCGGACCGACTCGGCCGCCTCGCCGAGTATCACCTGGAACCGGGCAAACACGTCGCCGCCGTCGGCGGTGACGACCGTGACCGGATGCTCGGCATAGGGGCCGCCGTCCGCGGACCCGCTCCGCGGACGGCGGCCGTTCAGCCGCGCGTCGATGGCCAGTCCGGTGGCCCGTGCGACGGGCCCGACCAGGCCGAGACGGCGGGCTTGCTCGGCGGTGAGGATGCCGCAGGCTTCCAGCCGGTCGACGAAGGAATTGGTGCTCACCAGCGCGTCGCCCGCCCGGCGCAGCTCGCCGTAGGCGGCGGGCAGCTCACGGCAGAGCACCTCGGCGTCGGGCGCGCGTGCTGTTCCGCCGGGTTCGATGACGCCGAACAGGTACCGGTGGCCGAATGCGGCGGCGTTGACCCGCTGCAGTCGTTCGAGCGCGATCTCGGCCGCCGACTGGCCCACGGTAAGCCCGGTGGCCTGGCACAGCGCGGCCATCGCCGCGGCATGGTTGTACAGGCGTTCCAGCTCGAGGGCGACCGCCCGGGTCCTGGCCGCGGCGGGCGGCGGCACAACGCCGAGCGCGGCCTCGACGGCCGCGGCGAACGCCCAGCCGACCGCGACCGCGCTGAGGCCTTCGGCGCGTTCGGCGAAGAACATGGCCTCGCGGGGCGTCTTGCCGCGCAGCCGCCATTCCACGCCGCGATGCTTGTGCCAGGCGAACAGATACACGTCGACGACTTCCTCGCCGCTGGTCACCAACCCGTAGTACAGGCTCTCCACGCCGACCTGCCGGACCGGCCCGAACGGGAACTCGAACGCCTGCCCGCCCACGGTGTGCGAGGCGTGCACCTCTTCCGGCGGCTGCGCCGGCCGGTGCCCGAGCCTCGGGAAGTCCGGCCCCGCGTGCGGCGGCAGCATGAGCCGGTTGAGCGGCTTGCCGTGGCCCGCCGGATGCCAAACTGCTCGTAGATCTCGCATTCCTCGACGAACGCGGCCGGAGCGATGTCGGACAGCGGCGGGTACTGATCGCCCTCTATCTCAGTCTCTGTGACCAGGTACCCGGATTCGTGCGCCCAGACCAGGCGCAGGGTCGGCTCGCCGCCGTTATCGGCGAACATGTCAGCGAGCCGGGTGCCGGGGGTGTCCGCGATGACATGGGTGGCCGCCTCCAGGGTCTCGGGCAGCATCCGGACGGTGATCGCTCCCTGGGTCTCGTCGCCGCCCAGGACTTCGCAGTCCGCCAAGGCCGGCCAGTCGGCGCACCAGCGGCTCTGACGTCCCCGCCTGGGGCTCGACGGCGCTCATCCGATCACCCCGATGGAATGCCGGAGCACGGCGTCCAGGCCGGCCGGGATCCACAGCCCGAGGACGAGCAGCGCCGCCAGGCCGAGGACGAGCGGCGCCGCGGTGACGGCCACGACCGCCCGGCCGCGGTACGGGCTGGCCAGCTGGGCCGGGCTGCCGGTCACCATCCCGGTCGTGGTCCGGGCGAAGGCCACGAACGCCAGCCCGAGCAGGGCCAGCAGGAGCAGGGGGAACACCGGGCTGCCGGCGAAGCCGGCCCGCACGATGGTCAGCTCGGACAAGAACAAGCCGAATGGCGGTGACCCCAGCACCGCGAACGAGGCCAGCAGCAGCGCGCCGCCGGTGACCGGGACTGCCGCGAGCAGCCCGGTCACCTGGCCAGCCTCCCTGGTCTGGTAGCGGAGCGCCACGTCGCCGCTGGACAGGAACAGCACCGCCTTGGCCAGCGCATGGTTCAGCGTCTGCAACAGCGCGCCGTACAGGCCGAGGATGCCGCCGAAACCGAGCGCCACCGCGATGATGCCCATGTGCTCGACCGAGGAGTAGGCGAACAGCCGCTTGAAGTTGCCGCGCCGGACCATGAACAGCGCGCCGATCACGATGGAGGCGAACCCGAACGACAGCAGCACCGCCCGCGGGTAGGTGTCGCCGAGCCGTGCCTGCGCGATGGCCAGGAACCTGATGATCGCGTACATGCCGGTATTGAGCAGCGCGGCGGACAGCATCGCGCTGGCCGGGCTGGGCGCCTCGGCGTGCGCGTCGGGCAGCCACGTGTGCATCGGCGCCAGCCCCACTTTGGTGCCGTAGCCCACCACCGCCAGCAGGAACGCCAGCCGCAGGCTCTGCGGGGCCAGAGCCTGCGCGTGCGCGAGCAGGTACGGCCAGGTCAGGCCCAGGTTCGAGCCCAGATGCAGGGCGCTGCCCGAGTAGAACAGGAACAGCGTGCCCGCTAGGGCGATGGTGACGCCCAGCGAGCTGATGATGATGTACTTCCACGCCGCCTCGAGTGACCGGGCCCGTCCCTCGATGCCGACCAGCGCCGCGCTGGCCAGCGTGCTGGCCTCGACCAGGACGAACAGCAGCCCCAGGTTGCCGGTCTCCAGCGCCGCGAGCATCAGCGACGCGAACAGGCCGAAGAACGTGAAGTACAGCCGGACCTGGAACCCGCTGAGCTCGCCGTCGTCTTCCTGCGCCGCGACGTAGCCGATCGACCCGAGCGCCGCGAGCAACGTCACCCCCGCCACGGTCATCAGGAAGAACCCGCCGAGCGAGTCCACGTAGAGGAAGCCGTCCCAGCCGGCCAGCGGTGCCCGGCCGTCCAGCAGGACGAGCAGGGCCAGCGAGCAGCCGAGCGCCACCGCGGCCCCGGCGGCCTGGGCCAGGCCGGCCAGCCGCGCCCGCGCGCCCGCGATCGCTGCGGCCGACCCGGTGAGCGGGCCGAGCGCGGCGAGGATGGCCAGGGCCGTCATCCTTGCAGCTCCCTCAGCTCGGCGGCACTGGCCTCGGCCAGCTGGCGGGTGAGCCCCGACACGAACACCACCATGATCAGCACCCCCGCCACGATGTCCAGGAAGATCCCGGCCTCCACGATGAACGGGAACGTCGCGACCAGGGTGATCGCGCCCAGGAATACCCCGTTCTCCACGATGAGCCAGCCGATCAGCTGCGCGACCGTATGCCGGCGCACCACCATCGCCAGCGACCCGAGCAGGATCACCGCGGTGGACAGCGGGACCACGGCGGCCGCGACGGTTCCGGGCGGCAGCAGCGCGGGCCTGGTCACCAGGTAAGCGAACGCGGTCAGCCCCCCGCCGGCGATCAGCGACGTGGACAGGCCGGTCGACATCGCGGCGTCACGCTTGAGCGCCAGCCGGGTGACCAGCAGCCTGCGCGCCGCCAGCGGGATTGCGATGCCCTTCACCGCGAGCGTGAGGGCGGCGAGAATCCACAGCTCGGCGCTGTGGAACGCGACCGCCGCGGTCCCCGCCGCGAACGACAGCACCACCGACTGGGCGCCGTAGTAGACCACGTACCGGTTGAACAGCTTGGACGCCAGGCAGGCGAACGCCAGCAGCAGGATCAGCACCCCGGACAGGTCCAGCAGGACGCCGGCGGCGCTGGTAGCGGACAGGCTCTGCATGGCTCAGACTCCGATCACGTACGAGGTGGCCACGCCGACCAGGGCGAGCATGAACGCGGCGCCGAGGAATTCGGCGATGCGGAAGAACCGCAGCTTGGCGAACGAGGTGTCGATGACCACGATCGCAAGGCCGCACAGCGCGAGTTCGCCGAGCAGGACCGGGATCGCCAGCAGGGCACCGGGCAAGCTGGCCGTGCTGCCGAGGCCCAGGGGATCACGAAGACGTTCATGAAGACCGAGGACAGCAGCAAGAGCTCCACCGAGCCGCCCCACTACCAGCGCGTACTCGCGGACCGAGTACTCCAGCACCCGGCTCTCCTCGATCATCGAGATCTCGGTCGACCCGCCCGGGTTATCGATCGGGATCCGGCCGTTCTCCACCAGCACGATCATGAAGAAGGCGACCAGGCCGAGCAGGTGCGTCGGCAGCACCACCACGTAGGGGGAGGATGCGACGGCATGGTTCATCAGGTACGGGTTGTCCGACGCCGATACCGCGCCGACGGTGAAGAACACCAGGATCAGCGCGGGCTCAGCCATGCTGCCGATCCAGCTGGCCCGGCTCGCGCCGAGCCCCCCGTACGGGCTGGCGGTGTCCAGGCCGGCCAGCGAGATGACGAAGCTGGCCAGCGTGAGCACGAACGCGCCGCCGATCAAGTCGGCCAGGAAAGCCAGCGGCAGCGGCTCGTTCGTGATCACCGGGACGATCACCGAGACGGTGAGGCAGCAGGCGAAGGCCACGAACGGCGCGCCGCGGAACACCCACGAGGCCTGATCGCTGACCGCGCTGCCCTTACGCAGCAGCTTGGCCAGGTCCCGGTAGGGCTGCAGCACGCTGGGCCCGTGCTTGGAACCGACCACCGCCTCGGCCCGGGCCAGCACGCCGGCGTAGAGCGGGGCCAGCGTGAGCACCACCAGGCTTTGCAGCACCTGGATGAGCTCAGGGACCACGCGGACCTCCCCTGCCTTCGCGACGCCAGAACGTCCTTGCAGGTAGAGGCCATCAGCCAACCGGGTTACCCGGCCCGGCGGTACGCGAGCCTCATCGCGTGATCGGTCTCAGCATACCCGTCCCGAGCCGTCGCCGTCACGCAGCGGTCCGGTGCGGCGCGGTGATCGCGCTCGCCGGATCCCGCCGGGGAAGACCTGCACAATCCAGCCACCCTGGACAGGCTTGAAGAGGGCTGCTGCGGCCACGTCCTTGGCTCGCAGGGCGTCAGCCGTGCGCATCGCCGCCAGGCGAGCCCGGGGTCCGACCCCGAAAGGAATGCATTTCGGCATGGCCAGTCGCGGAACCGCGGGCGCGGGTGAGGGCAGGAATAGGGCCGCCTCGCGGGCCGGGACCGGGAGGCCGAGACTGGCCAGGTAGTGCAGCTGCCCGAAGGTCCGCGCGAACGTCGTCTTGCCGCCCTGGTTCGGCCCGGTCACCACGAAGATGCGCT
>CAWFXW010000010.1:0-27208 GCA_963819785.1 uncultured Actinomycetes bacterium | reverse complement strand
GCTTGTCCGCATCGGTGCCGTAGACCTGGCCGACCGGCTCCAGGATGTCCTGGGTGAGCTGGTCCAGCCGGGTCAAGAACGCGTCGGCCTCGGTGGCGCCGAGCCTGTTCAGCGCCTCACGTTCGACCGCGGGACGCAACTCGGGCACGCGCTGCTCCTTCGCTCCTCCGTCCGGGGTATCGAGACGATAGCAGGCTGGCCCGATCGCGAGCGCCTGCTCCGGCTACTGGGCCTGGCTGCGCTCACCGAAAGAACGCAGGAAGTCAGCGACGGCCTGAAGCGCGTCCTCGGGATCGGTGAAGCGCCGTTCAGGATGGGACGCGGCTGAATGCATGGTGCGGCCGAGACTGCGATCGGTCATGACCGTAATGAGCAGATGTGCTGACTGGACCTCGACTCGGACAATGCACACTCCTGCTTCGGCCCGATGTGGCGACATGACGAGGATTCTCCAACCACTGCTGTCACCTCAGCGTTGTCGGAGTGTCAAACGGCCGAGCCTGAGCCTGCGACGGTCCGGTGACGCCTCAGCGCCGAGAATCATCGGGCAGACCGATCAGGGAGGAATTCGATGACCACTGCCCAGACCGGAGCGGGAACGGGACCAGTCAGCCCGGAGGGCCGTCCGACGCCCTGTGCGGATTGCGACCCGGAGCTACTCGACAATCTGAAATGCCGGGCCACGGGAATCCAGGCTCAGGCGGACTACAACAAGGCCCACGAGGACGAGTTGATCCAAGCACGCACGCAGTACGACGGCGCGCGGAGCGCGTACGGCTTGGCCCGATCTACGGCCAAGCCCGACGTTGACGACCTGGCCAAGCAGCTCAACCAGGTCATCGATCAGCTCAGGTGCCTGGTGGACAACGACAACAAGATTCGACTTCTGGACCGGGCCTTCTCGATCGTGCAGGGCCGCCTGCGGGCATGTGATCCGAAGCAGGGGTGCGCGTTCGACGACGACTGCGATTTCGATGACATGGTGCAAGACTGCCGCTCCGAGGACATCGCGTCGGCGATCGCCGACATCGAACGGCGCACCGCAGCCGCCGTAGCTGTCTTCACGGACCTGATCGCCGAGCCGGTGAATCTCGCCAAGCGGGTGAGCGACCTGAAGGCCGAAACAGCCGGGATCGTATCGAAAATGGCCAGCGATTCCCGCAGCGTGGACTTCGAGATGCTGTACGCGGCCGCCCTGGTCGCTCGTGATCACGAGGAAACCATCTGGCGTGGCTTCGAGCATGTAAATGCATATGTCGACTGCCTGTGCAGGACGCTGACCTGCCAGATCAAGGGCTATGCGGCCGTCTCGGAGCTGGTTCGCCAGCAGGCCGTTTACCAGTGTCACCAGGATCAGAAGACAGCTGCCTGCCATCAGCTGGAGGAGCACACCGCGGACCAGGTCTTCGCCGAGTACATCCGGCTGAAGTCCCACCCGCGCCAAGATCAGGACGATCCGGGGCGAGGCGACGATGACCGCCGCGGCAACGGTGAGGGCCGCGGCAACGGTGAGGGCCGCGGCAACGGTGAGGGCCGCGGCAACGGTGAGGGCCGCGGCGATGACCGCGACCAAGACCGCGACCGCGACCAGGACCGCGACCGCGACAGGGACCGCGACAGGGGCCGGGACCGGGACCGGGACCGTGGGTCGGCTGGTGGCCGTTACGGTCACGATGAGGGAGGACGGTCCTGATGCCGCCCGTCACCTTGTACCCGGGTGTCTACGTCACCGAGATCCCCAGCGGGATCCGGCCGATCACCGGGGTGGCGACCTCGATCACCGCGTTCCTCGGCCGCGCGCTGAAGGGCCCGGTGAACAATCCCGTCATGGTGAACGGCTTCGCCGACTACCAGCGGATTTTCGGTGGCCTGTGGATGCAGAGCACGGTCAGCTTCGCGGTGAGTGATTTCTTCGCCAACGGCGGCGGCCAGGCCCTGGTGGTCCGGCTGGCCAGCAGCGATGCCGCCGCCTCGACGATCACGGCAGGCGGCCTGGCACTGGCGGCGGCCAGCCCCGGCGCCTGGTCCGGTGGGCTGAGCGTCACCATCACCGCTGGCAGCACCGATCCGTACGTGGCGCAACGTTACGGCGTGCAGTCCTCAGACCTGTTCAACCTGACCGTCACCGACACTGTGTCGGGCGACTCCGAGACCTTCCCGAACCTCACCGTGCTCGCACAGGGCCGGAACGTGCAACATGTGCTGGAGGAAGACTCGGTCCTGCTCACCGTGGCCGGACCGCTGCCTACGACGACACCCGCACCGGGCACGTACACGGTCGGGACGGCGGGTACCGACGGCGGGACGCTGGCCGACAACGACTACATCGGCGGGACGCTTCAGGCCCAGCATCGAGGGTTGTGGGCGCTCGACGAGGCCGACCTGTTCAACCTGCTCTGCATCCCGCCACCTACGCTGGACGAAACGGACCAGACATCACCCAGCGTGTACTCGGCCGCGCTGAACTACTGTGTCACCCGGCGGGCCATGCTGATCGTCGATCCGCCACCCGACTTGACTACGGGCAACGCGATCGCGCAGCTCGGAACCCTCGGACTGACCGGGACTGCGGCCCGCAATGCCGCCCTCTACTTCCCGCGCCTGCGCGAGCCCGACCCCACGTCGGAGAACCGGCTGCGGACGTTCGTGCCTTGTGGTGCCGTCGCCGGGATCATGGCCCGGACTGACACCGCCCGCGGCGTCTGGAAGGCGCCGGCCGGCATCGACGCGACCCTGGCCGGGGTAAGCGATCTGACCGTCAACCTGACCAACGACGAAAACGGCGAGCTGAACCCGCTCGGCATCAACTGCTTCCGAACCTTCCCGGTTATCGGCCGGGTGGTCTGGGGATCCCGGACCCTGCGCGGGGCGGACGAGCTCGCCGATGAGTACAAGTACGTGCCAGTCAGACGGCTGGCCCTGTACCTGGAGGAGTCTTTGTACCGGGGCTCCCAGTGGGTGGTATTCGAGCCGAACGACGAGCCCCTCTGGGCCCAGATCCGCCTGAACGTGGGAGCGTTCATGCAGGGCCTGTTCCGGCAGGGCGCATTCCAGGGAAGTACCCCGCAGGCCGCCTACTTCGTGAAGTGCGACGCCGAGACCACCACGCCGAACGACCAGAACCTCGGGCGGGTCAACATCCTGGTCGGGTTCGCGCCGCTGCGCCCGGCCGAGTTCGTGATCCTGCAGATCCAGCAGATGGTCCAAGCGCAGGCATAGGAGCGAGCGATATGGCCCAGTTCAGCGTCAACCCGACGCGGTTCGACCCCTACAAGAACTTCAAGTTCCGGGTGAAGTGGGACGGCCGCTACGTAGCCGGGGTCAGCAAGGTGGGCGTGCTCAAGCGCTCCACCGAGGTGGTCAAGCACCGGGACGGCGGCGACCCGAGCAGCAGCCGCAAGTCGCCCGGACGGACCGAGTACGACGCGATCACCCTGGAACGCGGCGTCACCCACGACGTGGCCTTCGAGCAGTGGGCGAACAAGGTCTGGAACTACGGTGCCGGCCTGGGCTCGGAGGTGTCTCTGCTGGATTTCCGCAAGGACATGATCATCGAGCTTTATAACGAGGCCGGCCAACTCGCCATCAGCTACAAGGTGTACCGCTGCTGGGTGTCGGAATGGCAGTCGCTGCCGGACCTCGACAGCAACGCCAACGCCGTGGCGATCCAGCACATAAAGCTGGAGAACGAGGGCTGGGAACGGGACTACAGCGTCCCGGAGCCGAAGGAGACCAGCTTTACCGTTCCGGGAGCGTAGACCATGCGTGAACTGGGATCCCGCGGGCTGCTTACGCTCTGGGAGGCCGGTAGTACGCAAGACCCGCTGCGGCGGGCGGTGACCCTGCTGGCCACGAGCCGTGGCAGGCCGGCCGCGGAGGCCGCGACGATCGACGTCGGAACCCGGGACGTGCTGCTCGCCCGGCTGTTCCGGCTGGTGGCCGGCGACCAGGCCCCGGCCTGCGCAGACTGCCCAGGGTGCGGGTCGGTGCTCGAGGTGCCGGTCAATGTGGCGGCGGTGGCCGCCCTTCCCGTGCATGAGCCGGGCGAGCGGCTGAGCGTGCTGGTAGACGGTGCCGAGGTCCCTTTTCGCCTGCCGACCACGGCCGACCTGATCGCGCTGGGTGGCTGGCCGCCCGATCGGGCGCGGGCCGCTCTGCTCTCGGCCTGCCTCGGTTTTGAGCCGGATGCGACGCCAGGGCCGGAGACGGAGGCGGCCGTCGAGATCGCGATGGAGCGGGCAGCGCCTGCCGGTGCCATCGACTTGCTGGTGCGCTGCCCTGCCTGCGGGCTGGATTCCTCGGTGCCGCTGGACGTGCCCGCGTTGCTCTGGGCGGAAATCGAGGCGCAGGCCTTCACGCTGATGCGGGACGTGCACGCGCTCGCCACGAGCTACGGCTGGACGGAGCCGGACGTGCTGGACCTTAGCCCGCAGCGGCGGGCGATGTACCTAGATCTGGCCGGCTGATGTCCGGGTACCTCGATCACATGCTGGTCCGTGCGTTCGGGGGCGTCCCGGTCCTGCGGCCCCGGCCGCGGTCACGGTTCGAGCCGGCCGCGGGCCCGGCTGACCTCACCGTATGGCCGGAGAGCAGGGACGCGATGCCCAGCGCGACGGCAGAGCCAGCCCTCGCGGCCGACCCGGCCTGGCCTCCCCTCGACCGGGAGCCGGGACTGCGGGAGGTTTCGAGGGCCGCGCCGGAGCCGTCGCCCGGCGGCAGACGGGTGCATGCGCCGTCGATGGCGGGGCTCGCCGCGGCCGGACCTGAGCCGTCTGGGGACGAGCAGACCGCTGACCCGTTCGGCATCAAAGAGCCAGATACCGAACGGACCGCCGATGAGCAGCCGCGTAAGTACCCAGCCACCCGCTCGGTGAGCCAGCCGACGGCGGCCGACACCCGCACCGACCTCCCGGCCGCCGCCGGGCCAGCGAGCCCGGCTATGCGCCGCCCCGTGGTCCGTCCCGCAGTCCGGCCGGAGCCGGGAGACCCTGCTCCCATCCGCCGCCCATCGCCGCCGCGCGCCGCCCCGGTGCCGGACCGGCTGCCCCGGCCGGCGCCGACGGGCCCGGCCGACCCGGCACCGGTGGTCACCGCTGCGCACAGCCGGTCCGCCCGGCCGCCGTCCTACCGGGCTGCCCGCCCGGCCGCGGCCGCGCGATCTGCCGCGGCAGGTCCGCCTGAACCGGCGCGGTCGCCGGCTCGCGCCCATCCGGCGACCGAAGACCCGGCCGGAGCGCCGGCCGTCGCCGATGCGCAGGATGCGGCCGGCCCGACCGACGTGACCGGTAGTCCGCCGACCGGCCTGCTCGCCCTCGCGGGCACGGTCGACAGCGTGCCGACGGACGCGGCCCGGCGGCCCGCGCACATTCGGGATACCACCCCGGCACCCGTGGTGAACGTGACGATCGGCCGGGTGGAGGTTCGGCAGCCGCCTGCGCCGCCGCCGCCTCCGCCGCCACCGGCCCGCTCCCCCGGTCCGCGGCCGCTGTCACTGGATGAATACCTCGAGCGGCGAAATAGCGGTCCGTCGTGAGCAACTCCCTGGCCGTCGCAATGGTCACCGCGGCACTACGCAGGATCCTCGGCGAGGCGCTGGTGGCGGTCCCGGCCGGGGGCGTGGAGAACGCCCGGGTGACAACGCTGCGGCCGGACATGCTGACCGCAGCGGACGGGGACGCACGTGGGATCAATATCTTCCTGTACCAGGTGACCACGAACGCGGCTCTGGCTAGCAACATGCTGCCGGTCCGGCGCAGTGACGGCAGCGTGCTCAATCGCCCGGAGCAGGCCATCGACCTGCACTACCTGCTCACGTTCTCCGGTGACGAGAACGCGCTTGAGCCGCAGCGGATGCTCGGCGCCGCAGTGACCGCGCTGGTGGCGGACCCGATCCTGGACCGGCAGCAGCTGCAGGCCATCATCGCCGCGGCCATCGCCGACGACCCGACCACCTGGCAGCAGTTCTCCGACCTGCCTGACCAGACGGAGCTGGTCCGGTTTTTTCCGTCGCCGCTGACCCTCCAGGAGCTCTACAACCTCTGGTCGACGTTTTTCCAGATGCCATACCGGCTCTCGGTCACCTATCAGGCCTCGGTGGTGCTGCTTGATGCCGACCTGACGGTGCAGCCCGCTCTGCCGGTGCTCACCCGTGCAGTGGAAGCCGCCGCGCTGAACATCCCGGCGGTAAGCCGGGTGATCGCGGATTCCGGGCCGACCGACCCCATCGTGCCCGGGTCGACGATCCGGATCGAGGGTGTGCGGCTGCGCGGTACCTACCTCACCCGCATCCGCGTGGACGACACCGAGACGCTCGCCCCGCCCGGCGGCATCACGGGAACCCGGATCACGATGCCGCTGCCCGCGGCCACGCCGGCCGGACTACACAGCCTGCAGGTCCGGCACCCGCGCCTGGTCGGCGCGCCGCCCGAGGAACGCGCCGGGGCCGAATCCGCGACCGTCCCCCTGCTGGTCCGTCCCGTGATCGGCACGGTCACGACCGCGCCCGGCTCGGCCGGCGCGACCCAGGTGACCGTGTCCGTGCAGCCGCCGGTCGGACAGTCCCAGCGTGTGCTGCTCTTCCTCAACGAGCGCCAGCCGCGCGCCGGTCAGGCCGGGCGCGGGTACGTCTTCACCGTCCCGCTGCCCGCCGCGGGCGCCCCGCCGACAACCGGCAGCGTCAGCGCAACGGTGACGGGCGTGGTGCCTGGCACCTATCTCGTGCGGGTTCAGGTGGACGGCGCGCAGAGCGCCCTCACCGTCGGTCCGGACGGCAGCTTCGACGCACCTCAGGTGGTAATCCCGTGAGCCAGGCCCCGACCGCGCCCACCTCGGCGGACGGCTGGGTGCGGGCGAACCAGGAATTCCTGACTGCGGCGCTGGGCGTGCTGGCCGGACGGCTGGAAGGCCAGGACGTAGCGGACCGGGCGCGCCGCCGCGACCAGCTCCTCGCGCAGATGCCCGCACCACCGGCGCTCCACGGGATCGCCGAGGCGTTCGGCCTGTCCGGGTTCGAACGGGACACGCTGCTGCTCTGCGCAGGCGTGGAACTCGACAGCACGGTCGCGTCCGCCTGCGCCAGCGCCCACGGCGAACCGGCACGCCGGTACGCGACGTTCAGCCTGGCCATGGCGACGCTGCCGGACCCGCACTGGTCGGCGATCACGCCCGCGGCGGCGCTACGCCGCTGGCACCTGGTGGAGCCGACCCACCCGGAGACCCCGACCACGAGCGTGCTCCGGGTGGACGAGCGGGTGCTGCACGCGCTGGCCGGCCTGAACTACCTGGACCCGCGGATCGAATGCCTGGCCGATCCGCTGGAACCCACGTCCGCGTTGCCGACCTCGCTGCGGGCGGCAGCGGACCAACTGGCGCTGCTCTGGTCCCGGCCCGGCGGGCAGCGGGTCCGGCTGTACGGCCGACGCAGCCCTGACCTGCGCGCGGTGGCCTCGGCGGCCTCGGCGAAAATGGGCCTACAGCCAGTCGCGCTGCGTGCTGTCGGCCTGCCCGCCGACGCCGCGGACCGTGACTTGCTGGCCCGGATCTGTGAACGGGAATCGGTTCTGGCCGGACGCTGCTGGCTGCTCGAGATCGACGATCCGGTTAGCGAATCGGGCCAGTCCGCGCGGCAGTTCGCCCGTCGGCTGGGGGGCCCGGTGGCGGTCGCCTGCGAGACACCGGCCGAGGACGACGCCGGCTTTCCGGCGATCGAGATACCGGCCGCGGAACCCGCCGAATTGCGGGATATCTGGCGTTCGACGCTGGCTCCGGCCGGGCCCGCCCTGGCGGGCTGGGCGAACCGGCTGGCCGCGCAGTTCTCGCTCGGGGCCGCCGATATCAGGTCGATTGCCGCGCAGTCCCGGCCGGATGATCCCGAGGCCGGGCCACAGCTGTGGGATGCATGCCGGTCTTTGGCCCGGCCCGCCCTCGACGGCCTGGCGCAGCGGATCATCCCCCGGGCCCGCTGGGAGGACCTGGTGCTGCCCGCCGTGCAGGAGAAGCTGCTGCGCCAGATGACCGGGCACGTCCGGCACCGGATGACCGTCTTCGACGACTGGGGCTTCGGCGCTCGCACCTCCCGGGGCAGCGGGGTGGCGGCGCTATTCGCCGGCCCGAGCGGGACCGGTAAGACGTTCGCCGCCGAGGTGGTCGCCCGGGACCTGTCCCTCGACCTGTACCGGGTGGACCTCAGCCAGGTGGTCAGCAAGTACATCGGGGAAACCGAGAAGAACCTCCGGCGGATCTTCGACGCCGCGGAAAGCGGCGGCGCCGTGTTGCTGTTCGACGAGGCAGATGCGCTGTTCGGCAAGCGCAGCGAGGTCAAGGACAGCCACGACCGGTACGCCAACATCGAAGTCAGCTATCTGCTGCAGCGCATGGAGACCTACGGTGGCCTGGCCATCCTGACCACGAACCTGAAGGATGCGATCGACAACGCGTTTTTGCGCAGGCTGCGTTTCGTGATCCAGTTCCCCTTTCCGGACGCGGCCGGCCGGGCCGAGATCTGGCGCCGGGTCCTGCCGCCCGAACTGCCTACCGACGGCCTTGTCCCGGAGAAGCTGGCCCGCCTGGGGGTCTCGGGCGGCACGATCCGCAACATCGCGCTGTCCGCCGCGTTCCTGGCCGCCGAGGCCCGCCAGCCGGTACGGATGCCGCACGTCCTCATGGCCGCGCGCACCGAGTACACCAAGCTTGATAAGCCACTTACCGATTCGGAGGTCGCCGGATGGACGACGTGAACATCCACATCGACGAGCTTGTCATCGACCATCGGGTGGCGATGCCTGCCCAGCACGCCTTCGACGCCCAGCGGAACCCCCTAGTGGACCGGCTGGGTATGCCGGTAATCACCGAGATCCGCCGTGCGGTCAGCGCGGCACTCAATGCCGGATCCGAAGGGTGACCTCAGACGCTGTCGCCCGCGTCGTGGCCTGGACCGCCGACTCCGTGCTGTTCGGCACGTTGACGGGCCGTGGCCTGGAACTGGCGCCGGTGCCGAGCCTTGGGGGTGTAGGTGACATCCGGGGATGCTCCGGGATCTCCAACGGCTGGATCGCGGTGTCTGGTGTGGACCGCCAGACAGGCACATCGGTAATCCGCCAGGTGGACCCGGGAGGTGCCGGAGAGACCACTTTGGTGGAGGCCGCGTACCTGTCCGGTTGCGCGGCGGAACCTAGCGGCACCCGGCTCGCCTACGTGGCGGCGTCGCGCGGCCGCGCCGGAGCCGACCTTCACGTGCTTTCGCTGGCAGATGGCCAACAGGTCCGGGTGCTGGCCGGGATCGTTGCGCCATACTCGCCACCGAGTTGGCGATCCACCGGCACCATTCTGGTGGAAGGAACGGACGGCATGGTCACAGAAGCGGATCTCGCCGCGGACCGCGTCGCTCGCTTGTTCCGGGGTGCCGTTCCCGCCGCGGCGCGACGCGATTGCCGGATCGCCTACCGGATCGAGGACAGCTTGCGGTTGATGAATGAAGACGGCGCCGTGTCTGATATCTCGCCCGCCGGACGGCGGTGGCGCTACCGCGGGTCCATGAGCTGGTCACCGGACGGCGGCACGCTTCTGATCGGCCGGGCAGGCGGCCTGACCGGGGACGAACTGTACTTCGGAGACCTTGACGTGAAAACCCGGATGGTCAAGTGGCTCCGTACCCGGTACCTTCGGGGCTTGGCGTACTGGTGAGCCTGCAGAATCGATGGCGCGGAACTGTCCCTATCCCGCTAGGAAGATCGGGTCGCTATGCAGTCGGCCGATCCAGATGGCATGGCCTACGGCCTCCGGTGTTCGGGGAACGTCGTAAACAGCGACGAGGTGCGCGCCTAGGACAGCAAGCTGCTCGGCGGGGGCTTCGGCCTCCCACTCGCCATCGCCGAGATCGAACGCCCACTCGTGCCTGTCTCCGGCAGGAAGCCCGAAAGAAGAAGGAACGTTGCGCGTGTACTCATGTTCTTGGCGTAGGAGGCGCCAGACCTTCTCGTTCCGGATCATCTCGAACGACAGAACTGTGTCCCCCCATGAGTTTCCTGTATGCCAGAGGCGGACATCCTGGTTGCCCGTATTGACGAGTACGACAGTGCCGGCTGGCCGCGGAGAAGGCGAGCTGACTTCCAGATGAAGCTCCAGCGATGACTGGTCCGCCAACCCATTTCCTTCAAGGGTCATTTAGTATCACCAATTGACGGTGATAATCGAGCTGCTGGCTTTCTCCTGGTCTCCGGTACAGGTGTCGATGACCTTGAGCTGGAAGTTGTAAGTGGCACCAGCCGGGGCGCTCGACTGTGGCTTATCTGCGCCGCAGTAGCTGTCGCCGTTCACCTGGTCTCGCCTGCCGGCGGTCAGATACTCGTCACCGCAATCGGCAATCGGATCGCTGTGGACGCCCGAACGGTGGCCGTAGCGCATATCGCTGGAGTCTCTATCCTCGTACCACGTGTCGTAGGTGGCCGAAGAGGGGAACCCGCTGTGTGGCGGGCCGCCCCGCCAGGTGTGGTACGCCTCGTTCCATTTGATGTACTGGCGCACCTCGCAGCAGGCGGGCATCCGAGGGGGTAGCGTAACGAAAGCAGTCCCGAATGCCGCAGCCATGGTGAACGGCGCCTGTTTTCTTCCGCCTACGTTCGTAACCGGGATCGTTCCGCTGGGCGTGTAAGCCGGGCCGGATTCTACGTAGCACTGGCCGATGGGCTCGGTCGGCGAACTAGCAGGATCTGCCGACGCGGGGACATCTCCACCTGCCGGTGCCGCCGGGACAGCGGGCTCGCTGCCATCTCCTGGTGACGCGGAGGGGGTGGTACTCGGGCACGGTTTGGCCGGCGAATGGTTCCAGCCAGGTAGCCTGCCGAGACCCGACGGGTCGAAGCTGTCGCAGCAGCGCGCCATGGCAGCCGCGTAGCTGTTGCTGTTCGGGCCCCAGCTCCACCCATCTCCGGGGTCGGGCAGGTTCCGGTAAATGCCTGGACTCGCATAGCCGAGATGAACGTTCCGCAGGCAGCTCGACAGGTCGTCGAGGGTCTGGCCGGGTGGGGGCAGGCAGGGCTTGCAGGTAGAGGTGGCTGGATCGTCTGGGGGCCCGGATGCATCCGTGGTGTTCGCGCAGCCGGAAATGCCGTTCCCGCTGTAGAGGGGCTCGCGGATAGCGTAATTCAGCCGGCGGGTCATTGACGAATGCGTGCCCGAAGGCCCCCAGCCCCGGTACTGCGATAGGACGGGAACAGATCATCGGGGAAGGCCGTGAGACTGAGGCTCCGCCTGGCGGCGCCTCGTCGAAACTTCCGCTCGACCCGCCACCGCCAGACTCGCCCCCACCGCCTATGTACTGCCCGCCGAAGAGGTCATCCGTGGACTGGTCCAGGCTCAGTTGCGTCTGCTCATCTGTCGTACGGTGTACGCGGTCAGGGGGTGCCGGGGTCATGCGCGAAGCCGACATGAAGTCTGCGGCGCGCTCCGCCTCCCGCTCGGAGAAGTCGTCTGGGTCGCTGACCGACCTCGCCGGGGCGGATACCCCGATCTGCTGTACGACGTGGGTCAACTCGTGGGCAAGCAGGCGGACGCCGGCCGGGGTATGCGGCTGGAAGCGGCCTTCACCCATCACAACATGCGATCCGAACGTGTAGGCCTGCGCCTGGATCGACTTCGCGGAGCGAGCGGCCTCGGCGTCGGTGTGTACCCGTACATGGCCGAAGTCGTGACCCAGGCGCGCCTCCATGTTCGTCCGGGTGGATGCGTCCAAAGGGGTACCAACCGTATCGAGCACTCGCAGCACGGAGGCGGGAACGCCACTCCCTGCGGCGGCCGCCGTGACGTTAGCGGACCGCTGGACTGTCGCGTCGGCTGGGTCATCGGTGTGATTGCAGGTTCCGGGCGGGCAGCTTATCCCGCCGCAACGCTGCACCAGGCCCCCGCGTGCAATCGGCTGCACGGAAGGCGCAGGGACGGCTTGGGCCATGAGGCTCATAGCGGGAACGCCTCCGGAAAATCGGGCAATGCAGTGACGGCGGGGGTGCCCGTGTCATCGGTGAGGACCCCGTCTACCGGCTGGCCAGCGGCGAGACGGCTGCTTGCCTCGGCGGCTGGGTCGGCCGCCGGGATGACTTCCACCGTAACATTGGCCGCGTCGGAGAGCGCTTCGGCGATCTTAGCTGCCGCCGCGGCGTACGGTTCGGCCACGATCAGCGTCAGCCGCCGCTGATCGCCCCGGCTGCGGAAGGCGTTGCCCGCCGCGCGTCGCGCCGCCGTCGGGTTCTGCGCGGGCTGGGCGCTGATCTGCACTCCGGCCCCGACGGCGGCCCGGATATCGTCACGTGGGACGGCGCGGGCCATCATCTCCCGAGCCGATGGCAAGTGCAGCCTGCCTTGGAGGTGCGGCACGAGCACCAGGTTCTTCACCGCGGCCACCAGCCAGAACCACTGTGTGTAGCCCCCGCCGCCGGTGACGCGGGCGTCGAGGTCGAGGTGGCACAGCACGCGGTCGCCTGCGCCGGCGGCTGTGAGCACGCCGAACAAGACGCCAAGCAGCGCCTGGCTCGTGCCCTCGGCCGTCCAGGTCAGCGCCGAGGGGGCGCCAGTCGCGATCCCGGCCTGGCCGGCCAGGGTGAGCGGCATGGTGCCGGCGGCTACCAGGTTGCCCCACAGAGCCCGGTCCGCTCCGGACAGCGGGTACGGCATGTCGAGGGTGACGGTCAGCACGGGTTTGCCGGTCACCGCGGCCGCGTCCGGCGGCGGCCGGTCAAGCAGCACAGTCAGCCCGCCGGCGAGGTCGATGACACCGAGCTGGCCGCCGTTCGGCAGCGCCGTCCCGGATCCGGTGACCGCCACGCCTGTGACGTGTATGCCGTCGTCAGGAACGACGCCTGCGACGAACGCCAGCGGCGATGCGGACGGGTCCGGTGCGGGGCCCGCCAGCAGCGCCGCGGTCAGGGTCTGCACCGGGGTCTCGCCGCCCAGACGCCACCAGCATTGTGCTGATCCGTCGGCGGCAGTGGCGATTTCCACGCTCGTCGGTGCACCCGCAAGACCGGCCTCGGTAGCCGCTACCGCGCCTGAGGTCACCGAGAACTTGACCATGGCGCTCGCGACCGGGTCGCCGCAGCCGGTGCATACCCGCACGGCAACCGGCTGGGGCAGGTCCGTCCCGGCCAGGCCGTCCTGCCCGTCGCCGCCGGCCGGGACCAGGGCCGCGGTGGCGGCCAGGGCACCGATCGCGTCCTGCACCGTGTCGGCGCCGGCCATCCGCGCGCAGCCGGCCGGGTCGAAGCCGACGCCGGACGCGAGAGCGAAGGCCGCGGAGAATTCGACCAGCGGGTCGGCCAGGCTCCCGTCCGGGAGTTTCCTGCGAGCCGTGACCCTCTGCCCGGGACGTCCGGTGTCATTGGCCGGCCGCCACCAGCACCGGGCGACGCCGTCGCCGTCCACCGTCACGTCCAGGGCGGCGACCACGGACCCGGTCAGGCCCGCGGCGTCCAGGGCGAGCCGCCCGTCGGGGTCGGCCGCCTCGAACCGCACGACCGCCCCAGGCACGCCGGCGCCGCGCCGGGTCACCGACACCTCCAGAGGTTGCGGCAGCGGGTTCCCTGGCAGTACCTGCTGGCCGTCGCCGCCGCTGTAGCCGACCTCGACGGCCGCGGCCAGCTCGGTAATCGGCGGGAAGACCGGGCCGTAGTTGGTGACCGTCCACGTACCGTCCGGCGACAGCTCAAGCCCGGCGATGTCGGCGTAAGCGTGCCGGATCCCCTCCGCCCACTGGAGAGCCGGGCCGTTCTGATCCTGCGGCCAGTCCACGTTCCCGGCAAGTCCCGGCGCGGAGGAGACGCCTTCGAGGTTCGCGGTCCGGGCCGGTATCAGCCAGTAATCGCCGGTGCGGAAGCCACCGGGGCTGAAGGCGAACTGGATCTGGACGCCGCTCTCCAGCCCGATCCAGTCGTCCGCCGTGGGCAGGGTCACTCGCATCGGGCCGGATTCCCACCGCCGGACGATCGCGTCAACGGCGTCGGCGTCCTGCGGCACGGGGCCCACCCACCCGGCCACGGTCACAGTGTTGCCCTGGACGTGCCCGATGCTGCCCAGGAAGCCCGGGTCCCCGCGCAGCACCCGGCCGGGATTGGTGACCTCCACCCAGCCCTTGTCGAACGACAGCCGGCCATCGCGGCCGATCGAGTCGAGCGTGAGGTCGTTACCGTCCAGCTTGAGCAGCCGGGCTGTCACCGAGCCGTTCTCCCTGGACCACAGGAACGTGGCCGTGCCGGGGTCGCCGGGGTCGCGGATCTCCACCCGGTACAGCTGGTTGTCCAGCCGCCGGTAGCCGGTTCCGGTGGAGGCGTCACACGGACTGGTCACCGGGCCGGACGCGTCGGCGCGGGCACGGAGCTGGCCGGAGCCGATCGCAGGCGGCAGCGGATCCTTCGCGGACCGCACCCGCACCTGCCAGACCGTCCTGGTCCGGGCGGCCGTGTCCGGGCCGCCCAGCGCCACCTCGCGCAGCGACGGTTCCTCCGCCGAGGTGATGAGCCGGTGCCATACGTCCAGGAAGGCGATATAAGGTCCGGGACCTGGCGGCAGCCCGACGCTGGGCAACTCGACGCCGGGCAGGTCGGGCTGGGCGCCGAGTGGAACGCAACGATCGTTCTCGCAGAGGATCCCGCACACGTAGTAGCGGCCCGGTGATATCCGCAAATCACCCGCGGCGAGCGGGCCGGCGGGTTCCCGTTCTTATCCACGATCGCCATCCCGGCGGTGTGTTCCGGTGCGCCCTGCGGACCGATCGTGTCCTCGGTGACCAGCCGGTCCAGGTGAGCCTGCAGCAGCACCTGCTCGTTCCAGTCCGCGTCGAGCTGGACCCGGCCCTGCTGCTGCAGTACGCCCCGGTAGTGGTTGCGCGGGCGGAATGCCTGCCGGGTGAAGTCGCCCTTCATCGTGCCCACCTCACGTCGCGAAGAAGACCCCGGCCTCGAGCCCGAAGCGCAGGTACGCCGTGAGCTGCGAGGTCAGGTTGGCCAGTCGCAGGGACTGCTGGAGGAAGTGATAGGCGCCCATCTCGCCCTCGTCGTCGGCGCCCGTGGTGATCTCGGTAGGGCAGCTCGGCGCGAGCTGGCCGAACGCGGGGTCGGCCGGCTGGTCGGAGGTGAAGCGGGGTGCCACCGTGTCCGCGGCTGCGGGGTCGGCAGGCTGGCAGTGGTAACGCCGCGGGGTGCGCGACCCCGGTGCCAGGTAACTGAACCGCACGCATCCGTCCTGCACTTGCCGGACGTCGGCCGCGCCGCAGAACAGCGAGTTCCCCGCGGTCAGGATCCGCGCTAGCGAGGGCCCGAACAGCGTGCAGCCCTGTGCGTCCACGCGTGCGTCGGCGGCGTCCACGGCCTGCGCGTGATCGTATAGCAGGGTGTCCGCGAGGCTCAGCGACGGCACTCCGGGCAACGTCAGCCCGGCCAGGACGCTGCGAAGTACTCTGACCGCCAGGTGCGGGTTGGACGAGACGGTGACCCGGCCCGCGGTCAGGGTGCTGTCGGCGAGCACCAGGCTGCCCAGGTCACCGGGCTGGACGGTCACGTCCCCCTCGACCGAGAGCCCGTCGAGCAGGAATTCACAGCCCGCGCCGCCGGTCCCGGTGACCTGGATGCTGCCGGCCAGATGCGGCCGGAGTCCTCGCGCGGACTGCGGCAGGACATCGAGCCCGGGCGCGGGCGCGCCCGGACCGGCGTCCGGCCAGTCCGCCGCGACGAGCAGTAGCCGGTCACCAGCCGGGATCACCACCTGCAGGTCCTCGGTGTAGGTGGCGCTGTCGGTCACCGCGATCACCCCGACCTGGCCGGGAGTCACGTCGGTGCGCGCGTTCCACAGCCGCAGCGCGTCTCCCAGCGTGGCGACGGTACTCCCAGGCACCAACGGCCCGTCCCTCGCCACCTGGACCGACCAGTCGACGGGCGGCGCCGGGTCGGTCAGGTCGAGGGCGCTCGCCAGGGTGGCCCGGCGGTCGTGCGGGCCGGCGCCGACGTCGCCCGGGTAGCCGTACGAATAATCGACCTGCACCCGCTGCGGGGCCAGCGCCGCGGACGGCATGATCCGGCCGAGTACGGGGTCCACCGTCACGCTGCCGTCGTCGGGCGGGGTCCAGTCGCCGAGGTCGCGGCAGGTCAGGTGATCGGGGAGAATCTCCCGGCCATCCAGCCAGATCCGCAGTGCCGGGTCGGGCGTGGCCAGGAGCACCAGGTGCTGCGAGGTCAGCTCCCGGATCAGGGCCCGCCAGGCGCAGCGGCGCGGGGACGTCCACCTCCTCGGCCAGGTGGGTCACGTTGTCCGGCTCGGTCCTGGCCGGGTGGAACAGCGGCAGGTCCCGGCCGGCCGGATCGAACGTCCAGCCGGGACCGGTCTGCCGGGCGTCTCCGCCGAGCACGGGATATGCCCCCAGCCGCCACAGATGCACGCCGATGTCCGGCAGGTTGTACCGTCCGCGGCCGACGTCGATGTGCCGCACCTCACCGGTGCGGGCCGTCTCGTCGAACGGGGTGCCGGTCAGGGCCAGGCCGTCGGCGTCCCGCAGGTCGGCGGTCCGGGCGGCGCCGGGCCGTACGTGGTCCAGGTGCTGGGTAAGGCTGAGCAGCCGGTAGTACTCGACCACCCGGGCCGGCCATCCGGTGACGTCTCCGGCCACCTGCTCGATCACGCCGGGGGTCCCCTTCCGGCGCCGGTACCGGATCGTGTTCGCAATCAGCTTGCGTAGCCCGGCGGCACCTGGCACCGGGCGCAGGCCCTGCACGCCCAGCAGGTCGCCGATATACGGCAGCACCCACTCCGCGCAGGTCTCGACGAACCAGTCGGCGTACAGCCCGTCGACGTCATCCCGGAGCTGCGCCAGTTCGGTCTCGGTCACCTCGAGCAGCGCCTGCAGCGGCAGGCCGCGCTCGGCGTCCCTGAGCCGGTGAATGACCGGGAGCAGGTCATACACCGGGCGCTCGTCGCCGGCAGCCACGCTCACGGTGTCCACGCCTCTACGTCGGGCTGGCCGGGGGCGAGCGTCAGCAGGCCAGCCGGCTGCACCTGGCCAGGGTGGCCCGGCACCGGCTGCGCGTCCGGAGCCGTCAGCACCTCCACCACCGCCGGATCGCCTGGCTGCGGTGGCGGATCCGCGAGCCGCAGCTCGGTCAGCCTGGCCGCCATCACGCCGTCTACGGCCTGGGTGGTCGCGATGACCGCCGCGGCCGTCACCGGCTGGCCGAACGACAGCTGATCGGCGGAAAAGCTTGCCCCCAGGGCCTGGAGCACCGCCGCCTGCACGTCGGTGAAGAGCTGGGCCGGGTCGGCCAGGACCTGGACCGCGAGCCGGAAGCACACCGGCGTGAAGCTCTTCGCCTGCACCACGGCCGCCCGGTCCCGGACCGTGTCCAGGGCGCCGAGCAGATCGTCGATCGTGAATTGCTGCACCGCAGCCCCGGCGGGTCCGGCCACGGTGATGAACACCGTGGGCACGGCCGTGCCCGGCAGCGATATCGCGCGCGCCTTCGCGATCCCGCCGAAGCTCCGCGCGTAATCCTCGTAGTCGGCCAGCGACACCACCCGGTCCAGGGTGAGCACGGTGAGCGGTGCGTTGGTCCTGGCTTCGGCCAAGGTTTCCGGCGCTTTCGCGCCGCTCGAGGGCATCGGGTTGTCCACCGTGGCCACCCCGAGCGGGCGCTGCGGCAGCAGGGTCAGCGCATTCGAGGCGACGAGGCCGTCCAGGCCTATCCCGCTGCGGTACCGGGCGTGCACGTTCTCCTGGCCGGTCGGCAGCCGCGCACCGTGCGTTCCGTCACCGAAGATCACCGTCGCGGTGGCGTCGTCGGCGATCCGGACCACGTACACCCGGTCGTGCGGGCCCGCCGGGTACAGCGACGGCACCTCGGTCCACAGCACGTCGTCCACCCGGATCTCCAGCGAGTCCGCCACGCCGGACGGCGTCTTGGCCGCGACGTGCGTCAGGTTCGGCTTGCGCAGCGTGAACCGCTGGTTTGAGGCGGTTCCGTCGCCGCTGCCGAGCACCTCGTCCGCGACGGTCTCGCCGTGCGTGGCGAGGACGACGTTGCCCGCGATCCGGACCGATTCGCGGTCCAGGGCGGGGGTCAGGTCATCCGCCAGCGTGATTGAGGTGCCCGCGACCGTGCCGATCTGGGTCTGCTGGACCTGCTGCGCGCCGTTCGAGGTGCCGGTGATCAGGACCGGCTGCCCCGCGGCGAGCGGCGCGGGCGCGGCCAGGTCGAGCTGGCGCCCGGACACGCTCCCGCCGAGCGGTGCCTGGGCCAGGCACAGCCGGCGGGTGGCGGCGTGCACGGTGACCTGCCGCCGGCCGAACTTACCCAGATAGTCCTGCCGGTCCAACGTGACGTAGCTGCTCTTGGCGCTGACCGCGAACTTCGCCTGGCCCGAGGCCACCGCGCCGGTGGCCAGGTACAGCCGCGACCTGACACCCGGCTGGCGGAGCACAAGGAAGGAGCACGCGGCGATGTCCGGGTATACCGCGTCCAGGTAGATCGCCCCGCCGGTGGCTGGCTGCGACGTGTCCAGGCCGAACTGCGGCCACTCGGTGTCGGTCACGTTTCCGGTGCCGACTTCGGCGATGTACCCCCGCCGGAAGGAGTACGGCAGCGGGCGCCAGTCCGGCGCGTTGTACCCGAACGCCGCCGCACGCACGCCGAACGCGTAAACCTCGGGCTTGGTGAAGGCGCGCTTGAAACCCTTATCCCAGGTCACCAGCGTGGCCGGCGCCGCGTCCGGCGCGGTGGCCTGCTGTGGCTTGACCGATCTCAGCACCCGGAACACCCAATGGCCGGGCCGGGTGGGACAGTCGGCCTGCTCCACGACGAGGATAGGGTCGCCGGGCCGCAGCCCGGTCGTCAGCCCGTCCAGGTACAGCTGGGTCAGCCCAGCGGCCGAGGACCTGCGGCTCGCGGGTGCGCAGCGACAGCTCGTTGAGCGCGGCGTCGGCGGTGAACTCCTGTCCGGTCTCGAAGGGCTGGGGCAGCTTGCCCTGAGCGGGCACGCTGAGCACCTTGGTGCCCTGCGGGACCACCGCCGTGCTGGGTGCCGCCGGACCGGGTGCCGGGGCGGCCGCCGCGGGCACCTGAATCCGGAAGTCCAGGTAGGCGGCGGCGGCGACGCCCGGGCGCAGCTCGTAGCCGATCGCGCGGGCCAGTTCGAGGACGGACCGGCGCTCGGTGGCGGTGCGCAGGAAACCCTCGTTGGCGATCCGCTCCTGGTAGAAGGTGACGATGTCGCCCACCGTCGCCCACGCGTCGAGCAGGGCGATCGCGGGGTCGTCGGTCGCGGTCGGGTCCAGCTGGGGCAGCCTGCTACCGAGGGCGGTGAGCATCCGGCGCAGGATGGTGCCGTAGGTGCCGCTCCGGTAGGCGATCGCCGCCAGCCCCGGCGGATTGCCGGCCGCCGGGGACGGCGGGGTGATCCCGCAGCAGCCGCAGCCGTCTGTGTCCTGGCTCACCGTCACAGCCCTCCGGTCATGGTGAAGCTGATCCGCCCCGCCGCAGAGTCGGCGGCCTCGCTGTCGCAGCGGGCGACCTCGAGCCGGTCCATCGCGATCAGCCCCGCGGCGAGCTCGCCCGCCGCCGGCTGGCCGGACCGCTGGAATGTGACCACTTCCACCCAGGCGACACCGGCGACCGCCATCGCCGCCGCGACTACGGCGCTGAGGTAGACCGGCTGGGCAAAGGTGAAGTTGCCCGGGTGGAAGAAGCCGCGGCCGCCGCCCGGAAGGTCCCTGGTCGAGAAGGCCTGAATCAGGGCCGCCTTGACCGTGCCGCGGAAATAGCCGGCCGCGACGCAGACGGTCAGCTCGATGTCCACCGGCACGTACACCGGGGGCTGCACGACGACATCGCCGCCCGCCATCCGGTAGGGTTCCAGCTCGGCGGCCAGCTCGGCGCGGAAGGCCGCGTCCGCGCCGGTGCCGCCCTGACGGTCTACGGTGACGAACTCGGTGTACCAGGACCCGGTCCAGCGCCGGGTGCCGACCGCCCGCTGGACGCGCGGGTCCAGCATCGCGGCGGTCGCGTAGTCATCGTCGGTCACCGCCCGTTCCTGGACCCGGAACGCATGCGGCGCAAACTGTCGCACCTGCTCGATGGGCTCGGGCCCGGCACCGCCGCTCGCGGGCATCGGGTTCCGGACGGTCACGCCGGGCACGGCCGCGGCGGGCACGGTCAGCACGTCCCGGCCGGCGTTTCCCGCGGTGCCGCCGCCGACCCAGTACGACGCGATGAACTGCTGCCCGGGCATGGGGCGGCGGCCGTTGACGTCGTCGCCGAAGCGCAAGTGCACGGTTCCGTCGTCGTCGGGCTCGGCGACGTAGTCCGCGGCGAAGCGGTCGCTGGACAGCAGGTCGCGCTGCAGGGTCCAGTCGTCCCTCCCGTCGGTGAGCTCGGTCATGTCCGCGAGGGCGTCCCGCGGGTCGATGGATAGCGCCCGGGAGGCGGGCAGCGCCCGGGACGCGGTATCGACGTAGGGTACAGACCAGGCCAGGCCACGGCTGCCGAGCGCCGGGGAGTACTGGCCCTGGACGGGTACCTGGGAGGGCACCACCGGCTCGTTCTGCACTTGCGCGCCGTGCCCGGCGAGCACCACGTTGCCACGCGCGACAGCCGCCCCGGTGTCGCCCTGGCACCGGCCGCGCGGGAACCTCCACGTGCACAGCGGGAAGGGCAGCTGGTCCTCGTCGTACCAGGTAACCTCCACCACGTGGGTATCGGTGACCGGGTCGTAGCCGTCCACCGGGTCCGCGGACAGGCGCACCGGCCAGCGGTGGGTCTTGTCGGGCGGCTCCTCCGGGCCCGCGCCGTGCACTTCTTCCAGGACCAGCACGTCGCCCTGGGTCAGGCCGAGCCCGGCCACCGTGCCGACCAGGGTCGCGGAGGTCGCCCCGCGCGGCAGGCAGCAGTGCTGCTGACCCCAGGTGTAGATGTCGATCGCGTTCCTGGCGGCGAGCGGCGTGACCGGGTGCAGCGTGTGGAACACGACGGCGCCGTCGGGGGAACTGACCTGCCAGCTGGCCGGGATCATGTCCGGTGCAGGCTCGCCGCACGGCGGGCAGGCCGCACGGCGGGCAAACGCCGCGGAGACGCTCTCGTCCACCTCGAGCACCAGCCAGACGCGCGCAGCGGCACCCTGGTGCAGCGTGTAGTCAAGCAGCCGGGCATGCCTGGCCACCGACACCCGGCGGCGGGCCGTGCCGAGGTAGGCCTCGGCGGACACCGCGTCCTGCGCCGCCGCGAGCAGATCGCCGAGGTAGGCGAAGATCTCCACGATGGTGATGCCGGTGTCGGCGGCGTTCCGGTCGGTCCAGGCCGACGCCACCGTGGAGAGCCGGTCGAGCAGCAGCTGGCGCAGCCCGGCGTAGTCCCGGCTGAGGTAGTCGATGACCGGCTCAGCCACCTGGTCCGGTGGGCAGGGCGGGGTCGCCGGGCAGTCCAGGTCGGTGTCGCAGTCCAGGCCGAAAAGGAACCCGGCCTGAGCCAGGCAGGGGTCGAACCCCGCGGCCTCCGGGTCCGCGATCACCAGCGTGTAAGCGGAAAGGTCACCAGGGGAGTCCGTCCGGACCACGAGCAACGCCGGGTCCGGGTGATCGCCGGCGAACTGCCCGACATCGGCGTCGGTAGCCTGCCCGTCGGCGGCCAGCTCGGCGAGCAGCGGGGCCGGGGCGGCCCAGGTCACCTGCACCGGGCGGTTCGGCGGCAGCGCGGCCGGTACCACCCGGACCCCGTCACCGCGCAGCTCCGCGGGCAGGGGGCGCAGGCAGCGCACCAGCAGAGTGCGGTAGCCGGGGATGCCGCGGTGACCCGTGTCCACCTCCACGTCGTCAATGCCGTTCAGCCGACCTCCGGCCAGCGTGTCCTGGCGGCGCCCGTCGGGGTCATCGCACGTGTACACAGCTAGCGGGCACACGGTCGTCACACCGGCCTGACGAAGACGGCGGTGCGGGCATCGGCCGACGTGCGCGGCCGGTACCTGACCGCGACGACAAGGGTCGAGTCCTGGCTGTCGACCTGCACGGCCTGCACCTCGACGACGTCGGCCAGCCATTGCTGCAGCGCGGACTGCACCAGGAACTGGGTGGCCGCGGCCACCTCGGCGCCGGCGGGCTCGAAGACCAGGCGCAGGATGCCGCTGCCGAAGGTCGGCCGGTTCACCCGTTCGCCCGGCGCGGTGAACAGCACCTGCTCCACCAGGTCGCGAACGTAATCGTCGTCGTCGGTGCCGGCGGTGCGACCGCCGCCGGCGATGTGGAACGGGTAGTCGATGTGCATCGCTCAGCTCCCCTGCGCGCGAAGCTGGGTGACCACCGGGTTCAGCGGCGTCCCGGTCGGCACGCAGATCGCGATGCTGTCGGTGAGCAGCGCGGGCGAGCCTTCGATCAGCACCCTGGTCGCTCCCATGACCCACTGGGCGGTGACGCACGGGCCGCCGGCGACCGGCGGCAGCGTGCAACCCGCGACGGTGTAGGGCACCGGCAACATCACCGCAGGCTGGCCGCCAAGCTGCACCCGGGTGCTCGGCACGGTCGGCAGGGCCTGGCCGGCGTGCGCGCAGAGCACCGTGGCCTGGGCATCCAACAGCAGTCCGCTCATCAGATCACCTTCAGCGCACCGTCGTTGAGCGAGACCGACACCGGGTCGAGCTTCACGCTGGCGCTGCCGGTGCTGATCTCGATCCCGGACGAGGTGAGCGCGATCTTGATCGGCACGGCGACCGCTGGGGATGACACCTCCAGGGTGACCCCGGCTCCGCCGGGCAGGTCGTCGACGGTGAGGGTCAGCCCGTCGGTCTTCAGCATCTTGGTGGAGGCCAGCGAGGGCTGCGCCGGGACCTGCCCGCTGCTCCAGAAGCACCCGGCCCAGACGGGGTGATCCGGGTCGCCGCCCTCGAATTCGACCCACACGTCCGCGCCCTCCGGCGGCACGGCGAAGAACCCGACTCCTGGACCGGCGTACGGGGTGGACGGCAGCGCCCAGGCCTGCCGACCGTCGCCCAGAACAGCCGGGCAGGTCACCTGGATCCGGCCGAGCTGCATGGGGTCCGAGTTCGCGGCTACCTTGCCCCGGTACCTGCCGTAGTGACGCTCTGTCACGGCTGCACCGCCGCGAGAGTAGAGCCGCTGCCGTCCCGGGTGAGGGTGAAGGCCTGGGTGTACTCGCCGCGCTTGATCTGGTGGGTCACCTGCTGCACGTACCAGAGCCCATCGTGAGTCCAGCCGGCGCCCCGCAACCCGACCAGGCCGCGGGCGGTGAGCAGGTCGCCGTAGCTCAGCGCGTCCAGTGTCCCGGTCGCGGTTACCGAGTCGGTCGACGCGTCGGCCGCGCCCTGTGCCCGGGCTAGCGCCTGGCTCGAGGTCAGGCCGCTGCCGCTGACCAGCGTGGTCCGGGTCGAGGGCAGGGTCTGCCAGTCGGGCTGCGCGGACAGCGGCACCCGCAGGCTGGCGGCGCTGGCCACCGTCACGGCCTGGTTGCTGACCGGATCCTGGACTACGCCGCGGACCTTCGTGGGGGCTAGGCCGTTGGCACGGAAAGAGATCCGCTCTACGTTCGTCTGGGCCCCCATGTCTACGGTGAGCGCAGGCTGCGGCGGTCCCGACCGTACCGGCGGGCCCCAGTAGACGGTGTTCGACGTCGGCACCGGACCGGGAATCACGTAGCAGACGAAGCCGAACCGCGCCGCCATCGCGTTGAGGTACGCCAGGTCGGTACCGCGCTGTACCGGGATCCGCTCGATAGGGGTCGGTGTGTCGACCAGCGGGGGCGAGGTGACCTGGGGGATTAGGCCGTAGGTGGGGTAAGAGGCGATCAGCAGGGTGGCGATGACGTTCTCGGCCTGCGCCGGGTGCTCGACGTTCTTCTCCTCTAGGTCCATCATCACGCTGACGTCTTCGCCGGTGACGGTGAGCGTGCCGTTACCAGGCAGATCGCCCGGCATCAGCTCGCGGTGGGTTATCACGCCGTCCATAAGCACCTTCGGCGGCCCACCGAACGCGACCAGCAACACCACCCGGCTGAAGAGCCGCAGTTCCGGCTGACTGAGCAGCGGGTAGTCGATGCGGTCGGCCGAACCCGACCGGCCGGCCGAGAAGACCAGCTGGAAGCCGGACCGGCCGCGGTCGGACGTGGTGACCTGCACGTGGTCCAGCGCGTCCAGCAGCGTCGGCGACGCCGGCGCAGGCAGGGTGGGGCCGATCATCAGGGTGAGGGTCGTGGTCAGCGCCGCCATCACGTCCCCCTCACGCCTGCGGGACCGGGATCCGGATGAACTCGCCGATCCGGTCGTCGGAGCAGAGGTCTTCGGGATGGATTACCGGGTTGGCGTCGCAGATGCGCCAGAATTGCGTCGGGTCACTGAACTGAGCGGCGGCGATCAGGTCCGGCCGGTCACCGCGGACGACCAGGTGCCGGGCCAGTAGCGGCAGGCTGTCCGGCTGCGGCGGGAACCGGCGCAGCAAGTACTTCACGTCGCGCTGGCCGCCGACCCCGTCCGAGATCGTGATCGTAGCCGTTCCGACGCTCGCGTACCTGCTTCCCGGAGCCAGCACCTCACACCCCCAGCGACAGTTGGCCGGTGATGCTCGTTCCGGTCGTGGCCGCGGCCCCGCTGCCCAGTTCGGCCATCACCTCCTTGGTCACCTGGTACGCCAGGAACAGGTGGTAGCCGGGGTTCGTGGTCTCAAGATCGCTATAGGACAGGACCCGCAGGCCCAGTTGCACCCGTGCCCGGATCGGGTTCAGGTTCGGGTCGTAGGCCTGCTCGGTGATCGAGAACTGGGTGAGTCGGACCGGCACCACGCGCCTGGTGCCCCAGATGAGCAGGGTCAGCGGCGCCTCGGCTGAGACTAGCTCGATCGAGCCCGCAGCGGCCAGCGCGGCGTTCGCGGCCACCACAGTGCTCTTCGGGTAGAGCAGCATCTCCAGGCAAGATAGCTGCGGGTAGATGCCATAAGTCGTGGCCAGCGGGTCGCCTGTCTCCAGTTGGTCGGCGGCGTCGATCTCCACGGTCAGGCTGATGGTCTCGATCGGGGCGCCGGTCAGCCGCAGCGCTTCGTTGCGGGCGCCCTCAGAGGTGCCCGACCCGCCGGCCGCCGCCCTGGCCTGCAGGGTACGGGTCATCTCGTCGGGGTTGTACTGGAACGCCACCACGCTCGCGAGAGGATTCGCGGGGTCCAGGCCGACGATGGCACCACGGCTGGTGCGTGGTGAGCTGGTCAGGCCCGTCATCTGTGGCCTCTGGATCTGAGCTCCATGCTCGGAATCGTCGCAATGAGCCGTCACGATCACGTCACTCGCACCCGGGCAAATAGAGTTACAGCTGGGGCCTTTGCTGCTGAACGGCATTTCACGGTACCCGGCGATGTCATTCGAGCGGTCACGGAGTCGCTCAGGAATTCATCCGCTAATGGCGGACGACCTGTATCAGGGACAGCCGGATTCGTTCCGCACCCATAGGAGCAGAGCGGCGGTAACGCAGTGGTGACGCCCGGGAGTTAGCGTCGGCTCACGCTTGGCGGGCGCAGGGAGGGGAAATGGGGCTACCAGACACGGCAGAGCTGAATTCCTGCGGTCCCCAGGGCAGAGACATCGTGGTGCACCTGCTCGGCGGCCTTTACGTGACGCAGAACGAATGCCGTATCGAAGTCCCGGAAGGCTGCAAACGGCTTCTCGCATTCCTCGCCCTGCGGCGGAGCCGCGTCGAGCGGTGTCATGCCGCCGGGACGCTCTGGCCTTCCGTCGATGACCGCCGGGCCGCGGGAAATCTGCGGTCTGCGCTGTGGCGGCTGCGCTGCGCAGATATCGATGTCCTGGACGTGAGCAAGCGGTCGGTCGGCCTTCGCCCGGGTGTGATCGTGGACGTGCTCGAGATCGCCGACTGGGCCAGCCGGATCATCGCCCGGCGCCCGCTGCCGGAGGACCTGTCGCTGAGCCGGCCGCTGGCCGACGCTCTGGACCTGCTGCCGGGGTGCTACGACGACTGGGCGATCATCGAGCGAGAGCGCCTGCGCCAGCGGATGCTGCACGCGCTGGAGGCGCTGAGCCGCGCGATGACCGCGCTGGGCCGGCACGGCGAAGCGGTGGACGCGGCCATGACGGCGATCAGCGTTGAACCGCTGCGCGAAAGCGCGCAACGAGCCCTGCTCGAAGCACACCTGGCGGAGTCCAATCTCATCGAGGCGCGCCGCGACTTCGTGACGTATCGGGACCTGGTACGGCGAGAACTAGGGGTGGAGCCATCGGTCGAGCTGGCCTGCCTGGTCCGCCTGCCGATGTCCATGGGACCTCGGCCGGTAAGCC
This sequence comes from uncultured Actinomycetes bacterium, assembly GCA_963819785.1. Classification (GTDB taxonomy): domain Bacteria; phylum Actinomycetota; class Actinomycetes; order Streptosporangiales; family Streptosporangiaceae; genus Palsa-504. Next base: position 908 of record CAWFXW010000010.1, on the reverse strand, counting down.
GGGCGCGTGCTGTAGGCCAGACGGTGCGCTGACGCGAGGCTAGGGTCTCGATGTACTGGGAGAACACCAGCACGCCGACTCCGGGACGCTCGCGGTGGATGGCCTGGGCGGCGCGCAGCCCCTCGTCGGTGTGGGTCGGCGGCATGCGCACATCGATGATGGCCACGGATGACCGCGCGCCCACGCGCCGGCCTGCTGTCGCACAGTCTCAGCGTAATTTGCCGGTCCCGGTACCAGCGCGTGCCTTCCCGCGGTCACCGCGTGTACCGGATGAGGCGGTAGCTTCACTGCGTGACCCGTGCGCCCCTCTCACTGCCTGGCCGGACCGTCATTTTCGATTACGGGGAGGTCATCTCCCTTGCGCAGTCAGCTGCCGACCGAGAGGTGATCGCCAGGCTGGCCGGGGTCAGCGGCGACAGCGATCCCTTCTGGCGAGCCTACTTCGCGCACCGGGACGGCCTGGACCAGGGCAGCGCGGGCGTTGCCGCATACTGGCGGGCGATCGCCGCCGACATCGGTGTCAGCTGGGACAACGCCCGGGTGCATGAGCTGTGGGCCGCTGACCTCCGCAGCTGGATATCGATCAACCCGGGCACCATCGAGGTACTCGCGGACCTCAAGGCGGGCGGCACCAGGCTGGCGCTGCTGTCCAATGCAGGCCCGGACTTCGGCAGCTATTTCCGGCACGGCCCGCTCGGGGACTTCTTCGCGGTGTGCTACGTCAGCGGCGAACTCGGCTTGCTCAAGCCGCATCCCGCGATCTACCAGCACGTACTGGACGACCTGGGCATCAGCGCCGCCGATGCCGTATTCACGGACAACCGCGAGGCGAACGTCCGCGGTGCCGAGGCACTCGGTATCACCAGTCACGTGTTTACCGATGCCACCGCGCTGCGCGCCTTCCTCAT
>CAWFXW010000009.1:0-4110 GCA_963819785.1 uncultured Actinomycetes bacterium | reverse complement strand
GTTGGCGATGCTGATCGGCTGGCGGAACGTCTCGGGTTGATCCAGGATGCTGAGCATGTAGTGGGCGACGTCGGCGCGGGAGACGAAAAGTCCGCGACGGAGATTCTGCCCGTAGGCGGTTCGGTACCTGCCAGTGACGGGCTTGCTGGTCAGCCTGGGCGGCCGCACGATGGTCCAGTCCAGGTCGCTGGCGCGCAGGACGTCCTCCATCCGGGCCAGGTCGGCGTAGTGGTCACGCAGCGCCCGCTTGACGATGGGGTCGGCTAGGTACCGGATGATGACACCGTCGCCCGGGTCGTGCTTGGGCGGGTGCGGGCGCCCCGGCGAGGGGACGGTGCCGATGGGCGCCGCGCTCACCACGATGACCCGCCGGACCCCGGCGGCCTGCATGGCCTGCGTGATGACCTTGGTGCCTCGGGCGGCGACGCCGGCGTCGGCCTTGGTCCGGGGACCGAGCGCGGACAGCACCGCGTCGGAGCCCGCGACCGCGGACTGGAGGACGGCCGGGTTAGCAGAGGTGAGGTCGGCGGCCACCGCGTGAGCCGGTGCTGGCGAGAGGTTCTGCGGGTTCCGTGCTACGGCGGTTACGTCGTGCCCGGCGAAGATGGCCTGCTCGAGTAGCTGCCGGCCGATGCCGCCGGTCGCCGCGACGATGGTGAGTTTCATGGGCGCTTCCTTGTTACATGTCCTTGCGCCGGAGGCGCGTTCACCACCATGACGATCGCGGCGACCCAAAGTGTGACCCGGCCGGCCATGGAACCGGTATCGTACGGTGCCGTGCTGGATGGCGAGCTGGTCTTCGTGCCGGGTGAGATTCCCCGGCGGGGCGTGTTCGCCCACTGGGGTCGCGGCACCGGATCCGCAAAAGTCGAGCTGGTCTTTCCCGGCGGCACCTACGGCATTCGCAAGCGCCTGATATCAGCGGATCTCATCCCGCTCGCCGAGGCGCTGCCGTCGCTGCTCGCGGTCGAGGCTAGTGAGAGGACGCGGCTGAGCAGCCAGGTCTGGGGGGCGGCCGCAGCGGCCGGGGTGGGACTGATTGCCCGTGGCCGCCTGCTTCCGACTGTCGGCGCCGATGGTACCGATGTCTGGCGGGCGGGCCCGCTCGATCCCGCCGACCTGAACTGGATGCGTGAGCTCGCCGCGGCCTTCCCGCCGGCCGCACACGCCCTCGCGGTTCCGGGCTCGCGCCCGATGCGGCTCCGCTCCCCCGAGGCGCTGATCCGCGACCTGTGGGACGCGATCGCCGACCTGATCGCACGCGCTCCCGCCGCGCCGCGGACCACCGCGTCGCCCGCGTTCGCCGCGGCCGAGCCGTCGCTGGTCGGCGATCTCGCCGACTGGCTCGCCGACACGACCGACGGCCTGGCGGCCGGAGCGCGTCTCGGGCTGCGGATCGAGGCTGTCCCGCCGCCGTCAGCGGACACGGACGAGGAGGACGGGCCCGACGAGCCCGATCAGGCCGTCGCTGACGTGTCTGCTGACGGGTTCGAACCCGCGTTCCGCCTGGTGCTGCAGCTTCGCAGCAGCGATGACCCGAGCCTGATCGTCGACGCCGGCGCACTGTGGAGCCAACCCGAGACGGTGCTGTCCAGGTTCGGCGCGCAGGCAGAGACCGACCTGCTGCTCGCGCTGCGGCGCGGCGCGCCGATATGGCCGCCGCTCGCGCAGGCGCTGCGGCAGGCCAGCCCGTCGGTTATCGACCTAGATGACGACGCGCTGGCCAGCCTGCTCGGCCCGGCCGCCGAGGATCTGGCAGGTGCGGGCATCGAGGTGCTGTGGCCGTCTAGCCTGCTCGGCGACGGCCTAGAGCTCAGGGCCGTCCCCACTCCGGCACCGGAGAAGCTGACCGACGCCGGGTTCGGGCTGCAGGCGTTGCTGGATTTCCGCTGGCAGCTCACGCTCGGCGGCGCGCTGCTCGATGCCGAGGAAATCGCCGCCCTGTCCGAGGCTAAGCGGCCGCTGATCAGGCTGCGGGGCCGCTGGGTGATCCTCGACCCGGCGCTGCTGGAGCGTCTGCGCCGCCCGCCGCGCCGTCGGATGCGCATGTCCGAGGCGCTCGGCGCTGTGCTCGCCGGTTCGGCGGAGATCGACGGCGAGACGGTCACTGTGGTCGCCGACGGTCCGCTCGCCGACCTCGCCGCCCAGGTGGCGCGCACCGGGTCCGCGCTCGTGCCGGTCGAGCCGCCGCCGGGGCTCACCGCTACACTGCGGCCGTACCAGCAGCGGGGCCTGGCCTGGCTGGCCGGGATGTGCGAGACAGGGCTGGGCGGCTGCCTGGCCGATGACATGGGGCTCGGCAAGACGATCCAGGTGATCGCGCTGCACCTGCACCGGCGGGAGGCGAAGACCGGCCCTACGCTCGTGGTGTGCCCGGCGTCGCTGCTCGGCACCTGGGAGCACGAGGTGCGCAGGTTCGCCCCGGAGATCCCGGTCCGCCGCTACCACGGGGGTGGCCGGCACCTGGAGAAGCTGGCTGTCGATGAGATCGTCCTCGTCACCTACGGCGTGGTCCGACGTGACTCGGCACTGCTGGCCGAGGCCGGCTGGGGCCTGATCGTCGCCGACGAGGCCCAGCACGCCAAGAACCCTCTGTCACGAACTGCCCGGGAACTGCGCGTGCTCCCGGCGCCGGCCAGGATCGCGCTGACCGGGACCCCGGTGGAGAACCGACTATCGGACCTATGGGCCATCCTCGACTGGACGACACCAGGGCTGCTGGGGCACCTGGAGGCGTTCACCCGCCGGGTGGCGATCCCGGTCGAGCGGTACCGGGACGCCGACGCTACCGCCAGGTTCGCCACCCTGGTCCGACCGTTCCTGCTGCGCCGCCGGAAGACCGATCCGGGCATAGCGCCCGAACTGCCGCGTAAGACCGAGACGGACCTGTTCGTGCCGCTGACCGCGGAGCAAGTCACGCTGTACGAGGCGATCGTCAGGGAGACGATGGAGGCGATCGCCACCAAGGAGGGCATCGAGCGGGCAGGCCTGGTGTTCAAGCTGCTCACCGCACTGAAGCAGATCTGCAACCACCCGGCCCAGTACCTCAGGCAGCCCGGGCCGCTGGCTGGTCGGTCTGGGAAGCTGGCCGCCTTCGACGAGCTGACCGACCTGATCCTGGCAGGCGGCGAGTCGATGCTCGTCTTCACCCAGTACACCCAGATGGGCAAGCTGCTGCAACAACATCTCGACTCCCGCGGGATCGGCTCGCTGTTCCTGCACGGCGGAGTGGCCGTGCCGCGCCGGGAGGAGATGGTGACCAGGTTCCAGGCCGGCCAGGCGCCGGTGTTCCTGCTCTCGCTCAAGGCGGGCGGCACCGGCCTGACGCTGACCCGGGCCACCCATGTGCTGCACTATGACCGCTGGTGGAACCCGGCCGTAGAGGATCAGGCGACGGATCGGGCGTACCGCATCGGCCAGGACCGTCCCGTGCAGGTGCACCGACTGGTCGTCGAGGGCACGCTCGAAGACCGCATCGCGGCGCTCCTCGAGACCAAGCGAGAGCTCGCCGACGCTGTGATCGGTTCCGGTGAGGGCTGGATCGCCGAGCTCTCGGACGCCGAACTCGCGGAGCTCGTCAGTCTGCGGGTGGCGTCGTGAGCGTGCTTGGTCCGGCAAGCACCGGGCAGGAGGAAAAGTTCGGCCAGACCTGGTGGGGCCGGGCCTGGCTGGAGGCGCTCGAGCAGCGCGCGCGGCTGGACCCGGACCGGCTGCCCCGCGGCCGCCAGTACGCACGGTCCGGCGCGGTCGGTGAGCTCACCCTCGCGCCGGGCGAAGCACGGGCCCGGGTGCGCGGCCGCAAGACCGAGCCGTACCAGGTCAGGATCCGGGTACGGCAGTTTGCCGACGACGAATGGGACCGGGTGCTCGAGGCCATCGCCGCCCGGCTCGGCCACGCGGCGGCGCTGCTGGACGGCGAACTCCCGCCGGAGATCGCCGACGACGCGGCCGGGACTGGGCTCGACCTGCTGCCGGGCGGCGGCGAGGTAGGACCGCGGTGCGATTGCCCGGACGACGCCGACCCGTGCAAGCACTCGGCGGCGGCCTGTTACCTCATTGCCGACGCGCTAGACGCCGACCCGTTCGCCCTGTTCCTCCTCCGCGGCCGGA
>CAWFXW010000008.1:0-12300 GCA_963819785.1 uncultured Actinomycetes bacterium | reverse complement strand
TCTTGAGGGAGGCCTGCGATGTGGCTGAACGTGCCGGATTTGGACCGGCTCCTGGGCGATGCCCGCTACGGCGCGGTGCACCTGGAGATGCGCGACGGCTACGGCGTCGCGGACGAGGCCGAGGCCGTCGAGCGGTTCCGCCTGACCGGCGCCTCCGACCTGGACCCGCAGTCGGCGTACTGGCACGACTGGACGGCCATGCTGCGCGAGGCGACCGCGCGCGGGGTGGTCATCCGCCGCGCCCGGATCGTTCCGAGCCCGTCACCCTCGACACGCCTACCTGCACGCCATGACCCCGGTCAACATCGCGGCCGGCGAGCAGGTCCGCTGGCTGCCCCGAGCACAGGCCTCGGACCTCGCGCTGCCCGGGAACGACTTCTGGTTGTTCGACGACCGCGGCGTGCGGTTCAACCACTTCACCGGGGACGGCGACTGGGCGCACCCGCGCACCTCCTACACCGAGGACCCCGCGGTGGCGAAGCTCTGCGCCACCGCGTTCGAGGCGGTGTGCGGGAGCGGGCCAGCCCCCACGACCAGTACACCGTCTAACCCCCGCACCGCACCGCACCGGACGGACAGCCCATGCCCGCCTCACCCTCCTCCAGCGCCCAGGCGGCCCGCGCCGCGCTCGCCGCCCGCCTGCGCGAGCTGATGCTGGACGCCGGGATCGACGGCAAGGAACTGTCCGCCCGGTGCGGCTGGCACCCCTCCAAGACCTCCCGCATCCTCAGCGGGAAGCGGCCCCCGCGAGGGCGACCTGCGCGACCTGGGGCACCGCGTGCGGCGCCGCCGACCAGGCCGGCGACCTGATCGCCTGCCTGCGCGCGGTGGAACTGATGTACCTGGAATGGCGCCGCGTGCACCGCACCGGCATGCGCCAGGTGCAGCAGGAGTCACTGACCCTGTACCAGCGAACCGCGGTGTGCCGGGCCTACGTCTCCAACGTCGTCCCGGGCTTCCTGCAGACCACCGCCTACGCCACCGCCCTCATGGGCTCGATCACCCAGTTCCAGGGCACCCCCGACGACGTCCTCGAAGCGGTCGCCGCCCGCACCGAGCGCGGCCGGCTGCTGCACGACGGCCGGCACCGGTTCGTCATCCTCCTCGAGGAGACGGTGCTGCGCTACCGGATCGGCGAGGCGCAGACGATGGCCGGCCAACTCGGCCACCTCCTGGCGGTGATGCCGCTGCCTGGCGTCTCGATCGGGATCATCCCCTTCACCGCCCGGCGCCGGATCTGGCCGCTGGAGGCGTTCTACCTCTTCGACAACGAGCAGGCCTCGGTGGAAGAGCGTCTCACCGCCGAGGTCACCGTCACCCAGCCGCGCGAACTCGCCGACTACCACCGCGCCTTCGCCGAACTCGCAACGATGGCCGTCCACGGTGCCGTGGCCCGCGCCCTGATCACCACCGCGATCGACACCCTCGGGTGAATCCCCGCAATCGGCCGCAATCACGTTGAAGACCCCCACCACCGCTGCCTACGGTCAAAGCCGTCGCGCACCGACGCACCGGACACCCCCGGCCCCCGTCGGGGACGGCGACGCCCCAGGGCCGCTGCGCGCCCGCCCCCTGTCGGGCCCCGGCAGCGGTCACCGCCCACGAGAGAGCGGGAGCAGCCCCCGATGTCCCGCGCACCGCATACCCGGCCCGCCCACCGCCCTCGTATCCGGGCCGCGCGCGATGGTGCGAAGCGCGACGTGGGCGCCGGCCGCCACCGTTGCCACCGCCCCGGCCCCTGCACCCACCGCCCCGGCCCCGGTCACCGGCTTGGTGAGCCTTCACCTGCCCTACGAGCCGCCATCCGCCGCCGCGGCCCGCCGCCTGGTACGGACCGCGCTGCGCGCGTGGCGGCTGCACGACCTGGTCGACGCCGGCGAACTCATCGTCAGCGAGCTGGCCGGCAACGCCATCAAGACCGGCTGCAAGCGACACATGACCATCACCGTCGAGCGCCTCCCCGACGATTGCGTGCGCATCAGCGTCCGCGACGGCTCCCGCATCCACATCGTGCCGTGGCAGACCAGCTACAAGAGCACTCAGCTGGTCTCCGGGCACGCCGAGTTCGTGCTGTGCTCCAGCGGCCACATCCAGACCGTGGTGGCCGACCCGAAGCACCGCGGCCTCGGCTACTTCGTCAACCCGGCCACGCCGCCCAAGGCTGACGACTGGCTGGCGGCCGCGGAACGGCACGAGGGATCCTGGTGGGAGCACTGGGTCGGCTGGCTGGCCGAGCGTTCCGGCGAGCAGGTCGCGGCGCCGCAGGCCATTGGCAGCTCCCGCTTCCCGCCCAAGGAGCCGGCCCCTGGCACTTACGTCCTCTCGTAACGGCCCTGGTGTTTGTGATAGGCACCGCGGCGGCCTGCGGAAAGGCATCAATCAGAACACAGAAGCGAAACTTCATGATCGCGAAGACTTTAATACTCTATAGAGTAGAAAAGTCTTCGCGATCATGGAAATCAGCCGGTCCGCTGATCCCCAGACCTGCCTGGCCGTAAGGGCGTCTGCGTGCTGGTCGTCGCTGTCCTGCCTTCGCCGATCAGCGTGCCGAGCAGCTTGGCGTAGCGCAGCAGGTGCACATCGCCGACGTACTGCTCGCGGATGCGGGCATGCGCGGCCTGCCCCATCCGCGCCGCCTGGTCCTGGTCGCCGAGCAGGAGGCAGACTGCCGATCCGAACGCCGCCAGGTCGGCGGGATCGGGCAGCAGGATTCCGGTGCCCTCGGCGATCTGGTCGATGATTCCGCCGACCGCTGAGCCGATGACCGGCCGCCCCTTCCACATTCCCTCCGCGACGGTCAGCCCGAACCCTTCCGCCAGGCTCTTCTGGGCGATGACGGTGGCGTGCCGCTGCAACGCGTTGACCATGGCCGCGTTCTCGTCGATGTCATCTAGCGGCAGGGTAACCAGCGAGGATCCGCGCCCGGGCCGCGGGGCTCAGATCGCGCCACTGCAGCAGGCACTCACCGTAGACCGCTGCGCCCTCCGGGTCGTCGCTCACGTCGGTGACCGCCGGGCCGACCAGCATCAGGTACACGTCACCGGCGGGCGCGACGTGGTTGGCGAAGCCGCGCATGACCCCGGCCATGTCCTTGAGCCGGTCCCAGCGGGAGACCTGCAGCAGCACCGGATCATCGGGTCCGGGGCGGCCCTCGCCGATGATGACCGCTGGCCTGGTGACGATGTCCACATCGCCGTCGCGGCGCACGAACGTGGCGGGCACCGTCGGCGCCGCGCCATCCAGCACGCCCAGCTTCGCCAAGATGGCCCGCACGGTATCGGCGTCGAGTTGCTGGTTCTTCGGGGAGAACGGGTCGATCGACGGCGGGATGATCCACGCCTTGCCAGCGGGGATCCACGACGGGACGTATTCCCGGCGCGAGAACACGAACGCCTCCGCTGCGGCCAGGTGCGGCCGCAGGAAGTCCCACCCGGCCCGGGTCGCCTCGTTCTCCCAGTCCACGCCGATGTGGCAGCGCCACACCACCCGGGCGCCCGCCTGCGCCAGCGGCGCGGCCAGGCCAGCGGTCTGCGGGTCGTGCAGCAGCACCACATCGCCGGGCCGGACCCGGGCGGCCAGCTCCACCGCGTTCGCGGCCAGCATCTGCGCGTAATGACGGGCCTCCGCCGCGGCAAGGGGGGCTCCGGACAGGCTGCCGTGGATCTGGTTGTGCAGCCGCTTAGTGATGGCGAAGAACTCGGCGTCGCCGGTGATCACCAGCCAGCCGATTCCGATGTCCAGATCCTGCACATACCCAACCAGAACCTGCAGCATCTCGGCGACCCCGCCACCGGCCGCGGTCGAGTTGACGTTCCAGACGGTACCCCCGGCCAGCACCTGCCGGACCTGGCTGGCGGCCCGGGTCAGCTCCGCATACCGCGGGGCGCCGATGACCGGCTCCAGCCGGGACACGGGCAGCCGCGGCACCTCCACCTCATGCAACAGGCTCACGGCATCCGCCTTCCGGTCGCGCCCGGCCGGACCGCTGATCAAGGCGTAACGTACCCGCTAACTGACTCAGCACGGGCGATGAGGGTTAACCACGGTCACTCACCAACAATCAAGCATATAGGCGCGCTCCGGTCCCGATCGGCATGATCAGGCCGCGCGCGCGGCCTGGCCGGGTGCCTCGCGGATGATCAGCACCGGGCAGTGCGCGTGGTGCACGCAGTACTGGCCGACCGAGCCGAGCATGGCCTCGGCGAAGGTGCCGTGCCCGCGGCTGCCGACCACGAGCAGGTCCGCGCCGTCCGCGGCGGCCAGCAGCGCGTGCGCCGGCTGGTCGTTCACGACCAGGCTCCGAACCCGCTCGAGGTCCTCCGGCTTGACTTCTTCGCTGATCACCGCGTGGATCTTCTTGCTGGCCTCGGCCCGGAAGTCGCCTTCCTCCTCCACGTAGATGGGTGCCCAGCCGTAGCTCTGCAGCACCAACGGGATATGCCAGGCGATCACCGCGTCGACGGTGCCGCCGGTCAGCCGGGCCTGCCGGACGGCCCAGCGCAGCGCCGCCCGCGAGGAGGGTGACCCGTCGACCCCGGCCACGATCCGGGGCCCGCCACCAGTGTTCTGTGCGGACATCGGGACCAGATCCTTTCCTTGCCTTCGTTGCCGTGCCCCAGGGCATGGCCTCATACCAGGACGAGCGTCGCGCGCCGACCCGGCCCGGCCAAGAGCCGTTGCGCACCTGGTGGCCGGGACCAAGGTCCCGCGCAGCTCCGGGGCCGAAGCCACCGGCGGCCCGTGAGCTTGTGCCGGACTCGTAAATGCCGTTAACTGGGGCTGCGGCCTGACCGGCCCGGACCCTGCCTCTACTGCCGCTCGTCTAAGCGACCGCGGAGAGGCAATGAACCCTCGAATCGATATCCCCGCAGCTCCTGTCCGGACGGAGGGACCCCGTCCACCGTCGGCTGCCGAAACACCGGGTGGCGCCCGCGCCGCGGACGCGGTGAGCGGGCTGGGCTTCCCTGACATGCCGCGGCTGGAATTGGATCAGTTGCTGGTGCAGCTGAGAGACCGCGCCGATGACGTGCTGGCCGCCCAGGGGCGGCTGCGCGGGCTGCTGCACGCCAATGCCCTGGTAGCCGGGGAGCTGAGCTTGCCGGTGGTGCTGCGGCGGATCGTGGCGGCGGCCCGGGACCTGGTCGGCGCCCGGTATGCGGCGCTCGGCGTGCTCGGCCGTGACGGAGGGCTGGAACAGTTCGTCCACGAAGGGATGGACGAGGAGCTGGTCGGAAGGATTGGTGAGCTGCCCAGGGGCCGGGGGATCCTCGGGCTGCTGATCCGCGAGCCGGTCCCGCTGCGGCTCGCTGAGCTGTCCAGTCATCCCGCGTCAGCGGGGTTCCCGCCCGGGCATCCGCCGATGACCGGGTTCCTCGGCGTCCCGGTCCGCATCGGGGAGGAGGTCTTCGGCAACCTTTACCTCACCGAGCGGTCCCGGGGCGGGCAGTTCACCGCGGACGATGAACAGCTGGCGATCGCGCTGGCCGCGGCGGCCGGCGCGGCGATCGCCAACGCGCGGCAGTTCGCCGAATCCGAGCAGCGCCGCCGCTGGCTGGACGCCTCCGCCGAGCTGATCCCGTTGCTGTTGTCCGGAAAGGCAGTGCAGTCGCACGCGCTGATCACCCAGCTCGCCGCGGCCGCCGCGGACGCGGACTTCGCCACGCTGGCCGTGCCCCACGGCGCAGACCAGGTCATCGTCACCAGCGTCACCGGCGAGCTCGCCGCCGGGATGATGAACCAGGTAGAGGCGCTGGCGGACTCACTGGCCGGGCAGGCGATCCGCACCGGCAAGCCCAGCCTGGTCACCGGAGAGGACCGCCAGGCGACCGCCGCTGCGCTGGGCACCGGCACCGGCCCGCTGATCGTCGTGCCGCTGGCGGCCGGCGAGCAGATCCGCGGCGCCCTGCTGCTGGGCCGGCTGACGGTCCGCCCGGGATTCACCGAGGCAGACCTGGGCATGGCCGCCGCCTTCGCCGGCCATGCCGCGGTGGCGATGGAACTCGCCCGGGCCCGCGCCGACCAGATCACCCTGGCCCAGGCCGAAGACCACGACCGGATCGCGGGCGACCTGCACGATCACGTCATCCAGGAACTGTTCGCCCTCGGCATGAGGCTGCAGGGCCACGCCGCCCGCTCCGACCCCGCGACCGCGGAGCGGGTCAACGGCTACGTTGACACCCTGGACGAGGTCATCAAGAAGATCCGCACCAGCATCTTCGGGCTCCACCAGACCCACCAGACCCCGGCCGGCCTACCTGCCCGGGTCACCGAGATCGTCAACGAGCACACCGCGCAGCTCGGCTTTACCGCCGGCATCCGCTTCGCGGGCCCGCTCGACCCCGGCCCGGACGAGGCGCTGGCCCACGACATCCTCGCCGTCACCCGCGAAGCCCTGTCCAACTGCGCACGCCACGCCCACGCCACCGCCGTCACCATCTCCCTGGGGTTCCAGGACGGCCTGATCACCCTCGACATCACCGACAACGGCCGTGGCATCGGCACCCCCGCCCGCTCCAGCGGCCTGTCCAGCATGCGTCGCCGTGCCGAACGCAACGGCGGCACCTTCCGGCTGACGACCCCCGCAACTGGCGGCACCCGCCTGGTCTGGACCGCCCGCCCGCACTAGCCACCCCAGCACAAACCAGGGCCGAAAGGCCCTGATGCTGGGCAGTGACGTGGGCGTAGCGTGGCCGACATGGCCTTGCGACCAGAGCGCCTGGATGTTACGCCGTTGCCAGATCTGCTGCACGGGCGGTCCCGCGCCGGCCCGGTCCGCCAGGAGCGCCCCGTCTATGTCGACCTGCTGCCGCCGTGCAACGCCGGCTGCCCGGCCGGGGAGAACATCCAGGCGTGGCTGGCGCACGCCGAGACCGGTGACCACGAGCGGGCGTGGCGGCAGCTGGTCGCTGACAATCCGATGCCGGCGATCCACGGCCGGGTCTGCTACCACCCGTGTGAGAGCGTCTGCAACCGCGCCAGCCTCGACAGCGCCGTCTCTATTCACTCGGTCGAGCGGTTCCTCGGCGATCTCGCGCTCGAGCGGGGGTGGTCGTTCGACCCGCCCCCGGTCCGCAGCGGCAGGCGGGTGCTGGTCATCGGGGCCGGGCCGAGCGGCCTTTCCGCCGCCTACCACCTGGCCCGGCTCGGCCACGAGGTCGAGATCAGGGATGCGGGCGATCAACCCGGCGGGATGATGCGGTACGGCATCCCGGCCTACCGGATGCCGCGCGACGTCCTGGACGGCGAGCTGGACCGGATCGCCGCGCTGGGCGTGCGGATCACCTTGGGCCACCGGGTGGAGGACCTGGACGCGCGAGCGGCGCGAAGGCGGCTTCGACGCGGCCTTCGTGGCGGTGGGCGCGCACCTGTCCAAGCGGGTCGACATCCCGGCCAAGGACGCGGGACCGATCGTGGACGCGGTGTCGTTCCTGCGCAGCGTGGCCTCGGGTGAGCGGCCGGTGATCGGGCGGCGGGTCGCCGTCTACGGCGGCGGCAACACCGCGATGGACGCCGCCCGGGTCGCCCGCAGGCTCGGCGCGAACGACGCGCTCATCGTCTACCGCCGCACCCGGGCCCAGATGCCCGCTCACGAAGAGGAGGCCGAGGAGGCCGAGCGTGAGGGGGTGCGGATCAACTGGCTGCGCACGATCACCGCGTTCGATGGCCCGGAGCTGACCGTCGAGGCGATGGAGCTGGATGAGAACGGATTCCCCCAGCCGACCGGGCGGTTCGAGACGCTCGCCGCCGACACCGTGATCCTCGCCCTCGGCCAGGAGACCGACACCGCATTCCTGCGTCAGGTGCCCGGAGTGGAATTCAGCCGGGACGGCACCGTGCAGGTATCGTCGGCCATGATGACCGGCTGCGCCGGCGTATTCGCCGGCGGCGACATGGTGCCGGCCGAGCGCACCGTGACGGTCGGCGTGGGGCACGGCAAGAAGGCGGCCAAGAACATCGACGCCTGGCTGCGGGAAACCGCGCCGGCCAACGTGGCCAAGCATGAGCAGGTCAGCTTCGGCCAGCTGAACCTGTGGTACTTCGGGGACGCCGCCCGGCGGCAGCAGCCCGAGGCACCGCCGGAGGAGCGGACCGCCAGCTTCACCGAGGTACTCGGCGGCCTGTCCGAGGACGAGGCGACCTATGAGGCACGCCGTTGCCTGTCGTGCGGCAACTGCTGCGAATGTGACGGCTGCCTGGGCGCGTGCCCCGAGGACGCGGTGATCAAGCTCGGGCCCGGCCACCGCTACGAGTTCGACTATGACCGGTGCACCGGCTGCGGCGCGTGCTACGAGCAGTGCCCGGTGCATTCCATCGAGATGATCCCGGAGGACTGATGACGCGTGTCACGGTCGACGGCAATGAGGCCGCCGCGTCGGTCGCCTACCGGCTGAACGAGGTCTGCTGCATCTACCCCATCACGCCGTCGTCGACGATGGCCGAGCTCGCGGACGAGTGGTCCAGCCAGAAGCGGCCCAACCTGTGGGGCGGCGTGCCCGCCGTGGTGGAAATGCAGAGCGAGGGCGGGGCCGCGGGCGCCTTGCACGGCGCGCTGCAGAGCGGGGCGCTGGCCACCACGTTCACCGCGTCGCAGGGCCTGCTGCTGATGATCCCGAACATGTACAAGATCGCCGGTGAGCTGACTCCGGCCGTGCTGCACGTCGCGGCCCGGTCGCTGGCCGCGCAGGGGCTGTCCATCTTCGGTGACCACTCCGACGTGATGGCGGTGCGGCAGACCGGGTTCGCGCTGCTCGCCTCCGCCTCGGTCCAGGAGGCCCACGACCTCGCGCTGGTGGCCCAGGCCGCCACGCTGGCCACCCGGGTGCCGTTCGTGCATTTCTTCGACGGGTTCCGCACCTCGCACGAGCTGAACACGATCGAGATGCTGTCCGACGACGACCTGCGCGCGCTGGTGCCGGCCGAACTGGTCCGCGCGCACCGCGGCCGGGCGCTGTCACCGGAGCATCCGTTCATCCGGGGCACCGCGCAGAACCCCGACGTCTACTTCCAGGCGCGGGAGACGGTGAACCCGTTCTACGCCGCCGTGCCGGGCGCGGTTCAGGACGCGATGGACGGCCTGGCCGCCCGCACCGGCCGCCAGTATCACACCGTGGATTACACCGGTCACCCCGAGGCCGAGCGGGTGATCGTCGTGATGGGCTCGGCCGCGGAGACCATCGGCGAGACCGTGGCCTACCTGTGCGGCCAGGGCGAGCGGGTCGGCGTGCTGCAGATCCGGCTGTTCCGGCCGTTCCCGGCCCGGGCTGTGCTCGACGCGCTGCCCGCGAGCGCCAGCCGGGTCGCCGTACTCGACCGGACCAAGGAACCCGGTTCGAATGGCGAGCCGCTGTTCCTCGACGTGGTCGCCACGCTAGCCGAGGCGTGCTCCAGCGGAGAACGCTCGGCCCTGCCGCTGGTGACCGGCGGCCGCTACGGCCTGTCGTCCAAGGAGCTCACCCCCGGCATGGTCGCCGGCGTGTTCGCCGAGCTGGGCCGGGACCGGCCGCGGCGCCGGTTCACCATCGGCATCGTCGACGACGTGTCGGGCCTGAGCCTGCCGTACGACAACTCGCTGGACATCGAGCCGCCTGGCACCATCCGCGCGGTCTTCTTCGGCCTCGGCTCGGACGGGACGGTCGGCGCGAACAAGAACACGATCAAGATCCTCGGAGCCGAGGAGAACCTGTACGCGCAGGGGTACTTCGTCTATGACTCGAAGAAGTCAGGCTCGCAGACCGTGTTGCACCTGCGCTTCGGGCCGCGGCCGATCCGCGCGCCGTACCTGGTGCAGCAGGCCGGTTTCGTCGGCTGTCATCACTTCGGGCTGCTGGACCGGGTCGACGTGCTCGGCCTGGCCGCCCCGGGAGCGACGCTGCTGCTCAACTGCACGCAGCCGCCGACGGAGGTCTGGGACGCGCTGCCCCGCCCGGTCCAGGAGAAGATTTTGGCCAAACGGATCGTGGTTTACGCGATCGATGCCGGCCGGATCGCTCGCGAGGCCGGACTGGCCGGCCGGACCAACACCGTGCTGCAGACCTGCTTCTTCGCCATCTCGGGCGTGCTGCCCCGCGAGGAGGCGATCGCCAAGATCAAATCGGCGATCGCCAAGACCTACGGCCGCCGCGGCGCCGAGGTGGTCGCGCGGAACCACGCCGCCGTCGACGCCACCCTGGAAGGACTGCACCGGATCGAGGTGCCCGGCCGGGTGACATCGGCCCGGGAACTGCCCGCGGTGGTGCCCGCGCATGCGCCGGAGTTCGTCCGCACCGTCACCGCCATGATGATGGCCGGACACGGCGACGATCTGCCGGTCAGCGCCCTGCCGGTGGATGGCACCTACCCGAGCGGCACCGCGGCGTACGAGAAGCGCAACATCTCCGAGCTGGTCGCGCAGTGGGATCCGGACCTGTGCATCCAGTGCGGCAACTGCAGCTTCGTCTGCCCGCACAGCGTGATCAGGTCCACCTACTACGACGAGTCGCTGCTGAAGGAGGCGCCCCCGGATTTCCGGTCGGCTCCGCTTGACGCCCGCGGGCTGCCGGACACGCGCTTCACGCTGCAGGTGTACGTGGAGGACTGCACCGGATGCGAGCTGTGCGTGCAGGCGTGCCCGGTCAGCGCGCCAGCAGACCCGGCCCGCAAGGCGATCAACCTCGCGCCCCGGGAGCCGCTGGTGGACACCGAGCGGGACAACATCGCGTTCTTCGAGACGCTGCCGGTGGCCGACCGGTCCCGGGTGGACTTCGGCACCGTACGCGGCACGCAGTTCCTGCAGCCGCTGTTCGAGTTCTCCGGCGCCTGCGCGGGCTGCGGCGAGACGCCCTACGTCAAGCTGCTGTCGCAGCTGTTCGGCGACCGGCTGATGGTGGCCAACGCCACCGGCTGCTCCTCGATCTACGGCGGGAACCTGCCCACCACACCGTGGACGGCGAATGCCGACGGACGCGGTCCGGCCTGGTCGAACTCCCTGTTCGAAGACAACGCCGAGTTCGGCCTCGGCTTCCGGCTGGCCGCCGACCGGCACGCCGAGCTGGCCCGCGGCCGCCTCACGCAGCTCCGGGACGTCGTCGGCGCCGACCTGGCGGACGGCATCCTCGCCGCGCCGCAGCTCCGCGAGTCCGAGCTGCGCGCGCAGCACGACCGGATTATCGAGCTGAAACAGCGACTCGACGAACTGGACTCACCTGACGGGCTGGCCCTCGACCTGCGCAGCGTGGTGGATCACCTGCTCCGGCGCAGTGTCTGGATCGTCGGCGGTGACGGCTGGGCCTATGACATCGGGTCCGGCGGGCTCGACCACGTTCTGGCCAGCGGCCGTAACGTGAATGTGCTGGTCCTCGACACCGAGGTCTACTCCAACACCGGCGGGCAGTCCTCTAAGGCGACGCCGCTCGGCGCCGTCGCGAAATTCGCCGCGGCCGGAAAGACCATGCCGAAGAAGGATCTCGCGCTGCAGGCGATCGCCTACGGCTACGTGTACGTCGCCCGGGTGGCGATGGGCGCCGACCCGCAGCAGACCCTGACCGCCTTCCGCGAGGCGGAAGCCTACGACGGGCCGTCGCTGGTGATCGCCTATAGCCACTGCATCGCCCACGGCATCGAGATGCGCGACGGGCTCGGCCAGCAGTACCGCGCCGTGGCCAGCGGCTACTGGCCGCTGGTCCGTTACGATCCCATGCTGCGGACGGCCGGCGGCAACCCGTTCCTGCTCGACTCGCCCAGGCCGCGCATCGCGCTGACCGACTACACGCAGCGGGAGCTGCGGTACCGCTCGCTCAGCAACACCGACCCGGCCGAGGCCGAGCGGCTGGGGGCCCTGGCCCAGGAAGCGGTCGACCAGCGCTGGGACACCTACGAGGAGATGGCTGCCCGCGGTGCCCATCGGTTCCCCTCTGATGCGCGGAAGGAAAGCTGATGGACCTTTCGACCAGCTACCTGGGCCTGGCGCTACGCAACCCGCTCGTCGCCTCCGCCTCACCGCTGTCGAACACCGTCGACGGCGTCCGGCGGCTGGCCGACGCCGGTGTCGGCGCGGTGGTGCTCTACTCCCTGTTCGAGGAGCAGCTGCGCCGGGAGGCCGAGCAGAACGCGCGGCTGGCCGAGGCCGGCACGGAGAGTTTCGCCGAGGCCCTGTCCTATTTCCCCGCCGAGGCGGAGGCTGAGGCCGAGGAAGATGGCGCCGCGGATGAACCCAGCCCGCGCCGCTACCTGAGCCTGCTCGAGCGCGCCGCGGCGGCGGTCGAGATACCGGTCATCGGCAGCATCAACGGCGTGACCCCCGGCGGCTGGACCAGCTACGCGCAC
>CAWFXW010000007.1:0-7616 GCA_963819785.1 uncultured Actinomycetes bacterium | reverse complement strand
GTCATCGCCGGGCCGACCGTCGGTTCGACGCAGCCTTCGGACCAGCGGGGCGCCATGCCCTGAGGAGTTCCTCCGGCCCGAAAGCCGCCTGTAGGCCCGAGCAGGTGACGCCGCTGCGGGAGACCGCGACAAGTGGGATCGGTTCGTCGGTGAGCGCGGCCCTGTGCTTGTGCAGGGCCGCCAGGTCGTGGGCGTCGAACGGGGCCGTCTCAAGCCACTTGACCGAGCCCAGGAACACCAACCGCTTCGCCACGGGCTGCCGGTCCGCGCCCACCAGGTCGATCTCGACGTCGTTGCTGCGTGTCCAGTAGCCGCCGACAGCGGGGGCGGCGGGCAGTTCGCCGTCCGGCAGGGTCCGGGCGAGAGACTCCCGGACCAGGGGTTCGACAGCACGTCCCCGCCAACTGGTCCACCGCTCCCGGATCCGGGCCAAGGTGAGGTCGCCCCGCATGCGCTCGATCTCTGCCATGTGCGGATCGAGGAACGCCAGCCAGAAGCGAAGATACGGGTCCGCCACCCGGTAGCGGCGCTCTTTCGAGGGGTGCAGGGAGATCGGGAGTTCGGCCGCCACGACACGCTTGTCGATCAGCAGGTCAGCTGACCTGCTGAGCGTGCTGTGAGCGATGCCGCCGGCGGCCCGCGCGATGTTGGTGAAGGTCCGCTCGCCCGATCCGATCGCCCGCAGCACGTCCCTGCCCATCGCCTGCGGCGGGAACTCTGCGGCGAGCGATCGCTCGGCCGAGACCAGGAGAGCAGAGATCGGGTTGTCCAGCGCCGCATCCAGGAAGTCCCACATGCAGGCCCCGGGCTGCCACTCCCGGCAGATCAGCGGCAGCCCGCCGGTGATGAGCGCGGCGTCGAAGGCAGCGGCCGGCTCCAGGTCGAGCATCTCGCTGATGTCCGCCGGGGTCAGCGGCCCCACGACCATCTCCCGCCCACGCTGGTGGAACGGGCGGTCGTAGCTGTTGAGCGCCTCCATCATCGAGAGATCCGAGCCGACCAGCAGCAACAAAACGGGCTTACGACTGAGCAACCGGTCCCAGGCGCGCTGGAGCATGCCCTCGAAGGCGTCGATGCGCTCCATGAGGTAGGGCACTTCATCGATCACGACCACGCTCGGGGTGTCGTGGGGCAGAATCTCCGCCAAGAGCCGGAAGACCGCGTTCCACTGGCTCGGCGTCTCCTCCGCGAAGAGCGAGCGATCCGGCAGGCTGGAGCCGGCCGCGGCATCGAGCAACTCTGCCAGTTCGTCTTCCGCGGAGCCGCCGGCGGCGGTGAAGAACAGGTGGGGGACCGCTGCCCGGTCGAGGAACTCCTCGACCAAAGTGGACTTCCCCACACGCCGCCTGCCCCGCATGAGCACACATTGGCCTGGCTGGGCCGCGCCCACGTCCGCGCGGACCTCATCGAGCGTGCGCTGCAAGGTGCGGAGTTCTTGGTCCCTGCCGATAAAGCGGTGCATGAGAAGAGGTCCCGTCTTGGCAGCATCGCTTCAGCGACACGAAAGATAGTATCGCCTTCGATACTATCTTCACCGCTACTCTTTATACCAAGGACGCGCGCCGGCGTTTTTCGTCGGCACCCTGTTCGCCGCCCTCCCCCGTGCAGGTGGCTACGACATCGCACCGCCCTCACTCAGCACGCGAAGCATCAACAGTTCCTTCGTGACACGAGAGACATACGGCGTTCCGGGGCTGAGGAGCTTGTCGCCCGGGGCAGAGGCTCACGACGGTAAAGCTCACCTTGTTACAGCAGTCAGGAAAGGCGGTGCGGCCGCTGTATGGCAACCAAGAAGTCCATGGTGACGCCGCCGGAGGAGATCCGCTCCCAGGCAGGCCCCCGGTGGCTTCAGCCGCTACGTCACACAGGCCGTGGAGCGCCAGCGGCCACGAGGCTGTCGACCGGTGGGAGTCCGATGACGGACACTCGACCGGTCATCGCGAAACGGAACTTGTCAAGACGGAGGGGGACGAGCGGGGCTCCCGTGGCGTTCGCCGCGCCGGTGCCGACCCGTCCACCAGAAGGGGAGGGGAAGGAGATGCCGGGTGGGGCGGCGCCGCAGATCCCCCAGCACTGCGAGAACCCGGCTGCAGACCCCAAAAAGGGGGGGTCAAAAATGATGTGTCTGATGTGTCATCGCAGGTCAAGGCGTCGGCTGATGTGTCGGCGACCTGCGCGGGCCGACGCATCACGGCGGATACTGACACATCAGCCAAAAGGTCATAATAGAACAAAACACCCTCGCTGACACATCAGAAGGCAGTCACGCCGGGCCCCGGCTACCCTATGGGCGGTTGCGCTTCCGCGGCGCAGCGCCCGGCCGAAGCACCGCGTGCGGGGCGCCGGACGCGGTGCTCTACGCGTCGGCGGAGAGAAGCGCCGCGCCACCGCAGCTTGGGGTTTTAGCAGCTTGCTTGGCTCCGCCGTTCTCTCGCTTGTCTGCTTCAACGTGTTTTCCGACGGGTTACTGACGCGCAAGTCGTTGGTTCTTCGAGCCGGCCGGTCGGCCTGGGCCCGCCGTGCTGGGTTTCGGTGCACCGGCTGGCTGGGGTGTCTTCCCGTGCAGGCGGCGAAATCCCCGGCGGACGCGGGCCGGGGTGAGGCGGCCCGGCTTCGCGGGACGCTCCCAGGGCTTGCGGAGGTCTTCCGCCAAGGGCCTGGCGAGGCGGAGCTGGATGTGGGCGGCAAGCACGAGCCAGGTCCAGCGGTCCGCCGCCTCGGGGGTGCGGATCTTCGGGCGGGTCCAGCCGAGGGTCTGCTTCGCCATCCGGAAGGTATGTTCAAGATCGAATCTTCGCAGGAACGACCGCCAGAGCCGGTCCACGTCTGCGGCCGTGGCATCGACGCCGGACCACCACAGCCACACCGGCTTGGGGTCGCGGTCCCCGGGCAGGTGGTCGACCTGCAGCCGGATCACCGTGCCCGGGATGGCCGGGAGGCCGCCGGCCGGGTAGTCGGCCCAGGCCGAGCGCCGGCTCAGCAGCGGGTGCAGCCGGTCCCAGGACCGGGCGACGGCCTGCCCGTAACGGCTGGTCGCACTGGTGGTGGTGCGGGCCGGTGCGGGCCAGGTGCTCTCGTCGGCGAATTTGAACTCTGCCCCACGCTTGGGCTTCCCGCCCCCACTTTGCCCGGGGGCTGCGGTGGGGGCGGGAAGTACAGGACCCGGTCCGAGCGCAGCCGGCCCAGCAGTTCCACGGGCAGGCCGGCCAGCAGGAACGCCAGGCGGACCACGTCGTAGCCGGCGTCGAGGACGATGAGGATCGGCAGGTCGCCGTCTGTCCAGTGCCCGGCTGCGCACAGCCGCTCGACCACCTCCCGCAACTGCGTGGCGGTCACGGCGGTCTCGTCGGCGCCCGGCCCGAGCCGGACCGCGTCCAGCAGCGCGGTCCAGGAGGTGCGGCCTGGTTCCAGGGCGGCGACGATCGAGTACGGCCAGCCCGGGATCATCTGGGCCGAGCCCCTGCCACGGCCGTAGGTATGGCAGAACAGCCTCTCCGCGCTGGTGGCCGTGTCCGGCCGCAGCCAGTCGCTGACGTCGCAGGCCAGCATGATCCGTCCGTCGGCCGCGCGCGGCAGAGGGTCGACCAGCGTCTTTACCGGCCCGTCCGCGCACAGCAGGGAATCGGTCAGCTCGAACAGCGCGTCGGCCCGGGTGGCCAAGCAGGCGTAGAAGTCGGTCCGGAACCGGGACAACACGGTCAGGGACTCGACGTAGGCGGCATCGTCCAGCAGACCCACCCTCACGGCCTTTGTTGTGATCAGTGTCGACTTCAGCGAGAAGACATGATCATGCAAAGGCCGCCCTGCTGTCTGGAGAACGGCAAAGCCCGTGGCCAGCTCAACGGGCCGACCACGGACGGAGGTTAAACCCCAACTCAGGCGGCCCGAGAAGCCCGCCACGGGCCTCCGGGGCCATCGCCGTTGCCCTAGGTAGCCGCGGCGTCGGCTGACATCGTGCACATCGCCATCGAGAGCCGTTCTCCCGCCCAGGGCCTGCCGTGCTCGGTGCACACGCGGCAGGGCGTGTACCTACAAGGTCATCAACTGGGCGACTCAAACGAGGGAGCGGGCGCGGGCGCCGTGGTGGCGCGCGCTGTTGGGATCGGTCATGACCGACGGGGCCTGGCCTGGGCCGTGACCGATCCGGCTTTCTGTGACCGCTTGCTATGACCGGTCGCGGGGTGACCAGCAGCGCCTCCGGGCCGAGGAGTACGCGCATCGGCCTTCCCCGCGAAGACCATGAGCGGCTGTACAGCAACCGGAGACATCCCGAACGCCGCCAACGCTGACTCAACCTTGTACGTCACCCGCAAACGCCCGCGCACGTGGTCGCCACAGGGCTCACCGGCCGAGTGAAGTTCGCCGTCGGCCCGCCGATTCCCGACATCGATCATGAATAGGCCAGCCAGGGCGATCGGCACCATATCCACGTTCGCCGAATTGCGTGCCCGGTCAGCGGCGATCACCAGCAGCCGCCAGCCCCGGCTGGTCAGGGTGAGGAACTGCGCGGCGACCTGCCACTCCCCTCACGCGCCGCTCCCAGCGCCGGGCTTCGCGCGGCGCGACCTGCCGCTACTCCCTCAGTAACCGCTCCTGGCGCCGAGCCTCTTGAGCCCATCGACGCGGCGACTCGCTCCACGTCAGTGATTCGCAAGGGGTCTTGAGGCCGCTGGACAGGCAACCAGGGAAGGGTGAAGCCTCCTGTCGGCTGGCAGAGCTTGCGGACCGGGCGGGCATCGTCGGCGAACCAGCCGCCCTGCCCGGCGCGGCAGGCACGGTCGAACTCCTGCTCGGCGAAGATTATTCGATCATCGTCCTCCTGAGTTGGGGCCGCGGGCAGGGATAACTTCTCCCGGACCAGCTCCTCCCAGACGGCACGGTGGCCGGCCGACACCCACATGTGACGACTCGCACGGCCACCGCCACGGTTCGGTACATAGACCGGAACGCTCTCGCCCGTGGCGCTCCGCAGGACCAGATCCTCGACGTGCACCGGTTTCATTTCTAGCAGGCACAGCGCCAGCACGAACCAGTCCGCATGAATGGCCCCGCAGTGGCCGGCCCCCTTGCGGATGAGGCAGTGGCGTTCGCTGCTCGGCACGCACTTCCAGACCTGCCCGCTGGGACCTCACCCCGGACTGGTCCAGCGGCAGCCGCCACGGCATCGTCCGCGTCGACGACAACGGCACCCCGTTCCGCACCTGCGCCGACGTCGCCCGCCCCGGCTACGACTATCCGCTGAGCGGGAGCGGCTGGATCACACGCGAGAGCTGACAGGCCGCCCCGGGGACGGGTCGCCCCGCAACAGCCCTGCCTGACGACCGGGCGGGGTCCCGTACTTCGGCCGCCGGGAACCCGAACCGGCCGCGCCCGCGCCGCCGTTCGGGTTGCGCGAGCGGAGTCGGGGCACACGTGAGCCATGGAGCGCAGTGTGCGTGACGTACGTGGCCCGGCGTTCGTGCTGGGTGGCGGCGGGGCCCTGGGAGCATACGAAGTCGGCATGCTCAAGGCGCTGTTCACCGCCGGGGTGAAGCCGGGCCTGGTGCTGGGCACCTCCGTCGGCGCGATCAACGGGGCCGCCGTGGCAGCCGAGCCGTCGCCGGCCTCCGTGAGCCGCCTGATCGATCTGTGGACGGGCCTGGGCCGGGCGGGGGTGTTCGCCGGTTCCCTGATGGGCCGCCTGTCCACCGCCGTGCGGAGCCGTACCCATCTGTACACCCCGGCGCCGCTGCTCGACCTGCTGCGCGACCACCTGCCGGTCGCCCGCATCGAGCAACTGGCCGTGCCCTTCCAGTGCGTGGCGGCGAGCATCGAGCACGCCGCCGAGCACTGGTTCGACAGGGGTCCGCTGGTCGAGGCGGTGCTCGCCTCGTCCGCCGTGCCGGGACTGCTGCCGCCGGTCGGGATCGGCGGCGAGCACTTCGTGGACGGCGGCCTGGTCAACAGCATCCCCGTGGGCCGGGCCGTCGCCTTGGGCGCCCGCGAGATCTACGTGTTGCAGGTCGGCCGGATCGAACGGCCCCTCAGCCCGCCGAGGTTGCCCTGGGAAGTCGCCACCGTCGCGTTCGAGATCGCCCGCAGGCACCGCTTCGCCCGCGACATGGCCGACCTGCCGTCGCACGTCACCGTGCACGTGCTGCCCAGCGGAGCGGCCTCGGGCGAAGTGGGCGGCGCCTTGGGCCAGTTGCGGCACCGGGCCTTCGGGCAGACGGCGGAGCGCATCGAACGTGCCTACGCCGCCTCCTCGCGCTATCTGGACTCCGCCCTCGACGCCGCGGACGGCCCGGCATGATGGGCCCCGCGACGGGCGACGACCAGGCCGGGGCAGCCGGCCGGGCCGAGCCACCCGTACGTACCGAGCCGGCCTACCGGGCAGAGCCCGCCGCGTCCGCCGGCCCGGGGGAGTCGGCCACGGGCCCGGCGGGGCCCTTCCGCCCGCCCGGCCGGGACGTACCGGCAGGGGAGCGCGCCCGCTCCTCCCGCGAACCGCACCCCTGGCGGACCGGTATCGGCGCCGCGCTGCTCACGGCGGCCCGGCGGACGGTCATCACCGCGCTCCTGATCGCCCTGATCCCGGTGGCCGCGGCCGCGCTGGTCGCCGTGAGCGTCCTCGGCGCCCCGGTGTCGCTTGCCGCACGCGGGCCTTGGCGTCCGACGCGCATGACGGGCTTCCTGCTCGTGTACCTCGTGGCCGACCTCGCCGGGCTGCTGGCGGCGGCCGCGCTGTTCCTGCGCGGCCCCCTTGCCGGGCCGGCCGCGCGGGACAGGCGGGCGGCCGAGGCTTTCGCGCTGCTCGCCCGGCTGCTGGCCGTGCTGCGCGGGACGGCCGAGCGGCTGTTCCACCTGGAGGTGGAGATGACGCCCGCGCTGCCCGTGGCCGACCGAACTCCCGGTGTGCCTTTGGTGATCCTCGTCCGGCACGCGGGGCTCGGCGACTCCTTCCTGCTCCTGCAGACCCTGCTCACCGAGGCCGGTCTGCTGCCGCACACCGTCCTGAAGGGTGTGCTGCGCGCCGATCCGTGCCTGGACGTCCTGCTCGGCCGGGTGCCGCACTGCTTCCTGCCTGCCGCCCGCGGCACCGCCGAGGACGCGATCGCGACACTGGCCGCGGGCCTGCGTCCGCGGGACGCGCTGGTGATCTTCCCCGAGGGCGGCAACTTCACGCCGCGCCGCCACCGCCGCGCTGTCGCCCGCCTGCGCCGCCTCGGCCAGTACCGGCGCGCCGCCCGCGCGGCCCGGCTGCACTACGTCCTGCCGCCGCGGAACGCCGGAAGCCTCGCCGCGCTGGCGGCGGCTCCCACCGCCGACGTAATCTTCGTCGCCCACGCCGGGCTGGACGTCATAGCCTCCCCGCGCGCCGCCTGGTCCTTCCTCCCGCTCCAGCGCCCGGTCCGCGTCCACTGGTGGCGCATCCCGGCCACGGAGGTCCCGCACGGCGACGAGGCGCGCAGTGAGTGGCTGCTCGCGCAGTGGGAGCGGATGGACCGCTGGACGGCCGAGCAGGCGGTCGCCGCGACGCCCCGCGTATAGGAGACGCACCGAGCGACCGGTGCGGAAGGTGTTCCGGCGCGCGAGCGCCGCCGACGGCCCTGTGTCCGTTCTGGCGGCGTCCGGCC
>CAWFXW010000006.1:0-38411 GCA_963819785.1 uncultured Actinomycetes bacterium | reverse complement strand
GCGAAGCACGGCGGGGATTCGGCGGCGGAGCGGATCGCGCTGATCGCCGTGGCGGTGCTGGCGGTGGGTGCCTTCGTCGTCCTGCAGCTCATCGCGCGATCGCAGCGTCGCCGCTGGTCGGCCTTTCCCGACTGGCGGACCTGGCCACCCGGCTTCGACCCCTGGGCGGGCCGCGACGACCCGGTGGCGGGCCAGCACGAAGGCTCCGCCTACCGGCCGGGATACGGTTTCCTGCCCGGTCACGGACTCGGCGCCGCGCTCGCCCCGCCCGCCGGGCACGCCGCGAGGCGTGACGACGGGCAGCGGAGGTCTTTCACTGCGTGACCCGCCCTGTTTAAGGTGTTTGTGTCGGGACATGGCAAACGTGTGGAAAGGCGCGTGGTGACCTTAGGCTGGCCCGAGCTGACCGCGCTTGACGCGTACCGCATCACCGAGATCCCGCGGCGGCCCGGCCCGGGCGAGACCGGAGCCCTCACCGGGCGCCCGGACGACCCCGGGCGCACGCAGCGGCTGGCCGCGCTGCTCGCGGCCTACCACGCCGGGATCGGCGCCAAGGACAACGGGCTGCTGGCTCTGGGCTGGGTGCGGCACCGGGCCGGCGGCCCGGTGCAGTTCCTGGCGGCCGGCTCCGGCCTGGTCGGCAGCCGGGACGAGCGCGAGGTCCTGCTCACCCTGCCTGGCGGCGCCCGCGCCGAGCCGCTGGCCCCCGGGGCCCTGGCCAGCCTCATGGCCGAGCTGCCGAGCTGGCGGGCCATCGGCGGGCTCCGGCTGGCGGCCGGGCGTCGTGCCGGGCCGCGGCGGCCCCCGCCGTCGCTGGAAGAGTGCCTGCTGGCGGTGTGGCCGCGGGCGTTCGGGTGGCTGCTGGTGGCCGAGCCGGTGGGAAGCGCCGAGACCGGCGCGCTGGCCGAGACCCTTCCCGGGCAGACGGAGGGGCTTGCCGGGCACGCGGACGCGCTTGCCGGGTTGCTTCCCGAGCAGGCCGAGCTGCGCCAGCACCTGCCGACCGGGCTGTGGCGGATCCGGCTGGCCGCGGGCGGCGCCGACGCGGACGCCGCGGCCCGGGTGGCCGGGCTGGTCTGCGCGTCCGCCGACCTGGCCGATCTGCCCTACGCGATGGCCCCGGCCGACGGTGACGCCCGCGGCCTGCCCGAGCTCATGCGGGACGCCGGCCCGGCGGCCGGCCCCGACTACCCGTGGTACGTCGGCACCGAGCTGGTCGCGGCGCTGGCCCGGCCACCCGAGCACGAGATCCCCGGGGTACGGCTGGCACTGCGGCCCGACTTCGACGTGACCCAGGAGCCCGCCGCGGCCGGCCGGGCGACCATCGCGGTGGGAGACGTGCTGGACCGGGACCGCCGGCCGGCCGGGCCGCTGCTGCTGCCGCTCGACTCGCTGAACCGGCACGTGCTGGTCTGCGGGGCCAGCGGGACCGGCAAGTCGCAGACCGTCCGGGCCCTGCTCGAGGCCGCCAGCGGGGCCGGGATCCCGTGGCTGGCGGTGGAGCCGGCCAAGGCCGAGTACCAGCTGCTGGCCGCGCGCCTCGCCGCCGAGGTGGTGCGGATCCGGCCGGGTGATTCCGACGCGATCGCGGCCGGGCTGAACCCGCTGGAGCCGGCCGCGGACGACGCGGGCCGCCGGTTTCCGTTGCAGACCCACGCGGACCTGGTCGCGGCGCTGTTCATCGCGTCGTTCCGCTCGCACGAACCGTTCGGGCCGGTGCTCAGCGCGGCGCTGACCCGGGTCTACGAGGACGCCGGGTGGGATATGGCGCTGGGCGAGACGCTCGCCGCGGACGCCAACCCCGGCTACCCGCGGCTGGCCGACCTGCAACGGGCCGCGGTCCGGATCCTGCGGGAGGTCGGCTACAGCGAGCGGATCGCCGACGACGTGCTCGGGTTCGTCAAGGCCCGGCTGTCCGGCCTGCGCCTGGGCAGCACCGGCCGGTTCCTGGAGGGCGGTCACCAGCTCGACTTCGGCCGGCTGCTGCGAACCAACGCCGTGCTCGAGCTCGAGGACGTGGGCGACGACGGCGACAAGGCATTCCTCACCGGCACCGTGCTGATCCGGCTGGCTGAGCACCTGCGGATGGAGCACCGGGCCCGGCCGTCCGGCCAGGTCCGGCTGCGTCACCTGACCGTCATCGAGGAGGCCAGCCGGCTGCTGCGCCGCCCGGACGCCCCCGGCGGCGCGGCCGGGCCCGCGGTCGAGCAGTTCGCCGCGCTGCTGGCCGAGCTCCGCGCCTACGGCGAGGGCGTCGTCTTCGTCGAGCAGATCCCCGAGCGACTGGTCCCCGACGTGATCAAGAACACGGCGGTGAAGATCACCCACCGCCTCCCGGCGGCCAGCGACCGGCTGGCCGTGGGCGCCACGATGAACATGACCCGCGCGCAGGACCGCTTCCTGGTCACCCTGCGGCCCGGCGAGGCAGCGGTCTTCGCCGACGGGATGGACTACCCGCTGCTGGCCCGGATGCCCGACGCCACCGGCGGGGACGCGGCGGCGACCGCGACCCCGGCCGGGGTCGTCCGGCCGCGCAGCACCACGTGCGGCGCGGACTGCACCGCGCGCCCGTGCACGCTGCGGGACATGCGCGTCGCCCAGCGGGCCCTGGAGGAGTACCCGGCCATCCGGCTGTGGGCCGAGCTGTCGGTTCTCGGGCACCTGACCGGCTGGCCCATGCCGGTGCCCAGGACCGCGCTGCTGTCCCTGCTGGAGATGATGCCGTCCCGGCTCCGGGACTGCGCCATCTCACATGGCGTGGACGCGGCGGTGAGCGCCCGGGTACCGGTCATCGCCCGGCGGGTCAGCCCGGTCGGGCTGGCCGCGCACGTCAGCACCGCGATCCGGGCCCGGCTGTCGCGGGGCAGCTGGCTGTGCCAGCGGGAGGAGCCGCGCTGGCTCGCGCCCGCCTATCAGTGGACGCTCGTGCTGGACGCGCTCAAGACCGCCGACCGGAAGAACCCCGGGGCGGGCCCGCACCCGCGCAGCGCCGAATGGGAGCGGACGTACGGGCAAGCCATTGCGGGCGACACCTGCGCCCGGCAGGTCGGGACCGTGCAGCGCTGGCACGACGGGGCGCAACGCGATGCCTGGGAACTGCGGGCGGTGGCGTTCGGCGTGGACGGCCCGTCGGCCGTGGAACGCGCCGCCGGGGCCGCCGCGGAGGACGACGACTTCGAGGAACGGCTCACCGGATACCTCGACCAGTTCGTCGACTGCCGTTGGCCTCGGCTTTACCTGACCGGTGATGCCCTCGGAGATCCTCCGGACCAGCCCCTGTAGCTCCGCGTTGTCCACAATGAATCCACAGACATGTGCATTCAGTTGCCAGGGCCCCATTCCACCCTGGGACGTTACGTTCTGAGTTATCCACAGCGCGTGCTTGTGGAGAACCCCGGTCAGGTGGCTGGCAGCAGCTCGGGAAGCCGTCCGGCCGACGCCGCCGAGGCCGGCCGCCAGCCCCAGCGCCCGGTCAGGCAGAGCCAGACCAACGCCCCGGTGGCCGCCAGGCGAACGCCGGGGGTCAGCCACGCGCCGTCGAACTGGGTCAGGTTGGCGAGCCAGTGCGGCTCGGCCGGGCTCTGCACGGCCTGGACGTAGACGGTCGCGCCGGCCAGTAGCCGGATCAGCACCAGCCAGTCCAGCCGGGAGGCCGAGTACAGCGCGAGCAGGCTGAGCGCCATCACGTCGTACCAGGGCCGCTGGAAGGCGGTGACGAACAGCCAGGCCAGGCTCAGGGCCAGCGCCGGGGTCAGGGCGGGCAGGTTCGGCACCGGGTCGGGGAAGCGCAGCACGGCCAGCACCGCCACCGCGGCGAACAGCAGGTACGCGATCAAGGCCAGGTGCGGCGGGGCACTGTTCACGCTGAACTGCGTATCACCGAGCACCGGCCGCCAGAACAGCTGGTACATGGTGTCCCAGGTGACCCCGGGGCCGCGGGTGATCAGAACCCTGATCGCCGGAGTGCCCGCGGCCAGGTAGACCGGGACCGCGACCAGCGCGAAGCCGGCCGCGGCGGCGGCCAGCGGCCGCAGCGGCCGGGCCGACCGGCGGCAGGCCCAGGCCACGGCCAGGCCGAACAGCGCCCACTCGGCCTTGATCCCGGTGGCCACGCCGATCGCCAGCCCGGCCAGGGCCGCGTCCCGCAGCCCGATCTGCCCGCGATCGCCGGTCGTGGCGCTGGCCAGCCCGCTTTCGCTGGTCGTGGTGCTCGCCCGGCCGGGGCGCAGGCGCAGCGCGGCCACGCCCAGCAGGCCGAACAGCGCGGCGAGCCCGTCGATGTGGCCGCTGGCCACGATCTCCCACAGCAGCAGCGGGTTCACGGACCAGAGCAGGTGGGCGCGCAGGCGCCGTGCGGGATCGGCCCGGAGCATCCGGTCCAGGGCCACGATCACCGCGCCGAAGGCCAGCGCCTCCTCCAGCTTCAGCCAGAACGTGATCCGGGCCAGCGACGACCCGCCAAGCTCGGCCGCGACCCACTCGGTCCCGGTCGCCACGGGGCCGTAAACCGACACCGTGTTCAGCCAGGTGGACGGGAACTCGCTGACCGGGATCTGCCGGCCGACCGGGTCCCCGGTCCGCCGCAACTGCAGCGGGGTCATGACGTAGGGGCTGTGCCCGATGACCGCCATCCGCCCGTTGGCGGCGTAGGAGATGGCGTCGGTCGACCCGGCCGGGGGGAGCACCGTCACCACCGCGAGGGCCAGGAAGGCGGCCGCCAAGACCGGGCGCACCGGCGGTCGCGCGCCGCGCGCCACGGCGACCAGCCCGGCGATCACTCCGGCACAGCCCAGCACCATCGCGGCCCACAGCGACACGGTCACGAAGGTGGCGGTCAGGTGCAGCGCGTGCCACCAGGGCGGCCAGCCAGACGGTTTGCGCATGGCCGGGACGGAGACGTTCGGCCCGGCGACCGAGATCCCGGTGATGATGAGCGTCGAGACGGCGATGGCCGCGGTGGCCAGACAGCCGAGCAGGCGGGCCGCGCCGCGCCGGGTAGCCCTCGGGTTCCCGTCGTGCTCGCTCACCACGTCGCCTGCCTGCCGGTCATGATCCCTGGGTCCGTCACTTGACGGTACCGGATCAGGCG
Source organism: uncultured Actinomycetes bacterium (assembly GCA_963819785.1). Classification (GTDB taxonomy): domain Bacteria; phylum Actinomycetota; class Actinomycetes; order Streptosporangiales; family Streptosporangiaceae; genus Palsa-504. The sequence continues at coordinate 33,322 of CAWFXW010000006.1, read as the reverse complement.
CAGACAGGCGCGGCGTCCGGCGCGGACGCCGCGCCCGCCCGTGTTCTCGTTACGTCCTGGGCGTGGTGACCTGTCCGTTGACCGAGGGAGCCTCGGCCGCGGGGTCCTCGGCCGCCGTCTGCTCAGTGACGTCCGGTTCTGTGGCGTCCTTGGCGGCGGCGGTGGCACGGGCGTACCGGCGCCGCATGGCCACGGCCGCCGTGGTACCCGCCGCGGCGACCACCGCGCCCAGGCCGAGCAGCCAGCGCCAGTCGAGCAGCCTGCGCACACCGGTCTTGGCCGCGGCCGGCCGGACCTGGCTGGCGGTGGAGCGGAGCGCCGAGGAGACCTTTGGCGCGACCGAGGTGGTCACCGCGTCCGCGGCATTCTCCAGCCGGGGCGCGGCCCATTCCCTGGCGCCGCGGACGGCGTCCTGCACTCGCGGCGCGGCCCAGTCCTTCGCGTCCTGCACCCGGGGCGCAGCCCACTCCTTCGCATCCGCAGCGCCCTGGCGGGCTCCCTGGACCGCTGTCTTTCCCGCGCGCTTTCCCGCGGGGACGGCCTGAGCGGCGGCATCTTTCGCGCGCGCGCCCATCGCCGCCATCCCGGCGGTAGTGCGGTTGGTCTTGATAAGGGACACAGTAAACCTCCCGAGCGTAATCCCGTTATCACAGACTTCCCGTCCCGGCTGTCTTCAACCATCGCGCGCTACCGGTACGGTGATGACTGACGGATGTTTTACGCCGACGAAATATAGGCCATCAGGTGGAGGACGTGCATGGCAGAAACGCTGACGGCGACGTTGCAGACGAATCAGGGCCGGGTGGTCGTCCGCCTTTTCCCTGATCATGCACCGAAGACCGTGCGCAACTTCGTGGAACTGGCCGAGGGCGGCAGGCAGTGGACCGACCCGGGTACGGGTCAGGCGACCACGGGCAAGCTCTATGACGGGACCATCTTCCACCGGGTCATTCCCGACTTCATGATCCAGGGCGGGGACCCGCTCGGCAGCGGCATCGGCGGACCCGGCTACAAGTTCGCCGATGAGATCCACCCTGACCTGCGCTTCGACCGGCCCTACCTGCTGGCCATGGCCAACGCCGGGCCGGGCACCAACGGCTCGCAGTTCTTCATCACCGTCGTCCCCACTCCGTGGCTCAACGGGAAGCACACCATCTTCGGTGAGGTCATCGAGGGTGCCGACGTGGTGGACGCGATCACCCGGGTCAAGACCGGCAGCCAGGACCGGCCGGTCGAGGACGTCGTCCTCGAGTCGGTCACCGTGGACCGCTCCGCCAGCTGATCGGATCGTCAAACGTGAGCACGCCCAACGACCCCGGATCTGGTTCACCGGGTCAATGGGACCAGCCGGGCCAGCCTGGACCGGGGGACCAGACCGCGCCGCAGGTCCCCACCTGTTACCGGCATCCCGGCCGGGAGACCTACGTCTCGTGTGTCCGGTGCGGGCGTCACGCGTGCCCTGACTGCATGCGATCGGCCTCGGTGGGCCAGCAGTGCGTGGATTGCATCGGTCAGGGCACGCGGACCACCCGGCAGGCCACCACCGCGTTCGGCGGCCGCCCGACCGCCGGCACCATCGTCACCTGGGCGCTGGTCGCCATCAACATCGTGGTCTTCCTGGCCACCTGGGTCCGGCCGAACATCGTCACCGACCTGGAGATGGTCGGCTACGCCACCTACGGATACGGCGGCCCGCTGCACGGCATGGCCGCGGGCGAGTGGTACCGGCTGATCACGTCCGCGTTCCTGGCCCCGGCCACCGGCCAGAACGGCCTGGGCATCCTGGACATCGTGTTCAACATGTGGGCGCTGATCTTCGTGGGCCCGGCCTTGGAGGGCCTCCTCGGCCGCCTCCGCTTCCTGGGCGTCTACCTGCTCAGCGCGCTCGGCGGCGGGGTGATGTACTACTTCATCGCGCCGGAGAACGCTCCCGCCGTGGGCGCCTCGGGCGCCATCTTCGGATTGTTCGGCGCGTGGTTCGTGGTCTCCAGGCGGCTGCGCCTGGACACCCGCGGGATCGTCATGCTGATCGCCATCAACCTGGCCCTCAGCTTCTTCTTCCACAACGCCATCGCCTGGCAGGACCACATCGGCGGGCTGCTGACCGGCGTGCTGCTGACCGGGGCCTACGCGTACGCGCCGCGGAAGAACCGCGTCGCGCTGCAGGCGCTCGCGACGGTCGCGGTCGTGGTGCTGATCGTGATCGCCGTGATGATCAGGAACGGGCAGCTGACCGGCGCGGGCTGAGGCGCGAGCTCAGCGCCAGCGGGTGGACAGGGTAACGCCGGCGATGATGAAGGCGAAGCCGACCACCAGGTTCCACGCGCCCAGCGCCGACATGCCCGGGAACGAGCCGTTCGTGATGTAGTACGCCACGATCCAGGCCAGGCCGAGGATCAGGCAGACCACGATGGTCGGTCCGACCCACGGCGCGCTGACCTTCCGCCGCGCCGACTTGGGCGGCGGCGGCGTGTAGACCGTCCTCTTGCGGACGCGCGACTTGGGCACGACGGCCTCCTGCATGGCAAACCCCGCGGGGTCCGGGGGGCCGTCCCCCGGGCAAGCACAGCGGTGCGGAACCTAAGCGTAGCCGCTCCCGGCCGTGGTCGCTCCGCCTCGGAAGTCTGGATACCAAGAGCCTGTCGTTCTCCGGACAGCGATGGTTACAAATGGATATTCTTCAGTCTCTCTTAGTAGCGATCAGTCGCTGACACCGACACGAATGGATAAGCCGTGCGACAGGTGATCCGCGCCGCGGGGGAGATCTTCCTGACCTTCGGCGTGATCGGTTTGCTCTTCATCAGCTACCTCATCTGGGGCACCGCCCTGCGCGCGGACTCCGCTCAGCGCCAGCTCAGCAGACGAGCTCAACCAGGAGTGGCGGCAGGCCCCGGCGCGCGGCGACGCGGCCGGGGCCAGCCCGGAACAGTTCGACGTGGCCACCGGCCAGCCGTTCGCGTTCATCACCATCCCGGCCTTCGGCCCGCACTGGCGGTTCACCCTGATCCAGGGGACCGCCCTGGCCCAGCTCGACCTGAGCCCGGGACACGTCCCGGGTACGCAGTGGCCGGGCCAGGTGGGTAACTTCGCCGTGGCCGGGCACCGGGTGACCGCGGGCAACCCGTTCTGGTCGCTGCCCTCGCTGAAGGCCGGGGACCTGGTGTACATCCGAGACCCAGCTCAACCAGTACACCTACCGGATCACCGGCAAACAGTGGGTGCTGCCCACCGACCTCACGGTGCTCGACCCGGTCCCCGGCCAGCCGGCCCGGCGCCCGGTCAAGCGGATGATCACCCTGATCACCTGCGACCCCGCCTGGACCGGCACGCACCGGGTCATCGTCACCGGCGTGCTGGTCTCGGCCAAGCCCCGCTGAGCGAGAGGAACGACCTATGTACGGCTGGATGTGGCACCGGCTGCCCGGCGGCACCGCCGCCCGGGCCGGGACGATGACCGTGATCGTCCTGGCCGTGGCGGCCGCCCTGTGGTTCTTCGTCTTCCCCTGGGCGTCGATTCACCTGCCCATCGACGCGACCGGCTTCGGCGGCTAGCGCGCGTCAGAAGCCGGGGAGGAGGCCGCCGCTGCCGCTCGGGGTCGGAGTGGGTGAGGTCGAGGGGGTTGCGGACGGGGACGGTGAGGCTCCGTTCTGGACGAAGATGGTCACCGTCGAGCCCTTGGCCTCCATGCTGTTGGCGTTGGGATTCTGGGAGAAGACCGTGCCGTTCGCGTACTGGGACGGTCCCGACCCCTGCTGGACGCTGACCGCGAACCCGGCCGTGCTCAGGATCGTGTTGGCGGTCTGCTGAGAATCGCCGACGACCGACGGTACCGAGATCGCGCCGCCGGAGACGGTCAGGACCACCGTGGAGCCCGGCGGGGCCGTGCCGCCGCTGGGACTCTGGCTGATCACCGTCCCCGAGGCCGCCGTGGAGGTGGGATCGGTCTTGGTCCGGACCTGGAAGCCCTTTTGCTGCAAGGTGTTCTGGGCCGCGGTCTCTTGCTGGCCGACCACGTACGGCACCGCCACCGGCGCCACGCCGGTGGAGACGTACAGCGTCACCAGCGTGTTCGCGGCCACGTTGTTGCCCTGCGCGGGGTTGGAGTCGATCACCAGGCCCTTGGCGACGCTGCTGCTGGGCTGCTCGACCACGGTGGAACGCAGATGCTGCTGGGTGATCTCCTGTTCCGCCACGGCCACCTTCTGGTTGTTCACCAGCGGCACCGAGTACGTCTTGCCCCCGGCCAGCAGGTAGTAGGCCACGCCGATGACGACACCGAGCACGAGCACCAGCCCGAGCACCCACGGGATCCAGCGGTGCGCGCCCCCGCCGCCGCGGCCGCGGTCGTAGCCCTGGCCGGCGTACTCGTACTCGCCGACCGGCGGGATCGCGGACGTCCGGCCGGTCATCATCGGGTCCGAGCCCATCCGCTGGGTGCCCTGGTACGTGTCCATCCGGGTCGGCGGCGCGGCCGCCACCGGCAGGCCGGACGCGGCGCGCTGCAGGTCGGCGCGCATGTCGGCGGCGGTCTGGTACCGGTCGGCGGGCGACTTGGCCATCGCCTTCAGCACGATCGCGTCGGCCCAGGGCGGGACGTCCGGGTCCACCCGGGACGGCGGGATCGGGTTCTCCCGGACGTGCTGGTAGGCGATCGCCACCGGCGAGTCGCCGGTGAACGGCGGCCGGCCGGTGAGCAGCTCGTACAGCAGGCAGCCGGTGGAGTACAGGTCGCTGCGGGAGTCGACCCGCTCGCCCCGGGCCTGCTCGGGCGACAGGTACTGAGCGGTGCCGATCACCTGGGCCGTCTGGGTCATGGTGGCCTGCGCGTCGCTCATCGCGCGGGCGATGCCGAAGTCCATGACCTTGACGTCGCCGTTGCGGGTCACCATCACGTTGCCCGGCTTGATGTCGCGGTGCACGATGCCGGCCTGGTGGCTGTAGTCCAGGGCGCGCAGCACGCCGTCGATGATCTCCAGCGACCGCTCCGGGAGCAGCCGGTGGCCGTCTTGCAGCAGGTCACGTACGGTGCGGCCGTCGACGTACTCCATCACGATGTACGGCACCGGGACCCCGGTCGCCATATCCTCGCCGGTGTCGTAGACCGCCACGATCGACGGGTGGTTCAGCGAGGCGGCGGACTGCGCCTCGCGGCGGAAGCGGGCCTGGAATATCTGGTCTCTGGCCAGGTCTGCGCGCAGCGTCTTGATCGCGACGATCCGGTCCAGGCGGATGTCGCGGGCTCGGTACACCTCCGCCATGCCGCCGCGGCCAACCACGCCATCGAGCTCATAGCGGCCGCCGAGAAGACGGGGCTGTGTCATGTCTCGCACTCTGCCAAACCACCCTGCGTTATTGCCAATTGCTACGACGTCGGTGTCGGCGATGAGCTAGAGGCACTCGCCGAGGCCGACGCCGAAGACGATGAAGAAGCACTTGCCGATGTGGAGCTGCTCGCCGACGAACTTGGGCTCGACGACGATGGTGAGATCTTCGGAGATGATGTAGGTTTTACTGACTTGCTGGGCTTCGGGCTCACCGAGGTGGTGGCCACCTTTGACGGCTGTTCCACCGTACTAGGAGTAGGGCTGATCGTGACGGCCTGACTGGTGGACACGGACGACGGGACGGCCGGCGAACTCAGATGCTGCACCGTATTGCCCACGTCTCCGCTGGTCTGACCGTGGATGTGCCCGCTGAGGTACAGGCCGGTGGCGGCGGCCGCGGCGCACAGCACCGCGGTCAGGCCCGCCGTCATCCAGCGGCGGCGGCTGGATGACGGGCGCGGGCCGAGGCCCCGTTCATAACCGGCCGGGTCATAACCGGCCGGGTCATAACCGGCCGGGCGCAGCACCCCGGTCGGGGCGGCGGGCAGGTCCGCCCGGGTCGCCCCGGCGAACTCGCCGGTCCGGCCGCCCGCGGCCAGGGCCAGCGCCTCGCGAAGCATGTCGGCCCGGTCCGCCACCGCCCGGGCGCTGGCCGGGCGCCCGGCCGGGGTCTTGGCCAGCATGTCGTAGACCAGGTCGGCCACCGGCTGGGGCACGTCCGGGGGCAGCGCGGGCACCGGCGCGTGCTTGTGCGCGTACGCGATGGCCAGCGGCTCGCTGGCCATGAACGGCACGTGCCCGGCCAGGCACTCGTAGGCCACCACTCCGAGTGAGTAGATGTCCGAGGAGGCGTCCACCGGCGCGCCGGTGGCCTGCTCGGGCGAGACGTACATGGCCGTGCCCATCACCATGCCGGTCTCGGTCAGGTGCGAGGCCTGCGCGGCGCGCACCGCGGTGGCGATGCCGAAGTCGGTGATCTTGGTCGTGCCGCCCCCGGCCACCAGGAGGTTGCCGGGCTTGATGTCGCGGTGCACGATGCCGGCCTGGTGCGCGGCGTCCAGCGCCCGGGCCGCCTGGCCGATGATGTCCAGGGTGGCGTCGGGCGAGAGCCTGGCCCGGGCCAGGATCGCGGACAGCGGCTCGCCCTGGACCAGTTCCATGATCAGGTACGCGCCGCCGAACTCGGCCGACTCGCCGTAGTCGTAGACCCGGGCGATGCCCGGGTGGGACAGGCTGGCCGAATACCGCGCCTCGGCGCGGAACCGGGCCAGGAACGACTCGTCGCCCGCCCGGCCGGTGGGCAGCAGTTTGACCGCGACGGCGCGGTTGAGCAGCACATCCTCACCACGCCAGACCTCGCCCATGCCGCCGGCCGCGATCCGGTCGGTCAGCCGGTAGCGGCCTGCCAGCAGGTAATCCGTCACTACGATTTCCCCAGGGATGCCAGGTACGCCTTGATGACCTGGACAGCGATGGGGGCGGCCGCGGTTGCCCCGTAGCCTCCGCCTTGAATAATGACGCCCACCGCGATCTGCGGGTTGTCGTAAGGCGCATAGCAGGTGAAAACGGCGTCGTTGAGATTGGTGTTGTTCACCCCGTTCTGCGCGGTACCGGTCTTGCCGGCCATGGTGAAGCCCACCGCCGCGGTGTTGAAGGCGTTCGCCGTGCCGTCGCCTTCCTGGACCACCGCCAGCATCATCTGGCCCAGGTCGGTCGCGACGGTAGGCGAGACCGCCTGGCTCAACTCGGTCGGCGAGGTCGTCTGCACTGTGCTCAGGTCGCTGGCGGTGACCTGCCTGACCAGATACGGCGTCATAAGCTTGCCGCCGTTGGCGATGCTCGCTGCGAACATGGCCTCCTGCAGCGGGGTCACCGTGTCGCTGTACTGGCCGATGGCCGAGAACGCGGTCAGCGCCTGGCTCGGCGGGATCACGTAGTTGCTCTGGGTCACCGGCATCGGGATCCGCAGCTTCTTGCTGTTCATGCCGAACAGTTCGGCGAAGTTGTTCAGCACCGGTGCCTTGAGGTTCATGCCGATGCTGGCGAACGTCGTGTCACACGACTGCGCGAACGCGGTGATCAGCGGTGCCTGGCCGCTGCCGTTCCCGCAGACCTCGCCGGCGTTGTTGGTCAGCACGTGGGTGGTCTGCGGCAGCTTCAGCTGGGTGGGCGAGTCGACGTTGGTCTGCGGGGTGCTGTTCGGGTTCTGGGCGAGGTACGCCGAGCTGGTCACGATCTTGAACGTAGAGCCGGGCGGCCAGGTGAAGTTGATGGCCCGGTTCAGCAGCGGGTTGCCGGCCTGCTGGAGCAGCGCCTTGTCGGCCGCGTTGAGCTTATTGCCGCTGTGGGTGGCCAGCACGTTGGGGTCGTAGCTCGGGTAGGAGACCATGGCCAGGATCGCGCCGGTCTGCGGGTTCAGCGCGACCACGGCGCCCGGCTTGCCGTTCGTGTCGTTCTGCAGCGCGTTCCACGCCGCGTCCTGGGCCTTGGAGTTGATCGTGAGGGTGACGTTGGCGCCCTTGCGCGGCTTGCCGGTGAGCAGGTCGATGAAGTTCCTGACCGTGAGCGAGGAGTCGCTGCCGTTCAGCACCGTGTTCTCGTAGTACTCGATGCCGGTCTCGCTGTACAGCGTGTCGTAGCCGGTCACCGGCGCGTACTCGGCGCCGTGCGGGTACTTCCGCTGGAACTTGTAGACGTCGCCGCTCGGGATAGACTGGGCGATCGTCACCCCGTCCGAGGTCACGATGCTGCCGCGCTGGTACTGGAATTGCGCCTCGAAGGCGCGGGCGTTGTTCGGCTTGGTGGCCAGGCTGGCCGGCTCGAAGCCTTGCAGGTAATTGATGTTGATCAGCAGCAGCACGAACATCACCAGCACGGCGATCGATATCCGGCGCAGCGCGCGGTTCACTGGAGCGTCACGACCTGCGTCAGCCCCTCCTCCTGGATCGGCCGCGGCGGCGGGCGGCGCGCCGCGTCACTGATCCGGATCAGTACCGCGATGAGCATCCAGCTCGCCACCAGCGAGGATCCGCCCTGGGACAGGAACGGCGTGGTGATGCCGGTCAGCGGGATGAGCCGGGTCACCCCGCCCACGATCACGAACACCTGCAGCGCGAGCATGAACGAAAGGCCGCCGGCCAGCAGCTTGGAGAACGGATCCTTGACCGACATCGCGGTGCGCAGCCCGCGCTGCACGATCAGCCCGTAGATCAGCAGGATGGCCATGACCCCGGCCAGGCCCAGCTCCTCGCCGAACGCGGTGAAGACCAGGTCGCTCTGCACCAGCGGCGTGATGTACGGCTGCCCTCCGCCCAGGCCCTTGCCGAGCAGCCCGCCGCTGGCCATCCCGTACAGGCCCTGGACGAGCTGGAAGGCGTTGCCGCTTGGATTTGTCCCGCTGAACGGGTGCAGCCAGATCTGGAACCGCTCGCCGACGTGCCCGAACAGCTTGCTCGCCGCGAACGCCCCGGCCACGAACATGGCGAAGCCGAGCAACAGCCAGGACGTCCGCGAGGTGGCGATGTACAGCATGGCCACGAACAGCCCCATGAACACCGCGCTGGTGCCGATGTCGCTCTCGAAGACCAGCAGGAGCAGGCTGACGGCCCAGATGACCAGGATCGGGCCGAGGTCTCGCGCCCGGGGCAGGTCGATGCCGAGCACCCGGCGTCCGGCCAGGGCCAGCACGTCCCGCTTGGCCACCAGGTAGCCGGCGAACGTAACGGCCAGCGCCAGCTTGGCGAACTCCTCGGGCTGCACGGTGAACGTGCCGAGCCGGATCTGGATCTTGGCCCCGTACACCTGGCTGATCGACGCCGGGAGGAGCGCGGGCAGCGCCAGCAGCCCCAGTCCGATGGCGCCGAGCGTATAGGTGTAGCGCTGCAGCACCCGGGGCTCGCGGATCAGGGCCAGGACCGCGACGAAGCACCCGACCCCGATCGCGGTGTAGAGCACCTGGATACCGGTCGCGGACGAGCTCAGCCGGGCGGACAGCAGGTTGCCCTGCGCGGCCAGCCGGTAGGTCATGACGATGCCCAGGCCGTTCAGCAGCGCCGCCAGCGGGAGCAGCAGCGGATCCGCCCACGGGGCGAACCGGCGCACCGCCAGGTGGCCGATCACGGTGATGACCACGAAGGCGCCCAGGTACTCCACCATCGACGACGACAGCTTGCCCTTCAGGCTGTAACCCACGTTGGCGAAGGCGAACGCGACCAGCGCGAAGCCGAAGATGAGCATGATCAGCTCGGTACGCCGTCGGCCCCGTGACGCGGAGACCAGCGGGCCGTCCGGGTCGAGCACCGGTGACGGGGCGGTGATGCTGCTCACCGCGGCCTCACGGCGGCTCGCGCGCCTGCCGCCCCGGTCAAGAGGACCCCGACGGGGCCGGATTCAGCGCACTGGCCGGGATGCCGTAGACCGTCGGCGGCGGGCACGCCCCGCCCGGGCTGGACGGCTGCTGGCCCACGCCGAGCGGCCGCGGCCCGGGGTTGGCTACTGGCGGCCCCGGGTTGACGGTGCCGCCGCCAGCGGGGTGTTTCCCCTTGGACGCGGCCACCTTGGCCCGGTACGCGTCGTATGCGTTTTCCCTGATGACCCAGTCCTGCTGCGTCGCGTACGCGGTGCGGCAGGCATCGACCGCGGTGCGGATGTTCATCACCGTCTGGCTCACCTGAGACTGGCTGCCCGTGCTGCCCGCGCTGACAATCGTCTGCCGGTAGTCCTGCGGGACCTGGTCCAGCATGATCCTGGTCGGCAGGTACGAGCTGAACCAGCTGAACCCGAGGACGCGGTAGTTGATGCCGCGGTACATGACGACCTGGCCGCTGCTGTCGGCCTTGACGAAATACTGGTTCTGGCTCACCCGGTAGAAGACGTAGACGCCGCCGATCACCACGCCCAGCAGCACCACCAGCGCGGTCGTCACGATCGGCCAGCGACGGCGGCGCGGCCGCCCGCCGCGGGAACGGCGCGGCTGCGCTCGGTGGCTGCGCCGGGCCCGCGTGACCGGCGGGCCGTCGCCGTTGTCGCTGGCCTGCAGCGGCACAACCGCCGAGGTCATCATCGGGTCCAGGTCGTCCACGGCCGGCTGGGGCGCGGTCCGCGCGGCGCGGGTGTAGTCCTCGGGATGGTCCTCGAAGATGCCAAACGGCCCCGTACCGTCGGCCAGCCTCGGGTCGCCCAGCGAGGCGGCCGCCCCGGCCAGCACCGGCGCGGTGGTCAGCGGCAGCCGGGTCGTGGCGCTGTCGACCACGTCGGCCACGATGCAGGTGATGTTGTCCGGGCCGCCGCCGTGGATGGCCAGGTCGATTAGCTGGCGGGTGGCGGTATCCGGGTCCTCGAAGCTCGACAGCGTGTCCCGCAGCGTCTCGTCACTGACCACGCCGGACAGCCCGTCCGAGCACAGTAGGTAGCGGTCGCCGGGCATGCTCTCGTGCACCGAGAGGTCGGGCTCGGCGATGGACCGGCCGTCCAGGGCCCGCAGCAGCAGCGACCGCTGCGGGTGGGTGGAGACATCGTTCGGCGCTGATCCGGCCCTCGTCGACCAGCGACTGCACCAGCGTGTGGTCGTGGGTGATCTGGTAGAGCTCGCCCTCGCGCAGCAGATACCCGCGCGAGTCGCCGATGTGGCAGATCGCCGCGTGCCCGTCGGACCACAGCAGAGCGGTCAGCGTGGTGCCCATTCCCTCGACGGCCGGGTTGGCGATGATCTTCTCCTGCAGCCGGGCGTTGGCCATGGCGACCGCCATAGCCAGCACCTTCAGCATGTCGCCGTCGACTTGCTCGGACTCGAGTTCCGCCATCGCCGCGATGGTCAGCGCGCTGGCCACCTCGCCTGCCGCGTGGCCGCCCATCCCGTCGGCCACCGCGAGCAGGCGCGGGCCGGCATACGCCGAGTCCTCGTTTCCTTCGCGGAGGAGGCCGACGTCCGAACGCACCGCGTAGCGGAGTTCAAGTGTCATCTGCGCAGTTCCAGAACGGTCTTACCGATTCGGATCGGCACGCCCAGCGGAACGGGCGTCGGCCGCGTCACCTTCTGCCGGTCCAGGTAGGTGCCGTTGGTCGAGCCGAGATCCTCCACGATCCACTGGCCGTCCTGCGGGAAAATTCGGGCATGTCGGCTTGAAGCGTAGTCGTCGTTCAGCACCAGCGTGGCATCATTCGCCCGCCCCAGCGTGATCTGCTGCTGGGCGAGATCCAGGCTCGTGCCCTTGAGCGCGCCCGCGGTCACCACCAGGAAACGCGGTGAACCCCGGCCGGCCCGCTGCGGCCGCGCCTGGCGCGGCGGCCGCGTGTTCTGGGCCTGCCGTCCCCGGTTCCGCCGGGACGACGTTGCGGGCCCGCCGAGCAGGTCAGTACGCACCACACCGATCGCAGCGATGACAAACAGCCACAGCACAGCCAGGAAAGCCACCCTGATGATAGTGAGGGAAAGCTCGCTCATCCGTGGCCACGTCCTTGGACCTTAGTAGCTGCTGCCGGGGTAGGCACTGCCCTGGCCATCCTGGCGGTCCAGCGGGTCCTGGTGGAAGACCAGCTGGGTCCGGCCCAGCGAGATGTGCGTGCCGTCGCTGAGCGCAACCCGCCGGACCGGCTGGCCGTTGACGAAGGTGCCGTTGGTCGAGCCTAGGTCAACGAGCACGACCTGGTCGTGCTCGACGCGCAACTCGGCGTGGTGCCGCGACACGCCCGGGTCCACCAGGCGCAGGTCGCAGTCTGTGCCGCGGCCGAGCAGCGTCACCGGGGTCTGCAGTTCGTAGGTGTGCTGTCCGCCGTCGCCCTCGGCCGTGCGCGGCCCGGAGACCAGCAGGCGCGGGTGGCCGGGGAAACCGCGCCCGCCGGCCGCGGCAGGTCGCTGGCGGGCAGCCGGATCTCGCCGCCCTCGATGGTGGAGCCGCGGATCACGCCGGACCGGATCCGGAACGTGCCGGTGGTCATGTCGGGTACGCCCTCGAACCGCATCCGGACCGGGCCCACAAAGGAGTAGCCCTGCTCCTTGGCGTAATCCCGGGCCAGGTTGGCCAGCTCAACGCCCAGGCTCTCGGCGTACACATCGAGACGGTCGTGGTCGCTCTCGGCGAGCTCGACGACGAAATCGTTCGGCACCAGGGTGCGGCCCTTCGCCACAATGGCCGCGCGGTCGTCCATTTCTCGCTGAACCGCGCTTGCCACCTCGACGGGCTGCAGTTCAGACCTGAAGGCGCGGGCGAAGGCACCCTCCACCATTCCTTCAAGTCGGCGCTCGAAGCGCTGCAGAACTCCCAACGTGCCACCTCCCTTCCCGTCTCATCACCCGATCGTATCTGTGGCGCGGGAGCGCTCGGGGTCGTGCTAACCTACTCGTTGCCCGGGGCGGGTGGCGGAACGGCAGACGCGCACGGTTCAGGTCCGTGTGTCCGAAAGGACGTGAGGGTTCAAATCCCTCCTCGCCCACGAGTCGGCTTACCATACTCGCTGGTCCTTCGGACCAGCTTCGCTACGGCCCGCAGTGCTGGTCCGGGGGGGCGACCCCCCGGAACCCCCCGCTCGGCTCCCTCTCCTTCTGTGTTGCTCGCCGTTGGCCTGCTTCTGCGGTCGCGGGCTGGCGGGCTTGGGTGCGCTACGAACCTCCGCTTTGAACCCTCCGCTTTCCTTATCTCTCTGTCTCTCCTTTATCTCTCTGTCTCTTCTTTTCTTTCCTGATTCGTAATTTCTGGGGTGGTCTGTCTGGTTTAGGGGACGACTATGACGGGGCAGCGGGCGTGGCGGGCTAGCCAGCCGGAGACGGAGCCGAACATCCGGTGCCAGACGTGGGTGGGGGCGCCGATGACCAGGGCGTCGGCGCTGAATTCCTCGGCGACGGCGGCGAGTTCGCGGGCCGGGCTGCCGCGGCGGGTGCGGACGTGCACGTCGAGCTCGGCGTGACCGGTGATCTGGTCCAGCTCGGCGAGCAGCCATCGCTCCAGCGCGTCGGCGTCACGCGGCACGCCCACCACCTGCCCGGTCAGCGGCTCGCAATAGACCCCGGACGAACACACGTACACGATGAGCAGCGGCCGCCGCTGCCGCAGCGACAGCCCGGCCGCGTAGGCCAGGGCGTTGCGGCTGGACGCGGAACCGTCGTAGCCGGCCACGACCGGGTGCTCGAGCCGGAGCGCGGGTACCTCATGCTCGGCGTGGCTGTCTGGCCTCGGGGCCGGCCGCTCGGGCCGGCGTGGCGGGCCGGGTTCCGGCTGGCCGGGTGACGGGCTTGACTCTGCCTGGTCCATGTCCGCAGTCCTAACGGAAGACCGTTTCATAGGCGGTCATACGGTGATGATTGCCCGGGATCGACGGCCTTACTCGTATTTGAAAAGCACTATAGATCAGCGCAGCGCCATATGGTGAGTACTCATGGACACCCTGCTCGCCGAGCTGACCGCGATCGCCGGTCAGGAGCACGTGCTCACCGATCCCGACCTGGTCGCGGGGTACACGACGGACTGGACGCGCCGGTTCAGCGGCGCGGCCCTCGGCGTGGTCCGCCCGTCCGGCACGGCCGAGGTCGCCGCGGTGTTGCGGGCTTGCGCCCGGCACGGCACGCCGGTCGTACCGCAGGGCGGGAACACCGGACTGGTCGGCGGGAGCGTGCCGGCACCTTCCGGGGCCGGCCGGCGCCGTGGTCCTGTCCACCCGCCGGCTACGCAGGCTCGACCCGGTCGACACCCTGTCCGGGCAGGTCACTGCCGGAGCGGGGGTGACGATCGCGGAACTGCGGGCGCATGCCGCCCGGGCCGGCCTGGAGTACGGGGTGGACCTGGCCGCGCGGGATTCGGCCACGGTGGGCGGTACGATCGCCACCAACGCGGGCGGGATCCAGACGATCAGGTACGGCCCCACCCGGGCCCAGCTGCTCGGACTGGAGGCGGTGCTGCCCGACGGCAGCGTGATCAGCAGGCTCGGCGGCATCCAGGCCGACAACACCGGCTACGACCTGACCCAGCTGCTGGCGGGCAGCGAGGGCACCCTCGGGGTCATCACCGCGGCCCGGCTCCGGCTGTGGCCGGCCGAGCCGCCGACCTTGACCGTGCTCGCCGGGGTGCCCGGTATCGAGGCGGCGGCGGCGCTGCAGGCCGAGGTCAGGTCCGTCCTGTCCGGCGTCCGGGCCGCGGAGTACTTCGAGGCGCCGGGCCTGGCCCTGGTGCGCGCGCACACCGGGCTGCCCGCCCCGCTGGCCCGCGAGCATCCCGGTTACCTGCTTGTTGACGCGGCCGCGTCAGAAGATGAGGCAGAACGGGCCGTGGTGCTCGCCCCCCTCCAGGACGCGGCGGTGGCCATGGATGCGCACGCCCGGGCGGGCCTGTGGGCCTACCGGGAACGGCACACCGAGTCGATCAGCGCCGCGGGCATCCCGCACAAGCTGGACGTGGCCCTGCCGCTGGGGCGGCTGGCCGCGTTCCGGGCCGAGCTTGACGAGGTGATCGCCAAGGCGGACGCGCGCGCGATCGTGTTCGGTCACATCGGCGTGGGGAACCTGCACGTGAACGTGCTCGGCCCGGACCGCGACGACGACAGCGTGGACGACGCGGTGCTGCGGCTGGCCGCCGAGCACGGCGGGACGATCTCGGCTGAGCACGGCATCGGCCGGGCCAAGGCGGCCGTCCTGCACCTGTCCAGGTCCGCGGCCGAGATCGAGGCGATGCGGGCGATTAAGTCCGCATTCGACCCGTCCGGGCTGCTCAACCCGGGCGTACTGTTCTTGCCCCCGGGGGGACGGCCCCCCCGGTGACCCCCCCGTTTTGGGGGACTGTCCGTCCCCCAAACCCCCTGAACCCCCCTTCGGGGGGACCGCCCGTTCCTCATTCCGCCCTGGGTGACCACGCGCCGTGGCACCATGTTCACGTGACCAGCCGGACCGATGCGATGGCGCGGGTTGTGATCGAGTGCGCGGCCGACGCGATCGTCGCGTTCGGTACCGACCGGAACGTGATGCTGTGGAACCCGGCCGCCGAGCGGATGTTCGGCTGGGCCGCGTCTGAGGTCGTCGGCCAGGAGCCGCAAATCATCCCCGAGGAGCTGAAGGCCGAGCACAACGCGGTCCTGGAACGGGTCCGCGGCGGCGGCCAGATCTCCTTCGCCACCCGCCGGACCCGCAAGGACCGCACGGTCATCGACGTGCGGATCGACACCAGCGCGCTGACCGACGCCGCGGGCGAGGTGACCGGCTGGGTCAACGTCTGCCATCAAAGCGGCGAAGACGATCTGGCCCGGTACTACATGGCCGAGCGCGCCCGGGTGGTGCGCCGGCTCGGCGACGTCGTGGCCGACATGAACGCCCAGCGTGACCTGGAATCGGTGCTCGACCGCATCGCGGCCAGCCTGCGGGAGCTGACCAGCGCCGACGCCGGCGGCTTCGTGATCATCGAGGAGGACACGCTGCGGCTGGTCAGCACGGCAGGCCTGCCCGCCCGGCTGCGCGGCCGGACCGCGACGCTGTCCACCAGCCTGGTCGGCGAGCTCATGGGTTCGGGCAAGACCGTCATGATGGCCACCGGGGAATCGGGCGGCTTCGACGACCTGATCTGGTCCGCGCTGCCCGGCCTGCACACCATCGCGCTCAGCCTGTCCCATGTGGCGGGCAAGCCCTACGGCGCGCTGTACGCGCTGTACAGCAGGCGCAAGCTGAGCCACGTCGAGCTGGAGCTGCTCGAGCTGCTGGCCGGGCACGCCGGGGTGGCGCTCACCAACGCGATGGCGTTCGAAGAAGTGGTCAAGCAGCGCGCGCACGAGCGGGCGGTCATCGACGGCAGCGCGGACGGCATCGCCGTGCTGGATGAGGCGGGCCTGGTGCGGCAGTGGAACCCGGCGGCGCACCGGATCACCGGAATCGCCGGGCCGGACGCGATCGGCAAGCCGCCGCCGTTCCCGCTGCCCGAGCCGGACGCCATGCTCACCCACAAGCTGCCCAACGGCCGCTGGCTGGACGTGCTCTGCACCGCGCTGCCCGACGACGGCGAGCTGGTCATCGACTTCCGCGACGTGACCGCGGCCAAGGAGCTCGAGGAGGCCAAGGACCTGTTCCTGGCCACCACCAGCCACGAGCTGCGCACCCCGATCACCGTCGTCCAGGGCTTCGCCAGCACCCTGGCCAGCCGGTGGGACCAGCTCGGCGACGCCGAACGCCGGGCGGCGGTGCGGACCATCGCCGAGCGGGCCGGCTCACTGGGCCGGCTGGTGGAGCAGCTGCTGCTCGGCTCGCGGGCCGGGGCCGACCAGCTCCCGGTGAGCAACGGCCCGTTCGACCTCGGCGCCGTGCTGCGCGGCGCGGCGACCGCGTTCCGGCCGCTCTCGGACAAGCACACCGTCGTGGCCGACATCCCCGACGACCTGCCGACCGCCAGCGGCGACACGATGGCCACCGACATCATCGTCGGGCAGCTGCTGGAGAACGCGTTCAAGTACTCACCCGACGGCGGCACGGTCACGGTGCGGGCCCAGATGGCCGGGCCGTGGATCGAGGTGACGGTGGAAGACGAGGGGATCGGCATCGCCGCCGCGGACCACGAGCGCATCTTCGACCGGTTCTACCAGGGTGAGACGGGCGACCGGCGCCGCTTCGGCGGGGTGGGCATCGGCCTGTTCATCGTCCGCCGCCTGGCCGAGGCCCAGCACGGGGACGTCACGGCAGGCTCGCGGCCGGGCGGCGGCACGGTCATGCGGCTGCGGCTGCGGCCCGCCCTCCGTGATCACCTGGGCTGATCATCTGTGGGCTGATCACCTGGCCTGATCAGCCGGCGGTGTGGTCGGCCTCGGCGTGGTCCCGGTGCCGGGGCTCGCCGCCGGTGGCCTCCAGGTAGGCGTCCACGATCGCCGGCACGTCGTCGCCCTGCCTCATGATCTGGCCCTTCTCCAGCCAGATGACCCGGTTGCAGCTGGCCTCGACCTCGCCCAGGTTGTGGGCGACCAGGAACACCGTGCCCGCCTCCGCGCGCAGCTGCATGATCTTCTCGTGGCTCTTGGCCCGGAAGTTCGCGTCCCCGGTGGCCAGCGCCTCGTCGATCATCAAGATCTCGTGGGTCTTGGCCGCGGCGATGGAGAACCGCAGCCGCTGGGCCATCCCCGTGGAGTAGGTGCGCATGGGGTAATCGATGAAGTTTCCCACCCCGGAGAACTCCACGATGGACTCGTAACTGTCCTTGACCTCCTGCGGGGTCATGCCCATGGCCAGGCCGCCGAGGACCACGTTCCGCTCCCCGGTCAGGTCGTCGAGCAGCGCCGCGTTGACGCCGAGCAGAGCCGCCTGCCCGCTGGTGTAGACGCAGCCCTTCTCCGGCGGCAGCAGGCCCGCGATGGCCTGGAGCAGGGTCGACTTGCCCGACCCGTTCCGGCCGATGATCCCGATCGCATCCCCGTGGCTGGCCACGAACGAGATGCCCCGGATGGCGTGCACCTCGCGGACCGACGGACGCCGCTGGCGCTTGACCACCCGCATGAGCGCGGTCGCGGCGGTGCCCTTGTCGCCGCCCGCGCCGAACACCCGGTAGACGACGTGCAGGTCGTCGACGATGACGGTCGGCTCGGACCCGTTGCCGGTGGACATACCCAGACGTTACCGTGCCAGCGACAGCGGCCGGGGCATCCAGGGTTGGCCCTGAGGCACCGTTACAGCTGCGATATCAGCGGTGTCACGTGTTTCCACGACAGCTGTACGGGGCACTTTTCCGCACGTATCAGATTCGCTCACGGTCGGACAAGCGAGCCGGGCTGGTGTGGAGGTGACTGAGTCGAGCGTCCTGCAGCTCCCGTTCACCGCATCGAGCGTCGGCGTCGCCCGGCGGCACCTGGTGTCCGACCTGATCGAGGGCGGCGTGTGCGCCGCCGCGGTGACCGACGCGGCCCTGGTGATCAGCGAACTGCTCAGCAACGCCCTGCGGCACGCCGGGCCGCTGCCCGGCGCCGGCATCCGCGTGACCTGGGAGCTGGAGGACGGCAGCGTCCGGGTCGCGGTCAGCGACGGTGGCGGGACCACCCGGCCCGAGCTCGGCCAGCCGACCCCGACCACGACCGGGGGCCGTGGCCTGCGGATCGTGGCCCGGCTGTCGCGTCGCTGGGGAACGCTTCGCGACGAGGAAGGCACCACGGTGTGGGCAGAAGTCCTGGTCATGCCGCTGGAGACGATGGCGGTGCCCGCCGCCGCGGCCGAGAGCGGCGGCTTAGCGGGGGGTGCCAGGGGGGTCGTCCCCCCGTGGGAGCACAGCGGGGGGTGCCAGGGGGGTCGTCCCCCCGTGGGAGCACAGCGGGGGGTGCCAGGGGGGTCGTCGGTCAGCCAACTCTCAGCATGCGCTCAACGTAGCTGCCTGGCTTCCGGGCGCGCGGCGCGGTAAGGTTCGGCTCGTGGAGCTTAATGTCTCGAGTCGATTTCATGATGATCACACGATCGTGACCATTTGCGGTGAGATCGATCTCTACACCGCTCCGCGGCTGCATAGCGAGCTGGCCGGCCTGCTGGCCGAGGGCATGCCCATCCGGGTGATCATCGACATGTCCGGCGTGGAGTTCTGCGACTCGACCGGGATGAATGTGCTGCTGTCCTGCCTGCGCCGGGCGCGCGAGCGCGGCGGCGAGCTGGAGATCGCCGCGCCCAAGCCCGCCGTGCGCAAGATCCTCCAGGTCACCGGGCTCGACTCCGTGTTCACACTGGTCGAGGACACCGATCCGCGGAGGTCTGCGGGTCTCAGCCGCCCCAAGCCCGCCGTCCCGCAGTAAACGGCCGCCAAGGCGCCGGTTCGTTGACCTAGGATCGGGCCCATGTCAGCAGGGCCTGCCCCGGACGACGTCGCGGTGGTCATCCCGGCGCGGAACGAGGCAGACCGCATCCAGGCCACGGTGGCGGCCGCGTCCGGGCTGCCCGCAGCCGCCGTGGTCATCGTGGTCGATGACGGCTCCAGGGACGGCACCGCCGCCGCCGCGCGCTCCGCCGGCGCGATCGTGACCCGGCACGCCAGGAACCGGGGCAAGGGCGCCGCCATGGAGACCGGCGCGGAGGCGGTCCGCCTGCTGGACCAGCGCGACCGGCGTGACCGTCCGCGGCATCTGCTGTTCCTGGACGCTGACCTGGGGTCCACGGCCGCCCTGGCCGGGCCGCTGATCGAGCCGGTCCTGGCCGGCCGGGCGGATATGGCGATCGCCGTCTTCGCCACCACAGTCAAGCTCGGCGGGCACGGCCTGGTCACCGGCCTGTCCGGGGCCGGCATCCGCCGCGCCACCGGGTGGCGGCCCGCGCAGCCGCTGAACGGGCAGCGCTGCCTGACCCGCGCGGCGTTCGAGGCCGCCCGCCCGCTGGCCCGCGGCTGGGGCGTGGAGACGGCCCTGAGCATTGACCTGCTCCGCAAGGGACTGCGGGTCACCGAGGTGGAGGTCGAGCTCGCGCACCGGGCCACCGGCACCGGAATGCGCGCCCAGCTGCACCGCGCCCGCCAGCTCACCGACGTCGCCAGGGCCCTCGCCACCCGGCTGTGACCGGCGAGCGGGCTCCCGCTGAGCGCGTCCCGGCCGGTCAGCCGGGGCTGGCATGATGTGGGCTATGCCAGTTGCCTACCTGGGGCCCGAGGGCACCTTCTCCGAGGCGGCGCTGCGAGCCGTCGATCCCGCTGCCGAACCCCTCTCCTGCCCGACCATCCAGGCCGCGCTCGCCGCGGTCCGGGGCCGGACGGCGGACCGGGCCGTGGTGCCCATCGAGAGTTCGGTCGAGGGGGTCGTCACCGCCACCCTGGACGACCTGGCCGCCGGGAACAACCTGGTCATCGTGGCCGAGCTGCAGGTCCCGGTGGCGTTCGCGCTGCTGGCCAGGACCGGCACCGCGCTCGGGGACGTCAAGCGGGTGGGCGGTCACCCGCAGGCCATGCCGCAGTGCCGCGGCTGGCTGGCGGCCAACCTGCCCGACGCGGAGTGGGTCCCGGTCACGTCGAACGCCGAGGCGGCGCGGCAGACCGCCGACGGCGAGCTCGACGCGGCACTGGCCGGCGCGTTCGCCGCCGACCGGTACGGCCTGCAGGTCCTCGCCGCCGACGTGCACGACCGGTCCAACGCCGTGACCCGGTTCGTGGTGGTGGCCGCGCACGGCCCGCTGCCGGCCCGGACCGGTACCGACCGGACCTCGGTGGCGGCGTTCCTGGCCGAGGATCACCCGGGCGCGCTGCTCGAGATCCTCACCGAGTTCGCGGTCCGCGGCATCAACCTGACCACGATCCAGTCCCGGCCGACCGGCGACCGGCTCGGCCAGTACTACTTCTTCGTCGACTGCGAGGGGCACGTGGACGACGCGCGGGTCGGCGAGGCGCTGATGGGCCTGCGCCGGGTCTGCCGCGATGTGCGGTTCCTGGGCAGCTACGCCCGCTGCGACGGCGGCGTCACCCAGGTCCGGCCGGGCACCTCCGACACCGAGTTCGCCGAGGCCGCCGCGTGGCTGGGACGGCTGCGCTTCGGCCGCCCCTAGGGTGGGTTCGCGGGAGAAATCACAGCGCACGCACGCCGGTCCGTTCGGAAGAAATTGGTTTTAAAGGTACGGGCCCGAGCCTGGCCGCAGCGGCTCCTGATCGCCGCCCGGCGGTCCCGGCATCATGCCCGGAGGCAGCGCGCGTCGCATCTGCTCCAGCTGTGCCCGGGCGGCCATCTGCTGGGCGAACAGCGTGGTCTGGATGCCGTGGAACAGGCCCTCCAGCCAGCCGACCAGCTGGGCCTGCGCGACCCGGAGCTCGGCCTCGCTGGGCAGTTCGTCCTCGTTGAACGGCAGCGTCAGCCGTTCAAGCTCGCTGACCAGCTCGGGCGCGAGGCCATCCTCGAGTTCCTTGATCGAGCTCTGGTGGATCTCCTTCAGCCGGGCCCGGCTCTTCTCATCCAGCGGGGCCGCCCTGACCTCCTCGAGCAGTTGCCTGATCATGCTGCCGATCCGCATGACCTTGGCCGGCTGCTCGACCATCTCGGTGACCGAGCGTTCGGCGTTCTCGTCCTGGGGGTCCCCTGACTTGGCTATACCATCCGGACCCACCACGAGGACTTGGGGGTGCTCTTGAATCTCAGGGTTGCTCATCCCTCTAGTCTGTCCCCCGCGACCGGGTGCTGAGCGCACTGGGTCAGGCAGGCAGGGGCCGTGCCCGCCGGGAATAACCACTCAGAGCCACCAAACATGTGCACTGGGTATCGAAATTACGCGACATTTGTCTTACGCTCGGATTGAAGGACGAACCCCGCCCGCATGCGCCCACCCATGAGGAGGGAGGGGCGACCTGTGACGACGAACAACGATACGCCCCGGATATTCAGCGACGGCGCCAGCGACGAGGCCGGCGAGGAGGCTGGGACGTTCGGCAGCGAGTGGCGCGACGAACCTGACGCCGCGTGGTTCGGCTGGGAGCGGCAGCCCGAGCCGGACGACGGCTATCCGCGGCCGTCGTTCTACGACGCGGAGCCCGTGGAACTGGAAGCCCCGGATCACGGCGCGGCGCTGGCCTACCCGCAGCAGGCGGAGTATCCGAGCGGGCCGGGGTACGCGCCGCTCCCGCCCGCGTATCGCGCCGGACCTGGGTACGTGCCGGACTCGGGGTACGCGCACGACCTGGGGTACCCGGACGAAGGCTGGACCGGCCGGCCTCCGGGTACGGGTACCCGGAGGAGCAGCGGCACGCGGCCGACGCCCAGTACCCGGGCTACGGGCGCGAGGCGGGCTACGGGCGCGAGGCGGGCTACGGGCGCGAGGCGGGCTACGGGCGCGAGGCGGGCTACGGGCGCGAGGCCGGCCCGGCGATGGAGTCGCTGCCCGACACGGGGTACTGGACCGATCAGGGCTACCCGAGGCCGGCCGGGCGAGCCGCCCCCGCTGAGATACCGGACAGCCTGACCGCAGAGTCGCTGCTGAACAGCAAGCGCGGCGCGGCCGGGTCCGGCTGGCGGCACCGGATCTCCCGGGTGACCGGCGGCCTGCTCCGGCTGGGCGAATCGGCCGCCGACATGCACCGGCGCGACCTCATCAACCGGGTCCGGACCCCGGTCGCGGGCGGGCACCACCGGGTGGCCGTGCTCAGCCTCAAGGGCGGCGTCGGCAAGACCACGACCGCGGTCGGGCTGGGCGCGACGTTCGCCACCCTGCGCGGGGACCGGGTAATCGCGGTCGACGCGAACCCGGACCGGGGCACGCTGTCGGACAAGGTCCGACTGGAGACCGCCGCTACCGTCCGGGACCTGCTCAACGAGCGGGACCAGGTCCGCCGCTACGCCGACGTCCGGGCGTTCACCACCCAGGCGCCGAGCCGGCTCGAGGTGCTCGCCTCCGACCGCGACCCGGCCGTGTCCGTGGCGTTCAGCGCGGACGACTACTGCGACGCCGCGCAGGTGCTCGAGCACTTCTACTCGATCTGCCTCACCGACTGCGGCACCGGGCTGCTGCATTCGGCCATGGCCGGGGTGCTCGCGCTGGCCGACCAGATCGTGGTGGTCAGCTCGCCCTCGGTCGACGGCGCGCGCAGCGCCAGCGCCACCCTGGACTGGCTGGAGGCGCACAGCTGCGGCAACCTGGTCCGCAACGGCGTCGTGGTGCTGTCCACCATCCGGCCGAAGAGCAAGAGCACCGTCGACCTGGACCGGCTCGAGGCCCACTTCGCCGCGCGCTGCCGGGCGGTGGCCCGGATCCCGTACGACCCGCACCTGGAGGAGGGCGCCGAGGTCGACCTCGAGTTGCTCAGCGCCGAGACCGCCGACGCGTACCTGACCCTGGCCGCCCTGGTCGGCGACGGGCTGGCCTGGCCGCGGCGGCTGACGTCCCGCACCGGGTTACCGTAGGCTGGAGGTCCCAGGAGGGCTCGCCTAGTGGCCGATGGCGATGGTCTTGAAAACCATTGTGGCGGCAACGTCACCGTGGGTTCGAATCCCACGCCCTCCGCTTTTGACCTGGACCTCGTACCTGCTCGACCCCGGCCTAGCCGCGGCAGTTCAGAACCGGGACCTGCGATGCTGCTGCTACGCACTGGGTACGGGCAGAAACGAGAGGACCGTTATGCCACGGCAGGTCATTTCAACCGCTAACGCGCCGAGTTCGCCGCTCTACAGCCAGGGGGTCAAGGCCGGACCGCATGTGTTCGTCTCGGGCATCGTCGGCATCGACCCCGGCACCGGCAGCCTTGCCGGGGACACGATCCAGGATCAGACACGCCAGGCGCTAACGAATTGCCAGGCGATCCTGGCCGCTGGCGGCGCCAGCCTGGACGACGTCGTTGAGGTGGGAATACTGCTCACCCAGCCCGCCGACTTCGCCGGCCTCAACGAGGAATACGCGCGGTGGTTTCCGGCCGAGCCACCGACTCGCTACGTCGCCAAGCTCGGCGTCGAACTGCCCGGACTGCTCGTCTCGATCCGGATGACCGCATTCACCTCCTGACGGGCACCCGCCGGTTCCCGGGCCGGGCCGGGGACGCTCCCGGCGGAGACCCAGCCCCAGGCGAGTAACCTCGGCGGCATGGGAAGCCAGGCCCTGCCCCCGGTCAGCGTGGTCCAGCTGGTCGGTCTGTGGCAGTTCGCTCCGGTCGTGACCGCGTTCGCGGTGCTGGCGGCCGGGCTGTATCTGTGGGGCGTGCTGCGGGTCCGGCGGCGCCACCCGGCCCGGCCCTGGCCGTGGTACCGGACCGCGCTGTTCCTCGGCGGCATGGCCGTGATCGTCATCGCGACCGAGAGCGGCATCGGCAGCTACGACGACGTGCTGTTCTGGGATCACATGATCCAGCACCTGCTGCTGCTGATGGTCGCGCCGCCGCTGCTCGTGACCGGGCAGCCGGCCACGCT
Organism: uncultured Actinomycetes bacterium; assembly: GCA_963819785.1. Taxonomy (GTDB): domain Bacteria; phylum Actinomycetota; class Actinomycetes; order Streptosporangiales; family Streptosporangiaceae; genus Palsa-504. The sequence goes on along the minus strand of CAWFXW010000006.1, from coordinate 9,211 downwards.
GCTGTTGCACGCGAGCCGGAACCCGGTGCACACCTGGACCAAGAGGCTGCTGCGCTCGCACGTGGTGACGTGGATCACCTGGCCGCCGTTCGGCGTCCTGCTCTACGTCGGGGTCATCGTCGGCACGCACCTGACCGGCTTCATGAACCTGGCGCTGTCCAACGACACCGTGCACGAGGCCGAGCACGTGCTCTTCCTGGTCTCCGGTTACCTCTACTTCCTGCCGCTGATCGGCCGGGAGCCGATCCACTGGCGCGTCTCCTATCCGTCGCGGATCTTCCTGCTGTTCCTGGCCATGCCGGTGGACGCCTTCACCGGCCTGGCGCTCGGCTCGGAGAACGCCAACCCGTTCCCCCTCCTGGCCCAGGACCGCCCCGGCTGGGCGCCTAGCGCGCTCACCGACGTGCACATCGGCGGGGCGGTGATGTGGGTGGGCAGCGCCGGCCTGATGTTCGTGGTCACGCTGGCGGTGTTCTTCGCCTGGAGCCGCGAGGCGCGCGGCGACGGCGGGCTGGGCTGGCTGGAGGTCGCGCGCCGGGTCAACTTCGCCGCGCAGGTCGGCACCCGCCACGAGGCCGATGCCGGTTCCGGCGTTCCGGCGCAGTCCGTCCGGGGCGGCCGGGCGGTCGAGGACGAGAGCGTGGACGACGACGAGCACCTGGCCGCGTACAACGCCTACCTGGCCCGCCTCAATGAGCAGCACGACCGCTGAACGGCCCGGTCCGCGACACGCCGGTAGGGCTTTCTAGCCAAATCTAGGGCTCAGGCTAGATCTCGCCATAGAGTCCAATGCCAAAGAGCGAACCTTGGTTTGTAGGTGAGCGGGAGACACAGCATGGATCCGGTGCGCAACCCCTACGCTCCCGGCGCGGGCCAGCGGCCGCCCGAACTCACCGGGCGGGACCGCGAGATCAGCCAGTTCGAGGTGGTGCTCGAGCGGATCGCCCATGGCCGCCCGGAACGGAGCATGGTGCTGACCGGGCTGCGCGGCGTGGGCAAGACGGTGCTGTTGAATACGTTCCGGTCCATGGCCTTGCAGCGGCTCTGGGGCACCGGCAAGATCGAGGCCCGGCCGGGCCAGTCGATCCGTCGGCCGGTCGCCGCGGCGCTGCACATGGCGGTGCGCGAGCTGGCGCCCCGGCACCGCGCCCCGGACCGGGTCGAGTACTTCCTGGGCGTGCTCAAGGCATTCGCGCTGCACGACCCGAAGGCCCCCAAGGGCAGCACGGTCACGGTCGGGCTGGGCATCGACGCGCCCCTCCAGCGCGGCCGGGCCGACTCCGGTGACCTGGAGGTCGACCTCACCGAGTTGTTCGCCGAGGCGGCCTCGGTGGCCGCCGACCTCGGCGTCGGGATCGCCCTGTTCGTCGACGAGATGCAGGACGTGCCCGCCGACGACGTGTCCGCGCTCTGCGCCGCGTGCCACGAGCTGTCGCAGACCGGCGGCCCGCTCATCGTGGTCGGGGCCGGCCTGCCGCACCTGCCATCGGTGCTGTCGGCCAGCAAGAGCTATTCCGAGCGGCTGTTCCGGTACGCCAGGATCGACCGCCTGGACCGGGAGGCCGCCGACCTCGCACTCCTCGCCCCGGCGCAGCGGGAGGACGTGACCTTCACCACCGACGCGCTCGACGCGCTGTACTCCGCGGCCGACGGCTACCCGTACTTCGTGCAGGCCTACGGCAAGGTCACCTGGGACGTGGCCGCGTCGAGCCCGGTGACCGCCGCCGACGTCGGGATGGCCGCCCCGGAGGCCGAGGGCGAGCTGGCCGTGGGGTTCTTCGGCAGCCGGTACGAGCGGGCCACCCAGGCCGAACGCGAGTACATGCGGGCCATGGCCGCCACCGGGGATGACCCGGTACCGACCTCGGTGGTGGCCGACGAGCTCGGGCGCAAGCCGTCGAGCCTGTCACCCGCCCGCGACGGGCTGATCAAGAAGGGGCTGATCTACAGCTCCGAACGGGGCCTGATCGCGTTCACGGTCCCGCACTTCGGCAAGTTCCTGCGCTCGCAGCCGGCCTAGGGGGCCCCGGCGGGCGGGCTAGCGCTCGATAGGGCTGTCTAGCGTGTCGCCTAGAGTCTCTTAGATAACGACAGACTCGCGAGCTCCGGACGGCCCAGGACCTCGTCGGTGTCCGCGTCCAGGATCGCCACCCGCACCGGCGGCCGGCGGGTCTGCAGGTAGACGGCGAAGACGATGTCGACGCGCCGCCCGCGTGCGGAGCCGGGGTACACCACGAACCGCCAGCAGCCTTCCCGCCACACGTCGTCCGGGGCGGCGGCCGAGACCTGGCCCGCGTACCGGCGCCACTGGGCGCTCGAGTGCAACGCGGTCAGCGTCCGCCCGACCGGCAGCCGGCGCAGCTCGCACGGCTCGGAATAGCCCAGCCGGACCAGGATCTCGCCGATCTCCGGCGACAGGAACGCGATGAGGGACAGCTCGAAGGCCAGCGCGGCCAGCAGCACCTCGGCCGTGGCGGGCGAGGGCGGCATGCGGAGCGGGGGCACGCCGATGGTGATCGCCGCGGCCGCGCACAGCACGCCGGCCCGGGCGATGGTCCGCCACCCGATCGGGGTGTCGCTGAACTCACCGAAGCAGCCGCAGCCGGCGTCCGGCCGCCGTTGCCGCGTCTCGTTCAGCGCGCCCGTGGCGACGAGAAAGAACAGTGCGGTCGCGGCTCGCACGATCGTCGCGGGCAGGCCCGCACCACCGGCGCCCAGCGGCCGGCGGTGACGAGCAGTGCCAGCCCCAGGCTGAACTCGGTCGCGCACATCGCCATCATGACCGGCCGCTGCAGCCGCAGCGGGAACAGGCCCGCCGGGTCCATGGCCGCGGCCATGGAACGCGACCGCACCACCCGCCATCCCTTGGCCGCGCAGCCGCCCAGTAGCAGGGCGGCGAGCAGGGGAATCTGCAGTTCCCTGACCGCGGTGAGCACTGCCTATCCGCCAATCCCCATCGTGGCGTTGAAGCAGCCGGCTTCCAGCGCACCGCCGAGTTCCACGAACGCGGCCATGGTCAGGTCGGCGATCCGCCCCTTGCGCGAGGTCCCGCACGTGACGCAGCGATCGCAGAACAGCCTGGCCGTCGCCCCGCAACTGGTCACCGGGAGCAGCCTGGTGCGATCGCTGCAGTCGTTACGCAGCCGGAGCAGGCTCCCCACCGACAGGTAGGGCAGGCGGACGCACCCGGGCCCGGTGCCGTGCGGGTCGACCGCGTGCAGGTCCCCGGAGCAGGCCGCCCCGGCCGAACCGGTCCGCTCGCAGCTAGTCTCCGGGTCGAGGGCCGGGTAGGCCAGCCCGAGCAGGCCCTCAGGCTCTTCACCCCGTTCGTGCCAGACCGCCGTCCCGCTCACCGGATCGGGCACGTGCCCGTCGACCAGTGGTGGCGCAGGCGGATGGCCCGCTAGGTAGGGCGGCTGCGAGGTGGCGGGGATCAGCGCCTGCAGGAAGCCGTCGTGCTTCAGGCCGATCACGTCGATCAGGTAGCCGGGCTCGAGCCGCGGGAACCGGACCTGGATCCGGCCCGCGGCCTCGGCGGCGATGATCACGATCTTGCGTCCCTTGGCCGGGCCCTCGTCAACCAGCAGCGTGGCTGGTCCCTCACGCTCGATGATCGTGCCCGTCACCCGGCCCGCCTGGGCCCAGATCCGGTCCACGACCGGACCGCGCGGGTGCTGGCGCCTGACAATTGCGTGATCGCCTTGCCTGAGGGCCGCGGGCGGAACCTGGCCGCCGCGCCAGGCCTGGGCGCTCGCGGCCAGCGGGAAACGCTGCTCGCCGTGTTCGGTCCGGAGCACCAGCACGTGCGGGCTGACATCCAGGATCCGGCCGGTGACCGTGTAGATCAAGCTGCCCGGCGCGACCTCGGCATCTTCCCCGGTCGCGGCGGGCGGATGCCCCGGCTCGTCTCGCCGCCCCAGCACCGCTGCCTTAAGCAACGATCTGCGTGCGAATCGTCCCGGACCGGTCGAGTCCGTGACATCGTCGCACCAACGGGGAATGCCAGCCAAATGCCGCACTTGCCCTCCGTGGGATTGCATGGGGCCTTGAGTATGACCCTGCTTGGTGCGAACAGTCACGTCAAGTCATTCGGACACAATTGTCCGTGAGGACAGGGAGATACATCCGCGAAGGATATGCGGGGACGGCGCTCTCGGTCCGCATCTTGTGCACATAGCGTATACGGACGACTACCTTAAGTAAGGTAGTCGTCATGAGCTTCGCCGGCGATCACGAGGATTCTCGGGCCCGCGACGATGCCGCGTTCAATGACTACGTTCTGGCCCGCGGGACGGCTCTGCTCAGGATCGCGATCATGCTCACCGGCAACCGCGCGGACGCCGAGGACCTGGTCCAGGCGGCCCTGGCCAACACGTACCTGGCCTGGGGAAAGATCAACGACCGGGCCGCCCTCGACGCCTACGTACGGCGCGCGATGGTCAACACCCACATCTCGTGGTGGCGGCGGCGCAAGCTGGAAGAGTTCCCCACCGACGAGCTGCCCGATCAGGTGATCGCCGACCATGCCCGTGACAGCGACCTGGCCGAGGTGGTCCGGCGCGCCCTGGACCGGCTGCCGCAGCGGATGCGCGCCGCGGTCATGCTCAGGTACTTCGAGGACATGACCGAGCCGGAGATCGCCGCGCTGCTCGGCGTCAGCCTGGGCACGGTGAAAAGCACCGTTTCCCGCGCGGTCGCCCGGCTGCGCATTGACGCCGAACTGGGCGAGGATTCCGGCGGCTGAGCGCGCCTTATCGCGCCTGAGCGCAAATTCCATAAATCACGACTTATCCGCCTTTACCGGTATCGGCGGGCATTGATTGCGGCTCCGCGAGGTCTACTGCGCGCTGCCTGACTCGTGGCACTATCAGGTATGCAGGTCAGCACGCCCAGGAGGTAGCGGTGCGCAGCACGATCATGGACATCCCGCTGACGATCGCCTCGATCATGCGCTACGGAACGTCGGTCTTCGGTGATCGGGAGGTCGTCACCTGCACCGCGGACGGCACCCGGCGCCGCACCTACGCCGAGGCGGGCCGCCGCGCCGCACGGCTGGCCAACGCGCTGCGCCGCCTGGGCGTCGACGCCGACCAGCGCGTGGGCACCTACATGTGGAACAACGCCGAGCACCTCGAGGCCTACCTGGCCGTACCGTCGATGGGCGCGGTGCTGCACACGCTGAACATCCGGCTGGCCGCCGCCGAGATCGGCTACATCGCCAGCCACGCCGACGACTACGCCGTCATCGTGGACGCCTCGCTGGTCGAGAAGTTCGCCGAGGTCCTGCCGAAGGCGCCCGCGATCAAGCACGTGATCGTGTCCGGAGCCCCGCTCAGCCAGCTGCCCGCGGCCGGCGAGCTCACCGGCGTGGCCGTGCACGAGTACGAGGAACTGCTGGCCGCCGAGCCGGACTCGTTCGACTGGCCCGAGCTGGACGAGCTCTCGGCCGCGGCGATGTGCTACACCAGCGGGACCACCGGGCACCCCAAGGGGATCGTCTACAGCCACCGGTCCAGCTACCTGCACTCGATGGGCGCCTGCCTCGGGAACGCCTTCGCCCTGTCCGAACGCGACCGGGTGCTCCCGGTCGTGCCCATGTTCCACGCCAACGCGTGGGGCCTGGCCTATGCCGGCCTGCTGTCCGGCGCGGCCCTGATCCTGCCCGACCAGTACCTGCAGCCCGCCGCGCTGGTCCGGCTGATCGGCGATGAGCGGGTCACCGTGGCCGGCGGGGTGCCCACCATCTGGGCCGGCGTGCTCACCCACATTCGATCCGAGGGCGGCGACCTGTCCTCGCTGCGCCTGGTCATCGCGGGCGGCTCCGCGGTCCCGCGCGCCATGCAGGTCAGGTACGAGGAGGAGCTCGGCGTCCGGCTGCTGCAGGCCTGGGGCATGACGGAGACCTCGCCGCTGGCCAGCGTGGCCAACCCGCCCCCCGGCGTCAGCGCGGAAGAGGAGTGGGCGTACCGGGACAGTCAGGGCCGGGTGTTCTGCACCGTGGAGGCCCGGCTGGCCGGAGACGGCGGGACCATCCTGCCCTCCGACGGCGAAGCGGTCGGCGAGATCGAGGTGCGCGGTCCCTGGATCACCGGGTCGTACTACAAGGACGACGACCCGGCCAAGTTCCACGACGGCTGGCTGCGGACCGGGGACGTGGGGACGCTGGACGAGCACGGCTTCATCCGGCTGACCGACCGGGCCAAGGACGTGATCAAGTCCGGCGGTGAGTGGATCTCGTCCATGGAGCTGGAGAACGTCCTGATGGCCCACCCCGACGTGGCCGAGGCGGCGGTGATCGGCGTCGCCGACGACAAGTGGGGAGAGCGACCGCTCGCGGCGGTCGTGCTGCGGGCCGGCGCCGACGTCACCGCGGACAAGCTCCGCGCCTTCATGGCCGAGCAGATCCCGCGCTGGCAACTGCCCGAGCGCTGGTGCTTCGTCGCCGAGGTGCCCAAGACCAGCGTGGGCAAGTTCTCCAAGCGGACCATGCGTGAGGCCTACAACGGCGGCGACTACGAGGTCATCGAGGTGCGCTGAGGCCTCAGCGGGATTGCTTTGCCGGGGCGGGGTCAGGCCCGGTACGCTATGGCCCACCGCACCTGCTGGTGCGGGTGGAGGATTCGCCTAGTCCGGTCTATGGCGCCGCACTGCTAATGCGGTTGGGTGGCAACACCCTCCGGGGTTCAAATCCCCGATCCTCCGCAGCTGACCAGGGGTTTTCCGGGGAAGTCGTCTTCGGGAGGCCCCTGTTTTCGTGTCCGGAGGCGCTCGGCACGCACAGTGCACGCACAGCGGTCATGAGGCACCTCCTTCCGGTCGCACCGGTTCGCCGGTGATTGTGCCGTACCAGTCGGCGCCGACGAGGACGCGGCCGGCTTGTTGTAGCGCATGATCAGCACCGGCTCGTCCGCGATGCGCGCGCGGTCAACCAGGTCGCCGAGAATCTTCCTGGCGTCCTCGATGTTGACCGACTTCATGCTCATACCTTAAGGGTCTTAAGAGTTTTGGGCAAGGTTCTTCCGGGGGACGAGCGCGACGGCGGCCTCGGCGGCGGCCTTGGCGACATCAGGGAAGACCGTCACGTACGTGGTGTCGGTGAAGCTCTGCCGCGAGTGGCCGAGCTGCGCGGAGATCTCCTTCGAGGAAGCGCCGGCGGCCTTGGCCAGCGACGCGGCGCCGTGCCGGAGATCGTGGAACCGGACATAGGGCAGGTCGGCACGCCAGGCGAGGGTCGCGAACCTGCGCGACAGCCACTGGCCCGTGATCGGCTGGCCATCCTCGTGCGTGAAGACACGTCCGGTGTCGGGCCAGTCCGGTCCCCACGCGAGTCGCTCCGCGGCCTGGGCCTTGCGCCACGCCTTCAGGTCCTTCGCGACCACCGCTGAGAGCGGGACCGCTCGCGTGCCCGCATCGCTCTTAGGGTCGTTGCCGCTGCCTGTCTCCCGGACGTACGCGACGCCCTCGTCCAGGTCGACTTCGGCCCAGTTCAGGCCGACGATCTCATCCTGCCGGAGCCCTGAGAACATCGTGAAGGTGAAGGCGGCGAACAGTCTCTCGCCCTCGATGCTGTCGAGGAACTTGACCGCAGTGGACGGGGAGCCAGACCATGACCGGGCACGGTCGCAGGCCGGGAGACGCCCATGCTTTCTCCCGCTCGACGGTGGTAAGCGCGCTTGCCCTTGGTTGCCTCGGCCTCGCGCAGCCGTTTCCCGAGCGCCTCGCGGAACGCGGTCTCGCGAGGTGCTGTCCAGGCGAGCGGTTTCACTTGCCGTGCTCGCGGCAGTTCCACGCCATCACAGGGGCTGACCCCGATCTTCCTGGGCACGGCGGCGTTCATGGCTGCCCGGAACGGGGCGAACATCCGCCCTATCCGCGCCGGGGACAGCGGTTTAGTTGACTTCTTGTGCCGCGTCTCGCCTTCGGGCAGAACCCGGCGCTCGTCGTCGGCGCGGGCCGCGGTCATGCGGAGCAGCATCTCGGAGACCGCCTGCGGGAGCTTCTCAGCTTGCGGCTGTGGACGGTTGACCAGCTCCATCGCGGTGATGGCGTCCGAAACGTGGTGGTCGCGGACGTCCACGAGGCGCATATGCCCGAGGGCTGGCTTCCAGTAGAGCCGGAAGGCGTCGCTGTCGGTCTCCACCGTCCGCGGCTTCAGGTTCCGCTTTCCCGCGATATAGGCGTCCAGGTAGGCGGCCACGCGCTGCTTGCGGTCAGGTGCCGATCCGCCGCCGCCGATCCTGGCCAGCGCGCTGGCCAGCTCGTCTTCGCATTCCTTTTTCGTGTCGAACGGCCCGACGACGGGCTGACGCCGTTTCCCTTCGGTACCGCCTGCGTCGTATCGTGCGTACCACTTGCCGTGCTTCTTGTTCTTCAGCTTCGGGCACTTCGCTCGCAGCGGCTTCCCCGTCGCCGGGTCCCTGCACCAGCACTGCCGGTACGGCTCTGAACCTCTCATGATTACTCCTCTGTGTCGTGGTCGCTGAGCCCTTCGTCGTTGCTGGCTTCGTTGCCGCGCCGGGGCCGAGCGGCAGCACCTCGTAAGTGCCGTCCTGGCGCAGGAGCAGAGCGCTTGCCGGCGGTATCCGCGCCTCCGGTATCCTCCTGCAGCTCCCTGATCCGGTCTTCCGCCTGCTGCCGCATTTCCGGGGCGTACAGCTCGCGGAGCTGTCCTTCGACGAAGACCTGAAGCCTGGTCCGGTAACTGCGTTCGAACTCACGCAAGTCATCGACTCGTTCTTCCAGCTCAGAGCGATGCCGGACCACTTCGTTTACGTCACGCATCAGGGCTGCGGCACGTTCCTGTGCGTCGCCGATGATCCGTGTGGCCTCACGTCTCGCATCGGCGAGGATCGTGTCAGTGTCGCTGGCTGCCCTTTCGAAGGTTCGATCAGAAGCGTCGTCGGTATCGGCGATCTGCTGATCGGCAGGCCGATCTATCGGTACCGGGGATTTGGCGACGGTCTCGCGGGCCTCCGCACCCCGGCACCGAGGTTCCCGAGAGCGCCATCGCCCGCCGCGAGATGAAGTCCGGCCTGACGCACGGCCGCGAGCAGGCTTGCCCCGGCCGCGATGTTCCGCTTACGGTAGGCGTCCATTACTGGAGAGTCACCCCCGTACGCGGGGGAAACGTATGCCAGCAGGTCGGTAACCTCCAGGTCCTTATGGCCGGGGCCGTCCAGCACATAGCGGACGGCAGTCCCGTGATCCTCCG
>CAWFXW010000005.1:0-7817 GCA_963819785.1 uncultured Actinomycetes bacterium | reverse complement strand
CTGCCTTCTCATCACGAGTGGCCGAGGTGACCAGTTCCGGGTGGAGCAGCCCGCGGTCACCGGCGGTGCCGCAGCAGGTGGTGCCGACTGGCACCAGGACGTCACCACCGAGGCGTGCGGCGAGGCGCTCGAGGGTCCTGGTCAGCCCCAGGTGGGCGGTGGAGCAGGTCGGGTGGACGGCGGCGCGTTCGACGCGCTCGCTGACGGTGAGCGCCGAGAGCAGGCGGTCGCACCACGCGATGGAGTCCAGCAGCGTGATCTGCTCGAGCCGGGCGCGGTGCTCGTCGTCGAGGTAGTTCTTGACGTCGTCCAGCAGGCCGTTCGTGCAGGAGGCCGCGTCGATGACCACCGGCATCGTGCCGTGACCGCTCCACTCCCACAGGGCATCGCAGGTGGTGGCGGCCATCCATGTGTCCCCGGATGTAGCCCTTGCTGCTCCACGGGGTGGAGCAGCACTTGCCCGCGACATCGCCGGGAATCCACAAGGGCCGGCAGGCGCGCGCCGATACCTCAACCAGTGCCTGCGGCAGCGACGGGTGCCGGGCCCGGCTCGGGTCGCGTCCGAAGATGCGGTTGATGCAGGCGGGAAAGTACACCGCCGCGGCGCCCTCCCGCGTGGTCGAGGGCAGCTCGCGCAGCTGCGCGTGCGGCATCGGGCCGGTCTTGAGGGCGGCCGGGGTGCCTTCGACGCGGGCGGGGTCGACGGCATCGTCCTGCGCCGGGCCCGCAGGCCGGCCGATCGCCCGCACGTGGGGCGTGAGCATCTTCCGCATTTCACGTCTGACTGTCTCAGCGGCCGACCGACCGGGCATCGTACCAGGCATACGAAACTGAACCGATTGTTCGTGCCCTGCTCACGATGAACCCATCGCCGGCGCCGCCTTACGGTCAGAGACGTTGACTTCAGGGAGACAATCGTGCCCATTTACCAGTGCATCAGTCCCGAAGGGCTGCTTGACGAATCCGCCAGGGGAAAGCTCGCCGAAGAGATCACCCGTATTCACTGCGACGCGACCGGCGTCCCGCCGTCCTTCGTCAACGTCATGTTCACCGACGTGCCGAACGGCAGGTATTTCGTGGCCGGGAGGCCGTCTGCCCACTCGGTCCTGAATGGCGCCATCCGCGTCGGCCGGGATCTCGAGACCCGGCAGCGGATACTCAGGGAACTGTCGCAGATGTGGACGCGTCTTACTGGCCAGACGGAGGGAGAGCTTCTCATCTCGCTGTGGGAGAATCCGGCGGAAAACGTGATGGAGGCCGGATTGATCTTCCCGGGACTCGGCCAGGAACAACAGTGGTTCGAGCAAAACCGCGCCAGGCTGACCGAATTGGGCCTCCTTTAAGGACGCCTAAGAGCTTGCAGATAGTTAACCCGCTATCTTGATCTCGTTCTCGGTGTTTCCGGTCATCTGGGCCGCATTTTCGCCGCCTTCCGGGCACGATCACGTCATCGTGGACATCTACCCCCCGGAAAACGCGGGCAGATGTCCACGATAACGGACGCCGTGAACACAGTGACTGGTGAGGCACTCAGACGGCTGGGAACCCGCGGGTTATTTTTGACGAGCCCTTAATAGTGACGGGCTCTCCATGGGAAGCCCTCAGTCAGGTCAGCGTCGGCGGCGCGATCAGGTGATATTCGTAGCGGACCGGCTGCTGATAGATCATCTGGAAGGCGAGTGCCGCGGCACGTGCCCACCGCGGATTGAGGACGACCGTCTTGCCGTTGGGCTTCTCGCCCGGCGGGACATCCATATACGCCATCTTCAGCGGCTGCAGGTCATTACCGAGGGTAAGGAACTGAACCGGATAGGGATACTCGTATTCCTCAAGGCAAATGCCTAGAGCAGGCGTTTCGTTTGTCAAAACTGCGCACCTTTCGCAGTTCTCGCTTCGGGTTCTTGGCGCTCGGTGTTCAGCTACGCGAAGGCGCCGATGCCGGTGATGGCGCGGCCGACGATGAGCGTCTGCATGGTCTCGGTGCCCTCGAAGGTGTGGATCGCCTCCATGTCCACCATGTGCCGCATGACCTGGTAGTCGAGCAGGATGCCGTTGCCGCCGAGCATGTCGCGCGCCTCGGCGGTTATCGCGCGGGCCTTGCGGGTGTTGTGCATCTTGGCCAGCCCGGCCACGGTGGGGGTCAGCCTGCCCGCCTCGGCCAGGCGCCCGATCTGCAGGCAGTACAGCTGCATCGCGGTCAGGTCCGCCAGCATCGACACCAGCCGCTGCTGGATGATCTGGAAGCTGGCCAGCGGCTCGCCGAACTGGCGCCGCTCCTGCGCGTACCGCACGGCGGCGTCGTAAGCGGCGGTGGCGTGGCCCAGCGCCCCCCAGGCGCAGGTGCTCCGGGTGGTGGCCAGGACCCGGGTGGTGTCCTTGAACGAGCGCGCCCCTGGTAGCCGGTTCCCGGCCGGCACGCGCACGTTGTCCAGCGTGATCTCGGCCTGCCACACCGAGCGCAGCGACACCTTGCCCTCGATGACCTGGGCCTGGTAGCCCGGCGATCCCTTCTCGACGACGAACCCGTTGACCTGGCCGTCCTCGGTGTTGCGGGCCCAGACGACGACCAGGTCGGCCACGCTCCCCAGGCCGATCCACCGCTTGCGGCCGTTCAGCACCCAGTTGTCGCCGTCCCGGCGGGCCGAGGTCTCCAGGGCGACCGAGTCCGAGCCGTGCTCCGGTTCGGTCAGCGCGAAGGCCCCCAGCTTGTTCATCTGGGCCATGTCAGGCAGCCAGCGCGCCTTCTGCTCCTCCGAGCCGCACATCGCGATCGATAGCATGGCCAGGCCCGCGTGCACGCCGAGGAACACCCCGAGGCTGCCGTCACCGCGGTGCAATTCCATCGTGACCAGCCCGCACGCCATCGGGCTCATCTCGGCGCACCCGTAGCCCTTGATGTCCTCGCCGACGATGCCAAGCTCGGGCAGCCGCCTGACCAGCGGCCAGCAGATCTCGGCCCGTTCCCAGTACGGGCCGACGACCGGCACGACCTCCTCGTCGACGAAACGCCGGACGGTGATGAAGTGCTCCCATTGCTCGTCGGTGAACTGCTCGCGGACGGAGAAGAAATCCGTCCCGAGGGATTCCCCGAGGTGCGCGCTCGTCACTTGCGTCATGGCCGGCTTGCCTCCGCGGTGAGGTCGGTATCGAGGAACGCCTGCACGGCGGAGGCCAGGCGCGCGGAGTCCGCGGCCAGCTCGAGGTGGCCGCCGTGGTAGACGTGCAGCTGGCTGCGTGGTATCAGCCGGTGCATGATCCGCGCGTTGACCAGCGGGATGATCGGGTCGTCGTCACCGGCCAGGATCAGGGTGGGCGGCCGCAGCTTCGGCAGCCGCGGCAGGCTGGTCCAGCCGAGGCCGGAGATCAGCTGGTAGTAGTAGCCCCGGGCCGGGCCCGCTGGGCCCGCGGGGCCCAGGCGTGCCGTGGCGTGCAGCAGGTCCCCCGCCAGGACGGGGTCTTCGCGCGCGCTTCCCCCGTACAGCTCGCCGGCGATGCGGCCCGCGTGTGCCGGGTCCCGGTGGCGTCGCGGCGAGAGCAAGCGCGCCAGGACGCGCGGATGGCCGGGGATCATGAGCGCGCCCGGCGCGGTCGCCACCAGCACCAGGCGGCGCACCCGGTCCGGGCGGCTCAGCGCGAACTGCTGCGCGAGCCCGCCTCCCCAGGAGATACCCAGGACGTCGGCTTGGGGGTAGCCGAGCCGGTCGAGCAGGCCGGTCAGCAGCGGGGCCAGCGCGCCCAGGTGGTACGGGATGACCGGGCCGGCGAGCCGCCGATGCCCGGCATGTCGAACCGGACGACGGGGCGCCGCGGATCGAGCGCGTCGACGAACGGCTGGAGGAGCTCCAGGCTCGCGCCGATGCCGTTGCACAGCAGCAACGGCGGCCGGCCCGGGGTTCCTTCCCGCACCGAGACGCGGATGGCCCGGCCGCCGATCGTCAGGATCCACATCCGCTCGGCCGGCCCGACCCGCCGCAGCCGGCTCAGTACCCGGCCCAGGCCGGATCCCGCGCGGTCTCCGCCGGCCGAGACGGGACGGGACGGGTCAATGGTCATAGACGTACGTTCCCGGCGCGTCGCAGAGGGGCACCAGCCCGCCGCCGCCCAGTTCCCCGGGCGCGGCCCTCTCCTCCCCGCAGCGGTCGGCCAGCCAGTCCGAGTAGTCCGGCCACCAGGACCCGTGGCAGGTCTCGGCCCGGCGCAGCCACTCCCCGGGGTCCTCCGGGCACTCCTTGGCCATCTGGTATCTGGCCTTGTCGTGGCCCGGCGGGTTGACCATCGCGGCGATGTGCCCGCTGGTGGACAGCACGAACCGCGGCCGGCCGGAGAGCAGCTGGGTGGTGCGGTAGCAGCTCTGCCAGGGGCAGATGTGGTCGGTGATCCCGGCGACCTGGTAGGTGTCCCGGTCGACCGCAGCCAGGTCCACCGGCGAGCCGAGCATGGTCGCGGCGCCCGGGGTGACCAGTGCGTTGGCCGCGCCCAGCCGGAGGAAGTCGCGGTGCAGGCCCGCGGTCATCCGGGTGGTGTCCGCGTTCCAGAACAGGATGTCGAACGGCGGCGGCTTCCGGCCGAGCAGGTAGTTGTTGACCCAGTAGTTCCAGATCAGGTCGTTCGGCCGCAGCCAGGCGAATACCTCGGCCAGCGACCGGCCGTCCAGGTAGCCGCGGGCCTGGGACGCGGCCTCGGCCACCCGCGCGGTCCGCTCGTCGATGACCGCGCTGGCCAGGCCCGCGTGCCCCTGGTCAAGCACGGTGACCATGAGGGTGAGCGCGGCGATCCGGTCCTGCTGGCCGGCCTGGGCCAGGTGCGCGGCCACCATCGCCGCGATGATGCCGCCGGAGCAGGCCCCGGCGAGCACGGTCTGCTCGCTCCCGGCGATCCGCGCCGCGGCGTCCATGGCGTCAAGGACGGCCTGACCGTACGTGTCGAGATCCCATTTCGCGTGCCGGGCGTCCGGGTTGCGCCAGGAGATCATGAACACCTGCAGGCCGCGGCCGACCAGGTACTCCACCATGCTCCGGCCGGGCGCCAGGTCCATCACGTAGAACTTGTTGATCACCGGCGGGACAAGCACCAGCGGGACCTGCCGGACCACGGGAGTGGCCGGGCGGTACTGGATCAGCTCGAATACGGGGGTCCGCAGGATCACCGACCCGGGCGTGACGGCCAGGTCCACGCCCACCTGGTACGCGTCCGGCTCGACCATGGACGGCACCCGGGGCGGCGCCGCCATGTCGGCGGCGAAATGCCGCAGGCCCGCCAGGGCGCTCCTGCCGCCGGTGTCAACAGCGGCCTTCACCGCCGCCGGGTTCAGCAGCGGGTTATTGCTCGGGGCCAGCGCGTCGATCAAGTTGGTCAGCATGAACCCGACCCGTTCGGAATCTGCCTCGTCAAGACCGGCCTCGGCCACGACGCCTTCGGCGGTCGCGGCGGCGGCCAGGTAGGCCTGCATCGCGCGGCGCAGCAGCGGGTTGCCCGCCCATCCCGGGTCGGCGAACCGGCGGTCGCGGTGGGACGGCTGCACCTGCGAGCGGCCGACGGCGATGCGGGCCAGCTCACCGGCCAGCCGCGTGCCCCGGCCGCCGACCAGCCGCGGCCTGGCCGCCAGCGCCGCGGCCAGGCGCAGGCCGGAGCCGCCGGGGTTTACCCGGCGCAGCATGCCGGTGGCCGCGTCGGTGAGCAGCAGGTCCAGCGGCGCCACCGCGGCATCGGCAGCGGCGGACACGGTCGGATCGGTGTTGGCGCTCATTATCAGCCGAGCGTAGCCCCGCGGGGCGCGCTCTTCCATTGGTCGCTCGTCACGAACCCTGGATCGGGCGTGGTTCTGCCGGCACGGCGCCGGCCAGGATGGGCTCCGTGCCTGGGTCGTCCCGGACGAGCCCGAAGTGGCACCGGATACGAGCAGCTCGACCTGGATCCGTCCGACCTCCAGGGCCGGCTGGCGGTGGTGGCGTCGGGGATGACGCGACACCGCGACCAGGCGGCGATCCGCATCCGCAACCGTCACGCCGCCCTCCGCGTCGCGCGACTCGACCCCGGCGCAAGCGTCACCATCCCGGATGCGCTGTTCGCTCACGTCTACCTCGCCCGGGGCCGGATGGACCTTGAAGCGGAGGGCGCGCTGGATGCGGGGGATGCTGCCCGCCTGACAGCGGCCGGAGAGCGCCGCCTCGCCGCGGCCGAGCCCAGCGAGGTCCTGATCTGGGAGATGCATGCCTGTCTGGGCCCGGCAGCCGCCTGAGATCGCCGCTCGTGCGGCGTCGGAGTGCGTCTGCCCGCGTGGGCTCCGCACCTCACGCCCCAGGTACCCGGTAGCACTCATGCTCCCCGCGGCATAAGCATCCAGTGCTCCCCGCGGCATAAGCATCCAGCCGCCCTGACCGGTCCGGACAAACCACGGCGATGTGGCATTGCCGTGGTCGGGACCACCCCGATGTGGCATTGCCGTGGTTACGCGGGTTAGCGCGCAGTGAACGGTGAGGCCGGGGAGGCCAGTGCGCCAACCGCGGACGCGCGACACCTGGCTGCGGGCCACGCATCTGGCTGGCCATCCGTTCGCGCGGCTGCGGGGACAGGCCACCAGCGTGAACCTGGACTCCGCCGTGGTCGATGCGGTGATCGACGCGTTCGGCGGCACCGGCAAGCCCTATCTCCAGATCAGCGGCCTGTGGATCTACGGGGCCAACCCTGAGTTCCGCCACGGCAGTTACCGTAAGCAGGACGCGATCAACCTCTAATATCGATATTTTATTGACTGTCGATAGGTATGGCATAAACCTGGGAGTGGTCGCTGGCGCATCGCCGGGACATGGACCGGAATCGCGCTCGGCGGGAGATGGTCAACGCCATCAGCTCGCATGGCCTGACGTCGATAACTTCCGGTGTGCCCCCTGAGCCGACGCGGTCGCGTCATACTACGAGGACTTCGGGCTGCGCCGGGCGGGGACCGGCCGGGTCGCGGCCTGGTCTTCGCCACCGCCGACGGCGGCGAGCAGCTCGCGTCGCGGGTGGCCGAGCCGCGCCGGCTGCTGGATCGGGATCGGTGCCGATGATCCCGAGGACCTGGACCGGGCCGCGGCGAGCCTGGGGCGGCTCGGGGCGGCATTCGAGCGCGACGCGGCGGGTCTGCGGGCGCGTGATCCGAACTCGGCACTTCAGGTCAGTGTGCAGGTCGGTCCGCGGATCACCGAGGCGGCCGCGAGCAGGAGCCGACCAACGGGCCGGGCCGGGCCGACCGTCCCGACGGCCAGGCGCCAGGCCGTGGAGCGGGCCGCCCGGGTCCAGCCGCGCAGGCTCGGGCACGTGGTGATCGGCTCGCTGGATCAGGAAGCTTCGCAGCGGTTCTTCACCGAGGGCCTGGGCATCCAGGTCAGTGACCGGGTGCCGGGGCTGGCCTCGTTCATGCGGTGCTCGACATCATCACAACCTGCTGGTGAGGCAGGCACCCGTGAATTTCCTGCACCACACCGCGTGGGAGGTCGATGACGTCGACGAGGTCGGGCGGGGTGCCACGGCGATGCTGGAAGGCCATCCGGAGCGGCACGTCTGGGGGCTGGGCCGCCACCACATCGGGTCCAACTTCTTCTGGTATCTGAAGGACCCGGTGGGCAACTTATCAGGAATATTTCTCCGACCTGGACATCATCCTGGATGACCAGCTGTGGAAGCCGTCGGTCGTCGAAGGTGCCCGCGGCCTGTACAACTCGGGGGCCGCCGCCCCCGCCGTCGTTCATTCACCCCCGAGGACCTGGCCGCGTTGATGACCGGAAGTATCGCGCCCCGGGGCCTGAAGGAGACTGAGACCACATGCGCATCGGACG
>CAWFXW010000004.1:0-5967 GCA_963819785.1 uncultured Actinomycetes bacterium | reverse complement strand
TTCCGTTCGCGGGCGGTGACGCCGCCCACGACATGATGGGTCCTTCCGTTGGCAATCCCTCGCGTTGCGCGGGGCGTACCAGCCAGCGGCTCGACCACGCCATCGTCATCCCGGCCGGCGCCCGCTCGGATCCGCTCAGGTAGCCAGCGCAACTGGCCAGTCACAACTGGGCGGCGGGCACGATCGCAAGCGCCGCTGAGAGGGCGGGCAGGCCGAGCGCCCGTACCGCCAGGCGTTCGGCGCGCGGGCCCCGGCGCAAGCTGCGGGCCACCGGTGAGACAGCCTGCAAGTGCACGGTTGCCGCCACGCTTGAGCTGACCGGTTGGCGTTCCAGCCGGCCGCCCAGCCGTGGCTGGCCGGTTGCGCTGGCCATCTCAGCGGATCCGAGCGGGCGCCGGCCGGGATGACGATGGCATGGTCGAGCCGCCGACGGGCCCGCACCCGTACCCGCACCCGCAGGGATACGCGTCGGCTGGCGGGCACTGATTCCGCCCCTCGCCAAAGGAGGAATGATGGAACCGACCGCTACCGGCCACGATGCCATCAACCATGACCAGTCGTCCGTGCACCACTGGCGCATGTCGCAGCTCAGACGTCTGGGCCTGCCCGGGCCGCTGGCCGAGATCTACGCCGACCGCATCGACTGGCACCAGATCGCCCGGCTGGTGCAGCACGGCTGCCCTATGCGGCTCGCCTTGCGCATCGTCAGCTGACGCCGACCGCCGGGACCGAGCTCGCGACTGTCCCGTGAACTGGCGCGACGAAGCGGACTGCCGCGACGCCGATCCGGACTGTGTTGTTAACCAGGAAATTGAAATTACCCAGGAATTGACGATGGCAATGGTTATCACCCAGCAGAGCATCGAGAATATGGAATACGTGCGCAGGTTGCTGAGGCAGAAGCAACCAGGATTTGCCGCGGCGCTGGAACTGGTCGCGGACCTGGTGGAGCGGGACCTGAGGTCACCTGAGACGCCGTGCGAGATCAGCACTCTGGCCCGCTCATGACCAGTCACCCCAGGCCGCACGACTTCGCCGGTCGGCGGGCGTCCCGACGCTGAGTTGGGAGAAGCAGGATGGCTACCGATCGCTGGATTCGCGTGTCAGATCAGGATCGACACAGCGCCGTTGAGTTGCTCAGCGAGGCCTATGCTGTGGGCCGGCTTAATCGCGAAGAGCTCGAGGAGCGTGTCACCGTGGCGTATTCGGCCAAGACGTACGGAGAATTGCGCGATCTTACCGCCGATCTTCCCCTTCCGGCGGCGCGAGCCGGTCTCCCCTCCGACATGGTGGCTTCGCGTCGCGTGCCGCGCGGAGCCGGCGGACGCCTGACCGGCCAGATGATATGGATCTTCTTTGTGCTCGTGCTGGCGGCTAGTCTGGCCGGCCTGGTGAGCCCCGCAGCCGTGTGGGTGGCCGCGATCCCGATACCCATCGCGCTGCTGCTGACGTCCGCGCACGGCACCAGCAGGCAGCGCAGCACCCGTGAGGGAACGCGACCCGAGCGCCGCAATCCCAGACGCAGCGGCTAGCCGCGGACGGCCGTATCCCCGCCGGTGGTTACGGCTGTACTGCCGCCAGCGCTCTGCTCGGCTACGCCGCCGCCACGCGGTTTCATCCGAACAGCATGGCCAGGCGGCGGTACAGGGACGGCGCGGTGACGCGGACCACGCCGGGCAGCCTCGTCCAGCCGGGGATGAAGACGTCCTCGCGGCCGCGCAGCGCGGCCTCGCAGACAACGCGGGCTACCTGTTCCGCCGGGAGCGGCCGCGGTCGGGCCCGCACGTAGGGCGCGCCGCGGCGGGCGAAGAACGGGGTATCGGCCACGCCGAGGACCACGTGCGTGACGTGTACCCCGGTGCCGCGTAGTTCGTAGCGAAGCGCCTCGGCGAACGCGCCGAGCCCGGCCTTGGCCGCGGAGTACACCGCCTCTCCGCCCACTCCGACGCTGCCAGCGATCGACCCGACCAGCACCACCTGGCCGCGGCGCGCGGGCCAGCATCTGCGGCAGCAGCAGCCGGACCAGCTCGATCGCCGCGACCAGGTCGACGGTCAGGAGCTCTTCGGCCCGGCCCGGCGGCATCGCGGTGAACGGCCCGGCCCAGCCGACCCCGGCGCTGGCCACCAGCAGGTCCACCCGCCCGGCGGTGGCCAGGGCGCTGCGGGCCAGCTGGTCCGCGCCGTCCGCGATGGCCAGGTCGGCGGGCAGCGGCACCGAGCCGGTGCGGGCGGCCACGCGCTCCAGGCGGCCGATGTCGCGCCCGGACACCAGCAGCCGCCAGCCGTCCGCGGCCAGGCGGTCCGCCATCGGCCGCCCCGATCCCGGACGACGCGCCGGTCACCAGGGCCACGCCGCCGGGCCAGGCGTGACCGCGGGCGGGCGCCCGCGCGGCCAGCGGGCGGAACCTGGCGCCTGCACTGATGATGCCCATAGGTCAAAGCCTCGTCCGTGAGTGCCTAGCGCCCAGCCTCACGCCCGGGTGGGTGAGACGGAATCACCCAGCTTGTGCGATTTCGTCTCACCAGGTCAGACGGCAGGCTTAGCCCGTCAGACGTGCCGACGAATAGGAGACTTCATGGGAAAGCACGCGCGGATCGGGCTGCTGCTCGGCGCTTCCGCCTGCCTGCTCGCGGTCGATGGTCGACTGGGTTATCGAGGAACTGAACGAGCACGAGAACACTCGGCCGGGACGCTAGCCGGTCGCTCATCGCGTGCCCGGCCGCGGCCGCCCGCTCCGCGGCCGGGCTCCGTGCTGGTGACATCGTGCTGGAGGCCACATGACAAACACCGCGGTGGTGCTGACCGGGCCGCTGGGACTCGGCCACGAGATGATGGCCCGCTGCTGCGCCCGGCTGCTCGAACGATCCGGGTGGCGCGTCCGCCGCCTGGACAGCATGTCCCTGCTCGGGCCGTGGAGCGGGGGCGCTGGCGAACAGGCGTTCAAGCGCCTGGTCGCCATCCCCGGCCTGTACGACGGGCTGCACTTCGCCCACCTGCGGACCGGGAGCGGGCTCGCGGACCGCATGGGCCGCGCGTCGAGCGCCCGGCTTGTGCCCGCCTTGCGCGCCGAACTGGAACGGGAGCCGGCTGACCTGGTGCTCAGCGTGTTCGCCACCGGCGCGCTGGCGGCGGCCAGGCTCAAGGCCGAGATGCCCGGGCTGCGGACGGTCGTGCTGTGCACGGACGTGGCGGTGCACCGGATCTGGGCCGCGGAGGGCACCGACTTGTTCCTGGTGACCTCGGCGGCGGCCGCGGCGTCGGTCCGGCGCTACCTGCCCCGGGCGCCGGTCGCGGTCGTGCCGCCGCCGGTGCGGCCGGAGTTCTACGCCGCGCCGCCCCGGGAGCAGGCCAGGCAGGCGCTCGGGATCCCTCCGGAGGGTTTCTGCGTGCTCGTGATCGACAGCGGCTGGGGCTTCGGTCCCCTGGTGGAGTCCGTGTCCGCGCTGGCCGGTGCCGGGGTGCACGTGCTGGCGGTGGCGGGCCGGGACCGCGGGATCGAGCGGCGGCTCCGGGACCTGGCCTCCCGGACGCCCCGGATCACGGCGTTCGGTTTCACCGACCGGGTTCCTGAGCTGATGGCCGCCGCCGACGTGGTGATGGCCCTGCCCGGCGCCAACACGTGCAGCGAAGCCCGGGTGGTGGGGCGTCACCTTCTTCTTCTGGACGTCATGCCGGGGCACGGGCGGGACAACCTGCTGCACGAGCTGGAACTGGGCCGGGCTCACGCGTGCGTGCCCACTCCGGGCGGGGTGACCGCCAGCGTGCTGGCCCTGCGTGACGAAGCTATCCGCCCAGCCACCAGCCATGCGCCCCGCTGGGAACCCGCCTACGTCGCCGCCCTCGAGCGGATCGGCCTGAACCTGCAGTGCCAAGAGGAGCCGAAACCACATGCTGCGCACGCTATTCCTCAACCCACCGTCCTTTGAGGGTTTCGACGGCGGGGCCGGGGCCAGATACCAGGCCCGGCGGGAGATCCGCTCGTACTGGTATCCGACCTGGCTGGCCCAGCCTGCCGCCCTCGTTCCGGGCAGCAAGCTCGTCGACGCCCCGCCGGCCGGCCTGACCCTCGACGACGTCGCCCCGCTGGCTCACGACCACGACCTGGTCGTCCTGCACACCAGCTCGCCCACGTTCGCGGGCGACGTCAAGGTGGCCGAGGCGCTCAAGGCGGAGAACCCGGCGGTCATGGTCGGCTTCGTCGGACCCAAGGTCGCCGTGCAGCCCGAGCGCTCGCTGCAGGCCTCGTCGGCCATCGACTTCGTGGCCCGGGAGGAATTCGACTTCACCATCGCCGAGGTGGCCGAGGGCCGGCCGCTAACCTCCGTAGCAGGCATTAGCTTTAAGGACCCGAACGGGCGGGTGATACGCAATCCCGACCGCGAACTCCTCGCCGACATGGACCGCCTTCCGTTCGTGACCCCGGTCTACAAGCGGGACCTGCGCCCCGAGGACTACTACATCGGCTACCTGCTGCATCCGTACGTCTCGCTGTACACCGGGCGAGGGTGCCGGTCCCGGTGCACGTTCTGCCTGTGGCCGCAGACCGTGGGCGGCCACCGGTACCGGACTCGCAGCGTGGACAACGTGCTGGCCGAGGCCGTGCTGGTCCGTGAGCTGTTCCCGCAGGTGAAGGAGCTGTTCTTCGACGACGACACGTTCACCGACGACCGGCCCCGGGCCGAGGCGATCGCCCGCGGCCTGGGCCACCTGGGCCTCACCTGGTCGTGCAACGCCAAGGCGAACGTCCCCTGGGACACCCTGAAGGTCCTCAAGGACAACGGGCTCCGGCTGCTGCTCGTCGGCTATGAGTCCGGAAACCAGCAGATCCTCATCAACATCAAGAAGGGCCTGCGGGTCGACCGGGCCCGGCGGTTCGCCGCCGACTGCCGGGAACTCGGGATCACCGTGCACGGGACCTTCATCCTCGGACTGCCCGGGGAGACCAGGGAAACCATCGAGGAGACGATCCGGTTCGCCCGCGAGGTCAACCCGCACACCATCCAGGTCTCGGTCGCGGCGCCGTACCCGGGGACCGAGCTGCACCGGCAGGCCGTCGCCAACGGGTGGCTCCCCGACGACGACGACGGCGCCACGCTGGTCAGCGAGCACGGCACCCAGCTGGCGGCGCTGTCGTACCCGCACCTGGGGCACACCGAGATCCTGGACTCGGTCGACGCGTTCTACCGGCGGTTCTACTTCCGCGCCGGGAAGCTGGCCGAGATGTCAGCGGAGTTGTTCGGCCGGCCCGGCATGGCCGTCCGGCGGCTGCGCGAGGGCGGCGAGTTCGTGCGTTTCCTGAACCGCCGTGCCCGGGAGGCCTGATCACATGCGCGTTCTGCTGGTTCACCCTAGTGCGCTGATGTACTCGGAGATCTTCTTGCGGCTGGAGCCGCTCGGCCTGGAGCGCGTGGCCGCGGCCCTGCTGGCCGACGGCCATGACGTCCGGCTGGTCGACCTGCAGGTCTACCGGACATCAGAGCTGCGGCGCCAGGTGGCCGAGTTCCGGCCTGAGGCGGTCGGGTTCAGCCTCAACTACCTGGCCAACGTGCCCGAGGTCGTGGACCTGGCCAAGTGGATCAAGACCCTGCTGCCCGGCTGCCTGGTCTTCGCGGGCGGCCACAGCGTCTCGTTCGTGGCCGAGCACGTCCTCGCGCACGCCGACGGCGCCATCGACGTCGTGCTCAAGGGCGAGGGCGAGACCGGCGCCCCCGCCCTGCTCGCGGCGGCACCGGACCGGGCGCTGGCCGAGGTGCCCGGCGCGGTCACCCCGGCCGGGCCAGGCCGTCCGCCGCGGATGCTGCACAGCCTGGATGATCCGCTGCCGGCCCGGCACCTGGGCGGGCGGCGCCGCAAGTACTTCATCGGGGTGATGGACCCGGCCGCGTCGATCGAGTTCACCCGCGGCTGCCCGTGGGACTGCTCGTTCTGCTCCGCCTGGACCTTCTACGGCCGCAGCTACCGCAGGC
>CAWFXW010000003.1:0-14415 GCA_963819785.1 uncultured Actinomycetes bacterium | reverse complement strand
CTTCGGCCAGCACGTAGCAGACCGCGGCCAGGTGCTTGCACGGCACCTCCCAGTCCGGGCAGTGGCAGTGCATGTCCAGGTCGGCGGCCGACCGGGAACAGCGGCGTGCGCACTCGCCGAACACCTCCTCGATCTCGCGCGGCATCTCGCCCGCGAGCAGCTTGGCCCGGAACAGCGCCTGGCTGGCCAGGCGGTTTGGTCACCCGCCGCCACTGTGCGGTGGTCAGCGGCAGGACACCGATCTGGACCTGATAGGGCCGCACCCGTGAGCCCTGCACCCGGGCGGTGACTTTGCCCTGGGAAAGCGCGAAGTCGAGCACCTGCCCGGCCCGGGCGTAGCTGCGCCCCCGGGCCAGCCCGGCCGCTCATGCCGTACGACTCGAGCACGCCGATGAACCGCTGGGACCACCACTGCTCGCCGATCGCACCGCGCTTGCTCCGGGCCTTGATCCCGCCGTCCACCCGGATTGGGCGGGCGGGCGGCCAGTCCTCCCAGCGGGTGCTCATGCCGTGCCTTCCGCTCGCCGCATCATTCGCTCACCGCGTCCGGGGACAGGGTCAGCACGGACCGCAGGTCGTCGACCGACAGCTCGGTGAGCCAGCTCTCTCCCGGTGCCGACGATCTGCTCGGCCAGCGCCTTCTTCTCCTCGATCATCGCGTCGATCCGCTCCTCCAGGGTGCCGACGCAGACGAACTTACGCACCTGCACGTGCCGGCGCTGGCCGATGCGGAACGCCCGGTCGGTGGCCTGCTCTTCCACCGCCGGGTTCCACCACCGGTCGACGTGGATCACGTGGTTGGCCGCCGTCAGGTTGAGCCCAGGTCCCGCCGGCCTTCAGCGACAGCAGGAACAGCGCCGGCTCGTCGAGCCCGGCGAACGTGGCGACCAGCACGTCCCGCTGTTTCGGCGTGGTCCCGCCGTGCAGGAACAGCACCGGGCAGCCGAGCCTGGCCGCCAGGTGGGGCTGCAGCATCCGGCCGAACTCGGCGTACTGGGTGAAGCACAGCGCCTTGTCGCCCTCGGCCACGATCTCGTCGCAGATCTCCTCGAGCCGGGCCAGCTTGCCGGACCGGCCGGGCAGCCGGGAGCCGTCGCCGAGCAGGTGGGCCGGATGGTTGCACACCTGCTTGAGCTTGGCCATGGTGGCCAGCACCAGGCCGCGCGCGGCTGATGTCGTCGGCGGCGTCCTCGATCCGGCTGAGCATGTCGGTGACCGTGGCCTGGTACAGGCTCGCCTGCTCGGCGGTGAGGTTGCAGAACACCTTCATCTCCTGCTTGTCCGGCAGGTCGGAGATGATCGTCTGGTCGGTCTTCAGGCGGCGCAGCACGAACGGCCGGGTGACGCGCTTGAGCGCCTGCGCCGCGTCCGGCGAACCGTGCCGTTCGATCGGGACGCGCGTACTGCTCCCGGAACCGCTGGGCCGGGCCGAGCAGCCCCGGGTTGGTGAACTCCATGATCGACCAGAGCTCGGACAGCCGGTTCTCCACCGGGGTCCCGGTCAGCGCGATCCTGGCCGCGGCGGGCAGCCCGCGGACCGCCCGGGCCTGCTTGGTGGCGTGGTTCTTGATGTTCTGCGCCTCGTCGCACACCACCCGGGCCCAGCTCACCTGCCCGAGCGCGGCCTGGTCCCTGGTCGCCACCCCGTAGGTGGTGATCACCAGGTCGGCGCCGGCCAGGGCGGCCACCAGCGACTCGCCGTCCAGCCGGTCGGCGCCGTGGTGCACGTGCACCCGGAGGTCGGGCGTGAACCGGGCCGCCTCGCGCTGCCAGTTGCCGACCAGCGACATCGGGCACACCAGCAAGGTGGGGCCGAAGCTCCGGCGGCTGCGCCGCGACCAGCGACAGCAGCTGGATCGTCTTGCCCAGGCCCATGTCGTCGGCCAGGATGCCGCCCAGGCCCAGCTGGCCCAGGAAGGACAGCCAGGACAGCCCGCGCTCCTGGTAGGGGCGGAGCTGCCCGGAGAAGCCCGCGGGCGCCGTCATCGGCTGCAGCCGCCGGTCCGCCTGGCCGGACAGCAGGTCCCCTAGCCAGCCGTCGAGCGTCCACCCCGACCAGCGGGACCCCGTGGTCCGGGCCTTCGGGGTCGCCCGGTCCCAGCCCGAGCCCGGCCGCCAGCGCGTCGGCCGCGCTCATCGTGCCGGCCTGGGTGCGCTCGAGGAACTTCAGCGCGGCCTTCAGGTGCGCGTCGTCCAGCTCGACCCACTGGCCGCGCAGCCGGACCAGCGGGACCTTCAGCCGGGCCAGCTCGGCCAGCTCGTCCGGGTCGAGCGCCTGATCGCCGAGGGCCACGTCGTAGCGGAAGTCCACCACGTCGCCCAGCCCGAACCGGGCCACCGCCGCCCCGGCCGACGGCGTGCTCCTGGATCGGGTGGTCAGTTTCAGGCCGAGCCGGGCCTTGCGCACCCAGTCGGGCAGCAGCACGCCGAACCCGGCCCCGGCCAGCAGCGGCCCGGTCTCCTTGAGGAACCCGAACGCGCCCGGCGTGTCCAGCTCCACCAGGGCCGGGGCGGCCTCGCGCAGCGCGTCCTCGAGCTGGCCGAAGAGCCGGCGTCGCGGTGCCGAGCCCGGCCAGCAGTTCCTCCACCGGGTCGGCGCCGGCCGGCCGCCATCCCGGCCTCCGCGGCCGGCCCAGACATCGGCGGCCGAGACCATCAGGCTGGGGTCGTCGGCAGGACTGCAGGGCGAACTCGACCCGCCACGGTCCGGCCTCGGGGTGGGCCTCGTCGGGGATCCTCGCCGTCCCCCGCGTGCTGGGCGGGCTCGGCCAGCCGGAAGCAGGTCCGCACCGGACCCGCCGGTATCCGGGCGCCGTCCCGCCAGGCGTCAAGCTCGGCGGCCAGCTCGGCCGCCTCCGCCTCGTCCCGCGGCGTCGCCAGGTCGAGGCCGGCCTCGGCCGTGGTCAGGGCCAGCGCGTACCGTTCGGCCACCGGCAGGCGGGCCGGGGTGCGGCCGCGCCGTGGCGGCAGCAGCGAAGCGGTCAGCCGGGCCCGCGCGGCGGCGTCGGCCAGGGCGTCCAGGCTGCTGCCGAGCAGGGCTCCCGGGGCCTGCCCGGTGGCCGCCCGGCAGGACGGGGGCATGGCGGCGGCCAGGTCGCGGGCGCGCTGCGCGTCGGCGCCGCCGAGCACGGGCCGCCACCGGGCGGCGTAAGCCCCGCCCACCTCCCCGTGCCCCTCCAC
Source organism: uncultured Actinomycetes bacterium (assembly GCA_963819785.1). Taxonomy (GTDB): domain Bacteria; phylum Actinomycetota; class Actinomycetes; order Streptosporangiales; family Streptosporangiaceae; genus Palsa-504. The sequence continues at coordinate 11,235 of CAWFXW010000003.1, read as the reverse complement.
CTCCTCGAGCACCGGCAGCACCCGGCCGCGCTCGGCCAGGCCGGCCGCGAAGGTGGCCACCGCGGCCAGGTAGGTCAGCGAGCCGCCCGCGACGGCTGCTGCCTCACCGGGCGACCCGAGCTCGCCGAGCACCGCCAGCGCGTCGGCCGGGCCGAAGGCGAGCACGGGTACCCGCCAGCCCGCCAGGGTCACCCGGCCACGCCGGGCCGGTCCCGAAGCCCCCGGCGAGGCCAGCGGGCCGCCGCCCGCCGAAGGCAGCTGCAGGGTCAGCTCGTCCTGCACGGCCTTGCGGGCCGCGTCGCCCGCCGCGCTGGGCGATCCGGGTCGGCCGGCCAGCAGGTCGGCCAGCTCGGCGGCCTGGACCGCAAACGGATGCGGTCGCGGCAGGTGAACGCCGGACAGCCCGGTACCGGCCGTGGCGGCGGAGGCCGGCGGCAGGTCCGGTATCCTCGGCCCACAGGCAGAGCGCTCCGTGCGCCCAGACCCCGTGGATAACCAGCATTTCGTTCTCTGCCTCGCTCGGCCGGGGGAAGCTTCCCCAGCACGTTAACAACGGCCTAGGACAATGTGGCGGCGGAACGGCGAGACGGTGTTACGCAGGGGGTTCCTGGCCGGGCGTCCCGGCCGGAGCGGGCTTGGACCCTGTGGCCCCTGTGGCACCTGTGGCTGTGGTCCCTGTGGTCCCTGTGGTCCCGGCAGGCTTGCCTGCCTCTCCGGGTGATCTTGCGGAACTGCTTGTTCATCGACCGGAGCAGGAAGACCAGGGCCACGCCCATGGCCGCGACGACCAGGAAACCGAGCACTCCCGGGGTCACGTTGCTGCTGGCCGGGGCGGCCGCCAGTACGCCGGACGTCAAAGGCTCACCCTCTCCCGGACGCCCGCGAACAGGTCGTCCTCGGGCAGCTCGCTGTCAACGACTGACCTAGCCAGATGATAGTCCTCCGTCGGCCATGCGGCTCGCTGCACGTCGAGCGGGCAGCCGAACCAGAAGCCGTCCGGATCGACCTGGGTCGCGTGCGCCTTCAGGGCCTCGTCCCTGAGCTCGAAGTAGTCGCCGCACGGCACCCGGGTGGTGATCTCGGGCTCGCGCCACTCCCCGCCGCGCTCCTTGGCCCGGTCCGCCCATTCCTCGAAGATCTTCGTGTACGGCGACTCCAGGCCGCGGCGGAGCATCTCCTCGTGCAGGGCCACGAACTTGGCCCCGTGGAACGACACGAAGTAGTACAGCTTGAGCGGCTGCCAGGGCTCACCCGAGTCCGGGTACGCGTCCGGGTCGGCGGCCGCCTCGAACGCCCGCACGCTGACCGTGTGGGTCATCACGTGGTCCGGGTGCGGGTAGCCGCCCTTCTCGTCGTAGGTGAGCATCACGTGCGGCCGGAACTCGCGGATCGCCCGGACCAGCGGCTCGGCCGCCTCTCCCGGCGGCATCAGGGCGAAGCAGCCCTCCGGCAGCGGGGGCCTGGGGTCGCCCTCGGGCAGCCCGGAGTCCACGAACCCGAGGAAGCGCTGCTCGACCCCGAGGATCTGGATGGCCCGCGCCATCTCGGCCCGCCGCACCGCGGCGATGTCGGCCTTGATCTCGGGCCGGTCCATGGCCGGGTTCAGGATGTCGCCGCGCTCCCCGCCGGTCAGCGTGCAGACCAGGACCTGGGCGCCGTCCCGTACGTAGCGCGCCATCGTGGCCGCGCCCTTGCTCGACTCGTCGTCCGGGTGGGCATGCACGGCCATCAGCCTGAGCTGGTCCGCTCCACGTTCCAACGCTGGTCTCCCTCGTTTTGACGATGCTGGCCCACCCGGCGGCGATCCCCGGAACCCCGGAAACCTCTAGTCCCGAAACACCTGTTCGGCGGTGCGACATTCCCCGTTCGCAGAGCAGTTGGTCCGGTGCTCCCATTTGACTAGAACGCATTAGTCGCCGACCCTAGTTAGCCTGAGAGATTACCCCCGAGGACCGACCGTGGTCCCGCGGACTGTATGTCCTGCGCAGTACCAAGGAGTGCCCGTGACTGAGACGCGCAATGAAAGCGTCACCTGGCTGACCCAGGAGGCGTATGACCGGCTCAAGGCCGAACTTGACCACCTCTCGGGGCCGGGGCGCATCGATATCGCGAAGAAGATCGAGGCGGCCCGGGACGAAGGGGACCTGCGCGAGAACGGCGGGTACCACGCGGCCAAGGACGAGCAGGGCCAGATCGAGGCGCGGATCATCCTCCTCCAGCACATCCTGGAGAACGCCCGCGTCGGTGCGCCGGCCCGCACCGACGGCGTGGTGGGCCCGGGCATGACGGTCACCATCCGCTTCGTCAAGGACGACGACGAGGTGACGTTCCTGCTCGCCTCCCGCGAGGAGAGCGGCGCGCCGATCGACGTCTACTCGCCCAAGTCGCCGCTCGGCGCCGCCATCATGGGCAAGAAGGTGGGCGAGAAGGCCACCTACTCGCTGCCGAACGGCCGGGCCAGCACCGTCGAGATCCTGGAGGCCGTGCCCTACGTGGGCGCGTAAGAGGTCAAGACCTTAAAGACACCGAACGGGCCGGGTGACTGCCACCACGGCCCGTTCGGGCTGCTCCGGGGTTGACGACCGGCCCGGAGTCCCGCGTCCCGGAGTTAGGACACCAGCTCCGGCTGCTGGCTGGCGGCTTCGCCGGCGCCGGCCGCGGGCGCCCGCCCGCGCAGCGGCACTTCCTTGATGAACCAGGCGAGCACGAAGATGAGCACCGCCGACGGCGCCGCCCAGATGAATACGTGCTGGATAGCGTGCGAGATCGCGAAGAACACGTCGTGCCGGACCAGGGCGGGCAGCGAGTTGACCCGGGCCGGGTCGAGCTGGCCGCCGCTGGCGCTGATGTGCACCCCGGGGCCGGCCGCGGTGGCGAGCGAGGAGGTCAGCTGCCGGGCGAAGATGGCGCCGAACGCGGCCACGCCCAGCGAGCCGCCGATCTGCTGGAAGAACATCCGGGCGCTGCTGGCCACCCCCATGTCCTTCTGCTCCACGCTGTTCTGCGCGATCAGCGAGACCATTTGCATGAGGAAGCCCATGCCAAGGCCGAGCACCACGTAGAACAGGGCGGAGGTGAGCCGGCTGGTGCCCACGCCCAGGCCGGTGAGCAGGTACATGCCCACGGCCATGATGGCGCCGCCCAGGATCGGGAACACCTTGTAGCGGCCGGTCCTGGTGGTCACCTGCCCGGCCACGATCGACGTCACCGTCACGCCCAGCATCATCGGCGTCAGCATCAGCCCGCTGACGGTCGGCGACGCGCCCTGCACGGTCTGCTGGTACAGCGGCAGGAACGTCATCGCGCCGAACATGGCCAGGCCGGTCAGGAACGTCATCGCCATCGTGAGCGAGAAGTTGCCGTTGCGGAAGACGTGCAGCGGGAGCATGGGCTCGGCCGCCCGCGTCTCCGTGATCAAGAACCCGGCCACGGCCGCCACGGTGACCAGCGCCAGCCCGACGATCTCCGGCGAACCCCAGGCGTACTGCGTTCCGCCCCAGGTGGCCAGCAGGATGAGCGCGGTCGCGGCCACGGCGAGCAGCGTCCCGCCCAGGTAGTCGACCTTGTGGTTGACCCGTCTCCCGGGCAGATGCAGGGTGGCGAGCAGGTACACCAGCGCCGCGCCGCCCAGCGGAATGTTGATGTAGAAGATCCAGCGCCAGGAGAACGAGGTGGTGATGAAGCCGCCGAGCAGCGGGCCGCCGATGGTGGCGAGCATCATCACGACCATCATGTAACTCATGTAACGGCCGCGCTCGCGCGGGGCCACGATGTCGCCCAGCGTCGCCATGGCGCCGACCATCAGCCCGCCGGCGCCGAGCCCCTGGATCGCGCGGAACGCGATGAGCTCGTCCATGGACTGCGACAGGCCGGACAGCGCCGACCCGGCCAGGAAGATCAGGATGGCGGCGACGAAGAACTTCTTCCGCCCGTACATGTCGCCGAGCTTGCCGTAGAACGGCGTGGTGATGGTCGACGCGAGGATGTACGCGGTCACCACCCAGGACAGGTGCGCGACCCCGCCGAGGTCGCCCACGATCCGCGGCAGCGCGGTGCTCACGATGAGGTTGTCGAGCATGGCCAGCAAGATCGCCATCAGCAGCCCGGGCAGCACGATGAGCACCTCGCGCGGGGCCAGGAACTGCCCGCTCACGCCCGATCCGGCCCCTGCACCGCCCGTTGCTTCCGCCACCCGTCGCTCCCTATCTTCCCCGCTCGCCTCCGGGCGCCTTTCGAGGTGCTGCCTTCCCTCGTCGCTCCTTCGTCGCTCCTCAGTCCAGGCAGCACCGGCGCCCTTTGGCTCGCGGGGGCTTCCGCCGTCTCCACGTCCGCTTCGCACGGCTCTCGCGGGAGGTCTTTCCCGCTGACCGCTGGCCGGGCTCGTTGACTTACCGGCCGGCAAGTCAATATGCTAGGTCCGTACTAACCGGCCGTCAAGCAAAAAAATGGCGGCGCCAGTTGCGCCGAGGGGTGCGAGACGGACATGCACGACGCGGGGCCAGCGGGGCACACGCCGCGGACCGACACCCGGTCCCGGGTGCAGAAGGTGGCGCTCGGGCTATTCGCCGAGCAGGGCTACGAGAAGACGTCGCTGCGCGAGATCGCCGAGCGCCTGGGCGTGACCAAGGCCGCCCTCTACTACCACTTCAAGTCCAAGGAAGACATCGTCCACAGCTTCACGGATGACTACTTCACCGAGCTGGACCGCCTGCTGGACTGGGCCAAGGCCCAGCCGCGCGGCGAGCAGACCCGCCGCGAGGTCCTCGACCGCTACGTCGGCATCGTGCTGGCCAGCCACGAGGTCTTCCGCTTCCTGGAGCAGAACCGGGCCTCGGTCCAGGCCATGGAGGCGGGCAAGGAGCGCTTCGCGCGCGCCCGGGTCCGGCTGGACGCGCTGGTCGACGTGCTGGTGGGCGACCAGGCCCCGCTGCGCGACCGGGTCCGCGCCACCACCGCCATGCTCTCCGTGGGCATGACCTGCATGTTCTTCCTGCAGCAGGTAGAGGACCCGGACAAGCTCCGGGCCATCGTCCTGGAGATGGCCACCGACCTGATCAGCTAGGTCCCGGCTCCGCCCGGACCGCGGGCGCAGCCGGGCCAACCGGCGCAGCCGGGCCACAACCGTTTTCAGGTCGCCTCGGTCCAGGATAAATGCGACGACGCCGAACGCGACGCAGGCGCAGCACCGGCCGCGACCGCCGCCACGGCGGCCGCCGCGAGCTTCCCGCCGACCGGCGCGGCCAGACAGACGGCCACGCCCACGCCGCTGCCGATGGCCCCGGCGGCCAGCCCGGCCAGCGCGGCGTAGCCGACGCCCTGGATGGCGGCCCGGCCGCAGATCCGGCGGGTGGCGAACACCAGCGGAATCGCGACCGCGGTCTGGCCGACGGTGTTCCCCACCGCCAGCGCGGCCGCCACCAGGTGCGGCGGCGCCAGCTGCACCAGCACGATATCCAGCACGATCGTGAGCACCCAGCAGCCGGCCAGGCCCGCGGCCGCGACCTTCAGCCGGCCGATGACGAACATTACCCGGGTCAGGTTCGCGATCACGGCGTAGCCGGCCACCCCGGGCGCGAACAGGACAAACGACTGCACAAGCTCGGGCACCTGATCCGGCTGCGAGGCCAGCACGCGGGCAGCGGGCAGGGCGATGGCCACGATGGCGGCGGTACCCAGCCAGGACAGCAGCAGAACCGCCCGGGTCGACCCGGCGCTGGTCCGGTCGAACTCCGGTCCGTCGCGAGCGGACAAGACCGGGAACGCGCTGAGCACCACCGAGATGGCCAGCACCGCGGATACCGAAGTGAATACCTGGGTGGCGTAGTTGAAGATGACGAGCGTGCCGGTGGTTCCGTGTCCGTTGGCCAGGGCGATGGCGACCACCGAGGACAGGTCGACGACGATGATCTCGGCGAGGCCGCAGAGCGCCAGGCCGCCCGCCCGGCGCGCCACTCCCGGCGGAAACCGCCAGGCCACCCGGAACCGCAGGTGCAGCCGCCACGTCGGCACGATGCCCACCACGACCAGGGCGGCGACGCCGAGCGTGGTGCCCACGGACAAGACGAGCTCGGCCGACATCGGCAGGCTGCCCAGCGGCCGCCCGTCGCTCAGCGGGACGAAGGCCACGCAGGCCGCGATGACCACCAGGCTGGAGACGGCGGGTCCCAGGGTCGGCGCGGCGAATCGGCGGTAGGCCTGCAGCAGCCCGTACAGGACCACGGAGAGCCCGTACAGGATGACCTGCGGGGCGAACACCACGAGCATGCGACTGGTGGCGCTGATCATGTCGGCCCGGACGCAGTGCTCGCTCGCGTTGACCGGGTTCAGCGCGATGGCAATCGGCGTGGCGGTGACCACGATGAGCAGGGTCAACGGCACCAGGATGATGACCGACCAGGTCAGCGCGGCCGAGATGACCTGGCTGACGTAGGCACGCTCCGCGGGATCGAAATCTGCCCGCTCCGCTGCCCGGGCCAGGATCGGCACCATCGCGCTGGTCATGGCGCCGCCAAGGACCAGCTCGTAGACCAGGTTGGGCACCTGGTTCGCGGTGACGTACGCCGTGCCCAGGCAACTCGCCCCGACGGTCTGCGAGAACACCAGCGTGCGGATGAGCCCGAACAGTCGCGCGACAATGGTCAGGCCCGCGATGACGGCGGCACCGCGGGCTATGCCCCCCGCGGCCCGCAGCTTCAGATCCGGGGTCGCCGGACCCGCCGGGTCCCCACCCGCGCTGGTCTGCACATCCAGCTCCCGTGATCCCCGCCACCGGACGGCTGTTGTCGCTCGCCGCCATCATCTGGGATAAGCAACGGTACAGCACGTAACCAAGACCCGCGATCTCCCCCGATAGGAGTCCACAACCGGCCGTATCCGTACCGGTCAGCGGCTCTGGCCCGCAGCCGCCCTGACCAGCGGCAGGACCCGGTACGGGACCTGGGTGGCCAGCGAGATCAGGGTGGCGGAACGGACCACGCCCTCGGCGGAGACGATCGCGTCGATCACCCGCTGTAGATCGGCGTTCGACCGGGCCACCACCCGGCAGAGCATGTCCCCGGCGCCCGTGACGGTGTGCACCTCCAGGACCTCGGGGATCCCGGCCAGCCGCTCGGCCACCGGGTCATGGCCGCCGGCCTGGCGGATCTCAAGGGTGACGAACGCGGTCACCTCGTAGCCCAGCGCAGCCGGATCCACCTCGGGCCTGTACCCGGTGATCACGCCGCGCTCCTGCAGCCGTTCCAGCCGGGCCTGCACGGTGCCGCGGGCGACGTGCAGCCTCCGGGAGGCCTCGAGCACGCCCACCCGGGGCTCGGCGGTGAGCAGTTCGATCAGGGCGGCGTCCAGCTGATCCACCCGGCCGGGCGAAGTGGTGGTCATCGTGTGCAGGGATCCCATCATCCGTTCGGCTTGTCTAGACAATATGTCTAGCAAAATCACGGTTGGTTGCACAGATTGAAATCCCGTGTGCATCCTGTCGGCATGACGACGCCAGCACAGGACAGCCCCTTCGACTTTCCCGTCATCGGCATGGACGCCGTGGTGTTCGCGGTCGGAAACGCGAAGCAGGCGGCGCACTACTACTCAACCGCGTTCGGCATGCGGCGGATCGCCTACCGCGGCCCGGAGACCGGGTACCCGGACGAGGCGGTGCACGTCCTGGAGTCGGGCGCCGCGCGGTTCGTCTTCCGCGGCCCGGCGCGGGCCAGGACCCGGCTGGGCCAGCGGATCGCCGCGCACGGCGACGGGGTCACGGACCTGGCCCTTGAGGTCAGCTCGGCTGAGGAGGCCTATTACTACGCGGTCTCGCACGGCGCGCGCGGCCTGGAGGCGCCGCACCTGCTCGAGGACGACTATGGCAAGGTCGTGGTGGCCGCCATCGCCACCTTCGGCGACACCAGGCATACGCTGGTGGAGCGGTCCGGCTATTCGGGCCCGTACCTGCCCGGGTTCGTCCCGGCGGCCCCGGTCGTCGCGCCCGGCGAGCGCGCCTTCTTCACTGAGATCGACCACTGCGTCGGCAACGTGGAGCTCGGCAAGATGGACGAGTGGGTGGACTTCTACCACCGGGTGATGGGCTTCACCAACATGAAGGAGTTTGTCGGTGATGACATCGCCACCGAGTACTCCGCGCTCATGAGCAAGGTCGTCGCGGACGGGACCCGGAAGGTGAAGTTCCCGCTGAACGAGCCCGCGGCCGGCCAGCGCAAGTCGCAGATCGACGAGTACCTGGAGTTCTACGGCGGCCCCGGAGTTCAGCACATCGCGCTGGCCACCGACGACATCGTGGCCAGCGTCCGCGCCATGACGGCAGCCGGGGTGGAGTTCCTGCGGACCCCGGGCAGCTACTACGACGAGCTCGGTTCGTGGGTCGGTGAGACCCGGGTGCACATCAACGAGTTGCGCGAGCTCGGCATCCTCGCCGACCGGGACGAGGACGGCTACCTGCTGCAGATCTTCACCCAGCCGGTCCTGGACCGGCCGACGGTCTTCTTCGAGCTGATCGAGCGGCACGGCTCGCAAGGGTTCGGCAAGGGCAACTTCAAGGCGCTGTTCGAGGCGATCGAGCGAGAGCAGGCCAGGCGCGGCAACCTGTGATCACTGGCGGCTCGGTCAGGCGAACCGCACGCGCTGGGTGAACTGGTCATCCTGGCGCAGCACCGAATCCTGCGGCGCGTGGCGGCCTTCGTTCAAGGCCGCGCCGACTCCTGGCGGGCGAGGTCGAGATTGTGCCGCGAGGCCAGGGTCTTGGGGTGATCGGCACCGAACAACCGCTCGCATGCGGCCACGTTCTCCTCGAACAAGGGGATGGCCTCGGCGGGCCGGCCGGTAGCCCGGTAGGCGCTGGCGAGGTTGTTCCTCGACGCGAGGGTGCTGGGATGGTCGGCACCGGACAGCCGCTCCCGGATGGCGAGAATCTGCTCGACCAACGGGACTGCGTTGGCGATCCGGCCTGCCTCCCGGTAGGCGCGGGCCAGGTCGTTCCGCGAGCGCATGGTGTCCGGATCGTCGGGACCGAGCAGCCGTTCCCGCCCGGCCAGGGCCTGCTCGAACAGCTGGATCGCCTCCGCGGCCCGGCCTGCGTCCTCGTAGGCGGTCGCGAGGCTGTTGCATGCGTCCAGCGTGTCAGGATGGCCGGCGCCGAGCATACGCTCAAGATCCGCGGTTAGCGGCTCGCCGATCGCGATGGCGCGCGGCATGTTGTCGCCCAGCTCGATCAGGTGATGTAGCGCGAGGAACCGAAGCCGCATCAGCATCTCGGCCAGCTTCTCGTCGGCGTCATCCGGGGACGCGCCCGCGTTTTCCAGCAGCGCCGTGACCTGGCCGAGCATGTCCCGGACCGCCGCGTGATCCGGCGGCTTCGCCAGGGCCGCCGCGGAGTCTGCCAAGGCGGTGGCGGCCGCCCGGCCCGCCGTCGCGAGGCGCCCCCGCCGGGCCAGCCAGCTGCGGACCACTCGTGCCACCAGGCGGTGCACGCTGACGGCCTGACCGTCCAGGCTGAAACCTAGCAGGGACCGCTCGTTCAGCCGCTGCAGCGCCTGGTCCACCATGAACGCGGCCACCCGGCGGCCGCCGCCGAGCAGTATGCCCGCCTCCCCGGCGGCACGCAGCAGGTCGGGGCGGACCGCAGCCGGCGACAGCATGGCCGTGAGCTCCATCACCCCGGTGCACACACCCACCCGGTCGGCAGCGGACGCGGCCTCCAGGGACAGCAGCACCGCCTCCGCCACGCCCGGCGGGGACGGGTGCTCCTCCTCGTCCTCCCCCCGGACCAGGTAGTCCCCGGCCGACAGTGCCCGCAACGTCGCCAGGTAGGCCGCGTAACCCCCGTCCTGTCCAGCGATCACCGCCGCGGCCTGATCCAGCGCCAGCGGCAGATACCCCAGTTCGGCAGCCACGGCCGAGGCGCCGGCCTCGTCGGCCAGGCCGGTCCGCCCGTCCAGCAGGGCCAGTGCTTCCTCGGCGCTGAACACCTCTACCGGGATACTCGCCCCGAGCTCCGCCATCGGCTCCCGGGCCCCGGTGATCAGCACCCGGGACGTCCCGGCAGCCGGAACGAACGGCCGCAGCAGACCCGGGTCCTCCACATCATCGAATACCAGCAGACGACGGCTGCCGTCAGCCTCCAGCCAGCGCCGGACCGCTTGGCCAGCCTCCGCCGGGCCCGGCCGCGAACCGCCGACGGACAGCCCGGTGGCGTCGGCCACCGCGGCCAACCCCGCCAGCAGGGTTTCGCTGTCCCGGGCGTTGACCCACGCGATGAGCCGCCACCTGTCCGCCAGCTTCGCCCGCGCGTACGCGGCCGCCAGCTCCGTCTTGCCCACTCCCCAGCTGCCCGTTAGCACCACCGGCGGCCTGTGGCTGGCCAGGTTCAGCTGCGCCAGCAGGGCGGGCCTGGGCTGGAGACCGAGCCGTGAAGCCGGGATATCACCGACGACGACCTGGCCCTTCGTCGTCCGCGCAGGCGATTCCGCGGCGTACGGCTCCCTGGTGCCGACCGTAGGCAGGATGATCGTCGGATCCACTGTCGGGCCCCTACGAGGATTTTAGGCTCTGCACCAGCTAACCGCCCTGATACCGCGGTTACGGACCTCTACATACCCGCCTCAGCGTGGATAAACAGGATACCTCTCCGGTAACGGCCCGTGGCGGGAAGTGCAGGCATCGGCGCGGCGCGGACCGGGGGAAGGACCTGGTCAGCGCGCCGCGGCATCCAGCCGCGCTGGCCAGCTCCGGGTCACTGGCAATCCTGGTGTGCATGAGAACACTGTCCGTGCCGGTAGAATTGCAGGCCCAACCGTCGTGACGTGCTCACCCATGGGTAGATCTCAGAGGAGGTCGGGAGATGCTGGGGGAGAGCCTGCTCACACTGGCGGCACTGGCCGGCCGGATGGTGGTAGACGCCGCCACCGCCGACGGGTGGCAGACGGCCGAGCGCCGTTACGCCCAGCTGCTGGGCCGCGGGGGCGCCAGGCAGGCCCAGCTCGCTGAGCAGTGGCTGGCGGAGACACGCGAGCAGCTCACGGGCGGCGCCGGGGCGGATATGGAGATAATCCGCACGGCGCTGGCAGCCCGGTGGGCCGGGCGGTGGGCAGATCTGCTGGAGGAGAACCCGGACGCCGAGGCTGAGCTGCGGACCCTCGTTCAGGAGATCAAGGCGGCACGGCCTGCCGAAAAGCTCTCCGTGTCCGACCAAGCGATCCGCGCCAATGGCGATGTGAGCAGCTACGCAGCCGG
>CAWFXW010000002.1:0-257893 GCA_963819785.1 uncultured Actinomycetes bacterium | reverse complement strand
TGCCGCGCCGTGATCATCCCGTACCGCGAGGCCAGGAACCGGTGACGGCGGGGCAAACGGTACCCTGACGGCGTGGCCGAACACCAGGGACGACCGGATCAGGGGCCCGACGTCGGGATCCTCGTCACCATCCGGGCGCTGCTGCCGAACCTCGCGCCCGTCGAGCGCCGGGTGGCCCAGATGGTCCTGGACGACCCGGCCGGCGTGGCCTGGCGGAGCATCTCGGAGCTGGCCAGCTCCTGCGGCACGTCGGCCACCAGCGTGGTCCGGTTCTGCCGGGCCATCGGGCTGCGCGGCTACCCCGACCTGCGGCTGGCCCTGGCCGGCGCGGTGGCTCACGACGACGCCGCGGCCGTCGCGGCCGCCTCGAGCGACATCGATCCGGACGACGACGCCGCGACGATCACCAAGAAGATCGCCTTCGCCGACGCGCGGGCCGTGACCGAGACCGCGAGCCACCTGGACATCGGCACCTTGACCCACGTCGTGGACGCGCTGGCCAAGGCCAGCCGGATCGACATCTACGGCGTGGGAGCCAGCGGCTACGTGGCCCTGGACCTGCAGCAGAAGCTGCAGCGCATCGGCCTGCCGGCGTTCGCCTGGCCCGACCCGCACATGGCCATCACGTCGGCCTCGCTGCGCGAGCACGGCGACGTGGTCATCGGCTTGTCCCACACCGGGACCACCGTCGACACCATCGACGCGCTGCGCGAGGCGCGCCGCCACGGCGCCGTCACCGTCGCGGTGACGAACTTCCCGTGGTCCCCGATCACCGAGGCCGCCGACTTCGTCCTGCTCACCGCGGCCCGCGAGACCGCCTTCCGGTCCGGCGCCATGACCAGCCGGATCGCGCAGCTGACCGTGGTCGACTGCCTGTTCGTCACGCTGGCCCAGCAGGATCTGCCCCGGACCCGGGTGGCCCTGGAGCGGACCTTCGCCGCCGCCCAGGCCAAGCGCGTCCGCCGCCCCCGCCGCCAGCCGCCTGGTGGCTAACCCGGCCCCGCCGCCGGCCCCGCGGGCGACGCTGCCCGGGCGGCTGCTCGGCATCGACGCCGGGGGCAGCGGGACCAGGGCCGTCGTGCTCGAAGCGGGCCAGGTAACGGCCCAGCCGGACGGCCCGCCGATGAACGCGCTGCTCACCACCGGGTTCACCGAGGAACTGCAGGCCATCATCGCCGCCGCCGGCCCGACCGCGGCGGGTGTCGGCCTGCCCGGCGTGCACCGGACGGGCCAGGCCCACGAGATCGGCGAGCTGCTGAGCCAGCGGACCGGCTGCCCGGTGCACGTGACCGGCGACGCCGACCCGGCGCTCTGCGGCGCGTTCGCCGGAGCCCCGGGCATCGTGGTCATCGCGGGCACCGGATCGGCCGCGCTCGGCTGGGACGGGGAGCGCTTCGCCTACGCCGGCGGCCACGGCTTCGTGCTTGGCGACGAGGGCAGCGCCTACTGGATCGGCCGTGAGTCGGTCCGCGCGGCAGTGCGCTTCGAGGAGCAGACCGGTGGCTCGGAGCTGATCTACCGGATCGTGACCCAGGCCACCGGGCCCGACCTTGACGTCTTCATCGGCGAGGTAAACGCGCATCCGGCCGACCGGCGCCGACTGGCCGTGCTCGCGCCCGCGCTCACCGCGCTCGCCGGGCACGACCTCGAAGCCGACCGGATCGTGCGGTGCGCCGCCGAGCATCTCGCCGCCCTGGCCGAGTCCATCCGGCGTCGCCTCGGCCCGCTACCCGTCGCCGGTGCCGGCGGGGTCTTCCGCGACCCGGCCATCTGGACCCGGTTCATCGAACTGACCGGCGCCGCCCGCCCTCTGGCGCCTGCCGCCGTGGGCGCCGCGCTGCTCGCCGCCGCGTGCACGACCGCGGCACCGAGCGCTTCATGCTCCTTTCATGCTCGGCGGGCATCCTTGAGCGGGTGACCGCCAGGCGCGCGACCCAACGGATCCGGATCGGGCACGCGGTCGGCCTGCTGGCCGCCTTGGCCGCGATGTGCGCCGCCACGGCCTGCACGTCGTCAAAGCCGCCCGCGCCCGCCGCCACCTCGCCCGCGCATGCCACCTCGGGCACGCCGGGCGGCGGCTCGGGAAGGCCCGGAGCCGCCTCGGCCCGGACCGCGCCGCCTGCGTCCACGGCTGGCGTCGCCGCCCGGGTCCCGCCGCACGTCACCGTGTCCCGGATCCGGACCGCGGACGGGTCGGTGGTGACCGTGGCCGTCTTCCGCGGCCCGGTCCAGTACGTCCTGCACAACGGCAGCCAGGATCCCGGGCCCCGCTACGCGGCGCTGGTCCGGGCCGGTGCCGTGGTCGGCGGCGCCGAACACCGGCACCTGCTCGCCGCGTTCAACGGCGGCTTCCTGCTGCGCTCCCGCGCCGGCGGCTACGAACAGGAAGGCCACGTGTTCCGGGCCCTGCGGCACGGCCTGGCCAGCCTGGTCATCGACCGTTCCGGTCAGGCCAGGATCGGCGCCTGGGGGGTGGACGTGCCCGTCCCGGGCGAGGCCGTCTACAGCGTGCGGCAGAACCTGTGGCTGCTGGTCCAGGACGGCCGGCCCACCGCGGAAGCGGCCCGCTGGTATCGCTGGGGCGGGACCCTCGGCCGTGCCGAATACGTCGCCCGCAGCGCGCTCGGGCAGGACGCCGCCGGTAACCTCATCTACGCGGCGAGCATGTCCACCGTGCCGGAGGATCTGGCCCGGGTGCTGGCCCGCAGCGGCGCCCGGACCGCCATGGAACTGGACATCAACCCCGAGTGGGTCCAGCTCGCGATCGCCCGCACCCCGGGCGGCTCGCTCCGCGCACCCATCCCCGGTCAGGTGCGCCCGGTCAACCAGTACCTCATCGGCTGGACCCGCGACTTCATCACCGTCCTTGTCCCCGGCTGACCGCGCTCAGCCCAGGTCGCCGCGTTCGCGGATGGCCCGGATGTCCTCGGCCACCCGGAAGGTGACGACGAAGAATTCCAGGATGATGCGGTAGATGGCCAGCACGATGAGGATGAACAGCGGGTCGCCGAACACCAGCATCAGGACGCCGGACACCGTGCTGGCCTTGAACGCGACGATGGTGACCACCAGGGCGCTGACCACCGTGCCGATCACGATCAGCATGTAGAGCACCTTGATGACCTTCGGCGTTACGAACGAGGTGAAACCGAAGTCGAACAGGGCGCCGAGGAACCCCCGGGTGTCCGCGGAATCCTTCGGTGCCTGCTCCGCGGGACGCCCGGCCTCCGGGCGTGCCGTCCCGGCGTCGGCCGGCACCGCGGCGAACGTGGCGGTCCCCGCCGGGCCGAACGTGTTGGCCTTCCGGTCCCCGAACGGATCGGCGTCCCCGAACGGATCGGCGCCGAACGAACCGGCCGGCCGGGCCCCCAGCGCATCGGCCTGGCCCGCGCCGTAGGCGTCCGGCCGGGCCCAGCGCATCGGCCGGCCCGCGTGTAGGCGTCCGGCCGGGCCCGCAACGCATCGGCCTGGCCCGCGCCGTAGGTGTCCACCCTGGCTCCGAAGCCGTCGGTGGTGCCCGCGCCGAACGAGTCGGCCCGGATCCCGAACGCGTCGGTCGCGTTCGCGCCGCGCACGCCGAACGCGTCGACCGGAGCCGTGCCGCGCGGGTCCGCGGGCATCGCGAACGGGTCGGCGGCTGTCGTGCCGTAGGCGTCGGTGGGACCGGTACCGTGCCCGTCCCCGGTCCTGGCCCGGTGCGAGCCCGGCCCGTGGCCGTAACCGTCGGGTTCGGCGGGCGCGGAGAACGGCCCGCGGGCGGCGTGGCTGCCGTGGTTCCACTCTTCCGGCAGGCCCTGATGTGACGACCGATCCGGCATCGACCTCTCCCAGGGAAAGCTTTGTCGTGGCACGCCACCTGCGATGATGCAGGCGGGCGCGCAGGCCTCGGGGCCCAGGTTACTTTCCCGGAAGCCGCGAAATACTCGCTTTCCAGAAGATGACAGATAATGGTAATCGAATATGCCAATAACGTTTTGTGCCTTATGAGCGCACATTTAGCCGTGCCGCGCTCGGGCTCAGCCGGCCCGAAGACGCAGGCCACGCGGGGTGGGCCGGAAACCAGCCGCCTCGAGCGCCTGCGCCAGCGGTGAGCCGTGGATGCCCGACCCGACGGTCAGGCCGTCCGCCCGCTCCACGCTCAGCCGGCCCAGCGCGCCGTCGCGGACCGAGGCGGCCAGCGCCGTGGCCGCCGGACCCAGCACCTGCGGATCATCGGTCCAGGACAGCAGGGTCCGGCCGCCCCGCTCGACGTACAGCGCGAGCGAGCCGTCCAGCAGAACGACCAGCGCGCCCGCCTTCCGCCCCGGCCGGTGCGACGAAGGCGTCTCGCCGGGGCGATCCGGCCACGGCAGCGCCGCCCCGTACGGCTGGGCCGGATCAGCGGCCGCGAGAACGGTGCCGACCCGGGGGGACACTGTGCCCCCTGGGGACACCCCAGACCCCGGTGGCCCGGAACCCCCCGCTTCTGGGGGGACCCATCCCCCCAGACCCCCCTTGGCCCGGTCAGCGAGCGCACGCATGCGGTCGACCGCGCCGGGCAGCGCGAACTGCGCCGCGCCCAGGCCCTCCACGAAGTAGCCGCGCCGGCACTGACCCGCCTCCTCCATGGCGCGCAGCACCGGGTACACCGCGGCGAACCCGCCGGGGATCCGCTCGGCGGCGACCGCGCCCCTGGTCAGCACGCCGTGCCGCTCCAGCAGGGTCAGGGCCAGCGCGTGCGCGCGGACCGTCTGGGCGCCGTCGCCGGCGACGGGCTCCAGGCGGCCGGGCAGCAGCGACCACCGGCCGCTGACCGTGGGCGGCCCGGTCCGGGTCGGCATCGGCGGCCGGCCGAAACCGTACCGCCGGCCGGGACCGCCGGGCCGAGGCCGGGGCACCGCCGTCCTGGGCGCCGCGGCCGCCCGGCGCTGCTGGCCGCTCAGCGTCACCCGCAGCGGGGCCAGGGTGTCGTTGGTGAGCAGCCCGGCCCAGACCAGGTCCCAGATGGCCGCCGCCACCTCGCCATCGTCAGGAGGGATGCCGGGACCGCCGAGCAGTCCCGCAACCCGGTCGCTGAGCATCCGGAAGAACAGCGCGCCGCCGCCGCTGAGCACCTCGAGCACCGCCTCGTGCAACGGGGTCATGCTGACCTCGCCCGGCTCGGGCAGCATCAGCAGGGTCCCGTCGGCGGGCGCCAGCACCAGCCAGCCGTCCCCGCCCGGCAGCGCGCCCGCGCCGGACCAGACGACCTCGCCCGCCGAGGTGAGCTCGTCGAGCAGGGCGGGGGAGTAGCCAGGAATCCGGCCGGGCAGCACCAGCGTCTCCAGCGCGGACGCGGGCACCGGCGCCCCGGCCAGCCGCTCCACCGCCTCCAGCACCGCTCCCGCGTCGGCCCGCCGCCGGCCGCCCGCCGTGCCCCCGATCCCGTGCCAGGTCGGCAGGAACCGGGCCAGCACCTCCGGCGGGACCGGCTCGGCCTCCTTCCGCAGCCGGGCCAGGCAGCGCCGGCGCAGCAGGCGCAGCACCTCGGCGTCGCACCATTCGGTCGCGCCGGC
Source organism: uncultured Actinomycetes bacterium (assembly GCA_963819785.1). Taxonomy (GTDB): domain Bacteria; phylum Actinomycetota; class Actinomycetes; order Streptosporangiales; family Streptosporangiaceae; genus Palsa-504. Next base: position 252,359 of record CAWFXW010000002.1, on the reverse strand, counting down.
CGACCCGGCACCCGTGGGCAGGAACTCACCCTCGACCACGCGCCCGTCGGCCGCCAGCCGGCGCAGCGCCATCGTCACCACCGCGGGGCCCAGCCCGTACCGCCCGGCCACCGCGGCCGTGGCGAACGGCCCGTGCGTCCGCGCGTACCTGGCCACCAGGTCGCCAAGCGGGTCGGCGACCGGCTCGGTGAACACCTCGGGCACGCCCAGCGGCAGCGGAACCCCCAGGGCATCACGCAGCCGGCCCGCGTCCTCGATCGCGGCCCACATCGGCTGCCCCGCGACCCGCACCTCGATGACCCGCCGCGCCGTGGCCAGCTCGGCGAGCCAGGAGGCCGGATCCGATAGGCATCGCTCGGCGAGCTCCGGCACCGCGAAAGGCCCCGCCGTCCGCAGCAAGTCAGACAGGGCTTCGGCGTCCCGGCAGCGGCGGTTCTCCGACAGGTGCTGCAGGTCCCGCTCGGTCTCCGCGACGACCGAGGGATCGAGCAGCTCGCGCAGGCCGTCGGTGCCGAGGAGCTCGGCCAGCAGGGCGGGGTCGAGCGACAGGGCCTGGGCCCGCCGCTCGGCCAGCGGCGCGTCGCCCTCGTACATGAACGCCCCGACGTAGCGGAACAGCAGCGACTTGCCGAACGGGCTCGGCGTCGCCGTCTCCACCTCCACGATCCGGATCCGGCGGGCGGCGATGTCGCGCAGCAGCCCGGTCAGCGCCGGGACGTCGAACACGTCCCGCAGCACCTCCCGCACCGTCTCCAGCACGATCGGGAACGCCGGGTACCGGCTGGCGATCTCCAGCAGTTGCGCGGACCGCTGCCGCTGCTGCCACAGCGGGGTGCGCCGCCCCGGCTGGCGGCGCGGCAGCAGCAGCGCCCGGCTGGCGCACTCCCGGAACCGCGACGCGAACAGCGCGCTGGCCCCCACCTCGGCCGTGACCAGGTCGCCGATCTCGTCCGGGTCGATCAGCGCGAGCCCGCTCGGCGGCGGCTCGTCGGACTCCGGCACCCGGATCAAGATCCCGTCGTCGGTGTGCAGCGCCTGCACGTCCATCCCGCCGTACCGCTCGCGCAGCCGGGCCGCGATGGCCAGCGCCCACGGGGCGTGCACCCGATCGCCGTACGGGCTGTGCAGCACCACCCGCCAGTCGCCGAGCTCGTCGCGGAACCGCTCCACCACCAGCGTCCGGTCATCGGGCACGTACCCGGTCGCGGCGCGCTGGTCGGCTAGGTACCGGATCAGGTTCCGCGCCGCCAGCTCGTCCAGCCCGGCCCGGGCCAAGGAAGCCATCGCCTCGGGCTCCGAGGCAGAAGAGGACAGCGAGCGGACCGCCGCCCCGATGGCCCGGCCAAGCTCGGCGGGCCGCCCCGGGGTGTCGCCGTGCCAGAACGGCAGCCGCCCCGGCTGGCCGGGCGCCGGGGTGACCAGCACCCGGTCCGGGGTGATGTCCTCGATCCGCCACGAGCTGGCGCCGAGCACGAACACGTCGCCGACCCGCGACTCGTACACCATCTCTTCGTCGAGCTCCCCGACCCGCCGCGGCTGCCGACCCGAAGAGTCGCCTCCCGAGGCCAGGAACACGCCGAACAACCCCCGGTCCGGGATCGTCCCGCCGCTGGTCACGGCCAGCCGTTGCGCGCCCGGCCGGGCCCGGATGATCCCGGCCACCCGGTCCCACACGATGCGCGGCCGCAGCCCGGCGAAGTCCTCGCTGGGGTAGCGCCCGGCCAGCATGTCGAGCACCGCCTCCAGGATCGGCCGGGTCAGCCCGCCGAACGGCGCCGCGCGGCGCACCATCGTCTCCAGGTCGTCGACCGGCCAGTCGTCAAGCGCGGTCATCGCCACCACCTGCTGGGCCAGCACGTCCAGCGGGTTGTGCGGGATCTTCAGCTCCTCGATCTGGCCGTCCCGCATGCGCTCGGCGACCACCGCCGCCTGGACCAGGTCACCTTGGTACTTGGGGAAGATGATGCCCCGGGACACGTCGCCCACGTTGTGCCCGGCCCGGCCGACCCGCTGCAGCCCGCTGGCCACCGACGGCGGCGCCTCCACCTGCACGACCAGGTCGACCGCGCCCATGTCGATGCCGAGTTCCAGGCTGGAGGTCGCGACCACCGCGGGCAGCCGCCCGGCCTTGAGCGCCTCCTCGATCTCGGCCCGTTCCTGCCGCGACACCGAGCCGTGGTGCGCCCGGGCCACCTCCGCGGGCGCGCCCGCCGAGGCCCCCGCCTGGGCCATGATCTCGGCGGGCATGCGCCCGTTCCCCCGCGCCTCGAAGGCCGCCTCGGCCCGTTCGGCAGCCAGCTCGTTCAGCCGCCCGCACAGCCGCTCGGCCAGCCGCCGCGAGTTCGCGAACACGATCGTGGACTTGTGCTGCTCGATCAGGTCCAGCACCCGCTCCTCGACGTGCGGCCAGATGGACCGCGCCGGCGCCGGGCCGTCCTCGCCGTCGTCCGAACCCCGGCCGCGCACGGTGTCCAGCTCGGTCATGTCCTCGACCGGGACGACCACGCTGAGCTCGATGCGCTTGGGGCTGGGCGGCTGCACCACCGTGACCTGCCGGGTACCGCCTAGGAACGTCGCCACCTCCGAAACCGGCCGCACCGTGGCCGACAACCCCACCCGCTGGGCGGGACGCACAGATCCAAGCAGAGCATCCAGCCGCTCGAGCGACAGTGCCAGGTGCGCGCCGCGCTTGTTCCCGGCGACCGCGTGAACCTCGTCCACGATGACCGTCTCCACGCCGCGCAGGGTCTCCCTGGCCTGCGAGGTGAGCAGCAGGAACAGCGACTCCGGCGTGGTGATGAGGATGTCCGGCGGCCTGGTGACCAGCTTCCTGCGGTCCTCGGCCGCGGTGTCACCGGTGCGGACCGCGACCTGGATGTCGGGCTCGGCTAGCCCCAGCCGGTGCGCGGCGTGCCGGATCCCGGTCAGCGGGGCCCGCAGGTTCCGCTCGATGTCCACCGCCAGCGCCTTGAGCGGGGAGACGTAGAGCACCCGGGTCCGCCGCTTCGGGTCCTGCGGCGGCGGGACCGCCGCCAGCTTGTCGATCGCCCACAAGAACGCGGCCAGCGTCTTGCCCGACCCGGTCGGCGCGACGACCAGCGTATCCTCGCCCTTGCCGATGGCCCGCCAGGCGCCCGCCTGGGCCGGCGTCGGCTCGGCGAATGCCCCGTCGAACCAGGCCCGCGTGGCCGGCGAGAACCCGTCCAGCGCACCCGTCAGTGCACCCGTCGGGGGAGACTCTTCCGCCATGCTCCCATACTGCCCTGCCCCACTGACATTTCTGGCCGTACCGCCGCCGCACCGTACGGATGGCAGACGTTGACTGAACCGGCACCGAGTCTTATGGTTTTACCATGATTACCGTAAAACCAGATGATGACGGCTTGTCGCCGATCGTGTTTTACCTGGACCGGGGGTCGGGCGTGCCGACCTACCTGCAGTTCGTGCATCAGGTCGACTACGCGCTGCGCCTCGGCTTCCTGCGGGAAGGCGACCAGCTGCCGCGGATCAAGGACGTGACCCGGACGCTGGCGGTGAACCCGGACACGGTGATGAAGGCGTACCGGGAACTGGAGTTGCGCGGGGTGGCGGCCGGACGGCCGGGGGTGGGCACGTTCATCACGCAGGCGCCGGAGATCGCGGGCCTGCAGCAGATGGCGGGCCTGCAGAAGAAGCTGACCGGCTGGCTGGGCGAGGCGGCCGCGGCCGGGGTGGACGAGCTTGGCATGAAGGCGCTGTTCACCGCGGCGCTGCGGAATTTTAACGATGGCGGGGGCGCCGCCCGCCTGCCCGGCCACGACGGCCGCGACGCCCGCGGGGGCGGCGTTGTCCGCGGCGCTCGCCGGGCTGGCGGGGCGGCATGAACGCCATCGAGACCCGCGGCCTCGGCAAGCGCTACCGGCGGACCTGGGCGCTACGCGACTGCGACCTGATCGTCCCGGCCGGTAAGGTGACCGCCCTGGTCGGACCGAACGGCGCAGGTAAGACCACGCTGCTGCGCATCCTGGCCGGCCTGGCCACCCCGACGACCGGCACGGCGACCGTCCTCGGCGCGGCGGCGGGCAGCCCGCAGGCCCGCGCCGCCGTCTCGGCCATTGACCAGACGGTGCCGCTGTACCGCCACCTGCGGGTCGCCGATCAGCTCGCCGCCGCCCGGGCGCTCAACGACCGGTGGGATGCCGATCTCGCCGCACAGCGGCTGGCCGCACTGGGCATGGCCGCATCCGCGCGCGTCGGCAAGCTGTCCGGAGGCCAGCAAGCCCAGCTGGCCCTCACCATGGCGCTCGCCCGCCGTCCCCGGCTCCTGCTGCTGGACGAGCCGCTGGCCAGCCTCGACCCGCTGGCCCGGCAGGACGTGCTGGGCTGGCTGATGACCTGCGTGGCCGAAGACGGCCTGTCCGTCGTGTTCTCCTCCCACGTCATCGCCGAACTGGAACGGGTCGCCTCCCACCTGGTCGTGCTATCAGCTGGCCGGATCCAGGTGGCCGCGGCCGTGGACAGCCTGCTCGACACCCACCTGGCGCTGACCGGCCCGGCCGATCGGGTCGACGACCTGTACGACCAGGTCGAGATCGTCACCGCGCAGCGGGCCGGAAGGCAGGCCCTGGTGCTGGCCCGGACCGGCGCGGCACCGCGCGGCTGGGCGCCCCGCCCGGTCACCATGGAGGAACTTGTCCTTGGCTACCTGCGGGAACCGGCCGCCCGCGTCGTAGGAGAACCCGGTTTGGAGATTGTCCGATGACCGCCGTGACCACGCTGCGGATGACCCGGGCCGCCTGGTACAAGCACCGGGTCTCGATGGTGGGCATACCCGCCGTATTCCTGCTGGCCGCGCTGGCGCTGTTCGCCGACAGCGCCGTGCAGCGGCACTGGCTCAGCGTGCATCACCTGAACGGCTGCCTGGTGGCCGACACCACGACCGGCGGGAGCTGGTGCGTGAGCAACGCGGCATGGGGGTTGTTCAGCAGCCCCAGCCAGACGCCGAACGTCATCGCGGTGGCCGTTCTGGCCCTGCCCGCCCTGGCCGGCCTGTTCGCCGGGGTGCCCTGGGTGGCCCGGGAGTTCGAGAGCGGCGCGTTCCGGTTCACCTGGACGCAGGGCATCGGCCCGCGGCAGTGGCTGCTTGGCACGTTCGGCCCGTTCGTCCTGCTCGCCGCGGCAAGCGCCGCGATATACGGCGCCGCGGCGGACTGGTGGTATCAGGTCGCGCAGTGGCAGGCCGGCACGTCGATCTGGTCGTGGCGCTGGAGTTCGTTCGAGCTGACCCCGCTCTCCATCGCGGGCTGGACCGTGCTGGCGATGGCGCTCGCCCTGCTCTGCGGCGTGCTCATCCGGCGGGTGCTGCCCGCCATGATCGCGTTCACCGTGGCGCTCGGGGCCTGCGCCTACCTGTCCCAGGCCTGGCTGCGCCCCAGGCTGCTCGGCATCGGAACGGCGGTCAATCAGGTCAGCCTGAGTACATCCGCTGGCTGGCCGCCCAGCACCACCACCTACACCGTGCAGACCTGGCTCCAGACCCCCGGCGGGCAGCGGGTCGGCTGGCCGGCGGTGAGCAACCTGACTGCCTGGATCACACAGCATCACGACACATCCTGGGTCGCCTACCAGCCGCACAGTCACCTGATCTGGCTCGAGCTGGCCCGCAACGGCATCCTCGTCGCGGTCGCCGCCCTCGCGGTACTCGCTTCGGTGTGCTGGCTCCGCATCCGCCCAGCCGACTGAGCCCCGGCTGAGACCCGGCTGAGCCCCGACCGAGCCGGAGCCGAGGCGCGCACGGGCGCGCGGCAGAATGAAGTCCATGGCCAGCTTCGCGTCGTATGACGGAACCGAGATCAGCTACCGCGTCCTAGGTGACGGCCTGCCGCCAGGCCGTTCTTCTACGCCCGCTGGGACGAAACGGCCCGGGCGCATGCGACCGCCGGGGTGAGCCCGCGCCACCAGGCTGCGCGGGAGGGCTTCTTCGCCGGGGCCGCGATCGACCCGCCCGCGACCCGGGCCGCCCTGGCGAAGCTCACCGCGCCGGTCCTGCTCTACGCGGGGGACCAGGACCCGATGGTGCCACCCGCCCAGGTGCGGGAGGCGGCGCCGCTGTTCAACGACGCGACCGTCGTCGTCCAGCCCGGCGCCGCGCACTTCCCGTGGATCGACGATCCGGCCGCCTTCGTCGCCGCCATCAGCGCGTTTCTTAGCTGACCGCACACCGCGCCCCGGGCTGGTCGCTGCCCTATTCGATCGGCTGGTGCGCCATCGCCGCCGGGCGCCGGCAGGCGAGCAGCCAGGCGGTGGCGGCAGCGGCGACCGGTGTCCCGATGAGGAGCACGAGCAGGTTGCCGACCGGGACGTTGCCGAGCGCGGAGATCCCGCCGTTGAGCGAATTGCCCCGCAGCCAGCCGATCACCGCGACGTAGCCGGCGACCGTCCCGAGCACCCCCCCGAGGAGACCCAACGCCCCCGCCGTAGCCGCGGTGATGGTCCGCCGGATGCCGCGGCTGGCTCCAGTAGCGGCCAGCGTGCGCAGGTCGGACGCCGTTTCACTGCGGATCAGGCCGACGCTCATGGCCAGGATGCACAGTGCGATCGCGATGCCGGCCGCGGTCGCCCAGTTGACCAGCTCGGCTGAGGTGGGCACGTCGTTGCGGCTCTCGACGACGACGTTGCCGGCTGCGGCGGCTACCGACTGGGCGTCGTGGAGCTGGGCCGCGGTAAGCGGGTGAGCGGTCTGGATCAGCCATCCCTGAACGGAGATCGCGTTCCCGATCCCGAACTTCTTGATCGCGTATTCGGTGATCACGGTGTTGGGAGCGTGCACACCCGAGGGAAGGGCGCCGATCTTCTGGATGACGGGATTGTTGATCCCCCTGCTGGCCAGGCACGGGGACGAGTTGATGCTGGAGCCCGGGCCGGCGGCGTTAACCGGGCCGAACTTGCTGCACCACTCCAGCGACATGTTGGCTACCCCCGATAGGCCAGGCAGCGACGTCAAGATGTCGGCCTTCGGATTGATCTGCGAAGCCGTGATGCCAAAGGCCTTGAGCAGCTGCGGCGTGGCCACGTACACCGACCCCGTCCAGGGCCGCCCGCCGCCGTGGTGCTCGAGACCGGCGCTGCCGCCGACGCCGCTCATCTCGAGCGGGATCACGTACTGGGCGCCGATTCCGGCCGCGATCGAGTCGGCCGACGTGGTCATCGCAGCCATCTGGCTGGTCGTGGGGCCGGTGTCCGGATTGGCGGGGTTCGTCCAGACCAGGAGCTGGTTCGGGGCGACGTTCGGCCCCGCGGGGTCCAGGATGTCGGCGTACCGGCTTTGCGCCAGCACCGCGACGATCACCGCGATCATCACCCCGATGCTGGCTGCCGCCAGTGCCGAGCCCGACCGGGCCCGGTAGCGGGCCAGGTCCCGTAGGGCGAGGCGGATCGCCACCGGGGTGCGCCGTCCGAGCCACGCCAGGAGCGTCAAGCAGAACGGCGCCAGCAAGATCACGGCCGGGATCAGCGTCACCAGCCCGAGCACCAGCTCGAGGGATCCTCCGCTCCCGGTGCCGCCGTTCGTGCCGCCCGAATATCCGAGCAGGAGGAAGGCGATCACGCCGAAGACGATGCCGGGCACGGCTGAGCGACGGATCTGTCTCGGCGGGGCCGGACGGCCGGAGAGGGCGGCCGTGATCGAGACCTTTTTTACCGAACGGGCCGGTCCTGCCGCGGCGAGGTATGTGGCCACGAGCGCCAGCACGATCGCCGCCGTGACGACGAGCCATGGCAGGGCCCACACACCGATCAGGTGGTGCGCACTGCGCTCGAGGCTCGGTCTATACAGGAGCCACGCCGCAAAACCGAGCACCGATCCGAGCGCCGCGCCGGCCATCCCGGTGACCAGCCCGTTGGCCCTGACCACTTGCCCGACGTTGCGGTCGGTGGCGCCGAGCGACGCCAGCATGCCGAGCGAGCGCAGGCGGCGCTGCGCCAGCACGGTGAAGCCTCCCACCGCCATGAGCGCGATCAAGATCATGCCGAGCGTGAGCACGGCGAGCGAGATCGTCTCGGGATTGAGCGAATTGCCGCTGGCGACGGAGGCGGGGGTCGACACGTTCGGGCCGATTGTGCCCGGCGGAACGCCCGGAGCGTCGAACAGAACCGTCACCCGGTCGGGTGCGGGCACCTGCCCGGGCGGAACGAGCGCGAACTCGTCGAGCAGGCTCTGCGGGTTCTGGACGATGCCAGTGACCGTGCGCGCCTGGCCGCCCTGGTGCCAGACGTCACCAGTACCGAGGCCGAGCTGCGAGGCCAGTACCGGTGACAATGCGACCTCGCTGGCGGCGACCGGATAGCGGCCCGAGAGGAGGTCGAGCATCGGCTGTCCGAACGCTCCGTGCGGATCCTGGGCGCGCAAAGCGAACGTATCGACTGAGCCGGGGATCGGGAGGGTCTCGTCCGCGATCACGTCGACCCGTCCAAAACGACGGTGCAACGACGCGATCTGGGCCGAGAGGTGCGGGCCGGCACCGGAGAACGCGGCGGCATCGTGTGCCGTCCCGAAGCCCGAGTTGGCCGGCGGAGGAGTGTTGGTGGCGACGGCAGATCCGAGGATGGTCGTCGCCACGGCCACCGTGACCAGCGCCAGGACGAGCGACTGCTGGCGCCACTCGCGGCGGAACAGCCGCCACGCCCAGCGGCTCACGGCGCGTCTTGCTGGCGCGTTCATCGGACCGTGCTCGATTCGAGAATCGCCGCGGGGTCCGGCGGTGGCGCCGTCTGGTCGACGATCCGCCCGTCGCGAAGCGAGACGACGCGGTCGGCCCACGAGGCGAGCTGCGCGTCGTGCGTTACGACCACCGCGGCCAGGCCGCTCTTGCAGGCGGTGAGGATCATGCGCATCACCGCCTCGCCGTTGGACGAATCGAGCGCGCCAGAGGGCTCGTCGGCGAGCATCAGGTGCCGCTCGCCCACGATCGCCCGCGCGATCGCCACCCGCTGGCGCTCCCCGCCGGAGAGCTGGTCCGGGTAGTGAGCGGCCCGGCCGGCGAGGCCGAGATCTTCGAGCACGGCTGCGGCCGACTTGGCCGCACGGCGCGCCGAAGTCCCGTCTAGCTCGAGCGGAAGGGCCACGTTCTCGACCGCGGTGAGCCCGGGGAGCAGATTGAAGTCCTGGAACACGTAGCCGATCGTGCGACGGCGCAGGCCGGCCTTGTCATTGCGCGACATCGCGGAGAGAGACTGCCCGTCGACGAACACTTCTCCGCTCGTCGGATCTTCGAGGCTTCCGGCGATCGTGAGCATCGTGGACTTGCCGGAACCGCTCGGCCCCATCACCGCCACGAGCGAACCGCGTTCTACCGTCAGGCTGATCCCGTGGAGGGCGGTTACTTTCGCCGCGCCCTGTCCGTAGGTCTTGGAAACATCGTGCAACTCGAGAAAGCTCATCTTCTTACTGCCCGTCTGCGCCTTAGGCGCGGCATCGATCCGGGATGGGAGCGTCTGCTCGAAGGCCGCGCGCGAGAGCCTTCCACCCTCTCTATTGGGTTCTGGCGGCAACCAGTTCGCCCCGCAGGCAAGATTTCTCCAGACCGGCAAGATTGCCGGGGGGCGGGCGTCTACGCGGCGGGTAGTGCCGCCCGACCCTCAGGGATGATTCCGGCCGACCGGCGCGTTGACGTCAAAGGACGCGACATGTCGTGTTTTCTGGAGTGGGCCGGGGTCCTTGCCGGGCTCCGGGCCTTGAGAGGTGAGCGTGATGACCGGTTGGTACGTGGAGCGGACGCCGCACAGGTCGGCCAGGGCCGTGATCGCCGTGACGTTGCTCGCGCTGCTGCTGGTGGCGGCCGTGCCGGTGGCTCTGCTGGCCGCGGTGGTCATGATGATGCTGGGACACGTCGTCGGCGGGCTCGCGCTGTTCGGCGGCTCGGTTCTCGCCGCCGGCATAGCGGTCCCGCTGGCGGGCATGAGCGGGATGCGGCACCTGCGCAAGGTGCTCTCCGGGGGCGGCTTCGGTGTCGTGCGCCTGGATGGCAGCCAGTACACCGACGTCGCGGAGCCGCAGGACAGCGGTTACCCCAACGTCGTGGAACTGGACCGCAGCGAGTACACCGAAGTCCGCTGACCTGCTCTCGCGTCGGCTGCCGGTCAGCCGTCGGGTAGCAGCCGTGGCGTGATGCCGGGATCCGGCTGGCTTATCGCCAGCCGAGCGCGGGCGCCACGTGGGTGAGGATGGTGTCGATGACGTGGGTGTTGTAGTCGACGCCGAGCTGGTTTGGCACGGTGAGCAGCAGCGTGTCGGCAGCTGCGATCGCCTCGTCCTCTTTGAGCTGCTGGATCAGCGCATCGGGCTCGGCGGCGTAGCTGCGGCCGAAGATCGCCTGGGTCCTGGCGTCGATGAACCCGATCTGGTCGGTGTCCTGGTTCCGGCGGCCGAAGTAGGCCCGGTCCCGGTCGTCGACGAGGGCGAAGATGCTCCGGCTGACCGAGACCCGCGGCTGCCGCTCGTGGCCTGCCTTCTGCCAGGCGTCGCGGAAGGCCTGGATCTGCTCAGCCTGCTGCAGGTGAAAGGGCTTGTCCGACTCGTTATTGATCAGCGTCGAACTCTGCAGGTTCATGCCGATCTCGGCCGCCCAGATGGCGGTCGCCTGCGACGCGGCACCCCACCAGATGCGGTCCCGCAGCCCTTCGGAGTGCGGCTCGGGGCGCAGCAGGCCGGGCGGGTTCGGGAACATCGGGCGGGGATTGGGCTCTGCGAAGCCCTCGCCGCGCAGCACCTGCAGCAGCACCTGGGCGTGCCCGCGGGCCATGTCGGCGTCCGTCTGACCCTCTAGCGGCTGATAGCCGAAGTACCGCCAGCCGTCGATCACCTGCTCCGGCGAGCCGCGGCTGATGCCCAGCTGAAGACGGCCGCCCGCGATGAGGTCGGCCGCGCCGGCGTCCTCCGCCATGTACAGCGGGTTCTCATAACGCATGTCGATGACGGCCGTACCGATCTCGATCCGGCTGGTGCGCGCGCCGACCGCCGCCAGCAGCGGGAACGGAGATCCCAGCTGCCTGGCGAAGTGGTGCACGCGGAAGTACGCGCCGTCGGCGCCCAGCTCCTCGGCCGCCACAGCCAGGTCGATCGACTGCAGCAACGCGTCCGATGCCGACCGCGTTTGCGAACCCGGTGACGACGACCAGTGCCCGAACGACAGGAAGCCAATCTTCTTCACCCGCGCGTCAACGCGAGCCGCCCGGGTGGCATTCCTGGCCGGCCAGGCTCCGGTCGTTCCGGGCCCTGACCCCGGCCCAAGGCTGAGCGCCAATCCGGCTCCGGCATGATGCTGGGGTGGCCACCTTCGCTGCCGGGCTCCGGACGCCGTTCGCCCGGTACTGGCTGTCCGGATTCCTCGCTGACTTCGGGGACGGGGTCCGGCTCGCGGCGTTCCCGCTGCTCGCCGCGCAACTGACCCGCTCGCCGGCTGCGGTGGCGGCGGTCACCGCCGTGCAGGGACTTCCGTGGCTGCTGCTTGGCGGCGGGCTCGGCGTGGTGGTCGACCGGACCGACCGGCGCCGCCTGATGGTGGCGGTGGACGTGGCCCGGGCCGCGGTCATCATGGCCTTGGCCGCGGCGATCCTCGCCCACGGCGCCGGGCTGTGGCTCATCTACCTCACCGCGTTCGCGACCGGCGTCGGCTCCGCGCTGCGCGACACGGCGGCCGCGACCTGTGTGCCCCGCCTGGTCCAGCCCGAACGCCTCGACCAAGCCAACGCCCGGCTGATCGCCGGGCAGATCGTGGGCAACGAACTGGCCGGCCCGGCCGCGGGCGGCGCCCTGTTCGGCCTGGCGGCCGTGCTGCCCTTCGCGGTCAACGCGGGCACGCTGGGCATCGCGGTCCTGCTGCTGCTCACGCTCCCCGGCGTGTTCGGCCCCGCGCCGCGAGAATCAGCACCGGGAGAACCAGCGCGGGAACGGACATCGGTGTGGCATGACTTCACCGAAGGCCTGCGCTGGCTCTGGCGGGACCGGGCCATGCGGGACGTCACGCTCGTGGCCAGCCTGATCAGCGCGCTGGACGCCGCGTGGTTCGCGGTGCTCGTGCTGTACGTGATACGCGACCTGCACCAGCAGCCGGGCGCCTACGGCCTGCTGCTGGCCGTCGGAGCGCTCGGCGGGGTCGCGGCCGGAGGCCTCGGCGCCGTCCTGGCCCGGCTCGGCCCGTGGCGGTCGCTGCTGCTGGGCGGGGCGGCCATGGCCGCCAGCCAGGCCGGCCTGGGCCTGACCAGCAACGTGATCGTCGCCGCGGTCATGCTCTTGATCAGCAGCGGCGCGTGGGCCCTGTTCAACATCACCGCGGTCACCATGCGCCAGCGCCAGGTGCCCGCCGCGCTGCTGGGCCGGGTCACCAGCCTGTTCGGTACCGTCACCCGCGGCACCGAAGCCCTCGGCGCGCTCGCGGGCGGCGTGCTGGCCGCGACCGCCGGAATCCGCGCCCCCATGCTGGCCGGCGCCCCGCCATTGGCCCTCGCGGTCGCCGTGCTCGCCTGGCGGCACCGCGCCGGACGAGCATGAAAGCCGCGCCGCTGGCCGTGACGGTCATCGCCGCCACCCTGCTCACCGGCTGCGGCGCACCGTCGTCCTCCTCAACCGTCCACGCGGAAACCCACGTCACCTCGGCCCCGCTCTCCGCGCCCGGCGGCTCGCCAGCATCCCAGGCCGCCGGCTCACCGGCTTCCCAGCCGGTCAGCTCGCCGCCAGCGTCACCCACTTCCCTGCCGGTCGCGCCCGGCGCGGGCGCCCTGCCGCAGACCCGCGCCCTGCCCAGCCCGGACTCGGCCGCCTTCAAGGCCGCCATGCACGACCTGTGGCTGGCCGTGACCACCGGGAAGGCGGATCTCGCGCTCCCGGCCTACTTTCCCCTGGCCGCGTACAAACAGGTGAAGGCGATCTACGATCCCGCCGCCGACTGGCACAGCCGGCTCTGGTACGACTTCACCCTCGACGTCGGCGCGGCCCACCGCCTGGTGGGTCCGGACGCCAGGCTGGTCCGCGTCATCGTGCCCATGTCCGACGCGGCCTGGATCAACCCGGGCGTGTGCGCCAACCGCCTCGGCTACTGGCACGTCCGCGGCGCCCGGGTCGTCTACCGGGAGCACGGCCGGGAACGCTCGTTCGGCATCGCCTCGCTGATCTCCTGGCGCGGCGTGTGGTACGTGGTGCACTTCGGCGCCGTCCTGCGCAATGTAGTGGCCGGCGTCGTCGACGATCCCGCGACCGGCCCCGGCATCCCCGGCCCCGCCGGCGGTTGCTAAGACCGCCCGGCGTAGTTTCGTGCATCCCTGGTGCGCGAAAGACGCTAAACTGCGCACAATCGCGCACGGCGGCCTCAGGGAGTCGAGCCAGTGTCCAAGAACCAGCGGTGGACCGCGCTGCTCGACCTGCTGCCCGGCGACGGTCAGCTCACCGTGGCCGAGGCGGCGCAGGCGCTCGGCGTCTCGCACGCCACCATCCGCCGGGACATGGATCAGCTGGCTCGCCAGCAGTTGGTCACCCGGACCCGCGGCGGCGTGATCGCCGGGAATGTGTCCTATGACCTGCCTCTTCGGTACAAGACCGCCCGCAACGCGCCGCAGAAGCAGCGCATCGGCCGAGCCGCCGCCGCCCTGGTCGCCGCGGGCGCCGCGGTGGCGCTGAACGGCGGCACCACCACCAGCGAGGTCGCGCGCGCCCTGGCCACCCGCCCGGACCTGCAGGACGGCGCCGGCGCCCCGGCCGTCACCGTGGTCACGAACGCCATGAACATCGCCAACGAGCTCGCCGTCCGCCCGCACATCAAGATCGTGGTCACCGGCGGGGTGGCCCGCACCCAGTCCTACGAACTGATCGGGCCCTTCGCCGGCCTGGTCCTCGACCAGCTGGCCCTGGACTGGGCCATCCTCGGCGTCGACGCCCTCGACCCGGTGGCCGGCGCGACCGCTCACCACGAGGGCGAGGCCAGCATCAACTACCTGATGGCCATGCGCGCGGCCCAGGTCATGATCGTCGCCGACGCTTCCAAACTCGGCCAGCGCGCCTTCGCCCGGGTATGCGCGGCCGGCGAGATCGACGTCATCGTCACCGACCAGGACGCCGACCCCGCCCTGCTGTCCGCCTTCACCGAACGCGGCATCCGCGTCATCACCGCCTGACCCCGCCTGCCCCGCCCGCCCTCGGCCCGCCGCACCCCACTTTCTTCACCCAACCCATCTGCTCTATAATGCTTAATAGAACGCTTATCGATCAAAAAATTGCAGAATGAGTGATCGCGATGAGTCATCTGATGGACGAGATCGCCAGCCAGCCGGAGTGCTGGGCCAAGGCGATCGAGCTGGCCGCGGCCGGGCCCGCGTTGCCCGCGCCCGGCGAGCGGGTCGCGGTGATCGGCTGCGGCTCCTCGCTCAACGTCGCCCGCTGCTACGCGTCGCTGCGCGAGACCGCGGGCCAGGGTGAGACGGACGCCTGGCCGGCCTCGGAGGTCCCCGCCGCCCGGCGCTACGACCGCATCGTGTACATCTCGCGCACCGGCACCACCACAGAGATCCTCGACGCCCTCCGCCGCACGCCGGCCGGGGTCCGCACCACGGCAATCGCCGCCGACCCGGGCTCACCGCTCGTGCAAGAGGCCGGCGCCGTCGTCTTGCTGGATTTTTCCGCCGAACGGTCCGTGGTCTCCAGCCGCTTCATCACCAGCACGCTTGTCCTGCTCCGGGCTCACCTGGGCGAAGACCTGCGCGCCCTGCCCGACGCCGCCACCGCGGAGCTGGCCCGGCCGCTGCCCCCCGGACTGTCCGAACGCCACGAGTTCACCTTCCTCGGCCGAGGCTGGGCCGCCGCGGTGGCCGACGAGGCGGCGCTGAAGCTGCGCGAGGCCGCACGGACCTGGGCCGAGTCCTACCCGGCGCTGGAGTACCGGCACGGCCCGATCAGCGTCAGCGACGAGACCACCGTGGTCTGGGCCCTGGGCCCGGTGCCGTCCAGCCTGCTCGCCGACGCCCGCCGCACCGGGGCCACGGTCCTCGCCTCAGACGCCGACCCGCTGGTCGGCCTGACCGGCGCGCAGCGGCTCGCCGTTGCCCTGGCCGAACGCCAGGGCATCGACCCCGACCACCCCCGCGCGCTGTCGCGGTCTGTCATTCTTGCCTGATGCTCCTGCTGGAGGGCGGCCGCGTCGTCACGCCGGACGCCGTCCTCGATCCCGGCTGGATCCGCCTCGCCGGCGCCGTGATCGACGCGGTCGGGTCCGGCCCCGCCCCCGGTCAGCCCGCCGTTGACCTGCGCGGGCAGTGGGTCCTCCCGGGGTTCATCGACATCCACGTCCACGGCGGCGGCGGCGCGTCGTTCACCGAGGGGACCGGCGACCAGGCCATCCGGGCCGCGGCGTTCCACCGCGGGCGGGGCAGCACGACGATGCTGGCCAGCCTGGTCACCGCTCCGCTGGCCGAACTGGAGGCCAGGGCCGGCCTGCTGGCCGGACTTGCCGATGAGGGCGTCATCGCCGGCCTGCATCTGGAGGGCCCGTTCCTGTCCCCGGCCCGGCGCGGCGCCCAGGATCAGCGGCACATGATCGCCCCCGACGTGGCCGTCTTCAGGCGCCTGCACGCCGCGGCCCGCGGCCACCTGCGCGTCATCACCCTCGCCCCCGAACTGCCCGGCGCGCTCGCGGTGATCAAGGCCGCCACGCAAGCCGGGGTGAGGGTCGCCGTGGGGCACACCGACGCGACCTCCGAGGTCACCATGGCCGCCATCGACGCGGGCGCGACGCACGCGACCCACCTGTTCAACGGCATGCGGCCGCTTCACCACCGCGAGCCGGGCGCCGTCGGCGCCCTGCTGGACCGGCACGAGGTCACCTGCGAGGTGATCGCCGACGGCGTGCACCTGGACGACATCACGGTCCGGCTGGCCGCCCGCGCCGCGGGTCCGGATCGGCTGGTCCTGGTCAGCGACGGTATGGCGGCCGCCGGGATGCCCGACGGCCGCTACCAGCTCGGCTCGCAGCGGGTGACCGTGGCCGGGGGAGTGGCCCGGCTGCTCGAAGACCCCGCCGCGATCGCCGGCTCCACCGCCACCTTGGCCGACGTGGTGCGGCACGCGATCGCCGCGGGCCTGCCGGTCCCCGCCGCCGCTGCCGCCGCGAGCACCACCCCGGCCCGCGTCCTGGGCCTGGCCGACCGCACCGGTGCCGTGAGCCCTGGCCTGGCCGCGGACCTGGTGGTCTGCGACGACGAGTTCCGCCCGCGCGCGGTCATGCGGCACGGGGAGTGGCTTACTCAGCCGGTTTCGCGGCCGCCGGGGCGTAGATGAGGAGCAGGACGTCCGGACCGGCCTTGCGGTAGTCGGTCAGCGTCAGGCCGGTGCCCGCAGCGCCCTCCTTGAACATCCGCTTGCCGCTGCCCAGGATGACCGGGTGCACCATCAGCCGGTACTCGTCGACCAGGTCGAGCTCGCGCAGCGTGTCGGTTAGCGTGGCGCTGGCGTAGACCAGGATGTCCCCGTCGTACTTCTGCTTCAGGTCGGCCACTCCGGCCGCCAGGTCACCGGACAGGATCGTGCTGTTCTTCCACGGCGCTTCGGTCAGCGTGGTGGTGACCACGACCTTCGGCATGGCGTTCATCTTCTTGCCGAACTCGCCGGTGGTGTCCTCCATGCCCGGCCAGGCGGCGGCGAAGCCCTGGTAGGTGACCCGGCCGAGAAGCAGGACATCGGCGGCCCGCAGCTCTTCCAGTTTGAACTGATCCCCGTCGGGGGTTGGGTTCCGGAAGCTCCACCCGCCGTGCGCGTAACCCTCGGCGCCGCCCGGGTCCTCGATGATTCCGTCCAGTGATATGAACTCGCTGACGACCAGCTTTCCCATGGTGATCTCCTCTCGCGCGACGCCAGCCGCTGGCGTCGGCCCCCGGTTATCTCCGCTCGCTCGGCGCTGGTCAGCCTAACGGGCAAGTGGTCCGGCGGAATGGTCCAATGGCCCGCGCGTTCTTGAGACCAATCGCCGTCAGCCGCTGTTTCTGACCGAGCCGCTGAGCGTCCCGCTGGGCGAGCTGACCTCACACACCACGGTGCGGACGTTGGCCTGCCAGGCGTCCTGGTTGGGGTAGACGTACTGCTGGATCAGGCCCGCGGTCAGCAGCTGCGGGTTCAGGTAGCTCGCGATCCGGTTCGCGCAGCCGCTGTTGGCCTGCTGTTGCACGGCCACCTCGCCGGGCCAGGACGATCCGGTCAAGCTGAACGTCGCGAACACTTCCGCCTCGTGCGGCGTGGCACAGGACAGGATCGTGACCGACAGGCCGTTCGGCGACGAATTGATGCAGTCGCCCGCCCGCAGGCTGAATACGGCGGCCGGCCGGTACGTGACCACGGTCTTGTGCCGGAAGCCGTGCGTCGCCACCACCAGCACCCCGGCCGCCGCCACCACCGCGACGAGCACCAGGATCACGCCCGCCACCACCAGCCGGCTGACCCCGGGGCGCTCCCCGCCATGTACCTCGGCGGCGACCGGCTCGAGCGTGACCGGCTCGAGCGTGACCGGCTCGGTGGCGGCCGGTTCGGGAGTAGCCGGTTCCGGCGCAGACCCGCTGCCGATCCCCGCAGGCGCGGCCATCCGCCCTCCGTCATGCGCGTGCCCGCCGCGCCCGGTCCCCAAGGCCGGCCCTCTGGTCGGGCAGCGCACCCTCAGACTCGAAAGTGCGCTTCTTCCCCCACTACTTCCCACCATTTGAAAAACGACACATCGGTCCAAACGGACTCCGTTCGCGTCGCTCGCCATCCTTGGGCGGGGGCATCGGGAGAGGTCGCCCAGCGGCACCTGTCACGTGCCTAAGCCCTCAGTCGCCAGCAGCAACGCCCTCCCGCCCAACCTGTACGTCAGCTGAGCCCGACATAACGCTCCAGTACCCGACGAGATCCTGGTACATCGCCGAGGTGGCCAGTAGCGAGGCGTGATCGCCAGCCTGGGCGCGGTTGCCGTCAAGCACCAGAATGCGCTGCGCGCGCAGCGCGGAGGTGATCCGGTGCGCGACGACGATCAGCGTGCCGCGCCTGCTCGCGAATGCGGCTTCTGCCTGCGCCTCCGCGGCGGGATCGAGGTGGCACGTGGCCTCATCGAGGATGGCGATCGGCGCCGGGGACAGGTAGGCCCGGGTGAGCGCGATGAGCTGCCGTTCGCCCGCGGAAAGGGCGACGGGATTGACGACCGCCTCATATCCGCCCAGCCGGGGCACCAGGGCACTCAGGCCCACAGCTTCAGCCGCGGCATCGAGTTCCGCGCCGTCCGCGCCGGATTCGCCGTCCGCGCCGGATGCTGTGCCGGATGCCGTGCGGAGGTACAGGATGTTCTCGGCGAGCGTCCCGGCGAAGACGTACGCCTCTTGCGGAATGAGCACCCGCCGACCCGGCAGCGACGCGAGCGGGTGCCGCGTCACTGGTATCCCGTCGAGGAGGATCTCGCCGGCCGTGGGCCGCAGCATTCCTGCCAGCAGCCCGGCGAGGCTGGACTTGCCGACGCCGCTGGGGCCGACGATCGCGAGATGATCGCCGGGCGCGATGTCGATGCTGAGGTCGCGAATGATCGGCTCCGCGTGCCTGCCATAGCCGAACTCCACATCGCGGAGCCTCAACTCCCCAGCCGCCGGGGAAGCGACCGCCGGGGAAGCGACCGCCGGGGAAGCGACCGCCGGGGGATCAGGCGGCGGGGTACTGGCCTCGATGATGCGGTCCAGTGTCACCGTGAGCCTCACCATGCCCGCGCTGACGCCCTGGGCCAGCGTGTTCAGGGCGCTCCTCAGGCTCCCGCTGATGTACGCGATAGCGCCGATTATCCGGGCGGGGGAGACGCCGCCGCGCGTCATCGCCGGCGCGGCCGCCAGCACGAGCAGCAGCGGCAGCCAGCCGCCCGCCGCCATGCACAGGCTGCGGGCCGAGCCGATCCTGGCAGCCGACCGGGCCGCGCCCGCCTGCTGGGCCACCCGGGCGCCGAACTCAGCCGTAACGGAGTCCTCGCCTCCGCAGGCGGTCACGTCACGCAGGCCGGACACCGCCTTCGCGGCGGAATCAGCCACCGCCTCCTCCCCGATGACGGACATGCGCTGGCGTGCCGCGAACGGGCGCAGCAGCAGCCGCAGGATCAGCACCGAGGCCAGGATCGGCGGGACGACGTACGGCAGCGTGACGGGAACGAGCGTGACCAGCCCCGCGAGCGTGCTGCCCGCGGTGAAGACGAACGTGCAGGCCACCATCAGCACGCCGGCGTAGGCGTCCCTGACGATCTCGGCCTGGTGGGTCATCCGGGCGACCGCGTGGGTATCCGGCGGTTTGGTGATATCCGCCGAGCGTGCCAGCGCGCCCGCGATGATGAGTTCGACCAGCTCGTCGCGCAGCGGTTCGACGATGGCGCCGAGCCGGATGTATGTCTGCCTGGTGCCGTAGGCGCCTGCCAGCGCGGCGAGCGCCAGCAGCCCGAGCCAGCCGAGCCCGTTGGCCGTTCGGCCGGCCAGGAACTGGCTGATCGACTCCGCGATCGCCCAGCCGGAGGTGACAGCCGGGAGCGCCTGTACCAGGGACCAGGCGGCCAGCCAGGCGATGTCCCGCGGACGGCGGCGCAGGCTGCGGATCAGCAAGCCGCGGGTCGGCAGGCTGCCGGTCAGCACGGGCCCGGCCCGGCCCCGAAGATCGCGCGGTAATCCGTGTCGGCCCACAGCTCGCGGTGCGGGGCCAGGGCGCGCAGCCGCCCGCGGTCCAGCCAGGCGACGAGATCCGCCCGAGCCGCGGTCGTCGCCCGGTGTGCCACGATCAGCCGGGTGCGATCGCTCATCTGGTCGGTGAGCACCCGACTGACAAGCATCTCGGTGGCGGTATCGAGGCTGGAGGTGGCGTCGTCGAGGATGAGCAGCCGGGCGCGGTCGGCGTGCGCGAACGCGCGGGCCAGCCCGAGCCGCTGCACCTCGCCGCCGGACATGGGCGTCTCATCCAGTGGGGTGCGCATGCCGCCGGGGAGGCGGGCGAGGAACGGGGCGGCGCGGCTATCTCTCGTCGCGGACAGGACTTGTTCCCGCGACGGCTGGAAGGCTCCGAAGCTGATCGCGGCCAACGGCGTCTCGCCGAACAGCGCCGGGCGTTCGAAGGCGTACACGACGGCGTCGCGCAGCGCGCCCGGGGCGAGCCGGCGCAGGGCCACGCCGTCCAGCGTTATCTCGCCCTCATCAGGATCGATCAGCCGCCCGGCCACGCTCGCCAGCGTCGACTTGCCCGCTCCCGACCTGCCCACCACGGCGACCGCGCAGCCGCCAGGAACGGTGAGATCGAACCCGCTGAGCACCGCCTCGCCGCCGCGCCGAACCGTCACGCCGCGCAGCCGCAGCTGTCCAGGACCATCCCGGAGACTGTCCGCGCCGTAGCTTGGGCGCGGCTGGGCGAGCAGCGCGGCGGCGCGCCTGCTCCCGCCCCGCGCGCGGCCGAGCTGGTTGAGCTGTCCGATGCTGGCCCCGAACCCGACGGCGAGCGCGGCGTACTGGCTCGCGGCGGCAAGCTCGCCCGGCGTGATGCGGTGCTGCGCGAGCTGGACGCCGGCCACGGCGAGCACGATGACCTGCAGGACGGGAACGATGACCATACCCTGGGCCGCGGCCCGCGCCTGGATCCGCCAGGTGGCGTCGCCCCGGGAGCGCAAGGTGGCCAGCGGCGCAAGTATTCGCTGAAGTTCCTGGTCCCGGGTGCCTGCCGCGGCGACGGTGCGCGCTCCCGCCAGCGTGTCGAGCAGACGGCCCGCGATCGCTCCCTGAGCCCGCTGGTAGTCGGCGCTAACGTCGGAGGAGTCACGAACGAGCGTGCGCAGGACCAGGGTGAGCGCGGGGAATCCCGCGGCGAAGGCGACCACAAGCCAGGGGTCGATCAGCCCGAGCGCGAGCACGCTGCCGGCCGGGGCAATGATGCCGGTGACGGTCATGACCATGCTGGCGGGTGCGGTGCCGGCGTCGGCCGTGCCGCCGACGATGCGGCTGACGGTGTCCCCGGTGCTGAAGCACCGGAGCAGCCCCGGGCCGCAGCCGAGGACGTGGTCGGCTACCGAACGGCGCAGCCATGCCGTAGCTATCGCGGTGGCCGTTCCCGTCGCCAGCACGGCCGCGGCTCCGCTGAATACGATGGTGGCGACCAGCACGGCGCAGATGACCAGCCACCTGACCTGGCCGTCAGCGTGCGCCGATCCGACCGCGTTTGCCGATCCGAACACTGCATCCACGGCGCGCCCGACGGCCGCGGGCAGCAGCACCTGCGCGAGGGCTCCGGTGAGCGCCGCACCGCCGAGGAGCGCGAGCCACCAGCCGCCGCGCCGCGCGGTATGGAGCAGCAGCCGGTCAGCGTCGGCGCGCAGACGGCGCGCATCCGCATCGGCAATTAGTGCTCCGGTCATGGTATGCGCGCCTCCCATCATGGGCACGTAATGAGATGACTATGCTGGTGCCGACGGAGAGCCGGATCAGCCGAGCTCCCCGCCGGCACCAGGGTTTCTGCCAAGGATGACGGTTACAGGCAGAGGGTGATGCTGGCCGTGCTGTCGCAGAGCAGCAGGCTCACGTGGCTGCCGCCACCGCCATGTCCGCCGTCGCCGCCACCACCGCGGGTCGAGGTCATGCCTTGCATGTCGAGAAGGGCCATTTTTTTCACCTCCTTCCGATTGCTTGTTCTTTCAGGGATCCCTGGATAGACCCTCCAGGGACGCTTACGGGCGGGCCGAGGAACGGCATCGCGGCGCCCTCGGGGGCGAGGGCGGCGGCCAGGGCCAGCAGGACTCCAGCCGTACCCGTACCCAGATCCATCGACAACCGGAGCAGCATGTCGCCGGGGAACGCCAGGCCGCCCTCGTAGCGGACCGCATGCCACGCCAGCCTGCGCACCTGCGCGAGGACATGCTGGTCACGCCGGTCATGACCGGCCAGGTACAAGATCATCCCGGCGCGGCCGCTGAGCAGGCCAGCCTGTGCGTAGAAGGCGGACTGCGCGACGATCCTGATCTTGGCGGCGGCCTCGGCGAAGGCCGCGATCTGCCGGTGCTCGCTGAAGCGCTCGATGACCATGCCGACGCCGGCGCTGCCGGCGCCGACATACGGCAGTATCCGCCAGCCGTCGTCCACCTGCAGCGATCCCCGGCGATCGGTGACGCACCGGTCCAGGTCGGCGGCGATGGCCGCCTCCGCCGCGTCCAGGTAAGCCGGATCAGCGGTGCGTTCGTACAGCCGGACGAACAGCAACCCCTGCCCCGAGGCGCCGCGCAACAACCCCGCCGCCCGTTCCCTATCGTTCCCGCGCCCTAGTGGCCGGTCCGCGACGATCCCCGCGGCCTTCAGGCCCACGTCGACCAGGGCCGGCTCCGCCTTCGGAATCACCCAGGGCGAGCATGGCCAGCGAGAACCCGGCCAGGCCGCCGTAGAGGTCGGATCCGAGCCGCTCCCATCGGTCACCGAGGCACATATCCGCGGCGCGGCGGGCGGCGTCGCGGTGGCCGAGCCGCGCCAGGGTCCACGCCACTCCGGCCAGCCCGTCGTACAGGCCGAGCCTGCTGCCCCTGACGGGGTTCACGGCGCGCGCGACGAGCCACTCCTCGTAGTCGGGCACCCGCACGTCGGCCGCCTCGGACAGCGCGTAGAGCACGCCGGCCGCCCCGTGCGCGATGCCGAGTCCGCCGCCGGGAGCAGCGAACTGTTCGATATCGCCGGGAAAGAGCCTGTCCTCCCGCGACTGGCGTGGCGCTCGACCGGATGGCGCCGACCAGGGCCGCCCGGAGCTGGCTCCAGGCCTGATCTCCCGCGCCGTCAAAAGGTCCATATTCCGAACGGTCCATGGCTCCAGCACCCGCGGCGCCGTTCAGCGGCCGCGTGGTCGGCGCGTGGCCGGTGATCTCCCGCACGGCCTGATCGAGGAATTCGGCGGGAACACCGAAGTGCTCCGCGATCACCATCGCGACCTGCGCCGCCTTGCTCCGGTCGAGCGGAAACAGGGTGGTCAGCGGCATGAACATCGCCAGCCGGATGCAAGCGATGCTGTAGTCGTCGATGCCGAAGCCGGTCCGGTCCCCGGGCGCCATGAAGCCCGGGTTGCCGACGGTTCGCCGTCTGCCCTCGCCGACATCGCTGGCGGCCTCGAAATCGATGAGCGCGACGGTGTCATCGGGCCGGACCATGATGTTGAACATGTGCAGGTCGTTGAAGATCACGCCTCGTTCGTGCATCACGTCGGCCGCACGCTCGACTCCGGCGCAGATCTGCAGGGCCCAGGCCGTGTAGGCGGCGACCTTCGCCGGATCGGGCTCCGCCACCGTGAGCGGGTAGCGATCGGCGTAACAGGAATTGAGCGGCTGTCCCTCGATGAATTCCTCGGCGAGGAAGTGATGCTCACCGATCTCGAAGTAGCCGCGGACCTCGGGTGCCAGGCCTAGGCCGGACAGCCGTCGCAGGATGTCGTGTTCCCTGCGGAGCCTGGCTACCGCGTCCGAGCCGTCGGCCGCCAGGCCCGCATGCGGCCTGGCCTCCTTGAGGATCACCCGCTCCCCGGTCCGCTTGTCCACCGCGGCGTAGACGCCGCCGCCGTTGGAGAAGTGCAGCGCTTGCTCGACGTCGTAGGGGAGTCCGGCGATGGTCATCGAGTTGCGGGCGGCCAGGTGCGGCGCGAGGAAGCCCGGCAGGCGCACCCAGGGCGGCACGGTGAACACCGGCGACCGCGTATCGGGCACGAGTTCCCCCGCGGGATCCTCGATCGCGGGCACCATCTCGCCCCGCGGGCCCGGGCAATATCGTTCGATGAAGCCGCCGTAACGCACGTGGAGCGGGCCGGCGCCATATCTCAGGTCGCTCAGGATATAGGGACCTGGTGCGCCGTCGAGTATCGCGTCGAGTTCGGCGAGGATGCGCTCACAAGCCGCCTCGTCCGGCGGATATATGGTGACAACTTTCCCGCTGGAGCCGCGTGGCGCATATTTCGCGTTGCGCATGAGCACGGCCAGCCGGCCAGCCAGGAATTTGAAAGAAACCTCTCTGGGTACGCAGTACTGCCATACGGCCGTCACTATTTCGTCGGCATTATCGAGGCATGCGGATACGTGAATCTTCCATCCTTGCGGAGGGATCGGCGGGCCTGGCGGGATGTTGATCAGCCAGTCGCCGAGGCGCTCGCGTCGCCATCGGAGGGGCAGCGGTTGACGGGATACCGGAAAGCCTTCCTCGATCGCGTGGTCGCGGTAAGGAAAATCATAAAAGTAGGGGCTGGCCAGGCAGTACTGCTCATACTGCTTATCCACAGGTGCTGCTCCCAGGAGCTAGTCTCTCTTACCGCGGACCCAGTCGTCTTGGCCTGCTTACAGCCATTTACTTAATGGCTCGGCCATGCATCTCTATCGGTGCATAGATCAATCATGACACCCCTTTCGAGCGCCGCATAGTGACACCTGTCATCATTTCGTGATCACCCCGCCTCAAATCCCGGCAGTTTCAGAGTCAAAAATGTATATACTTAATAAAAGTACAAGCAAATTGGACTTGAGGCACATTGTTCGCCTAGGAAACCCGCACGCGCGCATGTCTGCGGAGCCGCCGCTTCCGGGCGGCCCGGTTTAGCCCCTACTAGGAGGCCGCAGTCACAGCCAGCCGGACTCTTCGGCTATCCGGATCGCACCGACCCGGTTGCGGGCGCCGGTCTTCGCGATCGCGCGAGAAAGATAGTTGCGTACGGTGCCCCTGGTGAGGAAAAGGCTGGCGGCAATCTCCGCGGTGGTTGAGCCTTGTGCGGCCGCCTTGAGCGCCTCCAATTCCCTGCTAGTTAATGGGCATGGCTTGCTTCCCGGCGCGCCGAGCGCGAGGCGCGGGTCGATGACCTTGTTGCCGGAGGCTAGCTGTCGGATCGCCTCGGTGAGGAATTCGGCCGGGCAGTCATGGACCAGAAATCCGTGGACCTGTGCCGCGATGGCCCGCTGGACATCGCGCAGGCGCCGCCCGGAGCTCAAGATCGCGCAGCGGCATTCGGGCAGCGCGGCGCGCAGTGCCCGTGCGATATCGATTCCGTCATGGCCGGGAAACGCGGCGGCGAGCAGCACGACGTCCGGCCTCAATGCCCGTGCCGCCGCCACGACCTCCTCTGCGCGCTGCACGGTAGCGATCAGTTCGATGTCATGCTCCCGGCTGAGGAGAGCCACGAGTCCCTCGCGAGTAAGGGTCGTCGGCTCCGCCACGAAAGTCCGGATCACGCTGGGTTCCCTCCCATTTGCCGGATCTGGCACCGGATGCGATCGGGTGCCGCGTTTGCCGTCCGGCACGTCAGCGTAGCCGAGAGTGCCAGTTGCTTCACGTTACGATACCTTTTCGTCGGCGGTCAGCGAAGCCCACGATGCAAACCTCCCTAATCATGCATGGTAGTCACAGGTATGGCTACCCTGAGTGCCCGAAAAGTCGCAGTCGATAACATTCACACGCGAGTTCCGATGAGCGTGAAGAGTGCGGGCACCCGGCCCATCGAGGTCCGACCGGCAGCGCGGAGGGAAGTGGGGCACGGGCACACAGGCCCCGATAGACAGGGCTCGCGGCACACGCGCCCCAACGTGTGACGCGCGGCCGCCCTGGCGTCGGGCGCATGGAAGGGGCAGTACCCTGGCCGGGTGCGCTTGACGGATTTCTGGGCCCGGATGAGGGCGCAGTTCGGGGACGTATACGCCCAGAGTGTGGCCAAGGATTTCGTGTTCGACAAGCTGGGCGGCCGCACGATCGAGCGCGCGCTGGCGGACGGGATAGACGCCAAGGTGGTCTGGCGAGCCGTGGTCGACACGTTCGACGTGCCGCAGCGGCTGCGTTAAGCCTGTTGCAGCGGCTGCGCTGGGAGCGTCAGCGGCGGCCGTCCGCACCCCGCACCCGCCCGGTTTTTCAAGGATTTCCCGCCTTCTTCGGCGTGTCGCGCAGATCGAATACACGTTCGCTCTATAGTTGACCCAGCGGAAGTGATTCAGGTCGCCGGTGCTGGTGGCCATGGTCCACGAAATCCCGCGGACCAGCGCGTACGGAAATGTCAGTGGCGGCGCGTAGCGTGTCCACCGATCCGCCGGGAGACCGGCGGAACCATAACGAAGAACGACCCCCGGGCGATGCGGAAGATACCCGCAGGCCCCCTATCCCGGCAGGGAGTCCCCAATGGCAGGAAACACCAAGTCGACCCTCGAGCGGGCCGGCGACAGGGACAAGGCCCTGGAGTCTGCTCTGCTCCAGATCGAGCGGCAGTTCGGTAAGGGTTCGGTCATGCGCCTGGGCGACGAGACCCGGGAGCCGATGGAGGTGATCCCGACCGGGTCGATCGCGCTCGACGTGGCGCTGGGTCTCGGCGGCCTGCCGCGCGGCCGCATCGTCGAGATCTACGGACCGGAGTCGTCGGGCAAGACGACCGTCGCGCTGCACGCCCTGGCGAACGCGCAGCGGGCGGGCGGCATCGCGGCGTTCATCGACGCCGAGCACGCGCTGGACCCGGACTACGCCAAGGCCCTCGGCGTGGACACCGACGCGCTGCTGGTCTCCCAGCCGGACACCGGCGAGCAGGCCCTCGAGATCGCGGACACGCTGATCAGGTCCGGCGCCATCGACGTCATCGTCATCGACTCAGTTGCCGCCCTGGTGCCCAAGGCCGAGATCGAGGGCGAGATGGGCGACAGCCACGTCGGCCTGCAGGCCCGCCTCATGTCCCAGGCCCTCCGTAAGATCACCGGTGCCCTGAACCAGACCAAGACCACCGCGATCTTCATCAACCAGCTGCGGGAAAAGGTCGGGGTAATGTTCGGCTCGCCCGAGACCACCACCGGCGGCAAGGCGCTCAAGTTCTACGCCTCCGTCCGCCTGGACATTCGGCGAATCGAGACGCTGAAGGACGGCACCGATTCCGTCGGTAACCGCACCCGGGTCAAGGTCGTCAAGAACAAGTGCGCCCCGCCATTCAAAAGCGCGGAATTCGACATTCTGTATGGTGTCGGGATCAGCCGCGAGGGCAGCCTTATCGACCTCGGCGTCGAGCATGGAATCGTGCGCAAGTCCGGTGCCTGGTACACCTACGAAGGCGACCAACTGGGCCAGGGCAAGGAAAACGCCCGTAATTTCCTGCGCGAGAACGAAGACACCGCCAACGAGATCGAGAAGCGGATCAAGGAGAAGCTCGGTATCGGGCCGCGCGTCGACGCGGACGCCGCCTCCAGCGCGCCGCCCCCCGCCGTCAAGGCCGGGAACGGGGCGGGCAATGGTGTGCCGCGGAACCTTACGACCCCGGCCGGGGTAACCGTCTAGCCAGCAATGCCCCGCGGCGATCAAGAGCAGGCCAGGCAGATCTGCCTGCGGCTGCTGACGATCGCGCCCCGGACCCAGGCTCAGCTGGCCGAGGCGCTGCACCGGCGCGGCGTGCCGGATGACGCCGCCGAGACCGTGCTGAGCCGCTTCGCCGACGTCGGTCTGATCGACGACGCGGCGTTCGCCCGGGCCTGGGTCGAGTCCCGGCACTACAGCCGCGGACTGTCCCGCCGCTCGCTGTCCGCCGAGCTCCGCCGGCAGGGAGTGCAGAGCGAGGAGATCCGCGAGGCGGTCGATACCCTCGATCCCGAGCAGGAAGTCGCCACCGCCCGGCGCCTGGTGGAGCAGAAGATGGCGGGCACCCGCGGCCAGCCGCCCGAGGTCCGCGTCCGCCGGGCGGCGGGCTCGCTCGCCCGCAAGGGCTATCCCGCCGGCTGGTCTTCCGCTTGATCAAGGAAGTCCTGGAGCGCGAAGGCGAGGCTCTGGACCTGGATCCCGACCAGTACACGGATCCAGACGACCCCGGAGAGTAACCGCCGCAGACAGAACGCGCCAGGCGGAAACCAAAATCGCGCCCTCGATGCCAGGCCCGCGTCAGCGCCACGCCAGGCAAGCCCCCACCAGCCCGAACACCCTCGCGTTAACGCGTCTTTCATCCACGAAACGCACCGTTCGCGCCGGTCACAGGCGCTTTGCTTGATAAAAAGGTTATCAAGCCTTAACCTCACGGCAGCGAGATGTTGTCCCGTTCTGCACGCAAAATCGGGTCGAGCGCCAGCGGAGGAGAAGCAACCGGACACGTAAGGTAACCAGAAGGCTGGACCGGAAACAGCCGGCGAGTCCGTCGCCGCATGCGAGAGCGCGTGCGAGTGCTCGCGCCAGGGCATAAACCCCTGAACCGGAGTACAACACAAGGGTGCCCCGAGGGCTATGGACTGAAAGGGGTGACCGTGAGCAGCGGATTGTCGCTCGCGTTCATGGTGATCGGGTTGCTCGCGGTGGTGTTCGCGCTAGTCGTCCTGTGGCGCCGGATTCCGACAGCGCCTCGTCTCGCCCCCGCCCAGGACCCCAATCAGCTGGAAAAGGCCAGCCAGGAAGCCGACCAGATCCGCGCCCGCGCCGAGACAGAAGCCGCCGGCATCGTCGAACGAGCGCGCGCCGAGGCCGGACAAGCCGCCCAGGGCCGCCGCGAAGTCGAGGAAGAGATCCGCGCGGTCAAGGATGAGGTCCGCGAGCTGCGCGGTGACCTCGAGCGCCGCGAGCTGCGCCTCGCCGATCGCGAGCAGCGACTGGATGAGGAAGTCAAGCGGATCGAGGAGCGCGCCCAGACCCTGGCCGCGCGCAGGCAGGACCTGGACCGCCGTGCCGCCGACCTCGACCAGAAGGACGCCGAGCGCAAAAGCGAACTCGAGCGCGTCGCCGGCCTCACCTCCGACCAGGCCAAGGCCGAACTGGTCACCGTCATCGAGAACCAGGCCAAGCGGGAAGCCGCGCTCATCGTCAGGGACATCGAGCACGAGGCCAAGATCGAAGGCGAGCAGCGCGCCCGCAAGATCGTCACCCTCGCCATCCAGCGGGTCGCCACCGAGCAGACCAGCGAGTCCGTGGTCTCCGTCCTGCACCTGCCGGGCGATGAGATGAAGGGACGCATCATCGGCCGCGAGGGCCGCAACATCCGGGCCTTCGAGTCCGTGACCGGCGTCAACCTGATCATCGACGACACGCCCGAGGCCGTCCTGCTGTCCTGCTTCGACCCGGTGCGACGAGAGATCGCCCGGCTCACCCTGGACCGGCTGATCGCTGACGGCCGGATCCACCCGCAGCGGATCGAGGACGCCTACGAGCGGGGCAAGGCCGAGATCGAGCAGCTGTGCAAGCGAGCCGGCGAGGACGCCCTGGTCGAACTGGGCATCACCGAGATGCACCCGGAGCTGGTCGACCTGCTCGGCCGCCTGCGCTACCGCACCTCCTACGGGCAGAACGTCCTGCGGCACCTGGTCGAGTCGGCGCACATCGCGGGCATGATGGCCAGCGAGCTGCGCATGGACCCGCTGCTGCTCAAGCGCTGCACGGTGCTGCACGACATCGGCAAGGCCCTCACCCACGAGGTCGAGGGCAGCCACGCGCTGATCGGCGCCGAGATCGCCCGCCGCTACGGCGAGCCCGAGGACGTGGTACACGCCATCGAGGCGCACCACAACGAGGTCGAGGTCCGCACGGTCGAGGCCGTACTGACCCAGGCCGCGGACGCGATGAGCGGCGGCCGGCCGGGCGCGCGGCGCGAGTCGCTCGAGATGTACGTCAAGCGCCTGGAACGCCTGGAGCAGATCGCCGGCGACCACGAGGGCGTGGAGAAGGTCTTCGCCATGCAGGCGGGCCGCGAGATCAGGGTCATGGTCAAGCCCGACCGGATCGACGACATCCAGGCCCAGGTGATCGCGCGCGACATCGCCAAGCAGGTCGAAGAGGAACTGACCTACCCAGGCCAGATCCGCATCACCGTGGTCCGTGAATCCCGGGCCACCGAATTCGCGCGCTGACCCGCACGCATTTAAAGACCTTTTTCTCCCGAACGGGCCGTGGTACTCGCTACGAGCCAAGCCACTTCGTATTCCACACGTACGCGTCACCTGCCGTGTCGGTACTGGCCAGGGCATCGCCGCTCGGGCTGAACGCGACGCCGATGATGGCCTTGCCGAGCGGGTCGGACAGCGTGTCCAGGTACTTGCCGGTGGCCAGGTTCCAGAAGCTCACGTTGCCGATGGTGTCCCCGGCGGCTAGGTAGCGGCCGTCCGGGGTGAACGCGATGTCCGCGAATTCGGAGTTGTAGAACGACTCCAGCGAGTGGACCAGCTTGCCGGTGGACACGCTCCACACGTAGACAACGCCGTCGGTGGTGGTGCTGGACTCATCGGAGACGGCGATCTGGCTGCCGTCCGGGCTGAACGCGATGTCGTACAGGCCCTTGCTCCCCGGGTCCTTGAACGTGCTGGTCAGCTGGCCGGTGGACATGTTCCACAGGTAGGTGCTGCCGTTGGTGTCCCCCGCCGCCAGGCTATTGCCGTCGGGACTGAACGCGACTCCGTACACGCTCTTGCCGCCCGGGTCATGGAAGCTGTTCGTCGAGGTGGAGCTGCCGCCCACCTTCCACAGGTAGGTGCTGCCGCCGCTGCTGCCGACCGCGACCGTGCCGCCGTCCGGGCTGATCGCCACCCGGTCGTCATCCCGGCTGCCGTTGGAGAGGGTGGCGGTGACCTTGTGGCTGTCCCCGTTCCAGAGGTAGATGTTGCCGTTCGCGTCGGCCATCGCGTAGGTGTTGGTGCCCCCGTTGAACGCGATGCTGTTGATGCCGTTGCTGTTGGGGTCCTTGAGCGTGGTCACCAGGTTGCCGTTGGTGGCCAGGTCCCAGATGTAGCTGCTGCCATTGCTGTCGCCGGTCACCAGCTTTGCCGCGGAGCTGAACACGACGCCGAAGACGTTCTTGCCGCCCGGATCGTGCAGGGACAGCTCAGGCTGGTTCGGCACGCCGGGGCTGGAGTGCAGGCTCGGGCTAACCGACGGATGACCGCCCGCATGGGCCGACGACTGAACCGCGACCGGGTGTGAGGCCTTCGGGCTGCTGCTGCTGAGCAGGATGCCCACCACCGCGCCGATCACCACGACGGCGGCCGCCGCGATGATCAGCACCGTGCGGCGCGCGCCACCGCCGCCGCCCGACTTGGACGGCGACGGCGCGGCCTCCCAGATCGGGCGCTGGTCCCGCTGGGGGGCCTCGGGTCCGGTGCGCTGCTGGTCATGGCCCTGGCCGGGACCGGTCCGGTCGCCGGTCCGCATGGTCTGGGTCGCCTCGTACACGTCGGCCGAGGACGGCTGGCCGCCCTGGCCCGGATCGAGCCCGGCCCCGCCCGAGGGCGGGAAGCCCGCCTGCCCGGACGGCGGCGACGCCGGGTACGGGGTGCCCGCCTGCCCGGACGGCGGCGAGGCCGCGTACTGCTTGGGCTCCGGCGGCGCGACATACGGAAGCGGCTGCGGATTGGCGGCCGCGACGTACGGGTACGGCGGCGGCTCCGGCGCGGGCACGCGCGGCGCCGGCTCCGCGGGAGGGGGCGGCGGCGCGGCCGCCGGCGCCGCGGGCCCCCGCGAGGCCGGCTCGCCGGAATGCCAGTAGTCGGCGGTCGGATCGGTCAGCACGGACTGGGCGGCGGTGCCGGTCTCGGCCAGCCGTTCCATGATGGTGGCCAGGCTGGGCCGGTTGGCCGGGGACTTGGACAGGCAATCCCGGACTAGGTCCCGGAAGCCGTGCTGATCGGTTACGCCGCTCAGGTCTGGCGGCTCGGTGGTGATGCGGTACACCACGGTCACGATCGACTCGTCGCCGAACGTGACCCGGCCGGTGGCGGCGAAGGCCAGCGTGCAGCCCAGCGCGAACACGTCGCTAGCGGGCCCGGCCACCTCGCCCCGCAACTGCTCGGGAGACATGTAGGAGTACGTGCCGACGACCATCCCCGCCGTCGTCATCGGGCTGGCCTCGGCCGCCCGCGAGATCCCGAAGTCGATGATGCGCGGCCCGTCGTCGGCCAGGATCACGTTGCTCGGCTTCAGGTCGCGGTGCACCAGCCCGCACGCGTGGATCGCGGCCAGCCCCTCGGCCAGCCCCGCGCCGAGCCGGCACACCCGCTCCAGCGAGAAGGACCCGCCCTCGGCGACCGCCTGCTGCAGCGAAGGACCCTGAATGAACGCGGTGACCATCCAGGGCGGGTCGGCGCTGGGGTCGGCGTCCACCACGGACGCGGTGTGGAAACCGCCGACCCGCCGCGCCGCCTCGATCTCCCGCGCGAACCTCTCGCGGAACTGCTTGCCGCTGGCGTAGCCGGGGTGGATGACCTTCACCGCGACCTGGCGGCCACCAGGCGACAGGCCCAGGAACACCTGTCCCATGCCGCCTTCGCCCAGCCGCCCGATCAGCCGGTAGTTACCCACCCTGCTTGGATCACCGGGCCTGAGTTGGTCCATAACGCCGAGTCCCACCCACCCAATCCGCCAGCAAACGGACCCCGAAGAGAACAGTTGATACTAGAAGATAACTGTCCAGGCCGACCCGCTACCTTGGCAACTGCTTCCCCTCAGCCATACCTCTTTTTATCCTGAACGGACCGTGGTGCGCGCGTCGGCCCCCGCTACCGGGACCATCGGCACGCCCGGCGGGGTGAAACCCATGGTCTGGCCGTACCAGGACAGCTCCGCCTCGAGGCTGGCGACGATGCTGTCCGCCTTCCGGAATCCGTGCGACTCGCCCGCGAAGGTCAAGAACGCGTAGGGAATCCCGTGTGCGGCCAGTTCGGCGGCGATGGTTTCGGCCTGGACCGGCGGCACCACCGGGTCGTCGAGCCCCTGTAGCAGCAGGATCGGGCAGGTGAGGTCGTTCACGTGACCCGCCGGCGCTCGCTGGGCGTACAGCGCGCCGCACTCCGGCAGCGGCCCGACCAGACCGTCCAGGTACCGTGATTCGAAGTCGTGCGTCTCGGCCGCGAGCACGCGCAGGTCGCTGACGCCGTAGTAGGACACGGCCGCCGCGAACACGGCGCTCCGCTCCGGTTCGGTGTCCGCCGCCTTGATCCCGGAGGTCACGGCGGCCAGGGCGGTCCAGCCTCCGGCCGAGTGCCCGCGGATGCCGAGCCGCTTCCCGTCCGCCTCGCCGACCTCGGCCAGCGCGAGCACGGCCGTGATCACGTCGGCCACGTCGGCCACGCCCCACTGGCCGCGCAGCCGTTCCCGGTAGGCCCGGCCGTAACCGCTCGAGCCGCCGTAGTTCACGTCGATGATCCCGATGCCCCGGCTGGTGAAGAACGCCTTCTCCAGGTCGAGCCGGGGGACCACGTGCGAGGTCGGCCCGCCGTGCACCCAGACGATGTACGGCGGCAGCTCGCCCTCGGGCGCCGACACCGCGGGGTTGGCCGGCGGGTAGACAAGCGCGTGCACCTCCGAGCCGGACGGCCCGGTCAGCCGTTCGGCCCGCGGCACCGGCAGGTAGGCGGCGTCGGGCAGCTCCTCGGTCTCCCGGCGCAGCTCGGTGACCTGCGCCGGTTCCCCGGCTGTGCCCATCACCGGGGGGATGTCGACCCGGATCACGGTGAGCGGCACCGCCGGGCCGCCCGCGGTCGCGGCCACGCTCCGTCCGGAGGCCGAAAGCCAGGGCGAGAACGCCTGGTACGGCAGGTCGACGTCGGTCAGCTGACCCGTCTCCGGGTCGAGCACCCCGAGCCGCGAGGGTCCGGTCCCGTGGCTGACCGCCAGGCGGCCGTCGCCGAGCACCGCGTACGGGTAGGTGCCGAGCTGCCACAGCGGGGCGGCGAACTCCTCCTCGCGCGGGCACAGCGCCCGGGGCGTCCCCACCGGCCCGGCCAGGTACAGGTTCCACCATCCGGACCGGTCCGAGACCGCGTACAGACTGCGGTCGTCGCGCCATACCGGTGCCAGCACCGACTCCCGGTCGCCGCCCATCACGACCTGGTGCCGCCGGTCGCCGGGCGCGGCTACCCGCAGTTCGGTGCCGTCCCACGGCATCCGCGGGTGATCCCAGCAGATCCAGGCCAGCATGCTGCCGTCCGGCGACGGAGCCGGGAAGGCGTAGAAGTCCGAGCCGCTGACCAGCACGCGGACCGCGTCCGCGTCGTCGGCCGCCGAGCCGTCGAGCGGTACGGCCACGATCGCCCGGGTGATCCGGCCGGCCGCGTGCCGCTCCCGGACGCACCACACCTCGTCCCCGCCGGGGGCGAGCACGAAGTCGGCGAACCGGTCGGCGCCCTGCGCACCGGGCGCCGCGGTCAGCGGCCGTATTTGCCCCCGGGGGACGACCCCCCGGTGACCCCCCGCATGGGGGGGCTGCCCGCCCCCCCATTCCCCCCCGGCACGGTAGAGCCGCTGGTCGGCGAAGTTCGCGAACAGGAAGCCGTCGGGCAACGGCAGGTAGGACTGACCGCCGTACTCGTGCACGCGGGTCCTGGCGTTCCACGGCGCGGGGAGCAGGTCCCGGCGGACGCCGTTCCGGGCCCTGGCAGACCACCGCCAGTCGGCCGTCCTCCGACGGCCGGATCTCCTGCCACCAAACCTGCGAGCCGGTGATGACCGGGAACGAGAGGCCTACCCGCCCGCGCGCCACGTCGGCACCCGTGATCGGGGAGGGCCATTCCCCAAAGGTGTGCGTTTCTGTAGTCATTTGCCTACAGATATATCACGTCAGAGGCGCCTCGCCATGGTTCACGTGACGCACCCGGCAGCCCCCTATCCTGTTTGTGTGACTGCCGGCGGCCGCACCTACCAGATCCGCACCTACGGGTGCCAGATGAACGCGCACGACTCCGAACGCCTGGCCGGCCTGCTGGACGCGGCGGGCTACCAGCCCGCCGCCGAAGGCCAGACCCCGGACGTGGTGGTGTTCAACACCTGCGCGGTCCGCGAGAACGCGGCCGACCGGCTGTACGGGAACCTGGGCCACCTGCTGCCGCAGAAGAAGAACGGCATGCAGATCGCGGTGGGCGGCTGCCTGGCCCAGATGGAACGGACCAAGATCACCCAGCGCGCCCCCTGGGTCGACGTGGTGTACGGCACCCACAACATGGCCTCGCTGCCCGACCTGCTCGAGCGGGCCCGGCTCAGGAACGAGGCACAGGCCGAGTTCGCCGAGACGCTCGAGACGTTCCCCTCGCTGCTGCCCGCCCGCCGTCAGTCCGCCTATTCCGCCTGGGTCTCGATCTCGGTCGGCTGCAACAACACCTGCACCTTCTGCATCGTGCCCAGCCTGCGGGGCAAGGAGCGCGACCGCCGACCCGGCGACATCCTGGCCGAGATCGGCGCGCTGGTCGCCGACGGCGTCCTCGAGGTCACGCTGCTCGGCCAGAACGTGAACTCCTACGGCGCCGAGTTCGGCGACCGGCAGGCGTTCGGCAAGCTGCTGCGCAGCTGCGGGCAGGTCGAGGGACTGGAGCGGGTCCGCTTCACCTCCCCGCACCCCCGGGACTTCACCGACGACGTGATCGACGCGATGGCGCAGACCCCGAACGTCATGCCCAGCCTGCACATGCCGCTGCAGTCCGGGTCGGACACCGTGCTGAAGGCCATGCGCCGCGCCTACCGCCGCGACCGCTACCTGGCCATCCTGGACCGGGTCCGGGCCGGCATCCCCGACGCCGCCATCACCACCGACATCATCGTCGGCTTCCCCGGCGAGACCGACCAGGACTTCGAGGACACCCTGAGCCTGGTCCGCCAGGCGCACTTCGCGGGGGCGTTCACCTTCCGCTACTCGATCCGGCCCGGCACGCCCGCCGCCACCATGGACGGGCAGGTCCCGGCGGTCGTCGTGCAGGAACGCTACGACCGGCTGACCGCCCTGGTCGAGGAGACCACCTACGCCGAGAACCAGAAGCTGACCGGCGCGACCGTCGAGGTGCTGGTCGCCGAGGGGGAGGGCCGCAAGGACGCCGCCACCCACCGCATGTCCGGCCGCGCCCGGGACAACCGCCTGGTCCACTTCGCCCCGCACGGGCTGACCCCGCGGCCCGGCGACGTCGTCACCGTGGCCGTCACCCGCGCCGCCCCGCACTACCTGCTGTCCGACGCCGAGCCGCTGTCCCTGCGCCGCACCCGCGCCGGCGACTCCTGGGCGGCCGCCATCGCCACCCCCGCCGCCCCCGTCCTGCTGGGCATGCCCGCGCCCCGCGCCTAGGTGACATCTCGCATGCGCCGGACGATGACGGAGCAGCAGCATGTACTTCATGGTCTGTCCCTCCGGCACAATCTGAGCTGCAGTGACCTACTCCCTAATATCGAACGGCCGCCGCCCGGATGGACACCGAGCCGGCTGAGCCGCGCGCAACACCGGGTCAGCTGGTGCCAGAGGGGAGCCGGCCGCCGCTGTCCAGGACGGCGATGCCGCTGCTGTCCGCCGCCCGCGTCGCCGCGGTCAGCGCCGCCTTGCCGCCGAGCAGGTACCGGTCGAAGAACGCCAGGGTGACGCGGGCCACCAGCCGTTCCACCGCGTTGTCCCCGGTGTAGGGGACCATGTGGTCGGCCCCGAACAGGTCCAGGTAATACCGCGACCCGGCCCGGTCCGCGCGGTACAGCTGCACGCTGGTCCACGGCGGATTGATCGTGTCCGCGCTGCCCTGCACGAACAGCATCGGCGGCGCCGCGCCCGGGAAGTACCTGCCGGGCATGGGCGGCCACTCCGCGCCGGACAGCACCGCCACCGCCTTCAGCCGGTGCTCCTGGCAGCAGGCGTTACCGCCCAGGGCCGCGACGGTGTCCCCGCCGTCGGACTGGCCCGCCGCGGCGACCTCGCGCGGGTTCAGCCGCCCGGACAGGAAGCCATCCGGCCGGGCGCCCAGCGCCAGCACCTGGCTCAGGACGTAGGACACGTCGCCGGGCTGGTTGACCAGATCCGGCTCGTAGGCCGTGGAGGCGACCCGACAGCTGGTGCGCGGGAAGTCCACCGAGACGACCACGTAGCCGGCGCTGGCCCAGGCCCGGAGCAGGTTCTCGTACGTCCCGCTGCACTGCCGGAATCCCGGGGCGAACATCACCACCGGGAACGGGCCGCCGGCCGCCCAGGTTCCGGCCGCGCTCCGGGCCGCCGGGTAGCGGATCACGGTCAGCAGCGAACGCGCGCCGAGGTGCTGACCGGTCACCCCGACGTGGGCGGGCTCGGTGAAGACCAGCTGCCGCTCGCCCACCCGGTACCGGCCGGCCACACCGGGGGAGACGGCACGGGCGGCGCCGGCCGAGGCCGGCTTGTCGCGGACCGCCGGCGCGGAGCTGACCAGAGCCGAAGGCCTGGCCGGGACCCACGCTGAGTGGCTCGCCGAACCTCCGCAGCCGGCCGTCAGCACCGCCGCCGCGAGCAGGCCGGTAATCACCTCGCTGGCGAGGATCAGCCTGGACCGCCGGGCAGCCGTTGCCACCGCTGCATCTTAGCTGCCCAGATCCCAGGTCACCGCGGTATTGTCCCGTTCGTGCCCGGGCCAGGGGTTAGCCTGGCCCCGTGGAGTCGCTGGCCGCACTTCGTGAACGCCGTGCCTACGAGTGCCGGCTGATCCCGCCGACCGGGCGCTCGGCTCACTTGATGAGGCCGAAGGGTTCCTCCGCGATCGCGGGATGCTCACCAGGACGACGGACAGCGCGCTGCCTAGCTTGTACGAGGCGTGCCATGAAGAACCGTTCAAGCCAGGCAGCCCGGGCTTCGCGACCTGGCCCGCGACAAAGTGGCCGTGGTTCGGCGAGCTGACCGGGCGCGGCTACCTCTGCGTCGCCGTGCACCGGGGCAAGAACCTCCTGGTCAGCTCCGAGACCGCCGCGCTGCTCGACCCCATCTGCCGAGCCGAGACAGCCAGGATGCGGGCCGAGCACGCCGGCTGGCGCCGGCTACTCGACCACTTGGCGCAGGCGGGCCCGTCGAGCTCTGAAGACCTGCGCCTGGAACTGGGCCTTAAGCGCCAGGAACTGAAGGCGCTGCGCGCTCCGCTGGAGCGCTGCGGCGCGCTCGTTGCCCGCTCGGTGGTCATGACCGCCAATCACGGCGAAGGGCACACGCACGGCAGTGAACTGTTCCGTTGGGACCAGGCCTACAACAATGGCCGGGACGCGCCGCACGCCGACCCGGAAACAGCGCTCGGCGACCTGATCGTGGCCGGCGTCCGTGCCGCTGTCGTCGTCCAGGAAGCCGAGGCCCGGCGCTGGTTCTCCTGGCAGTGGTACTGGACGGGCACCCTCATCGCCGACCTGATCCGTGCAGGCCGCCTGCGTCGACTCGACGCTCACCTCACTGCTGGCCCGAGCAATACGCACTAGATTGACGGCACCATCCTGGCCAGGTGAAAACCCAGTTTCACCTGGTTCGGCGCCGGGCTGGCCTTCATGATCAACCTATGCTGGGCGGCATCGGCGTGGTGATCATTCACCGCTGTTTACCTGGTGGCGGACAGGCTGATGTGGCCCAGCGCAACACAG
Organism: uncultured Actinomycetes bacterium; assembly: GCA_963819785.1. Taxonomy (GTDB): domain Bacteria; phylum Actinomycetota; class Actinomycetes; order Streptosporangiales; family Streptosporangiaceae; genus Palsa-504. The sequence continues at coordinate 214,070 of CAWFXW010000002.1, read as the reverse complement.
AACCGTCAATGGGCCTGTTGCGGCACTAGTCGAAGTATTTGCCGGATACATACCCGCACTCGGAGCTCCGCCCGATGCGGCATCCAACCGTCCAGCCAAAGCGTCCATGCGGGTCATCTGTGCTGGTCAGAGACAGATGGTAGCGTCGTGGCATGGACCGGCAAGAACTCGAGAACCTTGCGCACCTGCGCCGGGCGCGGGATCTGATCGACCGGGAGTACGCACGCCCGCTCGATGTGCCGACCATGGCCCAGCGCGCGCTCATGTCGCCGGCGCACTTTTCGCGGCAGTTCCGGGCGGCCTATGGCGAGACGCCGTACAGCTATCTCATGACCCGCCGGATCGAGCGCGCGATGGCACTGCTGCGCGGTGGTATGAGCGTCACCGACGCGTGCATGACGGTCGGCTGTACCTCACTCGGCTCGTTCAGTTCGCGCTTCACCGAGATCGTCGGGGAGACACCCAGCGCGTATCGCAGCCGAAAGCACGCCGCCGAGGAAGCGATGCCCGGGTGCGTGGCCATGGTGCAGACCCGGCCGATCAGGAACGCGGCCAGCAAGAACGCCAACGCATCGAGCGGGAATGGAGAAGCGACCCCGGAAAGTGCCGCCTAGGGTTGGCCGCATGACCATCGCACTCCAGTACTGCCACATCACCGTCAACGACCTGGACGAATCGCTCGGCTTCTACCGTGATGCGCTCGGCCTCGACGTACTCAACGACGTCGCCTCTGGCGAGTTCCGCTGGGTCACCGTCGGCAGCCCGGATCAACCGGGCCTTGGCATCGTGCTCTCCGAGCCGCACGCCGGCCGGTCGCAGGCCGACGGCGACGCCTTGCAGGAACTGCTCACCAAGGGCGTTCTGCCGATTACCATCTTCAGCGTCGACAATCTCGACGCGGCCTTCGAGAAGGTGCGGGCCTCCGGCGCCGAGGTCCTGCAGGAGCCCATCGACCAGCCGTGGGGGCCGCGCGACTGCGCGTTCCGCGATCCCTCGGGCAACATGGTCCGGATCTCGCAGGCACCGAAGGCGTAACCGTCACGACGAACTGAACGCATCAGAGCCCCGGCCGTAGTACTGAGACGAAGGCCGCACGAGTGGAGGAGCGCTGGTGTCCGCTTCGCAGATCGAGCAGATCGGGATGCGCGCTCCAGCGCGGGCCCAGCGGCCCCAGCGGCGGCGCCTGTGTCTGTCCTCGGTTGTCCTGGCCGCGATCACCGCCCTCATCGTGTGGGCCGCCGTCGCTGACCTGCTCCAGCAGGGCCGCCTGGCGGCGGTGCTCTCGGCCGGGTGGGGCGAGCTCGCCGCCCCGCTGCTCATCGCGCTCGTGGTCGCGACCGGGATCTGCGAACGGATCTGGCCGGCCGAGCCGCGTCCGGTCCTGGCCCGCGGCCACGTGCAGGACGCGTGCTACCTGGCCCTGCACGCCGCCGTGGTGATCCCGCTGATGACGCTGCTCAGCGTCGGGGCCGCGTCGCTGATCGGGAGCCACGCGCGCTGGCTCGAACTGCGCGCCACCGCGCACTGGTCCGCTTGGCTGATCATCCCGCTCACCATCGTGGCCATGGACGCCGCCAACTGGCTGGCCCACTTCGCCGACCACAAGCTCGAGCCGTTGTGGCGCTTCCACGCGCTGCATCACAGCCAGGAGGAGCTCAGCGTCCTGACCTCCTTCCGCGCCCACCCGCTCATGCACACCACGGGGTTCATCCTGGCCACGATCCCGGTGGTGGTCCTGATCCCGACGCGCGCGATAGCCCCGGTGCTGATCACGATCTACGTCTGCGTTGGCACGCTGCAGCACGCCAACCTTCGCTGGACGTTCGGCCCGGTCGGCCGCGTGATCGTGAGCCCGGCCTACCACCGGCTGCACCACGCGACCGACAACCAGGCCGTCAACCTGGGCGTGGTGCTGACCGTCTGGGACGCCCTGATCGGCTACGCGAGGTTCCCGGCCCGCCGCCATCCCGTGGGCCGCACCGGCCTGGACGGCCGCCCGGTCCCGGTCGAGCAGGACGGGCCGTCCCGCCCCGCCCTGCTCCTGGTGGCCAACCAGCTAGCCGAGCCCTTCCGCGCCAACTCCTGACCGCGGTCGGTACCCGGCCCGGGGTGGCACGTCAAGGGTGTAGGTCTTCGGTTCGCTCATAACCCATAGGACGTCAGCGGCCGGCCGGGCTCATCGGTCCGCCGGTCTCGCGGATGACCTCGGCCAGCGCCGCGACGGCCGCGTCGATCGCGGCGTCCTTGATGCTGCCGTAGCCAACCAGGAGTCCCGGGGCCGATGGTTCGGGCTGGAGTCGCATCTCGTAAAGGTTCCACAGCTCGATGCCGCGCCGGGCGGCGGCCCGCACGATCGCGGTCTCATCGGTCCCGGGCGGCAGCTCGAGCAAGAGCTGCATGCCTGCCTCGGCGCCGCGCACGCGGTACTCGGGCAGGTGCTGGCGCAGCGCGTCGACCAGGGCGTTGCGGCGGGCGCGGTATCGCTGCCGCGCGGCGCGCAGGTGCCGGTCGTAGGCACCGGACTGCATGAGCTCGACCAGCGCGAGCTGGTTGAGCGCGGGCGGGAGCAACTGGATCTCGTGCTCAGCCCGCACCGCCTGCACCCACCGGCGGGGCGCCACCACCCAGCCGATACCGACCGTGGGCCCGAGCGCCTGGCTCATCGACCCCAGCAGCGCTACCCGGTCCCTGGCCGTCCCCTGCATCACCGGCGGAGCGGGGTGGTCGTAGCTGAACTCGGAGAGGAAGTCGTCCTCGATGACCAGCCCGTCCACCCGCCGCGCCCAGTCCACCAGCGCCGGGCGGCGGTGCGGGGCCAGCGGGCCGCCGAGCGCCACCTGCCGGGCCGCGCCCACGCACACGGCGCGCAGGCCGGGCTGGCCGTCCAGGGCGCCGACGACCAGGCCGTCGTCGTCTACCGGAAGCGGCACCAGTTCCAGGCCCGCCTCCTGCGCGGCCTGGAACAGCCGCGGGGATCCGGGATCCTCCATGCCGATCGCGGTGTGCCCGTCGGCCCGCAGCGCGCGGCACAGCCGGGACATGCCCTGCCCGGCGCCCATGACGATGCAGATCGTGTCCGGTTCGGCCGCGGCGCCCCGGCTCCGGTTCAGGTGCTCGGCCAGGACGGTGCGCAACTCCGGCAGGCCGCCCGGCTCGGAGTAGGAGAGCCGGTCGAACGGCGCGACCTCGGCCGCCGCCCTGATCGCCTCGACCCACTGGCGGCGGGGAAAGCCCCGCAGATCAGGCGTGCAGGAAGCTAGGTCGAAGCCGGCCGCACGGGTGGTCCTGGCGGTCGGCGCCGGCCGCTGGCGGGCCTGCCGGGCCGGTGGCTCATCGCCGGGCCGGGGCGACCAGGTCACCCGGGTGGCCGAACCGGTCTTGCCGGTCAGGTACCCCTCGGTGACGAGCTGGCTATACGCCTCGGTGACGGTCCAGCGCGAGACGCCCAGGTCGGTCGCCAGCATCCGGCTGGGCGGCAGTGCCGCGCCGACCGGCAGCCGCCCGTCCCTGATCGCCGCCCTGATCGCCGCGGCCAGCCGCATGTGCAGCGGCCCCGGCCTGGTCGCGGACAGGTCCAGCAGGGTGTCCCAGGCCAAATTGGCCTGTCTTACCGCCATGCCATTGGATCGTAGTCCCGGCGCCGGCGCTCCTAGTGTCGCAATTACCGCGAACCGCTATCCGGAGGAGCTGACCAGTCATGACCGTCCTGTCGCTGCAGTGGCTGACCGCCCGGCCGCGGCGCCGGGCCGCCCTGCCCCGCCACCTGCGGGCAGCGCGCCGCCCGGCGCGGCCCCAGCGCCCCGCCTACTATGACCCGTTCTTCGCCGACCCCTCCGCCGTGGAGGACGACGCCCGTCGGCTGCGCTCACCCCGCCCGTTCTAGCCAGCCCGCGATGCTGCGGTCCAGCACCGGCATGGGCAGCGAGCCGTGGTCCAGGACCGCGGCGTGGAAGGCGGGCAGCGAGAACGCTCGGGCCCAGCCGTCGCTGGGCCTCCTCCCGGATCCGGATGATCTCCAGCTTGCCGGTCAGGTAGGCCAGCGCCTGGCCCGGCATCACCACGTACCGGTCCACCTCGTCGGCCAGGAACTCCCGCGGCATCGGGACGTGCTCGACCATGTAGTCCAGGGCTCGCTCCCGGCTCCACCCGTAGAAGTGCAGGCCGGTGTCCACGACCAGCCGGGCGGCGCGCATCAGCGCCGAGCTGATCGAGCCGAGCAGCCCGCGTTCGCCGGAGTACAGGCCCGCTTCCTCGGCGAGCTGCTCGGCGTACAGGCCCCAGCCCTCGGAGAACACCGGCAGGCTGCGCTGGCGCTGCAGCGCGGGCAGCTCGGTCAGCAGCTGCAGCCGGGACAGCTGCAGGTGGTGCCCGGGCACGGCTTCGTGGAAGGCCACTACCTCTAGGTCCCACCCGGTCCCGGCCGTGGGCCGTTCGGTGTTGAACCAGAACGTCCCGGCCCGGCCACCGTCCAGCCGTGGCGGGGTGTAGTGCGGCGCGGCGCCGCTCACCGCCACCACCTCGGGCATGGGCGTCACCTCGCACGGCGGCGGCAGCGGCTGCGGGAAGACCTCCGCGGCCCGCGCCTCGGCCCGGCGCACCGCGATGGTCGCCTCGGCGATGGCCTCGGCGGGCGAGATCTTCCCGGCGGAGTCCCGTATCGCGTCGAGCACCTCGTCCAGGCTGGACAGGCCGAGTCCGGTGCCCAGCTTGACGGCCCGGGCCTCCAGCGCGGCGACGTGCTCCAGGCCGGTCTGGTGCAGCTGTTCGGGGTGCAGCGGCAAGGTGGTGTAGGCCCGGACCGCCCGGGCGTAGTCCTCCTCGCCGCCGGGCAGGTGGGCCAGCCCGGCCTGGTCGGACGGCCGCGCCCGGGGCAGCAGCTCCCGGACCGTGGCCACCCATCTGACCAGGGCCGGCTTCACGATCTCGGCCGCGACCCGGCGGCGTTCGTCCTCCCAGGCCGCTGCGCCCGCCCACCCCTGCGGCGGCTGCGGGGACAGCACCGGCCCGGGCACGGGACCGGCCAGGACGGCCTCGGCCCAGGTGATGGCCTGCTCGGCAAGCGGAGCGACCGGAAGCCGCCCCTTGCGGGCTCCGGCCCGCAGCCGCTCGGAAGTCTGGTCGAGCCACGCGCCGCTGCGCCGCAGCCGGGTCAGGTACGCTTCGGCCGCCGCCTCGTCGAGCAGCACCGTGCGGGCCGCCACCGCCATCAGGACCGCCGGCCCGGCGTACTGCATGGCCGTGACCGTGTACTCGGCCCGGGCCATGTCGATCGTCGTCACCTCCTGGGCGGCCATCTCCCTGGTGCAGTCGAGCGTGACCGCGTCGGCCGGGGTGAGCGACCCGGGATCGACCGCATCGGCCTCGGCCAGGAACCGCTCTACCTCGGCCCGCCAGGCCTGCGCGCCCTCCTCGCTCTCGTCCGGCATCAGGTCGTCGTACCCGGGAATGCCGTACATGCTGGCCGAGAACGGGTTCTCGGTGAGCCAGCGCTCATGGAAGCGATCGGCTAGGTCACGCGCCGCAGTCATGATTCTCCTCGGGTAGCTGTCCGCGGTTGACATCATCGCAGCAAAAACAGCCACGTAAATCACGGGATGAGGCTGCCCGAGCCGCCCCAGTTGCCCGACAGGTGATAGGTGGCGACCGCCAGCACCAGGCCCAGAGCCACGGACCCGCATAGCAGCAGCCAGCGCGTGGGCCGGGCCGCGAGCACCGTCCGGGCCCGTTCGGCCGGCTGGCCGGACAGGATCCGGGGCAGCCTGGGCACGTACGAGCCCAGGTGGATGAGCATGACGAACGCCCAGAGCAGAAACGCCTCGTGGTGCAGCTGGACCCACTGCCAGCCGCCGTTCGGGCCGCCGCTCTTGAACAGCAGGATGACCCCTGTGCCCAGCACGGCGAGCGTGGTCAACATGACGAACGGCCCGGTTACCCGCTGCAACGGAGCCGGCGGCCCCCGCCGCACGTACGCCGCCGAGCCGGTGTAGTACCTGGTGAACCGCCACAGCGTGGATCCGGTCTTCAGGCAGACCGGGCCGAGGATCGCCATCCCGAGGAAGAAGTGCAGCGTGAGCAGCTTGCCCATGTTCAGCAGGGTGAGGCACTCCGCGGCGAACAGGGCAAGCAGCACCGCTCCCGTCATCGCCGTCAGCCGCTCGTTGCCCGCCGGGTTGGCCCGCTGGCCCGGCTCCCGCGTGGTCACGGGTTCAGGTTAGGTCGCGACGGCGGCGCGCCGACATGGGGCTGACTCGCCTCTTTAGGGTAGACCTAGCTACACCACGGCCGAGGGAGTCGCATCATGGGTTTCTTTTCCTGGTTCAGTTCCTGCGGGACCGTGGGCGAGGACGAGCCGCCCAGCCTGATCCGCATCAACGAGGGCAACCCCGACCAGACCGAGATCCAGCGGCGGGCAGCCGAGGACGTCGCCCGGATCGAGCAGGACGACAAGTACTTCGGCCGCCCCGACACCGACGAACTGTAACCCGGAACCGCGACCTTCCGATCAGCGGCAGAGGGCTGACCAGGGGTATGATTTAAGGTGTGACCAAGAAGATCGGCGTCTCGCTCCGCCAGGAACTGTACGACTGGGCCGCTCGCGAGGTGGAGGAAGGCCGCGCCGAGTCGGTGTCCGCGCTGATCGCCGAAGGCTTGGAACTCCTGGAGGCGCGCGCTCAGCTCGAAGCGATCGTTACCGAGCTGCACCGAGAATCCGGCGATCTTGACGACCAGGCGAAGGCGCGTCTGGCCGATGCTCTCGCCGCCGCTGACGAGGCCTACCGCAGGCATCGCAGCACCGCCGGACACGCGGCGTGAGAGGGTTCGTCTTCGACGCGGGCGCGTTCATCGCCCTGGAACGCAGGGCGCCGCTCCTGCTGGGCATCCTTGACGAAGCGCTGCACGGCACGGTGGAGGTGGTCCTGCCCCGCACGGTCATCGCCCAGGTCTGGCGCGGCACCCCGCGCCAGGCCAACACGGGTCGGCTGATCAGCGCGGGCCGCCTCCGGGGCGGCCCGGTGATCATCGACGAACTGACAGCCGAACGCGCCAAGCAGATTGGCATCACCATCGGTGCGACCTCCCACCCGGACATCGTCGACGTACACGTGGCCCTAGCCGCCGCCGAGCGAGGCCACGCCGTCCTCACCTCTGATGACGCCGATATCGCTGGTGTTAACCCCAGGCTGGTCCTCGTCCACGTCTGACCCCGGCCCCGCTCAGCTCGAGCAGTGCGGGGCCGGCGGAACGTCCAGCGCCGGATTGCGGTCGAAGAAGCCGAACGGCTTCAGCCAGAACGACACCGCATCGGTCGGCATGACCGGCCAGTCCTCGGGCCGGGTGATGTGGTGGATGCCGAACACGTACCAGAGCACCACGTCGGTGTCCTCGATCGGCCGGTCCGCGGCCGTCCACGCAGGCAACCCGGAATCGCGCAACGACAGGTTCGGGAAGTCCCCGCACGGCCACCGCTCGTCCGGATGGTACGGCGTGACCCACAGCGTGTGCCCGATCACCTCGGCCCGCTGGAACGCCGGCGAGGACGGCGAGAGCAGCGGCGGGAACGCCCCTGATGGCACGAGCTTGTACCCGACCGGCGAGCCGAGCCCGTTCCGCACGCCGGGATTGACCACCTTCCAGGCCTTCTGAACCGACCAGTCGTAGTCCTGCTTACCCTCCGCCTCGGTCCGTAGCGGCGTCTCCCGAACGACAAGCCCCAGCCCGTACGGATCGTCAGCAGAAGCGCCGGTAGCAACCGACGACACAGCGTGCACCGTGTTCAACGGTCCGTCCACGTCCAGGTCGAGCCGCGCCACGATGAAATGCTGGTGGAACGGCGCGTACGTCTGCTGGTCCACGACGGTCCCAGTCAAGACCGCGCCCGAGGCGTGCGAGGTCACCACGATCCCGGTCGCCCGCACCTCGCACTCGATCGAACCGTCCTGGTAGAACCGCCAGTACACCAGGTACTCGTAGTTGGCCACGGTCACGTGGAACGAGACCACCAGCCGCCGCTGCCGCCGCACCTGCGCGCCGGTCCGCTCGTCGACGTGCTTCCATAGCACGCCGCTGTCCTCCTCGTGGACGCATATCGCGTTGCGTATCGTCCTGGGCTCCCCCGAAGAGTCGTGCACCACCGCGTCCAGGTAGCTGATCTCGCCCAGGCAGTCGCAGCCGAGCTCCAGCGAGGTGGTCATGAAGCCCAGGCCCCACTCGCCGATGTCGAACGCGGTCCGCCGGTAATGGTCGGCGCTCGCGTCCCGGTACGGCACGAACATCTCCGCGAACGACATCCGGTGCGCCACCGGCCGCAGCCGCCCGTCGTCGACGAACCCCACCTGGTGCAGCACCAGGCCCTCACGGTGATTGAACCCCAGCCGCAGCTGCCAGTTCTGCCAGGACAGCAGCCGTCCGTCCAGCGTGAACCCGGCCCCGGCAGGCTGGCTGACCGATAGCGGCGCCACCTCCCGCAGCGGCCGCCCGAGCAGCGCCGGCGCGTACTCACCGGTCACCGAGGGCTGCCCGCCGACCGGAACGTCCTCGATCTCCAGCAGTTCCATCCGGTTCAGGTCCACCACCGGGTGCAGCCCGGTCACGTGGTGCGCGTACGGGTTCCCGTCCGGGGTGCCCCGGTACCACACGTCCGACCAGCCGATCCGCAGGCCCCGGTACCGCTCGGGGACCAGCGCCGCGCCGTAGGCCCACATGTCGGTCAGGACCAGGGACATGTCGGTGATCCCGCGCCGGGCCAGCGCCGCCACCAGGGCCGGGTGGGCCCGCAGCATCTGGTCGCACTCGTGCCACTCGTCGACGGTCATGTTCGGCTGCTGGCCGGGCAGGTCCTCCCAGCTCGTGACCGCGTCGCCGTCCAGCGACAGCACGGCCCGGCGGGCCTGCCCGTCCGAGCGGTCCCAGCACACCACGATCGCCTCGCGCCGGGCCGTCTCCGGCGCTCCCTTGGCCGGCTCCCGGAGCTCGATCGACGCGAATCGCCAGCCCGACCCGACGACGCCGACCCCGCGGTCGCGCCGCAGGATCGCGGCCGCCTGCCGGATCTCCTCCGCGGTCAGCGGGTCGAGCGGATGTGGCGGCGAGTCTGTCACGATTGTCCCTCCATTACCGCGGGCAAGCCCATCCTGACGGATGACCGTGGGTGACGCCACTTCCGCCCCGCCCCATGATCTTTTTTATGCCGAACGGGCCATGGTTCCTCGCTCCCGGCCAGCTCAGCTCCGATCCGTGGGGCTTCGCAGCCGGCACCCGGGTACCTACAATTGCGGTTACGGTGGGGGCTTGACCGGGTTGATGTGCGCAGAGCGGGAGAAGCCGGGTGGGGTGCGGGCGGTGCGGTGCGCTGTTGGAAGACGGCGACCTGTTCTGCGGCGACTGCGGCGCTCCCGTCGGCGGTTGCCCCTCGTGCGGTAAGCCGCTGACTCCCGGCAAGCGCTTCTGCCGGTACTGCGGCGCCACCCTGGTCGAGGCCGCGCCCGCCCCGTCCGCGGTCGCGCCGCCCGCCCCGCCGGGCCGCGACTCGGCGGCCGAACGGCGCGTGTGCTCCGTGCTGTTCTGCGACGTGGCGGGGTTCACCCCGCTGTCCGAATCGCGGGACCCTGAAGCGGTCCGCGAACTGCTGTCGCAGTACTTCACGGTGGCGCGCACGGTGATCAGCCGGTACGGCGGGGTGGTGGAGAAGTTCATCGGGGACGCGGTCATGGCCGTGTGGGGCACCCCGGTGGCCACCGAAGGCGACGCGGAGCGTGCCGTCCGGGCCGCGCTGGACCTGGTGGCCGCGGTGGCCGAGCTGGGCGCCGAGTCGGGCCTGCCCGGCCTGGCCGCACGGGCCGGGGTGGTGACCGGCGAGGTGGCGGTCAACCTGGGCGCGGTCGGTGAGGGGATGGTGGCCGGCGACGCGGTGAACACCGCGTCCCGCGTGCAGGCCGCCGCCGAGCCCGGCTCGGTGCTGGTCGACGTGCCGACCCAGCGGCTGACCGGCAGCGCGATCGCGTTCGCCGACGTGGGGGAGCGGACCCTGAAGGGCAAGGCCGAGCCGCAGCGGCTGTGGCGCGCCGTCCGGGTGCTGTCCGCGGTGGGCGGCAGCCAGCGGGTCGATGGCCTGGAGGCCACGCTGACCGGCCGGGACGCCGAGCTGCGCACGATCAAGGACCTGTTCCACGCCACCGCCGACCGGCGCGTGCCCCGGCTGGTCCTGGTCTCCGGTCCGGCTGGGGTGGGCAAGTCCCGGCTGGGCTGGGAGTTCGAGAAGTACGCCGACGGCCTGGCCGCCGACGTGTGGTGGCACCGCGGCCGCTGCCTGTCCTACGGCGAAGGGGTGGCGTTCTGGGCACTGGCCCAGATCGTCCGCCAGCGGCTGGGCATCGCCGAGGAGGACCCGCCCGAGGCCGCCGCGGTCAAGCTGGCTGCCGCCCTGGACCGCTTCGTGCCCGACCCGGCCGAACACGCCTACGCCGGCCTCCGGCTGGGCCGGCTGCTCGGCGTGTCGTTCGCCGGGGAGAGTGGTGAGGCCCTGTCCCGCGAGGAGCTGTTCGCCGGCTGGCGGCTGTTCTTCGAGCGGCTGGCGGCCGAAAACCCGGTGATCCTGCTGGTCGAGGACGCCCAGTACGCCGATGCCGGCCTGCTGGACTTCCTGGACCACCTGATCGACTGGGTGCGGGACCTGCCGGTGTACGTGCTGGTGTTCGCCCGCCCCGAGCTGGGTCAGGCCCGTCCGGGCTTCGGCGCGGGCCGCAACCGCAGCACGCTGACCCTGGACCCGCTGGACGCGGCGTCGATGGACCTGCTGGTCGACGCGCTGGTGCCGGGTATGCCGGAGGCCGCCCGGGCTAGATCACCCGCCAGGCCCAGGGCATCCCGCTGTTTGCGGTGGAGACCGTCCGCTCGTTGATCGACCGGGACGTCGTCCAGCCGGTCGAGGGGGTGTACCGGCTGACCGGCGACGTCGGCGAGCTGGCCGTGCCGGACAGCCTGCACGCGCTGCTGGCCGCCCGGCTCGATGCCCTGGACCCCGGCGCCCGGCGCCTGGTCGCCGACGCGGCCGTGCTGGGCACCACGTTCCCGGCCGAGGCGCTGATCGCGGTGGCCGAGCGGGACGAGCCATCCGTTCGGGCCACCCTGGCCGACCTAGTGCGCCGCGAGGTGCTGAGCGTATCCGCCGATCCGCTGTCGCCGGAGCGGGGCAGCTACCAGTTCTCTCAGGAGATGCTGCGGCAGGTCGCGTACGACACCCTGTCCCGCCGCGACCGCAAGGCCCGCCACCTGGCCGTGGCCGCGCACCTGCGCGCCGTCCTCCCCGGTGACGGCGAAGAGGTCGCCGAGGTGATCGCCCGGCACTACCTGGACGCGCTGAACGCCATCCCCGACGATCCGGATGCCACCCTGATCCGCGCCCAGGCGGTGACCGCCCTGACCCGTGCCGCCGAACGCGCCGAGCGTACCGGTGCCCCCGCCCAGGCCGCGACCAGCTACGCCGCCGCGGCCGAGTTGAGCCCGCCGGATGCGGCCGACGGAGCAGTGGCCGGGTTCTGGGAGCGCGCTGCGCAGGCTGCCCTGGCCGACGCCAGCTATCCGGTGGCCGTCGAATACGCGGAGCATGCCCGTGGTCAGTACCTCGCCCGCGATCAGGACCGGGCCGCCGCGCGGGTCCAGGCGCTCGTCGGCCGGGCCCTGAGCGTCTGGGGCCGTCACGCCGATGCCCACGAGCAGCTCATCGCCGCTGTGGGAGTGCTGCGGGAACGGCCCGACACCGACACTGTGTCGGCCATTAACTGGCTGGCGGGGGTCGAGGTGTTCATGGGCTCACCCGACGCCGATCGGCTCAGCGCCGAGGCGCTTACCCTGGGCCAGGCGCTGGGTGCCGGCCCCGGACTGCTCGCCGAACTGCTGGTGACCCGTGGGCTTTACCACCTCCTGGCCGAGCGTCGGCCGCAGGCGATCTCGTACTTCCGCGAGAGCGCGCGGCTCGCCGCGCAGGCGGGCGACAACTTCCGCGTTGGGCGTGCGCTGCTCAACCTGGCCGACACGCTGATGCCGAGCGATCCCGCCGCCGCCGGCGAGGCCGCGCGGACTGCCGCCGAGACCCTGCGCCGCAGCGGGCAACGGCGTCCCCTGTCCGCGGCGATGATGAACGTCGCCGAGTCGCTGCTCCAAATCGGTGACTGGGAAGCCGCCGAGGCCGAACTTACCCAGGCCGTGGACTCCGACGGGCTGGCGGACCAGGATGACGTCATCTGCGAGCGCGGCTGGCTAGCGGCCTTGCGCGGCGACGCTGGGACGGCCGAGGCCATGCGCACCGCCCTGCGGACCTACTGGTCGAGCGAAGATCCGCAGGACCGATCTCTGATCGGTCTCCTGGAGGCGTTCGCCGCTGCTGCCCGCCGCCAGCCGGCCGATGCCCTGCACCATGCCCGGGCGATCCTGACTCTGGCCGAGGTTATGGGGATTAGCTCCGTGGCCCTGCGCTGGGCGTGGCCGCTGGCCGCGCGCTCCGCGCACGAACTTGGCGATACCGCCGCCGTCCGCGATCTGCTGGCCCTGCTCGACTCGTACCAACCCGGGTACCTGGCTCCCATGGTCCGGGCCGAACGGGACCTGGTCCGCGCCCGGCTGCCGGAAGCAGACCGAGCCGCCGACGGCGACGCGACCGCCGCGGCCTCCTTCGCCGCCGCGATCGCCAGCCTGCGCGAGCAGTCCACTCCCTACCACCTCGCCCACGGCCTGCTCGACCACGCCGAGTACCTCCTGGCCGCCGCGGACGCCGGCGCGACCAGCGTCAGCATCGGCCCCAGCTCCACCGGTGTCACCACCGCAGCCATCGTCACCACCGCGGCCATGGTCACCACCGCAGCCGAGACCGCCGCGGCGGCCATCGCCGAGGCCCGCGACATCGCCAGCCGCCTGCGCTGTCAGCCCCTGCTGGATCGCGCCGACGCCCTGACCCCGCGCGATCCCGCCACTACCGTCCCACAGGACTCACCGCGCGTCGCCCGCTGACCTTGCGATCCGGTGTCCGGAGCCTCTACGGTGCGCACCATGCACAGTGTGGATCCGACGACGGAGTCGATGATCAGGTCGGTGCTCGCCTACGCGGAGAACCGGCTGCGGCTGAACCCGGTGCCGCTGGACCAGGGCTCGCGCGATCCGGCCGAGCTGGAAGCCGCGGTGAAGGGGCTGCTCGGCCCCGATCCGCACAACCCGGACCAGGTGCTCGGCGTGTACACCTCGGTCATCGCGCCCGCCGTCATCTCGGCGGACAGCCCGCGGTTCCTCGGCTTCATCCCGGCCGCGCCGACCAAGGCCTCGCTGCTGTTCGACATGCTGATCTCGTGCGCGTCGATCCAGGGCATCTCGTGGCTGGAAGCGGCCGGCGCCATCCACGCGGAGAACCAGGTGCTGCGGCTGATCGCCGACCGGGCCGGGCTGCCGGCGGGCGCGGGCGGCTGCTTCGTCTCCGGTGGTTCGGCCGGGAACCTGTCCGCCCTGGTCGTGGCCCGCGAGACGGCTAAGCGCAAGGCGGGCACCGGCGCGGCGGGCCGGCGCTGGCGCGTCGCGGTCAGCGAGGACGCGCATTCCTCGATCACCAACGCGCTGCGCATCTGCGAGATGGACGCGTTGATCGTGCGGGCCCACGATCACCGGCTGACCGGCGCGGGGCTGCGGGCCGCCATCGCGGCCGACGGCGATCCCCGCTCGCTGGCCGCGGTGGTGGCCACCTCCGGGACCACCAACGCGGGAATCATCGACGACCTGGCCGGCGTGGCCGAGGTCGCGCGCGAGCACGGCCTGTGGTTCCACGTGGACGGCGCCTACGGCGGCGCCGGGCTGTTCGCGCCGAGCGTGCGCCCCCGATACGACGGCATCGAGCACGCCGACTCGTTCATCGTGGACCCGCACAAATGGTTGTTCGCGCCGTTCGACTGCGCGGCCCTGCTGTACCGGAACCCCTCGGTGGCCCGCTCGGTGCACAAGCAGGACGCGTCGTACCTGGACGTCATCCACGACACGCCGGGGGAGTGGAACCCGACCGACTACGCCTACCACCTGACCCGGCGGGCCCGGGGGCTGCCGCTGTGGTTCTCGCTGGCCGTGTACGGCGCTGACGCCTACACGCGGGCCATCGAGGCGGCCATCGAGCTGGCCAGGCAGACCGCGGCCGAGATCCGGGCCCGGGATCACCTGGAGCTGATCCGCGAGCCCGAGCTCGGGGTCGTGCTGTTCCGCCGCCGCGGCTGGGACCCTGCTCAGTACAACCGCTGGGCCGACCAGTTGCTGACCGACCAGGTGGCGTTCATCCCACCGTCTGCCTGGGAGGGCGAAACCGTGGCCCGGTTCGCCTTCCTGCACCCGCAGACCTCGATGGACCTGGTCCGCCAGATCCTCGACCGCATGGCCTGAAGGCCCTCCGCCCCGCCGCCGCGCTGCCCCGCTGCCCCGCTGCCCCGCTGCCGCGCTGCCCCCCGCGGGATGAAACCCGGGTTCCACTACGCTAGAGCGAGGTGAAAGCCCAGGTTCATCCTGTTCCCGTCCTCAGATCGTGAGGTCGGCCTCGATCCGTTTGAGGCTGTGCCGCGCGAGCGCCAGGTTCGCCTTGGACCGCTCGAGCACCAGGTACAGGAACAGGCCCTGCTCGTTGCGCGAGTTTTTGAGCAGCCGGATGAGGTGGTACTGCTTGTTGAGGGTGATGAGCATGTCCTCGATCGTGTCGTCCAGGCGCAGCGACTCCATCGTCCGCATCTTGGCCCGGATCACCTCGGTGTTGCCGGCCGCGGCGACATCCAGGTCGAGGTACTTCCCGCCGCCGAGCGCGCCGAGCGACATCCCGCTTTCCCAGTCGACCAGACAAACGCCTAGCGCGCCGTCAATGGCCATGGCTTCTTTGAGAGCCGTTTCCATGTTCATATGACCCCGCCTTTCCGTTCTTCCCTGATGGGCCGTAGTCACGATAGTGAAGCCCGGAGATGACCGGCGGGAAAATGGCAGACCTATTTTTACGGTGAGTAACTGATTAGATACTCAAAGTAGTTCAATGCGTACTGAACTGCGGGTTTCTGCACACCGTTGGCCGCGCGCACCGTCGCCAGTATTAATTGACCCAGCCGCTACTAATTACTAACCAGAGAGCAAGGCCGACGCGCCAGGGCAAATCTGTAGACTAGACCCGGATGCATTTTTCCAGCGATGATTAATGGTTTGCGCTGATATGGGTATTTCTGCCGAATAATCCGCTATGACGTTCATGTCCGGGCTGTCAGTTCATAGGGGGGCTAGTGGCGACGCGAGTTAACGGGACGCTTGAGGCGCTGGCCGCCCGCCGGGCTTCGGGCATCCTGGAGATCGACGGGGATCCGTCAGGCACCGTCTATTTCGACCAGGGGCAGATCACCTGCGCGCGGGCCTCCTGGATCCCCGACATCGGCGCCCGCCTGCTCGGCGTGCTCCAGTCGCCGGCCGAATCGCTCGACCTGCTCACCGGGGCCGACGAGCCGGACCGGGACATCGGAACGTTCCTGGTCCAGCGGAACTACCTCACCATCGCCGAGCTGGCCACGATCCTGCGCTCCGTGGTGGTCGACACCATGATCGCGCTGACCGGCCTGGCCGACGCGGACGCGTTCGTCACCGACATCCGGTTCGTGCCCGCCGGCGCGCACTGGGCCGCCGCCTTCTCCTGCCTGGACGTGGCCTCGGTGCTGGCCGAGGCCAGGATCCGGGCCGATCGCATGGCCCGATACCGCCTGGGCCGCACCACTCCCGTGCGCCTGCAGGACCTCGGCCGTCCCGGGGCCGCGCTCAGCCACCCGCAGTGGGCGCTGGTCTGCGCGATCGACGGCGCCGCCTCGGCCCAGGAGCTCGCCTGGCGCTGCGGCCTGGCCCTCTACGAGGCGATCGAGAACCTCGGCACGCTGATCGCGGCGGGCCTGTGCCAGCCGGAGGCGTCCGAGGCCGCGGCGCCCCGCCCCGGCCTGCTGCAGGCACCCGTGGCCGGGCCGGTGCCGGCCGAGCCGGCCGGGCCGCTCGCCGAATGGTCCGGACCCGTCCCGCCGCAAGCCGCGCTGCCCCGCCGCGCCCGCTCCGGACCGGTGCTGTCGGCCCCGCCCGTGCTGTCGGCCGAGGTCAGCGTGCCGGATGGGATGCCCGCGAGCTTCGAGGTGGTGTCCAACCCGCAGGACCTGCTGCGCCGCGTCCTGGACGGGCTGCGCAGAAGCTAAGACGACAAGGCGCTAGTCGACAAGACGCTAGGAGGTCGCCGGCCGTCGGCGTGGCAACGGCGGCCCGTCGGCCGAACGGGTCTGCTTCGCTGCCGCCGCGCTCGCGATCCGGGTGCTCGGCCGGGGAGTGGCGGGCGCGGCCCAGCCTCCCATCTGGGTCGCATACGACGCGATGCGGTCGATGATCTCGCGCGCCCGGTACTGCAGCATCCCGACGTTGAGGCTGCTCGTGCCCACCACGGCCACGATCGCGCTGTCGCCTGCGGCGTAGACCGCGAGGTACCCGTCACTGCCGCGGGCCACCGCCTCACGGAAGGTCCCGCAGCCCGTGGTCACGGTGGCCCGGCTGGCCAGGGCCAAGGTGGCGGCCGAGATGGCCGCGATCTGGGTCGGCTCGACGTCGGGCACGTCGTGCGCGAAGACCAGCCCGTCGCTGGTCGCGGCCAGGCTGCCCCGCACCCCGGCGACCTGGGCCCTGATCAGCGCCAGCTCCGCCCGGACCTTGTCCTCAACGGACGGGCTGCCCTTACGCAGGGCCGGCATCAGAGTGCGCCCTCTGCGGCGGTCCTGGCGTTGATGACAGGCATGGTGTCCCCTTTCTTAAGGGCGGCGGCCCGGACGAACGACATGACCGCCAGGCCGTGCTCGGGAACCTGGCCCGCCGCCATCAGCAGGCGCAGCACGAGCAGCCGGTAAACGTCGGTAAGCGTGCAGAAGACACTGCGCCCCAGGTCGAAAGCCAGGTTCCGGGGCGTGGAACCGTGCGTGACCCGGATCAGCAACGCCCATTGCCCGGCCGAGATGCGGACCGAATCCGAGCGCAGGTGAGGATTACGTGAGATCACGGTGTCGGGGGTGAGCACCGTCGAGAACTGCTTCATCAGCCGCTGCCGGCGTCCGATCTCGGCCAGCAGCTCGTCCACGCCGATACCCGAGGCCAACCCCGCGTCCGGCAGCCGGGCCGACCGGAATTTGGCGTGTTTCGCCTGGGCCGTGAACAATTCGAGCGCTGCGTCGATAATGGGCTCGGTCACGGCCCTGATAGCCATGATCCGGCCTAACGGCGGAAGGTTGTCGCCATACGCTTTATAAGCGCTGGCCGCCGGACCCGGGGTCCGGTCCGATTCGGCATAAATGATCTTGCCGTCCCGGAAGTAGATAACCCCATCGCCGCTTCCGGAAAATGGCAGCATGCCGGTGCTGGCCGCCGCGTCCAGCTTGCGTAGCCGCCCGGCCACCAGGCCCGGGTAGCCGTCCGCCGCCCGGGTCGGCAGCACCGAGGCGGTGAGCTGCCGGGCGCGTCGCAGCCCTGGGACCTGGCTCATCCGGCGAATTTCACGCAGAAGTTGCGGATTTCCCGGCGGGCCATGGCCAGGTTGGCGCGCGCCCGGTCCAGGATGACCAGCAGGATGATGTTCGGTTCCAGGTCCTCGGAAACCAGGCGTATGACGTAAAGCTGGTTCCGGAAGGTCACCATGACGTCCTCGAGGCCGTCCACGGGCAGCTCGCCGGCGAGCAGCGAAAGCACGTTGGCGATGTCGGCTGCTCCCGCCGCCGCGGTGGGCAAGCTGACATCGTCCTGGTCCTTCCGCGAGGCCAGGATCGTTCCGGTCGAGGCGTCGACCAGGCAGCCGAGCACGAAACCGTCGATGTCCGCAACAGGGTCGAGTACCGCTTCGGCCTCATTAAGGATCAAGGACGCTTCCTCTCTAGCGCTGCGGGCAGGCTGACCGGAGACGACGGGAAGCTGGCGGACCCGGTACGCAGACATCGTAGGCCACCGATGGTCTATGCGGCGGCATAGTGACGAATAACAAGCTAACGGCCAATCTGGCCGATTAGCGTGTGCCGCTATGCGCCGTTTAAATGTCCGAAACTTAATGTTTTATGAGTTTTGTCACTTAATGCTGGCAGGCTGCTAACTGACTGGCAGGCCGCTAACTGAATAGCCGTCGCAGTAGCTCGTCAATGGCGTCGGCACCAGCTGTCATCGCCGCCTCCCGGTCGTCCGACCTGGCCACGAGCAGCGCCACCTCGTTGACCGACGCGAGCAGGATGTTGGCCATCGTACCGACCGTCTCCGGCGGTAGCTTTCCTTCGTCCGCGATGAGCTGCACCACCGCCCGGATCAGCCCGAGCGCGTGGTGTTCCTCCATGGCCCGCCAGCGCTCCCAGCCGAGCACCGAAGGCCCGTCGATCAGCAGGACCCGCCGCACCACGGGATCGCCCGCTAGCCGGATCCACGCCAGGAACCCGGCCCGCAGCGCCTCCACCGGACCCGCTGAACCGCTCGCGGCAGCCATGGTCTGCGCCCCGACGCTGGTCTCGAGCTCCTCGGCCACCGCCTCGAAAAGCGCCTCCTTGCTCGCGAAATGGTAATACAGCGAGCCCCGGCTGACCCCCGCCTCCCGGAGCACCGCCTCGATCGAGGTGTCCTCGTAGCCCCGCTCGGCGAACATCCGCGTCGCGATCGCCACCAGTTGCCCGCGCGTCGCCTCCCCCCGCGCCACATTCCGGTTCGGCCGCTCCCCGGGATTCCCCCGCCCCGCAGGATCCGCCACCCGGTCCGCCGCGCCGGGCTGCCCCGCCGCCCCGGGCCCGTTCGCCACCCGGTCCGCCGCGCCGGGCTGCCCCGCCGCCCCGGGCCCGTTCGCCACCCGGTCCGCCGCGCCGGGCTGCCCCGCCGCCCCGGGCCCGTTCGCCGCCCTCGCCCGGCTCGCCGTGTCCTGCCGATCGTCAGCGCCCGGTCCGTCCATCGCGCTCCTCGTCCCGACCCAAAACCCCTTGACAAACCGACTGTCGGTCCGCCTAGCATAAACCGACAGTCGGTCTAGTAACAATTTATGCATCTTCTAGAAAGGCGAGCGTAATGCAGCTATCCGAACTCAACGCTCACCGGCACACCGCTGCCACCCGCTTCGGCGAAATCAGCTATCTGGATCTCGGCGCCGGGCCCACTGCCCTGTTCGTGCACGGCATCGCCACCAACGCCTACCTGTGGCGGCACGTCATGGAGGCGCTGAGCGGTCAGCGCCGCTGCATCGCGATCGACCTCCCGCTGCACGGCCAGAGCCCGGTGACCGCCGAGCAGGACCTGTCGCTGTCCGCGCTGGCCGCGGGGCTGGACGAGTTCTGCGAGGCGCTCGGGCTCGCCGGCATCGATCTCGTGGCCAACGACACCGGCGGAGCCGTCGCCCAGATCTTCGCCGCCCGCCATCCGCAGCGCCTGACCACCCTGACCCTGACCAACTGCGACACGGTTTACAACCTGCCGCCGGAGGACTTCAAGCCGATGATCGAACTCGCCGCCGCGGGCAACCTCGCGCCGTCCGCCGTCGCGATGTTCGCCAACCTCGAGGCCGCCGCCCGGGTCTCGTTCGCCTCGGGGTACGAGAATCTGGACCGGATCGACCGGGACGTGATCCGCGCCTACCTGGAGCCGTGCTTCGGCACCATCGAGCGGGCCCGGCACTTCGAACGGCTGCTGGTCGCCCTCGACGCCGGCGACCTGCAGGAGGTCATGCCGCGGCTCAGGGAGCTCACCGTGCCCACGCTCGTGGTGTGGGGCACCGGCGACGCGTTCTTCGACGTCTCCTGGGCCTACTGGCTGCGGGACACCATCCCGGGCACCACCCGGGTCGTCACGGTCGACGGCGCCCGCCTGTTCTTCCCCGAGGAACGGCCCATGGACCTCGTGCCCCACCTGGAACAGCACTGGGCCGCGGTCGCGGCCGCCCGCACGTAGCCGCCCGCCCGCACGTAGCCGCCCGCCCGCACGTAGCCGCCGACCCGCGTAGTTCGTGCTAGCTCGTTTCGAGTACACACTGGGAGTTTTGATCTTCTTCGATTATATGTTTTAATAGCACCACGGGCTATACGACCAGGGAGACGACATGCTCGCCGCCGCTGCAGCTACTGCTGGTGCTAGCCAACCCGTCATCGCCGCCCTGCTCGGGCTCGGAGCCGCGGGCCTTGGCGGGGCGGTGGTCGCCATGGCCTGGAGCGTGCACGCCCGCCAGATCCGTCTCGCCGAGTTGCTGGCCCGCCGCCAGTTCATCTTGACCAGGGAACCGGCCGCGGCGGAACAGCAGCTCAACGGGCAGGCCGGTGCCGACGCGGCCCTGGCTGGCGTGCAGGAGACCCTGGAAACGGTGGGAGCCCGGGAGGCGCAGGCCGGCCAGAAGGCCCATGGCGCCCCGGGCAGCCACGCCGGGAACGAGAACGGCGGGAACGGCGGGAATGCGGGGAACGGCGGAAACGGGGGCCGGGGAGCCACGACCGCCAGGCCCGCGAAGCTGGTCATCGAGGGCCCGGAGACGGTCGTCGTCGGCGAGCAGGTCCGCTACCGTGTCCGCCCGACCGCCGTCGGGACGGCGGTGACCTGGGCGGCGGGCGGCGGCTCGGTGTCCCAGTTGCCCGACCCGGTGCATCCCGACGAACTCCTCCTCATCGCCGACCGGCCTGGCAGCCTGATGCTGCACGTCCGGGTCCGCGAAGGCCTTTCCGAACGCCGCGAGACGAAGTCCGTCACCGCCGTGCCCGACGTAACCCCGGCCGCGTCGCCCTTCCCGCTGCGCCTGTTCCTGCACGGCTGGGGCCTGGTCGTGGTGGCCATCCTGGTCGTCGGCTTCGCCGGCGCCCTCGACGCGCTGGGTAACCTCACCGCCGCCGACTTCATCGCCCTGGTCGTCCCGCTCACCGCGCTTCTCGGCGTGATCGCCGTCGTCCGGACGGCTAGCGACCAGGCCCCGCGCCCCGGCCGGGGCCCAGCCGGCCCTGAGCCCTGAACCCGCGGAGACCCACAATCCCGCCCCTCCGCCGGCCCTTGAGCCGGTTCCGATTCGAAGCACGATGATCACCGGCATCGACTTTGGCGATGGACCAGGCTGTTAGCTAAGGAGAGTGCGGCTTTTCCGGAAAGTCGGCAGCCCGCTGCCCGCATACGGCGTCCGGCCTGGAACCAATGCCGGGAAACCAGGCCCGTACATGATCGTGGACCGTCACGGTCGCTATGACAGCCGTCAGGGTTCACGGTCTTATCTCGCGGAGCGAGATCCCAGCCAATTTCGGCGTTAGCCGATCATCGTGAACCAGCGCTCGAACGCACATCGCAAATAGGCGAGTTCCAGATAACATCTGTCCCGCAGACCTCGTAAGTTGCGGCGCTCTCGTTATCGTCGGTCTTTACCTATGCAATAGCGTGGGTTTTGACCCACGATCCTTGTTTCCGTGATTTGTGGACAACCAGCGCGTCGCGCTGACCCGTTGAATCCGCCCGCCTCGCCAGGGCCGCCTCGCCAGGGCCGGGGTCCCGCGAGCCGATTTATTGACCGAACGTTCGGTAAAGAGTAGCCTGCCAAATGAGAGACGGGAGGCGCCGTGTACGGCAACTACGACTCCGGCACCGCGGGCGCCCGGAGCGCCCCGCAGGCCCAGGAAGCGCCGCAGGCCCAGGCCGCTCAGCAGCACTTCGATCAGCTCATCGCGGCCGACCAGCGCATCGAGCCCCGCGACTGGATGCCGGACGCGTACCGCAAGACGCTCATCAGGCAGATCGCCCAGCACGCCCACTCCGAGATCATCGGCATGCAGCCCGAGGGCAACTGGATCACCAGGGCGCCCAGCCTGCGCCGCAAGGCCATCCTGATCGCGAAGGTCCAGGACGAGGCGGGCCACGGCCTGTATCTCTACTCCGCCGCCGAGACGCTCGGCATCGATCGCGAGGAACTTCTCGACCGCCTGCACGACGGACGGCAGAAGTACTCCTCCATCTTCAACTACCCGACCCTCAACTGGGCCGACGTCGGCGCGATCGGCTGGCTGGTGGACGGCGCGGCCATCATGAACCAGGTCCCGCTGTGCCGCTGCTCCTACGGTCCCTACGCCCGGGCCATGGTCCGCATCTGCAAGGAGGAGTCGTTCCACCAGCGCCAGGGGTTCGAGATCCTCCACACGCTCTCGCACGGCACGAAAAGCCAGAAGGCCATGGCCCAGGACGCGGTGAACCGGTACTGGTGGCCGTCCCTGATGATGTTCGGGCCGCCCGACGAGGAGTCGTCGCACTCGGCCCAGTCGACCGCCTGGGGCATCAAGCGGTTCAGCAACGACGAACTCCGCCAGCGCTTTGTCGACATGACCGTCCCGCAGGCCGAGGTGCTCGGCCTGTCCGTGCCCGATGCGGACCTGCACTGGAACGCCGAACGCGGCCATTACGACTTTGGCGCCATCGACTGGGATGAGTTCGCCCGCGTCATCCGCGGCGATGGCCCGTGCAACGCCGAGCGCCTGCGCTGCCGCCGCCAGGCCCACGACGACGGCGCCTGGGTCCGCGAGGCCGCCCAGGCCTACGCGGACAAGCGCCGGCCCGTCGAGGTAAAGGCATCATGAATCAGCCGAACGACTCCGGCAAGCGCGGCTGGCCGCTCTGGGAGGTGTTCGTCCGGGCCCGGCGCGGCCTGTCCCACCAGCACGTCGGCAGCCTGCACGCGCCGGACGCGGCGATGGCCCTGCGTAACGCGCGCGACGTCTACACCCGGCGCGGCGAGGGCGTGTCGATCTGGGTCGTGCCGTCCGCCGCGATCGTCGCGAACAGCCCGGACGAGAAGGACCAGTTCTTCGACCCCGCGCAGGACAAGGTGTACCGGCATCCCACCTTCTACGACGTGCCCGAAGGGGCCAAGCATCTATGATCGCGCTGCCGCCGCTGGCCGCCTACTCACTCGCGCTCGGCGATGACGCGCTCATCCTGGCCCAGCGGCTGGGGGAGTGGGTGGCGCGCGCGCCGCAGATCGAGGAGGACCTGGCCCTGGCCAACATCGCGCTGGACCTGCTCGGCCAGGCGCGCACCTTGCTCAGCTACGCCGGCGAGCTCGAACAAGCCGGCCGTGACGAGGACGATCTGGCCTACCTGCGGGACGACCGGGAGTTCCGCAACGTGCAGCTGGTCGAGATCCCGGGCGGCGACTTCGCCGTCACGATGGCCCGTCAGCTGGTCTTCTCCGCCTACCAGTACGAGCTCTACACGGCGCTGCTCGGCAGCGCCGACGAGACCCTCGCCGGGCTGGCCGGCAAGGCGGTCAAGGAAGTCGCCTACCACCGCGACCACGCCACCCAGTGGGTGCTGCGCCTCGGCGACGGCACCGACCTGTCCCATGAGCGCATGCAGGCCGGGCTCGAAGAGGTCTGGCCGTACACCGGGGAACTGTTCGACCCGGCCAGCCAGCTCCAGGGTGCCGCGGTAGACCCGGCCACCCTCCGGCCGGCCTGGGAGACCTACCTGACCTCGACTCTGCACGAGGCCACGCTCGAGCGGCCGCAGCCGCGCTGGCGCTCCCGCGGCGGCCGCGACGGTCTGCATACCGAGCACCTCGGGCACCTGCTGTCGGAGATGCAGCACTTGCACCGCTCGCACCCGGGAGCGACCTGGTGAACGCCGCTCCCGACCCGGCCGCGCTGCTGGCCGCCGCGCGGTCCGTGCCCGATCCCGAGCTGCCCGTGCTGACCCTCGGCGACCTGGGCGTGATCCGAGACCTGCGGCTGGCCGCCGACGGAACCGTGGAGGTCGACCTCACCCCCACCTACACCGGCTGCCCGGCCACGGCGGTCATCGCCGGTGACGTGCGGGACGCCCTGCACCGGGCCGGGGCGGGCCAGGTCCGCGTCCGTACCGTGCTGGCCCCGGCGTGGACGACCGACTGGATGAGCGAGACGGGCCGGCGCAAGCTGCGCGAGTACGGCATCGCCCCGCCCGGCCCCGCCGGCGGGCCGGTACGGCTGGCGTTCTCGGTCCGCTGCCCGCAGTGCGGCTCGCCCGATACCCGCGAGGTCAGCCACTTCGGCTCGACGCCCTGCAAGGCGCTGTGGACCTGCCGGTCCTGCGCCGAGCCCTTCGACTCCTTCAAGGCCATCTGATGCCCGCGGCCCGCCGGCACTCCGTTTTCCACCCGCTCCGCGTGGCCAGCATCGAGCGGCTCACCGACGACGCCGTGGCCATCACCTTCGACGTCCCGCCCGAACTACGCGAGCAGTTCCGCTTCCGGGCCGGGCAGCACGTGTCGATACGGTCCCCGGTTACGGGTGACGAGGTGCGGCGCAACTACTCCATCTGCGCCCCGGCCACGGGCGATCAACGGTTGCGCATCGGCGTGAAGCGGATACCGCACGGGGTCTTCTCTTCTTATGTAGCCGAACGACTCCGGCCCGGCGACGCGCTCGACATCATGACGCCGACCGGAAGCTTCTCCACCGCCCTGCACCCCGGTCAGCGCAAGCGGTACGGGGCCATCGCGGCCGGCTCGGGCATCACGCCGGTGCTGTCCATCCTTAGCACCGCCCTGGAGGTCGAACCCGAGAGCACCGCGGTCCTGGTCTACGTGAACCGCACCACCCTGGGCATCATGTTCCTGGAGGACCTGGAGGACCTGAAGAACCGCTACCCGGACCGGTTCCAGCTGATCCACGTGCTCGACGAGGAGCCCCTGGACGTCGAGATCCTGTCCGGCCGACTCGACGCCGGCCGGCTCGGGCGCATCCTGGACCACCTGGTCCTCCCGGAGGACGTCGACGAATGGTTCCTGTGCGGCCCGCTGCCCATGACCGACGTCGCCCGGGAGGTGCTGCTCGGCTATGGCACCGACGACCAGCACATCCACCGCGAGCTGTTCTTCGTGGGCCCGCCCCCCGCCGCGGGCAGTCGTGCCGAGGTGCCCGCCGCCGATCACGATACGGGCGCCGAGGTCACGGTCCTGCTCGACGGGCGCTCGCAGACCTTCGTGCTGCCCGAGGATGGCGCCTCGATCCTGGACGCCACCCTGCGGTACCGGGCCGACGCCCCCTTCGCGTGCAAGAACGGCGTCTGCGGCACCTGCCGGGCCAAGGTGGTGGAGGGCAAGGTCCGGATGGACGCCAACTACGCCCTGGAGCCCGTCGACGTGGCGGCCGGGTACGCCCTGGCCTGCCAGTCCCATCCCGCCGCCGACCGCGTCGTCCTGGACTTCGACCAGTAGATGGACGGCCAGACCGCGGTGCCCGTCCCGCCCTTCCAGGTCCGCCAGCTCAGCATCGAGGACGGCCTGGCCCTGGCCACCTCGCCCCAGCCCGCGGCCTGGCAGGTCTATGACGCGCTCGAGCCGTTCCCGCCGGACGAGGGCTACTGGGCCGTCGCCGACAGCCGGGACGCGCTGCTCGGCTTCTGCTGCCTGGGCGAGCCCGCCCGCGCGCCGGGGGAGACCGAAGACCCTGGGGTGCTCGACATCGCCATCGGCATCAGGTCCGGCCTGACCGGCCGGGGCTGGGGCGTCGACCTCGGCCGCGCCGCCGTCGCCTACGCCCGGTCCGTCGCGCTTGACCGCCGGCTGCGGACCACGGTCCCGGAGTGGAACGCCGTCGGCTTGCACGTCGCTGAACAGTCCGGCTTCGTCCGCTCCGGCGCCATGACCCTCGGCGCCCACCGGTACGTCGTCCTCGAGCAGCACGTCCTGCCTGGTAGCTGAGTCATTGCGGACATGCCGAATTGCTTGCCGGCATGCAAAGAAGTCTCCCGATCGTGATCTCGGTGTAGCCAGATTGGGGCAGCGGTACAGGGCCCGCTGCCCGTAGGGTTCAGCCACGCTGCACGAAAACCAAGATCGGCGGCCGTATCAGCGCTGCCGCGGACCCCTCCGAACGGCAGAAACAAAACTTCGGGCGTGACTGAACCCGACAGCCATCGGAAGGCGTACTGCGTGACATGAAACCCTCGACGTCCGTCATCACGCTGCTTGGCGGCGCCGCGCTGGGCGTGGCCGTTCTGGTCGCCAGCACGCTGCAGACCTCCAGCGCGGCGCCGGTCAACCCGTATGCGGCGACGTCGCCCTCCGGCGCCGGCACCACCGTCACGCTGCCCGCGTCGGCCCCGTCCACCGCCGTCGTCACGTTGACGCCATCGGCGTCATCGGCGTCATCGGCGGCCACGTCGACGCCCACCGCTTCGGCCTCGCCGACGGTCTCGTCGGTACCGACGACCGCGCCCGCGGTGTCCGGGACGGTGCCGGACGACGCCGACTACGGCGCCCAGGTCGGGGGCGGCGAAGGTGCGGCCGTGGCGGTCTCGGTGCACAAGAAGAAGGCCGTCGCCTACATCTGCGACGGGCACAAGGTCGGGCACTGGTTCAGCGGAACCGTGAAGAACGGAAAGCTGGACCTGGCCGGCCAGCACGGCGCGCACATCACGCTCAACTACCGCAGCTCGAAGGCGGCGGGCTACGTCAAGGCCGAAGGCCATCAGTACGCGTTCTCGGTGCCCACCCTGCACGGGCGGTCCGGCCTGTACGAGTCGATCGCGATGGTCCACGGCGTCAAGGTCAAGTTCGGCTGGATCGTCCTGCCGGACGGCTACCAGGTGGGCTCGGCGATCACCAACCCCGACTCCGCGGATCCCCAGGTGAGCGCGGCGCCGCCGCTTGACCCGGCGACCGGCACCGCCGAGGACGACGGCGTCGCCCTCATCGCCACCTTGATCAGTGGCGTAACCGGCAGCGGATTCTGAGCCCGGCAAGCCTGCGACACGACTGGGAGACCGATATGACCGCACAATCTGACGTATCGCCCGCACCGGAGGACGCGTCCCTGGGCATCGCCAAGCTGATCGTGCCCAGCCTGATCGGCGGGCTGATCGCGCTTACCCTCGGCATCTACGGGCGGCTGCACCACCCGACCGGCATCGCGGTCAGCATCTCCGGGTTCACCAGCGCGGGCTACGCGAAATCGTGGCTGGCCACCGGCGCCACCATCTTCGCGATCATCCAGGTGATCTCGGCCCTGATTATGTACGGCAAGATCCCGCGCGTTTCCGCGCCATCGTGGATCGGCCGGGCTCACCGGTGGTCGGGCCGGATCGCGTTCCTGCTGGCCGTGCCGGTCGCGATCAACTGCCTGTACGGGCTGGGCTTCCAGACCTACAGCACCCGGGTCCTGATCCACTCGATACTGGGCTGCGCGTTCTTCGGTGCGTTCACGGTCAAGATGCTGATCTTGCCCAAACGCGGGGTGCCCGGCTGGGTGCTTCCGGTGGTCGGCGCCGCGGTGTTCCTCGCGCTGATCGGGATCTGGTTCACCTCGGCCTACTGGTTCTTCTCGACCTTCGGCATCCACCGCTAAATCGACCTTCGGCGTCAACCGCCGATGAGCTGAGGAGACACGTCATGACCGGGCCCGACGCCCCTACCTCAAGCCGCCGAGCCGTGCTGGCCGGCGCCGGAGCCGCGTGTGTCGCCGCGCTGTCCGGGTGCACTGCCTACAACGCCAACAACGGAGGACTCGCGGGTGCCCCGCCCGCCCAGAACAGCCCGGCCGCCAGCGGCGGGTCCTCCGGAACCGGCACCGGGAACGGGACCGCGACTGACGTTCTGGCCAGCACCTCCGACGTCCCCGTCGGCGGCGGCAAGATCCTGACCGACAAGAAGATCGTGATCACTCAGCCGCACGCCGGTACCTTCGACGCCTTCACCGCCGTGTGCACCCACCAGGGGTGCATCGTGACCACCGTGTCCGGCGGCACGATCAACTGCCCGTGCCACGGCAGCAAGTACAGCATCGTCAACGGCTCGGTGGTGAACGGCCCGGCCAGTTCGCCGCTGGCGCCGGTGAGCATCAAGGTCCAGGGCACCTCGATCATCCAGGCCTGAACCACCCAGCCCGGCCAGGCCAGGCCATTTACCAAATCCGTCGTCTCAGACGGGGATGCTCAGCAGCGTCTTGCCGTTCACCACGATGACGTCGAAGCTGGCCAGGTTCGCCGCCGAGATCGAGGTACCGCCCTGGACCAGCAGGTGTGCGGGATGGCCGGGGACCCCGTCGCCGGGCACGCCGACCACCCATCCGGTGACCACCCGGCGTTCGCCGGTCTTCGACACCGCGATGAGCTCGCACTCCAGCGGCCCGCGCACGTCGGCCAGGTCCAGCGAGACGTACGTGCCCCAGGCCTTGGTGACCAGGCCGACGGTGCCGGTGACGCCGGTCTGCGGGTTGGTGGCCGAATGCAGCTGCCCGGCCAGGACCGCCGTCCCCGGCGGCGGGTTGTTCGGCGCGACCGCTAGTCCCGCCGCGAGCCCTCCGCCGAGCGCCGCCACGCATGCGGCCGCGCCCACCGCAACGGTCCACCGGACCCGGCGCCTGCTGGCCGCGGCCCGCCTGCTCAGCAGGTCGACCACACCCCGCTCCGCGGTGTGGTCGAGGTCCTCGACCGGTCCCAGGCCCGTCAGCAGCGCCTTCATGGGCGAAAACTCGGCCAGTTCCGCGTGGCACGAGGGGCAGGTGGCCAGGTGGGCTTCGAAGGCCGTGCTGTCCTCGTCCTCGAGCAGGCCGAGCGCGTACGCGCCTACGTCGATGTGCTCAAGGCTCATGGCGGCACCCCGCGTTCGGCCAGGACCACCTGCAGCGCGCGAAGCGCGTAGTACACCCGGGATTTGACCGTGCCGACCGGGACGCCCAGGACCTCGGCGGCCTGGTTCACCGTGCGGTCGCGCAAGATGGTCTCGTTGAGCACCTGACGGTGCAGCGGCGACAGCGCCCGCAGCGCGTCGGCCACGACCAGGCGGCGGTCGGTGGCCGCGGTGTGGTCCTCGGCGGGCAGGTTGGCCAGCTCGGCGTCGGCCATCTCGATCGGCCGTGCCTGCCGCCGCCGGTGATCGTCGATCACGATCCGGCGTGCCACCGTGGTCAGCCACGGCATCAAAGAGGGCTCGCTCAGGTCGAGCTTCCCGGCCTCGCGCCAGGCCCGAAGCATCGTCTCCTGGACGACATCCTCGGCCTGGGCCCTGTTTCCCGCGGTCAGTCGCAGCACGAACGTCATCAATGGTTCACGATACTGCTGATACAGCGCCGTGACGATCGCGTCGTCTTCGGCCGGACGGCCGGCGCCCGAGCGCTGCGCTCTGCCGGGCCGCAGTCGCCCTCCGAAGAGGCTCACACAGGATATTGAACCATTGGGAACCCTCGATACCTACTGATCGCGGCAGCGTTCCCGGCCCCGGTAAGCCGCGAGTAAGCCGACCGGAACCTCGTAAGCCCCCGGTAGGCGGTAAACCCCGCGGAAACGAACGCCGACGGCGACCCGAGCTCGCAGTCGACCACGAACACCCGCCCATCGACGACGACCGCCGACGAGATCCTGCGGCGCCCGGCCGCCGGCAGCGGCGCCCCCGCCGTACCCAGCAGGACCAGTTCGGTCGCTATGCCGCCCTCCGGGAAACGAGCCTCCGGAAAGCGAACCCCAGCCAACGAAGCCCCAAAAGATGACCGCGGAGGGGCTGCGGATGTGGCCGTCCCCGACTTCGACCAGTAGGGGCAGACGTGGCTCACAGGGGTCGAGGCCAGGTCGGTCGCACCTGACCGTCGGCCGCAGCCGGACACGATCAGCAAATAGATACTGGAACTTGCTGGAACTGACTGGAGGATGCTACAGTCTCGCCCGTGACCGAGTCCGTCGAGTCCCTGGAGCGCCGCATTGGCCGGCTGCGCACCGCGGTACGCGAGGCCGTCCTGGCCGGTGACAGGGAGCGTGCCAGCGCGCTGCGCCACGACCTGCGCCAAGCCGAACAGCACTGGGAAGACGTGCTGGCCGATGCGCAGGACACCAGCGCGGAGGCCTCCCGGGCCGCCCAGCCTAAGCCGGATTACGCAACCGGCGCCGCTGGGTCGCTGCTGCCGCTGCGCGAGCAGGTCTACGAGGCGCTCAGCCTGCTGCAGGTGCCGGCCGCGCCCAAGCTCATCGCCACCGTGCACGAGGCGTTCTTCGGCGCGACGTTCCCCACCACCCGGGTCACCAGCCTCAAGCGGGACGAGGAGCGCTCGTTCCGCACCGCGCCGTTCGCCCGGCCCTACTACATCTGCGCGGCGCTGTCAGCCGACTACCTGGCCCCGTCGCGTGGCCTGCTCGCGGTCTCCACCTGGCCGCTCGAGCTGCGCGTCATCGGCTCGCTGTCGCCGCGGGTCGACTTCCTGACGGCGGCGATCCGGGTGGCCGAGGCGATCGAGCGGATACCGGAGCCGCCGGCCGCGGCCCGCCGCCTGCTGCAGCGGTTCGCGGCCTGCGTCCCCGGCGCGCGATCTCGCCCGGCGGCGGGGCCGACCCGACCGCGGTCAGCGAGGCGGCGCTGGCCGAGCTGGCCGTCCATCGCGACGCCGACGCCAAGGCCCGCCGCGCCGCGGCCGAGCGGGCGCGCAGCCTGCTCGACGACGCCGAGCAGCTGTTCGGCACCGCCCTGTTCCGCGACCGAGCGGGAGACGCAGCGGGAACGCGCGGCACGCGCGGAGAGAGACGGCGCGACGAGTGACCGGGCGTCAGCCGAGCGCGGCCGCGCAGGCCGCCTCGACCGGCTCCGCGGCCGGGCGCTGCCGACGAACCACAACGCGCGCACGATCGCCGCGCTCGCCAGCCAACCCCGGCTGCGCCCGCCGGGCGCTGATGGACGCGGCCGGGGTGGACAAGCAGCGGGTCGCCGCCTACGCCGGGCTTCCCCGCCCCGTTCGGCCAGTCGCGGTTCGCGATCGTCCGCGGCAACGCGTTCGAGGCCCAGGTGAAGGACGAACGGCGCCGCCCAGCTGCTCACGCTGCTCCGCGAGCTCGCTCGACCTTGACGTCAGCGAGGTCGGCTACGACGGACTTCAACGACGTCGGCGGCAACTCCTCGGCCGAGCTCCGGCACGCCGGCACACCAGGCACGCTGCTGGCACGCGCCGCCGACCAGCCCGGCCGCGACGCTCCTCGACCACCCGCTGCTCCGCCTGCGAGGTCGGCGGCCGGCACGCCTACCTGGAGCCCGACCTGATCGCGCTCCAGCTCGACGGCACGCTTCCACGTCATCGAGATCAAGTCGTTCGCGGTCATCGACGGCCAGGCCGACCCGCGGCAAGGTGGCCGCCGCCGCGATCCAGTCCGCCGTCTACGTCCGCGCCCTGCGCGACGCTCGTGACGGAGGCTGGGCGTCGACCCGGCCGCCGTCAGCCGACGAGACGATCCTGGTCGTGCCCGGAGAACTTCTCCAGCCAGCCGATCGCCGCCTGCCTCGACGTCCGCAAGCAGCTCACCGTGCTCGCCGCCAGCTCACCCGGATCGCCAGCATCGAGGACCTGCTCGACCCGGTACCCGCCGGCACGCTCACCTTCGACCTCGACCCGGACGCGCAGGGCGTCCCGCCGCCGCGGCCGGCCGAGCTGTCGCCGCCGCCATCGGCCAGGTCGCACGCCAGCTACGCGCCCGAGTGCCTGAGCACCTGCGAGATGTGCTTCCTCTGCCGGGACGAGGCGCCGGGGCTGCACCGGCGCGCTCGGCCGCGACGGTCCGCGAGGACCTCGGCGGCATCGAGTACGTCGCGCAGGTCCTCAGCCTCGCCCGCGGCCGGCGCCGGCCCGGCCCCGGACGGGCAGCGCGCCGAGGTCGCGGCTCCTGCGCTGCTGCGCGGCTGCGCGCCGAGCCTGCGCGACGCAGGATCCTGGGAGAGGCGGTCTGAGCCACGTTAACGCCGCTGGCCCGCGTTCGTCGCGGCCGAGCGCGCGGCGGCCGCCCAGCCGATCTGCACCGTCCGCCACGTGCACCTCAGCCGTCGTCCGCTCGTCGTTCATCCCGCTGGCCGCTGGCCGGTGAGGCGAACGCGCCGCTGGCCGTCATGGTCGGCGACGACCCGCGACACGCCGCGACTGCTCGTCGTCTACGAGCCGCGCGACCGCGACCAGCGGTTCGCGTTCGCCGCCGAGCTGGCCGACCGTCATCCTCCGCCACCTCGACAGCTACCTCCCGGCCGACGCGAGGAGACACGCGCCGAGCGCGTCGCGTGAGCCCCGGAACCCGACTACGCCGGACGCCCCGCAGCTCCTGGTGCCCGAACCCGGCCGGCGTCGCCTTCACTCCGCCTGCTCGGCCGGTCGACCCGGCTTCCGCCGGACCGACGGGCCAGTACGCCGTCGCGCCAGACCGTGCCGCTGCTCGGCCGCTGGCTCACCTTCTTCGCCGAGCGAGCCGAGCTCCCCGCTTCGTCCCTGCTGCTGGCCGATGACCGACGCGCTGGCCGAGCACTGGGCGACCGGGCAGAGTCCGGCTGGAGGACCCAACCTCGGCGCGCTGCTGGGCTGGATCGACCCGCCGCCCGGCCTGACCGGCGCGCAGGCCGCCGCGGCTGGCCGAGGACCCGGTGCGCTGCCCGCCGGCCGGGCCGGCCACCGACCCCACGTTCGACAACGAGGTGCTCGAGCGGCGGATGCTCGCCGTCCGGCACCGCGAGGTCACGGGCGACGGCCGGGCGCTCGACCGCGCGACAGGCGGCGCTCGACCGGCGCGCTGCGCCACCCAGCTCGCGCCCACCTGGGACGCTGATGTGGCGGGCGGTCGACGCTGCTGCGCGCAGCTGCCGCCGAGGCGGCGCACGTGCCAGCGCCGGTGGGAGGACGACAAGGCCGCCTTCACCGGCATGCGGCCACGCTCCGCGACGGCGGCGCCGCCGCAGCCGCGCCGCGACAGCGCCGTCTCGGCGGCCCGCGGCTGGCCCGGCTGGAGCGGGTCCAGGCAGCGGCTACGCGGTCGCAGCGGGCCTTCGACGACCCGCTGGTGATGGCCGAGCACCGGATGACCGGTGAGGCGTTCGCGGGCACGGTCGTCGCCGCCGAGCCGACCCGCGTGGACGCCACGGCAGGAGGCGCGTGCTGCGGCCCCGGATCACCGTCGAGACGAGCGACGACGGTGCTCGTCGAGCCGGGCGCGGTGCTCACCTGCCCGCGCCGCCCGAGCCAGACGGCCCGCGTCATCGCGGTCGACCGACGGCCGGGCGACCTGCGACACGCGGTCGCCCTCGAGCTCAAGGGCGGCATGGGCCGCGCCCTGACCGCCCGAGCCCGGCAGCGTGCCCGCCGTCGGCGAGGCCGTCTGCTACGCCACCTTCAGCGACGACTTCCAGCGCGCTCCCCGAGTTCCCGAGCCCGAGGACACCCCGTGGACGCACGGCGGCCCGCCGCCGCCGTACGTCCCGTCCGACGACGACGCCCGGGAGGACTGGTCATGACCGACCCGCCGGAACGCCGCACGCAACTCCGGAGCCGGCAGACCGCGGCCGGGCGACCGACGGGATCCTCGCCGACCTGGCGCCGCGGCCGCCGCGGCGTCGTGGTCGACTCCCCGCCCGGCGCGGGCAAGTCGACCCTGGTGGTCGGCGCCGCCGCCGAGCTCGCCAGCGGCACCGAGAGCGGGTCATGATCGTCGCGCAGACCAACGAGCAGGTCGACGACCTGATCGACCGGCTCGCGACCGCCAGCCCGGACCTGCCGATCGGCCGCTGTCGGCCGCGACGCGACTACATCCCGTCCGAACGCGTCGCCCGGCACCCGAACGTGACGCGTCGCCGCGCAAGCGTCGCCGACCTGGCCGGCTGCCCGGTCGTGGTCGCCACCGCCGCACAAGTGGGCCACGGTCAGGCGGCGACGCCGACCTGGCCGTGGGCGATCGTCGACGAGGCGTACCAGATGCGCTCGGACGCTGCTGCTGCGCGTCGCCGGCCTGTTCGACCGGGCGCTGTTCGTCGGCGACCCCGGCCAGCTCGACCCGTTCTCGCACCGTGGAGACCGAACGCTGGACCGGCCTGACCTGGGACCCGATGCAGAGCGCGGTCGCGGTGCTGCTCCGCCACAACCCGGACATCCCGGTGCACAGCGCTGCCGGTCTCCTGGCGGCTGCCCGCACTCCGCCGCGCCGGTGGTGGCCGAGGCGTTCTACCCCTTCACCGGGTTCCGCGCCGGCGACCGACGCCGGAGCAGCGGCGGATGGCGTTCAACACCGGCCGTTCGGTGAGAATCCCTCGACCGTGCCCTGGAGACCGCCGCCGCGTCCGGCTGGGCGCTGTACGAGCTGCCCGGCCGCGGCACACCGTCCGCACCGACGCCGAGGCGGTCGACCGCCTGTGCCGCGCTGGCCGCCCGGCTCCTGCAGCGCGGCGCGGTTTCGATTCCGAACGGGCCGCGGCGGGCGCCCCGGTCACCGCGGACCGGATCGCGATCGGGGACCGCGCACCGGGACCAGGCCCGGCGATCCGCGCGGTGCTGCGGGCGCGCGGCCTGACCGGCGATCACCGTCGACACCGCCAACCGCCTGCAGGGCCGCGAGTTCGACGTGGTGATCGTGCTGCACCCGCTGTCCGGCCGCCGCGACGCGACCGCGTTCCACCTGGAGGCCGGCCGGCTGTGCGTGCTCACCTCCCGGCACCGGCACGCCTGCATCGTGGTCGCCCGGGCCGGCATCCCCGAACTGCTCGACGCGCACCCGTCGACCGAGCCGGTCCACCTCGACGTCCCGGTCAAGTTCCCCGACGGCTGGGAAGCCCACCAGGCCTTCCTGGCCCACCTATCCCAGTTCAAGGTCCGTGCCTCATGACGAGGCTGCGGCGCCTTGGGTCACATGCGCACTCCGAGCCGCAGGCTGTCCGGCTCGCCAGACGCGGTGAACGCGGCCAGGTCATCCCACTCAGCCACCCGGTTGAACAGCCCAGGCGGCCCAGCCAGCGAGCGCTGCAATTTCGTACTCCAGTAAGTCGTGATCGAGTACGTCTAAGCAGCGGTCGCAGCGATGGAAGCTGCGTGCCCCACGACTGGACACGCTGGCCCTACAAAA
Source organism: uncultured Actinomycetes bacterium (assembly GCA_963819785.1). Lineage (GTDB taxonomy): Bacteria > Actinomycetota > Actinomycetes > Streptosporangiales > Streptosporangiaceae > Palsa-504. The sequence continues at coordinate 179,225 of CAWFXW010000002.1, read as the reverse complement.
GGAAGACCCGGCCCACAAGGAGCCGGGTGGTCTACGCCCCTGAGTCTACCTCGTCACCAGCCCTGCGGCATGGAGTAACCCCCAGCAGGGTTCGGGAGTTGATGACTGCCGAAGTCGCGTACGGTGAGTTTCCTCCAGAAATGCAGGCCTGCTCCAATCGTGGCCGGTGCGCGGAGTGCGCCAGCAGTCTGGCCGGGTGTCGGGTTGACCAGCCCAACAGGCACGCGCTCGCGCGCCTGTTCGATGGGGAACCGCAAGTCAGAGTCGTTGGAGATAACCAGGGCGGAATCGACATCTCCGCGAAGGACGTCCAACAGCAGGTGCGAAGCTACGTTGACGTCACTGCCCTTCTCCTCCCGGTGGGCCACGGAGACCATGAATCGGGCGTCGGCGACCGCCATGCCGGTCCGGTCTTGAATCATGACCGGCCAGTCGGGCGTAACCAATCGCGGACGGCCATTGGGTTGCCGTACAGCGAGCGGGGCCGACTTGACGCGCGAAACGTAATAGCCGAACTCGATGCGATCCACGCTTCTCATCGCGGCCAGCGCCTTCAAGTACACGTCTTGGTCGGCGTGGCTGGACTGGTTCTCGGTCGCGTCGACCCGCGCCGTGCAGTAGATCACGCGTGTGACGTGCGCGGCGGGCCAGTTGGCGCGCTCGCGGACGAGCGCTTCGGCCAGAGCCCTGACGTCAAGCCATCGCCAGCCTGCCGTGCTGCGCCCACACGAGGATCGTCCGCCGTAATACAAGTTGTATCCATCTATATACACGCCGACTCGCATCCTCCGGCACCGCCTTCCGTGGGAGGTAGCGGACGCCCCGGGGCTAGCCACTCGACTGGCCCCGGGAGACGACGGAGCGCGGCTTGCGCCGCAGGAAATGATGAGGGTAGCGCGCGCAGACCCGCTACTTCTCGTACCGCAATGGAGCCGTCGCCTGCAGTGATCGCTGCGATCCGCAGGAGCGAGCATAACGGAGCTGATGAGGGAGCGCAACTTAACAAGAAGTAGAGGAGGAGAAATTTATGGCCTACCATACCATCAGGTTGTTCCAGAGATAGATGACCATGCGAAGAGGCTTGTGATGCAGGATTTGATGAGTTCTTCCGTACGGCGACCGGACACACGCCGCATGGGTACCAGGCGCGGATCGCGCGGCGACGGGCTGCCCGATGTGGTGCAGGCGCCGACCGGGACCGGCAAGACCGGGATCATCCTGGCCTGGCTGTGGCGGCGGCTGTATGAGGCCCATCGGGACTCGACGCCGCGGCGGCTGGTGTACGCGCTGCCGCAGCGGAGCCTGGTCGAGCAGGTCGCGGGCGAGGCCCGCGCGGTGGCTGGCGAACCTGGGGCTGGCCGAGCAGGTCGCGCTGCACGTGGTGATGGGCGGCGCGGGGGAGTCGCAGCGGCAGTGGCGGCTGGACATGCACCGGCCCGCGATCGTGGTCGGCACGGTGGACTCCCTGGTGAGCAAGGCGCTGAACCGGGGGTACGGGATCGGGCGGGCCAGCTACCCGATCGACTTCGCGCTGGTCACCAACGGCGCGCACTGGGTGATCGACGAGATCCAGCTCTGCCCGGAGTCGACGACCACGCTGCGGCAGCTCGCCGCGTTCGCGAGGACGTTCGGCACGGCGGAGCCGTTCGGGCTGACCTGCATGTCGGCCACGGTGCCGGAAGGGCTGCTGGAGACCGTCGACAATCCGGTGCGCGGCGACGTGGTCGGGATCCTGCCGGAGGAACGCACCGGGGAGCTCGCCGTGCGGCTGGACGCGGCGCGGACGATCCGGCGGCTGGCCGCCGAGCCGGGCGACTACAAGGCGATCGCGGCGGCGGCCCGGGACCGGCACCGGGCCGGGACGCTGACGCTCGTGGTGCTCAACACGGTGGAGGCCGCCCGGGAGGTGTACAAGGCAGCTGCGCGGCGGCCCGGCCGAGTGCACCCTGCTGCACTCCCGGTTCCGCGGCGTGGAGCGGGCCGAGCTCATGGCCGCGGTCACCGGGCGGCCGGCAGACCGCATCGTGGTCGCGACCCAGGTGGTGGAGGCCGGGATCGATCTCAACGCGGCGGTGCTGATCACCGAGGCGGCGCCGTGGCCGTCGCTGGTCCAGCGGGCCGGGCCGGTGCAACCGCACGGGCCGTGTCGCCGACGCCGAACTGTGGTGGGTCCCGCCGGCCAAGCCGCAGCCGTACGAGCAGGCGGACATCGACGCGGCGAGCGCCGAGCTGGCCGGCCTCGAAGGCCGCGCCGTCACCGGCGAGGACCTGCTGAGCCGCGACGTCGCCGTCACCGAGACCCAGGTCGCCGTGCTGCGCAGGAGCGATTTCACCGCCCTGTTCGACACCGCGCCGGACCTGAGCGGCGCCGACATCGACATCGCCCCGTATGTCCGGGACGCCGACGACCTGGACGTCCAGCTCGCCTGGGCCACCTGGGAGCCGGAAGCGGACGACGGGCGCCCGCCTGCCGAGGCCAAGGCCCCGTCGGCGCGAGTACCGCTGCCGGGTCCCGCTCGGCCAGGTGAACGCCCTGGCCCGGGACATGCCCGTGTGGCGGCTGGATCAGGTGCTCGGCCGCTGGACCAGGGTCACCCCGCAGGCGAGGGCGCGGCCCGGCGAGGTCCTGCTGATCAGCGCCGCCGACGGCGGGTACGACCCCGAACTCGGCTTCGACCCCGGCGCGCGCGGGCCGGTGCCCGGCAGCCCGGATCTGATCATGACCGCGCGATCCGGCGACCGGCGCCGAGGACGCCGTACCGGGCCGACTCGGCGAGCGTGGCGCAGCAGCGCGGCTGGATATCGCTGGACCAGCACAGCGAGGAGACCCGGGACCAGGCCGCCGCGCTGCTGTCGGTGCTGGGCCCGGTCTGCCGGACGGCGCGGCGCAGGTCGGCGGTGACCGCCGCGTACCTGCACGACGTGGGCAAGGCGCACAAGATCTGGCAGGACGCCCTGTGCGGCCTGGCGCCAGCGGAGCGGCAAGGACGAGATCGACGCCGGGCGGCCCTGGGCCAAGTCGGGCGGCGACGGGCCGGCTGCGGTTCGACGGCGGCGTGGCGTTCCGGCACGAGCTGGCCTCCCTGCTCATGCTCGACGGCCCGCTGCGCGACCTGCTGGCGGGCGCGCCGGACCCCGACCTGGCCCGGTACCTGGTGCTCGCGCACCACGGCAAGCTGCGCGTCCAGGTCCGCGACCCCGGCGATCTCGCCGTGCTGGCAGCCGGGCGAGGCCGTCCGAGCACAAGCTGCTCGGGCTCGAGGACGGGCTCGGTCGTGGACATCCCGCCGCTGCTCGGCCAGCCCGCGACCGAGCTGACCGTGGACCTGGACCAGTTCCGGCTCGGCGGCGAGCGTTCCTGGACCCGCACCGCGCTCGGGCTGCGCGACCGGTACGGGCCGTTCGTCCTGGCCTACCTGGAGACCGTCGTGCGGATCGCGGACTGGCGCGCCAGCGCCGGAGTGGAGGTGCCCCGGTGACAAGCCGCCACGATCACGCCGGCATGCCTGCCCCGGGCTGCGCCCGGAGCCGCTGGCCAGCTACCTGGCCGGCCTGGGCCTGATCCGGGTGCTCGGCGAGCAGGCCGACCCGGCGGCGACCGCCGCCTGGACGCCGGACGGGCTGGCTCATCACCACGACGGTGCCAGACATCGCGGCCTGGCTGGCCGGAGCAGTACGTGCCGACCCCGGTGCTGAGCCCGTGGAACAACGGCAGCGGCTTCGGCGCCAAGGACAAGGAACCGCTGCGCGCGCTGGAGGCCGTGCTGGCCCACCCGTCGCCGCGGCTGGCGCCGCTGCGGGAGGCGATCCCGGTCGCGCGGGAGGTGGTCGCGCAAGGCCCGCGCAGCGGGCTGGATCACCGACGGCGGCCCGGGCGGCGACAAGGGCCGCGTCGTGCAGGAGTTCCGCAACCGGTGCCCGGACGCCCTGCTGCCGTGGATCGACGCGGCGGTCGTCCTGGCCGGGAGAGGACACGGTCTTCCCGCCGCTGCTCGGCACCGGCGGGAACGACGGCCGGCTCGACTTCTCCACCAACTTCCACCAGCGCCTGCTCGAGGTGATCGGCGCGTCGGATGTGACCGCGCCCGTTCGCTTGCCAGCGCCCGCGACCTGCTCGACGGCACCGAGGCCGAGCAGCTCGCCGAGCGCCGCCATCGGCCAGTTCGACCCGGCCAGCGCGGGCGGCCCGGGGTCGTCGCGGTTCGGCGCGGCGGAATCGCTGGTCAACCCGTGGGGCTACGTGCTGTTCGTGGAGGGTGCGCTGCTGTTCGCGGCCAGCGCGGTGCGGCGGAACCAGCATGCCGCCGGACGGGCCGCGATGCCGTTCACGGTCCAGGGTTCCCCGGATGGGTCGGCCAGCGGCGCGGCGGGCGAGGAGTCGCGCGGCGAGGTCTGGGCGCCGGTGTGGACGCGGGAGTTCACGCTGGCCGAGATCAGGCAGATGTTCGCCGAGGCGCGCGCGTCCTGGCGCGGCCGGCCGGCCCGGCGCGCGGTCGACTTCTACGCGGCGACCCGCACCCTCGGGCGTGGCCCGGGGCATCGATGAGTTCACCCGGTACGGCCTGCAGCGCCGCAACGGGCTCGCGTTCGCCGCCGTTCCCCTCGCCCGCGTCGACGTCCGCGAGCACGCCGAGGTCCGGCTCGCGGCCGAGGTCGAGGACTGGGCGGCCCGGTTCAGCGGGAGCGACACGTCGGCGGCCGTCGGCCAGGCCGCGCGGGGCTTCCAGGCGGCGCACCTGGACTACGCCCGCGACGGGGGAGCGCTGCCGCTTGCCCGGCTGCTCGCCGCGCTGACCCGGCTGGAGCAGGCGGTCGGCCGCAGCGGCCGGGCCAGGGACGCCGCGCCGGTGCGCTACGCGCCCCCGGCGCGGCAGTTCCTGGACGTTCTGCGGCAAGCCGAGTGCCCGGAACTGAGGGTCGCGGCCGGGCTCGCGTCCTGCGCCACCCTGCCCGGGCCCGACCCGGCCGCCGCGCCCTCCCGCACCATGCGGCAGGTCCTGCTCCCGGTCGATCCGCCCGTACCGGGCGACAAGTCACAGCCGAACGGGCGGTGGCGCGACGCTCCGCTCATCCCTGGCTTCGGATCACGGGCCGTTGCCCGAGCGTGCTGGCCGACGTGCTGATCTGGCGGTCCCGCACCGCGCCGCCGAACGCGGCGAGGAGAAGTTCCGCGGTGTCACCACGTTCCGCCTCGGTGTCCCGGTGCCCGCGGCCGACCTGCACGCCTTCGCGCCGGGACAGCTCGACGAGAAGATGCTCGACCTGTTCCTGCGGGCCTGCCTGGCGCTGAACTGGCGGAACGTGCGGCACGAGTGGTCACCAGCCAGGCCCGATCGTTCCGGTCGCCACGCTGGGCCTGCTGCAGCCGCTGGCCGCCGGTATCGCACCCGGCGGACGGCGGACGGTGACGAGCCGGAACTGGCGCTGAGCCCGGACTGGGCGGCGCGGCTCGCCGCCGGGCAGGTCCGCGCCGTGCACGAGCGAAGCGGTGGCCCGGCTGCGCCAGGCCGGCTGGGCCGCGGCTGCCGCGCCGCCGGAGGGCGGCGCGGCGACGGCGTCCGGATCGCGGCCGCGCTCGTGCCTCGCTGCCTGCGTCCCCGCTCCGTTCTTTCCATGATCGCAACGCAAGTCAAGCCACTGAACTCAGAGGAGCTGTCATGAACGCCTACCGCACCGTGCTCGAAGCCGAACTCGTGCCGCTGGCCGGGTCGCTGTTCCAGCCCACCGGCTTCCCCGACCTGGGAGCCGCGGAGTTCGGCGACACCACGAGCGTCTGCCCTGTGTCGAGTCCGCGCAGTCGATGGCGAACTGGCTGGAGGGCACCACCTGGGACGAGCGGCCGGTCCGACCAGGTCACCGAGCTCGGCGCGCTGCCCTACGTCCGCGTCGTCAGCCCCGAGCGGCGACTTCCTGTCCTCCAGCAGGCTGGAGGCGCACCGCCTGGCCTCCGCCTACATCATGAACGGCACCGTCGACGGTCGGTGACACGGCGAGAAGTGGATGGAAGAACGGCTGGGCCTGGTCAAGGGCCGGCCGCTCGACCACCGCGCGGTGGCCCGTGCCTGCTTCCAGCTCGACCCGGTGTCGCTGGTGCACGGCGTGTTCTTCGCCCGCAAGGCCTGGCCGTGGCAGCCGAAGATCGCCCGCGCCGTGACCAGCTTCATCGAGGCATCGGGCGTCCGTCCGGCGGTCAGCGGCGGCGTCAAGCGGGACGTCGTGATCAACGAGGCCAAGGGCGGCGCGACCGCCGAAGGGTACGGCACGGTCCCGCATCACCGGGTGGAGTACACCGCGGCGAAGATCACCGCCTACTTCACCGTCGACCACGCGCAGTTCCGCTCCTACGGGCTGTCCGAGCCCGCGACCGCGCTGCTCGAGGCGCTGGCCGACTTCGAGATCGCGACGCTGCTCGACCGCGGGCTGCGGCTGCGCACCCGGTGCGACCTGGTGGTCCGTGAGGTGCGCGGCGAGCGGCCGGACGCGAGCGAGGCCGCCCGGCGGATCGCGAAGTTCGCCGCCGACTGCGCGGACGAGCTCGGCCCGGTCACCAACGGTCGTGTGGTCGGAGAAGGCCAGGGGCAAGTGAGATGGGCACCACCCTCGCGATCCGGTTCCCGCTCGGGCGGTACCACGCGAACCCGTGGGACCGCGCCGTCAACGAGGGCGGCGTCGGAGTGGCCGCCGTCCCCGTGGCGGCTGCTGCGCGCCCTGGTCGCGACCTGGCACACCCGCTGGCCGGACCTGCCCGCTGATCCGTGCTGGACGGGCTGCTCGACTCGCTGGCCGACCCGCCACCGTACCGCACCCCGCGCGCGGTGCCCGGTCACACCCGGCACTACCTGCCCGATCTTGAGCACCGCAAGGGCGAGACCGGGCCGCACCGACCTGACCCTGGACCCGTTCCTGGCGGTCGGGCCGGGACGACGATCTGCTCGTCCGGTGGGACGCCGACCTGCCCGGCGAGCAGCGGCAAGTCCTGGCCAAGCTCGCCGAGCTGCTGCCGTACCTGGGCCGGGCGGAGTCGGTGTGCGAGGCCCGGCTCCCTGACTTCGATCCGGTGCCCGACGAGAGCTGGTGGCAGCCCGGCGCGGGCCGGTGCTCGACCCGGGTCGGCTGCTGGCAGCGACGCGGCCGGTCAGCGGGCGGCGCTGGAGGTGAGCACGGTGGAGATCCGCAAGCGGCGCCGGACCATGCCGCCCGGCGCCGCGTGGGTCAGCTACGCGATCGGCGACCCCGGCGCCGAGCCGTGCTGCCGAGTGCGGCAGGCGAGTCCGTGGACGCCGGTGACCGCGATCCGGTTCGCGGTGACCGGGACGGTTCCGGTGAAGGCGACGCACGGCGATCCTGCTCGCCGACGAGGCGCACCGGCTGGCCGGTCTCAGCGCTGATCAGGGCGGGGCTGGCCGACCGCAGACGGCAGGAGATCCTTGGCAGCAACGGCGCGGCCACCGATCACCGGCACGCCCACTGGATCCCCTGGCGATCCAGGGGCAGGAAGGCACGGTTCGTCCGGTACCTGATCGTCTGGGTGCCGCATGGGCTACGGACGCAGGAGGTGGCCGCCCTGCTCAGCCTGCGCGGGATGTCCGGGCGGCGGGGTAGCGGGAGGACGGGTATGAGATGCGCGGCTTCCCGCCGGTTGAGCTGCTGTTCCAGGCGGCCGGGCAGATCGAGCAGGTCGCCCCGGAGCTGTGCGGGCCGGCCGCGGCGGTGGCGGAGCCTGACGCCGTACCTCCCGGTGCGGCACCGCAAGCGGGAGCCGCTGGAGGACTACCTGACGGCCGACGTGCGCACCGAACTGGGGTACCGAGCACCTGCCCGCAGCGGCGGTAGTCCCGATGGCTCCCGAGCCGCGGCTACCGGACCGGTGGGCGCTGGAGTTCCGGCGGTACCGGATGACGGAGAACATGTCCAAGTCCCGGCCGGGCCTGGGCCTGCGGCTGGAGTTCGCCGAGCCGGTCGCCGGACCCCTGACTGCTCGGGCAGCTCAGCCACTTCGGGTACGGCATCTTCGTGCCAGATGGGTCAGAGAGTGAGCAGGGACGCCGGGTCGAACGAGACGGAAAACGGCCTGTCGGCCTGGACATCCGCGGCTAGCCCGGTTCCGGTGATCCCGGAAGAACCAGGCAGGTATCCGTTCTCATCGAGAGTCAGGATCTGCACCGTCAGATCAGGCGAGTGCTCGACGATCCAGTACTGGGTAATGCCGAGCAAGGCGTACTCGCGGACCTTACGCACCCGGTCGGTCCGCTCGCTGCTGCCCCCCGGGGAGATGATCTCCGCGGCCACGTATGGTTCTCACCCCTTCAGGGATCGATGGGTATCCCGGGCGGCAGGCGCAGGGCGCTGGTCCGCGGCCAGCTTCAGCCGCGCCCATACCACGCGGCCGGAGGCGTCGCCGTCTACTCCCCAGCCGTCCGGGCCGGTGAGTGCGGCCACCACGTCCAGGCCGTGCGGCCGGGTGTCATCGTGAGGACGCGGGTGCCGCGGGCCGCCGCCGTCCTCCACCTCGAGCCAGAGGTAGGAGCCGTGCAGCTCGGCGCGGACGGTGAAGAAGTGCCCCGCGGAGGCGGAGAACAGCACGGCGTTGGCGGCGAGCTCGGACGCGATTAGCACGGCGTCGTTTGCGGCCGGGCACCCGGCCAGGTGCCGCGCGACCTCGCGGCGAACCTGGCGTACCTGGGCGGCCGTGCCGTGGAATACACCCGTATACCGCAAGACCGCCGCTGCCGTTTCCATGTCGTCTCCCTCGCCCGGCGGCCCGGCTCCGGCTGAGCCTTACTCCGGTGGAGCCGGGGCGCACTACCATCGTGGTCGGCCCGGTATTCCCTGTCGCTATGTGACTGCCACGTGTAATCATCGGACCGGAAGGTGTCACCGGCCCCCGGCTGGCGTAGCGAGGTGTAGCAGATGGCCGTTAGGCGTAACAGGGACGGGGCGGCGCTGTCGCTGTTCGCTGACGTGCTGCGCGAAGCGCGGCATCAAGGCCGGGCTGAGCAGCGACGAGCTGGGTGACAAGCTCGGCTACTCCGGGGCGACGGTCCGTTCGGTGGAAAGCGGGCACCGCGTGCCAAAGCCCGACCTCGCCCGGCGGGCCGATGAGTTCTTCGAGTACCCGGGGATCTTCGCCAAGATGGAGGAACGGCTGCGCGACCTGCCGTTCCCGGCGAGCTACCGTCCGTTCGTGCCGCACGAGAAGGCGGCGCGGGTGCTGCGGATCTTCGAGCCCGCCCTGGTCACCGGCCTGTTCCAGACTCCGCCGAGTACGCGCGGGCGGTGCTGGCCAAGCGGCCGCACACCACGGCCGACGAGGTGGAGAACCTGCTCGCGGCGCGGCTGGCCCGCCAGGAGATCCTGACCCGGGACGACCCGCCGCTGGTGTACGTGGTCTGGACGAGGCGGTGCTGCACCGCCCGGTCGCCGCGGCGGACGTGATGCGCGCCCAGCTCGATGCACCTGGCCGACCTGGCCGGATGGCCTAACATCAGCATCCAGGTCGTCCCGTACAGCGCGGGCGGTCACATCGGCCTGCTCGGCGCGTTCACCATAGCCGAAATGGCCGATATGTCCGCTATCGTGTTCCTGGAGAACGCGGCCGACGGGCAGACCGTCGAGGACAATGACCGCATCTCCCAGGTCGTCGCGCACTTCGATGCGCTGCGGGGGGAGGCGCTCCCGGTGGGGGCATCACGGGACCTGATCGTGAAGGTAGCTGAGGAACGATGGAAGACCTAGACGGGGCCGCGTGGCGCACGTCGAGCTACAGCGGCGCGAACGGCGGCCAGTGCGTCGAGGCGGGCTCGGACCGCGGCGCGATCCTGATACGGGACAGCCAGGACCGCGGCGGTCCGGTCCTGGCCTTCGGCCAGCAGGCGTGGCGGGCATTCGCGGCCCGCGTGAAGGCTTTGGGTAGCTCCGATGTAGGTTCCCGGTGAACTTGTCCAATTCCCAGTGAGGTTTTCGCTGGATTACCAATTGGAAGGCTCTCGGGTGTGACTGAGCACCGAGTTTGGCATTTGGGCATCGGGTTTGGCGTCGTCGTTCATCGTCAGGGTTGTTGGCGCCATGTGCCTAGCGGTGTGGGTCCTGCTTCGCTGACATGTCCGGGTTAGGTTTGTCTCGCTGTCGGCGGGGAGTCGGTCCTCACCGGAGCGTGATCACGTTGGCGGTGATCAGGGCGGCCGCGTCGGAGGCGAGGTAGGCGATGATCTCTGCGACTTCGTCGGGACTGGCGATGTGAATGAGCGCGGGGCTGGCGGCAACGTGCTCCCGGACGGCATCGGTGATCCAGCCGGTGTCGGTTACGGGCGGGTGCACCATGTTGGCCGTGACTCCGAATGGGGCGAGTTCGAGGGCGGCTGACATCGTGTAGTTCACCTGGGCGGCCTTGGCGGCTCCGTAGGAGACTTCTTCCGGGAAGCCGAGTTCGCCGCCTGAGGTCAGCCCGATGATGCGGCCCCAGTTTGCCTGGCGTGCGATGTGGCGCCGCGCGAACTCGCTGATCATCAGAGCCGCGCCCATCGCGTCGACCGTGAACTGCCGGGTCCATGTTTCGGCGGTCACCGGCTGGAGGGACCTGCCCAGCCGGTCGGCCCGGGCTGCCGCGAAGGTGTCGGCCAGCCAGCCTGTCGCGTTGTTGACGAGGATGTCCACCGGGCCGAGTTGCTCCTCGGCGGTGTCGAACAGCAGCGCGGGCGCGGCCGGGTCGGACAGGTCGGCCTCCACGGCGACTGCCGTGCCGCCGTTTCCCCGTATGCGGGTTATGACAGCTGCGGAGTCCCGTGCCCGGTGATCCCGGTAGGCCTGCGGGGTCCCGGGGTCGGCCGGGTCGTTGACCCGCAGGAACGTGCACAGGACCGCGCATCCGCGCCGGGCCAGGGCTTTCGCGGTCGCCGCGCCGATGCCGTGATTAGCGCCCGTGACGATCGCGGTGTGCTCTGTTGTCACCATGGCTCCTTCCGCTGGATTCGGGCCAGGCCTGGCTGGCGTTGACGAACCCCGTTCGTCACCTGGAGATCATTCCTCGTTTAGCGCTGGTCGATCTTGTCAGCGAGGTTGTCGGCGAGGGTGCTGAGGATCTGTCTGAGGGCGGCGTAGTGCGGTTTTGCCGGGCTGGCGTTGTAGAAGTGCCACATGTTGTCGCGGCGCCGGTGCCAGGTGAGGTCTCCTGCCGACAGCTGGTTCTCGATGACCCGGGGTGCCATGAGGTGCTCGCCCTGGGTGATACGCGCCCAGACGACCTCGGATGCGAACTGGCGCTTGCAGTCGCTGAGTTCTGGCTGGAACGGTCCTTTTGTCGGAGGAAGCTGGCTGATGATGTCCTTCCATGCCGCGGGGTCGATGCACCAGTCCTGCAGGGCATCCCTGCGGTGCTTGTAGTTGATCAGGTCCGGGGTGGCGCTGAGCTGCCGGGCGAGCGCGTGCACCGCGAGGCGGAACTCGGCTGGGCCGACGGCGAACGCTGCCGAGCCGGGGGATGCTTTGAGGTAGCGGTGGTCGATGCCGAGGAAGGCGGCCGCCTCGGCGAGCGAGCCGCCTGCGGACATCTGGACCAGGCGGAGAGCGACGGCGCGGCGGAGCAACCGGGTGTTCCCGCCGATATGGCGGAAGTGCTCGCAGTGCCAGTCGTCTTGCAGGTGCTCGGGGATGTGCTCGGGAGCGTAATTGACCTGGAGGGCGGGTGCCCGGCGCCCGCGGGAGCGCCGGTCGGCGCGCTGGAAGCTGTTGATCAGGGGATCGAGGGCGTCCCGGAATCCGTCAGAGCAGTCGTGCCCGGCGCGCTGGTAGCGGCGGAGCCACCGGCCTCGCGGAGCTTTCCGGCTGGCGCCGTCCCGGACAGGCGTCAGGAGTTCGCCGAGGACTCGCAGGTCACTGCCGTCGAGGATGCGGGCGGCGGCGGTGATGAGGGCGGCGCACGGGCGCGCGTCCAGAGGCGGGGCGTCGTAGAGCGTGTGCCGCCGCGGGGCAGTGCCGCTCGTGCTGGTGATGTACCGGTCGAGGCACTCGGCCATGCCGGGGCCGGTGATCAGGTTCCGGCTGTGCGGCCAGGCTCCGTTGATCAGGCTGCAGACAAGCCGGAGGTCAGCGAAGTACTGGGCGGGCGTGGCCGTCCGGCCGACGCTCATGATGGTGGCTGGCCCTTCGGAGCGCAGCAGGTGGATCAGCCGGTCCTGCAGGGCGAGCAGGTCATCAGGAGCGGGGGAATCTTCCTCGGCCCGGGCGGGAGTGTCGAGCCGGGCCCCGCAGGAGCGGGCATGCCGGTCGGCGGCCTGCGGCTGCAGGGCCGCCCGGCACTGGGCGGGGTGCAGGCCGCGGTCGTGGGCGCGCGGGATCAGCCGGACAGGCGCTCCAGGAGTAACGGACATGGCTGGCTGCTGACAGGAGGGGCACAGGTGTTCTAGCATCTGGCGGTGGGCCGGGCAGGCGAACACGACCGGCAGCCGCCATTCCCTGCGCCAGGCGCCGCCGTGCTGCTGCTGGATGTAGCTGCCGTCCCCGGCCAGGCACTGCGGGCAGTACCGGGTCGCGGAGGTGAACACCCACGGGCTCGCCAGCGGCCTGGGACCCCACTGGTCAGCGGTGATCCGGGGCGCCGCCCACGGATACCGGCCTGACATGCTGCTCATGCACAGTTCCGCGGTTTCGGTTGCGGTGAGCCTGGTGGCGCAGGCGAAGGCCTGGGCCGGCGCCTCGTCCAGGTGCAGCATCAGGCTCCGGCGGGCTGGCTGGTGGCCGTCGCGGCGGGCGGTGAGGCCGGTGAGCTGCATGACCCGGGCCGAAGCCAGCCCGAGCCGGTGCGCGAGCCGCAGCAGGTAGCCGGGCAGGGCCTCATCTGGCAGCGGGTTCAGGCTGCGCGGAAGCGGGCTCAGCGTGTCCACCGCTATGTCTTCCTGGTCAGGTTCCGGTGCCGCTGGCTGGCCCGCGGTCGTCGAAGACGGTGTTGCGCCCGCGCTTACGTTTTCTGCTCCCGCTGTCGCCTGACCGGGCGGTTCTGGGCGGGATGGCGGGGATCTCGCCGGCCTCGGCGTCGCGGGCGTGCGTGTCGGGGAGGCTGAGCGCGACGTTGTCCAGCAGGGCCTGGCCGAGGCGCTCGGTCCCGGTGTCGATGGCTTCCCGGCAGCCGTCTTCGATCAGCCGCTCCAGCAGGCCGACGACCCCGTTGGTGCGGCGGTAGAGGTATTCGGGCATGGTGCCATCGGTGAGCATGCCGGGAGCGGCGTCCATCAGCCGCAGCTGCTGCTCGATCCCGGCCAGGTGCCGGGTCCAGGCAGTGATCTGGGCCGGTGTGTCGTAGCGGAACCGGTCCAGCTCGACCAGGTCGAACCGGCGCTCGGTCTGGGTGGCCTCCAGCTGGCAGCCGCCGGCGTGCCGGGACGGCGGGACGACCCACTGACCGGTGCCAGGGTCGTGGCGGCCCTCGCGCAGCAGCCCGGAGCCGGGGATGTCCACGCCGATGAGCACCAGGGTGACGTGCATGCTCATGAACGCGCGGATCAGGTCCAGCACGTCCTGGTCATCAGCGCGGTGCATCCGCAGCCGGGTGATGTCATCCAGCAGCAGCGCCTTCGTGCCGTGGTCGCGGATCGAGGCGGCGACCTGGCGGACCAGGTCGGGCAGGTCCATGTTCTTGGTGTCCGCGCCGTAGAACCCCAGGATCGCCTTGCAGGTGGATTTGGGCTTGGCCGTCACCGGGGTCTGCACGTAGGCGACCGGGGCGTGCAGGTCGCGGGTCCCGGCCAGCGCATCGGGGTTGAGGTGATGGTGCAGCTCCAGCCAGGCGTCCTCGAAGCCGGCGGCGACCTCGCAGGCGGTTTCGGTCTTGCCCTGGTAGCCGCCGCCGGTGATCATCACCCCGGCACGGGTAGACGGCTTGTGCTTGAGCGCGTTGGACTCGATCCTGCCGCGCAGCGCCCGGGTCACGGCCTGGCTCATCGGGGTCTGCTGCAGCGGGATGTTGGCGTGCGTGGCGGCCCGGTGCAGGTCATGCAGCATCCGCCGCCCCGGCGGCAGCGCCCGCCAGGCGGCCCGGTCTAGCCGCGGGGCGGGCGTGAACGAGCCCCGGGTGGCCCGCCACTGCTGCCAGCCGGCCAGCGTCTCGCGCACCGGCGGCGGCCCGGGGAGAACGAACGGGACAGGACCGCCGGCGCTCACGTCATGCGCGGGCGTCACGGCCGCTCCTGGCCCAGGCTGCCCGCGGTGCCCGGGTGCCTGCCGGGATCCTCGTCCGGGAGGCGGAGCATGCTGCCGTGGCGCAGGGCGTCCCGCATCAGCGGGGCAGGCTCCGGCCTGGAACCGACCGCCAGCTCACGGCGCCGCCGACGCTCGGCGTCCACTGCGGTGCTGGTATCGCGGGCCTGATCCCGCCAGCGCAATTCCACTACCGCGGCATCCGCGCCGGAGTTCCCGCCACCCCGGCGTTCCTGCCCGGCTGCGGGGCCGGGCCGGTCGGCGGCGGCCTGACCGGCCTGGGCGGTCTCGCGGGCGTGCGCGGTGCGCTGCTGCCTGCTCATCTGGGTCGGCCAGGCGTCAACGGGGATCAGGCCGCCGACCAGGTCCAGCAGCAGCGGCAGCAGCTCGGCATCCGACCGGGGACGCAGCCCGGCCGCGCGGGCGGCGCGCAGCAGGTCATCGCCGCGGATGTCGCTGAAGGAGGGCACCTCGCCCTCGGGCGGCAGCCCGGTCCAGCGCAGAGTATGCCAGTGGTGGGTGTGCGGGTCGCAGAAGAAGACGCAGCGGCGGTCGCGGGGCTCGCGGCGGATCTTCCACTTGCCCCTGGCGGCGCCACCCTGGGGTGACGGGCCGGATCGGTAGGGGTCCAGCGCCGGACCGTCGTACCACAGCCCGCGGATCTTCACCCCGCGGCGGCCGTGGATCATCACCAGGTGCACCGGCAGCAGCTGGTAATACAGCTCCGGGGCGGGGATCTGCAGCGCGAACCCGCCCTGGGACATCGCGGCGGCGAACAGCGTGTTGGGACTGTGCCGGGTGCCCGGATCCCACGCCGGGGCGTACTCGCCCAGCTCGCGGCTCTGCCAGATTTTCACGATCCAGGTCGCGATCAGGTGCTCGGCCTGGGCCAGGGTGAGCACCGCATCGGCTTCGGGATCAGCGCCCCGGTCAGCGACATCGATCCCGCGCCAGCCCAGCAGCATCTCCAGCAGCAGCGACTGGATCCCGGAAAATGCCCGCTCGACGGCTTGCTTGTCGGTCGGGCGCAGCACCCTGGCCGGCAAGATGTTCGCGCCGATGACCCGCTGCACCTCAATCAGATGATGGTTCTTGTAAACCGATCCGTGGTCGGTGGTGACTGTCTCGGGGGCGAAGAACGGCAGGCCCGCGACCTTGTGCCCGGCGAAGGAGGCGACCAGGGATGCCGGGATGCCCGGGTAAGGCCATTCCATGTCCTGGCCCCAGTCCTCGCGCAGCGGCAGCGGCATCATCACATCGCGCAGCAGCATCGCCACGTCGACCGAGGTGTCCGACACCAGGGTGAGCCGGAAGGCGACCAGCGAATGCGTGTATAGATCCAGGGCCAGGGTGAGCCAGGCGGTCACCGGCTCGCCGAACACGTGCTCGCGGAGCTTCACCCCCAGCGGGCTGGTGTCCAGCGCGACCACCTGCCCGGGCCGGTGGATCACCACATGCTCGCCGGTGACCGGCAGCCTGGCCGCCGACCGGGCATACCGCTGCCGGGCACCGCCCGGGCCGAACCATCCAGCCCAGGCCCGCCGCAGCGTCCAATAGGAAGGAACAGTCACCTCGGGGCCGAACCGTTCCCGGGCGTACTGGCGGATCAGCCTGTCTTTGGTGGTCATCGAGACCCGCGACCGGTGCAGGCACTCGGCATGCACCGCGTAGATGGCCTCCCGCACCTGTTCGGTGATGCTGGGCCGCTCGCCTCCGCGGCGCAGCCAGTTCCCGTCGACGCACCCGATGATCCCGGACCGGCGGCACTGCCCGGCCCACCGCGCCAGGGTGCGCTCGCTGATGCGGGCCAGGCCCAGCATCGCGGCCGGATCGGCGCCGAGCGCGGCCATCTCGGCGACCTTGGCCAGCCGCCGCTGGCGCAGCGTGGTGACCGCCGGATCATAGGCCGGCCGCGGCTCGCCGGGCAGGGTGTGCAGCGGGCTGCCGCTGCGGTAGCCGGTCTCGGCCTCCATCAGGTGCGCGTAGCGTGACGCGGCCAGCTCCCGCTGCCGGGCGGTGAGATCTTCCAGCCCGGCCGGCTGGCGGCCCCGGCTATGCGGCAGGCCCTCGTCGCTGGCCGGGACGGGTCGGCAGTCGCCGCGGCTGACCAGCGCCCGGATCGTGGTGGCCAGCTCCTGCCCGTCGTCACGGCGCAGCAGCACCCGGCCGGTGTGCGGCTCGAGCTCACGCACCTGCCACGGCGTGCCTGCCAGCACCAGCCTGCTGCCCGCCGACAGCTTCACCAGGCCGCGGCCCGTGTTGCTCACTGCCCGCTCCGTCCTGCGCCGCGCCAGACCAGGGCGCTGTCGCCGAGGGGGACGGCCAGGTCGACAGCCAGCACGCGATGCCAGATCAGGTGGATCGCGAACGCGCGGGCGATCGCCGGGTAACAAGTGGCCGCCACCAGGTCGGCGAACCGCACCGGCCCGCCGGCGGCCTTGGCGAGCAGCACCTCGGTCAGGCCGAGCGAGTCGCTCAGCGGACGCCGCTGCGCCGACAGCGCATCCAGCGTGGTCATCACGTGCGGCTGCCACCCGCCCACCACCCCGTACCGCCACCCGCAGGCCAGCGCCGCCTCCGCCGAGGCGGCGAACTTGACCCGGTTGGCCGCCTCGATCCGGTCCGCGGGCCGCACATCCAGCAGCCACGTGCCCTCGCCGGTGACCGCCAGGAAATCGGGAGTGTGCTCCCGCGGCCCTGACACCGACTCGAACCGCATCCGGTGCGGCTGCGACACCACCTCGCGCGCGCCCAGGAAGTCCAGGGCCAGCAGCAGCCGCTGCTCGGCATGGCTCTCGAACCCCTGCAGCCGCCCCGTGGCGGCCATGCTCTGCAAACCCGGCCGGTGCCCCTGGCCAGTTCGCCAGGTGAAGTGCCGCACCGGCTCACAACCCGGCACCGGGAAGCCGCGCATATCCGCCACCGCGCAGGCCACATCCCGCCCGGCAACCCTCCACGTGGCCGCCCACCGGCCGCTCCACCCGGCGGTCAGGACCAGATCGCGGCGATCGTCATCCGTCACCAGGCACATCTGGGCCAAGTCCGTCAGGCCGCAGTCATGCGACGCCAGCGCCGCAGCAGCCCGCTGCGAAGCCGCCGCCCGCTTCACAGCAGACCCCTGCCCACCAAGCTTATTATATAGATCATAGATGTTTAAAATATAGAACATGCTATGCGCCGCGCTACCGTTTCGAGGGTGCAGGACGTGAACGACGACAACCGCGACGCCATCATCCGGCAAGCCCGCATCGCCCTCGGCAGCCGGCTACGCGAGATCCGGGAAAGCAGGGGCATGACCCAGACCGCCGTGGCCAGGCAGGCCGGACTGAGCCGCTCGTACTACGCGCAAGTCGAGCACGCCCGCCAGGCAATCTCAGTCGACCGGGCGTTCGCCATCGCCAACGTCCTCGGCGTGGAGATGACCGAGTTGTTCACCGACTTCCCCGCAGTGCCATACGCCCGCCCCTACTGACTAAAACCCCCGCAACGCCAGTGCCTGATCCCGGCCCGCCAGATCGCCAGTCGCGCTCGCGCCAGCCTGCATGCTCAAACGGACTCAACTGCCAACCACCGCGCCCAGAACGCGCCAACCTTCATGCCCAGACCTGCTCATACCGCCAGATCGTATTTATCCGAGATGCCAAACCCGCTGCTCAGTCACAAAAAGGCCGGCGAGTTGGGCGCGATGAGCCAGGAAGCCGGTTCGCCTCAGACGTACTGGAATGAGCGCATCTGCCGGGCTAGCAGCGCTAGGTGACCGTAGGTGTGGACCTCCTGGAAGCACGCCACGTCAACGTCGCTCGCCTCCAAGAACGTGCCGATTGCTGGCAGCGAGCCGTCAGTCGCGATCCGGTCAGCGGGACGCCCCTAACGTTCAGGGTCGCCACCGTCATACCGGTCATTAGCGCCTCCCGTGTGGCAGGAACTGTTCACTCAGGCTTCGCGCCGCTGTCCTGGGCAGGTAGCAGGTTCTAGCAGACCCCGGCGTGTGCCATGTCCGTGAAGGACATCGCGGCCGTGACTCGCTTGGCCGGATTTTTGGGTTTGAAATTACTGGAAATTACTGGAAATTGATATAAGCTCCATCGTGACCGAGTTGGCCGATGCTGGCGGAACCTCGGCTCGGTACGCCATCGCGGCGGGTCAGCGGCAGCCCAGTCCCGGAAGATGTACCAGGAGGGGGAATGACGATCACCGAGATGCCGGAGCTGGTGCCGGCCGGATGTTGAACGAGTATGCGTACTGCCCGAGGCTGTTCTTCCTTGAGTGGGTGGACCAGCTATGGGCGCCGAGCAGCGACACGGCCGAAGGCGACCGGCAGCACCGCCGCGTTGATGCCGGGGGAGGGGCCGCCCCGCTGCCATCCGAGGGCGAGGTGAAGGCGGCACGCTCGGTGGAGCTGTCCAGCGAGAAGCTGGGGATCATCGCGCAGCTCGACCTGCTCGAAGGGGAGGACGGCGGTGTGGTGCCCGTCGACACGAAGAAGGGCCGGCCCGCGCGGGACGGCGGGCCGTGGGAGGCGGACGCGGTACAGGTCTGCGCCCAGGTCCTGCTGCTGCGTGAGCACGGGTACGTGGCCGAGCGCGGCGAGATCTTCTACGCCGAGACCAGGCAGCGGGTCCGGGTGACAGTGACGCCGGAGCTGATAGCACTAACGATGAAGATTGTCGAGCAGGCGCGTGTGGTCGCGACCAGGCTCGCGCCTCCGCCGCCACTACAGTCGAGCCCGAAGTGCCCGCGATGCTCGCTGGCGGGCATCTGCCTGCCGGACGAGACTCACGTGCTCGCGGGGCGGCAGCACTCGCGACCGCGGCGGCTGGTCGCCGCCGATCCCGACGCAGTGCCGCTGTACGTGACCGAACCGGGTTCAGTGGTGGGCATCGACGGCGGGCGGCTGACGATCTCCAAGTATCGTGAGCTGCTGGCCAGCGTCCGGCTGATCGACGTGCAGCACGTCTGTGCGTACGGAAACGTCCAGGTAACCGCCCAGGCGATGCGGGAGCTGTTCTCGCGCGACGTTGACGTCTTCCACTTCTCTGGTGGCGGTTGGCTGCTCGGCCTGACCACCGGGCTGCCCAGCAAGAACGTGATGCTCCGCATCCGGCAGGTTACGGCTGCGGCGCGCGGGCAGCTGGACGAGCCGCGGCGGATGATCGCCGGCAAGATCAGGAACTGCCGGGTGCTGCTGCGGCGTAACGGGGGAGAGGCAGCGGCGCGCTGCGTGGGCCAGCTCGCAGTACTGGCCGAGCAGGCCGAGCAGGCTGAGGCGCTCGGCGTCGCTGCTCGGCATCGAGGGCACGGCTGCGCGTCTGTATTTCGAGGCGTTCCCGTCGCTGCTGGCCGGGGCGGACGCCCTGCCCGGCCCCGCTTTCACCGGGCTGCGGAACCGGCGCCCGCCGACGGACGCGGTGAACTGTCTGCTGTCGTTCTGTTATGGTCTGCTGGCCAAGGAGCTGCTGGCGGCCTGCCTCGCGGTCGGCTTCGACCCGTACATCGGGCTGTATCACCGCCCGAGGTTCGGCCGTCCGGCGCTTGCACTGGATCTGGCCGAGGAATTCCGGCCGCTGCTCGCCGACTCCACCGTGCTGACGTTGGTGAACAACCGGGAGATCTCCGCCTCCGACTTCCTGGTCCGCGCCGGGGCGGTAACCCTGACCGCCGAAGGGCGCAAGACCGTGATAAGGGCCTGGGAACGGCGGATGACTACACACGTGCGGCACCCGATGTTCGGATACCAGGTCAGCTACCGCCGCGCGGCCGAGCTGCAGGCCAGGATCCTCGCCGCCACGCTGACCGGCGAGCTGCCCGCCTATCAGCCGCTGGTCACCAGGTAGGCGCTTGTCGTGGCCCGCCGCAGGTACCTGGTCGCCTATGACATCCGCGATGACCGCCGGCTCCGCAGCATCGCGGGATGCATGGAAGGGTACGGCACGCGCATTCAGTACTCAGTGTTCGTCTGTGACCTGTCCGACCAGGAGAGGGTCATCATGCGTGGTGACATCGAGGCACTCATGAAGGCATCCGAGGACAGCGTGATGGTGATTGACCTCGGCCAGGCCGGTGACTCCAGCCGCTTCCTCTTCCTCGGTCACCATGAGAAACTGCCTTCATCCAGCGCGATCATCATCTGATTTTGCGAGCGCTGAGGTGGTGACTCTGACGCCGGGAGCGCTCGCATGCAGGTCAGCAGATCGTTATTGCACCTTGACAAGTCCACAGAGTGGTCCCGGCCGCTATGCTTTCGGTGACCGCTCGCACGCGCCCCATCCTGCGCAGGTCAGACGGCTCAAATCCTGCGAGCCGTGTCTCCCGCCTTTCGTACGGCGGGCTCCATTGCGGCGCCGCCGACCTCAGCACCGGCCCGGCCGGTCAGCTACGGGTTCTCCCGCCTTTCATCGGCGGGCTCCATTGCGGCGCCACGGCCTGGTCAGCGCTCAGCGCCGGAGGTCGGCAGTTCTCCCGCCGTTCGTACGGCGGGCTCCATTGCGGCGCGCCGACCGTGCGCGGCCGGCGCCGGACAGTCGGCAGGTTCTCCCGCCTTTCATCGGCGGGCTCCATTGCGGCCGGCGCACAGCCCGGTCCCGTACATGGCCGGCTTCGACCGTTCTCCCGCCTTTCATCGGCGGGCTCCATTGCGGCGCAGACGTGGCTGGCCGGCGCGGTCCCGGCCTCCTGGTGCTCCCGCCTTTCATCGGCGGGCTCCATTGCGGCAGCCCGTCGAGCTCGACGTGCCGTCCGCGTTCGCTGAGGTTCTCCCGCCTTTCATCGGCGGGCTCCATTGCGGCACGTCAGCCGGTTCCGGCGCCGATCACTGAAGCGCAGGCACGTTCTCCCGCCTTTCATCGGCGGGCTCCATTGCGGCACCGCCGCCGAGCGGCGGCAACCGGCAACTGCGCCTGGTTCTCCCGCCTTTCGTACGGCGGGCTCCATTGCGGCGCACGTGCGCTCGCAGCTGCCGCCGGCGGCACGTCGGTGCTCCCGCCTTTCATCGGCGGGCTCCATTGCGGCAGCGCGTGCGAGCTGTACGCCGATGTCTGGCCACGTCAGGTTCTCCCGCCTTTCATCGGCGGGCTCCATTGCGGCAGGCGACTGCCGGCGACGACGGCGCCGACAGTCACGGAGAGTGCTCCCGCCTTTCGTCGGCGGGCTCCATTGCGGCACGCGTTCGCCGTGCACGGGCAGGCTGCCAGCGAGTCGGGTTGCTCCCGCCTTTCGTACGGCGGGCTCCATTGCGGCACCCGTGGCGCGCGTCCTGGCATGCCCGCGGCCGGCGTTCTCCCGCCTTTCATCGGCGGGCTCCATTGCGGCGTCGTCCGCGCGCCATGCTTCGGGCCGGCCACGGGCGTGTCTCCCGCCTTTCGTCGGCGGGCTCCATTGCGGCCTGACCGCGCTGCGACCGTGCCGTGTGCCGGCGCGTTCTCCCGCCTTTCGTAGGCGGGCTCCATTGCGGCACGAGGTGTCACCGGTGACGCCAGCAACCGGGATCGGCGGTTCTCCCGCCTTTCGTAGGCGGGCTCCATTGCGGCGGGTCCGATCGGCCGCGGCCGTTGCAAGCGGCTGCCCGGCGTTCTCCCGCCTTTCGTAGGCGGGCTCCATTGCGGCACTCGTTCCGAGTCCGGGTCGACGCCGTCTTGACGCCGGTTCTCCCGCCTTTCGTAGGCGGGCTCCATTGCGGCGCCGTCGGCTCGCCGGAGTGCACGTCGCTGGTGTCCGCCGGTTCTCCCGCCTTTCGTAGGCGGGCTCCATTGCGGCGTGCCGTGCACGCCGCGTCCAGAGGCCGGCGACCCGGTTCTCCCGCCTTTCGTAGGCGGGCTCCATTGCGGCGCAGCTGCTGCGGCGGCCCAGTGCTGATCCTCGGCGCGTTCTCCCGCCTTTCGTAGGCGGGCTCCATTGCGGCATCCGCGGTCGCATGGGCCAGTGACGCCGGTCAGAGGTTCTCCCGCCTTTCGTAGGCGGGCTCCATTGCGGCGCTGATCGCCAGCAGCGTCGTACCGCCGGCCGTCGACGAAGTTCTCCCGCCTTTCGTAGGCGGGCTCCATTGCGGCACGTGCGCTCGATCGTCGGCGGCTGCGCCGTGCATGGTTCTCCCGCCTTTCGTAGGCGGGCTCCATTGCGGCCCGCACGGCCGAGCCTGGATCGCCCGAGCCGGTCGAGTTCTCCCGCCTTTCGTAGGCGGGCTCCATTGCGGCCTCGATGCGCCGGGCGGTCTGGCCGGCAGCCCGTGAACGTTCTCCCGCCTTTCGTAGGCGGGCTCCATTGCGGCCTCAGCGCCCGCGGCTGGCCGCGAGCGGGATTCTCCCGCCTTTCGTAGGCGGGCTCCATTGCGGCCTCGCTGGGCGCTGCCATACTTCGCGGTCGGCCACGGTTCTCCCGCCTTTCGTAGGCGGGCTCCATTGCGGCCTCACCGTGCTGTTCAACCTGATGACGGTGCCGGGACGTTCTCCCGCCTTTCGTAGGCGGGCTCCATTGCGGCTACGAGGTGTACCGGCCAGCAACGGGATCTGGGTTCTCCCGCCTTTCGTAGGCGGGCTCCATTGCGGCGGGTCCGATCTGCTGGGCCATTTCAAGCGGCTGCCCGGCGTTCTCCCGCCTTTCGTAGGCGGGCTCCATTGCGGCCTCGTTCCAGATTTCCGGGTTGAGCGTGTAGCCGCCGGTTCTCCCGCCTTTCGTAGGCGGGCTCCATTGCGGCCTGGACAGCAGCGCCCGGAATATCTTCTCTTCGTCGCGTTCTCCCGCCTTTCGTAGGCGGGCTCCATTGCGGCCTCCGTGGTGGCCAGCCGCTTAGCCGGGGCCTGCTGCGTTCTCCCGCCTTTCGTAGGCGGGCTCCATTGCGGCGCCTGAACTGCCCGTCTTTACCGCCCCGGACCCGGCTGGTTCTCCCGCCTTTCGTAGGCGGGCTCCATTGCGGCCGGTGCGGTCCTGCCCGGTCAAGGTGCGCACGGCCCGCGTTCTCCCGCCTTTCGTAGGCGGGCTCCATTGCGGCAACCGGGTCGGTGGGCCATTTCACGTCGGTCTTGAAGTTCTCCCGCCTTTCGTAGGCGGGCTCCATTGCGGCACGATGTGCTGGCTCGTGGCGGGGGCGCCCGTGATCGTTCTCCCGCCTTTCGTAGGCGGGCTCCATTGCGGCAGCGTCAGCGGGTAGACCCTCTGCTGGGCCGCGCGCCGGTTCTCCCGCCTTTCGTAGGCGGGCTCCATTGCGGCCCTAATGCTGAGTACGCGCCCCGCCCTGTGTTCCTGTTCTCCCGCCTTTCGTAGGCGGGCTCCATTGCGGCGTGATCTCGCTGGCGGCGGTGGCGGTCGGCATGGCGGGTTCTCCCGCCTTTCGTAGGCGGGCTCCATTGCGGATGACCAGCCTCAGCTCTTCAGCCGCAGCCCGTCGAGCGCCACGGCGACGATGCTGTCCGCCAGCTCACCCGGCCGTCCGCCCGGTTGCCGGTACCACTCGACCACGGAGTTGATCATCCCGTACAGCAGCCGGGCGGCCAGCGCCGGGTCGACGTCGGGCCGCAGGTCGCCCTCGTCGCGGGCCTGCGAGACCAGGTCCGCGACGGCCGCGTCGAACGAACGCCGCCGGGCCAGCGCCCGCCGTTCGGCCTTGGTGTTCCCCCGGACGCGCAGCAGCAGGGTGACGAAGGGCAACTCGGCCACCAGCAGCAGCACGCTGCGGCGGGCCAGTTCCTCCAGCCGCGCGATGGCTGGCGCCTCCATGGCCGAGATCTCGTCCAGCACCGCGAACAGCCCGTCCAGCGCCCGGTCCACGGCCAGCCGGAGCAACTCCTCCTTGCCCGGCACATGGTGGTAGATCGCGGACTTGGTGATACCCAGCTCGCGGGACAGGTCCTCCATACTGGTCCCGTCGTAGCCGCGCTCGTTGAACACCTTGACCGCGCCGCGCAGCACCGACTCCAGGTCATGACCTGGCCGGCCGCGCCGCACGCCCGTCTGCATCCGCAAACACCGCCCAGAAACCGACCGAATGTTCAGTCGAGAACTCTAGCATTAACCGGGGAGCAGCCGTGTCTCGGCGCCGGGGAGCCCGGCGCCGAGCGACTTGTCCCACCAGTGGTGGTAGCGGCGGTACACCTCAGGCTCGCGATCGGCCAGGAACGGCATCAGCGCCTGGGCTTCCGCGGCGAGCCCGTCCCACGCCACCCCAGGCAGCGCATGGAACGCGGTCGCCTCGATCCCGTGCGGCACCGCTCGCCACACGCCGGCCACGTACCCGTCGACCAGCAGGGTGGGCAGCACGTCGCCGTTCATCCGGGTCACGATCTTGCGGTAGCCGGGCGGGATCAGCCGGGTCCGGTCGGCGTAGGCCAGCAGGGTGCTGTCCCACATGGCCATCAGCCTCGCCGGGGCCGGGATGTCCCCGTCCGGGAGCGGAGCGGAGGGCACGTCGT
This sequence comes from uncultured Actinomycetes bacterium, assembly GCA_963819785.1. Lineage (GTDB taxonomy): Bacteria > Actinomycetota > Actinomycetes > Streptosporangiales > Streptosporangiaceae > Palsa-504. The sequence continues at coordinate 154,638 of CAWFXW010000002.1, read as the reverse complement.
AGAGCACGGTGCCGTCCGGACCCTCCAGCTGGGCGAGCGAGCCATCGAACGCCTGCACCGCGGCCTTGGCCCGGGTCCGCGGGACCGTCGCGAACTGGGCCATGTCGGCGATCGACGCCGGGCCGAAGCCCTCCAGGTACCGCCGGATCAGGGTCTGCAAACCCGCGGCGGAGACGTCCGGATCGGCCAGCACCGGCCGCGGCCGGGCCGCCACGTAGGCCCGGGAACCGAACAACCACGGTCCGTCGGTCGGCATGTGCCACAGCGGCGCGTACTGCCGCAGCATCCGCCACGCCAGCGGCGGCATGGGCGCGCCCAGCCGGTCGGCCAGCCAGGCCTCGCATTCCGGGCCCGTCCGCGGCTGGCCGGCGAAGTCCAGCAGGCCGCTCGTCAGGTCCAGGGCCTCCTCCATGGTCAGCCCGGACGCCCTGAACCGCGGGTCGCCCAGCCGGGACGCCCGCAGCGTCGGATCCATCGCCTCGCGGAAGGCCTGGTGGTCCTCGGCGTGCACCGCGTGCATCGTGACCCGCATGAGCTGGGCCCGCACCACCTGGTGGTGTGCGAAGGCCGCGTCGAGCTCGGCCGGGTCGAGGCCGGCCAGCCGGTTCCACAGCGCGAGGTACGCGGAGGCCGGCTGCTGGGCCTGCAGCGCCACCACGCGCCGCATGGCGTCGGTGACGCTCACCGACACGCGCTCCAGCAGGAGCTGGCGGGCCAGGGTGGCCCGGTTGAGCTCCCGCGCGGTGATCACCTCGGCCATCAGCCGGACCGGAACCGCCGGAAGAACTCCCGCACGTCCTCGATCAGCACACCGGGCTCCTCCATGGCCGCGAAGTGCCCGCCGCGATCGAACTCCGACCAGTGCACGATGTGGTTGGACTGCTCGGCCAGCCGCCGGACCGGCGGCGCGATCTCCGCCGGGAACACCGCCACTCCGGTCGGCGCGGTCGAGGGAACCGGCGCCCCCCCGACCGCGACCGGGCCGCCTCGTAGTACAACCGTGCCGACGATCCCGCCGTCCCGGTCAGCCAGTACACGCTGATGTTGGTCAGCATCTGGTCCCGGTCGACCGCGCCGAGGCCCCCGTCGGTCCACTCGCCGAACTTTTCCGCGATCCAGGCCAGCTGCCCGGCCGGGGAGTCGGTCAGCCCGTAGCCCACGGTCTGCGGCCGGGTCGCCTGGATCGCGCCGTAGCCGCTTGCGGCGCGCCGGAACTGCCGCAACCGCTCCACCCGCTCGCGATCCTGCGGGTCCAGCTCGTCGAGGTTCCCGGCAAAGTACGGCGAGAGCGTGTTCAGGTGCACCCCAATCAGATGCGCGGGAAACAGGACCCCGAGCTCCCGGGAGATCGCGGACCCCCAGTCCCCGCCCTGCGCCCCGTACCGCTGGTACCCCAGCCGCCGCATCAGCTCATCCCAGGCCCGCGCCACCCGCGACACGTTCCACCCGCGTGACCGCGTTGGCCCGGAGAACCCGTATCCCGGAATCGACGGAACAACCAGGTCAAACGCGTCACCCGGATCCCCCTCGTGTGACCCGGGGTCGGTCAGCGGCCCGATGATCTCCATGAACTCCACGATCGAGCCCGGCCAGCCATGCGTCATGATCAGCGGCAGCGCCCCCGGCAATCCCGAACGCACGTGCAGGAAGTGCACGGTCTGCTCGTCGATCTGGGTGGTGAACTGGTCAAAGCCGTTCAGCCGCGATTCATGGACCCGCCAGTCGTACCCGGTGCGCCAGTACGAGGCCAGCTCCCGCACGTCGTCCAGCGCGATGCCGTAGTCCCAGCCGACCCCGGGCAGCTGGTCCGGCCACCGGGTCCGGGCCAGCCGGTCCCGCAGGTCATCCAGGTCCGCGGCAGGGATCTCGATCCGGAACGGCCGGATAGCGTCATCCACGTCAGCCTCCCGTCACCCGGTGCGCCAGGGCGGCGTTCATCGCCCCGAACATCGGCAGCGTATCGGTGTGCAGCCAGCCAAGGATTACGCAACTCGAGTTTCGTATTATGCCGAACGGGCCGTGGTTCCGGGCAGGCCGAACATCGCGAACAGCCCGGGGTCATTGAACGAGACGATCCGGGCCAGCCCCGACTCGCTCGCGGTCAGCACCTGGATGGCGTGCGCGTGGTGGACGCCCGCCTGATCGCGCTGGTAGGCCGCGAACGCGGGCTGCGCGTTGGCCGCCGCGGGCACCATCAAGAACTCGCCAGGCGGGCGCGGCGCACCGCCTGGCCCGGCGCACGGCAACCGCATGACCCGGGTGCCGAGGAACCGTGCCACCGCGTCGCGGCCGCGGAACCAGCCGGGCAGCGGCGGCATCTCGAGCACCGCGTCCGCCCGCAGCAGCGCGACCAGCCCGGCCATGTCGGCGTTCTCGAACGCAGTGGCATACCGGCCGATCAGGTCCCGCTCGGCGACGGTGTCCGGCTCGCCGATCTCGTCCTGCACCGGGCGGTCTGCGGCCAGGTGCTCGCGGGCGCGCTGCAGGGCGCTGTTCACCGCCGGGACCGAGGTGCCGAGCAGCCCGGCGACCTCGGCGGCCCGCCAGCCCAGCACATCGCGCAGGATCAGCACCGCGCGCTGGCGCGGCGGCAGGTACTGCAGGGCCGCGATCAGCGCCAGCCGCATGCTGGTCCGCGAGACCACCACCGCCGCGGGGTCGGCCGGGACCGGCCAGAACCGCGCGTCCGGGATGGGCTGCAGCCAGGGCACCTCCGGCCGGGCCGGGGCCAGCGGCGCGTCCGGATCCACGGCCGGAGCGCCAAGTCCGGACGGCAGCGGCCGCCGGGCGCGGGTCTCCAGCGCCCGCAGGCACGCGTTGGTGGCGATCCGGTACAGCCAGGTCCGCACGGACGAACGCCCCTCGAATCCGCCGTACCCGCGCCAGGCGCGCAGCAGCGTCTCCTGCACCTGGTCCTCGGCGTCCTGGACCGAGCCGAGCATCCGGTAGCAGTACGCCAGCAACTCCGCCCGGAACGGCGCCGGTCAGCCGCTCGAACTCCTCGTTCTCCCGCACACACATACAGATCCGGACCGCGGTCCGAACTCATCGGTCCGGTCCGCGGTGAGTTTGCCTCGCCGCCCGGATCAGCAGCGGGTGACGGACAACACCCACACCAAGGGGAACTGAACATGCTGGATCCGGAAGACCCGCCGGCGGCGCGGGCCACGCCGCGCACCGCCGCCACGCTGATCCTGGCGTCGGTCGGCGCCTTCGTCACCTCGCTCGACGTGGTGGTCGTCTCGACCGCCCTGCCCTCGCTGCGCACCCACCTGGGCGCGAGCCTGTCCGACCTGGAGTGGACGATCAATGCCTACAACCTCGCGTTCGCCTCGCTGATGCTCACCGCCGCCGCACTCGGCGACCGGTTCGGACGCAAGCGGGTCTACGTCATCGGGCTGGCGCTGTTCACCGTGGCGTCCATCGCCTGCGCCACCGCAGGCAGCGCGGCCGCCCTCATCGCCGCGCGGGCGGTGCAGGGCGCCGGCGCCGCCGTCGTGCTGCCGCTCTCGCTCACCTTGATCAGCGAGGCGTTCCCGCTGCGTAAGCGGGGCACCGCGATCGGAATCTGGGGCGGCATCACCGGGTTGGGGGTCGCGCTGGCGCCGCTGCTCGGTGGCGCGATCATCCAGGGCATCAACTGGCAGTGGATCTTCTGGATCAACGTCCCGGTCGGCGTGGCGGCCGCGGTGGCCTCCGCGGTCATGCTCACCGAGAGCCGGGGCCCGCGCCCCCGGCTCGACCTGGCCGGGCTGCCGCTGATCACCCTGGGGCTGCTCGCCCTGGTCTGGGCGCCGGTCCGGGCTCCCTCGGCCGGGTGGGGGAGCGGGGAGGTGGCCGGGGCGCTGGCCGCGGGCGCGGCCCTGATCGCCGCGTTCGTGCTCTGGGAGCGCCGGGCGCCGGTGCCGATGATGCCGCTGGAGTACTTCCGCCGGCGCGCGTTCTCGGCCGCGGGCGGGGTGGCCTTCCCGTTCTCCTTCGCGCTGATCGGCTCGGTGTTCTGGATCGCGCAGATGCTCCAGGTCGGCATGGGCTATTCCCCGCTGGCCTCGGGCGTCCGGATGCTGGTCTTCACCATGATGCCGATGCTCTTCGCGCCGCTCGGCGGCATCGGCTCGGACCGGATCGGTAACCGCCCGTTCATGGCCGGGGGCCTGCTGCTGATGGGCGGCGGGTACCTGTGGCTGGCGCTGACCGTCCGGGCCGGGGTCGGCTATCCCTCGCTCATCGGCCCGTTCGTCGTGGCCGGCATCGGCATCTCGTTCGTGTTCCCGACCCTGGCCAACGCCGCGGTCGGCTCGGTGCCGCTCGCCGACTCCGGGGTGGCGGCCGGCTCGAACAACACGATGCGCGAGGCCGGCGGCTGTTCGGGGTCGCGGTCCTGGCCGCGGTGTTCACCGCCAACGGCAGCTACGCTTCGCGCACCGCGTTCATGCACGGGCTCAGGTTCGCGCTGCTGGCTGCGGCCGTGGCGGCGCTGGCCGCGGTCCTCCCCGCCCTGCTCGGCCCGTCCCGGGCCCGGGCCCTAGCCGAGGGGCCCAGCCCGCTGGTCACGCGGGAAGCGACCGGGGCAGCCCGAAGCGGGGCAGCACACTAGCGTCGAACCGGGTGATCGTGCTGACCTGGTCGCCGGCCAGGGTCAGCACGATCAGCCCGTTGGCGTGCAGCACGGCGGCGTGCGGGTCCCGCACGTACACGCCGAAGGCCGGCTGGCCGTTGGCCCGGGTGGGGAAGAGCCGGTACCGCCGCCCCCGGCGGAAGGTCAGGGTGAGGAACCGCGTGGCCAGCTCCCGGCCCTGGTACTCCAGCGGCACCGGCGGCATCCGCAGCCAGGCGTCCTCGGTCAGCAGGGCCACGATGCCGGCCACGTCCCCCGCCTCGAACGCCTGGGTCAGCCGCGCCACCAGCCGCTGCTCGGCGGCCGGAGTGCGGGGGCGGCGCCTCCTGCCCGGGCGGCGGCAGCTCACGGGCCAGGGTGGCCCGGGCGCGCTTGACCGCGCTGGCCACCGACTGCTCGCTGGCCTGCAGGATCTGTGCCGCCTCGGCGGTCGCGAAAGCCAAGCACGTCGCGCAGGATCAGCGCCGCGCGCTGCCGCGGCGGCAGGAGCTGCAAGGCGGTGACGAACGCCAGCGAGATCGCCTCCCGGGCCTCGTATCGCGCCAGCGGGCCTGGCGCGTCGTCCGGCAGCTCGGCCAGCAGCGCGTCCGGGTACGGCTCGAGCCAGGACACCTCGCCCAGCCGGGTGGGGTCGGGCGGTTCGACGTCCCGGCTGGGCCAGTCCATGGCCGGGCGCCTGCTAGCCGACCGCAGCGCGTTCAGGCTGCGGGTGGTGGCGATCCGGTACAGCCAGGTGCGCAGCGAGCTGCGCTGCTCGAAACCGCCCAGGCCCCGCCAGGCGGCGAGCAGCGTCTCCTGCAGGGCGTCCTGCGCGTCCTGCGCGGAGCCCAGGATCCGGTAGCAGTGCACCTCGAGCTCGTGCTGATAGGGCTCGACCAGCTCGCGGAAGGCCTGCTCGTCTCCGGCCTGCGCGCGGTCGATCAGATCCGTGGCCATGTTCGCATCCCCGCATCACTTCTTCCCTGGGCGTCGCGCCCGACGTGGTCACCGGTATGGACACCGCCGGCCCGGCAAACCGGGCGCTCGCCGCCCATCCGGCCCTTTCGCCGCCCGCCCGTGTCTACCCGAGCATGACTGACATCATCAACGTCGCCGCCGTACCGGTCGAGCGGCCAGGTCCCGGTGCCTCCGGCCGGGTGCTGACCGTCCTGCTCACCTCGGTGGCCTACTTCATGGTGGCGCTGGACACCCTGGTCGTGGTGACCGCGCTGCCCTCCATCCACCGCGAGCTTGGCGGCAACGTCGGGACCCTGCAGTGGACGGTCAACGCCTACGTGCTGGCCTTCGGGGCCGGCATCATCACCGCCGCGGCGCTCGGCGACCTGATCGGGCGGCGCCGCATGTACCTGCTCGGCCTGTCCGTGTTCACCGTGGCCTCAGCCGCCTGCGCGCTGGCCCCGGACGTGGGGGCGCTGATCGCCTGCCGCGCCGTGGAGGGCATCGGCGCCGCGATCATCATGCCCCTGGGCCTGACGTTGCTGACCTCGGCGTTTCCGGCCGAGCGGCGCGGCGCCGTGATCGGCATCTGGGGCGGCGTGGCCGGGCTGGCCGTGGCCAGCGGCCCGCTGATCGGCGGGGCGGTCACCCAGGGCCTGGACTGGCACTGGATCTTCTGGGTCAACGTGCCGGTCGGCCTGGCCGCCGTGGCCGGATCCTGGTTGCGCCTGCCCGACAGCCGGGGACCCGTATCCCGGCTCGACCTCCCCGCGCTGGTCCTTGTCGCGGCGGGAGCGGGCGCCCTGACCTGGGGCCTGGTCCAGGCCGGCCAGGACGGCTGGGGCAGTGCCCAGACCCTGGCCGGGCTGGTCGCGGGCCTGGCCGCGATCGCCGCCTTCCTGGCCTGGGAGCGGCGCACCGCCGAGCCGATGATTCCGCTCGGGTTGTTCCGCTCGGCCAGCTTCTCCGCGGCGGTGGTCACGCAGTTCCTGATGGCCGCGGCGATCTACTCGGCGGCGTTCCTCACCAGCCAGTTCTTCCAGTTCGCGCTGGGGGACTCACCGCTGGGCACCGGGCTGCGCTTCCTGCCCTGGACCGCCACGCCCATGGTCGTCGCGCCCATCGCGGGCCTGGTCTGCGACAAGGTCGGCGCCCGCCCGCTGATCGTCCCGGGGCTGATCCTGCAGGCGGCCGGTTTCGCCTGGATCGTGGGCCTGGCCGCCGGCTCGGCGGGCTACGCCGCCTATGTCGCCCCGCTACTGATCGCCGGCGTCGGCATCTCGATGGCCCTGCCGTCCGTCTCGGCCGCGGGCCTGAACGCGGTCCGCCCGTCGTCGCTGGGCCGGGCCGCGGGCGTGCTGAACACCATGCAGCAGTTCGGCGCCGTGTTCGGCATCGCCGTCGCCACCACCGTGTTCAACGCCCACGGCAGCCTGTCCTCAGCCGCCGCCGTCACCAGCGGCTACCGCCCGGCCCTGGCCGTATCCGCCGTCCTGTCCCTCGCCGGCGCCCTCACCGCCCTAACCCTTCGCCGCCCCCGTCCCGCCCCCGTCCCGCCCCCGTCCCCCCCGTCCCGCCCCCGTCCCAATGTGATGAAACCGGGGTTTCACCACCCTCTAGTGCAGTGAATCCGGGGTTTCACTCCGTTCCCGGACCACCTCCAACAGAGCTGGCCTGGGGGTGGCCTGGTCCCGCTCACATCACGGCTCGGCGGCGAGCTCACCCTCAGCACGTTCGCCGACTTCGGCAACCAGGGCTCGCCCGACGCCGACCGCGGTCCTCGGCACGGAGCACGATCTCGGACATCAAAAACGGATTGCCGGCCAGGGCGGGACCGGGTAGACGTTATGGCTGAACCCCGCGGGACAGCGGGTCACGACATCGAGAGGAGGGATAGGCCCATGATCCCCATGATCACCGCGCTTGTCTCCTCCGGGGCCGCGGACCGCGGCTGACCCCGGAGCGGGCGGGCGCCTTCCACCGGAGCGTGCCTGAACCGTGGACCTGGATAACCTGATCATGCGTCCGATCGCCGGACGCGAAGAACTCGGCCTTTTCAACCAATTGCCCTACGTCCTCAACGAGGAATTCGCCGGCGACCTGGCCCAGGGCCGTCGGCGGCCGGAATGGATGTGGGCGGCGCTGCGAGGTGACCGGCTGCTGGCCAGGGTCGCCTGGTGGAGCCGGCCGGGAGATGACACACCATTCCTGCTGGACGTTCTCGACATCGACGACAACCTGCCCGATCCCGGACGGCTGAGCGTCGGCGTGCGGCTCTTGCACACCGCGATGGCAGCCGCCCTTCCGGCCGGATCTCCCCGGCCGCAATACAGCCGCTTCGTCCCGCCCGCGTGGCGCGAGAGCGCCCAGACCAGGCGAGCCGTCCAGGACCGGATGACGATACTGGAGCGCACCGGTGCCCGGCTGTTCGTTGAGCGGCTCCGCCTGGAATGGCGCCCGGGAACCCCGGTTCCCGCCCCTGGCAGGCGCCTTGTCTTCCGGCCGGTCCAGGACGCCGGGGAACTGCTGACCCTGATGACCCGGGCCCTGGACGGAACCCTGGATGCGCACAGCAGGGACCAGCTGACCAGGATGTCCGCCCGCGACGCGGCCGTCAGTCACTACCAGGGCGAGATCGCACGCTACACCAGCCCGAAGGACTGGTGGCAGATCGCAACCCTGCCCGCGGGCACGCCGGCCGGGTTCGTGATCCCGGCCCGCAACGACTACAACCCGATCATCGCCTATCTTGCCGTGCTGCCCGAGTATCGCGGCAACGGCTACATCAACGACATCCTCGCCGAGGGCACGCGCATCCTCGCCCGGCACGACGTCCCGCGTATCCGCGCCTCCACAGACCTCGGCAACACTCCCATGGCGAACGCCTTCCAGCGTGCCGGCTGGGTCAATTTCGGACGAGAGATCAAAATGACCTGGAGCTGACCCACTCGGCGATGCTCAGGACGTCGGCCTGCCGGGGAAATACCTTCTCGGTCAGCACCCGGTGCACCTCGGGGTCGGCGTCCAGGCACCCGTCAGCCAGGACGGTGAGCCGGTAGTCCAGGTCGGCGCCCTGGCGCAGGGTCGAGAGCACCACGCCGCTGGTGGCGATGCCGGTCAGCACCAGGTGCTCGACATCGGCCGCGCGCAGCACCACCTCCAGGTCGCTGCCGGTGAACGCGGAGACCCGGCGCTTGGTGACGATGACGTCGCCGGCCGCGGGCGCCACGGCGGGATGGATGGCCGCACCCGGGTCGCCGTCGGCGAACCGGCCGGTCCCGGCGACGGCCGCGAAGCTCTTGTTGCGCTCGCTGACCTCGGGATGCCCGGCCCGGAACCCGACGACTACGTAGATGACCCCGATCCCGGCGCCGCGCCCGGCCTGCACCGCGGTCGCCAGCCGTGGCAGGTACCCGTTGTCGCCGCCGAAGCGGTCGACGATACCTTGCTGGACGTCCATGACGAGCAGCGCGGTTGAGGTCATGCTGATCTGCTCCTAATAAGACTCCGGCGGTTACCGTACCAGGGTGGCGACTATAGACGACGTAGCCGAACTGGCCCTGGCGCTGCCCGACGTGACCGAGGGCGAGCGGCACGGCAACCGGACCTGGTTCGTGGCGCGTAAGGCCTTCGCCTGGGAACGCCCGTTCAGCAAGGCGGACCTGCGGCGGTTCGGCGAGCAGACCCCGCCGGCCGGGCCCATCCTGGCCGTCCGCGTCGCGGACCTGGGCGAGAAGGAGGCCATGCTCGCCGCCCATCCCGACTCGTTCTTCACCATCTCGCATTTCGACGGGTACTCCGCGGTCCTGATCCAGCTCGGGAAGGTCTCCGCCGCGGCCCTGCGGGAGGCGGTGACCGACGGCTGGCTGTCCTGCGCGCCGCCCGCCCTGGCCAGCCAGTTCCTCAACCGCTAGGAGGACGACCCGTGGCGTGATCCCTCGAGCAGGCCTATGATGCGTACCCGCGGATCGAGGAGGAGTTCTCGGCCGTCCTCGACCAGAGCCTGGAGCCGCGTTGCCCGGGTCTGCTCTACAACCTCGTCGCCCGCCTCGGCCCGGGCACGGCGGATCTGGTTTAGTGCCGTGACGTCCTGGTCCACGTCCGGGACCTGCCGCGCGCCTACGCGGAGTTCCGGCGGGTGCACCGGCCGGGCGGCCACGTGCTCGTCTACCAGATGTTCGGATCGGAGCTGCTGGAACCCCGGGAGGCCACCTGGCTCTGGGCCACCATGGGCGTGGTGCCGGACAGCGCCGATCCGGCCCGCACCGAGGCCGCCATCGGCGCGGCCGGGCTGCGGATCAAGGAACGGCTGCTGATCGGCTCGGAGTGGCCCGGTCGTGTCGGCTAATAAGCTCGGCGTCTGAACTAGCGCATAATGCGCCAGTTTATCTATATATTCCGCTATGTCCGATATGCGAGCTTTGGCCGTTGGCGGTATTCCCGGCGACCTGCCTCTTTACGGGGGCGCTCAACCTTCACGGAAAAGTAACCTGTCCGTCCGTATTTTAGTGTGCTATCTATGCTCATAAGCGTTTAGGTCGTTATGTCCGACGGGAGGCTTGGCGACCCACGCTCCTGGGGAGGGACAGATGAAGTTCAGGTTGGTTACCGTCGTCGCCGCTGCCGCGGCGCTATCGTTCGCCACGGCGGGCTCAGCGGCCGCTCAGCCGCTCGGGCACAAGCCCGCACCGCCGCCGCAGGTTAGCGGGTCGAAGCTGCAGGCCGCCTTGCTGCCGGCCTCCGCCTTCGGGTCAGGCTTCACAAGCGCTGCCCACTCTGACACCGGGCCCAAGCTGGATTCAACCCGTGCCACCAAGCACATACCCAGCCTGAGCTGCAGCTATTTCGAGAGCCACGTCTTTTTCGGGTTCCTCGGCGACACAGCGGGCGCGGACTTGGTGTACACCAACCCGAACGCGGCCGCGATGTACCCGAACAGCATTGCGGGCGGCTACGAGGATGTGCTTCAGTTCGCGACTACCGCATCGGCTACCACGATCTACAACCAAGCACGGGCAAAGTATGTCTCCTGCCGGTCCTTCACCGAACCCGCCTTTGGCGTGACCGCCTCGGTCTCTACCCTCTCGGTCGTGAATACCAAGGTCAGCGGCTACCGGGCTTTCGTGGTCACCGAGACCGCCTCCTTCTCCGGCCATTACATAAAGCCGTTCTACTTCAACGTGCTATACGTCCTCGCCGGCGCGGATGTGTACAGCCTGTGGAACTACAGCGGGACCAACGACGAGCCCTCTCCGGCGCTCATGCGCACCCTGATTCAGCGGATCCAGGCGCTTTATCGGCATCACTAGTTGACCGCCACGGAGCGGGCCGGTGCTCATCGGCGCAGCGGCGTCGCGTGCCTAGGCATTGCACACATCGGACCAATAGGATTGCTGCGGACAATAACGCGCCAGACGCGTTATTACTGACGTTGGGTGGGGATTGGCGTGTTGCGGGAGCTCCGGCCTACGGATCCCCGGGTCATCGGGCCGTACCGGCTGGTCGGACAGCTGGGTGACGGCGGGATGGGCCGGGTGTTCCTGGGTCGTTCGGCGGGCGGCAGGCCCGTGGCGGTGAAGGTCATCCGCAGTGAACTGGCCGCTGATCCGCACTTCCGGGTGCGGTTCCGGAGGGAGGTCGCCGCCGCCAGGAAGGTAAGTGGCCTTTTCACGGCCATGGTGGTCGACGCAGACGTCGATGCCCCGGAACCATGGCTGGCCACCGCCTACGTCGCCGGGCCTTCGCTATCCGAGGCCGTCCACGACCACGGACCACTGCCTCTCAACTCGGTGCTGGCTTTGGCCGCCGGGCTGGCCGAAAGCCTGGCCGCGATCCACGCCGCGGGTGTGGTCCACCGTGACCTCAAGCCCTCCAACGTGCTGCTGGGCAAGGACGGACCGTGCGTTATCGACTTCGGGATTTCCCGCGCGGCAGAGGCAACCTCGATGACGCGTGCGGGCTTCGTGATCGGCTCGCCCGGCTTTATGTCCCCGGAACAAGCCGAGGGCAATGAGGTCGGTCTGCCCAGCGACATATTCAGCTTCGGTGCGGTCGTGGCCTTCGCCGCAAGCGGCGAGCCGCCCTTCGGCAGCGGGTCGACCGCTGCGCTGGTCTACCGCGTTGTTCATGCCCCGCCGCGCCTGGACCGGGTGCCGGATGAAATCCGGCCGCTCATCGAGCGGTGCCTGGCCAAGGATCCGAGCCAGCGACCCACGGCGCATGACCTGCTGGCCGAAGCTGAAGCCGTCCAGCCGGCCACGGGCTGGCTGCCCGATCCCATCACCAGAGCGTTCCCTTCTGACGGTACGGCGCAGGCGGCCGTCGAGCCGTCGCCATCCGAAGCCGAAGCTGAAGCTGAAGCTGAAGCCGAAGCTGAAGCTGAAGCTGAAGCTGAGGCGTCACCCGATGACCCGCCGACCATCACCGGGAACTCAGCCCTCATCGCGGCCAGAGCCGAGACCGCCCCCCCGGAGCCCACGGCGCCGCCCCAGGAGCCGGAAACGCCATCCGCCGAGATTGAGGCGGAGGCTGACGCTGAGGCTGAGGCGCTACCCATGCAGGCCGAAGAGGCGGTCCCGGAGCCGGACACGATTGCGCCCAACGGCGAGGTGGCCGCTGCGGAGGTTCAGACTGCTCCACGGGAGGGCCAGACCGCCGCTCCCGAGCTCGCGGCGGCGCTCGTTCCGGCAGTGACGGCCGGACCGACCGCGGGCGGGGACCTCCCGGCCAGGCCGCGCCGCCGCCGCCTGGAAAGGCCGCTAGTGCTCGCCGCGGCGGCTGCGGTGATCGTGATCGGATCGGTCGCGACCGGACTGGCCGTGAGCGGCTCCAGCCACGCATCGGCGGCGCACGGGCCAGCCAGCGGATCGGTCGCCGCTCCGCTCGGCGTACCGGCGGCGGCCCAGTCGGCGACGTCCCAGCCGTCGTCGTCAGCCAGGACCTCACCCGTTTCCTCGGTCGCGTCGTCCGGGCGGTCAAGTACGCACCCGGCCACGCAGGACGCGGCCACGCAGGCGCCGACCACCGCACCAGGATCAGTGCCGTCCTCGACTGGATCCTCACCGAAATCCACGGCAAAATCCAGCCCCAAACCGACGCCGAAACCAACGCCCAAGCGGACTCAGCCAACTACGTACAGTGTCAGCGTCAGCGGCGGCCGCGAGGAATCCTGCGGGGAACAAGGGGCGGTTCATTCCTCCAACGGCGCGTCGGTGCAGTTCAGCTTCGTCGACCACAGCTCAGCGGATGTGCAGATCTCCTACATCGACCCGAGCGGCGCGATCGTGAACGAAGCAACGCTGGTGCCGGGCTCGTCGACTGGGTTCACGACCTACGTTGGTGATTACTGGGTGGTCCAGAACTCTGGCGGCGGCTGCCTGGCCGTGGTCGCCATCGAAGGCGGTGGCCAGGCGGTGGTAAGTTAACCGATTTCAACCGGGTTTGCGCGCCTTCCAGACCTCCTCGCAGGGCCACTGCCGGGCCCACTGCAGGGTGACGAACGGATACCGGGTGGTCGCGTCCGGTTCGGGCCGCAGCTCCAGCAGGTCCTCCACCTCCAGGCCGCAGCCGCGCAGCAGCCGGATCATCTCGCCGTGGCCCAGATGGAACTCGACCGACTCATCGCCCGGCCACTCGAACCGGTGCATGCCGAAGTAGGGCCGCAGCAGCCGCTCGGTCGCGGGCTGGTCGTCCTCGTCGGGCACGGTGAGCATGAGCAGCGCCGAGTTCACCAGGAAGATCAGCTGCCCGCCGGGGCGCAGCAGCCGGGCCGCCTCGGGAATCCACGCGTAGGGATCGCACCAGATGCTCGCGCCGTACTCCGAGATGGCCAGGTCGAAGCGGGCGTCAGCCAGCGGGACCTGTTCGGCGCTGGCGTGGATCAGCGGGTATCGCAGCCCGAACCGGTCCTGCAACTGGCGGGCGGTGGCCAGTTGCGCGGCGGAGTTGTCCAGGCCCACCGGGCGGGCGCCGCGGCGGGCCAGCCAGGCCGACACGTACCCGGTGCCGCAGCCCAGCTCAATGACGTCCCGGCCCGTCAGGTCCGCGGGCAGCACACCCGTCCGCGCCTCGGGGATGTGCCAGATGCCCCAGGTCGGCTCGGCCGCGGCCCAGGCCTGCAGGCCCGGCCCGGCGTACTCCGCCGCCCACTGGTCCCAGGCCTCGCGGTTGCGCGTCACATGTTCATCCGGCCCGCCCACAGCCGCCAGCATGGCCCCGGGTCACCGCCCCGTCAACCGCAAAAAGCGCTCGGGTAGGCTGCCCGCCGGGCTAACTGACAGGAAGGTGCGACATGGGGCCTGAGGAGTTCCGGGCCGCTGGCCACGAGCTGATCGACTGGATCGCGGACTACCGGGCCCGGATCCCGCAGCTGCCGGTACAGGCGCAGGTGGAACCGGGGGAGGTGGCGGGCAAGCTGCCGGGCCGGGCCCCGGAGCAGGCCGAGCCGTTCGGCCGGGTGCTGGCCGACCTCGGCGACATCGTCGTCCCGGGCGTGACCCAGGTTCAGCACCCGCGCTACTTCGGCTGGTTCCCGTCCAACGCGTCCCTGGCCTCGGTCCTGGGCGACCTGGCCACCTCGGGGCTCGGCGCGCTCGGCATCACCTGGCAGTCCGCTCCCGCGCTGACCGAGGTCGAGGAGGTCGTGGTGGAGTGGCTGCGCGAGCTGACCGCGCTGCCCCCCTCGTGGAGGGGCGTCATCCAGGACACCGCCTCCAGCGCGTGCCTGGTCGCCCTGCTCGCCGCGCGCGAGCGGGCCACGGACTACTCCGAGGCCCGGGGCGGGCTGCAGGCGCAGAGCGTGCCGCTGACCGTCTACACCACCGAGCACGCGCACTCCTCGATCGCCAAGGCGGTGGCCCTGGCCGGCTTCGGCCGCGACAACCTCCGGTTCGCCGCCGTCGACCCGGTCACGTACGCCATGCGCCCGCAGGCTCTGGCCGACATCCTCGAGGAGGACGTGGCCAAGGGCCTGCGCCCGGCCGCCGTGGTGGTCAACGTGGGCACCACCGGCACCACGGCGGTCGACCCGCTGGCGCAGATCGTCCCGCTGGCCCGCCAGTACGGGATGTGGGTACACGTCGACGCGGCCATGGCCGGGCTCGGCGCTGCTCCTGCCGGAGATGCGCTGGCTGATCGACGGCGTGGCAGGCGCGGACTCGCTGGCCTGGAACCCGCACAAGTGGCTGGGCACGGTGCTGGACTGCGCGCTGCTGTACGTGGCCGACCCCGCCCACCTGATCCGGGTCATGTCCACCAACCCGTCCTATCTGCGGTCGGCCGTCGACGGTGAGGTGACCCAGTACAAGGACTGGGGCATCCCGCTCGGCCGGCGGTTCCGCGCCCTCAAGCTCTGGTTCCACCTGCGCCTGGACGGGGTCGAGGCGATCCGGGCCCGGCTGCGCCGGGACCTGGAGCACGCCCGCTGGCTGGCCGGGCAGGTCTCGGCCACGCCCGGCTGGCGGGTCCTGGCTCCGGTTGTCCTGCAGACCGTGGTGCTCAGGCATGAGCCCGCGGGCCTGGTATCAGAAGAAGGCGCCGTGCTGGACGCCGACGCACTGAACGCGCACACGCTGGCCTGGGCCGACTCGATCAACCGTTCGGGTGCGGCGCTGGTCACCCCGGCGCTGCTCGACGGCACCTGGTCGGTCCGGGTCTCGATCGGTGCCGAGCGCACCGAACGTCCCGACGTCGAGTACCTGTGGCACCTGCTCAAGCAGGCCGCCGCGGCCGCCTGAGTCGGCGATGCGACAGTCAGCGGTGGTGTGACCGAGCCGGGCAGGCCAGGTCACGGTTCACCGGTTTCATGCTCCACTGGACCACGGTCACGGTGCCGCCGCCGGTCAGCGGGGCCAGGCCGCAGTTCTTCCTGGCCCGTGACAGCGTGGTGGCGCCCGGGATCCAGTCCGGCAGGCGGTACAGCGGGCTGGTCGCCGGGATGGTCCCCATCAGCGGACCCCACTGCTTGGGCGTGGAGTAGATGCCCACGTTGCCGCCGATGCGCCGGAAGTAGGAGACCATGCCCTCGACGTCGGCGCGGTTGTTCGCGGTGCTGGTCTCCCACGAGTTGATCGTCTCGACGTCCAGCCACGCCCATACCGGATCTCATCGATCACCCCTCCCGCGCCAGATCATAGCCTGGACGGCCGGGACGCGGTCAGGGACGCGAATACAACAGTGGAACTCAGGTAATGCCCGGTGGCATAGTCGAAAACGCCACCGCACGTTATCAGCCGCAGCGCGGCATAGTTGGTGGCCCCGTAAATGGCTTTGGACGGGAATTTGGATTTGGCGTACTCGCGCACGCCGGTGACCCGGAAAATGGCCGTGACCCCGTCGGCGAGCGTCACGTCGATGGTGTCTCCCGGACGCAGCGCCCCCAGCCGGTAGAAAACCGCGGGCCCCTGATCGCTGTCGACGTGACCCTCGATAACCGACGCCCCGATCTGGCCCGGCGTCGCGGAGTACTTGTACCAGGCCGCCTGGTTCGCGCTCGTGACCAGCGACGGGACCTGGATCGTGCCGTTGGCGTTGAGACCGAGGTGCAGGAGCTTGGAGGTCACGCCGATGGCCGGGATATCGACGGACACCGGCATCGAACGTCGCAGTGAGGGACCGTGACCGGCCGCCCCGATGGCCCCCGCCGCCCCGGCGGCGGGCTGGGGCGCGTGCCGCTGGGCCAGGAACACGACGCCGACGACGCCGGTACCGGCCAGGATGAGCAGGACCCCGAGCACCCCGGCCAGCTGGGCCAGGGGACCGATCGGCTTCGGCGGGCGCGCGTACCCGCCCTCCGGCCACGAGGCAACGACGCGGAACCCGGCGATCCGGGGCCACCTCGCACCCCCCAATGCGGCCTCCCTCCGGGCTGTGCTACCCCATAGCCTAATATTCCGATGGTGGGCACGCCATTGCCCGTTAGCCGCACCACCCGTTAAGGCCGCCGGCGTTTTCCTCGGTTTCTACCGCGGGCATCCGGGAAATGGTCATTGCCAGGACCACAAGGAGGTTCGATGAGGGCGCGCACTGCCATTGCGTGGACGTCGCATCGGGTACGGCTGACCGTTGCCGGCTGGGGCCTGACCACCATGCTCGCCTGCGTCGCGCTTTCGGCCTGCACCTCGAGCAGCAGCCCGCCGGTGACGGTGCTCTCGCCCACCGTCAACGGATCGGGGAGTTCCAGCGCGACCGGCGCCGCCAGCGGCGGCGCCTCATCGGGCGCCAGCGGTAGCGCGAGCCCGCACACGGGTTCCTCGACCAGCGCTCCGGCGTCCGGGTCGGCCAGCTCGCCAGCGTCCGGTTCGGCCAGTTCGCCAGCGTCGGGATCGACCAGCTCGCCAGCGTCGGGCGCGAGCAGTGCGCCGGCCTCCGGTGCTAGCAGCAGCGGGGCGGCGTCCGGCCAGTCGCCGGATGACCACTCGGTCCCCAACGGCGCGCCGGCCACCGGCGGCGGCGGCACGGCCGGATTCCAGGATGCCGGGATGGCGGTGCTC
Organism: uncultured Actinomycetes bacterium; assembly: GCA_963819785.1. Taxonomy (GTDB): domain Bacteria; phylum Actinomycetota; class Actinomycetes; order Streptosporangiales; family Streptosporangiaceae; genus Palsa-504. Next base: position 137,595 of record CAWFXW010000002.1, on the reverse strand, counting down.
GGCGGCGCGGCCATCGCGGGCGGCCTGGGCAGCATTCTCTACCGCCGGAAAGTGTCGAGGAACCGCTGATCATGCGCCCGCCGGCATGCTGATCGCGGCCGCCGTCTGCCCGCATCCGCCGCTGCTGATCCCCGAGGCCACCGGCGCGCCCGGTCCTGCCGACCCGGATCTCGGCCGCCTGCGGACGGCGTGCGCGGCCGCCGTCGCCGCCCTGCTGACCGAAGCCCCCAACCTCGTCGTGATCACCGGCGGCGACCCGAGGACCGAACGTACCGCCGAGTACCCGCCGCACACCCCCGGCCGCCTGCACGACTTCGGCGTCCCGTTCACCGTCGGCCGGGCCGGCCAGGACGCCCGGGAACTGCCGCTCTCCCTGACCATCGGCACGTGGCTGCTCTCCGGGCACGACCCGGGGAAGACCGCGTGGTGGGGGATCGCCTCGGCCGCACCGCCCGCCGAGTGCCTGCAGCTGGGGGAGAAGCTGGCCGCGCTCGCACCCCGGGTCGCACTGCTGGCCATGGGCGACGGGCCCGCCCGCCGGGCCCGCGCCGCGCCGCTCGCCGTCGATCCGGAAGCCGACCGTTACGACGACCAGGTGGCCACGGCCCTGGCCGCCGCCGACCCGGCCGCGCTGGCCGCGCTGGACCCCCGCCACGACCGCCCGCTGGAAATCGCCGGCCGCGCCGCCTGGCAGGTCCTGGCCGGGGCGGCCGGAGCTGATCAGAACCCGGACGCCTTCGAGGCCGAACTGCGCTACCGCGGGTTCCCGTTCGAGGTGAGCTACGTCGTGGCGAGCTGGCGCCGGGCACACTTACACCCATGGGCACGCACGTCATCGCGGTCGTCGGGGCGACCGCCACCGGCAAGTCCGGCCTGGCCATCGCGCTGGCCCGTGAGCTCGGCGGAGAGATACTCAACGCCGACTCCATGCAGCTCTACCAGGGCATGGACATCGGCACGGCCAAGGAACCCGAGGCCGCCTGGCAGGGCGTGCCGCACCACCTGCTCGACATCTGGCCGGTGACCCGGACCGCGAACGTGGCCGACTACCAGAAACTGGCCCGCGTCACGGCCGACAACATCGTCGCCCGCGGCCGGGTCCCGGTGCTCGTAGGTGGCTCAGGCCTGTACGTCCGTGCCGCTCTCGACGATCTCAATTTTCCCCGAACGGACCACGGTACCCGCGCTCGGCTGGAGTCCGAGCTCGCCGAGGCGGGCGCCGCCGCGCTGCACGCCCGGCTGGCCGCGCTCGACCCGGCCGCGGCCGCCGCCATCCTGCCCAGCAACGGCCGCCGGATCGTCCGCGCCCTGGAGGTCATCGAGCTGACCGGCCGCCCGTTCACCGCCAGCATGCCCACGTACGAGCAGGTCCGCCCCGCGATCCAGATCGGCCTCACCCTGCCCCGCCCCGAGCTCGACCGGCGGATCGCCGCCCGCGTCGACCGCATGTGGCAGGCGGGCCTGGAGGCCGAGGTGAAGGATCTCGTCCAGCGGGGTCTGCGAGACGGCAAGACCGCCAGCCGTGCCCTGGGCTACCAGCAGATGCTCCGCCACCTGGACGGCGAGCTCACCCTGGACGAAGCCCGCGACAACACGGTCAAGGCCACCCGCCGCTTCGCCCGCCGCCAGGAGTCCTGGTTCCGCCGCGACCCCCGCATCGCCTGGCTGGACGTCAGCCAGCCCGCGGACTCCCTGCTCGCCGAGGCGCTGCGTTACATCTGGTCGCCGAGCCGGTAGGCGCGTTTGGCGTTGTCGGCGCAGAGCATCCGGGTCAGGCGCACCACGGTCCGTTCGGAAAAACGGTCTTCCTGCACGCCCGCGGTGAGCAAGCCGGACAGGGCGGTCCGGAACAGGACCGCCGCCAGGTAATAGAGCTCCGGCAGCCCGAACGCGTCCGAGGAGTACAAGAACTTTCCGAACGGCGCGAGCTCCAGCGCCTCGGCGAGCAGGGCGGGAGCGCGGCGGCCCAGGTTGTGCGTGGCCAGGCCCGCGTCGATGTATACGTGCGGGAAGACCTGGGCCAGGTACCCGGCCTCGCGGTGGTAGGGGTAGTTGTGCAGCAGCATGACCGGTGTCCCGGTCGGCTGGATGGCCCGCAGCAGCGGGGTGAGCAGCAGCGGGTTGCAGCGGTGCAGGTCGACGTCGCTGTCCCCGTAGCCCACGTGGAACTGCACGGGCAGCCCCAGGTCCACGCCGCACCAGATGAGGAACCGTTCCAGTGTCTGGTCCGCGATCCGGGGCGGGCCGGGCCCGTTATCGGGCTGCGCGGCCAGCCAGCGCCCGGCGGCCGCCGTCACCTCGGCGTCGGACGGCCGCTCGGGGTTCAGGTCCAGTCCGGTCCGGTACGCGGCGATCGACTTGACCCCGACCGCCTGCGCGGTCCGGGTGGCCAGCGCCGAGCGCACCGCGTCGGCGAAGCCGGCCGCGCCGATCCCGGCCGCGATCACGTCCTCGGCCACCCGCTCAAGCCGGACGATCTCGTGCGCGGTCGCCCCTGCCAGCCCGCCGAGCTCGGCCGGGGAGGTGATCGGCTCGGGGGTGAAGCCGGTGTCTACGCACATCGCGGACGTCCCCGTCGCGACCAGGAACCGCTTGTTCACCTCGGCGGCGCCGAGCTCGGCCCGCCTCGTGACGTAGTCGGCTAGCTCGATGTGCGGGGGCAGGCCGAGGACGGGCGGGCACAGGCGGCGGAACGCGAACCCGGCCTGCGAGTCGAACATCGACCCGCCCGGCCACGCGGCTCCCTCGTTCAGCATCGACTCCAGCGTGGCCTGGTCCGCGTCGCGGACCAGCACCCCGTGACAGTGGTGGTCGACCAGGGGCTGTTCCGCGACGCAGGCGAGCAGTTCCGCCACTACGTCGTCTCGAGCCGGGCGGGCACCTCGGCCGTGGTGTCGTCCGGCGGCTTGATGCCCTCCCGCGCGGCCAGCGCGGCGCCGAGCTTGCGTGCCGTGCCCGGCGCGGCGATCACGGCGATGATCGCCACCACCAGCCAGGCGCCGGCCGTGATCGGGAACCACCGGCCATCGCCGGTCGGGTACGGCCACACGTTGCGGTAGAGCGTGTAGCCGATCACGATCAGGCCCAGGCCCGGGATCACGATCTGCCACGCCGGCACCTCGAGCTTGTGCTGGAAGAACACCAGGATCGTGCAGCCGATCGAGGCCAGCACGTATACCACCAGCAGGATCAGCGTGCCGATGGTGCCCGACCATACGAAGCTCTCGAACGCGGTGGCGTGGAAGGCCGTCGCGTAGATGATCACGATCAGCGCCGACATGGCGGTGATCACGAGCGTCGCATTGGCCGGGGTGCCCCAGCGCGAGCCCGCGCCGACCCCGCGCGGCCCGCGCGCGTCCCGGGACAGCGCGTACATCAGCCGGGCGGCCCCGACCGTCGAGGCCAGGCAGCAGCCGAAGGCGCTGACCGCGGTGCCGAGCGTGATCACGTCCCCGACCCAGTGGCCCACGTAGGACGAGCCCAGGGCGCCGAGCAGCGACGGGGTGTTGAAGAAGGTCTTGAGGCCGGCCGCGCCGGTGCCAAAACCCATCACCTCGACCGCCGTCACGATCGTGAAGTAGACACCGCCGAACACCGCGACGCCGAAGATCGCGCGCGGGATGTCCCGGGTCGGCCGCCTGGCCTCCTCGCCGAGGGTGGCCGCCGCCTCGAACCCGGCGAACGACAGGAAGCCGAACACCACGCCCAGGAACAGGTCGTTGGTATTCGTCCCCGGCGCCACCGAGAACACGCTCCAGGTGAACTGCTCGTGCCCCGGCGCGTTCCCGGCCAGCAGCCGGACCAGCACGACCGCGGTGACGATCAGGATCAGCGCGACCGTCGTGCCCTCGACGGTCAGCAGCACGCCCGCGCCCCGCTTGAGCGGGATGACCGCGAGCCACAGCACCAGCGCCAGGGCTATCCCGACCAGAATCCACGGCGCCCAGGTCGGCGGGTTGTGCCAGGCCCCGATCTCCTGCAGGAACGCGGTGCCGAAGATGCCGGTCGCGCTCGCGGTGACCACCGCGTAGAACGTGTAGGTGCCGAGCATGCCCCAGCCCGCGACCACCCCGGCCCGCGGGCCGAGCGTCGCGCCGACGAACGCGTAGGCCGACCCCGAGTGGTGGAAGTACTGCGTGAGCCGGACGAAGGAGTAGGCCACGAGCAGCACGCCGACCGCCGCGATGAGGAACGTCAGCGGCACCGCACGGCCCGCGTAGGGCTCGCTGCCCTGCGGGTTGATGTTCGCGGCCATGCTCGGCGCCATCAGCGCGACGGACAGGCCGACCGCGGCCCAGATCGACAGTGAACGCTTGAGCGGGCGCGTGCTCTCGACGGCCATGTCCGCCTCCTTAACCGTGCTCCGTCCCCCTAGTGTCCCCCCGATCCCGGCTGACACGGAAGGGGCGAAAGGTGCGAAACGTCGATCGGACCAGCGATTTCCGGTCGGCCCGGCACGTGCCTGCCCGGGTTGCCGCACTTCGTAACAAAGCCCGGTTGAACCGGAATGTCCCGTTGTGCGTCACACAGGGTAGGAGTCATATGTCAGGAGGTGACCTACGGTGACTGGTGCCTATCCGGTGCTCCACGTGGGTTCCTTCGGGTCCGCGGGTGCCGTCCGACCGACGCCGCCCTGGACCCGGACGTTCCGCGGCGTACCCGCGTCCGTGCCCGAAGCCCGCCGCTTCGTGGCCGAGGTGCTGCTCGGCTGCCCGGCCCGCGACGCGCTCATGACCTGCGCATCCGAACTGTGCGCGAACGCCATCAACCACACCGACTCGGGAAACGGCGGCGTCTTCATCGTCGAGGTCGACCTCCCGCACCCCGGCGTGGCCCGCATCGCCGTCACCGACGAGGGCAGCGACACCCTCCCCGCCGCCGGTCCGGCCGACCTGATGGGCGAGGGCGGGCGCGGCCTGGCCCTGGTCGCCGCCTATACCACCCGCTGGGGTTACGCGGACGCCCACCCCGGCCGCACGGTCTGGGCCGAATCCTGCTGGCCCGTCCCCGTCCCCGCCCTGGCCATCCCCGCGCCGGCCATCCCCGCGCCGGCTGCCCCCGCGTCGGCCGCCCCCGCGAGGGCCTCCCGCCGCCCCCGCCCGCGGTTCACCCGCTCATCCCCGATGCCCCCGGACGACCGTCCCCCGGCCCCGGCCGCCTAGCCCCGCGCATCAGGTCGCGCGGCGGCGGACCAGCCAGACGGTCGCGGCGATGAGCAGCACCGACAGCGCGAGCAGCCAGCCGCCCTCGATCCACTGGAACGGCCAGAACCGGCTGCCCGGCTGGTAGCTGATCCAGTGCGTGTAGCCGTGCCGGGCGAGGATGCTGCATCGAGCGAGCCCGGCGGCCCGGAGCAGGGGCCACCGCAGAGCTGCCTGGCGGTAGAGGCTATCCCGTTGCCGTGGTCGCCGAACGCGAACGTGCCGCCCTTGGTGTACCACCCGCTGATGGCCCACGCGGAGCCGGGCAGGTTGGTGCTGTGTGTGGCCAGCGGTGTGATGTAGTGCTCGCGCAGCCACAGCGCGGTGGCGAAGGCGAGCCCGGCGTAGGCGGCCAGGGTGGCGGCGATCGCGGGGACGGCCCGGCGGATGAGCATCCCGGCCAGGACGCCGATCGCGAAGGCGGCCAGCGTCCAGGCGGCGAACGCGACGCCGAGCAGGTCGAACACGCGGGCCGAGAACGGGGTCACGTAGCCCGCGGCGACCCACGGCTGGTTGTACCAGGCAATCAGGACGGTGAACGCCCCGGCCGCGGCTGTCACCGCGACCGCCAGCGGCACCAGCTTGCCGGCCGTCCAGCGGAGCCGGCCGATGCCCTGGGTCCAGGCGTACCGGAAGGTGCCGGTCTCCAGCTCCCGGGCCAGCACCGGCGCCCCGATGAACGCCCCGATCAGCGCGGGCACCGCCTGCAGGGCGATGCTGACGATGATCGCGGTCTCGCCGTATCTGCCGGTGAAGTTGATGGCGCAGGCGAGTGAGCCGGCCGGGTGGCAGTAGGCCGCCTCGGCGTGGTGCATCTGCAGGCCGGTCAGCCACAGGTACACCGCGAACGCGCCGAGGAAGGCGGCCACGCCGGCCAGCGCGGCCCGGTGCTGCCGCCAGGTGACCCAGGCCATCCGCCGCCACGGCACCGGCCGCAGGCGCGCGTCGTGCCCTGGGCGGGCGGGCATGGTCAGCGCGGTCATCGCGTCACCTCCGACGGTTCGCCGGTTTCAAGGGGCAGCGCCCGGCCGCGGGCCGGGCCGGGCAGCGCCGTGGCGCCGGGCTCGCGCAGGTAGGCCAGGGTGAGTTCTTCCAGGTCGACCGGGTGTGACTCCCAGCCGGGCGGGACCGGATCGTCGGCGGTGGCCCGGACCAGCAGGTGGGCCTGAGCCTGGGCGCGGCGGACGTGCACCACGGGCCGTTCGGCATATCGGTCGGCCTCGGCGGCCGGGCCGGTCAGCATACGGTGGGAGGCCAGCAGGTTATCCACCTCCCCGGCCAGCTGCACCCGGCCTTGTGACAGCAGGACCAGGTAGTCGGCCACCCGCTCAAGCTCGGTCAGCACGTGCGAGGACAACACCACCGACACGCCGTCGTCGGCCATCGCCGTCAGCACGATGGCCATGAAGTCATGCCGCGCCACCGGGTCCAGCATCGCCACCGGCTCATCGAGGACCAGCAGCTCCGGCCGCCGGGCCAGCGCCAGCGTCAGCGCGAGCTGGGCCTGCTGCCCGCCGGACAGCCTGCCCGCCTTCCGTTTCAGCGGGATGCCCAGCTCACGCTAGCCGGGCTTCGGCATACCCCCGGTCGAAGCGCCGGTTCAAGTTCGCCGTCAGGTGCAGCATGTCCGCGGCGGACAGATTCTTGTACACCGGCATGTCCTGGGCGACGAACGCGATGCCGTCCAGGGCGGCCGGCGACCCGCGGGCCAGGCCGTCCAGGACGGTGACGCTGCCCGCGGACGGTTCGGCCAGGCCGACCGCCAGGTTGAGCAGCGTGGTCTTGCCCGCGCCGTTCGGCCCGACCAGCGCGGTCACATGCCCGGCGGGGATCGCCAGCGAGCACTCCCGCAGCGCCCACGTGCTCCCGTACCGCTTACCCAGGCCGGCGGTCTCGATGACATTCGTGCTCATGCGACGCCCTCCGTTTCATCGCTCGCCGCGCCGCCGCGGGCGCGCGACCCGCCGCGGCGCTCATGGAAATCCCGCAGCGCGCTGGTGAACAGCGCGACCATCCCGTCCTCGTCAAGTCCCGCCGCGCCCGCCGTGGCCAGCCAGGTGAGCAGGGCCTTGCGCAGCCCGTTGAGTTCGGGGAGGGCGATCTGGCTGAGCGTGGCCTGGATGAACGTGCCCTGGCCAGGCCGCCCGGCGGCCAGGCCCTTGGTCTCCAGCTCCTTATACGCCTTCAGCACCGTGTTCGGGTTGATCGCCAGCGAGGCGACCACGTCCCGGACCTTCGGCAGCTGGTCGCCGGGCTTGAGGTAGCCCAGCCGCAGCGCGTGCTCCACCTGCTGCACCAGCTGCAGGTAGGTCGGAACCCCCGACCCAGCATCCAGCCGGAAGTCAATCGGCGACCCCGACCCGCGCGCCCGGCCCGCCCCCGGCCCCGGCCCCGGCCCTGGCCCTGGCCCCGAGACTCTCGCCTCACCGTCCGCCCCGCCCGGCCCCGCCTCACTGCCTGCCCCGCCCGGCCCCGGAGCCTCAGCGACCGAGTCTCCGATTGATTTACCTATATCCATAAGACAAGGATACAAGCACCCGTCGTCTAGTCAAGCCGCAGCCCCTGGTAGCCAAGTGCAACCCGCGAGATGGCTGTCACCTCGCTCGCGCACCAGCCGCGGGTGGTGGTAACTACGTCGTTGTGGCAACGACGTAGTCGGGTGTGCGTCGTTGTGGCAACGACGTAGTTGAGCGGGTCGCCGGGGCCGGGTCAGATGGTGGCAGGGAGCCAGGTGGGTCGGCAGGCAGTGCCCGGCGAAGCCTTGGCGCTCACTGCCAGGACTGGTACAGGACGCCATCGTCCCGATTCAGATCGCAGCTATCTCAAATATGAGATATCATAAACGGTATGAACAGCGAACAGGGCCCCTTTGCTGGGGCTCTTGGGACGCCGCGGATTCCTGAATCGGCGCTGGGCGAGGCGACGGCAGGACCGGTACCGGCCGACCCCGTGGTCGGCCCCGGGGCCGACCCGGCACTGGGCGGGCTCGCGGCCGACCCAGCAGTCGACCTCGCGATCGGCCCCGCAGCCGGACCAGAGGCCCAGCTCCCGGTCATGCCGGGTTTCCGCGAGATGGCGCTGCGCCGGCGGGCGGACGAGCAGGCGGCCCGGATGGCCCAAGACCGTGGCCGGCTCGTCCGCCAACTGGCCGAACAACGTCAGGCGTCCGCCTTGTCCCAGACCGAGGTGGCTGCGCGGATGGGAACCTCGCAGTCCGCGGTGGCCCGGCTTGAATCCGGTACGGGCGACGTGCGCGCCTCGACCCTCGAACGCTACGCGGCCGCCGTCGGCGGCCAGATCACCTGGAAGTTCGACCGCCCCGCAGAAGCGGAAGGAACCAGCGAATGACGAACGGCGCAGCACGCGCGCACCTGCCAGGTATCCCGCCCAGGCCCGGTGAGCCGCGGCCCGGCGAGCCCGGCTGGCCCGGTGCCCCGTCCATCCCGGGCTGGCCGTCCACCCCGGGGCCCGCCCGCCCCGAGGCGGTCCCGGCCTCCCCGGTCCGGGTCTGGCTCGACCCGCTAGCCGATTGGCAGGCCAGTCTGTACGAACGGCTGCTGAAGAAGCGGATCGTGCTGGCCTCCGGCCCGCTCGACGACCTGGCCGCCGCGCGGCTCTCCGCTCAGCTGCTCACCCTGGACGCCGAAGAGGACAAGCCAATCCGGCTGGAACTGCAGAACCTGCGCGCCGAACTCCCCGCCGCTCTCACCGTCATGGGAATTCTGGACGTCCTGCGCGTTCCGGTGCACGGGTGCGTGAGCGGCGAGATCAGCGGGCCCGCCCTCGGCGTGCTCGCGTCTTGCGAGCAGCGGACCGGCTACCCGAACGCCATTTTTACCCTGGCCGAGCCCAGGCTTGAGTTCGGCGGCACCGTCACGGCGGTCACCGCCCGCCAAGAGCAGATGACTCGCATGCTCGACACGCTGTACTTCAAGCTGGCCGAGGTTACCGGCCGTGAGACGGACGAGATCCGCGAGGACGCGCGTCGTCGCCGGTCCCTGACCACGGCTCAGGCCATCGGTTACGGCCTCATCCAAGCCCAGGAGACGTCCAGGCCCGATCCGCGCTGAACCCGGCCGCCGTAACGCTGTCCCGAGATCATCTGTATCGCGCTAAATGATCCCGGCAGGTCCAAAAAATAGCCCTCTGTACACTCTCGCTCTCAATGGGTAACATCGAAACGCGGGAAGACCCGTACGAATTAGTAGGGATCGGCGAGGACTATGACATCTCGTCCGAAACTTGGCCAAACTGGGGCTTGCGATGAGCACGGAACGTGATCGTACGAGTGAGAATAGTTATCAAGATCTCGGATCAGCCGAAGACCCGCAGCGTATAGGCGCCTCTGACCAGGTCTGGCCGGATCGCGTCGTGCCGTCTTGGTCGGTGCCGCCCGGCTTGATGTCGCCGCAGGCCGCGGCCCGCGATCCCGAACCGCCGGAAGCCCGCCAGGCCCAGGCCCAGGCGCAGGCGCAGGCCGAGCCAGCCAGCCAGGATGATGACCTTCCGGGGGTAGCGCCTCCGGCCGGCTGGTTCCTGCGCTCCCCGGACGGCAGCCCGCATTCCGCCGGTCCGGACGACAACGTCACCGGAGAGTGGTTCGCATCGCCCGCGCCCGAACCGGGTGAGTCTCCCATCTCCTGGCACCAGGACACCGGTGAACCCGAACCGGACGCCGAACCACCCGCCCTGGCCGGCCAACCACCCGCCTTGGCCGGCGAACCACCTGCCCCGGCGGCCGAAGAACCCGCCCCGGCCGGCGAAGAACCCGCCGAGCCAGCCGCCGAGAACGCGCCGGGCCCGGCCAGCGGCACGAACGGATCGGCGCCCGCGAGCCCCGGCCCTTCCCGGCGGTCCGTCCTGGCCGCCGAGCCGGTCGTCGGCCCGACCCGGGCGCTGCGCGGCCGTCCGGGTGGCCCGGGCCTGCCGCCGCTGCGGCCTGGCCCCGCGTCACGCAAAGCACCGGTCGACCGGTCCCCGTGGCAGACCTCACAGCGCCTGTGGAATGAGTCGGAGATCCCCTGGGACCAGCACCCGGCGGACGACGGTCACCAGTCGTACCCGCCCGCCCCGGCATACCCCGAGTCATGCCCGCGGCCGTCGGCCCCGCCCGGCAACCAGCCGCCACCGCTCCAGCAAGGCCGGCCCCAGCAAGCCTGGCCCCAGCAAGCCTGGCCCCAGCCAGGCCGGCCGCCCCAGCCAGGCCGGCCGCCCCAGCCAGGCCGCCCGCCGCAGTCGCCAAGGCCTGCCCAGCAGCCCCGCCCGCTCGTCCCGCCGCCGCGGTCTCCTGACTGGTCTCCGCAACGGCAGCCCGCCGGCCGCCACGTCAGGTCGGGCCCCCTTCCGCCCGAGCCGGCGAACGGCGCCTGGCCCGGCAACATGCGCGTCCCGCTCGGCGCGCCCGTCTTCACCGATCCCCGCCCCGAGCCGCGCACCGACTCCCGGCCCGAGCCGCGCAACGACTCCCGGCCCGAGCCGCGCAACGACTCCCGGCCCGAGCCGCGCAACGACTCCCGGCCCGAGCCGCGCAACGACGCCTGGCCCGAGATGTACCTCGCGTCCCGCACCAAACCCCACGCCAGCGTGCTGACCGAGCCCGAAGACCAGCCGATGGACGACTACGACACGTGGCGCTCACCCAGCGCCGCGCCCCCGCCGCTCTGGGAGCGCGCCGAAAACTACGACGACCAGGACCACCCGTACCACCCCGGAACCGACACCGGGACCCTGCTCCTGGAGCCCGGACTCCCCGGAGCCGGCACCTGGCGTCCCCGTACCCGGCGCGGCCGGGTCCGGCGGCGCACGGCCACCATCGTGGTGCCGGTGATCGTGCTGGTCGCGGTGGCCGTGCTGGCCCTGGCCCTGCTCACCGGGCACGGCCCGAAGTTCGGCCAGCTCACCTCGAGCCAGCAGCCGAACCAGGCTCCGAACCAGCCGAACCAGGGCACCACGGGCCAGTCGGCGCTGACCATCGCCATGTATCCCGGGCAGCAGCAGCGCGGCGTCTTCCAGACCGTGGACCGCATCGTGGCCTCGGGGAACACCATTGTCACGATGGGCTCGCAGGCCAGCGACGGCGTGGTCAGGCAGCAGTTCTTCGTCTCCGTCAACGGCGGCGCCACCTGGCGCCTGGCCCCGGTGTACGCGGCGAGCGGGCAGAAGGTACAGGCCCCGCTCGGATACCCGGCCGCCCGGCTGGCCGGCGGTCCGGAAGGCTGGCTGGCGGTCGGCCCGCAGGCCATCTGGACCAGCCCGAACGGCCAGGCCTGGACGCTCGCGTCCACCAAGGGCATCACCCCGATGCTGGCCGGCGACTCGATGTGGGTGCTGAACAGCACGTCCATGGGGTTCCTGGCCGCCGGCGTAGCCGCGGACGGAAACCACGCCACGCAGGCCGTGATCTGGACCTCCCGTGACGGCGTGACCTGGCAGCGGAAGACGGCCGCGCAACTGGGGCTGGCCGGCCCTGGCGAGACCGTGCAGAACATCTCCTACATCACCTCGCGCGGCACCGCCACGCTGATGTCCGGCCAGGTCACGAGCCACGGCGTCACCTACGCGGGCGTGTGGCTGAGCACCGACGGCGGCTCGGCCTGGACCCGGGTGACGGTCCCGGCCGACCACGGGGCCGGCACCGCGATCACCGGGCTGGGCGCCGACTCGTCCGGCCTGCTGGCCGTACGGCCTGGCCAGTCGGCGAACGGCACCCCCGACGGAGTGGCGTATTTTTCACCGAACGGAACGGCGTGGCAGTACGCGGGCACCATCGGCGCAACCGCGGCCTGGAACCCCGGACTCGTCAAGGGCAGTGACTTCGGGTTCGTCGTCGCCGGGGCCAGCGCCGCGGGCCAGCTGGTGGCCTTCACCAGCACCGGGACCGGCGGGACGTGGCAGCAGACCGGATCCCTGGGCAACGCGGACACCGAGTCGGTGGTCGGCGCGACGGTGGCCTCGGCCGGCACCATCGTGGCCGTCGGGTACACCTCGCCCAGCAAGGTCAGCCAGCAGCCGGTGTTCCTGGTAGCAAACGCGACGGGCACCGTCCGGCCGGTCTCGCTGGCCGGCATCGCGGGCGGTGCCATCCCCGAGCTGTCCGTCAATGGCCTGGCCGTCGCCGGCGGCCAGCAGATCGCGGTGGGCAGCACCGAAGGCTACCCGGCCGTGTGGCGCAAGGCCTCGGGCGGATCGTGGGCCCTGGTCACGTCACTCGCACAGGTCTCGGGCATCCAGGGGGTGGAGGCCCTGACCGGGGTGACCCACGGGCTGTCGGGCTGGCTCGCCGTCGGCGCGCCCGGACCGGTCGTCATGACCTCGGCCGACGGCACGACCTGGCATGCGCTCACCGGCCCGGGCTCGATCACCGCTGACCTGGCCGGCGTCGGCGCGGTCGCGGTCGCCTCGGGCCCGCACGGCTACGTCATCGTCGGCAAGCTGGTCGCGCCGGGCGGCAGTTGCGTGGCCGACGTGTGGTGGTCGCCGGACCTGACCTTCTGGACCCGGGCGCATGACGTGAACCTTGCGACCGGGTCCAGCCAGGTGCTCGCGGTCGCCGCGGGCGCGAACGGCTTCGTGTCGGTCGGATCGCACAACGGCCAGCCGGCCGTCTGGACCACGACCGACGGCCGGACCTGGAGGACCATCGTCCTGCCCGCGCCGGCCGGGGCCACGTCCGGGGTGCTGCAGCAGATCGCGATCAACGGGAACCGGGTGGCCGCGCTGGGCCAGGCCTACACCCGGACCGGCACCGTGCCGTTCGCCGAGCTGTCGGTCGACGGCGGCAGCAGCTGGCAGCAGGTGCCGTTCAGCTCGCCTGGACCGGACACCACGTTCACCGCGCTGACCGCGAGCTCCGGCGGCTTCACCGCCGCGGGCCAGTTCGGCGCGGCGGGCCAGCAGCAGGTCGCCGCCTGGACCTCGGTCCTGGGGACCTCGTGGACGCCGGCGCGGATCGGCGGCCTGACCGGGCCCCAGACCGGCGGCAGCTACCGGATCAGCGCGCTGGCCCCGTCCGGCACCGCGGTGACCGGCATCGGCTCGCTCGCCACCCAGGCCAGCCAGGAGGTCTTCACCGTCACCCTGCCCGCCCGCTGACCGCGATCTCATACCGTCAGCAGAGCCTCACCGCAGCTCGGCCAGAGCCAGCGTGGGTGTCCTGTGCGCAGGACCCTCACCTGACCGCGAGGAGGAGATCACATTGAGATCCAGCCTAGGCAAGATCATGATCGGTACGGCCGTCCGGAGCGTACGAAAATGAGTTACAGCGTCATCTCCGCGACGCCCTGGGCCACGGCGCAGGGCGCGCACAGCGCGACGTCGGCCCCGCCGACCTGCCGGGTCATGACCGCCCGGCCGTCGCACACGTCCGCGTCGGCCGGGTGTGCCGTACGACACTGGCAGCGGCAGTTACGCCACTCCCCGGTCATGGCCGAACGCCCGGCCTCGGCCGCGGCCCGGACCGCGGGCTCGATCTTGTCCAGCGCCTCGTGGGTGGCGTGCGATACCTGCTGCGACCATTCCCTCAGCGCGTCCGCGGCGGCCTGCCAGGCCGCCCGGAACTGCTGGCCCGGCTTGTCTGCGTCAGCGTCCACGATGCCAGTTTCTCACCTGGTGCCGGCTATGACCAGGTCAGGCCGCGAAGCGAGGCGTCCAGGATCTCGGCCGTGTGGGCCACCGAGACGTGCTCGCCGCGGTCGGCCAGGGCGGCCGCGATCTGCAGCGTGCAGCCCGGGTTGGCCGAGATGAGCAGCGGCGCGCCCGCGTCCAGCACCGACTGGGCCTTGCGCGCGCCCAGCTCGCTGGCCGCCTCGGGCTGCAGCAGGTTGTACACGCCGGCCGAGCCGCAGCAGGTCCCGGCGTCGGGCAGTTCGACCAGGCGCAGTTCGGGGATCGCACGCAGCAGTTCCCGCGGCTGGCGGGTGATCCGCTGGGCATGTCCCAGGTGGCAGGCGTCGTGGTAGGCGGCGGTGACCGGCAGCGGATGGCGCGGCGCGACCGGGCCGAGGTCGGACAGGAATTCCGACAGGTCCCGGACCCGGGCGCTCAGCGCCGCGGCCCGCCCGGCCCAGCGGGGGTCTTGCCCGTCCCGGCCGAGCAGCCGCTCGTACTCCTTCATGGCCGAGCCGCAGCCGGCCGAGTTGACCACGATCGCGTCCACGCCGGACTGCTCGAACGTCTCGATCGTCTGCCGGGCGAAGTTCATCGCCTCGGCCTGCCGGCCGGCGTGCATGGACAGCGCGCCGCAGCAGCCCTGGCCGCGCGGGATGAGCACGTCGCAGCCCTCCATCGCCAGGACCCGCGCCGTCGCCGCGTTCACCTGCGGGAAGAACACCGACTGGACGCACCCGGTGAGCATGCCAACCACCGCGCGCCGCGGCCCGCGGGCCGCCACCCGCTCCGGCAGGCGTACCGCCGCCGACGGGGGCGGGGCCAGCCGCAGCGCCGCGCCGAGCGTGGGGGAGACCCGCCGGGGCAGGCTGCTGCGGGCCAGCTTCCGGTCCAGCCCGGTCCGCTGCATCGTGCGCAGCGGCCCGATCGCGGCCCGCAACCGGCGGGGGTACGGGAACAACGCGAAGATCGCCGCCCGCTCGGCGCGCTCCCGCAACCGGGCCGCCCGCCCCGCCGAGAACGCCGGCCCCGCCGCGGAGGCCGACACCGACGGGACCGGTTCGGACCGGGCATCCTCGGTCCACACCCGGGCCGCCTCGATGAGCTGGTCGTACTGCACGCCGGACGGGCAGGCGGTCATGCACGCCATGCAGCCGAGGCACCGGTCGAAGTGCTCGGCCGCCGCCGGGGTCAGCTCGGCGCCCTCCAGGAGCTGGCCGACCAGGTAGATCCGGCCCCGCGGGGAGTCCATCTCCTCGGCCCACAGCTGGTACGTGGGGCAGGCCGGCAGGCAGAACCCGCAGTGCACGCAGTCCTTGATCACGCCGCGCAGGCGCTCGGCCTCCTCCATCAGCTTCCCCCTAGGCGGCCAGGGAACATCCGGTGGCCGGGATCGAACTGGTCCTTGACCGCGCGCATCAGCCCGGCCCCCGGCACCGGGCCGTACGCCCCGGCGGCGGTCAGCACCGCCGGCGGCGCGGCCAGCACCGCCACCGACCCGCGAGGCTCCGCAACCAGACCTCCGGGACCGCCGGAAAGGCCCAGCGCGTCGCGCAGCACCAGCACGAACCGTGCGGCGTCCTCCTCGGCGACGCCCGGGTCCAGGCACGCGTACAGCACCCCCGCCCCGGCCGGGCCGCTGACCACCGGCCGGACACCCGCGCTCGCACCCGCCGCGGCAATCGCCTCCAGCACCCCGGCCAGCCGGCTGACCCAGAACGACACGCGGACCACGACGGCCGGCGCACCCGCCTCGGGCACCAGGTCGAACCACCGGAACGGCACCTCGGACCGCGCCACCACCGGCGTGCCACCCGCCGCGGCGATGAGCTCGGCCACCCGCCCGGCCCGTTCGCTCACCCCGGACTCTGTGCCCTCCAGCAGCACGCCCATCCGCAGGAACTCAGCCGACCAGGCCAGCTCCACCGCCGACGGCACGAGCGCGGAACCGGCCGCCGTGGCGACCGCGGCAGCCGCCTTCGCCAAAGCCGAGGGCCCGTAGTCGCCGGTGACCCAGGCCACCGCGGCGGGCCGCGGATGCAGCCGGAACGCCACCTCGGTGATCAGGCCCAGCGTGCCCTGCGACCCGGAGAACAGCTTGCCCAGGTCGTAACCGGCCACGTTCTTGACCACCTTGCCGCCCGAGCGCGCCACCACCCCGTCGGCCCGGACGATCGTGATCCCGATCAGCAGGTCGCGCGGCGCCCCGTAGCGGAACCGCCGTGGCCCGGCCGTCCCGGTCGCCACCACGCCGCCCACCGTCGCGCCGGCCGGGACGTCGAGGGCCAGCTCCTGGCCCGCCGCGCCCAGCACCGAGGCCAGGTGCCCGACGGTGGCGCCCGCCTGGACCCGCGCCACCAGGTCGCCGGCCGCGTGCTCGATGACCTGGTCCATGGCCTGCAGGTCGATGACCAGGTCGCAGGCCGACGGCGGCGCGCCCCAGCTCAGCCCGGTCCCGGCGCCTCGCGGCACGACCGCGAGGTCGAAGGCGGCCGCCGCGCGCAGCAGCGCGGACGCCTCCTGCGTGCTGGCCGGGAACGCGACGAACGACGGCACCACGCCCGCGATCGCGTCGGCGGCCGCGTCGGCCGACCGCACCACCGGGCACGCCGCGACCAGCGCGTCCCGGACGCCGGGTACCACGGTCCGTTCGGTATCCATCAAAAGATCTCCGCCTGCCCGGCCGCCACGGCGGGATGCTCTGCCGCAAAAACCCCGGCGCGCCGGTGGCCGGGCACCTCGCCGCACAACCGCGGCGTGGGGAACACCTTGCCCGGGTTGCACAGGCTGGCCGGGTCGAAGGCGCACCGGACCAGCTGCATGGTGTCCAGGTCGTCGGGACCGAACATCTTGGGCATGTACCGGGACTTGTCCACGCCCACCCCGTGCTCGCCGGTGATCGAGCCGCCCGCCTCCAGGCACGCGTCCAGGATCTGGCCGGACACCTCCTCGGCCGCCTCCGCCTGGCCCGGCACCGCGTCGTCGTACAGCACCAGCGGGTGCAGGTTCCCGTCCCCGGCGTGGAACACGTTCGCCACCCGGATCCCGGCGGCCTCGGACAGCGACGCGATCTGAGCCAGCACCGCGCCCAGCGACGTCCGCGGCACCACGCCGTCTTGCACGATGAAGGACGGGCTGATCCGGCCCACCGCGGCGAACGCGGACTTGCGCCCGGCCCAGATGACCGCGCGCTGCGCCGGGTCGTCGGCCGCCCGGATCTCGGTCGCGCCCGCCGCCTCGCAGATCGCGCGGACCACGGACAGTTCCGCCTCGACCTCGGCGGCCGGCCCGTCCAGCTCGACGATCAGCACCGCCCCGGCCCCGGCCGGGTAGTTGCAGTGGACCGCGGCCTCGGCGGCCTCGATCGATAGCGCGTCCATCATCTCGATGGCCGCGGGCACGATGCCGGCCGCGATGATGTCGGATACCGCGCGGCCGCCCTCGGCGGTCGTGACGTAGGCAGCCAGCAGGGTGTGCACCACCTCGGGCAGCGGCATCAGCTTGACCACGATCCTGGTCACGATGCCCAGCGTCCCCTCCGAGCCGGTGAACGCGCCGACCAGGTCGTATCCGGAAGCGACCCCGGTCCCGTCGCCCAGCCAGGTCAGCTCGCCCGACGGCGTGACGATCTGCAGGCCGGTCACGTGGTGCACGGTGAACCCGTGCTTGAGGCAGTGCGCGCCGCCGGAGTTCTCCGCCACGTTGCCGCCCACCGAGCAGACCACCTGGCTGGACGGGTCGGGCGCGTAGAACAACCCGAACGGCGCCGCGGCCTTGCTTACGGCCAGGTTCGTCACGCCCGGCTCGACCACCGCCCGCCTGCTCACCGGGTCGATCTCGACGATGGAACGCATCCGGGACATCACGACCAGCACGCCGTCCTGGCGCGGCAGCGCCCCGCCGGACAGCCCGGTCCCGCTGCCCCGGGCCACGAACGGCACGCCCGCCGCCGCGCACGCCGTCACGACCGAAGCCACCTCCGAAGCCGTCCCCGGCAGCACGACCAGGGCCGGCACCGACCGGTGCGAGGTCAGCCCGTCGCACTCGTAGGTGCGCAGCTCCAGCGGATCGGTGACGACGTTCCCCGCCCCGCAGATCTCCCGCATCCGCGGGACCAGCGCGTCAACAGCCGTCGTCATGCCTACCACCTCACCACGCGGAAGCTGTGCTGATTGTCTCCTTTTCCGGCACCGCTGGCGAGAAACCAGCTACGGCATGCGTTCGTAGGCCGGGATGGTCAGGAAGTCGGCGAAGCTGTCGGCCAGGGCGACCTCGGTGAACAGCGCGACCGCCTGGCCGTACTGCGCGGCGTCGAAGCTGTCTCCGGCCGCCGCCCGGATCTTGGTCAGCTCCTCGTCGATGAGCTGCTCGACCAGCTCCCGGGTCACCACCGGCCCGTCGTCGAGCGCGACGTCGTTGTAGATCCACTGCCAGACCTGGGACCGGGAGATCTCCGCGGTGGCCGCGTCCTCCATCAGGTTGAAGATGCCCACCGCGCCGTTGCCGCCCAGCCAGGCGGCCAGGTACTGCAGGCCGACGCTGATGTTGTTCCGCAGCCCGGCCTCGGTGATCGAGCCGGGCGTCTTGCTCACCGAGAGCAGGTCCTCCGCGGTGACGTGCACGTCCTCGCGGGTCTTGCTCAGCTGGTTCGGATTCGACCCGAGCACGCCGTCGAAGACCTCCTTGCACAGCGGCACCAGGTCCGGGTGCGCCACCCAGGACCCGTCGAACCCGTCGCCGGACTCGCGGGTCTTGTCGTCGCGCACCTTGGCCATGGCCTGCGCGTTGACCTCCGCGTCACGCCGGCTGGGGATGAACGCGGCCATCCCGCCGATCGCGTGCGCGCCGCGCCGGTGACAGGTCTTGACCAGCAGCTCGGTGTAGGCGCGCATGAACGGCGCGGTCATCGTGACCGAGTTCCGCTCGGGCAGCACGAACTCCTTGCCCCGGGTGCGGAACTTCTTGATGATGCTGAACAGGTAGTCCCAGCGGCCGGCGTTCAGCCCGGCCGAGTGCTCGCGCAGCTCGTAGAGGATCTCCTCCATCTCGAACGCGGCCGGGATCGTCTCGATCAGCACCGTGGCCCGGACCGTCCCGCGCGGGAGGCCGAGGAAGTCCTGCGCGATCACGAACGCGTCGTTCCAGAGCCGCGCCTCGAGGTGGCTCTCGTTCTTGGCCAGGTAGAAGTACGGGCCCTTGCCCTTGTCCAGCTGGCGCTGCGCGCAGGTCGCCATGTACAGCGCGAAGTCGACCAGGCTGCCGGACGCGCGTTCCCCGCCGACCAGGATGTGCTTCTCGTCCAGGTGCCAGCCGCGCGGCCGGACCAGGATCGTGGCCAGCTGCTCGTCCGGCGCCAGCGCGTAGTCCTTGCCCTCGGGGCTGGTGAAGTCGATCGTCCGGTCCAGCGCGTCCTTCAGGTTGAGCTGGCCGGTGACCATGTTGTCCCACAGCGGCGTGTTGGCGTCCTCGAAGTCGGCCAGCCACACGTTGGCGCCGGAGTTCAGCGCGTTGATCGTCATCTTCTTCTCGGTCGGGCCGGTGATCTCCACCCGCCGGTCGACCAGCCCCGGCGCGGGCGCCGCGACCCGCCACGAGGGGTCCTCCCGGATCTCGGCCGTCTCGGGCAGGAAGTCGAGCATGGCGCCGCTGGAGATCTCGGCCTGGCGGCGGCGCCGCGCGGCCAGTGCCTCGTACCTCCGGGGCGCGAGTTCGGCGTGCAGGGCGGCGATCAGCTCGATGGCCCGCGGCGTGAGGATCTCGTCGTAGCGATCCCCGGACGGCCCGGTGATCTGCACGCTTTCGGTTCCCGGCATATTAAGGGCTCCTCCCGGTCAGTGCCCTACATCTTAAGGAGCCCTCCTAGGCCAGCCGGCGGCGACTCCGGGGACGCCGACCTGGACCGCGTCGTGCACCGGGCCCTGGAACCCGCCCACGTCTCGCTCTGCACGAACAATCCCGGTTAATGCGCCCGCCATTACCTGGCACATATCATGAGGCTTTTCCGCACGGTATTCCTCGTGCCATAAGCGACCTCGCGCCGCAGCTCAGACCTGACGCAAATCACGAAAGCTGCTAAACTTGCTTAACCCCGGTCATGAGCACACAACCCCGTCAGCGCGCTACTAAAGAAAGTATATCATTGAATATGACGTCGCGCCACGCCAATTCCGTCGCCGATCGGCCCGCGGACGCTGTCGGCCAGGAGCAGGCCTATGTTGACATGCTCTACGGCCTGCTCGATCAGGCGCGCGAGCGGACCGCGCGGGCGCTGAACCAGACGCTCGGCAGCGGCGGCGCGGGCGGGACGTTCCAGGCCCGGCTGGAGCGCGACTTCACCGCGACCGAGCAGAGCAGGCGCCTGGCCCAGCTGAGCGCGGTCGAGCGCGGCCTGGTCTTCGGCCGTACCGACGCCGAAGAAAACGACGCACCGCTCACCCTCTACATCGGCCGGATCGGCCTGCGTGACGACGAGCACGAGCCGCGCCTGATCGACTGGCGCGCCCCCGCCGCGCACCCGTTCTACGCCGCCACTCCCACGAACCCGAACGGCCTGATCCGCCGGCGCCACATCTACACCAGGGACCGCACCGTCACCGGCGTCGACGACGAGGTCTTCGACCTGGACCGGCTGTCCGAGCCCGACCGCCAGTCCCTGTCCGGCGAGGCCATGCTGATCGCCAGCATCACCTCTGCGCGCACCGGCCGGATGACCGACGTGGTGGCCACCATCCAGGCCGAGCAGGACCGGGTCATCCGGGCTGGCCTGCAGGGCGTCCTGGTCGTGCAGGGCGGCCCGGGCACCGGCAAGACGGTCGCCGCCCTGCACCGCGCCGCCTACCTGCTCTACACCCACCGCAGGACGCTCGAGCGCCGTGGCGTGCTGGTCATCGGGCCGAACGCCACCTTCCTGCGCTACATCAGCCAGGTCCTGCCGTCCCTGGGCGAGACCGACGTGGTGCTCACCTCGATGGCCGAGCTGTTCCCCGGCGTCAGCGCCGCGCCGGACGACGATCCGGCCGCGGCCGAGATCAAGGGCGACCTGAAGATGGCCGGCGTGCTGCGCCGCGCGGTGCGCGACCGCCAGCAGGTCCCGCCGGGCGACCTGGAGGTCACCGCCGACGACGTGCGGCTGACCGTGCCCCGCGACGCCGTGCTGCGCGCCCGCGACCGGGCCCGCGCGCTGCGCAAGCCGCACAACGCGGCTCGCCTGCAGTTCGTCACCGAGCTGCTCGGCGTGCTCGCCCGCGCCGAGTCCGCGGCCCTCGGCCGCCCCCTGGACCCCGACGACCTGCCCTACACCCGCGCCCGGCTGTGGGACGAACCCCCGGTCCGCGCCGCGATCGACGGCCTGTGGCCGTTCCTGACCCCGCAACGGCTGGTCGCCGGGCTGCTGGCCGAGGAAGGTGCCCTCCGCCGCGCCGCCCCGGATCTTTCTTCTGCCGAACGGGCCGTGGTACTCCGACCCGATGCCCCTGACGCGTGGACCGTGGCGGACGTTCCGCTGCTTGACGAGGCCGCCCAGCTGCTGGGCAGCGACGACTCGGCGGTCAAGCGGCAGCGCCGGGCCGTCGAGCGCGAACGCCGGGCCGAGGAGCGCTACGCCCGGGAGGTGCTGGAGATCACCGGCGTGGCCGAGTCCGGGATGGTGGACGCCTCCACCCTGGCCGACTGGAACCGTGACCCCGGCCAGCAGCTCACCACCGCCGAACGCGCCTGGGCCGACCCCTCGTGGGCCTACGGCCACGTGATCGTGGACGAGGCGCAGGAGCTGTCCGCGATGGCCTGGCGGATGGTGATGCGGCGCATCCCCACCCGGTCGCTGACCGTCGTCGGCGACGTGGCCCAGCGGGGGAGCGCGGCCGGCGCCCGGACCTGGGCGCAGATGCTCGACCCGTACGTCAAGGGCCGCTGGCACGAGGAATTCCTCACCGTCAACTACCGCACCCCGGCCGAGATCATGGCCGTGGCCGCCGACGTGCTGGCCTCGGTCGCCCCCGGCGAGCAGCCCCCCGAGTCCGTCCGTGAGGAGGGCGTCCCGCCCCGCGCCGTAAAAATCCCATCTACCCCACTGACCCCACTGGTCACTGGCGCCGCAGCCGCCGTCGATAACGAGGTCGCCGAGCTGACCGCCGAGAATGGGCAGAGCGGCCGCCTCGCGGTGATCGCGCCCACGGCCCGGATCGCCGAGCTGACCCTGGCCCTGCCCGCGGCGGTGCCCGGCGACCGGCCCGAGGTACTCGACTCACCGGTCGCCCTGCTCACCGTGGGCCAGGCCAAGGGCCTGGAGTTCGACCGGGTGGTGCTGGTCGACCCGGCCGGGATCCTGGCCCAGTCCCCGGCGGGCGGGCACGACCTGTACGTGGCGCTGACCCGCGCCACCCACCGCCTCACCGTCGTCTACGACGGCGACCTGCCCGCGGCGCTGGGCCGCCTAGCCCGCTGAACAGGGTCGGCGAGCTGGCCAGCACCTGCTTGACCTTCTGGACTACGCCGAAGTTGTTCATGAGCCAGTCCCAGGACAGGCCGCCGGCACTGATCCGCAGCTCGGTCTGCCCGCCCCGCGGGGTGATCGTGACCTGCGCCTTGACGATCCGGTTCTCGCCGGTT
The DNA here is from genome assembly GCA_963819785.1 of uncultured Actinomycetes bacterium. Classification (GTDB taxonomy): domain Bacteria; phylum Actinomycetota; class Actinomycetes; order Streptosporangiales; family Streptosporangiaceae; genus Palsa-504. Next base: position 115,183 of record CAWFXW010000002.1, on the reverse strand, counting down.
CCGACCACGATCTCGTTCGGCTGCCCGTCGTGCTCAGCCTGGTACATGGTCCGGCCCATGGCCTTGCCCGGCAGTACGTTGTAGCCGTCGCCCAGGCCGTCCTTGAGCGCCTGGACCACCTCCTCAGTGGTCAGGTCCGGCCGGGGAACGGTGACGGTAGGCATAACTGCTCTCCTTCCCTTAGCCCCCAACGGAAAGTATCTCGCCGCCCAGCCGAACACCGCGGTCGGCCACCCGGTCAGCCGCGGCGACCGGCCGGCGCTTAGGCTGCCACGGTGGAGACCGAGCCGGGGCAGGCGCTGGCCCGCCCTGCGGCATCGCACGAGGTGCTGCGGGCCCTGGCCGCCCGCCGCCGCACGGGCAGCCCGCCGGGCGCACGCGACGACGGGCTGCGGATCGCGCTGGTCATCGAGGGCGGCGGCATGCGCGGCATCATCTCGGCGGGCATGGCCCTGGCCCTGGCCGAACTCGGCCTGGTCCCCGCGTTCAACGCGGTCTACGGCGCCTCGGCCGGGGCGATCACCGGGGCCTGGCTGCTGAGCCGGCCCGAAGGCCTGCGCGGCTGGGCGGAGCCCGCCTACGCCAGGACGCTGATCCGCCGCTCCGCGCTGCTGCGCGGCCGTCCGGTGGCCGACATCCGGGCGCTGGTCGAGGACCTGTACACGACCACGTTCCCGATGGACTTCGACGCGGTGCTGGCCAGCCCGGTCGAGCTTCATCCCCTGGCCACCGACGCGGCCACCGGCCAGTCCACCGACCTGCGTCCGTTGATCAGCACCCCGGCCGAACTGCGCCTGGCCCTGCGGGCCAGCGCCGCCCTGCCGCTGCTGGCCGGCCCGCCGGTCGAGTTCGCCGGCCGCCGCTTCTACGACGCGGGCGTCTCCGAGTCCGTCCCCTACCGCACCGCCCTGGCCCAGGGCGCCACCCACCTGCTAATCCTCCGCTCCCGCCGTCACCGGCTCCCCCCGCAAGACGGCCACGACCCGTCCCATGCCCCCGCCGACGCCCGCATCCCGTCCCAGGCCGCCCGCCGACGCCCGCATCCCGTCCCAGGCCCCTACCGACGCCCGCATCCCGTCCCAGCCGCCCGCCGACGGCAGCCGAGCCTTCCGCCCCTCGCGCTCCGCCCGCTGGCTCGCCCGCACCACCCTGCGCCGCGAGACCCCCGCCCTGCGCGCGGCCTTCCTCGCCCGCGAGTCCCGCCTGGCTGCCGACGACCAGCTCCTCGCCGCCTACGAGGCCGCCTCACCCATCCCGACCGCCACAACCACCACACCAGCAGCCACTACCGCCCAGACAGCCACCACCGCCCCAGCCGCCCATCCCGCAGTGTTCTCGATCCGCCCCGCCGCTAGCTCACCCGCGGTCAGCCGCCTGGCCACTAACGGCGCCCTCCTGCGAGCCGCCCTGGAAGCAGGCCGCGTCGCCGCCCACCGCGCCCTCGACGTCTGCGCCGACGATCCAGGCGCCCCGCTCCCCTGACCCAGCCCCGGCTCGCACCACCAGCAGCACCCACCCCTCACGCCACGCATTCGCCGAGCCGCTCGTGTTTCGAACATGATCCCGAAGACTTTTCAGTCTCTGCAGACTGAAAACTCTTCGGGATCATGAAAACCTGCCATTTCTGGCGCCCCTACAACCCTCGATAAAGCACAAAAGGGGCAAAGCGTCACCAGGGCAAGCGGCCGTAGGCGTCAGCGGGGCCGTCGGCGGTCCACAGGTGGCCCCACAAGATGCCGCTCGGCCCGTCGGCGGGCAGGGTGGCCAGGTACACGCTGGCTTCCGCCCCCTCGGTGACCGAACGGAATCCGCTGTTGCGGTTCAGGTCGGTCTTGGTGTACCCGGGGTTGGCCGCGTTGACCTTGATCGGCGTATCCCGGAGTTCCCTGGCGTACATGGCGGTGATCATGTTCAGCGCGGACTTGGACGAGGGGTAGGCCAGGCTGGCCGGAATCCGGGCCAGCGGGCTCGCCGGATCGGTCTGCGCGGAGATCGACCCCACCTCGCTGGACACGTTGACGATCCGCGCGGCCGGGGCACGCCGCAGCAGCGGCAGCATCGCGTTGGTCACCCTGATCACTCCGAACACGTTGACCTCGTACACCTTGTGCATCACAGCCAGGTCGGTCTCGCTCGGCGGGTTACCCAGCGCGATGCCGGCGTTGTTGACCAGGATGTCCAGCCGCCCGTACTCCCGCTCGATCCAGTCGGCGGCCCCCCGGACCGACGCGTCACCAGTGACGTCGAGCGGGACGAACCGCGCGTCAGCCCCGTTAGCCCGCAACGCCCGCTCGGCCTCCAGCCCGCGTTCGGAGTCTCGCGCCCCGGCCAGCACGGTAAAGCCGCGCGCCCCGAACTGCCGCGCCGTCTCCAGCCCGATTCCCTTGTTGGCCCCGGTGACCAGGGCGATCGTCGTCGTCATGACCTCGACGCTACGAGCTGCCCGCACGGCACGGCAGAGACCCGCCGAGCCTGGGATCAGCGGTACCACTCACAGCGCGGCCGCGAACGCCGAACACCCGCGACACTAGAGACATGAACTCGACCAACCGCGCCGGGCTGGCTGCGTTCCTGCGGGCCCGGCGGGCCCGGCTCACCCCGCGCCAGGCCGGCCTGCCCGAGGCGGGGGCGCCGGGCCGGCGGCGCACGCCCGGGCTGCGCCGCCAGGAGGTGGCCCAGCTGGCCGGCATGTCGGTCGACTACTACATCCGGCTGGAGCAGGGCCGCGGCCCGCACCCGTCGCGGCAGGTACTGGCCGCGCTGGCCCGGGCGCTGATGCTCACCGCCGACGAGCGCGACTACCTGTTCCGGGTGGCGGGGGAGTCGCCGCCCCTGGTGGCCGGGCCGAGCCGGGAGATCACGCCCGGCATCAGGCACCTGCTCGACAGCCTGCCGGAAACCCCGGCCTACGTGGTCGACGCGGCCTACAACGTGCTGGCCTGGAACCGCCTCGCGACCCACTTCATCGGCGACCTGTCCGGGTACGAGGACCGGAACATGATCCGCTGGACGTTCCGGCGGGAGCCGACCGACGTGATGTGGACCGACGAGCACTTCGTCAGGTTCACCCGGGCCACAGTGGCCGACCTGCGCGCGAGCTACGCCCGCTACCCGGGCGACACCGCGATCGATCAACTGGTCACCGAGATGCTCGCGCTCTCCCCCCGGTTCGCGCAGATGTGGGCCGAACACGAGGTGGAGGTGCGCGCGCCGATGCTCAAGTACGTCAACCACCCGCAGGCCGGCCCGCTGGAGTTCGAGTGCCAGGTCCTGCACATCGCCGACACCGGCCAGCGCCTGATCGCCTACTGCGCCGCGCCTGGCTCCGTCACCGAGGCCGCCTTCCGTCAGCTGGCGGTCGACTCGCCGCTTGTGACGTAGGGTCTACCCGATCGTGCCCAGGGTGACCGTCTGGATCACGTGACCGGCGCCGTCGTAGGCCGTCACGGTGAATGTCCGGCCCGCGAAGTCCCCGGACCGCCGAAAGGTTGACCGGAAGGACGCACCACGGCCCGTTCGGCAGAAAAATGACGGCGGGGCCGCAAGCGGCCGGGCAGATATGAGCCGGCCCCAGCGTTAATGAAATGAAATCCCCTGCCCGGCGTGGGACTATTCGGGGGACGAGCAACGGAGGACGATGAGCACGGTTTTCAACGAGCAGCCGGACGCGCCAGACCTGGCCGGGGAAATGGATCTGGCCGAGCGGCACGCGCTGCGCCGAGTGGCCGGCCTGTCCACCGAACTGCAGGACGTCAGCGAGGTCGAATACCGCGCGCTGCGGCTCGAGCGGGTCGTCCTGGTCGGGGTGTGGGCCGAAGGCAGCCTGGCTAGTGCCGAGAACTCGCTGCGTGAGCTCAGCCGGCTGGCCGAAACCGCCGGGTCCGAGGTGCTCGACGCCCTGATCCAGCGGCGCGGCCGGATCGACGCCGCGACCTACATCGGCTCGGGCAAGGCCCGCGAGCTGGCCGGCATCGTGGCCGCGGCGGGCGCCGACACGGTGATCTGCGACGGCGAGCTCACCCCCAGCCAGCTGCGGCGGCTGGAGGGCGTGGTCCACGTCAAGGTCATCGACCGGACCGCGCTGATCCTGGACATCTTCGCCCAGCACGCCCGCAGCCGCGAGGGCAAGGCCCAGGTCGAGCTGGCCCAGTTGCAGTACATGCTGCCCCGGCTGCGCGGCTGGGGCGAGTCGCTGTCCCGGCAGGCCGGCGGCCGGGTGGCCGGCGGCGGCGGGATCGGGACCCGCGGCCCGGGCGAGACCAAGCTGGAAACCGACCGGCGGCGGCTCCGGGCCCGGATCGCCCGGCTGCAAAGCGACATCAAGAACATGTCGACCGGCCGCAAGGTCCAGCGCGGCCGCCGGACCCGCCGTGACGTGCCGTCGGTGGTCATCGCCGGCTACACCAACGCGGGGAAGTCGAGCCTGCTCAACGCGCTCACCGGGGCCGGGGTCCTGGTCGAGGACGCGCTGTTCGCCACCCTGGACCCCGCGGTGCGCCGGGCGCTGACCCCGTCGGGGCGCACCTTCACCCTGACCGACACCGTCGGGTTCGTCCGGCACCTGCCGCACCAGCTGGTCGAGGCGTTCCGCTCCACGCTGGAGGAGAGCGCGGAGGCCGACCTGATCGTGCACGTGGTGGACGGTTCGGACCCCGAGCCAGAGGCCCAGATCGCCGCGGTCCGCGGCGTGCTGGCCGAGATCGGCGCGGCGCACGTGCCCGAGCTCGTGGTGGTGAACAAGATCGACGCCGCCGACCCGGTCGTGCTGCAGGCCCTGCGCGCCCGCGTGCCGGCCAGCATCAGCGTCTCGGCCAAGACCGGCGCCGGCCTGGCCGTGCTGCGCGACGCCATCGAGGCCGCGTTGCCCCGGCTGGACGCCCAGGTCAAAGTGGTCGTGCCGTACGGCCGCGGTGACCTGGTGGCCCGCGCGCACGCCGACGGCGAGGTGCTGCACACCGAGCATGTGGCGGACGGCACGCTGCTCGAGGCGCGGGTCCCGCCGGGCCTGGCCGCGCAGCTGGAGGCGGCCGCCCTGGCCCCGGCGGCGCCGTAGAATGCCCTGAGGAGACGTTTGTGTCCGGGCGCAACGTGACAGTGGTCACGTTTGACCGGCATTTTCTCGCCAAGCAAGCGGCGCCAAACCGGGCCGGCCGATAAAGTTCTCCATTTCCGCGAAAGGCTTGTCTGCGGTGGTAGCGGTGCAATACCGTATCTGGATCGATACGTAGGCATGGCAGGTGATCGCTCATGGCACGTGAGATCACCGGTCCCGGGGGGGATCACCGGTGACTGTTCGCCTGCTGACCAACATCGGCCGCCTGTGGACCGGGTCGGAGATACTGAGTAACGCCGCCGTCGTCACGAGCGGCGACCGGATCGCCTGGGTCGGGCCCGCCGCCGAGCTTCCGCAGCGCCTGCCCGGGGTCGTCGATGACATCGTGGACGTGGATCACGTGGAGAACCTGGGCGGCGGCCTGGTCACCCCCGGGCTGATCGACGCCCACACCCACCCGGTGTACGCCGGCAACCGCTGGGCCGAGCTGGCCATGCGCTCCAGCGGCTCGTCGACCGCGGAGATCGACCGGGCGGGCGGCGGTGTGTCGTCGACCGTGACCGTGACCCGGGGCACCGACCCGTGGACGTTGTGCAACGGGGTGCGGGAGCGGATGGGCCGGTGGCTGCGGGCCGGGACCACCACCATCGAGGCCAAGACCGGCTACCACCTGACCAGGGACGGCGAGCTGGCCGACGTCCGCATGCTGCGCGGGCTGGAGGGCGAGCCCGGCATGCCGCGGGTGCACATCACGTTCCTGGCCGCCCACGCGGTCCCGCCGGAGTACTTCGGCCGCCGCCCGGACTACATCGACGCGGTGAGTTCGTGGTGCGCGGACGCCTCGGCGGTCGGCGCGGACAGCGTGGATGTTTACTGCGAGAAGGACGGCTTCTCCGAGGACGAGGCCCGCTGGATCCTGTCCGCGGGCCGCCGGTCCGGCCTGCTGCCGCGGATCCACGCCTGCGGCGACTCGCGCACCGGTGCCGCGCTGCTGGCCGCCGAGCTCGGCTGCGCGTCCGCGGACATGCTGAGCGAGGCCAACGAGGACGACGTGGCCGCGCTGGCCCGGGCGGGCGTGGCCGCGGTGGTGTGCCCCGGTACCGCCCTGCAGGGCAGCACCCGGCCGCCGGTCCGGTCCATGCTGGACAAGGGCGTCACCGTGGCGCTCGCCTCGGACCACACCCCCGGCCGCAACGGCATCACCTCGATGGCGCTGGTCATCTCACTGGCCGTGTCCTACCTCGGGATGAGCGTCGAGGAGGCGCTGCGGGCCGCGACGATCGGCAGCGCGCATGCGCTGCGGGCCTCCGACCGGGGCGCGATGGTGCGCGGCAGGCTGGCCGACATGGTGCTGTGGGATGCCGACCACGAGGGCGCGTTCCTGTGGTCGTTCGGCCTGGCGCCGCGCCGCGTATGGCTGGGCGGCGAGCCCGTCACCGCTTGATTCGGCACCCCCGCCTCCCGCGTGGCATGCTGCCGTCATGGCCCCGCGCACCGCTTCCGCTGCCCAGACGGCTCCCGTCACGATCGTGGTCGGCGAGGAGGAGTTCCTCATCGACCGCGCCGTCCGGGACCTGATCGCCGCCACCGGGGCGGAGGACGTCCACGACCTGGATGGCGCCGCGCTGGGGCAAGGTGAACTGGACGCGCTGACCTCGCCGTCGTTGTTCGGCGGCGGCAACGTGGTGGTGATCCGGGCCGCGCAGAACGCGGCCAAGGAGGTCGCCGCCGAGCTGACCCGGTACGCGGCCAGCCCGGCGCCGGACGTAGCGCTGGTCATGACCCACGCGGGCGGGGCCAAGGGCAAGGAGCTGCTGGCCGGGGTGAAGGCGGCCGGAGCGCAGGTCATCGAGTGCCCGAAGGTCACCCGGTTCGCCGAACGCCTCGACTTCGTGCGCAGCGAGTTCCGCCGGGCAGGCAAGCGGGCCGACGATGCCGCGGCCCGCGCGCTGCTCGAACTCGGTCGGCTCGGACCTGCGTGAACTCGCCGCCGCGTGCGAGCAACTGGCCGCCGACGGCGCCGGCCAGGTGGACGAGGCCCTGGTCGCCACCTACTACCGGGGCCGGGCCGAGGCGACCGGGTTCACCGTGGCCGACCACGCGGTGGAGGGGCATCTGGCCCGGGCGCTGGAGCAGCTGCGCTGGGCGCTGGCCACCGGCGTTTCCCCGGTATTGATCTGCAGCGCGCTGGCGCAAGGGGTCCGGCTGCTCGGCCGGGTCGGCTCCGCGCCCAGGAACCTGAACGCCGCCGCCCTGGCGGCCGAGGTCGGCGCCCCGCCGTGGAAGATCGACCGGGTGCGCCAGCAGCTGCGCGGCTGGCCGCCGGGCGGCGTGGCGCGCGCGCTGCACGCCGTGGCCGAAGCCGACGCGCAGGTCAAGGGGGAGACGAGCAGCGCGAACTACGCGCTGGAACGGGCCGTGCGCCGCATCGTCGCCGCCCGTTCCGGTGCGGAAGACCTCTAGGCCGGAGTTCGGCTAAGCATGTTGGCCGGAGTTCGGCTAAGCCTGGATCTCGGCGAAGCGCCTGGTGATGGCGGACTTGCGGTTCGCGGCCTGGTTCTTGTGGATCACGCCCTTGCTCGCGGCCTTGTCCAGCTGCCGGCAGGCGGCGCGCAGCGCGACCTCGGCCTCCGCCGCGTTCCCCCCGTCAGCGGCCTCACGGAACTTCCGGACGGAGGTGCGCAGCGACGACTTGACGGCCTTGTTCCGCAGGCGCGCCTTCTCGTTCTGCTTGTTGCGCTTGATCTGAGACTTTATGTTCGCCACGCGTAGGAGTCCTTCAAAGTGAGCGGTGCTGGCGGAGGATTGCATAACCCTTGGCGGGTGACGCGACGACGAAGCTTATCCGAGCCGAAGCCCTACACTCAAACCAAAGGCCGGACGGCGGGGGCAGCACGCCCGGCATGGAATCATGGAACACCCAGGCCGCCCGAGAATGAACACAGCGGCGAACCACCCGAAACGGACATGCGTGTCAGCTACCAGCCCTGCCAGCCCGCCCGGCGCCGCGCGCCAGGCCCCGGGTCATACCGACCAGGCGGTGATCAGGAACTTCTGCATCATTGCTCACATCGATCACGGCAAGTCGACCCTGGCCGACCGGATGCTCCAGCTCACCGGCGTGGTAGAGGGACGCCAGATGCGCGCGCAGTACCTGGACCGGATGGACATCGAGCGCGAGCGCGGCATCACGATCAAGAGCCAGGCCGTCCGGCTCCCCTGGAACGGTTACGTGCTCAACCTCATCGACACCCCCGGCCACGTGGACTTCACCTACGAGGTGTCCCGCAGCCTGGCCGCCTGCGAGGGCGCGGTACTGCTCGTGGACGCCGCCCAGGGTATCGAGGCGCAGACGCTGGCCAACCTGTACCTGGCCCTGGGCGCCGACCTCAAGATCATCCCGGTGCTGAACAAGATCGACCTGCCCGCCGCGCAGCCCGACCGCTACGCCGCCGAGCTGGCGAACATCATCGGCGTCGACCCCAGCGAGGTCCTGCGGGTGTCCGCCAAGACTGGCGAGGGCGTGGAGCACCTGCTGAACGAGGTCGTCCGCCTCGTCCCGGCCCCCGAAGGCGACCCGGACGCCCCGGCCCGCGCGCTCATCTTCGACTCGATCTACGACACCTACCGCGGCGTGGTCACCTACGTCCGGGTCGTGGACGGCAAGCTCACCAGGCGTGAGCGCTCGCTGATGATGTCCACCGGCGCGGCGCACGAGACCCTTGAGGTGGGCGTGATCTCACCCGAGCCGGCGCCGAGCGAGAGCCTGGCCGCGGGCGAGGTCGGGTACCTGATCACCGGGGTCAAGGACGTCCGCCAGGCCCGCGTCGGCGACACCGTGACCAGCGCCGCGCACCCGACGCAGCAGCCTCTGGCGGGCTACGACAACCCCAGGCCGATGGTCTTCTCCGGCCTGTACCCGGTGGACGGCGATGACTACCCGGACCTGCGCGACGCGCTGGACAAGCTCCGGCTGAACGACGCGGCGCTGGTGTTCGAGCCCGAGACCAGCGACGCGCTCGGGTTCGGTTTCCGCTGCGGCTTCCTCGGCCTGCTGCACATGGAGATCGTCCGCGAGCGGCTGGAGCGGGAGTTCGACCTGTCCCTCATCTCCACCGCGCCGAACGCCGTCTACCGCGTCGTCATGGACACCGGCCAGGAGCTGCGGGTGACCAACCCGAGCGACTTCCCCGGCGGGTCCGAGCCGGGCAAGGGCAAGGTCGACAAGGTCTTCGAGCCGGTCGTGCGGGCCACGGTCATCTCGCCCGCCGAGTACATCGGCACGATCATGGAGCTGTGCCAGAGCCGGCGCGGCGCCCTGATCGGCATGGACTACCTGTCCGCGGACCGGGTCGAGATCCGCTACACGCTGCCGCTCGCCGAGATCATCTTCGACTTCTTCGACCAGCTCAAGTCCCGGACCCGCGGCTACGCCTCGCTCGACTACGAGCCCGACGGCGAGCAGCAGGCCGACCTGGTAAAGGTCGACATCTTGCTGCAGGGCCAGCCGGTGGACGCGTTCAGCCAGATCGTGCACGCCGACGAGGCCCGCGAGTACGGCCTGTCGATGACCGCGAAGCTGAAGGAACTGATCCCGCGCCAGCAGTACGAGGTGCCGATCCAGGCGGCCGTCGGCGCGCGCATCATCGCCCGCGAGAACATCCGCGCGCTGCGCAAGGACGTCCTGGCCAAGTGCTACGGCGGCGACATCACCCGCAAGCGCAAGCTGCTGGAGAAGCAGAAGGAGGGCAAGAAGCGGATGAAGACGATCGGCCGGGTCGACGTCCCGCAGGAGGCCTTCGTGGCTGCACTCTCCACCCAGCCTGGCGACCGTAAACAGAAATAATTTTTTACCGAACGGGCCGTGGTATCAGCCGCCGGGACTGATCATCGGCACTGCGTGGATCATGTTGTCCGAGAATCCGATGGGCTGGATGAACGGGGTCAGGTTCGCGTGCTGGAACCCCGGGGTCTGATAGATCACGCCCTGGGTATGCGCGGTGATGACCGCGGTGATCAGCGCGGCCAGGGTAAAGATGATCAGCGCGGTGACGATCAGCGCCGCGGCCGGCTTCCAGTGGCTGGGCGCCGCGGCCTCCGGCGCGACCATGACGGCCTGCCCGTGCGGGAACTGCGGATACGGCAGGGCCCCGGCAGGCAGGTCGGAAGTCAGCTCCCAGAGCTGGCCGTAGGTGCGTGCCGCGTAGGCGTGCGCGACCCGGTCGTCGAGTTCGTCCTGGGTCAGCCGTCCCTCGGTGAAACCGGCGCGCAGCACGCCCACGGCCCGCTCGCGATCCGCGCTGGACGCAAGCCACGCTGGGTTGATCCCAGCGGCTCCGCCCCCGAGAGCTCCAAAGCCTTCGGGCACGGGCGGCTGCGGCGGGAATGCCTGAGCTGGACCGTATGCCACGTAAGCCTCCTGCGGACGCCTCTAACTGAGTGTAAGACGTTCGACGCGCGTCAGAAGTGCCAATCTTTTCTTCGGCGCGGCGGCCGGCCTCACGAACTGGTCAGCGCGTTGCCCAGCGTGTTGTAGTCCGTGTAGATCTGCTCGAGGGATTGCTGCAGGTCGCTGGAGTCGGCGCTGCCGGTGCTCTGGTACTGGCTGACCGAGGTCGCGGCCCCCAGGGTGGCGAAAATGCTCGCCGCGTGCGAGGTCGTCGAGGCCAGGGCCGCGGCGTCCGAGCCGGCCTGGGCGTTCGGCATCGAGATCCCGCGGACCTGCGCGGCGAACGTGTTGAGGGTGCCGGCCACGCTGCGGTCAAGCTGCGTGACGCAGGCCAGCTGGCCGTTGCACGCCTTCACCTTGGCCGGGATGCCGTTGATCGTGCTGTTCACCGGGCTGAAGTCGTCCTGCAGCTCGCGGGCCGCCACCGCGGCGCCCACCACGTTGCCGGTGATCGCCGCCTGGACCACCCCTTGCGCCGCCGCGAACACCGCGCCGAGCACGATGAACACGGTCACCAGCGTCCTGGCCCTGCTCGACAGCACCAGCCACCACGACCCGAACCCCGCCGCCACCGGCTGCTGCGCATACCCCGGCTGCTGCCCGTAACCCGGCTGGGCGCCGTACCCTGGCTGCTGGCCATATCCAGGCTGGGCGCCGTACCCTGGCTGCTGCCAGTAGCCCGGCTGCGCGCCGTACCCCGGCTGCGCGCCGTACCCCGGCTGCGCGCCGTACCCCGGCTGCGCGCCGTACCCCGGCTGGCCGCCGTACCCCGGCTGGCCGCCGTACCCCGGCTGGCCGCCGAACCCGGGCTGCGGCCCAGCAGTCCCGGGCATCACCTGGTCCCCGTAAAGCCCCGAGGGATACGCGCTGGTCAGCATGAACGCGAACCCGTAGACCCGGATCTGGTACCGCAGCGCGGCGGCCAGCGCCTGATGCAGGGCGTCCGGCATCTGGCCGGAGATCAGCACGATCAGCCAGCTCACGAACTGCACCAGGGTGAACGCGCCGTAGCTGACCACCGAGGCGACGATCCAGGCCGGGATCAGCAAGAAGAACCGGAACAGAACGGCCAGCCGGTTCAGCTGCCCCGGCCGCACCGCGATCCTGATCGGATAGTCCGCGTCCTCCAGAGTGAACGGCGGGTACACGTCGGTGAGCAGGATCGCGTAGCCGAACACCCTGGCCTGCCAGCGCACGAACCCGGTCAGGAAATCCGCCGCGAAGCCCGGCAGCCGCCCGGTGAACAGCGCGCCGAACCAGCCGATGATTACCACCACGTACGCCGCGATGGCCAGCGCCCACAGCACGACGAGGTGCGGGATCACCATCAAGATCCGGATCAGCACGGTCAGGCGCGACTGCGGTGCCGGGCCCGCGAACGCGATCAGGACCGGTGCGAGTTCCTCCTGGGCGGTGGCCGCGGCTGGACCACCAGGTGATGCGTAGTACGCGGACATGTCCGTGCTCCCTCACTGTTCCCCGTCGGTGACCATCTGTACCGGAGCCGGTGTCAACGGCACGATCATATCGGCGCCACAGGCGGCATTCAGGAAGTTGAGTCCGGACTTTCCGGATATGTCAGGTAAGCGCAGACCAGCCCTCTAGGAATCACTGATCCGCAGCTCAGCGCGGCTTCAGCTACCCTCAGGGGGGCGGGGATATCTGCCCGTTATGCGCGATCGAGATCGCGACGCCTACCAGCGAGGCCGCGATCAGCACGGACCAGAAGATGATCGCCATGTAGCCAAGCACCAGGCCGCTCGTGGCCAGCCCGTCGCCGCCCTGCGAGCTCAGCTTCATCTGCCGGCGGGCGATGTGCCCGCAGATGACGGCCGGGATGGCGGTGAGCCCGGCGGTGAAGAACTCGGCCACGCCGAGCACCATCGACGCGATGGCCATCGAATTCGTGCCGCTGACGGGCGGCTGGTAGGCCGGGACGGGCCACGCGGCCGGCGGGAACGGCGAGGCCCCGGCGGGCAGGTCGGCCGTCAGCGCGGCCAGTTCCCCGTAGGTGCGCGCGGTGTAGGCGCGGCCCATCCGGTCGTTGTATTCGTCCTGGGTCAGCCGGCCCTCGGCGAACCCGGCCTTGAGCACGTCGACGGCGCGTTCCCGGTCCGCCGAGGACGCGCGCATCGAGGCGTGCGAGCTGACCTGGAAACCGGGCTGCTGGACCGGGTAGCCAGGCTGCTGGACCGGGTAGCCCCCCTGCGGGACCGGATAGCCCCCCTGCGGGACCGGATGAGCACCCGGGATCTGGTAGGCGCCCGGCGGGACCTGGTAACCAGCGGCGGGAACCTGGTAGCCGCCCGGCGGCACCTGGGTCCCTTCAGGCGGGCTGTACCTCGGGTACTGGGCCGGCCATTGCGACTGGTTATCTGTCACCGACGCCTCCCGTTCACGCGACCCCGACTACCGTGCCCGCGACTCTCCCAGTCTAAGCGCGCAAAACGACAATCTGACATCGGTGTTCCATCCGGACTCGCTGACCTGTGCCGACATGCAGGTAGCGTGACGTGCATGCCTGGTGCCCTGCCCGACGGTGAACCCGTCCCCGCCGACGGGAACCTGCCGGACAGCGCGCGCCGCGGGCTGGGCGAACGGCCGTTCGGGATCTACGTGCACGTGCCGTTTTGCACCACCCGCTGCGGCTACTGCGACTTCAACACCTACACCGCCGCCGAACTCGGCGGCCGTGTCCATCAGGAGCAGGCCGGCTCGGCCGCGGTGTCCGTCGGCAGCTACCCGGACCTGGCCATCGCCGAGGTCGGGTTCGCTCGTAAGGTGCTTGGCGCGGCGGACACCCCGGTGCGCACGGTGTTCTTCGGCGGCGGGACCCCGACCCTGATGGTCCCGGCGGCGTTCGGCCGCATCCTGCGCGCCATCGACGCCGAGTTCGGCCTGGCCCCCGGAGCCGAGGTGACGACCGAGGCCAACCCCGAGAGCGTCGACCAGGCCACGCTGAGCGAGTTGCGGGCCCAGGGCGTGAACCGCGTCTCGTTCGGCATGCAGAGCGCGGTACCTGACGTCTTGGCGGTACTCGATCGCGTTCATCAGCCCGGGCGTCCGGCCCGCTGCGCCGCGTGGGCCCGAGAGGCCGGGTTCGAGCACGTCAGCCTGGACCTGATCTACGGGACGCCGGGGGAGAGCGACGCGGACTGGCGATGCTCGCTGGAGTCCGCCGTCGCCGCCGGGCCCGACCACGTGTCCGCGTACGCGCTCACCGTCGAGCCGGGCACGCGGCTGGCCGCGCGCGTGCGGCGCGGCGAACTCCCCGCGCCGGACGACGACGTGCTCGCCGACCGCTACCTCGTCGCCGACGAGGTGCTCACCGCGGCGGGCCTGGGCTGGTACGAGATCTCCAACTGGGCGCGCGGCCCGCGGTCCCGGTGCGCACACAACATGCTCTACTGGACCGGCGGCGACTGGTGGGGCACCGGACCCGGGGCGCACAGCCACGTCGGCGGGACCCGCTGGTGGAATGTGCGCCATCCGGCCGCCTACAGCGCGAGGATCGGCGCGGGGCTCAGTCCCGGCCAGGCCCGGGAGATGCTGAGCGAGGCCGAGCAGCAGCTGGAGCGGGTCATGCTGGCGCTCCGCCTCACCGGCGGCTGCCCGGTCGAGGTCCTCAGCCCGGCCGGGCGAGCCAACGCCCCCACCGTGGTCGCCGAGGGCCTGGCCAGCCCGGACGCCTACGCCGCTGGCCGGATCGTCCTCACCCGCCGCGGCCGCCTCCTAGCCGACACCGCCACCCGCCTCCTCACCGAATAACCGAATAAACGGCTTGCTCGTCATGGGGCCTCGCGTGTCATCCGCTTGCTGTCGTCACGTTATTCATTCCCCGGCATGGTGACGAAATCGATCAGCTCTTCCACCCGGCCGAGCAGTTCCGGCTCCAGATCGGCGTAGCTGGTGACCGCGCGCAGGATCCGCTGCCAGGCGGCGGGAACCTCCGGCGGCCATCCCAGGGCCCGCAGCACGCCCTCCTTCCACGGCTGTCCCCGCGGAACGTCCGGCCAGCCAGCGATCCCGACCACAGACGGCCGCACCGCCGCCCAGATGTCGATGAACGGATGCCCCACGATCAGCACGTCCGGTGACCGGACACCGGCCGCGATCCGGCTCTCCTTGGACCCCGCCACCAGGTGGTCCACGAGCACGCCCAGGCGGCGGCCGGGTCCGGGGGAGAACGTGGTCACGATGGCCGGCAGGTCGTCGATGCCCTCCAGGTACTCCACGACGATCCCCACGTCCCGCAGGTCATCGCCCCAGATCTTCTCCACCAGCTCGGCGTCGTGCTTGCCTTCGACGTAGATCCGGCTCGCCCGGGCCACCTTGGCCCGGCTGGCCGGCGGCGGCACCGACCCGGAAGCCGTCCGGGCCGGCTGGACAGGAGCCGCCACGGCGGGCGGCACCAGCGTGACCGGCTGCCCCTCCAGCAGGAACGCCCCGGGAGCGAGCGGGAACACCCGCCGTTTGCCGTGCCGGTCCTCCAGCGTCACCGCGCCCTTCTCGTAGCCGACCACCGCGCCGCAGAACCGGCCCTCGGAGTCCTCCACCACCAGGCCGCGCTCGGCCTCGACCTTCGGGACCTCGCGTGGGGCGCGACGGCGTCCCGACCGTCCGGATTGTCCGTCAGCCAGTACGTCCGAACCGTATTGCCTGCTCCACACGAGTTTGGCCCTCCTGGGTATGATCGCGACGCGCCGGGAACGCGCTGGGACCGCGCCGGGAACTTGCTGGACGCAATAGACTTAGCACTCAGGGCTTTGGAGTGCCAAGGAGGTGAACGCGTGCTTGACGAGCGCAAACTTACAGTGCTCCGGGCGATCGTCGAGGACTACGTGTCCACCACCGAGCCGGTGGGGTCAAAGACGCTGGTCGACCGGCACCATTTCGACGTGTCACCGGCGACCATCCGCAACGATATGGCGGTGCTGGAGGAGCTCGGCTTCATCGCCCAGCCGCACACCAGCGCGGGCCGGATCCCGACCGAGAAGGGCTACCGGCTCTTCGTCGACCGGCTGTCCAGCGTCAAGCCGCTGTCGGGGGCCGAACGGCGGGCTATCGAGACGTTCCTGGCCGGCGCGTACAACCTCGACGACGTGGTCATGCGCACCGTCCGGCTGCTGGTCCAGCTGACCCGGCAGGTGGCCGTGGTGCAGTACCCGTCGCTGAACAAGTCGGCGATCCGGCACATCGAGCTCGTCCCGCTCACCCCGACCAAGCTGCTGCTTGTGCTCATCACCGACACCGGCCGGGTCGAGCAGTGCACGGTCGACCTCCCCGCCCCCTGGGCCGACGCCTCGGTGTCGCACGTGCGCACGATCCTGAACGCCTGCCTGGGCGGGCACAAGCTCGCCGACGCGGCCGCCATGGTCACCGAGCTGTCCGACCGGCTCCCGGTCGAGGAGCGGGCGAACGCGAACGCCGTGTTCTCGGTCCTGCTGGCCAGCCTGATCGAGCGGAACGAAGAGAAGATCGTCTTCGCGGGCACCGCGAACCTGGCGGCGCATGACTTCAACCGAGGGCTGCGCGACGTGCTTGAAGCCCTGGAAGAACAGGTAGTCTTGATGCGGCTGCTCGGCGACACGACCGAGCCCGCGATCGTGACCGTGACCATCGGCTCGGAGAACCGGGTCGCGGGCCTGGAGGCAACCTCGGTGGTTTCTACGGGGTACGGGGGCCAGGCTCAGCCGCTGGCCAGGCTCGGCGTGCTGGGGCCGACCCGGATGGATTACCCCGGAACGATGGGCGCGGTTCGCGCGGTAGCACGTTACGTCGGCCAGATTCTGATGGAGTCCTAGTGGCGGACTATTATTCCCTGCTCAAGATCCGCCGGGACGCGACGCAGGACGAGGTCAAGCGAGCGTACCGGCGGCTTGCGCGCGAGCTTCACCCGGACGTGAACCCCGACCCTGAGACTCAGGAACGGTTCAAGGAGATCACCCAGGCCTACGAGGTGCTGTCGGACACCGAGAAGCGCCGGATGTACGACATGGGTGTCGACCCGTTCGCCAGCCCGGGCACCGGGGCCGGGGCGGGCCCGTTCGGGCCCGGGTTCTCGCCGCTGAGCGACCTGCTCGACCAGTTCTTCGGCGGGGCGGGCGCGCAGGCCACCCGCGGGCCGCGCAGCCGCGCGCAGCGCGGCCGCAACGCCACGATCAGGATCGAGCTCGACCTGGCCGAATGCTCGTTCGGCGCGACCCGCGAGCTCACCGTGGACACGGCCGTGGTCTGCCCGACCTGCTCGGGCGAGGGTACCGCGCCGGGCACCCACCCGCAGACCTGTGACATCTGCGGCGGGCGCGGCGAGGTCAGCCAGGTGACCCGCTCCTTTATCGGCCAGGTGATGATGGCCCGGGTATGCCCGGGCTGCGGGGGCTACGGGACCGTGCTGGTCCGGCCCTGCCCAGAATGCGACGGCGACGGCCGGGTCCGGACCCGGCGCACGATCAAGGTGCGCATCCCGGCTGGCGTCGAGGACGGCACGCACATCCAGCTGGCCGGCGAGGGCGAGGTCGGCCCGGGCGGCGGGCCGCCCGGCGACCTGTTCCTGGAGATCGTGCAGCGTCCGCACGCGATCTTCGAGCGGCAGGGCGACGACCTGCACTGCACGGTGACAATCCCGATGGCGGCCGCGGCCCTGGGCGCCACGCTCTCGGTCGAGAGCCTGGACGGGCCCGCCGACATCGATATCCGCCCCGGCACCCAGTCCGGGCAGGTGATCCCGCTCTACGGCCAGGGGGTCAAGCACCTGAACGGCAACGGCCGCGGCGACCTGGTCATCCACGTGACGGTCGAGACGCCGACCAAGCTCGACCCCGAGCAGGAAAAGCTGCTGCGCGACCTGGCCAAGCTCCGCGGCGAGGAGTCGCCGCCCGGCCGGTTCCAGCCAGGTCAGCAAGGGTTCTTCTCGAGGCTGCGCGACGCGTTCAACGGCCGCTAACCCGCGAGGTCCGCAGGTGCCGCAGCCGCCCGTCTTCCTTGCTGACCACGCCGAACTCCAGCGTGACGTCATCCTCCTGACCGGTGCCGAGGGCCGGCACGCGGCAGCCGTCCGCCGGCTGCAGCCCGGTGAGCGGGCCGACGTCGCCGACGGCTCAGGCCTGGTCGCCGAGTGCGTGGTCACCGGACAGTCCGGCCGCGGGCTGGAACTGGAAGTCCAGGCCCGGCGGCAGGTGCCCCGTCCGGACCCGCTGATCACCGTCGTCCAGGCCATCCCCAAGGGCGACCGCGGGGAACTGGCCGTGGAGGAGATGACCGAGGTCGGCGTCGACCGCATCATGCCCTGGGCCGCGGCCCGCTGCGTGCCGGTCTGGCGGGCCGAGCGCGGCGCCCGCTCGCTGGCTCGGTGGCGAGCGACCGCCCGGGAGGCGGCCAAGCAGTCCCGTCGCGCGTGGCTACCCGAGGTGACCGAGCCCGCGTCGGTCGCGGACGTAGCTCAGGCGATCACCAAGGCGGCGTGCGCGATCGTGCTCGAGCCGGGCGCCGCCCAGAGCCTTGGCCAGCTGCGGCCGCCGGAGTCCGGTGACGTGGTGGTGATCGTCGGGCCCGAGGGCGGGATTACCGAGGAGGAGAGCGCGGCCTTCCGCGCGGCAGGCGCGACACCCTGCAGCCTGGGGCCCACGGTCCTGCGGACCTCCACGGCCGGCACGGTGGCCGCCGCCGTCCTGCTCAGCCGCTCAGGCCGTTGGTAAAGCCTGGCAAGGCGCTCAGGAACTGAGCGGCGGCGCCGACGCCGACACCGAGTCCGACGACGAGGACGAGGACGAGGACGAGGACGAGGAGCCGGAAGCCGGGACCTGGCTCGTGCCCGTCGTCGACGCGCTGGACGAATCCGCCGGGCTGGACGACGTGCTAGCCTTCGGGGTCGACTTCGCGCTCGCCGATGACGACGGGCTCTTCGTCGGCTTGGACGAGGACTTCGTGGTGGCCGCGGACTCCTGGCTGTGCGTCGGGGCCGAACTCGTGCAGCTCGGGCTCGGCGTCGCCTGGGCGCTCTTCGTGGCGGACCCGCTCGGACTGGGGCTCGTGCTGCCCGTGCTGCCGCTCGGGGACGTCGAAGGCGACCCCGGCGCCGAGCCGCCCGGGCTGACGCTGGGCGTGACAGTCCCGCTCGGGTTGACGCTGGGGCTGGCGGAGCCGCTGGGGCTACCGCTCACGGTGCTGCCGCCGCTCGAGCCTCCGCTGGCCGACGTCGCGGGCACCGTGACCGTCGCCTTCGTGCTGCTCGGCACGTTGGTCGTGGTCAGCGTCGCGGACGGATGCGTCGACGTCGACGCGCAGGCGCCCAGCGAGCGCTGCGCTGTCACGCCGCTGCCCGTACGGGATGGCGCGCTTCCCTGCGGGGAGGCTACCGGAGAGGTCGTGCCCTGACTCTCGGTGGTCGGGCCGGGGGAGTTGCTGATGTTGAGGGCCGCGCCGATAGCGTTTCCGACCTGCACCATCGCCTGCCGCGCGGGCGGCACGACCGACAGGACCACGCCGACCGCGAACACGGCCGCGCCGACCGCGAAGGCTGGCCGGAGCATGGCCTCACGCCAGTCCCGGGGCCGCCGCGGCGCGTCGCTGCGCCCGGCCGGATTGCCCAGCCGCCGGAACAGCTCCAAGATGGCCAGCCAGGCACTCCGGATTCTCCGGAGCTGGCTGGCGTGGGCCGGCCGGGACCGGATCTTGTCGCGGATCCGCTCCAGGCCGTCCGCGCCCGGTTCTACCTGATCGGCGGCAGCGTGCAGCTCGCGGCGCAAGAAGTCGGCGAAGTCCGGTCCTTGCCCGCCGTCGAAGCCGCGGCCGGATCTCACCATGACTCCCGCTCCAGCTCCGCGCGCAGCGCGGCCATGCCACGTGCGGTATGACTCTTGACCGCGCCGCGGCTGATCTTCATCGCGGCCGCGATCTCGGCCTCAGAAAAGTCAGCGTAGTACCTCAGCACGATCGCCTCGCGTTGCCGCTCCGGTAGCTTGCGCAGCGCTTCTACCACGGCGGACCGTTCGAGCTGGGCCAGCGCGCCGTGCTCGGCGCTCGGCATGTCGGGCTGCGCCTTCTGCACGTTCTTGTCCACCACGGTCCGGTGCCGCAGCACCGACCGGGACCGGTTCACCACCGCCTGCCGCAGATAGGCCAGCGCGTTCTCCGCGTCCCGCAGCCGCTGCCAGCCGCCGTGCATGGCCATAAACGAGTCCTGCACCACTTCCTCGGCGGTGGGCACATCCCGCACCAGCAGGGCGGCGAGCCGCACGAGCGCCCGGTAGTGCAGCGAGTACAGCTCGGTGACCGCGCGGTCCGCGCTCCAGCCCATGCGCGTCGCGGCCGGCGTCACCAGGGCGCCAGGCATGATGGCACCCGCGGCCATCAAGGTTTCGGTCACATTGGTTGGACGCGCGTCCCCGTCCTCAGGTTCACTCACCAGCCGACGCCTCCGTGGCGCGCTGGGAGCCCACCGGACCTGATCGCCGGTCGCCCATGGCGCTAATCCCACCCATCTAACCCATCCGCTGCCTTGCCTTCCCGGTCGCCATCCGGAGCCGGAAAGCATCTACCTGGGAAAACACGCGCCAAGTAGCGAACGGGCCGCGCCACGCTGGCTTTCGGGACACGCCGCCGGTGGTCGCCGGAGGATTGCGGGAAAATAAGAATATCCATAGTGCGCCACCAACGAAAGCACTTGCGGGGATCGGCACGATAACAACGGAAGCCCACTTGGTTACTCACGAGTATCAGCGGCGATAATCGTATTGACGACACCGGCGCCAATAGGCGGCGCGTATCCAAGGGGCTCTAGGATCTTGGTGTGACTGAATGCTTGTTCTGCGCTATCGCCGCCGAGACGGTGCCGGCCACCCGCGTCCTGGACACCGACCGGGTGCTGGCGTTCCGCGATATCGACCCGCAGGCGCCGACGCACGTGCTCGTCATCCCGAAGGAGCACCACCCGGACGTGGCGGCGCTCGCGGCCGCCGACGCCGGGCTGCTGCACGAGGTCATTACCCAAGCTCACCATGTCGCGGTGGCCGAGGGCGTCAGCGACGAGGGCTACCGGGTGGTGTTCAACACCGGCCCGCGGGCGGGCCAGACCGTGCCGCACGTCCACGCCCACGTGCTCGGCGGCCGTTCCCTTACTTGGCCCCCCGGATAGCCGGGCCGGATACCATGGAGTGCATGATCCCCGGGGGGCGGTCCCCCAAGCCTTGGAGAGCGTCGAATTGACGACGAATTGACAGATATCCGAAACGACGACGTGCGCGCTTCAAGCAATGACCCGCGCGCCACCGACGGCCGGGGTGAACCGCGATCCCAGGTGAAGATCGTGATCCCGGCTGACCATTCGATGGTCAGCTTGCTCGGATCCGGCGACGAACTCCTCCACGTGATCGAGCGCGAGTTCAACGCCGACATCCACGTCCGCGGTAACGAGATCACCGCGACCGGCGCTGCGGCGGAGACCGCGCTGGTCGCCGACCTGTTCGACGAACTCGTCGAACTGCTGCGCAAGGGCACCGACCTGACCGCGGACGCGGTGGAGCGGACCGCGGCGATGCTGCGCGCCGAGCGCGGCGTGCGCCCGGCCGACGTGCTGACCGTCGGCATCCTGTCCGCCCGCGGCCGGACCATCCGGCCCAAGACGCTGAACCAGAAGCGCTACGCGGACGCCATCGACAAGCACACGATCGTGTTCGCGATCGGCCCGGCCGGCACCGGCAAGACCTACCTGGCCATGGCCAAGGCGGTCAAGGCCCTGCAGGCCAAGGAGGTCAACCGGATCATCTTGACCCGGCCCGCGGTCGAGGCGGGGGAGCGCCTCGGCTTCCTGCCCGGCACCCTGTACGAGAAGATCGACCCTTACCTGCGCCCTCTCTACGACGCCCTGCACGACATGCTCGACCCCGACTCGATCCCCCGCCTGATGACCGCCGGCACCATCGAGATCGCCCCCCTGGCATACATGCGCGGCCGCTGCCAGCCCCTGGACACGCCAGTGCTAACCCCTGACGGGTTCCGGCCCATAGGTTCGCTGACCGTGGGCGACCTGGTCATCGGATCCGATGGCAAGCCCACCCCGGTGATCGGCGTCTACCCGCAGGGCGAGAAAGACATCTACCGGCTCACAGCCCAGGACGGTGCTTCCACGCTGGCCTCGGGTGACCACCTGTGGGCCGTGGCCACCCGGGACGACCGCCGCCGCGGCAAGCCGCTACGGGTCCTGACCACCCGCGAGATGATCGGGAACCTGCGCGCCAACCACTACCACCGGTACGAGCTCCCGCTGCACAGCGCGCCCGTGCGCTTCCCGAACCGGGAAGTCCCGATGGACCCCTACGCGCTGGGCCTGCTGCTGGGCGACGGCTGTCTGACCGGATCGTCCACGCCGAGCTTCGCGACCTGCGACCCCGAGCTGGCCTACGAGCTGACGCGGCTCCTCCCGGGTACCGAAGTAAAGCCCCTCGGGCCACCCAACTACCTGCTGAACAAGGTGACCTCTCCCGGAGATGTCATCACCCTGGAGAACCCGGTAACCGGCGTGGCACGGCGACTCGGTGTGCACGGCACCGGCTCGGCGACCAAGTTCGTGCCCGACCTCTACCTGTACAACTCGCACCAGGTCCGGCTGGCCATCCTGCAGGGCCTGCTCGACACCGACGGCGGTCCGGTCACCCAGCGGAATCGAACGTGCCGCGTCCAGTACACGACCGTCTCGCCGCGCCTGCGCGACGACGTTATTTTCCTGGTCCGGTCGCTAGGCGGCATCGCCTATCACCGCACCCGCCCCGCAGCAGGCCGCGCCCCCCACATAACCAAGGGCCACCCCGTCCATCACCGCCACGACGCGTACATCGTCGACATCCGGCTCCCCGAAGGCATCGAGCCGTTCCGCCTCACCCGGAAGCGGGACACCTACAACGCCGCGGGCGGTGGCGGGCGCCCGATGCGCTACATCGACAGCATCGAGCCGGCCGGCACCGCGGAGGCGGTCTGCATCGCGGTGGCCGCGGCCGATTCGCTGTACACGACCGAGGACTTCCTGCTCACCCACAACACCCTGAACGACTCGTTCATCATCTTGGACGAGGCGCAGAACACCTCGGCCGAGCAGATGAAGATGTTCCTCACCCGGCTCGGCTTCGGGTCGCAGGTGGTGGTGACCGGCGACGTGACCCAGGTGGACCTCCCGGTCGGCCAGGTCAGCGGCCTGCGCGTGGTCCAGGACATCCTGGACGGAATCGAGGACATCCACTTCGCCCGGCTCACCAGCCACGACGTGGTCCGGCACCGCCTGGTGGGCAAGATCGTCGACGCATACGAACGCTACGATGCCCAGGACCGCCAGCCAGGCACGGGGCGGCCGCCCAGGCGAAAAGGCAGCTAACACAGGGGCAAGAGCAGATGAGCATCGACATCGCCAACGAGTCGGGCGTCGAGGTGGACGAGGCCGGGCTGGCGGCCGTAGCCAGGTTCGCGCTGGACCAGATGCGGATCCACCCGCTGGCCGAGCTGTCGGTCCTGCTCGTGGACGAGCGCACCATGACCGAGCTGCACGAGCGCTGGATGGGGGAGCCGGGCCCGACCGACGTCCTCGCCTTCCCGATGGACGAACTCCGCCCGCCTCACCTGGGCGGCAATCGCGCGGGCGACCCCGAGCCCGGCGATGATCCGGGTCTGCTCGGGGACGTGGTGCTGTGCCCGCAGGTCGCCGCGGAGCAAGCCGAGAAGGCTGGTCACTCTACCCAGGACGAGCTCGAGCTGCTCACCGTGCACGGGATCTTGCACCTGCTCGGCTACGACCACGCCGAGCCCGACGAGCACGCCGTCATGTTCGGCACCCAGGACCAGCTGCTCAGTGCCTGGCGAGAGGCCAGGAAGGAGCGAGAAGGGACCGCGTGATGTCACCGGCGGGGTGGCTGCTGGTCGCGGCGGCCGTGCTGGCCCTCGCGGCGGGCTGGTGCGCCAACGCCGAGGCCGCCCTCACCTTGGTCACCGCCACCGGAGTGGCCGAACGTCCCGAGCACAAGGGCCCCCTGCACGCGGTAGCGCAGGACCTGCCCCGTTACATGAGCGTCCTGCTGCTGCTGCGCGCGATCGGCGAGTGCCTAGCCGCGGTCCTGGTCGCGGCCGCGTTCGTGCACTGGCTCACCGACGACTGGCGCGCGGTGCTGGCCGCGGCCGGCGTGGTGATCATCATGCACTACGCGCTGACCGGCGTGCGCCCTCAGCTCGGCCGCGCCGGCCCCGCACCGAACGGACGGCCGAGCGCGCGGCCAAGACCTTGTACCCGCTGACCAAGGCCCTGGGCCCGCTGCCCCGGCTGCTGGTCGCCGTGGGCAACATCATGCCGCCTCGCCGCCGCGCCCGGGCCGCCGAGGACGAGCAGGACAACGACGGCCCGGCGGCCCGGTCCGAGCTGCGCGGTCTGGTCGACTACCTCGAGCGCCGGCCCGACATCGAGCCGGGCGAGCGTGAGATGGTCCGCTCGGTCTTCGAGCTCGGCGACACGATCGCCCGCGAGGTCATGGTGCCGCGCACCGACATGGTGTTCATCGAGAGCGACAAGACCGTCGAGCAGGCCCTCTCCCTGGCCCTGCGCAGCGGCTTCTCGCGCATCCCCGTGGTCGGCGAGAACGAGGACGACGTGGTCGGCATCGCCTACCTCAAGGACATCGCGGCCTGGAGTCACGAGCACCCAGCGGCCCTATCGGACAACAACGGGGCCACCGAGAAGGTCGCCACCGTCATGCGCCCGGCCAGCTACGTGCCCGACAGCAAGCCGGTCGACGAGCTGCTGCGCCAGATGCAGGCCCAGCGCAATCACATGGTGATCGTGATCGACGAGTACGGCGGCACCGCCGGGCTGGTCACCATCGAGGACCTCCTGGAGGAGATCGTCGGCGAGATCACCGACGAGTACGACAACGAGCAACCGCCGGTCACCTGGCTATCGACCGATTCGGCCCGGGTGACCGCCCGGTTCACGGTGACCGAGCTCGAGGAACTGTTCGACGTTCACATCGACGCGGTCGAGGACGTGGAGACGGTGGCCGGGCTGCTGGCCCACGCGCTCGGCCGGGTGCCCATCGCGGGCTCCACCGCCGTGGTCAACGGTCTGCGGCTGACCGCCGAGCCCGGCTCCGGGCGCCGCAACAAGATCGGCACGGTGCTGGTCCAGCGGGAGAACGGCGAGCAGCCCTTAAACTCTGACAGGTGAGCGTTGACCCCGAAGACCTCAAGATCATCACCCTGGCGCGGTCCTCGCGGGCGCGGGTAGCGGCGTCCGAGGGCGCGGCCGTCCGCGACGAGACCGGCCGCACCTACACCGCCGCCGCCGTGGCCCTGCCGTCGCTGCGCCTGTCCGCCCTGCGCCTGGCCGTGGCCATGGCCGTCTCCAGCGGCGCGCAGAAGCTGGAGGCCGCCGCCCTGGTCAGCGACGCCGACCTGGACCCGGGCGACCTGGCCGTGGTGCGTGACCTCGGCCCGGACGCCACCGTCTTCCACGCCGCGCCGGACGGCACCATCCGCGCCGTCCTGCGGGCCTGAACCCCGAGAACCCGCACGGACCGTCCAGGCCCCGCCCCGTCGCTGTCTTTTAGTTATGCCGAACGGGCCATGGTTTCACCGGCCAGAACATGCCCCACAATTAAGTGGTGAACGACTTCCGCGCGGGTTTCGCCTGCCTGGCCGGCCGCCCCAACGTCGGCAAGTCGACGCTCACCAACGCGCTGGTCGGGGCGAAGGTCGCGATCACCAGCGACCGGCCGCAGACCACCAGGCGGGTGATCCGGGGCATCGTGCACCGTCCGGACGCGCAGCTGGTCCTGGTCGACACCCCGGGCCTGCACAAGCCGCGGACCCTGCTCGGCGAGCGGCTGGACAGCCTGGTCCGCTCGACCCTGGCCGAGGTCGACGTGATCGGCTTCTGCATCCCGGCCGGTGACCCGGTCGGCCCGGGTGACCGGTTCTTCGCTCGTGAGCTGGAGAACGTCCGCAAGACCCCGGTCGTGGTGGTGGTGACCAAGGTCGACCAGGTACCGCCGGAGCGGGTCGCCGAACAGCTGGTGGCGGTGACCGAACTCGGTGACTGGGCGGACGTGGTCCCGGTCTCGGCCGTCACCGGCTTCCAGCTCGACGTGCTGGCCGACGTGCTCGTCGGCCACCTGCCGGAAAGCCCGCCGCTGTACCCGGACGGCGAGCTGACCGACGAGCCGGAACAGATCATGGTCGCCGAGCTGATCAGGGAGGCGGCCCTGGAGGGTGTCCGGGACGAGCTGCCGCACTCGATCGCGGTCGTGGTCGAGGAGATGGGCCCGCACCCCGGCCGGGACGACCTGACCGACGTGTACGCCGAGCTGTACGTGGAGCGGCCGAGCCAGAAGGCCATCGTCATCGGCACCGGGGGAGCGCGGCTGAAGGACGTCGGCAGCCGCGCCCGCCGGCAGATCGAGGCCCTGCTGGGCACCAGGGTCTACCTCGACCTGCACGTCAAGATCGCCAAGGACTGGCAGCGCAACCCCAAGCAGCTGCGCCGCCTGGGCTTCTACGACTGACTCTGAACGGCCAGCTCCTGCTCGGCCAGCCCCTGCTCGGCCAGCCCCTGCTCGGCCAGCACGGCCGCCACGTCCAGCTTCCACGAGTGGCCAGGCTGACCCAGAATGGTGTAACCGAGCGTCTCGTTGACCGCGATCATGTACTGGTTGGATTCCGCGTTCCAGGTCTGGATGCGTTCCACGGCCGGCTCGGCGGCTCGCAGCCATTCCAGCATTGCGATCTTCACCAGCAGGCCGAGCCGGTGCCCGCGATGCGCACTGACCACCCCGGTCAGCATCTGATGTCCCCAGCCCGGATCGGCGGGATCCACCGCGACCTCGGTAATCGCGGCCGGCTCCCCGTTCGCGCTCACCGCGGCCACGGCGTATACCCGCATCTCGTAGTAGGGGCGCAGGTCGTTGACCCGCTCGCGGACCCGCTGCGCGTCCCAGGCCGCGGGCATGTCATCCGGGTCGTGCGGGGCGTCGTTGAGTGAGGCGAACAGCGCCGCGGCCTGATCGAGGAAATCCTCGGGTACCGGGCCAGTCCAGGACACCAGCGAGTAACCCGCGGCCTTCTCCTCGGCCGTCACCCGCAGCCGGGCCAGCTGGTCGTCTCCCATCGCGCGCACGTCCATCACGCGTTGCACGTCCACCAGCCCGCGCTCCGCTCCCACCGCGCCCGCGAACGGCTCGCCGTCGCTGCCTGCGCGCGTCTGGCCGTGCAGCACGGTACGCCCGTTGGCCGCCGCCCGATCCGCCGCGTGCTTCAGCAAAGCGCGGCCGAGTCCGCGCCGCCGCCGCGCCGGGTGGACCACGACCAGCAGGTAAGCCTGGTCGAGGTTCTCCAGGTTGGGCAGCTCCAGGCGGTACCAGCCGGCGACCGTGCCGTCCCGGTCCTGGGCTGCCCAGAGCTCCCGGGGATCGCCACCCCAGCCGACGGTCAGCCAGCCGTGGAACGGCCGCTCGGTGAAGAACGGCCCGTCGGGTTCGTCCACCCGCTGGGCGGTCAGGTACATCTCGAAACAGGCGCGGATCGTGTCCGTGTCCGCCAGGTCGACTTGCGTAATGCGCATCCTCACAGCAAACCTGGCTGGCCGCCCCATCGCCACTGATTATTTCGCCGCTCTGTTGTCCCTGCTCGCCTTCGGACGCTCTTGACGCGCCTCCTTCCCTCCTCGCTCGTCCCTCGCTCGTCAGTCCAGTCGGCGCCGCGCCCTTTGGCTCGCCGTGACCCCGCGCCAGACCCCGGTGCCGGTCAGCTGGTAGGGTGATCGGGATGCCTCGCGAGCTGCTCCTGCTTAGCGGCCGCGGCGGGGGCCGATAGGCCGGCTCCCTCGCCGCGGGATATTGGCGCGTGCGCTGGCCACTGTCCAGGCCAACACTGTCCAGGCCAACACAGTTCAGGCCCGATCTCGGCGACTATGGAGCATCACCTCATGCATACCGATTCCGCGTTTTGTCGCGTCACGCCCCCGCAGCAGCAGCCCAGCGGCATGCCCTGCCAGCGATACACCCCGTTCCAGCCCGTCGACCTGCCGGATCGCCGCTGGCCGGGCAGGTCCCTCACCCGGGCCCCGCGCTGGCTGTCCACCGACCTGCGGGACGGCAACCAGGCGCTGATCGACCCGATGAGCCCCGCCCGCAAGCACGAGATGTTCGACCTGCTGGTGCGGATGGGCTACAAGGAGATCGAGGTCGGGTTCCCCGCCTCGGGCCAGACGGACTTTGACTTCATCCGCGAGCTGATCGAGGGCGACCGGGTTCCCGACGACGTTCCGGATCTCGGTCCTCACCCAGGCCCGTGAGGACCTGATCGAGCGTTCTGTCCAGTCACTGGCCGGCGCGCGGATGGCCACTGTGCACCTGTACAACGCCACGGCGCCGATCTTCCGCAAGGTCGTGTTCCGGGTCGACCGCGAGGAGTGCAAGGCGCTCGGCGTCGAGGGCACCCGGCACGTGATGAAGTTCGCCGAGCAGTACCTGGCCGGTGGTGCACAGAGCACTGACTTCGGCTACGAGTACTCGCCCGAGATCTTCATGGATACCGAGCTCGACTTCGCGCTGGAGGTCTGCGAGGGCGTCATGGACGTCTGGCAGCCCGGTCCGGGCCGGGAGATCATCCTCAACCTGCCGTGCACGGTCGAGCGGTCCACCCCGAACGTGTACGCCGACCAGATCGAGTGGATGAGCCGTAACCTGTCCCGCCGCGAGCACGTGTGCCTGTCGGTCCACACCCACAACGACCGCGGCACCGCCGTCGCCGACGCGGAACTGGCCGTGCTGGCCGGCGCCGACCGGATCGAGGGCTGCCTGTTCGGCAACGGCGAGCGCACCGGCAACGTCTGCCTGGTCACCCTGGGCCTGAACCTGTTCAGCATGGGCATCGACCCGATGATCGACTTCTCCGACATCGACGAGATCCGTCGCACGGTGGAGTACTGCAACCAGCTGCCGGTCCACCCGCGCCATCCCTACGCGGGCGACCTGGTCTACACCGCGTTCTCCGGCTCGCACCAGGACGCGATCAAGAAGGGCTTCGAGGCGCTCGAGGCCGAAGCCGAGAGCGCGGGCGTCCCGTTCGAGCAGTACCCGTGGGCGGTGCCGTATCTGGCCATCGACCCGCACGACGTCGGCCGCACCTACGAGGCTGTGATCAGGGTCAACTCGCAGTCCGGCAAGGGCGGCGTGGCCTACCTGATGAAGGCCGAGCACCGGCTGGACCTGCCTCGCCGCATGCAGATCGAGTTCTCCCGGGTCATCCAGACCCACACCGATGCCGAGGGCGGCGAGGTGACCGCGGCCCAGATGTGGGACATCTTCTCCGCCGAGTACCTGACCGAAGGGCCGCTGGGGCTGCTTGACCACCAGAGTTCCTCGGTCGTGGAGTCCAAGCACGCGCTCATCGCGGAGATCGCCATCGACGGGCAGGCCCAGCAGGTCGAGGGCGTCGGCAACGGCCCGATCTCCGCGTTCTGCGACGCGCTGGCCACCATCGGCATCGAGGCGCGGGTGCTCGACTACACCGAGCACGCGCTCACCCAGGGCACCGACGCGCAGGCCGCGGCGTACGTGGAGTGTGAGATCGGCGGTCAGGTCTACTGGGGCGTCGGCGTGGACACCAACACGGCCAGCGCCTCGATGCGCGCCGTGCTGTCCGCGGTCAACCGCTCCCGCCGGGCCTGAGCAGCTCGGCCACCATGTCGGCGGCGGGCTGGACGCGCCTGGCTTGCGCCACGCTCTAGCCCGCCAAAGCCCGTTGTTGTCACTGCCATGCGGGACAATAGGTGCGTGCTGCCTTACCGGGACGACGGGATCGTGTTGCGGACCCAGAAGCTGGGCGAGGCCGACCGGATCATCACCATCCTGTGCCGGACCACCGGCCGGGTCCGCGCGGTGGCCAAGGGCGTCCGCCGCACGAAGTCGCGGTTCGGCGCCCGGCTCGAGCCGTTCACGCACGTCGACCTCATGCTGCACCCCGGGCGCTCGCTGGACGTGATCACCCAGGCCGAGGTCATCCGGTCCTACGGCGAGCCGCTGGCCGGCGACTACCCCCGCTACACGGCAGGCGTGGCCATGCTGGAGACCGCCGAGCGGTTCACCCCGATGGAGAAGGAACCCGCCCTGCGGCAGTTGCTGCTGCTCATCGGCGGGCTGCGGTCCCTGAGCGAGGTCGAGCACGACCCCCGGCTGGTCCTGGACGCGTTCCTGCTGCGCTCGCTGGCCGTGGCCGGTTACGCGCCCGCCCTCGGCCAGTGCGCCCGCTGCGGCGCTTCCGGCGACAAGGCGCGGCTGCCGGCCTTCGCCGTCGCGGCCGGCGGCATGGTGTGCGCGTCCTGCCGCCCGCCCGGCGCGGCCGCGCCCGCGGCGGGCACCGTGGGCCTGATGCTCGCCCTGCTGCAGGGTGACTGGGACCGGGCCGACCACAGCGAGCGCCGGCACCGGGTCGAGTGCAGCGGGCTCGTCGCCGCCTACCTGCAATGGCATCTGGAGCATTCGATCCGTTCACTGCGTCACGTGGAGCGAGTGTGATGAGGGATCCGGACCCGGCCGCCGGCCGGCCGCGAGCCGCGGGCATTCGCCCGCCCGATCCGCACCCGAGCGGGGTCAAGCCGCCCGATATCCCGGCCGACCTGGTGCCCAGGCACGTGGCCCTGGTCATGGACGGCGACGGCCGGTGGGCGAAAAAGCGCGGCCTGCCCCGCACCGAAGGTCACAAGGAGGGCGAGTCCTCGCTGCTCGACGTGATCATGGGGGCGATCGAGCTCGGCATTCCGTACCTGTCCGCCTACGCGTTCTCGACCGAGAACTGGCGGCGTTCACCCGACGAGGTGCGCTTCCTGATGGGCTTTAACCGCGACGTCATTCACCGCCGCCGCGACCTGCTGAACGAAATGGGCGTCCGCATCCGCTGGGCCGGGCGCCGTCCCCGTCTCTGGCGCAGCGTGATCGGCGAACTGGAGTACGCCGAGCGGCTGTCCGCCGGGAATACGGTCTTGACCTTGCAGTTCTGCGTCAACTACGGCGGCCGGGCGGAGATCGCCGACGCCGCCGCCGCGATCGCGGCCGATGTCGCGGCCGGGAAACTCCGCACGGATAAGATCACCGAAAAGGTGTTCGCCCGCTATCTCGACGAGCCAGGAATACCGGACGTCGATCTTTTCGTCAGGTCATCGGGCGAGCAGCGGCTGTCCAACTTCCTGCTCTGGCAGTCCGCCTACGCCGAACTGGTCTTCCTCGACACCCTCTGGCCCGACTTCGACCGGCGCCACCTGTGGCACGCGTGCGAGATCTATGCCAGCCGCGATCGCCGCTACGGCGGCGCCATCCCCAACCCCCTCCCCGCCCCGCCGGATCCCTTCCCGTAGCCTCGGTCCCGCCCCCGGCCATAACGCCTGTTACACCCCTAAAGCGCCCAAGGTGCCTCGGGGTCGACATCCTGTCGAACGGATGTATGAAAACCGCCTTTTACCGGGACCGGAGACTGTCCTTTATCAATCGGTCACGTAACGTTCCCCGGTTCGGCCGGAAAATTTTCTGAGCCGAACGCAGTTTCGTTTATGTCGAATTCCTGGTAGCGGGTCCGACGCGCCGCCGAGCACAGGCCCCCTTTTTGGCAGCCGAACAGGTTCACTGTGAGTAATCCTTCGTGTACCGGGGAACACTACAGCCTGCCGGTGCGCAGGGATCGAACTCGTGGGGCCGAAACGATCCTTGATGTACCCGTGGGGGCTTTGCCAATCAGTGATTACGGGGTTACTTCAGGGGGATTAATGCGTGGCGCGGCTGTGGCTGTCATGCTCGGTTTTACGTTCGGGGCAATCGGATGGGGTGTCGGACAGCAACGCGATATCGCCGATGTTCGTCTTACCGCGGATATCGCGGCCGTGTCTTATAAGACCGCGGCGAATACCGCCCGGGCCGCGGCGCCGGCCATGAAAACCGTCGAGTACCGTGGCTATGCGATCCGGGTCCCGGCGAGCTGGCCGGTGTACTCGCTCAGCAAGAATCCCGGGCAATGCGTGCGCTACGACGTCAACGCCGTGTATCTCGGCACGCCGGGCCCCAACCCGGACTGCCCCGCGCACCTGGTCGGCCGGGCCGACACGGTGAGCATCGGCGGCTCGGTCACGCCGGGACCGCGGTCGGTCCCGGTCCGGACCGACCTGCGGGCCGCGGTGGGCGCCAAGCGAGAGGGCGCCGACGTGCCCGCCGCGCCGGGCACGATCATGCAGAACGCGCAGCTGCAGCAGCTCTCCGTGGCCATGCCCGCGAGCGCTCCGGCCATCACCGCCACGTACGGGACCAGCCTCGATGAGATCATGCAGGTCCTGGCGGGCATCCGGCAGATCACCCAGCAGTCGGCGCCGACCGGGACCGCGGCGAGCACGGCCCCATCGTCAGGCAAGCAGCCGTCGTCCGGCAAGCAGCCGTCGTCGGGCAAGCAGCCGTCGGGGGTCACGCCGGGCCCCTCGGGGCAGTCGACGCAGCCGCCGCCGACCAGCCCGGCGCCGCCCTCCTGGATCCCGCCGTCCTGGCCCACCCCGGCGCCGACCGGCACCGGCTTGCCGACCCAGCCGGCCCCGGTACCCACGTCCTCCTCGCCGCCCCCGGTGCCGGCCGGTAGCATGGCCGGCTTTGACACCTGCGGCGCCCCGTCACTGCAGACCATGAAGGCCTGGCGGGCCAGGTACTCCGTCGCCGCGATCTACATCGGCGGCCAGGAGATGGGCTGCGGCTACGGCAACCTGTCCAAGAGCTGGGTCCAGTCCGCCGAGGCCATGGGCTGGTCCCTGATGCCGACCTTCGTCGGGCTGCAGGCACCCTGCAACAGCTTCAGCGACGAGATCCAGCCGGGCCAGGCGGCCGCCGAAGGACGGCAGGCCGCGAACCAGGCGATCGCGGACGCGGCCTCGTTCGGGCTGGGCCAGGGTTCGCCGATCTACTTCGACATGGAGGCCTACAACGAGAAGAATGCCGGCTGCGTGACCGCGGTGCTCACCTTCCTGGACTCCTGGGACCGCCAGATCCAGGCCGGCGGCTACGTGTCCGGCGTGTACTCCAGCGCGGGCTCGGGCGTGATCGACCTGCAGAACACCGCCAGCGTCGGCGGCCACGCGCTGGCCAAGCCGCAGGCCATCTGGTTCGCGCTGTGGGACAACGCGGTCAATCTGACCGGTTCGCCCTACATGACCCCGGCGGTCTGGTCGTCCGCGTCCCGGTCCAAGCAGTACGCCGGCCCGCGCGTGGTGACCGTCGGCGGGGTCTCGATGAACATCGACCCGGACCTGGTGAGCGGCCCGGTGGCCCGTGGATGACCCGCAGTCACCGATCCGCGCCGGCCGGATCTAGTTCGCGATCGTCGTCCAGTGCTCCTAAGCTAGGGGCCTCCGGCCATGACCGCGGCCAGCAGCCGCCGGGCCGGAATCACCACGGGGATCGCGCCCGTCGCGCCCGCCGACCGCCAGCCGGATGGAGACCAGAGATGGCCCTGCGCAGTGACCGCCTTGACGCCATTGTCAGCCTGAGCAAGAGACGGGGATTCGTCTACCCGTCCAGCGAGATCTACGGGGGCCTGCGGGCCTCCTGGGACTACGGCCCGCTCGGCGTCGAGCTGAAGAACAACATCAAGCGCCAGTGGTGGCGGTCGATGGTGACCGAGCGCGATGACATCGTGGGCCTGGACTCCTCGGTGATCCTGGCCCGCGAGGTATGGGAGGCGAGCGGCCACGTCACCGAGTTCGTCGACCCGCTCACCGAATGCACGTTCTGCCACAAGCGGTACCGGGCCGACCACCTGATCGAGGCCTACGAGGACAAGCACGGCCACCCGCCGGCCGGTGGCCTAGAGGAGCTCACGTGCCCGAACTGCGGCAACCGCGGCACGTTCAGCGAGCCTCGGATGTTCAACGGGCTGCTGCGCACCCACCTGGGTCCGGTGGAGGACGAGTCCGGCCTGGCCTACCTGCGCCCGGAGACCGCGCAGGGCATCTTCATCAACTTCAAGAACGTGCTGCAGACCTCGCGGAAGAAGATCCCGTTCGGCATCGGCCAGATCGGGAAGTCGTTCCGCAACGAGATCACCCCGGGCAACTTCATCTTCCGGACCCGCGAGTTCGAGCAGATGGAGATGGAGTTCTTTGTCCGGCCGGGCACCGACGAGGAGTGGCACGAGACCTGGATCCAGACCCGCAACGCCTGGTACACCGATCTGGGCATCAACCCGGACAACCTGCGGCTGTACGAGCACCCGAAGGAGAAGCTGTCGCACTACTCCAAGCGCACGGTCGACATCGAGTACAAGTTTGACTTCGTGGGCACCGAGTGGGGCGAGCTCGAGGGCATCGCCAACCGCACCGACTACGACCTGACCACCCACGCGGAGGCGTCCGGGCAGGACCTGTCCTTCCTGGACCAGGAGTCGGGTGAGCGGTTCGTCCCCTACGTGATCGAGCCCGCGGCCGGCGTCGACCGCGGTGCGCTGGTGTTCCTGCTCGACGCGTACGCCGAGGACGAGGCGCCGGACGCCAAGGGCAACCTGGAGAAGCGGACCGTGCTGCGCCTGGATTCCCGGCTCGCGCCGGTCAAGGTCGCCGTCCTCCCGCTGTCCCGCAACGCCGACCTCTCGCCCAAGGCCCGCGACCTGGCCGCGACGCTGCGCAAGCACTGGAACACCGACTTCGACGACGCCAGCGCGATCGGCCGCCGCTACCGCCGCCAGGACGAAATCGGCACCCCGTACTGCGTCACCGTCGACTTCGACACCCTGAACGACGATGCCGTGACCGTCCGCGATCGCGACACCATGCAGCAGGAACGCGTCGCCATCGCCCAGGTCGAGACCTACCTAACCGACCGCCTCGGCCCCTGCTAACCGCCCGCCTCCGCGGTACCGCCGTCCTGCACCCGGCGGTAGATCTCGGCCGCGGCCAGGTGGAATCCATCGGGCAGGCCCGCCGCGGCCATGGCCGCGGCGATCTCCTCCATCTCAGCCACCCACCGCCAGCCCTTGGCCGCCGCCGACCCAGCTGCCCGGCCGGACCGCCCGGTCAGGCCCGGCTGGGAACCGTCCCACTCGGCCAGCAGCACGTCCTCCACGCCCCCGGCCCGGGCCAGCGCCCGGGCCGCCAGCAGCAGCGCCGCGCTGCCCTTGGTCCACGACGCGTACGCCATCTTCACCGCCGAAGCGGCCATGGCCGCGTCCCCGCCAGCCGCCGCGTCCCCGCCAGCCGCCACGTCCCCGCCAGCCGCCGCGTCCCCGCCGATCACCCGCGCGTCGACCGCGCCGCCCGCGAACAGTTGCCGCACCCGTTCGGCGTGTGCCCCGGACAAGTAGAGCCGGATGAATCCCGGCGCCACCGGAGGCGTCCCGATGATCCCGCCGTCCACATAGGTCGCCCCGCCGCCTTCGACAATTCCGGCGATCTCCCGCGCGGTGTCCGGCGAGATCGCGTTGGCGTCGACGTACACCTCGCCAACCCCCATCCCCAGCCCGTCCGGGCCGCGCGCCCCGGCCCGGATCGCCGCCACCTCCCGGGCCACGCCGACCGCCGCGTGCGGCGGGCACACCGACATGATGACGTCGGACTCCCGGACCAGGCCCGTCAGCCCGCCGGAGGCCGCGGTCACCCCGGCCGCCGCGGCCCGCGCCGCGCTGGCTGCGCTGCGTCCCTCTGGTACCCATAGCACCCGGTGCCCCGCCGCGACCAGGCACTGCCCCACCGCCGCCCCCATCTCACCCGGATGCAGCAGCCCGACCGTCGCGTCACTCATAACCCCATTGTCACCAGGTACCCGAGACCGGCCGGTCGCCGAGCATGACGACGGCCAGCCTGATCAGGCCCAGCGCGTGCGCCTCGTAGAGCTCGGTCACGGCCTCGGCCGCGTCCGGCAGCCCGCTGACGCGTGGCGGTTCTGGTGGCAGCGCACTGACCTCCGGGCGTTGGCTTTCACATATCAGAGACGTCGCCGCCGCGCTCTGGTTGCGTGGCCCCGGCCGTAAACGAAGGACGGTAGAGTCCGGAGTGGATACACGACGTCGCGCACTGCGAAGAGCAGGACGAGGAGCAGGAAGTTGCCGAAGCTCGTTTATGACTTCACCGAAGGAAACAAGGACCTTAAGGATCTGCTTGGCGGGAAAGGGGCCAACCTGGCCGAGATGACCAATATCGGTCTTCCGGTCCCGCCCGGATTCACCATTACTACCGAGGCGTGCCGCTACTACCTGGAGCACGGCAGCTCCCCGGCAGGCCTGGACAGCGAAATCCAGGACCACCTGAACAAACTCGAAGCCGCGATGGGCCGCAAGCTCGGCGACCCGGCCGACCCGCTGCTGGTCAGCGTCCGGTCCGGGGCGAAGTTCTCCATGCCAGGCATGATGGACACCGTCCTGAACATCGGCCTGTCCGATGAGTCCGTGCAGGGCCTGGCCAAGCAGTCCGGCAACGAACGGTTCGCCTGGGACGCGTACCGCCGCCTGATCCAGATGTTCGGCAAGACCGTGCTCGGCGTCGACGGCGATCACTTCGAGCACGCCCTCGACGCCGCCAAGCAGGCCAACGGGGTCAGCAACGACATCGACCTGGACGCCGGCGACCTGCAGCACCTCGTCGCCACGTACAAGGACATCGTCAAGAAGTACGCCAACATGGAGTTCCCGCAGGACCCCCGCGAGCAGGTGAACCTGGCCATCAACGCCGTATTCGACTCGTGGAACACTCCCCGGGCGGTCTTGTACCGCCGCC
This sequence comes from uncultured Actinomycetes bacterium, assembly GCA_963819785.1. GTDB lineage: Bacteria > Actinomycetota > Actinomycetes > Streptosporangiales > Streptosporangiaceae > Palsa-504. The sequence goes on along the minus strand of CAWFXW010000002.1, from coordinate 78,925 downwards.
AGGAGCGCATCCCCGGTGACCTGGGTACGGCCGTGAACGTGGTCGCGATGGTCTTCGGCAACCTGGACGCGGACTCGGGCACCGGCGTGGCCTTCACCCGCGACCCCGGTAGCGGCGCCCAGGGCGTCTACGGCGACTACCTGCAGAACGCCCAGGGCGAGGACGTGGTGGCAGGCATCAGGAACACCGTCCCGCTGCAGGACCTGGAGCGGATCGACAAGCCCTCGTACGACCAGCTGATCCAGATCATGCGGACGCTGGAGAACCACTACCGCGACATGTGCGACATCGAGTTCACCGTCGAGCGCGGCAAGCTGTGGATGCTGCAGGTCCGGGTGGGCAAGCGCACCGCCGGGGCGGCGTTCCGCATCGCCTTGCAGTTCGTGGACGAGGGCCTCATCGACATGGACGAGGCGCTGGCCCGGGTCTCCGGCGAGGAGCTGGCCCGGCTGATGTTCCCCCGGTTCGACACCAGCGGTGAGGTCACCAAGATCGCTACCGGGATCAGCGCGTCGCCGGGTGCGGCGGTCGGCAAGGCCGTATTCGACTCGGCCCGCGCGGTCGAGCTGGCCGCCCAGGGCGAGAAGGTCATCCTGGTCCGCCGCGAGACCAACCCGGACGACCTGCACGGCATGATCGCCGCCCAGGGCATCTTGACCAGCCGCGGCGGCAAGACCAGCCACGCGGCCGTGGTCGCCCGCGGCATGGGCAAGACCTGCGTCTGCGGCGCCGAGGAACTCACCGTGGACACCAAGGCCGGGCAGTTCACCACGCCCGGCGGGACCACCGTCCGCGAGGGCGACGTGATCTCCATCGACGGCACAAGCGGTGTTGTCTACCTGGGCGAGATCCCGGTCGTCTCCTCCGAGGTCGTGCGCTACTTCGAGGGAGAGCTGCACCCGCACTCTGATGAGGCCGACGACCTGATCCGCGCGGTACACGCGATCATGGTCCATGCCGACCAGAAGCGCCGTCTCGGCGTGCACGCCAACGCGGACAATGGCCCCGACTGCGCCCGGGCCCGCCGGTTCGGCGCCGGCGGTGTCGGCCTGGTCCGCACCGAGCACATGTTCCTCGGCGAGCGCCGCCAGCTGATCGAGGACCTGATCCTGGCCAGCACCGACGACGACCGCCAGCACGCGCTGGACGCCTTGGAGCCCCTGCAAAGGGGCGACTTCGTGGAGATCCTCGACGCCATGGACGGCTTGCCGGTGACCATCCGGCTGATCGACCCGCCGCTGCACGAGTTCCTCCCCGACCTCACGGACCTGTCCGTGAAGATCGCTCTCGCGGGCGAGGGCGCCACCGAGAAGGACAAGGCCCTGCTGACCGCGGTGCGCCGCCTGCACGAGCAGAACCCCATGCTCGGCCTGCGCGGCGTCCGCCTCGGGCTGGTCATCCCGGGCCTGACCGACATGCAGGTCCGCGCGATCGCGCACGCCGCCGCGCAGCTCAAGCAGGCCGGCCAGGACCCGCAGCCGGAGGTCATGATCCCGCTCACCGCCACCGTGCAGGAGATGGAGATCAGCCGCGAGCGCGCCGAGAAGGTCCTCAAGGACGTCGAGGAAGAGACCGGCACCCACGTGCACACCCTGATCGGCACCATGATCGAGGTGCCGCGGGCGGCGCTGAACGCCGGCCCGATCGCGGGCAGCGCGGAGTTCTTCTCCTTCGGCACGAACGACCTGACCCAGATGACCTGGGGCTTCTCGCGTGACGACGTGGAGGGCGCGTTCTTCAGCAAGTACATCGAGCTGGGCATCTTCGGCGTCTCGCCGTTCGAGACGATCGACCGGGACGGAGTTGGCCGGCTGGTCGACATCGCGGTCAAGGAAGGCCGGGCCGCCCGGCCCGACCTGCACATCGGCGTCTGCGGTGAGCACGGCGGCGACCCGGACTCGGTGCACTTCTTCCACCAGGTCGGCTTGGACTACGTGTCCTGCTCGCCGTTCCGCGTGCCGATCGCCCGCCTGGAGGCAGGCCGCGCCGCGCTGGTCGGCGGCGGCTCCGACAGCAGGTAATGACGAGGTACGACGGCTCTGCTGGCTATGACGACTGGGCCACGGCCCGCTGGGTGGCAGAGCCGCCCAAGCGGGCCGGGCGCAGCGACTTCGAGCGGGACCGCGCCCGCGTCCTGCACAGCGCCGCCCTGCGCCGGCTGGCGGCCAAGACCCAGGTCGTCACGGCGGGCTCGGCCGACTTCCCCCGCACCAGGCTCACCCACTCACTGGAGTGCGCGCAGATCGGGCGGGAACTCGGCCGCGAGCTCGGCTGCGACCCGGACCTGGTCGACACCGCCTGCCTGGCGCACGACATCGGCCACAGCCCGTTCGGCCACAACGGCGAGTTCGCCCTCGACGAGCTGGCCGAGCCCTGCGGCGGGTTCGAAGGCAACGCCCAGTCCCTGCGCCTGCTCACCCGGCTCGAGCCGAAGGTCGCCGGGGCGGGCCTGAACCTGACCCGGGCCACCCTGGACGCGACCCTCAAGTACCCCCGCTTCAGCCAGGGCCCCGGAACCCCTCGAAAATATGGCGTCTACGCCGAGGACGCCAAGGTCTTCGGCTGGATCCGCCAGGGTGCCCCGGCCGACCGCCCGTGCCTGGAGGCCCAGGTCATGGACTGGGCCGATGACGTGGCCTACTCGGTTCACGACCTGGAGGACGGCTTCGTGGCCGGCCTCATCACCTTTAAAAATCTCAATTCTTTGACCGAACGGGCCGTGGTTTCACAGACCACGGCCACCACGTATGTCGGCGAAGACGTGTCTGTGGCTGAACTGTCCGAGGTGCTGGACGCGCTGCTCGCCCTGGACGTCTGGCCCGCCTCCTACGACGGCGGGCCGGAGAGCGCCGCCGCACTGAAGAACGTGACCAGCGAGCTGATCGGCCGCTTCTGCGTCGCCGCCCAGGACGCCACCCTTGCCGCCCACCCCCGCCCGCTCACCAGGTACGCCGCGGATCTCATCGTGCCGCGCCAGCAGCGGCTGGAATGCGCCCTGCTCAAGGGGATCACCGCGCACTACGTGATGACCCGCGCCGGGGTGATCGCCGCCCAGGCCCGTGAACGCGAACTGCTGGCCGAGCTGGCCTTCGCGGTCGGGCGCGGCGCGCCGGGCACGCTCGACCCGCTGCTGCGCCCGGCCTGGCACGCCGCGCAGACCGACCCCGTGCGCCGCCGCGTGGTCATCGACCAGATCGCCAGCCTCACCGACACCTCGGCGATCGCCTGGCATCACCGCCTGTGCGAGCCCTAACCTTGCCCCATGCCAACCTTCGTGATCGCGGGCGCCAGCCTGGCCGGGGCCAAAGCCGCCGCAACCCTGCGCGAGGAGGGCTTCGACGGCGACGTCGTGCTACTCGGCGCTGAGCAGGAGCTCCCGTACGAGCGACCCCCGCTGTCCAAGGGTTATCTATTGGGCAACGACGAGCGCGATTCGTTCACCGTATACCCGGCAGATTGGTACGCCGACCAGGGCGTCGACCTGCGCCTGGGCGTCACGGTCACCGGCATCGACCGCGCCGTCTCGGCCGTCGCCACCTCGGACGGCAGGACCGTCTCCTATGACAAGCTGCTCCTGGCCACCGGCGCGTCTCCCCGGCGGCTGACCTTCCCCGGTTCGGACCGCGACGAGGTCCTCTACCTGCGCACGGTGCAGGACTCCGAGCGGCTGCGCGCCGCATTCCAGGCGGCGCCGCGGGTGGTGGTGGCCGGGGCCGGCTGGATCGGCCTGGAGACCACCGCCGCCGCCCGCTCCTACGGCTGCCCGGTCACCGTGCTCGAGCCCCAGCCCGGCGCGCTGCACGACCAGCTCGGCCCCGAGCTCGGCGCGGTGTTCGCCGGCCTGCACCGCGCGCACGACGTCGACTTCCGCTTCGGCGAGCGGGCCGTCGAGTTCCGCCCCGGCATGGTCATCACCTCCGCGGGCGCCGAAGTCCCCGCCGACCTGCTCGTGGTCGGCGTCGGCGCGGCCCCGAACGACCAGCTGGCCGCGGCCGCCGGCCTGGACGTCAACAACGGCGTCCTGACCGACGAGTCGCTGCGCACCACAGATCCCGCCATCTTCGCCGCGGGCGACGTGGCGAACTCCTTCCACCCGCTGCTCGGCCGCCGGGTCCGCGTCGAGCACTGGGCCAACGCGCTGAACGGCGGCCCGGCCGCCGCCCGCGCCATGCTCGGCCAGCCGGTCGTGTACGACCCCGTGCCCTACTTCTACAGCGACCAGTACGACCTCGGCATGGAATGCGCCGGCCTGCCCACCCCGGGCAGCTACGACCAGGTCCTCTACCGCGGCCATCCCGACTCCCTCGAGTTCATCGCGTTCTGGCTCCAGGCCGGCACCGTAATCGCCGGCATGAACGTCAACGTCTGGGACGTCAGCGACGACATCCAGTCCCTGATCCGCTCCGCCCGCCAAGTAGACCCCACCCGCCTAACCACCCCCGAAATCCCCCTCCCCGACCTCTGACCACCGCTCCGGCTAGCTCACCCCCGCCGCATCCACTCCCACCGCTCCGGCTAGCTCACCCCAAGCCGCATCCACTCCCACCGCTCCGGCTAGCTCACCCCAAGCCGCATCCACTCCCACCGCTCCGGCTAGCTCACCCCAAGCCGCATCCACTCCCACCACGTCGCGTCCTGCCCGACGCCTACCCGCCCCGCCGCCCCAGCCTCCGCCGCACCACCGCCCCGCTGTGCCGCAGCAGCACCACCAACAACCCGCCGTAAAGCTCCTCGCGCCCCGGCGGCCGCCCCGCACACCCTCACCCATCCCATCAGCCTCGCACATCCCATTAGCGCGGTGGATCCGGCTTTCGCGGTGGATCCGGGCAACCATAGTTGCCACAACGCTCCGTGTAAGCCGCATCCACCGCGATCATTTCCGCATGCCGGAAATGTCGGTGCACGTCATCACACTAAGCAGCATGATTAGTGAGTTGCCCTATACGCTCCGCGACCTGGCCCGGCACCAGAGCGGAGTCGTTTCCCGCGCGCAGGCCCTCAAGGCAGGGTTGTCCGTCGGAATGATCAAGTTCAGGGTCAGCAGTGGCCGCTGGCGGCAGATACATCCCGGTGTCTACGCGACGTTCACCGGAGCTCCTGGCCGCGGCGGGCAGCTGTGGGCGGCACTACTCTCGGCAGGACCGAGCGCGATGCTCAGCCACGAAACAGCAGCCGAGCTACAGCGGCTCACCGACAAGCCAGTCGAGACAATCCACGTCACCGTCCCCGGCCAGCGCCACATCGCGACGATCCGCGGGGTTAGCCTTCATCGCTCAGCTCGGGCAGTGGAGGCGGCGCAGTGGGACAGTAATCCGCCGCGGACCAGGGTCGAGGAGACGGTGCTCGACCTGACCCAGACCGCGGCCGGCTTCGATGATGTCTGCGGCTGGATTACCCGCGCGTTCGCGCGGGAGCTGACCGACGAGGGCCGGCTGCGCGCGGCGATGCGGCAGCGCGCAAAGCTGCGCTGGCGCGCTGACCTGTATGAGCTCATCGCTGCCGCGGCCAGCGGGGATCACTCCGTGCTTGAGTATCGCTACGACCGTGACGTGGAACGGGCGCACGGGCTGCCCGAGCCGGTCCGGCAGGCGCCGTTCACCAGCCCGGACGGCCGGAAGGGACGCCGTGATCGCCTCTACCAGGACTACGGCGTGGTGGTAGAGCTCGACGGGCGGCTCGGGCACGGGCCCGAAGACCAGTGGCGGGACAAGGACCGCGACAACTCCGCGGCCGAGGACCGGAAACAGACGCTCAGGTACGGCTGGGACCATGTCCGGTGGCATCCGTGCGCGACCGCGCTCCAGGTCGCCACGGTGCTCAAGGTCCATGGCTGGGATGGCTGGCCGCGGCCATGCTCACCGGGCTGCCCCGTCGAGCGTGCGCTGTCCGGCATAAGGGTCACAGGACGCCGGTGACCGCGGCCAGCACGCGGGAGGTATCGATCAGGTCGGGCAGGACGACGTGCGCACCGGCGGCGACGAGCTCAGCAGCAGGGAAGCTGCCCGTGGCCACCCCCACCACACCAGCGCCGGTGTCCAGCGCGGCGGCCACGTCGAGCGGGGTGTCGCCGATCAGCACCGTCGAGTGGCCGCCGAAGTCCGTCCCGTACGCCGCCCGGGCCGCGCGCCGGGCGACCGGCACCAGCTCCGCCCGGACCTCGTGCACATCACCGTACGCCCCGACGGCCAGGTCGAGGTGCTCGCCCAGCCCGGCCGCGGCTAGCTTGGCCGCCGCGAGCGGCCGGACGTTGCCGGTCAGCACGGACTGACGCGCCCCGGCGGCGGCCAACGCCGCGATCGCGGCGGCCGCTCCGGGCAGGGCGCGCACATACGCCCGCGCGCTGCCGTCGAGCGCGGACGCCCGGCGCCCGAGCAGGTCCAGGAAGTCATCGATGTGCGCCCGCGGCTCGGCCACCCCGGCCAGCGCGAGCGTCTCCAGCAGGATGGCCCGGTCGGTCCGGCCCGCCTTGTCCGCGATGACCGTCAGGTCGCGCCCGAACATGTCCTTGAATACCGCCTCGTACAGGCTGTTGCCCAGCCCGCTGGCGCTCAGCAGCGTGTAGTCGACGTCCCACAATACGAGCAGTTCGGCCACGAACCCAGGCTAGCCGCGTCTATCCCCGCAAGCTGCGCGCGGGCGGGCTAGACTCACCGCGACGGGAGACCCCGGGGCGGCGGGAGACCCGCGGCTGCAAAACGCCGGCGGAGGTGGGCGATGGCTGGGCGGATCCGCGACGAGGACATCGCGGCGGTTCGCGAGCGCTCTCCCATCGACGAGGTGGTGGGGGAGTACCTGCAGCTGAAGAACGCGGGCGGCGGCTCGCTCAAGGGCCTGTGCCCGTTCCACGACGAGAAGACGCCCTCGTTCAACGTCACCCCCGCGCGAGGGCTGTTCTACTGCTTCAGCTGCGCCGAGGGCGGCGACGCGATCAAGTTCGTGCAGAAGATCGACGGGCTCAGCTTCGTCGAGGCCGTCGAGCGGCTGGCCGGCCGGGCGGGAATCGAGCTGCGCTACGAGCAGGGCGGCTACGTGCCCGGCCAGGAGCAGAGCCAGCGCCGTCGGCTGATCGACGCGCACCGGGCCGCCGCCGAGTTCTACGCCGAGCAGCTACGGCAGCCGCAGGCCGAGCACGCCAGGAAGTTCCTCGCCGAGCGTGGCTTCGACGACCAGCACGCCGAGCGGTTCGGCGTCGGCTACTCGCCGAAGGCGTGGGAGGACCTGACCCGGCACCTGCGCGGACACGGTTTCACCGAGGCCGAGCTGATCAACGCGGGCCTGTCCCGGGAGGGCAACCGCGGCGCGCGGGACCGGTTCCGCGGCCGGCTGATGTGGCCCATCCGGGATCTGTCCGGGGACGTCATCGCGTTCGGCGCGCGCAAGCTGGACCCCGACGACGACGGGCCCAAGTACCTGAACACCCCTGAGACCTCGCTGTTCCGCAAGAGCACCGTGCTGTACGGGGCGGACCTAGCCAAGCGGGAGATCGCCCAGCGCCGTCAGGCGGTCATCGTCGAGGGTTACACCGACGTGATGGCCTGCCACCTGGCCGGGGTGCCAACCGCGGTGGCGACCTGTGGCACCTCGTTCGGCGAGGATCACATCAAGGTGCTGCGCCGCCTGATCATGGACACCGACGGCGCGGCGGGCGAGGTGATCTTTACCTTCGACGGCGACGCGGCCGGGCAGCGGGCGGCGCTGCGCGCGTTCGGCATGGAGGAGAGGTTTGTCACCCAGACCTTCGTCACCGTGCAGCCCGACGGCCTTGACCCGTGTGACGTGCGGCTGGCCCATGGAGACGGGGCGGTCCGCGATCTGATCGCCCGCCGGGTGCCGCTGTTCGAGTTCGCGATCAAGGGGGTGCTCGGCCACCACGACCTGAACACCACTGAAGGTCAGCTCGCGGCGCTGGACGAGGCCGCGCCGATCCTGGCCAAGATCAAGGACAAGGGCCTGCGCGGCCGGTACGCGATCAACCTGGATCGCTGGCTGGGCCTGATGGACGAGGAGTTCGTGATGGCCCGGGTTCGGGCTCACGCGGGGGACACCGGGATCGCGAAGGCGGGCAGGCAGCGCGGCACGCGAAGCCCGGATGGCGCGCAGGAGAACGGGAACGGGCACCACGGACCGTTCGGTAAAAATCAAGAAAGCCCGTACGACATCACTGATCCAGTGGTCAAGCTCGAACGCCAGGCGCTCCAGCTCGCGGTGCAGCGGCCCGGGCTGTGCGGGCCGGAGTTCGACGCGCTCGGCGCCGAGGCGTTCACCGTGCCGGCGCACCGGGCGGTGTTCACGCTGATCGCCGCGTGCGGCGGTACCGCGGCGGGCGGCGGCAGCGGCAAACAGTGGGCCGCCCGGCTGCGCGAGGAGGCGCCCAACGAGCGCGCCCAGGCCTTCGTGACCGGGCTCGCGGTCGAGCCGCCGGAGATCACCTGGGAGCCGGACGCCAAGTACGCCGATGTGGTCCTGGCCCGGGTCGGCGAACTCGCGGTCAGCCGGCAGATCGCCGCGGTCAAGGCCCGGCTGCAGCGCATGAATCCGATCGAAGAGCAGGCGGGATACAACCGGATGTTCGGCGACCTGGTCGGCCTGGAAACCCGCCGCCGGGCTCTGGTCGACCGCGCCGCGGGCGGCTGAGGCCTCGGACCGGCGTGATTATATGGTTGCGGACCGTACTGATTAGTAGCGTAACGGTGACAAAATTAGGTCCCCCATAACCATGGGTTCGTGACGCAGACTGGTCCCGTGACCCTCACGGTGCTGACGAACGGACCATCACCAGCGGATCAGCTGACCGATCTCGTGGCGCTGGGGCGGGAACGAGGTTCCCTGACCATGGCCGACGTCACGGTGGCGCTGGATCGCGCCGACCTCCCGCCGGAGGCCATCGACGCGGCCATGCGCGCACTGGCCGACGAGGGCATCGACGTGCTGGACATTCCACGTGAGGATGAGGCCGAGATCCGGCACGCCGAGGAGGCGGGCCGGAGGGTCGCCACCAGCGACCTGGTCCGGATCTACCTGCGGGAGATCGGCCGGGTGCCGTTGCTGACCGCCGAGGACGAGGTGGAGCTGGCCAAGTCCATCGAGGCGGGCCTGTTCGCCGAGGAGAAGCTGGGCGGCGGCATCCCGATGCTGGGTGCCGTCCACGGCGACCTGGAGCTGCTCGTCGGGGAGGGGGTCAAGGCCAAGCAGCGGCTGATCGAGGCGAATCTGCGGCTCGTGGTGTCGATCGCCAAGCGGTACATCGGCCGCGGGCTGGTGTTCCTCGACCTGATCCAGGAGGGGAACCTGGGCCTGATCCGCGCGGTGGAGAAGTTCGACTACACCCGCGGCTACAAGTTCTCCACCTACGCGACGTGGTGGATCCGCCAGGCCATCACCCGGGCCATCGCCGACCAGGCGCGGACCATCCGGGTGCCGGTGCACATGGTCGAGACGATCAACAAGCTGGCCCGGGTGCAGCGGCAACTGCATCAGGAGCTGGGCCGTGAGGCCACCACGGACGAAATCGCCGCGGAGATGGGACTCGAGCCGGAGCGGGTCGCGGAGATCCAGCGCATCGCCCAGGAGCCGGTATCGCTGCAGTCCCCGATTGGCGAGGAAGAGTCAGACCTCGGGGACTTTATCGAAGACGCAGACGCCGTGGTGCCCATGGAGGCCGCGGCGTTCATCATGTTGCAGGACCAGCTGGAGCGGGTCCTTGATCAGCTGGCCGAGCGCGAGCAGCGGATCATCCAGCTGCGGTTCGGCCTGACCGACGGGCACCCCCGGACGCTGGAGGAGGTCGGCAGGGAGTTCGGCGTGACCAGGGAGCGGATCCGGCAGATCGAGTCCAAGACCCTGGCCAAGCTCCGCCACCCCAGCCGCGCCCAGATGCTGCGGGAGTACCTGGACTAGTCGACGGGACGGGTGCCGTTCGCGGTGGAGCTGTCGTCTTCGTCGGTGTTCCGGCCAGGAATCCGGTCGCGTACCTTGCCCGCGCTGTTGCGGGCCGTCTCGGCCAGCTTGGGCATGCGCTCGGCGGCCTTCTGCCCGGCGGTCTTGGACAGCTCAGTGGCCTTGGATCCCGCGGCGCGGGTGGCCTGCCGCACGGCCGGGTGTTCGGCCGCCTTCCGGCCGAGCTTCACTATCTGCTCGTAGCGTTCCCGGCCGGCCCGTGCCCCGGCCATGAAGCCGGCCGCGAACCCCGCCAGGAACGTTATGCGTCCGCGCATCTGGTACCCCTTTCACGCAGTTCGTCCTATGAATACAGGACCTTCCCCGGTAGCACGAGGGTACTCATGGTGACGAGGGTGAGGTGAACGGGAGGTGGCTCGCTCGCTCGGCGTCACATGCTCGCTCGGAGTGCGCTACCCTTGTCCGGGTCGATCCCGCGTAGCTCAATCGGCAGAGCGTCCGGCTGTTAACCGGCAGGTTATAGGTTCGAGTCCTATCGCGGGAGCTTTCTAATCTGGTCCGTGGCCAGCGGAGATGCTTGAGGGTAGATGTTGCGGGTGTGACTGGCGGGGCCTGTTAGTTGTGGGGATTTTGTGGGGATCTTGGCCGCTGCCCGGTTACTGTCGCGCGGTGCGCTGTCTGTCGTGGGGGGAGTGGTGCCCTGCGGATGGGGTGCGGGCAGAGTGAAGTGCCTGGTCAGTGCCGTTAATGTCGTCCGGTAACTGCGGGACCGGGGTGTTTGCCCGGAGTTGAGGCGCGGGCGGGGGATTCCGGGTCCGGCGTGAATGACCTGCCGGGCTGGAACCGGCCTGTCATCCGGGTCGCCTGCGGCGGGGGTGCTGGCCGTGAATTCGCGGGAGCGCGCTGACGGCGGAACCTCGTGCACGCGTTGCCGGCCTGGGCGTGGACGTCACAACGGGCCGAGACGGGGACATCCCGGCATCGGGATGCACGGCCTGGTCGCGTTCGGGGGACTCAACGGATCCGCAGACGGAGACTGCGCTGCCGGATGACCCTTGACCGGAGGTGTCCGTGTAGCGGGGAACCTCGCTGGCGGCTGACGCGTGACTGGTGAATACTTCCAGTAAAGATAGTATCGCGTAAAGAAGTATCTATGGGAATAGTCTTAGGGGCGGCTATGGCGGGCTTCGTGGGGCGGCGGCGCGAGCTGGCCCGGCTTGACGGGATGCTCGCTGAGGTCCGGGGACTGGCTGGCTCTGCCCGGCCCGGCAGGTGCGTCATTGTCCGGGGGCGCCGGCGGATCGGCAAGTCCGCGCTCGTTGAGGAGTTCATCGAGCAGCAGCAGGTGCCGAGCGTGTTCTATACCGCTGAGATCGGGTTCGGCGGCGAGCCGCTGCGGGAGTTCAGCGAGGCGGTGCGTATCTCGGGGCTGCGCGATGCGCAGGTGTTCGGCGACGCGGTGCCGGGGAACTGGGCCGCGGCGCTCCGTCAGCTGGCGGGAGTGCTCCCCGGCGACGGGCCGAGCATCGTCGTCCTGGATGAACTTCCCTATCTGATGGATCCCGGTGGGGCGTTTGAGAGCGTGCTGCAGCGCTCATGGGACCGGGAGCTGTCCCGCAAGCCGGTGCTGCTCATCCTGGTGGGGTCTGACCTGTCGATGATGGAGGCGCTCACCTCCTATGGTCGTCCGTTCCACCAGCGCGGCACGCAGCTGAAGGTAGGACCGCTGAATCCGGCTGATGTCGCGGCGATGGCCGGGCTATCCGCGGCCGAGGCTTTCGACGCGGCCCTGGTCACCGGGGGCCTGCCGATCATCTGCGCCCGGTGGCGGCACGGCGAGGACACGCGGTCCTTCCTGGCACGAGAGCTGGCCAACCCGGTGAGCCCGCTTGTGGTTTCCGCTCAGCTCTCGCTCGCGGCGGAGTTCCCGGACCAGGCGCAGGCACGGATGGTCCTGGCCGCGATCGGCAGCGGAGAACGGACCTTCACCAACATCGCCCGTGCCGCCGGGGGCATCGCCCATTCCACCCTGACCCGCGCTGCTGACCTTCTGATCAGCAAAGGCGTCGTGGCAGGGGAACTGCCGGTCAGCCTTTCCCCGTCGAAGGAACGCCGGTACCGGATCACCGACTCCTACCTGCGGTTCTGGCTCGCCTTCCTCGGCCCGCACCTAGCCGAGGTGGACCGGATGCGCTCGGACCTGACGCTGGCCCGGATCGAGCGGAGCTGGACTGACTGGCGTGGCCGTGCCGTCGAGCCGCTGGTCCGCGAAGCGCTCGCGCGCCTGCTGCCCGCCCAGGGCATCCCCGCCGCGCCGGTGATCGGCGGTTACTGGACGCGCAGCAACGACGTCGAGATCGACATCGTCGGCGCTGACCGGGAACCTGTCGCCAGGCAGTTGCTGTTCCTCGGCTCAGTCAAGTGGCTGGAGACAGGCCAGTTCGACGCCCACGACCTCGTAGCGCTCCAGCGCCACCGGGACCGGGTCACCGCCGACCCGGTCCCGCTCATCGCCGTCTCCCGCTCCGGAACATCCACCACGCACGTAGACGCCGCCTTCACCCCAGCCGACCTGGTAGCGGCCTGGTAAACCGCCCGCCGTGCCGTGCACGACCGGCTAGGGCGGCTTCCGGTCGCCGTGGCCTTGAGGCAGCGCGATTCACTCCGGGCGACGCAAGCAAGATACCGGTCACGCTGTGTAACCAGAGCTGGTCGGGCAAGCGTACGAGATCCGCCGATCTAGCGCCAAGTCCCGGTCAACCGATGTGCCTTCCGAGCTGCACCCGAACGGCCATTCTGTTGCGCCTGACTCCTATCGTCCCGTCTCATCAGCTGCGAGAAACGGGGGTTCGCTCTGACGAAGCATCATCGAGATTCACTCGCGGTCACCCCGCAAATACCGGTCAGTCTGCCGTCGAGGCCGTCGAACCGGCGGATGCGGACCAGCCCAACCTGATGCGGACAGTGCCGATCTGGGCCCCGGGTGCGGGATGCGCGGCCTCGAGGTCGGACGTGCCGACCGAGGCCTGTAGTCTCGCCAGCTCGTCGCTCACGTGCTGGAATCGGGCGGCGAGGGTGGGCATCTGGCCCATGAGCGACCGGAGGGCCGATCGGTCGTCGAGGGCCTGGCCGAGCAGGATCGCACGCCCCTGTTCGCAGAGCTGTGCCGCCGCATCCACCCGATCGACGTTCAGGCAGCAGGCGGCCGCGTCGGTGCCGATGCCGCCGAGTCGGGCGAGCATGTATTCCTGGTCAGTGCGTCCGAGATGACGCGAGGACGATCGGGCCAGCAGCTGGACGGCCAGGTGTGACGCGCTGACGGCCCTGGCCCAGTCGCCAGCGTCGGCGAGCATGGTCGCCCAACGCCACGCCGCGGTCGTCCGTACCAGGGTCGGCGCGGCGTCAGTTTCGGCGGCGCGGCGGTACAGGTCTGTGATCTCGGCCCGGTCGGCGGACCCGCTGGTCTGTCGGAGCCGGGTGAGCATGGCCTCGGCCAGATTGTAGAGGCGGCCCGCGAGCTCGGGACTGGCCGGATGTGACGCGATGACAGCGCTGCGGCTGACGTCCACAGCCTCCTCTGAGTCGACGAGGGAGTCGAGATGATCGGCGCGCACCGACAGCGCGGTGCCGAGGATGACCTGGTACCGGGGGTGGTCAGGGTTCTGTTCGGCAGTAACCGCGACCGCCGTGCGCGCTAGGTCGACGGCTTCGTCGATGTCGCTGACCGCCGGCTCACGTTCGAATCTGGTTCGCAGGACGAGGCTGAGGTTCGACAGGACGGCGGCCCGCTCGGCGAAGCGATCCGGCATGGCTTCGACCGCAGCCCGCCCGACCGTCAGAGCTTCGTCCAGGTTCGCCGGGTCGCGGGTCCGAACGAACCTGGTGAAGAGGGCCGTGCTCAGGTTGGATAGCCGTCCGACCCGGTCCGGGTCGCCGGTGGATGTCCGACGCACCGCCTCACGCGTCAACGTGATCGCCTCGTCGAGGTCGGCCAGCGCGCCGAAGTGATCGAAACGTGCCGACAGCGCGGCGGCGAGGTTGGCCATGCGGCCCGTGCTGTCCGGGTTGTCGTTAGGTGTCCGCTCGACAGCTTTTCTGCCCGCCTCAATCGCTGCATCCAGGTCTGAACCGCCGCCCTGGTACTCGTATCGGATCATGAGCGCGACGCCCAGGTTGGACTGGTACATCGCGTGATCGAGATGCCGTTCGGACGTGACCGCCACCGCCTGTCTGCAGCACTCGATTGCCTCGTCGAGATCCGCACCCGACCCCTCACGCTCGAAGCGCCGCAGCAACGCGGACGCCAGGTTGGAAAGGCGCCCAGCGCGCTCGGGATCATCGGTCGCCGTGGCGAGCACAGCTCGTCGAGCGACATCGACGGCCTCGACGAGATCGGCGCGGTCCCCGCCTCGCAGGAACAGCGAGAGCAGGACCTCGCTCAGGTTGGACTGGTGCATGGCCAGGTCGGCGTGGTGCTCGTCGGCCACTGCCCGTCGCAGCACATCGCGGGCCTCGAGGAGGTCGTCCTCGCCCGCGGCCCGCTCGCCTCGGGCGGACAGCGCGGCGCCGAGGATGTTCAGTCGCGTCGCGACGTCCGGGTCGTCATCCGGAGTGGCCGCGCACGCGAGGCGGGCGGTGGCGACCGCCTCGTCGAGGTCCGACGGCCTGCCGAGCAGCTGGTACAGCCGGACCAGCAGGCCGCTGAGGTTCCCAAGCAACTGGGCGCGGTCCGGGTGATCGGCATGCTCGTCGGCGACCGCCTCACGGGCGACCGCCACCGCCTCGCCCATCATCGCTGCCGACCCGGCCCGCTCGGCTTGGGTGCGCATCACGCCTGCCAGATTGGACAGGTAGGTCGGGCGGTCCTCGTCGGTCGCCGACGCCGCCGCCACCGCGCGCCGCAATGTGGCCTCAGCCTCGTCGAGCAGTTCGTCGGACGGTGCCATCTCCGCGCGCGCGGTCAGCGCAAGGCCCAGCAGGTTGAGCCGGGCGGCGCGGATGCTGTCCTCGGCGGGTTCCGCGGCGGCGCGCCGCGCGACCGCAACCGCTTCCTCGATGTCCGTGGCCTGCCTGGTCAGGTCGAACCGGGTGTACAGGTCGCCGCCGAGGTCCTCGAGGTGCTCACCGAGACGGGTCGGGTCGTGGCAGGCGGCCACCGCACGTCGACCGACCGCGACCGCCTCGGCCAGGGTGTCGAGATCTCCCTCGAGGTCGAAGCGCATGCGCAGCGCCCGACGCAGCGCCGCGAGGCGGCGATCGGCGCCCGCCTGCCCGGGGCCTGCGGCGGCGTGTCGCATCAGGTCGATGACGACGCCTAGTCCGGCCGGATCGTTGATAGGGCCGTGGAAGTCCACGTCATCGGCGGATTCGAGGAGCTCCAACGCCCGATCGAACTCGGGTTCACCTGCATCGTCGGGTAGGTATAGGTAGCGCAACCAATACACTGTCGCCGCGGCGCGGAAGGCCTCGACGTCGACTGTGTCGTCAGGAACGACGCCCAGCAACTCCTCGATGTCGGCGGCGGCGTCCGGGGACAGAATGGACGCGGGGTCGCCCTGCGCCGCGAACTGCGCCAGCCTGTCGCGGAGCCTGGCCAGCAAGGCGTCTCGCACCTCTCACAGACTAGGACAGGTGGCGGCGAAGGGGATGAGGGAAACGACGCCGGACGACCCGATCGCGAGCGTCGTGCGGGTCTTGGACGCGGTCGCGGCGAGGCGCGATCCAGCGCTCGTACTCGCCCCGGACGCGCGCCGCGCAGCGTCGAGGCTGTCGGAGTTGCTGGCGGCCCGGGACGACAACCTGGAGGCCCGACACGTCTTGGGCTGGTGGCACTGGTACCGCTACCTCGCGCTGCCCGAGGACGAGGACCAGGAAGCGTGGGACACGGCAGCGCAGGTGCTCACGCCATGCTTCGTCGCCGACGTTGAGAACCTACCCGAGCCCCTCGTTCCGGTTCTGGCGCACTACGCGGCGGAGGAGGCCGAGGACGTCCTCTCGGACGCGATCGCGGCCGACGACGCCGCTCTGGCGAGGGCCGCCACCTTGTGGCGGCGCATCGTCGCCGCCACACCCCCAGACAACCCGCGCCTGCCCGGCATGCTCGCCAACTTGGCCGTCGCGTTGCAGGCCCAGCACCGGTGGTCGGGGGACTCTGCCGATCTTGAGACGGCCATCGCCGTGCTCCGCCGCGCGGTCTCGCTCCCCGCATCCCCGACTGCGGAGGACGAGGCCGCCATGTTGTCCAACCTCGCAGGGGCCTTGTCCGCGCGCTTCTCGGCGACCGGCCATACCGACGACCTAGACGAGGCGATCGAGATAATGCGCAGGGTGATGGCGCTCGCTGGGCCAGCGCATCTGGCCTACCAGACGAACCTGAGCGGCGCACTGGCAACCAGGTTCGAGCGCCGCGGCACACGACCCGATCTCGACGAAGCGATCGCCGGTCTGCACGAGGCCGTCTCGACTGCGGGAGAGCAGCCCCCGCCGGAACTGCCCGCGGCCTTGTCGACCCTCGGCGTCCTCGTCCGCCTGCTATTCAACAGAACTGGTGAGGAGGCCGCTGTGGACCTCGCCGTGAAGATCGGGCGCTTGGCTGCAGACGCGGTCCCACCCGGTCACCCAGGACGGCACCGGGTGCTTTCCAACCTCGCGGGCAGCCTTCGCCGCCGCGCGGAGTATGCCGGCGAACCTGCGGACTTCGACGCAGCGGTCCACGTCGGTCGAGAGGCCATGGGCTGCACACCCGTCGGCTACGACGATGCCCGGCAAACGCGCGTCAACCTGGCCGACCTGCTGTGCGGCCGGTTCGAACGCTGCGGCGATCTCGATGACCTGGACGAGGCCATCGAGATCGTCCAGGACGTCGCGGAGGGAGTGGATGGCGCGGGTTCGGTTACGGCCATGTCCCTGGCAATCCTCGGCCGTGCGCTCATGCTGCGCCACCAACGGCTCGGTTCGGAGGCCGACTTCGGGCGGGCCGTCATCGCGCTCACCCGCGCGGCCGGTATGGCAACGGCGGCCCCGTCGATTCGGGTGTGGGCCGCGCGCGACGCCGCGGGTCTCGTGGGGCGGCGCGATCCGAGCGCCGCTGCGTCCTTGCTGGAAAGCGCCGTCACCCTGGTGCCGAGAATCGCGTCGCGCCATCTGGGCCGCCGCGACCAGGAGTTCGCGCTGCGGCAGGTCGCCGGTCTCGCCACCGACGCCGCCGCGCTGGCGTTGGCCGCTGCCCTCGCCAGGCGCGATCCGGTCCCGGATCCGGTGCCCCAGTCGCTGGGGCTGCTGGAGCTCGGTCGTGGCGTCATGCTCGGGCAGCTCCTCGACGCGCACGACGACCTGGCCCGTTTGCACGCTCAGCACCACGGGATCGCCCGTCGCCTGACCGAGCTGCGTGACGAGCTGGACCAGATCAGCACGGACGTCGTCCCCTGAGAGCTACCCTCCGTTGGCGACGCAGGAGTCCACCGCGTTGAGCCCGATCGCCTGGGCCAGGTCCACCACAATCTGACCCTGGGCGGTCTTGAGCGTCAGCTTTCCGGCCGCAACCGACACGACATCGCCGCAGGGCACGGAGCCGTTGGTCAGTCGCACCTCGATCCGGGGCTTGTCTTTCGCCGGCCCGTACCAGGTGAGCCCGACCGCGGCGCACAGCAGCGCCGTACACCCGAAGAACAAGACCACACCCCACCTAAGCGCGCGCGTTGACGCATCGGCCTCAGCGAGCCGCCCGGCCTCGTCGGGGTCTTCGGCCGTGCTGTCGACGACCTGGCGGACTGAGACGGCCCACGGCCGCCCGTGGGCGGCACGCATGAGCAGCACGGCCGCGACCGAGCCCACGATGAGCGCGGCGAGAAGCAGCACTCCCACGACGACCGCGGCAACCGGTTGCAACTGGGTGACATCAGAGCGACCCTTGATCAGGCCGAAGCCGATCAGCCCGGCGAGTAGAGCGCCGAGTCCGTTGCGCCAGGCAACCGCCCCCGCGCGGACGCGGGGCAGCTCGCCCGTGAGCAGCTCACGGGCGGCCCTGGCGGCACGCCGGTCGCGCGGGCCGGCAGGCGATCCGGCCGAGATCTCCACACTCATGACGCGAGGCGTGAAAGGCGGATGTTCCAGTACGCACCGCAGCCCTCCTCGTCCGCGGGCCGGTTCGGATGCGTCACCTGACAAGTGCACAAAAGCGGAGTCTCCTCCGTTGTGACGGCACCAGGGTCGCCCCCAGCCCCGGACTGGAAGATCTTGGTGACGACCGGGAAGTCCATGGTGTCGCCACATCGGGGGCACGTTCCCCGCAGCAGCAGGCCCCGGCGCGTCGACGTCGAGGTGCAGGTCTCTGCGAACTTCTTCGCGTAGTCGTCGGCCGTCTGTTCGGCGTACTCCAGGGGATCGGGCATGACACTCCTTGTGTCGAGGGCCGGTCAGGGGCCCGTATGGGCGAACGGCGTCCACCGGTGTGGCCACTGCGGATGCCGGTCACGCAGCTGCCGCACCACCTGGTGCAGCGCGGCCGGGGCACGGTCGGGCTCGAGCCGTCCGGCGGAGGCGATCATCCCGTAGAGGCTGGCGAAGACTTCCGAGGATGTCGCGTTGTCCACCGACCACAGCGCGGCGACCACGTGCCGGTAACCCGTGTGATGCATGGCGGAGGCGAGCGTGATGGCCTCGTCGAGGAGATCGACCCCCCCCACCGCCGTCTTGCACGCCGACAGCCCGGCGAAGTCGCCGTGGAAGCGGCCTTCGATCACGTCGGCGATCGTCAAGGTGGCGTCATGCAGTAGCAGTCCTCCGCGCGAGGGATCTTTCAAGTCCTGGTGGCCATGACAGCTGAAATGAACCCAGCGGTGGTCGGGAAGGGCCGCGCGCACGCGCTCACGGGTGGCGGCGTCGCGGTCCAGCACGGTGCAGTGATCGTCGGGAAACGCCGCCAGCATGGCAGCGCGTTCGGTCGACGTGTCAAGCGGGATCTGCCCGGGTACCTCCGGGACGTCGACCAGCAGCAGCCGCTCCTGGCCGCGGGCTGCGCTCGTCACCTCGTTGGGTCGGCGGGCTTCGAGCAGCGCCCGCAGCGTCGGAGTGTACGAGGAGACGACCCGGTCGAGGACCGTCTCCCCGACGGCGCCGAGATGATCACCCGCGGTGTGCAGCGGCAGCAAGGCGAGCGGTCCGGTCGGGCACCACCACACCCGCGGCCAGGTCGACGCGTCACCGTCCGGTGTGCCGGTGAAGTTCAGCGCGTCGAGTACCGGCTCGGTAATCGTCCGCCACATCCAGTTCTGCAAGTCGCGGAGCATCGTGTCGACCCGCTCGTGAGCCGCTTCGACCGCTCGGTCGGCGCGGAGCAAACGCTTGGCCGCGGTGTGCGGGGTCTCGTCTGGTACCGGCACCTGCGCCCGGACGTGGTTCAGGTCGGCCATCTCGGCGTCCTGCAGGACGCGGAGGTACTCGTTGACGCGGTTGGTGGCGTCGTTCAGCGAGAGGGAGGCAAGGGGCTCGGCCGTCACGCCGCTCGGCCGCACGAGGAGAGCGTCGCACCGCCAGCGGCTCACATTGACGAGCGCGACCGGTCCGCGGGACGCGGCAGACAGCAGTTTCTCCAGCCTGGGGGGCTTGAGGAAGTCCTCGAACCCGTCGAGCTTGCGGACCCGTTCGACCAGCTCGTCCCACTCGCGGGCCAGCGCCATCCGGCGGTCGACGGCGTTGCCGCCCGGGGCCGGTTGTGTCATTGCCCTCCCTACCTTCTCCCGCTGAACCGTGTCCTGGCAGACAATCCTTCCACTGGCAGCAACGTCTCCCGGCGACCGGCTCTATCTTCACCGGGAATCGCGGCCCGTACCGCTATTTGTCTGCAGATCACTGGCTTCGTTTACCTGCGCCATGCCAGCTGGCGATGGCTGGACATGTGGACTGGAGCGGTAGCGGCAGGCCCCGCGCTGGAGGCGCTGGTCATCTCCGGGTTCGGCTAGCCCTACCCGTTCCCCCTCTATGTCGGCCCGGGGATAGTGAGCTGGGTTTCGCTCGCCGGATCGCTCGGGTTTGCCACTGCGGTGGCGACCTCGGCAACCCGCTGCCGACGGTAGGCCATGACCAAGGCAACAAGCGCGCCAGCCCCCGCCACTGAAGCGAATACGAGCTGCTGATCTCCCGCCGCAGCGACCCGATCAGGCGGAACGCCGCCTCGTGCTCGACGTGGAGGAGGAAACGGGAAACGTCGCGGCGTGCCGCCACATCAGGGTAACCCTGGACTCCTATAGCTACAGCCAAGGGCAAAGTAACTCAGGGTAATGGGGTTTGGGTTCCCGGCCCTGCTTCAATCTGGAGCTGCGGTTCGGGGACCTCTACGGATTGAAGGTCGCCGCCGGTGGACCACAGTCGTCCTCCACCCGGCCGAGCTGGACTGGCTGCGCGAGGCCCTGGCCCTCGACCTCGCCGACGACGAGACCCTGACGACGAGGACGAGTTACCCCTGGGCTGACCGGCCGCCATGAACGCGATAACGGTCCGTTATCGCTCCCTCTGGGCGTGGTTCCGCCGGATGGCTGACTTCGGCCTGTGGATGTCCCCACAGAATCCCCACAAGTCCGCGTCCGCGGCCGACGGCCCCCACAAAAACCCCACGTACAAAACGGCATTACCCGGCACAAGACGGCACGGCTGCTAACATGGCCTTGTCAGCCCTGGAACGCCTTTATGCAGGCAGGACAGGCTGACGCTGCTGACAGCCTCGGGCGCTCCCGGCCCCGACAGGCCTTCTGTTAACCGGCAGGTTATAGGTTCGAGTCCTATCGCGGGAGCACAGTTTTGTGCTTCTGACCAGGGGTTTCTGTTCCTGCGGGAGCGCCTGGTGCTTCGCTGGTCCCCTGAAGGTTGTGTTAGCTTGTGTTGATCATGGCAGCGCGCACCTCCGCGCTGGGCGGGAGAGGGCAGACCCGGGTGTGGGCGCGATGTGCGTGTCCGCCGCCGCGGCCGATGACCCGTGATCTGATGCTGGCTGCGGGCCGCTCTTACTGAGCTGCGCCGGGGCGGGCGGCGCGGGGGGCGGTCCGCCGGGGCCAGCCTGCTGGTGCCCGGGTTCAACGCGGTGGGATTTCGAGCTGAGCTGGAGCGTGACGATGATCGCGGCGAGGACGGCGAGACCGGTCGCGATCAGGAACGACAGGCGGTAGCCGTCCGCCGGGGAGCCGCCGTGGCCGGCGGTGGCAGCGGCGGCGGCGGTGGCGAGGATCGCCAGCCCGACCGCGGCGCCGGTCTGCTGGCTGGTGGTGAACAGCGCCCCGGCCAGTCCCTGGTCGCTGGCCTGGACCCCGCTGGTGATCGCGATCAACGCGGTCGGCAGCGTCAGCCCGACCCCGGCCGCGGTCAGTACCAGGCCGGGCAGCACCGCCGCCGGGTAGCTGGCACCCGTGGTGATCTGCGCGAGCCACAGCTGCCCGGCGCCCATGCAGGCCAACCCGGCCAGCAGGACGGCCTTGATGCTGAACCGGGCCAGCAGCCGGCGGGTACCGAGGGTGGAGACGAGCACCACGGTGACGGCCGACGGGACCGGCGCCAGGCCGGTCGCCACCGGGCTGAACCCCAGCACCTTCTGCAGGTACAGCGACGCGAAGTACACGTAGCCGGCCAGGATCGCGCCGATCAGCAGCATCGTCGCGATCGCGGCCCGCCGGGCCGGCTCCGCCAGGATCGACAGGGGCAGCATCGGGGCCGCCGACCGCTTTTCGGCGAACACAAAGCCCGCGGTCAGCAGCACCGCCAGGGCCAGAGCGATGATGGTGGCGGGCGCGGTGAAGCCGTGCTGCTGCCCGCTGCTGAGCCCGAAGATCAGCGCCGCGATGCCGGTCGTCACCAGCAGCGCCCCGCGCACATCGACGCTGCCGCCGCCACCGGACCGCTTCCCGGCCGGCAGCCGCGGGACCAGCGCGAGCATGATGGCCATGACCGGCGGGTTGATCAGGAACACCGCCCGCCAGCCGAAGTACTGGGTGAGCAGCCCGCCGGCCACGATCCCGGCGGTCGCGCCCGCCGCGGTGGTAGCCTGCCAGATCGCCAGCGCCCGGTTGCGCGCGGCCCCTTCGGCGTTGGTCGTCGTCAGCAGCGACAGCGCGGCCGGGGAGACCATCGCCCCGGCCGTCCCCTGCACGATCCGCGCGATGATCAGCATGACCGGCCACTGCGCGAGCCCGCCGGCCAGCGACGCGATCCCGAACAGGGCCAGCCCGGCGGCCAGCACCTGCCGCCGGCCGAGCATTTCCGCTTCCTCGCTTGTCCGTACTGACTCGGTTGAGCTGGTGATGTCCTTGAGGGCGCGCGCGAGCGCGCCGGGCGCCGACTGGCGGTAGCGTGCGCCACGCCGCGGCACTTGCACGCCACGTCGTGATGTACACGGCTTAGCCGGGGTATCGCGTGATCCGGACCACCGCATCGCACGCCATCAATAGATCACAGATCGAGTCTTAATTCAAGACTCGATTGTAAACAAAAACCCACCCTAGGGTCAGGGTCCCGGATGGACTCCGGGGTTCGTGAGCGTGAGCACGACCATGCGGGCTGCGTCCTGGCAGCTCCTCGGGCGCGGGCATATCCGCCGCGCGCAGGTCACCAGACCCGTCCGGGCGAGCCGGAGCCGTGTCCGCCCTAGGACGCGGTAGATTCACCCGGCCCGCCCGGTGTGCTGTCCCGGGCGCGTCCGACTCGCGGTAGTCGGCCTGCCGGAGCTCACCTTGTCTCCGCTTGTGCTCGTCCCTGGTCCGCATCATCCACGACGCCCGCCTCTCGGCACCTTTACGACCGTCGCAGGAGAGGTCTGGGTGCCGAGTCCAGAACGGCCGGCCGACTGAACGGGCGCTGGTGCCAGCCGGTCGCGCATATCCAGCTCGGGGGACGTCATTGGGATGCCAGGGACCGACGCAGAATTGGATGTCGGCGGGTGACTGCGGCCGGATGGCCGAGCGCCAAGTTATCGCTGGGCAAACGAGTCGCGCGCCCAGCGATCCGTGACCTGGACCTGACCCAGAAGGCCCCGGAGGAGCAAGGCGGTCGCGGCCAAGTTAGGACCGCCGGGTCCATAATGGGGTACCGTTGTCACGTGGCACTTACTGCGAAGGGGCGGGCTACCAGGGAGCGCATCATCGAGGGCGCAGCGGAGTACCTGCGCGGCGACATCCCTGGCGAGGTGACGCTGGACGACATCCGAGCCATCACCGGCACGAGCAAGAGCCAGATCTTCCACTACTTCCCGGCGGGCAAGGAGGGCCTGCTGCTTGAGGTCGCGCGGTACGAATCTCAGCGTGTCCTCGACGACCAGCAGCCTCACCTCGGAAGCCTTACCTCATGGGCCGCGTGGAATCGCTGGCGGGACGCCGTCGTAGCCCGTTACCGGGCACAAGGACGGAACTGCCCGCTTGGCGCGCTCATGGCCCAGGTCGGCAGCACGCCGGGTGCGGCCGAGGTCATCACTACTCTCCTGGCGCAGTGGCAGGCGCACCTCATCCAGGGCATTACCCAGATGCAGGCCGCGGGCCTCGTCCGTCCGGAGCTGGACTCCGCTCGGGTCTCGGCGGCCTTCATCGCGGGTATCCAGGGCGGCGTCCAGGTGCTTCGCTCGACCGGGAGCACGCGGCACCTCGAGGCGACGCTCGACACGCTGATCGATCACCTGCGCGTATGAGGCGCCGGAAGAGAATTGGACTTGCCGGTCCAAAAATACGTTTCTAGCATCGCTACCATGACACGACGACTTGAGAACAAGACAGCCCTCGTCACGGGTGCCACGAGCAACATCGGCCGGGAGATCGCCGTGGCGTTCGGCGGCGAAGGCGCGCACGTCATCGCTTCCGGGCGCAGCGACGCGCGGGGCCAGGCGGTGGTCGCGCGCATTCGCGAGGCGGGCGGCAAGGCGGACTACGTGCACGCCGACCTGGGCGGCGCGGCTGCGAGCCGGGCGCTCGCCGAAGAGGCAGCAGGGCTGCTGGGCGGGCGCATTGACATCCTCGTGAACAACGCCGGTATCTTTCCTGGCCACACCACGCTGACGACCGACGAGGACACGTTCGACCGCGTCTACGCGGTCAACGTCAAGTCCGCGTTCTTCCTCACGCAGGCCGTCGCGCCCGCGATGATCCGCGCTGGCGGCGGGGCCATCATCAACCTCGGCTCCTGGGTCGCACGGCTCGGGCTGCCGGTCGGCGCGCTCTACAGCTCGACCAAGGGAGCGGTGGAAACCCTGACCCGGGCCTGGGCGGCCGAGTTCGGCCCCCTGGGCATCCGCGTAAACGCGATCTCGCCAGGGGTCATCCTGCCGCCGGACTGGGATCCGGACACCGAGTACCCAGGCGCGGTGTTCATGCGCGGTGCCCCGGCGGGCGCGCCCGGTCACCCGGCTGCGATCGCCGCCGCGGCGGTCTATCTCGCCTCAGACGAGGCCGCCTTCGTCCATGGCGCGGTCCTCGACATCGACGGGGGCCGGGTGAACGTGCTCACATCCGCGGACGCCGCCGTCCGTCCCTAACGGATTCCCCAGCCCGCCCGGGGGCGCCGAAGAATCGCGCGCGCTGCAGCGGGGTTGCCGGGGCCGACCGGGACGCGAGACCAGACTGCTGCGGCGGTTATGACAGCGGCCAGCCGCGGGCGCGATAACCCACGGATCGCAAGTAGTCGCGGGCCTGCGCCACGGCGGCATCGACGTCGGCCAGGCTGAGGCCGACGATGTAATCGTCCAGGTTCCCCTTGCCGTCGGTGTCGTAGCTCAGCACCCAGCCGGATCGCCACCCGCGGCCGAGCGGGTAGCGCTCGTGCCAGATGAGCATCGCGGTCCGGTTGCCGTCGAACACCACGTCGCCCGGATCGAGGTCGTCCTCGAACACGCGGCCGCTCAGGTCGGGCGGGACGATCACACGGACAGCAGGCAGTTCCTCGTCGCGGAGGTGGCCGATCTCGCCAGCCGGCTTGGACATAAACAAACTCTAACCAACGTGCGCGTGTTCCAACGCGAAGCCCGGCTGCCCATCCTGCTGGTCTGCCACGCTTGGGCGGAGACCCCGCAAGCTCCCTATTTTCCCGAACGGCCGGTGGCTCTCCTTCGCCGACTGCGGCAGGCAACTCCGGGGCACGCGACAGTCTTGATCCAGATGGTCGATGGCGTAACACGACTCAGTCGCTAAACTAGATCTATGAAGCACGAATTCGCGGACTGGCCGTGTTCGGTGGCGCGTGCGGCGGGGGTCTTCGGTGATTCGTGGACGCTGCTAATCCTGCGTGACGCGATGTACGGACTGACGCGCTATGACGAGTTCCAGCGCTCGTTGCACATCGCCCGGAACACGCTGTCGGACCGGCTGGGCAAGCTGGTGGACGCGGGGGTCATGACCAAGCGGTTCTACCAGGACAATCCGCCGCGCTATGAGTACTTGCTGACCGAGATGGGCCGGGACTTCTTCCCCATCCTGGCGGCGATGCTGTCCTGGGGGGATAAATGGCTGGACGGCGGGGGCGGCGCGCCGGTCACGTTGTGTCATCACGGGGATGGTCACGGCATCGTCAGCCGGGTGATCTGCGAGCAGTGCGGGGATCCGGTCGGGCATGAGGACATCCGGTTCTGCGTAGGCCCGGGATATCCGGACGATGTCCCTCCGGAGCTGGATATGCGGAGCAGGCTCGAGCCGGCTCCGGGTGCGGCCCAGGACGGAGAGGCGGCCGCGGGTCGCGCGCGACCCGCCAAGCCAGGCAGGCGCACCGGCTGAATCGTCCTGCCGCGAAATCGCCCCACTTACCTCACAGACACCTCCAGTCACATAGCGCGAGGACCAGCGTCCACCACTCGGGGCGCGTGTTCCCCAGGAGCCAGCTACGGGCGCCGGAGCACGCTGGCTTCGCCGGCCTTGACCCGGTGGGCCACTCACTGCGGTGACCGATCTCCCATGGCTACTCACTCTTATTTTCAGATTAAGTCTTGAATCTAGACTCGATCTGTGATCTATTCTTGCTTGCCGCTGTGATCCGGACCACTGCGGCCAGGGGTAAGAACGACACGGACAAGCGAGGAACACAAATGCCACTCTGGAAGATCCACCACCCGGTCGGCGCGTACAGCCTCGAGGACAAGAACGAGTTCGCCGAGGCGATTACCCAGGTCTACGAAGCCGTCCCCATCCCCAGGTTCTACGTCGTCGTGATCTTCGAGGAGGTCGCGGCCGACTCCTTCTTCGTGGGCGGCGTGGCCCACGGCACGTTCGTCCGGATCCAGATCGACCAGATGGCGCGGACCCTGCCCGGCCCGGTTATCCGCGAATGGTGGGTCAAGAACGTCGACAGGGTCATCGCGCCCTGGGTCAGGGACCGCGGCTACGACTGGGAGTTCACGATCACGGAACCGCCCTTCGACCTGTGGTCGCTGCAGGGACAGATCCCGCCGCCGTTTGAGTCCGTGGCCGAGAAACGCTGGATCCAGGAGAACAAGGCGACTCCCTACACCCACGCGGAAAAGCTTCCCGTCAACCTGGCCCTGGCTCCCGGGACCACTGGTGACTGAGTTCCGGTGAGCGCCGTGATCACGGTGGCGCCTACTGGGCCCATCGCGTCCAAGGCCGAAAACCCGGAGTTGCCAACGCAGCCCGAGGAGATCGCCGAGGCAGTCCACCAGGCATATCTCGCCGGCGCCTCCGTGGCCCACATCCACCTGCGCGACCGCCGCGATCGACCCACCGCAGACCTGAGTATCGCGCGACGGACCATGGACCTGATCGCGGAGCGGTGCCCGATCCTCATCCAGTTGTCCACCGGCGTCGGGCTTGCCGTCCCCTTCACCGAACGCGAGGCTCTCGTCGAGTTGCGGCCGGGCATGGCGACCCTCAACCCCTGCACCATGACGTTCGGCTCGGGCGAGTTCCGCAACCCGCCGGCCGACGTGGCCCGCCTTGCTCGGCGCATGGCCGAACTCGGGGTCAAGCCCGAACTCGAGATCTACGACACCGGTCACCTGGACGCATGCCTGCGGATGCGTGACGCTGGGCTCCTCAGCGATGATCCGCTCCAGTTCTCCATCGTCCTCGGGGTCAAGGGCGGGATGGCCGCCACGGCGGACAACCTGATCGCCGTGGCTCGCCGCCTCCCGGCGGGCTGCGTGTGGCAGGTGATCGCCGTCGGCCGCGCCAATTTGGAACTGACCGCGATAGGCCTCGCGCTCGGCGGCAATGCCCGCGCCGGACTCGAGGACACCCTCTACCTGCGGAAGGGCGAGCTGAGCCCGGGCAACCTGCCGCTCGTCCGGCGTGCCGTCGGGCTTGCGAGCGCCCTGGACCGCCCGGCCGCCTCGGTGCAGGAAACAGCCGCCCTGCTCCGCCTGCCGCCACGCTAGAAACGATCGGAAGACTCCAGTGCCAGATACCTCACCAGAGCCGGCGCCCACGGCTACCAGCAGCGCGTCGCTGACCACGGCGATGAACGGGGCCGTCGCCGTCTTGTCCATGGGCCTGGCCCCCTACAACCTGATGGACCGGGCTCTGAACCACGAACTCATCAGCGGGCTGGAATGGTCACAGCGACAGGACGCGCGGGCCGTCATCCTGCGCAGTTCGCTCCGGCACTTCTCGGCCGGCGCCGACCTGGACGCGATGGTCGCCGACGCCGACAACAGCGACATCCTCGACTGGGGCTTGGTCGAGACGCTGAGGGCCTTCGACGAGCACCCGGCGCCCGTGATCGCCAGCATCCGGGGCGCGTGCCTCGGCGGCGGCTTCGAACTCGCCCTGGCTTGCGACCTCATCGTGGCGTCCGAATCAGCCAAGATCGGCTCGGTGGAGGTCACCGTCGGCCTGCACCCGCTGATGGGCGCGGTGCAGCGGCTCACCCAGCGGGCCGGCGCCGCCCGGGCCAAAGAGATGGCACTGCTCGGGCGGCGCTACCCGGCCAGCGCGCTCCGGTGAACCGCATGCCACTGCCCCTTCACGGCATCCGCGTGGTCGACTTCTCCCGGGTCCTGGCCGGCCCGCACTGCGCCAAGACGCTGCTCGACCTGGGTGCCGAGGTCATCAAGATCGAGCCGCCGGCCGGTGACCTATCCCGGCGGGCCTTTCCCAACGCCGACGAGATCTCGGGCTACTATGCCCAGCAGAACGCGGGCAAGCGCAACGTGAGCATCGATCTCAACGCGCCCGGAGCCCGTGATGCCATCGCCCGGCTATGCGATACCGCGGACGTGATCGTGGAGAACTTCAGGCCCGGCGCGCTGGCCGCGTTCGGGCTGGACTACGAGTCGGTATCGGCCCGCAACCCGCGGATCGTCTACGCCTCGATCAGCGGCTACGGTCAGCACGGCCCATGGCGGTCGCGGATGGCGTACGCGCCCACGATCCAGGCCGAGACCGGCATCACGGCCACCACGGCCGAGCATTTCCGGCGGGCCGGCGAACTGCGCAGCGACTCGCTCTCGCATGCCGACGTCTACTCCGGGCTGCACGCGGCCATCGCCATCCTGGCCTGCCTCACCGAGCGGGAGCGAACCGGCCGGGGCCAGTACATCGACGTGGCGATGGCGGCCGTCATGGTTTCGGTCAACGAGCGCGTGCACGCCGACCTGTCCGACGAAGAACTCGGGGACGAACGGCCGATCCTCGGCGCCACGGACGGCCCGTTCTTCGAGGGCCCCGGCGGCGAGCGATTCGCCAGCCCCATGAGCCTGATCGGCAGCATGTCCTTCCCCTTCTACCTGGCCGCCATGCGCCGCCCGGAACTCGGCCGGGACCCGCGTTTCCTGACACCCGAACTGCGCCTGCGCAACCTGGCGGCACTGCACCGGATCGTCCAGGAGTGGATCTGGACATTCGCCGACATGGACTCGCTCGACGCGCAGCTGGACGAGGCCAAGATCGCGACCGGACAGGTCCGTACCCTCCGGGAGTTCGCAGACAGCGATTGGGCACGCGAGTGGAGGGCGGTGCGCACGGTGCCCGACAGGTCGGGAGGCGAGATAAAGATCCCGGGCCGACCATGGCACTTCGCGGACCAGGTTGTGACTGACGAGTGCCAGCTGCCCGCCCGGCAGGGTGAGCACAACACCGGCGTTCTCGCCGATCTCGGGCTCACCCCCGCCGAGATCGCGGCGCTCAAGGACTCCGGGGCGCTGATCCAGCACGAGCAGCGGACAGAGGAGGCGGCAGCTGGGTGATTCCGCTGGCCGGTCAGCGGGTCTGCGGTGCGGATGGGCCGGGCAGGACGTAGGCCAGCTGGCTGCGCGAGGTGATA
Organism: uncultured Actinomycetes bacterium; assembly: GCA_963819785.1. GTDB lineage: Bacteria > Actinomycetota > Actinomycetes > Streptosporangiales > Streptosporangiaceae > Palsa-504. The sequence continues at coordinate 49,798 of CAWFXW010000002.1, read as the reverse complement.
CCGAGCTTGGCGAAGGCCTTGCGCAGGTGGTGCTGCATGGTGCGCGCGCCGATGAACATCCGGGTGCTGCCTCATGCCTTACAGCCCGCGCGAGATCGCCGAGCAGGTCCGCAAGATGGCGGCAGGGGAGGGGGTCGTGTTCGCCGACCTGTTCGCCGCCGACGGCGTGCTGGCCTACCCGTTTGCCCCCCGGGGCAGCCTCCGGAGCTGCGGGGCCGCGAAGCCATCCGCGCCTTCTTCGCCCAGATGGGCCAGTCGCGGGAGCTGTTCGACGGCCCGGCACCTGCCCGTGTAGCCGCGCATCAGGCGCGTGCCGGAGTGGCCGAGCCTCTCCTGACCACCGCCAGGGCGATGCGCTCGTCGAGCGCGGATATGGCCGCGGAGTGCCTCATGGCGTGCTTATCCCTGGGCTGCGGTGAGCTCCCGCTGCGCCTGCTCGTCGAGCGTGACGTCGGCGGCGGCGAGGTTCTCCTCCAGGTGCGCCACCGAGGAGGTGCCGGGTATCAGCAGGACGTTGGGCGCCAGGCCCAGGGTCCAGGCCAGCGCGACCTGGGCCGGGGTGGCACTGAGCCGTCCGGCGATGGCCCGGACGGCCGGATTGCCCAGCACCGGGTTGTCCTGTGCGAAGGCCGAGCCCAGCGGGAAGAACGGCACGAACGCTATCCCCCGCGCGGCGCACTCCTGCAGAACGGGCATCGAGGAACGGTCGGCCAGGTTCAGCGGATTCTGCACGCACGCGATCGAGGTGCGCCCCAGCGCGCGGCGCAGCCGCTCCAGGGTGACGTTGCTCAGCCCGACGCCCCCGATCAGGCCATCCTCGCGGGCCTGGATCATGGCGGCGAGCTGATCGTCGAACCGCCGGTCCGGCTCGCCGCCCGTCACCCGCAGGTTCACCGCGGCCAGCTGCCCGACGCCGAGGCTGCGCAGATTGTCTTCGATGCCGGCCCGTAGCTGATCAGGGTCGCTGTCGGGCAGCCATCCCCCGGCCTGGTCACGGCGCGCGCCGACCTTGCTGACCAGCGCGAGGTTGTCCGGGTAGGGGTACAGCGCCTCGCGGATGAGCTCGTTGGCGACGCCGGGCCCGTAGTACTGCGCGGTGTCAATATGGTCCACGCCCAGCTCCACGGCGCGGCGCAGCACCTGCACCGCCTCGCCGCGATCCCGCGGCGGCCCCCAGACACCCGGGCCGGGCAGCTGCATGGCGCCGAAGCCGATGCGAGAGACCGAGAAATCACCCAGAGCGTAACTGTCCACGGCACCCACACTAGCGGGCAGCGCAGTTTCGCAGACCTGGCCGAGCAGGCCGAGGAGCAGGCGAGGACACGCAGGCGGCAGCTAGCCAGGCCGCGGGGCATCTTGGTGAGTGGGACGGCGTGTGCGACCTGGGGTTCGGCAGGGACGGGAGCAGTGGATCAAGCGGCAGTGGATCTATAAGTACGGTTTCCAGCTCTCCTCGTACCACTCCCACTCGGGGCACTCGTCCGCCAGCGAGGGCAACGAGAGGTGCAGTGGCTTTACCTTCGCGTACATGATGCGTGCAAGGTCGTCTGCCGCGCCGGGCAGGCCCATCCGGACGAGCAGCATGTTCTCGTCGGTGTCCTCGCGGCATTCGTACAGCCCGAGCAGGACGGCGATCGCGATGCCGGCGGCCGCCCGCCGGGCGCCGCGTTCCTTTCGCCGGGTGAGGTCATCAATGTACGGCTTCGGACAGGAGGACGGAACGCTCGTCATCGGACAGCCGCCTGATCCAGGGGCACACAGCACCATCATGCCGCTTGGCTGACCGGGTGGCCGCGTGGTCCTGCGGTCCTGGCACCTCGCCGCGGCCCGCTATCCCGCCGCCACGGCCGGGCCGATGAGACTCGCAAGATGATCGGCCACGCTCCGCTTGCTCGCTCAGCCAAGCGCGGGCGGACGACGCTGCATGTCCGTGCCGACGATGACGTCTCCGGCCAAGAGATCGTCGCAGGCATGCGTGCCTCGATCCCCGATGCGCGCCTATGGCGCTACCACGCTCCGCCCTCCAGACTCCGCCCTACGAGGAGCAGGACCTTGACGTACTCCTGCACGACCTAGATCGCAGCCGGGCTCCGCAGTGATGGTGACGGAGGGCTTGAAGGGAGGTGGCGGTTAGCAGGCTTGATTGACCCGCCGTGATGATGTCCTCTCCGTCATGTTACTTGATATACAATTAGCTCGGATAGCAGGCATCACTTTCTGGGAGGATCTGATGTCGAGGACGATGGTGGATCTTGATGATGAAGCCTTGTCGCTGGCGAGCGAGGAACTGGGCACCAAGAGCAAGGTGGCGACCGTGAACGCCGCCCTGCGCCGCGTGGCGAACCAGCGGGCAGCGGCCCGCATGCTTGAGCTCCTCGACGAGACCAGCGCTGACCTTTCCGATGAGGCGCTGCGAGGCGCGTGGCGGGACGGCGGGCGCGGTTGAGCGTGCTGCTCGCGGACAAGTCCGCGCTGGGGTGGGCCAGCCGAGACAAACGCGCGCGGGCCGCGTTCCTGAGCCTGCGCACCGCACACGTCATCGCCGCGTGCCACATCACAGCCCTGGAGATCTGCTACTCCGCGCGGAACCAGGCAGATCTGGAAGTGCTGCTCGCCGGCCAGCGGGCACTGGAATGGCTGCCGGTCAACGAGGCGGTGATGGACCGGGCACTGGAGGTCCAGCGGCTGCTCGCCGCGCACACCGGCAACGGCCACCGGCGCCCGATCCCGGACCTGATCATCGCCGCGACCGCCGAACTGCACGGAGCCGAGGTGCTGCACGTCGACAGCGACTATGACATGATCGCCCGGGTCACCGACCAGCCGATGCGGCGCCTGTTCGATCCCGGCCTCACATGACCACGCGCCGCGAGGGCGAAGCAGTGCTACGCCGCACCTGCTGGTGCCGGTCAGCGCCTTCTGTGACACCTCCTGGCAGGCGCAACCACGCCTAGGAACCTGGGGCTGGCTGAAGCTACGCCACCGCTCAGCTGGTGAGGGCGATGGCCAGGTAGGCGATCGTGATGGCGAGGGCGAGCAGGGCCGGTGCCATCTCCTTGCCGCTGTCCGCGGCTCGCCGGTGGGTGATCACCGCGCCGAGCAGCAGCAGAGCCATGCCGGCCGCGGCGGCCACGCCGAGCGGGTGCCACCACAGGCCGACCAGGACGCCGGCGGCGGCGGCCAGTTCGGCCACCCCGATAAGACGGTACCTGGGCCAGGGGATGCCGAAGTGTGCGGCGGACTGCCGCATCCTGGGGTGGTCGAGCAGCTTGCCGGCTGCTGGGAGCACGCAGGCCGCGGCCAGCAGCAGCGAGACGGTGACGAACACGGGAACCTCCTAGTGGGCGGCCGGCAGCGGGCAGGCGGGATCGGGGTGAGCCAGCGGGGGAGCCGCGACCGGACGGCCGGCCCGGGCGGTGGGAGGGATGTACCAGGGCAGGCGCGGCAGCCGGTAGCGGGTCCCGGCCGCGGCGATAACGCGGTCGGGGCGGACGAGGACGGTCAGCGCCGGGTTTGCCGTCAGGGCCCGTATCACCGCGGGCGGTGCGTCGTCGGCTAGGCGGACGTCGATCCACCCGGCGTCCTGCCGGGTTCCGGGTCCGCCGGGGGTGTGGCTGCCGGGTGTGCCGCTGATCCGCACCAGGACCAGGCCGTGGCGGCGGCAGTGATCCGCCAGTTCGGCGTCGGGCTGGCGTGCGGTCAGCACGGCGGTGCGCCCGGCCAGGATCGCGTCCAGCCGGACCGGCGGGCCGTCACCGGTGGAGACCAGCGGGTTGGGGATCAGGCCGCCAGTCCGCAGCCCGGCGGGGATGCCGGAGCCGAAGGGCTGCCGCGGGGCGTGCTGCAGGGCGCCGGTCTTCAGCCGGGGCGTGGCGGTGGAGCCCATGGCCTGGCAAACCCGCTCGCTGCGGACGGCCGCGGCTAGGGCGATCCGGCGGACGGCGGCAGCGCGGTCCTGACCGCCGGTCATCGCCCAGCCGACCCTGACGGCCTTCTTCACCAGGGCTGTGGCGTGCGGGCGGCGTTCGCTGTCGTACGTATCGAGCAGGTCTTCCCCGGCCCGGCCGGTGAGCACGTGCGCGAGCTTCCAGGCCAGGTTGTCGGCGTCGCGCAGCCCGCCCGCCAGGCCCTGGCCGATGAACGGCGGGGTGAGGTGGGCGGCGTCACCGAGCAGGAAGATCCGTCCGCTGCGGAAGCGGGATGCCATCCGGGCGCGGAAGGTGTAGGTCGCGCTGCGGATGATCTGCAGGCCGTCAAGGTCGCTGCGCCCGGTCCAGGGCTGCAGCAGCCGGCCGAGGGCCTGCGGGGTGATCAGGCCGGCTTCGTCCTCGCCGTCGAGCAGCCGGAACTCCCAGCGGTACCGGTCCCCGGTGACGTGCATGAAGGTGGCGGCCCGGGCGGGGTCGCAGACCTGCTCCACCCCGTCCCAGGTATCCAGGCCGCCCGCGGCCCGGATGTCGACCACGAGCCAGCGCTCGGTGAAGCCGAGGTCCTCCATGGTGATCCCGGCCAGCTCCCGGATCGTGCTGTTGGCGCCGTCGCAGCCCAGCACGACCGGGCCGGTGAACGTCTGCGTTTCCCCGGCGATGCGAGCGTGCACCCGGACCGGCCCCGTGGGCCCCGTGAGGTCCGCCGTAACCGGGCCGGCGGTGCCGTCTATTCCGGTCACCTCGGCCCCCCGGCGGAACGTGATCAGCGGATGCCGCTCGACCCGGGCGAACATCAGCTCTTCCAGGTCGGGCTGGTGGAACATGTTCGCCTGCGGGAAGCCATGCTGGCTGGCCTGGTGGTCGCGGCTGAACTCTGCCATCATGCGGTGGCCGGCGTCGAGCAGGCGCAGCCCGCTGCCGGGCCGGGACCGGGCCAGGAATCCCTCGCTCACCCCGATCCGGTCCAGGGTCCGGGCGACCTCGTCGTCCAGGTGCACCGCGCGGGGCAGGGGGTGGGGCTGGGCGTGGCGTTCCAGCAGGGTGACGGGGATCCCGAAATCGGCGAGCAGGAGGGAGACGGTGCAGCCGGCCGGGCCGGCGCCCACGGCGATGACGGGTTCGTGGATGGCGGGGTTCTGGACGTTCACGGTCGTGTCCTTTCTCGGCAGGTCAGCTCGCGGCGGTCTGGGCGGCGGGCGACGGCCCGGTACGGATGGTCAGGGCGAACCCGGCGACGGCCTCGCGGACCCGGCCGGGGTCGGCGCCGGTCACCGTGACGACCAGCCGTCCGTCCTCGTGCGCCGCGGTGGCCCGGGCGTCCAGTAGGCCCGCCGCGGCGAGGGTGTCGGTCACGGCGCGGACGGCGGCGTCGGCGGTCAGCGCGGGCTTGAACTGCTTGCCCACCGCCGTGACCGGGATCGCGCCGATTGCGTAAATGCGTTTCGGCCGGGCGGCGGGCTCGCCGATGGCGGTGCCGGCCCACGCCAGCAGTTGCGCCTCGTCGAACCGGCCGGGGTCGGCCGGGACGACGTAGGCCACCGGGACCTCGCCGGAGTGCCGGTCCGGTCGCCCCACGGCTACGGCTGCGGCGACGGCGGGGTGGGCCAGCAGCGCGTCCTCGATCACCCGGGGGTCGATGTTGTGGCCGCCGCGGATGATGAGGTCCTTGGCCCGGCCGGTGAGATAGACAAAGCCGCCGGCGTCAACGCGGCCGAGGTCCCCGGTGTCCAGCCAGCCGTCGCGAAGGACACCGGCCGGGCTCACCCGGGGGCCGCCGAGGCGCGGATCGGTGACGTACCCGGCGAACACCGCGGGCCCGCCGATCGCCAGTACGCCGGCCTGGCCGGGGGCGCAGTCCGCCCACGACCCGTCCTCGCCGATCCGGACGGCCTTGACCCGCTGCCCGGGCAGGACACGGCCGACCGACCCGGGCCGTTCCTCGCCCGGCCTGGTCCAGGTGCTGGCGCAGGTTGCCTCGGTGAGCCCGTAACCCTCCAGCAGGCGCCGCCCGGTGTGAGCGGCGAAGGCCTCGCGCACTGAGGCCGGCAGCGGGGCCGCGCCCACGATCGGCAGCCGCAGCGTGCTGATGTCGGCGTCGACCGGGACCTGGGCCAAGGTGGCGTAAACGGTGGGGACGGCGGACATCGCCGTGATCTGATAGTGCTCGATGATCTTCCAGAACCGGGTGTACAGGGTCTTGTCGCGGTAGCCCGCCGGGCCCGGCCACACCACCCGGGCGCCGCTGAACATCGGGGCGATGCCGGTGACGATCAGCGCGTTGACGTGGAACAGCGGCAGCCCGCCCAGCATCCCTTCGCCGGGCTCGAGCCCGCTTGACAAGGCGATGCCCTGGGCGCAGGCCAGCTGATTGGCGTGGGTGTGCGCGGCGACCTTCGGGGCGCCCGTGGTCCCCCCGGTGTGCACGAACGCCGCGAGATCGCCTGCCTCCGGCAGGTCCGCGCGCGCCAGGTGATCGGATGGCTGCCCGGTGATCACCTCCTCCAGGTAGGCCACCACCAGGCCCCGGCCGTCCGGATCCCCGGTCCCGCCCAGGGCGGGCGGGTCGCCTCGTGCGCCGTCCGGCCGTAGCGCGAGGACGGCGGTTATGCCGGACTGCCGGGCCACCTCGAGCAGCCGCTGCCACAGCTGCGGGTCCAGCTCGGGGCCGGCCGCGACCAGGACCCGGGATCCGGTCCGGCGGATCAGTTCGGCGATCCGCTCGCCGGACAGCGCGGGGTTGACCGGGGCGGCGATCCCGACGGCCTGCGCGGCCAGGGTGGCGGCGTACAGCATTGAGGTGTTGACGCTGGAAAGCGTCACCGCATCCTGGCGCCGCACCCCCAGGCGGGTCAGCGCGTTGGCGATGCGCGTCACCGTGCCCGCCAGCTCGGCGTAGGTCCAGACCAGGCAGCGGGTGTGCTCGCCGGGGTCGGGGATCCACTGCGTGGCGATGCCGTCCGGCCAGGCGCTGGCCGCGTCCAGTAGCAGCTGATAGGTCGAGGCCGGCCGAGGCAGTATTGCTATTTCTCGCGTGATCATGGCGTCTTCCCGATAACGGTGTTGTGTTGCGTACCGAGGTCGAGCCGGCCGTCGGGCGAGGCGATCGACGCGGTGATCACGTCGCCGTCATGCAGGTAGCGCGGGTTGGCCCGTTCCCGGCCGAAGAACAGCTTCCACCGGGTGGCGGGCGGCAGCAGCCCGGCGAGGAGGCCGGCGATCTTGGCCGGCGCCTTGAGCGCGGTGCCGCCGGGCGTGCCGGTCAGCAGCAGGTCGCCCGGGGCCAGCGGCTGGAACCGGGACAGCAGGGTCAGCGCCCGCGTCGGCCGGACGATCATGTCCGCCGTGGTGCTGTCCTGCCGCACCTCGCCGTTGACCTGCAGCGTCAGCCGCAGCGAGCCCAGCCGGGCCAGGTCGGAGGCGTCCACCAGGGTCAGCCACGGACCCACCGGGGTGAAGGTCGGGTAGGACTTGGCCTCGTAGAACTGGGTCTTGACGAGCTGGATCTGCCGGGCGCTGATGTCGTCGGCGACCACGAGCGCGGCGACGTAGCGGGCCAGGTCCGCGTCGGTTACCGTCGTGCCGACCGGCAGGTCGGCCCCGATGACCAAGCCAAGTTCGACCTCGTAGTCGAGGAACCCTACTCCGTCCGGGCGGATGATGTCCCCCGCCGGCCCGGTGACGGAGTGTGAGGCCTTGCGGAAGAACGCAGCCGGGACGCGGTCCGGGTCAAACCCGGAGTCCACCGCGTGGGACCGGTAGTTCACCGCTTGGGCTATGACACGCGCCGGAGCGGTCACCGGGCTGAGCAGGTCCAGCGATCCCGCGGAAACCACGTCCTGAGCGCCCGCGGCGTGCGCGGCCTCGATGGCGGCCGCCAGCGCCGCCCGGTCGGCTAGTAGCCCGGCCGTGGTGGTAGCGGGCAGGCCGAGCCGGACCAGGCCGGCCGGCGTCACGGCCCACCAGCCGTCCGCGGTGCGGGCCAGGTTGACGCTCATGATCCCATCGCCTTGATCAGCCCGCGCAGCGCGCGCAGGTCCACCTCGTTGCCCTTGTCCCGCAGGGCCTTGATCGCCGCCACGACGACACGCGGGTCGTTGGCGCCGGTGAACTCCGCGGTCGCCTTCGGGCCCCACTGGGCCAGGCCGCTGACCGACAGCGGGGCCCAGCCGGGTTCCATCGCGGCGTCGAACACGTCGCCGTCGGTGTAGTGCTCGAACATCGCCTTGTCCGGGTCACGCCAGTAGTCGAAGATCTGGCTGCCCTGGATGTGCCGGCCCAGGCCCCACGCATGCCGGTAGCCGCGCTCGCGCAGGTACTCCCCGCTGGCGGCGACCTCGTCCAGGTCGGTGAGCTCGTAAGCCGAGTGCAGGTAGCCGGTCTGCGGCATCAGCGCCATGGCCAGGGTGTGGTGGTCGGCAGGGACGCTGCCCAGGTCGCAGCGGATGAACGCCATCGCCGGGCCGCGGTCGCGCTGCCCGTCCAGGTACAGGAAGTCGGACACGATCAGCCCGAGCGTGTCCAGGTACCAGTCCAGGGCCGCGCCGAACCGGGTAGTGCCCAGCGCCACGTGTCCCAGCCGCTGGATCTCCGCCGGTCGGCGGGCCGGGCGCTGGGTGGCATTGGCCCGCACCGGCTCGGCTCCGAAGTTCAGCGGCAGCGGGGGGCGTTCGGGCAGCGCGGGCATCTCCGGGATGCCGTAGACGACGTGCACCGGGTACCCGCTCGGGTCGCGCAGCCGGACGGCGTGGCCGCCCCGGTGCGCCATGACCGTCCCGCCGGTACCGCGGGCCAGCCGGTCGAGGTCGTCCCGGGCTGCGGCCTGGAACGTGACCCCGGCGAAACGAGGTTGCGGACCGCGGCGGATCACCAGGCACGCGGTAGACGCCCACCTGCCGCGCAGCAGCAGCGTCTCCGGCGTCCGGTCGGCCACAGTGAAGCCGAAGTCGGCGCCGAACCGCTCGGCCCGGTCCAGGTCCGGCTTCTCGAACTCCAGCCAGGCCAGCCCGGCCACCTTGACCAGGGGATCCTTGGACCGTCCGGGGTGCTCCCCGGTCCTCGCCTCAGCCTCGCTGTGCAGCGAACGGTGCGGGTCTTCCCTGGGTCCTCGGGGCGGCGGCACTCGGGCCGGGTCCAGATGTGTCGTCATGACCGGTTTCCTCACTCTCGATTATGAATCTATCGATCACTCTTGTCATATATCATCAGTTATGATTTTTCTCTTGTCAAGTACCGGCCTGGCGCGGAGTTCAAGGACCGCGAGTGCCCAGGGCAGTAGGAAGCAACGGGACTACCCGTCCCCCGGTAGCCAGGGCCCTTCGTCCCTACGGCCCGCCGCGCGAGACGGTAACGTCGGTGGACTAACAAGCGGTTGGCCCAGCGAAAGGAGCAGGCAGATGAGCAAGGACCCAGTGAGCAAGACCAAGGATGTCCGCGCGGCGGTCGAGGCCAAGCTGGGCTTCGACCCGCTGGTCGACGCCGCGGATATCACCGTCAGGAACATCGCCGGAGACGTGACCCTCACCGGCACCGTGCCGAGCTACCCCCAGTACCTGGAGGCGGCCTGAGGGCGGTCCGGCACGTGTGGGTGATCGAGCTGGAGAACCACGGTCCCGACGCTCGGCAACCAGCTGTCCGCCGCCGGACGCAGCTGGGCCGCGTACCTGCAGGACATGGGCAACGACCCAGGCCGGGATCACACCGTCAGCACGACCCGCGGACCAGCCTGCGGCCACCCCGCCACCTGGGCCATCGACCACACCCGGAAGGCCGAGAAAGGCGATCAGTACGCCGCTCGCCACGACGGGTTCACGTTCTTCCGCTCGGTCACCGGCAATCCGGCCTTCTGCGACGCGCACATCCTGTCGTTCCGGCCGCTGGCCGGGGACTTCTCCAGCGCCAGCACCACCCCGGCGTTCTCCTTCATCGCGCCGAACCTGTGCAACGACGGCCACGACTCACCCTGCGTCACCGGCGCCCCCGGCGGCCTGGCGCAAGCCGACGCGTTCCTGGCCCAGTGGGTGCCGACGATCATGGCCGCGCCGGCTTACCTGAACGGCGGCCTGATCGTGATCACCTTCGACGAGGGCAGCGACTCGGCGGCCTGCTGCGGCGAGACCTCCGGCTTCAGCCCGTCCCACCCGAACGTGCCCCTGCCCGGAAAGACCGGCCCCGGCGGCGGCCGCATCGGCGCGGTCCTGCTATCCCCCCTGATCCGGCCCGGTATCGTCAGCACTGTCGCCTACAACCACTACTCGCTCCTGCGCACCATCGAGGACATCTTCGGCCTGCCGTACCTCGGCGATGCGGCCATGCCGCAGATCAGATCCTTCGGCCCGGACATCTTCGGCTAGCAGACTCCAGCCCGACCCGGTACCCGCACCCCGCTCGCGGAGCTTGCCGTGGTCAGTCGGCCTTGGCCAGCAGAACCTGCCGCAGATCCGCCTCGAGCCGCTGCTGAAGGCCCGCGCCGAGGAGCTCTCGCCGGGGCGGATCCGGTTCGGGCATGAGCTGACCGGCCTGGAGCAGGACGGCGAGGGCGTGCGGGCCACGGTCCGCGACAACGCCTCCGGCCGCCAGTACGTGGTGCGCTGCCAGTACCTGATTGGCGCGGACGGGGGGCGGCGGGTGGCTGGCCTGGTCGGCGTCGAGTACGAGGGGCTCCGCGTGGTGACGCAGACCGCGACGCTGCACGTGTCGGCCGACTTCTCGCCCTGGGCCAAGGATCCGGACGTGCTGATCCGGTGGATCTACTCGCCGCAGGCCGGCGTGCTGGTGGTGATGGTCCCGATGGGGCCGCAGCGGTGGGGTCCTGAGTCCGAGGAGTGGGTGATCCACCTGAACTACCCGGTCGATGATCCCCGGGCCCAGTCCGACGCCCAGGTCGAAGCCGACGCCCGCGAGGCGCTGGGCATCCCGGCGGTCGCTGGAAAACGCGGTCAACCACTTCGCGATCGCCGCGGCGCTCGGCCTCTCCCACGACAACACCCCAGAGCAGAACATGGCGCAGCTGCGCCGGATGTGGAGCGGCCGGCCCGAGGACGCCGCGCGTCCCGCTGGACGTGCTGCGGATCGGCCACCTTGACGGCGACTACCACGACCCGCGCTGTGCCTGGCTGCGCCACCGGGGGATCGCCAGCGACGGCGCGATCCTGGTCCGCCCGGACCGGTTCATCGCCTGGCGAGTCCCCGGTCGGCGGCGGCGAGCCCCGGGCCGCGCTTGCCGCCGCGCTCAGCCAGATCCTCGCCCGTCCGGTTGACGCGCCGGTCGCGTCGGCGGTCTGACGCACAGCCCGAAGCACCACGGTCCGTTCGGGAAATTTAGATCGTTCATCCGAACGGACCGTGGTGCGAGCCCCGGGAATCGCTGGTTACCCTGCCTTGGCGGGGGCGATCGCGGCGGGGGCGGTGCCGGGGCTGAGGCCGGCCGCGGCGTACGCCTCGTCCTCCCCCAGGGTCTCCCTGTCCAGGAGGGTGCGCCCGCCCCGGCCTCGGTGCGGTCACCCTCGCGTTGCTGTTCGGCCTGTTCAACCTGATCGTCGGGATCTGGATGCTCGGGCAGGGCATCGAGCTGCGCCCCACCGGCAAGACCCTGCACTCCGTAGTCAGGCCGGGAAGGCCGGAAAAGAAGGCGGCCTGAGCCGGGCCGAGCCGATCGCCAGCCTGGATCAGCGTCACTGAGCCGGTGCCGGCGTGCGGTTCGGCGGCAGAGTTCGCCGAGGAGGTCTTGAATGCTTCCGTTGTCAGACGGAGATACGGACCGGGTTCGTATTCAGGTACACTCAACACTGAGATAATTATCAGAGTTGATATCAGACTCACCGAGACGGGCCGAGCGACGGCCTGCAAGCGGGCGGCGCGGGCTGGTCAGGGGCAGCACGCCCGCTAGTGTTCAAGATGGAACGGCAGGAGGAGCAGTGACGGCAGAGGCAGCATCGGCAGCCGGCACGCCGAAAGTGTCGCGGCTGGACCGGCGCAAGGCCCGGACCCGGCAGGCCCTCATCGACGCCGCGGTGCGGCTGATCGCCGAAGGCCGCGGGGACCGGGCCAGCATTCAGGAGATCACCGAGGAGGCCGACATCGGCTTCGGGTCGTTCTACAACCACTTCGACACCAAAGAGCAGCTGTTCCAGACCGCTTCCGAGGAGGTGCTGGAACGCTGGGGGCAGATGATCGACCGCGCGAGCGCCGGCCTCACCGACCCGGCGGAGCTGTTCGCCGTGGGCACGCGGATCTCCGGGCGGCTGGGCTGGACTCACCCCGACATTGCCGGGTTCCTCACCGGCGCTGGCCTGGACGCCCTGGACATCCCCCGCGGCCTGGCCCCGCGAGCCCTGCGCGACATCCAGGCGGGACAGGCCGCGGGCCGGTTCACCGTTCCCGTTCCGGAGATCGCGCTCAGCGCCGTGGCCGGCGGCCTGCTCGGGCTGCTGCGGATGTGCCAGCGGCACCCCGAACGCGTCACCGAGACCACCGTCGACCAGCTCGCCGAGGCCGAGATGCGCCTGCTGGGCGTCCCCGCCCCCGAAGCCGCCCGCCTCACCGCCCTCCCGCTCCCTCCCATTGAGGCCTGGTGAGATCCGCGACGATGCCGTCGGCCACCTGTCCATATTTCCCAGACCGCGATGAACCAGCCCGCAAGACAGCTGTCACGTTACGGCTGGCGGCCCGCTGATCCGCCGCGTCGGCCCGTGTTGTTCATCAACCCGAGATCGGGTGACGGCAAGGCCGCACGCGTCGGGCTGGCCGAGCGGGCGCGCGACAAGGGGATCGAGGCCGTCATCCTCGTCCCGGGCCAGGACCTGGCCGCGCTGGCCAGTGACGCCGCGGCGGTCGGCGCGGACGCGCTCGGGATGGCCGGCGGCGACGGGTCGCTGGCGGTCGTGGCCGCGGTGGCGGCGGCGCACGGGATCCCTTTCGTATGCGTCCCGGCCGGGACGCGCAACCACTTCGCGCTCGACGTGGGCGTGGACCGGCACGACGTGACCGGCGCGCTGGATGCGTTCACCGCCGGGGTCGAGCGCCGGATTGACGCGGCGGAGGCGAATGGCCGCATGTTCCTCAACAACGTCTCGCTCGGGATCTACGGCGACGCGGTCCGTAGCCCGGCCTATCGCGATGCCAAGATGCGTACGCTTCTGGAGACCGCGGCCGAGGTAATGGGCCCGAGCGCGGAGGCGCCTGCGCTCGAGCTGGTCGACGACCTGGGGCACGAGCACCGTCATCCCGCCGTCGTTCTCGTGTCGAACAACCCCTACGCGCTTGATCGCCCGCTGGCCCGCGGCACCCGCCCGGCACTGGACAGCGGCCAACTCGGGATCGTCGTCCTCGACGCCTATGGCGACAACCAGCGCGTTCCGGGCCGGGCGTGGAGCGCGCCGCGGCTGGAGATAAATGCCCCGGCACCGGTCCAGGCCGGGGTTGACGGCGAGGCGGTGGACCTGGAACCGCCGCTGCGGTTCGCCAGCCGGCCGGCGTCGCTGCGGATCCGGATCTCCCCGCGCCACCCGGGCGCCTCGCCATCAGCGCGTCTCTACCTCCCACGCTACCCGCCCGCGTGATGGCGCACTCCCTGGGAACCGTCGTGGCCTACGAGACACTCCATGTCCACCTCGACCTGCACGTCTATCTCCTGGTCACCGTCGGGTCGCCGCTGGCTCTGGCAGGCGCCGTCCGCAAGATGGTGACCACGTCATCGCCAGCGTGGTGCAACGACGGTAGTCCTGAACGGCCAAGCCAGCACCCGGGGATCGGGCGCCGGTTGGCGTCGTTCACCTGAAACTTCGCCCTGGACTGCCCTCCAGAGGATGAGTCCAGGCTGGTGGGCGGCTATCGCCGTCGCTGCCGCGCTCAGCCTGGCATTCGCCGTCTGGCCCTTCCAAGCGGCCCTGCCGCGCTTGCGCTTCTGGCCCGGGTTCATGCCGACCCAGACGTCAACGGCGGTCTCGACCATCGTGCCGGCGGGCGGGGCGGCGGGCGTCCCGCTGGACGTGCTGCGGATCGGCCACCTTGACGGCGACTACCACGACCCGCGCTGTGCCTGGCTGCGCCACCGGGGGATCGCCAGCGACGGCGCGATCCTGGTCCGCCCGGACCGGTTCATCGCCTGGCGGTCCCCGGCCTGCGGCGAGCCCCGGGCCGCGCTCGCCGCCGCGCTCAGCCAGATCCTCGCCCGTCCGGTTGACGCGCCGGTCGCGTCGGCGGTCTGACGCACAGCCCGAAGCACCACGGTCCGTTCGGGAAATTAAGATCGTTCATCCGAACGGACCGTGGTGCGAGCCCCGGGAATCGCTGATTACCCTGCCTTGGCGGGGGCGATCGCGGCGGGGGCGGTGCCGGGGCTGAGGCCGGCCGCGGCGTACGCCTCGTCCTCCCCCAGGGTCTCCCGGTCCAGGAGGGTGCGCGCCAGCTGGTCCAGCCGGTCCCGGTTGCCGCGCAGGGTGTTCAGGGCCTGCTGCTAGCATTCCTCGATGATCCGGCGGGCCTCGGTGTCGACTAGCTCCCTGGTGGCCGGGGCGACGCCGTCCAGGCCGTAGGGCGATTCCTGGCCGGGCGGGGGGGAGTACCGTGATGGAGCCGATGGCCGGGGACATGCCCCACCGGCCCGCCATCTGCCGGGCGATGTTGCTGGCGTTATCCAGGTCGCTTTCGGCGCCGGTGGTCACGTCGCCGTAGACGACCTCCTCGGACGCGCGCCCGCCCTGGGCGCCGGTGATCCGGCCGCGCAGGTAGGTCTCGGAGTAGTCGTACCGGTCGGACTGGGGGGCCTGGTAGGTGGCGCCGAGGGACTGGCCGCGGGGGATGATCGAGATCTGGCGGACCGGGTCGGCGCCGGGGGTGAGCATGCCGAGCAGGGCGTGGCCGGATTCGTGGTAGGCGGTCCGTTCCCGCTCCTGGGGTGAGAGCACGATGCCGCGGACGGTGCCCAGCACGACCTTTTCCAGGGAGTCGTTGAAGTCGGCCATGGCCACCCGGTCGTGGTTGCGGCGTGCGGCCAGCAGCGCGGCCTCGTTGACCAGGTTGGCCAGGTCCGCGCCGACCATGCCGGGAGTCTGGGCGGCCACGGCGTCCAGGTTGACGTCGCTCGCCAGCGGCACGGCCCGGGTGTGCACGGCCAGGATCTGCCGCCGTCCGCGCTGATCGCGCGCGGACACCGTCGGGCCCGGCCGATGGCGTCCAGCTCGTCGATGAAGATGATGGCCGGGGCGACCTGCTTGGCCTGGTCGAACAGATCACGCACCCGGCTGGCCCCCACCCCGACGATCATCTCGACGAACTCCGACGCCGAGATCGAGAAGAACGGTACGTCCGCCTCGCCCGCGACGGCCCGGGCCAGCAGCGTCTTGCCGGTGCCGGGCGCGCCGGCCAGCAGCACCGTGCGGGATCTGCGCGCCGAGCCGGCGGTACCGGTCGGGATTACGCAGGAAGTCCACGATCTCCATGACCTCGTAACGCTTGGCCCGGGACC
This sequence comes from uncultured Actinomycetes bacterium, assembly GCA_963819785.1. Taxonomy (GTDB): domain Bacteria; phylum Actinomycetota; class Actinomycetes; order Streptosporangiales; family Streptosporangiaceae; genus Palsa-504. Next base: position 34,405 of record CAWFXW010000002.1, on the reverse strand, counting down.
GGCCCCAGGCCGCCCATGCCGCCCAGCCCGCCCAGCCCGGCGGCCCCGCCGCTGCGCATCCACCACGCGAGCAGGCCGCCGAACAGCAAGGCGGGGCCGAACCACAGCAGGAGCTCTTCCCGCAACGGCGTGCCCTGGTTCGGCGCGTTGGCGTTCACGTTGACGCCGTTGGCCTGGAGCTCCTGGATCGAGTTGTCGCTGGCGAAGGTGGGGCGCTGCGTGGCATCCCCAACCCAGCAGCCGGTAGGCCGCCTCCATCGTTGCCCCGTCAGTGCCGGGCACACCTGGAACCCCGCCGGCTGGTGCCCCTGTCCGAACGGTCGCGCCTGCAGCAGACCCTTTCCGGCACCGCACCACCAGCGAGAGTACGAGTTCTGTGAGGGTTCTGGGGCGCCGTGCCCGGTCTCGGATGCGTACCCGCTGGTGGCAGGCCTTGCGCGCCCAGTGGTCCAGCAGCTGGTTGACCTCGTCCCGGGCTGGTGACCTGGTGGCGGGCCGGGTCGCGGTCCCCGGTGAGCTCCGCCAGGAACTGGCGCCGGATCGTCTTGAACATCCTCTCGACTCTGCTTCTGCCCGGCGCCCGGGCCACCCTTGCGTGCGGTTCTGGCCGTTCGGTGGTCAGGTCGCCGAGCTGGCGGCCTCGCAGGCGCGGCGGGCGAGCTCGGCGACGTAGTCCGTCCAGATGCCCTGGCCCCAATAGCGGTAGCAGCTGGTTTCCCAGGCCAGCAGGTAGAACAGCGCGCGCCGGCAGCGGGGGTCGCTGGTCCAGCTGCGATGAGCGGGCCACAGGCCGGTTTAGTGCCGGCCTGTGGCCCGGCGGGCTTGCCTGGCCGCGGCGCCGCGATACCTAGCCGCCTGGCTTGTCACTTCCCAGCTAACCCCGCCGCCCCGGCGGCGGAAACAGCCATAACCCGCAATCATCATCACCCACGCCGATCGCCGCTCGGCGGTTCGAGGAATAACGGCTGCGCAGGGCGCCTGTCCTGGGTGTGATCGGCAATGGTGATGGGCCTTGCCCGGATTGCTCATGTCCGTCCGCCCGCGGATGGCGTTTACTGATATTGATATACCGGCGGAAACGGATCAGCCGGCATACGCGTCGCTGCTGCTGGCATTAACGGGATCGCGGGAACCCGGCTGCTCGCACGGCGCCACCCCAGCGACCATGCCGTCGGAGGCAGTCATGCGTATCGGATCAGTGCTACTTCTCATCTGGCTGGTCATCGGCGCCATCGCCGGCGGCCAGCGCCATTACTACGGCGGTTCTGACCCGAACTGCGCCCAGACGGGCACGATCATCGTGACAGTTCTCGCGGGCCCGCTCAACTACTCCGGCGTGAACCCGAAAGTTTCCTGCAAAACACCGCAGCCTAGCTAATGCCTGGAGTGCCCGCCTTTTCCAACTGCGGCATGAACAACGGCACGCCTTATTCCGGTGGGGCCCCGCGATAAGGCCGACATGACGGAAACTAGCCGCGATATCCAGCCAGGTGACTCATGGGGGAGGGCGACCAGTGGCAGCACGCCGACGCGGGCGACAGCGAACCCGGCGCCATGTCCGCATCGCATCGCCACCGCGCTGGCCGCGTCACACTAGACGCTGGTGGACATAGCACCATCTCCAGCGCGATCCCGGCACCAGGCCGGCGGCCAGCGGGTGGTCGGTCTCCTCGTAGTGCGCCCTAGCGTGTCGGCGAGGTGAGTCGTCGGAGCAGGCCACCCAGCCGCAGCTCATGCAGACCGCTAGGGACGCCCAGCGGTCCGCGCGGTCCCGGCAGTCCCGGCAGTGATCCGACAGGGGAGTGACCGGCGCGAGCCCGTCAAGGTGCTCGCAATGCGGCGCCGACCCGTTCATGCTGATGGCAGGCACGCCCACCGCCAGGTTCTGGGCGGGGATCATGGCAGGCCCCCTTATCGTGATAGGGACGCCGGGTCCGGCCCGGCCGCTCATCAGCAAGTCAACCCCGAGAGCGGCGCGGCGGAAACGGGCAACCTGAGCAGGGCCCATCACCAGAACCGATCAGCTGCCAACCGCCGGCGGGACAGGTCCGTTACGCATTCCCGAGCCCGGGCGCGGAAGTAGGCTAGGCGCAGGGTTTTCTGGTCCCGGGCTGGGTAGGCGTTCACGCGGATTCATCGATCCCGATCGCGGTGATACCACGTCTCGCGACCCAGCGGGCAGCTGCAAGGAGCAAGGGATGAACCGGACACGGACTTGGCGGCGGGTGTGGAGCTGCGCCAGCTGCGCTACTTTGTAACGCTAGCTGAGGAACTGCACTTCGGCCGGGCGGCGGAGCGGGAGCACATCGTGCAGTCGGCGCTGAGCCAGCAGGTGCAGCGGCTGGAGCGCGAGCTCGGGGTCCGTCTCGTCGAGCGCAGCACCCATCACGTCGCGCTGACTGCTGCCGGGGCACTGTTCCTGGTCGAGGCGCGGCAGATCCTGGCGCACGTGGACCGCGCCGCGGGGGTGGCCCGGAGCGCGGTGGGCGCGGCCGCGACGTTGCGGGTCGGAATCATCGACTCCAGCTACGACTCGATGCCGCAGATCCTGCACGAGGTCCAGGCCCGCCATCCCGGCCTGGTCATCCACCAGGTCGAGGTCAGCGTGCCCGGGCAATACCAGCAGCTGACCGACGGCCGGCTGGACGTCGGCATCGGCCGCGCCGCGCTCGCCCCGCCGCACATCACGTCGCTGCTGTTCCGCCAGGACCCGCTCGGGGTCCTGGTGCCAGCCGGTCACCGGTTCGCCGGACTGGACGGCGTGCCGGTCGCTGTCCTGGCTGAGGAACCGCTGCTGCTCGCCGAAGAAGCGCAGGCGCCGGAATTCAATCAGTTCACCGTCGAGATGTGCCGGGGCGCGGGGTTCACCCCTGTCGTGTACGGGGGGACCGTGGAGAGCATCCGGGCGGCCGCCGATCTGGTCGCTCAGGGACGCTGCCTGTACTGCGTGCCCTCCTCCTGCATCTCTGCGCTCCCCGGGACCACCTGGCGGCCGCTCACCGACCCGGCGTCCTATTACCCGTGGTCGGTCCTGTGGCGCGCGGCCGACGACTCCGGCCACGTGCGCGCCGTCGTCAGCTGCGCGCAGGCGATGTCACAGCGGCTCGGCTGGCTGGCCGCCGCCAGCCCGGCGGCACAATGAGCCATCGCATACGGCAACTACAGGCGGACCGCTGCAGTATCAGCCGAGCAGGGCGGGCATGGCCGCCACAGGCGAGCACACTCAGCCCCTGGTCGGCGCGACAATAATCGGCGTGGTCGGCGTGCCGGCAGGAAGCTCGCGCACCGGGCCGAGGCGGTCACCGGCGCCGCAAAGAAACTCGCCGGGCGCCTTACCGTTAACCGGCGGCTGCCGGCCGGGGGCCGTCGTGACCAGGCCAAGGGCAGCACCGGCCGCCCCGGTCGCTAGACAACTGCTGCCCCAGTGAAACCGCTACCCGGACCGGCTGTGCGATGCCCTGGAATGATTGCCGCAGCGGTATCACGGCAACGGGCCTGCGTGAAATTCGCCCCTGCACCACCGTCTTTGCCGCCGCGCCGTAGCGTTTACTACGCTGGCGATGCGGGCCCGGGATCGCGCACACACGGGATCGCCAGGCATTGTCCCCGGCGAGTTCGTGATCACGTTGCCGGACCGCTCCAGGCCCCGCCGGCAGATGCGGTCGCGACCGGAGGTGCGGCATCGGCCGGGATAGTGCTGCCGCCAGGGCGCCCCCTGCAGCGGACCCTGGACCGGATCGAGAAGTCGCTGCTGGCGGATGACCCCGGTCTCGGGTTGCGCTGGACAGGCAGGCACTGCTGACGTCCGGTGACTCGGCCCTGGCCGAGTCGGTCTTCCGGCGCCGTCACCAGCTCGGTTGCCCGGCTCGGCGCGGCAGGATCGCCGCCCCGGGCTATTAGGCGCCCCCGGGCACACCCGGGCCAGCAGAGTGCTGGTGAGGCTGCCGGCCATTACTGGGCGACTGCCCGGCGTCGAAGTGTTGGGCGAAGGTCTGCCCGCGCCGGCTGCGATGGACATGACGCGTCACCCTTTCGGGGGCTTGGATCCGTGAGCCTCGGGGAGTGAGTCGGGTGCGGTCACCCGCGGTCGTAGGCACGTCGCGATGCCGTCGACGGCAGGCGGTGCGGCGCCTGGGCGTTCAGCGGTGTGCCCACCTGCGTGGCCGGCTGCGGCCGCTGCGGCTGCGGCCGCTGCGGCTGCGGCTGCGGCTGCTGCTGCGGCCGGTACTGCGGCTGGTGACCAGGTGGTAGGCCAGCAGCAGGACCGCCGCGCCTGCGATGGCGGTGAGCCAGGTAGACAGGTTGAAGAACCCGTGCAGGGTGACCACGTGGAACAACTTCGTGGCCAGCCAGCCCCCGAGCAGCGCGCCGAGGATGCCGATCACGCACGTGATGATGAGGCCCTGTGACCTCCTGCCGGGGATCAGCATGTTGGCGAGCAGGCCCGCGCCCAGGCCGAGAACGATCCACGCGATGACACCCATAACCTGGCTCCTGAACCTCGATGAGCTAGTGACCGGTTTGGTGCCGGATCGTGGCCGGGGGGACTGGCCCCGCCGTGGCTTCGCGATACCTTGCCGTCTTACTTGTCACCTTTCAGTTAAGCCGCGAACCCCCGGTGGCGGAAAGAGCGGGAAATCGCAAACGTCATCACATGGACCGATTACTAGCCATCCGCGAAGATCGGCGGGCCGCAGGCCGAGTAACGGCCGCACCGATCGCGGTCCGGCCGGCGCGCAGGGTCGGCTTGGCAACTGTGCCCTCAGTGGTCTCATTAGTCATCGTTGACACTCGCCGAAGTCCGGACGGACGGCTGACTTCGGGCTGTGGGCGTCCCCACAGAATCCCCCACAAGTCCGCGTCCGCAGCCGACGGCCCCCCACAAAAACCCCACGTACAAACGGCATTACCCGGCACAAGACGGCACGGCTGCTAGCATGGCCTTGTCAGTCCTGGAAGCCTTTATGCAGGCAGGACAGGGTGACGTGCTGACAGTCCCGGGCGCTCCCGGCCATGACAAACCTTCTGTTAACCGGCAGGTTATAGGTTCGAGTCCTATCGCGGGAGCTTTCTAATCTGATCCCTGACCAGCGGGGCTGTTCCTGGGCTCAGTCAAGTGGCTGGAGACGGGCCAGTTCGACGCCTACGACCTCGTCGCGCTCCAGCGCCACCGGGACCGGGTCACCGCCGACCCCGTCCCGCTCATCGCTGTCTCCCGCTCCGGAACATCCACCACGCACGTAGACGCCGCCTTCACCCCAGCCGACCTGGTAGCGGCCTGGTAAACCGCCCGCCGAGCTGCGCGCGACCGCCAGGGCGGCTTCCGGTCGCTGTGGCCCTGAGCGGCGCCGATTCGCTCCGGGCGACGCAAGCAAGATATTAGTCACGCTGTGTAACCAGAGCTGGTCGGGATCGCTGAGCAGGCCGATGCTGCGCACGGTCTTCTCACCTCCTGGCGGTCGGGGTCCTGGCACAGGCCTGGCGACCGGGGAGCCCGTCAGCCGGGCGTGATGGCCAGGATCGCCGGTCCGGTCCGCGGGCGTCCCAGGTGCAGCCTGGCCTGGACGAACCGGAGCGGCCTGAAGATGATCATGTCGAACCGGTACTTGTCCGCGATGAGCCGCTCGACCGCGCCGATCTCGGAGTCGGGGAGGATCTCGGCCACGGCCGGTACCTGCGCGCCGCGCAGCCGGCCGCTCGCCGTGCAGGCCGCCACCTGGACCTGCGGGTTGCGGCGGATGCGCTTGACCTTGCCGGAGGCGGCGTCGGTCTGCACCAGGAGCCTGCCGTCCCGCTGGACGAACCACACTGGGGTGGCGACGCCCTGGCCGTCGCGCTTGTAGCTGGTGATGCTGAGGTATCTGCCGCGGAAGACCGGCGCGGCGGCGGCCGGCCCATACGGCCGGGCTGCAGACGCTGTTTCGTTCATGATTTCAGCCTGCGCACCGGCCTGTCGTCGTTCTAGTGGCGAAGGTCCCGGCCGGCGCCATCAGGCGGGACACTGCAGCTAGCGTCGGGAAGAGCAACGGCCTCCGCCCCGCCGTGAGGAACGGCGGTCATGTCTGGCACCACAGGACCTTCGGCACGGAGATGAGCACGGGACGGCGGCCGGACACGGCGGAGTCTGTGACCTGCATCATCGTGAACGGCGAACGGTGCGAGCCGAGGCCGGGGGCAGGTTCGGGACCCCGCTCGCCGCTGCTGCGGTCCGGCTTCGGCCTGAGCAGAGCCGAGCCTGCCCGAGGAGCACGGCTTCCAGCGCAGCCATGCTGGCTAAAGTGGTCAGCGGCCCGGCTGAGCCAGCTGGCTGTCTGGTCAAGCCGGTGTATCTGTCTCGTGATCGTCTCGTGCTGGCCGCCGGGCTGCACGGGCACCGGCGGCCGGTCCGGCGTCGGCAGACGGGCTGGCCGGCAGGACCGCCAAGGCCAAGACGCAACCGACCAGGGCGACCACCGCCGCGGTGAGCAGCCCGAGATCGGCCCCGCTGATGAAGGCCGAGCGGGCCACGTGGGCGAGCAGGTGGCCGGTGGTCCCGCCAACCCGGGCCGCGACATCGAGGGCGCCGCCGACCGAGCCGAGGATGGTGTTCTGGATCGCGTGCGGCAGGTGGTAAGGGGCCAGCGCGGGGGTCATCCGGTCCTGGTAGCGGGTGGACAGCAGGCTGCCGATGACGGCGACGCCGAGGGCGCTGCCGATCTGGATGAACACGCCGTTGGTAGCGGCGCCGACGCCGGTGTCGCCGCGCGGCAGTGAGCCCATGACCAACCCGGAGACCGCCGGCATGACCAGCCCGGCCCCGACGCCGGTCAGGATCGTGCCGGGCAGGATGCTGGTGAAAGTCCAGGCGACCGAGGATCCGGAAACCTGCCACAGCCCGGCCGCGATCAGCAGCAGGCCCGCCGCGGTGGTGAGCTTGGTCCCGGCCAGGCGGACCACGACCGACGACACCGGAGCGGTCACCGCTATCGCGGCCGCGATAACGAGCATCCGCACCCCCGCCTGCAGGGCCGAGTAACCCAGGTTGAACTGGAGGAACTGGGTGAGCACGAACAGCGCACCGGCCAGCCCGAACATGGCCAGCCCGTTCGAGCCGATCGCGGCCGAGAAGCTCGGCTTGCGGAGGAACTGAAGGTTCAGCATCGGGTGGGAGCTGGCGCGTTCCCACGCCACGAAGCCCGCGATGACCGCCAGCCCTGCTACACCGGCGCCGATCACCAGGGCCGACGACCAGCCGTGGACCGGCGCCTCGATGATCGACCACAGCACCAGCCCGAGGCCGGCGATCGACAGCACCGCCCCGGTCACGTCAGGCCGCAGGGCCGCCGGGTTCTTCGAGTCAGGGATCAGCGGGACCGCGCACAGCAGGCCGGCCGCGGCGATGGGCACATTGATCAGGAATACCGAGCCCCACCAGAAGTGAGCCAGCAGCAGCCCGCCGACGATCGGCCCCAGGGCGAACCCCAGCCCGCTAGTGCCCGCCCAGAAGCCGATGGCCCGCTGCCGCTGCCCGCCGTCGCGGAACATGTCGGTGATGATCGACAGCGTCGACGGCATCATCAGCGCCGCGCCGATGCCCATGCTGGCCCGGGCGGCGATGAGCACGCCCACCGAGCCGGAGAACGCCGCCCAGATCGAACCGCCGGCGAACGCCACCAGGCCCGCCAGGAACGTCCGCTTGCGGCCCACCCGGTCAGCCAGGCTCCCGGCCACCAGCAACAGCCCGCCGAAGACCAGCGCGTAGGCGTCGAGGATCCACTGCAGCTGGCTGGAGGTGGCATTCAGGTCGCGCACCAGCGTCGGCAGCGCGACGTTGAGCACCGTGTTGTCCAGGTTGACCATCAGGATCGAGACGCACAGCACGGCGAGCGCCAGCCAGCGCGAATAGCCTGGGCTCCTCTCGGTCGGACGCGGTACGGGGATCTCACGCGTGCGGACAGTCATCGCCCTCTCCTCCGGCCGCAACCCGCCGGGAATCCCCGGCACTAATAACCACTTCAACCTCACTACTCGGCAAAGCCGCGGCCCACGGCCATAAGACCCGACCTACCCGGCCGGAAGTCCCGGCCCCTGGCCCGCCAGAACTGGGAGATCTGCGCGGTTCCGGCCGAGCGAACGGCACAACTCCCGGCCGCACGGAACAAGCGATCTATCGTCCAAGGATTGACACTTGTGGTCATGGCCGGTCAGTCGGCGAGGTGGGCAGCCCATATTTCCTCGGCTGGCCACTGCCGGGCCCATTCGGTGCTCGCCAGCGCGTAGTAGGGATGATCGGGAGCGTCTGGCGGGGCGTACAGCTCGTGCAGCGCGTCGATGATGAAGCCGCTGTCGCGCAGGATGGTGATCCACTCGCCGTGGCCGGAGTGGAACTGGATCCCTCCCCGCGGAGTTTCCAGGCGGTGTGCCTGGCGCTGCGGGCGGAGCAGTTCCTGGCCGGCGGGCCCGTCCGGTCCCGGGGAGCATACGGTGACCAGGATCGTGGTGGTGTGGAAGACCAGTTTCCCGCCTTGTCGCAGCAGCCTGGCAGCCTCGGGTACCCAGCGGGCCGGGTCGCACCACAAGCTGGCGCCGCATTCGGAAACGGCCAGGTCGAAGCTGCCTGAGGGCAGCGGGACATCGCCGGCGTCGGCCTCGATGAGCGGGAAGGTGATGCCGGACCGGTCCTGGCAGCGCCGCGCGGACTCCAGCTGGGCGGGAGTTACGTCGACCCCGGCCGGCCGGGCGCCGCGCCGGGCCAGCCAGGCGGAGAAGTATGCCGTCCCGCAGCCGAGCTCGATGACATCCAGGCCGCGGACGTCGCCGAGCACGCCGAGCTGCAGCTCGGGCACGTTGAAGATGCCCCAGGTGATGTCCTCGGCGGCCCAGGCGCGGCCGGCGTGCTCATCGGCGTATTCGCTGTTCGCCTGGGTCCATAGCTTCCGGTTGGCGGCAACCCATCCGCCCCGGCTCCGGCATCGGCCATCCGCATCACCACCGCGCATCCCGGCGACATGCCCATGCCACGATAAGCGCGGCGGCCACCAGCCACCGAGAGCGTCACCATGAGTAATCAGCTCGAAGACGCGGCACGCGCTCGAGCCGCCGATCTGTTTCGCCTGTCGTACGCGCTTCTTGCGCTCCTCCGGAGGGCTGAACTGGGTGTTCTGCTCGTGGTTGGCATTCTCTTGCGAGGCCCGGCCGGTGGCGTGCCTGGCCGAGTCCCTGCCTTGACTGAGGCGCGACTAACTTAGCGGCAAGCGACTCTGGCAGCTGGCCAGGTTGGCGGGGAAGGTCCCGTCCGGTCACGGTCAGGTGCTCTTACCGGCCCAGCCGGCGGGCCGTGTCGTCATGGTGCCGGACCGCCCGTCGTTGGTGACCGGGACCGTGCTCAGCTCCGGGTGCAGCCGGACTGGCTGCCGGTTCGCGGTCATCGACCCCGCCGGAGTTGGACTTGCACTGGCTGACCTAACCGAACGAGATGTCTGGGTTCCTGGCCGCGCCGTCGTAGCGGTAGGGGATAGGCATCGCGTAGTTCTGCAGCGGCCGGTCCTCGATCTGCCCGTCCTGGGCGACCGTCGGATAAACGTGTCCGCCACCTGGTCATTGGCCACGAGTTGGAGCCGCACCGCGGCGCAGGGCCGAAAGTCGGTCCCGCCGACGTAAACGTTCCCCGGGCAGATAGGTGCGGTGTTACAAAGGCCAAGGGCACGGGCCTGCAGAGACCTGGGTGCTGGCCCACGCCGTCGGTCCCGGCGCGCCGTCGGCCGCCACCCAGACTTTCCCGGTATATCCCCTGGTGCACAGGTACAGGTCGCCGTCCATGTACCCGATCCAGTTGACGTGGACGTAATACGTGTTCAGTGCTTCGCTCAAGTTGGAAGTAAGCACCTCTACCCGGACGGTGGCGTCGGCATTGTAACCGCCGACATAGACCTCGACCTCGCCGCGGCCGCCGTTGGCCGTGGCATAGGGCCCGGCCGCGTACGCCGGGGCAGCGGCCACCTCAGACCGGTCAGTGGCTTCCGGATCCGCGAACAGTGCGCTGAGATCGTAAATGGGCGCCGGCCGATCCGGTCCATGCGGCCGGCACCCGGCCAGCACTGAGTCGGCAGCGGACGAAAGGCCAGTCGTCAGAACGCGGTGCTTGCCAGCCAGCCATCCACCACGGCCCTGTCCCCGTAAACGGTCACTGCCGGATCGGAAACCGGCCTTCGCCGCATCAGCACGAGCAGCAAGCTGGCGGCCGGGCCGGTAAGGGCGGCATCGCCCTTGCCATGACCCGGCTCAACTGTCAGACCGCGCGCGTCGTGCCGGATCATCCACTCGCCGCGGCCGCCAAGTCCGTCATCGGTTGCGTGTATGTGCAGGCCAGCACCGGCGGTTAGCGCCTTAGTCCGCTCGTCGGAGTTGCCGAGGCCGCCGGTCGCAAGCATCAGCCATTCGTCGATGGCATCGGCAGCTATCTCCGCTTCAATGACTGGCTCGGGCTCGGCACCCGCAGCGAGCTGGGCGTCGGCTCGGTGTACCAGCGTCTCGTGCGCCATCCGGCGTATCCAGAAACCGGCAGGCGTCGGCCCGGTGAACGACCAGACGAGATCACTGCCCGCTTCCTGCGCAGCGTCGATGATCCGCGCCGCGCCGGCATGCAGCCACGCGCGCTGCGCGGCGCGATCATCGGGCAGCTTGCCGTCCGGTACCTCCCGGAACGGAATGAACGCGGCAGACCTCGTACGCGTGATCTCGGCGGCCCACCGGTGCGCCCTGCCAACGTGCGTGGCAAGCTGACGCAGTGTCCATTCCGGGCAGGTGGGGATCGGCAGGCTCTGATCATGCTCACCCAAGATTTCCGCCAGCCCTGCTGTGCTTGCCCTGATCTCGGCGACGTACCGGTCGGCATTGAGCTGCGGCATGGCGTTTCCTTCCTGGTGATCTGCGGCGGCTAGCCTAGCCACGCCCTGACTGTAAGCCTGTCCAGGCTCCGCAGGGTCCGCGCTGGCTGATGAGCAGGGCGTGGGTCCGCGTTTGCTCGCGCTCACCAGGCGGCAGCCAACCTGACCATGCTGCAGCTGGCGGGCGGCGAAGATCTGGAGTCTCATGCAGCTTGAGTACCAGCCCCGCCGCCGAGCGCCCTCGCGCAGCACACGCCGGGGCGGCGGCGCCTAACCCCCTGACTGGGACCTCCGGCGCGATCCATGGATGTGACCTGGCCTTCTGGATCTGCTCCTTGGTGTTCGCTTCGGCGTCGGTGAAGCTGTAGAACTTGGCTGGCGCAATCGGCGCCCGCCCCGTCTCCTTGCGGAGCCGGTCCTCCATCTCGCTGTCGGTGAACCTGAGCATCCCGCAGTCGGTGTGATTGATGATCATTATCTCCCGGGTGCCCAGCAGCCTGGTCGAGAGAACAAGCGACCGGACCGCGTCGTCATCGATCACGGTGCCCGCCATACAGCGCTCCTTAGGCTGGGTGCACATCCGGGACCGTGCTCGGGTGCTGGCGGCGTGGTCTTCGCCGGTCAGTAGCTGCCGGCGTCGATGATGGCTTCGGCGAAGGCCTGCGGAGCCTCTTGCGGCAGGTTGTGCCCGATGCCGCCCTCGACGACCCGGTGCTCGTACTTGCCGGTGAATTTGCTGGCGTATGCTCTAGCGTCGGGGTGCGGCGCGCCGTTGGCGTCTCCTTCCATGGTGATGGCGGGCACGGTGATGGCCGGGAAGCCGGCAAGCCGCCGCTCCAGGTCGTCGTATCGCGATTCACCGGAGCCCAGGCCGAGCCGCCACCGGTAGTTGTGGATCACGATGGCGACGTGATCCGGATTGTCGAAGGCGGCCGCGCTGCGGGCGAACGTCGCGTCGTCGAAAACCCATTTAGGCGAGGCGAGCCGCCAGATGAGCTTGCTGAACTCGCGCCGGTACTTTTCATACCCGGCCCGGCCGCGGTCGGTGGCGAAGTAGAACTGGTACCACCAGGCGAGTTCGGCCTGTGGCGGCAGCGGCGCCTGGCTGGCGGCCTGGCTGCCGATCAGGTACCCGCTCACCGAGACCAGGGCCTTGCAGCGGTCCGGCCACAGCGCCGCGACGACCCCGGCCGACCGGGCCCCCCAATCGAAGCCGGCCAAGATGGCCGTGTCGATCCCCAGCGCATCCATCAGCGTGATGACATCGTCCGCCAGGGCTGCTTGCTGGCCGTTCCGGAGCGTGTCGTCGGACAGGAAGCGGGTAGTCCCGTAGCCGCGGACGAACGGGACGACGACACGGTAGCCCGCCGAGGCCAGCAACGGGGTGACATCGGCAAAGCTGTGAATGTCGTAGGGCCAGCCATGCAGCAACATAACGGCCGGGCCATCAGCAGGGCCGGCATCGGCGTAGCCGACGCTCAGCGGGCCCGCGTCGACCTGCTTCAGCGCGCCGAACGGGATGCTCATGTTCGTATCGCCTTGTTGCTCATCGCGGGTGCGGTGTTCATCGTCGTCTACCGGTGTGAGCCGGCGACGGCCCGGGCCGCGGTCACGATGACGTCGGTGACCGTTTGCGGCTGGGAGATCATGATCACGTGCGAGCCCTCGACCTCGCTGATGTCGGAGCCCGCCCGCTGAGCCTCAGACCGGATGACGTCGGCGCCTGCGGCCTTGTCGCCGGTGGCGACTACTGTCCAGCACGATCGTCGGCTTGACGCCAGTTTGCTTATCTGGGGCATTCACAGGGAACCTCCTGCATGTAGGAACGCGGGCTCATATTGAGCTCCCATCCACGGTCGCCCCCGGGGCCATGCGATCGCGCCTGTGAACCACCCTGGCCGGACCCTGGTCCGTCACGGCCGTTCGCCCGGCCCGGAAGCTGGCCCGCGCGATCGCGGTCAGGTCGCGCCGGGTGGCGTATCCGGCCGCGCCGAACCCGGCGATGAACAGCGCGGTCGCCTCCCCCGCAGCGCTCGCGGGTGAATGCTCCCGTAGCAGGCGATCGTTGGCGCCACGGCCAGCCCCGGGGATCCGGCCTGTGCTGGCCGGTCATCCCGCATGATCAAGGCGACGCACGGAGAGGCTGATCATGGGAGGTGCTCAAAGGCGGACACATGATCCTCACCCTCGGGCGCCGGTCCGCAGCACAGTGGCCAAGCAGCGGGCACCGTACCTGACGCGCGCCAGCGCGGCGCCGGCCCGCCCGAGCGGGAATCTGTCGTCTACCGAAACCGTGAGCAGGCCCTGAGCGAGGAACTGGACTAGACGGCCGAGCCTGACAGGACTGACAACAGAGCCGGTAGCCACCCGTCACGGCAGAAGATAGCAGTAAGTTCGCTGCGCGATAACGACCTACCGCGCTATAAGCCAGAACTGGAAATTCTGCGCATGGTACACCGCTTACCCGGCAGAACCTGCTTACCCAGCTTGGCAGGTCGGCGGTAGCGGCGGGGAAGCCGACCTCTGGACAAATCTGATCTGCCAGCGGATGGTGACAGAAGCAGTTCAGGTTCAACCGGTGGAAAGGATCGCAAATGCGTCGCGTGATTGCCCTGTCTTCCCTGGCCATGCTGGCTATCGCGGGTGCGCTGGCCGTCGGCGCGGGTAGCGCCGCGGCGAGCGGTAGCGCTCCGGCGCCCGAGTGCAATAGCTCGTCGTCTCAGATAGCGTGCGATGCGTTCGCGCCGGTTAGCCCTGTCACCTGGACCGAGTTGATCACTGCATACGGGACTACCTACACGTCCACGTTCAGCGCGGCATACATCAGGGGTGGATGCTCCTTGCACACGGTGTACGCCCTGTCATACACATACGTCTATCAAGGGGCAACGTATGCCAGTCCCGTTACTCGCATCGCCTGCAATCCGAACCCGCCGGAGTGACGTCGCCCTGATAGGTCGTGCGATTCAGCCGATCAAGATTTGAGGCCAGTATCGGCGGCATCGATATGGAGCCGTTTTTCTGGGTGGTCGAGCATGGCGCCTTCAGGGTGATAGCAGGAAAGGAAGGCGTCCTTTAGTCAATGGGACCGAGGTAGGTCCAGTGTCTGTCTTGCCGGACGAACCTGCTCGTTTCCGCGAGGACGCCACGCTGCCCCTGCTGGACGTACATGGCACGGAACTGGACCGTGCCGGTGGCGTCGAAGAGCCCGCCGTCATGCGTTTCCAGGACGGTGAGGCGGGTCCACCGGAGTGCCGGGTCGAGGCTGAGGGTCCGCGGACGGCCTGACGGATGCCAGGTGCGCAGGAGGTAACCGGCGTCCCCGACGGCGAATGCGCTGTAGCGGGAGCGCATCAGCGACTCAGCGGTCGGCGCCGGCGCGCCTGCGTGGAGCCGCCCGCAGCACGACGCATAGTCGTCTCCGAGGCCGCAGGGACACGCGAGTCCGTCCATGCGGACATTCTCGCAAGGGTGCATCGATGGCCGGAACAGCAGGTGTCCGGGCGCCGCCAGTTGACGCATGCTTGGTGATCTGTGCACCGCAGTGCCTGGCTCACCTCAGGGCGGCTCCGTCTCAGGAATTCTCTGATGAAGGGCGTCAAAGCCTCCTGATGTTGTTCTGCGAAACTATTTGCAATTGCCGTGGCTGTAGACCCTGACCTTCATGCCACCGGTCGCCGCGACGTCAGGCACCATCTGGTGCTGGCTGTCGCGCCTTAGGCTAGCTCGCGGCTGATCAGCCGGTCCGGCGCTCCTTGATCGGCTACGTCGTTGCAACAGCGCAATCCACTGGTCACCTCCGCGTGGTACCGAAGGACGCTGCCCGGGTACTGATAGTGCTCATGCTAGCCGTGCTGGCCCCAGGACACGGCCGGCCGGACAATGCAACTGTCCGGAGATGCCTGTGAGCGCCGCGACACCCCTGGCAAGGCGTCGCTCGCCCTGGGCGAGCCCCCCGTCGGAGGGAACTCAAGCGCCCAGGCTCGTCCGGCGGATCCCGGACTCCCAACGCTGACTTTGCGCGATCGGACACGCGAATGAAATCGATTGCCATTCCGCCCGACCGGCCCGGGGGCTGCGATATCTATGCGACATAAAGCAACACCCCTTTGCCAAAATAACCACGGATAACCGGATATCTATCGACTTTCGTGCCAGCGTGTGGGATAACGGTTCAGGCGCGACGGCCAGACCAGCAGGATCGTGCTGGGCCGCGCACCGGCCATGTGCCCGCCCTTATCCATGTCCGGGCGTCAGGCCTCGTCAAAGGAGCGGAATTGAACGTATTTTCTCGAAGGTCGGCGCGCAGCGTCGCATCCCCCGGCCGCACCGCATCGCGCGGACGGTCCGCGCTCACGCGAGTGAGCACCCGGGCTATTCTCCCTGTGGCCGCGGCGGGCGGGCTCGCCGTGCTGTCGCTGGCCGTACCGGGCGTGGGCGCAGTGGCCCCCGCCGCCAGTGCGGCGCACCTGACCTCGGCCCGGCCCATTCCCGCGATGGGCAACCCGATCTTCACGAAGGGCCTCACGGCGCCGATCAGCACCACGCAGTGCCAAGCCCAGCTGGGAATCGCGTGCTACTCGCCGCTGCAGTACCGGGTCGCATATGACCTGAATCCCCTCTACAACGGCCAGGCCCTGCACCGCGCCATCACCGGCGCGGGCCGGACCATCGTGATCGTGGATTCGTTCGGCTCCCCGACCATCGCGAACGACCTGCACGTCTTCGACCAGGAGTGGGGGTTCCCCGACCCCGACCTGCAGGTCATGCAGTTCGGCAACGTCCCGCCGTTCGACCCCACTGACACGACCATGCGCGGCTGGGCCGAGGAAACCACCCTCGATGTGGAGTACGCGCACTCCATCGCGCCCGGCGCGAAGATCGTCCTGGCCGAGACCCCGGTCGCGGAGACCGAGGGGACGACAGGTTTCCCTGAGATGATGAGCGCCGAGCAGTCACTCATCAATAGCGGCGTCGGTGACGTGATCACGCAGAGCTTCGGCGCGACAGAGAACACCTTCCCCGGCTTCAGCAGCGGCGACTTCTCCAGCCTGCTCAACCTGCGGTTCGCGTTCAAGGATGCTCTCGCCCATGGCGTCACCATGCTCGCCTCGTCCGGTGACGACGGAGCGACGAACGCCGAGTCCGACGGGTCGACCCTGTACCCCATGCGGGTGAACTCGTGGCCGTCTACGGACCCGCTGGTCACCTCGGTCGGCGGCTCGATGCTCAACCTCGACAATAACGGCAACCGCCTCTCGCCCGACGTCGTGTGGAACGACGGCTTCGGGTCGGGCGGCGGCGGCGTGTCAGGCGTCTTCTCGCGCCCGATCTACCAGATCGGCGTCAGCAAAGACGTCGGCAAGAGCCGCGGCACGCCGGACATCTCGATGAGCGCCGCGGTCAACGGCGCCGCCTGGATTTACACGTCCTTCGGCGGGATCAGCGTCGGCTGGCACCTCGTCGGCGGGACCAGCGAGGCGTCACCGATCTTCTCCGGCATCGTCGCGCTCGCCGACCAGGTGGCCGGCCACCGGCTGGGCCTGCTCAACCCCGGCCTCTACCTCCTGGGCGCCCTCGCCCAGCACGGCGACCACAACACCGGGATCGTGGACATCACCTCCGGCAACAACTCCTTCTCCGGCGTAACCGGTTTCGACGCCGGGACCGGCTATGACCTGGCCAGCGGCTGGGGCACGATCGACGCCGCGAAGTTCGTTCCGGCGCTGGCGCGCGTCGGGTAACCCGCCAGGCTCAACCAGTACCAGGCCGCGTTGGCCCGGGCGCAGAGGCGACCCGGGCCAACGCGGTCATATCTGGCGGCAGGATCGGCGGACCACGGACAGCTACGCGAAGCAGCCCATTCAGGAAGGTGACGTACACGGCAACGGCCCGGTTCCGGAGACCGCCGGTCTCCCGCATCATGCTTCCGCCGGAACGCGCGTGACATGCGCCATGCTCCCGGGCGCTGTCATCGGGACGAACGCCTTATTGTTCACGGTGCCAATAGCGTCCATCTTGCCCGGCTGGGACGTCGCCGTCGCCGAGTTCCTGCTGATCGGGGCACATTTATGCTCCTGACCTGGGGTTTCTGGTCGTGCAGGGTTTCATCGGCCCGATATGCGTTGTGTTAGCTTGTGTTGATCATGGCAACGCTCAGCTTCGCGCTGGGCGGGAGGGGCAGAACCGGGTGCAGGCCCAGACACGCGTGTCCGGCTGCGAATCTTGTGGCAGGCGCGGATCTTCGGGCTTACGTTCGGTTGATCCTGCGTTGTGCTGGCGCTGGTCCCTGGGTCCTGGTGCGTCTGTACCTTCGCGATGAGCTGCCGGCTGTCACCGGTCGCTCGTGCTGGCGCGTCGTGCTTGATTTCGTGGCTTTCCCAACATTGGCTGAGTGCGGGTAGCTGACGACCGGCGTGCTGCCCGGTGTGGCGCCTGGCCGGGGCTGGCGAGCGTGGATAAGAGAGCGGTAAGGCTCGCACGGCAGATGACATGAGAGGCAGGCAGCTGCGGCTGTGCATGCCCTGGCCGGGATGTCAGGACACTCTCGTGCTCCAGGGTTCACAGCGCGTAACTATGCATCCTGCGGTCGGACGCGCACGTAGTCGTTCTGCGCGGTTGGCGGTAACTCGGCGGTCACAGGTCGATGCACCCAGATCAGGTCGGTCTGCGCGCCGGCTGGCCGAGATCCGGCGTATCGCCTGCGGCGGCGAGGCCGTCTACCAGCTGGGTGCTGATGTACCGATCGTGGACGTTGCCGGCGGCTACGCCCGCTGGTCGCAGACCTACGACAACCCCGGCAATCCCCTCATCCACCTCGAGCAGCCCGTCGTATGGTCCATCCTGGACGCCGTCGCACCGGGTGCAGCCCTGGACGCGGCGTGCGGCACCGGCCGTCACACACGCCGCCTGGCCGAACTCGGTCATCACGTCATCGGGGTGGACGCGTCGCCGGCGATGCTGGAGAAGGCCAGGGCGGCGCTGCCTCAGGCCACCTTCCGTGACGGGGACCTCAGCGCGCTCCCGCTGGAGCCAGCCAGCGTCGATCTGGTGGTGTGTGCGCTGGCGCTTGAGCATGTCGCCGACCTCGGCGCGGCCATCGCGGAGCTGAGCCGGGTGCTGCGCCCCGGCGGGCACATGGTCCTGTCCGGCCTGCATCCCGCAGCCGCCGCACTCGGAGGGGCCGCATACTTCCAGGACGCCGCGGGCGGTGCTGGCGTCGTCCAAGGCTATGGTCATCTCCATGGCGACTACCTCAACGCATTTCACCAGTCCCAGCTGGTGATCCGGCAGTGCCTTGAGCCACGTATCGGGCCCGCCGAAGCAGCCATGCAAGGCCCCGCGACACAGTTCATCCCCGACGCCACCGCGGCCGCCTACGTCGGCCTGCCAGGCGCCCTGATCTGGGAACTCGTGCGCGGCTGACCCCGCACGGCCCCCCAGCCCCGGTCCCAGGTCCTGCCGGCCAGCTGCCTCAAGCAGACGCACACAACAACAGCGTCGTCGTGCCGGCGTGACGGCGTTCCGGCATGCGCTGTACCTGGACGTGATGGCCGCGGCCGCCCCGGCGGGCGCCCAGGCCCTGGCGGTTCACATCGTCAAAGTGCTACTTCGTGTCGCAGGTCTCATGCCGGTAGAGGCCACCTGAAGGCTCACGCGGTGAGCCGCTCCAGCTCGGCGTCGAGGTCCAGCTGGCCAGGCTCCTCGCCTTGCGGCATCAGCTGAAGCGTGGCTATGGCGAAGTCGGCGACGTTCTCCAGATCCAGTTCCAGGAAGGCCACGAAGCTCGTCATCATGGCGATCATCAGCGAGGGCCTGTCGTGGTGCTGGCACGTCCAGAGCCGGATCCGGTTCATGCCAGCTGGGCGGGACGCCTGGGCGATCAGGCCGCGCAGCAGCAGATCGCGGCCGATGGTCCAGATCTGCACCACCCCGGCCCGGTCAGTGATCGTCACGATAAGGGCGTGAGGATCCCGTGGCTTGTAGGTCAGCCTTACTGCCACGTCCGCCGTGCCGTCGGCAGTAGTCATGGACCCCGCCATGACCTCCGACAGCATATGAACGCTGCTGTTCATCGAAGCACCCCTGCATGGAGTTGCGTTTTCCGTCGTGTTGCAGCCTTGTCGCTCGGTCGCCGTGTCGCACCCTTCAAATTGACGATTCGAAGAAAAGGGGATGCGCCCGGCGCTCCGCGCACGTTTACCGGGGCCATGCACCGCGCTGGCCGTACGGCTAACTGCCAGGGCTTCCAGCGTGGCGTGGCCGTGAACCACGGCTCGTTCGGCAAAAGGTCCTTCCTCGTGATACGGAGAGCCAGCTAGGACGCGGGGCCAGCCGATCCGGGGTACCGCGCAGTACGAGGGCTTGTAACCGGTACCTGATCTGACGGTGCGCGGCGCGGGCAGGGCGGCCAGGCTGGCTCGTGCGCAAGCAGCAGGCTTGCTTGCCCCTACGCACCCAATGGAAAGGAGCGCTTGCATGAGCGCGAACTGGCTCCATGGCCTGCACCACGACGCGGACCAGCCCGACCAGCAGGCCATGCCCGTGTTCGAGGGCCAGAAACTGGTGGTGGTCGGCGGCAGCAGCGGGATGGGCCGCGACACCGCCGCCGACGTGGTGGCCGCCGGCGGGTCCGCCGTGATCATCGGCCAGGACCAGGACCGGGTCGACGACACGGTCAAGGAACTGGCCAAGGACGGCAAGGCCTACGGCATCACCGCCGAGCTGACCGACCGGGACCAGGTCGAGCGGGTCCGCCAGCAGCTGGCCGGCGAGCACGCCGACGCCACCTTGCTGGTCAACGCGGCCGGGTTCTTCATCCCCAAGCCGTTCCTGGATTACGACGGCCCGTTCTACGACTCCTACCTGGAACTGGACCGGGCCATCTTCTTCCTCACCCAGACCGTGGCCCGCGGCATGATCGACGCCGGCCGCGGCGGGTCCATCGTCAACATCGGCAGCATGTGGGCCCACCAGGCCATCGCCGCCACCCCCTCCTCGGCGTACTCGGTGGCCAAGGCCGGGCTGCACGCGCTGACCCACAACCTGGCCATCGAGCTGGCCCCCCACGGCATCCGGGTCAACGCGGTCGCCCCCGCCGTCGTGGCCACCCCGCTGTACGAGCGGTTCGTCCCCAAGGACAAGCTGGACGAGACGCTGCACAGCTTCGACGGCTTCCACCCGCTCGGCCGGGTCGGCACCGCCCGCGACCTGGCCAACACCATCACCTTCCTGCTCTCCCCGGCCACCAGCTGGGTCACCGGCGCCATCTGGAACGTCGACGGCGGCGTCATGGCCGGACGCAACTAACACCCCAGCCCGCCGCGGGGGCCCGGCCGACCGGCAGGGCCCCCGCCGGCCCCAGCCAGCCACCACCCGCCCGTCCGTCCGCCCCACCCCCGCACGGGCCACGCCCACCCTGCCGTGGCGGAGGCCAGGAAACGCGGGCCATAGCAATCCTCGGAGGATCCGATGACAGACTCGCTCGCCAGGCTGCGCGCAGCCGGGGTGTCGGTGTGGCTGGATGACCTGCGCCGGGAGCGGCTGACCAGCGGGAGCCTTGCCGCACTGGTTCGGGACAAGCATGTCTCCGGGGTCACGACCAACCCGACGATCTTCGCCCGGTCCATCGCCAGCAGCGACGCCTACTCGGACCAAATCCGCGATCTGCAGGTGCGCCAGGCCGACCCTGGCCAGGCACTGCGCGAACTGACGACGTTCGACGTACGGTGGGCCTGCGACGTGCTGCGCCCAGTGTACGACGCGACCGGCGGCGCGGACGGCAGGGTGTCGATCGAGGTCGACCCGCGGATCTCCCGCGACCCGGCCCAGACGGTCGCCGAGGCGCGCGCCCTGTGGTGGCTGGTGGACCGGCCCAACCTGTTCGTGAAAATCCCCGCCGTCAAGCAGGGCCTGCCGGCGATCAGCGCCTGCCTGGCCGAAGGGATCAGCATCAACGTCACGCTGATCTTCTCGCTGGCCCGCTACGCCGAGGTGATCGAGGCGTTCCTGGCCGGACTGGAAGCCGCCCGCGCCGCCGGGCGCGACCTGTCCGGTATCGCCTCGGTGGCCTCGTTCTTCGTGTCCCGGGTGGACACCGAAGTGGACCGGCGCCTGGACAAGATCGGCACCGACCGGGCGGCCGCGGTGCGCGGCAAGGCCGCGATCGCCAACGCCCGGCTGGCCTACCAGCGCTACGAGCACGCCACGTCCACGCAGCGGTGGAAATCGCTGGAGCGGGCCGGGGCCCGGCCGCAGCGCCCGCTGTGGGCCTCCACCAGCGTCAAGGACCCCGCATACGAGGACACCCGGTACGTGACTGGCCTGGTCGCACCCGACGTGGTCAGCACCATGCCCGAGGCCACCCTCAACGCGGTCGCCGACCACGGGCAGATCCCCGATGACAGCATCCACGGCACCTACGACCAATCGCAGGGCGTGCTCCGCGAACTCGCCGCGCTCGGCATCGACTACCACAACGTGGTGCAAGTGCTGGAAGACCAGGGAGTAAGCGCGTTCGAGGCCAGCTGGGACCAGCTCGGCCAGCGGCTGGCCACCGCGCTGCACCCTGGGCCAGACGCGGCACGTCAGCGACATCACCGCCCGAAGGACAGGAGTGGAGGCCCGGCGCCATGGACGGATCTAGCGTGATCTTCATCGTCATGCCCATCGTCATCCGCAGTCCTGTTCGCCGGCATAGCCCTGCCGTATATCGCCGACCGCCGCTCCGGAGGCGAGCGCTCAGGCCAGCGTGCGGCATGCGGGGCAGGGCATGGCCGCGGGCCAGCGCGCGTGCGTCTGCGGATCGTGATCGTCGGCGCGGGCTCGCCGGGCTGAACGCAGCTCACGCGCTGCGCCGCGCCGACGCGGACGTCAAAATCGTGGACGGCCACGACTATCACACGTTCCAGCCGCTGCTCTACCAGGTCAGCACCGGCTATCTCGCGCCGGGAGACGTCGGCGCCGCGCTGCGGGCGGTCTTGCGTCGGCAGGCCAACGTGCGCGTGTGGATCGGGAAAGCGTCCGGGCTGGACTACCCGGCTCATGCGCTCGTGCTGCAGGACGGCTCCCGGCTCGACTTCGACTACCTGATCGTGGCCGCGGGAGCTCGATGCCTGCTTCTTCGACATCCCGAGGCATGAGCGGCCGATGGCGCAGTCCGGCCGACGACAGGTTGCCGCCGTCTGCACCTGCAGCAGTACCGACGCGAGCAGTCGACGAGACCGCCTGACCATGCCGACACTGGCGACATCCGACGAGTCCGCCGCGAGTCGCGGGTCGACTCAGATCGGCTCGCGGCACCGCGGGGGTCCGGCCACCCGGCGTCGAGACAGTCGGCGCGCCGACCGTGATGGCGGTCCGCGAGACCCGGGCGAGGTCGGACCGCCAGGGCTGGCACGGCAGGCCGCTGCCCGCGGAGATGGCCGAGCGGGCCATCCTCGAGCTTCGGCGGCGAACGTCACCGTGGCTGGTCACCGGACCTGCGGCCCGAGGTGTGGATCGCCCCGGGCCTGGCCGGCGGCGAGGTGAGCCTGCCCCGCTACGAGCCGCGGCGCCAAGGTCGCCACCCGGCTGGCGTTCGGCCAGGCGCTGGCCGCGGTCGGCGTCCGCGGGCCGTCGTCGCCCTGGACGGGGAGGTGGACAACTCCACGCACCTGGAGGAGTTCGCCAAGGCGCATCCCGAGCGGTACTTCGAGATCTACATCGCCGAGCAGCAGCTCGTCGCCGCCGCGGTCGGCCTGTCCGTGCGCGGGTACATCCCGTTCGCCGCCACGTTCGCCGCGTTCTTCACCCGGGCCCACGACTTCATCCGGATGTCGGCCATCTCGCAGGCGAACATCCGGCTGTGCGGCTCCCACTCGGGCGTCGAGATCGGCGCGGACGGCCCGTCGCAGATGGCCCTGGAAGACCTGGCCACGATGCGGGCCGTGCACGGCACGACCATCCTGTACCCCAGCGACGCGACCAGCGCGGCCTATTTGACGGAGCAGATGGCCGAACGGACCGGCATCGTCTACATGCGCACCACCCGCGGCGCGTACCCGGTGCTGTACGGGCCGGACGAGGCGTTCCCGATCGGCGGGGCGAAGGTGGTCCGGTTCAGCCCGGACGACCAGGTGACGCTGATCGGCGCGGGCGTGACCCTGCACA
This sequence comes from uncultured Actinomycetes bacterium, assembly GCA_963819785.1. Lineage (GTDB taxonomy): Bacteria > Actinomycetota > Actinomycetes > Streptosporangiales > Streptosporangiaceae > Palsa-504. Next base: position 11,390 of record CAWFXW010000002.1, on the reverse strand, counting down.
ACTGTCTGGCCGCGGTCGGCCAGCTGGCGGAGGACGGCATCGGGGCCCGGGTGGTGGACCTGTACTCGGTCAAGCCGATCGACACCCAGACCCTGCTCGAAGCCGCGGCCGCGACAGGGGACCGGATCGTGGTCGCCGAGGACCACTACCCCGCGGGCGGCATCGGCAGCGGGGTCCTCGACGCGTTCAACGACGCGGGCCACCCGGTCCGGGTCAGCCACCTGGCCGTCCGGGACCTGCCCGGCTCCGGAACGCCTGCCGAACTCATCGCGGTGGCCGGGATCTCGGCCGGCCAGATCGCCCAGGCCGCCCGCGACCTCCTCGGCGGCTGACGCCGTCGAGACGCGCGCTCGCGGAGCACGGCCTCCGTCGCCAGGCATGCGCCGATGTCAGTACGCTCATCTCGCACTCTGCCGACGTCAGCGGTGCGGGGTGTAGTCGGCGATGGTCGGCGAATCGTTTCATCCATGCCCGGCCGGGCGGCCTTGGCCATCCGCGCGGGCACCCGCATGGAGCAGGGATGCGTCCGTGCGAGCGTCTGGCTGGCCGCGGCGGCGAGTCCGAGATTCTTCAGTCCCAGGTTCATCGTGAAACCCGGCTCGAAGTCGCCGTTGACGACCTTGGCGCTGTAGAGACGATACGCCCGGCACCCGAACAGGGTCTCCAGGATCAGGCCGCGGAAGGCCTCGAGCTTGCCTGCGTCACGGGTTTGGCCTCCGACTATGGCAGTCACCGGACAGAGACGCAATCATGTCCGCCTCCCCACCAGGTTCCGGTGGAGCCGACGGCCTTGGGTCATACCTGACCTGACGGTGTGCGATGCGGGCGCAGTGGCCAAGATGGGCCCTACGCAACCAGCAGAGTTGATGTCCCGCGGCTCGGGAGGGCGAGCTAACGGGGCGGCGGCAGCCGGCCAGCAGGCCACGAACGGAACGTCCACAGCGAGGAAACAATGGCAGAAGGAAGAGTCCAGGTACGCCGGGTGTATGAGGAGCCCGAGCCGGAAGATGGCACCAGAGTCCTAGTCGACCGGATCTGGCCGCGAGGACTGACCAGAGCCAAAGCAGCCCTCCATGAGTGGTGCAAGGACGTCGCGCCCTCAGACGAGCTGCGCAAGTGGTACGGCCACGACCCGGGCCGCTTCGAGGAATTCGGTCGCCGCTACCGGGTGGAGCTGCAAGGTCCCAGGCAGGCCGAAGCACTGTCACACTTGCGCGGACTTGCAAAGGACAGGCGGCTGACACTGCTCACCGGGACCCGCCAACCCGAGATCAGCGAAGCGGCCGTGCTCGCCGCACTGCTGCGGGCTGACCACAACGGCTAACTTGCGGTCGCGCAGCCAAACGACGGGAGGCAGGAGATGAGCCAGACATGTGATCGGTGCGGACCCGCGGTCCGAGCGGCATACCGCGTGGACCGGACGGGGGAGCTTTACCTGTGCGGGCACTGCGCAACCCGCCACTGGCCGGCGCTGTCTGCACAAGGCTGGACCATCTGGCCTGCTGGCGAGCATTCGCTCGCGCGGATGGTTCAATTCTCCAGGGGATGCCCGCGGACCCCCAGCCGACGCTCACCCACGGGGAGTCCGCCGGGCCAAGTAAGTGTCCGGTCCGTGCCGTCACGGGTGGTCCACGACAAGTCCCAGGTCAGCTCCGCGAAGGTAAATCGCCGCGGCGTGCACGGCAATGAGCGCCTCGCCCAGCCCGGCGGCCGGCGCCGGTGCCTGTTCGTAGACCAGCTGCTCAGGGCCGCTGCGGGCGTGCGCCCGCAGCGCCATCATGGTGTCCATCGGGGAACCTTTTTGTTTGCTGCGGCCGGCTCTCTGGCGCTTCGGTCGGCGGAGGATGGTCGCGGGGCCGGAGGCGTCTTCCAAGGCCTCGACCGCGCCGAGAAGGCTACGCAGGCTAGCTTCGTAGCGCGGGGCATCCGCCGGATCGGACAGCCACTCTTCGATCGGTCCACCGACGGCCTCCTCTTGCGGCTGGCCGGTCTCGGCCTGGGCCAGCTCCGTCCTGACGTTGAGCTCGAGGGCGTGCAGGAAGGCGTTGTCGCCGGTCGGGGTGCTCACCTTTCCTCCAGGCATGACGTGGGTGAATGTCTGTGTGGGCGCTGGCCACATGAAGCGGTCTCTACCAGCCTGTGGGCCGGATTGGGTGCCATGGTCATTCCTTCGCTCAGCTTTCAGCCGCAGGCTCGCTGGCCAGCACGCCAAGCGGGGTGGCCGGGACCGGCCAGAGCAGCCGCCTCGACGGCCCGGCCCGCGTGGGCCACCGCCTGGACGCCCTCGTTTCACCGTAAGCCCCGCCCGTCTCGCCGCCTGCATGGGATGCAGCCCGCCGCCGGCGGACAGCCCTCCTCTGGTTGCCAGCGTTCAAGGAACCCGCCCGGCTGCGATCATGTCTGTCGCTTTGCCCACCATCGCGGCGGGCCACGGATAGTCGCATCCGCCAGTGGCTAGCCATCCATGGCCAGTGGCGTCTTGTCTTCGCGAAAGAGCATGTTAAAGAACGCGCGTGGAATTGATACCGCTTTGACCGGGAGGAGGTATAGCGTCGGTACCGTGCGTGTGCCCGCTGATTTTCCGGGGCTGGGACGGTGCCGGGCCTGACCGACCGCCACGCGGAATGCGACGTGCTCGGCCGACTGGTGGCGGCTGTGCGTGCGGGTGAAAGCCGCGCTCTCGTGGTGCACGGCGAGCCGGGGGTGGGCAAGACAGCGCTGCTGGAGTACCTGGCCGGGCAGGCGTCGGGCTGCCGGGTAGTACACGCGGGGGGCATCCAGTCGGAGATGGAGCTGGCGTTCGCCTTCCTGCACCAGTTGTGCGCGCCGATGCTGGACCGCCTGGAGCGTCTGCCGGCGCCGCAGCGAGACGCACTGCGGACCGCATTCGGCCTCAGCGCGGGCCCGGCGCCGGACAGGTTCCTGATCGGCCTGGCCACCCTGGGCCTGCTATCCGAGATGGCCGGAGAACGGCCGCTGGTGTGCATCGTCGATGACGAGCAGTGGCTCGACAGCGCCTCGGCGCAGGTCCTGGGGTTCGTCGCGCGCCGGCTGGGGGCAGAGTCGGTCGGCTTGGTGTTCGGGGCCCGGGTCCCGACCGGTGACCTTGCGGGGTTGCCGGAGCTGGTGATCGGGGGGCTGCGGGAAGATGATGCGCGGACGCTGCTGGACTCGGCACTGACCGGGCCGTTGGATACGCTGATCCGCGACCAGATCGTGGCCGAGGCGCACGGCAACCCGTTGGCCCTGCTGGAACTGCCGCGAGGCTGGACGGCGGCGGAGCTGGCGGGCGGGTTCGGGCTGCCCGGTGCGGTCCCGCTCGCGGGCCGGATCGAGGAGAGCTTCCGGCGCCAGCTTGGCGCCCTACCGGCCCAGCCGCGGCGCCTGCTGCAGCTGGCGGCGGCAGAGCCGACCGGCGACCCGGTCCTGGTGTGGCGGGCGGCCGGGCGGCTTGGCATCTGTGCCGAAGCGGCGGGGCCCGCAGTCGAGGCCGGCCTGGCCGAGTTCGGAGTCCGGGTGCGGTTCCGTCATCCCCTGGTGCGCTCGGCGGCCTACCAGTCGGCGCCGATGGATGACTTGCGCGAGATCCACGCCGCGCTGGCCGAAGTCACCGATCCCGCATCCGACCCCGATCGTCTGACCTGGCACCGCGCCGCAGCGACCGCGGCGCCGGACGAGGGTGTCGCCACCGAGCTTGAGCGTTCTGCCGGACGCGCCCAGGCCCGCGGAGGGCTGTCGGCCGCAGCGGCTTTCCTGGAACGCGCGATGCTGCTGACCCCGGATCCCGGCCGTCGCGCCGACCGCGCCATTGCAGCGGCGGAGGCCAAGCACCAGGCCGGAGCGCCCGAGGTGGCCGCAGAACTGCTGGTCATCGCGGAAGCGGGTCCACTGGAGGAGCTCGCCCGCGCGCGGATAAGCCTGCTACGCGGGCAAATGGCGTTCAGTGCGGGCAACAGCAGCGACACCCCGCGGCTGCTGATTGACGCGGCCAGGCGCTTCGAGGCGCTCGATACGCGGCTGGCCCGGGAGACCTATCTGGAGGCCCTGTCCGCGGCCTTGCTGGGCCATCGCACCAGCCAGATAGGCACGTTGGAGATCGCGCGTGCGGCGCGCGGCGCGACGGCGGCGCCGCCAAGCGATAGCCGCGCGCCGGACCTGCTCCTCGAGGGGATGGCGACACTGATCACGGACGGGTACGAGACCGGGGTGCCTGCCGTGCAGCGGGCCCTGAGCGTATTCCGTGACGGCGACCTGCCCATCGGCGAGCAGCTCCGGTGGCTATTCGTCGCCACCCGCTGTGCCATCGACATCTGGGACGACGAGAGCTGGCGAGACTTGGCCATCCGGCAGGTTGAGCTTGCCCGCGCGGTCGGCGCGCTGTCCCTGCTGCCGTTCGCGATCACCCAACGATTCGGGATGCATCTGCACGCCGGCGAGTTCGCTACGGTCGCGCAGCTCGTCGACGAGTTCTCCGTACTCAAGGAGGCGACGGCAACCGGCCTGCCCGACTTCGGGACCATGATGCTGGCGGCGTGGCAGGGCCGCAGCCGGGAAGCCTTCCGCCTGATCGATGAGTTCATCACCGACATGAGCGAGCGCGGCCAGGGATACGGAGTCAGCCTCCCCTACTACACCGCAAGCGTGCTGTATAACGGGCTGGGCCGGTACGCGGACGCCATGGCATCAGCGGAGCTTGCCAGCGAACAGCGCGACGACCTGGCCTTCGCGAACCTCGCGCTGGCCGAGCTGATCGAGGCAGCCGTCCGCGGCGGCCAGCCCGAACGGGCCGCCGCCGCCATGAGACGGCTTACTGAGCTCACACTGCCGTCCGGCACCGCCTGGGGCTGGGGAGTCGCGGCACGCTCCCGCGCGCTGCTCAGCGAGGGCGACGAGGCCGAGCGGCTGTACCGTGAGGCGATCGGTCATCTGAGCTCGGCCCCCGCGCGCACCGAACTCGCCCGTGCTCACCTCCTCTACGGTGAATGGCTGCGCCGGCAGCGCCGCCGCCGCGAAGCGCGCGAGCACCTGCACACCGCCCGCGACATGCTCGAGGCCATGGGGATGGACGCGTTCGCCGAACGGGCCGGGCGCGAGCTGCGGGCCACCGGCGAGACCGCCCGCAAGCGCACCGCTGCCGCCAAGGATGAAGAGCTGACCGCCCAGGAGGCCCAGATCGCCCGGCTGGCCCGCGAAGGGCTGTCGAACCCGGAGATCGGCAGCCGGCTGTTCATCAGCGCCCGCACGGTCCAGTACCACCTCGGCAACATCTTCGCCAAGCTCGGCATCGCCTCGCGCAGCCAGCTCAGCCACGTCCTGCCCTAGTCGGTCGGCCAGCTGGCCCGCCTGCCTGGTGAGTGGCCAGGATGCCTCGCGGCACACGGACTGGCCGCGGACTGGCCTATTGCACTGTGCACTGGCGGATACGACCGCGGCCCGCCCGGCCTGACAATCGCAGGAAAGATGTCACCAACAGCAAGTCCCAGGCGCAGCCCGTGGTGTCTTGCCGCTCACCTGTCTTGCTGTCAACCGACACTTGCGACACGGTCCGCGGCGCCGAGGCCAATGGCCAGGTACAGCATGCGGCTAACCCCGAAGACGATCACGCCGGCGTCTCCGCCGAGGACAACACTGGTGATCACCGCGACGCTGGGCCCGCGACGCTGAGCATCCTCTGGAACGGCCGCCACCTGGGGCTGAGCATCGCGGCAGTACCCTCGTCCGCGACCGCTTGTGACATCAGCGGGGCAAGCTCGGGGATGAGCTGGTCATAGGTGCGCCGCAGGCGGGTGATACGGGTGATGAACTCCCAGTCATCGATGGCGATCTCCAGGCACCGCATGAACGCGACCAGCCCGAGGAAGACCAGCGGCGCGAGGACTAGCACCTGGAAGATCATGTGCCCGATAGGCGATGCGCCGCGCGTGCTCTCGAACCCGAGGGCGATGAGCCCGGCGGAGACCGCGCCGAGGAACACGCTGGCGCGCCCGTTCGACTCGCTGATCGTCGCCACGCGCTGCATCTGCAGGTTGTAGCGCTCGGTGGTGAGCAAGGTGATCCATGCAGGCTTGGCATCACCGGCGTCGTCGAGCCGCAGGCTGTGCGGGATTCCCGGCAGCGGGCGACGCAAAGCGTGGCCGGCGGGCAAGTGCTCGGACGGAACACCCTGCAAAGATGCCTTGTGAAACATGACGCCTCCTTCTTCGGGATAGATCTCCCGCCTGCGGCTGAATCTGCCGGAGGTCATCTGCGGGTCCTGGGGAGGCTGGGCGAGGGAGTCATCGGAGTTCTTCGACACTGACTGGCTCCAGGCTCCGAGTCGCTCGGGGCGACCTCCCGGGAAGCTCTGGATGAGCCCAGTCCTCACGGACGAACGCGGATGATCGTCTGACCGCTGATCCGCCCGGTCGGGTTGAGGGCGGCGACGGCATCGTCGAGGGTTGCGATGGTGCCGATGTTCGTCTGCAGCCGTCCGTCCCGCACCCGCCGGACGATCTCACCCAGTTGGGCACGATCGGACTCGACAACGAAATCGACCGCCAGGCCGTCGGCGGGCCGCGCCTCGGCCGGGCCGGCGATGGTTACCAGTGTTCCTCCGGCCCGGATCACGCCTGCGGACCGCTTCTGGATGTCTCCGCCGATGACGTCGAACACCAGGTCGACGCCGCCGACGTCCTCCAGCGTGTCGTTCTCCAGGTCGATGAACTCCATCGCGCCGAAGTCGAGCGCCTTGTGCCGGTCTGCGGCGCGTCCGGTGCCGATGACGTACGCGCCGGCCTCGCGCGCGAGCTGCGTCACCATCGACCCGACCGAGCCGGCCGCGCCGTGCACGAGCACGCTCTGCCCCGCCTGAAGGCGGCCGTGCTCGAACAGTCCCTGCCACGCGGTCAGCCCCGGCATCGGCAGGCTCGCGCCCGCCGTGAAGCCGACGTCGCCCGGCAGCGGCGCGAGGTTGCGCGCCTCGATCGCCACATACTCCGCCAGCCCGCCGCCGCGATAGGAGTCCGTGAGGCCGAACACCCGCTGTCCCACCGACAGCCCCCTCGTGCCATAGCCGAGGGCGGTGACCACTCCGGCCAGCTCTTGCCCCGGAATCGACGGTGTCCGGTCCCGGCCGTCGCGATCGGTCCAGGTCGAGGGCCACGTCAGCTCACCCGAGGTGAATCCCGACGCATGAACCTCAACGACGACGCCGTTTATCGCCGGTTCCGGCTCGGGCCGCTCCACCAGCGTCATCCCGGCCGTTCCCGCGGCCTCATCTGTCACCACGATGGCTTTCATTCGGACACCTTTCTCTATCAGTCCTCGCTACACGGCATTTCGACGAATCAGCGGCGCGCGGCAACCGGGGTGCACTGGCCGGGGTCGGCGCGGTCTGTCAGTCGTGGGATTCCGAGTGGCGCACACGTGTCAGGCGGGCTGTCGCACCGCCGTCCCAAGAGCATTGTCGATTACGTACCGCCAGAGTCCATCCGCGCCGCGGTGCGCGATATCGCTTGCCGAGCCTTCGAGGTGCACGTGCGCGCCGTCGGGACCGGTGCCATCAATTGACCAGTCCACCACGATCTGGGCGATATCGCCGGCAACGAACACATGGCGCGCCTTGGCCTCCAGCGGCAGGCCGAGCCTGAGATCGCGCTCAAGTTCGGTAGCGATCTCGGTGCGATCGGTGACGGTTCGCCCGTCTCTCGCGATGAACACGGCCCCCGGCTCGTACAAGGTCAGCATCGCGCTGACCTTGCCGGAGTTAAATCGCTCAAGCAGCGACGCGACGACGCCTTCGGGTTCAGTGGCGAGTGAATAGGACTCGGACATCGTGGTCTCCTGTTCGGGTTGGTTGAACTGCGATGCGGGGACTCAGCACTCCGTGATCGCTGAGTGATGTTGCCGCCCGTCTGGAGGCTCCTGTCAGTGAGTGTCGCGCGGACCGGGTTGCGCTCGTATCCGCTAGTGCACAGTGCAAGTGGCCAGTGCGCGGGCTCCTCGCCGGTCAGCTCCCATCCACGCGCCATCCTGGGACGTGGCGGCGGCCGGGCCGTCGTCGTATCCGCCAGTGGCTGGCCGCTGCGGCTAGTGCGCTAGCCAGGGGCGCGGTATAGCGTTGGTGCCGTGGAGGTGCCCGCTGGTTTCCCGGCGCGGGAACGTGCGGCGGGGCTGACTGGCCGCCGTGCCGAGTGTGGTGTGCTGGACCGGCTGGTGGAGGCGGTCCAGGCGGGGGAGAGCCGGGCGCTGGTGGTGGTTGGCGAGCCGGGTGCGGGCAAGACGGCGCTGCTGGAATACCTGGCCGGGCGGGCGGCGAGGTGCCAGGTCGCACGGGTGGCGGGGGTGCAGTCCGAGATGGAGCTGGCCTTCGCGGGCCTGCATCAGCTGTGCGCGCCGATGCTGGGCCGCGCCGGGCAGCTGCCGGTGCCGCAGCGGGATGCGCTGCGGATCGCGTTCGGCCTGGCCGCCGGGCCGCCGCCGGACCAGTTCCTGGTCGGGCTGGCCGTGCTGAGCCTGCTGTCGGAGGTGGCCGGGGAACAGCCGCTGATCTGCCTGATCGATGACGAGCAGTGGCTGGATCACGCGTCCGCGCAGGCGCTGGGGTTCGTGGCCAGGCGGCTCGGGGCCGACCCGGTCGGGCTGGTCTTCGCGGCCCGCGAACCGGGCGCGGCGCTGGCCGGGCTGCCCGAGCTCAAAGTCGAAGGGCTGCGCGAGGACGACGCGCGGGCGCTGCTGGGCTCGGTGCTGGCCGGGCCGCTGGATGATCGGGTCCGGGACCGGATCGTGGCCGAGACGGAGGGCAACCCGCTGGCGCTGCTGGAGCTGCCGCGTGGGCTGTCGCCCGCGGAGCTGGCGGGCGGGTTCGGCCTGCCCGGCGCGGCGCAGCCGTTGTCGGAGCGGATTGCCGAGAGCTTCCGCCGCCAGCTGGAGGCGCTGCCGGCGCAGTCCCGGCGGCTGCTGCTGGTGGCGGCGGCCGAACCGTACGGCGACCCGCCGCTGGTCTGGCGGGCGGCCGGGCGGCTGGGCATCCCCGTTGCGGCGGCGGCGCCTGCGGTGGACGCGGGCCTGGTGGAGTTCGGCGCCCGGGTGCGGTTCCGGCATCCGCTGCTGCGCTCGGCGTCGTACCGGGCGGCGTCGGTTGCGGAACGGCGGGTCGTGCACGGCGCGCTGGCCGAGGCCACCGACGCGGAGACGGCGCCGGAGCGGCGGGCCTGGCACCGGGCCCAGGCCGCGGCCGGGCCGGACGAGGAGGTCGCGGCGGAGCTGGAGCGGTCCGCGGGCCGGGCGCAGGCCCGCGGCGGGCTGGCCGCGGCGGCGGCGTTCCTGGAGCGCGCGGTGCTGCTGACCGCCGAGCCGGGCCGCCGCGCCGACCGCACGCTGGCCGCGGCGCAGGCCCAGCTGCAGGCCGGCGCGTTCGGACCGGCGCTGGAGCTGGTCGCGGCGGCGGAGGCCGGGCCGCTGGATGAGCTGCAGAGCGCCCGGGCGGACCTGCTGCGGGGGGAGATCATGTTCGCCTCGGGCCAGGGCAGCGACGCATCCTCGCTGCTGCTCAAGGCGGCCAAGCGGCTCGAGCCGCTGAACGTCGGCCTGGCCCGGGAAACCTACCTGACGGCCTGGATCGCGGCCCTGTTCGCCGCGCGGCTGGCCGGGTCCGGCGACCTGCCGGAGGTCTCCCGCGCTGCCCGGGCCCTGCCCCCGGCGGCCGAGCCGCGCCCGGTCGACCTGGTGCTGTCCGGCCTGGCGCTGCTGGTCGCCGACGGGCCGGCCGCCGCGGCGCCGACGTTGCGACAGGCCGTCAGCGTGTTCACCGGCGCGGGCCTCACCGTGGAAGACGGACTACGCTGGGGCTGGATCGCTCAGGGCGCGGCCAGCGCCCTGTGGGACAGCGACGCCTGGCACGTGATGCTGGTCCGGCAGCTCCAGCTGGCCCGGGACGCCGGGGCGCTCGAGCGGCTGCCGCTCCTGCTCGCCTCGCTGGGTACGGAGGTCGTGTGGAGCGGTGACTTCGCGGCGGGCGCCGCCCTGGTCGCCGAGGCCGACGCGGTCTGCGAGGCGACCGGGAGTCGCAGCTTCCCGTTCACCGCGATGATGCTCGCCTCCCTGCGCGGGAACCAGGCCGAGGCCGCCGCGCTGATCGAGGCCACCCTCGCCGAGGCCGCGGCGGCGGGCCAGGGCATCGCGGTGGCCTACGCGAACTGGGTCGCCGCCATCCTGGCCAACAGCCTCGGCCGGTACACCGACGCGCTGACGGCGGCCCGGCAGGCCGCACAGGACACCTCCGCGCTCTACATCTCCATGTGGGCGCTGCCCGAGCTGATCGAGGCCGCCGCCCGGACCGGTGATACCGGCATCGCAGGCGACGCCCTTACCCGGCTCGCACAGTTCACCCAGGCCGGGGGGACCGACTTCGGCCTGGGCGTCGAGGCGCGCTGCCGCGCGCTGCTGAGCGACGGCGAGGCCGCCGAGAGCCTGTACCGGGAAGCGATCGACCGGCTGGGCCGCACCCGGCTGCGGCCCGAACTGGCCCGCGCGCACCTGCTGTACGGGGAATGGCTGCGCCGGGAGCACCGCCACAGCGACGCGCGCGAACAGCTTCGCACGGCCCACGGCATGCTCGACGCGATCGGCACGGAGGCGTTCGCCGAGCGGGCCCAGCGCGAGCTGCGGGCCACCGGTGAGACCGCCCGCAAGCGGACCGCCGTGGCCATGAACGAGGAGCTGACCGCGCAGGAGGCCCAGATCGCGCGGCTGGCCCGCGACGGGCTGTCGAACCCGGAGATCGGCGCCCGGCTGTTCATCAGCGCGCGCACCGTCCAGTACCACCTGGGCAAGGTCTTCACCAAGCTCGATATCAGCTCGCGCAGCCAGCTGGACCGCGTGTTGCCCGGCGACCCCGCTGCGTCCCGGCCCCGCTAACCTCCCAGCCGCCAGGACCCCCGCCGCAGCCTGTAACTGATCCGCGAGGGACAGCCTCAGGCTAACGAAGGACCATCAATCTTTGATGGTGACACCCGGAGCTGCGGATTCCCGCGTTGCGACCGCGGAATTCCTCCAGGTTGCGGACCGCGAGGTAGAGGACTTTGAGGGCGGCCTGCCCGGAGGGGAACTGGCCGCGGTCGCTGGTGACCTTGCGCAGCCGGGGGTTCATCGACTCACGGGTTCGTCGTGTAGATCACATTGCGGACCTCGGGCGGGAAGGCCAGGAACTGGGTGAACTCGGCCCAGTGCGCCCGCCACAACCTGACGATCGCTGGGCAGCGCTGCTGCAAGGCGGCGGTGAATGCGTCCAGCGCGGCGGCCGCATCGGTGACCCGGGAGATCAGGTCTGCAGGCACCTTGACGTCATACATCTCCCGCAGGTGGGCGCGGATGTCGCGGGTAGTCATGCCCCGGGCTTGTGTCGAGCGCCT
>CAWFXW010000001.1:0-39233 GCA_963819785.1 uncultured Actinomycetes bacterium | reverse complement strand
TCGCCGCGGCCGGGGATCCGGTGGTGCGGTACCTGATGATGTCCACACGGGCTCACCTCATGCGGCTTGGTCCGGTACTGGCGAGGAGGGAGGGGTTAGGCGGTGCGGCCGTAGAACAGCTCCTGAGTGAGCTCGTTCAGCTTCATGCCCGGGTGCTCGCCGTAGGTCAGCACCGAGTTGATCCGCGGCCGCGGGCCGCTGACCGGCGTGACCCGGTGCAGGGCGTGCTGGCCGCGAAAGACGGCGAGCGTGCCCGGGCTGCTGGGCAGCCTGACGACGCCGCCCGGGTCGCCGAGCAGGACCTTGCGGACGGCGGCGAAGTTCTCGTCGCGCTCGTCGCGCAGCCGGGGGTAGTAGTCGAAGTGGCCGCCCGCCTCGGCCTCGGCGTACATCACGGTGACGGAGAACTCGCTGTTATCGAAGTGCCAGCCGAGCTCGTCACCGTCACCGAAGAGCGCGATCTCCAGCGCGTCCAGCGGGTCGGCACTGCGGTAGAGCACCTGCTTGCCCAGCACCGCGGCGATGAACATGGTCAGGTCGGCGGACTCGTACAGCCGCCGGATCGGGCGCGCCGTCCGGGATCAGGTCGTAGGCGATGGCCTTCTTGGCCGAGTGCTGCGGCAGCGCGCGCGGGTGATCGGCGCCCGCGGAATCGTCGGGCGGCTGCGAAGTAGACGGTGTGGCTCTGGTCGCTCGCCCAAGCCTGGGCGCCAGGCGGCCTGCCTCGGCGATCATCTGGCTGACCGCGGCCGGGGTGAGGAAGCCGGTCAGCTGGGCGACGCCGTGCTCGCGGAGCTGGTCCCGGCAGTGCAGGACCAGGTCGCGGCAGGCCCGGCTGTCCGGTTCGTTGATGGGGTAGCGCCTCAGGTCGACGACGTCCTCATAGCGCGGGGTGATGGTGGCCATGTTCTGAGCATCGCAGCGGATCGTCCATTAGGACAATTCCAGTTACTGGTAGATTTCATCAGAATTCCTTATGCTCTTTCCGTGCGGGATCGCTGGAGCGGGCTGGAACTGCGCTATCTGGTCACGCTGGCCGCGGTCGGGCGCGAGGCGTCGTTCAGCCGGGCCGCGGAGGCCCTCGGCTACACCCAGTCGGCGGTCAGCCAGCAGATCTCCCGGCTCGAGCACATCACGGGGACCCGCCTGGTGGAGCGGCCGGGCGGGCCCAGGCCGGTCTCGCTCACCCCCGCGGGCCGCCTACTGGCTGGCCACGCCGGGGCCATCGGAGCCCGGCTGGCGAGCGCGGCCGCTGACCTGGACGCGCTGGCCCGCGGCACGGCGGGGCTGCTGCGGGTTGGCTGCTACCAGAGCGTCGGAGCGCCGGCTGCTGCCCCGGTGATGCGCGAGTTCACGGCCGCCTGGCCCCAGGTCGAGGTGCGGCTCAGTGAGGCTCAGGACGACGGCGAGCTGCTGGCCGGCCTGGAAGGGGGCGCGCTCGACCTGACCTTCGTCGTCTTCCCGCTGACCGCGGGCCCGTTCGAGGCGGTCGAACTGCTCGAGGACCCTTACGTGCTAGCCGTGCCGGAGGATTCCGACCTGGGCCACCGGCCGTCGCCAGTTTCTCTGCGGCACCTGGCCGGGGTGCCGCTGATCACCTACGCGCAGATGCGCGAGGTCCACTCGATCGAGAACCGGCTCGGCCGCCCGCAGCTGCGGCACCAGATCGCGTTCAGGTCGCACGACGCCGCCACCATCCTCGGGCTGGCCGCCGCGGGCGTCGGCGCCGCCATCATCTCCTGGCTGTCGGTCGACCCGCACCGCCCCGGCCTGTGTCTCAAGCGGCTGGCCAAGGTCAGCCCGCGCATCGTCGGCATCGCCTGGCACCGGGACCGCTACCGCATCCCGGCCGCGGACGCGTTCATCAGGCTGACCCGGCAGGCGGCCGAGCTGGAGCAGAGCGCGGCCCGGCTCCAGCTCGGCAGCGGTTAGGGCCGGATCAAGGTGACGGCCGCGGTGTGCTCGGCTTGCCTGTTCCTGATCCCAGTCGCCGGTGCAGTAGACGGTGAGCATGACGGAGAACCCGGACCGTTCGGTATATAGATCTACCGGTCCGAACGGATGCGGCGGTTCCGGCCCGCGGCGGGGTTCTCAGCACGGCCCTGATGTGTTAGACCGATTTTGGGGGGTGTCAGGTGGATTCAGGACCAGTAGGGCGGGATGCCGAGATCGCGGAGATCCGGGCATTCCTCTTCGCTGTGTCCGGGGAATCGGCCGCGGTAGCGATCACCGGCGACGCCGGGATCGGCAAGACCGTGGTATGGCAGCACCTGCTCCAGGCCGCCAGCCGTTCGGCCACGGTGCTGTCGTGCCGACCCGCCCCGGCCGAGCGGCCGCTCGCCTTCTCGGCCCTCGATGACCTGTTCGGCGACGTTGCCGAGCAGGTCCTTCCCGCGCTTTCTGGCCCGCGGCGGCGGGCGGTGGAACTCGCGCTGCTGCGCGACGCGTCCATCGGGACCCAGCCCGAGCCGCGAGGGCTGGCACGGGGAATGCTGGATACGCTGCGGATCCTTTCCGCCGAGGCGCCGGTCGTAGTCGCGGTGGACGACGCCTGCTGGCTGGACCGCCCCTCGGCTGGCGTGCTCGAGTTCTGCTTCCGGCGGCTGCGGCGGGAGCCGGTCACCGTCCTGCTGACGTTCCGCGACGACAGCGGCGGCTTTCCGCTCGGCCTGGACCTCGCCTTGCCGCCGGACCGCCTTGGCCGCGTCCGGCTGGGGCCGGTCGGCGCGGCGGCGATCGGCGAGATCATCCGGTCCCGGCTGGGGACGGTGCTGGCCAGGTCCACGCTGACGCGGCTGCACGAGGCGTGCGGCGGGAACCCCTTCTACGCCCTCGAATACGCGCGTGCCCTCGCCGGACGCCCGCAGATGTCCCTCACCAACGAGCCCATTCCCATTCCTGACAGCCTCAGCGGCCTCATGCGCAGGCACGTGCGGCAGCTGACGCGGGATGTGCGGCAGGTGGGCCGGCTGGTCGCAGCCTCCGCCGATCCGCGCGAGCGGCTGATCCGCGCGGCCTGAAACGACCACGAATCCTGGGCGGCGATCGACCAGGCCGTCGACGCCGGCCTCATCGAGCGCGACGGTGGCGTGCTGCGGTTCACTCATCCGCTACTGCGATCCGTCCTGTACAGCGGGATGCGGCTGAGCGAGCGCAGGCAGGTGCACCGGAGGCTGGCGGCGGTGGCCGAGGACATCGAGGAGCGTGCCTGGCATCTGGCCCTCGGCGCGAGCGGCCCCAGCGAGGAGATCGCCGGCCTGCTCGATCGCGCGGCCGAGCACGCGGCGGCCAGGGGCGCGCCGGGGGAAGCGGCGACTTTAACGGAACAGGCCGCCCGGCTGACTCCGGCGAACCGGTCCGAGTCGGCCAGGGAACGGACGGTGCGTGCCGCCGACTACCATTTCCAGGCCGGTGACCTGGACCGGAGCAGGGACCTGATCAACTCCGTGCTTGCCGCTTACCGGGCCGGACCGCTGCGCGCATCGCTGCTCATCAGGCTGGCCACGATCTACTATCACCAGAGCGGCTGGCTGCTGGCCGAGCAGACGTTCCGCCAGGCCGCAGCTTCAGGCGCGAGATGCCCCGGCGCTGTGCGCGCACGCCGAGCAGGAACTCGCGTTCATCCGGTGCGTGGCCGGCGACTTCCCCGCTGCCTCCGAGCCTGGCGAGGGCGTCCCTCCGGTCCGCCGAGCGCGCGGCCGACCCGAGCCTGATCGCGTACTCGCTCGCCCGGGTGGCCGCCTTCGAGTTCGTCCAGGGCCACGGCGCATGGACGGACCTGCTCGACCGGGCCGAGGCGCTCGACGCAGCGTCGGGCACCGGTGGACTGGCCCGCCTGCCGAGGCTGGATCCTTCCCTGACCAGGGGACTCCTGCTGAAGTGGTGCGACCGGCTCGACGAGGCCCGGTCCAGGCTGGCCGACCAGTACAGGAACCGCATCGAACGCGGAGACGAGGCATCGCTGCCCTTCCTCCTCTACCACTTCGGCGAGCTCGAGTGCTGGGCCGGGAACTGGGACGCCGCCGAGGAATACTCGCTGGAGGCGTGCCGGGTCGCCGACGAGAGCCGCCAGCGCACCATGAAACCCGCCACGCTGTACTCCCTGGCCCTCGTCCGCGCCCACCGCGGCCAGGTGCGGGAGGCGCGAGAACTGGCGGGCGAGGCGCTGGCCCTGTGCGACAGCACCGGGAACATCCCGGTCAGGTCCCTGGTGCTCGCCGTCCTCGGGTTCATCGAGGTATCGCTCGACGATGCCACGGCCGCACACGCGCATCTGGGTCGCCTGGCCGAGGTGGCTTCCGCCGTGGGACTCGGAGAACCGGGCGTGGTGAAATTCCTACCCGACGAGATCGAAGCGCTGGCCGCCCTCGGCGAGGTCGATCTCGCGCGGTCGTTCACCCGGCGCCTGGAAGGACAAGGGCGGTCGCTGGGGCGTCCGTGGGCACTGGCGACGGCCGCGCGTTGCCGCGCCTACCTGGCCGGTCTTGACGGCGATCTGGGAGGAGCCCGCGCCACGTTCGAGCAGGCACTGGCCCGGCACAAGCGGCTCCCGATGCCGTTCGAGCTGGGGCGGACCCTGCTCGTCAAGGGCATGATCGAGCGATCGGCTGGAGACCAGCCGACGGCCCGCGCGGTCCTCGGCCAGGCGATCAGCATCTTCGAGCACCTCGGAGCACCGCTATGGGCGGCGAAGGCCGACCGCGAACTCGCGAAGATCGCCACCCCCGCGCTGGCTGACGGGCTCACCTGCACCGAGCGCCGTGTCGCCGCACTGGTCGCACAAGGCCACACCAATCGCGAGGTCGCCATGGCGATGTTCGTGACCGAGAACACCGTGCAGACCCACCTCAGGCATATCTTCCAGAAGCTCGGCGTGAGGTCACGCACTGAACTGACCGCACGGCTCCTCGCGGCGACGCCGACCGCCCTGGAATATCACTGATTCGGGGGATCCCTCAACGTGCGAACGGAACTAGGGTTTGGCTGACCGCCTGGGATCGTGGTAAGGAGAGCACGACATGCAGCTGACCTTTGTCCCTGGTTAATACCGTGGGCTGCTCTGAGGTAGCCGTGACCAGCGTCGAAGCGGATATGGAGGCATCCGCAGCGGGTCCGCAGCTGACCCTTCTCGGCGGGTTCGGCCTCTGTCTGGACGACAGCACGGTGTCCCTGTCTCCCGGTGCGCAGCGGCTCATAGCGCTGCTCGCGCTCCACGATACGGCGCTGAGCCGCGATTATGTCGCGGGAATGCTGTGGGGCGACTCGACCCAGACCCGGGCCAACGGCAGCCTGCGCTCGACCTTGTGGAAGCTGGGTGTCGTGCGACCGGAGATCGTCTGGAACCGGGGCGGCTGCGTGGGACTGGCTCCGTGCGTGCGTGTGGACGTCAGGCGCGCGACGGCGCTTGCCCGCTGCGTGGTCACGGGGTGCTTCGAGGAAGAGATGATAGTCGCCCTGCTCGAGCCCCGCTTCTGTGACGAACTCCTGCCTGGCTGGTACTACAACTGGGTCCTCGTCGAACGGGAGCGGCACCGTCAGCTAAGCCTCCATGCGCTGGAGTTGCTCTGTGACCACCTCATCGCGGCCGGCCGCTACGGTGCCGCGGTGCAGGCCGGCCTGGCGGCGGTCGCGCGTGAACCCATGCGCGAGAGCGCGCACCGGGCGCTGGTCCGGGCTCACCTCGCCGAGGGCAACACCTGGGAAGCGATCAGGCGGTACCGGCACTACGCGGAGCTCACCGCACGGGAACTCGGCGTCGAGCCGTCTCCCATGATGAGGTCACTTCTCAGCCGGATCTACACTCGCTGACCGGGTCCTGACCCCGCTGCGGAAGGCGCGTGAGCAGCATACGTGCCTCATCCGCGAACTCGGTCTGCTCGCGGGTCAGGGTCAGCAAAGCCGCTCGTGCCTCCTCTGCGGCGCCTACGAGCACATGGAGGACAGCCAGGTGGAACCGGGCCCCGGCGTACGCCGGGTCCAGGTCGAGCGCCCGCAGCAGCGCCTCGCCCGCGGTTCCGTAATCCTGGCGGACCAATGCGATAACGCCGAGCTGGGTCCATGCCCGTGCCGATTCCGGGGCGACGGAGGTCGCCCGGTGCAGCACCCGTAGGGCTTCCATCGTCCGGTCCTGGGCGGCCAGCGCGGTCGCGAGCGGGATGAGCAGGTCGATGTCGTCGGGATGGGCGGCCACCGCTGAAGCCCAGGCGATCTCGGCCTCCCCGGGACGACCCAGAGCGAGCAGGGTGCGCCCCATCGCGTCCCACGCGAAGTAGTTCTCCGGATCCAGCCGGACCGCCCGGGAGAGCGAGGACAACCCGTCATCGACCGACCCCAATGCGATCTGGGACATGCCCATGTGGGCCCAGGGGGCGCTCCGGGCCGGGTCCAGCGCTATCGCGCGTTCGGCCTCACCGATCGCGTCCTCGTGCTGGCCGCGCAGGGCGAGCAGGTAGCCGAGATTGGCGTGGGCGGTCGCGTTACCGGGATCGATCACGATTGCCTCCCGGTACAGTTCCTCGGCGCCGTCGAGGTCTCCCCTGGCCAGGCGCAGGCCGCCCTGGTTGACGGTCGCCTTGGCGGGCGACTCTGTGATGTTGAGCATCAGGGCTCCCGGATTCTTGCGGATTACTAGCCGACGAGCTGTTTCATCAGGCCGCTGAGCAGGTCTTTCGGCTCGATCTGCGGATACGTCCACTGGATCTGGTCGAAAGCGACATTGAATGGCTTCTGGGACTCGTAGTGGATGGGCAGCGAGAGGCCGAACCGCATGTTGGATCCGTATTCGAAGTCCGCCAGGTTCCACGTGTGCTCGTAGAGCGTCTTCCTGAGCCGCCAGACGCCCACGGTGACCTCAACGGAGGCGTCGACGCCGAACCTGAACTTAGGCTCGACGAAGATGTCACCCCGGGCATCGAGCACGACGCCGGTGCTCGGCGCCCAGGCGACCTGCACGCCGGCCGACACCTCGCCCGCCACGCCGACCTCTCCATGGGCGGTGAGCTTGGCTTCCGCGTCGACGAGCGGGATACCGGCTCCCACCCCGCCGTCCACGTAGAGGCGCAAGTTCGCATGGGCCGGTATCGCGAAAGTACCGCCGCCCGCGACCGTCGTGTCCTCCGGCCTGCTGGGGTTGTAGGTGACCTTGAGCGCGACACCGCGCAGCACGCCCGGGCCGATTCCGGCAAAGACGGTGGCGCCGCCGCCGACGGTGGCGAAGATGCCGACGTGGACCCCGGCCACGGACAGGCCGATGATCGGGATATCGATATCGATCGAGAAAATCTTCTGATAGAGGCCCAGTACCCCGAACACCTCGAATTGGTCCGGCAGTTTGACCTCTCCGCTCACCTCGATCTCGCCGGTGGGTGTCAGCTTCAGGCCGACGGTCCCCTTGAGCCACGGTGTCAGGGTCAGCTCCACCAACCCGGTCCCGAAGGCCGTGATGCTGTCGTCTGGCTTGGGTGGGCCGACCGGCTTGCCTTCCGCGTCCACCGCCTGGTTGGTGAGGCCGACGTTGACCTTGCCCTTGGCCAGGCCCTTCTCGTAGCCCAGGTCGGCCTGGACGAAAAAGGCGCCGTCTTCGTAGCGGCCGGTCACCGTGCCGGTGAGCCCGGGCACCGACGGCTCGAGGATGACGCCGCCGCTCAGCGAGTGCCCGGCCGGCCCCTCCTTGATGGTGGCGTCGAGCTTGCCGCTCTTGATCCCAGGGATCCCTTTGCCGAGGATGACCTCGCCGGCGATCTCCATGCCGGTGGCTTCGTTGTACTTGAAACCGAGCGTGCCCTTGTCGACGCCCTTGAGGCTCGTCTCGAACTCGCCCGTGGCGGTAACCGTGTCCTCGGTGACCTTGACCGTGGCGGATGCCTTCTTGATCCCCTTGATCTTGCCTTCGCTGACGCCCAGGGTTCCCTCGACGGCCCACTTACCGTCCTCGTAGGTGCCCTTGACCGTGGCGTTGCCGTCGAACATCTCCTTGTCGAACTGAAGCTCAGCGTCGACCGCGAATGTCGATGCACCAGTTTTCGACGATGCTTTCGCCTGTATGAATCCGGTGGCCACCTTCTCAATTTCGAAGTCGAGCCGTCCGGTGACTGCCAACCCATCCGTTCCCGCGTGCAGTCCGAGCGATCCACCCGTTATGTGGAACGGCCCGGGCAGGTTAAGATCCCCGCCCATGATGGTCGCATCGATACCGATTCCGGTGCCGTCTAGCACAAGATCGACATCAACTCGCTCCAGCAGCTTGGCGGACGGCAAGATCTTCCCGCGACCGACAAAGCCATCGAACGGGTCGAAGGCGAGTTCCGCAAATTCAATCGGACTCAGGCCCTCTATTTCGGCCTTGATATCAGCCTTCGTTAGCGACGCTGCGTATGGCAAACCAGGAAGACCGTTCAGATCCACCTTGAAAGGCTTCTTGCGGATCAGCTTTCCATCTTCAAAGGCAGTACCTTTTATCCATCCCGCATTTCCGGTCCCCCCCTTATCGCTTATCTTCTCGAAATTCACTTCGGTGACTTCGAATACTCGCGTCTTCCCGATTTGCTTTTTCCAGGGTTTCTCCCCTTTCGGCTTCTTCCCGTCGGAGTCATACGGCAGGCTCCGAACTCGCCCACCGCCCGCCGAGCTGAAGATCTGCAGATTGTCTTCCCGGCCGCCGAGCGCTTTGATCTGCTGTGCGGAGAGCTTCTGCAGACCCTTGGCGTGCGCCTGAGTAAAGATTTCATCCTTTTCCCAGAAATCTACCTTTTCTGCGGACTTGCCTTTAAACGAAAGCTTCTCGAAGCTGACATCATAGCCTTTCAGATCAGCAGGTGGCCGAGGTTTCAGATAAGACCTTGCGTTATCGAGGAAGGTGTCGACCTGAGTCCTGATCTGGTCGGCCTGCCATCGTCCTGCCTCCCGGTTGCTGACCCTATCGAACAACCATAGGTTCGGAAAATCATCTTCCCCACTGAGCTGCCAGTCGATCTTGTGGTCTACGTCGAAAAGTTTCCATTCCCCAGTTTTCGTATATTTCGGAACTAGTATCATCTCGGCGATCTGCTCGGCAGAACCGATATAGAAGTCAAGCTTACTGCGATCATCCGACTTTCCCGATTTGGCGAAGTACGGATCGTTAGCCGCGCGTTCGCCATATAGCTCAAAGAGCCGGTCCTTGGTCTTTGTCTTGACAGTATCCCGCACTCCAGCTTTCCACTTCTCCAGCTGAGTGGTGGAGCGTTCCCCGCGGCGCCATTTGTAAGGACCGCCAGCGCGATCTTTCGAACTCTGTTTCCATTTCGGAAACGGAAGCTCATCAATCGCGAGCGTCTTGTCCTTCGTCGATATGGTTCCTTTCGGCCACTTATCCGCCGGGGCTTTCCAGGTCGGGCCCTTTTCATCCTCCGGAACCTTATCAGCTGCCTTCTTGCCTTTCTGGCGGCGGATTATGGTGCCGCCCAGGCCAGGGGCGGCTTTGCGGTTGATGCCGGGGCGTTGCTGGATCACGTGGGCCAGTTCGTGGGCCAGGAGCTTCTTGCCTTCCGGGCTGGTCGGATCGTAGGCACCGGAGCGGAAATAGATGTCGTTGCCGCGGGTGAAGGCGAGCGCGTCGATCTTCCTGGCCGCGTCGTCGGCGCCGGAGTCATCGTGGACCCGCACGTCATCGAAGGGACGCTGGAACTTGTCCTCGAAGAACTTGAGGGTCGCGTCGGGCAGCGGCGCGCCCTTGCCCCGGCTGGCGTCCAGGTACTCCTGCACGTCGGTCGGCACCTGTGGGGTTTCGCGGGCCGGGGCCTCACCCTCTGGGGCGGGCGGCTCGGCATCGGGGGCTGGCGTCCCGGTTTCCGCGGGCCGGGCTCCGGCCGTATCCGGCGGGGAGACGAGCGGGGCCGGCCCGGCCGGCGTCATCGTGTCCGGCCCGGCGCCGGGCGCCGCGCCACTACCCGGCGAGGCCGGTTTCGCCGTCTCGGCGCCGGGGATCCGCTGCTCGGCGGCGGGATCCTCGACGCGGCGGACCGGCTCATCCGGAGTCGCCGCGGGGCTACTGTCCAGGGCGGGCGATCGGCTGACAGGAGCGGGCGTCGCAGTCGGCTCGCCGCCGGAGGCGGGCGGCGGCGTGGCTGTGCTGGCCGGGGCGGGCGACGCGGCGGCAGAGGCGGGCGCGGGGGCGCTGGCGCTGGCGGGGACGGGCGGCATCGGGGACGTGTCCGGCATGCGCATGACATGATCGGCGGCCGTGTCCGCCTTGCGCTCGGCGGGGTCGTCGCCGTCGCCGACTTTCGCGTTTCCGTGTGCCGATTTGGCTTGCACCTGGCGCTGGCCGAGGCTGGGCCCGGCGGCACGCTGGACGGCGGGCGTGGTCGACGTCGCGCCGGTGCCGTCGTGCTTTTCCTCGACCGCCTTGGGCTTGGTGTCGGTATCTGGCTTCTTCTCGGCGTCGGCCGACGCCACGTCGGTGGCCATGACCTTCAGCTCATTGCGATTGCTGGGGCGCGAACAGCAGGTAGATACGGATGGGTGCGCCGGCGCCCGGTTGGAAGTCGACGTCGTGCTGACTTACCGCGGGCAGATTGAGTCCGGTCAGGACGCTGTTGGCGTGGTCCAGCGCTTGTGTCTTACGCACGTCGGCCAGGCTCGTCGCCCTCCAGATGACCGCCGATACGAACGCGGTCTGGTTACTGTGCTGCCCTTCCACCGCGGTCTGCTGCTCGTTCAGTTTCGACGTCAGCTCGGCGGCCGGAGGCTTGAGACCGCCGGTGGTTTCCACCGTGGCCAGCGGGGAAACGGCTGTTCCGGCGTGCTCGACGGCCTGCACATCCGGGTGGTCGCGGATGGCCTCGGCCAGCTTGTTGGTGTCGTCCATCACGTCGACCGTGAAGACGTCGACCGGGTCGGGCTGGTAGGTGATCAGGAAGATGCTGCCGTCGGTGCCGGAGAGCATCTGGCTGGCCGGCGGCACGCCGACTAGGTCGACCCGGCCGTCCGGGTCGAGGATGGCCACCGGCGCGGTGGCGTCGAGGAGCGCCGTGGTCCGGCCCACGCCGACCGGCACATCGGATCCGCCGGGGGTGGCAGCGTAACCCGCGCTGCGCACCGAGTCCCCGCCGTCGGCCTGCTGGTACTGGTCACGCCAGACCGACGGCGCGGTGAGCAGCGTCGTCGCCCCGGCATCGAACTCGAGCGCGTCTCCGCTGACGGCCTTCCACGGCAGTCTCCCGCCGCCGGAATCGAACAGATCGGTGGTCCACGAGATCGCCTGATCGACCGTCTCGGCGCGGGCAAGCCACGCCGCGACCTTGCTCGGCGTCGCCGCGGGAAGCTCGACGATCCCCTCGCAGTCCTCGCGCCTGCGGCGCCGGAACAGCACCCAGTCGGTGGTTGGCCGGACGTTCGACGGCAGTGCCGTGGTGGCCGGGAACAGCCCGCCGTAGGCGTCCTCGACGTACGTGACGTCGTCGGGGTACAAGGCGGACAGGATCTCCAGGGCCGCGATCGCGGCCTCGCGGTGCGGGTCTCCGAACTGGTTGATCGCGGCGTCCTGCGTCGCGTCGACGGCCGCGACCACGTCGTAGGTGGCCGGCGCGGGCGATGGCCGGTGGCTGATGCCGCCGAGGGCCAGGGTGAAGGCATCCTCGACCGCGCCGGACGCGGCCGGGTCCTGACCATCGGCTATGAGCATGAGGCCGCCGGCCGCCTGCACGGGGGTCCCTTGGACGGGGTCTCCCTGCCAGCCCACGCCGATCATCCACGTCGTCCGGCTGTCGCTGAGCCCAAGCACGTTGTCGCCGCCATGGCTGCCGCGGCGCAACACCATCGTCTGGGAAAAAGGCCCGGACGAGGGTTCCGTCGTGCCGTTGCCGGTCACCGAGAATCGCGCGAAACCGGTGGCGCTGATCTCGACCTGGTTGCCGGTTCCCCACGGCCGACCGGACCGGCGCTGCAGCCGGCCATCCGCAGTGAATTTGATCGCCGCCATGGTCTTCTCGGTCAGCACGACGAGATCGACGCCCAGATGGAAAGCCGTAAAGGCGCCGTCCGCGATCGCGAACGGGTCCTGGGCCGCCCAGGCCGAAACGGATATCGCCATCACCTGGGCACCTGGGTCTCGCACGTTGACGACCGGGTCCTCGGATCCCGCGGTGCGCTGAGCGATCCCCGCCTTGATCACTACGTTCCCGACGTGCTGCAGCAACCCCGCCGCGGGCGGATCGGAATGAAACGGCATCTGGTGCAGCCCGCGGACGACTTGGCCGATGTCCGCCCGGGAATGCGTGATCAGCGCAGCCAGGTTCGGCAAGCCCTCCGAGGACGACCCGGCGACGGCGGCCGAGACGCTGAGGCTACCCTCGAGGTTGACACGGCCCACGCCCTGCATGAGCAGCCGGCGCAGGTTCGCCGACGGCTGCGCCGGTGGCGCGTCGCTGCTCGCCTCGGGGCCGACCGCGAAGTCAACCGTGAGCCCGAGGTCCGTGCTCGCCGTGTCGGCCTCCAGCACCCCGTCGGGTACCAGGATGTCGACCAGCTCCTGGTCGGTGCGGTTGCTCAGGCCCCGGATCAGGGAGATGCGGTTCATGTGCTGCGCTCGCTCGAGCTCATGGGCGATCTGATCACGGCGCACGGCGCAGAATCGCAGGTCCACGCCGTTTCCGAGTAGTCCTTGCAGCTGCTGGCGCAGGACGGCGCCGGACGCGATCTCCACCGGCAGGTACCCCGCCGACGGCAATTCGACGATCCCGCTGTCGAGCAGGACCTGGGTCGATGCCTGAGCCGGCTGGCTCAGGCCGGACAGCTGGCACTGGAACTGGAGGACCTGGGCGAGGAATACCGGCCACGGCCGCAGTTCCATCCGCCCGGCCCAGTAGGCGCGCGATGGGGTCTCGACGCGTTCGCGCCGGGCCGTCCATTCGTCGAGCACGGTGACGGCCGAACCGTTCCAGCCCAGGACGCCCACGGGAACGACGGCCCCGGCGCCGGCCGAGGGCGTGCCCGGCGCACCACACCGGGGTGCGCAGGCCTACAGCGGACAGCTGCGAACCGCCCAGATCCCACTCGTCGGCGAAGAACGCCGACGCGACCTGCGACCGCAGGTGTACTTCGGGCCGGGTGACGCCGGGGAGCGTGGGGAGCGGGTTCTGTAGCGTCAGGGGCACCAGCGACAGCCTTACCCCGTCGATCAGGTAAGGCTGATCGGTCGCGGTCACGCAGGCGTCGGCGCAAATCCGCCCGAGGACCTCGCCCTGGCCGCACAGCTGCTGGACGCGGGACAGGCACACCAGGTACAGCGCGCTGCCGCCGGCCGTTGACGTGCCCGCCCCGGCCGGGGCAGCGGCCTGGTCGCAGGGGCCGAATCCGGCCGACGACGCGGTGGTCCCCGGCGCCGTGCCGTTCGACGGTGCGGACGCCTTGATGAGGTCGCCGATTTCGGCGGAAGCCGCATCGGCCAGGTACAGCACCTGGCCTCCGGGATCGACGGCCAGGCCCGCGCTCAGCCAGAGCTGAGTGCCCTGCACGGTGAGGTCGAAGCCGTAGGCCACCCCCGCGCCACTGGCCTGATTGCTGTATTCGACGTAAGCCCGCTGCCCCTGCCGCTCAAGGTTCAGGTCATCGGCGCGCAGGAACCTGCCGTCGTAGTAGTTGAGGCCGATGAGGGGCGTCGACGGCGACACGAAGACACCCGGGGAACTGGTGGCAGAGCCGATGGCGGTCATGTGGCGGCTCCTAGAGTGAGCATCTCGACGACATCGTGGCCGTTGGCGGCGGATCCAGGCGGATCTCCGGCCCAGCCGGCCAGCGGCACGGGCTGGCCGACGTTCGGGGCGTCCGCCTGCTCGACGAGGCCGAGCAACGGCGTGGGGCCGGTACCGTGCAGGACAAGCCGGTAACTGACGTCGGCGGTGGGCGAAGCGGGCAGGTCGAAGGTCACCGCGGCGGGCGCGGGCGGAGTTCCGGTCTGAGCGCGAGTCACGACCGGATCCACTGCCAGCGGGTCGCTCCACCTCGGCGTGCTGGCGGCCCGGTCGAACGAGCGCAGCTCCATGGCTTGCGGCACCGTGCCATCGACCAGGTTGCCGGTGAACTCGATCGTCACATGATCGTCCTTCAGCCGGATCCTGGTCACCCGCGGCCCTCCGGCATCGGGCGCGGGTGCCCGCCCGACCTGCCCGGTCAGCACCTCGCCGATGAGCTCCTCGATCACCCAGGTCGGCAGGTGCGTACGCCGGACCGAGAGATCGGGAGTCGCGGTGAGGTGCCATATCCCGTTCGCCTTGGCCAGGACGATGTCCGGTAGGTCGGCCAGCAGGACTTCTCCTGGCTCGTCCTCCGGGTACAGCCGGGTTCGCTCGGATGGCTGCGGAACCAGGCCCGGCGGCCCGATGGCCGCCGCGGCGTCGGCGGCCACCGCCCGGAACGCCGAGAGCCAGTCCAGGGGCGGGTACGGCAGGCCGGATGGCAGTACGCCGCCCCGTACCAGGGCCCGGAGCTCGGCGAAGCTCTGATCCCGATCGTCATCCGGCGGCCGCCAGGTGCCGGTCGCCTTCGCGCAGATGCCCTCGGTGCGCTGGTAGGGGCGCAGGTCGAGGTGCGCGATCTCGATCACCCGCGAGTAGGCCACCGCGTCGGTGGCGGCGCCGCAGGTCGCGCTCACCGAAGGCACCGGCCGGGACAGGCACGCGGCATGGGTCAGTATCAGCTGGGCGCTGAAACTGTACCGGTCCGGGCCGCCATCCGGTTTGAAGCCGTGGTTGCTGATCTGGTCCTCGAGCCACTCATGCACGTCAAGGCACATGTCGGCGCTGGAGGCGACCTCACGGCCAAGACCGTCGACCGCCAGGCCGGGCGAGACCCTGAGCTGACCCGAATCGGAGTCGATGACCACCCCGTAGCCCCATACCACGCCCTTGCCGTGCTGCCACGCCTGATGCAGCTGGAGCTTGCCTCGGGGGTTGCCGGCCAGGACCTGGAAGTCCGAGACGCCCAGCAGCATGCCGTAGTGCACGGCCAGAGAGGTGTACGGATCGGCGGCCAGCGAGGCCGCCAGCGGGGAATCGGCCGTATTACTCATGACGCTGGTCTCACAGGTCCCCGCGCACCACGGCGAGTACCCGCTGGTCCGCACCGGCGGCGTAGCGGGCGGCGTCCGCCTCCCGGTTCGCCTGTTCCTCCGCCGCCGCCTGCCGCAGGGTGTCGTGCGTGGCCTGGTCCCTGAGCGCCCCGGCGTATGCGGTTTCCGCGGTGTCGAGGGCCGTCAGCAGCGCGGTGATGTCCAGCGCCGCGAGCTCGGCGATCTGGGACTGGGCCTCGAACGTCGCGATGGCCAGCGTGAAGGCCTGCGGCGGCACTGACAGGTCCCATTCGCGCATTTCCTTGATGGACTCCGGTGTGCGAGCGGCCTGAGCTGCCGCCAGCGCCTGGGTGGCCGCGTCCGCCGCGTCACGCTGGGCCTTGATCGTGTCATCCTTGGCCGGGTCGTAGCCGGGGTCGGTCGCCGCCTTCGGCCCGGCGACGGCGTCCAGGTCGGCGTCCGCGGCGATGGAGGCCGCCGCGGCGTCGTGAAAAGCCTTGTCGGCGGCTGCTGCTCCGGAATCGGTGGCCGTCTTGGCTCGTTCGCTGATGTCGCTGGATACCAGGGGTGAGAAGGGGCCGGTCCCGATGGTCTGCTGCAGCGCCTGACGGGCAGCCGTGAGGACGCCGGGACCCTCGGTGACCCAGCGGTGGACCATCGCGCGCGCGTCGTCATAGCCGGCCGCCGCGGCGTCGAGGGTGGCGGCCTCGGCCGATGTGAGCTGCTCGACGGCCCATGCCGCCAGTTGAGCCCGTGCCACCGCGCGCTGTTTGTCGCCGATGATCGCCTGGGCGTGACTGTATCGGGCTTGCAGCACGTCGGCCATGTTCGCCCCGCCGACCAGCGTCGCCAGCGCCCCGCTAGCCGCGGCCACCTGCGCTTTGACATCGTCGCCGCCCGCTTCCCCAACGGCGTCGGCTACCTGCGCGGTCAGGGCCGCACGGTCGTCCGCCTCGGCGGCATCCTGCTGCACGGCCGTGCTGAGATCGGAGTTGGCCGCGGTCAGGGCGGCCTGAAGCGCAGCGGTCCGGCGGCCCAGGGATTGAACCTGCTGGGTCGCGACCGCCAGCTGGTCCTGGTCGTTGGCGAGCTTGATTTCCGCGTCTCGCTGCTTAGTCAGGTTGTCGTAGAGGTCCAATTCGATCGAGTGCTGGTCCAGCTTCATGGTGGCGGTCGCGAACTGCTGGTGCGCCGCCACTGCCTCGCCTTGCAGTTGAGCCAGGGCGGCCTGGTCAGCGGTAACGGCTTTCTGGGCCGCGTCCTGGTCAGTAGCGGCCTGCTTGCTGGCCGCGGCGGCCGCGTCGATGGCGGCCTGCAGCTGAGCGACCTGCTCGGTGCGTAGGTCCTTCAGGGCGCTGGTCTGAGTCATCGTGGTGCTCCCTTCCCGATCGGAGGATCGGCCAGGTAGCCCGGCGGGAGACCGGGGAATGCCTGACCCGCCTTCGCGAATTCGCGGCGAATCGCGTGTACAAGGTGACAAGTAGTGATCGCAGGCGGCTGCGACGGCCATGCCCCGTCGTCAAGCTGGCCGCCAGCGACAGCGAGGAACCCGGCCGCCACCGCGGCATTGCGGATCAGGGCGCCCGGCAGGTCGTAGAGGGCGGCCAGCTCGGCGAGCGGGACGCCCGCGTCCAGCGGCGCCCATTCGGGCAGGTGCAGCCGCCACAGCCTGAGCCGCTGGCCGACGTCGGGCGGATCGAAGGGCACGATGAACTCGATCCGCCGTCCGAAGGCCGAGTCGATGTTCTGGCGCAGGTTCGAGGCCAGGACGGCGATACCGTCGAAGCGTTCCAGCCGCGACAGGAGGTAGGCCGTTTCGAGGTTGGCGTAGCGGTCCCTGGCGTCCCCGACCTCGGTACGCTTGCCGAACAGGGCGTCAGCTTCGTCGAAGAACAGTGCGGCGTCGCCCCGTTCGGCGGCATCGAAAACGGCCGCCAGGTTCTTCTCGGTCTCGCCTATCCATTTCGAGACGAGCCGCGCGAGATCGACGATCAGCAGGTCCCGACCGAGTTCGGCGGCCAGCACCTCGGCGGCCAGTGTCTTGCCCGTGCCGGGCGGTCCGGTGAACAGGAGGCGCAATCCACGGACGCCGCGGCGTCCGGTGGCCAGGCCCTGGCTGACCAGCCGCTCCTGGACGCGTACTCGTGCCACCGCTTCCTGCAGTTGCGCCTGGCGATCCGCGGGCAGAACCAGGTCGTCCCAGGTCGCACGCGGATGGATCAGGACCGCACCGACCGGGACGGTGCCGGTGATCCGGGTGTCGACCGTATCGTCGAACTCGCGGCGCAGCTGATCGGTGGTGAGCGGCCCGGTCAGGGCGACCCGCGCGCGCAGGTCCCGCGCGGCCATCGCGATGTCACGCGGCTCGATCGAGGCCGGCCCGGGGCATGATCCGTTGACGGACAGCTCGGGAACGGCCAGGCGCACGGCCGCCGTCCGGTCCAGCCGGTCAAGCGAGCCTCCCGGCACCTCGACCAGCGGCCGGGGCCAGGTGGCGACATTCGCCGCCCGCACGGCCATGACCAGCGGGATGGGCAGGTCTGGCACCAGCAGTTCCAGAGCGTCGTCCTGAGGCCCGGCCTCCCACAGCACGGGGATCTCGTCCCTGATGACGGCCAGCAGGAGCACCGCCGCGATCAGCGGCTCTGTCAGGACGTCGACCCGAAGGACGGCTGGTACCGATCCGGCACCGCACACGAGCGCCGCCAGGCGCCCGGCCAACGCGGCAGGGCGCTCGCCTGCGGTAACCAGAGTCACGCAGGCCCGTTCGGCCAGAGCCTTGTGGGCACCCCGTACGGCGGGCAGGGCCCGCCAGCTCTCCAGACCCCACTCCGGCGCGGGCCGCGGATCGGGCCGCGCTCCCTCCGGCCAGCCGCCGAGACCCGTGAGCGCCTCCCACAGCTGCGGCGCGGGCCGCAGAGTGCGTTCAGGCACCGGCCCGTCGCCCTCGATGACAAGCGCGCCGTAACGCAGCAACGCGCTCGCGCTCAGGGCGTCGCGCAACTGGGTCCTCGATGTCAGCCCGGCGAGGCATCCCTGCTCCGCGAGCGTCGCCGCCAGCCCGAGTGTCGGCCACGGCCTGCCCTCGGGGTGCAGGCCGCGAAGGATGGCGGCCACGCCTTCGTGGCAGTGACCGGCCAGCGACAAGACGAGCAGGTCCCTCTCGGTAGCACCGATGCCCAGCGCCTGAACCAGCCGGTCGACGGGCTCAGGACCGCCTTGCGGCAAGCCGAGGACCCCGCCGTCGGCCGCCGGGACGGCGGGGTCTGGGGCCAGCGACCGCAGGAAGCGCGCGGCCTGCTCGTCGCCGACGGCGTCCAGCGCGCGGCCCAGCCGGGCTCACCATCGCGGCAATCGCGGCGTCGATCCGCGGCAGCGCCGCCCGCGCGTCGGCGGGCGGCGGCATCAGGCCCGGCTCAGACATAGCGGAATCGCACCACGCATCCCAGCCAGGGCAGGTAGCCCGGGTCGAGGTCCAGCCCGGCCCGGCGGACGTCGACACTGACTTCGTCGAGCCTGAGGTCGACGTCGATCCAGCCGGGATCGGCGTGGATGACGGCGTGCCGACGGCACACGCTGAGCAGCAGGGCCGGATCACCGCGGTCCGAGGCCAGCTCGGGCAGGCGTTCCCGCAAGGCCGCCACGACCGAGCCGGCGGCCAGCCCGATCAGGTCCCTGGCTCGCGGCCTCGGCGGCCGGGGCGCGTCCGAGCGGGGGCTGAGCCCGCAGAACGCCAGCCGGGCGGGATCATCGGCCGCGGGCGCTTCGGCGGCTGAAGCCGCTCGTAGCAGGAGCTGACGGCTCAGCTCGTGCAGCACCGGGCGAAGGCCGACGCCATAGGCATCGGGTTCGGCGGCCACCGACGCCGGGACGCCGAGCTCGGCGACGATCGGGAGCAGAAACAGCAGGCCTCCCCAGGACGTCACGCCCGGCGGAACCAGCGCGACACCGTCGTCGACGACCTGGCGCGGCTGTATCCGAGCGCCGTCCGGCTCGGTCTCCGGCGGGGGTGCGGGGGGTTCGTGGAGAGGCGAGCGCGGCTGGGTTGCTGACCAGCCTGCTTCGGCACTCACCGGGTCTGGCGGGCGATCCGGCCGGGACCCGGCGTCCGGCGCGGCCGACAGGGACTGGGGCTCGCCCCCGGTGGCCCGTAGCGCGCGTGCCGTCATGGCGACCGCGGACCACGCGTCCGGGTGCACGGCCATCGCCGGCTCCGTTTCGAGCACCGCGAGCACGGCCAGTGACTCGGCCACCGACCCGGCCACTGACCCGGTCGCAGATTCGGCTGGCGGACCCGGCGCGGCCGGTGACGGGAGGACGGTGGCGATCCCGGGGGGGGCCGCTGGCCCGGGGGCATCCAGCCGGACCGATGCGGCCAGCCTGGCGGCGGACAGGCGGAGGGCATACGCGATGATCTCTGAGCGCTGGCGCAGCAGGGCCGCCAGCCGGCCGGCCAGGGCCGCGGCGGCGGCGCCGTCCCGGACGGCGCCGACGTCCTGCACGGCGGCCCGTGGGCTCGGGGGCAGGGTACCTCCGGCCGCCAGCCAGAGCCGCCGGGCGAAGCCGGCCAGCGCATCCGGGCCTACATATTCCACGAAACGCCCGAGTTGCCCGGCGCGGGCCGCGGCGACGACCAGGGCGACCAGTGCGCCGGGCCGTTCGTCGGCCGCCGCGGCGGCGGTCGACGAGACGGCCTCGGCGTCCGTCCAGGTCCCTGCGGGCCACAAGCCGAGCAACCGCCAGGCCCACAGCCGCTCACGGTGGCCGGCCAGCACCGAGACGATCAGGTCCGCCTGGGCGTGGGACCGGCTGGCGAACCGCACCACGTCGTCCGCGGGGATCATGGTGCCGTGAACCGCGTGACCGATGGCCCTGGCCCACCCCGAGACCAGCTCGGCGTCGGCGCAGTCCCACCGCACGCGGTGCGGGGGAACCACGACGCGCCGGATGCAGACCTCGGCGGAATGGCCACCAGGAGGGTCCGTGAGCGCGTCCTCGAGCGGGCCGTCACAAAGCTCCCGGACCAGGCCGTCCAGCCTGCCGCGGTCGGCGTCCCGCAGGTCGGCATCGACCCGCCAGCGGACCGTGAGCCGGCCGATGGTCGTCCCGGACGACACCGTTCCCGCGTTCATGGGTCGACCACCGTGTTCCCGGCCAGCCGGGAGGCGCCGACGCGCACCCCGGCGTGGCCGTGACCCACGACGGTTCCCAGCCCCACGCTGCTCTGGCCGACGACGGCGCTGGTGAACGACGAGCTGTGCCCGACGGCCGTCGATACCGCCAGGTAGAGTCCCACGCCGACCCGCATGCCGTGCCCGGCGCAGATCTCGACGATCGTGTGCGCCGGGCGGTTGGCATCGAGCAGGTCTTGCACCACGGCGAGCTGTGCGGAGTCGAGGTCGACCGGGATGAGAACCGAGAACCGGTGCGCGTGGGTGGCGAAGGCGTCCAGAGGGGCTTGGGTCGTGAGCCGATCCCCCGCCGGGCTGACCTCGCCGCCGACACGCAGGCTCGTACCTACCACCGCGGACGCCGGGCCGGGCTGGTCGTGCGCGCCGCCGACGAACGCTCCGCCACGTCCCCGCAGCTGGAAGGTCTCGATGATGGCGACCGGGGACCCGAGGAAGATCTCTAGCAGCCGCGTCAGCCCGGGCACCGTGCCGCGGCGGCGGAACAGGCAGATGGCCTCGGCCAGGACCGTTCGGCGCACGGCCTCGGGCCAGCGGTTGTCAAGGGTGAGCCCGATGAGCGAGGCGAGCCAGGGCAGCAGCTCTACCGGAGCCCCGTACGGGTCGAGCAAGAGGTCCCGCTGTTGGGAGCGATAGTCCATCTCGCTCAGGAGGCCGTCGACCATCGCGAGGTAACGCCACAGGAAGGAAGCGGCCACGGCATCATCGCGGTACGTCCGCGGGAGCCGCTGGAGCAGGTCGTGACCGTCGCATTCGACCCGGACGGCGCGGATCTGCGGGGTGAGCGTCGCGGTGCCGGTCAGGCGGAGCCGCAACCACAGGTAACGGCCCGGCGGGGCCGTCACCGGGGCCTCGTACACCTCGAACCGGTCGTCGCGAGCCAGCGGGGTCCACGTCAGCTCACGGCCGGTCTCCCGTCGGTGCAGCGGATTGACCTGGTTCAGCAGGTTGTCCGACGACTGCGGTGCGAACTCCAGCGGCGGCGGGCTCGGGGAGCCGTCCCCCCCGGTCCCCAGCATCTCGTCCGGCCGGGGCAGGTCGTCGGCGGCGGCGCAGCCCACCTCGACCTTAGTGCCGGGCGGTATGCAGGCCTCGACGAACAGCCTGCCCCACTGCTGCCGGTAGTTCTGGCTGTCCAGCCGGTACGTGTCCACGTATCCGCTGGTCGCGGGGTAGCGAACCCGCAGCGGCCGGGCGAGCCGGAATCCGCGCGCAGTCCAGAAACCGATGCGGCCCTCGGGGGTGACGGCGATCCCTCGCCCGTCGTATCCTCGCGCTTCCAGCGGCAAGGCGGCCGTAGCGGCCGTCCCGCCGACCGTCCACACCAGCAGGTCGTGGTCGGCCGGCCCGGCGATCACGACGTCGCCGGAGCCGTCGATCCCCAGGGCGTCCGCGCCGGGGGCGCTGATGGGCTGCCTCAGGGGCTCCCCGGTCATCCGTACCGCCCAGGCGCCCGCCGCGTCGCGCAGCAGCAGCCACACGTCGCCGTCTGGTCCGACCGCGACACGGTGCGGCCGGGCCGCGGGGGGTACCTGGGCCAGCGGGCCGCCGGTCCCGGTATCGGCCGGCATGGTGTCGGCCAGCACGGTGCGCGGGACCCCGATCGCGTCGACCTCGACCAGCGGATGCTGCCGCGCCGAGGTGGCCACCACGATCGCGGTTCCGCGCGCGGCCAGATCGACCGGCGGCCAGGCCAACGCGATCGTGCGCAGCAGCCGGCCGTCGGTCAGGTCGAGCACGGCGATGGTCCCGGTCGCGCCATCGAGGACGAACAGGTGGTCGTCCGGGTCGACCGCGAGCGCCCGGGCGCGCAACGGCCGCTCCGGGTCAGCGGCGACCGCGGAGAAGCTCACGGCCGGCTCTGGCTGGGCTGGCTCCAGCTCGCCTGGGTCGGCCAGCAGGTCGACCGGGACGTTGCCGCCGACCGCGGTCGCGCGAGGCCAGGGCACCCGCTCGATCTGGCCGCGCTCGGGGACCCCGTGGTACAGCCAGCCGCGCTGGTCGAATGCCATCCCCGCCCGCTCGGCGGGCGGCCCCGGTGTCGCTGGCCAGGCGCCCGTAGATCCGACGGGCCGACCGGAGAGCGTGACGTCGGCCGTGGCCGGGTCGACTACTGTCCCGTGGTGCAGGCAACGGCTCCACTCCAGGACCCCGGCGATCGGCGCGAAGCGACGGCCGGGCGCGGGCGCGATCGGAACGGTCATCAGCACACGTCCTTCGGCACGGGTACCGGCACGGGCGGCGGACCGGGCGGCGGGGTGAGCCCGCCACTGCCGGGATCGGGTGCTGAACCGGTCACGACGGTGATCTCCCGCAGCTCGGGCACCTCCCACCCGGCCAGTTCCACCGTGCCGATGACGGCGGTCCCGCTGGCCAGGTCGGCCACCTTGAGTTCCTCGACAAAGTCGACGCCTTCCACCTGGACGACCGCCGCCTCGAGTTCGGGCGCGTGCACGCGATGCCCAAGAGACCAGCCGTTCCCGTCGGGCCCGAATGGCGGCAACGGGGCCAGGTACTGACGCACGATCATCTCGACCCAGCGGCGCACCCCGATCGCGCTGTAACCGGTCTTCACCGCCAGCCCGATCGAGACCGCCACCGGATGGTAGGTCGCCGGTATCACGTACAACTCGGTGGTAACCAGGCGACGGGGGTCAAGCTGGCCGCATACTGCGCTGAGCAGGGTGGCGTCGGCCACGGGTGCGTTCGGGTGGCGCGGATCGGCGGTCGGCCAGACCATTACCGTCACCACGCCGGCCGCGTCGGAGCTCTTGGTGACCGGATCGAACCTGGGCAGGCATTCGGCCCGGCCCACCCCGACTATGCGGGCCAGCTCCTTAAAGTCCTCCTGGGTGACCGCGCGATCGTGGCGCGCCAGCTCGCCCGGGATGCGCTGGAGCGCCTGAGTGATCGTCTCCCCGTCCTCGCCCCCCGCAGTCGGCAGCGGGTTGGTGACCTTGACGCCGTCCGGGCCGCCGACGACCTGGCTGATGGCGCTGGCCTTCACCACGCCGGCCGGGCCGCCTCCGTAGCTGTAGGCCGCCGCCCTGATCGCGGCGCCGATGGGGAAGACCTGACCGCGGATGCTGTCGCCGCAGCGGACGGTGCCCGAGACCGGGTCCAGGGTCACGCTCCGGTCGGCCGGCTGGCTTGCGGCGAACGAGTCGACGACCTGCCATGACTGCCATTGGTCGCCCTCGAGGACCTGTACCTGGAGCGACCCTGGCACGACCGGTGTGTGCGAGAGGACGACTCCCTGCCCGCTGAGGCCGTTGCCGGTGCCGAGGAGCTCGGGCGCGGCGTCCGCGACCTGCTCGATATCCGCGGCGTTGGCTCCGACCCAGCGCAGCCGGCCGATCTCCGGCACGCCCTGTCGGGGAAAGGCCCGCAGCCAGAACAGCACCGGAGGCTGATCCGCCAGGGCGGGCGGGCTGTCATCGACACCCGCGAGGTCGGGGTCGGCAACCTGGCCGACGCCGATCTGGTCCAGCTGCGCCGCCGGCAGCTGCAGGGCCACGACACCGTCGCCGCGCAGGCCGTTCGTCGTGTCCCGCACGACGCTGACCGTGAGGTAGTCGGTGCCGACCGGGTCACCGGGCCGTCGCGCGGACACCTGCCAGACCAGGGTTGAGTCGGCCTGGCTGGCGGGTCCGCCCGGCAGCTCGGGCCCTGGCACGGCGGACGCGGCGGATTCCGTGCCGATGCTCGCGGCGATGACCTGCTGGCTCGCGGGTGACTCGGCGAGGCTGTCACACGGATCGACCTGGTCGATGGTCGGGTATTCGGTGTCCGTGCTTATACCGAGGACCAGCGGGAACTGAGCGAGCACGCTGGACGCGCTGAACAGCGAGGTCGCCACGTCCGGGGCCGCCTGCGGCGCCGCGTGCACCGCTATCCACAGGCACCGGTCGACCGCGGTGCCCACGTCGAGCGGCTGGAAACCAGGTGCGCCCGGATCCGCGGCCAGGACCACCTCCTCATACGGTTCCGCGCCTGCCTCATCGAGCCCGGCCGCGTCGAGCACGCGGGTGTATTCATCGTGCAAGATCGGATCGGTCGGCACGTTGGCGCCCGCCTTGACCACCGCGGCGACGGTGATGGGCAACACCGTGACATCGTTGCCGACCTTGAACGGCTGGCTGCCGTCGGTCACCTGGGTGCCCTGGCTGACCGCGGGCGGGTCGCCGTTGGCCTGGGTGCCGTCGAAGGCGACCAGGCCGGTCGCGCGGCGCGGCGGGTACGGCGGCACCTGCAGCAGCTGCAGCAGCCACAGGCGGGTCTGGTCGGGGATCTGGTTGAAGCGGAACAGCAGGCTCTCGCCCAGGTACGCGAGAAGCTCGAGCAGCGTGATCCCGGGATCGCTTGGCCCCTGGTCGGTCCATTCGGGTGCGTAGACCGGGATCCGTGCCTTGAGCTCGGCGAGGATCTGGTCGTAGCTCCGGTCGTCCAGGACCGGCGTGGGCACAGTCATGTCACGAACTTCCGCTTGCCGCGTTGACCTGGACGGTCACCTGGACGGTGTCGACGCTCTGATCGCGGGCCAGCGTGTAGCTGATCGACACGAGCACGGTGCTCGGGTCGTCGGTGGGTGTGACATCCACCGTCCCGACCACGATTCGCGGTTCCCAGGCGCGCAGCGCGGCCTCGATCTCGCGGGCGATCGCCGCGCGGGTCGCGGGAGTGTTCGGCTCCATCAGGTACCGGCGCAGTCCGCAACCGAAATCGGGCCGCATGACCCGCTCGCCCGGCGCGGTATCGAGGATGATCAGGATCGACTGACGCACCAGGGCCGTCCCCGATCGCCACTCGAACGCGCCCGCCGGGCTCACCTCGGGCGGGAAGGGCCAGCCGCTGCCGAGCTGGTCCGGGCCGGTCACCTGGGGCGTCATGACCGGAGCGGCCGTCGCGGCCGGGGTGGTGATCATGACCGGGGTCGTCATGGCCGCACCACCTCGCTGCGTTCGACCCGCTTCACGTAGACCAGCGGCCGCGGCGGGGCGACGCCTGCCGCGAACATTCCGCGCAGGAGCGAACCGTACGACCGGGGGTCGATCTTCGGGCCCGGGGTCGGGTCCGGGCCTGAGCTGGCCTTGCTCGTGACCAGGTCCGCCAGCGACTCGGTCCCCCCGTTCGTGGAGAAGGTGGTGCCGCCGACCAGCGTATTCATCCGAGCGTCGAAGACGGGGTCATTCTGTGACAGCGGCTACGGCGCCGGCGTCGATGTTCAGGCCGCCTCCGAGGGCATCGAGCTCGGCGCCGAAACCTCCGCCGACGTCGACGTCGGGCGGGATGCAGAACCGGAGGGTGAGCAGGAACCAGAGCTGGAAGACGAACACCACGATCGGCAGGAACAGCGAGAAGACGAAGAAGGCCACGATCGTGATCAGCGGGATCGCGAACGAGCAGATCTGGAAGCCGCTGCCCGAGCCCTGGCCCGGATTCGTCGCGGTGGCTTTCAGGTCCTTGGCGCTGAACGGCAGCTGCGATCCGGGCGGGGTCTGGAAGCGGACGCCGCCGGAACCGCCGGGGCTGAGCCGCACCGCGTCGGCGTGCAACTGCGCGAGATCGGGCAGCTGTACGGTTATTGGCCGGTTGGCGGTCCCGTCCAGATCGAAGTGCGAGGCGAGCTGATACGTCTCGGTCGGCTCCGACCAGGTGATGGGGCAGCTGCACTGGGGGCCCGAGCGGGGGCATTCCGGCCGGTGCCGGCGGACGAAACAGCGGATCTCGTAGCAGCTGTGATCGTTGAAGCGCGCGTGCCCGGCGTCGTTGACGTCGGACGATCCCGTGGGCACGACCCCGAAGTAGATGGTCTGGCCGGTCGCGTCGTGGTTCTGGTTGGTGGGGTCGGGGACAAGCGGGCTGAGCGGGTATGTCGCCTCGGTGAGCGTCTCGGGCAGTTCCTCGACCGGCTGCCAGGAACCCGTGCTCGCCACCGCGGTCCGCGCGGGTCCGCTGCCGCACCCCGGCATCGGTCCGCGCTGGCCCGCCGCGTCCACTCCGGTCGGGATCCAGCCTTCGAGGCAGCGAACCTGGCCGCCGGACTGCACCCACTGCAGGACCAGATCCCGGGCGTCCTGCTCGGCGGATTTCAGCGAGCGCAAGCGGGTCTCCAGGACCGCTGACCGAACGGCTCCGCCGTTGGCGGGTCGCATCGCGGCCAGGCGGCGCTCGACCGCGGCGCGCTTGCTCCGGGCCACCGCGTGCTGGCGAAGCGCACGGGCCACCTCGCCCTGCGGACCGTCGGGCAGGTCGATCCGCCGCCGCCGCACCACCAGGCCGACCTGGCAGATCTCATCGGTCCTGACCTGCGGGAACCCCGCGGCGTTGCAATGCAGGGAGCACACCACGAGGTAGTTCCGGTGATGGGAGGCGAGGAAGAGCTTGCGGCGATGGGTCGGGGTCCGCTGCGGGAACGTCCCGAAGTTGGGGGCGGTGACGTCCCAGAACTTCGTCGGTGTCGGGATCGAACGCCAGACGCAGCTGCGGGTCGGAAAGGAACACGTTCACCAGGTCCGGGGAGTCATACATCTGCAGTGCCGGCCGCGAGACGCGCACCGAGCGGCGGGCGGCGGGCTCACCCGGATCGTTCGGGTCCGTGCTGCCGCGCAGCGGCCAGTCCCACCATGGGGCGACGAGCCGCCACTCATGGGTGGTTACCACCTCGGCCGTGGTCACCAGATGTTCCCTGCGCCCGGGGTGTAGCTGGGTGAGACGACGCCGACGGAGGCGATCATGTTCGTGCAGGAGATCATGCCGTCGAAGATCGCGCTGGGCGCGTGCACGTTGACCGCGGACGCGGTGATCTCGACCGTGGCATTGGCTTGCACCTGTATCTGCCCGGATGCGGTGAAGGTGACCGTGGAGCCGTCCTGATGGGTCACCTGCAGCTGCCTGGTGCCTTCGTCGAGCACCACCTGGTGGCCATTGGGGGTTGACAGCGTCACCTTGGGCGCGCCCGCCGTGTCGTCGAACTCGAGCACGCTGCCCGCCCGGCTGCGGATCAGCCTCTTGTTGTTCGGCCTGGTCGGCGTCACGGGCATCATCTCCTGGCCGTTCCAGCAGGAGCCGACGATGTAGGGCCGGTGCAGGTCGCCGGCCTCGAAACCGACCACCACCTGTGTCTGCACCTCGGGCAGGGCGACGAAGCCCTGGTTGTCGTCCGCGTAGGGGGCGAGCAAGGTCGCCCAGGCGCGGACGCCGTCGCCGTCGCTGCCGAGCCAGGGAAAGCTCACCTGCACCCGGCCGAGCCGGTCGGGATCGACGATGTCGGTGACGATCGCCGGGTACAGCCCGAAGAAGCTGGAGCCGGTCCAGTTCGGGGGGTGCTGATGCCGGGTCATGAGGCGGTCTCCATCACGGGTCAGTTCTGATTGACGGTCGGTCGCTCGGCATCGAACCGGGTCCGCATTCCGTGGGCGATGTCGTAGCTGTGATGAAACCTGGTGACGTAGTAGCCGGGCCCGTCGAACGGCCGACCGCACCGAGCCAGGGTCAGCCTGCTGCCCACGACGAGTTCCGGGGTACCGGTCGTCAGTCCGCGGACCCGCACGAAACGCCGGGACCGCCGCAGCATCTCGGCCCGCGCCACCGCACGCGCGTCGGACTCGACGACCGGGACGTCTCGCACCCGGCGGCCCGGCAGGGCGCCGAACGCCCGCTGCAGGGTCTGCGGGCCGGTGCGCCCGCCGGAGATCTCGGCCTCGACCGTCGCCGCCGGGGCCTCCGCGTCGATGGCGCCGCGTGCGGCGGCGTCGTACCCGGAGACCCGGACGGCGGTGCACTGCTCGGCGAGGTCGGCCTTGGCCGACACCGCGATCAGGTCGCTGCCCCTGGTCATCGTCACGCTGGTGCCCGGTCGCCGGTCCCGGGTGGCCAGGTGCAGCGAGCCGTCGGTGGCCCAGAGCTCGGCCTGGATGCGGCGGGCCCGGTCGCGCAGGAAGGCGAGGTCGCTCTGGTTGAACTGCTGGACGACGTCGTAGGTGGGGCCGTCCGCGTCCGCCTGGGCGCTCAGCCCGTGCTGGGCCGCGATGCGCTGGACGATGTTGGCGTCCGAAACCTGGGTGTAGGTGGCCGACCGCTGGGTGAGCCGCAGCTTCATCAGGTCGTCCTCGGCCGAGACGGCCACGACCGGGACGTCGCCCTCGGCGAAGCTGACCTCGAGGGCGGACACCACGCCGGTGAAGACGATCTTCTCGTTGCCGGGCGGGCCCAGGGAGACCTCCAGCCGCTTGCCGAAGTCGAGCAGGGTCCCGTCGAGGTATTCCACGACATCGGTGGACGGCTGATCGCGGGGCGCGCTGCCGAGCAGTTGCGCGACGCAGGTGCGCAGGCCCTCGGTGCTCTCCTCGATGTCGAGCCGTACCACGTCGCGGGCGAGGTCCGGCGCCCGGCTGCCGTTAACCGTGAAGACCGGAGCCGACGAGGAGAAGGCCGGTGCGTCAGCCATCGAAACCCTCCCCGGCGGTGCGGCGGCATGACTCGTGTTCGTCTTCGGTGAGTTCGCGGTGACGTTCCCGCTGCTCCCAGACCGGCGGGCTCGGGCTGCCCGGACCCGCGGCGTTCCCGCCGGTGCCGGGGGTCCCGTGCACTTCCACCTGCGATGTCACCTCGCCGACGTGCAGGCTCATGACGCTACCTCCGCAGCCGCAGCCGGCCGCTGACGCCGTCGCGGTCGCCGCGGCTGCCGAGCCCGCGGGGGCCGCGCTGAGTGCCAGCCAGCCGGGGACGGTGGGGTCGCTGGTCTGCGGCGGCTGATCGCCGCCGCTGGCCACGTTGCGGTTCAGTTCCCGGACCAGGCCGACCGTGATCGGTCCGGTGACGCCGAGCCGGGGGCGCAGCGGGACCCCGAAGCCGTAGCTGAGAGCGCGCGGGTCGGCGGTGCTGACCGCGGCGTCCGCCGACGGCCCGGCGCAGTGCCGCAGCGGACGGCGACGGCGCGGGCGCCGTAGTCGGCCGAGGGTGCCGGGCCGGACGGGCCCGGTCCCACGGCAAAGGCCTGCCTGGTGACGTTGGCCGCGCTGGCGGCGGTGGCCGCGGCCGTGCGATCCAGCGCACGGGCCAGGCCGCCGGCCGCGGTCAGATCCGGGCCGTCCACCGGAAGCTGGGCGGGTACCGCGCCGCTGGCCGGGGCGATGGCGCCCGCGCCGGAAGCTGGAGCGGCGCCCGCGCCGAGGGAGCGGTCCGGTCCGAGGCCGGCGGTCGCGCCGACCTCGACGCCGATTCCGGCCGTCGGACGAAAGCGACGGACGAGAAGTCGATCTGCTGGCCGGCCTGGAGCCGCAACGGGTCGGTGATGCCCTGAAGTCCCTTCCAGGCGCGCGGGTCGAGGCCCATCCGCTGGGCGAAATCCGCTGCTGTCTCGCCCGCCAGGGCCGTTCCGGTCCGGTCGGTCGGTGCCGGCGGGTTGTGCCCGCCGCGGGCGGGGCCGCCACGCCGGTGCCTGGCGCGCCCGGGGCCGTCGCGCCCGGGCCGGCCCCGGGCGGAACCGGCGGGGTGGCGCCGGCTCCGGTGTTGGCGCCCGGGCCGGCCAGGGTCGCGTCGAACTCGGGCTTCTGCTCCTTGATCGTCACGGCGCACTTGGCCCGGAGCGGGACCCCGTTGGCGCTGAACAGGTCGAAGTCCTGGTTGAGGGCGGTCATCACGCCGATGACGGTGAAGGTGCCGTAGGTGAACTGGAGCCGGGGCGGGGCGGCCTTCGGCTTCTTCATGTTGGGGAGCACGAAGCGTTCGAGCTGACGAGTGCGGGTCCGCACGTCGACCGGGTTGTCCGTGTCCCCCTCGTCGGCGGTGTCGAAGACGAGGTCGAACGAAAGCGTCGAGGTCGAGCCCTGGTACGTGGTCTTCTGCCGCCCCGCGTCCTTGCCGAAGTCGACCGTGCTGGCCATCTGGTACCGGAGCGTCGCCGGGTTGATCTGGACCTCGATCTTCGCGGACTCGGCCTGCGGCTGGGTGGCGGTCGGCTTAGCCGAGACCTCCTCCAGGAAGGCCTTCTTGAACTCCATCACGGCACCTCCATCCGCAGGCCCTCGTGAGCGATCTGCAGCTCCTCGATGGCCACCTCGCCGGTGCGGGCGTTGAGCTGCGGGCCGACGAGCTTGGCGGGCAGCCCGCGGGTGAACTTCCAGGTCGCGACCGGCTGGTGCTCTCTCGTCCAGGACGGTCACGATGCCGTCGTAGCGGCGGATCGGCCGGACCCCGTCCAGGACGTCCTGGAGCCACTGCCACAGCTCGATGTTGACCTGGCCGCCCGCCGGGTAGAGCATGCCGCGCCGGAGGACGATGCGCGCCACCTTGGCCCGGCCGGCCCGTTGCAGCACGCCGTTGTTCCGGCCGCCCTCGACGTACTCGCCCACGTCCATCTCCAGGTCGAGCCCGGAGCACTCGGCGAAGGCGCCGTCGCCCAGCGTTCCGCTCGCCGCCGTGGTGCCCTGCTGCGGCCGCGGATTCGGCGGTGAGTTCGAACAGCGTCACCCGGAACCGGAACGCCCGGGCGAACAGGTCTCAGCCATGGCCGATCACCGCGGGCCCGGTGGTGACCGTGGTCTTGATCGTCCCCTCGGCCTGGACGGCCACCCGGACGACGATGTACTCGATGGGCTCGGATGGGGCCACGCCGACCTCCACGATGAGCTGGCCGCGGTCGGCTTCGGCCGACAGCTGGGCCCCCGAGGCCACGTTCACGAACCACGAATCCTGCGCCGTGGTCCCGGCGAAGCACCCGTCGTCGAACAGGACGGCCAGCAGCGTGTCGAGCTGCTGGGTCAGGCTCTCCCGGAGCTGCTGGTCGTTGGGCTCGAACACGGTCCACTGCAGCTGCCGCCGCACCACCCGCTCGATCAGCAGCAGCAGCCGGCGCACGCTGAGCTGCCGCCACGCGGGGTCCATGGACAGCGTCCGGGCGCTGGTCAGGTAAACCCCGTCGGTTTCCAGCCGGAAGACGTCCACGCCCAGCCGGTGCAGCTCGGCGTGCTGCTGGTCGTCGACGAGGTCGGTGACGTTGACGATGCTGCTGGCCACCTCGTTGGCGGGACCGCGGCTGACTCCCTCCCGGAGCTCGCACCGGGCGATCAGCCCGGCCGCGACCGCCGACGGCGGTACCAGGACGAGCGAGTTCTGCGGGCCGACGCCGCGGAGCCACGGGTGGTAGGCCGCGGCATAGGACGAGTCGAACAGCGACCGCCAGTGCGGCACCTGGGCGGGCCGCAGCCCGAGCGGCACATCGAGCAGGGCGACTACCTGCACGTCCTCGGCGAGCTGCACGAGCTGCTGCTGCTGGTCCACGATATCAGCGAGGCCGGACGAGACGGTCGGGTCGAGCAGCAGCCCGGTCAGCGACGCCGGCGGCGGTGACAGCCGCCGGCGTGCCGGCGGCGGTGCGCAGACCTGGAAGCGCGGGCTGGCGGCGGGCGGGATGTCCGGCCCGTTGCGGAGCCGTGTCGGCGAGCGCGTAGAGGTCGGGCACGACCAGGGTCGCCACCTCGGGCGCGCCGCGGATGGCGTCCATGCCGCCGGTGCCGGCCGGATCGCTGTCGTGGGGGAAGACGTCCTCGCAGGTGATCAGCCCCGAGCGGTCCTGACCCTGCGTGACCAGGCCGTCACGAGGTCCTGGCAGGTCGGCGTCCGGCAGCAGCGCCCTGGTCCGTCGACGACGGCCTCCACCAGGCGGGACTCGGCGGTGAGCACGTCGGGCAGGAACCGCGGGTGCCCGGGGGCCAGGCCGAGAGCCGTGTGCCGTTCCTGGCGCAGCCGCAGCGGATCCTTGTCGTCGACGGCGAGCTCGGCCTCGACGACCTCGAACGTCGTGTCCGCGGTCATCAGCACCTGACGGTCCAGCGTGGCGACGACGTCGTATCCGGGATCGGCCGGCGGCCGGCGCGGGTGAGCCCGGATATGACCGCGAGCGCGGCCGGCTGGCCGACGGCGTGCTGATCCGGAGCGTGGTGCCGGCCGGTGCCGCACTGCCGGGACCGAGCAGGATCTGGTCCGGGCGCAAGACTGGTGGCCTCGAATGGCGTGCGGGTGAACGTCATGGTGATCGCCAGCCGGTCTCCCCAGGTGCCCTCGTTGCGTGCCCGCAGCCGCACCACACGAGCGGGCGTCCCGGTTCCGGTGCTCAGCTCGAAGGCCGTGCAGCCGACGGGTGCCTCATC
The DNA here is from genome assembly GCA_963819785.1 of uncultured Actinomycetes bacterium. Taxonomy (GTDB): domain Bacteria; phylum Actinomycetota; class Actinomycetes; order Streptosporangiales; family Streptosporangiaceae; genus Palsa-504. Next base: position 6,846 of record CAWFXW010000001.1, on the reverse strand, counting down.
GCGGCTCGTGGCGGTGACGATCCGCACGACGTAGGCGCGCCGCCCGCCCTGGGCGAAGAAGGCGGCCACCGCGTACGGCAGCAGCCCGGGGCCCTCGAACGCTCCGAACAGCTCGAGGTAGTCGTCCCAGCGGTCCAGCGCGCACCGCCACCGACCGGGCCCGGAACGGTCCCGGCGTGTCCAGGGCCGGATCATCGACCAGTTCCCAGGCCGGGCCGCGCGGAGCTACGCCGACGAACCCGGCCACGTCCATCGGCTCGATCGTCAGCCGGGGTGCGCCGGCGCCACCGGGGCGAAGTAGACCCCGGGCGGTCCAGGGGCACCCCGGGCAGCGCCCCGTCGGCGGTGGGCTGGCTGGCACTGGTGACGTTGAGCACGACCGCCTGCCGCTACTCGTACTCGATGCCCTCGTGGACGAGGTGAAGCTCCTCGAGCGCCACCTCGCCGCCGCCCTTGGCGGCGAGCGTCGGCCCCACCCACTTCTTGGGCTGCGCGTTCTTCAGCACCAGGCTCAGCACCTCGTTGCGGGCCTCGTCGAGCATCACGATGGTGACCGACCGCGGCTGGTACTGGCCGTCGCGGACCGCCTTGAACCACGTGAAGATGTCCGTCGTGCCGACCAGGCCGCGCTTGAGCGTGACCTCGTCGGTCTTGAAGGTGTTCGGGATCTTGCGGACGGTGTTGAACATCTCGGTGCCGGTCCGGTATTCGGAGTAGTTCACCTCGGTGCCGATACCCGAGACGTCCGAGAAGCCGGCGTCGATGGGGCCGCCGCCCGCCACGTCGCCGAACTCGACCTTGAAATTGAATGCACCGTACGGGTTGTCCCGTTTCGTGGCCATAGCGCCGTTCCTTTCCCTCAGCCGCGGGCGTCAGCGGTCCACTGCCCGATGCGGAAGATCACGAATTCGGCCGGCTTGACCGGCGCGACGCCGATCAGACAGATCAGCCGGCCGTTATCGAGATCGTTCTGCGACATCGTGCTGCGGTCGCAGAGAACGAAGTACGCTTCGTCCGGGGTGGCGCCCATCAGCGCGCCGTTACGCCACTGCACCTCGAGAAAGTCCTTGATGGTCCGGGTGATGTTGCGCCACAACGCCTCGTTGTTGGGCTCGAACACGACCCATTGGGTTCCCTTGTCGATGGAATGCTCGAGGTAAATGAACAGCCGCCGGACATTGACGTAGAGCCATTCCGGGTCCGAGCTCAGCGTGCGCGCACCCCACACGCGGTTTCCCCGATCCGGGAAGAAACGCAGCGCGTTGATGTTCTCCGGGTTGAGCACTTCGTCGCGGCCCTGGTTGATGTTGCTCTCGAACTTCGTCAGCCCGTAGACGACCTCGTTGGCCGGTGCCTTGAAGACGCCGCGGGTGATGTCGCTGCGCGCGTAGATGCCCGTGACGAATCCGGACGGCGGAAGGTGAAGCGTCGGCGTGGGGATGCCCGGAGCGGGCGGGCCGTTCGGGTCGAGAGTCTCAATCCACGGGTGGTACAGGGCGCCGTATGTGGAATCGAAGTTACCGCGGAACGCGCGGATCTGGTTGATCGACGCGCCCTGCGGCCCGTCCACGACAGCAATCCGGTAGCGGCTCTGCTCGGCGTGTCTGATCAGGTCCTGGGTGACGAGGAACTGCAGGCCTGGATCTCCGATGGCGCCGGCATCGGGCAGTCGCCACGATCGCGATGTCGTCGACCTCGGCGAGTGCAGCGAGTCCGGTCGCCTTCTTGGTGACGTCATCGGGGTCGGCCTCCAGGCCTTGAAAGTCCGACTCGTCGGGGGAATCACCGTCGTCGCCGCCCCCGAGGCGGTACTGCTTCATGAGAGACTTATCCGTGCCGACCAGACCCAGAAGCAGCTGAATGGGATAGGGATCGGTGTGGTCCGGGTCCAGCGGGAAGGCATAGCTGAACCACACCATGCAGTCCTCGTCCTCGGGGTCGTCGAGCGAGAGCACCTTGTTGATCGCCCGGTTGCCGCCGTTGGCGAGGCCAAGTCGCGCGTACAAGTCCTGGCGCTGGTTGGGGGCGTTGACGGTGACGTTGACCAGGATGGGGATGAGCAAGTCGGTGACCGCGGGCGTCTTCGGTCGGCCGTCCGGACCCGTGAAGATCGGGCTTCCGTTCGGATCGAGCTGGTTCGGATCGAGCTTGAGGACGCACAGGCGATCGGCGGACAGCGGCGTGTCCGGCTTGGGGGGGCTGTTCTGCGGGAAGACCTCGAGGATCATGCCGGTGGCGGCGCCCCCGGACACCCGTACCGCCTGACCGTTGTGAATGCCCACGTCGCCGCCGCGAACGGCCGACACCGTGACCAGGACGTTGCCGTAGTTCCCCGGCCAGCGTGCCTGGAAGGTAGCCACTGACGGATCCGTCGTCTGGATGGCGATGTCCCTCGACGCGAGGCCGTCGCCACCGGAGGCCGGGTTGTGGTAGATCCGCGAGATGTACAGGAGGCTTCCTCCGTTGAGGAAGAAGGCGCGGGCGGCATGCGCCAGGTACGGCAACTGCTGAGACAGGCCGTTGGCGTAGGGATCCAGGCCGCCGTAGACGCGCTCGAACTCGGCGTAGCTGGTGACGAGGCGGGGCTCGGTCGCCCTCGGGCCGCCCACGTACTGGACGGGTCCGTAGTGCGTGAGGCCTGCGAAGCCGGTAGTCGATGTCGGTACGCCCTGGATCGACTTGGAGCGGAAGCTAACCTCCTCGACGTACACGCCAGGAGCCAGGTACTCGGGCATGGGCCTCCTCTCGGGGTAGCTTTCAATTGAGGATGAACGGGATGGGACGGATCACCCGGCCCGGGTTGCAGGTCACGACCTGGCTGGTCGTCGAGGTGTAGCCGGGGGGAAGGTCTTCACCCGTGGCCACCGGGTCCGATGGGTCCAGCGTGGCTAGTCGCTCGACGGGCAGGTGCCATAGCGGATCGCTGCGGGATTGCGCGGGCGAATCTACGGCGGTACCCGGGGGCGGCACCAGGCGCGCGTGGACGACGACGTTCACATCGACCTGCAGGCTCGGCTGCGGCATCTGCATGAGCGACAGCTGCATGACCGACAAAAGGCCGATGACCAGCAGAAACTCGCCTCGGTCGTCCCCATGGGCGCGCCATGGGCCTGACTGGCTCGCTCCGTTCGCCGTGGCCTCGATGCGGGCCCATTGAACCGGCGAGCCATCAGTTCTCCACGTAGCCCGGCCCTTGATGATGGTCGCGCCGGCGTGCGTACCGTAGTCGGCGCCCGGGAACACAAACGGCCGGCAGCCGCGCGGCGCGAGGGGCACGGCGGGATCGGCGTCGTGGGCGTGCTCGGCCGCGAGCACGTCGGCCAGGGACGGCACGGGAACCGACAGCCGCCGCGGCACGTAGCGGCGGCTCGGGTCGATGACGCGCACCTCGAGCCGATCTTGGCCGGCGACGTCACGCGCGGTGAAGCTGATCGAGAACCGGCCCGAGGGATTCTGCCTCACCCCGGGCAGCCCTATGGCGTCGTCGGCATCGCCAGACGGGGTCGCGGCAGATTTGGGCACCGGGTGCGGCCGCGGGACGTTCTCCGAGAAGACCCCGAGGCCGATGGCCGGCCCCGGCCGGCCGAGGGCGTCGGTCAGCTCAATTCCCAGCCGCAGCCGGGTGACGCGCTCGTCCCAGACCTGCGTGAGAATCTCGTTCATCTGCCCGCCCCGGTGCCGTTCGAGCCAAGGTCGTGACGCATTCCCTGCACGTGGGTCAGCACATCGGGCACTGCCTCTCCGGTTGGCGTCGACACGACGACGACCCGGGCGATGTACGGAATGCTCAGGCGGAAGTCGCACACCAGGCTCTCGAAGGTGCGCATGAGGTCATCGGTGGCAATGTCTTCGAGGTAGAGCTGCACCGCCTCGTTGGGCAACCAGTCCCCGGCCGGATGCAAGAGCGGACCGCTGAGCGAGCCCAGCTCCTCGAGGATCTGCATAGTCCTGCCGATAAGGCGGTGCTCGTGGTCGGCGTTGTCCGCCCACGCGGTGAACAGGTAGTGCAGGTCAACCGGCAGGTGCGCCTTGCCGTCGACCGAGCCGATCGCCGACCAGCTCGCCCGCATCGTTTTGTTGAAATCCACCCGGTACAGCAGAATGGATATGGTCGGGCGGATCAGGAAATGCGATCCCGGATCCAGGTCTTCGGTCTGGATCAGCTGAGCGCGGGCTGTTTCGCCGGTGATGGGCGGCACCGCGGTGAAGCCGGCGTTGAGCACCATTTCCAGGCTCTTGCCCACTGCCGCGATGCTTCCGAAACCAGCCACATCGCGAGCCTGCCGTAGGCTCGTCACCCCTACGTCACCAGCGTCACGCGTAAGTCGTTCACCTGACGAGCGACACCGAGGATGAAGATCCTTACGGCCTCGACGGCCTGCGCGACGTCGGTCGTCGTGCGCCGGTGCTGGGTCGACGCGTCGTGGACGTCGGTCCGCTCGGTGAGGGTGATCATCAGGCCGGACTCCTGCCGAACCACTCGCACGATGCACACGCCACACCGTTCCGGCTCGGACTGCATCGGACAACTATGACAATGCATTGTCACCGCAGCGTTGATCTCCGCGTTGCCGTGACGAGGTCCACGCCACGGCGACGGTGCGGTGACGCGGCGGCCAGACAATGCCAGGGTCCGCAACCATGGAGGACCCATGAACAATCCACCGAATGAGCAGAACCCGGCTGAGCCGCCCGCGGCGGACGGGGCTCCCCCGCCGCCGGCCGCGGATCTTGAACTGACCGCGCCGCGGGAATGCCCGGACTGCAGTCCCAGAGCGCTTGACCCGCTCCGCTGCCGGGCCAAGGGCGTACAGGCAGAAGCGGACTACGACAACGAGCACCCGGGCGCGGACCCGGACAAGTACGAGAAGGCCAGGCTGGACTACGGCAAGGCCCGGCACGATGCGACTCCGGTCGTGGCCGAGGTTCGGAGCCAGCTCGCCCACGTGACCGACCAACTGCGGTGCATCATCGACGATCGCGAGACCGTCGAGTGCCTCGACGACGCCTGGCTCGAGGTCAAGGAGCGCCTCAGGGGGTGCGACCCCCAGCTCGGATGCTGCGTCGATGACGACGGTGACTTCGACACGGACGTCCGCGAATGCGGCATCGCGATCATCAAGGCGCGCATCGCCGAGTACGAGCACCGCGCCCAGGCGGCCGAAACGTGCTTCGACGATCTGCTCAAGGAGCCGGAGAAGCTCACCGAGCGGGTCGCGCAGCTGAAGGCCGAGGTGGCCGGCATCGCAGGCGATGTCGGCGGCGACCCGGCGACGACGGATTTCAAGCGGCTGTACGCGCGAGCCCTGGTGGCCGGGCGGCATCTCGACGAGGTTCTGGTGGGGCTACCCCTATGCGCACGATTACGTCGATTGCCTATGCCTCGCACTGAGGGTATCGCTGCGTGGCCGGGCCGCCCTGTCCAGGCTCACGGGTGAGCTGGCGGTGCGCATGTGCCGGATCGATTCACGCGAGGGCCGATGCAAGCATCTTCGCGAACACATTGTCGACGGGATCATCGAAGAGTACGTGCGGAAGTGCCAGCCGCGCCATGAGCACGACGACGACCGCTGCGACGACGAGGACGACGACGACGACGAGGACGACGACGATGGGCACCTGCGCCGCCACGACGGGGACGACGACCACGGGCACCGGCACCGTCACGACGACGACAAAGAAGAACGCGAGGCCATCCGCCGCGCCGAAGACGAAGAACGCGAGGCCATCCGCCGCGCCGAGGACGAAGAACGCGAGGCCATCCGCCGCGCCGAGGACGAAGAACGCGAGCGCGGCCGCTAACAGGGCTCAGCGAACCGTTCTCATCGCCGGGACCGGGGCGGAACTGGCGGGCGCCCCGGGCCGCGGCCGGTCATGGCCCGCGAACCTCCCGGCCGACGCCCGGGGGGCCTCGATCAGCGCCGCGAGATGGGCGGACGGCTCGGTCCCGAGCTCTCGCTGCAGGACATCACGGTAGGCGTCGAAGGCCCGACGGCCCTCGATCCAGTTTCCCTCGGCCAGGTGCGCTTCGATGAGCGTGCGCTGGGCGCTTTCCCTGAGCGGCTCGGCAGTCACCGCCGCCAGCGCGGCTTCCACGGCCTCAGCCCATCGGCCCTGGTGAACAAGCGTGCAGCTGAGCGCCTCGAGCGCGTGGAGCATACGCTGCCTGATCCGCTCACGCTCCATGAGCGCCCAGTCGTCGTACCATCCGGGGAGCAACTCCAGGGCTTCCGCCCGCCATCGCATGCTCCCGAGGTCATCGAGGGTCGCCGTGCCGCCGATCAGCCGCGCGGCCCAGTCCTCCATGACCCTGAGGTCGACGACCACCTCGTCGGAGAGCATCAGCGACCACTTGTCCGCGACGATCAGGTCGATTCCGGCTCGCCGGAGCCGCCACAGGGCAGAACGCAGGTTTCCCGCCGCCCGCAGCTCGCCGCCGATGGGCCACAGCGTCCCCGCCGCGCAGCTCCGCTCGACCCGCACCCGGCGCAGCGCGACGAAGACGAGCAGGCGCTTGCTGCCTTCGGGCACGTCCCTGCGCTGCCCGCAATGCGTGATGTATGGCCCCCCGAAGAGGTGCAGGACAGCCGCCTGGGCGGCGTCGGAGTTACGGGCCAGCAAGGCCGCGGGACTAGTCGCCATCGCGTGTGCCCCCCAGATCGGGTAACTAGCCCTCAAACCGTACTTTGGCCATCGTCACCAGGTTGTCACGGCGAATCAGGCTGCCGCTTGGCTCCGAACGGATGCGGTGCCTGCCCCGGCGCGGGGAATCGCGCTGGCCCGCTCCGAGGTTGAGGGAGCGTGACGACGGACCGCGCCGGGACGGAAGTAGCACGATGAGTGGTG